>CAXXTH010000001.1:0-1619 GCA_963668025.2 Candidatus Hydrogenedentota bacterium
TGGCGACATTTATGAGCACTGTGCGCGTGCGATAGACGCAAGCCTGGAGTTTGGTGCGCATGGACTGCCGCTTATGGGCGGTGTGGGGGGTGACTGGAACGACGGCATGGATACGATTGGCCGCGGCGGCGGAGAGAGCATATGGCTTGCGTGGTTCTTAATCGAGGTGCTCAGGCGGTTCATACCCGTTTGCCGTATACGTGGCGATGAGGCGCGTGCGCAGCAGTATGAAGCGCAGGCTGAGACGCTGTTCAATAAGGCTGAGGAACATGGCTGGGACGGAGCGTGGTACCGCCGTGCGTATTTTGCGGACGGCTATCCGCTCGGATCGGCGCAGAACGAAGAGTGTATGATAGACTGCGTATCTCAGGCATGGGCGGCGATAGTGGGCGCACAAAGGGCGCGCGAAGCCATGGACGCGCTTGAGACTATGCTTTTAAGCGAGCAGGACGGCATACTTAGGCTGCTCACGCCTCCGTTTGACAAGATGGAACGCAGGGTGGGCTATATACAGGGCTATGTGCCAGGCATACGCGAAAACGGCGGGCAATACACGCATGGGGCGATCTGGGCGATAATTGCTTTCGCGGTGCTGGGGGAAAAGGATAGGGCGCTCAAGCTGTTCCAGTTGATGAACCCAATTCACCACACTCAATCGCGCATGCAGGTGAGCCGGTATATGGGCGAGCCATATGTGATAGCGGCCGATGTCTATGGAGCCGGGCACCGTACCGGGCGGGCGGGCTGGACTTGGTATACCGGTTCGGCCTCTTGGATGTATCGCGCCGGCGTAGAATGGCTGTTGGGCATACGCAGGCGCGGCAACAAGCTTGAGTTTGAACCATGCGTGCCATGGAACGAATTCGAGGCGGAATACAAATTCGGCAAAACGATTTACAGGCTTAAGTTTGTGAGAGGTTCTCAGCAACTTAAGGAGCTGCAACTCATAGACGACGGCAAAACGCATGACGTTACGGTGGTATTCTGAGAAGGTATATGGTACAATCAATTGAATAATCCGATTGGAGAAAGTCATGCCGTTTTTGCCGATAAACAAGCGGGATATGGACGAGCTGGGAATAGACCAGCTCGATTTTGTGCTGGTAAGTGGAGATGCGTATATTGACCATTCCAGCTTTGGCGCTGCTATAATTGCGCGAATGCTTGAAAGCCGCGGATATACCGTTGGTATAATCGCTCAGCCCAACTGGCGCGACATCAAGGATATAACTCGACTTGGCAAGCCGCGGCTGGCGTATCTAATAACGGCCGGGAATCTCGATTCGATGGTGAACCATTATACCGTGGCAAAGCACCGCCGCACGAGCGATGTGTACGCGCCCGGCGGAAAAACCGGCCTGCGCCCAGACATGGCAACGATCGTTTACTCCAAGCTTGCCCGGCGTGCGTATCCTGACGTACCGATAATAATCGGCGGGCTCGAAGCAAGCCTTCGCCGCTTTGCACATTATGATTATTGGAATAATACTGTGAGGCGTTCGATTTTAGCCGATTCCGGAGCGGATATACTCATCTACGGTATGGGTGAGCATCCAATCGTTGAACTAGCCGATGCGCTCAATAGCGGTCTGAAGGCCGAGCATATCACGTATGTGCGC
>CAXXTH010000002.1:0-12392 GCA_963668025.2 Candidatus Hydrogenedentota bacterium
GCCGCCATGGCGATCACCGTCAGGTAGCGGCTCACCTCGCGGAGTGGGTCCGCGACCAGCGCAGGGATGAGCCCCACCGAACGCGCGACAGCCAATAGCACAAACCCAATGATGAACCAGGGGATGAAACGATTTAAGGAGAACTTGGTCTGGCGTGTGACGTGCTCTGCGTTGCGGTAGCGCAAGGCGAAGAACAGGACCACCGGCCCAAGTAATAGCACGCGCACCAGCTTGACCAGTGTGCCGATATCGCCGCTGATGGTGCTGACGGAGTAGGTGGCCGCGATGACCTGTGGCACGGCGTATACCGTCATCCCGGCGAGTACACCGTATTGATAGAGTGAGAGCCCGACAACAGAAATGAGCAGGGGCAGTGTGAGCACCACCACCACGCCCAGCACCGCCGTGAGCGCGATGGACGAGGCGACGTCTTTCTGATCCGCGCCGATCACCGGCGCCACAGCGGCGATGGCCGAATTGCCGCAGACGGAATTGCCGCAGGCCACCAGGATCGCCAGCTTGGGGTTCAGGCCAAGCAACCTGCCGATTTGTGTGCTGGCGAAGATGCCGATGAGCACTACCATGACGATGGAAATCAGCATGGTGGGACCGGCTTTCAATAGCGAGGGCAGGTCGATGGAGACGCCCAGCAGGACGATGGCAAATTCCAGGACCTGTTTGGCCGAGAATCCAATGCCCGGCTGCAAACGTTCATCCACCTGCCAGAACGTGCGCACGAGCATGCCCAGCAGGATGGCGATAACCAACCCTTCGATGATGGGCTGACCCAGCACCTGCACTTCCAGCCACTGCAACAGCACAGCCAGAGCAGCAATTACGACAGACAGCAAAACACCCGGCGCGTATCGAACGACTCGCTCTTTCAATGAATCACCCCGCGAGAAAAAAGGATATGGCCGTTCCAAAGAGCACGATTTACACCATTGCTCCTGGAACGGCCATATTGATGCAACGATGATCGATGAACAGATTTAGCGATTTGTGCCGCGTTGTATTGGCAGCCCGGCGTGCGTCCAGCTATACATGCCGCCGCTCAAGTTCAGCACATTGTAACCTGCGCCAAGCAGGTAACGTGTGGCGGAACTGCTGCGCCCGCCGGAATGGCACACGCAAACGATTTCCCGTTCGCGCGGCAACTCGCTCACGCGGTCCCATCAATTCGCCCAGCGGGATCAACGTCGCGCCGGTGATGTGCGCATCCATGTATTCGTACGGCTCGCGCACGTCGAGCAGGTACGGCGGTTGAGCCTGCTCCAGCTTCCCCACCAGTTCGTTTGCGCTAATCTCGCGCCGGACGGTCTCCGGCTTTGCAGGCGCTGCGCTCGTTTCTTTGTCACCCAATATGCGTTTTAAAAAACTCATCCAATCCTGCTCCCTTTTCTGTTTTTACACGTCACATACATGCTCGATCAGTGTTCTTCCTCTTTGAGGAATTGCTCGTAGGCAGTCGCATCCAGTAGCGCATCGAACTCCGCGATATTATCAGGCTTCACTTTGATCAGCCAGCCGGCCTCGTAGGGGGCCTTGTTGATGACTTCCGGCGTCGTCTCCAACCCGCTATTCGTGGCCGTGATGACGCCTGCGACGGGCATATAGACGTCTGAGGCGGCTTTGACCGATTCGATGGTGCCGAAGCGCTCGCCTTTGGCGAGTTTGGTCCCCACGCGAGGGAGTTCGAGGAAGACGATATCGCTGAGGGCGTCCTGGGCGTGGTCGCTGATGCCGATGACCAGCTCACCATTGTCCTGGCGGACCCATTCGTGTGTCTTCTGATAGCGTACCGACGGATCAATTTGTAAGCTCATTGCAGATCAATATCCTTGTACGTAATATCTGGTTTGAAATGACTGCCTCTTTAGATGCAATCGAGGGTGAGAAGTTACATGGAAACATGCCGCGCGGCTAGGCTGGCACGTGGGTACAGCCCGCTTCAATGGAGCCACGCTTAAACAAGCATGGAAACTTGCCCTGACGCTTGCAAACGGGATAGCAGGCATCGATGCTTCAATGGAGGCATGCTTAATCAAGCATGGAAACGAGCACCGAGCGAAGTGGATTCGGGAGTTGGTGTATGGGCTTCAATGGAGCCATGCTTGAACAAGTATGGAAACATGGTACGTGCGCGATGACCGGCGACCTGACGACACGGCTTCAATAGAGCCATGCTTAAGCAAGCATGGAAATGTGCGGTGGTGATGGCGGATGAGGGTGGCCTAGAGTTGCTTCAATGGAGCCATACTAAATCAGGCATGGAAACTCTCTCGGGGTGGGGGATGTAGACGAAGGGCACGAAGCCGTTTCAATAGAGCCATGCTTTATCAAGCATGGAAACGCAGTATGTGAAGTCTTTGGCATAGTTGCACCACGAATGGCTTCAATGGAGCCATGATTGAACAAGCATGGAAACACGTGCCCGGGCGCTATTGGCTTCAATAGAGCCATGCTCGTTTAAGCATGGAAACGCCTGGTCACCCAGCGTGGCGGGCGCTACACGTGTCGGCTTCGGTGGAGCCATGCTTCATCAAGCATAGAAACCATCAGGTTGCTTTGGTAAACAGTGGGTGCGACGTTGCTTCAATGGAGCCACGCTTAAACAAGCATGGGAACCGCACTGATGTCTCGCAGCGCGGACAAATCTCAGCCCTGCTTCAATGGAGCCATGCTTGATTAAGCATGGAAACACCTATTTGCTGAATTACAACAAGTACCTGTATGCGCTGCTTCAATGGAGCCATGCTTAAGCGAACATGGAAACCGCCTTCGAACGTTGAAGACTGCGCATCCATTATGCCGCCCCTTCAATGGAGCCATGCTTAAACAAGCATGGAAACAAATCATGATGCGGGGGAGGGGGGTCGCCAGACTCAGCTTCAATGGAGCCATGCTAAATCAGGCATGGAAATCTCGTTGAGCGTGTGCGACGAACCTCTCACGGGCATCAGCTTCAATAGAACCATGCCTGTCTAAGCATGGAAACGTGAGTCGATTTTAGCGTGGGGCGCACGTGTCGAAGGCCACTTCAATGGAGCCATGCTTCGTCATGCATGGAAACGTCCCGCGCGCACTTTGGTTTCGAGCTGCTCCAAGTCGCTTCAATGGAGCCATGCTTTATCAAGCATGGAAACTTGCCCGCGCCCGGTCACTTCAATACGCCACGCCGCGAGCTTCAATGGAGCCATGCTTTATCAAGCATGGAAACTTAAAGTGGAATGAGTTAACGCAGACGCAGCAGGTGCTTCAATGGAGCCATGCTTTATCAAGCATGGAAACCACGCGACCAAAGGCGCACTGCTGCCCAACTCGGAGGCTTCAATGGAGCCATGCTTTATCAAGCATGGAAACACCCTTTGTGCCGGGTTGCAAGAGCGGCGTGCGTGTGCCGCTTCAATGGAGCCATGCTTTATCAAGCATGGAAACCCGGCATCAAGGAATCCACGGCCGTCGGCGCACGGGTCTAGCTTCAATGGAGCCATGCTTTATCAAGCATGGAAACCTTCAGGTGGGGGTCAAATGGTTCTTGCCAGGCTAGTCGCTTCAATGGAGCCATGCTTTATCAAGCATGGAAACGCCGCCGGCCTTCGGGCGGATGGCTTCGTCGTTCCGGCTTCAATGGAGCCATGCTTTATCAAGCATGGAAACGAAGCCGCACAGGCGAAGGCCGATGCCGAGATGCGCGTGCTTCAATGGAGCCATGCTTTATCAAGCATGGAAACAATGGGTGGATCACACCCAATCGGGCATATAAAACAGCTTCAATGGAGCCATGCTTTATCAAGCATGGAAACAACCCCACTATCCTATTTTCTCTTTGGTATCCCTAACGCTTCAATGGAGCCATGCTTTATCAAGCATGGAAACCTGGCGTTCCATACGTGGCGGAGGATGGCAAATTCTGCTTCAATGGAGCCATGCTTTATCAAGCATGGAAACTCTTTCATGATTTGCGCAATTTCGTCCTCGCTGTAGCCGCTTCAATGGAGCCATGCTTTATCAAGCATGGAAACCGGGAAGAATTCGATGCCATGTTAGTGCCCGAACCGACGCTTCAATGGAGCCATGCTTTATCAAGCATGGAAACCTGCTGGAAACCGCTCGCTTCTGACCCGTCCACTTCCGCTTCAATGGAGCCATGCTTTATCAAGCATGGAAACCTCAACGAAATCGGGGTCGATGAAGGTAAGATCGCATGCTTCAATGGAGCCATGCTTTATCAAGCATGGAAACTCGTCATCGATATCGAGGAAACCCGGGATGTGCCAGCTTCAATGGAGCCATGCTTTATCAAGCATGGAAACAAGTTGAGGCGGGCTGTGTTCGGGGGAATGAAGGTGGCTTCAATGGAGCCATGCTTTATCAAGCATGGAAACGTCCACTATGCCATGATTTCGGGTTCCATCCGAGATGGCTTCAATGGAGCCATGCTTTATCAAGCATGGAAACCCCCTTTCGCTCGCTCAGCATCCACCATCCCGCGCACGCTTCAATGGAGCCATGCTTTATCAAGCATGGAAACGTGCGCGAAAGTGTCGGCAGCTCCTTCGCCGGGGCGCTACGCTTCAATGGAGCCATGCTTTATCAAGCATGGAAACTGCAGTCGCAATTCGGAGGCGAGCACGGCGGGGAACGCTTCAATGGAGCCATGCTTTATCAAGCATGGAAACGCCGTTCTCGCGCAATTCCACTCCAGGCTTACGCGCGCTTCAATGGAGCCATGCTTTATCAAGCATGGAAACATACTGTGTCTGCGCGTAGGCTTGATACTCAGTCACGCTTCAATGGAGCCATGCTTTATCAAGCATGGAAACGCGAACGCAGGCAGCGCATATAAATCCCCCGTATCAGGGCTTCAATGGAGCCATGCTTTATCAAGCATGGAAACACGCCTGATCGATGAAGACGGCGGGATATCGAAGACGCTTCAATGGAGCCATGCTTTATCAAGCATGGAAACGGAGTGAGGCGTCAGGCAGTACGTCGGCACTTCTGAGCTTCAATGGAGCCATGCTTTATCAAGCATGGAAACTTCACCTGTATCCGCACAGATGGCTCGCCGATCTTCTTGCTTCAATGGAGCCATGCTTTATCAAGCATGGAAACTCGCTATCCAGCTCAGCATGTTCGACCTGGAGGCGCTCGCTTCAATGGAGCCATGCTTTATCAAGCATGGAAACTTGGCCACTTGTGGACCATGAACACGACGGCGATGACGCTTCAATGGAGCCATGCTTTATCAAGCATGGAAACGGTGCAGGCGTTGAAATTGTGCTTCCCGGCACGATATGCTTCAATGGAGCCATGCTTTATCAAGCATGGAAACGTGGCGCTGTATGACGCTGCTCAGGCTAATCCATGGATGCTTCAATGGAGCCATGCTTTATCAAGCATGGAAACACAACTTCCCCTCCCAAACCTTAAAAATTCAAGGACGCTTCAATGGAGCCATGCTTTATCAAGCATGGAAACCATTGACCATTCTAAGGTGGGGCGGGTTAGTCGTTTTGCTTCAATGGAGCCATGCTTTATCAAGCATGGAAACGCAGATCCTCAATCGACATCCGTCGTGTTTCAATCCGCTTCAATGGAGCCATGCTTTATCAAGCATGGAAACGTCCTTGAGTGATTTGGTCAGGTCAGGCATGCTAATGCTTCAATGGAGCCATGCTTTATCAAGCATGGAAACTTTATTCGTCCACGATGATCCGCCGGTCATCAGATAGCTTCAATGGAGCCATGCTTTATCAAGCATGGAAACACACCGGTTGCATCGCGGCTTACGACGTCTATTTGTCGAGCTTCAATGGAGCCATGCTTTATCAAGCATGGAAACCGCTTGGCTATTGCACGCTGCCCTACTCTGCGAATGCGCTTCAATGGAGCCATGCTTTATCAAGCATGGAAACGATGCTAGAGTTTTCACTTTCATTTCCTCCGGCTCACACGCTTCAATGGAGCCATGCTTTATCAAGCATGGAAACTGTTACCGCATCTACATTCCACGGCGACGTGTAATAGCTTCAATGGAGCCATGCTTTATCAAGCATGGAAACCATCACGCGGTAGGGATTTATCAGTCGGCCATAGCTTGCTTCAATGGAGCCATGCTTTATCAAGCATGGAAACTGGACGCCGACGACATGATCGAACCGGCCTACATAGGCTTCAATGGAGCCATGCTTTATCAAGCATGGAAACTTCTGCGTTCGATTGCCCGCCGCCACTACCTTCCCCGCTTCAATGGAGCCATGCTTTATCAAGCATGGAAACAATTCCAAGACGATGAAATGGACGACGTTCCCTAGGCGCTTCAATGGAGCCATGCTTTATCAAGCATGGAAACGTGGGACGAATCGAAGCACCCGCGCGGTGAGGCCGGGCTTCAATGGAGCCATGCTTTATCAAGCATGGAAACTAACCGACCTACTAAGCGATGTTGCTGACGCGGTGGCGCTTCAATGGAGCCATGCTTTATCAAGCATGGAAACTTAATGGACCGCATGGATGCTGCGGGCGTACAATATCGCTTCAATGGAGCCATGCTTTATCAAGCATGGAAACGTTAGGCGTGTACGGTTGCACGGAAACGGCCCTGGCGCGCTTCAATGGAGCCATGCTTTATCAAGCATGGAAACGCGGCGGTGGGTTGGGGGCAACGGCGCGGGTGGTGCGTGCTTCAATGGAGCCATGCTTTATCAAGCATGGAAACCAACCCTTAGGCACTGAAAAGAAGCCATGCTGAGGGGCTTCAATGGAGCCATGCTTTATCAAGCATGGAAACAAGGGCAAGGGCGCGGATTACGGCGTTAGTTCAGATGCTTCAATGGAGCCATGCTTTATCAAGCATGGAAACTAAAGAGAAGCCATCACCGCCACCTGCCGTGGCGCGGCTTCAATGGAGCCATGCTTTATCAAGCATGGAAACTTGTCCCAGGTCGGCTGCGTGGTACCCGGGTGGCGTATCGGCTTCAATGGAGCCATGCTTTATCAAGCATGGAAACATCCTGATATGAGTTTGCCTGATGCGGAGGATGTGTCGCTTCAATGGAGCCATGCTTTATCAAGCATGGAAACACTATCATCGGTTGCCGATTTATCCCGGCGTGAATCTGCTTCAATGGAGCCATGCTTTATCAAGCATGGAAACCACTACGACGACCGCACTCGCGCTTAATAACACTACGCTTCAATGGAGCCATGCTTTATCAAGCATGGAAACTTCTCACATATGGCCCGAGCACGGGCACTGACCTGTTCGCTTCAATGGAGCCATGCTTTATCAAGCATGGAAACGATCAAACTGTGAACCTTGCTGGCCAGGACCACCGCGCTTCAATGGAGCCATGCTTTATCAAGCATGGAAACTTGTGATACCGGCAGGCACGTCCACGGACACGCTGAAGCTTCAATGGAGCCATGCTTTATCAAGCATGGAAACAAACTCCTGTGTCATCGCGCCAACAAGCCTGCCCGAGCTTCAATGGAGCCATGCTTTATCAAGCATGGAAACTTACGCGGCATGATGCTTAACCCCCTTTAGCGTAACTTGCTTCAATGGAGCCATGCTTTATCAAGCATGGAAACTCTACTCGCTCGGTTGCGTTGACCTGAGCGGCGCCTGGCTTCAATGGAGCCATGCTTTATCAAGCATGGAAACGTTTCCTCTGACAGTGGCGCGTAGTATAACCTTTTTGGGCTTATTGGTTGGTGAAGTGGGACAATCCTTGATGGTTTGGCAGGCCTTCTATGCAACATTCAGGGCGTTGTCCCTGTGTCTCTAGCGCCATCATTCGGCCCTAACGCGGCGGTTAATCGAACTTGCTGATTAACCGTCGCATAACAAGGCTTCTATGGGTTAAGCGTCGCGAGAGGGTCCCCTACTGGCACATGCCACCTCACCTCTCGCGACTCATCCGCGGGAAAAAGAAGGTGATATTCAACTGGTAAGGTGCTTGTCTTGTGGAAGGCCGTCAGATGATGACGGCGCAGTGTTCGCTGGGACTATAGGATAAGCCGACGGCGTAAACATGTTGCTCGTTTGTTCCGCCGGCGGGTCCTAATGGGAAGAACAATACCTGATCTGCATCATGCTTGATGACACGCTTCAGTTTGTCGGTCAGTTCCACGCGCTCGCGGTCTGTCAGCTCACAACGAAAAACGGAGTATTGCAGATGATCGCCATAACCCGCGCATGAGCCTGAACACACTGCGCCAGCGGCGGTCATCGCACACGTCGTACACCACGATATACAGTAAACGCATGATTCCTCAGCGGGTCACAAACCCCGGATATTCAGCCAGTTCACCCGTGAGCAAACGCCCCAACAGGCGCAGTTGCACCTCCAGCACGCGCCGGTAGCTGATGCGATATCCAAACACCGGATGGGTGATGAGCGTATCAAGCCGGCTTTCGTAAGCCTGGGAGGAACTTCTTACGCCCTAGGGGGGTTAACGCCGTCATTGGGCCGCGCCGAATAAAGTCCTTTGCCCCCAGCATGCCATTATTGATTACGGTGATCACCACCGAATCGGCGATGAGCGGTCGAAACTCCTCCATCATATCCAGCGCGAGTGAAGGCCGGCCATAACGGGGGCGATGATAGAACCCCAGAAACGGGTCAAAACCAATCACTTGTGCCAGGACTGCCAGGTCTTTAGCCAGCAGACGAATAGGCAAAAGACAGCAAGGCGTTGACAGGGTCGCGCGGAGGCCGGCGGTTGCGTCCATTGAAGTCAAAAGGCCATTCGTCTGGCGCAGAGCGGGCCTTCAACATGCCTGGGAATTCCTCAAAGTAGCGTTTGGCTGCTTGCGCTTCGATGCCCAGCAACTTCTCTGCGCTTGTCGCCTGGAGTGCATCGCCGGCCAACTCCGCCATCACGCTGGAGACCTCGGCAGGCAGGGCGACATGGTTGCGCATGAGCAATGTGCGGCAGTTACGTATTTTAGCGGCGACGAACTCGCGTGCCAGCGACAGGCTGGGTTCTGGTGCTAGTGCGGTGCTGTATTGCGCCATACGAAGCGCGACATTTTTATGCGCTGGGCCGTGCGCCAACCCACGAAACCATCCTCCCATCGAAAAGAAAGCCACTGGGATACCGCGATCCAACGCTTCAGCCATGGCTTGGGTGGTGATCTGCACGTTCCCCAGTAACGCGATGTGCGATGTCTCAAAGATGCGCGATTGGCCCAGTTTCTGGTCTTTGAGCCATGCCTCGAAAACATCACCACTCTTGGAGATGCGCGCACCTTGTTCTTGCACATAGAGCGGTAGCGCGTCATCGCGGGCAGGCATCAGGCGGCGAACGCGTTCTTCTTTGTTGTCTGCATCCTCGTCTTTTGGCGTGGAGGATAGGGAATTGGTCTCATCGGGCAGGCAGATGGGCGCGAGTGAACAGCGCACGCATTTGGGGCTGTCGATCAGCGGCGCTGGAATATGTCCGGCGGCGGCCATTGTGCGAGCGGCGCGAACGGCTTCACGTGTGCGTGTCACCAGCGCATCGTCGAACGTCACAGACACGCGGGTTTTGGATTCGCTGTAGTAGAGCACCCCTTCCTGGCACGCATAGCCATTGGCGCGTAACACCAGCCCCTGCGCGCATAGTTGCACGCAATCCGTCTCCCAGGCGTGCAGGGGCGTATCGGGCACACTGCCGTGTTTGTAATCCACCGGTGTGAGGGTCATCTCTGCGCCAGTGGATTCGCCTTCCAGGAGATCAATGCGGGCGGTGAGTCGTTCTTCCGGGGCCGAAAGCCACACGGAGCGCGCGTGAATCACGTCGCCTGCTGCGCTTTCTGCCCCCGGTGCCGGCAGGTTCCCTTTCTCCTGGTCCACCACGCGGTGCTGCGAACGGCCCTCAGCAGTGTCGGCGCTCTCTTCGAACTCGCCCTGCACCCATTCCAGGTATGCCAGGCGTGGACAGTAGACGTACTCGTTCACCATACGTGCCGGCATGCAGTCGGGTACATTCTGAAGGGTATCGTCGGTGGTCATGATGTTTTCCCGTCGCTCATGGGTGCGAATAACCCTAGCCCAAAGTGGCACGCATAACCCAGCGCAAGAGGGCCTCTTACTGGTTCAGGGAATTCGATGATGAACCCGGTACCCGGTGTGTTGCCGCGTCGTCCGTCACCAAATACACGCTGTTGGCGAAACTCCAGCCAGCGCAGCGAACGTCCTGTCGCTTTCTGTTCAACGTGATTCCACAACGCGCACTCATCCAATGGTTTCACACTTGTTGGAACTGGCAAACCACGCCGCATCATTTCCTCACGCAATACTACTTCGGCGAACTGTTCTGGTGGGCAAGTATCGCGTTTCGTCCCGTGCCGCTTATAGTGACGTGTGGGAACAAACGGCGTGACAGAACACCAACGTCGAGCAGAAGTGGTTAGGACTAATTGATCGCACGGCTGCCCCCAACCCAGCCAAACGAGATTTAGAATCATTCCACCCGGCCCACGTGTCTGCCGCCATTCATCCAGCGCCGCCATTTCACGCGCTTTGAGGCCTTCGGGCGCGTAAAGCGTCAGGTGATCAAGTCTCCCGTCGCCATCTTCGTCGGTCGGCAAAAAGAAGGCATGCCGATGTTCTGTCAGTGGCATACCCTGGGGTGTCTTACCAGCAAATGTTGGCGAAGCGGTTCCTCCAAATAAACGCCCATATATGCCTTGCACACGCTGACGAGACAACTCGGCCACGTAGACCGTCTCTTTTAAGCGAGGCAACACCGGGCCATCCAGCGCGAACCTGGCTAATTGGGGACATGGCGCTGACAAAGCGGTGCGCCCTCGGTGAACAGCAGCCGGCACGTTCAGCGACTGAGTCGGGCGCAAGTAGGTAATCCATTGCGCGCCGGGTGGGTCTGCCCAACCTTCTGCGTGAAGATCGGCCGTTTCTGCCAGCAAGTTCCATGCTGGATCGGGGCGGGCGGTGCCTTCACTGTAGCTCCATTCGTGCCACGTAACGCGATCAGGACATAGCACACGCGTTGGTTCCGTGCCTTTGAGTTCAGCATAGTGTAGTTCGCCGCTCTCAGAATCCAACCAACCACAAATCTCACCTGGCAGAACCTCCCAATTCATACATAGGCGCGCCGCGCACCAGGATTCGGCGCGCCCCAGATAACTTAAGCCACTAAGTGTCCGCGCCAACACTTCTGTTTCGTTCACCGTGAGGTCGATCTCCGGCCAGCACAAGCCAATCTCGGCAGAAGACCCGATAGCGATGAAGGTGTCGAACACCAACGTCCTATCACCAGGGCCTTTTTTAAACCATGGCATGAAGTGTCGCGTGTGCCCAAGCGTAGCAGGTGGTAGTTTGAAGATAGGTGGCGCGGTCAGCTTCGATAGCGCCAAGGGAAGCTCGGCGTTAACCAGTGGGTCAGCGCCAAGCTTGCGCTTCCACACTGCACACAATGCGCGCAAGACGCGCCAGGGTGAGGGTGGCCATTCCGGTGCACCCTCGTTCACATGACGGCCCCAGGGCGTGGCGTGGAATCGCCCGCCCGGAAAGGAAATCGCAATGGCAAGTGGCATAGCACCCTCCCTTCTCAACTGGCGCTGTCGTCATCTTGTTCGACTGAGGCTTTCGCTTTCTTGGGCTTGTATTCCACCGTAGTGACAGGTGGATTCGCAAACAGCTTCTTTTGAGCGCAAGCCCCTATTAGTGATGGCAGAGCCGCCTCAAGATCAGTCGGATTGGGCGGAATGTAACCGATGGGCCGCGTCACACGCAAGCTGCCCGACAGTTGAAGATCGCAAGCAGTGCGCAGGCGCAAGCCGGAAAGAAGGAATCGCTGAATCTTGAATAAAGCCAATGCCGTTAGCATCTCTATTGATTCCGCCGGCAGGCCATAACCCCGCAGCAGCGCTAGATCGAGATTGAAATAAGCTGTAAGCTTTTCGGCGGTGAATTCGGATCGATGGAAAGGCACATTGCCGAAACCTGCCAGTGTCACCCGAAGAATTAACACGGTCGTTTTTCACGCCACCACTCTCTGCCACACGCACATTGCGCGCTTCGATGAAGCCAGACAGAGCACGCGTCAACCGCAAACGTCCGCCCGCCAGACTACTTTTGGCAATAAAGACGCCGTGTAGAACAGCGTTGGCATCGTATTTAAATACCACCTTGGCTAAGTCGGCGATGTTGACTGGTCCGCCGTTATCAACACTGGTTTCCTGTTGTAATCGGTCATAGAAAGAGGTGTCGGCGCTCTCAAGAATATAGGGTGAATTGAGACGGTGCGCTTCCAACACGGAGGCGGTGAGCATGTGCTTCTGCGCAGTGAGCACTTTGATGTAAGGCAAGCCGCGCAGGCAGGCTGTCAGGTCGCCGGCTGGCTCGTCCAACACACGAGCTCCATGCGATTTGCCA
>CAXXTH010000003.1:0-186893 GCA_963668025.2 Candidatus Hydrogenedentota bacterium
CTTATACCGCGGCCAATGAACGCTCTACAGGGAGCGCCATCTGCACCAGCCAGCAACAGGGGCAGCACGGTAAACATATAGGTTCCGGCTGCCACCCCTGCAAGCCGCAATCCTTCTATAATTACGATATTATGCGCCAATAAGAGCCGGTGTACGCACGCGCCTTCTTCATCATCCGGGCCTACGGATAAGGAATCGATTCCGATAAGGCGCACGCCTTCTGTTACGAGCCGCTCCGCCGCGCGTATGCTTAATGCGGGATAATTCTCTTGGAGCGAACCTGTCGCGGAAGATTCAGAAAAGGCGGTTTTCAGCAGTACACGCTCGGGGAGGCGTTGCGTTCCGAAGTCATCTGCTTCGATCACGGCCTTGTCACTCACCGCTACTAAACGAGCTTGCCCGAAAAAGAGGCTTGGGTCGAGTTCATGGACCCGTTTCCCGTTTTCCAAATAATGCCACGGTGCATCCACATGCGTTCCGGTATGCGTGCAAAGCTGGATGGAGGAGGTGTTGCAGCCATCTCCTTTTGCGATTTGGCAAGCGGGGGCGATGGAGTAGGGAGTATCACCTGGCCACGTGACCATGCTCTCCTGGATTGGCATACTCACATCGACCCATTCAATGGCCATGAGCTTCTCTTTCTTGTCGTTCAGCCCTATCTGGAACGGCCAATGGCTTACTCCTTGTGCGCAGTAAGCAGTATGCCAAATTTCGCGGAAAATGTCATTGCTTTTATGAGGGAAACATGCCATGAGCCCTTTTCATGGCGATTACGGTATACTCACGCCATGAAATCATCGTCCATCCGCATAAATTGGCGCTCTACAGGGAGCCTGCTCGCATTGTTTATGCTCATCGTCTTTCTGTGGGACACCTGGGCTGTCTATCCCTTGAAACTGCTTGTGGTGTTTTTTCATGAATTGAGCCATGCCATGGCGGCATGGGCGACGGGGGGGCAGGTGCTTGGGATACGCCTCGATGCCGCTCAAGGCGGATTGTGTATTACCGAAGGCGGCATTCCTTGGCTCGTGGCCAGCGCAGGATATCTGGGCAGCATGGCTTGGGGCGCATTTCTGCTCATGTTGCCTTCGAAAGGCCGCGTGGCGCGGAATACCGTAATCGCTCTAGGCGTGCTGGTGATGGCGGCAAGCCTTTGGCTTATACGCCCATTTCTAGGTTTCGGATTCCTGTTCAGCCTAATTTCTGGCATAGCGTTAATCTGGAGTGGACGCCAGTTTCCGGCGTGGGCCAATGCCTGGCTTTTGAACATCATTGGCCTTACAAGCTGCCTGTATGCCGTATTAGACATCAAAAGCGACATACTCGAGCGCCCAGGCGCTATGTCTGATGCGGCTATCCTATCGCAGCTTACTGGCGTTCCTACGATCATTTGGGGGATCATATGGTTTCTGGCCGCGCTGGCAGGTGCGTTTTATGCTCTTGCGCACGCCTGCGGGAAAAACACCGTACGCTGATACGAAAGACATTTGGGCAATCGAGTAGGGGGGTTCCTCACGGTCCCCCCCTCTCACACCACCGGGCATACCTGCTCGGTACCACGGCGGTTTCGGTCATTTTTGAACGTTTCGTACCGTTGAACCGGGTCTATCAGTTTTTGTTTCGCGAACCATTGTTTGTCCATGGCGTGTTGCGCGGGAGGACTCCCCGCTTTGCGCCACCAGCCCTTCCCGGACCCTGCGAGTATCCACGCCTGAAATTGCGGCACGCCTAGTTTTCTAAGGAAGTCCGCTATGGTTTTCGTGCGCTTGAGGCGTTTGAGGATGACGCAGCGCAGTTTGCGCCGCATCCATTCCCCGAGGCGTTCCAGATGGCCCTTTGCTTCGGCAAACCGATAGTAGGTTATCCAGCCGCTCAGGAAGCTGTTGAGCTCCTCAATCATCTGGCGCACTTTGGCGTCGCCGCGGTTGCGTCGCGTGATGTCGCGGATGCGGTCTTTCGCCCGGTCGAGGCTCTTGGGCGCGATGCCCAATCGCCCCCCACCCAGCAAGCGATAACCCAAAAATTTCCGCTCTCCCACGAACGCCACCGCGCTCTTCTCGCGGTTCACCCGTAGTTTCAGCTTCCCCTCAAGGAACTGCGTGACCGATGTCAGGACACGTTCTCCCGCGCGTATCGTCTGCACGTAAATGTTGCAGTCGTCCGCATAGCGGCAAAAACGATGCCCTCGTTTCTCCAACTCCTTGTCCAGGTCGTCCAAGAGCAGGTTGGCCAGCAGCGGCGATAGAGGACCGCCTTGCGGGGTCCCTTCGTATCGTTCGATGCATACGCCGTTCTGCATCATGCCGACTTCAAGAAACCAGCGGATGAGTCGGAGTACGCGTTTGTCTGACACGTGCCGCGCCACGCGCGCCATCAGGATGTCGTGGTTGACCCGGTCGAAGAATTTTTCCAGGTCCATGTCCACAACAATGCAGCGGCCTTCGCTTACGTACGTGCTGGCTTGCCGCAGCGCCTGATGTGCATTGTGCCTTGGACGAAATCCATAACTGCTTTCCGAGAAGGCCGGGTCTAGAAGCGGTTCGAGAGCCTGCAAGAGCGCTTGTTGCACGACTCGGTCCACCACCGTCGGAATGCCCAGTTGCCGCATCCCCCCGCCCGGCTTGGGGATTTGCACTCCCAACACCGGTTGGGGACGGTAGCGCCCTGCCGTCAGTTCCTCTTGCAGTCCCCGCCAGTGTTCCGGAAACCAACGCTTCAGGTCGCGTACGCTCATGACGTCCGCACCCGCCGCGCCTTTGTTCCGTTGCACCCGGCGTACCGCTTCCGTCAGGTTCGCAAGACTCGCGACCCGTTCCATCAAGTCTTGCGTCAAGGCTCGCCTCTTGTTCGCCGCCGGGGATAGTTGCCGCGCCTCGAACGCATCCGATTCGGTTCCGCCTTCTCCGATTGCGCCGTGGCAAGCCGACTCCAGTGGGAACTCCATCTGGCAACCTGCTACTTCCTGCCGCTCCCTATCCCACGAGACGTTCAATGCTGCTCCTTGAATGATCGATTCGGCCCTTCCCCTTGCGGGTATTATGGCCTCGGCTGACTCCTGCCCACCCCTCGCGACATGTTGCCATCCCGCTAGTCTGGCTCTTCCAGACAGATGAACAGGTCTCCCAAGGTAAGACGCGCCTCTTTCCGCCGGGCCTCGCCGGATTTACCAAGGTGTGTCCGAATGGTTATTGGGCGTCGCCATCCATTGCTGGCTTGCCCCGCCACCCCGGCCTTCTATCCGGTTTCTGTGCGTCGAGTCCGACTTTTGCCTCCTGCTTCCTCCAGACCCCGCCTCGCGGCGACGCCCTTGCTCTTGGCTAGCAATTCCCACCATCAGGGCTTGCAGGGGACTTACACCCCTTAGATCCGCGCCATGCTTGGCACACAAAAAAAAAGGGCGCTTGAAAGCGCCCTCACGTGGAATATACCATGAATATCTTAAAAGTTAGCCCTTGCAGAGTTCTGTCACGCCAATTACATCCGTATCTTGAACGGTATAACCCAGCAGTTCAAGCAATCCAACGACGATTCCACCCTCAACGGTCACGGGTACGGTTTTGCAGTTTTCGCTTACAGCTTTGGCAGGCAGCATTCGGCTGATAGGTTTCATGTGGCGCATATCACGTTCTCCTTTTGGTTGTTCCCCTCGCATAACGGTATTATGCTGCATATGATGCGAAAATGCAAGAGCCGGAATCGCCAGACAAGAAGATTAGAACATAAACATGAGAACGTTCTATAATCCTCTTTATAACTTCCCTGTAGCATGGGCGTCTCGCCCATGAAGCAATGGATATGGCATTCGCTTTATGAGTGAGACGCCCATGCCATGGGAAAATGAACCAAATTAGCAAATAATAGCCCTTGAATATGAAATGGAGTAACATGCGGATATGACCATTCCGGATACGGCGCAGCAAGATATCGTTATCATTTATACAGATGGAGGATGCCGTCCCAATCCTGGCACGGGCGGATGGGCGGCCATACTTACCTACCGTGGGCATGTCAAAGAAATGTCCGGTGGAGAAAACAATACGACCAATAACCGCATGGAATTGACTGCCGCCGTCGAGGCGCTTCATGCCCTTAAACGTTCGTCGCAGGTCGAATTATATACGGATTCGCAATATCTGAAGCGTGGCATCACGGAGTGGCTGCCTGCGTGGAAGCGGCGTGGATGGGTGCGCAAGGATGGTGAGTTGAAGAACGAAGATTTGTGGAAACGGCTGGACCGGCTGGCCGGCAAGCACCAGATTGAATGGAAATGGGTTCGAGGCCATGCCGGTGATGCAATGAACGAACGGTGTGACCAATTGGCCCAAGCGGCAATAGACAAAATCGCACGGTAAATGCCCCATTGCGGGGCTTAAATACGTTCAGGACAACGAAAATATGCCAAAATCGCGCCAAAGCCGGCTCTCTTTGCCGCTATATGTTATTCCCATCTTGATCGGGTTTTCGGGCATTCTTTTGTCCCGCCAGTTTCCCAACACGGTTGTTCGCAGTTTAATCGTGCTGCTGTCCGTCTCCGCGCCTCTGTTCACTTTGGGCAATGCCGTGGCGCGGCTGCGCATCGAGCGCGGCCGCTGGCGCATGGCGATTTTGGGCGCTTTCATGCTTATCGCCGGTGGCGTAGTCATGCTGTGGGATTTGGCCGCAGGCTCCGAAGAGCTAACGGGCTTTTTTACCCCGTGGGGCGAAGTCTCGGACCGGGTGTGGGAGTTGTCCCGCTGGATCGGCACGGCGGGCTTGCTGGTAGGCATGGTGGTGCTGCTTTATATCGTCGTGCGCCGCGAGGAGGAAGTAGGCGAATTGGTCCGCCGCTTTAGTTCTCTTGCCGAGCAGATGGGCGAAGGATTTCTCGTCACGGATACAAAGGGAGATATCATCCTGGCCAATCGCAGTTTGCTCGATATGACGGGATTGCATGAGCAGGATATTCTGGGCCGCGATATTGGCTCCATAGCAGGCAAACAAGAACTGCGCTCGATGTTTTCCATGCTCGATCAGCGGCGGCAGGGCAAGGCTACGGAGTATACGCTGGCCTGGGACCGGAATGGCGTCGAACGGCATTTCTGGGTCAGCGGCACGCCCATTTTCGGCCCGCGCGGCGGATTCGCGGGCGCGCTCGCTACATTTCGCGATATCACCGAACTCCATCAGCTCTCCCAACGCCTCGAACAATACACCCAGGATCTCGAAAAACTCGTTGAAGACCGCACCTATAAGCTTCTTCGCTCGGAAGAACGGGTCCGTGAATTGTTAAAGACCATGAGTGAGGGCTTTCTAACAGTGGATGAACATTTTACCATCCACTTCGCCAATGACAGGATGCATGCGCTCCTACGCGCGGAGGAGGGCAAGCTTCCGGGAGAGGATCTGCTGGCGTATGTCTCGCCCGCCCATTGCGGACGCCTGCATGAATTGGTCCAGACCGCCCACTTGCCCGAAGAGGAGCGCCTGCGCCCAGAAGTGGCGCTGGTGCGAAAAGACGGACAGCCCGTTACCGTTGTTATCGCCGTAGCGCCGATCACGCTGGCCGAGGCGGATTCGGCCCGCTATTCTCTTGTGGTCACGGATGTCCGTGAATTTAAGCGCATGCAGCGGGAAATGGAAGAACGCGCCGCCCAGCTCGAGGCGGTCAATGAAGAATTAAGGATGCTGGGCCGGGCTAAAGACGGCTTTCTCACCAATGTGAGCCATGAATTGCGCACGCCATTAAGCACCATTCGCGGCTATGTCGAAATGCTCGAATCGGGCGCTTTAGGGAAGCTGGATGACGTACAGGCCAACGCCCTGCGTGTCATGTACCGTAATGTGGACCGGCTCGGTTTCTTGATCGAGGAAATGCTCGAATTCAGCCGCCTGCAAATTCGCGGCATTGAACTGATGCGCACCCTTGTCCGCGTCGAGCAGCTTATGCAGGAATGCGCCCATTCGGCCCACCCGCAACTCGAAGCCAAAGGGATGTCGCTGCATGCCGAGGTCTCGGAAGGCCTGCCATCCGCCTGGCTCGACCGGAAACGGATAGGACAGATCTTGCAGATTCTACTGTCCAACGCCATCAAGTTCAGCCATCCAGGCGGAACGATCACGTGCCGCGCATCAGAGCGTGAGAACGCCACGCTCGCGCTCTCCGTTTGCGATCAAGGCATCGGTATAGACAAAGTCCACATGAAGCAAGTATTTGAAAAGTTTTACCAAGTGGATGGCTCCTTGGCGCGCCGGTATGAAGGAGCAGGCATCGGTCTGTCTATCGCCAAAAGCATCACGGAAGCCCATGGCGGCCATATCGAGCTCGAAAGTGAATTAGGCAAAGGTTCGGTATTCACGATTGTTTTGCCTAACGCCCTTTTTAGCGCGCCAGCCGTGCAGCCAATCCAGACGGCTTCCACCCGCATATTGCTGGTGGACCATATCGATGAATCCGCGGATGCGCTACGCAATGCATTAGAAGCCGCAGGATGCGGTGTCACTATGGCTGCCAGCACCTTTGCCGCCGTACGCTTTCTAAGCGAGCGCTCGTTTGATGCCACATTTCTGGCCGACACTATGCCTGATCTGCCGTGCGCTTCCGCCGTGGTTAAAATGCGCGAAACGGCGGAGGAAACGCAGATGCTGCTACTGGTGTCAGTCGATGAACATATAAGTGGGGAAGAAGCGGCTAGATTGAATGCTTTGGGTGCGCGCCTGCTTCGGCGTCCTTTTACCGCCGAGCAACTGGCCCGCGCCATTTTCCAGACTTATGATGTGCTGGAGCCAATGGAATCCGAAGAGATTTCCAGAAACGGCATGGAAGAGGCTGCTAGTGTCTTGGTTGTTGAATCCGATCCGGATATGCGGGAGTGGCTGGAAACCGCCCTTACCCTGCGCGGCATGCATTGCCTTGCCGCTTCGGATATCACACATGCGGCCCAACTCGCTAAAGAGGCGTGTTTGCGAGCGGTTTTCTTGGATACGGACCCGCCGGAGAGCAGCATAAGCGTCTTGCGGGAAGCCTTGGGCGGACTGTCTTGTCCTATCTTTGTGCTCACTGGTTTGGAAGAGGGAATAAAAAAATACGAGGACGCCCATGGCGTCCTCGTAAAGCCGTTCCGTATTCAAGACGCCCTCTCGCTTTTGTCCACGCTGGAATCCCCAGCCGCCAACTGAAAGCGAGAGCCGCCTTTTTACTCGAGATTGGCGTGATACCGCCAGAGTTCCTTGAGATCGATGCCTCGGCGGCGGGCGATCTGGAGCGCCACCGTATCGCCCAGCAGCAGCAAACTCTGTTCAAAAAGGCTGCTCATAATCTGCTTGGACTGGATCTCGTCTTCCAGATTTAGCTTAGTTTTAACGGGAATCCGCACCATCAGGTCCGTGATGGATTCGAGCGAGCTATGCGGATTCGAGCCGATATGCACGATCCGCGCGCCATGCCGCTTGGCGATCCGCGCGATGGCCACGGGAACGGCCGATTCTCCAGAGCCGGAGCCCACCACCAGGATATCCTCCGGCGTGATGGCGGGCTCGTTAATATCGCCCACCACATGGGTCTGAATGCCCAGGTGGTAAAAACGCTTGGCCATGGCTTCGAGCGACAGTTTCACCCGGCCCACGCCCGTGAAAAAGACGTGGCTGGCATCGAGCAACAGCTCGATAAAGCGCTCGATCTCATCTGGTTTGACGGAATCAAGGCTCGCACCCAGTTCGCCCAGGATTTCTTTGCTTACTTCGTGGAAACCGGGCATGATGCGCGCTCCATTTGCTCTTTCCAATACTGGACGCTTGCTTTTAAAATATCCACATATCCGAATTCACTTGGGTAAAACGCTTTTGCCCCAAGTTCGAAGGCCAGAAGCACGTCGCCTTCGCATGATTCATTCACGGTCCGCAAAACTTCATCCGCTTTGATGATGCCCTTTTTGTTGTACGCATCCGTGAACGGCCAATGGCATGAAGCGCTGTTGTCCGTCTGCTGGATGTGGATGACGGGGGCGTCCTTGCCGAAGGCGCATATCCAGGCAAGCGGATCCGCGTCGTCCGGGTTATCCGTGCCCAGGTTGCGGTGGCCCACATCCAGGCACAGCTTCATGGGCACGGCCATGTTTTTTAGTTTTTCCATGACTTCCTGCGTCTCGGCGATGGTCGCGCATGATTCACGCGCCACGCTGGTGGTCTCGAACAACAGGTGTTGAAGGCCTTTCTCCTTGGCATATTCCGCCAGGCGGTAATAGGCGTCAACGGCGTCCTGCATGATCATGGCGCGGCGCTGGGGATTGTCATTGTCCCGCACGGTCATGATGGCGAAACAGGTGCCGAAGCCTTCACTACCCAGATACGCCGTTTGATCGATGCAACGCTTAAACCACTGTTCCGACTCCCGCCGCACTTCCTCGTCCGGATGGCCCAGGTAGTGTTGGTGGGAATGATGGCCGCCAAAACTGCTTTTGATGGTGATGCCATATTTCGCCGCCGCCTCGAGCGTTTCATCACAGATCCGCTGTTGAAGCGGCCAGGGATAATACGGATCCAGCAGGTCGATGCAATACTGCACCGTCGATATGCCCAATTCTTCCGCGCAGAGCCGGGTCCATTCCTCGGGCTCCGTCCATCGGTTCGTAAAACAATTGCAATTTACGCCTAAAATAATGTTCGCCATAACGCCTCGCTAGTTCCTACTCTTCAATATCCCATGGATACACAACCGTCTTGACACTCTGCCGGTCCACCACCATTTTGAATGCCTGTTCGATATCCGCCAGCGCAAACCGGTGGGTGATATAATCTTTCGCCGCGATTTTGCCCTTCGCGATCAAGTCGAGGGCTTCCGCGTTTTGCCGACCCAGGCTCGAGGACGCGCCGCTCAAATAGCACTCGATGTAGTGAATGCGGTTGGCGTTGATGGTGATGTTGCAGTTATCTTTCGGCAATCCGCCGAAGAAATTGATGCGCCCGCCTGGGGCCACCAAATCCAGCGCTTGCTCTTGGGCCTGCGGCGAGGGTGCGGCCACGATGATCACATCCGCCCCCAGCCCATCCGTTTCCTCTTTCAAACGTGATGGCAAATCTTCTTCCGAGCTGTTGATAATTACATCCGGCGCAAAACGTTTGGCCATGTCGAGGCGGTATTGCGAGCGCTGCGTCACCATGACCTTGCTCGCGCCCCGTGCGCGCGCCAATTGGATGTGCATGCATCCCGCTGGACCCGCGCCCATGATCAGCACGGTGTCGCCCGCCTGGATACCCACTTTCTCCTGTGCGTTGATGCAGCACGCCAGCAGTTCCGACATGGACGCCTCGGAATAGCTGAGGCCGTCCGGAATGCGGTTTACGCCGCCCGCCCGCACGACGCTCTCGGGAGGGACGATATACTGCGCGAAGCCGCCCGAACTGGCATAGCCGATCGAGGGCTGTGGATTGATGCAGATGTTGCCCATCCCCGCTTTGCAGTACTTGCATTCGCTGCATCCATGAATCGGCGCGACGCACACCCGTTCGCCCACGCGGTATGAACCGGACACCGCCGCGCCCACTTCCACGATCTCGCCCGCGATCTCGTGGCCAATGATTCGCGGCAGCGTGGCCCGCGGATCACCCTTCAGAAATATCCGCATGTCGGACCCGCATACGGCGCACGCATGCACCTTGATCTTCATGCTTCCCGGCAGCAACTCGGGCTCCGGAACCTCGCGGGCAACGACTTGCCCTAACGCTTCAACCACACCTGCCAGCACGGTATCATCACTCCTCTTTGTTGAATCCACTAGCGGTTAGCGCCGCCCATCCATCACCAGCATGACCTTGCAGAAATGCTCGGCCTTGTCCCGCATGATCCGCACCGCTTCATTCGCCTCATCCAGCGCGAAGCGGTGTGAAATAATCGGCTCCACCACGATCTTCTCCGCGCTCAAGGCTTGCGCGGCCACTTCCCAGTCATTCGCGGGAAACGAGTACGAATCAAATCCCCAATTCCCATATAAGGTCTGCTCTTTACGCATCAGGCCGGTCAACACATCTTCCGGCATCGTCCACGCGCCGTCGATCCGGCCCACGAACGAGATGCGCCCCCTGCGGCGCACGCACCGGAACGCCTCCGCCGTGCTAATGGGCGACCCCGCCGCCTCGACAGCCAGATCCGCGCCGCGCCCGCTTGTCAGTTCCATGACCTTTTCGACGGCCTTCTCCGAAGAAGCGTCGATGATCGTATCCGCGCCGCATGCCCGGGCCGATTCGAGCGCCCGTTCGCGGATGTCCACTTGGATAACCCGTCCCGCACCCAACAAGCGCGCCCATTGCGCCGCAAACAGCCCAATGCCTCCCGCGCCGAACACCACCACCGTATCACCCGGCTCCACGCCTGGACGCCGCATACAGTGCAGGCCCACGGCCATCGGCTCGAGCAGCGCCGCCGCTTCACCTGATACGTTTTCACCCAGGAAAACCAGGTTCGATGCGGGCGCAAGCACATATTCTGCGAAACCGCCGTCGCTCCTCGAACCTAAAAAATCGTAGGAAGCGCAGTGGAAGGGGAGGCCCGTGCGGCACATCTCGCACACGCCGCAGCCGATAAGGGGAATCACGGCCGACCGGCGTCCCAAGTATTTCGCATCAACGCCGGGTCCGGCTTCAACCACTCGCCCCGCGAATTCATGGCCGGGAATGGTGGGGAAGTGATACGTTCCCGTGACGCAGATGCGGGGAATATCGGAACCGCATACCCCGCAAGCTTCCACTTCCAACAACACTTGGCCTGTCCCGGGAGAGGGTTTCGCCACCGTCTCGACACGTAAATCACCAGGGGCATGCAATTGTGCGGCTTTCATCATTTGTGGGTCCATTATCCAAGATCCTGCGCTTTTAAAAGGTTAAACAAACATAATCAGACATTTATTCGCATGCATATCCATTATATTAGGAGATCAACTCCTCATAATGTCTATTATTATACCAAATCAAACATAATCAGTCAATCCGAAGGGCCCGCTTTTCTTTTATCTAGGGAGAAGAATCCGACTTGACTTTGCTACCTCGAATTTCCTACATTAATGTGCAATTCGGGCAAATCAAAAACATGACGGTGCAAATATCAGGAACGGTGCATCCTGTTGTATTGCCTCGCTCTACTGGAACTAAATATATGCGCGATTCTCATAATGGCGGCAGTGTGCATTCTGATGTCGGTGAGCTGTCTCTCCTTTTTGATATCAGCCAAATTCTTGAACGCAGCATGGACTTGCGCAATTCGGTGGGTCCGGTTCTGGCCTCGATAGCCAAACATACCGGCATGGTGCGCGGCACCTTAACACTCTTGAATCGCCATACCGGCGATTTGTATATCGAAGCGGCCCATGGGTTGTCGACAAACCAGCAAGAGCGGGGCCGTTACCGAAAAGGCGAGGGCATTATCGGGAGCGTAGTCGAGACCGGGCAGCCCATGGTGATTCCGCGCATTTCGGAAGAACCGCGTTTCCTGGATCGCACGGGTGCGCGCGCGGGGCTTTCCAAAGAGGATATCTCGTTTATCTGCGTGCCCATCAAAATGGGAAATGAAACGATTGGCGCCCTCAGCGTGGACCATTTATTCGCCGATTCGATTCATCTAGATGAAGATCTGCGGCTGCTTTCCATTATCGCGAGCATGCTCGCTCAAGCGGTGAAATTGCGCCAGGAAGCCATGGAAGAGCGCCAGCAGCTCCTCGAGGAAAACCGCCAGCTTCATCAAAAGCTAAAGGAGCGTTTCCGTCCCGCGAACATCATCGGCAATTCAAACGCGATGCAGGAAGTTTTTGATCTTATCGCCCAAGTCGCCCATAGCGAGAGCACCGTGCTCATACGCGGCGAAAGCGGCGTAGGCAAGGAATTGGTCGCCCAAGCCATCCATTACAATTCGTGGCGCTCCACCAAACCCTTCATCAAGGTCAATTGCGCGGCGCTGCCCGAGACTGTCATCGAGAGCGAGTTGTTTGGCCACGAAAAAGGGGCGTTCACCGGCGCCATCATGCAGCGCAAAGGCCGCTTCGAGCTGGCCGACGGTGGAAGCATTTTCCTGGATGAGATCGGCGACTTGTCTCCCATGATGCAAGTGCGCTTGCTGCGGGTGCTGCAAGAACGGGAATTCGAGCGCGTCGGCGGCACGGAAACCATCAAGGTGAATGTGCGCGTGATTGCCGCCACCAACCGCAATCTCGAAGAAATGATGCAATCAAGCCAATTCCGGCAAGACCTTTATTACCGCCTGAATGTTTTTCCCATCCACATACCGCCGTTGCGCGAACGCCGGGCGGACATACTCGACTTAGCGAATAATTTTGTCGAAAAATATAGCGAACTGAATCATAAACAGATTCGCCGCATATCGACGCCGGCCATCGACATGCTATCCTGCTATCATTGGCCGGGCAATGTGCGCGAACTCGAAAATTGCATCGAACGGGCGGTATTGCTGAGCGACGACGATGTGCTGCATGGCCACCATCTCCCGCCGACGCTCCAGACCGCCGAAGCGACGGATACGCGCATCAAGGAAACGCTCGAATCCAAGCTCGACCGGGTCGAACGGGAGATGATCATTGAAGCGCTGAAAGACGCCCGGGGCAATAAGGCCAAAGCCGCCAAGGAACTCGGCATCACCGAGCGGATCATGGGGTTGCGCGTGCAAAAACACGCCATCGAGCCGCGCATGTACCGTTCTTCGCGCTCAGCTTGATCAAATGGGACTACAGGTCAGAACCAGCCCTTTTTATCCGCTACGTAGGTGTTGTAAAATTCCTCGTCGGATTTGACGAGATAGATGATGCCCTCGACTAGGCCGATAACATGCATAACAGGATATGCAAAGCCGCAACTCACCACCGTAATCGCCAGCATGATGATGCCTTCCGTGGTATAACCGAGGATAAACTTGTGTATTCCCAGAAAACCCAGTAAAATACCACACACGCCCGCCGCGACTTTCTTCCCACTTACGTCCATGCTACTACCTCCCATCGATTTTTGACCCTGTCCCGCGTTGATTGTACCGGAGTGCAATCGATTTCACAATAGAACGTGTTTTCGCAAGCCATAACAGGGAAATGACTTTAGCATGGCTCAAATAGAACAAGAAAGCGGTAGCAAGCTACCGCACTCCACATGCGCTCTAAGTGTTTTATTGTCCAAAAGTATGGAGTGCGGCAGCTTGCTGCCGCTTTGGGCGTGCGGATTTCGCCTGGATACCATTTTTCGGTTGATGGCGGCGTCTATAGGCCCATTAAATATTAAAGAAATGGCCAGGATCGAACAGTATTCAGTCTTCACAAACGCACGATTGAACGCCGAATCGTGATCAGAAGTGGATTTGAAAGTAGCTGCCCTTTGTCCCGCATTCGCTGTTCAATTTTAAGCGTTGACAATTCAATGATAATCGTTGTATAATGCGTCACAATTCAACGATAATCGTGTATGATCAAACCATAAGGCATGGAAAGGAGCGCCTGAGATGACTGAGCAAGCCAAGAATAGCCGCCGGGGATTGCGGTCGCTGTGTCGTGTAGGAGCAATAGCGGGATGGGCGCTCATCGCCTGTTTCCCGTTGGGAGTCTGTAGGTTTCTCACTGTCCACCCCATGAGTAAGGCATATGTCTTCCATAATTGCTATCTGGCGACTAAAGAGTACATTCTAGCCGGCTTCCTTGTGCTGGGCGCGGTACAGTTTGTCCGATACCTGAGCGATCTAGACCACGAACCGCAGAAGCTCCTCCGCAGCTTTCACCTTGTTCTCTTCGCATTAGCTGTTGGCGTTCTGATCCTTGAGGTAGTCTACGCGGGAATAATGTCCAGCACGTTACTTCGTTCTGATGTCTCGGTTCTGAGAATCTCTTTAGGCTCTATTGCCTTCCTGTTACAGCTCCTCCCTGGCTTAGCCCAGGCGCTGATCTTAGCGGGGACGGGCCTGGCGATCCGGCTGGCGTTGCCGATCATAGCCGAATCAAAGACACTGGCGTAGGAGACAACCATCATGATCAGGATCAGGCTGGACTACCTGCTACTTGACCGGCAGATGAAGTTGATTGATGTGGCGGAGAAGACGGGGCTAGCCCTCAACAATCTTTCCATTCTCAAAACAAACAAGGCGCGTGCGATCCGCTTCAGCACACTAGACGCCGTATGCAAGGCACTAGATTGCACTCCCGGCGATCTGCTTGAATATGTGCCAGACGAGGACGATGCCGTACAGGATCTGACATAGTGTACCTATTTCGGGCCCGGCCATTTCTCAGGGGAGAATCCCCTCCATCAGGTTTCTGTGGGGGAAAGGACCCGATTTGCGGCGGCTATGCGCCGCCTGGTATTACGTAAGAAGACTCCAGGAAATGGGGCGCCATGATGCGCGCCCGACAAGGGGAAGAGCCTTGGAAAAACCGCTGTACAAGTGCATGACCAAGGCGACTACCGCCGAAGGTGAAGATCTCCGCCATTCCTTCAACTGGATGATGGCCCGCCGGGGATTTCTCAAAGTGATGCCAGATGCCTTGGTGTGCGGCGACTGGCGCATACTGTATGAGGAGATCGACGAGGCGGTATTGTTCCACGTCAAAGCCATCCTATTGCCGGGGTTCGTACTCCGCGTCCGGACAAAGGGAAAGACATACCAGTTCGGCCTGAACTGGGGGTCATTCTGGAAAAAGGAACTGCCCTTTCCCGTGGCGAGGGAAACGGCAAAACTGACATACTCAAGATTCAGCATTGCCATCCGCCTAATCCTCCTTGCGTACATCATCTATTTTATGTGGGAACATTTCATCGCGTGATCCACAGAAGGCCTTTGAATTTAAAAGAAATGTGCTACTAGAAGCGTTTTTCGGTATCGAGCATCAAGGTGACGGGGCCGTTATTCACCAAGCTGGCCTCCATGTGAGCACCGAACTCGCCGGTCTCGACAGTAAGCCCTATGCTTCGCAATCGCATAATAAATGCTTCATAGAGAGGAATGGCCTTCTCCGGCGGAGCCGCGTCCGTAAACGAAGGTCGTTTGCCTTTACGGCAATCGCCGAACAGCGTGAACTGGGAAATGGCCAGGATGGAGCCGCCTACATCCTGGACCGACAAGTTGAATTTGCTCGCGGCATCGGCGAAGCAGCGCAGCCCGGCGATTTTATCCGCAAGAAATTCCGCGTCTTTTTCCGAGTCATTCTGGCCTATGCCAAGCAACACAAGCAATCCTGGCCCAATACGGCCAATCACCACACCATCAACGGCCACGGACGCCTCCGAAACACGCTGGACTACTGCTCTCATGCGAATAAACCTCTGTATTCCGTTGAAAAAAGGATTATTTCACTTGAAGGTGCGGATATTCAAAATGCGATGATGCCGTGCCATATGATGTGAATTCGGTGATGGCGTAAAATGGCGTATGAAGGCGTGTGATGATAAAATACCCCCGCCATGTTTACGCTTCATATGCTTTTCTTAACGCCTGGCGAGCCTCTTGCGATAATGGAGAATAGCACGTGTGAATGAGCATCGCCTCAAGGAAGATTTGGCTTTCCTCGCGGGAACGCTTTCCCATCGGGGAGCCAATACACATAACGAACGCAAAGCCGCGGAATATGTGGCAAGCCGCCTTGAAGCCTATTGCCCGGAAGCCCATTTGGATGAATTCTATTCCATCGAGAGCGTGTGGCCGCTCCTCGCGGCTTTCTATGGCGAATTCCTCTTTGTCGCGCTTCTCACTCATTGGATGCCTCTCGTCGCATTGGTCTATGGCGCGGTGGTTTTCTGCCTCTACTTAGCCGAGCTTACGGGATACCGGACGGTTTCGAGGTTGCTGCCCCAGTACGAGACGCAGAACGCCGTAGCCCGTTTTTTAGCCATGCGCCCACGAGGCGCGCTTGTCGTGAGCGCCCATTATGATTCGCCGAAAGATATCCCCCTTACACGGCACGGCAAGCATACGGCGGTGCGCTGGATCAACCTTATTTTAGTGCTTTGTATGTTCGCCGTGCTCGTGAGCTGCATGATGGACACAGCCGGTTTGCATGGAAATGGGGCAGTCCGTATTGATTGGGCGCTTCGCTGGTCCGCCGCCGGCGTGCTCGGCATCGCATCACTCCTAGCGCTGTATAATGGCAGCCGCACGGAGCCCGCGTGTGGAGCCAATGATAATGCGTCCGGCGTGGCGTTGTTGCTGGGATTGGCGGAGCGCTTGCAGGAATCTCCTATTGAAAATGCCGATGTCTGGCTCGTGGCGACAGGCAGCCATAGCTCATGGCTCAATGGGATGCGCTTTTTTATGGCCGATAACGAATTTGATCGGGAGAACAGCTATTTTATAAACGTAGATTCCGTGGGCGATGGTGGGCTTCGCTTCACTACCGGTGAAGGCCTGTTGCATTTCTTCCGTAGCGCACCGGAATTGCTGGATATCGCCGAGCGAATCGCGCCGCAATATCATGCGCGGCCTATCCGCCTGCGGGAATGGCCCACCGACGCCCTCATTCCTCTGGGCCGTGGATTCAAAACAATAGGCATCACCGCCGAGCCGGAGACAACCCAAGTATCCTCGGAGTCCAGCCGCCAGGAAGGGCCTTGGAATGTGAATATTGACACATTGCGCCAGGCAGGCGCGTATGTGGAAGCCATCATGCGGGAAACGGCGGCGCGCTTGCCCGAAAATCCTGGCCAAGCGCCGTGAGCGCGGGAACAAACAGGCTGCGCCATTGCGTTGCATGCATACGCGCGGTCCTGATACCCTTCAGGCTTGTGATAAACCGAAACAGGAGACAACAATGAGTATCAACCCGCAGATTTTCCGCGAGTATGACATCCGCGGCGTCACCGGCCCGGACCTGAATGAAGCAGTCTATGAGACCCTTGGCCGCGCCATTCCCGCCTATATGCGGGGCAAGCTGAAAGAGAAGCGCCTCGTCGTGGGACGCGATGGCCGCCTGACCTCGAAGGCTTTCTCGAACGCGCTGATCGATGGCCTCACGGCTTCCGGCGTGCATGTCATTGATATCGGTGAAGTCCCGACGCCAGTCCTCTATTTCGGCCTGTTCACGCTGCCCGTGGACGGCGGAGTGATGATCACGGCGAGCCACAATCCGAAAGAGTACAACGGCATGAAGGTCGCCGTGGGCACGGCGACTATTCATGGCGAGCAGATCCAGAAGCTGCGCGCCGTGGCCGAGGCGGGCAAATTCCCGGAAGCCAAAGGCCCCATCACCATCACCCGCATGGACATCCGCCAAAAATACGTGAACCGCATCTTGCGCGATGTGAAGCTCGAGCGCCCCCTCAAGGTGGTCGTTGATGCGGGCAACGGCCCCGGCGGCGTCGTGGGCGTGCCGCTCTACGAGCAATTAGGTTGTGAAGTCATCCCGCTGTATTGCGATGTGGACGGCACATTCCCGAATCATCATCCGGACCCCACCGTGCCCGAGAACCTCAAGAAACTCATTTCGGTCGTCAAGAAACAAAAGGCCGATCTCGGTATTGCCTTCGATGGCGACGTGGACCGCATCGGCATCGTGGACGAACAAGGCGGCATCATTTTCGGCGACAAGCTCCTCATCCTCTTCGCGCGTTCGATCTTGAAGGACAAGCCAGGCGCCACCATTATATCGGAAGTGAAAGGTTCTCGCACGCTGTATGAGGATATAGCGAAGCACGGCGGCAATCCCATCATGTGGAAGACCGGCCATTCGCTCATCAAGGCGGCCATGAAGGAATTCCATGCGCAAGTGGCGGGCGAAATGAGCGGGCATATGTTCTTCAAACACCGCTGGTACGGTTTCGACGACGCTATCTACGCCGGTGCGCGCCTGCTCGAACTGCTCGCCAGCGAGAAAAAGACACTTAGCGCCCATCTCGCCGACGTGCCGGAAATGTTCTCGACGCCCGAAGTGCGCATCGAGACCAAAGAGGCCATCAAATTTAAAATCGTCGAAGAGGCCACCAAGTATTTCCAAAAAGAATTGGGCCTCAACGTGAACACCATCGACGGCGCACGCGTCGAGTTCGAAGATGGCTGGGGCCTCATTCGCGCCTCGAACACCGCGCCCGCCCTCGTCATGCGCTTCGAGGCTGTGTCCAAAAAACGCCTCAACGAGATTAAGAAGCTCATCGAAGGCAAAGTGAATGAGTTGAATCAATAAACCGCATATAAGCCACTTTGGGTGGAAATCCGTCTGGATTTCCACCCAAAGTATTCAGAGGAGCCCTATCGTGTATTGGAGAAGCTTCATTGTATGCACCGCCGTATTGCTGGCAGGCTGTCCCGCATCACAAGACCTGCCAGATGCTTCCGCCACTCGGAAAGCCATGCAGGCGATTATTGAGCATCTCGACTCCTCCGCATATGCTTCCTCGGTGGATTGGGGCGGGCATGTGGTCCTCCTCTACCAACTCGTTTCCGGGCGCGAACCCACGGCCCTTGAATTCGCCAATCTGTCACGCTTGCGCGCCGAAGCAGGCCTTACGCGAAGCCATGCCCTTGCACTACTGCTGGCCGATGGAAACACCGCGCCAAACTGGAAACAATGCGCCGATTTTACGGCCCGTGTCACGCCAAACGATTTTCAATGGAGCAGCGCCATACAGGAGACGGCGTTACGTTTAGCCTCTGTTTCCAGTGATAATCTGGCTGATGAGGCTTGGGAGGACTCGAACGACGCCAAGTTTGCTTCCTCGGCAGATGAATCCGATACCGTGGACGCCAGCACCCAGAATGCCGTGTATAACACCTATTTCGGGTATCTCCACGCCCATTCCGAATTGTCCGACGGCAAAGGCACGCCCCTCGAGGCCTACACCACCGCCCGCGCCAACGGCCTCGATTTCTTCTCCTTGACGGACCACGGCGAGCTCATGCTGTTCTGGCCTTGGGATGACAAATGGGAGCAGCTCAAAGCCGCCGCCGAGGAAACCTACGAGCCGGGCGCGTATGTGACGCTCTGGGGTTTCGAATGGAGCAGCCCGATCTTCGGCCATCTCACGATCATCAACTCGAACGACTACACCAATGCCGTATCGACTCTTCGCATGGCCGCCATCTATGATTGGCTCGCCGAACGGCCCGAGGCCTTTGGGCGGTTCAACCACCCCGGCGAACTTGATTTTCTGCATATCAGTTTCCTGCATTTTCTGCCGTATTCCCGAGCATTCAAACAGATGATGGGCGTCGAACTCCTCAACAGCAACCATGGCTTCGACCATTTTTATTACACCGAAACCTGGGGCGTGCAGCAAAGCTATCTCGACGCCGCCAACAGGCTTGGCTGGCGTCTCGCGCCGGTCAGCGGACAAGACAACCACAACCGGCAATGGGGCAGCCAAAACCAATTCCGCACCGGCGTCCTCGCCACGGCCCTCACCCGCGAAGCCATCCTCGAAGCCCACCGCCAGCGCCGCATCTACGCCACGGAAGACCAAAACCTCCACCTCGACTTCCGTTGCAACGGCTACCCCATGGGCAGCCGCCTGGCGTTTGAATCCCGCATGTTCACCGTGGACATCTCGGACGGCAACGGTGACGCCTTCACGGAAGCCCGCCTATACCGGAACGGCGAACTCCTCGAAACTTTTCCGGTAAGCGGCGCAACCGTACATGTGGAATTCGAGGACCTCACCCGCCACGGCGTGGATTACTATTATGTGATGGTTCAGCAAGCCGACGATAATGACAGCAACGGGAGAAACGACGAAGCCATCTCCGCGCCTATATGGATTGCGGGATGAGCTTTTTTTACCACGAATAGACACCAATGAACACTAATGATTTGGTGCTTTTCTCCCACAGATTACGCTGATTACACAGATGCCAGATAAACAAATGAATGATATGAATATTGTTTCGGCATACTAACTATTCGTATTAGTACAACTATTTGCCGAAATCTTGTTCCCTTGCGTGGATTTTCAGTGTAAATCAATATACATCAACTCGTTAGAGACCAGATTTTCACCACGAAGAACATGAAGAAAAACGACATAAATCCTGGATTTTTATCAGTGTCATCAGTGCCATCTGTGGAAAATCTTCGTGTTCTTCGTGCCCTTCGTGGTGTAGAATCCGGATGTGGCTGTAAATAGAGTATCCGATTTACTAATAGACCAGCCTCAATTGGGATAGAGTCCATAATAAATAGGCATTGCTTGGCAGAGTGAATGGATCTATTATCTTACACAGGATGTATAGTTCCAACTTAAGTAAACTCAGTTCTGAACTAGATCCAGAAAGAGGGAGTAATGAGGGATATTACCCATCTTGTTGTCGGGGTTTTGAGTATTGGACTTGGGGGGACAGTCTATGCTCTGTTTCGTGAGGACACATTGCTGATGTTCTCCTGGTTTGAACAATTGGGCTTGTCAAATCTCCTTACTGAGATGCGTGAAATCCGCAGATCTCTTCCATTCACATTTCCTGAATATTTCTACTTTTCTATGCCTAACGCATTGTGGTCATTTGGTGGACTACTAGTAATTTCAAGTGTTTGGGGTTCTTGTTCTACCGAGCGAATTGTGTGGCAATGTGGGTTCGCTGTATTAGCATTGAGTTTTGAAGTTGGGCAGCTTGTTCACATACTGCCAGGAACTTTCGATTTTGTGGATTTGTCACAGATTTGTGTTTCTATTGGACTCGCTCTACAAATCAGTAGAATATATGAGGGAGAAAAGGAACATGTCGTACACAAAACTGGCTAGGCATTCTCTTTCGTTGGTGGTAGTCATGGGATTGCTTATTCTTGCCGTAGGTAGCTATGACGATGGAGGTAGCAAAAAGATCGGGGCGTATGTAATGAGCCAAGAATTTGTCAATAGGAGACTGAAAGCTCCTGCTACAGCAAGCTATCCAGACTATAGAGATGATTTTGTTGTGGATATGGGAAACAATCGTTATAGAGTAACTGCGTATGTTGATGCAGAGAATAGTTTCGGAGCCAAATTGAGGATGGGATATACATGCACACTTATGACTCCTGATGGTGAGAATTGGAAATGTGAAAACATAAACATAGAAGAGAATTAATCCATAGTTATTTTTTGTTGATATGAAGGAGAAGACCAATGAGTGAAATAACGGAATCGATAGAAGAGCTAGAAACAACACTGAAAGAATTCATGCAGGACTTCGATCTTGTATTCAGTGAAGATTGGGAGATTACTGTCACCCATATAACACATGAGGACTATATTCAAAAAGATGGGACGTTTCTAGATCCAAAAGTGGATGATGCAAGCAACAATTGGGCAAATCGTGGTGCGTTGCTTGAAAGCTACGGGAAGCTTACTGAGCTGATGAGAAGACTACGGATTTGAGCGTTGTAGGGTGGGGCTTGCCCTACCGTTCAAGGCGCTCAAACGGGCATTATCCAATCAAACGGTGTGTTTCCATACACAATTGGGTATGATTTGAACAGCGTATCGAGGAGGCTCCAAGCATGACCGTAGAACGTGGCTTGCGCATGATGGCCGGGACGGTGGTGCTGGTGTCGGTGCTTCTGGCCCATTTCCACAGTTATTACTGGCTGTGGCTGACGGCGTTTGTTGGGGCGAATTTGTTGCAGTCGGCGTTTACAAATTGGTGTCCCGCCGTGTGGATACTCGAGAAACTTGGGCTGCCGCGCTGCGATGCCTCGGGCAAGACGAAAGCAAGCCAATAGCAATTGCCTGCAAGCGCGAGGAGCGTGGGGGAGAGGCATGGCCGGACGGGCGGCAATGGCGATGATGGACCGGGCGCTCGAAAAGGCGTTTGGCCCGCGCATCCTCGAAGTGAGGCGTCCGCCACTGGATGAACTTATCCTTACGATCCTGTCGCAAAACACAAATGACACGAATTGTCTGCGCGCCTTCACGTCCCTGCGGACGGCGTTTCCCAAGTGGCAAGCCGTGCTCGATGCGCCGCGCGAGGCCGTCGAGGAAGCCATCCGCACCGGCGGCCTGGCCCGCACGAAGAGCGCGCGCATCCAGCGGATATTGCGCGCGGTCTTGCTCGATGGGGCGCTTGATATGGACGCCCTCGCCGGCTTGCCCACCGAGGAAGTGGAACGGCGGCTGCTAGCGCTTGATGGCGTCGGCTACAAGACGGCGCGGTGCGTGCTGCTCTTTTCCTTGGGCCGCGACGTGTTCCCCGTCGACACGCACATCCACCGTATCCTGCTGCGCACGGGCCTCATTCCCGAGGGTGCGAGCGCGGACCAGGCGCATGTCCTTGCACCTTCCTTGATCCCGCCCGGCCGGGCGTATGCATTGCACATGAACCTTATCGCCCTGGGGCGGGCCATCTGCGCGCCGCGCCATCCGAAATGCGCTGAGTGCCCCATCCGGCGCTATTGCAACCACGGCCAAATCACGAGCTGAGGCGGTTCGTGATTGAGTTCCGTAGCATGGGCGTCCCGCCCATGCGCATGGCCGGGACGGCCATGCTACTGCCCATCTTGCATCCCCAAGGGTTGCAAGCCTATTCCGCCGCATCACCCTGTTCGTCACTTTCCGGCTTTGTCTCTGTCGAGGCAGGGCGATCCAGCGTTTGGCGTATCGCATGAGCCAGCGTCGAAGGACGGTAGGGCTTCTGTAGAATTTCATCGGCCCCTATGCTCAGGAGCGATTTGCATATAGTGTCTACCTTGAGCCCCGTGCAAACGACGACACGCATATCCTGGCGCATCTTTTTCAGATACGGCAATGCTTCCGCACCGCCCATGACCGGCATGGCCATATCCAACAGAACCGCATCAATCACGCCCTTGTACTTGCGGACTGTTGTAATGGCTTCGCGGCCGTTTGTGGCGCTCAGCACGTGGTACCCCAGCCGTTCAAGGGTTTTCACCGTCACTTCAAGAAGAACAGCATTGTCTTCCACGGCCAATATGGTTTCCGTGCCGACAGGCAGATCGCTCAACCGTTGCGGCAGATTAAGCGCGCCGCCCGTGCTCGCGGGCAAATAAACCGCGCATTCCGTACCGACGCCCGGTTCACTGTTGACCAGGATGTAGCCGCGGTGGTTTTTCACGATGCTGTACACCAGCGCCATGCCTCCGCCACGCCCCGTTCCTTTTGTGGTGAACTGGGGATCAAAGATGCGGCTGTGGGCGGCTTCATCCATTCCGCTTCCGTTATCCTCGACGCTAAACACGATATAGGGGCCCGTAGTGAAATGCGAATTGCTGGGGGCGAAATCCTCATTTATCTGCACATTGCGCGTACGAAACACCACCCGGCCTTTATCAGGAATGGATTCCAGCGCGTTCACGGCAAGATGAATCGCCATCTGTGTCAAGAGGTTATAATCGCCATCCACTTCGGACAGGTCCGCGTCAATATAGCGGAAAATTTGAATGCGCGGCGCGAGTTCCTGTTCCTCCGCCAAGAAAAGCCTGTTTATGATGTGGTTAAAATTAACCTGTTCTTGGTGGTGTTTCCCTTGGGTGAAGGCGAGCATGCGCTGGGCCATATAAGCGGCGCTTGAGGCGGCTTTCGAAATGGCGGAAAACTGAGGTTCCGCAACGCTCTGAGCGCCAAATGATTCGCGCATCAGCGCGACGCCGCCAAGTATGGCGGTCATCAGGTTGTTGATGTCATGTGCGGCCCCGCCCGCCATGGACACAATAGCTTGCGCCTGCGGCGCAAGTGAGATGGGGTCGAGGTCCGCCACCCAAGCCCGAAGCGTCTCCAATTCTTCGCGCATCGCGCCATATGAATCATTCGCCTCGTCCATCGATTGTGTTCCTTTCCGTAACAGAAGGCTAAATCACCTTTATGTGCATTAACGTGCATTATTGACGTAACTCCTTGCGATATCGATAGTTATATCATATCTGATTATTTTTGTCAAGACGTTAATGCACATCAAAAAACATGTAAGTCGTCTAAAAAATGGGCAGAAAAAATGGCCTGTACTAGTTTTTTTGCTAAATACCGATCAATCTGATTTTCTCGGGGTCTTTGACTTCCTTCATGACTGCCGGATGCACCCAAAAGGTGTTACAGGAGCGCTTGAGTTTATCAAGTATAGAACTGCCGATGTAATGGGCCGAGCCACAGACAAGATCTCCGGGCTATGGCATGAGGGAGATGAAGGCGTTCTTGTCTTCCTTGTGGGCCTGCTGGACTCCCTCCATGCCGAGGTTTTCGAGGATGAGATCCTGCGCCGACCAATATGTATGAGTTCTCAGGAATGACAGACTGGGAATGTCTTCACTTTCCGAGATTTCATCAACTTGACTCGTTTCAGTATCTGAGATCGAGATGCTGACAAAACACACGAGCATTCGCTCGGGATAAGTCTTAAGGCTCCACAACCGCCTCGGTTTCCATACTTGTCCACGGGCCGCCCATTAGCATCTCGAGTTCTGCACACGCGACTTGGAGATCCCTCGCAGCACGTGCCTGTTCAAGCTGAAACTCGAGCAAGGAACGGACACTGTTGAGTATGTCCAGGAAGTCCGCGCTTCCACCCAATGCCATGGGGTCAGCACCCGCACCATAGTAGGCCTGCAAGCTCTCGTACGTCTTCTTCTCTTTAGGTACAAGAACCTCTTTGTAGAGGTTAAAACGGCGTTGGGAATCCTGGATGTTGTAAAGCGCCATACGCGCCGCACTATCAAAACTCAATGTAACGCGCCGCTTGTCGTTTTCGACCGATTCCTGCATCAACCTTGCTTCCTGAATCCCCGCGTTGATGCGACCGCGCCAGATAGGCAAGCTTAGGCTGAGCGAAACCATTACGTCATCCTTAGCCTTGCCAGAATCTCTTAAGTATTGGTTCGTGGCCATATCATAGGCGATGTTTCCCAAGGTCAAGGGGGCTCCGTTCGTAGGCGCGTCTTCTACAATCATCTTCATCGCATCTGCTGCCGTCACGACATCCATCTTCCCATTGTTCGTCTTGGCGTCTTTCATGTTGTCGTATCCCAATCCAATCGAGAACTCCGGATAACCACGCTTCTTCGCAAGAACAGTCTCTTTCTCCCAGCTCTCGACCATATGCTGCATGGCGGCGATCTCCGGATTCGCCAAGCGGATACGCGCCAGAATCACGGGAGCAGGTGGAGGCGAAGGTGGGAAATCCGCAGATTGAGGCCAAGGACGTTCTTCGCCACCTTCACGCCCAAGCGCCTCCAGAAGCTTGGCGGAGAAAGCCGGTTTGGATTGCTCTAAACCTTTATACATATCATCGATTTTGTCTTTCTCAATTTGGACACGGTAGAGGTCTGCTTGCGAGGCAAGCCCCAATCCATATCGGGACTTCACCAGTTCCTCGACTTCCGCCAAGATATCCGCCTGGGATTGGACGAGCTCGATGTTTTCTCCGAGCAAGGCATATTCGAAGTAGGCCCGCTTGACCTCGGCAATGATCTGGTTCCGTGCGGCGTAGAAACGAGCCAATGCCGCATCAGCTTCCGCCAGCGCCTTATCTCCGCGAGCACGCAGCGTACCGAACCATGGAAACTTTTGTTCAATGCTGAGGCCAAACCGCTTCTGATCGGATTGGAAGAATTGGGAGTACGTAAACATCGGATCCTCAAGCGTGGTGACTTGGGGGATTCTCCGCAACGTGGCTTGCCACTCCAACCACTTCGCTTTTAATCCGGGGTTGTTTTCGGTGGCCTCTAGAATACACTGGCGAAGCTCTTCATTATTGGCGAAGAACACCGGCGTCTCAACGTCTGCGGCCATACATCCGAATAGTAGAAAGAACGTTATCATTGCGATTCAGTCCTCCTTGTCATTTTGCCATCTTCCGTTTCCATGAAGTTCTTTTGTGACAAACCTAATCGTCTGGCTCCGGCAACCGTGGCGAAACCTAGTCTCTCCCATTCCTGGACGGGTATCGAAACCAGACACTCAATCACCTGGGGAGAGTGCGTTATGCAAGCCAGGTCCAGATGTCTCGTGATCAGGCATGTCACATTCCAGCCATCCCGGCGTCGCCTGCCGGGGCCGGTTTGGTGGATTCGCCTATAGCGCCTTTTGAGGTGGCAGGATTTAACCGCGCCTCGGCATCAATCAAGAATGCTCCTTGCGTTACAATGCGCTGGCTTGCCGCCAACCCATCCATAACCGGGTAATAGGAGCCAGCACGCGCACCCAATGTTATGGCTCTGGCATCATAGACTCCGGTAGCGGTCTCGACATAAACCACTTTCTTCTCGCCTGTGTCAATTACGGCTGTCTCCGGCACGGCGAGCACCCGCTCGACTCGCCAGTGGACCATCTTCATGCCACAATTGCAGGTGGTGCATATACCCGGTTTGTCGCTGAGTTCATCGGGGTGCATTGGGCAGGCGTAACCTTCCGTCCAGCGCTCCAGTGAACCTGCATCCTGTCTTTCGACAACAGGGACGGATTCCTTCTGTTTATTATCAAGCTTCATCCCACAGAGCGGACAATCGCCGGGCTTGTCTGACACGACATTTGCGTGCATCGAACACTGGTAATACTCCGCCCCTGCGGAAAGTGAAGCCAGGTATTTGTCCGCATCTTCCTGGGTTTCGGTGGGCAAGGGTATGGAAGGAGCCTCGGCTTCCGGCTGATGCCCTTCGGGAGCGGAAACGCTTCCTTCCTTCTGTTTCTTCTCAAGCGTCATGTTGCAGAGCGGGCATTGGCCCGGCTTGTCAGATACAATGTTTGGATGCATTGAACAGACATAATACTCCACTCCTGCGGGAATGGATGCCAGGTACTTGTCCGCATCTTCCTGGGTCTTGGTGGGCAACGATGGTGGCGCGGACTGTTCTTGTTTGCTTGCTGGGGCTGTTTTTGTAAGCTTCTTTGTCGCATCATCTTCGATGAATTGTCCGATCGGCGCCCGGAGCATGGCGTTGGCGAACATTCCTGGTATGAGTTTTCCATCTGGATTCGCGACAGCCACCCGCACCTTCACCGAGCGGTTCTCCGCATCCAGCATGGGGTACATGAAGTCCACGTTCCCGTAGAAGATGAGGCCAGGCCACGCCACGGTAGTGATCTCGACAGGCATACCCATCTTGACCGCGGATATATCCGCCTCCAATACCTGCACCTGAATCCACAACGAGGAGAGATCCGCCACTGTCAAGATGGGAGTACCTTCATCGACGGCCTCGCCCAGTACAATATTCTTTTCGATCACTGTGCCGGCAAGCGGCGAGTACAGCGTCACCGTATCGCTGACCTTTCCGCTTTCGACAATTGTATTCAACTGCTCTTCCGTAAATCCCGCCAACGACAGGCGCTTTCGGGCCGCGGCGGTAAGTTGCTCCGAGCGAGTCTTCTCCAACGCGGCCATGTCGGGACTGGAAATATCAGCACCTTTCTGCTGATTACTGACGGCGCGTATGTACTCTTGAGATGCAGCCAGATATTTGGGGCTGTAGATTCGCGCCAAGGGGTCACCTTTCCTTACGGTAAGTCCGATGGCGTTCACCATAAGGTCTTGGACTCTTCCAGGAAAGCGCGCCACGATCTTGGCAAGGCGGTCTTCAGGAGGTTCAGCCACGCCGTAGGAACGAATGGTGCGCGTGAGCATGCGATACAAGACCGGTTCTACCTGGATGCCTCCCTGCATGATGCGTTGCGGCGAGACCTGGACCCGAGCCAATGTGCCTTCGGGCAAGGCCATCGCCACCCCTTTCTTTCTCTGGACGAGGTCCATGCCGCAAATAGGGCATTTCCCGGGCCGTTCGCGCACTACGAATGGATGCATGCCGCAGTAATACTCGAACTCTTGTTCGGCGGCGCCCATGTCCTTGTAGCCTTCGTTCCCCGCCATTTGCTGCATCTCGTGGTTCCGCTGCCATCGCTCGTAGTAGTTTTGGATGTTGTCCCAGTACCCAACCGTTACGGCCGTTACTGCTAGAATAAAGATAAAACGTAGACGGATCTCGATAAACTTGAGCAGGAACAGGAGCCGACGCAGCAGCGATTGTTTCTTTGGATTGTTTTCACTCATGGATGCCTCCTTCAGAGGGTGCGTCGATGGTGGACGTTTCTTTGTGGAGTTTCTTCCACCTTCGCGCCTCGACGTGATAGAACAGCACCGGCAGGAATATATCAATGACCTCGTCCGCAATCAGGAGGCCGCCCAGGACAGGTGCGGCCATGGGCGCTATGACCTCGGCGCCTACCCCACGCGACCACAGCATGGGGGCAAGCCCCACAATGGCCGTGGCCTCGGTCAGAAATTTAGGCCGAAGCCGATGTACCGCGCCATCCAAGACCGCCTGCTCAAGCACTTTGATCGAGGCTATCTTCGCCAGTCCGCCTCGTTCGGCGATCGCATCGCGCAGATACACCAGCATGATTATGCCGGTTTCGGTGGCCATGCCGAAGCAGGCTATATAACCGACCCAAACCGCCACGCTGAAGTTGTAGCCGAACAGGCGCTGGAAAAGCACGCCGCCCGCCAACGCTCCGGGAACCGCCATCATCATCAGGACAGCGTGCGTAAAGTCATGATAGGTGAGGTACAGAATGACAAAAATGAGCAGGAGCACGGCGGGGAACACGATACGCAACGTCTTCTTCGCACGCACCTGGTGTTCGAACTGCCCCGTCCATTCCAGGTACGTTCCCTCGGGCAGCTTAACATTAGCCTGTACGGCTCGCTGCGCTTCCTCGACGAATCCCACGATGTCCCGGTCGCGCACGTTGAGTTGGACATAGGAACGGAGCAGGCCATTCTCGCTCTTGATCATCACCGGGCCTTCAATGACGCGAATGTTCGCGACATCACTCAGGTAGATTCCTGGAGACTCCATGGTTTTCCCGTTCTCCGCGGCGGGAGGCGGTCCTTGCATGCCGCCTTGGGAGACAAGAATCCGCTTGATCGCGTCTTCGTCTACGCGGTAACTGCGAGCATATCGCAGGCGCACCGGATATCGTTCTCGTCCTTCCACAGTCGTGGTAATGGGTTTGCCGCCCAAGGCGATTTCGATCACATCCTGAATGTCACCAACGTTGATGCCATAACGTGCTGCGCGTTCGCGGTCCACCTCGATCTCGATATAGCCCTTGCCGACTGTCTGGTCCGCCACGACATCGACAGCGCCTGGAATTCCTCCCAGTACTTGCGCCACATGGTTGGCGACTTCCTGAATCTGCTCTTGTGTCTTACCGAATACCTTCGCGGCCAACTGCGTCCGCACCCCCGTCGCCAGCATGTCCACGCGATTGATGATGGGTTGCGTCCAGATGTTGGCCCACCCGATCTGATGCACCACGTCATTTAGTTCGCGCACCACGTCGTTCTTTGTCTTTGCCCATAGGAAGGCATGTTTACCGAACGCCTTGCCTACCTCATCAGCCTGAATTTGGACTGGGATGTCTTTACTCGTCCAGATATTTTGCATAGTGGCGGAGGATTCGATTTCGGCCAGCATCGCCTGCCCGAATTTGATCATCGAGGGATCGAACATCTGCTGGTTGGTTTGCTTCGTCCAGGCCCGAGTAGCTTTATCCCTAAACGCTTCCAGTGACTTGGCCGTCTCTGTGTAGAAATCGCCGCGTGCAAGTCCAAGCAATTCTTGAAGAGGTCCCAAGATGCGTGTCCATAACGTTTCAATTGGGGCCAGCACGTCGCCTCTCTCCGCGGAAAGCCGTGTGGATTTTTCCAAAGCGGCCAGACCGGCGGCGGCAACATCCTCCACATCGTATACTTGGGTAGAATAGCGAAACATTTGCCGATGGGAATCGATAAGCTCTTTGATAAATGCTTCGCGATCGGCTGGCTCAGGCTGGCTGGCCCATGCCTGATGCGCATCAATCTGGGCGAGCAAGCGTTCCGCAACGAAGCGTACGGAATCATCCGCCAGCACCTGCTCGAACTCCATCATCAATTGTGTCAATTCCTCGCGCATCGAAGCATCAAAACGAGTCAGCGTTCCGTTCGCCACTTCGTTGAGAAAGGACTGGCGTGTATTATCGTCGGCGAACGAGCCTATGACTCCTTGCTTTTCAAGCAGCCCTACGACACGCACGGTCTCCGAATAGGCGTCCTCGAATTTGACCTTGCGCTTGAGCCAGTATTCTTTGGGCCTCAACGTGATCACGGTCTCTACCATATCAAGCGGCGAGGGATCCGTTGGTGTCTCGGCCCGGCCACCTTTGCCGACGACCATTTCAACCTCGGGCATGGAACGAAGCAGCGCATCTCGCGCCTTCAGGTCGTCCGCCACCTCGGTGACGGATGCCCGCGGCGTTGTGATGGGCATGTCGAGAATGCTGCCCTCATCAAGTGGGGGCATGAATTCACGCCCCAATCCGCGCGACACATAGATGCCAGTGGCAAGCAGCAGCACAAAGAGCCATATGACAGTCTTGGGCTTATGCATCAGGAAATTCAACACAGGCCTATACATCTGTATAACGCTGTGGATAATCCAGTTATTTTCTTCTCGCGAAAGCCGCCCCCGCACAAGCAGTGGAATGATCGCCGGGACCAGTGTTATGGAGATGATGGCGGTGCCGATCAAGGCGAACGTCTTCGTGAACGCTAACGGGTGGAACATCTTGCCTTCTTGTCCTGAGAGCGCGAAGACGGGGAGAAACGCGATTATCATGATCACCACGGAGAAGAAGATAGGGCGGCCCACCTGGCGGCAAGCCGCGGCGACGATCTCCGTGGTGTCACCCCGAATCTTCTGGTCGCCGAAATGCTGCGTCAATCGGTGGGTTGCGTTTTCCAACATGACAATGGCCTGGTCGACCAGAATGCCGATCGATATGGCAATGCCCGAAAGAGACATGATATTCGAGGATATGTTGAAGAGGCGCATCAGGATGAATGCGATGAGTACGGAGAGCGGAAGGGTCAATATGACCACGAACGTACTTCGCACATGGATGAGAATGAGCAAGATCGCAATCGTGGCAAACAGCATCTCATGTTCAAGGATCTTCTCTACCGTTTGAATGGCGGTTTCGATCAGGCGCGTGCGGTCATAAAACGGCACTATTCGGATACCTTGCGGAAAACCTTTCTGCAAATCGCGCAACTTCGCTTTGATGTTGCGCGTGACTTCGAGGGGATTCTCCCCATAGCGCATCATCACGACGCCGCCGGTGACTTCGCGCCCGTCCTTTTCCAGGACGCTACGGCGGAACTCGACGCCCTGTTGAACCGTGGCCACGTCGCCGACCAAAATGGGCACTCCGCCACGCTCCGTGATGACCGTACTGCGAATATCATTGATGCTTCGTATCCAGCCCACGCCACGAATGATGTACTCAGCGTTCCCTTTCTGGACGACGCGGCCTCCAACAGAACTATTGCTCTTGGCGACGGCTTGGTAGATTTGGCCCAGCGTGATGTTAAAAGCCCTCAGATTTTCCGGCGTCACATCTATCTGGTACTCTTTCGGAAAACCACCGACACTGCTGACTTGGGCTACCCCGGGCACGGAATTGAGCTGATAACGTACATACCAATCCTGGATACTCCGTAAGGCGGCCAGGTCGGTATTGTCTCCTTCGACGGTGTACCAGAAGATCTGGCCCAGCGCAGTGGCGTCCGGGGCAAGATAAGGAACCGTCCCCTGAGGCAGGAACGTGCTGGCTAAGGAGAGTCGTTCCAACACCCGTGTCCGCGCAAAATAGAACTCGACGGAGTCATCAAAGATGATATTGATCATCGAGAAGTTGAATTCAGAGGAAGAACGCACGGCCTTGACGCCGGCAAGACCTTGGAGATTCACGGAAAGCGGATAGGTTATCTGGTCTTCGACTTCCTTCGGACTACGTCCCATCCAATCCGTAAAAATGATAACCTGATTCTCCGAAAGATCAGGAATAGCGTCAACTGGAGTACGTTCAAGCACCCAAACACCCACACCCGCCACAGCGAGGAATGCTAGGATTACAATGAACTTGTTTCGGCAGCAGAAATCGATCAGGCCCTCGATCATGAGCTTCCTTCCTCCGGTGGACTATAGTCCGACACTTTTTTTCGTTGAGCTTCGTGAAACACGAAGCAGATCGCACAAGTGTCTTTCCGTAGCAGCTCAGCAACACCAACAATCCGCGTAAGTCCTGAAACACGCACTGCCCATGCTTGGCCGATCATCTGATTATCAGCAGTGCGCTTTAGTTCTTTGGAGAAGGGCTAGGTGTTCCGGGCTGTGGCTGGCCCGCTGTTTTCTCGGCGGGAACGAGATTCATGCCGCAGATCGGGCACTTGCCCGCTTTTAGTTCGCGGACGCTGGGGTGCATAGTGCAGGTCCATATCTCCGCCTGAGTCTTGGATCCCTGCTGCGTTCCATCTGCCTTGGGGGCTTCAGACGGCGCTAGCTTGTCGGTACACCCTGCAATGAGTGTAACAGTGAGGAATATAACTAACCACATTTTTAGCTTCATCGTTAGTCTCCTCTAGCATTAGTGTTGGCTCGTACGAAACGACCGGTGATACACGCCGACGGCCGCCAAGCTCATCGAAAACCGCGCTGAACACGGTCACATCCAACACATTCAGCGCCTCATCTCTGTGTCCATTTCGCCCACCACACATACAGCTTATGGCGAATACATATCCTATATTCCTCCGGAAAGATGAACCATGTCATTCATTATATCCTAGATTCGTTTTTAACGCAGCTCAGGGAATTCGCTGGAAAAACTGCTCGTTCAGGGTTCCCCGCTTCATGGGACCTAAGTCGGCCATGGATTGGGTAAGTTCACGCAGGCGCTGTTGGATGTGCCGAATCGATTCCATGAAATGTTCCTCCAGGATGCATTGTAGACTATTGTCAACAATATCTCCGCAAAAAACAACACTATACGAAAAAAACTCTTGGTGGAAGAAACACATTATTGATCTTTAGCATCCATTTTGCGTTTGAATTTGGCGGTTTCGGAAACTCCGTTTTTGCGAATCCTGGCGGTGTAGGTAGTTTCCCCGTTTTTCTTCTGATGGACTTTTATATCGAAACTCATTTTCTATATCTCCTTTTTCCCGGAAAATGCATGATTCATATTCATTTGTCTGAAATCGCTGGAAGGAGGAAATGGAGATATGATGCAATATCACGTAATCAGCATTCCCCTATTGCATGCAAGCTATTATGCCGTGTCGTATGGATCACTTTAAAGTGCTGTGTATGGCTTCCAGCGCCGGTGCGGCAGCCTGGCGCTGCAACCGCATGCGCCGCCGGAGGCCATGGATTTCCTCAGTCGAAAGGCTTCGCCATTCGCCAGGCTGCAAGCGGCCGATGTGCAGATTGCCAATCGCGATGCGGCGCAATTCAAATGCGGGGTATCCGGCGGTGTCGAGCAAGCGGCTCACGGTGATTCCGCGCGTTTCCCGCAAGGTGATGCGTACGAGAGTCGTTCTCAATCCGGTCGTGAGCAGAAGAGCCTGCGCCCGGACAGGCGGCCCTTCGTCGATGCGAATGCCGCGAATAATCCGTTCGATGGTGGCGTCTTGCATGAGGCCTTCCACGGAAGCAAGATAGGTTTTTTCCAGTTCACATTCCGGGTGATTGAGCTCATGGACAAGGCCGCCGTCGTTCGTCAATAAAAGGCCGCCTTCCGCATCCTGGCCAAGCTGATCCGCCGGATAAACCCGTCCTGGCGCTTTGCCCAGATATGTGGCGATAGTCGGACGCCTATCGGGATCTTTGAGGCCGCTCATGACGCCGCGCGGCTTGTTCATCAAGAGATAAATGCGGTTTTCCCGTTCGAGCCGTCTTCCATCGAGGGTCACTGTATCCATTCCAAGCTCGACGCAATCGCCAAATTGGGCTAACCGGCCGTTAATGGCGACCCGTCCATCGGCGATCAGACGCTCCGCTTCCCGCCGCGAACCCGCGCCGCATTCGGCAAGAAAGCGCTGGATGCGCATGGGTGCGGGCGTTTCCGCTCCATCGCCATTTATCTCCATGGTGAACTCCTTGCGCCGCTGCCTAAAAACGCCAATCTATCGGGCTGCGAAGGCGCGTGTGTTTTGCCCTGTGCTCAAGGCGAGCCGCATCTGCTCTTCATACGCCCGAAGCCGTTCCTCGATATCGGTCTGGGCAAGTCTTTGCTCTAGTATATGCGCCTGATGCCGCCGTAGAAAATAGGCGATGGTCTCAATGCGGATCTTGATTGAGCCTGTGGGTTTATTCTCATCAATGTCCCGGAAACAAAAGAAGGGCTTCCCGGAACGTTCAATAATCTCTTCAATCAGCGTATAGATAGGCGCGTCGTGGCCGCATTTAAAACTCGACAACTCCAAGGGCGCTAGGTTGGGATGGCGGGCCACGAATTTGGCCGCCCATATTTTGCGGGATGAATTCTCCGAGAAACTGTTTTTCCACACATCGGATATGGAACGGGGGCTGGCGATAAACCCCTCCACCACCTCTTGCCCAAAAAGACGCTCCAAGGTGGCTTCATCCATCGGCAGGCTGTCTTGGGTCAAAATAGGATAGCCCAGTTTTTGAAATTCTTCGCAAATGCCATGGTGGATGCCGGGGTCGCTGTGATACGGGCGGGCTAACAGCACGAGGCCGACTCGACCCTCCTCTTCGAGGGTTTCGAGCACCTCGCGGGCGCGGGCTTGGAGGTCTTCGCGGAATGCCTCCAGTGCGCGCAGCCCTTCCGCCACCGCCCGGTTCGATTCCTCCTCCGAGACGCCGATCTCTTCACGCCAATCCTCGAAAAGCTGCCGGGCGCATAAATCTGGCCTATCGAGATTCAAGAATGTTTTTTTATACGCAATGCGCTCCCGGGCGAAGATATCGCCCTCTTTAGTAAAGGCGGCGTGGACGGCCTCCGGCGTTGCGGTCGAGGTGGGGCAGGCCCGGCACGCCTGAGTGTGCTCCAGCGCCGTGGGAAGCGAGGAAACCATGGGAAGGAAAATGTGGGTCAATGGCGTGCGCTTGTGGTGGACGTTCAGCAGATTATGCACATGGGGAATGGCGAGTTTGCTTGGGAAGCACGGATCGATGCTGCCCCGTTTGGCCCCGTCTTTATACAATGGCTCGCTTGTGTAGTCGGACCACACAATATGCTTTGCCGGGACGCCGAGGCTTTGAAAGTAGCCCATGAAGAAAGGGGCGATCCCATATAAGTTGAGTGCGCGGGGAATGCCGATGCGCATCGTGCGGCGGCGCTCCATCCGGGCGCGGCGGCGGGCTTTTTCGCCGAAGCGTCCAATCGGCAGGGGAGCCGCGATCAAGCGGGCGTGAGTGGGGGCGAATGCCTCCCGCGCCGCGTATTCCGCCAGATTGGGATTGGCCTCTTTCACCGCCTCCAATTCTTCCAGCATGGCCCGCATGTCATCGGCATTCTCGACAGTGCCTTTTTCGCATGTGGCGATGATGAGGCGCTGCTCGCCTGGGGCCAATGCCAGCGTATCTCCCTGTGGCCCGCATGCATCTTTCCCGTGTTTAATGCGCGATGGGTGCTCTTCCTCTGCCCCCGCTTTGTAGAGGTGGGCGTCTATTTCGACCCCTTCCGGCCCCTGGGCGCTGGTCCGAACATCAATAAATGTGCGCAGGCAGGTGTTGCGGCAGAAAGAGCATCGGGTTTGTTCGTTGCGCGTGGTGCGATATTGAATCGAATGCACGGCGTCAAAGCCAATGAATGAGGTGGAAAATGCATGCTCCTCGTATAAGCGCCGCGCTTCAAGGGCGCAGCCAATAGCCCCCGATTCGCCGCAGTGTTCATGCACCACCACATGAGGCGTGACGCCTGTGCCTTGGAAACGCTCCTCGATAAAATCCACCTGTGCCTTCACTGCGGCAAGATTGCGTTGCGTTCCGCCTTGGAGTATGAACGTCTGTCCCAGCCGGGCCAGGTTGGGGATTTGGCACACATAGAGCCAAATGTTCTTCGGAAGCACTGCGGCGAGTCCTGCAAGGATCTCATGAGGCAGCCAGCCTTGCCGCTGGAAATCGACGATATCCGTCTGCATGAAAACCGCACAGCCATATCCGAACGCGGGCATGGATTCGGCTGAAAACGCGGCGTCCGCGTATTGCTCGACGGATAACCCAAAGGCTTCCGCCGTGGACTGCAAGTAATAGCCATTCCCCGCTGAGCACTGGGTATTGAGGCGGAAATCTTTCACCGCGCCGTTTTTGAGCACAATGATCTTGATATCCTGCCCGCCTACATCACATATCACATCGGCTTCGGGATAAAAATGCATGCCGCTGCGCGCATGAGCCACGGTCTCCACCAAGGCCACATCCGCGCCAATGACATCCTTCAGCATATCTTTGGCGTATCCTGTCGTGGCGGCGGCAAGTATATCAAGCGATGTGCCTTGCGCAACGAATGGCTGCCTCAGAGCATCTAGCACTGCTTTCGCATCCTCAATGGGATTGCCCTGGGAAAGCTGGTACGCCTTGGCGATGACATCACCTTTATCGTTGAGCAAGACCGCTTTAGTGCTCGTCGAGCCGCCATCAAGGCCCAGATAAGCGCGCATGGGCGGACCGGTGTCCAGGCGCGGCGCATGCCACACCGGAGCGGCATACCGCGCTCGGAATCCTTCGAGTTCCTGTGGATTTTGCCACAATCCACGCAAGCCCGCTTGGCGCTTGTATTCCAATCGCCCATGCTCGATATGCCTCCGCAGCGCATCCGTTCCGGCATACATGCCCGCACCAGGTTCATCCTCGAGCAGTTCCATTCCGAAAAAGGCCGCGCCCAGGGCGGCATAGTACTGTGCGTCCTTGGGAACATAGACAAAGTCTTCATCAGGCGTTAAAGCGGACGCATATCCGCGTTCCTTCCATAAGAGCCGCAAATGTTTCCGCCAGCACTCCTGCAATCCTCGAAGATAAAAATTGGGGCCGCCCAGCAACAGCACGGGGGGGTGCAGCGTGTGGCCTCGAGCCAGCACGGTAAGGTTCTGGAGCACGATGGATTCAAACAGGGAGGCCATCAACTCATCAGGCGGAGCCCCCTGTTTTTGCAGGCTGTTTATATCCGTTTCCGCGAAGACGCCGCACTTGCCCGCCACGGGATGAATCTTGACGCCGTCATACCGCATCGAGCAGAGCTCATCCGATGAAATGCGCAGTTTTGCAGCGATCTTGTCGATAACCGCGCCTGTTCCCCCCGCGCACTTATCGTTCATGGTGGGAAATTTGCGGGTGACGCCTGTACGGGGATCCGTCCTAAAAATGACGATCTTGGCGTCTTGGCCTCCGAGCTCGACGGCGCTGCGCGCTTGAGGGCGAAGACGCTCGATGGCGCGCGCCACCGCATTGACTTCCTGCACGAAATGAGCACCGATGAGCGATGCAATTGGCGCCGCGCCCGAGCCTGTTGCGAAGACGCGCAAGCCGGCAGCCGCATGTTGCGGAAATGCTTCGGTGATACGTGTCAAAAACTCGAGGCATTTTTCGGGCTGCCGCGTATCATGGCGCTCATACTCCCGCCAAAGCACGGAGTGCGTGGATGATTCCACCACCACCGCTTTCACGGTGGTGCTGCCTACATCCAACCCTATGAGTAGAAAGGCATGGCGATCTTGATTTTTCTCGGGAGCAAGTCCGTGTACTATGCCATTCGTTTTCATCGTTCATCCTGCATATTCATTTTGGTATGTAGCGGCTCTGATGGTGTTCGCTCATCTGGTTGTTAAGCCCAGGCGCATCAGCGGGAAATGCTGGCCATTGTTTTTTTTCATCTGAGCGGACGGCTTCAGTTGCATGCCCTTCACCGCCTGCCGCATATAGAGCAACAGAGCGGAATGAGAATGTTTCGCCAATCTTGCCGTGGACTACGCCCACCCGGACATCGACTTCCGCAGCCTCTGCTGGCAAAAGTACTGTTTTTACCAGCGGGAACCAAGCTTCAGCAGGCGCGGCAGGCTCGCGAACAAGCTGCTCGCCGCCCAACGGCTTGCCTTCCTTATCGTATATGCGAAGGCCCACAAGAATCGAACCAGGCTTTCCCCCGTTGGAGGTGCGGGCTTCCGCGAACACCATGGCGGGCTTTCCGCCTTCAACGCGGGCGCGATAGGAGCGCAGACGCCAATTCAGGCCGTATTTCGGATCCTCTTGAGTCACCATGACCTCTGCCTCGGATAAGGTGTTGTCGAGGTACTGATGGACGGAAATCCTCCCTTTTCCCTGGAAGGTGTTCGATGCCCAGTGCGCTATGCATGGCGCTCCGTTAGAATCTTGCTCAATGGCGAATGAGCCGTTGTCTAGCGGCATATAATGAATGTCATCAGTGGCAATTTCATATTTATACAAAAACGCATTGAAGAAAGATGCTTGTAAGCTGAATTCGGCTTTTTCGGGGAACAGATCTTTCTCGATTAATTTCAACTTAGGCGTGGCATACCAAATGGATATGGATTCCGGTATCGGCGGGCGGGCGGTATGTAACTTGGCGAAAACACCTTGCTCCAGGTAATAGTTCATCGGCATGCTGAAGTAATTTTTCCAGTCCTGTTCCTTATTCGGTTTGGCAGGATAACACAGCACGATATCACCGGGCGAGGCATGTTCGGCGATATATTGAGCTGGCGAGCGGCAGTCATAACAGAAAGTGGCGATTCCTGACGCTACCCCATGGCCGAAGTTCGTGTGCAGCTTTGGGATCATTAATATACTGCAAGCCAAGGCAAGTACGATGGATGCGCTGGCGGATGTGATCACGCGCCTGTGAGCATGTATAAGGCGTAGCTTTGTTAAAATTACGGAGAAAGCTTCCCCTAGTGAATAAACACCCATGCTTAACGCCAATATAAGATAAGGAACCAGGAAGAGGACATAGCGTTCCACAACAGCCTGATGCAGCGCCCACAACAGTAAAGGCGGGCCTGCCAATGACCAAAATAGAAAGCATCCTGTCCAAAAGCGCCGCCGAAACAGGCGGGCCACGCCCATCGCCGCCAAAGTAAGCAACAGCCAAGTGGCAGGCATATTGTTCGTTCCCGTGCAATAACGGGCGTAATTGGAAAAGCTAAGCGTTCGCCCAGTGGTTATATTGAGCCATCCCGCAGGCGACTCGGGAGTGGCATATGCACTTGGCCACTCGCCATGCATGAGGCGGTATTTCAGCCAGGAAGTTAATGTGCCGTCTATCGAATGTATGGCAATGATGAGCACGCATGCGGTTCCCAGCACAATACTGATTATGAGCCACCGAACCGCTTCGGGGCGCATGCGCCTTTCCACCGCGCAATCTTTTATCGCTTGCGTGGTGATGGCTCCCGCCCATGCCACTATCATGAAGAGACCTAAGAGCTGGCTCATGCCGAAAAGCACCAATGCCGCAAGCAATCCCAGTAATGCGCGCGCCCGGAGGCCGCCCATGGAACGGTGAAGCAGCCATCCAGCCAGCAAGGAGAAAAACATCATAGCGCTATATCCACGAGCGCCCGCGGAATAGGACGCATGAACTGGCGACACCGCTAAGAAAAAAGCTGCTAATAGTCCAACAAACCGGTTCCCGGTGAATTCCAGAGCGGCTCGGTATATAAGTAAAATCGCACCCAGCCCCAAAATGCAAGAAGGCAGCCGGAGCGCCCATTCGTGCTCTCCAAAGAGAGAACGGGCGCCCAGCATGAGCAGCGCACCTAATATGTGATTTCCACTTGACGGCTGGGGCTGGGTGAATATCGCCACAACACCTTTACGCACCCACTGGGTTAGTGCGGTATATTCATCAAGCGTCAAAGGAAAGGACAGCGCATAAATACGGAGAATGGCCCCGCAGATTACGATGGCCGACAGCGCCAGCGTATAACGATGCCGGTATGCAAAATCCCCAAATCGCATCCCCAAGATATATATGCTCCTCAACTGGATTTCTCTTTCCACAGTGTGTTCTTAGCTCATTAGTTTGGCCACGTGTAACACGAAATTTGCCGCTTTTCCCGCTACGCCCCGATGCCCCGGAATATGTTGGAGCGGACGGCGTAGTTCGGGATGCCTCGCGGCATAAGAACGGATTTCATCTAGCGAACGCCCTGTCCGCGCCAGACATTCCTCAAACTCGCCCCTGCATTTTTCTTTTGCTTCTCCCAGTGCCATCAATACCCGGCTATATGCGTTCGCATCGCCTTCCCCCGACGTTTCGATGGGTAAAAAAGTAATCTCCGGGTGGGCGGACTGCACGGCGGCCTGTGCGCCGTCAGACTGCGTCGAGGGCAGGCAGCCGAACGGTTTTAAGCTGAGGACCAGATGGGCGATGGCATGATTGTGGCAATACAATGTTTTGCCGATCTCGAGATGCCCCTCGCCCCCCGTGCAATTGGGATTATAATAGGGCGCCGCCAGCCGGACTAATTCAGCTTGATCTACGGGCGCGTGCGCGGTTCCGCCCAGAGCCATCCGGAATCGCTCATACTCCCGGCGCACGAGGCGATATCCGAGTCCCAGCTTCAACCGGGACATGCGGTAGTGAAGTGCTTCGGACCACCAGGCTCCATGGCCGTGTTTACACCCACTCAGGCCCCTTTCATCGCGCAGCCTGCGCCATGCTTGATGGGTAAGATATAGGAACCACGTAGCCACCGACTCGACAAGCACCTCCGCGCCATGGGCCTCGAGAAAAGAAAACAGGGCGAAATTGCCCGCGCCTTCCGTGGTTTGCGCCCAAAATTCACCGGTTATCTTGCAAACAGGTTTCGGGCGGGTGTAATCCACTTCGATATCGTTTTGTATGCGCGCGGCGGCGGCCCGCAATGCCGGTTCATAATAATCGCCCAAGAGCTGCTCAACCACCAATTGCACGTGGCGGTTCTGTATCGTTGGATACATTTTGGCCAGAAGGCGCGCGGCTATTCCCGGCGGGCCGGAATCAGCGGGTTTTGCGGCGATATGCTCCGCTAATGCTTGCGTCACTTCCGCGAACACGGCATCCGTGCGCCCTGGCTCCACCTCGTACGGCCGGATTTGATAGGCCAATTCATTCAACAAATCGCCGATAAACAGGGCGCAGAACACGGGCAGAAAGGTCCGTGCGCTCAACTCCAGGCCCATTTCCTCCCGGCCTTGATCGAAGTTCCGCTGTTCAAAGACAATTACGCGAAATCCTGCGAATCCGCTGTTGCGCAGGATGAGCCGGTATTCGGCCTCATACATGCCAAACCGGCATGGCCCACAGCTTCCCGGCATGACTACGACATATTCACGGATGATTTGTTCCGTAGGGAGGCCTTCTTCATCCCGTAAACGCCGCAGATAATGCACCAGAGCCCCCGCATTAAAATAGACTGGATTGCACATGCCGTTGTCGCCGAATTCCCGGCCTATCTGATAATCCGCTTTGGTAGGCGTGGGGAGTACTTGAACTCGATAGCCAAGTGCGCGGCCTACGGCTTGGAGAAGCAGGTGGTGGCGCGAAGACAATCCGCCTATGAGCAGCGTCACATGGGAACGTTCCGATAAAAGGAATGGGCGTTCAGCTTCCCGTCTCAAATGGCGCAAGGGAGCGAGTCCGGCTTCCCGTTCGAGCCGTTCGCGTTCCGCAGCCACACATGACGCCAGTTTCTTAGCGTCACACCGGGGCTGCCCAGTATTTTTGCTTACATTCATGGCCATAACCTGATATCGTATCCTACAGGCTTTCCCATTCAATTCATGCTTTCTAAGGGGAAAATCACCATACAACCGGCGGTAATAACACGAAGATGAGTATACATGAGAGAAACAGCCAGCACGAATAAATGCTTGACAGAAATGCCTTGAAATGCCAGAGCAAAGGACAGCACATGACGCCCCTACGCCGCTTTCCGCTTCCGATTGGCTGGAACGAATAGAGAAGCCAGATGCTCTCATGCGGCGTGCGTTGCAAGGCATCCATGGCGGCAGCGGGACGATGGAGCAAGAACGGCTGGCCCTGCTGAAATCCGTGGTGTCGCGGCACCTGGAACGGTTTGGGAATGGCCCGCTGCGCGTATTTCGTTCACCGGGACGGGTGAATCTACGGGGCATGCATGTGGACACCCATGGCGGCTATTTGAATCTGATGACCCACCAGAGGGAAACCATCGTAGCCATCCGTCCAATAGCATCACCTCTCGCGATTTTTTCAAATGTAGATCCTAGATACCCAGAATATGCGTTTGATTTAGCTGGCAGCATCTCCCATCCCGAGTTTCAAACGCCTTGGCATGATTACATCGTATCGCCTGGCGTGCAAAACACGTTGCAAGGAAACCGGGGGCATTGGGGCCATTATATTCGGGGCGCAGTCTTGCGAGCCTTACATGGAACGGCGGACGTCCAGCCGATGGGCATGCAGGCTACAGTGGGAAGTGATCTGCCTGCTGGTGCGGCGCTCAGTTCGTCTCATGCACTATGCACGGCAGTGGTCTTGGCCGTTTTGGCGCTGGCAGGAAAGCAACAGGGTGAAGCCGCTCTGATTCGGATTATTCAAGATGCGGAATGGTATACGGGCGCTCGTAGCGGAGTGAGTGACCAAGCCGCAATGATTTTAGGCGGGCGCAATGAATTGGTGAACGTGGCCTTGCTGCCCTCAGCAATCGATGTTTCCGGCCTGCGCCGCATGGTTTTCCCGGAATCGCTCCAGCTTCTAGTGGTGAGCTCGTATACGGAGCGTAGTTTGAGTGGAGCGAATGGCGTGGAATATGCCCGTAATCGGTTCGCTTATGCACTCGCACTAGACATTGTCCGCCAGCAACTCGTGGAGATGGGCATCGATAAGGCCCAAACATTGAAAATTGATCGGTTAGCGCACCTATCCCCTCAAGCGCTGGAAGCCATGGCAGGCCCTATGGCGCTGTTCAATTTATTGCGCGCTGTTCCCGAAATGATCTCGCTTGATGCCTTGCGCAGCCGTTACCATCCGCAACACCTGGATAACCTGTATGAGCACTATTTTGGCTCCGTCCCGATGGAAGCCCGGCCTCAAGAGATTCGCTTGCGCGGCCCTTTGTTATTTGGAATCGCGGAGTCCGAGCGGGCGCGCCGTTTTTTTTGACACATTAATAGAGGAAGACTTCCGCACAGCGGGACATTTGATGACGATGGGGCATAATGGCGACCGGCAGGTGGACCCTTTTGGCCATGTCTATCGATATCCCGTGGACGATGCGGCTTTAACGCGTATCGAACAGTCAGGTGAAGGGCTCGAATGGAGTCCTGGCGTTTATGGTGCGAGCAGCCCCGTCTTGGACGCACTGGTAGACGCCGCACTTGCGGCAGGCGCATTGGGCGCATCCCTCACGGGTGCGGGAATTGCTGGTTCGGTGTTGGCGCTGTGCCTCGACAAAGATGCGGAACGTATAACGGAAGCGCTCAAACAGCGTCTATCTGCTCCGGATTACCATAACCTGGCCCATCGCACAGAGCCGTTGTCTCCTCAGCAAATCGACGCGGCCATCGTGGTAAATCACGCCACGGCGCATGCTTGCGAGATCGTTCTGTAGCATGTGGCCGTACGAAATGTGGATTGTTTGAACCGATTATAATGGCGGGACATTCAAGTTTAGCTCCAGCGGCGATTCGTCCACCGTCACCTCCCGCCGGATACGCGGGGTGCGGTCGGCGCTGGCCAAGGCCTGAAAATCGGGTTTTTCCGGATCAATCGTCACGGAAGAAACTTCGATGATATAATCGCCAGGCTGTATGCCTTCTATATGAAAAGAGCCATCTTGCGCGACCACGCTCTGGCCCGCCAAATACCGTGCTCCCTCAATCATATCCGCGATGCGCATGGGGCTTAGCTCTTCGGGCGTAGGGCCGCCAGGACGCCGTAATTGCACCACTACCATTCCATCGAGATCCCTGCCGGTTACAATACCTGATATGCGTGCGCCTTTGCTGATATCGATGTCTAGTGTGGCGGTTTTTCCTTGTTCCACACGGACTACGCGAGGTGCAAGGGAATACCCGGAAAACAGCGCCATGCCTGCTTGGGCGTCGGAATCAATAATATTGAGTAAATGTTCGCCAGGCATCAGCCGTTCCAGGCTAAAATGGCCGCTGGCGTCCGTGGCTGTCCGCTGCATTTCATCTTCACCCAACAGTTGAACGATCACATGCTCTTTGGGTTTTCCGCCAATGAGGCAGCATCCCTCAATGCGCCCGCCGGAAAGCAGAGTTACAGGATGGCCTTTGATCTCACTGTTTTGTTCCAGCTTGATGCTCGATTCAATATATTTCGCATATTCCGAGTGGCGCACGTCTAGCACATACGCGCCTGGCGGCGCTCCGCGCAGGATGAACGCGCCAGACCGATCCGTGCGCGTGGAGACAATGGCATTTTCACTCGATGGCGGCAATACCGTGGCCAGGAAATGCTCCAGGTCATTATCTGGAGGCGACATCAACTGAACCAAAGCATTCGATACCGCTCTACCTTTTTCATTCTTAACCACACCGCTCAGGTATGTGCCACCACTGATGGCGACCACGATATCGGTGAGCGCTTGCCCCGGTTCCAGTTTAAGGGATGCAGTCTTACCCTTTCCCATATTGCCTGCGTCGGCTTGAATGACATAATCTCCCGGTTCCACATTCTGGAAGAGATACGTTCCATCCGCACCTGATTTCGTTTGGCCTGCAACATACTGGAAAGCATTGCGCCGCATGGCTGCCGCAGGATTGGCGGGTTTATTCACTTCGTCCGGTTTCAACAGCACATCACAGCCGGGCATGGCATTTCCATCTTGATCACATATTTGCCCTGCTATCGAACCGAGAGGCATCAGCCGTAAGGTTACATTTGCGCCCGGCGCAACAGCGTCAAGGCGCTGCACTCCCGCGGCGCATTGCACCGTGATATCATGAAGCGCGCCTTCAAGCCGCTTGAGGGCGAAAGCGCCTGATTGTGAAGTTAAGGCTTCAGCCGCTATATCTTCTTCCCCTACTCTCCTGGCTACAACACGGGCATTGGGAACGGCTTTTCCTTCCGGATCCTCGACACGGCCCTGGATCACGCCTTCTCCCCGCTTGGACGCCGCAGGCTGCATGGGCGTCACTCTTATTTTGACATCATTCAGCGATGTGACGCCGTCCACGCTCACGGATAGCGGAGGCGATACCGTTTCTCCTAATGGGAGGGCGTATGTCGGGCATATCAGATAAGCCCCTGGGCTGATATGCTCGAAAGAGAATGCCCCCTCTGCATCGGTGACAGCCGTTTTTGGTTGCAACAACACTGCGGCGGCGTGCGAATCTGGGTCTGATTCAAGGCACAGGATCTGCTCGGATGCGGGAACGCCGTTGGCGAAACGGGCCCGGCCGCTAATCGTACTGCCAGGCAGCAGCACTACGGGCTCGCGCCTTGGAGATTCTCCTGGCAGGATACGGAATTCGGCGGTTGCGGCTTCGGCATATCCAGGCGCTATGACATATAATCGAAAAGGCCGGTCATAGTCGAGGCCAAGAATGCGGTATTTACCGTTTGCATTGGTTTTGCCACTGGATAATGCGGCTCGGGCGGCATCTGGCGGCTGGTGTTCCTGCAAATCCGCCTGGGAGATCAAACCAGGAATCAGATACACGGTTGCCTCCGAAACGGGCGTATTATCTAGATTTTGGATTTGCCCCTCGACGATGGCACCCAATTCGAGAGAGAAATCCGCGCGCGGGGCTTGTGTTTGAAGAACCACATCCACATCAATCCATGGCTTCGTCCCAGCGATATAGCCTCGCTCCCGCGATTGAGGGGACACCCGGTACGCACCCGGCAAAAGACCCTCGATCAGATAGTTTCCTTCTTCGTCTGTTTTTGCGGTAAAAACCAGCGGGGCTTTTCCTATCACTTGTTTGCGTTGGCTTGAAGCCACTACCTGGAAACCGGCAAGGCCATTGCCGGATGTCCCATCCGTTATTCGTCCGCAAATATCGCCGCCAGGCTGCATTAGGAATTCCACCCGGATATCGCTCTTTTGGCTTTCTTGAAGGGGATGGCGCGCCCGGGCGTACCCTGGCGCTAGGCATACAACCTCGCTCCATTTTCCTTCCGGCAAATGTAATTGGAAGGAACCTGAAGCATCGGTATAAGCGGATTCGGAAGTCTGATGTGCGGCTTGAACGCCAAACACCCGGGCATTCGTTATCGGAGCGCCTGAAGCAGCGTCATACGCCATACCCGTTATATGCAGGGCATTCGCTTCGCCCGAGGATCCAGCGGAGGATGGTTTATTGGCTATTTCAGAAACGACGCGCCATATGGCGAATAAACACACCCCAAGCGCCGCCAACATGATCCCTGCGGCGAAGGCCTTGCGTATCCACTTCATTGTTAGCCCTCATAACTGGGAAAACAACTGGACTCCCGAAAGACCAGTATTCAACCTCAGGGCATACTAATCCCTTCACGGATATTTTGGTTCCGTGCGGCAACCTCTCTTTGGCGATGTGCTACGCCGTGATATTCAGTTGCTGGCCCACATTGGAACCGGCTGCTGAGGACTGGATGAGCTGAAGGGCCATATTGCCAAGTTCTTTTGTGGCGTCCAGCTGTTTCTTGAGTACGGCCACCTGATATTGGGCCGCGAACTGCGCATTCGAGAGAGCGGAAGCTCCTCCCACTGCGGATAAACCACCCATATAAGCCCCTCCTTGGGTTGATTGGGCATCAATATGCTGACTATACCATATTCGCCCTCAATACGTCAAAAACAGGAGGTTATTCGGGCCTGCGTCAAAAAAGTGGGTTTTCGTTCCCCCCCCCCTTTTTTTGGCCCGATGTATGTAGTAAGATTACTACAATAAATAGAGAGGAGAACCAATCATGGCCAATAAACGCACGCTGGAAGAAAAACGCTTGGACTTGCTCGAACAATTGGGCGAAATACGAACCTTGAGAAAAGGATCCCTCAATGAACAATGGTTTCCCTCTATCAAGGACGGGAAAAAAACGCGAGAGTTACGCGGACCCTATTACTTATGGACAAGCAAGAAAAACAATAAGACCGTGAGCGAACGCATTTGCGGCGAGCAAGAATTGAACCGCGCGCGTCAGGATGAGGAAAACTATAAACGTTTCCGGGATGTATGCAGACAATTCGAGTCGGTGGCCCAAGAACTGGGCGAACTGGAACGGATGCAGAGCGCCGAACAAGACGCCCTCAAAAAAAAACGCAAGCCGCCATCGAAAAAGACGCCGAAGTAACGCGGATTTTCAACGCGGCAAAACGCGCGGCGGGAACGGATCTCGAAGCATTGGAACAAGCCCTGCGCGGCGCGGCCCTCATGGGAGGGGCCAAGGCGCTCGATGCCTTTTTAAGAAAGGTGGGCGTGGGCCGGCGCGGGGAAAAAGCGCGTTGCTCATGCATGGCGGTAATGAAAAGCCGTGGCCTGAAGACAAAAACCATCGTCACTCTTTTGGGCAAGATCCGCTTTACGCGCACCGCCTACCGGTGCCCCCGGTGCGGCAAATGGCGGTATCCCGGCGACGAGGAGCTCGATGTCGCCAACACGCGCTATTCGCCGGGCGTGCGGCGTCTCGTGGCGGATTTCGCCAGCGACGCCCCATTCAAAAGGGTGTCGCAACAACTGAAAGCAGCCGCCGGACTCGTGATCAGCCGCAAGGACTGTGAGCGTATCGCGGAACAGACCGGCCAGCAAGCCGCCCACTGGTTCGCGCAAGAACGGGACCGTATCCGATTCCAGGAACCGCCGCCTCCCGATGCCGCCAAAACTATCGAGACCCTTTACATCGAGTTCGACGGCAGCGGCGTTCCCATGGTGCCCGAGGCGCTCGAAGGCCGCAAGGGAAAATATCAAAACGGCAAGCCCAAAACCCGCGAGGTGAAAATCGGATGCGTTTTTTCTCAAACCGCCTTCAACGAAAAAGGCCGCCCCATCCGGGATAGGGGCTCCGCCAGTTTCGTGGGCGCCATCGAGACGTCCGAACAGTTTCAATGGCGCATCTACGCCGAGGCATTTGCGAAATAGCGTGGTTTGCGAACGCGCGGACGGTGCGGGCACACGCGGAGCGGTTTTCGCCTGTGGCAATGGGATTACGCCTCCGCTACGGGTGCAATAAATCATGCAGGAGGTTCGCGTGTAGGACCCTTGCGGCCCGAATGGGCATGGTTTGCCCTTGATTCGGGCCATCATTGCTTGTGCGGATTCGATGTGATCTATGCGGCGCGGGGCTGTCCGAGGAGCGAGCGCATGCGTTCTGCCTGGCCGGCTTCGAGCCATCCCAGGGCCATGCCGAGCATGACGAGGAGGGCTAATCCGGTGCGGGCGCGCATCTTTTTCATACCGCGGATGTAGTGGCGCTCGAATCCGTATGCGCCGTCGAGTCGGCTGTTGACTCGCTCGATGGCGGTGCGGTGTTTGTATTCGCGGCGCCAGGATTTGGCGCTGCGGGGCAGGGGGGTAAAGATGCGCCGGTCGATAGCGATGGGCACGCGGACAATCCGTCCGTGTTCGGGCTGGCATCCTTGGTTGCAGAGGTCTTGCTGGGTACAGGCGCTCCCGCGTGCCTTGGCTGGGCAACGGTATTTCAAGGTTCCCCGATCTTGCTCGAATCCTTGGTAGGCCATGGAATCATAGTTGTCGCGTTCGTTTGGGGCGCCGTTACGACACCGGCAGAGGACTTCACCTCGTTCGGTATGGAAGATCGTGTCTACCCGTTCGGGATATAAAGGGCGGGGCCGTTCCGGTTCTTCTTTCCAGGTCGCCCGGATGTCCACGATGGGCCGGATTTCATGTTCCTCGAAGAGGCCCTTGTTGTTGGCTTCGGAATCATAGCCCTTGTCGGCGCTGAGGTACTCGGCGCGTTGGACGAGTTCGGGGTGGCGCGCGTCGAGAGCCGCCACGAGGGGCAGCAGAAAGGGCGAGTCGTTGGCGCTGGCTTTCGTGACCGCGTAGCCCAGCGGCAATTCATATTTCGTGTCCACGATGAGGTGCAGCTTGTAGCCGAACCACCGTTTGACCTTCTCCCAGGGCGTGCCGTCCTTGTGAACGCCCTTGTAGGTTTTCGTGCCCCAGTCTGCGTCGCGGTCGCGCCGCCCGTCCGGCTCTTCGTTTTCCAGGACCGCGTCTTTGCGCGGAGGCTTGGCGTGGGTTTGGATGGCTTTCGAGTCTACGGCCAGACGCACCCCGAGATCCGGCAAGCGTTCCATCAGCCGGACGATGAGCGCGTCGAACATCCGGTCCACTTCTTTCCAGTGGCGCAGTAATCTGGCGAAGAACCGCGTGTACACCCATTCGGGCGGGACCGCCTTGGCGCCCCGCAACACGTCGAATCCGCACAACTGGCGCAATTGCCCGTTTCGGGCTAGTTCGCGGCGCAGGCTTTCGACGCCGTCGTGCTGGAAGACGATCCCCGCCAGTATGCTGTTCCACATCGCGCGGATAGGATAATCGTCGCGCCGCCCCTTGCGTTCGGCTTCCATCGCCCGCATCAAATCTTCATCCGGCAGCGCCGCCAGCAACAGGTTCAGCCGATCCAGATCCGACGCCGCGTCGACCTGGTTCCACGAGAACAACCCCATTTGGTGTATAATGGCCATCGCAAACGTCTCCTTGGTGTGTGCGTGGTTATGTGGTCAACTATACTACAATCACACACGGGAGACGTTACGCCTTTTCCCGCTCGCCGAGGGCATTTGGGGTGATTTTTCACAAAAAATCCTTATTCATGCCCCCGCCAAGCCCCTTTCCCCGCATTCTCCGGGGTAGGCGCCAATTCCGCCGCTTTGTAAACCCTTGTCAATACGGATTTTCTTTATTTCGCAAATGCCTCTACGCCGAGGCCGTCCGCCGCGGATTGTTCAGGGCCAAACGCGTCGTATGCCTCACCGATGGGGCCGAATGGATACGAAACATCGTACAAACCCATTTTCACGCCGCCATCCACGTAGTCGACTTGTATCACGCGCGCGAGCATCTCGGGAACCTGTGCAAATTGTTGTTTGGACGCGACGAAAAACGTTTGGCCTTGTACAAGGGCAAATGGTGGGACGATCTGGATGAGGGAAAGATCGAAACCATCGTGGAAGAAGCCGCCGTGCTGTTGCCAAACAATGGGCCGGATGCCAAAGAAGCCGTTACCGCCATCGGCTATTTTGAGACGAACAAAGAACGCATGCGCTACAACGATTTTTTTGCCAAGGGACTATTCGTTGGCTCGGGAGTCATTGAAGCGGCGTGCAGGACGGTCGTTGGCCAGCGTATGAAGCACTCCGGTATGGAATGGACCGTCCGTGGCGCAAATGCCATTACGGCGTTGCGATGCCTTATTCAATCCAATCGCTTCGAGGAGTATTGGGAACAAAGAACCGGATGAAAACCCACTTTTTTGACGCAGGCCCAGGTTATTCCGTATTTATTGCTTTACGATTCGGATATAACGGAATTATGCGCACGTGCGTAGGCGCGCATAGCGTGGAGATTGGCATGAGGCGTATCGCGCGGGACTTCACAGCCAGCGCCAGCGATATACCGGGGAGATGCTGCCGAATGGCATTGCGTCAAAATACGCTCTACGTCTTCAGGCGAGCCATTGCGCAGCACTTTCACGGGGTCCATATTTCCCAGGAGCATTTGATCCGGCCCCATGGCGTTCCGCGCCGCCGCCATGTCAACCGGATAATCCAAATCGACGATAGCGCACCCTAGGCGCGCCATAGGGACGGTGATCCCAGAGGTATTGCCGCAAATATGGAGCCTAGTAAGGCCGCCCATGGCGTGGATGCCGTCCACAAGTTGTTTCTCGAAAGGCCATATAAACTCGTTGTATGTGTCTGGGCTTACAAGGGAAGCGGCCGCATCGCCGATGCCGATCAAATCAGCGCCCGCCTCGAGCTGGGCTTTAGCGAAACGCAGTCCAAGTTCCACGGCGAAAGCGAACAAATCACGGACGAATGCTGGTTCCGTGTAGAAATCCATCATCAGCGTATTGATGCCGCGCAGATCCGCGCCCTCCGCGCATGGGCCTTCTATCCAGCCTTCAATAAGTTTTTCTCCACGCAATCGCTCCCCGAATAAGGCCATCGCTTGAACGCGGTCCGTCATACGCCCGCCTCCCAACGGATCAGGCGCGCGCAAAGAGGTTAAAGCGGTTGTTTCGCGAAGCAGCGCATGGGTTTCCAATAATGCAGGCGGCTGGTGATCATAAAACTCCACCGCCGCTCCGCAATCCGCTGCTTCCCGCGCAGGATCAGAAATGCCGGAGACAAAATCAATATCAAACGCTTCCGCCGTGCGGAGCTGGCCTTCCACCAGCACTCGGTGGTCCTTGACATATGCCACATACGGCTTGCCAACAAAATCCGCGGCAAACATCATGGTTATGGGCATAAATGGCAGGCTGTCCACTGGTTCGCCCGCAAGAGCCGACAAGATGCGTTCACGTCCATTCATGATGAAAATACCTTATGTGTGCGCCGCCATAAAAGAAAGCGTTTTCCTATGCCGGAATACTATATCTTCCCTCCGGATCTGCTGTCAACATCAAGAAAGGTTCAAATATTTGCATGTGTGTAGGCTCACCCGTTTGGAGAAGTTTGGAGAAGTGTGCAATTTTAACGCAGAGTCGTATGGATTTTGTTTTAGTAAACACAGCCAATTTACCCGGCAATTCGGGAAAGGTGGACTTGGGGCAAGGACTGAGGTACTCTCTTTCCTAATAGGACATTTTTATTAATGGATGATGGAGGCCTATGCGGACGGTATTACAGGATTGCGCCCGGGAGAATTGCCCGCTTGCGCCATTGACGTTATATAAAATCGGCGGGACCGCCCGCGTAGCCTTATTTCCCCGCACCATGGAAGAAGCCTGTGAAGCCTATGCTTGGATGGCGGCCCAGTCCGGGCGCAAGCTGGTGCTGGGAGGCGGCTCGAATGTGCTAGTGTCGGATCGAGGATTTGATGGCATTGTGCTGGCCACCACGGAGCTGGCTGGCATTGAACCATTAGGCGATGAACGCTACCGCGTGGAATGCGGCACGCCGTTGAACCGGCTCGTGCGGCAAATCATGCTCACTAAGAATTACGCGGGCGTAGGCGGCCTTACTGGGATCCCCGGTTCCGTGGGCGGTGCGGTATATATGAACGCAGGCACGGTAAATGGCTCCACTTGCCAGCTTCTCGAGTCGGTGGATCTCCTCAGTCCAGAAGGCCGCCGCACCGTGGCGATGGGGGATTCACTGTATGGGTATCGAGGCCAGACGTTCTGTCCTCCTGGCGCGCTCATTTTAAGTGGCATTTTTCGGTTCCAGCGCTCGGGCGAAGATCAACAGGCTATTTATTATCATTATATGCAGCGGCGCATCGAGAAACAGCCCCAAGGCCGTTGCTGCGGCAGCGTCTTCAAGAATCCAGAAAGGGAGCATGCGGGGCGGCTTATCGAGGCATGCGGCCTCAAAGGAACCCGGCAGGGCGGCGCGGTGATCAGCCCGCTGCACGCGAACTTCATCATGAACGAACAGAACGCCTCTTTCGAAGATGTCATGGGCCTGATCCAATTATGCAAAACTCGCGTGAAAGAACGGTTTGGCGTGGAGCTGGAAGAGGAAGTGCGTATCATCCACTGAAACCTTGAGCGTCACAACGCGGCATGGCCGCAACCAAAGATCCGTATTTTAAACCACAAAATACACTAAAATTCAGATGGGTAGGGTGGGGCTTGCCCCACCGTTCAAAGAATTCATCGACCAAAATACTATGTAAAATTCGTAGGTCCTAACCAATTAAAATACATTGGTTTACACAAAAAATCCTTGCAAGAAAACAACACTTTGGTGGTTAGTAGTACTGAGCAGCAATACCGCGCCAGGAGATTCGCCCCATGGATTTACACGAACTATTTGACCTAGTCGAACAGCGGGGCGCTTCAGACCTGCTGCTCAGTGCAGGCGCGCCACCCGTCCTGAGAGTCAACGGAAAACTGTATCGAACACGCCATGATGTGCTTGCGCCCGAACAAGCCAAAGAGCTCATTTACAGCGCCCTCTCTTCTGAACAACAAATACGATTCGAGTCCCATAAAGAGCTGGATTTATCCTTCTCCTTGAAAGTGGAACACCGTTTCCGGGTGAATGTCTATTATCAGAAAGGCGCTGTTACGGCCGCTTTCCGGCCTATCCCAGAATCGATCTCCTCATTGGAGTCTTTAGGCGTACCCGAGGTGGCGGGCGAACTGGCCATGATGAAGCAAGGGCTGATTTTGGTCACCGGGCCTACGGGCCACGGCAAGACCACCACCCTGGCCTCCATGATCGACCTCATTAACACCCGCTTGGAACGCCATATCGTCACGATTGAAGACCCTATAGAATTCCTGCATGCACACAAAAGATGCGTGGTGGATCAGCGTGAAGTCGGCATCGACACATTGAGCTTTTATGACGCCCTCAAATATGTGCTGCGCCAAGCGCCGGATGTGATCCTTATCGGCGAGATGCGCGACCTTGAAACCATCCAAGCCGCCTTGCGGGCCGCCGAAACAGGCCATTTGGTTATGGCCACCTTGCACACCAATGATGCGATTCAAACCGTGGACCGCATCATTGACGTGTTTCCCGCCGAACAACAACAGCAGATCCGGTTCATGTTGAGCATGACGCTGCTGGCGGTGATTTCGCAGCGCTTGCTTCCGCGCACCGACGGTGAAGGGCGCGTCTTGGCGTGCGAGATCTTGCGGAACAACACCGCCGTGGCCAATCTGATCCGGGAAGGCAAGACCCACCAAGTCTACAGCATCATGGAAACGAACACGAAAGATGGCATGATTACCTTGGACCGAAGCATTAAAGATTTGTATCTGGATGGCTTGGTGGGATATGAGGACGCCGTGGGGCATCTGCGCAATCCAAAAGCGCTCCTCGAACGGCAATGAGAATGTAGCTCCACAAGAAGAGGTCAACGCGCAACCTCCTGCGGGTTTTTTTTTGGAAACCTCATCCTCTTTTTCGTTATACTTTCCCAAAATGAATGAAACTCTTTTACCCATGTGGATATTAATATGAGTGAAAACGGCGATATGTCCCCGAGCCAGGGGAGAGGCACAGGTAGGGACGCGGTAGAGGCCATGGCGGAAGGAATATGCGGCGCGGCCAAACTGCAACGAGCAGGGCAGTTGCGCGTATTGGAGCGCGAAGGCGCGCCTATACGCGAACGGGACGATGAGACCCTCATGCTCGAACACGGCGAAGGCTCGGAAGAAGCCTTCGATGAATTGGTGCGGCGCCACCAGCGGGGCGTATTGAATTATACTTTCCGCATGGTGCAGAACCGGCAAATTGCCGAGGAATTGACGCAGGAGGTGTTCGTGGCGCTGGTGAAAAACGCGGAACGGTACCAGCCTACTGCGAAATTCACCACCTACCTGTATGCCATCGCTTCGAATATCGTGTCCAAAGAATGGACCCGCCGCAAACGGCGTCCCAAACTCTTCAGTTTATCTTACTGGTCCAAGCCAGACGATGAAAGCGATCCCCTCGAGCACTTGGGCGATGGGCAAGCCAACACGATGGCCGATTTCCAGCGGGGCGAGATTTCGGAGGCGGTGAATAAAGCGCTTATGTCTATCCCGGAACACCAGCGGGAGGCCTTTGTGCTGCATCGGCTCCAAGATTTGCCTTACGAAGAAGTCGCGGAGATTACCAATTCCCCGGTTGGTACAATCAAATCGCGGGTAGTGCGCGCGGAACGGGCGCTGCGGCCATTGCTGGAAGAGTACCGTGAATATGTTTGATCGACTAAAATTGGGATTGCATCCCACCTCCCGGGAGCTCTTCACCTTCGCTGAAGGGCTGCAAGACGAAGGTTCGTCGGTTTCCGCGCGGGTGATGCGCCATGTGGCGCGATGTAAACAATGCGCCAATGAGGTGGCCGCCATACGCGCCACCTTGGGCTGCGTGACGAAAACGCCTGTGCTAGAACCTTCCCGGGCCCTTACGGCGCGCATTCTGGCCGCGGGACGGATTGAACGCGCCGCCAAAGAAAAACGGAAAGCCCGCTTCCAAGCCTGTTTTAATGTGGCTAAAAGCGTTGCGTGCGTGGCGGGCTTGGCGGTCATCGGTTTCGTTTCTTTCCGCATCGCGTTGGATGGGCCTTTTTCCATGCCGCAGGCTTCCGCGGCCATGCTGGCTCCTATCCAGCATGTGGCCATGCAGAGCCCATCACCAGAAGAATTGCGCAAAGCCACTTCACAGCTTAGGGTGTTGGCGTCGGCGCTGGATACACAGTCCAACAGCGTACGAAACGCCATGGAACAGCGCCACTGGCGTATGGCTACTGCCCTAAACGATGATCTTTCGGCGGCTCTGGCGGCTCTCGAACGGAATCCGGGCAACCAGCATGCAAGCCGCTTGGCTAGTTTGAGCATCCAACGTTTGGCCGACACTCAAAAACGGCTATACGAAGAACGGAGCCTGTAAGCAGCGCGTGTACGATTCATGCAAGCATCCCTCTCTATGAACGCCAGGAAATGCTTCTTGGCGGTTTTTTTTGCTGTGTTGTCTTCGCTCATGGCGGCGGCGGCGTATGCCCAGCAAGCGGAAAATCCCCCCGAACCCGCCACGGACAATTCTATTTTCGATATCATCGCCCATGGCCTCAGCCAGATCGGCGCGCGCACCCAGGAATTCGTTGCGCCAAGATTTAACTCACTGAACAGCCTGGATGACAATAATCCATCCAAATTCAATGTCACGCGCGAATTCGATGAGAATTATCCTGTAAAACCAACTGTGAACGTTTCCGTCACCCATGCGGATGGGGAAGTCCGTATCGAGGCATGGGATAATCCCGTGGTGAATGTGCGGGTCGAGATCACGGCGGGAGCCGATACCTTCGAAATGGCGCAAGAGATTTGTACGGCGATAAACATCGACGTGGTTTCATCGCCGGAACAGGTGGCCATCCGTACGCTTTATCCGGACACCCGAGGCATGGGCGTGAATTGCTCAGCCAATTATGTCATTTCGGTGCCTCGAGAGGCGAGTGTGGATTGTAGCACGAGTTTTGGCGACACGATTATTCGCGGCGTTGGCGGCGCGGTGGGAATCGACTCCAACTTCGGTGTCGTGGATATCAGCGATATTGGCGGCGCGGTGCGGGTGCGCGCCAAGGGCGATTGGCCCTTGCAAGCCTCAAATTTACGCCAAGGCGGCAACTTTATTTTGCGGCTTACCCAAGCCGAATTCCGGCAGATTTCGTCATCTCTTCAGGTCAGCAATTATCTCGGCTCGGTGATGATAAGCGGACTCGCTCCGGCTCTTAACGCCGAAATATTGAATGAGGGCGGCCCAGTACATATCGCATTGGGCTCAAATGATGAACCCGATATCGAGGCCCTGGCGCTCTTTGGAGACATACAATCCGATGTGCCGCTTCAAACCGCCACCAAAGGCCATCGTATGGAAGGCTGTTTGCCCCATAAAGAGTCTCCGCAGCATATCGGCGTGAATGTATCTTACGGAAGCATACGTATCACCCGTGACGCCCAAAACGGCACATCAGGCGCTCCTCCTCCTGAGCTTGGCGAATATACAAAAAATGTCCTCACTCGGGATTTGGCCATGGAGCCAGGTAAAGCACTCGATATTTCCGCGATTCCTGGTGATGTGCGTATCGTAGGTTCCGATGAGCCGCTGATACATGTGGAAGCCACGCAATTGGTCCGCTTGGCGGACCAAACGAAAGCCCCCCAAGCCATTGCCGCACTCAAGGTGGCGCTGGCCGAGCAAGATGGGCGCATCATACTTCAGACACAAGCGGATACGGGCCTCGCCGAAATGGGGTGCTCGGATTACCGCGTGGATATATCGGTGTCATGCCCTCGAACAGCGCCTATATCCATCTCCGCCCAAAACGGCAAATGCGCCATCAAAGGCATGCAAAGCCCTGTAAAGGCTTCACTGGCCGCCGGAAGCGTGTCCGTGGAGCAATGCGGCGGAGAAGTCTCCATTACAAATCAGAACGGCGATGTCGAGGCGCTTGATTGCTTGGGGGCGCTCTTGATTACGGCCAGCAAAGGTAAAATAAGCAGCCGGAATGGCAGCGGCCCCCAAACATTGGATGGTACGGAATGCAAAACGATCGTTGATGCGCCACGGGCGAATGTGACGGTGCGCCAGCATGGCGGCGATGTGCGCATCATGCCGCTGGATGGCATATTGGGAGACTACTCCATTACAGCGGAGAACGCCAACGTAAGCCTGCTTATGCCGGAGTCGGCGGATGTGCGCATACTCGCCACCGCCCATGGCGGCGTAGTGCGGACCGCCATACCTTTGACGGGTGAAGTGTCCAAGGAAGGATATAAGCTTCAAGGTGTTCCCGCGGAAGGCTTGGCTGGAAAATACCAAGTCACGCTTACCACCACCAACGGCGATATCATGATTGATTAGAGCGCGTTTCACACCATGTGTGGGACCGGCGCCCCCGCCGATCATTCATCTTACCCCGTCGCTTGCAGCGCCTTGTCTAATCCGGGGACATTCTGCGCTCCCGCTGGAATCGTGATGCTGGAGCCTGCGAAATCCTCTCCGATGGGCTCAAAACGGCCGCCTAATACTTGAGACATGAATGCCTCCGCCACGGCAAAGAACGACAGCCGGTTCTCAGGCCGGGCAAAGCCATGGCCTTCGTCTGGGTAAAGCACATACGTCACCGGAATGCCTTTCGCCTCCATGGCGTGGACAATTTGGTCTGATTCCGTTTGTTTTACTCGGGGATCATTAGCGCCTTGGGCGATGAGCAAAGGACGTTCGATGCGTTCCACATAGGTAAGAGGCGACCGCTTTTCTAGAAATTTACACCCTTCGTCTGTACGGTGGTCGCCCACGCGCGTCGTAAATAAATCGATCATGGGGGCCCAGTACGGCGGGATGGAATGAAGCAGCGTCACTAGATTTGAAGGGCCGACTATGTCCGCTCCACAGGCAAATGTGTCCGGGGTCATGGTGAGCGCGGCGAGGACGGCGTAGCCACCATAACTTCCGCCGAAAATCCCCACCTTTTCCGGATCCGCGATGCCCTGTTCGACAGCCCAGTGGACGGCATCCAAGAGGTCGTCGTGCATTTTCGCGCCCCATTCGCGATTGCCTGCATTCAAGAACGCCTTGCCAAATCCCGTTGAACCTCGGAAGTTCACATCCAGGACAGCATAGCCCCGGTTGGCGAACCATTGGTGGGATGCGTTATACCCCCAATCCGAACGGGCCCATGGGCCGCCGTGTACAAATAATATAAGGGGGATAGGCTTTGGAGGCGTGATGGATTGCCCAGCGCTTTCCGATAACGGAAGAGAGAGATAGCTCACCAGTTCGAGCCCATCCCGTGACTGAATGATCACCGGATGCATTTTCACCAGCGGCTGTCCCTCAAGGTCGCTTCGGCTGGCGAAGAGAAACGTGGCGTTTTTGGTGGCTCTTTCATACCGATAAAAGCGAACAGGGCTATCGTCCAGCAAGTAGGCGATAATCCATACCGTATCATCGAGTGTCCGGCTTGCCAGTTCGATATCGCCATCCGCCACTTCGCTCAAGGCCTTGAAATCCGCCGCTACGGCCGAATCGAGCATATCCCATTTTTTGCGCTCATAGGTAAACGCGGCTGCTTGCAGCACATTGGTGGCAGGCTGGACGAGCACGTCCGACAGGTCGGCCTTGGCGTTTTCCGCAACGACCATTTGCTTTCCTGTATTCAAGTCAAGAGTCGTCAATGCCGCCGTATTGCGTTGTCTGCTATCGATGAGATACAGCACCTGCCCGGTTTGATCAAACCCCGCAATGGAAGTGGTCATGCTGTCTTCCGGCCCAATAGCCATGAACTCTTTCCACTCGTTATTCTCCGTGAGCGACAAAAGCTCTTTGCCGCCATCAGGCGTCATGCGAATGCCGAAGCGGATAGCATAATCGTCATCAATGACAAAACTGGCGAAACCGGAATTTTCGAGCTTCAGACACCGGTCGCCTGTAGTCAGATCCACCGAATAGACATCATGAAGCTGGGGATCCCGATTGTTAAGGCCTATGAGCACTTGGTTGGGAAATTTATAACTGACGGCCTCGATTTCGGCGCGCACTCCCTCGAGGGGTGTCAGATCCCACGTTTCCATGGTTTGTAAATTGACCAAATATACATGCCAGTTTTCATCTCCACCCTTATCCTGAAGATACAGAATATGCTGGTTCGTATATGCCCAGAAATAATTCCGGATGCCGCGCTTTTCATCTTTCGTAACCGGCTGCGCTTGCTCTGGGGCATTCACCGGGCCCACCCAAACATTCAAGACGCCGCCAACAGGGGCTAAATACGCCAGTTTGGAGCCATCCGGGCTGATTTGCGGAGTAGCTTTATCGGGGCTGCCGAACAAAATGCGCCGGGGTATTAGCGACACAGCCGCCACCGCAGTCGCGGGTTTTAAAGCGGAGGACTTATTCTCGTGCGGCGCACCTGCGCCTTCGTTGCTGGACACGCACGCCACACATATGTATGAAAGCACCGCTAAAAACACGCACACCCACAGAAACTGGCCGAACTTATTTATACTTACGCGCATTCGATGTTTTCCTTGTGGTATGAAGACCCTTATTCGTTTCGACAAGAAGAAATTATACGCGCAATGACATGCGAACCCAAACCAGATTTTTCGCATTGTCGAAATATGAAAAGCTGTTCATCCGCATGATATAATTCGTCTCTTTTTCCAAACATGGCCCCAGCTACAGGAGCGAAGCAGAAACGATGGCAGATGCAGAAAAATGCGCCCCTCCGCATCCGTTTGCGATTTGGATGCAAGCCGTTCGGGCGTATGCATTTCCCGCTTCCGCTTTGCCGGTCATTTTAGGCACGTTTGCTGCAACCCCTCTAGGCTCCATTCGCTGGGGATTAGCCATCGGTTCGCTGGTTTCCGTGCTGCTCATGCACTCCGCGGGCAACTTGCTAAATGATTACTTTGATCTTCGCTATGGCGTCGATAAACCGGGCGTCGAACCCGGGCGGCCGGGCGGCGTATTGCGGGCAGGCTTTCTTACACCATCGGCAGTGTTTATAGCGGCATTTGTATGCCTGGCCATCGCCGCGCCGATCTCGTTTATCATCGTCTATATGGCAGGTTTCTGGGCTCTTTTTTTCGGTTTATGCGGCGTATTCGCGCTCTATGCCTACACGGGCCCGCCTTTCACCCTAAAATACCGCGCTTTGGGGGAGCCGCTCATTTTCATCGTATATGGCCCATTTCCATTCCTCGGCGCGGCATATGTGCAGACGGGGCGGCTGGAAATGCTTGCGTTGCTCTATTCCATTCCGGTAGGCATGCTCATCGTGGCGATCCTGCTGGCGAATAATGCTCGAGACCTCGTTGAAGACCGCGCATCGGGGATTGCCACCCTCGCTATACGTTTGGGGCCTCAGTGGTCCAGGCGCGCGTATGCCTTCCTGCTTATTGGAGCGCCATGCAGTCTGGTCCTTTTTGCAGCATTGGACCTCATCCCCAAATGGCCTTTGCTGGCGATTGCGGCGTTTCCCGCCGCCATTCCCCTCCTGCGCAAAGACTTCGCCGCAGCCAGCGCGCTGGCGGATCTGGATGCACGGACCGTGGGCTATATGGCCCTGTTTTCCATATTCCTGCTTATCGGCATATTGTGAACAAGGTTACCGGCCCGATGGCGCATCCTGTTCGTCCGCCGCATGGGGCTCGCCGGGTATTCCATAGGTGTGCCGGACAACAGATTGCGGCTGCCGGTTCTCGGTTAGGAACAGGCGGCCCACGTATTCCCCAATCACCCCGAGCACACAGAGCTGGATGCCGGCAAACATCGTCACCGACACAATGATGGACGCCCAGCCCGGCGGCATGGTTCCTCCCATAATCTTGCCTTCAATCCACCAGGACAATATGAAAAAGATCGTAAGCAGAAATCCAAAAGCGGACATAGCCAGCCCAAGGATCGAACTGAACCGAAGCGGGGCCACCGAGAAACTGGTGGACATGTTCAGCCAAAGGCGGATAAGCCGGCGCAGGGTGTAGTTCGATCTCCCTTCCTGGCGGGAACGGTGCTCACACAATTGCGTGCCGATAGCGTTGGTGGTGCGCAGAATCAACCCGTCTATATACGGATATGGCCCTTTGTATCGGATCACCTCATCCACCAGAAACCGGCTCATCACTTTGAAGCTGGATAAATACAGCCCTTTCGGTTTCTTCAGCAGTTTGGTGGCCATCCAATCATTGAACTTGCTGCCTGCATTACGAAACCAATGGTGTTCTTTTCGGTCGTAATAACTGTAAACAACCTCATAGCCTTCATCTAATTTGTTCACGAGCTTGAGAATTTCACCGGGGGGATTCTGAAAATCATCATCGATAATGGCCACGCAACCCGCCGTGACATACCGCAGTCCGCACATGACCGCATTGTGCTCGCCGAAATTGCGGGCCAGCCGGATATACTTCACCATGCCCGGATGCCGCTGCATGGTTTCGAGCACCCGCTGGTGGCTATTGTCCGGGCTGCCATCATTAACCAAAATGATCTCAATGCGCTCGAAATGCCCCGAAAGCGTTTCGGCGATCACATCCACCAGCGGCCCGATGGTCGACTCGCTGTTATACACCGGAACCAATATCGCAAGTGATTTCGTGCGCATGCGCGGCTCCGAAGAATAAACAAATCCCGATTTGCTTTCATCCAAGACCATATGCCAGCTCCCCATTGCACCCCAGCATAGCAGAAGATACTCGCTGAAGGCGGAATGGCATATAGGATAATTCCACGTGAAGGCTAATCTTTTTGGATCTCAATCTCCAGCGAGGAATCAAGGCCAAACCACATGTGGCCTTCAATTACTAAATCCCATTGCAGCGTATAGATTCCTTCTTCTTCAGGCGCTTGGACTACCGCTTCATGTTCCACGCTTCCGATGACATTAAAGTGCAGCCTGCTCCGCAAACCATTATGGATGACGACCTCGCCTTCTTTTACCCAATGATAGGATAAATACAAAGGATACTGTTTGGTGGTCGCACCTAGCGCGGCGTCATTACTGTTTTCAATTTCCAGCATGACTAAGGTTTTCTTGTTGGCAATCATGCTAGGTTCTATGCGCGAGGTATCGATTACAATATGGCGAATAAATTCCGGTGTGATCTCATCTATTTCAGCAATCTTTGCCTGTAAGGAGGACAGGGGTATAATACGTTCTGAGGATACAGGAGAGAGCTCTTTGAACAACTCAATAGCTTTGGCCCTTCTCTCTTTGAATGTCGCATCATCCAGAAGGTACTCGGCGGAGCTGGCGAACCAAGACTCAAGGCCCAAATGATGCGATATATCCTCTTCACTCATCCAGCCCAATGATTTTAATGTAATCTGCCGCTTCTCAAAACCGCGAAGCACGGCGTCGCGCAGGCTTCTTGAACCGGCCATCTCCTCGGTCCAGGAGCTTCGCAGATCGCGTTGTGTGCAATCGATGACCACGCCCTTATTGTTGAGAATGCCAAATCCTAGCGCATATATATTACAGTCGTACTTAAGCGCTTGTATCATCGCCGTAGAGTTATTGGCGACAACCGCTTTAGCGGAAGCCATCAATTCGTCCAAATCCGCATCGTGGACCACTTGAACCCGTTCCGAGGAAAAGCGCTCCAGTTGCCTCTTCTTTTGATCCAATGGGTGGGTCTTTATGATGATTTTTTCGCCTTCGGGCAGGCTGTCCAAGACATATTGCACCATGTTGGCCACTTTTTTGATCCGGGGAGAATGCAGAATCATATTGGTGTCATTCTCGAGTTGGGTCAAAATGAGGGTATGTTTGCCCTGCACTTTTCCGGACGCGTTATCGAGCGGTATCGGCTCTCCACAGAATTGAGATACGGACATCGCTGCTAATGAGGACGATGCGTTTGTGCCGATAGGATCGATGTATACATTCCCGTTTTGAGGAAGCCAGCCAAGCTCGGTAAAAATGACAGGCACATCAAACACAAATCTGAGTATGTCGATGATATGTTTTGTCTTCGGATGGTCACCATTATGCGTAAGAATCTTGTTGGGCTTAAATTTATGGATTTCTAATAGAAGCCTATCATACTGGTCTGGCCAGGAGAACTGAATGAACCGGTTTTTATCGACCGGATATGGATTGTTAAATTTGAACATAAAATTAAGCGGCCGAGGGCATACAACCTGGTAATCAACGCCGAATTTCAAAAAGAGCGGCGCCCACATTTCCTGTATATGCTCGTTGCTGACGGTGAATCCAAATACTCTTTCCTTTTTGCCCGTGCTGGAATAGGCATTATTGACCTTGCGGAGCGATTCTTCCTTCTTGTGGGCGGAAAGAGAAGAAAGGCCTTGATAGAAATATACCGGCTTAGATGAATGGTCAAGCCCTGAATCAGAAATGTAATTATATAAAGACATAAAACCCGTGTTAAAATCATCCAATAATTTCGAGCAATGCTCCGTAAATGCCTCGGGCTTGGGATACTCGCTATGGGAGGAGTCCAGCAGCAGTTCCGCCATTCCCGCGATATCTCCCAATGGCGCGGTCTCCAACAGAGGCGGAGGAGCGATTTCGGTATTGCCGCCCACATCCCACGCGCATACTACCGTGCCGCACGAAAGAGTCTCTAAAATAACCATCGAACAATTTTCAAAACGGCTTAGCATCATGAGTTTTTTTGAGCGCGCGATAATGTCAAAGCGGGAATCATCATTTAGGCCGCCAAATACATTCACGTTACATTTGACATTGCTCGAGATGGGAAAAGACTCGCTGCCTGGACCGATCAAACCCACACAATAATTTCTCGGGAGGCGCTCTAATATGGGATTGATGTACGAGGTGCCTTTCAACCGCTGGAAACGGCCCATGAAAACGGCGTCAAAAATCTTGTCTTCGGTGATATATTTATGCAACTGCGTATCTGGCGGATTTTTATATACAAACAAAGGCTGCCTGTTAAGCGAGGCCTTCAATTGGTTTGCGATGGCATAGGAGGGAGCAGATAAGGCCGTGGCGTGTTGTAGGATTAAATCTTCCTCCACAAACACCGGATTTTCATTCAGTGAAAGCTCCGAAGCGCCCCGCTCATGCGCCGAACTGATCCGCAAAGGCGTGTGCAAGCGCACATGCAGCTTATAGGATTTAGGAAGCAGCAGCGCGGACGCCCTGGCCTCAGGGCTTTCGATGATGACTTCATCGGAACCGTATTGCTCCATGATGGTTTTTCTCACGACCTTCTGGAACACGCGGTGGGGAAGGTTCGCACTGTTCTTCAAATAAGACGAGTTAATGCCTAATGACTGGCTTACGGATTTGGCGTAGGTGGCAAGCCCCGTGTTGCCATTGGCAACAGGATCAATAATTAAATACAACATCGTTTTACCCCCAAGGCATTACAGTTAGCGGAAATAGATGAACTTAACTGGCTTTAACGGAACGCAGTATATTCCCAGCACCTTCTGCTGAGAAAGAATCAAGCTCTGACAAAGGCTGTGACGCAAAGGTGTCGAAATCCTCAAACCAATTCACTTGCGCCAAATCCCCATTAAAGGCGTTATTGGCGTTAAAAAGCTCTATCACACTGTCCGGCCAAAATTCGCCCGCCATATCTTTGGAGAAGATGAGCGGAGTCAGCTCTTCAGGAACAGCGCCTTCTTTAATTTTTTCCGAAAGTGGATTCCCTTTCCGAACAAAAGCGGTGATATTATAACCGTGCTTAATAAAACGCCCATTACGTGCGTCAAATCCGTTTAAAATAAGGTTATACATCAAAAGGCCCACATTCCAGCCGACATTTACATGAAACTTAACAACAGTGGGCTTAAAAGGAGGAACACTAAGGAAGAGCCATCCATTGTCCTCCAAAAGGTCATATGCTTTTTGCAGGGTTACTCCCGTGTTCATGCTGTGCTCTAAAATGTGGGACAGCCATAAGGCGTCATATCGGTGGTTTGGATTGTATTTTTCGAAAGCTACATCATATGCATGAACATCCAAAACCTCAAAAAACTCGCGTGCTGGTTCAATAAATTCATCGCCTACGGTAATCGCATCCACTTGGCGGCCTATGAGGGCGAAAAAGATGGAAGCCCCCCCTTTGCCATATCCAACATCCAAGACAGAGCGGAACGGAAGCTTTGATGTCGCTTTCAAAATGTCAAAGTTGCCTTGGGCGATAATTCGCTCGCTGATGAATTGATCAATAGTCGTAGCACTTTCTTGGTTAAGCTGTCCATTATCCGTGTCGCTCATCCAAAACCCACTCCCGGTTATTGAACTCATTGCATGCGAACACAAAGCGCTGGTTATTTCCGCTTGCTGGCGGCGAGTACTTCATCGTTTGACAACACGCGATTCCAGATCTTGTTATCGGCCAGTGCGCCAATCCAGCGCACATTATTGCTTCCCGCGGGAATTTCCCAAGCGGCTTGGGCTTTTTGAAGCTTAAAATTGCCAGTTTTCTTGGCGCCCTCTTTTTTTCCATCAATATAGATAGTGGCGACTTTTGTTTTATAATCAACCGTAGCAACAATGCTATGCCATTTGTTGTCCGTTACCGGAGTTTTAGCCAGCACCTTTACGTAATTTTTACCGTCATTCAGCAGGAGATGGGGGACATTAGCCGAATTAACACAATATAAACCCACAGTCTCACGAAGCTTGCTTCCTTCTATAGGAGCCGTGAAACCACATATCGTTTTGTTGGGCTGCCCCGTTTTTACCCAGATAGACAAGGTGAAACCTTCTGCCGCACTGCCCAAGAGATTGGGCAATTCCGTGGAAGTCGTCTTAAATGCAGTTTTGCCGTCCAGCTCCACATATTGGCCAAAGTCATCTGTTTTCGGCGTGGCGCCAGAGCCTAGCAGCCGCCCATCCATCTTTTTGCCGGATTGATCGGCCATTTTCTTGGCGTCATTCAAAGGCCAATAAGCCAATAAGCCATTCTCCACTGGGTTCCCGCTTGTTGATTGCTGGGCGGCAGGAGGGGGGGCCGCAGGGGATGCGGGGAGGGTGGAAGCAGCGGGAGCGGGAGCGGCGTGAGCCGAAGCAGCGGGAGCAACCGGGGTGGATGATGGAATAGCTTCGTCGTCCATATCATTCACATTGTTGCCGGGCTGGGCTGGCTGGCAGGCATTTAATACACAAACAGATAACGCCACAACCAAGATAGTATGCCAATTTGAAATATGTAAACGCATATCGCACTCTCCTTTCATGCGGGAAAAACAAAAAAGGCTTCAAAACAGCCATTCGCGTAAGAAAAATCGTTGAAAAACGAACTCTTCCTTGCTCCTCCCAATTATAACCATTGTAGAATAGCCATGCAAGCTAACGAAGTCCGAAGAGAAGCCGCGGCCATTTATTCGAGTTGCGCTAAAAATGCGCCATCTCCGGCTTCCCATTCACAGGGATGCGTTCCAGCGCGGCTTCGAGGATCATCTTGAGCATCTCGGCATAGCTGATGCCCGCCATGCCCGCCATGATATTGAATTTCCCATCCCAGCACCAGCCTGGGTTGGGATTGACCTCCAGCAGCTTGATCCGGCCTTGTTCGTTGGCGCGAAAGTCAAACCGGGCGTAATCGCGGCAGCCGAGCCGCTCGAATAACAGGCTCGAATAATCCGTGAGGCGCTGGGTTTCTTCATGGTTCAGGCTGGCTTTTCTAAAGCTGATCTGATTCCAGTAGGGCGAATCGGGCAGCCATTTCGATTCATATCCCAGGATGGGGGGGAGGCCGGGGTCAAGCTGGCTGTAATCCACCTCAAGGACCGGCAATGCGGTAAAGCTCAAGCCAGGATTGCCGATAATGCTCACGCTGTATTCGGGGCCGCTTAGGAACTCCTGGACCAGGAGGGAGCGGTTGGGGAACTGCATGCGGAGTTGCTCCCAATAATTCACCATTTCTTCAATGGAGTTCACCACGGCGTCTTTCGTGATGCCGATGCTCGAATCGCCGAAGTTGGGCTTCAAGAGGGCCGGAAATACGCTGGCCAATGTGGCGGCTTGGTCCTCGGAGCCGAAATAGGTCTCCAGCGGCACAGGGATATCTAACGATTTGGCGATGGCGCGAATGAGTGCTTTATTGTAGCATAATCCCAAGCAGGCCGGGCCTGCGCCGGTGTAGGGAATATCCAGCATATCGAGCACGGCTGGCACGTGAAGCTCCTTGAAGGCGTCATTATTGTAGCCTTCATCACATAGGTTGAACACGAAATCGGGCCGGTGGTCATGCAGGTCTTGTATCATGGTCGAATGCCGGTCCCAATACTCGAAGGTATAGCCATCTAGGCTATCCAGGGCTTCCTGCAAGCGCTGGATGGTTTCAATGTCTTCTGGATTAAACACGCCTTCCCGCTTGATGGAATCGGGCTGGGATGGATCGCCCAGAAGCACCGTAACCTTTGAGAACGGGGGCCATTGGCGAGGGGCATGCATGACTTTGCGCTGACGGCGGGCGGTCAAGAACATGCGGTGGGCCATCATCCCCAAATCCTGCCCCCGGTCCGATTCCGTAACGGGCATTCCGTGGTGGGTGATGCCCTGGAAATCGAGCGATTCGAGAAGCTCGGAAATCTCTTCCGCGGTATACAAGCGCTCCGCATAAAACTGATCAGCGATCACGCCGCGGTCGGCATGGGTGACCACTTCGCGCGAGATGAGGCGCTTGCCATCATGGGCCAGGGAGCGTTCCCGGCATACAAAGTGGTTCTCGTCAATCCATTCCCATGAGCGAGGCTCATAATGGGTGCGCATCCATTCACCATCCACTAGATCGAGCGCGATTGACCCGCCAGGAACTAATATGCGGCGCACACGTTCGAGAACCGCCCGGTCGTCTTCTTCACGGTCAAAATATCCGAATGAATTGCCAAAGAGGCACACGCAATCCATTGAATGCTCGGGGAAACGGAATTTCCGTGCGTCGCCTTCCCGGAAAGTGATGGTAGCGTGGGCGCTCCGGGCGCGCCGCCGGGCAAGGCGAATCAAATAACGCGACCGATCAATGCCCACCACGTGGCGGAAGCCGCGCCGCGCCAGTTCGATGCAATGGCGTCCATGGCCGCAGCAGAGATCCAGAATCCGGTCTTCCGGCTGTAAATGGGTGGTTTTAATCAGGAGGGATACATCCTCCGCCGTATTTTTTGTGTTTTCGACAACATCCCCATCCGTCTTCAAGTAGAGGGAATTAAAAAGGGAACGCCACCAATCTGGCGGCAAGTGGCGTTCCAGATCTGACACTGGACCGAAGGTTCGGTGTTGGACCGGTTTCTTCTCGTTATTTGCAGTCATAATGGGCCTATTTCTCCGATTCAGCGCAGTGCGCTGGCAAGGTTACAGGCGCGCCATAGAGCGAACTGCTGATGGCGCAGCATCAAAAACAATGCGATAGTCTATTCCAATCGAAGTAAAAACGGAAGGGCAATATTTATGTGCGGAGAGCGAGTCCACGCCCGCTCAAATGGATGGGAAAAGCCGCCGGAAACACAATGGAAACATATAAGATTATATAAATATATTACAGCAACTAAAAGGCAGCGATCCGGATGCCCTGCTCATGGCTATGCACAAAAAATAACCCAATAAAAGCGCTTACCATAAAGAAAGCCCGATTATTTTGCCGGTCATGGACTTTCAGCCTCGATGGCAGGAAACCAAGCATATGAGTCCAAATGGAATATAGATATTGTATATAATAAGGATAATATTGCTCATTTTGACAGGCTAATCTTCTTGACAAAGAATAAAATTGCATATACAATGCATCATATTAAGTGCTAAGGGAGAGCAAGGTCAAACAAGAGAAACCGCTTACCCTTAATGGTGAGCGGTCTTGCTAGATGGTTTCGTTACACGCATCCCAATACTGGCGAGAGCCATGATATAGTATCTGTTTAAGTAAGCGTTTTCCAGCTCCGCGCATTCTGGATGCGCCAAAGCTGCGGGTTCATTCAACTTAAACAAGCAACGAGGAGGGTGTCTGATGAGAGCGAAATGGATTGTTGTTCTGTGTTTGGCGGCGGTGGTGTTATTGTCGCCAGGATTTGCCCACGCGGCCAAGATTCATGTGGCCAAAAGTTATCCCGCAATACAAGAGATCAACCCCGATGGCACGCCGTTAGGAGAAGGCGAGGCAAATACGTATGAATTCAAAGTCAACAACCTGTATTACATTAAAAATGCGTGGACATGGGGCGGCGGCGCCGGGATCATCAATAACCTGAACGATGCCATGCAGTCCGTTGTCATCTTTGAAGATAGTGGCGTTTACAACCTGAAAGACGATGTGCAAGCCGCGAGCCCAGGCGCAACGGATGAAGTGCTGTTTTTAGATTGGTGGGGTGCGTTTTACACCGCAGGCAATAACGGAGGCGGATTCGTGTTTGAAGCAGCTTCCGGTATGAGTCCCACCATCGATATTTCCACTGCCGCTGGCTATGCTTCTTGGGGAGCAGGAACCCAGTTCATCTTGATGTATAACCAGCACTCAGACATTATGATGGAGTTTTACGGCATCAATTTCGTCAATACACGTACGGACAATATGAGCTGGGGCAATGGGATCTGTTCCTTTGGCGGCTCTGGCGCAGCCTACTATGAAGACTGCCTTTTCAAAGTCGCCCAGCCCATCATGGGAGCTGGCGGCTCTGTTACCCGCGAGTACCGCGATGGCCCCGAATACAACCATTGCGCGTTTCTCATGTCCGGCACTGCGGGAACGAATATCTTATGGAATCCCCCCTCTAACAACATAGGCCAGCCAGCCACAGGCGATGGCAGCTTGGATTTTGTGGATTGCTCATTCGTCAATACCTCAGGCGCGGCTTGGGTGGTAAGCAACGAAATATCCGACTATAACGCATCCTCTTTTACACGCTGCATTTTCTACAATATGGCCGGCTTAATGGCAAATAATGGCGACTACGTCTTGGGCTACACGGACAATTGCGAATGGCCGGCCTTCGGCGCGGGCGTCTTGAAACCCGCAGGCGCTTCGGGAACCGTCACCGAAGATCCCGACTTCCTTGACACGGGTGCGGCAGACTTCTGGCGCATCAGTGACACATCGCCCTGCGTGGTTCCCGGTGGGGACAACATCGGGTATGACAAAGACGCAGGCGCTGTTGCTACCGATACGGACAGCGATGGATTGCCGGATTCCGTCGAAACGGATACCGGTGTGTATGTAAGCCCGACGGATACGGGTACGGATCCGAACGATGCGGATAGTGATGACGATACCTATAACGATGGCGACGAAGTGGATGCGGGCTCGGACCCGAACGATCCTTTATCGATCCCTGGTTCAAATGTGCCTGCGCTGTCCTTGCTGGGCTTAGCGGCTCTGGCTGGCGTTACTATTGTTTCCGCCGTACGCAAAGTGCGCAAGTAATACATTCGAGCATCTGGAGCATTAGTTGGGGCCGGGAATCACTCCTGGCCCCAACCTTTATGAATTGCAGGTAATCGCGCCATCAAGGTATGTTCACGCGCCAATAACTTAGAAGGCCGTCCAGAAGCGTGTCAATGTCCAGTTCTGGCCGCCATCCGGTGTCGCGCGTAAATTTTTCATGGCTTCCGTATATCTCAGAAACTTCCGATTTGCGCACCCGGCTGGGATCTTGCTCGATTTGGATGGGTCTCGTTGAATGTCCGAGCAGCCGGTCTAGCGCTTCGCGAATGGAGACGGCCTTTCCAGAACACAGATTGTATGCTTCGCCCGAACGTCCGTGCAGCGCCGCCAGCTCATATCCCCGCACCACGTCTTGGACATGCAGAAAGTCGCGGGCCGCATCCAGATTGCCCACCTGAAGCACCGGCTCCTGTTTTTCCCTCTCAATCAAAGCAATTTGGCGTGCGAAATTGGAGAGCACAAACGAGTCCGCCTGGCCTGGCCCGCTATGATTGGCGGGCCGCATGCGCACGACATCCAGCGACTCCGTGGCGTGATAATATGCACAGAACTGATCCGCGGCGGCCTTGGCGATAGCGTACGGATTCATGGGATTCAATGGGTGTTCTTCCGTAACCGGGAGAAACTGGGGCGGGCCATACACCTCGGAACTGCTAATAAAGATCAGGCGCGCGCCGGGAAGGCATTCCTTCATGCAGGTGGCGGCGTGGATGGTTCCGAGCAGGTTAATCTCGAAGCAGCCCACGGGATTCCGGCTTGCGTGGGGAACAAAACTGACTGCCGCCAAATGGAACACGTGGGTGGAGCCCGCCGCCCATCGCATGAGGCCCGATACTTGGGCGCGGTCGCTCACATCACACGAAAACCAGTCATCTCCAGCGGCGACGGGGCCGCGATCCGCGCACAATACACGCCAGCCTTGCGTTCGAAGATAGCTGGCCAGCCATTGCCCCACGAATCCCGCCGCACCGGTAATAAGAGCTTGCATGGGCGTCTTCATTTCTTCTGTAAAAGCCGGATATCTTCTTGAACCATGCATTCGATAAGCTGCTGGAACGTATACTCAGGAGCCCATCCCAGTTTGGCGCGAGCCTTGCTGGAATCACCCAACAACAGATGAACCTCCGCTGGGCGGAAATAGGCGGGATCTTCCTTCACGAATTCATGCCAGTCAAGCCCCGCACATGAAAAGGCGATTTCGCACATCTCCCGGACCGAATGCGTTTCATCGCTCGATACCACATAGTCATCCGGCTTATCCTGCTGCAACATCAGCCACATGGCCCGTACATAATCCTTCGCAAATCCCCAATCCCGTTTGGATTCAAGGTTTCCAAGCCGGATTTCCTTGTCCAATCCCAGCTTGATGCGTGCGACGGCATGCGTCACTTTCCGTGTCACGAACTCCAGTCCGCGCCGGGGGGATTCGTGATTAAACAATATACCCGAGACGGCGAACATATTGTAACTTTCCCGGTAATTCACCGTGATCCAATGTCCATATACTTTCGCAACACCATACGGGCTGCGCGGGTAGAAGGGCGTGGATTCCCGTTGCGGAGTCTCCTTCGTATGGCCGAACATTTCACTCGATGACGCCTGATAAAAACGGATGGATTTGTCGATTACCCGTATCGCCTCTAAAATCCGAGTAACCCCTAAGGCGGTCACATCGCCGGTGAGAATGGGCTGGTTCCATGAAGTAGGCACAAAAGACTGCGCTGCGAGATTATAGACCTCGTGGGGCAATACCTCGCTCACGGCATTGATCATGGAACCTTGGTCGGTGAGGTCAGACTGGATAAGCGTGACCTGATCCTTAATATGGCTGATCCGCTCGAATTTCTCATTGCTCGAACGCCGCACTACTCCGAAGACCTCATACCCCTTTTCAAGTAGAAACTCGGCGAGATACGAACCATCCTGCCCCGTGATTCCTGTGATCAATGCCCGTTTTTGAGCGCCCATGCCCTTACCCTCCACCGGTGCGAATTGTTTTAAGAATACAGCGATAAAGATTGCAGAGTGGGAGCCATAAGTCAACAAAAAAGCGCCTCGGTGCGGCTATGGCGGCACCGAGGCGCGGCTCGCAGCTCTATTGCTTATTGGCGCTCCCAGACAGGGACAAACGACCGCTTGTTCTCGCCCGTATATACTTGGCGCGGGCGGTGGATACGGCCAGCGGGATCGCTGGCCATCTCTTTCCAATGGGCGATCCAGCCGGGCATGCGTCCCAGTGCGAACATGACGGTAAACATGTCCGTAGGGATGCCGATGGCTCGATAAATAATCCCGCTGTAGAAATCCACATTCGGATATAGTTTGCGCTCAATGAAGAAATCGTCATTGAGCGCGATTTCTTCGAGGCTTTTAGCGATATCGAGCAGTGGATCATTAACTCCTAGTTCGATCAATACCTCATCACAGGCCTTTTTTAGGATTTTCGCGCGCGGATCAAAATTCTTATATACCCGGTGTCCGAAGCCCATCAGCCGGAATCCGCTATTGCGGTCCTTGGCCATCTCGACGTATTTTTTATAGTCGCCTTTATCTTTCCTGATCCTGTCCAGCATCTCGATGACGGACTGGTTAGCGCCGCCATGCAGCGGGCCCGATAACGCGCACACACCCGCGCTGATACTGGCATAGAGGCTTGCTTTACTGCTGCCCACCATACGTACGGTCGACGTGCTGCAATTCTGTTCATGATCCGCATGGACAATCAATAACAGGTTAAGAGCGTTTTCGATAACCTCCGACACTTCATAGGTCTCGGCGGGTGTGGCGAACATCATGCGCAGAAAATTAGCCATATAGCTGTAATCGGTACGCGGGTAGATCAGCGGCTCGCCGACCGATTTTTTATACGCAATGGCCGCCAGCGTCTTGGCTTTGGCCAGCAGGCGCATGATGTTCTTGTCCGCATCATCCTGATCCGGATAGAACGCAGGCAGCGCCGCCACCATGGCCGATAGGATGGTCATGGGATGGGTCGTGGGAGGGAAGTGATCGAAGAAATTCACCATGCTCTCGTGAACCAGGCTGTTCAACGTAAGCTGGCGCCTCCATTCGTTCAATTCCGACTGGTTGGGCAGGTGATCGTAAATCAAGAGATAGCATACCTCCGGAAAACGGGCGGCCTCCGCCAAATCCTCAATGTCATAGCCGCGGTACCGAAGGATGCCTTTTTCACCATCAATAAAGGTGACCGAGCTCTGGCAAGAGCCCGTATTGGCATAGCCGGGATCCATGGTGATGTATCCCGTCTGGTTCCTCAACGCCGTCAAATCAATGGCGCGCTCGCTTTCCGTACCTTCGATGACGGGGTATTCAAATTCTTTTCCTTCAATCACCAATTTCGCTGTAGCCATGGCCGTCTCCCTTCGAAGGTTGTATTTCAACTATGGAACAACTGGTATCTGCGCAGCTTTTTCCCTTTCCAGGAACACAACGCAGGCGGCGTATACGATATTCCTTAACACTGTCGGGGAGGCTCAACCAACATGATAACAACGGCCATCATAATTGTCTAGCCGTATTGAACAATACTCATCCTGCACTACTGCCTACTTCGTACTTCCGGGAAAGGCATTTTGGACATATTGTCCCAGCGTTGTTTGATATTCCTGTTCATCGAGTGCATGCAACGCCTTCTGGGCGAGTTCTGGGCGTTTCTCTTCCGCGAGAATATGCGCATTTCCCGTTGAACCTGCGCCGCTCAGATTTTGGGCGCTGGCGAGGAACTGGATTCGAAGTTGTTCCATGCGGCTTTCGATGGCCTTGATGCCCGCTTCCGCGATGCGATTTTGCTCGGAGAACTCGATGCCTACACTCGAGTACAGCTCGCGCGCTTTTTTGAGAGTTTCCAGCGCATCATATACTTTAGAGCCTGCCGCAAGGTCTTCCGCCTGTTTTTCGAGCGCTACCGCAGTCTCGACAGCGCCTTGCGCAGCGCCCATTCTTTCCGTTTTGTCATCAAGCTGGGATTGCGCCTGGATCAGCTTCCCCTTGGCTTCCGCATTCAACGCATCTGCTTGCACCGCTTTTTCAAATGCCATGCGCGCATCTTCAAGATTTCCCGCATCCAAGGCCTCATCACCAGTCGTGACATAATAAGCGGCCAAGCGTTCCGCGATATCCCGTCTTCCCGGTTGCTGTTTAAGCACGGACTGGTATTCTTGAATCGCCCGCTCATACAACCCGCCGTCGTAGAAAATGTCGCCTATGTGCTTCTGAAAATCCGGTTCCAGCAAACCGAGCGCTTTTATTCGCTCGTACGAGGCTTCTGCTTCCCGCGCATGGCCTCGCTCCACATAAAAGATCACCGCGCCTCCGAAGTAATCCCGCATCTGTTCTTTCGATACATTCACGACTCGAGCCTTGCCGGAAAGGATCGTGTACCACACGTCGGCTACGGCGTTCATCGAGCGGCTGACCTCTTGTGAGAGGGTCTGGGAAGCTGTCCCGTCAAAACCGAGCCCGCTTTTATAATCGGCCTCGAGCACAGTCTGGCGTGCTTCCGCGGAAGATTGAAGAGCCGTTATATATGATACTGCGTCTACCGTGCGCCGGGTGGATGACTCGATGCTGGCCGAAGCGATATGGGCGTCTACATCGGCATAATATTGCGAACGATACACCGTTGTTGCCGTAGGCATCGGAGAGGTCGCGTTAGCGATGAGCTGTCCGAGTGCGCCCAGCCGGTAGGCGAAATAGGGATCCACGCGCGTTCCATGCACCGCTTCCAGCAAATACATCTCGGATTCAACGGCATTAATCGGATTGGAAGCGCTTGAAGGGATGAGTTTTTCAATCACGCCCGTTGAAGCTTCCGCGCCCGCCTTGACATCTCCCAGTAAGTTGGTGAGCGGAATATTGTTCTCTTTTGCCATCATCTGTGCGGCTCCGCTTACAATGGAGGAGGCCGTTTTGGGATTCCATGCATACGCAGGGGCCGAAAAAACAGCCAACAGCAAGGCGGCGGCAAGCAGGCGTTTTGCGAATTTCATAGCCAACTCCTTCACGCTGCGCCTACAGGCGGCGTTGTGGTGTTCGATTCGGCGGCAGGTGGTGTCACAACACTGGGGGCTGGAGCATCTCCGCTGCCTGGCGGCTGCGAACTCCCCGGAATAGGCGGTGCAGCCGCAGGCGTGTCAGCCGCTGCCGCCGGCGTGGTTTCCGGCTGGGGCGCTGTTTCGGCAGGCGCTGCTGGCGCTTGTCCCGCAGCCATCGTCTCTTTCAATTGCGCCACCAAGGTCTTTACTTCCTCGATGCGCGCATTCGGCAACGCAGGATTTACTTGAGATGTGTACGCATCAAGCTCCTGCACCGCCTCCGCTAGCATGCCTCGCTGGATTAATAGAAGGCCATTCTCCAGCCGCGCCGGGGCATAGGCAGGATCAGTTCTTATAGCGGTTGCAAAGGCCTCTCGGGCCCCGCTGATATCGCCCGCTTTCGCCAGAATGCGCCCGCGAATCGTATAGGCGATAGGCCCAGTGGCATTTTGGCTGATGGCTTTATCTATGGCTTCTTGCGCTTGGACAGCCTGGCCCGTATCGAGGTAAATCGACGCGGCCTGGGCCAGCGCGGCGCTCGCAAAGGGGCCCGTTTCCTTGCTCAGGGCCTCGAAGACAGGCAAGGCGTCCTGCGGAAATCCCTGCGCTTCCGCGCACACAGCGGCAAAAAAACGCGCGGCGTCATCTTTGGTGTTTGCATCCACGGCTCGTTTAAAGAGCCCTTCCGCATCGGCCAAATTCCCCCTTAGCAAGGCTTGAAGGCCCAATTGCACCATCGAAGCGCCTTTCATGCCGGTCTGCCCCTGCAAAGCGGCGTCGAAAGCCCCTTGGCCTTGCTCATCCAACCCAAGCATGTCGAAAATGAAGCCATTGGCCGCATACAGATTGGCCAGCGTTTCACCAGAAGCGTTATCGCTCTCGAACTGTTTTTGGGCCAGCGTTAAGTCATTGGAAGCATCGGTGTATTTTCCGCTCAACGCGCGGGCGACACCCAAAGCCATGCGCGCACGCGCATGGGCGGGCTCTAAGTCGATTGCTTTAGTGAGGGCCGCTATTTGGCCTTCTCCATCGCCGAGGACGCCCCGGAGCTGTCCCAGTAAAAACCAAGCATCGAAATCACTGGGGGAGCGTTCCACCAATTGTTCGAGTGCGCCCGTCGCCCGTTTCTGGCCATCTTCCGTTTTGAGCCGGGCATAGCTCAATGCCGCCGCGAAAGCGGCTTTTGTATCCTGCTTATTGATCTTGGAAGCGCTTTCAAAGGACTGGGCTGCTTCGGCGAATTCCGCGTTGAGCCAATGAAACCGGCCCAAGGTAAACTGGGCCAACGCGTCATCCGGCTTGCTCTTGATATGCGTTTCCAACAGCTTCATGGCTTCCAGGGGCTTCCCGGCGGCATACAATTTCTCCGCTTTCGCGATGGGATCATGCAACAAAACCATGAGCCCATAAACCGCTCCCGCCAGGATGATTACGACGATAGCGCCTATCGCGATCCGGGTGAGCCAAGGGCTGGATTCTTTCGATGTCGTTACCGTACTACTGGCGCTCGTTTTGGCTTGGGTGATTTTCTGGCCTGTCAGCAAATTGGTGCCGCAAGCCACGCAAATAATGTCGCCTTCCTGGATGTATGCGCCGCAATTGGGGCATGTCGCGCTTTCACCAGACCGGGATTTGGGGGCTGGCCCAGCTCCTTTCCGGAACACGCCCCCGCAATGGACGCAACTGTCTAGTTTCGGGTCGGTCAGACGCCCACAGAATGGACAATTCATCATATTCGCCACGGCCACAACTCCTGGTTCATCTAGCTGGCGTATGGCCAGTTCGCATGCACCGTTAACCGGCGTTATTCCTGTTTCGGGAACGGAGCGCCGCATGCCGAACATCGTTCCGCATCAAGCGGACTGCGCGCGCCGCATGACCGGCACTTCACGCGCAGCAGCGAAGACACGCTGAGAACCGCCACTGAGGCGATGATGCCTAGCATCACGGCCAAATATACCGTGCTGGACATATCCTTCGTCTCCATGTTCGGCGCGCCAAGCGCCACTCCTCACGCTCAGCCTGCACGGGCTCTCTACTTGATTGTAGAGGCGAGTAGTGCGCTCTGTCAATTGATATCCTTGCCGCTTATAGATAAGTGCCTGCAAGCATATCGGTTATATCAGGTATTTTTTTCTTCGTATGTGAATCATATCTGCAAATAACCCAAGGAGTTCATTCAAACTCCAGCCGCTTCAATCCGTCTTTCATCACGATATGTTTTTTAACGCCCAGGTCATCCATCCATGCGCGATTCTGGATAGTCTTCCACGGGCCGCTTCCGGGGCCTTCGCCGTGATCATTGTCCCAGAGCCAATCGGGGGTGGGCCACAAGCAGATCGTCGGACGCACGATCTCATAAAAGGCGCGGGATACGCCTTGCTGCCCATGATGCGCCATCTGAACGACATCGGCCTTCAGCATTTCCGGCGCTTGCAGTTGCATCACCTTCTCGCCGCCTTCCATTCCCATGTCGCCCAGAAACAACAGCGTTGTCTTCGGCGTTTTCACGCGGTAGATGACCGTCGAATTATTGATGGGATTTTTTGGAATAGCCGCATAATCATTAAGCGCTTGGATTTCCACATCCCCATACACCAAGGGCTGATGGGGGGACAATGGACCTTTCTTGTCAAAAGCTTCGATTGCTTTATAAAAAACAGACGCCGATTTTACTTCACCCGACTCCGCCCCAAGGACTTCCGTGAGCCAGGCCAGTGATGGAAAAGAAAAAAATACCTGATCAATCGCCAGTTCGTTTTTCCCACGCTCCAGATATTCCACCAACGCGTCTACGTGATCATCGTGTATATGAGAGAGCAGCCATGCCTTGACATGGCCGTCTCCACTGATTTCCCGTATCTGCTTCACTAAGTAATCGCAATCGCCGCGCGTCCCGCCGTCGATGACGATCACGCTGCCGTCATTGGCTTTCAGAATATACGACATCATCTGCGAATGGGTCTGGTTAGGCAGTTGCCAGAGTTCCAGCGCAGGTGCGGATGTATTCAACAACAGACCGCTCAACAGGAGAAGAAAAGGCATTGGCATGGAAATACGTTCCTTTCAACAGCTTTTATAGATATGCCGACGCATGATTTCCATCTCGGCATTCCTGTGTTAGGAAGTAATTAACGGACTAAACGGCATGGCATTGCCCGTCAACAAGGAATAAATTAGGCCTATGATATTCAACGCAATGGAGATATACCCCAAAACCAAACCGGCCAGCGCCATGCCCCGGCCCCGATATAACGCCGGCTCCCGGTTAATCTGGCTTAGTGCAATATGCCCGCAAACAACGGCAGGTATCGCCGTTACACAGCAACATAATCCGAGGATGCCACAGACCATGCTGGTTATCGCCAGACCAGACGCCCGTGGTTCGGCGCGTTCGAGTGGTATGGCCCCCGTAGGCGTTCTATCCCACAATTCCACCATCACATGGGCCGGAATCCAATCAGCCATGCCATCCGTCCATACCAAATCATCGGTTTTCACCTGCCCCGTCCGCAACAGCGCCATGAGTTCCATTTGGGAAACAGGTCCAATTTGCTGGCCGCCTTGTGAATAATACCACTGGTATTCTCTCATGATATGCTCCTTCGCATATGTATCCCTATATGCTCCGAACCCTGGATTGCCGCATTGTGCGTGGCCGATACGAAATTGTCAATGCATGGGACGGCATGATAGGCTTTCTCATAAAGGAGCATGTATTCATGTTGAATGTAATTCGCGAACTTTTTTCGCCAGCATCCGCGCCAGCGCCGGAGAAGGCCACGGAGCGGCTGCGCGTCGCCACATGCGCGCTGCTGCTGGAAGTGGCGGGAGCCGATGATGATTTCGCGCCGGAAGAATGCAGCCGCATCATCCAGGCGCTTCGGGAGCGGTTTGATCTGCCTCAGGAAGAGGCGGAAGAGCTTATCCGCGTGGCGGATGAACGCAAGCGAGACACGGTTGATCTCTGGCGTTTTACGAGCATCATCAATGAACAATGCAGCCGGGAGGAGAAGGAAGCCATTATCGAGGAGATATGGCGTGTCATCTTCGCGGACGGCCATTTGGAAGCCCACGAAGATTATCTCGTCCACAAGCTGGCCCGTTTGTTGAATTTGTCGCATCCCCAGCTCATTACGGCAAAATCACGCGCCCGCGCGCCCAGAGCGTAACATGCTCAGGTGCATGACGTTATAAAATACCGCTCTTACGGTTTGGCCGCTTCAACTGGTACGCGCAACGCCACGATAAAGGGAGTTTCCCGGCCGCTGCGGGCGACGCGCACGAGGATGGCTTTTCCCGGCAACGCTTTTGCCTTCATGATGCTTCGCAACGCATCGGGCCCATTAATGGGTTCTTTCGCGGCTTCAACGATCACATCACCGGGCCGTATGTCGCCTTCATACGCGGGGGAGTCTGGTTCCACATCATCTACATATGCGCCTTTTATGCCGGGCGAAAAACCGAGCGATTGGGCCATATCCGCCGAAAGCTCTTGAACCCGCATTCCCAGAACCAAGCCGCCGAGCACCGATTCCTGCGGATCTTCAGGGCGCTCATCCAGGCTCACTGACAACGGAATCGTATTGCCTTCGCGCCACACCTCGACTTGCGCCGCTACTCCGGGCGGCAGGCAAGCCACCTTGCTCATGAGATCGCTTGCGCTTTCTACAGGCTCTCCATTCACCGTCCGGATGATGTCATATGTCCGCATCCCAGCCCGTTCCGCAGGTGTTTGAGGATACACATTCGCGACGATAGCCCCGAGGCGATCAGGCAAGCTTTCCGCATCCGCGTACTCCGGCGTCACATCATCAATCTCGACGCCCAGATAGCCCCGGGTCACTTTACCAGCGCTGATGAGTTCCGGCACGATGCGCTCTTTGGCCATGTTGATGGGAATGGCGAATCCAAGGCTTTCCGCGCCCCACACAATCGCGGTGTTGATGCCGATCACTTCGCCGTCAATATTGCATAAGGGGCCGCCGCTATTGCCCAAATTGATGGCGGCGTCGGTTTGAATGAAGCTGTAAAACTGGATGTCGGGCAAATTGATGTTATCTTTTTGCCCCCGGCCCAATGCCGAGATGTGGCCGAAGGAAAGAGAGCCCGCGAGATTGTGCGGGCTTCCCACGGCGATGGCGAACTGGCCCACCTGCAAGGCATCGGAATCACCCAGAGGGGCGGCGGGCAATTCCTTGCCCGTGTCAATCTTGATCACGGCGATATCCGTCTGCGCATCTTGGCCTATGACAGTTGCTTTATAGGTATTGCCGTCCGCAAGGCGGACTTCTATGCTCTGCGCATCATCAATCACATGATTATTGGTGATGATGTGCCCCGCCGCATCATAGATGAAACCGGAACCTGCCGCCCGCGGGCGCGGCGCACGGCGTTTTTCCAAATCTTTCCCGGGCGAAGGTTCTGCGTCTTCCTCGTTATCAGGAGTGGGCAAGCCTAGAAATTTACGCAGATCGTTCAAGTTATTAGGCTCGAGGCCCGCTGGGCCTTCAGGGGTATTGCGCTCGATATTGATGCTTACAACCCAAGGGCTGATGCGCTGGCCTGCCTGGACAAATTCGCTTTCGATCTCCTTCAGCATGCCGCCTTCGCCTTGGGCGGGGCCGCATCCCAACAGCGGTAAAATGACCAGCACATAAGCGGTGCGCAATACCTTCATCGAGTTCCTCCTTCTGTCTCCGTGAATACAGGAGCGGGATGGATGGCCTGATGGATCATCCTGCGCACGGCCTCCTGTTCTGATTCCTCAATTACCTTGCCGGACACCCCGCTGACATAAAACGAGTCTCGCACGCGCCGGGCGTCGGTGACGATGCGGGCCGTGGCGATGTCCAAGTTCGCCTCGGCGATGGCTCGAGTGATATCATACAAGAGCCCTGTGCGGTCGCCGGTCTGAATGTCAATAACCGTTTGCTGCCGTGATGAGTGGTTATCGAAATCGATCCGAGTCTGCACCGGAATGCGCGGCTGCAATAGCGCGAAGAGCCGATGGCGGGAACGCTCGACATACTCCTGAATGCTCTTACCATCAAGCAGCACCTCTCCCAGCAACCGTTCTACGCTCTTCACTTGGGCGCGTGTCAACGGGCGGTGCTGCCTGGCGTCATTTACGGTAAAACAGTCTACCACAAACCCATCCGGGCGTGTGAATAGCGCCGCCGAGTTCACGTCGATAAGCTGGGATGAGAACGTGCCGGCAATCTGGAAAAAGAGCCCATGCCGGTCACGCGTGCAGATCACCATCTCGCTTAATCCGTTCATGGGATTCTCGGAACAACGCACGGCCAAGCCGGTTTGCTGCGCCTCCGCGATGCATTCCAAATGTATCGCCACTTGCTCGGGACCAAACGCCATGAAATAGCGCTGTCCAAGCCCTTTCAAATGCGATTCGACTTGCTCTTGAAGGCCGCTCGGAACGCCTTCCCGGATGGCGACGGCTTTTGGGGAATTCCAGTACTCTTCATCGAAAGACTCAACGCGCCCCAGCAGGCGTTTCACCGTGCGCAGATACAGTTGGAGCAATAGCGCGCCTTTCCACTCGCTCCAAACATTTGGCCCTACGGCGTAGAGATCACAAAAGGAAAGTAGAAACAAGGCGCGCAGCCGCTGCTCCGTCTTTACGGTTTCTGAGAATTGTTCCAGAATGTCTTCATCATCCGTATCACGGAATTGGCTGATGTTATTCATCAGCATGTGATGCTCGACAAGGAAGGCGATGCGTTCCGCATCTTCCTCAGGCAGGCCGATGCGCTGGCAGATGGCGCGCGAACGGATGACGCTCTCGGCCGCATGAATCTCTCCCGCTGCTTTCCCAAGGTCATGAAACAAGATGGCCATCACGAGGATATAGGGATCGGAGAGATTTTCGAGGGCCTCCCGCAAGCACCGCCCTACTGCGCCCCCTTCCATCTCAGGAAGCTTCCCAAGGGCTTCCACGGCCAGCAGCGTGTGCTCATCCACGGGATAATGATGGAAATCCTCATATCGAATTACGCCGCGTATTTCGCCATACTCGGGGATGTAGTTGGGCAATAAGCCGCTGGCGGCTGCTTGGCGCAGCGCTTTACCCGCTTGGAAAGGCAGGCTGCACAAGGCTAAGAAAAACCGTCGAACTAAATCGCTGGAACGGAACGTATCATTGACCAGGTGCAAATTGGCCACGACCAGGCGTTCCGAATACCGGCTAAGCTGCACTTGATGCCGCGCGCAGCGCCAATAGATCTCCATGAGGCGGGCAGGCGTATGGGCAAACCAGTTCGCATCTTGAAGCCCCACAAAGAGCTGGCCGTCCTGAATGATAAACCCCCGGGGCGAATCATCATCGCGGTCTATAGCGTCCGTTGGGAAGGGGAAATTGCAGATGCGCACGACAATGCTGAGAAAGCGCCGCAATTTGCTCGCCGCGGCGTAATACTCCTGCATGAACTGAAGGATGTTGGACTGATGGGCGCTTTCATAATCAAACGCCTTGGCCACGTGTTTTTGCCACTTGAAGGTGAGGAGATCCTCCGCGCTTCCCGCTTGAAAATGCAGTTCATTGCGGATACGCCAAATGAACTCCAGCGCTTCCGCGAATTCAAGCTGTTCCTCGGGCGTCAGCAATCCCTGGGCGACGGCCTCATCCAGGCTGTCCACATCATGCGACATCATGAGTAGCCATAACGCCGTATGAAAATCACGCAAGCCGCCCGCATTCTCTTTGATATTCGGTTGTGGATTAAAAATATCCGTTTGCTCCTCCGGAAGGGCGTCGAAACGGTCATGCACTTTCTGCTCCACGAAGCGCTTGGCGAGAGGGCCTGCTTTGAGTTCTTGGATGAACAGCTTCATGCGTGCGAAGACCGTGCTGTCCCCGCACACGATGCGCGCCTCGAGAAAGCTGGTGAACGCGTTCATATCTTCCTTAGCAAGTTGCTTGTTTTCTTTTATGCTGCGAATGCCATATCCCACCACAAAGCCCGAGTCCCAAAGGAAAGGAACAAGAAAACTATTGAGCTGCTTTATCGGCTCATCGAGCTTGCCGTCGTATAACAAGCAAACATCCAGATCCGAACAGGGGCTCATCTCGGCCCGGCCATATCCCCCCAAGGCGCATAAGCAAATGCGGGAGGTAACTGCACGGGGAATACACAAGACCGCCATGCCAAATTGGAAAACGCCCCGCAAAATCTCATCGGCGGTTTCCGAGATCATGCGGACGACATTACTGCCCGATTCGCCTTCCGCGTGGCGGCGGCGAATAGCGGCCCGGCGTTCTTCAGAAAATGCGCGGGTGGCTTCGAGGCATTCCTCCCGGGAGAGCGACGCACTGTCATCTTTGCGCGCAATAGCTGTCAGTTCTTCAAAACGTCTGGTCATGTTGTTCCTTTTTTCTACGTTTAATGCAGCCAGGCCGCTAATTTAACGTATAGGCAAATAATGCTTTATATTCCTTGCCACCAGCCAATTCCGCGTATTGCATACAAATAGCACAAAAACACGTATGCGTGAATTGAGCAGCCCTATCTTTGAGCTATTATACTGCAAGAAAAAAACACCGGGGGGAGGATAACAAAAACGCCAAGTTATTCCCAGCACTGAGCTTGGCTTCATCTTTCAATTGCTGCCAGGCCTATTAATTGGCCGCCGCGCCGCCGCTGTTCAGTTGTTTTTACATTCCTGCCCCTCCAACTTTATCAGGCGCGTGGCGCAGTTTCAAAAGCACACCCACAATGGATGGCAGCTATGTTCTTGAGCATATGAATTTCCTGGCATGGTGAAGAAAGTAAAAATATAGTTGCGTTCGCAAGCATTATTCAGTATGATAATTGCCATTGTAAAATAAAACGGAGAGACAACCATGGAGCACTAGAAACTCTATGGGAAAAGCGGCGCCGTTAAAAATGATTAAAGAAATCAAGCGGCAGCGCCTACAAACGGCGTGGCTCTTTTCGCAGAAAATAGGCATGGGCTGCGCAAGGAAGCGGGGTATTATAAAATTTATATGCATGGACTGAATACAATATAGATGCTTGTGTTGTTGGTAAGAGTGAGTATTTCGATGAAGATCATGGAGGTGAATATGCAGGCTAGGCACAGAAGCAAACGCTTCATCGCCTTGGGCGCACTTGTGATTGGCATTACGCTGATCGGTTACACGGGAGCGGCTGGAGGCGCGGAGCCTTCCAAAGAGGGAGAAGTGGCACCCCCCCCGCCTGAAGTGGCCGCCATAATTGTCCAGCCCGAAAAGGTCACCTTGACTACCGAATTGCCTGGACGCACCTCGGCATATCTTGTGGCTGAAGTGCGGCCTCAAGTGAACGGTATCGTGCAAAAACGCCTGTTTGAGGAAGGAAGCAATGTCAAGGAGGGCGATGTCCTTTATGAGATTGCCCCAGCGCCATATCAGGCCGCCTACGACCTCGCGGTTGCCGCTCTCACCCGGGCGGAAGCCAATGTGCCTCCGATCGAATTGCTGGCCCAACGGCAGAAAGATTTGGTTCCGACCGGAGCCGTTGGCCAACAAGCATACGACGAGGTGATCGCCAAGTTGAAACAGGCCAAGGCCGAAATCGAGTACAATAAAGCCGCAATTGAGAGCGCCCGTATTAACTTGGAATATACCCACGTTACGGCTCCGATTTCCGGGCGAATCGGCAGGTCCAACGTGACCGTGGGCGCGCTTGCTACTGCCTATCAGGGGCCTGCGTTTGCAACGATTCAACAGCTTGATCCAATTTATGTGGATGTGACTCAATCCACTACTCAAATGCAGCGTCTGCAGACCCGCCTCAAGGAAGGCCAGCTCAGCCATGACGGGGCCAATGTAGACAAGGTTCAGCTCATTTTAGAAGACGGCTCGGCGTATGCATCCGAAGGAACCATGCAATTCCGAGATGTTACCGTCGATCCCACCACGGGTTCGGTCACCCTGCGCATACTCTTCCCAAATCCGGATGAAGCTCTTCTGCCGGGCATGTTTGTTCGCGCCGTGGTGACGGAAGGGATCAACGAACAGGCCATTCTGGTTCCCCAACAGGCCGTTTCACGCAATCCGAAAGGAAACCCCTTGGTTCTGCTCGTCAATGCAGAAGGTAAAGTCGAACAACGAATGCTTACCCTAGACCGCACTATGGGCGACAAATGGCTCGTTTCAGAGGGGCTGGCTCCCGGAGAGCAAGTGATCGTCGAAGGTTCACAGCGGGTGCGCCCTGGCGCAGCCGTGAAGGTTATTCCCTGGGAGGGGGATAAAGCCCAGCCTTCTGCACCCGAAAACACTTCCAATCCTGCGGCTAAAGCGAACTGACGGAGACGCATAATGTTATCAAGATTCTTTCTACAGCGCCCGGTGTTCGCTTGGGTCATCGCCATTGTTTTGATGGTGGCAGGCGCTCTAGCCATTTTCAAGCTCCCCATATCCCAGTATCCTCCTATCGCCCCCCCGTCGATTTCCATCAGTTCCTTTTATGCGGGAGCGTCGGCTGAAACTGTAGAGAATAGCGTCACCCAAATCATCGAACAGAAGATGACCGGTTTTGACAAGATGCTCTATCTATCGGCTAGCAGTGATTCGTCTGGCTCCTCACGCGTGGAGTTGACCTTCGAGCCGGGAACGGATCCTGATCTCGCTTGGGCGCAAGTGCAGAATAAGCTCCAACTGGCCATGGCCAGCTTGCCGGAGGTAGTGCAGCGCTCCGGTGTAAAGGTGAGCAAAAGCACCCGCAACTATCTCATTGTCGTCGGCCTGGTATCGGAAGATGGCAGTATGGATGGGAATGATCTGCGGGACTATGCCGTATCCAGTCTAGAGAAAGTGCTTTCCCGGGTGCCTGGGGTGGGCGAGGTGGAGATCTTCGGCAGCCAATATGCCATGCGCGTCTGGGTGAACCCAGACAAGCTGACCGAATACCAGATGACGGTTCAGGATGTGGTCACGGCGCTGAAAGCCTATAACGTCCAGATCTCCGCCGGGCAATTCGGCGGAACGCCCGCTATCGAGGGCCAGCGCATGAATGCCGCCATTATCGTCCAAAGCTTGCTCAAGACTCCCGAGGAATTCGCATCGATTCCCCTGCGCATCAATCCAGATGGCTCCATCGTGCGGATTTCAGATATAGCACGGGTGGAACTCGGGACGGAAACCTATGACGTTGAAGTCTTTAATAATGGCAGGCCTTCCACGGGTATGGCGATCCGGCAAGCCGCAGGGGCGAATGCGCTGCAAACGGCTGATAATGTCCGCGCCAAACTGGCGGAGATGAGCAACTTTTTCCCGCCAGGCATGAAGGTGGTGTACCCCTATGACACCACTCCTTTTGTGCGTGTGGCGATCAAAGAAGTGGTCAAAACACTTTTTGAAGCAATCTTCTTAGTGTTTCTGGTGATGTATCTGTTCATGGGAAACATGCGGGCCACCCTGATCCCGACCATCGCCGTGCCTGTCGTTATCCTTGGAACCTTCGCTATCCTCGGATTGTTTGGTTATTCCATCAACATGCTGACGATGTTTGGCATGGTATTGGCCATAGGACTCTTAGTGGACGACGCTATTGTCGTGGTGGAAAACGTCGAACGAATCATGGCCGAGGAAGGGCTGCCCCCGTTTGAAGCCACCCAAAAATCCATGGACCAAATCACCAGCGCGCTCATCGGCATCGGGCTGGTGCTGTCGGCTGTGTTCGGGCCGATGGCCTTTTTCACCGGTTCCACGGGCGTCATCTATCGCCAGTTTTCCGTGACGATTATTGCATCCATGCTTCTCTCCGTGGTGGTGGCCTTGGTTCTCACCCCGGTGCTGTGCGCCTCGCTTCTCAAGCCGGTGCCCAAGGGGCACGAACCGGCGGAAGGCGGCTTCTGGCTTTTCCGGCCGTTCTTCCGGTGGTTTGACCGTTCCTTTTATGGTTTTAGGGCATTGTATCTAAAACTGGTATCCCATTCCTTAGCAAGGAAATTCCGATTCCTCGTGATCTTTTTGCTCATTGTGGTGGCGATGGGATATCTGTTCAAACGCATGCCCTCCGCCTATCTGCCGGATGAGGACCAAGGCATACTGATGATGCAGGCATTACTTCCCGCGAACTCGACCATCGAGCAGACCAAAGCGGTGCTTAAAGAAGTGCAGGATTACTTTCTGGAGAACGAAAAAGAGGCCGTGGACAGCGTGATGATGATCTCGGGTGCGAGCTTTTCTGGCCGGGGACAAAACTCGGGCATGGCTTTTGTACGCCTGAAGGATTGGGAGTATCGCGAACGGCCGGAACTGAAAGTAACTGCCGTGGCTCAAAGAGCGATGGGCAGGTTCTCTCAAATTCGAAACGCCATGGTGTTTGCATTCGCGCCACCAGCCGTTATCGAATTAGGGCAGGCGAAAGGCTTCGATTTTGAGTTGATTGACCGGGGCGGCTTAGGCCATAACGAACTAATGGCGGCCCGCAATCAACTCCTCGGCATGGCTGCCAAGGATCCCGCATTGGCCAAAGTCCGCCCTAATGGCTTGGAAGATGTGCCTGAATACCGGATCGATGTGGATTGGGAAAAGGCCGGTGCGCAGCAAATACCGATTTCCTCGATCCATAATACGATCTCGGCGGCTTTCGGCAGCGCATACGTGAACGATTTCATTCAAGCCGGCCGGGTCAAGAGGGTCTATGTGCAAGCAGACGCCCCCTACCGCATGTTGCCGCAAGACCTCGAAAAGCTCTATGTGCGTAATAATGCAGGCAACATGGTGCCTTTCTCGTCGTTTGCATCCGGCCACTGGACTTCCGGTTCTCCAAAACTGGAACGCTTCAATGGCTTCCCATCCCTGAATATTCTAGGTGAGTCGGCGCCGGGAAAAAGCTCCGGTGAGGCCATGGCGGCGATGGAAAAGATTGTGAGGCAACTGCCGCAAGGAATCGGTTATGACTGGACCGGCCTTTCTTATCAGGAGCGGCAGGCGGGCGCGCAGGCGGCTCCGCTATACGCCTTTTCCATTCTGGTGATCTTCCTTTGTTTGGCGGCTCTCTACGAAAGCTGGCCGATCCCCATTTCGATCCTTCTAGCTCTGCCGCTGGGCGTGATCGGTGGCGTGATTGGTTCGAGCCTGCGAGGATTGCCCAATGATGTCTATTTCCAGATCGGCCTGCTGACCACGCTCGGCTTGACTACAAAGAATGCGATTCTGATCGTGCAGTTCGCAAAAACGCGCGTAGACGAAGGGATGGGGCTGATGGATGCAACCTTGGAAGCAGCAAAACTGCGGTTGCGTCCGATCATCATGACCTCGCTCGCATTTGGGTTCGGTGTTCTACCGCTGGCGATGGCGGACGGGGCGGGAGCCGGCGCTCAGAAGGCAATCGGCACCGCCGTGCTGGGAGGCGTGGTGACCTCGACTTTCCTGGTGACCCTGTTCGCCCCGCTCTTCTATGTGTTGATTCAAAACACCTTTGGGAAAAAGAGCAAGCAACAAACGGTCATAACAGACAAGCCAAATCCGCCCGAGGCCGTCTGAAATGAAGACGAGTGCGTTCGCTCCGCCTTCATTGCCGTCGTTGCGTGCGGTTTTACTTAGTAGTGCTATTTAGGCTATTCAAAGGGAAAAGGCGCAAATATGAAAACCATTCATCTGTTGGCAATGGCCGCCACAGTCACTCTAGTATCCGGTTGTATGCTCGGCCCCGGCTACAAGCGGCCCGATCTTTCTGTACCGAAACAGTGGAGCGAGCCACTGGCGGGAGGCGAATCCGGCAAGACGCCCACGCAAGAAGAGTGGTGGGCGTCTTTCGGCGACACAACGCTAGATTCCTTAATCAAGCGCGCGATGGCCGATAGTTTCGATCTGCGTATTGTCGAAGCACGCCTGAAAGAGGCGCGGGCGCTCGAAGATATATCGGGCGCGGCGCTGTGGCCGCAGGTCAACGCCGCCGCCGCTTATCAGCGTTCCCAGGCCAGGAAAAGCGACACGTCGTCCAGCGCCGGCATCAGCGCGGTGACCTTGACGCAGAATGGCCTATCGGTCACCAGCGCCGCGCCTGGCCCCTTCGGGACAAGGCTTTCCTCCACGGGCGGCAGCAATACAAGCCTTACTATCAGCCCAGGGGCAAAAGCCCCCGAACGCCAGAGTGATTTTTTCCAGACGGGCTTTGACGCCAGTTGGGAACTAGATGTCTTTGGCGGGATTCGACGCGGGCAGGAAGCATCACGAGCGGACACGGAAGGTGTCGAAGAGATGCAACGGGACGTGCTGATCTCCGTGGCCGCCGAGGTGGCTCGAAACTACTTCAATTTGCGGTCTGTTCAGAGCAGGCTTGACACGGCAAAAAAGAATATTGACGCCCAAACGCAGAGTCTTGACTTGGCGCGTTCCCGGTTCCAGGCTGGGCTCACGGGGGAATTGGATGTCAAAACCGCCGAAGCGCAGTTAGCATCCTCCAAATCCGTCCTGCCCAATCTTGAGGCATTCGTTCAGATGACTATCCATCGGCTGGGCGTCCTTATTGGAGACGCGCCAGGCGCGCTGCAAGAGGAACTCGCCCCAAAAGCTCCGCTGGCCCCCGTTCCACTTGAAGTGCCGGTGGGGTTGCCTGCTGACATCCTGCGCAACCGTCCTGATGTACGAGAAGCCGAACGCGCTGTAGCTGCCGCTACGGCCCGGATAGGTGTTGCCGAAGCGGACTTATATCCGCATTTCATATTGGGGGGCTCACTGACCGGCTCGAGCACGGAATTTGAAGGCATTACCCGCGGAGCGAACCGATTGTGGTCCTTTGGCCCAGAGATTCGCTGGCCCATCTTCGATGGCGGACGCATCCGCGCCAATATCCAAGTGCAAAACGCCCGCCAGGAACAGGCCATCACGGCCTACGAACAAACAGTGATGCTGGCGTTGGAGGATGTAGAGAACGCATTGGTGGCCTACGCCAAGGAACAGAACAGCTTGATTTCATTGAACGAAGCTGTCGAAGCCAACCAGCGCGCCCTCGAGCTTGCGAAGCAGCTTTATGCCAACGGTTTGATTGATTTCCTCAATGTGCTCGACAGCGAACGCTCTCTTTTTGCCATTGAGGACCAACAGTTACAGAGCGAGGCGCTCGTCCTTACCAATCTCGTGGCCCTGTACAAAGCGCTTGGCGGCGGGTGGGAAAAGGCGTATCCCGAAAGACTAGAGCAAAATGGCGCGGCTGCGCTTGAGGCGGTAAACTCACTTGCGCGCTAGAGCCGCATCCTATTGGCAAAGATCCATTATTATGATTTATGAAGGGAGTTACTGGCCTACATAAGGAAAAAGAAATGCCCAGAAAAAAGCCATTGGCGTCGAAGATTGCTCCGTCCAGTATGGAAGAACGCATTAACGTGCTGAAACGGAATCACGACCGTTTCTTGGTTCGCCTCATGTCATCCATTTCACGCACCTGCATTATGTACGGCTCCAAAGCGATAAGCCATTTCGGCATCAGCATGAGCCAGGCAATTGTACTGGGGGAACTATTCAGTAAAAATGGGTGCCGCCAGGATGATCTGCGTGTCTTTGTCACACTCGACAAAGGAAATATCACTCGCGCCCTTCAACGGCTGGAAGAATATGGACTCGTTCAACGCAGGCAAGATCCCGTGGACCGGCGCGTAGTCCGAGTGTATGTCACCAGAAAGGCCCTTTCGATAGAACTTGAAATGTATGCGCTTGCCACGCTTTTAGACGACAAACTTACTGCGGGATTCACGCAGGAGGAACGTGAAACATTAGTTACTCTCCTGCTTCGGATAGATGCAAACGCCAAGGCTATGGCCAAAAAAAATGAGGTTCAATCGGACTGCAAAGAGAATTAAAACAGTCCTGGTTTATTGACAAGGACTAAATTGCTTATTGGAACCCATCCGCGTTTGCCCTGTTCCGTTGCAATGCGCGCCCATTCTCCCCGGAGCCGCTCCACTCGCACGCGATCTCCTTCGTGCAGTTCAAATCGGACCGGCTCCATGGAGCTGGCTCCATAATGCACCGGCAAGATGTCCGCGTTCGCCACCGCCAACGATGCGGGATGTGCTTTAACCCATGCCGAACAAATGAACGCCAGCGCACAAAACGCCAATATAACCGTTGCTCCACGGAGATACCGTATCGAGCGCCAGCAACGTATCGCCAGCGCCGCCCAAAATCCCCACCAGGCCGCCATCGCGGCCAGATACGCCGTGCTGGGAGCCAGCGCCGCATGCCAGAAAAACAGTATGCGTTCCCAATCCGGCGGCGCGGGCGGCTCCATTTTGTCTTGAGTGTGTTGAACGCATTGGGCCAGATTGCTCCGGGCGCTATCCATTCCAGGTTCGAGCTGTAATGACCGTTCGTAATTCGCAATAGCAGGCGCTAAACGCCCCAAGCGGTAATCGCAGTTGCCTAAGTTATAATAGATAGCGGCGTTTGCCTCGCATTCCGCCTCCAGTTCCGAAAACAAGCTGGACGCCGCCTCATACTCATCCTGGGCATACAGCTCTACGGCGCGGTCGAATAGCTCCTGATGCGGTGATGCGGCGGCGAACGCGATAGTTATTGCGGCCAGGGCAAACATCACGCCTTCCTCTCAAACGCCGCATCAAGGGCGTCCATGGTTGTTTCAACTCGATGGGCTAGGCTTTTCACAGCCATCGACGAAAGGCCTTCACCGGCGTAACGGGTCCGTTCGCATTCTCGTAACAGATCTACGATTTGGGCGCGCAAACCATTCTCCAATTGGTGTTGCTCCAACATACGGCCCGCGTCCTGTGGGGTCAAACTTGCCGCTTCGACTGCATATTTATCCGCTATATACCCCATCAACGCGTGATACGCCCGTTCCGTGGGGTCATGCTCCCGATGGCGGGCATATAGCCTGTGCTGGGCGCGCGTTCGCGCACGCCGCGCCCGTACACAAGCGGATTCACCCGGCTTGCGGCGGCGTGCGAATTGAATCGCCAAGAAACAGCCGAACACGAAAGCGGGGGGGAGGAGCCAGGTGGCAATCTCCAGCGTATCATCATGTTTTGGACGCAGAGAACCAGCGATATTCATGATAGGCCGTATATCTTCATCCTCTTCTTTTTCCACAACCAACGGTTTTTCATTTGTAACCGCGCCGTTTGATGTAGCGGTGAGGGTAAAAGGGCCAGCTTGTTCCGTCACATAATGCTCAAGCGTTGGGTCAAAATAGCAGAAATCCAAAGCGGGAATCTGTATCTGGCCTGCGGTGTGGGGAGTGATTTGATATATGAATACTTTCTCGAAGGCAGGTTCGCTGGATAGTGAAATGGGGCGGACTCGAGTTTCCGGGCGTGAAACGGATGCCCCATCGATAGGAGGAAACTCGGGCGGGCTGATGGCGTTAGGATTCCCATTGCCCACAATAGTCAAGTGAAAATCCGCTGGAGTGCCTACTGGAGACACGCCCGCTCCCATATCTCCCCGCAATTTGAATTGGCCCACTGCCCCACTGAACGCCGCTGGCGGCTCGGGAAGCGGTTTAACTTGTATGGCGACAGGCTCCGCCTCGGCTTGAAACTCCTTGCGTTCGATGCCTCCTTGTGCGGTTTCGATATAAGTTTGGCCTGCATATTGCCATGTCCCGACGGATAATTGCCCGGCGGCGGCAGGGTAGAGGGCGTACAGGCGCTCATGCCGGATACTATATCGTTCTTGGTCCCAGGCCGTTTTCGCATCTGGTTGGAGTACACTATCGTCAAGCCGGATGACATAAAAGCCTTCCACCGCTGGCTCTGTAATGCGGATATCTTGGAAACGCATGGGGGTGTTCTTATCCTCAATGCACAATAACCGCAAGAGGATAGGTTCATTTACATAGGCGTCAAGCTTATCGGGCGACGATAGAACATGCACCCATTCTTCCCGGGTAGGAGATAACACCGTTTCAGTTGGCGTGGGGGAGGGCATTCGCGAAGAACGTTTCGGGCGTATAAGCATTGAATCTGGCTCGACCTGTAAACTTAGAGGGGCGCTTTCATGTATTTCGCCATCTATCTCGATGCGAATAGGCGGAATGCGGAGCAGGCCATCCCGAAAAGTCCGCGCATCGTACATCCTCACGATGGAACGTTCCATGTGGTAATTCACCATGTTGGAAGTATCCCGGCGGTAAGCGGGAATAGGATTGATTCTGATTCCATCGCATTCCGGCAGCATAGGCTCTCCAACCGAAATCCCATGCGCCTCTACGGTAATGCGGAATGCTTCATTCGTACGGAGCTCCTCCGTGGAGGCCGTGGCTTTAATCGCCGATTCTTCTGAACGGGCTTTATGCATCGGCAGCATCATCGAAACAACACAAAACACCCAGGCTGCAGCGAGGAAATGGAATTGTCCTGGATTTACCACCATTCCCTCCGGGTGCGCTGCTCGGGCGGGCCTGAACGCATGAGCCGCTGTTCCCGCTGATCAATGTCTTCCAGCGATTGGAGAATAGCCTCTGCGGCGCGGCGGTCTATCGAGTGGCCGTTCGCTTTGGTGTTGGGCTCGGAAGCATCCATGGGAGCGGCGTCATGTTCCTTTTCCGGGGATTCCTCCCCATCCTTGCCCGAGGATTCTGGCTGGCTGGATTCAGGCAATTCTTGTTTCGGTTGCTCTTGCTGGGATTCCGTCGTTTTAGATTCCGGCTGTTCATTGGGCTGAGGGCCTTGGCCAGCATGTGAACCCACATCAGGCGCGGGCTTTTGCTCCTGCTCAGGCGGCTGTTGAAGCAATTTCTTGAGTTGGTATTGCACGTGGTCCAGATTCTGCCGCGCTTCTTTGAAATCCGGATACTGCGCCAAAAGCGCATGATACCCTTCAATGGCCTTGCGGAAAGCAGGCACTATCTGTTCGATATCGCCGCGATGGACGCCCATTATCGCCGTTCGGGCGGCGCAATTAACACCGTTAAATGCGGCGTTACGGTGAAAAATACCTTCTGATTCGGCGGCAGCTTGTTCAAACGCCGCCCGTGCATGCTCGAAGGCGGCGGCGGCGTCTTCGAAGCTATCCACGGTGGCATGTTGTTCCGCGGACGCATAATATGCACAGCCTATTGCGTACTGAAGAAAAGGCGAATCCGGCTCTTCGATCTGCAATTCCCGAAATAGCGGCAGGGCTTGTTCAGCGTCTCCGCTGCGGACAAAGGCGTTGCCGTGTTTCAAACGCGCGCTGAAAGACTCCGCGCCAGCGCCAGCCGCCCCCGCCAGAAGGCAGGCGGCCACAAGCAGAGCGGTAGGATGGAATCGCCTTGCTGGCGAAGGCGCTTGGGGCTGCTGCTTCGTCTCGCGCCGCATGCGCCGGGCGCGAACCAAGGGCATTAAGACGATCCAAAAGCCTTCCGATGCAAAGCACAAAATAGCGCCTAACAAAGGCCATTGGTATCGGTTGGTCTGATGGCTGCGCATTTCGCTATCCACGTTCCGCGCCGCAATGCTGCGGAATAGGGCCTTGAGCTGGCCAGCATTCCAGTCCGGGGATTGAGCGCGCACATATTCGCCTCCGCCAGCGCGCGCCATGTTTGCCAGGTTTTCTTCATCCAGAATGGACAAGTGGGAGCCTTCGCCGCTTGCGTCCGTTTGGCACGGAGACCATTCTGGCGGCGGCACAAGCGCTCCTCCCGGGCTTCCAATACCGAGTGCAAACACACGGGCATACTCCGCCAATTCTTGAACCGCAGCCATCGTGTCGCCGGATACCTGCTCGCCGTCGGAGACGAAAAGCACCGCCCGCGAATTCGGCTCCGAGGCGGCTCCACGTTCCCGCTCATCATCCAAGAGCTTGCGCGCTACGCGCAGTGCAACAGCCAAATCAGTGCCCTTTTGGCTGATGGTATGGGTGTCTACGGAATCGAGTACGGCGCGGAAGTAGCTGCGGTCGAGTGTAAATGGGCACTGGAGAATTGCCGCGCCAGCGAAGGCGATAAGCCCAAAACGGTCCTCGGGGGATTGCTCCGCGAGTAGGGCGATGCTGCTTTTGGCGCACATCAAGCGGCTGGGAGGGAAGTCGTCCGCACGCATGCTCTCCGATGTATCGAGCAATACCAAGATGTCGCGGCTTTCATGCAAGGTTTCTTCTTGCGTTTGGCCCCAATGCGGCTGGGCGAACGCCAAAGCCAGCAAAGCGAAACCGGCCAGCGCCAGCCAAGCCAAAGGTTTTCGGATGGATTCATCATACCCATGGAGCAGCCGGGGCGCTAAAGCCGCCTCGACGAACTGTGTTATCCGCGCTTTTCGACGGCGTTCTAACACATATATTCCCCATGCCAAAGCCGCCCAGACTGCTAAAGCCATGGCGGCCCATATAGGCCACATGCTATTGGGAAATATGAATTGCATGTTTAATAATTCCTACATCAACAGTATAGCCATCCCCGGAGGCGGGAATGGGGCAGTGGCAGTACATGGTGCATATGCAATTTCCGCCTCCTCATGGAATAGGATCAAACCACATACGGCGGCTGAACAACGACAAACCCATCAGCAAAGCCCCCGCCGCCGCCCAAGGCAGGAACCGATCTTCATAATCCACATATCCCATTACTTCAATGGGCGTGGTTTCGAGTTCGTTGATCTCCACATAGGCTTTCTGGATAGCCGAGGAGTCGGTCGCCCGGAAGAACTTGCCTCCCGTGGCCTGGGCGATTTTCGTCAAGGATTCCGCATCCACGGGAATGCGCATCCGCACGATTTGCTCACCGAGAGGAGTTTGGCGAGGTATAAACACCTGGCCATCCGAACCGGCGCCGATAGTGTAGATGCGGATGCCATATTCCGCGGCGATGCGGGCCGCCGTAATGGGGTCCAGTTCGCCCTTGTTGTTTTGGCCGTCCGTGAGCAGGATGATTACCTTCGAGGCGGCTTTCGAGTCCTTCAATTTGCTCGCGGCCAAGCCGATGGCGGAACCGATGGCGGTGCCGTTTTTCAACGGCTCGCCCGATTCCACCTTGGCGTCGTCGAGGCCTTGCTCGATGGCTCCATAGTCCAGCGTCAGCGGAATCTGGGTCCATGCGTATCCCGCGTACAGGATGAGTCCAAGCCGGTCAACGCCGAAGCGGTCATGGATGCGCATTTTACGGCTGTCGATGAAGTCGTGAACGGCGGCCTTAGTGACGTATAACCGGTCATGAGGACGCCCGCCCGTCGAGAAATCCATGGCGCGCATGCTGCCCGATACATCCACGCACAGCATGATATCGACCACATCCGCATGCTCGATGCGAGGACGCAGCCCGCTCAGCGGACGCGCCAAGGCCACCAGCAGCAGAGCCAGCCCGCAAGCGCGCAGTAATGCGGGCAGCCGCCGCATCCAAGGCAGGCCCCGGCTGCGAATACGCCCCAATATTTCGCCCGTCGATATCGACAGCGCGCCCGGCGCTTTGGCGAACCATTCCGCCCCGAGCAGGAGCGCTACGGCGGGAAGCAGCAGCAAGGCCTCTGGATGCATGAGTTTCTCGAAATAAAAGGCATGCATCATGCCGCTTCTCCCTGCATGGGTGTTTTCGCCACGGGAATGGTCTCGTGGACGAACCGCGCCACGGCGGCATGGCTGCGCCGCATGTCCTCGAGAGAAGGCGCATATTGGGCGAACTTCACCCGATCACACTGGCGCAATACGGCCGCCAGCAGACAGTGGTGTTCCTCATTCACATCGGCGCAGGTGGCCAGGCCATCCAGAAATTCGGGCGTCGTTTCCTCCAACGCCCGCAGCCCGAACCGCGCTTCGATGTATTGCCGGAGTATGTCGGACAGCTCGACATAAAAGGCGTCGTGTGAACGGCCCATGGCCAGGAGATGTTGCAGCCGCGCATGGGCGGCGTCCCATGGCGTTTCGGGCATGGATGCGTTTCCCGGCGTGCTGCGTTTTCGCCAAAGGAGCCATCCGGCCATGGCGGCTCCTCCAAGAAGCAACGCCAGCAACGCGATGGCCGCCATGCGCCATAAACCGTTCGGCGGGTCCATGGGGCCGAAATTCGCGGCAAAACGCTGTAGCTCCGCCGCTTCGCCGGACGTAACATCCCGTACATGCAGGGAAAGCCCCGGTGCGCTCGCCGTACCGCCGTCTCCGAAGAATGCCGGTATAGGCTGGATGGGATATTCCCCAGGCTGGGCCGCATCCAGCCGGTAGGCCACGCGCATGCGCCGCTTGTTTCCCGGCAACGGTTCATCTTGTGTGGGGCTGATGGGGCCTTCGATGCCCAATTCACCCACCAGAGGCGCTAAGTCCGGCAGGCTCACTTCGAGTCCCGCTGGGGCTTCCACGGTGATAATGAGCAACGCCTCGCGGTAATACGGAATTTCGGGCGGCTCAAGCCGCGCCGATATCGTGACAGGTTCATTGGCGGCCAAGGCGGCCATCAAGAGGAGGAGCGCATTAAGCATCATCGTTCCTCCAGGAAGAAAAACAACCTATAACCGTTAAAAAAACGCGCCATGCTTATCCCTAAACACCATCTCACGCCATGCGCCGTTCCCGCATGCGGAAAAAACGGTACAGGGCGTCCACATACGATTCATCCGTTTGAATCGCGATGCTGTCCACGCGCGTACGGCGCAGGATCTCATCGCGCCGCTGCACGCGTTCGAGGGCCATGCGGTGGTATGCCGCCCGCACCTCGGCGTCATGGCTGTCCACCAGCGTTTCGCGGCCTGTTTCCGCGTCACGCACCGATATCAGGCCCACGTCCGGCAACACCATTTCCCGGAGATCACTCACCATCACGGCGATAAGGTCATGGCGGCGCGCGGCAACGCGCAATGGTATTTCATACCCGCTCGCCATGAAGTCCGACACGAGAAATGTGACGGCGCGGCGCTTGGCCACCTTATTCATGAAATACAACGCCGCCGGGATATTGGTCCGCAGGCCCCGGGGCTCGAAATATAACACTTCACGGATCACCCGCAACACATGGCGGCGGCCTTTGCTGGGCGGGATATAGAGTTCCACGTCATCTGTGAATATAATAAGGCCCACTTTGTCATTATTTTTGATGGCTGATATGGCCAGCACTGCGCACAGTTCCGCCGCGAGTTCATTCTTGAAGCGCCGGACGCTCCCGAAACGGCCCGAGCCGCTCGCATCCACCAGGAGCATCACCGTAAGCTCCCGTTCTTCCACCAGCAGTTTTACATGCGGATGCCCGGTGCGCGCCGTGACATTCCAATCGATCATGCGGACATCGTCGCCGGGCACATACGACCGGATGTCCTTAAACTCCATCCCCTGGCCCTTGAACACGCTCTGATATTGCCCCGCCAGGATGTCGTTTACAATCCGGTCCGTTCGGATCTGAATCCGCCGAATCGCTTGCATAACCTCTTGTGGTATCACGGGATGCGCTCCTGGCTTACGGCACGGGCACGGTGTCGAGAATCCGCCGAATGATGTCTTCGCTGGACACCCCCTCGGCTTCCGCCTCATACGTGACGATGATGCGGTGCCGCAGCACATCCATCGCCACTTGCTTCACGTCATTGGGAAATACATTCCCCTCGCCCTGGAGAAACGCCATCGCCCGCGCGGCTTGCTGCAAATAGATGGTCGCGCGCGGCGACGCGCCATACTCGATGTAGTATTTCATGTCGAGGCCATAATCCCGGGGATTGCGCGTGGCCTGGACGATATCGACAATGTAATTTTTCGCTTTATCATCCACATAAATCTGATTGACGATCTCGCGCGCTTGCAAGATCTCCTGCTTGCCCACAACCGGCTTTGCAATAGGCGCGTGGAGGATATCGACCCGGTCCATGATCTCCCGTTCCTCGCCTTTACTGGGATACGTGATCCGCAGCTTGAGCATAAACCGGTCTACTTGCGCCTCCGGCAGGGGATAGGTGCCCTCGTGCTCGATGGGATTCTGCGTAGCCAAAACCATAAACGGCTCATCAAGGGGAAACGTCGTGTCGCCGATGGTTACTTGGCGCTCCTGCATGGCCTCGAGGAGGGCGCTTTGCACCTTGGCCGGGGCGCGGTTGATTTCATCGGCCAGGATAATATTGCCGAAAATAGGCCCCTTTTTTGTCGTAAACGCGCCATCGCGGGGATTGTAAACGAGCGTGCCGATCAGATCGGCGGGAAGCAGATCGGGCGTGAATTGGATCCGGGTGAATTGGCATGCGATGGCCTGGGCGAGCGCTTTGACGGCGGTGGTCTTCGCCAAGCCGGGCACGCCCTCGATTAACACATGGCCATTGGCCAGAACGCCCACCAGCAGGCGGTCGATCATGTATTGCTGGCCCACCACGATGCCCGCGATTTCCTGCCGCAAGCGCTCCACAAAGGGGGAGTGGGCTTCGACGCTCTTGCGTATCGACTCGACGGATAAACGCATATATCCTCCTGCTCCGTTGTCCCACACGCATGGCCTGGAAAGCAAGGCGCGCGGCGTCCAGCATGACATCCGCCGGTGCCACGCTCGTGGTATGGATTCCTTACGCGTGCATATATCCGCTGCTTTCCTGGCTGCTCCTTATATATATTATTGATCAGTCAAAACAAAAACCAGAAGGAATGCATGCAGCCGGAATCGCCAGGTAAGAAGAAATAGACGTGCGCTTCCCGTGGCATGGCCGTCCCGGCATGCGCATGGGCGGGACGCCCATGCCACGAGATCGCACCAAGTAGATGAGATGGATAATGACAACACCGCGGAATGATTGGCCATGAATACACGGTATTTGTATGGACACACCTGTAAACATACCCGTTATCCGGCGATTAGGGGCGCAGCACGTAGCACGGGAGTCTCACCCATGTACGAGGCGCTACAGCCCAAGCGAGGCATCTGCTCCAGGTTGAGCGGTGATTCTTCCACATGCAAACTTGGCCGACGCCAAACGCCGGCCAAATCTGAAAAAAACGAGGAGAAAGGTGGGGCCCCGAGGCCGCCAAGTAATCTGAGTCCTGTATTGAGGGGCATACAGAGAGTGACTGGGGTTGTCCTGCGCTGGGGGTGAACGCAGGGCTGAGGGAAGGACCAGGAGCACGGATGACTCGGCGGTTTATCCTCGGGGCTAACGTAAGCTGTATAGAAACTTTGGACCCGCCTCTTGAAGGCATGTTCCAAAGGAGGAGGCATTTATAGGAGACTCGAACGCAGCCCCTTGGCTGCTCTCTATTCGATTCAACTGTTTCAGCCGTCATTTTGCTTAACACCACCAACAGGAGCAGGTTCCATGCCTATTTTACGTAAGTTCATAAGGCATTTAATTGCAATGGGATACATTTTCTCTGCCTCCGCAGAGGGAAACGGGTGAACCTGATATCAGGTTTTTCCAGCTCATCCGTCTCAAATAGGGCACAAATCTGAAGCCATACCAATTACTCATGGGAAAGAGGATCTTTTTCAGCCCGCCAGTTTCGGGTACACTGCCTACATCTGGTGGAAATGGGTGGCGAATGAACGCGATGTATATTTCCGTTATCATACCGACCTGGAACCGCCGTCAGTTGCTGGCGGCGTGTCTGGACAGCCTTGCCGCCCAGACATTCCGCGATTTCGAGATCATCGTTGTCGATGACGGCTCGACGGACGGCACGGCCGCTTATCTGGCGGATGCATATCCCCACGTGCGCGTGGTTTCCCTGGCGCGCAACAGCGGTTTTGCCACCGCCATAAACGCCGGCATCCGGCAAGCCCAATCGGATTGGCTTTTTTTACTCAACAACGACATGACGCTCGAACCTTCTTGTATGGAGCTCTTGGCGGACGCCGCCAGTCAAGACCTTGCGAGCCTTATCGCACCGCTAGTGCTGTGCCAAGACCAGCCCCAATTGATCTACGGCGCGGGCGACCGCCAGTATGTGAGCGGACGGCCAGAAGCCATTGGCCATGGCCAGCCAGTCGATACCTTCGTTCATCCTCGAAGAATATTTGGCGTATCCGCTGGCGCGGCGCTATATGACCGCTCCGTGTTTGAGCGCATAGGGCTCTTCGACGAGTCCTTCGGCGCCTATTTTGAGGACAGCGACCTCAATTTTCGCGCGAAGTTGGCGGGGTTCCGGGCGTGCGTCGTCCCAGAGGCGCGCGCATACCATTTGGGGTCCGCAAGCCTTAACGCCCGCCATCTGTGGCGCGCGCCCGGCAATGCTGCCGCAACCATCTGCTCCTCGTGATCAAAAACATGCCCACACGCCTGCTGTATGAGCATTCGGGTGAAATCCTGGCCGAGGTGCGCCACCAAAACAAACGTGTGCTGGCCATCGCACGCGCGGAAGGCGGCTTGCTATATGCAGCATTCATGCTGGTTTCAGTTTGGCTGTCTTTTATACGCCGTCTGCCGCATGCCCTCATGGAGCGGGTGCGCATCCAGCGCCGAAGCCGCCAGATACTGACTCCCGGTGAAGTGGATAGCTTTTTAATGCAGGAAACGCCCCATGACTGATTACACCCCACACCGTTCGCTCCCGATGTGGGTATGGGCGTTTATCATCGTGCTTGCGGCCATCGAGCCAGCGACGCACGCGTGGATTGCCTGGTTTCCGCCTTCGGGCACGGTTCCCACGGGCCTGCATACTGGCGATAGCCATGTATACCTGAATGCCATGCGCATGTTTCAAACGGATTTCTACTCACCCTACGCTTCCTGCCAATCGCCCAGCCATGGCTTCGGTTATTACGCTATGCCTACCCATGTCTTCTACGGGCTTCTCGGCCTTGCCGCGGACGCAACAGGACTCGGCCATTTCATGGCTTTGGGCTTATTCAATGGCCTATTCGCCGCGTTCTACCTATTCGCCGCTTACGGGTTTCTGCGCACCGCCGCGCCGCGCCAGGCAAACCTCGCGTTCGCGCTCTTCGCGTTGGGCGGCGGCATCGGCGGCATCTTGTATATCGCCACTGGTGTATTCGGACTGCATATCGCCCCCTCGTTTGAAGCCGTTTTCTTGCGCTACGCCGAATATGACCTCGTGGAAGGCTCGTATTTGTGGCCCGCCTCGCATTTTCCGCGCCTGTATTATACCGCCCCGCTCGGATGCGCCCTCCTCGCCTTAAGCGGCCTCATCCGCATCGCACGCGGCGGCAAGAAAAGCACTTTCGCGTGGGCGTGCCTGCTGCTTTTGATCGCCCAGATCATTAATATGCGCGTGGGTGTTTTCGCATGGGGCGTTGGATTGCTGTTTCTATTTGCTGGCATGGAGGCTGCGTTTCGCCGCCGCGCCACTCTCGGCGCACTTTTCACCTTGCCCATTCTCGCGGGCGGCGCGGTGACCATGCTGCTCATGCGGCTGCATCCTACTTTCTCCATGAATGTCGTGGCCAACGCCCGCGAAGCGGTATGGTTTTCCGCGTTCATCAGCGCGGCGCTGCCGCAGTTATTACTCATCCCCGGCCCCATACGCCGCCACGTTGCCCGATTGCCCTATGCCATACGCATCGCGGCATCGGCCCTCTTGGGCTATCTGGCGGTATTCTGCGTGTTGTATCTCGGATACCAAGCGTATTATGGCAACCTGTGGCGTATCTCAGACACCATGGCCGCCGTGTTTGCCTCCGATTACGCCCTCACTGGGGCGCTGGCTGGCGGCATATGGGGATTGCTGTGGCGGCGCCGTTCCAGCGAATCTGAATCGCTGGAGACGGCGTGGATATCCCTCTGGTTTCTGGCGTTCTTTGCCGTATCGATTTCCGCGTGGGGGCAGGGCTGGTTCATGCAATTCCTGCCCCGGCGGCTCCTCGTGCTCATGGCTTTGCCGATATGCATCCTCTCCGCCCAGGCCTTGCAGCATATCGGCACGAAGCGGCTGCGCCTTGCGCGGGGGCTTGCGGCAGCCGTGCTTTGCGGCGGCGCATGCAGCGTGGCCGTAGGGGCGTTGTGTTTCCAAGGTCCGCTGGGTCTGACACCCGGCCAAGGCCCCTTCGCAAACCGCCATTACGAGTTAATGACTCAGACCGACGCCGGACTATTGAACGCTCTCGGTCCGGGGCGGGTGCTTGCCCCGGTCTATAATCCCTATGCCTTCACGGAAGTGCTTGCCTTACGGCCCAGCAACTCCGTGGTCTTCGGCGTGGGAACGCTGAATCATTCTGATCTTGCCTTCCAGCCCATGAAAGACCAAGTGGACCGATTCTTTTCCATTCAGGCCACGGACGCCGAACGCCGCGCCTTCGCGCTCCAATGGCAGGCGGATTATGTCTATTGCCCCGACACGTGCCCCGTGGATGCCGCCGTGATGGAACAGCTTCACCGCGCTTCTTGGCTGCGGCTCGTGGCGGACGCGGGACGCGGGGCGCTCTTCGCCGTGGTGAAGCCATGACAGCCCCGGCGCTTTCCCGTACGCCCCGCTGGGTGTGGCTGCTTGCCGCCGCGCTGGCGGCCACGCAGCCGCTCTTGATCTACTGGCTCATCTATTTTCCGCCCGCAGGAACCACGTCCTCGGGCCTTACCATTCCCGACAGCGCCATCTTCATCCAAGCCATGGACCTGTTCGCCCAAGACTATGCTTCGCCCTATGCTCTCCACACGCCCGGCGGCGCAAGCCACGCCTTGGCGCTTTATCCCATGCCGTACCTGTGGGTGTACGGCATGCTAGGCGCGGCGGCGCGGGCGCTTGGATTGAGCCATCTCGTGGCATACGGCTGGGCGAATGGCTTCGCCGCTTTTGCGTATCTCTGCGCCGCGTACTTCTTTCTGCGAGAAGCGGCGCCCCGCGTGGCCGCCCGCGCTTTTCTGCTCTTTGCCTTGAGCGGCGGCCCTGGCGGCCTGCTGTATGTGTTCACTGGCCTCATGGGCTGGCACGGCGCGCCCGGCTTCGACGAACAGTTTTTCCGCTATGCCCTCTATGAACTTGTCGAGGGCGCACATCTTCTGCCCATGACCTATTTCCCGCGCTTGTATTACACTTCTTCGCTGGCCCTGTGCTTTTCCGCGATGGCTTTGCTGTTGCGCCATCGCCGCGTTCCTTCCCGCCACGGTTTGCCGCTCGCGGCCCTTTGCCTGGCGTCAGGGGCGTTCATTAATCCCCGTTTCGGCGTTTTCACCGCCGCCATCCTGGCGCTATACGCCTGGCGGCAGCCCGCCGTTTGGAAGGGCGTAGCACTCACCGCATGCGCGGGCCTGCTCGGCTGGGCGACGGCGTGGCGCATGATGCAGGCCAGCCCGGTGGTGATTCAAAACCACGTGGACACCGGCGATATGGCCATGTGGCTCTCGCCGTTCATCAGCGCGGCGCTGCTGCATCTCTTCCTATTTCCCCAGGAGATCCGGCGCGCCATTCCAAGGCTGTCTCCGCTCGAGCGCATCGCCGCATGCTTGGCCATTTGTTATGTGATGGCGTTTACGGCCTTTTTTGTCTTGCATCAAGCGTATTATGGAAATCTACAGATCGCACGCGATGGTTCTCTTGCGGCTCGCGTATCCGATCCGGCCTTGGCGTTGGGAATCGCGCTGGCGCTCGCTTGGCTCTGGTGGAGGCGATTACAGCCCGCCGCGCATCCAGGCCAAGCCCATGACGAAGCGCCCGGCTGGATTGTACTGTGGCTGCTCGCATTTCTAGCGATGGCCCTGTCCGGATTTGGCCATGGCTGGTTTTTACGATTCGGCCCCCAGCGGCTCATGGTGTTTCTGTGGCTGCCGCTCTGCATCTTGTCCGCCTATGCGCTTGAACGGATGCAGGCCCAGCACCCCCAAAACGCACGCCGCTATATGCTTGCCCTTCTCGGGTGTGGCGCGTTATCTATCTTGGCGGGATTCTGCTGTTTCCAAGGCCCCCTCGGGCGCGTTGAAGCCAAAGGCCCTTATCCGCAATATCACGCGGAGATCATTACACAGTCCGATGCGCGTGTTATCGGGCAAATTGGCGAAGGCCGCGTATTAGCGCCCGCCTTGGCAAGCGACGCCGTGGTGCGCCTCCATGGCAATCCCGTGTTTTTCGGCATAGGCTCTTTCAACCTTGCCGACGAGCCGTATGTGTTCCTGCGTGATCGGACGGCCTGGTTTTTTTCGCCCGAGCCCAGCATGGAGGAGCGCCGCCAGTTTATACTCGAGTGGGGCATAAGGTACGTCTTTTACCCTGAAACAGAACCTATCGACGGCGCGGTTCTGGCGCAGCTTCGCCAGATCCCCTGGCTGCTTCCGAGCGCCCAAGAGGGCAACAGCGTATTGTTTGAAGTGGGGGAGGGATTGATAATACTGGACAATTGGAACCAGTGAGCCCTTTTAGCCCTCCGCCTGCTTTCTCCAGCTCGTCTTGAACATGAGCGTGTTCGGGTGTGGCAACACGATGCTCTCGCCGATGGGGGGCAGCGTAATACGCCGCATGCCTCCGGAATCCAAGGAGAGGAACGCGTACCGTGGGTCTTCGAGAGCAGTATCGAACGTACACAAGAATCGCTTGGGGCCAGACTTGCCCGTTTCGAGCACATCGATACGGATGCCATCCAGAGCGACGGTATCACCTGTTTTCAAGGGGAAGTGTTTATCTCGGAGAAGCTGTTCGAAGAGCCTAGTAAGCATTTCGCCGTCGATGATTTCCATTTCAAACGCGTTAGGAGCCGTTCGGGTGAGGCGTGTATCGAAGGGAGCCATGCAGAGCGCATGCATATGACGAGGCACGGGAAGGCCCTGGTGCGTGCGCATCATTAAGGGATAGTAACCGAGTATGGGATTACCGGCGTTGAGCAGGAAAACTTCCTGGTCGGCAGTCTGGGTGGGATGTATATCCATGCTGTTGATAACACCAAGCGCTTTTTGATTAATACACCGGATCATCAGTGTCATGCCCGGCCATATGAGGGGCGCGATGATAAGGTGAATGGCAATGAGGGTCCATGCCAGTATTCGGGGCCACGTCACAGGCATGTCTATTTTTCGATATCCGGCGCGGATCAAAACGGCTATGGCTGCCGCTCCTCCGAATGACGGGAGCAGGAGCAGGCGGCCGGATGCAAACGTGGCGCACACGGGCAAGGCGGAAAAGAATGCTCCCCAAAAAAGCCAGCGCAGAGAGGCGCGTTCGCCAGTGGCAAGGAACGGCCATATGCGGCGCATGGCGAGTATGATGATCCCGGTGAGGACCACGCTGATGGCAATAAATGGAACATATGCGGCGGGCGTGGACGCGCTCATTTCAACAGGCAAGGCAAAGAAGTGGGCCGCGGCAAGCTGGAGAAGGCACGCAGGCAAGCGTACGAGATAGCCGAGGAGATCACGCGAGGGATCGAGATAAATGCCTGAGCCATAAGCGCCATAATTTCCTATTTTGTAAGCTACGATGTATGCCGCGCCCACGATGGCGGCCGGCATGAGGGCGCATATGCGGTTTAGGAGGCTGCGCTTCGGAGCGCCAGCAGCGCCCATCCATTCGTACGCAAACAGGTAACCGAACACACCGAGAGCGGTTTCACCGCCCAACAGGCCAATTGCGTAACCAAGGATGGACAGGGGCAAGCCTGGCTTCCAATTGGCCTCGCGCCATCGCATATGGGCGAAGAATCCAAGGAGTGCGGGCGCTGCAGCGACCAGGGCGTTACGATTGGCCCACCACGCTACAGGAAACCAATGGGCCTCATCGACTGCGAACAAAATAAGGGCGAAAGCGCCGAGTCCGCCGGGCAAGGCGCGCCTAAAGATCAAGCCAGCTATGGCAACAAAAGCCACATACCAGAGGATGGAATGGGCATGGAACAGCATTCCATTGCGATTGAAAAGCAGATGATCAAGCGCCATGGTGGCGCAGGTTAATGGCCGCCAAAAGTGTAACTTGAGTTCAGGCAGCGTATACCACGGCAGCGGCCCCATGTTCATGACCTGAAGCGTCGTCTCGATATTGCCGTCGGCAAAACGGTAGAGATCAAACGTGGTGTTAGTGGATTGATTTCCCATAAGGCCGAGCAATAGGTAGTAGTCGTCTAGGAAGAAGCCGAAACCTAAGCAGGACAAGGAAACGAGCAAGGCGGCTAATAGGGCGAAAATATAGAAGCGGCTGCTCCGTCCCAATGAGGCCGTCATGGGATTATATCTCCTTCTGTATTGGCGATGAACAGCCCGTGAGGGCGCGTGTTCCATACTTTGTTTGCTATATAAAGGATGGGACCGCACCAGGCATCATTTTGGCGCACCATCAAAATGGCTTATAGCAAGATACGGCGGCAAGTGGGCGGAATATCCAGACCTGCCGTGGAATTCCGCGTATCATAAATTATTTTCGCCTCACGAAGAAGGGCGGCATAATCAAAAGCTTTATGGTTTGTGATAATGACAATACAATCGAATTCCGATATGCCTTTCGCCAGGTCATATGCCTTCATGACGCCGCTAGGCACATGCAATTCGGGCACATAGGGGTCCGCGTAGTCCACTTTCGCCCCGCGTTGCTGCAACAAGCCAATCACGTCAATGGCAGGTGATTCGCGCGTATCGTTCACATCGGGCTTATACGCCACGCCCAGCACGAGAATGCGGCTGCCGCGCACGCTTTTCTCGTCATCGTTCAAGATGTCGGCAATCTTAGTAGCCACATATGCGGGCATGCTGGCGTTGATGCTGTTGGCCAATTCGATAAATCGCGCCGTGTAATTAATGGTTTTCAGTTTCCAGCTCAAATAGAGCGGGTCAATAGGGATGCAGTGTCCGCCTAATCCAGGCCCGGGATAAAAAGGCATGAAGCCGAAAGGCTTGGTCTTCGCGGCATTAATGACTTCCCATACATCAATGCCCAGATGGCCGCACATGATGGCCAGTTCGTTCACAAGCCCAATATTAATGGCGCGAAAGGTGTTCTCGAGCAGCTTCACCATTTCCCCGACAATCGCGCTGGAAACGGGCACCACCGTATCGACGGCGTGATGGTATAATTCGATGGCGCGGCGCGTGCATTCCGGTGTTATACCGCCCACCACTTTCGGCGTGTTGCGCACTGTGTAATACGCATTGCCAGGGTCCACGCGCTCCGGCGAAAAGGCGAGGAAGAAATCCACACCCACTTTTAGCCCTGTTTCTTCGAGGCGCGGCAGCAAAAGCTCAACTGTCGTTCCCGGATACGTGGTGCTTTGTAATACAACCAGCATGCCTTGATGCAAATGCTTCGCCACCTCGTCCACGGCGGACACAATGTAAGACATATCCGGGTCTTGGCTTTTTCGCAACGGCGTCGGCACGCATATCGCCACGGCGTCGCAATCACGCAGCACGGAAAAATCCATTGTAGCCGAAAAGCGCCCCGCGTCCACCAGTTCTTTCACTGAAGCGTCCGGCACGTCAAGTACGTACGAGCGCCCGGCGTTGATTTGGGCTACTTTGCTTTGCAGGACGTCTATTCCGATGACTTGAACGCCGCCGCGCCCAAATTCAATACATAATGGAAGGCCCACATAACCTAGGCCCATTACAGCCACACGCATACAATCGATTTCCTTTCCAGGGATTGAGGCGGCTTGCACGCCGCCTGCGCCGCTCAAGGGATTCTACTGCATTTCACCCATTCTCCCCAAGCGTTTTACAGGATATTTCACCCGCATGATTCATGCGTACTCGATGGCCACCATTTGATGGCCTTCTAGCAAAGGTATGATGAATTCCACCCGCCCGCTTCTTTCTTCGAAAGGCATTTGCACATTCACCGGCTGGCACACCACTCGTTTCACTTGCTTCGGCGTGCGCACGGATACAGAGACATCATAAAGAGGGATAATATCCTCAATGGTATCGAAGGCTTCTCCCCGGCGTTCGGGAATGTAATGAATCAAATGCACGATCCATCGATTCTGCGCGGGCTGCGCATTCACGGTGGCCCGAAGGGTCGTGGGACCTTCGATGCGTAAAAGTGGATCGGGTAGAAGCATGTTGAGTGCGTTCATGACCATCCGTTTGCACCACGAGGGCGCATTGCGCCGGTATTGAGTGAAGACGGGATGGGCGAAATAGATCAATTTGCCCCGCTGGACGACGGCTGGGTAGGCCTCCTTGCCTGCGGAAGGCGTGTGCAGGTGCGAACAAAAGTGGTCGAAGGTGCGGTTGAAATAGGGTTCCGTGGCTTTGGCGAGTACTTTCGCGCCCTTTTCAACTTTAACCTCAAGGCCGCGCATATACATCACATGCTCCGTTTCCGGCAATCCAGCGCCGATAGGGCCGGACGGCTTGATGAAATCGGGGCTGTAAGGCGCATCGCCTTTCAAGCGTATTCCGAACTCAACCAAGGCGAAGCCTGATCCGTCAAGCCTTAATCCCGATTTGTAGGAAGCCAGTATCGCGCCGCCTTGTTCGAGATAATCCTGCAAGCGCTTGGCAAGCTCGCTAGATACCGGGATTGTATCTGGCAGCACCAGCACCCGGTATGCGCTGAAGTCTTCATGACTGTCAACGACGTTAAATTGATAGACCGGCTGCCCCGGCATATCCGTGGGGCTTGCCGGTTCTTGGAGCATGGCTACGCAGCCGAATGATTCCGTCGGTACGGCGTTATGGCCCCCATCAAGACTAAAAGCTTCCGGCGACAACACCGCGATTTCCGTCAAAGGTTCCGCGCCTTTGCACCAAGGCTCCTTTTCTTCCACTTGGGCATATACGCTGCCGATCAGATCATAGGTATGCGGGCAGATGCGGCCCGAAGGATGTAGTTGATCACCCACACTGCATTTTGCACCTAGCGCCAGCATGGTAAAACACTCGAATTCGAGCGCTTGGCGGTTCTTAAAGGAGTGGAAATCCCCCCATGAAGTGTGGAATTTACCGGTCATGCCCAGAATATTCTTGTTTAGCGTGCGCGCATAACGCGCCGTCAACGGAAAATGCAGGTATCCCCAGCCGCCGCTGGGCAAAGACTCGAGTTCATAATGTGTGAATACGCTAGACACCTCGCGCAGGCGAGGCCCGATATGGCCCGCATTGAAGAAAATGCGGCATTCGGTGTTGTGTTCTCGAATGAAGGCGGCCATGCCATCCATAAAACGATTCAACACCTTGACGCCAAACTGTTTGCGCGCCTCCTTATCGGAAGGATCCAACCCTTCCGCCTCCATCTCCGCCCGGCAGTAATAACATGAACAATCCATCGGCTTCACGATGTCGAGAAAGAGCCCATCCGTGGGAAGCGTGGATAGAATCTCGTGAATATGGGCTTTCAAATACTCAACATAAGGCGTATTCACGCACAAATAACGGTAAAAGCCAGGCTCATAAGGAGGCGTGCCTTCCAGCCTTCCATCCGGCCCCACCACCACCCAGTCCGGATGCTGCCGCGACATGGCGTAATCCCATTCAATGGAGGTGTAAATGGGAACCTGAATGCCCTGGGCATGGCATGCCTCGATTTGCTCCCGCAATAAATCGCGCGTCAAATGGGGATGGCGCATCTCGGGGAAAGCTTTTGTGTCGTAATAAAACCAGCCATGGTGGCATCGGGCAAAGCAAGTAACGGAATTCACATGGGCTTTAGCAAGGGTGTCCGCGAACGCTTCCGGCTCGAACGCCGCCCCAATGCCGGCAATGTGTTCGCTTGTGTGAAAGTCCAGATGAATTTGGCGGCTTGGCAATTCCTGCGTCATCATAAGCCCCCCTTTGGGATAGCGCCTGCGGCGAATTCCACTGATTCCCACAAGCAAAACCTGCCAAAACACCTGCCACCTTACACTATAAGAAAAAGGAAATCGAATCCGAACAAGGCCGAAATGGGTATTTTTCGTGGAGTACAGAAATTTTCTATCAAAAAAGCTTGATATGTGTTCGAGCATCATGTACAAATTCTAACCTGTATGTTGCGCCACGATGCGTGTATCCGGTCGCGGCATTACTAGCTGGTGTGGTTTTTAGAAAAGTGGTCTTCCAATGAAAGGGGTCAAAACAATGAAGTGGTGGAAAGCATGCATGCTTGCCGTTTTAGCGTTCGCGCTTGCGGCGCCGGCTTTTGCCGAGCTGCAAAATGTGCAAGTGGGTGGTGAATTGCGTATTCGGTACAATTACATCGGTTCCAACTACGATTCAACCAATGGGATTCGTCCCCTTTACCCGCCTGCGTGGATCGCGGGCCGTCCCATGGGTATCGCTGCGGCGATTTATGGCTGGGACAAAGACAGCAACGCCTCCAAGTTCACAGAAATGCGCACTCGCTTGAATGTCAAAGCGGATTTTACGGATGAAGTTTGCGCGTATGTCGAATTTGACAGCTATGACATCTGGGGTGAAGATTTCCGCTCGAATTACGTTACTGGTGCGGATTTCCGCCAGAACGACGCCAATGATGATGTTTCCGTTTATCAAGCGTATATCCAAGCCAAAAATATGTGGGGAACGCCCCTCCAGTTGCGCGTTGGCCGCCAGGAATTGGCCTTCGGCAGCCAGTGGCTCGTCGGCACGAAAGATTTCGGCCCGAACTTCGTTGGCCAGTCCTTTGACGCCTTGCGCCTCACGTATGCCACCGATATGTTCAGCGTAGATGCATTCGCCGCGAAATTGGCGGAAGCGGGCTTAGCTGAAGAAGACGGCGACACGGATTTCTACGGCGTGTATGCTTCATGCACGGCCGTTGAAAACTGGACCTTTGACGCCTACTACTTCTTGCTTCGGGATGCCGCGGCGTATTCCGATTCCGATCAAGACTGGTTCTCGGAAGCCATCCAAGACTGGTTCGGCGTGGATGATTACGATCCCACCAACCTGAACACCGTTGGCCTGCGCGCTAATGGAACCTGGAACGCCTTCGATTTCAATGCGGAAGCCGCCTACCAGTTCGGTGATGCGGGCCGCATTGGCTCCATGTTCCGTAATTTGGTTGTTGGCGATGAAGATGCCGAATTCGACAATTGGGGCGGCACGGTGGAAGCCGGCTATACGTTTGATATGGCATGGACTCCGCGCGTCTTCTTGGGCGCGGATTATATCGGCGGTGAAGACAACCGCGACCTCTCCTGGTTCCAGTGGTGGTGGCCCTTCGACAAGCCCCAATCGAGCATCAGCTTCAATCGCTTGTTCTCGAATCAGATGTACAGCGGTTTCTTAGACTTGAACAATGACTTGTCGAACGTGTGGATCGCCCGCGGCGGTGCGACGGTTCATCCTCTCGAGAGCGTTTCGGTTACGGGTATCGTGAGCCACTTCGAAGCCCTCGATCCTTTTGATGCGCCGTATTTCTGGAAATTCGGCAACTTCATCGTTCCGCTTTTCCCCAATCGCAGCTATGCCGCCGAAGAAAATTCGAGCGATCTGGGCTGGCAAGTGGACCTGATCACTTCCTACAACTACACGGAAGACCTGTCCTTTGTTGTTCATTATGCTCATCTGTTTGTTGGGGATGGCCTTACCGACGGCGCCTATTCCGCCTATAATGGCCTGGTCTCGACACAAGGCACGGATAATGACGATAGCGATTACATCGCCTTCGAGACGCGCCTTCGCTTCTAATACGTTTAAGTGTTAAATAAGAACAGAGCAAAGCTGGTTTATATCCGGCTTTGCTCTGTTTTTTGAGCCTCTTGCGCTATTATCTGGCAAAACGTTGTTTTCTGGCAAATATTTTTGTGTAAACCAATGTATTTTAACTGGTTAGGATCTACGATTTTTGCATAGTATTTTTGTCGGTAAATCTTTTGAACGGTGGGGCAAGCCCCACCCTACCCATCTGAATTTTAGTGTATTTAGTGTATTTCGTGGTCTAAAATCCGGCTCTTTGGTTGCGGCTACGCTGCGCTAAGCCTTATGAGGCCCAAGATATTTCCTTGGGTGTGCGTCCCAATTGTGCTTTCATGCGGCATCTTTCCTAGCTCTGTCGGCCCAGAAGTCTTCGAAGTCTCTGTTCAAGAAGGCGCATCGTAGCGTAATGATCTTGTTTGCACCGTTGACCGTCCATCTCATTCCGGACTGCTTGAGCCGTTTTCCTACAACATTTTTGCAGCCGGCCTCTATGACGCCGGAGCCGACGAACAGTTTTTGTTCCCGGAATTCGGCATAGCGCATCATGTGGGCGCGGCTGCCCAGATACAGAAAATGTTCCCAGGCCGCCTTGCCGTCATCGTCGTGGCTGGGCATGTGTGGCCGCAGTAGCTCCAGGGCCTGCGCGGCCTCTCCCTGCCGCACGAGTTCGCTGAGGCTTTGGCGCATCCGCATCCCCAGCTCAGTGGTCTTCCCAAAGAGCAGCGCGCACAACAGCGCCAGGTGTTCCAGTGCGTGATACAGGTCGAGGATGTGAACGGCCCCGGGGAAGTAGTCGGCGGCGATGTTCGCTATCCATTGCGCGCCGTCGGAAAGGACCACCACCTTTTGCGCGCGTTCCAGTCCACGGCGCTGGGCTTCGGCGAAGATGCGGCCTGCAAAGGCTTCGGCGTTTTCCACGGCGCCGGAAAAGGTGGTGCTGCCGGGGTCGCGCACCGGCTCCCCCTTCTCGTCCGTGCTGGTTTGTGTGAAGACGCATCCGATTTTGGCCTCACGGGTTTTGGCGGATCCGTCTTGCGCCTTTCCCTTGCGCCCGTCCCGTTTCGGACTTGACGACGGGAACCCCCGTGCCGTCCATTTCGATGTACAGGACGGGAATCTCATCGCCGGTGCTGGGCTGCGCGGGGTTTGACGGATGCCCGCGCCGCTGCTTTTCCCACGCGGCCACGTCCGCTCCCGTCTGCTCGCTGGACCGCTCGCAGTCCTTGGCGCTCACGCTGATGCCCGCCAGTTCTTTTAGATCCCCGGCGGCGTCCGCGAAGCTTTCCCGCGCGCCAAGGCGCGCCGTCATTCGCCTGACGCCGGGCGAACGCGAAGTGCCCGCGACATCCAGCAGTTCGTCCGCTGGATAGGCGGTGGCCCCGCATGGGCAGCGGTACATCGCGCGCTCCTGCGTGACGTTCCCCAGAATGGTCGTGATGCGCCTGGCCCGCATGCCCGCGCGGCGCATGGGATGGCCGCACAGCGGGCACGCATGCTCCTGGCCCTGGACAATGGCGTTTGCCTTGTCGAACAGGACGGCCAGCGTCTTTCCCGCGCCTTCCAGGGCGGCGGTGCGGATGAGTTTCTCCGTTGCTTCAAAGTCCACGCCGCGGTCCCGGCGGACTAGCGCCAGCGCCCGCGACATTTCCGCGGACCTTTCCAGTTCGACTAGAGCCCTTTTTTTTGCCGCTCGTGGGCGGCCTCCTTGTCGCGCTCAAGCTCTCCGAGCTGTTGTGTCAGCTCGCAAAAGCGTTCGGCGAGTTCGTGAATACGCTTGCTGTTGTCCGTCTGTTCACGGGCGCGCCGCACGTCCTCGGGACTTCGCAGCCGCTGCCGCCGGGGCTTTCCCTGCTCGTACCACTGCAGGGAGTAATAAGGTCCCCGTTCCACGGCCTCCGGCATGTCCTTGCGTGTGCCCTTGACCATTTGCTCCGACACGCCGCCCGGGTGGGCGCTTCGAATGGCGCGCATCTGCCCCAAAATACATTCCCGTTGCGCTTCAATCGTCTCAATGTTCATGGCGGCCTCCATTTGTGTCTATACAGACACAAAATTATACCGCAAAAAACATCTGGACGCAACGAAACACAATCATGGCGCACACCCTATTTCCTTTTTTGTATGAAGTCCAGGTGTGCTATACTGATATCCGTAAAGCTGAGTCTAGAGAGGAGTATGTTCAACGATGACTGCGATGACCTTATTCGCCCCCGTGTTAAACATCGCCCAAAACACGGTAGATGCGTTTTTAATGCCCATCAACTTCGTCATGCGCATGTTTGATCATGATGAGGTGGAATTTGACGTGACCACTTTTGTACAAGACATCATCTGAAGAAAAATCCGCCGGGAGGCGGATTATACGCCTGAGATGAACGCCGTGATCTCTTTTGCACGGTGCAAATGCGTGTGCCGTTCCAGGACGGTTTTTCGAGCGGATTCACCCATGGCGCGTCGGGCGGCGGGGTCGGCCAGCAAACGGCGGTAGGTATCCATGGCTTCATCCGCTGAATGGACCACTAGCATGTCGCGCCCAATATCAAACCACGTCTCCAAGCCTTCATACGGATTCGATACCACGCAGCATCCCATGGCGGCCAGCTCGAAGGGCCGGAAGGTGGAAGAGGCGAACACGCTCGCATGAGCGGCGCGGGTGATGTTCAGGTTGATGCGGCTGCGCCGACAGGCTTGGCGGAACACGTTGAACGGCACATCGCCTGTCTCCTGCACCTTGCCAAGGTCCATGCCGAAGCCTTGCCCGCCCACGGCGAATGAGTGGCCTTCCATTTCCAGGCTCGGCCGCACGAGCATCGCACGAATCCAGTCTTCCCGGTATTCCGACCCAAACCCATAGAAAAAAACATCCCGGTCTTCTTCCATGTCCAGCGGGGCGTACAGTTCCGGGTCAGGCCCCCAATGGACCGGCTGGACGCGCATCGCGCCCATCTCGAGCAATTCCTTCGCGCCGCCATCGGAATTGCACATAAAGCCGTCGTATTCGGCCAGATTCGCATTCTCGTAAATGCGAAAACCGGAAGCAAACCCTCCGAAGCGCGGCAGGCTGGCGGGCACATCGCCGTCAAAGTAAAAGAACGGCACATGAAAGCGCCCCCGCAAGCGCGAAGGCAGGCCTGTGAAATGGTTCAACGGAATGGTGAACAAGATAACGGCGTCCACATTCCGTTCCATATTCAATATATTCGCCAGATGCGCTTCCCATCGCGGACGGATCCAGGACTCGATGAGCGCCTTCGAGATTTTACCGCTCATGCCCTCCTCGGTGGAAGTCGCGCCTTTGCCGAACCATTGTTTCACTTTCTGAAACGCCTGCCCTTCGAGCTGGCAAGGATTCGGATAGGCGCGCCACCAAGGCGTCTCGAAGGCCGCGCCCATATACGGGATGGCGATTACGTCATGTCCCAGTTCATGCAGGCCCTTTAAAAACTGCCACCAGTTCGGCGTACAGCCGAACCGGTATCGAATATCCAGGGCGCTGCAAAGGCATACGAGTTTCATGAAAGAATGATAACATGGTGAATGGGGAAGAGCAATGGCGCGCAAAAAAACGAAAGCTATACAGTGAGGCTTGCTCCTTCATAATCTGCTTTGTTGTACTGCACGCAATATTTCAAGGAGAAGTCGCTGTACATGGAGGAATGAAACGGTAGAGATATAAGGGCTGGCTGCCTCCAAAACTCCAGGCGCGGACGGGACACCTGCTCTTTTCCACAAATTCCCATATGTGGTTCAAATCTCCTTCCCTGAGTTCCACGAAGAGAGCCCAGAAGGGTTTCTGTTTGCTTAACCGTCCAGAAAGACTGGTAAAAAAACTCATCACTTCCAATATATTCATCGAAAGAATCATCGTGTATATTTACATAGTATTGTATTTCATCCAAAACAGAATTATTTCCTCTTTGTATGATGGCTCCCATTTCTCCTCTTTGAACAAGCGTTTGAAGAATAGGTTTGACACGCTGCCAGTCCATGCGAAATGGCCGCTCGATGCTGGCCCACTGGCAGGACATGAAAGCAATGAGCAAGCCCAAAATGCCTAGCTTCATGATGTGTGGCCACAAATCCATCACGGCAGACAAGAACAATGGAAGCGCCAAAGTGACGGAGAAAAAAAGGTAGCGCCAAATAAAGCACGGTTTCAGCAGATAGCTGGCTGTAAATAGCATCAGAATCGGGATAAACAACACGGCAAACGGCAATATCGCTTTTTCACTAGGGGTTATTGCATACCCCAGTGGTGAGGACGGCATGGAGCGTTTCAAGTTGCAGGCAAAGAAGGGCGTCATAATAATGAGCAGCAATGGGGGCCAGATAATACAAAAACAATCCTCCCATATGCCCGCCTAACATCTGGTAGGGAAAAACACATCCGGTTATCGTTTCATATAGGTTTTTTTCTAGATCCCAGAGTCTCGGCTTGGGTATCCATTCGAGCATTCCCAAGGTGTCTCCCTGCGGCGTCAGGGCGAAATATAGGCCTGTCAGCGCCACGGAGGGTGCGATACTGAGCGCCCAGGGCAATATCTGCCGCCAGCGGCGGCGGAGGCTGGCCGCGAAAATGCACGCTTCCACCGAAAACAGGAGCGCTCCAAAAGGGTGGCTCGCCAGCAGCAACACGGCGGCTATGCCATGCATGATATGCCAGCGCGCGCGTCGTTCCTGAATGGCATTAACGAATGCATACAGCGCGGCAACGCTGAAGAACATGGCCAAGCCATAGCTGCGGATTTCCTGGGAATAATATACATGATATGGCGATACGGCCAAGGCCGCCGCAGCCGCCAATCCGCTCCAAGGGCCATATATGCGCCTTCCCAATACATAAACGAGCAAAACGGAGGCCATGCCGATCTCGATGCTCAACATGCGCATGGAATACACCGAGCCATCCGTGATGCGCGCCCATATCCAGGCCAAGACGAAATGGAACGGAGGAATCGCGGGGCTTTGAACTTGCGCATCATGAAGCGCGCTCATAAACGGTTTATCGAGATGCTCATATGTGAAGAATTCGTCAAGCCATATGGATTCATCCGCCAATCGATACGTTCGCAACTGCCACGCCAGGGCGAGTATGCCGATAAAAATCGCCATATAGACGATTTGATGCGTACGAGAAACACTGAATACCGCGCCGTGTTCTTCGCTGGACATAACACACCTCTTGATTGTAGGAGAGCGCGTACGGAAACGAACGGCCCCATATGCTTGCTAATTATATGCATGACTGTAATGGCAAATCAATCCGTCGTAGAACAGGAAACTGAAAAAATGGGAAAATCTAGACGGGAAATTGCAATTAAAAACGTTCATTCATGACATCATATTTCTCATTTTTGAGAAATGTTTCTCGCTAAACATGAGTAATTTTTATCGGAATTGAACTATCGTGCAATATTCCAAGCATACCCAGCTTATTCCCATTGATATTCGAGCGCAAGAACACATGATTCTCTAATGCGTTATATTGCAATGCGTTACGTACCGGGTATCCCACGAAAAGCCGTGTTATTCCATGCAATAAAATCCAAACCCTAAATGCGGCATGAAAAATGCTCAATCTATATCAGTTTATAACTGGAAACGAGCTTGGAGGATAAAAATGATGAAGACGAGAATGACCAGTATTATCTGGGCGGCATCAATTATAGCCCTGTCTACTGCATCTGCGTTAGCGGATACAGTCACATTTTCTGCGTCGGGAAGCGGAGATGGTTCAAATGCATTGGCGGCGGACGCCACATTTGAGATTTCTGGGAATCTGTTACTCGTAACACTCACCAATACATCGACGGATTCCACCGAGATCCCGGCGGAAGTGCTTACTGGCGTATTCTTTGATATTGAAGGCAATCCGCTTCTCACACCGGTTTCCGGTGTGTTGGCGGGTGGAAGCGCCATTGTGAATGCGGCCACTCCCGCGGATGGCATAGTCGGCGGAGAATGGGCGTATCGCGCGGACGTGGATTCGTCCTTCAACCGCGCCAGCTATGGCATCAGCAGCACAGGTTTAGGCGTATTCGGCCCCGGGGATCTCTTCCCGGAATCGAAGCTGAGCAAGAATCCGCCGGATGGCATGAGCTATGGCATTATCAGCGCGGGTGGCATTGGCGACGACGCAAATAGCGCCATCCTGACCAATGCGTTCATCAGCAATTCGGTGCTGTTCACTTTCTTGATTGAAGATCCAGACAGTTTCAGCCTGGACGATATCTCAAATGTAGGCTTCCAGTACGGAACATCGTTGTGCGAACCATATATTACGACCGTCGTTCCCGAGCCTGCTTCGATGGCCTTGCTGGGTTTAGGCCTTGCTGGATTGGTTGTCCGCCGTTTACGTTCGCGGAAAGCATAAAACCTTTCCTTAAGCATTCAAGGTGTGACATTAGCGCGGATGAAAATCCGCGCTTTTCCATGTTTTTTTGGAAGAGAATATTCTTCTGGCTGCGGGAATGTATGGGTGTGCGTCCCAATTGTGCTTTCATGCGGCATCTTTCCTAGCTCTGTCGGCCCAGAAGTCTTCGAAGTCTCTGTTCAAGAAGGCGCATCGTAGCGTAATGATCTTGTTTGCACCGTTGACCGTCCATCTCATTCCGGACTGCTTGAGCCGTTTTCCTACAACATTTTTGCAGCCGGCCTCTATGACGCCGGAGCCGACGAACAGTTTTTGTTCCCGGAATTCGGCATAGCGCATCATGTGGGCGCGGCTGCCCAGATACAGAAAATGTTCCCAGGCCGCCTTGCCGTCATCGTCGTGGCTGGGCATGTGTGGCCGCAGTAGCTCCAGGGCCTGCGCGGCCTCTCCCTGCCGCACGAGTTCGCTGAGGCTTTGGCGCATCCGCATCCCCAGCTCAGTGGTCTTCCCAAAGAGCAGCGCGCACAACAGCGCCAGGTGTTCCAGTGCGTGATACAGGTCGAGGATGTGAACGGCCCCGGGGAAGTAGTCGGCGGCGATGTTCGCTATCCATTGCGCGCCGTCGGAAAGGACCACCACCTTTTGCGCGCGTTCCAGTCCACGGCGCTGGGCTTCGGCGAAGATGCGGCCTGCAAAGGCTTCGGCGTTTTCCACGGCGCCGGAAAAGGTGGTGCTGCCGGGGTCGCGCACCGGCTCCCCCTTCTCGTCCGTGCTGGTTTGTGTGAAGACGCATCCGATTTTGGCCTCACGGGTTTTGGCGGATCCGTCTTGCGCCTTTCCCTTGCGCCCGTCCGTTTCGGACTTGACGACGGGAACCCCCGTGCCGTCCATTTCGATGTACAGGACGGGAATCTCATCGCCGGTGCTGGGCTGCGCGGGGTTTGACGGATGCCCGCGCCGCTGCTTTTCCCACGCGGCCACGTCCGCTCCCGTCTGCTCGCTGGACCGCTCGCAGTCCTTGGCGCTCACGCTGATGCCCGCCAGTTCTTTTAGATCCCCGGCGGCGTCCGCGAAGCTTTCCCGCGCGCCAAGGCGCGCCGTCATTCGCCTGACGCCGGGCGAACGCGAAGTGCCCGCGACATCCAGCAGTTCGTCCGCTGGATAGGCGGTGGCCCCGCATGGGCAGCGGTACATCGCGCGCTCCTGCGTGACGTTCCCCAGAATGGTCGTGATGCGCCTGGCCCGCATGCCCGCGCGGCGCATGGGATGGCCGCACAGCGGGCACGCATGCTCCTGGCCCTGGACAATGGCGTTTGCCTTGTCGAACAGGACGGCCAGCGTCTTTCCCGCGCCTTCCAGGGCGGCGGTGCGGATGAGTTTCTCCGTTGCTTCAAAGTCCACGCCGCGGTCCCGGCGGACTAGCGCCAGCGCCCGCGACATTTCCGCGGACCTTTCCAGTTCGACTAGAGCCCTTTTTTTTGCCGCTCGTGGGCGGCCTCCTTGTCGCGCTCAAGCTCTCCGAGCTGTTGTGTCAGCTCGCAAAAGCGTTCGGCGAGTTCGTGAATACGCTTGCTGTTGTCCGTCTGTTCACGGGCGCGCCGCACGTCCTCGGGACTTCGCAGCCGCTGCCGCCGGGGCTTTCCCTGCTCGTACCACTGCAGGGAGTAATAAGGTCCCCGTTCCACGGCCTCCGGCATGTCCTTGCGTGTGCCCTTGACCATTTGCTCCGACACGCCGCCCGGGTGGGCGCTTCGAATGGCGCGCATCTGCCCCAAAATACATTCCCGTTGCGCTTCAATCGTCTCAATGTTCATGGCGGCCTCCATTTGTGTCTATACAGACACAAAATTATACCGCAAAAAACATCTGGACGCAACGAAACACAATCATGGCGCACACCCGGAATGTATCCAACGGTGTTTGTCGTTTGTATAACCGTGTATACTGCTCTGAAATGACACGGGGAGATATTATAATGGAACGGCGAACGTTTATGAAGCAAGGCATTGCCACGGCCGCCGTGCTCGCCGCTGGCAACGCCCGGCCGCAGACAAATGAGGTAACCAATATGTCCAATACCGAATCCGCCTCTTCGACAACGCCGCTTGCACGCCGCGCCTATGGCAAAGATGGCGTCAAGTTATCCATGATCGGATTTGGCGGCATCGTGGTCAGCGGCGAGGAACAGGCGCATGCCAATGAGGTCGTCGCCAAGGCGTATGAACGCGGCGTGAATTATTTCGATGTGGCCCCCACGTATGGCGACGCTGAAATCAAACTCGGCCCGGCCCTCGAGCCCTACCGTAAAGACTGCTTCCTAGCATGCAAAACGGGCATCCGAACCCGCCCCGAAGCCGAGGCTGAGTTCAAACGTTCCCTGGAACGCCTCCGCACGGACCATTTTGACCTATACCAGCTCCACGGCATCACCGATATCGTCAAAGATGTGGACCCTGTCTTCGAGAAAGGCGGCCTTATGGAGTTTCTCGCCGAACGTAGAAAAGCAGGCCAGATCCGCTATCTCGGGTTTTCCGCCCATTCGGATGAAGCCGCTCTCGCGGCCATGGACCGCTTCGATTTCGACTCGGCCTTGTTTCCCATCAATTTCTCCACCTGGCTGAGAGGCCAATTCGGAAAGAAAATGTTCGCACGCTTGCAAGAAAAGGGCATGTCGCTCCTTGCGCTAAAGGCGATGGCATGCCAGCAGTGGCCCGAAAATGACCCGCAACGCCAGGAATACGGCAAATGCTGGTATAAGCCCCTGACGGACCCTGCCCAATCGGAACTGGCCCTCCGCTGGACCTTGAGCCAGCCCATCACCGCCGCACTTCCCCCTGGCGAGGAAGTGTGCTTCTGGCAAGCCGTGGAGTTCGCCTCCCGCTTTAAAGAAATCACGGAAGCCGAGACCGCCCAGCTCCAAGCCATGGCCGAACCGCTGAAGCTCATTTTCAGCGCGGCATAAACCAACGGCCACACCGCATGAATGGCTAGGGAGGATTTCCCTGCCTTGCCTGTTGACAAAGCAAGCCGTATTCCGATTGAATAGGCGGTGCGGCTTCGGGCTATTCAGCATGATTCCCCATCACAAGCTTAGCGAGAACCGCCACCGGGCAAAACAGAATATATAAACCTTAACAAAGGAGGAGCCATGCCTCGCCGAAATGACATCAAGAAAGTAATGATCATTGGTTCAGGACCTATCGTAATTGGCCAGGCGTGCGAGTTCGATTATTCCGGAACACAAGCCTGCAAGGCCTTGCGCAAGCTCGGGTATGAGATTGTCCTGGCCAACTCGAATCCCGCGACCATCATGACGGATCCGGGCATCGCGGACGCTACTTATATCGAGCCGCTTAATGCCGAGGACCATGCGTGAAATCATCGCCAAGGAACGGCCGGATGCGCTGCTGCCTAATTTGGGCGGGCAATCGGGCCTGAACCTGGCATCGGAACTTGCGCGGAATGGCACGCTGGCCGAATTCGGGGTGCAGGTGATCGGGGTGCAGGTGGACGCCATCGAGCGCGGCGAGGACCGTAGCGAATTTAAAAAGACCATGCAGCAGTTGGGCATCGAGATGCCCCGCAGCGATCTGGCCTATACCGTGGAAGAGGCGGAACGCATCGCCGAGCAACTTCAATATCCCGTGGTGATCCGGCCGGCCTACACGATGGGGGGCACGGGCGGCGGGCTTGTCTACAATATCGAAGAACTGCGCACCGTGGCGGCCCGCGGCTTGGCGGTGAGCCTGGTCCACCAGATCCTGGTCGAGGAAAGCGTGCTCGGGTGGGAAGAACTCGAACTCGAGGTCGTGCGCGACGCCAAAAAACCAGATGATCACCGTGTGCTTTATCGAGAACGTGGACGCCATGGGCGTGCATACGGGCGATTCCTATTGCACGGCGCCGATGCTGACGATTGATAAAGAACTCCAACAAAAGCTGCAAAAATACTCCTATGACATCGTTGAAGCGATTGAGGTCATCGGCGGCACCAATATCCAGTTTGCCCATGATCCGAAAACGGGCCGGGTGGTCGTGATCGAGATTAACCCGCGCACCTCGCGCTCGTCGGCGCTGGCCTCGAAAGCGACCGGATTTCCCATTGCCATGATCTCCTCGATGCTCGCGGGCGGCATGACCCTTGACGAGATCCCCTATTGGCGCGATGGCAATTTAGATAAATATACCCCCTCGGGCGATTACGTGGTGGTCAAGTTCGCCCGGTGGGCTTTCGAGAAATTCCGCGGCGTAGAGGACAAGCTCGGCACGCAAATGCGGGCCGTGGGCGAAGTCATGAGCCTGGGGAAAACATATAAGGAAGCGCTTCAAAAAGCGATCCGCTCCCTTGAAACAGGACGGTACGGCCTGGGCTTTGCGAAGAATTTCCCACGAACTGCCGTTGGAAGAGTTGCTTAAACGCTTATGCATCCCCACCAGCGAACGGCAGTTCTTGATGTACGAATCCCTGCGCAAAGGCGCTACGGTGGACGAGCTGCATGCGCTCACCCACATCAAAGCATGGTTCATCGAGCAAATGCGTGAACTCGTCCAATTGGAAGAAGAACTGCTGGCGTTCAAAGGCCGGGAGATACCGGACGCCCTCCTTGCCCGAGCCAAAAAGGACGGATTCGCGGACAAGTATCTCGCAAAAATCCTGGCCGTCCCAGAGAAAACGATCCGACAACAACGGACAGCGGCGGGCGTAGTCGAGGCATGGGACGCGGTTCCGGTCAGCGGCGTCGAGAACGCGGCCTATTATTACTCCACCTATAACGCCCCGGATAAGGTGGCGGTAAGCAATAAGAAAAAAATCATGGTTCTTGGCGGAGGCCCCAACCGCATCGGCCAAGGCATCGAGTTCGACTACTGCTGCGTGCATGCGGCGTTCACGTTGCGTGATAGCGGCTATGAGTCCATCATGATCAACTGCAATCCCGAGACGGTCTCCACGGACTATGACACATCGGATAAACTCTATTTTGAGCCGTTGACCGTCGAGGATGTCCTCAGCATCTATGAGAAAGAACGGCCCGAGGGCGTCATCGTTCAGTTTGGCGGCCAAACGCCGCTTAATTTGGCCCGGGAACTGGCGGATGCGGGCGTTCCCATTCTAGGCACCACGCCCGAGACCATTGATCTAGCGGAAGACCGGGACCGTTTCCGGCAGATCATGCAGCGCCTGGGCATTCCACAACCTGAATCCGGCATGGCCAGTGCGCTCGATGAGGCCCTTGCTATTGCGGCGAGAATCGGCTATCCCCTCATGGTGCGCCCTTCCTACGTCCTTGGAGGACGCGGCATGGAGGTCGTTCATGACGAGGAAATGCTGCGGCATTACGTGGCGGCGGCGGTCGAGATCTCGCCGGAACGCCCCATCCTGATTGACAAGTTCCTCGATAACGCCATCGAGGTCGAGGCGGACGCGATTTCGGATGGCGAAGACGCGTTCGTCCCGGCGATTATGGAGCACATCGAGCTGGCGGGGGTGCATTCCGGGGATTCGGCTTGCGTCATTCCCCCCATTAGCATTGCGCCAAAACACATCGACACCATCACCGAATACACCCGGCGCATCGCCATGGAATTGGGCGTCGTGGGGCTCATGAACATCCAGTACGCCATTGCGAGCGACACGGTCTACGTGCTTGAAGCCAATCCACGGGCCTCGCGCACGGTGCCGCTGGTGTCCAAGGTATGCGGCATTTCGATGGCCCGGCTCGCCACGGAAGTGATGCTCGGTAAAAAGATCCGGGAAATGAATCTAAAGCACGCGCCCATTCCCCACTACGGCGTCAAGGAGGCCGTTTTCCCCTTCAACATGTTCCCGGAAGTCGATCCGGTTCTCGGACCGGAAATGCGCTCCACGGGCGAGGTGCTAGGAATGGCCGAGTCGTTTGGGCTGGCGTTCTACAAGGCCCAAGAGGCCACCGGGCTTTGCCTGCCGCTCGAGGGTACGGTGCTGATTACCGTGGCGGACCCCGATAAACCTCGTATTATCGAAGTCGCAAGGCAGTTTCGTGAACAAGGGTTCACGATTTGCGCCACCAAAGGCACGCATGATTTCTTGGCTGGACACGGTATCGAGACCAAGCCCATCAAGAAACTGCACGAAGGCCGCCCCAATATCGTCGATGCCATCAATAATGGCGAAATACATCTGGTGGTAAACACGCCGGGCGGAAAACTGAGCACCTCGGATGATTCCTATATACGAAAAACAGCCATAAAGTACCGAATCCCCTATGTGACCACTGCCGCTGGCGCACTGGCCGCCGCTAGGGGCATATCTTCCCGAAAAGAAAAGAGCAGCGTGGTGCGTTCTCTCCAAGAGTACATTAAAGCGATGAAATAACCCGGAGATGATGTCCGATTCGCAAATGAGCTAGTGTTCTCGATCCGTCGAATCAGACCAATATGCGCGCCCGGGATTTGTAAGGTGTTGGCGAGGCCGTTTTTTACACGGCCTCGCCAGCGCTTCCCATCATGGTGATTTGAGGTTTAGGCCTGGCTGTTGAAACAGAATGCCTTAATCATCTTCACCTAGCCGCGAGTGTCTCCAGCGCTTCGAGGGCCTTCAAGAACGTCTTGTCAGCGGGCCATTTCGAATCCACCGCAACCATTTCGACATGGCCATCCATATACACCACATTCACCCCTTCTGCATGATGCCCTAGCTTTTCACACATGAGAGGGATTTGGGCTTCGGCAATCTTGATTCCATCGGTGGAAATAGGCAAGCGTTCCACCACATTTTGTGCAAATGGCAGAAACACATTCCCGCCGCCGCTCCCTTTTCCCTCCGGTGCAGGCAGTTCTCCGCTTAGCCATTCATTAGCCGCCAGACGTTGTATGCATGTCTTAATGAATGCCTGGCCTTCCTCCGCATTCAAAAGCACATAGCCCAGGTAGAAATAACTATTCCTATCGCGGACATACTTTGGATTCCGGAAAAAATCATCGGGCAGGGAAAACTTGTATACTTGGTCTTGCGGACAAACAAGTATGGTTAAGTCATTGATATAATCTGGGTATGTCTGGTCGAAGTTGAATGTGAAACACCCAGGAGTGGGCGTCATCGAGGGATACTCGCCGTTATGCTCGCCCGCATACATCGTGAAAAGAATGGGCATTTGCTTGAGATTGATTCTACATAAAGGGCCATGGCCATTGGTGTGTGATCGATAAAATGGATGCATCAAATATGCGGCTATCACCAACAAGACAATACAATAAAGGACTATGCGGATCCGCAATGCCATTTTTGATCTGCTATCAGCCGTAGCTTCATTCATACTCAGGCTCCTCCCGAATGTTTGAAGCCGTGAGAAAACGCATACAGGCGCTTCACGCGGCCCGGTTGCTTCACCTCAATAGTATAATTGACGCAAACTTATAATAGAGAAGAGGATGTAAAAACACAACCATAATGCCCGCTAGTCGTCGAGCTATGTAGCATGGCCGTCCCGGCCATGCGCATGGGCGGGACGCCCATGCCACGGGATCTCACCAAATAAATGAAATGGATAATGACTGCACCGTGGAATGAATGAGCGTGAATATATGTGCTATTTGTGTGCATACTTGTGCAAACATCCCATTTATCCGGCGAAGGTTGGAGCCTTGCAATGGCGGTGCACTTGGCGTTAGTGTAATAAACGAAGCGAGGATTTTTATCTTGTGCTCCGCTTGGCGGCGTTTCCCGCGTTTTACCGGCATATGGCAGGGCGCGCGTGCGCATGTTCTTGGTATACTTCAAGATATCTTTTGCGGCGTTGCATCCTATGCCGCACAAGAACGGGTGTTTTTACGGTTTAGGCCAAATGGCGTGGAGGTGAACAATGGCGGTGATGATTCCTGGTGCGGTGGCGTATTTTGAAGGCAAATATATCCCCACGGAAGAAGCGAAGGTCAGTATCATGACCCATTCCTTCAACTACGGGACAGGCCTATTCGAAGGCATTCGCGGGTATTATGCGCCCGAAGAAGATACGGTATTGATCTTCCGTTTGAAAGAACACGTGGACCGCATGGTGCGCAATTTCAACATCATGTGTATGGAGATCCCCGAGGACCGGGCGGCCATCGAGCAGATTTGCATCGAAGTGGTGCGGCGCAGCGGATTCCATGAAGGCGTCTATATCCGTCCCATCTGCTATAAGAATGAGCTGTCGCTCGGCCCGAAGCTTAAAGGCGTGGAAAGCAGTCTGTGCTGTTATGTCATCAAGCTGGGCGAGTATTGCGATATCGAGACGGGGCTCGACGTGGCGGTTTCCTCGTGGCGGCGCTCATCCGACAATGCGATTCCGAGCCGTGTCAAATCGGTGGGAAGCTATGTCAATTCGGCGCTGGCGGCGACGGAAGCCCGGCAAGCCGGTTTCGATGAAGCCATTTTCCTGCGCCAAGACGGCTCCGTGGCGGAAGGCAGCGCCATGAACTTCTTTATCATCCAAGATGGCAAACTGATTACAACCCAGACGAGCGCTGACATTCTTGTGGGCATTACGCGAAACACCGTCATCGAGCTTGCCCAGAAAGAATTGGGCTTGGAAGTAGAAGAACGCCCCATTGGCCGCACCGAACTCTATGTGTGCGACGAAGCCTTTTTCAGCGGTACGGGGGCCCAAGTCGCGCCGGTGCGTTCCATTGACCGCCGTATGATTGGCGACGGCAAGCCAGGGCCCATCTCGAAGCAATTGCAAAGCCTGTATTTTGATGTGGTCATGGGCAAAGTAGCGAAATACCGCCATTGGTGTACATCCGTGCCATTAAGCAAATAATCTCCACCACGGGAGGAGCAGGCCATGAGCAATAAAGGATGTGCGAAGTGTTCCATGCGTGTGCGATACGACCGCAATCCCGCGTCCATCCTGGGAAGATTGTGGAAATGGCACATAGGCTGGTGTCCCAGATGGAAAAGCTATCTAAAATCGCTTCCCGATGAGGAGCGCCGGGCGCTCGAAGAGCAATACGGCAGGCGGCTGTAACCGGGAGTCAGAGGGGTTTTGGCGCAATCATATGCCCAAAGCCCCTCTTTTTCTTTTGCCGGGCATGTTTTTTATCCAAAATGTAACACAGCGCCAAGGCGCTTCCACCTATTTAAGTGGAAGATGCGCTCTTAAATCATTGCCACATATAGGGATAGGTTTGCCATGCTCCTATGCCAAATACACCTATCCGGTTTCACGGCCTATGCGCCAGTCTCTCCGCCTGCTCTGCACTCCAAATCCGATTCCGAATTTATACATGATACATCAAACAAAATGGGATTGAATGGGGTCTAAAGCAACGGGGAAAACGATTATAGGGAACCAGTAGGGCGTTTGAGCGTATAATGCATGTGGACAGGGAGGCCCATCGAGAAAAGAATTTTTTGGAATTCAGCGACATAGAAGCATACAACTATTGCATGGAGGTGCAAAATGCGGTAGGATGTATACATAATAAATGTGCTATTGAGAGCATGGTGGCGGCGTTCCGAGAGGAGTGGTGCGCATGACAGATGCAAATCCTGCTAATAGGGGCAATGGCTCGGCTGTAGTGTGTCCTAGTTGCCATATGGAGTCCAGCAAATGGGATCGAACATGCCGCTTTTGCGGCGAAGAGTTGCACAGCATTACGGAGAATTCGCAGGATCAAGAAGCTTCAACTGAACGGGAATATAATTCCGACGGTTTTACCGCGCCCATATCGCCAGATCGGGAGCCGGACAAGCTGCGGCTGTGTCCAAGCTGCCGAATGCAGATCAGCATTCTTGCTGTAAAATGCCGGTATTGCGGCGAAGAAGTGGGCCGTCCCCGTGCGGAACAGCGCAGCCTGACCATTCGTGATCTTGGGGGCGAGACCGTGATGCATGTGGCTCCCTCCAAAAGCGTGATCGATGCGCTACAGGCGTTCCGGGAAGAAGAGCATGCTACGCAACTGGAACGCAACACGCCAGCGATCAAGCGGAAAAAAGACAATCGTACGCCGCCAGCCCATCCTGGCGCTACAGCGCAGCTAGATGCCTCCCATGCCTCACTGGCGTCTATTGCCATGGAATCCAAGCCCTTCGCCTATGTTCAGGAATCGGGCGGCCCGTCAGGCTGGTTCGAGCGTTTGCGCCTACCCCTCTATATAACGGCTGGCGTCCTCGCCCTATGCCTGGCAGGATTTGGCCTTTTTTGGTATTTGGGCCGTCCGGCTCCCGAAATGGGCGTGCCAGAGAACCTTGCCAAAAGCATGCTAAGCCAGGGCGTGGCCATCGTCGAAACCTTGAAAGTGGCTGAACAATACCATAGGCGGTATCCCTCCGATGAGAGTTTGGCTGTGTTAGGTCAAGCACGCGACCGTTTGCGGGCGGAAGTGGACCGCCTGATCAATGCGGACCCATTTAAGATGGAATGCCTTCGGGAAGCCTCCGCACTGGCCAGCGACGCCCAGCGCATTGATCCCAGTACGGGTACGGTAGCGCTGGTGGATGAAGTAGCGCGTGAAGTGCGCGCATATTGCGTCATGCTGGTGGATGTCGATACCAAAGACCCGCCTGCCGCCCAGGTTCGTGTAACCAACACGGACCGTACCGTGAGCGAAATCAAGGTGAAGGCCGGCGAGACTTTTTATGACAACCGCTTCAAGGTGGAAGCTGTCTCCACAAATAGCATTTATGTGGTGGATTCGATGCGCAATAACCGCCGGTTACGTATTACACGCACCGCCGGGATGATTCCCATGTAATACGGCCAGCGCCAGAAGCCTGCAAACAAGGCTTCTGGCGCCAGGCATATCATGCAGAGCTGCTATTCACCAGTGGTATTCCTGCCACTCCGGTTCGTTGTCGAAAATCCACTGGTAGTACTCTTTATTTTCGAGGAGGGCGCCAGCGGATTCGTCCACGATAACGGTGCATTTAGGGTGAAGCTGAAGGGCGGAGGCCGAGATCATGGATGTGACAGGCCCTTCCACCGCCTTGGCGATGACCGCCGCCTTGCTTTTGCCCGTGGCGAGGAGCAAACACCGCTTGCATTCCAGGATAGTGCCTACGCCCATGGTCAGCGCGCGGCGGGGCATTTTGTTTACACCGCCGAAAAACGGCGCATTTTGCTCGAGCGTCTCGGGGCTGAGGGCTTTTGGGCGTGTGCGCGACAGCATGGCGGACAACGGTTCATTGAAGCCAATATGCCCGGTCTTCCCGATGCCAAGCAGTTGGAGATCAATCCCATTGCATGCATGAATCTCCGTCTCATATGCGGCGCATGCCGCATCCAGATCGGGGGCCATTCCATCAGGCAAGTGCGTGTTGCGCGGATCAATATTCACCTGCGAGAACAAATGCTTGTTCATATAGAATCGGTAGGAATTGGGATCTTCCACTGGAATCCCGATGTATTCATCCAAATTGAACGTCCGGGCAAGGGAAAAATCGAGCCCGTCATCCTCGTGAAACTCGACCAATCGCTTATAGACAGCCTCCATGGTGCGGCCTGTGGCCAAGCCTAATACCAAACCAGGCTTTTCTTGGAGTGCGTGTGCGATAAGCCCTGCGGTGAGTGCGACTGCGTCTTCTTTTGTAGGCCGGACAATGACTTCCATGAATGGCTCCTAATTCGCTTCAAATGGCGTTCTATTCACAATACGGACATCAAATATGCTTCCATGAGCGCACATCATAACGTGAACTCAAGAAACCTCCTGTTTTTACTGCGGCCGGGCCAGCGTCTTTATCATAAGTGAGCGTGATGCGGTTCATGTGGCCCTGCTCGAAATCGAAAGACACTCCATCGTCCTCGTATAAGGTAAAGGGCGTGCATGCTGCTCCAAAAGTAAGCACCTCAAGCTGGAACACCGTATCTTCTCCAACCCATTCGACAGGCTCCGCCAGCGGGACAATGCTTCCCTCACGCACGAATATGGGTATCGTATCGAGTGGCGCGGCGATCAAGTGGCGCTGGCCGCCTGCGATCGGCTGGCGAGTCCAAAAATCATACCAAACGCCCGCAGGCAAATAAACTTCCCGCTGTGTTTGGCCAGCCGTCATCGGGGCTACGAGCAGCGCATCGCCCATGAGATACGCATCGTCGATATTGCGCACTTCCGGGTCATCCGGATAATCCATCACCAAGGCGCGGAACGGCGGCAGGCCCTCGAAACGGTAGCGGGCGAAGGCGGCGTACAGATAGGGCAGCAGCCGCATGCGCCACTCGAAATAGCGGCGGCAGAGCATGGTGGCCGTTTCCCGATCCGGCATGGCTTCTCCCGCGATGTTCTTTTCCCGGTTCACTTGGAACCAAGGCGTATTTGGGATGAACCACGCGTTAATCAAGGCTTGAGGCGAGAACACGACAGACTGCACCCGGCGCACAAGGTCTTCCGAGGAATCGCATGAACGCACTTCCGGCGACCACAGCAGTCCAGAAAATCCGCAATTCACCACGCCGCGAATAAAGTCGCGATGGTCGTATAAATCGCTATAAAGCACGAACGGAAATGGCGCGGCGAGGGCGTGTGCGGCGCGCACTTGGCCATACGTGCGTTTGTTGTTTTGCACGAAGGGGCGGTACATGGTGCGGGTGTATAACGTGCCCAGGAGGGAATGCATCTGCTCGCCATCCAGGCCAGAAGGGAAAATCGTATGCTCGGGAAACGACCACGGCGAGCCGATAAAATCCGAGTTATCACATTCGTCGAGTTTAAAGCCGCTGATGCCTTTATCTATGAGCGCGGTTTCGTGGTAATCCGCAAAAAGGCTTGCGGCCTTTTTAATCGTGAGATCAGGCACTAAGCCCAGCATGCCCGGATAATCGCCGGAGAGAGGTTTGATCTCTTCATAAAAGGGTGCGTCAGGATGGACAAAGACATGCTCCCAAAGATTGAGTTTATATCCCAGCGTTTTCATATCGGCTATAAACGCATCTGGTGTTGGGAAGTGTTCCGAATTCCACAAGTACGTGCAAGGATAACTATGGGTATGCCATCCGGGCTCCAAGCCAAACACATCGCACGGAATATGCTCGCGGCGCAACTCACCCGCCAGCCGCAGGGCCTCTTTATCAGAGAATTTGCCTTCGCCCCGGTACCATACGCCAAGCCCCCATAACGGTGGAAAGCATCCGCCGCCGCTAAACAGATTGTAACGCTGCACGGCGGCCTTAAGGGTAGGCCCTGCAAAGACATATACATCAACGCCCTTCGCCACGGGCACTTCGATCATCATATCGCGGTTGCGCCGTTGATCCGCATCCGATTGGTATAACGTGGAGGCCGAAGCGTCCGGCGCAAAGGTCTTGCCTGCGGCCAATTCCGCCGCGATGCCGCTGGCGAGGGGATGGCTGCCCGCGTAGAACGTCACATACCGCGCCGTATCTACATAGACGCCATACCCTTTCGTCGAGACATAAAACGGCGTGGGGGCATGGGAATCCCCGGTATCGGCCACGGGGTCCGAGTTCACGCGCAAGGTCTTTTTCTTGCCCGTTTGCCGGAATGACTTGAGCTGGAGGCCGAAGCCATATAGGTCTTCATCGCGGCCCAATGGCAATTCGATGACACAACCGCGCGCGGTGGAGCGATACAACACCTCCTCGATAGAGAAAGGCGGCTCTATCGTATCGCCGAGTTCATGCAAGGCGCCGTCCAATGGCTTGAACTCCCGATACTCCAATGGAGTAGCCGTTTCCGGCTCTCCACAACGGATTTTCCAGACGCCAGGGGCAATTCGCTTCATGCAGGGGCTCTCCTGATTTTTAGAACACATGGTATCCTTCTGAATAGCTGATCCGCCAGCGTCATCACAACGCGTTTCACGAGTGCCGGCCTCTTTCGCGCTGGCCAGGCAAACCGGATCTGCCGCCGCCGCCATTCCACAGAGCATGCCCAGCAGTAAAACTCCGCCACGTCGCATGTGCATGATCATTCTCCCATGATGTATCTGCTTTTTTCGTTAAAACAGCGGCTCCATGACTTGCGGGAAATATGTATAAACCGTATATCTTTCCCATGGCGTGCGTTCAAGTAAACGCACGAAAAAGCTTCCAAATCTAGGATGCTATATTATACTCGCCGCCCAGGCCTTATTATAGAGCGGATTTCGTTTGAAGGCCCGTTTTCGGCTCTATGGCGATGTAGATTCACATGAGGCGCATTTTTTGAATTTCCCTTTTGTAGATGCGTTCCGCCGTTCGGGCTATATTGCGTGTCTTGCGGCACGAAATAGTATACTGAATCCATTACGGAATAGTGTTGCTAAATTGTAAGGAAAGATCAGGATGAGCGGTCATCATCATCACGGAGAAGAAAACCATCCGCCCTTGGATCATACGCGAGCTTTTGTTGTTGGAATCGTGCTCAACGTGCTCGTGGTGCTGGTTCAAGTAGTGATGGGAGTATATGCCGGTTCGCTGGCCCTCATGGCGGATGCGGGCCATAACCTGTCCGATGTGCTGGGATTGATGCTGGCATGGGGGGGGGTGCTGCTCGCACGCCGCCAGCCGACCCCACGGCACACCTATGGGCTGCGTCGTTCCACTATTCTTGCCGCACTGGCGAACTCCATCCTTATCCTGCTGGCTGTGGGCGCTATCGCCTGGGAGGCTATCCGCCGTTTTAATCATCCTGAACCCGTGGAGGGTGGGATTGTCATGGCGGTCGCGGGATTCGGAATCGCCATTAATGCGTTGACGGCATGGCTATTCATGTCGGGCCGGAAAAAGGACATCAACCTGGAAGGCGCTTTTCTGCACATGGCGGGGGATGCCGCCATATCGCTAGGCGTAGTGATTGGCGGGGCGCTGATGATCTGGACCGGCTATGCGTGGATCGATCCCGTATTGAGCTTGGCAATAGCTTTCTTGATCGCATGGAGCACCTGGAGCCTCCTCAAAAAGAGCTTGAATCTGGCCATGGATGCCGTGCCTGCCCATATCAATCCCCATGAGGTCAGAGCCTATTTGGATCAATTGCCGGGCGTGATGGAAGTGCATGATCTCCATATCTGGCCGATGAGCACCACCGAGGCGGCGCTCACAGCCCATTTGGTCATGCCGGAAGGTTTGCCGAATGATGCATTCTGGCATCACGCCAATCATGGCTTAGCCGAACGGTTTGATATACGCCATTCGACCATCCAGGTGGAGCGAGGCGATAGCGAACACCCGTGCCATCTGGCGCCAGACACGCACGTCTGAATAATGCCCATTGGATTCACCGCTTTTTCAGCAGCAGGAGCGTGCAGTATGTACGACACAATGGCCGTCCATGTGATGAGCGGAACAGGCAATTCGCTTCGCGCCGCCCGCCAAATGGCTGCACTCGCGCAAGATCGCGGCTTAAAAACGTCGGTTTCCCTTGTGGAGCGGGGCGTTCGGCTGGATGCTCCGCCTTGTGCAAATAAGACGCTTGTAGGCTTCTGTTTCCCCGCCCATGGCTTTACCGCGCCATGGCTGATGATCCGTTTCGCTGCGTTGTCGCCCTGGGGTGGCGGCGTTCACGCCTTTGTGTTGGTGACGAGGGGAGGGACGAAGTTTGGCCCCTTGTTTTTCCCCGGAATGGAAGGCACGGCGGCTTATCTCATCGCCCTGTTGCTCGTATTGCGGGGGTGCCGCGTGCGGGGCGTCCTTGGGCTTGATATGCCTTCCAATTGGACCTCCCTGCATTCCGGCTTTCGAGAAGAGAACGCCCGCGCCATCATGGAGCACTCAGCGCCACGGCTGGCGCATTTCACGGAGCGCCTTCTTGATGGGAAAAAAGCTTTCGGCGGATTCATTTGCCTGCTCCTTGGGCTTCTTCTATTGCCCCTTTCCGTTGCCTATTTGCTGTTTGGCCGTTTTTTTCTCGCCAAATTGTTTTTCGCCAATACGGAATGCAACGGCTGCGGCCAGTGCATGCGCAATTGTCCGGCGCAGGCGATTCGGATGAGAGGGAGGCCTTCACGGCCTTATTGGACGGTGGCGTGCGAAAGCTGCATGCGTTGCATGGCCTATTGCCCGCGTCAAGCCATTGAAGCCGGCCATTCCTGGGGATTATTGCTATGGCTGGCCGTATCGCTGCCCATGGCCCATTGGATTCAGCCCGCGCTACTTGCCGCGTGGCCATGGCTCGGGCGGCTAGAACCGGCGGTGGGCCATTGGCTGCTCCTCCTCCTCACGTATCCGGCGTATCTTTTCCTCTTGTGCGCGGCGTATGTGTTGTTTTGGGCAGTTATCCGGATGCCATGGCTCAACATGGCCTTCAGCTATACTACGCTTACTCATCTATACCGCCGCTATCACGAACCCGGCACCCCCATTGATGCCTTGCACAAGCTCGATAAATAAATGCACACGGGCTTCCCAGGCATGCTCATACCCCCATTTCGTTTCTCGCGCTTTCGCCTTCGTGCTTTCGCCTTCGTTGACATTGGGGGGTGGGCTCAGTATGATCTAGCCGCTGGGGCGTTCAGGAGCATAAAGGCGGAGTCCGGCTGCATCTTGGACCTCGGAAGGTGCGATTCAAGGGCGCGCTGTTCTTTGTGCGCCATGTTCTTTTACCCATGGTTTCCAGCAAGCTAGTGCTTTTTCGTGGTGAATCTCGCCATGGGTGATGAATTCAGGAAACCCGAAACGCGGATGGTTCAGCCTTGTGCTGGCAATAGGGAGGATTGTGTTGACATGACCCAGGAAGCCCTAATCGAGACCCATCTACCCGGGCGCACGCCTGTGGCCCGAGGCAAAGTGCGTGACATTTATGATCTGGGCGATCACCTGATCATCGTCGCCACGGATCGTATTTCAGCATTCGATTGGATCAATCCCGTGGGGATTCCGGATAAGGGAAAAATCCTGACGGCCGTCTCTCTGTTCTGGTTCGAACAAATGGCGGATATCGTGCCCAATCATCTTGAATCCGCCGATATTCGGGATTTCCCCGAAGACTTTCAATACCATGCCAGCCAATTTGAAGGCCGCTCGATGCTGGTGCGTAAATGTGAGATGTTCCCCGTGGAATTCGTGATTCGGGGTTATTTGGCGGGCAGCGGCTGGAAAGAATATAAAACCCAAGGCACAGTTTGCGGGCACACTTTACCTACGGGGCTCGTGGAATCCAGCCGGCTAGATCAGCCAATCTTCACCCCCGCCACAAAGTCCACCGATGGCCATGATCTCAACATCAGCCCGGCTGAAGCCGCCCAGATTATCGGCGAGAAATGCTGTAACGCGGCGGCGGAAGCCGCTTTGCGCGTCTATGAACACGCGCGCGGAATTGCGGAGCAGAAGGGCATTATTCTGTGTGATACGAAGTTTGAATTTGGCATGCGGGATGGCGAACTGGTTCTTGCGGATGAGATCCTCACACCAGATTCCTCCCGTTTCTGGCCTGCGGATCAATATGCCCCCGGCCATTCCCAGCCAAGTTATGACAAGCAATTCGTCCGGGATTGGCTTGAATCCACCGGATGGGACAAAAATTCGCCGCCTCCGCCCCTGCCCGCGGAAGTAGTCGAGAAGACGCGCGATAAATACTTGGAAGCGTATAGAAAACTCACGGGAAAGACGGATCTCTAACCTCATGTTTAGCGAATTGGACGAATTAGACAGCGAATTGAATGAGGAATGTGGCGTATTTGGCGTATTCGGTGATCCGGAGGCCGCTACGCTCACGTATTTGGGGCTTTACGCCCTGCAACACCGAGGCCAGGAAGGTGCGGGAATTGTCAGCGCGGACGCGGGAGATCTCCGCCGTTTTGTGGGCATGGGCTTGGTTTCGGAAGTATTCGCCACCAACAAGCGCCATCGGCTGGCCAGCCTTAAAGGGGATATCGCGATCGGCCATGTGCGCTATTCCACCTTCGGAGGGAATGCGCTATGCAATGTGCAGCCTCTTGTTCGTGACTATGCGAAAGGCTCCATGGCGCTGGCGCATAATGGAAATCTGGTGAATGCCGGGCGGTTGCGTGAACATCTCGAAGCCCAAGGCGCTATTTTTCATGCCACATCCGACAGTGAAGTGCCCATCCATCTTATCGCACGTTCCCGCAAAGAACGGTTTGTCGATTGTGTCGCGGATGCATTGAGCCAAGTGGTGGGGGCATATTCGCTGCTGGCTACAAATGGCGAGGAACTGGTGGCCGCGCGCGATCCGCTTGGATTCCGCCCCCTATGGATCGGCAAGCGGGGAAATGCGCATATTTTCACCAGCGAAAGCTGTGCTTTAGATATTATTGATGCCGACTGGGTTCGCGAGGTGGAGCCTGGTGAGGTTGTAGTGGCGACGCGTAAAGGGCTCGAATATTTTAAGCCGTTTCCGCCCGTGCATCCGCGTCCTTGCATCTTCGAATTCGTTTATGTGGCGCGGCCCGATAGCGAAATTTTCGGACGCAGTGTGGATGAAGTGCGCAAACAGCTTGGCCGCAACCTCGCCAAAGTGGCCCCTGTCGAGGCCGACCTGGTCATGGCGGTGCCGGATTCATCCAACCAGGTGGCTCTCGGCTATGCCCATGAATCGGGCATCCCTTTCGATATGGGCTTTATCCGCAACCATTATGTGGGGCGCACGTTCATCGAGCCCGACCAGAGCATCCGCGACTTCGGCGTCAAAATCAAGCTCAACCCGGCGCGCAGCGCCATTCGGGGCAAGCGGGTGGTTTTAGTGGACGACAGCATCGTCCGGGGCACCACGTCCAAAAAGATCATCAAGATGCTGCGCAAAGCGGGTGTGGCGGAGATCCATTTCCGTATCAGTTGCCCGCCCATTATCAATTCCTGTTATTATGGCATTGACACGCCACGCCAGGAACGGCTTATTGCGTCACAGATGTCCGTTGACGAGATTCGCGAATATGTGGGTGTAGACTCGTTGGTTTTCCAGCCCCTTGAAGGTTTAGTGGATGCCACGGGGTATAAGAAAGAGGACTTCTGTCTCGCCTGTTTTAACAACGATTATCCCACGCTAACGCCCAAAGATTATGGTTCCAATGGCCCCACCCGCCACCATGTGGACATTAGCAACGAATAGAAATCGCGATACCGCCCTTTTGTCTAGTGTGCCGCGTTATACGGAATGAGAGGCGGCGTCATCACTGCGCCAGGTGCAGCACTTTAGCCACATAAGGGGATAAGCCGTTCGCCATCCAGTAAAAACCCAACGTGTTCGGATGCACCCCATCCGTCAATCCATCGCCTTGTTTAGGCCCCAAGACCTCGAAACCTTCCACCAGAAACACGCCTTTGTCTCCCGCCTCCACACACTGCTGGACCGCTTTCCGAATCACATTCCGCAGCGCTTCATGGCCGCTGGGCCGTTCCGCACCCGGAAGCTCCGTAGCCCAATAGATAGGGGTGACGCAAAGGATGGGCGTGTCTGCATGCTGTGACCGCAGCTTTTCAATGAAAGGTCGATAGTTTTTTTCGAGATCTTCCGGGCTCGCATTATTCTGGGAAAAATCAAGCACATAACAAGAAGCATCCACTTCCGCAAGCAACGCCGCCACTTCTTTTTCACCACGCCCGCATCCATTGAATCCAAAATTTACAAAATCGAGATTAAGTTGCCGGCACAAAATGGCTTCATAGCTGAGCCCCGCCCGGCTCGCACATCCCCCATGGGTGATCGAGGTGCCATAGAACACGACCGGCTTCGCTACCGCAAAAGCTTCCGCAGGTGCAATACTCGCGTTTGAATCCAGGCCGATGGCATTTACCGTAGTCTCGGTGAAAAGAGGCAGATACAAGCAAAAAGAACGCTCTTGCTTGGAAAGGCCCGTGCAAAATACATGCTCAATCTCTCCGGTAGCGTTCGGCGTCGCGGTGCCCAGATATTGGCCATCCACATACAGATCAAGTCCCGCTTCCCCAAAAAGACTCATATTCGGATTTTGCGCTTGGGTTCGGTCGGAGGTGAAGCGAATGGCCAGGGATGTCGTGTCGCTGCGAAAACGAATGCGTGCTCCAGAGGAGGCTTTGCTCGTCTCCCAAACATAATCGGGGATGTTTTCTTTCGCACGCTGGGGAAGCCGCCACCAATGCCCCTCGTTTTCTTGGAGAAACGGAAGTCCGCGAATCTCGAATCGTGGGTCGGAGGCGGGTATCCAATTGGTGTCTTCGGCGCATACAGAGGCTGCATAACCCATGCTCATTACTCCTAATAAAACGGAAATAGTCAGATGTACACGCATCATCGCTTCTCCTTTTAGCATGAGAATATATCAAGACAGGCCAAACAGGCCAAACCTATAGCTTATGTGCAAATACCTTTTATTTATGCGATACGCTCAATAGGCGCTCGATGAAGCATTGTACGCAATGCGGCTGTAATGCCAACAGCGTCAAGGCCAATTTCAGCCAATTGTTCATCCCGTGTAGCGTGTTCAATGTACGTATCTGGAAATCCCGCGCGTTGCAGCGTAATCTCATGGAGGCGTCCGCTCTGTTGATAATACTCTAGAACAGCCGAGCCGAATCCGCCCTCGATACTATTTTCCTCCACGGTGAGAATAGGCCGGTCTGCGATTTGCTCCAGAAGCTGCGTATCTAGCGGTTTGACGAATCGCGCATCCGCCACCGCCACCGATAATCCTTCGGCCTCAAGCTCTTCAGCGGCTTTCAAACACGTGGCCAGGCACGGGCCAACACCCAAAATCACCACGTCAGAACCTTCCCGGAGCATTTCGCCATGCGTGATGTCGCGTCCGGCGGCCTCTCCGATGGTGGGCGCTTTGGCTCGGGCATACCGGATGGCCACGGGCATATCTTGTTTTAGCGCCCAGTGGAGCATGGCGCTCATATCCACATCATCACGAGGAGCGGCGACCGCCACGCCGGGAATCACCCGCAAAAAGGATAAATCATATGCGCCTTGCTGGGTGGGGCTGTCTTCGCCCACGGCCCCAGCGCGGTCGATGGCAAATACGACCGGAAGTCCTTGCATGCAGACATCGTGGATGTATTGGTCATACCCGCGCTGCAAGAAAGTCGAGTAGATGGCGCAAACCGGTTTCAGCCCGCTGATGGCGAGGCCCGCCGCGAACGTTACCGCATGTTGTTCGCAAATCCCTACATCGAACACGCGGTCGGGGAAATGCTTCTCGAACTGGCTCAAACCCGTGCCCGTGGGCATGGCGGCCGTGATGCCTACGATGCGTTCATCTTCATGGGCGGCCTCGATCAGCGCCTCCGCGAACGCATCCGTGAAAGATTTCGCCCCTGCCCCTGCACTGTGGAACTTGCCTGTTTTGATGTCAAAAGCCCTTACGCCATGATACGTTAAGGGGTCTTCCTCCGCGAATTCATACCCCTTGCCTTTTTTCGTTACGCAATGGAAAAAAACAGGCCCCTTGATGGTCTTGATGTTGTTCAGGCAATCGAGCAAGGTGCCCAAATCATGGCCGTCCACGGGCCCCACGTATTTGAAGCCAAATGCTTCAAAGAGGGTGCCGGGAGTGATGAGGCTTTTCACCGATTGCTCGACGCGCTGGGCGGCTTTCCTAAGCTGCGGGCCTAATACCTGGCGCACCAGGCCGGAAATGTCTTCGCGGGCGCGCGTGTATAGCCCGCCTGTGATCAGGCGGCTGAAATACGCCGACAATACGCCTACATTAGGCGAAATGGCCATTTTATTGTCGTTGAGCACCACCAGCATGTCCGTGCCGATCTGCCCCGCATGGGCAAGGGCCTCGAAGGCCATGCCGCCCGTCATGGCCCCATCGCCGATGACCGCAATCACGCGCTGGTTGCCGCCTTGCCGGTCGCGCGCCACGGCCATCCCGAGTGCAGCCGAGATGGAAGTCGAACTATGGCCCACGCCGAAGGCGTCGTAAGGGCTTTCGCATGGCTTCGGATAGCCGCTCAAGCCGCCTTTTTTGCGTATCGTATGAAATTGGCTTGCCCGGCCCGTCAACAGCTTATGGGGATAACACTGATGGCCCACGTCCCAGATGACTTTATCCTGTTCCGTATCAAAGGCGTGATGGATGGCGATGGCCAGTTCGACGACGCCCAAATGAGGCGCTAAATGGCCCTCATTCACCGACGCCGTGGCCACGATGGTCTGGCGCATTTCCTCCGCGAGCCGTTTTAATTCATCTATCGAGAAAGATTTCAGGTCGCGCGGCCTTTTGATGCGGTCTAGCAAAGGCGTGCAACTGCGCTCATCGTTTGTGGGGATGTCCGTCATTCGCTCGTGTTTCCCAATTCACCGTTGCGGAAAAGCTCGCCGAATCCTGGCAAGCCATCTTCGTTATAAAATCCAAATCACACGGAAGAAATAGTATAGCAAGATATAGGCACGATTCTCACATTCTGTGGAGAACTATTGGGCAATCCTTGATTTGTTGCTTTTTTTGTGTGATAGTTTGTGTGGAGGTGGTGACATGCCTACGAATCTGGAGCTTGATGATGCGCTGATCAAAAAGGCGCAGGAATTGGGAAACCATCGTACCAAAAAAGCCGCCGTGACCCAGGCGCTGATGGAATATGTGCAGCATTTGGAGCAACTGAAAATCTCTTCGCTTTTTGGCCGCATCGATTATGATTCCACATATGACTATAAAAAGGCGCGCCAGACTTTTCCTCTTTAAACTACAATAAGCAAAGCGCGGCGTAGCCGCAACCAAAAATCCGGATTTTAAACCACTAAATACACCAAATACACTAAAATTCAGATGGGTAGGGTGGGGCTTGCCCCACCGTTCAAGGATTCATCGATCAAAATACTATGTAAAAATCGTAGGTCCTAACCAGTTAAAATACATTGGTTTACACAGAAAATCCTCGCAAGAAAACAATGTTTTTAAGATAGTAGCACAGATATGTAAATATATAATTAAATATTCCAAAAAGAGGCCGCCATCAACTTTTCTCATTACTCTTGTTTTTCTATCGCCTTGTCCGGAAGTATCCTATAAGCGTACAATGCTTGGCATAGAAAGGAGGGTCACATTATGACCAACCTTTTGGGCAAGCCCGAAACACCCCAATGCGGGGATAACCACGGCTCTCGGGCGAAACGCGGTTAGGCGTGTAAAGGAGCAGTCAACTGGGCACTACCAGCGGCGTGGGTTCGCGGCAAGACAAGGCATAGGATGGTTTTCGGGAGCCATCAGCCGGAGCAATGAAAGCCTAACCGTTTTTGCCCGGCATATATGCACCATCTTCATTCGGATTTTTACTGGTACGCAGCTTATATTCCCATCTCACTTTATCCCATGCCGAAAATCTGTGTCATCTGCGTAATCTGTGGAAAAAAAATGATTACCAGCTTATTGGTACCACTATTTGGAAAAATGTTGTTTTATTACAAGGATTTTACCGGGAAACCATTGCATATCAGCGAGTTATATTCTGGTCCATAAAGGCGTATCCTTTGAGCGGTGGGGCAAGCCCCACCCTACAGATTTTAGTGTATTTAGTGGTCTCAAAATCCGAATCTTTGGTTGCGGCCCTACCGCGTTTGGACATATTGATGTCTATTCGTGGTTAAAAATCCCTTATCCCGCGCTGAGCCGGGCGGCGCGGCGGAGGTTCACCGCCGTGATGCGTTTGCCGTAGAGGCGTTCGGGCAATTCCTCGGGATCCACGGCGGCGACGATGATCGCACGGATGGCGTCATCCTGGATGTACGAGCGAATCTGCCGCACCAATGCGCCCCGGGGCGTGGGACTAAGTTTCACCTCGACGCCGACGCCGTCCTCCGTGAGCAAGTCGATCAATCCGCCATTCACGGGCGCTTCCCGGCGCACGCCGACGCCCAGGTCCGTGAGCCACGTATGCAGCAATTCCTGGCAGCGGCGTTCGTCCGGGTGGCGGTCCCAGGAGAATGATTCGAGGGCCGCGAGAACGCTCCAATACGAATCCGGCTCCTTCATCTCGAATTCCGCACGCGCCTTATCGAGGTCCACCTCATACCGGCGCAAGAACTCGGCGGCGATCTCCTGCAACCGTTTCTCCCCGCCGCGCGTATCGAGTTCCGGCGCGAAGCGCTCCTCGGGATTCATGATATGGAATGCCTGTTCGCTCTTCAGATCGAGCACCTCCGCCACGGCGGGATCGGACCCTTCCCGGCTCAACAGAAACAGGGCCAGGACGCTCTCCTGTTGTCCGAACCGGTGGAGCCGCCCGATGATTTGGTGATGGATTTGCGGCGACCAGTCCAGTTCGCCAAACACCACAATCGAGCAATTCTCCTGCAAGCCGTCCATGCCTTCGCCTGAGCGCAACGAGAGGATAAGCAGATTCGTATCGCCCCGGATGAAGGCCAGCTTGTTGGCGTCCTTCTGTTGCGGCGATTCCGAGCCTGTAATGAGGACCGGCGCATATTCCGCTAAGACGGTCTTCCAGATCTCGTACGTATCACGATGCCAGCCCACGAGGATGACCGGCTGGCCGCTTTCGAGCACGATGCGCGTGCGCGCGGCCACATAGTGCGCCTTGGCCACCCCGGTGGCATGGCGTAGCGCCGTGTCGAAGCGCCCCATCGAGTTCATGCGGTCCTCGGAGGTGAAGCCAAACAGGGTGTGCTTGGCCAATTCAAGGATCTCACCCAGGGACGCATTAAAGCGCTGCACATCGTGGTCCACATACTCGATCACATGCTGCACCTCGGGCAGCTCGAGGCCCACCTCATGCTTGGTGCGGCGGATCATGAGAAGCTGTTCCCGCAACACCGAACCGAGGGCGGCGGGCTCATGGATGATGAGCTTATGGAACCGGGTCATCTCACCCCATGCCGCCACGAAATCCTTGAGCGTTCCCAGACAACGCGGCTTGAGGAGATTCAGCACATTGAATACTTCATCGCCGTAATTGTAAATAGGCGTCGCCGTAAGGCCCACGCAGAAATCCGCATGTTTCGCCGCCACGCGCGCCGCGTTGTATTTCCCGGTGCCTTTGCGGCGCAATTCCTGGCATTCATCGAAGACCACATAACGAAAAACATCCCGCGCGAACACATCCTCCCAGCCGCGCAGGCACGAGTATTTCATCACATACACATCCGCGGGCGGCAATTCGTAGGGCAATAAGCCGTCAATGGAATGGATGATCAACACATCGGAGCCCGGCGACGGCAGGGCCGCCGTCTCGTCCACATCATGGTATGCGCCGTTGCGCTCGATGCACGCCGTGGCGGTGAACTTGGCGAACTCGCGTACGGCCTGCTTGAATAACTGGGTCATCGTAACGAAAAGGGCGGGCGTGCGCCGTTCCTTCAAAATGGAAGCGATGGCCACGGCGGTCTTGCCCAGGCCCACATCATCCGCCACGAGAATGTGCTGCTGAAGGGCGATGGCTTCGACGGCTTTTTTCTGGTATTCGCGCAACGGCATGCGCAAGGGCAATTCGAGCAGAGCGGGCTTGTGGATGTAGGTATTGAACTCCAGGACGGCTTCGGCGTGTTCGAGATCTTTCGTGATAAGGCGTTCGAGCGCCTTGCGATCCTCAGGCGCAGCGCAAAGCGGATAGCGCTTCATGAACCAGTTCAACTCGGTCCAAAAACCAGGGATGGAAGTAGGGAGGGGGATATCCTCGCGCCCGGGGTGCAGCTCCGCATGAAAAAGCCGCCGGAAGCGCATGGCCACATCGGGCCGCGCATCGGCCAAATACCATTTCGTAGCCCGCTTCTCGATACGCCCGTAGGGCGAATCATCCAGCAGGGGCGTGGCGGTAAGCATAGTAGAACTCATTCTCCTCATCGAACGAAAAGATATTCATCCGCTCCCCGATTCTTGATATGTTTTTTCCAGCGCTCTCCTCGATACTGCTACTAAAACAGTTCATATTTGGAGGCAACGATACGGCCCCCATCGCGCTCTACAGTTCCAAGTCAATTATAAATGCCGTGGCATGGGCGTCCCCCTCATGCGCATGGCCGGGACGGCCATGCCACGGGAGAAGGGAATCCATTCGCTGTGTTGCATTCAATTTTAAACCACTCCACTCTATAGGATTGCCCAAGAGGGTAATTCTCCCCCGCAATGCATTACTGTTAGCCGTCGGCGAAGGGAAGACTGACCAGGGGGTCCATCGTCATGGTAAGAGAATACATCAGATTTGCCATGTCTTAGTCTGGAAAGACCCGACTTTATCTTTGCATGGTCGGATAAAGTGATATATAGCTCCACATTAATGACTTCACAGAATGAAGAAACATCCAAACAGCGCACATTTTTTGTTTCTCCATTTTTAAAGTCAAGCATAATCCCCTTCCCACTTTCATCGTCTTGCGAGTCCTCGTGCTCAAACGGCCACCTACTTTTTCCAGAATAGTCATTTAGAAGGATGTCAATTCTTGGATCATTTCTAGGGCTCGGCGGACGAAAATCCGAAGGAACTACGAAGGCTCGCATTTGACAGCTTGTTACCGCCTCTGTAACAGAATCAGAAACATTCTTCATTTTGAGATCGACAAATCCAAAATCAATATGAGTGTCCCAAATGGTATCCCATCCCATTCTCTCAGGACTTTCGTATTCGTCATTATGCTCTAAGATTCCTTTGAAATCTCCAGTATACCCCATATTTTGCCATACAGACTCTAGTCCTAGTTTATCCAGACACATTAGCAGATCAAATGATTGAAAAGCTCGAAGTTCCTTTTCTGTCGTTATAACAAATCGCATTCCAACTCCTTCACCCTTCAGAGGCAATCCCAATAATGATACGGCTTTATCTCTTCGGCCCTTTATAAAACCAAGATATGATATCGGTTTGCCTCCGTGTGGCTCTCCATAATCAAATTGAGTAGATTCCATACCGTTTTCCCACCTCATCAGCAGTATACGGCATTGTGCGCCGCCAGGCGAAATGAGGATTAATCCGTAATGCGAAAGCTGCATTTTTTTGACAGGATTGGCATGATCCCTAACACGGCAGGGCCGCAACCAATGATTCGGATTTCGAGACCACTAAATACACGAAATACACGAAAATTTGTAGGGTGGGGCTTGCCCCACCGATCAGGGCCTTGTGGCCATGCCACGGGAGATGCAAATACATTATGGAGGTTATATTCGCGTTCATTCGCGTCCATTCGCGGTAAAAAACGAAACACTTTGGTTGCAGCTATGCCATGCGGATTGATTATGTGGTGTTTTTAGTGCGAAATATAGCGTGAGCGTTCTCATACATATTTAGGCAAAAGAAGCATATGTGCCGGAAAATGATTTTCCACTGAAAAAATCACTGGCATGCCATATCACTCTCCTAAATATAAGCTCTTTTCTTATAAACACTTACAGTCCTTATTCTCTCGATGCGCTGATTGCGGATGCATTTCGTATCGCTGGAAAAACGGACTGGATAGTTTCTCGAAAAATCTGCTTGACACGTGATCGATCACGGTATATGATTTTAGTTGATAATCACAGTTGAAACATTTTTATTTGTTTTAGTAATACCGTTGATCCGAATCATAAGATTTTGCCAAATCGGAGGCAATCTACTCTCCTCGTAAGGTGAGGCCTTTCTTGGCGGGTCGGGATATTCAAAACGCAATTGAATCCGCACGAACACGGCAGAAGGCCGTTTTCGGCTGATTGCATTTTCGAGGATGAAAAAAGGAAGAAAAGGTGTGTGGCTCTAGAAGATCATACGTCATTTAGAAAAAGGAGGTGGCGCCGGGGATGGAGTTATGTAAACCGTCCACATAAGGCGGCGATTCGGTGAAGCAGGAATCGGGAGAGCATACCCGAACTGTGAATGATGTATAGAACCGCTTTCTTGCTGAGAACGGTCCATTGCTCAATTCTTAAAATCAAAGACTATTCTCGATGTTCAATACACCAGCTTTTAGGCGTTGTTTAAAAGACGGGGCCTCTTGTAACCACAAAGAAAAAGGCTGTTAATTCAACGAAGATGAGGAGGATGTGGTAATGAGAACAAAATCTTCACGTGTAGCAATGGCGTTGGCATTTGTCTTAGCGGCAAGTGTAGCAAGTGCGGGAACGGTTTATCTCAATTTTGATGATGGGGGCGCTGCATTGCCTGAAGGCACTACGCTGGGAACTGGGGGATGGGGCGATCCTGCTTTTGCGGATGGAGCCCTTGTATTGAGTGGAGGTGGTCCTGTTATTAAATTCCCGAATGATTGGATTTCCGGGCAGACAGTGACCATGGAGTTCACGATTCCTAATATGATGGGTTGTATTCCAGCCGAACGTGGTGGAACTGGGTGGCAAGAAGGATCATATAACGCGGGGTGGAAGTTCGTCCAGGACACATTCTGCATCATGGGCAATGGCCTGTTATGTGGCTACCTGGAAATCGTGACCTCCCATATTGGCATGGTCGATTGTGGCAACGCATATGCAGGCGCTGATTTTGACATTGAAGGCGCTTGCGCTCAAACCACAGGATTTCGTGTAACTATCAAGTGTGTCATGGATGCCGAAGCCCAAACGATGACTGCATATTATGCGTATGGCGATGATGCGACAACGCCAACCCAGCGCGCAACCAATTGGACGCTGTTGTATTCCTTCTCAGATGTGGTTTTTGATCATCCAGAGTTCTGGGGAATTCAATCATTTGGCGTCAGCCTGCTGGTGGATGATGTAATCATCGAAAGCTCGACGGCTCCCGATTATGGCACGGCTCCACCTTTGCCGCAGGCTGATGTGCCAGAGATTAGTGTGCCCTTCTTCCAAGACTGAAGTCCGGCCGTATCTGATTTAGGCGGGCTTACATAGTGTTATAGGTGGCATCTGGTAAGAGAAACCTCCTGGACGGGGCTGTTTCAAGCCCCGCGGGAGGTTTTAATCTTTTGTAGCTGTCTGTAAACATATGCTCATCTCTAAAGCTCAATCCTGGGGCCGAAGCATGGCTATACCTCAGCAAAGGCGGCCTATTGCCGTCTGCATTTCAAATGGCTCTTCTCGTAGCCATACTCGTCCGCCGCAAACTTATTTGCTGTTCTTGGTATAATTACATCGAAAATTGTTGCATTCGCTGCGGCATAACACAAAGAAAGCCCATTATGATCCGAATAGAGAATCTGACCAAGCGCTTCAACGGCTATGCCGCCGTGGACGCCCTTTCGCTCGATATCGCCGAAGGCGAGTTTTTCTGTTTTCTTGGCCCCAACGGGGCGGGCAAGACGACGACCATCAAGATGTTGGTGGGACTGCTGCATCCCACGGAAGGCCGGGCATTGATTGGGGGCCATGACATCCAGCGTGACCCCGTGGCCACGAAGGCGTTGATTGGCTATATCCCCGACACACCGTTTCTATATGACAAACTCACCGGTCGTGAGTTCATGCGTTTCGTGGCGGGACTGTACCGTATTCCCGAGCGTACGCTGCTGACGGAGGGGGAAGAACTGCTGGAACGCTTTGAATTACGCGATGTGGCGGACATGCTCATCGAGGAATACAGCCACGGCATGCGGCAAAAGCTCTCCTTCGCCTCTTGCTTTCTCCACAAGCCCCGGGTGGTGATCGTCGATGAACCATGGGTGGGCCTTGATCCGAAGAACATCCGTTTCGTGCGCCATTTCCTTAAAGAGAAGACCCGTGAAGGCCTCACGGTGTTCATGTCCACTCACAGCTTGGGGGTCATTGAGGACGTGGCCGGCCGAATCGGCATTATCCGCCGTGGACGCCTGCTTCACACCGGCTCGCTGGCGGATATTTTGGCCCTCGCCCAGAATCCCGGCACGCTCGAAGAGGTATTCCTCGCCCTTACGGAAGAAGAGGAGGCGTGATGGGGCCGCTTGGAGCCTTTTTCCGCGCTAAACTGCGCATGGCCCGCCATAGCGTGGCGTCCGTACGCAGGGAATCCAAGCTCAAAGTGGCCGTGGTCAGCATTGCGACGGTGCTATTGTGGGTGGGGGCGTATGGGGCGTTCCATGCGGGTTTCCATTGGCTCCAGCATATCGACGTGGGTGTGAGCAATGACATCATGAATATTGGCGAGATCGTCATGCTGCGCCTGCTCTCCGTTTTCGCGCTGGCCCTGTTTCTCATGTTAATTTTCTCGAATATCCTCATCTCCTTTTCGACGTTATACCGCGCCCAAGAGACCAGCTATCTTCTTCAGACGCCGCTTTCCCACCGCGAACTGTTTCTGGGCCGTTTTGCGGAATGCGTCGTGTTTAGTTCATGGGCCTCCGCATTCCTGGGTTCGCCGCTCATCCTGGCGTACGGGCGCATTACGGGTGCGCCACTGGCATTCTATTTCGCCGCGCTCGCGGTATACATTCCTTTTGTCACCGTGCCCGCCGCATTAGGCGCTATCTTCACCATAAGCCTTGTGCGCGTATATCCGCGCCTGCCCCGAGGCGCGCTGGCCGTGGCGGCGGCCCTTCTGGCGGCTGGGCTGGCGTTCTACTTGCGGGACACGTTCAATACAGCACGCATGGCGGAAGACACCTATTTTCAAAGCAAGGCCCTCAGCGCTTTCGGGGCCATTTCCACGCAAACCCAATCGCCTTGGCTGCCAAGCCACTGGGCGGCCCAGTCCCTCATTCTCGTTTCCCGGGGCCAATACGCGGACGGGCTTTTTTACATACTGCTGCTGCTGTCAAACGCCCTATTGATCGTCTGGCTGGCTTCAGAACTGGCCCAGCGCATGTATTATCCCGGATGGGCCAGCCTGGCGGGGCGCGAACGCAAGCGCTTGCGCTGGTTCACGTTCGGCGTGCTGGGGCATACCGAGCGTTTAATGGCCTGGGCCCCCCAGCCCGCGCGCGCGCTGATAGTTAAAGACATCAAACTGTTCTGGCGGGAACCCGCGCAATGGCTCCAGTTCATCATATTTTTCGGCATCATGGCGGTGTATATCGCCGGGCTGCGCAACCAGGAAGTTCCGGGCGCGCCCTATTACCGAAGCTGGATCGCCTGCATGAATATTGGCGCTTGCACGCTTATTCTCGCCACCCTCACGAGCCGTTTTGTGTTCCCTCTGGTGAGCCTCGAGGGGCGGCGCTTCTGGGTGTTGGGCCTCGCGCCGATCACGTTCCGGCAAGTCGTGCGGCAAAAATTCTGGCTGAGCGTGGCCACCACCTCGGCCTTCACCATCGGGCTGATCGTGCTTTCCTGCATCCGGCTTGGCGTCGAGCCGTTGGTGTTCTTCCTGGCCGTCTACAGCATCATCATCACCAATTTCGCCCTGTCGGGCCTGGCGGTGGGACTCGGCAGCCTGTTCCCCAACTTCCAGGAAGACAATCCCGCCCGCATTGTGTCGGGCATGGGAGGCACCCTGAATTTCCTCCTCAGCATGGGCTACATCGCATTGGTGGTTGGCGCGCAGACGGTGATTATTCAATGGCGCGTGCTCGAACGCTTCACGCACCCAGGCTCATTCAGATGGGCGCTCACAGGCGTGTTGGTATTCATCACCGTGCTCAGCGCCGTCTGCGCCATCGCGCCGCTTCGGCTAGGCTTGATGCACCTCGATAGAGCCGAATTCTGATGTAAATATGTAGCACTTTAACCAACTGAAGTAATGGCAGCTTTTTTTAGACATGATTTACAAGATTGCAATGATTTTTTATAAAGCTAAACGTCGAAAAGAAAGAGCGTGTTTTTCATGTAGAGACTGCCATTGCAAAAATTGCAAAAATCTTGTCCATCCTGTAAATCCTGTTAAAAAACTCCCAGTAACGGAGGTTAGCCATGCATTAGCGTCTATTCGTACAACTAACAGTTAAAAATGTAGTTCCCTTGCGAAGATTTTGCATAGAACTCAAATCATATCAAATAGTTACAGGATATGCTTTTTATGTGCCGTTGTAGGATGTGTTGCACGAGCTCTCTCCTTTCTCGCATGGGCGAGACGCCCACGCCACGGGAGTCGCAAAAACATTTTAGAGGATATATTCGCGTTCATTCGCGTTCATTCGCGGTAAAAAAACGAAACACTTTGGTTGCGGCCACGCCGCGCTAAGTCTATTCGCGGTTCAAAAATCGGTCCGATGCTTTTGCTCCAGATGCCTAAAGTGTTACATAAATACAAAGAAGGAGGGAACCATGATGAGCGATATCGCTATCCGCACCACCCAGCATACCCAATTCCGCAACATTGATGCGGAGGTCCAGCAAGCTGTCACGGAATCGGGCGTACAAAACGGCATTTGCCATGTTTTCGTGCCACACACGACAGCGGGCGTCACGATCAACGAAAACGCTGATCCCGATGTTATTCACGATATGACGGCCATTCTCGAACGCATCGCACCCTGGAATGGCGGTTACGCCCATGCGGAAGGAAACTCCGCCGCCCATGTAAAAGCCAGCCTCATGGGATTCTCGCAGTCGATTCCCATCCAGAATGGACGCCTCGTTTTGGGAACATGGCAATCCATCTATTTCTGCGAGTTTGATGGCCCACGCACCCGGCGGGTGCGGGTGGATGCCTGGCCAGTATGTGCGCCATAAAAGATATAAGCCCTTTTAATTTAACGGGATAGGCAATATGCGGTGGCCAGGGGGCATGCCCCTATTGCTCGTTGTAGAGATGCGGATCTATTCTCTATCCGAAACATACGAAAATACAGTAAAAAGTGTTATTGTAGAAAAACCTATACATAAATCATTGGCTTGCGGATGTAAAATATTTGTGGCATACTAATCCCGTGAGATATATAGGTTTAAAAAAAACTGGTTGTTGTACGTAGTGAGGCCAGATGATTCATTAAGATATAAGCAGACAAAAATGTAGGGTAGGATTTCCCGGAAATGGGGGGGGCGCGATGTTCGCGTGCATCCTAATTCTATCGATGGGGCTTCAAGTCGCGGCGGCGATTCTCTCTCTACGTCTGATCAAATTGACACATCGTAAAATTGCATGGTCACTCATTGCCATTGGTTTTATCGTAATGTCGTCGAGAAGAGTCTTATCTCTCTACGCCTACCTATGTGGACAATTCCGCCCTCTCGATTATCCCATGGACCTTTTGGGTTTGCTGATCTCCATTGTTATGCTGGCGGGCGTGATTCTGATTGGCCCCATTTTTCGGAGCATGAATGAAGCATACAAGCTTTTGGAAGAACGCGAAGTCAAGTATCGGACGCTTCACGACGCCGCATTCGACGCATTACTGACTGTTTGTTACCCGTTAGGTCGTATTCTCGAAGCCAATAATGCCGCTGCGATTCTTCTCGGACACCTTAAATCCAGACTATTGGAAATGGCTTGCCAAGATATTACCGCACCGGAGGCATGGCCGGAACTGGAGGCGAAAGTACAAGAATATCTCACGCGAAACAGCGCATTTGTAATAGACACTTGCTGGGTCAACGCCGATAAGGTGCGAATTCCGGTGTCTGTTTCAGGAAGGCTATGCGAACTGGAAGGCATTAAAGCGGTGCAGCTCGTGGGTCGCGATGTCACGGAGCAGCGGCGCTCGGCGGACGCCCTGCGGGAGAGTGAAGAACGCCTCCGCCTTTTGCTGGAAAGTGCGGATGATATTATTCTCATGTTCGATTTGGATGGAAACATCCTCTATTTCAATGGCGCCAGCCGGTTCCATATCGGGCCATATCAAGGCCCTTCAACCGATCTACTCCCCGAGGTGTTTCGAGGGCGTGCCCAGGATCTCATGAAACAAGCAAAGCAAGTGGCTGAGACGGGCCAAGGCTATACGGAAGAAAATGAATTGTTTTGGGGTGGAGAACGTCTCTTTTTCCAAGGCACTCTATTCCCCATTCGAGATGCGAGTGGACGTGTGGCGCGGGTTGGAAGGATCTGCCGTAATGTCACCAAATTGAAACGCCTGGAAGAACTCTATTCCCTCGCTCTAGCCAACAGCAAAGTGGGCGTATGGGAATGGGATATCGCCACGGATGTTTTTCAAATGTCGGACAATTTCTTATCTTTGCTGGGATATGAGCAAAACGAAATTGGCGGCACGCTGGAAGGATGGTTCTCCCATATGCATCCTTCTGACGCAGACACCGTGCGAAAGGCCGTCAGAGAGCATGTGGAAGGCCGGACGCCAGACTTTAGTGTCACGCATCGCTTTTTGCATAAAGAGGGCTCTGTGTGTTGGATGCTATCCGTGGGGCGAACCGAACGGGGCGCATCAGGAAAGCCCGTACGCATGGTGGGCACCTGTACGGATATCACTGGGCAGAAAAACGCGGAAGAGGTCATGCGCAGCGCTTCCCTTTTTGAAGCGACGGCCACTCTGGCGGGCGGCATTGCGCATCGCTTCAATAATCTCATGGCGGTGGTGCTGGGAAACGCTTGCCTGCTTCGCGATGATCTAGAAAGCCATCCGGCTTCCCAACACTCCTTGCGGGAGATCGAAGAAGCGGCGATCAATGCTGGCGATCTGGCCCGCCAAATGCTCGCCTTTGCCCGCCGTGGCAAATACCACCCTGCGGAACTAAACTTAAATGCATTGATTAAGCAAACGCTCCAGTTACATGAGTCCAAAATTCCTTCCCGAATCCAAATTATCGAAGATCTGGAAAAGGGGCTCTGGCATATCAAGGCGGACGCCACCCAAGTGGAACTGGTGATTTTAAATGTCATGATGAACGCCATCGAATCCATTGAGGCCGAGGGCTCCATTACGATACGAACCTATCATTTCATGTTTGCACATACGCCAAATCATGACCTTATCGACATACAAGAAGGGCCATATGTCATCATGACTATATCGGACACCGGGTGCGGGATGCCCGCGGAGACCATTCGCCACATATATGAGCCGTTTTATTCAACAAAAGCGCCTGGGCGCGGTTTGGGCCTTGCGGCCGTTTTCGGCATCATGAAAAATCATGACGGGCATGTGGATATCCATAGCGAACCCGGTGCGGGTTCGAGAGCCACACTCTATTTTCCCGCTATTAACCAGCTTCCCGTGGAGCAGAATGGCCATGAAACGGCTGCTTTGCCTCACGGCTCGGAAACCATACTCATTGTGGATGATCAAGCCATGATCCTAGCCGCGACGCGAATGCTGTTTGAACGCCTCGGGTATTCCGTACTGACCGCCAAACATGGCCGGGAAGCAATCGAGACCGCCTGGCGCAAAGGCCCTGATATCCAACTGGTTATTTTAGATATGATTATGCCCGAGATGGGCGGCTGCGAAGCGTTTCCTCATTTGCGCAAAGCGTGTCCTTCCGCCAAAATCCTCCTCCTGTCGGGATATGAGTTCGATGAATCCGCACAAAGCCTCCTAGACCAAGGGGCTATCGAGTTTATACAGAAGCCGGTGCCTGGCGCTGTCTTGGCCCGGACTGTCCGCCGCGTTCTGGATACGGTGCAATAACGCTCGAATTGACTTGTTTGAACGGCCACCCGTATCATACGGCCTCTAGTGGGTTTCTGCAGAGCCGCAAGCGGCCGTATGTCGGCTATGCTTCTTCCTGCGGCGGACAGCGTGGGGTCATGGGAATAATCATCGCAATTGCCAATCAAAAAGGCGGCGTGGGCAAGACCACAACCGCCGTCAATTTGAGCGCCTGCATGGCTGCGGCGGGGCGGCGTGTCTTGATCGTCGATTTCGATCCGCAAGGCAACGCCACCAGCGGCCTTGGCGTGGAAAAGGCGAAACTGGCGCAGACGATTTATGATGTGCTTGTGGACGATGTGCCTATTCACGATATTGTGCAGCCCACGGCCGTGGACCGCATGTTCATTGCCCCCGCCGACCGCAATCTGGTGGGGGCGGAAATTGAGCTGGTGGAAATGGAAGATCGGGAGCACCGCCTTAGAGTGGCGCTCGAGGCCGTGCGTAGCGAATATGACTATGTTTTTATCGATTGCCCTCCCGCGCTCAATCTGCTGACAGTGAATGCCCTCGCGGCGGCGGATGGCGTCTTGGTGACGCTCCAATGCGAGTATTTCGCCCTCGAGGGGCTCAGTGAATTGCTTGGCACTATCGCCCGCGTGCGTGAATCGCTCAATCCAAAACTCGAAGTGCAAGGTGTTCTATTGACGATGTATCAACACACCAATTTATCCAGCCAAGTCATTGAAGATGTGCGCACTCATCTGGGAGAAAAAGTGTATCAGACAATTATTCCTCGGAATATTACACTGGCGGAAGCGCCGAGTTTTGGCCTGCCCATCATTTTTTACGACCTCAAATCCGCGGGCGCTAAGGCCTATCTCGCCCTGGCGCGGGAGGTAGTGTCCCGTGGCTAATCTTAAAAAACGAGGTTTGGGCAAAGGCCTTGACGCATTGTTATCCGGCCGGCCTCCAATTCCCGCGGCTGTTTCCAGCACGCCGCCGCCCCTGTCCTCCGATGAGCCTGTCGCGGAAGGCGACCGGGTGCTGCATCTTGATCCGCGCCTCATCGAACCAAATCCTAAACAGCCGCGTTCCGTATTCAACGAGGAAGCCCTGGATGAACTCGCCGAATCCATCCGGCAGGAAGGCGTGCAAGAGCCCATTATTGTGCGCCGCCGGGGGGAGATATACGAACTCGTCAGCGGCGAACGCCGCGTGCGTGCAAGCATCATGGCCGACCAGGAAACCGTTCCGGCTATTTGCCGCGAAGTGTCCGATACCGATATGCTCCGCCTTGGGCTTATCGAGAATATCCAGCGTGAAGACCTAAATGCTATCGAACTCGCCCAAGCTTACCAGAAACTCATTGAAGAATTCGGCTGGACGCAAGAAGAGTTGGCCGATCATGTCGGAAAGAAGCGGGCGACGGTTGCGAATATGCTGCGGCTGCTGCATCTCCCCGATGAGGTGCAGCGCGATGTAGCGGAAGGTAAAATCAGCATGGGCCATGCCCGCGCTCTTCTGGCCATCGATGACCCAAAAGCGCTGCAAGCCGCATGCAGGAAAGTCATCATTCAAGGATTAAGCGTCCGGCAAACCGAGCAGCTATCCGCACCGCCTAATCCGGCAAAGCCCAAACCACATAAAGATCCCGATATCGCAGGCCTTGAAGATGAATTACGCCGCGCATTAGGCACGCGCGTCTCCGTCCATCCCAGCGGAAAATCGAAAGGCCGCATCGAGATCGAGTATTACAACCTCGATGATCTGGAGCGCATCCTGGATATCGTGCGGCGCAAATGATACGGGGCAAATGAACGCGCCACCGTTTTTTATCTATGCATGAAGAAGTGTGATATCAAGATACGTGATGTAAAGGAATCAGTTCCATGCTCGACATTAAAATCCTTCGCGAAACACCGGAAATCCTCCTCGACGCCCTCAAAAAACGGGGCGCGAAGATTGATCTGGAGCCTGTTTTGTCGCTAGACCGGTCCCGGCGCGAATTGCTGTATGATTGTGAACAGCTTCGCGCGGAACAGAACCGGGTTTCGGAAGAAATCGCCCTCAAGAAAAAAGCGAAAGAGGACGCTTCGGAAGCTATCGAAGCGATGCGGCTCGTCCGCGATAAGATCAAAGCAATGGAAGATCCGATTCGTGAGCTCGACCAACGCTTGCGCGACGCCATGCTTGTGATCCCCAATATCCCTAACGAAAGCGTGCCGGTCGGGCCCGATGACTCGGCTAACCAAGTAGTGCGCACCTGGGGGGAGCCGCGCACATTCGATTTTGAGCCAAAAGACCATGTGGACATTGGCGCGAACCTGGGCATACTCGATTTGGAATGCGCCGCAAAACTCTCCGGGGCCCGCTTCAGCCTGCTGCGCGGTTCGGGGGCGCACCTCGAGCGGGCGCTTGTCAATTTCTTTCTTGATACGCACACCCGCGAACACGGGTATACGGAAATTCTACCCCCATTCATGGTATCCGCCGCCAGCATGGAAGGCTCGGGACAGCTTCCGAAATTTGCTTCCGAGGCGTTCACCGTGGAAGGGCGTGACCTCTGGCTCGTGCCTACCGCGGAAGTGCCGTTGACCAATATGTTCCGCGATGACACGATAGAAGAATCGGCATTGCCGCTTGCATTCGCGGCTTATACCCCTTGCTTCCGTAGCGAGGCCGGCTCTTATGGCAAAGACACGCGCGGCATGTTCCGCCTACACCAGTTTAACAAGGTCGAGTTGTACAAATTCACCACGCCCGGGCAATCATGGGAGGAACTGGAAAAACTGACCCATGACGCCGAGCATATTTTACAATTGCTGGGGCTGCCATACCGCACCATCTGTTTGTCCACGGGCGACATGGGTTTTTCATCGGCAAAAACCTATGACTTGGAAGTCTGGCTGCCTGGGCAAAATACCTATCGGGAGATCAGTTCCTGCTCCAATTGCACCGACTTTCAAGCCCGCCGTGCGAATATCCGGTTCAAACATAACAAAAAACCGGAGTTCGTGCATACGCTGAACGGTTCCGGCCTGGCCGTGGGGCGCACGCTCATCGCGGTGCTCGAGAACTATCAGCAGGCGGATGGAACCGTGATTATCCCAGAAGTATTACAGCCTTATATGGGCGGGCAGACGCACATAACAGGGTTATGATACGCGGAAACGAGTAGAAGGCAGGCCGGGCAGGCCTGCCTGTTTTTATTCTTATTCCATGCGGAATATACTGAATTTGCGGATTGGCCTATGATATAATTCTTTCAAGGCAGGCCTATGTGGCTAAGGCGGATCCGGGAATGCGCCGGAATTCCGCCATGTTAAGTTATAGGTTGAAAGTATATACGCGTCCAATCTGAGCGTGACATGGGGAAATGCGGCATGCAAAATGAAGACCTGATTTCGGCGGAAGCCATCCAGGCCGATCAATTAGCGGAACAAGCCACGCAAGAAGGAGATTTTGACAGGGCCATCGAGATCTATAAAGATGCGCTAAATGAAGCGCGCATCAACGAAGATGTGGCAAGTGCGGGCTTTTTATTCCGGCTGATGATGGCGACGACCGCGCATAAAGAGATAATCAAACATAACTATGACAGCGCCATACGGGTATATGAAATCGCTATCGGAACGGCGGTGCGGCTTCAAGATAAAAAATCGGCGGGCTTTTTCTTCCGCGAGCTTGTAGATACGCGTGCGGAGCTTCATTTATGGCATCGCCGTTTTTCCAGCGCGAAGGAAGTATACCGCAAGGGCATGAGCGATGCGGAGCGCATGGGCGATGCGGAATCCATCGCGTATTGCCAATGGCAAATGACGAATCTATACATTGAATTTCCAAGCATGACCACGGGCAATCACGCGGTAAGCCTCATCAACAAGACGATCAGCATGTATGATACGCAATTGGGGGATCACCATAAAACTATGCAGGTTGCCGCGGATATGTGCAGCACGTGCGCCCATGCCGGCAATGAACAAGGTATTAAGGTGTGTTCGGATACGGTAGAACAGATTAAAAAACGCATCGAGGCCAGCCCTGCATTACATGCGGCTCCAGAGCAGCCTACGCTGGAGCGGCCTCGCCTGAAAATTGCAAATCGGACGCCTATGTCTCCTCCCACACCTCAACGGGAGTCCGGAAGCGGAATGCATATTGGCGAGGATGTGCGCAAACGGCGTGATCGGTAGGTGGTGTTCAGCAAGGGGAGAATGAATTCCTAGAAATGCGCACGAAACAAAGCAAAGCGGCAAGCGCTATCGCAATTTGGGGGGCCAGATGACTTTTATCTGGTCTAGTGAATTATATGTCTAAAGAAACGCTATCAGAGCTGCTTGACAAGATACGCAGGCTGGGTGCAGGGCAAGTTTTAGAGCTTACCCTGGAAGGCGCGAGGCTTCTTGCTGAGTTTCTAAAGAAATGCCAGGAACGGTTAGCCAGTCTTCCGGAAGCAAGCCTCCAGCTTGTCGAAAAAGTAAAGCATGTGCTTTTTTACTGGCGGGAACGCCAACAAACGAGCGAGCCAGCCAAGCCGCCTCAGTCAAATGCGGAATCCAGCAGGGCGGAAAGCTTGCCGCAAAAAAAACAAGCCATGCCAAATCCGCCTTCTCCTCCATCCTCTGGGATAACGCCTTCTTACCGGAACCGTAGTTCCGATACAGACGACGAGAAAGGAGAACTCTCCGTGAGCGATGAACCTATATCGTGGGAACAAGCTCCTAACGGCGGGGAATCCATCGGTGGGAGGCCATCATGGGGAGCCGTGGATGCGGAAACGTTTTTCGAGCGCAAGCCCAAGCAGATTATTCATGTCCTTGGGGGAATCCCCGTGGATCTCACGGTGCGTGTCTATGAGGTGGAAGGCCATATCACGATAAAAGGCGATATTCCTGATGATGCGCTCGTGCTGGCGAAACGCGGGTGCGTGACCGTCGAAGGCTATGCGCTAGGCCATATTCTGGCATCAGGAGATATTTCGGTCAAACAGAATGTTCAAGGGGTGTGGCTGATATCTGTCCGGGGCGATGTCCGGGTGCGCAATGTGCTGCGAGGCGCAAAACTCGTGGCCCAAATGGGGCGCGTGCAATGCGCGGCCGTGGAATCGCCCGATTTATTATATGGGCGGTTAGGAGTGTCCGTGGAGGGAGAAGCCCGGGGCGGCATATTGAAAGGGCGCTCCATCTCGATTGGCGGTTCAGCAATTGGCGTGGAAATCCATGCCGTGGCGTCCGTCCGTTCGGAACGCTTCATGCTGGGGCCAGGCGGCTCGAGCACGGTATATTTGTGCAAGGCATTGACAAGCGAGGCGTATGGGCGTCCTATCAGCGGTGAGGCGTTGAAGCTCAAACTAGCCATCACCCGGGACAGGCTTCGCCTGGTCAGCCTGACAAAATCGGAAATGCGTGCAAGCACAGACGTTCATAATTGCACTCGAACTATGCTGTACTATATGCTTGTAGGCGCTGAGACCATGCAATATGTCCGCGAATTGCGCGGCGCGCAGACCCAGCTTATTTTTTTAGAGCAAATCATGGATTTAGCGCTTAGCCTTTCCTCCCAATTGAATGAAGCCGCGACGAATCCCACGGAAGAACAGATTAGAACAGCCCAAATAGCCGTGGAAGAGGCCGTGGACAACGCCAAGAGCCTTTCCGACAGCATTGGGTGGATTCCGCAGGAGTTCCGGCTGTATTGCGAAGCGGTTCTTTCCATTGCGGTGCGGCAGCTTACAACCATTCTCGAACGGGTTTCATACGCAGCTTCCACGGCGCAGCGCGCGTTTCGGGAATCGCAGCCGCTAGAAGAGCATATCACGGCGTTTGGGAAATGCGCGGAAGTCCTGGAACAGCAAGTCTTGGTATGGAAAGAAAAGAACGATGAAGCGCTAAAAGGAAAGCTAGTATTGCTTCAGCGCCTCTCTCTAGATAGTGCGCTGATGGAGCGCATTGAAAACAATGGCAGCGGCCTGGAAGAAATGCTCGAGCTTGTGCTTGCCCAGGCCCGGCGCAAACACAACAGCAAACAAGCAGAACGCGCCAATTCCGCGTTTATCCGGCTCATGCAATCAGCCATTGAACGCCACACGCGGGATACGCAGCGCATGCGCCGGGAAATGACGGCGATAGAGAACCATATCCGGGAAATCCAAAGCGAGCTTAACCGCGAACCCTCTATTTTGCTGGTTGATCCGGATGGCGAGCTCCCCTACATAGAAAGCCGTTTCTTCGAAAAAGGAATTGTGCTCAGCACTGCTCCCGGAGAAAGGGAGCCTGCCGCGCCAGATGAAGCGCCCATCATTTGCGTTGCGTATGATGTGCGCAATCCGGCGCGTTTTTCCTTGCAGGGAACCATTCTGCGAGGAGCGCCGATTGATTCTGCTTAAAGAAAAACTAAAAATAGGTTTGATCCAGAATTGCTGGCCCCGTATACTCCCTTCTGTTTGCTATATGGCGTGCCGTTTTTAATAAACTGATGCGAAGGGCGGATACATGAGAGTACTGGTGACTGGCGGAGCGGGCTTTATCGGCTCACATTTGTGTGAATTCTTGGTGGCCCAAGGACAGGAAGTGTTCGTTCTCGACGACCTGAGCACGGGCTCTTACGAAAATATCGAACATATCAAAGGCATCACCTGTGTAGTAGACTCCACATTGAACCAGGATATTGTGCGCGACATGGTGCGCGAGGTACAGGCGGTTTATCATCTTGCCGCCACTGTCGGCGTCCAACTGGTGGTTTCAGAGCCTATTCGAACCATCATCAACAATACGCGCGGCACGGAAACCGTACTCGAAGAAACGTGCCGGTATCGCAGGCCGCTGTTGATAACCTCGACCAGCGAAGTGTATGGCAAAGGCGTGAATAGCGTCTTCAAGGAAACGGATGACCGCCTCATGGGGCCCACCTGCTTGACCCGCTGGGGATATGCAGCGTCAAAGGCAATTGATGAGTTTCTCGCATTGGCGTATTGGCATGAAAAGCGGCATCCGGTCGTTATCGTGCGTTTATTCAATATTGTAGGCCCAAGACAGACCGGGCGGTATGGAATGGTGATTCCCCGGTTCGTGCGCCAAGCAATGCGGGGCGAGCCGCTTACGATATTTGGTTCCGGGCAGCAAACGCGATGCTTCACCTATGTGGGCGATATCGTTCCTGCCCTTGCGGCGCTCATTGGGCGTCGTGAATTCTGCGGGGAAGTGTTTAATTTAGGAAGCCCGGAAAGCGTGGCCATTGAAGCCCTCGCCAAGCTCGTTATCGAGCGGACGAAAAGCTCTTCCGGCACCCAGTTTATCCCCTATGAAGAAGCTTATGGGCCAGGGTATGAAGACATGCTTCATCGCGCGCCTTCCATCGAGAAGATTCAAAAGGCTATCGGGTATACCCCCAAAACCTCGCTCGAAGAGACCCTTGACGCCGTTATCGCGGATACGCAGAAACGCCTGGACAACGGCGGATGAGGTTGCATGCGGGCAAATAACACCCGCGCGTCGGCGGGTCAGCCGCTCAGGGCTTGCCAGATGGTCCAGCGCAAGCGCTCCGCGCCAAAAGGTTTTGATAGATGGCCTGCTAAGTCGCCGGGGCTGAACTGCTCCGGCAAATACGCTTCATTGTATCCCGTCGAGAGAATCACTGGAAGGTCTGGCCGGATGCGTTTTAGGATGCAAAAGGTTTCGTGGCCGCTCATGACAGGCATTACCAAATCCAGCAGCACGCAAGAAAATGCATAAGGCGTTTGTTCGAGCAATTCCGCGGCTTCCCATCCATTCGAGGCGCATACGACGGGCAAACCCGTTTTGTCCAGCATGCGGGTGACAACATCCCGGACCGTTTCATCATCATCCACGACGAGTATGGAGCCATGCGGCTGCTCATAGAATGCCGCCGGCACGGCCAGGCATTTGGCGTCGCTGGCGGCTTGGCACGGCAAAAAAACGGCAAAAGTCGTGCCATGGCCTGGCTCGCTTGATACCAGCACTTTGCCCTTATGCGCGCGGATGATGCCTTGCACCGTGGCAAGGCCTAAGCCGCGCCCGGTGAACTTGGTCGAGAAAAAGGGATCAAAAACGCGGTTCAAGACCGCCTCGTTCATGCCGCACCCCGTGTCGGACACTTCGATGCAAAGGTATGCGCTCTCTTCAAGCACATCCCCGTAAGAAGCTTCCTCCGCGGCGCCAGGCTCATGATAGGAAGTGGATATCGTAATGGCCCCTGGCGATTCTCCTATAGCCTCTGAAGCGTTCGCCACAAGGTTTAGCAGCACCTGGCGGATTTGGGCGGCATCGGCGGGAATGGCGGGCAGTTCATCCATGAGATACGTGCGTAAATCGCATATGCTGGATATAGACGCCTTGAGCTGCTGGCTCATCTGGCGGATAAGGGCATTGACATCCACTAATTCAGACTTGAATTGGCTCCGGCCCGTATAAGTAAGCATTTGGCGGGAGAGTTCAGCGGCGCGCATGGCGGCCTTTCCAATCTCCGCCAAGTATTCGATGCCAGGGCCTTTCTGGGAGAGCTCGTGCATGGCCAGGTCCGCATTGCCGAGTACGCCCATCAATAGATTGTTGAATTCGTGGGCGATGCCTCCGGCTAAGATACCCAAGCTTTCATTTTTTAACGCCTGTTGAATTCTTTGCTCGAGCTGAATACGTTCTTCTTCCGCCCGCTTGCGCGCCGAAATATCACGGATAAATACAATGGAACCGGTTATGGCGCCTGTATTATCCCGCAACGGATAACAATGCTTCTCAATCCAGCACTCAACTGGCCCGGCAGAGGGGATGGGATGAATCTGGGTGGCTGTGGCGCCGGTGTCCATGGCCTTTCGGGCCGGGCAATCCGGACAATTGCGGTCCGGCAGCATGCAGATAACCGTGCAGGGCTTTCCCGCCAATGGCATTTCCTTCGCATACCGCTCTTCAATCCAACGGTTCACGCGGGTGACGAGCAGGCCAGAATCCATGATGCAGATCCCGTCGTCTATTCCATCGAAAACAGCCGCAAAGAAAGCCTCGTTTTGCTGGATGGCTTCCCGTATCTCCCGGCGTTCGGATATGTCTGCCGCTGAACCTTCTAAATATAGAGGTTCGCCATGCATGTCTTTTGCCACCCGAACAGAGACCAGCGCCCAGATGGCTTGGCCATCAAAGCGCACCATCTGGATTTCCTTGTTTTGGATCAGCGCATGGGTGTCAAGTTGATACCGCCACTCTTTATGGCTGGCGGCGTCGGCCCAAATACAAGGCGCGGGCTGCCCGAGCAGCGTTCCTTTATCTGGGTATCCCAGCATATCGAGAAATGCTGGATTGGCATCCAAAAAACATCCATCCGGAGTGGTGCGAAAAAGCCCGAGAGGGACATTATCGAATAATTCCTGGTAGAGCTGTTCGCTGGCGAGAGATGCTTCTTCCGCCATTTTCCGGTTTGTGATATCCCGTGCAATTACTTGCACTCCCGCGACTTCGCCGCGCAAGCCGCGGACAGGCTGCCAGCTCGACCAGAACCATCGCGTGTCGATAGGCAGCGTCACATAGTCTTCAAAGACATCGCCCTCGCCCGTTCTCACCGTCGTGGTGATGCGTTCCATGATCGCATTCGATATCCTTGGAGCCACTTCCGAAATATGCTGGCCTATAATGTCTTCAGGCAAGCAGCCAAACAGATTGGCCGCCATTTTGTTCACCAGAATCACTTGGCCGCCGACTCCCAGATAGGCAATCGCGGCATCGGTATTTTCCAGCAATAAACGGTATTTATCTTCACTGTCACGCAGTGCGGCCTTTAAGCGGCGGCGATAGGCTGCTTCCTCTATGCGTGAGGTGAGGTAATCCATATCGAGCGGTTTCGTGACATAATCAAATGCATGGCGCTGCAACGCGGTGACAGCGGAGCGAATCGATGGATAACCCGTAATAACGATTACGGGCAAATCGGCAAAATCTTCGCTTACGGTCTCGAGCAGCTCCAGCTCCTCATTTCCCGGCATCTTATAATCGGCGACAAGCACGTCAAAATCGCCCATGGCGAGCAGCTCGAGCGCTTCGCGGGCCGATGTGGCGCAAACACAATCCCATCCGCGCCTCTTGAGCAATTCTTGTGTAGACCAGAGGATCGACTCCTCATCATCCGCGAGCAGCACCCGGTACGGCCGTTCTTCGTGATGTATCGCCAGCCAGCCCCAATGATCGGACTTGCTGGCGGCGGCTTGAGAAGAGTGCAATGGTTTGGGCCTGGAAAAACTCGATGCGGAGTCTTGCGACAGGCCCAGGCGGATTTGCTCCCATTCCAGTGGCAATGCATTAATCACGCTTATCATCCGGCTCATGATTCCCTTTCTTGCTCCGCTGCTGCAAGTTCCAAGGGCGCCATAAGCGTAAAGGCCGCCCCATCACCAGGCCGTGAATCCACGAGAATCTCCCATCCCAAAGCAGTCGCCAGGCTTTTAGAAACCGAAAGCCCCAAACCCATTCCTCCGTCAAGCGCCCGGTCTACTCCGCCCTTGGTCGAGAAAAACGGCTCAAAAATATGCGGCAGTATCTCGGAAGAAACTCCAGGACCGCTATCCTTCACCGTGGTTAATAGTTTATCCCCATCTGCATGTGCTGTCAATAAAACCTCTCCTGGACAAGGAGAAGCCTGGCACGCATTTAATAGCAGGTTATATAGGATCTGCCGGTAAGCGCCTTCCGGCACGCAGAGTTCAGGGAGATCACTGGCGACATCGATTAATATGGCTACTTGCCGCTGGGCGGCGCGCCGCTCCAAGAGCTGGCATATATCGCTGAGCTCTTCCCGCACATTGATCGGAACCGGCTGCTTGGATTCGGGCCGATAGAGCTGGTACATCTGGCGTACAATATGGCTGATGCGTTCGATCTCGCGTTCGATAATCCCCACAAAACGCTGATAGGGATGGTCGGATGGCACCGCTTCCTTGACAAGCAGGAAAGAATTCTTCAAGCCAGTCAGCGGATTATTTATCTCGTGGGCTACGCCAGCGGCCATGCGCCCAGTCGCCGCCAATTTCTCCATCTCATTGCGCTGCCGTGTGAGCTCCTGCACCCGCTGGGCGCGTTCATCCACTTTACGTTCCAGATTTTCCGTGTAATCCAGCAGTTGATGTTCAACATGCTTCCGCTGGGTAATATCGATAAAGAACGCATGGGTGGAGGATTCGTACGGATTGCTGCTATGGCCCAAGGCCACATCCGCCCATCCGATGGCGCCATCCTTGCGCACCAGGCGCACCTCGATGCGCTGCTGTGCGGCTTCCTGGTGCTGCAAGACACGAAGCGCCTTCGAGAATGAAGGCCGGTCGTCCGGGTGTATCAGCCGGGTGATGGAACCGCCGGGAAGATTGGTCAATTCTTCAATATTGCGCCCCGTCATTTCTGAAATAGCCGGATTGGCGAAAATGATGCGATCTCCCCGCATGATAGTGATTCCAAGCTGGCTATGCTCGACAAGAACCCGGTATTGCTCTTCGGAGCGGTGTTGGGCCTCTTCGGCCCGCAAGCGGTTGATAAACGATTCCGCTTCCAGCCCTAAAACGCTTAGGATAGCCAGAAGGCTGGGTTCTGGTTCTTGCTCTTGCATCGAAGCGACATTTAAAAACCCGAAGACCTCGGAGCCTGCGCATAATGGAAGGGACCAAGCATGGCGAATGCCTTGGGTTTTGGCGAATGACATCCATTCCAGCGACAAATCCAACACATTTATGGCTTCACGCGTCTCTTGGAACAAGCGGGCGACAGCCATGGAAAAAGGAATGCGCGCCATTTTTGCGGTAAAAGTGGAAGTGAGGCCGCGATGGTGTTTCAAAACGGCTTTTCCGTTTTGGATAAGGTAGATGCCGCCCGCTTGCATGCCGGAAATATCCAGAGCGGCGTCGAGAAGCGGCGCGCACATCGAGTCAAGGGTGGTGCAATCATTCAAAGCGGCCATGAAAGAGCGCAGCCGTTCACTGACACGGACCGTTCGGGACAAGGTGGCTTCAATTCGTTTATGCTCGGTGATATTCCGCATGACGTACACCACTTCAAGCGGCTTATGCGTATGAGGATCTTTTACAGCCCTTCCGGTTGTTTCAACCCAGATATACTCGCCATTTTTATGCAGGCAGCGGTATTCCGTTCTCGCAGTGACGCCTGTTTGCAGAATGCGGTCATGCTGGCGGCGCACAGTCGGCTGATCACATGAATGAATGAATTGGCTTGCATATTGCCCTATAACTTCATCCGGCATATAACCGAGCATGGGCGCGCTCGCGGGCGATACATACCGGTACCGCATGTCCGGCGAAACACGCATGATAATATCGGAAGCATGCTCCGCCAGCAACCGGAACTGTTCTTCACTCTGCCGAAGCGCTAATTCCGTTTCTTTCCGAGTGGTGATATCGCGCGTGACGCAAATAATCTCCAGCGGTTCAGCGGTGATTTCATCCAGTAATAAGCGGCTGGAAGTTTCCACCCAGCGGTAACTGCCTTGGGCGCTCCGCAGGCGGTATTCCAAGTGCTGCATGCCGCCTTCCTTGAGCAGTTTAGCGGCGTTTTCTAGAACGAGCTCTTTGTCATCCGGATGAATGAAAGAGAATCCATCCAACGGGAAATGCTCCGCGTCCTTTATTCCGAGAAAACCCGATGCGGAGTCGGAGAGATAAATCACCTTGCCATCTAAGGAATGGCGCGAGATCACATCGGCTGAATACCTATCCAGAGGGCTGCCGCGCTCCTCGGATGAAAATAGTGCTTGAAATATATCCATTTGCTAGGCCCCGGCGCTGGAGGGATTCTGCAACTGGCGGCGGAAACCCAGCGTCTTCGTCTTATCCGGGTTTCCACGCCCAGCTTGCGTGATGATAAACGGATCAATATCTAAATTCAAAGGCAAGTGGAGGCTCGGGGCGTTCGAAATCGCGCTATATGGCGGCGGCTTTTTTTACGAGAAATCGGCTCGAATGAGCACTACTCCACCTCTTTTGCCTGGGTTTGCCCCAGGCAAGCGTCTATTCCGGCCATACATCACGAAGCGGCCGAGCCAGGCTTATCTGGCCCGCCGTATTCCATGTTCGGTCATTTTTTGTCCTGAACACGTTTTTCAAGGATTTGCACGACATTTTTAAACATTTCTTTATTTTTTTCGTTGAGTGATGTCAAGGCGCGATGGGCATCGAGAATCATGTGGGCCAGCTCACGATCAGGCGATTCCGCTTGCGGCAAATCTTGCAGCTCTGCGGTGGTCTCACTCGTTTCATGCAGAATCATGAACACCTGATCGAATCCGACGCTGTCCAGAATCGCATCAATGTCTTCATTGGTGGATAAAATAGTCGCCTTGCGCCCAAACTGCTGCTGGGTAAATTGTCCAATCTTTGCAATAAGGCCCAGGTTGGTGCTGTCGATACTAAGGGTTTCGGTGAGGTCGAGAAGCACGTTCTCGAAATCTTTCCCTTCGAAGAGTTTATCGAGAAACGCATCCAGCGATGCGCTGATTCGATAAGACTCTCCCATGGTATAGCGGATTTCACCGACGAACTTCAGCACGAGCACTCCATCGTGTTTCGCGTAATACACATTTCCTGTTTCCATCTCACATTCCCTTCTTCACCAACATCAAGGTGACATCGTCCAACGGTGATTCCGTCGAGTCCAGATGCAGTTCGCGTGTCAATTGATCCAGGCTCACGTCCATCGACCCTACCTGGGAGAGTAAGAATTCTTCCTTGTTTTGTAAACTTTGTTGGGGGAGAATTTCAAGTACGCCGTCCGAGAAGAGCGCCATGGCGAATTGCTCAGGCACGGCAATCGTACGATTGGGGTATTCCGCGTTTTCAAATAAGCCTACAGGCAGGTTCTTATTGGAAAGAAAACGGGCCTTTTCGCCATCAAAAAGCAATGGAAAGGGGAAATGCCCGCCGTTGCTGAATGTGATGGTATGCTCATCTTCGTGGGTAACTGCATAAAAAATGGTTAGATGCTTGTTGAAGCCCTGCTGGATGATGCTGTCGTTGATGAGTTGGAGCACGCGGCTGGGCTGCAAAATGGCATTATTCTCTGTTTGGCGGTATTGGTCGAGCAAATTGCTCACCGTGCTTTTCAACAATACCGTGATGAAAGCGGAAGAAACGCCATGCCCGGAAACATCCGCGATGTAAAAACCCGTATGGCAGTCATCAATAATAAAATAATCCACGAAATCGCCGCTCAGCTCCGAGGACGCTTTCATGTAATAACTAAACTCATATCCGCGAAAAACCATCTTGGGCTTGGGCAGGAGTTGAAGCTGGATCTGGCGGGCGGCGGATTCATCGTCCTTGATCTGTTGAAGGCTCCGCCTTAATCGCTTGTTGGTTTCTTCGAGGCTTCGCTGGGTTTCCCGGTTCTCCCGGATCAGGCGGGAGCGTTCGAGGGAGCGGCGGATGCTATGCTCGAGCTCAGCCAGATCCTCGATGGGCTTGCGCATATAATCCCATGCGCCTAGCTTCAGCGCCTCGATGGCGTCTCCAATGTCGCCCGTGCCCGATATGATGATGAATGGCGTTTCTGGGGCGTTTTTCGCCACTTCCGCCAATACGGTAAGCCCGTCGACTTCCGGCATGCGAAGATCACACAGCACAATGTCCGGATGCTCCTTGTAGAATAGGTCGAGCCCTTGCCTGCCATTTTCAGCTTCGAGCATTTCAAAACCGCTATCTTCGAGATAGCTCACGATGCTGCGGCGGACAGTCGCCTCGTCTTCAATGCTCAAAATACGGGGAGGCTTATCCATTTGGGCGGTACTTCCTTTCCGCCGCAAGCGTTTGGATGGTTTCCGTCATGGGCGCCAAATCACTGAGCGGTTTCATGAATACATATTTCCGGTTTATGCCTAAGGCGCGCAATTCGGCGGGGATCGAGTAGGTGGCGGTCCCGGTATGGATGATAAACAGCGCCTCCGGCGCGATGGCGTGCAGGGCCAATATGGTTTCCTGGCCATCCATGATCGGCAGGCGCATGTCCATGATGCATACATCAAAGCGCTTGCCGCTCGTATACGTTTCAAGCGCTTCTTCACCCGAGGCCACGGCTTCCACTTCAATCCCTTCATCTTCAAAATAGGCGGCCATGTTCATCCGAAGCGAATCCTCATCGTCTACAATCAGGACGCGAATAGGCATGGCTTCGCTACTCCAGCCGCAAGGGGATTCGGATGATAAAGCGCGCGCCTTGGCCCGGCGTGGACTCCACCTTCATGTTTCCCCGGTGCTGTTTAGTAATAATAAAATACGAAACCGATAATCCGAGGCCTGTGCCTATCCCGACCTCCTTTGTCGTGAAAAAGGGCTCAAAGACCCTTCGGCGGACTTTTTCGGACATGCCGGGGCCGTTATCGGCCACTTCAATGCGCGTATGATCCCGTTCTTTCGCCAGCACGATGGTGAGTTCGGGCGGAGCTTGGTTTTCATTCGCCGCCATGGCTTGTGCGGCGTTTTTCACCAGGTTCAACAGCACTTGCTCGATCTTGGTTTTATCACACCGCACTTGGGGCAAATCTGGATCAAATTGCTCTACAATCTTGATGCGCCGGAAATCGTAGTGTTTCTTAAGGTCGTAATCATTGGCCGCTAAACGCAAGACCGTATGCACCAGATCCGGCAAATCCGATGGGGCGAAATGGGATTCGCTGCGGCGGCTGAATGCAAGCATATCGGAGATGATCTTGGCCGCCCGCGTGCCATCGCTTTTGATGCCGGCAATGAATTCGATGACGCCGCGTTCTTCCAGATACCGGCGCATGGCCTCGATATCTAGGCCAAGCTGCTTGGCTACTTGAAGGTTTTTAGGCAAATCCGGCGCCGTGCGGCGCTCAATGTTCTGGCAAGCCTGGAGGATGCCGCCCAGAGGATTGTTGATCTCGTGGGCCATGCCTGCGGCAAGCCCGCCCACGGACATCATCTTCTCCGTTTGCACCATCATCTCCTCGATTTGCACGCGGGCCGAGACATCATCCACCCGGATCACCGCGCCTTCCACATCATCGGAGGCAAGAGGGTACACGATCAGGTCAAAGAAACGCGAATCGCCTTCTTCGTTCTCAGCGATGACGCGTTGGTTATCCAATGGCTCGCCCGAGGAAATGGCTTCCCGCACCTCGTCCGATTTCTCACGCAAAAGAGGGAATACCGTATCGAAAGGCTGGCCGAGCGCCTCCTGCTCTTCCAGATGGGTGAACCGGGCTGCTTCCCGGTTCCAATGCGTGACACCGCCATTCTTGTCCACTCCGATGAGGATGGATGGCATGGAATCGAGGATATTGCGCAGATAATACCGCATGCGGCGTACTTCCTGTTCACGGTTGCGCCTCTCGGTGACATCGCGCGAACTGGTCACCAGGGCTTCTGGCTGGGAGTTGTTGTCCCGGACAAGCGTTCTATTCTCGCTAATCCAGATGTACGAGCCATCTTTGGATTTCCACCGATATTCCATCTGGGCCGATGCATCGCCTGCTGGCGGCGCATCGAGCAATTCCCGTGCTGTCTGGGCGTTTTGCGCGCGATCATCCGGGTGAATGCGTTCAGACACGGCGCTTGGCCCCATATGATGGATTTCCTCCGGGGTGAATCCAAGAATTTGAAGGGAAGCCGGGCTCACATATACATACCGGTTCGTCAGCAAATTGATTTCACAGAGCATGTCACGCGTATTTTCCAATACGCTTCGGAACCGCTCTTCACTTTCCCGCAACGCGTTTTCGGCGCGGGCGCGCACTTCAAACTCTTTGCGAAGCTGCACATTCGCCGCCCGCAACGCATCCGTTCGCTGGTTGAACGCATAGGCCAACTCCACGAGCTCGCGCGGCGCTACTTCTCCCAAACCTTGGAGAAAGTCCCCTTCCGTTTCCGTGACGCCCATAAGATACTGGCTCAAATGGCGCACGGGGCTTATGAGATCGCGCCGCAACAGCAGCAGCACAAGCATGGGAGGTGCGCTTAAGATGAGAAAGAGAGAAAGAAAAACAGAAACCGAAGAATGGCGCAATGGAGCCGTAAGAAAAGATTCCGGTTGGATGAGCACCAGTTTCCAGTAGGCACCAGGCACATGAAAAACGGACGCAACGGCCGACTCGTGCAATAGGGGGTCCGCGGATATGCGGGCGCGCTCGATAAACCGGGAGCGTTCCGTGTCTTTTCCGAGCACATTCAACGTTTCACCCGCCGCAATAACCACCTCTGGCGATTCCAAACCTTCGCCCAACGAGGATTGGGCAAGGGCTTGTTTGAGGTCTGTATGGTCTTTTTGCCATCGCACGCGCGACTGGATATCAACGTTTAACTCCCGCAGGATCTGGGCAAGGCCTTTATATGCGGGCTGCCCTTGGATAAGATCGGTAATAGCGCCCAATCCGGCGTGCTTCGGATTCGGGGAAGCCCCATCTGGCGCTTCCAAGACGCCGGATTCAAGGGCATTGGGCGGGAAAAACAAATAGTTATCGCGGTCGTACAGAAGGATATATCCTTCCTTTTCCGGCAGGGCTGATTGTAAAAAGAGGCGTAATTGTTCTGTATCCAAATCCACGGCGGCTGCGCCGATGAACTTCCCATCATCCGTATGAATAGGCGCTACACAGCGGACCACGATATGGCCCGTTTCGGGGTCCGCGATAGGCTGGGGCCAATAGAATTGATGGGGAGGCGTGTAACGCGCGGCGGCATACCATTCACTGTTCGTATAAGTGTGTTCTGGCGGTTGCGCGGGCAGTTTTTGGAAATGGCCCTCTTTGTCGCGGCGCCAAATGAAGCCGGATGCGTCTCCAAGGCCGGATTCGCCCGGCTCCAAATAAATGGAGCCGCCCGCTAAAGCGGGATAGCTCCGCATTGCCGAAGCACACACGGAAGCTATCGCTTCCAGATGAGTTTGGGATTCCGGTTCACTTGCAGCCGTGTTGGCCAGAGAACGAGCCAGCATTTCAACGGGGAATAATTGCCTATCCAGTTCGGCGACAATGCGGTTGCCCAATTCCTCCGATAACCGCCATGCATTGTCACGCCCTGTTGTCCGTTTTACGGAAAACACGAGCCATTGCGCCAAGATGACCATGACCAGCACCATAAGCGCAAAACGCAAGGACATGCGAAATTGGAGGCTGTTAAACAAATATTTCCAGCTAGGCCGAGGCATGACGCCCGCCTTGCCATTGTCCGGTGTCTCCATATAGCGCCGCTTCTTTCTTTAGGCGTTGGAGGTACGCATAATCAATACAGCGACTCTGCCGTAGTTGTCGGCGTCAATGCTTGCTCCCTAAAGGCTATAACCGAATATGCCATCCATAACATCTTGCATGACACTAGTATACAATAATTGGCCCTTACTTGCGAGAAACTCTTGATGAAACCACTCTTATGGAATTATTAGTATTTTTTATATTTATAACTATCGAATCAATCTGAACATTAATATCGACAATTAGGTCTATTTTTGACACAAGTAGCATATCAATCCTTTTGAAAGCTGATTATACAGATCTCGGGCCTTGTTAGAAAGTAATATTTCAAACAGAAACTGCCGATATCATGGTATAATTGATTAAAGGAGGATTATTTTATGGGTATGCAGATTTCCGCTTCGGGCATGTTTCAAGCTCAGCAACGTATGAATATAACTGCGGGCAACATCGCCAACGCCACAACTCCGGGTTATCAAGCCGTACAGCGGGATGGCACCATCAATACGTCGCCAGGCGTCCCGGAAGGCTCGAATGTGAATCTTGTGACCGAAGAAGTAGGCCTATTGGTCGAGCGCGCCGATTTCCGCGCCAACGCCGCCGCTCTGAAAGTGCAGAACGGGCTGGCAGGCGAAGTGCTGGATCTGCTGGCTTGAACAGGTGCGAATGACGCCGTATTTCAAAAAAGCTCTTCTCCGTTTTTGCTGCGCTTGCCCGCATGCAAACACCTTCTATGAAGAATCCTCGGCCCATGCCACATTCGCCATGGGTTATGTCCTGCCGTCATGAAATGATATCATGGAGAAAAATCGGCAGGAGCATCGGATGAAACGTATCCTTGTATTCAGCGAGAGTGATTGGTTCGCTCCATATGCGGGAGCGGAAACCTATTATCTGCGTAACATCCTCGAGCGCCTGGCCAGCCAAGGCCACTATGCCGCCGTGGTGGCGCATCAATGCCCCAAGAAACCCCACCTTGTTCCATGGCTGCCTTTCACGCCTAAGCGCCCTACCCTCGAGATTGCGAATGGCGTTCAAATTGCCCGGCTAGGCGCGCGCCCCATATATCCGTTCCTAAGACGCATGCTGCTTTCCAGACTGGCGAAGGCAGGAAAACTCGACAGCCAATATGACCTCATCCTGCATGTGGTCACGGATAAATGGGTAGATTTTTCTCCCTATACCCATTTGCCCGTATTGCCCGTGGTTTTCGCGCTCAAAGGAAAAACCCGGGTGCGTCCGGATGGGCCAGTCATCGCGGCTACACACGAGGCTGAGGCGCAACTGGCCCGCGCGGGATTTCTGGCTAACCAAATCATTACTGCGCCTTTTGGAATAGACTCCGTTGACTGCAATGAACCAATGGACAGCAAGCCGGCTATTGCGCTGGCCGTGCGGCGCACAGGGCCGTTTATATGCGCATTGGAGCAGCTTGAGAAAGCCCGTCCCGCCTTGACGGCATATTTCGCTACAAACGCACAGACGGGCAGGGGCATGCGCCAGCTCCAATCGACCCAAACCACGGTGTTTCCCTTGAGCTGCGCGTCCACGGAACCCGGGACGCCCAGTTTCGACGCATCATGCCGCCGCGCCTGGTTCGGCGTATGCGGCCCAGGCCTCGAGTATTATGCCTTGCGTTTTACAGGCGCAGGCAGGCCCGCATTGTGTCCCGACACCCCAGCGGCGCGTGAGTACATCATCCCTGATGAAACGGGATTATTGTATCCATATGGAGACGCCCGTGCATTGGCGGGATTGATGGAACGGCTCCTTAATAACGAAGTGCTGTATAAGCGCTTATGCATGGGCGCACGCCGGTTCGCCGAAGAACGCACCTGGGAGCACACGGCAGCCCTGCTCCTGGGAACAATCGAAAATATGACATGATATGTTCCAGATGATATATATAAATATATTTTGGGAACAGCTACCATGACTGAAGGTTAAAAAAAGGTGTAGCTCTGTTATTACCGCTCCCGGTAGAATATATCATGTGTACGTATTGAAGAAATAACGTAAAACCGCCTACCTGTCATCCCCGCGAACGCGGGGATCCAGAGAATTAGCACTGGATTCCCGCTTTCGCGGGAATGACAACAAGGTAGTTTACGGGGTTTTATACAACAAATGCTATTAGGTGGTGGGGCGAATCCACCATGTATTTTGGTTCATCCGCGCGCCCAAGAACGGCTCCAAATAGGTTGCGGCTATCCCTCGGCAAGGCGAATGGAGCGGTAATGACAGAGCTGCACCCATAAAAAAGCAAAGCAAATTGGTTTAGGTGGTATAGAAGCATATAGAAACAAATATGCTCTCGAGAATTGCATACTTGGAGACACGGCATGCGTTCGCCCGTGTTCCCCGTGGTAAAAATCGAGCCGCTTATTTGAGCAGCGAATAATCCACTACCTCATGCTTCCCCTCTTCGAGATAGCGCGCCAATATATAGAGATAGTCACTCAAACGATTCACATATATGAGCAAATGCCCGGCCTCGAAGTCTGGAATCTCCACCTTCAACTGTACAATGCGACGTTCAAGCCGCCGGGCCAGCGTGCATGCCATGTCCGCGTGCGCGGCGGCTATATTCGATGCGCCTACGATGAACGCGTGGGGGAGAACCGTGCGGGTTTCCAATTCCGCTTGGGCCTGCTCCAGGCGTTCGATATGTGATGGGCCGATGGCGCCTTTATGGAATTCTGGTTTGCGGAGCAGCGGGTCGCTGCACTGGGAGCCCATCAAAAAACACGAGTGAAGCAGATAGGTAATGAATCCGCTTAACGCATCCTTATCGGAACGGCCGCTATCCAGGAGAAGCAGCCGCAGCAACGCAAGCTGGGCGCGGAACTCATCTACGCTGCCGGCCGTTTCCATGATCGGATGGCTTTTTAAACAGGTATCTCCACTTAATGCGGCCGTTTCGCCTTGATCCCCTCGCTTTGTCGTGACTTGTGAGCACATACGCTTCTCCTCGTTCACCGCCGTTAGCACCTTAAACTCCAGATTCCGTAAAAAACAACAAGATGCTTTTCATTGCAAGTATGCCGCGCGTTGAACCTTGTATTCTTTGCGGCTTCGCGTCTTTTGAGAAATATATTACTATATATTAAACACATCACAATCCCCAGTACGCCCAACCAATTTATACTCACGCAAAACCGCCAAACACACAAAAGTAAACGAGAATAAACAGTATTATGCCGTTCCATCGGGTTGTGGGCGACGCCCATGCCCGTATATTCAACAGAAAATATATACTCATGTCCAGGCTGCAAAATGTCCGGCCATATTAGCATCAACGTCCATTATTGAAGCTATTCAAAAATAGGTTGTTATACTAAAGTTCTCCTGTCGTAAAGTTCTCCTTGATGGCAAGCGCGATATTCGTTATTATTCCATCTTCTGTTTACAAACATGCTTGCTCAAAAAAGAAATCCAAGAGTAAACATCCTCGATTTCAGAAATATAAAGGGAAAACGCGAGTGAATGCATTGAAGTTCGTTAAGCAGTTCGTACATAAGCCTGGCTGGACGGGAGCTATTCTGCCCAGTTCCAGCATCCTGGCCAGCATGGTCACCGAGTGCGCACAAGTCCGCAAAGCGGATACGGTGGTCGAATTTGGCCCAGGAACGGGCGCTATCACGGAATGTGTCTTAAAATGTCTTAGACCGGGCGCAAATTTTTTCGCCATGGAGATCAATTCCGAGTTTGTAGAAATCATGCGCCGGCGGTTTCCCCAAGTGAAAGTGCATCATGATTCCGCCTCGAATACCCGGCGCTATCTCGGCCAATTGGAGATTTCCTATTGCGATAGCATCGTGTCTGGGCTTCCATGGACCGTGTTTAATGAAGCGCTTCAAGACGAATTACTGGATGCCGTGGAAGACGCGCTCGGGCCAGGCGGCTCGTTTTCCACGTATATGTATATCAACAGCATCGTGCTGCCTGCTGGCGTGCGATTCCGCGCCAAACTGCGCGCACGATTCGGCAAATTAAACGCCTCGCCCATGGTATGGCGCAACGTGCCTCCCGCCGTTGTGTACAGCGTCCGCAAATAATGCCGCATACCGCTGATGAGTTGAAGAAAGAGAATCCATGGCGCGGCTTGGCCGCAACCAAAGATTCGGATTTTGAGACCACTAAATACACATGATTTGTAGGGTGGGGCTTGCCCCACCGCTCAAGGAATACGCCTATAAAGTCCCGACATAACTATTTGATATGCAATGTTTTATCAGAAGAATCCTCACGGGAAAACTAACGTTTTGAAAGATAGTAATATGAAAACCGCGTTGATTGTGTATGGAGGCTGGGAAGGCCACCAGCCCAAAGAGACTACGGGCATTTTCATTCCTTGGCTTCAAGAACAAGGATATGAAACTACCTGGACAGACACCCTAGACGCCTTTCTCGATCAAGAGAGAATGAAGGCATACCATATCATCATTCCTTGTTGGACCTGCGGTGAACTCTCTAGCGAACAAGAAAAAGGGCTTAGTGGCGCCATCATGGGCGGAGTGGGCTTAGCGGGATGGCACGGCGGATTGTGCGACGCTTTCCGCGCCAGCCCTGGTTATCAATTTATGACCGGCGGCCAATGTGTGGCGCACCCTGGCGGATGCGTCGAATACTCCATACATATCACGAAGCCGGATGACCCCATCGTTTCGGGCTTTAATGATTTTAAGATGAAGTCCGAACAATATTACCTGCTGGCGGATCCCAGTAATGAGGTTCTCGCGACGACTACCTTTTCAGGCGAGATCTTCCCTTGGATTGATGGCTGCATCATGCCCCAAGTGTGGAAACGCATGTACGGCCAAGGCCGGGTCTTTTATTCCGCGCTCGGCCATGTAGCGGCTGATTTTGATGTGCCCGAATGCATCGAGATCATGAAACGCGGCATCCTTTGGGCCAGCCGGTAATTACAACTCCCCAAATCACCCGTCAGCTTCTCGTGCCATGGGCGTCCCGCACCTGTGCATGGCCGGGATGGCCATGCCACGGCTCTTTATCATCAAGCCGGTGGTTAAGGCTCACTTTTTTCGCTGCTCACCCGTATTTTTTTGCTGCTCATCCGTATTGTATTGATTATATCCGGGCGGAACGGCTGGCGAGAGCGGCCCCATTGGCCCCGTGGGCGAAACAGCCTGTGTCCGCCCTTGGCGTGGCACAAGGGGAGATGCGTCCCGAGACCAAGATTCGCGCACGGTCTCATACCAAGTCCACCATTGCTGTGCGCTTTCGCCGAACTGCTTGCCCGTAATCCGCCGCAAGGAATCCGTTGCCGCAAGCCGCACTTCAGGCTCTTTTAGCGAGGCCTCCAAAAGGGCGGGCACCGCCGATTTCGCACCCCAGTCACCAAGCACTTGCGCCGCCCGAACCCGTACAGGCACGCTCGTTTCCTGCGGACTGGACACAACGCCTTCCAGCGTCTTTTCCGCATCCAATCCGCCCAATGCTGCAAGCCCTTCAACCGCCAATAGCCGGAACGATTCCTGCGGATGCGCCACCAGACGGACCAAATCCATCATTGCCGCAGGATTGCGTGAAGACACCAGCGCCCGCATACTGGCGAACGCCAATTGCTGGTTTTTCGACCATGCCAAACCCGCCAAAGGCTGGACAGCGGCAGGGCTGTTCATCATTCCCAAACAATGGGCTGCTATACAGCGCCGGACTTCCGGCTCACGGGTATTCTCCAACACATCCAGCATGGGGAACTCAAGCGCACCCCTCAGCGCAACCAACTGCCCATCCAGCGCATAACACTGCGTATTCGAACCTCCCAGATACCCCCGCATCACGGCGTCAAATACAGCCCCTGCGTCCGAAATGCGAAGGCCTTCCGCCGCCGCTTCTCTCACCCCGGCATCCGCATCCGCCAACGCATTCACCAGCCGATCCAGTTCCGCATGGGAACCGGACGCACTGATTGCCTGCAAAGCCATCGCACGTTGCGCCGGATCTTTCGAACCCGCCATCTGTTCAAGAATGGTCGTTGCTAAAGGATGTGCGTTTTCCCCTGGAGAAGAAGCGTAGGCCTTCCCCGCTTGCCATTGTATTTCTGGCGCTTGCATCTGGCGATACACTCGCTGCAATGCGCCTGGCGCATCCGCCTGGCTATTCTGCGCAGCGGCAAACATATTCCCGGCACACCATAGGACGCACGCCATCAAGCACGCCTGGACGTTTTTCTGATAGCGAATTCGATTCATGCATACATTCTCCACAGCCCTTTCATTGTAGTCAACTCGCCTGTGAAATCGCTCTGGAAATTCGGGAATATATCATATACGCATGGCGTTCCATAATTGCTGTAGGGGGCCTTTCCCCCAGGCAAAACCTACAGTGCAGTCCGTTGAGACTGCTTCCCACCACCGGCGAGTGCGTGGATGACAGTTCCCCCGCTGTCTGCACTCGCCTCTTTTTTTGATTTGGCCTTTTTGAGAATTATCCAGGCCAAATCGTACCCATTTTTTATCACAAATAGGCGCTTTTACCTCTTTTTTCTGCTTGAAATCATTGATGGATATCGACTTAACCTAAAATGATAATTATACTAAAAGTATAATAAGCGACAACACACTTGACTTAGCCGTTTAAGTTTACTATACTATTCCGTCCGGCGGTGTATGCCGGGTAGCTTGACGCTCCTTTAGAACCGTCAAGTGAAGGAAATGAGTGATTCCCAAACACAGTGTGGGAAGCACTGCTGTTTGGAATGGAGGCGTGAAGCCATAACCGCGGCGGTTTATGACCGCGCATAGGGTGCATATGCAACAGGAGACACCAATGACGTTGAAGATCTCTGCTTGTCTTTCGATATTCGGCGGAGCGCCCGATCGCTACTGCCCGCAGGGATATCGGGATCCCCAGCGTCCTCAAGAGCGGCTTGCCGCACTTTCGAAGATAAAGGGCATCAAGGCAGTGGAAGTCACTCAGACGGATATCAGCAATGAATTGCCCGCCAAAGAGTTAAAGCGAATCCTTCGAGAATATGGGCTGGCCTGTTCGGGCGTATCGGCCAACCTTGCTCAAGACAGGCGGTTCATTTTGGGCGCTTTCGGGCATCAGCACCCCAAGACCCGTAATGCCGCTATTGACGAAGGCCGCAAGGCCGTCGATATCGCCCGCCAGCTTGGGGCCACCGAAGTCACCTTGCGCCTATACAGCGATGGATTCGATTATCCATTCCACATCGATTACACGACGCACTGGAATACGGTCATCTCGTCCATCAAAACCATCGCCAAGTATGCTTCGCCCGACATCAACGTCGCCATTGCATACAAACCACGCGAACCACGCAAATTCCTCACGGTCGCGAGCGTCGGCAAAGGCCTATCCCTCTGCCAGGAAATCGCGATGAAGAATGTCGGCGTCGCGCTCCATTTCGCCCATTCAATGATGGCGGGCGAGACTCCGGCCGAGTCCATCGCTTTCCTCACCCGCTCCAGCAAGCTGTTCCAAGTCTACATGAGCGAATGCTACCGGATGTGGGACGATTTGATGATACCCGGCAGTGTACATATGTGGGAGTTGATGGAAGCCCTGTTCTACCTTAAAACAGCCAAATTCAAAGGCTATGTCACCTTGGATATGCTTCCGCAGCGAATCGATCCGTCCCAGGCCTGCCAAATTGCCGTGGGAAATCTCGCTATCTTCTGGAAAAAACTCGAAAAACTAGATCCGGCGGAACTCAAGAAAGCCCAGCGGACCCTCGATGCCGTCGAAAGCCAAAAAATCGTCCGCCGCGTGATGCTCCAGAGTTGAACGCCATGTTGTCACCAAAGCAGTATGTAATTCAGAATCGCCGAGTCTTCCTACCGAAGCTCGGCGATTCTGTTTACGATACTCAGCGTAAAGGATTCCACCCATTCATCTGACCGGAAACACTCAAGGCCTCAGCGCCCTTCCGCTCCGGAGGCTGGAGCGCCTCGCCCATCGCCGTTTGCGCGCCGATATGCTCATCACCCCGGAATTCGCCCGCGCTCTCACCGAGGTTTCCCAAGAGATCGAGCGCCAAGTGGGCGTCTTAATCGACCGGCGCGGCGATATCAAGGAAATCCTGGTGGGCGATGCAAGGGCAGTCTTCATTCCCGATTTATCCAAATACCGCACCGGCCATGCCCGTTTATGCGGCCTCCGCCTTGTGCATACCCATTTGAACCACGACCCTCTTAGCGACGACGACCTCACCGACTTGGCGCTCCTGCGCCTGGATGCGGTGGCCGCCATTGAAGTGCGGGAAGATGGCCTGCCAGGCGCACTCCATGCGGCGCACTTATTGCCGAATAACGCCGATGATGCGCCGTGGGTGGTGCTGCCGCCCTCGAATATCCATGAACTGCCCAATGATTTCCAAGAGATGATACGCGCCCTCGAGGACGAATTCGCCCGCACGCGTTCGCCTCACGCCAGGCATGACATGCGCGAACGCGCCATACTCATCCACGCGGGTGAGACCCCGGCCTCCGTGGCGGAGGATTCGCTGGCGGAACTGCAAGAACTGGCCCGTAGCGCGGGCATTGAAGTGGCGCATACATTCATCCAGCGCCGCAAGCTGGACCCGCGTTATGTCGTCGGCCGCGGTAAACTGCAAGAAGTGATTATCAAAGCGATGCAGCTCGGAGCCGAGACGCTTGTGTTTGACCTGAACTTGTCACCCTCACAAATACAAGCCCTGGCCGTCTATACCGACCTCAAAATCCTCGACCGCACCCAAGTCATTTTGGATATATTCGCCCAGCATGCGGAAACCCGCGATGGCAAAATCCAAGTGGAGCTTGCCCAGTTGCGCTATCTCCTTCCCCGCCTTGGGGCAAAACAAAGCGCCAGCGCCTTCTCCCGCCTCACGGGCGGCATCGGCGGGCGGGGCCCCGGCGAAACCAAACTCGAGATCGACCGCCGCCGCGCCCAAGACCGCATCGCCCAACTCGAACGGGAAGTGCGCCAGCTTGGCGAACGGCGCAAATTACGCCGGGGCCTCCGCACCCGCAAACAGGTGCCCATCGTCTCCATCGTGGGATACACCAATGCGGGAAAATCGACCTTGCTCAACCAGCTCACCCATAGTGAAGTTATCGCCCAGGACGCCCTATTCGCCACGCTCAATCCCGTGTCCCGCCGCCTGCGGTTCCCACGGGAACGAGAAGTGGTCATCACCGACACGGTCGGCTTCATCCGTGAATTGCCCAAGGAATTACTGGCCGCTTTTCGGACCACCCTCGAAGAATTGGAGCAAGCCGATCTGCTCTTGCACATCCTCGACGCCTCCAGGCCCGATGCGGACAGCCTCTATGAAACCGTCCAGGGATTGCTGGACGAGCTACATTTATCCGAAAAGCCCACGATCGTAGCATTGAACAAAACGGACTTGTGCGATCCCCAAACGCTTGCGGGCCTTGTCCGGCGATACCACGGCGTTCCCATCTGCGCCCTTGATCGGACGACATACTCCAGCCTGTTAGCCCGCATCGAGAGCTTGCTGTGGCCCGGCGAATGGGACATAATGCCCGTAAAGGAGGAGTTATGCTGACGCCACGATATTTGCAGGCCATAGGAACAATATTCATCATCATCTGGGCATGCGGCGCTTGGGCCGCCGAACCGCCCCAAACGCCCATTTCGGAAGCCCGGGCGCTTCTCGGCCAGTTCCGCGAAACCGTGCGCACCCTCCAATCGGGCGGCGCGGATCAAGCGAAAGCCCAGGAACAAATGGCCTCGGCCATGAAAGATTTGGAGAAAATCCGCGCCTTGTTCGAATTAGGCGGCGCGGCGGACTCGAATGACGCGGATGCGCTTCAAGACTACGCCGATGTCCTGCGTTCCATGGGTGATACCGACCTCGCCGTCAAGGCCCTGGAGCGGGCCGTCCACATCGAGCCTAATGCCGCCAAAGCCTGGCTTTCCCTAGGAGAAAACGAAGCAACGCTCGGTTCCGCCCACGCCCCAAACGCGCAACGCGCGTTGCGGCAGGCCGCCACCTTGCTCGATACGCCACGCAGTGACGACGAACGCAAAACCGCCTTGTCGGTACATCGTGCATTGGGCAGGCTGTATTATGAAAATGGGCTATACGACCTATCCCGGCAAGCCTTCCTTCATGCGCATGAGCTTGCGCCAGACGACGCCGAAGCGCACGTGGGCCTCGCCATGCTCGATGTGCGGGACGGCAAGATCCTCGACGCCTCGAACGCACTAGACGCCATTAACGCCGATTCCTTCCGCGCAAACATGATGATCGGCCAAATGCTCGATCCCGCCCTGGACGCCTTCGACGAATCGCGCCGCTGGTTTCCCGATACCGCGCAAGACAACGCCGCCTATGCCAAACTCTTGATCCGCGCCAATCGCATCAATCAAAGCGTGCCGCCCATGGAACGCGCGGTCAAGCTCGACCCGAACCAATATGTCTATTGGAACCTGCTCGCCAGCGTGAACCGGCCCTTGAACAACGTATCCCGCATGCGCGAGGCCTACGAGCATTCGCTCGCGCTCAACCCAAACCAACCATTTGTTCAGGAGGCCCTGGCGCAGCTCGCCAACACGAATTGAGACCACTAAATACACTAAATACACTAAAATTTTAAGGAATTGAATAGGGCGTATCCCGACGCCCAAAAGATATCTCGATATAAGATGAATACAACATTCCAAATACAGTGTTTTCGCAATAAAACATAGAGCCTTATGTACAACAAGCCAACAAAGTCTTGTTTTCTTACAAGAATTTTTTGTGTAAGTCAAATGGATTCAAATTGTTATGGCATACGTGTTTTCATGCTTTGGTTGGCTCTTCCTGTAGCTGGTGGGGCAAGCCCCCCCGCTTGCGGGGGGACAAAAGGGGGGGGTGCCTCTTTCTTTGACTGGGGATCAAGCACCCACCTCCCCGCTTGCGGGAGGACAAAGAGTTTGAATTGCTGTCATTTGAACAGAACGCACACCCACCACTTGCGGGGAGACAAAGACATGCCCATGTTGGCCTTGATCTCAAGGGTGCACCCACTACTTGGCATCGGTTGCGCCGGGAGGACTCCTATCCAGATCTTCCGGGAAGAGTCAAATATGTTGATCATGGCAGCAAAATCTGTATTGACAGAAATGGTAAAGAGGTCTACCATGACCATAGGTGATGTTCTGGGAGTCACGACACACCCATATGGGAAATGTCAGTTACATATAATGTGGGTAGTCGTCCTCATGCTCATCTGCTTGGTTGCGGGAGCTTTGTTTTGGTGGTTACGTAGTTTAAGGAGACGAGTACGAGTAGATTTAGTATTACTTAGTCTGAAATTGATTTATGGAGATTAATATGCCCCAATTATGTCGATTGTTTGGCAGCAAGAGTGATTTCGCATTAAGATGGTGGAGATTGAGCATAGATGCTTCTGCAACAGTGCTCTCCATGGTAGCTTTTGTAATTCTCAGGCGCACTGTTAGTCCATTATCCATATTCTCGACTCCAACGATACTCGGTATCTTCTTAATGCTGATGGTTCCTGCCGTTAGAATGATTTCGTTAGTAGGAATGCAAAGGGATAACCCAAACAGAGCATGTGATTTTTTGCAGTCCTTGTCTGGTCTTTTCTTTGTTTCTGGAATGTCACTAATTTTATTGGACGGTCGTTTTGATATTTGTTTTTCCCCAAAGACGGACATCTGCGCACTAGGGTTGCTTATATTAAACGTGTGGTCAGTTATTATAACGTGTTGGAAGGGACTTCAAATCGTCGCTGGTTGCATATTCCGATGAATATGCGGACACGTACGGGCGGGGGGGGCAAAAGGGGGGGGTGCCTCTTTCTTTGACTGGGGATCAAGCACCCACCCCCCCCGCTTGCGGGGGGACAAAGGGGGGTGGCTCTTCCTTGATCGGTGGGGCAAGCCCCACCCTACAAATTTTAGTGTATTTAGTGTATTTCGTGGACTTAAAATCCATCTCTTGATAAGGAGTGCCCCTCGTGTCCCCAGATCCTAAATTCGCGTTCCTCAAAACCCAGTTCGAGAAAGATCGCCTCGCACAGTATCTCGGCATCGAGATGGTGGACTATGGCGAAGGCTTCGCCGTTGTCCGCATGGTAATCAAAGAATGCCACCTAAACAGCATCGCCACGGCCCATGGCGGCTCCTACTTCACCCTCGCTGATTTCGCCATGGCCATCGCGTCGAATGCGTATGGTCCAATATCGGTCGCCTTGAACGCCAATATGACCTTCATGAAAGCAGCGAGAGAGGGCGATGTATTGACCGCTTCGGCGCGGGTGGTTTCCAAGACCCGCCGCACGGCCACGATTATTATCGAAGTCGCCAATCAACAAGGCGAGCTTATGGCGCTGATGCAAGGCGTAGTGTACCGAAAAAGCGAGCTTCTCCCTGGCGCACCCGATAACACGGAAACGGTCCATTAATCCGCGAAAACATGCCATGACGCAACGGCTCCTCAGATACCTGTTCGTGGGCATGAGCGCGGGCCTATGTGCGCTCCTGTTGCATTCCGATCTGTCGCAAAACGCACAAGAAGAATACATGGGGGAGATGCGCATACTGGCAGGCGCTTCCGCCTCCATCGCCGTGCGCCCGGCAAACGCCAGCGGTGAAAGCCTGTCCATCACCACAGGCGAGGAACTTGCCGAAGCCCTGCCCGAAACCGCCCGGAACTGGCTCGATCCGAACGCCGTGTATGCCGCCATGCGGCTGCCATTCGTCGTATACATCGACGAGGTGGAAATCCTAACACCATCGAAACCTAATGGCCGCCTTTTGCTCGAAAAGAACGGGATTAAACAATCGGCGGACTGCCAGCCGTCCACGTCGATCGTGCTCGGTGACGATGCATTTCAAATTGAAGGCATTCAGCGCTGGGCGGGGCTCCTGAGCGAGCCGCAAGGTGAGCCTATGGCGGCTATCAGCGTCCTGGCGCCCGATGGCGCTTGGAATGGCCCCCTGTTTCTGCGCACGCAATCCGAAATGGCCCTGAACGGAGCCATTCGGCTGGAATTGCACGCCCATCCTTCTGAAAACGAGGCCCGTGAAGCGGCCCGCGATACGAGTGCATTCGCCCGCACCGCACGGTGGGGCGCCGCCGATGGCGCATCCATGCAATGGCTGGATTCCTTCATACCTGGCACGGGAATCACTTGCGCCGACGGCACGGCGGTTACGCTGCTGGACGCCCAAGGCATTGACGATGTCGGACGCCGGTATCTCCTCCTCCAAGTGGAGAAAGACAAACACGTACAGCAGGTCCGCGTGACAGCGAACGAGCGCCTCCCAGATGCGCCATATCAGTTTGACCTACCCGATTCCGCCATGCCCACGTGCATTCTATACATAGGACGTGACGGCGTCGTGCTGGCAAGATGCGGCCAGCAAGGCGGCAATAAAGAATGGAGCGTGGGGGAGGAGTGGCGTCCGGAAGGCATTGGCATCACGCTACGGCTCGATGGCGCACTCCTGGCCGCAGTGGGCGTGGCGCGCGAGGATTCGCCCTACATGGAAACGGCGTTGATTGCAAATGGAAAGCGGCTCACCGTGCGCGAGGGGCGAATTGGTTCAATACCAGGGTTTCATGCTACGCTTCGAGTCGTCCGCCGCGCCGCCGGTGGTGCGCTATTCAGGCCGCATACGGCAAGGGGAAGCGGATACGCCATTCACGCTGGGGGCTTCGGACTCACTGCCCGTCGAGAGCTGGGTGATGCGCCAAGGCGCTCCCGATCCCCGGCGCACCAATATGGCCGTGCTGGAAGTGTATAAACGCCCAGGAGGATGAACGTGGAGCGACGCCGGACCCCATATTGGGTGCTGTTCATCGCGTTGGGCTGCGCGCTCATCGAGCCTGCCACGCATGTGTGGATTCATTATTTCCCGCCCAGTGGCACAGCCCCGTCCGGCTTGCACACCTACGACAGCATTTTCTATCTCATCCCGATGCGCATGTTCTACACGGGATTCCACTCGCCCTACGCCACCGTCCAAGACGTACTCGGCCCGCATAACATCCTGCATTTCACGCAAATCATCGATTATGTGCATGGATGCATGGGCTTGCTGGGCCATTGGGCGGGCCTCCACGAATTCATCACACTCGGCATATCGAACGGTCTAGGCGTCTTTCTCTACCTGCTCGCAGTTTATGCCCTCCTCCGCCGCATCATTCCCCGCGCATCCGGCGGGGCATTCACGCTCTTCGCGTTAAGCGGCGGGCCCGGCGGCCTTATGTATATCGTGACGGGATCCTTGGGCATGCATCACGTCCCGAATTTTGAGCCATATTTCAACCGCTACGCGCGATACGAACTGCTGGAAGGCGCGTTCATTAAGCCTTTATCCATCATGCCCCGGCTGTACTACACCCTGTCTCTCGCCCTATGCCTCTACGGCCTCGCTCTTTACCTCGATTATGAACGCGAGAACCGGCGGCGGACGCTGTTATTCGCTGCTTTAGCCCTGTTCGCTGGAACGCTGGTGAACCTGCGCATTGGCCCCATGGCATGGGGCGTGCTCCTACTGCGCGTGTTTGTTCTGCCGCCGGCCGAACGGAAACGGGGCTTTCGCCTTACGATGTTATTGGCGATGCCCACATGCATCGGCGTCATGCTGAGCCTGGC
>CAXXTH010000004.1:0-31324 GCA_963668025.2 Candidatus Hydrogenedentota bacterium
CGCGCATCGAGGTGCTTGCCCGGTCGCGGTGTTATGAAACCGAGCCGGTAGGCAAGGTGGACCAGCCTGCGTTTCTGAATTTGGCCGCCGAGATCGAGACGGACTTGGCTCCGCTTGAACTCCTGAACGCGGCCAAGGATATCGAAACTGGGCTGGGCCGGACTCCTTCGGAGCGGTGGGGGCCGCGCGCCATCGACATTGATATCGTCTTATGGGGCGATCAGGTGTTGGAGACGGAGCGCCTCACGCTGCCCCATCGGGAGTTTCGCCGCCGCGCCTTTGTCTTGATTCCGCTCGCGGAGATCGCTTCGCTCGCGCGTGACCCGGTGACGGGCCTTACGGTGCGGGAATTGGCGGAACGCGTATCGGCGGCGGATGGCTGGGTCCGGCCGGTTTCCGAGGACCACTGAACCGCTCCGCTTGGAGCCCAATTGGGACCGGGACGGCAACACGTCACGGTTCAGGAGGATGAAATGCCATGCCACGCGTACGAACGACCACCTTGTTGAAGCGCAAGCAGGAAGGCGAGAAGATCACCGTCCTGACGGCGTATGATTACCCTTCCGCCCGCATCATGGACGCTTGCGGCATGGATGTGCTCATGGTGGGAGATTCCCTGGGCAACAATGTCATGGGATTGCCGGATACGCTGGGCGTCACCATGGAGCACATGCTGCATCACACCGCCATGGTGTCCCGCGCCGCCGAGAGCGCACTGGTGGTGGGCGACATGCCCTTCATGTCCTACCAGGTGAACCCGGACGAGGCCGTGCGCAATGCGGGCCGCTTCATCGCCGAAGCGGGCGCGCATGCGGTCAAGCTCGAGGGCCCCGCCAGCCGGTTTGGCGAGACTATCCGGCGCATCATCGGCACGGGCATTCCGGTCATGGGCCACATCGGCTTAACGCCGCAGTCGGTCCATCAGATCGGCGGCTATAAGGTGCAAGGGCGAGGGGAAGAAGCGGCCGCGCGGCTGAAGGAAGAGGCCATGGGCCTCCAGGAAATCGGCTGTTTCGCCATCGTGCTCGAACTGGTCACGGTGGACGTGGCGGCGGAGATCTCGTCGATGCTGTCCATCCCGACCATTGGCATCGGCTCGGGCGCGGGATGCGACGGCCAGGTGCTGATTATGCACGACATCCTTGGCTTCAACGAGCAGCGCCGTTTCTTTAAGATATTTGGAAACGCCCGGGAAGTGTACGAGCAGGCGTTTCGCGCCTATATCGAGGAGGTGAAGGCGGGACGGTTTCCCGCTGAGGAGCATGGGCACACATGAGGATCATAGGTAACGCCGAAGAGATGCGCGCGTGGTCGCTTGCGCACCGGGCGGAAGGCAAGGCCGTCGGCTTCGCGCCCACCATGGGCGCGTTGCATGAGGGGCATGCGAGCCTGTTGCGGGCTTCTGTGGCGCAGAATGATGTGACGGTGTTGAGCATCTTCGTGAATCCCACGCAATTCGCGCCCACCGAGGATTTTGACCGGTATCCACGCACCTTCGAGGCCGATTGCGCGTTGGCGGAGTCTATCGGCGCGGACGCGGTATATGCGCCCAAGGCGTCCGGCATGTATCCCGACGGCTACGCCACCTACGTGAACGTCGAGCGGCTAACCCTGCATTTATGCGGGGCGTCGCGGCCCCATTTTTTCCGGGGCGTATGTACGGTGGTGGCGAAGTTGTTCAACGCCGTTCAACCGCATCGCGCGTATTTTGGCCAGAAGGACGCCCAGCAGGCCGCCGTGATCCGCCGCATGGCGCGCGATTTGGATACCGGCGTCGAGGTGGTGATCTGCCCCATCGTACGTGAAGCGGACGGCCTGGCCATGAGTTCGCGCAACCAGTATCTCAGCGCGGAAGAACGCCAGCGGGCCTTGCATATCATCCAAGCGCTTACGCGGGCGAAAGCGTTGTTTGACGGCGGGGAACGCAAGCCCGAGACGCTCAAAGCGGCCGTTCGTGAAACGATGGGCGCGCTTAGGATAGACTATGTGGAATTAATGGATGTGGAGGCTATCGAGCCTGTCGAGGCCATCCAAGGCCCCGTGCTTCTGGCGGTGGCGGCTTGGGCTGGTGAAACGCGCCTGATTGATAACATCGTGCTCGGCGCATGAAACGCGGAAGACAAGGAATCGTAAGACTATGCTGATAAGCATGTTGAAGAGTAAAATACACCGCGCGACGGTGACAGAGGCGGATCTGCATTATGTGGGCAGCCTGACCCTTGATCAGGATTTGATCGAGGCGGCGGGCATGTTGCCCTACGAACGCATTCAGGTGTTGAATGTCAACAACGCGGAACGCTTCGAGACGTATATCATCGAAGGGGAGCGCGGCAGCGGCGTGGTGTGTCTCAACGGCCCCGCCGCCCGGCTCGGTGTGCGCGGCGATATCATCATCGCCCTCACCTATTGCCAAATGGAGCCTGAAGAGGCCCGGGGGCATGTGGCGCGCACCGTCCATGTGGATGAACATAACCGCATCACCAGCGTAGAGCCTTGCCACGAAAGCGATTAAGCAGCGCCGGGCGGGGGCGGCGATTAACGAGCAGCAAACGCAGGACGCCCCTGCTGTGTTTGGCTGAATATGGAGAAGATGCATGAATACTGTTCGCGTACGCATTGCGCCGTCGCCGACCGGTTTTTTCCACATTGGAAACGCCAAGACGGCCCTCATTAACTGGCTGTTCGCCCGCAAGATGGGCGGCACGTTCATCCTCCGTCTTGAAGATACGGACACCGAACGCAGCAAGCCCGAGTATTCCCATATCATCCTCGATGCGCTTGCGTGGCTGGGCATCAATTGGGATGAAGGCCCCGGCATCGGCGGCGAGCCCGAGCGGGGTGAATATGGCCCATACCGCCAGGCGTTGCGGCGCGACATCCATGTCCATGAAGCGGAGCGCCTGATTGCCGAGGGTAAGGCGTACAAATGCTTTCATTCGCCGGAAGAACTCGAAGCTCAGCGGGAGCAGGCCCGCGCCGAAAAGCGCCCTCCGCGTGTTATCAGCAAATGGCGCGACGCCAGCCCGGAGGAAGTCGAAGCCATGGGCGATGCGCCGTATGCCATCCGTTTCCGCGTGCCCGAGGGCGAGACGGTCATAAACGATTTGGTGCAAGGCCAGGTCCGCTCGAACAACAAAGAGTTCGACGATTTCGTCATCGTGAAGCCCAACGGCGACCCGATTTTCCACCTGGCGGTCGTGGTGGATGACGGGCTGATGAAAATCACCCATGTCATTCGCGGCGATGACCACCTGACGAACTGTTTCCGCCATATCATGCTCTTCGAGGCCTTGGGCTATGAATTGCCCTTATTCGCCCATCTGCCCATGGTGGTGGACGAGGCGGGCAAGAAATACAGCAAACGCCTGCACGGGGCGAATCTGCTCGATTGGCGGGATGACGGCTATCTACCTGAGACGCTGCTCAATTATCTCGTGTTGCTTGGCTGGACACCCGCCGAGGAAGGGCGCGAGATCTTCACCAAGGATGAATTGGCGGAGGCCTTTGACATCAGCCGCTTGGGCAGTTCGCCCGGCAAGTTTGACCGCAAGAAACTCGATTGGCTGAATGGCCAGCATATCCGGCGGCTCACGCCCGTCGCCCTGCGTGATCGCGTGCTGCCTATCTTGCACAAAGCGGGATTCGATACATCCAAACGCACCCCGGAATGGCTCGCCCGCATGGCGCAGATCTGCCAGGAAAAAATCCCCACACTGAATGATATCGTGGCCTACACGGACTTTTTCTTCGTGGAACCGGAGGTTTACGAAGAGAAAGGAGTCGAGAAGCATTGGCGTAAAGAAGGAGTTATTGCGCGTCTCGAAAGCGTGTATGACATGCTGGAGAGTGCGGCCCCGTTCACGCATGAGGCCATAAAAATTAAGTTCGAGGCCAAAGCCAGCGAAACTGGCGGGTCTTTCGGGCAATATGTGCATCCCACACGCCTGGCCTTAACGGGCAAGAGTGTTGGGCCAGGCTTGTTTGAATTGGTGGAATTGCTGGGGCAAGATGCCTGTTTGCGGCGCGTATCCAAGGCGATAGACTTTCTGGAGCAAATGGAGGATGGCACGGTTGAGTGAGTTGTTGATTGGCGTGGATCTGGGCGGCACGAACATCAAAGCTGCGGTTCTCACCCGGGATGGAGAAGTGCTTCGGAGGAATTCCCGGCCTACTTGCGCGGAACGCGGCCCCGAAGTGGTGATCGCCGCCATGGTGGAAGCGATTCATCAAACTCTATCCGAGGCGGGCGCTTCGATCAAAGATGCGATGGTGGTCGGCATAGGGTCGCCGGGGCCGTTGAATTGGCAGACCGGCACGATTTACCGCACGCCCAATATGCCGGGTTGGGAAGACGTGCCCCTCGCACAGATCATGCAAGAACGCCTGGGCGTGCCTAGTTTTCTGGACAACGACGCCAATGTGGCCTGTTATGGCGAGTTTTGGCGCGGCGCGGGGCGCGGCGTGGAAAACATGGTCCTTCTGACATTGGGCACGGGCGTGGGCGGAGGTATCGTGACCATGGGACGGCTATTGCGCGGGCCTGACGGCACGGCCGCGGAAATTGGCCATCTATGCGTCAAACGCGATGGCCGCCAGTGCCCCTGTGGCGCAAAAGGCTGCCTCGAACGCTATGCCTCCGTCACCGGAATGCTCCGCACCGCCATAAAAGGTATTGAAGGGGGCCACCACACGGTGCTCACTTCCATGTGTGGCGATGACCTCTCGAAGCTCACGGGCAAGATGATCTCGGACGCCGCCGCCCAAGGGGATGGATTCGCCCGGTGGGTCATACAGGAGACCGGCGTCTGGCTGGGGATCGGCATTGGAAGCCTCATCAACTTGCTTAATCCGGATAAAGTGGTGTTGTCGGGCGGCATGATCGATGCCGGTGAAATGCTCTTCAAGCCCATCCGCGAGACCGCCCGCGCCCAGTCGTTTCCGGAACCCGGGAGCCGCGCGGAGATCGTGGCAGCTGCGCTCGCGCCGGATTCCGGCGTGATCGGCGCGGCGGGATGCGCCCTGCAACGGCTGGAAGAGAGGAAATGATAGTATACTATTTAACCACAAAGGCACTAAGACACAAGGAAATATGACTTCAGCTACAACCATAAGAAGAAGATGCTTCAGAACGGTTCAAGATGGTATGTGGCGAGACAGCGGGCTTTGCCTTGTCTTGTTGCGTTTCAGCGTTCTGGTGCGCCACATTCCATGTCAGGCCGCACTCGCCAGCCATTCGTTTTCGTGTTGCTCCCAGAGCAGCGTATTGCGCCATACAAAGCTGAACCGTTTTAGATCCCGTGGCATGGGCGTCCCGCCCATGCGCATGGCCGGGACGCCCAGGCCACTGGAGGGGGAAAATCATTCTTCTTGCTACATCTAATCTTGAACCGCTCCAAGTCCTGTTTTTTTTCAAATATCGATGCCTAACTGATACAGCGCCTTTTCCATCGCCTCCGGCCAGCCGCGATTCGCAGCGGGGCTGGCGGGGCTGGGGTGGGGCACGCGGCCCATCGTGCAGGAGTTGCCGGGCAATGCGGCGCGGATGCGGTTTTCCGCGAATGCGCCCACGCCCAGCATGTAACGCGGGCGCAGGCATTCGGCTATGCGCGCCAAGGCGCGATCACAAGCGTCGAATAAGGGGCCGCGTTCTCCCGCAGGGAGCTTGTCGGGCGTTAAGTTGCGGCCCGAGTCTTCCATGAAACAGAGCGGGCAATAATTCACGACGAAGAACCGGGCGAAGAATGCCTCGGGCGCGCCGAATCGTGCGCGCGCCCATCCCCATAACCGCGCGCCGCTCACCTCGCTTCGGGGGCACTGGAATCCTTGAATGGGCCGCTTAGGATGGGTGTGCGCGGGCGCGCCCACGGGCGCTTCGATGCCCATCCAATCGCGCACCATCGCGATATCGCCGAAAGGCACTCCTGTTTGGGCCATGCCGAAAGGCCCGGGATTCATCCCCACCAGCACGATCTCGCGAGGACCGTTTCCGAATCGTTTAAGGTAAATATCATGCGGTTCGCGGGCGTATAGCAGGGGGTTATACGCATACGCCACGGGAGGCTCGAAGCGCAACGGTTCGAGCGCGTGGATAAGGTCGTCGGTGATGGATTGCAGGGTCATGACGCTTCCCTAAGAAATCGTGATGTCCGCGAACGATACAAGCCCGCCAGCGGGATCTGGGGCGTAGCCGTAATGATGCAACTGGGCTTGTTGGGCGTGGCCTTCGATACATTTCAAGGTGCTGTAAATGGCGTTGACGCCGCAGACGCGGCGCTCGTTCGAGTCTTTCATGACGGATTGATACCATCCCGCCGCATCCAGGCCGAAGACATGACCCAAATCTTCGCGGTCGCGTGCAGCGACCGCATTGATTGCGGTCTCGTCTATCTCGAAATCGTCGCCGAAACAGGGGCCGACATGGGCGAGGTCCGCTCCCGCGATAACGCATGCCGCGCCATCTTGTTCCTCGATGATCTCGCGGCAGGCATGCAGGAATGCCTCGGGCGCTGTGGGCGGACCGGAGGGATCATCCTGCAAAAACGCGCCGCATAGAACCGGCACGATGCGCACGCTGTCGCCCAGCACATGGGCGAGGAGCAGCGCTTGAAACTCGATGCTATGCTCCGTGCGGTGTACGAGTTCATATGCAAAGGGATCCCACGAACAGGCGGCGGCCAATCGTTCCACGAGCGCGCCGTCCGTCTCCATGACGCCCAGCGGCGTATCGAAGTCTTTTTTCGTCAGAATGTAAGGCACAGGGGGCGTATCGTGGGCCACGCCAAAAATGAATACGGTTTTGGGCGGCGGCGATTGCGCCAAACGCAGATATCCGTGGGCGTATGAGTGCCCGCCCCGCTCGAAATCGATATGGGGCGCGATAAGGGCGCACAACGGCGCTTCGCTTGGCTGGGCTTGGCCGGGCAATGCGCCAGGCCCGCCTTCGCGCGTAAACAGCCCATCCAAGTACGTGCGCAATTCCCCGGGGTCATCCGGGTAGGAACGCCCCGCCATAGCGGCTGGCCGCGTGTCCGAAGCGTGGAACGCCGCGCGCATCGCTTCCTGCATCCGCGCGAATCGCGGGGACAATAGAAAGCCTTGCTCGTCCAGGTAATCCACGAGTTCCTGGACCTCAGCCGCGCCAATGGTCTGGCCGTCGGTCTCCCGGTGATATTCAGATTGGATATCGGCAATGCCGTGTCGGCCATCCAACAGCGTGGATATATACATGGCGGCGGGGCTCAGCAGGATGGCGGCGTCCACCACGTTCGAGGGATCGCGCAGGAGAAAGAGGGTTTCACCATCCTGTTCCACCTGCTGGACATCGAGTACGCGGATGGGCGGAATATTTCTGTTCGTTTTCATGCCCAATAGCATGCCGCAAGCGGCGCTTTACTGCAAGTCTTAGGATATCTTTCTAAAATATAATATTATACATATTGTATTAATAAAATATCGTAACACTTTAACTGTTAACTTGGAGTTGAGCGCCACAGCTACGATGAAAAACCATCTATTATCACACTCTCTTAATCTGCCGGAAAAGTATCTGTAACTAACCCATTTGATTTAAGTTCTTTTACAATTTCCCTAACATCATCATCTTTGAGTTCAGACAGAAGGCATACTTTGTTGCCAATACCATTCATTGATGTGCCTATGACTAAGCCTTTTTTCCTATCTACTATCCAAAAGCGATCGTGAAACAAGTTACGGGTGTTCCCGCAGAATGCTAAAGAAATCCTCGTGTCGGGTCGATAAGTATGCCGGACCCTTAACGGAGGAAGACCGATGGCAGCGATGGTGACAAGGCGCGACGGCGACACGTTCGAGGTGAGTTTCTCGCTGAGGCTGCGTGGTTCGATGCTCGATATGGAGGAGGCGGTCCAGGAGGCCCTGAACGGGGTGGGGCGCGCAGTCATGGCCGAGGCCCTGGCCCGTTTCGACACAGACGGCTCGCCCATCCGCGTCGGCGCCACCACCTTCAAAACCAAGGGGCGCTTCGGCCAGACCTACGAGACGCCCCACGGCCCGGTCCGCGTCGAGCGGCACGTCTACCAGAACACCGCCACGGGCGGGCGCACCTTCTGCCCGCTGGAGCGGGACGCGCGAATGGTCATGAACGCCACGCCGCGCTACGCCCGGATCGTCAGCGGCAAATACTCCCGCATGGGCGCCGATGTCATGCGCCGCGACCTGCTCGAGTCGACAGGCCGCGCAATCTCGCGCGACTATGTGAAGAAGATCGGCGATTTTGTGGGCGCCCTGGCGCAGGCCAGGGAGGAGACGTGGGAGTACGAGCTGCCGGAATTGGACAGGCCGGTCGCGTCGGTGGCCGTGGGCCTGGACGGCACCTGCATGCTGCTCAGGGAGGACGGCTGGCGTCAGGCGATGTGCGGGTCCATCAGCCTGTACGACAAGGACGGGGAGCGGCTGCACACGATCTACGCGGGCGCATCGCCCGAGTACGGCAAGCAGACTTTCCTCGAGCGCTTCGGCCGCGAGGTGGAGCGCGTGAGGGCGAGGCACCCGGCGGCGCTGTATATCGGCCTGGCCGACGGCGCGCCGGACAACTGGAAGTTTTTGACGCCGCGCACGGACCGGCAGATGCTGGATTTCTATCACGCGCGGGAATACGTGGGGAAGGCGGCGGAGGCGATTCACGGTCATGGCGCGCGCCGCCGGGAGTGGGAGGCGGACTGGAGTCACCGGCTGAAGCACACGAGGGGCGCAGCCGGACGCTTGCTGGAGGAGATGAAGGCGAGCTTGCCAAGCGTGCGCGCCCAGGCTTGCCGCGAGGAACTCGGCAAGGCGATCACCTACTTCGGCAATCACCGCTCGAAGATGCAATACTGGCGGCACACGGCGGAGCGCCTTCCCATCGGCAGCGGAGTGACGGAGGCGGCGTGCAAGACGCTGATCAAGCAACGCCTGGCATGCTCCGGGATGCGGTGGAAGGAAGCGGGCGCGAGCGCGGTGATCGCGCTCAGGTCGCTGGAGATGACCGAGGGCCGTTGGGACCAGTTCTGGCAACACGTGGCCCGCCACGGGGTCAATTGAGGTTATCATATTGAGGGAGCACCCCAAGTTACTTTGTTTCACGTCAATAATCAATGTTTTATTGATCTTCTTGAGTCCATTTTCTATCTCTTGTTGGAGTCCATCATTGTTTCCTATAACAAAGACTACTCTCTGAATGTGTTTCGCTGTGGTCGCAAGGATCTCTAGAACGCCATCTACATGATCGAGTTCTTTGCTGCGCGCAAAAAAATATGGGTCGGTGATTATCAGTTCTTTTTGTGCAGAGAGCCTGTCAAGATGATCTCTGACAAGTGATCTGAGCAACGATTTCGGTTGTCCGGGGCTTAAGACTTCTTCCATCAATATTGTAGATTCGCAATAAGGAACGCCATTAGCTTTTATATATTCCAATACTTTTATTCTTTTGTCGGACTCAGAATCCCATAGATTTCCCTGGTCAATCTCAACGTCCACAACATCAGTTTTTTTTGTTATTTGGTGAAGAATATCTGACAATTCTCTATCATTTGGATATATCAGCTTACATTTTGGGCTTTTAGTCATATTTCTTATCATCTTTCTAGCTTCCTTATGTCGTGTCTGCCTGCATCATAAATCTCGATATGAAATTCATTTTCAAGTGATAATATCACGTCTTTCTCTTACATAGGCATAAAAATAGTGGGTAGAACGTCCACGATCATGTACAATTCGAGATGCCACATCTCCCGATCCCGGCATCACTCCTGGAAACCAGAGACCCGAGCCCCGAACTCACTGCGCCGCAGGCTCCGGTGGCGGAACTGGCTCGGAGAACACGTAGAACGCGGGCCGAAGATTCTCGGGATTTTTCAGGCTTCCAGCGGCTTGAGACGAAAGCTGAGTGGAAACGAACTCGCAGGTGGAATTGCCTTCGCTATCCATTGCAACCACAAGGCTTTCCACGGGGTCCTCTGGGCTTGCGTTAGATAGTATAGAAGTCAGATCAAACACAAACCATGCCGAGGACTCTTTGGACGTGCCAACTGGCCGTATAGCCGTGGTGACATCGACTTCGTAGGGCTGGCCAGAGTCTTCCTCGTTGAGACCAGAGAACTGGCTCAAGTCTTCGCACTTGGGAATGGCGTCCCAGGACGCTTTCAGCGGCAACACCATAGGCTCAGCATGGTCGCTCCCGGATTGCCCGTACAGGGCAAGCAGGCACCGCTCCCCATTGGACGCCAAACCATTCTGTAGTTGCTTCGGCACCAATAAGAGGCCGCAGTGCCGCCAGTTGCCCCGAAAAGAAAGAGATTCCGAACTCGCCACGAGCATTTGGTAGGCATACATGCCTTTCACCCGGTTTTTTGAGATCACTCCCTGTCCGGCCTCCGGCACGGGGAACACTTCCGGACACGAAGTGTTTTCAGGGAGGGAAGCCATCGCCATCGCGAGTCCTGGTTCACGAAGGGAATCGCATTCCAGCAGCTTGCATACCCGTGGTTCCAACGCGGTAATCTGCTGCAAGGAGGAACTCAGCGGAACCACAAACGTGTTCTGTTCCGACAAATGGAAGGTATGAGATTGACTGGCTTGGGTAGCAGACAGGAAGAACTTGTCTGGGAGTTTCTCGAGATAATCGCGGGGGTTGCTGTCGGGCAATCCAGAAGTCAGAACCCTGCCGGCAACCTGCACCGATATATCTTGTGCAATAACCTCAAAGACAGCGGGATTCTCCGCCCTTCTGTATACCCGATATTCGTCGCCGAGCGGTCTCCCCCATGCATCCGCCGGAACGCGTTCCAGATCCTGGATCTCTTCAAGTTCCCACATGCCCGTAGCGCCGAGGAGGAGATTCACATAACGGCTCCATTGACGCCCCATATAATCGTTGGTCCATGAGGCTACAGCGGTAATGAGCTGGTGGGCGTCGTCTGAAGAAGGAGGCATATCCGCGCGAAGCTCCACCTGGACCGGTTTGTTTTCTGGAACGATAATGGCCTCCTCTTTCTCACCGGCGAACAGGGTGATTTCAGAATTGATGCTCAGCTTGGTCTCCGGATCGACGAAATTGAGGTAATACTGGCCTGGCCGGATGGGCCCGAAAACAGCCTTTCCTGATGCATCCAGCGGTGTATTTATCTCTCGGGGCATCTCTTCTCCGTCGAATGCGTGGCCCGACAGGCTGATCTCCTGGCCGGTCACGGCAGGGCCATCCGCGGAGCCGCGCCGCACTTCCACCTTCAAGGTGGCTAACGTGGCCTCTTGCGGTTTTTGTTGGGCAAGGAGTGCTTGGAGCGTCTGATTGGTCGCCTGTATCAGCCGGTATCCGAACACGGCGCATATGGCGACCACCGCCACGCCGACTACGACCACTCCCGTATGGATCCATTCGCGCATGATCTGCTCCCTCATCGCGTCCCACCATAACTGCCGGGCCACGCGGTTTGGGTCGCCGAATCGCTCGACGACCCGTTTCCATACCGTTTTTTTCATCCTCGATGCCCGTCCGCCGTTCCCGTTCCGCCGCCAAGGCGAGATGGTCGGCCAGTTCGTCGAGGATATCGTTGCGCAGGGTTGCGGGTTCGCGGGTTCGCCGTGGCAGCACTTCCTCCGCGTCTTCACGCCATGACATGGGCTTGGACCCCGAGCACGCCGTTGATGGCCCCCACGAACTCCTGCCACTCCTCCCGCTTCTCCGCCAGCGCCTCACCGCCTTTGGCGGTGAGCCGGTAGTATTTCCTTCGCCGTCCCGACTCGAGTTCGACCCAATATGAATCGAGGAGCTTCGCCCGCTCCAACCGATGCAGGGCGGGATACAAGCTGCCCTCTTTCAGTTCAAAAATTCCCCGAGAACGTTCCAGCGTTTGCTGGGTGATCTCGTATCCATACGTCGGCCCCGTGCTGATCACTTGCAAGATCAACATTTCAACGGTGCCGCTGAGCAATTTGGAGTCCATCTTCCTTCTCCCGAGTGCGTGCCTAGGAGCCCTTTGGCATAGGCGATTTAGGTGAAATGTAGCACCACATCGAATTTTTGTCAAGGGGTTCTTTTCGTAGCATGGCCGTCCCGGCCATGCGCATGGGCGGGACGCCCATGTTACGGGATCGCGCGATGAGTTACGGTTTGCCCGCCGCGATGCGCCGGATCTCGGGTTTCGTCAACGTGCGGTCGTAGATGCGGACATCGCGAATGCATCCATGGAAAAAGCGAACGTCATTCTCTCCGTTGCTGCCGATGCGGGTGGCGCTGTTGAATGCCACCGGTTCATGCCGGGCAGTGTGGGTGGCGGAACGGAGCATGCCGTTCTGGCTGAGATACAATGCAGCCTGGCCGGGGGCGACGGTGAGGGCGGTAAAGCACCATGTTTCGTCGGGAAGAAACAGTCCGGGATGCCAGGTCCAGTAGAGGCGGTTCCAGATATATCCCAGTTCATGGTTGGGCTTCCATCCGGGGCCGCTTCCCAGGCCGAGGCCGGTCGAGGCGTCCCCATCGACGCAATGCACAATGCCCGCATAGATGGGCGGCGCGCCGGTCCGTTTCACCCAGGCGGTGATGGTGAGGTGATTCGAATTCAGATTCAGCGGCGGGATGGATACATAATCGTCTTTGCCGTCGAACTGGAGACCCTCGGCGGTCCAGGCGGAGGCGTCCATGTTTTCGAGCTGGCCGTCATGTCCGCCGCCCGATGCATCCACAGCCACGACGCCTTCACCCGAATCGAGCTTCCACCACGCCACGGGCGATTGATGGCCCATCCATATCGTGACGGTGGCGGGCTGGCTCTCCTTATGGCCGTCGTGGAGGGTGTATTGAAACTGGTCTTGCCCCGCGTAGGCCTGCCCGGGGGTATACTGGAACGAGCCATCGGGACGGAGATCGAGCTGTCCGTGCTGGGGAGCAGCCGCCAAAGACGCTTTTGAGGGTTTCTGATAGTACACGTCGTTGGATAAAACGCCTTGACGCGCGCATACGTCGAGCGGCTGGCCCTGCGTCGTGGCATAACCATCGTTCATGCCTACGGGGGCGTTGCCGCCGACCTCGATGAAGACGGGGCATGGAGGACTCTGCTTGCCCTTTGCTTTTGCGCAGTACTGAAACTGGTCGATGCCGGTGAAGCTGTCTTCCGGCATGTAGCAGAAGCGTCCGTTGGCGTGCAGGGATACGGTTCCATGCTGGGGCTGCCGTGCCAGCGCCGCATCGAGGCGCTTATCGCTGGGATAGTAGTCATTGGCGAGCACGCCGGTTTCCGTGCTGGTTTCGAGCCGATACTCCTGGACCGTGCGGTAGTGGTCTTCCCGGGGAATAGGCGTGCCGTCATACAACAGCGCATCCGCCCATCGCCGCGCCATCTTTGCTTCACCCGAGGCGTTGGGATGGACATCGTCGTAGGTGTCTTGAGCGGCGTCGAAGTCCGTGTATTGGTCCACGATGATGACCTGGGAATCCGTGGTGCGCATGGCTTTGGCGATTTCATCCATGTGTGCGTTGAGCTCGATGATGCCCGGATTGAATTCCTCCGCCCATTGGCCGCACAGGGGAATGATCTTCGCCAGGTAAACAGCCACCTTCGGATTCGCCGCCTGGAGCAGCCGGATGATGGATTCAATGTCACGAATGCTCTTTTCGATGGGAATGGCGTGGAACACATCGTTGGTGCCGATGTGGAGCAGCACGATATCCGGCGTGTATTGTTTCAGCCATTCGGGCAGCGCGCCTTTGTCCAAATCCCAGCTACAGCCATGCAGCAGATCATCGGCGGTCCATCCCGCATGCCCCTCGTGGTCGTAGTCAAAGGAATGGCCCTTGTACTCCGGCCAACTGGGCTGTCCTTCGCCCATGGGCGCGGTCATCGAGCCGATGAAATCGAAGGCCATTCCCGCGTCGAGCAGCCGTTTCCACAAAAAGTACCTATATCCAAGCTGGCTGGCGTCGGCCTGGGTGATCGAATCACCCAGCGGCAAGATGCGCACGGGATGCGTATCGTCTTCGGCATAGGCGGCGCGGAAAACGCCCGCGCCGCTCATGCCGAGAGACAACCCGATGAACAGCAGCAATGTGAACCATTGTCCGGTGGCGCGCCTCATCTGGAGGCTCCCGGCTCATGCGCGCCGATGGTGGGTTTGCCCTCTTTCGCAACCGGATTTCCCCAGAAATCGCGCCCGCCGTTATCTTCGATGGGCACGCCCGCGCCGATACAGGAAGAGCCATGTTTCAAGTGGTATTCCTTGAGCGCGGCGAGGTCCGTGGGTTTGGTGCAACTGGCTTTACCCATCCGCACGAGGCGGGGGGCCGCCCACTGTCCAACCAACACGCCGTTGACGCGCTCCTGCCCCGTGGCGGCGCTCCAGGCTTCGAGGCTGTCATATCCGTCCACGGAGAATTTGCCGCCATCCAGGAGCCAGTAGAGATTGCCCTCGAACCGGACCTTAAATGCATCGCCAGAGATCAATCGTTTTGCGCCCACGAGGATGTTGTTGCGGAACACGAATCCGGGCGCTTGGTCGCCGGTGATGTCAATAGCGGGGCCGAATTTGTTGTATACCGTGTTGTTATACACTTGCGCGTCCGACATGCCTTCCATCCAATTGATGCGGATGCCGCCGCATTGCTCGTTTTTTAGCCCGTCGTTCTGGCTGATGTTGTAGCGGATGATGTTGTTCTTCCAGACCGGCGACGGCCAGTACATGCACATGAAGTAGCCTGGGCCAATATTGTTGTATGACAGATTATATTGCATGACCGAGTTGGTCACGCCGCCATCGAGGTCAAAGCCGCCGCCGTCCCAGCTTGGGCTTTTGTTGTCATGGGAGATGCAGAACTGGATGGTGACGCGGTCGGCGTTCCATGCCCAGATACCCACGGGGCCGTTGCCCTCGCGGGGCATGTCCCAGCCGTTGTTCATGGCTTCGCAATACTCGATGATGCAGCCGCGCACCGAACCTACGACAATGCCGTTTCCGCTGTGGTTGTCCAGGTTGAGCGGGTCGCCGGGATTGTTTTCCGCGACGCAGTAGCCGATGTAGACATTCGTGGACCACTGATCGCCCACGCCGATGCCCGCCGCGCCATTGTCATGCGCATACACATGCGTGATGCGCATGTCGCGGACGCCCTGTACGGTAACGCCGCACAGACGGAAGCCTTGCGCCTCGACTTGGTCAATCGAGGAGCCGATGCAGTTTTGGATGTCCACGCCGGAGCCATTGCTGCCTTGCTTGCGTCCCGAGCCTTTGAAGTTTATGTTTTTGACCACGAGACTGTCACAGCCATCGGCTTTCAACCCGGTGTCGTTGCCCGCGTCAATAGTGGCGCGGCCATCTCCATACGAGGAAATCGTGACCGGGTTGCCTGGCATGCCGGTGTCAAGGCCGTCGAGGCGGATTGCGCCCGGATAGGTGCATCCGCCCTCGAATAGAATCTGGTCGCCGGGCTGGAAGTCGGTTTTATTTATTTTTTCGATGGATTTCCAGGGAGTAGAAAACGCGCCCGGCGCGGCGTCATCGCCCTTCGGGCTGACATGATAGGTTTCGGACCATGCGGCATGGGTGGCCAGCAATAATGCGGGCAGGAATAACGCGTATCTCGCCATGTCTAGTTTTTTCATGAGTTCGATTCCTTTTTAGGGGTGCAGTTCCGTCGTCACCGTTCCATTCATCTTAGCGAGGCATATCCGCAACCCAATCGGAGCCGTTCTTGGGCGCGCGAGCAAATGCAAAATGCATAGTGAGCTTGCCCCACCGCGTAATAACATCTGTTGTATAACCCCCCATAATCTACCTTGTTGTCATTCCCGCGAAAGCGGGAATCCAGTGAAAATGCCCTGGATCCCCGCTTTCGCGGGGATGACAGATAAGTGGTTTTGCGTTATTCATTGAGTATATACGCACAATACATTCTTCCAGGAGCGCTAATAGCAAAACTGCACTTTAAGAACTAAAATGCGGCCCCACGGCAAAACATGCCGCAGGGCCGGTGGCAGGGAGAATCTTATTCGTAGCCGCCAAAGTACATGTTGTACAGGTGCGGGTAGGTGCCCGCGGGTACTGGCGCAGTGGTGATATCAAGCGATTGGCATGGGAATGCATTGGGATAGCGGCAGTATTCTACATGTCCATCCATGAACAATGCGTTGGCGCCGCCGGGGATGTGGTTAAAATAGGAGACAACGCCCGTACCGAAGTCACTGTTACTTGAATTCCAGGCGTCATACATGACGGGGAGCTTGCTTTGCGCCGTCGACCCGCTGGCAGGGTTGTTGATATCCGTGATAAAGAACCGTTCGACGCCTTCACGAAGCCGATAATACTGATCCGGCAGTTGTTTTTGATTATCATCGTAGTACCATGCAGCGGCACCTTTCCAGACGCCTTTGCCTAACGCATCTGTAATGGCGGATGTCATGTCTACTTCGTTCACGCCGTTTTTATACTGTACTGCGCCAAAATCTTTACAACCGTATTTGTCCAGTGTTCCAGCCGCATAGCTGGCGACAATTTCCTGATCGGATGCTTTTTCCCATCCACCCCAGCCATACACATCGGTTTTCATGCCCAGCATTGCCAGTAATTGGCTGCATGTGCTCACGGCATAGCCGGTGTATATGTAGGAAACTGGAATGGACAGCTTGACATTCACGCAGAGTTTTGCTGCGGTGGTGCTGTCGCCGAGCCCGGCGACACGTTGGATTTCTTCCGGATAATCTTCGTTATTAATTAGGCCGCCGCTAGGCCATTTGTCGAATGCGGTCATTTCACTAATCTTGGAGCGGGAATCCGAGGGGCATATGGCAATGCTCGGGTCATTCCAATAATCCGGATAGAGCGATTCCCCGCTCACTCCGCACATGATTTTTGGAGATGATCCGCCAGCAAGAACCGGGAAGGTCGTAGTTCCCGGCGGGAGCGAACCGCCTCTGTTCTCGTTGCTGTACATCTTGCAAATGATACCCCATTGCTTGAGGTTGCTCGAACAAGAAGCCCGGCGGGCGGCTTCGCGTGCGCGAGCCAGCGCTGGCAGCAAGATCGCCGCCAAGATGGCGATGATGGCGATCACCACCAGCAGTTCGATGAGGGTGAAACCGGTTGACTTTCGCATGGTAGATTCTCCTTAGATAGAGTTGCCCAAACCTGAAGAGTGAAAATGTTGAGTGCGAATTAAGGCATCGATTCAACTGTCAGCCATTCCCAAGCATGGCTGTGTATTTCATGAGGACATGTGTCTCACGCCTTGCATATGCTTGTCTGGGTTTGATGCGTTCCGATTCCGTGAGGGTTCATGGCGCACTCGTATAGGCCCACCCCATAGGCGGGCAGCGTGATGGAGCCGTTTTCCGGGGCGTTCCCGAGGAGCGCGGTGAGTCCGCCTGGCACGGCGGCTGTCCGCTCCGAATCATTGAAATTCATGAGAAAGAGATATTTTTGCTTGTCTTTTTCGCGCCAGGCCGCCTCCATGCCCTCGGGCAGTTCCATAAGCCCCTGTATTTCCGATTCTTCGAGAATCCGGCCGAGCAGGGCGTCATACAATGCCGGTTCGGCAAAGACGCCGAAGTAATACGCCGCGCCAGAGCCGTAATGATGCCGCGTGATGGCGGGTTCGCCAGTAAAGACGGAGCCTGCATGCCAGGCGATGGCGTCCGCACCATGAAGCTGCAACAAATCCGCCCAAACCGAGGTGGCGTATTTTTGCCCGCCGGCGGTTTGGATCGAGGATTCATCTTTCCCAAGGGCGTCATAATCGTCCACTTCGACACCCGCCAGTTCCCGTAATAAGGATGGCAGAGGCGCTTCGTAACAGGCATTGTCGGCATTCTTCACGCCGGTGCGCGGGCTGAGTATCAGCGTGCCGCCCTGCTGTACATAATCAATGAAGCAGGCGGCGTCTTCTGGCGTGAGGATATACCAGCTCGGCGCGATAACCAGCTTATAGGCATTCAGCCCCGCCGATAATGGGACCACGTCCACGTTCAAGCCGCGCGTTTGCAGGGCGCGATAATAATGGGCGGCTTGGTCCCAGATGCCCAAGCCTTCCGCCTGGGGCTGGATGTCCATGGCGAAATGCTGCTCATAAGCATTCACAATCGCCACCTCGCTGCGCGGGGCGGTGCCGTCCAGCATGGGGGCGAACTGCTGGATTTCCTTGCCGAATGCGGCGACTTCGCGGAATCTCCGGCGGGGAACCCCATCGTGGTTGATGACGCCATGCCAGAACTGTTCCGTGCCGTAGCAGGCCGTCCGCCAGCGGAAAAAAACCACGGCGTCCGCGCCATGAGCGACAGCTTGCCATGCGGCGCATCGCAGCCATTCGCCCGAGGGACGCCTGCCCATGGTGTTCCATCCGGTAATGCCGTTGATTTGCTCCATGACCCAGACGTTGCGCTGCTTGATGCCGCGCATAACATCGGCGGCGAGGGGGGAGCCGAAAGGCGATTCGCCCCAGGGCGTAATGGGGTAATTGTCCCACGAAACGAAATCGAGCTCTTTGCCCAATTCATAGCAATCCAAGGAATTATGCAGCCCCATCATGTTGTGTGTGATGAAGTGGCGTGGAGCGAGGCGGCGGAGCAGGGCGATTTGTTCGCGCTCGAAATCGATGGTTGCTTGGGATTGAAAGCGCCGGAATTCGAGTTGCAGCGACGGATTATGGAACACGCCGCCCTTCACATGCCACGGCAGCGGAATCTGCGCCCAATCCGAGTATTCCTGGCTCCAAAACGAGGCGCCCCATGCTTGATTGAGGGCGTCGAGGGTGTTGTATTTGCCCTGAAGCCATACGTGGAATTTCTCGTGGCAGATGGGGCAGTAGCAGAGGTTCGCGGACAATTCATTGTCGATTTGCCAGCCGACGACGGCGGGATGCTCCGCATACCGCCGCGCCATGGCCTCGATGATACGCTGTCCATACGCCCGCATGTTGTCATTATTCAGGCAGCGCTGTTCGCGGATGCCGAAGCCCAGGCGGTATTTTCGCTGGTCCATTGGGTAGATGTCTGGATACCGGGCATGCAGCCATGCGGGCGGCGTGGCGGTAGGCGTGCCCAAGACCGCTTGTATGCCGCCTTGATGCAGCAAATCGAGGATGCGGTCCAGCCACTCGAAAGCATACTGGCCTTCGGCGGGCTCCATGCGCGACCAGGCGAATTCGGCCATGCGGACAATAGAGACGCCTGCTTCGTTCATGAGGGCCACATCCGTGGGCCAGCACGATTCCGAGCATTGCTCGGGGTAATAATCCGCACCGATTTGCAGCATATGCAACGCCTTCGCTTTCTATACATGCGCCCTGCGGTTTACAACGCGCGCACGGATTCCCGTTCAATCAATTTGTGTTCAATGAGTTTTTCCAAATAACCTTGCCGCCCATTGCCATTGTTTAGGATATGCAAGAGCATTTCGGCCGCCGCCCGGCCGATTTCGCGTGGAAACACGGAGAGGGTGGTCAGCGGGGGGCCCATGACTTCGCCCATGTCGATCCCGTCGAAGCCCACGATGCTGATGTCATTGGGTATATGCATTCCCAATTGGTGGGCTGCTTTATAACAGCCAATCGCCACCAGGTCATTGCAGCATAATAGGGCCGTCGGCCGCGCCTTGGGATCGGAAAGCACTTCCATGGCGGCTTTGTATCCGTCTTCCGAAGTGTCGCCAGCCCGGACCGTCATGAAGTCATGAAACTCGACTTCGTGGGACACCAGGCTTTCGATGAAGCCCATGATGCGTTCCTTAGCGGTCGCCGAGCGGACAGGCCCCGTGAGGCAGGTAATGCGCCGGTGGCCTTTGCTAATCAAATAATCGGTCGCGTCGCGGCTGCCTTGCCGGTTGTCGAAACGCACGGTATGGGTTTGGATTCCAGGCGCTTCCATGATCGTGACCACGGGCCGCTTCGATTCCACGAGATGGCGGATATGTTTTTCGTATTGCTCCGCTTCACCGGCGGAGATGATGTAGCCGCGCAATTCATATTGCCCCAGCGCCTCGAATTCCTGCACGCCTTCCTCGGGACGATCTTCCGTGCCATGGTGCAGCATGTGGTGGTAGCCATTCTGGCGCAGGACCGCATGAATTCCGGAGACCACTTCCGTATAGAAAGGATTATTAATGTTGCCAATGACCACGCCGATCATTTTAGAGACTTCACTGACCAACGACTTCTGGACGAGGCCCGTTTCATACCCGTGTTCGCGAATCGCCGCCCACACGCGCTCCCGAGTCTTTTCACTGACGCCAGGCTTGCCTTTGACGACAGCAAAGACCGTGGTGCGGGAAACGCCGCTTAATTCAGCTATATCTCTTGCGGTTACCATGTTGGTTCCAGCTCTCCGTATATGTTAGGACGAAAAGAATAATGTAATCTGACTGAAGCTTACACCAATGCGGGTTAAAAAGTCAAGCTATAATTCAGATTAATTAGCATTAAAAAAATAATTTTGAACTAAAGTACAATATATTTGTGTTGCTAAGAAAATTTATGGTGCAATCGGAATGAAAATTCTTTGAAATATCCGTTATTAATAGATTTATCTTTTAATTCTCATCCGGGAGTTTGCAATGGTGGGGCTTGGCTGGGTGGTGCGGCTAGGCGGGTGTATAGAATAGGCTTGACTTTCGTTCAATGTTATGTTTAAATAAAAACACGTGATGGTTCAATGGCAAGAAGTCCTTGTGCGGGCGAAGGCCCGCGCGCTTCATCCCGCAAGGGGGGATGGGCGAAACGCAATGTGCAGTCATGAACGAATGGATGAGGAACTTAGGAGGTATGAGCGATGAGCAAAACGGTAGGGCTAATACTGGTCTGTAGTGTGGCCGCTCTGTTAAGCGCGCCATCCGCGTTTGCAGGCACGGCGACTTTTGCGGGCTCCGTGAACGACACGGACGCCCAACTCGCAGGCACTTGGGTGGATTATGAGCCGTATTACATTACGAATCCATGGCTTGGAACAAATCCGGGCGCGGAGGCGGATGGGGTCACGACCAATCTGACTACGTTGTGTGGTTCGAGGACCTTGGCGGATCTGGGCGCCATGACCATGGCTATCACCCAGCCCAATTGGGATTGGGCGGATTATTGGTGGGGCGCTTGGCTCGAAATTCACTTCACCGTTGTTGGGGAAGAGAAGATCACCGTGGGCATTGGCTCTCCTTATAACTGGGGCGATTATTATTGGGTATACATCCAGTTCGGCACAGATGATAGTACCCGGATTGGCTGGGATGAGGTCTATTTTGGCGGTGTGGGCAATGAACCCCTTGGCGTCCGCCTGGTGTCGGATGGCACGAATATTTCGCTGGAAGCGAGCTTGGACCGTGTTACATATACCGCGCTCACCGACGGGTCTTGGCCGATAAATGCCCTCCCCGAAATCGGTGATCTCAGTTCGCAAGTGTTGGATTGCGAAATCGCCGTGTATGGCCCCTGTGCGCCAGTCCGCAGTTTTTCCTGGACCGCTGCGACGGTTCCGGATTTGAATGGAACAAATGTCCTTGACGCCGATGAAGATGGTTTAAATGATAATGTGGAAACCGACACCGGCGTGTATGTGGACGCCAACAACACGGGCACGGATCCCTACATTGCGGATACGGATGGCGATGGCGTATCCGACGGTGATGAAGTGTCGCAAGGTTCGAGTCCGCTAGATCCGAATGATCCCGTGAACACGGTGCCCGTGGCGGGCCTGCTGGGCCTTGGATGCCTGGCTGCCGCCTGTCTGGCGGGTGGCGCACGCCTGTTGCGTAAAAAGTAATATGCATTTTCGGTAGCAAGGCCGTCCCGGCCATGGGCATGGGCGGGATGCCCATGCCACGAGATCTCACCAAATAGGTGGGATGGAGCATGACCGCGCTGCCGAATGAATGCATGTGAATATATGAGGCATTTGTATGCACATGTTTTCTGAGCATCTCATTCATCCGGCGATTTAGGTTCAGCGCGGGAAGGCTAAGAGTGTTATAGTAGAGACGGCGGCCGCTGGCGCATTGCCGGCGGCCTTATTACTGCCACGGATGCACCCGCCTGGTGGTGTTCCGCTGGGCTCGCGGAAATGGCGTGTTTTCTGTAAGTGGTTGTCCGACATATCAATACGAGGGCTGATGCGTTGGCGCATGATAAGACACACCTGCCCGGCATAACCATCCGCTCGGTTGCAGCCATCCTCTTCGCCATGCTTCTCATGGCGGCCATGCTGGTTTTCGGAGAGACCATCGACGGTACGGGATGGTTCTTCGGCATGCATATTCTTGCTATCCCCGCCATCGTAGGTTTCCTGATATTGGCCGCGCTCGCGGCGGGCGCGCACGGCCTGTTGCGGATTCGATTGCTTTCGCGGGCGGAAATGGCCTGCGCACTTTTTTGCCTGCTCACCGCCGCGCCGGTCATGGGATTGGGATTTTGGACGAATTTTATCTGGCTCAGCTCGACTATTCCGTCCCAAGGCGATTTTGAAAAACTCGATGCGGTGAACGATAAATTGTGGCCTCACGGCCCCAACCTGCTCGATGGGGCGTTTGCCCCCGATTCGCATGTGCTCGCCGCCAGCCCGGAAGGCATCGAGTGGCGGGAATCAACGGGAGATGATGGAAAGCAGGCCGTTCTTTCCGCACTCATCAATAACGGTCCAGGCAGTGCTTCGTGGATACGGGTGCGCGTGCCGCTGGAGAAGGACGGAAAGGCCATCCTAACCACTGGCGAGCGGTATCTGCTGTGCATACTGGGCCGTGGCTCGGATATGGGGCCGGACTCCGCTTTATACTGCCGCGCTTACTACGATGGCCATCCCGCTTTTGATGTCGAGGCGTTTACAGAGCCGCGCCCGATGTCGAAAACCACGGCGCTGCATCCCACGGGCTTTGTGCGGTATGGCGTGTATGGGCTCGAGTTCGCCTCTTCGATCCAGGAGTATGTGGATATCGAGTTCCGGCTGGTGGGAGAGGGGGCGCTCGAACTGGCCGATCCCAAACTGATGTGTGTTTCCGCGTTCGAGCAGATTTTTACGGGCCGCCAATTGGTTCCTGAACAGGAATACCGGGCGCTACGCCCGAGCGAACAAGCCGCGTATGTCATGCAGCCGGATTCGCTCTGGAGTTGGGCGGGGTTTCAATCCATCGTATGCGGGCACATCCCCATTCAGCAATGGCGGCAGCCTGCATGCGCATGGCTGGGATTCATCCTGCTCCTGCTGCTGGCGACATTCGCCGTGGCCCTCATCATGCGGCGCCAATGGGTGATGAACGAACGGTATCCGCTGCCTATTTCCCGTATCCCCGCCGCTTTGCTCGGGCTGGATTACGATGGCGCGGGGGCATTGCCGGGGATCTGGAAAAACCGCATGATGTGGCTGGGCTTCGGCGTGTGCTTCGCGTGGTGCCTGCTGCGCGCCTGGCATGAATACAATCCCAATGTGCCGAACCTCGGCATCGGCGTGAAGCTCAAGCCCTACTTCGATTCGCCAAGCTGGGGCGGCATGTGGAACAGCGTCGAATTCAGTATCAGCGCCATCATTCTCAGCGTCGCGATATTCATGGAACTCAATATCCTCATGAGCCTGGTGATAGGCTTTTTCTTATACCGCTCCCTGTTTTGGCTGGGAGAAGCCACGGGGTGGAACATCGCCAGCGCGGGCAAATACGGCATCGGCTCGTATCCCTACGGGGCCGAGCAAATGATCTCCGCCTATCTCACCTACGCCGTCTTGACGCTGTTCTTCACGCGCAAATACTTGTGGGGGACGCTCAAGAGTGTGTGTACAGCGCAGCCAAACGCGGGAGATTACGAATCGCGCCCGCCCCGCATGGCGTTTTTGTTGCTGCTCCTGGCATTTGTGGGCGCGGGGCTCTGGGGCGGCTGGGTGGGTGTCAAGCCGCAGGCCATGCTGGTTTTGTTTGGGGCGATGGTGCTGATCGGATTCGTCGCCATGAAGCTGCGGGCCGAATGCGGCACGCCGTTTGGCTGGTTCACGCCAGGTACGATCTTGCTGATCCCGTTACTGGGCGGCATGGCGTTTTTCGGCGCGCAAGGAACCATGTTTTCCTCCTGGACCTCGCTGGGCATGGCCATGCTCTTTATCATTCCAGGCCTGCAACTCGAGTTCATCGAGATCGCCCGGCGCGCGCATGTGCATCCGCGCCATGTCTTTTATACCGTGGCCCTGGGGATTACCGGCGGCATGCTCATTGGCGGATGGTTTTTTCTCTCGAGCATGTACGGCGTGGGCGCGAATAACTCGGGATTCGACTATTGGTTCACGGCCCGGCCTTGGGAGTTCTTCCCCTACGTCGAATACCAGCAGGCGGCCGATATGGCGTTGAACGCTTCATCTGGATTGGCGGCGGAAGGTGCGGTTGCCGCCAAGAGCGGCGGAATCAATCCCTCCACCTGGGGCTACATCGGCGCGGCCATCGCGACTGCGGCCATCACGTTATTGCGCCAGGCATTCCCCGGATTCTGGCTCCACCCCATCGCGGTAGTGCTGGGCGCTACGGGAGATGGGCTGGGCATGATGATGTATTGGTCCTTCAATTTATGGGGCAGCTTGCTCGCCGCGTGGGCCATACGGCTCACGGTGCTTAAAATAGGCGGTGCCCAAGCCGTGCGGACGAAATTATTCCCCTTTTTCATCGGCGTCTTCATTGCGGCGGTCGTGGCGCAAGCGCTCTTCTTCGGCTTGAATACATATCTGTATTTCTTTGACATCACGATAACCCGGCAGGATCTGTTGTTTTGAACCGGCATGGCGCAGTGCATCACCCGCGTATGGCCACCAGGCTGCTCACGAGCCTGGCGGCGGCGGCGTTCTTTTTGGCGTTGGCCTGGGCCACCGCCGTGATGATGCTCCGCGTGTTCGAGCCCAAGCCTCGCTTGGAGCCTATCGTCCCCTTTAAAGGGTACAGCCTGGACGCCATGCAGCGCGCGATAGCCCCTGAACGAGTCCAGGCGGAACTGGACCGTATCTTGGCGATGGGTTCGCGGTTCATGGGGCAGCCGGGATGCAGCCAGACGGCGGCCTACATTCGGGAGCGCTTCCAGCAAGCCGGGCTGGAAGTACACGAACAAACGTATCGGACCGCCGCGCCCCGCACCTTGCGGCGTGAAATATACGTGGAGGATGCTGCGGCGGGCGCTCCCGGATTCCGGAAGCCAGATCAGGCTGAGGTGTATCCCTTCTGGCCCAACCACATGCAGCCCATGAACACACCGCCGGAAGGGCTTGTAGGGGAATTGACGCTGGCCTCGGAGGATTTGCTCCACACGCGCGGCGATTTTTCGGACTGCATTGCACTCGTGGACGCCAGCAGCGGGCAAGTTCCAGAAAGCTGTGGTTTTGACTGGGCTTCGTATGCCGCCATGGGGTTCCGCGCGGTGATCATCGCGCATCCCGATGGACTGGAGGCCATGCCTTGGCCGCGCATCATGGGCAATCGCGACAATCCGGCGGGGGGATTCATCAATGGCGGCATCCCCGTAAATTTCGTGCGCCTGGCGGCCACGCCGGGCATCTTCGCGCTGGCCGGACGCCGGATCAAGCTGTGCGTGAAAACCCGCTGGGAAAATGTCTTGAATACGTCCGTGTTCGGCATCCTGCATGCGGCGAAATCCGCCCACGAGGCGCTCGTGCTCGCATCCGACTATGATGCCTGCGCGATTCTCCCAGATTTGGCCCCCGGCGTCTTGCAAGCTTATGAGCCCGCTACCCAATTATGCCTGCTGGATGGATTGCTCGAATACCGCCAATCGCTCCAGCGGGATATCGTGTTCGCCGCGTTTCCAGGACGCGCCATGTCGGACGACGGCGTGAACAACCTTCTCCGCGTGCTGGGCCCTAGCCGGGCCAGTGCGCAGGAGAATCGATTATTGGCGGCTTTCGGCAAAGGAATGCGTGAAGAGCCGGGCTCCATGGAATCACGGGAAAAAGCGCGGCTGGAAACACGCATGGCCCCCATTCAAACGCGCATGGAGCAGAATACAGCGCGGCTCGATATGCTCGGACGCCTTGACGAGGCTTTCCAAGATCCGGACTTTTTCGTGGAGCCTTCTCGAACAGAAGCGGCCATCGAGGATGGGGACTCAGCCACTCGCGCATTCTTGACGGAACAATACCGGTATGTCCTTAGCACGCTCGTGTTTGAGCGGTCCGAAGAGGCGCTTCAGGCGAAACTCGCCTTCGAGCGGACGCCGGGCGCGCGCCTCGATGGCCCCGAGTTCCAGGCCTATTTAAAGGTGAAGCGGGAGTATGACGAGGCTCAATCGGCGACGGGATATGGGCTTTCCGGATTGCTGCGGGATAAGCAGGCCTACGCCGCGCGGTATGAGGTGCGCTCGCGGATGCGGGCGCGCTTCGAGGAATTGCTCGCGTATCACCAGGAGCGCCAGCAATCGTTTGAGCAAGACGCGGGCATTGTCCGCGCCTTAAATCCGTATAATGAATGGGTGGCGGTCCTGCCGGGATTCGCACCATCGAGCCGCCCCGGCGATGCCGCCGAAACGGCCAGTTTTTCCGGCGGCTCTTATCTCATCCAAACACCGGAACGGGTGTTCGAGGCCCTTCTTGCGTCATCCCGCCAGCAAGCCGGGCTGGCGGGCGTCTTGAATCTCCCCAAGGTGGACCGCTGGCATGACGCGGCGGTGCAGCGGGAACTGGGTGCGATGACGCCGTATGGCCCCACGGACGCCTTCCGCGCTTACGGCTATCAAGCATTCCGGCTGGTGAATTTCGGGCGTGCGGAATCGTATAACGATTTCAGCATACCGGCCGGGAAGCCCTACATGCGCAATGCGGAGTCGATGCGCCATTCGCTGCTGCTGGCGGGCGATGCGGCCTTGGCCCTGGCACACGGCGTGGGCCGGTTCCCGTCCTTGGTGGGCAATGCGTATGATTTTAAAGGCCGGGTGCTGGCGTCGAATGTCGGCCAGTCCGTTGTGCCAAATTATCCCCTTAAAAACGCCTTGCTCGGCACGCGCTCGAGAATGAATCCCGTGCAGTTCTCCGCGCCGGGCTATTTCGACATTCCCTTCGCATTCGCGGACCCCTATGGCCAATTTGATTTCTATAACAGTAGCGCCTCCAACCGCGCCTTTATCAATCTTCCGCTCAGCAAGGATGATGGAGTGGGCTATTCGCCGATGGCTTGCGCGTTTGGAGAAGACGGTCTGATCTCCTATATGAAAGATGAAGGCGAAGAAGGCCAGCGGCTGTTCAAGTCATCAGGCCTGCTCTGGAATGATCGCGAGCGGTTCCGGGATCTGACCATCATCACGTTCCGCAGTGCGCCCGTCACGATGCTGGACCTGGAAAATCCCCAAACCGGAAGCTTGTATGGATGGGTGGAACTGCTCGACCGCAACGGGCTGTCCCCGCTGGGCAAGCGATGCGCGTTCTCGCTTAAAAATGCGTTCACCACGTTTTGCACGCCGGACAAGCGGTTGTTTGTAGAATTGATGGCGGGTTCGCCGGAAAATCCGCTCGCCCTCACGACCCGCGCGTTCATGCTAGGCAATACAAATGGAGCGGATGTTGATCCGAGGAAAGAGATCGATGGCTCGGGCTATCTGGCGGCGGACACGCATATCGTGCCGGATGTGCCCGCCCGGATTGCTGAGTCCATGGATTATGTGAACGGCAAGCGTATCGCGTTGCTAAACCAGCACGGCATGGCGGATGAACGCGCGAATGAATACCAGCAAAAGGCGGAAGCCTTGTTCGCCAGCAGCCGCGAGCCAGGAAAGCCGTTCCATGAAGCGCGCATCGAAGCGCGCGATTCCGTGACGTATAACGAATTGAATCATCCGGTGCTGCGCCGCCAAATCTCGGAAGCGGTCATCGGTATTCTGTGGTATCTTGGGCTGCTTGTTCCATTCTGTTTCTTCTTCGAGAAGCTGGTCTTCGGTTATGCGGACGTACGCAAGCAGCTTGCCGCGCAAGCAGTCATCTTCTTAATCGTGTTTGGGTTGCTGCGGGTGTTCCATCCGGCTTTCGAGATGATCCGCTCCTCGCTGATGATCTTGCTTGGCTTTATCATCATCCTGGTTTCTTCGGGCGTCACGCTGCTCTTTTCGTCGAAGGCCAAGGAAAACTTGGAGGAAATACGCCGCCGCCAGGGGAAAGTGCGCGCGGCCGAGATCAATGTGCTTGGCGTGATGGCCACCGCGTTCTTGCTGGGGCTGAACAATATGCACCGACGACGGGTGCGGACGGGACTAACCTGTGGCACGCTCGTGTTGATGACCTTTGTAGCGATTTGCTTCACCTCGGTTCAAACCGGCATCGTGGACGAAGCCATAGCGATCTCGAAAGCGCCCTATCCGGGCATTCTCGTTAAGAACAAGGATTTCGAGCCCCTTGATGCCGTATCGGGGATCGTGAATGAGTATAGCGGGCGCTATGCTCTGTGCGAACGGGAGATGTATCTGGGAGAACAGTACCAGGGCCAGTCGTACAATCCCTCGTTGCTGATCGCCTTCGAGCCGGAAGGCGCCCCCACGCGGAGCCTGCGTTTTAACTCGATTGTGAAGCTGGCCGCCGCGGAGCCTATGCAGCGCGAATTGAAATTCCTCACCCATACGCCGTGGTTCACGCCCGAACAGGAACGCGATTCCGGCGAGGCCTGCCCCGCGTTTATTCCAGACACGATTGCGCAGAAGCTAGGCATCACACCTGCGCGCGTCGAACAGGGTGATTGCATGGCCCGCATCAACGGGCGTGATTTCCGTATTCAGGGCATTTTCTCGGCGGAATCGTACAACGCACTTCAAGACCTGGATGGCCAGCCGCTGCTTCCTTTCGACATCGAGGCAATGGCGAACGTGGCCGCCATGGAGAATAATGTCGTGCTGGCCAAGGACACCGATCCCCGCATTCCCGCGCAGCAGATCGTACTCTGCCCCGCGAAGCGCGACCTCCAGCTCCAACTGCAATATGGAAAACCGCGCCGGGTGTCCATGGCCATCAGCATGCCCCATGCGCCATATAAAGAAGCGAAGGCGGTGATCGATTCCTATCTCGAACGCAAAGCGGAACTGGTGTTCTATGGAATCAACGGCGTCGCGTATCGCGGCCAGCGCACCCGTGAGACCAGCATGGCGGGCATGATCGACCTGCTGCTGCCGCTGATGATCGCCGCGCTGACCGTGCTGAACACCATGAAAGGCTCGGTGTACGAACGGCGGGATGAAATCATGGTGTATAACGCCGTGGGGATCGCTCCGCGCTATGTGTTCTTCATGTTTTTAGCGGAGGCGGCGGTCTACAGCGTCGTCGGTTCGGTTCTCGGATATCTATTGAGCCAAGGGGCGGGGCGGATTTTGGCTTTCTGGGAAATCTCGGGCGGGATGTCCACGTCATTCACCTCGATCAATACGATCTACGCCTCGCTGGCCATCACCGCTGCTACATTTATATCCACCTATTTCCCTGCACGGTCGGCCATGCAAATCGCCACCCCCGCCGAAGAAGCCGGGTGGCGTTTGCCGGAGCCGGAAGGGGATGTGCTGCGGTTCCGGCTGCCCTTTACGTTTAGCGTGGAAGACCGCATCGCTATCATGGCCTTCTTCCACCGCTATCTTCAGGATCATGGCGAGGGAAGCGCGGAACGCTTTTTCGCCACGGGCCCGGAAATGGGGATCCGTGAGGAGTGCGATGCGTTGGCCGATGGCGCGTATATTCCGATGATCGCTTGTACGGTCTGGCTGAAGCCATTTGACCTGGCGGTGTCGCAAGAAATGTCCTTATCGGCGCCCACGGACGAAGAGACGGGCGAATATATCGCGGAGATCTCGCTTAAGCGCCTTTCCGGAACCCGTGAATCCTGGCTCCGCTTGAATGTGGGATTCGTGCGGCAAGTCCGGCGGCATTTATTGCATTGGCGCGCCGTCAGCTCAGAAGAACGAGCGGAGATGTTCGTCGAGGGAAAAGAGGCCATGGAACAATGCGTTACGTTAGCGCCCTGAGGCAACCGCATGCGTAAGATGGATAACGATATCGAAACGTACAGGGAAATCCTCCAGCCCGCATCGGAATACAAGGACGGGTTCGGATGGAACACCGTCGTGGGGATATTTTTCTGCGGCCTCATCATGATGCCGGGCGGCATCTATTTAGGATTGATGACAGGCGGAAACCTCGGCCCAGCGGCTTCGTGGGTGACGGTGATCCTGTTCATGGAGATCGCCCGGCGGGCCATGAAGCCCATGTCGAAGCAGCACCTGGTGATTCTGCTTCATGCGGCGTCCATCATGATGATAGCCAATGTCTTGATGCCCGGCGGGCCGCTCGGGTGGCTCGTGTACCGCGCGTATCTAACGGGGAGCGACGCGGTCCGGGACGCCGGAATGGCGGGCGCTTTTCCCAAATGGTTCTGCCCGCCCCCAGACAGCCCCGCGATTTTGGACCGGACGTTTTTCCACAAGGATTGGCTGATTCCGCTGGGCCTGGTGCTGTTTGGCATGGCCACGGAACTCGTGTCGAAATACAGTCTTGGCTATGTATTCTTCCGCCTCACCTCCGATATCGAAAAGCTGCCATTCCCACTGGCTACGGTGAGCGCGCAGGGCGCGATGGCCTTGGCGGAAGCGGATGCGTCGAAAACAGAGGAGGGCGAAAAAGCCGCTCCGGCCAAACAGAAGAGCCTGCGTTGGCGCATCTTTTCCTTCGGGGCGACGCTGGGCCTGGTCTTCGGCATGCTGCAAGTGGGCATTCCCACGATCACGGGATTGTTCTTGTCCAAACCGTTCTACCTCATCCCGTCGCCGTTCGTGGACACGACAGTGCTTACGGAATCCTTGCTGCCCGCCACGGCCACGGGCATGGCGGTCGATCTCGGCATCGTGCTTCTCGGATTCGTGCTGCCGTTTTGGGCTGTCATGGGCACGTTCACCGCCATCGTGCTGACGGCCATTCTCAATCCGGTGCTATACCATTATGGCGTATTGCATACCTGGCAGCCCGGCATGGATACCGTGAATACTACCTTCTCCGCCAACATGGATTTCTGGCTGAGTTTTGGCATCGGCTCCGGCCTGGGCATCACGCTGGTGTGCCTGTTTTCGACATTCCGCGATATCCGCTCCCAATGGCGGGCCGTGGCCTTGCGCCGGAAAACACAGCCGGAAACGCGGGATTTATGGGCGGCTCCAAATACCGGGCGCGGCGATTGCCCCATCTGGCTGGCGATAGCCGCATATGGCCTGGCGTCAACCGCTTTGATTATTATTTGCTATATCGTGCTGCCTAAATCAATCAGCATCTTGTTCTTTCTGATCTTTTTCGCTTTCGGCTTTACGCCGCTAATCACCTACGTCAATGCCCGGCTGCTTGGTATCGCGGGACAATGGGTCGAG
>CAXXTH010000005.1:0-3558 GCA_963668025.2 Candidatus Hydrogenedentota bacterium
ACGGAACTTCGCGCCCGCCACGAGCGCGCCCAAGTCGAGTGCGGCCACGCGTTTGTGTTTGAGGTTTTCAGGCACATCTCCCGCCACAACCCGCTGGGCGAGGCCTTCGACGATGGCGGTTTTGCCAACGCCCGGCTCGCCGATGAGGACGGGGTTGTTCTTCGTACGCCGCGAGAGGACTTGGATGACCCGGCGGATCTCCTCGTCGCGCCCGATGACGGGGTCGAGCTTGCCCGCGCGGGCAAGCTGGGTCAGGTCGCGGCTGTATTTTTGCAGGGCGTCATAAGTCGTCTCGGCATTCGGATCGGTGACGCGCTGGCTGCCCCGGATCTGCTGAAGGGCCGACAATAGGGCGTCCTTGGTGACGCCGTTGCTCTTGAGCAATTGCCCGGCGGGGTCATTGCGCACGGCGAGCATGCCGAGCGCCATATGCTCGGTGCTCAGGTATTCATCCTTAAGCGCTTGCGCCTCGCGCCAGCCCGCTTCGAGGGCCTGTTCGGCCTCGGGGCTTAAATGAAGCTGCACGCCGCCGCCTGAAACACGCGGCAGCGTGTTGAGTTGTTCATGCGCTTGGTTGAGGATTTGACCTGGCGGGATGCCGAGGCGCTGCAACACGGAAGCCACCGCACCCTGCTCCTGCGACACGAGGGCCGCGAGCAAATGCAGTGAGGTGATGGCCGGATGGTTCTGTTGTCCGGCGGCGTCCATCGCCTCGGACATGGCTTCTTGGGCCTTGATGGTCAGTTTATCGAATCGCATAGGTGCATACTCCCTTCTTATGCGTTATTACGCTTATAAGGAAGCAAGTTTCATGCCGATATTATAACATATAATGAATATCCTCTTCGGAAGGCGCTTGCCGCACGGACTTATACACTGGCGCTGGATGTCATCATTCCATGGAGTTCGCTAATATGCTCAACAGCATTTTCTTCCAACATTTGAATCTGTTTGAGCATGGCCATTTTCTCGTGCGGATCCATCGCCTTATCGCTTACGGCGCCCAGCATCTCCCCGATGCGGGCATATTCATTTGAAAGGTTTAGGGATATCTCCGCAAAGGCCTGGTATTTCGCACTGATCTCGACGAAAAACTCTGACGCCATGGCCCGGCATTCGCTCCACACGGTAGCGTTCCACCAATGGCCATGGCTGGCGCCGTGTTCCTGCACGGCGGCGAGCCAAGTCGCGTATGCGCCCGGTCCCACCGTGTAATCCGGGTAAGTGAACTCTATGGGATTGTTGTGAAGGTCTATGGCGTAGGCCAGGGAGTCCGCAATCGCACTTATTTCCTCTCCTCTGAGGGCTGTTTTTTCTGATAGGTGTAGAAGGCGATATGCACCTCCTGTCCCAGTTCTTGCCAGGAACCGAAGGCCAGCGACGCGGGGGGGAAATCCGTATTGCATTTCCATGGCTGGGCGGTAAAAAAGCCATGTTCATCGTAGCCAGTGATCAATTGGTTTTCCATGTTGAGCAGGGAACAAGGATTGCCCTTATTCAGCTCGACCCGCAGCTTCTCTTCGACTGTATTCCGGTCGTCCGCGCTGCTATCGGCCCCGAAGAATCCCAACTCTTCCCGCTCGACGCCCATATTTTGGATGAGTTTTTCAAATCGGGTGTAGTTCCAACAATACGGTCCGCTCGGGCATAGCTGTTTGTGGATGTTGATGAAGAACGCTTGGCCGGATAGGGCGAAGGCCATCGCGGCGGATACGTCGTGTTGAAAATAATTTAAGACGCCCGTCAGCACACCCATGAGCGTGGTGTTGAACGGCGGCATAGCAAGGCGATCTAGTTTCATGATGAACCTCCTTCTTCATAAACTCCGGCCCCATTAAATCTGAATAGATTTTCAGATATTAAATCACGAGGGAAGGCGTTTTGTCAAGGGCGGATTTTCGGCGATGGGTTTGTTCACTCGAAGGCGCTAAGACGCGAAGAGGGGTGGGCTTGCCTCACCCTACTTTTCTTGTTCCTGGCATCCGGGTCATCAGCGTAATCCGTGGAAAAATCCCAAGGGATAAATGGAGCTGAGGCATAAATATTCGGTGTCGGGAAAGCGTTGCCTTGTATGAACTTGCAACAGATATTGTTTGAAAGTGAGGCATCACAAGAGTACTATGCGCCCGGTTCAGTTTTTTTAGAGGAGAGATGAAAATGGCCAAGAACAAGAAGTATCAAGTAGGAATTATAGGCGCTGGCGCGATTGCGCAGGGCGCGCACATGCCGGGGTATGCGGGTGTCGAGAGTGCGGAGATGGTGGCGTTCACGGATATAGCGAAAGCGCGCCATCCAGAAGTGCTCGAGAAGTACCCACAGATGCGTGCGTATACGGATTACCGGGAAATGCTGAAGAACGAGAAGCTCGATGTGGTGAGTGTTTGCACGCCGAACCGTTTTCATGCCACACACGCCATTGCGGCGCTCGAGGCAGGTTGCCATGTGTTGTGCGAAAAGCCCATGGCGGCGACCTTGAAAGAGACGGAAGTGATGGAAGCGGCGGCGAAGGCCGCGAAGAAGAAGCTGATGATTGGCTTCACGCACCGGCTGTACACGGGAACGCGGAAGTGCAAGGAGTTGTTACAGCAGAAAGCCCTTGGAAAACCGTTCATGATTCGTGTGCGGTTCGCCCATGGCGGCCCCTATCCCGGCTGGGCGAAAGACCCGAATACGTTCTACGATCCGAAGACCGCCGTGGGCGGTGCGATGCTCGATATGGGGATTCATGCGATAGATTTGACGCAATGGCTGTTTGGCCCTGTCGTGTCGGTGATGGCCCGGACGGAAACGATCTGCAAAAAGATCGAGGTCGATGACAACGCCGTGATGATCCTTACGTTCCAAAGTGGCGCTTTAGGGTATATTGAATGCGGCTGGACCAGCAAGCCTGGATTCTTGGGCCTCGAGATTTATGGCACGGAAGGTTCGCTTATATGCGATTATATCAAAGGCCTGCAGATGGTGGGCGGCAAGGCTTCGGCGGGCGCGGACAGTTCGAGCGAGTGGAAGGTGATAGATGACCAGCCAACGCGCGGCGGCTGGGCCATCGAGCTGGCGGAATGGATTGACATCGTCGCGGGCAAGAAGAAACTCGATATCGATGCCGCCGTGGGCCGTTCCGCGCTTGCAGTGGCGCTGGCGGCCTATAAATCCAGCAAGACGGGAAAGGCAGTGTCTATCGTTTAATAGGAGGACGTGGCCATGCGCAACCTGCTGCTTGAGGAAGCCGAATATCTGGTGGAAGAAACGCCCCGTGGGATATGGAAACGGTTTGTATGGCCTAATGGCCGGAGCTATGCGGAGTTCACGACACATGCCCGCTGGATGGGCATGCCGCTGCTGCACTATACTTCCGGCTTGTGTCCCGAGACTGGTAGACGAAAAACGGCGCGTGGATTCATCGCCGTTGGCCGCAAAGCAGTAGGTGTGATCGCCATTGGCCATGCCGCCGTGGGCATCGTCGCCATCGGACAATTAGCGATAGGATTGGTGTTTGGTTTAGGACAGGCCGCGTGCGGGCTGGCCGCGCTCGGGCAGGCGGCGATTGCCGCCGGTATC
>CAXXTH010000006.1:0-118178 GCA_963668025.2 Candidatus Hydrogenedentota bacterium
GCACATCGGGATGGCTCGAACAGAGAGCTGCGTAATCGCCTTCAACCACCCCCTTCAACTCTGGCCGGGAATCATAGAAGGCGAGTGGCATGGCCCGGGGTTCATTCAAATATAGGAAGACGCCGATATCGTGCTTGCGCGCCCGTTCAACCAGTTTTCGGAGGTTTTCAATGCGTGTTTCATAGCCATCACTTCGAGATGGCTCCCAAGGGAAGGGCGCAAGTGTGTATAAAACAGCCTGAAGCCAAACGCCGTTGACGCCCGAGTCAGCGAGCCGGGCTAGGTAGCCATCCGGAAAGGGGTCAATATCTGGCTCGATGAGCGGATCGCCATAGAGGGCAAAATAGGAGGAACAGAAACGCTGCTTAAAGCTATTGTCTTTTTTAAGTGTCGAATCTTCTGGTTCCGGGGGAGATGAAAGTTGTTCCACGAACCCGAATAGCGGCTCCTCCATGGAGCCTGCGCCCGCCGGGAATTCCTCCTTGAGTGTTTGTGCGATCTCGCGTGCGCGCTGTTGGCTGGCCTCACTGGGTTCCGCATACTGTATCCGCTCACAGTGCGGCTTTAGGGAGCCCAGCTTCACAAAAAGAAAGTCATCTTCACGAAGCGTGAACGCCAGTTTCTCCGGGGTCCATTCGAGAAGCTCAAGCAACTGTTCATACGGCAATAGATGCCAATTCCGACGTATTACCGTGATGTAGGAGCGCCGTTGCTGCTCGGGAGTGACCGCAGGCGGCCCGGATAGTCCCATGGCTTTGCCCAGGCGCAGTACATCCTCGGGAGCCGCCCCTATTACCTTCGCCATTTGTTCGATGGGAACAAGCTGCCAGTTGCGCCAGACGAAGGCATGCAGCGGATCGGGGAAATGCGGCATGGCCACTGGCTGGGGTGTTGGCCCTGAAGGCAGTTCCGTGGCGCTTAACACAACACCGGCTAAGAACATGATCAGCATGATTGCCCCCTTTAGCGGTTCGCCTTTGGCGTGGCTCGAAAGACACGATTCCCTAGATAGTCGGCTATTCGCAGCATATGCTTGAGCATAGATCAACCCCTAGCGGCAATCAAAAAACGATTAAGTCCAGACAACTATTAATTCCTACGCATGCGTGACGTGATACACGGCGGACAAAAACGGGAAGGCCAAAAAAACCTTTGTTTTTCAAATAGAAATCGTTTACTATTTAGAAAGAGCGGCTTTCCGTATTTATGAAACGTAACGTTTATAACCGGAGAACGTATCATGAAGAAAATCATTGCATGCTGCGTGTGTTGTTTCGTTTCCCTATATGTATCCGCAACAGCGCAAGTCATTGGCATCTTGAACGAGCCGGGAATAGCAGATGCTAAAGATAACGCGCCCGCTCATCCGGAACGCCTGCAAACACTCTTCCAGTCCCACGGATGGACGGCGAACCTGTTTGCCGCCGCTGAGCTGTCTGATTCGTCCAAGCTAAATCGAAACCAGATGGACGTGCTATTATTGCCATATGGCGCACGTTTCCCCCAAGAGGCGTCGGATTCCTTTCGGGCCTATGTGCGCGGCGGCGGGAAGTTCATTACGCTGGGTGGCTATGCGTTCAAGGAGCTAATGGCGCAATCCGGCCAGACATGGTCACCGGTGGATCTCAGCGCGGTAAAGCAGAAAACCAGCGCGTTCTGGCAATTCCGAGCGCCCCGCGCCGCATTCGAAGGAGGACACCGGGTAGCGCTCACGGTGTATGCGCGAGCCGTCAATGTCCAGGGAACCTTCGGATACATATCGCTGTATCAAACGCGGGCGGACGGCAGCATGGCCACGTTTAATGACAAACTCCAACTGAAGGGGGATATGGACTGGAAGGCATATGCCTTTGAAGATGAGGCGCATCCAGACGCGGCTTTTCTCGATTTTAAACTAGGCCTATATGAAGCCTCTGGGCAAGTCCTGTTTGATGATATCCGCATCACCATTGACGGAAATGTCTTGCTGAGTGATCCCATAGACGGCGCGGTGGATGCTTCCGGACAGCCATTGAACTGGAAGCCCGAAGGCTCTGTGGAAGCATGCACGGTGGCGCGGCAAAATGAGCGGGGGCTTGTCCTCCAGGTGGCCCATGATGCCGACGCATTGCGCCGTCTCGATTCATGCGAGCCTCCCGAACCGGGCGGGGGCATTTTCCTCAAACCGTGGCGTTTCCCGGTTTTTGACCTGGAATATCCTTTCGAGCATGTGGCGCAATTGAAAGGCGAGGCTAATGGCTGTGTGTTCTCTCCTGATATTGCCCTATCGCTTCCCATTGAAGGCTGGGCGGCCGTGGGCGCCGTCGTGGAACGTGGACGGTGGCGCCCGCTGATGACGGCATATGACCGGTATGGGGAAGCGCGAGGCCCCGTGATGGCGTTGATGCATGTCATACCGCAACACGCCCCGCCAGTCGAGTGGGTTCATGGGCAATTGTCGGATTACAACGGCGCATCATGGGGATTTTGCGGTGTTACGAACCGGGATCTCTTCGACGGCGCACTGCCCGAGATGGATGCGGGACTGGTGCGTATGGCGGAATTGCTGCGACAGGATTGCTACCTATTTCAACCGGACTCCTCATTGGAAGTCTACCGTCCCGGCGAAACCGTGGAACTCTCCGTGGCGGCGTGCAATGGAGGCCGGCAATCCTTTGCGGGCGAAGTGGCGCTGGTGGTGGATAACGCCACGGGCGGCTCCGAAATAGTTTCCACCACACAGGCGGTGTCCGCTGCCCCCAATGAAATGCCGCGCGTGGTATTTACACTGGAGGGCATTTCCCTTACTCCTGGGATATACCTCGCACATTTGGCCCTTCGACAAAATGACGATGTGGTGGACCATATGGAGTATTCATTCCGGGTCGCGAAAATCGAAGACAAACAGCGCGGCCCTGTTCTTCGGTATGAAAACAACTACTACCATGTCAATGGCCGTGCCCGTTTCATATCGGGCTGTGATGACTGGGGGAATGGCTGCTCGCAAGATGCACGGACCACGGCGCGGCATGCCCAGATGCGCCGGGATCATGGCATCGATTTGTATGAAACCCTCGCGTCCACGACGGGGGAATTTGATGAAGCCGCATTGCGCCGCCAAGAGAAGGTGCTGCTGGCGCAACAGGACGCCAGGCAGATCTATATGATGGGGTCGTTCATTAGTATGAATGTCGCCGCGGACGCTGAAGCGCTCAAAGCCCAGGCAGTCCATGCAGGCCAAATTGCCCAGTATTTTGGCTCTTCGCCCAATTGGATGCATTATCTGAACGGGGATCTGCGGGTCATTCTTGACCCAAGTCTCAAAACCTTGTGGAATGAATATCTGCGGGAATGCTATGGGACGGATGAAGCATTACGCGATGCGTGGGGCGCTCAAACGGTTAGCTCCACGCTTGGAGACATTCCCATTGCCGACTTATCCCAGAATGGGTTGGGTTGGAGTGACATGCGGACCTTCGACGCCAATGCCTTCCGCGCCTGGCTGATCCGCCGCTGGTCAGGCGCTTTGGGGAAGGCGTCCAAAGCGCAAGCCCCCAACAGCCCTGTAATACTGGAGTTCTATGAATTTCCCTACGAAGGGGTGGATATCCCTTGCGGCACGGAGCAGGTGGATATTTCTAACATTGGTTTTTTCGGAAAGACGAGGGATTTCCCTAAAACACTGGCATGTACGGACCAACGTTCACGTGGAAAATCATTCGGAGTAGGCGAATTCGGAGCCATCAGCCATCCTCTGATGGAGTGCAAGCCCACGGAGTTGGCCATTGGTTCGGCTTGGGATAAACAGCGCCATCATTTCGCCTCTGTCTTCCTCTCCACGTTGGGCATGGGCGGTTCCCATGTGCAGATGTGGTGCTGGATGAATGGCGATTATTATTATTTCCCCTGGGGATATTTACATACGGCGGATGATGCGCCGAAAGACATACTGCGTTTCATGCGGGGCCTAAACCTATTCATGCGGCAGATTCCTGTAGGATACACGCCGCCCAAAGTGGGCTTCATCACCGCGGATCGTTTTCGTCTGAGTGGAAGCCAGGAAGCCCATGCCACCCATTACGCCGTGCGCGACGAACTGGGCTTTGCTTTGGGCGCCCAGCCGGGCGAATTGCTTACGTTGAATGAATGTGACTTGCGCATACCGGAAGGCATGCAGTTGATTTTGTATCCGCTGGCCTATTTCCCGCCCGATGAGGTGTATGACGAGTTGAAGGGCTTCGTGGAAAAAGGCGGCGCATTGTATGTTTCGGGTGATGTTGCATGGGGCCGTTCCCATAAACGTACTAAGGCCGAACGCCTCGAAGCGTTGTGCGGGGTACGTTTTCTACAGCAAGTGGCGGAACCTTTCAGCACTGGGAACGCCCCGGAAGTATCCTATGCGGCATTGGCGGAGCCTTCATTCTTCATGACTGGCGCGCCTCCCATGCGCGTGGAGCCTGCGGGCGCGGAAGTCTTGATGCAGACAGAGAAGGGCGAAGCCATCGTGACGCGGTTTCGACTCGGCAAAGGGCAAGTGATCTTTTCCTCGGACCCCATGGGCATCCATTCCGATGGCAAATTTGAGCAAAACGCCCAGTTTTACCGGCATGTCATGTCCTGGGCGGGAATCGAGCCTGTGCAAATTACGCCATACATTCCTTCTGTCCAAGTGTTCCGCCTCCCGTTAGCTGATGGCGGGAGGTTGTATGTCATTAACAATATGGCCAATGGGGCCGGCGCGGCATCTTTTTCAATCACGGAGGCTCCACGGCCTATTACGTTGGTGGTAAAGCCGGAATGCGTGGGCGTGGCATGGTTTGGCCCAGACGGCGCTCTGCTGGGAGTTGGTGCGCAAGGCCCGGTTTCGCTGGACGGGAAACCGTTATTTGTACAAACTCCGGAAGCCTATTATCTGTCCGGAGATGGCCGCAGCCTGGAAGCCAGCACGCGCCTCATCGCCATGCCCATGGAGCCGGGTAAAATCGAGTATGTCCCCGCACATCCGTGGAAGATGCCTCAAGCGGAGGCAGGAACGGTTTCGCAAGATGCCTGGCGCGCGTATGAAGCCATCCCCGCAACGCAACAGCCGTCCATACAATTCGAGGTGGATACCCTGCAAGCCTTGAATTTAGTCGCGCTATCGGAGCAAGCGGAACTGCCCCAGTTGCGGGAAGATATTAGCCGGATGATTGCGGGCGTGGATAAACCGTGAGACGCCTTACTCCACTTCCTCGGCAAGGCGGTCGCGTTCGAAGATACGCACATGCCGCCATCCGTCAGAATAGAATCGCCAGAAGAGGACGCCGCTTAATATGATAATGTACGTCGTCGCCCCAATCCATGCGCCAATAGCCTCCAAATTGAAATAGGACGCCAGCAAATAGGCAGTGGGGATGAAGATCAGATAGCCCACGATGAAGAATGCGCCCATCATCCACCGTGTATCGCCCACGCCGCGCAACGCGCAGATGCAAACAATGTTCACGGCGTCGAAGGCTTGGAAAAGGCCCGCGAGGATGAGCAGGATGCGGCCCAAGCGGATGACTTGCGGATCCTGGCTGAATATATGAATCAATACATCACCAAAAAAGATGAATAGCAATCCCACCATACCCATATATACCATGCCGATTCGCATGGCGAGATAGGTGCGTGCCTTTGCGATGGCAATGGAACCGCGCCCGAGCCATTGGCCCACAATAGGCGTGATGGCGTGGCCTAATCCCACGATGGGCATAAAAGACACCTGCATGATGGTCACGGTGGCTGTATGCGCCGACAAGGACACCGTGCCATATCCGCCCACTAAAAAGGTGGTGAAAATAGTCCAATTAAAGACATCCACCAAGAAGGTAAGCCCGCCTGGCCAGCCGATATAAAGGAATTCCCGCACTTTCACCATATCGAGCCGCCAGGTATGGCGTGTGCCGAATTCTTCCCGGAAGCGGCCCGTGAGGAACACCCATTGCAATAAGAAAACCTGCAAACCCAGTGCGACATTCGTGGCGATGGCCGCGCCCGCCACACCCCATTGGAAGTAGCCATGCCAGCCAAACACGAACAGGAAGTCGAGGGGCGCATTCACTCCCGCCGCCAGCAATCCGATATACATGGGAACGGTTGGCTTGTTGACAGCCTGAAAGAACGACGAAAGTGCGGTCTGCCAGGCGATAAACGCGAAGCTGGCAAGGCGCACTTTGAAATAGACGCTCTCAAATCGGAGCACTTCTTGCGAATGTGGCATATATCTAAAAATGATGGTATCCGCGAAAGGCCAAAAAATCAGGGCCATCAGCCCGGTTGCTATCGCGATGTAAATGGCTTGCCAGGTGTAGCTGGCGCAGTCGGGCCGGTTGCCTCGTCCCAAGCTCTGGGCCGCGAATGTCGAAACACACCCCACAAGCCCGAGGAAGAAGGTCGAGAGGGTAAAGGTCCACAGTCCCGCCGTGCCCACGGCGGCCATCGCATCATCGCCTAGCCGGGAGACAATCCAGGTGTCGGTGAATTGCATGAGCGTGAAGGACAGAGTGCCCAGGATAATGGGGCCAGCCATGTAAAACAATTCACGAATGCCTGATTGCCGCTCTATATCCATTTGCCCGAGCATAAGACCTCTATTGCATCATTTGATTATGTAGATTTTCACCCCGCCGCGCATAGCGCGCATATACACGGGCCTATGCGCATTCTTCAGAGTGGAAATCGCTCCGTGGAAGTTGTAGCCTTCTATGCATGGCGCGGGTGCTCCTGGATATCGACGATAGCATGAACCATCATACCTTGGCGTCCATCCTCAAGGCGGACGGCCATTCGGTAGTGGCGGCGGAGGCCGATGTCATTATAACCGATGACGCCCTTGCCGCAATCCCTCATGCGCGCACCGCGCCGACGCTCGTGCTCACTATGGCTTCTGGCCTGCGCGCCGTGGTGGCGGCCATGCGCCAAGGCGTGTATGGCTATATCTTTCTGCCGTTGCAAGAGGGCGAAACCGAGCTGATGGTCCGGCGCGCCTTAGGCGGCGCGACATCGTCTTCTCCTCCCATGCCGTCCACCTTGGCGGAAATGGAACGCCTGCATATTAGAACAGCCCTTGAATATTGCCACAATAACCGCGCGCAAGCAGCCCGCCTCCTCGGCATTGGACGCAATACGCTCTGGCGCAAACTCAAAAGCTTGGGCGAAGGCGGTGAGTGAACATGCACCCACGTATTGTGTTTTTACCACCAATTCGGTAGCATAAATCCATGTTCAACGCATTGGCTTTATATCCCAACGATATCACTATGCGCTTTGACACCATGGAAGCGCTGGCGTCTGCTTGGGAAGAAGGCGAGTGCGTGGTGTGGGTGGATATCGAGGATCCGGAAGAAGAGACCATCGCGGAACTGGGCCGTGTATTCGAATTGGACGCGGAAGCCCTTGATGATTGCCTGCACGGAACGCCGCCCCCCCAGATCGATGAATATGAACAACATATGTTTATGATTCTGTATGGGGCTTTGGCTCCGGGGGACAGTTTAGCCTTTTCGCCAAGTAAACTAGCTATCTTCATGGGCGCTTCGTTCTTAATCACCGTACACGAAGAACCTATCCGCAGCATCATCGCGCTATGGGAACGCTGTGAGAAATACCCAGCGCACGTTCTAAAGGGCGGCGTGGACCATCTCCTGCATGCCTTAATCGATGGCATAGTGGATAATTACGCCCTTGTAGTGGACGAGTTGGATAAGCGGCTGGATGCGCTCGAGGATATGTCGCTTCTACCGTCCGTAAAAACAGAGGTCTTGAGCGTGCTGTCGGAGCTTAAGCGCGACATCATGGGGCTGCGCCGCATCGTGGCGTCGCAGCGGGCGCTCATGGAGCCTATCGCGCGCGGCGAATATGATTACATCTCGGATGACCTAGAGGTTCGGTTCCGCCACGTGCAGACTCACCTCACGGCTACTTTGGAGCTGGTGGACAGTTTGCGCGAGATCGCACTGGGCATCCGGGAGAATTACAACGCCGCCCTCGCCAACCGCCTCAACGACATTATGAAGACCCTCACCCTCTTCGCAAGCGTCATCATGCCGCTCACGCTGCTTTCCGGGCTGTATGGTATGAACGTCCCCATTCCCGCCCAGGATAATCCGCTCATGTTTTGGCTGCTCCTAGGCGTCATGTCGCTCATCGGGGCCGGAATGTTCATTTTCTTCCGCTTCCTGCGCTGGATGTAGCCGCTTTAGCGCGCGCGGGCCTGCTGGTCGAGCCACTCCAAAAAAGACTCGACGCCTTCGCCCGTTTTCGCGGAGGTGGTGAAGACTGGCATGCCGGGCACAATGTCTAGCACGTCCCGGCGCATCCGCTCGACATCGCACGACAGATACGGCAGCAGGTCGATCTTCGTCACGACAAAGGCTGAGGATACGCGCATGGCCTTTGGATATTTCGCGGGCTTATCATCGCCTTCCGTGGTCGATACGACTGCGACTTTAATGTCTTCGCCGATCTCGAAACTGGCGGGGCATACAAGATTGCCCACATTTTCGATGAATAAAAGGTTCACGCCATCCAGGGAAAACACTTGCAACGCGTCGCGGATCATGGCGGCGTCCAAGTGGCATGCGCCGACGGTGTTGATCTGGTAAGCCCGCATGCCGGTCTTTTCGATGCGGCGCTTGTCTTCATCGGTCGCCAGATCGCCCTCGATGACCGCCGCACGGCTTTTCACGTGGGGCGCCAAGGCTTCGAGTAGCGTTGTCTTACCCGAGCCCGGCGAGCCAATGAGATTGACAACGAAAATGCCCCGCGCTTGGAACATCCCCCGAAGTTCCTGGGCGATCTCATGCCCCTTCGCTTGTACCTTCTCCTCCACCTTGAGTGTCTTCTTCATCTATTTCGATCTCCTCGACGATGAGTTCCGACCCCAGTTCCCCATCTTCCACCATCTCGATCCGCGCGCCATTCATTACGGTATCCACCGAAATGGCCTCTAGACAAAACCGCAAACTGGCGGGCTCGAGTGCGAGCGCCTCGCCCGCGCGCAATCGGACACGCACGACTCGAGCATCTGGATACGCCCCCGCCTCCCGAATAATGCATTCAAGAATCTGTTCCGCAAATGACATCTCGTGCATGGCCCAAGCATACGCCACCAGCAAATGAAGGCGCAAGAATGCCGTATTACTGGCAAGGCCATCAGTCATACCGTCTTATTAGGTATATCGCGCGTCGGGGTGGAAACATACCAGCGCCGCCGTGGCCCCTGTGGGCGAGAACTCGCCTGCCTCCGTGATCTTTACGCCGATCAAGTCTGTTGCGTGCAGCAATTCGAGAATTTGCCGATTATAGTCCGTGTTGGATATAGCGGGATAACCTGGAGACCAGCGAACGCCGTGGTGCGGCTCGAAACCCAATCGCCGCCGGACTTCCGAATGCAGATACTCAGCCATATCTTCAGCGACACGGTCCGATAAGCCTTGCAGATACAGGCAGGACTCGGAATCGCCTTCCAAGCGGAATTTGTTGACATACTGGTCCACATGCGGCCCGCTGGTGGCTATTTGCAAGCCTACCACGTCACGCGCTTTCCCGTTTTTCGGCAAAAAATATTGCGCTCCCGAAATGGTGTCTTTGCGTCCAGAGCCGATGACGCGGTCAAAGGCAAAACGCGCCAGCTCCGCCTCGGGCTCCTCGGGGTCGCAGACCACGAGCGTATCGTTTTCGGCGTAACAGGGGAAAACGCCAAAGACACCCATGGGTATGATCCATTGATGGTGGCTGGCATGTTCGATCCACTGCTCGAAGAGGGCCTCGAGTTTCTCGCGAGTTTCTCCTTGTTTCGTACGTGAAGCCGTGCCGCCAAACTTCCAATTCAACGCGAACAACGTCTTCGTATCGATATGCTCTTTAAATTCCTTGAGCGAATACGAGACCGTTTCATAAGCGAAGCATGGTTTTGGCGGCAGCAGATGCTTCTCGAATGAGATAGTGCGGTGCGGGAGCGTCCGGCGCAGTTCGTCGTCTTCGACGGCGCGTTTTTCGGCCTTCTCGAATTCCCGGCTCAGCCGGTGGCGGTTCTTCGCAAGCAGGGCTTCCCGTCCTTGCGTATCCTGGAGGGCGTTCATGACGTTCACGCCGTCCATGGCAGTGGCGCAATAGAAGACATTATCGCGCATGTGTTCCATGCCGCCATCGCCCGCCATGGCCACATACGCCGCATGGCGGTGGCTAACTGGCGCGCCGCCGATAAGGATGGGCAGATGCTCCAGGCCTTGCTCCTTGGACATCTTCGACACGGTGATCATGTGGTTCGAGGTTTGCACCAGCAGCGCCGACATGCCGATGGCGGTGGCGTTGTGTTCGCGGGCGGCGTCGAGGAATTGCTGGAGCGGCGTCATGACGCCCAGGTCGATCACGCGGTAGCCATAATTCTCGAAGAGCGTCTTGGCCAGATCCTTGCCGATGCTATGCACGTCCTGGTAGACCGTGCCCAGGACGATCACGCCCTTATATTCGATGGCGGCATGCATGTCCGCGCCCGTCGAAACACGCATATATTCTTCGAGAAAGCCCATGACCTGTTTCATCACGTCGGCCGATTTCAATAAATGCGGCAGCGATACATCGCCTTGGGCAAAGCCATCTCCCAGCTCATTCATGGCTTTCATCAGGTATTGGTTGATGAAAGTGAGCGGTTCATGCGTTTCAATAGCTTTCGCCACTTGCAGCACAATGCGGTCGGCGTATTTGTAGGTGCGGCCAGCCGCCTCGACGCTTCCATGCTCGCGCTGTTTATACCCATCCTTAATCTTTTCGCAAATCGCTTCTTCGATGGGCAGATTATCATAGTTGGTGCGCCGTTCGACCACGATTCCGCTCTTTTCCGCGGCAATCGTCTCGAGAGCGGCGTAAGCGTCCATATCGCGCTCTAAAATGACTTTCAGCGCCAAGTCATAATGGGCCTGTTCGATGTTATCCACGAACACATAGAAGTTTGGATTGATAATCGCCGCATCGAGTCCGCGCTTGCGCGCTTCATCGAGCCATACCGAGGTCAGCACCAAACGCATGTACGGCTTCTTGGCCAGGCCATTGGTCAGGTTGCCTACCCCGCACACCGTGCGCAGATCGGGATGGATGGCCTTGATGAGTGGAATGGCTTCGAGCGATTCTAGGGCGAAATTCATCCCTTCCTCGGATTCAGAACCGATGGGAAAGACGTTCATGTCGATGAAGAGCTGGCCGGGCGTGACGCCATGGCGCGCGGCATTCTCGACAATCTGCCGGGCGAGCTCCGCCTTCTGCTCGCGCGTGGCCCCCGGCCCTTTCGGACCAGCGGCCAGGCCGATGTACATGGGCCAATGCGCTTTAGTGGCTTCCATCACCGCATCGGCCTTCGTAACGCCGGGGGAGACCTCTTCCATCGAGATGGAATTCAAGATCGGGCGGCCGGGATACGCCTTGATCGCTTCCGCCAGCGACTCGAAGGCAAACGAGTCCAGGCACATCGCGCCAGAGAAATCCGTGGTTTGCTTATGCACGACCTGCTTGAGGATCTCGGTCGTGTCCACGACATTCGAGTCCATGCATACATCGATCACCGTCAAGCCCAGTTCATGCACTTGCTCGTTCACGACTTCTTCGAGCACATCCTGGTTCAGGCCGCCTTCGCCTTCGACCGCATCGCGCACTTTTTTCGAGCCGCGCACATTGAGGCGTTCGCCGATGCGGATTAATCCATCCGTACTGTCGATCAGCACGGCCTGCTGCGGCCCGGAGATGTACACGCGCTTATCCGGCGTACGCGGCGCGGGTGTGCGGCGGCCAATAGTTTCCGCAATGGCGGCGATATGCTCCGGCGTCGTGCCGCAACAGCCGCCCACGATATTCACGCCATATTCGGCCACATAATCGCGCATGATCTCGGCCATTTTGCCCGGAGAGAATTTGAACACGGTGCGCCCGCCCTCCGAAACAGGCAGCCCCGCGTTGGGCACGATGGACACTGGCAGCGGGCAGCGGCGGCTCAGCGTCTCGACGGTCTTGCGCATGAGATCCGGGCCAATGCTGCAATTGACGCCGAACGTGTCAATGCCGATGCCCTGTACGGTTACTTGTGCGGCGTGGATATCCGTGTTGAATATCTGCATCCGCGAAAAGGCGTCCACGGTCACCTGGCACATAATCGGGATATTGCGCTCTGACTCCCGAATCGCACGGCGTGCGCCCATCACGGCGGCCTTCACTTCAAGGATGTCTTGCTGTGTTTCGAAGAGCAGCACATCCGCGCCCCCGGCAATCAAGCCGCGCGCCTGCTGGCGGAAGTTGTCTGATATGGCGTCGAAGGTCGAGAGTTTCAGATTTGCATCCGTGCTCGATAACACCCGGTTTGACGGGCCAATCGAGCCGAGGACAAACAGCGTGCGGCCATCATAGGAAGGGCTTTTCATATACATGGCGCGCGCTTCGCACGCCACTTCCGCGGCGCGCTTGCTGAGTAGATAGCTAAAATCATGATAGGAGAGAGTGCGCAGTTCCACTCCGTCCGGAATCGGATCGAATGCGGAAAGATTAAGGCCGCTGAAATCATATTCGGAAAGCCGGAAAGCAGAAGCGCCGAAGCTATTGGTTTCGACGGCATGCGCGCCTGCCCGGAAATACGCAAGATGAATGTCTCGCACCGCATCCGGATGGGAAAAAGTCAGCAAATCGGTAAGCATGCGATATTCGGCGCCGCCGAAATCGGCGTCCGTGAAGCCAAGGCCCTGGACCTGCGTGCCCATGGCGCCGTCAATGAACATCACCTGCTGTTGTAGCATCTCACGAAACGACATATGGCCCTCCAAATTGACTGCGATTCAAATGCATGCGTACTGCCAGAACACCCGCCAAGCATAAAAGCAAAGTATAGCATAGAACAGCAAAGCATGATCATTCGCTTCTCGTAGCATGGCCGTCCCGGCCACACGCATGGGCGAGACGCGGCCCCATGCTACGGACTCTCACATCTCCTTTATCGGGAGATTAAGGATCCTTTTGTGTCTCTTGCGCTTTTTGTGGCTATTTTTGAAGCGATTGCCCCGGTGAGGCCCCAGGGCAATTACTGTAAAAAAACAAGAATTAGCCACAAGAAGCGAAGAGACGCGAGATGATCACAAATTGCGAGAAAAGAAAGAATGTAGATATATACTTCCAGTCAAGGGCAAGAAAAAACGCGGAGGAATGCCTGGGCGTTCCTCCGCGGTTCAAATGCGGTTAGGCCTATTCTGCCGCAAACCGCAGCAAATGGTAGTTTTTCTTGCCTTTCCGTACAACGGCCATGTGGGCGGAACACAGGCATTTCCGGTCCAGCTTGGCGTCCTCGGCGTCGATGCGCACATTATTGATATACAGGCCGCCGCTTTTCACCAGGCGGCGGGCTTCGCCCTTGCTTGGGAACACGCCGCACTCCACGAGCACATCGAGCAGCGGGCGTTCCGCATCGAGTGCGTTCGATGGCAGGCTGCTCGAGGGGGCTTCGCTGAACACATCCTCGATGGTGGCCTCATCCAGCCCATCGAGTTCGCCGCCAAAAAGGGCCTGGCTGGCGCGAATCGCATGACGCAGGGCGTCTTCGCCATGGACCATGCGCGTCACTTCTTCCGCGAGCCGCCGTTGCGCTTCGCGTTTCTCGGGCGCTTGCGCGACCTGCACGTCCAAAGCCTCGATTTCTTCGCGGGACAGAAACGTGAAGTATCGCAGGAAACGTCCCACGTCGGCGTCGGCCTGGTTGATCCAGAACTGGTAGAATTTGTAGGGCGATGTGCGGCCTGCATCGAGCCAGACGTTGCCCGACTCCGATTTCCCGAATTTCGAGCCATCGGCCTTGGTGACAAGCGGGAACGTCAGCCCGAATGTGGCCGCTCCTTCACGCAGACGCCGCGCCAAATCCATTCCCGCGACGATATTGCCCCATTGGTCGCTCCCGCCGATTTGAAGGCGGCAGCCGTGCGAGTCGAACAGGTGCAGGAAATCATAGGCCTGCAAAAGCTGGTACGAGAATTCCGTGTAGCTGATGCCATGTTCGCGGTCCTCGAGGCGCGCCCGGACGGATTCACGCGCCATCATGACATTGACCGAGAAATGTTTGCCGACATCCCGTAAAAACTCGACCAGGCTCAGTTTGCCCAGCCAGTCGTTGTTGTTGACGAGCAGTGCGCCATTTTCGCCCGAGAAATCAAGAAACCGTTCGAGCTGGCTGCGGATACCCGCGACATTGCGTTCCACTTGCGTATTATCGAGAAGCTGGCGCTCCTGCGTTTTACCACTCGGGTCGCCAATCATGCCCGTGGCCCCGCCCACCAAAGCGATGGGCTGATGCCCCGCGCGCTGGAAGCGCATGAGGCCCATAATGGGCAGCAGGCTGCCGATGTGCAGGCTTTCCGCCGTGGGGTCGAATCCGCAATAGAGAACGAACCGTTCTTTTTCAAGCAAAGCGCCCAATTCATCATGAGTCGCCTGGTTCACAAAGCCGCGCCAAGATAGATCATCAAACAACGTCATTTCTTCATCTCCATGTGTGCTGGCATTGAACGTATTGAGGGATAAACGAGAGAGCGGGCTAAGCAAACGCATACGCGCCGCAGGCGCGGGCCGCGCCTGCGGAAGAACCTCCGAGGAAATCTGCGATTAATGCGTTCATCCTCAAATTATAACAAGGAAGCAAAATCGATTCAAAACGGCATTTTGTTCTCCGCATGGCTCTGTGAATTCCATAGAAAAAGATGGCATTGCCGCCCGCTACACGGTATACTAAGGATTCAGGTGGGGCGGAGGCATGTGCGCCACGAATATATTGGCGTTGCGCTTGACAGGCAGCAAGAGGGTTTGGTATATTTTGCGCCCGATGCCGCCTGTGGGCGGCAGTTCAGTTTTTAGATAATACTTCCGCTGGCGTAGCTCAGTTGGTAGAGCAACGGATTTGTAATCCGTGGGTCGGGGGTTCAACTCCCTTCGCCAGCTCCACTTTGAGAAGCGGGAAGCGGTGCGGCTTCTCCAAAAATACTGTGATGCAGTGTTTCTCGAAAAGCCGCTAAGCAAGTGGAAAAAGAGGGCGGCATTCATGTGGTGGGATGCCCGAGTGGTTAATGGGGCTGGGCTGTAAACCCAGTGGCTAACGCCTACGTTGGTTCAAATCCAACTCCCACCACCATTACATTTTAATTTAGGCTTGGGCGGGAATAGCTCAGTTGGCTAGAGCGTCAGCCTTCCAAGCTGAGGGTCGCGGGTTCGAATCCCGTTTCCCGCTCCATTTTTGAGTTGTTGCATGCACGGGCCCGCGTAGCTCAGTCGGTAGAGCACCTCCATGGTAAGGAGGGGGTCACCAGTTCGATTCTGGTCGTGGGCTCCATGGTTTATTTTGACGATGCGCTATGTCCAGCTCGGCAGCGCGCTCGCCTGTGCGAACCTAACAGTTGTTGTTCGTGCTCGTAGTTCGCCTCGGTGGTAACAGACTAAACACGTAGCGTATGGAGGTTACATAAGAATGGCCAAGGAGAAATTTGCGCGGACCAAGCCGCACGTGAACATCGGCACGATTGGGCACGTCGACCATGGTAAGACGACGCTGACCAGCGGCATCACAAGGGTGCTGGCTGAGCAGGGTCATGCGAAGCTGATGGCGTTCGACCAGATCGACAAAGCGCCCGAAGAGAAAGAGCGCGGGATCACCATCTCCATCGCCCACGTCGAGTACGAGACCGATAAGCGCCACTATGCGCACGTGGACTGCCCCGGCCACGCGGACTACATCAAGAACATGATCACCGGCGCGGCGCAAATGGACGGCGCGATCCTGGTGGTGGCGGCGGACGACGGCCCCATGGCCCAGACGCGCGAGCACATCCTCTTGGCCCGCCAAGTGAACGTCCCAGCCATTGTGGTGTTTCTGAATAAAGTGGACATGGTGGACGACCCCGAGCTGCTCGACCTCGTGGAACTCGAGCTGCGCGAGCTGCTGACCAAATACAATTTCCCGGGAGATGATATCCCCATTATCCGCGGTTCAGCGCTGGCGGCGATGGAAGGCAACAACGAAGAGCTGGGCAAGAAAGCCATCATGCAGTTGATGGACGCGGTGGACAATTTTATCCCCACGCCCGAGCGCGCGCTCGATAAGCCATTCCTGATGCCGATGGAAGACGTGTTCACGATCACGGGCCGTGGTACGGTGGTGACGGGCCGCATCGAGCAAGGCATCGTCCATGTGCAAGACAAGGTCGAGCTAGTGGGCATCAAGCCCGAGACACAGAACTCCGTGGTGACGGGTGTGGAAATGTTCCGCAAGCTGCTGGACGAAGGGCAGGCGGGTGATAACGTGGGCTTGTTGCTGCGAGGCATCGACCGCACGAACGTCGAGCGCGGCATGGTGGTGGCCAAGCCGGGCAGCATCACGCCGCACACGAAATTCGAAGGCAACGTCTACGTATTGAAGAAAGAAGAAGGCGGCCGCCATACGCCGTTCTTTAATGGTTACCGCCCGCAGTTCTACTTCCGCACGACGGACGTGACCGGGGCGTTGGACATGCCGGAAGGCGTGGAAATGGTGATGCCGGGCGACAGCGTGACGATTACGGCGGAATTGATTATGCCCATCGCCATGGATGAAGGCTTGCGCTTCGCCATCCGTGAAGGCGGCCGTACGGTCGGCGCGGGCGTGGTCACGAAGATTTTGAAATAACGAAGCACAGGCGGCCGGTTTCGGCCGCCTGATATATCATAAAAAAGTGAGAGGCGTTTTTTATGCAGGGCTGTAGCTCAATTGGCTAGAGCAGCGGCCTCCAAAGCCGAAGGTTGGGGGTTCAAGTCCCTCCAGCCCTGCCATTTCCCATCCGGGAAAGCCAGCGCACCCGAACTGGAGTAGAGAAGAACAATGGCGAAACAAGCCCCCGCTATCGCGGAAAAACCGGGCATTGTAGCCCGGGTGCAAATGTTCTACCATGATGTATTGGTAGAAATGAAGAAGGTTTCCTGGCCAACGAAAGAAGATGTGAAAGCATCTACTCAAGTGGTTATGTTCCTGCTTCTTATATTGGCTGGCATTGTGTTGATATACGATTCGATATTTGGTTTCGTAGTCGTAAATTTACTCAAATTACTAGCGTAAGGAAAGGCGGCCCGTGGCGGTAGATCAAGAGAATCCAGAAAAACTGGAAGCAGCGTCGTTCGATCCCGAGCAGGATCAGGATACCGCCTCGACCATCGTCGAGCAGCCAGAAGCGGATCCGTTTGCCGAAAAGCAAGATGGGATCAAGCGCCGCTGGTATGCGATTCATGCATATAGCGGCCAGGAAGGAAATGTAAAAAAGAACCTTCTGGTGCATGCGAAACAAGCTGGTTTGCTGGATCACTTTGGTTTGATTCTGGTGCCCATGGAAGAAGTGGCCGAGATCAAATCCGGTGAAAAAAAGATCTCGAAGCGCAAATTCTTTCCTGGCTATGTATTGGTGCAGCTTCCGGAACATCCGGAACGCAACGCTGAATTATGGCAAATGATCAAAGAAACCCCGGGCGTAAGCGGCTTTATCGGTTCGCGAACGGTTCCGGTGCCTTTGGACAATGCCGAGGTGAACGCCATTCTCGAGGAAGTACGCGGAGATCGCGAGCGCCCGAAGCCAAAAGTGGATTTCGAGCACGGCGAGCGCGTCAAAATTATAGACGGCCCCTTCTCGAATTTCTTAGGGAATGTAGATGAGGTGAATGTGGAACGCGGCACGCTGAAGGTCATGGTAGAGATCTTCGAGCGATTGACCAGCGTGGAAGTGGAATTCTGGCAGGTCGAAAAAATCTAGCCGCACCAGAACACCCGAAGAGGAATCGGAGCAAACACAATGGCGAAGGGAAAACGCAGAGTAACCGCGCAGGTTAAATTGCAGTGTCCGGCAGGCGCCGCGACGCCCGCGCCGCCGGTCGGCCCCGCGTTGGGCCAGCACGGCGTGCAGATTATGGATTTCTGCAAGCAATTTAACGAGCGCACCAAAGAGCAGTCGGGCCTAATCATCCCCGTGGTCATCACTGTGTATGATGATCGCAGTTTCACTTTTATTACGAAGAGCCCGCCTGCGGCCGTATTGATTAAGCGTGCGGCTAAGCTGGCCAAAGCCTCCAGCACCCCCAATAAAGAAAAAGTGGGCAAAATCACGCTGGCACAGGCCCGTGAGATCGCCCAAATTAAGATGGAAGACCTTAATGCCGCGAATTTGGATACCGCCACGAGCATGGTCGCAGGCACCGCGCGCAGCATGGGAATTCTGATTGAAGGCTAGGGTGTACGCCCTAGAGGAGATAGTCCTGGCGGCGGCGTGCCGCAAGGTAAACGTGGGAGGGCCTATGCGCCCGCTAGACCACAGGAGAATCTGCAATGCCTAAACTCAGCAAACGAATGGCCGCACTTCAAGCCAAACTTCCGCAAAACAAAATCTACAGCTTACCTGAAGCCGCTGAAGCCGTGAAGGAATACGCCACTGCTAAATTCGACGAGACCGTCGAGTTGGCTTTCCATCTGGGCGTCGACCCCCGCCATGCGGACCAAATGGTTCGTGGTTCCGTTTCCCTTCCCCATGGCACCGGCCGTCAAGTCCGGGTGGCTGTATTCTGCAAGCAAGCCGAACAGCAGGATGCGGCGAAAGCCGCTGGCGCGGAATTCATTGGCGCGGAAGATTTGGTCGAAAAAGTCCAAGGCGGATGGACCGATTTCGACGCCGCCGTGGCGGCCCCTGATATGATGGGCCTCGTGGGTAAACTCGGTAAAATATTGGGTCCACGCGGCTTAATGCCCAGCCCCAAAGCCGGTTCAGTCACCCCAAATGTCGCCCAAGCCGTGACCGAGATTAAAAAAGGCAAGATCGATTACCGCGTGAATAAAAACGCGGGTATTCATGTGCCTATTGGCAAAGTCTCGTTCACGACCCAGCAGATTGAAGAGAACGCGGGTGCTATTATTGAATCCGTGATTCGCGCCCGCCCTTCCGCTTGTAAAGGAACCTATGTAAAAGCGTGCGCCATGAGCAGCACCATGGGGCCTGGTTTCCGGCTTGATCCGGTCTCACTTGCCGCACAATACCGCGTTCGATAACCTCACTGCGCGGCTGGCAAGGTCCGTTGAACATAGAGGAGATATGCGCATGAGTAAAACTATTCTGTTTACTTCCGAATCCGTGACGGATGGCCATCCCGATAAAGTCGCGGATGCAGTATCAGACGCCGTGTTAGATGCGATGCTGGCGCAAGATCCCATGAGCCGAGTAGCCTGTGAAACCATGGTAACTACGGGCTTGTGCGTTATCGCCGGTGAAATCACATCCAAAGCCGTAGTAGATATGCCTGCCGTAGCGCGCAAAGCGATTACCGATATCGGTTACAAAGGCGGCGCGTCCGGCTTCGATGGCAATTCTTGTGCGGTCATGATCTCCCTAGACAAGCAGTCCCCGCATATTTCCATGGGTGTCACGGCGACGGATGCGCGCGAGCAAGGTGCGGGCGACCAAGGCATGATGTTCGGGTATGCTTGCGATGAAACGCCCGAGCTGATGCCTCTCCCGATCAGTATTGCCCACAAACTGGGCCTGCGCCTCAAGCAGCTTCGTGAAGACGGCACTTTGCCCTGGCTCCAGCCTGATGGCAAGTCTCAAGTGACGGTGGAATATGTCGATGGTGTTCCCACCCGCATCGACACCGTGGTCATTTCGAACCAGCATGCTTCTTTCTGCGGCGATGGCGAACCGAGCGCGGCGGCGTTAGCGGATGAACATAAGCAAATCGAAGAAGCCGTGATCGAACAAGTCATCAAGCCGACCCTCCCAAAAGCGCTGGCTAACGGCAATATCAAATACCATGTGAATCCTACCGGCCGTTTTGTAGTCGGCGGCCCTGTGGGCGATTGCGGCCTTACGGGACGTAAAATTATCGTCGATACCTATGGCGGCATGGGCCGCCATGGCGGTGGCGCGTTTAGCGGCAAAGATCCTTCGAAGGTTGATCGCTCGGCCGCCTACATGGCGCGCTATATTGCGAAAAATGTGGTAGCCGCTGGTATCGCACGCCGGTGCGAAGTGCAGCTTGCCTACGCCATTGGCGTCGCCCAACCCGTATCCATCAACGTGGATACGTTTGGCACATGCCGCATCGACGAAGAAAAGCTCAGCGCCATACTCAAGAGCCATTTTGATTGCCGCCCCGCTGGCATCCTTGAAATACTCAACCTGCGCCAGCCAATTTACCGCAAGACTGTAGCCTTTGGCCATTTCGGCCGCGAAAATTGCGGCTTCCGCTGGGAAGAAACCGATCAAGCGGCAAAACTCCGTGAATTGGCGGGCTTATAAGTAGTTCCTCTCATATCTTTCTATTTCAGAAGGGCGTCTTTACGGCGCTCTTTTTTTTTACTCCCGAATAAAAAAAGCCATAGGTTGTTTTTATTCAGCATGCATCATATGCGGCGGGGAAATGCTATCAAAACACGCATATAAAGAGAAAAAAGCATGTATAATAATAAATATGCGCTTTGGCGGATTTTTTGATAGTATATCTCAAGGCAATGGGTATGGCGCTAATCTTCCATTTCATCAGTGAAGGGGGTGTGTCATGAAACAGTGGTCTCTTCGCCGCAAACTCGTGCTTGCTGGAGTCCTTCTGCCTTCCGTATTGGTCGCAGCGTTATTCCTCATGTATTTCATGCAATCAAGAGAAAAGACCCGGCAAGCCTATATCGACAAAGCGAGGAGCATCTGCCTTTTGACGGAAGGCGCTCGAGAAGCGATGGATGAAAAGTGGGCGGCAGGTGTGTTCACGCCAGCAATGCTTAAGGCATGGGCTGAATCGGGCGAGAGCGGCAAGCTGTTGGACGCGGTGCCTGTGGTTTCCGCTTGGAAAGGCGCCATGGCCAAGGCCGAAGCAGGGGATTACACATTCCGCGTGCCCAAATTCGAACCGCGCAACAAAGCCAATGAACCGGCGGAGCTCGAAGCGCAAGCGCTTAACTTTATGTCGAGCAATAATACAGATGAATACCAAATCCTGGATAAAAAAGATAATGCAATCCGTTATTTCAGAGCCATCCGCCTTACAGAATCCTGCCTGATATGCCATGGTGATCCGGCTACATCGCAAAGCTTATGGGGGAATGATCAGGGCCTAGATCCCACCAAAGCCAAGATGGAGAATTGGAAAACGGGCGAAGTGCATGGGGCGTTCGAAGTGGTGCAATATCTTGCCGCCGCCGATACGGAGCTTCGCCGTTCCATGATGCTTGGCGCTGGCGTATCGCTTCTTGCCTTATTCACCTTTGCGGCGATTTTCATCCTGTTGGTGATCCAATCCGTTGAAAAACCCATCGCGAAAATCACAAACGCCCTCAATGAAGGCGCCACCCAGGTGGCGTCTGCTTCCGACCAAGTGGCTCAAACCAGCACGGCCATCGCGGGTGGCGCAAGCGAACAGGCTGGGTCGCTGCAGCAATCGTCAGATGCCCTGGGCCATCTTACCCATATGACTCAGAAGAATGCCGAACGTTCCCAGCGTGCAGACGCCTTAGCGCAAGAAATGAGCAAGGCCGCGATTGAAGGGCAGCAATTCATGGGGCAAATGAATACGTCCATCGCCGCCATGAAATCTGCCGCCGATGAAACGGTCCGCATTGTAAAATCAATCGACGAAGTGGCGTTCCAGACAAATCTGCTCGCCCTCAACGCCGCCGTCGAGGCGGCCCGGGCTGGCGAGGCAGGCAAAGGCTTCGCCGTGGTGGCGGAAGAAGTGCGCAGCTTGGCCTTGCGCAGCGCCGAGGCCGCGAAATATACGAGCAACGCCATTGCCGAATCACAGAAAAGCGTTACCCATAGCATGCAGATGGCCGATAATGCGCGGGAAGTGTTGTCCCAAATCGCCAAGCGCGTCGAGGAAGTCTCCGCCATCGTGGCCGAAGTCGCCCAGGCCAGCACGGAGCAGGCGCGCGGCCTCAATGACTTGAATCGCACGGTTACGGATATGGACCGGGTCACGCAGAGCAACGCGGCGAGTGCGGAGGAAACTGCATCGGCCAGCGAGCAGCTCTCGGCTCAAGCCCGCGAGCTCAGCACCCTTGTCGAGTCGCTCGTGGACATTGTCATGGGTACGGAAAAAGGTGTCGCGTAATGCAGCCGCCACACTAACGCCGGGGCTTCCAATCGGGACAAAACCGCGCCAGTGTTCCTGGGCGAATGCAACCCGATTCACATATATCCTTGTAGAGAAATGCACTGGGATTAGGCGTCCGGGCCAAGGTTTTCCAGTCCACATACACCAATCCCCGGCGGACGGAATAACCGCTGGCCCACTCGAAACCATCCAGAAATGGGCCGTAGCAATATCCCCTGATGTTGAGCCCCGCGTCTAAGGCATGCTGGATTCCCGTGATCTCATCCAGAAGGCGCGACCGGCGCAGGCCGTCATCTCCACCTGTGCCGCGGCCAGTAATCAGAATAGGCGCGCCATATTCGGAAATGCGGCGTACTAATGGCTCGAAGCCATCCGGCGAGGGCGTGCATGCCATGGGCGGCTGGGCATGGCCCTCCGCATCCACTAGCCTGGTGAATAGGCGCGCGGGCCGCCATGGGCTAAAGCGAATCATTTCCATTCCCGTGTAGGAGAGTCCAATGAAATCAGGCGTAGTCCGCCCTTCCTGCTTCCGCCGCAAGGGCCAGCGGCCTTTGAAGGCGGCATCCAGCAGCAATTGATTGTTGCGCCATTCCTCCCGCTGGGCGGCGCGCACATCCCAAGCATTTTCTGGATCAAAAGGCGCGAACGAACGTCCGAGAATGGATAGCCCCACCTGCACGTCATCGCGATAATGACGCAATATGACGCTCGAGCGGGCTTGGGCTTCAGCAATACGCTGCACGGCACGCAGGGAGCGTGGCAAACTCGACACCCCTGGCGGCCATAAGCCTTCCATATAGCCCATGGACACCAGATGCATCGGCTCCAAAAACGGAAACCACCAGCGGCAGCGGGGCGTCCATGCCGCCGCCACGTAGTCTACATATCGGGCGAACAGGCGCGGGGTTTCCTGGTTGCTCCAGCCATATTTGGCGGTAAACCAATAAGGCGCGGCTACATGGCAAAGGGCGCATATCGGTTCGAGCCCCGCAGCACGAATAGCGTCGAGCACTTCTATGTAATGAGCCAAAGCGCTGGGATCAAAGCATCCTTCCTCTGGCTCGATCCGGCTCCACTCCGTTACGACGAGAAGCGCGTTCAGGCCCAGCTTGCGGGCCAGCTCCACATCCTGTGCGTACCGCTCGAAATGGCCCGCCGCAATGCGCGACGTGTCCTCATTGCGTACGCGCCGGGGCCGCTGTTCCCAGCGCCACCAATCACTGTGGAAATTGCCTCCCTCCACCGCATGGCCTAAAAGCGCGCCCCCCCATAAAAAAGCATCTGGAAATATCTGCATTCGGCTCTTCCTGAATATAAGTACAGTAAAAATACATCTTATGATACCATGGGAAACAAGAAGGAAAAAGCTATCCATGTGTAATGATGCTCATATCCTGTTAGCGCTCCAGCTCACACCCGGCGGCGGGCGCACGGCGATACACAAAATTTGTGCGATCGCATCGCGTGCAGGCATGTCCATCGAAACACTGGCAAGCCTCACGCCTCATGCGCTGGCCAGTGTAGCAGGCGGAAGCGAAGGCGCATTGGCAGGTTTTGTACAGCGTTGCGGGCAGGCCCAGCGAGGCCAAGCGGAGCGGCTGTTGCACGCCGTGCATAAAGCAGGTGGGCGCGCTATGCCCATCACCTCCACCGAATACCCCGTTTCGATACGGGAGGCGTTGCGGCATCTTGCCCCTCCATTGTTATTTTTACGCGGCCATGATGCGTTAGTAGAGCAGCCTTGCGCGGCCATCGTGGGAGCCCGGCGCATATCCTCCATTGGAGCGCACTATGCCGCCGCGTGTGCGGGCATACTCGCTGCATTGGGCGTTCCCATCGTGAGCGGCGGCGCGGCGGGCGCGGACACCGCAGCCCACCAGGAAGCCCTCGAAGAAGGCGGGAGCACCATGGTGGCGCTCCCGCAAGGCCTGCTCACATATCAGCCGCCTCGTTATCTCGAAGCTGCCATGGATGAAGGGCGGGCTTTGCTGCTCAGTGAATTCGCGCCAGACGCGCCTTGGGAGATTCCCTCCGCTGTAACCCGAAACGCCACCATCAGCGCTCTCGCGCGCCTGGTATGCGTGTTCGAGCCTCGCAAGGCCGGAGGCAGCATTCGCACGGCCCGTTGCGCCCTTGAACAAGGGAAACCTGTTCTGGTGTATTGTGCGCCGGATTGCGCCCCTGTCGCGTACATGCTCCGCCAGGCAGGCGCTGTCGATTTGGTTTTGAATGAAAAAGGAGTAGAGCCTATTGCTCTAGCAGATGCCTGGCGCACCGCACGGCCCTCATTTGCACGCCAGGCGGAGTTATTTTGAGCTTCCGAAAACTCCCAGCGCCTCGGTTATGCTCTGAAGCGTAGGCTGGAGGCCTGCTCATATTGAGCGGATACCGGCATAAACATCCCGAAGCGCGGCCGTAAACCGTCCCAGTCCGAAGCGCTCCACGGCGCGAGCGCGAGCGTTAACCCCTAATGCGGCGCGGCGGGCTGGTTCGAGGATCAATCCCTTCAACGCGGCATGCAGCGATACGAAGTCGTTGGGCTGGCAAAGAAGGGCGCAGTCTCCAGCGATCTCGGGGATGGACCCGCTCCAGGTGGTGATGGCGGGAATGCCGCAGGACATGGCTTCAATAAGCGACATCCCGAATTGCTCCTGCCATTCCGGCGTGGCGATGCTCGGTAAAACGAATGCATCCGAAGAGCGGAAGTAGGCAGGCATGCGCTCATACGGAACAGAGCCTGTGAAGGTGCAATGCGCGCCCAATTCGAGCCGGGCGATTAGGGCTTCTATACGTTCGCGGCCCGGCCCTGACCCTACCATCACCAGCCGCAAGGGTGTTTTTTTCAGGTCCGCGTCGTTCAACAGTTCACGCAACGCGAGCAGTAGAAAATCGAGTCCCTTGCGCGGCAGGCACCAGCCCACAAAGAGAATCACGAATTCTTCTTCGCACCAACCTAGCACGGTGCGTTCGCGCGGCCCTGGACTAAACATTTCCGTATCTACCCCGGGCTCCATAAAATGCACCTTCTTCGCGGGCGCGCCTTCTAGAAGCAGCATGCGGCGGGAGCGTTCGCTGTGGATGATGAACGCATCTGCTTCGGCAAGCGCACGGCGCTTGCGCGCCTGGAGCAGCGGCGTGCGCTCCATGTTGAAGGCGATGTTGTCCCAGACCATGGCCGCCACGGGGATGTGGAATCTCCGGCGCGCCTCGATGGCCTCGGCGGTCCAATCCGTGAACAGCTCCCACGTCTGGATAAGGCCGAAGCCATCAAGCTGTTCCGCGAACGGCAGGATGCGGGGCGGGCGTCCGAACAAGCGATTTTGCATGCGCCGGAGCGCGCGGAGCGGGCCAGAATGCGTGTCGAAATGGATCGGCGTTGTTGGCAGCGAAAACGCCGCGCCGCCTTGTTCGAGGAAATAGCGTTGAATTTCCGAGTCCGCGCGAAAGGCCACTGGCTCGAATCCATCAAGCTGGGCGTAGGCGCGCAGATGCCATGGATTGAATCGGTTGCCGATGAGCAAAGCGAGTTTCATGGGGCCCATGTCACGGCTTCCCCCAGAAACGCGCTTCCAGCACTTTGCGCGCCGCCTCCTTATCGAGCGGGATATCAATATGCCGGTCGCGGCATTTTTGCTCGTATTCCTCGATGGTGCAAATGACGCGGGCCGGATTGCCCGCAGCCACCGCGCCGGGCGGCACGTCCTTCGTGACGACGCTTCCCGCACCGACAACGGAATTGGGGCCAATGATGACGTTGGGAAGGATGGTCACATTGACGCCGATCTGCGAGTTGTCACGGATCTCGATGGGGCCAAAGGCGGTGAGGGATTCATACTTATCCTGGAACGGCCACGTAAGGTTGTGGTTGACGAAGGTCACGTCATTCGAGATGCAGACATGCGCGCCGATGCGGATAAGCCACGGCTCCGAACCGAAACTGCTCGTGTAGATACGGCAGCGCTCACCCACCTGGACGCCCATCTCGCGCAAAGTGCGGATGATGGTCTCCTGCGAACCATAACGCAGTTTAAGCTTTTGGATGATGCGTTTAAATCCCATCACCGCCCGCCTTTCGCCACGTCAAAGCGCCAAAATCCATGCAAGCTCGCACCTGGCCACATACGGGCGATGGCGGGGCCTGCGCCCGTAAAGAACCGCTGCAAGCGGAACAGCGCCCATTCGGGCATACGCCGGTGGGCCATCCAAGGGCACAGCCCCAGGCCCGTTTCCGGACCATACCCGATGTGCCTTGCCTGCTCGAATCCCGCCCGGCGGAACACGTTCCGCACACGGCGGCCCGTGAGGAAGTGTTCGAGCTCCTGTGGCTGCCACTGGCGGAAGGGCGCCCAGGTGTGTGGAGTGTAGCCGCCCACCGTTTCGCACCACGCCTTCACCACGCCCGCCATGTTCGCGTAATTCGGCGCACTGAGAAACACGAAACCGTTGGGCTTCAGCACGCGCCAGAATTCCCTTGCCGCCGCATACGGGTCCGGAAAATGCTCGAAAGCATCGAGGCAAAATACGCCGTCAAACGCACAGTCCGCGAAGGGCAGCCGCTGCGCGTCGGCTGCGGCCAGCCGGAAACCCGCACGGCTCACCACCAAGTCGGCCCCCGTATAGGAGCCGCCCAGTGATTCCACCACGCCGCCCGTAAAACCCCGCCCACAGCCCACATCCAAAATGGCCCGGCCCTGTACTTGGATGCCGAGGCGTTCCAGCACGCTCGCGAGCAGCTCCCCCTGCACGCCTTCCACGCCGCCGAAGGGCGAACTGACCATTAACGGATTAGCCTCGTAATACCGGCGAATTGCCTTTCTATCCTCGGCTGCTGTGCGCGGCGTCGTCATCCGCGTCCGCCCCCTATGAGGCCAGAAGACCGCACCATGTCGAGCCAGAAAAGAAATGCATCCATATAATTCCGCATCACGGCGGGATGACGGCAATTCCATAACGCCCGCATCCAATACCTCGGGCGCAGGTAATATTTCATGTACGCCCAGCGCACCAACTGGTGGAGTTCCTCCGGGGTCGTATATGCCGAAGCGAGGAACTGGGGGAAATGCTGCTGGTGCTCGAGTTCGAGGACGCGCCCTTCCTGCCGTGCGATGGCCTCTATGGCCGTGCCTGGCTGGAGGCGGAAGGGGAAGAACATCATCCAGTCCGCGTTGAGTTTGCAGGCGAACCGGACGGATTCCATGGCCATCTCGCGCGTTTCCTTCGGGAAACCCAGGATGAATGAGCCGCGCGCCTCGAGCCCCGCCTCGCGCGCCCAGCGCATGGCGTTGCGCATCTGTTCGAGGGTGATGCCCTTATTCACGAAATCGAGCGTTTCCTGTACTCCCGACTCGAAGCCATAATACACATTGTAGCAACCCGAGCGGGCCACGCGCTGAAGCATCTCGCGCGTCACCACATTGACGCGTCCATAACACGACCACGTCAGATCGAGCTTCTCCGCATCGAGCAAATCGCAAAATTCCTCGATCCACGGCGGATTCACCAAAAACGTGTCGTCCCAAAACGCCACCTCGCGGAAGCCACGCTCCCGTACGAGATGCGCCAGCTCCTCGACCACATTGGCGGGCGAGCGGCGGCGGAATCGTGGCGAATAGAGTCCGCTCTGGTAGCAGAACGTGCATTTGCCCCAGGCGCATCCGCGCGAGGTGATGACCGAAGTCGATGGCGAACGCCGGGCCTGGTTGGGCAAAGGACGATACAGATACCGCTCGTAGATATGCCGCGCGGGATGGGGAAGTTCATCCAGGTTTTTGAGCGCCGGCGCGGGGCCCGTATTCACTATCTGGCCATCCGCGCCCCGGTATAGCAGCCCCGGCAAGTCATCGTACGCCGCGCCCTGGCTGAGGCGGTCCACCAAGTCCGCCAGCGTGCGCTCCGCCTCCCCCGGAACGACGATATCCACTTCAGGGCATTCATCGAGAATGGCGGCATGAAACGAAATGGCATGAGGCCCGCCCAGCACCACCGGCAACCGGGGCGCACGGGCTTTCAATTCGCGCGCCACCGCGTACGCGGATGGGGCGTAAATGCTGATGGCCGAGATGCCCGCCACATCGGGATTATCGGCCAGCATGGCTTCCGCCGCCTCGGCGGGATCAAGCGCCATGATCTGGGCGTCAATCAGCGAGGCCGTATGGCCGCGCGCCTCGAGCGACGCCGCCAAATAGCCCACCCCAAGGGAAGGCATATATCCCCGTGACATTTTCCGCCTGCTGCCCAGCGACCGGGCCACATCATACGGCGGCAGGACGAATACTACTTTCAAGGGCCTCATGGCCTCCTACTGTTTTAATTTCGCGACAAAACGGCGCGTCCCTCTATTTTCCACGTTTTGCACGGTACGATCAATGGGAGGAATAAACAAAAACGTGAAATACAATTGGATTGCTTGCGAGGGATGTCATCGTGGCTGGTGCGCCGTGGCTTATATAGTATCTTGCATTGCAAGGTAGTTTGTGCTACCATCTACTCATGAACCATCCACCAGATACGCCAGGCTTGGACAACTGGACCACCCAGCTCCGGAAAGGTTTGCTGGAACTGTGCATCATGAACCTGCTTAGTCTCGGCAACTTATACGGTTATGACCTTGTGAAGCGGTTGGCGGTGGTGGACGGATTGGTCACGACGGAAGGTACGGTGTATCCATTGCTGGCGCGGCTGAAGAAGGCGGGGCTCGTTCATACGCGCTTGGAGGAATCCTCCTCGGGCCCCGCGCGCAAATACTACGCATTGACGCCGGAAGGGCGGCGGGTTCGGGCGGCGATGAATGCCTATTGGGGTGAATTGGCCGGGGCGGTCCGGTCGCTACAGGAGAACGGTGATGATGGAATGGGAGCCTGATGCGCGGGAGTTTTTCGAAGGTTATTTGAAGCAGGTGGCGGCTTTGGCGCGCGCCCAAGGCGATGACCCCGAAGAGATCGTGCAAGGCCTGCGGGCCCATGTCGAGTCGGAACTAGCGGTGGAAGGAGGAGGCCAAGGGACGCTGGAAGCCTTGCGTTCGGTGCTGGAGACGCTGGGGAGGCCGGAAGCGGTCCTCGAATCGCCGCCCGCCGCGAAATGGGATGCCTCGATCCAGCCGTTAACGGGGAATAAGACGGCGACGCCTTCATCTCGAAAAACCGCCGGACAATCAACGGGCCGATCGTGTCTGTTTTATGGCGCGGTGATGTTTGTGGCGTTATGCATCGCCATTGTAGCGATTGTCATTGTAGGCGCCGTCTCCATCTTCGGGGTGAGGACAGCCAAACGTGCGGAAATACAAGGCCAAGATATCCAGCATGCGTGTATATCCATCCAGGAAGCGGAAGAACACTACCGGTCTTACCGGCCTGGTTGGACGGACAAAGATGGAGACCGGATCTCCGACTATGGAACGTTGAAAGAGCTCGCCGCTCAAAAATTGATCTCGGAGGACTTGGTCGATGGCCTCGCCTACGGCTGCAATTTTGTTCTCACCCTTGTTCCCAGCGGAACCGAAGGCGGACCCAGCTACCGCCTGGAAACTTATCCCATAGATAAGAGCCAGCCGGGCTATTTCATCCTGGAAGGGAAAAACGGCCAATCACATCTGGTAGAAAAAAGTCTGGAAGAGATTACTGAGGTTCCTAGTAATCAGCAGGTAGAGAAAGCAGACCCGGCATCGGAACCACGGAAAATGGAATATCTCGGTTAACAACGATGGGCGCTGAACAGGTCGGCGGTTCGGTCTCTATAGGAGAAGAGTGATGATGGAATGGCATCCTGACGCACAGGAGTTTTTCGAGGGATACCTCAAACAAGTCATGGCCCTGGCGCATGCTCAAGGCGATGACCCCGAAGAGATCGTGCAAGGCCTGCGGGCCCATGTCGAGTCGGAACTAGCGGTGGAAGGAGGAGGCCAAGGGACGCTAGAAGCCTTGCGTTCGGTGCTGGAGACGCTGGGGAGGCCGGAAGCGGTCCTCGAATCGCCGCCCGCCATGCAGCGGGATGCGTCGCGGACGCCGTTATCTGGGAACACGGTTGCACCTCCATTGCCCCCAAAAGCCCGGAATAATTTTCAAGGAAGATCATGCCTCTTTTATGCCGTGGTCGCATTTTCTCTATTATGTTTAACCTTTATTATAATAGTAGTTGCAGGCCTGATTTTCGTTTTCGGTGTGCGCACGGTTGAGCGTGTGGAAACATCCAACCCAGACATCCAGCATGCATGCCTATTGATCAGCGAGGCGCAAGAAAAATACAGGTCTAATCAGTCTGATCAGACGGATAAAGACGGGGATGGCATTTCCGATTATGGAACATTGCAAGAACTTGCAAATGGTTTTTACGTCGATAAAGATTTAGGCGATGGCCTCGCCTACGGCTGCAATTTTGTTCTCACCCTTGTTCCCAGCGGAACCGAAGGCGGTCCAAGCTATCGCCTTGAAACACAACCGATAGATAAGACGCAATCTGCCTATTTCATCCTGGAAGGGAAAAACGGCCAATCACATCTGGAAGAAAAAAGTCTGGAAGAGATTACTGAGGTCCCTCGCAATCAACAGGTAGAGAAAGCAGACCCGGCATCGGAACCACAGAAAATGGAATATCTCGGTTAACAACGATGGGCGCTGAACAGGCCGGCGGTTCGGTCTCTATGGGAGAAGAACGATGATGGAATGGCAATCAGATGCGCGGGAGTATCTCGATGGATACCTCAAACAAGTGGCGGCCTTGGCGCACGCCCAGGGCGACGACCCCGAGGAGATCGTGCAAGGTTTGCGCGCCCATGTGGAATCGGAATTGGCGGAAGCAAGCTCGCCTATCTCGCTGGACTCCGTGCGCCGGGTGGTGCTGGCGCTGGGCGCGCCGGAAGCCGTGTTCGAGTCGCCGCCGCCCGCGCCAGAAGCAGCATCAAGGAGCGAGAGCATCGTTCCATTACCATCTCTCCCTCCACCGATGGCGCAGAAACCCGTGCGGAGCAAGTCCTGCTTATTCTGGTCGTTGACCGCCCTCGTGGTGCTGGTGGTGCTGTTTTTATTGCTTCCCGTGCTTGGCATTCTCGCGGCGATTGCAGTGCCCAATCTCTTACGTACGCAAGAAGTGACTCTCGCTAAAGCCATTGCACAGGGCATCGATGCGGCGGAAGAACGGTACCGTGCGGAAAATAACATGGATCTGGATCAGGATGGTGTGGCGGATTATGCCCCTTTAGAGGAATTGGTGGATGCCAGCCTACTCGATCCGGATTTCAAGGATGGCGTGTTTAACAAATACACATTTCAGCTTGCGTTGTATCCCAGCAAGGAATCGGGAAAGCCCGGGTACACGCTCACCATTTGGTCTGTGGACAAAGATGAGGTTCGCAATAACCGCGTCGGATATGTCCAAGAACGAAAAGACGGCATAGTTCAATTCAAGAAAGTACATTATACGGAATTGCCCGGATTTGAGAACGAGCGCGTGGATGGCGTTGTGGAGCGAGAGCAATAGCAAGACTTATTTTGGCAAGATAAGTCTTCCTGCACCCCCAAGTATTTTCATAGTAATTACTTAGAGCCCATATGGAGGCGGCGGCTTGCTGCCGCTTTTTTGTTCTCTTTTGGTTTTAGCCTGTTTTTACATGCTTCAGCTTGGCAACTCCATTTTATAAGAGACCCGTCTGTTGGCCTCGCATAAGCGGCCATGATATACTCCAATCTCATGATACGATTGGGATTGGCATGTCTATACGGGGGGAGGCGTGGTGGTTGTCCATGCAGTATGAACTGGTGTCCGTCGGGCTGGTTTCCCCAGTGGGCGCGCTGCCGTTGCGAGCCATGGATGGCGCGAATGGTGCCGCCTTGCTCGAACAAGCGCTGGCATTAATGCAATAAGCGGCCTGCGCGGCCGTGGAAAGGATGTATCATGGCGTATCTGCTATTGGTGATGGGTGCGTTGTTCTTGGGGCAGCAGCCGGATTCGGGCGCGGTCGTGCAAAAGGATACGCTGTCATCTGGAAGCTCCACAACCCAGCAGTCCCAAACACCTCCCGCTGCCGTAAAAGAGACGCCGCCCGCTACGGTGAAAAAGTCGCCGCCCCCTGCCGTAAAAGGGACGCTGCCTGCGGCGCAAAATACGGCGCAACAAGCAAAAACACCACAAACCAACGTACAAGAAATAAAGACGCAAGAACCAAAAACGGAAGAAAAAAGCCCAAGTAGTGATAGCAAACCGGCTGTGCAGCCGGAGCCACGGCCAGCCAAGAGCAAGCGCGTGGCGGTATTCTGGACCATACTCCCGGAGAATTAAACCAGTGCGAACTCTTTTTCACTCTGCAATGTCCTGCGTGGGAGCGGCGCTCTTATGCGCATGTGCGGCGCAGCCTGCCTGGGCCGCCGGTTTCCAGCATTTCGCCGTGGATGCGCAATTCCGTGACGCGGCGATTGATGCATCGGGGGGCATCGCATATGCCGCCGTTTACAACACGAACGAGGTGCGCCGCATCGCGCTGCCATCAGGTGAAAACACCGGTTCTGTCCCCGTGAGCGCAGGCCCGTCAGCGGTGGCGTTAAGCGCCGATGGAACGTTGCTCGCTAGCGTGGGGCGTCTATCGGGCGAGGTGACGCTCGTGCGCGTGCCCGGCATGGAAGTGGTTGCAACCGTGCCGTGCGGCAAAGGCGCTTGCGCGGTGGCCGCCCTTCCGGGCAGTGGTTTCGCCGTAGCGAATAGTTTTAATGATGCAGTGGTGATAATCGAGCCAAGCCGCCCGGATGCTCCGGTTGTCCTATCCAATGTCGCAAGCGTGCCCATGGCCGTGGCGGCTTCCGAAACCTACCTGGCAGTCTGCACACGCGTTCCCGCTGCGGTATTGCTGTATAAGGCCGGTTCAACACAGCCGGAATTCACGTGGCCGCTCGAGGCCGAACCCCGCGCAATCGCTGCTTTGCCCCATGATCAATTCGTGGTCGCCGCCGCCAATGGGCTGGCCATTCTAGATGCCACGCATCAAAAAAACGTTGCGTCAAACGCAACGGCTGCAATAGATATCGTAGCGGCTGGCGGCGGCATTTTCGCGCTGGCGGATGGCGCAATCGAGGAATATGATGGCAATTTGGCGTTGCTAAACAGAGAAATGGCCCCGGGCGCGCGCGTGATTGCCGCACGCGACCAAACGGTGATCGCGCTTGCGCCTGCCGATAAAACCTTGTATGCCCGGGGCGCATCCATACCCGCGCCAGTGGCGGTAGAAACACCTGCGCCTCCCGTTTTACCCGAATCCGTTGCAGCGCCGGAGCCTGCGGGTTCTCCCGAACCAGTGGTTTCACTCGAATCCGCGCCCGATGAAAAGCCTGAGCCGGCCTCTGAGGATGTTCCTGTCGCCGAGGCCGCGCCTGTGGAATCTGCTCCGGAATCGGTGCAAGAAGAGGCCGCTGCTGCTACGGATACAACGAAAACTGAAGCGGCTCCTGCTGCCGCCGATATGGCGCCCGAAGCCAGTGAAGACATTATCCCGCCGGAAGCGGATATTCCTCCGCAATTACTGGGAGGCAAAGGGGTAAGCGCGCCCGATTTTACGCATATGGCCCCGGGCTTGCCGGGATATGGCCAGCCGGAGCAGAACATCACGGAAGCGCTGACCCAAGGTTTCGGCCTGACGGGGCAAGGGCAGGGATTTGTCCAGCCGGATTGGCGGCAACCCCTGCGCGACCTCAAGGCGGAAAAGACGGAAGTCCTTGGAGCGGAAGGCCAAAGCGAGGTGCGCGCAACAGGCAATGTCCAGCTTACGCTCGATAACTCCGCGTTCCGCATGGATAGTTTCTACTGGAATCAGAAAACAGGCGAGATGTCCGCGGAAGGTGACGTGAGCGTCCGCCAGCGTGAATCCATGCTCAAGGCCAAGAGCATTTATTATACCGTGCCGCCCGAGGAGGCCGTGAAAGATGCGCCGCCCGCGCCTCTGGCTTCGGGTGAAGCCTTGGCTCCTGAACAGGCCAAAGCGAAGAAACGGCTTTCGCAAGGCCGCCTCATCGCCCATGACATTGTCCTCACGGAACCCTTCCGGCAAGTAAAAGCGGATCTCCTCGAATACGATTTCGCCACCGAAACGGGCCGGCTCGTGAACCCCACGGGCACTGTGCTGGGCAATATGAGCGGCAATACGGTCGCGGTTTATTTCGGTGCGGCGGACATTATTTTCTCTGGCCCCAAAAGCGTCGAGGTGAACCAGTTGTGGCTTACGCCATGTAACACAGAGCCGACGCCCTTTCGCTTGCTGATCAACAAAGCTTCCATGGAGCAAGGAAAAATGGTGCGCGGCACGGGTGCGCGCCTCCAAGTAGGAAAATTCAAGACGCCGCTCTACTGGCCAAGATGGTCATATGAGGTCGGCCAAAGCCAAACCTTAGGCTTCGATTTTGACAGTGGGCGCGGCGCGGATATCGGCTACTTTATTAATTTTGGACAGCGGTTCTCCGTGAATCCTAATTTTAACCTCGGCTACCGGCTCTATCCGACAGAGAAAGAAGGCGTTGGCCTTGGATTTGAAGGCAGCTACGATTTCATGAAAACGCCATCATCGCCCCTGTTTCGCGGTAAAGGCGATTTTAAGGTCATGGGCACCACGAAAGACAGCGGATATGTCCAGGCATATCACCGCCAGGAAATAAATGACAACACCGTGATGCTGGCGCAATGGGAACGCTGGTTCAAGGAAGATTTCGTCAAGAATTTCTATTATGACGAATACCACAACCGCACGGAACCGCGCTCCTTTGTGAATGTGACATATACGAAGCCGGATTATATCGCCACAGCGACGGTCCGGCCGAATTCCAATGGATTTGTCTCTGAGACGGAACGACTGCCCGAGGCGGCCTTCCATATGCTCGATCGCCCGCTTTTCGGCAGGCTCTACCTCTCGTACGACACCATAAACGGTTATAACGAGCGCGAGCCGTACGGATACCATTCGGTGCGGTCCGTCAACGTAGGCCGCCTTACGCTGGATACGGACTTATCGGAAGCTTTCAGTGTGACGCCATTTGTGGAAGCCGAGGGCACCTATTACTCGAATGTGAATCGCACGTCTTTCGAGAGCGGCGACGAAGATGATTTCCGCTTCTCGACGAACACGGGCGTTACAGCGCAGACCCGTTTTCACCGGGCGTATGACGGCCGTTGGGGATTCTCCGGCTTCAAACACATCATCGTTCCCTCCATTACATATTCGTACCGCCCCGAGCCCACCATGAGCGTCATGGAGACGCCGCGGTTCGACGCGTATGACGATGTGTACGGCCGCAGCCGCATCGAAACGAAAATCGATAATTTGTTATACGGCCGGGACGCCGTAACCAAGCAAGTGTGGCAGGTGGCCCGCCTCACGCTTTACCAGGGCAACGATACCTGGAATGAAATCCGGAAAGCCGAAGATTACGAAATCGAGATGGATTTGCGCCCGCGCCCATGGTGGGGCCTGCAAATGGTGGCGGAACGCCATATCGCCAGCGATGAATTGGCTGATGACGCGCCCTACGGCAACGCCTTGCGCTGGCTCGAGTTCGCCGAAGACGTGGTGGGCAGGCCCGTCGATCCCGATCTGCTCTATCGGTTTAACGCCCAATATGGCAGTTTCGACCGCGTATTAGGCTATGTTTATTATGATGACACCGTATTCAGCGGCGGCCGTTTCAATGGCCGGATAGGCTTCGCCTATACCAAGACACGCAATCAAGTGTACAACCGCGAAATCTTATACGGCATGGGCTACCGGCTCAGTGATGAATGGTCGGTGGCATTCGAACACCGCTATGATTTCGAGCGCAATGATTTGTACCGGCAGCAGTATGAAGTCCGCCGTAAATGGCGCTGCTGGGAAACAGCCTTAACTTTCCGGGAACGCAGGCAAGGATGGGATATCGGGTTTGAAATGAGCCTCGCCGCCTTCCCCGGCACACGGCTGAAGTTCTAGGCCTCAGAAGCGCAAGTAGTATGATGCCTGTCTGCCTTCCTGTATAGAAGGCCCAGGAGCTGTTGCGCACAATTTGTTCGCTGCGGAGAACGCGCCGCTGGTGTGGTGCGTTCTACTTGCGCAGACCGTATGCGAACAGTATGGAGAAGCCCCATGCGCAAGGAATCTATATGCGAGTCCAATTAAAGACCCACATCGAGCATCTTCTCCCATCTATCATCGAATTACGCCACGAATTACATCAACACCCTGAAATACGCTTTCAAGAGGTGTGGACCTCGGGGCGCATCGCCCAGTTTCTCGACAATATTGGCGTTTCCTATCAGCGCGGCTATGCCGGAGGCACGGGCATTGCCGCCACGATAAGAGGCGGTCCTGGCCGCACCATCGCGTTGCGCGCGGATATGGACGCCCTCGAGATTCAAGAGGAAACCGGGCTGCCCTATGCCTCTCAGATCCCAAACCGCATGCATGCCTGCGGGCATGACGGCCATTCGGCCATCCTCTGCGGTGTGGCGCGCGTGCTTCAAGAATGGCGGGACGAATTGCATGGCACAGTCAAGCTCCTCTTTCAGCCAGGCGAAGAGACCGCGGCAGGCGGACGCTTGATTGTGGAAGAGGGCCTGCTCGATGATGTGGACGCGGTCTTCGCCCTGCATGGCTGGCCCAGCATTCCACTGGGGCGGATTGCCGTAAAAAGCGGCTGGCTCATGGCGGGTGCTCGTGATTTCCATATTACGGTGCGCGGGAAAGGATGCCATGGGGCGGATCCTGCTTCTGGGGTAGATCCCATTGTCGCCGCTTCCCATATCGTGCTCGCTCTGCAAACGATCGTGAGCCGCGAAGTGGACCCCTGGGAGACCGGCGTGGTGACGGTTGGCGTGTTCCAAGCAGGACAGGCCACGAATATCATCCCTGAAACCGCCATCCTTCGCGGAACGATGCGCAGCTTGAATCCAGCGGTTCTTGATCATATCGCGGATGCCGTGCGCCGTGTCGCGGAGCAAACCGCCCAGACATTCCGCGCCGCCGCCACGATGCAATTGGGTTCGATTCCGTATCCGCCGCTCTATAACGACCCGGGCATGACGCAATTCCTGCGCGAAACGGTGGAAGAAGTGTTGGGGCCCGAACACCTCATGGAACTCGAACATCCCAACATGGCGGCGGAAGACTTTGCGTTTTACCTTCAAAAGAAGCCGGGAGCCATTTTCTATGTGGGGGTGAATCCGAATCCAACGGAAGCCTATCCGTTGCTTCATAATCCGCGGTATGACTTCACGGACGCCGCGCTTGCGCCTGCCATCCAGACCATGGCGGGTTTGGCCTTACGCTTCTTGCATAGCCCGTCTTAACCTATGCGCAGGCTGGAGGGCCATGCTCTCCAGCCTGCGATCCCGGTTAGCCCGTCTTCCCATTATTGCCCAGGCGCAGCGCGCTCCGCGCCATCATCTTGCTGGGCTGTTTCACGGCGGCGCTGCATCACGGCTTGATTGAGCACAAACTCGATCTGCCCATTCACACTGCGAAACTCGACCGCCGCCCATGCCTGTATTTCCTCGAACAAGCGGGCGTCGATGCGCAGTAAATATTCTTTCTTTCGTGCCATGAGATCCATCTTTATCGAAGCCGCATGACCGTTAATGATACAAGGTGCCCGTGTTGATTACAGGCTCCACATCGCGGTCCCCGCACAGGACCACGAGCAAATTGCTGACCATGGCGGCTTTCCGTTCATCGTCGAATTCGAGCACATGCCGGTTGGATAGTTCCTCCAAAGCCATTTCCACCATGCTCACTGCGCCTTGGACGATCTTCTGCCGCGCGGCGATAATCGCTTCCGCCTGCTGGCGGCGCAGCATGGCGCCCGCGATCTCGGTGGAATACGCCAAGTGGGTGAGGCGCGCCTCTTCGACTACGACGCCCGCTTTGTCCAGCCGGGCCTGCAATTCTTGCTGCAATGCGTTGCTGATGGCCTCCGTGCCGTCCCGAAGCGTGATTTCGTCGCCGGTGTCGTTGCCGCCATGATCATACGGATAACAATTGGCGAGATGGCGGACCGCCGTTTCGCTCTGCACGCGCACATAATTACGGTAATCATCCACATCGAACATGGCTTGCGCCGTATTGCGCACATACCAGACCACCACCGCGCCAATATCGATGGGATTGCCACGCAAGTCGTTTACTTTCAACGTCTGGGTCTCAAAATTCCGCGCCCGCAATGATATGCGGTAGCCATTGGGCCTGCTCACCCATTGTTGTTTGCCTGGCGTATCCGGTGAAGCCTCGATGGCTATGGAGCCATGGTGAACGCTAAACGGATTGGCCCAATGAAAACCTTCCTCCCGGACCGTCCCCACGTATTTGCCAAACAACACGAGCACTTGCGCCTCATTGGGCTGCAATGTAAAAAAGCCTATAGTCATCAATATCGCAAATGGCCCCAATAACACGAGGAAAACAATGAGGCCTGCCGAAGCCACACTCTGAATGATCATGAACCCGATCAACGCGGGTATAACCAGCCACAACAGAATAATCAATGGCAACATCACCCACCCGCTCATTACTTGCTGTTCTCGTTCCGGCGTCATGGCGCAATCCTCCTGTTTGCCTGCATCTGATTATGGCAGGCCTATCAATTTCTATCTTTATGATATCATATTCATATCCATTATGCAAGGTTCCATTCCCCAAATCCCCAAATCGCCGGATAAGGTTGTTGCATCTCATTTGATATCGTACAATCCGATATAGGTGATCATTTTAACGCACAAGGCGCGAAGAACGCGGAGGTCTGCAAAGTAGAAATGATGTACTCCCGAACAATTTCTTCGCATATTCAAAAATGAATTATATGAACGGAAATAGAGAGAAGTGTATTCTCTGTACTACTATATGGCAAGACGTTGTTTTCTTGCAACGATTTTGCATATAACACAAATCATATCAAATAGTTACGGAATATGATTTTTATGTGCCGTTGTAGGAGCGTGTTGCACGCGCCCTCTCCTTTCTCGCATGGGCGAGACGCCCATGCCAGGGGAGTTGCAAAAACATGGTAGAGGATATATTCGCGTTCATTCGCGTCCATTCGCGGTAAAAAAACGAATATTATCTTAACAAATAAAATACCTGCTGCGGGTTTGCGAGGCATTTGCGAAATAGCGTGGTTTGCGAACGCGCGGACGGTGCGGGCACACGCGGAGCGGTTTTCGCCTGTGGCAATGGGATTACGCCTCCGCTACGGGTGCAATAAATCATGCAGGAGGTTCGCGTGTAGGACCCTTGCGGCCCGAATGGGCATGGTTTGCCCTTGATTCGGGCCATCATTGCTTGTGCGGATTCGATGTGATCTATGCGGCGCGGGGCTGTCCGAGGAGCGAGCGCATGCGTTCTGCCTGGCCGGCTTCGAGCCATCCCAGGGCCATGCCGAGCATGACGAGGAGGGCTAATCCGGTGCGGGCGCGCATCTTTTTCATACCGCGGATGTAGTGGCGCTCGAATCCGTATGCGCCGTCGAGTCGGCTGTTGACTCGCTCGATGGCGGTGCGGTGTTTGTATTCGCGGCGCCAGGATTTGGCGCTGCGGGGCAGGGGGGTAAAGATGCGCCGGTCGATAGCGATGGGCACGCGGACAATCCGTCCGTGTTCGGGCTGGCATCCTTGGTTGCAGAGGTCTTGCTGGGTACAGGCGCTCCCGCGTGCCTTGGCTGGGCAACGGTATTTCAAGGTTCCCCGATCTTGCTCGAATCCTTGGTAGGCCATGGAATCATAGTTGTCGCGTTCGTTTGGGGCGCCGTTACGACACCGGCAGAGGACTTCACCTCGTTCGGTATGGAAGATCGTGTCTACCCGTTCGGGATATAAAGGGCGGGGCCGTTCCGGTTCTTCTTTCCAGGTCGCCCGGATGTCCACGATGGGCCGGATTTCATGTTCCTCGAAGAGGCCCTTGTTGTTGGCTTCGGAATCATAGCCCTTGTCGGCGCTGAGGTACTCGGCGCGTTGGACGAGTTCGGGGTGGCGCGCGTCGAGAGCCGCCACGAGGGGCAGCAGAAAGGGCGAGTCGTTGGCGCTGGCTTTCGTGACCGCGTAGCCCAGCGGCAATTCATATTTCGTGTCCACGATGAGGTGCAGCTTGTAGCCGAACCACCGTTTGACCTTCTCCCAGGGCGTGCCGTCCTTGTGAACGCCCTTGTAGGTTTTCGTGCCCCAGTCTGCGTCGCGGTCGCGCCGCCCGTCCGGCTCTTCGTTTTCCAGGACCGCGTCTTTGCGCGGAGGCTTGGCGTGGGTTTGGATGGCTTTCGAGTCTACGGCCAGACGCACCCCGAGATCCGGCAAGCGTTCCATCAGCCGGACGATGAGCGCGTCGAACATCCGGTCCACTTCTTTCCAGTGGCGCAGTAATCTGGCGAAGAACCGCGTGTACACCCATTCGGGCGGGACCGCCTTGGCGCCCCGCAACACGTCGAATCCGCACAACTGGCGCAATTGCCCGTTTCGGGCTAGTTCGCGGCGCAGGCTTTCGACGCCGTCGTGCTGGAAGACGATCCCCGCCAGTATGCTGTTCCACATCGCGCGGATAGGATAATCGTCGCGCCGCCCCTTGCGTTCGGCTTCCATCGCCCGCATCAAATCTTCATCCGGCAGCGCCGCCAGCAACAGGTTCAGCCGATCCAGATCCGACGCCGCGTCGACCTGGTTCCACGAGAACAACCCCATTTGGTGTATAATGGCCATCGCAAACGTCTCCTTGGTGTGTGCGTGGTTATGTGGTCAACTATACTACAATCACACACGGGAGACGTTACGCCTTTTCCCGCTCGCCGAGGGCATTTGGGGTGATTTTTCACAAAAAATCCTTATTCATGCCCCCGCCAAGCCCCTTTCCCCGCATTCTCCGGGGTAGGCGCCAATTCCGCCGCTTTGTAAACCCTTGTCAATACGGATTTTCTTTATTTCGCAAATGCCTCGTTTGCTATACTGGCTTGTCCCAGCGCAAGGGAAGGTGTATCATGCGGTTCCGTCTTTGCTTATGAACGGAGCGGAGCCCAATACGAGGGGTCGCAGCATAGGCAAGAGCGCATGTATCAGGCGTATTGCTAAGGATTCTAGATTGAAGATACTGCTGGTAAATTGCTCTCCGGCGCGGCGGTCCGAAGCATCCCGTCCCAGCGCCCACATCGAGCGGTATTTTGCCGCATTGGCCAAACGTGGCGTGAAAATGGGCGATCAACGCCATGAGGCAAACAATGGCCTATTATCCATTGCAGGCAGTTTGCTGGCGCATGGGCATGAGACCGTCTATCTTGATTTGAACTATGATGAAATACATCATTTCCAACGACATGGCGCTTTTTTTACCGAAGCCGATATCATCAGCTTGCTTGATGAAGCCATGGATGGCGTGGGGATGGTCTTGCTCTCCGCGCTGACGATTAGCTTTCCCATCATGAAGCTATGCGGCCGCCATATTCGCCAGGCATATCCAGGCGTGCCAATCATGATGGGCGGCATATTCGCCACGCTTAATCCCGATAAATTCTCCGATTTGGATGATTGCTTCGATGTGGTGGTTTTAGGTGAAGGAGAAGAGATCGTCCCCAAGGTAGTGGATATGCTGGCGGCAAAAGATGACGCTTCACTATCCTCGCTTGAAGGCATTATCTGGCGTGATCAGGCGCGCGGCGAACACATTATGAATCCGGGCCAGAACTTTGTTTCTGATCTCGACGCTTTGCCATTTCCCGCCTACGAACTGATGCGTGGAACGAATAATGTGTTTCGCATATTTTCTGCTCGCGGATGTCCATGTGTCTGTACATTTTGTTCTCCCGCCCATATGAGCGGCCACCAGCTCCGCCTCATCAATCCCGAGCGTGTTATCGAGCAAATTGAATATGTCCATACCCGCTTTCACGTGCAAGATTTCGTTTTTGGCGACCTTACTTTCCTGGGCGACGGAGCCCATAGCAAGACGGTCCTGCGCTTGTTGATCGAGAAGAAGCTCGGGATGCGTTTCTGGTGCCAGTCGCGGTTTGATTGTTTGGACGAAGAAGCCGTTGAGTTATTGCGCCAAGCGGGATGCGCCCAGCTTGCCTTGGGCATCGAAAGTTTCAACCAGGATATTCTCGAAGCGGTGCGCAAAGGGATCCGGGTGAGTGACATACTCGACAAACTTGCCCTCCTTAAAGATAGCGGCATCGAGGTGCAGGGATATTTCGTCATTGGATTGCCGGGCGAGAAAAGGGAAACGATCCTGAACACCATCGAGTTTCTTCGCTATTCGCTGGAAGAAGGGCTCATCCACCGCCCGCATATTGGCGTTTATGTTCCCTTCCCCGGCTTGCCCATTCCACGGGAAGTGACCGTAGTCAATACAAGCTATGACGCCTATACGAGCGGCGTTTTTTTTGATTTGCCGCCGCGGCCCGCCGCGCGTACCAAATATTTATCGGAAGAAGAGGTCTTCACATTATGGGAGCATGCCCTCACTGTGGCTGGTGAGAAATTACTACAGGCTCCCAGTCCGGCCATGGATGCATACATTATGTGATGGGACACAATGGAGCGCTTGAAGAAGCGCCGCCGGGGACACCGCAAAACTATGGGCAACGAAATCGAAACGGATCGCAGTGTCGCGTTAACGATCATCATTCCCGTATTCAACGAAGAAGGCAATATCCTCCTCCTCCATGAACGGCTCACCAAAACATTACAAGAATTGGGACAGACCTACGAACTCCTTTTCATTGATGACGGCAGCCGAGACGGCTCTTTTGAACGCCTCAAGGCGTTATACGGGCAAGATCCCACTGTTCGCGTGGTGCGTTTTGTCCGTAATTTTGGCCAGCAAACCGCCGTCACCGCCGGATTCCGCTATGCCCGGGGCAAGTCTGTAGTCCTGATTGACGCCGATCTCCAAACCCAGCCTGAAGAGATACCGCTTCTGCTGCAAAAACTCGAAGACGGCTTCGATATTGTGTATGGCGTGCGCCAGCGCCGCCGCGATCCCATATGGCGGCGAGTAGGCTCATGGGCCATGAGCCACATCCTCTTCCGCATCACCGGCATTGATATCCCGGACAGCGCCAGCGGTTTCATCGCCATGGACCGCCGCCTCGTGGATTCCATTAATCTATATCAGGAAAAATCACGATATTTAAGCGGCCATTTCGCCTGGCTAAGCTACGGGCGCTGGGCGTCCATTCCTGTAACCCATGCCGCCCGCACCGCAGGCCAGACCAAATATAGCTTAGCGAAACTCGTCGAACTCACCCTTAACTTTGTCTGCAACTTCACAACCACGCCTCTTCGATTCGCTTCATTCGCGGGCGGAGCGTTGTTCTCGTTGAGCCTGCTCGTGTTTTTAGGGCTCATGCTGACGCGCTTGGCGCAATGGTCTGGACGCACCCCTGTCTGGGAGGTAGCGGTCCTCATCGCCGCGATGGGCGTATTCACCGGTTTCCAGTTATTGTTCACGGGCATTTTGGGCGAATATGTCGCTCGCATTTTTACCGAAGTAAAGCAACGCCCGCCTTTTGCCGTCCGTGAAATACTCGATCATGCTAAGGAAGAGTCCTCAAGCTCGGATTGATTCCCATATGTCATCTGGCAAGAAGAGGATTCGTCGCCTTGACTGCGTGATCGATCACGTGCTATGTTTTTTAACACATGGACCCTTTTCATGCTGCTGTTCGCTTCATCCTCATGGAGAAACGCCTAGCACACCGCAACCAAAAGAAGAAAGGCAATCCACGATGAGAACACTCCTTTGCATCATCTTTCTGGTTCCCCTTTCCACCGCCAGTATCGCACAAGAGGCAAAACTACGCGCACAAATACCCATCCTTACCGGAAACGGCATTGGCATTTATGATCATATGATGCACTATGATGGGAAAAAAAGTGATCCCGCACCCGAACATCCATGGCTGCTTCCGAAGTTTCCTGAATTCCAACAACTTGGCATCCAAGGCGTCGAAATCAATATTTCATGGATAGGCGTTGAACGGGAAGAAAACAAGTGGGATTGGAGCTTCTTTGATCAAACTGTCGCCGATATTAAAGCGCATGGGATGGACATAAACGCCCAAATGTGGCTCATGTTTCCTCCCAGGTGGGTGGTCGATTCTGGGCGCGGCACTTTGATGCGCTCGGTGAACGATAATGAAGAGGTGTACAATCTCTCGGTTTGGGATCCAGCGACCCTGGAGTGGTATGTACGTTTTTACAAGAACCTGAGCGCTCATTATGATGGCGTGCTTGAAAATGTTTATCTTTGCATTACGGGCGACTGGGGTGAAGGCGATTATGCGACTGGCGGTGCGCATACATTGATCGACATGCGAACGGCTGGTTCGCGGTATTGGTGCAACGATTCCTATGCGCAAGCCGATTTTCGGCAGCGTATGATGGCGAAATACGGCAGCATGGATGCCCTAAACACCGCATGGGGCACGGCGTTTGCGGTTCCGGACGATATTGCTTTCCCCAGCAGCCCCGCACAAAAACGGCATTGGCTGGATTTTAATCGGTGGTATCAGCAGTCCTTGGTGCGATTTTCCGATGAGCTCTACCAGCAGGTCAAGCCGTTTTTCTCGAAGACCCATATTGGTTTGAAGCCCGGAGGAGCTGCCCCGCCTCCCCTCTATTTTGGCCAAGATACCATTGGATTTGCCCGCACTTTTCGAGATCGCAATGTAAGATTCCAGCCGGCATCGTGCGACTCTCGTTATTTCTGGGCCAAATGGCGCGCCTCGGCCTATCGGTTTTACCATATCCCCTTTTCGTCTGAAGCGGGCGGCGCTTATGCCTGGGAAGAAGACATGGGCAGGCTCTTCAACGACATCGCCTGTGGTATGGATGAATTATACGAATTTCCGGTTCACCTTGAAAAATACAAAGACAGCATTCTCGCCGCGTCGGAACATATGACAGGTGAAAAGCCCCTTTGTGATGTGGCCTTGTTTTACCCGGTTTCCGAGAGTTTGCTCGTGGATCCCGCTAAGAACACTATCCCGGACAGCATTGAGAATTTGAGCCAAGTGAGTGAAGGCTTGCACCGTTATATTGACTACGATGTGGTGGAAGAACGCATGATTCTCGATGGTGCGCTCCAACAATACCGCATTGCCGCCATGCTTGCCGGAACTGTCGTAGAGCGGGATGTTTTGGAGAAGCTCGCAGAGTGGGTGCGAGGCGGAGGCATATTAGTCGCCACTGATTTTGGGCCAATATCCACAGTGGAAGGCGATGCCTCGTTCTCAGCGAATATGTTCAGCCAGCCGGATACCGAGCCGAAGACGGTGGAGGATATTCTCGGCGCAGGCTTCCGGCCACAGGGTAAAGGATGCACGCTGTTCATGAAGGGAGCATGGGATGGTGCGCAAGACAGCCCTCAAAAGACGCTGTTTTGCGTGCTGATGCGAGAGCTTAACGCGCACGCGAGCCATCTTGGCGAACAATTCCAAGACGGTATTGACCTTGGCATGGTTGGGGCGGGCGACTTGGCTGTCCTGTTTTCGAGCCATATCCTCTACTTCAATCCGTCCAAGGACACACCGGTCAAACGGACCGTACAACTGGATCTCGCGTCGTTTCGCGCCCACGGATTGGGGACGCCTTCGGCCGCGACGATCGAGTTGGACCTTGCACCCTGTGGATTTCAGTCTGTGCCTCTCACCGACGATTCACAAACCAAGCGCCCCAAATAGCCTACAGCGCCTTCTTGATAGTTTTTTATACCTTTGTGGCTATAGCGATTTGAAGGCTTGACATGGCTGCTGTTTTCATGCACACTTCGTTGCATGGCGAATTGAGGTAATAAACGATGAAAGAGTTTATGAACGTTGCCAAGGCCATCTCGGATGAATCCCGTGTGCGTATTCTCATGTTCTTGCGAGGCGGTGAGCTCTGCGTGTGTCAGGTTGTTGATGTGCTGGATCTGGCCCCTTCGACCGTGTCCAAGCACATGGCGATTCTGGTGCAAGCAGGCCTCCTCGATTTCCGGAAGGATGGACGCTGGCGCTATTACCGATTAGTTGGGCAAGATGCCCCTCTTTCGGTTCAGAAGGCTCTGGAGTGGCTGCATGTCTCGTTGGACGGGTCGCCCATTGTCCGTGAGGACGCCAAGCGCCTGAAACTCGCGCTCAAGAAGGACATTAAGACACTGTGTGAACGCTATAAGTGTGTTGAGGCTGCTCGATGATTTGTTGATGCAAACGGTCCCTAACGGAAATCATTCGATTTGGAGGAGAACAAGCATTATGAAGAAGATCAGGATATCGTTCGTCGCGCTCATGATCGTTGGTGTCATTTGTTTTGCGGTGAGCAAGCGGAATCATGCGGCGGCGGCGAGTCAACCTCCGCAGACTTCGTCCGTAACCGATGCTCCGGCCTCTGTGGCTCCAGAAACACTTCCATCGGCTCCGGAAAGTACGCCGTCTGAGAGTGTCGCGCAAGCTGCAGTCAAAAAGGCTGCAAATGAAAAGAAGCATTTATTCCTGTTTGTCTCAGAAAATGACAGCGAGGAGACGGAAACAGCCAAGCGCGCTTTTGAGGCCGCTGCAACCAAGATCAGCGATAAGGCCGAATTGGCTTTTATTAAGCGTGACAGCGCCGCAGAAAAAGATTTTGTCGAGAAGTACCAGCTTAACAGGGCGCCGATGCCCATCGTCTTGGTCTTTGCCCCCAATGAGGCGATTACTGGGGCTTATTTTGGAGATAAACTGAAGGATCCGCAACTCCAGGACTCTATAGCAAGCGAATCGGAGCAGCAATGCATGAAGGCTTTGCAGGACGGAAAACTGGTTTGCCTGTGCGCGCAGAACGCCACAACCACATCCAACGATACCGCCATGCAGGGAGTGAATGATTTTAAAGCGGACACACGGTTCGCCCAATTTACTGAAGTGGTGACGATTGACCCCGCCGCCGCCGTCGAGCAGAGCTTCTTAACAAAGCTCAAGATTGACCCGAAAACAACGGAAGCAATCACGGCTTTATTGGCTCCGCCGGGCACGGTGGTTGTCAAAGTGGCCGGCGCAACCACCAAGGACGCGCTTGTTTCGGCCTTGATGGCCGCTTCGTCCGGCGGCTGTGGCCCGAAGGGTTGCGGACCTAGTGGCTGTGGTCCAAGCCAATAAAAAGGAAGCCACAAGAATGAGACTCAGGACGTTTGTTTGGCGAGAGATCTTTGAGCGGAAGAACCAACTAGCCACAAGTTTTGTCGCGATACTGCTCGGGATAAGCGTGATTGTAGGCGTGAAAAACATCACCTTCTACTCCGAAAAGGCCGTCGCGAGAGAATTGGATGCACTGGGGGCCAACATTCTCATTTTGCCCAAATCCGCTTCGCTTCAAGATTATTACAGCGCGGACATGCAAGGTGAGGAATTTCCCGAGGAATACGTGACACGTCTTGCCACCTCGGACCTCCAGGGATTGGACAATCTTTCGCCAAAGCTTTCTCTTCCCGTGGAGTCGGGTGGAAATCAGTTCACGCTGACTGGAATTTTACCCACGAAGGAATTCCAAGCCAAGGCCGCGTGGCAAAGCGCCGGCATATTTGCCCGTCCGGAAAACTGCGGAACCGTGGATGTTCCGGGCGCCAGCGTGGCTCCACCCAAGGAGACGCTTATCCGTAAGCGAGTGATCAATACGCTTGAAGAGAATCAAGCCCTTGTCGGCTCAGATATAGGAGCGGCGTTAAAGGTCAAGGAGGGAGATACGCTGACATTGTTGGGCAAGCCCTTCAACGTTACTGCTATCTTACCCTCGACCGGTACGGTAGACGATTCCCGAGTCTTCGCACACCTCCACACCGTACAGCAACTTGCAGGAAAAGGTGCCGTACTGAACGCCATAGAGATTGTCGGCTGCTGTAACCAGATATCCAAGGGATTGGTCCAGAAGATCAATACCCTGCTGCCTGAAGCCAAGGTGGTTACCATCACGCAGATTGTGGACACCCAGATCCGGACGAACCAGATGATGGCGCGGTTATCGCTGCTTTTCTTGGCGATCATCGTGCTCGTGGGCGGGGCAAGCATCGCGAATTACATGTATTCCAACGTATTCGAGCGGCGCAAGGAAATCGGCACGCTCATGGCGCTTGGCGCTGGTTCGCACGTGGTGCTTAAGATGTTCCTGTTAAAAGCACTCTTGTTAGGCCTTACAGGCGGGGTTGCCGGTTATCTCCTGGGTACGGTCATCGCCGTAGTATTTGGACCACGGATCGCAGGGGTGATTGTGCTTCCAATGCCAAGTTTGTCGTTATGGGCGCTTGGCGTGGCTGTAACCATTTCACTCGTAGCCAGTTATTTTCCCGCTCGCCAAGCGGCGCGTCTCGACCCCGCTACCGCACTTCAGGAGATGTAGTTTATGCTCAATATGCAGTCAGTGAGCAAGAGTTACCGGCACCGCGGAAAAACGATAATGGCACTGGATGATGTGACCATCGAAATTCCGAAGGGGGATTTCGTTGCCATCGTTGGACCAAGCGGAAGCGGCAAGAGCACCTTTCTGTTGATGTTGGGCGGTATGCTTTCACCCGCATCGGGGAGTGTCCTTGTGGATGGACAATCCTTATATGACCTGAATTCCGAGCGCCGGACCGTGGTGAGGCGAGAAAAGATTGGGTTCGTTTTTCAGACGTTCAACCTTGTCCCTTACCTCACCGCACTCGAGAACGTCCAAATCCCGCTCTTTCTGGCCAAGCGGTCAGACAAGAAACAAAAAGAACGAGCCACGGCCCTTCTGGAACGTGTGGGGCTTAGCGACCGGCTCGACCACAAACCATCGGAACTCAGCATCGGACAGCAACAGCGCGTGGCGCTGGCCCGCATGCTCGCCAACGATCCCCCGATCATTCTCGCGGATGAGCCTACGGGTAATTTGGATCCCGAAAATGCCAAATCGGTACAGAGCTTCCTCAAGGAAGCGAATATTGAGGGACGCACCATTGTTATGGTCACACATGACATGCAGGCAGCACGGATCGCGCGGCGGACCCTTCGGCTCATTGATGGAAAGGTCCTAAATGGCGCCTGCGATTAATGCATGTAGACTGTTAAGATCATCAAGAAAACAATATCTTTGACGGGATTGTGTCCGTGTACTCTTTTATAGAAGTTTTCTCACACTTTCCCCCTATACTCTTTTTTCTCCCTCGGAATATCGGAATATGCATGTGTTTTTGATATAATAAAGCTTCTTGCCCTCGAAAGAGGGGTGCTGCAAGCTCGCGAACATTTAGAAAGGACTATGTCATGATCAGTGATACGATTAAAAAAGGGTTCGAGCGCGCCCCGCACCGTTCGTTACTGTGGGCCACCGGGCAAATCCAATCTTCCGAGGACTTTAATAAGCCCTTCATCGCCATATGCAACAGCTTCACCGAGATTGTACCGGGACACGTCCATTTGAATGAATTAGGCCGTGCCGCCAAGGAAGCGGTCCGCGAAGCGGGCGGCGTGCCCTTCGAGTTCAATACCATCGGCGTGGATGATGGCATTGCCATGGGCCATGGCGGCATGTACTATTCGCTGCCTTCACGCGAGCTGATCGCGGATTGCGTCGAGACCGTCATCAAGGCTCACCGATTTGACGGCATGATCTGCATTCCCAACTGTGACAAAATCGTGCCGGGCATGCTTATGGCCTCCATGCGCTGCAACATTCCCACCATCTTTGTGTCCGGCGGTCCTATGGAAGCAGGCAAGTTGTCGGATGGCCGCACGGTGGATCTCATCTCCGTTTTTGAAGGCGTAGGCGCCTATAAACAGGGCGGCATGGATGATGCCGCGCTGGCGGAACTCGAGCGCAAAGCTTGTCCCACCTGTGGCTCATGTTCGGGCATGTTCACCGCGAATTCCATGAATTGCCTATGTGAGGCCCTTGGCATGAGCTTGCCAGGCAATGGCACTGTGCTGGCTACTTCCGGTTCCCGGCGTGAATTGGTGAAAGCCGCGGCGCGGCAAGTGCTCGAACTCATCAAAGCGGACCTAAAGCCGCGCGATATCATATCCATCGAAGCCGTTGACAACGCGCTGGCCTTAGATATGGCCATGGGCGGTTCGACGAACACGGTCTTACATACCCTCGCCATCGCACGCGAAGCAGGCTTCGCATATCCCCTGGAACGCATTAACGAGATTTCGAAGCGTGTGCCGAATATCTGCAAAGTTTCGCCCTCGAGCAAGTGGCACATGGAGGATGTGGGGCTTGCGGGCGGCATTATGGCCATCTTGGGCGAGCTCAAGCGGAAGCCGGGTACTATCCATCTGGAGTGCCCGACCGTCACGCTGAAGACCTTGGGCGAGAATATTGGCGAAGCCCGCTCGACCAATCCAGAAGTCATCAAAACTATTGAAGCGCCATACAGCCAAACGGGCGGCTTGGCCGTATTATTCGGCAACCTCGCCCCCGATGGCTCCGTAGTGAAAGAAGCCGGCGTCGATAAAGAGATCCTCACCCATACCGGCCCCGCCGTGATCTTTGAATCCGAAGAAGAAGCCATGCAGGGCGTGCTTGATGATCAAGTGAAGCCTGGCGATATCATCATCATCCGCTACGAAGGCCCCAAGGGTGGGCCCGGCATGCGCGAGATGCTTGCGCCTACTTCGGCCGTCATGGGCAAAGGCCTCGGCAAGCAGGTGAGCCTCATCACGGACGGGCGTTTCTCGGGCGGCACGCGCGGCGCTTGTATTGGCCATGTAAGCCCTGAAGCGGCGGAAGGCGGCCCGATTGCCCTGCTCAAGCAAGGCGATATTATCGAGATCGACATCCCGAACCGCACGTTGAACGTCAAGTTGAGTGATGCCGAACTCGAATTGCGGCGCAAGGCCATGCCCGCACCGCCGGATCGTAAATTGACTGGATGGCTGAAACGCTACCAGCGCATGGTCACCAGCTCGAATACGGGCGCTGTGCTCGAATAGTTTGTTTTTCCCATAAGGAGCCCAGGCCTGAACAGCCTGGGCTCCTTATTTGTGTGCCAAGCATGGCGCGGATCTAAGGGGTGTAAGTCCCCTGCAAGCCCTGATGGTGGGAATTGCTAGCCAAGAGCAAGGGCGTCGCCGCGAGGCGGGGTCTGGAGGAAGCAGGAGGCAAAAGTCGGACTCGACGCACAGAAACCGGATAGAAGGCCGGGGTGGCGGGGCAAGCCAGCAATGGATGGCGACGCCCAATAACCATTCGGACACACCTTGGTAAATCCGGCGAGGCCCGGCGGAAAGAGGCGCGTCTTACCTTGGGAGACCTGTTCATCTGTCTGGAAGAGCCAGACTAGCGGGATGGCAACATGTCGCGAGGGGTGGGCAGGAGTCAGCCGAGGCCATAATACCCGCAAGGGGAAGGGCCGAATCGATCATTCAAGGAGCAGCATTGAACGTCTCGTGGGATAGGGAGCGGCAGGAAGTAGCAGGTTGCCAGATGGAGTTCCCACTGGAGTCGGCTTGCCACGGCGCAATCGGAGAAGGCGGAACCGAATCGGATGCGTTCGAGGCGCGGCAACTATTTCCGGCGGCGAACAAGAGGCGAGCCTTGACGCAAGACTTGATGGAACGGGTCGCGAGTCTTGCGAACCTGACGGAAGCGGTACGCCGGGTGCAACGGAACAAAGGCGCGGCGGGTGCGGACGGCATGAGCGTACGCGACCTGAAGCGTTGGTTTCCGGAACACTGGCGGGGACTGCAAGAGGAACTGACGGCAGGGCGCTACCGTCCCCAACCGGTGTTGGGAGTGCAAATCCCCAAGCCGGGCGGGGGGATGCGGCAACTGGGCATTCCGACGGTGGTGGACCGAGTCGTGCAACAAGCGCTCTTGCAGGCTCTCGAACCGCTTCTAGACCCGGCCTTCTCGGAAAGCAGTTATGGATTTCGTCCAAGGCACAATGCACATCAGGCGCTGCGGCAAGCCAGCACGTACGTAAGCGAAGGCCGCTGCATTGTTGTGGACATGGACCTGGAAAAATTCTTCGACCGGGTCAACCACGACATCCTGATGGCGCGCGTGGCGCGGCACGTGTCAGACAAACGCGTACTCCGACTCATCCGCTGGTTTCTTGAAGTGGGCATGATGCAGAACGGCGTATGCATCGAACGATACGAAGGGACCCCGCAAGGCGGTCCTCTATCGCCGCTGCTGGCCAACCTGCTCTTGGACGACCTGGACAAGGAGTTGGAGAAACGAGGGCATCGTTTTTGCCGCTATGCGGACGACTGCAACATTTACGTGCAGACGATACGCGCGGGAGAACGTGTCCTGACATCGGTCACGCAGTTCCTTGAGGGGAAGCTGAAACTACGGGTGAACCGCGAGAAGAGCGCGGTGGCGTTCGTGGGAGAGCGGAAATTTTTGGGTTATCGCTTGCTGGGTGGGGGGCGATTGGGCATCGCGCCCAAGAGCCTCGACCGGGCGAAAGACCGCATCCGCGACATCACGCGACGCAACCGCGGCGACGCCAAAGTGCGCCAGATGATTGAGGAGCTCAACAGCTTCCTGAGCGGCTGGATAACCTACTATCGGTTTGCCGAAGCAAAGGGCCATCTGGAACGCCTCGGGGAATGGATGCGGCGCAAACTGCGCTGCGTCATCCTCAAACGCCTCAAGCGCACGAAAACCATAGCGGACTTCCTTAGAAAACTAGGCGTGCCGCAATTTCAGGCATGGATACTCGCAGGGTCCGGGAAGGGCTGGTGGCGCAAAGCGGGGAGTCCTCCCGCGCAACACGCCATGGACAAACAATGGTTCGCGAAACAAAAACTGATAGACCCGGTTCAACGGTACGAAACGTTCAAAAATGACCGAAACCGCCGTGGTACCGAGCAGGTATGCCCGGTGGTGTGAGAGGGGGGGACCGTGAGGAACCCCCCTACTCGATTGTCGCCGGAATACTCGCTTGATGTGAAAATACCGCGCCATGCCCTCCTAATGAGATGACGAAATACTATACAAAACGGAAAAACTAATTAGAAAACAGTTGACATAAGCGGCATTTTGCCGTATACTCGATTCGTACTTGGGAAACTGCTGCAAAGCATAATGGAATTGCGTGGCGCGCAATTCGTCTCGTCTTCTGGCTGCATTTTGGCGAATTGCAGGCGCCAGCAGGTGTAGGTGCATGGAATCTGGCGAACAACATACCCACAAACCTCTATTTTCGATGAATGATCGAGGTGCGGTTCTTGTCAAGGATGAACCGTTTGCCCGCAGGCCGTTGCTGCGCGATGAAATCGTCTCCACGGGCGGGGGGCGGTTGTCGCATGGCGCGAAGGTCAAGCGAGGCCAGCTCAACGCCGTCCAGCAAGGGCGATACGGCACCGGGCCAGCGCCTTATGGCTACCGGCGCGGCCTGGAAGGCGAAAAGCCGCTCATCGTGGATGACCGCGAGGCGGAAGTCGTGCGCATGATTTTCCGGGAATATCTCCAAACGAGAAGCACGGGAAAAGTGGTGAGCGCATTGCATACCCGGGGCATCATGACCCGAAAAGGGAACAAATGGTCCCGGCAAGCCATTAGCATTATCCTCTCCAACCGCACATACCGAGGCAGGGTGACCTATGGCGATATTGAAACCCAAGGGCTTCATGATCCCATCATAGAACCGGCCTTGTTCTACAAAGCCAATGCGCTTCGAGACCGGAAACGGCGCAAACGGCATGCTCCTTACACAACCGCCTAAGGGGCGGATATCGGGTTCAGTTGATGATACCGAGATGCCGTAAGGAGGCGTCCCAACGGGACATCCCACCATAGCCCAGGGGCTGGCCGCCGCCCGAAGGGCAAGGGAGCCCCTGGGTATGGATGAATCCTTGAATTGCCCTGTAAGGGCATCCCAAAACGGTCCGCCCCGTGCGGGCCTGAACACTTTACAAGGACCATCAATAGGGGATTTCCCATGCGATTCGTGGTGACTACGGAGAAGGATCCATATTATTTTCAAACGTTTGAGCTACTGCTGTGTCTGGACAAAGTAGGAGTCTTGTGTGCATGGCAACACATGGGGTGCATAAGAGGATACTTCCGAAAAGTCATCGAGAACAACAAGGAATACTATGGCCCTGAAAAAATGGGATGGGACACTATTTGGGACACGCATATTGACATGGAAGATGTCTCCTTCAAAATGAGGAATTATTCCGATTTCGTCCCTACTGCAATACGGCGCTGTGGCATGCGAATCTTCGTGGTTCCCTCCGGCGTCCGCCCCCCGAGCCCAAGAAATGAGCCCGCAATCGATGCTTTGTTGAACGACCACTCGGGAGAGCGCAAGTGGCCCTTTGGAAACGCAGAACCGCCGGATTACATACGCGAGCGCAAGATCCTCGAAGATGGAGAAACAGAGAACATACGCTGTTTGGATGTGGCTTCCTTCTGCAACGTCGATGATGTCGAGTTATATATAACTCTAGATGAGCACGCAAAAATAAACGCCGGTGTTTCCAGGTTGAAAAGCGGGAAGTCCGACGTTTTCTCCGTCCGTGATGAGGGACTCGAAGGCCAGCCTTATCGGCGCAGGCGGCTGACCGTCATACGCTGCGAAGGGGAGCTGCCCTCCTGGGCCATCACCTGACTGCGGCCGCCATTGGCAAGGCTATCACATTTGAAACAAGAGGTGCAGGAGACACGCAATGATCCCAAATCGCCGGACAAGAGAGAAAAAGTTGCGCACTCCGCGTAGCATGGGCGTCCCGCCCATGCGCATGGCCGGGACGGCCATGCCACGAGAATGGTCCTTTTACGAAAATGAAAAGGGCGGCGATATGCGGTCGAGGGGCGTTTCGCCGGTTGCATCTTCCGGCAATTTCATGCTACATTCCTTCCGGCTTCGGTGGAGAGGTGACCGAGTGGCTGAAGGTGGCGCCCTGCTAAGGCGTTGTACGCCAAAAGTGTACCCCGGGTTCGAATCCCGGCCTCTCCGCCATATATGTATTTTCCCTGGAAACAGCTTGTTTCCAGGTTCTTTTTTTTATAACGATTCCCTTGACAGGCCGTAAAAGGCATGGCACAGTAAGGGCACATCGGAAAGCTGGCCGTGACTGGCGACGTAGCGTGGAGAAAAACCACGGGGAAGCGGCTGGCAAGGAAGTATGCCGTTCGCCTGGGCGCTGGAATGAATGCCGCAAGTACGTGGATTCGTTCCAGAACTGCGCGAGGTTTATTGCTCGCGCTGGAAGGCCAGGAGGCGTTATGCGGCGAACACCACTTCAAGGTGAGCACCTAGCTCGCGGCGGGAAACTGGTGGACTTTCACGGATGGGAGCTTCCGCTCCAGTTTGCCGGGATTGTGCAGGAACATCATCACACCCGTGCGAAGGTTTCCCTGTTCGATTGCTCGCACATGGGGGAAATCCTCGTGCGTGGCGCGGATGCGATTGCCAAGTACGACCGGCTAGTCATATCGGATGTGCGGGCCATTAGGCCGGGCCGGGGCCGGTATGGCGCTATTTTGAACAGCGCGGGGAAGATCATCGACGATATCATCACCATTCGCCTGGGCGAAGATGAGGTCTTGGCTGTGACGAACGCGGGGCCTCTCGAACAGGTGGCCGCTTTGCTCACGCAAGAGAATCCGGGCGCGGCGGATATATCGGACGATACGGCGAAGATTGATGTGCAAGGCCCTGGCGCGTGTGCGGCGATGCTCCATGCAGGCATCCCGGAAGCGGAACGGTTGCGGTATTTTGAGGCTTGCAGAACCCAATGGCGGGGCCGGAGCATCATCCTCTCGCGGATGGGGTATACCGGCGAATTGGGATACGAATTGTATATCGATAATGATTTGGCGGCCCCGCTTTGGCGGGCATTGCTGGAATACGAAGGGGTGGCGCCCGCTGGGCTTGGAGCCCGGGATACGCTGCGGCTCGAGATGGGCTATTCGCTCTCTGGCCAGGATATTGATGAAACGCACACGCCTCTCGAGGCGGGGCATGCGGGTTATGTCGCTTGGGATACGGAGTTTGTTGGGAAAGAGGCCCTGCTTGCCCAGCGTGAGGCGGGAGGGTATTCTGTACTCACTCCGATTCGCACGCTTGACAGGCGGTCGCCGCGCCATGGCTTCGAGGTCTATGCGCCGGAGGAAGGTGCCATAGGCGGGATTACCAGCGGCACCTTTGGGCCAAGCGTTTGCCATGGCATCGGCTTGGCCTATTTGCCACAAAAATGGAGTGTTCCCGGGAACCGGCTTGCCGCCGGACCGCGGGGTTTAATCATTGAAACAGCGGAATTGCCTTTTTACACCCACGGCACATGCAGGAATGGATGAGGAGGGAGGATATGTATCCAGATGATCTACTCTACACGGAAGACCACGAGTGGATTCGCGACGATGGCGGCGAGTATGTCGTAGGCATCACCGCCTATGCCACGGAACAACTCGGCGATGTGACTTTCGTGGAGCTCCCCGAAGTCGGCACGGACGCGGGCAAGGGTGAAGCGGTCGCCACGGTGGAATCCGTGAAGGCGGCCAGCGACATTTATGCCCCCGTATCGGGCCATATTTTCGAGGTGAACGACGCGCTCGAGGCGGAGCCGGAATTGGTGAATCAAGACCCCTATGGCCATGGCTGGTTCTTCAAGCTTGAAAAAGTGAAGGCCTCGGAAATGAAGAAACTCATGGCCGCGGACGCCTATGCCGCGTATGTGGAAGGGCAGAAAGAATGACCTGGGTCCCTACGACCCCTCGAGAGCAGGAAGAAATGCTTGCCGCTATCGGCGTCCGGCATATGGACGAGCTCTTCGAGGCGATACCTACCGGGCTCCGGGCGCCAGTAATGGATTTGCCGGGCTTGTCGGAGATGGCCGTGCGGCGGCATATGGCCAGCCTTGCCCAGTGTAATGATGCGGGGCTTGCCAGTTTTCTGGGCGGCGGGTATTACGACCATTTCATTCCTGCCGCAGTGGACGCCTTGAGCGGCCGGGGCGAGTTTTATACGGCATATACGCCCTATCAGCCGGAATGCGCCCAGGGCACGCTGCAAGCCATTTACGAATACCAGTCGGCTATTTGCCGGCTCACGAACATGGAATTCGCCAATGCGTCGCTGTACGATGGCGGCACGGCGGTCTTTGAAGCAGCCGCCATGTCCGTGCGCATCACCCGGCGCAAACGCATTGTGTGCCACGAATCGCTCCATCCGTTCTACCGCCGCATGCTGGAAACGCACGCGGCCAATCTCGGCCTGGATATCATCACGGGCGGCGAGCCTGCGGACGCCGCATGTGTTATCGTGCAAAATCCGGCGTTTCTGGGCACGGTATGTGACTACACGGAACTCGCGGAGCGCTGCCATAACGCGGGAGCGCTATGTGTGGTGTCTTTTTATCCTACCTCGCTGGGGCTATTGAAAACGCCGGGCGATATGGGAGCGGATATCGCCGTGGCGGAAGGCCAGGGGCTTGGCATTCCGCTGGGATTTGGCGGACCGTATCTGGGCGTCATGGCGGTGCGCAAGGAACATGTGCGCAAAATGCCTGGGCGCATTGTCGCGGCGACCGCGGACGCCTCGGGGCGTACGGGCTATGTGCTTACCCTGCAAGCCCGCGAGCAGCACATTCGCCGGGAAAAGGCGATGTCCAACATTTGCTCGAACGAGGCCTTGTGTGCGTTGCGGGCGTTGATCTATCTGTGCCTGCTCGGCAAGGAAGGCTTGCGCGAAGTAGCTATCCATTGCCATTCGAAGGCCGAATACCTCAAGGCCGCCATAGCGCCTTTCGCCGCCGTGCTTAATGATGGACCCACATTCAACGAGTTCGCTGTGCGCCTTCCCAAAGATGCGGAAGCGGTAGTGCGCCAAATGGCCCAGCGGGGATTTGCTGCAGGGCTGCCGCTGGCGTCCATGGGTGCGGGAGAAGCGGGCGCTCTGCTTATCGCCGTGACGGAGAAGCGGACGCGGGAAGAGCTGGATCAATACGCCCAGGCGCTCCAGGAGGTTTGCGATGCCGTTGATTTTTGAGAAGTCCCGCCCGGGCCGCCGTGGTATTGTTCTGGATGCCTTGGATGTGCCGATGGCGGAGTTCCCCAAGGCGCTGGCGCGCCAGGAAGACGCCGCGCTGCCGGAAGTGAGCGAACTCGATGTGGTGCGCCATTTCTCGAATCTTTCCCGTCTGAATTTTGGCGTGGACACCCATTTCTATCCTCTCGGCTCATGCACGATGAAGTACAATCCGAAATTCGCCGAGGCGGTGGCGGCGGAGCCGAATTTCGCGCAGTTGCATCCCCACCTCAGCACATGCCCCGCGTATTGGCCGATGTGCCAAGGGGCCTTCGAACTGATTTATAGGACGGAATCCCTGCTGGCGGAGATCGCGGGCATGCGGGCCGCATGCCTTCAGCCCATTGCAGGCGCACATGGCGAATTAACGGGCGCGCTGCTGATCGCGGCCTACCATCGCGCGAAGGGCAATCAAAAAAACATCATATTAATTCCTAACTCGGCCCACGGCACGAATCCCGCCAGTGCGGCCATCGCGGGCTTTGAAGTAAAGCAGGTGCCTTCCCGTGAAGATGGCACGCTTGATGTAGAAGCCTTCAAAAAGGCGCTGGATGCATCCGTAGCGGGCGTCATGATGACCTGCCCGAACACGCATGGACTCTTCGAGCCTGCCGTGGCGGAGATTGCCGCCATGGCCCACGCGGTGGACGCCCTCATGTATTACGATGGCGCGAATTTGAACGCCATTGTCGGGCGCTGCCGTCCGGGGGATTTGGGCTTCGATGTGATGCACTACAATCTGCACAAAACCTTCGCCACGCCACATGGCATGGGAGGCCCTGGTTCGGGTCCGGTCGGCGTTGCGGAACGCTTGCTGCCCTATTTGCCTGGGCCGCGCGTCGTGAAAACAGACGAAGGCTTTGGCCTCGAATGGCCTGAAAAGAGCATAGGTAAGATCGCGGCATTCTTCGGAAACTTCATGATCGCCTTGCGGGCCTATGCCTATATCCGGGCATTGGGCGCGGAAGGCTTGCGCGGCGTGTCAGGGAACGCGGTGCTCAACGCCAACTATATTCATACGCGCCTGAAGGATGCGTATGCGTCCGCTTTCAACGGCCGCTTCATGCATGAATGCGTTTTTTCGGCTACGCCTCAAGCCAAACGCGGCGCGAGAGCTCTCGATATCGCGAAGGCCCTGCTCGACCAAGGTTTCCATGCGCCCACGATCTACTTCCCATTGACGGTGAAGGAAAGCATCATGATCGAGCCTACGGAAACGGAGTCGAAGGAGACCCTCGACGCCTTCTGCGACGCCATGCTCGAGATCGCCCGTCGCATCGAGGAAGAGGGTGAAAACTTCGCCAGCGCACCCGAGAAGACTCCTGTAGGCCGTCTGGATGAAGTGCGCGCTGCGAAGGAACTGAACTGCTCCTGCTGACAATGGCTGGAAATACTAGTCGTAGCATGGCCGTCCCGGCCATGCGCATGGGCGAGACGCCCATGCCACGAACGTTATGCAGTTGCGTCTTTTCCTGAGCAGGTGTAGAGTCTTTCCTAGAGCGGTGTAGGATTGTATGCCGCGACGTGGCGTTCATCGCGTGGCATAGTTCCAAGTCTGTCCTAGCATGGCCGTCCCGGCCATGTGCATGGGCGGAGACGCCCATGCTACGAGCCAAAAGGTTGTTGCGTCTTTTCCTGAGTAGGCGTAGAGTCTTTTCTAGAGCGGTGTAGGATTGTATGCCGCGATGCAGCGCTCATCGCGTGGCATAGTTCCAAGTCTGTCGTAGCATGGCCGTCCGGGCCATGCGCATGGGCGAGACGCCCATGCTACGAGCCAAAAGGTTGTTGCGTCTTTTCCTGAGTTGGCGTAGAGTCTTGTCTAGAGCGGTGTAGGATTGTATACCGCGACGCGGCGCTCATCGCGTGGCATAGTTCCAAGTCAATTTTGACTGTTGTGGCATGGCCGTCCCGGCCATGTGCATGGGCGAGACGCCCATGCTACGGGAGAGTAAAATACATTTGCTTTGTTGCCGCCAATCTTGAACCGCTCTAGAGACAGGGGAGGCTGGGCATGCACAAGCTCATGGTGCAATGGCTTTATGGCCAGTTGCCGGAATTGGTTCGCGGCGGGGTGCTCGATGAAGCGGCGGCGAGCCGCATTCGGGCACATTACGGGGACGTCTTTGGGCGGGCCAGCAAACCGGGCGCGTGGTTGCTGGCGGTGTTCGGCGTGATCGGAGGCGCGCTGATCGCCCTCGGAATTATCCTTCTGTTCGCGCATAACTGGGATGAGCTGTCCCGGCCCGTCCGCGCGGTGGTTTCCTTCCTGCCATTGCTGGCGGGGCAAGCCCTCACCGCATGGACATTGGCCCGGCGCAAGGATTCGCTCGCGTTTCGTGAAGGTGCGGGGACGTTTTTAACGCTCGCCATCGGCGCATGCATCGCCCTCATCGCGCAAACCTACCAAATCCCTGGAAACCTGGCCAATTTCCTGTTCACCTGGACGATTCTGGCCTTGCCCATCGCGTATTTATTACAGGCAACCGTCCCGGCGATGCTGTATATGGCGGGCATTACAGCATGGGCCATCACGGAGCGGGTGGACCGGGGAAATGTCCATTTTTACTGGCTTTTATTGGTTCTGATACTACCCTATTTGTGGAGCGCTTTCCGCCATCGCCCCCAATCTCCTAGCAGCGTCTGGCTGGCATGGGGTGCAAGCATATGTGCATGCATCGTGATTCCTCCCCTGATGATAGTAAACGGCCTGCCAGGAATGGGGCTGCTGGCGTATTCGGCCATGCTGGGCGCTTTCTTCTTGAGCGGCGCCACGCTCGATCAAGACGCCGCCCGCTGGAAGCTGCCCTTTGCCGTCGTGGGCGTGGTGGGCACAGTCATTGTCATGCTGGTAATGACGTACACGAATGCTTGGGAGGAGATATGGTGCATATCTGATGGAGATTTATGGGATGTTTGGCCGAATATCGTGCTCGTCGTGGCGCTATACATCTGTGTGGTGTTATTGTTGATTCGCCATTTCGTTGATATGTCCTTCGCTGTTCGGGCGTTCGGGGCATGCGCACCGTTGGCACTGGCAGGCTATTTAGTGGCGTTGGCATCGCATACTTCCGAGTTCTCCGCGTATACATTCAATGCATACATGCTGGCGCTGGCCATTGGGCTAATGGTACAAGGAGCACGCACGGACCGGCTGGCGGTGCTGAATGGCGGCATGGGCATATTCGCCCTCTGGATTACGGCAAGGTTTTTCGATGCGGACCTAAGCTTTTTATGGCGCGGAATCCTGTTCATTGTTCTTGGTGCGGCCTTTTTGGCGGCGAATATGGTGATATTGTCGCGGCGCAGGAGGGCGTCCTGATGCAGAAGATCATTATTTGGAGCGCATTCGGCCTTATGGCGGCAGCCCAGCTTTTCGTGCCCGCGAGCATGATCGCAGGGCATGAAATTGTTCTGCAGAATGGAACGCTTTACCGTTTTAAGACTGCGCCAGTAGATCCCTATGATGCTTTTCGAGGGCGTTTTGTGAGCGTGCGCCTGGAAGGCTTGAGGGAGGTTGAAGCCAAAGATACCGCTTTCGAGCCCGGCGAAAAAGCTTGTGCGTATATTGGCGTCGACGAAGCTGGTTTTGGCTATATCACGCACGCGACTAAGCGTCCGGAAGAGCCAGGAGATTACCTATATGTAGAGATCATCCACACTTACGAGGGCAAGCTCGTCTTCAAAGACGTTATTGACCGGTATTACATGCCGGAGGATTTGGCCCCGGAAGCCGAGCGGGCATATCGGGAACACTCGCGCAACGGGGATGTCGAAAGACGGGACGCGTTTGTAACAGTGCGAGTGCGATCTGGCAAGGCGGTACTTGAAGACCTCTATGTGGCGGGAAAGCCTATCCGGGAATTTTTGAATACCCATCCCCCCAACTAAAGGCCTAAATAAGGAATCCTGTATTTTCTAGTGCTTATACAGGCAGCCGCCGTCTTTGCCTGGCGGCTCCTGTTACAATAATCACAAGCGACAATACCAAGACCGGCAGCGGCGCGGTATTGGTATTGGGTACGAGGGGATCTGTTCCCGCATCGACTTCTTCACCATCGCTCACGCCGTCGCCATCCGTGTCCGCGTCGGTTGGATTCGTTCCCCGCGATGCCTCTTCGTCATCGGATAGGCCGTCATTATCGGAATCGGTGTCGATGAAAGAGGGGTACCCATCGCCATCGGGATCGTCCACACCTTCGAGCATATCGCCTAAGCCATCGTCGTCCTGATCCGCGCCTGTTTGGGGTGCGGCGATGAAGTCCACCGCAATATTTCCCGCCGCGTTGGTGGGGTCGAGGCGGAGCGCGGTGATCTCGTGTCCGGTCCATTCCGCATGGTCTGATAGATCGAGTGTGTAGAGGTGGAAGGCCCCGTCCGCGGAGATAGGGAATTTACGGGAGCGGGATTCCGCGAATCCCGCCGCATCGGGCCGCGCCCAGAAGAGCTGCGCTTCAGAACCGGCGTCCGCGCGCATGCGTACGCAGATTTTCTGTGTCACATCGCCCAAGAGAAACATGCTGGGACGTGACAGGTAGGGATCTTCTCCTGTGGCGCGCAACTGAAGAAAACCACCAGCTACAGTCATGTTTATTACTTGATTCAAGGCTTTCCAGCCTTCTTGATCGCCTATGGTGTCGAACAGGAAATGCACCTGTGTCGCGGCGGGCAATGCTTCCTTCCAGGCGCTCAGGCCGATGATGGGCAGCGCGAACGCGGCTTCGCTCTCGAAGTCCGGTGTGCCCGCCGCCTGGAACACGCGCCAGCTCCGCTTTTTGGCGAGAGGCTGGGCGGGGAAGGATGCGCTGGTGTTGCGCGTCCAGAGGCCCAGTAGAAGGCCGCCCTCCAGACCATGGTCCACATGCCGGTGAAGGATGAAGGCGTCAATCCCCGGGGTGTGGCTCAGCTTCCACCACGCGCAGGCATATGCCGCCGCTTGGATATCTTGTCCATCCGTGGTGGAGGGGGTGTGAAAACCTTGCTCCGATAAGATGATTCGGTGCGGTTCGCCATTCACGAGCATGCCGGGCTGCCGCATGTAGACGGGCAGGATCTCGATATTCTTGAAAGTGATGCGTTTCGTGTTGAAGGTGAATGTGGCGGTGTTGTCCTTCCAAAATCTTGGCTCGAATAGATTCTGCGGATACGGATGGTAGGCGATATTCCAGGGAAAGTCTCCCTGCGCTTTGCTGTTGGTGTTCATCAAATTCATGACATCGCGGCCTTTGCCGGAATGAGTTGTGCTGCCCGCCTGCCCGGTCCAGTAATGAGTCATGCTGATCAGTGCGCGGGCGTCGCGGTGGAATTTACGAACAGCCAAATCCGCGATACGCACCTGCCGGGTGTAGTCGGCCATGAAGTCCGCAATGGAGATCGCGCCCATGTTGTGCCAATCCCAGTGGGCGTCCACTTCATTGCCCACGATGAAGTTTGATGCCCAGCCGCAGGCGCGGCCCGGATCGGAATAGCGGAAAGCCAAAAACTCGACGGCGGCGCGGTAATAGCGGTAGCCGTCCTGGTCTGTTACATTAAAAGCGCCCAGATGGTTGGGGGCATTCGCCAGGTCGGTAAGGGGGTGGATCAGCGGGTGGCCATTGTCGCTCGTGGGAATGGAGTTTAGCATGATGAGCGTAACATCGCACCCGGCGTCTGTCAGTTGCTTGACTTGGCTGTCAAGCCCGGCGACATAATTAATATTAATGGGTATGGCCTGGCCGTCCACATCCCAGGTTGCGGAAGGGCTGGCATTGCCCCAATCCACCACGCTGCTCAACACGACATTAAGCCCGGCATGGCGCACCCCTAGTTCGATGGCGTCGTCCGCCATTTGAACTTGCAAGCCTTTGATGGTGTCCGGCTTCAAAAAAGAGAAATTACGATCATCGGTGAAACTCCAATGCCGGGCGGCAGCGGAGGGCTCGTGGCCATCATAAGCGGCGTTATCCGTGATGGCTATCCAGTCGATGTCCACCACGGCGTTGAGAAATTCCGTCTTTAATGCGTGTTGGTTTTCCGCCAGATCGAAGCGCATTGTGGCCATCCCGGCGGGCGGGGAAGCGGCGCGCATGTCATAAGCCACTACTTGCCAGTCAGGCCCAGCTTGCAGGATAAACGAAGCGCTTACAAAACCGCCGGAGGCTGGAAACAGATAGACGCCGAAGTTCATGGAATCGAGGTCCGGATTGGTATAGCGGATGCGCATCACCAGCCAGGGCGTAGTGGCAGGATCGAAGGAGAAGGAATGTGCGAAGTAGGGATCGAAGGCTGCCGCGCCGGGATCGGTGAAGGTGATATGCATGGCACCATCTTGCGCGGCCAGCACGCCGCCCGCGCCGCCCAGTGTCCACCCTTGGACGCTATTGCTTAATCGGCTTAGGCCGTCCAGATTGGTAACGAATTGTGGCAGGCCGATCTCAGCGCCGTCGGAAGCATTGATAAGCTGAAAAGCCCGGTACAGGCGGTCCACGTTCCCATCGAAGCGGGGGAAGCTGAGTATGCCGGTTCCCGAACCTTCATATAAAGCCTGTGCATCCGAGGCGGCGCATGTTTGCCAGGAGTCCAACTCCGCGATGCGGATGGTGTCCGCGCTGGGATTACTTATGGTGATGTCAATTGCCGCGTCGCGGGCGCTCACCCGTGTGATGGCTGGGCCAGCGGCGGAGGTCATAGCAGGCATAATGGCAAGGGACAGATATATGAGGAAGCGCATATGCGGTCTTTGAGCGGATGTTGTCTGAATTGCCATGCCTCATGATATCACCGGAATTTACATGATGTCGACCGAGTAGAGATTCCTAAAATGCGCCCCGTTTGAATCTACATCGCCATAAAACCGAAAACGGGTATTTAAACGAAATCCGCACCCCAAAAGCGGCAGCAAGCTGCCGCACTCCAAGTAGTTTCACAAAAAAGTTAGAGCACATATGGAGTGCGGTAGCTTGCTACCGCTTTTATGTCCTCTTTGGTGTATTTCACTGGCATTGACTTGTTTTGGCTTGCCTGCTCCATTATTAAAAATCCCCGAAAGCGGGGATGACAGATAGGTGGTTGTGCGTTATTTCTTCAGTATGTACGCATGATACATTCTTCCAGGAGCGGTAATAGCAGAACCGCGCCCTTATTTACTGAACAAGCGAGTAAACAACCGGCTCTTGCCTGTTTCCACCCAAATGTCATCAACAGGAGCTTCATATTCTCCCTGTTTGAGATGAATGAGAAGCGCCTGGTTCATTTGAGTGGATAAGGAAGCCTTTGGCGCTTTTAAGACGAGTTCCAATGAAATACTGGACCATTTGCTGGCTAGTTTATGATCGGGCAGGACACTGAGGTGTGTGGAAACACTCTGTCCCGTCTTACACTTGTAGCGCTCGGGCGATGGCGTATTTTCGAAATGGACCGTAAACAGCACTTCTTCTTCCGATATCGTGGCGGTTACGGGGTACATCCGTTCATTCAGCTCCACGCAGGCGTCATTGGGAAGCGCGCCCAGGATGGCGAGTTCTTCTGGAGTAAACTTGGCTTTAGCCAGAGAGAATTCCGCCGAAATTCTCATGTCGTTGATCGTAACATCAAATTGACTAGAAGACCACGACAGGAGCAGCACTCTCGAAGTGCCGCCCGTGTTGATGGTGGGCATACGGTCGGGCGCTAATTTAGTCTCTAGCAGCACCGCGTTATCGGTGGCTACGCGCGCCACTGCTTCACCAGGGGGTATCGCCGAGCCTGGAGCCGTGTGGGTAAGCCCCACCACCCAGCCCGCTTGGCCTGCTTTCACTTCTTCGACGGCGGCTTCTTGCGGCGCAAGCGCCAGCATGGCTCGATAGCGTTCCGCGCCCGCCGCGTCCTGTTGCGCCTCGGCGCGCTCGATCTGTTTGCGCAGGTCGGCGGCCAGTTCGTAATTTGCGACATCGGCAGGATTGGTGATGACACGGGCCAGCATCGCGCCCGCTTCGACGCGTTCTCCCGGCTGGACGCAGCGTTCCACGAGCACGATTCTGTTCGAGAAGGCGCAGGTTTCCACATCGGGCTTTAAAACGCCGCTGGACTTCGCCGACAATGAGCTTTGTATGAACCAAGTAGACGCCGCACCCGCCAGTACTAATAGCCCGAAGATATACCCAATAGCCGTGACGATGCGGGGAGATTGATTATAGAGCCACTCTTTCAGGATAGGCCTCCTTGGAGCGAAACGCTCGCATGTATGCTAGACCAGAACAACCTCGGTTCCTGCCTGGATGATTTCATCACACAGTTCTTTATCCAGGTGCTTGTCAGAGATAATCATATCTACTTCATTAATGGGGCATATGCTCGCGAAGCCGCGGTGCCCGCCCTTGCTGCTGTCGCTGACGACAACTTTTTTCTCCGCGATGCTCATGGCGGCTTGTACGACTTCCGCCAATTCGTGGTCCGTCGTGCTCAGGCCGTGGACCGGGTGGAATCCGTCCACGGAAAGAAACGCGATATCCACGGAGAACTGGTTGATGGCCGCTATGAGTGTCGGGCCTACCAAGTCACGGCTGGAAGGCCGGTAACGTCCCCCGAGCAGAAACAAGGTCATGCCGCGCCGCCCGCTCAACACTTCGGCGATGGCCAGGCCGTTTGTCACCACCGTGATGCCCATGCCCTCTGGCAAGCGCTGCGCGATTTGCAGCGCTGTCGTGCCTGAATCCAGCAAGAGCGCCTGGCCGGGCTTCACCAAACTCACGGCAAAAGAGGCGATAGCGGATTTACGGCCGATGTTGCGGTGCAATCGTTCGTTGTAATCGAATTCCTGCTGGGTCGATGACGCCACAATCGCGCCGCCATACACCTTTTTTGCCTGGCCCTTGCGTTCGAGCTTGAGGAGATCCCGGCGCACGCTGGATTCCGAGATGCCGAACTTTTCGGCCAGTTCGGTGACGGTTACTTTCTTTCTTTCTTTAAGAATTTGAGCGATGGTGTCTTGCCGTTCGAGGTCTGAGAGTCCCATAATACATGTCCTTGTTTGTCTTTTGGTGATTGCGCCGCTCTTGGGGAATTCCGTTCGCTAGTGAGCAGACGCCTCGAGATTGGCTCCTCCCGTTCCTAGTTCATGCCGCATTGTTGCACAGAATTTGCGCAGTGTGCAAGAACGCGCGCATTCTCCCGTTTATTGCTTGCCAGGTTCCGATACCCGCCAAATAATAGAATCCGATACCACACGCCGGACAGCCTCTAATGAAGAAAGCTGGCCGCCGCCCCAAATCTGCACGAGCACATTTCCCATGGCGGTGGCTTCCGTGAGGCCCGTGAACACGGGAACTTGTGCGAAGCCGGCCAGCAATTCAACAAACAGCGCGCACTTCGCGCCGCCTCCAACAAGGAACACGCGTTCCAGCTTGCGGTCCAGCATGTCCGCCATGGCATGAACCGCTTGGGCGGTGGCTTCCGCAAGGCTTTCATAGATGCACCGGGCCATGGCGGCATGGCTTTCCGGCATGGCCGCGCCTTGAATCGCGAACGTGCGCGCAAGGGCTTGGCGGAAGGTTTCATCGGGGCCAATGGCCAATGCGCTGGGCGTAAACCGAGTGGGGGAGGAGGGCTCGAGCCGCGCCCGTTCCGCCAGCTCCGCCGCAGGCGGAGCCCCTTCTTCGCGTATATATCGTTCGAGGAAATAGAGGCCCATCATGCCGTTCATGACTGCCCAGCGGCCGCCGGGTATTCGGATGGAGCCTGCTCCTGCTTGCACGGTTTTTTCCGTGACACATGGCGCGCCGGTTTCCGCGCCATACATAAGCCAAGTGCCTGCGCTTACCGCCATATCACCCATCGAGGATAAGGGGATGGCCGTGAGCGCGGAAGCCGTGTCATGCTCCGCCGCCAGGCGCACTTCCCATGGGGGGCTGCCGGTGACGGGCGGGCGGTATAGGCCCAGCAGTTCGCCGCAAGGCCGTATGGGTGGAAACAAATGGGCGGGCAGGTTGAAGCATTCCATCAATTCTTGATCCCACCCGGAACCGCCATCATATAGCTGCGTGAGCGACGCCATGCATGGTTCCGTGGCCTCCGCGCCGCAGAGTATGTTGTTTGCAAGGCCAGGCATGAAGAGCAGCCGCTTTGCTTCATGCAGCAGTTCAGGGCGCTCGAGGGCCGTGGCCAGGACTTGGTGCAGGGCGGAGAACGGAACGCTGAATCCCGCCGTGCGCTGTTGCAGGCGCATGGGGCTCCACTGCTGCGCCGCCACTTGGGCGGCAATAACGGTTGTGCGTTGATCTTGGTAGGCGTACGGCCATTCCAGTAACGCACCGGAAGGGGAGATGAATCCGTGGTCGTGTCCCCAGGAGTTGCATGCGACACCGCGAATGGGAGCGCCTGTGCGTGCGGCTATCTCAAGCCCCTGCTGGATTTCGCTGGCGATATGGGGCCAATCCCAGTACAAGCCGTGCTCCCGCTGCACCGGCGCATTCGGGAAGCGGTGGATTTCCTCCATGCGGATGCGTGCGCCGTCGTAATGGCCCAGCATGACGCGCCCGCTGGTAGCGCCCAAATCAATGGCGGCATACGATTCGTGGTCCTGCACCGGGGGCCTCCTCAATCCACGCCGGTCTGTATGGCGCTTGCCTGGCATCCGCATAATGCGCCGAAAGCCTCGAATCGCCGCGCGGCGCGGCTTGGGGTGATGCACAGATGATGCGGACCGCCCAGCAGGGCGTATTCGTTCATCACCTGGCGCACATCGCGCCCAAACCGGATTTTATAATTGGGCCGTTCCCACGTGTTCACTAGGAGTGGGAAACCGGTGATCTCCGTGTTCATGTGAATGATATGGAATTGGCCGCTGCCGGTAAGCGTCAGCGCGCCGAGCGTGGCGGGCCCTGGCTCCAAAGTAAACAACAATGAGCAGAACGGCGCGCATGGGGCAAGGCTGAACACTTGCGCATGCACGAGAGGCTTGGCCTCTTTCCGCGCCAGCCGCCAGTTCAGCTCCGCCATATGGGTGTTGAGTACGGTGTTGTCGGTGAAGTCCATCGTATATAGTTCTGTAAACGACACCGGCTCCGCCAGGCAGTGGGCCATTGCCGTCCAAGCGGTCACCAGCAGATCGCCCTCGCCGCCATACGCCAGCCCATCTCCCATGAGCTTGGTAATGCCCAGGAATGGTATCGTCTCGATGCCCGGCGTGCGTGCGATGTGGTCGAAACTGAACGTGAGGCCGGATAGCTCATGACGCGCCACCAGTTTTCGAAGCGCGATTTCCAGCCTAAGCGAACGCTCATGATCTTCCTGCTTGAGGCTCGATGGAAGTGTGAAATGCTCCGCGTCGAAACGGTGCGCTTCCGCGATTTCCTCGGGCAAAACATCAGCGGCCAGTTCCGCCAATTCCTCGCAGGGCAACGCGAAGGCCTCCAGCCCGAAAGCTTCATTCAGCCGCTCCGGCTCCACCAAGCCGTCGCCCATGCCCCATTGCGGCGGCGTGATCCAGGCAATGCGCCGCCCCCGGACTTGGGCGCGGGCCCGGCAGGCCACGAGATAGTCCATCAATTCCGCCCGCGTTTCGGCGTCCGCCAAGCGGCCCGTCACGATAAAAAACGAGCGGTTCTCGCGCACCAAAACCGCCGTGATGTCTTGCACGCCTTGCATGCCGTGGTTATAGAGCAGGTCATCGAAACGGAAAGCCGTGGTCACGGCTTCTGCACCCTGGGTGTTCAGGATCACCAGCGGCAAAGGCGTGCCGCATAAGGCGGGCGTGATGGACAGGCTATTCGTGTATCCAGCGCTGATTAGCACCAGCGCATCGACGTGGAGGTCTTCGGCATGCCGCAGAAAAGCTTGGGCCTGCTCCACCGTGCAGGTGATATCGATAGCGGCCACATCAGCCGCGCCTCCCAATTCGGCGAGCTGTTCTTCAATGAAGGCGCGCATGATCCCCTCGTAATTGGGATAGGCGTCCGCATACAAGGCCAGATGCGTTCCCAGTACGGCGATACGTGGGGGGCGGTTCTCTAAATGGGCCAGCATGAAGTATTGCTCCTCTTGTGCTACTCAAAGAGTTAAGTTATCGTATATGTTTTTCATGTGCCATTGTAGGGGCGCGTTGCACGCGCCTTCTCCTTTCTCGCATGGGCGAGACGCCCATGCTACGGGAGTCGCAAAAACATGTTAGCGGATATATTTGCGTTCATTCGCGTTCATTCGCGGTAAAAAAACGAAACACTTTGGTTGCGGCTACGCTGCTCCGTGCATTCCAGCACCGTGGCTTACTTGCAGAATGTGCGTCCGCCGTCTACATACAAGGACTGCCCAGTAATATACGACGCTTGGTCCGATAATAAGAAGATGGTTGCATGGGCGATGTCTTCCGGCTGCCCGAGGCGGCGCAGCGGCACATCGGCGGCGAGGGTTTTGCGTTTCTCCGGATCCGGATGGCGTCCGCGCAATAGTTCTGTTTCGATCAAGGAAGGATGGACAATATTGCATCGCACGCCTTGGGGGCCGAATGCTTTGCAGATAGCCCGGTTCAATCCCTCGAGCCCGGCCTTTGCGCTCACATAATCGGCCCGCCCGCCGCCGCCCGCGACAATGGCCGCCGAACCGATGAGGACAATCGCGCCGCCTTCGGGCAGCATATGCGGCAGCGCCGCGTGGATCGCGTAGAAGGCCCCATTCAGGTTGATATCGATATTGCGCCGCCATTCTTCGGGATTCAGGTCCAGGAAAGAAACGGGTGAGGTGAATCCCGCGCTGTATACAAGATGATCAATGCCGCCCCATTGCGCCGCCACTTCATCCATGAAGGCTTTGATGCCCGAGGCGTCCGTGCAGTCGCCCGTACGGAAAATGGTGGCGGCGCCCAAGGCGGCCAGGGCTTCTTCCTGTTCCGCGCAAGGGTGCAGGTCCACCCAAGCGATCCGTGCGCCTGCTTGTGCGGCAAGCTGGCCGATGGATGCGCCAATTCCCCGTGAACCGCCAATGATAACGATACGTTTATCTTTCAAATCGGTCGTAAGCATCTTTTTCTCCCGTAGTAAACCATCACTCAAACCAAGGCCCCATGCGCTGCATGGGGCCCTATGGACTGCTTGTTTTTCAGAAGCTCAACCCCAGCCGCCGAGGAGGTGCAGCCGTCCGGGGCAATCACCTCTCTTTATTGCTTCACCATCTTCTGGCACATGCACCGGGAACTTCGAGCCGAAACGTACAAACTCGACATGGCCGTCCACATAAAGGACATTGCTGCCGCCGGGCACATGGTTGTAGTAAATGACGGAGGTATCACCAGCTCGATTCTCATTGCTGGACCAGGCATCCCACATGACGGGCAACTGGCTCTGGGCGACGCTGCCGGATGCGGGATTGTTGATATCCGTGATGAAGAACCGCTCGACGCCTTCCCGAAGCCGGTGGTACGCGGAAGGAAGCGGGAGGCCCCCTTCATCCGCCTTGGTGCGGGGCTGGTAGCCGCCGATGGTGAGTTCAGTCGTGATGTCTTTTTCGCCGAGGTAAGGAATCAAAGTGATAAACGCCCATGTCGAAGGGCAGCCTACTTTATCCACAATGCTGCCTGCGCCACCCATCCACACGGTCTCCATCCATGGATAGTCATCGTCATTGGTTGCGTTATACAAATACAACCATCCCTCTTCCACCCACGTGATGTCAATCAATTGTGTCATCGTCTGCACCGCCCAAGGCATGTACAGGTAGGAAGTGGGATTGGATAGCAGCGTCATTTGACAGGCCTTGGCGGCCTCAGCGTCCACGCCAGTTTTAACGTCACGAACCGCGCCAGCGAGATCCTCCGGCATGGCAAGCATGCTGGGATTGTTAAAACCCATCGTATTGGTGCCGTTTCCACGCGGATCGGATGGGCACAACACGATGCTGGCATCGTTCCAATAATCGGGGAACAGTTCATGCGCGCCAATGCCCATCTGGGTGAACCACCCACTGTTGCAATAGAGCTGTTTGGGGGGGAATAACCCCGATTTGTTTTCGCCCGCATACATCTTGAAGATGATGCCGAACTGCTTTAGATTGCTCGCGCAACTGGCCCGCCGCGCCGCTTCACGCGCCCGCGCCAAGGCGGGCAACAAAATGGCGGCTAGAATGGCGATGATGGCGATAACAACCAACAACTCGATGAGGGTGAATCCTCGTTTATGCATAGCCACACACCCCTTTATGGTTGGTAAATGCCAATAGTTCAGAGGATCAACCCCACCCACCTAAGTAGAATAACCGTGCGGGGCAATGGCCAGAGGTTACGGCTGCTCCATCATCCGGGATATGCACGGGGAATTTCGCGCCAAAGCGCACAAACTCGACATGGCCGTCTACATAGAGGACATTGCTGCCGCCGGGTACATGATTGTAATAAATAACCGCAGTATCATTAGCGGTGTTCCCCGACCAAGCATCCCACATCACCGGCAATTGGCTTTGAGCAGTGCTGCCCGACGCGGGATTGTTGATATCCGTGATGAAGAAACGCTCGACGCCTTCACGCAACCGGTAGTAAGAGGAAGGAAGCGGTTGTTTATCTTCATCCGCCGTGGAGCGGTTGCCATAGCCACCCGTTGTGATCGTTTTTGAAGAGATGTCTTCTTCACCTAGATACGGCATCGTGGTGATTCCCCACCATGTCGAGGGACAGCCCACTTGATCAACGATTTTACCAGCGCCGCCCTCCCAGTAGGTTGCCAAAAACGGATATGCTTCCCCCGTTACTATTTTATAAACGGCTGCCCACTGGGTTTCCAAATTCATGATGTCACATAATTGAGTCATTGTTTGAATCGCCCAGGGCGTATAGAGATAGGAAGTGGGATTAGATAACAACGCCATTTGACAGGCTTTGGCGGCATCGGCATTCACGCCCGTTTTTACGTCACGAATCGCTCCAGGGAGATCTTCTGGTATGGCAAGATAGCCTACATTGCCCGTGCCAAACCCCATGGGATTGTTGCCGAGTCCGCGCGGATCGGATGGACACAACACGATATTGGCGTCATTCCAATAATCCGGGTACAGCTCATGTGCGCCAATGCCCATCGAAGTGAACCATCCCATGTTGGTGTAGAGTTGCTTGGGTGGGAAAAGCCCAGATTTGTTCTCGCCCGCATACATCTTAAAGATGATGCCGAACTGCTTTAGGTTGCTCGCGCAACTGGCCCGGCGGGCCGCTTCACGCGCCCGCGCCAAGGCGGGCAAGAGGATGGCGGCTAGAATGGCAATGATGGCGATAACTACGAGCAACTCGATTAGTGTAAATCCTCTCTTGTGCATAGCCACACACTCCTTCATGGTTGATTGCGTGCCAATAGTTCAGAGGATCAACTCCACCCGCCGAAAAGGATCAACCGCCCGGGAACATCACCACCCGTTACGCCCGCACCGTCTTTCGGCACATGTACGGGAAATTTCGCGCCAAAGCGCACAAACTCGACATGGCCGTCCACATAGAGGACATTGCTGCCGCCGGGTACGTGATTGTAGTAAACAATTCCGGTATCGCCAGTGACGTTCGCATTGCCGGACCATGCATCCCACATCACCGGCAACTGGCTCTGGGCGACGCTGCCCGATGCGGGGTTGTTGATATCCGTGATAAAGAATCGTTCGACGCCTTCACGAAGCCGGTAGTAAGAGGAAGGAAGCGGTTGTCCGCCCTCATCCGCTGTAGTGCGGTTCTTATAGCCGCCCAGCTTAAGCTCTTCGTTTGTGACATCCTTTTCGCCTAAATAAGGCATTTCCCAGATAGTGGGCCATGTCGAAGGGCAGCCCACTTGATCGAGAATGCTGCCAGCTCCACCTGTGCAAACGGCGTTCAGAGGATAGGCTTCACCATTAATCTTCGTATAAATACCTGCCCATTGAGCTTCCACCCACATGATATCCGTCAATTGCGTCATGGTTTGAACCGCCCAAGGCATATAAAGATAAGAGGTTGGACTGGATAGTAATGTCATTTGGCAGGCCTTGCCAACCACAGGATCTAAATTCGTTTTGACGTTGCGCACCGCCGCGCCAATATCTTCCGGTATGGTAAAATATTCAGGTTTCATGCCTGATCCAGCTAGAGGGAGATTTCCGATGGCGCGCGGATCAGAGGGGCACAAGATGATACTGGCATCATTCCAATAATCTGGGAACAGCTTGTGTGCGCCGATACCCATTGGAGTCAGCCAACCGACCTGAGCATACATCTGTTTGGGGGGGGAAGTATCCCTCTTTGTTCTCGCCCGCATACATCTTAAAGATGATGCCGAACTGCTTTAGGTTGCTCGCGCAACTGGCCCGGCGGGCCGCTTCACGCGCCCGCGCCAAGGCGGGTAAGAGGATGGCGGCTAGAATAGCAATGATGGCGATAACGACGAGCAACTCAATTAGTGTAAATCCTCTCTTGTGCATGGCCAAGTCTCCCAAATTAAATGGCTGAATTCCAATACTCCCTCACCTAAACTCTCTCACACATATATGAAGATGATGCCACATGGGCTTCGCGCACCCTCCGCGTACCGCCCGTGTTTACTCATTCTTGCTCTATCGTACTCATTTCTGCATGTTTTGTCAAGGGCCAAAAAGGAAGGGAGCCCTCCGCGCTCACGGATAAAGAGGGCTGGATGACGCCGTTGAAGGAAAGTGCATTTAAAGGAAATTCAACATGTTAAGCAGGTTGTAAGCGGCTTTGTTCTCTCCGGGGCGGGCAAATAAGGGCATAGCTTCTTGCCATCTTTTATTTATTTCGATGACTTTTTTGTACTCAAGCGGTTGACAACAGTGCATGGACGTGCTATATTTTATCTAAATCGCGCATGAATGCGCGCCGCACAGGGAGCTGATCAAGCGGAAGCAGCCAATAATAGGAGCGACTTATATAATGGACCCATTAATCGAGAAGATCTACTCAATGACACCGGAACAGCAAGCCGAATGTGGAAAGCATGTCATGCTCGGCGGAGGAACGCCAGGGCCTATGCTTGTGCGAGGCAAGGGCATTCGTGTTGAGGATATCCACGGCAAGCAGTATATTGACTGCACCTCCCAAAGCTGGGCGATGTACCTTGGTTTCTGCAATCCCGAGATCTCGGGCGCTATTCGGGATCATGAAGGGGCTTATCTGAACCGGGTGCATCAAGCGTTCCACACGCTGCCGCGCCATTATTTGTCCAAGCAGATTTCCGATATTTGCCCGAAGGGTTTCACGCGCGTCTCCTATACCGTTGGCGGCGGCCCGGCCATCGAAGCGGCCATGAAGATCGCCCTGCTCAACCGCCCTGGCGCGCAAGTTTTTGTAAGCCAGTATGACAGCTACCATGGCACGACGCTTTCGGCCATGAGCCTTTCCTGGCACTCGACCCGCGCCAATGGCAAATATGTGGGAGGCTCGCATTTCTTGCCGCTTCTCCACGACACCGCGCGGTTCCCGAATCCCTATCTGCTGCGCCTGCCTATTCCCGGAAAGCATGAGAAGCCGGATGTGGCATGCGCGGATATGCTGCGTGTAACCCTCGAGCGCGGCGTGAATGGCCCGCCAGCGGCGGTCATTGTCGAGCCGATCCAGGCCAGCGCCGGGCAGATTCCCGCCACGAAGGCGTATTTGCAACGCGTACGCGAGATTTGTGATGAATTCGGGGCCTTGTTGATTTTCGATGAGATTCAAACATTGTGCCGCATTGGCCGCTGGACCGCCGCCGAACACTTCGGCGTCAATCCCGATATCATCGTCTTCGGAAAAGGCCTTGGCGGTGGGCTTCCCTTGGCGTGCATCGTTATCCGCGACGGGCTCGAAGGCTTTGGCATGGATGTGCAGGAACTGCATACATTCGGCAGTTCGACGCTCTCGCATATCGCGAGCGCCAAGATGTTTGAGATTATCCAGCGCGACAACATCCTCGAAAACGTGCGCACGGTCGGTGATTACATCGGGGCGCAAGTCGAGTCGATGCGCGCCGAGTTCCCCGAGATCGCCGAAGTGCGCCAGATCGGATTCCATATCGGCATCGAATTCGCCAAGCCGGACGAGGCGCTTACGCCGATGGCCGCCGAGACCGTGGCGATCCGCGACGCGGGCATTGAACGGGGATGTATCTTCGGATTGGGCGGCGTGCGCAAGCAGGTGTTGAAGATTAAGCCTGCTCTCATCTGCACGAAAGAAGAAGCGGACACGATACTGGATGTCTTCTACGAGTCCATGACCGCCGTTTTGCGTAAAGGGCAGCGGGCGAATGGCAAACGCAAAGCCGCATCCGTGGGAGCCGCGGTCTGACATCAGAAAGTAAAAACAAGCTAGAACAACTAGCGGCCCCGGCAACATGATGAGAATAAGGAATGCCCGGAACATTCCGACAGCCAATCTTGCCGGCGCCTTCTCCCGAACGTGGGAAACAGAAGTATGAACGGCGGGCCCTGCATAGGGCCCGCCGTTCATTTTAGCATCCTTATTTGATAGGTTAGGCTGGCGTTGGTTGTTAACAGGCCCAGGCCTCGAATCATGTCAATCATGTTCAAAAAAAAGCTGCTATTTCTTCAGCCGGCTAAAGATAGGTGCTAAGGGGGAGCTCGCTCAAGCGAGCTGACCGGAAGCAAATGAACCGCAAAGCAAATAAGATGATACTATAGCGGACTGAAGCAGGAGCAATTTTTGTAACACTTCGGCCGACTGAAGTAGCATTTTATATTTGGCAGTCTTGTTTATTCCCTTTCGCCGGTATTGATACCTCATTTTTCACCACTTGGCTATAGTGTTACAAAAAATCTTGTTTCATCTTGAAAATCATGTCTAGAAAAATTCCTCCATCAGAGGTGGCACTATGTATTCGCGATTCAAAAATCGTCCCAATGTTTTTACTTCAAATTGCTAAAGTGTTACGATATTTCTGTCTATTACTATTAGCAAGAGCGGCGGATCGGCGCACTTAGCTTGCCGAGGACATGTAAACGATGAAGCGTGCCCTGATTCAACCCAGCATCTGCCAAAACTGCGTTTCATGCGGCGCGGAAGCCAACTGCCCGATGCGTGCGGTATTCCGGGAATCGCGGAATGAACGCCCGTGGGTGGATTTTTACCGTTGCTCTGGATGCCTCAAATGCAAGGTTTTTTGTCCAAACCATGCGATTGGAGAAATAGCCCATCCCTGTGATGGTAAAGGGCGAATGGGCTGGTAATTCCATCATCGGACAGGAGCAAAAATGATCACGGTTGTACTTTCCGAGGAAGACCTCATACGCCTGGAGGTCATCGATATGGACCGCGATGAGCAAGAAGCTCTCGCATTTCTCCGGGAGCGTATTTTACCGGAGATCAAGCGCCAGAAGAGGGGCAAGATGCAGAACCATCTTGACGGTGGGAAAGGCTCTGCTTTCTGAAGCCGCGTTCATACAAGAAGCTGGTAACAGAGGCAACGAACGAGCTCGGTGAATTCGCTCCAGTACAGGGATTCATCATGAATCCTATTTCACGCAAAGCCGCCAAGCACGCGAGGTTTTTTGAAAACTAACGGCAGGAATGCCTGCGTACCTCCTATATCCGAGTGGTGAAACTGCGGCCATTACGCCCACACGCTGGTCCAACTCTTTACATGGCGTTTTGCTTGGGGTTTGCTCATCACATGGGCGAGACGCCCATGCTACGGGAGTTAAAAACGCTGAGTAAAATTTATTGGCGTTCATTCGCGGTTAGAAAGGGCAGGCCGTTTGGTTTCGGTCATGCCGCGCGGCGTATTACTTGCTTTTGTGGTCTAGCATCAGCCGGATTCGGCGCAATAGAGTTTCGGGGCCGAACGGTTTTTGGATCGTTTGGATATTTGTTTTTTTCAGTAAGGAGTCAGCTAATGCGCTGGTGCTGTGGGCGCTGCTGAAGAGCACAGGTAGATGCGGCATCTTTGCTTGGATATGTTCACACACGACAGTGCCGTGCCGTTTGGGCATGGTGACGTCCAGAAGCGCCAAGTCGATTTCTGCCGAATGTTTCTCGAACGCATTCAGGGCTTCTTCACCGTCTGTGGCTAATAACACCCGGTATCCCGCATTTTGCAATACCTGCACGATGACTCGCTGGACAATGTCATCATCTTCCGCGACCAGAATGGTTTCAGAACCGCCCACGGCGGGCGCATCGCATACCAAGCAGTCCATTTCCAGGCAAAGCTGCGTCACGGCCGGCAGATAGATCCGAAAGGTAGCGCCCTCGCCCAAGAAGCTTTCAAAGTCGATGACGCCATTGTGTTGTTTGACAATTCCATAGACCGTTGAAAGGCCCAGCCCCGTGCCTTTCCCCATTTCCTTCGTGGTGAAAAAGGGCTCGAACACCCGCTCTTTTATTTCCGGGGCCATGCCTGCGCCGTTATCAGATATGGTGCAGAGGAGGTATTCTCCCGCGGAGGCGTTTGGATAGCTCTCACAAAACTGGGCATCCGCAACGAACTTGCTCGTGGAAACGATGATGATTCCACCCCGGGGCATTGCATCGCGCGCATTGACACACAAATTGATCAGCACCTGCGTGAGCTGCCCCGCATCCGCATGCACCAGCGGTATGTCTTCAGCGAGGTCTAATCTAAGCTCCACGTGTTCGCCAATGAGCCGGGACAGCATTTTCGCGAACTCAATGATGATATCATTCACATCGAGATCATGCGGTTCGGTGGCTTGCTGGCGGCTGAACATGAGAAGCTGGCGCGTGAGCGCCGTAGCGCGGTCTGAGGCTTTTAGAATGTTGGCCAGATAAGAATGCCGGGTATCATTCGGGTCCGTTTTTTCTTGGGCTAATGCGGCATAGCCTTGGATCCCTTGCAACAGGTTGTTAAAATCATGGGCCACGCCGCTGGCAAGCTGGCCGACGGCTTCCATTTTTTCGGATTGGCGCAACCGTTGTTCCAATGTCGTCTCGAGTGTGACATCGCGTTGAACCGAGACATAATTGATGATGTGTCCCGATGCGTCCCGCACCGGAGATATGGAGCCTTTCTGCTCAAACAATGTGCCGTCTTTGCGCCGGTTGGTTCTACTTCCTGTCCAGATTTCCCCGGAGGATACAACGGACATGATGCTGGCGTTGAGGGCGTCATCATGCATGCTGGCATGTAATATTTCTGGGGTTTTTCCGAGCACTTCTTCGGCGGTGTAGCCGCTTAAACTTTCGAAGGCGGGATTCACGTATTCGATCACGCCAGCCGCATTGGTGATCAAGATAGCTTCGCCAGTTTGCTCGATGGCGGTTACGAGCTTGTTGCACTCTTCTTGCACCGCTATGCGCTCTAATATCTCGCGTTCCATTTTGTGATTCAATGCGGTCAATTGCGCCGTGCGCTCTTGGACCATATCTTCGAGGCGGTCTCGATACCGGGCTAATTCTTCCTCCGCCTGCTTGCGTTCCGTAATATCGCGCGTAATGGCGATGACGCCGGTGACTTCGCCGGACATATCAAGAAGCGCGGAACTGCGCTGTTCCAGCATATGGAGCTGTCCAGAGGCGTCTTGATAGCGGTATTCGATAGCGCTTGTCTTTCGGGATTCTAAAAGATGGATGCGATCTTCCAGGAAATGGGGTAGATCCTCCGGCACAATGCCGGCTTCCCAGGAGCTCCCCTCTGCAATAAAATGCCCGGTGGGGCAGCCGGTGATTTGTTCCACTGCGGGATTGGCGCTGAGTATGCGGCCCCTTGGATCGAAGACTAAGATGGCGTCTACCGCATTCTCCGTCACAAGCCGGTAATGGTCTTCGCTGTCCCGGACGCGCTCATGCAATAAATGCGTTGCAAACAGGCGGGCTGCGCGTTCGGCGATGAGTGCCATGACATGTTCGGTGTCTAGAGAAAAAAAGTCCGGCTCACTATGGGTCAAATTGAGCACGCCAATCACTTTTTTATCCACGCATAATGGAAAACAGAGCATGGAGCGAACGCAAACCTTGCTGTTAGCATGCAGTATAAAGCCTTCATGCTGGCTGGAGTCGCTGATTCGAATGGGGGAGTTGGATAGCGCCGCTTTGCCGACGACGCCTTCTCCGAGGCGGAACCGCGGCCCATGCCACATGCCTGGCTCGAAGGTGCGGCCGTGCGTGTCGAAAGGGCTGCATGCGCCGCGCAGTTCGAGAAACTCGCCCGTCTCATCCAAGAGCATGAGGGAGCAGTTCTCCGCGGCAAGCCCCAAGGCAATCGTTTCGAGGATTCCCCGTGTAATATGGTCAATGCTTTTCCGGGGATCATCCAGTTCATTCATTTGGCGGAGTATGGACAGCGCCTGCACTAAACGTTCATAGCGCAACGTCATATGGCGCAGCGCTTCGGAATAGGCATGGGTGCTGGATATATCGCCTCCGGTAATCATCTGGATGATATTACCCCTAATGTATTACAGAGATAAAATCTCTCGCTTCTCCGCGCAGCTCATCAAGCTGCACCCGTACATGCTTTACATCGGTCCGTGTAATCCCCAGCGTATCAAGCAATGCTTTTCCTATCAAAGGAGCCCGCCAATCCCCCGCCCGGCCAAATCCTGCTTCCCGGGACATTTCCGCGGCCAGCGCGACAATGGCCACTTCTTTTTGGTAAAGGCCCCTGTAATGATCGGCTCGATAGACATTCTGTATCATATCCGTTATGGATTGTGGAAACCGCCATTTCTCGGCAATCCATCCTCCCACATCCGCATGCGTGATTCCAAGATGCTCCATTTCTATGTTTTTCAGCATGCAGGTGAACGTTTCCGCTTCGGCGGCCATATGGCGGTATTGTTTTGGCAAGGTCAGCGCCATCACATATTTGCCGATATCATGCAATAGGCCGCCTGTAAAGCATAATTCCGGATGGGTGGTTTTGCAGTACTCATTGCTGATGATATGCGCGGCTTTCGCCGCCCCTAATGCATGCATCCAGAAGTCTTCGGGGTCTAGAGCGAACTGCTGCAGTTCTGAGAAGCTTTTGAACACCGAAGCCGCCAATGCGAGATGGCTTACTGCGTCAAATCCGAGCACGACCACCGCCCGTTGAATCGTGTCCACCTCGTTGCGAAGCCCATAGAATGCGGAGTTGGCCAGCCGCAATACCCGTGCGGAGATTGCGTGGTCCTGTTCCAGGAGCGTAGTGAGATCCGCGGCGGATGAATACTCATCTTCTACTGCTTCGAGTATTTTGATGACAACCTGGGGCAGAGTAGGCAGGTCACGAATTGTCAGAAGACCTGTAAAAATATGCTGCTCATCAATAGCCAAAATGTCGCTTCCTCGGAAATTTATCCCCAAGCATGGAAGGTTTTCCCCTTCACGCACAATTATTATATCACAAATTCGGCTTAAAGATAGCAGAGAAATTTACGCAAATATTATTTTATTTTATTGAATATCGTATTTTAAATAAACATTCAGCCCTAAAACCCACCCTTGATCTCTGGATGATAATTGACAATGATATCGCGGCGTATTTTTCATTCTCAAGTTCTTGGATGTTTCACAGAAGCGGCATGGAGAAAGTGCTTTCTTGTATGGGTAAAAGCGTGAGCGATCACGTTTTGTACCGCATGCAATTCTTTCTTTGCACCCAAACACCGGTAGAAATCGCGGCACCCTTGGCATATGCGTGGATATTCGAGCAGCAAAGTGGCCTTTTGTTCAGCTCGATATTGGCTAAACTGGCATTGGGCTTGTCATCCGAGATGAAGTCCATGGGGCATGGACGGCGGATTCATCATGAGAACGCGCCATTGCGCCAATCCCATGGGCGCAATGGCTTAGTTTCGCGTGAAAATCTCAAGTTTTTTTATCCGCCAGGCTGCGCGGCCGGAGCACGCAGCGGAATCCTAGTGTGTTGGCCCGGGTCTCGGTGAAAAGCCCGCGCCGGTGGCTGGCGCGCAAGGTGTCAGCGCCGGAGTGCCAGCAGCCCCCCCGAATGACGCGCCTTGCGGGAGCGGAAGATGCGCCGCCAGGTTCGGCAAACGGGGAAGCCGTCCATTCATATACGTTTCCCGCAAGGTCGTGTATGTGCTCCGGCGTGGCGCCATCTTCATGCATGCCCACAATAGAAGGCATATTCAGATGGTCTCCGAAATTGGCGCGGGTGGGATCGGGCTCCACAGTTCCCCAAGGATATAAGCGGCCTTCCCGCCCTCTTGCGGCGAATTCCCATTCCTCCTCGAGCGGCAGTTCTTTTCCTGCCCAATGGGCATACGCATGAGCCTCTTCCCACGAAACCCCTACTATGGGCTGCTGCGCGCCCATGAATTGAGGATGATCCCAATACCGGGGCTTGGGGCTTCCTGTGTCTTCGACAAAGGCCATGTACTGGCTGACCGTTACGGGATATATGTCTATGTAAAAAGGTTCAATATGGAGTTCCCGCTCGGGCGCTGCCTCGGCAAACTCGTTGCTGCCCATGATAAAGCTGCCGCCTTCGAGATAAACCATCCCCTTCGTGGAGGCTTTGCGCCCGCCGGTTTCAATTGAAGAGGCGGCTTGGGGGGCGTATGAATCCCGGTATGCCTGAAGCAGCGAGTCCCGGAACGCGCCAGCAGAAGGCCATCGGTTTTCACGGTCTTCTTGCAAGGCCTTATCGAGCGCCGCCATGATGGAAGGGGCTACATCGTCCCGTATTTGCGCCCAGTCGCAGGGCGGATCCACCGGCGTGTGCAGAGTTAGCAATTCACGCAGCAGCAAGCCCGATGCATATATATCCGCGCGCAAATCGACCGGTTGGTACCGGATTTGTTCGGGCGCGGCATATTCCTTTGTTCCCACCACTCTTTTCTCTTTCCGGTCGGAATGGCGGATTTTTTCTTCTTCATCCACTGCTTTGGCCAGGCCGAAATCGAGCACCTTCACCCGCTCTCCCGGAAGGACAAGTACATTTTCCGGCTTCATATCACGATGTATGACCGTTTTGTGGGCATATTCGAGTGCCGATAAGATTTGCTCCAGGATGCTGACGCAATAGCGCACGGGGAGATAGCGTTGGTTTTTACGGCTTTCACGGATAATGGCCCGTAGAGGCCGCCCTTCGATGAGTTCCATGGTGAGGTATAAAATGCCGTCGCTGGTCCTATCGACATCATGGACGGCTACAATGTGGTCATGGCGAAGGCGGCGCGCTACTTGGGCTTCCCGGATAAACATGCGCTGCCCTTGGGGAGTGCGAAGGAGCTTAGGTTTCATGAATTTGAGCGCCACCCGTTCGCCCACGAGTTGGTCATGGGCGCTATAGACGACCCCCATTCCGCCCGCGCCTAGCCGTTCGATGATTTCGTAGCGGTTTGCCACTTGATCGCCCGCTTGAAACACCAATTCAGCATCAAGCACCCGGGGAGTATTGACAGGCACCACCAACGGCGCGCCGCACCCAAAGCAAATGCCGCGGGCGCCTTGAACCGTAGGTGGAACCATGATCCGAAGACCACATTGTGCGCAGGTAACCTGTATCATGTGATAAGGATATGATAGCATGCCGGTAATTCTGTTGACAATGGGAATCAAAGCGGCTAAACACTATGTATCGCCATGTATGCAACATGACCAATCGCAATATCTTAGGCTTGCTTTGCGCGCGATTGAACCGGCGGGAAGGCGTTTCGTCATGCGAATCGGGTTATATGCCGGAATAGCCGTGCTGGCCGTGCTTTTTTCCTCCATGCCTGCATGGGGAAACGATGAGGTATCTAGCCGCTCGCAAGCCTTTCAAATTGCTACACCCGAGGATAATGGACGCATCTTTTTCCAGTTAGGCGCTCAAAGCGTGCCGCTGTCAATCGCCGTAGACGCATTCGCCCCCTTGCCTCCAGGCGTATTGGAGTTTTCTGTAGACGATAACGCAACGGTTCCGATACCTGGCTTGCCGCCTGCCGCGGAGTTTGCCGATCTCACTTTGCTGGCGGAACAGGTCCAGCATCGAATTGCCGCAGAACTGCGTGTAATGGACGCGGCGGAAGCGCTGTATGCGGACTCCGCCATGTTTGAGGTGGTGCAAGTGGACGCCGACAGCAACCAGGATGGTTTCCTGGATGATCCTTTCGCCCTGGCGCTTACAGAGTGCGATTTATGGCGGGCCTCGGGCGGTTCCGTGGCGGCCCCGGTGCGCGATGTGGTTATGGCGGGATTAAGCGCCTCACGGTCCGCCCGTGGCGGCCTGTTGCTTGCGGTTCAACTCCATCTCGCGGATAAAGCCCGCGCATGGCTGCGCGCACCCAGTGGATTGCTCGATACAGGCGAGCAAGGTGTTGTCGTGTTCGCGGGAGCGTCTTCACCGGAAGCGCTGCCGGGAGCGGAGCCGCCCGCATCGCCGTATTTTACCTTAATGTCTGATGGGCCCTATGTGTATGTGGATGTGCTGGTGAGTGCGGATGGCGGCCGGACCTTTCAATCCATAGACCCCGCCCGGTTGGCCGTGAATCCGTTATTGCTGCGTATGGAAGGCCTCCATCCGCCTGCTGGGCAAGACATCCGGTTTGCCCAAATAAAGACAATTGCCGAAGATGCCGACGCGGGGCCGGGGGTGATGTTTCATGCCCGGCTGGATGCTGTTTCCACGTGGGCCTTGTCCGCGAAAGGCTCCCGAATGGATGGAAACGCCATCGAGGGATTGCTGTCCGAAGCGGGATTAATAACCCTTGCCCAAGCGCGAGATACGCTACGCATCCGAAGCGTGGTGAATCCTGCGTCTGGAGACGCATCCGATTTCTGCATTGGCGGGGGCGTTGTGCGGATCGTTCTCGAACATGCCCCTGCCGGGGCATCAATACAGGCGGCTATAGACGGCCAGGCGGCAGAAGTAGTGAAGGTCGAAAATGGGCCTACGGCGACCTGCTTGGTGCGGACGCCGCGCGCGAAGCCGCTGGCCGTTCCTCAACAGGAACGCCTGGTGGATGTTCAAGTTTGGGACGGCAACGCTCCGAACAATACGGACACCCTAGCCAATGGATTTCGTTATAAAGCCCCCCGCTTGGATGGCGTCACGCCTGGCGCAGGCCCGGCGCAAGGCGGCACTCCCATCGAAGTGCGCGGCGAAGGATTCGATATGAAAGGCATATCGGCCCGGCTGGGCTCCGCGCCGCTGCTAGATGCGCGGAATGCCACCGGGCAAGGCATTCAATGGGTTACACCAGAAGGCGCGGCAGGGCCCGTCTCCCTTGGAATAATAACGGAAAACGGCTTTCTGGCCGTGCTGCCGAATGCCTTTCAATACCAGCCGTGCGCCCCAGAACCTCAAACCGTGTGGCCGGAGTCCGTTCCCATTCCGGGAGGATACACCATCCGCATGTACATGAAAGCTTCCGAATCCGCCCCGTTGAATCAAAATGTGGCCGTCTATTTCGCACGCGACCCAGAACATCCGGAACCCAGCCGCGATATCCGAGCGGAATCCGTGTCTGTTTTGGGAACCACTATGCTCTATGCTCGAACTCCCGAAGTAGAGCATCCGTTCCAATCCGCCGTGTATCTTGCGCTTGAACAAGGAAATGAAGCGGCTTGCGCTGTCTCAAAGGCGCTGCCGTTCTCCTTCCAAGCTGCGGCGGATATGCAAGTGGAGCATGTCCAGCCCAAAGAAGGCCCTATGAGCGGCGGAGGAGTGGTCCGTATTACCGTGCGAGGAATCACATATGCGGAAAATGAACCGCCGCCACGCGTATGGATAGGTGCTTGCGAAGCGGTTGTGCAGCATGCCACGCCAAGCAGCGGCTCTTGGTTTTTCCTGGATGTAATGGCTCCGGCGGGAGAGCATCCTAATGTAGCTTCCGATGTGCGCGTGATGAACGCCAGCGGCGAGTATGCGGTTCTTCCAGAGGCCTATATGTATAAGAATGATGGAACTCCCTACCTGCTGGGAATCGAGCCCAATTGCGCATGGGTCTTTGGAGGGGCGGTTTTACACATTACAGGCAAGTTTCTGCAAGCAGCGAATGGACAGCGGCCGCAGGTTTTCATCGGAGGCTCCGAAGCGCATTATCCCCCGGATGACGAGAATTTTGCTTCATCCGCGGAGGAACTGCATATTCTAGCGCCGCCGTATACAGGGGAGTTTTTGCCTGGCCAGGACCGGGTGGCGGCGCCGGTGCGCGTGGTGGGGGCAGATGGAAAGGCGTTTGAATGTGCGGATACATTCGAGTATGTGCGCCAGCAGCGCCGCGTGGACACCGCGCCTGGCGGAGGAGCTGTTGCTTCCGTGCAGGGCGAAGTGTCGGCGGCGGCCCTGTATTGCCGCACCATGGATGAACCGCAGGAATTTCGTATGCCACTTGGCGAAGGCCAGAATGTGGAGGCGGCCCTGCTGCGCATCCCAGCGTCAAGCGGGTTCCGGCACACGGACTGCGGTATTTTGGTGCGTGCCACCCGCACGCCGCGCTTATTTGGGCTGGACGCTTTGGACGCTGGGCGCGAATGCGATGGATTATGGGCTTTTGACATCCACTTTTACGAAACCGCCTACCCATTTGAAGAAATATGGCCATTCCCGTTTTTGCCGGGAAAAACGCCCATCGAATTGCTGGTTCCCGTTCCCTACACAGATAATGGCTCGCTTCTGCAAGCCTCGGAACTGCAATCGGGCGGCATATCATGCTTCCGTCTGGAAACAGCACTCGCCTATATGCCGTCAAGCTATGCGCATATGAAAATAAAAACGGATCCTGCGGGGCGTCCACGGAGCACGTATGAATGGAATATAAGCGGCGGCGACGTGCTGCCTCAATTATCGCCCGCAAGCCCGCCCGGTTCCCGCATGGAAGTGGTGCGCATGCCACTGAGCGGGCCTGGCGCAGTGGCCCTTCGGCGTGATGCTTGGCCGCCCGAATCATTGCTGCGCGCTGCCCGTTACACGCTCTCCGCCAATGGCGATAAGCGCGGCGCGTATGAAGGGGGAGCTGTTGTGGCCATAGAGGGACGCGGCCTTGCCTGGCCTGAACGCATCTTCTTTGGAGACATCCTGGCCTATGAGCGGGGGAAAAAACTGGACGAACGCCTGCTCATGTCTTCTGACACCATGTTGAAAGTGAAAGCGCCAGCCGCCGAACAGCGGGAACGCAATACCCCAGTGCCCCTTGCCATTGAGCTTCCACAAGGAAACCAAGGCTCCACCGTAAAGATAACCGTATCTGAGCCTTTTACTTACGTCGCACTATCGCCGCCTGCACACTTGCGGTTATGGATATATGCCGTGGTGTCCAGCATAGCGGCGGCAACAGCGCTAGTAGGGATAGGCGGGCTCGTTTTTTGGCGCAAGAAATGCCGTTCTAACGGCGCGCATGAACGAAAATGAATCTTGTGCGTGCTTTTCCGTGAAATCGACATTCCGTGAAATCGAAATTGACAATGGCCTAGGCGGCTGGCTATGGTCATGCCGATTATTCCAGATTGTAACCGTCTCGAAAATGCGGTTGAAAAGAGGAACGCGGCGGCATGCTATATCCATGAATGTTGAGATCAAAGAACAGGATCGCTGCCTGAAGTGATGTAGAAGAAAACAGATGAAAGCCGGAATATGCCCAAAGTGAAACCGCTTGATACATATATACCCAAGAAAAAACGCCTGTTCCTTGGCGCATTTATTCTTGCCGCAGTGCTTGCGGGATGGTATTTCGGATATGCATTGACCCTGATAGCGCTGGTGCTTCTTTTTATCTTGCTTGGAACACTCTATGGCCTTCGCTATGCCTTGGCCCACGCGGGATTAAGCCGATTGGCAGAGTATGCCCCAAAATATAGTTACCCCGTGCTGCTCAAGGCGGCGCAAGAGCAGCAAAAGGATCCGAATAACTTTACATTTGTCGTGCTCGGAGATAACCGAAACGTTCAAAAGACCGCAGTGAAGGTCTATGGCGAGGCGGCTAAAGAAGGTGCAGCGCTCATCTTTAACACGGGCGACATCGTCCGGCATGGCACCCCCCGGGAATACCTAAAAAACCATATCAAGCTACTTGAGATGGTTGAGCCTATTCCCGTTTTCTGCATCCCAGGCAACCATGAGCGCGGCGCGCGGCGCGATTTTGGGCCTTTCAAGGCATTATACGGAGCGGAGCGCTTTTCCTTCGATTATGGCGCATGCCGCTTCATTGGATTCAACAACGGCAAACGTTCACGCGTGGATGCGGATGACTTGGCGTTTGTCGAGCGCGAACTCGAGAAAAGCCCCGCTCCACCCTATAAATATGTTTTTCTCCACATTCCTCCACGCTACTTCGAGGACCATATCGTCATTGTGAACAAACGTAGAGGATACAAAAAATACGCCGGTGAGCTCCATAACCTCTTCATACGCCACGGAGTCAACGAAGTTTTCATGGGGCATATCCATGGCTACGTAAGCGAGAAAATCGACGGCGTCCGCTATACCCTGACCGCGGGGGCCGGCGCCCCCCTCAGCAAACGCCTACGGCCAGAATATCGATATCACAATTATGTGGTTGTCCACATAAGCCCACAAGGAATACGACGTGAGGCCGTGCGGCTTAAAAATGGCCAATGGCAGCGAAGTGACGAACCCGTGTAGATAAGCCTGAACGTAATGTGGCGTCCGCCTATTCAAACATGCTAAGATATCATTTCAATTTTCGGGGCGTAGCGCAGCCCGGTTAGCGCGCCTGCTTTGGGAGCAGGAGGCCGAGAGTTCAAATCTCTCCGCCCCGACCATTTAAAGCCTTTAACCCCAATGACTTATGGAAATGGGTTCTTGGGGCTTTTTCTTTGGCCCCGCTTTTGTATCCCGCTTGTATCCCGGTGGGCTTCTTTTCGGGCGGTTTCGGCGCTGTATGGCCGGGCAGTGATGGCGGGCAGTTTGGTGATGGCCAGCATGGGCGTGGCGGGGCACCTCGGGCATGCTCGAACTGTCCTGGTTTCCCGGAGCAATCCCGCAATCGTGAAAATCTTTAGTATTAGCGGTCGTTATACTTCCGCAATGACCCCGTCGTCTGATACCTCGAACAGCGCCATGCCCTGTCGTCCGGCTTTATCCGCTCCGTGCAGGTACACCCGTAGCCCCTTTTCAGTGGGCCTCGTGCATATAGCGAAGACTCGAGTCCAGTTATAGCGATACTGAGCCACAGTGGACGCGGCATAAGCGCACTCAGGAATGCTGCCATCGTATCGAGGATAAGCTCTCATGTTCGTCTCCGTTAGGAATCATAGCATGGGACAGGTCACTTGCCACGCATGGTAGAACGATTGATGCCATGGAACAAGCGCTCAGCGTGAAGCCTGGTTTACATGTGGGATGCTTGACGGTGTCGTCGCTTATGTCATGGCGGCCGGGCGGCGGTGCGATGATGTATGTGCGCGTGCGTGCAAGGGGGGGTGGCAGGGGGGATCAGCGACACCCCACTGTATAGCGTTAGACCCCTGCTCGAAAATTCTGGTGAAAACGGGAACTGTGCCATGCTCGGGGTACAGTTTAGAATGTGGGTGGTGGCTCACCGAAAAGACCCAGATAATCCCCGCGAAATCCGGCAGGGATGTCCTTTTCGTATTGCCAATAGGCAACAATTTGATGCACTCGGTTCATGTCGATGTGGTGGGAGTCGAGCATCAAACGCATGAGCGCCAGTGTGTTCATAGCTTCGAGTTCATAGTCCCCTGCCAACTTGAGCATATCCTGATCGTCCGTCACTACCGGTATGCCGAGTGTGTAAGCTGTAGCCAGAGCGCGAACATCAACAGGAGACACGCGAAGCCCTTCAGTACGTGCATGATTTGACATATAATCGTAGATTCCACGTATTTCTTTACGCTGTTGGCGAGACAAAGGCAGAGGTATCTTACGATTCGCAACGTACTCAGTATTATCTACCCAATGGAACTTGCGACGCAACCGGGGATTCCTGCTGAACTCGGTTTCAAAGTCAGAGATGACATACAGGCAATAGCAATTTTGACCAAACTGTTGGCCTAATAAGGGGTGAACGCTTCTAGCTAAACGGAAGTAGGCGTTGCTATCGAGGAGAATCGAGGTCCGCGCCATTCATCGCAACTCCTCGATCACCCCTTTGGCATCTAGAAGCGGGAGTTGCAGAACTGTTTCCACAAATCCGGTAGAGACATCCGTCTTCTGTATGTGCTTCTTTAACACATCGAAGAAAGGACTTTGAAACATATCACGCGCCACGTCCATATACTCTTTCGGAGTCGGCGGAAGCTGACGGAACAACATCTCGCTGACGCTCGTGAACTCTTTATTGAAGTTGGTGGACGCGGCATGAATGGACTGTCCTGCATCCACACAGTCTAGGGCGTGCGCTCGAGCATATGCTTGCAGAGCTAAATTCACAGTTGTAGGGGAAATGCCAAATTCGCGCGCGATGTCTTTCAGGAGGTTGATGCGGACACCCTCACTTCTTGCCTTGCTGACTTTCGCGTAAGCTGTGGCAGCACATGTTTCGGGAAAAAGAAGCGCTTGGGCAAACCCGTCCGCAAAGTCTTCCGCCTCATCATCCCGGAGCTCTGGAGCGTGTACATGGCCCAGTTCGTGCGCCATCCAGAATTTAAAGTCGTGGATGTTGCTGTCCAAATTCAGATACACCCAGGTCGTCATCGACTCCGGCAAGTAGATATGCAGTGCATTTTCGTGATGCTCTTTGTGGCCCCAGAGCACCGGAACGATTACTGTATTCAGAGAGGTGAATCGGCCTATTAGGTCACGGAACTGCACGGGACCGTCCTGGCTTACTCCAATGTCTTTGCGAATCCTGCTGGCAACACGCTGTAAGTACTCGTATTCGTTGAGCGGTTCACGCAGTGTCGCCGGACGTGCAAGTGTATCGAAGGGGAGAAAAGGAGCGAGCGCACCAAGCAGAACACCCATGTGTTTTGCTCGTTTCACATGTTCTGCTGTCGTCTTGTGTCCACCTTTGCGCCGGAATGCGATTACAGGTTCCATGGGGTCATGGTGTTCGATGACGAGTTGCTGGAAGCTCAGCTCCAGCAGCATGCCTAGCTTGAGTAGTTTGTCCGGACGCGGGAAATCCTCACAGGAGAACCATTTCGTTACAGCGGTGCGGCTCACTTCAATCTGTTTTGATAGACTGGCCTGATTCAAACCATGTGCCTGCATGGCTTGCTGTAGATTCTGGATGTTAAGCACTTTTTTCATGATTCAAGCCTATCAGTAATGTAAAGTTTTGTCAACTTTATTCTTGGGAGATATTAGGTGCTATTCGAATCGATGGGTGCAACCGGTATCTGGCTGGTGGAGAGAGGAGAGGTGGGTGTGAACACGTGGCGCGCTTCGCAGGATGCCCGTAGAGCAACGCGGGCGGTTTAGCAGTATGAATGGATGACTTGATGGCAGATCGTAGCAGGGCGGCCAGCACGTAAACGAATTCGCGGGGTTCCGGGGCATGTCAGGCACCGGGATCGGCGGGGGTGTCCTGGGTGCGGGGCGTGAAGTTCACGCAGGTCTCGCATTTGCTGCATACCGGCGGCATGAGTCCGGCGCGGGCCAAGTCACCTATCACCGCTGCTTCGATGTACCGCCGCTCGATTTCCGCCGTGATGCGCTCGAGCTCGGCTTTTCCAGCGGGACGGCATAGGGCCACTGCGGCGGCCTGCACGTGGCCATATCCCGAAAGCTCGGCGGCCTGCTTGATGGTCATGCCCAACGCGCGATACATGGCCAGCAGGTGCAGCCTCGGGCTCGCTGGGGCGGGTTTATAGGGCGGTTTATTCGGCATGGTGGGTGTCTCCTTCCAATGCATCGCGCTTGATAGCCTCGATGCTCCTGCTATCGTACGGGTGATGTTCTTCCCCTGAGACCGTCGTTACACGGCTCCGCTTCTGAAGCATGCCTGAAGGGTGGCGGTCCAGCACCGTTTCCGCCGCTCGCAACCGCACGCTTGCCGGGGCGCTGGGGTCGTTCAAAATCGCCTCGATGACGGCCAGGGCTTGGCGGAGCATATCGTCAAGCTGCCCCATGCTCGAGACCCTCAACATCAACGCGGAGTCTTCAAGCTGCCGCCGGTACTCGGCCACGGCGGGCTTTTCGCATATGGCGTCTATCTGCGCAACAGTCTTACCGGTCGCAGCGGCCACGGCGCGGCGATTGCCTCCGGTGGCGTATAACAGCCTGGCCACGTGTTTATGCCATGCGGCGGGCTTCATCGCGGAGCCTCCCATTGCTGCTCGAACCACTCCGCTTCCAACTGCTGCAAGAGACGCCGTTCATGAAGCATGGCGTTTCTGGTCATCGCCAACTGCGTCAAGACAATCGGGTCGCCCAAATCGTCCTTCAGTTCAGTGAAAATCTCCATCATGTCTCTGTCGTAATCTCGTAAACGCTCCTGCGAGTTGATGATTTCTTTCGTGATACTTTTCATGCAATCGCTCCACGTAACGTCCACTTTACATATCGTGAAAAACACTGGGTTTGCGGGTCGAGCCTGGGGGTGATATACACCTGGGGTCAAACACCGGTGCGAAAATCACGCCCCTTTTGCATTCCCCTCGGCTCTCGGCTGCCCAAACATTCCGCTCGGGTGCCTGTCCAGCAGCGCAATAACAATTTGCAGCTTTATTCCGACGGGCGTTTCCGGATCTGACAACGTCTCATCGAGTTGAGCCAGGCCGAGGTCGATTGCCTCGTTCAGTCGCGTAACCGTGGCGGCCCAAAATGTCTCACCAGTGGCGCGTAATTCGCGTATCTTCTCCCGGATGGGCCAGTGCTGGAGTATCTGTTCCACCTGAGATGGTTCCAGTTTGACCATGTGTGCGATCTCGAACTCGCTTAGCTGATAGTTCATTGCCGCCAGTTGCGCGATTTCTCGATGGACAGCAGGCGCGTCCTCGAAGTGTGCGTACTCGAAATTACTGTTCATATGCAGGCTCCTTCCAAATGTTTTTTTGCTGTGAGAACGAGTGACGTTAGTGACGCAAGTGACATGACTTTCAGTAAAGTCCCCTTATGATAGAGTTTCTAAGGAGAGTTTATGGAATGTTGTGTCACTAGCGTCACTAGCGTCACTCATCGGTTAATATTCCTAATCCAATCCATAAGCGCTTGCCGCCGGTGGCGCGGTATTCATCGAAACCTTGCGATTGAAGATACTCGCCAAACCGGCGTTTGCTTACGGCGGTTTCACCGGCATCTGCGCACCATTTCTCATATGCTGCATATACATCCGCTTTTAGCGTTTGGCAGTGGGATTGTCGCAGACAACACTCCGCCAGAAAGCGGCCTACGCCATCCTCATGTAGCCGATATTCGGATGTTGCGGCGGTCACTTCCTCGGGTGCTTTTAAACCTTCCGCCAGATAGGCGCATGCGCCTTCGACAAGCCAGTTCAAGACGCCCTCAGCCTCGTTTGATATAAGACGCTCCTTCAATTGACCGTCAACGCGGTCCTCAGGAATCGTCTGGGTGAAAGGAATAAGGCGTACGCGACGCCAGATGGCTAGGTCGGTTCCTTTAATCTTAGGGCGATCATTTGTGGCAAGCCACAGCACGTGAGTAGGCTCGAACTGAAACGGCGATTGATACAATTCGCGTGCTACAATTGGGTCTCCGCCACACATAGCTTTGACGCGCGCCTCGTTCAATTTATGGCCTTCGCCGGTCTCTATACTCGTCAAGAACCGTAGGCCGTACAACTTCGCAAGGTCGGGGCTCGGGCCATTGCTTGGGCGGTTATCGAGAAGTAGCTCAGGAGGGCATTGTCCTGCGTAGCCATCCCCCATAATTCGCTGGAGCACGTTCAAGAAGGTGGACTTCCCGTTGCGGCCTTTGCCAAAGCAAATGAAAAACACCTGCTCCGCCGATGTTCCGAGTAGGCTATACCCGGCGGCCTTTTTCACGAAATGGCGCAAGGCTGGGCTGGGGAAAATATCCTCCAGGAATCGCTCCCATGTCGGGGCGGGCTTTCCTTCGTAATAATCGTACGGGATGCATTTCGTGATGTAATCGCTCTTGCCGTGGTCTAATACTTTAGGTAACGAACCTTGCGGATTCCCGAAGTCTAGCGTGCAATTTTTGAAATTAACCTTCAATGGCTGGACGTCGAATTCGGCCACTGTCATAGACATATACGCTTCTGAGATTTTCAAAATCGCGGACACTGTGGCGGCGGTCTCACACTTACGGGCAAATGCTAGGAGCCAACTGACAAGTTGAGTCGGTTCACCGTCTCGGGCGTACTGGCCTGCCAAGTCCCTGAAGTGTTGGCCTACGCATTCGATACACATCGAACGCACTTGCGCCTCGTTGCACGCCCAGTGGGTGCCCGTCCATGCCAGCCAACCCCAGCCGGAAACGAATCGCACATAAGAACCGCATGCGTTCGCAAACACGCGCGATCCACTGTACTCAGTGCATAATTCACTGCGTCGGAACTCCATAGAGTCGGTGGGGCCAGGGCGCTTGCGGCGGCGGGCTTGTTTTAGATCAATGGCCTCAGCCACGGGGCTCGTCCTTGAATGGATCTGCGGGTGTCACACGGTTCGAGTCGATGAAAGCCCGCAAGTCGGCGAGATCGTATCTGATCGCGCGACCCACCGTAACGTGTGCAATATTGATGTGGCCTGGAAGGTAGCCCTCAAAGCGCCTTTTTCTAAGATAGTTCGAAGAAACCCCCAGGATTTTGGCGGCTGTTTTCGTATCGACTAATTGCGGGCTGTTCAGATTGTCTGACATATTCAAGCTCCTAACGTTTGCCACAGGCGCTTTGTGTGCCCATTCATTACGTGGAGATTGCCAGACCTGAGTCGGAAAGCCTATAGCGCCATTATGTGGGCATTATGCAGATTGTTTTGACGAACTAGATATGTAATATCCAGCGATTTCAGAATTACCCCTGCTGGGAGGAATGTTAACTCCATGCTTGCGAAGGTTCGCTACTGTACGAGACACACTGGATTGATCCAGCGATTTATCTGAATCGTCGGCATGAGCTTCGTCATAGTGCTTAATGATGTCTACATGTGTGATTGGGCCATGGTCCGCTATCATTTTGCATATGAAGCTTTCCCTTTCCGACAGCGGCGTTCCGTCTGGTGCGAATCTGTCTCCGGGCTTCCACTGGTGCGGCGCGGCGGCCTCCTCCGACTCCTGTGCCACGGTGGCGGGCGCGGGGAGCGGTGCGGGTGTGTAGAAGTCGCTGAGCCATTGAGTGTGCAGGATGCACCGCTGTATCCATGCTACCGCCTCACTGGTACGGATACCATCATTGACGATCTGCGGCCCCGTCGATAGCAGTTCACGATAAGTGTCGGACTGGTTGATATTCGCAGTTTTTGGGGCTCCTTCAAGTGAATGGTAATATTGCCACGGATCCACAAGCACCTGGCATAGGGTAACGATCTCTAATACTGTCCACCATGCACGGTCCGTCAAGTATTTCTCAAACCACGTCTTAATGTGTGCCAGAACAATGGGCGGCGGCGCGGGCATATCCTCGGGTTGAGGCGTATCAAACCATGCAGGAAGTTTTTGGCCGGACGCTTCAGCCCACAAGATGAAGTCTGTCTTTAAGGTGAGTACCCGCAGATGAGAAATGATGGGCAAACTTGGATTAATGGCAGCCCGCTTGTGAGCGATTAACCAGCGGGCGGCGGCGTCGAATTCGGGCGCTTCCCACAAAAGGGCATCGGGTACGTTGTCGTAAATACATGCCCGTAAATGAGGAGTTGAAAGCAGATCTCGAAGTACGAAATGAGGAACGAGTGTTTCTTTTCTGGGGTTCTGTTTAGGGGTATCATCTGGATTTTCCAGCACCAGCCGCTCCTTGTGAAGCATTCCCGTGAAAAGGACGAGGGGAATAGGCTTTTCCCGGAGATGAAAACTATTGTATTCGGCAATGGTTGGATCTAAGTTTTCGGCGGTGCGTTTCTTTGGCATTGCGTGATCCCTTCTGTGGGTCGAGCGGCAGGCTTTCAGCGGGATCACTCTTACTCACCCGCCATCTCGTGCGCCGGGCCGTTGCAATCGGCTACCAGCTACCCAAACTAATTAAGGGTGCTCCCTCAATATGATAACCTCAATTGACCCCGTGGCGGGCCACGTGTTGCCAGAACTGGTCCCAACGGCCCTCGGTCATCTCCAGCGACCTGAGCGCGATCACCGCGCTCGCGCCCGCTTCCTTCCACCGCATCCCGGAGCATGCCAGGCGTTGCTTGATCAGCGTCTTGCACGCCGCCTCCGTCACTCCGCTGCCGATGGGAAGGCGCTCCGCCGTGTGCCGCCAGTATTGCATCTTCGAGCGGTGATTGCCGAAGTAGGTGATCGCCTTGCCGAGTTCCTCGCGGCAAGCCTGGGCGCGCACGCTTGGCAAGCTCGCCTTCATCTCCTCCAGCAAGCGTCCGGCTGCGCCCCTCGTGTGCTTCAGCCGGTGACTCCAGTCCGCCTCCCACTCCCGGCGGCGCGCGCCATGACCGTGAATCGCCTCCGCCGCCTTCCCCACGTATTCCCGCGCGTGATAGAAATCCAGCATCTGCCGGTCCGTGCGCGGCGTCAAAAACTTCCAGTTGTCCGGCGCGCCGTCGGCCAGGCCGATATACAGCGCCGCCGGGTGCCTCGCCCTCACGCGCTCCACCTCGCGGCCGAAGCGCTCGAGGAAAGTCTGCTTGCCGTACTCGGGCGATGCGCCCGCGTAGATCGTGTGCAGCCGCTCCCCGTCCTTGTCGTACAGGCTGATGGACCCGCACATCGCCTGACGCCAGCCGTCCTCCCTGAGCAGCATGCAGGTGCCGTCCAGGCCCACGGCCACCGACGCGACCGGCCTGTCCAATTCCGGCAGCTCGTACTCCCACGTCTCCTCCCTGGCCTGCGCCAGGGCGCCCACAAAATCGCCGATCTTCTTCACATAGTCGCGCGAGATTGCGCGGCCTGTCGACTCGAGCAGGTCGCGGCGCATGACATCGGCGCCCATGCGGGAGTATTTTCCGCTGACGATCCGGGCGTAGCGCGGCGTGGCGTTCATGACCATTCGCGCGTCCCGCTCCAGCGGGCAGAAGGTGCGCCCGCCCGTGGCGGTGTTCTGGTAGACGTGCCGCTCGACGCGGACCGGGCCGTGGGGCGTCTCGTAGGTCTGGCCGAAGCGCCCCTTGGTTTTGAAGGTGGTGGCGCCGACGCGGATGGGCGAGCCGTCTGTGTCGAAACGGGCCAGGGCCTCGGCCATGACTGCGCGCCCCACCCCGTTCAGGGCCTCCTGGACCGCCTCCTCCATATCGAGCATCGAACCACGCAGCCTCAGCGAGAAACTCACCTCGAACGTGTCGCCGTCGCGCCTTGTCACCATCGCTGCCATCGGTCTTCCTCCGTTAAGGGTCCGGCATACTTATCGACCCGACACGAGGATTTCTTTAGCATTCTGCGGGAACACCCCTAATTAAATTGTATTTATTTTGCAGAGGCTTGTCGAGACATTGTATGCATTCGCTTCCACACCTGGCCGATCATTTTCGTGCGGGCGGCGGCGCGGGTGCGGTCGATGGCCTTTTCTAGGGCTGCCATGTCTCCCTCGGATGGATGCTCCACCCGTGCAGGTGTCGCCCACCTGGCCAGCGATTTCCGGGCGGCTTCCCCGGCTTCGGCGCAGAAATCGTGATACTCGCTATCCGTCAGGTACTCCCGCTTCCCCGCAATCGTGACATACGGTTCCGGGGCGCTGAACCACCGCACGTCGTCGGGGTGCGCGTTGTTCCAGTTTGTAATCAGCCTGTCCAACTTCACCGCCGTGGCGTCGCGTCCTTCCGGCGTCATATCCTGCATGGGGCTCAACAGCCGGAATAGGAAATCCGACGCGGGCCGGTCGAACGGCTTGGCCTTCTGCATCTCCTCACCCCAGAGCGTGACCTTCGGCCTGGGCTCGTCTACACCCGTGGCTTGATAACGTACTCGTGCGCCCCACCGCGCCCACCTATCGCCGTGCTCGCCCCAGACTCGAGACTCCCGATACATGTCATCAAGCCGGGCTTCAGTGCCTTTGACGATGTTCGGCACAAACGATGTGGCGAAGTTCCCGGCCCAGCGCGCTGCCCGTTCTGCGAGCCCCGCGCCGCTCCGTGCATCGAATAAGTCCATGATGTCACTCAGTGAACGGACAATGGATTTATCTCGTATGATGGACAACCAATGCAACATGACAGAGGCCGCAGCGTCCATGACATCCTTGCCGTTCTGGGCGCTGCGGAATTCTGTCAAGCCATCCACCAGCATGGACAAAGTCGTACTCACTGGTTCGAGTTCACGATACGAATACCACCTTCCATCGATGCGTATCGATTGTGGCGGGGCCGTCCGCTGCGCCATCTCGCGTTGCCCCTTGGGTGTCGCACCGAACGGCATCGTGCCGGTGATCGGCGGGTCGTCATCGTCTCCGCCGAATGCCGAGAGCAGGCCCGCCGTGACGCCGACGGCCATAAGCCCGACGAGTTGTTCCGAGAGATCGCGCACAAGCAAGTCCGGGGTCTCATTCTTCGTGACCAACCGGGTAAGCATAGCAAACGCGCCAAGCGGCGATTTGCGGACGCCCGTCTTTGCGAGGTTCACCCAGGTCTTGAAGAATGGCACCGCGTGGCGCAGGTGTATGACCTCCCGAACCCGGCTTAGCTCCTTACCAATCGGGCCAAGGTCAGACTGGAACGTCAGTACACTGGCCTTGTTCATTGCGATTGACCACGCCCGCGATGTGCGGTCTGACACGAGCTCTTCTATCCGCTTGGCCTTCGCTTCGCCGGTCAGCCCTTCGCCCCGGGCAATACGGAAAGCCACCACACCCACCTCCATATTGGCTATCAGCGCGTTGAAAAATTCGTCTTCAGCCACCAACGAAGTAACCGATACGCCCCGGAACGCCCGATACGGCGCACGCGCCATCACCCTAAGTTTTGCTTCGACGCCCTTCACTGCGAAGAACTGCGAAAGAGGTATCGTGCGAACGGCCCGCGTTCCTTTGGCGTCTAGCTTTGAACGTTCCTGTCCAAGGATTTCATCGCTGAACACTGGAGCGTCATGCTTGAACGCCATGATGGATGCTCGTATCGCAGCAGGAGCACCGGCCAGCACGCCACGCCAAAGGTGCTTGAGCTCGTCGGGGTGTAGCGTCGGTCGGGTCTCGGGAGCTCCCTCGCCACCAAGCGCCATGATAGTAGAGTTAACTAAGGCTTCGGCTGGCCGCTGTAGCAGATAATCAACCCCCATGGAAACCGCGTTGCCCGCTATGTTCCGCACATGTGTGACCGGCAGGCTCAGCATGGACATCAGGCGGAACTCGAACACAGCGTCCCAAATGGAGGCTTTTGTTGCGCCGATGACATGCAATGCCTCATACCGTTTCGCGGGGTCTTTCATTTCGTCGGCGAGGTTCTGCACGTCAATGCCCGCCTCGCTGAGATGCTTCAGGATGGATTTGTACATCTTCCGCCGAAGGATCTCTACGTCAGCAACCTTCCCAGTCCGTTCGGCAAGCACCTGCAAATTCCGGGAACTGCCGATGCGTTCACGCGCTCGTTCCAATAGTTTCTGTGTCAGCTCTGTGGCCGCGCTTTGGATGTTCTCTACGGCGCGTTCCTCGGGTGTACGGAGTGGGTCAACCCGCCGCTGCAATGCCGCGCCTGCTTCGCCGCCCAGCAAGTCATAGGCTTCCTGAAGCGCGATGTGTCTGTCAATATCCGCGTCGCCCTGGGTCTCGAAGGCTTGCTGTGCAAGGTCATGCGTGAGACGTTTTGCCGCTTCCATCTCGTCGTCAGTCAGGGGCGAACCGCTACGCGCCTTACCGAGCACGTACGCGTACAGCCGGTCCGGTTTGGCCAGCATCGCCGTCACCCGCGCCGCGCTCTCTGGGTTTGAGTATTTCCCACGTCCAGCTTCTTTCAAGACTTCCCGAGACACATCGACCTGGTTGCGCGCCTCGGGTGTCAGGCCGGGGTTTGCCCACTCTGGGCGGCCAATGGCTGGCCCAGCATCGAATTTTTCTTCTTGCGTTCCTGGCCCTCCCGTGCTACCCTGGCTACGGAATTCCTCCCGTCGAGAGTCCGGGATCGCTGAGGCGGGAGGCGTCGGCTTGGGGACGCTCGGACGCCGCCCATGACCGTACGCGTCATCTGGCGCTGGTCTGCGCCAGGTGACCTCCATATCATATTGCCTTCCTTTTCCGCGCCCTGGAAATTGAGTGATTAAACGCCCCCTGTTTACCTCGTGATTTATGACGTATTTTTTCGGCGATACTACCACCATATGCTTCGTACCATCCCGATATTCACGAACATAAATCCAGTTCTTCTTCTTGTTGTCCCATAATTTGGCTGCCGCATTAGCAAGTGTATCTGGCACATTCGGCATCCATGTTGCTTTGTCTACACTGACAGTGATTCTGTTCGTGTAGGTCACCATATGTTTTGCTCGATTCTCAAGCGTGCCCCGGTCTGGGTTCTTCAACAACACATTCACGCCATCAGCCGCCGTCACATGCTCCGGCCACTTATCAAACTCGATCTTTGCCCTTGTCTTAATGACCTGATTGTGTCCCCGAACATCCAGCCGCTTAGGTTCCACGTCATCCCGGGGGAAGTCATCGATATCCCGAAGCCGAGCCGAGTACCGTTCTTCATCGGATATCTCGCCCGAGTCCGAGCCTTCGCCTTCCACGCCAAGTTCCGCCACCTTTCCCTGTGCCGCAAGCTGCACGTTCTTCCGATACTGAGGGGCCACACGCCCATACTTCGACAGCCTGCCCAGCACCCGCCGTATCCACTCCGCCACGCGCCGCACCCAAGACCGATACTGTCCAGTCGCCTTGGTCTTCATGATGTTGCCCGGCTTAAAGAACTCTGCCCGCACATCACCCGCCCACTGTTCATGAGCCGCACGTTGCTCTTCTGGCGCCAGATCCGTCCAATTCTTCCCCACCACATGCTGTGCCGCCATATCCCGCACCGAGTCATTCGCCAGGTCCAGCACGGCATGGCCCGCGATTTCGTGTATCGCCGTCCCGGGATTATGCCCAGCATAGATCCGCGCGAACGCCCCTACCACACGGCCCGTGGCGTCCAGCTCGGCAGCCTCGACGCCGCGCACGGTGTCACCTTCCTGCAAGAACGTCTTATTGGCTTCCTCTTGCGTGATGTTCCGTAACTGATTCGTGATTTCAACCTGCATGTTCATCGGCACGTTCATACTGGCCAGATAGGCATCCAACGCATCCGCGCTGGCATCGTCCATGATACCGGCCTGCCGCGCCACGCCGACCGCCGCACGAATCTGATCGAGGCCACGGCCCGACACCTGTATATCAGGTGCCCCGGGTTGGCGCGCTGTGGCGGGTGATGCTTGGCCAACGTCGAACGGAAGCTCGCCGGTCTGGTAGTCTCGCTCCATCTCCTCGGGTGTATAGGCTTTCCGCTCGAGCTGAGCAATCACCCGGTCTACCGCCGCCGTGCTGCTCCCTTCCTGCTTCAGCACTGCCCGCTGGCCTTTCAACTTCTGGGCCGCTTGTTCCTTGCCGCCATACAGCGATATGGCTTGTTGGGCCGCATCGTCGCGTGGAACACCTTTATCGAGCAGAAATACCGTTTCGCCCGCTACGCGCTGTGCCGCATGCGATTCCTGAGCATCGTATAACGCTTTGGCTTTCTGGTAGCTCGGGCTTTCCTTACGGACGACCGCGCCCACATCGAGCGACTTATCCGATTCCACAACCGTGGTATCGCCGTCCTGCAACACCGTGTCCCCGGACGCTTCCACATCCGTGACCTTGTGCCACTCGCCCTTTCGATACACGAGGTCTCCCTCGGCAAGGTCTTGAAGCGGCGTCACGACGCCATAGTCATCCGGTACGTTCGGCCCCACCTGGTATTTCGATGAACCAACCAATAGACTTCGAAGCACTGACGGGTCCGCGTCGGCCGACGGGATAAGCCCCATGTCCGCCGCCTCAATCAACGCCCGGTCCCACGTAAATGTCCCGTTATTGCGCCAATACCCCGGAGGAAGCTTTCCCCCGAAGTCATCGTCGGTAAGTTTGGCCCCGCCAATCTTCTTGGTCGGCTGAATGCCCGCGCGCCGCATCCGTTGACGAAACTCTACAAGTGGCTCATTGCGTTCCTCGGCGGTTTTAGGGCGGCGCTCCGTGGGTTTCACGCCAAGCATCTCGGCGGCCACGTCCGTCACATAGTCCTTGCGAGTGGCAGGCGGCTCGCCGATATCACTGGACATTTTTTGTCCGCCACTGGACATTTTTTGTCCCTGAGCTTCCACTGGTGAACTCTTTGCGCCTTCGCGCCTTTGCGTGAGTTCCCCTTGTGGCCCACTTTCAGCCGTTTGTGGGCTGCTAGGCTGCGCCGCCGCTGGCGGCTGCGTAACGACAGGGGCTACAGGCGCCGCTTCACCCACAGAAACGGGTTGCTTCGCGCCCTGGGTGGCCTGGGGCGTCTGAATCGCCCGTTCTGCGTCGGCTTGTGTCATGCCTTTAGGGCCAACAATCACCACTGGTGACTCACCGGCGGAAATGCCTATCGCCGTACTCGCTCCTTGCTGCTCCGCGCGCGCCAAGTCCGCGCCTGTGGCCAGTGTCTCAACCGTGCCGTCTGGCTTCACATGCAGTGTGCGGTACGGAAGCGCCTGATGCCTCTGTTTCAGTTCGCTTGCTCCGCGAACTCCAAGTCCTGGCGTCCCTGGTACACTGAACGCCACGGCTTCCGCTCCAAGCTGTTTAGGCGTCGTTACCTCGTAGGTGTCCGTAAGGCCAAGCATGTAGGACAGCATCTTACCGGCTTCCTCTTCGCCGATTTCCGGGATTATCCCCTGGAACGAAGCGCGCCGCGCCGCTGCACGGATCATGCCGTCTACCTGCTGCTTCGGAAGCGCCTTGCTGATAATCGCTTCCCGGACCTTTTCGACCCGCTTCACACCCGGCAGCCGCCGGAATCCTTCGCCGAACCGTTCTGACCACACATCAACGAAGCTGTCCCCGATGCCTTTCAACACGGCTTCGGACCATGGCGCGCCGGGCGAAACCAATTCCCCTTGGCCTTCTTGGCTGAACTGAATCTGGGGCGTGGCGCGCTCGAGGGCGTTCTCGATGGACAGGTTTGGCATGGCTGCCGTCTGCGCCGCTGCACCGGCAGCGCTCTCCGCTGTACGAAGCGCCGCACGCGCCACGGTGCTGCGAGTAAGAGCCTTCGCGCTCTGTTCTCCCACAAGCCGTTCAACGCCGCCCGTGATGGCCTTCCGGGCCAACGCCTTGCCTCCTGTATACGCGCCGCCGGTCAACATGAACTCGCCGATGTATGCGGGCATGCGCGTCAGGATGTCGCTCACCATGTACCCGAAGTCTTTATCACGATACTGGCGCTCCCAGTTGTCTTGTAAGGCGGCATTGTCGTCGTCTGTGGCGCTGCCTTCCTGGAACCGCCGAGCGGCTTGGTACAACTGTGTGGCTTGCGGTAGGTCTCCGACAAACGGCACCATCCGCGTTGCGCCCCATCCGCCCATCTCTTTGAGGTTGTCCACTGCCGTCATAGGCTGCGACATACGAAGCGCCCGTTCGTTGAACTTCGTCTGGCGCGCTATGTCTTCGGGAGTCGGCGCGGGGATGGGTCCGGTCGCCTGCATCGTAGGCCGTGGCCGCCCTGGTTCCGCAAGCTGCTCCGGCGTGTACATCGAACCGAGGCCTTGGGACTCGAGGGCGGGAGTGGGGGCGGATGATGGTGGCCCGTCCGGCACGTCACTAAGCCGGATGGTTCTCTTGGGCTGTATGATGGGAAGTGAGTCACCCTCTGGGATGTCCTGATACCGAATGGTCTTCTTCGGTTGTATCACGGGCAGAGAATCGAATGGATTCGTGACTGGTCCCTCGGGAACGTCCTGATATCGAATAGTTCTCACTGCGCCACCTCTACTTCTTCCCCGTTCATGAGGATGATGGGATTCCCGCTCGGAGACCTGCCGATGACCGGGTTTTTCTTGATGTATTGAGCCGTCGGAGTGGGTGCCGCCGCTTGCGTGGGAGTCGCCGACTGCTGTGTCGCTGCCGGTGCTGCTGCTGGCTGCTGTGTCACTGCCTGCTGCGACGTGGCCGTCATTTGCTGGGCTTCCTGGCGTCGGGCGTCGGGCAACAAGTAATCCGATGAACCACCCTCAATAAGCCCCAGTGACACCAGGTCGTATAGCACGGCGGGGTCTTCCACACCCAGCAGTGGCATGGCTTGCTTTGCGAAGGCGTATGGAATTTTTACTGTGCCATTCTCATCTACGGCGGCAATGTCACCGTAAGCAGTTGCATACAGCTTGCGTAATCGGTTCATGACGGCGTCTGCCGGTACAGGCTTCCGAACTCCACCCGTGCCCGTGGGCTTGCTCGGCCCGATGTCCTGAACCACCTTGCCGGTCTGGTCGAGCACTGCGGTGTGGTATTCTGTTACGCCATTCACCTGCACAGGGAAGTTATCCCGCACCACGTTTTTCGTTATAGCTGGCCCGGCGGGCTCGAACGTCCCATCATCATGCACCCAGCCAGAGCCGGATTTGGTCGTGCCATCCGCGTCCTGGTAGTAAACCTCATCCATCCACTTTGGGACCGCCGGATTCTCGTATACCGACGACACCGAGCCCGTATCTGGATTGAACTGCGCAACATCGGTGCCCGGGGCCACATTGAACGGCTTCGACATCTGCGTGCGGAGTTTCCACGCCTCGTGCTGCCGCTTGGACTCCGCTTCCTGCGCATCGTAGTCAGCCTTCATCTGCGCGGTTTGCGCTTCGATCTTTCGTTCATCAAGGTGGTTTTGCAACTGTGTCTTATACAACCTCAACTCCTGTTTTCGGTCCTGGGCTTTCTCGAACTGTGCGGTGCGTTCCTGCTGTTGCTGCGCTCGTTGCGCCGCCGCATCCTCGTTCGACTGCTGAACCATATTCAGTGTGGCCGTGGTCTGTTGGGGAGACATCCCCATCACATCCTTAGCGCCCAAATTCGGGAGCGTGCTGGGCGGTGGCGTCATCTGCTTGGTCAATCCGAATAACTGCGCCATCTGGCCGACAAAGCCATTTCCATACGGATTCGGCGCAAGTTCAGGGCTCTCCATCTCCAGCAGTTGCGCCTCGATCACGTTCGGCGGCGTGCCCTCGGGATATTCAAGCGTCTGTCCCGTGCTCGGTATTCTGACCTGTATGCCGCGCCCTACTCGTGGAATCATCATCGATATTACCTCCATTCAGAATGAATTTACTCCGCGAATATTGTAGCGCGTATCGGCCTTATACCAAGCCCCTGGAAAATGAGCGCGCCCAAGCATGTGGACGCGCTCTCGGTGGGGGAGGTTAGGCTTCGGCTGGCTGTGGCTCGGGGATAGATGCCTCTAAGGCGAACGCCAAAGGAATATACGCACCTAGGTCCGCAAGACGTGCAACCTCGATGGATTCACCGTTCACCCCTCGGGCAACGAGCTTGCCGCCTTCGCTAAACAGCAGCATCCCCTCTGGCGTTTCAAAGTATACGAACTCTCCTTCATCCCAGATCTCCTTGAGCATGAGCGGTCCTGTCTCGACCTCGATAATTTTGTGTATGAGTGCCCGGGCCTCGATGGCGGGCCGGAGAAAGTGAAGTGAGTCGCCATGGTGCTGCTCGCCCAATGCGGCAAGATAGGCCTTTTCGGCCAGGCTGATTTCTCGTACCGGCATCATGGTGTTCACTCCTTTCCCGTTTTAGAACTGTCATGCAATGTAGCTTGCGCGATATCGAGTTGTGTCCCACAATACGAGCAGAATTGGAATGGCGGTCCCATCGGCATCAGCTTGCATCCGCACGCCGGGCAAAGCTGGTTGTAGAAGATGTCGTTCTCCATGTCGGGGCACCAACCGTCCTTGTCTAGCCAGATTCGACTGAAGTCGAGTACATAGGCGGGCGGATTGGTAGGGACAGGTTTGGTTTCATTGGTAGGCATGATGCGTTTTCCTTACGGAGGCGGGTATACTTCTACGGACGGCGGAGCCTTCAAATCCGCTGCTCGCATCGGCCTCTGGGTGCTTGCGGCACTCAGGGGCCTTTTTATGCTTTCACCGGCCACGATGGCCGGGTCATGCCGTTATGTATTCTCGTCCCTGCCCAAGCCGGATGGAGCCGCCAAGGGTCGGGCGCAGGATGTCGGTTAAGCCTTTGATGGGCATGGCTAGGAATCCTTTCTATGATAATGGAGGGAAAAGCGCGCGTGTTTCTTTCATGGTGCGTGGGGGGCGTGGCTTCTCGGACTCATCGCCTGCCAGCCACTTCAAGACGCTTACGCCTGATATGCGTTCGACGGAATAGCCTGGAATTTGCACGCGGTGCAGGTGGCCCATGTCGGCGAGGGCCTTGACGGCTCCGTGGCGTATGCAGAGCCTGCGGGCCACTTGAAGTGTGGTGTACAGGCGGTCTGGTTCTATGGGATCTCCGATGATCTTCATGTTTCATCCTTTCCGGTTTGTTACCAAGCCTTGACTTCGTATGGGTCAGACGTTATGCCCCTTGCTCCTTCGCGGTTCCGGGGAACGCCAGTACGTTATCTGTGGGCGTGTCCAGCAAGGCCACGGCTTCCCGCGTTGCTCCGGGAGCCAGGTGGGCATACCGTTGCGTCAGGCTGATGTTGCTATGGCCTAGCAGAGTCATCACGGTGTAGAGGTCCACCCCTGACTGAACCAGCTTCGATGCGAACGTGTGGCGCATGTCGTGAAACGTGAATCCCTTGATACCGGCATCGGCAAGCAACGTTTCCCATGCTGAGTTGATATCATGCATGGCCTCGCCGTCCGGCCCCTCGAACACAAGCCCCGTAGTAAGGCCTGTGCATGCCTGCCACCCCTTGAACGCGGCCATGGCGCGGGCGTTGAGTGGGATGCGGCGGACAGTGCGAGTCTTGGCAAGGCGGGCCTCGATGGTCAGCGTAGCGGCCTCGAAGTCTACGCTCTCCCATGTCAGGGTCATCAACTCCCTGCGTCGAACGCCGGTGTTCAGCACGATCTCGATCATGGGCTTAACATAGTCGGCATAGGAACCGTCGAGGGAGACCGGTGCAGGGTAGTTCCGTTTTTCGCACCATTCGCGGTGTGATTCGCGGGCCTCTCGAAGGCGGGTCTCTCGCTTATCGATGGCCTCAAACAGTGCGGCCTCTTCTTGGGGCGTCAAGTAGCGTACGCGGTGCGGGTCCATTTCTTTGGCTTTGAACTTCGCTAACGGATTTTCTGTGATGAATTCACGGGCCACGGCGAAGTTCAGTACGGTCTTGAGATAGCGGCAATACCGGGAACCGGCGCGTGGCTTGCCTTCTTTGTTGAGGCGTGCGCGGACCTTCTCCACGGAGAACAGCTTGATTGAATCCAGGGGCTTGTCCATGAGTTCACCGAAGTTGGCCCGTATCGCGCGCATCTCTTCAGCCAGGGATGGTTTGCCTGCGTTCACGGTCTCGTATTCGGTAAGCAGGTCGGCCAGTGTGGCGATGTGACGCCGGGCCTCCTTGCGGGCCTCAGCAGGGTCTTCGCCACGTAGAGCATCGGCCAGCAAGCGGCGTGCGTGGTCACGGGCTTGGACAAGCGTCAGTATGGCGGCGTCTCCCACCTTGAGCATGACGCGCTTGCCGTCTTCGCGCCGATACTTGATGTAGTACGTCCGGCTTCCGCTCGTTTCGGTGCGTACGAGGAAACCTGACATCTCGGAATCGAACGCATCGAAGCGCTTAGCGCCGGGCTTGAGGGTATCCACGGTCTTCTGCGTAAGCTTCGCTTTCATGGCAGCGGTTCCTTTGCTGGGATTCTGTATCCCGCCTGTATCCCAGCGAAAAGATACCACTAGCAACATCAGGTGTCAAGAAGAATCTATAAATATGCAAAAAGCCCAATAAAATCGACCTATTTTCAGTGTATGACTGTATCGCATTGTTACTTGGAGAAGGTGCATTTTTCTGCTTTGGGAGCAGGAGGCCGAGAGTTCAAATCTCTCCGCCCCGACCATTTAAAGCCTTTAACCCCAATGACTTATGGAAATGGGTTCTTGGGGCTTTTTCTTTGGCCCCGCTCTGTGGTTCCGCTGTGGTTCCATACGTCGGGATTTCGAGCCGTTTCAGGGCTGCATGGCCGGGCGGTGATGGCGGGCAGTTTGGTGATGGCCAGCATGGGTGCGGGAACGTGTGAATAAGGGTGGCAGGCAACAGAAAGGGTGGCAGACAACAAAACACGGAAGTCGTATGGTTGCGACCGCCATCGGGCGAGTCTCTAAACATTAGGCGGCCCCCGGGCAAGCCTAACCCGGCCTCCTCTGCGGCAATCCCGGACACATTGCAGAAGCAGCCCACAGTCACGATATCACGGACGCCTAGATTTCCGCAATGATCCCGTCGTCGGATACCTCGAACAACGCCATGCCTTGCCGTCCAGCTTTATCCGCCCCGTGCAGGTACACCCGCAGCCCTTTTTCAGTAGGCCTCGTGCATATGGCGAAGACTCGAGTCCAGTTATAGCGATACTGAGCCACAGTGGACGCGGCATAAGCGCACTCAGGAATGCTGCCATCGTATCGAGGATAAGCTTTCATATTCGTCTCCGTTTGGAATCATAGCATGGGACAGGACACTCGCCACGCATGGTAGAACGAATGAAGCCATGGAACAAGCGCTCAGCGTGAAGCCTGGTTGACATGTGGGATGCTTGATGGTGTCGTCGCTTATGTCATGGCGGCCGGGCGGCGGCGCGATGATGTATGTGCGCATGCGTGCAAGGGGGGGTGGCAGGGGGGATCAGCGACACCCCTCTGTATAGCGTTAGACCCTCACTCGAAAATTCTGGTGAAAACGGGAACTGTACCATGCGGGAGGTACAGTTTGTGTTGGCAAAAAAGAAACCCGCGTCCACCGGGGCGCGGGGCCATTGGGTATGAATCCCAATGGGAGGGGATGCAAGTCGATTACTATTGATTCAGAGCAGTGTTTTTTCCGGAAGATTTTTTTTTAGATGCTCGTTTTGAACTGGGATTCTTTGCTGGCGTCACATTCTTCAAATCGAAAAGCGGTACAAAAAAGGGACCAGCAAGTGAGAATGAGGTCGCCTGGAATATCATACCTCTTAGGAAACCTAACAGATTGGCCGCTGGTGCCGTGCTTGCGAAGAACTCCTTCTTTTGTTCATCAGAAACTTGTGGATCAGCCCCATATTTTCCTTCAATCACAACATGAAGGGAATGTATAACCGAATTGAAGGCCTCCTGGAAAGCCTGTAGTTCTATAATGACAGTGCAGCTCATTGGATCTGAATCTATGCTATGAGAAACACTAATCGAGTTGGTGGGTATATTTTCCTCGTCAACTTTCCCGACTTCGTTGATTTCAAGGGAAAGGATACGTATAGACAGCAATGAAAACGGACTTACAGCAAACCTTAATTCCAGCGTTTCAGACGGCAGTTTTTTCACCGAGTGCTCCTTTCATTTTTGGGACGCCTTTCGTATCCAGTTCCCACTGACGACGCAATGCAGCTCTACTTTGAGTTGCAGGCGCCTTTTCATGTCGTTCAAGAGGAAAGTTGGAAGTCAAGATATTCTGTTTCATATTTCGGAATTGGAATATTCTTTGTTCCCTTTGTCTTGCCTCTTCGTGGGAAATAAGGTCTATCCCAACCCATTCAGCACCAAGCGCAACGGCTATGTTTGCAAGGCTACTAAGGGTCAGATTTTGTTCGCCACAGATTTTTTTAGCGACATCTGCTTGTGACACTCCCAGACTCCCCGCCAGTCCTTTCTGAGTTATCCCGTGCCTATGCATGTATCTTCGGATAAGTCCTGCAAATGTGCTTGCGAGGTGTTCTTCGACATATTCCGGCGACGCATTCAATTCCGCATAAAGCTCATCGAAGTAGTTCATGGCTGTGTTTCCTCCTGCTCAAAGGGTATTCCCGTCAATGACTTCAGTTCAGACATCCTCTTTCGGGCTTCTTTGATCGCGCTTGACTGGAGCTCAACATTTCCCGCTTTAAGCCATGTCTTACAGATTATGACCAGGTTCTTTCGTGGTTTGTCATAGAACCAGAACAACCGGAACCCTGCATTGTGTTCTTTGAACTCATATAGCCCGCTTCCTAAAGCCTTGAATTTCCTGTCGTCCAACGCCTCACAGCCGTATTCCGCCGCAACTTTCATCGTGTCCATTATTCTACTGGCTGCGCTAGGGTTTGATTTTTTGACCGTTCTAATAATTTTCTCAAAATCACACCTTGTGCCGTCCACGACAGTGGTGATTGTCAGCTCAGTGCCAACCACAACCTTTCTGAGGCATATGCTCATAGTATATAACCTTTAGGTTATGTTTTCAATTCCTTTGTCTCGATTCCTTTGTCTCGATTGCAATCTTCCTGGCGGGCCTACAATAACACAAGTGTGATTTACGGTGAAGCGATGGCCTGGCGTCAAAGAAAATGAACGTAAGTCGCAGGAGCCGCATTAGGCTTCGCAGGATGCCCGTAGAGCAACGCGGGCGGTTTAGCAGTATGAATGGATGACTTGATGGCAGATCGTAGCAGGGCGGACAGCACGTAAACGAATTCGCACCGTCTAGGGGCATGTCAGGCACCGGGGCGGCGGGGGTGTCCTGGGTACGGGGCGTGTAGTTCGCGCACTGTTCGCAGCGGGAACACGGGCGGGGGAGTAAACCGGCCTTCTGCAGGTCGGAGACGATCGCGATTTCGAGATACCGCTGCTCGATTTCCGCCGTGATGCGTTCGAGTTCGGCGCGGCCAGCAGGGCGGCTTAAAGCCTGGCTGGCGGCCTGTACGTGTCCGTATCCGCTCAACTCGGCGGCTTCAGCGATGGTCTTGCCCAAACCGCGAAACAAACACAGCAGCTTCAGCCGCGGGCTCGCTGGGGCGGGTTTACTGGGCGGTTTATTCGGCATGGGGGTTTCCTTCCAATGCATCGCGCTTGATGTCCTCGATGCTCGTTGAATCATACGGGTGATGTTCTGGTGTTGTGATGGTCGTTCGGCTCCGCTTCTGCATCATTCCACTCGGATGGCGGTCCAATATCGTGTTCGCCGCGCTCAGCCTCACGCTCGCTGGCGCGTTGGGGTTGTTCAGGATGGCCTCGATGACGGCCAGGGCTTGGCGGAGCATCGTGTCTAACCGCTCCATGCTCGAGACCTTCAGCAGCAACGCGCTGTCCTCAAGCTGCCGCCTATACGCAACCACGGCGGGCCGTTCGCATATGGCGTTTATCTGCGCAACAGTCTTGCCGGTCGCAGCGGCCACGGCGCGGCGATTGCCTCCGGTGGCGTGCAGCAACTGCGCCACGTGTTTATGCCATGCGGCGGGCGTCATTCCCATTGCCTCCTAAACCATTCCTCTTGTAGGTTCTTTAACCTAAAAACGCCAGTTGAATCTTGAGTGTCGAGCAGGAAGTAGTTCAAGATAAAGAACATGGAAACAGAATCGCAACAGCAAGATGCTCCCCCATTGGGAGAGGAGGAATGGTTGTCTTTGGAGGCGCCGATTTTCGTAGATAGCTACGGGGGCCGGGTGCATGTGGAATGGGACCGGGAGGCGGCAACGACGCCGTTTGGCCAGTTGGCGTTCTTTATCGATTTCCTCAAGACGGCGGAGCTTTTTGAAGCGTGGGTGGAGGACTGTCCGCTGGCGTACGCCAGCAATAATGCGCCGCGCAAGAGGGATGTGCTGGGCACGCTATTTTTATCAGTGCTGGCGGGCCACACCCGCTATGCGCACATTGACGCGGTCCGTTACGACGCGGTGAACCCGGGCTTGCTGGGTATGAGCAAGATCATGAGCGCCTCCTCGGCGCGGCGGGCATTTATTCTGGCGGACGGGGAAGCCTGCGCGGGCTGGCTACAGAAGCACCTGCGCCGCTGTTATGAGCCGTTGCTTTATGAGCCTTGGATTTTGGACGTGGATACAAGCGTGAAGCCCCTGTTCGGCCATCAAGAAGGGGCCGTGCTGGGCTACAATCCGGCGAAACAGGGCCGTCCTTCTCATGTGCTGCATACCTATTTTATGGCGAACACGCGCTTGGTGCTGGACGTGGAAGTCCGGCCGGGCAACGAGACGGCGGCGAAATACACCATGCCTGGATTGTGGCATTTTCTCGATGGCTTGCCGCGCGCGGCCTGGCCGGGCATGATTCGCGGCGACTGCGCCTTCGGCAACGAACGCGACATGAGCGAAGCCGAAGCGCGCGGAGTGCCCTATCTGTTCAAATTGCGGCAGACCAGCAACGTGAAACGGCTTATCCAGCAGGCCTTTTGTTCTAAGGACTGGACGCCAGCAGGCCAAGGCTGGGAAGGTTTGGAAGACCGTCTGGAGCTTATGGGATGGACGAGCAAACGCCGGGTAATCGTTCTGCGGCGCAAGCTCAAAGGGAGTATCGTTCTGGAAACGGAGCCGCTATTGCCTGACCCCTCCCCCCAACTACAGCTCATCGAGATCCAAGCGGGAGCCGTGCAGCAGTATGAATACGCGCTGCTGGCCACTTCGCTGACAGACCCCCTATCGGCCTTGGCCCAGCATTATCGCGACCGGGGCGATGCGGAAAACATCTACGATGAACAGAAAAACCAGTGGGGGTGGGGCGGGTATACCACCCACGATATGAAGCGCTGCCAAATCATGGCGCGAATCATAGCCCTGATTTACAATTGGTGGTCTTTGTACGTGCGCTTGGCGATTCCGGAGCGCCACGCCGAAGCGATCACAAGCCGCCCTCTGCTGCTGTATGGTGTGGGACAGCAGACCCGCCACGGAGGCCAAACCACGCTCACCATCACCCCCGTGCATGCGCAAGGACATGCTATGGAACAAGTTCTGAAATCCGTAAACGCCTTTTTATCGGAGGTGAAAGCAACTGCGCGGCAGTTGAACCGGAACGAACGATGGCGGACGATCCTCAGCCGGATCTTCGCCAAAATACTCGAGGGAAGGCCGCTGGCCACCCCCAACCTGCTGTCGGCGCCAACGTAAAGAGCGGGACAGGACAGTTATTTCTTTACAAAATTGGGCTGGAAAAATCCCAAAGCAAGCTCCTACTGCCTTTTTTAGGTTTAACAGGCGCCGCTCATGAATCCGGTCATTTTGAGCCATCGCCAGCATCATCAAAACTTGTGGGTTGTGCAGTTCTGCCGCCCAGTCGACGATAATTTCCCGGATGGTCTCGTCCTAATCTCGTAAACGCTCCTGCGAGTCGATGATTTCTCTCGTGATACTTTTCACCTGAACCTCCTCATTCGCCACAATCCGGCGGTCGGTACGCCTCTCGCCGTAGGTTTTCGTGGTCTGTTCATACTCTCTACCTCCATGTAACATTCGGTTTACATATCGTGAAAAACACTGGGATTGCAGGTCGAGTCGGGGGGTGATATACGCTTGGGGTCAAACCCTCTCCCAAAAATCACGCCCCTTTTGCATTCCCCTCGGCTCTCGGCTGCCCAAACATTCCGCTCGGGTGCCTGTCCAGCAGCGCAATAACAATTTGCAGCTTTATTCCGACGGGCGTTTCCGGATCTGACAACGTCTCATCGAGTTGAGCCAGGCCGAGGTCGATTGCCTCGTTCAGTCGCAAGGTTGCGGTTGCTGGGAACATCTCATCGGATGCTCGCAGTTTTTTCACCAGTTGCTTGATTGGCGGATACGATAAAACCTTTTCGACGAGGGTGTGTTCCACGCCAACCAAGTACCCGATCTCTACGGCATCCAGCCGGTAGTCCATCGCGGCGGTTTTGGCAATCCGTTTGTGCGCCTCCGGGGCGTCTTCGTAGCGTGTGTATTCGAGTTCGGTGTTCATGTGCTGATTCTCCTATCGGTTTTTGGTCCGCTCGGGGTCTGCTTTCGCGGCCCCAGCAACAACTCCCTAGGGAGTGGGATTTTTTTCAGCCGGTAAGTCCTTTATTTTCAATGATTTAACTCCGCTGGCAAAACCCGCTGTCGAAAACTGAAATTTGCCAGCGGATAAACTCTTGTCACATAAAGACTTATGGCTGTCAAAACATGGTTTTATGACAACCGTGGCAGCCTGACAGCGGGTGGTTTTTGGCAGCCTGACAGCGGTTTTTGACAGCCACACCAACAAGTAGTTCATGAGTCGCTCTCCTCGTCGAATTTTGTCGGCAAGGACAAAAAATCGGACTGTTTTGGGATTCTCTGCTCTGGCAAAGAACGCTGTCGCAAATGCCCCGGTCGATGGCTTTGGCGATTTGCGAAAGTGTGATCCTAGAACCGACGTGAAGCCGGAGCCATGATTTTAGATGTTCCCCCTTCTCGCCTTGACCTCGCTGCAAGTCCCGCAACGGTGCAGGGCCGTACACACCAAGCCACTCCACAATGGCCGGAAGAACTGCTTCGGGGTCCACTTCTTTCTTGACTATAGGTTTCATTTCGACTCCTTTCAGAACTCCATTTTCGGTTCGTCCTAGTACCTTGTCAGCCCTTAATTAAGGGATAAAGCCGTTTTAGTGCGACCTAGAAACCCACGTCCTTTGGACGTGGTCATAGGGCCTTTGGCTCAGCCTGTTTGAGCCCATCGGCATCCCCTACACTCGTGTTGTTCCGCAACACCGAGGAAGGAGATGCCAATGAGTCGTTTCCGCAAATTATCACATGCGATATGGTATTGCCAATATCACATGGTATGGGTGCCCAAATACCGCTACCGGGTTTTGACGGGACCGGTGGGCAAGGAGGTCTACACCTGTATCCAAATGTTCTGTGGGCAGCAAGGATGCGAGGTGCTCGAATTGAATGTACAGCCCGAGCACGTGCATTTGCTTGTGATGGTTCCGCCAAAGGTGTCGATATCGGATCTGGCGGGCATTTTGAAGGGGCGTACGGCGATCCGGATATTCAAGCAGTTTCCGCATTTGAAAAAGAAGCCCTATTGGGGCAATCATTTCTGGGCACCTGGATATTGCGTGGATACCGTGGGGCTTAACGAAGAAATGATCCGCAAGTACGTGAAGTTCCAGGAAGAAGCGGAACGTCACGATGAACAGCTAAAATTGAAGTACTGAACCAAGCGGTGTTGCGGAACACAACCCACGCTTGCATCCTTTGGGTGCAAGCACTCAGCCACTCTCTGAGTGGCCAAAGCAAAGCCACGTCCTCTGGGCGTGGTTTTTTACTTTTACCCGGGCGTCGGAGGTTGTGAAGTGCCAATCCACACCTATCCCCGAATCGTTCCGGCTCGCGTTCCACGCAACCGCCTCCGAACGCAACGTCGCCAGATCCGGCATGCGCCGGTCCAGGCACTGTCGCGTGAACACGCTCAACTCGATCTCCGCCATGTTCAGCCAACCCCCGTGCTTCGGCGTGTAATGAATCTCCCGCCGCTCCAGAATTCGGCGCGCCTCTTGCGGCGCAAACGCCTCGTATAGCGCCCCCGGCGTGTGCGTGTTCAGGTTGTCCATCACCAGCACGATCTTTGACGCCTCGGGAAAATCCGTATCGACAAGCTGGCGGATTTCCTGTGCCCAATCGATTTTCGTCTTGCGCTCCCGCACACTCACCCGCCGCCAGTTTTCCAACGGCGCGGTGAACATGAAGTTCGCCGCTGTGCCATTGCGCTCGTATTCGTAGTCGTGTTTCGCCGCTTCCCCAGGTTCGGCGGGCAAGGGCGTTCGCGTCTCCTTCAAGAGCTGCGTCGGTTGTTCGTCCATGCACACCAGCGGATACTCTCGGTTCCGGCCGCGCTTATAGACTTCAAGTACGTCTTCCATCGCCGCCACGAACTCGCCATCCTGCTTCGGCGGTATCACCCAGCATTTCCGCAAGTGCGGCTTGAGTTCGTTTTTTTAAGCGTCTCCCAGACGGTCGTGTGCGAGACCGAATCCACGATCCCCAATTCCACCAGTTTGTCCGCCAAGAGCCGCATGGTCCATTTCGCCCGGCCTTCCGGAGCTTTTCCGCAAGCGATGGCAACCAGCCGGGCTTCGGCGTCGCCGTCGAGTCGGCGCGGGGTCGGCGGCGTTTTCCGCTTCTTGCAGCCCAGGGCGGATTCGATGCCTTGCGTAACCAGCCGCTTGCGCACCTCTTCCACCGTGGTGCGGTGGCAGCCAAAGGCTTCGGCTATCTGTTCGTCCTTCCAATTCGGCCCGTCGGAATCCGCCTTGAGCAGGATGTTGGCATGCCTGATTTTGTATGCCGCCGCCTTGCCCTTGCTTACCAAGCCATGGAGTTGCTGGCGCTCCTCTTCTGTCAACCGAACCACGTATCGCTTTGTGGGCATTGCCGTTATCCTCCAAAGGAAAGACCCATTCCTCCCTCTGGATATATCGGCAAGATACACTTTTTTATTCAGCCTTTTAGGACTTACGGGGTACTAGGTATCGCGTTGGCGGTATGGGGGCGTAATTCGATTTGATCACATCAAACTTGATGAACTTCTTGGCGTCGTTCTTGGCGACGCCAAAATCCAACAACTCGCGCTCGCCCAGGTATTGGAGGTGGGCGCACCATCGAAGTCCATCCTTGAACGCACTCGATCCGCGTGTCGGATCGGGAGAATCTGATTTCTTATTTACGTGATGTAAGCACAGTATTGCGCAATTGTCTCCAGCTAACTCACTAAGCGCGCACACAAAGGCAGTGGCGGCTGCGGCGTCGTTCTCCTCGCCGCCGTCCCAACGCGCCTTTGTGTCTAGGATTATCAGGTCTGGGTTTATGTGCTCGATGTCCGATCTCATCGCGCTGAAACGCTGCGTACGCTCGGAGACACCATTTCGCGTTATGGTCAATGGTTCGGATACATTGGCATACAACGTGAAGTTCGTAGCGATGATTTTGCGTTCCTCATCAGTGAACTTATATATCTCGTCAATGGCATGAATGCGGGTATGGAAAATGTCAGGGGGATCTTCTGCTCCGTAAAAAAGAATTCTATGTGAGCCTGTGGGCTCGAAGTATTCGATCAAAGTTCGCCCAACCGCCAAACTTAAAGCGATGACAAGGGCGAGAAATGACTTACTCAAGCCGCCGCTGCCAATGATGGCCCCTTTGTCACCGATTGCAAGCAAGTTCATAAATAGCCACTTACGCACGGGCGGAAGCGTGACTAACATGCCATGACATCTACGGGCATCCACTTCGCAAGCGGTTCAGGTTGCTTCGGTGCGGATAGCTCCGGCAGTACTTCACCAATAGTGCGGCACTCTCTCGCTGTGCTGGCGGTCGCAGTCGAGGACGTGGGGTTCAGCGGCCTAGCGTACGCATCGACGAAATCGGCGATTGTGTCGTTCAACGTGTCGTCCCCCGCATCGCGTACAACTGGGTTGAATCCCGTACCCAAATGGCCAAGTTCACGTGCAAGATCTTCAACATCCCATCCAGCGGGCTTGCCTGGCGGTGCTTCGACTATCCGAATAGGTATCGAACTCATGGTAGCAGCTCCGCTATAGTCTGCATCGCCGCTTGGCCACATTCGTCTGCGTCGGGCCATAACACGATCTCACGAATGCCACGGCCTTTTAGGCATGCCCAATTAGCGAGATGCACGGCCCTCGAACCACCTGGCCAGGTGACGGCGGCCATGCCAAGTTGATGTAGTAGGGCGGCGCAACCTTCTCCCTCGGTAATAAATAGGGTGCAGCCGCTGAATATCGATTCCAACCCGAACAACGGCCGAGGTGTCGGCGCTGCCCCGGGACGCCATACACCGTTTTCACAGCGAAAAAATGGGACGACTTGTTTCCCGTCCGCGCTTTGGTAGCGGGCCGTGTACCCTACTTCTAGGCCATAGCAGGCGATTCCCGCAAGCTCTCCGGTGAAGCCGTTCGCTGTCCACGTTCGCGGAATACCTGGAGCGAGTTCAATAGGGCTCATATGACTATCCCCCACGCGCGGGCAAGCGCTTCGACAGCGGTGGGGAAATCGAGTTCGTATTTGCGCTGAGCGAACGCGATAATATCGCCGTGTGCGCCACAAGAGAAACACTTAAACCGGCCATCAGGCAGATGGATCTTGAATGAGCCTGCGTGCTTATCTGCGTGAAATGGACACAAACCGGCGTCGTGCCATCCGGTCCGGTCTGGTATCATACGGCCAAGTTCGCGCGAATAGAACGCGGCGGCGGGGTCGATAGTAGCCACTGTTGCGAGCATCTATCGCGCCACCAGACATTTAACTAGAATTGCGTCAAGCTCATCCAAATCGTAACGGATGGCTTTTTCTGTCCTATAATATGGCAGCTATGGTATGCCGTTGGGTAGTGCTATAGTACGCAGGGCCTTTCTGAGCGTTCGCGGAGATAGTCCAATGTACGGACCTGC
>CAXXTH010000007.1:0-22422 GCA_963668025.2 Candidatus Hydrogenedentota bacterium
TACAAAATGATCCTTGATCACCAGATAAAAGGGATGTGAGAGTCCGTGGCATGGGCGTCCCGCCCATGCACATGGCCGGGACGGCCATGCCACGAGAAGTGCATATCTTTTTTTCTCTTATCCGGCGATTTGGGATCATTTTGTGTCTCTTGCGCCTCTTGTGGTCAATTCTAGTTTTTTTTATGTGATTGCCCTGTCCAGTATACTGATATTGATATTGTGAAATGATTGGCATGTTGTATCATTGTCTTCCCAATACCACTAATTTGCCTTGGCCCGGTTCGAGATGCACCTCCCATACATAGACATCATCGGCCGCATCCGTCTTCGAAGCCGCCAGACGCTCCATCTTCATGGCGTTCCGGGCGGCCCGTGTTCGGGTTGAGCACTCTCACGTGTTTCTTTTGCGAAACGCGATCTGTGATTCGCACGGTTTGCTCAGGCTCCGGTTCACGAACATGGCGTATTTTTTGCCCTTGTCCGATTCAAAGCATCCGATTACGAACTCTCCACCCTTCATCCACGCCACAGGCCCATTCTGGCCGGAAGAGCGGTTGCAGCAGGCGGCACGGGCGCGGTGTGATAGACTGCCGTCGATTTCAATTGGCCTAAGATCGGCGCAAGCGCATTCACTTCCGCATTGATGCGCTTCGCATAATAATACTTGCTCGTAGGAGTGCCGTCCCACCGCACCAGCGCTTCTCCCCATCCTTCATAATCCTTCGATCCTGGCGGCGGGGTCATATAGGTAAAATAGGCCAAGCTTTCGCCCCGTACGCAAGCGACGTAAACACCTGCCACCGCAAATCCGCTTCGGAGGGATCCCGGTAGTCAAAGTGCGGGATCGACAGGAAAATATTGTTGAAAGGTATATTATACTTCAAGGCCTGTCGGCGGATGCTCTCAAGATTAATCGAAGTAGCCATCGGTGGCGTCGTGGTCCTTAAAAAGAACATACCGGTCGTAACTGAGCAGATCGGGCTTATTTGTCTTGATATAATGCTCGACGTTTTCTTCATAAGGCCCCCATGCGAAACTGGGCAGCAGATTGGTGAAAACCGGATGCGCGCCATCCGCTTCCGCACCGCCGCCGCACTCCCGGCCAGCCAAGTTTCAATCGCATCGGCTGCCATTGGCTCATCCCACAGCAGATATCCCCACAGCGCGGGATGGTTTTTCACCGCCTTCACCCGTTCAATCAGTTGGGTGTAGTCTGAATAGTTTTCCTTATTATAGAGGCCTTGTAGGCTAATAATTGCCTTGATGCCGCTCTCTTGCAGAGGTCCAAGCCTTGAAGCATGTTTTCGAGTTTCTGCTCGCCAATAACCGTAGTATTGAATCCCGCTGCTGCAATGCCATCGAACACTTCCTTGCGAAATTGCTCCTGCCCTGGCCCCCACCAGTGCCATATCAGAATGTCCTGGGCCATCGCCTGCCCCCAGAAAACAACAAGCATACGGTGGCTACAACGCCTATTCGTTTCAGCATGACCAGATCCTTTCCTTTGCTTTCATGGAGCATCCCATGCAAACGATAAAATCGTATCATTTTAGGTGGATGAAGCGAAAGCAGCTTTTTCAGGACAGGATTGAGTTGCAGTATAGGGAAGATTCCCAAACTACACGGCAATGGACAGCTTCTGTCGAAATGCGTTCTTTTCAGCCCATTTGATGCAACAAATTTCTCTGTGCTCTCTGTGTCTCTGTGGTGAAAATATACGATTATTCACCACAGAGACACAGAGAGCACAGAGAAATTCGATTGGTTATGGCTCACGCAAAGCATGGCCCTCACGCGCAGCGCCACACACTCGTCCATCGCACAGCGTGGCCTTGACTTGGCCCCGCACGTGCATGTCCGCGAATGGCGTATTGCGGCCCTTGCTCGCGATTGTTCCGGATCTATGGTCCATTGGCTTCGGGATCGAATACGGTAATATCTGCTGGGCCGCCCTCCACGAGTCGTCCGGCGGGCAGATCGAGAATTTTCGCAGGCGACCATGTCATCAGTTCGACCGCCCGTTCGAGCGAAAGGGCATGTGTTTCCACCAGCCCTGTGATAGCCAGCGCCAGCGCCGTTTCAAGCCCTACGATGCCGAAAGGCGCAAGCTGGAATTCCACGTCTTTCTCGGTGGGCGTATGGGGCGCGTGATCCGTGGCGATGCAATCAATCGTGCCATCGGCAAGGCCGTGTTTGATGGCTTCCGTGTCGGCGAAAGAACGCAGAGGCGGATTCATTTTTGCGTTAGGGCCATAAACGCTCCACGGCGTCATCCGTCAGCGTCCAGTAATGCGGGGCGGTTTCACACGTCACGGCAAGGCCCTTGTGGCCTTGGCCTTGGCGCGAGCGCACAATATACGACGCCTTCAGCCGTGCTCACATGGCAGATATGCACTTTTGCGCCCGCCAATTCCGCCAAGCGAATCACCCGGTCGATGGCGATTTCTTCCATGGCCTTGGGCATGCCAGGCAGGCCCAGCCGCGTCGAATGGAAGCCTTCATTCATGGCCCCGCCATCCATGAGCGAGGCGTCTTCCGCATGGGCCAGATAGGTGAAGCCCACCATATGGGCATATTCGAGCACCCGGCGCATGACCCAACTGCTGGCGATGTCGCTGCCGTCGTCCGTGACAGCCACCGCGCCCGTCGCCTTAAGGGCGGCCATTTCCGTCATCTCAGCACCCGCCCGGCCTTTGGTCGCGGCGGCGGCGGGCCACACCTTGATGCAGGCCGTTTCGCGGGCGCGCCGGTTATGCAGTTCGACCATGCCGCCGTTGTCGATGGGCGGGCTTGTATTGGGCATGACGACCACGGAAGTATATCCGCCGCGTGCAGCGGCGCGGCTGCCCGTGGCGATGGTTTCTTTCGACTCGAAACCCGGTTCCCGCAAATGGACATGGATATCCACGAAACCGGGGCATACGACACAGCCCTCCGCATCGAGCACATTATCGCCTTCGAGGCCCGCGCCGATTTGGGCGATCACCCCCCATATCCACGAGCACATCGCGCACTTCGTTCAAGCCCGAGGCCGGGTCAATCACATGTCCGTTTTTAATGACGAGGCTCATCCCGTACTCCGCTGTCTGGCCGGTTACGCCGGTTCAAAAGTTGGTTTGTTGACCAGGAGATGCATGATGGCCATACGCACGGCCACGCCGTTGGTTACTTGTTCGAGGATGACATTGCGCGGCCCATCCGCCACCTCGGCGGACAGCTCGAAATCGCGGTTGATCGGGCCGGGGTGCATGACAATGGCATGCTTCGGCGCAAACTCGAGCGACTCGTTATCAATGCGGAACAGCCGCACATATTCGCCGATGCTCGGAAACAGGCACTTTTGCTGCCGTTCAAGCTGGATGCGCAGCGAATAGATCACATCGGCTCCCGAGATAGCCTCGCGCAAATCCGTTGTCACGTCGCATCCCATTTCCGAGATACGCGCTGGCAGCAGGGTGCTGGGCCCGCACACCACGACCCGCGCGCCTAACTTGCGCAGGCACCAGATGTTGCTCCGCGCCACACGGCTGTGGGCGATATCGCCCACGATGGCGACGCGCATGCCATCCAGCGTGGCTTTCGGATCATGCCGGGTGCGGCGGACGTGTTGCAGCATCGTAAATGCATCAAGAAGGGCCTGGGTGGGATGCTCGTGCGCGCCGTCGCCCGCGTTGATGATCCCCGAGGGATGCCGTTCCGCCAATAGCTTCGCTGCTCCCGCGTAGCTGTGGCGAATCACTACGATGTCGCTGTGCATCGCCTCGATGTTGTAGAGCGTATCATGCAGCGTTTCACCCTTCTTAGCGCTCGATACGGCCACATTCATGGTCAGCGTGTCGGCGCTCAAGCGTTTGGCCGCCAGCTCGAACGAGGTGCGCGTCCGCGTGCTGGGCTCGAAAAACCAATTCACCACCAAGCGGCCTTGCAGGAGGGGCACCTTCTTGATGCCGCTTTCCCGCTTCGATACCGCCACAAACTGGGGAGCCGTATCGAGAATCATCTCGATTTCGCCGCGGGAAAGATCCTCGATGCCTACGAGATCCTTGCGGGTCCACACCCGTGTCAACGGCTGCGTGCCAGCCATCTGCGCGCTCCCTTCCGTGCTATGAGGCCGAAGCGGCCCGTTCCAGCAACACCATATCCTCCCCATCGGTCTCGATAAGCCGCACCGAGACATGGTCCGCCTCGGATGTGGCCAGCGGCCAGCCCAGGAAATCCGCTTGAATCGGCAATTCCCGCAGCCCTCGATCCACCAAGCAGGCTAACCGGATGCGGGCAGGCCGGCCATAATCCATGATCTCGTCCAAGGCGGCACGCGTGGTGCGGCCCGTAGACAATACGTCATCCACAATCACGACGGTTTTGCCATCTACGTCGAAATCGAAGTGGGTGCCCGTGCCGCCCGTAAAACCTGCCGTGCGGCCTGAACGCAAGTCGTCCCGGTACAAACGCGTCGAAAGCGAGCCTACCGCAGGGGCCACTCCGGCCATTTCGCCGATATGCGCCGCAATACGGTCGGCCAGAGGCCGCCCCCGGCTCAATACGCCCAGCAGCACCAGCGCATGGATATCCGCTGTCGAGGCGGCAATCTCCTGGGCCAGCCTGCGAATGGCGCCAGCCACGGCTGTTGCATCCATCACTATGGTATGTTCCGGCTCTTTGTGGAGTGTATCATCCATCGCTATATAGCCCGCCCGCGCGGCCAAATGCCCACCGCTCAAAAAAAACGCCCTCATCGCATCGCGCCATGAGGACTTTTTCCGGCCTTCGTGTAAGCATTCTTGCCGTTGCGCCTTTCTGTTGCCCGGTTGACGTGATTCTATCAGCCGACCTTCATACAGTCAATGGTTTCATCTTTTTTACCCCAGATGTTTTATTTTAACAATACAGACAACGCCAGGCGTTTGAATCCAGAGCGCGATTTATCTATACTATCTCCCGACCCGGGCTTGGTTTTCCAAGCTTGCCGGGCGCACATGGGCCGGGATAGCTCAGTTGGTTAGAGCGCTGGATTGTGGATCCAGAGGTCGACAGTTCAACCCTGTCTCCCGGTACCATCCCTCGATGGCGCTCGATGATATGAAAATATTGGTAACGGGAGCCGGTGGTTTTATCGGCCATCATCTGGTTATAGCGCTCAAATCGTGCGGGCATTGGGTGCGGGGTGTGGATATCAAACATCCCGAATTCGAAGCCAGCGCCGCCGATGAATTCCATATCCTAGACCTGCGTAAAGAAGAAAATGCCCTCCGCGCGACGGAATCCATCGAACAAGCCTACCATCTCGCCGCGAATATGGGCGGCATCGGATTTATCGAACAGAACAAGGGCGTCATAGTCCGCGACAATACCTTGATCAACATTCACACCATTGAAGCGGCGCGTGTGAATGGCGTGGGCCGTTTTCTCTACACCTCCAGCGCCTGCATTTATCCCGGATATAAGCAGAAAGAGGCGGCTCTAACCCCCTTGAAAGAATCCGACGCCTATCCCGCCGACGCCGAAGATGGGTATGGCTGGGAAAAGCTCTACATGGAGCGCACCTGCCGCCATTACCGCGAAGATTTCGGGCTCGATACGCGGACTGTGCGTTTTCATAATATATTCGGCCCTCTCGGCACATATGACGGCGGGCGTGAGAAAGCCCCAGCGGCGCTTTGCCGCAAAATTGCACTCGTCGCAGATGGCGGCGAGATCGAACTGTGGGGCGATGGCGAACAAACACGCAGTTTTTGTTATATCGATGATTGCGTGGCGGGCCTGATGAAGCTTATGAATTCGGATTTTCATGATCCGCTTAATCTTGGCCAGGACCGCATGGTCACGATCAATGAACTCGCCTATATGGTGGCCAGTGCGGCGGGCAAACGCATCCACATCCGGCATGAAATGGACCGCCCGCTGGGCGTGCGAGGCCGCAATAGCGATAATACGCTGTTGCGGGAAATCCTTGGATGGGAGCCCGCGATCTCGCTCGAGGAGGGCATCCGCCGCACCTACGAATGGATTCACGGGCAGCTTATGCTCACGGGCAAGCTTACGGCCTAATCATTGATAGGTATTGAGATCCAGGCTGGCCCGAGGCGTAGTGCGCCAATCTCCGGGAGGCAGGCCATTGGCCATGCGCGAATGAGCCGCGGCGGCGATCATAGCCCCATTGTCCATGCATAATGGTATGCCCGGCATGTGGACGGGGACGCCCAATTCCGCTTTCAACCGTTCCCGCAACAACCGGTTCGCCGCCACGCCGCCCGCCAACACCAATCGCTTCGCCCCGCTTTGCCGCAAGGCCAGTTTGGTTTTTATCAGCAGCACATCCACGGCGGCATATTGGAAACTGGCCGCCAAATCCGCCAAACGGCTTGAGGCTTGTTCCTCTCCCAATTCACGCAAGGTATACAGCACGGCCGTCTTAAGGCCGCTATAACTGAAATCGAGCGTTTCCGTGTTTGCCATGCCGCGCGGGAAGGGGAACGCCTTTGGATTTCCGCCTTCGGCCGCCCGCTGGATGGATGGCCCCCCGGGATACGGCAAACTCAACAATCGCGCGGCTTTATCAAAACACTCACCTATGGCGTCATCCCGCGTTGAACCCAGCGTCTCATAACAGTGCGGCTTAGGAATCCAGATAAGGCACGTATGGCCGCCGCTCACCACAAGCGATAAGAAAGGGTACTCAGGCGGCGTATCCGTATCTAGAAAAGACGATAGTATATGCCCTTCGATGTGGTGGACAGGTATGAAAGGCAGTTTCCACGCGTATGCAAGGGATTTGGCGAAATTAACCCCAACCAACAAAGAACCCATGAGCCCTGGGCCGCAGGTGGCCGCTATGGCGTCAATCTGCACACATGCCGCATCCAGCGCTGTTTGGGCAAACTGCGAAATGCACTCCGTATGATGGCGTGAGGCAATCTCTGGCACGACTCCGCCGAACGGGGCATGTATGGCTATTTGCGACGCCACTTCATTGGCCAGAATATGGCGGCCATCGCGTACAATGGCGACGCCGGTCTCATCGCAAGAAGTTTCAATTCCTAGTATGCAGCTCATGATTTCCTACTTCGTACATTGGTTTAACAAGCCAAACACAAAATCGTGTAGGGTGGGGCTTGCCCCACCGCTCAAGAGATCGTCTATGATCCGTCCGATCCATCCGATCCGTCCCTTGGCAGGAGTTTGGAGACATGCACCAGCTTGATCCCTTCTTTTTTCATCTGCGGAATCACCTCTGTTAGCACCTGCGCGGTCACGGGACGAAAATGGCAGATGCCAATAGCGCTGCCATGCGTCTTTGCATATTCCACAAGCTTGTTGCAGTAGCTCTTGATATATTCCACTTCCGCCTTGTTATCAAGGAATAGGTCGCGCTGGCGCGAAGAGATTCCCTGGGCCACTGCTAATTCATACGCCACGGAGTGGGGGGCTGTCCGGCTGTCGATAAAATAGAGCTTTTTATCTTTGATGACTTGAAAGAAACGTTTCATAGCTTCCGGATCTTGGGTGTATTTCGAGCCGGTATGATTGTTGATGCCGACAGCGCCCGGCACTTCATGTAAAGCCTTTAGTGTGATGGCTTCTACTTCCTCCTGTTTCATATCAATCATGATAGACCCAGGGAAAGTGGCTTTTTCGCCAAAGCTCTCCATCGGCATATGCAAGATCACTTCAAAGCCTTGTTTTCGCGCCGCCAAGGCGGTTTTTTTTGCAAATGGAGTAAAGGGCAGAATCGCGACCGTCAATGGGGCGTCTAGTTTAAGAATTTCATCCGTGGAAGGGCCACCGTAGCCGCCGTCGTCCACCAGAATAGCCACTTGTGGCGTCCCGGTTACTGGGGGGTGTGTAGAAGAAGCCAGCGCGCCGTTGTGTCCGTTTCCATTTCCAATTTCATTGGACTCGAGAGGCAGGTCAAACAATTCGGGCAAGCTCGCGTTGAGCGAAGCCGCCAGGGCCTCATCGCTGGAATGATTTATTCCATTTTCCGCTGGACTGGCCAGGGGCTTCTCTGTCGGAACAAGCCGCAGTTCCATGCAATCGAGCGTATTATAAGTTATCGATAACCGAACGCCATCTTCAGCAGCGCCCGTCTTGTCCTCGAGCCGAACCTTTTCGGAATCAATTGCGCTCCGGAGCTGCCCGACGAGCGCTTCTGGCGATAGGGAAGGCGGCAGCTCCACGCGCGCGCTTTGAAAAGACCAATGGCTTTCCTCGCTCGTTCGCGATTCCAGCGCTCCACGCGTAATGGCGCTTTCTGAAATCCCTGCCTTAACCAGCGCGGAGAAGACCGCTTCATGTATTTGTTTACAGTTTTCGGCATACTCTTGCAATTGAGGCGGTGTGGGCGGTTTCGGGGCGGGCGGCGCTTCCATAACGAGTCCTTGCAAGCGCAGATGGACGAAAGGGCGGCCCTCCATTGATATCACATAAGCGCGCTCACCGGCTTGCTTGGGGCCCTCTTGGCTGACAATAGCGCCCTCGCGCGCCATTTCTCTGCGTAGGATGGTGTCTACGGCATCCGGATTGAGGCCTTCGGCAAGCTTCACATCGATTTCATACTGCCGCCAAATCGCTTGGCTGTCGCGCTTAGGTATTCCTTCGCCGCATTTGACGCGCATAGCGGGAATAACGCCGCCTTGAAATGTATCTTGAACGGCGTGTGCGAGATCACCGGCGTGCTCGTTCAAATTCGATGGAGCCGTCGAGAAATAGTATAACAGCAGCAAAACGCATATGCTGCCGCCGAATAAGACCGCCATGAGGCCGTATTGCATGTGGCGTTTTACAGGAGGCGCGTTTTTCTGGCGTTTAGCCGGTTTCTCCCGCCGCACCGGCTTTTTCCCACCCTTTTTAGTCACTCAAAAGCCACCCATTCAACTTCGCCTACCTGGCCGCCCAAGAACAGGCTGCCCACGGCGGCAAAGCTGTCCGGAGCATCCGTGACGAGGAATTGGTACGACGGCGGGCCTTCGGCGCATTGCAGATTCAATGATTCGAGTTGCCGGGCCACGATTTCTGAAGTGGCCTGGGCGCTGTCCACTAATGCCACGCTGTCGCCAGCCACCTTGCCGATTACTGTCTTCAACAACGGGTAATGCGTACACCCGAGGACGAGCGTGTCGATGTCATTTTCAAGAAATTCCTGAAGATACTCCACCGCGATTTGTTCTGGCACGGGGCCTTCAATCCAGCCTTCTTCCGCTAGTGGCACAAACAATGGGCAAGCCTTCGCGAATACATGCGCATCGGGGATATATGATAGAATGGCTGACTGATACTGTCCGCTCCGAATGGTTCCCTTGGTGCCTATCACGCCTATGCGGCCGTTTCGGGTGCTCATGGCGGCTCGTTTCGCACCAGGCTCCACAACGCCCACGACGGGGATGTCCAGCTCGGCGCGCAAAATATCCAGCGCATACGCGGACGCCGTATTGCACGCCACGACAAGGAGCTTGATATCCCGCCGCACTAACATGTGCGCGCATGCGCGCGCATACCGCACCACGGTCTCCGCGGATTTCGTTCCATAAGGCACGCGGGCGGTGTCGCCGAAATAGATGATGGATTCGGAAGGCAGGCGTTCCGCCACGCGATGGTGGACTGTTAGGCCGCCGACACCCGAATCGAAGATGCCGATGGCGCGTGATGCGCATGGATTCATTGGCTGGCGCTGCTCCATTGCGGAACGGGCGTCAATGGCCCCGATAAATCCAGATGCTCCGGGAACGAGTCATCCAGCGGCAAGCCTTGGAATAAAAAGCGCACTTGTTTCACCTCGCCTTGCGTGCCGCATAGGGCAGGCTGCATGAGGGTGTTCACGATGCCATACGCCATGAGCGCCTCGGCGGCGGCGCTCTTGGGCCGGGTGGGGTCATAGCGCAATTCCGCCGAGAAATCCACTACTAACTCCCCGTGCTCTTCGAGATACACACTGCGGATTTTCACGGTCGTGGGAATAATTGGCGTACGCGCGCCTCGAGGGCCGCCAATCAGCGCCTCCATAGCCAAACGGCAATTATCTTGAGTGTATGGCCCTAACTCGAATTCCCGGGCCTCCGGCTCGATGCGGTTTCCCGATGCATCGGCGAAATATAACGCCACTTGGCGCTTTTCGGAGATTTCCACCGCGGCTGCCTGTTCCGAGGCTTGGCCAGCGGTTTGAGGCGTGGGCTGCGGCAACGGATTGCGCCCTTGCTCGGACATTGTATATATCAACAGCGCCACCATAAAGAGCAAGGTCAGTGTGGCCATGCCCCAAAGCGTGTGCAGCGCTTGCCGTACAAAGCGATGCTCTCGGGATTCACTCATGGCGTTACGCTCCCTTGCGCCGCGAAATACGCTTTCACGCCATTAGCAATGCCCCGGGCGATATCCCGCCGGAAGGCTTCCCTGCCCAATTGGGATTCATCCTCTTCATTGGCTATGCATCCTGCTTCCACGAGGACGCCTGGCATGGCGGCGCTTTTCAACACCCGGCAAGGCCCTTCAAAAACGCCACGGCTCTCCATCTGCGTGGCTTCCGAAAGGGCTTGCGCTATGGCTTCCGCCAACGGGCGGCTCTGCGCGGCAGCGCCTTTTTCCGCGTCCGAATAAAAAATGTCGAAACCCCGCGCCGTTCTCGAATAACTGGCGCAAGAATGAACGCTGATGAAGAGCGCGCCTTTATTCACTTGTGCAAAATTGGCCCGGGCCGCGTTGGGCAGTTCGATATCTTCGTTTCGGGTGAGCAATGCCTTCGTGTTTGGTTCCGCCTGCAACAGCGCCTGTAATTCCTTTGCAATAGACAAGGCCGCTGTTTTCTCTTGCAAGCCGTTGGAGCCAATAGCGCCCGTGTCGTTTCCGCCATGGCCTGCGTCAATAATGATGGCTTTCATGGTGGGTTGTACGGCAGTTTCTGTTGCGGGCAATGCCGAATCAGGCGCAGGTGGGGCGGATTCCACCGGGAGTGGTTCGCTTGGCGGCGCAGGCGATTCTAACGGCGCAAGCGACGCAGCTTCTCCCGTTTCCGTTTCGGGCTGTGTTGCTTCACCCATGGATACGGTGGCTTCAAGCGCTTTCCCAAAAAACAACGCTACATCATCTTGTGCAAGCAGTATCTCGTCGTTCACGCGGAGAATGCGGCGAGCTAAGGAAAACTGTGAGGTCGAAGCATCCACCATATTTGAGCCGATTCGGATAAACGCCAATCGGCCGCCCATGCCCACTTCCACTCGAGATGGCGTTATGTCGCATGAACCGCCAAAGGCCCGCATGAGCTGGGTCAGCGAGACATACGCCGCATCATTCTGGGAAGTGGCTTCAACGGCGGCTGTTTTAACGCCGTTTTCCGCGCTCCATTGGAAGGTAACCGAGGTTTGCGCTTGTATGGTGGGCGCCGCCAGCGCCATCATGGCGGCAAGAATGCCTATGCAGGTTAGCCACGACTTATCTGCTCTTCTCAAGATTAATAATGCGTTGTTTAACAATGACGCTCTCCGCGGGCGTACGCGTTGGCCCCCATGGTTTTTTAAAAATGGCCAGCAAGACAACGCAGAATATCACAAAGAGCAGAACCAGCACAAAGACCCCAGTTTTATCCCGCTTGGTCATTGGAGCCTCCCTCTATCCGTGCCTTTCATGCGAGCGTTGCTCCCTTACACAGAGTACGCTTATGCCCGCCGAATAAAAATTGCTCTCATTTGCTTCGAGCCCCGCTCCGCCGCCATATCACTCAAAATGAACGCTTTTTGATAACCGCCATTCATGCTACATGCCGCTGCGTTTTCGGTAATCGAGGCTTCTGGAAACCCGGATGGGCTGTTCTTCACTCACATTCAGGGCCCGCCCGAGTTCAACTTCCCGCTTTTTAGGAAGGCGGATCTTGGATTGCGCTTTTGCTACTTCCTGGCTGAGTTGATTCAGGCAGGATTCACACAGCTTTTTGCTTGAACTGATAGCCGGAGCCCCACAACGTCCGCAACGCACTCTTTCGCCCTGGTCCATACTCTGAATGCGCCCGGAGGCTATGCAACGAAGCACGCAACTCAATTCGATGTCAGTCTTTTCAGAAAGTTGTTCAGCGGTCAACTGCGGACTCTCTTGGAGGATATCCCGCAAGCGCTCGTAATCTTCTTCTTCTTGTGGCAAACACTGAGGACAGATCACCAGATCTGACATCTTGGTGAACATCTTTTTGCAGCGATCGCAGGTTGCCAATGGCATGGCGTCTTAACCTCCTTCGCTTGGCTCCCATTGCGTGGAAACCGAGTTATAATTTATTTGTATATTGCCCTTAATACCCGCTTTTAGTATTTTACCATTAGTTGACACCACAACGCCTACTTGCATGCAATTAATGGGCTGCCCGTTTCCATCCCGGGGCGCTCTCTGTTTTCCTGGATACGTCACTCGAAGCCATGTACGCCCGCCAACAGGCTGTTCGTAATCTTCCTGCGGCACGGTATCTTGGCCGATTATTTCAAATGTAGCGCCCGGTGCAAATATGTATGAATCATCCAATCCTTCTTGTGATAATTGATTCTCTTCAATATCCCATTCCGTGATTCGCTTGTATAAAGCTTCTTTGGCGGCTTCATACACCGCTAAATCACCTGACTCCGATTTTACCTGGGTCAAGCGTTCATTCATCCATTGTGTGAGGCGTATTACTTCCTCGCAATCACGATTTTGCACCGCTAAGGCATATTGCATGGCCAGCGCATTAAGCGATGCATCTAGGCCCTTCTTCGTAGCTCCCTTGTGGGCATCGTCCGTTTTTTTGCCGGCCATCAACTGTAAAAGGGGCGCTTGTGCGAACGGCGAAACTTTTTTATCTGGCTCAGGCGTCCCAGTCAATGGAAAGCTTGCACGCACCAGCATCCATCCGGTAGCAGCGCCTCCCGTTATTCCAGCAGCCAAAACGATGAGGGCAATCCATATGCCTACTCTCATTCGGCGTGCGAGATTGCCATTATATGCGTCATGCTCACGTCTGTTATTCACTTGTTGCTTCACTTTGCATCTATCATATCAGAATGTTTTGAATGCGTCAATAAAACTGTATAAAATTCGAATTTATGTCAATAAATTCCTTGAGGCAGTCTATCTTGATGCTACTTCCCGCTAGGTGCGAAAGTCTCTTGATTGGGTATGATGCTTCGCCTTCTTTCACTAGAAATTGAATGATATACTGCCCAGCATGAAAAAGCCATTGGTGCATGTCCTCGTCATTAACTGGAACGGCATCGAACACCTGCGTGAGTGTTTCGACACGCTGCTTGCGAATACGTATCCATATGCACGCTATGTGTTTCTAGATAATGCCAGTACGGATGGCTCCGCCGCATTTGTAAAAGAACAGTATGGCCATGACTCTCGCGTCGAGGTCTTGGAATTCGAGAAAAACTTAGGGTGGGCGGGCTGCAATAATGTGGGCATCACGCGGGCTCTCCAAGCCGGAGCGGATTATATCTTCTTGCTCAACAATGATACCGCTTCCGCCCCGGACGTAGTGGAGCGCTTAGTGGCGGCGGCGGAAGCCCGGCCGGACGCCGGTGCGCTTGCTCCAAAGATGCTGCTGTATCATACGCCGTGGCTGATCAACTCGATTGGGATCGAATGCAGCATCATCGGTTCCGGCTGGGATCGCGGTTTGGGGCGTGCGGATGGCCCGCGATGGAATATCCCTGGGCCTGTGATAGGCGTTTGCGGCGGCGCATGTTTGCTGCGCGCATCCGCGTTACAGAAGACGGGCCTGCTGCCGGAAGATTATGAGATCTATTTGGATGATCTTGAACTGGGATTGCGTATGTGGGCCGCTGGTTATGGCGTGTGGACGTGTCCCGAGGCCGTCGTGCACCATAAGTTCAGCGCCACCATGGGCCAAGGGGCCCGGGCACGGCGAAAATATTATCTGAATGTCCGTAATCGTCTGCGCCTTATCACGCGCAATTTCCCTGCAACGCATTTTCCTTCCGTGGCGAAAGCGCTGCTTGCCGGCGAATGCCGGGCCATGGGCCGGTCGTTGCTCGATGGTTGCTTTTGGCGGGTGGGCGCTCATGTAAAAGCATGGCTGGCGGCCATGGCATATATCCCGCGCGCACTCAACGCCCGCCGAGATTGCCAGCATCGAGGCCTCGAACCAGAACGCTTCTGGCCCATGGTGCGGCAGGATACCTTATTTTTTGCGGGATATGAAGCGCCGCAAGATGGCTGGTTCCCGCCAATAGAGCGGGATGGCTTGATGTTAAGGCCTATCTCCTCATACGCAAAATACCACGCCAAGGGGGGATGTTTGCGCATTACGGGGGTGAATTGCTATCCTCACCTGCATCCGCTGGATATAGAAGTGCGCGCTAACGGAATCATCCTGGCAAGGCTTTGCACCCTTGAACGAACGGACGCACGGTTCGAGGCCCCGGCAGGCGAATTGGAAATAGTGGCCCATTCCGTATTCGACGCTGATGAGACAGGTGAACAGGCTGATTATGGCGGCTGGCTGGTTATCGAGCCACTGGATTGATCTCTAAAAATCCTCTATCCACCAACGATAGGATCTGTATATGGATGCGTCAGAGCTTTCCACCTATCTCGCTTCCCGCAAAGCCTTTATAGAAGGCGCGCTGGATAGATGCCTGCCCCATGCGGATGCGGAACCTGCATCTATTCATGAGGCGATGCGTTATGCCGTGTTTAGCGGCGGTAAACGGCTGCGGCCCATTCTGGCGCTGGCTGTCTGTGATCTGGCTGGGGCGGAGCTGGAACGCGTTTTGCCGGCGGCATGCGGCATCGAGCTGCTGCATACGGCTTCACTGGTGTTCGATGATTTGCCGTCCATGGATAATGCGCATTACCGGCGGGAGCGCGAATGCACGCATATTCGATTCGGGGAAGCCACCGCCATTCTTGCGGGCTTAGGCCTTGTCGCCCAGGCGTTTGCCCAGGTGGCGCAGAGTGGGGGAGACGCGGAAGCCCGGAACCATTCCTGCCTCGAATTAGCCGAAGCCATGGGCACTCAAGGCGTCATCGGAGGGCAATATACAGACCTTAGCCTCCAGGACCGCCTTGCAAGCATGCAACAACTGGAATCGGTTTTCGCCCGCAAAGCGGCGGCGTTGTTCATGTCATCTGTCCGTATTCCCGCCTATTTATTGGGCATGAAAACACAGGCGCTCAAAGCTTTGAGCGAATATACCCATGCGCTCGGGCTGGCCTTTCAGATTACCGATGATATTTTAGACGCCTTCAAGCCGGGTGAAGATGCAGGCAAAAAAACGCACGCCGCTTATCTAGGCGCGGATGGCGCTCGAGAAAGGGCGGCAGAACTTATTCAACAGGCGATCGATGCGCTGTTCCCATTGGGAGAACAGGCGGGGATCTTCCGGGCGATAGCAGAACATGTTAGGACGCGGACTGTCTAGCACGCTGTTTGTCAGCGTGTTTCTTCTCAGTGTGCTGGTTTTTATTGGATTAGCCGCGCTGGCAGGGTATTGGCTGGGCAAAGCCCCAGAGCCGAGCGGCGAGCAAGAAGCTGCGCTTGCGGAAAACGCTGGTGCAGAGGGCGCTCCGTTGAAATATGTTGAAGAGACGCCTATATATTGTTGCATCAATACAGCTCCCGGCGCTGATATCGCTGCCGCAGCCCTTGAGATCAAGATGGCCGCGGAGAATGGCGTCCATCAATATGTGCTCTCCGTTGCGCCATCATGGCCTGGCCAGGAAGAAACCGCCGGGTTTCTCAGTACTCCGGTCGAAACCGTCTTACAGGCTGATCCCGCGGCGCATATTCTGCTTCAGGTTGAGCTCGATCCTCCGGCGGCTTGGCTTTCACAGCATCCCGCCGCCGCTGTATCCGTGGATGGGGCGTTACAGACAAGTCCATGCGTGGCCTCGCCCGAATGGTTCGATGGCGCGAAAGAGGTTCTGGAGCAACTCATCAGCCAAGTAAAAGCCCATGAGTATCCCATCACGGGATATATCCCAGAGTGCCTGCGCAATGGAAGATGGCTTCGGGAAGGCGGATATGATACTTCGGAGGCGAATCTGTCCGCTTTTCGCGCCTGGCTTAAAACACGATACGGCAGTGAAGATGCATTGCGCGCCGCTTGGGGGAATGAGCGCGCTTCATTCGGCGAGGTGCAGCTCCCAAAACAACTGGATTCGGCCGATACCGGGAATGTTTTTTACCGTACGCCGGAAGAACAGTCCAATATCGATTTTCTCACGTTTAATTCGGATAACACGGTGAGTGTGCTCATCGCGTTGGCGGCGCATATCAGGCAATGCGCAGGGCCTGATACGCGCGTGTTGCTGCCCTATGGCGATTCCTACGAATCATTGTCCAATTTTACCACCCATCTGGCCCTTGGCCGCGTGCTGGATGGGCCAGTGGATGGATTCGCCAGCCCGGTTTCCTACCATGATCGCGGCGTGGGCGGCGTGGGCGGTTTCATGGGGCCCGTGGATTCCGCGCGCATGCACGGGAAGCGATGGTATTTGGTGGATGACACGCGCACGGGTATTAGCCGCGATGCCGCAAGCGGCGAGGCCGCCCATTTGGCTGGCCTTCGTATTGAAGACGTCTATAATGTACAGAAGCGCAATTTCGCCGCAGCCCTCGGGCATGGCCTCGGCTTGTTCTTTTGCGACCCAGAGGGGAAAGGGGCCCTTCTGGATGCGCCGATGTGGAAGCAGTTTGGCGGCATGTTCACGGCTTATGCGGATTTCTGGCGCGAAATAAACGCCAGCGGGCAGAATACAGCCGGGCAAGCGCCCGTTGAACTGAATCCGGCGTCACGCGTTTCGGTATGCGTGGTGATTGACGAAGCCAGCCGTTTCATACAACGTTGCGATGAAGCCTTGAATGGGCGTCTTCTTCTCGAGGGCCGTGACAGCGCTCTAATGAGCGGCGCACCCGCGGAATTTTGTTTACTGCAGGATGTCCTGGATGGGCGGGCCGCTCCGGCCTCCGTATATCTGTTTTTAAATCTGTTCCGCCTCGACGAAGGCTCCCGCCAGCGTTTGCATGAGCTCCTTGCGAAAGGCAACGCCACCGCGATTTGGATGTATGCACCAGGTTATTTCGCGCAAACAGCTTCCGTGGACAACATCGCGGCTACCACCCTTCTGAATGTGAAAGCCTTTGACGCGCCTGAACCGTGCGGTTCCTCGTATAGCCTTGATGCGAAACTCATCCGCTCGGGGGAAGCGTTTGGCGAGGAAATGAAACTTGCGCCTCTCTTTTACATTGACTCCGAAACAGATCCGAACTTGGCTGTTTTGGCTCAATATCGTTCATCAAAAAAAACGAGCGCCGCCATCAAGTTTCTCGAACAAGGCTGGGCCTCGGTCTATGTGGCCGAACCGGCCATGACACCGGAATTGCTTCGGCAGATTCTGTTGATTATCGAAGAGCACTCCTATGTGAAGGGAGCAGTGGGCCAAGCACAGGATGTGTCTTATTTCGGTCCCAATTTAATTGCCATTCATGCGAAAGGGGCGGGCGATTGGGAGCGGGTTATCGAGTTCAAGGGATTCAATGATGTAAAGGATGTTCTGGACGAGGGGATCGGGTGGCCGCATAAGCAGGGCGTCAGCTTTTCGATGCGGTTCGGCGAAACTCGAATTCTGAAACTGACGCCTTCTCCTGTTGATGTGGAAGAAGCCGGGACCGCGCCTGGCGAAGCGGGCACGGAAACTGCCTCAGGCGAGGCCGCCCCGGAAACAGCGCCTATTGTCGAGACGCCGCCATCACCCGAACAACCAGTAGCTCCGGAAACGCCTGCTGAACCTGCGCCTGCTGAGCCTGATGCTGGAGCGGAGCCGGAGCCGTCTTCGGGCCTGACGCCGATTAACCCGCCGTAATGAGGACTGGCGCTCCCTCGGGAATCCGGGAAAAGGCAGTTAGCACATCATTGTTCCGAAGGCGGATGCAGCCATGGCTGGACGGCGTGCCGATGTTTTCCTCGCCATTGGTGCCGTGGATATAGATAAACCGTTCCGCCGAGTCCACATCGCCGCCTTTGTTCAATCCGGGTTCTTCCCCATCAAGCAGTAGCACCCGAGTCAGCACGAGATCTTCTTTTGCGTCCATGCCGGGTTGCCAGCGTTCGGCGGTGGGCGCGCGGGAACGGAAAACCTGCCCCCACGGCAGTCCGTCTCCGAGTTTTTTGCTTACTACATGCCATCCCTCCGGGGTCATCATGCTGCCCATCTTGGAGCCAACGCCCTTGGCGGCTGTTGAACAGGGCGCTTCCCACACGATATTACGGCCTTTTAGCAGCCGCATTTTTTGCTCCTTCACCGACACCCATACGCCCTCGGCTTGGCCTACGCGCGATTCCCATTGCTTTGCAGCGAGCAGAGCGGCTTGCCCTTCCGTAAGGCGTCCAAAACCATTCTCCACCCGCTGCTCGATGTGAACCGGAGTTTGCGCTGGAGCGGCGTTATCCACCGGCACGCCGGGCGGCACTATCAGCGTATATCCTTTATCTTGCGCATATTGTAGCGCCACCTTGCCCACGGGTGTGGGGATGTCTAGTTCCATCCGCGTCAGGCTTGTGGGCATATGCGGCTCAAACCGGATGGCTTTCCATCCTGGCTTGGCTGGCGTAAGGCCAGCCACTTGTTCCGCGATGAGATAAATGGGGCTGCTGCTCCAGGGATGGCACCAGCTTGTATTCTGTTTTTGGTCTGGCCCCCAGACTTCCATGCATGCCGTCGCTCCATGGCGTATCATTTCCTGCCAGGAATGCTCGTCTTCCGACATTAGGAGGTTATATGCCAGCTCCGGCTCACCCGCCGCATAACAGGCTTCGATAACAAAAGGAGCTATATACACGCCGCAATTGAGGCGTTTTTCTCGAATGAGGGCAATAATTTGGGGCTTATTTTCGTCAGGAACCATGCCGAAAGCCAGGGGCAAGGCGTTTGTGTGTAACGAGCTGTGCTTCGAGCCTGGCGCGTCTACAAACAGGCCCGAGGCGGGATCGAGCAGCCGGGCGACAAACGCTTGGCGTACCCGTTCCGCGCGGGCCTCATAGTCCTCCGCGCCATCCAATTCGACGGCGCGGCAGATTTCTGCAGCCGCTTTGAGGGAGGCATAATACCATGCGTTGAGGACGGCGTTTGCCCCAGGCGTGCCGAAATCATATCCATCGCGCGTTTCCGGCGGCCAATCCACGAGTATTGTCTTCCCTCGAAAATCCGAGAGCAGGCCATCTTCATCCTCGAAGGCGGCAAAGTGAGAGTAGAGCTTGTCAAAGGCTTCATCCGCCATGCGGTAGGTGAAAAAACGGTCATCCGTATAGAGGTAATAATTGCGCAGCAGCAAGGTCCATTGCAGGGAGTATTCAGCGAATTCTTGCATGTAGCTGCATGGAGCTACGCCCATGATGCCGGGATCGAGCCGTTGGGAAAGCTGAAAATCCCGGATTGCCTTTCGCGATAATGAAGGATCGCCAGTGAGATACAGATGCGAATGGCTGGCGATAAGGGTGTCGCCGAGATATTGGCCTTTCTCTCGGGTCGGGCAATCGACGAATCCCCCTTGCGCGCCGAGCATGACGCCATTGCGGCATAGCGCCCAAATGGATTCAAGGATAGGTTCGGACGCGTTGAATTTGCTGGCTTCCGGGTTGAAGGGATAATGCCGCACCATGGCCCATACTTCCGGTTTCGCGGGCGCGTTCAGGATTTCGATGTACCGGAATCCCTTGTAATCGAAAAACTCGATTGTGTCATCATTTCCGGACAAGATAGGGAATTCTTGATAGGTGCAGGTTGCCCGGAGCTGGTAGCGCACCGTATCTGGACCTTCAAGCTCTTCGCCATGGCGGACCTCGAGCGCATGGCCTTCGGGGCCTTTAATGCGTATCCGGGTATGGCCGGTGAGTTCCGTGCCGAAATCATAGAAATAATGGCCTGGTTCTTTCTCTTTCACGAGGACGGGATCGGCGCGCCAAATCTGGAGCGGTTGGGTATCTGCTTTGACAAAGCCATGATCTTGCCAGCCGGTGAGCGGCGCAGGCCAGGAAGAATCATCAAATCCATATTCCCGCCAGCCTAATGGCTCCATGCGCATATCGATGTTTTCAAGAAATTGCGTTTCGTAGCCTATGGTATCTCCCGTGGGAAAAGCTTCCGAGCGCAGGCAGCGCCATGCGGGGTCCGTTGATATATCCAGTGAGCTTCCGTCTTCGAAGGTGATAGTGAGCAGCGCCACAAAACCCGACCGGTTATCCGCACTGTTCCAGACCCGGTTACGCAAGCCTTGATAATAGACATGGCTGGCAAGGCAATTCCGCCTGCTTGGAGATAGGATGTCACATCGATTTCGTAATATGGATACGCGAAAGGATACCCCGGCTCGGGGCCTTGCACGGCATATTGGCCGTTGATGTACAGGATGCAATAATCATCCGCGGAAAAACGCAGTATGGCGGATGCCGGTTTTTTATCGAGCATAAATTCATGGCGGAAGTAGGTGTGTACGTTGCGCGGCCCTGCCGGGGCAGTTTGTTCTGTATTCGGATACGTGATGGTTTCCACACCGGCAAACAAGGGATCACGCAGCCATTGCGCTTCGCCAAAAGCCTGGCCTGCCGCTTTTGATGCAGTCAGAAAAGCCAGCCCCATTACTGCAATACAAACGGCATAGAACAACGTACGATTCCTGTCGTGTTTGTCACAACGTATCATGATTTGAAGCGCATTCTATCTTGGAAAGAAGGTAGATCGCACCTTAGGCGGGAGCCCAAGGCCAAGTGCAGTGGCAAATGGTCGCTTAGAAATGCCTTATCCCCTTTTACGGTTTTGATGCACTCCCAGCCGAGGACTGTCAAATGCGCTCACATGTTCAACCATGGTCTCATGCACCCAGATTTGGTCGCATCGAGGCTTATCGATGCCGGTGGATTCGACCGTGCAGCCGGTTAGCATGCCTGCAATCCATGTATCCTTCTTGCATGAGATACGCCGCGCGCCGCGCCATCGGGGCCTTCGTTAAAATCACCTGCAATCACATGGGGCCTTGGGTATTCCCCGCAACACGCTAGCTATGTCCGAAGCCCGCGCGCACAGCGGCCTTTTCGGGCCCGAGCGTGCGCCCTGATTCGACGATCGGATATTGCAGACTCGGACCGGACGCCCTTCCGACAGGCGCACCTCGCAGATCTGCCACATTCGCTGGGGTTGCTGCTCGATACGGTCCGATTGCGTCACCAATTCGCCTTTTCGCCCAGAAAACAGCCCCGCCATACTGCGGTTGTTTACCTCCCGGACAATAATATCCCTCCAGTTTTAGTGATTGCGAAAGGGTGTTGAACGTTTCCATATTTTGCACTTCTTGCAGGCACAGCACATCCGGCCGCAACCGGCGATACAGCGCCACGAGGCGCCGTAGAATCGCTGGATCCGCCGGACCTGGCTCTGTTCCTTCAAAAGGCGCGCCTTTGGCACCAGAAGGCATTATGGCTCACTATATGAACAAGTTTTTTTTCACGCATAAGACTCGGCCCGTTGCGATAGGCGCACGCATCACTGCCTCCTCAGCCCATTGGCTTTCGTTCCCGATGCCGCACATCCCCACGGCAAAAGCTCCCAGGATGATAGGTGGAGCTTGTCCTCAGATCAAGTCTGCTGCATTGGGTATGCGCCATGAAAGTAGGAGCACTTTGAAATAGGGGTGAAGTTTCTCGTTGTGAGCGGCTCCAATCCAAACGTGCGCCATCCCGGTATAGGCGTGCTTGGAATGTCTTGCGTTTTCCGATCAGCCTGCTTTGAGCAGGCTCCCCCCTTAGCCCCTGGCTTCAGCCAGGGTGGAGAGTTCGGACCAACAATCAAGAGCGCGCTTTAGCGCGGCTTCACGGGGGAGCTTTAGCGAAAAGAGGCCTGCTGAAGCGGGTCGAGAAGCCACGCTAAAGCGTGCTTCTTCAGGCGCTTCACGACGATCCACCCTGGCTGAAGCCAGGTGCTAAGGAGAGCCCGCTCAAGCGGGCTAAGGGGACGTGCGGATAGTGAAAGAAACAGCAGGCAATCTTGAAGCGTTCAACAGGCGGTACGAACCTTTTTATTGGGCAAGGCGCTCGGTGTATATACTTATTTGTCGAAATCTAGTTTCTTTGCATGGATTTTCTGTGTAAATCAATATACATCAACTCGTTAGAGACCAGATTTCCACAACGAAGAACACGAAGTAAAACGATATCAATCCTAGATTTTCATCTGTGTCATCTGCGTCATCTGTGGAAAATCTTCGTGTTCTTCGTTTTCTTCGCGGTGCGAAATCCGAATCTTTAGTTGCGGCTATGCTGCTGTATGTTCATATACAAAAGAAAGGCGGTTTTTCCGCAAAACGCATCAATACTCTTTTGGTGGCGCACACCCCGCTTCATTCGGCCTCTTGACACGAGTAGCCAGGCAGGATTATTCCTATAGTTGTGGGAGGGT
>CAXXTH010000008.1:0-162382 GCA_963668025.2 Candidatus Hydrogenedentota bacterium
ATTGGCCCATCGTATCCTCGTCAAATCGCGTGATGGCAATCCTCTTGCTTCCGCCCGGGCGCGGGCGCTGGCCGTTACGGAAGTTCTGAAACACGTTCCCATGCCCGAGTAGCCCATGCATAAACAGCATAAAGCGCGTTATATCTGTTTGCCCGGATGGGTATTCCTCGTGGCGGCTGTTTTAGTGCTGCTTGCGGGATGGAACACGGGAACGAACCTCTTTTATGTGTTGTTTGGTGGCATGGCCGGATTCCTCGTGGTGTCGTGGATGGTTTCCAAGTGGCCCTTGCGCTCCCTGGAAGCCTTCCGGGAAGGCCCAGCGTCCGTATATCGAGGCGTGCGGATCCCAACCGCGTTGCGCATCCGGAACACCAGCCGCTTTTTTCCCGCGCCGGTGCTGCATGTGGAGCGGCTTGACGGCTTCGATACGCCGGAGGCGTTTATTCATCAGATTCCCGCCCAGCATGAAGCGTTGTTGACTATCTACGAGCGATTCGAACGCCGGGGCGTATACCCGCTTCCGCCCATCGAGCTGGTGACATCATTTCCTTTCGGACTGATCGAGCGTCGCCTGCGCGTAGCCGATGGCCCGGAAGTGGTGGTGTATCCCCGTGTCCATGCCTTGCGTCCTTCCGCCCTCGAATTGGCCAGCCAAGGAGGACGCCTTGTCCGGCGCAGGCGGGGGCAAGGCGACGAATTTTACTCGATGCGCCAATACATTCCAGGAGACGATTTGAGAAGAATTGCATGGCGCGCCAGCGCCCGCGCCAATACGCTTCTCGTGAAGGAACTGGAACAGGAAACATCCCGCGATGTGGCGTGCATATTTGACAACCGGCAAACAGCAGATGCGGATTCGGCTGAGCAGTATTTTGAAGACGCCGTGGAATTAGCCGCCTCGTTGGCCGTGACGCTGCTCCAGCGCCAATATCGCGTCGCCCTTATCACCGCCACTTCGGCAGCGCCTCTGGGCGAAGGCCCCACCCAGATTGCGCGGGTTTTAGACATGCTGGCGCGTGTGATGCCAGCTCCCGATGGCTCGGCCGATCCATTTGCGTATGCATGCAGCCAGCAGCATAGCGCGGGCTTGCGTTTGCTGGCCGTGTCGCCGAATCCCGGTTCCTGGGGGCGCGCGCTTGCTGGCGCTGGCGTGCATGTGCTCGATCCGCGCGAGGCCCTTTATGCGTAAAAGTGTCGAGCGCGCCCTCTTTATCAGCTCCGCCGTGTTGGTGTTGGCGGGGTATGGGGCGCTTGCCGCCAGCGGCGTTATTGGCCCTTTATTATTGCTGCCCCCGCTTGCCCTCTTTTTCATATCTCCTTTGGCGGAATATTTGGACGAGAAGCACCGAAGCTATCGGACCTTCACCTCAGCGGTTACGGTTCTTTTCACCCTGTTGACGTTAGCCACTTATTTTGTTTTAGGCTTGTTCGCCACCGTGCTTGTCTTGGTGAGTTTCATTATAGTCCATAAATACTTCCACCGCAGGACTTCCCGTGATTACCACCAGCTTCTTCTTATGGCGTTTTTTCTCCTTTTATGCGCCTGTGCGCGGGATCCGGAGCCGATCATTGGTGTATTCCTGTTCGTGTTTCTCCTCGCCGCCACTACGTCCTATATGCTGCTCCATATGCAATCCGAGATCGCCGCAATACCGGGTGAATCCATCATCATGCTCGCCCCCATAGGCGCGCCGGGCGCATTGTACACCCCGGCTCGCGCCACACTGGGCAGCCTGCGTCTGGCGTATTGGAGCATCGGCCTCAGCGTGGGCTGCATGGCCGTCTTGGTTCTGTTATTCATTTTAACACCTCGCATGGAAGCGGGCATTTTACAGCGGGAGCGCACGGATCAGGCCATCACGGGAATCAGCGACGACCTGGATATGCGATTCTTCGGCTCCATCGAGGCCGATCCTACCGTAGCGATGCGGGTGCAATTCCCAGAAGAGCCAGAAGGCAGATATAATGGCCCCCTATATTGGCGTGTCGCCCCTTATCATGAATATGCCGGTTCCCGCTGGCTTAGGGGCATCTTGCGGGGCTGGGTGAATGACGGCTCGCCTAAGCCTGCCTTTTATAGCACGGGCCTTCGCCTGCTCGAACGCACTTCCTCGGGCAATCTGCATAGCACCAGGCAGCAGATTACGCTGGAAAAAGCCCCCTCATTTGGTTTGCCAGCGCTACAATATCCGGTTCGCCTCGAGGCGCATGATACTTTTGTCTCATGGTCGCCCGATGGAGATTACACGATACAAGGTTCCGGACTGCCCGAAACCGTGCATTATGATGTTTGGGTCGGAGGCTCCGTTCCTAGATGAGGCCGCATTGCGGGCCGCTCCTACAAATTACGAAGAGGTGATGCCGAAAGACTATGAAAACCTCACTCGCCATTATTTAAACGAAGACGCGGTTTCGCTTGCACAAAGGATTACCGCTGAGACGGATGCGCCGTATGATAAAGCGAAAGCCGTCGAGGCTTGGCTAAGCTCAAGCGCCTTCAGCTACTCCCTGGATGTGCCCGCATATGGCGGCTCAAATCCTATCAATGAATTTCTACTCAAGGGCCGCCGGGGCCATTGCCAGCTTTTCGCCACGGCCATGGCGCTCATGCTGCGCAGCCAGGGCATACCCACCCGGGTGGTGAGCGGGTATCGTGGCGGCGATTGGAACGAGTCGGACAAATCCTATCTTGTGCTGCAAAGCCACGCTCATCTGTGGGTCGAAGTGTATATTATCGGCCACGGCTGGCTGCCTTTCGACCCATCGCCACAAGCCGACCGGTTCGAGTTGATCCGTTCGCGTTTTTCGCGCGTCTTGGCGAAAATGGGGCTTCGCGCGAATCTATTCTGGTACCGCAATGTGATCTCGTACAGCGGAGGGCTGTCATATGGCGTTTTTCGCCAGTTTTTGGCTTCTTGGTTTGATGAGGGAGCTTCCATCGGTTCTAGCGGCAAAACCTCCTTTTCCATCCCCCGTATACAGCCTCTGATTCCCGTCATCGGATTCCTGGGTGTTATTATAGGCATGTATGCGCTATATGTGCTCGTGCGTGCGGAAAACCAAGAGCGGAAATTCGGCGCGCTGACGGAAGACCAGCGACGCGCGGTGCGTTTGTTCCTGCGCTTCAAACGGGAAGCGGCGCGGCTTGGCCTGCCTTGTGAAGGCCGCACCGCAGGTGAGCTCCTGGAATTAGCGATGAACGTGGCCTCGCTTGATATGCAACAGGCCTCCCATATATTAGCCATTTACGAACGCGCCCGTTTTGGACGCGCCCCTCTTTCCTCGGGACTATATGCCCAACTCATGCGCGCCGTACGTAAAATTCGGCGAACTTCTTAGCCGGCTAAAAAAATATTTTGTACCGGCGTGCACATGCCATACACTATCTCCAAGCGTGGAGAGGCGATATGTCAAGATTCGATCATGACTATGTAAACGAAATCATCAAACGCCTGAATAGTTTGGCTGCGGACGCACGCCCCGAATGGGGAGCCATGACAGCGCCCGAGATGGTTGATCATCTTGCCTCGTTTGTCCGGTATTCCATGGGTCGCGGGCCTCAATATCCCGACCAGGGTTCGTGGTTTTCGCGCTATATCCTCTCATGGCTCTTGTTGCGTGGGATCATACGTATCCCAAAGAATCTGCAAGCGCCAAAACCTCTTTCCCCGCCGCGAAAGACGTCGCTTTGTGATGTGGAAACTTTTCACGGTTTGCTCGAAGAATACCTAAGCCTGGTCCAGGCGGGAGAGTTGGAGCCTCCGCCACATCCTTTTTTCGGCGCGATTGGCGTGGATGGCTGGGCGCGCATGCATGTCCTTCATTTTGAACATCATATGCGCCAATTTGGGGTATAAGGTTAGGGCGTAACTCTGTCTCCGCCATATAAATCCGCACTGCAGCGACGGAGCGCCGCCAGCCCCAGAAAATGCCATTATTTTCATGAATAAAGCCTCTCGTAGCATGGGCGTCCCGCCCATGTCTGGAGCTTCTCCATTATCAAGCGTCCGCAGTGCTGCTTACATGCAATCCTGAACTGCCCTGGCCTATACGAGATTTCCAGAATGACCAATAAAATCAGAAAAATGACCCACCCGGGGTAAGATAATTCCTTTTGGTATTCTTGATTCATTAACACTTGCAGGTCTTCGCAGGCCTAGTCTATCATGTGGCCTGCTTCTTGTTTGGCCCGTTCTCTATTGGTGGGGTTGCGCAGCATGTCGGCCGGGATGGATGAAAATGCCCTGTGGCTTTCGAATGTTTCGCCGGAAGAACTCCGGCGGATCATTAATGTGCTGTACCGCGTCCATCGTTTCATTTCCGTCATCACCGATCTCGATACCTTGCTGGAACAGGTTATGGAAGAAAGCAAAGAGGTGGCGGACGCGGAAGCGTGCAGCCTCATGCTATATGACCCGAAGCAAGATGAATTGTATTTCCATGTGGCGCTGGGAGAGAGCGGCGATCAACAGGCGCTGAAGCGGGAAATCCGGCTTTCATTGGGGACAAGGCATTGCGGGCGCCGCCGCCGCTTCGCGGCATTCCGTCAATGTCCCGGATGTGCGCACGGACCCACGGTTTTACCGGTCCGCCGACGAAGTGACGCAGTTCGAGAGCCGCTCGATTCTTGCCGTACCCTTGCTCGACCATGACAAGCTTGTAGGGGTGCTCGAGGTGCTCAATAAGCGCGGCGGCGGGGCATTCACCGATGCCGATCTGCATGTCATGGAAATTTTTTCAAGCCTTGTCGCCACGTCTATCGCCAATGCGCGGCTAATTGAAGAGAATCTGCGCACGGCGCGCTTGGCGGCTATCGGAGAAGCCGTGGCGGGCCTGTCTCATTTTACCAAGAATATTCTCACGGGCATGGGCGGAAGTATTGATCTCATCGACCAAGCCCTGAAATCGAACCAGGTCGAGAGCCTCCAGCGATGTTGGCCGGTGCTCAAGAGGAGCACTACGCGCATTGCCGATCTGGTCGAAGATATGCTGGCCTTTTCGAAAGAACGTGAACCTCTCCGGCATAAATGCGCCATCGAAGCCGTTGTCAAAGACGCTGTCGATACGTTTTATGGCCTGTTGGTGCGCAAACAAGTTGCCGTGGATGTCGATACGGCCGGCGTAACCGGGCCCGCTTATGTCGACGCTCGAGGCATTTTGCGCTGCCTGATCAACCTGCTGTCAAATGCTTCCGATGCGGTTCCGCCTGAAAACGGGCGCGTATGGGTGAAGGCGTATCACAACGGATGTGGCGCGTTATTGCTCGAAGTGGCTGATAATGGCGCGGGGGTTCCCGAAGAATTGCGACAACAGGTGTTCGAACCGTTCTTTTCAACAAAAGGCACTCGGGGCACGGGACTAGGTTTGGCGGTGACATGCAAGATTGTGCGTGAGCATGGTGGGACGCTGTCCATTAAAACACGGGAAGGTGGCGGCGCCCTTTTTCAAATCGTATTGCCTGCCGTTCAAGAAAGGGAGTGAATCGCTGTGAAAAAGATTGTAAAAAAAACGGCCCGGAGATTTCATTTTGATGCGGCGGGCTGGGAGTTCTGGACCGTGCTGTTTGTTATATTTACGTTTCCCTTCACCTACCTATCTTGGATTTTCCGCGACAAAAGCGCCTCATTTTTCACCTCTCTTATTTTCGGAATCTTTGCGTCGGCGATTACAGCAGGCCTTATCGCATGGGCTGTAAACTCTATTTTACAGTGGAGAACCAGGCGCCAGCGCATTGAAGGACGGAAGAAAGTTAAAAAACACCATTAAGAAAGGCGCTGTGCGCATGCACAAGCCGGAGAGAAGAGGCGTCCATTGATGGATGTGGCGGAACTGGCTGCATACATAGAAACCCATCCAGACGAGCATGAGCAGCGCTGGCGGCTTGCCAGGGCGTTGTATAAATCGATGGACTATAGCGCCGCCTTGGCCCATTTGCGCGTGTTGCATGAACAATGGGAACCCTACATCTACGTCGAGCGCTATTTGGGGGCGGCGTTATACCGCCTGGGCGAATATGAACAGGCCGCTTCGGTGATTGAAAACGCCCTCGTGTTATGGCCGGATGAAGTGTCCTTACGCCAGCAATTGGCCCGCATATACGAAAAATCGGGACAGATGGAAAAGGCTTCCGCCGTCTGGCGGACCCTCTACCATTCTGGACAAGAAGGGAATGATTCCGCCCAATCCCTTGAATCCAATGAAAAGCTTACTCCCATCTCTGGGAAAAGCGCTGGCCGGGATAGCGCGCTGGAGTTAGGAAAAAGCAAAGATTGCGTTAAGTGTGGGGCGCAAAACAGCGAGAAAAGGGATGTGTGCTGGCAATGCGGCGCACCATTCGGAATAGAACTCACCATAGATTCGGATGCCCCGGCGGCGGACGCAAATCCTTGGCCGCAGTGGATTTGGGTGCTATGGGGCGGGCTCTTTATGGCGGCCCTGTGCACGGTGGGTGTTTATATAACGCTTCAGAACCTGTTTCAGGCGCTTGCGCCGGATGGGGGAGAGGCCATACGGCGCTCTACGCTGGATGGGTTGTTGGCGGAACGCTTGCTGGCTTATCGAATCACGGCGGGTGTGGGCCTGTTTTTTCTATGGCCATGGATGTTACGCCGAGCATTGCGCCTATTGGGGGCGGCCTCCGTCCTGCGAGCTACCATCAACACCACGGGCCTGCTCCTGGCGGCCGCGGCTTATGCCGCATTATGGGGGCCGATCCGCCTGCTGCCAATTATGGCGCTTGTCCTGCTCGCCAGCTCCTTTGTGCTTACGGCAGCCACATTGCGCATAACCATGAAGCATGCCTTCATGGTTTGGATGGCGCAGTGCGCCGTTATTCCTGTGTGGCTGGTTATTTGCCTTGCCGGATATGAGGGCGTTCGCCCGCTGCTCGAGTCTCCCGCCATCATGCGCTTTGCCATCCATGAACACCAACGCATTACGCCAGGGTATTACGCCGCCACGCGCTTGTACCTTCCCACTACGCTCCGCTTAACATGGGCGAGCACAGGCTCCTCTTGGCTCGATGCGCAAGCCGCTCCTCCTACGTTCGAGATTATCACCGGGATGGAAATGCTTCCCTTAACGTATGTGCTCGACCAAGATGGGGGGCAGACGTTAATGCATGATGTCGTGGCGGGAACGCCTTACCGACGTACCGCCGGGCGCATCCAGCCAGGTGCGCCGTATATCCTCGCCATGAATGCGCCCCTGCCAGGGAATGCAATAGTGGCGTGTTACAGCCTTCTGCCGTTGGCCATGCAGCTTCAATAAGCACGAGCGGCTTGGCTTGCGCCGCGTTGTATCTGGGCGTGGCATTCTTCATTCGACTCTGGAGCAGGCTTCCGCTTTCTCGATGGCTGGCTCGTAGCCGCCGAGTCTCGTTCCCGCGAGATGGATTGCGAGGCCAAGGCTAAGGGCTCCCAGCATGATCCACGACATGGGGGCCGGTGTGCCGTCGCGCCAGACGCTTGCCAGTCCGCTGGCCAGGCTGGCAAACCCAAATTGCAGCAAGCCAAACAAGGCGGAGGCCACGCCCGCCTTGCCACAACAGTCCCGCATGGCAATGGCAACGGAGTTGGCAAAAATCACCGGCAACGCCGCAATCGCCAGCCAAAGTGGAATCATGTAAAGAAACATGGATGCCTGGCCAGAGAGCATAACCAACGCTCCGCAGGAAACTAGCGCAAAAACCATGGCGCGGGTAATCATCCAGCCAGGGGAGTATTTGCGCGCCAGCAGATTGTTTAATTGCGCGGCAATAAATGTTCCCACCGTATTGGATGCAAAAATCATCGTGTATTGGGCCTTGCTAACACCAAAAACGTTCATGAAAACGTAAGGCGACGCGCTAATATACGCGAACAAGAACGAACCGGCCACGGCTCCGGCGAGCGCCGGAATAATAAAGGGGCGGTAACACAGCATTTCCCAATAGTCCCTGATGATTTGAGACATATTCACTTTGCGCCGGGCCTCTGGCGGCAAGCTTTCCGGTAATCCCCAGACCGATGCGGCAAGACATGCCACTCCAAATACGCCCATACATACAAACGTTTCACGCCACCCCCACCGCACCAGAATGAAGGCGCCCAACACCGGCGCTAAAATCGGCGCCAAGCCCTGTACGACGCCAAGCATCGCATAGACTTTGGCCGACTGGCGGAAATCGAACAGATCACGCACCACCGCGCGCCCAATAATCATGCCCGAGCATCCGCCCAACGCCTGAAACAGGCGCAACGCAATGACAGTTTCAATGCTCGGTGCGACGACAATCAAGAACGACGAGACGACAAATACGGCCACGCCAATTAAAAGAGGCCTTTTTCGTCCAAACCGGTCAACCAGGGGGCCGTAAAGCACCTGGCCCACGGCAAGGCCAAAAAAATACACCGAAAACGTGAGCTGGGCCTTCGATATGTCGGTGCGGAAGCTCTCCGCGATGCTGCCCACCCCAGCCAAATACATGTCCGTGCCCACCGGGGCAAACATGGACAATGCGCCTAAAATAATCGAAAGCCGGATAACGGGAAATGCTGAACGGTGCTGATTATGCATCATAATACCTTGGTTTATGCCTCATCTTCTTGTTCTGGCGCATTCTTGACCATCGCCCTGGCGTTCGCTTCCATCCGGAGCAGCAAATCAATTACGGTTTCCCGCTCCTCTGGCGTAAACCCATCGGTGAGGCTGCCACCCCATTCCGAGGCGATAACAAACATTTTCCTCTCCATCGCAAGGGCCTTGCGCGTCAGATAAACACGGACCGAACGGCGGTCCGACGGGTCTTGCTGGCGCTCGACCAGCCCATATTCCTGGAGTTGTTGGACTGCCCGCGTGATGCTGCCTTTGTCGATAAAAACCAACTCGCAGAGTTCATCCTGGCGGCAGCCATTGTGCCGGAACAACTCCCCGAGCACGATGATCTTGTTCATGCTCATTCCAAAAAAATGCGTGGAGCGCGCACTGTTCATGACGCATGCCCGCGAAATGGCATTGACAAGCCGGACAAGAATACGCGCCCGGCTTGCTTTCAGCGCATCGACCTCCTCGTGCGTCTGCGACAGGCCGTCCTTCAGGCTCTTCTGAGTTTTTGGGGCCATTCTTCCACTCCTATACGTCTCAAACACGCGAAAGCTTACATAACAACAGCGGCCATAACAGCCATTTCCAGGAAACACATCTCGTCGATCAACATAGACCAAAACGATTCTAGCATACATTTAGTTGCAGTTGCAACTATTTTGAAGGGGCGGGGCACACGACAAGCAGCGTCGCTACGGGAACGGCATACGGCTGCCCATTATCTTGCGTGGACTGGAACGGATTCATCCCCGGTGGGTGAAACTCAACAACTGCGCCGAAACACAAAAGGAACTGCTCGAAGACCTCCGCGCGATAGTCCTAGGGATTCATCGCTCTAGATATGCTATACATCCCATCAGGGCTTACGCATCTAAATTCCCAGTAAACGTAGAAGGTATTCGGGGTCGAGTGCAGCAGCGAAGCGCTTGCCCCTGAGGAAATCTTTGTTGGTCTTGTCTTTCTTGAGGAGGTTGAGTGTAATTCTCCTCAAGGAGGCGAGATTCTGGGCGGCGTTTCTTGTTCGGGCGCGGTTGTCGTCTTCGCGAAAGATAATGTCTAGGCACCAGTGCAAATTGTTTTCCACGCCCCAGTGTCCACGCACGGCGTGGGCGAATCGTCGTGCGTCGAGGGGCAGGCTGCTCAAGTAGTAGCGCCGCTCGATGGTGTTCTTCCCTTTTTCCTTGCGGATGGACTCGACCATGCCGAAACTCTTGAGGCCCTTCCAAAGTCCTTTGTCCTCGAACCAGCCCAAGTCGGTGGATTGCCAGTATCGGCGGGTTTCGATGCGGCCATGCCCCTTGTCGATGGTCTGGTGGAAATCCATCCGTGTGGCGTCGGCTGTTGGCGCGCACTGGGTGGCGCAAGGGGGAACGGCGTCCTTGAAAAAGGCCTTCACTTCTTCTAGGGCGGTGGCGTGGTTGCCTTTGAGGGCCAGCACGTAGTCGGCCTGCCGTTGGATAATGTGGGAGGCGATATCCTTCTGGCAGCCCATGGCGTCCAGGGTGACGATGGCTCCCTTGAGCTTTAAGGCGTTGAGGAGTTTGGGGACGGCGGTGATTTCGTTGGATTTCTCGTCCACCTTGACCTGCCCCAGCGCCAGGCCGTGCTCGCAAGCCCATGCGCTGACGATGTAGGGGATGGCCTCCCCCTGATTCAAGGCGCGCCGCAGGGCTTTGCCGTCAATGGCGACGACCTCATCGCTTAGATTGGGGCAAATGCCCTGCACCCATTGGCCGAAGCATTCCAGAAAGGCATGGGGGTCGAGGGCGGAAAAGACCCGGTTGAAGGTGTCGTGCGAGGGGATGCCGCCGGGCAATTCCAGGAAGCCCTTCAGCCAATCCTCCCGGAGCCAGCCGAAGCGCTCCATATCCGAAAAGCTCTCCCCGCCCACGAGGGCTGAGCATAGCCCAATCATCAAGATGTCAATGAAGTTGTGCCTGCGGGTCCGGTCCATGCGGGGATCAGGCAGGCCCGCGAAACACTCGATAATAGGCTTGGGCTTGGGCAGGGATTTCTTTTCAGCGGTCATGGGGTGCTCCTTTCATTCATGCGCCGAAGCACTGTTGACTCTAGTATATAGAATTCTATATATTAAAATCCATGAAGCACACCAAAAAGATGCAAGCATTGCTGGAGCGCATGGCGCAGATTGAGCGGATGGAGCGCGGAAAGCTCTGTCAAATGGGCGGGCGTCCCCACTTTAACCACCAGAGCTGGGAGAACGAGAAGAACGTGGTTCGCTATGTGCCGGCGCGCGAAACCGAGTTCCTAAAAGAGGCCATCAATGGCTACCAGGCTTTCATGAAGCTGGCTGAACGCTACGTGGACGAAGTCGTCAAGCAAACCCGCCGTGAGCGCGCAAAGACCTTCCCCCAAGCGAAAAATCCCAGGCCACGTTGACAGAAAAAATCATGCACAACAGGATAAATCGACTCTTGAGCACTATTAGATGCGTAAGCCCTGTACATCCCATTATATTGCTTGCTTTTTACGGACAATATCAAGCGCCCACTGCTCAAGATTCAAATGAGATGAGTTACTACACTGCAATTCCGCAGGAACAGATATCCCGATCCCCAGGAGCAGGTGTCCCGAAGGGACATCCCACCACAGCCCAGGGCCGGCCACCGCCCGAAGGGCAAGGGCGTCCCTGGGTATGGATGAATCTCTGAATATGCCCTGCAAGGGCATCCCAAACGCGTGGGAGCATGCCTATGCTCAGTTCCTCGCGCATCTGGGGTTGCATGTCGGATTTCCCGTCACATACCGAAACTGCGTTTGGAATCCATCGTCTTGCGCAATCATCCGTACGCCCCCGCTTCGAGAATTCCAATACGACGAACTGTGTATATGGCATCATAGATTTGGGGCGCCCCTACAGGGCGTGTGATTGGTTCCGCTTGCACCCAGGGGCTCCCTTGCCCTTCAGGCTGCGGTCGGCCCTGGGCTACGTTGGGATGTCCCTTCGGGACACGCCCATACCTCCGGCATGCAGGCCAGTACTAACGGAGACGCGCAGAGTAGGTATTTTCGCTGCGAAACTTCGCGTCTTCCTCGATATAGTCCTAGGGATTCATCGCTTTAGTGCGACCTAGAAACCCACGTCCTTTGGACGTGGTCATAGGGCCTTTGGCTCAGCCTGTTTGAGCCCATCGGCATCCCCTACACTCGTGTTGTTCCGCAACACCGAGGAAGGAGATGCCAATGAGTCGTTTCCGCAAATTATCACATGCGATATGGTATTGCCAATATCACATGGTATGGGTGCCCAAATACCGCTACCGGGTTTTGACGGGACCGGTGGGCAAGGAGGTCTACACCTGTATCCAAATGTTCTGTGGGCAGCAAGGATGCGAGGTGCTCGAATTGAATGTACAGCCCGAGCACGTGCATTTGCTTGTGATGGTTCCGCCAAAGGTGTCGATATCGGATCTGGCGGGCATTTTGAAGGGGCGTACGGCGATCCGGATATTCAAGCAGTTTCCGCATTTGAAAAAGAAGCCCTATTGGGGCAATCATTTCTGGGCACCTGGATATTGCGTGGATACCGTGGGGCTTAACGAAGAAATGATCCGCAAGTACGTGAAGTTCCAGGAAGAAGCGGAACGTCACGATGAACAGCTAAAATTGAAGTACTGAACCAAGCGGTGTTGCGGAACACAACCCACGCTTGCATCCTTTGGGTGCAAGCACTCAGCCACTCTCTGAGTGGCCAAAGCAAAGCCACGTCCTCTGGGCGTGGTTTTTTACATATGCTATACATCCCATTATATTGCCTGCTTTTTACAGACAATATCAAGCGCTCACTACTCAAGATTCAAATGAGATGAGTTACTACACTGCAATTCCCCAGGAACAGATATCCCGATCCCCAGGAGCAGGTGTCCCGAAGGGACAACCCACCACAGCCCAGGGCCGGCCGCCGCCCGAAGGGCAAGGGCGTCCCTGGGTATAAGCACCCCCTTATGAATTGTCCTGAAGGGACAACCCAAACGCGTGGGAGCATACCTATGCTCATCTAAGATTGCATGTCTGATTTTCCATCACATCTCGAAACTACGTTTGGAATCCACCGTCTTGCGCAATCATCCGTACGCCCACGCTTCGAGAACTCCAATACGACGAACGGTGTATATGGCATCATAGATTTGGGGCACCCCTACAGGGCGCGTAATGGGTTCCGCTTGCACCCAGGGGCTCCCTTGCCCTTCAGGCGGCGGTCGACCCTGGGCTACGTTGGAATGTCCCTTCGGGACACGCCCATACCTCCGGCACGTGGGGCAATACTAACGGAGAAAGAGATGAACCAGTAGATGGAACTATGCGAGAGGCTAAGTAGAACCTGTCACCAAGTGAAACATACTCTCTGGATCTACTCTCTGGATCTAGTTGAAGAAGACACATGGAAGTGGTACATTGAGACAACCTATGTAGGGAGGCTGATGAAGTCATGAAAGATCCCAGAACTAACGGCAGCGATGAATCCAGCATTTTGGTTCCCGAAGCAGACAGCCTTAAGTCACTACAAGACAAGCCCTTCAAGACCGCGCTGGAAGAACTCAGGCAACTACTCTCACAGAGAAGACGCGCTTTTCTATTTGGAGCGGGATGCAGTAAATGTGCTGGTCTTCCTCTAATGTTTGAGCTAACAGAAAAGATTAGGGAAAAGCTTAGAAGTGCTCCGGAATCTAGTGGGATTCTTGAGAAAATCATCGCCCAGTTTGCTGGGTCACCTCGCCAGAATATCGAAGACTACATGAGCGAATTGGTGGACCTTATTGCAATTTGTGAGCGTCGCTCCAATCGACAAGCTAGTCAGGACTCGGTTTCGATCGATGGCAACAAGTATGAATGTGCAACTCTTCTAGGTGAATATGCATTGATAAAAAAGTTAATTGGTGAATGCATTTCAACAGCAAACACGAATATAGATCATCATAGGTTATTCGTAAGAACCATTCATAATGTGCTTCGTTCCGGAAAAGCAGGACCGCATTCTGCCGTAGACTATTTTTCGCTGAACTACGATACCCTTGTGGAAGACGCACTTGCTCTCGAAAGGGTGACTTATGCTGATGGGTTTGAAGGGGGTGCGACAGGTTGGTGGAACCTAAGCACTCTTGAAGATAAGAGTGTCGATGCGCGCGTTCTCAAGCTACATGGTGGAATTGACTGGCGACTTCTGAAAGAAGACCCTTTGCCACGCCGGATCCGAAAAGACCTGCTAGTGCCTGATGAAGCTGATCCTGTCCTGATCTGGCCAGCGGCCACAAAATATCGAGAAACACAGCGCGATCCCTACGCACAACTTATTGCGGTCTTAAGGCAAGCTTTGCGACCTAGCGGAGATCTGGGAGTTGTGCTTGCTATAATTGGGTATTCATTTGGTGATGCTCACATCAATGCTGAAGTAGAATCTGCTCTCAAAGATTCGCATGAAAGGCTTACATGCGTCGTTTTCACCGAAGAGGAATATCCAACAGGTGAACTTGGTCGCTGGACTCAAGATCCCGCCATGAAACAACAAATCCGAGTATATGCAAGAAAAGGCTGTTTTCATGGCGACAACACACATAAGAGTGAATCTGATTTGCCTTGGTGGAAGTTTGAAGTGTTAACAAGACTTCTGGGAGGCGAGCGATGAGCATGCGTCACCACAATCCAACTGACCCTATCGAGAATCTCAGGATAGGAACGCTTCTTGAAGTTGATGGTACGCATATTATAGCGGAACTCGACAGTGGTATATCTGAACTTACCCGTGTTCATGGTGGTATCATCTATCCCATCGGACAATTCGGTTCCGTAATAAAAATCCACTTCGGACACGTCCAGATCTTCGGATATGTCAGTCGCCTCCGTATGAAAGCAGAGTATGAACGCGAAAAGGGAATTGTGTCGTCAGAGTCAGAATCCGAGCGAGTTATTGAGGCTGATTTGTTCGGCGAAGGAAGATGGGTTATAGATGGTAGCAGCAACTCTGGATGGAACCTTGAATTTGACCGTGGCGTTTCCACATTCCCGCTCCCACAACAGCGAATTTACCTAACTCCCAGAACTGAGTTGCAGTTCATTTTTGGTGCAGGTGGAAACGCCGCCATCCATATCGGGGAACACGTCGGTTCTGGTGGTACGCCTGCCTATGCAGATATGAATGAACTACTTGGAAAGCATACTGCTATTCTGGGATCTACGGGATCTGGCAAATCAGGTGCCGTGGCGGCGCTCTTACACAGTATCTGTGATAGAGGGAATGAACTAAACCTTAAAAAGTGGAATCCTCGTATTGTTGTTCTTGACCCTCATAACGAGTATGGCAACGCTTTTTCCGACTGTTGCCGGATCGCCACAGACGAAGGTTCGCTTATTCTACCTTATTGGCTATTGAATTTTGATGAGACACTGGCACTTATCGTGGGAAAAACCGAGTTTGTAGCAACTTCACAATCCAATATCGTGAAGAACGCCTTATTGGCAGCACGGCGTGATGGAGCTAAGAAGCTAGATTTCTCTGAGGAGGAGATCGCCGCAATAACTGTGGATTCACCTATTCCCTATTCCTTAGGAAGCACAGACGGATTTGACGATTTTGGCTCAAAAAGCGGTGGGGGAGAGAGATATACGTAACGTAGTCGGCCTGGTTGGGGCCATAAATAGCCAAAGACCTACTTGGTAATAATCGTTTCACAACACGAAGAATATAACAAGGTTATTCGTAAGCTCGACACTCTGAAGAAAGATGCCAGGCTTTCTTTTATGATGAAGGAATGGTGTGGTGATGCAGATGAATTGCGTTTGGTTATAGCTCAATTCATGAATAATTCCCACCGCGTAACAGTTGTTGATCTCTCCGGTGTACCAAATGAAGTGGCAGGTGCCGCAAGCTCGTCGATCGCGCGATTACTTTTCTCGGTCAAGCTCTGGCAAACTAATGAAGAAAGGAAGCGCTCTCCGATACTCTTGGTCTGTGAGGAGGCGCATCGTTACGTACCGGAGAAAGGTGAAGCACAGTACGCAGCGGCACAGGAGGCCATTCAGCGTTTGGCAAAGGAGGGCAGAAAATACGGTATAGGCCTCCTACTCGTCTCCCAGAGGCCTAGTGAGGTAGATGCAACAGTCCTATCACAATGCAATTCCTGGATGGTTTTGCGGATAACGAACGACCGGGACCGCGATCAGGTTCGTTCGGTGCTGCCCGATTCCCTTGCTGGACTAACCAAGGTTCTTTCGGGTCTGCGACGCAGAGAAGCCATCTTCGTAGGACAGGCGACGTTGCTGCCATCTCGTGTGCTTATTAGAGAATTAACCGATAGCCAGCTACCACGATCACACGATATAGATTTTGCTGCAGGATGGCAAAACGATCCCGTTAGCGATGAAGAACTTACGAGGAATGCTCAATCGTGGCGCTTACAAAGACGTGAATCATCAATAGGTCAAGCAGAACAGCCGCAACAAACCAAAACAGATACCTGATAGCCACTTTCGATGGCTCTCTGAGAAAAGTCGCGGTTTCCTAAGGCGCATGAAGCCTATCCTCCGAACGCCGGGTGAAACACGAGGTTTCCGGTGGGCGTTGGGGGTTGCAGGGGGAGGATGAGGACGTATTGGGGCGGGACGCCGGGCAATGCCAAGGCGGGGTCGGCTTTGAAATCGAACCGGATGTAGTAGTTCGGGCCGCCCACGAGGGCGGGTTCAGTGGGGAGCGCGCCGGGGGCGTGTTGGGGATGGCCGAGAAAGGCGTCGTATACGAGGCGGTGGATGGCCTCGCGCTCGGTTTCCCGTTCAGGACGAATATGCATGGCCGTCTCCCTATAAACCTCGGATCCTTCAGCGAGCCCATCGTACGGGCAACGGGGCGGCGCGTTCAAGCCTGGATGAAGCGCTATGAGAGGTTTTTCTTCTTCCGTAGCATGGCCGTCCCGGCCATGTGCATGGGCGGGACGCCCATGCTAGTACCCCGTAAGTCCTAAAAGGCTGAATAAAAAAGTGTATCTTGCCGATATATCCAGAGGGAGGAATGGGTCTTTCCTTTGGAGGATAACGGCAATGCCCACAAAGCGATACGTGGTTCGGTTGACAGAAGAGGAGCGCCAGCAACTCCATGGCTTGGTAAGCAAGGGCAAGGCGGCGGCATACAAAATCAGGCACGCCAACATCCTGCTCAAGGCGGATTGCGACGGGCCGAATTGGAAGGACGAACAGATAGCCGAAGCCTTTGGCTGCCACCGCACCACGGTGGAAGAGGTGCGCAAGCGGCTGGTTACGCAAGGCATCGAATCCGCCCTGGGCCGCAAGAAGCGGGAAACGCCGCCGACCCCGCGCCGACTCGACGGCGACGCCGAAGCCCGGCTGGTTGCCATCGCCTGCGGAAAAGCTCCGGAAGGCCGGGCGAAATGGACCATGCGGCTCTTGGCGGACAAACTGGTGGAATTGGGGATCGTGGATTCGGTCTCGCACACGACCGTCTGGGAGACGCTTAAAAAAACGAACTCAAGCCGCACTTGCGGAAATGCTGGTGATACCGCCGAAGCAGGATGGCGAGTTCGTGGCGGCGATGGAAGACGTACTTGAAGTCTATAAGCGCGGCCGGAACCGAGAGTATCCGCTGGTGTGCATGGACGAACAACCGACGCAGCTCTTGAAGGAGACGCGAACGCCCTTGCCCGCCGAACCTGGGGAACCGGCGAAACACGACTACGAATACGAGCGCAATGGCACAGCGGCGAACTTCATGTTCACCGCGCCATTGGAAAACTGGCGGCGGGTGAGTGTGCGGGAGCGCAAGACGAAAATCGATTGGGCACAGGAAATCCGCCAGCTTGTCGATACGGATTTTCCCGAGGCGTCAAAGATCGTGCTGGTGATGGACAACCTGAACACGCACACGCCGGGGGCGCTATACGAGGCGTTTGCGCCGCAAGAGGCGCGCCGAATTCTGGAGCGGCGGGAGATTCATTACACGCCGAAGCACGGGAGTTGGCTGAACATGGCGGAGATCGAGTTGAGCGTGTTCACACGACAGTGCCTGGACCGGCGCATGCCGGATCTGGCGACGTTGCGTTCGGAGGCGGTTGCGTGGAACGCGAGCCGGAACGATTCGGGGATAGGTGTGGATTGGCACTTCACAACCTCCGACGCCCGGGTAAAAGTAAAAAACCACGCCCAGAGGACGTGGCTTTGCTTTGGCCACTCAGAGAGTGGCTGAGTGCTTGCACCCAAAGGATGCAAGCGTGGGTTGTGTTCCGCAACACCGCTTGGTTCAGTACTTCAGTGTTAGCTGTTCATCGTGACGTTCCGCTTCTTCCTGGAGCATCACGTACTTGCGAATCATTTCTTCGTTAAGCCCCACGGTATCCACGCAATATCCAGGCGCCCAGAAATGATTGCCCCAATAGGGCTTCTTTTTCAAATGCGGAAACTGCTTGAATATCCGGATTGCCGTACGCCCCTTCAAAATGCCCGCCAGATCCGATATCGACACCTTTGGCGGAACCATCACAAGCAAATGCACGTGCTCAGGCTGTACATTCAATTCGAGCACCTCGCATCTTTGCTGCCCACAGAACATTTGGATACAGGTGTAGACCTCCTTGCCCACCGGTCCCGTCAAAACCTGGTAGCGGTATTTGGGCACCCATACCATGTGATATTGGCAATACCATATCGCATGTGATAATTTGCGGAAACGACTCATTGGCATCTCCTTCCTTGGTGTTGCGGAACAACACGAGTGTAGGGGATGCCGATGGGCTCAAACAGGCTGAGCCACAGGCCCTATGACCACGTCCAAAGGACGTGGGTTTCTAGGTCGCACTAAAACGGCTTTATCCCTTAATTAAGGGCTGACAAGGTACTAGGCGTTTACTGGGCGTATTGAGTTCAATTCCAAGCAGGGGGAATAAAGAAAATGGCGGCAAATGGGCGAATTCCGACCATTCACATAATCGCTGAATCGATCCCTCAAGCGTATTTCCGCGCGATGAAAGCCGTGTGGGAACAGGGTCTGGCCATTCGCACGGAATATGACCGCAAAAACAGTGCTGGGGAATATATTGATCCGCCGAGCCGGGATGCTCGAGTGCTGATCGAAGTGCTCGATCCGTTCGCCCAGCCAAGGTATCCCGCCCTATCTTTCTGTGAAATCGGCACGTATATCGCTGAAATCATGGGCGCTAAAGACCATCTCGTGGTGCCCATCGAGCAGCTTAAAGAAGCCCTTACTGGCGAATTAACCGCTAAAGAGTGGCCATATACCTACCATCAGCGCTTGTTCAACCATCCTTCACTGGATGGCTCCGTGGTGAACCAGATGGAAAAGGCCATCGAGCGGGTGGCGCGCACACCCTATACCCGCCGGGCCATGGCCACTACCGCTGAACCCAACATTGATGTCTATCTTAAAGAAGATGTGCCTTGCCTGCGGGAAATGCAACTGCGGTGTCCCGAAGATGGAGAAGGCGGCCTTGTGCTTAATCTGAGCACGACATGGCGTTCGCGCGATCTCTTCAAGGCATGGGCGGACAATGTGATTGCGATTACCTTTATGCAGAGCCGCATCGCCCGCGAAATCAGCAAACGCTCGGGCGGGCGTCCGGTGCATGTGGGCAGCTATGCCGATTACAGCATGGCCATGCATATATACGGGCAGGATTTCGGGGCGGTGGGCGGCGATACCGAACGGGGCTTGCAGAGTTTCTTCGATACATTTGATGAAGAAGCCTTCATCGCCCGCTCGCTCACGAGCGAGCAAGCGCGGGAAATGCTCGTGCTGCCCCAGCTCGAAGGTTTGTTGAGCGAACGCAGCATCGAGCAATGGCGTTTCCCCGATTCGGCCATCGCGTTGCTGCAGGAGCTCGTCGAGGATATTAAAGCCAGTGAGTGGGTTTGAGCCGCTCGTTCGTCCGAGGAGTAGGAGGAAGCTTGCTTCCCGGCAATATGGTCTACGAAAAAAGACGCCATTTGTCATGCAAACACATATATATTGCGGATACATATACATTACCCACTATATTTCGTATTGAAAAGCCCCATCAGCTTGTGCTAAATTTAAGTCCCGTTAGGGAACGGGACACATCTCATCGCCCTCCTAACATCAACTTTTCCGTGCTGTTTTCATAAGTGCGCCCAGCCAGGCAATGGAGGCGTGTTTTTTTAGGAAAGGATAGCGATGCAATCGCTCAACGCACCAAAAATACTTGCCGTGATTCCCGCCCGCTACGGCTCCACCCGCATCCCTGGCAAAATGATTGCGCCGCTGGCGGGAAAACCGCTTGTATATCACACCTATCTACGCGCAAAGGAAGCGGCGCTTGTGCATGATGTGGTCGTTGCGGTAGATGATGTGCGGGTTCAGGACGCCCTGGCTCCATATGGCGTGCCCACCATCATGACCCGTGCAGACCACGTTTGCGGCACGGACCGCATCGCGGAAGTGGCGGAGCGTACGGAAGCGGACATCTTAGTGAACGTGCAGGGCGATGAGCCCCTTATCGACCCGAAAACTATTGACGCCGCCATAAGGCCCTTGCTTGAGCATCCCGATATCCCGATGGCGACGGCCCGCCGCCGCATTGATGACCCCGAGATGATAAGAGATCCCAACGTGGTGAAGGTGGTCTGTGACGCCAATGGCCGTGCGCTTTATTTTTCGCGCTGCCCTATTCCGTATATCCGCGATCAGAAACCCCAGGCCGCGGAAATGGAGCTGGGTTCCCACTGGCAGCACATAGGGCTATACATATACCGGCGGGCGTTTTTGCTCGAATTTTCCCGATGGGCGCCCACGCCGCTGGAACAACTAGAGAAACTCGAACAACTGCGGGTATTGGAGCACGGTTATCCCATCGCCGTGGTTGAAACGCAATACGCAAGCATTGGCGTTGACACCCCTGAGGATCTCGTCCGGGTAAACCAACTGATGGCAGGAGAGTGAACAATGGAAAAGCGGCCTAAATACGTGTTTGTCACTGGCGGAGTCGTGTCGTCCGTGGGGAAAGGCGTCGTAGCGGCCAGCCTGGGGCTCCTGCTCGAATCGCGCGGCCTTACCGTGGCCATGATGAAGCTGGATCCCTATATCAATGTCGACCCCGGCACCATGAATCCCTACGAACACGGTGAAGTCTTCGTGACCGACGACGGCGCGGAGACTGACCTTGATTTAGGCCATTATCAGCGCTTCACCCACTCCAAGCTCTCACAGAAGAGCAATGTGACCACGGGCGGCATTTATAATGCCGTCATCCAGAAGGAACGGCGCGGCGAATATTTGGGCAAAACGGTTCAAGTCATTCCGCACATCACCGACGAGATCAAATCACGCATCCGCATGTTGACCGCCGAGCCGGAAGACGAGACGGATGTGGCTATTATTGAAATCGGCGGCACGGTGGGCGACATCGAGAGCCAGCCGTTCCTTGAAGCCATCCGCCAGTTCTACCTCGATATCGCCCCGACGCCTTGCTGCTTCATCCATGTGACGTTGCTGCCTTACATCGCAGCGGCGGGTGAACTAAAGACCAAGCCCACGCAGCATAGCGTCCGCGCCTTGCGCGATATTGGCATATCGCCGAATGTCATTGTCTGCCGCACGGGCAGCGAGAAAGTGGGGCCGGGCCAGCGCGCCAAGATCGCCATGTTCTGTAATGTGACCAATGACGCCATCATTGGCGCGGAAGACATTTCACCGCTCTACGCCATTCCGCTGAACTTCCACAAGCAAGGACTGGATACGATTGTCATGAAAGTATTGGACTTGCCAGCCAAAGAAGCCGATTTGGCCCAGTGGGAAGCCATGCTCGATAAAATGCGGAAGCCATCCAGGGAGGTGCGGGTGGCCGCCGTGGGCAAATATATCGCCCACGATGATGCGTACAAAAGCATCAACGAAGCGTTCGCCCATGCGGGCATTGCCAATGATTGCCGCGTGAAACTGGAATGGGTCGATTCGGAGCAGTTCGAGAATGGCGTCGTGCCAGCGGAAAAGCTCAAGGATTACGATGCGGTGCTCATCGGGCCCGGATTTGGCCTGCGAGGTATCGAGGGGAAGGTCAAGACCGTTCAATATGTGCGCGAAAGCAAGAAACCTTTTTTGGGCATTTGCTTGGGCATGCAGATCGCCGTTATCGAATTATGCCGCAATCTCCTGGGCCGCCATGAAGCCAACAGCACCGAGTTCAACACCAACACGCCTGATCCAGTCATCTCGCTATTGACCGAACAGCAAGGCATCAAGGATATGGGCGGCACCATGCGGCTGGGCGCATACCGTTGCGTGCTCAAACCGGGTACGAAAGCCCAGCAAGCCTATGATACGGATGTCATCAGCGAACGCCACCGCCATCGCTATGAGTTCAACAATCTCTACCGGGAAGGGTTGGAAGAGAAGGCGGGCCTCGTGGTGAGCGGCGTCCACCCCCGCAGCGATCATGAACTCGTCGAGATCATCGAGCTTAAAGACCATCCATGGTTCTGCGCTTCCCAGTTCCATCCTGAGTTTAAGAGCACGCCGCTCAATCCCCAGCCGCTTTTCCGCGCGCTCATCAAGGCGGCCATCGAGTGCCAGGATGCCAGGCGCAAGGATGCCATCGGCTAGCGCTGCTCAAGCCCAGCGTATAACATACAGAAGAATTCCAACACGTTATGTTCGTGGTGGCCGCCGTGTGCCAAATCTGGAACACGACGGCCACGGTGATACTTCTTCATGTGAAGTGGTGCTGTATTCGTTGTTTCATCCAGCGCGAGTTTGCTTTCGGGCAAGCCCATTTGGGCAGGCTCTCCGTTAGCGTTTGGTTTCAACCAGGCACTCCTACTGTTCGCACGTGGGCGAAAGCTGTCGAGCGCAGGCTCCCTACCGCCTGGGGCAAGATGGCCAGAAACCTTCGCACTTCGGCCTCCGTATTGAAGCGGCCCAGCGTGATGCGCAACGAGCCGCGCGCGCGAATCGGATCATATCCCATCGCCGTAAGCACATGGGACGGCTGCCCGGCATGGCTGGCGCTGCATGCACTGCCCGATGAGATGCAAAAACCTTCCGCGTCCAATGCCAACAGAAGCTTAATGGCTTCGCCTTCCAGGCCCGAAAATCCCAAGCAGATATGGCCCGGCAAACGCTGGTAGCGGTGGCCAATCAAATACGCATTTGGAATGGTTTCGGAAATGGTATCAATGATGTGATCCCTCAGCCGTACTAAGCGGGCCGCTTCCTCAGCCATTTCTTCCCGGGCGATTTGAGCGGCGCAGCCCGCGCCCACTATTCCAGCCACGTTCTCCGTGGCGGAACGCAAGCCAAACTCCTGCCCGCCGCCATGAATCAGAGGCATGATGGGCGCGCCTTGCCGGATGTACAACGCACCCACGCCCTTGGGGCCATGGAATTTGTGCGCGGATAGCGACAGCAAATCAAAAGAATGCCGTTCCGCATCGAGCGGGATCCTGCCAGCCATTTGTACGGCATCCGTGTGAAACAACGCTCCATGCGCATGCGCGACCCGGGCCAGCTCCAGAATGGGCTGAAGCGTTCCGGCTACGTTATTCGCCGCCATGACGGACACCAGGCGTGTGGCGGGTTTCATCACCTGGGCCAATGCGTCCGGGCTGGCGACGCCATCCCGCCCAACTGGCAGGAAAGTGGCCTCCACGCCATGCCGTTGCAAGTAGCGGCAGGTTTCCAGTATAGCCGGATGTTCAATGGCGCTCGTTATAATATGGCAATCACCCCATCCAAAAGACTCCGCCACGCCGAGCAGCGCCAGATTGTCTGACTCGGTCCCGCTTCCCGTGAAGACGATCTCCTCCGGTTTCGCGTTCAGCAATTCCGCGATCTGCCCCCGCGCGCGGTCCACGGCCGCCTTTGCCTCACGTCCGGCGGAATGCAGGCTGGAAGGATTGCCAAATGCGCCAGCCAGAAAGGGCCGCATGGCCTCGGCGGCGCGGGGCTCCATAGGCGTTGTCGCGGAGTTATCAAAATAGATGCCATCGTGCATATGCGCGCCTATCCTATGAATAGTCCTTCGAGGCGGATCTGATAGCCTTCGGGTATCCGGTTGAGATAATTGACAAGGCCGCTATGCCGCCATTGAAGCATGCACATACGGGGCTGGAAGAAATACCGCATGCCAATACGCAGTTCACATTGCGTACGTTTCACCAATCCTTCGTATGCCTCGGCGATGTAATAGCCGATGTCTTTATACCCGTTTGCGCGCGGGCCTAACGGGCCGGTGACGCACCACGTGAGCACGCCCGTGCGCGCATCCACGGCTGTCACTACGCCGCAATGCGTGATGGGACACCCGCACGACATGCCCAGCGGACGGCCAATGAGCGTATCGCCCACGGCAATATCCATTTCACGCGTGATCATGGGATTGTGGGGAATGATCACTTCACGCGGGCCTGGATCTTCCGGGAAGTGTTCGAGATAAAAATCAATGTCGCGCCCAAGGCTATCCACCCAGTCTCCCGCCAAGGCGGTGCTGGAAGCCGCGCTGGGAGCAGCGCACGAGGCGCATGAGGCATGGGTATTACCCGCACACGGCGATGCGGCTGGCGCCGCCGCCGCAGTGGATGTTACACGGCTTTCCGAAAGGTGGATGCATCGCTTGGCCATTTCTGGATGCTCCGGCAACTGCGCCGCCAAATCCGTACATTTCCGAAAACCGCAGACGCCGCAATTTAGCCCTGGAAGCTCAATACATACTGCTTCACTCATGGATCACTCTCCTCGGTAAAAGTTCTGGTTTTCCAGCGCCCGCACGACGCCAAAGTGCGATTGCCAGCCGATTTCTTTTTTGCCCACGCAAATGGTGCATGTCCCCACGGGCGGATTGCCGCGCAGCATCAACTGCTCCGGCACATCAGGAGTCTGAAGGACATGGTCCACAAGCGGGTCAATGCCTATGCCATACAAGGCATTTGCTTCCCGCACGCGTACGTCCGGGGCCGCCTCCAAAATGCGCGCGCGAAACACTTCGCGCTCCGCCTGGGACACCAGATCGATTTTAGTGACAACGGCGATGTCGGCAAGTGACAGCATAGGCCCGACTTTCCGGGGAAGATTCATGCCGCTGGTCGCTTCCATGACCATAATCCCAAGCCCGCCATCCACATACGGGGCGCAACGGAGGCAAAGCCCGGCTGTTTCCACCAGCAGGATATCGGAACTGGTCTCCTCCGCCCATTTCAGCGCATCGCCCAATACAAGCACGCTACAGTGATCCGGGCACAGTTCTCCCGAGTAGATTTTTTTGGTGGGTATTTCGAACTCTTGTGCAAACAGTTCGTCTTCATCCGCGTACTGCACGTCAATCTTCAAAAAAGCGAGATGGCGGCCAGCCGCAATCAGTTTGCGCGCCATATGGCGCAACACGGATGTCTTGCCCGTCGTAGCCGGGCCTGCGCAAATCACGAGTTTCATGTGGACGCTCCTTCCGAAATGGCTCTAAACGCTTCTAAACCCGCGAAATCCTTGTTCTCCAAGCAGCCGCCCATGCGGAGCGTATCCCGTAGATGCGAAAGCATGTCATCGAGCTTGCTCACGGTTAACGCCAACCGGCGCTCCGCGGCGTCGGTATGGATCACCTTGGTGATGCATCCCCCCTGCATGACAATGCGGAAATCCGACAACAGCGCGATGCGCGGATCATGCGTCACAAAAATGAAAATCTTGCGGTATTGGCGGAGCAGCTCGAGCGCCCGCGTGCGATGAATGCCCGCATTTTCCACTTCGTCCAACAGCACAATGGGAGTGTTGCAGATGATGGTGGCGTCGGCGATAAGCAGCGCGCGGGTCTGTCCGCCGGAAAGCTCGGTCATCCGGTTATCCAGGATGATGGGCTCGCCCGTCAACTGGTTGGCGAACGCCAGCGTTTGCGCCACCAACGAGTCCACTTGCGAACCATCCAAGCTGCGAATCCGCGCGTGAATGCTCAAGAAAACTCGCACCGGCAGATCCGAGAGGAAATTCGTGTGCTGCGTGATCAAGGCAATGGGATTCATCGCGGGATCGTCACGGTAAATGCTGGGCGGGCGCTCCCCATTGATCAGCACCCTGCGGCCGGTCGGCGTGTCTCCATTGGCGAACAGCTCAATATCGTTGATGAGCGTGGTTTTTCCGGAGCCTGTCGGGCCGACAATGCTCACCACGTCGCCCATCTTCAAGTCAATGCGCTGAACCAGCTCAGCGGCATGGGCCTTGCCGTTGCCTCCAAGAATAGTAATCGTGTCAATCATAGAATACTTTTCCTCCTTGTTATATTTAGCAAATCGTTTTTGTCTGCTAAATGGGCAAAAAAAAGCTACTTACAGCACATCCGCCAGCGTGGTATTTTCCAGTTTATTCGCGACAAAATCGCGTATCTCCCGAAACACATTCAAGAGGCCTTCTTCCTTCTCAATCGGCGTCGATTCATAGAAATACTTGCTTACCGATTCCGTTGGGGCTAATGCGCCATCCAGAAGGCGGACCACTTCGGCCAAGCAGATCTCTTCGGGCCGCCGCGCAAGGCGATATCCCCCATGCTGGCCTTTGGAACTATGCACATAATGCGCCCGCTTCAACGCAAGCAGAATCTGTTGCAGGAACTTGGGCGGAATGCCTTGTTCTTGCGCGATAGCCTCGCCGCTTATTGCTTCGTCCGACTCATTCCGAGCCAAACAAAGCAGAGCAAGCAGCGCATATTCGCTACGGCTTGTCAGTTTCATATCACCAAACCAAACTTTCCCGGTAGACTAAGTATCATATCATCCAGAAAAATGCAACTCTTTTATGCGGGGCAAGAACAATAACGGTCAGATAGGATAAATCCGTATACTGTTCTTAGAACAGGAGGATTTCGAGCTAACGAAACACCAAACGCATTATGTGAAAATGGGTTTATCTATACCGTGATACCATGATATTAACGGATTTTCGATTCATTTTCTTGACTTCTTCCTAGGGCTTTTCCATAATCATAAGTAGCTGGCTTTTCATTCGTTAAACAACTAAGAGGAGTTTCAGCAATGCTCAAGATGGTCTTGTTGGTTTTGAGTATCACCTCCGCCACCGAAGGGCTACAGCTCCACGATCTTCTTCAACAGGCGGGCGCAAGGAGCTTGGCGGCATCTTCAGGAGAATTCCAGACCACTGTTGCGGGATATGTATATCCCGGTACTACTGAAGAGTCGAATTATAATTCCGCCCATAACGACTTCGAGTCTGCCCTGAATAGTATCGCTAAAACAGCTCAGCCTGGGATGCCACCAGATGACATGGAGCAAGTTTTTGGCAAGTTTGACGCGGAACACTGGCTGCCTCTTTATCGACGCTCGGAGTCAATCGTTTACCGTGAAGACCTTTTTCGGTACTCCCAGAGTATTTCGCGCGAAAGCCTCGATTACACAATAAGAACTCAGGCCGGATCCCCAATGGACTGGAAGATACAAAGGTTTTCCCCAATTGAAAGAAGAAATATCGTCATCGACGATATCCCCACCGAAGTGGCCTTCGATGGCTCGTTCCAGTACAGTGTTATGGGCAAAGAGCTTCGAGTTACTCATCCCGGCTCACTTAGCGCACAATACAGGATCTCCGCCCTAGACATGTCAATGTACAGGAGGGATCAGATCCCCGAGGAAAGCTATGTCAGGAAAGATCAGGAGCTAATATATAAGCAACTGGACGATGATACGTATCTTTACAGGGCTTACGCATCTAAATTCCCAGTAAACGTAGAAGGTATTCGGGGTCGAGTGCAGCAGCGAAGCGCTTGCCCCTGAGGAAATCTTTGTTGGTCTTGTCTTTCTTGAGGAGGTTGAGTGTAATTCTCCTCAAGGAGGCGAGATTCTGGGCGGCGTTTCTTGTTCGGGCGCGGTTGTCGTCTTCGCGAAAGATAATGTCTAGGCACCAGTGCAAATTGTTTTCCACGCCCCAGTGTCCACGCACGGCGTGGGCGAATCGTCGTGCGTCGAGGGGCAGGCTGCTCAAGTAGTAGCGCCGCTCGATGGTGTTCTTCCCTTTTTCCTTGCGGATGGACTCGACCATGCCGAAACTCTTGAGGCCCTTCCAAAGTCCTTTGTCCTCGAACCAGCCCAAGTCGGTGGATTGCCAGTATCGGCGGGTTTCGATGCGGCCATGCCCCTTGTCGATGGTCTGGTGGAAATCCATCCGTGTGGCGTCGGCTGTTGGCGCGCACTGGGTGGCGCAAGGGGGAACGGCGTCCTTGAAAAAGGCCTTCACTTCTTCTAGGGCGGTGGCGTGGTTGCCTTTGAGGGCCAGCACGTAGTCGGCCTGCCGTTGGATAATGTGGGAGGCGATATCCTTCTGGCAGCCCATGGCGTCCAGGGTGACGATGGCTCCCTTGAGCTTTAAGGCGTTGAGGAGTTTGGGGACGGCGGTGATTTCGTTGGATTTCTCGTCCACCTTGACCTGCCCCAGCGCCAGGCCGTGCTCGCAAGCCCATGCGCTGACGATGTAGGGGATGGCCTCCCCCTGATTCAAGGCGCGCCGCAGGGCTTTGCCGTCAATGGCGGCGACCTCATCGCTCAGATTGGGGCAAATGCCCTACACCCATTGGCCGAAGCACTCCAGGAAGGCATGGGGGTCGAGGGCGGAAAAGACCCGGTTGAAGGTGTCGTGCGAGGGGATGCCGCCGGGCAATTCCAGGAAGCCCTTCAGCCAATCCTCCCGGAGCCAGCCGAAGCGCTCCATATCCGAAAAGCTCTCCCCGCCCACGAGGGCTGAGCATAGCCCAATCATCAAGATGTCAATGAAGTTGTGCCTGCGGGTCCGGTCCATGCGGGGATCAGGCAGGCCCGCGAAACACTCGATAATAGGCTTGGGCTTGGGCAGGGATTTCTTTTCAGCGGTCATGGGGTGTTCCTTTCATTCATGCGCCGAAGCACTGTTGACTCTAGTATATAGAATTCTATATATTAAAATCCATGAAGCACACCAAAAAGATGCAAGCATTGCTGGAGCGCATGGCGCAGATTGAGCGGATGGAGCGCGGAAAGCTCTGTCAAATGGGCGGGCGTCCCCACTTTAACCACCAGAGCTGGGAGAACGAGAAGAACGTGGTTCGCTATGTGCCGGCGCGCGAAACCGAGTTCCTAAAAGAGGCCATCAATGGCTACCAGGCTTTCATGAAGCTGGCTGAACGCTACGTGGACGAAGTCGTCAAGCAAACCCGCCGTGAGCGCGCAAAGACCTTCCCCCAAGCGAAAAATCCCAGGCCACGTTGACAGAAAAAATCATGCACAACAGGATAAATCGACTCTTGAGCACTATTAGATGCGTAAGCCCTGCGTATCTTTATGGACTGCGGGACAAAGAGATGGGAGATTGTGTCGAGCACGTTTTTTCGCTTAAGTATGCAAGTCTTGTGCGGGTCACACAGACTAGTAGAGAAGGGCGCGTTGTTCGCGATATGCGCTGGCTCTACTTCCAACCATCAAGCACTTCTGTGTATTTGCCCAGATTTTATGTGGAATTCTCAGCAACCCACGGGGAACCATGCAAAGTCTTGGTAAAATGCATCCAGAACTGGTCTCTTCGCCCTGTCGAGAACAGCGAATTTCGTATTTCGCCGGACACATATACAAAATCTACCAATGAGGCCGCGGAAACGGAGCCTGGCCCTGAGGAAGAAACGCGCAATCTTGCTGCCGGGCTTGGTAACAAGTGACTCATTAGTCACTGTGCCAAAATAAAGTACAAAAAAGTCAAGATAACGCGACGGATGGCAATAGTAAGCGCTCCGGAAAAACACGCCTAGTTCCCCGCGCCCCAGTGGTGGTAGAATCCAGATCTATTGCCTTCTCCCACTCAGTTTCACTCATGCTTCTTGTTAACCCCAACCGCCGATCAAGCCAAGCATATTGTAAGAGCGGTCCGGGCCATAACACGCGGCATAGTAGTAGCTGGGCGCTATCACCATAGGCGCACCCTGATTCAGCTTTCTGAATTCGATATGGCCGTCCATAAACATGATATTGGAGCCGCTTGGAGAGTGATTAAACCGGCTGGAAGGCTTGTCCGCCTCCCCAGCATACTTATGGCCTTCTCCGCCATATGCGTCAAACATCACGAAAAGAACGCTTTGGGCCATTGCGCCGGAGGCCGGATTATTGATGTCGGTAATGAAGAAGCGCTCAACTCCTTCACGCAAGAGAAAATATTGGCTCGGCAACTTGTTGCCGTCGTCATCGGTCAAATTGTCGTCCACGTTATTTCTCGTTACTGTCTTTTTGTCCAGATCAGTTTCACCCATTTCCGTGTAGTGTGCAAGAAAACTCCATGTATCGGGGCACCCCATACTCGCAACTGAGTCTTTTTCGTACATTTCGTAGTTATTGTCATGATTGGTCCAGCCCCATTCGAGTAAAACATTGGTCACTTGGATGAGCTGGGAGGTCGTTTTCATGGCATACCTGGTGTAGCAATACGAAACCGGCATGCTGATTAAGGCATTCAAACAAGGCTCTTTGGTTGCTTTTGTCGCCACGTTGAATCCCGATACTGTCGGAGCTGATAGATTACTCACTGTGTTGACTTGGCCAGGATAATCATCATCGATCCCAATGCTGTCGCCCTTATAGTTGAAGTCTGCCCGGGAATCCGACGGACAGATTACGATGTTCAAATCGTTCCAATAATCTGGATACAGGGACAGTCCATCAAATCCGCCCTCCGAACCCAGCCCATCAAATAGCCATTTTACCTTGTTGGGGAATTTTCCCTGGTTTTCATTGGCATACATCTTGAAGATGACGCCAAACTGTTTAAGGTTGCTTGAACAAGATGCCCGCCGGGCTTGTTCCCGTGCGCGCGATAAAGCGGGAAGCAGGATGGCTGCCAATATCGCTATGATGCCGATCACCACCAAGAGCTCAATTAACGTGAAACCTTTTCTGCCTTTTTTCATCATATCTACTCCTTTTTGATGGTTGGCGAATAGGTGCGTTTCGAAGCCCTGTCATTCTATTGCGGTAGTCTAGATAACCTCCTTACCGGAAACATAGTCAGAGAAAAATACCTCATCGCATCTTTTGTAGAGCCAATCACTTGCCATGCTCATTGGATATTCCCGATAAAACCTATTCTTGCAAGATCCTTCATGGCCGTAGGTATTTGTTCTCGTTAATAGCATTATTATACAACGTGATCGATCACTCTGTCCATAGTTTTTTACTCGAATCCTTGCCTGTGTATCTCCTGAGTTTATGATTCAGTTCAATTATCAACAATCTCGTAAGTCTCCAACACACCTCATGCGCCTAAATGGATTGCCTTGAGCACACATAATCAAAGTTATAGCAAGATGCCAAGAAATTGTAGATGGAACCGGCCAGCAGGGGGCAGCGCCGAATGCTTTCGCCGTTACGCCGAATGGACATGGCAAAATAAAGGGAAATAAATGTCGTGCCGCCAGGATGAAAATAGGGGAAGAGGTTGTTTTTACCTGTGCGCTATGGCACAATTTGGCGCGCTTGGCGGTATGCTAAAAATGCGGCGAAATGCAGTGAATGGAGGCATTTATCCTAAAGATGGCATAGTGCAGTGAAACCGCAACCAAAAAAAACGGATACTAACCACGAAGATCACGTAGAACACGAAGGTTATTAACAGATGACACAGATAAAATTTGGAGCAAATATCGTTTCTCTGCGTGTCCTTCGTGCTCGTGGTGAAAATACTAGCTCTAACAAGTTGATATAAATTGATTTACACAGAAAATCCTCGCAAGAAAACAACATTTTGACGGCTAGTAGTACGAACTACACGAAAAATGGATGCGATTTTGTAGTTTTGTAGGGCTTGCCCCGCCGATCAAGGGAGGAGCCCACCAATATATCCGGCAAGGATTGAAAGACGTAACAAGTTTATATGCTTTGGTTTACTCGGGGATTTTTTTGGGAAAGCAAAAAAATTGGCTGCTAGTAGCATAGAGGCCGTTTTCGTCTCTTGCGGTGGTGGTGGTTTCTCGGTTAATCTCGTTCTTTAGCCCATTTGACCGCAGTGGGGCGGTCTGAACCTACAGGGGCCACTTATTTATGGCCGCAATGAAGTCTTTCTGCATCAAAAAAGGGTTGTCGCTGCCGATTTCGGGCGAACCCATCCAAGAAATCGAGAGCGCCCGGCAACCCAGCCACGTGGCGCTGCTCGCCGCTGATTATTTAGGCATGAAACCTACCATGCTGGTGCTGCAGGATGATCGGGTCAAGCGCGGCCAGCCTCTCTTCGAAGACAAGAAACAGCCTGGCATTCTATACACCTCGCCTGGCGCAGGGAAGGTCGTTGCGGTTAATCGAGGTGAACGGCGCGCCCTCCAATCCGTAGTGATTGAGTTGAACGACAACGAGCGTTCCGGCAAGGTGGACGCCAGCGCCGCGCGCACGGAAGATGAGGCCGTCTTCCAATCGTATACAGGCAAGAATATCGCCAGTTTGAACCGGCAAGAGATCAGAAGCTTGCTACTGGAGTCTGGCTTATGGACGGCGTTCCGGACACGGCCGTTCAGTAAAGCGCCCGCAATGGATAGCGAGCCGCATTCGATTTTCGTGACCGCCATGGACACGAATCCTTTAGCCCCTTCCATGGATGCCATTCTGGAAGGTCAGCAAGAAGACTTCGAGCGCGGGATGATCGCCCTCGCCAAGCTCTGCGAAGGATTCGTCTACGTCTGTAAGGCCAAAGGCTCGAAGATCAGCGTCAATCCCAATACAGGCGCGTCACTAGCCGAGTTTGACGGCATACACCCGGCGGGAACCGCCGGCGTCCATATTCATTTCCTTGATCCCGTGTATCGAGGCAAAACAGTCTGGCACTTGGGCGCGCAAGACGCCATCGCCATAGGCCGTTTGCTTGCGACGGGCCGCTTGCCCGTGGAACGGATTATTTCGCTCGCAGGCCCGCAAGTGCAAAAGCCGCGCCTGCTGCGCACGCGCCTCGGCGCTTCGACGGAAACATTGTGCCAAGGTGAATTGAAAGAAGGCGATAATCGAATCCTATCGGGGTCCGTGTTGTCGGGCCATGCGGCTGGTGGGCCAACGCATGGCTACCTGGGCCGGTATGCCCAGCAAATCTCTGTTTTGCGCGAAGGCCGCGAACGGGAATTCATGGGTTGGATGATGCCTGGCGCGGATAAATTCAGCATCTCGCGCACGTTTCTATCTACGTTCAACAAAAGCAAAAAATACGATTTTACCACCACCACCAATGGCTCCGCGCGCGCCATGGTGCCGTTTGGCTATTTCGAGCGGGTGATGCCCATGGATTTGATGCCGACCCATCTGCTGCGCGCGCTCGTCATCGGCGATCTGGAACAAGCCGAGCAGTTGGGCTGTTTGGAATTGGATGAAGAAGATTTGGCGCTGTGTTCGTTTGTGTGCGCGGGAAAAATCGATTATGGCTTCCATCTCCGCAAGACCCTCGAAGCCATTGAGAAAGAAGGCTAATGAAACCGCTTCTTGAATTCATGCACAAACAGGCGAAGCTGTTCGAAAAAGGCGGCAAGCTCGCGTTGTTCTACCCGATGTGGGAAGCGCTCGACACTTTCCTCTTCACGCCGGGGCAAGTGACGGATGACGCGCCGCATGTGCGCGACGCGGGCGACCTCAAACGTCTCATGACGACCGTGGTGATCGCCCTCGCGCCCTGCATGCTCATGGCCATGTACAACACGGGCTATCAAGCCCATCTGGCCATCCAGGCAGGCTGCCAGCCGCTCGATAATTGGCAAACCGCCCTGATGCAGGCGATGGGCCTGCCATTTTCGCCAGCGAATCTCCTAGCCTGCTTCCTGCACGGCGCGTTGTACTACCTGCCAATTTATATCGTCACGCTCACCGTGGGCGGCCTTATCGAGGTGGCCTTCTCGATTGTGCGCAAACACGATGTCAACGAAGGTTTTTTGGTCACCAGCGCCCTCTTTCCCCTGACGCTTCCCGCCACTATCCCTTTGTGGCAAGTGGCCCTCGGGATCGCCTTCGGCGTGATCTTCGGCAAAGAGGTCTTTGGCGGCACGGGGATGAACATCTTCAATCCCGCCTTGGTGTCACGCGCGTTTCTCTATTTCGCCTACCCGGCGTACATATCGGGCGACAAGGCCTGGATCGCCGCACAGACCAAGCCCGACGCCTATAGCGGCGCGACGTGGCTGTCGGTGTTGAAAGAGCAGGGTTTGGATGGTTTCCAGCAAGGACTGGGGCCGAATCGGCCGGGCCTCACGTGGTGGGATTCATTTCTGGGTTTCGAGCCCGGCTCGATGGGTGAGACCAGTATGCTCCTGATCCTCATCGGAGCCGCGATTATTGTCTTCACCCGCGTCGCTTCTTGGCGCGTTATCGCGGGATGTTTCGCGGGCAGCGCCGCCATGAGCATCGGATTCAACCTGCTCCACATGGCAGGCGTCGGCGGAAACTATCTGGCGGTTCCCTTCTGGTGGCACTGGGTGCTCGGCGGCTTCGCATTCGGGGCGGTGTTCATGGCCACCGATCCGGTATCCTCGCCTTTCACCGAGAGGGGCAAGTGGATTTATGGCATGATGATAGGCGCTTTCGGCGTCATGGTGCGCACCCTGAACCCCGCGTATCCGGAAAGCTGGATGCTCGCGATCTTGTTCATGAACATGTTTGCTCCCCTGATCGATCACTTCGTCGTTCGGGCGAACATCAAGAGAAGGATGGCCCGGTATGCAGCGTAGTGGAACGGCTTATACGCTGGTCTTCTCGGCGGTCATGTGCATCGTCTGCTCGATCATGGTGGCGGGCGCGGCGGTGCTCTTCAAGCCCAAACAAGATGAGAATGCCGTGCTGTTTCAGATGAAGCAAGTGCTATTGGTCTCGGGATTGATCAAACAGGGCGAAGAACCGCCCGCCGCCGAGATCAAGAAACGCTTCGCGGACAACATCCAGGTGCATTACATCGATTTGAAGACTGGCGATAATACGGACGGACAAACGCCCGCTGGATATAATCCCGTGAAGGCCCTGGGCGACGCCTCGACGAGCTATAAAGCGCCCGAAAATAATGCCGGCGTCATGACGCTTCCCAAGTATGCCGTCGTGCATCAGTTGATGCGGAACGGCCAGGTCGAGATGAATATCCTTCAGATCTGGGGCCAAGGACTCTGGTCCACCATGTACGGCTATCTCGCATTGGATAAAGACGGAAACACCATCCAGGGCCTTACCTATTATCAACAAGGTGAGACGCCTGGTTTGGGCGGTGAGGTGGACAATCCCAAATGGAAAGCCAGATGGCCGGGCCGCAAGGCGTTTGATGCCGAAGGCAAGCCCGTGGTGGCCATGCGCAAAGGCGGCGCAGGCTCCATCGAGGATGATCCCCATGGATTCGATGCCCTGTCTGGCGCCACAATCACCAGCCGCGCCGTCGAGCACATGCTCAATTTCTGGCTGGGCCCTGACGGATATGCGCCATACTTGGAGCGGTTTCATAGCGGAGTAAGGTGAGAATAAAAAAGCAAGCATGCAAATCTACCCATGCTACGAATACAACACGTCATTTAGTTAGGTAAATGATGGGAAAACTGAAATGAAACCATACAATCCAATTAGTTTCAAAGTCAGTGCGTGTAACTGTCCTTTTTGTGGAGCTTATTCCGCTCAGCATTGGTTAGGTGCCACATCGACAGAGCTAAAAAATAAAAGTTATCTAGGTAAAAGTCCATTCATATTTTCGTTCTGTGAACATTGCCGAAAGCAGACTGTCTGGTTAGAGGGCAAAATGGTATATCCTTTCAGCGGATCTGCACCTTTACCTAATGCAGATATGCCGCATGATATGAGGGAAGACTTTGAAGAGGCAAGAAACATCGTAGAACACTCCCCAAGAGGCGCGATGGCATTGCTGAGATTGGCAGTTCAGAAGTTTTGTATACACCTTGGAGAGAATGGCAAGAATATTAATACAGATATTGGGAAACTTGTCGCAAAGGGCTTGCCAGGGAAAATGCAGCAAGCTCTAGACAGTGTCCGAGTGATAGGGAATAACGCTGTTCATCCCGGCCAGATAGATTTAAAGGATGATAGGGAAAGTGCATACAAACTGTTTGGGTTCATAAATATTATGGTTGATATTCTTATAACACAGCCCAAAAGCATTGATGAATTCTATGACCTGAAGATTCCGCCGAATCAAAAAGATGCTATAGCGGAAAGAGATGGCAAGATAGAACCGAACAGTTGATTTGCTGGTTCGCCAAACAGAGGAATTGGTTGCCAATTGTGCATTGAGCAGAATAGTAAGGAAACCCGGACGCCACGCGATTTCGTGGATGAGGCCATTCTTCGCGCCATGACGGAAGCAATTGTCGATGCCATTGATCCCGATGAAGTTATTTTGTTTGGTTCACAGGCCAAGGATGCCGCGCATGAAGGTTCCGACGTTGATCTGCTAGTGATTGTTCCTGATACGCCATATATTGTCCGGCACCGCAGTGCGGAAACAGGGCGTTTATATCGTTCATTGAAGCGTTTCCGGGTGTCGAAAGACATATTACTGTACACGCGTTCGGAAGCTGAACACTGGAGAAACACGGCAGGCCATGTAGTGGCGTCGGGATATGCGGAAGGCAGGCTGCTGTATGAGCGCCAATGAGGCATTGAACTTATTTGGTAACACTTTAGCCATCTGGAGCAAAAACATTGGACTGATTTTTTAAACCGCGAATAGATGCGAATAAACGCGAATACATGGCAAATCTCCGTTAAAGGAATATTTTTTTGACAGGATTTACAAGATGAACAAGATTTTTTGTAACACTTTAGCAACTGAAGCAGGTTTGGCTTTATGAAGAATCGTTGCGATCTAGTCCAATCTTGTGCATCTTGTAAATCCTGTCTAAAAAAAGCTGCCATAGCTTTAGTCGGCTAGAGTATTACCTTATTTGTAACCGCTGCCCAAGCGGCGCTGGAGGAATAACAAATGGCGGTGTTTGGCAAGGAAGAACGCGAGGCGTTTTTCGATCCCGTTTTTGAAAACAATCCGATAGCGTTACAGGTGCTGGGCATCTGCAGCGCGCTGGCGGTCACCACGCAAATGAAAACGGCGCTGGTCATGTCGATTGCCTTGACGGTGGTGACGGGCTTCTCGAATCTGGCGGTGAGCCTGATTCGCAACAGCACGCCCTTTTCCGTGCGCCTCATTGTCCAAATGACCGTCATTTCCTCCATTGTGATTGTCGTGGACCAATTCATGCGGGCCTACCTGTTTTCCGTAAGCCAGCAATTGAGCGTGTATGTCGGTTTGATCATCACGAATTGCATCGTGCTGGGCCGCGCCGAAGGCTACGCCATGCAGAATCCGCCCTGGCGCAGTTTCATCGACGGCATCGGCAACGGCGCGGGATATAGTGTCATCCTCGTTGCGCTCGCCGTCTTTCGTGAACTCTTCGGTTCCGGGCGGCTATTGGGTTATCAGATTCTGCCATTAGTCACGGATGGCGGCTGGTATGTGCCTAACGGCTTGCTGCTGCTGGCCCCGGCGGCGTTTTTCCTGATCGCGGTGATCATCTGGATATTGCGCACCGTAAAGCCCAACCAGGTGGAGGTGGACTGATATGCTCGAGCATTACTTGAGCCTCGGCGTTAAATCGATCTTCATCGAAAACATGGCCTTGGCCTTCTTCCTGGGCATGTGCTCGTTTCTAAACTCCTCGAAAAAGCTCGATACCGCCATGGGCCTGGGCGCGGCGGTGGTGTTCGTACAGATAATGACAGTGCCCTTAAACAACCTTATCTATATGCATTTGCTTAGGGAAGGCGCGCTGGCTTGGGTGCATCCGTCATTTGCCCGCTTGGATCTCTCGTTTCTCGCCTTTCTCACCTTCATGGGCAGCATCGCGGCAGCCGTGCAATTGGTCGAGATGGCGCTGGACAAATACATGCCCAAGTTATACATCGCGCTGGGCGTTTTCCTGCCATTGATTACGGTGAACTGCGCCATTCTAGGCGGTTCGCTCTTCATGATGCAGCGCGAATACGATTTCGGCGAAAGCGTAGTGTATGGATTCGGCTCCGGGGCGGGTTGGGCGCTGGCGATCATCGCGCTGGCGGCCATTCGCGAGAAGATGCGGTATAGCAACGTGCCGCCTGCCTTGCGCGGCCTCGGCATTTCATTTATCACGGCAGGGCTGATGGCGATAGCGTTCATGTCCTTCTCGGGAATTCAGTTGTAACGCCGTTCGATTGGGCCAGCCGCCGCAACCGGCGCAGGCCTCAAAATAGAGGGTATAGGCGATGTTAACCATTATCATGGGAATGTTCATGTTCTCATTTATCATCGTGGGGCTGGTGGTGTTACTCATGGCCGCGAAGGCGAAGCTCGTGAGCGTCGGGAATGTGGATATCGTCATTAACGACGATCAAAACAAGACCCTCCAAGCGGCGGTAGGTTCGAGCCTCCTCAGTACCCTGGCCCAGCAAAAAATCTATATCCCGTCCGCCTGTGGCGGCAAAGGCAGTTGCGGCGTATGTAAAGTCACCGTGAAGGAAATCGGCGGCCAGGCGGGCGGCGGCGCGCTGCTCCCCACGGAACTCAATTTCATCAGCCGGGGCGCGGCCCGCGAGGGACGGCGTTTATCTTGCCAGCTTAAAGTAAAGCAGAATATGAAGATCGAGGTGCCGCCGGAGATCTTCAGCGTCCAGCAATGGCAATGCAAGGTGCGCTCGAATCGCAATGTCGCCACCTTTATAAAAGAATTGGTGCTCGAACTGCCCGAAGGCCAGCATGTCCCTTTCCGCGCGGGCGGTTATATCCAGACTCTATGCCCGCCGCATAAAGTGTCTTATAAGGATTTCGATATTGATGAGCGGTTCCGGGAAGACTGGGATAAGTTCAATCTGTGGCGATTCGAGTCGGTTTGTGAAGAAAATGTCAGCCGTGCGTATAGCATGGCCAACTATCCCGAAGAGCGCGGTATTATCATGCTGAATGTACGCATCGCTTCACCGCCGCCGCGCTCGCCCGAAGGCACCCCGCCCGGCATCATGTCGTCTTATATTTTCAACCTCAAACCAGGTGATGAAGTGACCATTTCGGGCCCCTTTGGCGAATTTTTCGCCAAAGATACCAGCGCTGAGATGGTGTTCATCGGCGGCGGCGCGGGCATGGCTCCCATGCGCTCCCATATCTTCGACCAATTGCACCGCCTAGATTCCAAACGTAAAATGTCCTTCTGGTACGGTGCGCGCAGCCTCCGCGAGGCGTTCTATGTGGAGGAGTTCGATGCCATCCAAAAAGAGCATGATAATTTCAAATGGCATTTGGCCCTTTCCGAACCGTTGTCCGAGGATAATTGGAATGGCTATATCGGTTTTATCCACCAAGTGTTGTATAACCACTATTTAAAAAATCATTCCACCCCCGAGGACTGCGAATACTACATTTGCGGCCCCCCGATGATGCTTTCGGCGGTTACAAACATGCTGCACGACTTAGGCGTCGAAGATGAAAATATCCTCTTCGATGATTTTGGCAGCTAACCGTAAAGACCTTCCTAACTGTTTGAGTGTGGAGTAGCTTCCATGAATGCCAGATTTGTTTCGCGCGGCTTGCCATACAAACCATGCCCCCCTTGCATGGCCGTTTTTTGCATATCGCTTCTCGTGCTTACGGCAGGATGTCATAAAACGCCCAATACGGCGGAAATCACGGGCAAAACCATGGGCACCACGTATACGGTGAAAGCCGTCGTGGAACCGGATGCGAATCCCGAAACCGTGGCGAAACTGGGCGATATCGTGCAAAACGCCGTGGACGAAGTGAATAACCGCATGTCCACTTTCAAGCAAGATTCGGAGTTGTCAAAATTCAATCAATTCCAGGATACCGCGCCATTTCAGATTTCCCGCGAAATGATGGAGGTATTCACTTTGGCATGGCGCGTGAGCGCAGAAACCGGAGGCGCTTTCGATGTCACCGTCGGGCCTCTTGTAAATGCCTGGGGTTTTGGCCCGCCCGGCCATGAAACTAAGCCGCCCACGGACGAAGAATTAGCGGCATTGCGGGAACGGGTAGGGTATGAGAAAGTCGAAATAGACCCTGATGCCTGCACCCTCCGCAAAACCCGGCCTGATATTTATTGTGATTTATCGGCCATCGCCAAGGGATATGGCGTGGATCAAGTAGCCAAAGCGCTTGAGGCGGCAGGTTTTCAACGCTACATGGTCGAAGTGGGAGGGGAGGTGCGCACTTTAGGGGTGAATAGCGCGGGCGAGCCATGGCGTATCGCCATCGAACAGCCTACCCCCGATGAGCGTTCCATCGAGAAAGTCGTGCCCTTAAACGGATGGTCCATGGCGACCTCGGGCGATTACCGGAATTTCCGGCAAGTGGACGGGCAGACCTTCTCACATGAGATTGATCCGCATACGGGACGCCCCATCCAGCATAAACTGGCCGCCGCAAGTGTTATCGCTAAAGACTGCGCCACTGCCGATGCCTACGCGACAGGCATGATGGTGCTGGGTCCGGAAGCAGGCATGGCGCTGGCCCAAAAAGAAGGACTCATTGTGCTGCTCATCTTGCATGGCGAAAACGGCGGCTTCAAGGTGGAAACATCAAGAGCCTTCGACCAATTTATCAATCCAGAATAATATTCGCTCTTCGTGGCATGGGCGTCCCGCCCATGCGAGCCGCTGTTCGGACAGTATAAAAAGGTGGTTTTATCGCCATGGCCGTTTTTTTATTGAGCACGCTTATCGTCGGAGCAGTATTTCTCCTGCTCAGCATCGGCGTCATATGCCACAAGCGTACGCCCCTGAAAAGCTGCGGCGGCGCACGAAACATCGGCCTGGATGGACGCCCGGCCCAATGCGCTTCCTGCGCCCAATCCGGTGAAGGCCGCGGCGATGCCTGCGGCCGTGATGATACGCAATAAACGTCAAGCCGGCCTGTTCCGGGGGGCCGCGAGCTTAATCACCAGCAATTCCAGGGCAAGTGAACGGTCAACTCCCGTGGAGCGAAAGAGCAGGTCTGTCTCGATGCAAAGGGCGAAGGCGTCCCTGAATTTAGCCAGGCCGAGCTTAGTTGCAAGGGGCTTGACTTTATCGGCGGCAAACCGATTAATGCTGGCCCCCGCCTCACCGCCCGCGGCCACGCCGTATGCCGTGCGCAGGAGCCAGTTAATCGAGCCCAAAATCTGAAATTCGTTCTTGTTCGGTTCGATGAGTTCCCGGAGCACGCGAATGGCCTTGGTGGTGTTCGATGCGGCGATGGCGTCCGTGAGCGCCCATACTTCTTCTTCATCCACATCGGAACAGGCGGCTTCTACATCCTTTTCCTCGATGGATTCCCGTTCGCCAATGTAGTTGCAGATGATTTCAACCGCGTTCCGTACATCCGAAAGGTGCTTGCCCGTGCGGGCGAAGAGCTGCTGCAATGCCGCTGTTTGTATCGTTTTACCGCGCGCCTCAATCTCTCGCCTTGCCCATTTGAGCACTTCATCTTCTTTGAGTTCCGGGCACTCGACAATGCGGCCCGCGCGTTCACATACTTTGAAGAGTTTCAACCGCCGGTCGATTTGGGTGGCCACCAGCAGCATCAACGTGGTGTCCGAAGGCGTTTCGATATAAGACAGGATGGGCTTCCCTACGGTCTCGAATTGGTAATGGTCCGCGCGATGCACGACAATCACCCGGCGTTCCGTAAGAAAGGGTACGGTCAGCGCATTATTCACCACCTCGCGCGGATCGGATTCATCCGCATAATACATCGTGAAGCATAAATCACGCATCGAAGGCTCCACGAAGCGCTCGATAGCGGCTTGCACCGCTTGTTCCGCGAGCATGGGCTCATAAGTGGAAACCTTCGGGCCTTTATGAGGGCAGAATAAATAGACCGGCGCGGGAACGCCTGAGGCGATTTCCTTGTGGAATTCGGCGATATTCACGGCTGGCTACCAGGGTTCGATGGTGCGATAAAAGATATCCGAGGCCAATTGTTCGAGGGCTTCGCTTGCGCCTTGATTCTCTTCTTCCGACGCGAAAGAACGCACCGCAGGCAAATATACTTCGGCGTTTCCACGCAACCGGTCGGAAGACTGCCCCGTGGCCCGCGTATAGAAGCTTGCCTCGCCTGTCATGGCCCGCTCTTCCCAAAGCACCTCGCCCGTCTTACCATCCGAGCAACGCACGCCCGCCAGAACAACACACATATACTGTGTGACTTCGTCATTGAGATCGTCCGTCAGGCCTTTTAGCTTATAATCCCGGATAACACCCTCAAGAATAAGGTCCGCATTATCCTGTTCCACGAGGCGCAAACGGCCATCCGTGATAAATTTGCGGCGCAACGCATTCGACAGCGGCGCTTGTAAATCATATTCCTTGCCGATATTTTGAAACGCGGTGACATACACCGTCTGGTACTTCGGATCAAGGGAACTCATGGTTGAATACCCACATCCGGAGAGCAGCCCGGCGAGACTTATTGCCCATATCACTAGAACGGCTTGCCGTTTCATATACTTGCCTTATGATTGCGCCGGTTGCGCCGCGTTGGCTGCCAGCCACTCTTGAGCGCTCGCCGCCGCTTTGGTGTCCGAGAATTGTTCCACTACGACTTGGTAATAAATACGCGCTGCGTCAAACCGGCGCCGACGTTCATAGAATTTCGCCGTGAGCAAGCGCTGCTGCGCCATGCGCTCACGCATCTCCGCACGCTTAGGAGCCAACTCGCCCGCCCGTGCATCGCTCGGATACCGGGTGGTGAAATCATCCATGGCTTCCACCGCCAGGCGGCTGGGAGTCTGGTCATATTCCGGTCGGAGCGACGCCTCATAATAACATGAAGCCAAACCATAACTGGCTTCATCCATCCAATCCGAACCGGAATAGTCCTCGATCACCCGCTTGTATTCATAAGCGGCTTCCACATAATGCTTTAGCGCTTGCTGGCATAAGCCCACCTTGTATTGGGCTTCTGCTGCGGCAGGCGTGAACGGCTGATTGTCCACCACCATATTATATACTTCGATTGCCCGCTTATACGGACGCTTTTTGAGAAAAGTCCACCAGCTTTTGCTTTGGCTCTTTTTTTGCCCTCGTTCAAAGTACTGGTCGCCGATCTCATATTGCATCTTTATCACTTGGCTGTAGAGATCACTATCGGGATACTTCGACACGACTTGCTGGAGTTGCTTGGCTGCGTCCATATTTTTGCCTTGTTTCAGCAGGATCTCCGCGCGCAAAAACTGGTTGTCATCCGCATATTCCGAATCGCTATAGTAATCGTCAAATTTTTCCGTCTCCCGGACGGCTTTTTTATATTGCCCATCCAGCATAAGGCCTCGGGCATATTCCACTTGCAGCTCAGCAGTCTCTTTAGGGAGCTTCTTCATGTTGATCCAGCGGCCCGTCTGTGGGGTCCACGTCCACTGCGCACTGGATTCTACACTGATCAGCAGCACCATAACCGCCACGGCCGCCACCGCACCGATTCGATATCGCATGCCTTCGCCTCCAAACATTATTTTGCTGCCCCCAGATTACCGGCCGGGCGGCCGCGGATAATCAACGCATACCGCTCTTCTGACAAGTACATGCTACACGCCTGCCGGTATGCTCATCCCGAAAGAAGATAGTAACAGCACCAGCCTTATCAAGGCAAGTTCGATGCATGTCTGATGATGCCTGGGGAAAAACGGCGCTTTTTGGAGGCAAGCATGTGAACACGCTTCACATAGCAGGCGTTACTCGGAACACGTGTTGGTATCCGCCACGGAAAAGGCAAGGATAGGCATGCTGGATAGTACGATCTCCCCGCGGCAAATCGAGCGATATCAAACAGGAGGCTTTCCCGCCATCGAGTATTTTCTCCCCATGGTGAATTAAGAGACTTGTGTAATATAGTTGCAGATATATATACCTAAAGCTTGTTCTTTTTTTTTGCCGCGCACGAAAAAAAACTTGCAAGGAGGTTATTTTCATGGTATAGTTTCAAACAAACGATTGAATAAAACGATAGTATGAGGTCACAGAAGACATCGTGAATCAGGAATATTCAGGCACCAAACTCGCCCTCCTCTTAGCCGCCGGGGAGCTATTTGCGGAATATGGCCTCGAAGGGGCCAGCATTCGCGCCATTGCCGAGAAAGCCGGGGCGAATATTGCCGCTATTAATTACCACTTTGGCAGCAAGGAGAGCCTGTTTCTCGCCGTTGTGAATCATCTCATGCAGGAAAACTTCGAAAAAATAAACCTGGATGAGCATTTGGCGCGTGCGCACACATTGCGAAAACCCGAGGAATTCTCCGAGTTAATTCGCGATATGGTGTATCGGCGTTTTCAAGTTTTTTTTGATACCGCAGAGCCTGAATGGCATATCCGTCTTTTTTTGCGAGTGTTCTTGGAGTCAGCAGCTCTACTGGAGGATTTAGTTCATAAATGCTTCGATCCGGATTTATATGCGGTGCAACAGATTTTTCGTTTGGTGAATCCTCGCCTGAATGAAGATGAAGTAGAGCAGTTCGCACTAGGCTTTATGGCGCATATTTCGTTTTTCTGCATCTCCAAAATGCCCATTCTAGTGCATCTCAAGCAAGATAAGTATTCGGAAGCTTTTTTGAAACAAACGGCTGACCATATCATCAAGTTGATAACAGCCGGTTTAGGATTGCCTAATCCCGTAAGAACGACGATGACGGTAAGCAACTAAGAGTTTAGGGAGTGCCAAACATGCGTAAAAGTAAAAAGCTCATCGGAATTATGCTGGTGGGTGTTGGTGTCGTGCTGGCGTTTGCAGCGGTTTTTTATTTCCGCTTGGACGGAAAAGAGCCGCGTGCGCTGGCGTCTACGCCAGAAACGCAACCTGAACAGCGGCGTATGCCTGTAGTCGTAGCGCCTCTGGCGGAGCGTGATTTTGTCGAAAAGCTTGTAGTCCAAGGCAATTGCAACGCAAAGCGTTTTGCCATGGTTCCCTCGAGAGTTGGTGGCACCATCGAAGCGCTGTATGTCGATGAGGGCGATACGGTCGTTGAAGGCGAGACCAAACTCTTTCAGGTGGATTCCCTGAAACTCCAGAAAGCGCTGGATATGGCCCGGCAGGAGCTTGCCGTGGCGCAATGCGGCCTTCGCGAAAAAGAAGCAAACCGCGAGCAAGTCATCGCGGACTACGATAAGGCAAAAATCGACTACGAGCGCTACCAAAAACTCTATAAGGACGAGGCGGTATCGCTGAACGTGCTGGAACAAATGGAGACGCGCTTCAAACAAGCCCAGGCCATGAGCAAGCACGCGGACAGCCTGGTGGATCTCGCAACCGAGCAGGAACGCCAGGCTAGGGCTTCTCTCGTGATGGCGGAAAAAGACCTCAGCGATTCCCTGGTGCTGGCGCCGTTAAGCGGAAGCATCAGCAAAAAATTTCAAGAACTGGGCGAGATGGCGGAAGTCGGCAAGCCCATTTTTCGCGTGGATGATCTCTCAACCATCGAAGCCAGCGCATTGCTTCCCGCGCAATACTATGAGCGCGTTCAGGCGAATGTTACGCCCATGCGTATAAAAGTGTATGGCGTGGATGCCGGTGAATATCCCATTACGTACAAGAGCCCCACCATTGATGAAACCATCCGTTCGTTCGAGGTGAAATGCATCATCAATAATCCGCCGCAAGGAGTGGCCCCCGGGGCCATGGCGGATATCGAAGTGGTCCTCGAGCGCCGACACGGCCTGGGCGCGCCTTCGAGCGCCATTTTATCGCGCGGCGGCGGCAGTGTCCTTTTCACCATCGAGAATGAACTTGCGAAAAGCATCGAGGTGAAAACAGGCCTCGAGTCGGATGGCTGGACGGAGCTCATTAATGACGTATTGAAACCGGGCACGCCAGTGGTCACCGTGGGACAGAACATGCTCAACAATGGCTCCCCCGTAAACGTGCAGCAGGAGAAATCCTGACGGTCCATCTTTCAGAAGTAGGGCCGTGGGCGCATCCACGGCCCATGAAACACACCCCATCTTCCATGAAGGGCTAAGTCTATGTTTTTATCGAACGCTTCGATTCGCCGCCCCATCGCCATGTCGTGCCTGATCATCGCGCTGGCCGCATTGGGCTTCAATTCATATCGCAAACTCGGCCTGGAGCTGCTCCCGTCCGTGGATATTCCCTATGTCACGGTGGTGACCACCTATCCCGGCGCAAGCCCATCGGAAATAGAAACGGATGTGGCCAAGCCCATCGAGGATGCCGTCGTCACCATCGATGGCCTCAAGCATGTCACATCTTCCTGCATGGAAGATGCTTGCCAAACCATGATCGAGTTCAACCTTGATGTAAACGTGGATGTCGCGGCCACCGACGTGCGGGATAAAATCGACCTAATCATAAATGACTTTCCCGAAGGCGTCGAAAAGCCAAAAGTTCTTAAATATGATATCAACGCCCAGCCCGTCATCAGCCTGGCGCTCACAGGCGATGCGACCGTCGAAGAGTTGTACGATTTCGCCGACAACACTTTGAGCGACCGCATCTCGACATTGTCAGGGGTGGCGGAAGTGCAATTGGTGGGTGGCAGCGAACGAGAGGTGCATGTCGAGCTCGACCGCCAGCGCCTCGCCGAGCGTGGGCTGACCACGATGAATATCGTGCAAGCCATTCAAGGAGGAGTCCGCACCATTCCCTCGGGGCGCGTACGCGAGGACGGCTCCGAATACAATGTCAAGTTTGACGCGGATTACTCGGCGGTCGCCGACATGGGCAATCTGGAAATCCCCACGCAGAGCGCATCCAGATGCTACATAAAAGATCTGGGCGATGTCATCATGACTACGGAAGAACAACGCCAGCTTTCTTATGTGGATGGCCGGCCTTGCATTGCGATCAGCGTGGTCAAAAAAGCAGATGCAAACGCAGTCGAGGTGGTGAACCGGGTTCGCAAAGCCATGGACAAGCTAAGAGCAGAACTCCCCGGAGGTATGGAGCTGCTATGGGTTACGGATGATGGGGCGTTCATCAAGGCCTCGGTGGATGGCACCACGAGCAATATTATTCAAGGCATATTGCTTACCGCGGCTATCTTGTTCTTTTTCCTGTACAATCTACGCTCGACATTCATCGTAGCACTGACTATGCCGCTCACGATCATCATCGGGATACTCGGCATGAGCGCCATGGGCTACACCCTCAACGTTTCCACGTTGCTGGCCATCGGCCTCTCGGTGGGCGTGCTGGTGACCAACTCGATTGTAGTGCTCGAGAGCATCATCAAGCGTTTCCACGCGGGAGAAAGCGCGCTAGAGGCGAGCCGCGAAGGCGCCAGCGAAGTAGGCGTGGCCGTAAGCGCCAGCGCGCTAACCAATCTTGTGGTGCTGATCCCCGTGGCGCTCATGAGCAGTCTCGTGGGCAGTTTCTTTACCCCATTTGCACTCACCACCATCTTCGTCACGGTTGCTTCTCTCTTCATCTCCTTCACTCTAACCCCCATTCTCGCATCAAAAATGCTCAAACGCTCCGGAAAGATAGGGATATTAACCTGGATGGAGCAGCGCTGGAACACGTTTTTTGATGGAATTACGCGTGTGTACGAACGCATGCTCCGATTTTTAGCGCGCCACCGCTGGGCGGCAGGCAGCGTGCTGCTGCTTTCATTGATTATGCTTTTTCACGCATTCCACATCGCAGGAACCCTTGGTTTTAGCTTCTTTTCCGAGTCTGACCGCGGTGAAATGATGGTCAAACTGGAATTCCCCACCGGATATGATCTGAACCACACGCGGGAGCGCGTGTTGGAGATGGAAAAAGCGGTCAAGGATTTGCCCGGATTACAGCATATCTTGACGAATATCGGCAAGGTCGAGGGCGCTGTGGGCCAATCGTCCGAGGGTGTTTACCTTGCCCAGCTTCTGCTCAAATTCAATGATAAAAACGAAAGGCCTCTTGGAATTTGGGAGCTTCAAGACGAAGTGCGCAAACGGTTTGCGCCATTTCCCGACTGTATTGTGGCGGCTCAAATCAAAAGCGCCGCAGGCGGGCAGGAAGCCCCTATCCAGTTTCAAGTCTCTGGCGATGACATCACCCAGCTCGAACAAATCGCCCTGAAGTCAGCGGAACTAGCGGGCGCTATACCAGGAATTGTAACACCCGATACGACCGTGCGCCAAGGCAAGCCCGAGCTCCGGATCCATCCCAGTCGGCCGGTGTTGTCCGATATGAACGTAGTGGCTACAGATATGGGTTACATGTTGCGCGCCAACCTCGAAGGGCTTAAAGCGGGTGTTTTCAAGCAAGGCGCGCGCACCTATGACATTCGAGTGAAACTCAAAGAAGAAGAAGGCAAAGCCCAGGTTCCCGAGTTCCTCTTTCCTGGCGCTCCGGGCCGCCCTCTATTGCTGTCAAACGTGGCGAGCATCGAAAACCGGATCGCCCCGGTCCAGATCACCCGAAACGACAAGCAGCGCGTCGCGCGCGTATATGCGAATTTGGAACAAAGCCTTCCCCTGGGAACGGCGGTGCAGAAGCTCAGCAAAGAAGTGGATGAAAAGGCTGGCTTGCCATCTGGATACTCTTACCGGTTCGTAGGCGACTATGAAATGATGAGCGACGCTGCGGCTGATTTCGCGGAAGCGGGGCTTATCGCCATCGTGCTGACCTATCTCGTGCTGGCGGCTATCCTCGAATCATTCACGCAGCCGTTCCTGATACTCGTCACATTGCCGCTAGGAATGATCGGCGTGTTTTATTCCCTGTATATAACCGGCGAGAGCATCTCGATGTTCGTGCTTCTGGGCTGCGTGATGCTCATCGGCATCGTGGTGAACAACGCCATCCTAATCATTGACGAGGTGAACCAGCAGGTGCGTTCAGGTGTAAATCCCCGAAACGCCATGATTCACGCGGCGGCCGATCAATTCAGGCCCGTGGTCATGATCACCTTGGCTGCGGTATTGGGCATGCTGCCTCTGGCCACCAGCAACGGCCTGGGCAGCGAAATGCAAACGGGCATTGGCATCGCGTCCGTGGGCGGCATCGCGGTATCTGCACTGCTGACATTGCTCGTGATTCCAGTGCTTTACGGCGTCTTCACCCGGGATCCGGACAAGGACAAAAAAAAAGAAGAGCCGAAAGCATGATGCCGGAGAAGATCAACATGAAGGCGCAAAGACACAAAGAGTTATAAGTGATTGTTTGCCTATTGTGATTTTTTCTTAACTAATAGTATTACAATATCTACACATAACTAATACTGAATCTATTGGCGCTAAATGCAACGAAATCCGTACGAGCCTCTTTGTGTCTTGGCGCCTTTGTGTTAGATTCTTTCCTTTCCGAGGATCTGGCGGATGGCGTCCAGGAGCGTGTCGATTTCCTGATCCGTGCCGACGCTGATGCGCAAGGCGTTATTCAGCCTGCGGGCATCAAAATAGCGCACCACGATGGCGCGTTCTCGCAAGCGCTCAAAAATCACCCGCGCGGATGGCTCGCCGTTCCGTTGGGCGAAAACAAAGTTCGACTGCGAGGGAGGCACGCAAAAGCCAAGGGCCTCGAGGGCGTCCTTGAGCCGGGCCCGCGTGGCGCGTACGCGCTGGACATTCGCGCGCATGTACTCATAATCCGTGAAGGCCGCCAGCGCCGCCGCCTGGCAAGCCGCGTTCATGTTATACGAATCCTTCGTCTTTATATATTCCACGATCAGCTCAGGACGCGCCACCGCCAGCCCTACGCGGAGCCCCGCAAGGCTGAATGACTTCGAGAAAGTCCGTCCGATGATGACATTGTCGAACCGTTTCGGGAAATCCATGCAGTTGTCATCCGAAAAATCAACATACGCTTCGTCAATAAACACCAAGCCATCGAAATTTTTGCAAAACTGCGCCACTTGCTCCTTCGGGAACGCGACGCCGCTGGGCGCATTCGGCCGGGGCAGAAACACCAGGCGGGCGGGTGTCCGCATGAACGTCTCCGTAAGTTGAAAATGCTCGTCCAGATCCACTTCCGCAATGCGCGCGCCATGAAGCTGGGCCAGTGTTTCGTACAGCGTATAGGTGGGATATGTGGTCAAAATCGTATCGCCAGGATCAACAAAGGTCCGCACGGTCATGGCGAGAATCTCATCCATGCCGTTTCCCGCCACCACCCAATCCGCGCTGCCGTACCCAAAACGCTGGGCGCAGGCCTCGCGCAGCGCCAAGGAAAGCGGATCGGGATACCGGCGGATCGAACGCGCATCCAGTCCTTGTAAAGCCTCAAGTACGCGTGGTGAGGGAGGATACGGACTCTCGTTGGTGTTCAGCTTAATGATATTCGGCATCTTGGGCTGATCGCCCGGCGTATAGCCTTCCACTTCCTTCAGCATGTTTCTTCCATACTTCATCGGCGCAACTCCACGGCCTTGGCGTGTGCGGTAAGCTTTTCCGCCTTGGCCAGCATGATGATATCGTCCGCATCGCGCCGTATACGCTCGCGCGAATACGAGACGAAATTGGTCACTTTACGAAAGTCCTCGACCGTCAACGGCGAAGAAAAGCGCGCCCGGCGGCGCCTGTCGGCAAGATGTGATTCGGTCCAGCATAATAATCAGAGACGGCCACCGGCGTATTGGCGCCAATCATGATCGCCCCGGCATTGCGCACTTTGTCGAATATCTTCATGGGCACATCCACCTGGATGGCGAGATGCTCCGGCGCAATGATATCAGTGAGGCGTACGGCTTCATCCAGGCTGCGCACTACAAAGGCCGCGCCATACCCATCAAGGGATTGGCGGATATAGTCCGCACGCGACAGCGTGGGGAGGAGGCCCTCGATAGCCATTTGAACCTCTTCCACTTTTTCTCTCGAAAGCGCGATGAGCGTCGTGGGCGAATCGGCGTTGTGTTCCGCCTGGCTCATGAGTTCAATGGCCGCAAGTTTCGGGTCCGCATGATCATCCACGATGACTACCACATCGGAAGGCCCCGCCTCCTTATCGATCGCGCAGACATTCGAAATAAGCCGTTTCGCCAAGGTCACATAGGCGCTTCCCGGCCCTGTGATTTTCACCACCCTTGGGATAGTCTCCGTGCCATACGCCAGCGCGGCGATGCCAGCCGTTCCGCTCACCCGGAAAATGCGCGTCGCGCCGCCAATACGCGCTGCGGCGAGCGCGAGGGGGTGGATCGTCCCGTTGTACGTAGGCGGCGACACCATAATGATCTCTTTTACGCCGGCGGCTTTGGCCGGAACGAGGTTCATCAAGGCGGAAGAAGGGTAAAATGCCGTAGCTCCTGGCACGAATACGCCCGCGCTATCGAGCGGCGTCACACGCTGGCCCATCATGGTGCCGTCTTCGGAGGTTTCCTCCCACGATTGAAGCACATTCTTCTCATGGAAACGGCGTATATTGTCATGGGCGCGCTCCAGCGCCGCCACCAATTCCTGATCGGCTTCCGCCATGGCCTTTGCCATGTCGTCCTTGGTGATCTCGAATTGGCTGGGCTGTAGCGAGATTTTCTCGAACCGCTCCGTATACTCGGTTACGGCCGCATCGCCGCGTATGCGGACATCATCCACTATCGCGCGGACCGCTTCGAGTTTGTCCGAGTAATCCGCGTTATCCTCCGCTTCGCGGGAGACGCAAAAAGCTTCCGCCTCGTTGAAGGCGGCGTCATCCGTGATCTCGAATAGCTTCATGTCTAATCCTTCCGCGGTTACTATTCACGCACACGCCGGATATCCGCGCCTAAAGCGGATAAGCGCTCTTCAATCCGCTCATACCCGCGGTCAATGTGGTATACGCGCGAGATGGCAGTCTCGCCTTTTGCCGCAATCAATCCTGCGATAACAAGCGCCGCGCTCGCGCGCAGATCGGACGCCATAACTGGGGCTCCGCTTAACGCGGGCACGCCGCGCACCACCGCCGAGTTGCCATCCACATCTATTACCGCGCCCATGCGCATCAGTTCAGAGACTTGCATGAACCGGTTCTCGAAGACGGTTTCCTTGATCGTGCTTACGCCCTGGGCAACGCATAGCATAGCCATCATTTGCGCCTGTACGTCCGTGGGAAACCCGGGAAACGGCTGCGTGGTGATTTCGAGTCCTTTAAAACCGTTTTTGGCTGTGGCGCGAATCTGGCTGCCTTGCGTATGCACCTCCGCACCTGATTCCGAGAGCTTGTCGAGAAATGCCGTAAGGAACTCCGGGTCCACATCTTGCACCGTAACATCACCGTGCGTGGCGACGCCAGCAATTAAAAACGTAGCCGCTTCGATGCGATCCCCAATGACCACATGCTCCGCGCCGTTCAAGGCGTCCACACCCACGATGGTGATAAAATCCCGTTCCCGCGCCCGAGATCCGCGCGCCCATGCTGTTCAGGAAATGGGCGAGATCGATGATTTCCGGTTCACGCGCCACATTGCTGAGGCGGGTGACTCCTTTGGCGCGGCAAGCCGCCATCATGAGATTCTCCGTAGCGCCCACACTGGGAAAATCCAGTGTGTAGTCCGCGCCCGTAAGAAGCCCCTCCGCCATCACATAGCCTTCTTCAATGTTGATTTTCGCGCCTAACGCTTCCAGGCCTTTGAGATGGATGTCCACCGGGCGCGTTCCAATGGCGCAGCCACCAGGCAATGACACGCGGGCGCGGCCCAAACGGCCCAGGAGGGGGCCTAAAACAAAAAACGAAGCCCGCATCTTGCGCACCAGATCATAAGGCGCTTCCTGGCCGCACAGGTTCGATGAATCCAGCGTCATGTAGCGGCCCGTGAACTCGATGGACATGCCCATGCCGGACAGGATCTTGTCCATGGTGAAAATGTCATGCAAGCAAGGCACATTGTGAAGCGTGCAAGGCTGTTCCGCCAGAATCGCCGCCGCCATGAGCGGCAATGTCGAGTTCTTGGCCCCACGTATTTGAACGGAGCCTTTTAATGGCTTTCCGCCCCGAACGAGTATCTTATCCAAACCGTACAACCTCGTCTTTCCACACCCAATGGGGTGGCGCTTATCAGTAAACGACGTTCTGAAAACAATAGGCCCAAAGCATCTCCGCACTTTGGGCCAAATTGTCTCTGCAATTTCTATTGGACTCCCCATGAAACGGATGGATAGCCCAATGACACGTCTAGTTTGCGGCTTCTTCTGGCGCCGCCGCCGGAGCAGGAGTCTCTGCTGCCGGGGCGGGAGTTGCTTCCGCTGGCGCGGGCGTCTCCGCTGCCGGTGCTGGGGTGGCTGCTGCTGGCGTAGCCGCGGCGCCGCTTGCCTCATCACTATATTTGGAGCCGAGGCCCATATCGTCGAGAGCTTGCGATTCCGCCGATTCGGCCATTTCATCCGACGTGATAAGCTCAGGCGCACTGCCGCTAGTGATTCGGGACTGCACCACGGACAAAGAAAACGCCAGCACGACAAAGATAACCGACATCACATAAGTCAGCCGCACAGGCAGGCTTTTGCTCGCACGCGGGCCAAAAACAGCTTCTGAACCGGCCCCCATGCCGAATGCGCCCGCAAATCCCGCCCCTTTGCCTTTTTGAAGGAGCACGATACCAATCAAACCCAAACAACTCGGCACATATAAAACCCACATTAGCACGCGCACCGCCTGCCAGCTAAAAATCGTCTCCAGCATTTTTCGATGTCCTTAACCCGGGCGCACGCGGCGCTATCCGGGCGGTTATTGCGCTGCTTTGATGATGGCCGCAAAACTGTCGGCCTTCAATGCCGCGCCACCCACCAGCGCACCGTCCACATTCGGTTTCGCCATCAGCTCCGCCGCGTTATCGGGCTTCACACTGCCGCCGTATTGTATCCTCAAGCCTTCCGCGATAGTTGCACCGAATTGATCCGAAACCAGGCTGCGCACGAATGCATGAGCCTCTTCCGCTTGCTCCGGCGTAGCCGTGACGCCCGTGCCAATCGCCCATATGGGCTCATACGCAACCGAAACGCGGGCAAAATCCACTTCCGACACACCCTGCAATCCGCGCGTGACTTGGCGGACCAGCACATCATTCATCTTGCCGCTCTCACGTTCCTCGAGTGTTTCGCCGATGCAGAACATCACTTTGAGGCCGCTCGCCAGCGCAAAATGCAGCTTCTCATTGAGAAACTCATCCGATTCATTAAAATACTGCCGCCGTTCGCTATGCCCGAGGATAGTCCACGCGCAGCCGGCATCCTTCAGCATCTGCGGGGAAACTTCGCCCGTAAACGCGCCGTTCTCCTTGAGATAGCAGTTCTGGCCGCCCATCTCGATATTCGAGCCCGCAAGGACTTGGCCCACGGCGTACAAGGAAGTGAACACGGGGCATACCACGATATCCACATTCGATACACCCGCCACGAGAGGTTTCAATTCATTCACTATGGCCGTGGCTTCACCCACGAGCTTATACATTTTCCAATTGCCAGCAACCAGAGGCTTTCTCACCGTAGTCCCCTTTCTCTATATCCCATATGGGAACACCTGTTTCCTAGACAGACGAATGAACAGGCTTCTCCACGCAAAAACCGGAAGCGAATTTTATCAGAATATTCAGGCCAACGCAACGCGCTTGACGAATTCATTTGTCTTTGGATGCATTGAATGCCTTTTCTTGCGCGGTATCCTCGAGGCGATTACAATACGCCGCTTGATTATAGAGCAACTGGCGCTTGGTTGGCGAGTATAAACTGGCATGGCGGCAAATCTAGATGCCCCGGCGTTTTCATTGCGCTGGGCATCGTTCAGGAAATAGCATGGTCTCTCTGAAAGAACTCCAGCACATATTTTATTCTGTTTTTCCCGGTGTAGGCGAAGCCCGGATTTGCCGTGCGCCTGGGCGCATTAACCTGCTGGGCGAGCATGTGGACTACAACGGCTTGCCTGTATTGCCCATGGCCATCAATAAGGCTATTTATGCCGCATTCCGCCCACGTACGGATGGCGCAGTGCGCATGCGGGACGCCCTGGGTTGTTTCGCCCCTGCTGAATTCGCCAATGAGCCGGATATCCCGGTTTCTCCTCAAGGCGCTTGGGACAATTACTGCAAGGCCGCACTCCAAGGTTTGAACCGCCATTTGGGAGTCAAGCGTTATCCCGGCATGGACATGCTGTTGCAAGGCGACATTCCCGTGGCGGCGGGGCTTAGCTCCTCATCCGCCATGGTTGTCGCATGCGCCTTGGCCTACCTTGATGTCTTGGGCGTCGTGCTCGGTGAAGACATATCCCGCGTGGAACTGGCCAACGTGCTTGCGGACGCGGAGTGTTATGTGGGAACGCGTGGCGGCGGCATGGACCATGCGGCGATACTCCTGTCCGAACCTGGATCGGCGTGCCGCATCGACTTTTTCCCGTTGCGCGCCCAGCCCATTCCGTTGCTCGAAGGGTATGCCGTCGTGGCATGCAATAGCCTCGTGAAAGTGGAAAAGTCCGGCTCGGCCATTCACCGCTACAATGAAGGCCCCATGGCTTCCCGCCTGATATGCGCCCTCGCGGAAAAACAGGCGAAAGAGGAATTCGGCGATGAGGTGTGTCTCGAACACTTGGCGGACCTTTGGTATGGCCCACTGTGCCTGCGCGACGAAGAGGTGGAAGGATTGTTTGAGCTGGCGTTTCCTTCCGAGGCCATGACTATTGAGGAAGCGGCGCGGCGGCTGGGGATCTCGATAAAAGAAGTGCGGCGCAAATGGCTGGGCGATCTGGCGGAGCCAGCCGAAGGATTCCGTCTGCGCGCCCGCGCCCGGCACCAGCTCACCGAATTTCAACGCGTCGAAGCCGCCCGCGATCTGCTGCTGGCTGGCGACGCTGAAGGCCTGGGGTGCCTGCTCAATGCGTCCCACGAAAGTTGTGCAAAAGACTATATGGTGAGCTGTCCTGAGCTGGACGAATTAGTGTCGCGGGCGCGGGAGGGAGGGGCATTGGGCGCTCGCATGACTGGCGCCGGTTTTGGCGGCTGCACCGTCAATCTCGTGCCGGAGAATGCCGTAAAAGATTTCCAAGCCTATCTCGAAGAGACCTATTATAAAGAACGCCTGCGCGATGGACGCTCTCCCTCGGATGCCATACTGGTTGTCGAACCTTCCGCGGGCGCTGGGTATTGCAGCGTGGAATAACAATTGTTTCGGAGTAGGCCGGCGGCTGGCGCATTACGTGGCCAAGCGGGCTTTCGCAATGAGGCGAAGGCAGCCCGCGTAGTCGATAGGCTCCCGCAACAGGCCCTTGCAGAGCGATTCAATCTCTTCCGGAGCAAGGCGTTCCGCGCCCATGGCGGCGCGGTGCTGTTCACTGTTGCGGCATAACCACAAAAGGGTGGAAGCATAACAAGGCTTGGCAATCTCTTTTTTCGGTTTTCCACGCCGGACTTGGCCGAGCGCTTTTTCCGCATGTTCGCGGGTTGCGCCTGGCGGCAATGGCCCGATGCCAGCGCTCAATTCATGGGCCATATGCGTGGCGTATGCCTCGCTGAGGTGCGGAAGCAGCCATCGCTCCAGTTCATCTTCGAGCACGCCGCCCAGTATCAATGACTCAGGCGGCGTTTGCCCGCCGCTCTTCAATAGGCGCAGCATTTGTTGCGAACGCTCGCTGAAAACTTCCCAGCCGGGAATCCAGGCATCAATCGTACGGCCCACAAGGTCTGGCAGCGCCACGGTGAGCGTAAAAGAAGTTTCCGTACACTCCATATCCAAACGCCCCTGGTGGCTGGCTTCAATGGCCCGGCGAAGCGAAGCCGCGAATGCGGCTCCAAAACGCATATCAAGGCTTCCATGCGCCGAGATCACCACACCCGCAATGCGCGCCCCTGCATCATAATCCGCAAGGACGGACATGCGCCCGCCTGCGGTAAGCGCGGGCGCTCCGAAGCGCAGCGCATTCAAAAAAAACGCTTGCATGCGTCCTCTGGCAATCGGGATGGGAGGCAGGCTTTCATCACAGTAGGTGTCCAGATAGCCTTCCGTTGAGAGGCCCCTCGCCTCCGCCTCCCGCCGAGTGCCTTCGAAAAGCGCCGGAAGGCTGGCCGGTTCAATCGTGCTAGAACCATCGACGATAGCCAATGCCGCATCAATATGTTTGGCGGCGTGGGTGAGGTTCTGGTGGCCATTCTGGGCGCGCAAGGCTTTATCCGCGGCATCCAGCGCCGACAAGACCGCGTCAAGGCCCATTACCGGCTCCGTCATCTGGCGGATTCCCCGCAAACGCAGGCAAAGCCCATTGGCGGTCTGGTCCACCCGGCCTCCCAAGGTCGAACGAGTCCATAAACGCTCAAAATCTTCCATTGTGATGTGCATGGCCGGGCCAAAAGAAAGGGTATTTGGAAAAGAGCCTACCCCATCTAGAGATAGCTCTATTTGGGGCACATCATCTTCTTCAAATAATTCAACGACAAGCGCGCTGTCCGCCAGCAAGTCGGTGTTACCGGTTAGCCCGCATAATAAAAGAACGATCTGCTCCGCATCACCCCGGCACGGAGCCACCGCTTCATGTTCAAACATGCACTTAGCGCCCGCAGGCGATTCGGACAGGCCATTCAGAACTCGAATAGGGTCATACTCGGAGGCCTTTGGGGGGCGATGTAAAGCAAGGAAGCCAGCCGATTGCCGAATGGCGGCATGCGCTTGAGCCAGCCCATCCGGATGAGGCGCTTCGAGCAATCGTTCGCGGGCGAACGACAAGGAAGGTTCGATTTGGCTGAGCAAGTGTTTCATTTCCGCATCCAAACCGTGCATAGCCGGGAAAAAGACGCCACGATAAGAGCTTCAGCATGATAATATGAAGAACAACGCGATATTATAACATAGGAATGGGCGTATGACAATTCCTCGTTCTCCGCTTTCACGGAGCATGCAAGCCAAAACAAGGAAATGCCAGTGAAATACACCAAAGAGAACATGAAAGCGGTAGCAAGCTACCGCACTCCACATGCGTTCTGAGTGTTTCTTGTAAAGCTACTTGGAGTGCGGCAGCTTGCTGCCGCTTTGGGTGTCCGGATTTCGTTTATATGCGCATTTTCGGCTCTGTGGCGATGTAGATTTATCTGTGGCGCATTTTTTGGCGCTCCGCTTTCGTTTGAACGACAGATAGGTGATTTGAGTTATTACTACAATACATATACATGAAACATTTATTTATTAGTTCTAATAGCAGAACTGAAACCAAAATAAAAGTGTTGTCTTGCTTCGATTGAGGCATGATGGCCTAAATCCAATCTGATTGCGAGTTTGCCCACTATGGGCATATTGCCCATGTCTGCATTTAAATAATACATAAGCCATATTTTACAAAACTACATATGTAACACAAGATGTCTGCTAATATCTTCTGGCGCATGAAGAAGATCGAAGGTGCAGTCATGCGAACCCCATACCTATCGGATGAGTGTTTGGGCCTTCCGGGGTTATGCTCTCCGGGCATGACGCTATTCAGATGGCGTCATCACATACACCGGCAAGGCTCCTTGTAATTGGTCCTTACACGCCTGGCTTTGTTGTTGATCCCACGGGATTTGGCAATGGCTTTTCAGGAATTTCTTCCGCAATTTGATGAGCAGATTCTTCTTGATATCTTTCCGAGAGTTCATACTACCGCGAAGATGCCATGCCCATATCAATACTTCCTGCGCAAGTGCGCGTGCGTCTTCCGTATTGTGCGTCAGTGCGAACGCCACCGAATAGCACATCTCCGCATACGATAGTAAGTCTTCTTCGTATGTTTCCCATGGCTCTAGTTGCTTCATGGTGTCCCCTTAATCATGGCTTTCGTCCGCCATCATTGCAGATTCAAATACATCCTTAACCAAGTCCTGAGAAGAACGGGCACCCTCCCGGCATCCCAAGAATCCTGTTGCCCCATTTTTTCTTTTGCATCGTGTTGATGAGGATTATTTGACCACGCCGTCGTAAAAGTGGGGTAAACACTGTGTAAAGTTTTGGCAAACAGTTACTCAACCGGGCAAATAACTTCGCAATCGTTCGCGTAATAACAATCCCGTAAACAAGTGAATCTTGCTCAAAAAAATCTCCCGTTAATGGAGGTATGCCATGTATTCCCATGTATTCCCGTTTATTCGCATCTATTCGTGGTTCAAAAATTGGCCCAATGCTTTTTGCTTCAGATGGCTAAAGTGTTACCAAAACTTCAATGTATGATAGTATCATGTGGTGTCAGCAAGGTCCTCGGAATCTTGGATTGTTTTTTCAAAGGGGATAGCCATGGACTCGAGGCAGGAAGACACGGCGAAGGAACCAGAGGAAACCTTCGAATCCAAACCAGTCGAAATGCTAGGAACCGTTAATAGCGGTGTTATGTGTTTCCCCGTCGTGGGCATTGGCGCGTCCGCCGGGGGGCTGGCGGCGTTTGAAGCTTTCTTCTCCGGCATGCCTGTTGACGCCGAGCCCGGCATGGCCTTTGTCTTGGTGCAACACCTGGCCCCGGATCACAAGAGCATCCTAAGCAATCTCATTCAGCGCTACACCCGCATGCAGGTCTTCGAGGTCGAGGACGGGATGCCGGTACAGCCGAACTGCGCCTATATCATTCCTCCTAACCGTGACATGGCTTTTCTAAACGGAACATTGCAGTTGCTGGAGCCGAGCGCCCCGCGCGGCCAGCGCCTTCCAATTGATTTCTTTTTTCGCTCCCTGGCTCAGGACCAGCATGAACTGGCTATTGGCGTCGTGCTATCGGGCACAGGCAGCGATGGCACCCAAGGTGTGCGGGCCATCAAAGGGGAAGGCGGAATCGCCCTAGCCCAGAATCCAGAATCCACCGAGTACGACGGCATGCCTCGCAGCGCCATCGCCACGGGTTTAGTGGACTATGTGCTTCCGCCAGCCGAGATGCCCGCGCAGCTCATCGCTTATGTATCCCATGCCTTCGGCAAGCCCCCCAAGGCCGAATCTCCTTTAGCGCCCAAGACCGAGAACGCATTGAAGAAGATTTTTATCCTCTTGCGCGTACAGACCGGCCATGATTTTTCCCAGTACAAACCGTCCACCATCCAGCGCCGCATCGAGCGGCGCATGGCCGTCCACCAAATCGAGGCTATTGAGCCGTACATCACCTATTTGCAGCAGACGCCCGCGGAGGTGGAGGCGCTCTTTCTCGACCTTTTGATTGGCGTGACTCATTTCTTCCGCAATCCGGATGCATTCAAAGCCCTTGAGGAGCAAGCCATTCCCAAGCTCTTTGCCAATACGCCTGCATTTGCCACTATCCGCGCTTGGGCGCCTGGTTGTTCCACTGGCGAAGAAGCGTATTCCATCGCCATACTGATGCAAGAACATATGGAATCCTTGAAGCAGAATTATATGGTTCAGATCTTCGCCACGGACATTGACAGCCAAGCGATCGCCACGGCCCGCGCTGGCCTGTACCCGGCGAGCATAGCCGCCGATATTTCGCCGGAACGGCTGGCGCGATTCTTCGTAGCCGAACCGGGCGGCAGCGCGTACCGCATTCAAAAGAGCATCCGGGACATGCTTATCTTTTCCGAGCAGGACGTGATCAAAGACCCGCCCTTTTCCAAAGTTGATCTGCTCAGTTGCCGGAACCTCCTCATCTATATGGGCGCGGACCTGCAAAAGAAACTCATACCATTGTTCCATTATGCATTGAAACCGGGAGGCGTGCTCTTTCTAGGCCCTTCCGAGACCGTGGGGGAATTTGGCGATCTTTTTGGCGCATTGGACCGCAGCTCAAAACTCTATCTGCGCAAGGAGAACATGCACGGCTCAACGCACGTGGCCTTGGGCAGGTTTCTCCCGCTCATGACGGCGCAGCCGGAGGCCGCCTCTCGGGCCACCAGAAAACCGGCTTTGCCCGACAAACTACCGCTGCGTGAGCTGACAGAGCAAGCGCTTTTACAGCAGGCTGGCCTGGCTGGAGCACTCGTCGATGGACATGGGGATATCTTCTACCTCCACGGCCGCACCGGGCTGTATCTGGAGCCAGCACCGGGCAAAGCTGGGGTCAACAATATTCTGAAGATGGCCCGGGAAGGATTGCGGAGCGATTTGGCGGCTGCGCTGCACAAGGCCGCAGGGACAAAAGGTATCATATGCCACCCCGGTTTGCGCGTTAAGACGAATGGCGATTTCACCATAGTCAACCTGACCGTCAGGCCGATTGCCCTTGATTATGCCGAGAAGCAGGAAACGCCGCTTTTCCTCATTGTCCTGGAGGATGCGCCGAAGTTCGATCCTGAACAGATGGTGCAGATAGCCGCCGCGCATGCCATGACAGGAGCGGCGGACAGCCCCGATACGGGAGCCGATGCGCGCATCGCCATGCTCGAGCAGGAATTGCGCGCCAAGGAGGAATACCTCCAAACCGCCATCGAGGAACTCGAGACTTCCAACGAAGAACTCAAATCATCGAATGAGGAAATGCAGTCCGTGAACGAGGAACTGCAATCCACCAATGAAGAGCTCGAGACCTCCAAGGAAGAATTACAGTCGGTGAATGAAGAACTGGCCACTGTCAACGCCGAACTACAAACCAAGGTGGCGGATCTGTCGCGGGCCAACAATGACATGAACAACCTGCTGGCTGGCACCGGCATCGCCACCGTCTTTGTCGATCATCAACTCCGTATTCTGCGCTTTACACCCACCTCCACCCAGATCATCAACCTGATTCTGAGCGATGTCGGACGGCCCGTGGGCCACATCGTCTCCAACCTCGTAGGTTACGACCGCTTGGTGGCGGATGTGCAGGCCGTGCTGGATAGCCTCATTCCCAAGGAAGAAACGGTTCAGACGACGGCCGGTGCGTGGTTCACGATGCGCATCCAGCCTTACCGCACAATCGACAATGTGATCGAAGGCGCGGTGCTCACCTTTGTCAATGTCACCGAGATGAAGCAGGCGCAGGACTCGTTGCAAAAGGCATTCGATCAGATCAAAACCTTGCGAGGCATTATTCCCATCTGTATGCACTGCAAGAAAATCCGTGACGATAAGGGCTATTGGAACCAAGTGGAGAACTACGTCCACGATCACAGCGACGCCGAGTTCAGCCACGGCATTTGCCCGGAATGCATGAAGGAGTTGTATCCTGAGTTCGAGCGAAACGAAGATGGAAACGCACCGCAGTCCTCGGAGGATACGCGATGAAACACAAAGAAGATGGCCTTATAAGCGCCGCCGAACTACGCAAGCGCGCGGAAGAGATAGCACGCGAAAAAGCCGCTCCCTCGCCAAAACACGCGGAGGCGCTGACTTCCGAAGAGAGCCAGCGAGTCCTCCACGATTTGCAGGTTCATCAAATCGAGCTGGAGATGCAAAACGAGGAACTGCGCCGGGCCCAGGTGGAACTGGAGGAGTCGCGTGCGCGATATTTCGACCTGTACGACTTGGCTCCGGTAGGCTACTGCACCATATCCACAAATGGACTCATCTTGGAGGCCAACCTCACCGCCGCGACTTTGTTGGGCGTAAGCCGGGACGCGCTGGTCAACCACCCGATTCGCCGGTTCGTCTTGAAAGCGGATCAAGTCCGTTACGATCTTCACTGTAAACATATCGTTGAGAATGGAGAACCGCAAGCGTGTGAATTGCGCATGGCGAAAAATGACGGGACCGTGTTTTGGGTGCATATGAAGGCCAGCGCGGCGAAAGATGCCAATGGCGGCTCCGTATGGCGTGTCGTGCTGACTGATATCACCGAGCGCAAAGTAACGGAGGGATCGCTTGAAAGAGTGCATGCCGAAGTGGAGAACGAACGGCTCCGATTAGAGACGGTGATGGATGTGTTGCCAACCGGCGTGGCGATTACCGATGCCCTTGGCGGCACTATCCAGACCAATACGGAGTTCGAGCGGATATGGGCTGGCCCGCGCCCCTCGACTCGTTCTCTCGATGATTATGCCGTGTTTAAAGGGTGGTGGATCGGCACCAGCGAACCGGTAGCGCTTGAAGAATGGGCGTCCGCCCAAGCCATACGCGAGGGCAAGGCCGTCGTGGGGCAGATGCTGGAAATCCAGCGATTCGACGGCTCCCGGGCATTCGTGATAAACAGCGCTTCCCCCGTCCGGGATGCGGCCGGAAATGTGATCGGAAGCGCCATAGCCATTCAAGACATTACGAGCCTGCGGAAGGCCGAGTTGCGCATACAAGAATTGAACGACGCACTTAAAAAACATGTGGCCACCGTGGATGCGATGAACAAAGAGCTGGAGTCATATAGCCATTCCGTATCGCATGATTTACGGACGCCCTTGCGGTTCGTGAACCGGATTGCGCATTTGCTACTATATGAGCCTGGCGCACACCTATCAAACGGTGCTGCCCAGCAAGTAAACATGATCCTCCAGGCCACGGGCGAAATGGCTAAACTGATTGAGAGTCTTCTGGTGTTCTCGCAGATGAGCCGGGAGCCCATGAAAAAGCGCCGGGTGGACCTAAAGCGGCTTTTCCAGGAAGCAGCAAACGAATTACATCACGCACAAGAAGATTGCTGTGTGGAGATTGTAATTGAAGACTTACCTCCATGCCAGGGAGATCGAACGCTCCTGAAGGAGGTCGTGGTGAACCTGTTGGGGAACGCCCTCAAGTTCACACAGCGGCGTGAACAGGCGCGGATCACGATCGGCTGTACGGAGGCTGCGGATGAAACCGCTTATTTTATCCAAGATAATGGCGTAGGCTTTGATATGAGTGATGCGGACTCCCTGTTCGTTCCGTTTCACAGGCTTCACAAACCGGCCGACTTTGAGGGATCAGGAATTGGCCTGGCTCTCGTCAAGCGCATTATTGAACGGCACGGAGGCCGTGTATGGGCGCTTGGCGAAATCGACAAAGGGGCAACGTTCTTCTTTACGCTGGGTAAAGAGACGGCGGACAACGATGAATCAAATTAAAGGGCGCTAAGGTTTGGCAACGGATACAAAAACTAAGATTCTGCTCGTGGATGACGACCGGAAGCTTCTGCGGGAGGTGCAGTCTCATTTGGAGAAGCTCGGTTATGAGGTGGCGACCGCGGAGGATGGACGCGCTGCGTTGAAGCTTGTCCAGTCAATGTCTCCGGACCTGGTGGTGCTCGACATCAATTTCCCCTATTCTAGGAAGGAGACAAGCCATCCTATTGATGGAGTGGAAGTGCTTCGAAGGATGCGGGAGTCGGGCAATATTCCCATCCTCATGCTAAGCACCACGAACAGCTCCGCGGTAAAAGTGATGGCGCTCAGTATCGGCGCGGACGACTATGTGTCCAAACCGTTTGAGCTTCAAGAACTCGGCGCACGAATTGAAGCGATTCTGCGGAGGACCGAACATGAGCTGCCGGGGGAACAGGCGCTGATTTTCCACCGTTTGCGATTGGACCCTGGGGAAAGGCGCGTCTGGAAAGATGAATCTACTATTGAACTAACCGGCATCGAGTTTGATATCCTATACACGCTTGCCCGGCGGCCCAAACACGTGTTTACCCGCGAAAAAATCATTGAACTCGCATGGAAAGACTCCAACTACTGCGTTCCAAAAGCCGTCGATGTGCATATCGGGCATATTCGAAAAAAGATCGAGGATGATCCCAGCGCGCCTGCCTTCATCGTGACGGTGCGTGGAACTGGCTACCGGTTTGAAGACGTTCCCGAGTAGATAGGTGCTTGGCGTCAAATGTGAGAGAAAAAATGCACAGCGAATCGTGAGGCGAAAAAGATCTCACACGCCATTGTATAAGGAATTCGAAGTATATTGATGCCCAGGAGCTGTCCGGCCTTGATTCGCCGGATTGAGTCCTGGCGGAAGGCGTTGAATTGGCGGCGCTTGGCCACATAACGGATCGCGGTTTCTTCGTACCCAGCGATGACCGTCTTGCTCACGAATTGCTCCGCATCGGTGACCTGCCTCCAACTCGGCGCTTGCATGTCGAAGGCCCTCAGGAAGCTTTCCACCTCCGTTTTTTTCTTCTGCAGCTTGCGCCGGATTAAAAAGCTTATATGGCTGCCTGTTCCACTCATCTGGTTAAACCGTTCCATCGTGCTGGACAGCATCGTTTTGATTTCCAGGGCGGCGTCGGAGTAGCGCTTCTGAAGGCCGTATTCCGCAATATGTCGCTGCGTATCAGTCCATTTCTGGCGCAATTCGGCAAGGGCGGCCCAGCGTGGATCATGAGGCTTGCGGGTGAGCATCCAAATTTCCTGGAACTCGAAAAAGAGGCCAAGGTATGTCCTCAGGCCAACGTATGAGTCCTGTATGCGGCGCCAAGCATATCGGGATACGTTTTCGCGCGGGAAGATTGGACGCCGGGAACGCCGCTCCTTGAGGCGGAAGACCCCAGTCGCCATTGGATGCATACCCGTCAATGTGCCGTAGCGGTACCAGATCGAAAACCCCATGACTTCCCAATAATGCTGGGACTCCGTGCGTAATAGCGCGGCAATGATGTTCTCCTTGCTGTACAGGATATGCATGGCCTCGTCATATGCGGCGCGCCACGCTCCGTCTGGCATGAGCTTGTGCTGAAATGTCTCGTGAAGCCCGTCATAATTGTTATAGTCGCTTTCGATGGGGACGTTGTCCTGAATCATCTGCCAATGGTCGCGGGAGCCAGGAAGCGGAGTCAGCATGAACAAAGACGCTAGGTCTATTTTGAGTTGATTGCGCATATATTCAATGTCAGCGCGGACGGATTCTCGTGAATCGAATGGCATGCCGATGATGTACCCAGCATGAACCAATATGTTGTTGTGCCGCCAGGTTTCCACCATCTGCGGATACTCGTGTGTGTTATTTTGCTGTTTGCCCACCGCTTTCAAATTTTCGGGATTCACGCTTTCCATTCCAATGAACGCGAGGTAGCATCCAGCCAGAGCCGCTTTCTCCACAAAATTCGGGATACGGTATGCCTGGGTGTCCGTCTGCATCATGAACTGGATCATTATGCCCTTGCTTCTCAATGCGGCAAGCCCATCGAAGATCTCTTCCCACACGGGATTTCGTGAAAAATTGTCATCGGTGAAAAAGTACACGTGAATCCCGCGCGCCCAGTTCTCCTCAATAGCTTTTAGCACCAATGCAGCAGGCCGATGGCGCATCTTGCGCCCTTGCACATTGATGATCGTGCAAAACGAACAATTGAATGGGCACCCGCGGCTGGTATCCATTGTGGCCATGTGGCGCGTAAGAAACCGGTGCTGCATTTTTTTACTGGCGCACGGCACGGGCGCTTTCTCCAGGTCTGGCCACTCCGTGATAGCGTAGATAGGTTTCAGCGCGCCATGAAGAGCGTCACCCAGCAGCATCGCCATGACCCCTGGCGCTTCCACTTCACCTTTCACCAGCGCCACCCCGTGGTCCAAGAGACGCTGGAGTTCACACGAAGGTTTCTCGAACAGCGACAGCACGCCACTGACGTGGAACCCCCCGATCATGACCTGTACGCCTTGCTCCCGCAATTCCAGGGCAAGGTCGGAGGCGCGCATGAATTGGTTGCTCTGCACCCCTACAAAGCCCACGACGGCCACCGCGCCGGGCCGTCGGTTGAGTTTCGCGATACGGTGAATGGGAATTCGCTGCACGGTGTCGTCGAACGCTTCTACGGTGACTTGAACATCCGGGCCCAGTTCACCCTGTTGCGCTACGCGTTCGGCCAGGCTTTCGAGACAGCCAAGGGTGTTCGACGGCAAGACGCCGCGTGCAAAGCGGACTACATAACCGTCGTCATCGTAGCGTGATGGGCGGATAAATATTACATGCAAGTGCTTCATGGGTTTTCCTCCCAGAAACGCCTCTCCAGGCATCCGAAGCGCTGGTCCCTACTTGGCGCGGTCTCAGAACGCTCTGCTTTTCGCGCATCAGAAGCCGCGAGGGAGACGCCCCAACAGCATGAGCACCAACACGATTACAAGCACAAGCCCCAAAACGCCGCTGGGACCGTAGCCCCAGTTTCGGCTGTAGCCCCATCTGGGCAATCCGCCCACGAGCAACAGGACCACAATAATGAACAAGATCAAACCCATGATAGGCTCCTCTCTTATGTTGACTCTGAACGCTTCCACTCACCGCCGTCTCTTGGCAATCACATGTGGCCGCGCTCTTTTCATCGATATGATTTTGCCAGACTCACGTAATGTACGGGTAAAATGGAGGTAAAGCTTCAGTAAATGGCTATGCATTCACAGGCATCAATTTGGCCGGCGAATCCGCCTCGTATCTGGCGTTTGCGAAGCCGCCCGTGAGAAGACTAGCGCCCCTGCGCGGCGGGGGGACCGCGCAGGGGCGGTGGTCGTGGAACCTAAACGGGCGCTAAACTCTATTATCCCGTTCGGGATACGCCCTGTATGTAAACCGGCGCACTCTCGAAAAGCGGCGCCGCCGGAGTCCTCATTTTAACGGCTAAACTTATTTACCTGGCGCATGCTTAATGGATTATTCTTCGAAGCCATAAGCATGAGTTATGTCATCGGTTACGTTTATCGCGACGCCAGATTGAATCAATGCATGGTCCTCTGATGTTGCGCCGAGCCGCCCATGCGTCCAATCGTTCTATCGCGTTTGTTTCAGCGCCGATGGCTTGGCTCGTTCTTTCTCTGATGATCCGGCTGCCTGGCGTTGTCAACCGAGGCCCGTGGCTCATATGCTTTGGCTGTGCCGTCAGCTTGTGCCGATTGAATCTTCTCCGGATTCGAGCTCTTCTCAGCAATGACCGGTTGCGTGGCGCGAATCCATCGGCCAACTTGCGCATCGAGCTTGTCGCGGATCGGAAAACCAGAGGTGAACATTTCCCGCAGATAGCTTGAATCTGTCTCGCGCGAGCCCAGCGAGCGATAAAATGCCTCCCAACGATAAGCGTCTTCCATATCGGCCCTCGCGCCGCCGGGAAGCGGCGTATAGGTATGTGGGGCCGACGCCCGTTCCGCGCTGTTCATGGGTGCGCCCCAGCGCAGTTCCGGAGGATGGTTTGGATCAAACGATAAATCATACAGCCGCTGCTCGATGTCGAGCAGCGTCAAACGGATCTTTTCGCCATTGGAATTCATATACTCCATGCCATGCCCGGCGAACAGACGGTTCTTCTCGGCGACCAAGGCTTGGGCGAGGTCAGCCTGGCTCCGAATGCGGTACTTCTCTAGACCGGTCATATCAATCAATCCCGGTGCGACACCGAACATACGGACGGCGTATTCGAGCCAGTCGGCGAGGTAGAAATACTTGTTTCGCCGGTCGACATCGGATGACGGTGAACTCCACGTTTCCCACCGGCCGAACGCTTGAAAAATGTTCTCGTTGGGGCGATCCTCGGGATAGACGATCGGGCCATTGGCGCGTACATCGTTCCAAGAGTCCTGAACGAACTGTGCGCGGAACTCATAGGCTTCTAGGAGTTCGTCCACATACTCTTCCATGAACGTGAGCGGTGCGATTGAATCCACGGTTTTCATGCGCAAACGGATGAAATCATGAAAGCTTTGCGGTTTCAACCCGCCCTCGGAGATGAGGCATTTGCGAAATAGCGTGGTTTGCGAACGCGCGGACGGTGCGGGCACACGCGGAGCGGTTTTCGCCTGTGGCAATGGGATTACGCCTCCGCTACGGGTGCAATAAATCATGCAGGAGGTTCGCGTGTAGGACCCTTGCGGCCCGAATGGGCATGGTTTGCCCTTGATTCGGGCCATCATTGCTTGTGCGGATTCGATGTGATCTATGCGGCGCGGGGCTGTCCGAGGAGCGAGCGCATGCGTTCTGCCTGGCCGGCTTCGAGCCATCCCAGGGCCATGCCGAGCATGACGAGGAGGGCTAATCCGGTGCGGGCGCGCATCTTTTTCATACCGCGGATGTAGTGGCGCTCGAATCCGTATGCGCCGTCGAGTCGGCTGTTGACTCGCTCGATGGCGGTGCGGTGTTTGTATTCGCGGCGCCAGGATTTGGCGCTGCGGGGCAGGGGGGTAAAGATGCGCCGGTCGATAGCGATGGGCACGCGGACAATCCGTCCGTGTTCGGGCTGGCATCCTTGGTTGCAGAGGTCTTGCTGGGTACAGGCGCTCCCGCGTGCCTTGGCTGGGCAACGGTATTTCAAGGTTCCCCGATCTTGCTCGAATCCTTGGTAGGCCATGGAATCATAGTTGTCGCGTTCGTTTGGGGCGCCGTTACGACACCGGCAGAGGACTTCACCTCGTTCGGTATGGAAGATCGTGTCTACCCGTTCGGGATATAAAGGGCGGGGCCGTTCCGGTTCTTCTTTCCAGGTCGCCCGGATGTCCACGATGGGCCGGATTTCATGTTCCTCGAAGAGGCCCTTGTTGTTGGCTTCGGAATCATAGCCCTTGTCGGCGCTGAGGTACTCGGCGCGTTGGACGAGTTCGGGGTGGCGCGCGTCGAGAGCCGCCACGAGGGGCAGCAGAAAGGGCGAGTCGTTGGCGCTGGCTTTCGTGACCGCGTAGCCCAGCGGCAATTCATATTTCGTGTCCACGATGAGGTGCAGCTTGTAGCCGAACCACCGTTTGACCTTCTCCCAGGGCGTGCCGTCCTTGTGAACGCCCTTGTAGGTTTTCGTGCCCCAGTCTGCGTCGCGGTCGCGCCGCCCGTCCGGCTCTTCGTTTTCCAGGACCGCGTCTTTGCGCGGAGGCTTGGCGTGGGTTTGGATGGCTTTCGAGTCTACGGCCAGACGCACCCCGAGATCCGGCAAGCGTTCCATCAGCCGGACGATGAGCGCGTCGAACATCCGGTCCACTTCTTTCCAGTGGCGCAGTAATCTGGCGAAGAACCGCGTGTACACCCATTCGGGCGGGACCGCCTTGGCGCCCCGCAACACGTCGAATCCGCACAACTGGCGCAATTGCCCGTTTCGGGCTAGTTCGCGGCGCAGGCTTTCGACGCCGTCGTGCTGGAAGACGATCCCCGCCAGTATGCTGTTCCACATCGCGCGGATAGGATAATCGTCGCGCCGCCCCTTGCGTTCGGCTTCCATCGCCCGCATCAAATCTTCATCCGGCAGCGCCGCCAGCAACAGGTTCAGCCGATCCAGATCCGACGCCGCGTCGACCTGGTTCCACGAGAACAACCCCATTTGGTGTATAATGGCCATCGCAAACGTCTCCTTGGTGTGTGCGTGGTTATGTGGTCAACTATACTACAATCACACACGGGAGACGTTACGCCTTTTCCCGCTCGCCGAGGGCATTTGGGGTGATTTTTCACAAAAAATCCTTATTCATGCCCCCGCCAAGCCCCTTTCCCCGCATTCTCCGGGGTAGGCGCCAATTCCGCCGCTTTGTAAACCCTTGTCAATACGGATTTTCTTTATTTCGCAAATGCCTCGGAGATGAATTGCTTTTGGATGATCTCACGAATGACATCGTAAAAGGCGGGCAAAAAGCGGGTAAGGTTTTGGCAAAGAATTTCGTAGCCGTTGAGGTGGAAAAAAGGATGAGCGATAGCCAGCGATACCCTATTATCGAGAAAATCATTCCGTCATGGCCGTTGATGCTAGTGTTTTCCGGACAGTAATCCGGCCTTATTTTTTGGAAATCCCACCCCGATCCCTGCTCCCGAAAATACCTTGAAGATTCATCTTGAGCGCTTCCGGATTGTCTGAGGCCCATTCAGCGGCTTCTTGAGTAACAAATTTCTGCTTTACTAGACTTACAAGCGCCATATTGAAGGTTTGCATACCGTCCTCCGCGCCGTCCGCGATGACATTGGGAATGCGCTCGATCTCGTTATCGCGAATCAGCGAAACAATGCCAGGAGCGTTGAACATGATCTCGACGGCGGGAATGCGGCCTTTTCCGTCGGCGGAAGGGAGGAGCCGTTGTGAGACGATAGCGCGGAGTTGCAGTGCGAGCTGCGACCTGATCTGCGCGTTCTGGTCCGGCGAGAACATGTCCAGAATGCGGCCAATCGTCATTGTGACATTCGTAGTGTGTAGTGTACTAAAAACAAGGTGGCCGGTTTCAGCCGCTCCGAGGCACGTCTGGCATGTTTCCGCGTCACGCATCTCGCCAATTAGGATCACATTGGGATCTTCACGCAAGATGGCTCTTAGGCCCGTCTTGAAATCCTTTGTATCGATCAAGACTTCGCGCTGGCTCACGCTGCATTTTTTATCCGTGTGTAAATACTCGACGGGATCTTCGAGCGTCACAATGTGGCTTTGGTGAGTCGCGTTGATGCGGTCAATGAGCGCGGCCAGCGTGGTCGATTTTCCACTGCTTGTCGTTCCTGTGACAAGCACTAAGCCACGGGAAAAAGACGCTATGCGTTCCATCGCTTTCTTAGGTAAATTCAACGCCCCAAAGTCTCGAATATCGGACTTGATATAACGGAGAGCCATTGCGCTGGTTCCCCGTTGCCGGTAGCAGTTTATGCGAAATCGCCCCAGGTCCGAGATGCTTACCGCAAAGTCTGTATCACCTGTCTCATGAAAGCACTGCTTCTGCTGCGGAGTCATGATTTCGTCTAGAAATCGCATCATGTCATTTTCTGTTAGCTCGCGTATTTCCGTGAATCTCAACACTCCTTCAATGCGGATGGCGGGCGGCCTAGAGACTTTCAGGTGAATATCGGAATCCCCGTTATCCAGTGCATATGCGGCAATCCGGCGCAGGGAAAGCTCTTCAATGAGCTGTTCTTTCTTTTTGAAATGATTTGGCGTATCCAAGGGTGTTTTCCTTATTAATAGAATGTCCTTTACCTTGCGTCTCGACTCCGGATGGGGCGGAACACCAAAGAGGGGGAGGGGTTACTTAAATATCTGTTTCAAGTCGTTGAAAGCACTTTCGACCCCAACCTTGACCGTTTCCCAACGATCAGCGCTTGCTGATTTCAACTCGTTGAGCTTATTAGCGGCCACATCTAGCTTCGTTTTCGCTTCCGCGAGCTTCAGTTCGAGGTCTGTCTTGGCTTGCCCTTCAGCTTTGGCTGCGTTATCTTTCAACTCGGTATACTTTGTATTGAATTGATCCCACTCTTTCTGCATGGCGATTTTGTATTCATCCCATTTCACTTTGGCGGCATCCGCTGCCACATTGGCCTCCTTGGTGGGTTCTTGTTTCACAACGGATATTTTTAACTCGGATACGGCATCGGCGCCCTTTGTCGGGTGTCCAGTTACTTTAACCGTGAAATCACCCAGGGCTGCGTCCTCCGCAGCTTTGAGTGTCAGTTTCGTCTCTTTATCACCGTGTTTGATAAGGGGGCTCGCGGATTCGAGGGTCACGCCCTTAGGCAAATCGTTCAGTTTCAACGATACGTCTTCACTGAAGTTCGTTCCCCGGTCGATCCCGACGGAAGCGGTCACGGTCTCTCCCTGGTTTACTTTCATTGACGGCATGGACAAACTGAATGTGTCGTCAATCTGTCCTGTCATAGGTTTCTTGGTAGGCGGGCTTGAAGCGCCAGGGCCCCCTGAAGTACCCTGATTGCATCCCACTAGAATTATCAATACTCCAAACAAGATAACACTTAAATAGGCTTTCATGTCTAGCCATCCTTTCTACTCATTGGGTTCCGTAAATTGGTTATTCAACAACGGACGTTAAGATGATGCCGTGGCGTGCATTCCAATCAGCGTGGAATGAATTCGCGCCACGGTAAGCGACTCCAGAAGCGTTCACGACTTCAGGGTCTTCACGAAATCATCGAGTTCTTTGTGCGCCTGATCCTTTTCGTAGCCATAGCGCTCCTGGAGCTTTCCAGCAAGGCGCGTGCGCTTACCGGCGATGGCGGCCAGGTCATCGTCGGTCAGTTGGCCCCACTTCTCTTTAACTTTGCCTGTAAACTGTTTCCAGTTGCCTTCGATTTGATCCCAGTTCATGATAAGTCTCCTTGAGAAAACGTTATAGCTATTCCACATGGCCGCAGCCTTATGACTACGGCGATAATCCTTCAGATGGCTATGCCATCCTGCTTGGGAAGAAAGCCTGCGCTAACCAGAGTGCGTACAATACACTTCCCTCTAGAAGCCACGAGGGATATATCCCAAGAGAAAGAGCACTACCAAGATCAGCAACACCAGCCCCAATCCGCCACTGGGGCCATAACCCCAATTCCGGCTATGCGGCCAGGTGGGGAAGGCGCCAAAAAGCAGCACGATTATCACAATTAATAAAATCAGCCCCATGGTATGAACTCCTTTTCGAGGTGTATACCCAGTAATAGCCGCCGCCGTGAACGCCACGGCGGAAGCTATTTGACATACGACTCTGGATTTGGCGGGCAAGCCGGTTATCCGTATAAAAATGGATACCCCTACTTCTTGGGGGAATCAGCACTCTCCGCTTCTTTCTTTACTTTCTCCTCCGCCTCTTTCTTTGCTTTCTCTTCCGTCACTTTCTTGTTGTCGCTCTCCATTTTCTTCATCATTTTGTCGTGCATTTCCTTATGCATTCCCATCATGGAGGTCGGTTCACCGGCTACATCCGCCAATGTTTTCTGCTGCTCTGGCGTTAATACGGCGGCAGATTGCTGCCTGCTCTCTTTAATAATCTGCTCCAATTTCTGAGCCTGCTCAGGGGTGAGCTTGAGCTCTTCTTTGAGCGCAAGAAGGCATGCCGCATCATTTTTGGACATTTCGGTATTCATCATCATCTTGCAACACTGCTTCTTGGCCGGAGGCATGTCCATTTCTTTACACATGCCTTTTCCTTCACCTGCCATCATGGGGCACATTGGGCACGCTGGCATTGGCGCTTTCGCCTGCGCTCCTTCTGCTTTTGTTTCTGCTGGCGCAGGGCTGGACGGTGTCGTTTCCGCACCCGCGAGCGAAGCGCCGAAGACCATACTAACCAAGGCGATACTGGCGATTAATGTAATTATGTACCCTGTTTTCATTGTTTTATTCTCCCGTTTCGTTTTCGCCACAATGATGGACGCTAATCGCCCATCTCCTCACTTCACTTCATGACATCTTCTCATTCTGGAGTTCCTCTACCGAGTAGTGCCCGACATGCGTTGACCCAGTTGCCTGAAGGATCGTTTTCGCCCGAGCAACCTCTTGCTCGGAACCATGTGCAACCAGCAGAAATTCGTCCGCCTTTAGGGCGGTCTCATACTGCAAAATGCTGTCTTTTGGGATGCCTATGCTATAAAGGCCCGCACCGAGGACACTCATTCCTCCCATAACTACCGCCCCCTCAAGTACGGACACGATCACTTGAACAAGCGGCCCCGCAACCACAAGCGGCCCAAGCCCGGGGATCAGGAAGAACGCCGACCCAAATAACAGGCTCCATACGCCACCCCAGAACGCGCCAAGCTTTCCCCAATATTTCATCCTGTCGCCGACATTGTAGTATCCGACGACATGTTCCTCGGTGTGGTAATCTTTACCGACAATCGAAAGCCTCTTCATCTCGAATCCCGCATGCTGCAATTCCTTAATGGCCGCTTCAGCATCTGTGTGTGTTTGGTACACAGCCACTATCGTGCTATTCTTAGACATTACGATAACCTTTCTTTCTGAAGCGCTATTTCACAGGGGCTAAACGTAGCGCACTAACGTTTTTTTTGCGGTGGCGACGCGCCAGCCACGTTTCTAGAGTAACGCGGAAACACAAAGGGTGGGCAAAGCTCCGGTAAAGCTTCAGTAAAGAGTCTGTCTTTTCTTAAACGATGTTGGCTCCATCTTGCGAGAGTCAAGTAGTTTTACCGCATAATAAATGAAGCGGGGCCGAAGCCCCGCCTTTTCAGCCGGAATACCAAGAATTTCACTCAATTACGGAAAGCTCGACTCGGCGGTTTTTATACATATTGTCTGGACTGTCATTTGGAACAGCCGGCTTGTTCTCGCCATATGCGTTGGTTTCCAGCCGGGATGCATCTACACCACGCTGCACTAAAGCTGCTTTCACCGCATTGACACGCCGTTCAGACAGCTTCTGGTTATATTGTGTCGACGCATTAGAGTCTGTGTGCCCTTGAAGATGGATGCGTATCTTAGGATTCTCCTTTGTCATCGCGACCGCCTCCCCAAGAAGGCCATCGTATGTGGACGCAATTACCGAGCTGTCATTGTCGAAAAGGATATTATTGAGCTTCCAGGCTACGGCTGGAGGCGCAGGTTTCGGCGCAGGCTGCGGCGCTTCTTTGGGTCCGAGGAAAATATCGCGGACCATAGCGTCTATCGCGGCAGCGGTATTAAGCGAAGCGCCGTCGTAGTATTTGCCGCAACCATTCACCGCGGCCATCTCCTGCAACAGTTTTGCACCACGCTCGGAAGATCCCACCTGCACAGTGAAAATGCATAATTCGCCATTATGCGCTGCTTTTATGTCTTGGCATGCTTGCAGAACCTCTTCCGGTATACGCACCTTGCCGTCCGAGAAGACCAACAAGGCGCTGCGTCCAGGTTTTCCCGAGAACTCCGCCTCCTGGCAACGAATGGCGCGCGCCAACGGCGTTAACGAGCCCAGTGGTTTCAGGCTAGATGCGCTTCTGGCCATCACCGTACGGCTGAACGGCTCCAAGGGCTGCTTGACACACAGGCTGCTTTTCACCCCTGCGAACGAATCCATTCCGGACTCGTATTTTCCGTCCGGCATGGCTGCTGTAAAGGCCTGCACCAGCGCCTTCTCCTCTTCGTACACGCTGGTCGAACCAATGGAGCCCGTAACATCCACAAGGATGATCAACTGATCCCGGATAATTTGTTCATTCTCCTTTGGAACGACAGGCGTCACGCTCAACCTTTTTGCGTTGGTAAAAGTCTGGCAACCCACTATTAGTATAAGTGTAATACAGCATAGAATTCCTTTACTCCATATTGCAGTTTTCATGGGACGTTCTCTCCTTTCGTACTTAATGTTCTGGCCCCACCCCGGCCGTGGACCATCCGCGAAGCCACATACCCTCTTATTCCGCTTCAGCACAAGATAGACAACGGCCTAGCTCGTGCTCCTCCTCGAAAATTCGGCCGCCTTTTAACCTGAGACAATATGCTGGCCGGCTTCCGCCCGTCATGCGCACACATTTATTTGGAGGCGGCATGCCGTCCACCTTCTCAACATAACAAGGGAACATGAAGTGGTGGTAAAACATAGGTAAAGCTTCAGTAAAGAATCCAGCAGAAGCTGACAGAAGGTTCTCTCCGCAAAGTAAACTCATTAGCAAACAATTTGAGAAGTTTACCAAATCTTTACGATTTCTTTGCCGTGGCTTTCCTTGGATATGGCTATATTGTGGAGTAAAGGTTTCTTGCCTTCGGGTGCGTGTGGTCTCACCCATCGAGGGCCAACAATTCACCACGTGAGGAAATGCAGATGCATAAGCAAAGCCCGTTCGCAATATTACTGGCTGGCGCAGTCCTTCTTCCTTTTGTAGTGATTGCCGCCACAAGTAGATTCTTTGGACATCCATATTTTGGCATGGCCGTGGTTGTGGTTGGATTAGGCATCGCGATTCTGACCCTTTCCGCTGTTAAAGTCGCGAATCAGTGGGAGCGGGTCGTCGTTTTGCGGCTCGGGAAATATTTGTCTCTCCGTGGCCCCGGCTTATTCATCATCGTTCCCGTCATTGATTCGGTTCCCTTCTGGATTGACACCCGCGTCATTACCGCCTCTTTCAAAGCAGAGAAGACATTGACTAAGGATACGGTTCCTGTAGACGTTGATGCTGTCCTGTTCTGGAAGGTGGTCGATCCAGAGAAAGCCGCTCTGGAAGTGGCCCAATACCAGACGGCTATCGGCTGGGCGGCCCAAACGGCGTTGCGCGATGTTATCGGCAAGACTATGTTGGCGGACATGCTCACCGGTCGGGAGATGATTGATACTGATCTTCAGAAAATCATCGATAAACGAACTGAACCGTGGGGTATCCATGTCCAATCGGTTGAGATTCGTGACGTGCTCATTCCCGCGGCGCTGGAAGATGCCATGTCGATGCAAGCTCAGGCCGAACGTGAGCGGCAAGCCCGAGTCATCCTAGGAGATTCCGAACGCCAAGTCGCTGAGAAGTTTGAAGAGGCTTCCCGGACCTATGTCAACAATCCCACCGCATTACATCTCCGGGCGATGAATATGCTATACGAAGGGCTTAAACAAAATTCTACGTTAGTTATAGTACCAAGCAGCGTCGTGGACACAATGCAACTAGGAAATCTGGCTGGCATGACCGCTTTGGCTATGGAGCTGAGCCGGAAAAACGAACAGAAACCATGTTCGCAGGAAGAGAACCAAGACGCCACATGAGTACCCTAAATGCAGTAACTTGTAGAAGGTTAAATAAAATGCATTACTACATTATTATAGACCGAAAAACTTCTGAGCAAGCCGGACCCGATGCGACTTTCCAGGTGGTCTCCATCGAAGACGATGAAGGCAACAACTATACGGAGTCCATAGGAATTGATCAGCGCGTACACTATCATTCCTTAGAAGAACTCGCGGAAGAAATTGAGCGGTTAACTGGTGAGCCCGCGGAACTTGATGAATTGTAGCGTTCCTGCACTCTCCTATATGGCGCACGACCCCAAATTGGCAGGCGCACATGGAAAATGCCGATTACCAAAGCTTTGCCTAACCTTTGCCTAAACTTCATCTCGGACAGGTACGCTTAGGGCGTAAAAAAGTAAAAGTGTATTGCGAGCGCCACTTTTTGACAGATGGAGGAACGTTCATGTTGAACGATGAGCCAGTAGATATTTTGGTAGTGGAAGATAACGACAGCGAACGGGCCTCCATTGTCGAGTCATTGCAATCGGCTATTAAAGATGTGCAAGTAGTCGCAGTTCACAATGGTACAGAGGCGCTGGACTTTCTTTTTGCTCGGGGCGGCTGGACGAATCGCGCTGGGGCGGATGCCCCCAAGCTGATTCTGCTGGACTTGGCGCTACCGGGGTCAGATGGTTTTTCCGTACTTGGACAAATACGTTCGCTCGACGAGGATGACACGCTGACGCTTACCCCCGTCGTCATCTTTACTGATTCCCAAGCCCCTAGCGACATCACAAAAAGTTATCGCTGCGGGGCAAACAGTTACATCATAAAGCCGATGAGTTTTCCCGATTTCCAGGCCATTGTTAAAACGGTCGGCCAATACTGGATGGCCCATAACAGAACATGCCTTTAAATTGGAGAAAAAGAAAGCATGCATCATGGAAAAACAAGGCCATACACTGGAATGGATGTATTGTTATTTGTGTATTCCGATCACGGACCTGAAAAGAACGGCAAAGAAGAAATAGCATAACCATGGCGTTGCACGAGGTGTGCATGCCGATTCCTTGGAAACTTATCAGGAGAGTATTTTTCGGAACCTCCAACGAGAAAAGGAGAACTTAACATGCTGTACTATGCGCTGGTGTTTTTTCTTGTCGCGGTAGTGGCCGCCGTCTTCGGATTTGGCGGTATCACTTCCGCCGCGCTCGGGATTGCCAAAATCCTGTTCTTCATTTTCCTTATAATGTTTGTCATATCTCTTGTCATGGGCTTGAATAGACGCCGGATATAACCTGTATTCCTAGCATTAATGGCCTTATGAAATGTCAACACTTTGTTGAAATGGGCAAGATTGTGAAACGTGCTCGATGAGCTAACGCCTGGTGGATACTTCCCCAGGCGAGAGTTCCAACATGAAAGGAACAGGAAAATGAAAGCATATATGCGAGTAGCCGCAGCTTTGCTGGTGGGCGCACTGATCGGGATTGGCGTGCTCGGATGTAACACCATTCGAGGTGCGGGAAGAGACGTCGAAAAGGGCGGACAGGGCATCCAAGATGCCGCCGATGGCGCCCAGAAGTAATAGCCGGGATGCTATCTTTTTCCGATTATTATAGCGAAAAGGCCTAGAATTTCAAGGAGAATGAGTTATGAAAACGTACAGGCATATGCGGCCGGTTTTTGTATCCATGGTTGGGATATGTGTTGCGCCACTCCTGCTTTTGGGAGTGGCGCCAGCCGCCCAAGAGCAAGCTACTGCGGAGGCAGGCGTGCAGGTGTTGACACGCGGCCCCATTCACGAAGCTTTCGCGGAGACGTTTATGACGGGGGCCACGGCTGGAGTCGTGATCACCACAAGCCCGCCTGACCCAATTGTGGAATTGCCTCCCGATCAGCGCCCTGAAGGGGACAATGTAGCCTGGATTCCGGGATATTGGAGCTGGGATGATGACCGAAGCGATTTCATATGGGTGAGTGGCGTTTGGCGGGATCTCCCACCTGGCCGCCAATGGGTTCCCGGATACTGGGCTTCCGCCCGAAAAGGCTCGCAATGGATTTCAGGCTTCTGGGGAGACGTCGCCCAAACCGAAATAACCTACTTGCCAGCGCCACCGAAACTCCTCGAAGCTGGTCCTAGTTCTCCTACGCCAGCACCAGATAACATATGGACGCCAGGTTGCTGGGTATGGCAGGAAACCCGCTACGACTGGCAACCCGGATATTGGGTGGCGCAGCAGCCTGACTGGGTCTGGTCCCCCGCACATTACATATGGACGCCGAGAGGTTATGTTTATGTGCCGGGATACTGGGACCATGACATCGTCCATCGCGGCATGATGTTCGCGCCGGTCTACTACGAGCAGCCTGTCTACACCCGTCCCAGTTATTCGTATTCACCAAGCACGGTCATTGACATCACCGTCATTCTTACGAACCTCTTTGTCCAGCCAAGATCGAACCACTATTACTATGGAGATTATTATGACCAGCGTTATGAAGAAAGGGGCTACCATCCATGGTACTCGAAGCGCACCAATCAGCATGGCGATGACCCCATATACTCGCACTATCGTTCACAGCAGTTGCGGCAGGACCCCGATTGGGACGTACACGTCAAAGAACAGTACCAATATCGCCGCGAGCATGTAGATGCGCGTCCACCCCAAACGCTGGCTCTCCAAGTTAACCGCATCAATGACCAGAGAGTAAGCGCCCCAGAGAACGTGATCATCGGCAGAAGTCTAGCCGAAGCATCGCAAAGCAAGGCGGCTCCCGTGCGCTTCACACCTGTAAATATGGATGAACGCAAGCTGAGCGAATCACGGGGGCGGGAAGTCCATAAACTCCAATCGGAACGTGCGAAAATAGAGACGCTGCCAAAAGCTGCTAAAAAAGTCCGTAAGGCCGCGCCAGCCAGAGTGCAGTTGCCCGCGTCTCCTGTCGCGGCGAGATCGTTGGATAATGTAGCCGGTGCGAAATTGCCGCCGTCTATGCCTGACGTGCCGAAACCGCAAGCGGTAAAAGATAGAGGCAGGAAAGAGAAGCCACAGAAGAGCGAAGGTAGACCCGAAGCAAAGCCGACTAACTCCCCAAAAGCTCAAAGCGGGCCGGGGAAAGTGGAATCTAGCCATGAACAACTAAAGCAGGCTGCGCCAAATCCAGAAACCAAAACTCAACCGAATACAGTTAAAAATGGAAAGGGCGATAAGGACAAAGCGCCTGGTTCAGCAGACAAGAAAAACAAAAAAAGCAACGAGCGATGATGTGATGCGACATTGATGCTCGCTTCTCAATCGATGAATGCGTTGGTCTTCGCCCTACCGTATATTGGGATGGAGTAGAAATGAAAATTTATACGATAGTAGCAATCGTTTTGATCGTGGCCGGCATTCTAGGTCTTGTGTATGGCCAGTTCAGCTACAACAAAGAAACGGAAGGCGCCAAGTTAGGCCCAATCGAACTGACGATAAATGAGAAGAAGACGGTCAACATTCCCGTCTGGGCTGGCGTTGGCTCCATAAGCGTGGGAGCCGCGATGCTCGTTTTTGCACTCATAAAACACGAGTAAATCGAGCGTGGCTTTTAGGGTGTGCAGGCAAAACACGCGAAAACCGCGGCGGCTTCTCAAAAAAATATATAAGGACTCAACCATCGCAACAGGAGAAACGCATATGAAAAAGAGAAGTTGTTTCCACGCCAGCGGCGCTGTATGCACCCTTATGCTCGTATGCCTGTCGGCCATGCTGAGCTATGGAGCCGTTACCGCCGATCCCGCAAAAGTTACTTTTACCTCAGCGCAGCAGGCATTCACCATAAATCTGGCCAAAGATGGAACGCCCATTCTTGCAACGGACATACGCGGCTGGCAATTTCTTGCGAGCGGCCACGACTACAAGCACATGCTAAGCGTGGAAAACATGGATGGGGCGATCAAGATTGCGCCAAGCAAGTCTATTGAAGTGGGCAGTTACGATCTGAATATCGATACCGCGCAAGGTTCCGTGATTGTGCAGGTCTTTGCTCCGCTTAGCGATCAGCCCAATATCGTCGAGAAGATGTCGGCCCTTACTGGGATGTCCGAGAAAAAAATCGAGGAGAAACTGGGATTATCGGCCAGCATCGGGCGCAAGGAAATCCAGATCGATTTGCCACCTGTGTATTATGAAGGCCAGACGCTCGTACTCCCCATAGCAAGCAAGCCTGCTCCCGGAAACACCTGTATGTGGTTCATGAATGGAGATCTTGTGGCGGAGGGGCCGGAACAGGACACGCTTACGTACACCTTCGAGAAACAGGGCGAGTACGTCCTTACCTACATCGAAGCACGGAAAGAAAATGGAACGATGGCTGTCGTGCTGAGATCCAGGGCGTACACAAGGGTCGTTGCTGTACCTGGGGTGCCGGTCGAAGTCGCCGTCGATACTGAAATGGAGTTTGCGCCACCCTTCGGATACCAGAAACATGCCTGGAGTATAGATGGCCAGGAGGTCTCCACGGAACCATCCTTGAAACGTGCGTTCCAAGCCCCGGGCTCCCATACCGTCGAGTGCCTGGCATCTGCTCCTAACGAAGGACCAGCGCAAGGCTTCTTGCGTGTCAGGTACAACACGACCGTGATAAAAGATTAACGCGAAATGCATTGAGAAATCTGTGCAATATTAGAGGTGTAGTTTTTCTATTACCGAACTGGGAAGAATGCATCATGCGTACGTGCTGAGAAAATAACGCAAAACCGCCTGCCAGTCATCCCCGCGAAAGCGGGGATCCAGGGCATTTGCACTGGATTCCCGCTTTCGCGGGAATGACAACGAGGTAGTTCACGGTTTTCTATACAACAGATGCTATTAGGCGGTGGGACAAATCCACCATGCATGTTGGTTCATCCGCGCGCCCAAGAATGGCTCTAAATAGGTTGCGGCAAGGCGAATGGAGCGGTAATCACAGAACTACACCTGAAATTAGGAAAAAAGCGCCAGCTCATCCTGGCGCTTCTCCCTCATTCGGAGAGTTTATATCGAAAAGCGCCAACACTCTAGCTTGCATAAACTATCGTGGTAGGCATTGATTCTTTAACTGGCGGAAAGGTGGCTGCCTTGCTCGACACTCCTCCTGGAATAAAGCATCGGCTGGAACGGCTGATGAACTGGCATAAGACCGTTGGCGGCGATGGCCAGTTTCCGCCATCGACGGATGAACAACCGCTTCGCGCGGAGCTTTACAGTGTTAACCAGTTGGAGCATCACGCCAAAGTATTGGCGGGATTGCACGAAATCGCTACGGTGGCCGCGCTCGATCGGCTCATACCGAGATTGGAAGAAAACGAACGGATACTAATCCGCACCTACGACTTGCTCACGGACGCAGTGAAAACGAGCCGCCGGATTGTGCCTGCGGCGGAATGGATGCTAGACAATTTCTATGTGATTGAAGAACAGATCCGCACCGCACGCCTCCATTTTCCGCCATCGTATAGCAAAGGCTTGCCCCGGCTGGCAAAAGGCCCTGTAGCGGGATACCCACGGGTGTACAGCATAGCGATGGAGCTGATATCACACGTGGACGGCAACCTGGATGTCGAGAGCCTCAACGCGTTTACCGCCTCCTACCAGGCTATCAAGCCCTTGACATTGGGTGAGCTTTGGGCTGTTCCCATTATGCTTAGGTTGGGGCTGCTCGAGAATCTCCGGCGGGTGGCTGTCCGCTTGACGGCGAGCCTGCGCGACCGAGGATTGGCTACCGAATGGGCCGAGCGGATGGAGAACGTGGTCGAGCAGAATCCATCCGACTTGATTCTCGTATTGGCGGATATGGCGCGTGCGAATCCCCCGTTATCCAGCGCTTTTCTGGCGGAGTTCACCCGGCATCTACATGGGCAGAGCCCGCATTTTGCGTTCGCTTTAAGCTGGCTAGAGCACCGCGTCTCCGAACAAGGGCTGAATATCGCTCATCTTGTACAGATGGAAAGCCAGGTGCAGGCGGTTGACCAAGTGTCCATCGGCAACACCATTAATAGTCTCCGATTCCTCAGCCTGTCCGACTGGCGGGAGTTCGTCGAAGGACAGAGCATCGTCGAACAGACGCTACGCAGTGAACCGTCTGGTGTGTATGCCAACATGGATTTTGCCACACGGGACCTATACCGCCACGCGGTGGAAGAAATCGCTAAACGCAGCAAGCGTCCGGAGAACGAGATTGCGCAGCAGGCCATTGGACTCGCCATGGAGGCATCCACCGGCCCGCACAACAACCGAAAAGAGCATGTCGGATACTACCTTATCGATAAAGGCCGTAAGACGCTGGAGCAAGCCGCGGGTGTGCGGTGGTCGCCGCGCGGAGTCCTCGGGAAAGGCATTCGCCGCTATCCGTTATTCTTCTACCTTTCCAGCATCTTTGTATGGACAGCCTGCATTATGGCGGGCTTGATCGCGTGGGCGGATCACGGCGGGCTGCCAGCGTGGATACTGGCGTTGTTGGTGGCGCCCGTCTTGGTTTCCGTGTCCCAATTCGCCGTCAGCATCGCCAACTGGCTGGTAACAATATACATCGGCCCGCAGCCATTGCCTCGGATGGATTTCCGCCACGGCATTCCGCCGGAGCACCGGACAATAGCCGCCGTTCCTACGATGCTCCTCAACGCGGCTGCAACAGACGCTCTGCTGGAACAACTGGAAATACGGTACCTGGCAAATAGCGCTCCAAACTTGCACTTCGCCCTGCTCACCGATCTCGCCGATGCGCCACAGGCTGTAATGCCAGAAGATGAGGGACTGGTCCGGCAAGCCCGGGAGGGAATTGCATCCCTGAACCGAAAATATGAGCACGACCGGCCCGATATCTTTTACCTTTTCCACCGCCCGCGACGATGGAACGAGCCGGACCGGGTGTGGATGGGATACGAACGCAAGAGGGGAAAGTTGAAAGAGTTCAACGCGCTCCTGCGCGGCGGCTCAAAGGATTGTTTTCAAGAGATTGTCGGCGAATGTAGTGTTTTGCCTCAAGTCCGCTATGTCATAACGCTCGACACGGACACGGAGCTTCCCCGCGACGCGGCGCGCAAGTTGGTTGAAGCAATTAGCCATCCTCTCAACCGGCCTGTTTTTGACAAGGAGCAGAAGCGGATTATTGATGGCTATGGCATTATACAACCCCGTGTGGGAATCAGCTTGCCGAGTGCGTCGCGTTCCTGGTATGTCCGGTTGTTAGCCGCGGATGCCGGCGTGGATCCATACACGCGGGCGGTATCCGATATATACCAGGATCTTTTCGGCGAAGGCTCTTTCATCGGGAAGGGAATTTACGATGTTGGCGCACTTCACCAAGCGTGCGCCTGCCTTCCTGACAATGCGATCCTGAGCCATGACTTGCTAGAAGGCGCGTACGCACGTTCGGCGTTGCTCAGTGATGTGGAGGTCTACGAAGATCACCCATATCGGTATTTCACGGATGTGAGCCGGAGGCGGCGTTGGATACGCGGCGACTGGCAGATTGCATGGTGGCTGCTGCCGCGTGTGCCCGGCCAGTACGCCAAGTGGAGCCCAAACCCAATTTCGGCCCTCTCCAAGTGGAAAATCGCCGACAATCTCCGCCGCAGCCTTGTACCGCCCGCGATGTTGATGCTGCTCGTTTTTGCCTGGCTGCTGCCCTGGCTTTGGTTGTCGGCAGGGGCGACGCTTTTGGTCATTGCGATCTTGGTTATCCCCACGCTTCTCTCGGCGGCAGGCGGAATCGTACACAAACCGCGAGACTTGCCATGGTGGATGCATTTTCACGCTCTTGCACCTGGAATCTTCCGCCAGATGGGGCAAGTTCTTTTCGTACTGGCCCTTGTCCCATATGATGCCTACATCAGTCTTGATTCGATCACACGTACGCTCGTGCGTGTGCTCTGGAAGCGCCGCAAACTTCTGGAGTGGACGACCTCCAGCGATGCCGCGTTTGCCGTGCGCACCGATCTGCGTGGACATTTTCGAGCCATGTGGATGGAGCCTGTCGCCGCTATGATCGTTCTCATCCTTATTATTCTGGTTCGACAGGAGAGCCTCCCTGCCAGCGCACCATTCCTAGGTGTATGGCTGGTTTCACCAGCCATAGCCTGGTGGCTAAGCCGCCCCATCCCGGCACGAGAACCAAAACTCTCCGAAGGACAGATTGTCTTTTTGAGAAAATTGGCGCGCCGAACATGGGAATATTTCGAGGTATTCGTTACGCCGCAAGAAAACTGGCTTCCGCCGGATAATTACCAAGAGCATCCAGTGATAAGCATCGCATCGAGGACCAGCCCAACGAACATCGGGATGGCGCTGCTCGCGAACCTATCCGCCTATGATTTCGGATACTGCTCCACAACGCGGATGCTGGAGCGGACCGAAAATACCCTCGCCACTATGAGCCGCTTGGAAAAATATCGCGGCCACTTCTACAACTGGTACGATACGCATAGTCTCAATATTTTAGCGCCACGATACATTTCCACGATAGACAGTGGGAACCTCGCAGGGCATCTACTGGTCTTGCGAAGCGGGTTGTTGGAGCTGGTTGATACAAAGATCCTGCCGCCGCGGATGTTCAACGGAGTACAGGATACGGTTCGAGTGCTCTTCGATGAGGTCAATGATTTTATTGATGGGATGGGTCCAGATTCCAACGTAGCGCCTGCAAGAGAGGCTTTGCGGAAAATAGAGCAGATAGAGGCAGAATTAAAATCTCGTCCAAGCACGCTCAGGGATTCAATGCTGCTCTTGCAACGTTTATCGGCTCAGGCAAGCGATCTGGGCCAAATCAACGGCCTGAATGGGGAATCTCAAAAATGGGCTCAGGCGTTAGAACGATGCATAACCGGCCATCTCGGCGACATGGCCTTTATTGCCCCGTGGGCGCTGCTCCCACTCGCGCCCGAAGAATTCTGGCAAGGCAACTCGCCGGAACGGATTACCGGCATCAATGAGTTGCGGGAGTCATTGGAGCGGCTCGAAGAAGTCCCGACTCTCCGCCAGGTGGCCGCGATAAAGCTGTCGTTGCTGCCATTGCTTGATGCGATCTTGGCGGGATTTCATGCAACAAATCGTGGTAGCGCAACCCCCCCCAAGGATTTAAAAGCCTGTGCATGGCTTGCCAGCCTTCGCTGCGCATTCGTCGATGCTTCCCAGAACGCCTTGGAACGCATTCGGGCGCTGGAAGCCGCTGCGGAACGTTGCCATGAATTATCGGCCATGGACTTCACATTTCTGTTTGATAAATCCCGCGACCTGCTGTCCATTGGCTACAATGCTGGCGATCACAACCTGGACAAAGGGTATTACGACCTTCTCGCCTCAGAGGCCCGGCTCGCCAGTTTTTACGCGATATCGCAAGGGCAGTTGGGACAGGAGCATTGGTTCGCACTGGGCCGCCTGCTCACCGCATCCAGAAGCGCAACTGCACTGCTTAGCTGGAGCGGTTCCATCTTCGAATACCTTATGCCTCTGCTCGTGATGCCGACCTACGAGAACACCCTTTTAAACCAGACCTACAAAGCGGTCGTGCAACGGCAAATTGAATATGGAAAGCAGCGCGGGACGCCTTGGGGAATTTCCGAATCCGGATTCAACGCATGGGACGTACACCTGAACTACCAGTATCGGGCCTTCGGCGTGCCGGGGCTGGGATTGAAGCGGGGACTGGCCGAGGATCTTGTCGTTGCTCCGTATGCATCGGTCATGGCGCTGATGGTGGAGCCCGAAGCCGCATGCCGAAACCTCGAACGCCTCGTGGCCGAAAAACGGCAGGGCCGTTACGGTTTTTACGAGGCGATTGACTACACGACATCCCGCTTGCCGCTCGGAGTCAACAGTGCAACGGTCCGGTCTTTTATGACACATCATGAAGGAATGAGCCTTCTATCACTAGAATACCTCCTCCTCGACCGCCCAATGCAACGCCGTTTTCTAGCAGATCCGGCTCTCCAGGCGACGGATCTGCTGCTGCAAGAACGCATTCCCAAAACAACAGGGCTAATATTTCCCCACGAGATCGAGGCCAGCGCCACACGTATGGCCTCTGCTGAGACGGAAGGCACCGTGCGTGTCTTCACTGATCCGGGAAGCCCTGTACCGGAAGTGCATCTGCTCTCCAACGGGCGTTATCACGTCATGGTCAGCAGCGCCGGTGGAGGATACAGCCGCTGGCGTGATCTGGCGCTCACGAGGTGGCGGGAAGATCCGACCCGTGATTGCTGGGGGTCGTTCTGTTATGTGCGTGATTTGTATAGTGGGCGGTTCTGGTCGATTGGCTACCAGCCCACCCTTCAAGCATCCAAATCGTACGAAGTGATTTTTGCGCAGGGCAAAGCGGAGTTCCGCCGCCGGGATGATGATATCGAGACCCATACCGAAATCAGCGTTTCACCCGAAGATGACATCGAACTGCGCCGCATCACCATCACCAACCACTCAGACAGGCCACGGATCATCGAACTAACCAGTTACGCGGAAGTCGTACTGGCTCCGGACGGCCAAGATGTGGCCCATCCAGCGTTTAGCAACCTATTTGTGCAGACCGAACTGGTGCGCGCCCGGCAAGCGATTCTCTGCACCCGGCGTCCCCGTTCCGCCGAAGAGAAGCCTCCATGGATGGTTCACTTGATGACGCTACAGGGCGAGGCAAGGGGGGAAATATCCTTCGAGACGGATCGAATGAAATTTGTAGGAAGAGGCCGGGTGCTATCCTGGCCGGCGGCGATGGCCAGCAGTGGGCCATTGTCGAACAGCGTGGGTTCGGTGCTCGATCCCGTGGCTTCCATCCGGCATACCGTCTCTATTCAACCGAACGAGAAGGCGCGAATAGACTTGGTCACGGGCATCGCCGAAACACGCGAGGCCGCAATGGCGTTGGTGGATAAATATGACGATCCCCGCCTTGCCGACCGCGTCTTCGAGCTGGCGTGGACACACAGCAACGCCGAACTACAACACCTGAATTCCGTAGAGGCTGAGGGGCAAATGTATGGGCGGCTGGCCGGTTCCGTCATTTATGCAACGTCGCGTTATCGGCCAAACTCCGCCATCCTGGTTCGGAATAAGCGCGGCCAGTCGGGACTCTGGGGCTATGGAATCTCTGGCGATCTTCCCATCGTATTGGTGCGTATTCGTGAGCGGGAGAAGCTTGACCTGGTCCGCCAGGCTGTCCAGGCGCACGCCTATTGGCGGATGAAGGGGCTGAGTGTAGACCTCGTCATTTGGAATGAAGACAATTCAATTTATCGCGGGGAATTACACGACGCCATCATGGGCCTTATCGCGGCAAGTTCGGAGGCGGCGATGGTGGACAAGCCCGGCGGGGTGTTTCTGCGCCGGGGAGAACAGATCTCGGAAGAAGATCGGGTGCTCCTGGAGGCCGTGGCTCGAATCGTACTCGTGGACGATGCCGGGACGCTGCCGGAGCAAGTCGAGCGGCGCGGGCGGGTCCAGGCGCCAATGGCCATTCTTAAACCGGCGCGTCGCCGGGCGAAAATGGAACCCGTGGAGACGCCTAAATATGACTTAACCTTCTTTAATGGCCTGGGTGGCTTCACACATGACGGCCGCGAATATATCACGATCCTGAAACCGGGCGAAAACACCCCCGCGCCTTGGGTTAATGTCATTGCAAACCCACAGTTCGGAACCATCGTGTCGGAGAGCGGGAGCGTCTACACGTGGGCCGGGAACAGCCATAACTTCCGTTTGACGCCCTGGAGCAATGATCCCGTCAGTGGCAGCGGCAGCGAAGCGATATACATCCGCGACGAAGAAAGCGGCTACGTCTGGTCTCCTTCTCCCTTGCCTGCCCGCGGGGCCACGGCGTATGTCGTCCGCCATGGTTTTGGCTACAGCATCTTTGAGTGCCAGGAAGATGGCGCTGCCAGCGAGCTAACCGTATATGTCGATCCGGATGCTCCCGTGAAGTTCGCGCGGCTTAAATTGACAAACCGCTCAGGACGGCTCCGCCGTTTCTCTGTAACCGCTTATTGGGAATTGGTGTTGGGAGAGTCAAGAGAAAAGACGCTCATGCATGTTGTCACGGAAATTGATCCGATAACGGGCGCTGTCTTTGCGAGAAATGCGTACAACATGGACTTCAGCGGACGGGTGGTTTTCGCAGCCACAAGCGAAACCACACGAACGATAACAACCGACCGTACCGAGTTCCTTGGCCGCAACGGAACGCCTGCCAACCCAGCGGCCCTAAATCGGGTCCGTCTTTCCGGCCGCGTGGGAGCAGGACTCGATCCATGCGCGGCGATACAAGCGCCGGTGGAGCTGGATGCCGGACAAGAAAAAGAAATCATTTTTATCTTTGGCGCCGCAGAGTCGGAAGATCAAGCAAGGCAGTTCATTCAACAGATTCGGAGCGTCTCGGGAGCGCAACGGGCTCTGGAAGGCGTATGGAATTACTGGGGCCGCACATTGGGCGCGCTGTATGTGGAGACGCCTGATCCCGCGGTCAACTTCCTGGCCAACGGTTGGCTGATTTATCAAACCCTCTCGTGCCGTATGTGGGCGCGCACGGGATTCTACCAGTCAGGTGGAGCATATGGATTCCGTGACCAGTTGCAAGACGCCATGGCCCTCCTGTTCGCGGAACCTCTTATGCTGCGCGCGCATTTGCTTCGTGCCGCGGCGAGGCAGTTTCAAGAGGGTGACGTCCAGCATTGGTGGCACACGCCATCGGGGCGCGGCGTGCGGACACACTGCTCGGATGACTTTTTATGGCTGCCGTACGCCACCTGCCGGTATGTAGCCGCCACGGGAGACACCGGCGTGCTGGATGAACCAGCGCCATTCCTCAACGGCCGCCTCCTGCATCCGGAGGAAGACTCCTGTTACGACCTTGCGCAAGTCTCGGATAAAGTCGAAACGCTCTACGAACACTGTGTGCGGGCAATCAACCACGGCCTGCGTTTCGGGCTCCACGGCCTGCCCCTGATGGGCGGCGGCGATTGGAACGATGGGATGAACCTCGTCGGAGAACAGGGAAAGGGCGAGAGCGTATGGCTGGGATTTTTCCTGTACGATGTTCTGATACGTTTCGCCGAACAAGCCCGCCCGCGTGGCGACAGCATGTTTGCGGACAAATGCCTGGCCGAGGCCGGACGCCTGCGCCTTCACATAGAAGATGCCGCCTGGGACGGGCAATGGTACCTCCGGGCATTCTTCGACAATGGCGAACCGCTCGGTTCTGCGAAAAACACCGAGTGCCAAATCGACTCGATTCCACAAAGCTGGTCCGTGCTCTCCCGCGCGGGCGAGCGTGGCCGCACCCAGGCCGCAATGGACAGTGTCGACCGCCGGCTGGTGCGCCGGGACTCACAACTCGTGCAACTTTTTGCTCCTCCATTCGATAAGTCGGAACTCAATCCAGGCTATATCAAGGGATATACCCCTGGCGTGCGGGAAAACGGCGGGCAATATACGCATGCCGCAATTTGGGCCGCGATGGCATTTGCCGCGATGGGCGATTCCAAACGCGCATGGGAATTATTCTCCCTGCTCAATCCAATTGCCCACGGCGCATCATACGAGCACATGCTACTCTATAGAGTCGAGCCGTATGTGATGGCGGCTGACATTTATGCCGCGCCCCCTCACACGGGCCGTGGCGGATGGACATGGTACACCGGATCATCTGCTTGGATGTACCGCCTCATCATAGAATCCCTGCTCGGCTTACAATTACAATCCGATGTCCTTCAGTTTGCCCCTTGCCTCCCATCGGCGTGGCAAACATGCAATATGAACTACCGCTACCGCGAGACCTTCTACCACATCACCATCCGTAACGCTGGCGGCGGAAAATCCGTTAAGCGAGTCGTGGTGGATGGTGCGGAACAACTTGAAAGGGCGGTGCATTTGATTGATGACCGCCATACGCATACAGTAGAAGTGGATGTCGATTGAGGGCCATTGCCATCCTTGAGAGTTTAGGAGGCGCGTCAAAATAACTTGACTATTTTTTCGCATTCAACGCAATTTTCATGGCGATAGGAATTACCGTTTCCTTTCCGAGTGGTGGGAGAAAATCGGTAAGTTATTTTGACGCGACTCCTTAGCTCAATCAAGCAAGACTGGAGGCGGTTATGGGCATGTGTAAAAGAAACTTTGCGCTGATAAGCATCATGGTTTCCTTGATACTGTTAGTTCAGTTAGCTGGTTGCATACTCTGGCCGATCTCCAATACTGTTTTTACGACAGCCCAACAGCAGATCCTCCCCATCGGGCTATCGGCAGGCACGCCGCAGATTAATCCGGCCGACATACCGCTCTACGAGCAATACGGTTACAGCGCTTGGCAGGCAGGGGACGGCCTGCCTTACGAGATGCGGGCTGAACTTGCGCCTGGCTATAATGGCGCATCCAATGAGGCGCGTCTTTTATCATTCTTTACCATCACCGATATTCATATCGCCGACAAGGAATCCCCGGCGCAGCCGCTCTATGTCGGCTGGAGTGCATTGTATGGCGCTCCCACTTCTTGTGGGTCGGCCTATTCACCGGTCATACTCTCAACGACCCACGTCCTTGACGCCGCCATCCAGACGGTCAATGCGTTACACAAACAATCGCCGTTTGATTTCGGCATCTCTCTCGGCGATGGCATCAACAATAACCAATATAACGAACTGAGATGGTTCATAGATGTCCTTGACGGAAAGGTCATCACCCCCAGTTCCGGTGCTCATGACGGAGCCTGCGCCATCGATTATCAAAAACCATTCAAGGCCGCCGGGCTCGACAAGGCGATCCCCTGGTATCAGGTGCTTGGCAACCATGATCAGTTTTGGATGGGTTCGGCCTATGAGAATATAAAAACCATGCAGGCGCATATCGGGAATACCATTCTCAATATGAAAAATGCCCAGGATCCATCGGAGGGAGGCGTAAATTCATACGGCGCTTATATGGGCGTAGTCGATGGCTCGACGCCGTACGGGGATGTCATTAAGGCCGGGCCCGAGGAGAACTTTTCCATACCCCCAACGGTCATTGCCGATCCAAACCGCTACGCCCTTGCGACGAGTGCGTCCACAAGCTTGAATTGGATGAAGGAATTCTTCACGACCACCTCGAATCCCGTTGGCCACGGATTCACCCAGGCCAGCCTTGACAACGATTTTGCCTGCTATAGCTTCGAGCCGAAGTCGGATATGCCAATCAAGGTTATCGTGCTCGACGATACCGTCAAAGGCGCTGGCCAGCCCAATTATGCGCGCGCTGCGCTCGACCAGACCCGGCTCGACTGGCTCACCGGCGAGCTCCAGATGGGCCAGGACGAAGGCAAGCTCATGATTATCGCGGCGCATATCCCGATCCATCCACAAAAAACCTTCGATCTGAACTCCGGGAACTATCTTTTATTCTCCAGCACCTCGATCATTGACGATCTTTCGCTGCTTAACATCCTCCACAACTATCCGAATCTGATCTTGTGGATATCGGGACACCGTCACGTAAACGTCGTTACCGCCCAGCCGTCATCCGATGCAGCACATCCTGAACAAGGCTTCTGGGAGGTCGAAACGGCATCGCTGCGCGATTTTCCCCAGCAGTTCCGCACCTTCGACATCCGCCGCAACAGCGATAATACCATTTCAATCATTGTGACCAATGTTGATCCCGCTGTCGCCGAAGGATCGCCCGCCGCAAAATCGAGGGGATATGCAATCGGCATCTCGCGCATAATTGGCGCTACGCCCGACACCATCGCGGATACCACTTCCCATGCGTACAATGCCGAGCTTGTGAAACAATTGACCCCCGAAATGCAGGCCGTTATCGCCAATTTCGGATCGCCAATCGAATAGGCTTTAGACTATCAAGTGTTTGGGACCAGGCGAATAGATAATAAAATGGTCAGTGGGCGAACAATAGATAAAAGGAGAGTATTTGCACTGTTTTGAGAGGGGTGAGTGGCTTGTAAGTCGTTTTATACAGACGCTTTGTAAAATGATGGCAGCCCGTAGGGGAGTCGAACCCCTCTGACAGGACTGAGAATCCTGCATCCTGAACCACTAGATGAACGGGCCGCATGTATTGCCTGGACGCAACGTCCAGTGCGGAGATACTATAAAGAACCCTATAGATAAAATCAAGCAACTGAAAATATTTTCTCATAAGACTTCCCGCACGGCAAAACATACATTGACAGCAAGTGTCTACCGCGCTATTCTAGCGTTGCACCGTTAATTGCATGCATGGCAAAGCAGGCTATGCTGCCGACGAACAGGAGGTTGTCATATGCCTAGGTTTCGAAGGGATACGGTACAAAAGCGAGTGTTGGCGGTAGAAGAATTAGCGACTCTTCCCGCTTCGCTTGCCCGCATTTTAGCTATCACGCAAGACCCAAATTCGACCTCCTTGGATTTGGCCGCCGAAATCGCGAAAGATCCCGCTCTCACGGCTAAAGTCTTGCGAACCGTTAACTCGAGTTTCTACGGCTTTCAACGCCGCATCCAAACAGTCTCCGATTCAGTCGTTTTGCTGGGCTACACCGAAGTCGAGCGCCTTGCCTTGGCCATTTCGGTCATAAATCTGTTTGGCGGCGAACTGCTCCGTGCTCGATTCCTGCACCAGCTTTGGCGGCATAGTTTCGTGGCCAGCATAGCCGCGGATATCGTCGCGGAGGCCTATATGCCAGGCATTCCAGAACTCAGCGGCGCGCATGTGGCCGCGCTTTTACATGATATTGGCAAAGCGGTCCTCGCGCAATGCATCCCGGAAGCGGCTCCCGCGATTGCCCAGCTCATGGATAATAGCGGGCTTAGCTGTTTGGAGGCGGAAGCCCAGATCTTGGATGGTTTCACCCATTGCGAAGTAGGCGCATGGGTGGCGGAACGCTGGTCATTGCCGGTTTCCATCATCGAATGCATATTGCTCCATCACGCGCCAGATCAAGCAACAGAAGAGCATCCTATGCTCCATGCCACGCATGTAGCCAATGCGGTGTGTTACGAATTGGGCGTTCCCGCGATAACGGAGCTGGCCGAGCCACCAGCCGTATGTCCCCGTTCCTTTGAATACTTGCACGTGGATGGCGCGTTCACGTCCCGGGTGGAGGAACGTATTCAAAAGCGGCGGGATCTCATTAGCATGATTACGACCGGCGTGGCTATTTAGTGATGCCGCCTATTCTTGCGCTCTAGCCAATTTGGAAATCCCTGCTTACTTCGGTAAAGTGTAGCTCCGTTGGAGCGCTCATGTGCTGATGTATGGTGGCAACTAGGGATTTGAGAGTTGGCATGAAGAAAAAACCTGAAAATGAAATAGCTCGCTATGCTCAAAAAGCGTACAATAACCACGAATTCTTGAACAGCCCGGATGCGCGCACCGTACGCGTCCTATGTGAATTCATCGAACCAGGCTCCCGATTCCGGAAGTTTCACGTATACAATACAATATGCTTCTTCGGCTCCGCCCGCGCCCAGACGCCCCATGTGGCCCGCCACGCCTTCGATGTAGCGGAACAGCTCAATGCCGAAAGCCCGTCACCAGAAAACGCCCTCCAGTTGGAACGCGCACGTTATGGCATTCGGCTGGCTAGGTATTATCAAGACGCGATGGATTTATCGAAGCGTTTATGCGAATGGTCTATGGCTATCGACAAGCCGCAACGGCGCTTCCATATTTGTTCAGGCGGCGGGCCAGGCATTATGGAAGCAGCCAATCGGGGGGCGAGCCTAGCTGGTGCGCCCAGCATTGGCCTCAATATCAGCTTGCCCTTCGAACAGAAGCCAAACCCATATCAAACGCCTGAGCTGGCGCTCGAGTTTCATTATTTCTTTGTACGCAAATTCTGGTTTGTCTATCTTTCCAAAGCTTTAGTGGCCTTTCCCGGCGGTTTTGGCACCTTCGATGAATTGTTCGAGCTATTAACGCTTGTTCAGACGAAAAAAGCCGGCAAAACGGTCCCCGTGGTGCTGTATGGCGCGGAGTTTTGGAATGAAGTAATGAATTTCGAGGCGTTGAAGAAATGGGGCGTCATTAATCCAGCCGATCTCGGGCTGTTCCATGTCTGTGATGATGTGGAGTGCGCATTCCAATTCTTGACGGAGCATCTGGCGCAATAGGAAGCGGCATGGATGGCCTGATTTCGATGACACAGCGGCATCTTTGCTTGGATGCCAGTGGCCCCGGCAATCAAGCAAGATTTCATCTGTGCCCGCCGCGTTTAGTCCCGTTTCACGACCGTGGTTTTTGCCGCGGCGCGCAGTTTGGGGAGGAGCACCTGCTCGATGACTTGGGGCCCCTTATACAGCGTGAGTTCCTCTTTATCAATGACATCCACCGCGCCCGAGTCCATCACTTTCTGGCGCATGACGCTGCCCCGCTGGGCAATGGTCGAGACGATCACTGTGGGGATGGGCTTGTAGCGCATGATTTTTTGCAGGAATGTATGGCCATCCATCTTAGGCATGATGATGTCCAGGCACAGCACATCGGGATCTAGCTCGAGGATAAGCTCCCGGGCCTGATATGGGTCCGCCGCTTCCCCCAGCACTTCCATGTCTTGGGAGCGCTCGATGCCTTGGCGCAAGACCGCCCGCACCGTGCTTGAATCGTCGATGATAAGCACCCCTATCTTGCGCTGCTGGAATTTGGAGATGCGCTGGGCGCGTTCCTGATTGGCGGCCATGGGATTGATGGGGCGCACCTGGATCTCGTTCGTGGCCGTATTCATGGCGATTTTACGGCCCTTTTGCTCGCCAACCTCCTCCCGCATAATACGAATGCCCATCTTGCCAAGCTGTTCGCGGGCTACGGCGATATTGCGCGTGCCGACTTGCTGGCCGCCCTCGAGCGACTGCACCGCGGATAAATGGCCGATGACCTGGCCGCCGCCGTAAATGCTGGCTACAAGGCTTCCAGGCTGCGAACCTGCTTTCAACGCAAGTTTCACAAGCGTCTGAATGGCGAAATCGCCATATTTACTGGGCGATAGTCCACCTTCCTTCTTGTACGGCAGCATGTAGTGGTTCATTCCGCCCCATCGTTTATGGATGTCATGCAGGCACACGGCCACGCACGAACCAAGAAGCGTACTGACATCGGTTTCTTCTCGTTCAAAAGCATATTCGCCTGGAAGCAAAAAGACTTTACGTTCCGCCATACAACGCTCCTCTCATGCCAGAAGGGGGCTAAGTTTATCGACATCAATAATAAGCGCCACCGAGCCATCTCCCAATAGCGCGCCGCCCGTGATCGATTCCGCTCCGGAAGACATGCCCTCCAGGGTGCGTACGACGATTTGTTGCACTCCGCGTACGCCATCAACGACAAGCGCGAACTGGCGGCGCTGCGCCTCAGCCGTAACCATAAGCTCATAGGCTGATTCCATATCCCGGTGGGGAAGGCCGAGTTCTTCCCGCATATCGAGTACAGGCAAAATCATGCCATGGCGTTGAATGCACCGGCCCCGGCCCGTTATGACCGTGATGTCATTATGCTCAATCTTGACCGTTTCCCGGATCCGATTCATGGCTAACACATAACATTGATTATCTACAATAACAACAAATCCATCCATTATCTGCGTCGTAACGCTCTTAGGCAGTTGGACCTGGAATACCGAGCCTTCCCCTGCTTTCGTGGAGACGCTAATCTGCCCGCCCGCTTGATCCACCATCCGCATCACCACGTCCATGCCAACGCCCCGCCCAGATACATCCGTGACCTTTTGAGCCGTCGAGACGCCCGAAGAGAACAGCAAATTGACAATATCATTTTCAGATAATGGCTGGTCCGCCCGGACAAGGCCCATGCTTTCAGCCTTCTTCTTTAGCGCTTCCAAATTGATGCCCGCGCCATCATCCCGCACGATTAACGTGATATTCGTGCTGGACTCCTCCGCGATGATTTGGATGTGGCCTTCACGGGGCTTGCCATGCTGCTGCCGGGCTTCTGGCATCTCGATGCCATGATCCGCGGCATTGCGCACCATATGGGTGAGCGGGGCGTCTAGGATGTCGATGAGGCTCTTGTCCACTTCGATATGCCCGCCTTCCACGGTCGCCGCGATCTCTTTTCCGGCCACGGTGGCCACATCCCGAATAATGCGCGGCGCACGTGAAAGCAGCGTGCCTACGGCTACTTTGCGTATGGACATGATGCTTCGCTGCAAATCATGGGACAATACCGTGAAAGTCTCGTTGATACGCCGGAAATCGTTCACTAAATAGGAATCATGCAATTTGTTCGCCAGTTGCCGTTCCAAATGGCTAAACATGTCGCCTACTACGACCAATTCACCGACAAAGGAAAGGAATTTGTCGATATGCGCTTCAGACACGCGCATCGTTTTCGCTGTGGTTTCGACAGGATGCTGCGCGGCGGCCTCTGGTTTGGGCTTTGAAGGCTCCTCTGCTTGCGCCGGAGCGGGCTCTAGTTCCTTTTTCACCACCGGCCAAGGCTGTATGGCGATGAGTTCCCTGGCCTTTTCCAGAAGCAGTTCTCGCAGAAGCGAATCGAATCCTACGCTATCCACAAATACCTGGTACGAGTCCAGCATATCCGCTAAAATAGCTTGCGCCAGTTCATTTCCCGCAACCAATCCCGGCAATTGCCGGAGTGCTGCGCCCACAGCCTCACTTTCCTCCACAGGCAGGCTATCGCCAAACGGCTCGCCGATTTTCTTCATGATGAGCGCCATAGGCTCCGGCAAGCCTTCCGCCGCTATATTGGCATTTCCCGTTTCCAATTGGACACCGGGATGCAATTTGCGCAGGCACATCATTGCGGCGTCCAACTCCGTGATAAGCTGGGCCGCATCTGGCGCAAGCGCTTTACGAAGCGCCTCGAGCCGCGAAAAGGCGTCACACCAGAGATCATCCGCTTCGACCACTTTTGTCGTGGCCGCGTTTCGAACTTCCTCGACCAAGGCCTCGTAGGCCGCCTGGTCCACTACTTCCGGCCCGCTTAGCCTCGCCCGATCCAGCATAGCCTTCAGTTCATCCACGGATTTGAGCAACACACTGATCAGCGTCTCGGAGACGGCCAGCGTTTTTTTACGGAGCATATCCAGCAAGCTTTCGGATTCATGGGCGAGAGTCTTCACTTTCGTGAAACCGAAAAACGCGGAATTTCCCTTGATGGAATGTACGGGCCGGAATATAGCTTGGATAATATCGAGGTTATCGGGCGCTTGCTCGAGCTGGACGAAGAGGCTGTCCACGGAAGCCAGCATATCTAGGGATTCATCAATAAACTCGGTAAGCAGTGCCGGATCAATAGTCAGGGATGGCTCGCTCATCCGATGCTCTCCCGCTGGTGTGATTTCATGACGGTCAGATCGTGGAGAATGCGTATCCAATTCCGCAATTCGGCCACAGCCCGTTCAACGGCGTCTTCGAGTTCCTTCATATCCTCGATGGGCTTAAATACGCACGTGTCGGCCCCTAGCCGCATGCACGCCAAAGCGTTGTCCAACGTCACCATTCCCGTCATCATGATGGTATGCACCATAGGATATTGCGCCCGCACCTGGCGCAGAAAATCAATCCCATTCATGACAGGCATCATGATATCGGAAATGACAATGTCTGTTTTGCGTTCCTGCATCCGTTCGAGCCCTTCCGCGCCGTTTGCCGCCATGTGGGTCTCATAACCAATCATGCGGAAATGGCGCGCTAGCATCTCACGGAGTTCAACCTCATCATCAACAATGAGAATGGTGGCATTCATTAAAAGCCTCCTATTCATGAAGACCGGGTTAACGGCAAAACCTCTTGGCTTCTATTTCCCAATCCCACAGTTCCCGCGCGGGACGCCTTAATGTATGTTTAGCCTAACAGACTAGGTATTATAAACCATTGAATGCCCCATTGGCCCGCTTCATTGCGATGCAACGCAATAGCGCCACCCTTTTGAAATAATACCAGTTCACGGCCTTCATCGCCAACCAAGAGCAGCGAAGCCAGCCGGGAAAGATGGGGGAGATGCCCCACGATCACCAAATCCGCCTCGCGGGCGCGCAATTCATGCGCCATATGGTCGGCTGGATCCTTGGGCTCGAGGCCAGGCCGCAAACAACACTGCCCTCGGGGCGCCATAGCGGGGAGCAACAGCTCAGCCGTTTGCAGACTGCGGGCTTTGCTGCTATGCCATATCTCTGGCACGCTTAACGCAAAACGAGAAAGAATGTTCGCCATGGCCGCCACATCGCGCATGCCGCACGGCGTGAGAGGGCGTTCAGAATTTTCACTCTTCTCATACGCCTCTCCATGCTGGACCAGATAGAGGTTCATGAAGACATCCTCCCAGGTTATGCAACGGTTTCACCGAGAATCCCGAACTGGACCAGCGCTTCCGCAAGCCTATCCGCGTGAATGCCATAATGAGACGTGTTCCATATCGCGACGCCGTCTCGAACCAATACGATTTGAGGAGATTGATGGGGCACTCCCAAACACATGGCGATCTCAGTGGATACCTGGCGCTCTTCAATAACTCTTACCATGTATACCTCTGGATGCCCGCTGGCGCCAGCGTCAAACTGAGAAACCCGCTGGAAAGCGTCAGCCGATATAGGGCACTTCGTGCTGTGTTTGAATATAAGCACCGCCGATTCAAACGACTGCTCGATGCATGCCCGCAATTCCTCAACGCTTGATAATGTCTTCATGGAGACGCCTCCCGTAATGCTGAAAAAAGTCTCCAGCAACTATTTGCCTGCGGTTATGATAGAGACGCTTCATTGGCGGGTCAAGCATCTATTTAAAATGATGAAAAATCGAGCTTTGCCCAATAAGTCCATTATTATCTGGCGCCATTCAAATGGTAGAGAATATGATCTTCAAGTTGCGTGTTTTCACGTATTGACAGGCCTAAAAACAGGCTCTAGACTAAGCATTGCCCGGCCGTAGGCAGCCAGCGGCGGCATATAGCGGTTATAGAAGGAGGGACAGCTTTCCATGAAACGTGTTCTAGTGCCTTTGGCGGAAGGATGTGAAGAACTCGAAGCGGTCACGATCATCGACCTGTTGCGGCGTGCGGAATTTGAAGTGGTGTCGGCCAGTTTGGATGGGCGCGCCGTGAAAGCATCGCGTGGGGTGGTGCTGGTTCCAGATAAATCCCTCGATGAAGCGCTCCAGATGGACTATGATATGGTGGCGCTGCCGGGCGGCATGCCCGGAGCTGTAAATCTGGATAATGATGCGCGCATTCATGCGGTGCTGAAAAAGACGGCCGGGAGCGGCAAATTCGTAGCGGCCATCTGCGCGGCGCCCACGGTGCTCGCCCATGCGGGCCTCCTGAATGGCAAAAAAGCCACCAGTTACCCAGGATTTCTCGACAAAATGAATTTGCCCGAAGTAACGTTCACAGGCTCGCCCGTCGAACGTGATGGGCAGGTTATAACATCCCGGGGGCCCGGTACGGCCATGGATTTTGCCCTCGAATTGATTGAGGCGTTGGAAGGCCTAGAACGGCGCAAAAAAGTAGAGAATGCGCTATTCCGTCCATAATGGACATGCGGCTCTAACCAAATGTGCTCTGCACAAAAAAACAGGGGAAATGCAGTGTTCTTCTCAGGCATTGCGGATGAAGCCGGGCACGCTATCGAGCGGCAAATACAAGCGCATAAAGAGCTAGGCTGGAAGCACATCGAGCTTAGGCTCGTGGATGGCGAAAACCTCACCGCTATTCCGCAAGCCCGGTTTGAATACGTGTGCGAAAAATTAGCGGAAGCCCGCATCGAGGTGTCTTGCTTCAGTTCGGCCATCGCCAATTGGGCGCGGCCCATCACAGGAGATGCCAATATCGACATCCAAGACCTCAAACAGGCTATCCCGCGTATGAAACGCCTGGGAACGCCCTATATCCGGGTGATGAGCTATCCAAACGATCCTCAATCTCCATTGACGGAAAAAGAATGGCGCGCCGAGGCTATCCGGCGCATGAAAACACTGGCTCGAATCGCGGAAGATGGGGGGGTGGTCCTGGCTCATGAGAATTGCAGCGGCTGGGGCGGTTTGTCTGGCGGGAATGCCAATATCTTGCTGGGGGAAGTGAATAGCTCCGCCCTGAAAGTGCTCTACGATACGGGAAATCCCGTCAGTTATGGGCAGGACTCCTGGGCGCATTACCAGGCGGTCCTCAAAGATATCGTGTATGTTCACATCAAAGACGCGAAGAAAGAAAACAACACGAGCGTCTATACCTATTGTGGAGAAGGCGAAGGCCGTGTGCGCGATATTGTGCGCGATCTCTTGTCGCATGGGTACGATGGCGGATTTTCCATCGAGCCCCACGTAGCGGCGGTCATCCATACAAAACAGGATGATGACAACGACGCCCATCTATACAACACTTATATCGAGTATGGCCGCCGCTTCATAACCATGATGAAAGAAATCCAAAGCGAAACCGGTCTTCCGCCCGCCTGAATAGGTTGCCTGAAAAGAAAAGGCCTTTTTGCTACAATCGGAAGGCGCTTTTCTCCCTGAAAGCCGGTAAGTTATTAGTTTGAAACAGGTTGGGCGATGCAGCGCCGCATAGAAGTGTAGCGCCTGATTCTCAAATCTACTCTTCTCATGATGCAGCAGGAGATGGCAACCCATTTTTTCAGTGTTTCATAATCCGTGCAGCAAAACATCGCCCTTGATTCCCTAGGTGCGATATGTGCAAAATACGGCAGATGTGAACTCTTGTAGAAGGTGTGTTTTATATTTCGCTCCGAGGCCGTGCTTTGCAAATTGGGGATAGTGAAGCAATGCCTTCGGCAAGCGGTTAAAGATAACATGCGAGGGGAACCTCGTTGAGGGTGGCCTTTTGAGATATGCTTTTATTTCCGACCTTCACGCTAATCTGGAGGCCCTGGAGGCCGTTCTGAGCGCGATTGACGAATCAAGCATCGATCAGGCTGTATGTCTGGGCGATGTGGTCGGATACAATGCCAATCCCAATGAATGCATTGCATTCATACGCGAGCGCAATATCCCTACCATCTGCGGCAATCACGACGCCGTGGCCTGTGGACTTGAAGAGCCATGGGGCTTTAACCCGATTGCCTTGGCCGCGGCGCTATGGACACGGGACCACCTAGAACCCGATAATATACAGTGGCTCAAAAAACTGCCGGTTAATCTTTCTTTCGAGCATTTTCTTGCGGCCCATGGCTCTCCCACGGATCGCGATTGTTATATATTCAATTGGGAAGACGTGCTTCCGCATTTTCCTTATGTGGCGGAACAGAATCGCACCTTATGCTTCTTTGGCCATACCCACTGCCCCGGGATTTTCTCTTCCGATGGCATGTACGCGGTGGATGCGCATTCACGGTTTCTGTTTTGTCCAGAAACAGCAAGCCGCGAGGAAAAACAGGCCGTCTTCCATCTGGAAACAGGCCGGAAAATCTTCTTCATTAATTCAGGTTCAGTAGGCCAGCCAAGAGATGGGGATCCGCGCGCGGCGTTTGGCATTCTAGATACTGAGGCTTGTTCATATGAACTGGTGCGCGTGTCTTATCCCATACAACAAGCGGCGGAACGGATTATTGCGGCGGGTTTGCCGAGTTTCCTCGCCGAACGGCTTTTCCTCGGCAGATGATATAGGAAGCTCATCCCGCACGGCCAGCAGCATGCAATTATCCAATGCCTCCGTTTTGATGTTCATAGCCAGTATTTTGTTTGTGTAGTAATAGAGAGTAGTAATTGTAGTCTGTTTATGTGGAGGGCGCGCCATGCGCACCAGTCAAATACGGCGTGACACCGCCGAAACCCAGATCATGGTTTCGATAAACCTAGATGGAGCCGGAAAAGCCGATGTGGATACGGGCATTGGCTTCTTCGATCATATGCTCAGCCAAATCGCCCGGCATGGCCTTTTCGATATCACCGTAAAAGCCGCCGGTGATCTCCATATCGATGCGCACCATACCGTGGAAGATGTCGGAATTGTGCTGGGGAAAGCATTTCTAGAGGCCTTGGGCGGCTGCCAGGGCATTACGCGTTACGGCCATGCTGTAATTCCCATGGACGAAGTGCTCGCTGAAGTGGCGGTGGATTTTAGCGGACGTCCCTGCCTCGTGTTCCAGGCCGAATTAGGGCATGGCGTTTTAAATGGCTTTGATGCGGAGCTGGCCGAAGAATTCTTTCGAGCTTTCGCGGTGAACGCCCGCGGCACGGTGCATGTTATCTTGCGATATGGCGGCAATCTACACCATTGCATCGAAGGGCTCTTCAAAGCCTTCGCGCGGGCCTTGGATGCGGCTTCACGTATTGACCCGCGCATTTCCGGAGTGCTATCAACAAAAGGCATGCTCGAAATTTGACAACCAACAACAGGACCAAATCCCAACAATGACTGATATAGCATTAGTGGAAGATGTTGTAGAACGAATTGGTGAACTCCCCGTGATGTCCGCGGTAGTGGGCGAGTTTGTCATGCGAGCCGATGATCCATCCACTACTATGGATGAGCTTGTGCATGTGATCGAGCGGGATCCGGTCCTTGCCGCCAAAGTGCTGCGTGTGAGCAATTCCCCCTATTACGGGATGCGCCAGCATGTCGGAACGCTCAAACTGGCTCTAGTCATTCTGGGCAGCCGCGAAGTCCGGAATCTGGTCTTGGGCCTTTCCGTCACGGACATGGCCGGCATGGAGCATATAGACCCCATATTTGCAAAAGGCTACCGTTTGCATTCCTATCTAGTGGCCGCTCTTACGCGCAGGCTGGCCAATGAAGTAGCGGGAGTGGATGCTGGCGAAGCATTCGTCGGCGGCCTGCTGCATGACATCGGCAAAATCGTGCTCGCCCGGCGTTTTGGCGCGGAGTACGCCAAAATACATAACGATAACAAAGCCTTCTCGGAGCAGCTTTGCGCCGCGGAACGCAGCCAGTATGGCTTTTCCCATGCCGAAGTCTCAGCGGCGCTCTCGATTACATGGAGCTTTCCAGAATCCTTGTCAGACGCCTTATGGCTGCACCACTATGATCCAAAATTCAGCATGGAACAGGCAAAAAATCGCAAGCTGGCTGCGGTGGTCCGCGTCGCTAACTATTGCGCCCGCAATTCGGAGCCAAATGCCGCGAAGGATATTTGGGAAGAACCAGATATGGCAGCCGTTTGGCGTTGCCTAGGAATCCTTGAACCGGATGCCTGTCGAGCGCTTCTCCAAAGCATCCACGAAGAGATGATTGCTGAAGCAGAAACCCTTGCAGCTATCTTCTAGCATTGCAATAACCAAAACAACAATCAAGGTACGCGAATAGCATGGCGAAGAAAGAAAAAATAGAAATCCGCAGGGACGAAAATCTGTCAGAAATCGACGCGGAGCTAGATGATGCATTAGTCAAGCTCGAAGCCGCCAATTTCCGGATTGGCGAATTGCTGGGTTCGATTGAACCAAAATCAGAGAATGCCTCGCCCCCCAGCTCCACGGAGCAGCCGGAAACCAGCGAGACCCCTTCCAGTTCCGAAGAGGCGGGTTAAAAGCGTGTTAAAACTAAAATGGAGCGGCCGCCATGGGCGAGGGGAAATGGGGCTTCTTGTCTAATGAAGATTGTGCTTAGCGATCCGCATTCCTGTGGCGGCGGCCAGGTGCGGTATGTCGCGAATCTGGCGAGTGAGCTGGTGCGCCGGGGGCATGGCGCCGCCATCGCCTGCCGCCCTGACAGCGTCCTCATTCAAACTGCCAGCCAGGCAGGCGCAGCCTTATGCGGCCCCATGCATTTCCCTCGCGGATTGCGGTTGGCGCGTTGGTGCGCGGACTTGCGGAGCGCCTTGCGGTACATTCAACAAGAGAAACCTTCCATTATTCATGTGAGCGGTTCGCAAGATCATTGGCTTTTTTCCCTCGCCAATATGTTGGCGGGCTTTCCCGCATGCGTCATACGCACCCGCCACAACACCTATCCCGTCCGGAATACCTTCATGAACCGCTTGCTTAACCAGCGCTGGACGGATTTTCAAATCGTCGTATGTGAAGAAGTCCGCGCGGAGCTTGCACGCCAGCCAGCTTTTGATCCTCAGCGCATGTCCGTTATTCATAACGGAGTGGATGCCGAGGCTTTCAAGCCCGATCCCGATATGCGAAAGGAAGCGCGCGCTGAATTTGGTTACGCCCCCGGTGACTTCGTGTGCGGCATAGCCGCGCGGTTGGTAAAGGCAAAAGGGCACGCCTACTTGTTTCGCGCCGTTCAACAACTGCTCCATACAATGCCCCAGTTGCGCATACTCGCATTAGGAACCGGCGTACTAGAGCATCAATTGCGTTCCTTGGTGGATGAACTTGGCATCACGGCCTGCGTGCATTTTGCCGGATTCCGTGATGACATGGCCCGATGCGTTCACGCCTTTGACATTGGCGTACAACCCTCGATAGACTGCGATACTTCCTCATTTAGCCTCAAGGAGCAAATGGCGGCAGGCATTCCCGTGGTGGCTTCAAACTACGGAGGCCTTCCAGAGATCATTCAAGACGGTGTGGAAGGCTATATCATTCCCGCTGGTTCCGTCGAGCCTCTAGCGGACGCCATCGCACGGCTCGCGTCCGCTCCCGGTTCGATGGCGCGCATGGGGGAGGCGGGAAGGCTCCGGGTATTGCGTGAATTCACCATCGATAGTTTCGCGTCGAAGACCATCGCGGCATATGAACGCGCCCTGGCCATTCACCAGGAGCGGCGGCCTTCGGGCTCCAGGAAAGTACAGTGATATCTCTGCATATCGATGAGCAGTCAGGCTGGCGCGGCGGCGAGCAACAAGCCAGCTATCTCGTCCATGGCCTCGCCGCTCGCGGGCATACCGTCCTTATCGCTGGCAGGCCCGGCAGCCCCTTTATGACACATCAACATGAAGCGCCCGGCCTTATCCGGATCAAAGCCCCATTTTTAGGCGAGTTCGATGCGTATACCATATGGAAGCTCGCCCGCGCCATTCGCCGTTATAATGTCGATATCATCCACGGCCATACAGGACATGCCCATTTTTACGCCAGCATGGCAAGATTGTTGGCGCGCAAAGGCTTGGTGATCGCATCGCGCCGGGTGGATTTTGTTCCATCGCAAAACTATATCACGCGCTGGAAATATGCCCAGCCAGACCATTTCATCGCAGTCTCAGACTGTGTCGCCCAGGTTCTGTTAGCGTATGGAATCGAGCCTTCCCGGGTCACGGTGGTGCATAGCGCACAAGATGCCGTACGGCTCGACACGCCGCCTGTTAGCCGGGAATCCATAGGCGTTCCAGAACATGCGCCCCTCCTGGTATGTGTGGCCGCTCTCGTGGGGCACAAAGACCATAAAACACTGATATCCGCTATGCCTGTGTTGTTGCGGGCTTTTCCTGATGCACACCTGGCGCTGGTTGGCGAGGGTGGTTTGCGTCCGGAGATTGAAGCGCAAATCGCCGCACTAGGCCTGGCTTCCCACGTGACATTGCTGGGCTATCGCGAGGATGTTATTTCTATCATGCGTGCGGCGGATGTTTTCGTGTTGCCCAGCAAAATGGAAGGGCTGGGCAGCGCCATCATTGAAGCCATGATGTGCCGGATTCCCGTGGTGGCTTGCGCTTCCGGCGGGATCCCCGAAACCGTCATGCATGAAACCACCGGGCTGCTCGCTCCACCGGAACAGCCCCAGGCATTGGCCGAAACCTTAATCCGCCTGCTCACCGACCACGCCTTGGCCGGACAGCTTGTCTGCCAGGCCTATGATTTTGTCACTCAGCAGCGTAGCGCTGACGCCATGGTAGAGAACACCCTGCGGGTGTATGAGCGCCTGCTGGGCGTTTCCATGCCTTCTCAATAAACAAGGTGTGGAACCCGCGCCCTCGCCGGCCATCCGTTGCCCCTACCAATAAATGTACTTCAAGAAGGTCGAGCGGCTGGCGGCGTCTAACGCCTCGAGATCCTCGATCTCATACCGGTTGTTATCCACATCGACGATAATATGCCCATTTACGGGGCCTTCAATGACCGAGTTCGTTTCAAAGCGGCGCGTCAGGAACTCCATTACCCCCTTGTCCGTCTCGACATTCCAGATAAGGAATCCCATCTCTTCCTTGATATCGTCGATTTTCTTGATATAGTGGATAAAGTAGCGCTTGCTCAGTTCATGCTCGACCGCCATACGCGAACTAGGCAGCAGCTCCTTCAACCGGCGGATCATCCCCACTTCCTTATGCTCGAGGGCGGAGTCACCCGTCCATAGAGCGACAAACTCGCTCGGCCGTGTGATGGGGAAGCACCGGTATGCGCGCACATTTTCATAGACATCTTTATGGTATTCGACGCGCATGCCGCCTTCATCCTTCGAATAAATGCGCATCTCTTTCGGATCAAAATAGCGGATTTTCGGCGCCTCGAGCCGGCGGCGCTGATCACGTTTAGTCTTTACGCCTCTCCGTTCCTTTTCTACCCGGTTGATCTCCTGGATGGCTTGTAATCCATCGACGGATTCCACATCACTCGTAAGCTGGGTCTGAATCTCCACCAGCCGTTTATAAATGCCATCTTGCAGAAGCAATTCCTCGTGGGTGCCCTGTTCTCGAATCGTTCCCTCCTCGAAAACGATGTTGCGGTCGCAGTTGCGCAAGGTCGACAACCGGTGGGCAATGGCCACCGTCGTGCGGCCCACGCTCAGCGCCTCGAGGGCGTTCTGAATCTCACGTTCCGAGATGGTGTCCACGCTCGAGGTGGCCTCATCGAGAATCAACACTCGAGGATTGTTCAACAATGCCCGCGCGATGGCCACCCGCTGGCGTTCGCCGCCCGACAAGCCTGAACCGCGTTCGCCCAGCATCGAATCATATCCATCATGGTTGCGCGTGATGAACATGTGGGCGTTGGCCGCCAATGCTGCGTTCAATATCTGTTGCATCGCCACGCCCGGATTGCCGTATGCGATGTTTTCCGCTATGGTGCCCCGGAACAGGAAAGGATCCTGGGCCACCATGCCGATCTGCCGGCGCAGGCAATGCTTGCGGATCTTACGCACATCAATGTTATCGACGCTCACCTCGCCTTCGGTGGCTTCATAATAACGCATGATGAGATTAATAGTGGTGGATTTGCCACAGCCGCTATGGCCCACGATGCCCACCATCTCGCCCGGTTCTACACTAAAACTCACGTCGTGCAGCACCGGTATGTGGGGATCATATCCAAACGAGACATTCTTAAAGCGGATGCCCCCCTGGATTTCAATATCCACCGCCTTGTCATCTTCAGTGACTTCCGGCTCTTCATCCATCACTTCAAACACACGGTGCGCCTGCGTGATGAACTGGGTGAACCACGTGGACATCTGCGTCAGCGAGTTGATGGGGCCGTAAAACCATCCTAAATACCCCAAAAACATGATCAGCGTGCCGGTGGTCAGGCCTCCCACTTGTTGGGTGAGCCAGTTTCCAAAGCGCGCATACCAGGGGCCAGAGCTTTGCGGCGCTTGCAGGCTGGCCTCTTCTCCGATAGGGGCAGGCGTGTCCTTTCCTGTAGCGGCTTTGGCTGCCGTGGCATCCAGGGCTTTTCCATCGACTGTCTGCTGGACGCTTACGCCCGGCGCAACGCTGGTGTTATCTATTGGAGCCGAGTTAAAAGACATGGCCAGCACCGCCAGCCCGCCCAGCACCCAAATGAAATAACTGCCCAATTGGAATACCCAGCCCATGGTCGGGTAAAACCACGCGTTGGCGTATCCTACATCCAGTCCCGCATTGCGGAACCGGCCGCTATACCCATCAAAGCGCTGTAATTCACGCGATTCCTGCGCGAACGCCTTCACCACCCGGACCCCGTTCAGCGCCCCATGCAGCATGTTGGATAGGCTCGACCGGGTCGTCCAGTACCGCCGCCATCTCGGGACGATATAGCGGTAGTAAAACACCGTGCATCCCGAAACAAAGGGCACTGGCAGTACGGCGATCAAGGTGAGCAACGGATTGATCATGAGCATATAGACCGTCACCACCACCAGCATGATCAACTGATACCCGAAGCCCGCCGTAAGCTGGTTGATGAATCCCTGAAGCGCCTCGATGTCTTGCGTGCACCGGGTCATGAGCGTGCCCACCGGATGGGTGTCATGATATCGCACCGCCAAATCCTGCATCTTCGAGAAGACTTCCCGCCGTAGCTCGAAGCCCAAGCGGTTATTGATATACACCGCCATATGCTCGCGCAGCCAGGCAATCACCGCACCAATGGCCGTGGTGGCGGCCAATATGCCCACTACCAATAGCAGCCACCAGTCTTTATGATAATTCCCATCGGACCGCAAGGTGTCGAAACCAAGATGAGACACCATCATGCGGAACCAGCCGTCAGGGGCGATATTACCCAACACATTATCCAGCAACACTTTCGTGAGCTGTTGGGGAACCAGCGTGATCAGGATATGTAACACCACCAAGACCATGGCCAGCACGGTAAAAAACCAATATTGTTTCGTGTGCTTGAGGAAGCGTAAAAGCACCGTGCCGCGTTTCAGGCATTTCGGGCATACGCGCATATACCGGTCCGGCAGGCGCACCCCGCAGATCTCGCACCGGTCGCTCGGACGCTTCTCCTCCGTCTCGCTCATCACCTGGCGGCCTTCGGCAAGCTGCTTCAGGCGGATCGCCACCTTCGCGAATTTATCGGCGTTCTTGTTCGAGAAACGTATCAATTCCTCGAAGACGCCTTGCATCTTGATTTCGATGAAGCCCGAACCCACCCGCGTATCCGTGCGGGCCGTCTCAATATCCGAAAACGGGATATCTTTCAGCAGCAGCGCTTCATTATCTTCCTCGTCCATGAAGAATACTAAGACCCGCTCCGTCGTGGCGATGATCCACGACTCGGCGTATTCTCCAGAGATCTCGAGGTCCGTGTCCGTCGCGACCAATAAATTATCGCTAGACACGCCGCGCTCTTCGAGGGCTGCTTGGACCAACGGGGGCAGGGGGCGTTTGATTTGTGAGTTATCGTCTGGCTCTAACATTAGTACTGTTCTCGGCTATCGAAGCCCGAGTCAATCCTCATTCAGTACCTTCGTCATATTTTTGAAATAAAAGTTTGTGAACTCCGCGAATGCTACTCCCGACAAACTGGAAAGTCAAGACAAAATCACTAAAAAATACGGTTTTTTTCCATCCAGACAGAAAAAAATGCCGATACGCCATCCTCTACCTATAACTTTTATGCACACCTTGCTTCCCTTTTCACAAATCGCCTCGCGTATTGCTCTGTGCGGCAGGGCAAGCCCTCCCCTACATATTTTCGTGTATTTCATGTATTTCGTGGTCTCCATTTATTTACTGGCATCCCGTAGCATGGGCGTCCCGCCCATGCACATGGCCGGGACGGCCATGCTACAGCAAGTGATTATCATTTTATAGGCGACTTGGGCGTATATGGCCTCTTGACTTTTCACCTAAATTGTATCATAATATCGATACGGTGATACCGACGGAGGACTTATACATGCTCCACCTCAATTTCAACCAGGGCGACGGCGTTCCTCTCTATCTTCAACTCGTCCGCCAAATCAAACACCTCATCGCTACCGGACGCCTCGACCCAGATACGGAACTGCCTCCTGTCCGCCAGCTCGCCCAGCAGCTCGTCATCAATCCCAATACGGTCGTCCGCGCCTACCGCGAACTCGAAACCGCTGGACTCATCTACAAACGCCGGGGCGCGGGCACATACGTTTCAGACCGGGGGAGCCCATACGCCGACGTGGAGCGGAGGCGCTTGCTGGCCGAACGGGCCGATGCACTCCTCGTCGAAGGACGCAATCTGGGATTTGACCTTGAAGAAGTTTTCGAACTCTTGCGGGAACGTGATCAACAGCTTATCCGGGAACAATCGGAAGAGAAGGGAGTCTGAAGAATGGCATCGATGGAAACTGTAATACAAGTCGAGAATGTGTCGCGTTGGTTCGGACACAAACAGGCCCTGGACAATGTGAGCCTGTCAGTCCAAAAAGGCCGGGTCTTCGGCCTCGTAGGCGAAAACGGCGCGGGAAAGACCACCCTCATCAAACACCTATTGGGTTCCCTCGTGCCCAAGACCGGCGGCGTCCACGTCTTCGGCGTCGATCCCGCGTATGACCCGCCCGCCGTCCTGTCGCGCATCGGCTATCTGTCCGAAGACCGCGACTTGCCCGGCTGGATGCGCGTGGGCGAGCTGATGCGCTACACCCAGGCCTTCTTCCCCGATTGGGACCAAGACTACGCCGAACAATGGCGGCAGCGCCTCGAATTGCCCATCGACGCCAAATTACGCACCCTCTCTCGGGGCGAAAAGGCCAAGGCCGGACTCCTTGCGGCCTTGGCCCATCGCCCTGAATTACTGCTCCTGGATGAGCCCTCCTCGGGGCTCGACCCTGTGGCCCGGCGCGCGATACTCGAGGCCGTGGTCCGCTCCGTGGCCGAAGAAGGCCGCACCGTCTTCTTCTCGTCCCACCTCCTCGACGAGATCGAGCGCGTGGCCGACGACGTAGTCATGCTCCACCACGGGCGGGCGATACTCGATATGACCATGGAAGAACTTAAATCCAGCCACCACCGCTTCATCATCCGCTTCGAGGACGCCCAAGCGGAATTCCCCCTCGTCCCCGGCGTATTGCACGCCGAAGGCGAAAGCCGCGAATGGGCCGTGGTATGCCAGGGCGAGAAAGAAATTCTCGAACAAGCCTTCCGCAACGCAGCCGGACAGATCACCGAATACAGCGAGCCATCGCTCGACACCATATTCGTGGCGCATATCCAAAACAACAAATCGCCTTTGCTCAAGCCATAACAAATGAAAGTTTCTAAGAAGAGGGTCTGGGAGAACCCCTCTTAATAAAGAGGGTTTCTCCCAGTGAAGCAGTACAACGGGAGGTTTTCCCCATGAACACCAAAGTCCGTGCGCTGATTTGGGAAGAATGCCGCGTCTCCGGCGTGCTGGCGATATATAACCTGGCTTTGGGCGCGTTGCTACTAGCGCTCTCCTGGCTGGGCGATTATGGATATGAATGGAATTTCTACAGGGGATTCGCGTCGTGTATCGTGCTAGGCATTCCCCTCCTGAGCGTTATGCTCTTCACCCTGGGCGTGAACAACTCCGGCCATCTCACGGCGGGCTTTCCCCGTCGCATCCTCAATCTTCCCGTGCGGACCAGCGCCGCCGTTTCGATCACACTGACCATGCGTACGCTCTTCTTGCTCCTGCTTGGATTCGGATTGCTGGGCGTCTGCGCCTTGCGTTTCGGCAGGGCTCCCTGGAGCGCCGCTATTCTGTTCATTGTGTCGCTGTATATATGCGTCCAGATGCTCGACTGGGTGCGCCAGCCTATATCTGGAATGGCGAGTCTGCTCATTCTGTTCCTGCTGGCCCTGCTCGTTCTAATGCTGGGCAATATGATGGATGTAATACGTTCCTTTAAACAAACGGGCTTCTTTTCGGAACTTGATATATCAACTTACTGGGCCTCTGTGCGTCTATGCGTGTTATATGCCGCAGGGCTTGTCATCTCCATTGTTGCTGTGCGCGCCACCCGGCGCGGCAAGCGCGTCGGCCCGCCCGAACTATGGGAACTGCCCGCTCTATGGTCACAGCACCGCCATGCCCGGCAAGAACCGTTCTCTTCACCAATGGACGCCGCGGTATGGTTCGAGCGCAAACGCTCGCCACTCGTCATGCCCGGGCTTACGCTGTTGATTTTCTCCATGCTATTTACAGCCATATGGCTCGGTACGGACAGAGTGAAGGACACGAGTGCCAATCCAGACTGGACTATCTACAGCAGCCTGGATTGCGTCCTTCTTGGCTCTTTTCTATTAGCGGCTATGGGATACGGTTTATATCGTGGAGCTTTCAGGCGGAAGCACATTTCCACACCTCGCATGCTCCCGTACCTCTATCCCGCCACGGCAGCAGAGATAACCAGCGCGCGCATCCGGGCAGGCGCGCTCCAGGCTGGCATGGCTCTGCTTCTGATCGGATTGCTTTATCAAGGCAGCTTTCTACTGCGTTATGATGGGTTAGCGTCGAGCGTGTTCTCAGCCGCCCTACGGGAAGGCTATGTCTCTTGGCGCGAAGTGCTCTGGTCTTTCTTATCGCCCCTTTTCCTCACGGGCCTGGTGGCTTGGGCGTTTCTGTCGCCCAACTGGCTCTTCTGGATTGCCTATATCTTCTTGCCCATAGGAGCCTCCATTTTAGTGGTTATTTGCGGATTCGAGGATGTAGATGGCGTCATGAATGCAGCCAATTGCCTGGTGATCATTAGCGCCATCACACTTGCTGCGATTCTGGCATGGCGCAAAGGCCTGATGCAAGGCCGCACGCTCGCGGAAGTTTTCGGCGTTTGGCTGCTGCTGGCTTGGCTGCTCTATCCCATGGATGTGATGGCGTCAATTGATTCTAAAGCTATATCAGCATATAACATGCTACAGTTGTTGTTATCAAGCCTGGCGTGGGCCAGCCTCGGGCCCATGCCGTTTATCGGCACCCTCATCTTCTCGAATGCCATGCGGCACAGTGGACTCAATTGCCGCCAAGATCCCCGGCAGCACACGCGCCGCCCTTCAGGCCACCGCGTCCGGAACGCCTTGGCGATAGCAGCAGTGATTGCGTTAAGCCTGTGGTTCAAATGGCCCGTGGAACCCGCCTGGCGCACCTATCTGCATGAAAAAGGTTTCACTACATCCACTCATGAACTCCATGCGCGCCGCGAACCAGTGCCCGATGATGAAAACTTAGCGCTACGCTACAAAGCCGCAGGAGAAAAATTCGATGCCTGCACAGCAGAATTGGAAGCACGGCTAGATGCGGATCAGACCCACTATACAGATTCCTACGGCCAGTCAATCAGCGCGTTTGATCACTTCATGGAACAATTGCCCATCGTTGGTAAAGGGCTTCAGAGTCTCTCAAACCTTCCGATATCGCCGGAGCAAGTGCCAATCACCCGGATCTATTGGGATGCCGTGGGCAAAGAAGTAGCTCCCATGTTGCACGCGGCGGCGGCATCCGGTTTGACGCGCGGCTATAACCCGGATCCCAGCGAGTATTCGCCATCCGATGACTACATAACCTATCTCAACAAGGCTCGAACACTAGGCCCTCTACTCAACCTGGAAGCGCTCTGGGCTTGCGTGGAGAACCGCCCGCACGATGCCGTCCAAGCCATTAATGCCATTTACCCGCTTTCATTCGCTCTAAGACAGGATAAACTAATACTGTCATATATAAATGCAGACGTTCTAATGCGCATGGGCATCAATGCACTTGAAAGCACACTCCATGGCATTGTCTTGAGTGATTCAGAGCTGGTTTCGCTGGACCATTCCCTGCCATCCGCGCAAGCCATGGAACAGGACGACGCACTCCAGCAATTCCTTATAGGCGAATCCATGAAATTCCTCAATCTTTACGCTCACGGCTGGATTGAAGACGATCTTTTTCAAAATATGACAGACGCCCTTCCCATGCCTTGGAGGCTTGTGAAACCACCACTTTTCGAGGATGCTTTTTTGCTTCATGAAATTAACAAGAATAGCAACCGGAGTTTCCCGCTGGTTGGCGATAGAAACGAAGAACAAACGGACGAAAACGATTCCACACGCGCCTACATATATAAATGGATGCGTGTTTCCGGCTATTTCGGAGTCGAATGGCGCGCCCGAACCTATCTTGACCTTGCCCACATCGGAATAGCAGTCGAGCGCTACCGCCTGGCTACGGGCCATTTCCCTGAAAAACTGGAGGAACTGGTGCCCACCTATATCAGCACCATTCCTCAAGACCCCTATACCCAAATGGCCGCACCATTGCGGTATCTGCTTAAACCAGACGGCTCATGTATCGTCTACAGCGTGTTTGAAGACGGAACAGACGACAACGGCGCTTCTTTTGACAGAGGAACTGAGAAAGGCGATCTGATTTTCACACTCCTGCCGCCCGAGCAACGCACGACAGTGACGCCTGCAACAAACAATGCGGATGGAGTATGACCATGCATAATCGATACTTATTGTAAAGGTGTGTTATTTTATTATTGAAGTGTAAAAATAAATAACTTATACATATATACAGAATAAAAAACACGAAGCCACTAATCTGTCATCCCCGCGAAAGCGGGGATCCAGGACATTTGCGCTGGATTCCTGCTTTCGCGGGAATGACAACGAGGTAGATTATGGGGTTTTATACAACTGATGTTATTACGCAGTGGAACACGTTCACCATGCACGTTGCTTTTTTTAGCGCGCCCAAGAACAGCTCCAATTGAGTTGCATTTATGACTCGTTACGGCGAATGGTGCGTTAGCATCCGTATAACTTGAAAGTGCTTCAACGAAACCAGAGTGGGAGAGGCCTTCTTCCAAAAGAAGGTTCTCCCCAGTGGAAGCAGTACAACGGGAGGTTTTCCCCATGAACACCAAAGTGCGCGCATTGATTTGGGAAGAATGCCGTGTCTCCGGCGTGCTGGCCCTGGTTTGCTTCTCCTTGGGCGTCTTGATCCTGGTTGTCTCGATGCTTGGAGACGATCCCTATACGTGGTGGTACTACAAAGACTACGCCTTACTGGTCGTACTGGGTATTCCTATGGTATGCGCCCTGTTGTTTGTCCTGGGCCTAGATTACTCCGGCCATCTCACCGCAGGCTTTCCCCGGCGCATCCTCAACCTGCCTGTACAGACCCATACCACGGTCGCGATTACATTCACTCTTCGCACGTTCTTTATGTTTCTCCTTGGGCTAGGATTGCTGGGCGCTTGCGCCGTACGTTTCGGACAAGCGCCCTGGCTTTCCAGCATTCTGCTGATCATTACGTTATATTTGTGTATTCAGGTGCTCGATTGGCTGCGCCAGCCTATCTCCGGCCTGGCAAGCGCAATCATCCTTGCACTGCTGGGGCTATTAGTCCTGGCATTGGGTAACTTTGAAGTACTCATTAATCACTTTGCCAAACAGAATCTGGGTATCCTTGAGGCTTCCATAGCACTATGTACATTGTATGTGCTTGGACTCGGCGTCTCGATTGCCGCCGTAAGCGCCACCCGGCGCGGCAAACGCGTCGGCCCGCCGGAACTCTGGGAACTGCCCGCTTTGTGGACACAAAACCGCCACGCCCGCCAAGAGCCGTTCGCATCACCCATGGACGCCGCGGTATGGTTCGAGCGCAGCCGTTCACCGTTTGTCATGCCCGGCCTTACGCTGTTAATTTTCACCATGCTATTCGCGGCGATGTGGCTCGGTACGGACAGAGCAACGGGAACGAGTTTCAATAACGGTTTTCCAGACTGGACTATTTACAGCAGCTTGGATTGCGCCCTTCTTGGTTCGTTCCTATTAGCGGCCATCGGATACGGCCTGTACCGGGGAGCTTTCTGGTGGAAGCGCGTTTCCACGCCACGCATGATCCCGTTTCTCTATCCCGCCACGGCGGGGGAAATCACCCACGCGCACCTGCGCGCAGCCGCGATTCAGGTGGGCACGGTTTTGCTCTTGGTTGGGCTGATTTTCCAAGGCAGTTTTCTGCTACGTCACGGCGGTTTCACGTCGAGCGTGTTCACGGCCGCCCTGCGAGAAGGCTATGTCTCCTGGCGCGAGTTGATATGGTCCTTTCTTGCACCGATTCTCCTGACCGGCCTTATGGCGTGGGCTTTTCTATCGCCCAATTGGCTCTGGGGAGCCTATATCTTCTTGCCCATAGGAGCCTCCATTTTACTGGTTATTTGCGGATTCGATAACGTGGATGGCGTCATGAATGCGGCCATTTGTCTGTCCATCATCGCCGTCATCGCACTTGCAGCGATTCTGGCCTGGCGCAAAGGGCTGATGGCTGGCCGCACCCTCGTGGGGCTCTTCGGCATTTGGCTGCTGCTGGCTTGGCTGCTTTTCCCCATGGACCTGGTGGCGACCATCGGGGCGCAAGATGTCACCAGATACGACCTGCTGCAATTGGGATTGACGAGCCTGGCATGGGCCAGCCTCGGGCCCATGCCATACATTGGCATCCTCATTTTCACCAATAGGCTGCGCCACGGCAAGAGGAATTACCCGCAAAATCCCAGTCTGCACAAGCGCCGCCCATCAGGCCACCGCGTCCGGAACGCCTTGGCGATAGTAGGAGTGATTGCGTTAAGCCTGTGGCTCAAATGGCCCATGGAACCCACCTGGCGCATGTATCTCCATCAAAAAGGATTTGCCACCTCTATCCGGGAACTCAACGCACGCTATCCGGAAGTGCCGGACGATGAGAATCTGGCGCTGCGTTACCGGACGGCCTGGGAGAAACTCGACGCCTGTGCAGCGGAACTGAAAACGCAACAAAACGCTGATCACACCCAATATACAGATTCTAATGGAATTCCAAGCGACGCGGCTACGCTCTTTATGCAGCAATTGCCGATCATGGGTTTTGCCGATGTTCGTTCAGATGCTCCCATGACGCCGGAGCAAACGCAAGCCATCCGAACCTACTGGGACGCCGTGGGGAAACACGTGGCTCCCATGCTGCACGCGGCGGCGGAATCCGGCTTGACCCGCAGCTTTTATAGTCCAGTAGATCCTATGGGAGCGGTTGTGTCGGGAGGCCATCTCGCTAGAACTCGAGAATTAGCCCGTTTGCTCAGCCTTGAAGCGCTGTTAGCGTGTGTGGAGAACCGCCCGCACGACGCCGCCCAAGCTATTTGCGCCATTTACCCATTGTCATTCACGGCGCGGCAAGAACCGCTGATTATCTCTCACCTCGTCTCAGTGGCGATCATGAGCATAGGGGCTGGCGCGCTTGAAGACACATGCAAAAGCATTGCCTTGGATGATTCGGCTCTTGCCGCCTTGGACCATTGTTTGCCATCCGCACGAACCTTGGAACAGAGCTATCAGCTCGAACAAGCCATAGTGGGGGAATCGGCATATTCTCTTAATTACCAATCTCAACTCTGGTTTGGAGTGAATCACCACTTTTCAACAAAGGATATGTTTTTCCTCACGCTTTTGCAGGTGTTTTGGCAGCCTCATTATGAAGAGATCTTCTTTATTCATGAGTTTAACGAAAAAAATGGAAGAAAATATCCCGTCATTGAAGCAGGAAATCAAGGACCCGTTGCAAAATGCGATTTGACTCGCGTTTTCTTCTTCCAATTGCTCAGTAATCTTCGTGTCGTAAACGCTGAATGGCGAATCCGCACCATGATGGATCTTGCCCATGTTGGGATTGCAGTCGAGCGCTATCGACTGGCGGCGGGCCACTTCCCCGAAAAACTAGAAGAACTGGTTCCGGCCTATATCAGCGCCGTACCCTTGGATCCCTATACGCAAATGGCCGAACCATTGCGATACCTGGCCAAACCAGACGGCTCGTACATCATCTACAGTGTATATGAGGATGGAGAAGATGAGAAAGGTGCGCCCTATAGCTATAACGGAAAGGATAGAAAAGGCGACCTGTCTTTCACCCTCTTGCCGCCCGAGAAGCGCATGGCGACGGCCTACCTCATGGACCAACCATTAAAAAACGTAGCGCCGTGAAGAAGGCGTTACCGTGGTGAATATCCAGAGAATTCACTACGCAGGACACAGAGATCATAGAGAGCGGGAATGACGGAACTGCATTTCAACACTTGAACGTAAATGAACAAAACCAGAGTGGGAGAGCCCCTCTTCCAAAAGAAGGTTTCTCCCCAGTGGAAGCAATACAACGGGAGGTTTTCCCCATGAACACCAAAGTGCGCGCATTGATATGGGAAGAGTGCCGCGTCTCCGGCGTGCTCGCCCTACATAATCTAGTGCTGGGGGCCTTGCTCTTGGTATTTTCGTTCTACGCATATGAACACGATTCGCCTTTATGGGGTGATTATGAAGATGCCGCTTTCTTTATCGTAATTGGATTTCCCCTGATGAGCGCCGTGCTATTCGTCTTGGGCAAAGATAACACCGGCCATCTCATCATGGGATTCCCCAAGCGCATTCTCCATCTGCCCGTGCATACCCATACCACCGTTGCGATCACACTTACATTTCGTATGCTCTTTTTATTGTTGCTCGGATTCGGATTACAGAGCGTATGCACATTGCGTTTTGGCGTAGCGCCCTGGAACGCCAACATCCTGTTCATTATGTCACTGTATCTACTCATACAGGTTTTCGATTGGCTGCGCCAGCTCATATCCGGCCTTGCAAGCGTGCTCGCTATCGCATTGTTAGCCATTCTCGTGTTGGTCTTGGGCAACATGAAGAACATCATGCAAAGCTTATTACAAGCGGATTTGAATACATTTTGGGCTTTTATTTGCATATGTGCGTTATACGCCGCCGGACTCGGCGTCTCGATTTGGGCCGTGCGAGCCACCCGGCGCGGCAAACGCTTTGGCCCGCCCGAACTCTGGGAACTGCCCGCCCTGTGGACACAAAATCGCCCCGCCCGGCAAGAGCCGTTCGCTTCACCCATGGACGCTGCGGTGTGGTTCGAGCGCAAACGCTCCCTCCTTCTGATGCCCACGCTCACGTTACTGTTTTTTAGCCTCCTACTCGCCGTGATATGGATAGGCACGGATGATGTAAAGCCGCCGCGTATGTGGGATAACTATGACCTCTTTACTTCCGATTGGACTATTTACAGCAGTCTCTATTGCGCCTTTCTTGGCTCTTTCCTCTTAGCCTCTGCGGGATACGGTATATACCGTGGCGCTTTCTGGCGAAGGCGTGCCGCCTCCACACAGATGATTCCATATCTTTGTCCCACGACCACGGCGGAGATCACGGCCTCGCGCATGTTTGCGGGAGCGCTCCAGGCTGGAATGGTCCTTTTTGTGATGGGTTTGCTCTACCACGGCGTCTTTCTGGCGCGGTACGATGGGTTCGCGTTCCGCGTGTTCACCAGTGCTCTTCACGAAGGCTTTCTCTCCTGGCGCGAACTCAGTTGGGCCTTTCTCTCTCCATTGGTATTAGTGGGCCTTGTCGCATGGGCCTTTTTATGGCCCAGTTGGCTGATATGGCTTTATATCGACGCTGTTATCATCATATATTTCTTCGGTGCCTCGCATGTGGGCGGCTTGGTCAACATATTGAGCTGTTCCTTTATCATTGTGGGTATCGCATCGGCGGCTGTATACGCTTGGTTTAGAGGACTGATGTCCAATCGCCATGCCGCCTGGCTATTTGGAGCCTGGCTGTTGCTGGCGTGGCTCGTGTTCCCTGTGGATGCCATGGCATTCTCCGGCCGTGCAGGCTTGTCCGCTTACGCGTGGCTTCAAATCGGCCTTCTGAGTTTGGCTTTGGCCAGCCTGGGGCCCATGCCCTATATCGGCATGCTCCTGCATACGAACGAGAAGCGTCATAGTCAGAAATGTACACAAAATCCTCTCCAGCACAAGAGGCGTCGCTCCGGCCATGGCGCACGAAACCTGGCGGCGGTGGCTGGTGTAGTCGTATTCTGTCTATGGCTTAGATGGCCCATAGAGCCTACCTGGGAGGCGTATTTGCATCAACGGGGTTTCCCCACCACCATCCAAGAGCTCTACGCCATGTATGGGCCGATCCCGGATGACGAGAACCTGGCGTTACCGTACAAGGCGGCCTGGGAAAAATACGATGCCTACGAGAAAAGACTGGCTGCGGAACTAGATACCGGCCCTACTCATTATACAAATGAGATCGGCGTCCCGATCAGTGCGTCCCTGTATTTCCGAGATCAGCTTCCCTATCTCGGCAGCGTCGAAGTGGACGACGGCCCGATAACAACCGAGCAGGCACAGATTGCACGCCGGTATTGGCAGGAAGTAGGCAAGGAAGTAGCCCCCATGCTGCACACGGCGGCGGAATCGGGCTTGACGCGCAGTTGTTATTGGGCACCCGCAAACTTCATGGAACAAATATCTCCAAACATCGATCATCATTCAAAAGTTCGCGCGCTGAGCCGCGTGCTTATGTTTGAAGCATTCATGGCGTGCATGAATCAGGAGCCTCATGAAGCCGCAAAAGCCATCGCCGCCCAGTTCCCGATGGCCTACTCATTAGAACAGGAACCAGGGCTCATTTCCTATCTGGTGTCGATTGCAGTGCTGCAAATGGGCGTTGGCTCTCTGGAAGATACACTCAAACACATTTCCCTGCCTGTAAGTGATCTGCAGTACATCGACAAGTCCCTGCCGGAGCCCGGCGATCTCCAGCATTTGGAACGGGCCGAGTTAGCCGAATCCGTGGATTATCTGCGTTATTTCTACGAAGGCCGATTTTTCGGAAAATCCATGACCTCGGAATCCGTTGCCCCTTACCTTCTAGTCTGGCAACTGGCGAAGCCTTCCGTGGAAGAGGAAATCTTTCTAATACATCGCTTCAACCAAGGGAAAGAAAAAAGACAGGAGCCATACTGTGAAGCGCCTCGGGTATTCCTGTCCAAACTCTCGCTCAGCATTCAACTGGATGAAGTCGAACGGAATCCACGCACCGGTGTTGCGTTCGCCCGCATCGCAATCGCCATCGAGCGGTATCGTCTAGCTACAGGCCATTTTCCGGAACATCTCGAAGAGCTTATTCCGGCCTACATGAAGGAGGTTCCGGAAGACCCCTTCGCGCAGCCGCCCGCGCCAATGCGATACCTGCTCAAACCGGACGGCTCGTGCGTCATCTACAGTGTCTCTATGGACCACAAGGACGATGGAGGCGCGTCTTTTAACGGACAAACTGGAGATCGGGCTTTCACGCTCTTGCCGCCCGAAAAACGCACGGCGGTGGCTCCAGCAACAAACCATGCGGATGGAGCCTAATAGTTAAGATTTCCAATAACCGAAGCTGGAAAGCCAAAACCAGCAGGAGCCGGTGGTATGCACGAAAAAGAGAACAATAAAGCGGGAGCAAGCTACCGCATTCCATACGCGCTCCACGTTTTACTTATATGTAAATTTGGAGTGCGGCAGCTTGCTGCCGCTTTGGGCGTGCGGATTCCGCTGGAATGGCCTTTTTTGACCCAACGGCGGCACAAGAGCCTTTTTTGAAAGACCCCTTTCGCGGGGATAACAGTGGAAGCAGTACAACGGGAGGTTTTCCCCATGAACACTAAAGTGCGTGCATTGATATGGGAGGAATGCCGCGTCTCCGGCGTCCTCGCCCTATACAATCTGGCGTTGGGGGCCTTGTTCTTCGCCCTTTCCTTGTTTGAGGATTCATCTGTCCCGTGGAAAAACGGGAACGATGATTTCGCGTTCTGCATTGTGCTCGGATTTCCACTATTAAGCGCCCTGTTGTTTGTTTTGGGCATGGATAATTCCGGCCATCTCACCATGGGATATCCCCGGCGCATTCTCAATCTCCCCGTCCACACCCATACGACCGTCACGGTCACGCTGGCGTTCCGCACCCTCTTTTTACTGCTTCTCGGATTTGGATTGCTGGGCATATGCGCCTTGCGTTTTGGCCAAGCGCCCTGGAGCGCTGCCATTCTGTTTGTTGCGTCCCTGTATGTGCTCATACAGTTGTTCGATTGGCTGCGCCAGCCGGTGTCCGGATTGGCTAGCTTGCTCCTGGTGTCTGTACTGGCCTTGCTTGTGTTGCTGTTGGGCAATATGTACGACGTCATGCTCTCTCTAGTAAAAATGGATTGGAATATCTACTGGGCGCTTCTATGTGTAGGTATCTTGTTTTCTACAGGACTCGGCATATCGATTCTGTCGGTGAGCGCCACCCGGCGCGGTAAGCGCTTCGGCCCGCCCGAGCTATGGGAATTGCCCGCCCTATGGACGCGGAACCGCCATGCCCGGCAAGCATCCTTCAACTCCCCGCTGGACGCCGAGGTCTGGTTTGAGCGCAAACGCTCGCCATTGGTGATGCCCGGCCTCACGTTGTTGATTTTCGCACTCCTGTTCTCGGTGGCCTGGATAAGCGGAGGCAAATCCAGCGTGTTGGCCAACCAAGACCTATGGAATATCCACAGTAAATTTGATCTTTCACTCATGGCCTCGTTCCTGCTTGCCGCCATCGGATACGGCATGTATCGCGGGGCCTTCTGGCGAAAACGCGTTTCCACCCCCCATATGATCCCGTATCTCTATCCCGCCGCCACGGAGGAGATCACCCGTGCACGCATCGGCGCGGGAGCAATCCAGGCCGGCGCGGCCCTCCTGCTCATGGGCTTGGCCTATCAAGGCAGTTTTTTGCTGCGGCTCAACGGATACGCAACTGGCGTGTTCGAGGCCGCTCTAGGTGAAGGCTACGCCACTTGGCGCGAAATGATTTGGTCCTTCCTTTCGCCCCTGTTTTTAGTCGGCCTTATCAGTTGGGCGTTTTTATGGCCCAACCGGCTATTGGCGTTCTACTTCGTCATTCCCATGGGAGTTACGATAGTTGCACTCATATGTGGAAAGGAAAAATACGCCGAATTCATTAGCTGCTTGCTGATCATCCCCATCATCGCCTTCGCCGCGTTCCGCGCTTGGCGCAGAGGGCTGATGCCGGGGCGCGCCCTCGCTGGCGTGTGCGGAGCCTGGCTGCTCCTAGCCTGGCTCTTGTATCCAATGGACATGCTGGCGTCCTTTGCACAAGAGGATTTCTCGATATATGAAGGCGTATCGAGCCTGGCATGGGCCAGCCTCGGGCCTATGCCGTACATCGGCATGCTCTTCAGCATCAATCGTAAACGCCATGGCCAGCGTGGTCCCCAGAATCCCCTCCAGCATGCGCGGCGCATCTCAGGCTATCGCGTCCGCACTGCACTGGCGATAGCCGGAATCGTCGCATTAAGCCTGTGGCTCAAATGGCCCGTGGAACCGGCCTGGCATACATATCTACATGAGAAGGGTTTTGCCACATCGCTTCGAGAACTCGATGAACGATATGCGCAAGTGCCCGATGATGAAAATCTGGCGCTGCGGTATCAAGCGGCTTGGGAAAAGCTAGGCGCTTGTACGGCAAAACTGACAACGAAATTAAGCGCGGATCACACCGAGTATAAAGATGCCGATGGAATCCCAATCGGTTCCGTTCAACGTTTTTTTGGTCAATTGCCTATCATGGGTATTGGCGGTAGTTTTTTTGAATCAATCTCACCTCAATCATATCTGAATGATCCTGCTTCTGAATCCATCTCTCCCACACAAGCGCAAACTGCGCAAACCTACTGGGATGCAGTCGGAAAAGAAGTCGCGCCTATGCTCCATGCGGCCGCGGAGTCGGGTCTGACGCGCAGCCGGTACCCAATCGATTTATCACAGATAGAGATAAACAACCCGCCGCATCTCGGTGAATTGGGCCGGCTTGCCAATCTGCTGCGCCTCGAAGCGCTCATGGCCTGCATGAATGACCGTCCTCACGACGCCGCCGAGGCCATTCGCGCGATGTTTCCATTGGCGTCTTCTCTCGAATCAGAACCGTTTCTTCCCTCAAAACGCCAATATTCTTCAATCCGTCTTTTAATCGTCGAAGCGCTTCAACACTCATTGGACCATCTTTCTATGGACAATTCGGATCTTGCCGAACTAGACAACTGTCTGGCTACCACCCAATCACTAGAGAATCAGGCCTTACTCTATGAGCAGGCTGCAGTTGGTCAGGGACTAGATAGCTTGATTCCAAATTCGTACGGATTAGTACGCTATCGAAACACTTTGCGCAAGGCGGATACTCCATTATTTCCATGGCGCTTAGGAAAGCCGCCTATTCACGAGATGATGTTTTATATACATAACCTGAATAGAATAGAAAATTCATATTCCGAAACTGGCCCAGCTAGGTTACAGAGGACTGGTTTTTTACGCCAGGAATTTGCGGAACCCACTTACTTTCCACGTGTGTTTTTCTATTCGATATTGGGTATGTATTCACCGGATGCACATAAAGAGATTTCTAATACCCAAACAAATATCGATCTTGCCCGTGTCGGAATCGCCGTTGAACGCTACCGTCTAGCCGCGGGCCATTTCCCCGAACGCCTGGAGGAACTCGTCCCTGCTTATATCAAAGCCATCCCGAAGGATTTTTTCGCACCAAGACGCACCGCGCCTCTGCGATACCTGCTCAATTCCGACGGTTCATGTGTTGTCTACAGTGTAGGCATGAATCGACAAGATGACGGCGGTGTGCCTTCTGTATCAAAATACATGAAATGTGACGATATACCCTTCAGCCTTTTGCCACCCGGGAAACGCACATCACTGGCCCCGCCGGACAAGGCCGTGGCGCCATCCACATACCTGAATAAATAGCTTAACCGTACCAATAAAACATATATGCATTTATAAACTTCTTGCGCTTTTCCTTAACGTTTGGGGAGAGGATAGCTATGAGAATTAGGGCGGTTTCCATGTCTGTTTTAGTGTTGGCGGCGGTATCGCTGATGGTCAACATTTCCGAGGGCGGCGGAATGGGTAAAGTGCGCCACGTGGATATGGGTGGGACCCTGAGCATGGAACTCGTGTGGATCCCGCCCGGCGAATTCATGATGGGCAGTCCAGAAGACGAATCAGAACACAGAAGAGATGAAGTGCCTCAGCACCGAGTGATCATCACACATGGATTCTGGATGGGGAAATACGAAGTGACCCAGGCGCAGTGGCGGGTGGTGATGGGGAACAATCCGTCTTGCTTTAGCGGTGATGAGCGGCCGGTGGAACAGGTGTCATGGGATGATTGCCAAGAATTTATCTCCCGATTGAACGCACGAGTTCTCGAAGGCGGTTTCCGTTTGCCGACAGAGGCGGAATGGGAGTATGCCTGCCGGGCGGGAACCACTTCGGCGTTCCATATGGGGGATGCCATCTCCACGAAGCGGGCGAATTTCAACGGAAACGCAGTATATGGCCTAGGAAGCAAGGGGATATATCGCAAGGAGACGACGCCGGTAGGTAGTTTTTCTGCGAACGATTTGGGATTGTACGATATGCATGGGAATGTTTTTGAATGGTGCCAAGATAAATATTGTATCTACTCGAACGATGCAGCCATCGATCCGAAGGGTTCTGAAGCAGGCGTTTTCCGGGTATATCGGGGTGGTAGCTGGAGCCGATGTCCAGGAAACTGCCGGGCTGCGTATCGAGGTGGGAGCATGCCGGATACCCGGCGCAGCAACCTGGGTTTTCGTGTCGTGCTATCCCAACTCTCAGAACCGGAGATTGTTGACATGCCTCCAAGCAAAATAGCATCAATAAAAAGATAGCTGCATCGGGGCTGTGTCATGAGTACAAATAAGCCTTCTCAAGTAATTTCTTGACTCTACAGTTCAGCTATGGTAGCTTAAACACTTGAGAGTGGATAACTTGGGATATATCCGCCCTTACAGAATCTGCGGTTTCCGAGGGACGGAGCAATGCGCCTAGTAGAAGAACAACCGCTTGCCGCGCCATGCACCACCGCCACACCGGAAATCCTCGTCGTAGGCGGGGGGAAAGGCGGAGTGGGGAAGACCTGCTTTTCCGTCAATATCGCCGTCGAGATCGCCCGCAAAGGCTGGCGCGTCATCCTGGTCGACGCCGACCTGAGCTGTTCGAATATCGAGACTGTCTTAGGCGCCCGGTGCGACATCAAGCTCGATGATTTCTTCTATCAAAAAGGCAGCAAGACCCTCGACCGGGTGTTGTGCCCCACGCCCTATGATAATTTGTCGCTTATTCCCGGCACCACCGGCCTGCTCGATGTGGCCAATCCCCGTTACCAGCAGAAAGTCGCCTTCATCCGGGAACTCAAGCAGCTCGACGCGGACCTGATCATCATCGATCTCGACGCCGGGGCGCACCTCAATACGCTCGATTTTTATCTTCTGACCGAGACCAACGGCGTCCTGGTGATCACCCCGGAAAAGACCAGCATCGACAACGCATTCAAGTTTCTCCGCGCCGCCTTGTTCCGGCGCATCGAGCGGTTCTACCAAAGCCCGGAAGTCGCATTGTTGCTCAAGCGCAACGAAACCCTGACCGAGTTCATCTCATGCGTCCAAAAATCCGAAGTGCTGGACGAAGTGGCCGTGAAGCAGATCTGCCGCGAATGCGTCTCGCTCGCCAAGGCCATCAAGCCCAAGATCGTCGTCAACCGCGCCACGAACTCCTACGAGGCACAGATCGCCGCGAATATCCTGGCGAAATACGCCCGCCAGAAACTCATGATCCAGCCCGAAAGCCTCGGCTTCCTATATTTTGATAAGTGTGTTTCCGATGCGGTAAACTCCGGCGTGCCCTTCATCATCGGGTATCCGAACCGGAAGATTACGGCCTGTATAGCCGACATTGCCAGTCGGCTTGGATTTTTCTAATCGTGCTAGACAGTAAAGATAGAGAGAGTCTCAAACCTACTCGAGCGTTCAGAACGGATTTTTCCACTTCCGATGAATCGGTTCCCGATACATTCGAGGAAATGGAAAAGGCCAAGCACGGTTCGTTGCTCGGGCGCATGAACCAGCGCTTTCAGGATGTGCTCCAGAGTAGCCGGGGTTCTTCCCGTTCACGTGATGCGGCCCGCGAGAGCGCGGGCGATCCCATGGTCACTGCTGACGACCTCGCGATCCGCCGCGCCCGCAGTATTAAGCCCCAGCGCATGACCGTCCCCGAAGGCGTAATTATCGGCGGCTCCTTGACCAGCGGCTCCGAAACCGAGATTGCCGGGCGCGTCGAGGGCGATGTCGTGGTGGACGGCCACCTGATCCTCGAGGCCAGCGCCCTGATCTCTGGGAATGTGCGGGCCTCTTCCTGCCGCGTCGATGGCTTGGTCGAAGGCAAAGTTGAATGCTCCAACGACCTCGAACTCGGCCCCACGGGCCGGTTGAACGCCGATGTCGTGGCGGGCAAACGCATGCAAGTGGGCGGCCAAGTCTTTGGCAACATTACCTCGGGCGGCCTAGTCCGTATCGGAGCCACCGCCCGGGTCAACGGCGACATCCGCGCGCGCGCCATCATCATAGATGAAGGCGGCGTCTTCAACGGCAGATGCACCATGCGCCCTCCCGCACAGCGCAACGGCATCGCTAAATAGCCGGGCTGGCCGTTGTTCCCATTTGCGCCATCGCGCTTGCGTATCATCAACCAGCGCTTCTTGGAGAAACAAGGTGTTCAATTCCACGGTCATATGGCTGGCCCTATCAGTGGGTTTGGCCGCGCCTCCATCCACTACCATATATCGCATGGAAGGCGCCGCGCCGGGCCTGGGCCGGGAAGCGGGAACGGCGGCGGTCAACAACGCCGAAACGAACATCATCATCAGTATTCTCGAATCCATGACCGGCTCCAGCGATTTCGCCTTATATGCACCCATCCTGGATCGCGCTCCCGAGTATATCCGGTCGGTCCATGTGCTGAGCCGGACGCCCGATGCGGACCAGACTCAGGTCGAGATCGAAGCCTATGTCTATGAAGAGCAGTTGCGCCGCGATGTGTCCGCGTTGATTCTAACCCGGCTGAATGTGAAACCCTCCGTGCTGCTCGTGCTGCTCGAAGAACCTGCGCCAGGCCAGCCATATATAGGGATTCGGGAAAATCCCATATTGGAAGGGGTGAAAAAAACGCTCGAAGACAAATTCTTCACCGTCATGGGGCCGATGTGGGAGCTGTATGATGAACAGAGCCTTGTCTCCAGGTTGCGCGGAACGCCCGAAGAAGCGGCGCGCGTGGGGCTTGAACATAAAGCTGGCGTCATTCTAGAAGGAGAGATCACCCGCATTTCCACTCAAGAAGCGCCTAGCTCGAATATCTCCCGCAACGAAATTGCACTCAAACTGCGCGTGATTCTATCCGAGACGGGCACGCTCCTAGACACCATCGAAATACGCCGGGCGGTATCCAGCACGGAGCCGGAAGAAGGGTATAAACAAGCCGCCACAGATGCCGGGGAGAGCGTTAAAGATCGGGTCTTGACATCCACGACCATCGCCGCCGCAGGAGCCAAACCTTCCAGCGATGTCTACATCGACATCGAGCAGCTCGGCGAATCCGCCCGCATGGAGGCGGTTACCAAAGTCTTAAATGGCATTGAAGCCGTTCAAGGAGTGGACGTGCTGCTTAGCGCTGCCTCGTTAGGCCGCCTTCGCATCAAATACGAAGGCCCCATGGCGCCTCTAGTTGACTTCCTCGTCAATCAAAACTATGCCGGATTTCACCTCGAACGCCGCCGTGTCGTGCAGCGCGAAGCCATCTTGCGTGTTCAATAAAAAAAGCCGGGATGCCTCGCGGATCCCGGCTTTCAATATTCTTTCTTAAACAGCTTTCCGTACTTGGCGCACATGTGGCGCTTTCTGGAATTTCCCTGCTTTGATGTAACGCGCACACACCTTAATCGTATGTACCCTGCCATTCTCTTCTATGACGCGAATCTTCTGTAAATTGGGCTTCCAGCGGCGTTTCGATATTCCGGTGACGTTCTGGCCGATACCGCCCTCGCGCTTGGCTTTACCCCGGCGCACCACTTGTTTGCCCACTTGCGGGCGTTTCCCGCTATAATCGCACACTCTCGACATGATTCTCTCCTGGTAACCGCATTTAAAAGCGCGAACTCGTATTGGCTTGAGAACTGCTTCGTGCTATACTTCTCAAAAGCCGCGAAAGTCTACCATATAAAGAGTCAGAATTCAAGAAAATGGCCCCCATAGGATTTCTGCTTTTGTTATCCTGAAAGGAATTTCTTTGCATGCATGTGTCCGTTCGTCATTCAGCAAAATACTGGATAAGCGTACTTGGCGCCATCTGCTTAGCCGGATGCGCAACCCATCGCGCGGCGCAATTAGAACATAAAATCCCGGATGCGGATGCTAAAAAACAAGCGATCCTGGCGGATATCCAGACAAATGCGGCCCAGCTCCAATCCATGGCGGCCTTGGCGAATTTCACCTTCGTCCAGCGCAAAGACGACACCCGTTCGTTCCAAGGCTCCGTGATGTTCAAACAGCCCGATAAGCTCTATGTCCGCGGCAACCATTATCCCTCCGGCGCGAAGATTTTCGAGATGGCGAGCAATGGCTCCCAATGGTACGCCGATTTTGCCATGGACAACCAGTTTTACTCCTCGCGACAAGAGCATGCCGGATTGGCGGTGACGCCTCTCGACATTGCACGGGAACTCTTTTTCCCGGATGACTGGAAAGACGCCGCCCAAATCATACTCACGAAATACGATACAAATACAGGCCAAGCCGAATTGCTCATCCGTGCAAAAAAGAGCCTTGTGCGTAAAGTGGCGCTGGCGGGGCCGCCATGGACGGTCGTGGAAAGCGTCATGCTTGACCACCTAGGCCGGGAAGTGGTAAAAACCTCCCGTGGAGCGTATCACGAAGAGAATGGCATCCGTTTTCCATTCGATATCCGGGCGGAATTCCCTACCGAAAACGCATCGGTAACCTGCATCATTCGTAAAGCCAAGTTCAACTCTACGGATATCCCGGAAGACCTTTTCATAACCCGATGACAGGAACCCTATGAGCATTCATCTCGCTGAGCTTATGCCAGAAGAAATTGCATCGAGCCTAGGTTTGAAAGCATTTCAAGGCCGGCAAATCTTTCATTGGATTCACGCCAAGCAGGCTATCGATTTTGAATCCATGACCGATTTGTCGAAGTCCCTGCGCCAAACGCTGTCTGAACAATGCACGGCGTCCGTGCTCGAAAAAATGGCTGCCTCTACGTCTCGCTCGCAAGGCACCCGTAAAGTGCTGTTTCGCCTTCCAGATGGGGAAACAGTGGAATCGGTTTGGATTCGAGACGATGAGCGCGCCACCATATGCCTCTCTACCCAGGTGGGTTGTGCGGTCAAATGCGCATTCTGTGCAACCGGCCTTTCTGGCTTTAAGCGTAATCTCTCCCCGGGCGAAATCGTCGAACAAGCATTGCGCATACTTGAAGATGAAAATGATTGGACCGAGCGAAATCCAAACATCGTCTATATGGGCATGGGCGAGCCTTTCCGCAACTACGACGCCACCTTGCGGAGCATCCGCTTATTGATGGCTAAAGAAGGCCTTAACATCGGCGCGCGGAAGATCACCGTGTCAACGGCTGGCGATATCGAGGGCATCCATCGTTTCGCCGCCGAAGGCCTTCAAGTCCGGCTCAGCATCTCGCTGCATGCCGCCGAGGATGAATTGCGCTCGCGGCTCGTGCCGCTCAACCGTAAATATCCGGTGGATATGCTCCTAAACGCAGTGGCAGATTATATCGCCAGCACAAGTCGGCAGGTGACATTTGAATACACCCTAATCAGTGATGTCAATGATTCGCTTGAACAAGCCCAACTCCTCGCCAAACGCATACGCCCGCTTAAGTCCACGGTCAACCTAATTCCACTCAATCCTGTCGAAGAGACCGGTTTTACACCGCCAAACCGGGAGCGCTGTGAAGCGTTCCAAGCGGTGCTTACCCGCTACGGCATTAAAAGCACTTTACGCAGAGAGCGGGGACAGGATATTCACGCGGCTTGCGGCCAGCTTCGACGCCAGATAATTGATGCTGAATCTATCTCTAGCGCCGAGGAGTATCATGACGGTCTAGCGTAAAGAAACACAGGAAGGATGCTGGCGCCCATTCTGTTTCGGGATTACTTGGTATGTTTTAGCTTACATCCAGAAGCAAAAACTGGGTGAGGGCTTAGCGTACAAGAAGTTCAAAAATGTAATCCTGTTCACAGCAATTTTCCCGCCAAACAACCACTACTTTCATTAATCCCTCGTATTTGCAAATGAGTTATTCGGCCACTCCGTGGCCGTTTATTGTATGGAGCGCATATTCGGGAATAGCTCAGCTTAAGAAATTAAGTTCATATAGTGTATGAAGTTGTTGGATTCGGTGTAATGTATTCTTTACTAGCCGCCCGCACAAAAATGGTACTCATGTCTGCTGCATTGTCTGCTCCTGTGAAATTGTAGTGCCATTCGCAAGATGACGTTTTCCCGCATTTTGTCGTAGGCAAGATGCGGGAGTGTTGCCTTCCCCATTCATTTCTGTTTCAAGCCACGAGTATGCTGAATACACGAAATACACGAAAATTGGTAGGGTGGGGCTTGCCCCACCATTCAACAGATACATCCACCAAAATATGGTTGCCTCTCAAAACAGTATTTACCCCATGATATTATGAATAACATCCACAGAAAAAACTTCGTTTCCTTCGTATCTTCGTAGTGAAAAATCCATATCTTTAGTTGCGGCTAAGCTGCTCCGCGTTTATTCGCGTCTATTCGCGGTTAAAAAAAAGCAGGTCCTTTGATTACGGGTCATGCCAATTCGGTCAAAAATATAGTGGCCTTAGTTCCGAGCGGTGAATTCACTGCCTGTTTTTTCGACTGCAACATAGAGAATAATGCGTATTAGTTGTAAAACTTGCCATTCGTGCTAAAATGGAGGTTTAATGTGTGTAGAGAAATCCTATATCAGGCAATTTATTGAATTTTTCGAGGGTTTTTACATTTATAAAAGAAGGGCCTGTCTTGTTTTTTAATAGCATGTTTAGATGGTGAGATGCGTTGTGGCTTAATAAAACAGGCCATAGCGGAGAGAAGCAAGTTGTTCAAAAATAAAAACGGCTTTTGGCCTCTGTTCAACAGATAAATAGACTTTTGAGAGTCGGTATGTAAAATATACTATGCTTTTAGCCTCGTTTAATCCGTTCCAAGCCCTTTACCAGTTGCCATACGACGCGGGTGCGGGGCATTTGAAGCCCTGCAAGCTGCCCGCGGCGCAAGATCTCTCCACTGATGGCATCGATTTCCGTGAGCTTTCCCGCCCGAATATCTTGGAGCATGGAGGAAATATTGTCTCCCGTCAGTTCACAGACTTCCTCTGCTTTTTCGACGAGGCTATATGGGAAGCGATACCCTTCGGTTGCGGCGACTTTTGCGGCTTCCACAACCAAGTCACGCAACAATTGGCGAACCTCGGGAGTTTTCAATAATACTCGATTGGGTATATTCAAAAGCGCGGTAAGAGGATTTATTCCTGCATTCAAAGACACTTTTTCCCAGATAACCTGGCCAGGAGCATCTGTTCTTTCAACATTAAATCCTCCAGCCGAGAGGGCTTCAAAAGCAGGTTGAATGGGGCAAGAAGTCCAAGCGCCAACTTTGGTCACTCCTGACCCCGTATGAATGGAGTGGCCTTCGGCATGGAGAATAGCCCCTTCCGAAGTCGTACCGGCGAGCACATTGGCGCTCCCCGCTCTAGTGCAAATGATTTCTACGTTCCCAAGTCCGTTTTGCAGAGTAAGAACCGGAGTGTCAGGAGGAAATACGAGAGATGAGGTGGCGTTGGATTTCACCAACACGATGATGAGATCCTGGCGCTCAGATAACGAAGAAACAACAGGCAAGGTATATGATTCTACCGTGTCTCCTGTCTGCAATCGAATACCCGTGCTTTTGAGCCGTTCTATTCGTTCAGCATGGTGATCAACCAGTGTGGTGCGAATGCCGCCCTTGGTGAGCCGGACGGCAAACAGACATCCCAGTGCTCCTGGCCCGATAATTGCAACTTTCATTTTTCTCTCTCCTCGTCTTCCTTGACGCGTTCATTATTCCGATGTACGCACCCAGCATGCAGAGAAGTCGGGACCAAGCTTCTTTAATTCATCCCGTTTAGCAGTGGCGGCTTCGCGATTTTGGAAGCTGCCTACGACGATCCGCAGCCATTTGCCATCCGGAGATTCTTTTATTTCTGGCGCAACATCCTTATGCCGGCGTATAAAATCTTCTGCTTCACCGCGTTTTGCAACAGGAATTGCAGCTATTTGGACGGTGAAGGTCGCAGCGCCAGTTTTCTTGCTTGATGCGGCAGGCGTCGTGGTGGCGGCTTCTTGAATAGGCGGCCCGGTTGCAGCGGAAGGCGATGCGCTTGTTGGTTCCGCCGCAGGTGTTGTCTTTTCCACTTGCGGGCTGGCGGCGGCAGGAGGCTCCACGGGTTTTGCTTCGCTTGTCTCCGTGGCGCTGGTGGGGATTTCGAGCGGCTCGAGATCCACGACAGGAGCCGATGATGCGCTGGCGGTTTGGTTCGGTGCAATCGGCTCTTTTGATGGAGAAGGTGGCAAGGCCGGGGTGTTTCCAGTTGGCGCTGCCGTGGATGTTGGACCCTCCACCGCGGGCGCAGGCGCTGGAAAGTCTTTGTATGGCTTGTTCGCACCAGTAGTGGATCCAGTAGCTAATTTTTGATTGGGCATAATGCTTGGCACTGGGCTAAGCTGAATGCCTTGTCCTGCCGGGGAAGGCGTTGTACCCGTAGTAGGTTCCACTGTAGGTGAAAGCGCCGTCGTATCTCCTGGCGTGGCCGCTGTTTTTTTAGACTCGAACCGTCCAACTTTTACGGCCACGACAAACAATACGGCGGCAAGGACGAGGAATAACGCGAACACTAATACGAGCTGGCGCGAAGTGAGCGCCAAGACCGGCTTGCTTTCGCTATCTGAGTACTCCGAATCATTGGGATTGGACATCATCTTTTTTCTCTTCTTCGCTGCTTTCAAGCGCCTCGAGCTGCGCTTGAAGCTCAAGTTTGGCCTGTTGCAGTTCACCAAAGGTTAAATTGGGATCGCGAACCTCGATCAATCGATTTCCTACACGATCCACAAATAGGGCCACACTGGCTTCATCTCCACGTTCTGATTCTTTTATTAATCGAAACGCCTTTTGCCGGCGGAGTAACTGGGCGGCAAGAAACGCTCGAGCCAGGTCCGGCCGTTCTTCAGAAGCTACCGCCTCATAAAAAATGGTGCGCAACGGAGAAGCCGCTTCCTGTTCTTGCTCTAGCTCCGCGTTTGGATCATGATACCGCGTGGTCCAAACGGCTACAGCCCCCTTGCCTAGTTCGTCATTCCAGGCGCTTTGGGCGTAATCCTCTCGAATAAATGCAGTTCCATCACTTTTCACAAGCGATACAACTTCATCGCCATGTTCAAAAGGCTTTCCCGTGCGCAAACAAATCTTCGCGCTTTTGCCAATCTTGACTTCCATAATGAAGCGGCAACCCCTTACCTGAGCAATGAGCGCTTACTCTTGTTTCGGCGCTGGGGCCGTTGTTTTTGGCGCCCCCAAAATTCCACCACCCATTTTAAGCAAATCCACAAGCACTTTTCTAGGGATATCTACAACCTTGACCGCTTCACTCATCACTTCGAGCCCGCCAGTCACCAGCGTAACACTAAGGGAAGGCGCCTCGGCCAATGTGCTTTGCGGTTTGAGCGTGGGGCCTGACAGCCGTAAAGATAACTCGATATCTTGCTGGGCGAGGCGATGGCCCTCCAAATTCAAATACTGTTGCAATACCGGCATCTGCTCCGCAGTGGATGGCGCGATAGCCAGCTTTACATTATATGCCATTTCTCCGCCTGGCTGGAATTGCCCGTCGGCCGTGACTTTGACGCCTTCGGATTCCAGATTGATTCGTGGCGTCTCGATAGCACGGCCATTCAAATTTACGTCGCACGACAATGTCGAAAATCGGAGAGAAGGCGGCAGGGAGGAAGTATCTCCATCCGTTTTTCCCCCGCCAAACTCAAAAAGCAAAAAGTCCGCGCTGAATTGGCCCTCCGTGATATCAAAGGAGCCAGAACCTTTCAAGGTGTTTGGGTCATTTTTCTCTTTTTCATACGAAACATGGCCAGTTATGTTCCCGCGCAACACTTCTGGCAGGCGAAGGTATTGGATAAAATAATCGCACGGAATATTCTCCCATGTATTGCTGGCGCGCGATGTCTCCGCTTTCCGCTCTCGGTTGTATTCGCCTTTCATGTGTCCTTTTTCTATATCCACTTCATAAGAAGTAAAACCGGCTTCACGGTCATTCATGTAGGCTTTTCCTACAAAATTCGCACCTTTCCATGGCGGCAGATCTAGCGAGTCCGTCGTAAGATTATAGGTGTAATCTCGCTTTTCCAAAGGATATTTAGCCAAAAGCTCAGGAGGTATTTGGTCAGGAACGAAATAAACCGCATCTAAAGGCGGCATCGAACTCTTGCCCGCATGTATGGTGAGGTCCCCTGTGCTTCGCTCCCCATTGGCCATGGCGCTATCTAGCGTAACATCCTGTAAATGCATGGGATACGTAGCCCCATTCGCCAGGATGCGCATATCATCCATACGGCAATGCCCCTTGGAATGCCAGAGCATGGAGCCATCAGGCGCTGCTCCCGGATCCCGTATCCATTCATACTGGCAATCGGTGGCGGTTCCGCCGATAATAGTATAAGGCATGCGCAAGCTTTTACCTACGGTGGCGATATCTAGAGATTCAGCTTTAATGAGCGCATGCATTAATCGCATCATCTTTCCATCATGGACCATGGAAAGCTCGATATTGCTCGAGGTGCCTGCGGCGCTCACTTGTGCATCTAGCTTGAATGATTTGCGAAGCTTCAATGTCGCGGTGAGATTGGCGTTGCCCGCCAAGCCCGAAGGTTTTAAAAACCAGGTCCGATATAATACTTCGGTTTGCCCGGCATTTACGGAGCCGCTAAATTGTATTATTCCCGGCTTGAGCTGGGCCTCAATATCGCCGGTCACGGAGCCAGACAATTCCGTGTGGCGGATTGCGGTGGCCAGCGCCGTTTTTTCAATGGCCGTAAGGGTGCCGCTGGCGCGGGCTTTTCCCGTTTTCTTCACCAGATCATACTGCAATGATCCGGAAAATGGACTGCCATTTACAAGCGCCGCCAGTGGCGTGATTTCCAGTTGAGTATTGTTAAGATGGACTGTTCCCGTCAGATTCGTGGCGGAAAAACCAGATGAGCCCGAATCGATGCTTCCACCTACAAGATTGACAGTCCCGGATATGGTTTTATCTCGATAATTCCATGACGCCTCCAAGGGGCCAAAAGCAAGTTCGCCTTTTGGGTATCGTTTGTCTTGCGGAACAAAATGGGCCGCACCCGAATGGCCAGTAAGCCGGGCTGTCAATTGAGGCTGGGTTAGTGTGCCTGAAACGAAAAGAGAAACCGGCTCAATCTCAGGAAAGTCCAAACGGAGTTCGCCATACGATTGAATCGGGCCTCCATACTTCGCAAACAGGGCATCAAATAGCTCCTGGGAACCGAGTAGCTGGACTTCTGAGGCCAAATCCAGTTCGATTTCGGGGGAGTTCATATCTACTTTGCCTCGAAATGATGCAGCCGCCAAATCCGTACTGAGTTGGGCGCTTGTAATCGAAAGCATTTTTTCTCCCAGGGCATATCGCGCTTGAACCAGAAGATGGCCTGATGGGGGAAGAGGAATATCAGTGGTAACCGTAGTGGCGATTTGCTCGGCTGAAGCATCGAGTTCAATTGCGATAGGTTCGCCTTGCTGCCGTTCCAGGCGAAGACTGGCTTGAATGGAGCCTTCGGTAATAACCTGTTGAGCAGACGGCAGAAATGGATTAATGTCTTGAGCAGTCAAGCCGGAGCATTGCATACGCACGAAAAAATCATCCAGAGATGTAACGTAAGCTTTACTTTGTATGCGTTTGTAAGGATCGCCAGCCCAATCTCCGTTGAGTTCTGTTTCTAGTTGGCCGTACCGAAGGGGGCTGCCCAAACGGAAACCCACATTTTTAAGACGTATTGGAGGATATCCGCTTTCCGGCATCTGGAGTTCTATACTGCATTTTTCCCCGCGAATATCGAAAGGCAACGCATTCAACAGCACCATTGCATCGAAGTGGCTATTCGAAGGCCTAAGACTTCGGATTGGGCTGGGAGGAAGGAGCACTTGCAAGGTGGCGCCATCTAGATGGATGGTATCCACGGATACTATGCCTGATAATAGGTCAATGAGATGGACTTGCGCTACGGCGAGCGGCAAGTCCAGTTTTACAACAGCCCCTGAGGCGAATTGTTTGCATATGGAAGGCTCTTCAATCCGAAGCCCCTTCATGCCCACGAGAGAGAGCGATTTGAATGCGACTTGGGTGCCGGTCTGGCGTTCCAGTTCACGGATAACGGTCTCTCGGAGCGTATCCAAATTATGGCGCGCCAGCAACGCGCCAGCGGTGCATAAAATCGATAAAACTAAAAACACCCCTACCCATAGCCGTGCTGCACGGCTGTACGTATTAAGCATTTGGCCTGGATGTGTTGTCGTGTTAATCGCCGGTCTCGGCCTCCGATGACTCCGCAGCCTCATCGGATGGTTCATGAATCCAAGGCGCGTGTATGGTCTTCAAAATCTGATCCCGTAATGTCTGGCAGACATCTTGGTGCGCTTTGAGATACTGGCGCGTAACCTCACGCCCTTGCCCGAGGTTTTCTCCGTTCATGGAAAACCAAGCGCCGCTTTTCTGAATGAGCTTATGTTCAATGGCTAAGTCTAGTATATCGCCTTCTTTAGAGATCCCTTCATCAAACAAGATGTCAAACTCACCTTGCTTGAAAGGAGGGCTCAGCTTGTTTTTGACTACTTTAGCCCGCACCCGGTTGCCCACATTCTCGTCGCGATCTTTAACGCCAGAAACCCGGCGTATATCAATCCGAATGCTCGAGTAAAATTTGAGCGCTCTGCCCCCGGTCGTCGTTTCCGGACTGCCAAACATTACACCTATTTTTTCACGAATTTGATTGATGAATATGACGAGCGTTTTCGAGCGGCTTATCGAAGCGGTGAGCTTGCGCAGAGCCTGCGACATAAGCCGTGCCTGAAGGCCCATGAAGCTGTCGCCCATATCTCCTTCGACTTCCGCCTTGGGCACCATAGCGGCCACGGAGTCGATCACGACAACATCCACCGCATTACTTCGAACAAGGGCTTCACAGATTTCAAGTGCTTGCTCCGATGTGTCCGGCTGCGAAACCAAGAGGTTATCAATATCCACGCCAATCTTCGCCGCGAAACCGGGATCGAGGGCATGTTCAGCGTCAATGTAGCAAGCCACGCCACCGTTCTGTTGTGCGGTAGCGACCACATGCAAGGCTAGCGTCGTCTTACCAGATGACTCTGGACCAAAAATTTCCACGACACGTCCTGCGGGAAGGCCGCCTAAACCGGTGGCAATGTCTAAAGAAAGGCTTCCTGTGGATATGGCGGGCACATGCTGCTCAAAATGATCATCTCCAAGACGAAGCAAAGTTCCCCGCCCAAATTGTTTTTCCAACTGGGCGACGGCGATGTCAAGAGCTTTTTTCTTTGAGTTGGCGTCTTCCGCTTTTGTGGCCATTCTGGTGACTCCTTTATGGGAAGCTGAATAAACATTCATGTCTGCCGCATCATGTCACATTCCATCTTTCTTGTCAAGCTCTTTCGTATTTTCCTATGCCTGGCGCCAAGGCCGTGAGTATTCGGAGCCAGACGCATATACCGGATTAGCTCCTCCTGCTGGGAATGGTGAGTTTCGCGGGAAAATGAATGGAGCGGGATACGGGGTTCGAACCCGCGACATCCAGCTTGGGAAGCTGGCACTCTACCAACTGAGTTAATCCCGCTCATGTTGACAACGCGCTAAGTCTAGCATCTGTGGTTTCGAATGTCAATAGCGGCCATGGTGGGGGAGAAAGAAGAATTTCTGTAAATCACTGCAATATTCTATTTTAAATCAAACAGCTAGGTTAAATATGTTTTACGTGCTTAAAATTGCATATATGGTCATTTCATATTTCAATATAGGTTTTTAATTTTGTGTATAAATAGAAAATTTCTAAAAAGATTTCGTTTTGAAATAAAGAATTCATAATGGAGCAAATTCATATGCGGTGGTTGGGCTTCTGTAAACCACTGAAAATGCATGAATATTGCCGAAGTTTAGTCTCGTTTTTATGTGTGTAAAGTATTTATTTTTAATTAGATGCAGCAATATGTAAATAAAAAATATTAGGTCAATATATGACATCACTGGATGAGGATGCAAATAGATAGAAACCGATAGGCAGGCTAAATGCCAGACTTTTGGATGAGGGGATGATATATAAGACATAATATATATTATCGGACGTTAAATGCTGCCCTTGAATTCGCCCTCTGTTACATCAAGTTCCCTGCTCTCTAGGGCTGCATGTTGTGTTTGGCTAACGTGTATTTTTCACGATTGGCTGGACAGGCTACCGGCGGGTATTTAGAGGGATTCAATAATCTGTTGTAATGAGTCAGAAATTCGACTAAGCGCCTTGACCAGCTCTTTAGTTTCCTGGCTAGTTTGCCGCTTTAGTCCCTCCCACTCGCAGGCAAAATGCATGGCTGCAAGGAGGGCAAATCGGTGGGAGTCGATGCGGGTGCTTTGATTTTCGATTACTTGTAATCGCTCATTGAGCATGTCTGCGATCTGCAGCGTGGTTTCTTGGTCAATGAAAACGGGAACGGAAATGTTCTGATTGCCGATTCGGACCGATATCGTTTCGGCGCTCATTCATGGAACTCCATGCCCAGAGCCTTTGTATGCGCCAATATTTTTAAGAGGCGCGCACGCAATTCGGCATGTAACGACTGAAGCTTTTGATTCTCCGCCAAAAGGCCGTCATATTCTTGGGAAGCATGCTGATGGGTGGATGTTTCTTTCTTTAAGCGCCAATTCTCCTGTAGCAATTGTTCCCGTTCAGCGTTTCGCCGGTGTCCCTCTTCCTTGATTTCATACAAGGCCGCCTGCAAATCACGCAGGCCTTGCTCGATAAGGCTCACCTGTGTGGCTACCAAAGGTTTCAACGCAGTTCCGCACCAAATCGTTTACGAAGCTCTTCCAAGATGCTGTCACAAGCCTTTTGAGTGACCTTTTCCGTTAATGTATGGTCTTTTGATAGAAATACTAAGCTTAATGCTACGCTTTTTTTGTTTTCCGCGACTTGTTTGCCCGTATATACATCGAATAAATCCGCCTCGAGCAGGTATTTACCCCCGGCTTCCAACGCTGCCTGGCGGATGTCACCTGCCGAAACTGCACGATCAACCACCACCGCCAAATCACGTAATGATGGCGGGAAAGTGGGAATAGTTTGAAATTGTGAAATAGTGGTTTTGATCTCCATGAACGGTTCAAGCTCCAGTTCAAGGGCGAAAACCGGTTTCTCGATATCATTATACTTCAAAACGGGTGCGCTGATCGGGCCCATTACGCCAATGGCCTTTTCCTCTGCGCCACGAGAGATACATGCCGAGCAATCAAAAGTACTTAAATCACTCGTTTTTAGAGAGAAAGCTTCGACGTCTGCGCCAAAATACTGTAAAATATCTTCATATATACCTTTCAGATCATAGAAATCGTAGGATTCCTTTGGCCGACTCCAGTGCTTATGAGCGGGGCCTCCAGTCAGAACCACACCGATATGGATGGATTGCCGTGGGAGTTCGCCTTCCGTATTCACGGAATAAACCGGTCCAATCTCAAAAAGGCTCAGATCGGATGCGCCAAAACGGATGTTATCGGCGATGTTATGAAGCAATCCAGGCAGGAGCGCGGTGCGCATGCCCGCATAGTTCTCCGTCAGCGGATTCTGAAGCATGACCATCTTAGGTATGTCGTTTTCCATACCCGACTTAGAAAGATCCTTCGGCGAAGAGAAGGTCATGTTGAGCACTTCGATAAGTCCTCGATTAACCAAATAACGGCGTAAGCCTCGTTGGGCCGTCTCCGCGGGAGAATATTCCCTATCGGATGGGTGAACACGGGGCAGCGTCGCGGGAATTTTCTCATATCCATGAAGGCGGGCCACCTCTTCTATAAGGTCGGCTTCGCGTTTGCAGTCATGACGCCAGGTGGGCACGCGGAACACGCACGAGTCCGCTGTTTCCTCCATGGGTTCAAAACCCAGGCGGCTCAAGTGCTCTTTTTGTTCAGTAGCAGCAATAGATGCGCCTAGCACTTGGTTTGCCCGGGCATACCGGAAAGAAATGGAGGTGCGCGATAATGGGCTGGGGTGGGCGTCAATGACACCCTGGGCGATATCAGCGCCCGCCAATTGTTGCATCAATTGCGCCGCCCGATCGATGGCGTAACGCGCCATTTCCGGGTCCGCGCCGCGCTGGAAACGTTGTGAAGCTTCTGTCGCCATGCCAAAAACGCGGGCTGTTTTGCGGATGGACACCGGATTGAAAAATGCGCTTTCCAAGAAAACCCGGGTGGTGCTCTCCCCTACTTCACTGTCGTGTCCGCCCATGATTCCAGCCAGCGCCACCGGATTTTTTGCGTCGGCGATCACGAGCATATCAGGCGTAAGCATGCGCTCCGCTTCGTCAATCGTCACTAGATGCTCGCCTTCGTTGGCGTTGCGAACGACGATGCGGTGCTCGTTGAGCTTATCATAATCAAAGGCATGCAAGGGGTGTCCCGTCTCCAACAGGACATAATTGGTGATGTCCACTATATTGTTAATAGGCCGTTGTCCGGCGGAAATGAGGCGCTGAACAAGCCATTGTGGAGAAGGCGCAATGTTAATGTTGGTTAACACGCGCCCGATGTAACGCGAGCATAATTCGGCTGATTCGATATCCACGGAAGAAAGAGATTCGACGGAAATTTCAGATTCTTTTAGGTCTATCTGGGGCACACGAAATGGAATTTGAAACCGCGCCGCCAATTCCCTCGCCACGCCGATCATGCTCGACCAGTCGTTTCGGTTAGGGGTCACTTCGATCTCATAAATCACATCGTCAAGGCCCAGCAACACACGGACATTTTGGCCTATTGGAGCGCTTGGTTCAAGGATGAACAAGCCCGCATGGTCGTCGCCCATGCCCAATTCCCGCTTCGAGCACATCATGCCGAAGGATTCAAAGCCGCGCATTTTGCGCTTCGTTATTTCGAATCCGCCAGGTAATCGCGCGCCTATTTTGGCCGTGGGAACCTTGTCGCCGGGCTTCATATTCTTAGCGCCGCAGATGATTTGAAGAGGCTCACTCTCCCCCACATCCGTCTTGCATACGGTCAAATGATCGGCGTCCGGGTGGGGTTCCATGGACAGAATATGCCCGACCACCACGCCTTCCACTTCCGCGCCCGGCCGTTCCATCGCCTCGATTTCGAGGCCCAGCATGGTGAGCTTTTCTCCCAGCTCTTCAGGAGCCATGTCAATGGCAATGAATTCTTTTAACCAATTTAGTGATATTTTCATGGCTAGAATTGCTCCAGGAACCGCAGGTCATTATCGTATAAATGGTGAATACTGTCAATGGAATGGCGCACCATGGCGATGCGGTCGAGGCCCATGCCGAAGGCGTAGCCGGTATATTTTTCCGAATCATATCCCGCATATCGGAAGACTTCCGGATGCACCATGCCGCAGCCGAGGATCTCGAGCCAGCGGCTTCGAGAGCCTGCCGACCAGTAGATGTCCACTTCCGCCGAAGGTTCCGTAAAGGGGAAAAAGTGAGGGCGGAACCGCACCCGCACATCCGGTCCAAACAGCTTGCGAATAAACATCATGAGCGTGCCTTTAAGGTCCGCAAAGGTCACGTCGGTGTCCACCAGAAGCCCCTCGAGCTGCCAAAACATGGGGCTATGCGTGGCGTCGGCGTCCACACGGTACACCCGGCCGGGCGCGACAATAGCCACGGGGGGCTGGTTGGCCTCCATGACGCGCATCTGGACGGGGGATGTCTGCGTACGCAGCACCACGCCAGGTTTCACAAAGAACGTGTCGTGCAGGTCGCGGGCGGGATGATCCGCAGGCGTGTTCAGACTGTCGAAATTGTAATATTCCGTCTCGATATCCGGCCCGGCTGCTACCTGGAAGCCTAATTCGGAGAATATATCCAGCAGGTCTTCAAGGAGCTTGGAGATAGGATGCATATAGCCTTGCGGAATACGCCGGCCAGGCAAGGTAAAATCAAGGCTGGTGTCGGCCTTCCCCATGTTTTGACCTTCAAGCGCCTCCTTGCAGGCGTCCAGGGCTTCCATGATAGCCTGTTTCACCGTATTGGCCGCTTGGCCGATAATCGGCCGCTCTTCAGGCGATATTTGGCTGACGCCGCGTAGGATTTCGGTCAGTATCCCTTTTCGTCCGAGCGCCTTAACGCGGATCTCCTCGAGTGTGGGCAGCGAAGCGCATTGCTTGATTTCCGCCAGCACTTGGGCCCGGATGGCTTCCAGTTTTTCTCTCATGTATATACCTCGTCGTGTGTATTCCTGTGCGGGACCGCGCATTACACTTCTTGAAATAACGCAGTTCCTATGCGTACTTGGGTCGTGCCTTCTTGAATGGCGGCCTCAAAATCATTTGTCATCCCCATGGACAGCTCAGTAAGTTGATGGCGAACGGCGAGTTCGCGTAATGCGGCGAATAAGGGGCGCGTCTTGTCTGGATCGCTTACGAAGGGCGCCATGGTCATCAAGCCGCATATTTGAATGCGGCTAAATGTGTTGATGCGCTCAATGGCGGCGGGCGTCTCATCTGGACAGAATCCATGCTTGGTGTCCTCGCCGGATACATTCACTTCCAGCAATACCGGCAATGCCGCCCGATTGAGCGCCTCGCATTTCTGTTCCAGTGTTTCGGCAAGCGCTATCCGGTCCACGGAATCCACCATATCGAACAAGCGTACAATGTCATCCGTCTTACGGCGTTGAACCGTGCCGATCATGTGCCATGAGATGTCTTCATGCATGTGTTCGATCTTGTTTTGAGCGGCCTCGACCCGATTTTCACCAAAGTGGCGGATGCCCAATTGATGCAATACGCGCACTTCTTCAATGGAAACGGTCTTTGTGACAGCGATGAGCTTTACCGCATCTGGAGGACGGGACGCCCGTACAGCAGCTTCAGCAATACGATCGAGAATCCGCCTTAGGTTCTCTTTAATTCGTTGTGGAGGAATATGCATCAATCCTGAAGGCGCTGCTTCTCCATTCCTCTTGTGCTGCAAGGCCATGAAAAGCGGTGACGCTTCCCCTAAGACTTGGCGGACTCGCGGTATTCATACCACGTGTCATCCACTTTAAACAGGACGCGATCCCCCAGATCCAGCGTGTCCTTCAAATCGGGATACGCTTGATTCAATCGCGCCATTGCAAGAATATCATCTAGCCCAGGTAATGATTGTTTCAAGGTAGAGAGCTGCGGCGATACATCCGATATCATCGTGGGTGCTTGTCCGGAATATTCCATTTGATACCAGCCATCATCGCGGAATTGGAATAGGCGTTCTCCAACTTTTCGATCCGCGACAGCTTCGATCAAATGGCGGCGCGCTACAGCCATCTTTTCAGAGGCGTTTAGCGGGCTTCCTTCCATTTGGCGGATGTCAATCATTAGATCCGAAAATTCGGTGAATACTTCATCACTCTCGAACCGGGCATAATCGAGCAAGGCGAGTGCTTCGGTATATCGTTTCTGTGCAACGAGTTGCATGGACTCGATATGGAGCAGTTTGGCCCGCGCCAGCGGATCATCATACTGATCGCGGATCTCTTCCCACAGCGTTTTTGCTTCCGTGCGGTATGTATCGGCTTGCGTCCGAAGCGCATCCGCTTGCGCATTCAATTCCGCGTATGCGGCTTGAGCTTGTTGTGCGGCGGCTTGATCGCCAGCGGCCATGGCGTCCGTAGCTTTTTGCTGTGCCTGGCTGGCCGCCTTTTCCGCATCACCCACCGCTTTCATCGTTTTCTTGGTGCGATCTTCGGCAAAATATGCTTTGGTGTATGCAATCAATCGAGGCCCTTGCTCGAAGGTGGGATTCTTTTTCATATAATCGTCATAGCCTGCCAGCGCATCTTCATATTGGCCATTGAGACGCATCGCTCGGTATAGCATGCGCTCGACCCAGCTATCATGCGGATAGCGGAAAGCTTCTGAGAGATATTTGACGGAATTGGCGTAGTCTTCTAATTTCTGTCCATATATGGCAAAGCCTAAATCAAAGTACAATTTGTAGTTAGATGGATTCTTCTGGATGCCGTCCAGGAGGAAATTCACGCCCATATAATAGAGCCTTTCCTTCTCCCCCACGCGCTTTCCATATTCCGCATCGTACTTGCGTAATTCGACAGGCGTGTCCGGCAGTTCCGCGGTAAAGTTATAGGACATGTGCCACGCGCCAACCAGGTATGCGTCCACAAAGTTGGGATCCAAGGAGACCGTGGTTTTCATGACGGGTATCATGCGGTAATACTCGCCTTTATGCCACATCTTATCTGCTTGAAGCCATAATAGGTTCGCTGCCATTTTGCGGAACCCAAAAAAGATATTGCTTAGGCTGACCAGTGTATCTTCGTTGCTGTATATCTGGCTGATGTCAAATTGCGAGCCTATGCTTATAAGCTGCTTATTGCGAAGATAGGTTTCAAAATCGTGGCGCTGTTGCTTGAGCGCCGGGCTTTTGAGCACTTCCCAAAGCGCTTCGAGGCGGTTCTGCTCCTCTTCAGGATCGGGTGCATCGAGTTCGCTGCCTTCTTCCGAGGTTTGCTTCGCTTCCGGTGCAATGGCGTATTGGACCAATTTCGGAAGCTTCCCATCAGCAGAACCGGTGTCCGGCAGATCCGGCAAGGATTGCTCAATGGCCGCTTCGATGCTCTCGAACAACTCTTGATCCTTGGAAACGACGCCATCGGGCAGCTCCACCTGGGGCTTCAGGCTCCCCTGGAGACGGTATTGATTGGCGGCGCTCAAGATCCAATTGAAAAAGCGATCCGAATCACGCAAATGGTTCACCTGGTTTCCTTGCAGGACACCCAATGCGATGACGGCCGCTAAGAGCAGGCCTAATATGAAGTTAGCGCGCTGTTTCATACGCGGGATCAAAGCTCCTTCCGGCGGAAAATCCAATAGGCGATGATGTATCCCGCCGAGGCATAAATAAGGCTATACAAAACCAAGCTGATGAGCTGCTGGCTCAGTACGGACTCGATAGGCTGGGAGTAGATTACTTGGTTGCTGAGGCTAAACGCGCTCAGGTTGGGGAGGAAATGGTACAGGCCAAATGCGATTTTTCCCGTGATTTCATCCAGCCATTGTCCTGTTTGGCCTGCCCGCTCATACACATCCTTCAAATACTCGGTCAATAGACCCGTGATGTAAATGAAGAGCCCCGCGATAGTCGGCAGCACGGAAGAAGAGGATGTGCAAGATATGGCGAATGTGAACGCGGACACAATCAAAAACATACAATACGTGAGCAGCAATGAGGGAAGCAAGATAAAGGGATAGGTGCCTTCTTTGAAGAATATGGCGAAGAAGAACAACACGCCCATTAACACCAAGTTTATCAACACGATAAGCTGAATGCCTATAAACTTGCCCGCCAGGTATTGGAAGCGGCGCAACGGTTTGGACAAAATGGTGTACACCACCTTGTTGTCCACTTCCGTAGGCACAACGGATGCTGATATGAAGATCGTAATCAAAATGCCGAAAATAGAAATGGCCGTGATGCAGATATCCTTGATGATTTTAACATCCACATCCGTGGGCGAATTGTCTTGCGAGACGCTTTCCTGCAAAAACGCGGTAATGAAGTTGGAGCCGAAGATCACCAGCAAACTGAGGATCAGGAATCCAATGAGGGTCTTTTTGCGCATGCCTTCGCGCAACGTATACATGGCGATGGCCCATGGGCCTCGGACAAGTGCAAGCACCTTGGTCATACAGCAAGCGCCCTTTCCTTAACGGCGTCGCCCACGACGCGTACGAAGAGTTCTTCCAGAGTTTCCCTACGGGGCCGGATACCGACGAGTGTGACATGCTGCTCTTTGCAGATATCCAAGGCGTCGTAGAGAGATACATGGGTGGGGACGCGGAGAATCGAGATATTCTCGATGTTATCTTCGGTGGTTATACCCGCGTTTGTCAGTTTTTCCATGGCCGCAGCGTTGACATTTTGCACCTGAAGTGTCGTTTCCCGCTCGGTCAGAAGTTCATCAATCGCACCTTGCGCTTTAAGAGCGCCTTCGAACAAAATAGCCACGCGATTGCTGATGAGTTCCACCTCGAGGAGTTCATGGCTCGAAATCAGCAATGTTTTGCCTTCATCACGCAGCCGGACCAAGATATCGCGAATTTCTTTGCGCGCAATCGGGTCGAGTCCAGTGGTGGGCTCATCAAGAATAAGGAGTTTCGGATTGCTGATGAGGGCCTGGGCCAAGCCGATGCGCTGGCGCATCCCTTTCGAATAGCCGCGAATGAGGCGGCGGCGGGCATGAGTCATGCCTACAATCTCGATGACTTCCGAGATGCGCTTCTCGAGGAACTTCCCTCCCATCCCATAAAGCTGGCCATAAAAGCGCAGCACTTCCTCCCCACGAAGGAATTCGGGGTAATAGGCGCCTTCCGGAAGATATCCGATGTTCTGTTTCACCTGGTTCGAGCCTGTATTCGCGCTCCCCAGGATCTTGAGGGTGCCCGATGTGGGAAAAATAAGCCCCAACAGGAGCTTGATAGTGGTCGTCTTGCCGGAGCCGTTCGGACCCAGGTAGGCGAGTATCTCTCCCTCATTGACATTTAGGTTGAGGCTCTTGAGGGCCAGCACATCCTGGCCTTTCAGCGCCCCCTCATACACTTTCGTGAGGTCGTGGGTTTCTATGACAACAGACACGTGTTCTACCGCCTCTTGTTTGTGCAAATGCACTGCCCAGATGCTGAGCGCCCAGACCGGCATCGGGGCCGCCCGCGGAATTGGCCTGGCAATTTCACCAAATGATAGCAGAGCGCCAAGAGCTAGTCAATCCTTCGGAGATGCAAGGGTGTGCGCCATGATTGTGTTTCGTTGCGTCCAGATGTTTTTTGCGGTATAATTTTGTGTCTGTATAGACACAAATGGAGGCCGCCATGAACATTGAGACGATTGAAGCGCAACGGGAATGTATTTTGGGGCAGATGCGCGCCATTCGAAGCGCCCACCCGGGCGGCGTGTCGGAGCAAATGGTCAAGGGCACACGCAAGGACATGCCGGAGGCCGTGGAACGGGGACCTTATTACTCCCTGCAGTGGTACGAGCAGGGAAAGCCCCGGCGGCAGCGGCTGCGAAGTCCCGAGGACGTGCGGCGCGCCCGTGAACAGACGGACAACAGCAAGCGTATTCACGAACTCGCCGAACGCTTTTGCGAGCTGACACAACAGCTCGGAGAGCTTGAGCGCGACAAGGAGGCCGCCCACGAGCGGCAAAAAAAAGGGCTCTAGTCGAACTGGAAAGGTCCGCGGAAATGTCGCGGGCGCTGGCGCTAGTCCGCCGGGACCGCGGCGTGGACTTTGAAGCAACGGAGAAACTCATCCGCACCGCCGCCCTGGAAGGCGCGGGAAAGACGCTGGCCGTCCTGTTCGACAAGGCAAACGCCATTGTCCAGGGCCAGGAGCATGCGTGCCCGCTGTGCGGCCATCCCATGCGCCGCGCGGGCATGCGGGCCAGGCGCATCACGACCATTCTGGGGAACGTCACGCAGGAGCGCGCGATGTACCGCTGCCCATGCGGGGCCACCGCCTATCCAGCGGACGAACTGCTGGATGTCGCGGGCACTTCGCGTTCGCCCGGCGTCAGGCGAATGACGGCGCGCCTTGGCGCGCGGGAAAGCTTCGCGGACGCCGCCGGGGATCTAAAAGAACTGGCGGGCATCAGCGTGAGCGCCAAGGACTGCGAGCGGTCCAGCGAGCAGACGGGAGCGGACGTGGCCGCGTGGGAAAAGCAGCGGCGCGGGCATCCGTCAAACCCCGCGCAGCCCAGCACCGGCGATGAGATTCCCGTCCTGTACATCGAAATGGACGGCACGGGGGTTCCCGTCGTCAAGTCCGAAACGGACGGGCGCAAGGGAAAGGCGCAAGACGGATCCGCCAAAACCCGTGAGGCCAAAATCGGATGCGTCTTCACACAAACCAGCACGGACGAGAAGGGGGAGCCGGTGCGCGACCCCGGCAGCACCACCTTTTCCGGCGCCGTGGAAAACGCCGAAGCCTTTGCAGGCCGCATCTTCGCCGAAGCCCAGCGCCGTGGACTGGAACGCGCGCAAAAGGTGGTGGTCCTTTCCGACGGCGCGCAATGGATAGCGAACATCGCCGCCGACTACTTCCCCGGGGCCGTTCACATCCTCGACCTGTATCACGCACTGGAACACCTGGCGCTGTTGTGCGCGCTGCTCTTTGGGAAGACCACTGAGCTGGGGATGCGGATGCGCCAAAGCCTCAGCGAACTCGTGCGGCAGGGAGAGGCCGCGCAGGCCCTGGAGCTACTGCGGCCACACATGCCCAGCCACGACGATGACGGCAAGGCGGCCTGGGAACATTTTCTGTATCTGGGCAGCCGCGCCCACATGATGCGCTATGCCGAATTCCGGGAACAAAAACTGTTCGTCGGCTCCGGCGTCATAGAGGCCGGCTGCAAAAATGTTGTAGGAAAACGGCTCAAGCAGTCCGGAATGAGATGGACGGTCAACGGTGCAAACAAGATCATTACGCTACGATGCGCCTTCTTGAACAGAGACTTCGAAGACTTCTGGGCCGACAGAGCTAGGAAAGATGCCGCATGAAAGCACAATTGGGACGCACACCCGAGATGCAATATCCCAGCCAGATCGGGCATCTTCCTCGGAGATAAAGGGTTGTTCCGCCAAAATGCGCTTTCAGGAAGCGGAAATACCCGCAGTTCCAATATTGGAAAATGGTTTTCAAGCGGCCTCACGTTGCCGCAGAGCGCTGCAAAATTGTTCGCTAAGTTAAGCTTGGGCATTTCCAAGCGGCCATCTACAAGCCAAGACGCAAGGCCGGGTACACTGTATGAGGCTGGCGTTCCAGCTAAGTGGGCGCTGTAGATTTCTTTGGAAGGTTCTAGCTTGATTTGTAGAGGCTTTATGGGCAAATCCCTCAAACTTTGCCTCATATGCCAATTATCGTTGCCTGAGCCATTGGCGTTTGAATGCATTCCTAATTGCAGTTGCATGCCCATGATAATGGGCGAAGCGGATGCTGGCTGGCCTTCTTCAGACTCAATGGAGAGGGCATTTCCCCAGAGGAGGGTGCGCAACGCGTCCGCCAAGGGATCGGTGTGCTCTTTTCCCAAATGCAGCTTGCGAATAGATGGCGGGCCTCCCAGAGAAGCGAGGCGTTTGCGGAGTTGCTCTTCCGCGGGAGGCGTTTGAGAGGCCAAGGGAAGCTCGCTAGGTTTGAGCTGTAACGATTGTTGAAGCTCCGCCGCCACGGATACCGTTTTGATGACCTGCGCTAAGTCCACGGGGATGGATTGGTCCTCATTTGCGGTGCGGATATGCTGTGCGCCATCTTCAACGGTAAAGCGCCCAATCCATTTACGCTCATCGTTCAGCGTGATGGTGAAATAGGCATCGCTGGCCACCCAAGCGGCTTCGTCAATCGGGATGATCATTAAGCCGGCGTAGGCGGTTCGAAATACGAGCGTGCCGTCGGCGATCTCGATAAGCGCGCCGGATAAGGTGTCTCCACCTTTCAAGGCAAGGGAGTCGGCCGTCGCCCATCCTGATGCGAATAGGATAGTGAATAGCGGGCCTATGACCCAGAGCCGATATTTTAACGTGATGTGTTTCATAGATGCTCTGCCGCCATGGTAGAATCCTCCGAAGGTCTTTGCAAGCGCCAGATAAGGATTGCATAGGTGTTTGCATTGGGGCGTATGGGAGGACGCGAATATGCTGGAGACGGTGCTAAAAAATCCATGGGTGCGTGCGGCGGGGCTTCTGGCTGCGATTGTATTCTTGTGCATTTTGGCGTACTTCATGAGTTTCGTGCTCATACCGCTTTTCATGGCGTTTTTCGTCGCATATTTGTTTGATCCGGTCGTGGATTTCTTTGAGCGCCGCAAAGTGCCGCGCGGTGCGACCACGGCGGCGCTGGCCGTATGCGGCGTGGTGATGCTGTTAAGCGTTCCTATTATTCTGGCGCCCCGCGTATTGACGGAGGCGAATGCGCTCATGCAGAGCGCGACGGCGCAGCGCACCGAAACCGGGCAAGGCCGGCTGGCGCGTGTGGACGCATGGGTGAATTCACTGCCCTTGCGGCATCTGTGCGAGATCATGGATTGGGGAGACCCTTCCTCGCCGAATTTCGATGCGCGCGCCGTCGCGGCGGAGAACGTGGGCCGCTATGTGAAAGAGAATGCGGAGCAATTTTTCAAAGCGAATACGGATGGTTTGCTTCAAGCCGGACGCAATGCCGGTTCGAGTCTCGCGCAGGTGGCTTCCAGCGTAGGCCGCGGGCTGGTGGGGACGATTGTCTTCATTGGCAATTTCGCCCTATTTGCTTTTGTGGCCGGGTATCTGCTCAAGGATTTTGACGGGCTTATCGCCTCGATACGCGAATTGCTGCCCCGCGAATATGCGCCGCATGCCGACCGCATCATGGGGCAGATTGATGACCAGTTGCGGTGCTTTTTACGCGGGCAGGTGACGGTGGCGCTGTGCTTAGGCGCGATGTATGCAACCGGCCTGCTCATCGCGGGAACGCCTTTCGCGTTGCTCATTGCGTTTTTTGGAGCCGTAGCTGGTTTTGTGCCCTACTTGGGCATTGCATTAACCGTACTGCCTTCTCTCGTGCTCACCCTGCTCAAATATCAAGGCATCGATTGGCATATCGGGGCTGTTGTGATGACGTTTGTGGTCGCCCAAGCCCTTGAGGGAAATGTATTGACGCCGCGTATCGTGGGGACGAAAGTGGGGCTTCATCCCGTGTGGGTGATTCTTGCGATTCTGGTATTCGGAAATGTATTTGGCTTTCTAGGCCTCTTACTTGCCGTGCCTAGCGCGGCGGTGCTTAAAGTATTGGTGGCGGAAGCGGTGGCATATTATAAACGCTCGGATTTCTTTCGCCATCAACAAAAGCCCGGCGGCTCCTCCTCATAAAGCGGTGTCAGCCGGTTCTGAGCGATGGTTTTCTTCTTCACTTTGAAGGGGTTCGGGCTGGGGGGCATGCCGCCCCCGCTTGCGAATCCGAAAATACACTTCATCCGCTACGCCAAAGAGCACATAGGCCGCCGCAGTGGGGAACAATACCAGCGCGGGCGATTTCTGAAACGCATAATGCAGCACGGCAATAAGCACCGCCACCAGAAAGAGCCACGGGAAGGCATTGCGCGGTGTGAGCACCATGGCCTTCATTTTATCTTTTGGATAGCGCACCGTGCTTACCATGAGATACGCAAGCCCCAGCGTCAAAGGGCTTAGTATGCAAAACGCCACATGCCAGTCGAAGAAATGAGTGAAGAGTACGAATGAGGCGATTGTTCCGGCTGCGGCTGGTATGGGCAGCCCCGTAAAATACTCTCGAACGCCTGCTTGATAGACATTAAACCGAGCCAGGCGCAACGCACCGCAAATCACGAAAATGATCGCCATGATAGCGCCATAATGGCCTACGGGCGAGCCTTCCGCCCGCTCTTCCGCCAAATAGGCGGTGTAAATCAATACGGCGGGCGCGGCGCCAAAGGAAACGAGGTCGCACAGGCTGTCAAGCTGCTTGCCGAATTCGGACGTGGTTTTAGTAAGCTTGGCCACGGTCCCATCCAGGATGTCAAAGACGATCGCGCCGAAAATGAGATAAGACGCTTTCACATATTGCTGGTCAATGGCGGCGAGAATGCTGGCCATGCCGCAATACAGCCCGGCGCATGTCAACGCACTGGCGAGCACATTAATGGGCCGCCGCCGGGCGGAAAAAACGCCTTTTCCGGTTGCGCCGCTGTTTGAATGGTAATCTACGCATGTGTTGTAAAGCGCGCCACCACGGTGGCTCCCGCGCGCACCTTATCGTTTAACCGAACGCTCACCTCAGTTCCCGGGGGCAGATACAGCTCTGTCCTCGAACTGAATTTGATCATACCAAATTTCTCGCCTTTTTGCAGCGTGTCGCCAGGTGCCAGCCGGCAGACGACGCGGCGCGCCACAAGCCCAGCGATCTGGCGGACAGTCACCGGTCCATGAGGCGTATCGAGCCATACGGCATTGGCTTCGTTGGTGTCGGTCGTTTCAGCGCCCATGGCGGCGCGGAAAGCGCCCGGTTTGTACCGGATGTCCCGCACCGTTCCCTCACAAGGGGCGCGGTTAATGTGGACATCGAACAGCGAGAGGAAAATCGAGATGCGCTTGCAGGGGCCATCGTAATGCGGGCTGCTATCCAGGTCTTCAATGCCCACGATTTTGCCGTCCGCTGGGGCGACGGCTTCATCCGGTGCGGCGTTTGTGCGGCGGGGCGGATCACGGAAAAAGCATAGGACGCCGCAGCCTGCGGTGAAGAAAAGCCAAGCAAGAATCTGAAGCATCGGCTGGCGCGCGGACAACGCGAAGAACAAGCCAACAGCCATCCATGGCAAATACAGGATGGCCCCTTCTTTCCATGCATTGAAACGCGGCCTCACAATTGCCCCCTCTCCGCCAGGCTGATGTAACGTCCATCGCCGAACACCACATGGTCGAGCAGCCGCAGGCCCAGAAGCTGGGCCGATTCCGCCAATCGCCGGGTGATGGCAGTGTCTTCCCGGCTGGGTTCTGGGTCGCCGCTCGGATGGTTATGGCATACAATGACCGCGCTGGCGCCATCGCGGACGGCTTGCCGGAAGACATCCCGTGGCAGGGCGTCCGTCGAGTCAATACCGCCGCTTGATACATCCACGATTTTCATGACTTCATTCTTGGTATTCAATAAAAGCGCCTTGAACTGTTCGGTTTCACAATCCTTGAAGCGCACCATCAAGAGGGCCGACACGTCTTCCGCGGATGAAATGCGCGGCTTTCGGGCTTCGGTGTGCAACGCCAGGCGTTTGCCCAATTCCAAGGCCGCCTTGATCTCGATGGCTTTGACGGCTCCTAATCCTTTGACTTGCTGTAATTCATCCAGCGATACCCGCGCCAAGCCGCGCAGGCCGCCGAAATGGTGGATTACCCGTTCGGCTAGCGCCACCGCTCCCACTTCACGCGTGCCCGTGCGCAACAGCACGGCGATCAATTCCGCATCGCGCAATGCTTCCGGGCCAAGGCGGCTCAACCGCTCCCGTGGCCGTTCCTCGGGTGGCAGCTCGCGTACGGCGGTTGGATATATGGGTGCGGCCATACGGAACACCCCTCTTGCTCAACGGTCAGGCCTGTTCGCCGTCCGTTTTCTTTATAGTGGAACTCAGTTCACCCGGTTTCCGCGCGATGGCGATCCGGGGTATGCCGGCCAGATCGGGCTTAAAATCCACATCCACGTACCCGTTCTCCTTCAAGAGAGCGAGCACAGCCTCATATTGCCCCATTCCGATCTCTAACGCAAGCAATCCGCCTGGCTCAAGAAACGGCATCGCCTTTTGGACCAACTGGCGGATGATGTCAAGGCCGTCGGCGCCCGCTAAAAGGGCTTTGGGATCTTCATGCAAACGGATGACGGGAGGCAATTGAGGCCACTCATTTTCTTCCACATAAGGCGGATTCGAGCAGATGGCCGTAAATTGCTCTTTCGCACGGATAGGCTCGAACAAGGAGCCTTGCCGGAATTCAATGCGTTTTTTCCACCATCTGGTATTCCGCATTATGCCGCGCCAAACTGAGCGCTTGCGGATTGATATCCGTGGCGACTACGTGCGCATCGGGGGCATGGGCGGCCAACGCCACAGCGACACATCCCGAGCCCGTGCCAATTTCGAGTATGCGGCTGCCGGGATGGGTTTCCACGACCTCAAGCACCGCCTCGACCAGATGCTCCGTCTCCGGACGCGGGACGAGTATGGGCGCGCGGCATTTCAGCGTCATGGAAAAAAACTCCCATTCGCCTAAAATGTACGCGATAGGTTCATACGCCAAGCGCCGCTCCATCAAGGCGTCGAATTGGGGCGAGTTTGGCGTCTCTCCCAGCCGGGCGAAAAGCTGCGCGCGCGTCCAGCCCAAGGCGTGGGCCATAAGGATTTCCGCATCGAGCCGGGGCGTCTCCCCCACGCTGGCCAATGCAGTGGCGGCGGCGTTTAGGCGTTCTCCAACGGTTGAAGGCTTTTGGGGGGCTTTCACTACTCCGCTTGGGCGAGTTTCGCCGCCCTGTCGGCCGCGATCAGTGCGTCGATGATCTCCCCGAGTTCGCCTTCGAGGATCTGTTCGAGCCGATGAATGGTCAGGTTGATCCGGTGGTCCGTTACGCGGCTCTGCGGGAAGTTGTACGTTCGGATTCTTTCGCTGCGATCCCCGCTGCCCACTTGGTTTTTCCGATTTGCGGACCGCTGCGCCTCTTCCTCCTCCTGTTTGCTGGCCAGCAGCCGGGCTCGGAGGACGGACAGGGCTTTTGCCTTGTTCTTGTGTTGTGATTTTTCGTCTTGGCATGTCACGATGAGTCCCGTGGGCAGATGGGTGACGCGCACGGCGGAGTCTGTCGTGTTAACACTCTGGCCGCCCGGGCCAGAGGAGCGGCAGACATCAATGCGCAGTTCGCTGGGGTCAATTTGTATATCCACTTCATCGGCTTCCGGCAGCACCGCCACCGTTACCGCCGACGTGTGGATGCGCCCCTGGGCTTCCGTCTCGGGAACGCGCTGCACACGATGGACGCCCCCCCTCGAATTTCAACTGGCTATAGACATAGTCGCCCACGATGCGGAACGAAATCTCTTTATAACCGCCGATTCCCGTGGGATTGGAGCCCATGACTTCGACTTTCCAGCCTTTGAGTTCCGCGAAACGGCCATACATGCGGTAGAGGTCGGCAGCGAATAAAGCCGCCTCATCGCCGCCCGTGCCGGCGCGAATTTCCATGATGGTGTTTTTGGCGTCGAAGGGGTCATTGGGCAGCAAAAGCACCTTGAGGCGCTGTTCCTGCTCCTCCATGGCCTCCTCAAGGTCATGCTTATCCTGTTCCGCCAATTCGCGCAGCTCGCCATCGCTTTCTTCACGAAGCATGGCTTCCGCCTCTTCGAGGCGCTGTTCGCTTTGTTGATACTCCCGAAAACAGCTCACAATATCGGCGATTTGGGCTTGCGCCTTCGCCAGCTTGCGGTACTGCTCCGGATCAGAAGCGACTTCCTGCTTCGACATTTCGGCGGTCATACGGCCAAACTCCTCCGCGATGCGGAGGAGTTTCTCATACATGACCTTTTCCATAAATCAGGCTTAGCTGCTCTTGCGGCCGTATTTACGGTTGAAGCGGTCGACGCGGCCTTCACTATCGATGAGCTTCTGCTTGCCCGTAAAGAAGGGATGGCAAGACGAGCAGATTTCCACATTGATGGCGGGCTTCGTCGAGCGGGTCTCGAAGTGATTGCCACAGGCGCACGTGACCTTCGCATTCACATACTTCGGGTGAATATCCTTTTTCACACCAATTCTCCTAACTCTTGGGCGGCGCCAAAGGCGCATTTCGCCGGTTTTTTCCACTACAAGCGCGAAAAGAGATGGTAGCACAAGCCGCCTCCCGCACGCAAATAGGCGATTCATTTTGGGTGTGCGCCATGATTGTGTTTCGTTGCGTCCAGATGTTTTTTGCGGTATAATTTTGTGTCTGTATAGACACAAATGGAGGCCGCCATGAACATTGAGACGATTGAAGCGCAACGGGAATGTATTTTGGGGCAGATGCGCGCCATTCGAAGCGCCCACCCGGGCGGCGTGTCGGAGCAAATGGTCAAGGGCACACGCAAGGACATGCCGGAGGCCGTGGAACGGGGACCTTATTACTCCCTGCAGTGGTACGAGCAGGGAAAGCCCCGGCGGCAGCGGCTGCGAAGTCCCGAGGACGTGCGGCGCGCCCGTGAACAGACGGACAACAGCAAGCGTATTCACGAACTCGCCGAACGCTTTTGCGAGCTGACACAACAGCTCGGAGAGCTTGAGCGCGACAAGGAGGCCGCCCACGAGCGGCAAAAAAAAGGGCTCTAGTCGAACTGGAAAGGTCCGCGGAAATGTCGCGGGCGCTGGCGCTAGTCCGCCGGGACCGCGGCGTGGACTTTGAAGCAACGGAGAAACTCATCCGCACCGCCGCCCTGGAAGGCGCGGGAAAGACGCTGGCCGTCCTGTTCGACAAGGCAAACGCCATTGTCCAGGGCCAGGAGCATGCGTGCCCGCTGTGCGGCCATCCCATGCGCCGCGCGGGCATGCGGGCCAGGCGCATCACGACCATTCTGGGGAACGTCACGCAGGAGCGCGCGATGTACCGCTGCCCATGCGGGGCCACCGCCTATCCAGCGGACGAACTGCTGGATGTCGCGGGCACTTCGCGTTCGCCCGGCGTCAGGCGAATGACGGCGCGCCTTGGCGCGCGGGAAAGCTTCGCGGACGCCGCCGGGGATCTAAAAGAACTGGCGGGCATCAGCGTGAGCGCCAAGGACTGCGAGCGGTCCAGCGAGCAGACGGGAGCGGACGTGGCCGCGTGGGAAAAGCAGCGGCGCGGGCATCCGTCAAACCCCGCGCAGCCCAGCACCGGCGATGAGATTCCCGTCCTGTACATCGAAATGGACGGCACGGGGGTTCCCGTCGTCAAGTCCGAAACGGACGGGCGCAAGGGAAAGGCGCAAGACGGATCCGCCAAAACCCGTGAGGCCAAAATCGGATGCGTCTTCACACAAACCAGCACGGACGAGAAGGGGGAGCCGGTGCGCGACCCCGGCAGCACCACCTTTTCCGGCGCCGTGGAAAACGCCGAAGCCTTTGCAGGCCGCATCTTCGCCGAAGCCCAGCGCCGTGGACTGGAACGCGCGCAAAAGGTGGTGGTCCTTTCCGACGGCGCGCAATGGATAGCGAACATCGCCGCCGACTACTTCCCCGGGGCCGTTCACATCCTCGACCTGTATCACGCACTGGAACACCTGGCGCTGTTGTGCGCGCTGCTCTTTGGGAAGACCACTGAGCTGGGGATGCGGATGCGCCAAAGCCTCAGCGAACTCGTGCGGCAGGGAGAGGCCGCGCAGGCCCTGGAGCTACTGCGGCCACACATGCCCAGCCACGACGATGACGGCAAGGCGGCCTGGGAACATTTTCTGTATCTGGGCAGCCGCGCCCACATGATGCGCTATGCCGAATTCCGGGAACAAAAACTGTTCGTCGGCTCCGGCGTCATAGAGGCCGGCTGCAAAAATGTTGTAGGAAAACGGCTCAAGCAGTCCGGAATGAGATGGACGGTCAACGGTGCAAACAAGATCATTACGCTACGATGCGCCTTCTTGAACAGAGACTTCGAAGACTTCTGGGCCGACAGAGCTAGGAAAGATGCCGCATGAAAGCACAATTGGGACGCACACCCATTCATTTTTCACCACAACGGCACGAAGACACAAGGAACCGGAAGCAATTCCTTGTGCCTTGGTGTCTTTGTGTTGCAAAAATCACAACACCTTTCTGCTGCTGCCATCGCGCATTACCCGAGGGAGCGTCGTTTTCGCTTTTTTCGGATAAACAGGTTTGCCGGGTTGGTTTGTGGGACCAGCGCCCTCGCCGGTCATTCATCACCACTTGGCCAAAATGTTACGAACAGTGTCCTCACGCCTCGCCCACGGCTTCCAGGATGATGGCGCGTAACTCTTTTGGTTCTATAGGCTTATTGACGAACGCCTGCGGCGGGGCCGTCCGAAATTGCTCCGCCAGCGACTCCGCCGTCTCCGGGGAGCCCAGTTCATAATCATTCACTGAACTCAACATGATGATAGGCGTATGCGCCAAACGCGCATCGCGCCGCATCGCCGCAAACACTTCCCGCCCATCCATCCCCGGCATCATGATATCCAGCACCACCAAATCCGGCAGCATCCCCGCCGCCACATGCAGCGCCTCCTCCCCATTCTCCGCCTCAGCCGCCTCCCACCCCATACGCATCAACACTTCCACCACAACGGCCCGCACATCCGCCTCATCATCCACCACCAATGCTTTATTTGCTGGCATGTTTACCTTTCTGAAAACAAAAAACACTCGAACCAATATTTACCACAAAGACACCAAGACACAAGGAACACGGAAGAAGCAATTCCTTGTGTCTTGGTGTCTTCTTGTGGTGAAAAAATCACAACACCTTTTCTGCTGATGCCATCGCGCATCAAGGGTACATTGAAAATTGACCAGCAATCCGAGCCGTTTTCCCGCCAGTTTCAGGTAGGTCAATAACTGCGCCTCATGGATGGGAAGGGTCTTTTCCATTGCCTTGAGTTCCACCACCACCCGGTCATCCACCAGCAAATCCAGCCGCAGTCCCGCATCTAACTTGACGCCATCGTAGATGATAGGCGTTGTTACTTGCGATTGATAGTGAATGCCTTGCTTCGTAAGCTCGTGGCATAAGCACGCTTCATATACGCATTCCAGCAGCCCTGGCCCCAATGCCCGATGCACCTGGATGGCGGCATTCACCACGGCGTTCGCCGCTTTCTCCGTACGCTCGGGAATTGGCTCAAATTGCTGCATTCACCCTCCCCTTTTCTTTTTTCAACACAAAGGCACAAAGACACAAGGAATTGTTTTCGGTTCCTTATGTCTGTATTATGATAGTGAATTTGAAACGATTGTGATATTTTGCTCCTTTACATTGGGCCAGTTGGGACGCAATTACTCAGATGAGGAGACGTAGGAATGAAAGTGACTTTTGTTGTTGGAATTATTGCCTTCGTAAAGGCAATACGGATAAGATCATGGGATGGGCACGCAAAGAATTGGACTTAAATTTCCCGCCTTTACAAGGCATGGATGTTGAGGATACTGCATGGCAGCAATCACGGAAAATAACTGGCATATCGTTTGATCTATGCAATAAATCTATGCGAATTAGTCTTGGGGATGAAATAACTGTAGATAAAGACCCACTTGGAAAGCACAGTTAAGGCGTACAAGCTTAGCGAATGGCAAGTGGATGTAGATGATATCTGAAAACCCTTCAGAGTGCATGCCTTTGGTGAACTCGATGCAGGCGCCGCGCGGCGTCGAGCATGTCCCAGAGGCGGGCCATGTCTTTGATGTCAGGCGGCATAGAGCACCTCGCGGGTGCGCAGGATCTCCTGGATGCGCCACGGGATTGCGCAACGCTTCTCGTTCCACGAGGTCGATGGGGCGCTCGTAACGCGCTTCGAGTTCCTCTTTCATTGTTAGCAGGGCATCGAGGTCTAGAGAGGTTTCAGGCTCGAAACTCACGAGGAAAATCGAGGTCGCTATCTGGTTTGAAGTCGGACCGAAGGGCGGAGCCGAAAAGGGACAACTCTTTGATGCGCCATTTTACAGCAGAACTGGGCCAGCACATTCATTGGTCTGAGAACACATCTCCGCGCTCATTGTCAGGCCTCCTGTTCGGCTCCCGCTTTCTACGTGGTATACATTAAAAACATACGAAGACTTTTACATGGATACTTGAAGCGATTCAAGATAGGCGTACGATTCATTTTCAACACAAAGGCACGAAGACACAAGGAACATGGAAGCAATTCCTTGTGCCTTGGTGTCTTTGTGTTGAAAAATCACAACACTTTCCTGCTAATTCCGTCGCGCATCAGGGCCACGTTGAAATTGACCAGCAATCCGAGCCGTTTTCCCCGCCAGTTCTCAGGTAGGTCAATAACTGCGCCTCATGGATGGGAAGGGTCTTTTCCATTGCCTTGAGTTCCACCACCACCCGGTCCATCCACCAGCAAATCCAGCCGCAGTCCCGCAATCCAGCTTGACGCCATCATAGATGATAGGCATTGTCACTTGGGATTGATAGGGAATGCCTTGCTTCGTAAGCTCGTGGCATAAAGCACGCTTCATATACACATTCCAGCAGCCCCGGCCCCAATGCCCGATGCACCTGGAATGGCGGCATTCACCACGGCGTTCGCCGCTTTCTCCGTACGCTCGGGGATTGGCTCAAAATTGCTGCATTCACCCTCCCCCCTTTCCTTTTTCAACACAAAGGCACAAAGACACAAGGAATTGTTTCCGGTTCCTTGTGTCTTCGTGCCTTTGTGTTAAAAAATCCGGATCTTCATAGTTGCTCAATTCTCGCGCTCATTGCCAGGCCTCCTTTGGATTTGCTATTATACTATACGAAGAATACAGGAAAAACCACACAGAAATCCATAAAAAGTGCTGAACGTAGCATGGGCGTCTCGCCCATGAAGCAAGTGCTATAGCCCATTGAATCATGGGCGAGACGCCCATGCTACGTTTTGTCTAGAAAGGCATCGAGGCTTCTCTTACTCTCCCCCTCCCACCTTTCACCACGGTCCCGGTCTCGATGGACTCGATGGCGGCGGCGAGGACTTTTTGGGCGGCGAGGCCGTCGGCCCCTGAGCCGTCGATCTGTTCCGGGAGGCAGTTTTCGGCCACTTGCTCGATGAAGCGGTGGATGCGGTTTCTGAAGGTGTCGTCGAAGGTTTTCTCGGTCATGGTGCCGAAGACGGTGTTGGTGATGACGGTTTTTTCGATGGAGCCCGCGGGATACAGGGTAAGCTCCGTGAATAGGTCGTCGAGGACGAAACGGCCGCCGGTGCCGGCGACTTCGCAGCGTTCCATGGGGTGGCCGCGTTCGATGTCGTAGCTGCCGGTGAGGCCGCCCACGGCCCCGCTGGTGAATTGCATGTTGAAATGGGACGTCGACCAGATGGTGCGCCCGGGGGCCTTGGTGACGAAGCATTGGACGGCGGCGATGTCGCCACAGAAGTAGCGCATGATGTCGATGGTGTGCGGGTGCAAGGCCTTGATTTGGAACCAGGGCGAACTCTCGGCTGGATTTTTGATCCACATGGCCATATTGATGAAGAGGATATGTCCGAGCCGTCCTTCCTCGACCCATTGCTTGGCTTTTAAGGCGAGGGGCGTGAAGCGGTGGTTGAGGTTGATGCCATAGCAGCGCTGTTTTTCGCGGGCAAGGGCGACCATCTCTTCGGCCAAAGCGATCTCGTTCGAGATGGGTTTTTCGCCCAAGACATGGCACCCGGCCTCGAGGGCCTGCATGGTCGGCTCGTAGTGGTCGCTGCTGTATTCATAGCCGCCCGTGGCGACGCTGCATATATCGGGGTGCAGGGCGTCGAGCATCTCTTGGACCGAGTAGAAGGCGGGTGCGCCGAAACGCGCCGCTCCCGCGTCGGCCCGTTCGCGGATGCGGTCGCATACGCCCACAAGTTCGCATAATGGGCTTGATTGGTAGTATTTTGCATGGCGGTTCCCGATAGGCCCCATTCCGATAATACAAGCGCGCAGCACGGCAGT
>CAXXTH010000009.1:0-192314 GCA_963668025.2 Candidatus Hydrogenedentota bacterium
TGAAATCCTGTGCGTTGATCCTGTATTCTTTGCGGCTTCGCGGCGTGAAATATGCCATTCGAAGGACACTCATCCTACTTATACTCACGCAAAGCCGCCAAGAACGCAAAGGTAAACGCGAATAAACAGCGCTATGCAGTTCCACTGGGTGGTACGCCAGGAAATCACTCAGACGTCTCGGCAGGCGCATACTGCGTTTCGAGCTGCACAAGCGCATCGAGAAACTCCTGGTCAGTGGGCCAGAGGTATATAGATCCGCATTTACAGACAAACAATAATCGTGGCGATAGCTGGAAAGCACGCGCTCAGGGGAATACTTCACTAACTTGTTTTTAGGTCGCACTAAGGAGTCGCGTCAAAATAACTTACCGATTTTCTCCCACCACTCGGAAAGGAAGCGGTAATTCCTATCGCCATGAAAATTGCGTTGAATGCGAAAAAATAGTCAAGTTATTTTGACGCGCCTCGTAAAAAACCACGCCCAGAGGACGTGGCTTTGCTTTGGCCACTCAGAGAGTGGCTGAGTGCTTGCACCCAAAGGATGCAAGCGTGGGTTGTGTTCCGCAACACCGCTTGGTTCAGTACTTCAATTTTAGCTGTTCATCGTGACGTTCCGCTTCTTCCTGGAACTTCACGTACTTGCGGATCATTTCTTCGTTAAGCCCCACGGTATCCACGCAATATCCAGGTGCCCAGAAATGATTGCCCCAATAGGGCTTCTTTTTCAAATGCGGAAACTGCTTGAATATCCGGATCGCCGTACGCCCCTTCAAAATGCCCGCCAGATCCGATATCGACACCTTTGGCGGAACCATCACAAGCAAATGCACGTGCTCGGGCTGTACATTCAATTCGAGCACCTCGCATCCTTGCTGCCCACAGAACATTTGGATACAGGTGTAGACCTCCTTGCCCACCGGTCCCGTCAAAACCCGGTAGCGGTATTTGGGCACCCATACCATGTGATATTGGCAATACCATATCGCATGTGATAATTTGCGGAAACGACTCATTGGCATCTCCTTCCTCGGTGTTGCGGAACAACACGAGTGTAGGGGATGCCGATGGGCTCAAACAGGCTGAGCCAAAGGCCCTATGACCACGTCCAAAGGACGTGGGTTTCTAGGTCGCACTAAAGACATCATCCAAATGTCTTCCCTGCGCCAGCAATGACATCATTTGTAGTGCTTCCAGTATATTGCTCTTCCCGGAAGCATTGGCTCCTACCAGAAGGGTCAAAGGTCGAAGCAGAAGCTTCGCCTTTTGGTAACTCTTAAAATTTTTGACTCCAAAAGAATTAAGCATGCCGCATTTCCCACTGTTGCCGGTTGTTACATTATCAGTCATTATACATTAACATTCTTGAAACCAGCATATACAAACAATTCTGGATGGGTTGCCACATATCAGCATGGAAGATTCATTGCTTCTTTTTGATTTAATGCAGCCCTGCTAGGGAGCGCCATTTTTTTGATTTGGGCTTGAGGGCGGGCAGAGCATACAATAGCAGGCCGCGCCTGGGAGATGCTGGCGCGGCATCAGATATGGAATCATAAGGATCAGTATGGCATGCCGGATATGGAAGTCATCGTGGTGGGAGGCGGGCACGCGGGCGTAGAGGCGGCGCTGTCGTGTGCGCGCATGGGCCGCCGGACGATGCTCGTGACCAGCCAGCTCGACAATATCGCCAAGATGTCGTGCAATCCCGCCATTGGCGGCATCGCGAAGGGCCAGCTCGTGCGTGAAATCGACGCCCTCGGCGGCGAGATGGGCCGCTGCACGGACCGCACGGGCATCCAATTCAAGATGCTAAACCGCTCGAAGGGGCCCGCCGTCCATTCGCCCCGCGCCCAGGCCGACCGCGTGGCGTATCAATACGACATGAAGCGCGTGTGCGAGGAACAGGAAAATCTGGTACTCAAACAAGCGCTGATAGAAGATATTCTCGTGCGCGATGGCGAAGTAGCGGGTGTCGTTACGGCGCTAGGCGCGGAGATCACCGCGCGGGCGGTGATCGTCTGTACAGGCACGTTTCTCGGCGGGCGGCTGCACTTCGGGATGGTGGACACGCCCGGCGGGCGCGCGGGCGACATGCCCGCCTTGGCCTTGAGCGATTCATACCGCCGCCTGGGCTTCACCGTGGGCCGCCTGAAGACGGGCACCTGCGCCCGCATCCACGCCCGCAGCATTGACTACAGCGCCTTGACGCCCCAGCCGGGCGATAACGAGCCGCGCCCCTTCTCGTTCTCGACGCCCATCGAAGGTTTCCATCCCAACAAGGTGCTCTGCTGGCTCACCAATACCAGTGAGCGCACGCACGACATCATCCGCGCGAATCTGGACCGCTCGCCCATGTTCACTGGACGCATCGAGGGCACGGGGACACGGTATTGCCCGAGTATCGAGGACAAGGTGTTCCGGTTCGCGGACAAGGACTCGCATCGCATCTTTCTCGAGCCGGAAGGGCTGCATACGGCGGAAGTGTATGTCAATGGCCTGAGCACGAGCCTGCCGGAGGATGTGCAGCTCGCCATGCTGCATACGATCCCCGGACTCGAAGAAGCGGAAATGCTCCGTCCAGGATATGCCGTCGAATACGATTACATCCAGCCTACGGAGCTGAAGCCCACCTTCGAGACGAAGGCCGTGCGCGGGCTGTATCACGCGGGGCAGATCAATGGCACCTCGGGTTACGAGGAAGCGGCGGCCCAGGGGCTTTTCGCGGCCTTGAATGTGTTGCGCCAGCTTGACGGCTCGCCGCCGCTCTACATTGGCCGCCATGAAGCCTATTTAGGCGTGCTGGTGGATGACCTCGTGACGCGGGGCGTCACGGAGCCTTACCGCCTCTTTACCTCGCGCGCCGAATACCGCCTGCTGCTGCGCCATGACAACGCGGATGAACGCCTGGCGGTGTATGGTATCGCGGGCGAAGCGTACATTGAACGAGTGCGACAGAAGATGGACCGCGTGCATGCCGAGATGCGGCGGCTCGAATCGGAACGGGTGAATCCATCCGGGGAGATCAACGCATTTCTGGAATCGCGCGGTGGCGCGGCTTTGCAGGAGCCCCAAACGGCAGCTCAAATCTTGCGGCGTCCGGAAATCACCCTTGGGGATGTCCACCGCCTGTGCCCGCCGCTCGAACCACTTGGTTTCGAGACCACCGAGCAGGTGGAGATCCGCACGAAATACATGGGGTATTTCGAGCGGCAGCAACGGGATATCGAGAAGTTCATGGCCTCCGAAGAACTGGCCATGCCCGAAGGCCTTGATTACCGCGCTATCCCTGGATTGCCCCGCGAGAGCCAGGACAAGCTCGAGCGCGTCCGGCCCGTAAACTTGGGCCAAGCGGCGCGCATCTCGGGCGTGCGCCCTTCCGACATCGCGGCGCTGCATATCTACCTGTCCAAACAAATGCGCCAAGCCGAATTGGCTGGCCATTGAAATGCTTGTAGGGTGGGGCTTGCCCCACTACTCAAGGCCGGATAACAAGGAAAACATACGACATGAAACCCACGGCGGGGCCATCCCGTGAAAATGTGCATGAGATGTTCGACCGCATCGCTGGCCGGTACGACATGCTCAACCGGTTATTCTCGATGCGGATTGATGTCTTGTGGCGAAATAAACTTGCCAAACGGGTGCCGTGCCGCGAGGGACTGCGCGTGCTCGATTTGGCCACGGGCACGGCGGACGTGCTGGCTACCTTCGCGCGCATGAGGCTGCCCGTTACACTGGGCGTGGGCGTGGATATGTCGCGCGGCATGCTCGAGCTAGGCCGTACAAAACTTGTAAAGCTAGGATTAGAAAAGAACTATGCGCTTGTGCGCGGCGATGGCATGCAGCTTCCATTGCCTGATGGCACATTCGACGCCGTGTCCATATCTTTTGGCATACGAAACTTCATTGATGTTCCCCAAGGCCTGCGCGAGATGCGCCGTGTCTTGCGGCCTGGCGGGCGCGTCCTGATTCTCGAGTTTTCGCTGCCGAAGCATGAGCCTATCCGCGCGCTGTATCTGTTTTATTTGCGCCATGTGCTGCCCGCGATTGGCTCGCTGGCTTCCTGTGAACCTGCCGCCTACCGCTATCTCAACCAGACGATTGAGATCTTCCCGCATGGCCGGGCTTTTTGCTCCCTCATGGAAGAAGCGGGATTCCAGCAGGTATCGGCGCGCCCACTGACGTTTGGCATCGCTACACTTTATGAGGGAGAGCGGTAATGCCTGGAAACGCCTCCCAACAGAAGCCCAAGCTGGGCCTATTCGCCTGGTTTGGCATCCATATGCCCTTTGCGGAACGCATGCGCCTCATTCGTGCGGCGGGATTCGATGCCACTGCCCTTTGGTGGGAAGTCGAGGAAGAGCCGCGCCGGACGCTGGTGCATGGAATGCCGGGCTATGCCCGCGATGCGGGGCTATATGTGGACAACGCCCACGTGCCTTATTCCTGTTGCAATGGTTTCTGGAGTCCCGACGCCGCTGTGCGCCGGGAAACCGTGGACCGGCATATCGCATGGTTGCATGACATCGCCGCCCATGATATTCCGGCCATGGTCATGCATCTAACCCGTGGGACCGAAATGCCCTTGCCTACAGGGGAGGCCATCGAGGAATTGAATCGCCTCGTCCTGGCGGCGGAAGAAGCGCGCATTACGCTGGCCATCGAGAACACCCGAAGCCCCGCCCATCTCGATGCCGTTTTCGAAGCGTTTGATTCGCCGCATGTGGCCTTTTGTTACGATACCGGCCATGACCGCTTGTATGGTGTTCCATCCCTCGAACTACTTCGACGCTGGGGCCACCGCCTCGCCCATCTACACATCGCGGATACGGATGGCGTCCTCGACCGCCATTGGCTTCCCGGGAAAGGCGTCATTGAATGGGACGCCCTGGCTGCCGCCTACCCTTGGCGGAAGTATGAAGGCGTATTTCTGCTGGAGGCCGTTCCCCAAGAGAAGACCCAGCCGCCGGAGGCCTTTTTGGCCGAAGCGTACGCTACCATCCAAAAGATACGGGAGCGGTTCGTTTCATGAACCAATGAACCACAGCATCCGTGAAAACGGCTGGCCCTTCTGGTATCATTCATCCGAATCAACCAACCGGTGACGATATGGCCCTTTTCCGTTCCATTGAAATATGTGCAGGCGCTGGCGGCCAAGCAATTGGACTTGAAAGCGCGGGATTCAAACATGCGGCGCTGATTGAAATCGACAAAGCCGCGTGTGAAACGTTACGCCTAAACCGGCCAGCATGGAACGTTATTGAGGGCGATGTGCGCCAGTTTTCAGGCGCACCTTTCATGGGTGTCGAATTACTGGCCGGCGGAGTGCCGTGCCCGCCATTCTCGATAGCCGGCAAGCAGCTAGGTGCGGAGGACGAGCGGGATCTATTCCCGGAGATGATCCGTTTAGCGCAAGAAATCGAACCTCAGGCAATATTAGTGGAAAACGTACGCGGCTTGCTTGGCTCCAGATTTGATGGCTACCGAAACCATATATTACAAACCTTATGGCGCATGGGCTATATGGGGGAATGGCGGCTCGTGGATGCTTGTAATTTCGGCGTCCCCCAAACGCGCGCCCGTGCGGTTCTAGCCGCCATGCGAAGGGAATCGTGGCCGTTTTTCCAATGGCCTGCTGCTGCGAAATGTGCGCCAAGCACCGTGGGTGAAGTGTTGTATGGGGAAATGGCGCAGCGGGGCTGGCGCGGCGCCCAAGCATGGCGCGAGCAAGCCAGCCGGATTGCCCCGACACTAGTGGGTGGTTCGCGAAAGCATGGCGGGCCTGATCTGGGACCTACGCGTGCACGGCAAGCATGGGCGCATTTAGGCGTTGATGGGCTCGGGGTAGCAGATGAACCGCCAGGGCCTGATTTTAGTGGGATGCCTCGATTGACGGTTCAAATGGCGGCGCTCTTGCAGGGATTCCCAAAAGACTGGAGGTTTTATGGAGGTAAAACAGCCGCTTACCGGCAAGTAGGAAATGCATTCCCCCCTCCTGTAGCGGAAGCCATTGGGCGCGCATTGCACAAGGCGGTAAACAGGAATAAACAGCATGCAAAAAAAGCCAGCAAAAAAGAAAGGCTCCCGGACGCTCCTACGCGAGTTCTTCCACAAGCACGTGGGGGAGATTGTTGACTCTGATACATTGAGGGAGGTAGCGGGAACTAGCGAATGGGGCCGCCGGGTGCGTGAATTGCGCAATGAAGAGGGCATGAATATTGTCACGCACAATGACCGGAGTGAACTGAAACCGGGCCAGTATTTGCTGGTGGATTTGAAGCCCATACCATCTTTCGCACGTAGTATTTCGAAGGAAGTCCGTGCATATGTGCTTGATAGGAATGGTTTTACCTGCCAGATGTGCGGCGCGGTGGCTGGTGAGCCCCACCCTTATGATCCTTCCCGGAAAACGCGCTTGCATATCGGCCATATCATCGATAAATCAGAAGGCGGAACGGATGACATAAGCAATCTTCGCGCTATTTGCTCTGTTTGCAATGAAGGCGCATCGAATATCACCTTGGACAGGCCAAGCGCACATAAATTGCTGGTCCAAATCCGCCGGGCTCCCATCAAAGAACAGTTGCAAGTATTGGAATGGCTCATTCGAAAATTCCCTGAACAATCCAAAGAATGGAGCATGTAACAGACTGCTATCGAGCTGTATGGAGTTCATTCTTTGGCGGATGTTTTTTCACCAGAAAAACGCAGCGAGGTAATGTCGAGAATCCGCTCGACAGGTACAAAGCCAGAAGAACGGATGCATGCCCTGCTGCGGGAATCGCTTGGCGGCCGAAAACAGATTCGACGCCATGACCCCCAGCTTCCGGGGAAACCCGATTTTGTCATTCCTTCACTCAAACTCATCATTTTTGTGGACGGCTGTTTTTATCATGGGTGTCCGAGCCATGGGCATGTTCCCAAGAGCAATACAGCTTATTGGAAAACAAAGATTGAACGAAACACCCGCCGTGATGCGGCTAATCGAAGGAAACTGCGCGCCATGGGGTATGCTGTTTGGCGTTTCTGGGAGCATGAACTGGAAAATAGAAACTTGCCGAGAGCTCGCCGCCGTTTGGCGTTGTGCGTGGCGAGGCGAATAAAATGAAAACAGGAGTGTCAACCGGACGGGTGTTTTTTACGTTCACCGTCAAGGTATATTTTGCAATGGGTTGACACGGGAATATGTGGATGCGAGTATATGCGGCGGTTTTATGTGCAGAATCGGCGGAAGCATATGAGCGAACACGGGATAGGGAAGCATGAGAGCCATTATTGCATTGATTGTAGCGGTTGCCTTCGGGGCGGTATTAGGCGCATTGATTATTCGGGCGCAGATGAATCCTAAATTGGTTGAAATCACCAGCCAGCATGCCCAATTGGAGCAAGAGAAAAATCGCTTGACGGAAGAGCTGTCTTTTGCTTCGGAACGCATGCAGTGGGTGGAAAAAGAGAACGCATCGCTGCGCGGCCAGATCCAGGCCCTTTCCACTGGGCAGATGGCCCCATCGGGAAATCCTGAGGAGCAAATTCCCAACGATTCCGCAGCTCCCGAGGACAGCTCCGCGGGCGGTTCCGCGTCTGCCTATATACCGCCCGATCCCTCGGAAACGGAGAAACCTCTTTCTCCACAAGACCAGAAACTGGCCACTGCGGAACAACAAATGGCATATGCGGAGCGCCAGTTGCTGGATAGTGTGCTGGTTGATGACATGGAAGCCAGCACGGATCCTGCTGAAAAAGCCCGGCTCCAGAATGTCATGGACCATCGGAAACTGGTGCGCGATTTATACCGCGATCTGCGCGACGCCGCCACGCCGGAAGAACGTCAAACGGTGCTCGACACCATTTTGAAAGCCCGCTCCAATCTCAAGGAGCTGGTGAAGAACCAGCAAGACGAGATGATGCGCCAAGCCATCGAGTCGGCGGACGAATCGACCGAAGAAGGTAAAAGGGCTCTCATAGACCACCTTCAGGAGATCCAAAAGAGCCCTTATTTCACCGATCCGCTGTTTGTTTGGGGCATGGCCGCGCCGGATGCCGCCGAATAGCGGCGTTACACAAAGCGGTGCATCACCGCGCCCGACGGCAGCTTCGGGAAAAAGTAGGTGGCCTTCTCGGGCATGAACACACGGGCTTCCGCGCACGCTTTCACTTGCTGGGCTGGGATAGCCTTTAGCAGGAAAGCCATGCGCTTTTCACCCGCAGCCACGCGCGCCAGCGCCTTGCGATAGTTGGGCTCGTAGGCCAGTTCGGTTCCTTCTTTAAGCCCCAGCACGCCCTCGAAAATGCCCCGGTGGAGCACCGCGACATCGAGCTGCCGCCATAATGGATGGCGCTCCTCGCCCAAAAGAGCCGTGCGCTCCAATTCGCGCAGGCGCAAGATATAGCGCCCTTCACCGGCCATTTCGAAGCCAAAGACCGTGCCTTCGCCTTCATCCACAGCGCGCAGCAAGGTGTCGTCATTCGCGCCGGGCATGGCCGATACATCAAACCAGGCGTTTAGTTTTTTCAGGAACGCGGAACAATCAAATCCCTCGGGCGGATCGAGAAGCCGGTGCGTCGGCCACACGACCAAGCCCGGATCATCCATACGCACTAAACCCATCAGGAGATAATCCCAAGGCTGTAAATTGCTGCTGTCATGTCCCGTCTGCTCCCGCATGCGGTCGCGGTGGAGCACCGCCGTGCGGAACCGGTGATGTCCGTCCGCGATATAGAGGGTCTTGCCTTCAAAGAACTCCGATATCGCCGGATCGGCGGGCATCAGCCACACACGCTGCAACGTGCCGTCCACGGTATGCGCTTGGAAATCGGGCGGGCAACTGCCCATGTGCCCCAGAAACGAATCGAGCACCCGCTCCGGATCTTCATATAAACAGAAAACCGCGCCCAGATTCGCTTGCGTCGCGCCGGTGAGGGCGAGGCGGTCCGTCACTTTAGTATCAAACGTCCGCTCGTGGCCCAGTACGACGTTGTCTTCACCCGGCTCCGGCGCTTTTACTGCGGCGAAGAAGGCCTGGCGTGTGTGGGAGCGGCCATCGAGCCCCTTGAAGGTCTGTTCAAGAAGATAATAGTGCTCTTTGGTGTCTTTGGCCAGCACGCCAGCGGCAATCCATTCTTCGAGATGCTTTGCCGCGGCGTCATAGGGAGATTCCTGGCCTTGCGCCTGAGGCAAAATTAGATGGACCATGTTGTATGGGCTTTGCTGGGCCAATATGCCGCGTGTCTCTTTGTCGATGACATCGAACGGTGGGGTAATAGCCTCATCCAGCGAGCTTATGCGCGCGCCCGTGTAACGCAATCCACGAAATCCTTTAATATCCGCCATGGCATGAGTCCTTCCTATATTCAATGCCCAGAAGAAACAGAATGGAAATGCATGATAAAGCCCCGCGCCGCGCGGTTCAAGGCCGCATTTTTCTCCCCTTGGATTTGGCTTATCGCTTGACTCCCCGCGCCACAGATTCTAGAGTGGTGGCGGCAATCATGGGGTAACGGCGATATGAAATGTCCGATAGACCACGAACCAATGCTTGCGCTGGAATGTGAGGCGGTGGAGATCGATTACTGCCCCGCCTGCGAGGGCGTCTGGCTCGATGCGGGGGAACTCGAAATCCTGTTTGGCGACGCCCAGGCGGGTGCGGCCTATCTGCAATCCGCTGGGGAGCCCCATGCTGTTTTGGAGAAACCTCGGCGCTGTCCCATCTGCGGTGCGCGGATGGAAAAACGTTTATCCCCTGGCGAAACGTCCATTCTGTTCGACCGCTGCCCCCGGCTGCATGGCTTATGGCTGGATAAAGGCGAACTCGAGGCCATGCTTGCCCATGCCCCCGCCGCGAAAGCCCACAGCACCGTGGTAAAATTATTGCGCGGCATGTTCCATGAAGATAAGGAGCCACGCGAATGAGTTTTTTTGCGGCATTCATCCCGTTGGCCGGCTTGGTGTTGATGGCGTTGTTTTTGCTGATTGGATACTACAACCGGCTCGTGCAGCTCACCAATCAGATGAAGAACGGCTGGTCGCAGATAGACGTCCAGCTCAAGCGCCGCCACGATCTTATCCCAAATCTCGTCGAAACCGTCAAAGGCTATATGAAACACGAACGGGAAGTTTTGGAGATGGTTACAAAAGCCCGGAGCGTTGCTATGTCCGCCGAGGGCGTGGGCGCACAGGCGCAAGCAGAGACGCAGTTGTCGCGGGCCTTGGGCCAATTGCGGGTTACGCTCGAGAACTACCCGGAGCTCAAAGCCAGCCAGAATGCCCTCGCCCTGCAAGAAGAACTGGCCTCGACGGAAAACAAAATCGCCTTCGCGCGGCAGTTTTACAATGATTCCGTGATGCATCTCAACACCAAGATCGAATCCTTCCCGAGTAATATGGTGGCGAGCCTGTTCCATTTTAGAAATGCCGATTTCTTCAATATGGAAGACGCGGCGCGAGGGCCTGTCAAGGTGAGCTTGGATTCTTAAGGGCGCAGTTCTGCCATTACCGCCCTTGTAAGCATGTATCATGCATACATACTCAAGAAATAACGCAAAACCACCTATCAGTCGTCCCCGGTAATGGGGATTTCCAAAAATGGAATTGGCAAGCCGAAGCAAGGAAATACTGGCGAGGCGCATAAAAGAATGTTCGAAAGCGGTAGCAAGCTACCGCACTCCATATGCAGTCTAACTACTTCTTATGCAAGTACTTGGAGTGCGGCAGCTTGCTGCCGCTTTAGGCGTGCGGATTTCGTTTGAATGTGTATTCCGGCTCTGCGGCGATATAGATTCGTGCCCGGAGTATTTTTGGAAATTCCCGGAAGTGCGGATCCAAGGAATTCACACTGGATTCACGCTTTCGCGGGAATGACTCGGGAAATTTTGATTTCCTCCGCGAGCTTGGGATAGGGTACGAATTTACGGCCCGATGGCATGCCGCCGTCAAATGGACGCATCTCTCGAATGCCCATTTGTCGGATGCAAATGCCGGAGCGAACGCCGTGGGGAGCGCACTCGGATATTCTTTCTAATCCATACGCGGGTTGTTTTCTACTCGAGCTGTCCGCGTCGCGAAGGTGGGGATGGCCTATGAGCGGGGAACGCATTGTGCTTGCCCATGGGGGCGGCGGAGCGCTGTCGCACGAGCTTATTGAACAAGTGCTGCTGCCCGCGCTGGGAAAAACCGCTTCGGGCCTGCCTGACGCCGCGCCCATTCCAGGAGCGGATGGCTTCGTATTCACCACGGACTCGTTTGTGGTCAAGCCCCTTTTTTTTCGGGGGGGCGACATCGGCAGTATGAGCGTTCACGGCACGGTGAATGACTTGGCGGTATCTGGCGCCCAGCCCCTCGCGTTATCTCTAGCGTTGATCCTCGAAGAAGGCCTTGATTTGGACCTATTGCGCCGCGTTGTCGCTTCCGCCGCCCAGGCCGCGCGAGCGTGCGGCGCGTCCATCATTACAGGCGATACGAAAGTGGTGGCGCGGGGCGAGGCCGATGCATTATTTATTACTACGGCCGGCGTGGGGCGGCGCATTATGGAGGTGAATCCGTGTGCGCTGCGGCCGGGTGATTGCCTGCTGCTGAGCGGCTCTATCGCCGAGCACGGCGTGGCGGTCATGAGCGAACGGGAAGGCATCGCCTTTCAAACGCGGATTCAATCGGATTCCGCGCCCGTATGGCCCTTCGTAAAAGCCTTATCGGACGCGGGTGTTGATGTGCATGCGATGCGGGATCCCACCCGTGGAGGCCTTGCGGCCTGTTGTGTGGAATTGGCGGCGGATTCCGGCGTGAGCATCGTCCTGGAAGAAGAGGCCATTCCCGTTCGGCCCGAGGTGCGCGCCGCATGTGAGATGCTGGGGCTTGATCCCCTCACCGTCGCTAATGAAGGCAAACTCGCCGCATTTATCCCGGAAGCATGCGCCGCTGCGGCCCTTGAGGCCGTGCGCTCCGTGCCGGGGGGTGAAAACGCCGCACTGGCTGGCCAGGTCGTTCCCGCCCGGCGCGTGCGGGTGTCACTGCGGACCCGTTTCGGTGGGGAGCGGGTGGTCGAGATGCCGTACGGAGAAGAATTGCCACGGATTTGTTAAGCGTTCGGAAAAACTTTAGAGGTCTGAAGCAGTAGCATCGGGCCGATTTTTGAAACGAGAATACATAATAAATCGCCATTGATAGGTTTATTTTTTTGACATGATTTACAAGATGTAACAAGATTTTTAAGATCTCTTGATTAAAAATCGCATTCGGGCATTTCATGGATGCACTTTCTTTTCTATGAAATCAGTTTAGCGTACTTGTCCAATCTTGTTCATCTTGTAAATCCTGTCTAAAAAAACTCCCACTTCAGTCTGCTAAAGTGTTACAACGTTCGGAGGTAAGGAGGCGCCATGATTCGCCGAATGAAAAATCTGGTTCATTTTCTGTTTTCCACTGCACAAGAATGGATGATGCGCGTGCGCACGCATGGATGGCGTTCCGGCATCGCGTTTTTACAGTGCCGCTGGGGCGATTTCTATAACCGCCAAGCCCGCAAGATCATCCGGACGCCCCAAGTGGAATGCCCAGTCTGCGGCTGGCAGGGTTATGATTTCCTCATGCTCGATTGCGGCAACTTCTCCGTGCCCCATGTCGAGTGCCTCTCGTGCCGCAGCCATGAGCGGCATCGCCTGCTTCATGTATACCTTACTCGGGTGCATCCCGAATTGCTCGATGGAGTGTTATCCGTTCTCCATTTCGCACCGGAATCCCATGTGCGCCAAATCCTGGATCAGCGCCCGGGCGTCCGCACGTATTCCACCGATTATGCCCCGTGGATGCTCGCGCCGTATACAGGTACTGCGTTCCGGGCAGATTTGATGCACATGCCGATCCCGGACGCCAGCTTCGACAGGATTTTTTGCCTCCACGTGCTCGAGCATGTGCCCGATGATCGCGTTGGCATCCATGAACTCCATCGTATGCTGAAACCAGGGGGAAAGGCATTCATCATGGTCCCGTTCATGATGGGATGGGAAAGCTCCGTCGAATTCGACGAACCGGATGTCCAGCAGTTTTATCATGTACGCGGTTACTCACCTAATGACTTTCATACCCGCCTTGAACCATTCGCCTACGAAGCCGTGACGCCCCGCTCCTTTTTGTCTGAATCGGAACTCCGCCGATACCGCATTCCTCACGACAGCCAAGTGTTGTTCCTCTGCACGAAATCATGAAAATATCTCCCGTAGCATGGGTGTCCCGCCCATGTAAGCGTAGGCTTTCCTGCGTTTATCATGGGCGGGACGCCCATGCTACGGGAGATTCAAAAAAAACAGTCAATCATCACGAAAGTGCTCCATCGCCCGTCTATCTCGCCAGAGATCCTTTCTGGAACGATTACGTCCGGTGATGGTACAGTGTGCATACACATTGATGGGGAGGTGTTTACATGAGTCTTGATGATTGCCGGATCATTAATTTGCCGAAGATTTCTGATCCGCGGGGAAACCTCACGTTTCTCGAGGGCATGCGTCATATTCCGTTCGAGATCAAGCGTGTTTTCTATCTCTACGATGTGCCTGGCGGCGAATCGCGCGCGGGCCATGCCCTCAAAACATGTGAGCAATTCGTCATCGCCATGTCGGGCTCATTCGATCTCGTCCTGGACGATGGCGTGGACCGCAAGCGCTTCCATTTGAACCGCTCCTACTATGGCATCTATCTGCCGCCGCTCATTTGGCGTGAGATTGACAATTTTTCGAGCGGCTCCGTCTGCACCGTCATGGCCAGCGAGCCGTATAATGAAGATAGCTATTATCGGGAATACAGCCATTTTCTCGCCGCCCGGCGGAACCAGGCAGATTCATGAACATACCATTTCTCGATCTGAAAAGCACCTGGCTCGAATTGCAGCCCGAACTAGAAGCGGCCTTCCGGCGCGTCATGGATTCCGGGTGGTACATTCTCGGAGCGGAAGTCGAGGCCTTAGAGGAGGAATTCGCCGCTTATTGCGGGGCCAGGCATTGCATTGGCGTGGCCAATGGCCTAGAAGCGCTGAAACTGATGTTGATGGCGAATGGCATCGGGCCTGGCGCCGAGGTCATTGTACCCGCCAACACCTATATCGCCACGTGGCTCGCCATATCTCATACCGGTGCTGTTCCGGTTCCCGTTGAGCCTGCTCCGCGCACCTACAACCTTGATCCGGAACGCATCGCCCAAGCGATAACGCCCCATACGCGCGCCATCATGCCCGTGCATCTGTATGGGCAGCCCGCCGACATGGAGCCTATCCGCGCGCTGGCGCGCGCTCATGGGCTGCTCGTTCTAGCCGACGCCGCGCAGGCCCATGGCGCATGCTGCCACGGACGGCCTATCGCGTCTTTCGCGGACGCCACGGGCTTCAGTTTTTATCCTGGCAAAAACCTGGGGGCGTATGGCGACGCGGGGGCCGTGGTGACGGATAACGACGCCATGGCCGATCAGGTCCGCGTGCTTCGGAATTATGGCTCCCGAACCAAGTATGAGAACGAGGTGCGCGGGATCAACTCCCGCCTCGATCCCCTACAAGCCGCTTTCTTGCGCGTGAAGCTGGCCTATTTGGACGCCTGGAACGAGCGCCGCCGTGTTATCGCGGCGCGCTATGCGGAAGCTTTGGCCGATGTGCCAGATTTGGCTCTTCCCTATACGCCGGATTGGGCGGAGCCGGTGTGGCATCTGTACGTAGTGCGCCATCCCCGCCGAGACCTGTTGCGGCAACACTTGCAGGATGCGGGCATCGGCTCCTTGGTCCATTATCCCATTCCGCCCCATCGCGCCCCGGCGTATGCGGATCAGGGATATGCGGCTGGCGCGTTTCCTATCACGGAGCAATTGGCCGCCACCGTGCTTAGCCTTCCAATGGGGCCGCATCTTTCCCAAGAAGAGGCCTGCCATGTCATCGACGCCCTGCGGTGTTTTGCGTAAACACACGGCGGCGATATTCACTCTCTAGAGAGCAAAAGGTGTTGGCATAACATCGTGTGAGACCTGCGCTCACGCTGGCCATCCCTTGCCCGCGTGAGATGCATTTTACTTGACTCACGCTTCTGATTTCGCTACGGTGCCGCCGGTGGTTTGCAAGGCCGGGCATGGCGGGCGTATTGCGCCCAGGAAAGGTATGGCCATGCGGTTACACTATGTACAACACGTTCCATTTGAGGATCTCGCCCTGATCGCGCCTTGGGCGCAAGAACGCGGATTTGAATTCTCGCACACCCGGTTGTTTGATGGCGAATCGTTGCCGAAAGTGTCGGAAGTGGACTGGCTCGTGATCATGGGCGGGCTGATGAGCGTCAACGATGAAACCAAGTATCCTTGGCTGGTGCGCGAAAAAGCTTTCATTCGTGAAGCTATCGATGCGGGGCGCACGGTGCTGGGCATATGCCTGGGCGGGCAGTTGATCGCCAATGCCCTTGGGGCGTCTGTCAATCGCAATGCCCATAAAGAAATTGGCTGGCATCCGGTTTCCCTCACGGACGCCGCTTCCAAATCCCCGGTCTTCCGCACGTTTCCAGAGACCTTCCTGTCATTTCATTGGCATGGCGATACGTTCGATATCCCGGAAGGCGCTATCCATTGCGCCCAAAGCGGATGCTGCGCCAATCAAGCGTTTACATATGGGAGCCGGGTCGTAGGGCTGCAATTCCACCTCGAATATGCCCGTGACAGCATCGAGAAGATGCTGGCCCATTGCGCCCACGAGCTGGTTCCTGGGCCATTTATCCAGGATGCGGAGGTGATTCGCGCGCAATATCACCGTATCCCCATGGCCCATGAGCTGCTGCGTGGCATATTGGAAAACCTGTTTGAAACCTGCTAGAAAACCTACCATAGATTAAAGGACCGCAGGACGGGCCAATCGGCCTGTGCGGATCACGGTGTTGGCATAGTATTGATACCGGGCCCGCATGGCTTCGAGCGCCGGGCTCGCGGAGGGCTCGCTGGCCCGGTTGATGTTTTCCGAAGGATCCGACTTCAAGTCGAAGAGCTCCTCATACACCGGAGATTCCTCGATATAGCGCACATACGCCCATTGCCCGCTGCGGACGCCTTGGCAATCGGGAAAGCCGGGTGCGTCATAATAATGCTCGAAGAACCAGTCGTCGCGCCAAGGGGGCGACTCGTTTCGCAAGAGCGGAACGAGGCTTTGGCCGTCCATTTGGGGCGCGGGCGCTCCCGCCAAATCGAGCAGGGTGGGGGCCAAGTCGATATTCAGGCTCATGCGGCTCTCGCGGCGGCCTCGGCATGATTCCGGCAGCCGGGGATCCCAGATGAGCAGCGGCGTACGGATGGCCTCTTCATATATGAGATGTTTGTCTGAAAGGCCTTTCTCCCCCAGGAAGTAGCCATTATCGGATGTATACATGATCACGGTATCTTGCGCCATGCCGCTCAGCCGCAAGGAACGCATGATGCGGCCAACTCCCGCGTCCACGCCCGCCACCAAGCGGTAATAATCTTTCACCGTGCGTTCGTAGTTTTCTGGTGTATCGAAGCGGTTGCTCCAGCGCCGCCGCATTTCGGAGTTACGCACGAAGGACGGGAGCGCTTCGTAATGGGCGGGCGTGGCCGTGGGCGGCAATGGGATATCGGCATCTTGATACAAGCTGGCCAGGCGGGGATCGGGTTGGAATGGATTTCCGGCATCTCTGCCTACATGGGGCGCTTTGAAATTCACGGTAAGGCAGAAGGGCCGGGGATCATCCATCTCGATAAACTCGATGGCGCGGTCCGCCAGATGGGCGGTTAAATGAAATTCCTGCAGGCCGTCTTCGGATTTATACAAAAAATAATCCGGGTCATACCATCCCCACCAGTAATCACATAAGGCCTTAATGTCATCGACATTGCCGAGATGGAGCTTTCCCAAGAAACCAATCCGGTATCCCGCATTGCGAAGGACATTTATATAGGTTTTCTGGACTAATGAAGGCTCAAGATTTTGCCCCCCGCTGATAATGCCGTGATGGCTGGCATATAGGCCGGTATAAATGCTCGCCCGGGAGGACATGCATAAGGGCGTCGTACAAAAATTGTTTTCGAATAGCACGCCGTCTTGCGCAAGCGCATCGAGATGCGGCGTCTGGAGAATGCCATTACCCGCCGCGCCTAAGGCGTCGGCGCGCTGATCATCCGTCACAAACAGGAGCAGATTGGGCGGCTTGCTACTCGGAAAGGCCGTTTTACGCGCACGTTGGGCATGCTTACGGGCGGTGCAGCCCCCAGACGCCAGGACGAAACCACCTGCTGTAGCAATCGCTCCCGAGAGAAAATCTCTGCGATTCATATCATCAACTCCTTGTCCCTGTGCTTTATCCTACACCGAGTTGAAGCGTTTTACTGAAAGGCACTGTACTGCACGTCGGATAAAAAATCAAATATGTACCGCATAAAGATTAAATATAAATCTATTTTTGATTTTATACCCTTATTTCTTTTGAAACAAATAAGGCTCCGCTCGAATGATTGAGAACCCAAATCAATCGTGCTTTTTTAACATGGCGGATAACCAGTTTTTTTTCAGGAGTACCCCAAAAATGGGGGTTTATAACCGCAACTAATTGTATTGAATAGAGTTACCCGTCTATAGAAGAGTCCTTGTCGAATTTTGGGGGATCTCTCGTAAAATGTTACCTCTTCTCTAAAACAATTAATTCTGGTATAATTGTTGCTATCTGGGGTTTCCTTCCTAGTGGGGCAAGCGGTATCCAAGTTACATGGACCATAGGCATATGGCCCAACAGGGAAAAGGGGCTACAATGCGTACAGTCATCGCGATGGTCATACTCTTGGTGGCGTTGTCATGCCTGGGCTTATCGGCTCAGGCGGCCATAGGCAGGGGGTACTCCCAAGCCTTTGAACTTGACACCATGGACTCGGATGGAGATGGCATCCTCGATAGTATCGAAGGGGATGGCGACCCTGACCAGGACGGGACTCCAAATTACCTCGACACGGATTCCGATGATGACGGCGTGCCGGATGAAGTGGAACGCACCACCGGAACCGATCCCTACGATGCGCAGGATTTTCTTGTCCTGCCTACTTATTGGATGGGTGTGGGGTTGGCGCTGCTGCTGGCCGGATTCATTGTTCTCCGGAAGTGCGCACATGCACATACAGGGCTTGGCAGGCTTTTTCCGCTATTGCTCATTCTCGTTTTCATGGCAGGCGTGGCGATAGCGCAGGAACCGAGCGTGACAGATGTGACCATGACACAGCGAACGGGTTTGGAAGTGGGCGTCTATGATATTTCCTACAACCTGAGCCATCCATCGAGTTTGCCATGCACGGTATCCGTGCTGTTGTCCACGGACAATGGAGTCACCTACCCGAAAACACTCACGGCAGTGACAGGGGATGTGGGGGAAGGCATCACGGCGGGAGAGGGCAAACACATCGTGTGGCGCGCGATAGAGGACACGCCAAACACCCAAGCATCTCAATCGATTATCCAGGTGTTGGCGGATGATGGAGAAAGCACCGACCCGGAACCGGGCCAAACAGAGACGACGATGCTGCCTGGTGATGTGCCCCTCGTGATGGTGTGGATCCCTGGGGGGACATTCCAGATGGGCCGGTACCCGGGCGAGCAAGATAGTTGGGATTCGGAAGATCCGCAGCATTCCGTGACGGTGCCGGGCTTCTGGATGGCGAAATACGAGCTGACGAAGGCGCAATGGCAAGTGGTGATGGGCACGACGCCGTGGGCGGGACATGATTTGGTGTTGAACGATCCGGCCAGCCCTGCGGTATATGTGTCATGGGATGACGCGAAGGCGTTCATCACGGCGCTGAACGGCTTGACGGGTAAGACCTTCCGGCTGCCGTCCGAGGCAGAATGGGAGTATGCGTGCCGTGCAGGCACAACGACGCGTTTCTACTGGGGGGATGACCTGAGCTACACGCAGATTGGGAATTATGCCTGGTATTGGGGAAACCGCTTATCAGGGCTATACGCCCATGAGGTGGGCCAGAAGCTGCCGAACGCTTGGGGATTGTATGATATGAGCGGGAACGAGTGGGAGTGGTGCGAAGACGACTATCATGGGAACTATACGGGCGCGCCATCGAATGGAGCTGCCTGGGTGGATTCGCCGAGGGCCGTGGACCGAGTGGTCCGGGGCGGCATGTGGTACGGCTACGGCAACATCTGCCGTTCAGCGATTCACAGCAGCTACTACCCGGGCAATAGTTACTACGACCTCGGGTTCCGGCTGGCCTCAGTTCGTTAGTTCCTGTCAAGCCAGGTCAAGCAGGTAACAGGGGCGCATCGAGATGCGGCGTCTGGAGAATGCCATTACCCGCCGCGCCTAAGGCGTCGGCGCGCTGATCATCCGTCACAAACAGGAGCAGATTGGGCGGCTTGCTACTCGGAAAGGCCGTTTTGCGCGCACGTTGGGCATGCTTGCTGGCGGCGCAGCCCCCAGACGCCAGGGCAAAACCACCTGCGGTGGCAATCGTCCCCGAGAGAAAATCTCTGCGATTCATATCATCAACTCCTTGTCCGTACGCTTTATCCTGCACTGAGTCGAAGCACTTTACTGAGAGGCACTGTACTGCACGGCGGAGGAAAAATCAAATATGCAATGTATTTAGTTTAAATATAAATCAATATTTGATTTATATGTATTCATTTTTTTCATCAAATGGGACTCCGCTCGAATGATTATGAACCCAAATCAATCGTGCTTTATTAACATGGCGGATAACCGGTTTTTTTTTGCTTGACAAAATATGAATTTTGCGCAAATATATCAATCAAGTTGAATTAATAATCTATCCAATTTTGACTCCATCTATTTTCCTGAACGAAAGCGAACCCATTGCGTACGTTCGGGGAATGAAGAAAAACGAGGCTAGATCTCGTGGACATAGTCCACAAACACCGCCGAACAAAGGAGGTCATGATGAGGAAGAGAGCTAGGGGATTCACATTAATTGAGTTGTTGGTCGTCATCGCAATTATTGCCATTTTGGCGGCGATTTTGCTGCCAGCGCTTGCGCGCGCACGGGAAGCCGCCCGGCGGGCGGCTTGCCAAAGCAATCTGAAGCAATGGGGCATCATCTGCAAGATGTATTCTGGAGAAAACAAAGACCTGTTTCCCCCCGGAACGCAGGTGGTGCCGTCCGGATTTGATTTATCATTCTGGGGCGTTGACAGTTTGTCGCTATATCCCGATTACTGGAATGACCCCGCAATCAAGGCCTGTCCATCGGATATCCGCGCGAATGTGAATGATTCAAGCTGGGGCAGCTTCACGTCAGATGGAGGCATGTTCCCCAATTTCGCGGAAGAAGATCAAGCGAAGTATGTGCGGGAAATTCAGAGCAAAACCGTAAGCGGGGCTAACGAGGCCATACGCAAAGTCTGCACGCACGCGGTATTGTCGTTCCCTATTTCGTATCTCTATTTTCATAATGCCGTCCGGACGCCCATGCAGCTTTATGCGCTTGCTGACTTGCGGTATTTCTTCCAGGAGACGCGAACCAAAGACATCCGGGAGATTTATGACGCGGCGGAGCTGGCCAAATATGGGTGCCCGTCGAACTGGAAAAACACCGAGGTGTGGCATCTGATCGGCACCGCCCCGCAAACCCAATACAACAAGGGATTCTTCAAGTATTACTTCGAGGAAGACGGCTCTTCACTGCCCGCCACGCTCCCGCATTTGAAGGAAGGCGTCGAGCGGATGTTCATCACGGACATCAATAATCCGGCGGCAGGCAGCACCGGCCAGAGCACGCTCCTGGTCATGATGGATGCATGGGGCGACAGCATTGTTTCGGGTGCGGAGGATACAGGCGGCGTGGACACGAGCAAGATCACCACGTTCAACCATGTCCCCGGCGGCTCGAATGTGTTGTATATGGATGGGCACGTTTCGTTCGTGCGCTTTGGGAGCGGCTTCCCGCTTGCAAATCCCAAATTGGCGGATGGAAGCAGCACCTTGATGTTGTCCCGGGAGATCTGGAAGTTCGGCGGCATGGGTTAATCACATACAAGGTGGGGGCTGGCGGTCCAACTCCCCTATGTAACATGGGAAGAGGAATGGAGGAAAAGGCATGAAGAGGGTATATCACGCAATGTTAGTGGGATGCATCGTGATGCTCACATGCGGAGCGGGCTATGCGGAAACGATGGAATTTCAACAGGGCGTATTGCCCGATGCGTCATATCAGCATGACGGGGTGGCCATAGCAAGTCCGAATTCGGCTACTGCCGGAGGCGCAGCTACTACGTTTAGAATTGGCAACTGGTGGAATAGCACTGCAAATGGATGGTGGGGATTGTTCCGTTACGACCTTTCCGCGCTGGGCGATGTCGAGATCACTGGGGCGTATATCGAGCTCACCTCCACTCGAGGCGATTATATGGATGTCGGAGCTAGCTCGGATATTCCAGATGATATGCCAGAATCACTCACGATTAACATGTACCAAATCAATCCCGATAATTATGAATGGATCGAAGGTACGGGGACAGAAGCATCAGGCGCCTCTCCCAATGGCATGGGGGAAGTATCCTGGGTGACCCAGCAAAATGATGTCGCCTGCTGGCCAGTGAGTGGATGCACCTCGGCGGGGCTTTATCCTCAAGGCCATTCGCAAGCGCCAGCAGTGGACACCTATAACACCTATGCGGATATCATCGGATCAGGCGTTTCGACCAACGCCAGTGCGAATGACTACTGGAGCAATTTGGTGGTAACACTCGATTTCAACTCGACTGGACTGGCGTATCTGCAAAGTGTTGTCGACGGAGGCAATGACGCCGGCTTCTTGGTCGCTCCGCCGCCGGAGATATTGGCCGTCGCTCCCGCATACTATGGCATTGTATCTTTCGCCATGGACGACAATGACACGGCGGCGTATCGCCCGAAACTTGTCATCGAGTACACGGCTGGCGGCGGCGGCACGGTGCCGGACGTATCGGGCATGAGCCAGAGTGAAGCGGAAGCGGCCCTCGAAGGCGCTGGCTATGTCGTGGAAGTGGAACAAGAAGCCAGCGGCACGGTTCCCGCAGGCGGCATCATCCGTACGGAACCCGAAGCAGGGGCCGCGCTGGCGTCCGGCTCGACCGTCACTTTGGTGATTTCCAGCGGTTCGGGGGCGGATGTGCCTGTCGCGGGCCTGCTGGGCTTGGTGCTGCTTGGAGCAGGCTGCGCAGGCAGTGCAGCCGCTTTGATTCGTAAGCGCATCGGCCGGTAAACCAATATCCGGGCTTGCAATTAGGTTCATGCGGCCAAGAGGTGGAATCATCTCTTGGCCGCATTGTTTTTTTTGCTGGCGTTTTCGATAAGAGAATTCTTCGGACCTGCGTACACAGCGTAGCGGAGCCGCAACCAAAAAGCCGGATTTTGGACCACGAAACACTTAGCGAAATACACTAAAATTCCGTAGGGTGGAGCTTTCCCCACCGATGGCGGTTTTTATTTTCGCATGGTTCGTGTATGTAGTGGTTATAGAAAAGGTGTGCATGGAGAATAGAGGATGACGCATGAAACATTTATCTGGAAGCCATCACTACCCTTGGCGATAGTACATATATATGATGCACTATATATAAATATTACAACAAATTAATAATCTACTTCCTTGAAGCTTAATCCGAACCTATTCTCCTCCATTTTTGCCTGGTAAAGTTTAATAATACTTCCATCTTTTTTCAATGATTCTACAATCTCTAATTTGTATTCATCAGGCATGGGTGTTCCCGCAGAATGCTAAAGAAATCCTCGTGTCGGGTCGATAAGTATGCCGGACCCTTAACGGAGGAAGACCGATGGCAGCGATGGTGACAAGGCGCGACGGCGACACGTTCGAGGTGAGTTTCTCGCTGAGGCTGCGTGGTTCGATGCTCGATATGGAGGAGGCGGTCCAGGAGGCCCTGAACGGGGTGGGGCGCGCAGTCATGGCCGAGGCCCTGGCCCGTTTCGACACAGACGGCTCGCCCATCCGCGTCGGCGCCACCACCTTCAAAACCAAGGGGCGCTTCGGCCAGACCTACGAGACGCCCCACGGCCCGGTCCGCGTCGAGCGGCACGTCTACCAGAACACCGCCACGGGCGGGCGCACCTTCTGCCCGCTGGAGCGGGACGCGCGAATGGTCATGAACGCCACGCCGCGCTACGCCCGGATCGTCAGCGGAAAATACTCCCGCATGGGCGCCGATGTCATGCGCCGCGACCTGCTCGAGTCGACAGGCCGCGCAATCTCGCGCGACTATGTGAAGAAGATCGGCGATTTTGTGGGCGCCCTGGCGCAGGCCAGGGAGGAGACGTGGGAGTACGAGCTGCCGGAATTGGACAGGCCGGTCGCGTCGGTGGCCGTGGGCCTGGACGGCACCTGCATGCTGCTCAGGGAGGACGGCTGGCGTCAGGCGATGTGCGGGTCCATCAGCCTGTACGACAAGGACGGGGAGCGGCTGCACACGATCTACGCGGGCGCATCGCCCGAGTACGGCAAGCAGACTTTCCTCGAGCGCTTCGGCCGCGAGGTGGAGCGCGTGAGGGCGAGGCACCCGGCGGCGCTGTATATCGGCCTGGCCGACGGCGCGCCGGACAACTGGAAGTTTTTGACGCCGCGCACGGACCGGCAGATGCTGGATTTCTATCACGCGCGGGAATACGTGGGGAAGGCGGCGGAGGCGATTCACGGTCATGGCGCGCGCCGCCGGGAGTGGGAGGCGGACTGGAGTCACCGGCTGAAGCACACGAGGGGCGCAGCCGGACGCTTGCTGGAGGAGATGAAGGCGAGCTTGCCAAGCGTGCGCGCCCAGGCTTGCCGCGAGGAACTCGGCAAGGCGATCACCTACTTCGGCAATCACCGCTCGAAGATGCAATACTGGCGGCACACGGCGGAGCGCCTTCCCATCGGCAGCGGAGTGACGGAGGCGGCGTGCAAGACGCTGATCAAGCAACGCCTGGCATGCTCCGGGATGCGGTGGAAGGAAGCGGGCGCGAGCGCGGTGATCGCGCTCAGGTCGCTGGAGATGACCGAGGGCCGTTGGGACCAGTTCTGGCAACACGTGGCCCGCCACGGGGTCAATTGAGGTTATCATATTGAGGGAGCACCCTCAGGCATTTTACAACCCAGGAATATTCGAGTAATAACACCTGCATCTAGGTTTGCTTTTTGATTGGTTCTGTTTATCAGCACAAGACGATACTCACCTTCATGCTGCCATAATTCCGACTTTATATACAATGACTCAAGAAGAGCCAGGCCTGTGTTATTATTGTATTTTTTATCAAATGGATTTATATATGGATATTCTGATGAATAAGCTACGGCTCGCAACTCAGTATGCAAATTCAAAGTAGAATAGGTTCTTTTTGCAAACGTGGATAATCTCTCTGTGTTAAATTCTACACAAAAACCACGATGTGAATCTGCATATATAGACCACATAATGAGATTATCATTAGATATAGAAAGAGAGCATACCCCAATAGATCTCTGTATATATTCTCTCTGAAACGAATTGACTTGTTGGACAAACTCAGTATCGCCTGAGCGTGCTCTATTGATCTTAGTAATTGTTTGTCTATTTTTACGTCTTTCACTGCGATTCAATGCAGGATAATAGTATTTTGAATGCTTATTAAAGAGTCGTATCCAATCTTTTTTTTGAGCGTTATCAAACCTTATAGGTATCGTGCAGTCAAATGGATCGTTGAATTTTTTGGGTGATGCAAAATAGATTTCTCTCTGCTCAATTATTTTTCGATAATATCCACCTGGTTTATCCCACAAACGATACTTGTAGAGAAATTCTGGAAAATCACACATGATGTTTACCTCCAAAATATTTTCTAGTATATATCAGGGCTTACGCATCTAAATTCCCAGTAAACGTAGAAGGTATTCGGGGTCGAGTGCAGCAGCGAAGCGCTTGCCCCTGAGGAAATCTTTGTTGGTCTTGTCTTTCTTGAGGAGGTTGAGTGTAATTCTCCTCAAGGAGGCGAGATTCTGGGCGGCGTTTCTTGTTCGGGCGCGGTTGTCGTCTTCGCGAAAGATAATGTCTAGGCACCAGTGCAAATTGTTTTCCACGCCCCAGTGTCCACGCACGGCGTGGGCGAATCGTCGTGCGTCGAGGGGCAGGCTGCTCAAGTAGTAGCGCCGCTCGATGGTGTTCTTCCCTTTTTCCTTGCGGATGGACTCGACCATGCCGAAACTCTTGAGGCCCTTCCAAAGTCCTTTGTCCTCGAACCAGCCCAAGTCGGTGGATTGCCAGTATCGGCGGGTTTCGATGCGGCCATGCCCCTTGTCGATGGTCTGGTGGAAATCCATCCGTGTGGCGTCGGCTGTTGGCGCGCACTGGGTGGCGCAAGGGGGAACGGCGTCCTTGAAAAAGGCCTTCACTTCTTCTAGGGCGGTGGCGTGGTTGCCTTTGAGGGCCAGCACGTAGTCGGCCTGCCGTTGGATAATGTGGGAGGCGATATCCTTCTGGCAGCCCATGGCGTCCAGGGTGACGATGGCTCCCTTGAGCTTTAAGGCGTTGAGGAGTTTGGGGACGGCGGTGATTTCGTTGGATTTCTCGTCCACCTTGACCTGCCCCAGCGCCAGGCCGTGCTCGCAAGCCCATGCGCTGACGATGTAGGGGATGGCCTCCCCCTGATTCAAGGCGCGCCGCAGGGCTTTGCCGTCAATGGCGACGACCTCATCGCTTAGATTGGGGCAAATGCCCTGCACCCATTGGCCGAAGCATTCCAGAAAGGCATGGGGGTCGAGGGCGGAAAAGACCCGGTTGAAGGTGTCGTGCGAGGGGATGCCGCCGGGCAATTCCAGGAAGCCCTTCAGCCAATCCTCCCGGAGCCAGCCGAAGCGCTCCATATCCGAAAAGCTCTCCCCGCCCACGAGGGCTGAGCATAGCCCAATCATCAAGATGTCAATGAAGTTGTGCCTGCGGGTCCGGTCCATGCGGGGATCAGGCAGGCCCGCGAAACACTCGATAATAGGCTTGGGCTTGGGCAGGGATTTCTTTTCAGCGGTCATGGGGTGCTCCTTTCATTCATGCGCCGAAGCACTGTTGACTCTAGTATATAGAATTCTATATATTAAAATCCATGAAGCACACCAAAAAGATGCAAGCATTGCTGGAGCGCATGGCGCAGATTGAGCGGATGGAGCGCGGAAAGCTCTGTCAAATGGGCGGGCGTCCCCACTTTAACCACCAGAGCTGGGAGAACGAGAAGAACGTGGTTCGCTATGTGCCGGCGCGCGAAACCGAGTTCCTAAAAGAGGCCATCAATGGCTACCAGGCTTTCATGAAGCTGGCTGAACGCTACGTGGACGAAGTCGTCAAGCAAACCCGCCGTGAGCGCGCAAAGACCTTCCCCCAAGCGAAAAATCCCAGGCCACGTTGACAGAAAAAATCATGCACAACAGGATAAATCGACTCTTGAGCACTATTAGATGCGTAAGCCCTGTAGTATATATATTAAGTATATAAAAACTAAGAAACAAGTTAGTAAAGTATTCATCTAAGTGTGGGCTTTACCGCTATTGCCACAATTATCGTTTGTCTGCAAACATAGATCTTTCTACCTCTGGCCCGCCGACCAGGATTTTCTCGATGCGCTTGTGCAGCTCGAAACGCAGTATGCGCCTGCCGAGACGTCTGAATAATCTCTTGGCGTGGGCGCTGCCCACCACCTAATGGAACTGCATAGCGCTGTTTATTTGCGTTTACCTTTGCGTTCTTGGCGGCTTTGCGTGAGTATTAGGAAGGATGGGCTTCCTGCGAATCATATATTTCTCGCAAAGCCACAAAGGTAAATTGAGAATATACAATGTCATATCGTTACATTAGGTTGTGGGCAACGTCCAAGTCAGTTTCTTACCCAGCCGATTCGGGAATTATGCCTGGAAGCGTTTTTGCGGTATGATTAGCGCAAATGGCTTTAGCCAGTTCAGCATCAACACTTTACATGGCCTCCAACAGGAATGGAAATGCATGATTATCGGCATATTGAGCGATACCCATGGCAACCATGCCCTCATGTTGCGTGTGGCGGAATATGCGGCGCGGACGCTCAAGGCGGAGTTGTTCATCCACCTGGGAGACGACTACGGCGATGGCCAGGCGCTCGCGTGGAGGGGTTATGAGGTCCGCCAGGTGCCTGGATTGTGGTGTGAAGAGTACCACGATTCACGCGTGCCTAAACGGCTCACGGAGCAGTTCGAGGGCCTTACGCTGGTGGCGGTGCATGCGGCGAAAGATTTGCGGGCCGTGGACCGCGCCGCCGATATCATCTTGACCGGGCACACACATAAGCCGTGCATCGAACTAGTGGGAAACACGCTTCATATGAACCCGGGGCATGCCGCGCGCAATCTGGATCGCGGCGAAGAAGCGACGTTTGGCCTGCTCGAGATCACACCGGAACGGCTGTATGCCGCCGTTTATCTGGTGTCCGGCAAAAAACGGTGCGATAAGACCATTAACCGCAGGCCGGCGGACTGAATTGCATTGACAAGGAGAATCCGGCGCGAATGCCAGAAAATATATATAACGCCTCGGTGCTATTGGTGGACCGGGATCCGGCTGTAGGCCAGTCCATCGTCGCTTACCTGGCCGATGGCCCCTATGAAGTCGAGTGGGTGGACGATGGCGAGAAGGCCTATAACCGGCTGGACGCCCGGCCGTTTGATGTGCTGGTGACGGAATTGGCCGCCCACCGCATTGATGGGATGCGCCTCATGGCGGTGGCCCTTGACCGCAATCCGGACATGGCGGTGATCCTTATCACCGAGCAGCCCGATGTCGAGCGCGCCACGGAGGCCATGCGGCAGGGGGCGTATGATTTTCAAACCAAACCTCTCAACTTGGGCAAGCTCGAAGCGGTGCTCCAGCGGGGCATCGGGCGGCAGCGCCTGCTTCTCGAACAAGTCGAACTGAAACGCAGGCTCGATGAACAGTATGGCTTGGGCCGCCTGACAGGCAAATCGCGGCAAATGGTGCGGGTCTACAACGCCGTGCGGCAGATTGGCCCCACCAAGGCCACGGTGCTTATTCAAGGCGAGACTGGCACGGGCAAGGATCTCATCGCCCAGGCGATTCACAACAACAGCCCGAGGCGCGATGCGCCCTTCGTGAAGCTCAACTGCGCGAGCATCCCCGAAGCTCTGGTGGAGAGCGAACTCTTTGGCCATGTAGCAGGGGCCTATACGGGGGCCATTCATGCCCGGAAAGGCCGGTTTGAAGTGGCGGACGGCGGGGCGTTGTTTTTGGATGAAGTGGGAGAGCTATCGCTGGCGTTGCAAGCCAAGCTTCTGCGGGTGCTCGAACAACAGCAGTTCGAACGACTGGGCGATTCCCGGACTCTTACCGTCGATGTGCGCCTTATCGCCGCCACCAACCGCCCCCTCGAACAAATGGTCCAGGAAGGAAAGTTCCGGGATGATCTATACTACCGGCTGCGGGTGGTCACGATTGACGCCCCTGCGTTGCGCCACCGGCGTGAGGATGTGCCGCTTCTCGTGCAGCAATTCTTAAAAGAGGCCAACGAGGCTAACGGAAAAACGGTCGAGGGGATCACCCGAAACGCCATGGACATCCTCATGCGGTATGATTGGCCTGGCAACGTCCGGGAATTAAAGAATATTATCGAGGGAATGGTTATTATGTCCCGTGGCGAGCGGGTGCTGGATGCGGGGGACATCCCCAGCCATTTGCGGCGCGATGTGCTCCCGGAGGTGAGCGAGATCCGGATACCAGCCGGCTTGCCCATGAGCGAAGTCGAACATATTGTAATCGAGGAGACGTTGCGTGCGTGCGGGTTCAACAAAGAGGCCTGCGCCAAAACGCTGGGCATAGGCCTGCGCACGCTTTATCGTAAAATTAAGGAATATGATATACGCTGATTAGGATGCGGCCCATCAGGAGGAGGAGGCACACATTGTCCATTGAATGCCATGCGCATGAGCTGATAGATACGCTGCGAGACAGCCGGGATGAATTTGAACGCATGGCCAGTGCGCGCTCGCTTGCGTCGCTGGGAGCAGGCGCGGCATGCGCGGCTCCTGAATTGGCCGCCCTGCTTGAATCCACCAAAGCGCCTGTCGCCGCCGCGGCCGCCTTCGTGCTAGCCGAAATGGGACGCCCCGCGCTGTCAGCCTGCCCTGATCTGCTACAAGCGCTCATGGCCCAGTTGTCCCATCCCGATGGAGAAGTGCGCCATTGGAGCGCGGTAGCCATGGGCCGCCTAGGCGAACTCGCCGCGCCTGCAGCCTCCCGGCTCGCTGAATTGCTGTCGGATCCCGATGAGGGCATCTTGCTGGCCGTGATGCATGCCCTTTATGAAATCGGCCCGCCTGCGCGTGAAGCGGCTCCCCGATTATTGAAACTGCTCGAACACTCCTCGTCCCCTGTGCGCCAAGCGGCCATTAAGGCCTTGCTGCAAGTGGATCCGGCGGGCGATGTGACGAGAAACGGGCTTATCGAGGCCATGGCAGCTTCACCGCCCCGGACTCGAGTGCATGCCTCGCTAGTTGTACTGCGCATGTCGCGGATGCCCGAGTATTCGCGTTCGGCGGCATTGTCATGCCTTATCGAATGCCTTGAAGCCGCCGCGCCCCAAACACGGCAGGAAGCCGCCGCAGGCCTTGGCCAGCTTCCCTCGCCCCCGGAAGCCGTTGTCCGCGCCTTGGCGAAATTGCTCCAGGACCGGTATGAGTCGGTGCGCTACGAAGCGATGCAAGCCTTGCTCCATATGGGAGAAGCGGCAAAGCCCGCGCTCGCGCAAATGGTGGCCGCCCTGGATGATCCGGAGGATCGGGTGCGCCATGCGGCTATTTTAGCCATCGAACGCGTGGCCCCAAAAACCAGTGATCCCGATGTCGTCGAAGGCATGGCCAAGCGCCTGGAAGATCCCAGCCCGCTGGTGCAAGCCGCCGCCCTCGCCGCTTTTCCCCGCATCTGCCGGGATGAGTCTTTCGCCGCCTCGAAACTCGCCCAGCGGCTTCAATGTCCGGACGAGCATGTGCGCGCCGCCGCCGCGGACGCCATGCGCCATATTTCCCCCTCGGAAACCGTGTTGTCCGCGCTTCGGAGCGCATTGAACGATGAATGCCTTCTAGTGCGGATCAACGCCGCTTTTGCGCTGGCCAAGCACGGCGCGCCGTATGAAGAAGCGCATCCCACGTTTGCCCTGGCCATCGAATCGCAAGACGCCCAGGCACAGGTGGCTGCCTTGAACGCATTGAAAATGCTGGGTGCTGTGGCGGCTCCGGCGGCTGCCCTCGTCGAGCAAAAATGCCAGGACAAAAATGCGTTTATTCGCGGGATCGCGGAGGCTGTTCTTCAAGAGTGGAAAAAATAACTCCACGCTTGCTTATTTACAGAGAACATATATTGTCCGTGTACTTGACGCAAACATAAATCACATCCGTGCTCGATTCCGCTTTGAATGGGCTCTTGTCATATGCGCCATACACGGCTTCTACATGAAAACCAGCCGCTTGCGCGGCGGCGTCCAGGTGTCCTCGAGTCCAATTGCGCAAGATAGCCGTTTCACTATGGCTGCTGGCGCCTTCCCCACCCAGGACGAAATAGCTTAACGTTAGATACGTGTGCTCTTCATGCGGAACGAGCGTCTTGACGCCGGTGGCTGGCCGGCCTCCTTCGGCGGCGTGCTCAATCCGTAAACGCGCTTCGGCCATGCCGGGCTGGGCGTAATTCAAGATTTGGGCCACGAAGACGCCGCCAGGCGAAAGATGGGCATATGCCCCACAAAAAGTAGCATGTAAATCAGATTCTGAGGTGAGAAGCGATAAACTGTTGCCCAGGCACACGGCGAGATCCCACGGCCCGCTCGTGATGGCGCGCATATCGCCAGTTTCATATTTGATCCGTGGATGGGGCCGCATATGGCGCGCATGGGCGATCATCTCCCCGCTATAATCGCGCGCATCCACATCCGCCCCATTTTGGGCGAACAGCAGGGCGTGGATGCCCGTTCCACACGCCATATCGAGCACACGCCCGCCGGGTGCGCGGCGATAAAGCGCCAGCAACAACGGCTCTTCACGTTGCATGCGTTTGGCCCCGCCCGAAAATAGTTCATAATAACTGGCCTGTTGGGAAAATGCTTCCGCCATGAACCGCCCTCCTATGTGTATCAATAACCGTAACAAGATTTTTTTGATAGCGATTTCGTTGCTAAAAAAACACGTTCGGGCGCTTCATCGATTAGTGACAATGATTGTGGGCAGGCCCAATCTTGTCAATCATGTAAATCATGTCTAAAAAAGCCCTTGCTTCGGCTCACAAAATACGAGTTACAATAGAGAAACGGCGGCGCAAGCCTTCCGCGCCGCCGCTCGTATACATCTAGATTCATGCAAGCCCAATGAGCTTGGCGATGCCATCTCCATATGCCTTATCCGCTTTGTGAAAATGAACGAGCATCTTCTCTTGTATGGCCTTAGGCGCTTTGCCCAGCGAGCCCGCAATCGCTTGCATCAACCGCTGTTGCTCGTCCGGCGGCATCAGGCGGAACAGATTTCCGGGCTGAATGTAGTCATCATCCACGCCGCGCTTTTGTTCATACCGGTCCGCATCGCCGGATATCTTGAGCGGCGGCTCATCATACCGGTGGTCTTCCATCGGGCCGCCGAAAGTGTTGGGCTCGTAATTCGGCGAACGGCCGCCGTTATCATCAAAGCGCATCGCACCGTCTCGCTGATAGTTATTGGCCTTCGCAGCGTGAGGGCAATTGATGGGGAGGCGCTCGAAATTGGCCCCGAGCCGGTAGCGGTGGGCGTCCGCATACGCGAACAAGCGCGCTTGAAGCATCTTGCACGGCGAGAACGATATACCCGGCGGCACGTTCGCGGGTGAAAACGCCGCCTGCTCGACTTCCGCGAAATAGTTCTCGGGATTGCGGTTCATCTCGAGCACGCCCACTTCTTGCAGCGGGTAATCCGCATGCGGCCACACTTTCGTAAGGTCGAAGGGATTCCACCGGTATGTTTCCGCGTCACACTCGGGCATGATCTGGACGTAAAACGTCCATTTTGGAAACGAGCCTTCTTCAATGAGATTGAAGAGCTGGCGGGTATGGAAATCGGGATCCGTCCCGGCGAGGCGCTCCGCCTCCTCTTGGGGCATGCATTGGACGCCTTGCTGGGTCTTGAAATGGAACTTCACCCAGAACCGCTCGTTCTTCGCATTGATGAAGCTATAGGTATGGCTGCCAAAACCATGCATATACGGGATGCCCTTGGGGAGGCCGCGGTCTGAAAACAGAATGGTGATTTGATGCAAGGCCTCCGGCACCTGGGACCAGAAATCCCACTGCATGGTGTCGCAATGGGTGTTGCTCCTCGGGTCACGCTTCTGCGTATGGATGAAATCCGGGAATTTGATGGCGTCACGGATAAAGAAGGTCGGCGTATTATTGCCCACCATGTCCCAGTTGCCCTCTTCCGTGTAGAACTTGAGGGCAAAGCCGCGCACGTCGCGCACGGTATCCGCCGAGCCTTTCTCACCCGCCACAGTCGAGAAACGTCCAAATACCTCGGTTTGCTTGCCGATTTCCGAAAAGATTTTCGCTTTCGTATAGGCCGTAATATCTTTTGTCACCGTGAACACGCCATGAGCGCCCGCCGCTTTGGCGTGTACGACGCGCTCGGGAATGCGTTCCCGGTTGAAATGGGCCAGCTTTTCCAGCATATAGTGATCTTGCAACAGCGTGGGTCCGCGTTCACCGGCGGTCAGCGACGTTTGATTGTCCGGAACCGGTATGCCCGAGGCAGTCGTCAGCTTGTTCGTATCCGTCATGGCCGAATCCTCCATTCTGTTGTTCGCGCCCGCGCTACTCTGTACAGGAGAGAAACCACTCGAGGCGCAATTCCCCATTCAGATATTGTTTTACCTTATGCGCTTGCCGCCTCTCCACCTCCCTTCCATCAAAATCGTAATATTTTGCATTTAGGAATTCTTCTTATCGCCTTTGCAACAAAAAACGTTCATTTGGCCTTGCGGGTGCAGGAGGCGCAGATCCCTTTCACTTCAATATGCAACGAAACCGGTTCGCCAAACGTTTTCGCCTCGTCCGGGATCGCAAGGCCCTTCAGTTCATCCGTGATGAAATCGCGGATCAACCCGCACTTCACGCAGGTAAAATGATGATGAGATTCCATATTTGCGTCAAACCTTAGCCTTTCCTGGCTCATGCCCACAATCGAGAGAATCCCATGCTCCGCCAGCAGCTTGAGATTCCGGTACACGGTATCGAGTGAAATCGTTGGGATGCGCTTGCGCACACGCGCATGAATCGCTTCCACATCGGGATGTTCCGCCGTCGCCGCCAGCGCCCGGTAGATTTCCATGCGCTGGTGGGTGACCTTCAAGCCGTGCGCTTCGCACAAGCGGCGGAATTCGCCCATCCGTTCATCCATTTTATTATGCACAACGGCCATATAAACGCCCCGATTTCAGAATAATTCCTAGTTAGGAGTATATCCTAATAAGCGCGGAGTGTCAATAGCATAAATCTCAAAATCCTTTTCTTTCGCCTCAAAATGCACAAGATGCTCAAGTAGAATTTATCCATCGTGTGTCTCTTGCGCTTCTTGTGGCAAATACAGCTCCTTCAGATTCGACTTAATATCTCTAGAGAATAACATGCGTTTCCCGGAAGCATCTTCGTGCGGTGTAAGATACTGTAGAAATGAAAGGGAGCGTTGCAATGTCGGCTACGGATGCAGAACTGCTGGAAAAATGGCGCATCGCTTCGGATGGGGAAGCGTTCCACGAGTTGGTGTCGCGCCATGGCGGCATGGTGCGGCGCACCTGCGCGCGGATCTTGCGCGACCCTGGCGCGGCGGACGATATCACACAGGAATGCTTCATCAAACTCTGGCAGGTCAAACAGGTGCGGGGCGGCTCCCTGGGCGGGCTTCTCCATACCTTGGCCACGCATCTTTCCCTGAATCGGTTGCGAGCGGAATCGCGCCGCCGCGAACGGGAGATCGACTACGCCACCGAAGGTGTGCATGCCGATACGGAACGGTGGGCGGAGGTGCTTCCTTTTGTGGATGAGGCCATCGCGGATTTGCCGGAAAAACTGCGTTATCCCGTAATCATGCACTTCCTGGAAGGCCAGGCCTATGCCGCCATCGCCCAGTCGCTCACGGTCGATGAATCGACCGTGAGATACCGGGTGCAGAAAGCGCTGGAACGCATGCGGCAATTCATGAAACGGCGTGGCGTGGCGCTGGGCTCCGGGGCGCTGGCCAGCGCCTTGGAAATGGAAGGAACGCATGCCGCTGGATTGCCCGAGGGCTTGCAGGCGGCCCTTGGAAAACTGGCCGTCGCGGGAAAGACTCTATCGGTGGGAGCCGCTCCGCTGGGCGGTTCCGTGGCGATAACAATAGGGGGCGTGATGTTGATGTGGAAGCACGTGCTGATTGTCCTAGGAATTCTAGCGGCTGTCTCGGGATTCTACTTTGTTGTCGTCGCACCCGCGATACACCATGCGCGGCAGGAAGCCGCGCAAGCGGTGAAGATTCCGCCTGTGGAACCGCCCGCTGCTGACATGGAGAGTAGCGCGCCGAGAGTCAATTCCACTGAACCTCAAAACACCGCTTTACCGGTTTCGCCAGATGTCCTCAAGCAACGGATGTCCGTTGCTATGCAACAAAACTCGCAAGAGACCACCCACAGTCCGCAAATGCCACTCAGATCCGAAGATATCTCGAAGGACAACGGCGCGCACTATTTCCTGTTGGCCACTGAATTGCTGCCGGACTTGGATATGTCTGTTTTCGAGGAACGCTGGAAGACGCTTAAGGAATCAGGAAACATCAATGACCCGGAATTCCTGGCCATGCTCGCCAGATTCCAGGGTGCCTTCAATGCGATTCGGATGGGCTTGCAGGTGGGCAACGCTACGCTGCCGTTTCCTTCCGATCTGTTGAACACATCCTGGGAGCATTATGCCAAATTCAAGAACCTTGCACGCGCAATGAATATGGAAGCGGAGTATTATGCCCTTCAAGGGGACTACCGCTCGTCTTTCGATGACTACAACACGGTCCTGGCCTTCGGAAGCGAATCTTCCCGAGGCGGCTTGGTTGCCGGCGGGGAAGTAGGGCATGCTATCGAGAATGGTGCGGCCCAATCCCTCCGGGAGTCCCTGTCTTGTGGCATGGCGACGCCGGATGATTACCGCTATCTCATCCAGAAAATGGCGGACCTGGATAAAAATAGGAGTACCATTTCTGAAAGTATGTATGACGAGAGTTATCTTTTCGAAGTAGGCTGTGGCAATCTACAGAAGGAGGGCGTGGACCTGGGCACATTCATCCTAGCAGACAAAAGCATGCTCCCCACGCAAGACCTAATCATCAGTTTCGCGGACGAAATGCGCATGGGAGCGGAGTATTGCGCACTGCCATACTACGAGGCCCATTCATTCGATCTGGATGCAGTTTTGAGTAAAGACCCCGCCATGAGCGAAATGCGATTCTCCTATGAAAACCTAGTCGCAGAAGAAGCAGAGACTCACGCACAAATCCGAGGGACCATGCTCTCCGCCGCTATCGAATCATACCGCGTGGAGACGGGCGCGTATCCCCATGCGCTCGCGGATCTCGTGCCAAACCACATCGCCAGCCTTCCCGAAGACCCCTTCTCCGGCCAGCCGTTTGAATATGCGCCCACGGATTCCGGTTATTTGCTCTACAGCACAGGCCCGGACATGACGAACAACAGTGGCGAACCCATAAGCGAAGAAGGCCCCTTCCCAAAACGCGAGGGGGACATTGTGCTCCACGAAGGGTAGATTCAGAACTCCTCCAAAAACTGGAGGAAATATTTCGATTCATGGCTTGACAGCGGAACTATGCCGTTGTGTTCGCCTCGTTATAGGAATTCAACACGACGGGCACAGCAACAGCCATGAATATGCCTCCTTCTCCTTTCTATTCACCACGGGGACACAGGGATGCACGGGGAATGCATGCTGTAGCTCATACATGAAGCTTTTTAAGCGTGTGTAGATATTTTATGGTTTACTAATACGTGAACCGATTCACTTTTTTGGCCTAATCATTCCCCGTGCCTCCCCGTGTCTCCGTGGTGAAAATCTTAAAAGAATTGGGACGCACCATATGCTTCCGCGCTTCTGTCTTCCCGGAAGCATCTTCGAGCGGTGTAAGATACTGTAGAAATGAACGGGAGCGTTGCAATGTCGGCTACGGATGCAGAACTGCTGGAAAAATGGCGCATCGCCTCGGATAGCGAAGCGTTCCACGAGCTGGTGTTGCGCCATGGCGGCATGGTGCGGCGCACCTGCGCGCGGATCTTGCGCGACCCTGGCGCGGCGGACGATATCACACAGGAATGCTTCATCAAACTCTGGCAGGTCAAACAGGTGCGAGGCGGTTCTCTGGGCGGGCTTCTCCATACTTTAGCCACGCATCTTTCCCTCAACCGGCTTCGAGCGGAATCGCGCCGCCGGGAGCGGGAGATCGACTACGCCACCGAAGGCGCGCATGCCGATACAGAACAGTGGGCGGAGGTGCTTCCTTTTGTGGATGAGGCCATCGCGGATTTACCGGAAAAGCTGCGTTATCCCGTAATCATGCACTACCTGGAAGGCCAGGCCTATGCCGCCATCGCCCAGTCGCTCACGGTCGATGAATCGACCGTGAGATACCGGGTGCAGAAGGCGCTGGAACGCATGCGCATTTTTCTGAAGCGGCGCCATATGGCCGTTGACGCGGGGATGCTGGCGGGCATTCTCGGGGCGGAACACGCGGCGGCCGCCGTTCTGCCGGAAGGCTTGCGGGCAATATTGGGGAAACTGGCCATCGCAAGCGAATCTCTCCCACTAGCGGTTCCGCCGCTTGCTGGGTCCATAACCGCAACCATTGGAGGTGTTGTATTGATGTGGAAGAATGTCATGATTGGAGTAGGGATTCTTTCTGTCGCGGCGGCGTTATTCTTTACTTTTGGCCTGCCCAGCATAAGAAGCGCCAAAGATGAAGCCATCCCGGAAGTGAAGGCCACCAGCTTGGAAACGCCTGACGACAATACCACGCCCATCGCGAATCCGGCGGAACCTCAACAAACCATTTCTCCAGACATTCTCAAGCAACTGATGATGCTCGCCATGCAGCAGAGCGCACAGCAGGCAGACTTAAAACCCGTGTCGTTTAAATCCGAGGATGTCCCGACGGACAACGGCGCGCATTACTTTTTGCTTGCCGCCGAACTCATGCCCGGCATCGATATAGGCGAGTTCGAGGAGCGTTGGAAGGCGCTGAAAGAATCGGGAAATATCAACGATCCGGAATTTCTGGCGATGCTCGAGAAATTCCAGGAGGCCTTCAACGCCATCCGGATGGGCTTGGAGGTGGGCAATGTGCAGATGCCCACTCCCTCTGATTGGCTCAATGCATCCATGGAGCATCTGGGTTCCTTCCGGCATCTTGCCCGCGCTTTTAACATCGAAGCGGAATATGATGCTCTTCAAGGCGATTACCGCACGGCCTTCGAAAATTACCGCACTATACTGGCTTTCGGCAGCGAATCCTCCCGGGGAGGCGTGCTCATCGGCGGCCTGGTGGGGCAGGCTATCGAGAACGGCGCGGTGCAATCCCTCCGGGAATCGCTTTCCTATAACATGGCAACACCCGAGGAGTATCGCTATCTGATTCAAGAAATGTCACAAATGGACCAGGGCATGTATACGATTTCCGAGAGTGTGATGGATGAAAATAATGCCTTTGGCATGTGGCTCGATGATATACAAGCGGCGGGCGTGGATGTGCGCTCGTTGATACCCGAAGAGGCGACAGTGGAACGGGGCCTGGTGGACAGCTTGACCGACACACAACTCGAAGCGGCGTTTCGCGGCGTCTTGCAAGCGGAAGATGTGATGGCGGAGTATTGCGCCCTGCCCTATTATGAAGCCCAAGCCATCGATCTCGACGCCTATCTGGGGACCGATCCAAATGTGCGTGCGCTCATGCCCGCTTATGATCGATTGGTGGCGCAGGAAGCCAACACACGCACGCAGTTTCGCGGGACCATGCTCTCCGCCGCTATCGAATCGTACCGCGCGGAGACTGGAGCGTATCCCGGTGAGCTTTCCAGCCTGGTTCCCAATTATGTGTCCAGCCTTCCAGAAGACCCATTCTCCGGCCAGCCTTTCGAGTATGCGCCTACGGATTCCAGTTATCTACTCTACAGCACAGGCCCGGATATGGTGAGCAATAGTGGCGAACCCATGGGCGAAGAAGGCCCCTTCCCCAAACGCGAGGGGGACATTGTGCTCCACGAAGGGTAGATTCAGCACTTCTCCTAAAATCAGAAGAAAGATTTTCATGCATGGCTTGACAGCCGAATCCTGTCGTTGTGTTCGTCTCGTTATAGGAATTCAACACGACGGGCACAACGGCCACGAATATGCCTCTTCCTTTCATTTCACCACGGAGAACACGTTCGAGCACAGTTGCCTTGAATAGGTTTCCGTTTAAAGATACCCTGTGGCGCGTCTCAAAACGTTGATGACTTCAACGTATTTCGATATACATCAGAAGGACGCTGGGTTAATGGCGAGTACATCGTCTAGAATGGGGAATAGACCACCCGGGCGCTGATGTTGTGGAATGTGATTTTGAACTGCCGGGGTTATAAACTATGAAGATTAAAACGCCGCTATCAAACCGTGCGCACGCGGGATACCATGCGATTCCGCTGGCGGCGCTTCAATTGGACAAAGTGGCCAGTTTCAGCCTGTATATCCAGCCTCAAAAAGATGGGGCATTTGTGTTGTACCGGGAGGAGAATCTGCCATTCGATAGCGCGGAGCGGGAACGCTTACTCGATAACGGCGTAGCGGAGCTGTTTGTTCCGGATGACGGAATACCGGCGTACCATCGCTATCTCGAGGAAAACCTAGGTCCGATTTTATCCGATCCGGCGCTAACCGTGAACGAGAAATCATCGGCGTTATATGGCGCATTGAGGGGCATCGTAGAGGATGTGTTCACGGACCCTCGCGCGGCGACTGTCCTGCCGCGCAGCCGGGAGGTGGTGCAGCACACGTGCTTTTTCCTCGAGACACAAGCGGGGGCCCTGCAAAGCTTAATGCAGGTATGCGTATTTGATTACTCGACATTCACGCACAGCGTGAATGTCTTCGTGTTCGCGATGGCCTTGGGCCACCGGGTGTTTCCTCCCGAATTACTGCGCAACGAATTCGGCCTCGGCGCGCTGCTGCATGATATCGGTAAAAGCCGTATTCCCCCCCACATCTTGAATTGCCCTGGAAAACTCTCCTCTACGCAATTCGAAATCATGAAACGCCATGTAGTCTATGGATACGATATGTTGAAAGAAGCGGGCGTGGATCCCCTTGTGCTCGATATGGCGCGCAACCATCACGAACGCATGTGCGGCGGGGGGTATCCGGACAACTTGCGCGGCAACAAAATCCGGAAGGAAACCCGCTGCATTACCATAGCGGATGTGTTTGACGCGCTTACGACCAAACGTTCTTACAAAGACGCCATGGATTCCTTTAAGGCGCTTCAGCTTATGCGGGACACCATGTACGAATATCTTGACCCAAAACTGTTCGATATCTTCGTGCGCATGCTGGGCGAATCCCAAGTGTGAACCGCATGCCGAAGCATGGATCGCGGCATTGCCATGCCGCTCAAAAATCTCTACGGGATTCAGCGGCAAGGAGTTTCACGATAAATACGGTCGCCCTCTCCTGCATTTCCGTGGCGAAATCGTCGATGCGGCGGGAAAACCAGCTATGAAACGCCGCCGCCGGGATGGCGACGCATAAGCCGCCGACCGTGGTGATGAGGGCCTTCGAGATGCCATCGGACAGGACTTGCGGATTCCCGATGCCTTGCGCGGTGATGGCGTCAAATACGGTGATCATACCGAGCACGGTCCCCAGCAGCCCCAAAAGCGGGCTGACCACGGCGACAATTTCGAGCAAGGTGAGGCCGCGTTCGAGCTGGCCCACTTGCGTGCGCCCGGTCGCATGCATGACCTCGGTCACTTGCCCATGTTCAAGATGGCGGGAGCGGATGCATTCCTCGATGATGCGCGCCATGGCCCCGCGCGCGCTTTTACACAGATTCAAGGCGTTTTCCGGTGACGTGCGTTCGGAGTACTCCTCGATCAAGCGCAGCACCTGGCTGTCCAACACAATGCCTTTTCGCAATGCAAAAAATCGTTCGATGACCACGGTAAGCCCGGCCAGGGAACACAGCCCAATCACAATCATCGTTCCGCCGCCTTGGGCGAGGGTATGAAACATGGCTCCTCCTCGATTTTTCGCTGGCTCGACGCCACGCCGGGGTATTATACTCATGCGAGGTCTTTTCTGGTAGAAGGGCGGCGGGATTGTACGCTTCCTTATACTATGTTAAGATTACTCAAGCCGTGTCAGAAGCGGCATTTGTGTAACAAATCAACGAGAGGTTTGGATAGCGCGCATGAATGGCTTTCTCAAGCAGTTGTCGCTGTGGATCGTGATCACGATCATTCTGATCCTGGCGCTCACCAACATGAAGAGCACGCAGACCCAGAAGGTGGAACTGGGCCGCAAGGATTTTGAAGAGCAGCTCGCCGCGGGCAACATCGATTCGTTGCGCGTTAAATATCATGGCAACAATCCATTACGCGAGTATGACATCAAATTCAAGGAACCGGTCAGCGAACAAAAAGGCATGTTACTCAAAGTGGGTGAAGACATGCCGGATGACTGGCGCCAGCTCTTGAAGCAGCAAAATGTGAATTGGGGCGAGGAAGAGCAGAGCGCCATGAGCGATCTCTGGATGTCGCTGCTGCTCAACGTGGTTCCTTTCCTGCTCATCGTGGGCTTCTTTTGGTTTTTCATGTTCCGCCAGATGCAAGGCGGTAATAATAAAGCCATGTCTTTCGGTAAAAGCCGCGCCCGCATGGTGAACCAAAGCGACAAAGTGGTCACCTTCGATGATGTGGCGGGCGTGGATGAAGCGAAAGAAGAACTGCAAGAGATCATCGAGTTTCTGAAAGACCCGAAAAAGTTCTCCCGTTTGGGCGGCAAGATCCCGAAAGGCGTGTTGCTCGTGGGGCCTCCAGGTTGTGGCAAGACCTTATTGGCGCGCGCCGTGGCAGGGGAAGCCCATGTGCCGTTCTTCAGCATCAGCGGTTCGGATTTCGTCGAGATGTTCGTCGGCGTAGGCGCGAGCCGGGTGCGCGACCTGTTCCAGCAAGGTCAAAAACACGCGCCTTGCATCATCTTCATTGATGAGATCGACGCCGTGGGGCGGCAGCGCGGCGCGGGCTTGGGCGGCGGACATGATGAACGCGAGCAGACTTTAAATCAGCTCCTGGTCGAAATGGACGGCTTCAACACCAGCGAAGGCGTCATTCTGATGGCGGCGACGAACCGGCCTGACGTGCTCGACCGGGCGCTGTTGCGGCCTGGCCGCTTCGACAGGCAAGTCGTTGTCGCCAATCCGGATATCAAAGGCCGTGAGGCCATTTTGGGCATCCATGTGCGCAACAATAAAGTGCCGCTAGATAATACGGTGGACATTCGCAAACTCGCCCGGGGCACCCCCGGATTCTCGGGCGCGGATCTTGCGAACATGGTGAATGAAGCCGCCCTGCTCGCCGCACGGCGCTTACAAGATGAAGTCACCATGGTGGATTTCGAGGACGCGAAGGACCGCGTGCTGATGGGTCCTGAGCGCAGGAGCTTGGTGATCAGCCCGGAAGAAAAACGCAACACGGCCTACCATGAAGCGGGCCACGCCCTCATCGGGCGCTTGCTTCCGGATTGCGATCCCGTGCATAAAGTGACCATCATTCCGCGAGGCCCCGCACTCGGCCTTACGAGCATGCTGCCCGAGGAAGACCGCCATGGCTATTCGAAGTCGTTTTGCCTGGCGCGGATTCGGGTGATGATGGGCGGGCGCGCCGCCGAGGAAGTGGTTTTTCATGAATATTCGAGCGGCGCATCGAGCGACCTCAAAAACGCCACGGAATTGGCCCATGCCATGGTCTGCCAGTGGGGCATGTCGGAATTAGGGCCCATTTCGTTTGGCAGCAACTCGGAAGTGTTTCTCGGGCGCGATTTCGTCCGGGAGCGTGAGTTCAGTGAGGAAACGGCTTCCGCCGTGGACCAGGCCATCCATAAAATCTTGGAAGAGGGCTATAAAGACACGAAAGCGCTCATCGAGAAACATAAAGATGTGCTTGCGGCCATAGCCGAAACCCTTGTCGAGAAAGAAACGCTCGAGGCGGAAGAGCTCGACGATATTATCCACAAAGCTGGCGGCGACGATATACTCCCGCCGCACCCGAAAAAGATGCCGCCTCCTTTTGTTACCGCTAAGGTGGCGGCCCCTGTACCAAATCCTGAGCCGGATTCGGGCAAGCTGGAGCCTGCACCAGGAAAACCTGTTCCCGGTACGGCATAAAATATGATGAATGCAGTATCACCACTTCAAGAACGCATGCGCAATGCGACGCTTTTAATGGGCGTCGTGAATGTGACCCCTGACTCGTTCTACGATGGAGGCGCGTATCTTGAACTGGATAAGGCGGAATCTCGGGCGCTCCAACTCATGGAAGATGGGGCGGACATCATCGATGTGGGCGGCGAATCCACCCGCCCCGGTTCGGAAGAAGTCAATCCTGAGACCGAACAAGCCCGCATACTCCCGCTCATCGAGCGCCTTTGCGCGCGAGGAATCCCGGTTTCGGTGGATACGCGCCACGCCAGCGCCGCCCGCCACGCCCTTGCCCTTGGGGCCAGTATGGTTAATGACATTTCCGCGCTGCGGGGAGACCCCGATATGGCGCAAGTGGTCGCGGAAGCGGGGTGCGCCTGCGTCCTCATGCACATGCAGGGCACGCCCGGCACGATGCAGCATGCGCCGCAATACCACGATATCATCGGCGATGTATGCGCGTTCTTCGAAGAACGCATTGAATTCGCCACGCGGCAGGGCATCGCCGAGTCCGCCCTATGGCTGGATCCCGGCTTCGGCTTCGGTAAAACGCCCGCTCACAATCTCGAATTACTGCGCAGGCTGCGCGAATTTACCCGTTTTGGCCTGCCTATTCTTGTCGGTACCTCTAACAAATCCACCATTGGACATGTGCTCAACTTGCCCGTGGACCAGCGTATGGAAGGCACCGCCGCGACGGTTGCTATTGCAATCGCCAACGGAGCCGCAGCCGTGCGCGTCCACGATGTAAAAACCATGGCGCGCGTCGCACGCATGTGCGACGCTATCCTGGGACGGGGGAATGATGGCTAAACGATTATTTGGGACAGACGGCATCCGGGGTATCGCCAATATACACCCCATGACGGTCGAGATGGCCTTGGCCGTCGGCCGCGCCGCAGGGCATCTCTTCCAGCAAGAGAAACGGCAGCACACCATTCTTATCGGCAAAGACACCCGCGTGTCGGGTTACATGTTCGAGAATGCGCTCACTGCCGGTTTGTGCTCGATGGGCATCCATGTGCTGCTGGTGGGGCCGCTGCCCACGCCAGGCGTCTCGTATATCATGCGCAGTTTGCGGTGCGACGCCGCCATCATGATTTCCGCTTCCCACAATCCGTTCCACTATAACGGCATCAAGCTGTTCGGCCCAGACGGCTTTAAGATCGCGGACGAGATGGAAGACGCCATCGAGCGCCTTGTCACCACGAAAGGCATCGACGATATCCGCCCCACGGCGGAAAATATCGGCACCGCCCGCCGCATCGACGACGCCGTCGGGCGTTACATCGAGTTCATCAAAGCCAGTTTCCCGAAAGGCCTGCGGCTGGATGGATTGCGCGTGGTGTGCGATTGCGCCCATGGCGCGGCCTATAAAATCGGCCCGAACGCCCTGCGCGAACTGGGCGCGACGGTTATCCCCATCGGCGACAAGCCCGATGGGCGCAACATTAATGAAGGGGTGGGCTCGATGCATCCCGAGGAAATGCGCGCCACGGTTATTCGCGAACGCGCGGATGTCGGCATCGCTTTTGACGGCGACGCGGACCGTTTGCTCATGGCCGACGAAGAAGGCCGCTTGCTGGATGGCAACGCCCTGCTGTCGATATTAGCCCGGGATTTGCTCGAGCGCGACGCCCTGCCGAACAAAACCATCGCCACGACCATCATGGCCAATGGCGGCTTGCAGCGCGCACTCGACTCCTACGGCGCTAAGGTCATATGGACGAATGTGGGCGACCGGTGGGTAGTCGACGCCATGCGGGAACATGGCATCAGCCTGGGCGGAGAGCCTTCGGGCCACCTAGTGTTGCTCGAACACAACACCACGGGCGACGCCGCTATCGCCGCCTTGCAAGTCTTGGCCATCATGCTCCGCCGCGACCAGCCGTTATCCGTGCTGGCCAGCGTCTACCAGCCCATGCCGGAGGCCCATGCCAACGTCAAACTGGATGGCGGCAAACGGCCGAGCGAAGAAGCGCTGGGCAAGATCCTAAGCGAAGCGGAAGAACGCATCGCCGGGGCGGGCCGGGTCGTCATCCGCCCCTCGGGCACGGAACCCCTGGTGCGTGTCATGGTGCAACATGAAGCCCGGCGCACTGCGGAATCCTTGGCCAAGGAACTGGCCGGAAAAGTAAGCGCGTTGAAATGATGAATGCCGTAGGGTGGGGCTTGCCCCACCGTTCACCGCAGAAAGCCTTGGTGGGGCAAGCCCCACCCTACATAGTGAATTCGTACTACTAACGAACAAAATCTTGCTTTATCGCAAGGGCATTCTTTGTAAATCAAATTGAATCTAGTTGTTATGGCATACGTTTTTATGATGTTTTGGTTGGCTCTTCCTTTGACTGGTGGGGCAAGCCCCACCCTACGCTTCAAATTTTAGTGTATTTCGTGTATTTAGTGGTTAGAATCCGGATCTTTGGTTGCGGCCATGCCGCGCCATGGATAATCGCGTCCATTCGCGGCTAGAGAAAATGAGCGGGAGTGCGTACCATGATTGAATTAGGCGTCAATATCGACCACGTGGCCACCTTGCGGCAAGCGCGCCGGGGCGTCGAGCCTGACATCATCGCCGCCGCCAAGATTTGTGAACTCGCGGGCGCACACCAGATCACTGTCCATCTGCGGCAGGACCGCCGCCATATCCAAGACCGCGATGTCGAACTGCTCTCGCAAGTCCTCCTGGCGCGCCTCAACCTCGAGATGGCCGCCGTGGACGAGATCATCGGCATCGCCCACCGCATCAAACCCCATACCGTCTGCCTCGTGCCCGAAAAGCGCGAAGAAGTGACTACCGAAGGCGGCCTCGATGTGGCGGGCCAAGTGGCGCGCCTGCGCGGCGTGGTCTCGGATTTCCACAGCGACGGCATCAAGGTGAGCATGTTCATCGATCCTGAAAGCAAGCAAGTCGACGCGAGCGCCGAAACGGGCGCGGACTACGTCGAACTCCACACTGGGGCGTACGCCAACGCCAAGGCCGACGCCGTCATGGAGGAAGTAGACCGCTTGGCCAATGCCGCCGCCCGCGCCATCGCCAACGGCCTTGTCTTCAATTCAGGCCACGGCCTCACGGTCCGCAACCTCCCCGCAGTCGCCGCCATCCCCGCGCTAAACGAAGTCAACATCGGCCATTCGATCCTGTCCCGCGCCCTGTTCATCGGCCTCGAAAACGCCGTGCGCGAGATCCTGGATGTCCTTGCGCAATACGGGGAATGAGAGCCGGATTTAAAAACACCAAATACACTGAAATATGCAGAGGATTATGTAGGGTGGGGCTTGCCCCACCGTTCAAAGGGCAGGCCTGAAAAGAAGGCATCAAGAGGCCAGAAGCTTTTTAACGCAAGGCGCTGAGTACGCGGAGTTTCGCGGAGTAGAGAGCGCCTCTGCGAAACTCCGCGTTCTCAGCACCTTGCGATTTGTTCATATGCCGATCACACCGCAAGCAATATAAATATGAATATATCGATTTTCAATTACTAATTACTAATTTGACATGAATTAGTATGAAATTGACAATTCGTAACGCCATATTTTTAAATAAGTTACAGCTTTTATAGGCAATAGGTTTATTTCTTTCCCGCCATATTTGCGACTTCAAAAAAACACTCTCATTTGGCTGCAACCATATAGATCTCACCAAGAGTATTTTGCTCTTGCGTCAATTACTAATTTATGTTATATTAGTAATTATAAATAGAAATAGTGTGAAATAATAGCAACGAATTACTAATTTGACATTAATTGACATTAAATTGACAATTTGTAAGTTATTCGATATAAGCGAGTTAAACCATGAGAAAGCCTGCAACTCCTCCAAAAATCAATGATCCATTCACCACAATAATGGAAGAAAAAGATGAGTTGCCTCTTTCTCTATTTTTTAATTGTGGTCCACTAGTCAACGGGAAATACATGCATTGGGACAAATTGCGCCGCTGTCCACCTCCTTCAACACTGACTCACCTACAATGGTGGACAAGACTAAAGGCCAATCGTCTGATGGCCAAGCAGCTTTTGACGCTTCTAGACAAGCAAGGCCACACCTTTTCCTATTGTCGTTTAGCAATACCGGACGAATGGCTATATGAACTGGAACGCCAAGCCGCAGGCTCTATTGAAATGCCTGTGGATATCATTAATAAAGAATCACGCGACCGGTATTATGTCAATTCTTTGATCGAGGAAGCGATCACGTCAAGCCAGCTCGAGGGCGCGCACACCACCCGGTTGGTGGCGAAGGAAATGCTCCGCACCCAACGTCCTCCACGAGATCGAAGCGAGCGCATGATTTTGAACAATTACCGCACGATGCAAAGAATCGACGAGATTAAGAATCAGCCATTGACGAAAGAACTTGTGTTTGAAATCCACCGGCTGGTAACCGATGAAACACTCGATGAATCCGCAGCCGCGGGCCGTTTCCGAAAACCTACGGAACAAATTCATGTGGGCGGAGATAACGAGGACATCTACCATATCCCCCCTCTCGAGGAAGAACTCGATGCCCGCATGGAGGCCATGTGCGCCTTTGCCAATCGCCAAGCACCAGAGGAGGGTTTCATTCACCCGGTCATTCGCGCGATCATTTTACATTTCTGGCTCGCATATGACCATCCATTCATTGATGGGAATGGACGAACGGCGCGGGCGCTGTTTTATTGGTGCATGCTTCACTATGGATATTGGCTTTTCGCCTACGTCTCCATTTCCCGTACCATTTTAAAATCGAGCAGCGCGTATTACCGGGCATTTCTGTACACGGAAACGGATGATAACGACGTGACCTATTTCGTCGTCCATCAAATGGATGTCATTCGAAAATCCATGGATGATCTGCATACGTATATCCGCCGCAAATCATTGGAAATAAAACAAGTCGAGGAACGGCTGCACGCATCGGTTTCATTTAATCATCGCCAATTGGCGCTATTAAACCACGCCGTGCGCCATCCCAATCAGGCGTACACCATCGAATCACATATGAACAGCCACAATATCTCTTATCAGACGGCCCGAACGGATCTACTGGGACTCAAGGAAAGGGGCGTGCTGGTGACAAAGAAAAGAGGAAAGCTCATGATTTTTTCCCCCGTGCGAGGATTGGAGCAACGCCTAATGGAGCTAGAATAAAAGCAACACTCGTCCCGCCACCTAAAACGTGGCCGTGAAGCCTTCCAGCAACTCCGACACTTCTTCGTAATCGAGCAGCCTTGCGAAATCGAGGGGGGTCATGCCGCCTATCGTCCATTCATGGACCGCCGTGCTGGCTCCGTATCGAATGAGGAGATCAGCAATTTCGTTTTGGCCGGTGAGCGCGGCCCAATGGAGCGGCGTCAAACCGGCGTCATTGGCGGCGTCGGGCTCGGCGCCATTCATCAAGAGGGCTTCTACGGACTCGAGGTTGCCATGGCGCACGGCTTTGTGGAGTGGCGTTTCGCCTTGCTCGTCCCGTTCGCTCGGGTTGGCCCCTTCCGAGAGCAAATCGTTCACGGCATCCTCGAAGCCCCAGTAAGCCGCACGGTGCAGCGGGGGCAAACTGGGTACTTCCCGCTGGGTGTCGCCTGCTTCCTGGTCCAGCATGATACGGGCGATTTCCGTCCGGCCGCATCGGGCGACCCTCGAAAAAGGCGTTTCACCAGTGGCATCGGGTTTATGCAGCCATTCGCCGTTCATTACGCACCTACCTTTTCCGCCCAGGCGGGAGCCCCAGGCATTGAACGTGCGCTGTGCTTCACCTGCAACGCCATCAGGCATGTCCGCTATCCAAACATCCGCGCCACACGGGCATATGCCCAAGCGCGGACTCAGGTTTGCGGCCACATGCGGCGCTCTTGCGCCGCCCTTTGGCGTTTTCAGGTTCAATATGCACGCACGCCGGGCTGGCCATTCATCTCTGGACCAGGCCCTGGATTCATCTATGGCGACTGTAGAGAAGCATAAATCACGCCAAGATACGTTCGAGGAGGGGAGCAGCTCGAAACCAAGAAAAGGCCCAAAATATGCAAGGAGCGGAAGGCATATCCACAGCACACGGCTATGCCCAAGCAGGCAAATGACGGGAAACGGGCAATTTGACAAAAGAATCGCCGATTAGGCCGCCTGATTTAAACATGAATGCGGGCGGCCTTCTCAGAATGTGGTGAAGAAGGTAGCGTTCTTATTTTCTCATGGCGCTGGCGGAGAAAGAAGCTCGCTTGCCATCAGTTCAATGGGAACGGAGATCGAATCATCATGCTTTTGGGGAAGGCAGTCCCCGTAGCGAATAGGTTTGGCCTCTGGAGGCGCATCTGGCCTGAACACTTCATAATGGGCTATCGTCACCGTGCGGTTTTCAGGGAGGGTGTACTTCAATATTTCATTGATCTCCTGTTCGAAAAGGGGTTCCTGTGGTTTGGCCTCGTTGGACACATCGGTGAGGCGCAAGCGCACTTTTAGCGGCTGGGGCGGGTAACCCGTATCCTTAACAGTAAACTCGATCTCATGAATGGATTTGCCTGCGAATCCTGTTTTCATTAATTGAAAAAATCCATTTTGCGGGTATTGTATATACACTAGCCCAGCCGCGACCAGCCCCAAGAGCGCCATTAGAACAACCGCCCGCCAAAGGAAGGGATGCCCCGTGCGCCGCCGCATGTGGCGGTAAGAGGACCCAGTCGATTCATCGAGCCGGATGCTCGTGGCGGGCGTTTGTAACAAAGGCTTTGTCGCATCCAGGGGATGGGAGCCGGAGGGCGTGCGCATGGTCTCACTCGAGTGAATCGACAAAGCGGATTTGCCGAGGGTGTCGGCCTCGAGGGTGGGTTCGTCAAATGGCGTGATACCCGTCACGGCGGGATCAGGATTTTCCTTCAACGTTTCCCGCAATGCCTTCGCCATGGCAGAGCCGTCGGGATACCGGCGCCGAGGGTCTTTACTAAGCGCCCGGGACACGACAGCGGAAAGCACGGTATTGACCGCGGGATTGAGATCAGAGAGGGGCAGCGGATTGGTCTTCAAGACATTGTGCATCACGGCGGTCATGGCGGCGCCTTGGAAAGGCTTTTCGCCGCTGAGCAGCTCGTATAGCATAACGGCCACGGCGAAGAGGTCCGTGCGCCCATCCACCGGCCGCCCGGTGAATTGTTCCGGGCTCATATAATGGGGCGTGCCCACCAGGGCTCCTTCGCGCGTCAACTGCGAGCCCGCCACGTGGGCGATCCCAAAATCGGCGATGCAGGGGCGGCCATCCACGGACACCAGAATATTCGCCGGTTTAATGTCGCGGTGGACAATGCCGCGTTCATGGGCGTACGCGAGGGCTTCACACACGGGCGCGATGACTTCCACCGCCTCTTCCGGCGTGAGGCCGCCCCGCTTGTCCACCCAGCTATACAAGTCGCCGCCCTCGACGAACTCCATGGCGATATAGGCAAGGCCGCTCTCTTCACCCGCGTCATAAATGGTGACAATGTTCGGATGGTTTAATACGCCAGCAGCCCGGGCCTCGCGCAGGAAGCGTTCCAGCATCACGCTAGCGTCGCCCGAATCCGCGAGCACATCGCGCCGGGCGGTTTTGATTGCTACATGGCGACCGATATTGGGATCGCGGCCTTCATAAACGATGCCCATTCCGCCACGGCCCAGTTTGCGCACGACCTCATAACGTCCAATGCGCCCGGGCAAATCTTCTTGTGCCAATGCCATACTCCTCGATCGCCCTTCCCATACAAAACGCCATATCCTTTTGGGGAAGGGAATATAATGATAGGGTTCTTCGCGCGGACAGTCAATGTTTGAATCTAGGCAATCGCTTTTTAAATAGCATATTTATTGTATTAAGACAAAAGCATACAGCCAGAGGCCGCAAAAGGCGCAAGGAAGCATAAGAAGAAAGCTTTTTATACTACTTGCGTGGGCGTTGCCCACAACCCAATGAAATAGCATAACACTGTTCATTCTCGTTTATCTTTGCGTTCTTGGCGGCTTTGCGTGCGTATCAATCGAATGGAATTCCTGTTGGTAGTACAGCGAGGCAGCCTTACTCATCTATTTCACGCGAAGCCGCAAAGAATACAAGGTTTAGCGCGCGGCATATCAACAATCAAAAAGCTGGGTTTTGCGGCCACCTTATGCAGGGGGCGAAGATATTGCCCACCGCCCAATGGAACGCCATGAATCTAGCGATTTTCCAACCCACTAAACTATTTCAAAATAATACATAATATTCTATCCTACGAAGTAGTATCTTGTATTTGGCAGCCTTGTTTATTCCTTTTCGCCGGCCTTGAATTGAGTCATTTTCAACGCAGAGGCGCGGAGAATGCAAAGTATCGCAGAGATCCACTTTTCTCTATTCTCGAATGTGCGAATAAGCGGTTCGAGAGTATTTCCTCTACTTTTCGGATCTCTGCGTTCTCCGCGCCTCTGCGTTGATAGTAACCATCCACCGGCTGTTCTTCACCACTGGACTAAATTGTTACAAATATACTTACATATGTAGGCGAAAGACTATTTTTTTCTTGTATAAGCTGGAGCGTACAGTACTACCAGTCATTTTTTGTTTTCACGAAGATTCTCAATGCAAATCCAGCCAGAACATATAGGCGCATATATCGGAACTTTACATGGTGTTTTGCTTGAGTATTACTCATCACATGGGCGAGACGCCCATGCTACGGGAGTTACAACATGGAGAAAAATTTATTGGCGTTCATTCGTGGTGAGGTAAAGCATATTGGTCGCGGCTCCGCTACGCTGTGTAAATCTCAGTATTTCTTCTTTTTATGAGATATGAACATATATCCGCAGACGATACCAGCAAAAATTCCTGCCATAATCCCCATGGTGAATGGCCGGGAGCGGTATATGCTGGGCGTCGTATTGGTCTCGTTGAGCTGAAAGCTGTTGATGGCGGATTCAAACGCTGGTTGGAGCGATTCAAACATGCCGGCGGAAGCCGTGCAGGTCAGCGTGTATGACGCACCCATGCCCGGCACGATGACAGTCCAGTTACTCAATGCAGGCGCGTCTTCGGCGGTCTTGAACCGGCCATGAAGCGAGATGCATTTGCGGCCTGCGGCAATAATCACTTCCGAGCGCAATTCCTCGATGATCGAACCCATGTCAGTCATTTGTTTGGCGAATAGGGCGGCTTCTTTATCGATGTTTGCCTTTGATGTATCCACCATGCCGGGCCGCACCACGATATTGATATTGGGCGCAAATCCTTCGGCCGCGGGATCATAGATCGCCGCATCCACTTGGGTGGCGAGTGCGGCGTTTGCCTCGCCAGAATCACGGGAAATGGCGTTGAGCTGGCCGCGCTCCGCCATGCGCCAGCCGCTAGGATATTCGAGCGAATAGCCGCGCGGGCTTTCATACCGTTCCGCCGTGGCGGCGCAGGAAATGCAGGCAATCAGCGCCACTGCCCTCAACGTGACTAAAATCTTGTCTTGCATGTGGCTTCCTTGTCAAAACACGGCGGGAGGCCTTTGACACAAAGGCCTCCCGCTCATGCGTGTTATTCGCTGTCTTTCGCTTCCACCTCGGGCGGCTGCGGCTTTTCCGCAGGGGCTGCCGGGGGTGTTTCGGTGGAAGTGAGTTTGGCCAGGCATTCCGGTATCTCGACGCCGCCGATGTCTTTCATGACTTGCAGCATGGGCGGCAGCGAATGCGCAAGGCCCGATAAAAATCCCGCCGTGCTCGAACCGTTGCTTCCGCCATTCTCCCAGACCACTACCTTGTCAAACTTGATATTCGAGATAGCCTGGGCCGACGCCTTGGCCAGGCTGTCCAAATGCTCGAGCATCATTAGTTGGAAGGCCTGCTGGGAGCCGCCGCAGGCATTTACGATGCGTTCGAGGCCCTCGCCTTTCTTGGCCAGGATCTCGTATTCGCCCCGGGCTTCCGCCTCGAGCTTCGCGAAGATGGCCGACGCTTCGCCTTCGGCTTCGAGCCGGCGCTTTTCCTTGGCGGCCTCGGCCTCGACGATGATCTGCGCCTTTTGCGCCTTGGCGGGTGCTTCAAGCTGGGCGCGGCGTTCTTGTTCGATGCGTTCCGCCTCGGCGATGGCGGCCTTGGCCATGGCGAGGTTTTGCGCCTCGAGCACGGCGGCCTCTGCTTCCCGCTTCTTAGTTTCACCGATCTGGTACGACTCGGCTTCCCGCACCTGCAAGGTCGCGTTCGACGCGGCGATGGCCGCGCGCGACGTGTTCTCCCCCTCGGTGGCGCGGGCTTCCGCCTCGGCCACGGCCACGCGGCGGTCGCGTTCCGCTTCCTTTTCACCTTTCACGGCGAGGGCGTTGGCGCTGGCCACCTCGATGCGCATTTGGCGTTCGCTGTCTTTGATCTGCGCTTCCCGCTGGAACGCGGCAGCCTGTTCGCCTACTTTTTGTTCTTTCTCGAGTTCCGCAATGCTGACGGCTTGTTCGCGCTGGGCGGCGCGCACACCCACTTCACGCCGCTTGTTGGCCTCGGCCACTTGGACAAATCTCTCACGTTCAGCGTCCGCTACGCGAATCTCACCCATCTTTTCCTGGTCGGCCACATCGCCCCGGGCTTGCTGGATGGCCTGCGAGGCCGCCTTGCGGCCAATGGCTTCGATGTAGCCCGAGCCGTCCGTGATGTCGGTGATGTTCACATTAATCAACACCAGGCCGATCTTGCGCAGTTCAGGCTCGAGAGAACTCTGGATGCTATGGAGGAATTTCTCGCGATCGCGGTTGATCTCCTCGATGCTCATGGACGCGATCACCTGGCGCAATTGGCCGAAGATGATGTCCTCGGCCTGTTTGCGGACTTGGGCCGTATCCAGCGTGAGCAGGCGGATCGCCGCATTCTGCATGATCTCCGGCTCCGTGCCGATGGCCACCGTGAACACGCTGGGTACGCTCACGCGGATATTCTCGAACGACAAGGCGTCTTTGAGGGGCACTTCAATTTGAATCGGTTCGAGGCTCAGGTAGCCATAGTCTTGAATGAGCGGCCAGACAAACGCCGCGCCGCCATGGATGCATTTCGAGGTGCGGCCTGACTGCACCTTGCCGTATATAACCAGCACGTTATTGCTCGGGCAGCGCTTGTAGCGCTTCGCCAGAATCAGCAGAAACATCACGGTGAACAAGAACAACAAAAGAATCATCGCAATGATGGGAACCATATCCATAGGCATGATACTACTCTCCTTCCTGGGTCGAAACGGGCGCCACCTGGACGGTGTCCGGCCCGAGTACATCCACGACCACCACCGCCGTGCCGGTTGGCAAGGCGTCTTTATCCGTCACGGCCTGGTACTCCATGGTGCGGTTCTGCACCGTCACCGTTACTTTACCCATGCCCGCTTGCTGGCCAGGAATGGCCAGATACACCGTGCCTCCCTGCCCGATGGTGTTTTCGATGTGGACGTTTCCATCGGATTGAAGGCGGTACAGCAAGCGCATGAGCCACGCCATGAGGAACATGGCGCAAAGACCCGCTGCAAGCGCTGGAAAAATCCCCAGCACAGGGGGCCATCCGGCGGAATCGGATGCGAGGCCCGCCCATCCGAAAAACGCCAGTGCCGCTGTCAAGGTGCGCACTGAGACGACCCCAAAGAACCAGGACGAGTCGGCGTGATCGTGATCCGCGCCGCCTCCCTCGAAGTGGACATCATGGCTGAGCTCGATATGCCCCATGCCATGGTCCGCCCCCAGGAGGAGCATGGCAATTTGGAACACGGCCACGAGCGTGCCCACTCCGGCACAAACCGCGTATATGGAAAACATTGCCTCCCCTTTCTGTGTTGGAGGCCGCAACCCGAATCCAGGAGCTATAATAGACAAGCGTGCAAAAGGTTTCAATTATCCGAAAACAGAAATCCAAGCCCCATTTCATTCTCATCTATTCACGGCCTGGATTCATCCACTACCGTGGGTGTTGCCCACATCCCAATGGAACGACTTTGCGTGAATATAGATTGGATGGGCATCCTGTTAATAAACTATTTCACGCAAAGCCGCAAAGAATACAAAGGTTCACGGCATATCGTAACCACAATTAAAGGGCCGGATTGTAGGAGGACATCATACAGGAGCACGGGTATTACGCCATGAATCTAGCGGTTTGCACACCTGCTAAACTATTATAAAAAAGTGGCTTGCGTCTGTAGGAGAACGGCTTTTCATTTCTTGTACAAGCAGGGGTTTATGATACTACATGCGCCGAAGGGGTAGGACTTGAGCCTTTTCCCGCCGGAGCTGTTCATAGCTCCTTAAAACGCACCTGTGGCTATTCATACTGTTTGCCGTTTTGGCGTGGAACGCCACCAATCATAACCAATCAGCGCCGCCAAAATTAGGTAACACGATGGCACCAGATAAAAGGCCCCGCTCAGGCCGCCGAGTTGGTTGCCCAAATAACCCATGAGCCAAGTAAAGACGCCGCAACCAGGCACGCCCGCGCACGAAAGCAAAATGAACAGCATGGTCGTATCCGCCTCCGGCAGCCGGTCGGTGCAATAGCTTTGAATACTGGGCCAAAAAGGGGCCGTTGCGATGCCCGACAAAAAGAGCAACACGCATAACACATATAGATTGTCCAAAAAGGGAAATGGAAGCGTGACCAGCACGCCAGCCAGCGCCGACCACACGATAAGCTGCTTCAGTTGATGCTGCCGGATAAGGTATCCCCAGCCGGATCGTCCGAGAAACATGCCCGCCGCAAAACAGGCGGTGCCAAAACCGCCCGCCCACGCGGAATCCACGAAGTTCAGCCGGATGAAGCTGGCGCACCAGAATGTCAGGCAAAATTCCCCGCCGCCCGCGACGAACATCGCCGCAAAAAACAGCCAGAATCCCCGGATGCGGCATATCGCCGCCATTTGATTCCAGATTGTTTTCCAATGGATCGGCTCATGATGCTCCATCGGCTTACGCGAAGATGAGCCAGGCAATAACAACATAGCTGCGGCGCCCATCGAGAATACTGCCACTAAGCCAGCCAGGATACGCCAAGATACGCCTAACGACATCAGGCCACCGGACAACAATACCGTGGCCAAAACGCCGACCGACCAAAAAGAATGAGCGAAGTTGATGTAGCGTCCCGGCTCTGCCGGATGGAGGTCTTGTACAAAGGGCGTGGCGATTCCCTCGATGATGCCCTCTCCTAATCCCGCCACCATTAAAGCGAGAAACAATACGCCATACGAGGGCGCGAACGCACATAGCATAATGCCTGCGCCCATCAGCGCCACGGATACTCCAAAAGTCCGGCGTTTGCCCCAGCGTCCCGAAATGAATCCGCACAACAACATAGCCGCCACCATGGGAACATTGCGGCCAAGCGGGAGCGCTCCTCCCGCTGACATGCCACCGGATTCGAGCGAGAATCCCAGTTCCCTGGCCAGCGAGACCAAGGCTACCGGTACGACCATGGAACTGCCCGCGTATGCGATCATGCTATTAAACGAGGCGTAGTCGTAACGGCCAAATGTCATTCGTTTCGGCAATATGCTTTCAGGGGCTTGTATAGCCATCATGGCTCCTATACATCCAGGCGAGGCGCTGGCGAAAAACAGGCCTCGATCATTTTTCTCAAATAAGTATTGTTTTATCGAACAGCGATGCCGATAATCATGGGTTGCAGGCGCGGTGCATGCGCCTCAGGTAACACCTTTTTCGTATGGAGCGCAAAACAAATCATGATACCTGAAAACTTGATGCTGCTCAAAGAACGGCTGGGAGCCGTTTGGGATATTCGCTCAGCGGGCGCTGTACTCGGCTGGGATCAAGAAACGTATATGCCGTCAAAAGGGGCCGCCACCCGGGGACAGCAGCTCGCGACCTTATCGGCGCTGGCGCACCGCTTGTTTACCGAGCCCGAAATTGGGGGCTTGTTGGAACGGCTGTGGGAAGCCTCAGATTCGCTTTCACCTGCTGACGCCAAATTGATCGAAGTGGCCCGGTACGATTACCAGCGCGCCATCAAACTCCCCGAATCGTTCGTGGAGGAATTCGCTCTCGAACAAAGCCGTTCATATGAGGCCTGGGTGAAGGCGCGCACCGAATCGGACTTCGCGCAGTTCGAGCCATCGCTGGTGAAAATGCTCGATCTGCTGCGCCGCAAGGCGGACTACTTCGGGTATGAAGATACGCCATATGATGCGCTGCTGGAAGAATATGAGCGTGGGGCCACGACGGCCGCTGTCCGTGCCGTGTTCAAGGAGCTGGCCCCCCGCCAAAGCGCATTGGCCGCCCGTATCGCATCGTCGCCCCATCAGCCGGAGTTGTCCTGGCTGGAGCAGGATTGGCCGGAAGACAAGCAATGGGATTTCACCATGCAGGTCGTCCGTGAACTGGGATATGATCTCGATGCGGGGCGGCAAGACCGCTCGATTCATCCCTTCACGACCAGTTTCGGCTCGCAGGATGTGCGCATCACGACGCGGTTGAATTCCCGCTTGCTCTTCTCGGGCATGATGGGGTCGATCCACGAATGCGGCCACGCTTTGTATGAGCAAGGATATGATCCGGCGGACGCCCGCACGATGCTGCTCGACGGCGCTTCCCTGGGCATACACGAATCCCAGTCGCGCATGTGGGAGAACATCATTGGGCGCAGCCTGCCATTCTGGAAACACTATGCGCCCATACTGCGCGAATATTTCCCAAAACAACTTGATGGCATCGGCCCGGAGGCCATCTACCGCGCCATCAACCACGTCCAGCCTTCCTTCATCCGGGTCGAGGCGGACGAATGCACCTATAATCTCCACATCATCATGCGCTTCGAGCTGGAAGTGGACTTGATTGAAGGCCGCATGCAGGCGCGCGAAGTCCCCGAGGCGTGGAACGCGAAGATGAAGGAATACTTAGGGATTGATGTGCCCGATGACGCCCATGGCTGTTTGCAGGATATCCATTGGGCGCATGGGTACATGGGATACTTCCCCACATATGCGCTGGGAAATCTGTATGCCTCCCAAATCGTCGAAGCGATGGGCAAGGCGATTCCTGATATGTGGGAGCAAGTCGAGGAAGGGCGTTTCGCGCACATCCTGGGCTGGCTGCGTGAGCATATCCACCGCCATGGCCGGCGCAAGCTGGCCGCGGAATTGATCCGGGATGTGGCTGGCGAACCGCTCAACGCGGAGCCATACATCCGGTATCTCGAGCGTAAATATGGCGCGTTATATGGGCTGGCCTGATCCCTAATCGCAGGATAATCGCCATGATGTACTGGCATGCATGCAGAAAGCAGCATTTTGTGTAGGTTCACCCGTTTGGTGAGATAGCGCCATTTCAACGTGGAGAACGCAGAGTTTCGCGGAGAGACTGCTCATTGTTTTCATCCAATGAAGCTCTTTCCATGAATGTGCGAAGAGGTTATCCGAAAAAGCAGTTTTTCTATTTCTTGCTCTGCGGGCCTCTGCGTCCTCCGCACCTCTGCGTTTAAAATGTTACCTATAGTTTTAAGTATAGTAATTATAAATATAACACAGTAAGCTTATCCGGCAATTCCGGCAATTTTCGCTGGCGCAACGGCTTATGATACAGTTCTTCGTATGCCATCACCCCAGGACCATAACCGCTTTCAAGCGTTCTTCGAAGAGGAGACCTATGTCGTCCTCAAGAACCGTTTGTACAATTACCAAGTGCGCAAACGCGCCATCGAGCCGTCGCTTGCTTTGGAAGAAAGCAGCCTAGTACTCGAAGTGGGGAGCGGCTTGTCGCCCATCGTGACAAGCTCCCCTCGCGTGGTGTTTTCGGAACTGTCGCATCTGGCCTTGAAGACGTTGCGGCGGCATCATGGAAAAGGCTGGTACGTCGTGGCCGACGCCACCCGGCTGCCGTTCAAAACAGGCGCATTCACCCATTGCGTGTGTTCAGAAGTGCTCGAACACATTCCAGATGACCAATCGGCTATCCGCGAATTGGCGCGCGTCGCGGCTCCCGGGGGGGATATCACCATCACGGTCCCGTATCGCCAATGGTATTTTGCGCTGGACGACCGCTTTGTGCATCATCACCGGCGCTACGAACCGGGCGAACTGGAAAAGGCCCTCGAAGCGGCGGGTGCGCACCCCGAAAGCGTGCGCAAAATACTCGGGCCCATGGAAAAAGCGCTGATGCTGTCGGTGATCGCCCTATGCGCAGGACTGTTTAACTTCGAGGAAGGCCGGAAACCTCCTTCCTGGGTATATCCATTGTTGCGCGGGTGCGCGCCGCTGTTCGGATTGGCCAACCGCCTATTGGCGGCGCTGGCCCGGCTGGATGCGTGCATCATGCCGATGGCCTGGGCCACTTGCGTGATGATCAAGGCGCGCAAACTAGGGCCGGATGGCCCACGTTTGCCAGGATGAACACGATGTCTACTATCTTCTTCGCGCCACCCATGCCCCATCCACCCGCGCCAGTAAACAAAGGCTGGCGCATAGGGCTCATGATTGCGCTGGGAGTATTGACGCTGGCTCCGTATGCCCAGACCGCCTGGTTCGGTTTTGTCCGATATGACGATGGCGTATATGTTTACGAGAACGATGTTGTCCGGCAGGGGTTGACTTTTGACGGGCTGCGGTATGCCTTCACCAGCAGCGTCAACGGCACCTGGCTGCCGTTGGCCATGCTATCCCATATGCTCGACTGCCAGCTTTACGGCCTTAATGCGGGCGGCCATCACCTGACAAACGTAGTGATTCATGTGGCGGGCGTGCTGGCGCTCTTCGCGGCGCTGGTCCGCATGACCGGCCAATGGGGCCCAAGCGCGTTTGCCGCGGCCCTATTTGGCGTCCATCCTTTACATGTCGAATCCGTCGCCTGGATATCTGAACGCAAGGATGTGCTGAGCGCGTTGTTCTGGATGCTCACGCTCCTCGCCTACGCACGGTATGCGGAACGGCCTTGCGGGCGGCGATATGGCGTGGTGGCCCTGCTATATGCAATGGGCCTCATGTCCAAGGCCATGCTTGTGACGCTGCCGTGCGTCCTGCTGCTGCTTGATTACTGGCCTTTACGCCGATGCGAGCCGTTATCATTTCGCCGCATGATGCGGCTGGCGCTCGAAAAGGTTCCGCTGTTTATTCAGGCGGCGGCGGCGTCATGGGTGGCCGTGCTGGCCCAGCACCACGACAAGGCCATGAGCTCGCTCGATGCGCTGCCGTTGTCGTGGCGCGTCTCCAACGCCTTGGTTGCGTATGTGCGTTATCTCGGCAAAATCTTTTGGCCTGATAATCTTGCCATATTCTATCCGCATCCATTGGGTTCGCTGCCCATGCCTGCCGTGGCGGGAGCGGCGGCCTTCCTCGTGCTGCTCACGGTGCTGGCGCTGATGAGACTGCGGCGGACGCCCTATGCCGCCGTGGGCTGGTTTTGGTTTATAGGCGTCCTCGTGCCCGTCATCGGCCTGGTGCAAGTGGGCACGCAAGCCATGGCGGACCGCTATGTGCATATTCCGCTGATTGGCATAACCATTGCGTTAGCATGGGGCATGCGCGCCATGGCCATGCGACTTAAATTGCCTAAAACAGCGCTGGCTGCAATGGGGCTCGGAGCCGTGGTGTTGCTGGCCGTGCTTGCTACGATGCAGGCAAGGGTATGGCGCAGTTCAGAATCCTTGTTCATGCAGGCTGCTACGGCTGTTCCACGCAATGATTTCGCTCATTACAATCTAGGTTCCCTGTACCGGGACGAAAACCGCTTGGATGAGGCTGCCCGTGAATTCGCCTTGGTCATTGGCTCCCGCGATCATGACGCCAAGGCCCGCCGCGCCCTGGCCGAGACCTACAGCACGCAAGGGCGCTTAGTGGAAGCGCAGGCGCTTCTTCTCGAATCCGCGAAGCGGCATCCGAATGACGCCAAAATGCAGGCCGATCTAGGCGCGGCGCTGCTGCGCATGGGCCGTACGGGGGAAGCGGCGGCCCGGTTCCAGCGCGCCCTGGAGCTTGATCCCAACTTGACCGAAGCTGAGGACAATCTAGCCGCCGCACAGCTCATGCTGGGGCATTTCGCGGAAGCGGAAACCGCCTTGCGGCATGCCCTTGCACTGCGGCCCAATGACGCCGTGTTGCACAACAATCTGGGCCTGGCGCTCCTCGGGCAAGGCAAGCGCGAGGATGGCATCCGCGCATTACGGGAGGCCCTTCGGATTGATCCAGCATACGCGCAAGCGCGCGATCTGCTTCTGCAAGTCGAAGGGCAACAGTGATGGATACCACCAGTATTTAGACTCTTCAGTACCTTACGCTCAAGCTTTTACACGAAAAAAGTTTTTCGCCTATAGACGCAAGTAGCTTTTTGGCAATGGTTTAGCGGGTGCGAGAATCCCCAGATTCATGGCGTTCCATTGGGCGGTGGTCCATATCTTCGCTCTTGCATAAGGTGGCTTCAAAACCCGGCTCTTTGATTGCGGCTATGCCGCGCGTTAAACCTTGTATTCTTTGCAGCTTCGCGGCTTTGCGTGAAATATATTATTATATATTATACATATAACTACCACTACTGCGCACAACCAATTTATACTCACGCAAAGCCGCCAAGAACGCAAAGATAAACGAGAATGAACAGTGTTATGCTATTCCATTGGGCTGTGGGCAACGCCCACGCCAGGATTCATAATCTCACCTATCGCATGGCGTATTGGACAACAAAAGACGGGGAAGCATCGTTTGGCTTCCCCATAAAGTACGTCATTATTCTGGAATGGCTTAATAGCTGAATTTACCCATTTTCACCTTGCCCCGGAAGATCCAATACACCATCGAGGTGTAGGCAATCACCACGGGCATACCTATCGCGGCGATGACGGCCATGATCGCCAGCGTTTTAGGCGATGACGCGGCGTTGTAGATATCGAGCGAGTAGGCCGGATCCGTACTCGACAGGAGCAAATTCGGATAGAGCGCAACGCCAAGCAGCAGGTTGAGCGCGATGATCACGGCGCACGATGACAAGAACGCGAAAAACGGCTTGCCTTTATTAATGGCCAGCGGAATGCATAGGATAGCTAAGATATTCACTACGGGCACGATGTACAGCAGTGGATTTTCCTGCATATTCGCTTTCACGTGGGGGATCGCCATCAATGTGTAGAAAGTCGCGGCGGCATAAAAAGCTACAAAGACATAGTATGTCCGCCATATCCAGCCGCGCATGCGCGCTTGCAGTTCACCGGAGGTCTTGAGGTGGAGATAGAGAGCGCCGTGCAGGGCGAACAGCGACACCACAAGCAGGCCGATCACGAGCGCGTAGGGATTGAGCAGGCCAAAGAACGTGCCGTGGAATTCACGGTCCGCGCCAATGGGCAAGCCTAGAACGACATTGCCCACCGCCACGCCATACAGAAGCGCTGCGACCGTGCTCGATGCGCAAAAGGCAATATCCCATATGCCCCGCCAGGCGTTGCTATCGATTTTACTGCGGAATTCCATCGAAACCGCGCGAAAAATCAGCGCATACAGCAGGAACATAAAAGCCAAATAGAAGGTCGAGAAGGTGGTGGCGTAGCATTCGGGAAACGCCGCGAACAGCGCGCCGCCGAACGTCACCAGCCATACCTCGTTGCCGTCCCATATGGGGCCGATGGAGTTGAGAAACACCCGGCGCTCCTCGTCTTTCCGGGCGGCCAGATGGAGAATGCCCACGCCGAGGTCAAAACCGTCGAGAATGGCGTAGCCAATGAGTAGAACGCCCAAAAGAATGAACCACAGGATGTTCAAATCGACGTACTGCATGAGCGCGTTGATGATCATTGCACATCCCCCTTATGGTTATCCGCGCCGGACACAGCCGCGTGGAGCTCAGGGCCTTTTTTTATCTTGACGCCCATGATATATAGCCACAGGCAAAACAGCAGCGCGTAGATAAGCCCAAACAACAGGATCGAGAGCAGGATCTCGACACCTTTGACGGATGGCGAAACGGCGTCAGCGGTGCGCATGAGGTTATAAACCACCCAAGGCTGGCGGCCCACTTCCGTCGTGACCCATCCTGAATGATTCGATATGTACGGCGCGATGACGCTGAACACCAGCACCCACAATAGCCAGGTCTTCTCCCAGAGCACGCCCTTCCACCAATAAAATAACGTGACGGCCAAAACCAGGAAGAAAAAGCCCCACAGGCCGATCATGAAGTGGTAGGTGTAAAAGGTGAGCGCCACGGGCGGCCAGTCGTTGCGGTCGGGATAGACCTCCTCGAGCGACTTAACGGGCGAGTCAAAGCTCCAGTTAAGGAGGAAGCTCAGCCCGCCTGGAACGGCAATGCCTAAATGGACTTTTTCATCCTTCTGGTTTGGAAATCCCCAAATATAGAAGGGGACGGCGCCTTCGGTCTTGTGGAAGTGGCCCTCCGTGGCGGCCAGCTTAGCGGGCTGTGTTTTCGCCGTGCTCATGGCTTGCGAATGGCCCGAGGCCAGCATGCCGCACGTCAAGATAATGCCTGTCCACATGGCCAGGTTGAACATTTTTTTGGCTGCGCTCAGATGGCGTTTTTTAATGATGTAGTAGGAAGACAAGCTCAACACGAAAAACGAGCCTAAGATGCCCGCTCCAAACCAGACATGCACCACGCGGACAATGGCCGATGGACTCAACACCACAGCCCAGAAGTCGGTAATCTCGGCGCGCATGGCCGCGATGCCATTCACCACAAGCTGCGTGCCATCGGAGTTCAGCACCGGCATGAGATGGTAACCCACCGGATGCTGCTGCCAAGCGTTGGCGACAACGATCCAAACGGACGAAAGCAGCGCTCCCGAGGCCACCATGAGTGTCGAAAAAAAGTGCATCTTCGGGCCGACGCGATCCCAGCCGAACACCAGCAGCGCCAGGAAGCTCGATTCGAGAAAGAACGCGAAAATGCCTTCCGCCGCCAAGGCCGAGCCGAATATGTCGCCCACATAACGGGAGTAATTGGCCCAGTTCGTTCCGAACTGGAATTCCATGACGATCCCGCTGGCCACGCCCATGGCGAACACCAAGGCGAAAATGCCCGTCCAGAACCGGGCAATGGCCTCATACTCGCGGTCGCCTGTTTTAAGGTAAGCCCCCTCCATGAGCACCATCAGCCAGCCGAGTCCAATGGACAACGGCGGGAACAGATAGTGGAACATGATGACGAGCGTGAATTGAAGGCGAGACAAGATTACCGGATCTAGGTTTTCCATTTGTAACGCTCCCCTATGCTGCTCTTGAACTCAAGTATCTCGAATGGCGTTAAATAGTCAAGAAGATATCGTCTCCATTATAGCGCCTATCCTCCCCCGTAACGTGAGTGGGACGCCCATGAAAGGGGGCGCTATCTCCATCGATACATGGGCGAGACGCCCATGCTACGGGAGAGTTAAAAATGAGCCCCAACATCCTCCCGCCGACTGCTACGTTATGTATATTAAAAGTGCGGGCACGACGCATCCACTATCGTTGCCCGCACCTGCTTTGCACGACGCATTCCCGTTTTTTTGGGGGGGTTATTGCGCTTCGCCATCTTCCATAAGACTGTCGAGCGTTTCGAGCAGCATCTCCACATCCACGCCATATCCGGCGCACACCTGGCCGATGGTCTCGTATTGGTTGATCGAGCAATGGGCGCATCCGCCGAGATGGAACGCGGCAAACACTTCGCGCACGCGCGGGTGTACGGCCATGGCCTCGCCAACCGTCATGTCTGGGCTGAAATGCTTGGCTTGTCCTTCAGTCTGCGTGTCTGACATGATCTTCATTCTCCTTTTGTGTCTGTAGGTGTATCAGGCCTCGGCTTGGTTCCAATACGCTTCAAATTCCTCTTGCGAGGCGCTCGACAGCAATTCCGGCCGGTAGAGCCGTTTCACGATAGGCTTAGGAACGCGCTCGAATTCACCCGTGGCGGGAATAACCGTGAGCTGCCGGACAATTTTCTGGTCATCCGAGCATTCATAGAACACCAGCGCATCTCCTTTGCCGGGAATGGGCTGGCTCGCCTTGAAATACAACATAGGCGCTACTCCGTAACGTTGCGTACAACAAACCCCGCCGTTCACATAGCCGTCCGGCGCGAGTCTACCACCTTTGCCTTCCAACAATAAACTTGCCCAGCCTATTCCAGGCTATTTCCCAGCCGCTTCCTGGACCACCGACACCGGCGCGATGGCCGCGAGAGAATCCTTGATTTGCGCGGCGTCGCCCGCCACGACAATGGCCAGCTCGCTGGGACGAATCACGTCTTTCGCGATGTGCATGGCGCTGTCCTTGGTGGTTTCCCGGTAGCCTTTCAGTGCCTGATTCAGATAGTTTTTACCCAAGCCTTGGTGCTCGATGATCCACTGGTACGACATGGCGTCCTGAGGCGTCTCGAGGCGTCCCGCGAAGCTGCCAACCAAGTAGGACTTGGCGGCATTCAATTCCTCTTCCGTGGGCGGATTGGCCTGCATATCCTTGATTACATCCAGCAGCGCCTGCACGGTCTCCGCCGTAGTCTCTGTTTTGGTGAAGGTGCCGCACATGAATTCACCCGCACCTTGCTGGGAGTCAAAGTAGCCCCATACGCCATATGTCAGGCCGCGCTTGATGCGGAGTTCTTTGTTCAAGCGGCTGTTAAAGCCGCTTCCGAGTACTTGCGCCAGTACGCGCGCGGCTTGGAATTCAGGATTTTGGCGGGTAAGGCCGCTCAACTGTCCCACGCGGATCTGGCTCTGCACCGCGCCGGGGCGGTCCACGATGTAAATATGCATGGGCTGTGCGGCGGGCAGCGCGGGCATGGCTGCTGGCTGGGCCGCGCCACTGGCGGTCCAATCGCCGAAATACTGCTCCGCCAGCCACTTGGCGTCACGGGGCTTGACATCGCCCGCGATATAGAGCACTGCCGCCTCGGGGCGTACATGGGCGCTCCACCAGGCTTTCAGCATGGCCGGTTCGAGGCGCGCCACATCGGCCAGTTCGCCCACGGCGCTGCGCGCATACGGATGCCCGCCAAACAATACGCGGCGCAGCTCCCGTTCAGCCAGATAGCTGGGGTCTTTCTCTTGCACGCTCAAACTCAGTTGGCGCTGTTCTTTGAGAATGGCCAGTTCGTCTTGCGGGAAGGTAGGATGCCGCGCCACATCGGCCATCAATTCGAGCGCCAGGGGCAGCTTGTCCGTAAGCGCCGTGGCCGTGATGCTGCCCGTGTCCATTTCATCGCCGCCCGCCGAGCCCGCGCCACCCCCGAGTGTCAGGGCATTGCGCTCGATCAGCTCGGCCAATTGCGCCGCCGTAAAGCGCTCCGTGCCTTTGGTGAGCATCGAGAGGGCCATTGACGCCGCGCCTGGCGTCTCGGCGGTTTCGGTCCAGGGGCCTTCCCGCAGCGCCAGCATGGCCGTTACGAACGGCACTTCGTCGTTGGGAAGCACCACGACCTTGAGGCCATTAGCCAAGACGTACTGCTTCACGCGCGTCCGGGGCAGTTTTTCGATAAGCGGCTGCGCGGGCGGTGTTTCCGGATAACCGGCGGGACGAGATGCGGCGGCCTTTCCCGGGGTATGCGGCGCGGGCGGCTCATCGAGTTTTTCCGGTTCTGGTTCATACGTATATCCTGGCGTGGGCTCGACCTTGATCTCCGTAAGGCGGGTGGCTGCAAGATAGGTTTGAGCAACACGCTGCACATCCTGCGCCGTCACCCGGTTGATGTCATCGAGCTGTTGATTCAGGCATTCGGGACTGCCGTGTAGAATCACCGCATCGCCGATGGCCTGTGCCTTGCTCTCGACAGTAAGGGTATCCGTCACCACGCTTCGTCGAAGCTGGTTCTTCGCCTTGTCCAACTCTTCGGGGCTGACAAGATTCTTGCGGATGCCCTCGATTTGCGCGTACATGGCCCGGCGCGCGCCCTCCACATTCCCATTCGGCAGCAGCTCGATGCCCAGCATAAGCAGGCCGTCTTGCTCGAGGCCCCACAGTTCCGCGGAGGCGTCCTGGCAAATGCGCTTGTCTTTGACTAAGTCACGGTATAACCGGCTGCTCTCACCTCCGCCAAGAATGTGCGACAACACTTCGATGGGCACATAGTCGGGATTATTCTCAGGCACGGCGCGGTAGAGGCAGCGCAAGAGCGGCGCGGGGCCGATGCCTTCCGTCAAAGTGGCTTCGCGCGGAGCGGTCTGGGCTGGCTCCAGCTCGGGCTGTTTGGGCGGTTCTGGCAAGCGGGGCATCCAACCGAAGAAGCGCTGGGCGGCTTTCAAGGCATCTTTATGATGCACCGCGCCTACAATGACCAGCGTGGCGTTATCGGGCACGTAATAGGTATCCCAAAAAGCCTTCAGTTCCTCCACCGTGGATTGGTTCAGGTCGTGGATTTTACCAATCGGGAGCCACCGGTAGGGGTGTTTCTGAAAGACCAGCGGCATGGCCCGCTCGAAGATGGTTCCATACGGCTCGTTCAAGCGCTGCCGCCGTTCCTCGCTGACTACCTGGCGCTCCGTGTCGAAGCCTTCCTGGTCGATCTTGAGAAACATCATCCGCTCGGCTTCGAGCCACAGGGCGAGATCCAACTGGTTAGCGGGCAAGGTATTCACATACGCGGTCATATCGAATGATGTAAAGCCATTGGCGTCGCCGCCCGAGCCTCGAATCCAAGCGAAATGGGCCTCCGGCCCGAGCTTGTCCGTGCCGCGAAACATCATATGCTCGAACATGTGGGCGAAACCTTGGCGGTCGGCCCGCTCGTTTTTCGAGCCCACATGGTACCACACTTGCACGGCCACGATGGGACACGAGAAATCTTCCAATGTAATGACTTTTAAGCCGTTATCGAGCGTGGATTCCTGGTAGTCAAACGTTTGGGCGGCCATGGCCGCAAGGGGCAAAAGCAGAGACGCGGCGAACAGCGCCGTAAAGGGCATTCGAAAACGCATGGGATCGTTCCTCCATTATTTCTGGGGATTATGCATGGGGTATGGAGGCCATTGCAAAGGGAGTCCGATGGTTGTATGTGGAACTGAAGCCATCGGAAATAGATTCAAAAGCTCGCCATCGCAGCTTTTTATATTGCTTCCACAACCTTTTTTGATACCACGCCAATCCAGTAAGCAGCACCGTGGGAATAATGTGGACATTTTAAACATTTCTGTTGAAGAACGTAGAAATTTTGATATGTGCAGGAACCGAAGTATCCACGGGAAACAGGACGGCAGTTCGAGTGGAGGAGTAAAAGATGTTCAACGGAAATGCGGCGGCCGATATCGAGCTAGAGAAGAAACCCCTTGTAGGCCGTGTGAAATGGTTCAACAACCAGAAAGGATACGGCTTTATCGTACATGAGACCGATCCGGATATTTTTGTCCATCACTCGGCCATCCAGATGGAAGGATACCGCACACTCAAACAAGACGAGGCGGTGCAATTCGAACTGGTGACGACTTCAAAAGGGTTGCAAGCCGTCAATGTGACGCGCGTGCAGTAACCACCCCATACAGCTATTCGAAAGGCGCCAGTAAATCCGAACTGGGCGGAGTAGCGGGCGCGGCGGGCGCTGGCGGAGCAACAAGAGGGCTCGAAACGGTGCTTGTGGGCGGCTCTGTGGCAGGCGCAGTGGGCTCGGAAGAGCTAAGTTGTTGCAGCATATTCACATCCAGTAGATTTTCCATGGATTCTTCGTCTTGCAGGACGGGCGGTTCGGCGGGGGGTTCGGTGCCTTCTATGAAGGCTTCGCGGAAGTTGCCGCCCGCGAGGCCCGAGTGTTTATCCACGTTATAAAAAACCACGCCCGGAGGCACTTCAAAATCCCGAACCGGCAAGCCTTCTTCCGCTTTTAACATGAAGGTAGTCCAAACCGGACACGCCAAGCGCCCCCCCGTATAGTTGGTTCCTTTTCCAAGGGAACGGGCATCTCGGTATCCGATCCAGACCACGGTGGTGTATTCCTGCGTAAATCCGCAAAACCATGCATCTTTACTGTCGTTGGTGGTGCCTGTTTTGCCCGCGCGGGGACGATCGCCCAGTGGAGCCGTTCGCGCGCCGGTGCCCCATTTCGCCACGCCTTGCATCATGTACGACACTACATACGCCACGTTGGGCGGAATGGCGGCGGGTTCTTTATGGACTTCAAATTGTTTCCACAGTAAACCATCCCGGTCACGGATTTCGGTGACAAACATGGGCGGGGTGTATGCGCCGTTCTTGGCGAAAGTCGAGTAGGCCGTGCATTGCTCGAGGATAGTGATATTGGGCGTGCCTAATGCGATGGTCAAGCCCACATAATCCGGTATTTCCGACTCGCGGATGCCTGCGTCGTACATGAACGAACGCACGAACGGCATGCGCAGTTTCTCCACCAAGCGGATCGAAACGACGTTGCGGGATTGCTCCAGGGCGGAGCGCAATGTTACCGGACCCTTGAATTCGCCATCGAAGTTTTTAGGAGCCCATACATTGCCTGCGGCGTCTTTGCGCACGAAGGGCGTATCGAGTTCCGTGGTGGAAGGCGTCATACCGTCGGCGATGGCCGCCGCCCATACATAAGGCTTGACGCTCGAACCGGGCTGGCGGCGGGCTTGGGTGGCGGTATTGTATTTCTGCTTTTCCCAATCGCGCCCGCCCACCAAGGCCCGTACAAATCCTTCGCGGCCAGGGCGGTTATCGAGGCATACCAGGGCGCCGGAAACCGGAGTGAACTCACTCTCCTGGCCGGCCTTCTTCAACGCATCCAGCTTCTTTTTATCGAATTCCTCCAATGCATCATTGAGCACCTTTTCCGCCCAAAGCTGCAAATCGAGGTCCAGCGTGGTGTAGATCTCGAGGCCGCCCTCGAGCAGGCTTTGCTTGGACACCGAACCACCTTGAGGCCCCATGTTCATGATGCGTTTGCGCACCTCATCCACGAAATACGGCGCAAGGAAGGTATTTGGCCCCCAGAATCCACGGCCGGCCGCCATCATGGACAGGCGTTCTTCAGAAGAAATGATACAGTCACCCACTTTTTCCTGAATGGCTGTATTGTATTCTTCCTGCGTGATAAAGTGATTTTCGAGCATCCGTTCGAGGACATAATCCCGCCGCTTCTGAGCGATTTCAGGATGCTTGTCCGGGCGGTAATACAACGGAGCGGGCGTCACTTGGGCCAATAGCGCCGCTTCACTGATCGTTAAATCCCAGCAATGCTTGCCAAAATACTGGCGCGACGCCGCTTCGACGCCCGAGGCGCTTCCCCCCAAAAAGATTTGATTTAGGTATAGTTCGAGTATTTCATCCTTCGTATATTCCCGTTCGAGCTGAAGGGCGATAAGCATCTCTTTGAGCTTGCGCTCGATGGTCTGCTCACGGCCCACAAGCTGGCCTTCCAGGTTGCGCACGATCTGCTGGGTGATCGTACTGCCTCCCCGCGTACGGCCAGTCCGCAACATAAAATACATGGCGGAAGCGATAGCAGTAGGCCGTACGCCGCGGTGTTCGTAAAACACATGGTCTTCGGATGCGACAAAAGCCTTCTGCACAAACAGGGGAATTTCGTTCAGGCTTACGAGCTGGCGGTAGTCCACCGCATATTCACCCAGGAGTTCGCCGTCTTTATCGAAGAATTTGCTGCCAACCTTGGGCCGGAAATCATCGAGCACGCTTAATTGCGTCTTCGCGCCCTCGAGGAGCTGCACGAAATAGCCCAGGCAGGCTCCCCATGTGGCCGCGCACACGACCGCGAAAGCAAAAAAGACTCCCGCACATCCCCGTGGGGCGCGTTTATACAGCGGCTTCGACTTTTTCTCGGATTCAGGCATGGACGGTATCCTAACATGGAGCGGAACAGCGGCTCAAAAGATGAATCCTTTTATGGCGGGCCGGGTTCCCCGGCGCGTTGTCCACGATATGCGTGCCGCATAAACAAATAACATCCCAGCAAAGCGCCAAGCCCATCGACGACGATGTCTTTATACTCGAATGAGCGATACGGCAGATAGAGCTGCATGAACTCGAGCGCTACGCCATAAATAAAAGCGGATACGGCCGATATCCCAAAAAGCACATGAGGATTGATTTGGGCATTCGAGCGATATAATGAAAATGCCAATACCGCCGCCATGCCTCCGAAAGCCAGCAGATGTCCCGGAATATCCGCTCCCGGCTGCTCAATTTCTTTGCCCAAGGGATCCGGCGCACTCATGAGATACAGCAATAGCGCGGCGTAGGCGAATGTCAGCAGCATATAACGCGGTTTCATCATCCCGTTCCATTATTGTACATGTTTTGCCTCCACAACCAATTAGCGATTGAGGTGGAATAACCACCGCCTTCGCCCATGCCTGAAGTTTGGCTGTTTTGTAGGTAGGAATCAAGAGAGTTTTTCGGTAATTGGTTGTTGTCCTACCGGTCAGTTACAGGCGTAAAGCACGGCGTCGGCGACGTTGGGTTTGAATTTCTGGGCGTTCGCGGCCTTTGTATGCCGGGTCACGAAGTCGGAGAAATGGTCGATGCCCAGGGCTGGGGCCCACAGTTCGGCGCGGATGCTTTGTACAAGGTGTTGAAAAGACGGCCGGTTAGGATTTCCTTTCTTCTGCCACACGGGCTTGGGTAAAGCATCATGGTTGGGGTGGATGCGGGTAACGTGTTGCGCGGCGAGCAAGGCCATGGCGTAGCACGCCACGAGAAAGGCGGGCACATGCGCCGAGGCCGAGGGGTGGCGGATTTGTGCTTGGCCCACCCCGAGGATGGTCTTCTCGTCGCGATGGTTGACCTCAATCTCCCAGCGCCAGACATAGGCCTGGACGAATTCTTGGCAGGAGACGGATAGATCGGTGCAGAGTAGGTAGGCAGGTTTTCGGTATAGAATCTTGCTGTTCTTGCGTAAGCGGTATCCCAGGGGCTCGATGACGACCAGTCGTAGATTGTGATGTGGTCCAGCCATGCGGGAACGCAGGGGCGCCAGGGTCTTGACGCGCGTGGTGTGAAACCTTCCCGCCGCCCACACGCGGATGGACTGCCAGGGGATGGTGTCGTCTTGGCGGACCTGTTCGGGCGTGGGCACTGGATCGCCATAGACCCGTTTGCGTCCTTTGGGGACCGAGTTGGCGGATTCGGGCAAATAATAGAGGCAGGCATCTTGCCGGAGGCGTCCGGTGTAGACCGTTCGGCGCGGCAACTGCTTAAGGACGGTCTCATTGGTGTATCCGCCGTCGCCTTGGAACCACAAGAGCCGCTGCGTTCCTTCGGGAAAGGAATCCAACACCTTGCGCAGGTGGTGAATGCGTTGGACGGCGACTTGACAGAGGTTGGCTTTCTTTCTGTTTCATAGGCATGCCACTGTTCAGGCGGGGCGTCCTTCTTGGGTTTGCGCGGCGTGGGGGCGTGATGGAAATCGATGGGAATGGTGCGTGCGGCCCCCGGCTCCGGTCCTACCGGCAGAGCGGCCGCCACCTGCAGGAACCGTTGGGCCCAAACCAGATTGGTGTGAAACTTGGGTCCCAAGGGATCGCGCCGAAAGGCCGCGCCGTGAACCTTTCTGCCGCTTTTGCCCAACAGCGTATCGTCGATGGCCACTACAAAGGGCGCTCCCGCCGGCGCTTGCTGGTGAACCTGTTGGACGATGGGGGCGAAGAGAGCGTCGGGGTCGAACCGGTCTTTCGAGAACAATCGATACGCGGCCGAACAATCCTGGAACTGCTGGCCCGCCGTCACGAGTAGATTGGTGACCGTTTTGCGCCCCATTCCAACCAAGGCCGCCATGGCAAGATGCTGGGCCCTCATGAACCTGCGCTGTTGTTTGAAGGCCCCGCGGCATCCTTGCCAGAGCTGCTCGAAGACTTCCCCGACCCATGGCGTTTTTTTTTAAGCGCCGACGCTGGGGGCTCGATGCGGTTGAGCACCAGCTGCGATTTGTCCTCGACAATCCATTCGACGACTTCGCCGCGCTGGAATTCCATGGCCTGCGCGACGGCGCTGGGGAAATTGATGTACCACTGTTCGCTCTGCTTGCGCTTGATCAGTTGGACTTTCGTTGGGAATCCCATGGCCGCTCTCCTCGGTTGCAAGGGGCAATCTAGTTATATAACTAGATTGCATTCTACGCAAAATCCTCCCGCATCGCAAGCAAAAAAAACCGCCCCCAGACAATGGTAGATCGTCAAATCATCTAGTCAAAGGCTAAACTTCAGGGACCGGCGCCCTCGCCGGTCATTCTTTAGCACTTGGCTAAAATGTTACCTATTCTCTTTCCCGACACGTTTCTTGCCCAGCTCTGATACCTTCCATTACACTGGATGCGCGGCATTCATCTTATGCCTATGGCCTATTGACGAAAATACTGTAGTGGAGAATGTATGCTGAGTTTCAGCGATATGCAGAATATTTTCCGCGGCACGCGGATTGTGCGAAAACCCACCTATGGCATCGTGAGCGGATATCATGAAGTGCCATATGTCTGCCTGGGCGAATCCTTCGAGACGGGGCGCGCCACCACGCGCGTGCGCGGCAAAGTGCAGGTATCGCCCCGTTTCATCGTGCGGCCGCAGCATTGCGAGCCCCGATACGAGGAGATTTTCGGGGAGGATAATGTGGATGTGCAGCTTGCGGGGCGCGTGTTCGGATTCCTTGGTTTCCGCGAACGCCCCGTTGAATGCAAATCAGAGCACCTTGAAATCCAGCATCTAGCGGAAGGCATAGACCACGTCTTAAGCCAAGTGCTCGATGAAATCGAGCGTATGGAAGATATCACCATGGGCGTCATCATCACGCCGGACAGCCGTTATTATCCGCTTTCCGTCGAACGGTTCATTTCAAGCATTCTCGAAGACGAGTTTTCTGTTTGAATCAAGATTTGTTAAGCGAGGCATGGTTGAAACTATTTTTTTAACCGCGAATGGACGCGAATAAACGCCAATAAATCATCAGTAGGGTGGGGCTTGCCCCACCGTTCAAGAGAGGAGCCCATCAAAATATCCGGCAAGGATTATAAGACGTAACGAATAGATATGCTTTGGTTTACACGACAAGTCTTCTAAAGAAAATAAAAGTTTGGTTGTTAGCAGTACGGATTGCAGAAGAAAGATCGCGCATCACAGCTAAACCCTCCAGGGGAAGGAAACGCATTTTATGAAAAGCGCATTTGAACTCGCCATGGAGCGGCTCGAAAAAGACAGCGGGCCTACCCGGAAACTCACGGACGGGCAAAAGGCCCGTATCGCGGAAATCGACAAGAAGTACGATGCGAAGGCCGCCGAGGCGCGCCTCGATTATGACAACTGCCTGGCTTCCGCGCCCCCTTCCGAGATGGAGTCTGTCCGCAACAAATTGGCTGAAGCGCTGGCTTCCATCGAAGACAGCCGGGAACGGGATAAAGAACGCGTTTGGAATGAAGATTAACGCTAAGCCCTTGGCCTGCATGAGACCCATGGCGAAATGCACATGCCCCGCATGAGACAGATCATATGGATTTTTCTGGCCTTGGCGCTGGCATGCGTGTTGATCGTGGCCGATTCCGCCGTCAAACGCGCCGCGCCTGGCCCGGGATTCTGTCCAAAGACCGCCGTCTGGATTGTTTCGGCGGAGGATCTCCCCTCGTTTTGGAAAGGTGTCGAGCAGTCGCCCGCATATAATGCGGTGCTCGAGGAAGTATCCAATCCGCTGCAAGGCATCGAATTAAAGGCGCGGATAAAGACCGGCATTCGTCCTACTCCGTTGCGGTGGCGGATTTGGCTCGGCCATCCATTTCTGGCCGCCCAAGCCCAGGAAGGCCGGGGGATATGTGTATATCCCGGCCTGCTCTTGCGCGCCGTCGATGGGCTTTGGCGCGTTATGGCCCGTAAGGAAAGCGCTGGCGGCGTCGCTGAATATGGCGAATTCTATTACGCCTGGCGCGATGGCTTCCTCATTGCATCTCCTTCCCGTGAATATGTCCAAGCTTCGCTGCGCGATTTGCCGCCCGATATCGAAAAAGACGCCCAGCATCCGGGTGGCTTGCTTGTGCAATGGCGCGGCCAGCATGAAGGATTTCTCCGTATATGGGACGAAGAAGGTTTGCCGGTGGATGGGCGGTTGAAGGCATCCATCACCCGGCGGCCCATGCCGCTTACATTGGCGGAAGCGTGGCCCGGCGCGGCTCCGTTATCCATCACCGCATCAAAGTGGAGCGATATCGCCGCACTTGCGGCGCTTCCCCGCGAAGCCTTATCGCATACGGAGTGCTGGCCTGCCGCCGAGTCCGCTATTGCCGAGGTTATCGCGCAATGGGGGCTGGGCGCATTGCCGACCGGCTGGGATCAACCCGTGGATCAGTGCAGCCTCGCTTTTTATGGTTTCGCCAAAGCACAATTGCCGTTTCCCGAATGGGCGCTTGCCTTGCGCCCGGCCCGAGCTATCGCCATCTCGCATCCCCTCGAACCGCTCATCGCACCGCTGCCCGGAATCCCCTTCGAATGGGAAGGCCAGCCCGGCCGCGCCGCTCCCATACTGGGTGAAGCATTTACGTTGTGCATCGGACAGTATAATCGCGACTGGTACGCCGCCAGCAGCCAGGCCGCCATGGCGCGCATAGTGGGCCATATGGGAGACAGCATCGCCACCGTGGCGGGAGCAGCCGTGCGGCTTGATTGGAAAGCATCTGGGGAAATCGCGGAAAAACTCCTCGCGCAAGCGGGAGAATATGAACTCATTCGCGGCATGAATGGCGACGATGTGCAGCAGACGATTCTGCCTTGGGCGCGCGCGGCGGCGCGCCTGGGAAGGCTCGAACTGAATGGACAGCCAGAAGGCGAATGGCTTCTCTTCAGCGGTTATCTGGCCCGGGGGGCGTCTGCTCATGACTAGGCTCGTGCATATAGCAGCGGTCTTGCTGGTGATGGCTGCGCCGGCCGGCGCAATGGAAGGGCTCTTTGCTTCCAAGGCGGGCCTAAGCCCTTCGGATTGCGCGGGCTGGACGGGCAACGGCGGCTTAACCGTGGCGGCTACTCCCCAAGGCCGCATCACCTCGCTGCGATGGCCGAGCCCGGGATATTATGAACAATTATCGACTACGGAGAATTCTAAAACATCCGCTTGCGGGGCCATGTGGGGCGTGCCTATTGATGGCGCAATCCGCTGGCTCAGCGAACCGGCCTGGCAAGCCGAAGCTCCTGCACCTAGTGAAAATGTGTTGCCCGTCCTCGATACGTGCGCCGTATTGGAAACGGGAATTCGTGTGCGGCAGCGCCTATTTGTCCATCCCGAGCGCGATTTGCTTGTGGTCCAATTGGATATCGAGAACGCCCCTCCTATCGGCCATGTGTATTGGTACGCCAATTTTTCGCCATGCACCCGCCTGGTTCCGGAATGGCCCGTGGCGGATTGGCTGTTGGATGGGCGGAACGATTTCGCCTGTTTCTCAACGGAAGATGGACAAGCCATCGTCCATTTCCGCCCGGCGCGGCCCGGCGTGGGCGAATGGCAAGCCGCGCGAAGCAACGTCGAAGGGCGCGGAAAAGGATGGGGCGCGTTCCGCGATGGCGTGTATATCGCCTATGCCAGCCTGGAGCCGGTCGAAAATCTCCAATGCGGTGTTGAAAACACGGACTCCTCGGCGTATGTGCAAGCAAGGCGCGGCCTTCTCGATGGAAACCGCGCCGCCGTGGGCGCATGCGATTCCGCCCTTGCCATCACTCCCAGACAGGAAGGCGGCGTCCAGCGCGCCACCGTATTGGTGGCATGTGCTGAATCGCTCGATGACGTTATGGATACCCTTGCATTCGGGCGGGACCAAGGGCCAAGCGCTTTATTGGACGCCACTAAAACCTATTGGAGCGATTGGCTGGCTTCGACACCTAAAGCAGCGAATCCAGAATTCACCCGAGTGAAAGAACGCTGCCTATTGGCTATTGCGCAAGCCATGGACCGGCGGACGGGAGCCATCGTGGATGCGCCTGCCAAGGCCTCGATAAGCGCCATTGATATGCCACGCAATGGCGCGTGGGCTACCCTCGCCCTGGAACGGGCGGGGAAGCATGAACTCGCCACGCGGCATATCCAGTTCTATGCCTCCGCTCTGCGCCGTTCCCCGGCTCCGGGCCGACCTGCGGGTACGCTGCCTGCTGGGCTTTACGCCAATGGCGTCGAAGGGCTCCCATCCGCCATTTTAGACATGGAGGGAGCCGCTTGGATGCTCTGGTTGTTCCAGTCCCACGGCGAATGCCTCGAACAGGAAAAACAAACCGAATTCTTACGCGGCATGTGGGAAGCCGTGGATTTGGCGGCGGAGTGTATCGTGGCTTGGGATGAACCCCGCACGGGGGAGCCGCCTCCCAGCTTTGATCCCCGCTTGCTGCGGGATTCCAGCCGCCCGGATAGATTCTTCGCCTTGCGTATGGGGTTGGATAGCGCGGTGCGAATCGCTTCGCTTCTGGGCGAAGAACGGCCAGGCTGGACCCAGCGGCGTGATGAACTCGATATGCTTATTCAACGTGATTTCATTTCGTCTGATGAAAAATGGCCCACCTCGGCTTCCGCCATGCTCTGGCCGGCGGCGCTGTACCCTCCCGATGACCCGCGCTGGTGGGACGCCATCGTCAGCCGCATGAAGAACCTGCATGCATATGGGCCGGTGGAGCGCCTTGAACGGTTATGCGACGCCTTGTTTATGAGTCAAAACGAATCCGAACAATATGTATCGTTGCCTCAATTTATTCTGAATGAAGTTGCCCGGTATCCGTCTCGCGCCCCTCTGAGCACGCACGAAGCCGCGCTGCTCTATCTGCTCTTGGATAAAGGCTTCAGCCCGCACCCGCCTGCTCCGTGATTGTGGCGGAAGCAGGCGCGGCATCAAATTGGCTTTCATATACATGGCGGCCATGGGCGTCCGAAAAAACCAGCTTCAAGGCATCAAACGCGCCCCGGTTATCCAGGAGGGCGAATGCGTTTGCGCTGAAGGAAGCAGCCAGCCCAGGCCCTACGCTGAACTCCTCCTCGCCTTGAAGCGTATTTCCCGGCAAAGTCCAAACTGGCCCGGGTTCCGGCAAAAGGCGAAAAACAGGCTCTGTTCGCCCTTTAACATATATAGATACATAATATGTTTGAGTGGCTGCTGGCCCATCCGTGGACGTGGAGAAGGATGGCGGCGTGAGGCGCACCAGCGCTGGCATCCGCGTCCGGTTCGCGCAGGTGATCTCGATGCGCCCATCATCCCGCCCCGACAAGGCGGCGCGAAAGGCCATGCCGCCGCCGGGCAGAAGCGAAGCCGCCCAGGCGGCAAGAAAAAAAACGCCCAGTATAGTGCCGCCTACAACGAATACCTCCCGCCAGGTGGACTCAGCGCGCCCTAGAATCAAATCCCTCCGCCACGATGCGCACATGATGATCGCCAGCCCGGCTAGGCCATAGGCCCACAGTCCCACGCCTGTTGCATGCATCCATTGTGAAAGGCCCGGGGCTGCGCCGCTTCGCAAGAGAAGCAGCGCCAGCGGAGTGGCGCCCGCCGCCGCCATGCCGCATCCGGCCAAAAGCAGCCCCCATGCGGTCGCGAGCCAGGGGAGGCGCATGAGCGCTAGGCCTAGCGCGGCCAGCGGCATCAATAATGCCGCCACCCATAGGGCGTTCAATGTATCCGGAACAGGATCCGTGATGGCCCCGGCGGCAGCCAGCGGGCGGCCAATATGGATAAGCGAGCCGCTTTCTCCCGCCGCATGCAGCCAAGGCAGCGAGATGGCAATGAGCGCGATAGCGCAAGAGGCGATTACCGCGAACCAATACGCAGGGGGCGGATCCACGCGCGGCGTGCGCAGCTTTCGGGCGTACGCTTCCAAAGGCAGGTCGATGAATCCGCCAAGGTCCGCCGATGCTCGTGCATTGAACGCCTCACGCATGCCTACTTGAACATAGGTGGCGCTGGCGGCCATTCGGGAAAGGGTGCGATGCCGCTCATTAATGCGCTCTGGCGCCATCCGGCTGCTCGACGCTTTCTGATGCAATTGGGCGATCCGGGCGTTCAAGCCGCGCAGCCGGCTTTCGGCGCGCGAAGCGATCCGGGCGGCTTCCGTGCGCAAGCATTCCACGGTCCGCGCCGCTTGCGTTGCATGCCGTCCAAGCGCGGCCTCACCTGGATGGGCGGTGCTCTCCGACAACGCTTTTTCCCGGTACGAAAAAGCGCCGCGCAAACGCTCTCGAAACAACGCTATCTCATCTTGCTCCATGCCCGTAGTCTATATCGCCACAAGGCGGCGCGCAACCCGCCGGGATACGGGAGGAACGTATATAAAAGATGGGAATCATCATCTAACCGAAAGAGCAGGCAAAGGCCCCAAAAGGCGCAAGAATCCACAGCAATATCCTTTACCGCACCGCGAATGGACGCGAATAAATCTTTCTAAATGTGTTGCATCCGTAGCATGGGCGTCTCGCCCATGTGATGAGTAAGATTCAAGCAAAACGCCATGTAAAGAGCCAAGATATGCAACTATTATGTGATGTGATGTGATTGGATTTGTATTGGGAATCTTTGTAAGAAAACAACGTTTTGCCAGAAAGTAGCACAAGGAAATCCTTCTTGTGCCTTCTTGCGCCTTTTGTGGCAGGTTATTCTCATATAGACTGTTGCTGCTTAATGCCGTTTTTCCATGTAGGGACGCAATTGTTCCGCCCAAAGGGCGCATCCCTTTGCATTGGGATGAACGCCATCGTCCGCGAGTTCAGGGCGCATTTCTCCGCTGGCGTCGCGGAAGGCGGCATGGGTGTCGACGAAATGGAAGCGGTATTCCTTCGCCAGTTTTCGCAGTAAATCATTTACCTGGACAATGAGCGGATTTGCCGCCGCATAGGTTCCACGGATGGGCATAATGCTTTGAATGTACACATCGCACTTCGGGCAGTGGTGTTTGATATTGCTGAATAAGTAGCGGTATTGCCGCTCGAATTCATCCATCGGCATGTCTTGCGGGAAAAGCGCCGCGTCGTTGACCCCGATGAGCAGGAAAAGCTTGGCGGGGTCCAATTGGTAAATGGATTCTTCTTGCCGCAAGATCACGCCGATAAGGCGGTCGCCGCTGATCCCCCGGTTGGTGATATCCGCGCCGGGAAAATAATGGCCCGCGTCGAAGCCTTGCGTGATGGAGTCGCCCACCATGACGATGCCGTGTTTTGGGCGGCTGGGATTCTCCGCCGCGAATGCGGCCACGCGTTCGAGATAGAATTCGCCCATCTGGGCGCGGTCCATGGTGCTGTAGTCCTTCATCGGTTTTTCCTGTTCATGTGTGGCGCAACCGATGAATGGAAGCGCCACCAAAACTGCGCATATCAAACGCATCATCTCACAACACCTCCGGCAGCAGTTGGGACACGGCGGCCACGATCATCTCGCCAGCGTCCGGGACAAGCTGGCTCGAGCGCCCTACCCGGGTCTCATAGCCACCGCCTTGAAACGCTTTTCTCGTGGGAACATAGCCAAACGAGCCATTCGCCAGTTCGCAGATGAACACCCGTTTTCCAACAGCGCGGACGGCTTCTATAATCTCTTGGCCAAATTCGGAGAACAATTCGACGGGAAATCCTACGATCACGATTTCACCGAAACGTAACACCTGTACTTCCACATCGGAATACGGGCGCGTGGCGCGCAGTTCGGCGATATGCAGAAATTCCTGGGCGCACACCTTTTCTTTCCGTGGACTAGGCCGCAGGGTGCCCTTTGAGAATATCCATTGGGAAGGTTCGCCTCCCGCCAGCACTTTCCTGGCCAGCTCGGCCTCTTCCTGTGAGACATACTTGATCGGGATGGTCAACACTTTGGAGGCGGCCCGAATGGAGCCATCTGAGCAAGGAGCCGCCGAGGCTATCGCCTGTTGGGCGGCTTTGCCCAATTCCGTGCCGATCAGCCGGGCGCGTTCTGGACTATGCGCAATCCTATCGACAAAGGGCGTTTTTGAGTCGGTGTTGCCGCACGGGCCATTCAGGAAAACGACATGCAGATTGGGTGATACCGTTTCCCGCAGGTGGGTGGCAAAATAGCCCGGATAATCGGCGTCGATGCGGTCGCCCCGCACATTCGTGGGATGCAGGGCGTAATTCGCCACTATGCCAATGGACTTTCCTTCGCGGTTTTCCACCACGAGCACGCATAATTCAGGATCAGCCACGCCCTCGCGTGCGGCGACATCCGCCATGTCTTCCGCCGTGACATGGGTATGGGTCGTGCCATCTTTCATAATCAATCGGCGGTTGGTGACGATGCGGGATTCCTGGGCGGTTCCAAAGCGGAGCGCCGCCGGTTCGAGCGCATCGAGCGCGGCTCCCACGGCCTCCATCACGCCCGCATGAAACCGCTCCATATACTCGGGCGATGGTTTCGCATCAAACAACTCGGCGGTCGCAGGGCCCGTGTGGTTGTGGGTGGCGGCAATGAGCACTTGTTGAGGCGGAATGCCGTATTTGCCTTCAATACCGCGCCTTATTTGGCTGGCCGTTGCGTCTGTTATAAAAAGCACATCACAACTGGCCAGCACCAGCGTTGTTCCATCGGCATCACGAAAGGCTACGGCATGCGCCCCTAGCGGGGTGATGATTTCTTTAACCTCGTGAGGTTCGAAATAGCCCGCCATCGGGACGCCAAATGCAGGGGTAATATCCGCTTCACCAAAACCTGCGCAAAACGTATTCATTTTTCTCGCTCCATTCTGGAATGATCTTTGCGCCACTGAAGAATTCTCAAGCCTAGCCAGAATTCAACGATGTGGCGGCGTTTTAGCCTCAGAAGGCGCAAGAGGCACAGCACAAAGAACCTGCTTTTTGCGCCCTCTTGAGCTTTTTTGTGGCCATTAAATGTGTTAATCTCTTTGCCCTATTCAGTGCAATTGTACCGGCCGTTTTGATGCTTGTTTTAGGTAGTGTGCTAAACACTATCGATAAAGTATAAGCCATTCTGAAGGCAGGCGCAATATCCCCTATCTGTTTTATAATGCCGGTTTGCTTCGACACGCAAGTGCGTATTAAGGGGGCAAAGAAACCACTTGACCCGCCGCGCTGTATCGATTAAGATAACAGGGTCGATAGTCATAACGCAACTCAATAGGCTGCCCAAGGCAGGAGGTACTCTTTATGAGCAGGAATTGGGATATACACGTCATTCCGGCATCTCACTTGGATTATGGCTGGGCCGCCAGTCCGGGCGAGTGTTTTGCCTATATTTCAGAGGTCATCCGGACCGCCATTGATGATATGGAGTGCGGCCAGTATCCCGAGTTCAAGTTCACGGTCGAATATGTGATGTTCATGCGGCATTTCTTAGAGGTGTATCCGGAGTATTTGCCGAAAGTGAAACGCCTGTTGCGGGAAGGCCGTTTGGAAGTTTGTTCGACCATGACCGGCCCCATCGAGCACTTCATTGATGGGGAGGTATTGATTCACCAGCTTGTTCAATCCAAGAAGTGGGTCCGCGAGCATTTGGATTACGACCCCATTACCGCCCAGCACACGGATCTTCCTGGCCATGTCACGCAAATCGCCCAAATCCTGCACAAGACGGAGATTAAGCATTTCGCCTATTCGCGCTACCATCCGCCGGTGCCGCTGCACTGGTGGCGTTCCCCGGATGGAACAAAGATCCTCGCTTGCTGCCACCAGCACGCCCCATACGACCGCGTGTATAAGGGAAGTTGGGAAGGGTACGGCTTGGGCTGGATGTTGTTCGTCGGAAATACGGACATGGAAGTAGTGTATAACGACTTGCCGGGGGTATTGGAGGTATTTGACGAGGTTTGGCCGAAGGGCGAAAACGCGATATTGATGGGCTGCGAATCCGACCTTCAGCCCGGCGATCCCACCATGATCGCGCGGCTGGCCCAATGGAATGAACGGCATCCGGAAGCGCCTATTCATCCCAGCACAATCACGCAATTTTTTAAGGCCATCAAAGGGGAGAATCTGCCCACGTACTCTGGTGAAGCGCCGTATTCTTTCTTCGCCATCACCGCCGTGGACCCCGACACTTCCTTGGAGGTGCGCAAAGGCAACTGTGCGATCGTGAGTGCCGAAAAATGGTCTTGTTTCGCCCAGCAGCTTGGCTTGGGCCGCGCCCAGCGCGAACGCCTCAACCGCGCCCGCGAGAGCTTCTATTTGCCCCACGACCACAACTTCAACGGGCGCCGCGGTGAAGTGAATGATCCCGAGCGCCATAAGGATGCGTGGAACGCCCGGCTCGAAGGCGAATCCATTCTGCAAGAAAACGCCATGAAGCTCATGGTGCATATCAATTTCAAGCAATTGAAAGAGGGTGTGTACCCCATCACCGTATTCAATAGTCTTTCCTGGAATCACACGGACATCGTGGAGACCTATGTTGAAGTCCCCATGAAAAAGATCAAGAGCCTCAACATGACCGACGCCAAAGGCAAGCCGGTGGCCTCGCAGATCACGTTCCGGGAGGAAAAGTGGGGCTTCTCGCGCATCGGGTTCGTGTTTGTCGCGCCGGAGGTTCCCGCCCACGGCTACACCACGTTCTATCTCCGCCCGTCCCAAGATCCGGAAGCCATCGAGACGAGCTTGAAATCCGGCAAGGACAGCGTGTCCAGCCGGTATTTCACCATCAAGTATAAAGACCACTTCATATCGAGCGTCCAATGGAGCGGACGCGAATTGGTGCGCAAGACGGACCGGCATTTCAACGAAATCTATATGCTCGAAGCGCCGTTGTGCAATGTCGAGGCCGCGCCGTGGCAGAACGGTGAGACGTATACCGGCAAAGCCTGGAACTGCGCCATGTCCAAGACCGAGGTGCTCGAGGAAGGCCCGGTGCGCACCGTGCTCCGTTTTACGGGCCGTTTGCAAGGCACGAAGTTCCAGCAATATGTCACGCTGTATGACACCCTGGAGCGGATCGATTTCCACCACACGGTGGATTACAAGCCCAAAGACACCGCCCATGTGCGCGTGAGTTATCCATTGGCGGTGCCGAAAGCGGAAGCCACCTATGAGTCGGTGTACGCGGCGGTGGCGTTGGATAAAGAAGAGATGGAATACACTTTCCGCGGTGAGGGCGAACGTTGGGTGCAGAAGTGGGTGGATCTGTCGAATGAGGCGTTCGGCGTGATGCTCGCGACGCGCCATACGGCGGTCCGCATCGACGCCGAGACCATCGAGCCTATTCTGCTGCGCACCACCTTCGATTGCGGCACCATTTTCCACCATGCCAATCAAGACAAGGTGTACGAGTTCGATTACAGCCTTTCGCCGCATGAAGGGAACTGGAAGAAGAGCGCGGCGCACCGTGCCGGGTGGGAATGGAATTATCCGCTCCAGCCGTGCAACTGGACGCCTTGTTTCCCCATCAAGCCACTGCGCTTGAGCAAAAAACTTCCGGAGGCCGATTCCTTCCTGCAAGTGAACCGCAACAATGTGGTGGTGGCGGCGGTTGCACCCAGCACTCTGCAAGAAGGGGCCTATGTGGTGCGTGTGGTCGAGTACCACCAGCGCGCCGGCTCCGTGACGCTTACGTTCCCAAAACCTGTGAAACAGGCCGAAGAAGTGAATTTCTTGGAGAATGTGACCGGCCCAGTGGAAGTGCAAGGAAGGAAAGTGGTGTTCAATGTGAATGCCGCAGGAATCCACTCGATTCGTGTGCTGCTGGAGGACTAAACCCATATAACAACCTTGGAATAGGAGGTGCGCCATCGTGAGCCTAAAGAACCATGCCTTATTATGCGCGGCGGTGTTGTGCGCAGCCGTTTGCCATGCGGAAGAAAAACCGCAGACGACGAATATTTCTGGAGGCCGGCTGCTGCCTTATGAGATTTTACCGCTGGCGGGGGATTGGGAAGGCGACGGCTATCTCTGGGGCGGGCTGGACGGTTCGGTCTCGCTGGCCGATGACATGGCCGCCGTCTTGGTGCAAGGCGTGGGGAAGCAGAAAGACGTGGAAGCGGCTCTTACCCAGGATTTTTCTGTAGGGGGCGTTCAAGTGTCTATCGGCATGCGCCGCAATGAACGGCAGGCGAAAACCTGCCATATATATTGGGATGGCGCGTTGCTGGCCACCTGCCATCCGAACGCGCCCGGCGAAGGCATTGATAAACCAGAGCGTGTATCCTGCGAAAAAGGCGCGTTCAACTTCGCGCCCGGCAAGCACACGCTCCGGTTTGAAGTCGCGGAGGCATCGGATAAAGGCGCGGATAATTTTCAAGTGGATGCGATACGTATCGAGGCGCTTCCCATGAACGAGAACGTGGAATTGATCGCACTCGAAGGCATGTCGTTAGTGGCGGAATCCAAGTCTGCCCTCGTGGCCGCCGCTATCCAGCATTTCCAGAAACGTCTTGTGGCCTTAGGCGGCAAAGCGCTTCCTGTGGCCGGTCAAGCGAACAGACCGTCGCTGGTCGTGGGCGGTTCCGTGCCAGCGGACGCCCAAGCCCAGGAAGCGCTGCTGCCTTTCCAGCGGGAAGAAAGCTTCTATCTTGCGCTCGATAGCGGAAATCTGATTGCGTCTGGTCTTGGCGAGATGGGCGCGGTGTACGCCCTTTCTGATATCGAGACGCGCCTGCGCATCGTGGATGGCAAGCTGTTTGTAGTCGCGCCCGCCTGGACGGATGCAAATGGCGTCAAGACATTTTTCAGCAAACCCGCGTTCGAGATGCGTGGCGAGTACATCAACGTGGGGTATAACGAAAAAGGCATAACCCCCCACGAATGGACGCGCGAGCAATGGAACTACTATGTGGATCAACTGGTGCTGGCGAAGCTGAACCGCTTGTGTTTCTACATTTGGGTGGACACATACACGATGTATCCCGGTTCGGAATTGTCGAAAAATCCGCTGAACCGCAAGATACATGAAGACTGGCAGTATGTGATTGACTATGCCCACCAGCGCGGGCTTAAAGTCACCTACATGATTTGCGGTACGATGATCCCCCGCGATCTTTGGCTCGCCCACCCTGAATACAAAGCAGACATTGTGTATACGGAGCACGGCTTTACCGCCGTATGCCCGAATGCGCCAGGCTCGTGGGAGTTGTGCCTGGATGTCTGGAAGTCTGAAATGGCGTGGTTCAGTAAAGCCGACACCCTTCAAATCTGGTATTACGATCCTGGCGGCTGCTGGTGCGAAAAATATGGTTGCAAGGAGCATCAGGTCGAGAGCCTCATCCAGCAGACCATCGATCTCAGTGGCTTCTTTTGGGAGTTGAATCCCCAGGCGGATATCGAGGCCAACACATGGCCCATGTGGCTATGGGAAGAAGAAAAAGATATCAAATATAAAAAGGCCTTCAGCCAGGAACTCAAGAAAGCCTTTGGCGAAAAGGCAAACCGTTTACGGGTGATCGGTGCGCCGGATGTGCCCGCCTGCATGCCGCTTGAAGCGCGCGAGGAAGGATTGGATACGGGCATTTTCCTCTTTGGAGTGAATCCCGAGATGGGATATGTATTCACTGTGCCAACCGTCAACTTCAGCAAAGTATGGATAAACGAGATCTACAAGAACGGCTTCCTAAAAACGTTCTCACACCGCCTCGAGGCTTGGACGCGGTATCCAGGCACGTTTATCACGGCGGAGTATATGTGGGATCCCTCCATATCCGAAGAGCAAGCGGCGCGTACGTATGCCGATTGGCAAGCGGCGGACGCTTCACTGGGCTTGCGTTTCGCGGAGCTCATTTTGGCCCTGGATACATTCACGGAAAAAGGAGCTACTGTATCGCAGGGCGTTCGCATGGCTGAACTGAAGAATGAGATTTTTCCCCAGCTTCCTGCCGTGACGCAGCAGGAACTCGAGTATTGGCCCGCCATGATCGATGCGTTAGGCGTGATTGCGGCCTCGGTGGATGTTCAGTCTGGGTATGAGCTCCAGCTCCTAAGCAGACAATTCATCCAATGCCTTAAAGAATCCAGCACGCTGGCGTATCTGGCGGATAATGGAAAAGCCAAGTTCATGACGTACCGGAAGCTTCTGTCGTTAGGCCAGCAAAAGGGAAGGTTTTAGCGCACTCGTGGATATGCCATTGAAACGAACACGCCATCGGGCGCATGGGATACGCATCTGGGCGGCGGTATGCTGCGCGCTGGCGGTTTTCTGTTTGAGCCATTCCGCCTGGGCCCAGCGTAAAGAGCTGGTGTTTTGGCATTGCGTGCCGGGAACCATGGGCAAGACATTCATCGAGATCGCCAATGGTTTTAATGACGCCCAAAGCGAATACCATGTGAACTTAATATATGTTCCATGGAACAGCAACCAGAAAGTCATGAGCGCTTGGGCGGCCAAAATGCCCCCCGATATCATGTATGTGGATCGGCCCACCTCCACGGGCTGGATCGCCCGCGATGCGTATAAAGACCTGACGCCATGGGTCGAGCGCGAAGGCTGGTCCACCGAGCAGTTTTATACGATCTCGTGGAACGACTGCCGGTTCCAAGGCCGGCAATACATGATCCCGCTCCTGAGCGATATCCGCTGCCTGATCTACAATCGGAAATTGTTCCGCGAAGTGGGGTTGGATCCGGATAAGCCGCCGAAGACTTGGGATGAACTGTATGATTACTCCAAGAAATTGACAACTTGGGAGGAAAACGGCCGGATTAAAACGCTGGGTTTCCAGCATTACGAAAGCTCGGCCATCTCGAACCTGATCCTGGTGCTGGGCTGGCAATTGGGCGGCGACCTCGCGAGCGCGGACCTCAACACCATTACCATTAACAGTCCACAGTATCTTGAAGCGATGAACTTCATTCTCAAGTTGCAAGAGAGTTCGGGGGGCCTCGATAACAGCTTGCGCCTGCTGAGCAGCGGCGGCCAGTCCGCCGAGGGCATGGATTCGTTTTACCTGGACCGGGTCGGCATGAAGCTGGTGGAGAGTTTTTATTTCCAACGGCAGAAGATGATCGCGCCGAACATGGACACTGCGCTTGCCCCCTTCCCGACGCCGGGCGACACACTGCCTGTGTCGTGGCTGTCGGGATTTTCGCTGGGCATCCCCCGCGACGCCAAAGATCCCGAGGGGGCGTGGGCGTTCATCAAGTACATGGTGTCGCCGGAGATTCAGCTTCGCCTGTGCAAGGCCCTCGGGATTCTGCCCGCCATTCGGGAAGTCGGACGCCATCCAGACCTGTACAATGATCCGAACCGGCGCCCGTTGCTCGACCAAATGGATTACAGCAAATGTTATCCCAAGACCCCGGTGAATAATGAGGCCTATAACGAGATCTGCATGGCTGCCGAGCGGGTGATGCGCGGCCGCGCCACCCCCGAGGCCGCCTTGGCGGAAGCCCAGCGGAGAGTGCAAGAATTGCTCGATGCGGATCGGGCGCGGGCGGCGCTGCCCTATGTGAACTGGAAGCCCATTTATATCACGGGCATCGGGATATCGCTTCTCAGCCTTGCCGCGTTCGGATACCTTGGTGTGCGGTGCGTGCGGCAGAGAAGAGCGACTCTTCATGACTTGGCCGCGGGATATTTGTTTGCATCGCCTTGGCTGCTGGGCCTGCTGATCTTCGGCATTGTCCCGCTCTTCCTCTCGTTCTTCTACAGCTTCTGTGATTATGAAGTCATCCAGCCCGCCCACTGGGCAGGCGGCAGCAATTACGCCAAAATGTTTTCCAGCGATCCCCTTTTCTGGAAGTCGTTATGGAACACCCTGTATTACACGGTGTTTTCCGTGCCGCTCAGCATGGCCATCGCGCTTGCCCTCGCCCTGCTGCTCAACCAGCCTCTAAAGGGCATGCGGTTTTTCCGGACGGCGTTCTATCTGCCGTCGCTCATCACCGGAGTCGCCGTGGCGGTGTTGTGGAGCATGATCCTCGGGCCGGAATACGGCATCGTGAACCGCGTCCTAGAATACTTCGGCATTCCAGGGCCGTTGTGGTTCCAAAGCCCCCTATGGTCGAAACCGGCCCTCGTCTTCATGAGCCTGTGGGGCATTGGCGGCAGCATGATCATCTTTCTCGCCGGTTTGCAAGGCGTCCCCCGGCAGCTCTACGAGGCGGCGCAGCTCGATGGCGCGAATGCGTGGGGCCAGTTCCGCCATGTAACCGTGCCGCTTATCACGCCTACTATTTTCTTCGTCCTCATAGTGGGCGTCATCGGTTCGTTCCAAGTGTTCACGCAAGCGTTTGTCGTGTCTGGCGGCCTAGGCGGCCCCTTGGACTCCACGTTGTTTTATGTGTTCTATATCTATCGAAAGGCATTTGAGCAGTTCCAGATGGGATATGCTTCGGCCTTGGCGTGGGTGTTGTTCGTGGTGGTCTTTATCCTTACAGCCATCCAGCTCTGGCTGGGAAAAAAATGGGTGCATTACTGATGCTCAAACGGCTCATACAATCAGAAGGCCAGATCGCCACGGGCAAATTGCTGTTTTGCTACGCCCTGTTGATCGGCGCAAGCGCTTTGTTCCTCATACCGCTGCTCTGGACGTTAAGCGTCTCGCTTACGCCCAAAGGACAGGTCATTCTCGGGACCTTCAATTGGATTCCGGATCCTATCGCATGGGAGAACTACTATCTCGCCGTGACGAACATGCCGTTTATGCTGTATCTGTACAACACCCTCGTCATCACGGTCTTGAGCATCATCGGCGTGGTTTTTTCCTGCACGGCCGTGGCGTATGCGTTTGGCTGCCTGCAATGGCCTGGCCGCGACACCCTTTTCGTGGTCATGCTGGCGACCATGATGATACCGCCGCAGGTGCTAATGATACCGGTGTTCATCTTGTTTTGCCGCCTCGGCTGGTATGACTCCTTCAAGCCTCTCATCGTGCCCGCGTTCATTGGCGGAAACGCCTTTTTCATTTTCCTGCTGCGCCAGTTCTACAAGACCCTTCCCACCGCCTTATTCGATTCGGCCCGCATTGACGGCTGTTCTGTTTTTGGCATCTATTGGCGCATTGTCCTGCCGCTGACCAAGTCCGCCCTTGCGGCGGTCGTCATTTTCACGTTGAATGGCGTCTGGAACGATTTCCTCGGGCCGTTAATCTATATCAATAGTGAAGCCAAGAAGACCCTGGCGCTCGGCGTTCAGGCGTTTAGCGCCCAAAGCGGCGCGGAGGCCAGCGAGATGATGGCCGTGTCCACGCTCATGATCTTGCCGCTTCTCCTTGTCTTTTTCCTCGGGCAACGCTATTTCATTGAAGGCATCACCTTGACTGGGTTGAAGGGATAGTGAAAGCACGCATACAACATGGAAGGTAACGTCCGTCCAGAACATGAACCAAAAGACCGATACGCAATCAGCGGCTATCTTCGCATTTCGCATGGCGTTAGGACACGCTGACATTGGGCGCGCCAAGCGCCCGTAGTTTTACCGCCACCGCTTCGGTCTCTTCCCGCAACAACTCAGCGCCCACTGGAACTCTCTCGGAAATACCCAGCCAGGTCCGCTTCGAGTTTCCCAGCCCATGATGTCCCATGACATGCACTCCGATGCAATTGCGGAGTGATTTCGCGGTTTGCACGATTCCATTGATGTGGTCTTCCCTTAGGTTAAACCCCGGAATGATTGGACAGCGCAACATGATCGCCGCGCCCTGTTCATCAAGGAAATGCAGGTTGTTCAGGATAAGGCCGTTGGGCAGTCCCGTGAATTGCACATGCTTTTCGGGATCGGTTTCCTTGTAGTCGAAGAGAAACAGGTCTACAAACGGGAGAATCGACTCGAACTGACTCGCCGGAGCATGCCCGCACGTCTCCAGGCAGGTGTGAAGGCCGTGGGCGCGTCCGCCCTTGAGGAGGTTGAGCGTAAACTCGAACTGAAAGAGCGGTTCGCCTCCACTAATAGTCATGCCGCCGCCGGATTCCTCGTAGAAAGGAATATCCTTGATTACCTCGCCTAACGCTTCCCCGACCGTTTGTTCACTGCCAATCGCCTCGAGAGCGCCTGAGTAGCATTTCTCCGTACACGCAAGGCATTCCAAACAGCGGTCACGTAATAATAGGTGTGCTTCTCCCTCCATCACATGGGCGCCGCGTGGGCACGTCCGGAAGCAGAAGCCGCACCCAATGCAGAGCGTTGGCGTGAAAGCCAGTTGCGGCTTCCCGGCGTATCCCTCGGGATTGTGGCACCAGGCGCACGAAAGCGGGCATCCCTTCATGAACACGGTCGTCCGGATGCCGGGGCCGTCATGGATGCACATTCGTTGAATATCGAACACCATTCCCTTGATGGATGTATTGTACTGGAGGCCAGTCTTGGTCATGCGTTTTCCTGCCGTAACCCAATGGTCTATCGCGCGTGTTTGGTGCGGGCAATCACGTGATCTTGAAGGTCTTTCGTTAACAGCTTGAACATTTGTGAGTAGCCAGCAACGCGTACAGGAATATTCCCGAATCGCTCCGGATCTTCCTGCGCCTTCAGCAACCGGCCGGCCGTCGTGACGTTCATCTGGAGCTGGCCTACGCCCATCCGCATCGCGGTCCGGATGATTTGGGCAAGACGTTTGACGCCATCAGCGCCCTCGATGAGCTTCGGATCGACGTCAACAATGGCGGCGGACGCGCCTGCGGCGTGGCGATGCGGCATTTTAGCCAGCGACCGCAGCATTGCGGTGATCCCTTCCTGGTCACGCCCCTGATGTGCGGACAGGGAGTAGGCTAATGGCTCGCCAGCATGGCGGCCATCGGGCGTGGCCCCTGTTAGCTTGCCATAATCGATGTTGCACAGGAACGTGAACAGGTGGACGAAATAGCGCCCGCCCAATGGACTCCTCTCCGTATCCATGAGGCGGATGAAGTCCATTGCCACGTTGGCGGCAATGCTGTCTACCTCATCAATATCGTTGCCGTACTTGGGGGCGCGATTCAGCAATTGTTGGCGAAGAGGCTCATGATCTTCAAAGTTATCTTCGAGGGCGGATAAGATTTCCTGGCTCGAAACCGATTTTTCTTCGAAGACAAGGCGTTTGAGGGCACACAGCGAATCCGCCGTGTCCGCGGCGCCGAGGAAACAGACGGAATGATAATTGTAGATGGCGCCGCCGTCGGTAATGTCTCTTCCGCGGTTGATACAATCGCCAGTCAGCGTTGACAAATACGGCAAAGGACCGGCCTCGCGCTGCGCGAGTTCGCCGCGATTGCAGTGGTAGACCATGGCCTGCGCGAAATGCTCGACTTGGCGGGAGTAAGCCCCGTACAACGCTTCATAGCTATCATAATCGGTCAATCGTCCGGTTTTCGGCCCGAGTTGTTCCCCTGTGTGGGGATCCTTTCCGTCAAACAGCGCGAGTTCGAGGCATTTTAGCGAATTGAACCAGCCTGATACGGCGTGCGGATTGGCGCGCCCAGGAATCGTCAACTCGATGCAGCCGATAGGGGCATAGCCGCGTGCGTCTTCCAGCGCGATGCCCCGCTCGGTCAGCGCGGGGATGAAACAGTCGTCATTGAAGAAGAATGGAATGCCGCCGCCTCGCGCAACAAGCCCGGCCGCCTGCTCAACCAGGCCGGCGGGGCTCCCGGAATGCAACCGGACCGATACATCGCGCACGAATCCCACGTTATGTGTTGCATCCATGATGGCGTACGTCATTTCATTGGTGGCGTCTTGCCCGTCCCGGTCCTGTCCGCCAAGCGTGATAGCCTGTACGTCATAGTCCAGATACAGCTTGCAGGCCAGCTCTTCCATCAGTTCGACGGCGCCAGCACGTGTAGTTTCACCTTTGGCGAGATCTTGCTCATAGTAGGGGCCAAGGATCTGATCGAGGCGTCCGATGGAGTTTGCGTTAATATAGTCTTCACCACAGGTGAGAATGTGCGCCAGCCAGAGTGACTGGACGGCCTCGAACAGATTCCGCGCGCCTTGGGCGGGAACATGGCGGCATGTTTTGGCCATCCGGGCCAGCCTTGCGCGTTCCTCGTCAGACTCCGCCCGGGACGCGAGGGTCTCCGCCAGGTCGGCGTACCGATTCCCGAGCAGGCATCCCGCCTCACATATGGCAAGGGCCGCGTTCCAGAAATTCTCCTGTTGCGGATACTCTGGGTCGGAAAGAACAGATGCGTTACGCTTGTCCAGTATTTCCTGTTGAATCCCTTTGAAGCCTTTCGCAAGAACCTTGGCGTAATCACGGATCGAATGATTCTCGACCCAGCCCCATGCATGGAAAACGCTGTCAACGTGTGGCGCCGATTCATCCGGCATGCCTATCTCGAAGGTATGCTCCCGAAGCCGGTTGAATCGTGTGAACGACTCCCGTGCGGCTGGTATTTCCTCATTTGATAGGCCGAGTGAGGTTATCTGCTCCAATAGCGCCTCGGCATCCGGCCTCGCAAAGCCGAAACCGTAGCCGGAAAAATGCTCTCCCGCCAGCCGCCAGCCGGGGTAAATCTCAATGGCCGATATCTGGACCAGTTCGAGCAAGAGGTGGGCGCGCCACTGCACAACGGAAACCCCAGGCCGGTCCGTGCGCCATAAGGCAACATCGCGCTCAAAGGGATTGGCCCCCGGAATCCAGGAGCCTTTCCTGAGCATCACATCCGAACGTAACGAAGCCATCCGGGGAGCCAGATGTGCGGACAACTCGCCCACACCGGTCTCGTCTTGTATCGCTCTCACATTCGCCGACATTTTTTCACCCGAGCTTTCTATAATGCACCCGCCGCAGGCGCGTTTCCGGTCACTTGATGCTCCATATAAAACCGCGTCCTTTGGACGTGGCCAGAGAGCATTTGGCTCAACCAGTTTGAGTCTATCAACATTCTCTATACTCATGTTCTTCCGCAACACCGTGAAAAGAGCGGCCCATGAGTTGTTTCGCCAAATTATAACATAAAAAATGGTAATGTCAATGCCGCGTGGCAAGATGTGGGTGTGCGCCACCAAAAGAGTATTGATGCGTTTTACAGGGAAAACCGCCGTTCTTTTGTATATGAACATATACACCGAGCGCCTTCCCCGATAAAAGACGCCGCCGACAAAAGTCGTTTGGTGGTCATGAATCCATGTAATTGGAGCGTATGGACGGCCCCGCGCCTTACGAAAAATGGCGATTTACATCCAATATTTCGCCCCCATCCGCCGCGCCTCCCTTCACCAGAACCTGTGCGCCGCATGAACGGACACTTTTGTCGGTGGCGTCATAAAAGGGTTCGTATCGCCTGTTGAGCGCTTCAAGATAGCCTGCTGTTTCTTTCACTATCCGCACGTCCCCTTAGCCCGCTTGAGCGGGCTCTCCTTAGCACCTGGCTTCAGCCAGGGTGGATTGTCGTGAAGCGCTTTGAAGAAGCACGCTTTAGCGTGGCTTCTCGACCCGCTTCAGCAGGCCTTTTTTCGCTAAAGCTCCCCCTTGAAGCCGCGCTAAAGCGCGCTCTTGATTGGTTGGTCCGAACTCTCCACCCTGGCTGAAGCCAGGTGCTAAGGGGGAGCCTGCTCAAAGCAGGCTGATCGGAAAGCTCAAGACACTCCAAGCACACCGAAAACGGGATGACGCACGTTTGGACTGGAGCCGCTCACAACGAAAACCTCACCCTATTTCAAAGTGCTCCTACTTTCATGGCGCACACCCGCAAGATGTGAAACGCATGAACGGAAACATGCGGCCCGAGTGTGTGCATTTGCTTGCGATGGCTCCGCTAAAAGGGTCGATATCAGAAAAGTTATCCGTTTCTTCCTATCATGTTGACATACTTTTTTCTTTGAAGTATTATTTTCGTATGAGTAAAAAGAAAATTGTATGTAACAAGGCCAGCTAGTTGCAGGAAGGCCGGGGAGGGTTCCAGTTATGCATATGGCGGATGCGTTGTTATCTCCTGCCGTGGGAGGAGTGATGTGGGCGGCTACGGCTGCGACAACGATATATTGCGCGCGCAAGGTGCATTGCACGCTCGATGAGCGCCGTGTGCCCATGATGGGCGTGCTAGGCGCATTCATTTTCGCGGCGCAAATGATCAATTTCACGATTCCGGGAACCGGCTCGAGCGGCCACTTGGGCGGCGGTTTGTTGCTGGCCATCTTGCTAGGGCCTCATGCGGCTTTTCTCACCATCGCCAGCGTGCTGACGGTGCAGGCCTTGTTCTTTGCGGATGGCGGCCTCTTGGCGCTTGGGTGCAACGTCTTTAATCTAGGTTTCTTCCCATGTTTCATCGCCTATCCACTGATTTATCGTCCGCTGGCTGGCGCATCGTTGAATCCGAGCCGCATATCTGCTGCCGCCTCAGTAGCGGCCGTGGCCGGGTTGCTGATGGGTGCGTTCGGAGTGGTGCTCGAAACGACGGCTTCGGGTGTTTCAGAACTGCCCTTCGGTAAATTTGTGCTGCTTATGCTGCCTATCCACTTCGCCATTGGCATTGTGGAGGGGCTTGTAACGGCGGCTGTCGCTAATTTTGTGTGGAAGGCGAGGCCGGAAGTGCTCGAAACGGCGGCGGAATCGAAGCCATTGGGCCAGGCCGCCATGGGCAAAGTGATGGCTATGCTTTTGCTGGCGGCTGTCGTGACGGGCGGAGCGCTTTCCTGGTTCGCATCGGCTTATCCGGATGGGCTCGAGTGGTCCATGTTCCGCACCTCGGGCAAGGAAGAACTCGATGCTCCCGTGAATCCAGTCTTCGCCGCGGCGGAGTCCATTCAAGAAAAAACCGCTTTCATGCCCGATTACGGCTTTAAGGAAACGGAAGAAACAGCAACCGACGAAACGCCGGCTGCAACCGAGAACGCGGAAGCATGGCCAGCGGTTTCAGCGGGCACCTCCATCGCCGGGTTTGTCGGCGGCGCTATTACGCTTGCGCTTGCGGGATTGATTGGAATGGTGCTGCGCATGCGGCCAGCGATGTAATCAAGCTACTGTGTTTGCGGCTTAGGCGCAATATCATTGCAAGCCTTGCCGCATGGGGAAACGAGAGTATATGCTGGGGGAGCTTCTTCCGACGAAAAGAGGCTCCCCTTAACGGTATTTAGGCGCTATGCAATTTGACGCCGCACATATGGACCTTGGACGTTTGGACCGGCTCGCGACGATGGATTCGCCCGTGCATCGTCTGGATCCCCGCGCCAAGCTGGCCACGACGCTGGTGTTTGTGGCGGTGGTGGTCTCATTCGCGCCTAATCAATTGGCCGCGTTGATGCCCATGGCGTTATTTCCCATTGCTCTGCTTGCCATGGGACGCCTCCCCACGGGATTCCTCTTCCGGAAAGTGCTGTTTGTATCGCCATTCGCGATCATGATTGGCCTGTTTAATCCGATAATAGATCGGCATACGGTGCTGGAGATATGCGGGCTTCCCATCTCCGGCGGATGGATTTCATTTTCCTCCATCCTCGCCCGTTTCGTGCTGACCGTGCTGGCGGCGCTGGTTTTAATCGCTTGTACGGGGTTCGACGCCGTCTGTATGGCCTTGCGCCGCTTGCATGCGCCGCAGGCTTTCACTACGCAGCTCATGCTGCTCTACCGCTATTTGTTCGTTTTGATGGAGGAGACGGGGCGGCTGCTCCGCGCCTACGCGATGCGCGCGCCGCAAGGCAGCGGCATAGGTTGGAAGGCGTATGCCTCGCTGGCGGGCCTATTGCTGCTGCGCACCCTCGATCGCGCCCAGCGCATCCATGCCGCCATGCTTTGCCGGGGATTCTCTGGCGAGATCCATATGGTGCGCCGCTTGCGTTTGCGCGCCTCCGATTATGCGTTCTTTCTGTTTTGGACGGCGTATTTTCTGCTGGCGCGGCTGTATAATCTGCCTCAGCGCGCGGGCGAACTGGCGATAGGATTGTTTTCATGAGTCACCACCTTGTCGAGATGCAGGATGTATGCTTCACGTATCCGGATGGAACTCCCGCACTGGATCGAGTTTCTTTCCGCATCACCCATGGCGAATCCGTCGGCATCGTGGGCGCGAACGGCGCGGGCAAATCGACGCTCCTGCTCCATCTCATCGGCTCGCTAATGCCGCGTTCCGGCACGGTGCGCATCGGCGATATGCCGCTCACAAAGGACACGCTGCCCCATATACGGCGTACGGTGGGCATGATCTTCCAGGATCCCGATGACCAGCTCTTCATGCCGAATGTGCATGATGACGTGGCTTTCGGGCCATTGAACATGGGGCTTCCGCCGGAGGAAGTTGAGGAGCGGGTTTCGCGGGCGTTGGAGACCGTGGGCGCGGCCCATCTGCGCGAGCGCCCGCCGTACCGGCTGTCGGGTGGGGAAAAACGCGCCGTATCCATCGCCACGGTGCTCTCGATGTGGCCGGACATATTGGTCATGGACGAACCGAGCGCCAACCTCGATTCCTATTCACGCCGCCAGCTCATCGAGTTGCTCAAAACCTTTAAGCACACGAAGATTATCGCCACCCATGACCTCGATTTAGTGCTGGATATCTGCACGCGCACGATGATGATGCAAGCGGGCCGCATCGTGGCCGGCGGGCCGACGATTGAGATACTTCAGAACGATGCCCTGCTTGCGCAAAGCCATCTCGAACGGCCGTTGCGGCTCCAAGGCTGCCCCATTTGTGGCAACCGCAACCCAGCCAGCGATTCTTTGGACCACGAAACACACGGCGTGGCATAACCGCAACCAAACGGCCTGCTTTTCTTAACCGCGAATAGACGCGAATATTTTTTCTCCGTGTTTTAACTCCCGTGGCATGGGCGTCTCGCCCATGCGAGACGGCATGCGAATGGTGATATCTTGTTTTCTTCTTCCATTTGCAGCTTTCCGCTCCGCCCATGTACAATATTCCTTTACGCCGCATGCGCATGGCATGCGGTTTTTCGATGAGAGACCAGTGGCCCGGCGCAGTCTTGCCTAATCCTTTAACCGCGCGCTTTCGGCGCATGAACCATGGCGAATCTTCAAGCATACATACAAACATTCGGCTGCCAGATGAATGAGCACGATAGCCAGCGCATGGCGGGCGTGCTCGAGGGCATGGGGTATCGCCTCGTGGCTACGCCAGACGAGGCGTCGCTGGTGCTGATGAACACATGTTCCGTGCGCCACAATCCCGAGAATAAAGTCTATAGCCAGCTCGGACGTTTCCGCCGCCTCAAGCAGCGTAATCCGGACCTCATTATTGGCGTGGGCGGGTGTGTGGCCCAGCAGGAAGGCGAGCGCATCCTCCAGCGTGAAAAGATCGTCGATATGGTGTTCGGGCCGGATCATTTTTTTGAACTACCTGAGATGATCGCGCGGGTGCGCGATGGCGAACGGGTCTGCATGGTGAAATGGCAGGAGCGCACGCCCGGCCGCATCCGGAATTTTATCCCCGAGGAATGGCTCGAAACCGGCCATGTGGATGGCTGCAAGGCGTATGTGGCCATCACGAAAGGCTGTGACAATTTCTGCACGTTCTGCATTGTCCCGTATACGCGCGGGCGGGAGGCCAGCCGTGAGCCGGATAATGTGCTGCGGGAAGTGCGCAGCCTGGTCGAGCGTGGCGCGAAAGAGGTCTGGCTGCTGGGCCAGAATGTGAATTCGTACCAGGCGGGGAATTGCGGATTTCTAGAATTGCTGGATATGGTGTCGCGGGTGGATGGACTCAAACGGCTTCGCTTCACGTCACCCCATCCGAACGACTGGAACAACGCGCTCACGGATTTGATGGCGGAACGCCCGGTGATCTGCCGGCAATTGCATTTGCCGTTCCAGGCAGGCTCAAACCGGATACTGGACCTGATGAACCGCCGCCACACCATCGAGGAATATCTCGAAAAGGCGCGGTATTTGCGCGCCCGCATGCCGGATATCGAACTTAGCGCGGACCTGATCGTGGGCTTTCCGACGGAGACGGAAGAGGATTTCCAGTGGACGCTCCGGGTGATGGAGGAAGTGCGCTTCGGCCTGCTGTATTCATTCATGTATTCACCGCGCCCCGGTACGCGTGCGGTGCGCCTGGGCGACGATGTGCCCCAAGCCGTGAAGGATGAGCGCTTGCAGCGGGTGATCGCTTTGCAGGAAATCATTCACGAAGAACGAATGGCGCGTTATCACGGCGCCATCGAGGAAATACTGATCGACGGGGCGCATCCCCGGCGGCGGCACGTCATGAATGGACGCACGGGCGGGTATCGTCCCGTGGCCGTATCGGGAAACGGATTCGAGATCGGCGATCTTGTACAAGCGCGCATCACCGGGCACAGCAATCATTGGCTCGAAGGTGAAGCCCTTGGCGCTGCAATAGAAACGCATAGTAATGAAAGCGAATGAGATGCAAGGAGTGTATAGATGCGGGTCAATGTAGTTCATCCTAACCATAAACTCGATCAAATGGGGGAGTGTTGCCTGGTATTGCCGGTGTTCGCGGGAGCGAAGGCCGCCGCCAGCGCAGTGATGCATCCAGAAGACGCGCAGGCAATTGAGCGATTGCTCGCCGCGCAAGTCATTACGGGGAAACCCGGAGATTGCTATAGCATCCATACGCCGAATCGAATGTATACAGAGATCTTGGCGCTTGGCATGGGCAAACGGGAAGCTTTTTCGGGAGAAGCCTTACGTCGCGGCGCTGGCAGCGCCAGCGGTGAGTTGTCGAAACGCCGCAAGACGGCGGTGATATTGGACGCTTCCGGCGAATCGGGCTGGCCCATCGAGTGTTTCCTGGAAGGGTTGATGCTGGGCCAATACCGTTTCGAGCGGTATAAGGCAAAGAAGGCGGATACGCCGGAGCCCTCAAATATCGAGCAAATCACGTTTGTTATTCCATCGGAGTATTCCGTGAAAGAGTCCGTGGCGTGTTGTGCGCGGGCGGCGCTGGTGTGCGATGCCGTGAATTGGGCGCGCGATTTGGGCAACACTGCGCCGAATGACCTGACTCCCATCCGATTGGCGGAAATCGCCCAGGAAATGGCGCGGGAATCGGGGCTTGGTTTTGAATGCCTGGATGAGCGGCAAATGGCCGAATTGGGCATGGGCGCGCTGCTGGGCGTGGCGAAAGGCAGCGCCGAGACGCCCCGGCTTATATTCTTGCGCTACGAGCATCCGGAAGCTACGGAGACCATTGGCCTGGCGGGCAAGGGGGTCACGTTCGACACCGGCGGGATCAGCATCAAAGGCTCCGACGGCATGCAGGACATGAAGTACGACATGTGCGGCGCGGCGGCCGTATTGGGTGCGATGAAAGCGCTGGCGGCGTTGAAGCCTAAGCGGAATATCGTAGCGGCCGTTCCGGCGGTCGAGAATATGCTCGGAGGCAAGGCCCAGCATCCAGGTGATGTCGTGCGCGCATATAACGGGAAGACCATCGAAGTGCAAAACACGGACGCCGAAGGGCGGATGATACTCGCGGACGCGATTGCCTATCTGGTCGAGCGGCATAAGCCCGTGCGTTTGGCCGATATCGCTACGCTCACTGGCGGCTGCATCACCGCATTAGGCCATCACGCCATCGGGCTGATGTCCAATAACGACGCCGAAGCGGCGTGCGCCATCGCCTGTGGCGAAGCCGTGGGCGAGCGGCTCTGGCGGCTGCCCTTATGGGAAGACTACAACGAACTTATGCAGAGCGATTACGTGGATATATGCATCGTCGGCGCATCAAGGGAAGCGAGCGCTATCGTGGGCGGCTGCTTCATCCAACAATTCGTGAGCGGGACGCCCTGGATACATCTGGACATCGCGGGGACGGCATTTGATGTGAAGCATCTGCCCTACCTGAATCCAAAATACGCCACGGGTTCGGGTGTGCGGCTGCTGGTCCAGTGGGCCTGTTCGCCGGGAGTGTGAGCCATGTCCGCGCAGGAACGGCGCGCCTCCATATACACGTTGGGTTGCCGGTTGAACCAATCCGAGACCGGCCTTCTTGCGGAACGGCTTCGCGAAGCGGGCTACTGCATCGTGCCGTTTGATGAGCCTGCCGACCTGGGCATCGTCCATACCTGCACGGTCACGGGCGAGGCGGACGCCAAATCGCGCAAGGCCATCAGCGGCTTTATCCGGCGCAATCCGGAGGCGTTTGTCGCGGCCATTGGCTGCTATTCGCAAATCGGATGCGCCTCGCTGTCCCAGATCAAAGGGCTTGACCTCATCGTTGGCAACCGGGAGAAATTGAACCTTCTCGATTATGTCGGGGAGTCCAAGAACGCCAGCCCGGTTATCATCTGTGAAAAACCGGATCGCGAGGATTTTTCGATTCCCGTGGCCCAAGGCATGCGGCTTACAACACGGGCGAATCTGAAAATCCAGGACGGATGCGATTTCATGTGCAGCTATTGCGTCATCCCGTTTGCACGGGGGCGCGCACGGAGCCGCGCATTTGGCAATCTGCTGGAAGAAGCCGAAAGCCTTGCGGCGGCGGGCGCGAAGGAAATCGTGCTGACGGGCGTCAATTTGGGCACGTATGCCCATGAAGGGCATGGCATTATAGATATCGTGGATGCGCTCGGCGCATTGGATGGCGTTGCGCGCGTGCGCATAAGTTCCATCGAGCCGACGACGATTCCCGAGGCGCTCTTCGAACGCATGGCTGCGGCGGAGCATGCCTTGGTTCCGTATTTGCACATCCCCATGCAATCCGGCTCTGATGCCGTGCTCGAGCGCATGCGCCGCCGGTACGTAGCAGATGAGTTCCGGGTGTTTATCGAGGGCGCGGCGAACACCGTGCCGGATGTGTGCATTGGCACCGATCTCCTGGTGGGAACGCCAGGCGAGACCGAGAGTGAATTCGCGGAAACGGCTCAGTTTCTACAGGACAGCCCCATTCATTACGCCCATGTGTTCAAGTATTCCGAGCGAAAGAACACCTTGGCGTCCCGCTATCCGGATAAAGTGGACCCCAAAACAGCCAGTGCGCGGGCGGCGGAATTGCGCCGCATCGCCGCCGCGAAGCGCCATGCATTTGATGCATCGCACATAGGCCGCTGCCTGGCGGTCTTGTTTGAAGAGCAAGAAGGCGGCTTATGGGCCGGGTATACGGGGAATTACATCCGTGCGGCCGTGCGTTCCGAGGAAGAGTTAGGCAATCAAATCCGGCTTGTGCGGCTCGAACGCGTACAGGGCGATAACGTGATAGGAACCCTTCATGGAACTGCTAAGCAAGCTTGAGCCTGCCGCGGAAGCGCAGGCTATCGAAAAAGAGAAGCATTTAAGCGATTTGTTCTCGGGATATGGCAAAGCGGCCATCGCCTATTCCGGCGGCGTGGATTCCACGTATTTGGCCGATGTGGCGCATAGCGTGCTCGAGGCAAACGCCCACCTGGTTCTGGCGGATTCACCGAGCATTCCGCGTGCGGAATTGGCGGAGGCCATGCAATTGGCCCAAGAGCGGGGCTGGAATTTGCAAGTGCTTCATACGGATGAGTTTGCAAATCCTGATTTCGTGCGCAATGACGCCAGGCGCTGCTACTACTGTAAAACCGAGCTCTTTTCAAAGATGCGTGCATACGCCGCGCAGCATGGCATCTCCATCTTGGTGTATGGGGCCAATACGGATGACCTGCAAGACGCCACCCGCGTCGGTTCGATTGCAGCGAAGGAACAGCGGGTGGTCGCGCCGTTGCAAGGCGTGCGGATGACCAAGCAGGAAATCCGTTTCCTGAGCGCACGGCGGGGCTTGCCCACTTCCGATAAGCCCGCATTCGCATGCTTATCGTCCCGGCTGCCCAAAGGCGCGCCCGTCACGTTGGACGCCTTGGCGCGCATCGAGCAGGCGGAGGAAGCGTTGCGGCGGGAAGGATTCCGCCAATACCGTGCGCGGCATCACGGCGATATCTGCCGCATTGAAGTTGAAGCGGCGGATTTACCGCGCTTGCTGGAGCCGGACACGCGCCAGCGCGTGGTCGATGCCCTGAACCAAGCCGGATACCGGTATGTCACACTCGATTTGGCGGGGTATCGTTCGGGCAGCACGGCATAATGGACCGTTCAGCCTAATTCCTCGAACGACATAACGGCCTCGCCGCAGGTGGCGTATACATCGAAAACACGCAACATGCGGACAAGATCAAATAGCGAGCGCACAGGCTTGGTCATGCCGCAGAGGCGCAACTCGCCGCCACGTCCTTTGACTTGCCTAAGGCACGATAAAAAAGCTCCAAGGCCAGAGCTGTCCACGAAACGCAATTCCGAGAGATCCAGAACCACATAGGGGCTTTCTTCGAGAAGCGGCGCTACGCTTTGGCGGAATTCTTTCGAGTTACGGGCGTCCAGTTGCTCACCGGGGATCGTGATTACCGCAACTTTTCCCTGTGTCTCTATCTGAAGCTCCATGGCCGAATTCCTCCTTTGCTTTTCTATGAAATGCGCTTCTCTAGATATACTGTATTTTTACCCGCTTCGTCCACTACATATTCGACGGCGTCCATAATCGAGTCGATAATGTACACTCCGAATCCGCTTTCACTCGTGCCGTCAAAAATGGGCGCGGCCACTTCCTCCCGGAGGAAAGGCTCGCCCCAGTGATCCAGGCGGAAGCGGATGCGATCTTCTGACACCACCGCATCCAAGCTGATGGCTCCGTCTGAGCGGCCTTGATACGCATGTTGCATGATGTTCACGGCTGCCTCATTCAGCGCTAATTCTAGCTGGCTGCTGATGTCTTCCTCAATATTTCGCCAGGCGCATGTCTCCCGGATAAAAGCGCGTATGGCCGCGAGTTCGGCCAAATCGGAGGTCGTATCGAGGTGGAATACTTTGGAGGCGGATAATTTCAATTCATGGTCCACCTGCACGACGACGCAGGTGAGATCATCATTAATGGAGCCACGCAAGGCGAAATGAGTGACGGCATCCCGCAGCCCCTGGAGCAGGCCGGAAGGCGAGGAGTCTTGGTTTGCCTGCATGAAATCAACGAGGCGTTCTTCTCCAAATAGTTCGCCATGTTCGCCACATGCTTCCGTGACGCCATCGGAATAGAACAAGATGATGTCCCCTTCCTCGATGAGTATGGAGGTTTGCTGGTAGCATTCATTCTCGATGACGCCAATAGGCAAATTGGCATGTTCGAGGAAGATGCACTTGCTGGGGTGGCGCTGGAGATGAATCGCCCGCGGATGTCCGCAGTTCACATACGTGAGTATGCGCGCATCGAGATCGAAACGGGCGTATATAAGGGTCACGAATTGTTCTAGAGCAATCAGGCGTGGTGAAAGCTCGGCGTGAACCTGTTGGACAATCTCAGCCGGTTCAGGAAAATCGGGCCAGCCGCCCAGCAGGCCTTTGCGGGCGAGCAGGCGGGCCAGCGTCCGCGTGAATGTGTTCTTCGTGGCGGCGCCGACCAGGGCGGCGGTAGTGCCTTTTCCCATGACATCGCCGACGACCACATCGAAGCAGCGTGGGCCGTGAGAGAGGAAATCATAGAAGTCGCCATCCATATGCTGGGATGGCAGCGAGACCGCGGCTATTTCCGCGCCTTGGACGTCTTGCGGCATATGGCCTTGCAAAAGCGATTCTTGAATGCGCATGCGTAATTCGCTTTCTTGCGCGCGGGCAATGCGGAGCGCTTCTTCATACGTTTTTCTCTCCGTGATGTCTTGAATGGTGCCCAGCATACGCAATGGCGAGCCTTCGGCGTCCGTGGTGACTACTTTGCCCCGGGCGAGTATCCAGCGCCAATCGCCGTTTTTGGTTTGGGCGCGATATTCCATTTGGAAAAGACTGCGGTTGCCGGGCTCCTGGCTTGCCCACAGATGCAGCATGACCTCGCCGCGATCTTCCGGATGGGCGGATTGTTCCCAGGTGCTTATGTTTTCCTGGAGCTCGCCATAAGCATACCCTAATATGGCGGCGTATTGCTCGTCATAAAAGACATGCCCGGTTGCTAGATCCCAGTCCCACAGGCCTTGCCCGGCGCCCATAAGCGCAAGTTTCAGCCGTTCTTCGCTGATGCGCAGTTCTTCACCCCGGCGCTGGAGTTCCGCTTCCGCATACTTGGCGGCTGAAATATCCAAGATGATGCCATCAAATATGATTTCATTCTCATTCGCAGGCACGGGCTTGGACGCACCCCGGCACCATCGCATTTCGCCGGAGGGGAGGATGAACCGGCCTTCGAAGCTCCAATCCGTTTGGTTGGTGAGTGATTCCTGTATGCTGGTCTGGAATCTCTCCACGTCTTCAGGGTGAATTTCTAGCAGGTCCCATTTTTGTATGAGCGCTTCTGGCGTTACGCCGAAAATATCGAAACAACGCGGGCTAATATAATAGTAGCCTTTTTCGCCGTTTTTTCGGGCATACCATTGGTAGATCACGCCGGGTACATTCTCCGCCAAGGCGCGGAAGCGGGCTTCACTATCCCGCAAGGCTTCTTCGGCTTTGCGGCGCTCGTCAATATCGTGCCATACGCTTAGCATGGCGCTGCGGCTGCCAATTCGCACCGGAGTGAGTGTTTCTTCTACATAAAATTCCCGTCCATTCAACCCACTGTGAACCCACTCGAAACGGTGGAAGCCCTGATCGCGGGCTATGGCGATCATATCCGCGGCTTTTTCGATGGACAATACGCCATCGGGCTGGTATTTGGGCGATAAGGTGGCTGGACGCCATGAGAGCAGGTCCCGGGCATCCTGGGCTTCTAAGATTTCCAGGGCGGTTTGATTGCAGTCCAAGATGCCGGTCTCATCGAATATGAAGTGCGCGTCCGAAGAATGCTCGAACAATACGCGGAATTTCTCGTTGGCATATTTCTGTTCCGTGATATCCAGGCCGGTGCCGCGATAACCGATTACTTTTCCGTATAAGTCAAAAACGGGGCCTCCGCTCGACATCAGCCATATCTCCCGGCCATGAACGGAATTCACCCGATACTCGATGTTGCGAAAAGAATCTCCCTTCGATGCGAGCTCTAGAAACCAGTGGCTCACACGCTCTGCTTCTTCAGGCGGCATGAATTCAAAGGGTGTCCGCCCAATAAGTTCTTGAGGCGGCAACCCTAGGATGGACTCGACGCGCGCGGTCAAAAACGTAAAGCGGCCCCAGCTATCCATTTCCCAGATGTATTCGCCCGCAGCATAGGTGATATCGCGGAAGCGTTGTTCGCTATCGCGCAACGCTTGTTCCGCTTGTTTGCGTTCGGAGATATTACGCACGACGCCCGTCATGAAGAGCCGGCCATCCTCGGTAAACTCCCCTAGAGAGACCTCGATAGGGAATTCGCGGCCTTCACAGTTGCACCCGGTCATTTCAAAGCAGTGCCATGTCTGCGTTTTCCTGCCGGTCTCAATGTATTGAAAAAACAGGCGGGGATACTGTTCGCGGCTCGCTGTTCCCATGAGTGTAATCAAAGACTGGCCGAGGAGTTCGTACGCCTTATATCCAAAAATGGCTTCCGCCGCCAGATTGGCATACACGATTACGAAATGGTCATTTACAGTGATGATGCAATCGGAAGCGGTATCCGCCAGAGTCCGGTAGCGGGTCTCGCTTTGGCGCAAGGCCTTTTCCACCGCGCCGCGCTCCATGAGGAGCTGCTGCAAGCCTTCATTTGCTTCCGTAAGATCAATTTGGTAGTGAAGCACCGCATCGAAGGCTTTCCGTATGTGCCGCACCGCCGGGGCGAAAACAAAGAAACCTGAACCGGCTAGAATGAAAAGGAGCACAATGAATGCGCTCAATTCTTGTTTGTGCAGCAGGGCTTTGTTCTTTTGTGTCTCAATGACATTTTGAATATCGGTTTGGATGAGTGTTTGTTGAAGCGGTTGAATGGCGTTCAGAATCAATTGGATTTGCTGGCGCATTTCGGCGGGATTACGTATTGGGGCCGCAGTCGGGCGATAGGCGCTGCAAGCTCGTTCTAATTCCTTTGTTTCCAGCTCGATTTGCTGAATAAATCGGTTCATTTCCGGGCTGAGACTGTTTTTGTGATAGGACAATCGGAGCAAATCCTTGGATGCCAGCCAATCGCCAGCGGCGCTATCGAGAATGGATGCGCCGGGGACTGGGTCTTCACTGGCCAGGCAGCTAACGGCCGCATCGTTGAGTTCATGAACGAGCAGGATCTGCCGCATAAGCGCTGATGCGACGTAGTCGTGTTTCTGTTCTTGAGAGAGCCATAGATCAAAGAATGCATATCCAGCAAGGCTGGCTATGGCGATGATGATCAGCGCCATGCTGTATTGAAAATACAAGCCTTTGGTTTGCATTTGTCTGGGTGAATCTAATGGTAACGGCATCGGCTACATCCATCCTGTGGCGCTCATCCGTCTGCAGCACGCCGCTCGAACCGGCCAGGACGAAACCTAGCCCCAAAAAGCGGCAAGCTGATTCACCTCACTAACATATAGCATGATAGGGGGGCAGTTCCAGGCTCTCGTTTTGTTTGGGTGTGCGCCACCAAAAGAGTATTAATGCGTTTTGCAGGGAAAACCGCCTTTCTTTTGTATATGAACATATACACCGTGCGCCTTGCCCGGTAAAAAGGTTCGTATCGCCTTTTGAGCGCTTCAATATGGCCTGCTGTTTCTTTCACTATCCGCACGTCCCCTTAGCCCGCTTAAGGGCCTGTCGATTAAGCAGCCGCCTCGATAGGGTATATCTCCACCGCATCGACAGGAATGCGCCGGGGATGCCGATTCGACGTTATTCGTGGGAAAAAAGCATAGGCTACGGCTCTAGCTGCGGCATGAAGCCCCGCCAGGACCGTGTTTACGCCAGGATGGCCGCCTTGGGGGAAGCCGGTGGCCATGTTTGCCTTGCGGGCCAGAAGTTTTTTGAGGGTATACGCGGTGCAAATCCAGGACCAGTCGCACCGGACTTTCTCCAGGCCGCGCCGGGCGAAGCGGCGGATGCCCATGCACGACTTGATGACGCCGAACAATCCTTCGATCCCCGGGGCGCGTTTCTTGTAGATGGCCCGGCCTTCTTCGGTCTTCATGCGCTCGTCCGCGGCCTCGCGCAGCGGTTCGTGTTCGTCGCGGGTGATGGTCCGGTGCGTGGCCTTTCCTTTGATGCATTGCCCCGCCAGCGGGCAGCCGGGGCAGGCTTCGCATTGGTAGGTGGCGTATGAAACGCCGTCTTTGTCCGTGCCGTGTTTCGAGGCCGCCATCTCGTGGCCCATGGGGCAATGGTAGGAGTCGGCTTGTTCGTCGTACACAAATGCGGTGCGGGCGAACTGGCCGCCTTGTTTGGGCAGGCGTTCCACCGCTTCTTGGGCCACGGGAAGCGCGGGCTCGGGGCGTTGAGCCGGATTGTCCGCCCCAGAGGCCGAGCGGGTGGGCATGTAGGCCTCTATCCCTTGGGCCTCAAGGGCTTCGAGCACTTGGCCCGCGGCAAAATTGCCGTCGGCGGCGATTGCGCAAGGCTTCTCGCCCGTAAGGGCTTCAACGGCCTCCACCGCCGGGCAAACGGCGCTGGCCTCGTCGGAACCCGCCAGCACATCATCATAGAGGATAGCGCCTGTTTGCGCGTCAATCGCGGCCACGGGGGTGTAATTCGGCGCGTAGCCCCCTTCTTTGTTGGGGGTGATTTGGGAGTCCGGATCGCTCACGGGCACTCGGACGGGTTTGGCGTTCTTGCCATTGTGCTCTTGGGACTTCGCGTCTCGCCTGCGGGCGGCGTCGAGGGCTTTTTGAAGCTGTTTGCGTTTCGTTTCGAGCCGCGCGATTTCCTGGCTGGCCTTTTCCAACTGTTCCGCAACGTCTCCATCCGGCTCCATGCCCGCCAGAAACTCGGTTTCAGGAAGGGCTTGGGCATCATTGCGCCGCATTTCCTCCATCCGGCGGTCCAGTTCCCTTATAATCTTCTCGATGGTCCCGGCCGTGCGCGCCCCGTGGCGGTCGCTGTCGGCCCGCAAACGGGTGCCGTCGATGAGCAATTCCAATAGCGGCTTCTCGCGCTCACCTAGCAGGAGCTGGGCGATTTGCCGCTTCAACTCGTCGATGGCTTTGGCGTGGCGCACCCGGAATTTGGCGAACGTGGAGTGATCGGGCGTGAACCCTTCAAGGAACCATATGAAATCCAGGTGCTTGCACGCCGCCATTTCCAGCTCGCGCGACGAACGCACGCGGTGCATCAGCCCGTACAGGATAGCTCCCGCCAGGTAATGTGGATGGATCGGCGGCTGGCCAACGCCCACATAGGCAGCCTCCCAAGCGCTCCAATCCAGTTCATCCAAAATCCGTGCGAATATCCGGATGGGCGCATCCGCCGGGAGCATCTCGTCCAGATACTGGGGATACAGCACCATTTGATGCCGCTGCGCCTTCGGAGTGGCGAATAGAATGTCTCGTGCGTTCATGTGGGTTTCCCTGGTGACACCAATAATAAATTCTATTCTACTAGAAATCGAGTTATATGTCTATATAAATTCTACCCCGGCGCACTACATCGACAGGCCCAGCCGCAGGCTCCCCCTTAGCACCTGGCTTCAGCCCTACCAAGTATAGGCATTTTTAACATCCGCTCCATAGTTTTTTGCCCATTCTTTTATGAGGTCTGGGAATTGGTTTACGAGCGCGAAGGTGGTCATCAGTTGTAGGAGGCCACGCATGAGGATGGTTGGACCGATGGGATCGGTGCGGCGTCCCATCCATCCTCCACAGCGTACCACGAGGGCAAACAGCAGGAGCAAGGGCTCCACTTCAGGGTCATCGGGGCATCGCATGGCATGGCATGGCGGACCTTCTCGTACTGCTCGGGCGGAAGGGAACCGATGGCCTGGAGCCCCAAGTCTTGTTTCATGGTGAGCAGCGCCATGGCGGCCAGCGAATAAAAGACCAGGACTTTGGCGAATTGGTCCGGGTGGGTGAAATGGCTCTTCTCCACGTCAAACCCGCCGCTCTTAAGCAATTTGAAGTACTCTTCAATGCGCCAGCGCTGCTCGTAGTAGGCGGCCGCCCGCGCTTGCCGTTCCTGCGTGTCAATGGGAAGGGAGGTGAACAGCAGCCAGCATAGAGGCTTCTCGCCATTGGGCGCTTCGAGTTCGCGGATCACCACCAGATGGACGCCCAAGGGCTCCTCAAGAGTAATATTGCGGCGTTCGCCCCGGGTGCAAGGGCGGAAAAAGAATACGCGGCAGGCCCCGATGGACAAGGAGGCCACCCGTTTGGGGCGGTTTTTCCCGTACGCCACGTGTCCCCGGGCATCAAGCCCAAGGCTTTTGTACGGCCGCATCGGCAGCGACGCGATGAGGCTTGCCATGTCCACGTCTTCGCCGGTCTCCAGGCGCACGTTGCGGTTGCCGAGGCAGCGAAACACAAAGCCGGCGCCCACCTCGCGGGCGGCCGCCATCGCCAAGACATCGTCGAATTCCCGATCCGCCACGTGTGTTAGATGGCGGTTCGCCGCCTGGGTGGCCAGATAGCGAATGTGCGTGGCCAGTTGATGCCGATGATTCAACAGCAGGCGCTGGCGCTCCTCGGCCGTGACGTGCTTGAGCGCGGGGTCGCTGTCATAATCGGCCACCCCCACATCATCCGGCCCCAGGGCGGAAATGACCGTGTCGTGCAGAACCCCCACAAAGCGTCGCTCATCGAAGTCCCATGCGACACAGGGATGATATTCGTATCCGGTTCCATGATGGTCCCCAATCTCCATCTTCTCGCTCATGGCGGCATGTTTGGAGAAATCGCACTCGGTAATGTCGTGCAGCACCAATAGGGAAGACCCGCTTGCTTGCTCCAGTACCACTCGCGCCCGCAATTCGCGCAATTGGCTCACGCTGACGTCCGGGTTGTTGATGAGGTCATACCACGATTTCGATTCCGCCCACGCCGCTTGCTTGCTGCCCGCCGTCTGGCTTGGCCCCGCGCCCGGCGAGAAAACGAGCCGCGTCACGTGCCGGACCACACAGGCATTGCGTTTTACATGGCCCATGTCAACCAATCTTTCCACCTGCTGGATCACCGTATGTTTTTTCTGCTCCATTCTAGCACCTCCTTTTGGCTGGCGGTACTATATAGAAGCGTTATATAAATATTAAAGTATTATTACTGATAAATCCCGGATATAATGGGAGTGGTACAAAAAATAACCTCCAGCTCAGGGCTTACGCATCTAAATTCCCAGTAAACGTAGAAGGTATTCGGGGTCGAGTGCAGCAGCGAAGCGCTTGCCCCTGAGGAAATCTTTGTTGGTCTTGTCTTTCTTGAGGAGGTTGAGTGTAATTCTCCTCAAGGAGGCGAGATTCTGGGCGGCGTTTCTTGTTCGGGCGCGGTTGTCGTCTTCGCGAAAGATAATGTCTAGGCACCAGTGCAAATTGTTTTCCACGCCCCAGTGTCCACGCACGGCGTGGGCGAATCGTCGTGCGTCGAGGGGCAGGCTGCTCAAGTAGTAGCGCCGCTCGATGGTGTTCTTCCCTTTTTCCTTGCGGATGGACTCGACCATGCCGAAACTCTTGAGGCCCTTCCAAAGTCCTTTGTCCTCGAACCAGCCCAAGTCGGTGGATTGCCAGTATCGGCGGGTTTCGATGCGGCCATGCCCCTTGTCGATGGTCTGGTGGAAATCCATCCGTGTGGCGTCGGCTGTTGGCGCGCACTGGGTGGCGCAAGGGGGAACGGCGTCCTTGAAAAAGGCCTTCACTTCTTCTAGGGCGGTGGCGTGGTTGCCTTTGAGGGCCAGCACGTAGTCGGCCTGCCGTTGGATAATGTGGGAGGCGATATCCTTCTGGCAGCCCATGGCGTCCAGGGTGACGATGGCTCCCTTGAGCTTTAAGGCGTTGAGGAGTTTGGGGACGGCGGTGATTTCGTTGGATTTCTCGTCCACCTTGACCTGCCCCAGCGCCAGGCCGTGCTCGCAAGCCCATGCGCTGACGATGTAGGGGATGGCCTCCCCCTGATTCAAGGCGCGCCGCAGGGCTTTGCCGTCAATGGCGGCGACCTCATCGCTCAGATTGGGGCAAATGCCCTACACCCATTGGCCGAAGCACTCCAGGAAGGCATGGGGGTCGAGGGCCATAAGCGCTAACCTTATATTGCCTCCATCAAACCACGCAACTGTTGCATTCGCTTCCTTGGGGGCTCTGCCAGATCTCTCGCGATTTCCCGCCACTGGCTGATGCATTCGGATAATCCAAGCGTCGGATTGACCGCTTGGCGAAGGAGGTGCAAGGCGAAAGAGAGTTCGCGCCACAAGGAGGCCTCGCGGTAGATATCGTCACAGTGGATATCCCCAGGGGGAAAAAAAGCGCCCCTCATCAACAATGGCCTGGGCAAGGCAGGAGACAAGCATTTTGCCGTGGAGCCAAGCCTTGGCCGACTCCTCGTCTTCCTTTGGCAAGTGTCCCAATCCCATAATCGACTTCATCCGTTTGAAGGCCAACTCCACCTGCCAGCGCGCCCGGTACAACTCGATAACCTGGTGCGGCGATATTGAATCCGGCAAGGATGTGGCCAGTATGACGTAGCGATGCAGCACAAGCGTTTCGGGATCCAGACTCCGTTGCTTCTTGCTTAGCTCTTTCTTCGCCCGGCGGATGCTTTGCGCGGCGGCTTCCTCGCTCAAACGCAGCGCACAGATCCGTAGCGCCAGCTCCTCCTGCCCCTTTGCCTGGCCAATCAGGGCCCAATCACCCACTTCCCCTACCTCTAGAGACGCCACCAATCCAGCCAGTGGACAGGTGTTCCCTGCGCCATTCCGAAGACTGAAGGCTTTATTCTTAAGACGCGTCAGAAAGTTCCCGTTATGGCCGAGCACATAACGAAAACCTTTGAGATGCCCATAAGCACGATCTCCGAGCAATAGGTCGCCAGGCGAGACTCGGAATCGCGCGAAACTCTCTCCAACCTTCGGGCCGGTAATATGAAACTCATCGCATTGAAGACCGTATAAACATAGGCTGTAGTGAACGCGCCAGTCCGTTCCCGTGCTTCCCGGTTCGCAGACAACGCTCGCATCCACGACGCGAACACGGTAATACTCCAGCCATGCAGGCCGAACGCACGGTCCCGCGCGACGTTGAAGTATCTCTACGGCCATCCACCGCAGCCATTCCCCCGAAGCACGCAACCGCTTAAGAAGTGCCACATCCGACACGGACGCCACATTCCCTTCTCGAGCACGAACGACAGCCTCACGCAGAGAACACCCATCCGCCAAATGGATCAACAGCAAGCGCAGGAGCGATTCCGTCGACGATATAGAACGAGGCTTGCGGTGCCACGCGCCCAATTCACGAGCCTTGTCCTCCCATCCAGCAGGGAGAAAACGCTGTAAACACTGCCAATTCTCATTCCACGCTGCTTCCATGCACCCAGTATAGAAGATTCGTCAGGAGACATCAAATAAGGTTAGCGCTTATGGGGTCGAGGGCGGAAAAGACCCGGTTGAAGGTGTCGTGCGAGGGGATGCCGCCGGGCAATTCCAGGAAGCCCTTCAGCCAATCCTCCCGGAGCCAGCCGAAGCGCTCCATATCCGAAAAGCTCTCCCCGCCCACGAGGGCTGAGCATAGCCCAATCATCAAGATGTCAATGAAGTTGTGCCTGCGGGTCCGGTCCATGCGGGGATCAGGCAGGCCCGCGAAACACTCGATAATAGGCTTGGGCTTGGGCAGGGATTTCTTTTCAGCGGTCATGGGGTGCTCCTTTCATTCATGCGCCGAAGCACTGTTGACTCTAGTATATAGAATTCTATATATTAAAATCCATGAAGCACACCAAAAAGATGCAAGCATTGCTGGAGCGCATGGCGCAGATTGAGCGGATGGAGCGCGGAAAGCTCTGTCAAATGGGCGGGCGTCCCCACTTTAACCACCAGAGCTGGGAGAACGAGAAGAACGTGGTTCGCTATGTGCCGGCGCGCGAAACCGAGTTCCTAAAAGAGGCCATCAATGGCTACCAGGCTTTCATGAAGCTGGCTGAACGCTACGTGGACGAAGTCGTCAAGCAAACCCGCCGTGAGCGCGCAAAGACCTTCCCCCAAGCGAAAAATCCCAGGCCACGTTGACAGAAAAAATCATGCACAACAGGATAAATCGACTCTTGAGCACTATTAGATGCGTAAGCCCTGATTCGTATCTCACTTTTTATTGAAATACGAACTGTACCTACTTATAATCTGGCTTCCTATACGCGGGCAACAAAAGGAAATCACTTATGCTTATCTTTGTCCCCAAAGAACGGGACGACGCAGAATTGCGCGTCCCCCTCGTCCCTGACACCGTGGCAAAACTGGTGAAAAAAGGGGCGGAAATTGTAGTGGAGCCGGGCATGGGCCTGCCATCAGGCTATACCGACGCCATGTATGAAGCAGCAGGGGCCACGGTGGCCGCTGATGCAAAGGACGCCATGGCGCAGGCCGATATGGTGCTGCGTGTGCGAAAGCCGCCGCTGGATGAAGTCGCATCCATGAAGCAAGGCTGTATCCACGTGAGCTTTCTCGATCCGTTCCACGAGCGCGAATTGGTCGAGAAGATGGCCGAGTGCGGTGTCAGCGCCATCAGCATGGAGATGATCCCGCGCACGACCTTGGCGCAGAAAATGGACGCGCTGAGTTCACAGGCGAATCTGGCGGGCTATTACGCAGTCATCCTGGCGGCGGAACGCCTGGATAAGATTCTCCCGATGATGATGACCCCGGCGGGCACGATTTCGCCATCGCGGGTGTTTATCATCGGTGCGGGCGTGGCGGGCCTCCAAGCCATCGCTACGGCGAAACGCCTCGGTGCGCGCGTGGATGCTTTCGACACGCGGCCCGTGGTCGAAGAGCAAGTCAAATCGCTTGGAGCGAAATTCGTCAAGGTGGACTTGGGCGAAACGGGCCAGACCAAGGACGGTTATGCCAAAGAGCTAACGCCTGAGCAGCAGCAAATGCAGCGGGACGCCATGGCGAAGGTGTGCGCCCAGTCGGACATCGTCATCACCACGGCGCAGCTTTTCGGCAAGCGGGCGCCAGTCATTGTGACCAATGAGATGGTGGCGGCCATGAAACCGGGAAGTATTGTTGTAGACATGGCTGTCGAGACCGGCGGCAACGTTGAGTGCTCCGAGCTAGGAAAAGAAAAGGATGTAAACGGCGTCCGGGTTATCGGGTTGGGCAATCTGCCTGGCCGTGTAGCCGTCCACGCTAGCCAGATGTATTCGGCGAATCTGGGCAATCTAGTGGATTCATTCTGGGATGCTGAGGCGAAAGTCTTTGCGTTAAAACAGGAAGACGAGATTATCCAGGGCTGTCTGGTGACCCATGGTGGCGAGTTAGTGAATGAACGCATTAAACAGGCTTATGCGGCGAAATAGACGCCGCGCCAGCCTGGCGGAGAACTGCACATGAATATGATAGCAATGCTGTTTTTCATCTTCGTAATTGCAATTTTCTTGGGAGTCGAGCTGATATCAAAGGTTCCCTCGCAATTGCACACCCCGCTGATGTCGGGCTCGAACGCCATATCAGGCATCACCATTGTGGGTGCGCTGGTGGCGGCGGGCGCTGCAGGCGACGGCTGGTTCAAAATAGTGCTGGGTACGGCCGCAGTGGCCCTCGCCATGATCAATGTCGTGGGCGGATATCTAGTGACCGACCGCATGCTGGCCATGTTCAAGACGAAAAAGGGAGAGCACTAAGTGAGGGACGCAGTCATTAATCTAAGCTATATTCTGGCTTCGGTGCTTTTCATTTTCGGTTTGAAGATGATGAGCCGCCAGCATAGCGCCCGCCGGGGCAACCTCGTTTCGGCGCTGGGCATGCTTATCGCCATTCTGGCGACCTTGATAAGTAATGAGATCCTCTCGTATCAATACATTATCGCGGGATTGATCATCGGCAGCATCGCGGGCACTGTTTCGGCCATGCGCGTGCCCATGACCTCGATGCCTGAATTCGTGGCGCTATTCAATGGTTTTGGCGGCCTCGCGAGCCTTCTCGTGGGCTGGGCCGAATACCATAAGCAATTTGCTGGATGGAAGGGCATGGCGCTGACTGCGGGCGATCCCCCGGTGTGGTATCTTGCGTTGGTGATTTTTATCACCATCTTGATCGGCGGCGTCACCTTCACGGGCAGCATGGTGGCCTATGCCAAACTGGCTGGCCGCCTTCCCGGAAAGCCGATTCTGTTTCCGAAACAGCAATTGATCAACGCCGCGGCGGTGCTGGGCATGCTGCTCTTTGGCCTGCTCTTTATGCTCAATCCGGGGCACATGTATTTCGTGTTCTTCCTGGCCGTGCTGTTATCGCTGGCGCTGGGCGTGCTCACCTCGATTCCCGTGGGTGGAGCGGATATGCCCGTGGTCATCTGCTTGTTGAACAGCTACTCCGGCTTGGCGGCGTGCGCCTCCGGCTTCGTGATCTCGAATAATCTGCTGATCGTGACCGGCTCGCTGGTGGGCGCAAGCGGTATCGTCCTCACGCAGATCATGTGCAAAGCCATGAACCGCTCGCTGGCCAACGTGCTCTTTGGCGGGCTGGGCACGGCTTCCGGCAAAGCCACGGCATTCAAGGGTGAAGCCAAATCCCTTACACCCGAAGACGCCTATTACATCCTTGAAGCGGCCAATTCGGTCGTGTTCGTGCCCGGATACGGCATGGCCGTCGCCCAGGCACAGCACGTGGTGCGCGAGCTGGGCGAACTGCTCGAAAAGAACGGCGCGGAAGTGAAGTACGCCATCCATCCCGTAGCGGGCCGCATGCCGGGGCATATGAACGTCCTCTTGGCCGAGGCCAATGTGCCGTATGAACAGCTTGTCGAGATGGATGATATCAATCCCATCATCGAGACTGTCGATGTGGCCATCGTCATCGGGGCCAACGACGTGGTGAATCCCGCCGCGCGCACCGATAAGAACTGCGCCATCTACGGCATGCCCATCATCAATGTGGACCACGCGAAGACGGTCTTCGTGCTCAAGCGTTCGCTGGCCTCGGGGTTCGCGGGCGTGGATAATCCGCTGTTCTTCAACGAAAACACGCGCATGCTTTTCGGCGACGCCAAGGCGACGGTGCAAGCGCTCGTGAGCCAAATGAAGGAGAGTTGATTACAAATAGCCACAAGAGGCGCAAGAGCCACAAAAGGATCTTGCGCCTTTTGTGCTTCTTGCGGCTCATTCTTCGGCCGGCCCGTGTTTTCTAGAAAAAATACCGCTATAATCCGAGGTATGGACGCCATTGAAATCAGACCACGCTCGAATCTAGACGCCATAGCAACCGTGCCCGGCTCGAAGAGTTGTACGGCGCGTGCTCTCGTTATGGCCGCGCTCACCCATGGCCCGAGTGTTCTCCTCGAACCAGCCGATTGCGATGACTCGGACCGCATGCTGGATGGGCTTAATGCCCTCGGCGTCCGCTCGGTGAAAATGCCGGGGCGCATCGAAGTGGCGGGCGGGCCGATGCACGCTCCTCAAACACCCCTGATGCTCGGCAATAGCGGCACCGCCGTGCGGTTTCTCGCCGCCGCGTGCGCCACGCTCGATGGGGCGGCGGTGCTCGATGGCACGGCCCGCATGCGGGAGCGCCCTATCTCGGACCTTGTCGAGGCCTTGCGCGCCTGGGGCGTCGAGGCTGACGCGCCCACGGGATGCCCCCCGCTCACCGTGCGCTCATCCGGCTCTTTCGGCGGAGCCATCACCGTACGCGGCGATGCCAGCAGCCAATACCTGACCGGCCTCTTACTTGCCGCACCCCGCGCCACGCGCGATGTGGACATCGCCATTGACGGAGTGCTGGTGTCGAAGCCCTATGTGGACCTCACGCTCTCCATGATGGCCGAACGAGGCGTCTCGGCGTCCCATCGCGAGTATAAAGCGTTTCACGTGCCAGCAGGCCAATCGTACTGGCCCGGAACCTACGCCATTGAAGCCGACGCCTCCGGGGCGTCCTACTTCTTCGCAGCCGCCGCCGTGGTGGGCGGGCGCGTCCGAGTGAACCACCTCTCGATGCGCTCGGTCCAAGGCGACGCCCAATTTCCCCGCGTCCTCGAACAAATGGGATGCATGGTCCGGGAAGGGGAAGACTGGATCGAAGTATCCTCGAACGGCACGCTGCGCGGCATCGACATCGACCTCAACGCCATGCCTGACATGGCCCAGACCCTTGCCGTCACGGCCCTATTCGCCGATGGCCCCACCACCATCCGCAACGTGGCCAACCTGCGCATCAAGGAGACCGACATCGAAGCTACAGCCACGGAACTGCGCAAACTCGGCGCGGAAGTGGACGCCTTCGAGGACGGCCTTCGCATTCATCCCGGCCCCCACCGCGCCGCCGCCATCGACACTTACGACGACCATCGCATGGCTATGAGCTTCGCCCTCGCCGGCCTGCGCATCCCCGGTGTCGTCATCAATGATCCTGGCTGCGTCTCTAAAACCTTCCCGGATTTCTTCGAGCGGTTTAGCGCGCTTGTATGAAGATTTTGTACTTGGCAACTTGAATGAGTCAAAATAGAAAGGCATAGATGATTCACTGCTTTTGAGTGGCTGTCATGCAACCATTGCACATCGAAGGGACATCATCGCTCCTTCTCCTTACCGTCATAGAATAACGATGCTTAATAGCCAAACGGTTATTGCCGCGGCAAGCCCGGTGACCAACGTGCCTAGCGTTTGCAGGCGGTAGCCTTGATTTACCGTCATGCCGGAGAATTGGGTAACGACCCAGAAGAAGCTGTCGTTGGCGTGCGATACCATCATGGAACCCGCGCCAATAGCCACCACCACGAGCGCCTTACTCATCTCACTTGTTAATCCAAGCGTAGGCAATAGCGGCAAGATGAGTCCCGCCGTTGTGATGAGTGAAACGGTGGATGAACCCTGTGCGGTTTTTATTCCGGCCGCGATAAGGATGGGAAGCAAGATGCCGATGCTTTCATGGCCTTTGAGTCCGGCCCCGATAACACCCGCAATGCCGGAATTTTGCAGGATTTTTCCGAAGGAGCCGCCCGCTCCCGTGATGACGATGATGATGGCCGCGCTTACTATCGCCTCGCCGACCCATCCCGTGGTGGACAACATGTCGCGATTGAACTTCTTTGGAAGCAGAAATGCGATAAACGTTCCAATGAGCAACGCCACGGCCGGCTGTCCAAAGAATCCCAGCAATGTGGCGGCGTGTCCTTCGCCCAGGGGTTTGCCTGGAAGCTCCGTGATGGAACGAATCACGATCAGCACGATGGGCAATAAAATGGGAATGAGCGATTTGAGCGCCGATGGCGTGTCTTTTGCACTTGCGATATCGGGCGTTTCGTCCGAAGCGGCGAGCGTGGTTTTTCCCGCCACCATGACAGCAAAAAGCAAACCGGCTAAAGTCGATATAAGCCCCACTACCAAACCCCATAAAATGACAAGTCCCAAATCAGCGCCCAAAATGCCGGCGCATCCCACGGGTCCTGGCGTTGGCGGCACCATCGTGTGCGTCGAATAGAGGCCCAACCCGAGCGCAATGGCGCAGGCCGCAAGCGGCACTTTGGCCTTGCGCGCCAGCGCCTTATTGAGCGGAGAAAGCAGAACAAAGCCTGAATCGCAAAAGACCGGTATGGACACGATATACCCGATAAACGCCATGGCCAAGGGTACATTGCGCTGTCCCGTGATGCGCAGCATCCCTTCCGCTAACCGATACACCCCGCCCGACTTTTCCAGAAACGTGCCAATGATGCATCCCGCGAGAATGACGATGCCAATATTTCCGATTGTATCGCCAAAACCCGTGTTTACCGCCTTTACCACATCATTCAGCGGCATGCCCGCGGCGATGCCAAAACCAAAAGCCGCCAGCAAAAGCGCCAGGAATGGATGAAGCTTCAATTTTATCGTGGCAAACACAATGAAGAAAAACGGACAAGACCAATAAGGTAATTAGCAGCATAAAGTCCCCTTCCTTGTAGTTTCGAGCGTCTGGCTTAAGGCTTGTTCTTTCCGAATGCATCGAGCGCAGTCTGCATGAAGACGCCTTGTGCTTTTTCGCCTTCGCCGGGGAAGCTGGCGTGTTGGATGAGCCATACGAGGATCAGGCCGTGTTGGGTGTTCGCGATGGTGTTGGTCGAGTAGGCGCCGCCGTGGCCGTAGAAGCCGTCCCCCACCGCGAGGCCGAAGCCGTAGCTGTCAGGCAACTCTTGCGGCGTCTGGCGGCTGGTCATCATCTTCACGGATGCTTCGGAGAGATACCGCTTCCCATCCAATTGGCCGCCGTTGAGGAGCATTTGGTAGAAGCGCGTGATGTCGTGGGCAGTCGAGAACAGCCCCGCCCGCTGGCATGGGGAATCGTTGCGTCCGGTCAGTGAGCGGATAATATAATTGGCTGATGGCCGTCTCTTCCAATCCCTGATTGTCCGCTCCCGCTTTGTAGGACTTGGCGATGCGCGCCGCCTGCCGTTTGCTGGGCCAGAACGTGGTGTCCTTCATGCCGAGGGGCTGGAACAACCGCTCTTCCAGGAATTGCTCGAAGGGCATCCCCGCCACGACTTCAATGATACGCCCCGCCGTGTTGAAGCCCGCGTTGCTGTACTGGTATTTGGAGTCCGGCTCGAAATCCAGCGGCGACACGGCGTAACTGCGGACGCGCGCGCTGAGGGGGAACAGGTCAAGCGTAGGCTCCTCCAATTTCGTGCAGAACGGCAACCCGCTGGTGTGGGATAGGATGTTTTTGATTGTGATCGGATGCCGGGGTTTGCGCAACAGCACGTGTTCTTCATCCTTCTCCACCACCACCATCTGGCCGTGAAACTCGGGCAGATATTTTTCGACGGGATCGTCCACATTCACCTTGCCTTCATCCACCAGTATCATCAGCGCGGCAGCAGTGATCGGCTTCGACTGCGAGGCAATCCAAAACATTGAGTCCGCCTTCATACGTTTCTTCGCCGCGATATCCGCCCAGCCGGCGGTGTCCGTCATGAGGACATGGTCCTTGTCGGCCACCAACATGACCGCGCCCGCCAGTTCATGCCGTTCCACAAACGGCTGCATGTCCACGATCTTCTCCGCCACCTGCGCTTGGGCGAACATGGGAAACAAAACCAACACCACCCCGAAGAGCATCAGGCCAGCAACGACATGAACAGGACTGCAAATCATGGTTTTCATTCTCCTCTGCGTTGGAAAGGGCAATGTGTTACGAGCTGTCATCCTATTCCCCGATGGGCTGTGCAATCAATATCGGCGCGGTATTTTTCTGAGGAGAATTCCTGGGTGTGTTTGAGTGGTTACATAGAAATAGGCCCCTGGTTTTACCGGGGGCCTATTAACTATTATGGAATTACTACAATTTTAATAACGTGATTCTACTGTAGAACCGTAACTCCGCGTCCCGTCAGGATGGGGATCTGCGTGCCGATGGCCGCTACGCTGAGCGGATTGTCCCCCAGGTCTACGGAGTCGCCGGTGGCTAAGCCCGCGTTGTCCACAAGAGCCTGGATGTCGGTGACCTGGTTCTGGTCAAGCTCCAGCTTGGTCAGATTGATCATCCCCGTCAGTGGCGTGAGGTTGACGATGTCATTGTCATCAAGGTCCAACTCGATCAGCGCGGTGAGGCCGGTTAACGGGGTTATATCAACGATCGCATTGTCGTCCAATCCCAGATGGGTAAGCCCGGTTAAGGCCGTAATAAATGTGATATTGGTGACAAGCGGGGTGTTGTGGTCGACCGTGAGGGCAGTGAGATTGGCCAACCCCGCCAATGGTGACAGGTCGGCGACGTTGTTGTTGTTGATAAATAAGTAGATCAGCCCCGGAAGATTAGCCAAGACAGAGACGTCTTCCACGTCGTTTTCGTCGAGATCGAGGTAGATGAGCGACGCCAGGCCGTTCACCGGCGAGATGTCTTGCACGAAATTGTGGTCGATAATGAGCGCCTGCAACGATGTCATGCCGCTAACCGGCGCGATGTTTTCAAGGAGGTTGCTCTCCACGTCCAGGACTTGAAGCCAAGTCATCGGAGCGATGGCTGCCAGGGAAGTGAGATAACAGTTTCCCGCATGCAGGCGTGTCAGCGATGTCATTCCCGCTAGCGGCGAAAGATCCTCGATGGGGTTGTCGTTGATATTTAGGGTCGTCAGGCTTGTGCAGGCATCAATACCCTCCAGGCTTTGAATATTCATGCCAGACGCGTCGAGCGTCACGAGGGTGGCCGCTTGGGCTGCCGAGATATGGGCGCGTGCGGGCAAATCCAGCGCGGTCCGTACAGCAGCAGCCAGGTTGGCGTCGGTGAACAGTACAAAGTCACTGGGGCATCCCCCAAGAGCCCCCACCAGCATGCTCCCCAGAACACACAGCGCGATTCTTTTTTTCATGGCTCGTTCTCCTGTTTCGTTTCAATGCGCCCATGTCGCGCAACAGCCGAAAAGCCAGCATAGTTTTCGGTATAGCCGCGCTCATTATGGCATTCCTCCGATGGATTGACTATGTACAGCTTACGGCCCTTACGCAAAACGCAGGCAAAGAATTGGTAAAATTTTGGTAAACACTGTCCCGGATTCCAAAATATGCAGACTGATCAATAGGAGTATGGAACTCCTCGCCCTGTGTAGGAATGATGTCCTCGCCGGTCATTTATGGAGCATCAAAACGAGCCCCTATGCCGTTTTTTCCATGCGGGCCAGGCCGTGCTACAATCTCTTGCGTGGAGAGAGGCGCGCTGCAATGTGCCCCTAGATGAACCGTATCGGCCCAGGGAATGAGGAAAACTCATGGTGAAAACCATTTCGATTACGCTCCAGGTGTGGCGGCAGGATGGGCCGGAAGAGGCGGGGCGGTTCGAGACCATCCAGGCGGACGGCATCAGCACGGATGCGTCGTTTCTCGAAATGCTCGATATTGTGAACCAGCGCCTCACGAAGAGCGGCGGCGTCCCGATCACGTTTGACCATGACTGCCGCGAGGGCATTTGTGGCAGTTGCGGGGCCATGATTAATGGCTACGCCCACGGTCCTGAACGGGAAATGACGCTGTGCCAGCTCCATATGCGGTCGTTCCAGGATGGCGACACGCTAGTCGTCGAGCCGTGGCGTTCGCGGGCGTTTCCGGTTCTCAAGGATCTGGCCGTGGACCGGAGCGCGTTTGACCGCATCATCCAGGCGGGGGGCTACATTTCCGTGCGCGCGGGGCAGGCTCCCGAGGCCCATTCCGCGCCCGTGCCCAAGCCTGAGGCCGACGCCGCTTTCGAGCCCGCCCAGTGCATTGGCTGTGGGGCGTGCGTGGCGGCGTGCCCGAATGGGGCGGCCATGTTGTTCGTGGCGGCGAAGATAAGCCATTTGGGCCATTTGCCCCAGGGCCAGCCCGAGCGGTGGACGCGCGTGCGCGCCATGGTGCGCCAGATGGACGAGGAAGGCTTCGGCAATTGCTCGAACCATTACGAATGCGAGGCGGCGTGCCCGAAGGGTATCTCCGTCGAGAACATCGCCCGGATGAACCGCGACCATTGGCGGAGCTTTCTCATAAACCGCACATCCAGCGCCACGGCCACCGGGGGGACGGGGTGATTGGGCGCTATACTTGCATATATAGAACGCTAGACATGAAAAATGGACAGCGCCGCATCCAACAAGGTAAACTATGAGCCGCTTCTTTGCGGAGGGTTAGGATAATTGGCAATCCACCGGTCTTGAAAACCGGCGCCTACGGGCTTGTGGGTTCGAGTCCCACACCCTCCGCCATTCCGCCTATTTTTCTTTATTCGTTGGCTGCGCGGTTTTCTTGGCGAAGGCCCTTTCGCATGCTCCGAATGCCCAGGCAATCCGTTCTTCATTGTCGGTATGCCGTGCCTGGATGGATGGCTATCGTCAAAATGTATATTGCTTATTGCGGAGGAACCGCATAAAACGGAAAGCCGCCATAATCTCCCCTAAGAGCTTATGGCGGCTTTCCAGCATGCCAGGATTAAGAATTAATCACAAGTCAGGCCGATCAAAGAAGCCAAGTCGATCGAGATGGTGCCGAGATCGAATACGCCGAGAACGTTATTAACCACGGTCAGCATTACATCGAGCACATCTTGGATTGATCCGATAAACGAGCAAAGCAACGAACTGAAATCCATGACATTTACCTCCTTACTGAATCCACACGTTTCTTCTTCCCACTCACACAGACGCCATCACGTGGCAGAGGGATTATACAAAAAGAATCCATACTTGGCAAATATAAAATAGAGTGCGCCAGGATACGGGAGCCGCTTATGCCCCGATGGTCATGAGCGCGTCGAGCATGGTATCGGCGACATTGATGACCCGTGCGGCGGCTTCATAGGCCCGCTGGTATTGAATGAGATAGGTGGTTTCTTCATCGAGTGAAACGCCGGAGTTTTCCTGCCTCTGCTCCTCATAATAGAGATTAAACTCTTCTTCGGTATCGAGCACTACCTGGTTGGATTGTGTGTCCACGCCGAGAAGGGCGATGGTGGATTCATAATAGCCGCTCAGTGTAGAAGAGCTATTTTCTAGAACGTTCAGATCTTGTATGGCTGCAAGCTCCAGGGCTGCGCTATTGTCGCCAGTGGCCAGTGTATCGAGGTCATAGGAGGAGCCTAGCAGTTGGGAGTTTTCCACGATGTCCGTATTCACTGCGATGGTATTCATGTCGTAGCCGGTAAACAAGCCATTGATGCCAAGCGCCACTAGGGCATTCGATGTGTCATTCGCAAAAGTGAATGAATACGTGGAATTTGTGACTCCTAGGGATAGGGTATTGTCCCCATTTACCGTAGCTGTGAATTCGCCGGGTGCAATGGCGTTGAGTTCCGCTGCTAGATCATTCAGTGTATCGCCCGCGTCGACCGTGATGGTGAACGGCGAGCCGGATATTTGGGTATCGCCATCGTAAATGGCCACCTGGAAGCTTCCTGCTTCCACATCAAAAGGCAAGCCGGCGGATTCCAGCGCGGAGGCTGCATCTGAAACCGCGTTGGTGCTTGATATGATGCCCGACAGGTTCTCAAGTCCATTGCTTTGGCTATTAATACTGTTGACTTGCTGGATAAGCTCCGACGCGATCTCATTCATACGGCCCATATAACTGGGGATCACTTCATCGCGAATTTCCAGTAAGCCCGCCAGCTCGCCATCTTCCACGGTGACATCTTTTCGATTGTCCGCGAAACGAACCGTTAGCAGATCCGAGCGTGTGGAATCGAGGGTGCTGTCCGTTTCCGCCACTAGTTCGTTTGCACCTGACAGATCCACGAGGCTATCGGAGCCGATTCGCACCGTAACTTGCCCGTTCTCGAGTGTCGTATAATTGATATCGACCAGGCCCGCCAATTCATCTAGAGCGAGATCGCGTTGATCGCGCAAAGCATTGGCGGTGGTTCCGTTCAGTTCAGAATCCCGGATTTGGATGTTCAGATCGGCAAGTTGCTGTGACAAAGAGTTGATCTGGGTGACCATGCTTTTGATTTCTTCATTGGCGGAGGTGCGTAATTCATTAAGCTGGTCATATATGCTATTGAATGATTCGGCCAGTGCTTCGGCTTGCGCCACGGTGGCCTCCCGAACGGCTAAGTCTTCCACGTTATTGGAAAAGTCGCTCATGGAGTCAAAGAAATTGTTGATCTGCGTCCCGAAGCCTTCGTCCGTGGGTTCGAGAAAGGCGTTTTCGAGTTGATCATAATAGGTCGCCAGCGTATCGGCTTTGTTAAGGCCCGCTACTTGCTGGCGGTATACCTTGTCCAGGAATTCATCTCGAACGCGGCGGACTTCGCTAACCGTAACGCCGGTGCCCAATTGGCCAAAGGGGTATTTTATGGAAGCAGATTCGGACAAAGAAACCGTTTGGCGGGAGTAGCCTTCCGTATTGACGTTGGAAATGTTGTTCCCTGACACGCTGAGTTGCACTTGGGCGGCTTGCAGCCCAAGCCGGGCAATATCAAGGGTGCTGAATAACGTTCCCAACAGTGGTCTCCTTACATATCCCATAGCATCTATGCAATCTATATTCCAACTATCGGCCAAATGCCTGGAGACCTTGAGGAAGGCACTAGAGTTGGACTTTCTCTGGGAGTGCAGGAGGTATGGCAACGAGGAAAGCGAGCATGGTAGGCAAAGATTGCCGGGTATCCGGCAGGAAACGCCATGGGGGCGGTCAGCCGTTGTGTGTGAGCCGCCTTGCCCGCGCATGGCGTAACAGGCCAAATTCGGCAATTAACGCTACCACCACGAGTAGGGGCGCAAGGCGAAACGCATCAGAAAATCCCATGCGCTGCGCCAGGCAGCCGAAGAGCAGGCTTCCGATGAACACGCCCATGCCGACTGCGGCTTCGTTCATGGCGGCATTGCGGTGTTTATGAACAGCGTCAGACAAGCTGTAGTATGCCGCCGCGAAGAAGGAGACGCCGTGGTTGAATCCGAGTACGGCAAAACAAAACGCCATGACTATCAGGCTATGGGTGGTGCTGAGCAGCACAAACGACAAGCCTGCCGCAGCCTGCAAACCCATGAGTAAAGAAGCTTTATGACGCCATCCAGACGTCCGGCTCATCACCAGGAAACACAGGCATACGACGAACGACAGCAGAAAGGCGAGCCAGGAATATTTTGTCGCGGGAGCTGCGGATAGCAGTTCTGAAGGGGCGGATTCGAACCAGAAACGCAGTTCTCCGCTGCGCACCAGGCTGTCGATGCGTGCGGGAAAGACAAACCGGGTCGCCGCCGTCAAGAGATTTGCCATGAGGGACGCACTCCAGCCGAGATACAGAAAAGACTCGCTGGCGCGGTCATGGTCGCGGCGGGCCTCGAGCGTCTCGTTGGTGGCTTCACCGAAACAGCGCCGCTCGTGGGGCATGGACAACACCAGGAACAATGCAATGGTGATAGCTCCAAAAAGCAGGAAGAACGGCATGCGGAAATCGAAGTCATATAATGGTCCGGCAAACAGGGGCCCTATAGCGAAACCTAGGCTCCATGATAGATTGAATAAACCCATATTATGGCTTCGGCGGTTTGGATCGGGCTCCGCCCCCACCCAAGAGTGGAGCGCTGGCCACACCAGGGCCATCGCACCCATGGAGCCCGTGGCGAGAATGCTGCAAATGACGGGATGGTGAAAAAACGGCAGGAGGCAAAAGAAGAGCGGATAGGCGATGAGCCCCGCCACCGCCCATACAAGGCCGTTTTGGGTCCGCATGACATACCGCGCGGAAACCAAGCAGACCACCACGTAAGCTGCCGCCTGGACCGCGCCCATGACGCCAGACATGGCTACGCCGCCGCCGATTTGGTTATACACAAAAAACGGCAGCACCACGGTTCCCACCATGCAGGCGAAATCCACCAGGAAAGCCGTAAGGTACATTCTGTTCAAAGGACGCCACATAGAAGCGAGAGTGTAGGCGAGACCGTGCCAATAATCAAGAATGCGAATCCATGAATGCGAATCCATGGTTATAACACCTAGTGTCCCTTGTGGCCAGGTGGCTTGGTTTTATGCCTGTTTTTTTGTTCCGTATTCCGACTTGGCGATAAACCAGTCATTGGGACAAACAACTTCGCGAGGGCCTCGCTGGATATTTTCCGCAAGCGCATCCAGATCTCTGATTACCACGTTTCTGTAGCCCAGGCCGGCAAGTGTGCGCTGGAGGTCTGCTGGGGTATCGGGATATGGAAACGGGCAGAACAACGGGTGGCCCAGCTTTTCCTCGATTCGCTGGTTCAGGCGGTTAATACGGTTGTTCGGCCAGTAATCAAAAATCACGGAGCTTCCCGCCGCCAGCTCGAGCGTCTTGGGGTCGAGCAGATGAGCGGTCGTCTCGGAAGCTAGGAAATATACGAGGCCTTCCATGAGCACCAGGACCGGCACGGATTTTTGAAATCCCATTGCGCATAATCGCCGCAGCAAATCTGGTTGCGCCAAGTCTGCTGGCACTTGCTTGATGTATGAGGGCGCCGCGACCCCGGCTTGGGATAATACGTGCTGTTTGCATGCAAGTTTGTCGGGGTAATCCACCTCGAATACCTCGACGGAGCCGCCGCCGAACTCTGGCATCGAGATGGAGCGGGTATCATATCCAGCGCCAAGGATGAGCAATTGGTGATACCGGGAAGCGGCTTCCCGGATTTGTTCAGTGAAATAACGATAGCGCACAAGGTTGAATGGCGCATAAGAAGGATCGACCGATTCCGCCAGCCCTGCCATGCGTTTGCCTGCATCCGTGACGAAGCAGGCAGCGTATGGATCCACAACGCCGAAAGGCCCTGCCAGTGCTTCGTTCGCGCGGAGGACTACCAAAGCATCAGCGGTTACTTGGATGCTCATCGGGTCACGCTGGCTGTTCATTTCCATTCCTCCAAGTATGTAAAACGCGTATCTGTTGCCAAGACGCGCCGGGAGTTTGACATTCACGCGAGCTCATCGCGGGAACTCCGGAGTGTGAGCTTCCAAAGCACACGGATAGGAGTCTCGGGATGGGCGAAATGAAGTCTAAGCCATACAAAGCGGGAGCGCAAGTTGCATGCAGTGTCTCGTGTTCAAAGTGTTTGGGCATATCAAGGGGAAATGTGTTTTTGGGCCGAATGGTGGTATGGGTTCATGCAGAATATATAACAATATAGTATCTACGGTGCAGGGCAATTTTTAAGCCTCAACAGTTTCTGTGTATCAAAAGGAAATCGACGAAAAGATCAGTTCATCGCCATACAATGAGCTGCTGTCTTTCCGATATTGTGATGGGGTCATGTGGAAAAAGGCCTTGAATTCACGGCTAAAATGATATTGATTGCAAAAACCGACTCGTTCGGCAATCTGGGCGAGCGGTGAGTCATTGAGCACCAAGAGTTTGCAGGCTTCAGATAGGCGGACTTGTTTCACGTAATCCATGGGCGTGCAGCCCATGTGCTGGTGGAAAAAGACATGGAAGCGCGATGAGGACATGTGAGCTAGTTGAGCAAGTTGTGATACGGATAAAGGTTCTGCAAAATAATCCCGTATATAGGAGAAAACCGATGTCAGACGCCCCGAGTGTTGCAGGATGGTGAGGCTTTTGGGGCGCAGAGGGGCGATTTCACATAGAATATGCAAGGCGGAAAAGGCCAGCTCATGGCGTCGAGTGAACCAATGCATGGAAAATTCGTTTTTGGGTGGTAGCGAATCTACTAGTTCTTGAATGATTACGCCAAGCCGTCCCGCCGGTTCGGAGGGGATCCGGAGCGGCAAGTCCATCAGCGACAACAAATCCAATGTATCAAAAAGGGTAAAATGTAAATGGAGCCAGCGTGCTCCCATCCAGCCATCATGTGCGGGATCTCCGTGATGGATGAGCCTGAGGCTTCGGTTGGCTGGAGTTAGAAACGCCTCGCCAGGGCGAATCACCTCGCTACGCCCTTCGCATGTTATCTCATAATAGCCAAAAAGGGCTTGGGCAACAATGGTGGCGGGCACGATTTTCTGAAGCACCCACTCGTTAGGAGTTCGCAGGCAACATCCATGCGTGATGTGGTTCAACGTAAGGGCCTCGGGCGGAATCATTGCTGTGATGGATGCCATGCGGCTACGCCTTTATGACTAAGATTGCCTATGCCTGGCAAAAGCATATCAAATGAATCCGCATATTAAAAATGTTGCATGTTCCGTTTTCTCTAAGAATGAGGGCGGCGATGTATTTCGCGCATCATGGCCCGGATTGCTCACTGCGGCAGCCTTACCAGACGGGCAAAATTTTCAGATAAATATTCGCAATTCAAGGACATTCCCATGAAGACCAAATGGAGATTACAATATATCCATGAATCAACATGCATACAGCGATTCAACTGGCGATAAATGGTTGATTTTACACTGCGAAGTGAGCACCCGATGCACAGGCTGCTCTTCTAACCCCCATCTCCGCAGAGGCGGAGGCAAACGCCAGGAAACGCGGCGCGTGGCAGGGACAACAGGCATGGATAAAGAGCGGCTTCGAGCCCATACCGGTGAACATGAAGCATCACTTTAGGCGGATGTAGATTCTTCCTAAACGAGAGAGGAGCAAAACATGGCAAGTAAGGCAAGTGGAATGAACCGTCGGGATTTCTTCAAATCCACGGGGGCGGGCGTTGCCCTTGCCGGTGGGTTGTTAGTTACAACTGCATCTGCATCCAGCGCCGCCGAAACCAAGCTTATTGACGGAACAAACCGCTATGTGTGGAGTGAGCCATGGCGGCCAGTTTCTCCGAGGCGTCTATCAGAACGGACGCATGAACTCACGCGGCTCGGGGCTTCGGGAGAACATGGCCGTGCGATGGTAAAAGCCGATTTTAATCTGGACGAAGAGTTAATCAAGAGTCTCACACCTAATCAGCATTATGCGCAGGCGATTCGCTTGATCGGGGAGAAGGCCCCTTTGCGCATCTTGCCGGGCGAAAAAATCGTCGGCTCCGCCACCTTGCTTGAAGCGACTGCCGCATATACGCCGGTGTATAACCAACTAGCTCAAAATCACATGACGCTGGGCTTCGACCATGTGCTCACGATTGGATACAAAGGATTGCGTGAGCAGATCAATGAGCGATTAAGCCGGGGCGGATTGGACGCCAACGGGACGGACATGCTGCAAGCGATGCTGGTTTGCCTGGAAGGCGCGGAGATCTGGCGGCAGCGGAATATGGAATTACTGGCGAAACTGGCTAGTGAATCCACCGGTGAAGATCAAGCCAATTATCTGCGCGTACGGGAAATCTTAGCGCGCGTGCCCGAGAATCCGCCCCAGACGTTCCATGAGGCGGTGCAATCGTTGTGGTTCATGTTCGCGTTCCAGCGGTTATGCGGCACTTTTTCAGGGATCGGCCGCTTCGACGAAATGTTGGGTGGCTACTTAGAGAAGGATTTACGCGAAGGGCGGCTAACCCTGGATGAAGCGCGTGAGATCGTGGCCCACTTCTGGATCAAGGGAACGGAATGGGTAGGCTGTTACAAAAATCCCGGCTCGGGCGATGGCATGTTTTTTCAAAACATCATCCTGGGCGGGATTGATGCCGATGGAAAATCGGTCACCAATGATGTCACCTACCTGGTGCTGGACGTGGTCGAGGAGTTGCATATTAGCGATTTCCCGATCGGGGTGCGTGTCAGCGAGCAGACTCCCAAAAATCTGCTTAGGCGTATCGCCGAGGTCGAGCGTTATGGCGGCGGGATCATCGCCCTCTACCAAGAAGATGTCGTAATCGATGGATTGGTCAAGATAGGCGTTCCTCTTGCTGATGCGCGGCGCTTCACCAATGATGGCTGCTGGGAAGTCCAGGTGCCTGGGAAAACCTGTTTTATCTACTGGCCATTCGACATGCTGACTGTGCTACAGCGTTCGCTGGGCATTGATAATCCAGACACGCCCGCAGCCGATTTCGCCGACTTCGATGCGCTTTATGCGGCATATCATCAAGAGATGGACCGGCTGCTTACCCGTTTCCATACGGAAGCGGATTCTTATGCCTCGGGTGTCGGGACGACGCCGCTCGTTTCCATGTTTGTTCAAAACTGCATTGAAAGCGGGCGTGACTATTACGGGCGCGGCGCGCAATATCAGATGCTCTCGCCGCATGCTGGCGGCATGGCGAACGTCGCCAACAGCTTGCTGGCGATTAAGCGGCTCGTATATGAAGACAAAACGCTCTCTTGGCCCGAGATGCTGGCGATTCTGCGTTCGGACTGGAAAGGGCAAGAGCAGTTGCGCCTCCTGGTGTTGAACCGGTTTGAATTTTATGGCAACGACAATGAAGAGTCCGATGCGATGATGCAACGGGTATTCAATGATTACACGGATTTAGTCTGGGCCGTACCCGAACGCAATGGAGTTCTGCGGCCAGCAGGCATCAGTACTTTCGGACGCGAGTGCTACGCTTTCCTAGACACGGGTTTTTGCGGTTATGATACTCGCCGTGCTACAGCCGACGGGCACCGTGTAGGCGATGTGCTGGCCTGCAATTTTTCGCCTTCACCGGGAACCGATCGCAAAGGGCCTTCGGCTGTCCTCAATTCTTACTGCAAAATGGATTTTACTCGCACACCCAATGGAGCTACTTTGGAACTAAAGCTCCATCCTTCGTCCTTGAAAGGTGAGGAGGGGCTCGATGCTCTGGTGGGGCTCATGCGCGGATTCATTCGCCAGCGCGGCTGGTTCGTCCATATCGACGTGGTCGATTCGGCAATTATGGCCGATGCGAAGCTTCACCCGGAAAAATATCCCGACCTGGCGGTGCGCATATCAGGCTGGTCGGCCCGTTTCGCCTCACTTGACGAAAGATGGCAGAACATGATCATTAATCGTACGCAACAATACGTCTGAGCCTGTCGTGGCGCAAGCGCTTGTTTTTCAGATACAACGTTTTTGCACGCACGACGGTCCGGGCATACGCACGGCAGTTTTCCTTAAGGGATGTCCGCTGCATTGCGCATGGTGCCATAATCCCGAGTCACAGGGATTTGAGCGGGATTTGTTTTTCACGCCGGTGTTATGCATCGGGTGTGGCGCCTGCGCCGGGGTTTGTCCCCATAATGTGCATCGAATGGAGGATGGCCGCCATGTGTTGGACCGTAGCCGGTGCCACCGGTGCATGCGTTGTGTCGAGGTTTGCCCGGCCCGAGCCTTGGAGGTTGCGGGCCGGGCGGTGCTCGTTTCGTCGATTATCGATGAAGTAGAGCGCGACCGCATTTATTATGAAGAGTCGGGCGGCGGGCTGACCATCACCGGGGGCGAGCCGCTGGCGCATGTGAAATTCACCCAAGCCTTATTGGAAGAAGCCCGCCGCCGTGGCTTTCACACCTGCATCGAAACGTGTGGATTCGCTCCGCCCGAGCGGATAATGGCCTTGTCCGGGCTGGTCGATCTTTTCCTGTGGGACATCAAAGACACGGATCCACAGCGCCACCAGGCAATGACCGATGCGCCACTGGCGCCGATTATGGATAATCTGAGGCGGGTGGATGCGGCCGGAGGGCATACATGGCTGCGGTGCGTGCTGGTGGACGGCGTCAATCTAACCGAACCGCATATCGAGGCGCTGGCGGCATTATATAAAAGCTTGAGCCATTGCCAGGGCATTATATTGCTGCCCTATCATCCCCTGGGTAACTCGAAACTGGAGAGGCTGGGGTTTACTGCGTGCGATGAGGATTTCAGGACGCCATCTCCCCAGGCGCTCGAAGCCGCCCGTGCCCGTTTGACTGGGTTAGGCGCTGTGTGCCTTGGCGAATGAGCCATTAATTTGGGTCTTCGCTAGAATCTTTATAAGCTGATGCATCATTCATTTAAAACAGGCTGGACGATGTAGCGGCATTCTCAAGGCCGCTACATCGGAAAGCCAGCCTGTTTCAAATCTGTATTTATTCGGCCTGCTTGTATCCGCGAATCCTCATGAGACCCGAAGTTTTTTAGGCGCAGGCCATCGCCAAGGATTATTCGCCAGTGGCCGCAGCATTCTCCACTTTTTTATACGTGATCAGGTCAGAGGTGCGCGGCTCGGGTAAATCGAGCACGAGGCGCTTCATCAGTTCCGAGCCTATCATCTGGATTGTCTTTCCCGTCCGGTCGCTCTTGAGTTCATACATGGATTGCGGTTCAAGCCCTTGAAGGCGGACATCAAGAGTGCCATAAGGCGAATCCTTGCGGCGGAAAACAAGGAGCATTCCCTCGCCCAGCTCAGGCCGGTGGTATTGCGAGGCCACCCAGCTTGTATTCAGATGCTCATGATAGGGCGGATAATGCATCCCGCCAAGTTTGGGATCAGCAGGAAATTTGTCATAATCCCATTCCCACATCTCCGCTTCCGAGGTTTGCTGTCCTGAATACTCGTAGGGGTAGGGAGTCAGCGGATACCATGCCCCCACCATAAGGTGGCGCACCTGAAGGTAGCGGTCCGTCAAGGCTTTGGCCCGAGTGGAATCGAAGTCGGGAGCGTCGGCGATCCAGCCTAAGCACAACGAAGCCGCCAATGCCGAATGGAAGGAGTAATCATCCATATTATTAATATGCGTGGACAATGTATTGTTGGGTAAATACTGGCTGATGGACCACACGCTGGCCTGGTTAGCCTCATCGTCAAACCAGTAATCCGCCAATTGGTGTATGTCCAGGCGCATGACGGTTCCCAACTCGATCCGGTGGCCGCCGCTGGCGCATTCATCCATGAAGCAATCAGGCCAGGCTGCCCGAATACGGTCCCAATAGGCATACATGCCTTCGACATACCGGATCTCGGTGATCCCTTGCCGGTTGGGGTCCGTATCGCCAATGTGCCAATAGGGCAGCGGGTCCATGTTGAAATCCTGGCGGTAGACGCGGAAACCCGGCAGATCCATGAAGCCTTTGACGATGTTAAAGAAGTAGTCTTGCACTTCTTTCATGCCAAAATTGGCCAGGCAGGTGGTGTTGTTGGGATCATCAGGGAACAGCAGCCAGTCGGGATGATTTTGATGCAATGAAGTTCCCTTAATCACCCGTTCGGGTTCAAACCACAGGCCGTAGATCATTCCGTTTTCCTTGGCTGCCGCGGCCACTGGCCCCATGCCGTTGGGATAGGCATCTTTGCGTGGATCCCAGTTGCCAGCGCCCGCTGGCCAGCCGCCGGTGAACCAGCCCGCATCGGTGAATATGGCCTCCAGGCCCAGCGGGGCATAGGCCTTTATCAACGATATTTGATTTTGCTCGTTGCATTCATTAAGCCAGCCGCCGCCACGGGTGAATGCGGTGTTGCAAAAGAGCGTGGGCAGTGGGGCTTTGCCGGTGCGGCTCACCGCATAATGTTTATAGATGAGCTGGCGGAAACGGGCGTGGGCTTCGTTAACCGTTGCTTCGTTCAGGACGAGCACGCGCGGCTGGCGCACCTTTTCACCGGAGTGCAGCAGGAAATGGGTCTTTTGCATGCCAGCGCGGGCGTGTAAATTACCTTCCTGATTGGAGAACTCTCCCTGCCACGTGCCGGACCATTCCAAGGTGAACACAAAGGTTCCCTCGCCCGTTTCTAAACGGAAGAACGGCGCGTTCGAGGAGGAGGTGCGGCCGGAGAACGAACCGATGGTTTCGGTCACGCCATCATGAAGATTGACGGTGTTCGGCTGTAACAAGGTCGGATGCGGCACGCCGCCACGCAGTTTCTGCAGGCGGTAAGGAATCGAGCCAGGCATGGTGTGGTTCCAGTTGAGGTCCAGCGATTGAATATCTTCTAGAATGGCGGTGTCTTGCTGGCCCGTGTTTTCAAAGTACAGAATCCAGTCCACCGCCGGGAAATCTTTATAGTAAATGGATTCCCAGGCCACTTTGAGCTTGGTCTCCGGATCTTTCCAGGTTAGAGTTTTTTTGAAGCGGTCTTGATCCAACTCGCTCGATTTCTCCTCACAAGGCCACGCCTTCAGTAGTTCCCGGCTTGGCTTGCCGCCGTATGTAAATGAAAACGGAAAACCTGAGGGCAACACCTCTTTTTTCAGGGGCATCTGATCGAGCATTTTTATCGTCCCTTTTTCCGTGATGATGGCGGCGTCCGCCCAATCCGCATGATCGCAACCGATGCCATCTCCCCCGTCGAAGGCCACCAAATCAAACTGCTTGGCTCCTCCTATCGCCACTTCAATGTGCTGTGGCTCCGAGTCATAACGAAACAAGTTGGAGCGATATACCTCGCGTTCATCAACCACAACGGAGAAAATTATTGAAGCGCCCGTGGCCTGTGGATTTTGATCTACGCCAATCCAGGCGGAAAACGTCTTGACTGGTTCGGGCGAGTTTACGCGGATATGGCTGTTGGCATGTGCGCCTAAGCCATGGGCAAATTCTTTTTGGCCGAGCTTCATCGGCGTTTGAACCGCGGACTGGCCAAACTGTAATTCACAAGCATCCTGCTTGAGCAAATTAAGAACAAAATCGGTAGGTTCTGGAATGGAGTCCGCCCCTTTGGCCAGTGACTCTTGCCAAGGAGTCAAGCCTTGCGCCTCGCTCGGTTTACTCCCAAACGCGAAAACCAGCGCGAGAATAGCAAGCGTTATTCTTAATCGTTGCATCTTCTTTTTCATATATCTACTCCCCTTTGAACTGAGAAAGCTTTTTTACAGTTATCAAGCATTTATAGGATCCATTGGGTTTGATTTTGTGTGCAGATGCAGTTCGCAGATTGATGAGTATGGTTTAGGTTTTTGTGTGGACCCTCCCCTATTATGTATACCGAGTATACTTTAGCGTAATTCAAAACGGTTGTATGATTCAACAAAGTGCGAAATCTTGATATCTGATTCTTGGCGCTACGATCAGCAAATTCTCGTGGAGATCCGGTTCATGCCGTTTGTTTTTGTAGCGCGCCGTTGAATTTTACAATGACCTTCTTGATTTCCCGTGGATGCCCGGATGGCGTTATCGCCGGTAGATGAATCTCGCCTGGAAAGAAGACGATGAAGAAGCCTGGATGTAGTGTAATAAGATCCCCATCTCCATCCAGATGGCATATGTCTTTTTCTTTATTATATTCGCTGCTATGCGTCATCAGGGCGGCATGGGAGAATCCTATTTTCTCTTGCCCTTCCGCCAGGAAATGCACATCCGCATATTTTTGATGCGCTTCCCATTGCGCCTCTTCCGGCAGGCGGCTTTGCATGCGGCGCACTTTCACAAACACGTTGCCGCCATCCAGGGCATAATCGCCATGCTCAACGGTGGTGAAATCAGTCTGCTTCAGATATTCCAGCGCATGGCGGATTCCATCCCCCAGTGCGTAATATTTTTGGGCATTATCGATATGATCGATGATCATGCTGGTTTCCTTTTCTAGGTGCTCGCAACGCTCAACGGTAGCCCGTGCAAGCGTCGTAATCGACAAAAGTGGCGCGTTCGGCATCGGCTGCTTCGGGGGATAGCGGCAGGCGTACAGTCTCTTTGCGTTTAAGAGAAAGCAGTGCAGCCACGTTCAATTCATACGCTTTGTAACCGTCCCAGCCTGTCACCAATGGTTTTTCTTCATCGCGGATGACTTGCAGGAAGTTTTCGATCAATCCCATGAAGCCCCCGAATTCTTCATCGAACAGGAGCGTATTCGGGATCACGGGGCGCCAGCTTTTAGCGGGGCCTTCTTCGCTGTCATAAAGGTGAAGCTCGTATTGGTCTTCCACCGATAGCCACGCTTTCTCGCCGTAGATCTCGATCCGCTCCCAGGGCTTGAGGCTCAAGGCCGAACAACTGGTGTAGATCTGGCCTATCGAGCCTGATTCGAACTCGAAGTCGAGCATGGCGCTGTCGAAGGGATACAGATCGTGGTTGCGGTGGTATTTGTTGACGCCGATGGCGTGAACCGTGGCGGCGTCTCCCATGAAATAGCGCGCCAGGTCCAACACATGGATTGTTCCGGCTTCGAGCATATGCACCACGTAATCGTAGCCCAGGTTGAATTTGCCCGCCAGCATCGCCGGGTTGTGGACAAGTCCTTCATCGATCAATCGCTTGGCGCGGCGGTAGGGAGGACTGAAACGCTTGTTGGAGACGGTCATCACCGGCACGCCGCGTTGGTCAGCCAGTGAGCACACACGGTGTCCTTCAACCAATGACAGTGTGAATGGTTTTTCGACGAGAATGGGCAACCCTCGTTCGATGCAGGCGATTGCGTGCTCCGCATGTACCTGATTGGGGCTGAAAATCATCACGCCATCCAGTGGCTCTTGTTCGAGCATCTGTTGGTAATCGCCATACCATCTGCCGCCCCATGTGCGCTCGATCAAGCGCCCGGCTTTCTCGTCGCGGCGGCAGAAGGCCGCCACCTCGACAGGCTCCCATATCGTTTGCAGGCGTTTGATCGCCGGGAAATGCTTACTGACGGTTACTCCGCCCGCGCCGATGATGCCGAGACGGAGAGGGCGGCGTGCGGCGCGGGCCTCGTCGAATCCCACGCCATAAACGTCAGCCTCTTCAAACATCTTCTTGATTGGTGAATGGCCATAGGTCTCTTCTAGCATGATCGGTTGCCTTTCGTTCAGTCGATGACGCCTACGACGGTACAAGGTCCGCTATCCATATCTTTGACCAGCCATGGGTTGATACGGACTTCACGCAATCCGTTCAGGTCGTGTTCGAGGTTCATTTCCTCAATCACCAGGAAACGCCTGCCTTCGCCTTCCAACAAAACGTTATGGGCGCGCATGGTTTGTTCGAGGTGCGCGATGCAAGCGAGTGACGGCACATCGAGCCCCAGGGCGCGCAGTTGAGGGCATTCCCGGCGAATCCATTGTGCGGCTTCGATGCCTAGGCCCGGCATGCGCTGGCTGAAGCGTGGCTTATCGCTCCGGCGTATCGCGCCCGCGCCAAACCTTAAGAGTGCGAAATCAGTAGTTTTCAAGGCTTCCTGATGTGGAATGAGATCCTCTGGCATAACCACTTGCCCATCATTCAGCTTTAGTTCCACTACGACAGGCTGCGAGAAAATCAGTTCCTCGGGAGCGAACTCGGTGATCTGCACGCCGCCTTCCACCACATGGCAGGCCGTGTCCAGATGTGTGCCCGTATGATTGGCCACCGTGAGCACTTGCACGCTGGCGGCGTCCTTGGCGACCGTGGAGAGCGGCGTCAAGGACGGAGCCGGGATAGCAGGAGGACGTGGGCCATCCACATCGAGCGGAAAGGATAACCAGACATATCGTGGCATTCCATGCACTCCTGTTACGGCAATTCCGGCGCATTCCGTTTGGCTTCGCGGACGATCTCGATATACTTTCGGCATTGCTTGGAGATCCAGTCCACGCCTTCGCGCTCGATCATCGCCGGGTCCACGAAATTACGCGCGCCGCTGATCGCGCAAGCTCCACAGCGTATGAAGTCGCCCGCATTTTCCAAGCTGATTCCGCCCGAGGGACATAGGTTGACCTCGGGAAAAACCATCTTGAGATTGGTCATGTATTTTGGCCCGCCCAGTCCTGCCGGGAAAATTTTGACCATGGTCGCGCCGGCCCTCATGGCGGTGAAGACCTCTGTCGCCGTGAAGGCCCCCGAGAAAATCGGCACGCAGTAACGGTTGGCCAGGTCGATGACTTCGGGGATCACGCACGGATTGACGATGACGCTTCCGCCGTGGAGGATCACCTCCCGTGCGCTCGTGGCATCGAGCACCGTCCCGGCGGCGACCCACAGCTTGCCCTTGAATTCACTGGCTATCGCTTCGATTGCCCCCAACACGCCGGGGGTTGTCATCGTGATCTCGATGATGCGCGCGCCGCCTTCATAGAGCGCTTGGGCCCACGCCATAAAATCGGCTTTTTTCTTGAGTTTCATCGCGGGCAGTATGCCCGAAGCCTTGACTTGCTCGATGACGATCTCTTTAAGTGTGGCGTCGCTGCGGCCCGGCGCCGATGTGTCTGTATCCGTTTGCATGATGCTTTCACTCACTTTCATCGCTTGACTTCAAAAGCGGTCTCATCGCTCGATTTTTTCATGAGAGTTTCGACTTCTTCCTTCGAGACATGGCCCACATCGCCCGGGACGGTGTGGTGCAGCGCACAAAAAGCGTTGCCGAAGTTCATCGCATACTCAGGATCGCCTGTAGTCAGATAGGCATACAGGAAGCTCGAACCCCATGCATCGCCGCCGCCGAAGCGGTCGATTACATCAATAGTATGCTTTTTGCCGTGCAGCACCTGGCCGTCCGTATAGAGCATCGTATTCCATCCGCCGTGTAGGACGTCATAAACTTCGCGCAACGTGATCGCGACAATCTTGCAGCCGAACTCTTCGTGGAACTTCTTGATGATGTCTTCGTATGCCCCCTTGTAGCCGAAGACAATTTCCGAATCCCACTGGGTCGTGATCAGGATATCGGCATGTTTGATGATCTCGCTTTGCACGCGCCGGGCCTCCTCGGGGCTCCATAGGTGTTCGCGATAATTGACATCGAAGCCAATGAGGCAGCCTTGCCGTTTAGCGGCTTGAATGAATTCGAGAGCGGCTTCGGTGCAGTTCTTCGAAAGACCAGGAAAGATGCCATCGGTGTACGCGAGCTTGGCTCCCTTGAGAATCGTGTCCCAATCAAAATCGCCTGGCGCGATGGTGCTGGCGGCTGAATTCTTACGATCATAGACCACCGCGCTGGGGCGGGGGGTTGCGCCGAACTCGATATAATTCACGCCCAGGCGGGAACCATCCACCATCTGGATCAAGGAAGCATCCACACCGCAGCTCATGTAATGGTCTTTCATGAGCAGGCCCAAGGCGTTGTTGGGCACTTTGGTGGCGAAGGTGGTTTTGAGTCCCAATCGCGCCATATTGCTGGCCACGTTGCCTTGCGAGCCGCATACATGCACATCAAACGTGTGCGCCCGGCGAATCCGTTCATAACGCGGAGGGGACAAACGCAGCATCCCTTCTCCTACTGTCACCACATCAAACATGCTGTTTTTCTCCTAGCATCTATTGTTGTTTGTTGGTACTGCATATGTTTCAGCGCCTATCTCAGCGCGGGGTCGCGTCGGGAAGTCCGCCGTCAATTGGAATCGTTGCACCCGTAGTGGGCGTTTGATGGGTTACGAAGAACAGCACCGCATTGGCCACATGGCGCGATGTCACACGCATCTTGAGCAGGTTGCGGTTTCGGTAGTATTCTTCTAGTCCACCTTCATCGAGTCCGCGCGCTTTCATCCGATCCGGCCCCACCGTGGCCCAGAGGCCCGATTTGGTCTTACCGTCGTCCGAGAAAACGCCATCGGGAGCGACCATGTTAACTCGGATGCCAAACTCGGCTAGTTCCAGGCTGGCGATGCGGGCAAGCTGGTGGCTGGCGGCTTTAGTCGCGCTGTATGCTCCGAACCGCGCTCCGGGCGCGAAGACGTTCTTGGTCGAAACGAGTACGATATCGCCGCCTGTATGTTGGAGCTGCATAATCCGTGCTGCTTCGGCCAGCGTCAGCAATGTGCCATCCACATTGACCTGCTCTAATTTTTGGAAGGCCGCTAGTGTCAATTCGGTGAGCGCAGCCACATGGGCGATCCCCGCATTGAGGACGACGATGTCCACCCCGCCCCAGGCCAAACAAATTTGCGTAAAGCCATGTTTGACAGATTCTTCACTGGTGACGTCAATGGGCGTTGCGATGATACGCTGGCCAAACTCGGCTTCGAACTCATCTCTAAAATGCTCCAGCGCTTCTCCTGGCAAATCAGCTCCGGCCACATACGCGCCTTGCTCCAGCAACCGCCGGCAGATGCCCCGGCCGATAGCCCCGGCTGCTCCGGTCACCAGCGCCACACGTTGATGGAGTGGGAGGGATGATGTTGCGGCGTCTTCAGGCGCGGGCATCACAATGCCCCGCTGGCGCACGCACACCGCCGTTGGGCTTGCACCATGCTCCTGTGTGAATTGTGTAAAGGCCTCTGCCGCTTGCCCACGCCAGGATTGCGGTGTTTCACCTTCCGCCATCGGCTCCACCACCAACGGCGGCTGGTTCAGCGATGCGGGCAACGCGGCCTTGCCTGGGCCTTCGGCGTACTCCCTTGATTCCGGATCCGTCATTGTTCTCAAGATCACAGGCTGCCAGGGCACATCGGCGTCACCGGTGGGCTGGGCGAACAGCCCGCGCAAGGCGGGGGCTAATGCGCCTAACATGCATTCGGCCATCGCGTTGCTCATGATGATGGCTCCGAGGCTTTCGGGAAGGCCTTGAGCGTGGGCAGCACTTCAGACCACTCGAAGACTCCCGCTCGCATATAGGGGTCGGAGGCCATCAAGGCTTTGGCGTTTTCGAGTGTTTCGGCCTCGAAGATGATTAGTGAGCCGATAGACTTGCTCGTGTCACTATTTTTTAAAGGACCAGCGAAGAGAAGGCAGCCTGAGGCGTCCAGCCGCGCCATGTGCGCCAAATGCGCATCCCGGTTTGCGGTGCGTAAATCGCCGCCCTCTAGCTTGTCTTTTGCATATAAAACAAAAATACACATCTATCATCGCTCCTGTTGCGTTAGTTTGCCCGTTCGCTTTGGCGAAGCTCTTGCCATAGGGCGTATGCGTCCTTGGGCTTCATGTTTTCATGCACGACACGCGCGACTACTTCCATCATGGACTTGGGCGCATCGCTTTGGAAAATGTTGCGTCCCATGTCCACGCCAGACGCCCCGCCCTGGATGGCGTTGTAGGCCATCGTCAGCGCGTCCAATTCCGGCAGCTTTTTGCCTCCGGCCATCACGATCGGCACGGGGCACGAGGAGGTGATCGTTTCAAAATCCTCGTCCACGTAATAAGTCTTGACGAGATTTGCGCCCAATTCGGCACAGATGCGGCAGGCCAGGCGGAAGTATCTAGCGTCGCGCACCATATCCTTGCCCACGGCGGTCACGGCCATCGTCGGGATGCCATATTTGAAACCCAAATCCACCAGCCGGGTCATGTTATGCACCGAGCGGGTCTCAAATTCACCCCCGATGAATACCTGCAAGGTCAGAGCGGAGACATTCATGCGAATGGCGTCTTCAATGTCCACTGCTAGTTCTTCGTTGGAGAGTTCCTTGAGGATCGATGGGCCGCCCGAGCAGCGCATCACAATCGGCTTGTTGAGTGTGGGTGGCACGACGCTGCGTAAGATGCCCCGGGTCAGCATCAGCGCGTCGGCCTGCGGCATCAACGGCACGATGCTCAAATCCACCCGTTCCAGCCCTGTTGTGGGCCCTTGGAAGTACCCATGGTCAATGGCCAGCATCACCGTGCGGCCCGTCGATGGGCGGAAAATGCGCGATAAACGATCTTTCATTCCCCAATCGAGGTTTTGTGCGCCTTTCAAGAAAAAGCCATCGCTTTTCTGGGGAATATCGGCATAGAACCTTTTCGCTTCTTTTTCATCTGCTTCCGGCATGTTCGCTGTTCCTTTCTATCTAGATTTCTTGAACGGAGTGCATGGCTACTCGAGGACATCCGCCAAGTCTTCCGCACGCCCATATTTATATAGATAGCGGTGGCGTTCTTCGCGCCACAACGTCTCGGGGATCTCAACCACTCCGCCTATCGCTTGGACCTGAATGAGAATCTGCGCCGCTTTTTCGACAAACCGGCAGCAGACGACGGCCTCATCCATTGTGCGCCCGCCACAAATCACGCCATGATTGCCCATGAGCACCGCGCACGCATCGGGGCCGATGGCCGCTCGGGCCGCCGCCGCCAGTTCCTTGTGGCGGCCCGCGGGAACATAAGGTGCGCAATTGACTTGGCCTCCGATCACTTCGGCCATGTCATCGCTCAAGACGGGGATCGCCTTGTGGGCGCAGGCGACGGCCGAGCTCCAAGGAGCGTGGTGGTGAATCAGCACGGCAAGATCGGGCCGTTCGAGCATGATCTGGCGGTGAAGCTCCGTCTCGCTGGTGGGCACGCGCTCGCCCTTGAGCTTCTTGCCTTCCCAGGAGACCAGCGCCAAATCTTCCGGCGTAAGTTCCTCGTAGTTGACGCGCGAGGGCGTAACTAGCAATCCCTCTTCCGTGCGCACCGACATATTGCCCCAGGTGCCGACGAAGTACGCAAGCGTATCGCGCATGAAAAAACAAGTCTCCAATACGCGGCGACGCAGTTCGACGGTATCCGCAAGCGGCTGGATAGGTTCATTTGCCATGGTTATTCCTTCCGATCTTTTTGGGTGAAATCCGCCAGCCATTGGCTGTCCCATAGCGAGGGAAATGAATGCGCCTCGTATGGGTGGGCGGCAATAGCGGCTTCATCGAGTTCAATGCCGAGTCCAGGGCCTTCTGGTAGCCTGAACTCACCATGCTGGACGGGCTCCCAGCCGCACACGAAGCTATTGCGCCAGGGCACATCGTATTGGGAGAAATTCTCTTGCATCCAAACCTGCGGCGTAGCCCATCCGAAATGCAGCGCCGCACAAAGCGCCACCGGGCCCACGGACACGTGCGGGGAAAGCCGGATATCTTGCGCTTGAGCCATAGCGGCGATTTTCTTGCCCATCCACAGCCCGCCGCAGTGCGAGAGATCCGGTTGAAGCACGTCCATCGCACGCATGGCGCAAGCCCGCCAGAATTCCTCCAATGTATAGAGCCGCTCCCCGGCGGCAATGGGATACGGCAGCGCCTGCTTGACTTCCATGAGCAAATCCAGGCTGTTGGGTGACACCGGCTCTTCGAAGAACGCCGGGCGGTATTTTCCGAGCCGACGCCCTATCTCGATGGCGCATCCAGCCGACAAGCGCCCGTGGCCTTCAAGCAAGAGTTCGATGTGTGCGCCGATGGCGCTGCGGACAACCGCGACCCGTTCCTCGGCCACGTCCATTTCCTCGCGTGTCATATCCTTCCAGGCGGTGCCAAACGGATCGAGCTTCATGCCTCGATAGCCCAGTGATACGACATCCTTCGCTTTTTCCGCATATTCTTCCGGAGTGTGTGCGCCACCATACCAGCCATTGGCATAGGCTGGGAGAGAGCGCCTCGCACGGCCGCCCAGCAATTGGTAAACGGGAACCTTAAGCGCTTTGCCCAGAATGTCCCACATGGCGATCTCGACGGCGCTGATCGCGGTCATCACGGTCGAGCCGCCTTGATACTGATCCCGGATTAGCGCACTTACGACCGCTTCGAGCTCAGACGGGTCTTTGCCCATAATGCGGCTTTCAACCCATTCATGCAGCAGTGTCTGCACAGTCTTTTCTTGCCATTCCAGCGAGGCTTCTCCCAGGCCGGTCAGGCCCCGGTCCGTGGTAAGGCGCACGAACAGGTAGTTACGAAGGCCTGAGTTTGCAAGGAACGTTTCGAGTTTCGTGATCTTCATGAGTGTTCCGCCTTTCAGGCTCCTAGCAAAACACGTGCGATGGCCTCGATGGCCGTCTTGTCACCACGGAAGGCCCACACCTGGCTATTCTCTTCGGTGGCGAACTGTCCCTCATGCGCGGCAATCGCTGGTGCGTGATATTCCATCTCGCAGAAGTCGCCCAGCGCGCTCTCGATATTCACGGCATTGATCGCATAACCTAGGTCTGCCGGGTCGCCCTTGGGCACATCCACATATTCGCCAGAGGGATTAACGTGAAAGTTGCGCACCACCAGCGACCATTGCTCGCCTTGCGGATACAGGTAGCCCACTCGGCCGCAGATGGCTGCCGCGCGTATGGCGATTTTATGTTCACCAGGATAGGTCACGCTCCAGCGAAGCAGCCGATCACCAATGCTCATTTTATCCGCGGGCAGCTCGCCGAAAAGCGCCAGCGGTTCGGTTTTGTAATAGGTCGGCACGATCAGCTCGCCTCCATGGGGCAACTGAATCAAGTTCCAGATGCCTAGCGCGGTGGGATTCTTCTCTGCTTCTCCTAGTAGCGCCAGTGTCGTGCGCTGCGTGTAACCGGCATATGCGACGTTCTCTAGAAGCGAAGCATATTCTTGTTCATGACGCAATGGGCATGCGGCGGCGCTTAGCGTTTTGGATAGTTCAAGCTCGACCGTGCGGCAGGGCCGGGCCAGCTCGAGCTGCATGCGCTGCGCCAAGCGAAGCCCTGCGCCTGAGTGAGATATTGTATATTCACTTGCGTCCAATTGGGGTGGCTCCCAATGCGCCTGGCACTTGGGATAATCGGGAAAGAAGATATCCAGTTCGGGTGAAATCCAGGTGCGGTCGCCGCCGGTGTTATGCCAGCCCTCGCTGGCAAACAGCGCTTTGGCCTCGGAAGGCTCCTCCAACGCTTGATTGGCCCAGTAAAAATTCACTTCACTATTTGCAGGATACAACCCCAGCACGCGCGCGCCATGCGGCAATACAAGCAGCTTCGCGCCGTCTGTGCACGTATACACATGCGCCTCTTTGCCTGCCGCCGCCAGCCCCGCGAGCAGCGTATGCATCGTTCCTTCAGCCATGAGTTTCATCGTCGAGTTCCTTGATTGATGTCAGTTCGCCAGCGTGTTGCTCCAGGCCAGGATGATTACGGCCACCACCAGAATCGCCAGTGCTAGATACATCTGCATGCGTGGTTTGCCTAAAATGCCGCGCCATTCGCCTGAGATGAATCCTACCGCCTGATTGCCCATAATCTGCATCGTCTGTTGGATCGCAAATCCCACCGATGCGCCCAAGACGCCCAGCAGCAGCATTCCCCTGCCCATTAAGTTCACCGCCACGATGAATTGAACGCCGATTACGCAGGCAAGGAGCATCTCGGGAATGTTCGCAAAAAGCACGCCCCAGTTTTTGTTTTTGGTCATCAGGTAGGCGGGGAAGAGGATATTCACGGCGGCGCCGCTCATCAGCGCCGCCGCCCAAACCCCCATATTGGCCGCTAAATCGCCCGCCCCCTGCGCTTTTATGCCTTCCACTATCGGGCCTTGGGCATATACGAAACTGAGCGAAAGCCCGGCTGATGTTACGCCCGCGATCACGGTCATGATTAATCCGCCCAAGAATCCGCCTTTGCCATGCTTAGCAGCGTTCCCGGGATTTTGAGAATGGTTCCCGTTTTTCTGGAGCGCCTGGTTCCGGCCAAATCCGGCTAGAGAGGAAAACACCACTCCTATCAGCATGACGCCTAGGGCAAGCAAGATCACTTTTCCGCTATTCGAGGAGAGGTCTGGGGCGTTGCGGAATAATCCGGTTCCCTTCATCACCATCGGCAGTATGGTTCCGGCAATCACGCCAAATCCGGTCATAATAGCGCCGGTCAGCGCCGCGCCGATCCGCTCGACACATAGGCCATATAGCACATTGGCTATTCCCCAGGCCAGCGCGAACAGGTTGGCTTTGAGCAATACGCCCCAGCCTACACTCGCGTAAACGGAAAACGCGTGGGGAACGCTTACAAGCACCACAATCCAGGGAACGAGAAACAAGGCCACCAGCATGGCCACAAACCAGTAATGCTCGAATTGAAGCCGCCGCATCATTTTCATTGGCCACATGATGCTGCCCGTTCCCAAGCCCGCCAGCATCACCAAACAGATTCCGAGCATTGTTTCCATGTTTACCGCGCCCCCTGTAATCGTTTTTTCATATCACCGGCCATTGAAATGCTGGCCAATCTCAAAAAATCATTTTCTCCATACCTCAATAGCACCGGAACACCTAGCGCTTCGAACGGGCGGTAGCGGGATTTGAGGAACGGCGAATGATCAATTCCTCTCCAGCTACGATGTGCTGGATGGGCGCCTGTTCCGGATCCTCAATCAATCGAATCACCGTTTCCGCTGCCAGCTTTCCAAGTTCCTCAATGGGTTCATGAACGGTCGATAAGCTGATTCCAGCGTGGTCTGTCATAAACAAATCCCCGAGGCCAACCATCGCAACATCCTCCGGCACGCGAATCCCCATGCGCGCGAAGATATCTAGAATAGAAATCGCCAATGCATCCGACGAAACGAACAAGGCATCGGGATGCTTGCCCGGGCCGGAGAATATTCTATCCACCATGGATTCAATTCGGGCTTCCACATAATAGGAGAAGTCGAAAAACTCCCAGGCAATCCATTTATCGACAACAGGAATGTCTGCTTGCTTCATGCAATCCAGAAAGACTTCAAACCGTTTTTTCGTCCACACGGTTTGGTGATCAGCGCCAATGAAACCTATACGCCGCCGTCCCGTTTGAATGAGGTGCTCCATGGCCACTTGCGTGGCCCGGCCCGCATCCCACAAGACATAATTGACATCTTGCATATCAGGCAGCACATCACTCAGGAATACCAAAGGAACGCCTCGTTTGATAATCTGCTGGTAAAGGGCTTTATTAAAAGGCATGGGCATGCAAATGATGGCGTCCACCCGGCGCTGGAGCATCGAGTTTATTTCCCGTTCCTCCCGCTTGGCGTCCCAATAACTCATCGATAGAAAGGGCGTATAACCCACGCTATCAAAAGCTGGCAGCATCCCCACCAGAATACGTTCGATCCAGTTGTAGCCTAAGCCGCGCGACACAAGCCCGATGACTCCTGACTGGCGCATGCGCAAACTTCGAGCCAGCTCATTCGGAACATACCCAAGCTTTTGGGCCATTTCCATAACGTTTTCAGCCGTAGCCGCCGAAATATTCCGCTGTTCCGCTTGGCCGTTTAACACATAAGAAACCGTAGCGCGGGAAATCCCCAGCTTGCGCGCGATGGTGGTTGATGTAACGTTCTTAGGCATCTAGACTCCATTCTGGCCACGAATTGGCTTGGACTGGAAAACACAAATCGGTATTGATATAGGTTATCAAACTAAACTAGCGCATATTTTCACGATTGTTCTTTTGATTCATTAAACTGAGATTACACGTGTAAGTAGCGTCTAAATGTACATCATCCCCAGCAGTATGTCAAGCGGAATCTTCATCTCCGCGCCGAAATAATCCCATGCGCTCAAACCCCGATGAAGTTGACAACAAATCAATGTATTCCTACAGCCGTCTGTATGCTCGAAAGCCCTGTGAGGCGGATGCATGTACGGCAGTAGCCGGCGCATCTGCGGCCATGCGAAGGGCTTCTTTGGAAGTGTTTTTACCTGGTAGCCACGAAAAGTAGCCCCAACCGCCAAAGATGTCATGAAGTATCCAAACATGGTTCGCAATTGAGGTGAAGCGCCGGTGGAAGGCGGCGTTGGTGATCTTTCAGCAGTATAGCCGGATGATCTCGATTACAGTAGAGCGTAACCCGTGTGACTCAAAAGTCTTCTCGGCACACGCTGTCCTTGACTCATTTCGGAAAACGCGTTACTGTTTCATCCTTCTGTGTTATTCGGAGGAAAAGGGAACTCATGAGACCTGGAACCGTACTCGATCAAATCGGCAATACGCCTTTAGTCACCCTCGATGGATTGACCGGGGCGCATATTTATGCCAAAGCGGAATACCTGAATCCCGGGGGGAGCATCAAGGACCGGATTGCCCGGTTCATGCTTGAGGAAGCCGTCCGCCGAGGCGATTTGCGGCCAGGCATGACCATCATGGAACCGACCTCAGGGAACACGGGCATCGGAATGGCACTTGTTGGGTTGCGCATGGGCTATCAGGTAGTCATCGTCATGCCCGGGAATATGAGCGAAGAACGCAAGAAGATTATCGCCGCCCTCGGTGCCGGTTTGATCTTGACACCGTCTGAAGAGAATATTGCAGGGGCGGTCCGCGAGGTGGAGAGACGCCGGAAGATGGACAAGAATATATATGTGCCACAGCAATTCGAGAATCCGGACAATGCCCGCACCCATTTCCTTACCACGGGGCCGGAATTGTGGAACCAGATGGACCGGCACGTCGATGTATTCGTATCGGGCCTGGGTTCGGGCGGCACGCTGCAAGGCATAGGCTCGTTTCTCAAAGAACGCGACCCACATACACATATCGTCGCGGTGGAACCGAAAAACGTTTCGGCCCTCCTTGGCCATGAACCTGGCTTGCACAAGATCCAGGGAATCGGCGACGGCTTTGTACCGGCCATCCTCGATCCAACGCTTGTCGACGAGGTCGTCGAGGTGACCGACGAAGATGCCATCATCATGGCGCAGCGCCTGGCCCGGGAAGCAGGTTTGCTCGTCGGCGTGTCATCAGGCGCGAATGTGTGGGCCGCTGTGAAATGCGCGGAACGCTTCGGCCCGGACAAGGCCATTGGCACCATTCTGCCAGACCGGGCGGAACGTTATTTCTCGACAAGCCTCATCTGAGTCTGTTTATGTTTAGCCGATCTCATGTCCACGGTTTCGATCTCGATATGTTCCTCTCCAGAAAGGCTGGACTTGTAACCGAGTAGAGTGAAGAAGTCCCTACTCTTTTCTCGACGGTAATGTGAGCCAATGTTGGGCTCCGTGCCCATAGAACTGACATCCGAGGAGCCGTCCGACGATGACACTTCTGACGAGAAAGATAATGCCCGTAAAGAATCGTTGCTGTAGAGGACCTGATACAACCACGGCGGCGGATGCCAGTACGCCAAGCCCACAGCAATACATAAAAATCCCACCGAGAGCCATCAGAATGTACCAGTGAAAATCATGCCCACCTGCATCTTCGATACGGTCCATAAGTCGTGGACCTAACAGGTGCACCGAAAAATAAATGAGCCCGTTCGTTCCTCCAATCCAAAAGATCGCTAGAAATGGATGTGGTAGTCCCACGGGAATATTTGGAAGCCAAACGATTGCGCCCGCGATGATTAAATAGACACTGATACAAATCAGCGTCTGGACTGTGGCGATGCGTACAGCGCAATGCAGGGCCGTTTCGTCCTTTCGTCGAAGGCCTACACGCTTGAGGAAGGGTAGGAATTCCCCACTCAAGTACCAGTTCATGAGTTCGAAGGAAGAGACGGTAGGCGTCTGCGTAAGTCCGAGACATCGCCTAGACGCCTGAGGGCCGCCTGCACGGCGGTTTCTTCATCTGTAGCGTGTGGGCGTTCTTCTTCATAGAGTGAAACGAGATGTGCGTCAACTCCTCAAGCATTTTGTACTGGGTATCATATATGGCCCGGACCGGGCGGACGATTTGTTCGACTTCCATCCGAAGACGCACATTTGTTTGCTCTTCCATAGCTAATCCCTTGGGAGATCCCCCGGCTCCTAAATGTCGTAGAAAGGCGTTGTATAAGCAGTTGAGGCATTATTTGGGAGAAGTATTCCGCAAGTTGGCAATGCAGAAGGAAAGCCGGATTGAAGAAGGGCATCTGATGGAAGACCACGTGCATATGCTGATCAGCATTCCACCAAAGTACCCGGTGTCGCAGGTGATTGGGTATATCAAGGGGAAGAGTGCGATCCATTTGGCCCGGGTCTACGGGGAGAACCGGCGCAATTTTGTAGGACAGCATTTCTGGGCGCGAGGCTATTTCGTATCGACGGTAGGTCGGGATGAGACAGTGATTCGGGAGTATATACAGCGCCAGGAAGTGGAAGACAAACGCCTGGAGCAGCTAAATCTAGGACTTTGACAGGCCACCATTGAGGTGGCCCAACACCGTCGGGGCTGCGTTAGCGTCCCCACATAGCCGCTTTGAGCGGCTCACATTATAAAGCCCCCGGCTTTGCCGGGGGATACTTACTGTATGGAGTCTAACGTGAAGGGTTAGCATGATACGGTTATACCGGCCAGAATCACATCAAAGAAAAGTACGACATTTCACAACATTCCCCTCAGTGGCCTGGCGGCCATACCCCATAAAGCCGGGCCACCCTTCCGTACCTCGACCGCTTTTCACTCTGGTGTCCAGTGTAACGGTAGTATCTGGGCGCTATTTCTGTTCTGGCCCAGCCTCAGCTTTTCGTTCAGCAGTCAGTTCCTCGCTAAAAAGGATCTCCCGAAGAAGGTAAGCAGGAGTAACGGCGGCTATACCATTATTGGCGACAGACACGAGGTCTTTTCCAGTCGATGTCTTAAGTGGAACGCCTTCTGCTTGAATAGGCTGGAAGTCGTTCAAGAAACCTTTAACAACACCCGCCAGAAGCATATTTGAATGACCTCCCACAGCGAGAACACCAGGCACATTGTCCGGACTTGGATAGAAAAAGACCGGCCCACCGCTGTTACCACCGTAGGCTAGGATTTCAATCAGATAGAGATGCTGAGGCATTCCATCGACAGAGATCTTCTCATCTTCGGCTAGAGCTACCTTTCCAAACCGACAGATCTGGCAGACTCTCTGATTTGCCGACAAGCCATTGAGTATGCCTAAAAGGAATACGTCTGTACCTTCCTTTATGGTTCCATTCATGAAGACATCCTTTGGGGCAAGAGAGGATTCATCCAGCCCTATGATGTCAATTCCGTTTACATCACCAGCCATTTTTATGACTGCAAGATCAACACTTGGGTCGCTGTGGAAAAAGACGTTCTTAGATGCATCTTCCAGAGATACGGCAAATGCTTTATCTTCATATCCGGTGCCCTCCTTGTTGAATCGGACTATTCCTTTTGTAGGCAAGAGGTTAGGCTTCTCGGAGTTAACAAACATATGTTTAGCCGTTACAAAATAATTGAAAGACTTCCCTTGGTCTTTTACATTTGGGATTCCTACAATGAAACCGGTGCCGATCCCCGTGGAACCGTCTCCATACTCTACTGTAATCAGAGTCGCCATTTTCTTGATGTCTTGAGGCACCTGCATAGCGTCGCATTTCGCGTGAGGGACAAGATGTGCCAGCACTAACAGCACGATTAATGCACCAAAGCTACAATAATGCTTTGACATTTTCGTTTTCCTCCTTGGGTAGATTTGCCAATACCCATACTACTCTTTTCTTTTCCAAATACTGTCACATGTAAGTGTTGAGATTCAAGCGCATAGATATCCGATGTACAGCCCGACTCGAAGAATACCATATCCCCCTAAAAGACCTTGGTTTTTGGGCTTTTTCAAAAACCGGTCGATGACACCGGTCAATGACACCTTTTGACATGCAATTTGCAGTTTAATGGTGTTGGTTGCCTGTCATTTTCGACATGATTCATTCCTGAAGTTTTACACCACTATCTAATCCATTCATTTTGCTATGCTTACGGCGCAAATTGCCCATGAGAATGGTTAGTTTCACACTACTGTTTTTCGAGTTTTGCGCTGCGTATCCCGTTTGATTAATGGAGTCCATAAAAAGGCGGCGAATTGCCCATGAAGCGCCCATAGTTTGGCGTAGGAATCTAAGTGCTTCATATTGCTATGGTTACATCGAAAATGACCCCTGAAAATGGGTAGTTTGGCGTAGGTATTTTTCGAGTTTCCGGGTTGAGGCTTTAGAGGGTTGAGTTATACTGGGCATATTGGCTGGCATGGCCATAGCGTTGGGGAGTGATCAGGTGGGCAAAAAGGCGATTTCCGGGTAGTGTCCTAATTTGAGCGGGAAGGCTCTAGGCCACAAATCCGTGACCACATTTCTTGCACGTCATACTGAACCTCTCCTCTGGTGTTAAGGTAACATCAAAGGCTCCTTCCACTTGATCAATTGCCCGAACATTTTTACTCATAAACGTGTAGTCATTGTCGGAATAATGCACAACACCTTCTGCCCCGCATTCCGGGCACTTGATTTTCTGTTCTAAATGTTCCCGCGACATTACCTATTCTCCTTCACAATCGCCGCCCGTACAGCGTCCAGAGCCGAATTCAAATGTAGTCCACCCCGGCGCTCGGGCCGGAAGAGGGCCAAAAAGGCGCGAAATCATGCCACTATGACTTAATATGGACTTACAAGATTCAATGTAATCAAAAAGCTTCAACTATCTGCTTGTGTAAGTCCTTGATGTTAAAGGCTTTAAATGGCGCGCCTGATGCGATTCGAACGCATGACCTACGGCTTAGAAGGCCGTTGCTCTATCCTGCTGAGCTACAGGCGCTTTTTGGGGGTTGAATTCTCAGGATTGCTTATCCTTTATATCTTTTAGTATGGCATATTGCTTTTGGAGATCTCCACTTTGGGATTTTTTTGATAATGCAGAATCGGATTTCTTTCCTGGTCATGAATTGACGGGGATATTCTGCTTCTCTATCATTCATTTTATGTGGTGTGGATGCGCCTTCGGAGGCGGGGTGTTTTTTGGAAGGCGTTTGTTTTTTCAAGTGGAGCAATGCATGCATATATTCAATAGGAGAAGTCTTTGTTTTGGCATGGTTTTCGCCCTGTTGATGATGGCGGGATGTGCATTATGGTTATATGCCCATTTTTCTGATCAACATGGTTATGACCTCGCATGGTTTCGGTTCATGTCTGGACGCCTTAGCCGCAGTCTCAGCGGCCAATCCACGAGGTCGTTGGACATCCATGTGGCGGTGGATCCCAAAAATGGCCATTTAAGTGCGCAGGTGTCTCTTGTAGTGGAGCTGCGTGTTCCTAATGAATATGAACTCACGTTTTTTCTTAATCCGGGTTTTGTGGTCTCTTCCGCATCTATCGCGAATGAGCCTGCACACATTAGTCGAAATGGCAGCCAGATCATCCTGCGTACGGCGAAGCCGCTTCCAAGCGGGCAGGATGTTCCGGTGTTGATAGAGTATAGTGGCGCGGTATGTTCAACAGCGTTGTGCGCTTATATTCCAGCAACAGAACAGATGGTTCTCCCGCCTTTTTTGTTTTGGTATCCATTTGATTTTAAGAGCTTTTCGTTAATGCAGGCGGCGGTGACGCTCCCTGAGGGCATGGCGGCTGTTGCGCCTCCTGATGCGCGGAATGTAGCGAACCAGGAGGTATCTCACACCATTTCCTGGCAAATGCCCCGGCCAGTCTATTCCATGGCGCTCGTCGCTGGGTGTTTTGAGCGTGCGCGCCGTATGTATGGTAATGCAGCATATGATGTGTATTGGCCTTCAAGCCGATCGGCCGATCCAGAAGCGCTTTTTGAAGTGGTTTCGGCGGCACATGGGGATTTTGCTGCACGGTATGGGAGCGACGATTTCTCCCATGTGGCTGTCGTGTTGTCGGATGCTTGCAGCATGGCGTGTAATGCCGGTGATTCTACTATCTTTTTGCCTTGGGCGGAGTATGAAGGTTTGAGAGAATCTCAAGCGCCTTATGGGCTGTTTATGCGGCTGGCTGGGCTTGCGGCGCGGAATTGGTGGGGGGGGACGGTGTCTGGGCGCTGGCTGACGGACAAGCCTGAGGCGGGCGCCTGGCTCATAGATTCCATGGCGGAATATAGCGCCAGGGAGGCCTTGATGAGGCGTTACGGCCGTTCCGCTTATCTGGAGCATATGGCCAGCCGTTGGATGCCCCCATCGATCCCTGCGCCGTTGAATACGGTGCGTCTTTTTGATATTTCGGAAAAAGAGTGTTCCGATGCGAAGGGCAATGCGGTGCGTGCGTATGGCCCAGCGGTAGCGCAGATGATTGCGTTGCGAGTGGGGCAAGAGGCTTTTGATGCGGCTTGCCGTAATTTTTTTCGCGTATATCGTTATTCCACGGTATCGTATGCGTCTTTTCGCCAGGAACTTGAGCTGGCTTCCGCAACGGATCTTGGAGAATCGTTTCATGCCTGGTTTGATCGTTCAGGTGTTTTCGATTACGCCATCATGAGTTTGCGGAACACTCCCAATGCCGCGGATTCAGGACCGGGCCAGGTTTCTATTGTCATCAATAATAGGGGTGATTTTCCCCTCATGTCGCCTATACGGATTGCGTTCTGGACGCCTGCGGGCATTGAGTTCCGCACGTGCGAGCCGGGCGGTGCGGGAGGGGGCTTCGAGTTTACGTTGCCGGCTCCCGCAAGCCGGGCGGTGCTGGATCCGGAATTTGATACAGCCGATATGGCCCGGGCTAATAATATATGGCCGCGGCGCTCGTGGCCGATTGGCGTGTCCGCAGCGCCCAATGGTGCGATTGCATGGTGGACGGCCAAGAATTGGAATGCTTCCACCGAGCAGAATCTTAGTGTGTTATTGCCCGGCGCGGATTCGCTCGTAAAAGCTTCTTTGCCGCAACCGATTGTTAGCGGTCCATTGTGGTCGCCAGACAGCAGCCAGTTGGCCTGGGTGGATGGAAAACAAGATTCTCGAACTGCATTTTTATATCTATGGGATTCACATGGCCAGCCGAAAACCGAGCGGCATACCGGCATCCAGCAACTAGGGGGATGGGAAGGCGGCTTGCTCATTGGCTGGCGCGCGGATCATCCCGAGTGGGCGCTGTATGATGTGAAGGAGGGGGGCCGTATATTCCCTGCGTGTTTTACACCATCCGCCATTGTTCCACATGCGGGGTCATACGCGCCTGCGTATAGCTCTGAGAGCGGAGGCGTTTTATGCCAGCTTCCCGTTGCATTCGCGGAGAATGGCCGTGACGCTGGAACGGTGCTCCTGTCTCACATAAAGCCGTATGGGGGACTAGGACGCTCCCAAGCCGATGGCGCTTTGCTGTATTTTGAGCGGACAGCCGGTGTGATGCGGCTTGCGGCTAATGACGCCAGCCCGTTATGTGTTTGCCCGCTGGAATCGCCAGTTCGCCAGCCTGCATTCAGTCCAGATGGAGCCCGGGCGGGCTGGATCAATGCCGCAGGCCGGCTCGTGTTGTTGGAGCTCAACACGAGCCGGCAGCGGATAGTCGAGCTTCCTGGCGAGACGGTATCCTGGAGCTGGACGGATAGTGCTTCCGTAGTGGCCCTATCAGCAGAAAAAGCGGCAAGTTTGCCGCTTTTGTGTTATGCCGATTATGTATTGTGGCGCATCCCCATGGATACGCTGTCGCCTGAACGCATTCCCGTAGAACCGTCCAGTGCGTCTTAGCGCTTTAGGATGCCTCCACGGCCTTGGCTCAAGTTGATCCCTTGGAGGTTCATCTTCAACTCTTCCGGATTGTCCGAGGAGAGATAGGCGTCCTCTTCGGTCACCAGGTGGCGCTTGACGAGGCTATGCAAGCTCATGTTGAAGGTCTGCATGCCATCATGTTCGCCGCCAGCGATGGCGTTCGGGATTTGGCGCATGTTGTTATCGCGGATAAGTTGGGCGATGCCTGGATTGTTGAACATCACTTCGATGGCCGGAACACGGCCTCCATCGAGCGAGGGGAGCAAGCGTTGCGCCACGCATGCCCGCAGTTGAAGGGATAGCTGCGAACGCACCTGCTGCTGCTGGGTCGATGGGAAGAGGTCAAGAATGCGGTCGATGGTCATCATGGCGTTTGTCGTATGCAAGGTGCTGAACACCAAGTGGCCCGTTTCGGACGCAGCGATGCACGCCTGAAAGGTCTCCGCGTCACGCATTTCGCCGATCAAGATCACATCGGGGTCTTCACGCATCACCGCGCGAAGCGCCACGCCGAAATCCTTCGTGTCGATGGATACTTCACGCTGGGTGACAATGCTTCGTTTATTCTCATGCAAGTATTCGATGGGATCTTCAAGCGTGACGATATGGCATCGCCGGTTGCTGTTGATTACATCAATAACCGATGCGATGGAAGTTGATTTGCCGCTGCCGGTCGTACCCGTCACCAGCACCAAGCCACGCGGGGCGCGTGAAATGATCTCCATGGCGCCAGGCAAGTTGAGTTCTTCAAACGTTGGAATCTTGGATTTAACATAACGCATGACGATGCCGATAGTACCCCGCTGGCGCAGGCAATTGACGCGGAAGCGCCCCAGGCCGGGGACGCTGTAGGACATATCCGCGTCTCCCGTTTCAAGGAAATGGGCCTTTCTGGCGGGGACCATGAGTTCGTCGATAAATGTCATCATGTCATCATTGGTAAGGTTTTCGGCATCCCGTATGAACCGGACCACCCCGTCGATCCGGACCGCTGGCGGGCTTCCCACGGTGAGATGCACATCCGACGCGCCATGCTTGATGGCATACGAGAGCACTTTTTGCAGCTCGATGGCATTGCTTTCTGGAGATTCACTCATGAGTTTTGCTCCTTTTCTACTTTCCGGATAGATCCAAAATGGGCGTCCAAGCCGTAGTGGATCAAGATTCTTCGATACCCGTTTCCTGCCGGCTAAGATCAATCAAACTGAAACCTTCGATATAAAGAGAATAAAAACCTATCACCACGACCACAAGGACGTTCGACAAATGTGTCACCACCGCCACGGCGGATGCTTGAGAAAAATTGATCGTGGGGATCAACATCGTTAAGCATGCGACCATAGCCACATGGTATTGGCCGATGAATCCTGGCGTACCAGGCACACTAATGACAATGGCCAGCACGGCTTGTATCACAAAAGGAGCATACCATGGCCAGTCCAAATCAAAGGCCTCCAGAAAACACACAAAATCTATCAAGAATACCGCCCATAGAAAAAGACTAACCACTATAGATGCTATCATGGCGCCGCCCGAACGAAAGACGGACAAGCCCTGGGCAAATTGTTCGAGCAGATGATGGGACCAATGCGCCAGGCGTTTGGATACAACTCCCACGATGGCGTCATTCAGTCGTAATGCAAGCCTCTGATTGAGAAACAACAACACGAGAACGGCCACCACTCCAAAGAAAAAAACCGACGAGCCGATGGCCCCTGAGCGCATGAGCGAGGCTGTGACGATGATATCATCTTCCCGCCCGAATGTTTGGCCCGGAATGCATATATTATGGTCGGGCCTGAACGCGAGCAGCGCAACCGCCATGGTTCCCATAAGGCCGAAAAGATCCGTTACGCGATCCAGTGTGACTAGCGCAAAACCTTGGCTGATGGAGGCTTTGCTCCGCTTCGCAAGCACGACGGCACGGATGAACTCGCCGATGCGGGCGGGCAATACGAAATTCGCCAGGAAGCCGATCTGGGTTGCATTGAATAAGGTGCGGAAAGAAACTTCAGGATCCACGGGGCGCACGATATACGTCCACCGCCACACCCGGATAAACATACTCACCACGAGCAGCAAGATAGCGACAATGAACCATCCCATCCGCATTTGTTGCAAGGCTGCAAAAAAATCATGCCAATTGGTGCCGCGAAACAAGAACCAAAGAAGCCCTATGCCTACTGCCAGCCCAACACAGAGTTGGATTATCCGTTTCAATCTGTATCTCCTTGCCGTGAAGGCGCAACTATAGCATTACGTGGAAGAAGGCGGCAAATGAGGCCACTGCAAATGGGTTAGGAGCCGCTATACCGGTTTTTAGGGGCGAACCGAGAACCGCGCGTGAGGCGGCGCTTGGTATTCAACGAAGACACCACATTTAGATCGCCCATTTGCACGGATGGGGCCAGATAATGTTCGAGCGCCTCTTGTGTTTTTACGGCCATGTCTTCGGCGGCTATGCCAAAAGCCTGGTTCAAGATCATGCGGCAAACGAGGCAGTAATCCGAACCGGTTTGCGCGAGTTCCTTCCGGCATTTTTTACACTTTTGACGCGTATCCACCTGGCGCTTGAGGAAGGAAGTCTGGCGGATGATCTCGTTCACTTCATCCACGGGGAGCCCCGCGAAAGCGGCGATATCTTCCGGCTCCTTCATGCTCCAACGCTCGACGGCCTCTTCAATGAGCTGGAGGCTGTCCATGCGGCGTTCTGAACAAGTGGAGCATTCCCGTTTGCCTTTTTCAACGGCAAACAATTTGCCGCATTTGGGGCATTTTTTAAGTTTGGCAAGCATGTTGCTTAACTTCCTCAATCAAACGATTTACTTGCATCCGCAAACGTTCAAGCGTGCCGCTGTTATCGAGCACCCAATCGGCAATCGCCAGTTTGCGCTCAGGCGGAGCTTGCGACTTCATGCGCTGCAATGCATCTTGACGCGATATGCCGCGCCCTTCAGCGAGCCGCTGCAACCGTGTCTCTATTGGACAGTCTACCACAATCAGGCCGTCAAGAAACGCGGTTTTTTTACCATCTTCGGCGATAAGGGCGGCGTCAATGAGTGCGAATGCATGCCCCTGCCGTTCAAGCTTGGCGCAGCGCTGGGCGATTTCATCGCTGATGAGGGGGTGGACAATGGCATTCAAGCGCAGCCGGGCGGATTCATCGGAAAACACCAGCGCTCCGAGTTTTGTGCGGTCGATGGCTCCGTTGCTCAGAATGCGTTCACCAAAGGCCGCCGACACGGCCTCAACTGCTTTTCCACCTGGCGCGATGAGCTCGTGGCCTATCAAGTCCGCATGGATGACCGGCACGCCTTGTTCAATGAAATAGCGGGCGGCTTCCGTTTTGCCGCTGCCCATGGCTCCCGTGAGGCCGTACACCCGCATGCGGCTTATCGAAGAACCTGGATCATGTAGCTTGTTTTTTGGTATAAGCAAGGTTGCTCCATTTCTGGATATATCCATTGGCGAACGGATATATCCTACACCGGCGCAAGGAGCGGCGGTCAAGTGAGCGAAACCAAATTCGTTTACATAGGGTCTAAGAAACATCAAGGGCTTGCAATCGCCACAAACCGGTGCGGGAGTTTTGCTGGAAATTTCAAGGCGCCCGTTCCAGAGCATATCGGAGAGGCCATGCATAAAGCGTTCTATGTATTAGGATTAGCGGCAATGCTTTTGCCGCTTTGCGCCTGCGGCATCGTGGAAAAAGCCAAAACGGAAAAAGCGAAATCCGCGAAAGAAACAGAAGAAAAAGAAGAACGCATTATCGTTCCCGTCGAGGCGCAGAAACCGCATCGGGGGCCTGTTTCATCCTATTTCGAGACCACAACCCGTGTGGAAGCGGAGCGGCGGGTGAATGTGAACTCGGAAGGCACCGGGCGCTGCCTCACTGTTCATGCCGATGAAGGCGATAAAGTGAACAAGGGTGATCTTCTTGCTGAGTTGGACAAGACGGATATCCAAACGCAGTTGCAGCAAACCGAAGTAAAAGTCCGCCAGACGAAAGTTGATCTAGATCGATCGAAAGAAATGCTGGCTTCCGGGCTTATTGCGTCAGTGGAATATGATAACGCTCGGTTTGCATATGAAAGTGCATTGGCAAGTTTGGATGTACAGCGGGTGCAACTGAATAACCTGTCGATTCAGGCTCCCATCAGCGGCGTGGTGACAAAGCGCATCGCGCAAGTCGGAATGCTGGTGTCCGCTGGTGCGCCAGTCTTCGAGATTGTGGATCCTTCTTCTTACATATTGAACATTAATCCGCCAGAAAAGGAGCTGCCGCGCCTCCAGCTTGATCAGAAGGCGAAGGTCACGGTGGATTCGATTGCGGGAGAAGAATTTGCCGCTTCCGTAACTCGCATCAATCCAAGCGTGGATGCCACGAGCGGCACGGTGAAAGTCCGGCTGGAAATGGATGCGGCGACAAAGGCCAAGATGCGTGAATCGGCGTTCGCACGTGTCCGTCTCCTCATGGAGACGCATAAGGACGCGCTGCTGATCCCCAAGGATGCGGTGATTGAAGAGAATGCGCGGTATCATGTCTTTATAGTCGCGGATGAGAAATCCGTTGAATCTACGGATGAAGCCCAAGCAACGTCAGCGCAGGATGATGCTCTGGCCGAAACGGCGGCGGAGCCGAGCACATCCGCTGCCCCCGATACACCCCAGCCACTAGCAGAAAATATGAAATACGCCCGCCGCGTCGAAGTCGAAGTAGGCCTGTCAGACAGCGATTTCACGGAGATTCTATCGGGCCTGGACGATCAATCGTTGGTGATCACCTTGGGGCAGAAGAGTTTAAAACAAGATACGGAAATCAAGGTGACCACATCCAAAGAAGAGCTGCAAGCATTTTCGACCATTTCCACAGAAGACGCACTAGGCGCAGCCAAAGAGAAGCAGGAAGAACTCAAGAAAATCAGTGAAGAGGAACGTCGTGCGGCTAACTCGGAAATGATGAACCGTACGGCCCACTGAAACCGCAGTAGTTAACCTTCGGATGTTGGTGCGATGCCATTCACGGCTTGAATGGAGCGCGCCTAAACCGCGAGTCCCCTAATCGCATGAGCAACACGACACAAATCAATACTGCGAAGGAACAATTTCTGCCTATTCGCCGGCCCGTCACCACGGCCATGTTGTTCTTGACGCTGGCGGTGTTTGGCTGGAAGTCGTACCAGCAGCTTTCCTTGAACTTGATGCCGGATATCTCCTATCCCACGCTAACCGTGCGGACAGAATTCGAAGGCGCTGCGCCCGAAGATGTCGAAAAGCTGTTGACGCGGCCCCTCGAGGAAACGCTGAGCACCGTGAACGGCATGGTCGAGATCAGCAGTATTTCCTCGCCTGGCCTTTCCGAGATTGTCCTTGAGTACAAGTGGGACACGGACATGAACATGGCCCAGCAAGATGTCCGGGACCGCCTTGATTTGTTCACACCGCCGGAGGAAGTGACGGATAAGCCGGTCATTCTTCGGTATGATCCCACGCTGGATCCCGTGATGCGGGTGGCCATCACTGGCACGGAAACATCGCTCACGGATGACGCCGCGCAAGCGGCGCAAGCCCGCAAAGAGCTTTCCGTGATTCGAGACGTGGCGGAGCGCCATATCAAGAGCGACCTCGAAGGGGAGCTCGGAATCGCCCAAGTGCTGGTTAAGGGCGGACGCGAAGAAGAGATTCAAATTCTCCTGGATTCCGAGCGCCTCAAGAATCTCGGGATCGCTCCCGCCACGGTGGCAAACGCCCTCGCCCAGCAAAACATCAACTTATCGGGCGGCGGCTTGAAAGAAGGCAAAACGGAATACCTTGTCCGTACGCTCAATCAATATCAAAATATTGAAGAAATACGGCAGACCATTATTCCCGATCCGCAAAACCGCCAAATCCGATTGGATGATGTGGCTACGGTCGTGCAAGGCTTAAAGGAACAGAAGACCCTGGTGCATATCAATGGCCGCGAGGCCGTCGAGCTGGCCATCTTCAAATGGGGCGACGCCAATACGGTGGAAGTCGCCAATATGCTTAAAGATATGATGGGCTTTCCCCGTGAGAAAAGCGGGATGGAGCGCTTCACGGACTTCATGAATGAGCAGATCCGGCGCATGTCTGCGAAAAGCGACCCTACGAAGTCGTCTAGCAGCATGCAAGCGGCGAAAAACATCCAGTCTAGATTGCCCAAATTCGCCCATTTGACTCTCATTAGCGATCAATCGCGCTTCATTGTCGGCGCAATTCAAGAAGTGAAATCCACGGCTTATCTTGGGGGCGTCCTGGCGCTGCTCCTTATCTATCTCTTTCTGCGTGAACTGAAGAGCACCCTCATCATTGGCATATCCATACCGCTCTCGATCATTGCCGCTTTCATTCCTATGTTCATGATGGATATCAGCCTCAATATTATGTCGCTGGGCGGGCTTGCTTTGGGGGTGGGCATGCTGGTGGATGATTCCATCATTGTGCTGGAGAGCATTGTCCGCTGCAAAGAAGAAGGCGACAATGACGTGGACGCGGCGAGCCGGGGCACACGCGAGGTGTTTGGCGCGGATGCTTCTTCCACTTTCACTACTATCGCCGTATTCTTGCCCATCGCCTTTGTGGAAGGCGTGGCGGGCCAGCTCTTCGGCGATTTAGCCCTTACCGTGACCTTCTCGCTGCTGGCCTCTCTTGCGGTAGCCCTTTATTTAATTCCGATGCTGGCTTCCCGGCGGCCTTTGGCGTTTCTGTCAAACCTTGATGTCGTCTGGGTATTGCGTGGCTACCGCCGGAGCCGCAAGGCTGGTATGGGCAGGATGCAAGCGTGCGCCGCAATTCCGCATGAAGCGTTATGTGATGCCAAGCAATGGTTTGTTGAATGTGTAGCATATCATGCGAATTCCGCCAAGGCCAGTTTCCAGTTTTGCATGTCCAATGCAAATGGGCCTATTGTTGGCGTGTTCCGTAAACTACTGCTGCCATTTGCCGCTCTTCAAGTGCTAGCGCTTATAGGCCTTTTCGGACTCACCCTTATACTCAAAACGTTGTCTGCATTTGTGATTTTTATTCTGTTTATCATCACGACGGTTCTCGCAGCGATTATCTGGGTAGTGGGTGGCGCGCTCTCGATAGTGCTCTGGCTCCCGCTCACCATTTTTGAGAAGTGCTTTAATGCATTCCGCAACTCCTATAGCGTTTTTCTGCGTTTTCTAATCCCCCTGGGGCCAGGCGTTCTTATCCTTGTTTCGTTACTGGCTGTTCATGCGGTTGTCCTTGCGCCAAAATTAGGCACTGAACTTATACCGCCCATGAAACAGGGTGAGTTTGGCGTCCGCATGGAAGCCAAACCGGGCACCCGCTTGGAAAAGACGGCTGAATTGGCGGGAAGTATCGAGCGCGTCGCCACGGAAATGCCTGAAATTGATTCAGTAGCAGTCGAAGTGGGCCGGGAGGAATCGAAAGAAAGTGCGGAGCGCGGGGAAAATATAGCAGAGTTCACCATTCGCATCAAAGACCCTGAGCAAAACGCACAGCATCAGGATGATATTATTGAACGGCTGCGAACGGCTGTGGATGGTTTGACGCCATGCAATGTCACATTTACGTTGCCGGTGATTTTTAGTTTCAAATCGGCCGTGGAATTACAGATTCGCGGCGACGAATTGGATGAGCTTCGTCGCATCGCGGATGATACGCTCACAGAGGTTCGCGGTGTTGACGGGGTGAAAGACGCGGAAGTATCCATGAAACAAGGCTATCCGGAGGTTATCATCCAACTTGATCGCGATTTGCTCGCCGCCAAGGGATTAAATCCGGATACGGTCGCCCAGCGGCTGCGCACCGAGGTGCAGGGCGACATGGCCACGCGGTTTAGCCGTGGCGGCGATAATATTGATATGCGTGTGCGCACGGAACAATCCCGTTTGGCTAGATTGAATGATCTGCGTGCAGTCAGTGTGTCTGATGGCGCGCCGCCTGTTCCCCTCGAGTCGGTGGCGCATATCTCCGTGCAGGATGGCCCGAGTGAAATCCGGCGGGTGGATCAGCGCCGCACCGCCACGATCACGGCCAATGTCGAGGGGCGGGATTTGGGCGCTGTGACCAAAGATATTGAGCAGCGTCTTCAGCATGTAGATATTCCAAAGGATTATCAGTTTGTATTGGCCGGGCAAAACCGGGAGATTCAAACCTCGTACAAGAGCTTGCAGTTCGCATTGATACTAGCCTTCTTCCTAGTATATGTGGTGATGGCGTGCCAGTTTGAATCCATCCATCAGCCGGCCCTGGTCATGACGACCGTGCCCATGGCGTTTGTCGGCGTCATTTATGCTCTCTATTTCATGCATATCCATGTGAGCATTATCGTATTTATCGGCGGCATCGTGCTGGCGGGCGTGGTGGTGAACGACGCCATTATTCTGGTGGATTATACGAACCAGCTTCGGGCGCGAGGGATGACTAAGCGTGAGGCCGTCATCCTTGCCGGCCGGGTGCGCTTACGCCCCGTGATGATTACGACGTTGACCACGATTTTTGGCTTGGTGCCCATGGCGGTCCAGACTGGCCAAGGCGCTGAGATGCGCCAGCCCCTGGCTATAACGATTATAGCGGGTCTTTCCTCGGCTACTATCCTCACGTTGGTGATTATCCCCATCGTGTATGATTTGTTCGGCGGGCGGGATAAGCCGATAAAGCCGGAGGCGCCGGTTTCATGAAATTTTCGTTGCCGGCCATAGCCATCCGGCGTCCGATTTCGGTCCTGATGCTGTTGATCACGTTTGTGGGGCTAGGCGTTATCGCCTGGCAGCGCTTGCCGCTTGAGTTTTTGCCGAAGCTCGACTTTCCCTTTATTATTTGCACGATTCCATATCCGGGTTCCACTCCCGAGCAAGTGGAAAAAGAAATCGCCATCCCTGCGGAAGGCGAGTTCCGCACCATTTCCCAGCTTAAACGCATTGTCACCTCGTCCAACAGCAACATGTGCACTATCCGGATGATTTTCGGATTCGACGCTGATATGGACATTGCGGCGATGGAAGTGCGCGACCGGATGGAGCGCCTCAAACTAGAGCTGCCGGAATCCGTGGATCGCCTCTTTTTACAGCGATGGAGTTCCGACACCCTGCCCATCATGGTCTTATCGCTGTCGAGCGATATGAATTATGACGATTTCTCTTACCTTGTACGCACCGTGGCCAAATCCAGGTTGTTGCGCGTGGATGGCGCGGCGGATGTCCAGATATTTGGAAAGCCCGAGAAAGAAGTCCTCATTCAACTGGATCAAAACCTGTTGAAGCAGCGTAATGTGAGCTTGTACCAGCTTATTACCACGTTGCAGCAGAGCAGTCTGAATGTAGCCGTGGGTGATCTTTCCGATGGAGCGCTGCGGTATTATGTGCGGGTGCTGGATGAACTCCGGACGCCGGAGCAGCTTCGTGAGTTGGTTGTAGGGCCCAATAGTTTGCGTCTCAAGGATGTGGCGGAAGTGGGATATAGCTCACGCGAAGAAGACGCCGACTACGATATCGATGGCAAGAAGGGGCTTGTCCTGTTTATTCGCAAGGAATCAGAGGCGAATACCGTCGCTGTATGTACGGCGCTCCAGCATGAGCTTGACGCCATGCTCCAGGAGCCTTCGTTCAAAGGCACGAATAGTTTTATCATCTTCGATCAATCCAAGATGATTACTTCGGCGTTAAGCGCATTGGTCGATGCGGGAAAATCAGGCGCTCTTTTGGCGATAGGCGTATTGTTCCTTTTCTTGATGCGCATCCGGCCCACGCTACTGGTCGCGCTCGCCATTCCTACTAGTGTAGTCGCGGCATTGGCGGTCATGTTCTTTGCCGGGATATCGCTCAACATCATCACTATGCTCTCGCTCATCGTAGCTTTGGGCATGCTGGTGGATAACTCGATTGTGGTTATCGAGAACATATACCGGTATAACCAGCTTGGCTTGGGGCCGGTGGAGAGCGCTATTCGTGGGGCTGATGAGGTGGGCATGGCCATCACGGCATCCACGCTCACGACAATTGTTGTTTTTGTGTCCATCATGTACATGGATGCGGGCGAATTATCTTCCTATATGCAGCAATTCGGGATACCGATCACTGTGGCGCTCATTGCAAGCTTGTTTGTGGCGCTGACGATGATTCCTTTGGCGGCGAGCCATATGCCAGAGCTGCGTCCTGGCCAGCACCACCCGTTGCATGAACGTCTAGCTGTCTGGGCGCGTATCGCCATGGGTGCCCCTGGGGCCGCATGTTTCCAGGTTATTGATCGCCTGCATCCGATCAAAGCATTTATAGATGGTTATGAGGCTTGTATGGCATGGGTGTTGCGCTGGCGCATGGCGGCTGTCTTATTAACTGCCATCCTCATGCTGGTGACTGCGGTCATACCCCTGCAAAGTATGCATGTAAAGGGCACCCCAGAGCCCGATCAGCGCCAAGTCAATATTAACCTTACCTTTGATCAGAATTTTGATCTTGATATGTCGCGCAACGTAGTGGAACAGATAAAAGAGATAGTGAACGCCAAAAAGGATAAACTCGGCATCAAGAATGTCTTCGCCAATTATTGGACTCGCGGCGCGGCGGTCATGTTGTTCTTGGTTCAAGAAGAGGATCTCCCGGAAGGCCAGAAGGTGCCGTACTCCACGCGGGAAGTCCGGGACATCATGTGGCAAAGCATGCCGCAGTTCATGCCAGGCATCGAAGTAAAATTCGAAATTGCCCAAGCGGGCGAAGGCGAGAAAGGAATTGTGATCCGTCTCCGGGGCGATGATTCGAGCGTTCTGGCGGATTATGCGGAGACGTTGAAAAAGCTGCTTGTCGCCACGGTGCCGGATCTCGAGGAAGTGCATACGGGGCAAGAGCGGGCCGCCCAGGAAATCCAACTCCGAATTGACGAGACCTTGGCCGCGCAGGCAGGCGTGTCTCCGTATATTATTGCACGCACCGTGGATTTTGCGCTTCGCGGCACCCAGTTGCCTTATCTCAAGCAGGGCGGGCGCGAAGTGCCGTTATGGGCGCAATTCCGCGAGCAAGACCGGAAATCGAAAGCCAATCTAGATAATGTGGGCATTCTCACGGAACGCGCCGGGCTGGTTCCCTTGGGCCGGTTGGTGGATTACACACATGCGATCACCCCGCAGACCATTACGCGCGAGAATGGCAAAAACGTGACCTCCGTGACCGCCATGGTGAGGTCGAATAAGCTCAGTAAAGTAGCAGAAGATATCAAGACCGTAACCGCGCAATTCCAAATGCCGCAAGGCTATACCGTGGAGATGGGCGATACCATCCAGGAATTGGATACGGACATGAGCAATTTCATGATGAGCATGATTCTTTCCTGCGTCCTCATTTACATTGTCATGGCCGCCCTGTTCGAATCGTATTTGCTGCCCCTATCGATTCTGTTCTCGATTCCTTTGGCGGGGGTCGGCGTGGCCTGGACCATGTACCTTACCGATACGCCAATGGACGGGATCGCCCTCATCGGCACCGTGCTCATGGGCGGCATTATTGTAAACAATGGCATTGTCATCGTGGATCATATTAACCAGCTTAGAAAGCAAGGCCTAAGCCGAAGCGACGCCGTGGTGCAAGCCGGACGCGACCGGTTCCGCCCCGTCATGATGACCGCCTTAACCACGATTCTGGGTTGCGTGCCGGTTGCGATTGGAAGCACCATGGGGTCGGCGCTCGCATTCAATAGCTTAGGTTTGGCGCTTATCGGAGGATTGTCCGCGGGCACGTTGCTGACCTTGGTGATTGTGCCTCTCGCCTATACGCTCATAGATGATTTGAGCGACTGGAGCATGAATTTCCTGGCCAATGTGGCTGGAATGAAACGGCGGGCTGTTGCACCGGACCAAGGGGATGGGCCAGCCTAACAACCCGCTCTATCAACGACAACCAGTGAATTCCGCTCTAGAACAGTTCCGGGATCTTGGTCATATCCACGTTATCCTCGGGCGTATCTTCCTTTGGTATCTCTCTCGCTTGGATAAACTCGCCGGTAAGCATCTCTTTGTAAGCCAGGCCAGGCCCCACCATCGGGTAGACAAACGCGCTACGGTCGATAAGCACCTCGAGAAAAGCGGGCCCGTCATACGCGATGAACGCTTTGAGCGCTTCCATGACTTCATGCTTCGCGCCAATGCGCTGGGCGTAACCAAAACCATCGGCTTCGGCGGCCCGTACGAAGTCTTTCTTGTGAAGCGATTTATCCGTACCCGAGAAGCGTTCGCCGAAGTAGAGGGTTTGCCATTGGCGCACCATGCCATCACCCAGATTGTTGAGTAGCAGGACTTTCACGGGGATGTTATAGGTCGTGGCGGTCTCGAGTTCGCCTAGATTCATGCGGATGCTGCCGTCGCCATCCACGTCGATGACCACTTTATTGGGGCAGGCCACTTGAGCGCCTATGGCCGCGGGGAGTCCAAAGCCCATGGTGCCCATGCTGCCTGAGGTGATCAACGTGCGAGGATATTTAAACCGGCAGTATTGAGCGGACCACATTTGGTGCTGGCCTACGCCGGTGGCGATAATAGCCTCGCCTTTCGTGATCTCGTTCAGGCATTCCAGCACATAGTATGGCTGGATGAGCTTGCTTTCCCGGTCGTAATTCATGGCATGCGCTTTTTTCAGGGCCACGACATGCTTATGCCACGCGGTAAAATCCCGCTTAAATTCTTTTCCGCAGGCTATCAGGTCAAGGATGGCCTGCTTCACATCTCCGGTATGCGCCCAATCCACGGCCTTTACTTTGCCAATTTCCGCCTCATCTATATCGATTTGGGCGATATGCTTGGCGTTAGGGGCGAATTCAGCGACATTCCCCGCTACCCGGTCGTCGAATCGAGCGCCGAGGGTGATGAGAAAATCACAATCATCAACGGCGTAATTGGCATATGCCGCGCCGTGCATACCGAGCATATGGAGGGCCAGAGGCTCCATGGTGTCCATGCTGCTGACGCCCATGAGCGTAGTCACCACGGGAATGTTAAACCGCTTCGAAAATGCGTGCAGTTCTTGAGCGGCATTGGCGGCGATGATTCCGCCGCCTGCATAAATGAGTGGACGCTTGCTCTGCGCGAGCATGTGGAAAAAGCTGGCGCACTCTGTTTTTGTAATCCGTGATTGGGTCAGATCTTGGAGGCGTTTCTCGTATCCGCGAAAATGGAGGAGGCCTTCGCCTTTAAAAACGCCCATATGGTTTTGCACGTCCTTGGGCACATCAATGACTACCGGGCCTGGCCGCCCGCTCCGGGCAATGGCGAAAGCCGTCCGGACGGTTTCCTCGATTTCCTCGGGATTTTTCACTAAGAACACCTGTTTAGCGCAGGCGGTCATGATGTTGAATACGGGGGCTTCTTGGAAGGCGTCGCTGCCGATAGCCGAACGGGGCACCTGGCCGCAGATCATCACAACAGGTATGGAATCCGCCATGCAGTCGCGAATAGGCGTCACGGCATTTGTCGCGCCGGGGCCGGAAGTGACCAAAAAGCAACCCACCTTGCCGCTGGCGCGGGCGTAGCCAGCCGCCATGAATCCCGCGCCCTGTTCATTAGCGGGCACAATCAACCGCAGTTGGTGGTTTTTCGGGTGTTCCTTATTAAAGCGGAAGATAGCGTCGTACGTAGGCAAGATGGCGCCGCCGCTATACCCAAAGATGGTGTCCACTCCTTCATCCGATAACACCTGAAGGAGCATTTCCGCGCCGGACATCTGATGCCCTGCTAATGGATGTTTTTTTTTCGCTGTGGTCATGTCGCCTCCTCATGATGCAGCGGCTGTGCCTAACCCGCCCTTTTTGAAGGAAAGCGGGCGCTGCTATCATGCAGCGCCCGCCATGTGTGTTCATTGATTCGCTGGCCTTGCGGCCGGGCGAATTTATTCGGCGCTTTTTTCTTCCGCAGGCGCCGCCGCATCTTCTGAACCTTGGGCCAGTTCCGCCATCATGGCGTTAGCGGCGTCCGTAGGATCAGCGCCGCCTTGCAGCAGCGACTTGGGCATGGCGTCGCGCATGACATCGCCAATGCTCACCGAGGCCGAACCGCTTGTAGCGTACGAACTCTGCACTTCTTGTTCTTTGTCCCGCTTGAATTCGCGGATGCTTAGGCCAATCTTGCGCTCAACCGGGTCCACACTGATGACTTTGGCCATCACTTTGTCGCCCACGGAAAGCACTTCCTCGGGGCGCTGCACCCGCTCTTCGGCCAGCTCACTCACGTGAATCAGGCCTTCGACGCCATTGGCCAGCCGCGCAAATGCGCCGAAGCTGACGAGCTTGGCGATCTCGACTTCGAGGTGCGCGCCAATAGGCGTGCTCGCGACTACTTGCTGCCACGGGTCATCTTCGAGCTGTTTGAGGCCTACGCTAATCTTCTCATTATCCGGGTCGATGCTGAGAATTTTCACTTCCACTTCCTGGTTCTTCTCGAGCACCTCGGAAGGATGGGAAACCTTGCGCGTCCAGGACAAGTCGCTCACATGGAGCAGCGCGTCGATGCCGTCTTCAATGGCGATAAACGCGCCATATTCCGTCATATTGCGCACAATGCCCTTGACGGTCGAATTAATGGGATAGCGCTCCGAGAGATCGCGCCATGGATTCGGGCGGGTCTGCTTGATGCCCAAGGCGATCTTCTCTGCGTCCGGATCCACATTGAGAATCATCACATCGACGATTTCTTCAAGGGTAAGCATCTCAGAAGGATGCCGCACACGGCGGGTCCAGCTCATTTCGCTCACATGGACCATGCCTTCGATGCCGTCTTCAAGCTGTACGAACGCGCCGTAGTCGGTCATGCTGACCACGCGCCCATGGGTGACGCTGCCGATGGGATACCGGTCGACGGCGCTTTTCCATGGATTTTCGGTTTTCTGTTTGAGGCCGAGGCTGATGCGTTCGGTTTGCGGATCGAAATTGAGGACCATGACCTCAATCTTATCGCCTACGGACACGACCTGCGAGGGGTGCTTCACGCGGCCCCAAGACATATCCGTGACATGCAGCAAGCCGTCAATGCCGCCCACATCCACGAAAGCGCCGAAGTCGGTGATATTTTTAACTTCGCCAGGGATAGTTTTGCCGATCTCGATGGTGGCCAGCAGGCGCTCTTTTTCACCAGCGCGCTGCTCTTCGAGGAGCTTGCGGCGGCTCACGACCACATTACGGCGGCGTTTCGTGAGTTTGATGATCTTGAGGTCCATTTCCTGGCCGAGGTACCGTTCGAGGTCGCTGGTGGGCCGCCAGGTGAGCTGGCTTGCGGGCATGAAGGCGTCAATGCCGATATCGACTTTAAGCCCGCCCTTCACACGGCGTACAATACGGCCGCGGATAATTCCGTCTTCTTCATATATACGCTGAATATGCGTCCAATTCTTAATTTTATCGGCCTTAATCTTCGAGAGAACCGGCGTTCCTTCATCATTTTCCGGCTCGTCGATGAACACATCAAATTCTTCACCGACTTGCAGCTCGTTCACATTACTGAACTCAGTGACGGGAATGATCCCCTCGCTTTTATAGCCGATGTCAACAAGCACGTAATCATCGGTTTTCTCTACGACCCGGCCGCGCACCACTTCGCCTTGTTTGAAGTTTTGCATGGTTTCGTCGTAAAGCGCCTGGAGCTCTTCCGGTGTCATCTCCAGTTCAGGGGGTAGCGAATCGTCTGATGGGATTGCAGCCTTGAAGGCCACAGGTTGTGAAACCGTCTTCGCGGTTTCTTCGGTTCCTAATGTTTCCTCAGCCATAGTTCCTCTCGTTTCCTCCGTTGCTTTGGATTTGCGCATCTGCATGTAGCGCACAGAGGGTCAAGTATAGCAACCGCTCGCGGACTTCGTCAAATTCCATGGCTCCCAAGGGGCCTGCGTCAAAAAAGTGGGTTTTCGTTTCCCCCCCCTTTTTTTGGCCCGATGTATGTAGTAAGATTACTACAATAAATAGAGAGGAGAACCAATCATGGCCAATAAACGCACGCTGGAAGAAAAACGCTTGGACTTGCTCGAACAATTGGGCGAAATACGAACCTTGAGAAAAGGATCCCTCAATGAACAATGGTTTCCCTCTATCAAGGACGGGAAAAAAACGCGAGAGTTACGCGGACCCTATTACTTATGGACAAGCAAGAAAAACAATAAGACCGTGAGCGAACGCATTTGCGGCGAGCAAGAATTGAACCGCGCGCGTCAGGATGAGGAAAACTATAAACGTTTCCGGGATGTATGCAGACAATTCGAGTCGGTGGCCCAAGAACTGGGCGAACTGGAACGGATGCAGAGCGCCGAACAAGACGCCCTCAAAAAAAAACGCAAGCCGCCATCGAAAAAGACGCCGAAGTAACGCGGATTTTCAACGCGGCAAAACGCGCGGCGGGAACGGATCTCGAAGCATTGGAACAAGCCCTGCGCGGCGCGGCCCTCATGGGAGGGGCCAAGGCGCTCGATGCCTTTTTAAGAAAGGTGGGCGTGGGCCGGCGCGGGGAAAAAGCGCGTTGCTCATGCATGGCGGTAATGAAAAGCCGTGGCCTGAAGACAAAAACCATCGTCACTCTTTTGGGCAAGATCCGCTTTACGCGCACCGCCTACCGGTGCCCCCGGTGCGGCAAATGGCGGTATCCCGGCGACGAGGAGCTCGATGTCGCCAACACGCGCTATTCGCCGGGTGTGCGGCGTCTCGTGGCGGATTTCGCCAGCGACGCCCCATTCAAAAGGGTGTCGCAACAACTGAAAGCAGCCGCCGGACTCGTGATCAGCCGCAAGGACTGTGAGCGTATCGCGGAACAGACCGGCCAGCAAGCCGCCCACTGGTTCGCGCAAGAACGGGACCGTATCCGATTCCAGGAACCGCCGCCTCCCGATGCCGCCAAAACTATCGAGACCCTTTACATCGAGTTCGACGGCAGCGGCGTTCCCATGGTGCCCGAGGCGCTCGAAGGCCGCAAGGGAAAATATCAAAACGGCAAGCCCAAAACCCGCGAGGTGAAAATCGGATGCGTTTTTTCTCAAACCGCCTTCAACGAAAAAGGCCGCCCCATCCGGGATAGGGGCTCCGCCAGTTTCGTGGGCGCCATCGAGACGTCCGAACAGTTTCAATGGCGCATCTACGCCGAGGCCGTCCGCCGCGGATTGTTCAGGGCCAAACGCGTCGTATGCCTCACCGATGGGGCCGAATGGATACGAAACATCGTACAAACCCATTTTCACGCCGCCATCCACGTAGTCGACTTGTATCACGCGCGCGAGCATCTCGGGAACCTGTGCAAATTGTTGTTTGGACGCGACGAAAAACGTTTGGCCTTGTACAAGGGCAAATGGTGGGACGATCTGGATGAGGGAAAGATCGAAACCATCGTGGAAGAAGCCGCCGTGCTGTTGCCAAACAATGGGCCGGATGCCAAAGAAGCCGTTACCGCCATCGGCTATTTTGAGACGAACAAAGAACGCATGCGCTACAACGATTTTTTGCCAAGGGACTATTCGTTGGCTCGGGAGTCATTGAAGCGGCGTGCAGGACGGTCGTTGGCCAGCGTATGAAGCACTCCGGTATGGAATGGACCGTCCGTGGCGCAAATGCCATTACGGCGTTGCGATGCCTTATTCAATCCAATCGCTTCGAGGAGTATTGGGAACAAAGAACCGGATGAAAACCCACTTTTTTGACGCAGGCCCTGCTCCCAAAACTGCAATCTTGCTTCCTTATCCATCCACCGAAAAACAGAGGTTTTTTTTTGCGACAGACTTATCTGAGGCATTTGCGAAATAGCGTGGTTTGCGAACGCGCGGACGGTGCGGGCACACGCGGAGCGGTTTTCGCCTGTGGCAATGGGATTACGCCTCCGCTACGGGTGCAATAAATCATGCAGGAGGTTCGCGTGTAGGACCCTTGCGGCCCGAATGGGCATGGTTTGCCCTTGATTCGGGCCATCATTGCTTGTGCGGATTCGATGTGATCTATGCGGCGCGGGGCTGTCCGAGGAGCGAGCGCATGCGTTCTGCCTGGCCGGCTTCGAGCCATCCCAGGGCCATGCCGAGCATGACGAGGAGGGCTAATCCGGTGCGGGCGCGCATCTTTTTCATACCGCGGATGTAGTGGCGCTCGAATCCGTATGCGCCGTCGAGTCGGCTGTTGACTCGCTCGATGGCGGTGCGGTGTTTGTATTCGCGGCGCCAGGATTTGGCGCTGCGGGGCAGGGGGGTAAAGATGCGCCGGTCGATAGCGATGGGCACGCGGACAATCCGTCCGTGTTCGGGCTGGCATCCTTGGTTGCAGAGGTCTTGCTGGGTACAGGCGCTCCCGCGTGCCTTGGCTGGGCAACGGTATTTCAAGGTTCCCCGATCTTGCTCGAATCCTTGGTAGGCCATGGAATCATAGTTGTCGCGTTCGTTTGGGGCGCCGTTACGACACCGGCAGAGGACTTCACCTCGTTCGGTATGGAAGATCGTGTCTACCCGTTCGGGATATAAAGGGCGGGGCCGTTCCGGTTCTTCTTTCCAGGTCGCCCGGATGTCCACGATGGGCCGGATTTCATGTTCCTCGAAGAGGCCCTTGTTGTTGGCTTCGGAATCATAGCCCTTGTCGGCGCTGAGGTACTCGGCGCGTTGGACGAGTTCGGGGTGGCGCGCGTCGAGAGCCGCCACGAGGGGCAGCAGAAAGGGCGAGTCGTTGGCGCTGGCTTTCGTGACCGCGTAGCCCAGCGGCAATTCATATTTCGTGTCCACGATGAGGTGCAGCTTGTAGCCGAACCACCGTTTGACCTTCTCCCAGGGCGTGCCGTCCTTGTGAACGCCCTTGTAGGTTTTCGTGCCCCAGTCTGCGTCGCGGTCGCGCCGCCCGTCCGGCTCTTCGTTTTCCAGGACCGCGTCTTTGCGCGGAGGCTTGGCGTGGGTTTGGATGGCTTTCGAGTCTACGGCCAGACGCACCCCGAGATCCGGCAAGCGTTCCATCAGCCGGACGATGAGCGCGTCGAACATCCGGTCCACTTCTTTCCAGTGGCGCAGTAATCTGGCGAAGAACCGCGTGTACACCCATTCGGGCGGGACCGCCTTGGCGCCCCGCAACACGTCGAATCCGCACAACTGGCGCAATTGCCCGTTTCGGGCTAGTTCGCGGCGCAGGCTTTCGACGCCGTCGTGCTGGAAGACGATCCCCGCCAGTATGCTGTTCCACATCGCGCGGATAGGATAATCGTCGCGCCGCCCCTTGCGTTCGGCTTCCATCGCCCGCATCAAATCTTCATCCGGCAGCGCCGCCAGCAACAGGTTCAGCCGATCCAGATCCGACGCCGCGTCGACCTGGTTCCACGAGAACAACCCCATTTGGTGTATAATGGCCATCGCAAACGTCTCCTTGGTGTGTGCGTGGTTATGTGGTCAACTATACTACAATCACACACGGGAGACGTTACGCCTTTTCCCGCTCGCCGAGGGCATTTGGGGTGATTTTTCACAAAAAATCCTTATTCATGCCCCCGCCAAGCCCCTTTCCCCGCATTCTCCGGGGTAGGCGCCAATTCCGCCGCTTTGTAAACCCTTGTCAATACGGATTTTCTTTATTTCGCAAATGCCTCTTATCTGTATACATGTGGCAAAAAAACAGATGGGTATGTTATGATGAGAAAAGGCGGGTGCGCATGGAGAGGGTGCCGTATGTGGCTCTTAATAATGCCTGCAGGCCTTCAACAGATCCCGGCAATTCAAGAAGCGCGAAAGCTTGGATTGCGTGTCATAGCGATAGATCGCAATCCACAGGCTGAAGGCTTCAAGCATGCGGACGCTTCCGCCGCTATTGATCCCCTTGATACGCAAGATGTTATCTGCTTGGCTCGCGAGTATGGCGTGGATGCCGTGCTCTCCGTGGCCTGCGATCCTTGCGCCCTTCCCGCGGCGCTAGTTGCAGCGGAATTAGGCCTGCCAGGCCCGCCCGTGGAATCTGTTCGGAAATGCACCAACAAGGCCCTGGGGCGGGAACAATTGCACGATATGCTGCCCCCGTATTGCCCCGCTTTTCATGTGATCAGGCGGCCTGAAGACCTGGAATATGCCTGCCGCAAGCTTGCTCCTCCTATCGTAATAAAGCCGGTTGACAGTAGTGGCAGCCGGGGAGTCTCCGTGGCCGCCGAAGAGGACTCGCTGGAATCGGCCTATCGCCATGCGCTTCATTTTTCCAAGCAAGGAGTGGTGATTGCCGAGGAATACCTTAGCGGAAGGCAATTTAGTGTGGAGTCCGTCACCTGCCGCAGGAAGACCGCCATCGTTTGTATTAGCGAAACGAAGGTGACGGAGCCGCCGTATTGCGTATCGTTGGGGCATACCGCGCCCGCCAGCCTTTCTTCGAACGCGCAGGATGCCTTGAAAGCTGCCGTTCGAGATGTCATTCAAGCATTCGACCTTACCGATTGCGTATCGCACATCGAGATGATCTTAACTGGACAGGGGATGAAACTGATTGAAATCGGCCCGCGCCAGAGCGGGGGAGCTATCGCCACCCATCTTGCGCCGCACGCCATGGGTGTCCATTTGGTGCAGGCGGCCATATCGCTGGCGCTGGACAAGGAGCCGGATATACGCCCGGCGGCGCATGAAGGCGGCGCGGCGGTCCGTTTTTTCACTGCGGCTTCAGGCCGCATAACGGCTGTAGCCGGTTTAGAGGATGTCCGAAAAGCAGCAGGGCTGGTAGATCTGTCGTTTCTGGGGGCAGTGGGGAGAAAGGTGGGGCCGCTCAAGGATTGCACGGGGCGCTTGGGGCATGTGGTGTGTGTGGGAGCCTCTCCCCAAGAAGCGGCGTCCAGAGCGGAAAAGGCGCTGGCCTCGGCCTCCATATCCGTTGAGCATGAATGCCGGTATGCGGAAAAGAAAGGATAAGACATAATGTATGACATCAGTATTATCATACCTATGCTTAACGAGGAGCAGAATTCCAGGCCCTTATATGAGCGATTATCCGCCACTCTCGCCGCATATGGCAAATCGTATGAAATCGTGTTTGTGGACGATGGGAGTACGGATAAAACAGTTGAAATCCTGCAGTCATTTCAAAAATCGGATTCCCGTATTGTCCTCGTGCAATTCCTTAGGAATTTCGGGCAGCAGGCCGCGATAATCGCCGGAATTCAATATTCTTCCGGACGGGTGGCGGTGGTCATCGATGGAGATTTGCAGCGCCCTCCTGAAGCGATTCCAATTCTTATTGATAAATTATCGGAAGGTTATGATGTGGTTTATGGCATTCGTGATCATCGCAAAGAATCATGGCGCCGCCGCATGGGTTCTTTTTTATTGGGGCAGCTTTTAGCGTTGATGACGGGCGACCGGGCTTTGACCCATATGAGCGCGTTCACGGCGATAAGTGAAGATATCGTGAAGAGCCTTAAAAGGCACCATGAGAATGAACCTTTTTATTTGGGTTTGATTTCGTATTTGAGCCATGGACGTTCGGCCTCGATTTTGGTGCAGGAATCCGCGCGCCTTGGCGGAGCCACCAAATACAACATGCGGCGGCTAATTAGCTTGGCGCTCAGTTTTATTTCCAGCTCGAGCACGCTGCCGTTGCGGTTTATTCTCGTGTTAGGAGGGGGAACCGCTTTTCTAACGTTGTCTGGCCTGTTCATATGGTTCATCCTGTGCCTGTCGTTGTATGGGCAGCTAAGGCATGCCGGCCTGGCTCTTATACTGGGAGTTTTGGGCCTATTGTCGGGATTGCAGCTCGTGAGCATAGGCATCCTAGCGGAGTATATGCGCAAGATATATATTGAAAACCGGGGACGCCCATTATATATAGTACGCCGCTGCTTAAAGCACACTTCTGGCCACGGAAGTGATGAAGGCGCAATAGGAGAACAATGAACACAACCGGGTGCGTGTTGGCTGAACAGGATCTCGATGCCGTAAGGCGGAGGTACCAGGAGCGGATCGCGCTTCATGGCGTGACAATGGCTTCTCTCAGTACGGGAGGGGAGGCGAAACAGCGCGCGCGATACGCGGTTCATGATTCGGTGGTTTGCACGCCCAATCCGTCAATCCTCGATGTAGGCTGCGGATTAGGCCTTTTCTACGATTACCTAACCGGGCAGGGAAAACGATGCGCGTATCATGGTTATGACATCGTCCCCGAGTATGTAGCAGAGTGCCGGAAACGGCACCCAGAAGCCCGGTTTGAAGTCCGGAATATTTTCGATGAAGGTATTGATGGCCATTATGACCATATTTTCCTGTGCCAGGTGCTCAACAACCGTTTCGTGGCGTCGGATAATCTCCGAGTCATTCAAACGGCCATCGCGCTGGCTTTCGAGCATTGCCGGGTGTGCGCTTCCATTGATATGATGTCTACCTATGTCGATTATCGGGACGAGCATCTCTATTATTATTCACCGGAAGGAGTGTTCGCCTTCGCCAAGCGGCTCACGCGCCGCGTGGCGCTCCGCCATGACTACCGGGGTTTTGAGTTCTGTATCCAGTTATTCCGTGAGGGAGCGCCAGGGTATGTGCCGTGAAGAATATTGCCTAAACTAGAAGAAGGAGATAGTAAAGTCTTTGTTTACATCCTTATCTTTGCGAAACTCAACTAGTTTGGGCCTTTTCCACTAGAAAGGGGTAACGCTATAGCCGACAGAAGAAGCATCTGTTTTTTGGCAATGTGTACTGCATCGCAGCGAGGTTGATACATGATATTCCATAAAACGACCGCTGGGGCATCGGTTCCACAGCTTTCATAATATACAGAGTGTGGTACCAGCGCTCTCGCCTGTTATTCTTCCTAAGTTTACTTAACTGATACAGAAAGGTAAAAGATGCAAAATGAGCACTGATGGAACAACGCATTCGGAGATCGCCAAAGTAGAACAACCTACAGTCACACAGATCGAGGAATTCCTACTTCAGGGAATTGGCGCGGCTTTGGATTCTCGGCTTGGGCGAGGGCCATGCGGCATTGTTCGTGCAGTGGCTGATAATTATCCAGGCGATGTGAGACCTGCGCCGAACATCGTCGCCCAAGCAGTCTGGGGGCTAGTGGTTCGCGGCCTAGCCTATTTCGATTTTACCTCTGATAATGGTTCAGTTTTACCATCTAGTCCAGAAAATTGGTGGATTTATCCCACAGCAAGAGGTCTTGCTACCCGCAGTGCTCAGATTAATCCCGATATGCCGCAAGGTTACCTGGAGCAATTCGTGCGTGACATTCCACAAGCATCTGAAATTGTCCAGAAATATGTGAAGGAGGCTCTGGAGACGTATTCCCAGCGCTGTTACATGGCCTGTGCAGTCATGCTGGGCGTTGCCGCTGAAGCAGCGTTCTTTGAATTAATAGATAGCTTTGGTACCTATCCGGAACTTGATGATGCCAAGAAGAAGTCCTTTGATAGTACACAACACTCTTATAGCCAAATCCGCAAAGAATTCATAAAGCGCTTTGAGGCTTGCAGAGCTGATATACCTTACTTAGTCAAGGAGAACATTGACATTCAGTTGACTGCTATCTTCGAGCTCATCCGCAAATATCGGAACGATACAGGTCACCCAACCGGCTTCATCATGGATCGCGGGTCCTGTTTTCTCAGCCTCATTGCTTTTGTAGAAGCCGCTAAAAGGCTTTATGCCTTGAAAGGGTTTTTTGAGCATAAGGCTTATGATGAAAATATGTAGCAACAAAATAATAATATAAAATTCTAGTATAGCGAGATGCTGTAAGCGACCAAATTCTGGCATTGCCGGATAAGCAACGCAAAGGAACTCCTTAGCTTAAATACGTGTAAATTATGCACAACGTCGGGAAAGGAAACGTGCGATGCTGTTGAACAAGCGAGTTCTTTTGGCCCAGCCTATAGCACATGGAATTCCCCAGCTAACACCCGATATAGGCGTAGGCTTTCTGGCGGCGCGGCTCCGTTCGTATGGATACGAGGTGTCCGCTCTAGACTGCGTCCGGGAGAAAACGAACCTGGCGGAATTCACGCGCTTTGTGAAACAAGGCGGATTCGGAGTGGTTGGGCTCAAACTGTTCTCAACAGATATAGCCTCGGCGCGCGATATGCTCGAAGCCGTGAAGCAGGTTTCCCCTCACTCCGTGACGCTGTTAGGTGGGCCTCATCCTTCCGGCTCACCTGATGAAGTGCTGGAGCAAATCCCTTTCGCGGATTATGCCTTCCGGGGCGAGGCGGAGCTGGGCCTGCCAATATTGTTGGAGCAACTGGAACACGGCGATTGCCAGCGGGAGCAATTGGATGCGATCCCTGGATTGATTTTCAGAACTGGAGAAGGCATTCAAGCGAATGAAGCGGGCTATTTGGAAAATCTGGATGTCCTTGGCATTCCGGCATGGGATTTAATTGATCCGCGCTTATATGAGAAGCATGAGAAGCTCTGGTCGTTTCAAAAACGCAAGACCGTGGCCCCGCTGCATGTCGTGAGGGGATGCCCGTATGCCTGCGGCTTTTGCGCCTGCCACACCATCACCAGCCGGATCGTGCGGTTTCGCGGATTGGACTTGGTCATGCGCGAACTCCGGCTTTTGTACGATGAATATGGCGTGCGCGAGTTTCAATTGGTGGACGATTTCTTCTCGGCCAACCGCAAGTATGTGATGGAATTCTGCCAGGAACTCCAGCGCCAAAAGCTCGATGTGGCATGGTGCTGCCCGCATGGGCTGCGGCTGGATTCACTCGATGCCGAATTGCTGCACGTGATGCAAGACGCGGGCTGCTATGGCACATCCGTGGGCATTGAATCCGGCTCCCAGCGGGTGCTGGACTTCATCAACAAGCGGCTCACCAAAGACCTTGTCCGCCAGAAATTGGAGCTGATTAAAAACGAAACCAATTGGCTGGTCCAAGGCTCATTTATCTTGGGATTTCCAACCGAGACGCGGGAGGAAATGGAAGAAACGGTCGCATTCGCGGTTTCCCTGCCCCTCGACAGCATCATCATGACTTCGTTCCGGATTTACAAAGGAACGCCCTTGTTCGACTATCTCGCCAGAACCACGGGCGAAACCGAATACTCGAAACGGGACGCCTACAAGATCGAATATGCCCCCGAAGGGATGACCGTACCCGAGCTTAAGAAGATTATCCAGCATGCGTATTGGCGTTTCTACAGAAAACCCGAACGTATCGCCACGCTCCTGCGGTATCTCAACCGGCCGCGCCATATGCTGATGCTTGCGGGGAAAGTGCGCAGGCGCTTGCTGGGATTTTCGTGACGCAGGGCCATCAACGGTTCAGCGCCAGCGCGCGCAGGCTGCGGGCGCACGCCTCCACGTGAACCACGTCCACGGTCTCATCAACCCACAGGTTCAAGATGCGCCTGCCGAAATCCTCCGCCGCCGGGCAGGCGTCCTCCGGCTGAAATAGGACATTCAGCGGCCAGAACAAATTGGATGCGTTGAAGCCTTCACGGCGGAGCGCTTCCGCCATTTTAACGGACAGGCCGCCGTCATCAAGCAGCAGCGAATAACGCCAGCACGCGCCGCTTTCGCGCCAGGTGTCAATTATGCGCCATGGCCCGCTTTCGAGTATGGAATGGTAACGCGCCGCTTTTTCCATGCGCCGTTCAAGATAGGTGTTTAGCATCGGCCACATCGCTGGAAGGCGTTCAGAAAAAATAAAGGGCTCCAGGTACAACGAATCGTATTGCGGCCGTAGGCGTGCGAATGTGGCAGGCAGATCGGTTTGGCCGACATTATGGTATTGAGCCAGCAAGGCCCGTTGAAGATCCCGGTAGCCAATAGCCAATTCCGCACGCCTGCAGGGATGCATCGCGGGCAAGGGCCGCGCTTCAATGGCTTCGAGCAAAGCGTCCAGGAGATATGGTGCGCGCGCAATGAGGAGCGCGCCGCCCGTGTCGAACATTTTACTCCTGCCAAAACTGTATAACACAAAATCCCCCGCGCGCCCTGCGGGGCCGCCATCGGACGCATGCGCACCTATGGCCTGGGCGGCGTCTTCGATCAGGAGCATGCCATGCGCCGCGCAATAGCGCTGGAATGTAGAAAGATCCGCGCAGCCGCCATAAAGATGGATGTATACGAATGCCTTCATCTGGTGGGAATGGCGTGTTTGAAGCGCATTCAATGCAGCGAAACCGGTCATGGGATCGATGTCGAGGAATCGTGGGGCCATGCCCGCGAGGCAGGCCATGTTTGCGATACACGAGCAGGCGGTGGCGGGAATCAGGATTTCACCTTTTGAATGACCGCCCGCACCACGTTTGGATGCTTCGAATGCATAATACAGCGCCGTGGAGCCTCGTCCAAACCAAACCGCCGCATACCCATTGGTCTGCGCCAACAAATCGCATTCCATGTGGTGGAGTCCGGCTGGCGTGGGGGAGACACCCTGCATATCCACGATCATGTTGGAGCCCCTGGTTGTTCCCGCCAACGGGCCGCCGCACTGCGCAGGGTGCTCCATTCCCACGTTTCATTTTCGCGTTCAAACGATTCAATCAAGCGGCGCATATTGTTGAAAACAGCATAAGGAGTATGGCTAATAAAGCCATCCGGTTTCATGGATGGCTCGATCTCCTCGGGATGCATCACGAGCACCCATAAGCGCAGGCCTTCCGGCGCGCATGCCTGCTCGCGGCGCAAACGTTCCAGCGCTTCGAGGAATAGGGCTTCATGCACGGCTGGATTGATATACCGCGTAATGGGCTTATTATCCCATGGCGCTTGGATGGCCCAGGTGCTCATGGGCACTTCCAATAAAGAGCGGATGGAACCAGGACGCCGGATATCTTCGGGAGCCGGATGATAGGGCGTTGTGGGCGCGCCCATCCAATCCATGGGATGCCCGTCAGCGCCTTGCCTGCCGGGCACCGCCGAGGAATCACAGGTGATCCCAAACGTTTCGATGGCGGCGAGGGTTTCCTTATGATGCCAGGCCTCCCCGTTTCGGAAAGACAAGGGCTTGAATGAAAACGCCGCCAGTTCCTCCCAGATGGCGTGCAATTCATCGCAGGCTTCGAGTGGCTCATCAATTAGCACAGCTTTTTTTGTCCGTGGCCGTACGCGATATAAATGGGGGTGCCATGCGATCTCCGAGCCCCGGTGCGCCTCGCGCCGCCAATCTTTACCGTATTCATGCAATAAATATGCAGAAGTTCCATACCAGTAGCGCAATTGCCCATCCGCTCGTACAAACCAAGTGATAGGCGCATAACGCCCTCCAATGGCTTGGCCAAGCTCTTCCGGTATTACAAAGGCCAGCTCGAGGCTGCGCCAGCTTCGCGCGTTTCTGTTTATGGTTTTACCGCAAGACCCATCGGGGTCCGTATCAATAGTCATGCAAACAAGGTGATGCGTCATGCCAGAATCCTTTTTCACCACAGAGACACAGAGAACGCGGAGTTTTGGATCTCTGTGCCCTCTGTGTCTCTGTGGTGAATCTATACAAACCATTTCGCGAGTTTCCACTTGAGTTTCACTGACACAAAGTGAAGATAGTGCAACGCATACTCCCTGAGCTTATACGTCATGACAAACCGGCGTTTCGTTGTGAACAATCGGCGCACGCCTCCGCACAGCAAGATGAACACATGCGACGTTTTCGTCAGGGGCAGATGCACGTACCGGTTGTGGCGCAACAGAAAGGCGGAGAGGAACCGCGGCAGCACGCCCAGCAACACCACGAAATTCCGGACCTTGAGGAAGGCGTCTATGTCTTCCGGCTGCGTGACGGACAAGAGCCGTGATTGCCGGGCCTCCTCGAACCGGTTGATATCTTCATCATTGAGCATATTCTGCTCTTTGGCGATTTCAACGATCTCCGTACGCGGATAGTAACGCAACAACTGTACATGGGCCATGTCCACGGGATGCTCAAAATAGAACCGGGCCATCTCCTGGGCTTCCTGGATGCTCTGCCCGGGAAGCTGGAGGATGTTCTGCGTGCTCAGAAAGATGGAAGAGCCGCGCACGGCGTTGAAGGCCGATAAGATTTCTTCATTCGTTTCGTAGCGATGCAAGAAGTGGGAGCGTGTCTCCTCGTTGGTGCTCTGTACGCCCAGGCTGATCTCGCGGCACCCTGCTTGTTCCAGCAGCGCCACCGACCGTTTATTTGTCGTCCGTGGATGCGCCCAGGCGAAAAAGGGCAGGCCGATCTCCCGGGCATACCGTGGAGCGAATTCCTCAAGCCAATCGATGTCGTCGATCAGGTCGTCATCCCAGAAATTCACCCGGTCGAAGGAGTAGTTCGCCACCGCCTGCTTCAACTCCGCCATCACATTCCCGACGCTTCTCCGCCGGTGCCAGGAGCCTTTTCCCGAATAGATTTTTCTCATCAAGGGATTGCAGCAGAACGTGCAGGACATAGGGCATCCGCGCGATGCGACAATGTTGTAGCAGGAACTCTTGTACCCGCTCCCATTGCGCCAGAACAAGCCGGTGTCCGGGAAGGGCAGCGCGTCCAGCTCCTCGACCAGCGGGCGCGGCGGATTTATCAGCAGTTCCCCATTGCAGTGGCTGCCGGCGTTGGGGATACGGGCAGTCTCTTTTCCATGTTCTAGTGCATAAGCCAGTTCCGTGAACGCCTCTTCCCCTTCCCCCACGACGATATAGTCCACCTCGGGATGGGCCAAAACTCTTTCCGGAACGCTTGTCACGTGGACGCCGCCAAATACCGTGGTGGTGTTGCAGTGTTCCTTCAGCTTCCCCGCGACGCGCAACGCGGTGGCGAAGGTGTCTGTCATGACCGGGAAAGCGGCGATATCGAGGCGCGCGGAGGCCATCCGGGCGACAAGCAGGTCTTCCACGCTCAGCATGTGCGCAAGGCGCTTGCTGAGCACGAACGAATCATCCCCCAGCTTGGGATCAAAAAAGAGCAGCGTTTCATGCCCGGCTTGTTTTAGGCAGGCGGAGAGATACTCCACTCCCAACGATTCAAAGATTTGAACATAAAATCCGATGCGCATAAGCCTTCCCATGGGCCGTTATTAGCCGGTGTAATGAGCGAAGCAACAGCCTTGACAGCAGGCGAACAAGCCTGTTTTTAAGCGGCGGCGAAATTCCCGCATGCGTCCACCGTTCCAGATTTCCTTTATGCTTTGGTCGTGAATGTTTCCGGCCTGATAGGCGAAACAGGGATAGGCGTTTCCGTTCGCACCGATAATAAGCGAGGACCAGGCCGCCCGGCATTTATATTGCTTCATTTTATATCCGCCATTGTAGTAATCGAGCAGGTCGGCTAGAGGCATGTTTGGGAACCGTATCCCGATGCCGCACGCCTCGGCGGTTATCCGGCATTGCTCCAAGGATGTGCGCAAGATATCCGGCTGTATATGAGGATGGGGAAAATCATCCTGCGCAAACAGCCAAGGGGCCTTCTCGCCCAGGCGCTCCAGTTCAAAAGGCTCCACTTTACGTGCAAGGTTGATGGTGTTCGCCCCAGCCGCCGAAACCGCTCGCACCAGTTCGGAGATTTCTTGGATGTTTTGCTCACAAAGAACGGCGGTGATGTGTATGTAGGGCCATTTCTTTCCTGATTCATTACGGAATGAAGCCAGCGCCTGGACCGCGCCCATGGACTTTTCAAAAGCGCCCGGCTGTCCCACGATTCGGTCGTGTGTATCTCGCAAGCCATGAAGCGAAACGCCGATGGCGAATAATCCATGCTCGAAGAGCGACCGGGGGGCCAGTTCAACACACCGCTTCGCGCGGGGCTCATCCATTTGCGTCGCGTTGGTGAGCAAATGGGTGCGACGCCGGGCGCTTCCGTACTCGATCAATTCCGGGAAATCCTCCCGTCGCCATGGTTCGCCGCCCGTGAAGGTCACCACGCTGAAAAGCCCGGTTTCGTCTATCAGGCGTTTCCATTCTAGATTGGTTAGCTCGCCTTCGCTTTGCTTGGCAGGAGGAACGCCGCGCAGCCAGTGGATATCCTGGCACAGGGAGCACCGCAGATTGCACTGGCGCGTCACCTGAAACAAGTAATGAAGTGGGGAAAAGCAAAGCCATTAGGCGAGAACCGGCGCGGCAGCGCGCCATGCAGAGCCGTGGCCATGCGATGTAAACGGGCAAGGTCAAGCCATTTGGTTTGTGTTTTCAATTCCATTCCTTGATTAGCTTGCCAGTCTCAATCGTGCGACTCTGGCTAAGCGGGAGAGCTGCCAAAAGTGCCGTACATTCAGAAGCATGCGGAATATCCGCGAAGGCCGTGATAACAGGAATTTCCAATTTGCTTTTCTTAGTAGCGATGTGACCTCCTGTTTGGTCATGCCTATAGGGGCGTAATAGCGCACATGGATGTCCCCGCATTCGCGGGGCGGTGCTTCGCCATCTTCACGGGTTTTTAGTTCTTGCAGCACATAGTCGTGGAGCGGAGTGCCTCGAAGCGGCATGAATGTGATCATCTGTATGGCGTCCAACGGCAATGAACAGGCGAAATTGATCGTTTCCTCGATATCTTCCCGTGTTTCCGTGGGCAATCCGATGATAAAGAATCCCACCAGCAACCATTTAGTTTCTTGCCGGACCATGCCGACATTGCGCCTAAGCGCTTCAATCGTGGTTCCTTTGTCGATAAAATCCAGGATGCGTTGCCGCCCTGACTCGATTCCGACGCCCGCGCCGTAACAACCGGCGTCTTCCATGGCATGAAGCATCTCGGCGTCCAGCGAGTCCAGGCGCAGCCCCATCGGGCAAGCCCAGTTCATGTTCAACTTCTCCTGTTTTAATGCCGCGCAGAACCGCAGCATGTAGTCGCGGTCGTATGTGACCATATCGTCAATCAGATGAAACTCGCGTATGCCATATTCATCCGCGAGCAAATGCAGTTCTTTCATAACCATGCCTATGCTCCGCATGCGGACAGTTTGGCCTGTTAAAGGCCGGCCAGCGCAGAAACGGCAGGTGAATGGGCAGCCCCGAGTCAAATGGAGCGGTGCGGTAATCCGATTTCTCGCTATAGGCCACATCCCAAGGGAGTGAATGTAATGGTGCGGATTGATTAGGTCCCATGCGGGAATGCCCAGCATATCCAGGTCGGCAACAGGCTGGGAGGGCCGGACACAAATGCCTCCATCAAGGCGGTACACCAGGCCGGGAATTTCCATGAACATTTCTTTGGGAGCATCCTCTTCCAGGCGCCGCAGCAGCATCGGCAAAGCGGTTTCCCCCTCGCCCTGGAGTGCATAATCGGCTTCGGGGAATGTATCGAGCACATCATGGGGCGAACACGAGGGATGGGGGCCGCCAAGCACGACATGAGTTTGGGGATGGGCTTCTTTGAGAGCGCATATCATGCGCCGGGCCGATTCGAGGTCTAGAGAAAATATCTTGAAACCGGCCATGCCGAATTCATGCCGCTTGATATACGCCGCGAAATCCTCGATGCTCCATCCTTTGCAAATGCAATCCAGGATTTCCACTTCGTAGCCATCACGTCGCAATGCAGTGGCCAGAAAGCCTAGGCCCAAATCTGGCGTCGCTTGCATGAGCTGGCCCTTGAGTACAGGCTGCACCAGCAAGACACGGCGATTGATAAGCATCTTTCGACCTCTCCTTTCAAGTTCAGCCCGCGATTCAGCGAAGCTCCATTTTTACGTATGCGGCCCTTACTTGCCTGATACGCCGTTCTTCAATCCATCCGCCGGGAACGCCCGCCGCTCCATCATCCACCGGGATCGCCATATCACGCCAAGTATGGCGAAGCGCAGCCAATGGCAGGCATATTCGGATAGTTTAAAGCCGCAAGGCATGTGCCTTTTCTTGCTGAACAAACGTCTTTGCAATCCGCACAATACGGTGAGCAATGTGGATGTTTTTGACATGGGCAAATATTTATAACGGGCATTGCGCAGCAGAAATAATAGGGCGGACCGGGGCAGAAGGCTCGTCAATAGGATAAGCGTGCGAACCTTCATCAAGTCTGTCTGGTCGCCGCTGTGCATCACCGAATTGCTGCGTCCGCTCATGGCCGTTTCCATGCATGCTTTGCTGTATTCCGCGCCGCTTTCCTCCTGAAGCATCTTCACGATGCGCGTGCGGGGATATGCCCTGAAAATGAAGGCATACGGCAAATCCACTGGATTATCCGCATAAAACCGGGCAAGATCGAGCGCTTCATCCAGTGTTTGTCCTGGCAGTTGCAAGATATTGTCCGTGCTCACAAACATATTCGTCCCGCGTGCGGCATCCAAAATATCCTTGATCTCCGCATTCGTGTCGCGCCGGCGCAGATACCGCCGCCGGGTGGTTTCATGGACGGTTTGCACACCAATATTGATCTCGCCGCATCCCGCTTTTTCCAGGAGCGCGACGGTGCTCTTGTCCGCAAGTTTGGGATTCACCCATGCGAAGAATGGAATGCCGACCGCCTTGGGATATTTATCCGCGAATTCCTCCAGCCATGCGGCGTCTCCTACGAAGTTATCATCCCAGAATTGCACCCGGTTGAATGAGAACCGGCTCTTCGCGGCCACGAGTTCCGTGATGGCGTTGTCCACGCTCCTGCGCCTAAGCCAATGCCCTTTTCCCCTATACAAGGGGCGCAAGTAGGAATTGCAGCAATACGTGCAGGAGAAAGCGCAGCCCCGTGAAGTCATGATGGTGTAGCGGTTGGTATGGAGCGCGGTGGGACAATCCCAGAACAAGGCCTTATCCGGAAACGGCAGCGTATCCAGGTCTTCCACCAAATGCCGGACCGGATTGATGGCCAGGTTCCCATTCTGTCGAAAGCACAGATTCTCGATACTGGCGGCAGGCCTGCGCTCTTGAAGCGCATCGGCCAAATCCACCAGCGCCTGTTCGCCTTCGCCCATGATGGCATAATCGATCTCTTGGTGTTCCATGACGCGCTCGGGGGCCGATGTCGCGTGGATGCCTCCAAATACCGTGGGGATGCCCGATATGCGTTTCAGTTTCGCGGCCACGCGGAGCGCGCGGGCAAATGTATCGGTCGTCACGGTGAACGCCGCCAGCTCGATGCCGCTCGACGCCATTCGTTCCACAAGCAGATCTTCAATCGAAAGCAGCCGCGATAGCCATTGTTTTTCCGCGATAATGTCATCGCAAAGGGCGGGATCATAAAAAAGCTCCGTTTCATGCCCCGCTTGTTTCAAGCTGGCAGAAAGGTATTCCACCCCGAGGCTCTCGAATACTTGGACATAAAATCCGATGCGCATGATGCCTCTCAGCTCTTTTGAATCATTCGGACAAATAGGCGCATATATTTCCATATCTCCCGCCAAAACGAGCGGTAAGGCCACAGCTTCACTTTGAAGCAGTATCCATAGAACAAGTAGTAGATTATCAAGTACAGTTTGTTCTGAGGAAGCTCGCAAAGCGCGCCGCCTATTCGCTTTAGAGCGGGGAACTTCACAATCAGGCCATAAAGTTTGTGCAGATTCTCTATGCGCCGTTTTTCTTGTTCGGAACCGAAATCGAGCAGAGAGGACCGTTTATTCGTTTCCAGCAAGGAGGCGTTTTTCGGCAGAAATCCGTGCTCCCGCACATAATCACCCACTTCCGTGCCAGGATAAGGATATAGGAGCGAAGCCCATGCGAAAGTCGGGCGGATCTCGATATTAAGTTCGAGCGTTTTTAAGTCGGTTTTGTAAGGTTCTTTTACCGGAAGCCCCAGCAGGCTAAAGGTCATGAGCTTCACCTGGTGCCGGTGCAATATTTTCGCCGCTCCCAACAGCTCGTCATTGGAGATATTCCGGTTCAAGATGCTGTTTGCAATTTTTTCATCCGCGCACTCGACGCCCATGCCGCACATATCCAAACCTGCGCCCTTCAACTGGGCGATAAGGTCTTCGGTGACTAAATTCGCCCGGGCGCAGCAGCCAAAAGGCAAGCCAATGCGTTTTTTGTACTCGTTGCAAAACTGGCCAACCCAGCCTGGTGGGCGAATCATGAATGTGTCATCTAGAATGGCCACCCAGTCAAGAAAATACTTCTCCCGAACCGCTTGAACCTCGGCCACTAAACGTTCGGGCGAATGATGCCTTAATACAGGGCCATTTCCGCGAAACATGCGGTTATATTTGTTATTGAAACAATAGGTACACATATAAGGACAGCCACGTCCCGCCAGGAAACTCTTCCTCCCTTCGCCTCTTATGCCGGGATCGGCCTCATACATCAGCTCCCGGTCCGGGAATGGGAGTGCATCGAGATCCTCGATAAGCGGCAGCAGCGGATTCCGGTGAATATCTCCATTCTTGCGCACAATGAAATTTGGCGTCTCCCAGTATGCCTCTCCATGCTCCAGCCGGTTGCAGAACTCCGGGAACGCATAATCGCCCTCGCCGATGCATAGCGCATCGCATCCGTCTTCATGGATCAAGTCTTGGTAAAAGGTGGGGTGGGGCCCGCCGAACACGGCGTGGAATGGGTATTGCTCCTTCAAACGCCGGTTCAAGTTCATGAGAGCGGCGTATTCGCCGGTCATCATGCTATAGGCAACCACACTCGGCGCGAAATCCCGCATGCATTGGTGAAGTTGTTTTTCACCGGCCTCTTGTACAATGATGTACTTCACTTCATGGCCATGCTGTTTGAGCGCCGCGCTGAGGCACATGACACCGATCCGGTCATGCACCACGGATTCCATCTGCAAAAAAAGGATACGCATGTTCGAACTATCCTCTCATACGGTTGGTATCCCCGGTTTCTCGGATATGCCGGCTATGCTGATCCCAAAAGGCATGGAAACGTAGGGAATAAGCGCTATTTCGCCCATCAGGACTTGTTGCGCCAGTGTATTTAGCCATTTCGGCGGGAGGGCGAACTCACGCAGGATATCGGACGGAGCCGTTGAGCGAACGGGGAAAAGTTTTTCAATGAGGAGGTACGCGAGCGCCGGGAGGACAAATAACGGGAACAAATACGTGAGGCGTTTGGGAACAAAGCCTGCGCCGCGCAGGCGTCTGCTTAATTCCTTGCGGGTATATCGCCGCTTGTGGCCGATTAAGCTGTCGCAATTGCGCCAGAGATGCGGCAGCGCGGGCGCTAGAATCAGAAAATGCCCGCCGGGCCGTAGCACCCGATGGGCTTCCCGCATCACGCCTACATCATCCTGGACATGCTCGAGGACATCCAGGCAGAGCACGGCATCAAATTGATTATCCGCGAATGGCAGCGCATCCCCATGCGATGCATAAATGTGATGCAATCCCTCATCCTGGCATTTCTGTAGCGCGGATAGGGAAGCATCTATTCCCGCTATATCCGCTCCAAGCCCGGCCATATGGCGCGCGATGAATCCGGTGCCGCATCCAATGTCCAAAACACGGAGCCCGTCTAGCCTATGGTATTTCCGCACCATCTTTTCAATCAGTTTGCGGCGGACTTGGAATATGAAGTGGCCAGCTTTCTCCCTGTCGTACAGAAGCTCCAGTAATTGCAAGGAGAAGCCATCGTCAATAGGGGTGTTCCCGGCAGGAAGAAAATCAGGGAAGCCTTTGCTGGCTGGATAAGCTCTGCCGCATTGTCCGCAGGAATAGCCTTCAGAGGAAGCCTGAAGAGGCCCTTTACACCGGGGACATGCCAGCACAGGCCATCCAGGAGGACCGGTGAATGGCTCGGTTCTCATGCAGTTTCGCGTAATGCAAGCATTCTCCCGCAACATATTCGGTCCTTGCCTGCGCCGGTATGAAAGTAAACCGGATAGCACTCAGGTTACTAAACGGCTCATGAGAGAATTATGTATCTATGCATGGAGGATGTCAAGATCCTAGTTCATCCATGCGTCCTTATGGCCGCTCCCGCATTCCCGCCAGCAGGCTTAAGAACCATGGGAATATGCCGCCCGCTGTTTAGGCAGCCAACGGTCAAGCAGATCCCGGCAGTTGAGCACTTTCTCGGCCAGATCGAGCGGTACGTAGTAGTATTGATTCGAGGATTCAAATCCGATTCGGGAATCATGGGATTGGATGTCATAGAGCCGCCGGGCAAGCGCGATTTCCGCGCGCAATGATTTCTCTATTGCATTAAGACAACCGGCTTTACTGGCTTCTGGCATGTTTACGTCCGCAAGCGCATTTCTTGCCATAATATACTGGGCTTGGGTGGCGGCGCTGCGGAAATGCACGGCGGCGGCCTCCGCCACGCGCCATTCGGCAGTGGCTTCACACATTTGGCTTGCACTAAGTGAAGCCTGCTGTATGGCGGCGTTTAAGCAGGCGGAGGCGGCGTCAAATCCATCCGCCACCCTATCGAGCTGGGAAGCGAAAACCTCTGAAGGATACACGCTACGCCATGCATCGAGATCATCGTAGGGGAAGCCTACCATGGATGCATGGTACCCCCGTTGGCTTTTCCCATAATAGGTTAGCCGGACCCATCTGTAGGGGCGCGCTGTAGACCACGCCGATGTGGAAGGGGAATTCTTTAAAAGACGCGCTCATTGTCTTCCACGCCTGGACCACCGCTGGTGCAAGGGCTTGGCCGAAACGGTTCGCAGCCACATCGAGCATAGCCTGTTCCACGGTCATCGGAGCGGGCAGGTTCTTTTCCCCTATTCTCGCGACAATTTCCAGGTTCGGTGACGGGTATCCTCCAAGCGTCCAGCCAAGCATCAGCCCATCGATTTGGGCGTCGCGGAGATTGGCGGCGTGCCGTGCAACATTCTCGACGGCAGGGATGTATGGCACGGCGGAGAGTTCCCAGGTATTCCCCGCCTGGATTTTGGCCAGTGTCTTGAGCCCACGGCCGCGTGCGATGCCCCAATTGCGGAGCGCGCGCGGGCCCGGACCCACGGTCGAGATCGAATACTCACCCACCACACTGTCGACGCCTCCACGCTGGATAGGGATGTCCCACTCGCTCACGCTCAGAAGGCTTACTTGCTCTGGCAGCGCGTTAATAAGTGGTTCCACCCATTCGTTTGGCCATCCCCAGTCCCAGGCGATTAACCGGGCCTGGCATCCCGAACGTTCTATGCCCTCTTGGATGTTGCGGTGCAGCGTAGCGATGACTTCGGCAGGTGTCGATTTGCCGCAGCGGGCGCAGTTGAGGCCTTGGTTATGTGACCAGCAGTTGGTGAGGTTTTCCGAGGCCGAGATCGTGAAGAAACCGGCAATATCAGGAACGGCTTTACAGATGGATGCGATGGAATCACGGAGATATGCCTGCACATCGGGATGGCTCGAACAGAGAGCTGCGTAATCGCCTTCAACCACCCCCTTCAACTCTGGCCGGGAATCATAGAAGGCGAGTGGCATGGCCCGGGGTTCATTCAAATATAGGAAGACGCCGATATCGTGCTTGCGCGCCCGTTCAACCAGTTTTCGGAGGTTTTCAAT
>CAXXTH010000010.1:0-1424455 GCA_963668025.2 Candidatus Hydrogenedentota bacterium
AACTTGAAAGGAACCTCCCATGATACGCCGCCCTAATACCGTTCCAACCGCCTTGCAGCGCGGTGGCGCTGTCCAGCGCCCCGGCGCGGCTCCGCCTAAATGCATCGGCGTGCTGAGCCTGATTTCGCCCAATTGTGACACCGTGCCCGCCATGCACGATAAGGCCCGCCGTTTCCATACGGCTGCCTTCGATACCTTGGGCGAAATAGGCTTTGCCGTGGTGCGCCCGGAAGGCCCTACGCGCTGTCCAGAGGAAGGCGTCGAACACCTGCGCGCCCTCGAAGATGCCGGAGCTGAGGCCATCGTGCTCTACCTGGCCGATTGGAGCTTCTCCACCACCGCCGCATGGAGCGCCCTGCTGTCCCGGCGCTTGCCTCTGGTGATTTGGACCAACGCCTATCCCGATTGCGCGGGGCTTATTGGTTCTGGCGTTGTGAAAGGCGCACTATCGGAGGTAGGCATAGAAGCGCCCCTTGTATACGGCAACTTCGATGACCCCGCCATCCGCAAACAGCTCGGACAATTGTGCCGTGGATATGCCGCTGGCGCGCGCCTGCGGGGCATGCGGTATGGCCTTGGCGGCAGCCGCTCCCTCGAGATGCTCACGGCATCCGTCGATCCCAACCAATGGCTCACCCAATTCGGAATCGACATCGATGGCTGGGACGAACTCGATGTCGTGGACCGAAGCGCCTCTATTGATGAAAAGACTGTCCAGCACTACCAGGCATGGCTGAAATCCACATTTGGCGGCGTAGCGGTCGCCGATAATGTAGTCGAGCAATCCATCCGGCTGTACGCCACGCTCAAGCAAGTGATCGAGGAAAAACACTTCGATTTCATCAGCGTGAAATGCCTGCCGGTCATGGCGCGCGTGGCCACGAGCTTCTGCTTGTCCCATGCGGTGCTGGGCGACGCCGCCGACGCCGACGGCCCCAAGGAGCGGATCATCTGCGCGTGCGAATCCGACTCGAACGGCGCGCTTACCATGCAAGTCATGAAAAACGTGGACGACCAGGCCATCAACTTCGCCGATGTCCGCTGGATGGATCCCGTCGAAGGCGTGCTCCGCATCTCGAATTGCGGCTCCCAGGCCACCGATCTCGCCGCCAGCCCCAAAGACATTCAATGGGTCAAGCACGGCCTCCAGGAATTGCCTTGGAAGCATGGCGGCATGTGCCCGCAATGCGTCAGCAAGCCCGGCCGCGTCACCATGGCCCGCATGAGCCGGATAGCCGGGAACTACGCCATGTTGATCGCGGGCGGCGAATCACAGAAGAAAACGCGCGAAGACCTGAAAACCACGGGATGGGAATTCTCACCCCATACCTGGATTCGCCTGGACGCCCCCGTGAAGGCTTTCTTGAACGACCTCCGCTCGAACCATATTCATGTCATGTACGGCGATTTCCGGGCCGAATTGGTCCACCTGTGCCATTCCCTGGGAATCCGGCCCATCGTTCCGGAAGGCCTGGACGTGGTGAACGGCTAGAATCAGGCGGGGGAAACCTTTTTGAAAAAAGGTTTCCCCCGCACCCCCTTCTAGAAACTTTTATTTCGTTTTATAGATATATGACATATATAACAACGTCATCCCCGCGAAAGCGGGGATCCAGGGCGTTTCTTAAGGCTCTTCGTTTTTGGAGATTTCCGAAAATGGAGCTGGCAAGCCGCCAGACGGAAAATCGCTATACTGCACCGAAAGGGAACAAGAAAGCGGTAGCAAGCTACCGCACTCAATACAATCGCTACGTCTTTTCTTGGCAAATGGTATGGAGTGCGGCAGCTTGCTGCTGCTTTAGCGTGCGGTTTTCGCCCGAACGCTCTTTTCAGATTTGCGGCGATGTGAATTCGCACATGGAATGCTTTCGGAAAACCCCGAAAACGAAGAGCCTTAAGAAACGCCCTGGATTCCCGCTTTCGCGGGAATGACGATGTGATAGTAGAATAACGATGTGCAGACATAAGCGCGAGGAAATCATGAGCATTGAAACCTCTCCAGAGAAAAAACACCTTGACGCTGCTTTCAATTTGCTTCCCGTGGATCGCCCGCCTGCCTTGGGCGGATGGATCGCTGATCCCGAAAAGGTGATGGCCATCACAGGGGCCTCCGAGGATCAGTATTGGGCGAATCCCCTCGAAGTGAGTGTGCGCGCCTATCAAGCGCTGGGGCTCGATGGCATACTCGATGTCAATGTGCCCAGCGAACGCGGCGGTTATACCTTGGTCACGCAGACCGATATGGAAATCCGCTCCGAGTACACGCCCGAAAGCGTCGTGGAAGAGATCGAGCAATTGCCGTCGCCGGAAGAAGTGGTGGCCAGTTTCGACGAAGAGGCGGCGTTCCAGCAGAAATGCGCGGAAATGGCCCGCATGCAAACCCTGTGCGGCCCACGCCTGTATTGGTGCCCGGCGCGGTGGGAGGTGATTCCCAATTTCGAGTGGTACCGCGTATACGGCTACGAGACCTACCTGATGGCTATTTGCCTATACCCGGACCACATCCGGAGGTTATTCCGGCATTCCGCCGCCGTGGCGTCTTGCCAGGCGCGGGTCGTGGCCCGAATGGTGCGCGAAGGCGTCCAGCCGCGCGCCATGCTGTGTGGCATGGACATCTGCGGCCAGAATGGCCCCCTTGTGGATCCCGGCTTTCTACGGGAAGAATACTTTCCCTTTGTGAAAGAAGCCATCCGCCCCTTGCGGGAAGCGGGAGCCAAGCTCATTTGGCATTGCGACGGTGATGTGCGGCCTATCTTGGATGATATCCTTGAACTTGGCGTAGGCGGACTGCAAGGATTTCAAGCGGAGTGCGGCGTGCAAGTGCGCGATATCGTCGAACGTCGCACTATCGACGGGGAAAAACTCATCATTTTCGGGCCGATCTCCGTGACGGAAACGCTTGTAAAAGAAACGCCGGAAGGCGTCAAGCGCGCAGTGCGTGAAGCCATCGAGATATGCCGGGATAAGGCCTCTCTGGTATTATTCACCAGCAATGAGATTTTGCCCGATGTGGGCCTCGAAAACATGAAGGCCATGTATGACGCCCTTCGGGAATACGAGTGATTTATAATCGTATCGTAAGAACCATATTATGTTTTTAAACCTTTCGTAGCATGGGCGTCCCGACCATGTATGGTGCGTTTCCTCACCCGCTATTCGTGGGACAGGGCAGACGCATCTAAAATCCCAATAATTGCTGGAGAAACGGCATATCAAGTGCGGCGAATATCCTTTTTTGTCGTTGCGAAATATTCTCTTCCGTGTTCCTCTTGATGAGGTTGAGTGCGATTCGGCGCAGCGTGGCCAGATTCTGTGCGGCGTTTTTGGTCCGGGCGCGGCTTTGGTCTTCCCGGAAAGTCACGTCGAGAGACCAATGATCTGGTTTTCGACACCCCAGTGGCCCCGCACGGCTTTTGCGAAGGCCTCAATATCACGAGGAAGGCTGGTGAGGAAATAGCGGCGTTCGATGGTGTTTTTGCCTTTGACGCAGCGGATCGACTCGACCATGCCGATGCTGCGCAAGCCCTTCCACCGCTTTTTGTCTGCCACCCAGTCAATGTCGGTGGATTGCCAGTAGCGGCGCGTTTCCATGCGCCCATGGTCTTTTTCGAGCGTTTTGGAGCAGGCCATGGTGTTGGGGGCAACGGTAGTGGCGGGTTCGAAAGCGCAGGGCAAAACAGCGTCGGCAAAGAAATCCTGGACCTCTTGGTGAACCGTAGCATGGTTGCCTTTGAGGGCTAGGACATAATCAGCTTTCTTCTCGATGATCTGGGCGGCGATGTCTTTCTGGCATCCCATGGCGTCAATGGTCACGATGCAGCCTTGAAGGGCCAACGCCCGCAACAGTTCGGGGATGGCGGTGATTTCATTGGACTTATCGTCCACCTTAACCTGTCCCAAGGCCAGCCCGTTTTGCGAAGCCCAGGCGCTGACAATATACGGGATTGAATCGCCGTCATCCAAGGCTCGGCGCAACGCCTTTCCATCGATGGCAACGACTTCCCCCTGCAGTGCCGGGCAAATCCTTTGGACCCAGCGCACAAAACAGTCCATAAAACAATCGGGGTCGATGGCGGAGAAAACCCGGTTGAAGGTATCGTGCGACGGGATGCCGTGAGGCAACTCGAGAAAGGTCTTGAGCCAGTCTCGTTTGATCCTTCCAAACAACGCCATGTCGTTGAATCCCTCGCCGCCGGTCAACATCGAACAAAGTCCGATAACCAGAATATCGGCCAGCTTATGGAACCGCCTGCGGCGGACACGCGGATCGGGGATTTCCTCCAAGTATTCCATGATGCCGCGCTGTCTCGGAACGGGATGATGCTCATTGCCCATGGCTTTATCTCCTGAGTTAAACGCTGGACTTTTTATATATATTCCTATATCATATTGCCATGAAACAAACAAGCAAAATCCAGCGGCTGTTAGAAAAGATGGCGGCCATCGAGCGGATGGAACGCGGCAAGATCTGCGCGATGGCCGGCCGGCCCCACTACAACCATCAGACATGGCAAAACGGGCGTAACGTGGTGCACTACGTTCCCACCGACGAGGTGGAGGCCCTCCAAGAGGCCATTGATGGCTACAACCAATTCCGTAAGCTGGCCGAGGAATATGCCAACGAAATCATCCGTCGGACACGCCAGGAAAAAGACAAAAACAAAAAACGGAAAAAGAATGGCAGGACAAGCTGATAGACATTATCCAGAATTCAGCATTATTAGATGCGTCCGCCCTGGAGGAACCCCCCTACTCGATTGTTTCTTCATGGAAATCTCTTCATACTACTACCTTGTATTCATTGCTGCTTCGCGGCGTGAAATATACTATTGAAGAATGAATACGGTTCCGCCACCAGTACGCCCAACCAATTTATGCCTGCGCAAAACTGCCAAGAACGCGAAGGTAAACGTGAATAAAGAGTGTTATGCCGTCTTATTGGGTTGTGGTCAATGCCCAAGACAGATTATATGGCTTCCTGATCTTGGATTCAGCCATTCCTAGCCATCCAATCAGCCAATGCGTTGAATCGCTCCAGCGGCACCACGATGCCATCGGCTCCGGCACATAGGATGAAGTTTGAGCGCCGCAGCCGGGGGGTATACAGGCGGTCGAGCGCTTGCCCAATACCTTCTATAGGGCCCAGGCAAAAAATCGTCGGATCTAGCGTGCCGATGATGATCAAATCGTCGCCCAACTCATCGAGAGCCAGCTCGGCGGACGTATCTCCGGTTGGCGACGGTGTCAAGGCATGGACGCCATCGAGCCCAGTCATCCGTATTTGGTCCAAGAGGCCTCGCACATGCCCGCACATATGGATGATTGCGGTTTTGCCTGCTTTATGGATGATATCAACGAAATCTTTGACATGCATCCCATTGTATTTTCGATAGATCTCTGGATGTATATAGTTGATATCCGTATTTTCAATGAGGATGACGATGTCGCAGGGGCCTTGGGCAAGAATCTCAAACGCTTCAAGATGCTTGTCGTGGATGGTTGTGATAAGGGCGGCCAGTTCATCAGGGTGTTGTGCATACATGTCATAAAAATGGATCATCCCCATGTCCTCTTCCAGAAGCATGGGAATGGTGGATGGCCCCCAGAAGCGGGTAACCACCCCATAATCGCCAATCTCAGAAGTGACACGTTCATATACTGGCAGATCATCACTCTTCTTCAAAGTGGTTTCAGCCCAGATACGCCGGTAGAGGTTCGCATCTTTGACCGTCTTCACGGGAAACTCCACGGGATGGCCGTTCACCCGGGTGCTCGTCAAAGAACCTTCAGGAGTTCTCAACTCACGGCGGAAGCGTTCATTCTCACAGGATATGACCTCTTCCACGAACTGGGGCCACACAATGACTGGGGAACGAAAATCGTAGGGCATACCCCAGCAGTTCAAGAGAAAAATGTCGCACCCGATATACTTGTAAAACTCGATACCCGAGAGGCCTTGCAGATTCGCTGGAAGATTCGACAGTGTGGCCTCATCGACAATCGTTGTCCATGAAAGCCTGTCCGGTTGTTCCCGGTTGCAGATTGCTCGAATTCTCTCTCGACCTGTCATCGTAAGTTGCCCCCTGAACACATGAAAGATGGATAGCCAGTTTGCGCATTACAGAATTGCCGGGCAGTCACTTATTCTTTAAGCCTAGGAACAGAAGCATCATGTCTATTCAGTAGCCATAGGCTATTGCGATTATGTTATAACGTGCCATAAATTAACATGTTTTGTCAAGCGCTTCTGTCGGATGACAGCGTTCATTATAAATGCGTTCATTATAAATGCCTTGACAGATTAGGGGATATGATGTAAATTCCATTAGCAAACGTTTACTGTATCCTGCATAGATCTTCACCGCGAGAAAGCGGAGCCGAAAAGTAAACGTTTTCTATAATGGAGTGCGGGGCCGCGAGGATGGCAAGGGGAAAATATAGGTATTACATAGGAGTTTTTGGGGTGCGTTTTATGGCCAAGCGGGTATTATTGGGGATCTTAATCCTTGGTCTGTTTTCGAGTAGTACAGTTTTCGCCGAAGGCCTGACGGCCACACGGTTGCGTTGTGAGTATGCTCATAATCCGTTGGGAATCGATACGGCTAAGCCGCGCTTTTTCTGGCAATTGATTTCCCACCTCCGTGGCCAGCGGCAGACGGCCTACCAGATCTTGGTCGCCGCCGATGAACAAGATATAAAGAACAATCGAGGCGAACTTTGGGATAGCGGGAAGGTCGAGTCTGATCGTTCGATCCAGGTTGAATATGCCGGACAGCCGCTGGAATCCAAGCGCAAATATCATTGGAAAGTGCGGGTCTGGGATAAGGATGGCATGGCCAGCGCCTACAGCGAAGAGGCCTCCTTCGAAATGGGCCTGCTACAGCCCGGCGATTGGCAAGCCAAGTGGATTGAGCTGTCCGACGATGTGCCCCAGCCGGTTTATGCGCCGCCCAACAATGGATATCACAGTCAATTGGCGACGACGCCCGATCAGGTTAAATGGGTGATCATCGATCTAGGGGATACCAAAACGTTTGACAGCATCAAGCTATACCCGGCCCGGCCTTATGATTGTTCATCCGACACGCCGGGATTCCTCTTTCCCCTGCGTCTGAAGCTCGATGTTTCGGACAGCCAGGATTTTGAAGAGTTCAAAACACCGATTGACCAGACGGGGGGTGATATTGTCAATCCCGAAACCAAGCCGTTGGAATACCATTTTGCGTCCAGTTCCGGCCGTTATGTGCGCTTGATGGTGACGCGCATGAGCAGGCATAGCGAGGCGGGATATGGTTTTGCTTTGAACGAAATGGAGGTATTGGCCGACGGAAACAGCATCGCCAAAAAGAAAAATGTGACCGCCCTAGATTCGATCGAAGCGCCAGCCTGGTCAAAGGAGAATCTGGTGGATGGCGTGACCCAGACAGTGACTCCGGCAATGCAAACGGTGCCTTCTCCCGCGCCGATGATGCGCAAGACTTTTGTGCTTGCCGGCCCCGTCCGCCAAGCCCGGCTTTACGCCACCTGTCTTGGTGCTTATCGGATGAGCCTGAATGGCAAGCAGGTCGGGAATGAGATCTTAGACCCAGGCTGGACCAATTTTAATTGCCGTGTGCAGTACCAGACTTACGATGTGACCAACCTGATGCGCAGAGGGGTGAACGCCATCGGTGCCGTCTGCGGTGACGGCTGGTGCGCTGGCCGGGTGATGACGCTCGCCCGCACCCGTCCTCGGCTGATTGTGCGTCTGGACATCGTGCTTGCGGACGGCCGGACCCAAACCATAGTGAGCGATGAAACATGGCGGGGGACGCTGGAAGGGCCGATCCGTGGCGCGTGCCTTTTCGATGGCGAGTGGTATGACGCGCGGCGTGAAATGCCTGGCTGGGACACGGCGAAATACGATGATGCGGATTGGAAACCAGTCCGGACCGCCAGTGTGGACGGGGTGCGGCTGGTGAGCCAGCTCTGCGAACCGATCCGGATCACCCAGGAGCTACGCCCCATTGCGCTGAGTGAGCCCGCACAGGGGATTCACGTGTTTGACCTGGGCCAGAATTTCGCCGGTATATATCGGCTCAAATTGCATGGCCCCCGTGGGACCACGGTGAAATTGCGCTTTGGTGAAATGCTTCAGCCTGATGGGCAGATTTATACCAACAATCTGACTAATGCCATCGCGACCGATACCTACATACTTAGGGGTGGCGGTACAGAAATTTACGAACCGCATTTCACGTATCATGGTTTCCGTTACGTTGAGGTGACGGGCCTGGCGGCAAAACCTGCCCTCACCGATCTGACCGGTTGCGTGAGCCACGCCGACATGGTGATGACCGGCACATTCGCCTGTTCCTCGCCGCTGCTCAACAAGCTGATGGAGAATATCGTCTGGACTCAACGCTCCAATGTCTACAGTGTGCCGACGGATTGCCCGCAGCGCGGCGAACGGCTGGGGTGGATGGGGGATGCGCAGATCTTTGCCCAGGCAGGGATCTTCAACATGGACATGGCCCGCTTTTATGGGAAATATGTGCAGGATATCCGCGACACCCAGACCAATGACGGGCGTTATCCGATTGTCGCGCCCCTTATGTACCCACCCACGGATGATGACTACTGGTTTTGCGCACCAGGTTGGGCCGACGCCGGCGTGATCATCCCCTGGCGGCTCTATGAGAATTACGCTGACACGCGTCTCCTAGAGCAGCATTGGGAGTCAATGAAGCGATATATCGATTTCGTGTATGAACATAACCCCGATCTACTCTGGAAGAACCGGTGTGGCCAAAACTACGGTGATCATCTGAACGGAGACACCATGGTATGGCAGAATTGGCCTAAAAGCGGCGGTGCGGTACCCAAAGAAGTCATGGCGACAGCGTTTCTTGCCCACTCCACCGACCTGCTGGCGCGGATGGCGGGTGTTCTGGGCCGCGACGAAGAATCTAAAAAATATGGCGAACTCGCCCGTGGGATCAGGGAAGCGTTCAACCATGCATATGTCAAACCCGACGGGACGATTCAAGGCGACACACAGACCGGCTATGCGCTGGCCCTCCACTTTGATCTGCTCCCTGAGAGCCTGCGACAAAAAGCTATGGAACACATGGTCCGGCGGATCGGGGATTATGGCTGGCGGATTTCCACGGGTATCCAGGGAACCAACTGGATGATGATGAATTTGGCTGCCATGGGACGGTCCGACGTAGCTTATCGCCTGTTGAACAATCGCGAGGTTCCCTCGTGGGGGTATATGATCGACAACGGGGCGACCACGGTTTGGGAACGTTGGGATGGCTATGTCAAAGGACGCGGTTTCCAGAATCCGATGATGAATTCCTTCAATCATTACGCGATCGGTGCGGTGGGCGAATGGATGTGGCGAAATATCCCTGGCCTCAATCCAGACCCTCAGAATCCCGGTTGGAAGCATTTCGTCATTCACCCGCGCCCTGGCGGAGGGCTGAGCTGGGCCAAGGGCCAATACGATTCGATCCATGGCCATATTGTTTCTGACTGGAAGATCGAGAAACGGAAGTTCACTTTAAAAGTGCATGTGCCAGTGGGCGCAACGGCTACGATTTACGTGCCAGCCCGGAGCGTGGCAGAAGTAAGTGAAGGTGGGAAGTCGGCTGAAAAGGCGGAGGAAATTAAATTCCTGCGTCTGGAAGATGGGGCGGCGGTCTTTGATGTCGAAGCGGGCGATTACCATTTCCAATCCCCTATGGATTAACCGGAATCGTCCGCACGGATGAAAAGCGGGTGGCAGGCTATGCCGGTGAGCGTGTCAATCGGCGCATGGAAATCCGGGCGTTCCGTTTGCTCGCCGTCCAAGGAAGCTGTGTGATTCATGGCGGCTCAATTAGGCCCATCGAGCGGCACATTAAAGGTCTTCATGCGACGCCAGATCGAGGTGCGTGTGACACCGAGGCGGCGCGCCGCTTCGGCCTTGTTCCAGCCGCTTTCCGCGAGCGCCTGCATCAGTTCTTCACGTCCGATGGGCGTGCGGCGCATCGAGGTGGGACGGGCCGCGCATGGGGCGGAAGCGAGTGGTGCGGGTTCGGTGTCGCAGATCTGCCGCCGCAGTTCGACCCGGCGAATTTCGATGGGCAAGTCGAAGGGATCGATCATGCCGCTCTGGCACGTGACGAAGGCATGCTCGATGGCGTTTTCGAGTTCGCGCACATTTCCGGGCCAGCAATAATCCATGACAATGTGCATGGCGTCCGTCGAGAGGCCGTGGATGTCTTTGCCCGTCCGTTCGTTGAATAAGGCGATGAAGCGGCGGATGAGAGGCTCGATATCTTCCTTGCGCTCGCGAAGCGGGGGCAATGTGAGCGGGAAGACCTTGAGGCGGTAGTACAAGTCGTCGCGGAAGATCCCTTGGCGCACCAGTTCGCGCAGGTCGCGGTTTGTCGCGGTGATGACCCGCACGTCCGTTTTACGCGTCGCGGAATCACCCACGCGTTCGAACTCGCGCTCCTGCAAGACGCGCAAGAGCTTAACTTGAACGATGGGCGGAATATCGCCAATCTCGTCGAGAAAGATGGTGCCCTTGTTGGCGCGCTCGAAGCGGCCCACGTGGTCGCTGACCGCGCCCGTGAACGCCCCTCGCACATGTCCGAAGAGCTCGCTCTCGAGGAGCGATTCCGTGAGGGCCGAACAATTCACCGTGACCAGCGGGCCTTTGTGGCGGTTGCTGTGGAAATGAATGGCTTTGGCTACGAGCTCTTTGCCCGTGCCGGTCTCGCCTTGGATCAGCACCGTGACCGGCGACGCGGCGGCCATCTCGATGAGATTGAACACCTCTTTCATGCGGTGGCTTTTTCCCACGATGCTGCCGAATTCAACTCGGTCTTCGATTTCGCGGTGAAGGCGGGCTGCTTCGCCCTCGAAATGCTTGATCGAGGAGATGTCTTTGAGCGTCACCACCGCGCCCACGGATTCGCCTTGAGCGCCATATAACACCCGGGCGCTGGCGATGACCGGGATCTCCGCGCCGTCTTTACGCAAGATGCACGTTTCCCGGTTGTCCACGCTGCCTTCGGTATATAGGCCGCAATCGAGGGCATGCTGGGGCGGAAGCTCCCCCGCGACGCACTCGCGGCGCAGGAAATTGCACCGCCTGCCGATGGCCTCTTCGGCTTCGAACAGCGTGAGACATTCCATGGCCTTGTTCCATCGCAGGATGATGTGGCTATTGTCAATGACAAACACGCCGTCCGCCATCGTATCAAAAATGACGGACAGTTCGCGGGCCTCCTGCTCGATGGATTCATAAATGCGTGCGGCTTCGCTCATCAAAGCACCTTGCCTCTTGGTTTCTCCTCAAACACGCCTCCACTATGGCATGCCGGTTTCATATCCGCAACCTGCACCCTGTCCGAAATCACTAAAACAGTGTAGCATGGGCGTCTCGCCCATGACATGAGCGCTATGGCCATCGCTTCATGGCGAGACGCCCATGCCACGGGAGCTGCAAAAACATTCTAGAAGATTCATTCGCGTTCATTCGCGTCTGTTCGCGGTTAAAAAAGCTAGCCTTTTGGTTGCGGCCATGCCGCGCTGTGTTCATCGTGCCTGTCGTGGTTCAAAACCTATCCGCATGGGCGGGAGGCCCGCGCCATGATACGGCATTGCATCAACCGGTTTGCGCAATATGCCCTAATGTGGTATATTTCCCACAACAAAGGAAATAGAGCATGACGTGTTTGAAGCATAACAGCCTGCGATTACTCCTCCTCCAAGGTGGACTCCTCCTCCTGGGGGCGCGCGGGTTCGTGTTGCTTCGACCGGAATAACTAGTAACCAGTATCGAGCAAACCACGAGGCCGCGGGCCATAAACCCGTGGCCTTTTTTTATGGTGCGCCCGGCAGGGCGTGTTTACTTGAAGGTGCAAGTCCTTTACAGGCCTGACAGGAGGAACTGTTAGCCGGACGGCAAGGGTGTCCATCGCGAGGTGGAATCTGGAGGAAGCCGCAGGCAAATCACTGGCCCGACGAACAGGAACCGCATAAGAGGCAGCCATGCTGGGTGAGAAGGCCAATAGATTCAAAGCCCCATACCTGTACGGAAAGCATGGAAGTAGATGCGGCGGGCATAAGTGTGAAGGTGAACGCGCATTACCCGAGGAGATCTGCCAGTCTGCCTTTGCGCTACCAGCGTCGAGAGGCGTTGGGATGGGCTGGCAGAAGTCAGCAGAGGCCATAGTAGTTGGCGTAAGCCAGCGAAGGGCCGAACCTACGGGAGGTTGTGTACCGGATTTCTAAGTGCTTTGAGCAGATGCCTCGCAAGAGGGCCTAAAGCTGGAAGTAGCGGGCGGAACTCGCAAGGTAAAGCTGGGCGCTTATACGGCACAAGGCAACGAGGTAGTAGAAACAAGCGAACGTAGGAACCGCCGTATACGGAACCGTACGTACGGTGGTGTGGGAGGGCGGCGGAGGCGACTCCGCCCCCTACCCGATCGCGAACGCGCAAACCGGCGGAACCGCCGGAGGAAAGGAGGTGGTGTCTCATGGACTCGGGGCTCGTTGGGCTCGCGTCCACTCGCTTCGTTGGTTCGATAGCGCTTGTTGAATCGGAAACCATCAATCGAACTGAAGGAGCAGCATTATGGAACGGAACATTCGTATATTTGACACCACCTTGCGCGACGGCGAGCAGACGCCGGGGGTGCATTTCACGCCGGAAGTAAAAGTGGCCGTGGCCGAACGGCTCGAGGCCTTCGGCGTGGCTACGATTGAAGCGGGATTCCCCGCGTCGTCGCCGGGCGAAGTCGAGGCCGTGTCGCAAGTGGCGCGGCGCGTGCGCGCTTGTGAAGTGGCGGCATTGGCGCGATGCGTCATAAGCGACGTGGACGCGGCGGCCAAGGCACTGGAGCCTGCCGCACAGCCGGTCATCCACGTATTTCTGGGCACGTCGGACATCCACTTGGGCTCGAAGCTGCATATGGAACGAGCGGACGCGTTGCGCGCCGTCGAGCGGACCGTGTCCCGCGCGCGCGGGTATGCTGAGGCGGTGCAGTTCAGCGCCGAAGACGCCACCCGCACCGAGCGGGCGTTTCTGCGCCAATGCGTGCAAGTGGCCATCGCGTCGGGCGCGTCACGGGTGAATATCCCCGACACGGTCGGGTGCGCGCTTCCCGAGGAATACGGCGCAGTCATCCGCGACATCGTGGCGCTGGCGGGTCCGGGCGTGATTGTGTCGGCCCATTGCCACAACGACATGGGCTTGGCCACGGCGAACAGTGTGGCGGCGGCCCAAGCGGGTGCGGGGCAGCTCGAGGTGGCCGTCAACGGCATCGGCGAGCGGGCGGGCAATGCAGCGGCTGAAGAGGTGGCCGTTGTGCTGGCCATGAAGGGCATCGCGGCGGCGGGCGTGTCGCTGGACCGCATTGTGTCCTTGAGCGCGTTTGTGTCGGAAGTTTCCGGCGTGCCCATCCAGCCGAACCGGGCCGTGGTGGGGGCGAACGCCTTCGCCCACAGCGCGGGCATCCATCAGGACGGCATATTGAAGAAGCCGGAGAATTACGAGTTCGTGCCGCCCACGCTGGTGGGCGCGCCGGGGCACCGTTTCGTCATGACGGCCCGCTCCGGACGCAGCGCCATCATGCACCACGCCCGGGCCATGGGCTTCGAACTGAGCGCCGCCCAGGCAAACAAGGCCTACCAGGCCTTTATCCGCGCTGCGGACGCCGTGCGCGGCGCGGTGCCAGACGCCGAATTGTCACGCATTATCCGCGAGACATGCGCGGTGTGAAACGCTGGCGCTTTCAAGGATTAAGCGAAAATGGCACACCCCCGCAGACATTGGGCATCACCTATGCTGGTGAAAAACCTTGACTACGGGGGAGTGCCATTTTTTGCCTCATGTAAGAATCTGAAGATAGTAATTCTGGATTCATATTCCAAGTGCAACGAATAGGGTATGAGCTTAAATCCTATCTCGTCGAAGCCGCCCGTCGAAGCCGCGAACCTTTGACGAGCCAAAGCAACCATGAAAGGCTTATTGAGGCAGGTCGCGCTGGAGCGGTTATAACGGCTCAATCGTAGCATGGGCGTCCCGCCCATGAAGCTTAGGCTTTCACGCATATATCATGGGCGGGACGCCCATGCTACGGACAGATGTACTCTTGTGTGAGGTGAGCTTAGAAGCATTCAACGGATCACCCCTTCTCGCCACCCGCCGATACGGGGATGACCGTCTGGATGTCTTGCGACGAGCAGAGAACGAGTTCGCCGTGGGCGGGGCCGCTGGATTGGTCCGTGAAATAATCGAGCCAGACCTCGGTTCCCCACGGCTTCGTTTCCGTCCGCACTTGCAAGCCGGGCATCGTGGTCTCGGCGCTCTTGAGCGTCACGCCCGCCACGCGGGATTTCACCACCACCCGGCGCGTCACGGCGTTGCTCGATAGCATCTTCGGCAGCGTGACCTGCCACGGCGTCGCCACCAGGTCCGCCGCGATGATCCCCGTCACCTTGAGCGGGATCTCCTTCGGGTCTTCCCAGTTCGTTTTCACGAGCAGCGACCGGCTGAACGGGCCGGGCGCGATGTTCGTGTCCAGCGGCACATGGATCTGGTATTGGCCATATGGCGTTTTCTGTATCTGCTGGACCTCCGCCGCAACGTCGGACTGGGCGGCGTCCACGGTGATCTCGAGCGGCACATCGCCCAGCCCTTGCACCACCTCGAAATCCGCCGACCGCGCCTCGCCCTGCGGGATAAGCCCGAGCGACAATTCATCGCCCGGCTTCACATCGAGCGCCTTGATGAGTTTCAGCTTCACGAGAAACCGCACCGACGCCTGATCCGGGTCATCCGTCTTCACCATCACATACGCCGCGTAATCTCGTTTCAGCTTCACCTCGCGCAGGTCCACCTCGATGCGCCCTTCTTCGCCCGGCGCGACCTCGGGCGTCAACACTTCCCCCTTCACGCAACCGCACGACGTTTTCGCCACCTCGGCATGCAGCGGCGCGCCGCCATCATTCCGGTACGTAAGCTCGATGGTCTCCGGCACGGCGTCCACGCCCTCCCGGATCGTGAGCTCCTTCTCCATGCTGTCAGAAGCAAACACAGGAGTGTTTATCAATTGCCCGTAGCACCATCCACACGCCAGCAAACATGCGCCAAGCGCCAGGCTACGCAAGTAAAAAGAGCGCATCATTTGCCCCCACTCTCCACCGCGTTCCGTTTGTGGGTTTTCATCGCTACCGCGACGATGAGGACCGCTAACGCCACTCCTGCGACACCTAGAAAAATCATGCGTAGCATACCCGGTTTGATAATGGCTATTTCTGCGTCCGCAGGCGCTTCCGCCGCATTCGAACTCGGGAGTGTATTGGTTTCAGAGACAGGTGTGGCCGTGCCGGTCACTGCCTGCGCGGACTTTACTTGCTCGGCAGCTCGCTCCGCATCCAATGCCGCATACTTTTCTAAATCTTTCTGGAGTCTTTCCTTCGCTGAAGCCAAGGATTTTTTCCATCCATCTCGAACGATCTCAGGTATGGCTGGATCATCCATCATCTCTGGTGTTACCGCTAAATCGTCTTCTGTTCCACCTCTCAATACATGTTTCGCGTACTTCTCTAAATAGTACCATTGTTCGTCATAATATTTCAGAAATCGATCGGTATTGCTTGCTGCACGCTCATCACCAGCCAGTGAAGGGTTACCCTTCAATTCCAACGCAATTCTACGCATCTCTTGAAGGTGTTCCCATGCCACCAGATAGTAATGATCATCCCTCAATTGCGACGCGGCCGAATATGCGCGCATGGCGTAATCGTTATGTGCATTCAGGATTTCATAACGGTAAGGGGTGTACGTGGAAAAAAGGTGTTCATAAGAAGCATCAAGCTCCGCCATTGCCGTGCCCAAGTCTTCCTTTTTGGAAAGAGTATTTAACAAGAATCGGCTTATATCCACGTCTACCAAAAATGCAACCTCGTCTGCCTGCTCGCCGGTGAAAGCATCTGTATTCTTTAACCGATTTAGGGTGTCAAGATACTGTTGAGGTGTATATTGAAGTCCATAACTTTGTGCAAGCAATGCAAGCAGATTGGCATGCACTGCTGGCGATATGCTCGCGCTTTCTTCCACCATGGCCTCCAATTCAGGAATGATGGACGCTTTATTGTTTTCTGTGTGAAGCACTTTACTTATCTTTAAAAAGCGCGTTGCAAATGCGTTGTCTTGTCTGATATACGCATACAATTCATCTTCCGTTATCATGCTAATATATTCCGTTGCGGTCATCGCGTTCGCGGAACAGGATATAGCTATGTTTACAACCAAGGAGATCAGCAACAAGACTTTACTAATCATTATAGCTTCCTTCATTCTGATATTTTACACGCTCGATACATAGGCTCGAACAAGGGATTACCATAGACCTAAAAAACAGGCAAACGTTTCTTTCGCTCTTCCAAGTGCGCTCCTGTTATCCTGCTTTGGTTATCCATTTTTGCAGTGAATATCGCCCCTTTTAAATCAGCAAGTTTTGGATCTGTCTCCATACGGGAGAGTATTTCTGCGGCTTGTTGAGTTCCTGATGCGCCAATAGCATAGGCGGCATTTTCCCTGTACCAGCGCACCAGATTTTCGGCCGTGTCCTCAGTCTCACTTCTTATTGGAGCGGGAAGCTGCTCCCAGTATTCAGGCATTGCTAGATTTTGCAAATAGGCAAATGCTTGTGAATCACTTAAAAACCCCAGGCCGAGTATAGCGCATCGTATCCATCCATTGCTTTTTCCCGTTACCGGAACAGAAAGCCAGCGTTCCAAGCATGAGATCAACGTTTTACAAACCTCGCTATCTTTGGTCTTGCCCAAGAAGAAGGCCAATTTGCCCTTGTCATAATCTTCATCAGATTCCTTATCACCGAGTATTACAATCAAGGATTCCCTGGTTTTTTTGTCACAGGCGGTGGCGAATCGCTCTCCTTCTTGTTCTCCAAATCCTCGGCTTTGCGGTGAAAAATCATACTCCTTGTCCAAGCTCACTTTTAGAAAAGGTTTATCTTGTATAGGTATATCGCCAGCGGAAGCAAAAGTAATGAACGGCAATCCGCCCCATAACACGGCAGCGATTAGGATAGGGAATTTGGTATAGTAGTTCATTTCGTTATCTCCTATTTTTATGCTTTCTTCTGGGAGTCAGATGTAGTAGCATTTAGTTTTCACGGCCATATACTAGAGCGGCGCATTGACAAGGCACAACATAACTTCCTACGGGTGTTCCCGCAGAATGCTAAAGAAATCCTCGTGTCGGGTCGATAAGTATGCCGGACCCTTAACGGAGGAAGACCGATGGCAGCGATGGTGACAAGGCGCGACGGCGACACGTTCGAGGTGAGTTTCTCGCTGAGGCTGCGTGGTTCGATGCTCGATATGGAGGAGGCGGTCCAGGAGGCCCTGAACGGGGTGGGGCGCGCAGTCATGGCCGAGGCCCTGGCCCGTTTCGACACAGACGGCTCGCCCATCCGCGTCGGCGCCACCACCTTCAAAACCAAGGGGCGCTTCGGCCAGACCTACGAGACGCCCCACGGCCCGGTCCGCGTCGAGCGGCACGTCTACCAGAACACCGCCACGGGCGGGCGCACCTTCTGCCCGCTGGAGCGGGACGCGCGAATGGTCATGAACGCCACGCCGCGCTACGCCCGGATCGTCAGCGGAAAATACTCCCGCATGGGCGCCGATGTCATGCGCCGCGACCTGCTCGAGTCGACAGGCCGCGCAATCTCGCGCGACTATGTGAAGAAGATCGGCGATTTTGTGGGCGCCCTGGCGCAGGCCAGGGAGGAGACGTGGGAGTACGAGCTGCCGGAATTGGACAGGCCGGTCGCGTCGGTGGCCGTGGGCCTGGACGGCACCTGCATGCTGCTCAGGGAGGACGGCTGGCGTCAGGCGATGTGCGGGTCCATCAGCCTGTACGACAAGGACGGGGAGCGGCTGCACACGATCTACGCGGGCGCATCGCCCGAGTACGGCAAGCAGACTTTCCTCGAGCGCTTCGGCCGCGAGGTGGAGCGCGTGAGGGCGAGGCACCCGGCGGCGCTGTATATCGGCCTGGCCGACGGCGCGCCGGACAACTGGAAGTTTTTGACGCCGCGCACGGACCGGCAGATGCTGGATTTCTATCACGCGCGGGAATACGTGGGGAAGGCGGCGGAGGCGATTCACGGTCATGGCGCGCGCCGCCGGGAGTGGGAGGCGGACTGGAGTCACCGGCTGAAGCACACGAGGGGCGCAGCCGGACGCTTGCTGGAGGAGATGAAGGCGAGCTTGCCAAGCGTGCGCGCCCAGGCTTGCCGCGAGGAACTCGGCAAGGCGATCACCTACTTCGGCAATCACCGCTCGAAGATGCAATACTGGCGGCACACGGCGGAGCGCCTTCCCATCGGCAGCGGAGTGACGGAGGCGGCGTGCAAGACGCTGATCAAGCAACGCCTGGCATGCTCCGGGATGCGGTGGAAGGAAGCGGGCGCGAGCGCGGTGATCGCGCTCAGGTCGCTGGAGATGACCGAGGGCCGTTGGGACCAGTTCTGGCAACACGTGGCCCGCCACGGGGTCAATTGAGGTTATCATATTGAGGGAGCACCCCTTCCTACTGAACTCATTGCTTCTGCTTGCATAAAATTCTGTTCGTTCGCGAATGGAAGACAACTATCATTTCCGACGTGATGCAATCCTGCGGTATGTCCATACTCATGCGCAACAATTACCGCTGTAGCACCTGAAGCCAATACCATGTTGTCTTGTCCTACTTGCGCACATCCTTTGCATCCCTCCAAATATTGTCCGCAGTAGTTTATTCCATGTACAATTTTGATATTGGTGGGTAGTAAAAAACCACGCCCAGAGGACGTGGCTTTGCTTTGGCCACTCAGAGAGTGGCTGAGTGCTTGCACCCAGAGGATGCAAGCGTGGGTTGTGTTCCGCAACGCCGCTTGGTTCAATACTTCATTTTTAGCTATTCATCGTGACGTTCCGTTTCTTCCTGGAACTTCACGTACTTGCTGCCCACATAACGTTTGGATACAGGTGTAAACCTCCTTGCCCACCGGTCCCGTCAAAACCCGGTAGCAATATTTGGGAGCCCATACCATGTGATATTGGCAATACCATATCGCATATGATGATTTGCGGAAACGACTCATTGGCATCTCCTTTTCGGTGTTGCGGAACAACACGAGTGTAGGAGATGCCGATGGGCTTAAACAGGCTGAGCCAAAGGCCCTATGACCACGTCCAAAGGACGTGGGTTTTTAGGTCGCACTAAATCTAAAAAAGACTCTTCAAGCATTGTATCTATATTGTAGAGGCTGAAAAACAGATCTGGTACATAATCATCATCTGTGTCCACTGGAGGAGGATCAATAAATACACCCATGTCGCCTGTCAACTGCAGGCCTGTACAACAATGAATATCACTCGCGTCTCCTCCATCCATATCACGTAAGAACACGGTCCTTGTAGTATTTGCAACCATTTCGCTCCAATAATCTAATGTTGTAGTGTAGTAAATTTGTCGAGATATCGTGTAGCTTTCATAAGGAGGCGCCGTGGTAGTTATGGAAATGGTCGCTTCTGGGTCGCCTTCTGGGTCAGCCGCGGTTTCGGCTTCTGGTATAAAGGCACGAATCTCAACAACTTGTGGAAAATCGTATGGTAATCTAACATAGCAAACACTAGAATATGACGGACCAAGTCTTGTTTTGCCTGTGATGGACGCTTGATCTCCCCCCTCAGATATTTCAAAATCCATTTGGTGATTACTGTTCTCATAAAATAAAGCCGGAACTGTATAAGATAGCGGGAAAGATGGTGGATTTGGACACGTACAAGAGGAACACCCCCCCAAATCAGTATCCTGCCCGCCCGTTGCATGAATGGCAATTATACTGCCAGCACACGCTGTAGTTGGGCCGGTTATCGTAATGGGTGCAGGGGCGTTGTATGCATTTGGAAGCACCATATCTCCAGGAAAACAGAGAGGCAAGCCCGTAATTGGTTGATCGGCGTACACGCATGGCATCAGCAACACAACAAACAACGAAAAACATATACTAGTGATTTGTGTGCTTTTTCTCAGAAAACTGCGGGGGGGGGGGGGGGCATAAGCGCTAACCTTATATTGCCTCCATCAAACCACGCAACTGTTGCATTCGCTTCCTTGGGGGCTCTGCCAGATCTCTCGCGATTTCCCGCCACTGGCTGATGCATTCGGATAATCCAAGCGTCGGATTGACCGCTTGGCGAAGGAGGTGCAAGGCGAAAGAGAGTTCGCGCCACAAGGAGGCCTCGCGGTAGATATCGTCACAGTGGATATCCCCAGGGGGAAAAAAAGCGCCCCTCATCAACAATGGCCTGGGCAAGGCAGGAGACAAGCATTTTGCCGTGGAGCCAAGCCTTGGCCGACTCCTCGTCTTCCTTTGGCAAGTGTCCCAATCCCATAATCGACTTCATCCGTTTGAAGGCCAACTCCACCTGCCAGCGCGCCCGGTACAACTCGATAACCTGGTGCGGCGATATTGAATCCGGCAAGGATGTGGCCAGTATGACGTAGCGATGCAGCACAAGCGTTTCGGGATCCAGACTCCGTTGCTTCTTGCTTAGCTCTTTCTTCGCCCGGCGGATGCTTTGCGCGGCGGCTTCCTCGCTCAAACGCAGCGCACAGATCCGTAGCGCCAGCTCCTCCTGCCCCTTTGCCTGGCCAATCAGGGCCCAATCACCCACTTCCCCTACCTCTAGAGACGCCACCAATCCAGCCAGTGGACAGGTGTTCCCTGCGCCATTCCGAAGACTGAAGGCTTTATTCTTAAGACGCGTCAGAAAGTTCCCGTTATGGCCGAGCACATAACGAAAACCTTTGAGATGCCCATAAGCACGATCTCCGAGCAATAGGTCGCCAGGCGAGACTCGGAATCGCGCGAAACTCTCTCCAACCTTCGGGCCGGTAATATGAAACTCATCGCATTGAAGACCGTATAAACATAGGCTGTAGTGAACGCGCCAGTCCGTTCCCGTGCTTCCCGGTTCGCAGACAACGCTCGCATCCACGACGCGAACACGGTAATACTCCAGCCATGCAGGCCGAACGCACGGTCCCGCGCGACGTTGAAGTATCTCTACGGCCATCCACCGCAGCCATTCCCCCGAAGCACGCAACCGCTTAAGAAGTGCCACATCCGACACGGACGCCACATTCCCTTCTCGAGCACGAACGACAGCCTCACGCAGAGAACACCCATCCGCCAAATGGATCAACAGCAAGCGCAGGAGCGATTCCGTCGACGATATAGAACGAGGCTTGCGGTGCCACGCGCCCAATTCACGAGCCTTGTCCTCCCATCCAGCAGGGAGAAAACGCTGTAAACACTGCCAATTCTCATTCCACGCTGCTTCCATGCACCCAGTATAGAAGATTCGTCAGGAGACATCAAATAAGGTTAGCGCTTATGCCCGTGAACCCTGTACAATCTCCCAAACAGTCCCAGATGGCCCTCTTTGCATTCGATTCCTCATGAAAGCAGTTCCCCTATGAATATTTCTGGGGGAACTCCTGGAAGATTTTAAGTGGAAGAAATTCGGCTGTGGAAGAAATCCCGAAAGATCCCCCAAAATTCGACAAGGACACTTCTATAGACGGGTAACTCTATTCAATACAATTAGTTGCAGTTATAAACCCCATTTCTTGGGGGAACTCCTGTTTTTCAATCTTCATCGCGGAATTACGGGGCTGCTTTCCATTATTTGGCGTATCTGCTTCATTATAGGTGGATTCCAAAGCCATCCATCACATCCCGGTAGATTCGCCGGACGCCCTCTCGATGTCTTCTAACAAGCTCGGATAAATCGCCCTCAATACCCACGCGGCGCGCCAGATCCATTCGTGCCGCAGGATCAGCCGGGAGCTCACTCCCAGAAGCTCCTTCCGCCATGCGGATACGGTTCTCGATGCGCCGGAATACGGTGTATGCATCGAGTAACACATGGACGTCTTCTTCCGGCAGTGCGCCAAGACGCTGAAGCGCCTCCAAAGCGCCGCGCACGGCGGGGCATCGCGCTTCTTGCGCTTCCCTTCCATACCTCAATTGAAGGAGGCGCGTGGCGAATTCGATCTCGATAAGCCCGCCTTTCTGATTTTTCAGATCGCGCTCCGAGGCTTCCGCAGCGATTTTATCGCGGATTTTGGCAATATTCGCCGCATCTTCCGGAGAGAATGGACGTTCAAAGGCCAGTCTCTGTATGCAAGCTCTTGCTTCTTCCATGAATGAGGCGTCTCCCGCCACGGGCCTCGCCTTCACCAAGGCAAGACGCTCCCAGGACTGGGCCTCCCGGGTGTAATAATCCACCAGCCGTTCGGTGCTGGCCGCGAGCACGCCTTTTTTCCCATCGGGCCGCAGCCGGGCGTCCACATCATACAAAACGCCATGGCGCGTCCGCTCTTTTAATACATTAATGACACCCGAGGCCACGGCGGCGAAATACTCGGAGGACGCCATGCCCGATTCCGCATGGGCTTGGGCGTCATACGCAAACACCAAGTCCAGATCGCTGCCATACCCCAGCTCCGCGCCGCCCAGCTTGCCAAACCCGAGCACCGCGAAACCGCCATTCATACCGCCATACCGCTTTTCCGTGCGGACGCGTGATTGCTTAAGGGCATGTTCAATGCATACTTCCGCCAGCAGGGTGAGTTCACGCCCCACCTGGAACACATCCGCCCCACAAAAAAGCTCGCGCATGCCGATGCGCAGCGTCTCGCCTGCGTGGAGGCGATAAATAGCCGCGTCGGATTCATAGGCGGCCGATAGAGCCGCCAGCAGGCCATCGAGTTCCTCGCGCGCCGAAGGCATTTCCAACGCCTGAGGGGCCTCGAAGGTCTCGAATAGGCCGGGATCATGCAGCAGAATCTGCGTGAGATAGCGGCTGTTGGCCGCTAAAGCCACCAAGTACTCACAAAGCTGCGGTGAATCATTGAGCAAATCATACAATCCGCCGGTCGCCCGAATATTCGCGAGCACTTGGCCCAGGCGCATGAGGATCATATCCGGTTCGCTCTGTTTTGCTGCGTATTCGAGGAGCACTGGCGCAACCGTAGTGAATTGCCGCCGCACATGCAGTGAGTGGGGCCGCTCCGCGGGGCCGCCGTAGAGCTGCATGAGCTCCTCGCGCGCCCGCTCGGGCTCCGCAAAGCCGAGGGCGGCCAATTTGGCAAGGCCCGCCTGGCCTCCATGCTGCGGATGCAGCAGATCGTAAATCCAGCGCGTTCCAGAACCTTCGGCAATAAGGAAACGTTCGAGAATGGCCCTCGAGGCCTCGGCGCGCTCCTGGTAATCGCGCATGAAAGATTCGCCGGATTCATATCCTAACCGCCGCGCAAAGAGCTCCAGCTCGCGCGGGTCGTTGGGCAGCACATGGATCTGCTGGCTCCCTTCGATCTGGAGGCGGTGTTCAACGCGCCGCATGAACGTATAATTCGCCGCCAGCGCACCTGCTTCAAGGGGGCGCAAAAGGTCATGGCGGCCCAGGGCGCCAATGGCGTCAAGGGTATTAATGGCGCGCAATTCGGGAAAACGCCCGCCGTTGAGCAATTGGAGCATCTGCACCGTGAATTCGATATCGCGTATGCCGCCACGTCCGAGTTTTACTTCCGTATAGGTTTGGCCGCGCTGCTCGATTTGAGCCTCGAGCTGGGCCTTCACCTGCCGGATATCCTCGAGGGTCTCGTCATCGAAATAACGCGGATAGACAAAAGGCCGGGTGCGCTCGATGAATGCTTCGCCAAGAGCCAGATCGCCCGCCGCCGGACGGGCCTTGATTAATGCCTGGCGCTCCCATGCGCGGCCGGTGGTCTCGAAGTAGGCCACGGCAGAATCGAGGCACACGGCGAGTGGGGCCACATTCCCATAAGGCCGCAGCCGCATGTCCACGCGAAAAACATGGCCTTCGCTGGTCTGTTCCGAGATCGCCCGGATAAGGCGCTCTCCGAGCTTTTGGAAATAGACCTCATTCACCGTTTTCCCAGAAGCGCCGCCGGATGTTTCCCCATCCTGGGAGTAGATAAACACCAGATCAATATCTGAACTGAAATTAAGTTCGCGTCCGCCCAGCTTGCCCATGGCCAGCACGCAAAAGGTAGCGGAGGATTCGCCATACCGGCGTTGCAGCTCTTGGGAAGCACAAAAGAGCGCCGCTTCGAGCGTGGCGTCGGCGAGATTGGATAGATCCTCCGTGACCGAACGGACCGAAGCATGCGCGAAGATATCGCGCGTGGCGATACGGAGAATCTCACGCCGTTTGAAACGCCGCATGGACTGGCATTGCGCATCAAAGACATTGAAGGCCTTCACTTGATTCAGCAACGCAACGCACTGTTCTTCCCTGCGGCTGGGCTGGTCTAGAGCGGCCTCACCCCACAACCACACCATGAATGCCGGATTGCGGCAGATGATATCCGTTAGGAAATGGCTCTCGCCTAGCAGCGTCGCCAGCAAATCCAGATAGCGTGGAGCGGATACAATAAACGCCAGTTCGGAGCGCCGGTTCATGCACGCATCAAAATAGCGTGTCAGCCGCACCAGAAGCATATCCGGGCATGGACTGCGTGCGAGCACGCCCGCGAGAAGTTCAGCGGCGCTAGGATGCGCGGCATCCAGCAACGCGTCCAAGGCCTCCTCCGCTTTGGCATGATCCTCGAAAGGTATCCCGCGGAACGCATCAAGCACCCGAACGCCTCCCCGCGCGCCACGCACGCACGGCGTTTTCCGCGGCATGCGCCAAGAGCACAGCGATGCGCGAGCGCGATTCCTCAAACGGCATGGGGCCATCGGCAATCGCGAATGCCGCATCGAGTCCCATGGCGTAGAGCGTCTCGTAACCTGGCTTCAAGCGTCCCGCGAACGCAATCGCACTTGCGCCTGCTTCCGCCGCCAATTCGGCGACCCCCGCCGGAACCTTGCCATTGGCGGTCTGCTCATCCAGGCAGCCTTCACCGGTCAGCACCAAATCGACGCCGCGCAGGCGTTCGCGCAGGCGGCACGCCTCGGCGATGATCTCAAAACCACGCCGGATTTTGCCGTCCGCAAACGCCATCAAACCTGCCGCCAGGCCGCCCGCCGCCCCCGCGCCTGGAATGTCGATCACGGGAATGCCAAGCTGGGATTCGATCATCGCGCCATAATGGCTCAACGCGGCATCAAGCTCTTCCACGATTTCAGGCGTAGCGCCTTTCTGCGGCCCATATACGCGCGAAGCGCCATAACGGCCTACGAGGGGATTCGTCACATCGCACGCCACTAAGATCTCGCACGTATCCAGGCGGGGATGCCGCCCGTTGATGTCGATACGGGCCAAATCCGCCAGCGCGGCCCCGCCAGGCGGCAGTTCATGCATGCGTCCATCATATAAATGGCAGCCTAGCGCCTGGGCCATGCCCGCCCCGCCGTCATTGGTGGCGCTTCCGCCCAAGCCGATGATGATGCGATCAACTCCCCGGTCGAGGGCGTCATGTATCAACTCACCTGTGCCGCAGGTCGTGGTGATGCGGGGATCACGGCGCTCGGGAGGAACCAGGGCCAGGCCCGATGCGGCGGCCATCTCGATGATCGCCGTTTTCCCGCCATCGATGAGGCCGTAAAATGCGTCGACCGGCTCGCCCAAAGGCCCTGTGGCCTTCAGCTCGATGCGTTCTCCGCCCACGGCGGCCAGCAAGGCGTCCACCGCGCCCTCGCCTCCATCCGCCATGGGGATTTGCGTGACCCGCGCATGCGGCAGCGCCCGGCGCACGCCTTCCGCCAACGCCGCCGCCACTTCCGCCGCGCTGGCGCTTTCTTTGAACGAATCGGGCGCTACCACCACCTGTATATCTGATATCAACTCGCGCCTCCTTTTTATCCCACACAAAAACAGCGAATTCGGCTTACGTACAGAAGCCGCGCCGCTTATTCGTTATATTAGCCGCTCAACCGTCTTACGAATCGTATCCAGCACCACTTCCGCCGCCTCGGAAGCTGGATCGCTCAAACGCGGCAGGAAAATGGTGCGCTCCGCCGCCAATTCCGCGCCGGGAAAATCGCCGCGTTTGTATCCCTTGTATCCTTTCGAGGGACACAACGGGCCGCGATTACGTGTAAACAGGTCGAATCCTTCCGCGAAAAGCGGCAGCTCATGCAACAGAGCATAGGGTTTACAACCCACCACAAGCCCCGCTTCTTGGAGAGCGCTAACAAGGGCCTCCGTGGAAACGCCACCCATGGCTTCCGGCTCATGGATCACGGGGAAACCGTAGAAGCCGCCCCGTTCCGTGTTGGGATAGGTTTTGACAGGCCGCAATCCCGGAATATCCGCCAGGCCTGCCTCCACGGCTTCCAGGTACGCTTTGCGCCGCGCATTAAGCATCTCCAATTTCGCGAATTGCACCGAAGCGATGCCGATGCCCAGGGGATGGGCGCGGAATTTCATCCCCAGCCCGAGAGGCTGGTATCGCTCATATCGGGATGTTACCAGGTCCACGCCCTTCATCCGGTTCACCTGGCCGCATAGACAGGCCCGCTCGAAAATCTCCACATCATCGGTGGCCAGCACGCCCCCCTCCCCTGCGCTGACGGCTTTCGAGCCTTGCAGGCTCCATACCCCCGCCGCGCCCAGAGAGCCGCATATGCGCCCGCTGTATTTCGCGCCGTGGGCGTGCGAGCAATCCTCAAGGACGGGGATGTGGTTTTGGCGTGCAATAAATAGAATGGGATTGAGGTCGCATACATTGCCCCATAGATGCACTGGAACCACACAAGCCGTATGCCCGCTGATTTTCGCCTCGAAATCCGCCGGGTCCATCAATAAGGTTTCGGGGTCCACATCACAGAAAACCGGGCGAGCGCCGAGAAAAACCGCGGGCGCTATCGTGCCAATCCACGTATTGACGGGACAGATCACTTCGTCGCCAGGGCCCACGCCGATTCCGAAAAAAGCGCTATACAACGCGCCTGTGCCGTTCATCACCGTGAGGGCATACCGCAAACCCGCCCATTCCCGCCATCGCTGCTCGAACGCGCGAACAACAGGCGTGCCGCCGGACAACTCATTGCGCCGGATCATCTCCGTGGCAATGCCTGCTTCCTCTTCCGTGATCTGGCTCCATCGATCTAGTTCGGGCAATACCGTGCTCGCTGTCTGCACAAAAGCCCGTGAACCGGACGTATTTTCACTGCCATTAGGTTCCACCATCGCATGCCGCCTTATACATACTGTCCCATCAAACCCGGAAAACATCCTAAGATTTTATTCTGGAGGAAGGAATGTCCATATGCACAATCAGCATACATTGCATTTTTGAACAGGTCAAAGTGTGGCAGGGCCAGGGTAATCGCATCCGAAAAGCTTCGTTCTTTCTCTTTGCCGTTTGAGTGTTTAACGTCTTGCTCTCAAGCTTCTACAAAATAAACAAGAGGTTTTTTCATTGTAGGTATGTCGCGCCTTAAACGGTTGCATTCCTTGCGGCTTCGCGCGAAATAGATGAGCAGGGATGGCGCGCTGTATCGCTAGCAGGAATCCCATTCGATTTATACGATTTATGCGCACGCAAAGCCGCCATGAACGCAAGGATTTATGGAATCTAGCGATAGTGATATCTCAACGCATCCTATATCCCGATGGCAAACAACAATGCGCACAAACAACAATGCCAGTGAAAACATATCGAGATGATTCAAAATGATAACTAAATTGACGGAATATGCTATATCCAAACGGCATAAATATCGCTATGCTTACGCCGCAAATACTACGAATTGATTACATATTCAGGAGGGCTAGAACAAACCAATACTAACACCAATACTAACAATTAAGAGAATCTCGCGTATTGTCTTTTTTGGGGAAGAGGCGCCCATGTAGTGGAAATGGGTAAGCCGTGCGTACTGACGTATTCGCGTTCATTCACGCCCATTCGCGGTTAAAAACAGTTTGGTCGCAGCCAAGCCACGCTATGTGTTTCGAGGCTGGGAAATCCGTATTTTTGGATGCTTATTTGCCGTATCATGCTTTATTGCATCACGTCGTCAAGGAATGCCAGAATATCTGCGGATTGCTGCGAACTGTCTTAAATCAACTACGAAAGGTTGCGTATGATTATTGACGCGCATAATCATCCGGATTGGCATGGACACAATTTTGAACGATATATCGGAAACATGGATCGGCACCATATTGACGCCACCTGGCTGCTTGCCTGGGAAGCGCCTCGGGACGAATGGGATCCGGTATATTACAAATTCTGCCCCCATCCGGGAGCTGGCGGACCGGTTCCATTTACGCGCTGCCTTTCCTATAAGGAACGTGCGCCAGAACGTTTTGTACTGGGCTATGCGGTTGACCCGCGCCTTCCCGAGGCCATCGATTTGCTTGAAGGGGCCGTCGCGGTCTATGGCGTGCAGGTGTATGGCGAATTGAAGCTGCGCATGTGTTATGACAACCCGGACGCGTTGCGCATGTACCGTTTTTGCGGCGAACGCGGCTTGCCGGTGGTGATGCATCTCAATTATGAATTCGCGAGCGCCAATAGATACCCCCGTTCGAGTTACTGGTATGGGGGCGGATTTGATGCGCTGGCCCGGGCGGTGCGCATGTGTCCCGATACGATTTTTTTGGGCCATGCCCCTGGATTCTGGGCGCATCTCTCAGGAGATGATAAACCGGAAAAAGAGCCATATCCCAGAGGCCCGGTCGAGCCTGGCGGCAAGCTGCCCGCGCTGATGCGGGAATGCTCGAATTTATGGTGCGATCTATCTGCTGGCTCCGGACTCAACGCCCTCAAGCGCGATCCGGAATTCAGCCGGATGTTTTTAATCGAATTCCAGGACCGCTGTATCTATGGGCGCGACATATTTGACAATGCACATCAGGACTTTATCGAAAGCATCTATTTGCCTGCGGACGTGAAAGAAAAAGTCTATTCAGGCAATGCGCTGAGATTAGCGCCGATTAAAAAGTAACTTATGACGAAATCCGGATGGGAAACAATGGAGCCAATGGAGGAAATATGCATGAAACCCGGTATTAATCAGTGGGGATTCCCTGGCGGCATGCCTGCAACCGAGTGTATTTCGCTCGCGAAATCCCTGGGTTTCACCTCGTTCGAGGTGTGTGTGGGCGAGGAAGGGCCTACGCTCTTGTCTATCACGGAAGCGGAAGCCACGGCCATCCGGAAACATGCGGAGAAAGAAGGCGTCGCCCTTCACAGTGTCGCCTCCGGCATGGGCTGGCAATATCCGTTGACTTCCACCGAAGCGGAAGTCCACGCAAAAGGGCGGGCGGGAGTTGCGCGCACACTCGAGATCGCCCATTGGCTCGGGGCGGAAGCTATTTTACTTGTACCGGGTATCGTGGACGAAAAAACGCCGTATGACCTTGCCTGGCAGAATGCCCTGTCGGGCATACGCGCCTTGTTGCCCGAAGCGGAAAAGCACGGCGTGATCATCGGCGTTGAAAATGTATGGAACAAATTCCTGCTGAGCCCGATGGAGATGCGCACGTTCATCGACGAATGCGGCAGCCCGTTTGTGGGGGCTTATGTGGATGTGGGCAACATGCTCCCATACGGCTACCCAGAACAATGGATCCGCATCCTTGGCAAACGGATCTGTGCGATCCATATGAAGGATTTCCGCTGTTCGGTGGGAACGCTGGGCGGATTCGTCATGCTGCTCGAGGGAGATGTGAACTGGCCAGCAGTGATGGCTGAACTGCGCGCTATCGGGTACTCGCGCGGCCTTACGGCGGAATTCTGGCCCTATGCGCATTCGCTGGAAGGCATGCTCAAACAGGCCAGTGTAAGTTTGAACACCATCCTTTCTATGCACTAAGTTACGTGGAAAAAGGGAGAATAGACGCATGCGGGTGGGACTCATTGGTTGCGGCGGCATGGGGAATGTCCATGCCCAAATGGTGGCGAACTGCGGATTGCACATTACAGTCTGCGGCGACACGCTCGAAACTAAAGCGCAGGCGATTGCAACGCGGTTCGGCGCGGAGGCGACAACGGATTGCATGGGGCTTGTCCAGCGGGATGACGTGGATATCGTGGCTATCACCACGCCCACGCCAGCTCATGCGCCCTATGTCATCGCGGCGGCGCGGGCGGGTAAAACGATCTTTTGCGAAAAACCTTTTACGCGAACTTGGCCAGAATGCGAGGCGGCGGTGGCGGCGGTCAAAGAGGCGGGAGTCAAGCTCTATGTAGGCCATGTGCTGCGATTCTTCCAGGAATTCGAAGCGCTGCGCGCGCAAGTGGCCGCGGGCCAGATCGGCAAGCCCGGTTTCGTACGCACGTATCGGGGAGGCATCTTCCCATTAGGTGAAGGGAAATGGTTCCGGGATTACGCCCAGAGCGGCGGCGTCACCTATGACTGCATCATCCATGATTTCGACTGGCTGCGCTACATGTTCGGCAATCCCGAGCGGATTTACAGCCATGCCATCGAACGCGATGACGCCATCAACTACGCCCACGTCACCATGCGCTTTCCGGGCGAAGTGATATCGAGCACTACGGGCTCGTGGGCCCATCCCGCTGGATTCCGCGTCAAAGCGGAAATCTGCGGCGACCAGGGCATGCTCCAATTCGATAACGACGAAGCGCCTATATCCGTCATGATGCGGACAGTGCCTGGGGCGTCGCCGGATATGATCGTGCCTGGAAGCCCCGTGCCTACAAGCCCCTACCAGCTCGAATGGGAAGATTTTCTGGGCTGGCTGCGGGATGAGCATCCGCCTCGAGTAACGGTCGAGGATGCTGTGTGGGCCGTGCGGATGGGCCTGGGCGCTCTCGAATCCGCCCGCACCAAACAGCCCGTGTTGTTTTAAATCGAGCGCATGCGCGTTAACCGGAGAATAGACATGGCCAAGATAGGCATTATGAGTTTCGCCCATATGCATGCTGAAAGCTATGCGGCATGCGTTAATCGTTTGGAAAACGCCCAATTGGCTGCCATTTGGGACGACGAGCCCGAACGCGGCCAGCAGGCCGCCCAGCGCCACCAGACGCGCTTTGTCGCGGATCTAGACGCATTTCTGGATTCCGGCATGGACGCGGTGATCATCACAGCGGAAAACGTGAAGCATCGTTTTCTGGCCGAGCAGGCCGCCGCCGCAGGCAAATGGGTGTTAAGTGAAAAGCCGCTCGCCACCACGGTCGAGGACGCCCAGGCCATGCTCGATGCGTGCGCCAAGGCGGGCGTGGGCCTGGGTACGGCGTTCCCCTGCCGGTATGCTTCGACGTTGAGCGAGGTGAAAAAGCAGATTTCCGATGGAGTGCTTGGGCGCATCTATGCGGCCACTTGCACGAACAACGGCCAATTCCCAGGCGGCTGGTTCGCGAAAAAAGACCTCTCGGGAGGCGGAGCTACGATGGACCACACGGTCCATGTAGTGGATTTGCTGCGCTGGATGCTCGGCAAGGAATTCACGAGCGTGTATTGTGAAAATGGCCATCTTCTGGGACGCGACACGGATTTAGACGATGTCGGCAGCCTGCATCTCGAAATGGAAGACGGCATTCTGGTGTCGCACATCGCAAGCTGGAACCGGCCCAGGAGTTTTCCCGCTTGGGGCGATGTGACGATGGAGATTGTCGGAGAAAAGGGCGTCCTTTTCGCCGATGCCTTCAATCAGAAGGTGGATGTATATAATGACGCCACCATGCGGGCGCAATGGGTGGGCTGGGGCGGCGATATGGACCTTGGCCTCGTGCGCGATTTCGTGGAAGCCGTGGATGCGCGCCGTGAACCACCCATCACGGGCTACGACGGCCTGAAGGCCACGGAGGTGACTGAAGCGGCATATAAATCCATGGCGCAGTGCGCACGGATTGTGTTGTGATAGGCTTAACAGGGAAAGTGTCTGGAAAGATGAAATGCGGCTGCATCCTATTGGCTGGCCTGTTGCTTTTCCCCATGACAGGATGTAATTCGCTAAAGAAGAATCCTACCCAGAAGGAAAATGCCCAGATGACACGCTTGATCCATTTTGAGATTAAAAACATGCCAGAAATGCGGGTCATCGGTAAAACCATATGCCCCAAGATGGATATGGGCGATGATAATCCGGTGCCCGCCTTTTGGGAGAAGTGCTTCAGCGATGGCGTTTTTAAGACACTAGAAACCTTGCCCAATCCCTTGGTAAAAGATTATGTGGGTTTCATGTGCGATGGGCCAGATAAAAAAACCTTCACCTATATCTGTGGCATGCTCTTCCCGAAAGGAACCGCTGTTCCCGAAGGTTTTGATTACCGGGACATGCCCGCCATGCCCACGGCTGTAGGCTGGATACAAGGGCCAGATAAAAAAGTATATGCTGACGCCTACAAACTCACCCACGATGAAATGATAAAACAAGGCTTTACGCTCTATTCAAAGAATTCCTATTGTATGGAGTTGTACAATTGCCCGCGCTTCACAACACCCCAGCCCAATGGCGATGTCATTTTAGACTATTATATGCCCTGCCAACCGAAGGAATAAGGCCGGACAAAATACTAGTAGTTCGTTTCATTTGAAGACGCGGATGTTTGACAGGGTCCGTACGAGATTTCCGGCATGGCCAGGCATTTACTAAAATTAAATGAGATGAACCACTAGGACAATTCAAGATGGGATGCAGCAAAGCGAATGAATTTTCGTCTCCCGTAGCATGGCCGTCTCGGCCATGCACATGGGCGGGACGCCCATGCTACGGCATTTGAAATCGATTTGGAGCGCGACATTTTAAAACGCTCTGGCTTTGATAGAACTAACGCGAAAATGCCGCCGGTAATGGCGCATACAAAACCATCGAACGATAAAGAAAGTGATGAACACACCATGTATGAAGACAAGCTTATCGTGGGAATGCCCGCGGGGTCGCTGGCGGATCCGAATCGGGGGGGCAGCCTTATCGAGCTGTTGAAACATGCCGGTTTTCCTACGAAAGGATATGACCAGGGCGGGCCGAGCTGTTTTCCGATCACGCCGTTCTTGATTGGCTGGGATGGCCGCCCGCAAGAGTTCGGCTCCCAGCTTGCCATCGGTGAGATTGACATCGCCATCGGCGGGCGCGACTGGGTCCGCGAGCGCCAGCTCGAATTTGAATACGAATACGGGCAGCGTATCGAGATGGTCTATGTGCAATCCCTCGAACGCGGCCATGTCCGGCTGGTCATCATTGCGCGCCCGGAAGAAACCGCTGACGGCGTGGATGCGTATCTGAAGGCCCTGCTGGCCTCGAAGCCTCTCGTGACCATGGTGTCCGAGATGCCATATATTGCGTATGACTGGTTCAAGAAAAAAGCGGAAGCGCTGGGTTTTGGCGAATCGCACACCGCCTTCTCCGTGCAGAAATTTAAAACGCCGCCCAAAATCGAGCGGGGCATTGTTATTTATGAGACATGGGGCAAGACGGAGGCGAAAGTGAAAAACGGCTCCGTGGATTTTGGCCTCGAGATCACCCAGTCCGGCAGCGCCATCCGTAATTACGGCCTCAACATAATCGATGAGGTGATGAAATCGGAATCCACGATCTGGGCCAGCCCGGCTTTGCGCGCCAATCCGGTGAAATATGATCTTGCACGCATGTTTCTATTGAATCTGTATGGTTCGATTTATGCCGAGAACAAAGTCCTCGTGTCATTCAATATGCGGAAAGAATGCATGGAGCCGCTACTGGCGTATTTACGCGAGCATCATTTGTTTGGCGACGAGCCTACGATCAACCATGGCGAACACTATTTGGAATGCAGCATCCAGCTCGATGCGTCGAGTTCCATGCTCCCCCTTGCGCGGGTGCGGTATGAACTGGCGAAACTGGGAGCCACGGCCATCGAGACGATCCCCCTCGATTCCTCGATTCCCGGCTTGAATGTGCTCGAGTTCTGAACGCTCTTTATTCCGGCTTTTCCGATGTTTGGACGGGGCAAAGCCAGTACAGATTTTTTGCACCTCGCATGACAAGGCTCATGCGGCTTGAACCGGCGATATCGCCGCGTTCGATGATGCCTTCGATGCGCTCGGGAAACGCATAGGTGAAATCCGGGGCGGAGGCGAAGCCGCCATCGCGGTAGAGCCACACGTTAAAATCTTGCGGGCTTGTGCTCCAGGCGGCATCTGTTTTGTGGTCGCCGTTAAAGTCTTCAAGTATGCAATTGCGCAGCGGAGAGCCGTCCTCGATTTTCAAAAACCATTGGATGGGGAGGCGGCATTCGATGGAAGAAACGGCGGCAGGTTCATAGCGCATCTTTTCAGGATTGAAAAGGTGCATGGATACATGAATTGGCCATGTTTTTCCAATGATGGCGCTCATGAGCGAATCAAGCGATTTGCCCGGTTTTGGCGTCCACCACAGAAACAGATCGGCGTATCCATCCCCATTAAAATCGGGTATGCTGCCGCGAGGCGCGGCTAAGATGCCTGGATATTGCCTTGCGGGCAGAATTTTGATGCCGCTTTCACTCCATGGATTGACGGTGGGCGAGATTTCTCGAAGGCGAATCTGGGTGCTGTTCATATGGGGCTTTACCGGCGCATAGAGCACGCGCGTGGAATCCGCGCCATCGGTGCGCAGGGAAAACCACGGCCAGTTCTCTGGCGCTTGTTCGGCCATCTGAGCGAGTTGTGAAGGTGGGGCCCAACGATGCTGGCGCATGGGTTGTGCTTCTTCCGCGGGATGGAATTCAGGGGGCAGATCGGCATCCGGATTTTGTTTTGAAGATACATGAAGCCGCAGGCTGCCTGGCGGGCCTCCCTTATCTTCGCCATCGGAGGCATCCGCATAAAAGAGATGCATGAATGGCTGTTGGCCGTTGTCCGCGCTCTGGAAGGGATAACTCGCAATCAGGCGGCTGTCCAGCCGGCGCAGTTCAAAACCGGTTTGGACGGGAAGGGCGAGCAAGGTTTCGCCATACCATGAAACGGCAAGTACGGCTGGTTCAGGCAGGGGAGGCTGGACGGGGCCTTTCAGCAGCGTATCGAGCGTGAACAGTTCAACGGGCTCCGGCGCATGATCTTGAGGCGGTATGTTGTATTGCATAATGCGGCCATTTTCGATGGCAACGATTTCACTATGTCCATCGCCGGTGATATCCGCCACATCGAAAACGGTGGTGTCCGCATGGAAAGCCACCCGGCGCACCACGTCCGTTCTGGAAGAATAGATGGCCATATCAAGCCCGCTCAAGACGCATAATTCCGCGGGCGCATCTTGTTCGATTTGGGCGAAAAAAACAGTGTCCGCGGGAACGCTGGCGGGGATGGCCTTTACATCGAGAAGGGCCCCCAAGCCAGCGGCGAGCAAAACCAAAGGGATCATGGCGCATCCTCCGGCCCGCCTGGGGTATTTTCCCGGGAAAGGTATAGCGAGGTTTTGGAAGGTTCAAAAAACGGGGCCGAGTCTTCCATGACGCCAATGTCGCTACGCCCATCTCCGTCTACATCGGCCACGCCAAATGATTTGCCCGGCTCTATATCGAGCGTGGCCTCCGGCTTGGATGCATACCCTTGCATCCCGCCTGCAAAAACGGATAGATGCGTATTATCCGTTTGGACCAAGGCGTCCCGGATGCCGTCTCCGTTAAAATCACCGCCAAAATAAACGAGACGGGAATTTAGATATCGCTGAAACAACGCATCGTAAAACATAGGCGGATCAGGCAGTTGAATCTCGAATTCTCCGCGCACATCGGGGCGTGCGGAGAAGGCGCCATCTTGTTGAAAGCGGATTTCCACGATATGTGTCACCGTGTTTTCGGATATGAGGCGCGCCAAGGTTTCACGAATGCCGCCCTCGCCCAGATTGTTGGATTCACTGACTAGATCCATATCTCCATCATGATCAAAATCGATAAACAAACACGAGGGCTTATACGCGCTGCTTATGGCGCGCACGTGCGTACGGCCTCCGTCCAGCGTGGCGTATGTGGTGCTGATGAGGGATAAGTTTGCCCCATCACCGCTCCACGATATTGAATTTCCAGCATAATCCACTATGGAATCGGCATTGAGCCTGCACGGTTCTACAAATCGGGGAAGCGGCTCCGTCTCCATCCCGGCGGGATTGGCCGTGTCCAGCGCAAATCCAGAGGAGGTCGAAACGGTTTGGTAGGGCGTTATTTGATAGCGCCGCATTTGATCGGCTTGTTGAAAGAGCCTGTAGACCGCGATACGCGGGCCATCGAGTACAATATCGCAATTCATGTCCCGGCCAGGGGCTATTACGCCGCGCGCGGCTTGAGGCCAGATAGCCGTATGATTTCGGATAAGATACGGGGGCGGGTAAACCGGCAAGACGCCCGCTGAAACATACACAGCTACGCCATCCGCATCGCTTTTCCGCCAAATATGCAGCCCGTCTGGTTTTGCACGCACAACCTCAGGGATTCCGTCACCGTCAAAATCATGCAAAAACCGTTCAAAAAAACACCGGGCAGGCTTCTCCGATTCCGGTTCAGATGCGCTGCTGGAGCTATCTTGTTCTTCTGGCGGGGTGCTCCCGCCGCATGCGGATACATCGGCGCATGCGAACTCCGGCGTGGGCCAATCGGATTGCTTCCAAGAACCTGCTCCGCCCGGCTCGACCGTCCAAGCCAGCTCTTGGAGGGTATGCTGATCAAGGCGATAAATTCGGTTTGCCCATACTTGTATGGCATATCCATCGCCAGAAGGCGTGGGGTATTCAGCCTTATCGGTGGCACGAAAGCCTTGGTTCCGCTGGAAAATGGCGAAATGTTCAAAAACAAGATCCTGCGCGCCGTCGCCATCCAGGTCGGTGCGCTGGAAATTGCATACCGGCTCTCCCGTGAGTTGGTTTGGAAATCCGATGGACACGCAGTCGATATCTTGCTTCACGAATGTGGTTGCGCCTAGAAGGCATGACACAAGCAAGGAGATCATGCGTGCAGATTCCTGCGATTCAACACAAAGATGGCCACGGCTGTGAAGATAATAAACGCGCAAGCAGAGGTGATAACACAATTCTGAATGGAAGGCCACCAAGGAGAAGAAATGCCGTTTACTTGGTCGTTATACACATCCCACGGCGTTTCGACATACGTTGTGAATAGGAAAGACTCAATGCCAATGAAATGTTTGGCCATATCGAGCACCAGCCAGATGCAGATGGAGCCGCCCACCGCCGCCGCCGGACGGCGGACCAGCGTGGACACCATGAGCGCAAACGCAACCATGGCGAATTGGGGTAGCAACGTCACGAGCATGCCAAATAGATAGGCGCTCGCCATTTCCGAGTTGGTATATAACACTTCCCCGCCGTAAGCCACCCCGGTGAGATCGCCATAGAATGAAATAGCTCCCCAACTCGACACCGCGACGACGATGGTCAGCATCACGGCATAAGACATGCCTAGCATCAGCTTCGCCAGCAGAAAATCCATACGGGTAATAGGCCGGACCAGCACCGTGCGGATGGCGCCGCTGTTCATTTCCGATGAAATGAGCGGCGCGCAATACGCCAGCAACACCACCAGCCCTACCATATTAAGGACGATAGGCGTCGTGTACCCAATGAATCCATAATCCACCACCCAATTCCGTGAAAAAGAATGGCTCAGCGAACCCGCCACGGACAGCAGCAACAGCAGCGGGCCGGCATAGGTGAATTTCTGCCGGATGGCCTTGTCGATTTCGACCCGGTATGCTATCCAAAGACGCCGCATCATGAGTTGAGCACTTTCAAAAAATAGTCCTGAAGCGTCCGCCGCCGGGGAATAACGCCCGACAAGACGAAGCCAGAACTCATGAGGAATCCTGCCAATTGATGAACGGAACCGCCGCCAAGGACGACCTCGATTCGGCCAGGCTGCACATGTGCCGACTCGACCCAAGGCTGTTGTTCAAGCTGCTTGGCTGCGGCCTCGGGGGCGTCCACCAGCACTTCGACATGGCTGGTGTCATACGAAAGCAGCCCTTCGGTCTCTTCACATACAAGAAGCCGCCCCTTGTTCAATATGGCGACGCGGTTGGCGATCATTTCGACTTCTTGCAGCATATGGCTCGAGAAAACGATGGTGACCTTGGCTTCAGAAGCGAGGCTGCGCAACATTTCCAAGACATCCTGCGTGGCCTCGGGATCGAGCCCGCTGGTAGGCTCATCCAGAAGCAATAACTCCGGCTCCGTGAGCAATGCTTGGGCCATTCCGAGCCGCTGGCGCATGCCTTGCGAAAAGGAGCCGACTTTGCGGCCGGCCACGCGCAGCAGGCCCATGCGGTCCAGGGCGCGATCCACGTTAAGGGTGCGGCCAGCCAGTTGCGCGAGGATCATCAGGTTGCGCCGGGCCGTCAGGTGATCGTAAAACGCCGGCCGCTCGACCAAGACGCCGATACGCTGGGCAATCTCAATCCAGTTGCGCCGGATATTCTTCCCAAATATCGTGGCCGAGCCTGAAGAAGGCGGCACTAGCCCAGCGAGCATATACAAGGTAGTGCTCTTGCCTGCGCCATTGGCCCCGAGCAAACCCAGAATTTCACCCGTACGCACCTCGATGGTCAAGCCGCTCAACGCCACGACCGAGCCGTAACATTTGGTAAGATCTTTCGTCTGAATGCATGCAGCCATAGCTTCCATCGTAGCACAAATGGAGGTCCGCTTCCGAATCGACAGGCTATGGAAAACCAGGACGCCGTGCCCAAGATCGGATGAGGCAAGGCGCCTAGTTTTTTCTCACCTGTGGCATGGCCGGGACGCCCATGCTACGGAAAGACGCTAATATACACACGGTCTCGGTTTGTATATTGCGATGGGAGTCACGCTGGCTGCAGAACCAAAATGAATGACCGGCGAGGGCGCCGATCCTAAAGGAGTTGCGAATATGGCAACCAATCATTTTGAAGGGAACATCCGTTCCATATCCTCAAGGGTGAGGCGCATCGCACTTACGAGGCCTGATGTACAAAACGAAACAGGAACTGCCCTGGGTTTGCACCCGGAACAGTTCCCGTTTCAAATTGGGGCAAGGCGCTGGCTCAGAAGCTATAGCCCTCTTCACCATGTTCATGCACGTCCAAGCCAGACACTTCGATATCGGGACTGGGCCGCAACCCGACAACCGCCCTGATGATGAAGGCAAGAATGATCGTGCTGACAACCGCCAGGACGATCGTCACGCCCATCGCTTTGAGTTGATGGAGCCACAATGTCCGCCCAACGATTTCCTGTAAGTTTGTCGCCAGATTCGCGTTTACGTCAATGGTGGCCAAAATGCCCGTCAGGAAAGCGCCCAACGTTCCACCAACCGCATGCACTCCGAATGTATCCAATGCGTCGTCATAACCGAGCGCGTTCTTCAGTTTAGTGCAGGCCAGGAAGGGAATGATCCCGGCGGCGACGCCGAGGAGCACCGCGCCGCTGGGTGTGATGAAACCGCAGGCCGGAGTGACCACCACTAAGCCGCCCACCGCGCCCGAGCAGAAACCCAACACGCTAGGTTTGCCCCTGGTAATATACTCGGCCATCGCCCACGCGAATGAAGCCACCGCGGTGGCCAGCGTCGTCGTGGTGAAGGCATTAGCGGCGATCCCGTCAGCCGCGACGGCGCTGCCAGCGTTGAAGCCATACCAACCGACCCATAGCATCCCGGTGCCGACCATGCAAAGGACCATACTATGCGGTGTCATGGCCACTTTGCCGTAACCCAGACGCTTGCCCAGGATCAAGCACAGGACCAGCGCTGACCAGCCCGAGGTCATGTGAACCACGGTGCCACCGGCGAAGTCGATGGCTTTGATCGCGGCATCTGCGTTCCACACCCCGTTCATTAGGCCGTTGATTCCCCAGATCATGTGCGCCATCGGGAAGTAAACCAGGAACATCCAGCCGGTGATAAACAACAGGACGGCGGAATACTTCATCCGTTCGGCGATCGCGCCAATGATGAGCGCGGGCGTAATAATCGCGAACATCAGTTGATACGAGGCGAAGACGTTCTGTGAGACCCAGGCCGCGTAATCGGCGTTAGGAACCGAAGTGACTCCACGAAAGAAGAAATATTCCGTGCCGCCAAGCAGCGCGCTGTTGAAGCTCTTGCCAAAGACCAGGCTATAACCGAAAGCCCACCACAGAATGGTCACCAGGCCAGCGATCCCCAGGCATTGCGCCAAGACAGAAAGTACGTTCTTACGCCGCACTAGTCCGCCATAAAACAGCGCCAAACCGGGAAGGGTCATGAACAGCACCAGCGCCGCGGAGACCATCATCCAGGCGTTGTGGCCAGGACCGGGGCTGCTCAAGTGTTTTGGGGCCACGTTATTGATGTAGGCTTCCAGGTCGGCGACGCGTTCTTCTAGTTGCACCGTGGGTTGAGCGTCTTGAACCGCAGGTTGAGCGTCTGCAGGAGCAGGTGTGGGCGCTTGGGCTCTGGCCCACCCCCCCATCAGAATCATCGCCAGCATGAAGATCAAAGCGGCGAGGTGGCGTCTTATCTTGTCATGGAACATCATGAGATAAATCTCCTTCATTTCAATTGAATTCACAGAACATCGGTGTCCTTTTCACCGGTGCGGATACGAGTGATGGCTTCGAGCGGTGTGATGAGAATCTTGCCGTCGCCGATGGTAGCGGTGCGCGCAACCTGAGCGATCATTTCGACCGCTTCGCCCACCTGGCGGCGCGGGCGTTTGGGTGCCTATCCTAAGGCTACGTCTCCCGTTTCACCCGTTCGGATACGGACTACTTCCTCGACTGGCGATACGAAAATCTTCCCGTCGCCGATGCGCCCGGTGGATGCCGCCTTCACAATGGCATCCACCGTCTGCTCGACTTTACTGTCGGGTACGACCACCTCGAGCTTCACTTTGGGCAGGAACTCGACTATGTATTCCGCACCCCGGTAGAGTTCCTTATGACCCTTTTGACGGCCAAATCCTTTAACCTCGGAGACCGTTAGGCCTTGAATCCCCACTGCGGCCAAGGATTCCTTGACCTCTTCTAGTTTGAATGGTTTGATTATCGCTTCGATCTTTTTCACAGCTCGTCCTCGATGCCTACCGGCATAATATCCACTCCAGAATGGCCGAAGCGGAAGTCATGCCCGGCGCCTGCTCCGGCTAGTTATCAGGCAGGGTCACGATGGGTAGAGCATATGCCGTGCCAATTATCACATAGAGGGCGTTCGCGGATATCCCCGCCTGCCCTCCACTCCGCGCATTTAATTGCGAATAAATGGGTTAAGTCTATTCTTCCCGTAAAGGCACGGGCACGGAAGATATCAGGCCAAACTCCACACAAGCGAATTATGGCGCATGGACGCCTACATGTTTGTAGGTTTTTAGGTGCTAGGGTTACGGCTCCGTAAGCGAACACCTACAAATCAATCGAGGCCTAATCATGGAGATTTAAGAAGATGATGAAAAAGAGATTCCGCGCCGCGATAAAATACTTTCTTGACATGTATGACTACGATTCGTATACTTTGCGCACAAAAGTCGTATCGTGCAGTGGGGGGCATTGTTGAGGGGAATAGGACGCGCCAATCGGATGCAAAGCGCCGTTCTAACGGAGTCATCTATCCCGCTCGAGGCTATGGCCAAGCTCTACGCCTCGAATGCCCGTGCTGTCATTCTGCGCATGTTTCTGCTAGATCCCCTTCGTTCGTATTACCAGCGCCAAATAGAGGGCGCTACGGATCTGCCCATTCGGGCGGTCCAGCGGGAAGTCGAACGATTATCGAGCATTGGCCTGCTTTACCGCCGGGAAGAAGGCAACCGCGCCTATTATCAAGTGAACACCCTGTTCCCGTTCTACCCCGAGTTGCGCAGCATGGTCTTGAAAAGCTGTAGTCCAGTGGACCGTTTGCGCGGGCAGCTTGCGGTGAGAGATGATATCCGGCTCGTCTTTTGGTGCGAGGGCAAGAACCGGGTGCTGGTGGTGGTTCAGGGGGAATCAGATATAGAGTTCGCCGAGCCATCGTGTTACGCCATTACCGCCATGCCATGCGAAGAGTTTGAACGGGCGCTGGCGGCGGGCGCAAAAGAAATAAAACTGTTTTTGGAACGGGGCGTAGACCTGCTGGGGCGCAGGGATGGGGTGATCTGGCGCCGCATCGAAGCCGCGGGATACACGGTGCGCAAGGGAAAGGGTGTGGCCTAGCCATGAAGCCAAAACTGGATCTCAAGAAGCTGTGTGAAGCCTGGCGCGAGCGGCTGGCGGAGGCCTGCCATGAAAACCAAGCCCGCTTTGCGGAAGAGTTTTTGCAATGGTTTGGATGGGCCGACCCCGTGCCAGTGGCATGCCCAGGCCATATGGGCTCCATCGCGCCCGTGTCGTACCTGCTCGAGCGCGAACAATACGGAGTGATTGCGGCCCATTTTATGCCGCCCGGTTCGCTGCCCCCCCCGAGTTCGCTCCAAGAACGGGGCTTGGATTTTTGCGACGCCACCCGCTTGCTGTGCAATGCCACCCGCGTGATGAATGTCCGCTATGCCTTCGCTACGGATTTTTTTAGGGGATATTTTTATGACACCATGACGGATGAGCTGCTGCTGGGGGCGGATACTCCGGCGGGGATCAGCCAGGATATGGGAGAAGTGCTCGAACAGGTGCGCGTCGAGGAAGGCGCTTTGGATGAGATCCGCCGCCAGCCGCGAAGCCATTCGGCCCGCATGCTCCGCGAATGGATGGAGCGCTGGTTCGAGGCCCTCAACGCCGATTGGCAATGCCCGGAGGAACTGGCTTGGCTGGCGCTCGACCGGCTCGTGCTGCTGCGGTATATGGCCGAACGCAACAGTCTCAAGCGGGGTGGCTGGCAGATCCGGCAGATATTCGGTGAAATGCTTTCTGCCGCATCGGGCCGGGGAGCGCGCGGAGCTGGCCATTCGCTCGTGGCGCTGTGCCATGAACTGCACGCCAAATGGCACATAGGATTGTTTGCACCGGAACAGCGCCTCGACGCCACCCTCGAGCAAGATGAGGTGTCCTCTCCATTGCTTCACGAGTTCTGCATGCTGTCGCGCTCGAAATTCCAGCTTCCGACCATTCTGGAAAGCTTCAATTATGGGGAGGCTGCTGAGAAGGCGCGTGTCCGCATGATCCCCGAAGTGAATGAAGAGCGCAGTGCATATTTGGCCAAGCAAGTGGTTGAAGGCATTGATGCGGCGCGCATTGAATTGGACCTTGATGGAGAAGGCTACCGCGCCATTTTTTATTGGTTTGATCAATTGCTGGCGTTATATGACCGTTTGGCGGGAGAATATGAAAATAGCCTGGACCAAGCCCAGGCATCCGCGCCTGCACCGGATTTATTCGCCTGGTCGGAAGCAGACGCCAGCAGGCCGCATGCGCTGCGTGATCCGTTCCAGCATGCCGTCGAGCAGGGGATTGTGCTGTATTGCGCCTCGCCCCGCCAGCAACGCACGGCGCGGCTTCTGTTCTATCTGCACTTAATCGAGCGCTACCGGTCGGCGAAAAGCCGCATTTTGCGGTTTCCGAGCATCGAGACCGCATTGCAGCCGCGCCCGCGCATGCTCGAATCGGACCGGCGGCGCATCTTTGAACCGGGTGTCGAGAGTGAATGGGAGGCGATGTAACACGGCATGCCTATCATTGCAATAAACGGGCTTCTGAACAGAACAAGATAGGCTTTAGCAAAAATAGGCGCTTCCATTGGGAAAGAAGAAGCCGGGCCACCGCCTCATCATTGACGCATGTAATCAAACGACTCGCCCCATGTCATGAATATCGCACGGGACGATTCGTTTCCTAACCGAATGCGATCCAACCAGTACGGTTCGCGGTGGTCGATCGGATGGTCGAGTTCATTTTCGTGGCCCGGGATAACGACTGCGGGCTGGAAACCGGCAATCATACGCGGCAAGTCAGGGGCCCAGCAATTCGGCATTAACACATCAACGCGGTGCTTTTGCGCGATGGTATCGAGCCATTCGAAGTCCTTTTGGTTGGACTGATCGCCAGTGTGGGCAAAAACCAGGTCTTCCGATGTCGTCACGATCACTACATTGTTGGGTATTTCTTCTCCCTGATGCCCTGGGCCGTTGACGACACTCAGTCGTTCCGCGCCATCTTTTATGGAAACAACCTGCACCGCGGATGCGTCACATCGAAGCCGAAGAAGGCGGCCGGAGAACGCCTGTTCTTTCCATAACTCTTCCGGAACCATGACAGCCTTTCCATGACGAACGAAGGCTTCCGCAATTATCGGATCGGCGTGATCTGGATGGGCGTGGCTTATAAACAGGGCATCGCATTGCTGTGCAAAATCTTCGACGGTATGGCCAGGCAATACGAACGCACCATTACGAATGTGTTTCCCTGTGACTACATCAAACGCGACTGTCGCAGAGGCAGTTCGCACGATGAAGCCGTCATTGTATAGCTTCCAGATGCGCGCACCCTTTGTTATCTTCGTCTCCTGGAGCGTCTTCCCTACTGCTTCGATCCGTTTTACGAAGAACGTCTGTACAGACGGCCGGGCGGCCGCCTCCGGTTCATGCAGCACATTATCCAGCAGAAGCAGCGCAGCGCGGTGTTCTGGAGGTTCCTCAAGCGCGGGAGGGAACTGGCGCAAGAGCAAATCCACGGTGGCAAGGGACTGCCGGTGCTGCTCATTGAGGAAGCCTGGAATATCATTCCACCAATCGAGTTTCTTCTCTGTGGCGTCGAATGACTGGCCAGATAAATCACAACAGACGGAAAGACTGATTTGCGCGAGAAGCATCCCTGAAATCATCATAATGAAGAAACCTTCAGTGCATGAGATTCACGCGCCAGATGAGCAAGTTGCACCATTATCTCCTACATGGCATAACCGGCAATTCGCAAGGTTGCCCTGAGATGCTGCAAGCTCCTATTCAATGCACCTATATTGATGCTTTGAACATTACGAACTCGCCAGAGACTATATGAATGGGAAATAGGAAAAGATATACCTAATGGTGCCGGAAAGAGGGCTCGAACCTCCACGCCCTTGCGAGCACATGGTCCTGAACCATGCGTGTCTGCCAATTCCACCATTCCGGCAACGAAGCGGGATCATAGCGTAAATTTAGTGCCTTCGTCAAGCCGAATTTATTCCGAGGCATTTGCGAAATAAAGAAAATCCGTATTGACAAGGGTTTACAAAGCGGCGGAATTGGCGCCTACCCCGGAGAATGCGGGGAAAGGGGCTTGGCGGGGGCATGAATAAGGATTTTTTGTGAAAAATCACCCCAAATGCCCTCGGCGAGCGGGAAAAGGCGTAACGTCTCCCGTGTGTGATTGTAGTATAGTTGACCACATAACCACGCACACACCAAGGAGACGTTTGCGATGGCCATTATACACCAAATGGGGTTGTTCTCGTGGAACCAGGTCGACGCGGCGTCGGATCTGGATCGGCTGAACCTGTTGCTGGCGGCGCTGCCGGATGAAGATTTGATGCGGGCGATGGAAGCCGAACGCAAGGGGCGGCGCGACGATTATCCTATCCGCGCGATGTGGAACAGCATACTGGCGGGGATCGTCTTCCAGCACGACGGCGTCGAAAGCCTGCGCCGCGAACTAGCCCGAAACGGGCAATTGCGCCAGTTGTGCGGATTCGACGTGTTGCGGGGCGCCAAGGCGGTCCCGCCCGAATGGGTGTACACGCGGTTCTTCGCCAGATTACTGCGCCACTGGAAAGAAGTGGACCGGATGTTCGACGCGCTCATCGTCCGGCTGATGGAACGCTTGCCGGATCTCGGGGTGCGTCTGGCCGTAGACTCGAAAGCCATCCAAACCCACGCCAAGCCTCCGCGCAAAGACGCGGTCCTGGAAAACGAAGAGCCGGACGGGCGGCGCGACCGCGACGCAGACTGGGGCACGAAAACCTACAAGGGCGTTCACAAGGACGGCACGCCCTGGGAGAAGGTCAAACGGTGGTTCGGCTACAAGCTGCACCTCATCGTGGACACGAAATATGAATTGCCGCTGGGCTACGCGGTCACGAAAGCCAGCGCCAACGACTCGCCCTTTCTGCTGCCCCTCGTGGCGGCTCTCGACGCGCGCCACCCCGAACTCGTCCAACGCGCCGAGTACCTCAGCGCCGACAAGGGCTATGATTCCGAAGCCAACAACAAGGGCCTCTTCGAGGAACATGAAATCCGGCCCATCGTGGACATCCGGGCGACCTGGAAAGAAGAACCGGAACGGCCCCGCCCTTTATATCCCGAACGGGTAGACACGATCTTCCATACCGAACGAGGTGAAGTCCTCTGCCGGTGTCGTAACGGCGCCCCAAACGAACGCGACAACTATGATTCCATGGCCTACCAAGGATTCGAGCAAGATCGGGGAACCTTGAAATACCGTTGCCCAGCCAAGGCACGCGGGAGCGCCTGTACCCAGCAAGACCTCTGCAACCAAGGATGCCAGCCCGAACACGGACGGATTGTCCGCGTGCCCATCGCTATCGACCGGCGCATCTTTACCCCCCTGCCCCGCAGCGCCAAATCCTGGCGCCGCGAATACAAACACCGCACCGCCATCGAGCGAGTCAACAGCCGACTCGACGGCGCATACGGATTCGAGCGCCACTACATCCGCGGTATGAAAAAGATGCGCGCCCGCACCGGATTAGCCCTCCTCGTCATGCTCGGCATGGCCCTGGGATGGCTCGAAGCCGGCCAGGCAGAACGCATGCGCTCGCTCCTCGGACAGCCCCGCGCCGCATAGATCACATCGAATCCGCACAAGCAATGATGGCCCGAATCAAGGGCAAACCATGCCCATTCGGGCCGCAAGGGTCCTACACGCGAACCTCCTGCATGATTTATTGCACCCGTAGCGGAGGCGTAATCCCATTGCCACAGGCGAAAACCGCTCCGCGTGTGCCCGCACCGTCCGCGCGTTCGCAAACCACGCTATTTCGCAAATGCCTCATTCCGAGGGCAGGGCTTACGCATCTAATAGTGCTCAAGAGTCGATTTATCCTGTTGTGCATGATTTTTTCTGTCAACGTGGCCTGGGATTTTTCGCTTGGGGGAAGGTCTTTGCGCGCTCACGGCGGGTTTGCTTGACGACTTCGTCCACGTAGCGTTCAGCCAGCTTCATGAAAGCCTGGTAGCCATTGATGGCCTCTTTTAGGAACTCGGTTTCGCGCGCCGGCACATAGCGAACCACGTTCTTCTCGTTCTCCCAGCTCTGGTGGTTAAAGTGGGGACGCCCGCCCATTTGACAGAGCTTTCCGCGCTCCATCCGCTCAATCTGCGCCATGCGCTCCAGCAATGCTTGCATCTTTTTGGTGTGCTTCATGGATTTTAATATATAGAATTCTATATACTAGAGTCAACAGTGCTTCGGCGCATGAATGAAAGGAGCACCCCATGACCGCTGAAAAGAAATCCCTGCCCAAGCCCAAGCCTATTATCGAGTGTTTCGCGGGCCTGCCCGATCCCCGCATGGACCGAACCCGCAGGCACAACTTCATTGACATCTTGATGATTGGGCTATGCTCAGCCCTCGTGGGCGGGGAGAGCTTTTTGGATATGGAGCGCTTCGGCCGGCTCCGGGAGGATTGGCTGAAGGGCTTCCTGGAATTGCCCGGCGGCATCCCCTCGCACGACACCTTCAACCGGGTCTTTTCCGCCCTCGACCCCCATGCCTTTCTGGAATGCTTCGGCCAATGGGTGCAGGGCATTTGCCCCAATCTAAGCGATGAGGTCGCCGCCATTGACGGCAAAGCCCTGCGGCGCGCCTTGAATCAGGGGGAGGCCATCCCCTACATCGTCAGCGCATGGGCTTGCGAGCACGGCCTGGCGCTGGGGCAGGTCAAGGTGGACGAGAAATCCAACGAAATCACCGCCGTCCCCAAACTCCTCAACGCCTTAAAGCTCAAGGGAGCCATCGTCACCCTGGACGCCATGGGCTGCCAGAAGGATATCGCCTCCCACATTATCCAACGGCAGGCCGACTACGTGCTGGCCCTCAAAGGCAACCACGCCACCGCCCTAGAAGAAGTGAAGGCCTTTTTCAAGGACGCCGTTCCCCCTTGCGCCACCCAGTGCGCGCCAACAGCCGACGCCACACGGATGGATTTCCACCAGACCATCGACAAGGGGCATGGCCGCATCGAAACCCGCCGATACTGGCAATCCACCGACTTGGGCTGGTTCGAGGACAAAGGACTTTGGAAGGGCCTCAAGAGTTTCGGCATGGTCGAGTCCATCCGCAAGGAAAAAGGGAAGAACACCATCGAGCGGCGCTACTACTTGAGCAGCCTGCCCCTCGACGCACGACGATTCGCCCACGCCGTGCGTGGACACTGGGGCGTGGAAAACAATTTGCACTGGCGCCTAGACATTATCTTTCGCGAAGACGACAACCGCGCCCGAACAAGAAACGCCGCCCAGAATCTCGCCTCCTTGAGGAGAATTACACTCAACCTCCTCAAGAAAGACAAGACCAACAAAGATTTCCTCAGGGGCAAGCGCTTCGCTGCTGCACTCGACCCCGAATACCTTCTACGTTTACTGGGAATTTAGATGCGTAAGCCCTGTGCTGAAGGGGCCTGCGTCAAAAAAGTGGGTTTTCGTTTCCCCCCCCTTTTTTTGGCCCGATGTATGTAGTAAGATTACTACAATAAATAGAGAGGAGAACCAATCATGGCCAATAAACGCACGCTGGAAGAAAAACGCTTGGACTTGCTCGATCAATTGGGCGAAATACGAACCTTGAGAAAAGGATCCCTCAATGAACAATGGTTTCCCTCTATCAAGGACGGGAAAAAAACGCGAGAGTTACGCGGACCCTATTACTTATGGACAAGCAAGAAAAACAATAAGACCGTGAGCGAACGCATTTGCGGCGAGCAAGAATTGAACCGCGCGCGTCAGGATGAGGAAAACTATAAACGTTTCCGGGATGTATGCAGACAATTCGAGTCGGTGGCCCAAGAACTGGGCGAACTGGAACGGATGCAGAGCGCCGAACAAGACGCCCTCAAAAAAAAACGCAAGCCGCCATCGAAAAAGACGCCGAAGTAACGCGGATTTTCAACGCGGCAAAACGCGCGGCGGGAACGGATCTCGAAGCATTGGAACAAGCCCTGCGCGGCGCGGCCCTCATGGGAGGGGCCAAGGCGCTCGATGCCTTTTTAAGAAAGGTGGGCGTGGGCCGGCGCGGGGAAAAAGCGCGTTGCTCATGCATGGCGGTAATGAAAAGCCGTGGCCTGAAGACAAAAACCATCGTCACTCTTTTGGGCAAGATCCGCTTTACGCGCACCGCCTACCGGTGCCCCCGGTGCGGCAAATGGCGGTATCCCGGCGACGAGGAGCTCGATGTCGCCAACACGCGCTATTCGCCGGGCGTGCGGCGTCTCGTGGCGGATTTCGCCAGCGACGCCCCATTCAAAAGGGTGTCGCAACAACTGAAAGCAGCCGCCGGACTCGTGATCAGCCGCAAGGACTGTGAGCGTATCGCGGAACAGACCGGCCAGCAAGCCGCCCACTGGTTCGCGCAAGAACGGGACCGTATCCGATTCCAGGAACCGCCGCCTCCCGATGCCGCCAAAACTATCGAGACCCTTTACATCGAGTTCGACGGCAGCGGCGTTCCCATGGTGCCCGAGGCGCTCGAAGGCCGCAAGGGAAAATATCAAAACGGCAAGCCCAAAACCCGCGAGGTGAAAATCGGATGCGTTTTTTCTCAAACCGCCTTCAACGAAAAAGGCCGCCCCATCCGGGATAGGGGCTCCGCCAGTTTCGTGGGCGCCATCGAGACGTCCGAACAGTTTCAATGGCGCATCTACGCCGAGGCCGTCCGCCGCGGATTGTTCAGGGCCAAACGCGTCGTATGCCTCACCGATGGGGCCGAATGGATACGAAACATCGTACAAACCCATTTTCACGCCGCCATCCACGTAGTCGACTTGTATCACGCGCGCGAGCATCTCGGGAACCTGTGCAAATTGTTGTTTGGACGCGACGAAAAACGTTTGGCCTTGTACAAGGGCAAATGGTGGGACGATCTGGATGAGGGAAAGATCGAAACCATCGTGGAAGAAGCCGCCGTGCTGTTGCCAAACAATGGGCCGGATGCCAAAGAAGCCGTTACCGCCATCGGCTATTTTGAGACGAACAAAGAACGCATGCGCTACAACGATTTTTTTGCCAAGGGACTATTCGTTGGCTCGGGAGTCATTGAAGCGGCGTGCAGGACGGTCGTTGGCCAGCGTATGAAGCACTCCGGTATGGAATGGACCGTCCGTGGCGCAAATGCCATTACGGCGTTGCGATGCCTTATTCAATCCAATCGCTTCGAGGAGTATTGGGAACAAAGAACCGGATGAAAACCCACTTTTTTGACGCAGGCCCTGCTCTTGGACAGCAAACGCCGAGAGCGCCACCGAGTATGTCCTCAGCATTACCGATGAAGCGCTGTCAGCGCATCTCGATGAAAATCCAGGCTTCGCGGAACGCTATTATGAAATGAGATTAGGGCTTTACAATGGGAATACGATTCCGGCTGCTCTGCCTAAGCTCGCGGCCATGGTGGAAGAAAGCCGGAACATATCTCCCTAAGTCCATGTTCATTTTCTTGCACTTCTGGTAGAAAATCCATTGGATTCTACTCAAAGAGGCCTCGAAATATTAGGCACTACTAATAAAATCCCTTCAAACCAAGAAAGCAATAAAGATGGAGTACTTAATAGAGATGCCTTTTCCGGAAATCCATGGATGCCTTCTCAACGAATTCCTTCTACTTGGCCAGCTAGACAGTTACAAAAATTGTGGTATAATTGCACATGATGAAGCCTTGAAAGAGGAGAGAGAACGATGGGTTCGGTAGGCAGTATTAGTGGATCTTCCGGTGTCATGCAATATGTGGCTCGGAGCCAGGAAGAAATTAAGCAGGGGTTACAAGAAACCCAAGCTAAAATGCAAGCGGCTAAAGAACGTAGCGGCCAGGCGATGAGCGCCATGCTGAATGCTTCGGTAACGGGAGGCGGCACGGGAGCCAACCTCAACGTTCTCGCATGACTCCTGAAAATATCCTCCCGCCGCGTTGCCCCTCATTTTCCCACCCCCCCTTTTTTTCACCCCGTGAATGCGTAACGAAGCGCCGGGCATAAAGAACAAGCCTTCAAGCGTTTAGGTGACAATGAACGCGCAATTGTGTACCATCCAAACGGTAGTGACTCACGCGGCAGTGAAGAGGGGCTAAGGCTGTGCCATGAGTACAATCCATCTTGATCTGGATCGGGCGAATCTCAGCTTTTTAGAAGAGTTATACGAAACCTATCTCATTGATCCACTACAACTTAACGATGATTGGCGGCACTATTTCCAGGGCTTCAACGGCCGCGCCGAAGCGTCCAACGCCCCCGTGCCGGAGGCGAAACCTGCTTGCGGCGGCGCGGATGTGAATAAAAGCGCCGGGTTCATCGCGAGCCGATGCAGCATATGCGGACGCCAAGAGCAGATGGCGGCTCTCCAGCAGCGCGTAGACAAGCTTATCCGGAATTACCGCGTGCGCGGCCACCGCGTGGCCAATGTGGACCCCCTGGGCATGCCAGTGACGCCCTTGCCGGAATTGAATCCGCGATACCATGGCTTGGGGCCGGACGATATGGAGCGGCGGTTCTCGGCGGAGATGCTCGCGCCGAACCGCATGCTCCCGTTACGCAACATCATTGAAGAACTATCTGAAACCTATTGCAACCATATCGGTGTGCAGTTCATGCATATCGATGACCTATACATGCGCGAATGGCTCCAGGAGCGCATGGAAAGCACCCGCAACCACATCACCCTCTCACGTGACGCACAGCTTAGGATTCTGACGAAGCTGACCGATGCGGTTCTCATTGAGGAATTCATTCAAAAGAAATTTACGGGTTCGAAGCGTTTCTCCCTCGAGGGCGCAGAAAGCCTTATTCCGCTGCTTGACCTGGCCATCGAGAAAGCGGGGGATCAAGGCATCACGGAAATTGTCATCGGCATGGCCCACCGTGGCCGCCTGAATGTGCTGGCCAATATCATGGGCAAGCGGCCCATGCTCATCTTCCGCGAATTCGCCGATGAAGAAGATGCAAGCCGCCGCGGCGGCGACGTGAAATACCATAAGGGTTATCACAACGACTGGACCACCCGTTCCGGCAAGGAAATTCATCTGGCCTTGTGCTTCAATCCGAGCCATCTTGAATTCGTCAACGGCACGGCCATGGGCCGTGTGCGCGCCAAACAAGACCGGCTCAATGACGATATGCGCGACAATTCCATGGTGCTGCTTATTCACGGCGACGCGGCTTTCGCCGGGGAGGGCGTTGTACAGGAAACGCTCAATCTGAGCCAGCTCGAGGGATACCGCGTTGGCGGCACGCTCCATGTTATCGTGAATAATCAAATCGGTTTCACCACGACGCCGGAAGACGGGCGTTCGGGCGTATACGCCTCCGACGTGGCCAAAATGCTGCAAATCCCCATTTTTCATGTGAACGGTGAAAATCCGGAAGCCGTCGCCCAGGCCATTACGCTGGGCATGGAGTTCCGCAAGACCTTCAAGCGCGATGTGGTGATCGACATGTACTGCTACCGCCGCTGGGGCCACAATGAAGGTGATGAACCGTCCTTCACCCAGCCCGTCATGTACCGCGCCATCGGCCAGCGTAAACCCGTGCGCGACGGTTATCTTGAGAATCTGCTGAAGCTCAATGAAGTCACCCAGGCGGAAGCGGATGGCATCGTCGAAACCTGCCGCAAGGAACTCGATAAGGAACTCGCCGCCGCGAGGGAAGGTAAAACGGCCCCCGCCGTGCAGCCCAGCCAACGTACGAGCATTCTCGGGCCCATCTGGCGGCGCTATAAAGGCGGGCATGACGCCGATGTCGAGGAAACGGGCACCAGCGTGAACGCGGAACGCCTGCGGTTCCTTCTCGAACGTACGGCGGCATATCCTGAATCATTCACGCCGCATCCCAAGATCGTCCGGCTGCTCGAATTACGCCAAGCCATGGCGCGGGGTGAAAAACCGCTGGACTGGTCGGCTGCCGAGGCCATGGCGTTCGCAACCCTGGCCACGGAACACTACCCCATCCGCCTTACGGGACAAGACAGCCGCCGGGGCACCTTCAGCCACCGCCACGCCATGCTGGCCGATTACCAGAACGGGCGGCCTTACATGCCGCTCCAGCATCTCGAACCGGGCCAGGCGCGCGTCGAAATTTATAACAGCCCCCTGAGCGAGTCCGGCGTGCTGGCGTATGAATATGGATACAGCATCGCGTATCCTGATGCGCTGGTGATTTGGGAGGCGCAATTCGGCGATTTCGCCAACTGCGCCCAGGTGCTCATTGACCAAGGCATCACCAGCGCCGAAGAGAAATGGCGCAGCCTGAGCGGCATCGTCATGCTGCTGCCCCACGGCCTCGAGGGCATGGGGCCCGAGCATTCGAGCGCGCGCATCGAACGCTTCCTATTTCTCGCGGCGGAGGACAACATCCAAGTCGTCATCCCCTCGACGCCCGCCCAGTTGTTCCATTGCCTGCGGCGGCAAGTGGTGCGGCCATGGCGCAAACCGTTGATAGTCATGACGCCCAAGAGCCTGCTGCGCCACCCGAAAGTCGTGTCGCCGCTCGAAGACCTTGCGCAGGGCCGGTTCCATCGCATTCTTCCCGACGCCATGGGCATTCGCAAGAAAGCCAGGCGCGTGCTTCTATGCAGCGGCAAGATATATTATGAACTCGAAGAGGAACGGGAGCGGCTGGGGCGCGATGATGTGGCCATCTTGCGTGTCGAGCAACTCTATCCGCTTCAGGAGTCCTACATCGAAGAGGCGCTGGCGCCCTATTCCGCCAAGACGGAAGCCTTATGGGTCCAGGAAGAGCCAGAAAACATGGGCGCGTGGTATTATTGGCGCGTGCGGTTCTGTGAACGCTTGCTTGGCAGGCCGCTGCGCGGCGTGTGCCGTCCGGCATCGGCCAGCCCTGCGGGGGGGTCAGCCAGCGGCCACAGGCTTGAACAGCGCATGCTGATCGAGCAGGCGTTCGCGGGCATATGAGCCGCGCCTCTTTGGCGTGAGTGGCTGGAGTACGGGGTAATCATCAAACGACAAGGAGTACGCATGTCCGCCATCATACTCGACGGGAAAACGCTGGCCAAACAACTCGAAGGAGAACTCGCCCAGCGGGTGGAGCAGCTCATATCCAAAACGGGGCATACGCCCACGCTGGCCACGATTCTGGTGGGCGATGATCCCGCTTCGGCGACCTATGTGCGCATGAAGGGCAACGCCTGCGCGCGGGTCGGCATGACATCGCGTAAAATCGAAATGCCCGCCAGCACGACGACGGAGCAATTGCTCGCGGAAATTGAATCGCTCAACAACAACCCGGAAGTGACAGGCATCCTGTTGCAGCATCCCGTTCCCGCGCAGATCGACGAACGGCGCTGCTTCGACGCCATCGCCCTCGGAAAAGACGTGGACGGCGTGACCTGCCTCGGGTTCGGGCGCATGTCCATGGGCGAACCGGCGTTTGGCTCGGCCACGCCCGCGGGCATCATGCGCTTGCTCAAGCACTACCAAATCCCGATGAAAGGCAAGCGCGCCGTGGTCGTGGGGCGCAGCCCCATCCTCGGCAAGCCCATGGCCATGATGCTCCTGAATGAACACGCCACGGTGACCATCTGCCATTCCCGCACCAATGATCTGCCGGACGTGGTCCGCCAAGCCGAGATCCTGGTCGGGGCCGTGGGCAAGCCTGAGTTCATCCGAGGCGAATGGGTCGCGGAAGGGGCCGTGGTGATCGACGCGGGATACCATCCCGGCGGCGTGGGCGACATCGAATTGAGCGCCATAACGGAAAAATGCGCGGCCTATACCCCCGTGCCCGGCGGCGTCGGCCCTATGACCATCGCCACGCTTATTGCCCAGACGTTGGAGGCGGGTTTGGGGTTTAGGGTTTAGGGTCTTGGGTGTAGGGTCTTGGGTGTAGGGTGGGGCTTGCCCCACCGTTCAGGCGTTTGTCTCTCTAAAGCGGATTTCTAGAAATGGAGCTGGCAAGCCAATATAAGGAAATATCGGCAAAATTCATAAAAGAGAACATGAAAGCGGTAGCAAGCTACCGCTTTGGGCGTGCGGATTTTGTTTAAATAACTCTTTTCGTTTTTTTGGCGATGTAGATTCATACGAGAAGCACTTTTAGAAGGCCCTTTTCGCGGAGATGACTTATAATACTAATTATAAAGAAAGCAAATTGATATGGCTGATGTGCAAATTGTAAACACGATTCAACGTTATTTGCAGGCGCTGCAAGCCAAAGGCCTCCCCGTGAGGTTTGCCATTTTGTTTGGCTCTTATGTGAATGGCATTCCGGATCAATGGAGCGATATCGATCTGCTGGTGGTGTCACCCCGGTTTGATGGCCTGGCGAAACGGGAAGATATCAATTTGCTTTGGCGGGTGGCCGCCCGCACGGATAGCCGGATCGAGCCCGTTCCATGCGGCGAGTCGCAATGGGCGGCCGATACGTCAAATGTGCTTGTTGAGAGCGCACGGCGGGAAGGCGAACGTATTTCGCCTGCGGCATGATATTGCGAAACCGTCTTGGCGGCTTAACCATTCATACCTTCATCTGTTACAAGGGAGGCGATTGTTGATGGCGGTTGAAATCAAAGTGCCGGAAGTCGGTGAATCCATCACGGAGGTCGAACTGGGCCAATGGCTAAAACCGGTGGGCGCGTACGCCAAGCCCGATGAGCCGCTGGTCGAGCTCGAATCTGAAAAGGCCACCATCGAACTGCCTTCTCCTGCGGGCGGCATTCTCACGCAGATTCTCAAGCAAACCGGCAATACCGCCGAAGTCGGCGAAGTCATCGGATACATCGAGGCGGCGGAAGCCCCTGATACGCCTGCGCCTGAACAAAAAACAGTAGCGGCAACACCTGCGCCAGAACCGGCCGCGCCGCGCGTCATGCCCGCCGCCCAGCGCGTCATGGCGGAAGCGAAGCTGTCTCTGGCGGACATCACGCCCACGGGGCCTGGCGGGCGCATCCTCAAGGAAGACGCCCAGCGCGCCGCACAAGCAAAACCGGCATCGACCACGGCGGTTCCTGAGACGCAGCCTCCGCCCGTAGTGGCATCCATTCCACTTCCCCCATCGACAGGTGCGCGCGAGACGCGCATGGTGCGCATGACGCCTATCCGCCGCACCATCGCCGCGCGGCTCGTCGAGGCCCAGCAAAACGCCGCGCTGTTGACGACCTTCAACGAGCTCGACATGAGCGCCGTCAAGGCCATGCGGGCCGATTTGCAGGAGGCCTTCCAGGCGCGGCATGGCGTCAAGCTCGGATTCATGTCGTTTTTTGTCCGTGCGGCGGTCCACGCGCTGCAAGCGTTTCCCGCCATCAACGCCCAAATCCGCGACAACGACATCATCTATTATGACTACTGCGACATCGGCATCGCCGTAGGCTCGGGCAAAGGGCTGGTCGTCCCCGTGCTGCGCAACGCGGAAACCATGGGCTTCGCCGAGATCGAGCAGCGCATCACCGAATTCGCCGCACGCGCATGCGACAACAAGCTCGCCATCGAAGAACTCCAAGGCGGCACGTTCACCATCACCAACGGCGGCGTGTATGGTTCGATGCTCTCGACGCCCATTATCAATCCGCCGCAAAGCGGTGTGCTCGGCATGCATGCCATCATGGACCGCCCCATCGCCCTCGAAGGGCAAGTGGCGATTCGCCCCATGATGTATGTGGCCCTCACGTATGACCACCGCATGGTGGACGGCCGCGAGGCGGTCACTTTCCTGAAGGCCATCAAGGAGCGCATCGAGAAGCCCGCGCTGCTGCTCGATTTCTAAGGGAGATTATATGGACGTTGTGCTGGTGGTGGCGGAGGATGAAGCCGTATGCAGCTCCATTCAAAACGCTTTACCCGAAACCGAACTTATTCTGACGGCGGCTTCGCTTGAAGAAGCATTGCAGCGGTTGGTGGCATTTCAAGCCGACGCCCTTTTCGTGGAAGAAACACCCAGCTTAAACTTGTGCGCCATTCAACAATTGCGCATGGCGTCCGGCGCGGCCCCGGTCATCTTGATTCCATCCACATGGGAGCTGGATTCGTATGCCCAATACGCCGAGGCGGGCGTTGCCGCATGCCTGCCCCGGTGGCCCACGGTGGAACAGCTCCAATCTTGCTTATCCCACTGCCTGCAAACTCAGGCGGCCGGACGTCCGGCGGTTCCCGTGGCGCAGCGCACCAAGCATGAGCCAGAAGCGGCGGGTGATGCCGCAACCCTCGAAGCGGCGGTGCAACAGCTCGAACGCCGCATGATTCTGCAAGCGCTCGAAGAAGCCAGCTATGTGCAAACCCAAGCCGCGAAACGCCTCGGTGTGACGCGCCGCATCCTCAAATACAAAATGGACCAGCTCGGTATCACCGAACCCGCATGAGCGAGAGTCCGTAGCATGGGCGTCCCGCCCATGCCGCGGGAAGCGCATATCTTTCTACTCTTACCGTGTTGACACCTCCCGGATTCGGCCTCTATAGTGGCCGGAGCGGGCGATGCGGTTCCGCATCCCAGCAGCCCGCGGCATCCACTAGATGAGGATACGCTGTTGCAGGATCATGATCAGAGCTCGGAACGGCCGCGCATTGCACCGGTCCGTGGAATTGTACTTGCGCAGAGCCGCGCGGGGGCGTGTTATCCCGCCAGCGCGTTGCGCCGATGGATTCGCGCTAATCGCGCCATTTATAAAGCGCCTAAAATAGACCTGTTCGTGCGTGGCCTTCTCCCCACATGCCTCGACGAATTGTTGGAACACGCCCAGCGCTTGGACGCCCGATTGTCGTTGCGTACGGACTGTGAAGCCAGCATACCGGGCTTGAATGCGCTAAAGGCAGCCGGGCTCTTCGATGTATTTCTATGTCCTCTTGCGCCCGATTCCCTTGCATTCAACACTTGGCTGGATGCATGCGCGGCGGCGGGTCTGCCCATACGCATCCAATTCCAAGGGCCATTTCCATCTGGATTTAGCGGAGAGGATTGCGCGGAGCGCCTAGCCCGCGCAGGTGTTACGGTGGCCAATCTGGCGTTATATGATCCATTGGCCCTGGAAACCGCACCCATGGACGCCGCCGCATGCCGCGACTATATCGATACCGTGAGCAGCCTGGCCCGCCAATTGAGCACGCGGAACGTGGAAACCAATTTGCTTCGGTTCCCCTATTGCCATTTCGATGAAGAATTATGGCCTTATATTATTGGCGATGCGCAGTTCTTTCTCGACCATTCCCAGTACCAGCGTGCATCCTTTGAATTTGCACAAAAAACTCAGTATCGGGGCCCCATCATTGTATCCAAGTTGATCAATGCGTTGCTGGTCCAGAATAGTTCACTCAATCCCGCACTGGACGCCAAGTTGTTTCCCTGGCTGCTCGAGCATCCCGCGCTCAATGCGCGTTTATGGTTTCTCCATAAACTCACCCGGCATTTCCGCTGGCGCTGGCTCGCACCGAAGCCGCGCATCCAGGACGGCCCATCCCTCGAACAAGCGGTGGCCCGCGCCCAAGAAAAACGCGCTAAGGCTTTTCCTCCTGCCTGCGGAAACTGCCAGTTGCGGAACATATGCCTGGGCGATACGCCGTTGCGCGGACGCCTGCTGCCGGGGCTGACGGTGCAACCACTCGATGGAGAGCCGATTCCATTCCCCATGTGCTTCTGCAAAGCGCAGGCCAAGCATTATGACGCTATCGACGCCCAGCGGGCGCAGGCCAGTGATGGCCACAAGGCGCTTGCGGAAGAGGCGCTTCGGATTGTGCATAATGAAATGCCCACTCGGAAAATCGACGCCTTTGAATATGAGATCGAGGGCCAATACGCCATGCAGATGTTGGGGGGAATGCGCTGGTTTTCCATTACCCCTACCGAAAAACAGAGCACCATCTTGGCGCGGCTCGAACCGCCTTTCACGCTGGCCGTGACATTTTGCGCAGGTTCCGCCGAATACATTGGGTTTTCCTTCGGCCGGCACTGCAAAACCGTATGCGCCATGGACAGCTTTAACCATTGCCTGGCGCTTCATGTCGCGGCGGATGGGCATTATGTCTTGTTGCGCGATGATATTCCGGTACACCCCATGGAATTCGAGGGCGTGCATTATGCCCCACTCCGATTGGCGGGCATGATCGAGCCGCGCATCTGCATCGGCAATATCGATGGCGCGATTGTCACCCAGAATGTGTGTTTATGGGAGCATAACCGGCAAGCCGCCGCTGTCTGCACCGGCATCCGTTATTCCTTCCTCATTTTCAGCACCCGCTACGCCCGCCGTTTGCAAGCCGTGCTTCAAAGCATCGCCCACCAGCGCGATTATGATTTGTCCCGTGTCGAAGTCATCGTGGCGTATGTTCCCGGCATCGACGCCGTGGATGATTTGCTCGATTCGTTCCATATCTCGTATCCAGCGATCCATATCGTCCGCTCCCCGTTTACCGAGCATTACGCCCGCTCCAAGGGTTTTGTTATCAATGAATCCGTCTGCGCCGCATCCGGTGAATGGGTCATCTTGCTTGATAGTGACATCATCTTGCCGCCGGAGATGCTTAGTGAAATGGAAAAAGTAGAAGCCCAGACGAATTTTATCGCCCCGGATGGCCGGAAAATGTTGGAAGAAGAGGCTACCGCGCGTATTCTTATGGGCGAAGTGCGGCCATGGGAATCGTGGGACGCCCTCGTCGAGGGGCCGGGCGAATTCCGCCTGCGCGAGGCCGAAGGCGCGCCCATCGGGTTTTTCCAAGCGGTTCGGCGCTCTTGTCTCGATGAGATTAAATATATGGAAATGGACCACTTCGAGTGGGCGGATCTGTGGTTTGGGATTCATATGCGGGAGAAATTCGGCCGGGAAGTGCGAACCAGCGGGGCCATCGTCCTTCATATGGATCATGGCGGCAGCCAGTGGTATGGCACCGCCAAGCATCGGTAGTATTCCAAAAGAACAAGGCTGGTAACACTCTAGCCATGTGGAGCAAAGGCAGTGGGCCGATTGTTGAACCGCGAATGGATGCGAATAAACGCGAATACAAGATGGACAAGATTTTTTGTAATACTTTAGCGGGCTGAAACAAGAGCAATTTTTATAGACATGATATCCAAAATTGATATAGCGGTGAAACGAACGTAAAGAAAGCGGGGAAATATGCAGAAGCTAAAAGGGCAATCCGCACAGGTTATAGTATTGTTATTATGTCTGATATCGAGCCCAGTATTCGGAGAGGGCGGGGTGTTTGATGAGGTTGCTGATGTTCCGGGATTGCCGCGTGTTTTGTTGATTGGTGATTCCATATCAATCGATTATACCCTGGATACACGTGAAATGCTGAAAGGTATGGCAAATGTTCATCGTCCAGCCTGCAACTGCATGTTTTCCGGAAATGTAGCTGAGAATATAAAGACCTGGCTTGGGGAAGAGAAGTGGGATGTTGTTCACTTTAATGCAGGGATATGGGATTGCCATTTCGTGGACGCCAATGGCAATATCATCGAGCCTGGACAGGATTACTATGACGAGAACAGCATCCGAACAACGCCATCGCAGTACAAAGAAAATCTAAACAAGATTGTTGATGCGATCCTTGCCTCCGGTGCAAAACCGATTTTTGCTACAACGACGTCGATTCCGGCTTGGAATGACAAGAGGCGCGCTTATCTCAATGGGCTGAACGAGATCGCTAAAGAGATAATGCTCTATAAGCAGGTTCAGGTCAATGATTTATACACCTATTCACTCCCTCATCTGGCGGAATGGCAGCTTCCCGATCAGGTGCATTTTAATCCGTTAGGTAAAAAACAGCTTGCCCGAAAAGTCTCGGAAGAGATACTCGGCGCACTTGGTTCGCAGGCGAAAATTCTCGACTGGGCGCCGGAAAAAGGCGCTGTTTCCACTATGAGCGGCAGAGAAGTGGTTCGCTATAACCAAGACTGCATCGAGCGATGGGGCTATGCCCAGCCGCGTACGGAGTTCTTTTATGTAATGAAGGCCAGTAAGGAGCTGCACCAAAATCCATTGGTTGTCTTTTTGCACAGCGCTGGCGGTGATGCGGAAAAAGAGCTTGCCGACAATGTCGAACGTGTTGCGGGCTATGGTGATGAATTTGTTGGGCTTGCGGTGAATAGTCCATCTACTCTTGACGAACCTATTGACGGCATGGCCGAATACGACTGGTGGTGGGGTGCAAAAGCTATTGAAAAACATCCCGAATTGTATAAGGATAAAATGACGCGGGTGGAAAGCCGGGTGCTCGATACCATCGAATGGGTGGTCCAAAACTACAATATCGACCGCAACCGAATTTATCTGCGCGGCATATCGATGGGCGGTTCTGGCACACTTGGTATTGGCCTTGCTCACGGCGATGTTTTCGCCGCCTTGCAGGCGGATGTTTTTGCGGGTGTCGAGCATGCGGTTTTCCGCCTGAAAAACGCGGCAGCGGAGCCGCCTTACGCAGTGATGCTGTTTTCCCAACTGGACGGGTGGTCGAAAGGCGCGGAACAGCTTCTTGATATGATTAATGTAGATTATCTTGGTATGAGTTACGCATGGGATATTTATGGCCATGATAATAACAAGCTTTATGAAAGTGCTGATCAAGCGGTTGTAAACTTTCCATGGCTTTCCATTCGACGTAACCAGGCATATCCTGTATTCACAAACGCAACGTCAAATGATCATTATCCCGGCAATATGAATCAGGGGCCTGATCAAAGAGGACAGGTCAATGCCTATTTCCGCTGGAGCGTTTTAGAGGATACGGCGGATAGATTCATCATTGAACTCAGCACAGTGAACCGCGTGCAGTTTGTAAAAGACTCTCAACTGGTTCCTGATGCGTTGAAGAAAATGCAGCAGAGTATCACAACCGATGTAACACTACGCAGATTACAGAATTTTATTGTATCAGCCGATACGGGTAAAACATTTCAATGGGTGGCTGAAAGCTCCGGTGAAATACAAGCAATGGGCGATGTGATGCCCAACCCTAAAGGCCTTTTGACTATCAACAAGATTGAAATCGGATTAGTTCCTGTTAAATTGATGATTTCCGTGAAAGAGAATTAGGTTTGGGAAAGAGTATGGAATTTTGAGATTTGCTGGTTTATACGATTCAAAAAGCTTGGCGATTGGGTATTGGTATGTCCTTTGGATTTTAAGTTACGACAAGACTCCTCCAGCCCTGTGCAGCTCCACGAGTAGCTCAAGCCCCCACAACAAATGGATTCGTTCCTGCGTACAGCATTTCCGAAGGTTCTTGTCGTTGGTCACGCATGTGAAGCTATGCCGTTTGGCCGTTAACATGCAGAGGTTGTCTTGAAACGAAACCGGCCCAGCCATCCCTGCAGCCATGTAGGCGTCTTCCATGGTGGGCTCCACCAAGATAAGCCCAAGTTCGCGCAGACGCTCTTCACTCTCGATTTGCCGGACCTCTTCAACGACAGCGCTCACCACATGGATGGGGCCTATATAGTCCGCGATGAGCCGGAATACGGTATGGTCCGCCTTCATGAAGTCGATGAGCACGTAGGCGTCCATAATCAGGAATCTCAGCAGCGCGGGTTGGTTGGTCACACAACGGCCTCCCAACTGGCGATGAGTTCCTGCATTTCATCCACGCTGATACGCAGGATCTCCGCCCCACGGCTGACAGATATCAGGTCCTCTTCGACGGCCCTCCGGGCCAAGCGGCTGAACCGGTCTTCGGTGAAATCGAAGCGCTGCATCCCAAACGGTTCGGCGGACTCGATGGCAAGCGGTTCCTCTTTAAAAGAGAGCCCCTTGAACGAGCGCTTCTTGTATGCGGCGAAGAACTTCTTCCAGATGGCATCATCCACGTCGCCGTGTTCCAGGAGGCGCGCCAAAACGGTCTTGTAGCTCACCCGAAAGATGCGTTTTACTTTCAACACGCGGTCCACCCAATGCAGACCGGCGGCTTCCGCCCATTCCTTCTGGAATCCTTCGTCGGGCATGAGGAAGTGCCCCGCAAAACGGTTTGCTTCCTCCTCCTCCGCGTGGTTTTCCTCGGACTCGTTGACATCATAGGCGTCAGGATGCAGCATTAGGTGTCCCAGTTCGTGGGCGGCGCTGAAGATATGCCGTTCCACAGAGATGCGGTCCCACACGTTCACGACAACCGCAGGCCCGCCATCCTCCGCGCCAAGCGACAATCCGAAAAAGCCGTCAGAAGCCATTGGGAAGGGGAGCACCTTAATCCCGGCATGCTCGAGCAGGCCGCAGATGTCGTAAATGGGCTCGCTGTCGTTCAGTCCGAGCGATTCACGGCAGAGGCGGGCAGCCTTTACGGGTTCTTTCCGCGAGCACTTCTTCCCGACTTCACGCAGGAGAAACGACTTTTGCTCGTTGAGGATTTCTTCAAGGTAGTTGAAGTCGTCAAGCCAGCGGGCAACATCCGCCAGGATGTTCTCACGGTTCTGCATCCTGCGCCCGGAGCGGAAGCGCACGGTTCTGAGTTCGCGAACGGGAGCAAACAGGTCCTGCAACCGCACCTCCAGGGCGCGCGCGATGGCTTGGACGGTGCTCATGCGGGGTTCGTTCTTGGCCCCTTCCAAGTTCTTGATGGCAGGCAACGAGAGTCCCGCAGCATCCGCAAGTCTCGGTTGGCTGTATTTCTTGGCGGTTCGTATGCGCCGAATGTTTTGAGAAAGTATTTGCAGATTCATCGTTGCCCCTCCGTCTCGACCGAATTATACCATAATGTTGAATTTTGTCAACTGGTGTAATTTCTGTCAGTTTGCTGGGTGGAATCCTTCTGGGGGGGTGGCTGCATGTGGGTTTGTAGCGGAGTTTCCACGAGTCTCGCGAAGGCGGCGGGGATACGCGGGTTCGCCAGGGGCGACCGCAGCCACCATCAAGGCTGGCACCATTCTCTACACCGGCTTAACGCCGTCAACGGACACAGACGCTACCGCCTTCACGTCCCCGAAGAATGGCACCAATGCTCCTGGCGGGGAGCCTTGATGGCACCGAGGATGATACCAGAACGGCGCTGGGCTAGGAAAGCTGTATACATCCGCTGCCGCCACATGGAGATAGGCGCGCTCGCCATCGCCACTGCGAAACTCGCCGCGTAATACGCTCCGGCGCGAAGGAGCGGTGGGAGTGAACACAGCGGCGTGGATTACGAACAACACCAAGGAAGACATCAAAGCCATTGTGCGCCACGGGGCAGGTGCGGTGAAGAAGGCCGCTTTCGGGATATGGCCGCTTTCGGGATATTTAAAAACATTAACACGATATGTTAATGTAAATCAGGAGATAACCTGTGGAGATATTTTTCCGAACACGGCAATTGCAACGCATCTGTTCCGAGGAGCGGGAAATGAGCAAAGTACTCGGACAGCAAATGGCCACGAAGCTTAAGCAGCGGCTCATGGAGCTGCGTGCGGCTGATTCGTTGGCGGAGATTTCCCATTTGCCGCCAGCACGATGCCATGAGGAAAGCCAGAACAGGGCGGGACAGTTTTCCGTAGATCTGGCACATCCAATGAGACTGATTTTTATACCCGCTAACGACCCAGTCCCACGAAAGGCCGACGGCGGAGTAGACCGCTCACAGGTTACCGAAATCGAGATTATCGAAATAGTTGACCCACATCCGAAGAGGTGAACATGAAAGCGCTCAAGACATACCCATTTGAACCTGACTACGCGGTTTCGCCGGGAGAGACGTTGCGTGAAGTCATGGAGTCGCTTGGCATGACCCAGGCGGAACTGGCAACCCGTACAGGACTCACTGTTCAAACATTGAATCGCATTTTCAATGGCATCCAGCCAATCACGTATGAGACGGCCAACAAACTTGAGCTCGTGACTGGCGTGTCGGCGCGAATGTGGAACAACTTGGAGGCCCAGTACCGGGAGCAATTGACGACGCTTGAGGAACGCGAGAACCTGAAGGCTGACTGTGCATGGCTCAAAACCATTCCGACCAAGGAGCTGATTGAACGAGGCCTACTCACGGATGAACCGGATGCGGTGGCGCTTCTACGAAGCGCACTGGCCTTTTACCAAGTAAGCAGTGTAGAGGCATGGCATGCGATTTGGGGGGAACCTAAGGTGGCCGCGCGGCGTTCGCCCTGCTTCGAGACACGGATAGGCCCTGCTTCGGCATGGATTCGGCAAGGGGAACTCAAAGCGCAGGCCATACAGTGCCAGCCCTATGACAGGGAACGATTCCAGGAAGTCTTGCCGATTATCCGGGGACTCACGAGAGAAACCCCGAAGGTGTTCGAGCCCGAGATGAAGCGCCTTTGCGCCAGCGCAGGCGTTGCGGTGGCGTTGGTCCGGGAGATGAAGAAAGTGCCGTGGAATGGCGCCACGAAATGGCTGGGAGCGCACAAAGCGATGATACTGCTGTGTCTGCGCGGCAAAGGAGAAGACCGTTTTTGGTTTTCGTTCTTCCACGAAGCCAGCCATATTCTGAACGACAACAAGAAGCTGTTTATCAACGATGGCACCGAGGATGACTTTTGTGAACGGCGGGCCAATCTATTTGCCGCCAATACGTTGATTCCCTCGCAGTACAATGACCGCATATGCGCATGCACCACGGACAGGGAGATTGTGGACCTTGCGAACGAGCTCGGTATCGCGCCAGGGATTGTGGCGGGAAGGCACCAACATCTGACTCAGAAATGGTCCCATTTCAAGAACCTGATTCGACAGTTGCAGTGGGAAGCCTCCTAGATCCTTATCACGCAAAGGCGCGAAAAACTACTTTCCTCCGCGCCTTATATGATCAGCAGACCGGTATTTGATTGACAAAAGACGCCGTAGCAGCTTTTTCTTTTTGGTTCTTTTTCTTTTAAGCCCGCTGTTAAAACGGTGGATAACTTTTCGCAGAAACGACTTTTCTTCCGCCCGGCCAGGTGGAAGAATAGGATGGGAGGCGGAGACGGTTCGCGCCATGGGACATATGAGAAGCCCGCCGCAAAGATAGATCCCGCCTCTCATCCGAACGTGGCCGCCGCTGAAGACCGGAGATTATCCTGGGGAACAGCCCCGGATCCATAAGAGTGGTCAGGCGGTCACCTAACGAACAGGAGTATTATATCATGAAACAGCACCCGGAAAATGTGAACTGGGCAGGCCTTGATGTGTCCGCAAAACACTTCGATGCGGCGCTGGCCCGCAAAGACCAGCGTTTCCCCTCCACCCCATAAGCGCTAACCTTATATTGCCTCCATCAAACCACGCAACTGTTGCATTCGCTTCCTTGGGGGCTCTGCCAGATCTCTCGCGATTTCCCGCCACTGGCTGATGCATTCGGATAATCCAAGCGTCGGATTGACCGCTTGGCGAAGGAGGTGCAAGGCGAAAGAGAGTTCGCGCCACAAGGAGGCCTCGCGGTAGATATCGTCACAGTGGATATCCCCAGGGGGAAAAAAAGCGCCCCTCATCAACAATGGCCTGGGCAAGGCAGGAGACAAGCATTTTGCCGTGGAGCCAAGCCTTGGCCGACTCCTCGTCTTCCTTTGGCAAGTGTCCCAATCCCATAATCGACTTCATCCGTTTGAAGGCCAACTCCACCTGCCAGCGCGCCCGGTACAACTCGATAACCTGGTGCGGCGATATTGAATCCGGCAAGGATGTGGCCAGTATGACGTAGCGATGCAGCACAAGCGTTTCGGGATCCAGACTCCGTTGCTTCTTGCTTAGCTCTTTCTTCGCCCGGCGGATGCTTTGCGCGGCGGCTTCCTCGCTCAAACGCAGCGCACAGATCCGTAGCGCCAGCTCCTCCTGCCCCTTTGCCTGGCCAATCAGGGCCCAATCACCCACTTCCCCTACCTCTAGAGACGCCACCAATCCAGCCAGTGGACAGGTGTTCCCTGCGCCATTCCGAAGACTGAAGGCTTTATTCTTAAGACGCGTCAGAAAGTTCCCGTTATGGCCGAGCACATAACGAAAACCTTTGAGATGCCCATAAGCACGATCTCCGAGCAATAGGTCGCCAGGCGAGACTCGGAATCGCGCGAAACTCTCTCCAACCTTCGGGCCGGTAATATGAAACTCATCGCATTGAAGACCGTATAAACATAGGCTGTAGTGAACGCGCCAGTCCGTTCCCGTGCTTCCCGGTTCGCAGACAACGCTCGCATCCACGACGCGAACACGGTAATACTCCAGCCATGCAGGCCGAACGCACGGTCCCGCGCGACGTTGAAGTATCTCTACGGCCATCCACCGCAGCCATTCCCCCGAAGCACGCAACCGCTTAAGAAGTGCCACATCCGACACGGACGCCACATTCCCTTCTCGAGCACGAACGACAGCCTCACGCAGAGAACACCCATCCGCCAAATGGATCAACAGCAAGCGCAGGAGCGATTCCGTCGACGATATAGAACGAGGCTTGCGGTGCCACGCGCCCAATTCACGAGCCTTGTCCTCCCATCCAGCAGGGAGAAAACGCTGTAAACACTGCCAATTCTCATTCCACGCTGCTTCCATGCACCCAGTATAGAAGATTCGTCAGGAGACATCAAATAAGGTTAGCGCTTATGGGGGGGGGGGGTAGATCTTGACATGACAAGCCTCCTTAATCTTGGTTTATCTGGGACACACCAAACATTAGAAGTCATGCGGTACCCTCTTTATAGCACACCTAGGCGCACCTGTCAAGAAGTTTTTTTTCCATATAGCGAAGGCATTCACGGTGGATATAGTGCGGATATTTGCGATGGGTGTTATGGGTTTTGGGGCAAGGATATTGGGAGTTTAGCCAGGAGGAAACAGTTGACTTGTGTGCGGCTGGTGCAGATTTCTCAGGGTTATGTAGAGTACTAGGGAACGGAGCCGCGGAAAAGGCCAGCCAATGACTGGCCAAGGAATTTTGGGATTCTTTTAAACTGGAGTAACCGGATACACAAGATTAGGCAAGAGCGATAGATAAAAACGGAACTTTGTTGACAATAGAGGACATTAGAGGTATGTTTATGCCGTTTTAACCGGAAATAGGGAGAGTTAGGGCGTGCAACTGCAAGTGAAAGATGTGGCGAAATACTTCGGCGTGACCGAAAAGACCATCTATCGATGGATCGAACAAGACGGCCTCCCGGCGTTCCGCATCAATAAGCAGTACCGCTTCAATCGTGTCGAAATACTCGAATGGGCCACGGCTCATAAAGTGAATGCGTCCACCCAATCGTTGCGGGACACGGAAGAGGAATCGGCTTTTCTCCCGAATCTGGCCGAGGCGCTCGAGGATGGCGGCGTCTATTACCGTATAGATGGGAAAGACAAGGACTCCGTCATGCGCTCGGTGGTGGATGTGCTCCGCCTGCCGGAAGCCGTGGACCGGGAGTTTTTATTGCAGGTGTTGCTCGAACGCGAGGCCATGGGCTCGACGTCGGTCGGCGACGGCATTGCCCTCCCTCATGTTCGCAATCCTATCGTGATGCATATTCCACGTCCCACGATCACCCTATGTTTCCTGGAAAATGCCATCGATTTCAACGCCCTCGATGGCAAGCCGGTGAATACGTTGTTCACGATCGTGAGCCCCACCATTCGCTCCCATTTGCACGTGATTTCCTGCCTGGCGTTCGCGCTGCGGGACGCCGAATTCAAGCGCGTGGTGATGGAGCAGGCATCGCGCGAAGTCATCCTCTCGGAAGCCCGGCGCGTCGCGGCGTCGCTGGCCGCGCCTCAGTCCGCTACAGGAAAGGCGGACTGAACCGTGCATCTCGTTCTTGCATCCTTGGCGTGTCTTATCTTTAGCGGATTGCTGTCGTGGATATTCAGCCCATCAAAGCTGGGCGGGCGCATCGGCGCATGGGGCGGCGTGGCGGGCTGCCTTCTCGGCCTAGCGCCCACGCTCGATGCGTTTCGAAGCGGACTGGCCGCGTCTTTGCGCCTGCCGTGGGATGTCCCTGGCGGTTCGTTCTATATCGCCCTCGACGCCTTATCGGGACTCTTTCTGCTGCCGATCCTGGGCCTGGCGGCATTGGGCGCTATCTATGGGTCTGGATACATGGCCCATCGGAACACGCCGCGCTCCCATTGGTTCTTCTATAACCTGCTCACCGCGGGCATGATGCTCGTCGTGCTGGCGCGCAACGGCCTGCTCTTTCTGAGCGCATGGGAGATCATGGCGCTGGCGTCCTTCTTCCTGGTCGTTACGGATGATGAACGGGAAAATGTGCGCGAGGCGGGCTGGACCTATCTCGTGGCGGCGCACCTGGGCGCGGCATTCTTATTGGGCTTTTTCGCCTTGTTGGGCCGTGAAGCCGGAACCCTCGATTTCGATGGGTTTACAGGCATGGCGGCGCTATCGCCAGGCGTGGCCGGGGCCGCGTTTTTACTGGCCTTGGTGGGATTCGGCTCGAAAGCGGGATTCATTCCCTTCCACATATGGCTTCCCGAGGCCCATCCTGCCGCGCCGAGCCATGTCTCCGCCGTCATGTCGGGCGTCATGATTAAAACAGGCATCTACGGCATTGTCCGGGCGCTCACCTTCTTGGGGCCGCCCCCCGCCTGGTGGGGATGGCTTCTCCTCATCGTGGGCCTTACGAGTGGCATCGGAGGGGTGCTGTTCGCCCTTGCCCAGCATGACCTGAAACGCCTGCTGGCCTACCATAGCGTCGAGAACATCGGCATCATCACCATGGGCCTGGGGATCGGCTTGCTTGGGTTATCCTATGATGCGCCTCTCGTGGCCGCTCTGGGCTTCGCGGGCGGCCTGCTGCACATCATCAACCACGCTATATTCAAGGGCCTGCTCTTCCTCGGCGCGGGCAGCGTGATTCACGCCACCGGCACGGGCGATATCGATCATCTTGGCGGCCTGTTGAAACGCATGCCCCGGACTGGCCTGGCGTTCCTCATCGGCGCCGCCGCCATTGCAGGCCTGCCGCCGCTCAACGGCTTCGTCAGCGAATACTTCGTGTTTATGGGTTCTTTCCATGGCGTAGCCTCATCCTCCGCGCGGCTCGCCGTGCCCCTAGCATTGAGCCTTGCCGGTTTAGCACTCATCAGCGGCCTTGCGGTGGCATGTTTCGCCAAGGCCTTCGGCATTGTGTTCCTGGGCGAACCGTGCAGCGAACACGCCATGCATGCCCATGAATCGGGCGGCCTCATGGCGTTCCCGCAACTGGCGCTGGCCGCCGCTTGCGTGGCTATCGGCTTGCTGGCTCCCTTTATGCCCCATGCCATGCAGCCTGTAGTGATGGCGGCCTGCGGCTTGTCCGCAGACGCCCTTGAGCAGGCCTTCGACACCGTGCTGCCGGGATTGCAGGGCATATCGTTCGCCTTTGGAGGATTCTTCCTGCTCGTGGGCGTACTGGCGTTGCTGCGGATGCGGCTGCTGGCCAGGCGGCCTGTTACGGAATCCGGAACCTGGGATTGCGGGTATGCCGCACCGACCGCGCGCATGCAGTACACCGCCTCGTCGTTCGCACAGCCGCTCGTGGACATGTTCCACACCGTGCTACGCACCCGCCGCGCCGCGCATGCGCCCGAAGGGCTGTTCCCGCAAGCAGGCGCGTTTTCAACCGAGACCCTGGACACGTGCAGGGAGGGCCTGTATCGCCCCTTGTTCACGGGCATCGAGCGCGGCCTGGGCGTCTTGCGGCGTTTGCAGCATGGTAACCTGCATCTCTACGTGCTGTACATCGCGCTCACGCTGCTGGCGCTGTTGATCTGGAAACTAGGGTGATTCAAATGAGCGCGACATCCATCATACCGCCGCTCCTGGGGCTGCTGCTCTCGCCTTTGATGCTGGGCGTGATCAATCGTACGAAGGCCTTTTTCGCGGGGCGCAACGGGCAGCCGCTATTGCAAGTGTATTACGATTTATGGAAGCTCTTGCACAAGGGCGCGGTTTATAGCCGCACCACCACCTGGGTGTTCCGGGCAGGCCCGATAGTGGGCTTGGCATCGGCGCTTGCGGCGCTGGCCATGCTTCCCTTGGGCGGCATCGCCGCGCCATTGTCCTTCAGCGGCGACCTTATCGCCTTCGCGGGGCTTCTCGGCCTGATGCGGTTCTTCACGGCCATCGCGGCCCTCGACACGGGTTCAAGCTTCGAGGGCATGGGCGCGAGCCGCGAAGTGCAATTCGCCAGCTTGGCAGAGCCGGTGTTTTATCTGGCGCTGGCCGTGCTGGTCCAGCGCACGGGCGTGGCGTCGCTCAGCCAGGCGTATGCCTCGATATCCGTAAGCTTGTGGGCCGCATCGGGTCCTGCGCTCGCCCTGGCCGCCATTACGCTGTTCGTCGTGTTTTTAACAGAAAACGCCCGCATCCCCATCGACGACCCCACTACGCATCTCGAACTGACCATGATCCATGAAGTGATGGTGCTCGACCACAGCGGGCCGGATTTCGCGTTCATTACCTATGGCGCGGCGCTCAAGCATTGGATGCTGGGCGCGCTGGTGGTGGGGCTCCTTGTTCCCGTACACACGGGCCATGCCATCGTGGACGCCTGCGCTTTCGTGGCGGGGCTTTTTATGCTGGCGGTGCTGGTGGGCGTGGTGGAGTCCTCGATGGCGCGGCTCCGCCTGCTACGCGTGCCGCAATTGCTCGTGGGAGCAGGCGCATTGAGCGCCTTCGCGCTCATTACCGGACTACTGAGGTAACGCCGTATGCTTGAATGGGTTGATATGTCCATCATGGTGGCCGCTATCGCGAATCTGGCGATTCTGGGCGCGAGCCGCCTAAGCTTTTGCATTCGCGCCGTGGCGCTGCAAGGCATCGCGCTGGGCTTTTTCACCATTTTCGCCCATGCGGAAGACTTCTCCATTCACATTGCCATATTGGCGCTGATGAGCATGCTCATGAAAGGTGTTGTCTTTCCCAAACTCTTATTCCGCAACCTGATTCAAACCGGCGTCCGCCACGAAATGGAGCCTATCGTGGGCTATGCGGCTTCGATTCTTTCCGGCATCGCCATGCTGGCCGCCGCATTATGGATTAGCTCCCGCCTGCCCGCCCAAGGGCTCGAGGCCTCGCCTGTCGTGCTTCCCGTCTCGTTATGGATCATATTCGTCGGGCTATTCATGATCGTTGCCCGGCGCAAGGCCATTACGCAAGTGCTGGGATACTTGGTGCTCGAGAATGGGATCTTCGCTTTCGGCGTGGCCCTCGTGGGCGGCATGCCTTTCCTGGTCGAGATGGGCGGCTTGCTCGATGTGTTCATGGCGGTATTCGTCATGGGCATCGCCATTTTCCATATCAATCGCGAATTCGAACACATGGATACGGACCGCATGGCGGCCCTGAAGGATTAGGCGTTACATGATTCTTGTGCTGGTCTTTATACCTCTCCTCAGCGGAGCCGCCGCGTTTCTCATCCGGCGCGACGCCCCGCGCCGCGCTTTACTGGCATGCGCCGCCATAGCGCATGCGGCGGTGGCCGCGTCGGCGTGGGTGCATCCGCCCGCGCCGCTATTCGGCGGATGGCTTGCACTTGACGCGCCTGGACTGCTGTTCCTGAGCATCGCATCCGCCGTATTCCTCGCGGCGGCCTTATACGCATTAGGATACTTGCCCCGGATGCGGCATGAGCCGGACAGCGATTCGCCCTTCGGCGCACAGCCTGAAGCCATCTTCACCGGATGCCTGCTCTTGTTTCTGGCCTCCATGACCTTGATCTGCACCAGCGCGCATTTTGGATTGCTATGGGTCGCCGTCGAGGCCAGCACCCTGGCGAGCGCGCCGCTCATCTATTACCACCGCAACACCCGTTCGCTCGAGGCCATGTGGAAATATCTCATGGTCTGCTCGGTGGGCGTGGCGCTGGCGTTGCTGGGCATTTTCTTCTTGGCGGTGTCGGCGCGCGTCGAGGGCGCGCAAGCGTCCGTGCTGGCGTCCGACCTGATCGCCGCCGGGCCAAGGCTTGAAGTTCCATGGCTGAAAGCGGCGTTCTTATTCTTCCTTGTGGGATACGGCACGAAAATGGGCCTTGCGCCGCTCCATAACTGGCTGCCAGACGCCCATAGCGAATCGCCCAGCCTCGTATCGGCGCTGCTCTCGGGCGCGCTGCTCAATTGCGCGTTTCTAGGCATCCTGCGGGCGTTGCAAGTATGCCAAGCCGCAGGCATCGGCGATTTCGCACAGCCGCTGCTGGTGGGATTCGGGCTGTTGTCCATGGCCTTCGCGGGAGTGTTTATACTCAAACAAGCCGACTACAAGCGCATGCTCGCCTATTCGAGCGTCGAACACATGGGCATCCTTGCCCTCGGCGTGGGACTGGGCGGAGCGGCGGTGTTCGGCTCCATGCTCCACGCCGTGAACCACTCGCTCACGAAAGCCTTGCTCTTCTTCGTGGCGGGCAATATCCTTACCGCATACCGCACGAAATCCACAACGGATGTGCGGGGCGTATTACGCACACTGCCAATCACTGGCGCGCTATGGGTGGGCGGTTTTCTCGCGATCACCGGGTCTCCGCCCTTTGGACCATTCTTGAGCGAATTCACGATCTTGCGCGCCGCCGTAAGCCAGGGCGAGACAGCCGTCGCCATCATATACCTTGCCCTTCTGGCGCTGATCTTCATAGGCATGGCAGGCATCGTATTGCGCATGGCGCAGGGCGCGCCAGCTAAAATGGAAACGGATACGGCAGCCCACGAGCCATGGCCAACCATCATGCCGCCGCTGGCGCTGATGGCGTTGGCGCTCTTGCTGGGCGTCTATATCCCTGGCCCGCTGCGTGATATTCTGCATGAAGCGTCGCGTACGCTGGGAGGCCTGTGATGAATCAGCCTCGGCCCACAACCTTATATAACGCGCAGAGCGTTCCGCTCCGCTCGATCCCGGTATTCCCCATACACGAATTCCGCGAACAGGTGATCCGCGATGTTGCGGCAGGCGGGCGCATCGCCTCGCTGTTCGGCGTCCCATGCGAGGAAGGCGTCCGGCTCTACGCCGTGCTGGCGCAGGATGAAAACGGCGCGCTGTCGGCCTGCGCGGCGGATGTGGCCGATGCATACCCCGCCTTGACGCCCGACTGCCCCCAGGCGCATTGGTTCGAGCGGGAACTCGCCGAGCAATGGGGCCTGCGGCCCGAGGGGCATCCTTGGCTGAAGCCCATCCGGTTCCACGCTTCATATCGTTCCGGGCATGACGCCTGGAATCGAAAAGCCAAGCCACAGCCTTGCGTGGGCGAGTTCTACCGCGTCGAAGGCGAGGAAATCCATGAAGTGGCCGTGGGACCGGTGCATGCGGGCATTATCGAGCCGGGGCACTTCCGGTTCCAGTGCCACGGCGAGCATGTCTTCCACCTCGAAATATCATTGGGCTACCAACATCGGGGCGTCGAGCGCGCCCTCGTGGGCGGCCCCGGTAAACGCACTATCCACTACATGGAAACCCTCGCGGGCGACACATCCATTGGGCACACACTGGCGTATTGCCAAGCCATCGAAGCTCTAGCAGGCATTCATACGCCCGCCCGCTCCCATGCGTTGCGGGCCGTAGCCCTCGAACTGGAACGCCTGGCCAACCATACCGGCGACCTGGGCGCTTTGGCGGGCGACGTAGGCTATCTGCCTACGGCCTCCTATTGCGGCCGCATCCGGGGCGACTTCTTGAACATGACCGCCCTGCTATGCGGCAACCGGTTTGGCCGCAACCTGGTTCGCCCCGGCGGCGTGGCGTTCGATGCGGATGATGCCCGGGTGGAAGAACTGCTGAAGCGCCTCAAGGCAGCGCGCAAGGACGCCACCGGGGCCATCGAGCTGCTGTGGAACACGCCTTCCGTATTGGCCCGGTTCGAGGATACCGGCGTTGTCTCCATCGAGACCTGCCGCGCTTTGGGATTGGTGGGGCCTGCCGCGCGGGCCTGCGGCGTCGAGCAGGATGTGCGTGTCGATTTTCCCACGGGCATATATAGCTTCACGCATATCCCTGTATCGGCATGCTACTCCGGCGATGTCTTCGCTCGAGCGCTGGTGCGCTGGCTCGAGATCCAACGGTCGCTGGCGTTTATCGAGTCGCAATTGCACAGCCTGCCGGAAGGCGCTACGCGCGCAGCCGCAGGCGCACTCGAGCCTGAGCGGATGGCGGTATCCCTAATCGAAGGCTGGCGCGGCGAGATCTGCCATGTGGCCCTCACGGACGCGCAAGGACGATTCATGGCCTACAAAGTGGCGGACCCCAGTTTCCACAACTGGATGGGCCTGGCCATGGCCCTGCGCGATCAGCAGATCGCCGATTTTCCTTTGTGCAACAAGAGCTTCAACTTGTCCTATTGTGGACATGACCTCTGAGGAAACGCCATGTTGAAGGCCCTGCTTGAACGCATCCGCCAAGGCCACCGGACCGGCCCCTTTCCGCGTACGGAACCCGTGATGCCGGACCGTTTTCTGGGATTGCCTGCTCTCGATTCCACCAAATGCGCCGTAGGCTGCGCGGAGTGCATTGAAATATGCCCCACGGATGCCATAACTATGGGTGCTGAAGGTTTACAGTTGGACATGGGCCGGTGTCTTTTCTGCGGTGCGTGCGCCGAGGCATGCCCGGCGGGCGCGCTGGCTTTCACCCGCGGCTACAGCCTCGCCTCACGCACACGCCAGGCGCTGCTCCTGGATAGGAATCCCTACGAGAAAGCCCAAGCCCTTGATAAGGCCGCGCGCCGGGTGTTTGGGCACTCGCTCAAATTGCGCCAAGTAAGTGCGGGCGGCTGCAACGCCTGTGAGGCGGACACCAATGTATTGAACACGCTCGTGTTTGATCTGGGCCGGTTCGGCATCCAATTCGTGGCCGCGCCGCGACATGCCGACGGGCTGCTCATCACGGGCCCTGTCACGCAGAATATGGGGCTTGCACTCCGCAAAACGTATGAGGCCGTTCCCGCGCCTAAGTTCGTAGTCGCCGTGGGCGCGTGCGCCATATCCGGCGGGCCTTACGCGGGCCATGATGAAGTTCACAACGGCGCGGAGGAAATGGTTCCCGTGGACCTCTATATCCCCGGATGCCCGCCTCATCCTTATACTATTCTGGATGGGCTATTGCGCCTTATTGGCCGCCGGTGAGGGTATTTCGGCCAAAGGCGGAGCGGGACTATTCCCCGTCGAGCAGTTTTCGCAATATCGCCGCAAGCGCTTTTATGGAAAACGGTTTGTGGATAAAATTCTCTCCCTCTACCATAGCCCCATTCATGGCGACTTCATTATCCGCATAGCCGGACATGTACAGCACTTTCACATGGGGATAACGGGCGGCTACCGTAGCATATAAATCGGGGCCGTTCATTTCAGGCATCACCACATCCGTCAGAAGCAAATGCACAGGCTTGTCATATTGCTCTAAAATGGACAAGGCATCGCGGCCATCTTGGGCGGTTAGCACCGTATAGCCATGCATTCTAAGTATTGTCTGCGTGATTTTTTTCACCTGCTCATTATCTTCAACCAGTAATATGGTCTCCGTGCCATATACATTGTCTTGGGCGGCTTGCATATGCTCTTCCTCCGGCATTGGCTCGTGAGAGACCGGGAAACGGATAATAAAAACCGTACCGCCACCGAGCTCACTCTGAACATGGATCGTTCCGCCATGCTGCCTGACAATTCCATACACCGTCGCCAAGCCAAGTCCGGTGCCTTTGTCTATGGCCTTGGTCGTAAAAAACGGTTCAAAGATATGCTCGCATGTGATGGCGCTCATGCCAAATCCCGTATCTCGGACTTCTAAACAAACTTGGTGGTGGTGGGCATCATTCGTACAAACCGCCTCGCGGCCGCATTCCGAGCAAGCCTGCGACGTCTCGAAGTAGAGGATGCCTCCTTGCGGCATGGCGTCTTGGGCGTTCACCGCCAGATTCATGATGACTTGTTCGATTTGGCCTATGTCGCCTTTGATAAGCGGTAGAGCAGTTCCATAGGTAATAGAAATCGCAATATCTTCCCGGATCGTTCTGCGCAGCAGCTTTTCAAATTGCGTTAAAACTCGGTTCAGGTCGATAGGCTTGAATTCAAGCACTTGCTTGCGGCTGAAGGCTAGAAGCTGCCGCACTAAATCACGCGCCCGTGTGCCCGCCTCAATGATTTCCTCCACGGAGGCCCTGCGCGTGTCTTCAATGCCGAATTCATCGAGCAAAATCTCGCCGTATCCCAGAATAGGTGAAAGCAGATTATTCAAATCATGCGCCACTCCCCCCGCCAGGCGGCCCACCGACTCGAGCTTCTGCGCTTGCTGGAATTGCGCCTCGAGGGCGGCCCTTTCGGCGTTCAGGCGGAGTTCTTCCGTGATGTCATGCTTGACGGCCACATAGCTGACCACCTGCCCCGATGAATCGTGTATGGGCGATATCACCACATCTTCCGTATAGTGCGTTCCGTCTTTGCGCTTGTTTACAAACTGCCCATGCCAGGTCATGCCGGAGGAGAGCTGCGACCACATCTCTTGATAGAACGCATCATCCTGCTTTCCACTTTTCAAAATGCGTGGATTCTGGCCTATAACCTCCGCCCAGGAGTAGCCAGTAGTTCGTTCAAAAGCAGGATTAACATACGTTATGCACGCATCCGCTCCGGTGATTACGATCACCTCGCTGGTTTGCTCGATGGCGAGCAGCATTTTTTCATGCTCGGTTTCCGCATGCTTGCGCTTGGTGATATCGCGCGCCACGATGAGCACGCGATCATATACGCCATTCTCTTCCATCAAAGCGGAGCTGATCTCCACGGGCACTCGCTGTCCATCCATATTGGTGACTTCAAGTTCATAGAGTAAGGCTTTTCCTTCTCCCTGTAAGCGTTGTGCATGGCGCTTCAACAGAATGTCCAGATGCTCCTCGGGAATGAATTCCTTGATGTTGCGTCTCAGAATTTCCGATTCCTCGCAGTTGAAGAAATCAAGCCCGGCGCGGTTGATATATGTGATTTGGCCATCCATACCATGCACGAGGATGATCTCGATCGCCGTTTCGGCTACTTGCCGGTAACGCGATTCGCTGGCCTGCAGCGCCATTTCCGCCTGGCGCTGTTCCGTTATGTCTTGCGAAATACCTATATAGCTTAGAATATTTCCATCACTATCCCGAAGCGGAGAACCCGTGGAAGTATGCCAGCGCCAAACACCATCTTTGCGCCGGACCCGGTATTCAACTCCCTTGAGGCTTTCACCCCGTTTTGTAACACCAATAAAAAACTCTCGGCATGCCGGAATTTCGTTGAGATGCACATAATATTCAAAAGAGCGCCCAACCGCTTCATTCGCCGGTTCACCCACAAATTTCAGCCAATTAGGTGAGACATAAGTGAAAATCCCTTCCAACGATAATGTGTATACCATATCGTGAGCATTTTCGACGTAGGAGCGGAACCGCTCTTCACTGTGGCGCAGCGCCTCTTCCGCTTGCTTGCGCTCGGTGATATCTTGGGCGCTGCCATATATGCGCGACACGCGGTGGCGCTCTTCGTCCCATACCGGATGGGCGTAATTGCGCAGCCAATGCTCCTGGCCGTCCTTATCAAACACGCGAAGCTCACACACATCCGGTTTTCCTGAAAGAAGCGCTTCCTTATGCTGCCGGGCGCGCGAAATATCATCCGAATGCACGATGCTCAATGCCCCGCCACGGGCATTCAGTTCATCAATGGAATACGCCCAAAACGACAGGACTCCTGGGGTCGCCCACTCGATTATGGATTTTCCATCTGGCTCGATTCGCAACGCATAAGCAAAGTCGGAAATAATTTCGGATACCACCCGGTACCGTTCTTCGCTCTTGCTGAGATCCTCGAGTAGTTTTTCCCGCTCCGCGAGCGCCCGGGCAAGGCGGATGTTCCCGTAGCTTAACAGGGAGATGAGGCTGCCCAATTTCGCCAGAAAACGCATGGTAATTTCGATTTTTACCCTACTGAAACGTGGCAGCCGATCAAGCGCCTCCAAATATTTCTTTTCATCAAAACCATATCGCCGGGCTTGCTCGATAAATAGCTGGCGATCCGGTTCTTCGTCGTCAAATAGAAACTGGCCTATGTAGATGTTTCCCACCAGGTGTTCACCCAAGTACATGGGCGTGGCGATATCCCACATCATATTTTTGCAGCGATACATCTTGATTTCGCCAGGCTTCAGGCCTTCCGAAAAATACAAATCGCTTTCCGTGCAATTTTTACATGCTTCCGGATGCGCCCGGTGAAAATTAAGGCAGATTTCCTGCCATCCCAGGCTGATCAACACTTCGCCCGAGGTGTCGAGAATGGCAAAGCCGATGCCGGATAGTTGATGAAAATCGTTCATGAATGACTGGACAGCTTCTACATTAATTACATCCGAGAGCCTGAGATCGCTGAGATCCGCATCGGGCTCCATCAGCGCCGTCAATTTACGCTGAACCTGCTCCTCGCTCTTGCGCAACGCCTCTTCCGCTTGTTTGCGCTCTGTAATTTCCTGCGTGCTACCATATATGCAGGACACTCGATTAAGCGCCTCGTCCCATACCGGATGGCCGTAATCACGCAGCCAATGCTCCTGGCCATCCTTATCAGATATGCGAAATTCACAAACATCCGGTCTTCCCGACAAAAGCGTTTTCCGGTGTTGCTGTTCACGCGCCATATCATCCGGATGCACGATGCTCATTTTTTTGCTAGGAGCACTAAATCCATCAAGAGGAGAAACCCCAAATGACAGGGCGCCAGGAGTCGCCCATTCGATTATGCTTTGCCCATCAGGTTCGATACGCAATGCATACGCAAAATCCGAGATCATTTCGGATACGACACGATACCGCTCTTCACTTTTGCGGAGGTTCCCGATAAGCTTCTCCCGTTCAACGAGCGCCCGGGCAAGGCGAATGTTCCCGTAGCTTAGCATGGAGATCAACGTAGCCAATTTGGCTAAAAAGCGCATGGCGATATCGATGTTCTCCCGGCTAAAACGGGGCATCCGGTCAAGCGCTTCCAGATACTTCTCTTCGTTAAATCCATACCGGCGGGCTTGCTCGATGAATAGCTGGCGGTCGGGCTGTTCATCTTCGAAAAGAAACTGGCCCAGGAAGATATTGCCAATATGCTGCTCCCCGAAAAATAGGGGCGTCGCGATATCCCACATCATGTTTTTGCAATGATATAATCGGGCCGTTCCGGGCTTCACATCTTGGGTTAAATAGAGATCGCTCTCCAGGCAATTGCGCTGGGTCTCAGGATGAATCCGGTGAAATTGCGTGCAGATGTCCTGCCATCCCGATGCGACTAGAATCTTGCCCGATGCATCAAGCATTGCAATCGGGATCCGGGTCAGTCGGCTAAAATCGTCCATGAACGACTGCATAGCTTTCACATCAACCACGTCCGACAACGTGAGATCGCTCACATCAAGATCCGGTTCGAGCAAGGCGGCCAGTTTGCGCTGAACCTGCTCTTCGCTTTCGCGCATCGCCTCTTCCGCTTGCTTGCGCTCGGTGATATCCTCGAATACGGTCGCGAAACGCTTTTCAGCGGTACGATAGGCTCTGATGGAAAAATGGCGCTTAAGCGGCTCGAAATAACGTTCGAACGTAACCGGCTCTCCTCCAAGGGCCACTTCTCCATAGATTTCGATATAAGGCGCTCTTTCCGAACCGCTGATTACATCCGTTATGCGCCGCCCGATGATATCGGCTTTTCGCAAACCGGTATGCTTTTCGAAAGCGGGATTTACTGCAATAAATTTATAATTGATCGGTTCACCCGAATCATCTAGCACAATTTCATGTATGGCGATGCCGGAATTCGAGTTTTCCATGAGCAACCGGTTGGCATCCTCACTGGCGTGAAAAGCCTCGGCTGCCTCCAATTTATGCAATGCAAATGCCAGATCGCCCGCTATCTCCACAAAAAGGGCGCGTTCCTCCACATCATCTATATACTGGGAAGACACGGACACGGCGATTATTCCGTAGCATTTTCCGCTATGATCGAGTGTGTGGATCATGCTCGAACGTCCGCCATATTGGAAAGAGAGGGGGCAATCCGTGCAATCGGTGGAAGGAAACCTGATGAGCAACTCATGACTTGCCAGCACATCCCGGACACAGGAGGGGAAATCGCCTTGTTCAAACCGAATGCGCATGGCCTCGAAGCCGCCACCAAAGCCCGAGGACGCGGCCATGTTTGCTTGCCGCCCTTTCTCATCCAGGAGGGCAATCCAAGCCGTAAAATACCCCAGCGTTTCCGTCAGGTTCACGCACGCCCGCTCGATGAGGCGGCGGCGATCATTCTCATGGGTGATAAGCTGGTTTACATTTCGTATCGCCAGCAGCACTTGCTTGATGTGGGCCTCACGCGCCTGTGTTTCCGCTAGGCGCGCCTCGAGTTGCTCCTGATTCGCCGCTTCTGCATCCGCCGCCTTGGATTGGAGCACATGAAGCATGGCTTCCGCCTCATGCAACCGGCGCTCCAGCTCCTCGTAGGTGGGTTTGCTTTCCTCCATCTCTACCTTCTCCATCCACGAGGGTGAACTGTCTTTGCCCTCCTTTCAGTATACACGGCAGGGTACGGTTACAAAAACAAGAAAAATAGGAAAAATATTGCATGCAAGCCTCATTCATCAACCCGGCCTGCTCCGAAGAAAGCACGGCAAAAAATAGTAGGGACGCTGGAGCCATCGCAAATCATTCCAGCGTCCCCCGCAGAGAAAAGGGCCTGTCGCGTTGCTGCTTTATGGTTCAGATGTCATTCAAACTCCAAGGCGTACAACGAGGCCCCATCCATTTCCACCATCAGTGCAATCGGCGCTCCATTACATTTAGGAAGTGTTTCTGTTCCGCGCCAGCGGACTTGCATGCGATGGTGGTCGCCCACAATGGGAACCGCATCTTCCCACCCATACCCTGGCAAGGGCCGATCCCATTCGGCTCCTTCCAAGGCGATACGGATGCTTCCCGCGCGCTTGGTGCGCACATTCACATACAGGCGTTCGCCTGGCGGCTGGAAAGACATCGTCGTAAATGCTCCCCGCTCAGGCGATTCCACGGCGGAGATCCGGCCTCGATGCCACAAGGCGTAGCCCGTGCGCGGATTCCACTTACCCCTTGGGTATTTATGGGGCAAGTCATATCCCGTATACGGAAGGGCGAAATCGCCGCCGGGCAATTCCACCAAGTTGGGAGAGGCGAATAGGCAGCCGCCATCCCACGCGCCAAAAGGAGCGGTTTCGAGCACGGGGCATCCAGGAACACGGTTCCACGCCCTGCCGTCAGGGCTGGTCCAAAACTCCAAGCAGGTGGTATCGGTGCTGGTGTCCCACACCGCAGGAAACATGGCATGGTGATCGCCTGTTCCTGGCAGCACGGTCCTGCAATTGGTATAAAACACCTCTGACGGGCCTCGTTCCGCGCCCGGGATCGCTAAGGATTCACTAATGGGAAATCGGCAGAAGTCATCTGATTCCGCCCGGCCAATCGAGCGGCGCAGGCTTGCCCACCAAATCTGTTGCGGTTCGAGTGCGTCATTGCATGGCTGGACCCGGCCCGGCCAATAGCGCGTATAGCACACATATTTGCCCAGCGCCTTGTCATAATATGCCGTAAGCTGGGTGTCTGAATGTTCGAGCGCCAGCGGTTCCGGCAGGTCCGTCCATTGCAAGCCATCCGGCGAGACCGCCCCTAGATTGGCAAAAATGTATCCTACATCGGGCCGCTCGCACCGCACATCGCATTCCCCCGGGCGCGCCGCTTTGCAGGTTTCGTAGGCCTCCCTGCTGATGCCGCCCGTGCCAATCCATTTATAGCGTTCCCCAGGCTCCGCCACGGGATCGACGAAAACCATTCCCCCCATGCCCGGCAACAGATTGTTATTCTTCGAGCCTTGAAAATTGACTAGGCCTACATCCGGCCGCCGCCATGCATAGCCGTCATCCGATTCGTAATAACAAAAGAATTGCTGGGCTTCCGATATGTCGCCATGAACCGCCTCGTTGCTGCATGTGCCCCAAGCGCGGAACAGGCCATTTTCCTGGATGATAGTGTGTATCAAGGTGCGGTTGGCTTCCCATGGCAGCTCTGGCTGCAAAATTGGCCCTGTGCGCACCGCCGGCTGCGCCTTGATGTGAATGCCCCATGGCCTGGAGAACGTGCGGAAGTGGGCTTCAAACGGCCCTTCATCGCCCGATACGGAAACCAGTTCACCGGCGCTGTTGTACCATCCGAAATTACAGGGCCGGATATAGGTCCAATCCGTGAAGATGATCCGTTTCCCTTCGAGAATATAGGGCTCACCCCACAGTTGTTTTTTCATTTGCATGCTTTCATTAACTCCCAATAGGTTATTATTATTGTTCCCCTTCCCAGAAGAGGTGGAATGCTTTCGCAAACTCCGCCTGCAATTCCTGGCTCACGGGATAATACGGAGCTTTGGTGAGGCCTGAATCTGCAAGAAATCCGCTCAATTGTCCCCGTGCTTTGCCGACTATCCCATGCAAATGCCCCGCATTACGGATAGGCTGGGTATAGCGAACTTCCCATTCGAGCAAGCGTTTCTGCATCGCGATGGCCTCGCGCCACTCCTGCGCCAGGCAGTAATCCATACAACGCCTGGTCCAGTGAGGTAGGGTATTCGCCCAGTAACTGCATGTCCCCGCCGCGCCAAGCATCATTGCGAACACCGTCGTGTAGTCCACCGCCAGATGGGCGATGTCTGGCGTACTAGAAATAACTTCCGCCATTTCCAATACATTCATGGTGCCCATCTTCGAGCCAATGAGCTGGCGGGGATGAGCCGCGCGAATGCGGGCGTAATCCACTCCGCGTAACACAGGCTGTGCGCGGACGGTGTTGTAATGGATCCAGCGCGCTTCCGGTGCGGCGGCGGCCAGATCATCCCAGAACTGTTCGACATCGCCCGGTGCGAGCGGCATCCAGAAAGGAAACGCAATGTGAAAACAGTTGATGCCATGTTCAAGGCAAGCATGAATCCGATCAATAATCCCCTGGGTGCTGCACCACGTCACGCCCATGGCCGCGGCCATATTCACTTCCGACATCGCTTGGGCGAATGTTTTCACCATCTCGGTGAATTGCGCCAGCTCCAAGGCGTAGAACTCCCCATCGCTATCAGTGGTGTACACACCATCCATAGGTACTCTAGCGCACCGTCCTACATTGATCCGGATGCCGTCGTGATCCAATCCGCCGTCCGATTTCCAAGGCGTGGGGATGGCTGCCCATAATCCAGTGATGTCTTGGGGCGTATCAATTTGTTTCATGGCAGATGATTCCTTCTAATGTGTTTTTTATCAAATAAAGCGATGAAACCAGCATGGCGAAAATATAGACGGCGTTGATTGCATGCAGCGGCAACGCAGACCTTTGCGCCACTCCCAAATCATACCTTTCCGTTTCCACTGCTTCACTTCCCGCATAAATGTAACGTCAAACATATCTACCGGCGCTAACTCTCTTACATAATCAAGCAATAGAAGATGGGCGCTTTCATCACGTTGTTCCTAATCAAATCGATGCACTGTTTGAAGGACGGCTTCAGCGGCATCCACGGAAGGCGCTTCCGCGTATATGAACAACCTGCGGGGATCCAGCGCGTTGCACAAAATACCGAGTTCATGCGGCAGATCGGCTTGCCCGCCGTGGCTGCCCGCGTAAAGCAACTGGACGGATTTGCCCGCGTCTTGAATGCGCTTGAGCAATGGCAGCCATTGGCTCGGAAGCGGAGCGCCAGCGCCCTGAATCCATTGAATACAGTTCAACTTTTCGTAACACTTTAGCCGTCTGGCGCAACTATAAGTAGCGTTTCGGTATAATATAGTTACAAGATGTTGTGGTTTTGGGCCAAGACGCCATGGCGACGGCAATAAGTGGCATTCCATTGGGACCGCTGCTCTCGGAGGAGCAAGCCCGAGCGATCTACGCATTGGGCGAAGATGCCGTGGTGTTTGCCCTGTTGGCGCAATCCAAGCTGCTGTCGGAGCAGCAGGCCGAGGCGGCGTTCACTTCCCACCAAACGCCCTCCACCCCTTCGGGCATGCAGCCAGTTTACGGGAAACCCCAGACGCCTGTGCGCGGCAAGAAAAAGCCGGGACGCAAGATGGGCCACCCCGGCAGCCGGCGCGTGCCGCCCGAACGTATCGACCGGCGTGAAACACACCGCACCAAGGTGTGTCCCGACTGCGGCGGGCCGCTGGACCGCCGCGCGGAGACCCGCACGCGCTACACCGAAGACATACCCGAAGGCATCCGTCCGGAAATCACCGAGCATACCATTCACCGCGACTGGTGTCCGCGATGCAAGAAGAAAGTCGAGCCGGTTGTGGCGGCGGCCTTGCCGGGCGCGACCCTGGGCAACCGGGTGCTGGTCCTCAGCGCGTGGCTGCACTATGTGTTGGGCAACACGCTTTCGCAAATCGTGGAGGTCTTCGATTTCCACCTGCTTTTCCAGGTCACGCCGGGCGGGCTGCTGCACATGTGGCGCAGGCTGGCGGAGATTCTCCTGCCTTGGTACGAGGCCATTCACCAGGAAGCGCTGGACTCGGCGGTGCTCAACGCCGACGAGACCGGCTGGCGCGTGAATGGCAAGACCCGATGGCTGTGGTGTTTCGCCACCAAAGGGCTGAGCTTTTTCCTGATCGACCATTCGCGGGGGAGTCCGGCGCTCCAGCAGTTCTTCACGCGGGAATTCGCCGGAACGCTGGTGGCCGACTTCTGGGCCGCGTACAACGCCGTGGCGTGCGCCGCCCGGCAGAAGTGCCTCGTGCATTTGTTGCGCGAACTCGAGCACGTGGAGAAATACAAATCGCCCAGCCCGGCCTGGCCCGCCTTCGCCAAAAAGCTGCGCCGCCTGATTGCCGACGCCATCCGGCTGTGGCGGCGGCGCGGCGAGCTCGAACCGGAGGCGTACGACTCGCGCCGCGCGCGCTTCGCCCGGCGCTTGCGGGACTTGTGCGATACGCCCTGGGAGGACGCCAACGCCAAGCGCCTCATAAAAAGGCTGCGCCGACACCAGGATGAACTCTTCACTTTTCTCGGCCAATCAGATGTTCCCTTCGACAACAACTTGGCGGAACGCTCCATCCGTCCTGCCGTTATCCTGCGCAAAAACAGTTACTGCAACCGCAGCGACCAAGGAGCCGCCATACAAGCGGTGCTCATGAGCGTCTTCTTTACTTTGAAAAAACGCGGGCAAAACCCCGTCTGCACCGTCTGCAACGCCCTGGTCCACTACCTCAACACCGGCCAATTGCCTCCCCTGCCACCGGAAAACACTTCAGTCGGCTAAAGTGTTACAACTTTTCAATACGCAGTATTCTATCTAGATGGGCGGCGCAGCCGGGGCCGTCTAAATGGAAAATGCTCACGTCCGCATGGTTGCAGGTTTCCACCGTATCGCGCCAGCAAAAGGCATCGAACATCCCGGGGCTGATCATGCAGGTGAAATCATTCTGCCCGATGCAGACAAACCGGCGCTGGCTCCAGCCGCCTGTCCAATTGGTGGTCCCCTGGCCTGCGGGGAGGATAATCTCGGACGCCACATCCACCACATATTTGAACAGCGCCGTCATTTGCTTCATAGCGCGATGGATGGCATCCGGCTGCGCCAGCAGGTCCATGGCCAGCCGTTCGCCGCCACGGATGGCGCTCAAGGCGTCAATGCCGGTATGCAAATCGGGATAGGGCGTCACCCACTTGTCTTTGCCCCGCTCGACGCAGCGCCGGAGCATATCGAGATAAAGCCGCCACCAAGGATTATCGGGTGCGATGTGGAACTCGGGAAAATCGTTCCAATCCTCGACAAAAGGCTTCACCCACGAGGTGTACTCGCGCGGCTTCAGCTCCATCTCCGCGCCAAGCCATGCGGCGAACTGGTCCGGTCCCAGCCAGGGATTGCTGATCGGCAAGGCATCGCCGCCATACCACGTCCGGGCAAGCCGGTCTTCCGTGGCGGCCACGAAATAATCGAGGTCCGTCCACAATGCTTCATCGGAACTCGGCTCCTGTGGAGGCATTCCGGTTTTCGCGTTGGGAACCGTCAGCCACAACAAGGGCGGCCCATCCAGCGCGCCATCCCAGAACGCCTCATTGCGTTCGAGGGCGCGGTTGAGCTGCTTTTCTTTAATCCAAGGCGTTTGCATGATCTTTCACTTTTTTTGATCCGGCTGCCCTTTTCTGCCGCCACTTCCATGAAAACAGGCCTATTCCATTCGGGCCAGTTCGGCCCACAACGCCGCGCATGCCGCCCATGCCGCAGGCCAGAAGGTTTGATCACGGCCCGCGAAAAGCGCGCTAAGCCCGAAGGCCTTGTCGCCCATCCACGTGATGGTGTAACCATTATCGAGCTGGTATTGCGTGACTGCATTCGCGGCGGCACAGGTGCGCTCGAGCCAGTGTTCATCCTTGGTGAGCCGGTAATAGGCGAGCATGGCGGACGCCCAATGGGCGGTATGAAAATCCATGGGAATCCAGGGCCGCGTCTCCTCGCAGAAACTGCCTGGATTACTCTGTTCGATACAGACGGGATAATACGTTTCATAGGGGAACAGCGGATCGCTTCCATACAGGCAGAATTGATTGTCGTTCCAATTGAACTGCTCGCGAACCGCCTCCACCGTATTCGGAGCGATGTCCGGATGCGCGCATAGATAGCGGATGAATTGGAAGAGATCCCAGTTGCACAGCCCTTTATACGGATTTTCCAGCGTCGCGGTAGCGTCGAAATCATCATAATTCGTGACCCATGCGAAAGTGCGCATGGGGTGGCGCATCATCCAGGCCACGGCCTTCTCGCGGGCGGCATCCCAGCGGGCATCGGGACGATGCCGGGCAAGCCGTTCCAGAAACGACGCCACGGACACGGCTGAAGTCGCATAATCGCCCAGGACTTCGCCAGTCAAGCCATCCACGCGCGCGGGCCACGAGCCATCCGGGCGCTGGGTCTTGACATAGTACTCGGCCATGACGAGGGCCGCATCGAGATAGGGCTCCTCTTCGAGCATCTCGAAAACTTTGACCAAGGCCTCCGCGGCGAGTCCTGTTTTTCCAGGCTCGACCACACGCTGCATTTTCGCGGCGTATTCGCCTTCGGCATCGGCGTAGCCCAATGCGGGGCCGCCATCGATATTACAACAGCCGCGCATCATGCCTGCGCAGGCATGGCCTTCCGGCAAGCGGCAGAGCAGCAGATGATCACCCACGGAGCGCGCGTAACGCAGGATTTGCCCTTGGCGTTTCTGATCCGCCAGCGGCATCAGGTTTTCCAGCATGCACATATGCAGCCAATTGTGCAGGCTGGGAAAAGAGCGGGCATCCGTGTGGCCGTCAGAGAGGATGATTCCAGCCCGGATCAAAGGCAGGATGCCTGCAATCGGCCCGCTGCGGGCCATGGGTTGATCCGGTGGGAATTGGAAATGATACAACGCATCAAAAGCGAGCCAGGCCGCGTCGATGTAAGAGCGGCGCGGCGTGGCCGTACCTGCGGGATTATAATCAGGCGCTACGTAAATCGGGAACAGCCGGCTCAAGGCGATCCGCTTGTCTTCCACATCAAACGCTTGGATGACTACATTCGCTTTTCCGGGTTTGATGCATTCCCAACCTTTGGATATATAACAAGGGCTTTCCACGGCCCGCGTAATTCCTAGCACGCTTTCTCCCTGGAGCAGCAGCAATTCATACCGCGCCGCCCCCTCCACCGGCTTCCATTCCACGCGCGGCGCATGGACATACCGGCGTCCCAGGGCGAAATATCCTGACGGCTCGATTGTCGCCAAAGGCGCGTATGCCTCGATAGACCGGTAATCCAGCAAGGGAAGCTGGATGATATGACCTGTACTCATGTGGACTCCTTCCCCATCAAGTTAAATTGACGAATCCCCCGGCATGGGCCGTCCAAAGGCATGTAATAGACGCATCACATATTCGTACCGTTCCACGGAGATATCACCTGATACCGAATGGGAAGCCACGATGACTCCGCCCTCTTGCGCCACGTCCATGAGCCGGGTGATGTGCTCCTCGACTTCCCGCTCGGTTCCAAACGGCAGAATGTGTGAATTGCACATGCCGCCAAACAACGCCAGCCGTTTGCCGTACCGGTTTCTCAGTTCCACTACATCCATGTTGGCCCGGGGCTCGACGGGATTGATCGCGCCGATGCCCGCATCGACGAGGCCGTCCAGCAATAGGCGGATATCCCCATCGGAATGAAGGCCGACAAATGGAGCGCCCGCTTCTTTGAATGCCGCCGCCATGCGGCGGATAGCGGGCAGGATTAATTGCTCATACGCATCCGGGGAAATCAGCGGCCCCGCATTCGACGCCACATCATCGAAAATCCAGATGCTTGGCTGCTCGATGCCGCTACGCCGGATAGCTTCGGAGCCGACTTCGATCAGATGGCTGGCGACGCGTTCTATCAGCGCCGAGGCAAATGCCGGGTCTTCCATGATGTCCAGGTACCACTGCACTTCACCACGTAGAAAACTCGAACGGAGATACGGCCCCCCGATTTTGATGAACACATACGGATCCGGCAAAACACTCCGCGCCCAGGCGATGCCATTCAGCATGGCCGTATACCGGCTATCGAGGCGCGGCGATTCAAATTCGAATGTATCCAGCAGGCGTTTTTCCGAGAGCGGAACCTCGAGCGGTTCTCCATATGGGCTGGCGGCTGTCCGGCGCACCATGCGCCCCCAGTCATCCCGCTGTACAATGTAGCGGCCATCGGAAGATAGGAGCTCCGCCTTGCTGGGCCAAGGGGCTTCCACTGGACCTACCTTCTGTAGATCAACGTGATAATGAACCAACAACTCGGCGCAATTCGACGTGACATCGTCCATGGGAATGCCCTCAAGTGTTGGAAGGTCATGGACACTGCGCCAGGCGTTTACAAAATCCCCCCAATATTGGTCATATAAAGGAACATAATCGCGGCTAGAGAAAGCAAACGTGGCAAGCGTACGTTCTCTTGATGTCATAATAGGGGCCTCTTCACTTGATTAAATCAATTATAATAACTATAAGGTTATGATTTATGTCATATATTTGCATGAATGACTTGGGATGTCAACATAAAATATGGGAACTGCCAAAAAGCGGTATGAACACAGGGAAAGGCATTTACGGGCATGCAGATCACGAAACAAATAATTGCATCACTTCCGCTGGCTTACAGCATTGCCGTGATTCCTCCTGAGCAGCCAGGCGGGCCGGTTTCCATCGCGGCGGGCAGCGAGGGGGATGGGCCTTTACTCTACATGCCATATCCGGGCGCGGAACCGGAAGTGCTGGCCAGCGCCCCGGGCGGTTTCATCAGCTTGCAGCCGTGGCTTTCATTGCAAGGACGTTTTCTGCTCGCATCGACTGATTTCAAGCCCACATTCCAGGCCGCCGAGTGCTCGCTCTGGGCCTATCCGCTCGATGCGGCGCAAGGCCAGCCGCCCATTTGCCTGGGTGCGATGCCCTACGCCCACCGAATCGCTGCCGCCATATGCCACAGAAAGCCCATGCTGCTGGCGTCCACTCTATGCAGCGGAAAGGCATATAGAGAGGATTGGTCCCAGCCTGGCGGGATTTTCATGGCGCGGCTCCCCGAAACACTTGGCGGCTCATTGGAGTGGCGGCAGCTCGCACACGGCCTCACCAAAAATCACGGCATGGATTACGCCCAACTGGGCGGCGCGTATGGAAATGGGTATCTGGTCTCGGCGATGGAAGGGCTTTTCTTCTTACGGCTCCCAGATGATCTCGGTGCGAAATGTCGGCTCGAACAACTCGCCGAAGGAGAACATAGCGACGCCTTCGCTTTCGACTGGCGCGGCTGCGGCGTAGCGGATGTATTCGCCATACGCCCTTTCCATGGCCACATCCTAAGCCGGTACCGATTCGAGGGTGGCGTGTGGCGCGAACGCATCATCGCGGATGACTTGCCTTTCGGCCATGTGGTGTGGGCGGGCATTTTTTTGGGCAAGCCCGCGTTGATCGCAGGAGCCCGGCGCGGCGCGGAAGATTTGCGCCTGTATCGCACCTCCAATCCCGACGCGGACGTTTTCACTCATGAGCTCATCGATGAAGGCGTCGGTGCGGCCCAGCTCCAGGTGGTTGCATCCTCGCCAGACCGCGCCCAGTTGTTCGTATCCGGACGCGGCATGGGACAAGTGCTGGTGTATACTTGCACGCGGTAATCAGTAGATAGTCTAGTACCCCGTAAGTCCTAAAAGGCTGAATAAAAAAGTGTATCTTGCCGATATATCCAGAGGGAGGAATGGGTCTTTCCTTTGGAGGATAACGGCAATGCCCACAAAGCGATACGTGGTTCGGTTGACAGAAGAGGAGCGCCAGCAACTCCATGGCTTGGTAAGCAAGGGCAAGGCGGCGGCATACAAAATCAGGCATGCCAACATCCTGCTCAAGGCGGATTGCGACGGGCCGAATTGGAAGGACGAACAGATAGCCGAAGCCTTTGGCTGCCACCGCACCACGGTGGAAGAGGTGCGCAAGCGGCTGGTTACGCAAGGCATCGAATCCGCCCTGGGCCGCAAGAAGCGGGAAACGCCGCCGACCCCGCGCCGACTCGACGCCGAAGCCCGGCTGGTTGCCATCGCCTTCGGAAAAGCTCCGGAAGGCCGGGCGAAATGGACCATGCGGCTCTTGGCGGACAAACTGGTGGAATTGGGGATCGTGGATTCGGTCTCGCACACGACCGTCTGGGAGACGCTTAAAAAAACGAACTCAAGCCGCACTTGCGGAAATGCTGGGTGATACCGCCGAAGCAGGATGGCGAGTTCGTGGCGGCGATGGAAGACGTACTTGAAGTCTATAAGCGCGGCCGGAACCGAGAGTATCCGCTGGTGTGCATGGACGAACAACCGACGCAGCTCTTGAAGGAGACGCGAACGCCCTTGCCCGCCGAACCTGGGGAACCGGCGAAACACGACTACGAATACGAGCGCAATGGCACAGCGGCGAACTTCATGTTCACCGCGCCATTGGAAAACTGGCGGCGGGTGAGTGTGCGGGAGCGCAAGACGAAAATCGATTGGGCACAGGAAATCCGCCAGCTTGTCGATACGGATTTTCCCGAGGCGTCAAAGATCGTGCTGGTGATGGACAACCTGAACACGCACACGCCGGGGGCGCTATACGAGGCGTTTGCGCCGCAAGAGGCGCGCCGAATTCTGGAGCGGCTGGAGATTCATTACACGCCGAAGCACGGGAGTTGGCTGAACATGGCGGAGATCGAGTTGAGCGTGTTCACGCGACAGTGCCTGGACCGGCGCATGCCGGATCTGGCGACGTTGCGTTCGGAGGCGGTTGCGTGGAACGCGAGCCGGAACGATTCGGGGATAGGTGTGGATTGGCACTTCACAACCTCCGACGCCCGGGTAAAACTAAAACGGCTTTATCCCTTAATTAAGGGCTGACAAGGTACTAGAGGCTATGGAAAAAGGGCTTGAGGCGCAGCTTCGGGCGGTGCGCCGTCTGCGTAGGGGGGAAGAATCCAGGGAGGAGCCACGACCCAGAACAAGTATGTCGCAAGTAGATATGGCATATGACATACTCTTGAGGGCCGCTCATCCCCTTCATGTCAATGAGATCCTGAGTCGCATTCATGCGGTCTTCGGCATTACGGTGGACCGGGAAAGCCTGGTGTCTTCCCTCACCAAAAAGGTGGCTCGGGAAGACCGCTTTGTCCGCGCGGACAAGAACACCTTCGGACTCAAAGGAGGCAAGCGATGAGTCTTTTACACGAATGGCTCAACGTTACCGAGCGCTGGCGCGATGCTTTTGCCCAAGAGCGCACCACCGTGCGTGCGGTGCGGCAGGGACTTGGGTCACTGGTCTGTTTGGGGCGGCGCACAATCACGCGGACCCTTTGGGCCTGTGGTCGCGAGAATCTGCCGTGGCAGGCTGAATACCACATGTACGGCCGCGCCAAGTGGGACCCCCAGCAGCTCTTCGACCCTATTTGGGAAGGAGCCCTGCCCCAGTGTGAAGACCCGCTTGTAGGCGTCGCCGTCGATGATACCAAGCTGCACAAGACCGGCCGGTGCATTGTCCAGGCTTTTCATCAGCGCGACCCCCTGTCCCCGCCGTTCCACACCAATCTCATTCTGGGCCTGCGTTTCCTGCAGGCCTCCCTTCTCGTACCGCTTCACCAAGGCGGCGCCTTTAGTTGCCGCGCCTTGCCCGTGCGTTTCGAGGAGCCTTCCCCCGCCAAGAAGCCTGGCAAGCGCGCAAGCGAGGAGGAGTGGATGGCGTACAAGCAGCGCCGTAAAGAGAAGAACCTTTCAACCCATTGCGTGGCGATGATGGACTCCTTGCGCGCATCCCTCGACGCCGTCGGCGCCAGGGAGAAAACCTTGGTCATGGCCCTCGACGGCAGCTTTTGCAACCAGACCGTCTTCGGCGCTGAACGCGACCGCACCCACCTCATCGCCCGTGCCCGCAAGGACGCAGTCCTATGCTTTGGCGCTCCAGAGGGTTCGCGGCGTTTCTATGCCCAAGAAAAATTCACCCCCGAGCAAGTACGCCAGGACGATAGCATCCCCTGGAAGACTACGAAGCTATTCTACGGCGGCAAACGCCGCAAGGTCCGCTACAAGGAAATCAAGACCCTCTACTGGCAAGGCGGCGCGCGCCGTCTTCCCCTCCGCCTTTTCGCTATCGCTTCCACCCCCTACCGCAAGCGGAAAAGCAGTAAGCTTTATTACCGGCAACCAGCCTACCTTCTTTGTACCGACAGGGTTCACGCCGCACAGAGGCTGCTCCAGATCTACTTCGACCGCTGGCAGATTGAAGTCAACCATCGCGAGGAAAAGGACACCTTGGGCGTCGGACAAGCTCAGCTCTGGAACCCCAATGCCGTACCCAAGCAGCCCCCGCTTGCCGTCGCCGCCTACAGCGCATTGCTACTGGCCGCCATAAAAACCTTTGGCCCCGAACGAAATAGCGCATACGCCCCGCTGCCACGGTGGCGAAAACACGCCACACGCCCATCGTGCCTCGCTCTCATCACTCTATTGAGAAAAGAGATGGACGAACAGCCCCATTTGCTCCGTCCACTCGGCATAGAAACCTCCAGAGCAACAATGGCAAGCGCCGCGGCTGCTTAATAATGGAGAAACTCCAGGCATGGGCGTCCCGCCCATGCACATGGCCGGGACGGCCATGCTACGAACTAATTACCGCCTTCTTCCGATGATTGGCCAACCTTTGGCTCAGGTATGTTATTCCACTTTCTTATCTCACCCACTACCTTCTGGATTCTTTCCTCTAGATCATAGCACCCAGCTAGATCGTTTTTTTCGAGGCATGATACGATCTTCTCCGCGTAGAATGGTTTCTTTCTTCCGAAAGACTTCCCTTTCCCAGGAATCTTTTCGTCTAGCCACTCGAAAACACTATCATATTGACCTGGCGGTTCGGCGTCGCCAATTTCCGGAAATACATTCTGTAGGGATGACAAAGGGATGTAGTTCTCAATCTCACGGCCTTCCGTAACCCAGCAAATACCCCCGCAGTTTTTCACCTCTTTGATAATCCGCTCTTTGGTCGCATTCAGTTTATCTTCTGCACTTTTTTTATCACTATCGATAAGCAAAGCATTATTCCTGTTCACTTGAAACAATTGTATCCCGTTTGACTCTTCGTCTGGAGTATCTGACAAATGGGCTAGAAGACGTCCCCCATAAAACACGATCTGATAATGAAGACCTTCGCTGAGTTTCCCTTCGGAATACAGCTCAATCCATTTGCTGAGATAAATGCGGTCAGATGGCCCTTCCACCCATATGATCCCGTTAGCTTGAAGCAAGTCACTTGCCCTAACGTCTAGGTCATCCAGGATCCCGTTGGTCTCAATATATGTTTTTACAGGACGCGCCGTTGCCTTTTCGGAATCATGTGTTACATGAATTATCTGAGCTTCTTTGTCCTGATTTAGTACATCTATCATTACATTAGAGTGAGTAGTCAAAAACAAGAGGAAATTCTCTTCCTTGGCTTTAGCGGTAAGGTAAGATAAAAGTCTTCTCAAAAGCGATGGATGAAGGTTATTCTCCAACTCCTCAAATGCAAAAATGTAATCAGAAAGGCTTTTATTTTTTGTTTTTGGTAGTAGTAATATAAAACTCAAAACAATTATTATGGTTTTGAGCCCACTTCCTGTTTTTGAAAGTGCGATTCGTCCCTTAGTCTTCTCCTCAAGGAATATTTCCCATTTCGTGCCATTCTCTTCCCTGTCATGAATTTGGCATACAACTCTTTGAAATACGCTGTCTGGAAAGCAAATCCTGTTAAGTGCATATAGAAAATCCGATTCTACCCATGAACGGTCAAATTTAATACTATTTATAATATTTTGTATTTCATTTGTAACACCGACTCCATATCCATCTATATCGGTATGATTAAACTTATCTTCAGGAATTATGTTTCTCTCGGCAAATACTCGTTGAAAAATCTTCCCTTGAAAAGGATTAGAAACATGCTGAGCCAAAGCTTGCTTGAAACTATCGCCTCCTTGTATTTCCGATAGAGACACTACTCCAGAAGGTTCTTCGATATCTAAGAAACGTGAGTCTTTTTTCGATGTCAAAACAACCGATATTTTGCAGTCAACAAAATGCTTTCCATACTCCCAATGATCGCGTTCTTGAATTCCGCCACCAAACCTGCCAGAAGGAAACACTACCTTTATAGCCTGCTCCGATAATGGTGTTTGAAGAATGAGCTTCGGGGAGATCTTTTTATGTTTGACTGACTCTTCAAATTGATTAGACTCTTTTGTCGCGAGCTCAATAATGTCGAGCAATGCAGACTTTCCTGAGTTATTTCTGCCAATGATGAGATTGATCCTCGCGATTTTATCGAATCCGCAAGGCTCTTCGCCAAAGCACTTATAATTCGAGATCTTCAAAGAGGAATTGAGCATGGTATCCTCCATTCTCCATCACACGAAAGAACATGAAGTGAAACCGTAGCATGGGCGTCCCGCCCATGAACATGGCCGGGACGGCCATGCTACGAGACATGATAATGTAGCAAGTCTCATAAGATTTCAACTCATTATCACTTGTATGTTTACCCCCTATTCACCCTACCCGCTCCAGCACGCACACCACTTCCGTGTGTGGGGTGTGGGGGAAGAGGTCGATGGCTTCGATGGACTGGATGCGGTAGTGTTCGAGGAATGCGGGCATTTCGTCGCGGGCGAGGATGAGGGGCTTGCAGGCGATGTAGATGATGCGGGGCGGACGGAGTTCGATGAGGCGGCGGAGGGCTTTCGGGTGGTTGCCCGCGCGCGGGGGATCGGCGATCACGATGCTGTCGTCCTCGAATGTGGGGCGTTTCAGCAGTTCCCATTTGAGGTAGTTTTTGACTTTGTCGGTGATGAACTCGATGGGGGGCGCGCCGTTCATGGCGGCGTTGTGGCGGCCGTCTTCGGAGGCCGCAGCCACTTCCTCGACGGACACCATGCGGCCCGCCACGTCGGCGCACGCGAGGGCGATGCCGCCGGAGCCGCCGTAAAGGTCGTAGAGGACGGAGGGCTTGTGGGGGGCCACGTGGCGGCGGATGAGGCTGTAGAGGCGTTCGGTGGCGAGGGTGTTGGTCTGGAAGAATCCGAAGGGCGAGATGCGGAACCGCAAGCGCCGTTCGCCGGACTCGGTGGGGATGTGGAGCTCTTCGTGGATGTATGGGGAGCCGTAGAGCGTTTCGCTCGATTCGGCGAAGGCCACGCCCGCGGTGCTTTGGGTGACGGCGCGGTGGATGCTGGTGGCCGGGTAGGCGCGGAGGACGGCGTCGACGAACGATTGGCCGTCGATATCGCCTTCGCCGGTGATGAGGACGGCCATGCGCTCGCCCGTGCGGCGGCCTTCGCGCACGAGGAGGTTCTTGAGCAGGCCCACGTGGGTGCGCGTGTCGAAACCGTCGAGATGCTGGGTGCGCGCCCAGGCGCGGACGGCCTCGAGCAACGGGCCTAGTCCTTCCGGGGCGATATGGCATTCCTGAATATCGAGCTGGTGGAACCAGCGGCCTTTGCGTTTGAAGCCCAGGACGGTCTCGCGGACGAAATCCTTGGGCGGGGGCGTGTCGTAATAGCGCCGCCCGAAGTTGAGGTCCACCTTGTTGCGGTAGTGCCATAGCACGGGAGACGGTTCGACGGGTATAGGCGCGTCCCAATGGGCGGCGAACAATTCTTGTAGGGCGGCGGCTTTGCGATGAAGCTGTTCCTCGTAGGGGATGTCCTGCGCGGCGCAGCCGCCGCATTCGCCGAAATGAGGGCACAAGGGGGCGTGTGATGTGTGGCTGTTCATCTGTTTTCCTTGAATGTTAACCGATTTCTGGGGACCCTTTCTTTCGGAGAAAGGGTTCCCCAGCCCCCTCCCAAAGAACTCGGTTTTGCGCTTCGCGAAGCGAAAACAGAAGTTTTTAGAAAGGGGTGCGGGGGAAACCTTTTTCCAAAAAGGTTTCCCCCGCGCGCTACTCACCATTATTTAACGCACCGTCACAAACGGCCGGATGGCCTCGAGGCGTTTCGGGCCGATGCCGCTGACTTGCGAGAGGTCTTCGACACTTTGGAAAGGCTGGCCGCTCCGGTATTGGATGATGCGGCTGGCCAAGCCTTCGCCGATGCCGGGCAGCGTGGACAATTCCTCGGCGCTGGCGTGGTTGAGGTCAATTAATCCTTTGGCGGCGCCAGATGCCGCTTGCGGCGCACCGCTAGCGGCGGGCGTAGCGGCGCTGGTTTCGCGGGCGTAGCGCCAGCCGGAAATGGTGTATTCAGGCGGATTCACCGTGGGCGCGGGATAGGCGAACGGATGGCGCTGCGGGTCTTGGCGTTCGGGAACCTGAAGCGTCGAGGCGTCGATGAGCCGCGCGGCGAGATTGATGTCGCGCAAATCCGCGATGTCGAGTGCGCCTCCGGCGTCATCAATGGCGTCCTGCACGCGCGCGCCTTCCGCGAAGTGGTAGACGCCCGGCTTGCGCACTGCGCCGGTAACGGATATGGCCATCGGAGCCGCATCGGCCTTTGGAGGTTCTTCTGGCGGAACCGGGGCGATGGCGGGCGCAAGATTTTCAACGACAGTAGGGGCCGGAGGTTTCGGAGCCGGAGGTGGAACGGTAGCGGCAGCAACGCTTTCCGCTTTAATTGGAAGCACCACTTCAGCCGCCTCCGGCGTATCTTTGCCCGGATACCGGATATACAGCGCCACCGCCCCAAGTAGAATGGAGCCCGCGAAGGCGATTAGGACGAATTGTTCTTTCACCGTCAATAGACGGCTCAACATAGCGCCACCCCCCACGCCTTTGCGGTATAGCGAACCGCTCTTCCATCACCACCGGCGCATGCGCAAACGCTCACTCATCCTGCGGTTTCTTTTCCTCTTCCTTCTTCTCGCCGTCCTTGTTTGCGGTTTTCAGTCCTTCTTTAAACTCATTGAGGGCCGAACCCATGGAACGCGCGAGAGAAGGCAGTTTGGAGCTGCCAAAGAGCAACAAAATGATGAACAGGATAATGAGGAGTTCTTTTATGCCGAAGCCCATATCGGTTTATCCTTACAAGTTGCGGTTATAAGATAAACAAAATACCATAAGTAGAGTATACTCGGACCCGAAAAGCAGCGCAACACGGCATACGCGGGTGCATCTAGGAGGCAATGAATCGTGCAGACACGCCCCAGTTTGGCGGATGGCAAACACGCAATGGCAAATCCCATATGGGGTGTGAAGCTGCAAACACGCATCGGATTATCATTATGCTATCTGCTAGGACTGGCCCATTGGGTATTTTTCTTTTATGATCCGCATTCGGATGGGATGGCCGCTTGCACGGCTTTGGACTGGCCTCTTGCGATGAAATATCAGGGCGTGTTGCGCGATGCGCTCATGACGTTCCACATGCCGTATTTCATGACGTTTACACATTATACGGACGCTTTCTGGGGCCACTTGGAAACGCCCTTGTCCCCGCAATTTTTGTTGGTTCCGCTGCTCCAATACCCTTGGTTCAATCTGGTGAACGTGTGCCTGCTCTACACGGTGAGTTTCGGCGGGCTGCTCTTGCTCCGGCGGCGTTACCGGTTATCGGCCATGCCATTTTTCTTGTTGTTTTTGCTTTTTAGTTTCAATGGCTACCTGGTGTCGCATGTGGCCGTGGGACATGTCATGTGGTATGGCTGCTTCTTCTTGCCATTCTTCTACCTTATAGTCCTGCAAATACTGGAACAACCTTTTTCGGAACGCCTTAGCCTGGGGCTTGCGCTGATTTTGCTGCTGATGCTGTTGCAAGGCTCGTTTCACGTGGTGATGTGGTGCGGGCTATTCTTGGCGGCGTTGGGCGTCATACGCCCACGAATCCTGCCTTCCCTGGCGTATGCAGGGCTGGCGCTCGCGCTCGCGTCGATGTTCAAACTCGCTCCCGGCGCGATGTGCCTGCGCCACACCGATTTGACCGTACAGCCCGGCTTCCAGTCGTTGACGGCGCTGCTCGATGCCTGCACACGCCTGCCCCGGTTCACTTCGGAAAATCTTTATGAATATGGATTAGGCAATCCGCCATGGGAGTTCGATTGCTACACCGGGCTCGTGGGATTTGGATTACTGGTGTTTTTCACCGTTCTTCCACGGCGGCACACCGGGGAAGACGGCCCGCCGCTCTTGCCGCTGTATTTCGCGAGCCTGTTCATGGTTGTGCTGGCGTCCAGCGCCGCCTATCCGCTCTTTCAGCGGATACTGCACCCATTGCTGGATTCCCAGCGCATGCCCGCGCGTTTTATCGTGATGCCGCTCACCATGTGCATCCTATTGGCGGCAATCCGCATGCAAGGATATTTGGATACCTGCAAACCCGGCCCGGCCACCCGGCGTTGTTTGTGGATTGGCTTGGGATTGCTCGGGCTCGAATTGGCCGCCCATTCGAGATTATGGCGAGTGGCGCATGTGGACGCTTTTCCCTGGGAGGAGATTCTATTCAACGCCATCCCTGCTTCAATTAAGCCCATTCCCGATACGCCGGAGGCCTGGGCGTATGTCTGGGCGGTGCGGATAGGAGCCGTAATTTCTTTCCTGGCTATATTGTTCTTCGTGATACGTTTTATAAAGGCAAACAAGCGGGCAGCCTGATGAAAGCGGCTTCTATTCGCGGCGTATCAGCGTCTTCTGTTGGCGGCCCGAGCCGGGAGCATGGCCGGTGAACCGCTTATACACTCGTGAGAGGGAATAGGGCGTGGAATACCCCACCATGTCCGCGATTTCCGCCAGCGAATACATACCCAGCCCAAGTAATTCGGTGGTGCGTTGCATGCGCAGCCGGGTCAATACCTCCATCGGCCGTTCGCCGTGGTGCTTGGCCACCAGCCGGTAGAGGGTGGGCACGGAGCAATGGATCTTTTTAGCCATTTCCTCGACCCGCCAGGGATGGCTTAAATCCGCCAGCACGCTCACCCACAATTGATATAACGCGCCTTGGCCGTGCGGATTGTCGAAGAACTGGAATTCCCGGCGCAGATACGCGCAAATCAACTGGCTGTAACTCAGGGCAGCCGCCGTGCTTTCCAGCGCGGACAATGTGGACTCGATAATGTATCCATCCATGAGCCATACCAGGCGCTGGGCGAATTGAGCGCGAACCTTGTGGACGGGATAGCCATTTAAAAAAGACCACGCCTTGGTATCCCAAAAATGAAACCAGCAGCATTCCCATATCGGATCGGGGAAATACTGGTGCGGCTGGTGCGCCGGGCAGATCAGCAAATCCCCTATCTGCAGATTTCCTTCACCTCCTTCATACAGAAAACGGGCCTGGCCACCCAATGAAAATAGGACCACGTGCTCGTCATGCGCCTGGGTGCGGTTGGCAATATAGGGAGACACCATGTGGCTAATGCCGCCTAATGCGACGCCAAGCTCTTGCAGCGGTTGAGCCTGTGCGCCGGACATGGACAAGAACCGCTCCTTGGTCAGATCCGTCATTCTGACAAAATCGGATATGGGATTGATAGTTTCAACCATCGACATATTCCCGCCACGGCCATATAATAACCCTGATCTTTACGGCCTAAAGACTATTCCGCCATTACTATCGCTGAACCGATACCTGGAATCAAATGATAAGGATGGAAAATGCGATGAACTTTTCTACTGTTGCCGCATCCCTCGTTTTATTATCTTCCGTAACTACCGCAATGGCGGATGATGGTGTATTGCCGCGCTCCGAGCATCCCCGGCCCGACGCCATGCGCGAGAACTGGCTGTGCTTGAACGGCCAATGGCAGTTTGAAATCGATGCCGACGCCAACGGGCTGGAGCGTGGGCTCGTTTCGGGGAAAGAGCTGGCATCTAGCATCATGGTGCCTTTCTGCCCCGAGAGCCAGCTCTCGGGAATTGGCCATACCGATTTCATGAAAAATGTCTGGTACCGCCGTATGTTCACTTTGCCCGAAAGCATGCAAGGGCAGCGGGTGCTGCTCCATTTCGGAGCGGTCGACTACAAGGCGTGGATTTGGGTGAATGGGCGCGAGGTGGGCGAACACACGGGCGGGAGCGCCGCCTTCACCTGCGAGATCACCCATGTCCTTAAAACAGGTGGGAATGAAGTGGTGGTCCGCGTGTTTGATGACACCGCGAGCGGCTTGCAGCCCACAGGCAAGCAGACCCATTCCGTAAGTGAAGGGTGCGTGTATACACGGACTACTGGCATCTGGCAAAGCGTCTGGCTGGAGGCAGTCGGCCAGTCGTACATTCAGGAGTTTTCGGTGGTTCCCGATCTCGAGCATGCCCGCGTTCTCATCGAAACCACGGTGAATGGCCCGCTAGAGGGGCTGCAAGTATCCGCCCATGCGTTGGCTGATGGCGAGCTCGTTGGACAGGAAAGCGGGCTGGCCGGAAGCGGCGCACCACTGGCTTTGAATCTGAGCGAAAAACACTTATGGGAACCGGCCTCACCGTTTCTATACGACCTAGAACTCGTATTAGAGCGTGATGGGAAACCTGTGGACGCTGTGCGCAGCTATTTCGGTTTGCGTTCGGTGGCGATTGATGGGCGCAGCGTGTTGATCAATGGCCAGCGCATTTTCCAGCGTTTGATTTTGGACCAGGGCTTTTATCCCGATGGCATTTGGACTGCGCCCTCGGATCAGGCGCTTAAGCGTGACATCGAGCTTTCCATGGCGTCGGGTTTCAACGGCGCCCGCCTGCACCAAAAAGTGTTCGAGCCGCGTTTTTTGTATTGGGCGGACAAGCTTGGATACTTGGTTTGGGGCGAGTTTCCCAGTTGGGGGTATAGCGGCGATCCAAAAGGATTCAATGCGTACGCCGCTGAATGGGCCGAAATCATACGACGCGACCGCAACCATCCATCCATTATTGGCTGGTGTCCATTCAACGAGACCGGTGCAAGCATCATTGAAATGCAGCAAACGTTCTGGAATCTAACCCGGACAATCGATCCCACACGCCTGGCACTAGAGACGAGCGGCACGTTTCATAGTTTGCCAGAGCCGCAGATTCGTGATTACCACGATGGTGAACAAGACCCCGTAGTATTCAAAAAACGTTGGATGGACTATTTTGATCCGTCGACACCGCATTTGCCTAAGCAATACATATATAGCATCCCAGGAATCGTGCCCACCAATCCTCCCGACCGTGGCGTTCCATTCATGGTCGGCGAATTCGGCGGCACGTGCTGGACGGACCGGCAAGCGCCCGGCAATGCCTGGGGATACGGCCAAACGCCAAGCAACCAGGAAGACTTCTACCGCCGTTATGAGGGTTTGGTGAGTGCGTTGCTGGACAACCCAAACTTATGTGGATTCTGCTATATCCAATTGACCGACGTTGAGCAAGAATGCAATGGATTGTACTATTATGACCGTTGGCCCAAATTTGACGTGGAGCGTCTACATAAAATCACTTCGCGCGAAGCCGCTTACGAAAAGACTGGCCCCACCGCTAAACAGCCCGCTCCTGACCTGGGAACGCCATGGCGCGCGTTGGTGAACGCTGCGCCTGACAAAGAGCCCGCCCGGCCTTATCGTTATACTTTCGATATTCCAGCCGGCAAGTGGATGAACGTCGAATTCGACGATTCAAAATGGGCATGGGGTTCCGCGCCTTTCGGGAACATTGTCCCTGGCGTGCAAACGTCTTGGACTAGCGCGGACATTTACCTCCGCCAGCAGTTCCAGTTCGAGGGCGGCGAACTTGCCCAAGTCGTGTTGCTCATGATGTATGATGAAGACACGGAGGTTTATATCAACGGGGATAGGGTGCTGGAAGTAAAAGGTTTTGTGAACTCCTACACACCTCTTGATGTGACGAAAGCCGCTAAACATTGCCTCAAGCAAGGCGTAAACACATTGGCTGTACATACCCATCATACCGGAGGCGGGCAGTATATCGACCTTGCATTATTGTGCCGCTAAGCTAACGCCATTGATAGGAATAAAGCGGCGGCAGGCCATTGCGATCCAAATACTTATATAGAATAGATTTGGAATATAGGGCCTTGCCGCTACTTTCTTCTTTGTTATGCTTTCCATCATATGTTCGGTTGTAGTCTCTATTCTGATAAGATCGGGTATGTTATTGATAGTCTCGACCATCGACATGCTTCTGACACGGCCATATAATTGCCCTGGTTTTCATGGTGTTAGGATTATTCCACCGCTGTTGCCACTGCAGGAATCAAATGATAAGGATGGAAAATACGATGTATTTATCAACCGTTGCCGCATCCCTGGTTCTACTATCTTCAGTAACGCCTCTTGTAGCTGATGATGGCGCGCTGCCGCGTTCCGAGCATCCCCGGCCCGACGCCATGCGCGAGAACTGGCTGTGCTTGAACGGCCAATGGCAGTTTGAAATCGATGCCGACGCTAACGGGTTGGAGCGCGGGCTGGCTTCAGGCAAGGATCTGGCATCCAGCATCATCGTTCCCTTCTGCCCAGAGAGCCAGCTCTCGGGTTTGGGCCACACCGATTTCATGAAAAATGTCTGGTACCGCCGCATGTTTACTTTGCCGGAAAGCATGCAAGGCCAACGGGTGCTGCTGCACTTCGGTGCGGTGGATTACAAGGCATGGGTTTGGGTGAATGGCCGTGAAGTGGGCGGACACACCGGCGGCAGCGCCGCCTTCGCGTGTGAAATCACCTCTGCCCTAAAACCCGGAGAAAACGAAGTAGTGGTCCGCGTGTTTGACGACACCGCGAGCGGCTTGCAGCCCACGGGCAAGCAGACCCACTCCGTGAGCGAAGGGTGCGTGTATACACGGACCACTGGCATTTGGCAAAGCGTCTGGCTAGAAGCCGCCGGCCAGTCGTATGTGAAAGAGTTTTCGGTGGTTCCCGATCCCGAGCATGCCCGCGTTCTCATCGAAGCCACGGTGGATGGCCCGCTAGAGGGGCTGCAATTAGCTGTTCATGTGTTGGCTGATGGCAAGCTCGTTGGCCAGGAAAGTGGATTGGCTGGAAGCGGCGCACCACTGGTCTTGAATCTGAGCGAAAAACACTTGTGGAGCCCCAGTTCGCCCTTCCTATATGATCTGGAACTCGTGCTGGAGCGCGATGGGAAACCTGTGGACACTGTACGCAGCTATTTCGGACTGCGTTCCGTGTCGATTGATGGGCGCAGCGTGTTGATCAACGGACAGCGTGTTTTCCAGCGGCTGATTTTGGATCAAGGGTTCTATCCCGATGGCATTTGGACCGCGCCTTCGGATGAGGCGCTTAAGCGTGATATCGAGCTTTCCATGGCGGCGGGTTTCAACGGCGCCCGCCTACACCAAAAAGTATTCGAGCCGCGTTTCCTATACTGGGCGGACAAGCTAGGTTACTTGGTTTGGGGCGAATTCCCCAACTGGGGATATAATTATGAGCCGAAAGGCTATGCCCCGTATACGTCCGAGTGGGCCGAAATCGTACGCCGCGATCGGAACCATCCATCCATCATTGGCTGGTGTCCCTTTAATGAAACCGATTGGGTTTCAACGGAACTACAGCAAGTGATTTGGAACCTTACGCAGGCCATCGATCCCACACGGCCTGTTCTAGAGACCAGCGGTTGGAGACATAGCCTGCTGGAACCGCAACTTTGTGATTTTCATGATTACGAACAAGATCCCACCGTACTTAAAAATAGATGGATGGACTACTTCGATATTTCCGCTCTCCGTTTGCCTGAACAGTACCATAATGCCGGAGCTACCGCGCTTGTTCCCGACCGGGGCTGTCCATTCATGCTCAGTGAATTCGGCGGCACGCGCTGGGCGGAAGAGCAATCATCCGGCCAAGCCTGGGGGTATGGCCAAGCGCCAAGCGATATGGAAGAGTTCTACCGCCGGTATGAAGGCTTGGTGAATGCATTGCTCGATAATCCGAATATGTTTGGATTTTGCTACACGCAATTGACCGACGTCGAACAAGAGCGCAACGGGCTCTATTATTATGATCGGCGGCCTAAGTTCGATGCCGGGCGCTTGCATGCCATCACTTCACGCGAGGCGGCGTATGAGAAGACTGGTCCCATCACTGCATCGCGTGAGAATGGTGGAGCGCCGTGGAATGTCCTGGTGGGCGCTTCGCCCGACAAAGCGCTTGCCCGCCCGTATCGCTATACCTTCGATGCTCCCGCCGCCGAGTGGCTTAATGATGGTTTTGACGATGGGAAATGGGCGTCTGGCATGGCTCCGTTTGGCAACGAATTGCCAGGCGTGCGGACGCCTTGGACCAGCGCCGATATCTATCTGCGCCAGCAGTTCCCATTTGACAGCGGTGAGCCTTCCCAGATGGCGCTCGTTATTTTTTATGATGAAGATACGGAGATTTATCTCAATGGACACCGCATATTCGAGATCAGAGGATTTGTGAATTCGTACACCATGCTGGATGTCACGCAGGCAGCCAAACCTTGGATCAAGCAGGGCTTGAATACATTGGCCGTGCATACCCGCCAGACTGGCGGAGGGCAGTATATCGACTTGGCCTTGTTATACCGTTAGCCAGAAGAAATTAGCATAAACAAAGCAGCGGCAAGCCTTCGCACTTCAAATGCTTTTGTAAGAATGACTTATAATGCATAACGGGTGCGGCGGATGGGCCGCCGCTTTGTTGTATACGCTATTCAAATCGTATTTTCATTTCTTGGTTCCACCCGTCCAATTGAGTGCTTCAAAACTCTATGACAAGAAAAGACTTAGAACGCATGTGGGATATGGCGGCTTGCCACCGTTTTTAAAAAGCCCATTTATGGGGAATACCTCCGCCCATAAAAGTCTTTCCTTTTTTAGAGATTTGAACACTCGGCGCCACCGGCAAGACACTATAATTCGGCATAGTGCTCTTATTATCGGGGAAGCCCTATACAGATTATCAGGATATTCTATTGTAAGACTAAATATTTGGGCGTAATTACAACAACCCATAAGATTAGGAGAACTTGGAATTATGAACAATAAAAGAGGTTTTACGCTGATCGAATTGCTTGTGGTGATTGCCATTATTGCAATCCTGGCGGCTATCTTGCTGCCCGCGCTCGCACGGGCGCGCGAAGCGGCGCGGCGCGCCAGTTGCCAAAGCAATCTCAAACAATTCGGCATCATCTTCGCCATGTATTCGGGCGAAACAAAAGGCGCGATGTACCCTCCACAAATGCGTTGGGTGCCAGGCGGCCAAGCCGGTGCGCTGGGATTCGATGCTCTCACCTTATACCCCGATTATTGGTCGGATGTGTCTATCGCCATCTGCCCGAGTGATCCCAGGGGAGATAATATCCCTCCGGGATTTTTCGGTTATGGTGTCACCAAGATCGGCATCGAAGAAGATTTCCCGGCGCAGATAAAAGACCTCGCGGCTATCGGCGAAGATGCCGAAGCTTGCCTGGACGCCATCATGAGCACCCCGGTGTCATATTGCTACATCGCCTTCGCGACGTCGACAGGCTCCCAGGTATGCGATGTAATTGAGTGCCTGAACCGCTGGGGATGGGGCCTTGCTCCAAATCATGCACCGGAGTATCTGGGAAAGCGTGGTAAAGAATACGACTGCCAATGGAACAGCTTCAAATTCAAGGACATCGGTGAAAGCGATATTCCAGCAGGTATAGTCGCCGCCGCTGGCGGCGTAGTCTGGGGTGGTACGGATGACGATGGCTCGCCGCTGCCTTCCACCTACAAGCGGCTACGCACGGGCATTGAGCGTTTCTTCATCACGGACATCAATAATCCCGCCGCAGGTGCGGTGGGGCAGAGCACCCTGGCGATCATGTGGGATTCATGGTCTCCAGACACCAGTTATTTCGCCACTAGCGCGGACCATGGCATCGCGCGTTTCAACCATGTGCCCGGCGGCTCGAATGTGCTGTATATGGATGGCCATGTGAGCTGGGTGCGGTATAGCGACGGCGAAGAAGGGCAATACCCTGTTTGGGCACCGGATGACAGTGTCGAAATGAAAGGTAATCCGCTGGTGCGGAACGCGGAAGTTTGGATGCCGTTCGCGGGTGGCTGGGGTTGAGATAATCATGCCGTGAAGAGGCGGTGGAGTTTGCCCGCCGCCTCTCCTCTGTTGGGTAATCATAAAATACGGAAAACAGTAAGAAAGGTCTTTTTTTATATGGCGGCGGAACTGCGTATTGGGGTCATTGGGGTTGGCGGACGGGGAGCGCTTGCGGCACACGCGCATAAACCGGAAGAAGGCGCTCGACTCGTGGCGGGCGCGGACATCAAACCGGCGGCGCTGGCTGCGTTTGGCGAAAAATATGGTAAAGATTGCTTTCTCACGGATGACTGGCGCGAGCTGCTCAAGCGGAATGACATAGACGCGGTATTCATCACCTCGCCGGACTTTCTCCATGAGGAGCAAGCCGTCGCCGCATTGCAGGCCGGAAAAGCGGTCTATCTCGAGAAGCCCATGGCCATCACCATCGCGGGATGCGACCGCATCCTCGAGACAGTTTGCGCATGTGAGGGCAAGCTTTACCTCGGACACAACATGCGCCACATGTTCTTTGTGCAGAAAATGAAGGAGTTGATCGAGCAAGGCGTTATCGGCGAGGTGAAAACGGCCTGGTGCCGCCATTTCGTGGGATATGGCGGAGACGCCTTCTTCAAGGATTGGCATTCCGAACGCCGCAATGTAACAGGGCTTCTCTTGCAGAAAGCGGCACATGACATTGACGTGCTCCATTGGCTGTGCGGCGGATACACCACGCGGGTGAATGGCATGGGCGGGCTGACGCTCTACCATCAAGTACAGGACAGGCGTCCGCCGGATGTGTCGCATAAGGTCGAATTTGTATTGGAGAATTGGCCTCCATTGGCGCAAACAGGCCTGAGCCCAGTCATTGACGTGGAAGACGTCAGCATGATGCAGATGGAGCTCGATAACGGGGTGTTCGCCGCGTACCAGCAATGCCATTTTGCGCCAGACGCCTGGCGGAATTACACCGTGATTGGCACGGAAGGGCGCATCGAGAATTATGGCGATGATCCGCCCAACTGCACTATCATGTTGTGGAATAAACGTTCTGGTTATAATAAGGACGCCGATGCGCAGTATCCCATCGAGACGGAAGGCGGCACGCATGGCGGTGCTGATCCCAAAATTGTATCGGAATTCCTCCAGTATGCGCGAGATGGCATTCCGACCACTACTTCGCCTATCGCGGCGCGGAACAGTGTCGCCGCAGGGTATCTTGCCACGCAATCGCTCCGGCATGGCGGAATTCCATTCGACGTGCCGCCGCCACCCGCGCAAGCCGTATCCTATTTTGAAGGAGTTCCCGCCCGCGTATAGAGCCGCCATGTGTTGAGAAAACCACTGCTTTGCGCAGTATAGGCGTTCGTTTTTGCGAAGCGCCAAGGGAAAGGTATGCACGTATGCATGTTGTCGATTGGGTCATCGTTTTTGGCATGCTGGCATTTCTGATCGCTGTTGTAATTGGGGCGAACCGGTTATCGCGAGGCGTGGCGGACTTTCTAGCGGCGGGCCGATGCGGCGGCCGGTATATTATTTGCGTTTCAGAAGGTATCGCGGCAGTCTGCGCGATCACGTTCATCGGGCTTTTCGAGATGCACTACCAGGCGGGCTTTTCCGCCGTATGGTGGAACATGATGATGGCTCCTATCATGGCCGCCATCAGCTTATCCGGCTGGATCATCTACCGGTATCGAGAAACACGCGTCCTCACCTTGGGCCAATTTTTTGAAATCCGCTACAGCAAACGCTTCCGTATCTTCGCTGGGATATTGTGTTTTTTTTCCGGTGTGGTCAATTTCGGCATATTCCCCGCCGTGGGTGCGCGTTTTTTCTGTTTCTTCTGCCAGCTTCCGCCCACCTTCCCCGTCTTTGGAATCGCCGTATCCACCTATGCGGTCGTTATGCTAATCCTGCTCATTATCGCCCTCTATTTTACATTTGCGGGCGGCCAGGTAGCGGTTATACTGACCGACTTCTTTCAAGGCGTATTCTGCAACATTATGTTTTTGGTCATCCTGATCGCCCTGTTGCTGACGTTCCCTTGGAGCCAGGTGGTGGAAGGGTTGATGGCTGCCCCGAAAGATGCGTCGCTTCTGCATCCATTCCATACCAGTGATGCGAAGGACTTCAATATTTGGTATTTCCTTATCGGCGCTATTGGCACGTTTTACACCTATTTTTCGTGGCAAGGCAGCCAAGGATACAACGCATCCGCGCGCACACCGCATGAGGCCCGCATGGGTAAAATCCTGGGCACGTGGCGCGTACTGGTCATGAACGTGCTCATTGTCATGATTCCGGTTTGCGCCTATACCATGCTGCACCATCCCGCGTTCAGCGGCATAGCATCTCTCATCAACCAAGATGTGTCGGCCATCGAGAATACGCAGATTCAAAAACAAATGCTGGTGCCCATCGCGCTCTCCCATTTCCTGCCCATGGGATTAGCAGGCGCGTTCTGCGCCGTCATGCTGGCGGCGTTCATCAGCACGCATGACACGTATTTGCATTCCTGGGGAAGCATTTTTATCCAAGATGTGATCATGCCATTCCGTAAAAAACCATTCACCCCCGAACAGCATATCCGCGTGCTGCGTTATTCCATCTTTGGCGTTGCCGTGTATATTTATCTTTTCAGCTACTTCTTTCATCAGACGGAATACATTTATATGTTCTTCGCCATCACAGGTGCCATTTTTACGGGAGGCGCTGGGTCGGTCATTATCGGAGGACTCTACTGGAAGAAAGGCTCGACGGCTGCGGCGTGGAGCGCCATGATCGCTGGCTCGACCCTCGCCGTGATCGGAATCATCATTCGCCAGGTCGATACCGATTTCCCCCTTAATGGACAATATATGTGGTTTATCTCGATGGCGGTGTCACTCACGCTTTATGTCTCCATCTCCCTGCTGGGCAAAGGCCGGGATTTCGACATGGACCGCATGCTCCACCGGGGCCAATATGCCGTGCTCGATGATGAAGTGGCTGTCCAAAAGAAATCCGTGCGCAGTTTCTCTGAATGGATTGGCATCGGGCCTGAGTTCAATTGGCGGGATAAAATAGTGTATCACGCTACCATCATATGGACAGTCCTTTGGATAATCGTCTTTGTGGCAGGCACTATTTACAATCTGCTGGTGGAGACATCGACTGAAGGCTGGGCGCGGTTCTGGGCCGCATACATCGTGGTGTCCTTAATCGTGGGAGCTGTCGTCACCGTATGGCTCACCATTGGCGGTTTTATGGATGTTAAAAAACTATATGAGTTACTACGCACCCGTGTGCGCGATGATAGCGATGACGGCATGGTCATGTCATGGGAGAAATCCGATGAAACGGAAGCTGTATCGGAATCTGCAAAAACTGATCGCGCAACGCTGCCAGCCGAAGAGTAACTATTCTCCATACAAAGAAACGTTCAGGATGTTTCTGGTGTTTCCAGTATCGATATAGGAAATGAGGATTGCGATATGCGACAAATGCTCTTTCTTTTGAGTATTGCGCTGATTATCTTGACCGCTCCAATCGCCATGGCGGGTTCCGCATATGACGGCGCATCAGTTGATGACTCAGCGAATGCTGAGTATAGCGATGCTCTTCCAGATTATGCGCTCTCCTTAACACCCTTGGCCGCGCCTTCGGATTTGGTGGGCCAGGGCCAATGGCGGGTGAAGGATGTGGCGGCCAATTCCGCGTTCATCGCCGCGGACGCCAATGGCGATGTGCCTGGGCGAAACCTGCACTTTGATGCGAATGACACGGATGGCCCGCCGGTATGGAATTATGCTTGCACGGTCTCGGACACATCGAGCGCCAACCGCGCCGTCACGCTTGCGCTGATCATCCCATTCGATGCCAGCGGGTGGCGCTGGTGGGATGATGCCCAGCAAAGCCGGGTGATCTCTGGTTCGTCGGTCTATCGAAACATCACCGAAGATTACTACGGCACTTCTCTCATGGCCTCGCGCTATCCTATCGCCGTACTGGACAACGGTACGGAAGCCTTGTGCATCGCCGTTCCCGTCGAGCCTGGACGCGCGGTGCGGTTCCAGTATGACGCTTTCCTCAAGCAATTGCGCGCGGAGTTCGATTTTGGACTCTCCACCATTCCTGAAAATTTCCCCTCGAACGCGGATGCCACGGTTATTGCGTACACGGTTCCCGCGAAATGGGCCTTCCGGCAAGCCCTTGCCCAATATTACGAGTTATACGACAGCTCGATACAGCGCTGGGCCGGGGAGGGCGGCACGTTCTTGCGTGGTTCAGACTTGTCCATCATCGAAAAGCCGGAGGATTTTTCGTTTGCGTGGCACGACTTCGCCGCCGAGTACGTCTCGACTCACGATTGGTCGCGCATCGACGAGAGCCATGGCGTGTCGAGTTTCTTGTACCGCGAACCACAAAGCCATTGGCGCGCGTTGCGGGGCCCACTTACCGGAACCACCCATACTGATTTTAATGATGGCACGCCAGGCAATTTGGCCGCGAGCGGGACGGTCACCTATAGCAATGGCGCGGCGCGCATCGCCCCTGGCGCGGCGCTGGCCATTCCCGGCATTCCCACTACAAACCAAGAAGACCTGGAAGCCGAGTTCACCGTGCAAAACCTTGCGGATATCTTGCCGCTGGGCGTTTACGATTTGGGGCTGCAAGGCCGGTTCTGGTGCGGCTTGCGGAAAACCGAAGCCACGGACTTCGTGGCGCGGGTAGGCGCATTCGATTTTTGGGCGCTGGGCTTTCAAAACGGCGAGACCCTTGAGGGCCAAGCGGCGGAGAAAGTCACCGTTAAAATGGTGGTGAACCGCGTCGAGAATATCACCCGGGTATATGCGGCATTTGATGCGGATGCACGCCAGGGAACGACTCCGCCAAACCTACATCTTGTGGGCTATTTCCCCATGGGCAGTTGGACGGCTTCCGATGGGTATCCGCTGTATGTTCGCAATTACGCTAATGTGCCCCTCGTGATCGACGATGTCATTGTCACGCGCTTTTCGGGTAACGACCCAGCGGCCACATATGCTACCTATTTCTCTCAGCTTGAAGAGGATGCGCAGCGGGGCGATGAATACGCCCAGGCCACCATGGTCAGTGGCGGATGGGACTCCACGGGCAAATACGATCTGTATCTGGGCAATATTGTATGGACCAAACAGGCCCCCTTCGGTGTAAACACTGCGCCTGGCGTTCCCAACGCCGGCTTTCCGGATTGGCTAGACAAATCGCAATATGAGATGAACGTTCTTACCCCCGTCCTGGGGTGGGATGATACGCCTTCCCTCATGGAGGGCATGTATTTCGACTCGATGCAGGGCTGGGGCAACATGCGCAACTACCGGCAGGAACATTGGCGCACCACCGAGTATCCCCTCACCTTCGACCGGAACAACAGCAACAAAGTGTGCCTGCTCAACATTTGGGGCAATGTGGCCCATGCCCAGGCGTTGCGCCAGCGGCTGCATGAGAATGGCCAGTTGCTCATGGGCAACGATTCATATTACCAAGTCTGGTACCACATGCCGAACATCGATATCCCCGGGCGCGAGATTAATAACTACTCGGGCGGCGTGTGGTCGCCGCCCAACGACACCACCTATCTCTACTTCCGCTCGATAGCGGCCCGGCGGCCATTCTGGACGTTGATGAACGACAATTTTGATGACGGCAGCCACATGGAGGAATATTTCCAGCGCAGCTTGTTTTATGGCGTGTTTCCTAGCATGTACCAAGCCCATGATGGCGCGAGTGCGTGGTATTGGGCCACTCCTGATTATTACAACCGCGACCGCGCGCTCTTCCTAAAATATATTCCCATGATTAAGCGATTGGACAACGCCGGGTGGCAGCCGGTGCCGTATGCCACGGCGCAGCCCAGTACGGTGCGCCTCGAGCGCTTCGGCAATGGCGGTACGGGCGATTTGGCCTTCACGCTGCACAATACCGCCACAACCGCAACTACAGCCACGTTATCCATTGATTTGGCGGCGCTCGGGATCACCCAGGCTTTCGCCGCAACAGAATGGATTACGGATACGCCACTAACGGTCGTCTCGTCGAAAGGAACCACCGCAACCATCGAACTGCCCCTGGATGGGGATGGATTCGCCGTGGTGGGCATGCGCACGAGCTTGCCTGAAGCTTCGCTTGGTTCATCGGCCTATAGTGTCATCGAAAAGGACGGCGGCATTGAGATTACCGTAAATCTCGACGGCGCACCGCTTCAAGGCGCGGCTGCCCGCGTGGAGTACACGACTGCCGATGATTCCGCAATGGCCGGTGCGGATTATACGGCCACGAGTGGCGCGCTTACATTTGAAGCGGGGGAAACCACGAAATCGTTCATCGTGCCGATTACCGATGATCAAACGCCCGAGACACTCAAGAGTTTTTCGGTTGCTTTAAGCAATCCCCTGAACTGTACACTCGCAGAGGGAGGCGCATCGGCAACGGTCTCTATTATTGATGATGATGCGGACAGCGACAACGATGGGCTGCCGGACGGGGTGGAAGAAGCGGTTTACCATACGGATCCGGACAATCCGGACACGGACGACGATGGCCTTAGTGACGGAATCGAGATCGTAATTGGATCCGATCCCTTGGATCCCGAGGATGCGCCCACGCTGAAAAACCAGACAGTGCCCTTCTTTGTGGAGAAGTAGCTGGACGGGAACCGGCAGGCCAAAAGATTAAGTTGGGTGTAGTGTAACGAAGGTTTTGTATACACGATCGAGGAGTATTTTTGATATGCCTGATTATACCAGTCTTGAACTTGGCTCTCCCCTTGGCGCGGCAGTGGACGTACGTCCATTGAAGATGACCATCCAAACACCTGGGAAAGATGCAACAGCCATACAATTTCCTATCCGGCTCGAACCCGGAGCAATAGCATTTTTGGACTGGGGGCGTAAACGGACCGGATGGCTGAGCCTCAGAGGACAAGGCCGTGTGTCGTATGCCATGGCGACGGATATGCGTATTTTCGATTTATTCGATTCGCCATTAGGCCAAAAAGAAGGTTTTCTGGGCGACCACTTTCCAAGCTTTGTGAAGGGCCATGCCCGAAGTGTGTTCGAGCTGCGGGCGGAAGGTGGAAAGCTGTTCGAGGCCATGACGCCTATCCGTTTTATGAAGCTGGCCAATACGGGAGATGCGCCCATCGATGTTATGGATGTGGCGTTGAAACCGAGTGAGTTTCCCGCACTTCCCGTAGGCTCTTTTAGCTGTTCCGATCCACTGGTGACGGAAGGCTGGCGCATGGGCATCGACACCATGCATCTGTGCACCCAGCCGAGCATGGAAAGCCAGATCCCCATATACGTGCCGTTTGGCAACGGGTATGTGCAATGGGACGGCTGCCGGCGGGATCGCGAGGTGTGGAGCGGCGACCTGCGGACATCCGCCCTTGCCTGGTATTATACGTTCGAAGATGCGTCACCCATTACCAACAGTCTCTACGCCCTTCTCAGCGCCCAGCATATCGCCTGTAGCGAGCACGGTTTATTTCCAGGAAGCGCTTCATCCCACCAAATCTACTACGACGGCGCGATGTCGGCAGTCGTTGCCCTGTGGGAGTATTACCTACATACCGGCGACACGCGACTCCTCGATTACGCCGTCAAAACGCCTGTATTGACGTTCTTTCTCGAGTGGTGCGAACGGAAGCTCGATGAACGCGGCGACGGCTGGCTCCATGTGAACAACTCCTGGATGTATACGTTACCCGTCCACGATGAAGCGTTGCCTTCCCTCCAGATTACCACCGCTTTCGCCATGGACAACATGGCCCGGCTATTCCGGACCGCCGGAATGGAGGCTGAAGCGCTACGGGCATTGGCCATCCGGGAGAAAATCGCTTCGCGGTTGCGCGCGGCTTTCTGGGATGAGGGCCTTCAATCATTCCGGTTTGTTGCGCATCGAGAGGGCATCGAGGCCCGTTCCGACCTCTGCGCCAACGCATGGGCGGTATTGGGCGGATTGGTGGACAAAAAGACGCAGGACGCCATCTTTGCCACGCTCAAGCGCTTGCATTGGCGCGAACCTGGCTCGCTCAATGTCGCACCTCCCTATGAATTTGAGGCGCCTCATAACAACACCATTTGGATATATGGAAACGCTCATGAAGTGGCGGCCCGTTTATATGCCGGTGATACGGACAATGCCCTGGAACTGTTCCGGCGGTATACCCGGGCCACGCGCGCCATGGATCATCGCACGTATCTCGAGATGTTCCATCTGGATGGCGGCCTGCCTATTAAGAAAGATGGCACGGGCGAAACGTTAAGTTTTTGCCATGCCTGGGCTGCATTGGGCAGTTGGGCGCTCCAGCGTTATCTTCTCGGCCTCCACCCGCAAGAGCCGGGCTGGAAAACCGTGGCGCTCGAACCGGTTCCATCCGGTTTGGAATGGCTTGAAAGCGCTATTCACACGCCTTATGGCCTGATCGAGGCGAAACTCGAAACGAAACAAGGCCGCCTGCACGGCGTTGTCACCTTGCCTCATGGCGCAACTCTCGGACAACGCTCCCCAGCAGCAGCTCAGATTGAAGTGGTGCGAAAGTAAGTAACCATTTAGCCAAGTGGTGAAGATAGACTGAAGAATGACCGGCGAGGGCGCCGGTCCCTGGAGTTTCTCCATTATCAAGCAGCCGCGGCGCTTGCCATTGTTGCTCTGGAGGTTTCTATGCCGAGTGGACGGAGCAAATGGGGCTGTTCGTCCATCTCTTTTCTCAATAGAGTGATGAGAGCGAGGCACGATGGGCGTGTGGCGTGTTTTCGCCACCGTGGCAGCGGGGCGTATGCACTATTTCGTTCGGGGCCAAAGGTTTTTATGGCGGCCAGTAGCAATGCGCTGTAGGCGGCGATGGCAAGCGGGGGCTGCTTGGGTACGGCATTGGGGTTCCAGAGCTGAGCTTGTCCGACGCCCAAGGTGTCCTTTTCCTCGCGATGGTTGACTTCAATCTGCCAGCGGTCGAAGTAGATCTGGAGCAGCCTCTGTGCGGCGTGAACCCTGTCGGTACAAAGAAGGTAGGCTGGTTGCCGGTAATAAAGCTTACTGCTTTTCCGCTTGCGGTAGGGGGTGGGAGCGATAGCGAAAAGGCGGAGGGGAAGACGGCGCGCGCCGCCTTGCCAGTAGAGGGTCTTGATTTCCTTGTAGCGGACCTTGCGGCGTTTGCCGCCGTAGAATAGCTTCGTAGTCTTCCAGGGGATGCTATCGTCCTGGCGTACTTGCTCGGGGGTGAATTTTTCTTGGGCATAGAAACGCCGCGAACCCTCTGGAGCGCCAAAGCATAGGACTGCGTCCTTGCGGGCACGGGCGATGAGGTGGGTGCGGTCGCGTTCAGCGCCGAAGACGGTCTGGTTGCAAAAGCTGCCGTCGAGGGCCATGACCAAGGTTTTCTCCCTGGCGCCGACGGCGTCGAGGGATGCGCGCAAGGAGTCCATCATCGCCACGCAATGGGTTGAACCTAAAAAAGGCAGTAGGAACTTGCTTTGGGATTTTTCCAGCCCAATTTTGTAAAGAAATAACTGTCCTGGCCCGCTCTTTACGTTGGCGCCGGCAGCAGGTTGGGGGTGGCCAGCGGCCTTCCCTCGAGTATTTTGGCGAAGATCCGGCTGAGGATCGTCCGCCATCGTTCGTTCCAGTTCAACTGCCGCGCAGTTGCTTTCATCTCCAATAAAAAGGCGTTTACGGATTTCAGAACTTGTTCCATAGCATGTCCTTGCGCATGCACGGGGGTGATGGTGAGCGTGGTTTGGCCTCCGTGGCGGGTCTGCTGTCCCACGCCGTAGAGCAGCAGAGGGCGGCTTGTGATCGCTTCGGCGTGGCGCTCCGGAATCGCCAAGCGCACGTACAAAGACCACCAATTGTAAATCAGGGCTATGATTCGCGCCATGATTTGGCAGCGCTTCATATCGTGGGTGGTATACCCGCCCCACCCCCACTGGTTTTTCTGTTCATCGTAGATGTTTTCCGCATCGCCCCGGTCGCGATAATGCTGGGCCAAGGCCGATAGGGGGTCTGTCAGCGAAGTGGCCAGCAGCGCGTATTCATACTGCTGCACGGCTCCCGCTTGGATCTCGATGAGCTGTAGTTGGGGGGAGGGGTCAGGCAATAGCGGCTCCGTTTCCAGAACGATACTCCCTTTGAGCTTGCGCCGCAGAACGATTACCCGGCGTTTGCTCGTCCATCCCATAAGCTCCAGACGGTCTTCCAAACCTTCCCAGCCTTGGCCTGCTGGCGTCCAGTCCTTAGAACAAAAGGCCTGCTGGATAAGCCGTTTCACGTTGCTGGTCTGCCGCAATTTGAACAGATAGGGCACTCCGCGCGCTTCGGCTTCGCTCATGTCGCGTTCGTTGCCGAAGGCGCAGTCGCCGCGAATCATGCCCGGCCAGGCCGCGCGCGGCAAGCCATCGAGAAAATGCCACAATCCAGGCATGGTGTATTTCGCCGCCGTCTCGTTGCCCGGCCGGACTTCCACGTCCAGCACCAAGCGCGTGTTCGCCATAAAATAGGTATGCAGCACATGAGAAGGACGGCCCTGTTTCGCCGGATTGTAGCCCAGCACGGCCCCTTCTTGATGGCCGAACAGGGGCTTCACGCTTGTATCCACGTCCAAAATCCAAGGCTCATAAAGCAACGGCTCATAACAGCGGCGCAGGTGCTTCTGTAGCCAGCCCGCGCAGGCTTCCCCGTCCGCCAGTATAAATGCCCGCCGCGCCGAGGAGGCGCTCATGATCTTGCTCATACCCAGCAAGCCCGGGTTCACCGCGTCGTAACGGACCGCGTCAATGTGCGCATAGCGGGTGTGGCCCGCCAGCACTGATAAAAATAGCGTGCCCAGCACATCCCTCTTGCGCGGCGCATTATTGCTGGCGTACGCCAGCGGACAGTCCTCCACCCACGCTTCAAAAAGCTCCGCCGTCTTGAGGAAATCGATAAAGAACGCCAACTGGCCAAACGGCGTCGTTGCCGCCTCCCGGTCCCATTCCACATGCACCCGGCCCCCGTAGCTATCTACGAAAATCGGCACCTCCAAAGACAACCATTCCTCCTCTCCCAATGGGGGAGCATCTTGCTGTTGCGATTCTGTTTCCATGTTCTTTATCTTGAACTACTTCCTGCTCGACACTCAAGATTCAACTGGCGTTTTTAGGTTCAATAATCACAGGGGTCATGCTCTGCGATTTGACGGCCTCTGCCAGACTATTGTAGCGCTCGATTCCTTCCTTCAGCCGGTAGATCATGCTTGGGCCCGGAATGCCTGGTGGAACATTTAGGTCTCCGTCCAACGGTATGCCTTGCTTCACGGCTTCCCTATACGCCGCGATGAACGCCATGCCCTCCTCCTCATTCGTAGTCACGAATCCCAGGTAGAAATAACTCTCATCATCGATGAGGACTTTCGGGTCGGTGCTGGTTATTTGGCCGGATACGGGACAGTGTAGGATGTTCGGATCGGAAAGGTATTTGGGATAAACCTCATCGGGCTTGAACATCAACCGACCGAGCTGAGGATCCAGGGCAGGCAACCAGTCCCTATGGTCCCCGTCGTACTTTTTGCACATAACACCCAATTGTTTTAGATTCGTCGCACATTGCTGGCGTAAACGAGCATTTTCGCTTTCGGCGTTGGAGAGCATTCCGCCCATCGCAGCCCGGCTATGGCCGCCCGCTTTGCGTAGGACGATTTCGCAGTTCGTGTGTTGCCCAGGCACGAGGGACACATTGTGAAATTCGACAGTATCCCAATCACAGGCTTGAAGTTGGAACAATTTCACATCATCCAGCTTCAAATCAGTGAACTCGTAAGTATTTTGGTAGACGTTAAGTCCGGGGCTGTTGGTTCCGTCGCAGTTGGGTGCTACTACGAGATCGCCGGAAGACATTAGTGCGATAAGGCGCAATGCCTTCTGGTTAAGATCTCCGGCGATGGTAACAGTCCTCACATAACAACCGTCATTTTGGTGGATAGCTGAGAACGCGACAAACCCTTCCTTGGCTTCCGTGCCGCACAAGTCTCTGCCTGCTCCAGCCACTGTGGTCCACTTTTCTGAAGGGACCTTTATAAGGATATTCTGCGTTTCGGCCTTTTCCGTAAATCCTACTGTCGCAACAGTGAAACCACTATGAGAACCTGCGCCAAACACATTTGACCCTTCAAAGGTGAAGTCCAAACCAAAGCCTTTTGGCAGTCCCGATGCCTTAAAGACAAAATCGTACACAAAGTTGCTTGATACAGATGACCTGGCTTGGCCCTCGAACGGAGCCTCAGCCAGGGGAGCCCCATCAGGGCGCCAGAAAGCTTTGTCTTCGGAGTTGTTCGTGCGGACTGCGACGAGCTCGACTACCGCGTCGCTCGGCATGACGGCAGTCCACTTGGTGTTCTCTGACGATGGCGCCTCCGCGCGTGCGACGGGACGTATTACGGCAAGCATCGAGACGGTGAACAGGGTGCATAGGACGCAGAACACCAATATATGCCGGCTGAGGGGACCTCGGCTGCATCCTTTAGCCAACATGGCGCGCACCCGCGTTTCGAGCCGAGTGGGACGGCCCATCGCGATGGCCGCGCCCGCAACTCGCGCGGAATGCAACGAATGCACGATGTCAAGGAGATGCGCGGCATAGTCGCAGGCGGCAATTCCACCGGCCACGACAGCATCATCACAGGCGTGTTCGCTTTCGCCGCGCAGCGCCCGCGCCACAATCCAGGCGAGCGGATTGAACCAATGGAACGCACAGGCCAACCGGGCAAGTAACTGAGTGAGATAATCCCAGCGCCGGATATGGGACAGTTCGTGGCGCAGCACGACGCTTTTGCGTTCGGAAGTCCACGTATCGGCGCTCCGTGGTACGAGAATAACGGGCTGAATCGCGCCCCACGTCACGGGCAGGTCGTCGGTCTCCGTTTGGCGCAGACGGACCGCACGGCGAATGCCCAATTCACGCCGCGCATCCTCCAAGAGCCGAGCCCATTCCTCGCTGTGGACCAGGTGGGCCGAGGCCGTTCTACGCTGTATTACGAACAGTCCCCACGCCGTTTGCAGCAGGAGGACGCTCGCTACCGCTCCCCAAGGAATCAACACGATGGCGGCGCTGGGCAAGCGCCAGGCTGTCACAGGCAGCGCAACCGCGCGCGTAGTTTCCGGCAGCAGTGGTGCGTTACGATTCACTACATTGGAGGTTATTTCCGGTTCCGGTGGTGTTGGCGGCGCTTGCCGCTCCACTTCTGTCAGCTCCGGTTGAGCAACGGATGGCGCGTAAAACATAGGGACGGCCAACCGGGGGATTTCCAACGCCAGAACTGGTAGCGCCAGCACGCCGCCGATGGCGCACGCGAGGATGAAGTGGCGCGACGCGGGCGTCCCCCGGCGCAAGCACTGGCGGGCGGCCATGGCCAGCACCAATAGGACGGAGCATTTCAGCGTGCAGGCGGCGAAGAACTCCACTGCACCGTCTGGAACGCCGAGACTTGAAAACAGTGTATCCATGTCACTTCTCCTCTTGTTTGGCCTGCTCAACCAGTTTGGCCAGCCGTTCCAATTCCTCGGGAGTTATGTCTTCACTTGACAAATCGAGCAGTGTTGCGACGACCTTCTCCGGCGAGCCGTCGAAGAACGTGTGCAATAGCTGCCGCAACGCGTCGCGCGCCGCTTTGGCGCGGGCTTTCTTCGGGGAATAGACATAGCGCGGCCCGTCCTTCGTGTAGCGCAGATACCCCTTTTGAACCAGAATGGTCAGCAGCGCCCGGACGGACGAGTAACTTGGAGCGTCCTCCATCGCCTCGCGCACCTCCGCGGCGGTCGCCCGGCCGTGCCGATAGATGATATCCATTATCTGGCGTTCCCGCTTGCTCAATGATTGGGAGATCTTCATGGCCCGCCTCCGTTCTTGGCTCGTCTATGCTAAAATATTAGCATGATGATCCGGCGGTGTCAAGAGGAAATGCGAATTTTTTAGCATAACGTCGATGATCAGTTGCGCCATGGCTTGCGTGCTGGCGATACCCAGAATAATCCCCATGAACATGCGAATAGTGTGCATTCCGCACCTCCAGAGCGTATTGCTCCTCTGCCCCATTCCCAATAAAGGCCGCAAGCAATGCCGGCCCCATCCTTATTAGTGTACCATCAAATCTCCGGCAAGGGGGGAATATGCCGCCGGCAAGCCTTTATATCGTTATGCCATGAATTACCGTGTTCTCTTCATTTCCGCCGCCGGGGCTTGCGTTTTTTCGGCTTGGGCGGGGCGAGATGGGCCTCGATCATATCTTGTGCGGCACGGATCTGGGGCTGCAACAAATCCTCGGGAATTTCGGAAAGGAAACGGCTGGGCTTGGTGAGGCGCGATTTGCCGAAACGTTCGCGCGAGAGGGCATGGAAAAGCGTCACGTGACGTTGGGCGCGCGTGAGCGCGACATAAAACAACCGGCGTTCTTCCTCGAGGGCGTCGCCTTTCAGGCTCTTGTCGTGGGGCATGAGGCCTTCCTCGATCCCGACAATGAACACAAAAGGATATTCGAGGCCTTTAGCGCTGTGGACGGTCATTAGGGTGGCGCCAGGCGTCTTGTGCTTGTCGCGCCCCCGGCGGTCGTCATCGGTCACCAAGGCGCTCTGGTCGAGAAAGGCCGTAAGCGTCGGCGATTCCACCGTTGATTCATATTCGGACATGGACGTGAGCAAGGCCTGGATGTTCGACCAGCGGGCCTCGAATTGGGCGGGCGATTTACTCGTGCGGAGCAGCTCATCGCGGTAGCCGATACGGTCCACCAGGTCCGTCGCCGTGATGCCGAGCTTGCCGTGGCAATCGTGGAAACGCCCCCGGAACTCGCTCAGAATCCCGAGAAACTCCTGAATGCCCCCGCGCGTCGCGGGCGTAAGGCCGCCTTGTTCGACCAGTGCGGCGAGCCCTTTGCCCAGTGAGAGCTGGCGGGTGCGGCACAGCTCGTGGACTTGGTGCAAGGTGGTATCGCCGATGCCGCGCCGGGGCATGTTGGCCACACGCAGGAAAGCCGCCTCGTCGCGCGGATTAGCGATGGCCTTGAGGTAGGCCACGATGTCCTTGATCTCCGCGCGCTCGTAGAATTCCTGGCCGCCCACGACGATATAGGGGATGCCCGCTTGCCGGAAGGCGATCTCGAAGGGGCGGGATTGGAGATTCGAGCGATAGAGGATCAGGAAGTCGCTGTATTTCGCTTCACTCTTGCTCTGGATATGTTTGAGCCATGCCACGGCCTCCTTGGCCTCTTGCTCCTCATCGGCCACGGTGAAGAAGTCGATGGGCCGTCCTGGCCCGAGGGTGCTCCACAAGTTTTTATCCCTGCGGTGGCGGTTATTCCGGATGACGGCGTTGGCGGCCTTGAGGATGGTCTCTCGTGAACGGTAATTCTGGGAAAGCGTGATGATGCGCGCCTTGCGGAAATCGCGCTCGAAATCGAGGAGGTTGCGGATATCCGCCCCGCGCCAGCCGTAAATGGATTGGTCGTCATCACCCACCACGCACAAGTTGCCATGGCCCCCCGCCAAGGCGCGCAGGAGGCTGTATTGCACGCGGTTGGTGTCTTGATATTCATCGACCATGACATAGCGAAACTGGGCCTGATAGCGTGCGAGGACATCCGGGTGTTCCTGCAAAAGGCGCAGGGTAAGAAGCAGCAAATCATCAAAATCCACCGTGTTCGCCGCACGCAGGGCCGACTGGTAGCGGTCGTAAATCTCGGGCAGCCACTGGCGGTATTTCTGCGTGGCGTCTGTTTCGCCTTTTGCGACAGGCAAGGTTTCGGGAGTCGCGCCCGTGCTCTTGATGGTGCTGATGTGTTCGAGCACCATGCCTGCGTCGAAGGATTCCTGGATGCCTTCCAAGTCATCCAGGCTGCGGCGCACCAGCGTGCGGACATCGCTCTCGCTCGATATCGTGAAGTTGCGCCGGTAGCCAAGCTGCTCGATTTCCTCGCGCAACACGCGGACACAGAAGGAATGGAATGTCGAGATGGTGATGGATTTGGCCAGTTCCTTGCCCACGAGCGAGGCCACGCGCTCGCGCATCTCGCCCGCCGCCTTGTTGGTGAAGGTCACGGCAAGGATGGAGTCCGGCGCGGCAAGGCCTTTGGCGATCAGATAGGCGATGCGCGTGGTGATCACGCGCGTCTTGCCGCTGCCCGCGCCCGCGATGATGAGCACGGGGCCATCCGTCTGGAGCACGGCTTCCCGCTGCTCGGGATTCAACTGCTGGAGGATGGGGCCAATATCTTTCATTTAATTCGTTTCAATCCGGAGAAGCTGCACAACGCTTTTAGTACTATTTTATTGCCATTCCCGCGAAAGGGGGCATTCAAATAAATCCGCACACCCAAAGCGGCAGCAAGCTGCCGCATTCCATATTCTTTGACAAGAAAAGACTTAGCGCACATGTGGAGTGCGGTAGCTTGCTACCGCTTTCTTGTCCTCGTTGGTGTATTTCACTGGCGTTTCCTTGTTTTGGCTTGCCAGCTCCATTTTAAATATCCGTAACACTTTAGCCAAGTGGTGAAGAATGACCGGCGAGGGCGCCGGTCCCACACATCGTATAGTAGAAAAGGTGTGGGACCGACGCCCTCGTCGGTCGTCAGATGCAAAATGATGCATCAATACCGGCGAAAAGGTATAAACAAGGCTGCCAAATAAAAGATGCTACTTCAGTCGGCAAAAGTGTAATGAAAATCCTTTATCGTTGGGGTGGCATCATGGTGTTTTTCTTGTATCGCCGCCGAAAAAAAAGCCGGAGGGGCGAATGGCTTCCCCTCCGGACTTGCAGGCTAGCTAACGTTACACCGTCTCTTCCGCGTCTTCAGAATCTTTCTTCTTGGTGCGGCGGCGGCGGGTCGATACCTCTTTATCAGAAGTCTTCTCCCGCTGCGAGAGCGTGCCTTTGAATTGGCTTAGATAATGCGCGATGGCGCTGGCGATGTAGATGGACGAGTAGGTGCCGACCACGATGCCTACGGCAAGCGCAAGCGCGAAGTCAAAGATCACCGAGCCTCCCAGGAATAGCAGGACCACCACCACAATGAATGTCGTAAACGAGGTAAGGATGGTCCGGCTTAATGTCTGGTTAATACTCAGATCCATGATCTCCATCAGGGACATTCCCCTTCCTCGATAGAGCTTCATATTTTCGCGTATCCGGTCAAATACCACGATGGTGTCATTGATAGAGTAACCAACGATGGTCAGCAACGCGGCGATAACCGTGATGGAGATTTGGCGGTGGAATAGCGCGAAAATGCCCACCGTGATGAGCACGTCATGCACCAACGCCACCACGGCGCCCACGCCAAACGTAAACTCGAACCGGAACGCCACATAAATGATCATGAAGAAAAACGAAAGAAGGAGCGAATAGACCGCGTCTTTCTTGAGTTGTTCGCCCACCGTCGGGCCAACGGTCTGCACTTGCTCCATCTCGACTTTTGCGGTCTGAGAATCGCCTGCATTAGCGGGAGCGGGCGCATCTGACGCGAGCGAAGCCAGGGCGGCCTGCACTTTGCCGGACACCGTGGCGTCTTCCGGATTCGCGCTCGGGGCGGCCGCATCCGCCGCCACTTCAACATCGGGAATGCGAATCATGAAACGATTCGGCATTTCGGCGGATTGTTCATATTCTTGCACAACAGGTTCGGTGAATCCCGCTTCCGTTAATTTTTCACGCACATCAGCCACCGGAACGGTCTCGGTTCCATGCAGGTTGATCACCATATTGGTGCCCGTGGTGAAATCGACGCCGAACATGCCGTAGCTGCTCTGCGTGCGCACAGCAAACGCAACTAGGCCAATCACGATGATGCTGATGCTTGCCAACATACAAACGCGGCGCTTGGCCATGAAGCCGATATGGGTATCCGGCTTGATGATGCTCATCATGTACAACTTGCCCAGCAAGTTGCGCTCCGCGAGGAAGTCAAACATCGCCCGGCAGACCACCAGGGAGACGAACACGCTGGCGCATATGCCTACGATAAGCGTAATAGCAAAACCTTTGACAGGCCCGCTGCCAAATTGGAACAACACCGCGGCAGCGATAACCGTCGTGAGATTCGCATCCACGATGGTTACTTGGGCGCGTTTAAAGCCGTTGTCTATCGACGCCAGCATCGAGCGCCCGTTGCGCATCTCTTCACGGATACGCTCGTAAATCAGCACGTTGGAGTCCACCGCCATACCGATGGTCAGAATCAAACCCGCGATGCCTGGGAGCGTTAGCGTGGTGTTGAAATAGGCCAGCGTAGCCAGAATCAGGATGGCGTTCACCACCTGGGCGATATCCGCGATGATGCCGGGGAGGCGGTAGTAGTAGCCCATGAAGAGGATAACCAGGATGACGGCGAAGATACCCGAGATAACGCCTTGCCGGACCGAATCGGAGCCAAGCGTAGCGCCCACGACGCCAGTGAACTCCTCTTTTATTTTTGCGGGCATCGAACCAGAATTTAGGGCGATAGCCAAATCACGCGCTTCTTCCGAGGAGAAATCACCCGTAATCTCGCCATTTGTCGTAATGCGGCTGTTAATTGTCGGGGAGGACTCGACAACGCCATCCACGACGATGGACATGTTGCGGCCCACATTCTTCTCCGTCGCTTCACCGAATAGGCGTCCGCCTTCGCCATCCAGCGCGAATAGAATCATGAAGCTGCCATCAATGCTTTCAGGATTGGGCCGGGCGGAAGCCTGTTTCAGGTGTTCGCCGGACATCATCTGCTGCTTCTCGAGCAGATAAAGCTTGTAGCGCTTGACCTCGTCCCAAGGCTTGGGCTTGTTGCTGAAAGCGATCACCTGGCCTTCTGGGATAAGGCCGGGAGTCTCTTGCGCCTGCTTCACGACCTGGCTGATATTGTCAAAATACTCGGCGTCAAACTCGAAACCTTGGCCGCGCGTGCCGCGCTTGAGATATGGCAGAAATTGCCTCGGGAATTTACGCTCGATATCGCTAAACACCTTGGCCGTGGCTTCCGGCTGCACCTCGATTTGGAAAGTGAGGTGGGCCTGCTTCATGATAAGCTGCCGGGCGCGGTCTACATTCTTCTCGCCAGGAAGCTGGATCTGAATCTGCCGGTCGCCATACGCTTGGATAATCGGCTCTTTTGACCCGAATTCATTCACGCGGCGCTCGATGGTGCGCAACGCCATGGTCTGGAATTCGCTGACAATTTGCTTGTCCGATAATCCCCCATCCTTCATCTCTTGGATGATGCTGGGGTCCACGGAATCCATATCGAGCCCGATGGTCATCTGGATGCCGCCCTGAAGATCGAGGCCGAGATTGATGACGCGCGCGCGGTCGCATTGCGCCCAGCGGCGCACGCTCTTTTTTAAATCTTTCCAGGCATTGGGTTTTTCAAAAATGCGATCTTCTTCCTGCCACTGCTTGAGGCGCGCCTCACGGGACGCATCCGACATCGCCATCCATCCAACAGTAGGATATATATAGATGAATGACACAATCAGCGCCGCTGCGATAAGAAGGGTCCGAAACGTATGCTTGTGCATGGTTCACTCCACAGATGCTAACCGCTGGTTAATGGCTCTCATTTGCCGTTTTCGCCGGAATCATCATCCAAGTCGCTGCTGATGACGCGGGATACGGCCGCCCGGAGAAACTCCATCTTTACATTAGGCTCTTCACTGACGCGCAGCACCGCCGTCTTTTCTTTAAGCCCTACGATGACGCCGACAATGCCGCCTGTAGTCAAGACTTTGTCGCCTTTAGCAAGGCGGGATAGCATCTCCCGGCGTTCTTTTTCGCGTTTCTGCTGGGGCCGGAACATCAGGAAATACATGATGGCGACCATGGCGATGATGAGGAAAAAGGGGCCTTGAAGAAAGCTAGATGCTCCAGCTCCAGCTCCCGTCCCCGTTCCCGGTGTGCCTCCGCTCTCCGCCTGCGCCACCACGGCGGCCTGCGCAACGGTAAATAGTAATGAATGCAGCACTATCCAATTCCTCCTCTGATGGGGCCTCCCCCATCGTGATTCGCTTCCGGCAAAACGCACGCCCCCGCTGAAATGGGACACGTTTAGGCACTATGCGCCGCAACGCACATCCTGCTCAGGCCCCATACTTTTCCAGGAAGGTGTTCTTGAAATCCAAAAACCGCCCCGCCCGGATGGCCTCGCGGGCAGCAGCAGCCAATTCTAGCATAAAGGAAATGTTGTGTAAAGTGTTCAGGCGCAAGGCCGAAATCTCGCCCGCGCGGTATAAATGGGCCAGATACGCCCGCGAATACGTGCGGCATACGGAACATTTGCACGCGGGATCGAGCGGCCCGAAGTCGCGCTGAAACCGCTGGTTGCGGATGTTCAGCTTGCCCTCGGAGGTGAACAGCGAACCGTTGCGCGCGTTGCGCGTGGGCATGACGCAGTCAAACATATCCACCCCGCGCTCGATGCCATCCAGGAAATCCTCGGGCGAGCCGACGCCCATAAGGTAGCGCGGCTTGTCCACGGGCAGGCGCGCGGCGGCCCACTCCGTGGCGGCGCGCATATCTTCCCGGCTTTCGCCGACGCTCACGCCGCCGATGGCGTAGCCCGGAAAACCGATTTCGACCAGCCGCTCAGCGCTCTCCTGGCGCAGCTCTTGGAAAGTGCTCCCTTGCACAATGCCGAAAAGGGCCTGGCCGGAAGCCTCGCGGGCCTCCCATTGGGCCTTGCACCGTGCAGCCCACTCCATGGTCTGGCGCATCGAAGCGGCGGCTTTTTCGTAGGTTGCGGGATAATGGGTGCATTCATCGAAGCACATGATGATATCCGCGCCAATGGCGATCTGGATGTCCATGGCCTTCTCGGGGGTCAAGACATGGCGCGAACCATCGATGTGGCTCTGGAAGGTGACGCCCTCGGGCCTGACCTTGGCCATCTGGGCAAGGCTGAACACCTGAAAGCCGCCTGAATCGGTCAAAATCGGCCGGTCCCAATGCATGAAACGGTGGAGGCCCCCCGCTTCTTCGATGATCTCCGTGCCGGGCCGCAGATAAAGATGGTAGGCATTCGACAAGATGATTTTCGCATTAAGGGCATATAGGTCTTCTTGCGACAGGGCCTTCACGCTGGCCTGGGTGCCCACGGGCATGAAGATGGGCGTCTCGACCACGCCATGAGGCGTGGCGAACCGGCCCGCCCGCGCGGCGCAGCCGGGGTCCGTGGCTTCGAGTATGAATTCAAACGGGCATTTCATGGCGCGGGAGTATAGCCCATTCGCAAGCCGTGGGGAAAACTCTGAATCGCTGGACAAGAGAAATGAGGGATGCGCTCCCCGTGGCATGGCCGTCTCGGTCATGCACATGGGCGGGACGCCCATGCTACGGGCTCCCACCAAATAGGCGAAATGAGTAATGATAGCGCCGTGGAATGAATGAGCGTGAATATATGTGCTATTTGTATGCACATGAGTGCAAATATCCCGTTTCTTTTGTGATCAGAAAATGCAGGGGAGCGGGGAGGTTCGCAGAACGGGAAAAGACATCGCTGGCTGCTTATGCTATAGTGTGCGGCGCATGGCGCGAAGGCGCTGTGCATAGGCTGTTGGCTCTGGATAAACGCGAACAGGGAAGACGGTATGGCTAGTGGACTCTGGAAGACATTAACCACATCAATTGTCCGCAAACAGCTTGTGGCCCTGACAGGCTTGATGATGATCAGCTTCCTGCTGGCGCATCTGGCGGGTCTTTTCACCCTCTATGGCGGCCCAGCGCTTCTGGAGGCCTACTCGAAGAAACTCCATCAATTGGGCCCGCTGCTTTGGATCATGCGCGCCGGCCTGCTCACGGCGGTTTTGACGCACATGACCTGCACGATCTCGCTGGTGCTCGAAAACCGTGCGGCGCGCGGGATTCCTTATTCCCAAAAAAATGATTTTGGCGGCACCACCTTCGCCAAGCGGACCATGATCTACACCGGCATCTTGATCGCCTCCTACGTGTGCTTTCACCTCCATGACTTTACCTTTAGCAGCCATGCCGGCCCTTCAAGCATGGTGGACGGGCAATCCTACGGCGTGGGCGGCGTAGTGTGGAACGCCTTTGGCAATCCCGCGCACGCCCTATTATATATGGTGGTGGTATGTGTCGTGGGATTGCATCTGAGCAACGCCGTGCAGGGCTTTTTACAGACCCTCGGGCTAAGTGATCGCGGCCTCAAGCCCTATCTCATTCTATTCGGCAACATCACGGGCATCGCCGTGGCCCTTGGCTTCGGCTCGATTCCTGTATACATCCTTCTCACCCATTTGCTAAGCAAGGCGGGAGGCTGAACATGCTGCTTGATTCCCATGCGCCAGGCGGCCCGATTCATGAAAAATGGACCCGCCACAAGGCCGATATGAAGCTGGTCAATCCGGCCAATAAACGCAAGCACACCATACTTGTCGTTGGCACGGGCCTCGCGGGCGCGTCCGCCGCCGCGACTTTGTCGGAATTGGGCTACCACGTCAAGTCTTTCTGCATCCAAGACACCCCCCGCCGCGCCCATAGCATCGCCGCCCAGGGCGGCATCAACGCCGCAAAAAATTACCAGAACGACGGCGACAGCGTATACCGCTTGTTTTACGATACGATGAAAGGCGGCGACTTCCGTTCACGCGAGGCCAATGTCCACCGCCTGGCCGAATTGAGCGTACAAATCATCGACCACTGCGTGGCCCAGGGCGTGCCCTTCGCGCGCGAATACGGCGGCCTGCTCGATAACCGCTCCTTCGGCGGCGCGCAGGTGAGCCGCACATTCTACGCCCGGGGCCAGACAGGCCAGCAACTGCTGCTCGGGGCCTACAGCGCCATGATGAAGGAAGCGCATCGCGGCGGCATCGAGCTGTTTACGCGGCATGAATTGCTCGAACTGGTCGTTATTGATGGCAAGGCGCGCGGCATCATCTGCCGCAATCTGCTGACGGGCGCCCTCGAGCGCCATGTGGGCGATGCCGTCATCCTCGCCACGGGCGGCTACGGCAATGTGTTCTACCTATCGACCAACGCGAAGGCGTCAAATGTGACCGCCACATGGCGCGCCCACCAGAAAGGCGCGTTCTTCGCCAATCCGTGCTACACGCAGATCCACCCCACGTGCATCCCCGTCCATGGCGATTACCAGGCGAAACTCTCGCTCATGAGCGAAAGCCTGCGCAATGACGGCCGCATCTGGGTGCCCAAAGATCCAAACGACCCGCGCCCGCCAAACCAAATCCCGGATGCGGATCGTGATTACTACCTCGAACGGCGCTATCCCACGTTCGGCAATCTCGTGCCGCGCGATGTGGCGTCGCGAGCGGCAAAAGCGGAGTGCGACGCGGGCCGGGGCGTGGGCGATACGAAAATGGCCGTATACCTCGACTTTCGCGACGCCATCGAGCGCTTGGGCAAGGAGGGCATCTTCGCGCGTTACGGCAACCTGTTCCAGATGTATGGGCGCATCATGGCGGAAAATCCCTATGAAACACCCATGATGATCTACCCCGCCGTCCATTACGCCATGGGCGGCCTATGGGTGGACTACCACCTCATGAGCAACCTGCCTGGATTGCACGTCTTGGGCGAGGCGAATTTCTCGGACCACGGCGCGAACCGCCTGGGCGCGAGCGCCCTCATGCAAGGCCTGGCCGACGGCTACTTCATCATCCCCTACACGCTGGGCCATTACCTCGCCACCACCGCCCTGGATAAGGTGGACACGGACCACCCCGAGTTTGCCGCCGCCGAAGAGGCCGCACGACAGCGGACGAACCGCCTGCTCGCCATTAAAGGCCGCAAGACCACCGACGAATTCCACCGTGAATTGGGCCTGCTGCTCTGGGACAAGTGCGGCATGTCGCGCAACCGCACCGGACTCCAGGAAGCCCTCGAACGCATCCCCGCCTTGCGCGAAGAATTCTGGGAGAACGCCATCGTGCCCGGCGCGGGTGAAACCTTCAACCAAAGCCTAGAGAAAGCCGGGCGCGTGGCCGATTTTCTCGAATTCGCCGAATTGATGGTCCGCGACGCCCTCCACCGCGAGGAATCCTGCGGCGCGCATTTCCGCGAGGAATACCAGACCGAAGACGGCGAAGCCCTCCGCAACGACGAAGATTTTTGTTACGTAGCGGCGTGGGAGTTCAAGGGCAAAGATAAGCAACCTTTGCTGCACAAAGAGCCCCTCGATTTTGAAGAGGCGCATCTCGCCACACGGAGTTATAAGTAAAGCTTTTATCGATATTTATGATTTTTTTGACGTGTTAGAGCCGTTCAAGTTAAAGCAGTTGCTGTTGCTCTCGAGGTTGAATCGCTCTCGTCACGTGTTTTCATCCTTTGGCCATCCGGAGCACTTCGGCGGCCATTTCCCAGGATTTTATGGGGTCATGGCACGTTTCCGTAGTGCCAATCTGGCCTTTCCAGGCCCACACATACAGGGCATCGGGCTTTTCCCGCACCAGGATGCGGCCTTGGTCCAGAATGCGCTGCTCGCGCCCGGCGCGGACTCCCCAGCATTGCAGCCATTCGTGGTGTATCTTGCCCGTTTCATGGCATAAGGCCGCCAAGTCGCGTATCATGGGGGTCATTTCCTCGACATCGATATCCTCGTTCACCCAGTAGATATCCGTACCCAAATTGTCTAAAAACTCGATTTGGGACGCTTTCGCCCAGATATCGCGGTCGCAGGGCATGACGCAGCATTGCGTTTCCGTATGGGGAAAACTGGTTTTGCAGAATTCGGCGATCTCGCGGACATACTCGATCACGCAGCGATGGCGGAATTCGGCGGCTTGGACTTCCTCCGCCGCCCCCAAATCGCCGCCGTACCATTCCATGTAGCGGGCGCGGCAGGAAGTGCAATAACATTCCCATAACGGGGTGGGCTCATCGACGAAATAGCCCTCGAAACCGAGTTCCGTGGCGGTATGGAGCATCTCTTTAATGCGCGCCACGCACAGGCGGTTCACGTAACACCCCGCGGAGCGGTGGGCTCCATCGCGCCCGCGCTGGAATCCCTCGGGATGTTCGAGTAGAAACTGGCTCGAACGGCCTCCGCCGAACAAGTTGAGAGCGCCCCAAAAAATGGCCAAAGGCCTCAGGCCCATGTCTTTAGCTATTCGCGGCGTGAATTGTATTTTCCCCGTGAAATGTACGAAATCATTTTCCTGGGCGGATACGAGCACGTCGTCGCATCCCAATTGTTTCATTTCCGCAAGGTCTGTTTTGATGTGGACTGGATTATGGTGGCCCATGTAAGAGACGCCCGTACGCATCTGAATACCCCCTTCTGCCTGCTGCTGGACACAGCGTATTTCATTTGCTTGGAAAACCGCCATGATACTCCATGTCGAATGTGAATTCGAATGAAGTTTTTGCTCTGGGCAGCCGTTATATGGGTAGCGCGGATAAGGTGCTGTAGGGTGCTAATATTGCTAAAAACTTTTAATATTCTGGATTCGCCCTCATTAGTCGGCGATGTGCATAACTTGCGGATTGAACGGCGCGTTCGGGTTGTTATGTAGATGGCGGCGGCGTACGGATGACGCCCGGAAACGGCTTGAAAGCTCATATATTAGACTCACGTGCGTTTGGATGTTATACTATATGCAAGGAGGTATGCGGCATGATTTGCCAGAAATGCCATAAGAATTTGGCTACAATGCGGTACGCGGAGGTCATCAAAGGCCGTGTGTCTGAGCTGATGATCTGTGCGTCCTGCTATGCCTCCATGTCTCAAGATGAAACGGCGGGCTTTGAGATCGCCGGCACGGCTCCTTCGCCGCGAATGAAAACGCTCCGGCGTGCCACACGAAATGCGGACCAGGAAAAAACAAAACTGGTGTGCGGTACGTGCCAGACAGCGGGGAGCGAGGTGCTGGAGACGCATCGCGCCGGATGCAGCGCTTGTTATGAGGAGTTTCGGGAGATACTCGCGCCTGTGCTCGAAGAGCTCCATGGGGCCGCCCGCCATCGGGGCCGGACAGCCCATATCGACACGGTGCGCGCACGCCTTCGGGCGGATTTGCTCATGCGGCGCTCGCTGTTGCGTAGCGCCCTGCAAAGCGAACAATACGAGGAGGCGGCCTGCCTTCGTGACGCCATACGGGATATTGAAAACAGCTTGAACCAGCCCGAGGCCGAAACGGAACGGGTAAAATGCGCCTTGTGTGGAGCGGCGATTGACGAACCCGGCAAGATGTTCTGCCCAGCTTGCCAGACTTCTCTGGTGAAAAACGTTTTTAAGACGGCTTCGCCGTTGGGGCACGCCCGGCAAAGCGGAAAGGACTGACGCATTATGCACGAAGTCCTACTAGATCAGCCAGTGGAATGGCTTGCGGGCGGCGGTCCCGATTCCGATGTGGCCCTGCATTCACATGGCGCGCTTGCGCGTAATGTGGCGGGCTATCCGTTTGTCCAAAAATGTACGGAATTCGAGCTACGCGCCATTGAAGAGCGGATCCTTGGCATACTCGAGAGCGAAGATACTTCCGCCCGTGAGCGCTACTATTCCTTTGACGGTTTGAGCAGCCTTGCCCAGCGCTGCTTGGTCGAGCGCGGCCTTGCGAGCGAAGCGCTTATTGAAGCGGCGGGACCCCGGGGCGTATTGGTAGCCGAAAATCAAAGCGCCAGCATTTCCATCAATGGCGGCGAGCACATCGTGTTGCAGGCTTTAACGCCTGGTTTGCAGCCCCAAGAGGTTTGGCAGCAGCTTGGCGCGATGGAATCCGTGTTGTTAAATCCGCTGGATGCGGCGTTTGATGAAACCTATGGTTTTTTAACTGCTTCGCTCGAACTGCTGGGCACGGGTCTGTCCTTGGAGGTGCTGCTTCACTTGCCCGCCTTGGCGATGACTGGGCGGCTGATGAAAGTGGAGCGGGAGGCGCGCAGCATGCGCCAGCGCCTCGAGGGCGCTTTTGGCCCAGTGAGTGAAGGCCCGGGAGATTTGTATTATCTCAAAAACGCGGCGACGCTCGGTGTTTCCGAGGAAGAGATCGTGTTTCATCTGCGCCATGCCGCCGCGGCGATCATTGGCCAGGAGAGGCTTGCGCGCCGCACACTGCTGGATGAAGGGCGCACTAGCCTCGAGGACCGCGTAGGCCGGGCGCTCGGATTGGCGCGCGGTGCGCGGCTGCTCGAGTTTGAAGAAGCGCTGGCCATTCTCTCGTCGCTCAGATTGGGCGCGGTGGCGGGCCTGCTCGAGCATATCGAGCCTAAAATGCTCAACGAAATGCTCTTGCTGTCACATCCCGCCCATATTCAGATGAAGCTCGGCGGCGAAGTGGATGCGCTCCGGCAAAGCATCGAGCGCGCCGAGTTGTTTCGCAGCCGCCTGGCGTAAGGCTTGTCTGCCTGGCGCTGGCGATTGCACTTTTTTTGTTAACCGCATATGGACATAAATTAACATAGCGCGGCATAGCCGCAACCAAAGAGCCGGATGTTGAGACCACTAAATACACTAAAATTTGTAGGGTGGGGCTTGCCCCACCGCTCAAGGAATACGCCTATATAGTCCAAACATAACTATTTGATATGCAAGGTTTTATCAGGAAAATCTTCGCTAGAAAACGACATCCTGAAAGATAGTAGTGCGAATGTAGAATAGGCTTGGTGGGTTTTCCCCGTCTTTCAGCAATAACGCTATGGTGGGCTGAGCCTTATCATAAGATTCTCAAGAATCGGTATGATCCGTGGATTATGATATTCTGTCATCTCGTGAAAATGGATGCCCTATGATACGAAGGCGTTGTAGCAGGCGCGGTGTAATGCAACTCGTGAAAGCTTCTAGACGCCTTCTGATGTAAGAAAGGAACCACACAGCCATGTGGGAACGATTTACCGAACGCGCGAAACACGTGGTCAACGCCGCACGCGAGGAAGCTATCCGTTTGGGCAGCGAATACGTGCGCACGGAGCATATCCTGCTCGGGCTGTGCCATGAGCCGGAAGGCATCGCGGCGCGTGCGCTCGATAGCTTGGGCGTGGATATTAGCGGGCTTTCCATGGAGATCGAGAGCCAGGTCACCCGTGGCAATGCCGTGATCTCGAGCGAAGAGATCAATTTTACGCCCCGCGCTAAAAAAGTGCTCGAACTCGCCGTCGAGGAGGCGCGCAATCTCAACCATAATTATATTGGCACCGAGCATATTCTCCTTGGCTTGATAAAAGAAGGGGAAGGCATCGCGGCTAAAGTGTTGCAAGAGATGAATATAGGCCTTGACCGGCTGCAGAATGAAGTGCTCCGGCTGTTGGGCGAACAGGCCAAGCCGGGTGCGGGAGCAAGCGCGCAAGCCTCCACTAGCAAGAAATCATCGACTCCCGCCCTTGATACCTTCGGCCGGGATCTTACCGTGTTGGCCCAGGAAGGCAAATTAGATCCCGTCATCGGCCGCGAATCGGAGATCGAACGGGTAATCCAAGTGCTGTCCCGGCGCACCAAGAATAATCCCGTGTTGATTGGCGAGGCGGGCGTCGGCAAAACCGCCATCGTCGAGGGATTGGCCCAAGCCATCGTCAACGGCGACGTGCCGGATCTGCTTTTGGGCAAGCGCGTCTTAACACTTGACCTTGCCGGTGTCGTGGCGGGCACGAAATATCGCGGGCAATTTGAAGAACGCCTCAAATCCGTCATGAAAGAAATCCGCCGCGCGGATAACGTCATTCTTTTCATTGATGAATTGCATACCATCGTGGGCGCAGGAGCGGCGGAAGGCGCCGTGGACGCGGCCAACATGCTCAAGCCATCGCTGGCGCGGGGCGAACTGCAATGCATCGGCGCCACCACCATGGACGAGTACCGCAAGCAGATCGAGAAAGATGCGGCGCTTGCCCGCCGCTTCCAGACCATCATCGTAGAAGCGCCAAGTGTGGACCAGACTATCGAGATTATCAAAGGTTTGCGGGACAAGTATGAGGCGCACCACCGGGTGAAGTTCTCCGATGGAGCCGTGGTCGCGGCGGCGAAACTCTCGAACCAATACATCACCGACCGCTTCCTTCCCGATAAGGCCGTGGATGTGATTGACGAGGCGGGAAGCCGCGCCCGCCTTCAAATCACCACGCGCCCGTCCGCCCTCAAGGAAATCGAGCGCGAGATCGAGGGCATCACTAAAGAAAAAGAAGTGGCCATTCGAAACCAGGAATATGAAAAAGCCGCTTCGTTGCGCGACCGCGAGCGCCACCTTATCTCGGAATTGGAAGAGAAGCGCCGGGAATGGGAGCGCAAGCGCGATTCATCCGAAACCATTGTCAACGAAGAGGATATCGCATATATCGTGTCTAAGTGGACCGGCGTGCCTCTCACGAAGATCGAAGAAAAAGAATCCGAGCGGCTGCTCCGGATGCGCGACGAATTGCATCATTCGATCATTGGGCAGGAAAAAGCTATTGATGCGGTCACGCGGGCCATCCAGCGTTCGCGGGCGGGCTTGCGCAATGCGCGGCGTCCGGTGGGTTCATTTCTATTCCTCGGCCCCACGGGCGTAGGCAAGACCTTGCTGGCGCGTACGCTGGCGTCGTTTCTTTTCGGTAATGAAGAAGCGTTGATCACCATTGATATGTCCGAATACATGGAGAAATTCGCCGTGTCGCGCCTGGCGGGCGCGCCTCCAGGATATGTGGGCTACAACGAAGGCGGCCAGCTCACCGAGCAGGTGCGCCGCAGGCCCTATTCGGTGGTGCTGTTCGACGAGATCGAGAAAGCCCATCCGGATGTGTTCAATGTGTTGTTGCAGGTGCTCGAGGATGGGCATATGACCGACGCCACGGGGCGCAAAGTGGATTTCCGCAACGCCGTCATCGTCATGACAAGTAACGTGGGAGCGAGGCGCATCGGGCGCAATATCACATTGGGCTTCCAGAAGGATTCCATGGAGGATCAATATGCCTCTATGAGCGACCGCGTGATGGAGGAAGTCAAGAAAGTATTCAATCCGGAATTTCTGAACCGGGTGGACGAAGTGGTGGTTTTCCATCATCTGACCCACGAGGATCTCCTTGCCATTGTTGACATTCATGTGGGCGAAGTGATAGAACGAGTCAAAGATAAGGGGCTACTTCTATCACTGTCTGCCGTTGCAAAAGAGTTTATTATTCAAAAAGGCAGCGATGAGCAGTATGGTGCGCGGCCGTTGCGGCGAGCGGTGCAGCAGTATGTCGAAGACCCCTTATCCGAGCTGCTGCTAAAAGGGGCCTTCGTATCTGGAATGGAAATAGAGGTTCGTCCTTCGGAGGACGAGGAGAGGTTATTCTTCACTCCAGTCGTGGCCGTTACGGAAGGTGTGCCCACTTGAAAAAGCTCGTTGTCAGCATGATGATGGCGGCCTGTGTCCTCTTGGGGGGAATCCCGGCGGCAAGCCAGGATTATACAGGAAAAAATGTGAAGGAAGTCCAATTGGTTGGGCTCGAACGTGTGAACGACCAAGTGGTGCGTTCCAAACTCGAGGTCCAGCCGGGGCAGCCTTTCAATTCGCGTATGGTGTCCCGTGATATCCGGCGCTTGTATGAGCTCGGGTATTTCTCCAATATCGTCGCCGACGCCAGCTTGTCCGGTGACGATGTGGTGGTCACATATACCGTCGAAGAAAAGCGCTCCATCGACGAAGTGAAGATCACCGGCAACCGCAAGGTGAAAGAGCGGGCGATCCGGGGCGTGCTGACATGGCGCGAGGGCGATTCTTTCGCTTCGGAAGCCTATGATGATGAACGCGATGCAATCCTCAAATTGTATCAAAGCAAAGGCTTCCCGAGTGCCAGCGTCGATATTATCGTCGAAGAAATCGGCGCATCGCGCGTGCGCATCACCTATGTCATCAATGAGGGGAAAAAGGCCCGAGTGAAGCAGATCACTTTTGTGGGCAATGAAACCCTTTCCGAGCATAAACTCAGGAAAGCCATGAAGACCAAACACGCATGGTGGTTCCTTGGCGGCAAGTATGATCCAGATGTGTTTGAAGAAGATCTCGGACGCATAACGGACGAGTATGGCAATTACGGCCACCTCGAAGCCGATGTTGAAAATACCGATCTGGCGTTCTCGGAAGATGGCAAGCGCGTCAATGTCACCATCTATGTGAAAGAAGGCCCGCAATACCACGTGGATACGCTCGATGTGGCCGGCAATGTGGTATACGACACCGACGAAATCATCGATAAGATGAAGGTCATACCAGGCGAAGTCCATAATAAGAGCCAAGTCGAGAAAGACGCGGAGACGATCAATAGCGGTTATGAGGACAGCGGATATGTGTATGCGGGTGTGACGCCGCAAGTGACGCTGGACCGTGAAAATAAAACCACGCATATTGTCCACCGGGTGCGCGAGGGAGACCTCAAGTATATCCGGGAGATCAAAATCACCGGTAATTCCATTACCCGCGATGATGTGATCCGCCGGGAGGTGTTGTCCTTCCCTGGAGAACGGTTTGATGGCGGCCTATTGCGGGCCAGCCAATCCCGCCTTGAAGATACGGAATGGTTCGAGACCGTCCGCTTTACGCTGGAAAACCTGGATGACACGGAAGACGGTCGTTTCTCGAATCTGCTGGTGGATGTCGAAGAAGGCAAAACGGGATACTTCAATTTCGGTGGCGGCTACAGCTCGGACGAGGGGTTGGGCGGCTTCACGGAGTTAACCTTTAACAATTTTGACATCTCGAATTGGCCGAAGTTTTCGGGCGGCGGCGAACAGTTGCGCCTTAAACTTAACATCAGCGGCAAGCGCAACCAATACAATATCAGCTATACGAACCCCGAATTTATGGGTTATCCGCTTATCTTCGGCGTGGATCTCTTTGATGAACGCTACGAATATGACGATGTCGGCCGCTATACGGAAGACACAAGCGGCGCGCAGATTCGTTTCGCCAAATTACTGTCGCCCTTTGTGACCGCGCGCACGATGCTGCGGTATTCCGACACCTCGATTTCGGATTTGCCCTGGTATGCGGGCATCACCTATCCCCGCGAATATTGGGACGGCCGCGAAGGCAGCACGACCATTAGCTCCATCTGGGGCATCACGCGCAACACCGTCGATACCCAGAAAGACACCACCAGTGGTTCGCGGCATGATCTGCAATTCGAGTTCGCTGGCATAGGCGGCGACAATAACTTCTACAAGCTCGAACATGATTCGACGTGGTATTGGCCGCTGGACGACAACCGCAAATGGATCCTCTCCTTCCGCACCCGCGAGGGCTGGGTGGATGAATACGGCAGTTCAGATTACGTCCCCCTGCAAGATCGTTTCTTCGCGGGCGGAACGAACACCATCCGCGGCTACGACAGCCGTGATGTCGGCCCGAAAAAGACCGGTTTGTGGGGGCTTGGCGAGACTGTCGCCATCGGTGGCGAGCTGCGGCTCCTGGAAAGCCTCGAAGTCAAATACCGCTTGAACAAACTCCTTCGCTTGTATGGTTTCGTGGATTCCGGCGGCGTCTGGGAAACGGCCAGCGATCTTGACTTTGGCGATATGCGGTACAGCGCGGGCATTGGCCTTGGATTTGATATCCCCCGCATGGGCCCCATCCGCGTCGATTATGGATTCCCGCTGAATGCGGATGAAGACCAGGGTAACGGGAAGCTCCACTTGCAGAGCGGCTTCCGCTTCTAGAGGGGCCCGTTTTTTTGCCACAAGAAGCACAAAAGACACAAGAACCATCTTGTGTCTTTTGTGCTTCTTGTGGCTATTTTTCGTTTCCTTGCCGGCATTCATGGGGCTATGGTAGACTCCTCGTTCATATAGCGTTTCCACCTCGAGTTCGAACCGCTCCATGAGGAGTCTTATGAAAAAACGGATCGTCTTTTTCCTGCTCAAAGCGCTTTTCATCGCAACGGTATTCACCTTGCTGTTCCGGCCCCAGACATTCGGATTCTCGGAAGAAAAATTCAAAGGCATTTCCCTGGATGGCTTGGCTGGCGCCCTCGAACAACTCACGCTGGCCAACGCCGTGTTTTGGTTCAGCTTCGCCGCTCTCGCCAAATTGCTGGGCATTTCGGCGGGCATCCTGCGCTGGCGCTTGTTATTGCGCGCGCAAGGACTGCGTATTCCCTTCTGGTATCTTGTGAAATGCTGGTTCATGGGCCGGGCCATCGGCTTATGGCTTCCGAGCACCGTCGGGCTTGATGGCTACCGCCTCGTCGAGTCGGCGGCTTATACCGGCGAGGCCATCCGCTGCGCCACGGTCATCGCGGTCGAAAAACTCATCGGATTCATCGCCCTCGGCATGCTCGTTTTTCTCACCCTGCCTCGAGTGCTTACGTTATTCAAGGTGAATGTTCCCATGCTGGCCATCGTGCTGGCTGGCTTGCTCGGTTTTATCACCGTATCGCTATTGTTGCTGCTCAATCCCCGCGTCGTGCAAGTGCTGGCCTCGGTCCTGCCCGTTCCCGGCGCCTTACGGGGCAAGATCGACAAACTCAGCGCGGCGCTTACCGCATACGCCGGCCACCGCGCCACACTGTTGCTCGCGTTGCTGCTCGGATTAGGCATCCATCTGGGCATATGCCTCATGTATTTCGGCACGGCCATGGCCATTAGCGGCGGGCATGCGGCGATACTAGATATTCTCTTTGTCAGCCCGCTGGTGATCGTAGGCTCGATTATCGCCCCTACGGTCAGCGGAATGGGCGTGCGCGAAGTGGGATTCCGCGTCCTGCTCGGGGCCAAGTATGGAACGGAGCAAGCCTTGCTTTTTGGCCATATGGGGCTTTGGCTTGGCGAAGTGCTGCCTTTCTTGTTAAGCATTCCTCTCCTGTTGTTTGCTACGCGCCCCAAACGGGAGGAGTTCCTTTCGGAGGCGGATTCCGTGCGCGCCAAGGCCTCTCACCTGGGGGAAAAGAATATGCATTTGCCGCAAGAAGCTATTCGCGAATATCGGGCCCGGCTGCTCAATACTTTGTTAGCAGGCATGCTGGGCGGGCTTGTGGCGGGGGCGCTCGTGGGCCTGGCCGAGGCGGGCTGGATTGTGCGCTCGCTGGGCGGCTTGGCTGAATACGCCGCGTTCTGGTGGGGGCCGCTGGTGTACGGAGTTCTGTTTGGCGCGGCGGGACTAGGCGTTGCAGTGGGGCTGGCGTTCGTTTGCCTGCTATTTGACCGTTTCCTCAAACCGCAAACTATATTCATTTTGGCCCTAGGCCTCTTTACCGCACTGGCGGTCCTCGTCATCGGCCAGTTCCGTTTCCAACGGGATGTGCTGGCCGGCCACGCCATGTCGCTCCAGCAAAGCGCCATGATCGCCGCGTCCGCATTAGGCGGTGCGCTGGCGCTGGCTGTGGCCGCCTGGCTGGCGCTGCGATGGGTGCGCACAGGGCGTACGGCCGCCGTAGCGTCTGGCTTTGGCGCATTCACGGTCCTTGTGGCAGCAGGCGCGGTGGTATCTGGAACCATGACACCCGTAGTGGAAGAGCATACTTTCCAACCCGCCGCACAAGCAAAAGGCCCCAATATCATCTTCGTGGCCGTGGACGCCCTACGGGCGGACCGGCTGGGCTGCTACTCGAAAGATGCCGCCGCACGGACGCCCAACTTGGACGGATTCGCGCGGGACGCCGTGCGCTTCGAGAGCGCCTTCTCGCAAGCCTCGTGGACCAAACCCTCGTTCGCGACCATGTTCTCGGGCCTGTATCCCTCGATGCATGGCGCGACATCGAAAACCTCCATGCTCCAAGACAATGTGACGACCTTCCCCGAGCTGTTGCTTGGCGCGGGCTACTATACGAAAGGCTTTTCGAATAACCCGAACATCACCAGCTTGTTTCATTTCGATCAAGGCTTCGCCGATTATGTGGATCTAAAGCCGAGCCTCTATTTCGGCGCGTCGGCCTCCTCCTCGAAACTGGCGGTCTATGAAGTGTTGCGGCGCGCACGCCAGATGGCGCTTGCGAAGCTGCCTGGCGGCCACATGGTAGTGACGGATTTCTACCAGCCCGCTGAAGTGGTGACGCAAACCGCCCTCGATTGGCTCGATAGCCCGCAACGACCCGTGCATGCGCCGTTTTTCCTGTTCCTGCATTATATGGAGACCCACGACCCCTTCATGGATTGGACGCATCCGGGTGTCGGGTATGCCCGCGTACGCATGGAGAATCCCGACCCTGATAAGTATCTCGAAGCCATGAGCCGCGCATATGACGGCGAGATCGAGCACTTGGATCAAAACCTCGGCCCGCTCTTCGAGGGCTTGCGCCAGCGTGGATTGTATGAAGACACCGTGATCGTGTTCACGTCGGACCATGGCGAGGAGTTCTATGACCACCGGGGGTGGTGGCATGGGCAGACCTTGTACGATGAACTGACCCATGTGCCTCTGCTGATCAAACTGCCGGGCCATATCAAGGGCGGCGAGGTGAATTCGGATTTCGCCCGGCATATTGACCTTGCCCCCACGTGTTTATCCCTAGCAGGCGTCGAGAAAGACGCCGCCATGCCCGGGCATTCTTTGCTGGATTTAACAGGAGCGTTCGGCAATCAAGATACCAGCTATTCCTACGCGGAGAATGATTTCGAAGGCATTGTGCTCCAAGCGATACGAATCCATGCGGCCAAGACCATTCATGCAAACGAAGGCAATAAGCGCAACCTAAAACCCGTCGAGTTATACGACATGGCTGCGGACCCAAAAGAGCAGCAAAACCTGGCGGGCCAAAGCGATCCGCGTGAGTCCGAATTGAGTAGCTTGCTCGCAAACGTTCAGCGTTCAATTAAGGAAAACGCCAAAGAACCGGAAAAAGCCGTTGAAATATCGGATGAACTAAAAAGCCAGCTTGAAGCGCTAGGTTACGTGAATGCCGAATAAACCATGAACTTTTTGGAAACCACGAAATACACTAATGCATGAAGTAAAAAAATAGTTTTTCAGTATGATATTTTCGTGTGTTTCGTGTATTTCGTGGTTAGAAATCCGGATCTGTAGTAGCAACTAGGCTATGCTTGGAGTGTTGATAAATGAAAAAGCATACTTCATCGCATCAATATACACGGCGTGATTTTTTAGCGGCGGGCGCGGCGGCGGGCGTGGCATTGGGCTGCGGCAAGTCGTTCTTCATCGGTAAAGCCAGCGCTAAAACCAAGGGCCGTGTGATCATTCTGGGATTTGACGGCATGGAGCCGAGTCTCGTGGCTCCCATGCTTGATGCAGGCGAATTGCCGAATCTGGCCGCACTGAAACAATCCGGCTCCTATCATACCCTCGGCACCACCATTCCGCCACAATCACCCACGGCATGGAGTTCGTTCGCCACCTCGAAGAATCCCGGCGGGCACGGCATCTTCGATTTTATCCGCCGCAACCCGCAATCGCGCAGCGGCCCTATTCCATTGGTGGGCACAGGAAAATTCGAGCATCCCGGCCTTGCGCCGGATGGCGCTTTGGCGCGCCCGCCGGAGGCGCTCTCGTTTCGCAAGGGGAAAGCCTTTTGGTCAGTGGCCGATGAGCAAGGCGCGCGCGGGCGCATCTTGAACGTGCCGTACGCCTTTCCGCCCGATGACATGAAAAACGGGAGCATGCTTTGCGGCCTATGGGTGCCGGATCTGCGCGGTAACAATAGCACCTATGTGGCCCTGTCGGACGCCTTCACGGACGAGACGGAGGATTCATCCGGCGGCATCCGCGTGAAACTCGCTTTTGACGCTTCCGGCGTTGCAGAGGTGAATGTGCCGGGGCCGCGCGACACGCGGTTCCCGTTCCGCGACCCGAAGGCCTTTACAACGGTTCCCATGAAGCTCCGCATCGACCGCGCTGGACACCAAGGCGAGGCCGTCGTGGACGGTAAGACCGTTGCATTGGCGCAAGGCCAGTGGTCGCCGTGGATCGAGCTGCCCTTCGCCATGTCGGAACAATACGCGGTCCACGGCATCGCGCGGTTTTTCCCCATGGAAATCGGCGATGTAGTCCGCATCTACATGAGCTGCGCCCAATACGACCCTCGCCAGCCGTATGTGCCCATCAGCTCGCCCTCGGCGTATTCCAAGGAATTGGCGGAACGTTATGGCCTGTACAAAACCATCGGCTGGGCGTACGACACCAAGGCCCTCAGCAGCGGCGACCTCATCGAGGAAGCCTTTCTGGCGGATCTGCGTGAGACCATGAATTGGTGGAGCAAGCTCACGATGGATGAACTCGAGCGCGGCGAACTCGATTTCCTCGTGTCGGCGGGCACCGCAACGGACCGCGTGGCCCATATGTTCTGGCGGTTTCTAGACGATAAAAATCCTATGTATACTCCCGAGGGCGCTCAGAAATATGCAAGGGCCATCCAGGAAATCTACAAGATGGCTGATGCATTCGTCGGCAGCGTCCGTGCGAAATTGCGCGAGGAAGACCTGTTCCTTGTAATGTCCGACCACGGTTTCGGTTCATGGCGCACCCAGTTCAATGTGAACGGCTGGCTCAAAGAAAATGGATACCTGGCCACGGCCGACCCCGCGCTCGCGAAGGAAAAGGGCTTTCTCCTGGATATGGATTGGACCCAGACAAAGGCCTACGCCGTGGGCCTCAGTTCGATGTATCTCAACCTGCAAGGCCGGGAATCGCGCGGGCTAGTGGCGGCCGCCGAACAAGACGCCCTCCTCGCGGAAATTCGCGACAAGCTCTTGCAGGTGAAAGACCCCGCCACGGGCAGCCCCGTCCTCAGCCATGTCTATACAAAGGCGGACTATAAAGGCGAGGCCATGGCGGATGCGCCTGATTTTTCGCTCGGATTCAGCCCGTATTACCAGATGAATAAATCCTGCGCCCTGGGTTATGTGGGCGGCGCGTTGTTTTCTCCGAACGACGACAAATGGAGCGGTGAACACGCCGCGTCCGACATGGCGTCATGCCCTGGCGTGTTGTTCGCGAACCGGCCCATCGAAAATGATGCGCCCACCATTCTCGATTTCGGGTCAACCGTGCTCAAGCATCTAGGCCGCGACATCCCAAGTGATTATGAAGGGAAAAGCCTGGTGTGAACCGGCTGGAGCATTTGAAGATTTTTTCACCACGGGGACACGGGGAACACGGGGGGAGATGTGTTATGACTGTGATTTGTCAAAATAAAAAAGGTTTTGTAACACTTGAGCCGACTGAAGTAAAAGCATCGGGACGGTTTTTGAACCGGGAATACATAATGAACCGCCTATGATGGAGGCATTTATTTTTAGACATGATTTACAAGATGGGACAAGATTTTTATGATGGCAATTTTGTTACACAAAAGAACGCGCCCGGACACTTCCTAGATTAACTTTCAAATCTGCAAATAATCCTGGCGATCTTGTCCAATCTTGTAAATCATGTCTAAAAAAAGCAACTCTTTCTTCAGTCCGCTAAAGTGTTACAAGGTTTTTTTATTCCACCGTAGATGCGGATGGCACGGATTTGGATGAACGATTCAGTATGTGTGTAACAGTATTAGTCAAGTGTTTTATCTGATGTGTTTTAGTATAATTAGCGTACCGGGTGGTCGAAGATTTGTACTTTTGTTTTGCCACCCCGCGCTCCCCGTGTCCCCGTGGTAAAAAATCTTTTCTAAAAGCTTTGTAGCAATTCTTCCAGGCACACCGGTGCAGTGCCGATTTTTCCTACCACCACGCCTGCGGCGTGATTCGAGATAATCGCGGCGTCTTCGGGTGGCGCGCCGCCCAGCAGGGCCAGGATGTACGACGCGATCACCGTGTCGCCCGCGCCTGATACATCAAATACTTCCTTGGCGCGGGTGGGAATGTGCAGCGGTGGTTTGCTTTCACGGAAAAGAGCCATGCCGCCCGGCCCTAGGGTGATCAAAGTCTGCTCGGCGTTCCAGCTTCGGCGCAAGGCGTCCACCACGCGAAGCAGCGGTTCATCCTGCTCGATGGGCAGAACGAGTTCTGTGTAGTATACGCCCGCCATGGCGAAGGCTTCCCGCCGGTTCGGCGTGATGAGGGAAAGCCCCGGCGTGACAAATTGGGCATGGGCGGGATGGGGGTCCAGAGCGGCGGGAATCGCGTGCCGATGGGCGAGCGACGCCACTTTGGCAAGCAGCGTGCGGCTCAATGCGCCCTTGGCGTAATCCTCGATGATGATGGCGTCGATCCGTCCCGCCGACACTTCCGCTTCGAGCCGCGCCGCCAGTTCCTGTTCCTGCATTTCCGCCAGCGGATGCACATCTTCCGTATCGACCCGTACGACTTGCTGGTTACCCGCGATAATGCGGGTCTTTTCCGTCGTGCGGCGGTGTTCATCCACGAGTACGCCCGATAAATCGATGGACAGCTCATGCAGCAAATTGCGCAAATCTTGTGCATTGGCGTCGCCGCCGACTACGCCAAAGGCCGCTGCTTGCGCGCCTAGGCAGGCGATGTTGCGCAAGGCATTGGCCGCGCCGCCGGGGGAAACCGAGGTATGGTCCACAACCACTATCGGCACGGGCGCTTCCGGGGAAATACGGGACGCGCTGCCCCATGAGTATCTATCCAAAATCAGGTCGCCTACCACGGCCACCCGCTTGCCTTTCCAGCGTTCCGCTACTGCTTGGACGTAACTGGCTTCCAATATGCATCTCCAAATGTGCGTTTCCCGGATATTTCATCACGAAGATACGAAGAACGCGAAGGATTATACCCCAAATTAAACAGAGCCAGATTTGTAGGGTGGGGCTTGCCCCACCATAACCTGCCACCTTGAACGGTGGGGCAAGCCCCACCCTACATCTTTTGTATTACGTGATCTGTGGAATCCACATCTCAGTTCGAGGACAGTTTATCAAGAAACGGGAATGCACGTAAACGCAAAAACAAGCAAATCATATATGGATGGCGCGTCCATCCACGGCCAGCGCCGCTTCTTTCAAGGCTTCAGCGAGCGTGGGGTGCGCATGGCAGGTCCGGGCGATGTCTTCGCTGCTCGCGCCGAATGCCATGGCCGCCGCCGCCTCGGCGATAAGGTCGCCCGCGCGCGGCCCGAGGATATGCACGCCCAACACGCGGTCCGTATGCGCATCCGCAAGCACTTTGACAATGCCCTGCGTTTCTCCTAAGGCCTGCGCCCGGCCATTGGCCAGGAAGGGGAATGTCCCTGCGCGGTATTCGATGCCCGATTCTTTCAAGGCGTCTTCCGTCTTGCCCACGGAGGCAAGCTCGGGGTGGGTATAGCACACGGCGGGAATAGCGTCGTAATTCACATGGCCATAACCGGTGGCGATACGCTCGACGCAAGCGATGCCCTCCTCTTCGGCCTTGTGGGCAAGCATGGGCGGCGTGAAATCGGCGAAGGTGATGGCGTCGCCGATGGCATATATGCCCTCCGCCTGCGTGGCGTAATGGCTGTTCACGAGAATGCGGCCTCGTTTATCGCATGCGACGCCTACGGCCTCAAGGCCAAGCCCCTGCGTATACGGCGCGCGCCCTACCGCTAACAGCACATGGCTGCAATGGATAGGGTCCGCGCTTTCGGCCTCGACTACGCAGCCTGCTCCATTGCGCCGCGCGGCGGTGACCTTCGCTCCTAGATGAAACATGAAGCTCTGTTTCAGGAAAAGCTTGTATGCTTCTTCGGCGAGTGGACTGTCCATGCCGGGCAGAATGCGGGGCAGGTATTCGAGCACGGTCACTTTTGCGCCCAGGCGCAGCCATACGGAACCCAATTCGAGGCCGATATACCCCGCACCGATGATCACCAAATACTCTGGTACTTCGGGATACGACAAGGCTTCCGTGCTCGTGCCGATGCGGCCGCCATCCAACTCGACGCCGGGCAGGCCCGCCGATTCGCTGCCCGTAGCGATGAGGATGTGCGTGGCGGACAGCTCGCCCTCGTCGGGGCCATCCACGGACACCCGCCCCTGCCCCGCGATGCGGCCGTGTCCATGATATCGCTTAATCTGGTTTCGCTTGAGAAGCAAGGCTACCCCGCCAGCGAGTTTTTGCACGACAGCGTCTTTGCGGGCCAGCATTTTAGCTAAGTTGAGGTGAACGCCCTCGACTTCGACGCCGTGCCCGCCCAACTGCGTGCGGGCTTCGATGTAGCGCTCACTAGATTCCAGGAGGGCTTTACTGGGTATGCAGCCGACACGCAGGCACGTGCCGCCGCATTCCGGTTCCTTCTCGATGCAGGCCACATGCATACCCAGTTGAGCGGCGCGAATGGCGGCGGCATACCCGCCAGGTCCAGCGCCAATCACGGCAAGGTCATATGTCTCCATAAGGCTCCCCTTTGTAGGCCGCGCCAGCGGCGGCATGGGGTGAAAGGAACCATTTATGCTTGAATTAGAGCATATGGACGTATAAAACACCAAATATCCGAACCGGCAAGTTTTGGTTCTTATTCCGGATCTTTCACCACGATATCCCAAGGCACGTAGAACGAAGGGAGGAATTCCTTGTGTCTTTGCGCCTTGATGGTGTAAAAAATGATGGCTGGGAAATGACGCCATGCATGAGGAGCAGGCAAAATCCGCCAACAGGCTGATGCGGCCACGGAATTTCTGGATTATTTGACTTAAGACATAAAATTATGCTAAGTTCCCCGCCGCTTAATTCATATCTCGAAATACGGTTTTTCGAGTCTTTACAGTGGCACGGCCCGCTGGGTGCCGCGCTTTTTTATGTTGCAGGTGCCATATGAGCAAGATGAAAGTTGGCCTTATCGGCTGTGGAAATATCGGCGCGGATCTATGCATCGCGTTGCAGCGCGGAGAGATAGAGGCGGAGATATGCGCTCTCACCGATATCGATGAGAGCCATGCCGAGAGATTAAAGCGTTCTTTTCTTCTGGATGCGGCCATATGTCCGCTGGAAGAAAATGTGGCCATGTCTGATTTCGTGGTGGAATGCGCCGCCGCGGACGCCGTGAGGGATGTTGTTGAAACCGCCATCCGCCATGGCAAGGATTGCTTGGTGATCAGTATCGGTGGCCTGATGGATCATCAGGATTTGTTCGAGAAAGCGCGGAGCAATCGCCGGAGGATCTGGCTGCCCTCTGGGGCATTATGCGGCTTGGACGGTGTCCGCGCCGCTGCGGAAGCGGGGCTGCATTTGGTGCAGCTCACGACGCGCAAGCCGCCGAAAGGGCTCGAAGGCGCGCCGTATTTGGTTGAAAATGGCATTGACTTGAACAACCTGTCGGCTGCGATGGTGGTGTTTGAAGGTTCGGCGCGGGAAGCATGCCATGCGTTTCCGAAGAATGTGAACGTGGCCGCGGCGCTGAGTTTCGCGGGCGTGGGCCCCGAACAAACGCGGGTGCGCGTGATTGCGGATCCAGCCGCTACGGCCAATTCGCATGAAATTATTGCGGAAGGGGCTTTTGGACGCCTGGTGGCGATGACGGAGAATCTGCCGTCGCCCCGCAATATCAAATCGAGCTATCTTGCCTCCCTGTCGGCGGTGGCCGAGTTGAGGGTGGCTGCGGAGTCGTTTAGGGCGCGCAACTAATACGCTGCCGGTGGCGGCGGGATAATGGAGAACGAGCAATGTATGCAGTGGTGACTACGGGAGGCAAACAGTTTCGGCTCGCCGAGGGCGACCGCGTGCGGGTTGCGCGGATTGATGCGCCCGTGGGCGACACCATCGAGCTGGACAAGGTGTGCCTGCTGGCGAAAGAAGATGGCCTAGTGGCCGATGCGGCGTCGCTTGCGAGCGCGCGCGTAGTATGTGAAGTGGTGGCCCATGATCGCGCCAAGAAAATCCGCGTGTTCAAAAAGAAACGCAAAAAAAATTACACGCGCACACAAGGGCACCGGCAAGATTACACCGAACTGAAAATACAAGCCATTAAGGCGTAAGCAAGCCAGCAAGGCGTAAGGGAGAAGGGCGAAATGGCTCATAAGAAAGCGGGCGGCAGTTCTCGCAACGGCCGCGATAGTAATTCGCAACGCTTAGGCGTGAAAAAATATGGCGGCGAAGCCGTGCGCGCGGGCAATATTATCGTGCGCCAGCGCGGCACCAAGATCCGCCCGGGAATTAACGTGGGCCTCGGCCGCGATGACACGCTGTTCGCGTTGGCGGATGGAGTCATTCGATTCCGTCAAGTCACCCGCGAACGCAAATGCGTGGATGTGCTTGCCGTGGAGATTGTTGAGTAGCACGGAGCCTTCGGGCTCCGTCCAACCATTATGCTCATCGATCGCGCGCGCATCAAAGTGATTGGCGGAAAGGGTGGCAACGGCTGTTGCAGCTTCCGCCGCGAGAAGTATGTGCCGCGTGGCGGCCCTGATGGGGGCGACGGCGGCAAGGGCGGCGATGTGTTCTTTTTCGCCGACCATCGGTTAACTTCCCTCCTGGATGTCCAATTCCACGCCCATTGGAAGGGCGAATCAGGCATCCATGGCGGAGGCGGCAACCGCCATGGCAAATGTGGCGAGGATACGGATATCCATGTGCCGCCCGGCACGATGGTTTTTGATTTTGAAACGGACGAGCCTATTGGCGATCTGACCCAGCAAGGACAGCGTTTGCTGGCCGCTAAGGGGGGCAGAGGCGGCAAAGGGAATGCCCGTTTCTCCAGCTCGACCCACCAAGCGCCTCATTTCTCTGAAAAGGGAGAGCCGGGCGAGGAACGCGAGTTCCGCCTCGAACTCAAAATGATCGCCGATGTGGGCCTGGTCGGGCTTCCTAACGCGGGCAAATCCACCTTTCTTGCCGCCGCCACTGCGGCGCGGCCCAAAATCGCCGATTATCCTTTCACGACGCTTTCCCCAAATCTGGGCGTCGCCACGTTAAGCGGCTACCGGACCATCACCATCGCGGATATCCCAGGCATCATCGAAGGTGCGGCGGACGGACGCGGCTTGGGCCATGATTTTCTGCGCCACATCGAGCGGACCCGGGTGTTGTTGTTCCTGATTGATCTGGGCGATGAGGAGCCACTGGACACCTGCGGCATCCTAGAAGAAGAATTGGCGCAGCATAGTCTTGCTTTTGCGGATAAGCCGCGTATATATGTGCTGAACAAGGCGGATATCCCAGCGAATCGGGAGCGCTTCGAGGTCATTTCCCGAGAATTTGATGCGCCGTTCCTTCTATCCGGAGCCACACACGAGGGCGTCGAGCCGCTGCTAGAACACTTGTGGACGCTGGTCGAGCGGGTCCGCTTGGAAGAAACCCTAACGCCGGATGTAGAAGTTGAACGGGAATACATTTATGAAGCTCCCTATGAGATTGAACGCGTGCCGGATGGATTCCGTATCGAAGGCAAAACGCTCATCCGCATGGTGCGCATGACGGATTTTGACAACGATGAGGCTGTCCGCCATTTACATGGCAAGCTTCAGCGCATGGGGGTCATCAAGGCGCTAAAGCGGATGGGCGCCCAGCAGGGCCACAATATCTATATCGACGAAGTGGAACTCGAGTATGAAGAGGAGTAGGCTGGGCAAATCCGTGCGCGGGATAACCTCGCCCCCTATGAACGGCTGAGAAGTAGTGCGATATGGAATCGAATATCAAGACGCTGGTGATTAAAATTGGCACCACCCTGCTGAGCGGCCCCACTGGTTTTAACGGTTGCGTTCTGGAACAGCTCGTGAAAGAAATCGCGGCCTTAAAGCAGGAACGCGCCATCAACATCCTGGTGGTTTCGTCAGGGGCTATCGGCTGCGGCATGAACGCTCTAGGCATGAAGGAGCGGCCCAAAGTGCTGCCCCTTAAGCAAGCGACGGCGGCCATTGGCCAAGCCAAGCTGATGCATTTTTATGAAACCCTCTTCCGCCTGTATGGAAATGGCCTTTGCACGGCCCAAGTGCTGATCACCGCCCAGGAACTGGATGACCGGGTGACCTATCTGAACATTCGGAACACCTTCCATGCGCTCTTCGATTTGAACCAAGTCATTCCCATTTTGAATGAGAATGATTCGGTGGCGACCGAAGAGTTGCGTTTTGGCGATAATGACACGCTGGCGGCGCGCGTGGCGGTGAAAGTCGGGGCGGACCTGCTCATCTTGTTGAGCGATATCGACGGGCTTTACGATAAAAATCCCCGCACGCATCCGAATGCAACACTCATCGAGAAAGTAAACGGAGTCACTGCGGAGATTACCGCCCTGGCGGAAGACACCGGCACGGAAACCTCGATTGGCGGCATGCACACGAAGCTCAATGCCGCGAAAATCGCAGGCGCCGCAGGCCTGCCAATGGCCATTGCGGATGGCCGCCGCGAAGGCATCATCCACAGTATCCTGGCTGGCCAGGGCCCCATGACTTGGTTTGAATCTTCCGGCCATGGCTTGCCCTTGCGCAAGCGCTGGATCGCCTTTGGCCGCGCCACACGCGGGGTCATTGTCGTGGACGACGGCGCGAGCGAAGCGGTGTTGCGTAAAGGCAAGAGCTTGCTGGCGGCGGGCATCGTCGAGGTATGCGGGAATTTTCACGAAGGTGACGCCGTGCGGGTATCAGACCGGTCTGGCCGGGCCATCGCGAAAGGCATCGCCAATTATAACAGTGAGCAAGTGGAACGCATCAAAGGATGTAAGAGCCGCGAAATCAAGGCGGTTCTGGGCCGCAAGGATTTTGACGAAGTGATCCACCGGGACAACCTCGTGCTGTTGTAAGAGAAACAAAGCGTTTTTTGAGGAACCGTGAATAGACGCGTATGAACGCGTAAATATGATCTGCAAGGTTTGCATTTCCCGTGGCATGGGCGTCTCGCCCATGGGCTTGGCCGGAGCAGCCATGCCGCTAAAATTCCATCACGGCTAATTTGGAATGCATTGGATCATGCTAAATCGTTGCGAGAAGCTACGCTGAAGCACGCTCCATAGGGCTGATATACTCATTTCACCCCGGCTAAAGCCGGGCGCTACGTAGAAGCCTGTAAAAAGGGAATTGCTGTATTTAGTGGTTGTTGTCGGCGGCGAATTTGTGCAGGAGATGGGCCATGGCGTTACACGATGATATCCAGTGTATCGGAAAGCAGGCGCGCGCCGCTTCGAACGCGCTGCGCACGTTATCGAGCCAAGTTAAAGACCATGCGCTTCAGCGCATCGCGCAAGGCCTGTGCGAGCAATCTGGTTTTCTCAAGGAAGCCAACCAGAAGGATCTCGCCGCCGGACGCGAAAAAGGCTTGTCGTCCGCCATGCTGGACCGGCTCGAACTGACGGATAAGGCCATCGCGGCCATGGCGCAAGGATTGCGCGAAGTCGCGGCGCTGCCGGATCCGGTAGGCGAGATCGTAAGCCAAACGATTCGCCCCAACGGCCTGCGCATCGCCCAGATCCGCCAGCCGCTCGGCGTCGTGGGCATTATCTATGAAAGCCGCCCGAACGTGACCGCCGACGCTGCGGCGCTATGTTTGAAATCGGGCAACGCCACGATTCTGCGGGGCGGCTCGGAAGCGATCCACTCGAATCTCGCTATTGCCCAGGTCTTTATGGAAGGCGCGCGGCAAGCGGGCGTCCCCGAACATGCCATCCAGATGATCAACACGACCGACCGCGCCGCCGTGGGCGAAATGCTGAAGATGAGCGAATACATTGATGTCATCGTGCCGCGCGGGGGCAAAGGGCTTATCGAACGTATCTACGCCGAATCGCGCATACCAGTGGTCGCGCATTTGGACGGCATCTGCCACACCTATGTGCATGACGATGCGAATCTGGAAATGGCCCGCACGATTTGTTTCAACGCGAAAATGCAGCGGACCGGCGTTTGCAACACCATGGAGACACTGCTGGTGCATGCAGGCATCGCGAAGCAATTTTTGCCGGAGATGGCGGCGCAATTCGAGCAGGCCGGATGCGAACTGCGGGGATGTGAGCGGACCCAGGCCATTATCACATGCAAGCCCGCCACGGAATCGGATTGGTCCACGGAATACCTTGACGCCATATTGTCTATTCGAGTGGTGGACGGGCTTGAGGAGGCCATCGAGCATATCAACCAATATGGGTCGCACCATTCGGACGCCATCGTGACGGAGGGATATGCGGCAGCCGAACGATTCCTGGATGCGGTGGACAGCGCCACGGTATATGTCAATGCCTCGACGCGCTTCACGGATGGATTCCAGTTTGGCTTGGGCGCGGAGATCGGCATCAGCACGAGCAAGCTGCATTGCCGCGGCCCCATGGCCCTGAAGGAACTCACGAGCCTGAAGTACATTATCCGGGGCGCGGGCCAAATTCGGGAATAGGTAGCGGCGATTGGACAACACAACAACAACCCAAGCGCGGCAGCGCATCGGCGTGTATGGGGGCACGTTTGATCCCATCCATAATGCGCATATCGCCATGGCGGAAACGGCGCGAGCAGAAAAACGTCTCGATACGGTGTTGTTCGTGGTGTCGGCGCGCCCGCCGCACAAATCCCAAGAAAAACCGGGCGCTTCGGCGGAAGAGCGCTATGACATGGTGCGCCTGGCGCTCGAGGGGCGTCCTGGACTCGATGCGAGCCGCATCGAGCTCGACCGTTCTGGTCCGTCGTATATGGCGGATACGCTGGACGCCATTCATGCCCAGTATCCCGAAGCCCTCCTCTATCTCATTATCGGCATGGATTCGCTGGCGGATCTGCCGCAGTGGCATCACTCCGGGCATATCCTCGAACTCGCCCAGCTTCTGGCGATTCCTCGCCCGGGGCAATGGAATATCGACCCATCCATGAAAGGCCATTATGAAATCCTGCCATTCCGCCAGGTCGAGTTGTCGTCCACGGATGTGCGCCAGCGCATTCAAGCGGGTGGCGGACTCGATACGGTAGCGCCGGAGCCTGTCGTCCGATATATCCGGGAAAGGGGGCTCTATGCCGCTGTTCCATGAACTCGACCGGTCCGAAGCATATGTGGCGCTGTTGCGTGAGCGTTTGCCAGAGAAGACGGTCCGCCATAGCATTTCGGTAGCATCTTGGGCGGATATTGTGGCGGCGGCGTCTGGCGTGGACCGTGAAAAGGCGGCCACGGCCGCTTTGCTCCATGACCTGGAGAAAGGCCTCGGAGGGAAAGACCTGCTCAAAATGGCCAAAGACATGGGCCTGGATATTTCGGAGACACAGCGGGAAAAACCAAAGCTGCTGCATGGCTTCGTCGGTGCGGAAGAATGCCGCCGTTTGCTGGGCATCGAGGATGAAGAGATTCTCGATGCGATTCGCTGGCATACGACAGGCTTGCCGGGATTGGGCCCCGTGGGCTTGGTGTTGTACTTCGCTGATTTTTCGGAGCCGTTGCGGGAGTATCTGGAAGCGCCGGAAGCGCGCCGCCTTTTCGAAGAGGACGGCCTGCACGAAGCCCTGTGCTTCGTGGCCTCGGCAAAACTCGAATACGCCCGCCGCAAGCCGCCGCTTGATCCCAATACGGAAGCATTTGGCAATTGGCTGCATCGAATCCCGATGCTGCCGGGGGTGTCCGGGTGATGCGCGACGACTTTGAGGGCCTCGCACGGCATTACGATACACTGATGTCCCACGTCAATTATGAGCGATGGCTCATAGTGGCGTCCGAGCTGGCCTGCCTATTGCCCCAGCAGTTCCGCCATTTGGATGCCGCGTGCGGCACGGGCGTGCTCCTGAACAAATTACGCCATATTGGATGGAACACCACGGGCGCGGACCTGTCGGTTTCCATGCTAGATGTGGCGAGGCGGCGCCTGCCTGATGCGACGCTCGTGGCGGCGGATCTGCGGGCCATGCCGTATTTAGGCGCTTTTAACTATATCACGTGCCTGTTTGACAGCATCAACTTTCTGCTGGATGAAGCGGATTTGCAAACGGCGATGCGCAATATAGCCGCTGCGTTGAAACCGGGCGGCCTCGTGTATTTTGACGTGGTGACGGAGCGCATGGTGCTCCAGCATTTCGCCGAGCAGGAATGGACCGAAAGCCAAGGCCGCTTGCGTACGCGATGGGTCTGCCAATATGACCGGGCCAAACGCATTTCGCGTTCGGATATTTATGTAGGAAGCGGCCCCGCGCGGACCATTCTCGAGCGTATTTATGAGCCAGAACAGATCGAAAATGCCTTACACGCCGCAGGCTTCGAATTACTCGGCGCGTTTGACGCCGAAACTTGGCGGCCTGTTGGGCGCAGAACGGTCCGGATCGATTACGTGGCCGTGAAGGGTGAAGCAGCGCCATTTGCCCGGCAGATGGAAGGGGTGAAAGGGCGCGTCCGCTTTCTTATGCGCTGAAACAAAACGAGCGGGACGGCTTACGACAAACCGCCCCGCACGATAAATAATACTAGATGGTCGCCACCAGATTCGCGACGGCGTCGCCGATCTTCGTGGTGGACATGCCGGAGTCTTTGATCTCTTTCGCGGACATGCCAGGCAGGACGCCGGATTCCAGGAATTGGGTGCAGGCGCGGTCGATGCACGCGGCGGCTTCGGTCTCGCCCAGATGCTCGAGCATCATTTCACCGGCAAAGATGCTGGCCAGCGGGTTGATGACATTCAATCCCGTATATTTAGGTGCGCTGCCGCCGATGGGCTCGAACATGGACACGCCCTCGGGATTGATGTTGCCGCCCGCCGCGATGCCCATGCCGCCTTGCACCATGGCCCCAAGGTCCGTGATGATATCGCCGAACATGTTGCCCGTCACGATGACATCAAACCATTCGGGATTTTTCACCATCCACATCGTGATGGCGTCCACGTGGGCGTAATCGCGCTTAATGTCCGGGTAATCTTTCGCGCCCACTTCATGGAAGGCGCGCTCCCAAAGGTCGTATACATAGGTCAGTACGTTCGTCTTGCCGCACAGCGTGAGCTTGTTGTCTTTATTGCGCTTGCGGGCATACTCGAAGGCGTAGCGCAGGCAGCGCTCGACTTGGTGCCTCGAGTAGATCATGAGCTGCGTGGCGATCTCATGCTCCGTGCCTTTTTGTACGAATCCGCCATTGCCGGTGTACAGGCCGCTCGAGTTTTCACGCACGACAACGAAGTCGATGTCTTTCGGCCCCTTGTTTTTGATGGGCGTTTCGACGTTGGGATAGAGTTTAACGGGGCGCAAGTTGATGTATTGGTCGAGTTCGAAGCGCACGCGCAGCAAGATGCCTTTTTCAAGGATGCCCGGCTTGACATCGGGATGGCCGATGGCCCCCAGCAAGATGGCATCATATTTTCGGAGTTCATCGCATGCGTTATCAGGCAACACTTCGCCCGTGCGGAGATAACGGTCGCCGCCAAAATCGTACAGATTGGTTTCCAGCTTGATGCCAAACCGCTGCGCGGCGGCATTGGCGACTTTCAGCGCTTCAGTCAACACTTCCGGGCCTGTTCCGTCGCCAGGCATCAGCGCGATCTTGTAGGTGGACATGTGCGTGCTCTCCTTCCGTCGGTCTACGTTGGTAAAAAATGCGCAGGCAGATCCGCCGCGCAAGCGCTCGAATGGTATCATGTGGAGGGCTTTTGATCAAAAGAACGAAGGAGGTGAATGGAAGGCTCGATAACTCGTCTATTTGTGTAATGGGGACTAAGCGCCATTGCTTGCGTGTTGTCCTTATGTAACGGCGCGAGTATGCGCCAAGGAGGGAGAATCTGATGAGACGGTATACACTGGCGTTCGCCTTAGCCTCATTCGTGGTGGTGCTGGGCTGCACGTTGCGCACGGAACACAAGATCGACGCGACCATCCGCATCGAGATCCGCCATATCCAGGAACAGGCCAGCGACGCACTAGATTACATCGCAGGCGAAACCGATAAGGCCCCGGATATCCAGATTGCGCCGGAACCTAAAAAGGGCGCTTTTCTACTCGAACACACCCGCATGCTGCTGTCGCCCGTGAGCACCGCCTATGCCCAGGAGAAGACGGCCAATACGGAAAAGGCCAAGGCTTGCCTCGACCGCATGCGTGAGCGGTATGCCGCCGTGCGCCAGTTGAAGGATGCGGGCTGCCTGGGCGAGACGAACCAGGGCTATCTGAAAGCGCTCGATGGGGATGCGGCCAAGAAAAGCGAAGCGGAGCGCATCGCCGCCGAAGAAAATGCGGACCGGAAAACCTACTACGGCGAGATCGTGGCCGCCAACAAAGGCGTGGATAGCATCGATAAAGTCGAGAAGGCTTATGCCCAGGCGTTCCTGAAAAAGTCGAAAGCGGGCGATCATGTGCAACTTCCCACTGATGGAGCGGATTTTGGCGCGTTCAAGGCTTCCGAAATGGGCAAGCGCCTCGGCGATGAGGCCAAGCCCGGCGCGTGGGTCGTGTTGAAGTAAATACAAGATAACTCTGGGGAACCCTTTCTTGAAAGAAAGGGTTCCCCAGACCCCTCCCAAAGAACTTTGATTACGCTTCGCGGCAAGACAAAACGAAAAGTTTTTGGAAAGGGGTGCGGGGAGAACCTTTTTCCATAAAGGTTCTCCCCGCTTTCTCTTATCCTTGCCCCAGCATTTCCAGCACGGTTTTCACCATGTCCGCGCGCGCCACCGTGACCTGCCCGGCCTTGCCCGCTTCGCGGTAGGCATCGCGATCCTCGATGCCCGCGCGCTGGGCCATGCCCTCCTGCAAATCTTTGATGGACACCTGCCCGTTGGCCAGTTCGTCCTCGCCGATGATCACCGCCACGGGCACTCCGTAATGGTTGGCATGGGAGAGCTGGTTGCCCATGGACATTTTCTTCCGGCTGGCGAAAAAGGCCTCCGCGCGCAATCCAGCGGTGCGGAGTTCCGCCGTGAGACGAAGCGTTTCCGCCCGGGGAACGCGGCCCATGGTGGCCACGAGCACTTGAACACGGGGACAGGTCTTCGGCATCGCCCCCACTTCCGCCAAGGCCGCCATCAGGCGTTCGAGCCCTACGGCCATGCCCGTCGAGGGCGTGGGCCGGTTCACAAACCGTTCGACCAGCCCATCGTAGCGCCCGCCGCCCATGACCGAGCCGAACTGGGGCGCGGCGGGGATGATCGCCTCGAATACGGGGCCGGTGTAATAATCCAGTCCGCGCGCCAGGCTCGGATCGAAATGCGCATGCTCCTCCGAGACGCCCAGGGCGTCGAGGCATTCCGCCAGTTCGCGCATCTCGGCCACGGCGGCGCTGGTTTTCTCGCTCTCGGGCAGCGCCGCTGCCACATGCTCGACGACCTCCATCCGCGATGCGCCCGTCACGGCGATGTAGCTCAACACGTGCTCGATCTGCTCCGGCGCGAGCTGCACGCCGGGGATGGGATCGCCTGACTCGTCAATACGCCCCGGACCCAATTCGAGCCGGATGTTGTCCACGCCCACCTTGGCCAGCTTGTCGATGACGCGCAAGACATGCTTCTGGCGCTCGAGTTCGGGGATGCCGAGGCCATCGAGCAGCGCGTCGATCAGCTTGCGGTTATTGACGAGCACCGTATAGCTGGGCATGCCGATGGCGGCCATGACAGTGCACATGACGGCGATGATCTCCGCATCCACGGCCACCGAGTCCGCGCCCGCCGCGTCGATGTCGAACTGGGTGAACTGGCGGAACCTGCCCGGACCGGGCTTGTCGGCGCGCCACACCGGACCCATGGCATAGCGCCGGAACGGCGTTTTTAGTTGCTCGGGGTATTGCGCCAACAGCCGCGCAAACGGCACCGTGTGGTCGAAACGCAACGCGATGGCCTCGCCCTCGGGGCTTTCCAGGCGGAACAATTCCTTGTTGGTGTTTTCGCCGCCCGTGCCGAGAAGGACATCCAGGTATTCGAGGGCGGGCGTCTCGATGGGAGCGAACCCGAACCGCTGGAATACATCCTCGATGCGGCAGATGATCTCCTTACGTGCAGCCGCATCTTCCGGCATCCAATCGGCAAAACCCTTCAATGTGCGTGGTTCAACAAGATCGTGCTTGGCCATGAATCTTTCCTAACGGTAACGCGCATGGGCGGGGGAAACCGTGGGAACGCCTACATTCCCATCATTACGCCCCATTATGCGCAGGCGCAACGAGTCTACCACCCACCCCGCGCAAGCCGCAAATGGGAACAATCACAAAAGCGGCAGCAAGCTGCCGCACTTATACCAGCCGCAAAACCATACCGGATGGCTTCATTCCCTTATTTTCCATCACCTGTATAAACTCTATTTCTGTTATTATGCATTACGCGGGCCAGATGGCTGGTGCGGCAGTTCCACATGTAAACATATGCTCAATACCAGCGTAGGGGGAATTCATGAGAATGAAGAACATTTCTATTATCCTCGCCCACCCGCATACAGGGAGTTTCAACCACGCGATTGCAAAAACGGCCGCAGCCACGCTTCGGGAGTCTGGCTATGCCGTGATCGTTCATGATCTCTATACGGAGAAGTTTGATCCATTACTGCCATATGAAGAGAGCGTCCGCAATGTGGCGCTCCCTGAGGCCATTGCCCGACACTGCGAGGAGATCGCTGCCGCCGATGGGCTCATCGTTGTCCATCCGAACTGGTGGGGGATGCCGCCGGCGATCATGAAAGGCTGGATCGACCGGATTCTCCGCCCAGGCGTCGCCTACCAGTTTGCGGAGACAGACGCCGGGGATGGCGTCCCCGAGGGACTCCTAAAAGCGCAGGCTGCCATCGTCTTCAACACGTCCAACACCCCTGCCGTGCGTGAACATGAGGTCTTCGGTGACCCGCTTGAACGGATCTGGAAGGATTGCATTGTATCGTTTTGCGGGATCCCGGTATGCCATCGGCGGATGTTTTCCGTCGTGGTTGCCAGCAGCGAGGAAAAGCGAAGGGCTTGGCTTGACGAAGTGCGGGAGATCGTTCGAGACACGTTCCCCCCATTGTATGAATAAATCGCCTGAGGCTTGCCCCCATGGTTGTGGAAGATACCAAAATAGGTGGAAACCTTCCGCGCCCGCGAAAGATTAATCACTGAGCGCCATATAAATAGGATGTTTGCACGTATGTGCATACAAATACCATATGTATTCATGCCCATTCATCCCACGACACCATCTCCCGTGGCATGGGCGTCCCGCCCATGCGCATGGCCGGGACGGCCATGCCACGGAAAATGCGTATCTCTTTTCACTTATCCGGCGATTCGGACTAATGATCCAATGGCCTAGAAGTGATTATAATCACCGAAACAGAAAAACCTTTAGGAGCGTTTGCAAATGATTGCCTATCGACACCATATGCGCGCCGCCATGGCGCTTGGTTTCTTGGCGGCCTTCGTAGCGGCCCCCGCGATGGCGGAGCTAAAGGCCCAGCCAGCGAATATTCTCTTCCATGCCATGAGCGACAAAGCCGTCATTGCACTCACCGTGGATGGCGCACCGCTGCCTGCTTCAGACATCAAAGACATCGCGTTCATCGCCAGCGGCCATGATTACCGGGAAATGATTCAAGTAGAAAAGGCGGATGGCCAGATTACCGTATCGCCTACGGATTTTCTGCAAGTGGGAAGCTATGATCTCCGCATTACAGCGGGAGCGGAAACCGTGGATGTCGTGGCGTATGCGCCCTTGACTGAGCTGCCCGGCACACTAGAAAAACAAGCACAAGAATTGGGCATCAGCGTCGACACCCTCAAAGAACGCCTGGGGCTCACCCGCCCTCTCGGAGCCGTCCAGTTGTCTTTTGAACTGCCTGCCACTTATTTTGAAGGCCAGATGCTCTCGTTGGATTTGCCATCCAGCCCTGGGCATCATATGGAATGGACCGTGAACGGCAAAGTCGTCAAAGACGGCGAAAACGCCCATAAACTCGATTATGTGTTCGAAAAAGCAGGCCCCTATGTAGTCACATACGTGGAATACGCCGATGGCGTAGCCTATGCCTCCGCTTCCGCGGATACGGCTGTAGTGGCCCATCCCCCCATCCCGGTCGACATCAAAGCGGGCACGACGCTCAAGCTTCAGGCTCCCGAAGGGTATCCCACGGTGGAATGGCAGATCGACGACGAGATAGCCGCCACGGGCCCCCTATTCGACAAAGCCATCAAACAGCCGACGACCGTCATCTGCGTGGCGAAAAAACCGTCTGGTGAATTCATGAATACACAATATGACATTCGCGTGACGCCATAGAAGCATGGCAAATCACGCCTTTTGGCAAGTCAGACGGTCCCCCGCGCCTTCAAAATAAACCGAATAATATCGGTCCGGCTGATCAAGCCTGCGAGTTTGCCTTCGGACAGAATAAACACCCGGCGGAAAGGATTGTCGATCAGGCATTCACAGATATCCGTGAGACTGTCATTTTCGTCGAAAGCCACCGGGTCGTGCGTCATGACTTCACTCACCGCCACGGTGATGTCATTCGGTTCATAAAGCATCTTCAGCATATCTTTTTCGGACACAACACCCACCAGGCGCATATCATCCGAGACAACCGGCAAGCCGGAGATATTGTTGTCAAGCAGGACTTGCATGGCTTCGAGAATAGGTGTGTTTACACGGACGCTATGAACGTCCCTCGTCATAATCGATTTTGCCTTGAACATGCTGCTCGCTCCTCCTTCCCCCCCAAGAGATCAATAGCGCCGCGCACTTCCCTCAGCTCTGATTATGATTCTACCATTTTTTGCGCACGGGCACTCCTGCTTGGGCTAGTTCATCTTTAATGGCTTGAATGGTGTAATGGCCTGTATGGACCATGCTGGCGATGATCGCGGCGTCCGCATGGGCTTGCTGGAACACGTCTATGAGGTGCTGGGGCGTGCCCGCGCCGCCGGACGCCACCACGGGGATGCCCACTTTCGTGGCGATAAGCCCCGTGAGCGCAAGCTCGAAGCCTTCCCGCGTGCCATCCGCATCGACGGAGTTGACGACTATTTCGCCCACGCCCAGTTCTTCCGCGCGCAGCGCCCACTCGAGGGCGTCCATGCCGGTGCGCTGGCGGAATCCGCGCGTGGTAATTTCGTAGCCGCTCGGGCATGCGGGATTATCCGTTTGGACGGGGTCCATGCCCAGCACCACATTCTGGCAGCCCAAGGCGCGCGACATGTCACGGATGATCGCGGGATTATCCACGGCAAGCGAATTGACCGACACCTTCTCGGCCCCCGCGCCGAGCACGTTATACATATCCTCGATGGTCTTGAGCCCGCCGCCCACCGCGAAGGGGATATGGATCACTTTGCCGATCTCGCGGACCATCTCGATGTCGATAGGCCGCCCCTCCGCCGAAGCGGTGATATCATAAAACACCAGCTCATCCGCGCCGCCATCGCTGTACGCCACGGCCATTTCGATGGGATCGCCCAGATCGATGTTGTTCTGAAACTTGACGCCCTTGGTGACTTTCCGGTTGCGAATGTCCAAGCAAGGAATGATGCGTTTTGTCAGCATGTTCCGTCCCATGCGCTGAAATTTCTCAGCAGGTTGAGTCCAATACGGCCCGAACGCTCCGGATGAAATTGGGTGGCCACTACATTGCGCTCTCCCACCACGGCGGCAAAGCACGCATCCGCGTATTCCGTCTCGCCTATGGTAAGCGCGCGGTCTGCAGGTGACGGGTAGTAGCTGTGAACGAAGTAAAACTCGCTGTTATCCTCGATGCCGTCAAAAACCGGGTGATGCCGGGCCAAGCGCACGGTATTCCAGCCCATTTGAGGCACTTTGTGAAGAGGGTCCGCCGGCCGGAATCGCCGCACTTGTCCATGCACCAGCCCAAGACAATCCACACCGCCATCTTCTTCCGAATGATCAAACAGCACCTGCATGCCCATGCAGATTCCAAGAAACGGCGTGCCACGCTTCACAACGGCATGCAACGGCTCAACGAGCCCAAGCTCCGCTAGATTGCGCATAGACGAACCCGCCGCGCCTACGCCGGGGAAAATCACCCGGTCCGCATCCAGAATTTGGGCGGCGTCTTGCGTGATGCAAGCGGGCGCCCCGAGAGCCTCAAGGGCAAGGCGCACGCTTACAAGATTGCCTGCACGGTAATCGACAATCGCTATCACAAATCATCCTCCAGAAAACACCATTGGCTGATCCTAACGCATGAGCCAAGCTCGAAGCAAAGCCTCCGTCTATAGTGTTTTTATGCATGCTTTATGCGAGCAACTCAGCGGGATTTTGGCAAAATCGTAGAAGAACGATATGCAAGAAGCCGGTATTACCGCGCCATTTCCTCGATAATGGCCACGCCCGAACTCGTTCCGATGCGCGACGCCCCGGCTTCAATCATCTGTAGGGCGTCCGCATACGAACGGATGCCGCCCGCGGCCTTGACTCCTAGGCGTTCGCCTACCGTGCGCCGCATCAGCTCCACATCCTCAATCGTCGCGCCGCAAGGGCCATACCCCGTGGAAGTTTTCACGAAAACCGCGCCCGCCCGCATGCTCATCTCGCATACGCTGATTTTTTCTTCCGTCGACAGGAAGCCGGTCTCGATAATGGCCTTCACCGGCGCATGGCCCGAGGCTTGGACTACGGCGGCGATCTCACGGCGCACAAAATCGGGATACCCCGACTTGATCGCGCCAATGTTGATGACCATGTCGATCTCCGTCGCGCCGCTGGCCACCGCTTCACGCGCCTCCGCGACTTTTACGGCGGCGGTATTGCCCCCAAGGGGAAAACCGACGCAGGCCCCGATACCCACACCGGAACCCGATAAGCGCTTGGCGCAAAATGAAACCCATACTGGCAAAACGGAAACCGTGATAAATCCATACCGTACGGCTTCATCGCAGAGCTGGGCGATTTCGCGCTGGGAGGCATTGGCGCGCAGATGGGTGTGTTCAATAAGCCTGGCGAATTGGGCGCGCGTCAGCGTGCTTGCCAGTTGTGCAAGTTGGGACGTATTCACTATTCCTTGTACCTCTAGGCCCGGCAATAAATATATATGGTATCATGCCATGCACTGCAAGACAATGAATACCCTTTTTTTTGCAATGCTAAACCGCGAAGCCTTCTCAGCGTCGCATTGCGGGCCGCGTTGGAGTCACCACTCACAAACATAAAGGGCCAGTTGCTCGCTGGCCCTTGGAGCGTTTGCATTATAAAGGCTGATTATTCAGCCGTTTTTACTTCCGCTGGCGCTTTATTGATCTCCGCGAACTGCGCGCGCATATCTTCCGCGCGCTTCTCGAGCCGCGCGGCGCGTTTAACTTTGCCCAGCTTGGCATACATCGCCGCCTGGGCGCTCAGGCGAAGCGCCACATCGGGATGGGACTCGCCGACGGTCTTGTCCTGAATAAGCTCCGCTTGCTTGAGAAGCGGCTCCGCTTCGGCGGCTCGATCTTGGTTCACGTATAACGCACCGAGATTAATCAACGTTGTGGCCAGATACGGGTGCCAGCGGCGTTGATGGCGCTGATGAAGATCGATGGCGCGCTTCAACAATTCTTCCGCTTCCACATATTCAGCGCGCTTATTGTGAATAAGCGCCATGCCGTTCAATCCCCGGCAGACTTCGATATTCTGTTGGTCGCTCTCATTGATTTTTAGGCTTCGGCGATATTCCTGCTCGGCCTTGGCGGGATCGCCTGTAACAAAATAGAGATCGCCCAGATTGTTCAGCGTGCAAGGAATCCAGCGGCTTTCTTTTCCGAGCGCTTGTTCTTTCAAGGAAAGAGCGCACAGCAGAAATTTCTCCGAACTCTCATAATCTTGCAACGCCATGCAATTCAAGCCCAAGGTATCGAGATTCGACGCTAGGCGATGGGCTTCCGATTCATCCCGGCAGTATTCCGCTTTGGCCGTTTGCAAGATGGTATCCGCATCGCGATATTCGCCTGCCCGAAAATTATCCTGCCCTTGGTAATAATACGACACCCACAAATTCAATTCGGCTTGCGCGGTGGCGCAACACAGCACACCGCACAGCATTCCGATGGCCACCGCATGGAACGTCCGCCTGCTCATGCCAAGACCCCTCTCCTGTTTGCCGGCATCCCCCGGCCCAGTCCTCGATCGGCCGCCGTTCAATCGTGCAAAGCGCATGCCGCGCGAAGCGCTACGGCACCCTTTGCTTCATTGCTAATGAGCATAGCGCTTCTCGATCTCTTTGTCAACAATAAGCGCACCACAACCTTTTTGTTCACAGGACATTGGCCATTTCAACTTCAAAACTAAGAGGTAGAAAAATGTAGCGGAATAGCGGCGCTTTGTGTATACTGCGCGTGGAGTTTCGTATCAGAAACGGGGTGGCGCGCCCGCCTGTATTCAAGAGGGCGGATGCGCCAAATGTGGAGAGAGAACCATGAAAGCCACGAAAACGGTGCATGGTGTTATTCTGGCGGGGATGCTGGCGGCGCTCGTGATGCTGCCTGCTTTCGCGGAGGACTGTAACGACTGCCCATCGAAGGCGAATCCCGCGGATTCCCGTTATTGCGAATGCGGCTGGGTGGCCATCTCGGTATCCAATGACGCACCGGTGTGGTGGGGCAATCAAGGCAAAGCCTACGGCGCCTACCTGGAATTTGCTAAAGCAGAGATCCCCGAGCCGCTGCCGGACGCCGGCCTGCCGAAATTCGCACCCATCTATTTTGATCTAGACAAGTCCGTCCTGCGGCCAGATGGCGTTAAGACCGCCGAACAGGTGTTGGCTTATCTGACGGCCCACCCCAAAAAAGTGGCCCGCATCGAGGGCAATTGCTGTGACCTTGCGCCCAATGACTACAATATGAAGCTGGGCATGCGCCGCGCCGAGGCCGTCAAAAAGTATCTCGTCGAGCATGGCATCGCCGCCGAGCGCATCCAAACCACCAGCTTCGGAGAAGAACGGCGCGTCACCACTGACCTCAAAGAACGCCCGTTGAACCGCCGCGCGGATGTCATCGCGGAAAAAGGCGCACCTGACACAGCGCCTGAACTAGCAGAAGACGAATAGCCAGTTCTGAATTGGCCTGCATTTTATGTGCGCTTCAGCGAAAAAGCTGAAGCGCATTTGCTTTTTAACGCAAGGATATGCACGATCAAGGGGATTCTGCTGTAGAAATCACTTAGGCAACACGTGAGAAAAAAAGATGGATTTATCCCGTTTAGCAAAAGCCCTCGATCAAGCGCGCAGTCCATCGGGTGGGCGCTTGATTCAAGCATGCCACATTGGAACGGATGCGGCGGCCCAGCTCGCCCGATTCGCTCGAGAAAACCTAGGCTCTTCTTGTTTTATTTTGTCGGACGAGAATACGCGCGCGGCGGCGGGCGACACCGTGCATGCCGCGCTGGGGGCCGTGGGCAAGCGCCTATCCGAACGCATGTACGGCTCCGCTCCGCTGGACGCCACGGATGTGCTGGGAAATGAAGTGGCGAAAACCGCACAGGATTCGGATTTCCTAGTGGCCATTGGCTCAGGCGCATTATGCGATCTGGCTAAATACGCGGGCGATCAATTGAAAAAACCCGTCCTGCTGTTCGCCACGGCGGCCTCGATGAACGGCTACACTTCCGGCATCGTCGCATTGAAGTCCAATGGACTAAAAGGCACCTCACCGTGCCGCCCCGCGACTGCGGTGTTCGCCGATCCCGGGCTTGTGGCTAAAGCCCCGCGCGCAATGGCTGCTGCAGGCGTCGCCGATTATCTTTCCAAGTGCTCCGCCTCGGCGGACTGGCGCGCGGCGCATTTCTTGCGCGGCGACCATTTTGATGAATCCGCGCTTCAATTCTATGAAGGCGTGCTGGACGGCATCCTGGAAGGCGCGGAAAGAGTAGGGCATGGCGAACCCGAAGCGGTGGCGGATGTGCTCGAAGCGCTCATGTTATCGGGATTATCCATGCTCATAGCAGGTTCTTCTTCCCCCGCCTCTGGCGGCGAACACCTGATCTCACATTATCTTGATATGAAATCCGCCTTATACGGCACCCCGCATGATCTGCATGGGGCCCAAGTCGGCGTCGCCACCATATACTGCCTGGATCTATGGGAGCAAGTGCTATCCCTTGATCCCATGGAGATCAATCCGCACGCTCTCGCCCATAATCACCTTTCTTTTGAAGAGATCGAGGCGCTCATGCGCCATGAATGGGGCTCCGTGGCGGATGTGGTGCTAGACCAATGGCGCGCGAAAGAACTGAAACGGCCCGAATTAGAAGCGGAGCTCCGCCGCGTGCGGGATCATCACGCCATGCTGGTTCAACAGGTGCGCACCGAGCTCTTGTCCGCCGTCGAGGTGGCTACCACCATTTACGCGGCGGGAGGCCCCACCAGCGCCCGGGAACTCGCGGCTTCTTTAGAAGATTATAGTAATGCGATGCGCTTCGGGCGCTTTATTCGCAACCGCTTCACTATCTTGGATTTGGCTGCGGAGTTGGGACTCACTTCATGATCGCTGGATTCGTATTCATACTGGCCGCACTCGGACAATCGCCGGAAACACGCATTCCGGCCCTTCTCGAGAGCGATCCGGAACTACTGGCGCAGCATCGGACCTACATGGCGCTGGTTCAATCGCCAGTGGGAGGCAAAGGCTTGGCGGTTTCAGAACGGGGCTATGTCGCACTGCTGTCTTCACCGGAATTCGAGAACCTGACGAAGGCCATGAACGCCGTTCTGGAAAAACACCCCCAAATGGCGAAAGCCGTGGAACGATTCAACGAGACGCTGGAACAGCATCCAGAAATCGAAAACTCCCTCGACACCTTAAAAAAATGGCGGCAAACCCATCCGGGCGAACAAGCCGATTTGTCATCCATCATTAATGACTTAGCATCCCAAAACAAAAGCCTTCCAGGCGCCCAAGGGCCTGCTGCTGCTATGCTGGAAAAACACCCGGAACTGCGCAGTTTGCTCACTAATCTATCCAGCGGCCTCGGAGAGGACGCCCAAGCGCGGCAAGGGCTTCAGGGATGGTGGGAAACGATGGGCGCGTTGCGCGGCGGAGGCATGGGCGCACAAACACCGGGAGAGCTTCTCGCGCAGCCAAACGCCGCGCTGGCGAAGCTGCTAATGGAGCAAGCCGGAAAAGTGGCTCAAGCCATGGAACCAGAAACCCAATGGCTGCAAGACTGGCATGACCGTATTCGCAAAGATCCCGAACTGGGTGTGGCATATTGGCAATACGTCGATTATGCGCTGCACCATCCGCAAGCGGCGCGCACCACGGAATTGGGCTGGAAAACCCAATTCGGAGCCTCGCCACAATGGCCGCCCAGCGATTTATCGGCATCGCAATCCGAAGACACTTCCGAGGCCAGCAAGTCCGCATCAGACAAAAGCAAAAGCGCCTCCCGCCGCCAGCGGCCCGATAAACCGAAATGGCCTTCCATCCAGCGCCCCACCGCACCCACCCGCCCCAAACGCCCGACAGCGGAGTGAAGCGGCATGGCCGCAACCAAACAGCCCGCTTTTTTAACCGCGAATAAACGCGAATGAATCATCTCGATATAGTTTCAAGGGAATTGTGCTTTGCGTGGCGTGCTACTTGAGTTTTACTCGTAGCATGGGCGTCTCGCCCATGTCTTAGGGTGCAGGGTCTAGGGTTTAGGGTCTAGCCAAACGCCCCCAAGACCCTAAACCCAAGACCCTAAACCCAAGACCCTAAACCCAAGACCCTAAACCCAAGACCCTAAACCCAAGACCCTAAACACTAAACGCCTTTGCGTGAGCCCTCTTTCCCATGGCCCCTCACGCCAAATACATCTCATATCCGCATCTATTTCCAAATGGTGGTTTTTCAATTATAAAATCCACCAATACGTAGGAAATTGGGTTATGCGGAGCGCATAAAACTCCAAAAAACCGTGTAATGCCTGCTTGATCTGGAGCACAAATCAATTGGCACACAGCTTGCTATATGGTTTTTTGTACCCTATCCCCATATGCGTATGCTGGAAGGTGGAATAATGTCTGTTGATATCGCTCGGGTGCTGCGGGATGAGGCCATCGAGACTCATTTCCAACCCATTTGCATGATCCGGGAACGGCATACATTCGGTTATGAATCCCTGGCCCGAGGCCTCTCTTCAGATGGGGAGCTCATAACTCCCTATTGCTTATTCGAGGCCGCGCGCGAACAGCATCTGCTGCTTGAGCTGGACAGGCTTTGCCGCAAGAAGGCGTTTGAGGCATTTTCCCGATGCGCTTCCAATGGCGAACGCCCGCTGCTTTTTCTCAATATCGAGACCTCGCTATTTGACTGGGATATTGTAGGCTCTGGCCAATTGTGCGCATGTGCAGCCGCGTGTGGAATCGAGCCGTCAAAGTTGGTGATCGAGATCGTGGAAAGCCGCGCCAAGGATTCAACGGCCCTCGAGCAATTTGTCCGCATCCACCGGGAGGCGGGCTTTCTCATTGCGTTGGATGATGTGGGAAGCGGCCATTCGAATCTCGATCGCATCGGCTGGCTGCGTCCTGATTTCATCAAAATTGACCGCTCGCTCATTCATGGCATGCCGGGTGACTATTACCGCCGTGCCGTGTTTAAGTCTTTGGCCGATATGGCGCACCGAGTGGGCGCTTTGGTGGTGGCGGAAGGCATTGAAAACATGGATGAGGCATTGCTTTCCCTCGAGCTGGGGGCGGAGATTCTCCAAGGCTACCATCTCGCCAGGCCAGACGCGGATCGCGTGGCCGCCAGGGAGATCGCGAATGAGATGTCCCAGCGCATCGCTACTATGTTTCGCGGCCACATGATTCGCAGCATCATGGCGCGTAAAGAAGAGCACCAATCATTTTCCGAGACCGTCGAGTGCATCATCAGCATGCTGCGTGAAGCCGATGAAGGCGCTTTCGAGGAAGTGCTCGAACAATGCGCCCAGTCCTTCAACAACCTCGAATGTCTCTATATCCTGGATGCGAAAAGCGGGATTCAAGTCACGGAAACCATATTCGACAGCGCATTAGGGCCTGCCCGGCCGACGTTATTCCGCCCAGCCCAGAAGAATGCGGACCACTCGATGAAAGAATACTTCTTCCCGCTGCAATCAGGCCTGAATCGATATGTCACGGAGCCTTACATCAGCATGGCCACGGGTAACCGCTGCGTCACCGTATCCCAGCCTTTCGACTCGCAATACGGCCGGAACTTGATCTTGTGCGTGGACTTGCTGCCCGCCGTGTTGTGAACCGCCGAAAAATGGCTTCGCGTCAAATGCCTTCGCCCGGCGAATTGACCCATGACGGCTCGGTCTGCTGGATGGCTTGGATCTCCCGGGGAATCACATATACTTGCATCTCGCGCCGGAGGCCCAGTTCCCTGTAGCGCTCTTGCGTGATGGCGGCCTGTATGGGTGCGCCCCAATGGCTGGTGAGTTCCACTTTTACATACGGGCCCGCGGGATTCACATGGTCCACTCTAGCTTGAATGGCGTTCCCGCCTATGGGGGCCATGGCGAGATCGATCAGATGCGGGCGTACATAAATCGGCATACCCGTCTTGCCATTCTCCCCGTGGCCCACGATCTTGGTCTGGCCTTGCTCGGTGCGGCCATGGAAAAGGTTCACATCACCTAGGAAGTGATATACAAAGGGATTCGCGGGATGATGGTACACCTCTTCGGGAGAGCCTACCTGCTCGATGCGCCCTTCATTCAAGATCACCACGCGGTCCGCCACCTCGAGCGCCTCTTCCTGATCATGGGTCACAAACACACTCGTCACATGAATTTCATCATGCAAGCGCCGCAGCCAGCGCCGCAGTTCCTTGCGCACTTTGGCATCGAGCGCGCCGAAAGGCTCATCGAGCAACAACACGCTGGGCTCCATGGCCAGCGCCCGCGCTAAGGCGACCCGCTGGCGCTGCCCCCCCGATAATTGGGCGGGATACCGTGACGCCAGGTTTTCGAGCTGGACCAACTGGAGCAGCTTGTTTACGCGTTCGCGGATCTCGGCCTTCGAGGGGCGGATGCGCCGGGGCCGCACGCGCAAGCCAAAGCCCACATTGTCAAAGACCGTCATGTGGCGGAACAGGGCGTAATGCTGGAATACAAAACCGACCCGGCGGTCTCGGACATTTTTAGACGTGGCATTTTCTCCATGCAGGATAACCGTGCCGCTGTCCGGCGTCTCGAGCCCGGCAATAATCCGCAGCAAAGTCGTTTTGCCCGAGCCGGACGGCCCGAGCAACGCCACCAATTCGCCCGTCGCCACATCAAGGCTGGCATCTTCCAGCGCCACGAATCCGCCGAACCGCTTTGATACTTGTTCAACTCGAATGCCCATGCCCTATTCTCCCGCGGCTCCTGATAGATAGCGTTCGTATTCTTCGAGCTGGCGCTGTGTTTTCCATTCCGCGATTTTTTTCAGAATCAGAGTCACCAGACTCAATAGCGCCAGCAAAGACGCCACGGCAAACGCCGCCTCCGATTTATATTCGTTATACAGGATCTCGATTTGAAGCGGCATGGTAATGGTCTGGCCCCGGATATGCCCCGACACCACCGAAACCGCACCGAATTCGCCCACGGCGCGCGCGGTGCATAAAATAACTCCATAGAGAAGCCCCCAGCGGATATTGGGCAGCGTGATGCGCAAAAACGTCTGCCATCCGCTGGCCCCCAGGGCCAGAGCGGCTTCTTCATCCATATTGCCTTGCGATTCCATCAATGGGATCAATTCGCGGGCGACAAATGGAAAGGTGATGAATAGGGTCGCCAGCACCACACCAGGCATGGCGAAGATGATCTTGATGTCATGAGCGGAAAGCCAAGGCCCCAACGCGCCATGGGCTCCGAACAATAGAATGAAGATGAATCCCGAGATCACCGGCGAAACGGTGAAAGGCAAATCAATGAGGGTCGTCAAGATGCGCTTCCCGGGAAACTCAAATTTCGCGATAGCCCACGAGGCGCATAAACCAAAGACAATATTCAACGGCACGGCGATGCCCGCCGTAAGGAGGGTCATTCGTATCGCATGTAGCGTTTCTGGATTTCGGATGGCGTTCCAGTACACCTCCATGCCCTTGTGGAACGCATTGGCAAATACAACCACAAGAGGCAGCAGCAAGAAAAGAGCAAGAAAAATCAGAGCCAGCGCGGTAAGCGCCCACCGCACCAGCAGCGGCTCCGTCAGCACGCGCCCTCTCCTATTCGGCTTATTTTTTGGCATGAATGGCTCCTACGCCAGAACTATGCGCCGGCCGCTCCACCACTGCAATAAATGGATACCCAGCAGCAAGAAAAAAGATATTGTAAGCATCGTGGCGGCCAGGGCCGTGGCGCCGGTATAATCATACTCTTCCAGCCGCACCATGATGAGCAGCGGCGCGATTTCCGTGCGTAACGGCATGTTGCCTGATATGAACACAATGGACCCGTATTCGCCCAAAGCCCGCGCGAACGCCATGGCGAATCCGGTCAGGCATGCGGGTATCAATGGAGGAAACAGGACCAGCCAGAATATCTTCCATCGGCTGGCCCCAAGGCTCGAAGCGGCTTCCTCGACTTCTTGGTCGAGATCGGCTAGAACGGGCTGGATGGTCCGCACCACGAATGGCAATCCGATGAAAGTCATGGCGACGATAATGCCTAGCGGCGTATACGCGACCTTAATCCCAAGCGGCAGCAATAAGCTGCCCATCCACCCGTTGGTGCTGTAAATAGAAGTGAGCGATATGCCCGCGACGGCCGTGGGCAGGGCGAATGGCAGGTCTACCACGGCGTCGATGATGCCTTTGCCCGGAAATGTATACCGTTCGAGCACCCAGGCCACCACGAAGCCAAAGACTACGTTGATAAGCGCTGCTTTTGCGGCAGCGGTGAAACTGAGCGTTAGCGCGGCGAGTGCGCGAGGCGACGTTATCGCATGCCAAAGACCCTCTCCCCCCATGCCGGCCGCCCGGATGAACAGCATGGAAAGAGGGATCAAGACCAGCAGGCTCAGATAGGTGAGCGTGAAGCCTAACGTGAAGCCGAAGCCGGGGATCCGGCTTCGGCTTTGAGACCTAAAAAACGTCATCAAGTATGTTCCCTGAATTCTCCTACATCAGTTGGCGCCTGGCTGATATATTTGATCAAACGTGCCGCCCTCTGCAAAGTGTTTTTGCTGGGCTTGAGCCCACGAGCCGAAATACTTCGTCAGCAGGAAAGCGGGCGCTTTCGGAAATTGGCTGGCGTATTTCTCCGCAACCGCAGCGTTGGTGGGCCGGTAATAATGCTTGGCCGCGATTTCCTGGCCCGCTTCCGAATACAAGTATTCGAGATAGGCCTGTGCGACTTCCCGCGTGCCATGCTTGTCAACATTTTTATCCACTAAGGCCACAGGCGGCTCCGCTACGATGGTAACAGATGGAACCACGATTTCATACTCGCCTGGATCAAGACTCTTAATCGTCAGCAATGCTTCGTTTTCCCATGCCAGCAACACATCACCGGTGCCCCGGAGAAAGGTGGTCGTCGAGCCACGAGCGCCGGTATCCAGCACAGGGACGTTTTGGAACAGCTTTTTCACAAACTCTTGCGCTTCCGCTTCCGTGCCGCCCTTTTCGAGGATATAGCCCCACGCCGCGAGGTAGTTCCAGCGCGCGCCGCCCGAGGTCTTGGGATTGGGCGTAATAATGGAAACGCCAGGTTTTACCAAATCATCCCAGTCCTTGATGCCTTTCGGATTGTCTTTGCGCACGAGAAACACGATGGTGGAGGTGTACGGCGAACTGTTCAACGTCAAGCGTTGCTGCCAGTCCGCAGGCAAAAGCGACGATTTCTCGGCGATGGCGTCTATGTCATACGCCAGCGCCAAGGTTACGACATCGGCCTCGAGCCCGTCGATGACCGAACGGGCTTGCTTGCCGGAACCGCCATGCGACTGTTGGATGGCCACTTCCTGGCCTGTTTTCTCTTTCCAATAGGCCGCAAAGACTTTGTTATAATCTTCGTACAGCTCCCGTGTGGGATCATACGAGACATTGAGCAATTCAATAGGTTTCGGGGCTTGTGCGAAGCTTAACGGCTGCCATGCCAGCCCCATGAGTGTTGCCGCTAGAATGGAAACACCGAGTACATACCGCATATGACAGGTTCCTTTCCTATCTTGACCGTTTTCACGGGCCGCTATTCTTGCTGCAAAGGCCTCATTGGCATTATATTGCCAGAGGCTTGTATAGATTCTGGCGCACAGACCATTTCATCGTGTAGAAAGCAATCGGTATGCCAGGAATAGGAAAGGCTGCCCAGGCTCCATTTTTACAAGCGGATGGATAGCGACTGTTTTTTGTAAGCCACTTAATACAAACGAATTACAAGAAATGCGCCCCTCCCGGCAAAGGTAAGGAACGTGGCCGTATAGAATTTTGATTTCAGTTCACCTTAGGCGCTACCCTAGATTCCGTTAAATTTAACGGACTCATCTGTACATATAACTTGGAAATACCGTGAAATAACATGGAACCCATCCACAGCATCTCAGAAATTCTCTTGCATGTATGGCGGCAAGTCTCGCGAAACAATAATCTCAACACGTCCACCGCCGCCATCCTCAAAACGCTTGCGCCGCATATGCCCATATCTTCCGCTGTGCTTCTGCACGCCATCCGGGAGAAGGGCTGTATCGAGGCCATCGCCGCGGAAGGTGTGGACGCGCCACTTTCCTTGGCGGAGAGCCGGATAGAATTAGCCCCCAGCGCCCTGGATGGGCTTAGCCAATGGGCCGTTTCCGGAAAACCGGCGCTATTCGCCTCCGCACCATCTGTTCTCACGGTCTTGCGCCCATTTTTACGGGCCAAAAGCGTGATGGTGGGGCCGTTGCATAACCAGCTTGGCCCGCAGGGCCTGCTGCTTCTGGGCGCAAGCGGCAATGCCGTTTTTACCCCTGGGCATCTGGAAGTCATGGACGCTCTGATCGAGCCTTTTTCGGCGGCGCTGGACAATGACCATCGGTTGCGTGAGTTGACGGCATACCGGGAAGCCGCCGAGGCCGATAAACGTTCCTTATTGAACCGCCTGGGACGGCGTGAGCTGGGCGACACCATCGTTGGAGCGGATTCCGGGCTCCATTCCGTGATGACCCGGATTAGTTTGGTGGCCCCTTCGGACGCGCCGGTATTGATTCTGGGCGAAACCGGCACGGGAAAAGAATTGGTGGCGCGGGCCATTCACCGCCAGTCCTCCCGCGCCGAAGGGCCATTCATTCGTGTGAATTGCGGGGCAATTCCCCCCGAGCTGATCGACTCACACCTGTTTGGGCATGAAAAAGGCGCTTTCACGGGGGCCGTCGAGGCGCGGAAAGGCTGGTTCGAACGGGCCGATGGCGGCACGTTATTCCTGGATGAAGTGGGCGAACTGCCCGCCGCCGCCCAGGTCCGCCTGCTGCATATCTTGCAAGATGGCTGGTTCGAACGGGTGGGTGGGAACAAACCGGTCAATGTGAATGTGCGCATCGTGGCCGCCACCCACCGCGATCTGGCCGCTTTCGCCGCCGAAGGCCGGTTCCGGGAAGACCTCTGGTACCGTATTGCGGTATTCCCCGTCCTCTTGCCTCCCTTGCGGGAACGGCGGGAGGATATTCCCGCGATGGCGCGCCATTTCGCCGAACGGGCCGCTATCCGGTTCGGCCTTGCCTCGCTCATGCCCTCGGAGGCCGATCTGGCTCTGCTCAATTCCTATGATTGGCCGGGCAATGTGCGGGAACTCGGCACCGTAATGGACCGCGCCGCTATCTTGGGCGACGGAAAGACGCTTGAAGTGGCCAAAGCACTGGGGATTTCGCCCTCCGCCCCGCCGCCAGCTCCTCTGATCACACGCCACCCCTCCATGGAAACAGAGTTTTGCTCTCTGGACGAAGCCATGCGCCGCCATATCGTCAAAGCCTTGTCCCTCACCCGGGGGCGGATCGAAGGCCCTTATGGGGCCGCCCGGCTCTTGCAGCTCAATCCACACACCCTTCGGGCGCGCATGCGCAAGCTGGGCATCGCCTGGGAGCAATACCGGGCAGCCCAAAACCCTTCCCCGTGATTACTAACCGCTCGTTTTGTGTAACATTATAGCCAAGTGGTGAAGAATGACCGGCGAGGGCGCCGGTCCCACACCGTGATTACTTTATAACGTGTGGGACCGACGCCCTCGTCGGTCGACAAATGCAAAATGATGTATCAATACCGGTGAAAGAGAATAACAAGGCTGCCAGAAATTTGGGTGGGCTCCTCCCTGAACGGTAGGGCAAGCCTACAAGATTTGAAGCTATTTTGATCCACAGATGACACTGATGAGCAATTGATAACGGAGTTACCTGAGCACAAAGTATCCCATTTGAAATTTTAGTGTATTTAGTGTATTTCGTGGTCTAAAATCCGACTTTCTGGTGAAGAGGCCCCTTCTTTGTGATTACAATTTCTTAACAATCTCCGTAACGAAAGAGCTCGATTTCATCAAAAATCACAATATGTATTCCCATGCTTTTAAATGGAATGAGAATACACCGCTCTTCTGGCGTTTAAAATATATAACGCACTTAAATATCTGTAAAATAACAAGATAAATATTCTGCTCCGCATCCTTTTCTACTTCCATGCGCAATTTTTGAATGCATATACATGTATATACGCGCAAGGAGAAAAAATGGACTCGTCAGTTAATTATTGACAATTTGCCACATTATTCACGTTGTCAAAACCCCGATTCCCCGATACAATCCTGTCAGGTTACGGCAAGCACAGTCGAATACAGCAGGCGCATTGAAAAGGAAAAACAGACCGCTTGCTTGCCGGTTTTCAGGATGCTGGCGAAAGAACATATACACTCGAGGAGTAACAAGCCATGAGAAAACAATCTGGGTTCACGCTTATCGAATTGTTGGTCGTCATCGCGATTATCGCAATCCTGGCGGCCATATTGCTCCCGGCGCTGGCGCGCGCCCGGGAAGCAGCGCGGCGCGCATCATGCCAATCCAACCTCAAGCAATGGGGGGTGATTTGCGCCATGTATGCGGGCGAGAACAGCAGCAAATATCCCGCCCAATGGAAATACACCCAGGGAGTGGACAGTGATGGATATCCCTTGGTGGGCGCGCTCGGTATTGATTCGTCGGATCTGTATCCCGATTATTGGAACGATGTGCATATCAAGATATGCCCATCCGATTCCCGGGCGGAGACCCGCACTTCGGACGATGTCTCGCGCAATGGCGTGGTTGAAGATGATGTCGCCACCCAAGTCCAAACCATTTCCGCCGTGGCGGCGGGTACGGACGCCCTTGTTGGCGCACGCAGCGCGTGCATGCATGCCATCATTGGCGCTCCCACCTCGTATATTTACTGTCCGTGGGCGGTCACTACCGCTTCCCAACTCTCCGACGCCCTGCGTATCACCTATGCTTCCATGCGCTACGGCACAGTCGCGGTTTGGGACGGCATCGAATACACCGGGATGCAGTCCTCCATTGACTCCACTTGTCCGGAGACGATTTGGGCGCTGTATAACAGCAGCTACAGCTACTACCCCGGCCAAAGCGATATCAATAGCAGCTTGGTGACGGCCGTGCGCGGCTCCAGCGCCGTTTATGATGATGATGGCGCGTCCACGCTTCCTACATCCTATTACCGGACCAAGGAAGGCATCGAGCGGTTCTTCATCACCGACATCAATAATCCCGCTTCGGGCGCACGGGGCCAGAGCACCTTCCCAATCATGTGGGACGCCTGGAGCGCGGCCCAAGTGGGCGGTGACACCTCGAACCTCTCGGGTGCGGCTTCCTTCAACCACATCCCCGGCGGATGCAACGTCCTCTACATGGACGGGCACGTGGAGTTTGTCCGGCTGAACGCCAAATTCCCCGCCTTGACCGACCTGGATGACGTCACCACCGGCTCCCAGACCCCCCTAGCGACCATCACCTATAACGACCGGCCATTCTTCCACTACTGGGCCAGCCAGTGGGGTGGTTGGAACTGACCTTCCCTATGCCCTCTCCCCATCCCGCGGCGGGCGGATAACGTCCCCATCGAGCCCGCCGCGGGCCTCCCTTTTTTCCTCACTTCTCCAATTTCGTGCAAACCACCCCCCTCCTTTTTCCTCCCAGCCCTACTTTTTGAAGAAAAATATGGACAAAATAGGTTAAGATATCTCTTTACACATAAACTAATATTACTTTATATATTCTTGCTTTTATTTATGCATGTATATTTTTATGTACCTAATTTATAAGACTATATGCATTTAATATTATGTATATTCTCGCACGTGAAAAATGCACGAAATTGGTTTACTCTTTACAAAAAAGCATATAATTCATATTGCCAAACTGCCGATCTTCAGGTACAATCCAGATGGTTATCGGGTATGTCCTACTGCGAGGCGCAGTGGACTGGCCGCTGGGCGTTACGGCCAATGGAATCCATGTGCGTTCTTTCGTGAGTGGCGATGAGGTGTTCGCTTCGCATGGGAAGAAAGTCTAACGGAGGGATGGCATGTTCGATAGCCAAAAGCGCGGTGATGGCTTCTTGTAGTGAAGGGCATGCGCCGCGAGACGTCATAATCAAAAACAACATAGAAAAGGAGAGAATGCAATGCGGAGACGATGTGGGTTTACATTGATTGAGCTGCTTGTGGTAATCGCGATTATTGCCATTTTGGCAGCAATATTACTTCCTGCGTTGGCGCGGGCCCGGGAAGCTGCCCGGCGGGCGAGCTGTTCTAGCAATCTGAAGCAATGGGGTATCATTTTCAAGATGTACTCCGGGGAAAACAATAGTAAATTCCCCGCCCAATGGAAATACACCCAAGGATTGGATGCCCAAGGCTTCCCTCTAGTCGCGGCGCTCGGTTTGGATTCGACTCAGCTCTACCCCGATTACTGGAATGATGTTTCCATCAAGATCTGTCCCTCCGATTCCCGCGCTGAAACCCGCACTTCGACGGACGCCACGCGCGAGGGCAAAGTGGAAGATGACATAGTGGCTCAAGTGCAGCGAATCTCCGGTCTTTCCACGGGTTATACCACTGAACGGACGGCCTGCCTGAACGCGATCATTGGCGCGCCTAACTCCTACATCTACAGCCCTTGGGCCATCCAGACGGCGTCCCAGTTGGCTGAGGCGCTGATGGTGAATTACAAAGCCATCACTAGTGGAGGCGGCGTCGCGTTGGAGACCTTAGATGGCGTGGCGGGCAAAGTGGGTGACACCACATGCCCGGTTAACATGAAGGTGGTTTGGAATCAGAGTCTGAGCTACACGCCGGGTGCAAGCGACATTAGTTCAGGGGTTTTCACGGCGGCTGGCATCAACACCAACACCACGCTGTATGACGATGACGGCGTTTCGGCATTGCCTAAGTCCTATATCCGGTTGAAGGAAGGCGTTGAGCGGTTCTTCATCACCGATATTAATAATCCTGCTTCAGGTTCTGTCGGCCAAAGCACGCTGCCCGTGATGTGGGATGCGTGGAGCGGAGCCCAAGTGGGCGGCGACGCCGCAAATCAAACGGGCGTCAGCTCCTTCAACCACGTCCCCGGCGGCAGCAACGTGCTGTACATGGACGGCCACGTGGAGTTTGTCCGCTTGAATTCCAAATACCCGGTGCTGGAAAAGTTTGAAACCACTACCCCCTATGCGGTGCAAGACTATAGCGGCCGTCCGTTCTTCATGTACTGGGCGAGCCAGTGGGGCGGCTGGAATTGATCTCCAATACTCAGGCGTTACCTTAGGGTAACGCCTGTTACAGCATATATATCCTCCTCCTCCTCTCTCAATGCCGGCCCGGAAACCCTCCCCCGGGCCGGCGCCCCTTTTTTAGGCGGCCTTTGCGTTCTTGGCGGCTTTGCGTGAATACAAATCAAAATAACACTTTACCCAAGTGGTGGAGAATGACCGACGAGGGCGTCGGTCTTTAGATGCAAAATAAGGTATCAATACCGGCGCAAGACAATAAACAAGGCTGCCAAATATCAGATGCTTTTTCAGTCGGCTAAAGTGTTACAAAAATTCTTGATACTATATCTCACGCGAAGCCGCGAAGGTTCAAAGCGCGGCATTCATATAAGCCCGCATGCTTTCCTCGCGCCGATCCGATATACTTCCGTTTAGAACAAGGAGGCGGCATGGCGAAAGGCGATCATATCCAGGTGGGGCGCTTGGGGTATTCCCATCACGGCGTCGATTGTGGTGACGGAACGGTGATTCATTTTTCGGGTGACGATGGTGAGAAAAAACGCCCCTATGTGCGGCGCACTTCTCTTGACGAATTCGCCCAAGGAGCGCATGTCCATGTGGCCCATCACGCCAAAGACCCGAAGGCGTCGGTTGCACGGGCGGAGCAATATCTTGACGCGGACAATTACAGCCTCATTTTCCACAATTGCGAGCACTTCGCCCGCTGGTGTGCGACGGGCCGCCATAAAAGCAGGCAGGTGCGCATCGCCATATCGGGCCTGGCGGTGGGCGTGACGGGCTTGCTCACGTGGCTCGTACTGCGCCGAGGTTCGAGGACGGGCTAAACCTCCTTCCCGGGCTCTTCCTCTTCGGCATCCGGGTAATCCAGCCCATGTTCGTATTCCTCAATAGATACGTTCCCAATGACTTTCACGGGAAGGCGGGTGCCCATGTCGCGGAAAAACACGCCCGTACCCTCGGGGATCACTTCAGGCTCTTCCATGGTTTTCCATTTCTTGCCTGGCCGTCCTTCCGACCAAATGGTAACGACATAATACCGTTGCATCATGCACCTCATCGAGTAGTATATCCGGCACAGCCATCTTAACCAGGCGGGCAGGCATACACAAGAATAGGCGCTGTTTTTCTGCTTGACATACTCCCCGTCTGCGGAAACAATATGGCAAGCATTTGGCTTGGGGTCAGGAGTAGCCAGGCGTATGTCACTTCACCAGAAACGGCGGTTCAATCCTTTCGGCTTGCCCGAATTTATAGGACTCGTCATGTTAGCTGCGGTGGTTTTCTGTGGGATGGAATGGATCCATGCATCCCCCACCTTTAGATGGCAGGAAACCATGGGGCGGATCACGAGTTGTGATATCAAATCCATCCATTACAACGCGGAACCTAACCGGAATAAGGTTACGATTTCTTTTACTTACCATGTGAATGAAATCCCATTCCAAGGCTCTTGGTCCGGCATGTGGCCGGTGGCGGATAGTCCTAATGCACTGGGCGATGAAGAGATCACGCGGCTGAAGGACAAAGGGTATTTGCTTCGGGTGTATTATGACGCCCGGAATCCCGAGATTCATCGTATCCATGACTTGGTGGATACAAAGAGATATGTGTTTTCCATTCTTTCCGTTTTAGGCTCATTAGCCTTGATATACTATTTGGTAAAAATCTATCCTGCCTGGAAGGGAGTCCATTGAGGGAGAGGATCTGCATACTGGACGCGCCACCCTTTGCCCGCTCCCTGCATTCTGATACCCCATGCAGGAATCTAGCGCCGCTTCTAGTGGTTTATCTCTTCCGATATTAATAATTGCCTGGCGTTCTGGAAATATTGTATAGGCTAGGCGAAACGGCTGCATCTTCAAATTATGATGAAATGAACCACTACACGGTAATCTCCCCCAAAAGTGTGTCCTAAAAGAACACGCTTACATTACCGACATGATTCGGCATGTACAAAAATGAAATGAACCAGTAGGTTGAACGGCGAGGATGTTCCTGCCTTATGTCAAAAGAGGTTCAAAGCAAGGCGTCCACACACCGGTTCACCTCTTCCGCGACTTCGCTGATGGGGCGCTGGCCGTTGATGATTTTGACCCGTTCGGGCTCGCGTGCGGCGATGGCGAGGAAGCCGCGTCGAACGGCTTCATGGAAAGCGAGAGGCTCTTGCTCCATGCGGTCTTGCGCGCGCACGCGGGCGGCGCGTTGCAGGCCTTCTCCGGCGGGCACATCGATGACAAGGGTCAAATCGGGCCAGATGCCTTGCGTGGCGATGCGGTGGAGGCGTTCGAGCATCTGAGGCTCGAGGTCGCGGCCTGCGCCTTGGTAGGCGGTGGTGGAATCCGTGAACCGGTCGCACAAGACGATCTTCCCGGCGTCAAGGGCGGGCAGGATGCGTTTCTCCACATGCTGGGCGCGAGCGGCTTCATACAAGAGCAGCTCCGCCGTGGCGCTCATACTGGCGTATGCCGGATCAAGCAAAAGGGAGCGAATAGCCTCCGAGAGCGGCGTGCCGCCGGGTTCGCGCGTCAGGATGACCGGACGGCTCATGCCTTCGAGGCGTGTCTTCAGGAGCTGGGCTTGGGTCGATTTTCCACAGCCCTCGACGCCCTCGAATGTGATGAACACCCCGTTCATTCGTCTAGCGCCTTTCGCCGGGCTTCACAGCCTGCCTCAAGAAAGGCTTCCAGGCCCGGCCCGTCGCCTGATTCGAGCAGGCCGCGCAGCGCATCGAGCCGCCCGCGCAGCGCATCGAGTCCATCCAGGATGGCTTTGCGGTTGGTGAGGCAGATATCGCGCCAGATCTCGGGGCGTCCGGCGGCGATGCGGGTGGTGTCGCGGAATCCGCCGCCCACCACGGCGCGCACATCGCCTTCCTCCGCGGCCAATAACGCGAGACAAGCAGCCGTGACATGGGGAATGTGGCTGGTCCGGGCAAGAAGGGTGTCGTGCCGCTGAGGCTCGAGCTCGATGATGCGGGCCCCCACGGCGCGCCATAAGGCGCACACGGCGGCGTGGGCGTCCGGGGCATGCCCTGCTTCCGGCTCAATAATCGCCACACTGCCTTCATACAAACTGGCGTAGGCATGTTCAGGCCCAAATTTCTCCGAGCCCGCCATAGGGTGGCTGCCGATGAAGCGGAGTGGGCTGGGCCATGTCGCGGCGGCATGGGCGCAGATAGCGCCCTTCGTGCTGGCTACATCGGTAACAACAGCGTCCGGTCCGCATGCGGGGCGTATGGCGTCGAGCAAGGCGGGAATAGTGTTCGCCGCCGTGCAGAGAACCACCAGTTCGGCGTTGCGGCAGGCCTCCACGGGGTCGAGATAGGATTCATCAATAGCGCCCATGGCCCGCGCGGTATCGAGCGAAGTAGCGCGGCGGCCAACCCCGCGCACATACCGGGCGAGGCGGCGTTCTTTTAAGGCAAGGCCAAGCGAACCGCCCAGCAGCCCCACGCCGATAATCACGGCGGTGTCGAATGGCAGTTTCACGCCCCCGCCCCGGCGGCGGCGATAGCTTGTTCGAGGGTAAAAACGCCCAGGTATAAGGCGCGGCCAATAATGACTTCATCGACGCCCGAGCGTTCGATGGCGCACACCCGGCGCACATCCTCAAGAGAAGACATGCCGCCGCTGGCGGTCACGGGTATGCCCACCGCTTCCGCCAACGCTTGCGTCATCTCGATATTCGGGCCTTTCATCATGCCGTCGCTCAAAATATCGGTATAGATGATGCGCGAAGCGCCTGCATCCTGCATGGCGCGGGCAAAATCGATGGCGTCCATATCGGTGATTTCCCGCCAGCCGCTCAGCGCCACTTTGCCCGCTTTCGCGTCAATGCCCACGGCAATGTGGCCCGGATAGGCCTCGGCGGCGCGGCGCACCAGCGCGGGCTCCCGGTAGGCGGCGGTGCCCAAAATCGCACGGCTGGCCCCCGTGGCGAGCACTTCAGCCACGGTTTCGAAAGAACGAAGGCCGCCGCCCACCTCGAAAGGCACATGGGCGGCGGCGATTGCACGCAATTCTTCAGCTACGCACAGGCGTCCTTCCAGAGCGCCATCGAGATCCACGATATGGATCAATGCACCGCCCTGTTCATGCCAGCGTAGCGCCTGGACTGTGGGGTCTTCCGCAAAGACCGTTTCCTGGGCGTAATCACCCTGGACCAGATTCACGCATCGTCCTGCGCGAATATCCACGGCGGGCACAATGCGCATGACTAGGAAGCGGCCTGATGTGCGCGCACCAACTCGACGATTTGATTGAAATCGCTCGGTGTCGGTGGCGGCGATGTCGGCCAGGATTTTCCGGTTCAGATCGATCTGGGCCAGTTTAAGCCCTTGAATGAACTGGCTATACGTCATGCCGCAGGCGCGTGAAGCGGCGTTAATGCGCGCGATCCACAGCTTGCGAAATTCACGTTTGCGCACCTTGCGGTCGCGGTAAGCATATACGCCGGAATGATCCACCGCTTGTTTAGCGGTTTTCAACAGGCGATGCTTGCTGCCGCGATAGCCCGAAGCTAGTTTTAAAACCTTATTGCGCCGACGGCGCGATGCGGGGGCGCTGGTTGCACGAGGCATGGTTTGAACTCCTCAATTTCATCCGCCCTATGGGCGGGTTATTGCTGCACGAACGGGAAACAGTCTCCCGTCACCCATAGGGAAGCATCTGCTTAACCCGGCCCACATCCGAGGGGTCCAGCATGGTGGCGGTGCGGAGCCTGCGGCGGCGCTTGGCTGGCTTGTGGGTAAGAAGATGCCGCCCGCCGGCCAGATGGCGCTTGAATCCCCCGTTTTTCGTGCTCTTAAAGCGCTTGGCCGCGGAACGCCGCGTCTTCATCTTCGGCATAATGAATCCTCCATCGGTTGTCGTCACGGCGCCGCGCAGAGACAAAAAACTCTCCCGACGCCGTTTGTTTGCGGTTTTTTGGTGTAGAACCGCGTGGAATCGTCAGTGGACATATCCATGCGCCAAGCTCATTTAACACATGGCTTGGCGCGCGAAAAGGGCATCAACTCGAATCGGCGGCAGCAGCAGCGCTTACCTTGGCGGTGATTTTGGCCGACGGAGACAACATGATACTCATGAAACGCCCGATCAGCGGAATGCGGGAGGTTTCCACCTCTTCACTGCACAAATCCTTTGTGCTTTCCACCACCCGGGTCAAGATCTCCCGGCCAAATTCCGGGTGGGCCATTTCGCGGCCGCGAAACTTCACGACCACTTTCACTTTATTGCCCTCGCCCAGAAACTCGCGCACATGTTTCGTTTTGTATTCGAAGTCGTGGGTATCGATCTTCCGGCTATATTGCACTTCCTTGACCGTTACCGTGTGCTGGTGCTTTTTGGACTCCTTGGCGCGCTTGCTTTGCTGATAGCGATATTTGCCATAGTCCATGATGCGGCACACGGGGGGCGTCGCGTTCGGCGCCACCTCGACTAGATCCAAACCCCGCTCCTGCGCTTCGCGCATGGCGTCGAAGGGGCTCAAAATACCGAGCTGATTCCCTTCCTCGTCAATGACGCGCACCTGCCTGGCGCGAATCCGTTCATTGACTCGCACGCGTTGATCTACCTTTGAGATATGTAGTCCCTCCTCTCGCCAGACGCCGCCACGCCCGCAATCTGGCAGTGGTTAGGCAGCATCCTTCTCCAAAAAAAAGAAACGCGGCGGAGCACACCCGTCCTCCGCCGCGAAAATAACATACGGCCCAAGCGCTCATATCGAGCGCGCTAACCTTGCTCACAGATGCCGCGTTTCTTAAGAAACACGTTCGCCGCAAGGTGAGGAGCGGGAACTCCTGCTTATTTGGCGCGTATTATTCCTACAGCGCCACGTGCAAAATATACCATAATCCCGGAACGGTGTCAAACATGGCATGTCCAACATGGCATGTCCTAATGTGCGGCATATCCTAATGGTGCGAGAAGCAGCGTTCGCCCGTAAAAACCATGGCGGTATTGGTCTCGTTGCACGCTTCAATGACCTCGTAATCGCTCACGCTGCCGCCAGGCTGGCAAATAGCCGAAATACCCGCCGAGGTGGCGGCGTCCACGGCGTCGCGGAACGGGAAGAAACCGTCCGACGCCATGACGGCCCCATCGAGGCTTTCTTCGCCTTTGTACTTCTGTTTGGCTTTGTGGATCGCTTGCTGCACGGCCCCCACGCGGTCCTGTTCACCCGTGCCCACGGCAAGGGTCTGGCCGTTGCGGGCAATAACAACGCCGTTGGACCGGACGTGGATGTTGACGTACCACGCGAAGAGGAGATCATCCAGTTCACGGGCGTCCGGCTTGCGGGCGATCTCGATGCGGCCCTTCGTCTTGTGCTCGTTATAAGCGGGCATCAAATCTTCCGGCCCTTTGACGCGGGATAAATACGGCGTGGCCAGGACGATGCTGCCATCATCGAAAACCTTCATTTCATACACATCCGTGCCATCTTCCACAAATTTCGGCAAGCGCGCAAAACCGGGCAGTTGAATCACCCGGATTTCTTTGTTGCGTTTGAACCGTTCGGCGTTGTTCAGCGTTTCGAGCGCCTCTGGCGTGTACCCAGGCGCGGCGACGCCCTCGACGATGGTCTGCATGATCGCCTCGGCGGTGTCCTCGTCCACTTCCGTGTTGAACGCCACCACGCTGCCGAAAGCCGCCTGTGCGTCGGCGTCGCGGGCGCGTTCATAAATCCGCGCCAGCGGCATATCGCCCACTTGGATGGCCACGCCGGAAGGATTGCAGTGTTTCATGACGGCGCAAGCGGGACGCTGCATAAACTTGAGGATGCCCACGGCGTGGTGCATGTCCTCGATATTGGTTTGGGAAAGGCCGCTCTTGCCCGTTTTCAGGAGTTGATACGCGCCAAGCACTAGATTTTTCCCGTCCGCAGGGCGGTAAAACGCGGCAGGCTGGTGGGGATTCGTGCCGTACCGTAGGTTTTCCGCCTTGGCATACGCCCGGCCCATGACCTCGATGGTTTCTGGAAAGTTTCCTTCGGTCCGGCTGCGGTACATCTGTTTCAAATCCCGTTCCGTCATGTTTATGCTCCTCCGATGCAGGTTGTTCCCCGAAAACACAACACGCCTGGACGCATGTGTTTCCGCGCCCAGGCGATCGGCAATTTTCCCTGTGGCCCGCCGCTTCCCCGTGGTTGATTCCACGCAGTGCTCGCCAGTCGCGGCGTTCCATACGAATTTGGAAACCATATCATCACGAATCCAGCAGCGTCAAATCCCCGCGCAGGTGTGTGCGTGTTAGATTCAGATAGTAATACGTTTGCTCAGCTCATTTCATACTGGTAATAAAAAGAAAAATACGTTATATTTGATTTATAAGAAATGGAATCAGTAGTAGAAAACGTTGTATATAAGAAAGCGTTTTTCTGGATTCTGAACCAAAGGGAAAATAGCTCCTAAGGGGGCTCCAAAAAGGAGCTGGCTATGGGCAGTGTTTCCTTGCGTTTCCGGCTTACCCTCATCTGTCTGCTCTTGGTTGTTGTACCCACCATCTTGCTTAGCGCGTTCGGATTATTTCAGATCAGAGACTTGAGTTCGCGGAACACGGATGCCGCGTACACCGGGCTGCAAAAGCAATCAGAAAATGCACTGCTCTATGGAGACCTAGCACTATGGGAGCGGTTGGATGCGACCGTGGCGTCGCTGAAACGCGACACTATACGCCTGGCCGCTTCCTCGAATCTGGCCAATTATATATCCACTAAAGCGGGTGCTAATGCATCATTGAATTCGATTGCCCAGCGCGAATTGCTCCGGGTCACGCAGGGTGTGGCGAAAGCGGCGCAAATGCAGGCTGAACTAGGAAGCACGCCATCGGCGGATTTTGCGAACTACATCCGAGGCTTGAAGATTGGCGCTGGCGGGTATGTCTTTGTCGTGAATTCCCAGGGCGCGGTGCTGGTGCATCCGCGGGCGGAGATCGAGGGGAAAAATGTCATCGGCGATTTAAATCTCACCGTATTCAATGAGATTTTCCAGAAAGCCAGCGGCACGGACATACAACTGGCGAATTACACGTTCGAGGAACGTTCGAAATGCCTTGCATATATCCGGGTTCCCGCATGGGATTGGATTATTTGCACCAGCGCGTATTGGGATGAGTTGAGCACCGAAGCAGCCACCCAGACGCAGGAAGCTTTATACAGCGAAATCCAAACCATGTACGACAGCCAGTATATCGAGCAGGAAAAAGAAGGGAAAAAGGAGAAGCATCCTCTTCTTGCACAGATACGATTTATAGACACTTCTGGGAAAGAAGTGATCAAGCATGTGCAAGGCGCATTTTCGAATGAACTAGGCGAAAGAAGCAAATCCGATTGGTTCATAGCGGGCTTGGCCCTGCCAAAAGGCGGCCTATATAACAGCGGCTGCCAGATTGCCGGCAACACGCAAGAAGTTGAACTACGCCTCGTATCCCCAGTGTATCTAGATGATAAATGCTGCGGGGTGGCCGTATTGAACATTAACTGGCAGGTAATTTCCGATTTAGCGGAATCCGTTACATTCGGAGAGACCGGCTATGCATATATCATCAATGAAGCGGGCGTGCTGGTGAGCCATCCATCTTATACGCTTAAAAACGCGAAGTCCTTAGCGGATCCTTCTCAAGGGGTTTTAGCGGAAATCGTTACAAATAGCATGCTCAAAGGAGAAACAGGCGTCCGGACATATACATTCGAGGGCGTCAGCAAATTCGCGGCTTACCGGCCCTGGAACATGGAAGGCAAGATCTACTCGGTAGTGGCTACGGCCCCCGAGAATGAGCTGTTGCGAGAAGCCAATACGATCCGGGCGAATTCACTCGCCACGCAGCGCAGAACGCTGTTTATATTGATGGCGGTGGGCGGTGCGTTGGCGATTGTGGGCGGACTTATTGGCGTCGGAGTGGCGAATCGGGTGTCGGCTCCGCTGCTCGAGGTGATCCGCGGACTCGAGGCCGCCTCGCACGAAGTTGCTTCGGCAAGCACGCAAGTGGCGCAATCGGGCCAGGCGCTGGCGGAAGGCGCAAGCAATCAGGCCGCGAGCCTCGAGGAGACCTCCGCATCCCTCAATGAAATGGCCAGCATGACCAGTGAGACCCATACGCTAACCAATGGTGCGGCTGGGCTCATGCGGGCCAATATCGAGCGTTCCGGGCAATCGTTGCGGGCCATTGTAGAAATGACCCGGCAGATGGGCCAAATCGAAGCAGACAGCGGCCAAATGAGCAAGATCATCAAGAATATTGATGCGATCGCGTTCCAAACCAACCTGCTGGCTCTTAACGCTGCAGTGGAAGCGGCCCGGGCTGGCGAGCATGGAAAAGGATTCGCCGTCGTGGCCGAAGAAGTCCGCAGCCTGGCCATTCGCGCGGCCAGCGCCGCGAAAGATACGCAAAAATTGCTGGAAGGCACCGCCAGCCGCGTTGCGGATACGGCAGGTAGCATTCGCGACATCAACTCTAACTTCGAAGATATCGTGGAATCCGCCACGGCCATGGGTGAAAAACTCGAATCCATCACCCAAGCATCACTGCAGGTCGCCAAGAGCGTCGAACAAGTGAGCATCGCCATGGCGCAGATGGAGCGCGTCACGCAATCCGTGGCGGCCTCGGCGGAAGAGAACGCCTCCGCCGGAGAAGAACTCAGCGCCGAAGCGATGCAGCTCGATGAAGTGGTCGAAAGACTGCATCATTTTGTCACGGGCAAGGAACGGGAGCTAGACGGAAAAACACTTCGAGGGACTATCGAGGAGCCATACCAGCTTCCTGCCCCAGCGGAGGAATGAGTTCGAAAGGAATCCAGCTTTTTACAGTTCACGGCTATTGGCTAGTATTCGTCGGGGTTGGGATTATTCTAGTTCCAATGCGTCATGGCGTCCGGGGCGGCTGCGGAAATCCGCCTCGATGGCCGACGACGCCTCGGCTGCGGCGATTCCCCGCATGACGAGGAAACGGTGTAAGTGTTCCGCGAGCCGGGCCAGCGAGAGCTGGTGTGTGCGGCCCGTGGCGGACCATAGGGCGTCTGAAAGGGCCAGGAACGCGGCGAAGGGCGAAGGGTCCGTGCGCCAGAGCAAAGGGAGCGACCGGGGAAAACGCTCCATGTTGTAGTACAGCTCGAAATAACGGGCGAAACGCTTGATGAGGCGCATCCGGTCGAAATCGATATGTTCCGTTTCGAGCACTTCATACGGCGGGAAGGGGGCGAATATCATGCCGTTCGGCGTGGGGCGATGGGCCAAGGGAGAACCTTTCAGGCGTTTTAATATGCCCACCTGGATGGCATGCGGTTCGAGCGCGATAAGCTGATCAAAACCGTTTCCGAACGATTCCCACGTTTCACCCGGCAGCCCCGCCACCAGATCCACATGAAGCAGCGCGCCGGTGCGCTGGCGTAAAAACCGGAGATTTTCGGTAGTAACTTCTAAATCCTGCGGGCGGTCTATCGCTTCTTGCGCGGCGGGATGGAACGTTTGCACGCCCAGTTCGAGATGCAGGCCGCCCTCGGGGAAGCGGGCGATCCATTCGAGCATGGTAGGATGCAAGCGATCAGGCAAAATCTCGAAGTGGAGCTGCATGCCCGCGCGCCAGCGTTCAAGAAAAAACGACAGGATGGCGGCCGTGCGTTCCAAGCCCAGATTGAAAGTGCGGTCAGTGAACTTGAATAACCGCGCGCCACGCTCGATGAGGATTTCCATGTCTTTAAAAAACTTAGGCAAGGGTGCTTCGCGCACGGGGTGGCTGTTCGCGGACAAGCAGAACGCACAGCGAAACGGACAGCCCCGGGAGGATTCCACATACAACAGGCGGTTGCGGATGTCTTCGTCCGTATAGTCCTCGTACGGCGAAGCAATGCGCTCCAAGCTGGGTGGCGGCGGCGCAAGCACCTTGCGCAACGGCTGGCGGCCTTCCATCAAGGTAGCGGCAAGCCCGGCGAACGCCTCTTCTCCTTCGCCACAGATGAGATAATCGATGGCCGCAAAGAGTTCCGTGCCTTCGTATCCATGGCTGGCCTCGGGGCCGCCCGCCACGAGCCATAGCGAGGGCTGCAATGCTTTCAAGATGCGCGCCACCTGTGCCAGGAGGGTGGCATTCCAAATGTACACCCCCAGGCCCACAAGTCTCGGGCGGGCGGACAAGATGGCATGGGCGATCTCGATAGGCTCTTGGTGGATGTCGAATTCCAGGATACGGGCTTGGCCGCGTAGCGCGCCCAAATTGGCGTGCAGGCAGCGCAGGCCCATGGACATATGGACGTACCGCGCGTTGGCCGTGGCTAAGATAATGTCCGAATTCTCTGGCATGCTCTTTATATCCCTGACGTGGGGGCTGCCCACAATATCGAGAAACGGCGTAACCGCAATCATAGAGCCTAGCTCCCTGATCACTCGCGGTTTGCGGTAATGGGCCAGGTTTGTTACATTCTGTACAAGATTTTGTGGGATTCTACCATAATCGAGCCGCATATAGCGCTGAATCCCTTTGGATGCTGGGGAGACCATGGCCGGGAACATACTGACGCTGACCGATGTGAAAACACATTTTCCGGTGTATCGCGGACTGGTGCTCGAGCGGCGCATCGGCACGCTTAAGGCCGTGGATGGCGTGAATTTATCGCTCGCGGAGGGCGAAATCTTAGGACTGGTGGGCGAATCCGGCTGCGGCAAATCGACCTTAGCGCGCACTATACTCCAGCTCATACCCGCCACTAGCGGTTCCGTGCGGTTCCGAGGCCGTGAACTCGTGGGCCTTTCCCGCAACGCACTGCGCCCCCTGCGCCGTGAAATGCAGATGGTCTTTCAAGACCCCTATGCCTCACTGAACCCGCGCATGACCGTATTTGATGCGATTGCGGAGCCCATGGCCGTCCACGGCATGTGCAGCCGCCGCGAGCTGCCCCAGCGCGTGGCGGCCCTCATGGAGCGCGTCGGCCTGGCGTCCCGGTTCATGCGCAAGTACCCCCATGAATTCTCCGGCGGCCAGCGCCAGCGCATCGCCATCGCCCGCGCCTTGGCGCTCGAGCCCAAGCTCATCGTAGCCGATGAGCCCGTGTCCGCCCTCGATGTGTCGGTGCAGGCCCAGATCTTGAACCTGCTGGCCAGGTTGCGGCGGGAAGAAGGCCTGGCGATAGTGCTGATCTCCCATGATTTATCCGTGGTGAAACACTTGTCGCACCGCATCGCCGTGATGTATCTGGGACGCATCGTCGAGATGGGCCCGGCTGCCGAGGTCTTCGCACACCCCGGGCATCCCTACACCCGCGCACTGGCAAGCGCCGTGCCGCTGCCCGAGCCCGAAAAAGAACGCCTTCGCCGCCGCGTCATACTCCAGGGCGATCCGCCCTCGCCGCTCCATCCGCCCCCCGGCTGCCCGTTCCATCCACGCTGCGCTTATGCCGGGCCGGAGTGCGCACAGCAAACGCCACAATTGGAGGCCAGGAACGGCGGGCGCATGGCGGCATGCTTGAGATGGGACGCAATCATGGATGTACACGAATAAACTAGTTTGCTAGGGTTTGGCTTTACCCGCCATTCCAAACGGTGGATAATTGAAAAGCACACATCAAACACGCCGTGTTGAATTTTTTCAGACACACCGGCCACAACGGGATATAGTGGCGGCCAAGGAAAATAAGGGCTATAAACCCATACGAGTGCGCTTTGCTCATCCAAAAAGAACGGTGGCTACTTGAGGGTGCAGCTCTGTTACTACCGATCCATTCGCCTTGCCGAGGGATAGCCGCTGCTTAGTTGGAGCCATTCTTGGGCGCGCGGATGAACCAAAATACATGGTGGATTTGCCCCACCATCTAATAACATTTGTTGTATAAAACCCCATAAACTACCTTGTTGTCATTCCCGCGAAAGCGGGAATCCAGTGCAAATTCTCTGGATCTCCGCGTTCGCGGGGATGACAGGTAGGCGGTTTTACGGTATTTCAATACGTACGCATGATATATTCTTCCAGGAGCGGTAGTAACAGAGCTGCATCCTTACTTGAAAATATAGGAGTGAATCAACCATGGAACTATTTGAAGCCATTCAGAATCGCCACAGTTATCGCGGCCCTTTCCTGGACCAGCCTGTCCCACGTGAAGATTTGCGCCGCATTGTCCATGCCGGGCTAATGGCCCCTTCGGGCTGTAATGCCCAGACCACCAATTTCGTAATCGTGGATGACGCGGCGATGGTGAAGACAATCAACCAGCTTCCCGGGGCCAACATGGCCATGCAGCAGGCGAAGGCCTATATCACGTGCATCATCGATGTGAAACCGAAAGCCGTCTACGAAAGCTTTGATTTCCAACTGGAAGACTGCGCGGCGGCAGTCGAGAACATGATGCTGGCCATTACCGCGCTAGGTTACGCCACGGTGTGGGTGGATGGCTGGCTCCTCCAGCAAAACCGCGCACAGGTAATTGGCGAGATGCTTGACGTGCCGGAGAGCAAACGGATTCTCGTCATTCTACCCATAGGCCGTCCCGCGGAAACTCCTTCCGCGCGCGAGAAAATGCCTTTTGAATCCCGCGCATGGTTCAATCAATTTGGCAGCTCCAAATGGGTGCTCCCTCAATATGATAACCTCAATTGACCCCGTGGCGGGCCACGTGTTGCCAGAACTGGTCCCAACGGCCCTCGGTCATCTCCAGCGACCTGAGCGCGATCACCGCGCTCGCGCCCGCTTCCTTCCACCGCATCCCGGAGCATGCCAGGCGTTGCTTGATCAGCGTCTTGCACGCCGCCTCCGTCACTCCGCTGCCGATGGGAAGGCGCTCCGCCGTGTGCCGCCAGTATTGCATCTTCGAGCGGTGATTGCCGAAGTAGGTGATCGCCTTGCCGAGTTCCTCGCGGCAAGCCTGGGCGCGCACGCTTGGCAAGCTCGCCTTCATCTCCTCCAGCAAGCGTCCGGCTGCGCCCCTCGTGTGCTTCAGCCGGTGACTCCAGTCCGCCTCCCACTCCCGGCGGCGCGCGCCATGACCGTGAATCGCCTCCGCCGCCTTCCCCACGTATTCCCGCGCGTGATAGAAATCCAGCATCTGCCGGTCCGTGCGCGGCGTCAAAAACTTCCAGTTGTCCGGCGCGCCGTCGGCCAGGCCGATATACAGCGCCGCCGGGTGCCTCGCCCTCACGCGCTCCACCTCGCGGCCGAAGCGCTCGAGGAAAGTCTGCTTGCCGTACTCGGGCGATGCGCCCGCGTAGATCGTGTGCAGCCGCTCCCCGTCCTTGTCGTACAGGCTGATGGACCCGCACATCGCCTGACGCCAGCCGTCCTCCCTGAGCAGCATGCAGGTGCCGTCCAGGCCCACGGCCACCGACGCGACCGGCCTGTCCAATTCCGGCAGCTCGTACTCCCACGTCTCCTCCCTGGCCTGCGCCAGGGCGCCCACAAAATCGCCGATCTTCTTCACATAGTCGCGCGAGATTGCGCGGCCTGTCGACTCGAGCAGGTCGCGGCGCATGACATCGGCGCCCATGCGGGAGTATTTTCCGCTGACGATCCGGGCGTAGCGCGGCGTGGCGTTCATGACCATTCGCGCGTCCCGCTCCAGCGGGCAGAAGGTGCGCCCGCCCGTGGCGGTGTTCTGGTAGACGTGCCGCTCGACGCGGACCGGGCCGTGGGGCGTCTCGTAGGTCTGGCCGAAGCGCCCCTTGGTTTTGAAGGTGGTGGCGCCGACGCGGATGGGCGAGCCGTCTGTGTCGAAACGGGCCAGGGCCTCGGCCATGACTGCGCGCCCCACCCCGTTCAGGGCCTCCTGGACCGCCTCCTCCATATCGAGCATCGAACCACGCAGCCTCAGCGAGAAACTCACCTCGAACGTGTCGCCGTCGCGCCTTGTCACCATCGCTGCCATCGGTCTTCCTCCGTTAAGGGTCCGGCATACTTATCGACCCGACACGAGGATTTCTTTAGCATTCTGCGGGAACACCCCTCCAAATAGCATGAGAAATGCCGCCCGCCTTGGGCGGACTGTTTGGCCGGAGACGAGGCTACTCGAATCCGAAATAGGCGTCGTTTGCGCCCAGCAGTTCGCCTGGCGCGGCGCTTGAACGGAGGAAACGGCATTCTTCCGCGGCGCAGGCATGCGGCTGTGGGGTTCGAAGGGCATCCCAGTGCGTTTCGCCATACCAGATATCATGCAGCGGCTGCTCGAAGACATTGCCCAGTGGTTCCGCTGTGTCTTCATGGGTGAAATTGCAGCACAAATAGACATCGCCATTGGCATCGAGCATGAGCTGGAGCGGCGTAAGCCAGCACTGGCGGGATACATGGAGCCGGTCGAGCCCTCCCGTGACGGGCATGCCTGGATATCGCTGGCGCAACGCTTGGAGCGCTTGGACGGCTTCCTCTGACTGTGCGGACGCAAGGGCGTGCGGCCCCAGGCGCACGGGCTTGAATTGAAGGGAATCGGCTCCCAGCCGGAGGGCCAATTCGGCGCAATCCCCCACTTCGGCGATATTCCGGTTATCCACGGCGATTCGAAGGCTAATACGCAGCGCCGAATGGCGTTCATTCCGCAAATCCGCCAGTTCCCGCACGTGGGCGCAAACAGCGTCAAACGAGACTTGGGAGCGTTCTTGATGAGACGCGGCATGTGCGCCGCCCAGCGCTACACGCACATACCGCGCGCTGGAAACAAGCGCTTCCGCCAACGCGCCGGTGCAATAGGCCCCCATCGTGAGCATGCCGATAGCCAGGCCATCGGCGCTGGCCACGGGAAGCACCTCCGCCAATTCGGGATAAAGCGCCGGGTCATTCCCACCGCATAGCTCGACGCCCATGACGCCCACGGCGCGCAAACTGGCAAGCAGCGCCATCATTCGTTGAGGCTCTAGATAACTATATACTTGGCCATCAAATTCGCGCGGTTCACACCAACGGCTGTTTTTCCGGCAGGCATGGGCCGGATAAAAGACCGCCGTTCGAGGGGGCGGCATCCGGCCATTGAGAATCATCACGGCTTCATTGAAATGAGTGAGATGGCGGTATTGATTGTAATCAAACACCCCTAATGGACCAGAAACCGTGCTCATGATTCACCCTGCGGGAAAATGAAACCGCGCCTGCCCATGCAGTAGCAGCGTATTTCTGGTTCAACGCGGAAGCGAGGCTAGTTATTCCCAGGGAATCCGGTGAAGGGCCGTTGTTCGCGCGCCCGGAAATAGCCGAAGAAACTCTTGAGCCCATGCCATTTCGCGCGCACATCAGACATGGAACGGATGTTGCAAAGCATGCGCCACATTTGGGACGGGCGCATATAGAAACCCCGCAGCCCCTCATCGATCAAGGCGTTGATCTCTTCCACCTTGAGCATGGGCAGGTTCAGCGTGGTGACCTGTTCATAATCTTTATCCACCCAGTCGCGCCAGTCGCAAGGAATAATGTAGCCTTGTTCACGCGCCCATGCGTAAAACTCCGTCCCTGGATACGCCACTACCCCGCTGAACTGGGCGGTGTCGATGGGCAATTCCTGTGCCAGGCGGATGGTTTTCCGGGCCGTTTCCGGCGTTTCACCAGGCCCGCCAATCATGAAGCATCCATGGACGCGGATGCCCGCCTTGCGGGCATGTTCGGCGAAGCGCCGCATTTCCTCGACGCTGGTGCCTTTTTTCACATTGCGCAGCACCTGTTCGTCGCCGAATTCGAATCCCACGCAGAGCATGCGGCAGCCCGAACGCTTCATCAGCTTCAGGGTATCCAGGTCATTCACATCGACCCGCGCATTGGCGCTCCAGGAGATGCCGAACCGGCGCGAGATGAGGGCTTCGCATAACGCTCGAAGGCGTTCGCGGTTTGCCGGAGAGAGCAGCGTGTCATCCTCGAACATGACCTCGCGCAAATCGGGGAACAGCGACAGGTCATATTCAATTTCCGCGATCACGTTCTCGACGCTCCGGGCGCGGTATTGCCGGCCAGTCATCACTTGCGGAAGCTGGCAGAACGTACAGCGGCCCCAGCATCCACGCCCGCTGATCAACGTCAGGAACGGAAATAGCTTGCCCGCGTCGCGGTAGTCCTGGAGATCGATATGCCGCCATGCCGGGAACGGCAGGGCATCAAGCTCCTCGATGTAAGGCCGGCGCGGATTGCAGCGGTATTGCCCGCCATCCATCCAGGCGATACCCGCGCAATCTCGAAGCGCCACGCCGCTGGCCAAATCCCGCACGGTATAGTCATACTCGCCAATCGCCACGGCGTCCACCACGCCGTGGGCGCGTTTAAGCGTATCTTCCGGCTCCGCCGACACATGGGGCCCCACCAGCACGTGCTGGGCATGGACGGATTCCCGGCACAGCGCCGCCGCGGCGATATCCGCATCAATGGAAGGCGTCGAAGCCTGGTAGATAATCAGATCCGGCGCGAAGGCCTTTATGGCGGGCAGCGCATCCGGCGTTGGGATATTCTTCGCCTGGGCGTCCAGCAGGAACACCTCATGCCCATCTGCTTCCGCGACGGCGGCGGCGATGCACAAATAATCGGGATGGCGCTGGACACGGCCCCTCGAGCGCGCGAACCAGCGCGCGGATTTCGTGAAGTCTCTTCCGAACATCGGATTTAGAAACAGAACTCGCATAGCGCCGGTATTCTAGCATGCCGGGCCTGGCCCGCGCCTCTTGTTTGAATGGGGTGGAAATATGCTGGCGAAGAGCAGGCGTTCCGCTAAGGCAATCGAACTAAAAACAACCCCGAGTTGGCCTCAAGAGGCACAAGAAACGCAAAAATAAATGCATTTTTGCGTCTTTTGCGCTATTTGTGGCTCATTCTCAGGAAATGTGGGGAGTGGCATTTCAGAAAGGTTTGGACAAACAAACACAAATGCTCTGCTCAGATGGAAAAGCACTGCATTTTTGATGCAATTGCCGAAGCGTCCTGCACTTGAACCAGCGGGCGCAAAACCGTACCTTGTAATGTATGAACAAAAAGCCGTGGGGTGCGGCTATCCAAAACATGAGGGAGGAGAGTTTGGCGTATGGCCTATTCGAAACGCTTGGTGGACGCCTTTGCGATGGCATTTGAGTTGCACGACGGCCAGCAGCGCAAAGGCTCTGATATTCCATATATCACCCATCTGATGGGCGTAGCGGCATTAGTAGGCGAATATGGCGGAACGGAAGACCAGGTCATCGCCGCGCTCCTGCATGACGCGGTGGAAGATCAGGGCGGCCCGGTCACGCTGTCCTTGATTCGCGATGAATTCGGCGATCTCGTGGCGCAATATGTGTATGCATGCAGTGATTCCGACACCTTGCCGAAACCGCCTTGGCGCGAGCGCAAGGACGCCTATCTGGCCCGCCTCGCCAGTGAGCCGCCGGATGTGCGGCTGATTAGCGCCGCGGACAAGCTGTTCAATACGCGCTCGATGTACCGGGACTTGAAAGAGATGGGCAACAGCCTTTGGGAGCGTTTTCATGGAAAACGCGATGGGACGCTTTGGTATCTCAAGGAATGCCTGCGCGCCTTGAGCGATGGATGGAATCATCCTATCTTGGAGGCCTTTGAAGAAGCGCTGGCGGCGTTATACGAGGAAGCGGAACGGCATACGCCGGGCCGCCATACCTCGTAATCCCATAAGCGGAGGGCGCCTCTTTTTTCCCGATATCAGAGATGAGGGCAAATTCATATCGTTCTGTTGGGTGCTCTCGTGCGCCATATAAGAGGATTCAACGTTTCCTTTCGACATCATGCGGATTGGCCACGCACTTCAGGCGCTTCAAAGCTGTTGTTGCAGATCACTTTCAAAAGATGCGAAGAGAGAACTCATTTGTTCCGTGACGGCTTCTGAATTTTGGAATTCATCAATGACACCCATCTGGACCAGGATATCGCCTAAAAGTCCTCCTTTCTGGTGTTGCAGGAATAAGGCCGCCCCAAGCTGTATTTTGCTGATTGCTTCGTGTTCAATGAGGATCTCGCCGAGCATCTTCGCACCCATAGCCCACCTCCTCTAGCAAGCTTACCCATAGACTTGCATCTATATTATATCTCTAAAAAAGCGTTTTGCCAAGTGGTTTATTCCTAAAAATGCACCCATGGAAGCATTTTAACGGAAAACTTTCCTTCCTCGCGCAATGGATTCCACCTTAAACTATTAAGGCCTACCGGCTCTTTCCTTGCCTTCAACGCAGGGGCTCAAAAAACCAATGGGGCAAGCCCCGTATCGAGGCTTGCCCCAGGTAAATGTTGTCTATGGCGGGAAACGAGATTATGCGATAGAGCGTTTGCGGAAGCGCCGGACTACGAGCGCCGCGATGCCAAGGCCCAGAAGCGACATGGTGGCGGGCTCGGGCACGACTACTGTCTTCACATTTGAAATCATCAGCACCAAGTCATTGTAATCGTTGTCGGTGCCGTCCTCGAAGGCCAGCATATAGGTGTCTGGATCTGGGGTCTCGATGACCAGCATGCGCAATAAGCTGCCGGTGTTGAGCGCTTGCTCGGAATAGGAGTAGACGCCTGCGGGGCTCTCATTATATAATCCGAACTCGCCATCCAAATCCGGAATCGTCGCGGTAAATGTAGACCAGTCAATCCCACGTCGCGGATTATATGTCTCGGTATATTGATCGGCCGGAATCGTAAACAATTCGGTAAGCGTCAGCGAATCCGTCGTGCCCACCGGTTGATACGTCCCAAGCTCCTCGGAATTCCATGCTTGCTTTTCAAGCACGGTTACGACCGAGTCAATTCCGCCTTCGCCAAGGGTGAAGGTTTGCGCATTTACCTGCTGCAATTCACTACTGCTTGTTAACAACTCGCTGGGCTCCGAGGCAAAGTACTCGTTGTAAATCTCATACAGATTGAGTTCCCATGTGGAACCGGGCCATTGATTCGTTGCGGCTTCCTGGGCTGTCTGGGCGCGCCACTCGTCACTGATGGCTGCAGGCGTCCAGATGTCGGCGAATGCGGCATTAGCCAGCAACAGACTGGCGAGCGCTAAGCTCAGGCTTAATGTATGCTTTCTCATCATTTTCTCCTCCGTACTCCCTTGATGGGATGCAAACTTGTTCAAGGCTGAATTATGTAAATAGATAACAAGAAGCATGCCAATTTTCATAAAATGCATTTAAACCTATATGGGTAAAAGGTTTACATGCGATTTACGCTTTTGGAGGATTTGATCAAGCGGGAAGGCCTGGAGCAGCAGGAATACGGAGTGTTTATCACATTCGCTACCACATTATTCAAAAAAGAATAATGTATGATCAGGGCAAGCGGACCAGGCAGTCTGCTTACCCTGAAAAAAGTTATCGCCGGGTGCTATCCATTACTGACAAGCCCTAGGTTTTCAGCGAAACGCCGGAAAAAGCTGGCGCTGCGCGTGGTTGGGGCCGCTGCGCGCTGATGGATGAGGCGCACGGCGAGTTCCTCGACACTCCGGCTCGCGGGCGCGGTGGGAAACTTGAGCAAGAAGGGATAGGTTTGCATGACACTGCGCGAGACATGCGGATCCCGTGGCACACATCCTAGGTAGGCGGGTTTTCGCCCCAGATATTGCTGGGCCACAACGCGGAGCTTATCCGCCACGGCTTGGCCTTGCTGCTCGTTGAGGGCCATGTTGACGACGATGTGGATAACAGCGTCTTCACGGCTCTGATAAATTGTTTTGATCATGGCGTACGCATCCACGATGGACGAAGGTTCTGGCGTGGTCACGATGAGGACTTCATCGGCCGCCGTAGCAAATGAAACCGCATTCTGGCCGATGCCGGCCATGGTGTCGATAATGACAAAATCATGGCTGTCTTGGAGTTCTTCCAGGCCGTTGAGGACATTCTGTCGGGCGCGCGGGCCGAGGTCGGCGATCTTCGATATGCCGGAGCTGCCAGGCACGACATAAATGCCGCCCGGCCCTTCGACCAAGATCTCGAGGATATGCTTTTCCCCGGTGACGACTTGCTGCAAGTTATAGAGCGAGTTCAACCCGAGGAGCACCTCGACATTCGCCAAGCCCAGATCCGCATCGAGGACAGCGGTGCGCATCGCTTCCGATGCCAGGGCAATAGCCAAATTCACGCTAAGGCTGGTTTTCCCTACGCCGCCCTTGCCGCCCGAGACGGCGATGACCCGGGCGCTATCCCACTTTTCGCGCATCATTTCCCGCAGATGTTCAGCTTGATCGTTCACGCTTGTTTATCCCTTCCACCACGAGGCTGGCCATTGCATCCGGCTGGGCGGTGCGGATGTCATTTGGAACATCCTGCCCCACGCTCAGGTAGCTGGCCGGCCATCCGGTTTCCATTACTATGGCCAGCATCGCGCCGAACTTGCGCGTTTCATCCAGTTTTGAAAACAAAATCGAGGTCGGCTTCAGGCAGCGGAAATTTTCAACCGCCTGGCACAAGTCATCGAGCTGCGCGCCCACTGGGAGCGCCAGAATCACCTCATGCGGCTGGGCGACGGAGAGTATCGAACGCACTTCCTGCAAATGCCGTACATTGAACTGGCTGCCGCCGGGCGTATCCACCAGCACCAGCTCATAGTCGCGGAAGACGCGCAACGCTTCGGCCATCTCGCGGCCATCATTAACGACTTTCATGGGGAGCCCCACAATATCCGCATACACTTTGAGCTGCTGGGGCGCTGCGATGCGGTAGGTATCCGAGGTGATGAGCGCCACGCGGGCATGGCGGCGCAAGGCATAATGGGCCGCCAGTTTGGCGAGATTGGTGGTTTTTCCGACGCCGGTGGCGCCCACGAAGGCCACCACTTTGCATGTTCCTGGCGTGAGTTCGATGCCTCCCGTGACCGTGATGCGGCGGGCCACTTCGGCGCGCAGGCGTTCCGTAAAAGCCTGCTGGCTTTGAATCACCGGCAGGCTGCATTCGCGATATACTTTGCCTAGAATTGACGCAGCCAGCTTGCGCGGCACGCCTCGGGCAATCAAATCCCGGTAATACGGGGATACTTCAGCGGGCAGGCCCGCGCCTGGCGTTTCGGCGACGAGCATATCGAGGCCTTCCCGGATCTCCCGCAGCTCACGCCGCATGATCTCCAGCGGATCATCCTCTTGCTGCGGCCGTTTGAAGGGGAGCACATCCGAGGCGGGCTCCACTGCGGGAGCAGCTTGGCCGCGTCCGCCGGCAAACGCGGAGGGATTAGCGCCTGGGCTGGCGGCTTGGGGCTTCGCGGCGGATTCACGCAATTCCGCACGTATGGTGCGCGCCGTGTGCAAATCCTCTGTGAACGTGCTGCGCTGGGCCGCCTCTTGAATCTTCCGCTGGAAGTGGGCGATGGTGCTGCTGATGCGTTCATCACTGCCGACGGCGTTCATGGCGGGCGTGGCGGCGCTGGCAACCGATGCGCTTGTTTCCAAATTTTCAGTAGCCGTGGACCGGTTTTCGCGGGCATACTTGCGTTCAGCGGCGCTCAATTTGCGGCGCTGGGTTCCTTCATCACAGGTGGACACCGTCAGTTCCACCCGTTTGCGTCCCAGAAATCCCAAGATTCCCCCTTCCTTTACCTGCGCGGTGCGCAGTACTACGGCGTCAGGCCCCAGTTCGCGGCGCATGGCGTCATAGGCGTCATTCAATGTGGCTCCGCGTATTTTGTGAAATCTCTGCCCCATATCACACTTTCACTTGGCCTTCGCTCTCCAGTTTCACCCCAGGATCAATTTCGTTGTAAGACAACACGATTAATTTCGGCATATGGCGCTCGACGATGCGGCGGAAATAGCGGCGCACTTGAGCGGACGCCAGCACAATAGGATCTTGGCCCGCTAAAACAAGCGATTGCACCGCATGCACGGTCGCACGTGCAATCGCGTCGGCGCGCACAGGTTCGATGGGCACGTATTCGCCGGTTTCGGACTGGCGTACGGCGTTGAGGATCTCGCGTTCGAGTTCCGGTGCTAACGTCACTATATGCAGCATGTTTTCATCATCGGAATATTCGGCGCAGATCTGGCGCGCCAACGCATGGCGGACATACTCCGCCAGTAATTCCGGGTCGCGGGTGCGCGGCCCAAAATCCGCCAGCACCTCGAGGATCACCTCGAGATTGCGGATGGACACCCGCTCACGCAGGAGTATTTGCAACACTTTTTGGACTTCTCCCAGCGAAAGGATGCCCGGAATCAGTTCATCGACCACGCTGGAGGCGCTTTCTTTGACGGTGTTAATCAAATTCTGGGTATCTTGCCGGGTGAGTAATTCCGCCGAATAATTGGTGATGATTTCCGTCAAATGCGTGGCGAGGACTGCGCTGGGCTCGACGATGGTGTAGCCCAGGCGCTCGGCGCGATCCCGCTGGTTTTTTGCCACCCATACCGCTTGAAGGCCAAAAGCGGGTTCCGTGGTCGCCGTTCCCTCGATGGGCTCCTCTGCCAAGCCGGGATTCATCGCAAGAAAATGGTTCGGCAGCAATTCATAATGGGCGACTTCCGCGTCCCGAAGCTTCACGCTATATTCATTGGGCCGTAGGCGCATATTATCGACGATGCGCACCACCGGTACGATGATGCCCATTTGGGTGGCCATTTTTTGGCGTATGTTTTGGATGCGCGTCAACAGGTCGCCGCCTTGCTTTGGATCCGCGAGAGCGATAAGGCCGTAGCCCAGTTCGATTTTTAGCGGATCAACCGCGAGCAAGTCTTCGGTGCGGGCGGGGCGCTCCGCCTCGGGCGCTTTGGCTGCGGCCGTTTCTTTGGCCACTTTGACGGCGAACTCACGTTCAAAAAATTTTTTGCTCTGATAGGCCAAAATACCCAGCGAAATGGCTACCAGCATAAAGGGTACGGTAGGCATGCCCGGCACGATCCCGAAGATGCCCAGCAATACCGCGCTGACGCCCAACGCCCGAGGATACCGCATGAGCTGCTGGCTCAATTCCGCGCCCAGGTTATCTCCAGAGGCCGTGCGGGTGACAATCAAACCTGCCGCAATCGAGATAATCAATGCCGGGATCTGCGACACAAGGCCATCGCCCACGGTCAAGGTGGTGTAGAGGCGCGCCGCGTCGATAGGTTCGCGGCCTTGCATGACGACGCCGATGATCAATCCGCCGATGATATTCACTATGGTGATGATGACCCCGGCAATCGCGTCGCCGCGTACGAACTTCGTGGCGCCGTCCATAGCCCCGTAGAAATCGGCTTCCCGCTCGATGCGGCTGCGCCGTTCGCGGGCCTGGGCTTCGGAGATGAGTCCCGCATTCAGGTCGGCGTCAACGCCCATCTGTTTGCCGGGCATGGCGTCCAACGTGAACCGTGCCGCCACTTCCGAGATGCGCGTAGCGCCACGGGTGATCACCACGAATTGAATAATGACAAGAATCGAGAAAATGATGATTCCAACGACATAGTTGCCTCTGGTGACGAAGTTGCCGAAGGCATCGATCACCAGCCCCGCATCGCCTTCCGATAAAATAAGGCGCGTCGATGCGACATTAAGGCTGAGCCGGAATAAGGTCAAAATAAGCAACAGGGATGGGAAAGCAGCGAATTCGACCGGATGCACCATATAAATACAGCCGAGAAGCACAACCACACTGATCGAGATATTAATTGTCAACAACAGATCCAGCACCAATTGCGGGATCGGGATCACCAATACCACGAGAATGGCCATGACACAAACCGCCAGTGCGATGTCCTGGTTGTGCGCCAGCATCGCGAACGGCCGTGATATGGTTTGAGGAGCTGCCATTTTTTGGGTCTAGGGTCTCGGGTTTAGGGTTTAGGGTTTCGTAACTACCATTCTCTTTCGTTTCATCGTATTTTTAAAAAATGCTCAGTGTTATTGACGCTTATCCGTGAAATTTTTGTGCATACATTTATATCGGCGCTCCGAGATTTGGACTTCGAGACCCGAAATCAAGGCCTCGAGCGCCAGCCCCCGAAGGCCGCGTCCCGCGTTTCGGAGCTTGCGCCTTGCGCCCAGCGCCTCGGTAATTGGGCCCGAGGAAACGCATCCGCTCGCGGACCTTGTCGGCGCGGCGGTCAATGGCGTACACGAACCGCAACACTTCCGCCACGGTGCGGAAAAGGGACTCGGGAACCGGCTGCCCTACCTCGACGGTGCGGAAAAGGGCGCGGGCCAGTTCTGGTTTTTCGATCACCGGCACATGGTTTTCGGTGGCGATTTCACGGATGCGCTGGGCAAGAAGGCGTGCGCCCTTGGCGATCACGGTAGGGGCGTTCATATTCGCCATGTCGTACCGCAATGCGACGGCGTATGTCGTGGGGTTTGTCACCACGACATCCGCTTTCGGGACATCTTTCATCATGCGCTGCATGGCCATTTGGCGTTGAATATGGCGCACGCGCTGCTTGATGCGCGGGTCTCCTTCCATCTGTTTCGCTTCTTCGCGCGCCTCTTGCGTCGTCATCTTGAGGTCTTCTTCGTAGCGCCAGCGCTGGAAACCGTAATCCATAAGGCCCAGCGCCAGCATGACCAAGGCGATCCGGAACCAAAGGAGGACCGCGATATCTCCCATGACCTTCACTATCCCCAATGGCGCGAGCTGGGAGAGGAGCAGCATTTCGGGCCAGCGGTTGCGCAGGGTGAGATAGACGACATAACTAATCAATAGGAGCTTGAGGACGGATTTCACCAGCTCAAACAACGAGCGCACGCTAAACATGCGCGCCAATCCCGGTATGGGATTGATTTTCTCAAATTTTGGCGCGATGGCGGATGGGGCAAAAAGGAAACCTACCTGGAATATACACGCAAGAACTCCCGCAAGCAGCATGAATCCCATGAACGGCAGGGCAAGACGGGCTAATAAAAAGAGGGCGTTGAATCCGGTATCCACAGCGCCGCCCACATTGTCATAGCCGCTACCGGGTTGTCCGAAATAAATCCGCGCCATGGTGACCATATCTCTCAGGATAGGCATCCCGAGTACGCGCATGGCCCCCAGCGCGGCAAATAAGGCCAGCGCGGACGAGAGGTCTTGGCTCTTGACCACGTTGCCTTTTTCACGGGCCTTTTGCCGCTTGATCTGCGACGCAGGCAGTGATTTTTCGCCGCCGGATTCCTCGGGCATGTCAGGTCATTCCATTCACAAGCGTTGCTACATTTTCAAACATGCTGCTAAACATGCCGTCCACGGCATATATGTAAATCTCGATGACACATACCGCCATAATGAGCGCCAAGGCCACGGTAACCGGATAACCTACCGAAAAGAGATGGATTTGCGGCACCACGCGGCTCATTAGCCCCATGGTGAGATAGGCCAGCAAGAGCGCCCCAGCCATGGGAGCCGCGATGAGCAGGCCATCCACGAACATCGCTTGGCCCCAGCGCGGCACTTCCTGCAATAGTTCGGGGCGCATCGCAAAGGCTCCCAGCGGAATCGTTTCAAACGTGTCCGTGAGACTCCAGATCATGACGTGGTGCCCATCAATGGCCAACAAGAAAAGGGCGGCCAGCAAGTAAAAGAAAAAGCCGAATACGGGCACTTGGGTTTCCATGGCCGGATTGTAGACATTCGCCATGCCGAATCCGCTTAACATGTCGATGATCTGGCCCGCCACTTGGATGGCGGCGAATACAATCGTCATGACAAAACCGATGGCCAATCCGATCAACAGCTCATTCATTCCCATGAATGCAATCGTAACCATCTCATTCGGAATAGGCGCTTGTTCAGGAAGGAGCGGCGTGATCAGCATGGCCGTCATGGCGGCAAATCCCGCCTTGCCCATCATCGGGAAATTGTTCGAACTCAATACTGGCGCAGTCAATAAGAGGCCCGTGATGCGGACCATCACTAGCATAAAAACTTTAAACACCTCCAACTCGAAGATTTGCACCCTGCACCTCTATTGAATCAGTGCTTCGGCCCCACCGAACATCTCCGCCGTGAACGCCAGTATGGTCGAGATCATAAACGGCATGAACAGCGCAAACGTGATCATAACGACCACTATCTTGGGGACGAAGGTGAGCGTGATCTCTTGTACTTGAGTCACCGATTGAAACAAGCCAATGACAACGCCGACCACCATGCCCGAAATCAACATCGGCGCAGAAAGCAGCAATGTGATCCACATGGCTTGTTGTCCCAGATAAATTACCGTTTCTTGATTCAAGAACCAGCCCCTCCTGACGCCTGGCGCGCCGATGAGCCGCCACGCTCCGCTACCCCGCGTGCCTCATCACGCATGAAGATACCACAACATATTGATGGTGTCAATGAGAAAATGCCCAGAATTTGGGATTTTACAAAAAATACCCCCACGGAATGTGGTGTCCTTCAAAACGCGCCCACCCCGAACGGCTCAAATCCAACGATGTCATTTTTAAATACGAAATATACTAATTATGTTAAAAGTTATCGGGAGGGCTTTATACGATTCTATTCCGCAACACAACCACCGCATGAAGCAAAAGCGGTTTTTGAACCAGGAAAGAATGAAGACGGGCAGGGCGGAATATGCGTGTAGAAATTGTGTGTAGTTCGCACTACTATCTGTCAACTGGAATCCGGAAAGGTGTCTCGAAGAGACAGCCCGACACAGCCCAGGGCCGCTGCTCAAATCCCATAGAACCCCGCCCTGCCGAGTTCAACGAAGGACTCCCAAGCCAAAGTGCTACAAACCATCGCTATTTTTCAGTATTGCCTTCCTGCTGTGGAGCCTTGTAGCCGGGCTCGCGTTCATTGCGATGTCGAACTGCGCTGTTGAAGAGCCAATCGCACTCAGGTAGCATGTCTGGAGGAAGATCCTTTTTACTTTTGAACAGAGTAATGGCGCGGTCACTTCCCGATGCGGCAAAGGAATCCAAAGCCATAAGTCGCATGTGATGGCGGAAACTCTCCGGCGTATCATTATTCTGACACGCAGCAGGATTTCTTGCTATCCAGTAGTTCTCAGTAGCCATTTCTTCAAGGAGATCAAGCGTGGCGTCATCTGCATATGCAAGACGCCCGAGACACAGGATAGCATTGTGAAGAATATGCCATTCGTCATAGCTCATGTTTTGTTTGAGCGGACGATCAATGACTGCTTTCAGAACTGATATTCCCCTGGAATCGCCAGAACCTGCCAACACCCACATGGCTGAGACAACGGTCCTCTGAGGAGTCTTCTCGTCGTTAATGAGCTTAGTCAAATACGGAATAATGTCACGGTGTGCATATTCCTTCGTAATCACTTTCCCGAAGTCTTCGTCGACGTACATCGCTCCTGTAAAGCGATTCAATAGCATTTCACTTTCGGCGTCTGACAATGGTTGAACACCGGTATCGGACGACGGACTCTGCACCGGTGCGCTTGTACTCTCTGCCGGTGCGGTCTCGGCACTTGCTTCTTCTACCAGGTATAATAGGCATACTACATAAATGCAGATGCCTGCGGCTCTTGCCCAATTTGAGCTGCTGCAATTCTGCTGAATCGATGGTCGAAAACTGTTCATCCCTTATCTCCTTACCCATGAAGATACCACAACATATTGATGGCGTCAATGAGAAAATGCCCGAAATTTTGGATTTTGCATAAAATACCCCCACGGAATGTGGTGTCCTTCAAAACGCGCCCACCCCGAACGGCTCAAACCCAACGAGGTCATTTTTAAATACGCAATATACTAATTATGTTAAAAACTATCGGGAGGGCTTTATACGATTCTATTCCGCAACACAACCACCGCATGAAGCAAAAGCGGTTTTTGAACCAGGAAAGAATGAAGACGGGCAAGGCAAAATATGCGTGTAGAAATTGTGTGTAGTTCGCACTACTATCTTAAAATATTGTTTTTTTGCAAAGATTTTTATGGAAGCCTTTACATATCAAATAGTTACGGCCTGTTCCTACAAGAAATAAGGTTTATCTTGAATCCTGTTTCACGCAAAGCCGCTAAGCCGAAAAGGTCTATAGAAGATTAACGACAGGAATATCCCCGCAAATCCCCTATCCGAATGGCAAATAACAATGCCATTGAAACCAGATCGAGATGATTTATTCGCGTTCATTCGCGTCTATTCGCGGTTAAAAAACAGCCCATTTGGCTGCGGCCTTTCCGCGCTGCGCTATTACATCCAATCCTGGAACGCTCTAGATTTTCTGATCAAAAATGGATTTGGGCCCGGAGGAACCGTACGCTGCCGGATCGGGCAGGTTCTTCTCATACACCTCGACGCCATGTTCGGTGCGCAGTTTTTCGACCATCTTGGCGTAAAGCATGCCCGGCATAAGCACGGGTTTGGCTTGTTCAAAGGACATGGGCGATTGATCTTCGACCCGGGTGATTTTACATACCAGGAACGAATCGGGTATCTGCACTTCCGTCACCTGCCCCTGGGCGTCCGTCTGCGCGCCGCCCCATCCGCGAATGAAGATAGGCCCGATGACATCGCCGGTGCGTGCGCCTTCGGCCTTTTCCCAGAACGGCCCGAATTTGGCCATGGCGGAGGGGTCTTTACGGATGGGCGCACGAAGCGGGAAACCCGTCCCGGCCATGGCATATTCCGTGGCGAGGACGGCCACCTGCTCTCCGGCGCGCAGGCGTTCCCGCGCGCCAGTGGCCAGCGCACTGGCTCCATCCTGGCGGGTGGGAAAATAGATGCCATCAAATTCCACGGTTTCAGGATTCACCAGCGAATCCTGCTGCATGTCATATTCTTCCTGCAATTCGGCATCGCTGACCTGTATGCCGCCTTCTTCGGCCTGCTTGCGCGCTTCAAACGCCAATGCCGCTTCACCTTGGATGCGCAAATAGAGCTGGTCGATTCGCGATTCGCGCTCCTGCTCGTAATACATAATCTCTGGGTCTGAGAGAGGTGGGTCCATGGTGCGGCCTTGCTCCATGGCGATCTTGTATTTGGGATACATCGCGTCGAACCGCTGCGCGGCGTATTCGCGCGGCACTTTGATCTTGCCTTCGCTCTCCAGCCGTTTCGCGAGTTCCGCTTTGACCTTGTCGTCGATGTAGGTATTCAGCACTCGAAGCAGATCGCCGCGCGTGCTGATATTAGGACGTTCCTCGGGCTGCATGTCGCGCAGCACTTTGTTGATATCGGCCCGGCGGATGGGAACGCCATCGAGCGTGGCCACGACAATGCGGTCGGAATCGGCCAGCCAGCCGCATCCCGCGTAGCAGCACATCAGCCATGCAAAAGCCGCCACGGGTTTCAACCATCTGCGCGCGGAACAATCAGCCAGCATGTGTATCTCCTGTTACAAACGGTGCGCTTAAAATGACATTATCAACAGCTTCCAGTGTAGCATTCAACACGGAAACGCGCCAACTGAATGATGGGGGATGCGCCGGATTTTTTCACCACAGAGACACAGAGATGCACAGAGATACGGATTAATCTAGTTTATACAGTAAAATGGTTTTTGCTTCTAAATTCACAGGCCAAGCGCGTTCACCCCCATTTATAAGGCTTCTTCTTTCGGCATCGTTGCCTCGAACGGCAGCGTCGCACGGATAGTGGAGGCCAATTGATCAATGGCTTCTTTCGGCTTGTCGTGATCCCACACCACGGTCTGGCAATAATTCGTATCGAAATGGGGCCTTTTCGTGGGATCGTTGAATACATCCTCCCGGCAGCTATATATGACCGGCTTGCCCAGGCCTTCCGCGTAACCGGCCTCCCAATACGCGCCTTGGTTGCTGTGGGTCAGATCCGCGATTACAAACCGCGCCATGCGAATCGCCACGCGAATGTGGTTGTCAATCAATCCGGCTTCAGGATTCTCACGAATATCCTGTAACCGAAATCCCGTTTCCGCCACTACAGGCTTAAAGGTCTCGATAATGAAGTCCTGGTCTTCTCGATGTTCCTCTTTGAACGACATGGCCAAAAATGCCGTTTTCCCAGAAGCTTTGCCGCGCTTCAGTTCTTCGTAGCGCTGCCAGCCTTCGATGGTAAGACGCCCGCCAGTTGCTTGGGGAGTGACGCCAGATTCTTCTACCAGAGCAAATCGTTGAGCTTGTTTCACGATGTAGTATACATCATCTTCGGAAAAAGCTCCTAGTTTTGCCCGTAGATGTTGTGCCGGAATTCGCTCAATATTGCCTGGATTGTTTTCGAATTCCCTACCTAAGTAATATATAAAATTATTCAACTGTTCATTTGGTGTTGGAAGACTCTCCTTTTCAACATTTTCAACTGTTTCTTCCGTAATGAGAAGAGTGCCTGCAGAGCGTTGAGATTTCCATGCATAGTGGCTAAGGCAAACAACACTTAAGGGAGATAAGTTATTAAGATTGATTTGGGCATTCCGTAAGATATCGTAAGTGCCACAGTTCGGGCATATGTATCGATACCCAAAATAATCGGAACGATTGATTTTTGTGCTTTTTTCTTTACGCAATGGGCAAGAAGCATCGTGTTCCATTCCATTTCTCCTTTTTGGTGTTATGACCGCCATTGTTACCGATCTGGATTTCCAAATATCCGCTCTCTTCTCTGTGCCCCTCTGTGTCTCTGTGGTGAAAATTCCGGATCATTCACCACAGACACAGATATGCACAGAGATACGGATTAATCTAGTTTATACAGTAAAAAGTCTTTGTGTCTTCGTGGCGAACAAAAAAATCTCACCGTTTGCGCGGTTCGAGCCAGAGCATGCAGCGGTAGGGCGCGCCGATTTGGATGCGCGCCAGGAGCGGCGCTGCTAATCGTAGTATCGCTTGGAACACGGTGTTGCCACGTCCGGGCCATCCGCACATCAGCACGCGCCACATCCATGCCCACAGCCACAGCGGCGCGTTGCCTTGCCGTGTGGCGCAATGGTCCGGGGCGGCCGCGGTGAGGCATTCCCGCAGGGCGTCCGGCTCGGGCAACCCTTGGGCGGCATGTTCCTCGAACCAATGCAGCGAGCCGCCGGTGTAGGCGCGATACGCATCGCGCACTGCCCGTTCCGCCGCCAACGCACCCGGCCCGGCGGGGAAGGCGAGCACCGCCACGCCGTCCGGCTTGAGCAGGCGCACCAGTTCACATGCCGCGCGAAGGCGCGTTTCTGGCGGAAGGTGTTCGAAGGTGTCCACGCAAACGATCACGTCGAACGAGGCGTCCAGGAACGGCAGCGCGGTGATGTCCGCCACGGCGGCGCACACACCCAGCGCGCGGCGCGCGGCGCGCAAATGGTCCATGGCGAGGTCCACGGCGATGGGACGGCACGGCGCGAACCGGGCCAGGCCGTTTTCATTCGCACCCACTTCGAGGACGCGCGCGCCGGGCGTGAGGCGGGGCCGCAGGCGGCGCGCGATGGGGCCATACCGGAGGAGCCAGTCGGGATATCCCCGGCCGTCCTTCTCCGCATACGCGCGGAGCCAGCGGTTCATGCGTTCACGCATGGCGCATCCTCCTAAGCCATGCGCCCAGCACCGGCACGCGGCCCAGTCCGAGGGTCTCATCGAGAAAAGCGTAGTCGAAAGCATCGAGGAACGGCGTCATGCGCACGAGGAGGAGATAGAGGGGCCAATACACAACGGTGGCGGCGATGAGGAGCCCCATCGAGGGTATAAAACCGGCGGCCTCGGGCATGCTGCGCGTCCAGATATCGAGGGACGCGCAGCCGATGAAGCCCGGCAGCGACGCCAGGGTGGGCCACATCGCCGCCACGCGCAGCAGTTGGCTGGGGCCAACGCCCAGCTCCGGTTTCAGCGCCCACGCGAACCATGCCCAGGAAAGGAACATGGACACCGCCGTGCCAATGGGAATGCCCCAGAAGCCAATCACCAGGACAAGGCCGATGGTGAGGACGATATTCGAGACGGTGGCGATGACGCCCGCGATCATTTGGAGGCCGGCCCGGCCTTTGCCCAGCACGACGCTGACGCCCGCGCCCGGCAGGATGTTGGCCACATAGCCGAAGGCGATGATACGCAGCACCCACGCCGACACCTCGTGTCCCGGCCCCATCCAGGCGCGCATGAGGAGGCTCGCGCAGCCCACGGTGAACAGGACCAGGGGCATTGTGATGGCGGCGAGGTATTTGGTCGAAATGAGGTACATGCGCGCCAGGGCTTCCTCATCGCGGCGGGCATCGAGCTGCGATGCGGCGGGAAGCAGGGCGCTCACGAGCAGCGTGGGCACTTGCCGCATTTTGCTGGCCAGATCGACGCCCAGCTTGTAGAGTCCCGCCAAACCCAGCGCGCCCGACAGGAAGAATGCGATCAACATATCTGTTTCAAACATGATGACATTCGACAGCCGCGACACTTGGGCGCGCCAGCCGAAGGCGAACAGGCGCTGGAATGTGGCGCGCTCGACATGGCGCAAGCCCAGGCGAAGCCCAGGCGCGAGCCGGAACGCCAGCCAGGCGCTCCCTAATGCGTAGGCCGCGAAGGCGAGGGCGTTGGCGCATAAGAGGCCGCGCAGGCCATATCCGGCTTGCAGGAAGAAGACTGTAGCGGCGATTTTGACCAGCGACGACACGAAGCTAACCAGATTGGTGAGGCCCATGCGCTGCAAGCCCGTCGGGATGGCGGCCAGCGGCGCAATCACATTGCCCGCCACGAACAGTAGCAGCGCCCCGCGAAACAGGAAGAGAGCCTCGCTGGTGCGGGCGGCGTCGAGTTTGCCGAAATGCTGGAACAGGGCGGCCACGTAATGCATCAAGGGCCAGCCGATAGCCACGAGCAGGACGCCCAAGGCGGAATACAGGAAAAATCCGGTGCTGGCCACGGCGGACAAGGCGTCCCGTTCATCCCGGGCCGCGTGTTCGGAGATGTATTTAACATAACTGCTGCCAATGCCCAAATCGAGCAGGGCCACATACGAGATGAACAGAAAGGCGATGCCCCAGAGGCCGTAGCCTTCCTGGCCCACGCAGTCGAAAATATACCGCGTGAGCACGAGGGTGCTGAGGGCGTCCCACAGACGCCCGGCGGCGTTGTACATGGTGTTTCTGGCAATAGTCTTGCGGAGCGACATGGAATCCCTACCTGTTATTGTTTGGCACGATATCACGGCGGTTGCAGGAATGGAAATAAAGCAGGCTGAATTTGCGAGAATGGCTTCTCCCGCAGCCAGGATGCGCATGATATTCAAGTTGAGAGAAATAGGCTGGTTTCGCACCAAACACCATATTGGCGCCGGGATGCATTGTTTGATGTATTAGCGAGCTTAATTTTTTAAAATGCTTGCAAAGTGCGCTACAAGCTCAAAGGGGCATGAGTATTGAGTTGGAGGATAACAAAGCCATGCGGTTAGAGCATGAATTGCCGGAAGCTATCGATCAATGGGGCTGGAAATACCACCATGTAGGGGTGCCCACCACGCAGAAAATGCCTGGCGAACGATATATTCCTCAATTCAAGTTTTTTGTTTCCGGTTTCAGCACAAGCCCGTTTGGTGTCGAGTGGATGCGGTTCGAAGAAGACAGCCCAATTGACGCCTTGATTCAAACCGTGCCGCACATCGCCTTTGAAGTGGATAATATCGAATACGAAGTAATGTCCCGATGTTTAAGAATCATAGTAGAGCCAAATGCGCCGTCTCATGGCATCCGGGTGGCCATGGTGGAACATAATGGCGCGCCTATAGAACTAATCGAATTTGTTAAACATGTAAAGGCCGCCGAAGAAAGGCTTCTCTGAATTCACATTTGAATGGAGGAACAAGGACATTACCCCTGGTTAGCCGCCCCATATGAGACGGCAGCGGCGAAAATCGGGCATGAAAAGCATTGATTTTCACTTGGGAAAAGATAATATAGATAATCCGGCAGTGATTTTGTATGAAAATTTATGGCACGTGAATTGCTCATATAGCCGCAAGGCGTTCATAGAGCCTATAATGCGCTATTATAAACGATAGCCCGCGCAGCCGGAGGCCCGGGCAAATGAAACCGAAAAACAGGTAACGAGAATGGAGAATACCATGAAAACGATGTATCGAAGCCATTGGAAGTTATGGGCAAGCGCGCTTCTCGCCGTGGGCATGCTCGCTCTTCCCGCCGCTGCGCAGGTAGATCCGGTGGCGACAGCCAAGGCCGTGAGCACGGCCTTCGCCCAAGTCGCGGAGAAAGCCTCGCCTGCAGTGGTGTTTATCGAAGTGGACGCGGAAGCGAATACGCAGCAAATGCCGCAGGGCATGGACCCCGGTGATTTATTCGAGCGCTTCTTTGGCCCTGGCATGCCCAATGGGCCGTGGCGCCAATTGCCGCAAGGCCGTGGTGAACAGCAAAACGAGCAGCAGAACGAGCAGCAATCCAACCGGCTGGTGCCCTATGGCCAGGGAACCGGCTTCATCATCACCCCGGATGGCTACATTATTACGAACCACCACTTGGTGGGCGACGCCAAGCGCGTCCGCGTGAAGCTATCCGATGGGCGTGAGTTCGAGGCGAAGATCATCGGCTCGGACGCGGATACGGAAGTGGCCTTGGTCAAGATTGAAGGCGATGCTCTGCCGACGCTCCCCCTGGGTGATTCCGATAAGCTGCTCGTGGGCGAATGGGTGGTGGCTATTGGCAGCCCCTTCGGCCTCTCCCATACGGTGACGACCGGCATCGTGAGCGCCAAGGGCCGGGGCAATGTCGGCATCGTGGACTATGCCGATTTTATCCAGACCGATGCGGCGATTAATCCGGGCAACTCGGGCGGCCCGCTCGTGAACCTCGATGGCGAAGTGGTGGGCGTGAATACGGCCATCTTGAGCCGTAGCGGCGGCTCGATGGGCATCGGTTTCGCCATTCCATCCAACATGGTCAAATACGTCAAAGACCAGCTCATCGAGAAAGGTGCGGTCACGCGCGGCTTCCTGGGCATCGGCATCCAAAACCTGACTCCCGAATTGGCCCAATGGTTCGGCATCCAGGAAGGCAACGGCGTGCTGGTGTCTGAAGTGTCGCCAGGCTCGCCCGCTGAAAAAGCCGGCATCCAGCGTGATGATGTGGTAATCGAATACGAAGGCGTTCCCGCGAAGGAAATAGGCTCGTTCCGCAGCCGGGTCGCCAGCACGGCCCCTGGCACAAGCGTGAAGATTGTACTGATGCGGGGCGGCGAGCGGATGGAAAAGACCATCGAGATCGGCGCGAAGACAGGTAGTGACGCGGAACCGGGCACAGGGGCTGAAGCAGACGGCGCATCCGCCGCATCACAAGTCCAGCTCGGCATCCGGGTCGACAATTTGACCGATGATTTGGCCCAGCGCCTCGGGTTTGAAGGAGAATCCGGCGTCATAGTGACGCAGGTGGATCCTACGTCATCGGCGGCGGCCTCGGGTATCAAGCAAGGCACATTGATCCAGGAAGTGAACCGCCAGCCGGTACACAACACGAGCGAATTTGAAGCCGCCATTAAGAATTCCGATGGCAAGAAGAGCGTGTTGTTGCGCGTCAAAGACGGTGAAATTTCACGTTATGCCGCGATCGAGATCAGCAAATAAAAGTGAATGTATTCGCGGTGCGCACGGGAGAGGCCGTAAATGGCCTCTCCCGTGTAGTTTGTGTGCCAAGCATGGCGCGGATCTAAGGGGTGTAAGTCCCCTGCAAGCCCTGATGGTGGGAATTGCTAGCCAAGAGCAAGGGCGTCGCCGCGAGGCGGGGTCTGGAGGAAGCAGGAGGCAAAAGTCGGACTCGACGCACAGAAACCGGATAGAAGGCCGGGGTGGCGGGGCAAGCCAGCAATGGATGGCGACGCCCAATAACCATTCGGACACACACCTTGGTAAATCCGGCGAGGCCCGGCGGAAAGAGGCGCGTCTTACCTTGGGAGACCTGTTCATCTGTCTGGAAGAGCCAGACTAGCGGGATGGCAACATGTCGCGAGGGGTGGGCAGGAGTCAGCCGAGGCCATAATACCCGCAAGGGGAAGGGCCGAATCGATCATTCAAGGAGCAGCATTGAACGTCTCGTGGGATAGGGAGCGGCAGGAAGTAGCAGGTTGCCAGATGGAGTTCCCACTGGAGTCGGCTTGCCACGGCGCAATCGGAGAAGGCGGAACCGAATCGGATGCGTTCGAGGCGCGGCAACTATCCCCGGCGGCGAACAAGAGGCGAGCCTTGACGCAAGACTTGATGGAACGGGTCGCGAGTCTTGCGAACCTGACGGAAGCGGTACGCCGGGTGCAACGGAACAAAGGCGCGGCGGGTGCGGACGTCATGAGCGTACGCGACCTGAAGCGTTGGTTTCCGGAACACTGGCGGGGACTGCAAGAGGAACTGACGGCAGGGCGCTACCGTCCCCAACCGGTGTTGGGAGTGCAAATCCCCAAGCCGGGCGGGGGGATGCGGCAACTGGGCATTCCGACGGTGGTGGACCGAGTCGTGCAACAAGCGCTCTTGCAGGCTCTCGAACCGCTTCTAGACCCGGCCTTCTCGGAAAGCAGTTATGGATTTCGTCCAAGGCACAATGCACATCAGGCGCTGCGGCAAGCCAGCACGTACGTAAGCGAAGGCCGCTGCATTGTTGTGGACATGGACCTGGAAAAATTCTTCGACCGGGTCAACCACGACATCCTGATGGCGCGCGTGGCGCGGCACGTGTCAGACAAACGCGTACTCCGACTCATCCGCTGGTTTCTTGAAGTGGGCATGATGCAGAACGGCGTATGCATCGAACGATACGAAGGGACCCCGCAAGGCGGTCCTCTATCGCCGCTGCTGGCCAACCTGCTCTTGGACGACCTGGACAAGGAGTTGGAGAAACGAGGGCATCGTTTTTGCCGCTATGCGGACGACTGCAACATTTACGTGCAGACGATACGCGCGGGAGAACGTGTCCTGACATCGGTCACGCAGTTCCTTGAGGGGAAGCTGAAACTACGGGTGAACCGCGAGAAGAGCGCGGTGGCGTTCGTGGGAGAGCGGAAATTTTTGGGTTATCGCTTGCTGGGTGGGGGGCGATTGGGCATCGCGCCCAAGAGCCTCGACCGGGCGAAAGACCGCATCCGCGACATCACGCGACGCAACCGCGGCGACGCCAAAGTGCGCCAGATGATTGAGGAGCTCAACAGCTTCCTGAGCGGCTGGATAACCTACTATCGGTTTGCCGAAGCAAAGGGCCATCTGGAACGCCTCGGGGAATGGATGCGGCGCAAACTGCGCTGCGTCATCCTCAAACGCCTCAAGCGCACGAAAACCATAGCGGACTTCCTTAGAAAACTAGGCGTGCCGCAATTTCAGGCGTGGATACTCGCAGGGTCCGGGAAGGGCTGGTGGCGCAAAGCGGGGAGTCCTCCCGCGCAACACGCCATGGACAAACAATGGTTCGCGAAACAAAAACTGATAGACCCGGTTCAACGGTACGAAACGTTCAAAAATGACCGAAACCGCCGTGGTACCGAGCAGGTATGCCCGGTGGTGTGAGAGGGGGGGGACCGTGAGGAACCCCCCTACTCGATTTCGGCAGGCATCATTACCGCACTATCTTGGGGAGCCGTTTTAATTCTGGAGCAAATACGCCGAAATGATTCCCGTTGACGCGCTCAGTGCCGGGCTGGCCGAGATGAATCGGCGTATTGAGCACCTTGAATTCGCCATTATGCCGCCGCACAACGAGCGCCGTGGAACCGCCCCCATCCAGGTTCAGCGCGGAATCGCTGCCAAGCCATGCCATCCAATCGGCCATTTCCTTCGTCGTGGCTCCCACGCTATATAGAGGCTGGCGTCCATCCATGACGGCCAGATACAAGTAGCGCCCCTCTTTGGAGACCCCCGCCGCCGTGCGCGGATGCCGGGTATCTTCTTGGCCCACGTTTTGTCCTTTTTCCAACAGCATGTTAAAACCGCCTACGGCCTCCGTCACTCCTGCCGTATCGAACGGCGGCGCGGACACCCGCGCCTGGTTTCCTGGTCCTATCAGCAACGCGCCATATTCATTCTGCGATGCTGAAACCGGTTCTCCATGGGAGATGTGCAGCCCGATGATGTCCGTAGGCAGCCCTTCTTCGTTGCGCACGGGATCAAATGGCGAAGCATTCACCGCGAGCGTGCAGTTATACTTTTTCAAAAAAGTGCTGGTTTTCATGCCGTCCGTCTCGCCGGGAGTATCGCCATTGGACGGCGTGGCCAGAAAAGAGATTCCCGGCTGCTGCAAATCGATGCGCACCGCATACACGGCTTGTAGCGGGTCGTTGCTCTTGATCTGGGCAAACTCGACCCCTTGGTAGAGCGGTTTCCAGTCCGGGCCTCCGGTAACAGGCCCATTGGGCAGCACCATAGTGGATGCGCCCGTGATACAGCCCACGGCGGCGCACACCAAGCCTAGCAGCATAAACAAGAAAATGGGGCGGAAAGATGTTCGTTTCATTAACTTTGCTCCTCCTCTATTTCACCTTTTTGGAAGCGCCCGGCGCTTCCGGCAGGTACAACGCACTGGGATGGACGGCATCCATATAGACCGTATTATGCGCCACGCGGAGATTACCCGGCGAGGGGAAATCATCGCCCGTATTGGGATTCACCTCGAAGCGCGGGTGGTTGCTGCTGGAAACATGCACGCCGATGCGGTGGCCTTTGTTGAATACCAGGCTGATGGACCACAAATCGATGTCGAGCGCGCCCACTTCGCCCGGCGCCAGCGGTTCAGGCTGCTGGAATCCGTTACGGAACTTCACGCGCTGGATGCTGTCGAGCATGAGGAACTCGCGTCCATCCGGGTAGATATCAACGAGCTTGGCCGTAAAATCCGTGTCGGGTGCGTCTGAAGATACATACAGGCGCACTCGCACGCGCCCCGTGGCCTCGATAGGCGTATCGAGCGGTTCCGTGGCGAATTTGAGCACATCCGCGCGCTCGCCTATGGCGTGCTGGTCTTTGGGGCCTGCCTCGATGAGCAGATTAGCTCCACCAAGAGTGGGGCAAGGATTGGCCGGATCAAAGGCATACGACAGGCTTGAAGTTTTCTCCATGGACGCATCCGCCGATAACCGCCCATCCGCAGACAGGTAATAGGGCGTTTCAACCGTCGAAAAAGGCGGCCAGGCGTCCGCGGTGCGCCATTCATTGCCCGGAGCTTGCGGATCGTCCACATCCCCCAAGGTGTAATACCGCACCGCAGGCAGTTCCATGATTGTCTCTGGCTGGCCCGTAAGCCAGGCTTGGAGAAACGCGCCAGCTTGGCCATTGAAATCGAACATGGAATTCTCCGGCAGTTTCAGGTCGCCAGCTTCCGGTGCGGGCGAATGGGTCCATGGCCCCATGATGAGTTGTTGATGGCCCCGTGCGCCTTCGCCGCCCTGTTCCTGGCGTGTTTTGAAGTTATTAATCGTTCCTTGTTGGAAAATATCCCACCAGCCCCCGACGTGGATGCCGGGCGCGGTGATCCGGCCCGCCTGTGCCTCGGCGTCATACCCGGCCCAGAACGCGTCGTCCGTGGGGTGGCTTTTCCAGAGGCCAATCATCTCGCTGCACTCCACGGCATTGAGCCAGCCCTCACATAAGGATTTGCGCCAGACGCCGCCTTGGTAGGCCAGTTGGCCGTAAAACTTGGATGGGGCCACAAGAATGGCCTGGGCGGCTAATCGCGGTTCGGCGGGGGCCATGAGCATTTGAGTGATGCCGAGGGCCGAGGCCCCATATGTGGCGGCTTTGCCATTACACCATGGCTGTTCGAGAATCCAGCGGACCGTATCCACGCCATCTTGCAGTTCGCCCCAGCCGTCCGTGGTGAAGATATGGTCTTCCCCCTCGCTCGAACCGCGCCCGCGCGTATCTTGGATGACATAGGCCGCACCAAAGGCGCTGGCTATTTGCGCCATGGATTTGTCGCGCCCATACACCGTGCGCGTGAGCACCACGGGGAAAGGCCCCTTGCCCGGTGGCAGTAAACAATCCGCCGCCAAGCCCACCCCATCGCGCATGGGGATGAGGGTGAACTGGGATTTGGGTCGAGTCAAATACCAAAATAGGACGCACGCCGCCAGCAACAAAAAAACAATGGCTGCCCCAATGCGAAATATGTACATTAATGGACTCTCCCATATCTACTGTGGCCGCTACGATTAACCTAATGGAACGGCATAACACGGTTTATTCTCGTCTACCTTAGCGTTCTTAGCGGTTTTGTGCGAGTATAAATTGGATGGGCGTCCTGATGGTAGTACAGAGTACAATAATCTGAAAAGTGCCGCTGTTACTCAAACTTCTATAATAATATGTTTCACGCAAAGCCGCGAAGACGTAAAGATTTTCGAGGACTAACGGCAGGAATACCTCAGCACCTCCTATATCTGAATGGTAAAAAACACCATATCGAGATGACTCATTCGCGTCCATTCGCGGTCAAGGAGCCTATCTAAATTCGAGGCCGAATATCTCGGCTTCTTTCAAGTCGAACCGCAGCACTACATCTTCATCAGGAGCCAATCCCAAGGTGTCGTGCTCTTTCCAGCACACGGCGGCCCAGTGCATATCTCCGAACAAAGAGGCGGCGTTCTCCATCTCCCGTCCGGGAATCGCTTCACCGGTGCTGCGATACGCCGCCACGCGGATATATCCGCCCCGCCGGGTCTTGGCGTTGATATACAAGCGTACGCCCGGAGGCAGCACGGGGATGGTCTCGAATTGCCCTGACTGCTCTGCTTGGAGTGATATTAATCGTCCTTGCGGCCACCGCGCATATCCTGTCCGGCGTTGCGCCTTGACACGGGGATATTTGTGGGGCACGTTGAATCCCGTGTATGGCAGCACCCAGTCGCCGTTGGGCATCTCCGTCAGATTGGGGTGGGTATACACGCATCCGCCATTCCACTGGCCGAATGCGCCGGTTTCTAGTATCGGCTCCTGTGACGCGTACTGCCATAGCAGGCCATCGTGGCTGGTGGCCAAGGCGATCCAGGTCTCGTCGTGATGGCATAAATCCCATACCGCTGGGAACATCAGATGATGTTCAGGCGCGCCTGGGATGGTGGTATAACAGTTGGTGTACAATACTTCGGACGGGCGCATGGCTGGGCTGGCCTGCAAGGCTGCCTCCGGCAGAGAGAAATGCTCGAACTGATTGCCCCTCGCGATGCCCACCGACCGGCGTGCGCTGTTGAATGTGTCGCCCGCCGAGTACGGCCTGCCTCGCTCCGAGCGGGGCAAGTCCGCGTAATCCCGGGTATAGAGTACATATTCGCCTAGATTTGCGTTGAACGTGCAGACCAACTGGGTGTCGCAATGGGTGATCACCAACGGCGTGTCATACTCCCGCCATGCAATCCCGTCAGGTGAAACGGCTCCCCGCACGCCCATCACCATATTTACATCCGTGCGAAACGCCCGGACGTCTATATCTTCTGGCCAGCGCTCCTGGTAGCGCGCCGCTTGCCCGGGGCTCCATGAGTTGCATTCCGCCACGAGTTTATACCGTTCCTCCGGCGTGCCCATGGGATCGCGAAACACTGAGCACCCACCCCCTATGAAACAGGATGTTTGGAACACGATGTTATTTTCTTTCGATGAATCATGTTCGATCTGCATGCACTTTGGGGCGCGCCAATGGTATCCATCATCCGATTCACGGTAGGTAATGTAATGATTTGGCCGCTGGCCCGGTTTGAAAATCTGTAAATCACCCCAGCCCGTGGCGATCCACGCCCGGTATAGTCCGTCTTCCCGGAACAACGTGCCCATGGCACCCTCGCGCTCCCATGGTTTGTCTAGTTGCAGCACATTTTCCTCCAGCTCCGCCGGATATGCCTTCAAACAAATACCCCAGGGATTGCATGCCTCCGGCAGGAGTTTGGCGTCATATGGACCTTCTTCGCCCACTACGCTCACATCCGCATTTGCCGTATTCCGCCATCGCGAGAACCCCTGGCTCACAAAGAAATAGTTCGTGAAGACGATGCGGTTTCCCAGCAGCTCATATGGAACGCCTGAGAGCTTTCTCCTTGCGCACATGCAATAGTTCCCTTCTGCATCAAACTTATGATGAACAATTCTGGCTGGCCTTTCTTGGGATGTTTTTTCCCTAGTGGGGACAATATATCAAAATATGATTCAAAAGTCATCTAAAATATTACATATGTTGCATTTCCGCTGGCTCGTGTCTGATGAGGGTCTTTGCGGGAAGCCGCGATGAATTTGAGCATCCAATTGCGCTATACTGGTTTTTCAGACGTGGAAGCGTCATAAATATGAGGCAGGATGTACGACTCATGAATTCCGGCAACACGAATCAAACCACGGTGCCTGTCATGCGGCTCCAGCGGTATGAACGTTCCCATCGCATAGAAGTGGAAGCAGGCTATCCCTTCGCTGAGCTGTGTGGATATCTGCCAGTCATCGACCTCATAGAGCTTCGCCAGTGGGATGTCGTGCGGAAATTCCCCCGGCACAGCCACGATGATTTATTTCATTTGGACCACTTTCTGGATGGAGAAGGCACTTATGTGATCAATAACCGTCTCAATCCGATTGAGAAAGGGCATTTCTACTTTATTCCGCCCCATGTGCCCCACCAAGTAAAGGTGGCGGAAAGTAGCACGTTGATCCATCTATCAGTAAAATTTAGTTGTCCGGGGCTTGATTTTGACGCCATCCCTACTCTTTTCGCGCCCGAGCCGGAAGTGGCCCAGCGTGTGCAAGACACCTTAAGAGCGGCAGCCGAGCTTCTTTTCGATGATGAACGCCAGTTCATGCTTGCGTCCCTCATGATGGCCCAGGCATTGGCGGCTCTTCACCTCGCAGCTCAAGAAACGGGTGAGACGGTAAATGAACACATCCGCATTGTCGCCGCGAAGCGTTTCATGGAGGAGCATTTCGCCCAGCATATTACGCTCGATGATATCGCCCAAGCGGCGGGAGTGGGAGGGCCCCATCTGTGCCGTGTGTTTAGAAAAGAAACGGGCCAGACACCCTTTGAATTCTTGAGAAAAATCCGGATTGATTGCGCCAAATACTGGTTTTCCCAAACCGATGAAAAACTCGCCGATATCGCGGTGTATACCGGGTTCGGCTCTTCCCAGGAAATGAATCGCGCTTTCCGTAAACTGACAGGTATGAGCCCTCGCCCATACCGCCAGATGCTGCTGAACATAAGCGCCGCCCCCTCTGAGCCAGCGTAAGCGGATCCGGCTGTAAAACAAGCCGCATGCGCACCTGCTTGCGTTATCGAACCGCAAGGTCGTATAACGCGAGTAAATTCTCCGTAGGCACGTCATCGGTTAAGTTTTGGCATGCCATGAGGATATAGCCGCCTTGTTCCCGGCCCAACGATGTATATGCGCGGCATTCGGCGCGGACTTCCTCTGGTGTGCCGAATGGCAGAGTCTGCTGTACGTCGACGCCTCCATGAAAAGCCAATTGCCCGCCGAATTCGGCAACGAGATCCGGCAAATACATGCCCGAGGCCCTTGCCTGCACCGGATCAAGAATATCCACGCCATCCGCTATCAAACTCGGAATTAACGCGTGAATGGAGCCGCACGAGTGGAACATGACCCGGCATCCATAATCATGGGCTAGATCGAAAAAGGCCTTTTGCGGGCCGCGAAAAAACTCTTGCCACTGCGCGGGCGACATGAGCAAGCTGGCTTGTGTGCCGTAGTCGTTTCCGAAATAGGCGATGTCCAGCATGCCGCCGCATGCATCCAAGTAAAGGCGGGTAACTTCCAGGTAGTATGCAACCACATGGTCCACAAGGGCATGGACCAGTTGCGGCTGCACCAGCATCCAAGCCAGCAGATTTTCTTCTCCTATCATCCATCCCACTTCATGGAAGAATGGGCACCACGGCGAGCCATAGGTGGCATGCCGGCCATGGAATTGGGCGCACATTTTCCGAATGCCTGAATAATCCAGCGCCGCCGGATCTGGCCAATTGTGGGCGTGGATATCGTCCAGCGTGGCGCCATCCTGAAAAGGATAGATGGTTTCCATCGCGATATTGGATGTGTTCTGCTTCGTCCGGACCCCAAACCGGGACCGGACGAAGCCATCCTCTTCAAGTGTTGGCGGCGGGCAGAGTTTCGCATGGGAAATGCGCCGCATATCCACTTCGAGCGCTTGCAACAATTCCTCTTCACTATGCACGCCCAGACGCTCCATGAGCCGTGGAGTGACATTTCCCTTCGCCAGATAATCCACTGGCGCACGGTCCACCGGGCGGTGTTCGATAGCGGCCAATACCCGTTCCCGTTCCGTCATTATGGTTTTTCCTCAAGGTCCACCACGAGCATTTCATGCTCGTCAATTTGGGGTATGGTTACGCGCACATAACCTTGTTCCGTTTCGACTTTAGGCTCAGCTCCGGAAGGAACGATGGCCATGTGCTTGATCGCGGCAGGCAAACGCAGCGTGACATGGGCGTCATGAATGGGCGTGATTTCATCTAGCGTGTCCCGCTGGCTGCGTTCAAATAATCGCGTGGACATGGGGGGAAGGTTCAACAGATGGACCACCATGCGCTGATGTTCGTTCTGCCAGAAGGCGTTGCTGATGATCTGCGCGGGCGCTTCGACTTGCACCGGCGGCGGAGACAGTTGAATGAGTGAAGTGAGGATATGTTTGATCGAGCGGTATGGCGACTGGTAGTAACCTTGGGTCACGTCGTCACATATATAGATGGCCTCGCCTGCTCCTATCCGATTGCGCACGATGGCCGGTTTGCCTGCGAGATCCGGCGCGGGTGCGAGGTAGGATTTGCCGGTTTCTGTAGCGAGCGCTTCCGCGCCCGGGAGCGCGCTGATCAGCGTCCGGCGCGTTTGCCAGGTGAAGCCGGGCAAGCCGTTGTTCAGCGCGGGCACAGACAACTCACGCGACCAATGCGGCGGTTCCAAATCCGTCTTATTCAAGGTGTCTTCGTAATGCGCGCCGAACAAATCGCCCAACCGGAAATCGTTCTGGCGGTTGCCCCACTCGTCATACAACGAGGTTTCATACGTGGCGATGATGCGCCCGCCTTCCTTGACATAGGTTCGAATGGCCTCGCAGGCCTCCGTGCTCAAACAGGCCACATTGGGAAGCACCACCACCGGGAAGCGTTTCAACTCTTCCACGGTGAGCGTGTTGTCGAATAGATGGGCGTATTGCACATGCCCGGCCATGAGAATGGATACTAAGCCGAAGAAGGACTCCGTGAAGAGCCGGTCCGTGTTCCGGGGCTGATCTTCGCGGCGCTGCCGGAGCCCCCAAAAGTCGCGCGTGTTATTGCTAAGCACCACGCCGCAATACGGAACCCGTTCGCCGCCAAAATAGGCCTCGCGCGCTTTCAGTGCGGCATTGATTTGAGTATACATCTCCGGTTGTACGGCCGTGCCGGTGTGGACGCCGCCTTCCAGCCAAATTTGGCTGCCATACGTGAAGGCGCTCAATGCCGACATGCGCAATCCTAGCCCATCGCTGGGCGTATTGAGATTCCAAAGCGGTATGTGGGTGGATTCCGTGAACGTAGGCTGCCACATGTCGCATCGAATCGGATTCATGTCGGATGACATGGAAAGCCAGAATGGCGTGTTTTGCGCTGGATTGCTAGGCTCGAGCCGGGCGTGGTTCGATGCGCCAATCACCAAGGGAAAGCGTGACAGAGGCACGGCTTCCCGCCAGCGGTTCCAGGAAAGGGGGGCAAACTGGCCTCCATGGTCGGCATCCGACACCAGCGGCGTCGTGAAATGCGTGTTGAACGAGAGGCTCACATGGGGATATTCGGCGCGCACTTGTTCGGCGACCCATGCGCCATTGGCGATATGCCGGTCATAACGCCAGCGGACCCAGCGGCGAAACGCATCTGATTCCCAGTCTTCAGTCATGGGCCAATCCAAACCAGATTCTCTCTTCCAATCGGCAGCGCCATGGGCGAACGGCTCCCCCACTTGGTTATAGGATTCCATGCTGAAGCCATCGAGCCAGAGGCCGTCGGCTCCCAGCGCGCAGATTTCCTTGAGCGCCTGTACAAACAATTCCCGAAACTCCGAATCGAGTGACGCCAAGCGATATCCTGTGCGGTCTTCCCGGTCCCGGGGGGCATTGGGGTCGAAGCTGGCCGCCTGCCCGGGTGGAATATCCGCATACCGGGGATCTTTGGTGAACATGACTACAGGCGCATAGACAATGACCCGGACGTTCTCGCGATGGCAGGCTTCGATGATTTGTTTTAAGGTATCCGGTTTAAAATTCCGCCATTCCGCGAAGGGGAAATATTTGGAAGGATAGGTCGCGCCCCAGTCGTCGTCGAGGCCATGCACCATGACTGCGTTATAATCATGTTCGCGAATGACGGACATGAAGGCTTCAATATTGTTAGAGACCAGCGTGTGCGTCGCACCCAGCATACGCAGCTCATGCTTCGGGGAATAGGCTTCAGCCAGTTCCGATTCTGGCGACGCCCAGGCCAGGCTAGTAAGCACAAGAAAGGATATTGCCCATATCCTTGCCGCCAGCCCGAGATTCTGATGATTCCACATGACTCAAGACCTCCAAGGTTATAGGATAGCGCTTGTTTCGCTCCCGTAGCATGGGCGTCTCGCCCATGTGGCGATGGCTTATGACGTTTGCGTCATGGGCGAGACGCTCCTGCTACGTTCCGCTGTTTTTGCTGGATGGAAGCTATCTTGGCATAAACAAGAAAATTAGTCAATAGTTGTGTGTTTTTTATTAACATAAAATTCTATGGTTGATATATGTTCGGTCCAATACATAAAACAAGGGCCGCAGCTTACAATGTAGCCGCGGCCCGTTAAATTTTAGAAGGATGGACTTATCCCATTCCGCCCATGGCCCACATGTCGCGGGACATGTCAATGGCCAGATTGACTTTTCCATTACTCGGCTGGGGTTCATTCCAGACCGGATGTCCACTGCCGAACCGGACCCACGATACATGGCCGTCCATGTAGAGCACATTGGAGCCGCCGGGGCTATGGTTGAAGGCGACAATACCGGAGGACATGTTGGCTAAAGAGTTCAGTGAATTGCCCCAAGCGTCCCACATGACAGCAAGCGTGCTTTGCCCCACGGAGCCGGAAGCCGGATTGTTGATATCCGTGATGAAGAATCGCTCGACACCTTCCCGCAGCCGGTGGATGCTCTTTGGCAGCGGTGAACCATCGGCATCTACATATTGGTCATACGTAGACGGAATCGTGAGGTCTTCCGCGCCATGATGAGGGAAATGTACAATGCCGTATTTCCAGTTCTTGGGACATCCGGCCGCAGCCACGTTAGCCGTGCTGATGGTGGTTGTATCTATCGTAGTGCCCCGCATGCTCATGCGGAACATGGCACCTACTTGCGAAGAAGTCTGGCAGGCGTACGGCACATATAAGTACGAAACGGGGAACGACAAGACGGAGTGGAGGCATGCTTCTTCCGCTTCATCGGTGCCTTTGGTGGAAGTATCATCGCGGATATATTTCACATATTCCTGGATGTCTTTTTCTGTGAAATTGGGGAATGAACCTTTATCGGTCGTCCACCATCCGTAGGTGTCAGAAAAGTCACTACGTGGATCTGAAGGACAGGTTTTGATGTTCACATCATTCCAATAATCTGGATATAACGATGCGCTGTCCAGGCCGCACATCGATTCCGAATCCGCGGGGATATACTGCATGCCCTGTGGAAAAGCCGCACCTTTGGCTTCGCCCGCGTACATTTTGAAGATCACGCCGAATTGTTTCAGATTGCTGCTGCATGACGCCCGCCGCGCCGCTTCACGGGCGCGCGCCAATGCGGGTAAAAGAATGGCCGCCAAGATAGCGATAATGGCGATAACGACCAGGAGTTCAATCAATGTGAATCCCTGGTTGTGCTTCCGTCTCTTGCGCATTAGAAAATCCTCCTCATCTAATTGTGGAAAACCCTCGTTTATTGACACCCTCCTGTGGGCTCTCTAGCTGGCGCGGCCGCACCCAGCATAAGGCCCAGCATGCGGATATTATGGCATGCTGGGCCTTAAAAGTCAATGAATATGTTTTTTTATCTTCATTTTGATTCATGTATTGATTTGTTTGCGGCGTGTATCATTGGTTTCCATATGTTTATGGCATGCTCGCAGTGGGCGCGTTTCCCGGAGCGAATAGGATCTTTATTATCGTTGACACGGGATCAGATTCGAGCCCAGCCAGTTGAAGCGCCAGCCGTTCGCCGTCTTGCTTGAAGGCAATCGGCGTGTTGCTGGGGAAAACGGATACGCTTGCCACGGCCTGGGAAATGGAATGTAACTCGATTGATTTCCGGCCATTAAGCCCTATTTTACCTCGTGGATTCTTTAGAATATGCAGATATAACGTATCTCCCTTCGCCACGGCATAGCCCCAATCGCCGGATAACGTGGGCACGGGTTTGGTTCCCTTTATCGCGTCGAGACGCGGATGGAGCCACTCGCCGATTTTCACATGCATCTCTTCACGGCCAAAACCGAAGCTGTGGTCGAGATCGCAGATGTATCCCTCGCCAATGAGGGAGACCAGGACCCGGAGCCACTCCTGCGGGTCTTGATAATCCGGCTCGCCTGGCTTGCGATTCGCGGCGCGTTCGGTGCCGTCCCACATTGCCCAAGTAAAGGGATAACGCCAGGTAGCGACGGGCATGTATTTGGGATTTCGGGCGCACTGGTTTTCCGGCCAGCGGGTCCAATACGGATCCGAGTCGTTGCTGCCTTCCACGGACACGACATCCGCGTCGCCCACGCAGTATCCGATATCCGGGTAACTCGCCAGGTTGGGCATCACAATACATGCTGGCGCAAGGGTTTTGATCAGGCTATACATGGCGTCGAAATTCCAGTCATATTTGTCTTCATGCAGATGATGCGCGCCGTCCAAATAAAGCGCCGCAGGCTGGTATTCGACGCATAATGCCTGGAAGTGGGCGTGCAAGGCGTCCAGATAGGCGGGCCATAAGGTGAAGTCCTTTTCTTTTTCAAAGGCTAATGAGATGTTGTCGAACAGGCCCACATAGCTGCCAAAACGGACGCCCTGCTCGTGGAACGCTTTTACATATGCGCTCATATCTTGGTGGTTGGAGAGTTTGCCGCCCAGTTTTTCGGCTACATCGGCGCTGTTTTTCAGCTTGTCCGCATCCATATTTCCGGGCCAATTTTCGGGAAGGATGAACCAGCCGGTGGTCGGATAGGCGAACGCATAGCCCTCTTGCGCCAGCATTTCCGCCTGTTGCACGGGATCGCCGTGGGGATAACCATATCCTTTCACGCCGTGGATCAGGCCGCCCAACTTGCCTTCTTCCATCCATTTCGTGACACGCGTATTCACCTTTAACATGAAATCATGGCAGGCGCTGGCGCCCGTTGCATCTTGCACCAAGATGCGGAAGGGGATTTCGCCTGTCGCATATCCGCTCACGCCGAGCAATTCGCCTTCCACGCCATCCATATATAAGCCGGAAGGAAGCGGAGTGGCGGAGGCTGCTTTCCACTGATACGGCGGCGTGCCGCCCGTGGCCATGAAGCGGAAAGGAGACGCGCTGGGTACGCGGTTTTCCGGCTTGGCGCCGTTGATTTCCAGCCAGACATACGGAAGCCCGGCGTAGGCCGTAGGCAAGGCATTGGTTGTAATACGCAATTCCCCATCCGGCGGCTCGGTGGCATATTCAAGGCCGTCAACGGGCTTTCCGTCTTCGGTTTCCAGAGCGGCGTAAAAGCCCCAGACGCCTTTTCCGTTTTGGACCTTGAGCAGGAGGCGGTTCCAACCTGTGTTGAGTTTGCCGCTGATGTGGCTGCTGTCGCGTTCGAGCGTGCGCATCAGGCTGTATTCAGAATGTAGAAGCTGTCCGTTCAGCCATACGCGGCAGCCATCATTTGAACCGATTGCGATTTGGACGGGCTGCTCGATAGGGCTCCATACGTAGACATGGGCATATGCCGCACGCATGTCTGTTGGCTCACCGGGGCTGCCGGACCGTACGGCGTTAAAGAAGGTATACAAATCCACATAGTCATCCAAATTCCTGCAATATAGGCGGTCGTCGCAGAGGAGCCAAGGCTTTCCATCGGACGCCGTATCGATTCTTGGGGCCACGGATGCGGCGTCAAAAGGATCTTGTTCAAATGCGGCATTGTCTTTGCAGGAAAATGTGCCGCAGACAAGCCAAGTATTGATGCGCCGCTCCAGCGCCATAGCGGGTTGGACGCTCGATAGGAGCATAAACAAGAGGATAATTGATACAACCATTCGCTTCATAAACCATTCTCCTTTGTTTATTTTTTACAATCTTAGAGCGTGATTTGGCCTTCTGATGGAGATGCCGCGCTTCCGTTGACATACACCGATTCGAGAAATGAAAAAGGCGGCATATGCAATATGACGGCGGACGGTTGTTGCCGCGTGGGCGGCTCCACGGTTATTTCCAGCCTGTGTTCATCTTCACTAATCTCCGCTTTGAGCGACAACGGGCCGAATGCGGAAGGCACATGCTGCCAATCGAATCCGCCGTTTTTGAAAAATGCCAGCGGCAGCATGCGGAGCAGATGGAGTTCATCTGTCTGATCTTCAATGGCGGCGTTCATCGTGAGCTGGATGAAGGTGAATTGGGAGAACACCGTGCCCGAAATGCCTTCCCGGGTTTCTGTTCCGCCGAAAGTCTGTTGGGAAGCGCCAGCGGCAAGGAGTCCATACAGCCCCATGGAAAACCGTTCGCGTTCGCCGAGTTCGAGGGAATGGTAGATATTCCAACTATAACAAGGCTCGCAGGAAGAGATTTCCCGGTCCAGCACCGCCGCTTGGGCATGGTTGGAATATGGTCGGTACAACCGCCATTGCGGGCCTTCCCGATACCAGCGCACACTGGCCCGCATGATGGGATCATCCGCCGCCATCAAACCCGCCCAGGCCAGGACCATGGGGCCTGTGTCCAAATAGAATGCGTGCTTGAGCGACGCAGGCAGCGCCTCGCCAGGCGAAGTGGGGATAAGCGGGACTTTTTCACCATTGGGAGCTGTCCAGGTGGGTGCGGAGGCTACGGCCTGGCGCAGAATGCGCTGGAATGTTTCGCGGTACTCTCTCGCCCAGGCATCGAGTGTTTCCCAACGCGGATCGCTGAGGCGTTTCAACAGCAATACGGTGGTTGACAGGCCCTTGTATGCCCATGCGTCGTTCCAGGTCTGCTGTTCCTCCGTCATGGCGTCATTGGCCACTCCAGCAGGCAGCAGCCCTTTTATGCCGTTGTGCAAGGTATTGAGGCGGGCTTCTTGAATCCACTCGCAGCCTCGGACGAGCGGTTCGAGCCATTTGTCGAGAAAGGCCGGGTCCATGCTGAGCAAGCCGTGGAAGCCCGCCGCATACAGAATAGCGCCATGGTCGGACAGCCAATCCACGGCCTTGTAGCGGGGATCATTGCCAAAATAACCGGGATGTTTTTCCAAATGCCGGCTTGGCGGTTTCACCGCGCCTTGGGCCTTGCGGAAAATTTCGAGATAAGAGGCCACTGCATCGCCATACCCCAAACGCTCCAGGGCCGCCATTTGCAGCGCTTGCGCCGTGGGCCAGATGCCTTGATACGAGTATCCGCCCGTGAGCAAGGCCGGATCGCCGATTTGCGGATGGCGTTCAGAGACCATGAAACTCAACGGCGCGTAATGGTCGAGATGTGCTTGCACATATGGTTCGGGAACATGTATGGACGTGGAAGTCTGCAACTGCCTGGCCCAGAACGTCTTGGTTTCCGAGAGCGCGCCCTCGAATCCTAGCGCTAGTTCGCTGGCCATTGTTTCGTCGTCTTCCTGGCGGAAGGGGAGCAGCACATCGAAGAACGCCCCCTTCCGGCATGGCATGCCCACCATGAGATGCTCGAACAGTATGGCCGGCTTCGCATATTCAAAGTTATCTTCGAGAAAGCGTTTGATGGGAATCCATGTAACAGCGCATTCGCCTTTCGGTTGGGCTGGAATCGCCAGGCGGTTGCGGCGCCCGAATTCTTGATTCATGGCGCGCAGGAATCCTGGCCCGCTCAAATCGGCAGGCCCGGCATAATCCAGCGGCAGGGGATAAAACGGTGGTTTGTTGAACAGAATGATGTTGTTGAACGCATCCATGCTTGTCGAGATATGATCATTCTGCGGCGTAAGCACTACAGTCAGGCGGTCTACATCATTCAAAATATCTACAACATCCTTCACTGTAAAACGGAGCCAAAGGAAGAGCGGTTCATCGCCTCGCTTTGTTGGACGCCCGCCCTGCACGTGGGCGAATTGGCGCTGTTCGAACAACACTTCGCCTGACGCTTTCTCGACAATCAGCACGGGGGCTTTTGAATCCGCCCAACTACACCGGTGCTGTCCATCGGGATACCGGCCACGGCGGACATGGTAGGATGCATTCTCATGGGATACACTGCCGCCAAGATAGAATTGGGGCGTTAGCGTGAAGCCCATGAGCTGGTCTTCTGGAAACGCCCGCCGGTTGAAACCGTACGCGCCATATGCGGATGCCGCAATGGCTCCATCATAAAAGACATTGAATTCATAGAGGCTGTCCCGCCAGGAAAGGGTATTCCAGATCCCACGCTGGTCTGGCCATTCTTGCAATGCGCGTGCGGCATCCCATTCAATGGATGTGGTGTGTTGCATGATATTCATCTCCAGTGAATCAATGTCATTTAGAACTGGAAGAAGCCGCCGTGGCTGGTTCCATCTCGATGGCGATAATCGTATCAATGTCATCTACAACGACGCGTTGCATATTGATGATGAGCTGGCTGTCTTCGATACGAAAGTCCAAATTCATGCCCAGAGGCTCTTGATACACGCGGGTGGCATTTCCTGCGATAGGCCCCACTTTCATTTCGCGTTGCAGGCCTTGCGCGAAGCCGCGCCCATCGAGCAAACCGGCCATGTTTTCTGGAAGGCCCCGGCTTGATTTTCCTTCGAATCCATATTTTCCGCGTGGATTGTGCAAGATGTGCAGATAGAGCGTGTTGTTCTTGATGACGTTATATCCCCACAGATCCTCTTTGAGCGGCCCGGGGCGCGTGCCTTCGAGGGTATGGAGCCTTGGCTTGAGCCATTCGGCCAGGCGCATGCGTTCCGAATGGGTGTAGCGGTCCGGCCATTCCGAATGGTCGAGATTGCACATCACACCCTCGCATGCCATGGAAACCACCACGCGCGCCCATTCTTCCCAATGAAAATATTCACCGTGATGCAAAAACGCCTGGTCCGTATTGGGGAAGCGCCAAGTTTCATCGGAGAGCTTTTTAGGGCTATAGCCTTTTTGGCCGTTTGGCCAGCGGCCCCAGCGCCAGTCGAGCGTCTCCGCGCCTTCACTCTCACACACGAGGGCGTCGATATCGCCTAAGCCGTACTCGATATCCGTTCCAGCATTCGCGAGCACCAAGCATTCCGGGACGAACGTTTTGATCATGCTATACAGGGCGTCTAGCTCATGATTTCCTCGAGGCTTGCCTGCCTTGAAATCGCTAAAAATCACATTCGCCCCGTCGAACCACATCACCGCCGGGCGGTAGGCAAGGCACAGTTCCTCGACTTGCGCCAGGCGCACATCCATGTAGCGCGGGAAATTGCTGGCGTAATCATCACCCCCCAGCCCATTGTTTTCGCTTTCAATAAAAGGATAATAAAAGCCCGCGCGCATATCGCGGGCGCGCAGGGCATTGGCCAGAGGCCCCACCAGATCACGTGAGGCGTTCTGTTCCCAGTCTGCGCCGGTGGATTTCCCCGCTGAATTGGGGATATCTGTGGGCCAATAAGCGTTGCCTCCGTCGTTTTTACTCATCATTGCCGCATAAGAATAACCTGCCGCCGCCATCAACGAGGCCTGCCGTTCCGGATCGCCCAGCCAGGCTTTGCCATTCGGGCCTGGCATGTTGTGAATAAGCGCCCCAAGCCGGGCGTGTTCATGCCAGGCATTAGGCCGCTCCAACACGCTGATCGCCAGATGCGCCTGGGCGTTCGATCCGGTGGAATCCGTGGCTTCCACGGTGAACTGCGCTTCCTGTATGTGGGCGCAAACGCCTTGGAGTTCGCCTTCTGCCTCATCCAAGGTAAGGCCGTCCGGCAGCGCCCCGCCGGTGATGCGCCAGCGATACGGCGGCGTTCCACCTGCCGCCATGAACCGGAATGGCGATGCGGAAGGATTATTGGATTCGATCTCGGCGAGGGTGTTTGTACGTTCGGCTTCGGGGATATTCAAGGCAAGCCACACATACGGCCATTCCGAATATCCGCGCGGCATGGTGTTTGTGGTTATCTCAAGCGGGCCGTTAGGAGGTTTCGTGGCATACTCGAGCCCGTCCATGGGCGCGCTATCTGGATGGCGGATGCTTGCATAGAAGCCCCACACGCCATACGCATTCGCGATTTTGAGTAGAAGCCGGTTCCAGCCTGCTTCCAACGTGATGGGCGTCCGGTCTTGCCCACGGGCGGCTTGGCGCAGTTTGCCTTCCACGGAGGCCACCTTCGTATCATTCAACCAGGCTTGAAAGCCGTCATTCGAGCCCACCCATAATTCGCATGCCTGTTGCTCTGGGCTCCATACATAGACATGCGCATACGCCGCCACCCATTCATTTGGCCCGCCAGGGCCGCCTTCCCGTTTTGGATGGAAGAAGGTATATAGGTCGTTGTAATCATCTAGATTCCGGCAATACAGCCGATCATCAAACATCCGCCATGTCCGCCCACCGGCTTTGCCGCCTTCTAGGGGGGATTGGGCGTCTTCACCCAGATCATCGCGGTCGAATCCAGCGTAATCCGTGTTGTCAAAGGGCCCTGCCACGAGCCAGGTATTGATGGCGCGCGGCGGTGTTGCCGCGCCTTCGGCCTGCCATGAAACTAAGCATATGGTGATGAACAGCGAAATGATACAAAAAGGATAGCGTGGTGATCCCGGTATTCCCGGTTTATGAAGCACCCATGAAGACAGCAGCATATACTCATCTCCTTTACGTAAGATTTGATAAGAAGATTTCCGGCTGGCGTGTTCGATTTAGAGGCGCTGCATGCCCGGGGGGGCATGCAGCACGCCATAATGAGGGATTGTGTTTAACCCATGCCGCCGCAAGCGTACATGAACCACGATACTTCACGCCCTTGATTGGAGGATGTGCTGTTGGCAGGCTCATTCCAAATGGGGAACCTCGAACCGAACCGAACAAACTCGACATGGCCGTCCATATAGAGGACATTCGAGCCGCCCGGGAGATGGTTGAATAAGGGCACCGCATTGATTGCGCCTTCGCCGACGGAGCCCCAGGAATCCCACATCACCGGAATGACACTTTGCCCTGACGAGCCTGATGCGGGGTTATTGATGTCCGTGATGAAGAAGCGCTCGATGCTTTCCTTGAGGCGGTGAATGGTGGACGGCAGCGCGGAGCCATCTTCCTCGGTGATCCCTTTCACGCGCGAGACCATGCTGGGCGAACTCAGGCTGATGCTGTTTTCCCATACTTCCGGCCAGTAATGGGATGTTAGCCATTTTTGGGGGCATCCGGCGGCGCGGAAATTGGAGAGGCCTTGCGGATTGTAGCCGTATTTATCGACGGCGACATTGGCGGGGCCGCCTCGCAGCACGATTGATAGCTGCGTGGCCGTTCTGCAAGCAAACGGTATGTAGTGGTACGAAAGGGGGAGCGAGAGCAGCAGATGGGTACAGTCGTGTTTGTCATCGGTGGTCGAATTGGTGGATTGCACGTATTTAAGGTATTCCGCCATATCGTCATACTGCAAATTCGGGAACGAGGATTTATCGCTGGTGTACCATCCCCATGAATCCTCTAAGTCCGCCCTAGAATCAGATGGGCAGATCATGATGGCTGGGTCATTCCAATAATCTGGATATAGCGAATCGCTTCCCACCCCAAATAACACGCGCTGAGCGGGATTGTAAGAAGACGCGGGGGGGAAAAGGTCTTTATTTTCACTCGCGTACATTTTGTAAATGATGCCCCATTGCTTCAGATTGCTGGAGCATGAGGCCCGGCGGGCCGCCTCCCGCGCCCGCGCCAATGCGGGCAGCAGGATCGCCGCTAAGATGGCGATGATGGCGATCACCACAAGCAGCTCGATCAAGGTGAAGCCGCTGGCCGTCTTTTTTCGTGGTTTATTCTGCATTGCTTGCCTCCTCGTTGTTGAGGGATGATGAAAACGGACAATAAAGAATTGGCGCTTATATCAACTATATTCTTATTATGGCTTCCTAGAGGCGGACACGCGAATACCGTGTCCGCCTATTGGCTAATGGACTACTTGCGGTATTTACGAACAGCGGCTGCCGCCATCGCGCTGGCGAGGGCCGCCATGCCCAGCATGGTCATCGCGGGGAGTTCCGGGCCGCTGCCGGGATAAGATGCGTTGTCGTTTGGATCCGTGCCGGCGTCCACTTCCGCGCCGTCTTCATACCCATCGTCATCGGAATCCGCATCGTTCGGGTCTGTGCCCGTGTTGGTGGGGCTGACATACACACCCGTGTCCGTTTCCACTTGATCTTCAAGGCCGTCGTCATCGGAGTCGACGGGGCCTGCCGTGTATTCCACCTCGAGCATGGGCCTGCTCTCGGTTGCGGATTGTGCGGACACTTCATCCACCATGCCGATAAAGGTGTCATTGGCGAAGGCATTGAGCAATTCGGGGCCCGCGCCAAGGATGAATCCAGCATCTATGACCGTTCCATCCAAAATACCTTGGAGATATGCAATGCCAGCCGCCGTGAATTCAAGGACTACTTCCGGCTCCGTATTGTAATCCACGCCTGACTGGACTGTTGCTTCGGCGATGACATCAGGCAAGGCGTTGTAGGCATCAAAAGCGGGCGCAAGCGGATGGCTCGATGGCCATAAGCCCGCCATGGTGCAGCCGGTATGGGGCCAGCATGCCACCTCGCTCATTTGTGAAAATCGCGCTTCTGATTCGTTCCATCCGGCGTTGTCGGAATGTAAACGCCACGCGAGGAAGGTATGGGGCCATGGCCAAGTGCTCTGATCGCCGCCAATCCGCGCCATGTGGACACGCAAGCGGGCTGAGGTAATGGAGGAGCTGGACGAAATCGCGGAAATGTCATACCGCATCAATGCGAATCCGGGATGATCGGTGTTCGACCATGCTTCGGCCACTTGGCAATACCCTTCGGAATCTCCGAAGACGGGCAAGCCCTCGCCCACGGTGGAGCATGCATGATCATAGCTCGCATCGGGCAAAACACCCGCCTGGAATTGAATCACATCAGCCGCAGCGGCTGTCGTAACCACTGCCATTATGGTTAACATCAGCAGTTTGTGTTTCATGGTTATTATTTCCTTTCTACGTTTTTTCGCCCTTTCCATCAAGCCTTATAGAATCACTTTGCTGAGTACATGGGTGTTGTTTTATCGTGCGCAATGAATGTGTAGCCATTTAAGTAATACATACCCAAAATCGGTTGTTTTAAAGATAAGCCCTCCTGCCTCGGTAATCCGCCACCATGAAAGCCAATGTACCATAGGCCGGCTAATTTGTAAATAAAAAAATTGTTTTAGTGTATAAACAGAGCATATTTTGATATTCATGCATATAGAGGCGCTATCCGCAGGGAGGCTGGAACAAGAAATTTTGGAGAAATTGGATCGGGGGAGGATAACACTTACGACATTGAATGGCGGGATAGGCGTTTGATATGAATGAATATCCAGCCGGAATGCACCATGCAGCGCGGTGGGTTTTATTAGCTGCGATTATTCGTTTTCGGAAGAATCCTCGAATTTTTTGCAGAGCTTACGGAACTGGCGCGGGCTCATCTTATCCATTTTGCGGAAGGCCCGGCCCATTTCTTGCGCAGTGCCAAATCCGGTGTATTGGGCGATACTCGCCAGCCTTTCTTCCGTTTGAGAGAGCCAGTACTTTGCACAACTGAGCCGGATATTGCGCAAATACTCGAACGGCGTTAATCCGGTTTCATGCTTGAACACCCGGCATAAATGGGGGCCGACGACGCCAGCTTGCCGGGCAAGATCATCCAATGTGATGTGCTCCGCGAAATGTTCTTCCATATATCGTTTCGTCACCACAACATGCACATGTTCACGGGCGGTTTGCTGTGTTTCCGCGGCCTGCCGATGCAGCTCAACCAATGCTTGCGCCAGTTGCAGGGAGCCTGTTAGCGTTTGCCGTTCGTCATCAAACAACAATTCCGCGGCCGATTGAAGCAGTGTTTGTACATGCTTGGCCGCCGCAGGCTCCGGCGTGATCACTTTTGGAAGGTAGCTGGGGTCCAAATCGGGATAAAGGAATTTAATGGATAAATGGACCATGTTGCTGCCGGGTGCGATGTTGAGCTGATGAGGCGTTTGAGGCGGCACGAAATAAAATGCGTTTTTAGCGATGGAATAGAGGCGGTTGCCAATCATATACGTGCCTTGTCCATCTATAAAATGGTCGAGGTGGAATAGGCATTCATGTTCGTGCCTGGGCAGTTTGCGCACCACGTCCCATTGGCGCAGTTCAATCAAATCAATCACCGGCAATGCGCCTTCCAGATGGGGCAGTGAAACGGCTTGTTCTGTACGCTCGGTAAGTTGCGGGCGCGAAAAACGAAGCAAGCGCATGACGGGTGTTTTTGTTTCATTGGCGCGGTTAATTTTCACGAGTAATCCGGCTCCTACTGCTATTATTGGTGATTTGTCTAGGCTTTCGCTCTATTCGCATCGATTCATATCTTAGGGCTTGTGGGGCGATTCGTCAAAAAAAACATGGTCATGAGTGTTGCCCCACCACTCAATGGAACGGAATACCAATGTGCTACTGTACTGTCTATATGCTGTTTTCTTGCGAAGATTTTGCATAGAATTCAAATCATATCAAATAGTTACGGGATATGTTTTCCGCCCTGATCGGTGGGGCAAGCCCCACCCTACAACTCGCATGGGCGAGACGCCCATGCTACGGGAGTTGCAAATAGCATGTTAGAGGATATATTCGCGTTCATTCGCGTCCATTCGCGGTAAAAAACGAAACACTTTGGTTGCGGCTCTGCCGCGCTGTGTATTTTGTGGCCTCAAAATCCGCTTATGCGAAAGGGGCAGTCTATATATTTCACCAGAAGGCACGAATGCTCTGAGCGAGGTATAACCGCGATCAAAAAACCTGGTTTTCTCCTAAGCTCTCCCGGATGTGCATATAGGAGGTGAACCTCAATGGGGCGATCTGGCCTGCTTCGTACGCTTGGCGCACTGCGCAGTCTGGTTCTTTCCCGTGGGAACAGTCCCGGAAGCGGCAATGTGCGGTAAGAGCGGCGATTTCTGGGAAATACACATCTAGCTCGCCGGGCGATACGCCCCACAATCCGAGCTGGCGGATTCCGGGCGTATCAATGATCTGGATGCCGCCTTTCAGGTGGTAAAGCCGGGATGCGGAAGTGGTATGCCGGCCCTTGCCGGTGATTTCGCTGACGCCTCCCGTATCCAGTTCGAGATCCGGCTCGATGGCATTCAAAAGCGAAGATTTCCCCACGCCGCTTTGGCCTGCCAGCACGCTGGTCTTGCCTTCAAGTGCCGCACGAAAAGCATCGATTCCCTCGCCTGTTTGGCAGCTCGAGCGTATCACCGGCAAACCCAAGTCTTCATAATTTCGTATGGACTCCGGTTCCGCGCCGGGCAAGTCGCTTTTATTTAGGCATAATACGGTGGACACGCCTCCGAACTCGGCTGCAATAAGATAACGGTCCACGACGCCCGGCTTAAATCGTGGCCGTGTTTTCGCCGCTACGACCACCAACTGGTCTATATTGGCCGCGAAAACCTGCTCCCGCTGGCGTTCGATGGCCGGGCGGCTCAGCTTGGTGTGGCGCACGCGGACAGCAATAACGATGTTTTCGCCGTCCCGTTCTTCGATTACGACCCGGTCGCCCGGTGCGAGGAAGGATGTCTTCCCATCCGTCAACGCTTCTTGCACCCGGCAAAGGCGCTCTATTCCGTCTACTTCCACGAAGGCCAGCACGCCGTATGGAGACACCACTAGGCCATTGGCGGGTCCTTCTGTAAAGCAGGCGGCGCAATCGAAGCTCTCTTCAACGGGCGCGCCCACGCCTGTTTCACGCCCACGGACGCGGCGCGGCTCCCGCGACGCCGTGTCTACATCGTGTTCGGCGTCCCATGCCCGTTTGCGTATCCGTTTGCGTTGTTTCCCTTTACCTTTTGCCATAAGTGATAGTTCGTATTCCTCCATCTTTTATCCGTTTTCACTCGCATGAGGATAGCATATCTGTTTCTAGGTTGCTGTTTATTAAACGAGCAGTTCCTGCGGCGCTATCGCGCCATAGCGGCGGCAAATGCGGCGCAGGCTTTGCCCATGGTTATACATGCGAGCAGGTCATTTTTTGCTCTTGGGTATATCTGGGTACAGCAAGTCGCGGCACTCGGGGCAGATCGAGTGGGTGAAGCGCGCTTCGGAATGGGCGGAGATATACAGTTCAATGCTGCTCCAATAACCTTGATCATTGCGTATTTTTTTGCAGTTGGCGCAAATGGGCAGGAGGCCTTGGAGCGTGTTGACCTGGGCAAGGGCTTCGCGTAATTCACCTATCAGTTTTTCCCGTTCGAGTTCAGCCTGTTTGCGCGCCGTAATATCTTCGATTATGCCGTCAATGGTTTCCGTGTGGTTTTCTGGATCTTGAATGATGGAGGCGGTTATGGATGCCCAGAGCGGCGTATGGATATCCCGTTGCATCAGCACTTCTTCCCGCACAACGCTTCGTTCGGCCTGGAGCTTTTGTAGAAACCGCACGCCATCGCTGGGCTCATGGAAATACCGGCCATCACCGGCGGCCAGCACAACCCCCATATCACTCGCGCCGAACATGGACTCGATAGCGGGATTGGCGACCGGATTCCCCCCCTCTGGGGTGATAGGAGCACGAAAGATGCCTACAGGCAGGTTTTGAACCAGGTCGCGATACCGCTTTTCGCTGGCGCGCAAGGCCTTTTCGGCAGCTTTGCGGGCAGTAATATCACGGACGAACGCCCAAAAGCCTTTCGGCTGGTTTTCTGCATCGCACATCAGGTAAACCTGCACCTCGACCGGGAAAATAGTACCATTCTTGTGATAATACGTTTTTTCGTAAATTCGGGAGTAGCCGCGCGCGAGCACTTCGTCTCGCGTGATGGCCCTCTCCATGTCGTACCATTCGGGCGGTGTCAGTTTTTCGTACGAAACCTCGAACAGCTCTTCTTCTGAATATCCAGTCATCTCCAGAAAGGCGGGATTAAACTGGGTGAAGCGACCTTCCAGGTCCGTGGAGACCAGCCCATCCAAGTGGTTGTTGTATAAAGTCCGATATTTATGCTCAGACATCCGCAGTGCGGCTTCGGTTCGAGTGCGCTCTTTGATTTCTTGCTGGAGCTGATTGTTGGTTTCGGCCAGGCTTTGGGTGCGTTGGGCCACCAAACTCTCGAGTTCTCCGCGGTAGCGGCGGAGCTCTTCTTCCCGAAGCTTGTGTTCCGTGATGTCGCGCCAGAGGACATAAAGCACTTCACGCCCGTGCAGGGAAATGAGGGTAAGCGAGACATCGGCGGTGAATAGTTCGCCATCCATGCGTTTATGCAGCCACTCGAAACGATGAAAGCCGCGTTCGCGGGCCAGTGCGATCATTTCCAGGGCTTTTTCTAGTGAGTTTGCACCATCAGGCTGCATTTCGGGGGAAACCGAGAACGGTGTTAACTGCATGGCTTCATAGCCGTTTGGAAGATGGAGCATTTGCGCAGCCGATTCGTTGCAATCGGTAAATATACCATCATCGAAAATGAGGATAGCGTCATCCGACCGATGGAACACCTCGAGGAATTTGCGTTCGCTTTCTTGCAAGCGCTCGATTGTCTTGCGATGCTCCGCTATTTCTTCTTGAAGCTGAGAGAGTGTCACGCGCAGCCGGCTGGTCATCGTGTTAAACGCGCGGCCCAGATCGCCTAACTCGTCGTAGCGTTTCACCGGAGCGTCATGCTCGAGATCGCCGCCCGCCACCCGGTTAGCGGCATTAGTCAGTTCCATGAGGGGCGTGGCGAAGGCATGGCCCAAAAAGCGTCCGCAAAATATGGACAAGAAGATGACTACGCCAAAAGAGCATACTGCCGCCGCTAGGTGGGAAAGATGGCGTTTGCGGGCGAAGGCGGTGTCGATAGATAATTCTATCGCCACTACGCCTTCTTGTTTGCCGTCGGCGTCCAGAATGGGAGCATATCCGCGCAGCCAATCACCATGTGCGTCGTGATAATAATTTGGCGCTACAGTAGGTTTAAGAATAGTGGCGATATGCGCCTCAAGCCAGTCGTCATCATATTCACGCCCTGGCAAGGCGCCTTCGGAGGTATTTTTAACGCCTGTAACCGCATGAACTACACGGCCATCCGGGGTTTCCCGGTATGTGCCCAAGAACCGGAAGCTGTTTCCTTTTTTTTCTTGAATCTGGTTCAGCCGTTTTTGAGTTTCGTGGTAGGCGGGAGTTTGAGCATCTTCAGGCTCATCAAAGGCCGCATGCGCCGCCGCATCAATTTGCAGGGCTTGCACGGCTACGACATCGAGCAAGCGGTCGCACAGATCCTGGCGTATTTCGGCTCGAACATATGCGTACAACGCCGCAGCCAGCAGCGAGGCCATAAGGATGGCCAGCCCCGCGAAAAAAAGACTCAGTTTGGTGGCGACGTTGAGCCGGGCTATCATGGATTTATGTCACCTGTTCCGTGTAATTTGCCAACCTTATGTTTACATACGCTAGGCGACATTATGGGTGCGGTTATCCCATAGTTCAAGGTGGGTGTTTGTTTTACGTTGCATGGAGTTGCATGCGGAACGGGAGAGATGCACTATACATTACGATGGCGGGAGCCACGGCGGCGCGTTGCGCTAATGCTGGAACGTGTTATAGGAAACGAAACCCATGAACCATACGGGAAGGCCGGAAAGTAAGAAGGAATATGCTATTCAGCTTCACCTTTTGCTGGATGAGGCGCAAGCCCATATTCGCACGCATCCCGAGAAACGTGAAGCGGTTCTTGAACGATTGCGCAAGGATATCGAGGATTTGGACGAGGCATATGCGGAAGCCAATTATGAGCAAAGCGCTCACTTTGAAGAGGAAACCTATTTCCAAAAAACGGGCGTCCGGCGTCCCTTCGCCCAACTGCGCCATTTCCTGCGAACGCGTGTAGCGGAGTTGCGTGCTGGCCGGGTCTCGACTATTTTGCGGCTAAGCCCCATTGAAAAGACGCTTCTGGATGAAACCGCCCAGCGGTTTATTGACAGCGGCCAAGGCGATGACAAATTGATGACATGATTCATATGGAGAGTGTAATGTCCAAAGTGCGGGTTGATGCGGGGATTTGCGGGTTTGCCACCACGATTACCGCAAGTTCGGTGGATGCGCAGCATATAGATTTGGTATTCGATTCATTATGCCCGCATGTTGTCCAGGCGGCTCAGGAGTTGACACATGCGGATGCATATGCCGAGTTGTTTGTAAAGCCCCATGAGTCGGCCATATACCAAACGCTCTCGAAGCACCTGCCGCATTCTGGCTGCCCGTTGTATTGCGCTGTCTACAAAGCAATAGAAGTGGCGGCGGGACTGGCCCTTCCACGAGATGCTTCCATCCATATCGAAAAATAACCAAGCAAGTCTAGAACAAATATGGATAATGCTGCTTCTGAATTCTTACTACAAAGGATGAATATGCCCGATCCGCGAACAGAGAAATGTGTGTTGCGCGCCAAGATGCGGGCGGCCAGGCGGGCGTTGCCGCCAGAAGAATATACCGCACGGAGCCAGGCGGTAGCCGAAAGGCTGGTGGCATTGCCGGAATGGCGCTTGGCCCCGGCAGTTCTTGCGTATGCCGCATCGAAAGACAATGAGGTGGACACGCGCCCGATTGTTGAAGCGCTTCTGGCGGAAGGACGCAGTGTATACACACCCATTGCCGCAACGGATGGAATGATGCAGTGGTCGCGATTGGCCGCTTGGGGAGAACTCGAACCGGCTCGTTTTGGGATTCTCGAGCCCAAGCCCAACTGCCGCCGCATTGAGCCGGTTCCGGAGGGGAGCCTTGCGCTTGTGCCGGGCCTTGCCTTTACGCGCAACGGATACCGGATTGGTTTTGGCGGCGGCTATTATGATGTGTTCCTTTCGCATTTCGATGGTTTTTCCGTTGGGCTGGCGTTTGATATGCAACTGTTGGATTCGCTTCCCATAACGGAGCATGACCAGCCTGTAGACGCCGTAGTGACGGAAACGGCGGTGTATTACCAGTGTAAAGACAAGGGCTAGATTGTACATGGCATGGCATTTTTATTGGCCCGTTTAGTTACAAGCAAGAAGAGGGGATAGGGATGGATATGCGGCGCTTTTTATTGTTAAAGACCGTATGGATTGCACTCGCGTTATTAACGATCTGTGCGGATATCATCACTGGCCCTTATATTCAGTTTCCGATACTTTTTCTTATCCCGATCTGTGGAGCCGCTTGGTTTGGGCATCCCAGGCTGGCATATGGCATGTCATTGATTATGCCGATGGCGGCCGCGGAGATCATCATGCCTGGGGTGACAGGTGTTTGGACTCTGCCTATTATTATTACAAATACGGTGGTACGTATGTTTGTATTACTGGCATTCTCGTATATGCTGAGCCGCATTGCCGAGCAAAACCGTTCGCTGGCCAAGGAGGTCAAATTGCTGGAAGGCCTTTTGCCTATTTGCAGTTTTTGTAAAAAGATCAGAAAAGAGGACGGTTCTTGGGAACAAATTGAAGCATATGTTTCTCATCGCACGGATGCGCGGTTTTCGCATGGCATATGCCCAGAATGCGCAAAAACGAATTACCCCGACATTTTCAAGTAGTTGCGTGTATTCTTTTGTGTATTCTTCCTACAAGCCTGGAGTCAATCTCGTTTCGTTCAGATTGGCCTGCTGGAATTGGTTTTGATGCAGTCGTGTATATAGTTTTTTTAACGGATAAGGAGAGGTTTCGTGATTTTAGATTTAGTGCGAAATTGGCGTTCATATGCGTGGCCTCATTCCGGTTTTGAGGCGGCGTTTGCGTTCATCGAATCGGTGGAGTCTTCGCTGCCTGATGGCAAATATGCCATTGATGGCGAGAATGTGTATGCGATGGCGCAGTCGTATGAAACGAAACCGGTTAGCGAGAAGGGATTTGAAGCCCATCGGGTGTATGCGGATATTCAGCTTCTGCTGGCGGGCCAGGAATCTCTTTTATGGGCTCCTGAATCAACGCTGGTGGAAACCACGCCCTACATATCCGATGTGGCGTTTTACGCCATGACGCCCAGCGCCTCGCAGGTTGTGCTCGAACCGGGACTATTCTGCATGTTGCGCCCCCAAGACGCTCATGCGCCGAGTCTGGCGTATAAAGCGCCATGCGCGGTGCGAAAAATCGTGGTGAAGGTGCGTGTCTAAACACCCGCTTCCTTGTGGAGAAATAACAATATGGACCCCGAATTGAGCAGCACACGACATTCACCTCGCCAGAAGGGGCGTTTATGGTGGTGGGCCGCCGTGGGCGCGGCGGGTTTTGCTCTTTTCCTTGTGCTATATCCGCGCGCGTTTCCCGAAGCGAAGATGGATATCCGCGTGGGTCGTGCGGAAGCGCTGGAGCTTGCACGCAGCTTCCTAGACGCGCGTGGATACGATCTTACCGGCTGCCGCGAGGCGGTATGTTTCTCTGGAGATGAGGATAGCAAGAGCTTTCTCGAGAAGGCGCTTGGCTCGAAAGGAGCTGAGCGCCTGATGGAGCGTCCGGTCAACATTTGGTATTGGTTCTGCCGCTTTTTCACTCCTGGCCAGGAAGAGGAATATCGAGCGGCTTTTTCGCCCCAAGGCGGGCTGGTGTATTTTTCCCACATCATTCCAGAAACCGCCCCTGGCGCATCCGTGCAAGAATCGGAAGCCCTGGGCGCCGCCGAATCGTTCCTGCGGGATGTGGTTCATCAAGACCTTACACAGTATGACCGTATCGGCGGTGAGCAGATAGAGCGGCCCAACCGTTTGGATTATAGGTTCACGTGGAAGCGCCGCGATATCGATGTCGATGGGGCGACATACCGATTCTATGTCGCCGTGCAAGGGGATGCGGTGGGGGGATATGGCGAGCATCTCGATATCCCGGAAACGGCGCAGCGCCAAATGGCCACCGAGGCCGCGCGGCGGGGCGCTCTGATGCAAGCCGCCGGATTGATGAATTACGCCCTCAATATCGCGGTGGCCGTGGTCTTTTTCCTTATGCTGCGTTTCGGCCATATGCGCTGGCGCTTTGGCGCCGCGGCGGCATCGTTGCTGGTGGCGCTTATCGCATTGAGTTACATTAATAACTATCCTTTATCTTGGCTGAGCTATCCTACTACCCAGTCGGAACGGGCCTTCATAGGCGGGCAATTTCTTGAGTTCGCAGGTTCGGCGCTCTCCATCTTTCTGCGCATCGGCCTGCTCGCCATGGCCGCCGACGCCTTGGGCCGTATGGTCTTCCCGAGGCGGGCCCCTGTCTCCTTGCTGTTCTCCCCCCAGTTATGGCGTTCCCGCGAGTTCATGACGGCATGTATCGTAGGCGGCGGGCTGGCGATGCTTCATGCGGCGTATGTGTCCATATTCTATCTTGCAGGCGAGCAGGTGGGAGTCTGGGTGCCCCTGGATTGGCCGTATAATGAGTTGCTGAGCACGCCAATGCCTTGGCTTGAACCCCTTACCACGGGCTTATGGGCGGCCCTGCGCGAGGAACTGCTCTACCGCTTATTCGCCATCGCCCTGCTGCTACGGCTCACGCGTACGCGCTGGCTCGCGGTCACGCTTCCCGCCATATTGTGGGGATTTTTGCATAGCAATTATCCTCAAGATCCCATCTATATTCGCGGTTTGGAGCTCACCTTGGTGGGCGTGGTTTATGGCATGGTGTTTTTACGGTATGGCTTTTTCGCCACGTTTATTTCCCATTACACCTATAACGCCTTGGCGTCGGGCCTCGTGCTGGTGCGCAGTGAAAACCTATATTTCCGCATTTCTGGGATTGTGGTGATCGGGCTTATGTTTCTGCCTGCGCTTCCGGGGCTTTGGGCACTTATGCGCGGCAGGCGGTTGCTGGATGCGGAGGCCCTTATTACATCGGAACAAGATACGCCGCCGCACCTGTTTGGCAAGCTGAATCTGGCCTATTGCATATGCACGTATGCGCCATATAAAGCCCTATCTCGCCGCGCCCTCCGCATCGCGGCTGTCTGCGCCATCGCAGGCGCGGTTATACTGGCGCTTATTCCCATCCAGCCGCCCCGTTCGTGGCCGATTTTCGAGGTGAACCGCTGGCAGGCCGGGCGCATCGCGGACAGCTACGCCGAGTCGCAAGGCATACCGGTGAACGAATACCGGCGGGTGATTCATGCCGTTGGCGCACCTGATTTCCTGGATGAGGAATCGAACGAATGGGATTACTTGTACCAGCATGCATCACATGAGGAATATGAACGCCTTGTCCGCGATTATATGCAAGAGCGCTTTGGATGGAGCGCCTATTACATGCGCCCGGGAGATCCGCAGTCGTATGGCATTCTAGTGTCCCGTGATGGCCGGGTTGAGAGCATGAACAGCACCCTTCCGGAAGAAGCCCCCGGCGCGCGCTTGAGCGCGGAAGAAGCCCAATCCATCGCGGAGGCCTATTTGCGGGATGTGCAGGGTATCGATTTGGCGCAATACCAGCTTGCGACAACCAGCACCCGCGAACAGCCAAACCGGACCGACCACTATTTCTTTTGGGATAGCGTTCAGGAGCGCGTGGCGGACGCCCCTTGGCGGCTCGGCGCATGTGTCCAAGGCGATGCGGTGCGGATGTATTATCCTCCCGAATTGAAAGTGCCGGATGAATGGCTGCGGCTGCGCAGTGAAGAGCATCTGCGCGACAAGCTGCTGCAAGGGCTGGCGATGGCGCTTGGAACCCTGTTGGTTTTGGGCGTCTTGTTGTTATGTGTCCGTTTTTTCATGTTGCATACCTTGGATTGGCGCGTGACCATGGCGGCGATGGCGCTGGTCTTTGTTGTCTGGATGGCGATGTGGCTGAATGCGCTCCCTGTTTTTTGGGAAGGAGCTTCCCCAAACACGCCGCCTATGCTGTATGCCTTTCAAAAGCTGTCCGGCGGCGCACTATCGCTCTTTGGGGCCGTTGCGGTCTCGGGCGGCCTTGCCGCATTCTGTGATGCGGCTTTCCTCCGTGCGTATCCGGGCGTCCATCCCCTCATGCATTGGTTCGGCGTCTCCTGGCAGCCCGATGCGCCGGGCGCTCCGCCGTCCCGCCTGCCCTTATGCCGGGCATGGGGCGAGGCCATTGTAACCGGGCTCTCGCTTGCGCTGGCCCTGGCGGCGGCGTTTTACGTGGTTCAAGCCGTGGAGCGGGAGATGCTCGCGCCGATGCTGGCCTCTTTCGAGCCAGGCCCGGACGCCCTGCCCAAGGCGCTATTCGAGCGCTCCGTGCATGAACATGCGCCCCTCATCCGCGCTATAGGCGGTTTCGACTGCACCGTTCCCGCCATCGAGATGGCGGGAAAAGCCATTTACGCCGGAGCGGGCGCTGGTTTTTTGCTGCTATTGGGGGCCGCCGCCTATAAAAAAGTATTCAAAGCGCGCCGATGGCCGCTGCATGCGGGGTATTGGACGCTGGCGGCGCTGTTGATGGGAGGGAATATCATCGAGAGCGCCAAGCCTTTGGCGGATGCCGCGGCGTCGTGCATCCTCGCGGCCGCCGTATACGGCATTTTGTATGTGGGCCTTACCCGCTTTCTGCGAGACCGCTTGGCCGCTTATTTCGTTTGTATCGCCACCCTCGCATTGCTGGCGCAGATGCTGCTATTGCGTGTGTCGCCGGATACCTGCCTGCAAGCGAATTGCCATGCCCTTGCAGCGGTTCTATGCTTTCTATTCATACTAGGCTCCTACTGGTCGAAACGGAGGGAAGAGTTTTGAGTTGGAGATTCCAGTGCGGCCGCCCGGCGGACCTGGTGGAAAAGGAAGCCTCGCGAAATCCGTGGCGTAAACACGAGATTCAACGCATGAGGTGATCTCTAGAGCCTGATATCATGGTTTCAAATGATAAACATAACCGATAGGGGTAGGGAAGGCCGTTGGCCGGTCTCCCCTCCCTCCGAACCGTACGTGCAGATCTCCCGCATACGGCTCTCCAGTTGGTGGTCTTACCTCTTGGAGGATTGGCGAGCGGTTTCATAGGCTTTTGTAAGCTGAAAAGACCTATGGCCGCCAAAGTAAGCATTAGCTCAGTATTGATGGTCTGCTTATCCATCAAGCTGAACCATCGCCTTCCTTTCACCCCTTGTTTCAGGGCCGCCAACATGGGTTCCGTCCAGACGCAAGGACCGCTCGCTTCCAGTAGGGGCGGTTATCTCCGGCATGTTTAGAACTGCTTGCGCGGTTCACTGGTGACGGTTGTATTTCCTCGCATTCCGTACTCACCCATCCACCTTCCTACCGCCCTTCGCTCCACGCCCATTACGGCGTTTCCTCGCTACTATGGCGGCTCTGACTGCCGTTGGGTGGCTTCTCGCCTGCTTACTCCCAGCGGCTCTCACTGCTTCATGTACCCTGCCTTCCTGACCATTCCGTCTCCAACCACCCCATGTTCCCCCGCCATCGCTTTTGCACACGACCCCTCAGCGTGACCGGTTATTTCTAGGCTTCGCCATTTCCCAGCAGGCTCGCCGGAGCATCAGGCCGAATCGAGTTCGTTATCCTACGGACTAGTCATTCGCCTTCCGTTGCTCTCCACCCCGCCTCGCGGCGACGCAGTTACGGTCGGCTACAGGCCGGAGCGTGCATGCCTGAAGAGGACTCACACCTCTCGGACAGCGTACACTCGCAGTCGCACTAGCATGGGCGTCTCGCCCATGCTAGTTGTAGGGTGGGGCTTGCCCCACCGCTGGAGTTTCTACCTTTTTTGGGCGAGGTGGACACGCTTTTTCTCTTGCCATCGCACAGCTTATCGTCTTTGTCGTAGCTTCCCTTTCGCCGAATAGGCCGGTCATTGAAAAGATATATTGACATACCGACTCGTTTGTGCTACAATCTTGTCAGCTAGGCAGGAGGGCAGCACCATGAATGACGAATTGCGTGACACGATTCTAGTACTCCGTAAGTCCTAAAAGGCTGAATAAAAAAGTGTATCTTGCCGATATATCCAGAGGGAGGAATGGGTCTTTCCTTTGGAGGATAACGGCAATGCCCACAAAGCGATACGTGGTTCGGTTGACAGAAGAGGAGCGCCAGCAACTCCATGGCTTGGTAAGCAAGGGCAAGGCGGCGGCATACAAAATCAGGCATGCCAACATCCTGCTCAAGGCGGATTGCGACGGGCCGAATTGGAAGGACGAACAGATAGCCGAAGCCTTTGGCTGCCACCGCACCACGGTGGAAGAGGTGCGCAAGCGGCTGGTTACGCAAGGCATCGAATCCGCCCTGGGCCGCAAGAAGCGGAAAACGCCGCCGACCCCGCGCCGACTCGACGGCGACGCCGAAGCCCGGCTGGTTGCCATCGCCTGCGGAAAAGCTTCGGAAGGCCGGGCGAAATGGACCATGCGGCTCTTGGCGGACAAACTGGTGGAATTGGGGATCGTGGATTCGGTCTCGCACACGACCGTCTGGAAGACGCTTAAAAAAACGAACTCAAGCCGCACTTGCGGAAATGCTGGGTGATACCGCCGAAGCAGGATGGCGAGTTCGTGGCGGCGATGGAAGACGTACTTGAAGTCTATAAGCGCGGCCGGAACCGAGAGTATCCGCTGGTGTGCATGGACGAACAACCGACGCAGCTCTTGAAGGAGACGCGAACGCCCTTGCCCGCCGAACCTGGGGAACCGGCGAAACACGACTACGAATACGAGCGCAATGGCACAGCGGCGAACTTCATGTTCACCGCGCCATTGGAAAACTGGCGGCGGGTGAGTGTGCGGGAGCGCAAGACGAAAATCGATTGGGCACAGGAAATCCGCCAGCTTGTCGATACGGATTTTCCCGAGGCGTCAAAGATCGTGCTGGTGATGGACAACCTGAACACGCACACGCCGGGGGCGCTATACGAGGCGTTTGCGCCGCAAGAGGCGCGCCGAATTCTGGAGCGGCTGGAGATTCATTACACGCCGAAGCACGGGAGTTGGCTGAACATGGCGGAGATCGAGTTGAGCGTGTTCACGCGACAGTGCCTGGACCGGCGCATGCCGGATCTGGCGACGTTGCGTTCGGAGGCGGTTGCGTGGAACACGAGCCGGAACGATTCGGGGATAGGTGTGGATTGGCACTTCACAACCTCCGACGCCCGGGTAAAACTAAAACGGCTTTATCCCTTAATTAAGGGCTGACAAGGTACTAGAGGCTATGGAAAAAGGGCTTGAGGCGCAGCTTCGGGCGGTGCGCCGTCTGCGTAAGGGGGAAGAATCCAGGGAGGAGCCACGACCCAGAACAAGTATGTCGCAAGTAGATATGGCATATGACATACTCTTGAGGGCCGCTCATCCCCTTCATGTCAATGAGATCCTGAGTCGCATTCATGCGGTCTTCGGCATTACGGTGGACCGGGAAAGCCTGGTGTCTTCCCTCACCAAAAAGGTGGCTCGGGAAGACCGCTTTGTCCGCGCGGACAAGAACACCTTCGGACTCAAAGGAGGCAAGCGATGAGTCTTTTACACGAATGGCTCAACGTTACCGAGCGCTGGCGCGATGCTTTTGCCCAAGAGCGCACCACCGTGCGTGCGGTGCGGCAGGGACTTGGGTCACTGGTCTGTTTGGGGCGGCGCACAATCACGCGGACCCTTTGGGCCTGTGGTCGCGAGAATCTGCCGTGGCAGGCTGAATACCACATGTACGGCCGCGCCAAGTGGGACCCCCAGCAGCTCTTCGACCCTATTTGGGAAGGAGCCCTGCCCCAGTGTGAAGACCCGCTTGTAGGCGTCGCCGTCGATGATACCAAGCTGCACAAGACCGGCCGGTGCATTGTCCAGGCTTTTCATCAGCGCGACCCCCTGTCCCCGCCGTTCCACACCAATCTCATTCTGGGCCTGCGTTTCCTGCAGGCCTCCCTTCTCGTACCGCTTCACCAAGGCGGCGCCTTTAGTTGCCGCGCCTTGCCCGTGCGTTTCGAGGAGTCTTCCCCCGCCAAGAAGCCTGGCAAGCGCGCAAGCGAGGAGGAGTGGATGGCGTACAAGCAGCGCCGTAAAGAGAAGAACCTTTCAACCCATTGCGTGGCGATGATGGACTCCTTGCGCGCATCCCTCGACGCCGTCGGCGCCAGGGAGAAAACCTTGGTCATGGCCCTCGACGGCAGCTTTTGCAACCAGACCGTCTTCGGCGCTGAACGCGACCGCACCCACCTCATCGCCCGTGCCCGCAAGGACGCAGTCCTATGCTTTGGCGCTCCAGAGGGTTCGCGGCGTTTCTATGCCCAAGAAAAATTCACCCCCGAGCAAGTACGCCAGGACGATAGCATCCCCTGGAAGACTACGAAGCTATTCTACGGCGGCAAACGCCGCAAGGTCCGCTACAAGGAAATCAAGACCCTCTACTGGCAAGGCGGCGCGCGCCGTCTTCCCCTCCGCCTTTTCGCTATCGCTCCCACCCCCTACCGCAAGCGGAAAAGCAGTAAGCTTTATTACCGGCAACCAGCCTACCTTCTTTGTACCGACAGGGTTCACGCCGCACAGAGGCTGCTCCAGATCTACTTCGACCGCTGGCAGATTGAAGTCAACCATCGCGAGGAAAAGGACACCTTGGGCGTCGGACAAGCTCAGCTCTGGAACCCCAATGCCGTACCCAAGCAGCCCCCGCTTGCCATCGCCGCCTACAGCGCATTGCTACTGGCCGCCATAAAAACCTTTGGCCCCGAACGAAATAGTGCATACGCCCCGCTGCCACGGTGGCGAAAACACGCCACACGCCCATCGTGCCTCGCTCTCATCACTCTATTGAGAAAAGAGATGGACGAACAGCCCCATTTGCTCCGTCCACTCGGCATAGAAACCTCCAGAGCAACAATGGCAAGCGCCGCGGCTGCTTGATAATGGAGATAGGGCTATCCGCTTGACTCAAGCGAACACCACATGTTGTTGTCTGAGTCACCTTTTCCCTCCTCGAATGTCGTCGCCTGTCACGGGGCCGACCTGCGCGGCCTGTTGCATCAGCCGATAGAACAGCTTTCCCCGCGAACGCGACGTTCGACTGTTGAAACGGAAAGTGAACTCGTCCAGGTAGTAGTCAAGATGAGATGGGCGAACTGCTCCTTGGTGTGTGCCGCCAAGCCATCGTTTCAACAAGGACGCCACGCGATGGGCCAACGGTAACAGGTTGTCGCCGACTTCAGCCAGGGGCCGCACTTTTTCATGCACGTATCCCTTGCTGCTCACAGTAGCATACCCCGTCCATCCATCCGTATTCACAACGCTTCCCGGTTCGATCATTTCCTGCATAGCAAAGCCTAGACTGGCAGCGGAAGCATCGGGAACCCGGAAAAGCCGAATACGGCCCACATGCCTGCCTTCATCCTCCACCGCAATCACCACCAACGTTTTTCCCGCCGCCCCTCGTCCGCGTTTGCCCGGCCGCTCACCGCCAATGTATGTTTCGTCCACTTGCACTGTACCGGAGAGCCGGTCGCGGCCAGGACGAACCATGGCTGTTCGCAGCTTATGCAACCATATCCAAGTCGTCTCGTACCGCGAAAGCCCCAATACACGTTGTAGACCAAGCGCGCTCACTCCCTGTTTCTGGCTGACCACGTACCACATGGCCCGAAACCAAAGCCGCAAGGGCTTCCGGGTATCCTGAAAGATGGTTCCAGCAGTAACTGACGTCTCATATCCGCAGGCTTTGCAGTGCCACAAGCCCCTCTCGGTAGTCCACGCACCGGGGTGCTCGCACCTCGGGCAACGAAACCCGTCCGGCCAGCGGACCTCGGCCAAATACTGGCGGCAGGCAACCTCCGTCGCAAAGCGATCCTCGAACTCCAGGACTGTCTCCGGGTAATTCTCCATGCCCAGATACTACATGTTGTGCCCACTTGACTCAAGCGGATAGCCCCAAATGGAGAAACTCCAGAGCATGGCCTTTGGACGTGGTCATAGGGCCTGTGGCTCAGCCTGTTTGAGCCCATCGGCATCCCCTACACTCGTGTTGTTCCGCAACACCAAGGAAGGAGATGCCAATGAGTCGTTTCCGCAAATTATCACATGCGATATGGTATTGCCAATATCACATGGTATGGGCGCCCAAATACCGCTACCGGGTTTTGACGGGACCGGTGGGCAAGGAGGTCTACACCTGTATCCAAATGTTCTGTGGGCAGCAAGGATGCGGGGTGCTCGAATTGAATGTACAGCCCGAGCACGTGCATTTGCTTGTGATGGTTCCGCCAAAGGTGTCGATATCGGATCTGGCGGGCATTTTGAAGGGGCGTACGGCGATCCGGATATTCAAGCAGTTTCCGCATTTGAAAAAGAAGCCCTATTGGGGCAATCATTTCTGGGCGCCTGGGTATTGCGTGGATACCGTGGGGCTTAACGAAGAAATGATCCGCAAGTACGTGAAGTTCCAGGAAGAAGCGGAACGTCACGATGAACAGCTAAAATTGAAGTACTAAACCAAGCGGTGTTGCGGAACACAACCCACGCTTGCATCCTTTGGGTGCAAGCACTCAGCCACTCTCTGAGTGGCCAAAGCAAAGCCACGTCCTCTGGGCGTGGTTTTTTACTGGAGGCCTGGCCATGCAGGAAATCTCGTATAGACCAAACCACACATCCGTATCTTCAAATGAAACGAACTAGAAGACATGAAAAGAAAGTGATGTCTGAATCGAGCGAAATCATCGAATCGCGCACTCATTCGCCATTGTCTTAAGAGGGGCTCCAATGGGCTTTTTGTCGGCGATACCTCCGGCTTCGGCCCTTGGCTAGCCGCCGATCAATGCGAGCGGGCGCGCCCGATATCTTCAATACCGATCAGGGCAGCCCAGTTGTAGAGTGGGTTCTGCCCCACCGATCAGAGCGGTGGGGCAAGCCCTACCCTACAAATTTTAGTGTATTTAGTGGCCTCAAAATCCAGCCTTTTGGTTGCGGCCATGCCGCACCGTGTTTCTTCTGCACTTTGCACCTTTTATGGCTATTCATTGCTTATACAGTCGCCTTCGTGGCCCCTGTCGAGATGCCGCCATCCACCAGCAGCGTCTGTCCCGTCACGTAGACGCTCGCATCAGATGCCAGGAACACCACCGCTCCATCTAAATCATTGGGCTGGCCTGGCCGCTTAAGCGGGATGCGGTCGCACAAATAATCCACCCATTGCTGGTTTTCATACAGCACGGCATTTTGTGCGGTCTTGAACCAGCCGGGAGCAAGGCAATTGACGGTAATCCCATGAACGCCCCAATCGTCGGCCAGGCTCATGGTGAGCTGGCGGACGCCGCCCCGGCTGGCGCAGTACGGGCTAATGCCCGCGTACCCCGCCACGCACGTCACGGAGCCGATGTTGATGATGCGGCCATACCGGTTCGGAATCATGCCCACCCGCGCCACGGCCTGCGCTACGAAGAACGTGCCCCGCAGATTCGTATCGAGCACCCGGTTCCATTCTTCCCAGGTGATATCCACGGCGGGCTTGCGCACGTTACAACCGGCGTTGTTCACCAGAATATCAATCTTGCCATACGCCTGCATGGCCGTGTCCGCCATGGCCTGGATGCTGCAGTAATCACACACATCGAGCGCCACCGGTACGGCCTTGCGGCCCAGGCATTCAATCTCCGCCTGGAAATCGTTCAAGCGTTCCGGTTCGCGGCTGGTGATGACAAGGTCTGCGCCCGCCTTGGCCAGCGCCCGGCCCATGTATTGCCCCAGCCCGCGGCTGGTTCCGGTGACAAGGGCCACTTTCCCCGTGAGATCAAACAAGCTGCCTTCCATTATTCACCTCCGTTTATTCACCTCCGTCCGGCTGCAATATGACTTTCATCAATCCTGGTTCTTTCGCATAGAGCCGCTGGAACCATTCCGGCCCCTCGGATAGCGGCGCGACAGCGCTCATCAGCGGCTTCACTTGAATCGCGCCACGGGCCATCAAATCGAGACACACTGGATATTCGCCATTCGAGGCGCAGGAACCGTTCAGCGTGATCTCCCGTGTCACAACGCTTTGCAGCGGCAATTCCGCTTGGGCGGAAAGATTGCCCACCAGCGCCACCACACCGCCTTTGCGCACACACGCGATAGCTGTCTGCAAGGGCTTGGATGCGCCCACGACCTCGAACGCCGCATGCGCGCCGTATCCTTCAGTCAGCTCCCGCACACGCGCTGGCGTATTTTCATTCGCGAGGACGCCATGGCTGGCTCCCATAGACTTCGCCAATTCGAGCTTGCGTTCGTCCACGTCCACGGCAATCAGCATGCCACAGCCCGCCGCCCGCGCCGCTTGCACCACCAGCAGGCCAATCATGCCCGCACCCACCACAACTACGCTATCGTTCAGATGCAAGCCCGCCCGCGCCACGGCATGCACCGCCACGGACACCGGTTCGGCCATGGCCGCTTCTTCGAGGGATACGCCATCGGGAACGCGGTATAGGATGTGTTGCGGCACTACCACATATTCGGCGAAGGCTCCATCACACCGGTATTCTTCGCATGAGACGCCCAGCACTCTCCGGTTATCGCATAGGTTGATGCGCCCCGATCTACAGAACGCGCATGCGCCGCAATAAATGGTCGAATCAAAGGTTACACGGCTGCCCGGACGCCAACAGGTGGCTTCCACGCCCGCTTGTTCCACCACGCCAGCGGCCTCGTGCCCCATGATAACCGGCGGACGCCGCCTGCCCGTCGAGCCGTCCATGCCATGCACATCGCTCCCACAGATCCCGCATGCGCCGACCCGCACCAGCACCTCTTTCGGCCCCGGGGAAGGAGTGGGGACATCCTCGATGGCGAATTGGCGGTATGCGGTAAGGACCAAAGCCTGCATCTGGCATCCTCCCATTTCGTATAAGTATAGCAAATTATAGGCTATTATAAAATCACAAATAAGTCCGATATTGACATATCCGTCTGATTCTGATATAGCTTTACCCAGTCTCCGGCCTATGGAATGCCGGATTCACAACAGCATATCACGCATGCGCCGCGAATTGGAGGAGAAACACATGAGCGATGCACGCCGCCCTTCCACGCTTCATCCCCGGACGGACTGGTTCCGCGATCTGGGATTTGGCATGTTCATTCATTGGGGTCCTTATAGTGTTCTGGGCCGTGGTGAGTGGGCGATCCATGACGAACGCATCCCGCCGGAGGAATACGACGAGATCACGCGGCGCTTCACCGCCAGCAAGTTTGACGCCCGCGCCTGGGTGGAGCTGGCGAAGGCCGCAGGCATGAAATATATCGTGCTGACTACATGCCACGGCGACGGGTATTGCCTTTTTGGCACCAAAGCCTGCGCACGCAACTCGGTGGACATGACTCCCAAACGCGACCTGGTGCGCGAATACGTGGAGGCCTGCCGGGAAGGGGGCCTCGGGGTGGGATTCTACTACGGCATGACGACGTGGTATGAAAACGCCAAACGTTTCGGCACGTTCGACATCCGCTCGAATCCTCTCGAAAATCCCGCGCGGCGGGAAGGCTGGAAAAGCTTAATGGCGATGAAATATGCCTTATTGCGTGATATTTTGTCGAATTATGGCCCTATCGATATTTTATGGCTCGATGACCTTCCCCACGTAGGCGAATCCTACGACGCCGAAGGCATGTACCGGATGGTCCGGGAGTTTCAACCTAATTGCATGCTGGGCGAGAACACGCGGGGCTGTGGCAATGGCGACTTTGATATCGCCGAGGAGCGCTTCCTCGATTCACCTCCGGAGCGCCCGTGGGAATTGTGCATGCCCATCGCCGTGCGCTGGGGTTATCATCGCGGCGACACGGATTACAAATCGATTCGCCACATCCTGAGCCTGTTGCGCCGATGCGCCAGTGGGCGGGGCAACCTGCTATTGAACACTGGCCCCTACGAAGATGGCCGCATGCAGCCGGAGCAAGAAAAAATCCTGCGCACCGTAGGCGCGTGGCTTAAGCAGCAAGGCCAATCCGTGTTCGGATGCAAGAGTGTGTTCCCCGGCCACGCGGAATGGGGCGATGCGGCATCGACGGATGGCAAATATCTCTATCTGCATGTGGACCGCTGGATGGGCGAGCAATGGGCCTGCGGCGGCCTGCAAAACCAGGTGCGCTCGGCCACCTTGTTAAGCACTGGGGAGCCGGTGGCCTTCGAGCAGCAAGCGCCCAATCGCATCATTTTCAGCGGGCTTCCGCTGGACCCGCCGGATCCCAACTGCAACGTATTTGCCATCGAGACGGAGGGCAAACCTGACCTACATCCTTGGATGGAATAGTTTACTGCGCTTGTGGTTCCGCTGCACCCATTCACCCGAGGTGCAGCGGCGTCCGGACATGCGATTCTAATTACCGTTTCACGCGAAGCTGGATGATCGTATCCACGGGATCAATCTCGATATCCCGCACATCCACCATGACCCTATTTCCACATTGCTCGAATCCCAGCGGTTTGCCGGAAGGCACAAGCGCCGCTTCGCCCGCCACACCGGGGAATGGGTCAATGTCGAGAAATCCCCGTTCATGAAGGCCCCGCTTGCCCAGGGGATTCGCCAGTATATGCAGGTAGACATCACCGGTATTCTGGCTTAAAACAGCATATCCCCAGTCCATATTGGGCAGCTCCAGCGGGAGTGTCTGGTAGATAGAATCCCGGCGCGGTTCGACCCAATCACCGATCTGGCGCAGCATCTCGACTGTATTGTGTCCTTCTTCTAGAAACGGCGTCGCGTCTAAATCAAAACCTCGCAACGCTTTTAAATTCGCTGGCTCCGCCAGCATGGTAATTAACGCCCGGCACCATTCTTGCGCATCCATATATCCCATCCAAGGCAATTTCCACGAGTCAGCAGGCAGATATTTCACGCTATTTCCCAGCGGCGGATCCGATGGCCACTGCCCCCAATAAGAGTCTGTTTTGAAAGCCCCATGCACTTGCACCATATCCAAATCTCCTACTTCGTATTCCCTGGAGCGAATCTCGGCGTTTACAGTGATCAGGCAGCCTGGATCCAGAGCGCGAATCAAGCTATATAAGGCGTCGAACTCGACGGTATCCTGGTCCGGTTTGCGAAATCCCCCATACATTTCATCAAACCACCACAGTGCGGGCTTGTTTTGTGTCATGTAGTACTCAAGCGCTTCGTGCATGTGGTCGGCATGGGCTTTGTAACTGGGGGCCTGATCCCGGAAATCCTTGAAGCTCATGTACTGGGCGAACCGGATGCCTGCATCGAGCAAGGCTTGCCGGTACCGGCGCATATCAGGAGTATTCACAAACTTAAGAGAACCATTCGGCTCGATGTCATACTTCGAAAACACCGTGTACGCCTGCCAGGCATACCCGATTCGCTGCATAAGGGCGATCTGTTCTTCAACATGATCAAACGTCCAAATATTCGGGCCTTCTCCATGGTGGCGCAACCCCCCTACGCGGGTCGATTTCTCCCACCATTCAGCGGTCGGACGTACCGCCACTTCGAGCGGCAGGACTATTGCCGCTTGTTGAGGCGGATTGGAACTGTCCGTGACCGTGAGCGAAACCATATGTGTTCCCAGCGCGCTGCTTTCGCCTAAAAACTCGCCATCGGCGGGATCCAGCGAGACGCCTGGCGGCAGCCCTTCAGCCATCCATGTGTATGGAGGGGTTCCGCCACAGGCCAGCATGCGATACGGCGAAGCGCTGGCGTTATCCCAGGGATATTTGCCACTGGGATTGCGCACGGAGAGCCAGACATAAGGCTGGCCATCGTAAGCCTTTGGCAAGGCTTGCGTTTCGATGGCGGGTGCATTGCCTGGCCCTTCAATGGACCACTCCGTTCCTTGCAGCGCGGCTCCTTGAGAATCGGTGAAGCCCAAGTAGAATCCCCATATCCGGCGGTCATTTTCGATTGCAGCGAGTATGCGGTTCCAGCCTTGGGATAAATGGACGGGCTTCGACGCCGTGTCCCGCATGGCCTGGCGTGTTTCGGATTGCTCGAACACCACTTCTCCATCGAGCCAAACCCGGCCCCGATCATTCACGCTGAACCACAACAACACCTCTTGTGCGCAAGGTGACCAAAGATAACCGCCGCAATACGCTGATTTGTGTTCGGTCCCGCTGCCCGGCCCATCCATCCGGCCTTTCATGAAGAAGGTATAGAGGTCGTTGTAGTCGTCCTGATTACGGCAATACAGCCGGTCATCGAAATACCGCCATTCTTTGCCGGATGCTTTTGCCCCAAGCCGGGGAGCCAACTGCCCAGCTTCTTGGACCGGCTTTCCTTCGGGAAATGGGCCTAGTACGGCCCAAGTGGTGATTCGGTGGGCAAGGGGTGGGGCATATGCATCCAAAGCTTGACATGCGAAAGAAAGGGATAACAAGAACCATGTAATCGCCATGCGCGCAGCCATACTTATCCTCCTCTACGTACATGCACCCAAGGTAAAAAAAAGCAAATAGCAAGCGTATTTTAAAGAATAAATCTATCACATATTGAGTATATCGTCAAGCAAAATAACCATATCCAATTAAAGGATGCTATTTTTAACTTTTAATCCAAAATGCTCACCCAGCAAGCTCATGGATGCAGCGGCGGGCCATAGCCGCCCATTCGGCCAGACGGCTGGGTTCGCCCAATACGGTGCGGATGTCTTTGAGGATGATTTCGACGGAAGCGCCGCGCGTGATATTGAGGATACGCCGTAAATCTGCTTCGGCGCGCTCCAGCTCCCACGTACGTTCCGCCAGAAATGAGGGGCTTGGTTTGATGGACAGGACATACCGCTCTCCTGCGCCTTGTTCCATCGCGGAGTTCAGATCGGCCCATGGACTCATGGAGACCTTGCGCAAGCGGGGTATCTGCTTCAAGATATGCAGCTTCTGATGGAGGGGTTCGCAGCAGCCATAATAATTGAGTCCAAACTGCGCCAGCCAGCGCAATTCGTATTGCAGTGCGAACGTTTCATGCATTTCCGGTGATACGGCGCAGAAGATTTGCGCCGCCGCACATCCCCATTGCTGGAGGGGTTGGACGGGCTGATGCCGTTCCGTGGGCGCAGGCAGCGCACCGCAAAACGCCAATCCGCCTGAACCCGTGGTGTTATCACCCGCGTTCGGTTCCAGCGCGCCTTGGCTTTCGAGTTGGCGGAGGCGGTACAGGTATGCGGATACCAGCCGTTCGATGGCGGCATGCACCAGCTCCGGGCGCAGCGCCATATCCGCAAGCGCCTGTTCGACTCCATACCATCGGATAAGCTCGTCCCATGGGGCGAACCAGATGCGTCCTGCGCCCCGCACGCAAACTGGCAATATGCCTTCAAAGATAGCGTCCAGTCCGGCCCGGCGCTGCTCGGTGGCTGCCCAATCCACGATGACTTCGGGCATTTCTATCTTGGCCACATCGGCTTCGCAGGTGATCTGCGGGGTGAAATGTTGGGTGTAGATGGAACCGCCGGGGGCTAGGCGGGCGTCGCCGGTTTGCTGGATGCCAAATCCGGAATCTTGCACCACCAGCGGGCAGATAATGCCATGCTCCACCACCATGTCTCCGGGGAAATGCCGCCACTGGTACAACGTGCGGCGAAGGCGCTGCTCGACGCCGTGAAGCGCGGGGTCCGCACAGGCAAGCGCTAGTTCTCCAGCTTGCTCGAATTCGCTCCACGGAACTTGATAGATGAACAACGCGGGCTGTGTGGCGCGTTTTTCATTTACTCCACGCCATAAGGCCCGGCGTTCTTCCTGTTCGGGCCTGGAAGCAATCTCCGCAATCTCCGATGCGAGGCGGCGTAACACATCCCGGTCTTGCATGCATGCCATAAGGGTATCCTTCAACTGAGCGGCCACGGGAGCCGAAACCTCCCGTGGCCTCACATGGAGTGCTTTATGTAAAAATACGCTTACTTGCCGATGCGCTTGCGAATCATGGCCACCGCACTGCCCGCGCATCCCGCTCCGAGAAGCGCCAAGCCCAGGAGGCCCGCCACCGGCACGGCCGACGCCGAACCTGTGGAAACTACTAACGTCACCGTCTGGCCGGACGCTAACGCCGTGCCCGCTTCGGGCTCCGTACGGATAATGTCGCCCGCGGGAACGGTGTCACTGGCTTCTTGTTCCACTTCCACGACATAGCCCGCGTCTTCGAGGGCCGTTGTCGCTTCGCCTTGGCTCATACCCGACACACTCGGCACGGTTCCGCCGCCACCCGCTGTGTATTCGATGATCAATTTTGGGTGGGAGTTGGGCGTGGCTTCACCGTCAATGTTCGCATTCTGGTTGATCATACCGACATAATAGGTGCCGCCGCCCTTGGCAAAATTCACCAATTCCGGGCCTGCTCCGAAAAGAAATCCCGCATCCACGCCCGTATTCGCCACGCTTTGGAGATAGGCGATGCCTTCGGCGCTAAACGGGCATTCCACCATCGCATCCAGCACCAAATCCCCTTCGCCATTGTTAGCATAAGTGAATCCGCCGCTGACGCTCACGGAACCCGTGGCGATTGGGCTGTCGAAATCGCCTACGTTGTAATCACCTGCCACACCGGGATCATCCGGATGGCCTTTTGGAAACAGGCCGGCGTCCACATTCGCCCAATCCGTGGAGTCGCTCAAGCTTTCAAACCATACACTCGAGCCTACCCATGCGGCATTGGCGGCAGCGACGGGCCAGCACATGTACGTATGCGGATCTGGCCATGCGCTTGGCGTGCCCGCCGCGCGAATCATGCCGCCGGAAACAAAGGTGGCGCTGGTGATTGTAGAGCCTGACGGCAAGGCGGAGAGATCAAACCGCGACAGGTAATATCCCACCGTCACACCTGAAACGACATTGCCTGTCCACGGTTTCCCCAACTGGCTGTATGAATCCGAATACAGATTCTCGGGGGGCTGTTTGTGAATGACGAAGCATCCGTCATGCGTATACTCAGCGGCTGGCGATACCCCTTGCTGCAACACCAGCGTGTCGGCATAACTGATGCCGCAAATGAGCATGGTTATGCCCGCCATAATAAAGCACAAAGCCGACTTTTTCATTGGTATTCCTCCTCCTGTTTTCCTGGCCAGGATATCTGGCCTTATCTGGATTCACCTGCCCTCTATCCCATCATAGAGAAACGCAACCGCCCTCTTTGATAGTCAATATTGGATTGAATTTTAAGTTAAGATTGACTATATCTTTGCATTTTGTATTTCATTTGTCAAGCAGAAAATCGTAAAACATGAAAAATGTGTTTATTGTTTGCATTCGGAATGGGAACCATTGGTGATGAGTAGGTGAATATACGGATGAATAAAACGTGTTTTATATGTATTCATTGATGTATAAGGAGGGAGATGGTGGGACTATCCTCTTAACCGCAGACGTTCGCCCGTACTGCGTTTTTTCGCATAGACTGAGTATCCCGGTAAATGGCGGATTTAGGATCTGGGCAATGTTATGGCTGGAGGACTGAAGCTAGAGCCGTTTTTTATGTATTCACGATTTGTACGCCGCGCTCCGCATCGCGGATGCGGGTGCTGATAAGGCCGATCTGGCCATATTCGACGCCCATATGCCGGGCCACCACCTCGCATTTGGCCCGTAAAATCAAAAAGACATCGCCGGGGTAATCGTCGATGGTCTCGTAATTGCCTTGGCCTTTGCCGATAATCAGGTCCGCCTGGTCCATGCGTGCGCGGAATTCAGGGGTGATGAGGCTCAATGGCGTGCCGACATACGCCCCGCCATTGCTGATGACTTCGCACACCTCCGCCAGCCCCACTTGCACGGCGTCTTCCATGAGCGCGTCATTGATGATGGGCCCGCCCTTCACTACGGCGGTCACATGCGTATGCTTTTGCAATTCCTCGATCAGGATCTTATCAAAGACGATTTCCCCGGCATTATCGAGGAAGAAGAGCAGATCCTTGCAATGGCGCAACGATTCGAGCAGCGCGCCGGTGTGGTCCACTGCGAAGCTCTGGCTCAAGGCATCCTCGATCGCGGCATGCACATCAATATGCTCTTGCTGCATGGTGCCCAAATCAATGATGTTGCCCGCCGCCGCCAGATGAAGCGCTGTCACGAGGGGTTCGGTGCTATGCGCCATAATGGCGCGTAATTCCGGCACGAGGCTCATGGCGTGGGCGTTCTGTTCATGGCGAAGTTCACGGTACGGATCGGAGTTGCCAGAAAACTGTGCCGTTAATTCATAGGCGCACAGTGAGATCACGGACGGGGATTCATCTATATCGAGCGTAGGAATGCGGAGGGACACTTCATCCAGAATTCGTCGCTGTATCGCGGGATCATCCGTGGCCAGGCGCGCGCAGCGCAGCGCTTGTTTCACTACACATTCCAGACAGTCAAGTGTCGATTTCATGATATGCAAAGCCTTTGTATCGGTTTTTGCCAATATGGTTCATATGGGCAGGGCTGCGTACGGACAATGCTGTAAACGAAAAAACAGTTGTGAAGCATTTCCAGGCATTTAGAGCGATAATACGGATTTTCCGGCATGAATGCAAAAGCCCGGATGCAGCATGGAATGGGCCTCACACCCATGCGGTTTTCGCTGGCCAGTCGTCCCGTCTTGCCCACTAGAAGACACATCAATTGGTTAAAGTGTTACGAACAAATTGACCTATCTGGCGGTCTCAAGTAGAATGGAATCATGCGTTGCGGGCAAAGGGTTCGGGTCAGGCAATATAGGACAACGGGCGCGCAATGCTGGAAGGTGAGGTTACATGCGTTCAGCTACTACGTTTGTAGTCGCGGCGCTCCTGGGTGCATTCATGTTCACGGGGCCTTGCCCAGGCGCGTTCGCACAGGAATCACCCACGCCAGGCCAGCCATTCGTGGTCTTTTGTCCCATTAATGAGATGGTGGACGACGGCCTCGTGGTGCTGGTCAAACGGGCCGTCAAGGAATCTGAAGGGGCGTCCGCCCTGGTGTTCGTAGTGGACACTTATGGCGGCTTGGTGGATTCCGCCATCGAGATCACGGAGGCCATTCTCGAAGCGCCGTGCCCGACCGTAGCGTTCGTGCGCGGCAAGGGGGCCATCTCGGCGGGAGCCATCATTAGCTTCGCCTGTAAAACCATCCTCATGACACCGCCGAGCATCATCGGCGCATCGCAGCCGGTCATCCCCTCCGCCGAAGGCAACATGCCCACGGGTGAGAAAGAAGTGTCTTTCCTGCGCGAGAAAATGGCGGCGTTAGCGGAAGTGAACGGCCATAATGTCGCCATCGGCCAGGCCATGGTGGATAAGGATGTCGAACTGTACGCGCAGCTTCAAGCCGATGGAACCATCCGAGTGTGGTCGCCCACGTTTGGCGGGGCTTCGGCAGGCGGCGCCGAGCCTTCCGCGCAAGCGGAGAAAGCTGGCGGGCTACTGGACGCCGCACTTGATGTGATCGAGCAAGACACCGGCATCCCGATGGATGCGATGCGCGATATCGCCAAAGACACGACAGGCCGGACCCAGTTGGTTTCCCCTGCCGCTCCGCCGGTTCTGCCGGACGGCATGGAAATCTTTCAGGATAAACAGCCCCATCTGATCTTGGCCAAGGACAAGCTGCTGACACTCACGGCGAACCGTGCGAAAAACTTCGGGCTTATCCCCGCCACCGTGGACAATGAAGACGGCGTCATGAGCTTTCTGGGATTCAGCGGTGCGCGGAAAGTTCATATCGAGATGACCGCACCCGAGCGGGTGTTTCGCTGGCTGTCGAATCCCATGGTGTCGGGCATCCTCTTCATGATCGCCCTTGGGGCCATGTACCTCGAGATCAAGACGCCTGGATTTGGGATCCCGGGTATCGTGTCCATCCTGGCGTTCATGCTCTTCTTCGGTTCCCGTATGGTGCTGGGTATGTCGAGCTGGGTGGACATCGTCCTGGTGGGAGCGGGCATTGCCCTGCTGCTGGTGGAGATCTTCATCACGCCGGGCTTTGGCTTCGCGGGATTCGCCGGGCTGCTCTGCATCCTCACGGGATTCGTCCTGTCTTTCACCTTGAAGGATTTCGAGATCCCTCAGTATTCGTGGGACTTCGACCGCTTTGAAAATGCGGGCGTCACCTTCGCAGTGGCGGGCGTCACGCTGTTTTTGTTCATACTGGCGACTTGGAAGCTCCTCCCGCGCACGCCGCTCTACCGGCAGATCGTGTTGCAAGCCTCTCAGCCCCATGCGCAAGGCTATACGGTCCAGACCTATAAAGACGTGGAACAAGCCTTGGGCCGCCGGGGCGTGGCGCTCACCATGCTGCGTCCAGCGGGAAGAGGACGATTTGATAACAAGACTTATTCCGTGGTGAGCCGGGGCGATTTCATCGAGCCCGGAACCGCCATTGTTGTAGTGGAAGTGGAAGGCAACCGGTATGTAGTGGACCCGGTGGAGGAATCGAAATAATGGACGTCCGCACCACATTGATCAAAATGTTGAATACCCTGCAAGAGGATATGCGCACCTTGAACCAGCAAGGAGCGGGATATTACTCGTGCCTGCCCTTCGTGCGCCGTTACAATAAACTCCTCGAACAATCGCGCACGCTGTTCCCGGGCGGCGATGGGATTATCTCGACGTTCGACGCGATTGAAGAAGTGGACCCGAAAGAACCCTCCGAGAAGATGAAAGTGCTCCAGGCTATTAAAGTCGAGAGCGGCCAGCTCATCACCTTGCTCGAATCGGCGGGAGGAAGCACGCAATGACCATCATATGGGTGCTTCTGTTATATATAGGCGGCCTGCTGCTCATCATGGCCGAGTTTTTTGTGCCGGGGGCTATTTGTGGATTTTTCGGCGGGGTCATGGTGTTCATCAGCGCCACCCTCGCCTACCGCACCTACCCCGATTATGGACTGTTCATCGTGGTCGCCGAACTGGCGGGCGTGCTCGCGGGGATTGTTATGGGTTTCAAAATCCTGCCCCACACGCGCATAGGCAAAGCCATGATTCTATCGGCTGCCCAGCCCCATGACGAAGGCTGGGTGGCGGTGAAGAGCGACATGTCGCTCCTCGGGGCCGAGGGCGAAGTATACTCGCCCTTGCGCCCGGCGGGGAAAGTCCTCGTGAACGGAGAACGGCTCGACGCCGTTTCCACCGGCGATTTGATTGAAGCAGGCGTAAAAATCCGCATCATCGAGGTGCGCGGCAGCCGGATCGTTGTCGAGACCGTGGAATAGAATTTTTTTAACACAAAGACACGAAGGCACAAGGAGTAAATAGTGATTGGTTGTCAAACCGCTTTTGATTTGAATTCAACAGGGTTCTTGAGAGCTTCTTTGTGTCTTAGTGTCTTTGTGTTAAAAAAGACGTGGATGAGACAGTTATTGCTCGGGTTCGGCGTTCAGCGCTGCGGAAGGAGTAGCGAGATGAAAAACATAACCATTCTGGCCGTGTGCGCCCTGATCGGCGGGTGTGTGTATACTGTACCGCTGGTGAAGACGCCGAAGATCGAAATCGGCAGTGCGGTGGTAGGCTTATGGGAACTGCAAGAAAACAAAGAATCGCCCGAGCGCATGCTGGTGCTGCCGCTGAGCAAGAAGGAGTGCCTGGTCTCGTACAGCGACAAGGAGACGCTCTACTTCCGTGCTTGCCTGGCCAAAGTTGCTGATAAAACAATCGTACAGTTACAAGTGATTGGTGGCGGCGGTGGCGGCGTTCCCGATGATAATCGGATATACCAGTATGCGGAATACAAGGTCGAGGGTGATACGCTCACGGTCCGCATGTTGAATGATGAGGTCATAGACAGGGATATCGATTCCACGCGCGCATTAACCAAGGCAATTAAAAAGCACATCGACGATCCGAACCTCTTCAAGGATGCGGGCGTGTTTAAACGAGTGAAGGAATAAATGGGTGTTTTGATGCTCTTTATTCACGCGAAGGCGCAAAGGCGCAAAGAGTCGCTTCCAAGTCTTTGTGCCTTAGAGTCTTTGTGTTGGAAAATTGCCAAAGGGTAAAGCGTCCGGAAGGGCGCTTCAGGGTTTAACAAACAGGCGGCTGGGCATAACGTCCGGCGGCAGTGAAAGGGGAAATAGGCATGACTGAAATTTTTATGGCTATAATAGGCTTGGTAGTGGTAGTCGCAGGGCTAGTAGCCGTGGCGCTGCTGCTGTCATTTATCAAACTGTACATCCAAGCATTACTGGCGGGCGCGCACGTGAGCATGGTCAGTCTTGTCAGCATGCGCCTGCAAAAGGTCAATCCGTATGTCGTCGTCGAAGCGCGCATTAGCGCGGTCAAGGCGGGGCTGAATGTCTCGACGGACGAGTTGCAAAGCCACTACCTTGCGGGCGGCAATATAATCCGTGTCGTGCGCGCGCTCATCGCCGCCGACAAGGCGAACATCGATTTGGACTTCAAGCGCGCCACGGCCATTGACCTGGCGGGCCGCGACATCCTCGAGGCGGTGCAGACGTCCGTGAATCCGAAGGTCATTGATTGCCCGAATCCGAACAAAGGCGACCCCACCGTGGCGGCCGTGGCCATGGACGGCATCCAGCTTCGCGCCAAGGCGCGCGTCACCGTACGCACCAACATCAAAACCCTCGTGGGCGGCGCGACCGAGGAGACCATCATCGCGCGCGTGGGCGAGGGCATCGTGACCACCATCGGTTCGTCGCAGTCGCACAAGCAGGTGCTCGAGAATCCGGACCGCATCTCGAAGACGGTGCTCCAGCGCGGGCTTGACGCCGGTACGGCGTTCGAGATCCTGTCCATCGATATCGCGGACGTGGACGTGGGCGAGAACATCGGCGCGCAACTCCAGATCAAGCAGGCCGAGGCGGACAAGCAGATCGCCCAGGCCCGCGCCGAGGAGCGCCGCGCCATGGCCATGGCCCGCGAGCAGGAAATGCGGGCGCAAGTCGTCGAGATGCGCGCGCGCGTGGTCGAGGCCGAGGCCGAAGTGCCCAAGGCCATGGCGGAAGCCTTCCGCTCGGGCAACCTGGGCATCATGGATTATTACCGCATGAAGAACATCATGGCCGACACGGATATGCGCGGGAACATCGCGAAAATGGACACGGGCGGTGAAGAACAAAACCCGCAGGGACGGTAGCATATGGGACATGTGTTTGCGGATTTCCAAAATGCCTTGGGGCCGCTGATCTTTGTGGCGGTGCTGATTATCAGTGGGATAGTGAATAGCCAGCGAGAGAAGGCCAAGCGCGAAAAAGAGCGCCGCACGTTGCAGGAAAATCTCGATACGCGCGAGAAGCGCACCGAGACGCATTCCATCCCCGTGGCGCGCCCCCGGCAGCAACAATCCGGGCAGATGCCTCCTGCACCACGGCGGCAGGAAGCGCCACCGCCCTTGCGCCCGGCGCAGCCTTCGCAGGAACAGGCGAAGCCCATTAGCGTGCAGGATTTGCTCAACACGATGCTGGGAGGCATACCGGTGCAAACGCCGAAGAATCCGCCGCCCATCCAGCCGCAGCAGCGCCGGGAGCCGGTGCAACGGCCGCGGCAACAGCAAGCGCCGCCCCAACAGCCTCAGCGCCGCCCGGTTCAGGCAGCGCCACCGCAGGCCCGTCCAGCGGCCGCACAGCCATCTCCGGCTCCACGTCCCGTGGCCGCGCAGCAAGCAGCGCCGAAACGCATGCAACGCCGTAAGAAGCAAGGGTCGTTTCTCGGCAGCCTGGGTGATGTACGGCGGGGGATTGTACTGCGGGAGGTGCTGGGTCCGCCCAAGGCCTTTACGGATTGGCCCGGGTGAGCGGATTTGTTGAGCGTGAGGCGTGATGGGCCAGCGAGAGAGGCGCGCCGCTATGCCGGATAATCCCAAGCGCGTGCTGTTGCTGGCGGAAAGCCCCTACATGGGCGGCATCACGTCGCATATTCTGAGCATTATCCAGGCGTTTCGCGGGCGTAGCGATTTCATTATCACCGTGGCGGCGCTGCCAGGACGCCGCCACGATAACACCTTGTTCGACGCCTGCCGCGCACTCGATACGCCGGTGCATGTATTTCCCATGCAAGGCGCGTTCGATATCCGCATCATGGGCGCGTTGCAGCGTTTCGTGCGGAAAGAACGCATCGATCTTGTTCACACCCACAATTACCGCGCCACTCTGCTGTGCGCCCTCGCGGCGCGCCGAACGCCTTTGGTGAACACTTGCCATGGCATGGCGGCGGAGCCGTCGTTCCGTCTCAAGGCGTGGCAGCGGCTCGAATTGCTCGCCATGCGGCGCAGCCGCCTCTCCATCGCGCCCTCGGAATTTGTACGCGCCTGGCTTATACGGCAAGGCCTTGCGTCCTCGCGCGTGCGGACGGTCTTCAACGGATTCGAGCCGCGCCAAGAGGAAGACGCCGCATGCCGCGACGAACAGCATATTCCCGCTGGCGATCTCGTATTGCTTTATATAGGCCGCTTGGTGGAGGGAAAAGGCGTCGAGTTTTTTATTGAGGCCCTTGCGGGCCGATCAGACGGATCGGACGGATCGGACCGATCGGGCGTCATCGTGGGTGATGGGCCGTTGCGTGCGGCGCTCGAATCCCAAGCGGCGGCGCTAGGAGCGCCGGTGCGGTTCGTGGGCGCGGTGCGTGAGCCTGGGCCCTATTACCGCCTGGCCGATGCCGTCGTCCTGCCGTCGCGAATGGAGGCTTTACCCATGGCGCTTATCGAAGCCGCCGCCTATGGCAAGCCCGCTATCGCCACGCGAGCGGGCGGCATTCCCGAAGTGGTGCGCGATGGGGAAAGCGGTATGTTGATGGATTACGGGGATATTCAAGCCTTGCGCCAGGCCATTAAAGACCTGCGCACTCCGGATGTGCGCACCCGCCTGGGAGAAGGAGCGCGCGCCCAATGGCAAGCCCATTTCACACTCGAACGCATGGCGGACGGCTTGGCTCAAACCTACGAAGATGCGCTTCGCCCGTTATCGGTGTAAAAACGCTTTCGCGCGCGACCAAGCGAACAGGGCTTCCATGCGCAGCACCGCTCCGTACAAATCCAGGGGGTAATGCCAGGGTATCCATATTGGGCTGGCCATGAATCGAGCCATCGAGTAAGCCACGTAGGCCGCAGGATGGCCATGGTGTTCCGCGCACACCCGCAGCCCCATCTCGCCCATGGCGCGAATCCGCGCGGCGGCGGCGTCCCAATCGCGGGAATAGCGGTGCGTCACACACACAGCCGGGTCATAAAACATCCGCGCGCCCGTGGCGGCCATGCGCAAGCATAAATCCCAGTCCTCGGCGGCGGTGAGCCGCTCCTCGCGGAATCCGCCCACCTTGTGGAACAACACCGTAGGAAGCAGCAAGTTGAGCGTCGGGGCCGCCTTAATCGGCTTAGGATATGCCCCAAGGCTTTTTTGAAATCGGTAGTGCATATAGCGTTCGGCGGGCGTTTCGAGGCTAAACGGCGCAATGCCGCCGCAGAGCACGTCGCACCCGTGGGAAGCGCGGCAATCGAGCATGTGGGAGACCCAATCGGGCGGCGCGGTGGCGTCGTCGTCCGTGAACAAGATATATTCGCCGCGCGCCAGCTTCACTCCGGCATTACGTGCGGGTCCAGGCCCTTGGTTGACGATACGGATATACCGGAACCGGGCCGGATGGGCCTTCGCGTGTGCATCGAGCACTTCAGGCGTTTCATCCGTCGAGCCGTCATCCACATACACCGCTTCCCAGGCATCGCCCTCCTGGGCGAGAATGGAGGCGATATTCTCGCGCAACAGCGGTGCGCGATTATAGGTGGCGGCCACGATAGTCACAAGCGGATTGGCCATGTGAGGTTCCCCAACATGCAGTGGTTTGCGTTCCATGATATGCTGGAGACAAACCAGCAAGTCAAGGAGCAAGCATGCGAATGAATATGGCCAATGCGATAACACCGCTGGTGTCGGTGGTATTGCCCACATATATGGGCGATGAGCCACGCCTGTTGTGGGAAGCGGCATCGAGCATTCTTGCGCAGACCTGGAAACATCTCGAACTCATTATCGTGCTTGATGGGCCTGTTGGGCTTGAAGCCTGCGCCGCCATCGAAGCCTTGGAACGTGCCGATGCGCGCGTGCGCATTATCGCACTGGACGCAAACCAAGGCCCGGCGCATGCGCGCAACGCGGGCATCGCGGCGGCGCATGGGGAGTACATCGCGCTGCTTGATGCCGATGATCGCGCCGCGCCGCGCCGCATCGAGCAGCAGGTGCGCCATATGGCAGCCACTGGCGCGGATGTGGCGGGAAGCTGGCACCGGATCGTGGATGAACGAGGCGCTGTCCTTGGCCGGAAACAAACGCCCGTATCGCCGTGCGCCGTGCGGCGGTGGATGCCGTTTATCAATCCCATCGCGAATTCCACCGTTCTGGCGCGCGCTGCCGTGTTGCGGGAAAATCCATTCCCGGAAGGCCCGCGCGCCAAGGGACGCGCGTTCGACGGCGAAGATTATGCGCTCTGGGTGGCGCTTGCCCTGCAAGGCCGCGTGCTATGCAATGTCCCGGAAGAACTGGCGGATTTTCGCGCCGATGCGGGGTTCCTCGAACGGCGGCGTGGGCTCGGCCCCTTCCGAAGCGATCTGCGTACAAAACTCAAGGCGGCGGCGCTGTATCCGATTCTGCTTCGGCCAATCTCCTTGGCTGGGGCCGTGGCGACAACCATGTGCCGCCTTCTGCCGCCGGGCATACTCGCGTGGGCATATCACTTGCGCGCCGCGCTACGATTTGCGAACCACTGAATTTATTTGAGTAGTACGTATATTCATCCTATGACAGCCGCCTTAGCGAGACATAGCCGTAACCCCATTGGGACCGTTCTTGGGTGCGCATGAACGTAAAATGCATGGCGGGTTTGTCCCGCCGCGCTACATCCCCTCTTCATACAACACACGACATGCTACAAAATGATAAAACTATTTCCCAGGCAACGCATCTCGTGATATGATGGAGTCGTTCCCCAAACGCCCATATCAGCATTCGGACTCGAAGGGGAAACACAGAAAGGAGAACATGTTATGCATACAATGATGCTGGTTCTGGCTGGCTTTTGCTGTCTTGCCTCCACGGATTGCCCAGCCAATGGTGCGTCCAAATGCGTGATGGGAACGAATACCGACCGTGGCGGCGTTTCCGTCGTGAACGATTCGAGTTGGAAGGCCATGACTAGCGCTCCGCTGGATGAAGCGGAAAAGGCGCTTGCAGCGGATGCTGAGCTGGCTTTCCTGCGCCGTATAAATGGCGAGGCGGCGAATATTTTCGACGACAGTTTCTTCCAGGGCTTAAAATGCCCGCTCTATGTGATAGCCGATCAGAAATTTGAACTCCCCACCAAACGTCCTCCCGAATTCCGTATGGCCAAGGACATGGAAGAATTGAAACGGATTGCGCGCGAGACCAAACAGGATGCCTACTATGTGCATATGGAATCATCCGGAATGGCGGAGTTTCCTGATGGAACTAAGGGCGTTGTCATCCAGTATGGATATAGTGTAGTCGACTGGGAGCGAGCCACGTGGGATGCTCTTTCAGAAGCCGAACGAGCGGCGAATCCGGAGCCTAAGTTCCGTATGTGGCTGTTCGGAGGCGGCTACAGGGTATGCGTCACCCGCGGCGCCCAGGAGAGTAAATTGGTCTTCCACGAAGAACCGATGGTCGTCAGTTGAGCCGGAACAGTGGCGCCTAGACCGCGCCCCATCGCCGGAGGAGCTCATAAAGCACCACGCCGAAAGCCGTGGCCACATTGATGGTGTTTTTAAAGCCATGCATGGGGATATGCACGACGGCATCGGATTGTTCGAGCGCTTCCGGCGCGACACCGGTTACTTCATTTCCGAACACCACCGCCACGGGGCGGGGCCATTCATACTCGAAGAGTGACGTAGAGCCTTCCGCGATCTCGATGGCGACGATGGGAACGCCTTGCGCCCGCAAGGCGTCGAGCGCCTCGGTGGTGTGGGTGTAATGCGTCCAGGGGATGTAATCGAACGCCCCGAGAGCCGTTTTCGCCAGCTTCAGATTCGGCGGATACGCCGTCATGCCGCACAGATGCATATGCGCCACCGCGCCCGCATCAGCCGTGCGGAAAATGCTGCCCGTATTGAACGCGCTACGGATGTTATCGAGCACCACATGTACGGGATTGCGCGGAATCGCATCGAGCCGGTCCGGCGTGATCATACGGTAGTGTGGTTCCAATTCACCCATTCTTGACTCCTATCGTCACGGCACATCCTTGCCGCACACCCCATCGATAGTAAGATTCGGATTCGGCCCGCCGTCGTTGGCGGGGATTAGCTCGTTCCAGCCCAGATACGCCACATGCCCGTCGGCGAAGAGGAAGAGGCGCTTGCCACCCTTGGCGAACCAGCCCGCATCCGTGGCGAAGGCCGTGTGATTGGCGTACCACTCACCCACGAGGATCTTCTTCGAGGGATGCCGCACGCCCGCCGATCGCTGGGGGATGGTGGGCTGGGGATTCTGGTAATTGTCAAGTACGCTGTTCATGGTGTTTATTTGCTCAGGGGAGTGATAGAACGCCATCGAGTAGGCGTACGTCGTGCCATCGAAGCGCGTGCCCATTTCAGAGCGCGGATCGCTCGGGCACCAGAATACGCCGGGATTATCCTTTCCCCGGGGAACATATTCCTCGATAGCCTTGCGCCACCCCCGGCCCATCCAAAACCACACGCCCGATGAATCGGGGTCGTCCGCGGAGGGATACTTTCCGTCATGTTCGAGTTCATACATGGCGAACGCCAGGCCGATTTGGCGCAGGTTGTTGGTGCAGGAGGTGCGGCAGGCGCTTTCGCGCGCACGAACCAGCGCCGGAAGCAGAATCGCCGTTAGCACGCCGATGATGGCGAGCACCACCAACAGCTCGACCAAGGTAAAACCATGTTTTTGTTGCATCATGCCTCGATTCTAGAGCCATATCCCGCAGCCTGGGCGTCTCGCCCATGAAGCTATGGAAGCCACGCGCGCCGCATGGGCAAAACGCCCATGCCACCGGTCCGCTGAAAGATCCGTAGGGTGGGGCTTGCCCCACCATTCAAAGCCCACATGGACGTTTCGCCCATGCTTCGGGTCCGCTGAAAGCGAGATTGTAGAGGATTACCATGCTGAGGTAAAGCCAACAAATTGTCTCAGTTATGAAAGGCATTTGATTTGACAATATCATGCGCTCAAAATGATAGGCAGGTATTCAGGCTAAATAAGGCAAACCGAGGAAAAACATGATGCTATACCATATAAGCGCTACGTCAACAACACGCTTTCGGGAATGGGCTTCATCGCGGCATGCCATGCGCGCCATGTCGATTGTAATGAGCATAGGCTGTCTTCTTGCGGCAAGTCTTCTCGCCGCACCTATTGTCCACGCGGAATCCCCTGATGCGGTGAAAGGCGGCATGCTTGTCAGCGGTCCGGATGCGGAGCGCCAGCTCAATGCGCTTTTAGATAAACAGGGACGTCCATTACAGTTTGCCGTGGTGGCGGACCGGACGGGCGGGCACCGGGGAAATGTGTTTGAAGAGGCGCTCCATAAGGCTGGCGCATTGCATCCCGATTTCATTATGAGCGTGGGCGATTTGATCGAGGGGTATACGGTGGATGAATCGCTCCTTCAGACACAATGGAATGAATTCCATACCTTTCTGAACGGGCTTCCCGTACCCTTTGTTGCCACGCCAGGAAACCACGACATCTCCAATGCCGTGATGGCGAAAGGCTGGGCGGAACGTTTTAGAAGGCCGTATTACTCGTTTGTGCGGGATAAGGTGTTGTTTCTTGTCTTGAATACGGAAGATCCGCCCGGCGGCCATATGAGCACTGAACAGGCGGCCTTCGTCAAAAACACCCTGCAAAAGAACGCCCAGGTGAAATGGACGTTTGTTTTCATGCATGAGCCGATGTGGTCGAGCGCGAATCCGAACGGATGGAGCGATATCGAGAAGCTGCTGCAAGAACGGCCGCATAGCATCATTGTTGGCCACATGCATCAATACTGTTACGAGGAGCGCGCGGGAAATGCATACATCACACTGTCCACTTCAGGGGGAGCCAGCGAGGTCCGTGGGCCTAATTATGGAGAATTCGACCATATTTTATGGGTGGCCATGACCGATAGCGGCCCTGAGTTTTCCAATGTGATGCTGGACGGGATATGGGATTCCCAGGTGTATACGCCAGCGATTCAGAAAGCCATGGAGCCTGTACTCACAAACCACGAGATCAGCGCGAAGCCCATTCTGATCGCCCAGCCCACTTTCACGGGCGGCTCGAGCGCCTTCGAGCTTTCCAACCCTACGGATTATGAGATGGCGCTGCAAGGCTATTTCCGCACCAATGCGTTGATTCGCCCGCAACCATGGGACATAGACGCCGTTATTCCGCCGCATTCCTCCAAGACTATTGATTTTACTCTTTCCGCCTCCAGAGAATTGAACGTAAGCGAGGCCGCCCCCCTGGAGATGCGGTGGCATGCCTCCTACACTATCCCTGGCCGCCCGCCCCTGGAAAAAGAGGGAAGCTATTTTGTCTTTGTCATGGCGGATGCGATTGAGTCCAGCCAGCTAGAGGGCTTACCGTTCGCGGCGCTTGCGGATCTAGCGATTCCGTTATCCAGCGCGGGCTACAAAAAACAAGCCTTGGATGTCGTGGACTATTTTGTCCCGCAGGCGGCATCGGCGGAGCAGCTCATCGAGATCGCCCGGGTTTGCACCCTGGCCGGTCTGGAGTCCGGCCTGTCCGCCAAATTAGGATTTGTCACGCAATGGCGCTTGGCTGGCCCATTCCCGTGGAATCCGCAAGATGCATTCCGGACAGCTTATATCAACGAACCCGCCGTGGACTGCTCGCAGGATTATGAGTTCAATGGCGCAAAACAGCCCTGGCGCTCCCTGGATACCAAGGAAGCCCTTGGAGTATTTGATCTCCTGGAAACATTTGGCGAAACGATGTATGCAACGGCATTCGCCCATTCCACGATATCGGCCTCCCAGGAATGCGACGCCGTATTGCGCCTAGGCTCTGATGACGGCGTGCGCGTATGGCTTAATCATGCGCTTGTCTACGAGAAAAATGCCATTCGCGGAATGGCGCTCGATGGCGACACCGTGCCCGTTCATCTTCAAGCTGGAGCGAACACCTTGCTGGTGCAGATTACGCAAAGCAGCGAAGGCTGGCGCTTCTGCCTGCGCATCACCGAACCGGAAGGCAAGCCGATTCACTTTACTTATGCCGAACAACAAGCAGCGGAGTAGAAGCGGCATGAGTTGCAGAGCAATCGCATTGAAATGGCTTATTTCTTTTCTCTATAGCAGGAGAATTAGCCACAAGAGGCTCAAAAAACACAAAATTGTTTTTTTGTGCCCCTTGTGCCTAAATCTGGGCTGTTTGTAATACGATTGCCTTGGCCTGAGTTGCATTGCTCCGGCAGCCAGGATATATTCGTTCCAACATGTAGCCCCTGCCCATATAGCCAGGGCAAAAGGAGAAAGCCATGCAGAACTTTTCTTATTACAATCCTGTTCGTATCGTCTTCGGGCAGAATACGATTGCCGAATTGCCAAAGCTGGTGCCGGCTGGCGCGAAGATCATGATGACCTATGGCGGCGGCTCCATTTTCAAAAATGGCGTGTATGAGCAAGCCAAACAGGCCTTGCAGGGATACGCCGTAGTGGAGTTCGGCGGAATCGAAGCGAATCCGCATTATGAAACCTGCATGAAGGCCGTAGAGCTTGGCCGTAATGAACACGTGAATTTCTTACTGGCGGTCGGCGGCGGCTCCGTGGCGGACGCCACGAAGTTCATCGCAGGGGCGATCCCGTGGACCAAGGGCGATCCGTGGGCGTTCATGATGGTCCACGCCCCGCAACTAACGGAAGCGATTCCCATGGGCTGCGTGATCACCTTGCCCGCCACCGGTTCAGAGATGAATTATAGCGCGGTGATCACCCGCGCCGCGACCCAGGAAAAGTTCCATTTCGGCGACCCGATGGTGTATCCCCAGTTCTCCATTATCGATCCGCAAGTGACATTCAGCCTGCCGCAGCGGCAAGTCATAAACGGCATCGCCGACACATTTGTGCATGTCATGGAACAGTACATGACGTATGATGTCAATACCCCGCTGCAAGACCACCTGGCCGAAGGCATCATTAGGACATTGTTGGACGAATCTCCGAAAGTCCTTTCTAAGCCCGATGATTATGATGTCCGCGCCAACCTATTCTGGTGCTCCACCCTTGGCCTCAACGGCTTGATCGGCATGGGTGTGGTGCAAGACTGGGCCACCCACATGATCGGCCACGAACTCACCGCGCTCTACGGCCTCGATCACGGCGTCACGCTGGCCATCATCATGCCCGAACTCTGGCGCTACAAGATTGCCGGCAAGAAGGGCAAGCTCATCCAACTCGGCAAGGAAGTCTTCGGCGTGGACACACCCGAAGCCACGATCCGGAAAACCGAGGAATTCTTCCATTCCATCGGCATGAAGACCAAGCTGGCGGATTACGGCGTCCAAGCGGAAGAAGCCGCCGCACACGTGCGTGACCGCTTCAACGCACGCGGCACGAAACTCGGCGAACATGGCGAACATGGCGACATCGACGGCAACGCGGCGTACGCGATATTGAGGAATTGCTAGAGTCGAGGATAGGTTTCCGATTATCGTCAAAGCGGATGCTGAAGGTAGATTCATGTATCTGATGTATGTGGATGAAAGTGGGGACTGCGGAATTATGAACAGTCCTACGCGTTATTTTGTTTTGACTGGTCTTGTCGTCCACGAGCTTCGTTGGAAGGCGTATCTAGACACATTCGTTGGATTTCGTCGGAGAATGAAACAACAGTTCGGAATTCGGCTTCGCGAAGAAATTCATGCAGGTGATTTCATAAGCAGGCCAGGAGCGCTTGTACGCATCAAACGGAATGATAGATTAGCGCTTCTACGGGTGTTTACGGATCAATTAGCATCCATGCTAGACTTTAGCGAAATTAATGTCGTCGTTGATAAAGAAGGCAAGGCTCCGCAGTATGATGTATTTGAGGCGGCATGGAAAGCACTAATTCAACGTTTTGAAAACACGTTGGCGCGTCGCAACTTCTCAGGACCACAGAATCCAGATGAACGTGGTATGTTATTTCCAGACGATACTGACCGCAAGAAGCTCACTCTTGTGTTAAGAAAAATGCGCCGTTACAATCCAATTCCTAACAGTAGTGAATATGGTCTTGGTTCGCGTAATATTTTGATGGCGAATGTCATTGAAGATCCGAATTTTCGCGATTCTGAGCATTCTTATTTTATACAGGCTGCCGATCTTGCCGCTTTTTTACTATATCAACACCTTGCTCCCAGCGCATACATGAAGAAAAAATCAGGCCAGAATTATTTCTTGAGGCTAGATCCCATTTTGTGTAAGGTCGCATCGAGCAGCAATCCATATGGCATAGTGTATCTATGAAAAAAGGGGACTTTCGTCCCCGGAGGAATCCTACTATCCAGACGAGCCGGGATTCAGATTCCATATTCAGTATATTCCAAAAAAAATATGGCGTCAAACCTATTTGGCTTCATTTTATGATTTGCCCTGTTATGCCAGTCACTCCAGCTTGCGTAGTTCCGCCACGCCGATGCCGAACCGACATGTGAGCATGTCGACGCCATTGCCTTTGTTCCAGGTTTAGCCGCCCATTTTTGTAGTGAGACCAGTGATAGATTTCCATACCTCAGCATACGTGAGGTTCCGCACGATGTCTTCCTTGAACTCCAATACCTGAACTGATCGAGACTCACCAACAGAAAAGGATGGACACTCTATCATGCAAACCATTGAGTTTGAAGAAATGTTCTTATACTATGCGCTTACTCACTTGATTATTATTGTAAAATTTACAAAATGGGCATTCGTTGTTTTAGGGTAGCGCACTGTTTACCCTGCACCCAGTGCATCCAGACCAAAGCCGGTCATGAAAGGGGTATTCAACATGACTTTGTTGATCTTGTTCTGCGCCAGCTTGATAGCTTCAGCCAATTCGGCGGCATCGGAAGAGCGTGTGATTCCATCTTTCTCCGGTCCCACGCCTGGGGTGTTGCGTGATATCCAAATTCCCACCATCGATATTTCCCAACAAAAATGGCGGCACTCCATAGTCGCGCCAGGCACAGAAACGGCGTATCAAGGCCATTGCGACACCGTCCTGCTTCCCGATGGCAAGACGATGTTCACGGCCTGGACGCATGATCACGCCAGGCTCGTGGTGAGGCATTTGCGAAATAGCGTGGTTTGCGAACGCGCGGACGGTGCGGGCACACGCGGAGCGGTTTTCGCCTGTGGCAATGGGATTACGCCTCCGCTACGGGTGCAATAAATCATGCAGGAGGTTCGCGTGTAGGACCCTTGCGGCCCGAATGGGCATGGTTTGCCCTTGATTCGGGCCATCATTGCTTGTGCGGATTCGATGTGATCTATGCGGCGCGGGGCTGTCCGAGGAGCGAGCGCATGCGTTCTGCCTGGCCGGCTTCGAGCCATCCCAGGGCCATGCCGAGCATGACGAGGAGGGCTAATCCGGTGCGGGCGCGCATCTTTTTCATACCGCGGATGTAGTGGCGCTCGAATCCGTATGCGCCGTCGAGTCGGCTGTTGACTCGCTCGATGGCGGTGCGGTGTTTGTATTCGCGGCGCCAGGATTTGGCGCTGCGGGGCAGGGGGGTAAAGATGCGCCGGTCGATAGCGATGGGCACGCGGACAATCCGTCCGTGTTCGGGCTGGCATCCTTGGTTGCAGAGGTCTTGCTGGGTACAGGCGCTCCCGCGTGCCTTGGCTGGGCAACGGTATTTCAAGGTTCCCCGATCTTGCTCGAATCCTTGGTAGGCCATGGAATCATAGTTGTCGCGTTCGTTTGGGGCGCCGTTACGACACCGGCAGAGGACTTCACCTCGTTCGGTATGGAAGATCGTGTCTACCCGTTCGGGATATAAAGGGCGGGGCCGTTCCGGTTCTTCTTTCCAGGTCGCCCGGATGTCCACGATGGGCCGGATTTCATGTTCCTCGAAGAGGCCCTTGTTGTTGGCTTCGGAATCATAGCCCTTGTCGGCGCTGAGGTACTCGGCGCGTTGGACGAGTTCGGGGTGGCGCGCGTCGAGAGCCGCCACGAGGGGCAGCAGAAAGGGCGAGTCGTTGGCGCTGGCTTTCGTGACCGCGTAGCCCAGCGGCAATTCATATTTCGTGTCCACGATGAGGTGCAGCTTGTAGCCGAACCACCGTTTGACCTTCTCCCAGGGCGTGCCGTCCTTGTGAACGCCCTTGTAGGTTTTCGTGCCCCAGTCTGCGTCGCGGTCGCGCCGCCCGTCCGGCTCTTCGTTTTCCAGGACCGCGTCTTTGCGCGGAGGCTTGGCGTGGGTTTGGATGGCTTTCGAGTCTACGGCCAGACGCACCCCGAGATCCGGCAAGCGTTCCATCAGCCGGACGATGAGCGCGTCGAACATCCGGTCCACTTCTTTCCAGTGGCGCAGTAATCTGGCGAAGAACCGCGTGTACACCCATTCGGGCGGGACCGCCTTGGCGCCCCGCAACACGTCGAATCCGCACAACTGGCGCAATTGCCCGTTTCGGGCTAGTTCGCGGCGCAGGCTTTCGACGCCGTCGTGCTGGAAGACGATCCCCGCCAGTATGCTGTTCCACATCGCGCGGATAGGATAATCGTCGCGCCGCCCCTTGCGTTCGGCTTCCATCGCCCGCATCAAATCTTCATCCGGCAGCGCCGCCAGCAACAGGTTCAGCCGATCCAGATCCGACGCCGCGTCGACCTGGTTCCACGAGAACAACCCCATTTGGTGTATAATGGCCATCGCAAACGTCTCCTTGGTGTGTGCGTGGTTATGTGGTCAACTATACTACAATCACACACGGGAGACGTTACGCCTTTTCCCGCTCGCCGAGGGCATTTGGGGTGATTTTTCACAAAAAATCCTTATTCATGCCCCCGCCAAGCCCCTTTCCCCGCATTCTCCGGGGTAGGCGCCAATTCCGCCGCTTTGTAAACCCTTGTCAATACGGATTTTCTTTATTTCGCAAATGCCTCCCTGTGTCCGGAATCTATACTTCAAGGGCGATCTTTCCACTTGGTATTCGCAATACTATTTTACTAAAGATTTGGCAAAATTCCTGAACACCCTGGAAAAGACGCACCGGGTTCAAAAACTGATGCAGATTATCCGCACACGGACGCCAGAAGCAAAAGCCCAATTGAAGGCATCTGTCATCGATATGTGCCATTTTTACATACAAAAAGCGCCGTTATTGCCGCCGGAGGCTCCGTGCAACACGGATCCGGCTTCGGTTACATTTGCGAATGAGCCGTCCGCGTATTTCCCAAAAGACGGCATTGCGTATGCCTATTTATTGAGCTACCTAGATGAAAAGGGCGATATGCTGCCATTGCTTGTACAAATACACAAACGCCAGCAAGACGCATCCTATGAAATGAGCATGTTTATGCGTAGCAAAAAAGGCGCGGAAGATGCCGAAGCGCCGCCAAAGGCATTCACTGGGACCGCACATGGCGCGGTCATCGCCTATGCCTGTGGCCAGATCCTACGCAAAATAATTTTGGACGAGGAACTGAAAGCTTCCTTAAGCACCAACCAGAAGAGTGTATTGGAACAATTCACTCAGTTAGAAATGGCGGAACAAACGGAGTGGGAGGCGGACGTCGCGGAATGGTCTCAAAATTCCAGTGAGCCATTTGATAAAAGAAGGCCTGATTGGAGAGATATGGAAAGCCAATCGGAAATCCTGCCACTCGCGGAAGCATTCGTGAATGCCGGACAAGAATCAAAGTGAAACTTAGGTGGTTCATTATTACAGGCGAGAACGTTTCAAGATTGGATGTAGCACCACGAATGGATTTCCATCTTCCGTGGCATGGGCGTCCCGCCCATGCCTGGAGTTTCTACCTTTTTTGGGCGAGGTGGACACGCTTTTTCTCTTGCCATCGCACAGCTTATCGTCTTTGTCGTAGCTTCCCTTTCGCCGAATAGGCCGGTCATTTAAAATATATATTGACATACCGACTCGTTTGTGCTACAATCTTGTTGGCTAGGCAGGAGGGCGGCGCCATGAATGACGAATTGCGTGACACGATCCTAGAGGCTATGGAAAAAGGGCTTGAGGCGCAGCTTCGGGCGGTGCGCCGTCTGCGTAGGGGGGAAGAATCCAGGGAGGAGCCACGACCCAGAACAAGTATGTCGCAAGTAGATATGGCATATGACATACTCTTGAGGGCCGCTCATCCCCTTCATGTCAATGAGATCCTGAGTCGCATTCATGCGGTCTTCGGCATTACGGTGGACCGGGAAAGCCTGGTGTCTTCCCTCACCAAAAAGGTGGCTCGGGAAGACCGCTTTGTCCGCGCGGACAAGAACACCTTCGGACTCAAAGGAGGCAAGCGATGAGTCTTTTACACGAATGGCTCAACGTTACCGAGCGCTGGCGCGATGCTTTTGCCCAAGAGCGCACCACCGTGCGTGCGGTGCGGCAGGGACTTGGGTCACTGGTCTGTTTGGGGCGGCGCACAATCACGCGGACCCTTTGGGCCTGTGGTCGCGAGAATCTGCCGTGGCAGGCTGAATACCACATGTACGGCCGCGCCAAGTGGGACCCCCAGCAGCTCTTCGACCCTATTTGGGAAGGAGCCCTGCCCCAGTGTGAAGACCCGCTTGTAGGCGTCGCCGTCGATGATACCAAGCTGCACAAGACCGGCCGGTGCATTGTCCAGGCTTTTCATCAGCGCGACCCCCTGTCCCCGCCGTTCCACACCAATCTCATTCTGGGCCTGCGTTTCCTGCAGGCCTCCCTTCTCGTACCGCTTCACCAAGGCGGCGCCTTTAGTTGCCGCGCCTTGCCCGTGCGTTTCGAGGAGTCTTCCCCCGCCAAGAAGCCTGGCAAGCGCGCAAGCGAGGAGGAGTGGATGGCGTACAAGCAGCGCCGTAAAGAGAAGAACCTTTCAACCCATTGCGTGGCGATGATGGACTCCTTGCGCGCATCCCTCGACGCCGTCGGCGCCAGGGAGAAAACCTTGGTCATGGCCCTCGACGGCAGCTTTTGCAACCAGACCGTCTTCGGCGCTGAACGCGACCGCACCCACCTCATCGCCCGTGCCCGCAAGGACGCAGTCCTATGCTTTGGCGCTCCAGAGGGTTCGCGGCGTTTCTATGCCCAAGAAAAATTCACCCCCGAGCAAGTACGCCAGGACGATAGCATCCCCTGGAAGACTACGAAGCTATTCTACGGCGGCAAACGCCGCAAGGTCCGCTACAAGGAAATCAAGACCCTCTACTGGCAAGGCGGCGCGCGCCGTCTTCCCCTCCGCCTTTTCGCTATCGCTCCCACCCCCTACCGCAAGCGGAAAAGCAGTAAGCTTTATTACCGGCAACCAGCCTACCTTCTTTGTACCGACAGGGTTCACGCCGCACAGAGGCTGCTCCAGATCTACTTCGACCGCTGGCAGATTGAAGTCAACCATCGCGAGGAAAAGGACACCTTGGGCGTCGGACAAGCTCAGCTCTGGAACCCCAATGCCGTACCCAAGCAGCCCCCGCTTGCCATCGCCGCCTACAGCGCATTGCTACTGGCCGCCATAAAAACCTTTGGCCCCGAACGAAATAGTGCATACGCCCCGCTGCCACGGTGGCGAAAACACGCCACACGCCCATCGTGCCTCGCTCTCATCACTCTATTGAGAAAAGAGATGGACGAACAGCCCCATTTGCTCCGTCCACTCGGCATAGAAACCTCCAGAGCAACAATGGCAAGCGCCGCGGCTGCTTAATAATGGAGAAACTCCAGGCATGGGCGTCCCGCCCATGAACATGGCCGGGACGGCCATGCTACGGTTTGCCCGCCGCGATACGCCGGATCTCGGATTTCGTCAACGTGCGGTCGTAGATGCGGATATCGCGGATGCATATATCCCCTTTGTCTACCAATCAAGGAAACCCGGAATATTGATATCCGAATCCAGTTAAAGGCATGTTAAGGGCAGGCTACCAATGCATAGAACGCTTTTGGGGTTAGATTCCGTTGGCCGGGCTGGTAGGGGTATTCATGTCGCTGGTGGCATTGTTGATAGTCTCGTGGGGATTCGGGACCGTTGCGGCCCGTGCCGTGGCGGATGCCGCGCCCATCGAGCGCGCCGCATTCGGCATGCTGCTGGGGCTTTGCATCAGCGCCGTCCTCATTATCGCCGCTGGGAGCTGGTCGCTGGCGGGACTGCACATCGCCATGATGGCGCTGGCCGTTCCGTGCGCGGCCCTGTTAATCCGCGATGCCTTGCGCGGTTCTCGACTGTTTTGCCCCCGCGCCTGCCTGGCGTGGCCCTTCATCGAGAAAGCCGCTGGCGCGGCGGTGTTGGCGGGGCTGGCGCTGGGCTTCGTGTCGGCCCTCGCGCCTTGTACGGGCTGGGACGCCGCCTCGGCCCACATGGCGCTTCCCGCCGAATACCAGCGGCGTGGATTCATACTGGCGTATGCCGGGAACACCTATTCTGGCTATCCGCACTTGCTGCACAGCCTCTACACATACGCCTATTACGGAAGCGGCGAACAGGGCGTACAGGCGCTCAATTGGCTGCTCTCCGCGCTCACGTGCGCGGTGCTCTATGCACTGGGCAACAGGCTGGGCGGACGCCGTTGCGGCTTGTTCACGGCGGCCATGTTCGCCGTGGCGCCTATTTTCCACGATCAAACGGGAACGGCCTCGCTCGATGCCGCCACGTCCGGCGTAATCGCCGCCGCGCTGGCCTGTGCGCTGGCGTGGGGCGAAACAGGCCACATGGGCTGGCTGCTGTTGGGCGCATCCTTCGCAGGGAGCGCCTGCGGCATGCGCCACACCGGCTATTTGGCGGCGGGCCTCATAGCGGCGGGGCTGCCATTGCTCCGCCGTGAACGCGCCTCTCGTGCTATCTTGATGTTTTCTCTTTTAGCAGCCGCCAGCGCCGCTCCATGGCTCCTGCGCGGAGCATACGCCATCGGCAATCCGCTGTATCCCTTCTTCCAGGGGATTTTTCCTTCCTCGATATTGCGCAACATCGACGTGACCGCCCTGGGCAGCCATGAATCCTTGCGCGGCTCCACGCTCTGGGACATGCCGGTTTTCCTGTGGGAGATTGTCATGCGCCCCGGCGCATTCGACGGCTGGCGCAATTCACCCGGCCCCTTCATTATCGCGTTGGGACTGCCGGGCGTACTCCTAGGCGGACGGCCTGTCCGCTGGCTGGCTGGATTTGTGCTGCTGGGCGTGACGGCGTTTTTCTTCTTCCAGCATTACGCCCGTTATTTGTTGCCGTTCATGATGCCGCTTTTCGCGGTGGCGGCCTATGGCGCATGCCGGCTCGATGGTCTGAAACGGCTGGTGAATGTCTTGCTGTTCTTCGGCCTGGCCTATGGCCTATGCGTGGGATTCGCCATGGCGCACTTCAAGTTCCCCGTGGCCTTCGGCTTCGAGTCCCGGCAAGCCTATTTGGAGCAACGCGTCGAGCGGTATCCGAGCTTCGAGTGGGTCAATGAACACCTCGCGGGCAAGGGCGTGATCCTGATGATGGATCCCCGCCAATATTATGTCCACGGCCCAGCATTCGTGAATATCGACGCCCTGCTGCCCTTGCGCGCGCTGCCCGTCGAAGAACAGGCCCGCCGCCTCGCCCAATGGGGCATCACGCATGTGTATATCCCGTGGTCATATGTCGAAAAATCACCGCGTTTTGGCGAACTGGGATTCCGCGCCCAATTCTACGAATGGATCCAGCATCCCGAGCTGTTCCAAGAGATCAAGCAGTTCGACCTCGAACGCCGCTCCGGCGTGGGGAAGGAGCATGTGGCCATTTATGCCCTGCATGCGCCTGAAGATTCCTTGCCATCAGAAGTGCTAGAGCCATAGCGTGGCATGCAACCAAATACCCAGATTTTTTGACCGCGAATGGACGCGAATGAACGCCAATAAACTTACTCCGTGTTTTAACTCCCGTAGCATGAGCGTCCAGCCCATGTGATGAGCAAGACTCAAGCAAAACGCATGGTTTCAATGGCATTATTGTTTGCCATTCGGATATAGGAAACGCTGAGATAATTTTATTGTCAGTTATCTAAAGCTTGCGTCTTTGCGGCTTTGCGGAAAAAGAGCGCTGGATCTATTAATGGCGGAGCGCGCACGCGCTTCACTATAATGCCTTCAACGCCCATTTCTGGAAGGAGAAACCTATTGCCTGGCACGTTATATGTAGTCGCGACGCCCATCGGCAATCTCGAGGATATCACTCTGCGTGCTGCGCGCGTGCTGCGCGAAGCAGACTTGATCGCCGCCGAGGATACCCGCCATTCCCGCCGCTTGCTCGATCATCTGGGCGTGAACGCGCCCGTGACTAGTTATCATGAGCACAACGAAGAGTCCAAGTCGCTCAAGTTGGTGGAAGAGCTTGAATCCGGAAAAATCATCGCCTTGATTACCGACGCGGGAACGCCCTGCGTATCCGATCCCGGTTACCGGCTGGTGCGGGCCGCCCGCATGAAAGGCATTCCTGTTGTGGCCATTCCAGGGCCTTCCGCCGCCATCGCCGCGCTGTCCATCAGCGGGCTGCCGAGCGATTGTTTCACTTTTCATGGCTTTTTCCCGCGCAAGCGCAGCCGGGCGCTCGATATGCTGGGCGAAGCGGCCCGCGCGGGGGGGACGCATCTTTTCTATGAAGCCCCTAACCGCCTGGCGGACACGCTGGCGATGCTGGCCGAACACTTACCTGGCTCGGAGGTGGCTGTCGCACGTGAATTGACAAAAATCCATGAAGAAGTCGTATTGGGCGCGCCGTCCAAATTAGCGGCGCGGTACGCCGCCGCCCCGCCTCGGGGTGAATGCGTGCTGCTGGTCCACCTGAACGCGCATGAAGCGGAGGAGCCCCCGGATGCGGATGAGCTTAGGCAGGCAGTCGAAGCCCTGATGGCGGAAAAAGGCCTATCCCGCCGCGATGCGGTGCGGCAAATAGCCGAACGCCTTGGCGTGGCCCGCAATACGGTGTATGCCGCTGCCATGGGGGAGCGGGAATGAACATTTCAGAACCGCGCGGCATGTGTATCGCCCGCATCGAGCGCGCGGCCATGATATTGCGGTATGCCGTGTATGTATCGCTGGCGTTCCTCGTGATTTTTGATTCGGTCCACTGGCATGTGCTCATGCTGGCCGCCGCCACGGCGGTGTTGATTCTGCATAACAGTTTCGTCCATGCCGCGCTATTGTCGGGGCGGATACATTGGTTTCAGACTCCGTTCAATCTTGCACTGTACAGCGTAGAAGCGGTGTTGAGCGTATGGGCGTCCGGCCTGTCCGACTTTGTCGCCGTATCCTTTGCGTTTCTCCTGCTCGCTGGGATCTGCGTATACGCATCGGATGCGCGCTCCGTCATCGCGGCGACAATCGCGTTTGTGTTGTCCCTCATTTTGGTGGAAGTTTTACGTGTCCATAATGGAATGACTGGCAGGCCAGTGCTGGAAATGGCGGCGGGGGCCTTGGGCTGCATGCTCAGCGGCATTTTGCTGGCCTATTTCCGCGCGTACCTTAATGGCGCGGAAAAAGCTGGGCAGGAGCCCCTCGATTCACTTTCCAATGACGCCCCTGCGCTTCCCGATGTGCTGAATAGCCTTGAAGACGCCATGCTGGTGTGCGATGAAACGGGAGCCATCCTAGAAGCCAACCAAGCGGCTTGTGAGCTTTTTGGCCTTGCCTCCGAACGCCTGGCGGGAAGCCACCTACGCACGGTGCTGTTTGATGATGGGACTCTGGAAGACAAGCTAGAGGCCGCGCGCCAAACGGGCCTGGCCGAGAGCGAAGAGGCGGTTGCGGGCGCGTCGGGCGAAGAGCGGCATGTACACATTCAACTGCGTGCGCTGGCAAGTGGGGGAAAGGCGTTTTATGTGGCCGTTGCGCATAGTGTGAGCATACAAGAGCCGCCACAGGAGGTGGAAGCTCATAAGGACATCGAGCCATTGGGGCCGCGGCGCAGGCGTGAGTGGAACACGGATTTTTTTGTGATAACAGCCCAGCGGATCCGCTCACCCTTATCCGCCATTCTCGGGTATGCTGATCTCTTGCTGGAGGAAGAGCTTGGACCGTTGAACCATGGCCAGCGCAATGCGCTGCAAACATCCCGGCGAAGCGCCCGCCGCATCGTGCGCATGCTAGACGAAGCGTCGGCCAGCCTGCCGCCCGGACGCATTCCCTCGGCGGATTCCACGCCCGTCCCAGGTGAAGCGCCGCACCAGCCGGATGCAAGTTCGCTTCATTAATGAAGAGAACAGCCTGTCAACCTATATTTGCGCCATTACGTTTTGAGTAATGAGACTGGCAAGCAATCAGCCTCCAATGTGCCGCATGGCGGTTCTCCTCCTCTCTTCTCCAGACGCCTCTCTCCCCCAGGGGAGGCGTCCGCCTTGTCATATGTGTTTTTCGATTACCGCCTTGCCGAACGGTGTTTCATACTAAGAAAAAGGATTTGCGGTAGGGATGGCTCGCAAGGGCCATCCCTACCGCGAATGAGGAAAGATCAGGGCTTACGCATCTAAATTCCCAGTAAACGTAGAAGGTATTCGGGGTCGAGTGCAGCAGCGAAGCGCTTGCCCCTGAGGAAATCTTTGTTGGTCTTGTCTTTCTTGAGGAGGTTGAGTGTAATTCTCCTCAAGGAGGCGAGATTCTGGGCGGCGTTTCTTGTTCGGGCGCGGTTGTCGTCTTCGCGAAAGATAATGTCTAGGCACCAGTGCAAATTGTTTTCCACGCCCCAGTGTCCACGCACGGCGTGGGCGAATCGTCGTGCGTCGAGGGGCAGGCTGCTCAAGTAGTAGCGCCGCTCGATGGTGTTCTTCCCTTTTTCCTTGCGGATGGACTCGACCATGCCGAAACTCTTGAGGCCCTTCCAAAGTCCTTTGTCCTCGAACCAGCCCAAGTCGGTGGATTGCCAGTATCGGCGGGTTTCGATGCGGCCATGCCCCTTGTCGATGGTCTGGTGGAAATCCATCCGTGTGGCGTCGGCTGTTGGCGCGCACTGGGTGGCGCAAGGGGGAACGGCGTCCTTGAAAAAGGCCTTCACTTCTTCTAGGGCGGTGGCGTGGTTGCCTTTGAGGGCCAGCACGTAGTCGGCCTGCCGTTGGATAATGTGGGAGGCGATATCCTTCTGGCAGCCCATGGCGTCCAGGGTGACGATGGCTCCCTTGAGCTTTAAGGCGTTGAGGAGTTTGGGGACGGCGGTGATTTCGTTGGATTTCTCGTCCACCTTGACCTGCCCCAGCGCCAGGCCGTGCTCGCAAGCCCATGCGCTGACGATGTAGGGGATGGCCTCCCCCTGATTCAAGGCGCGCCGCAGGGCTTTGCCGTCAATGGCGGCGACCTCATCGCTTAGATTGGGGCAAATGCCCTGCACCCATTGGCCGAAGCATTCCAGAAAGGCATGGGGGTCGAGGGCGGAAAAGACCCGGTTGAAGGTGTCGTGCGAGGGGATGCCGCCGGGCAATTCCAGGAAGCCCTTCAGCCAATCCTCCCGGAGCCAGCCGAAGCGCTCCATATCCGAAAAGCTCTCTCCGCCCACGAGGGCTGAGCATAGCCCAATCACCAAGATGTCAATGAAGTTGTGCCTGCGGGTTCGGTCCATGCGGGGATCGGGCAGGCCCGCGAAACACTCGATGATAGGCTTGGGCTTGGGCAGGGATTTCTTTTCAGCGGTCATGGGGTGCTCCTTTCATTCATGCGCCGAAGCACTGTTGACTCTAGTATATAGAATTCTATATATTAAAATCCATGAAGCACACCAAAAAGATGCAAGCATTGCTGGAGCGCATGGCGCAGATTGAGCGGATGGAGCGCGGAAAGCTCTGTCAAATGGGCGGGCGTCCCCACTTTAACCACCAGAGCTGGGAGAACGAGAAGAACGTGGTTCGCTATGTGCCGGCGCGCGAAACCGAGTTCCTAAAAGAGGCCATCAATGGCTACCAGGCTTTCATGAAGCTGGCTGAACGCTACGTGGACGAAGTCGTCAAGCAAACCCGCCGTGAGCGCGCAAAGACCTTCCCCCAAGCGAAAAATCCCAGGCCACGTTGACAGAAAAAATCATGCACAACAGGATAAATCGACTCTTGAGCACTATTAGATGCGTAAGCCCTGGAGGAAAGATCCGCTTAATGGATTATTTGGCGATATCGAAGGTATAATGCCGCAACGTAAATGCAGGGTAGGGGGTGCGCCATGTCGCTGCAAGATTCACTTCCCATAGCTTTGCGCACAAAAACATTATCTTCAGCGGACGAAGTCCATACGCAGTGGAACCAGTCCGATGTCCTCTTATTTCCTGAATTGAGCCAAGGGCCTTATATAGCGGGACTTGCCTGTTCGGAAAGGTGTGTGTGTGACGCCCAGCGATTGCGGTATGAAGTCTTCAACCTGGAATTGGGTGAGGGATTAAGCATATCGGCGCTAAGCGGGCTTGATGAGGACGAATTCGACAGCCAAATGGAGCATATCGTGCTCATTGAACAGGCTTCCGGGGCCATCATCGGAACATACCGCGTGCAAACAATCGCCCATGCCATGACTCGGCGCGGATTGTATTCCGCAAGGGAATTCGATGTGTCTGCTCTGGCGCCCTATGCCCGGCGGGCGGTGGAATGCGGGCGCGCCTGCGTAGCAGAGGCGCACCGCTGCATGCAGGCCATTCACGTGTTGTGGCTGGGAATAGGCGCATACCTCAATCTACATGCCTGCAGTTATGTTTTTGGGTGTTGTTCGCTCACGACGCGGGATCCGGATGATGGGTGGCGTGCGCTCAAGGGATTGCGCGGAAACCGCTATGTGCATCCCGAATTGTGGCTGCATGCAACGCCTTCCTGTTCCTGCGGCCATCCCACCCGCGAACAGGACTCGAGCCTTGGCGAGGCCCTGCGCCTGCCCAAGCTCTTCAAAGCCTATATGCGCATGGGCGCGCTGGTGATCTCGGAACCGGCTATCGACCGGGATTTCGGGACCGTTGACTTCCTTATTCTCATGGATGCGCGCAAGGTCAATCTTTCGCGGCTGGGTGTCGTCAAATAATGCCCGAAACGCAGAAGACCGCACCCATATCCTCATCCTCGGCGGAGCATGCTCGAGCGCATTCGTGCCGCCTGTTGGCAGCCGTACGCCTGATAGCGCTGGCGCTCAGCACCTTGGTGATCTACAGCGCTTTCCGCACGCATCTCGCCCTTACGCCCGAGGCTCGGCGTTTGCCCGTGGCCGCGCGATGGACCCGCCGCTGGTTCAGCGCGTTGCGCCTGATTATGGGAGTGCGCATCACCGTGCGGGGCCAGATTCCGCAGACAGGAACCTTCATTGCCCCGAATCATTTGGGATACATGGACATAGTGGCCCTGGGCTCGATTCTCGAGTGTTTTTTCGTAGGGCGCGCCGATATCGCCACCTGGCCGGTTATGGGCGCTCTCTTCACGTCATCACGGCATATCGGGGTGGCGCGCGAAGATAAGCGGGTGCTGGCTTCCGTAGTGGATGCCGTACGCCAGCGGCTCGAGGAACGCCAATCGGTTTGTGTCTTTCTTGAAGGAACCTCCTCGGGGGGAGAGTCCGTGCTGCCCTTCCGGCCCTCTCTGGCCCAAGCGGCGATTGGCGCGGAAGCGCCGGTGGTTCCAGTAGGCATGTGCTGGAGCGCGCGTGCGCCGCGCATTCAGATTTCCGAGGACGTGGCCTATTGGAAAGACCACGTTTTTGGAAGCCATATCTGGCGCTTATTAGGCTTGCGCGGCATTCAGGCCGAGATCATATTCGGAGAGCCTCTAGACCCGCGAGGCCAAGACAGAAAATCCCTTGCCTGCGCCATACAAGCAGAAGTGGTTCGGCTGCGCATCGGGCATATCGCATATTAAGGCCCTGGAACACGCTAGATTTTTGTAACAGCGCTGGCCTCTTTCGCAAAATCAATAGTTATGCGTTCCGTACCGGGAGTGAAAGCGGTATAAGAAACGCCCGCCATATCCAACATACGCCGCGCGGCGCGGCAACTGTCGGTGTCGTGGTATTTATCACTTAGGTAGATGATATGCGTGATGCCGCTCTGGATGATCAATTTGGCGCATTCATTACAAGGGAACAGCGTCACATAAAGGCGGCAGCGCTGTAAGTCAGCGGCGTTTTTATTCATGATGGCGTTCAATTCCGCATGGCAGACATAGGGATATTTGGTGTCGCATGCGTTTTCCGCTTCGCGCGCCCAAGGGAGCTGGTCGTCGCTGCAACCGCGAGGAAAACCGTTATATCCGATGCCTACGATTTTCTGCTCCGGATTGACGATGCATGCGCCCACCTGCGAGTTGGGGTCTTTGCTGCGATGGGACGACAAAATGGCGATGCCCATGAAATAATCGTCCCATGAAATATAATCGGTTCGTTTTTGGGTCATGCGTGGATACTCCTTATTATGAAAACCTGGCAGAGCATATCACAGTCTTCAATCGGGTGGAATACTCCCGAGTCGGCCAGGCAACATAGGCAAACTTGCGCCCATCGAACAGAGATGGGCCTGTTCGCGTTAATTCCACTCGAGAGGACGTTGCGCGGGATGGCCGCAACCAAACGGCCCGTTTTTTTGACCGCGAATAGACGCGAATGGACGCGAATGAACGCCAATAGATTATGCTCCTTGTTTTTACTCCCGCAGCATGGGCGTCTCAGCCAAGCGCATGGGCGGGACGCATATGCTACGGATAGCAGAAAATAAAACGAGCACGCATTTCATCATCCAGTACGATTTGAGGTGAATTTCGTTGTTTGATTGTCTCTTCAGGGGGGTCTATAATCTTTCCTTCTATGGAGGCGAAATATGATCCAGATAGGGATAGTTGGAGCGACGGGCTACGGCGGCCGGGAATTGGTCCGGTTGCTGCTCGCGCATCCAGAAGTAGAGCTGGTGGAAATAGCGTCCACGAGCGCTCCGGGCAAGCGCCTGGGTGAGGTGCTGCCTGCGTTTCGGGGCATGACGGACTTGGTGTTCGAGCCTTTTGACGCCCAGCGCCTGGCGGAACGGTGCGACGCTGTATTTATTGGCGTCCCGAGCACGGAATCCATGGAACTGGGCAAGGCCCTGCACTTAGCAGGCGCGCGGGTGCTCGATATCGGCGCGGATTTCCGCTTGAAAGATCCCGCGTTATACTCGCGGTACTATAAAAAAGAACATACGGCCACGGAGCTTTTGGATGAAGCCGTCTATGGGCTTGTGCCGGTCTATCGGGATGAGATCAGCCGTGCGCGCCTGGTGGCGGTGCCGGGATGTTATCCCATCAGCGTGATTTTACCGTTATGGCCGCTGGTGGACCATCTGGACGGGTCTATTCCCGTGGTGATCGACAGTATATCCGGCATTTCGGGAGCGGGCCGAAGCCTTAGCGAAGCGTTCCACTTCCCGGAGATGAACGAGAATCTGAAGGCGTACAAGCTGGCGGCGCATCAGCATGTGCCCGAGATCGAGCAGGAACTGGACAACAAGGTGATGGTGCAGTTCACGCCGCATGTAGCGCCGCTGACGCGGGGTATTTTGAGCACGATCACGGTGCGGCTTCCGGATGAACTGCGCAAGCCGGGAGCCGTGGCCGAGTGTTATCGCTGCTATGGCGACGAGCCGTATATTCGTGTGCTGGGCGAAGGCAGCCTGCCCGAAGTGAAATGGGTGCGCGGGTCGAATTATTGCGATTTTGGCTGGGTGGCGGATGAACGGACCGGTAATCTAGTCATTGTCAGCGCCATCGACAATTTGATGGGCGGCACGGCGGGCATGGCGCTCCAGTGTCTGAATCTTATGTTTAAGCTCGAAGAAACCACGGGCTTGCGGTTTGGAGGTATGGCCCCATGAAGTCCATTAGCGGGGGCGTCACCGCTCCACGGGGATTCCGGGCAGCGGGTTTTGCCGCACATATTAAATTAAAGAGCACGAAGAAGGATTGCGCGCTCGTGGTGAGCGATTCTGCCGCGTCCGTGGCGGGCATGTTCACCACAAATATATTCAAAGCGCCACCGGTGATGTGGACAGAGCAGATGTGCCAGCGGGGTGCAAGCCGGGGCGTGTTCATCAATAGCGGAAACGCCAACGCATGCACCGGCGAAGAAGGTTTGGCCGATGTGGCGGAGACAGCGCGCCTGGCGGCGCTGGCGATAGGCGCAACAGCCGAGGGAATCGGCGTGCTGAGCACCGGAGTGATAGGCGTGCGGCTGCCCATGGCCCGCATTCAGGCCGGCGTGGAAGCATGCGCGGCGGCATTGTCCGTACCAGGCGGAAAAGACGCCGCCGAAGCCATCATGACCACGGACACCGTCCCGAAGGAAATCGCTATTGAAATTTCCTTGGGAAATGGAACGGTCCGGCTGGGAGCGATGGCGAAGGGTTCAGGCATGATTTGTCCGAACATGGCGACCATGATTTGCGTGATCACGACGGATGCGGCTGTTGAACCTGCCGCATTATCCATGGCCCTTCGTGGCGCGGTGGGCATGTCGATTAACCGCATCTGCGTCGATAATGACATGAGCACGAGCGACTGCGTATTGTGCCTTGCCAACGGGGCATCGGGGCTCCCCGCGCTCGAACCGGGAACGGAGGCGTTCGCCGCGTTCCAGCAGGCGTTGAACCAGCTTTGCCAGGACATGGCGAAGGCGCTGGTGCGCGATGGCGAAGGAGCAACGAAGCTGGTGGAGATCCGCGTATCGGGCGCGGCCAGCGATGAGGATGCGTCGCGCATCGCCCGTGCGGTGGGGCAATCCCAATTATGCAAGACCGCATTTTACGGGGAAGACCCGAACTGGGGCCGGATTGCCTGCGCGGCGGGATATGCCGGAGTGGCGTTTGAGCCTAGCGCCTTGTCGATTTGGCTCGATGAGGTGCAAGTGGCCCAGGCAGGCCGGCCAACGGCCTATGAAGAAGAAGCGGCGGCAGCCGTCATGAAGCAACGGGAATTTGCCATTCGGCTCACGGTGGGGGGCGGGTCCGGCGAGTCGGTGTTTTGGACATCTGATTTAAGCGTGGATTACGTTCACATCAACGCCGATTACCGGTCTTAACGGATCGGAATAACGAGGAGACTCATGCCAAAATCAGCCATACTCGCCATGGAGCAGTATATCCAGAAGGCCGCTGTCCTGGTGGAAGCGCTGCCGTATATCCGGGATTTTGAAGGCAAGACCGTCGTCATCAAATATGGCGGAGCGGCCATGGAAGACCCGACCTTGCGGCGAAGTACGGCGGAAGACATTGTCCTCATGCGGTATGTCGGCATGAATCCCGTGGTGGTGCATGGAGGCGGGCCGGAGATCAACCGGCGGCTTCAACAGCTCAACATTGAAGCCAAATTCCATAACGGCCTGCGCATTACGGACGCCGACACCATTTCCGTCGTCGAGATGGTCTTGGCGGGCACCATAAATAAAGACATCGTCAGCCTTATCAATGCCTGCGGCGGAACGGCGGTGGGCATTTCCGGCAAGGATGGAAACTTGCTGCACGCGCAAAAAATACAAATGGAAGACGGCGCGGATATCGGCCAGGTAGGTGAAATTGTCGCCTGCCACTACCACATTGTTTCCGTGTTATGCAACGCGGGGATGATCCCGGTGATCGCCCCGCTGGCCACTGATCCGCGCGGGGGCACGTGGAATGTGAATGCAGACACGGCGGCGGGAGAGATCGCGGCCGCCATCTCGGCGGAGAAACTGGTGTTTCTCACCGATACGCCGGGCATATTGCGCGATCAGGAAGACCAAAGCACGCTTATTCACCACTTGAATTACCGGGAAATTAAAGAGCTGACCGCCCGGAAGATCATTCGGGGCGGGATGATGCCTAAAGTGGAGGCATGCCTCAAGGCCCTTGACTATGGCGTGTCAAAAGCCCATATCATTGATGGCCGCGTGCCCCATGCCTTGCTTCTGGAGATATTCACGGACCAGGGGCTCGGGACATTGATCACCGTATAAACGCATTGGCGAAAGCCGGACGGCTGGAAAGCAAATAAGGAGACAAGCATTCATGGGTGCTTTAGCACGCCATTTCTCTGAATGGTATGATTTTTTGTGGGCAGGCGGCATTTTTATGTGGCCGATTTTCCTGTGCTCGATAGTCGCGCTGTCGATTGCCATCGAGCGGTTTTATTCATTGCGCCGCGCCACGATTGATACGCGGGAATTTATGGACGCCATGCGCACGGTGCTGCGCCAAAACCGCATCCAGGAAGCCATCGCCATTTGTGATGAAACCGATGGCCCTATTGCACGTATTGTAAAAGCAGGCATTTTAAAGCATCGCAAAAGCAAGGAAGATATCCGGGAGGCCATCGAGGACGCGGGGCATTTCGAGATACCCCGGCTGGAGCGGTATCTGTCCGGGATGGCTACTTGCGCGAATATAGCCCCTCTCTTAGGCTTGCTGGGCACGGTGCAAGGTATGATCAAGTGCTTTGCGGCGATTCAACACAAGCAAGGCCAGGTCAATCCTTCCGATTTGGCGGAAGGTATTGGAAACGCGCTTATTACCACGGCCGCGGGATTGGTGGTGGCCATTCCCACGCTGGTGGTGTACAACTACTTTGTCTCACGCATAGAAAACATGGTTGTCGAGATGGAGATTAGTTCGTCGGAGCTTGTAGAGCTACTGACGCGAAACCGTGGCGAGAGTGAGATATAGGCAGGTGGCCCAGCGCATATGAAATTCCGTCAAACAAACGATGGCAAGCGCAAGATCCGGGCGAGCCTTGATATGACACCACTCATTGACGTGGTGTTCCAGCTTATTTTGTTCTTCATGCTGTCCAGTACTTTCGTCGTGCAAAATTCGATTCAAATCGAGATGCCCAAAGCGGACGGCACGCAGACGCTTGAAACAAACGACATGTCACTGACGCTTGCCTTTGGAGAAGGCGGCCCGGATAATAGCGGCATGATCTATTTTGGGAAAGAAAACGAAGAGATCTATACCTGGGAACAACTGACGCAGCGCTTATCGGAAGAAGGCGCGAAGCGCAAAGAACCGGTATTGACCATCCGTTCGGATGGGCGTGCGCAGGTGGAGCGTATTGTGCGCGTCTGGGGCATTGCCACGAGTGTGGGAATCACTCGATTTGGCATTGCAGCACAGCCTCTCGATAACGAGGAGTAGGGCTGTGCCTGGCCACAACCGAGCCTTTACGGTGGCGGTAGGCATCTCGGTGGCGTTTCATCTTTCAATGGTGACCTTCTTTTCCATCGGCGTTCGTTTCGAGATAAATACTCCTCGCTATTTTCGGTTTGACATCGTGAAAACGCCGCAGGCGCGGCCAGCGGCGGAAACGCCCGATTCCGCCCGGCTTCGAGCGCCCAGCATCGAAGATGGAGCCAATGTTTTCAACAGCAATTCCGCCCAGCATGAGCTTTCGGATAGTTTGGACATTGGAGTGGACATGCCACGGCTGCACGAGCCGCCCGAAGTGCTCCTGCCCACGCTCGAATTCGACAATCTCGAACGGCTGAGATTACGCGAGCAAAGCATCGCCGCAAGCAACCGGACGCTGGAATCGTTCGACAACCTGCCCAATGATAGCTGGGCCCAGTTCGGACGGGAGCTCGAGCAATTCCGCCGGGCCACCTTGGGGCGGCTGCCATTTCTTGGTGAAGAATCTCCCGTAGAAGAGCCTTCCCCTCAGCGCGTGAGCGTTCCAGCGGAGGGATTCGAGGTCTATATCGAGTGGATGTCGGAGCCATTCGAACGCCAGTTGCTCTTTTCCTTGCCCATTGAAGCCCTATGGCGCATTGATCCCCGAACGCTTCAAAAGCCGATATCGTTTACCTTCCGCGCAGGCCCTGATGGGCGTGTGCGTGAGGTGCTGCAAGGCGCCTTGATCGAGGATGAAGATTTGGCGGCCAGTGTGCTTAAGGCCTTGCTCCATTACCGGTTCGCACCGCTTCCCGAAGGGCAGTCGCAAGATCAGCAAGGCACGCTGCTCATAACAGCAGCAAGGCGGGCGCCATGATTGAACTCGATATCCGCACCGCCTTTCTCCTTTACTCCGCCGCTTTAGGCGTATTAGTGCTGTTCATTTGGATATACACCGAAATCTCCGTCCACCGTCCTCAACGCTATTTAGGCAAACAGTTTTTATGGCGCTGCATTATCTGCGGATATATCTATCTAGATGAAGAAGGGGAATTATATTCCGAATGCCCCCGATGCGGCAGTATTAACTCGGAAGAAGATAAGGCCGCCCGTTTTGTGCCCCAAAGCCCGGCGGCCCGGGAATTAGCGCGCAAAACTGCCGCGCAACCTCATCCCGAAGACAACCAGGAGAAACGGCGTAATCCTTCGCAACGAAAACGCCCAAACCAGCGTCGTCGCGGGCCCCGCCGCCATTGACTCATCTGGGGCAAAAGGCCGATGGGTTAGCCCGAAGTAAATCCGGATAAAGTGGTGAACGATACCCCTTCGCTTCTCATGACGCCAATAAACGCATCAAGGGCGGCGCACATCGGCGTCCCCGTGCGCTCATACATGAACGGCTTGAACGCCACGGAGGCTTCATCCGTCTCGATACGAGCGGGCATTTCCACAAATTCCCAGGGGTGAAGATATAGGCAGAGGACCGCGCCGCCATGGGGCGTTTCAGCATGGGGAAACATACGGCGGCACAATGCGGCAAAAGCTTCCGCGCCTTCCATGCGCAATCGGGGCCATTGATCGCGTTTCCGGCAAATCTCGCCCTCGCTAGGATCATCCAAATCATACATCGGCGGAATCTCGAGAATGTTCAATTCGCCAGGCTGGGTCCAGTCGTATTCAGAGGGGTGATAAGGGCGCAGGCCTTTGCCGATAGCGTAAGCCGGCAAAGAAGAATCCACCACATACCCTAATTCATCGAGCACGCGAAGGACACGGGTAGAGCCGAACATCCGGGGAGCTCGAAAAGAACGGGGGCGGACGCCGGATGCGGCTTCCACTACGCGCGTGGCTATCTCGATGCGGCCCCGGACTTCCTCCTCAAGCACCGGGCTTTCGCCCGGCATGCTAAACACTTCCGCCCCCAAGGCTTCATGCTGCATGCCGTGGCATCCAATCTCGTGTCCGCCGCCGGACAACACCCGTTCTATCGTGGCGCGATGGGATAGGGCCTCGCGCCCCGTGAACAGAAAAGTGGCGGGACAGGAATGGCTTTGCAAAATATGAAGAATCTCGGAAGCGCCTTTCTCCAATCCCCGGGTTTCCCTGGTCCAGGAGCCAAAATCGGCTTCCATGTCGAAGCTTAGTATGATGGTTTTGCTGCTCATAAAAGCTTTCTTTTACTTCTGTACATCACCATGGATGGCGAACCGTGCACACATGCGGTGCGAAGAATAGCTTACCCATGCCTATAAGGTCTAGCTGGCGAATGGCGGCGATTTATGAAATGATACATTAGTGTCCCACATACACGCCAATCCGCAATTAAGACTCCAGCAGCCTCCGCTGCGGGGCGGCGTGCAGATGGCAAATAGCCAGGGCCAGGGCGTCGGCGGCGTCATCAGGGCGGGGGATGGCGTCCAGATTTAAGAGAATGCGAACCATTTCCTGCACCTGGTTTTTGACGGCTTTGCCGTAGCCTACGATGGCGTTTTTCATCTCGAGTGGGGTATATTCACCGATGGGAAGATGCGCCTGCGCGGCGGCCAGGGCGATGACACCCCGCGCTTGCGCCACGGCAATGCCGGTCGTGACATTTTGCGAGAAATACAGCTTTTCTATAGAGACTTCGTTGGGGGCATATTGCATCAACAGCGCCGCCGTTTCTTGGTGAATCATCAATAGCCGCTCCGCGAAGGGGAGGCCCGCTGGCGTTGAGATGACACCATGGGCCAGGTAGTTCAAACGAGAACCCCGGCTCTCCACTACGCCATACCCGGTAGTGGCCGTGCCGGGGTCAAATCCCACAACGCGCACGTTATTCCTCCATCAGCGCGGCCATTTCCTCTTCGGCGATGTCGAAATTCGAGTAGACGTTCTGCACGTCATCGTTGTCTTCCAACGCTTCCATGAGGCGCAATACGGTGCCTGCGTCCTTGCCTGTAAGCTGGAGGGTCGTCTTGGGGGCCATGGTGAGCTGGACTTCTTCGGCTTGCATGCCCATGCCCGCAAGGGCTGTCGAGACGGCATGCAGATCTTGCGGGCCCGTGGTGATCACGCATAAGTCACCGCTCGGGTCCACATCTTCCGCGCCCGCTTCGATGGCCTTCTCGAATAATTCGTCATCGGACAGGCCGCCTTTAGGCACGGCGATCTGGCCTTTCTGCTCGAAATTCCACGTCACGGCGCCGCTCTCCGCCATGCTGCCGCCATGTTTCACGAGGATATGTCGAATTTCCGCCACAACCCGGTTTTTATTATCGGTCAGCACATCCACGATGACCGCGACGCCGCCCGGGCCATAGCCTTCGTAGCGGATTTCATCATAAGATACGCCGGGAAGCTCACCCGTGCCCTTCTTGATAGCACGGTCCACATTATCTTTGGGCATGTTCTGCGAGCGCGCCGCCAGAAGAACGGTCCGCAAACGCGGATTCATTTCCGGATCGCCGCCGCCGAGCTTCGCTGCTACCGTGATTTCTTTGGCAAGCTTCGAGAAAACCTTGCCCCGCTTGGCGTCGAGCGCGCCCTTTTTACGTTTGATGGTGCTCCACTTGGAATGACCCGACATGGTGTGTGTTTCTCCCTGTTTCCGCACTGATTTCGCGCCATCTTGAGGCAGGAAATATTATATCACAAGCCCCCAGCGTCTCCGCAATCCATTACTTGCGGCCTAAAGAGATACGGTTGCTTTTCATACGTTTTCCTCGCTTAAGATATGGAGGCATGCATCCAGATTCCTTTTCAAGATGCCCTTCGGAATGCCGCTATGGTATTCTCGATGCTGCTGGATACCGATTTGAAGTAAAGGGAGCATCGCGAATATGGAATGGAGCAAACGCGGAAACGCCTGGATATGGGCCGTGCTGGGGGCAATCGTGTTGCTGGCGGCCATACTGCGTGTGGTGAATATCCAGGCGGGATTTTGGTCGGATGAGATCCAGACGTACCGCGGGGCTTCACTTCCATTCGATGAAGTGTTGAGCCATCGCGCATACCCACTGTATTATCTGGTGGGGCATTTTATATTGAAACTCGTTGACGCGGAATGGGCATTACGGCTTCCGAGCATTCTGGCGGGCGTGCTGGGCGTACTGGCGATGTATGGGCTGGGCAGCGCGGCGGGGAGCCGGGGCGCGGGATTGCTGGCCGCGTTTCTATTGGCGGCCTCGCCCTTTCACCTCATTCATAGCCAGGATGCGCGCTATTATACGTTCATGATGCTCGAGGGCGCACTGGCCATATGGCTGCTGCATTCGGTGCTTGAACAACCATCCATGTGGAAGTGGATACTGTATATCTTGGTCTGCAATCTGGCCTCCGTCACCCATCCGTTCACCTTGCCCGCCATTGCAGGCATAGCGGTTGGAGGCTGCGCTTGGGCGGTTTTCTCCGAAGCCCTCACGGGCTGGCGGATGCGGTTGCGCCGCGCGAGCGCGGTATTGCTCTTTACGGCGCTGGGAACATCGTTGTTCTGGTTTACAAGCTGGTATAGCCAGTTTCCACGTATCATAAAAGCGATACGGAATTACGCCCATTTGCTTCTCGACCCCAAAGTGCTGGCGCTCGTGGTGGTTCTACTTGTGGTGGCAGCCGTTGTGTGGCGGTATTGGAGCCGCCGGGCGCCCGCCATCGAGCCCGCTAAGGCAAGGCGTTCCCTTAACTACGTTTACTGGCTCCTATTGGCTGCATGCCTGGCATGGCTGGCGGTCTGGGGCGTATACCGGCTGCACCAAGCGCGCTTCCAAGGCGAATACCGGCCTTCCTACCGTGCATTGTATGAAATCTCGGATGAACAGGCTAAAACAGAACGGGGTGAAACGGCTCTACCGATTGACTGTGCCCGATATATATGCGTTTTACGTGGAAGACTTCGCCGGCGAATGGAATGCGCCTGCTAAGGCCGCGCTGGCCTTCCTCATTCTCGCGGGCGCTGTGTTTCTCGCGCGCACGCGCCTGCCGCTTGCTTGGATCACGGCGTCCACATTGATAATCGCTCCGCTTCCCTTCTGCATTATTCCATTCCCCCAGCGGCAAGTGGCCCGGTATTTCTGCATTGATTATGTGCTCCTCCTCTTATTGGCGGGGCTTGGAGGAGTATATGCGCTTCGTTATTTATGGGAACGCCGAAAGCAAGGAAAGCTGGCGCAAGCAGCCCCTTATGCCGCCGCTCTGGTGATGGCGGCGCTCCTGGCCCCAAGCATCGGAACCGCCTTGGCCAAGCATACCGAAGGACGGTTGTTCGGACGGCGGGATTATGGCGGCCTCATGCGGTACATCGAGCCGCGCTTCGCGGCGGGCGATGTCATCGTATCCGCCATTCCCGAAGATGCCCCCTTTACCCCCTACCGGCAAGTCGAGTTTCCGTGTTCATTCTACGCGGCGAGGCTGTTTCCCAATCCCGAACCGTATTACCGCGCGCGCCGGTATGATCCAGCCACAACGCCCGAAAAACTGGCGGACATTCTTCGTGACAATCCCTATTCCAATTTGTGGGTGCTGGGCGTGGATAATTGGCCTGCTGGACCGGATTTTTATAAAGCCCTCGAGCAATATGGCGCCACGGATGTCCGCCATTTTTTTTCACTTCAACTCTGGTCGATTCCTGCACAAACGCCTGATCCGTCCAAATGGACTGGCTCGATACTGATTAATGGCGATATTGAAGAGGCATGGGATTCGGGTGATATGCCGCCCGGCTGGCGGCGCATTTTATCGCAAGACTTCATCGTAGCACGTGAAGAGGAAAGCCGCCACGGCGGCGCTCAATCCATGATGATCTTGGGCCGCGAAGACAAGGATGTGCATGTTGCCGTAGCCAGCACACTTGACCAATCGGCGCTTCGTGGACGGGATATGGTATTCACGGCTTGGGTGCGCACCACGGAACCCGCGTCCACGTATATCCAAATCATTGATGGCTGGAAGACGTATCACAGCGTAATGGCCGTCCATCCGAATACATGGGAACGGATTACCGCCTCCGCCCACATTAGCCCCGAAAGCGCTTCTACCGTCTTTGATATTACCTTGAAAAAGCATTCGCCGCCTGTCGCATGTATTGTAGACGACGCCCGCGCCGTGTGCTCGCGCCCCTGACGGGTTACCGAATTCAGTAACACTTTAGCCATCTGAAGTAAAAGCATCGGGATGATTTTTACAACCGCGAATACAGAGTAAACCGCCTTTGATGGAGGGATCTTTTTAGACATGATTTACATGATTGACAAGATTGGAAAAGATCGCAACGATTCTTTATGAAGCCAAACCATGAAAAAAAGCGAGCATGTTTTTTCATGTAGAGGAATTGCCATTAAAAAATCTTGTCCATCTTGTAAATCATGTCTAAAAAAACTCTTTCTTCATTCCGCAAAAGTGTTTCCAAATTCATTCCTGGATGTCGAATCGCGCAATCAAGACGCCCAGCAGCGCGGTTTCCTGTCCCTCGCCTACGCTGGCGGGAGAACGGCGGTCGGGAAGATGGAATACGAGCGTGTTTTCTTTTTGGAAATAGGATGCGGGAAAAGACAGCCGGACCGTTTCAGCGCGCGCGCCGGCCATCTCGATATATCCGGCGGGATGCCCGTTTAATTCCAGGCCGATTTTCTGCTTGCCAAAACTGCGCCCATAAAATGACACCACAGGATCCGTGGCATGCTCAAGATTGAAATGCAACGCAGCATATTCATCAATACTCCATCGGCCGCTTCGGCCTCGATTGCCCCATCCCTTACCCACATAGGGATCGGATTCAGCATCGGTGAAATCAATACGCCGCACTCCCCGCCACGCCAGTATTTTGGGGTCTACCCATAACCCATGAGGAGGCGCTTCCGCCCCCGTGCTGTCCACGCGAAACTCGAACTGCACCGTTTCACCCGCAAGCGCTTGCAGCGACGATTGTACAGGGGCAAGCTGCTGGTCTTCGGGCCTGTTTTTCGGATCCAATTCTTGGGAGTAGATTTCGGTTATGCTTCCATCTGCGCGGCGCGCGGATATGCGGAACATAACCGGCGCAGAGGACTCCCAGAAGCGTTTCGGCACATAGGGGGCCGCGAGCAGGCTGCTTTCATCCCGCACGGTATAAGGCGGAAACACAATAGTCTCGCCCGGTTTGAGGAGTATGCTATCGTAGAGCTTTTTCTCAATGAGCACGGGAATGCTTTTGGGGACAGCCCCAGCGTCGGAGGACTCTATCCTGGCTTCATCCATGGCCTTCAAGAACCGGTAATCCACCATGGCAATTTCATAGATGGTTCCGATTTCACCTTCATATATTAGGCGTGCGCCGCGTTTTTCCAGGTAATCGGACAGGAAAGCATATTCCCGTTTGAGGGAATACTCTTCCGGCCCTTTTCCAGGCGAAACATAATGCGTGCGCCCAAAGCCATAATATGTCGGTTTTTTGGTGCGGTCGGCAATGCGGTTATCCAAGCCGGTTTTCGCCACCAGAATATACCGGATGTCATGCTTGTCCACCAGATCCTCGAAGGAGCGCTGGTTAAACGGCTGCCGGTAGAGATAGCGAGCGCCATCCCCCAGATAGAGGTCTGACGTGAGGAGGTTGTCCAATGCATAATAGAGGTGGGGTGTCAGGAGGATGCGGTTTTGCGAATCCACTCGGTTTTTCATGATGTCGTATACAACACGCCGAGGATTGGGCTCTCCCAGTTTCGCGTTCCATGGCATGATGGGGCCCGCGCTGGCGGCCAGCCCCAATACCAGGAGAACCATGATCGCCTGTTCCGTACGTTTCGCCCAAATGCCGCGCGCCGCGTTACCGCCCCGCCGCTTAGCGAACGCACACAGGCCAGCCCGAAGCGCTCTTTTAAACCATATGGCGATACCCAAGAACAAAAATGGCGCGACAGGGATGAATAAACGCCCATGGCCCAGCCCCATATCTGGTTTCGCGATGGCCACCAAAGACGCATAGGCAAAGTACAACACAAAGGGGAAATACAACCATCGAAGCGCCGCAAGCCGCACTCGCTTCCCGCGCCATAAACACCAGGCCGCCGTGGCCGCCGCCATGAAGGCGCTTATCCCCAAGGCCGCGATGCCGGCATGAAAGGAGTATTCACCAAAATAATATGCATCCACCGTATCTAGAATATGAAGAAAATCCAATCCATGCTTGTAGAATGGCGGGGAGGTTCCGGGAGCCGACAGCACGCTGGCTTCGCGCTCGATTTTTTCCGTGATCTTTCCGGTCACTTCTTCCGGCCGGTAAATCAGGCTCCACAGGGCGTAATGCATGAGGAAAGCGAAACAGAACAAGCCACACGCGGCGGCAAACCGCCTAAATGCATGCTTTCGCCGCCACAATGCAGCAGCGTCAAGAGCCAGCATGAAAATAAACGGGCCAACAAGCACCGCCAGTTCTTCATGCGTATGTGCGGCGGCTCCAATCAAGAAGCCTGACAATCCCAAGGAAATCCAATCCCATCGGGCTGGAAGATTTTTATGCCGCACATAGCTCAAAAAACAATATATGGCCAGCAACACGAACGTCGCGGAATGGGCATGGACATATTCGCCTCGCACCAGTTCAACAAGGTTCGGGGAAAAGGCATAAAGAATTACCGGACATAAGGCAAGCCACCGGCTGCGGGTAATCCGAATGGCGATGAGAAAAATCAGGAGTATGTTCAAGGAATCGGCAAGGCCGTTTAACAGCTTGATCGCATAATCAGTGGGCCCCAAGAGCCGTGTAACCAGCCCATACAATAAGAAGGAAACAGGACGGTATACGGGCCGGCCCGTGCCGGTAATGTCAAAATAATGGAAATTCCCTGCCGCCCACTCCACCCCGGCCCGCCAGTAGCATATGGCGTCGCCTTTTTGGAGGCCTACGGTAAGGATGTGGGCTAGGCGCACATAAATGGCGGCCAGCCAGAGCAGTCCGAACAAGAGCACAGGCAGCACGGGAGCACTTAGCCGGAACAGCTTGCTAAGATGAGCCTTATATGGAGGCATGCAGAGTCTCCATTTTTCCCGTGTTACATGTACGCGCCATCCAGATACAGCCTCGCCCGGGATTCCCCTCAGTATCCGGTAAGAGCCTGAATCGTATGCATATAGGGTAACTGAACCACACCCATTCTAGCGATCAGGCGTAGACTGCGCAAGCGCTTTTCCATCTTTTTTTTCATCATTCCCGCAAGAAAATAGCTAATTTTGCAGCCTCCTACGAAATATCGCTTTATGATTGGCGCAAGGCCAAACCAAGAAAAAAAGCTCCTACGGGAGCGCTTCACACCATGAGCCGCCCACGTGGGAGCTTTATTCCATATATTGGCTGGACTAGAACGCCAGCGTCGTTAGGAAGTAAACGTAATCCACATCCTCATCGCTCCGCCCGCCAATATTCGCCAAGCCGTTGCCGTCGGTGAATGCTACGCCGCTGCCAATCGCATCGCCCACGAAAAAGTGGGTGTATCCCGCTTCGAAGCTCAAGTCTTCCGTATATTGGTACGAGGTGACGAGAGCCGCCTGCCAGCCGATATCCTTGCTGTTTTCCGTGGTCCAGAACGGAAGGTTCGGCGCTACCGGCACGAGGAAGCGTCCCAGTCGGAAGAACACAGGATTATCAAAGGGTTCGACGATCTGATAATGCCGTACCTGGAAATCGATTTCGATGGATTCCGTAGCGGCTATCGTCGCGCCTATATATGCTTTCCAGAAATTCGACATGGCGGACGCGTCACATAAGTCATCTTCCCGCCACAAGGAGAACAGGCGGTTGAACGATACGCTCGCCTCAGGCCGGTCAAACGGATTCAGCCATTCACCGAACGAGAGCTCCCTATTGTCTTCACCGCCATAATATGCCCCGCCAATGTACGCACGCGGTGTGAAACGCGTATCGAAGGTATAGCCTATTTCGGCGTGGCCAGCCCATGCGCCAAATTCAGCCCTATCATCGCCATACAGTTCGCCCACGGGTACGAACAGAGCTCCTACGGAATCGGCGTCGCCAAATTGGTATGCCATTTCCGCTTCGAAATCCAGCGCATTCCATTCGCCAGCGGCACGAAATCCCACGGTATGCAGATTCGTCACATCATAATCATCCAGCTCCAGCACGCCCTCGAGCCATTCCGCAGGCCAGGAGAAGTTGCTGTCATTAATGCCGCGCCCATCCCGCACCCACATCCAATAGGCGTCAAACGCCATATTATCCACGCCTGTGTAGCTGGCGTATATGCCATAAAAATCGGCGTCGCCATCTTCTTCCGCCAATCCACTCTCGAAGAGTTTCGCCGCCCATGCATCCACGCTCCAAGCGTCAACGGCATAGGTTAAGCGCACCGCATCAAAGGACAGGCCCACACACGGGTCCGGACCCGGATCAGAGCCCACCAGCCAGCCGGAGCCGAATTCCATCTCCTGGCGGCCAATCCGCAAGCGCAACGGAGCACCGAACATCTCATTCGCTTCGATATACCCTTGATACAGTTCGGTGCGGTTCACGCCCGCGCTGCGGAAATCCGCCCCCGTGATGTAGTTTGAGCGGAAATTCTCTCCCCAAGTGTCAATGTAGTCAAACTCGATAAACGCCTTCACGTTGTCCGAAAAATCGGCGCTTACATGCAAGCGGGTGCGCTGTTCATAATAACCCACCGAGTTGCCGCCCTCGCCCGCGCGAATGGCCGAAATCGTCCCATCCGGCCCAATGGCGCGCCCTGGAAGCCATGCATCGGGTATGCGCACCGCCGCGCCGCTGGTTTCGTAATAATTTGAATACCAAGCACCGTAGATCTCCAGTTTCCCGCCTACTTGCACATTCTGCAATTCCGCGGACGCTACACCTGCCAGTAAACCACACGCAAGCATCACCGCTGTCCATTTCGCTTTTTTACCCACTTGGCGCCACCTCCATTCTCTGCCGAAAATTCAATTCCCGGCTATTATATCAACACGCTTCTCACAAGAAGTAACCCGATGCAAGTATTACAAAATATAAAAAAGTATGTCAACACCCATCCGCATCTATTCGTGGTCTGAAATAATTCTCTTCAACGTGGTCATGCTACGCTTTCGTATCCCATACAGAACCTCGTCCAGCACTCATTCTTCTCATAGAATTTTAAGCATGAATCTGCTTTTCCGCCGGGGCTTCACCCGCTATAATCTCCACCATGAACATTTTAGGCATAGGCGGATACTCGCATGATTCGGCGGCGGTGCTGGTGTGTGACGGGCGTATCGTGGCGGGAGTGGCCGAGGAGCGGCTCACGCGCGTGAAACACCAGGGAGGCGTGCCGCGCGAAGCCGTGCGCTATTGCCTCGAAACAGCGGGACTAAAGCCGGACGACATTGACCATATCGGGTGCTACATGCGCCCAGGGCTTCGGCTGATGCGGCGCGCACCGTACCGCTTGGCGCAAATCGTGCGTTCGCCCAAGTATTCATTAGGCTATATAGCCTATGAAGCCATTCATAATACGCAATATGCGTGGGGTATGCGGAGCTTGTGCGGCAAGCGCACGAGGCTCCATTTCCTCGAACACCACCCGGCCCATGCGGCGAGCGCGTTCCTGGTGAGCCCCTATGACGAAGCGGCGCTGCTGACCGTGGACTACATCGGCGAGTGGGCGGCCACGTGGATGGGCATAGGGCGCGGAACCCACATCACGCAGTTGGATGCGGTCAATTACCCCCAATCGCTGGGCGTGTTTTATTCGGCCCTCACGGACTACCTGGGCTTCCGCCGGGCCAGTGACGAGTATAAGGTCATGGGCTTGGCGTCGTATGGCGAACCGGCGTACTACGATGACTTCGCGCGGATTGTCCGGCCTGGCCCGAATGGGCGCTACACGATGGATATGTCGTGGTTCCAGTGCCAGTATCTGCCTGGCTCGCGGCTCGGGTACTTCTCGAAAAAGTTCATCGGGCATTTCGGCCCGCCGCGCCGGAAAGATGAGCCTATCGAGGAGCGCCACCGCAACATCGCCGCGTCGGCCCAGCGTATTCTGGAAGACGTGGTGCTGTCCATGGCGCGGGCGCTCGCGAAACGCACCGGGCTCAAACACCTGTGCATGGCGGGCGGCGTGGCGCTTAATTGCGCCATGAACGGGCGCCTGTTGCGCGAGGGGCCATTCGAGTCCATTTTCGTGCAGCCCGCCTCGGGCGACGACGGCATCGCCATTGGCGCGGCGCTCCAATTGCACCACCGGTTCACGGGCGCGCCCCGGGGTGAAGTGATGCGAGACGCCTGCATCGGCCCGGCGTATTCGAACGCCGAGATCCGCGCGTTTCTTGACCTCGCCAAGATCCCCTATATCGAAACAGATAATGCCCCTGAACGCGCGGCGGAGTTGATCGCCGAGGGGCTCATTGTCGGCTGGTACCAAGGCCGCATGGAATATGGCCCTCGCGCGCTCGGGTCGCGCAGCATCCTCGCCGACCCCACGCGGGCGGACATGAAAGATTTGATCAACAAATATGTGAAGCATCGCGAAGAGTTCCGGCCCTTCGCACCGAGCGTGCTTGTCGAGCGGGCGGGCGAATACTTCGAAGGTTGCACCGAGTCGCCTTTCATGCTCTTCGTGTATCCCGTGCGTGCGGAAAAGCGCGCCGCCGTACCCGCCATCACGCATGTGGACGGCACGGCCCGCGTGCAAACCGTCGCGAAAGACGTGAATCCGAAGTATTACGCCTTGATCGAGGCCTTCGAACGCCTGCGCGGCGCGCCGATGGTGCTGAACACCTCATTCAACGTCAACAAAGAGCCTATCGTCAATACCCCCGCCGACGCGGTGCGTTGTTTCTATAGCACCGGAATGGACGCGCTAGTGCTCGGTGATTTCGTGGTGCGGAAGCGGTGAAGATTTTTATTCCCACCGTGGATTATCCGCCCATCGAGGGAGGCATCAGCACCGTGGCGCTCGAAGTATCGCGCGCCTTGGCGGCTCGGGGTCACAGCGTCACTATCGCCGCGCCGTATTTCCCCGGCATGGACGCCTTCGACGCCGCCGAGCCCACCCATGTGCTGCGCTGGCGCGGGTACGGCCTCGGCCTGTTGCGCCTTATCCCGTTTCTATGGGCGGCATGGCCCCATGCGCGCCAGGCGGATTTGATTCTCGCCATCAACAACACCTACGGCGGAGTGCTGGGCTGGCTGGCGCATGGACGTTTTGGCGCGCCTTATGTGGTGTTCGCTTACGCCTACGAATTCCTGAAATACCGCAAACACCCTCTCGCCGCGCGCCTGCTGCGGGGCATTTATGCCCGCGCGCGCGCCGTCATAGCCATCAGCGGCTACACGCGCACGCGCCTAGTGGAATTCGGCGTGGACCCCGCGCGCATCAAGGTTATACTCCCGGGAGCCACGCCCGCAACGCCCATATCCGCGGAAACGCTCGAAGCCGTCCGCGAACGGTATGTGCTCGATTCGCGGCCCATTATTCTCGCCGTGGGACGCTTCATTCCGCGTAAAGGTTTCCGCACGCTCGTGCGCGCGCTCCCAGCGCTCCTGGAACGCCACCCGGATGCGCTGCTCGTGCTTGTGGGGCGCGGGCCCGATATGAGCCCCGTCTGTAAAATCGCCCATAAACTGGGCGTGCGCGAACATGTCATCCTGCCGGGCCGGTTAGATGACGCCGAAGTAGCGGCGCTTTATGAGTTATGCGATGTCTTTGCCCTGCCCACGGGTGAAGGAGCAAACGGGCAAGTCGAAGGCTTCGGCCTTGTCTTCACGGAAGCGCACGCCCACGGCAAGCCCGTGGTGGCGGGACGTTCAGGCGGCGTCGAGGACGCCGTACTCGATGGCGAGACCGGTATTCTGATTCCTCCTGGCGATGAAGCGGCCTTGGCGGCGGCGATTCTTTCCTTGTTGGATGAGCCTTCCCGCGCCCACGCCATGGGCGAGGCAGGCCGCCGCCGTGTCGAATCGGAGCTGAATTGGACGCATTTCGTGGAGCGCCTGCTGGATGCGAGGTCTCTAAAAAATGAATAATATACTTATGATACGATAGGATGTGCGTAGGAATTTACTATCTGTATATAATATATGTCCCGAAGGGACTATCCAACACAGCCCAGGGCCATCCGCCGCCTGAAAGGCAAGGATGACCCTGGGTAGGATGGCCCAATTGAAAACGCCCTGTAGGGGCGTCTCAAAGAGACAAACGGAGAAACGCTATGCCGCAATCGCTTGCCCATCTTGGATTGCACATTGTGTTTTCGACCAAAAACCGGCGTTCATGGCTGGAATCATCCGCGTTGCGTGATAGTCTGTATGCATATATTTCAGGGGTGCTGCGCGGACACGATTCACCTGCGGTTATCATCGGAGGCACTTCGAACCACATTCATGTGCTGTGTCTTCTTTCTAGAAAAATAACGGTTGCGGAGCTGATAAAAGAAACCAAGCGTACGGCGACTCTATGGCTGCGAGAGAAAACGCCGGATTGCCGTGATTTTCAATGGCAAGCGGGATATGCTGCCTTTAGTGTGAGCGCGTCCAGCATGGAACAGGTGCGGCAGTACATCCTGCATCAGGAAGAGCATCATCGAGAGATGGATTTTAGCGGCGAGTTTCGCAAATTATTGGAAAAACACGGCATCGAATATGATGAACGTTATGTATGGGATTAATCATTGGGACGCCCCTACAGGGCGTTTAGGTGGGGTCGTGCGCACCCAGGGTCATCCTTGCCTTTCAGGCTGCGGACGACCCTGGGCTATGTTGGGTAGTCCCTTCGGGACATCCCTCGATGTCTCGGAGGCCCAATGATGAAACGCTTCCGCGTGGCCCATATCATCACGCGCCTGTGCAAAGGCGGCGCACAGGAAAACACCTTCCACACCGTGCGCCTGGCGAACCGGGAGCGCTTCGATGTGGACCTCATCAGCGGGCCGACTTCTGGCGCGGAAGGCAGCATCGAGGACGCGGTGCGGGCGGCGGGCATCGAGATTCTGCGCGAACCGGACTTGGTGCGCAACGCCGCGCCGTTGCGCGACAGGCGCGCCTTGCACAGCCTGGAACGCCGCTTGCGCGAAGAGCAGTATGACATTGTCCACACGCACACCTCGAAAGCGGGCTATTTGGGCCGCTTGGCCGCGGACCACGCGGGCGCGCCCATCATTGTCCACACGCCCCACGGGCACATTTTCGGCGGCTATTTTTCCCGCCCAGTCACGTGGTTTTACACGATGCTCGAACGCCATGCGGCGCGCGTGACCGACCGTTTCATCGCCCTGACGCAGCGGGGCATCGAGGAGCATCTGAAACAGCACATTGGCCGCCGCGAGCAGTGGCGCGCCATTTTCAGCGGCATTGACATCGCCCCGTTCGACGCCGCCATCGAGCGTCGCGCCGCCACGCGCCAGGCGCTGGGCATCCGCGAGGATGAAATTTTAGTGGGTGGCGTGGGGCGTCTTGAACCAGTCAAAGGATTCACGTATTTTGTCGAAGCGGCCCATGCGGCGGCATACGCCATGCCGGGCCTGAAGTTTATTCTAGCGGGGGACGGTTCGCTTCGGGATAAGCTCGAGCAGCAGGCGGAAGCCCTTGGCGCACGCATGCAATTTCTCGGATTACGGCACGATGTGCCCGATTTGATGGCCGCGCTGGATATCTTCGTGCTGCCGTCGTTGAATGAGGGCATGGGGCGTGTGCTGCTCGAGGCGGGAGCGGCAGGCGCGCCATCCGTGGCCACCGCCGTGGGGGGCGTGCCGGATATCATCGTGGACGGGAAAACGGGCGTGCTCGTTGCCCCGCGCGAGCCAGCGGCGCTGGCGCGCGCCATCCTAGAGCTGGCGCACGATGCCTCGTTACGGACGAGTATGGGCGGCGCGGCCCGGGCGCGCATTGCGCCCGCATACAGCATCGAGTCGATGGTCCGCCAGATTGAAGACGTATACGAAGAACTGATCGAGGAGAAACGGCTTGAATCCTGAAGACGAGTATTTATCGCGGCAGCGCCTGCTGGTGATCGCGCCGCACGCTGATGACGAATGTTTCGGCTGCGCGGGCACCATGGCGCGCATTAAAAAACTCGGCGGCGAAGTGTTTGTGATCGTCTGTTCCGTGGGCGACCTCAAGCATTATGACGGTACGGACGCTACGGTGAGCGGGGCCACGCGCGAGGAAGAATTGGGCCACGTGATGGATTTCCTCCAGGTGGACGACTGGGATGTGCTCTACCGCGATCCGGCGCTCCATCTGCGCCTCGACACCATTCCCCAACGCGACCTCGTGGCGCAATTCGAGCGCGAGAGCCGCCTCTCCCTCGACCGCCTGCGGCCTACCATGCTCGCCATTCCTGTGTCGTCTTACAACCAGGATCACCGCGCGGTCTATACCGCATCCTTTACCGCCGCGCGCCCTGGCGTGCCTTCCATCAAACCTTTCCAGCACGTCGTGCTGGGCTATGACAACACGTCCCTGTTCTGGAGCCTCGACCGTGAGCATTTCCACCCATCGCTGTATATCGACATATCGGATTTCTTGGACGTGAAATTGAAAGCGCTGGCGATGCACCATTCGCAAATGCGCGAATCCATCCACCATTCAAGCCTGCAAAACGTCGAACACACCGCGCGCGTCCGCGGCCGCGAGATCTCCGTAGAAGCCGCCGAAGGCTATATGGTGTTCCGGCACGTGTTATGATTTACGAAGCGATAGAATTGAGAATAAAAAATCGTTTTGTTGGCATTTTAGGTGTATATTGTGGAGGTATTTAGAATGCATAAGAATAATGACGAGAATCCTGGATTCGACGAAAAAACACTTGAATGGCTTAGAAATCTGTGGGTTGAGAATCGTATGACTTATGATCGTATGATCTTACAGCTTTCTGTCGGGGGTATTGGAGTTTTAGTGACATTAATTACAGCATTTGGCGGGAATCATTCTATTTGGTATTTAATTCCTGCATTTTGCTTTGTTGTATCAATTATTTGTTGCTTGCTTATATTTAGTGCTAATGCTGATTATATAACAAAAATTATTAATAAATCTCTAAAAACACGAAAAATATATTGGTTGGATGAAATATATCGGTTGGATGTATTAGATATATCTACGCGATGTTTTTTTATAGCTGCTGTTATATCTTCATTTATAGTAACTTTATTCATCAGTCATGGCCAATGATTTGGCTTGGAGGTGAAACATGAAAAATGAAAAAAACAAGCTATTTACACACGATTCTGATAAAAATGATTCGGGAGGTCGAAGTCTTCTAGGTTTGCACAAACTCATAGAGTCAATCCCAGGGAACAAAGAAAACAGTTCTACAAACGAAGCAGGAAAGACAGGATCTGGCAATAAAGAAGAGACATCAGAGTCCTGAACGCACAGGTATATTTGACTAAAAATACATCACGGTATATTTATGCCGCATCATTGGTAGTCTATTCACACATATCCATATTCACTCGTAAATTTGCATGTATATTATCACGATTTGATAAACTGAAGAATACGTTGATTGCATCTTTTAGATGTGGTTTTCTATATGAATATTTACGCATTTAAGGTACTTTTCAGGGGCTTTGATCTGCTCCATGTTTCCCATCACATCCAATTCTATGTTTTTCAAATCAGCCAAACCATAAATACCAAGAGAAGTGACGTATGGATGTGGGGAGCGTTTGCTACGAACTACTCCCCACGGAATAAGCTTGATACGCCTTAAAAAGACACTTGGTTCGTTTCAATCTCCCGCTGAACCGTGGCCAGAGACCTGATCAAGAATAAACTGGTCCACGCCGATGTAGCCGCCGTCCTCGGATTTGAACGATACATGTGCAACGGGCGCTGCCAGCTCCACTTCGCCAAGACTGGCCCGGCGGACCACATGCTCGCCTGCAATACTGTATTCGGGACTGTATTCGGGATTTTTCGTGCTGTTCCTCTTGAGCGAACTGGCGTCGAATACGTCGGTGGCCACTTTTGTGACCCGGCCTCGATTTTCTGCCTCGTTAAAGACTATTTCCGTAGTGGAAAATGTCGCCGGCTTTCCATCAATACTGACTGTTAAATGGCCGTAGCCGGTTCCCGCAGTGAGCATGACGGCAAGACGATATGTTCCGCTCTCCGGAACGGGGATATCGAAGGTCAATTCATCGCCCGCCTTTCCCGGCTTGAGCAGGATTTGCCCGGTGCCCGTCCAAAGATTGAACTTCTCGGATTTAGCGAGTTCAGCGCGGGCCTGTTTGGTGGCAAGCGCCTCGCCGGATGTTTTATAAGGCGTATCTTCTGCCTCGGCCAGCAGGACGCCACTGCCTTGAAGATGGGTGATTACAATGAGTGAAACGATGAGTATCGTCATGAGCGCCCACCACAGGCCTAAGTTTCGCGGGCCCTTGTTCTGTGCTTTCTCGTCCTCGCGAAGGCCGAGGGCGCTTCTTGTCCAAATGACGCCCTTTAATTCTTCATCCGGTTTGCGGCGGGTGAAAAGTGAAACAACCACCAGTAAAATCATTGACATGATGAAAGTGGCGAACGTGTGGTGCATGAAATTGTCGTAGGGTTGCAGCGCCCCTACCTTGGGAAACAGCACATACTTCGTAAATGGCAAAAACACGCCGAATCCGCAGAAAAGCGTCACGGTAGCAGCCGTTGAGGTTGCTCCACGCCACAAAATGCCCACTAGAAATATTGCCGCGATCGGCGGAGCCATATAGAAGAAAACCTGCTGAATAAGGCCAAAGACGCTGGCTCCCGTGTTAAACACCAAGTAGAGCGCAATGCCCGTTCCGATAATCATTGCTGAAGTGGCGCTCAAGCGGGCCACTAGATGAAGCTCGCGGTCCGACGCCTTTGGCCGCATGAGGGTCTTGTAAAGGTCAAGGGTGAAAATGGTTGCGGACGAGTTGGTGATTGCGCTCAAAGTGGACAGTATGGCGCTTGCCAATCCCGCCAGCACGACGCCGACAAGGCCCGTCGGGAGCCAGAGATTCACCAGGAAAGGCCACGATTGGTCGCCGTCGCTAATGCGGTCTTGGAAAAGGTAAAACGCGATAATCCCCGGCACCACTACTAGGAACGGCAGGAGCGCTTTGCTGAATCCGGCCATGATAATGCCCATGCGCGCGTCCCATTCCGACCGTGCGCCCAGGCATCGCTGGACCATGAATTGGTTGGCGCAAGAATACCAAATTCCCACGGAGAAGACGCCGAACGCCATGCCCGTCCACGGAATCGTCTCGTGTGTGGCCGGGTAAAAAATGAGAAATCGCTCGGGAAGCTCCCTGGTCAATTCAATAAGGCCGCCACAGTGATACAGTCCGAAAACCGTCACCAGCAGGCCTGCAATCATAAGCAAGCAGTATTGCACCACATCGGCCCAGACCGCTGACAACAGGCCGCCATAAACCGTGTAAGCTCCTGCGGCTATAGCCAGGAGAAGCACCGCCAGAGCCGGGTGCAGGGCTGGGAAGAACACGCTCATTGCTTTCGCGCCAGCGTACATCACACCGCCAAGCATTGCGATAACAAGGCCAATAATCATCACCAACGCATAAACATAACGGCATGTCTTGTTGTACCGGCGTTCGAGAAACTCCGGCATGGTGGACACATTGCCGCGCATGTAAAAAGGCAGAAACACCCAGATGAGCAGAGTGAAGGTGACGACATTGGCCCATTCCCACTGCGAGACCGCCATCCCGTACAAGAAACCCCATCCCACCATTCCGATGAAGTGTTCCGTCGAAATGTTTGAAGCAATGAATGAAGCGCCCACGGCGTACCAGGGAAGCTTATTCGACGCCAGAAAAAAATCCGAGGAGGAACCGCGTGTCTTGCTCCGGGCGGAAACCAAAATAGCAAATACCACAATACCCACAAAATACAACATAAAAATAAAAAGGTCGATTAATGAGAGTGTCATGTTTCCTCTTCCTTTCCTAACCCCAGAGCCTCAGGACACCGCGTCTGTTCACCGCAGAAACAATCATACACACCAAAGGCATGAATGACAAGAACAAACACAAATAACCAAAATCGACCACACCCGTCTTTCGCGCAATGAAAACATTTTAAGCAACATTTTCGGCAATGGCCCTGTTTTTGGTGGCAAGGATGAAATAGATGATCGGAAAGGTCATAGAAAAAGGCAACCGCCCGGGCTCCAGTAGAGGAACCCGGGCGGTTTCGATTCGCATACGGCTACTCGTTGCCCGAAGGCAGCTCGTAGGCGCTCTGGGAGTTGGGAGACACGGTCAACAGGCGTCCGGCGATGGGGCCTGTAGACTCGATAATGGCGCTGCCCACGCCGCCAGATGTCATATCCGGCACGGCGGCGGCTCCTCCTTCCACTGCGGGATCGTTGCGGGTGGGCCGCCAAGATACGCTTGCATTGCCCGGTAGCACGTAGGTGTTGAAGAGCGGCGTGCGATCCGCGCCCGCGCCGTTCCTATACCGGAGCGTGAGCGTCACCGGATCGGCCGTGAGATTCTTCACGCCAATGAACGAGGACGCATTCAACACGGGCGGATATGCGCCATCGGCTGGCGCATTATCGTGGAAATACGGGGCTGCAAGTACGTTTTCACCTGCCGTGCTTTGCAGGGTGTAGGCGCTCATAGAGCCGTTCGAGGAGATCGTGAGCAGGCGACCAGCAATAGAGCCTGTTGCCGTAATAACCGCGCTGCCACCGACGCCCAGCGCCATGTCAGGCACATCCGCGTACTCAATCGCCGGGTCACGCCGCGCCGGACGCCATGACGCCGAGCCTCTCGCCGGGATCGTATACGTGTTCACGGCAGGAGTCGCGTCCACATTTCCGATAGTGGTGTAGGAAATGGTGAGCGTCACGGGCGCATTCGAGAGGTTCTTCACTCCAATATAACTGGCGGACCCCATGCTTGGGTAGATGCTGCCTTCCACCGGGGCGTTATCCATGAAGTAAGGAACCACTAGGCTCGTAGCACCTTCACCGCTCATGGTGTAGGCATATTGCCCACCCGTTTTCGCCAGGCACAGTACGCGGCCCGCGAGATAGCGCCCGCCGGTGATGAACGCGCTGCCAATGCCGCCGGCCATCATGTTAGGCACGGACACCCCGAGGCCTTCGAGGTTCGGATCATCCTTCGTAGGCCGGTAGGAGAACGACATCCAATTCTGGAGATCAAAGCCGTTCAAGGCCGGGGTTTGGTCGACGCTGGTTATATTTGCATACCACACACGCAGTTGCGCTGCCGCTGTATCCGTGTTCAGTATGCCGAGATAGGTGGACATGCCTTTCGTGGGGAATATCTCACCGCCCACAGGCGATGAATCCATGAAGAAGGGCGCAATCAACTGCTCGGAGCCTTGCATGCCCGGCAGCGTATACGCGCTTTGGGAGCCGTTGGACGCTATGGCAAGCAAGCGCCCGGCAATGGGGCCCGTCGAGCAGATCATGGCGTTGCCCATGAAGCCCGTGGTCATGTCGGGTATGGCGGCCGCCACGCCTTCGATGGCCGCATCGTTTCGGCAAGGCCGCCACGACAGCCCTTCGTACGCATTCAACACATACGTGTTGGCGTCCGGCGTACGATCTTCACCATTCAGATTCGTGTAGTAAATGGTGAGCGTATTCGGCGCATCCACAAGGTTCTTCACCCCGATAAAGGCCTGGCTGCCAGAACTGCCCGGCGTAAGGCCTTCCGCAGGTGCGTTGTCTTGGAAGTACGGCACGGAAAGGCCCAAACTGCGCGAACCTTCAAAATCGACGTCTTCCTGATCCGCATCCAGCGAGTCGAAAACCTCTTTATCCGGCTGGAACCGGTAGGTCCATAGCTCGACCCGGACTTCATAACGGCCTGCCTCCAGGTCCGCGAAGGAGTAAGCGCCCGTGGCATCCGGGGATGTTTCCGCATCCGCATCGCCCGACAGAATCACTTTGGCTGCCGTGACGCTTCCCGCATCCTGCAGCGACACATGGCCGCTGATCGTGTAGGTGACGCCCGCCAGAACCGTGGCCGAACCGGAAGCGCTCCATTCACTGTATAAACCTTGCTCTTGGACATACAGCGTATGGTTGCCGCGCGACAGGTCTTCCAAAGGCTGATACTGCAACGCCGTGGTTTCCGTCCAAGGCCCGGCGGCGCTATCGAGCGCGTACCGGTATTGTCCGACGCCATTGCCGCCGGAGACCCATGTCCATGTCGGACGCAGCTCCGGGGTCGATTCCGGAGCGGATACGACAGGCGCTTGAGCTGTCGGCAGGATGGTCAGACGGAAAATGCCCAGAGCGGGAAGTGCGCCATCGGCTCCGCCATCTGACACCGAGAAGCGGAAGGTGTCCAGCGTTCCCGCAGAGCCATTGTGGGCATATTGCACCAGGCCCGCGTTGATATCGGTCTGCGTAAACGTGGAAATCGCCACGCCAGGATTGCTCACAGCCTCCACTTGGCCCTTGACTGGGGCCGTCGTGACCATGTACACAAGCCCTTCAACAGCACTATCCGTATCCATGGCTTGCAACATAGCGCCCGTAATCACCACCGACTGGCTGTTCAGCACGCTCGCGCCCGTATTCACGCTCACGACCGGCCCATCGTTGGCAGGCGTTACCGTGATGGTAAAGACGCCCGTGGCGGGAACCGCGCCATCTTCACCGCCATCAGCGGCGCTGAAGCTGAAACTGTCCGCCGTGGTTTCAGTGCCATTATGGGTGTACACAATCGCACCCGCATCCAGTTCGGCCTGGGTGAAACTCTTGATCGACGCTCCAAGCGTTCCCGCACGGCGCAGCCAGCCATGGGCGGGCGAAGCCGTGATGGTGTACGTGATGCTGGCGGAATCATCATCCGGATCCGCCACACGGAGCATCGAATTATTAAGCGTAACCGCCTGGCCCTCCACCACGGCCGCTCCTGTATTCACCGACACCACGGGGCTGTCGTTGACCGGCGTCACCGTGATAAGGAAATCTCCCGTGGCGGGCGCGGCGTCATCTTCGCCGCCATCAGCCAGCGAGAAGCTGAAGCTGTCGGAGGTGGCTTCATCGCCATTATTGCGGTATAGCACCGTATTGGCGTCGATGTCCGCCTGGGTGAAGCTCGATACCGGTGCATTTGGCGCAGTAGTGAGTTCCACCTGGCCGTGAAGCGGCCCGCTCGTGATCGTGAAGACTAGCCCCGCGCCGCTGTCATCGGGATCCAAGCCGCTCAAGCGTGCGCTGGTGATGAGCGCCGCGCCGCCTTCCAACACGGTGGCGACGGTGTTCACGCCGATGGCGGGCGGATCATTGAGCTGAACAATGGCAAAGCTGCCCGATTCCGACCAGTTACCGGCATCATCGCGCTCTTGCACATACAAGGTGTGCGGCGCTTCGGTCACGGGTGTGCCGGGTGTATAACTCAAATCCGTGGTTTCAGTCCATCCGGATTCCACATCCATGGCGTAGCGGTATGTGCCGCTGCCATTTCCGCCGCCGGATGTCCAGCTCCAAGTGGGCGTCGTGTCATACGTGGGCGTATCGCCTGTCACACTCGGCGCATCTGGCGGCGTGGTATCTATTTCGATGGTGAAACTGCCGGTATCGGACCAATTCCATGACCCATCGCGTTCCTGCACTTCAAGGATGTAGCTTCCATCCGCGAGGGCGGAAACCGGCGTATAACTCGTTTCCGTGGTCTCGACCCAGTCGCCGCCATCAAACGAATAGCGGAAAGCGCCCGAGCCGCCTAAGCTGCCTGTCCAAGTCCAGGTGGGCGTGGGATCGTTCGTAAGGGCGTCACCGGAGACGTCCGGTGCGCCGGGGGGAGCTGTGTCCAGCCAAAGGGGCATGGCCCAGCACAAGGCGTCCGCCGTGGCTAGATCCGCTCCATCTGGCGATACGCCGCCCAGCAGCACCTCCGCTTCCGTGGTTTGGAAGGATGCGGAGCACCATTGGGAGGTACCGGCGAGATATAACACTGCACTATCGGCATTTGCGTTATCTGCACTAGCTAAGCCACTCAAGCTAAAGGCCAGCATAAATATCAACACCATCAGACATCTCGCCGTATCGTCTGTTTGTCGCATCGCTTGCGTGCTCCTTTTACCCGTTGCTGTTGTGGCAATGGCGTGGATAAATCCACGCCGTGCCGCAAGCAGCCAGCCAGCATCGGCCATATTGCCCGGAAACCCATATATTCGGGTTCATTACTTTCTCCTCACCTACCCATGCATTGGCGCGAGAACCCTGAATGCCCCAATGTTCTTCATACACATGGGCACAAAGAGCTTCTATGTTCTCATAAACTAATGTGTATACTCTACTGTAATTACAGGTATTACGCCACTTTGATTTGATGTTGCGTTGGCATGTATAATAGTAATCACATCGCCCTCCATGAAGCTTGTAGTGGCCAAGGTGGCTTCTTCGTTCGAGTCCGACACCAAAGCAAGGGGAGAAGCAAGCACCGACACTCCATTCACCTTCAAATCCAAAGTGCCGCCGGAAGCGACTCGGCTATAAACCTGGAAACAAATTATTTCACCAGCATATTTTGCTTTTTGCGACCATATGGTCCAGCCATTTTGTAGAGTATTAAGAGCGTTCCACGAACAGCTCCACGTATCCACATCGACGCTAGTGCCGCCGCCTCCATTCAGCTTTGTGCCGTCCCAATACAGATCACCTCCGTTGTTATACAGCCGGTTCGTGGTGGTAGTGGGCGGATTAGTCGTGTCCGCGACCAGCACTGCGCCGTCCACATCGAGCGCTTCAGCGGGCGTGTCCGTGCCGATGCCCAAATGGCCAGCAAAATCAATGGCGACGTTCTGCCCGCCTTGCACCCGGAACGCAAGGCCATCGCCTACGACCCAGGTCTTGAAGTAGAAATCGTACGTCGTTCCTTGGTCGGCCCAACTGGAATTCTTGTGCCAGGAATTGCCAGCGGGATAGGTTTCACTGTAATCGGCTCGCGCAGTGACAGCTACCCCACTATGGTTCTCAATTAGGATATAAATCGATTGTCCTGCGGTCACCGCTGCCGGCGTGCTAAATTCCACGTTCAAATCCGTGAAAGACGCTTGATCAACCGTCACGGTTTCCACCGAGGAAAGCAGCGAGCCCGAGCCCGGAGTATTCCCGCTATAAATCGAGACATCGAGCGTACCGGCAGTAGCAGTGGGCCTTTTCGCTTGCAGAAGCACTTTGACTAGGCTACCTGTCAATTGAGGAACAACGACCTGGGCGCTCGATACGCCATTAGGCAGGCCCCAAGTAAACGAAGTCCCGCTGGATGTTTGCTGGTCTAGCTGAGTTGCCGCTACATCAATAGCCGCGCCGGGCGTGTCCTCGCCAATGCCTATCTGGCTGCCCATATCCATGAGGATATCATCGGTAACGGTGACGGAACTGCTACCGAAGGTGCCTGTGTCCGCCGTGATAGAGCCTACGGTTACCGCATTGCTGGTCGTGGCGCCCGCATCGGTCACTTCATCCAGGGTCGGGGCGTTGGCCGAGCCGTAGAGCTCACTGCCATCCCAATAGAGCGAATCCCCAACACGATACAGGCGGTCATCCGTCGTGCTGAGTGTCGTTGTTGGCTCCGTGATCGTCATATACCCATCCGCGTTGACCGTCAAGGTATCAAACGACGAGCCGCCTATCGCCGTGCCGCCCCAGTAGAGGCTGCCGCCATTGTTATATAGCTTGCCCGCAATGGAAGCAGGAGCGCTGGTCGTATCCTGAATGTTTATAGCGCCATTCACATCTATGGCAGCGGAAGGAGTGCTTACGCCAATGCCTAATTGCCCAGCGCTGTTGATGATGACATCTTGATCGCCTTGCACACGAAGCCTGGGTATTGCAGATTCAACCCATGTTTTGAAGTAAATATCATACATGGATTTCTCCGAAGCCCAGCTTCCATTATTATACCACATCAATCCTGATGTATACGTATTGGTATACTCTGTCCTTATCGCCAGCTTCACCGTGCTGTTGTTGGCTATCAGGATGTAAATGGCTCCTCCCGCGGCCACATCCGCCGGCGTGCTGAATTCTATGGATGTATCCGTGAGCGACGACTGGCTTACCTCCACGGTTTCCACCGAAGACAGCAGCGAACCCGAACCGGGGGTGCTTCCGCTGTAGATCGAGACATCCAGGGTGGGAGTCGATGTGGGAGGCATGCCGCCCGACGTAGGAATCTTTGTTTGCAAGAGCACTTTGGTCAATTGTCCGGTGGCTTGGGGAACAACCACCTGGGCAAACTTATATCCAACATTTATAGTCGATTCCTCCGACCCAGCTCCCGTGCCCGTCTGCTGGTCAACCGCGGCATCGCCTATGACGGTGCCGGCGACATCAAGGACCGCGCTAGGCGTATTCGTGCCGAGGCCGACGGAGCCGCCATCCGCGACAATGATGTCATCCGTGATGGTCACCGAACTCGTTCCAAAGGTGCCGGTGTCCGCCGTGATGGAGCCTACAGTCACGGCATTATCAGTGGTGGCGCCTGCATCGGTCACTTCATCCAGCGTCGGGGCGTTGGCCGAGCCGTAAAGCTCACTGCCATCCCAATAGAGCGAATCACCGACGCGGTAGAGCCGGTCATCCGTGGTTCCGAGCGGCGTGGTCGGCTCCGTGATCGTCATATACCCATCCGCATTGACCGTCAAGGTATCGAAGGACGAGCCGCCTAATATCGTGTCGCCCCAGTAGAGGCTGCCGCCGTTATTATAGAGCCGGTTCGCCGTCGTTGACGGAGAAGTACCGGTGTCTAGGAAATACGCGAATCCTTTAACGGAAAGCACATCCGAAGACGGTACGACGAACGTCTTGAACCACGCATCAACGCTGCTGTATTCCGCCCATCCGGAGCCGAAATCCGCCCACGACGTTCCTCCCGAATATTGGTTAGTGGATGCATCCCACTCAATAGACGCTGATGGAGAAACAAGAATATAGTATTGTTGTGCCGCCACGACTGGGGCGGGCGTGGCAAATACGACCTCATATTCCGTTGAGCTGCCACTGGTCAGCGTGACTGTCTCCACCGAACTCAGCAAGCTTCCACTCGGCGGCGTATTTCCCGAATAAATCGAAACGTTCACCGTGCATGTTGAATGCTGGTATCGCATGGCGAGTGTGCATTTAACCAGCGAACCCGAGTGTTCCGGCGTGAACACCTGGGCCACATTCATGCCGCTGCCAAAACCAAATGTCGTACTATTGTTCGTATTTTGCTGGTCCGGAGTGTCGCCTGAGCCAAGCGAAGCCGCTCCAAACTGCACCGCATCGCTCGTTTGCACATCCTGGTCCATGGCGTACAGTTCGTTCGCGCCTTGGCCCGTATCCACGGTGCCCGATGTAACAGTGTTGAACGTAACGCCATCCGTGGTCCGCACATTCTGGTTCATCGCGTACAACTCGTTCGCGCCCTGGCCCGTATCGACCGTCGCGGCCGTGATGCCGTTTGTGGTCGTCGCGCCTTCGTCCGTCACCTGTTGCAACGTGGGGCCATTGGCCGAATCAAAGAGGGCGCTGCCGTTCCAGTAGAGCGAATCGCCAACACGGTAGAGGCGGTCGTCTGTTGTTCCTAATGGCGTGGTCGGCTCCGTGAGCGTGACATACCCGTCCGCGTTGACCGTCAGATTGTCGAACGATGAGCCGCCTATCGCCGCGCCATTCCAGTATAAGCTGCCGCCATTGTTATACAAGCGGTCTGTCGTGGTGGCGGGGGGATTAAGCGTGTCCGCGACCAGGACTGCGCCGTTCACATCGAGCGCCTCGGCGGGCGTTTCCGTGCCGATGCCGACGTTGCCATCGCCGTCAACCACGACCGAGCCTAGCCCTTCCAGTTTCAATATATCTCCATTGCTCCCCATGTAAGTCGCGAAATACATATCAAGGGCGTTCAACATCGACCAAGCGCTTATCCAGCGCCACATCGTGCCGCCCTCATACACGCCTTCTCCCCCACCACTTGTGGCCGCCCTAAAAGTGCCCGAAACCTCCGTGATTACCGCGTGGTATGCCTGCCCCCCCGTGACGGCCGCGGGCGTACTAAACACAATGCTATATACTTCAAATGTAGTTTCCGTGATGTTCACCGTCTCCAACGATGACAACAAGGAACCCGAGCCAGGCGTGTTCCCGCTGTAAATCCCCACGGTGACTTGCGCCGTTCCGCTTGCTGCCCGCAGCTTCAGGTCCAATCGCACCATATCCCCCGTTTCACCCGCCGTGAAGGACTGTGCAAGGGGTGTATAATGGGGAAAATCATTGTCATCCAGAGAAGAAGATTGATCCATCAACAACGTGGACACCTGCAGCGGGGCCGTCGGCGTTTCGGTTCCGATGCCGACCTTGCCGCCCGATGCGACGATGATGTCGTCATCAATCGTGACCGTATTCGTGCCAAACGCGCCGGTATCCGCGGTAATTGAACCTACTTCCACCGCGTTTGTGGTCGTCGCTCCGCGCCCTGTCACATTATCCAGCGTGTCCGCCTCAGTGACAGTGATGTCATCGGGAATATCAGAATCCGTTAAGCTCAACCGGGCCGAGGGCACCGTGCCGCTCTTCAATGCACCAGCATCCACAGCACCCGAAGAGCTGATAGAAATCGTATCCGGCACATCCGAATCTCCCAGGCTCAACCGCGCCGAGGGCACCGTGCCGCTCTTCAATGCTCCTGCATCCACGGAGCCTGAGGAACTTAATGTGATGCTGTCCGGCACCTGGGCGTCCGTCACTGCGCCACCCAAGTTTTGCAGATTGTGGCCATGGGTCGTATCGGATTTCCCCGCCAGCGACGTATCTACTTCCGTTTTCGTATACGTGTCCGCCACATCCGCTTTATCCGCCAGCGACGTGTCCACTTCCGTCTTCGTATATGTGTCCGCCACATCCGCTTTATCTGCCAGCGACGTGTCTACTTCCGTTTTCGTGTATGTATCCGTTACATCCGCTTTATCCGCCAGCGACGTGTCCACTTCCGTCTTCGTATATGTGTCCGCCACATCCGCTTTATCGCCTAACGACGTGTCCACTTCCGTCTTCGTATATGTGTCCGCTACATCCGCTTTATCCGCCAGCGATGTATCCACTTCCGTTTTCGTGTATGTATCCGCCACGTCCGCCTTATCCGCCAGCGATGTGTCCACTTCCGTTTTCGTGTATGTATCCGCCACATCGGCTTTCGCATCAAGCTGCGTCTGGATGCTGGCCGTCACGCCGTCCAGGAAGGCGAATTCATTATTATCGACCACGCCAGCGCCCACGCCCGATGCGTCCACATGATCCGCCTCAGTGGAACGCAACGCATACGGCACGGCATTCACTTGCACCCGCTGCGGAAACACATCATCCAACGCATTGCCATCCGCCGGATCATCGGTATCCACCGCCAATTCATAAAAGAGCGTAGCCGTATCGAGGGCTGCCTCCGGTGGAGTGATGGCAAGAGAGAATACGCCACGCGCCGAGAGTGTGGCGGTTCCGGTAAGAGCGCTTCCTAGCAAATTGCCGTCCGTGGCGGCGTCAAAAAAACGCACCTGCCATGCCCTGCCACCCGTGAGCGGAGAGCCATCGGCTTTGGACAATTGGCCCTCGATCGTGATCGAGGAGGGTGTTTCCGCCGAACAGGGGAAAGCCAGCATTGTCATTACGGCGGCAATAAAAACAACCATGCCGCACCGCGTGCCTATTGCACCCCAGTTTTTCATCATTCGTCTCCTTACCTGCTTGCGTATCCTTTTAAAATCCCACTTGTCCGTTCGCCACATTCACCAGCGAAGAGAGAAAAATAATATAATTAGCACTATCCGCAACGATTACATTTCGTAAAAAAAACCGATATGTGCCGAAAGTACAATTATCCAGGAGATGGCGATGAGGCATGGAAGCGAATGATTCGGGCATGTACTGGCGGGAGAAACGAAATACAGCCCGGCTGCCCTTCTGGGAAAGGCCCCGATTTGGAGGCATAAAAAAATGAACTCTTCTTTGCGTGAGACGCCCCAGCCGAAAAAGGGCGACCCCCCTTCCACCATGACGCAATACTTGCATTTACCCACCCCTTGCGCCTGCGTGCTATTCCACCCCAAATTACCTGATATCACGAAATCCAATAAAAACTTCGTTAAAAAACAATAATACCCCCTAATACAAATTACGCGAATATCGCAAATTATGCATTCCTGCTTATAAAAAACAGTATATACACAACCCCCTCAAAAAGCAAGAGTTTATCAATACAGACAAATAATACACCATGAATTCAAACATTTTGACAAAAACCGTTTGATTCCATGCCGCTTCATAGATATAAGTGATTTTTAAAAAAAGAGTTAGAGCTAGAATACCGCACGGTATTTTCACCCTGCCGAATGAGGCGGAAAAGCTAAATCTAAACGCCCACTCATCTTATTTGAACAGAGAAATGCGAATGCATTCTGTTAAATATAGGCTATATGTAAAAATGAACATTATGGTATCAGATAGGCCGTATCTGCCCTTGATTTTTCAAAGGCCTGCGGATTATTCACATTCTTATCTCATTCGCATATAATAGCTTCGGCTCGCCAGCTTGGTGGCGGAGCAATCGGTGGGAGCTCGGTGCGTCATGTTCAGAAGAAAACTTAAGCGCAGACATCTCATTTTTTACTTGCGGGTTTTTGATCTCGATACCAGTAAACTCATCGGGAATATCGCCGATATCACCACCGAAGGCGTTATGCTCGTGAGCGAGAGGCCCATGGATATTGGGCGGATGTATCACTTGTCCGTTAAATTCCCGGACCGTCTCGAAGAGGATACGGAATACACATTCCACGCGCGATGCCTCTGGTGCAAGCGGGACACCAATCCCAGTTTTTTGGTGTCGGGTTTCATGCTGGAAGACTGCGGGGATGAGCTTCGCGAAGAGATAAAGTATCTCATTCAAGAGATTGGCTTTAATGAATGAAGCTGTGGAATATTAGTTAGCCTCAGGCGTTTCTACTGAAAGACAGCCATAAATAAACATGGCGCGGCATAGCCGCAACTATGTAGGGTGGGGCTTGCCCCACCGCTCAAAAAATACGCCTAATAATCCCGGCATAACTATTTGAAATGGTAACACTTTAGCCAAGTGGTGCAAAATGACCGGCGAGGGCGCTGGTCGTCAGATGCAAAATGATGTATCAAGGCCGGCGAAAAGGAATAAACAAGGCCGACAAATACAAGATGCTACTTCAGCCGGCTACAGTCTTACTTGAAATGCAATCATTTCCCAGGAAAACATTCACAAGAAACAACACCTAGACAGATAGTAAGGCAAACTTACAGAGGGTATAACGGCAGCCTTTGGCGGGGCAAGCCCGCCCTGCTGGATTGTATAATCCTCGGCATCCGTGAAATCCGAAATATCGGTAGTATGGAGCATAATGATGAGTGTGGTAAGCGCAGATCCATTTTGGGAAAAGATTCGTGAAGAAGTCGAGCGGGACACGCGGCAAGAACCGTTGCTGGCCAATTTCTTCTATGGCTGTGTGTTGAATCACCAAACACTCGAGGACACGCTCAGTTTTCTCTTGGCCACGAAGCTCGAGAGTTCGACCATCACCGCCGTATCGCTTCGCGAATTATTCGATCAGGCATTTCAAGATAGCCTACATATCCGTGAAGCCATCCGCGCCGACATCGAGGCGGTCGTCACGCGTGATGCGGCTTGCCGGGGCTATTCCCAGCCGCTGCTTTTCTTTAAGGGCTTTCATGCCCTCCAGTCATACCGCGTGGCGCATTATTATTGGGAACAAGGGCGCATTCCGCTGGCGCTGTTTTTACAGACGCGCATCTCCCAAGTGCTGGCCGTGGATATTCATCCCGCGGCGCGCATTGGCAAAGGGATACTGATGGACCACGCCACCAGCGTGGTGATTGGCGAAACGGCGGTAGTGGATGACGATGTCTCTATCCTGCATGAGGTGACGCTCGGCGGGACGGGCAAAATCTCGGGAGATCGCCATCCCAAAGTGCGCCGGGGCGTGTTGATCGGCGCGGGCGCTAAAATATTAGGCAATGTCCATATCGGCCAAGGGGCCTGGATCGGCGCGGGCAGCGTAGTGCTCACTGATGTCCCCGCCCATACCTCCGTCGCGGGCGTTCCCGCGCGTGTCGTCGGGCGTCCCCGGACTCAGCAGCCCGCCCTGGATATGGAGCAAGTATTGGATATCGGCGGCGGCATCTAGCCGCGCGCGAGCATCCCAAGGGCCTTGTCGAGGGCTGTTTCCACGGAAATGGTTCCGAGGCAATGCGCAAGCCCTTTCGGGCAAACGCCTTCCTGTTCCATGCGTGGCGTTTCGGGCCGTGAAACGGGCGCATTCCAGCAACCTTGGCAGGGCCTGCCGTTCAGAAGCGCCAGGAAGCCGGGGTCATCCCGGATCAGTATGGCCGGAGCCGTCGGGCCAAACAGAGCCATTACGGGCGTTCCGGCGGCGCGGGCGAGGTGCATAAGGCCCGAATCGCCCGTAATCAGCAGATCCGAGGCATGTAGCACGCACGCGGCCTCGCGCACGGTAGTTTGGCCTACGAGGCATGCGCCCAGGCCCACCCGTTCATCTTCTCCATGGCCAACTTGCACCACTCCGGCGCCTTCATCCGCCAGTTTCCGGCACAACCCTCGCCAGTTTTCCAACGGCCAGCGTTTCGTGGGCCAAGTCGCTCCGGTGCAAATGGCCACAAGGGGCCTTTCTACCGGCAGCATGCCCAACTGCGGGGCGTCCCAATCAGGGTAATAAAGCCGGGGCCGGGCGGCAGGCATGGGAACGCTCGCATTACGGGCATATTGCGCTAAGCGGAAAACCGTGCGCGATGCGCCGCGCAGTAAACGATAGGCATCCACACGCACGGGGCTTTCATTGACGCTGTCCACGTACGGATGGCCGGTTAACAAGTCGGGATAATTGCACCATACCGTCAGCCTCACGCCCGGGTAGCGCGCCTTAATAGCTTCATAAAGAGGAAGGGCCATCACTTCATCGCCCAAGCGCCAGCGGATCTCCGCAAGCATATGCCTCTGCCGCCCAAACCAGGGCAAAATTCGCCACCGCACGGCCCGGCTCATACGCCGTAAGCGGCGCTCAATGGGGCCGAATGGATCTTCATATGCGGAATAGTCTTGGCCCATGCGGACGATTTCCCTATTCAATGCCTGCCCCATCGTACAAGAATCCTAAAGCATAAAAAAGGCAATGCGTCTGTTTTGCTTCATCTCCTTGGACTCTGGCTGAAGAAAAACCACCACCGATAGCCATAGATGCTTCGTGATGACAATGCGACGCTATGCGTCTGCTTGATGCGTATAGCCATGGCGATTCTTACATACGGATTTGAGTGCGCAAGGCTTCTTTGGAGCGGGCTCATCTGTTTGCTATAATGCCCCGAACGATCTGGCGAAAGGGCTGGTGCGCCTGTAGGGCGCGGCTGCATGTGAATCCCTGTCTTTATATATTCCGTGTGTGAGCGGATAGGCGCAACATGCGCCTTGCGAAGGAGATAGCGTCGGAAATGGACAACATCTATGTGTCGGCCGAGGGTTTAGAGAAACTCAAAGCAGAGCTGGCGGAGTGCAAATCCAAATCACCCGTGATCGCGGCGGAGATTGAGCACGCCCGCAGCTATGGAGATTTGCGCGAGAATTCGGAATACCATGCGGCGAAAGACGCCCAGGCGAAGAACCATGCCCGCATACGCGATCTCGCGGATAAAGTGGCCAGGGCGGTTGTCGTCGACGAGTCACAGTTGGACAGTTCGAAGGCGTATATGGGCGCGACGGTGCGCGTGTTGAATAAAAAGACGAAAAAAGAGTTTACGTACATCCTAGTAAGCCCGGTCGAGTCAGATATGTCGGCGGGTAAAATCTCGATGAAATCGCCGGTAGGCCAGGCCTTGACGGGCAAATCCGTGGGTGATGTAGTGGTCGCCCAAGTGCCCGCGGGCAACATCGAACTCGAGATTCTAGAGATCTCGCGATAAAGCGGGCGCCCTAGCGCGGGCATCACATGGTCCAATCAACGCCTAACAGGGCGAAACCGGCAGCAGCAATCAAGGGGTATGCACTCGATGCCAAAACGCACGGATATCCATAAGATTTTTATCGTAGGTTCGGGCCCGATTGTCATCGGCCAGGCCTGCGAATTTGACTACTCGGGCAGCCAGGCCTGCAAGTCCTTGCGCGAAGAAGGATACGAAGTGGTGCTGGTCAACAGCAATCCCGCCACGATCATGACCGATCCCGAGATGGCCAACCGTACGTACATCGAACCCCTCACGGTCGAGACCTGCGAGCGCATCATCGCACGGGAACGCCCCGACGCTTTATTGCCCACCGTGGGCGGCCAGACCGGACTGAACCTTGCCCTTGACCTGGCGGATGCGGGCATTCTCGACAAATATGGCGTCGAACTCATCGGCGCGAAGCGCGACGCCATCCGCAAAGCGGAAGATCGCGGGTTATTTAAAGACGCCATGCTCGCCTGCGGGCTGGATGTGCCCAAGAGCCTGGTGGTCCATTCCATCGAGGAGGCGAAGGCGTTCGGCGCGGAGTTGAATTATGAGGCGATTATCCGCCCCGCCTTCACGTTGGGCGGCTCGGGCGCGGGCATATCCTATAACCGGAATGAATATGACGCCGTAGTCCAATGGGGCCTTGATTTGAGCCCTGTCCACGAAGTGCTTGTCGAGGAGTCCGTTCTCGGATGGAAAGAATATGAACTCGAAGTGATGCGCGATCTCCATGATAATGTGGTGATTATTTGCTCCATCGAGAATTTTGACGCCATGGGCATCCATACGGGCGATAGCATCACGGTCGCTCCGGCGCAAACGCTGACGGACAAGGAATACCAAATCATGCGCGATGCGGCCATCGCCTGCATCCGTGAGATCGGCGTTGATACGGGCGGCTCGAACATCCAATTCGCCGTCCACCCCGAAACGGGCCGCATGATCGTCATCGAGATGAATCCGCGCGTATCGCGCAGTTCCGCACTGGCGTCGAAAGCCACGGGATTTCCCATCGCCAAGATCGCCGCGAAACTGGCCGTTGGCTATAGCTTAAATGAAATCCCAAATGATATTACGAAAGAAACCCCGGCTTCCTTCGAGCCTACCATTGATTATGTGGTCACGAAAATCCCACGCTGGGCCTTCGAGAAGTTCCCCGGTTCGCAAGATAACCTCACGGTGCAAATGAAGAGCGTGGGCGAAGCCATGAGCATTGGCCGCACGTTCAAGGAGTCCCTCCAAAAAGGCCTGCGCTCCCTCGAGATCGGACGTTTCGGCCTCGGCGCGGATGGCAAAGGAAAACCGTTGACCAGCCGTCCCGATTCACCGGAAGAGCTGGACGCCTTGTTGCGCTATGTGCATACCCCGAAACCCGACCGCATCTTGCGCATCGCCGAGGCGCTGCGGCTGGGCGCTACGGAAAAAGCGTTGTACGACGCCACCAGCATTGATCCCTGGTTTTTACGCCAGATGCGCGAAATCGTTGAAATAGAAGCGGAATTGCGCACGGCGGACCCGCAGGATCCCGCCGTGCTTTGGCGCGCCAAACAGAACGGTTTCAGCGACGTCCAGCTTGGGAAAATGTGGGGCATGCCGCAGTTGGAAGTGCGCGCCCTGCGCAAGGAAAAAGGCGTTGCCGCCACCTATAAACTAGTCGATACCTGCGCCGCCGAGTTCGAAGCGTACACGCCGTATTATTATTCGACCTACAGTGACGAGGACGAAGTGCGGCCCTCCACGAAAGACAAGATTATCATCATCGGCGGCGGCCCCAACCGCATCGGCCAGGGCATCGAGTTCGACTATTGCTGCTGCCACGCCGCGTTTGCGCTCAAAGAAGACGGCTACGAGACCATCATGATCAACTCGAATCCCGAGACCGTCTCGACGGATTATGACACGTCGGACCGCCTCTACTTCGAGCCGGTGACCTTCGAGGATGTGCTCAACATCGTCGACCGCGAAAAGCCCAAAGGCGTCATTGTCCAATTCGGCGGCCAGACGCCCCTCAATTTGGCCATGGACCTTTGGAACGCCGGGGTGCCCATTATTGGCACCAGCCCGGAGAGCATCGCCCGCGCGGAAGACCGCAAGGAATTCCGCACTCTCGTGGAAAAGCTCAAGCTCTTGCAGCCGAATAACGAGACGGCGGTCTCCGTCGAAGAAGCGCGCGCCGTGGCCCAGGAGATCGGATACCCCGTGGTGGTCCGGCCTTCCTTCGTCCTAGGCGGGCGCGCCATGGAAATCGTGTATAGCCGCGACGCCCTCGACCGCTATATGCTCAACGCCGTGGACGCCTCGCCCAACCGCCCCGTGCTGATTGACAAGTTCATCGAAGGCGCTATCGAGATCGATGTGGACGCCCTGGCCGACGGGAAGGATGTCGTCGTGGCGGGCATCATGCAGCACATCGAAGAGGCGGGCATCCATTCGGGCGACAGCGCATGCATCTTGCCTCCCTACGATTTGAGCCCCGCCCTCATTGATGAAATCAAGAGCCAAACCCGCGCCCTTGCCCGCGAACTGAATGTCATCGGGCTTATGAACATCCAATACGCCATCCAGGACGACGTGATCTTCCTGCTTGAAGTGAATCCGCGCGCATCGCGCACCGTGCCCTTCGTCAGCAAGGCCACGGGCCTGCCCCTGGCCAAGATCGCCGCACGCGTCATGGCGGGCAAGACCTTGCGCGAACTGGGCGTCACCGAAGACCCCGTCCCTGAATTCATCTCCGCCAAGGAAGTAGTGCTGCCCTTTATCAAATTCCCCGGCGTCGATATCCTGCTCGGACCCGAAATGCGCAGCACCGGCGAGGTGATGGGCATCGACTCGAGCATGGGCCTCGCCTTCGCAAAAAGCCAAATCGCAGCAGGCAACCGCGTGCCCATGGAAGGAACCGTCTTCTTGAGCCTCAACGACCGCGACAAAATCAAGATGGGCTCGCTTGCGAAGGAGCTGCATGAACTCGGCTTTAAAATCATTGCGACCAAAGGCACCGCCGAAGCCGTACAAAACCAAGGCGTGCCCGTCGAGCTCGTATGCAAGCTCGGTGAAACCCGGCCAAATATCGTCGACCGCATGATCAACGGCGAGGTGAATTGGATCATCAACACGCCCATGGGCGTGACATCCAAGCAGGATGAAATCTCCATCCGCCGCACCGCACTCGAACGCGGCCTGCCCACCATGACCACGCTCGCCGCCGCCAAAGCCGCGATTCTAGGCATCCGCGCCATGAAAAACGGCCAACTAGCCGTGCGCTCGTTGCAGGAATACCACGAAAAACGGCGCTCGTAGGCCAAAGAAGAATATGGCCAATGGCCAAAATGAAAGCGGCGGCATATGCCGCCGCTTTCATTTTACAATGCCAACGAGTCGAGTACGAGGTATTTGTGTTCCGGCGGCGCGTAGGCGATGGCGTATAATGGCTGACCGCATGACTCGGAGCGCCAAGAGCGGCGACACGGTATTTGATTACCGAGGCGACGGACTGAGGTGGAAGCGCTCCGTGGACAAAGCCGTTGCGAACGTGTACTATTGAGATAACAACTACAGGGTTGTTAATGAACAACAAAACGGAAGTCCGTACCATCAGTTTACATATATAGGTCAAACATTGGCGCATAGGGATCTCAATGTGGGCACCCAAGCCGTCACATGGAAATACTATTATGGAGACCAACTCGGCTTCCACACGGCGGCTGCGGGATAGCGCAAAGATTTCCGTGGCTCAGTTTGAGTTTAACCCCCTACGGCCTTTTCTACGCCCAGTCTGGTTCGACTATCGCTACCACCCGTCTTTACACCGGCCTTGATTATGACTCTGTGGCTGCGTTCCACTTGAATTATACGAAAGACTTTGGCGGCGAAAGCACTTTTTATTCTGTGTTCATCAGCGATTTGCGTATGATGAACAGATTTCCCCGAAAAGCCCCGTAAGGCTTGGTGGCAGATCTAGATACATGCGATTGTGCTAATCGCTGGATGGACGAAATGCCCTTCTTGACCATGCATGAAGGTGCCGTTCGATGATTGGAGGAGATTCTCATGTTCATTAGCAAATACGAGTGGATCGACAAGCTAGACGGGTGTTCCCGCAGAATGCTTAAAGAAATCCTCGTGTCGGGTCGATAAGTATGCCGGACCCTTAACGGAGGAAGACCGATGGCAGCGATGGTGACAAGGCGCGACGGCGACACGTTCGAGGTGAGTTTCTCGCTGAGGCTGCGTGGTTCGATGCTCGATATGGAGGAGGCGGTCCAGGAGGCCCTGAACGGGGTGGGGCGCGCAGTCATGGCCGAGGCCCTGGCCCGTTTCGACACAGACGGCTCGCCCATCCGCGTCGGCGCCCACCACCTTCAAAACCAAGGGGCGCTTCGGCCAGACCTACGAGACGCCCCACGGCCCGGTCCGCGTCGAGCGGCACGTCTACCAGAACACCGCCACGGGCGGGCGCACCTTCTGCCCGCTGGAGCGGGACGCGCGAATGGTCATGAACGCCACGCCGCGCTACGCCCGGATCGTCAGCGGAAAATACTCCCGCATGGGCGCCGATGTCATGCGCCGCGACCTGCTCGAGTCGACAGGCCGCGCAATCTCGCGCGACTATGTGAAGAAGATCGGCGATTTTGTGGGCGCCCTGGCGCAGGCCAGGGAGGAGACGTGGGAGTACGAGCTGCCGGAATTGGACAGGCCGGTCGCGTCGGTGGCCGTGGGCCTGGACGGCACCTGCATGCTGCTCAGGGAGGACGGCTGGCGTCAGGCGATGTGCGGGTCCATCAGCCTGTACGACAAGGACGGGGAGCGGCTGCACACGATCTACGCGGGCGCATCGCCCGAGTACGGCAAGCAGACTTTCCTCGAGCGCTTCGGCCGCGAGGTGGAGCGCGTGAGGGCGAGGCACCCGGCGGCGCTGTATATCGGCCTGGCCGACGGCGCGCCGGACAACTGGAAGTTTTTGACGCCGCGCACGGACCGGCAGATGCTGGATTTCTATCACGCGCGGGAATACGTGGGGAAGGCGGCGGAGGCGATTCACGGTCATGGCGCGCGCCGCCGGGAGTGGGAGGCGGACTGGAGTCACCGGCTGAAGCACACGAGGGGCGCAGCCGGACGCTTGCTGGAGGAGATGAAGGCGAGCTTGCCAAGCGTGCGCGCCCAGGCTTGCCGCGAGGAACTCGGCAAGGCGATCACCTACTTCGGCAATCACCGCTCGAAGATGCAATACTGGCGGCACACGGCGGAGCGCCTTCCCATCGGCAGCGGAGTGACGGAGGCGGCGTGCAAGACGCTGATCAAGCAACGCCTGGCATGCTCCGGGATGCGGTGGAAGGAAGCGGGCGCGAGCGCGGTGATCGCGCTCAGGTCGCTGGAGATGACCGAGGGCCGTTGGGACCAGTTCTGGCAACACGTGGCCCGCCACGGGGTCAATTGAGGTTATCATATTGAGGGAGCACCCAGCTAGACTTATGGGCGTGGCTCATTGCTTATGCTTGTATAATATTTGCCAGCATTAACCGCAAGAATGGGATTTATTGGCTCGTTGGAATCCTGCTCGTTGGAATCCTTTTGTGCCATACTTTTTCTTGGTTTTTCTTTCTATTTATATATATTGCACTACAAGGTATCTTGCCAGATGAAGGTACTCCGGGTATTGGGTTTGGTCTAGTATTAGCTTTTCCAACCTCGTACGCCCTAGTAATTTTAGGGTCACCTTATATTTGTGCCGTGAAAAGACTGTGTAGGTGGAGCATTTTTCTACTTCTTTCTCAATATACTTTCTTCCTATCTGCCACTATTGTCTTCACAAAAATCTTGACTCCAGGAGGTTTCTATTCCGTCGCAATGCCGGAAATACTAGAAACACCCGAACTCTATATCGTACCATTGTGTGTATTATTAGTAATGTATTTATTATATTATATGTATAAAAATAAAGTATATAAAGGAATTGTTGGAATAGTCGGATCTTATCTTTGTACCGCATTTTTGTTTGCATTATTAGTGGCTACCGATATTATTTATGATTATTGCGGTTATCTTGCATATGTCGAAGCTATGAGAACGCCTCTTCTTCTGGCGCTACATGTTGTTTTTAGTACAACAGTTGTACTTTTACCATATTTTATATGGGACATCCTTGATATGAAGTCAGGCAAAGACTTGAAGCTGGGAAAACGCTTATTCGATATTTATACCTAGATCTGGAAAGATATAACAACTGTGTATTTTGGGGTTGACAACTACACAATCGTTAATAAACAGCAAGACGTAAGTCCGAGCCAACTGTTTATATATATAGGTCAAACACTAAATTGTGAGTATAACAAACATAAGCGGAGCCATATTATGAATGAAATAATTGCGAGCGAAGGTATTCGAGCGTTATTATTCCTTGAGTATATTCTGTTTCTTTCAGTAGGACTCTTTAGTAAAAGAAAGAAAATGGCTGTAATAGTCTTTTTTATTTATAGCATATACATGTTATTGCTGGTAAAATTTTTATTCGTTGGCGAATTGTATCTGTTACTGGAAGTTTTATGGAGCTCAATAGGCTTCTATTTCTGCTTTATCGTGTTCTATGCCTTTTTACCTGATCATTCGATGAAAGTGAGGTTTTTTTTATCAGGTGTTTTACCCGTAATGGCCGTGCTAATGAGTCTATTTTTATTCTCGTTTACTTTATACGTTGTACTTGATCTCGAAAACTTTCCGGATAAGAGATTATGTGTAGCCACTGCTATTCCGCTAATGCTAGTGTCGACAATTTTTGTGACAAATCTATTATGTGTATGGTTGTTAAAATTTATGTAACACTTTAGCCGTCTGGCGCAACTATAAGTAGCGTTTCGGTATAATATAGTTACAAGATGTTGTGGTTTTGGGCCAAGACGCCATGGCGACGGCAATAAGTGGCATTCCATTGGGACCGCTGCTCTCGGAGGAGCAAGCCCGAGCGATCTACGCATTGGGCGAAGATGCCGTGGTGTTTGCCCTGTTGGCGCAATCCAAGCTGCTGTCGGAGCAGCAGGCCGAGGCGGCGTTCACTTCCCACCAAACGCCCTCCACCCCTTCGGGCATGCAGCCAGTTTACGGGAAACCCCAGACGCCTGTGCGCGGCAAGAAAAAGCCGGGACGCAAGATGGGCCACCCCGGCAGCCGGCGCGTGCCGCCCGAACGTATCGACCGGCGTGAAACACACCGCACCAAGGTGTGTCCCGACTGCGGCGGGCCGCTGGACCGCCGCGCGGAGACCCGCACGCGCTACACCGAAGACATACCCGAAGGCATCCGTCCGGAAATCACCGAGCATACCATTCACCGCGACTGGTGTCCGCGATGCAAGAAGAAAGTCGAGCCGGTTGTGGCGGCGGCCTTGCCGGGCGCGACCCTGGGCAACCGGGTGCTGGTCCTCAGCGCGTGGCTGCACTATGTGTTGGGCAACACGCTTTCGCAAATCGTGGAGGTCTTCGATTTCCACCTGCTTTTCCAGGTCACGCCGGGCGGGCTGCTGCACATGTGGCGCAGGCTGGCGGAGATTCTCCTGCCTTGGTACGAGGCCATTCACCAGGAAGCGCTGGACTCGGCGGTGCTCAACGCCGACGAGACCGGCTGGCGCGTGAATGGCAAGACCCGATGGCTGTGGTGTTTCGCCACCAAAGGGCTGAGCTTTTTCCTGATCGACCATTCGCGGGGGAGTCCGGCGCTCCAGCAGTTCTTCACGCGGGAATTCGCCGGAACGCTGGTGGCCGACTTCTGGGCCGCGTACAACGCCGTGGCGTGCGCCGCCCGGCAGAAGTGCCTCGTGCATTTGTTGCGCGAACTCGAGCACGTGGAGAAATACAAATCGCCCAGCCCGGCCTGGCCCGCCTTCGCCAAAAAGCTGCGCCGCCTGATTGCCGACGCCATCCGGCTGTGGCGGCGGCGCGGCGAGCTCGAACCGGAGGCGTACGACTCGCGCCGCGCGCGCTTCGCCCGGCGCTTGCGGGACTTGTGCGATACGCCCTGGGAGGACGCCAACGCCAAGCGCCTCATAAAAAGGCTGCGCCGACACCAGGATGAACTCTTCACTTTTCTCGGCCAATCAGATGTTCCCTTCGACAACAACTTGGCGGAACGCTCCATCCGTCCTGCCGTTATCCTGCGCAAAAACAGTTACTGCAACCGCAGCGACCAAGGAGCCGCCATACAAGCGGTGCTCATGAGCGTCTTCTTTACTTTGAAAAAACGCGGGCAAAACCCCGTCTGCACCGTCTGCAACGCCCTGGTCCACTACCTCAACACCGGCCAATTGCCTCCCCTGCCACCGGAAAACACTTCAGTCGGCTAAAGTGTTACTAAAATCCGTATTGACAAGGGTTTACAAAGCGGCGGAATTGGCGCCTACCCCGGAGAATGCGGGGAAAGGGGCTTGGCGGGGGCATGAATAAGGATTTTTTGTGAAAAATCACCCCAAATGCCCTCGGCGAGCGGGAAAAGGCGTAACGTCTCCCGTGTGTGATTGTAGTATAGTTGACCACATAACCACGCACACACCAAGGAGACGTTTGCGATGGCCATTATACACCAAATGGGGTTGTTCTCGTGGAACCAGGTCGACGCGGCGTCGGATCTGGATCGGCTGAACCTGTTGCTGGCGGCGCTGCCGGATGAAGATTTGATGCGGGCGATGGAAGCCGAACGCAAGGGGCGGCGCGACGATTATCCTATCCGCGCGATGTGGAACAGCATACTGGCGGGGATCGTCTTCCAGCACGACGGCGTCGAAAGCCTGCGCCGCGAACTAGCCCGAAACGGGCAATTGCGCCAGTTGTGCGGATTCGACGTGTTGCGGGGCGCCAAGGCGGTCCCGCCCGAATGGGTGTACACGCGGTTCTTCGCCAGATTACTGCGCCACTGGAAAGAAGTGGACCGGATGTTCGACGCGCTCATCGTCCGGCTGATGGAACGCTTGCCGGATCTCGGGGTGCGTCTGGCCGTAGACTCGAAAGCCATCCAAACCCACGCCAAGCCTCCGCGCAAAGACGCGGTCCTGGAAAACGAAGAGCCGGACGGGCGGCGCGACCGCGACGCAGACTGGGGCACGAAAACCTACAAGGGCGTTCACAAGGACGGCACGCCCTGGGAGAAGGTCAAACGGTGGTTCGGCTACAAGCTGCACCTCATCGTGGACACGAAATATGAATTGCCGCTGGGCTACGCGGTCACGAAAGCCAGCGCCAACGACTCGCCCTTTCTGCTGCCCCTCGTGGCGGCTCTCGACGCGCGCCACCCCGAACTCGTCCAACGCGCCGAGTACCTCAGCGCCGACAAGGGCTATGATTCCGAAGCCAACAACAAGGGCCTCTTCGAGGAACATGAAATCCGGCCCATCGTGGACATCCGGGCGACCTGGAAAGAAGAACCGGAACGGCCCCGCCCTTTATATCCCGAACGGGTAGACACGATCTTCCATACCGAACGAGGTGAAGTCCTCTGCCGGTGTCGTAACGGCGCCCCAAACGAACGCGACAACTATGATTCCATGGCCTACCAAGGATTCGAGCAAGATCGGGGAACCTTGAAATACCGTTGCCCAGCCAAGGCACGCGGGAGCGCCTGTACCCAGCAAGACCTCTGCAACCAAGGATGCCAGCCCGAACACGGACGGATTGTCCGCGTGCCCATCGCTATCGACCGGCGCATCTTTACCCCCCTGCCCCGCAGCGCCAAATCCTGGCGCCGCGAATACAAACACCGCACCGCCATCGAGCGAGTCAACAGCCGACTCGACGGCGCATACGGATTCGAGCGCCACTACATCCGCGGTATGAAAAAGATGCGCGCCCGCACCGGATTAGCCCTCCTCGTCATGCTCGGCATGGCCCTGGGATGGCTCGAAGCCGGCCAGGCAGAACGCATGCGCTCGCTCCTCGGACAGCCCCGCGCCGCATAGATCACATCGAATCCGCACAAGCAATGATGGCCCGAATCAAGGGCAAACCATGCCCATTCGGGCCGCAAGGGTCCTACACGCGAACCTCCTGCATGATTTATTGCACCCGTAGCGGAGGCGTAATCCCATTGCCACAGGCGAAAACCGCTCCGCGTGTGCCCGCACCGTCCGCGCGTTCGCAAACCACGCTATTTCGCAAATGCCTCACAGTCGTCCATGGTTTCATTCGCGGCTATTTTGGCTTCTTCCTTCATCATGTTGTCGATAAATGAATCAGGAAACGGCGGAAGATCGCCAGCAGCACAGGAAAGAAGCAAAGAGTAGAATACGCTGAAGCAACAGATGATCCGTTTCATGGCCAGCCCTCAGGGATTATCAAATGCAAGTACTACACACAATAAACTAACTCTTATGTTTATACGCAACAAAGCTTATGTGGATACAACTGAAAACAGATACAAACATCATATACTCTGGAATACCTCCCGCGCCGCTTCTAGGGTTTGATCGAGTTCGATGTCGGTGTGAGCAGCGCTCATGAAGCAGGCCTCGAATTGGGAGGGGGCAAAATAAGCACCCCGTTCGAGCATGCTGTGAAAGAACCGGGCATAGCGCTCCGTATCCGATTGGGCGGCGTCCGCGTAGTTGCGGACTGGGCCGGAATGGAAGAACAGGCAGCCCATCGAGCCTGCCTGCGCCTGGTATACGGGAATGCCCGCTTCGCGGGCGATCACGCCCAGGCCTTCGCTAAGGAGTTCGAGCTTGCCCTCGATATCTTCGAATACCCCGGGCTGTTCGAGGATATCGAGCGTGGCCAGCCCAGCGGCCGTGGCCAAGGGATTGCCCGACAGCGTGCCTGCCTGGTAGACCGGCCCGAGGGGGGCGAGGTGGTCCATAATCCCGGCGCGTCCGCCGTACGCGCCCACGGGCAGCCCGCCGCCGATGACTTTCCCGAGGATAGTCAGGTCGGGCGTCACGCCATACCGCTGTTGCGCCCCGCCCATGGCCACGCGGAAACCGGTCATCACCTCATCGAAGATGAGCAGTGCGCCGTGGCGCGTGGCCAGCCTGCGCAGTTCCTCCAGGTAGCCTGGTTCGGGCAGTATGACTCCGGCGTTGCCCGCCACGGGCTCGATGATCACGCAGGCGATGTCTTCGCCACGGGCCTCGAACAGCGTGCGTGCGGCCTCGCGGTCGTTGAACGGCATGGTGAGGGTGCATTGCGCGAAGGCGGCGGGGACGCCCGGCGTCGAGGGGATCCCGAGCGTGGCGAGGCCGCTGCCTGACTTCACCAGCAAACTGTCCACGTGGCCGTGGTAGCAGCCTTCGGCTTTCACGGTGAGCGCGCGGCCCGTGTAGCCCCGCGCCAGCCGGATGGCGCTCATCGAGGCCTCCGTGCCGCTGTTCACGAGGCGCACTTTCTCGATGGAAGGGATATGCCGGATGATTCGTTCCGCCAGCCGGACCTCGGCCTCGGTGGGAATGCCGAAACTGGAGCCCCGTTCGAGGGCTTTGCGGACCGCCTCGACGACGTGGGGATGGGCATGGCCCAGCACCAGCGGCCCCCACGACAATACGTAATCGATAAGTGCGTTGCCGTCGGCGTCGGTGACGATGGGGCCGCTGCCGGAGGCCGCGAAAAACGGCTCGCCGCCCACGCCCTTGAACGCCCGCACGGGGCTGTTCACGCCGCCCACCAACACCTTATTCGCCTGACGCCACAACTCCATAGAGCGCTCGGATTTCATTTATAAAATTCCTTTTTTTAAACCACTAAATACACGAAACACACGAAAATATATGGACAAAAGACGTGCTTAAATAGTAATTCTTTTTTAGACATGATTTACATGATGTACAAGATTTACCAAAAGATGCAATACTTGCTTTCGTCTTTTAACGCAAACGATGGCTCATCGCTAAAATCAAAAATCTTGTCCATCTTGTAAATCATGTCTAAAAATCCCCTGCCTCATGCTACTAACGTACTGTTGCTTTTCATGTGTTTCGGACTACTATTTGGCGGAGTCTTGGTCTCTTGCGATGATTTTGCTTGGAAACCTATGCATATCAAATAGTTATATTCGGTTCTATAGGCATATCCCTTGAGCGGTGGGGCAAGCCCCACCCTACAATTTTTCGTGTGTTTCGTGTATTTCGTGGTCTCTCTCGCAAGTGAACTCTTTCAACCCGAAAATACGTTTCACCAGATGCAGCACCGTATGCGGATCGTGATGCCCTATCTCGTGTTTGATCTCGGCCATCGAACGGCTGAGAATTTTGCGCAAGATCCGCTTGGTGAGATAGGCGATCTCGGCTTGCTCCTTTTCCGTCAGGTCCGGCAGCGCCGCCAAGGTTTTCCGCAACTCCTCCTCGCGGATGAGATCGAGTTCTTTCGTCATCGAGACCAGCGTCGGCTCGGCGGCAAGGGCCTGGGTCCACGAGGTGAACTGCTCGACGCCTTGCTCGACCAGGGCCATGCAGCGGTCAAGCTCCTTACGCCGCCCCGAGAGATTCTCCGCCACTACCTGTTCGAGATCATCCATATTATACAGATACACATTATCGAGTCCACCTACTTCCGGCTCGACATCGCGCGGAACGGCGATGTCGATGACCAGCATCGGCTGCTGCGCCCGCTCTTTCAGGGCTTGCCGGAACTCCGGCGGATGCAGGACCGCATGGGGCGAGGCGGTCGTGCTGATGACGATGTCGGCGCGATGCAGATGCTTGGGCAGCGCCTCGAATGCGATAGGCTCGCCGCCATAGGGTTCCGCGAGGGCTTGCGCTTTTTCCTCGTTGCGGTTAACGACCAGGACGCGGCCCGCGCCATGTTCCATGAGATGCTTGAGCGCCAGCCCGCCCATTTCGCCGCTGCCGATGACCATGACGGTCTTGCCCGCCAGTTCTTGGAATACGGAGACGGCCAAATCGACGGCGACGGACACCACCGACACTTTCCCCTCGCCGATGGAGGTCCGGCTGCGGATGTTTTTCGCTACGGCGAACGCCTTTTGAAATAGGGCATGGATCACCTTGTCGGCGGCCTGTTCGGATTGGGACAGGAGATAGGCGTCATGCGCCTGGCCCAGGATCTGCGCTTCTCCCACCACCAGGCTATCGATACTCGACATCACACGAAACAAATGTCCCGCCGCGTTCCGCCCGGAATGGACATATAGCGCGTCACGGAACTCGGCCTCGGGCACGCCGCGCGAATCGCACAAGAACGCCCGGATCTCGTCGGCGATCTCTTCGGCGCTGGCGGGGGCGTAGTTGGCGTACACCTCCACGCGGTTGCAGGTGTTCAAGATCACCACGCCCGCGCCATCCAGCCGTTCGCGGAAACTCCGGAGCGCGGCGGGAATCGATGCGGCTGGAAACGCCAGTTTTTCGCGCAATTCCACCGAACTGCTGTGATGGCTTAACCCTACTACAACAAGGCTCACGGGGCGCCTCCCCAGAAATGGTATTCTCTTACATGCAGCAGCGACAGCACGACGTACAGGGCCAATAAAGTAAGGAATCCTGTCATCACATGGTAGGCCAGTTTCGAACCTCGGAGCCGCCCGGCCCGGCGCAGATGAAAAGTCGCCGCATAAAAAAACGCCATAAAAACGGATAATACGACTTTCGGCGCGAGCCACCACCGTGGACCCAGCAATTCCTGGCCCAGCCATGCCCAGGACAAGCCCAGCGCCAACGCCAGCACAAAAAGGGGATAGCCGCATACCATCAGCCGGTGCAGGAGTGTGTCCAGTTCTTCGAGTGAAGGCAAGCTGCGCGCTAGCCAGGTGCTGCGGTGGCGTTTGAGATGAAAGGCTAGGCACAAGTAGGCCGCGCTGGTCATGCTGGCAATGAAGAAAAACGCATAGGCCACGAAGGCCATTCCCACATGCAAGACAAGCAGTGCGCCAGGCAGTTCACGAGGCGCTTGAGCGAAGCTGTGATGCGCCGTGAAGGCGTTCACGAAGACGATCAGCGCCAACGGCGGAATATAGAACGGCAGCAGGGCGGGCGCGTGGCGTGTTTTCACGATACATATTGCAATGCACGAGCATAGGATGGTGAAGAGCAGGAGCGAGTCGGCCATGGACGTAAGCGGAACTTGGCCCCATGCCGCCCCGCGCAGGATGAGGCATACGGTGAAACACACGAGCGCCGCGCCTAATGCGTGTATGGATAGCCGCATAGGGCGCGGTTCGGCGCTTCGGGCGTAATGCAATGTAAGCGCCGCCGACGCCACGAAGCATGCGCTTCCCGCGTAGAACAGGATATAAAGGGCAGGATTCATGGTTTGGCTCCCGGCGGCGTATAGCTGCATGCTGGTTCCTCGCCGAATGCGTCGCCGGTCAACGCAAAGGCGCGGGCACGGCAGCCGCCGCACCAGCGCCGGTAGCCGCAATAGCCGCATTTTCCGGTGTAGTGGCTGAAATCGCGCATCTTCCGAAACAGCGGCGATTCCTCCCATATCCGCGCGAAGTCGTAGCCGCTCGCACGCAGGCCGCCCGCCTCTTCTTCGAGAAAGCCACAGATCTGCACTTTGCCCACGTGGCTGATGAATGCGAATCCCGAGCCGCCCATGCATCCCTTGCTCATCGCATCGAGGCCATGCGTCTCGCGCGACACCTGCCGCCCTTCGGCGGACTCGCGCTGCCGCAGTACGCGGTAATAATGGGGCGCGCACGTGGGCTTGAAGGGAATCGGGCTGTTCCGGCTCATATCGTAAATCTGGTTCAACACGTGCTCGTACTCGTCCGCATCGAGCACCTCTTCCTTGATTCCCTCGCCGCGCCCGACGGGCACGAGGAGGAAGGGATGGAACGCTGCCGCACCCAGCGACACCGCGAGTTCGAGGATTTGCGGCAGTTGCGCCAGGTTTCCGCGCGTGACAGTGGTGTTGATCTGAAAGCCGAGTCCCGCGTTCGTCGCGGCGGCAATGCCGTTCATGGAGGATTGAAACGCTCCTGGCACGCCGCGAAAGGCGTCGTGGCTCTCGGCGGTGGCTCCATCAATGCTGATGCTGATGCGCTGCACGCCCGCGTCTTTCAACGCCCGCGCCGAGGCTTCCGTCAACAACGCGCCGCAGGTCGCCATCACCGGCCTCAGGCCCGCTTGCCCGACATAGCGGACGATATCAAGCAGATCGGGGCGCAGCATAGGTTCACCGCCGGTGAGGATCATGATCGGCTGGAAATGGGCGGCGATGCTGTCCACAACCTGTTTGATCTCGTCCAAGGAAAACTCGCCGGCGTATCCGCCCGCATGGGACGCCGCGCGGCAATGGCGGCAATGTAAATTGCAGCTCCGTGTCAGCTCCCACGCGATCAAGCGGGGCGTATGCGCCACATGCTCCATACTTATTCGCCTTCAGCGTCCACGAAATACCGTGGCGCGGTTTTCTTGAATTCGCGCGTGCTGAAGAGAACCTCGTACGCATCGAGCCGCACCGCCTGGCTGATGCGCCGCGCCGTATTGCGCACTTCCTCCTCTTTCGCGCCGTGAATCATGGCGTAGAGATTGTAGGGCCAAGCGGGATGAGATGCACGGGAATAGCAATGGCTTACTTCGGGAAACTGGGCCATCAATTGGCCCGTGTCCTCGATGCGCTCTTCGGGAGCCAGCCAAACGCTCATGCCGTTTGCGGCGAATCCAGCGGCGCGGTGAGCCACCCGCGCCCCGAACCGGCGCATGGTTCCATCCTCAAGCCATTCCCGTATCAACGCCAATACCTGCGCCTCGGCGATTCCCGCCTTGCGGGCGATCTCTTCGAACGGATGCAGCGCCAGAGGCATAGGCTCGCTCAACATCCGGATCACGCGCCTCTCTTCCGGCGTGAATGCGCGCGATGTGCGGGCGCACCGTTCTGGGGCTGCCATCACTGGCGTATTCACGTCCGATGTTTGAAAAAACACGCGAATCTTAAACACCCGCTTCGATGGAAATGATAGCGCTTGAATGACGCCGTCCATCGCGCGGATCGCTTCGAGGATGCCCTCGGCACGTTCCTGCGTGCGTGCGATCAGCGTGAACCATATATTGAACGTATGGCTGCGTAGATAATTGTGCGTTACTTCACTAAAGCCATTGATACGCGAGGCCACGCTCTCGACGGCATCCGTCGATACCTGGGCGGCGCACAGCGTCGTGGCGTACCCCAAGCGAACGGCGTCGAACACGGCTCCATACTCGCGCACCACGCCATCCAGCACCAACCGCCGCATGCGTTCGAAGGCTTCCGCTTCCGCCACACCCATTTGCTTCGCCAGCGCGGCGAAAGGCGCGGCATCGAGCGGAAAGCGCTCCTGCGCAATATCGAGCAGTTGGCGGTCTAGTGCATCGAGGTTCATGCGAGGCCGATCTCCTCATCGGTGAGATAGCACGCCGGATCGGGCGCCCAGACATCCCCCGTGACGGCCTCGGCCCGCACGCGAAAATTGCCGCCGCAGATGCCCAGCCATTTGCACTCCGCGCACCGGCCCTTCACATGCGCCTTCTTGTTCTTGAGCTGCATCAGGAACTCGTTGCCCGTATCCATCCAGATATCGCCGAAATCGCGCTCGCGCACATTGCCCAGCGCCAGGTGCCGCCAAAATTGATCCGGGTGGACCGTCCCATCCCAGGACACACAGGCGATGCCCCGGCCCGACGAGTTGCCCTCGTTGAATTGGAGCAATTGCAGCACCTGGGCCGCACGCTCGGGATTCTCGCGGAGGAGGCGCAGATATACATACACGCCGTCCGCATGGTTGTCCACGGTCAACACTTCTTTCGGATCGCCGCGCCGGTGGGCCTCAGCGGTGAGGTCGATGATCTGGTCCACTGTGCGGCGCGCCTCGGCGTAGCCGAGGTCTTCTTCCACCAGCGCGCTCCCGCGCCCCGAATACACCAGATGATAGAAGCAGACGCGGGGAATGCCTTCCTCGCGGATCAAGTCGAACATGGCCGGGATCTCGGAGGTGTTCCGCCGGTTGATGGTGAAGCGCAAGCCTACTTTCAGCCCGACGTCCTGGCAGGCGCGGATGCCCGACAACGCACGGGCGTAGGCCCCCTCGACGCCACGGAATTGATCGTTCACCAGTTCCGTACCGTCAAGGCTCACGCCGACATACGAGAGATTGAAGTCTTTGAGGCGGGCTGCGGCGTCCGGCGTGATCAACGTGCCGTTCGTGCTGATGACCGCACGCAATCCGCGCGCCGTAGCGTACTCGATGAGTTCAAACAAATCCTTCCGGATGAGCGGTTCGCCGCCGCTGAACAAAAGCACCGGTGCGCCGAAGTCCGCCAGCATGTCAATAAGACGCATGCCTTCAGCGGTTGAGAGTTCGCCCTCATACGACTGGCATTGCGACTGCGAGTAGCAATGGACGCATTTTAGGTTGCAGCTCCGGGTGCAATTCCACACGACGACAGGCTTTTTGTCTTCCGAAAATTGCAGGAGATGGCTCGGAAGCGAGCCTGACTTGCGCCCGTAGCGCAGGGCGTCCGAAGGCTCGACCGTGCCACAATAAAGTTTGCTGATGCCGATCATTTGTTTTCCTTAGTGATATAGGCCTAGGGAATCGCATTAAAGGGCCTTATTTTTTTACCACTATCGTCTGAGTATTATAATGTGCTTGCCAACTCCTCGCATTGCCGAAGAATTGGCCACAAGAAGCGCAAGAGACACAAAAGGTAAATCTGTTTTGTGTTTTTGTGCTTCTTGTGGCTATTCGTTACTTTCTCCATTTCAATGAGATCGCCCTGCTATATAAGCCCGTATCGCCACCGCCAAGCCCGGTATGGTGGATACCTTCGCCACTGTGGCGATGGCGATGCCCGTTTCCGTGAGGGTGTGCGACGTGATGGGGCCGATGCTGGCGGCACGTACATGGGGCAAAATGGCCTCCCGCCGCTCCATCGGGATCAGCTCCACAAAATTCGTGACGGTCGAGGAACTGGTGAATGTCACCAGGTCGATATCGTCCATTTCTAGCCGTTCAAGCAAACTTTCCGGCAAGGCGTCCGCTTGCAGCGTCTTATACGCGGCGGCCTCGCACACTTCCGCGCCGCGCGCGCGCAGGCCGTCCGCTAGGTCGATGCGCGCCAATTCTGAACGCGGCAGCAAATAGCGCTGTCCCTGAAACGCCTCGGTCTTGTCCAATTCCTCCAGTATCGCTTCCGCGATGTAACGCTGGGGCGTCAAATCTGGCCGTATGCCTTTCGCCATCAGGCGCATGGCGGTTGCCGGGCCGATGGAGGCGATCTTCACGCCCGCCAGCGCACGCGCGTCTTTGCCTTCCAATTCCAGGGCCTCGAAGAAAGCATCCACGCCATTCACGCTCGTAAATACGAGCCAGTCAAACACGCTGGGAATCGCCGCCGCTTCGCGCATCGCAGGCGTATCGGCAAGACTTTCCGTGCGAATGCTCGGCGCGGTAATGACCTCCGCGCCCATGGATTCCAGAAGTTCGGCGAGGTCCGACGCCTGCGCGCGGGCGCGTGTCACCACGATGGCGCGGCCGAAAAGGGAGCGTCTTTCGAACCAGTTGAGGCGTTCCCGCAAGGCCGCCACCTCGCCCACCACCAACAGGCCCGGTGGGGCGATGTTCGCTGTTTCCGCGCGTTGGGCTATATCGGCCAGCGTGCCCGCCACGGTGCGCTGCGTGGGCAGCGTGCCGTTCGTGATCACCGCCGCAGGCGTCGAGGCGGGCCGCCCGCCTGTTATGAGGTGTTCAGCGATCTGGGAGATATTGCGGATTCCCATCAGGAACACGAGCGTTCCCGATGTAGCGGCGATCTCGCGCCAATCCAGGCTGCTTTCCGGTTTTGTGGGGTCTTCATGGCCCGTGATGATACGCACGGATGACGCGCATTCGCGGTGCGTCACGGGAATGCCCGCATAGGCCGGGGCGGCAATGGCGGAGCTTACGCCCGGAACCACCTCGAATGGAACGCCGCGTTCCACCAGATACAGCGCCTCCTCGCCGCCGCGCCCGAAGACGAAGGGATCGCCTCCCTTGAGGCGGCAGATGCGTTTGCCTTCGAGGGCTTTCTCGCACAGCAGGGCATTGATCTCGTCTTGTTCCATCGCGTGCCGGGCGGCCTGCTTGCCCGCGTAGATGATCTCGGCGTCCGCACGGGCATGGGCCAGCAAGGCTGGATTGCTGAGGTAGTCGTATACGATAACGTCCGCCTCCGCGATACAATGCCGCCCCTTGAGCGTGAGCAAGCCGGGATCGCCCGGCCCCGCGCCCACGAGCCACACCACGCCTCTGTCCGCCGGATTATCCATGCTGGCCTCGATTCAGTTCATCTAGTATTTCCCGGCCACCTTCCCGGAGCATCCGCTCCGCGAGCTGCTCACCCACGTGCGCCGCCTCGTGCGCTGGGCCTTCCGCATGCAAACGGACCATGCGCCCGCCGGTAGGCGATGCGACAAAGGCATTCAGCAACAAGCTCGCACCCGACACACGCCCATACGCGCCCACAGGCGCATGGCATCCACTTTCGACACGTGCGAGCAACGCCCGTTCCGCCGTCACCGCCATGCGTGTGGGGGGATGCTCCAGCACGCCCACCACTTCGCAGGCCCTTGCGTCACCGTTTCGCGCCGCCACGGCGAGCGCGCCTTGTCCCGGCGCGGGCAGCCACGCGTCCACATCCAGCCATTCGGTGATCACGACTGACATGCCGGTCCTGCGCACACCGGCTGCGGCGAGAATGATGCCTTCCATCACGTCCGATTCCTGCAGCTTGCGCAGCCGTGTGTCGATGTTGCCCCGGAGTTCTACCGCTTGGAGGTCGGGCCGTATCGCGGCTAATAACGCGCGACGCCGTAGGCTGCCCGTACCCACCGAAGCTCCAGAGGGGAGTTCCTCGATGCGCGGCGCGCACCGGCCCACGAACACGTCGCGGGGGTCTTCCCGCTCGGGAATGGCGGCCAGTGCGATGCCTTCGGCGGGCGATGTGGGCACATCCTTCAGACTATGTACGGCTATGTCAATACGGCCCTCCAGCAAGGCCTGGTCCAATTCACGCGTGAATACGCCCACGGAACCCAGTTTCGCCAGGGGCGCGTCCTGAACGCGGTCGCCAGTTGTCTTGAGGATCTCGATGGCCAACTGGATATCCGGGCAATGCTCGGAGAGGCGGTCCGCCACCCATTGGGCCTGCCGCATGGCCAGCATGCTGCCCCGCGTGCCGATGCGCAGCATGTCACTCACACGGCATCCCTCCATGGGGCCACGAAAGGCGGCTTCCGTCATTCCCACGAAAGCGGGAATCCAAGGCGCGGCGCTCTGGATCCCCGCTTTCGCGGAGATGACCCAAGGCGTGTATTCTCATCCTATCGCACCCAGCCAAGAGCTCCATCATTGCTACTCCATAAACAACCACTCGGGCTGCGGACTGCGGTCATCTGGTTAGTCTGGTGTGGGACCGGCGCCCTCGCCGGTCATTCGCCGCACGCATTCCCGTAATAAGCGCTCCGCCTCGGCATGCCGGCCTTCGGCCAACAGCAGAAGCGCCGGAACATCCAGCAGCGCTTCTTCGATCTGGTTGCGCAAAGGCCTGCTTTCCGCCTGCGCCTTTATTTCGCTTCGGATTTCTTCCAACAACGCCAGGTACAGCCCATATTCCGGCCCGAACTGGCGTTCCAGCGCCATGCGCATCCGCTTGGCCAGCGCGGGAAACGCACCGCCGGTGCTCACGGTGACTTCGAGATCCCCATGGTGAATGGATGCCGGAACGAAGAAATCACATAGATCCGGCACATCGACGACATTAAGCAGGACGCCCTTAGCCCGCGCTTCCGCCGCAATGGCTTCGTTCACGGCGCGGTTGTTGGTGGCGGCGATGGCCACAAGCGCCCCATCAAGATCGCCCGGCTGGAAGGCCCGGCGCTCGGCGCTGATCTCGCTTCGGGCGGCGCGTTCCTCCAAGATTGGGCATAATTCGGGGCTGATGACCGATACGTGCGCCCCGGCGTCCAATAACGAAGCCGCCTTGCGTGCGGCAATGGCCCCGCCGCCGATCACCACGCAGCGGCGGCCCGCCACTTTCAACGCCATGGGATACATCCGCATTTTGCTGTTTACTCCTGCTCCACGGACTATTCTATGCAAGGCGGCATTTTTTTAATCGCTTCAAACATCATCATAGCATAGCAATGAGACAGTTCCGAGCTTGCGCAGAAACGGCAGCCTTCAGATCAAAAATGGAAAGAACGGTGAAAAATGAATAGAATACCTCGATTCTGGATAACACGGATAAAGGCATATGGATTATCTGAATCCCTAGTAATTTATATGAAGTCTGCTGTTCAAACACGCGGCGCATGCTTATAGAAAGAGGTGGCCATTTATGACTGCTCGAAGCAATGGGGTGGATGCCGCGAAAGGGTTTGCAATTTTACTTGTATGCATTTATCACATATGGAGATATTTGGATAGGCCATCATTTGAATGGCTAGGGTTTGATTTTTTTGCCATGTTCCGCCGTGGCGATATTGGTGTGGAATTTTTCTTCGTGATCTCTGGCTATCTGTCTGCCCTGTCGTTATCTAAGAAAGATGCGGCGTCCCAGACTCTTGCTGTTTTTTTCCCATCACGGCTGTTTCGCTTGATTGTGCCCTATTATACCGCCCTGCTTTTCTGGGTGATTGTCTTGCATTTTGAACTGATACGGCCTTGCCCGCATAGCTTTTTTGACATCATTGCCCATATGACATTTATGCATACGTTATGCCCGAGCACGTTTTTCAGCATATCTGGCGTTTTTTGGTTTCTAGGCTCGATGATGCAACTGTATTTGCTTACTCCATTGATCTATAAACTGGCAAAGAAAAGCCCTTGGCTTGTGTTTGCTCTTACCACCGCCATCAGTTATTTCGCCAATTACTATGCGAAAACTATCGCTGGCGACAATTTCATGGTTCTGACCTATAGCGCGATAAGCTATTTGCCCTTGATAGTGATGGGTTTCATCCTGTTTGACAAGGAGCAGGCGTTCCGCAAGTTTTTTTCTTCGCCATTCGTACTGCCGGTATATTTGCTTGTGGTGTTTCTCTTGCTGTTCAGAGCGACATACCGCTTTGGCTACTTTGAATTCACCGATGTGGTGGCTGGGCTAGTCCTTGGGCTTTCCATGCCGTTGCTTAATCATGAGCGTTGTAACAAGCTCATATCATTTTGCCCACTGCTTCCTTTGATCGGCAGGGCGTCATTTTCCATATTTGCGTATAATTATATTTACTTGATCACTGGGGAACCGGTTTATAGCGGTTTGGCGGGATGGCTATACACGCTCACCCAAGTGCTTTCTTTTGGGCTGTTGATGTATTGGCTTGTTGAAAAAGGTGCGCTTCCCTATATTATTCAGCATTGGACAGGCGCATTCAGCGCAAAAAAACAGGACAACTAATGTATAGGATGAGTTGTTCACTTGAAGCAGGGCCTTTTCCTGCTGTATTTCCCATCCTTTAAGGAGGCGCGATTACCTGTTGAGGCTTGCTCTTGAAAAGTTGTACCGCGTAATCGCCTCGACGAGGACTTCCTGCGTCCTGTTTCTTCTTTTGTTGCTGCTCACGTTTTACGGAACCTTATACCAGGTCGAGTACGGGCTGTATCCCGCCCAGCAGAAATATTTCGCTTCCTTCTTTCTTGTCCATTGGGCCTTTGGCGCTATCCCAATCCCGCTGCCAGGCGCTTACCTCATTCTTGTGGTCTTGTTCGCCAATCTCTTGTGCGGTGCGATTTTTCGAGCGCGCAAAGGATGGGCAAAAATGGGCACTCTGATCACCCATGTGGGCATACTGCTCTTGCTTTTGGGCGCATTTGTCGCGCATGAATGCTCGGATTCGGGGTATATGCTGCTCCACGAAGGGGATCGCGCGGCCTATTTTGAACAGTACCGAAGCTGGGAAATTGTAGCGGGTGAGGAAATAGACGGCCAATATACGGACGCGTATGTCCTTGCAGGCAAACGCTTTGACTCTATCGAGCCAGGCGAAATCCAGGCATTCTCCATCCCGAATCTGCCCTTTGATCTCTCGGTGGACCGCTATATCGAGAATTGCGACCGGGTTCCCGGCGCACCCAACGCCTCCCCGGACACCAAAACGGTGGGCGGATACCGCCTGCTACCGCTCGCGTCTTACGCGGATGCGGAACGCAACACGCCGGGGGCGTATATTACGCTTCAACCAAAATATACCGGAGAACCACGCGAAGCCTTGTTATGGGGCGGGCCGTCTGCCCCGGTTCAGTTCATTGACGGTGGCAAATCGTATTCCATCACGCTCCGCCGCCAGCGCTCGGAGCTTCCTTTCCGCCTTACGCTGGATTCGTTCACGCATGAGATGCATCCCCGGTCTAATATGCCCAAGGAATTCAAAAGCAGCATCACTAAGGAAGAAGGGGGCGTCCGCCAAGCCTTTTCCGTCACCATGAATGAGCCTTTCCGGCATCAAGGCTATACCTTTTACCAATCCTCCTGGGGCATGTCGGGCGAGGGGAAAACAGCAAAGCCATATACCATTCTGGCTGTCGTGCGGAATCCCGCCGAACAATGGCCTCAATACGCCTGCCTCATCATCACACTCGGCATGGCGCTCCATTTTGTATACAAATTGTCGTCGTATTTGAAAATGGAGGCCCGGCAGCGCCCATGACGCCTTCCATGCTGCGATATGCGGCCTTTTCATTGGCCATTATGGTGTTGGCGGCCCATCCCGTACCTGCACAGGATATGCCTGCCTGGACGCCGCAAACCTTGCGCATGCTGGCCACACTGCCCGTGCAGGATGAAGGCCGGATCAAGCCGCTCGACACGGTGGCGGCGTTTAAACTCCTGCGCTTTAATGGCAAACGCTCCTGCCGGAATCTGGAAGGAGAAACCATCCCGCCCATCGCATGGCTTGCCGATTGCCTGTTTCATCCCGAACTGGCTCGCCAATACAAGATCTTCCGCATCGACAACGCTGAAGTCTTGGAGTCCCTTGGCCTGCCATTCACCAAAAAACGCGACCGGTATGCGTATGATGATCTTGCCCCAGCTTCTCAGAAGCTCTTCGCGCTGGCCCAGTTATATGCGCAAAAGGAAGCAAAAAAACGTACACCCTTGGAGAACCAAATCGTGTATCTCGGCGGCAATGTGCGTGAATTCGAGGCCCTTATGGCCTACGCCGATTTTACCCGAGCTCCACTTAACGTAGGTGAGAGCCGCACCTTGGCCGCGTTATTTCCCGGCCAAACCCATGTCTCGCTGAGTGTGGCGCTTCAAAAGACGCCCGATATCGTGCAAGCCTATCTTTCCATGAAAGGGCATGCCGGCTCCTCGGTGCCAGATTTTCTTACAGAAATGGCCGCGATGGAGTCTTTCATGGACTCCGTCGAGCATGCCGCAGCCCCAGCACAGGCATTCGCCCTTTTTCCTCCGTCTGGTGATCCCAAGGAAACGGAATGGCTGGCTCCCTCCGATATGCTCGAATATATGGTATCGGGAAAGACGCTTGACCCATCCGTCATCGAATTGCTGGCGGCCTTCGAGACACTGGATAGCCTCAGAGATAATCCTTCCGGCTTTGAAGGGCAACTCGCGGTCTTTCACGCCGCGTTGGTGCGGTTAGCGGAGAACCGGGGCGAATATGGCAAGATTCCACTGGAGGTGTGCTTTTACCGTCTCAAGCTTTTTTATTACAGCCTGGTGCTATATATCGCCAGTTTTTTGCTTATCGCCTGTTCCTGGCTGCGACCGCAAGGCCGTATGCTCGCCCGGCTTGGAATGCCTGCTGTCCTGCTTCCCACGGCGCTGCTGGCCGCCGGGATTGCATTGCGCTGTATCATCCGTGGCCGCCCGCCCGTGACCACCCTCTACGAAACCATCCTGTTCACCACCGCCGTGGCGGTATCCGCATCATTATGTATTGAAAAAGTAAACCGCCAGCGGGTGGCGTTGTCATTGGCCTCGATTCTCGGCGTACTTGGAGTTTTTCTTGCGAACAAATATGAATTGAGCGATGGAACTGACACGATGCCAAGCATGGCCGCCGTGCTCGACACCAATTTCTGGCTGGCCACCCATGTCACTACCATCACCATCGGCTACGCCGCGGGCCTACTGGCTGGCGCACTCGGACATGCCTATGTCTTCGGCAGGCTGTTGCGCTGGCGGAGCCATGAGCCGGATTTCTATCCATCCGTGGCCCGGATGATTTATGGCGTATTTTGTTTCGGACTGCTTTTTTCCGTGCTGGGCACTATATTAGGCGGCATTTGGGCCGCTGAAAGCTGGGGCCGGTTTTGGGGCTGGGATCCAAAAGAAAATGGCGCATTGATGATTGTGTTATGGCAATTGGCCGTCTTGCATGCCCGGGCGGATGGCCTTATTCGCGATGCGGGCATCGCATTAGGCGCGATTCTGGGCGGAGTCATCGTCACGTTTTCCTGGTTCGGCGTCAACTTGCTTGGCGTTGGATTGCACAGCTACGGATTCACCAGCGGCACGTTTCATCTTCTAATGGCCTTTTATGCCGTTGAACTGCTGATAGTCCTACTGGGTTGCGTGGCCTGGTTCCGCGATAGGCGTTTACCGGGAACCTCTTCTAATACGCCAACAGACAAGGCTTGAGGCAATCGCCGTCTGTTGGTATGATTCCATCCATGTATAACCATAGAGGATGCCATATTGGATAATGTAGCACCATTGGTTTCAGATTGTTCCGCCCGGCGCGTCTTGATCGCGGATGACGAATCCCTTGTCCTCAATGTGCTTCAACGTTTTATCGAGCAATCGTTTCATTGTGAAGTCGTGGCGTGTGGAAGTGGCGATGAAGCGCTCCAGTTACTGGATGCATCCATTTTCGACCTATTCATCTCCGATATGCTAATGCCGGGGCTCCATGGACTCGAATTGGTGAAACTGGCCAAACAACAGCGCCCCGACTGCGACATCATTGTTATGACCGCATATCCGTATGAATTTCCGTATGTTGAAGTCGTCCAGGCTGGGGCTTCGGATTTCATTGAAAAGCCGCACCCTTCCCAAGAAATGTGCGCTAAAATGCTCCGTATTTTCGGCGAACGCGAAATGCGGGAAGAGCTGAGGCGGGAACGGCAGCGCGCCGTGGACGATATGGAGGCCATCCGCGCCCTTCAAGCCGCCCGGGCAATTGCCGAAGAGAAATATGGCCGCCTGTTTGAACTGAGCATGAATGGCATGCTGGTTATCGAGCCCAATACATTTATCGTTGATGATGTCAATCAGGCGTTCTGTGAATTATGCGGCCGCCCGCAAAGCGAATTGCTGGGCCACCCTATGTCCGAATTTATCGTTCCCCTGGACGCCGAACGGTTCCTCCTGGGCTGTGAGGCCATGTCCATGGCAGGCAAAGGAGCCATGGCGGACATCCGCCTGCTCCGTCCAAACGGCGAAGAGGTTTGGCTCGATATCAGCGTGACCTTCATACAAAGCCGCCTCGAATGCTCCGTTTTGCTCGTATGCAAGGATGTGACGGAACAACATGCCATCGAAGACCAATTGGTCCGCATGGCGAGCCGGGATGAATTGACCGGCTTGCTCAACCAGCGCGCCTTCTACTCGAGGCTGGATGGCGCTATTGCCACTGCCTTGTGGCAAGGCAGCCCCCTCTCGCTGGTATTTATTGACCTGGATAACTTCAAGCAATGCAATGACACCTTGGGCCACCAGACCGGCGACGCGGTCTTGAACCTGGTTGGACGCCTGATCCGGCAACATTTGCGGGGCGCGGATGAAGGTTTCCGGTATGGCGGCGATGAATTCGCATTGCTGATGTCAGGGGCAAACAGAAATTCCGCCGTATCTGCTGCCCAGCGTTTGCGCGCGGCATTTCTAGAAACCAACAGCCATGGCGTTTCCATGAGCTGTGGCGTGGCCGAGTTTCGCCCGGGAATCGACGCCAAGCATCTCGTGAAAGCCGCAGATGACGCGCTATATCACGCCAAATCTTCCGGTAAAGACACCGTACGGACGGCGTGAGCATATCATGGGAGCCGTCATCAGCGCCGTATTTCCTGTATTTGGAGTAGTGGGCATCGCCTATCTCCTGCGTCGGCTGTTTGACCTGCACGCCAGAACCCTCGCCACGCTGAATATTTACTTCTTTCTGCCTTCCCTTGTGTTTACAAGCCTGGTCCAGCGGACCATCGAATGGCCTGTATTTGGCCGTGTCGCCGCCGCTACCGTATTGCTCACCACCGCCTTGTCCTTACTAGCCATTGGCGTGGCCCGCTTGCGCCACATGAATTCCGAACAAGAGAGCGCCTTTCTGTTAAGCATATTCCCCAATTTGGGAAATTTCGGCCTCCCTGTGGCCACATTCGCCTTCGGAGCGGCGGAAGGCTTGCCGCTGGCGGTGGTGGTCATGGTGTGCGGAAGCCTGGTGCAAAACAGCCTGGGCGTCTACTATGCACAGCGCAGCCACCACGGCGCGCTGCGTTCGTTAAGCCACGTGTTCCGATTCCCCGCAGTCTACGCATTTGCGTTCGCCTTGCTTTTTCAGCATCTAGGCTGGCGCGCGCCTGAATCCGTTCCCACATGGGAAGGCGGTTTTCTGCCAGCCCTTGGGCTTGCCGCATCTTGCACCTTGTTTCGCGCCATCGAGATCGCCGCGGCAGGAACTATTCCCATACAACTGGTCATTCTCGGCCTGCAACTGGCCGAGACCCGCCTGGAACGGGGAGCAGACATGGTGTTAGCCGTGCTCTTGCGGCTCTGCGCCGCACCGGCCGCCGCCTTTGCCATGGCTTGCGTGGTCGGCCTGGCCGATCTGCCCGCCAAAGTCTTTATTCTGCAACATGCGGGGCCTGTAGCCGTAGGCATGGCGGTGTATGGCGTTCAATTCAATGTGAAACCCGGATTCCTGGCAAGCGTGGTCTCGTGGACCTTTCTATTCAGCATCCTAAGCGTGAGCGTTGTCCTGGCGCTGCTGTTTCGTATGTGAGCGCCATCGCTGGAACGGGCGAAATTATTCCGCTCTGTTCATTGTTGACATACAGGATTTCAATGACGCAAGCACACTTTGCTCCCTTTGGAATGCTTCGTTATAATCCTCGTGGAATGAGCCGGGTGCTGTTTTGGGGATGGGGGCTCACTGCGCTGAAACGCGAAAGATCCGTTAAGGATAACATATGCGGTATAAACCGATGGAGGTTCGTTAAAATGAGTAATGCGCGTGAATTGACGAGTGCGGATTTTGATGCGACCGTGAAATCCGGGGTGACGTTAGTGGATTTCTGGGCGGAGTGGTGCGGCCCCTGCCGTATGATGGCTCCGGTATTGGATGAATTGGCGAACGAATATAAAGATAAGGTTACGGTCGCTAAGATCAATGTCGATAACGAGAACGATCTGGCGGGCCGGTTCAACGTCATGAGCATCCCCACACTCCTCGTGTTTAAAGACGGGGAAGTGCAGAAGCGGTTTGTCGGCGTGACCTCGAAATCGGACCTTTCCGAAGCATTTGACGCCTGCTTGTAAAAACCCTTAACACCATATAAAGAAACAAGATAGCTCATGTGGACCGCGGCAGCTTGCTGCCGCTTTTTTTATTCTGTTTCGATTTTGTAGTTTGTTTCCTCTTTTAAATGAAGTAAAAAGCAGCTACTCGTTATCCGCCTGCACGGCGCGGCGATTCCGCTTAAGGACGCTGCGCTGCTGTTTCTGTTCGGCATGGCGCACTTTGGATGCGCGGGTGGGCCGTGTCGGATGGCGGGGTTTGGGCGGTTCTGCGGCGGCCCGTATTAAGACCGATAAACGCTCGATAGCGTCCACGCGGTTCTGCTCCTGTGTGCGGTAACGCCGGGCGTCAATGATCAATACGCCTTCAACTGAAAGACGCTTGCCCGCAAGGCGCATCAGGCGCGCCCGCACTTCTTCCGGCAGCGCTGGCGATTGGCCGGCATCAAAACGGAGCTGCGCCGCCGTGGCCACTTTATTCACATTTTGCCCGCCCGGACCCGACGCGCGCACGAAATCGAATTGAATCTCGTTTTCATCAATGCAGATAGTGTCCGTTACGTGTATCATAAGAAGAGGATACGCTTTGGCGGTGGAGAGGCTCAAGTGTGGCTCGAGGGCTTCCTGCCGCCGATAAGCGCATGGGAAAAGATTGCCGTAACGATAGGTGATGCGCACATGGAAGACATGCTCCTGGGTGTGGAAATCGGCGGCGCGAAATTACAGCTTGTATTGGCCCGTCCGCCGTGTGAGATCATCGCGTCGCGTCGCGGCTCCGTTCCTGTGGGCGCTGAGGCGCTGGATATCCTCGAGTGGATCGCGGAGGAAGCGCCCACGCTCATCCACGCCGCCCGCGAACATGGCGGCCATGTAGGGCGTATCGGCGTGGGCTTCGGCGGCCCGGTCGATACCGCCATGGGCCGCTCGATGATGTCGCACCAAGTGGGCGGATGGCAGGATGTAGGGCTGAAAAGCTGGTTTGAACAAACCTTTGGCCTGCCCACGCTTGTCGCCAACGACAGCAATGCCGCAGGCTGGGCCGAATTCCGCATCGGCGCGGGCAAGGGAACACGGCATTTCTTTTACACCAATATCGGCAGCGGCATTGGCGGAGCATTGATTATCAGCGGACACCTGCACAATGGCCAGGGATTCGGCGCGGGCGAGTTGGGCCATATGCGCGTGCCAGACTGGACCTCTCCCGAATCAGGCGCTTCGGACATACTCGAACACCTTTGCTCGGGATGGGCCATCGAACGGCGCATCCGCAAAATCCCTATCGAACCCGGCTCGCCCCTGGCGCGCCTTAGCGGCGGGGAGCCGGAAAACCGCACCTGCGCCATGCTTAGCGCGGCGGCGCTCGAGGGCGACGCCTATGCCTGCGCCGAGATCGGGCATATCGCCCACACCATGGGACTCGCCATCGCGAATGTCATCACGCTGGCCCATCCCGAGCGCGTGGCGGTGGGCGGGGGCGTCAGCCTCATGGGCGAAACGTTGTTCGAGCCCCTGCGCCGGGCGGTCCATGAACATGTATTCAAGCCCTATCGCGGCCATTACGCCATCGTGCCCTGCGGGCTGGGCGAGCAGGCCGTCCCAATAGGGGCGATCTTGCTGGCGCAAGAGCCTGCGTAGATATTATTTTGCATCATAAGGCATAAGCGGCACCGCGCGGCGGAGCCGCAACCAAAGCTCCGGATTTTGCACCACGAAGAAACGAAGAACACGAAGATTTTCCACAGATGGCGCAGATGCCACAGATGAAAATCTAGAATGGATAGTTTTACTTCGTGTTCTTCGTGGTGGAAATCTGGTCTCTAACGAGTGGATGTATATTAATTTACACAGAAAATCCATACAAGGAAACAAGATCTCGACAAATAGTAGTATTAAAATATTAAGTGAAACACTTTGTGACTCTGGCCACACGGTTGTCAATCGCTCATCAGTGCCATCTGTGGGTCAATTTTTTTTTAATGGTTGTAGGGTGGGGCTTGCCCCACCGCTCGACGGGCTAAGAAGACGGCGGAAAACTCCTTGTCCCTGACATGCCATCATGAACTGCCTTAGTAGCCACGCGACGCCGCTCGTGATATGATGGCGTCGTTCCCCCAAACGCCCACATCCACATTCAGACTCCACGGGGAAACGCGGGAAAGGAGCGGCATCGTGACGGATTTCAATGCGAGCTACAGAGAACTGCTTTCACGGACAAACGGTGAAAGTGTGGAGTTCCTGGATGGCGTTCGCAACCTGCGCAAAAAGGCACAAGAAGAAAACGCATATCTCTGGGCCAAGTTTTTTGAAGCACGAACAGAGCGGATTGAAAATCATCTTGAAGAAGCCTTGGCCAAATATGATGAAATTCTGCGAGAGACAACGAGCGAGTCTTCCGAAGAGTTAAGTCTTGACACTAGACTACTTGTTGCGAATGCGATGAATGCTAAAGGTACAACTTTTGAGCTATCAAGAAAATCAGTTGAAGCCATTACCACCTACGACGATGTAGTGAAACGGTTTGGAGAATCCCAAGAGGTATCTTTGCAAGAGCAGGTAGCAAAAGCCCTTTTCAACAAAGGATTTACTCTCGGGCGTCTGGAAAGACCACTTGAAGCGATAACCGCTTACGACAAAGTCGTGAAACGATTCGGAGAATCCCAAGAGGTTTCTTTGCAAGTGCAAATAGCTGGAGCCCTTCTCCTCAAAGGAATCATTCTTGGGCGACTGGAAAGACCACTTGAAGCGATAATCGCCTACGACGAAGTAGTGAGACGATTTGGGGAATCCCAAGAGGTATCTTTGCTAGAGCGGGTAGCAAAAGCCCTCGTCAACAAAGGAAACATTCTTGGGCAACTGGAAAGAACGCTTGAAGCGATAATCGCCTACGACGAAGTAGTGAGACGATTTGGGGAATCTCAAGAGGTTTCTCTGCAAGAGCGGGTAGCTAAAGCCCTTTTCAACAAAGGAATCACTCTCGGGCAACTAGAAAGAACGCTTGAAGAGATTGCCGCCTACGACGAAGTAGTGAGACGATTTAGAAAGTCCAAAGAGGTATCTCTGCAAGAGCAGGTAGCTAAAGCCCTTTTCAACAAAGGAATCACTCTCGGGCGACGGGAAAAAGCGCTTGAAGAGATCGCCACCTACGACGAAATAGTGAAACGATTTGGGGAATCACAAGAGATATCTCTGCAAGAACAAGTAGCTAAAGCCCTCCTCAACAAAGGAATCACTCTCAAGCAACTGGAAAGAACACTTGAAGCGATAACCGCCTATGACGAAGTAGTGAGACGCTTTGGGGAATCCCAAAAGGCATCTCAGCAAGAACAAGTAGCTAAAGCCCTCGTCAAAAAGGGAGTTACTCTTGGACAACTTGGAAGACCACAAGAAGAGATTGCCGCCTACGACGAAGTAGTGAGACGGTTTTGGGAATCCCAAGAGGTATCTCTGCAAGTGCAGGTAGCTAAAGCCCTTTTCTACAAAGGAATCATTCTCGGGCAGTTTAAAGAGTTACTTGCATCGATAACAACCTACGACGAAGTAGTGAGACGATTTGGTGAATCAAAAGAGGTATCTCTGCAAGAGCAGGTAGCTAAAGCCCTTTTCATCAAAGGAGCTACTCTTGTGCAACTTGGAGAGTTACTTGAAACGATTACCGCCTACGACGAATTAGTTAGACGATTTGGGGAATCAAAAGAGGTATCTCTGCAAGAGCAGGTAGCTAAAACCCTTTTCAACAAAGGAGCTACTCTTGGACAACTTGGAAGACCACTAGAAGAGATTGCCGCCTATGACGAATTAGTTAGACGATTTGGAGAATCCCAAGAAGCATCTCTGCAAGAGCAACTAGCTAAAGCCCTCGTCAAAAAAGGAGTTACTCTTGGACAACTTGGAAGACCACTAGAAGAGATTGCCGCCTACAACGAAGTAGTGAGACGGTTTTGGGAATCACAAGAGGTATCTTTGCAGGGGCAGGTAGCTAATGCCCTTTTCAACAAAGCAATCACTCTTGGAAATATTGGGGAATCAGTTGAAGCCATTGCCGCTTGCGACGAAGTAGTGAGACGGTTTGATGAAACGACAGAGCCTTCCGCACAGGGACGGGTGGCAATGGCGCTTTTCCTCAAAGGACGCGCCCAGAAGGAAATGTCAAAAGAAGATGACGCACGTAAAACATATAGAAGCGCCAGCGAGATTAGTGAAAAAATCTTGAATCAAGCACCTGTAGAGCCACTAAATGGACAAGCATATGGACTTTTGCGAATAATCTTGTCTGTGCTTCAGGAAACAACTGGAAAAGACCTAGAAGATGCCAGTGTTCCATATTACCTTTGGGAAAAGTTTTCTCGAATCACCCTAATGGACGAGTCTGTATATAAATGGACAGCGGATATAAATATAAAGCTCGCAGAAACTAAAGTACTAGATAATACAATGCGTGGGAAGTGTCATTTTTCTCTCTTTGCTCTGGCATCCGCCATTAATGCAATTGACTTATCTGAGTTGTTGAAAGAATCGAAGAATGATGTACCAGAGCAACCCCCAAAAGAGCCGGATCATTATTGCCATTATACTACTTTGAATGTGCTTCGCTCCATATTGCCGATTCAACCTAAGAGTTTGAAACAAGAGGATCATAAGAAAACCGACACATTTATACTGCGTTTTGGCAACCTGGAATACGTGAATGACCCTACCGAAGGAATGGCATTTGCTAAACACTGCGAAGTGTGCAAACGTGACTGTAAAAAGAACAGATTGCTCAGCAATTTTGTACAAAACGACGAACTCGATCCTCGCATTGCTCGAAAGATGTATGCACTATGTTTCACAGGAAACTATGATCGCCTTGATCAGTGGCGATTGTATGGTAATGATGGCGACGGCATTTCGTTGTGTATTCCCGCCAGAGTTTTCAAGGAAAATGAAGAAAAGCTGACTCCATATCAAAAGCTGGATCTCAAATCTGAGAAGATATTATATGATAGTACGATAACTGGAATAGACAAGAACACTGAAGCAGAGTTCCCGGTTTCCTCTAAAAAAAGACCTTCTATACCTCTGACAAAGCCACAACGCGTGATGTATATGGCTGATGAAAAAATAGCGTTATGTGAAAAAATAAGGTGGGAACTGTCTCATGCTGCCGATGTCATGACTGAAATTGAGAATAAGATGAACAAAGAGACTGATGAGGATCGAAAGAAGTCATGGGCAGATGCCGCAGAGCAATTTCGCTTAGGGGTCCAAGGGCTTCTACTCGAGGTGTTTTACTTGTTCAAATCCGAGGAATACCGAACAGAAGAGGAATATCGAATCATCGTTTTTGAATCCGATCTCGAGAACGCCGATATTGATGAAGAACCCACTAAACTAGGGAAGCCGCCACGAATCTTTCTGAAGTCGGAGCCGATCCTGTTCCAAGAGAAAGGATATGAGCTTTACATCGGCCCTAAAATTCCGAATCAACGGCTCGTGCAACTCGAACTGGAATACCGCCTCGCTCAACATGGATTAAGCGACAACGTAACCGTCAACATCTCGAAACTCAAATACCGCTGACAAATAACCGCTGAACCACCACGCCATCCGCACACGAGCGAAAGCGCTCCAATCCCTGTCAATACACATGAGTAACCAAAGTGAGCGTTGCCCACAACCCAATGTAACGGCATAACATTCTTTATTATCGTTTACCTTTGCGTTCTTGGCGGCTTTGCGTGCGTATCAATCGAATGGGATTCCTATAGTACACTGCACCAGCCTTACTCAATCTATTTCACGCAAAGCCGCGAAGCCGCCAAGAATGCAACCATATAAAGCGCGACATACCTACAATAAAAAAACTTCGTCACGCTTGAGTAACTGAAGCAGATTTGGCTAATTCGCAAGTGCTTCGCTCCCGCTTGCGCTTGCGCGTGCGATTGCCTATGCTAAGGCCATGCACGAAACACTGAAATTATTTCACCCCTTGATCCAGCGATGGTTCATCGAGCGCATCGGGACGCCCACGGAGGTGCAAGCGGCGGCGTGGCCGCGCATCGCCGAGGGGCGGCATGTCCTTGCCACGGCCCCCACGGGCAGCGGAAAAACGCTCACGGCATTTTTATGGGGCCTCAACCAGCTCTTGAGCGGGGCGTGGACGCCGGGCGGTTTGCGCATGCTGTATGTGTCGCCGCTCAAGGCCCTCAACAACGACATCCAGCGCAACCTACTCAGTCCGCTCGCGGAACTGCGCGCCGTGTTCGCCCAGGCGGGTGTGGCGGTCCCGGCCATCGAGGCGCTCGTGCGCAGCGGCGACACCGAGCAATCCGAGCGTAGGCGCATGTTGCGGCGTCCGCCCGAGATCCTCATCACTACGCCGGAGAGCCTTAATCTCCTGTTGAGCACCCATTCCGCCCAGCCGATTCTGCGTGGCGTCGAGACGGTCATCCTCGATGAGATCCACGCCATCGCTCCCACGAAACGCGGCACGCACCTCATGAGCGCCATCGAGCGACTGGCGCGCCTCTCGGGCGAATTCCAGCGCGTGGCGCTCTCGGCCACGGTGAAGCCGCTGGATGTGGTGGCGGATTTTGTCGGCGGATATATCCAGCGCGGCGAGGCCTACGAGAAACGGCCCGTGTCCATCATCGAGGCGAAAGGCGCGAAACAATACGAAATCGCCGTGCGCTTTCCCGAGGGCGGCTTTGGCGAGGAACAGCCCAGCCCCGTGATGCCGCGCCTGGCGGCGCAGCTTAAAGAGCGCATCCTGCGCAATCACTCGACGCTCATCTTTACGACCAACCGGCGGCACTGCGAACGCTTGAGCCTCCTGATCAATGAAGACGAGGAGGAAATCATCGCCTATTCGCATCACGGCTCGCTGTCGCGCGAGATGCGCATGGTGGTCGAGCAGCGCCTCAAGAATGGCGAACTGCGCGCCATTGTGGCCACCAGCAGCCTCGAACTGGGCATCGACATCGGCGCGCTGGATGAAGTCCTCCTGGTGCAAACGCCCTTCACCGTGGCGTCCGCCGTGCAACGCGTGGGGCGTGCGGGGCATACCGTAGGCGCGGTGAGCCGGGGGACCCTGTTCCCGATCCACGGGCGCGACATCCTCGATGCCGCCGTCATGGCCCGCGCCGTTGCCACGCAAGACATCGAGACGCTGGCCCCCGTGGCGGCCCCGCTCGATGTGCTCGCCCAGGTGCTCGTGTCCATGGCCTGCATGGAGCCATGGCGCTTGGACGCGCTCTACGCCTTCATCCGCACCTGCTGGTCGTTCAACACCCTTTCCCGTGCGCAATTCGACTTGGTGATCGACATGCTGGGCGGGCGCTACGAGGACAGCCGCCTGCGCATCCTCCAACCCTTGTTGTCGATTGATCGCATCAGCGGCATCGCCAGCGCCAAACCCGCGTCGCTCCGCATCCTATACGGTTCCGGCGGCACCATCCCCGACCGGGGCAGCTTCACCCTGCGCCACGCGGGCACGCACGCGAAAATCGGCGAACTCGACGAGGAGTTCGTCTGGGAGCGCCGCATCGGCGACTCGTTCACGCTGGGCATGCAGTCGTGGACGATCCGCAATATCACCCATAACGATGTGCTCGTCGAATCCGCGCCTCCCCGGATGAAATACGTACCGTTCTGGCGCGCCGAGGATCAGGACCGGAATTTCGCATTCGCCGAGGCGGTGTCGCGTTTTTGCGAAGCGGCGGACAAGCGGCTCGATGATTACGATTTCGCGGAAGAACTGCGCGCGAGGTATTTCCTGGACACGCCCGCATCGGAGGCCCTCGTGCATTTCTTGAAGCGGCAGCGCGCCGCCACGGGCAAGCCCCTTCCGCACCGCCATCATATCTTGATCGAGTATTGCTCCGAGCGCGCCGTCGAGGAAGGGCTTACGCTGGCCATCCTGCACACGCAGTGGGGTGGCTGCGTGAACCGGCCTTTCGCCGTGGCGCTGGCGCAGGCATGGGAAGACCGCACCGGTGAAACACTGGACATCATGGCCATGAACGAATGCGTCGTGCTGAGCATGTCCAGCGATGCGCCTGCCGTGGATTTTTTTGCCATCGTCGAGTCCGGCGAAGTCGAGGCGCTGCTGCGCAAGCGGCTCGAACGCACGGGATTTTTCGGCGCTCGGTTCCGCGAGAATGCCGCGCGCGCCCTGCTGCTGCCGCGCCAATCCTTCTCGCGCCGCATGCCGCTTTGGCTCACGAAGCTGCGCTCGAAAAACCTGCTCGATGCGGTTTCGGGCTACCCCGATTTCCCCATCCTCATCGAGACCTGGCGCACCTGTCTGCGCGATGAATTCGATCTGCCTAACTTGAAGCTTCTGCTCGATGAAATTCATCGCGGTGAAACGCAGATTTCGGTAGTGAACACCACCGTGCAGTCGCCTTTCGCCGAAGGCGCATTGTGGCGGAAGACGAACCAGCTCGTGTATGCCACCGATGAGCGGCCCGGCGCGGGCGCGTCGCGGTTGAACGATGATTTATTACAGGAGGCCGTTTTCTCCGCCGCGCTGCGCCCCCAGATCGCACGCGAACTGGCGGCTACATTCGAGCGCAAGGCCCAGCGTACCTTCGAGGGGTACGCGCCGTCTTCACCCGAGGAACTGCTCGATTGGGTGAAAGAACGCCTGTTGATTCCTCTTCCCGAATGGAAGGCCCTCCTCGAAGCCATGGAGCGCGACCACGGCCTGAAGCCCGCCGCCGCTCTCAAAACGGTGGCGGACCGGCTCGCACGCATAACTTTCCTTGGCCGCGCCGCGCCCGCCGTGGCGGCCCTCGAATGCCTGCCGCGCCTCCTCCGGTCGCTGCATCTTGATGTGGCGCGCCTCAAACTCGAGCCTATCCTGGGCCGGGGCGAAGCGCCCACCGTGCCGGATATCGAATCGCGCCGCGAAACGGATGACGAGAATGGCGCGGCGGATTGGCTGGGCGAATGGCTCCGCTATTATGGCCCGATGCCGCAAGACGCCCTATGCGCCGCCTTGCCGCTTCCCGTGGACGCCATCGAGGAAGCCCTGGATGTGTTGATCGACATGCGGGCCATCGTGGCGGGAAACCTCACCATCCCCGGCGACCGGGTCGAGGTGTGCGACGCGGAGAACCTCGAAATCCTGTTGCGCCTCACGCGCGCCCAGGCGCGGCCCGCCTTCGAGCCATTGCCCATCGAGGCCCTCACGCCTTTCCTCGCACGACAGCAAGGCATCCTCGCCGGAGAAGACGCCACCGTGCAGGACGCCATCGAACCGTTGTTTGGCTTCCCGGTTCCACCGCACTTGCTGGAGGCCGAATACCTTCCCGCGCGGCTTCATGAGTATGCCCCCTCCATGCTCGATATCGTGAACAACGAGAGCGAGCTGATGTGGTGCGGCTGCGAGGGCAAACGCATCTTCATGTGCTTCCAGGATGATCGCGGCCTGTTCGTGGATGCGGAAACGCGGGACGCCGAAAAAGACCGTATGTGGGAGCAAATCGCCCCGAAACTATTCGCAGATCCGCGCGGGCAATACTATTTCCAGTCCTTGCTCGACGCCACCCAGCTCACCACGGCGGAATTGACGGATTCCCTGTGGGAATTCGTATGGGAGGGCCGCGTGTCGAACGAATCCTTCGCGGCCTTGCGCAAGGGCGTCGAGACGCAGTTCAAGACCGTGGACGCCGCCGCGCCCACGCGGCGGGGCATGGCCTCCCGCCGTTCCGCATGGCAGAGCGCCCGCGCGTATCCCGGGGCATGGCGCATGCTGCCCGCCATCGAGCCGCCCGCCGATCTGGTCGAACAGGACGAGATGAACCGCGAACGGGTCCGCGTGCTGCTCGAACGTTACGGCGTACTGTTCCGCGAATTGCTCGCGAAAGAGCTGCCCCATATGCGCTGGCCGGTCCTATTCCGCACGCTGCGCCGCATGGAATTGTCGGGCGAGATTATCGCGGGATGCTTCTTTCACGGCGTGCCGGGCCTGCAATTCACCTCGGCGGAGGCCTTTCGCGCTTTGCAGCATTTGCCCGATGAGGATCTGATTTATTGGATGAACGCCACGGATCCGGCATCGTTATGCGGCGTGGCGCTGCCCGCGTTGAAGGGCCAATTGCCGCCGCGCGTGGCGGGCACGCATTTGGTTTTTCACGGCCAGCGGCTCGTGCTGGTGTCGAAACGGAACGGCAAAGAACTCGATATCCGCGTGCCTGCGGATGATCCGTGCCTGGGGGCGTATTTCGGCGTGTTGCGGCATCTGCTCGCGCGCGCCGTCCAGCCGGTTGCCGCGATTCCCCTCGAAGTGATTAATGGCGAGCTCGCGCCGAAAAGCCCATACGCCACCTGGATTCGCGAGTTTTTTGACACCTGTACGGATGCGAAGGCCATCACGCTGTGGCGGCTGACATAAAGCGGAACTAGAAGAGGCCAGTGAGGGTGGAAGCGCCTCGAAAGTTCTGCGCCAAGTAGAGAACGGCCCCTGCGGCGAAACTCGCAAGGCCGAAACACAGCGCAAGCGCGTAGAGCGCCAGCGCGGCATGCACCACCTTGCGCAAGGTGCCCGCCCAGGCGTCCTTTACGGGCATGGCCGACAAAGCCGTTAAGGGCAGCAGCAGATACAACGCCCAGAAGAATAAGCGACCCTGCTCAATTTCGAGCCAGCCCCATTTAGGCTCGAGCACAATGCTCTGCTCGAGGAAACGCCAAATCAGGCGTTGCGCTAAAATCATGGTATAGCCTGTCCCAAGATAGAGCGCCAGCGAAATGCCGAAGGTGATGGCAAGCCCTTTGACTAATGCCACCCAGCGGATGGGCCGCAGGCCCTTCTGGTCCGCGATATAACGCATCCAGAAATACGCGCCCATATAGGCGGTAAGCAGCAAGGGAAGCAGCGGGAACACCAGGCCCAGGACCACCAAAATCACGCGCAGGATCAGCGGGTCCGCATCCATGCCGCGCGCCAGCCTCGCGCATACGCCAAGCCACACTTGCCCGCCCGTCTGGCCCGCCACCGGCGCATAGCCGCCGTGTTCCACCAGCAAGGCCGCCTGATCCGCCGGAGCGCCGCAACTGGCCAGCAGCGCGTCGATGTCGCTGTCGTGCAGCTCCCCATCGCCAGACTGTTGCAGGCCTTGCTCGAGCTGGGCGCGCAACCTCCCCACGGCCCCGCGCCGTTCCGCTTCGGGCAAATCGCTCAAATGAGCGCTCACTTCGCGCATGTACCGCTGCAAGCGATGCTTCTGTTTTTCGGTGATTTCCATGGCCCCTTCCAAAATCAACGGGAGTATACCGTATCCAGAAAGGCAGTTCCAGAGAAAGGAAGGGGGAGTAAAAAAAACGTATGCTTCTCTCTGTGTCCCTCTGTGACCTCTGTGGTGAATGTTCCGGAATTTTACCACAGAGGCACAGAGGAGCACAGAGAAATAAGCCCAAACAAATGATACGCCCTTACTCTTTGGGTCTTCGTGAGAATTTGTGGGCGTTTGAGCAGCAGGAATAACATGCAGGCCGTGGCAATCTTTTTCAAAGAAGCTTTTCTTAACCACGGAGACACGGGGAGCCACGGGGAACGAAAGACGTTCACGAAACAAATGCCCAATAAACAGGGCTTAACATTCTGAGTAAACTACAACGACTACAATGCTGAATTCCATTTGACACGGTATCCTTTCTCGGTGCTCCTCTGTGTCCTCTGTGGTGGATGTTCCGGAATTTTACCACAGAGGCACGGAGGAGCACAGAGAATCAGCGCAAACAGAATGATACTCCCTTACTCTTGGCCCACTGCTTTCGTGGCTTCATTAGTCTCGCGAAGCCGCTTCGACTCGATGCGCTCCGCGAGCAACGCCTCCACATTCGGGATTTCGACGCTGTACGGATATTTTTGCTTCAGCGTATCCAGCAGCGATTGGAGATTCTCGATAGAGCTAAACTTGGCGATTTCTCCCATTAGCTTGTCCGCCAGCGGGAAATCGGGGTATTTCTGGAGAAAGGCGTTGTATCCAGCTACCGGTTGGAGGAAAAATTCGTATTCAGGCGTGCCCGGTTCGGGAGGGGCGGGAAGATTGGCGGGAGTGGGCGTCCGTTGAATGGTGCAATTTCTATACTGAACATACTGTCCATAGATCGTATCCGCATACGTCGTCATGAGTGCTTCGGCGTCGGGCCCACTGTCCGGGATGCCCTGGAAACCCACTTCTTTCAGTGCATTCTTCCATGCATTGAACGCTTCCAGATTCCGGCCCGCAGGCTCCACCACATCAAGTTCCAAAGATGCATACGCTACGGAGTAATGAATGGAACCATTGCTGTCTGGTTCAGGAGCAGGCACTGAATGTAAAGGCCACTTGAGTTGAATTGAGTAATGGCCTGTTTTGTTCAGTGGTACAAATTCTCCCTCATTTATTGCTGAATTTAGCTTACCCAATATGCAAGTATCAATAAATATACGTCCATAACAAACTTTACCGGGTTCTAGTTTTTCTCGATGCAGAACCTCACGCTGTGTATTAATTGAATTGCAAACAAATTGTTCATTTCTGTTAGGCGGAGTAATATACACCATACATCCTTTGAGAAAATCTACCTGCGGTATGATCTCATACGAATTGGCAGAATTATTCTCTAACCTGAGATAGATTACCAATGGCTGCCACTGTAGCAACATATTCTGATTTATCCGTGCAGTGAGAGTAACTCTATCTGCTTCCTCTTGAACATGATGAGTTTCGGCAGCAATTGCATGAAAAGCACCTGATAACAATAGAATCATAACATATACTGACTTTTTCAATTGCAGCATTTTCGTTGCCATGATCTATCCCTTTCTTTTCATAGCCAAATTGACTAAATAGTCAATGGCATATATCTTTTGGTAAATACAATTCACCAAGGCTCCATTTCACTTCGTATTTCAACTACACTTTCTGGAGAAAAAATTGTCGCAGGTGATGTAATATCAGCATACTCATACATGATGTAGCCAGCATCTTCGTCATCTGTACTCGGTGTGAGTCCGAATGAGTGACCGACTTCATGTGCAAGTGTTTCTGGCCATACTTGTGCAGAATACTCCCTGATAGATTCTTGATATATTGCTGCGAAACTTGGCTTTTCTCTCAGTACATTTCGAACTGTGTTACCCAAAACATGAATCTCTCCATTCGGATCATTGTCTTGTGTTATATCACCTTCATAAGCAGCAACAACATAGGTACACCAATATAAATAATTAACTGGACTATCACGAAATTGTCTAATGTATTTGGTTACGTTATCACGTGTTTCGGGTAATCTAGATTGATCAAGAAGCAGATTTCTTCGAAAAGGTATTTGTTCATTGCTCCATTCGGGAGGTAATTCATTAAGCACCACTCTTACATACGCCCTAGAAAATGCGTATGCCAGTACGTTTATGCTTGGTAATACCGTTGATGAACCAGGGTCTACGTCGTCGGTATTGATTTGATAGGGATCTCCATATACCATGTCGGTTAAGCCTGGTTCGAGGGCAAGATAAGCCGTTCCATTAAAGATAACCGGCTTATTCGTAACGGTTGGACGATTGGTGTCGGTGAATAAAGCTCCCGCCAGTTGATCATTGGGCAGCCAATCGGAATGTGTCGGCCGCCAATCCACGCCTATATCAGCAACATATGTATAGTAACCTACCTGTTCAGCTAATCTGACCGTTCCATTTAGTGTCCCAAAATATTCCATGGGGGCTGGCACCCGGTCAGGTTCGCCCATCACATCGTGCTCGACATGAATTTTGCGCCAAACAACGAGGTATTGGGGAGTCGTTTTGATATAGAAGTCATCAAACAAGGCTGGATCAATTGCCTCTGCTGGATTCATCGCTTCTAGTTTGTCTGAAAAAAGAGAAGCGGACGCGCGGTAATTGTCACCGGGGCGCATGCTCACCGTAAGGCAAGCACGAGCATACCCCTCGCTATTTGTGTACACTACTTCTTCTAGCGTGCATCCCCCCCAATTATCACCGCCCGCGCTGCCATTTGGATCGATGATGCTATTGCTTGAAGGATCGTCAATGTCCCAAATACGGAAATAGACCGGAACACCCTCGACAGCGGGTGTAATGAGTGCTTCAACCCATATTGTTCTTCTATCAACTGAATACTGGTCATCGTACGAAATCTTTTCCGGAAATATTCTGCGACCAACCGCTTGGCCGCCGCTATATATAGTTTCTGGTATCAAGTTCAGCGGTGGAGTCATTCCTTCTGGGCGATATGCGGCCCAATCAATGCTGAAAAGCTGCACAACGTCAATGGTCCTTGATGGGGCCGAAACGGTTTCATCATCCGCGGAAGGTCCGGCAAGCGCCTGGTCATCCGCATCGCAGCCAATAGTGTACCGGCCTGCGGAGGTGGGAGTCCATTCCGCTTCATTATTGGTAGGATATCCTGGCACAATAGGTTCGGGTTCATTATCGCCAGGATTCGCATAAGAGAGAGAGAGAGAGAGAGAGAGAGAGAGAGAGAGAGAGCAAATAGACGGATAGTTGCCGCTACGATGGGCCTAAGGGTGAGATGGACATTTGGTTTCTTTTCATGCCAGCCCTTTTTGATTTGCGCCGCCGCCGTGGCGCACACTATGCCTCCGTGGGAAGAAGCGTTCTACCCGTATCCGCAAAACAAGCAAAGGGATTTCCATGAGCAAGCGCATCCTTATCGTGGGCGCTGGCGGCAACCAGGTCGAGATGATCAAGAAGGCCCGCCAGCTTGGTTTTTACACCATCGCCATGGACGGCAGCAGCCATGCGCCGGGCTTCGCCGTGGCCGACGCGTTCGAGTCGGCGAACATCACCGATCCGGACGAGGTCACGCGTGTGGCGCGGGCGCACCAGGCGGACGGGTGTTATCCGGCGGCGGAGTGGTCCGTCGAGGCCACGGCCCATGCCACGACCCGCCTGGGCCTTCCAGGATGCCGCCCCGAGATCGCCGAGCGCGTGCGCAACAAGCGCGTCATGCGTGAAGCCCTCGCGGCGAAGGGCGTGCCGTGTCCCGCGTTCAAAGGCGTGCGTACGCTCGAAGAGGCCTATGCCGCCGTCGAGGCCATCGGGCTGCCGGTCATCGTGAAGCCCGCCGATGGCAATGCGAGCCGGGGTGTGAAGCGCGTGGACCGCATCGAAGAGCTGCCCGCCGCATTCCAGTTGGCCCTCGGCAAAGCCCGCGTGGGCGAGGCGCTCATCGAGTCCTTCATGGAAGGCGAGGAGTTCGGCGTGGATGGGCTGGTCTACGAAGGGCGCTATATCCTCGGCGGCATCACCGGTAAACATCGCTCACAACCGCCCGACCGTTTTGACTTGGGCCTTTGCATGCCGCCTTTGATCTCTGATGCGGACGCGCAAGCGCTGGAAGATACCGTGTCGGCGGCCCTCGAGGCCATCGAGTTCCGCAATGGAACGACGCATATCGAGGTGATCCTGCACAAAGACGGCCCGCGCATCGTCGAGATGGCGGGACGCCCCGGCGGCGCGCGCATCCCGACGGACCTCGTGCCCATGGCGTACGGCATGGACTATATCGCGGACAGCCTGCGCATCGCCCTTGGCGAAGCGCCCATCGAAGCCAGGCGCTTCCTGCGCGGTTCCGCCATCTACTGGATCCCTGCGCCGCCGGGACGCGTCCTGTCCATCAGCGGTGTCGAGGCGGCGCGCGCGCTGCCCGGCGTGAAGGAAGTCGTTGTGGCCGCGAAGCCGGGCGATGTCCTCGAACCGATTATCGACTGCGTCACGCGCGACAAGGTGGGCTATGTCCTCACCGAAGGCGATACGCCCCAGGCGGCCATCGACGCGGCCACACGGGCCTGCGGCGCATTATGCATCGAAACAGAACCATCGGGAGCGCCCGAGTGAACATACGCTGGAAAGACGTGAGCATTCCTTTGCGGGAAGGCATGGCGGCATGGCCCGGGCACGTCCCTTTTAGCATACAGCCCGGCGGGCGCATCGCCCAAGGCGCCGGCTCGAACACCTCCGTGCTCACCATCTGCACGCACACGGGCACGCATATGGACGCACCCTGGCATTTCGAGGAAGGCGGGCGCACGCTCGAGCAAGTGGATGCCAGCCTTTTCTTTGGCGGCGCGCTGGTCATTGAAGCGTCTGGCGCACCCCATATCACCGCCGACGCCCTCGGCCCTGGCCCGCTGCCGCCCCGGGTGCTCATCAAGACCATCAACTCGGACGTGCCGTTTGAAGGCCCTTTCCGGAAGGACTTCGTTGCTCTAGAGCCTGACGCCGCCCAACGCCTCGTGGACGAAGGCGTCCGCCTCGTGGGCGTCGATTACCTCTCCGTGGCCCCGTACCAGCAGCCGGGCCAGTACACCCACCATATTTTATTGCGCAACAACGTGCTTATCGTAGAAGGGCTGCGCCTCGCGGGCGTCCCTGCGGGCGTTCATCCCTTTGTCGTGCTGCCCTTGTCCATTGACGGCGCCGACGGCTCGCCCTGCCGGGCGTTTGTGGGAATGAAACCTGAATAAGATAAAGAAGCCGCAAACGACAGTGAGCTATCATATTCTGGAATAGAATGTTATTACTGCCAACTATATGGAGTGCGGCAGCTTGCTGCCGCTTTTAATAGTACAATTCGTTAATTGTATTGCTTTTGAAGACGCTCAAGGAGAAAACCACAGATATGCCCGAAAAAGCTGTTACTGGCCGCCAGCGTATTTCCACGCGAATACGCCGTATAGGACTTGTCTGCCTGGCCGTGGCGGTCTATGGCGGCGTGCTGTGGTATGTGGGCTGGGAGCGTATTGGTACGGCGCTGTCCGAGGTGGACTTGCGCTGGCTCGCACCCATGGTCTTTCTTGAAATAAGCGGATTGTGGCTGCGTGCTGGGAAATGGCGGTACGCCCTCGGCCCGGGCATGGGCTCGATGAATCTGTTTTTCCTGAGCAAGGCCGCCGGGATGTGGACGCCGGGGCGTTTGGGCGAATTGTCTCCCTTGTTCCTGCCGCGCTACCGGAGCCATAAGGTGGCGTCGTGGATCATCGTGGACCGTGGCACGGAGGCGGCTTGCACCATGGGCTTAGGATTGGCGGGCGTGGCGTTGCTGGGCCTCGTGCCCCTGCGCTGGCTCATAGGCCTCACAGCCGGTTTCTGTATATGGGCAAGCTTCGGTTATTACATGGTATTCATACGGAAGCTTGCGCATAAAGATTCGGTGAGCACGCATGCGCCCACCACGCTAATGCAGCGCTTACGCCGGCTCGATTTGTTAATGCGCACCGAGATCCGCGCCTTGCATGGCAAATTGCCGGTAGTCATTTTCGCCACCCTCGGATTGACGTTCACCGACATGCTGGCCGCCACTTTCCTGTTTCGCGGATTCGGGTATCCGATTGAATGGCCGCTCATGGCCGCCGCCCGGTGCGCCCATGCCATCGTCGCCGCCCTGCCCTTCGCACCCGACGCATCAGGCCTGCCGTACCTCACCCAAGCCGCCTTGCTGCACCGCGAGGCCAGCGTGCCCCCGGCCACGCTGGCGGCTGCACTCGCATTAGAGATGGCCATTCTCTATGGCATCTTCTGGGTGTCATTCGGACTAGGCGCGGGCGTCTTGTTGCGTCATGGCGGGAAAGCCGCTCCGGCTGCCGAGCCTCAAGCGGACAGATAGGCAGCGGCCTTGGTGGTTATTCCGGCGGCAGGCCGCCACCGGCGTTTTACTTCGGGTGTTGCGGCGATACAACAGCATAAAACAGACACCGCGCATAACGATAGCGTAGATCCGCCCCTCTCGATAGGGGTAGGGAAGACCGTTGGCCGGTCTCCCCTCCCTCCGAACCGTACGTGCAGATCTCCCGCATACGGCTCTCCAGTTGGTGGTCTTACCTCTTGGAGGATTGGCGAGCGGTTTCATAGGCTTTTGTAAGCTGAAAAGACCTATGGCCGCCAAAGTAAGCATTAGCTCAGTATTGATGGTCTGCTTATCCATCAAGCTGAACCATCGCCTTCCTTTCACCCCTTGTTTCAGGGCCGCCAACATGGGTTCCGTCCAGACGCAAGGACCGCTCGCTTCCAGTAGGGGCGGTTATCTCCGGCATGTTTAGAACTGCTTGCGCGGTTCACTGGTGACGGTTGTATTTCCTCGCATTCCGTACTCACCCATCCACCTTCCTACCGCCCTTCGCTCCACGCCCATTACGGCGTTTCCTCGCTACTATGGCGGCTCTGACTGCCGTTGGGTGGCTTCTCGCCTGCTTACTCCCAGCGGCTCTCACTGCTTCATGTACCCTGCCTTCCTGACCATTCCGTCTCCAACCACCCCATGTTCCCCCGCCATCGCTTTTGCACACGACCCCTCAGCGTGACCGGTTATTTCTAGGCTTCGCCATTTCCCAGCAGGCTCGCCGGAGCATCAGGCCGAATCGAGTTCGTTATCCTACGGACTAGTCATTCGCCTTCCGTTGCTCTCCACCCCGCCTCGCGGCGACGCAGTTACGGTCGGCTACAGGCCGGAGCGTGCATGCCTGAAGAGGACTCACACCTCTCGGACAGCGTACACTCGCAGTCGCACTAGCATGGGCGTCTCGCCCATGCGCATGGCCTACCAAAAACTCTCAGCGTATGATTCTATATTGCCGCAATGTAGTATAAGCGCATTCAAGCGAGATCCGCACGTCCAAAGCGGCAGCAAGCTGCCGCACTCCAAATAGTTTCATAAAAAAGACTTAGCGTGCATATGCGGTAGCTTGCTACCGCTTTTTTTGTTCTCTTCTATTCATCTTGCCTGCATTTCCTTGTTTTGGCTTGCCAACACAGTTTTTGGAGAGCTCCGCGCATGGCCGGGACGGCCATGCTACGGAACCCGAACCCCGAACTCACTGCGCCGCAGGCTCCGGTGGCGGAACTGGCTCGGAGAACACGTAGAACGCGGGCCGAAGGTTTGCGGAGCCATCTAGCCCTACGATGGCCATAGCCGGGAGCTGGGTAGAGACGAATCGGTAGCCGCCGTTATCCTTGCTTTCCATCGCAACCGCAAGTGTTTCAATGGATTTTCCCGAACCTGCCGTGGACAGCATATCCGTCAGATCAAAGACATACCAACCGGAGTAATGATAGGGAAGTGTGGCCATGGGCCGTACAGCGGCGGTGGCGTCGACATTGTAACCTTCCGTGAGGTTCACGACATAGCTTTGGTCTTCAGACTTAGCAAAGGAGTCCCATGGCGTGTTCAGTGGTAACACTATGGGCGCCAGGGCTTACGCATCTAAATTCCCAGTAAACGTAGGAGGTATTCGGGGTCGAGTGCAGCAGCGAAGCGCTTGCCCCTGAGGAAATCTTTGTTGGTCTTGTCTTTCTTGAGGAGGTTGAGTGTAATTCTCCTCAAGGAGGCGAGATTCTGGGCGGCGTTTCTTGTTCGGGCGCGGTTGTCGTCTTCGCGAAAGATAATGTCTAGGCACCAGTGCAAATTGTTTTCCACGCCCCAGTGTCCACGCACGGCGTGGGCGAATCGTCGTGCGTCGAGGGGCAGGCTGCTCAAGTAGTAGCGCCGCTCGATGGTGTTCTTCCCTTTTTCCTTGCGGATGGACTCGACCATGCCGAAACTCTTGAGGCCCTTCCAAAGTCCTTTGTCCTCGAACCAGCCCAAGTCGGTGGATTGCCAGTATCGGCGGGTTTCGATGCGGCCATGCCCCTTGTCGATGGTCTGGTGGAAATCCATCCGTGTGGCGTCGGCTGTTGGCGCGCACTGGGTGGCGCAAGGGGGAACGGCGTCCTTGAAAAAGGCCTTCACTTCTTCTAGGGCGGTGGCGTGGTTGCCTTTGAGGGCCAGCACGTAGTCGGCCTGCCGTTGGATAATGTGGGAGGCGATATCCTTCTGGCAGCCCATGGCGTCCAGGGTGACGATGGCTCCCTTGAGCTTTAAGGCGTTGAGGAGTTTGGGGACGGCGGTGATTTCGTTGGATTTCTCGTCCACCTTGACCTGCCCCAGCGCCAGGCCGTGCTCGCAAGCCCATGCGCTGACGATGTAGGGGATGGCCTCCCCCTGATTCAAGGCGCGCCGCAGGGCTTTGCCGTCAATGGCGACGACCTCATCGCTTAGATTGGGGCAAATGCCCTGCACCCATTGGCCGAAGCATTCCAGAAAGGCATGGGGGTCGAGGGCGGAAAAGACCCGGTTGAAGGTGTCGTGCGAGGGGATGCCGCCGGGCAATTCCAGGAAGCCCTTCAGCCAATCCTCCCGGAGCCAGCCGAAGCGCTCCATATCCGAAAAGCTCTCTCCGCCCACGAGGGCTGAGCATAGCCCAATCACCAAGATGTCAATGAAGTTGTGCCTGCGGGTCCGGTCCATGCGGGGATCAGGCAGGCCCGCGAAACACTCGATAATAGGCTTGGGCTTGGGCAGGGATTTCTTTTCAGCGGTCATGGGGTGCTCCTTTCATTCATGCGCCGAAGCACTGTTGACTCTAGTATATAGAATTCTATATATTAAAATCCGTAACACTTTAGCCGTCTGACGCAACCATAAGTAGCGTTTCGGTATAATATAGTTACAAGATGTTGTGGTTTTGGGCCAAGACGCCATGGCGACGGCAATAAGTGGCATTCCATTGGGACCGCTGCTCTCGGAGGAGCAAGCCCGAGCGATCTACGCATTGGGCGAAGATGCCGTGGTGTTTGCCCTGTTGGCGCAATCCAAGCTGCTGTCGGAGCAGCAGGCCGAGGCGGCGTTCACTTCCCACCAAACGCCCTCCACCCCTTCGGGCATGCAGCCAGTTTACGGGAAACCCCAGACGCCTGTGCGCGGCAAGAAAAAGCCGGGACGCAAGATGGGCCACCCCGGCAGCCGGCGCGTGCCGCCCGAACGTATCGACCGGCGTGAAACACACCGCACCAAGGTGTGTCCCGACTGCGGCGGGCCGCTGGACCGCCGCGCGGAGACCCGCACGCGCTACACCGAAGACATACCCGAAGGCATCCGTCCGGAAATCACCGAGCATACCATTCACCGCGACTGGTGTCCGCGATGCAAGAAGAAAGTCGAGCCGGTTGTGGCGGCGGCCTTGCCGGGCGCGACCCTGGGCAACCGGGTGCTGGTCCTCAGCGCGTGGCTGCACTATGTGTTGGGCAACACGCTTTCGCAAATCGTGGAGGTCTTCGATTTCCACCTGCTTTTCCAGGTCACGCCGGGCGGGCTGCTGCACATGTGGCGCAGGCTGGCGGAGATTCTCCTGCCTTGGTACGAGGCCATTCACCAGGAAGCGCTGGACTCGGCGGTGCTCAACGCCGACGAGACCGGCTGGCGCGTGAATGGCAAGACCCGATGGCTGTGGTGTTTCGCCACCAAAGGGCTGAGCTTTTTCCTGATCGACCATTCGCGGGGGAGTCCGGCGCTCCAGCAGTTCTTCACGCGGGAATTCGCCGGAACGCTGGTGGCCGACTTCTGGGCCGCGTACAACGCCGTGGCGTGCGCCGCCCGGCAGAAGTGCCTCGTGCATTTGTTGCGCGAACTCGAGCACGTGGAGAAATACAAATCGCCCAGCCCGGCCTGGCCCGCCTTCGCCAAAAAGCTGCGCCGCCTGATTGCCGACGCCATCCGGCTGTGGCGGCGGCGCGGCGAGCTCGAACCGGAGGCGTACGACTCGCGCCGCGCGCGCTTCGCCCGGCGCTTGCGGGACTTGTGCGATACGCCCTGGGAGGACGCCAACGCCAAGCGCCTCATAAAAAGGCTGCGCCGACACCAGGATGAACTCTTCACTTTTCTCGGCCAATCAGATGTTCCCTTCGACAACAACTTGGCGGAACGCTCCATCCGTCCTGCCGTTATCCTGCGCAAAAACAGTTACTGCAACCGCAGCGACCAAGGAGCCGCCATACAAGCGGTGCTCATGAGCGTCTTCTTTACTTTGAAAAAACGCGGGCAAAACCCCGTCTGCACCGTCTGCAACGCCCTGGTCCACTACCTCAACACCGGCCAATTGCCTCCCCTGCCACCGGAAAACACTTCAGTCGGCTAAAGTGTTACTAAAATCCATGAAGCACACCAAAAAGATGCAAGCGTTGCTGGAGCGCATGGCGCAGATTAAGCGGATGGAGCGCGGGAAGCTCTGTCAAATGGGCGGGCGTCCCCACTTTAACCACCAGAGCTGGGAGAACGAGAAGAACGTGGTTCGCTATGTGTCGGCGCGCGAAACCGAGTTCCTAAAAGAGGCCATCAATGGCTACCAGGCTTTCATGAAGCTGGCTGAACGCTACGTTGACGAAGTCGTCAAGCAAACCCGCCGTGAGCGCGCAAAGACCTTCCCCCCAGCGAAAAATCCCAGGCCACGTTGACAGAAAAAATCATGCACAACAGGATAAATCGACTCTTGAGCACTATTAGATGCGTAAGCCCTGCTATGGGCGCTGGTAATGTGTCATTACGTTCTAGAATGTTATATAGTACGAGCAGACACTGCTTCCCGCTGGATACTAGGCCATTGCGCAGTTGCTCTGGCACCGACAAGACTCCGCAGCCATGAGAGACTGAAGAGGGAAGAAGGTAATTCGCACTGACGTAGAATCCCTCGACTGGGCATACGCCTCCTTTGACCAGGTTGCCAGAAATCCATCCCTGTCCGGCCTCCGGCACAGGATACACTTCTGGACACGAAGTGTTTTCAGAGAGTGAAGCCAGCGCCATTGCAAGCCCCGGTTCACGAAGGGAATCGCATTCCAGCAGCTTGCATACCCGAGATTCCAACGCGGTAATCTGCTGCAAGGAGGAACTCAGCGGAACCACAAACGTGTTCTGTTCCGACAAATGGTATGTATGAGATTGACTGGCTTGGGTAGCAGACGGGAAAAATATGTCTATGGATTGATTGTCTTGTGTAGGAGACGAAGAGAATTTGTCTGGGAGTTTCCCGAAATAATCGCGGGGGTTGCTGTCGGGCAATCCAGAAGTCAGAACCCTGCCGGCAACCTGCACCGATATATCTTGTGCAATAACCTCAAAGACAGCGGGATTCTCCGCCCTTCTGTATACCCGATATTCGTCGCCGAGCGGTCTCCCCCATGCATCCGCCGGAACGCGTTCCAGATCCTGGATCTCTTCAAGTTCCCACATGCCCGTAGCGCCGAGGAGGAGATTCACATAACGGCTCCATTGACGCCCCATATAATCGTTGGTCCATGAGGCTACAGCGGTAATGAGCTGGTGGGCGTCGTCTGAAGAAGGAGGCATATCCGCGCGAAGCTCCACCTGGACCGGTTTGTTTTCTGGAACGATAATGGCCTCCTCTTTCTCACCGGCGAACAGGGTGATTTCAGAATTGATGCTCAGCTTGGTCTCCGGATCGACGAAATTGAGGTAATACTGGCCTGGCCGGATGGGCCCGAAAACAGCCTTTCCTGATGCATCCAGCGGTGTATTTATCTCTCGGGGCATCTCTTCTCCGTCGAATGCGTGGCCCGACAGGCTGATCTCCTGGCCGGTCACGGCAGGGCCATCCGCGGAGCCGCGCCGCACTTCCACCTTCAAGGTGGCTAACGTGGCCTCTTGCGGTTTTTGTTGGGCAAGGAGTGCTTGGAGCGTCTGATTGGTCGCCTGTATCAGCCGGTATCCGAACACGGCGCATATGGCGACCACCGCCACGCCGACTACGACCACTCCCGTATGGATCCATTCGCGCATGATCTGCTCCCTCATCGCGTCCCACCATAACTGCCGGGCCACGCGGTTTGGGTCGCCGAATCGCTCGACGACCCGTTTCCATACCGTTTTTTCATCCTCGATGCCCGTCCGCCGTTCCCGTTCCGCCGCCAAGGCGAGATGGTCGGCCAGTTCGTCGAGGATATCGTTGCGCAGGGTTGCGGGTTCGCGGGTTCGCCGTGGCAGCACTTCCTCCGCGTCTTCACGCCATGACATGGGCTTGGACCCCGAGCACGCCGTTGATGGCCCCCACGAACTCCTGCCACTCCTCCCGCTTCTCCGCCAGCGCCTCACCGCCTTTGGCGGTGAGCCGGTAGTATTTCCTTCGCCGTCCCGACTCGAGTTCGACCCAATATGAATCGAGGAGCTTCGCCCGCTCCAACCGATGCAGGGCGGGATACAAGCTGCCCTCTTTCAGTTCAAAAATTCCCCGAGAACGTTCCAGCGTTTGCTGGGTGATCTCGTATCCATACGTCGGCCCCGTGCTGATCACTTGCAAGATCAACATTTCAACGGTGCCGCTGAGCAACTTAGAGTCCATCTTCCTTCTCCCGAGTGCGTGCCTAGGTGTTCTTTGGCATAGGTTATTTATGTATAATGTAGCACCACATCGAATTTTTGTCAAGGGGTTCTTTTACATGGGGCCTGCGTCAAAAAAGTGGGTTTTCGTTTCCCCCCCTTTTTTTGGCCCGATGTATGTAGTAAGATTACTACAATAAATAGAGAGGAGAACCAATCATGGCCAATAAACGCACGCTGGAAGAAAAACGCTTGGACTTGCTCGAACAATTGGGCGAAATACGAACCTTGAGAAAAGGATCCCTCAATGAACAATGGTTTCCCTCTATCAAGGACGGGAAAAAAACGCGAGAGTTACGCGGACCCTATTACTTATGGACAAGCAAGAAAAACAATAAGACCGTGAGCGAACGCATTTGCGGCGAGCAAGAATTGAACCGCGCGCGTCAGGATGAGGAAAACTATAAACGTTTCCGGGATGTATGCAGACAATTCGAGTCGGTGGCCCAAGAACTGGGCGAACTGGAACGGATGCAGAGCGCCGAACAAGACGCCCTCAAAAAAAAACGCAAGCCGCCATCGAAAAAGACGCCGAAGTAACGCGGATTTTCAACGCGGCAAAACGCGCGGCGGGAACGGATCTCGAAGCATTGGAACAAGCCCTGCGCGGCGCGGCCCTCATGGGAGGGGCCAAGGCGCTCGATGCCTTTTTAAGAAAGGTGGGCGTGGGCCGGCGCGGGGAAAAAGCGCGTTGCTCATGCATGGCGGTAATGAAAAGCCGTGGCCTGAAGACAAAAACCATCGTCACTCTTTTGGGCAAGATCCGCTTTACGCGCACCGCCTACCGGTGCCCCCGGTGCGGCAAATGGCGGTATCCCGGCGACGAGGAGCTCGATGTCGCCAACACGCGCTATTCGCCGGGCGTGCGGCGTCTCGTGGCGGATTTCGCCAGCGACGCCCCATTCAAAAGGGTGTCGCAACAACTGAAAGCAGCCGCCGGACTCGTGATCAGCCGCAAGGACTGTGAGCGTATCGCGGAACAGACCGGCCAGCAAGCCGCCCACTGGTTCGCGCAAGAACGGGACCGTATCCGATTCCAGGAACCGCCGCCTCCCGATGCCGCCAAAACTATCGAGACCCTTTACATCGAGTTCGACGGCAGCGGCGTTCCCATGGTGCCCGAGGCGCTCGAAGGCCGCAAGGGAAAATATCAAAACGGCAAGCCCAAAACCCGCGAGGTGAAAATCGGATGCGTTTTTTCTCAAACCGCCTTCAACGAAAAAGGCCGCCCCATCCGGGATAGGGGCTCCGCCAGTTTCGTGGGCGCCATCGAGACGTCCGAACAGTTTCAATGGCGCATCTACGCCGAGGCCGTCCGCCGCGGATTGTTCAGGGCCAAACGCGTCGTATGCCTCACCGATGGGGCCGAATGGATACGAAACATCGTACAAACCCATTTTCACGCCGCCATCCACGTAGTCGACTTGTATCACGCGCGCGAGCATCTCGGGAACCTGTGCAAATTGTTGTTTGGACGCGACGAAAAACGTTTGGCCTTGTACAAGGGCAAATGGTGGGACGATCTGGATGAGGGAAAGATCGAAACCATCGTGGAAGAAGCCGCCGTGCTGTTGCCAAACAATGGGCCGGATGCCAAAGAAGCCGTTACCGCCATCGGCTATTTTGAGACGAACAAAGAACGCATGCGCTACAACGATTTTTTTGCCAAGGGACTATTCGTTGGCTCGGGAGTCATTGAAGCGGCGTGCAGGACGGTCGTTGGCCAGCGTATGAAGCACTCCGGTATGGAATGGACCGTCCGTGGCGCAAATGCCATTACGGCGTTGCGATGCCTTATTCAATCCAATCGCTTCGAGGAGTATTGGGAACAAAGAACCGGATGAAAACCCACTTTTTTGACGCAGGCCCCCTTGTGGGCACAAGGCAATCGCATAAAGAATAGCCACAAGAGTCACAAGAGACACAAAATGATCCTTGAGCGCATTTTGTGTCTCTTGGGCATCTTGCGGCCAGTTCTTGCTGTTTTTATACGATTGCCTTGCATGAGAACATCCTTGAGGCGTCATGCCGCACCAAAGAGACTCCCTCAACAATGTCGCCACGGCCTGTGCGGAAGCGGGTTTCATGAACGAAGCCGCAAAATAGGCAACACTTTTTCGGAATGAAGCAAGAGCTTTTTTAGACATGATTTACATGATTAACGAGATTGGAGATGCACGCAATAGTCATAGCTCCTTGATGAAGCGCCCGAACACGTTTTCGATGGCAGCCAAATCACTGTCCAAATAATCTTGTTTCATGGATGTAAATCATGTCTAAAAAAAGGTGCAGTGCTGTCATTACTGCTCCATTCGCCTTAGCTAGGCATAACCGCAACCCAAGTGGAATCGTTCTTGGGCGCGCGAATGAGCGTAAAACGCATAGCAGATTGGCCCACCACTTAATAACATCTGTTGTATAAAACAAACTAGTTTACATAGCTGTCATTTTCGCGAAATCGGGAATCCAGTGTAAATTCTCTGGATCCCCGTTTTCTCGAGGATGACGGATAGGCGGTTTTGCGTTATTATTTTCAATGCGTACGCATGATATATACTTCCAGGAACGGTAATATCAGAACTGCACCCGAAGAAAAGGAATGGGAGGGCGAGTAAAGTGAAACAGAAAAGCAAAAGCCAGCTTGGGTAGTTGTTTTGTGCGAATTTCCAAAAAACTAATTCATGGATCTTGATTACGTATATTTTCTAATATATATACTATTTCCATAGCCATGAATTTTCACCTTCGCCTTCTTCACACACATCCCCCAGTCTTGGTTCATATATCCCTGCAGACTGTCCTTTTCCCATATCTACATAGAATAGTAAAATATTTTGATTATCTAGTACTACCTTACCGCCATAAATACTCCCAACATCGAAAATCGAACGAATTTCTTTTACTTTACCTTTGTGAGTTTCAAGGAGTTCGATAATGCGCATTTTCTCCTCTTGGGGGATCCCAGACACAAACCGGATAGAATCAACATCTCGATTCTTATCAAGACAACTTTCTACAAAATCTTTATAGGCTGCATTACTTCCCCAAGGAATACGAAAAAAAACATAAACTACAGAAAAAACCACAGAAATAACCACAACACAAGTGATACAAATGCTTATATATTTATATATGGTAAAATATTTTAACATAACAAAACTCTTTTCTGCCCTTTTGTTGAAATGCACGACACAGCATGTTCGCTTTTTCATCATTACTTGTATGTTATTTTACTAGAGCAACTTATAAACCGTAATCATTATGGGTTGCCTGTACCCACAAATTCTCGCGCAGATCGATATATTTCTTTCTTTATTAGTCAATACGCCAATTTATTGAGTCGTTAGTTGACTCTGAGGTCACAGAACTATCCACCAATCTGCTAGAGCTGTATCGGACGAGAACTACACCGATCTATCAATTCGTCAATCCACTGTTCAAAGTATTTTTCACAACACTGCTCACAGTTCCCCCCTTCTTTCCCGCACTTCTACTATATTTGTTTGATGCCATATCCTACCATTCGTAATGACCCGCTTTCGCGAGGATGACATTTAGGCGGTTTCTCGTTATTTGTTCAGAACCTGCGTACGCATTATACATTCTACCAGGAGCGGTAATAGCAGAACTACACCCTAGATTTAATAGCTCTTACTATAGGTATTCTTCCCCCTCTAGCAGAAAAATATATACCGATTGGCAGATAAACAACATTAATACGTAAATATAACATTATGTATAGTTCAAGTAGTTCAAAAGGACCTTGTGAAAAATATTCTATTGTATCTACTCTCATCATAAAAGAGCTGAGAGGATTAGGAACAAAAATGAAAAATGTTATTACTATAGCTAAGGCAAAAGAGTTAAGTAGTAAATAGAAGAAGAACAAAAAACGCCTATTCTTATTTCGCATAAATTTGTAACACTTTAGCCGACTGAAGTGTTTTCCGGTGGCAGGGGAGGCAATTGGCCGGTGTTGAGGTAGTGGACCAGGGCGTTGCAGACGGTGCAGACGGGGTTTTGCCCGCGTTTTTTCAAAGTAAAGAAGACGCTCATGAGCACCGCTTGTATGGCGGCTCCTTGGTCGCTGCGGTTGCAGTAACTGTTTTTGCGCAGGATAACGGCAGGACGGATGGAGCGTTCCGCCAAGTTGTTGTCGAAGGGAACATCTGATTGGCCGAGAAAAGTGAAGAGTTCATCCTGGTGTCGGCGCAGCCTTTTTATGAGGCGCTTGGCGTTGGCGTCCTCCCAGGGCGTATCGCACAAGTCCCGCAAGCGCCGGGCGAAGCGCGCGCGGCGCGAGTCGTACGCCTCCGGTTCGAGCTCGCCGCGCCGCCGCCACAGCCGGATGGCGTCGGCAATCAGGCGGCGCAGCTTTTTGGCGAAGGCGGGCCAGGCCGGGCTGGGCGATTTGTATTTCTCCACGTGCTCGAGTTCGCGCAACAAATGCACGAGGCACTTCTGCCGGGCGGCGCACGCCACGGCGTTGTACGCGGCCCAGAAGTCGGCCACCAGCGTTCCGGCGAATTCCCGCGTGAAGAACTGCTGGAGCGCCGGACTCCCCCGCGAATGGTCGATCAGGAAAAAGCTCAGCCCTTTGGTGGCGAAACACCACAGCCATCGGGTCTTGCCATTCACGCGCCAGCCGGTCTCGTCGGCGTTGAGCACCGCCGAGTCCAGCGCTTCCTGGTGAATGGCCTCGTACCAAGGCAGGAGAATCTCCGCCAGCCTGCGCCACATGTGCAGCAGCCCGCCCGGCGTGACCTGGAAAAGCAGGTGGAAATCGAAGACCTCCACGATTTGCGAAAGCGTGTTGCCCAACACATAGTGCAGCCACGCGCTGAGGACCAGCACCCGGTTGCCCAGGGTCGCGCCCGGCAAGGCCGCCGCCACAACCGGCTCGACTTTCTTCTTGCATCGCGGACACCAGTCGCGGTGAATGGTATGCTCGGTGATTTCCGGACGGATGCCTTCGGGTATGTCTTCGGTGTAGCGCGTGCGGGTCTCCGCGCGGCGGTCCAGCGGCCCGCCGCAGTCGGGACACACCTTGGTGCGGTGTGTTTCACGCCGGTCGATACGTTCGGGCGGCACGCGCCGGCTGCCGGGGTGGCCCATCTTGCGTCCCGGCTTTTTCTTGCCGCGCACAGGCGTCTGGGGTTTCCCGTAAACTGGCTGCATGCCCGAAGGGGTGGAGGGCGTTTGGTGGGAAGTGAACGCCGCCTCGGCCTGCTGCTCCGACAGCAGCTTGGATTGCGCCAACAGGGCAAACACCACGGCATCTTCGCCCAATGCGTAGATCGCTCGGGCTTGCTCCTCCGAGAGCAGCGGTCCCAATGGAATGCCACTTATTGCCGTCGCCATGGCGTCTTGGCCCAAAACCACAACATCTTGTAACTATATTATACCGAAACGCTACTTATGGTTGCGCCAGACGGCTAAAGTGTTACGGATTTTCTTTATTTCGCAAATGCCTCCTGGTGTCAGGGCTTACGCATCTAAATTCCCAGTAAACGTAGAAGGTATTCGGGGTCGAGTGCAGCAGCGAAGCGCTTGCCCCTGAGGAAATCTTTGTTGGTCTTGTCTTTCTTGAGGAGGTTGAGTGTAATTCTCCTCAAGGAGGCGAGATTCTGGGCGGCGTTTCTTGTTCGGGCGCGGTTGTCGTCTTCGCGAAAGATAATGTCTAGGCACCAGTGCAAATTGTTTTCCACGCCCCAGTGTCCACGCACGGCGTGGGCGAATCGTCGTGCGTCGAGGGGCAGGCTGCTCAAGTAGTAGCGCCGCTCGATGGTGTTCTTCCCTTTTTCCTTGCGGATGGACTCGACCATGCCGAAACTCTTGAGGCCCTTCCAAAGTCCTTTGTCCTCGAACCAGCCCAAGTCGGTGGATTGCCAGTATCGGCGGGTTTCGATGCGGCCATGCCCCTTGTCGATGGTCTGGTGGAAATCCATCCGTGTGGCGTCGGCTGTTGGCGCGCACTGGGTGGCGCAAGGGGGAACGGCGTCCTTGAAAAAGGCCTTCACTTCTTCTAGGGCGGTGGGTGTGCGTCCCAATTGTGCTTTCATGCGGCATCTTTCCTAGCTCTGTCGGCCCAGAAGTCTTCGAAGTCTCTGTTCAAGAAGGCGCATCGTAGCGTAATGATCTTGTTTGCACCGTTGACCGTCCATCTCATTCCGGACTGCTTGAGCCGTTTTCCTACAACATTTTTGCAGCCGGCCTCTATGACGCCGGAGCCGACGAACAGTTTTTGTTCCCGGAATTCGGCATAGCGCATCATGTGGGCGCGGCTGCCCAGATACAGAAAATGTTCCCAGGCCGCCTTGCCGTCATCGTCGTGGCTGGGCATGTGTGGCCGCAGTAGCTCCAGGGCCTGCGCGGCCTCTCCCTGCCGCACGAGTTCGCTGAGGCTTTGGCGCATCCGCATCCCCAGCTCAGTGGTCTTCCCAAAGAGCAGCGCGCACAACAGCGCCAGGTGTTCCAGTGCGTGATACAGGTCGAGGATGTGAACGGCCCCGGGGAAGTAGTCGGCGGCGATGTTCGCTATCCATTGCGCGCCGTCGGAAAGGACCACCACCTTTTGCGCGCGTTCCAGTCCACGGCGCTGGGCTTCGGCGAAGATGCGGCCTGCAAAGGCTTCGGCGTTTTCCACGGCGCCGGAAAAGGTGGTGCTGCCGGGGTCGCGCACCGGCTCCCCCTTCTCGTCCGTGCTGGTTTGTGTGAAGACGCATCCGATTTTGGCCTCACGGGTTTTGGCGGATCCGTCTTGCGCCTTTCCCTTGCGCCCGTCCGTTTCGGACTTGACGACGGGAACCCCCGTGCCGTCCATTTCGATGTACAGGACGGGAATCTCATCGCCGGTGCTGGGCTGCGCGGGGTTTGACGGATGCCCGCGCCGCTGCTTTTCCCACGCGGCCACGTCCGCTCCCGTCTGCTCGCTGGACCGCTCGCAGTCCTTGGCGCTCACGCTGATGCCCGCCAGTTCTTTTAGATCCCCGGCGGCGTCCGCGAAGCTTTCCCGCGCGCCAAGGCGCGCCGTCATTCGCCTGACGCCGGGCGAACGCGAAGTGCCCGCGACATCCAGCAGTTCGTCCGCTGGATAGGCGGTGGCCCCGCATGGGCAGCGGTACATCGCGCGCTCCTGCGTGACGTTCCCCAGAATGGTCGTGATGCGCCTGGCCCGCATGCCCGCGCGGCGCATGGGATGGCCGCACAGCGGGCACGCATGCTCCTGGCCCTGGACAATGGCGTTTGCCTTGTCGAACAGGACGGCCAGCGTCTTTCCCGCGCCTTCCAGGGCGGCGGTGCGGATGAGTTTCTCCGTTGCTTCAAAGTCCACGCCGCGGTCCCGGCGGACTAGCGCCAGCGCCCGCGACATTTCCGCGGACCTTTCCAGTTCGACTAGAGCCCTTTTTTTTGCCGCTCGTGGGCGGCCTCCTTGTCGCGCTCAAGCTCTCCGAGCTGTTGTGTCAGCTCGCAAAAGCGTTCGGCGAGTTCGTGAATACGCTTGCTGTTGTCCGTCTGTTCACGGGCGCGCCGCACGTCCTCGGGACTTCGCAGCCGCTGCCGCCGGGGCTTTCCCTGCTCGTACCACTGCAGGGAGTAATAAGGTCCCCGTTCCACGGCCTCCGGCATGTCCTTGCGTGTGCCCTTGACCATTTGCTCCGACACGCCGCCCGGGTGGGCGCTTCGAATGGCGCGCATCTGCCCCAAAATACATTCCCGTTGCGCTTCAATCGTCTCAATGTTCATGGCGGCCTCCATTTGTGTCTATACAGACACAAAATTATACCGCAAAAAACATCTGGACGCAACGAAACACAATCATGGCGCACACCCTAGGGCGGTGGCGTGGTTGCCTTTGAGGGCCAGCACGTAGTCGGCCTGCCGTTGGATAATGTGGGAGGCGATATCCTTCTGGCAGCCCATGGCGTCCAGGGTGACGATGGCTCCCTTGAGCTTTAAGGCGTTGAGGAGTTTGGGGACGGCGGTGATTTCGTTGGATTTCTCGTCCACCTTGACCTGCCCCAGCGCCAGGCCGTGCTCGCAAGCCCATGCGCTGACGATGTAGGGGATGGCCTCCCCCTGATTCAAGGCGCGCCGCAGGGCTTTGCCGTCAATGGCGGCGACCTCATCGCTTAGATTGGGGCAAATGCCCTGCACCCATTGGCCGAAGCATTCCAGAAAGGCATGGGGGTCGAGGGCGGAAAAGACCCGGTTGAAGGTGTCGTGCGAGGGGATGCCGCCGGGCAGCTCCAGGAAGCCCTTCAGCCAATCCTCCCGGAGCCGGCCGAAGCGCTCCATATCCGAAAAGCTCTCTCCGCCCACGAGGGCTGAGCATAGCCCAATCACCAAGATGTCAATGAAGTTGTGCCTGCGGGTCCGGTCCATGCGGGGATCAGGCAGGCCCGCGAAACACTCGATAATAGGCTTGGGCTTGGGCAGGGATTTCTTTTCAGCGGTCATGGGGTGCTCCTTTCATTCATGCGCCGAAGCACTGTTGACTCTAGTATATAGAATTCTATATATTAAAATCCATGAAGCACACCAAAAAGATGCAAGCATTGCTGGAGCGCATGGCGCAGATTGAGCGGATGGAGCGCGGAAAGCTCTGTCAAATGGGCGGGCGTCCCCACTTTAACCACCAGAGCTGGGAGAACGAGAAGAACGTGGTTCGCTATGTGCCGGCGCGCGAAACCGAGTTCCTAAAAGAGGTCATCAATGGCTACCAGGCTTTCATGAAGCTGGCTGAACGCTACGTGGACGAAGTCATCAAGCAAACCCGCCGTGAGCGCGCAAAGACCTTCCCCCAAGCGAAAAATCCCAGGCCACGTTGACAGAAAAAATCATGCACAACAGGATAAATCGACTCTTGAGCACTATTAGATGCGTAAGCCCTGACCCCTGTGGGCCTGCGTCAAAAAAGTGGGTTTTCATCCGGTTCTTTGTTCCCAATACTCCTCGAAGCGATTGGATTGAATAAGGCATCGCAACGCCGTAATGGCATTTGCGCCACGGACGGTCCATTCCATACCGGAGTGCTTCATACGCTGGCCAACGACCGTCCTGCACGCCGCTTCAATGACTCCCGAGCCAACGAATAGTCCCTTGGCAAAAAAATCGTTGTAGCGCATGCGTTCTTTGTTCGTCTCAAAATAGCCGATGGCGGTAACGGCTTCTTTGGCATCCGGCCCATTGTTTGGCAACAGCACGGCGGCTTCTTCCACGATGGTTTCGATCTTTCCCTCATCCAGATCGTCCCACCATTTGCCCTTGTACAAGGCCAAACGTTTTTCGTCGCGTCCAAACAACAATTTGCACAGGTTCCCGAGATGCTCGCGCGCGTGATACAAGTCGACTACGTGGATGGCGGCGTGAAAATGGGTTTGTACGATGTTTCGTATCCATTCGGCCCCATCGGTGAGGCATACGACGCGTTTGGCCCTGAACAATCCGCGGCGGACGGCCTCGGCGTAGATGCGCCATTGAAACTGTTCGGACGTCTCGATGGCGCCCACGAAACTGGCGGAGCCCCTATCCCGGATGGGGCGGCCTTTTTCGTTGAAGGCGGTTTGAGAAAAAACGCATCCGATTTTCACCTCGCGGGTTTTGGGCTTGCCGTTTTGATATTTTCCCTTGCGGCCTTCGAGCGCCTCGGGCACCATGGGAACGCCGCTGCCGTCGAACTCGATGTAAAGGGTCTCGATAGTTTTGGCGGCATCGGGAGGCGGCGGTTCCTGGAATCGGATACGGTCCCGTTCTTGCGCGAACCAGTGGGCGGCTTGCTGGCCGGTCTGTTCCGCGATACGCTCACAGTCCTTGCGGCTGATCACGAGTCCGGCGGCTGCTTTCAGTTGTTGCGACACCCTTTTGAATGGGGCGTCGCTGGCGAAATCCGCCACGAGACGCCGCACGCCCGGCGAATAGCGCGTGTTGGCGACATCGAGCTCCTCGTCGCCGGGATACCGCCATTTGCCGCACCGGGGGCACCGGTAGGCGGTGCGCGTAAAGCGGATCTTGCCCAAAAGAGTGACGATGGTTTTTGTCTTCAGGCCACGGCTTTTCATTACCGCCATGCATGAGCAACGCGCTTTTTCCCCGCGCCGGCCCACGCCCACCTTTCTTAAAAAGGCATCGAGCGCCTTGGCCCCTCCCATGAGGGCCGCGCCGCGCAGGGCTTGTTCCAATGCTTCGAGATCCGTTCCCGCCGCGCGTTTTGCCGCGTTGAAAATCCGCGTTACTTCGGCGTCTTTTTCGATGGCGGCTTGCGTTTTTTTTTGAGGGCGTCTTGTTCGGCGCTCTGCATCCGTTCCAGTTCGCCCAGTTCTTGGGCCACCGACTCGAATTGTCTGCATACATCCCGGAAACGTTTATAGTTTTCCTCATCCTGACGCGCGCGGTTCAATTCTTGCTCGCCGCAAATGCGTTCGCTCACGGTCTTATTGTTTTTCTTGCTTGTCCATAAGTAATAGGGTCCGCGTAACTCTCGCGTTTTTTTCCCGTCCTTGATAGAGGGAAACCATTGTTCATTGAGGGATCCTTTTCTCAAGGTTCGTATTTCGCCCAATTGTTCGAGCAAGTCCAAGCGTTTTTCTTCCAGCGTGCGTTTATTGGCCATGATTGGTTCTCCTCTCTATTTATTGTAGTAATCTTACTACATACATCGGGCCAAAAAAAGGGGGGGGAAACGAAAACCCACTTTTTTGACGCAGGCCCGACCCCTGAGGCATTTGCGAAATAAAGAAAATCCGTATTGACAAGGGTTTACAAAGCGGCGGAATTGGCGCCTACCCCGGAGAATGCGGGGAAAGGGGCTTGGCGGGGGCATGAATAAGGATTTTTTGTGAAAAATCACCCCAAATGCCCTCGGCGAGCGGGAAAAGGCGTAACGTCTCCCGTGTGTGATTGTAGTATAGTTGACCACATAACCACGCACACACCAAGGAGACGTTTGCGATGGCCATTATACACCAAATGGGGTTGTTCTCGTGGAACCAGGTCGACGCGGCGTCGGATCTGGATCGGCTGAACCTGTTGCTGGCGGCGCTGCCGGATGAAGATTTGATGCGGGCGATGGAAGCCGAACGCAAGGGGCGGCGCGACGATTATCCTATCCGCGCGATGTGGAACAGCATACTGGCGGGGATCGTCTTCCAGCACGACGGCGTCGAAAGCCTGCGCCGCGAACTAGCCCGAAACGGGCAATTGCGCCAGTTGTGCGGATTCGACGTGTTGCGGGGCGCCAAGGCGGTCCCGCCCGAATGGGTGTACACGCGGTTCTTCGCCAGATTACTGCGCCACTGGAAAGAAGTGGACCGGATGTTCGACGCGCTCATCGTCCGGCTGATGGAACGCTTGCCGGATCTCGGGGTGCGTCTGGCCGTAGACTCGAAAGCCATCCAAACCCACGCCAAGCCTCCGCGCAAAGACGCGGTCCTGGAAAACGAAGAGCCGGACGGGCGGCGCGACCGCGACGCAGACTGGGGCACGAAAACCTACAAGGGCGTTCACAAGGACGGCACGCCCTGGGAGAAGGTCAAACGGTGGTTCGGCTACAAGCTGCACCTCATCGTGGACACGAAATATGAATTGCCGCTGGGCTACGCGGTCACGAAAGCCAGCGCCAACGACTCGCCCTTTCTGCTGCCCCTCGTGGCGGCTCTCGACGCGCGCCACCCCGAACTCGTCCAACGCGCCGAGTACCTCAGCGCCGACAAGGGCTATGATTCCGAAGCCAACAACAAGGGCCTCTTCGAGGAACATGAAATCCGGCCCATCGTGGACATCCGGGCGACCTGGAAAGAAGAACCGGAACGGCCCCGCCCTTTATATCCCGAACGGGTAGACACGATCTTCCATACCGAACGAGGTGAAGTCCTCTGCCGGTGTCGTAACGGCGCCCCAAACGAACGCGACAACTATGATTCCATGGCCTACCAAGGATTCGAGCAAGATCGGGGAACCTTGAAATACCGTTGCCCAGCCAAGGCGCGCGGGAGCGCCTGTACCCAGCAAGACCTCTGCAACCAAGGATGCCAGCCCGAACACGGACGGATTGTCCGCGTGCCCATCGCTATCGACCGGCGCATCTTTACCCCCCTGCCCCGCAGCGCCAAATCCTGGCGCCGCGAATACAAACACCGCACCGCCATCGAGCGAGTCAACAGCCGACTCGACGGCGCATACGGATTCGAGCGCCACTACATCCGCGGTATGAAAAAGATGCGCGCCCGCACCGGATTAGCCCTCCTCGTCATGCTCGGCATGGCCCTGGGATGGCTCGAAGCCGGCCAGGCAGAACGCATGCGCTCGCTCCTCGGACAGCCCCGCGCCGCATAGATCACATCGAATCCGCACAAGCAATGATGGCCCGAATCAAGGGCAAACCATGCCCATTCGGGCCGCAAGGGTCCTACACGCGAACCTCCTGCATGATTTATTGCACCCGTAGCGGAGGCGTAATCCCATTGCCACAGGCGAAAACCGCTCCGCGTGTGCCCGCACCGTCCGCGCGTTCGCAAACCACGCTATTTCGCAAATGCCTCACCCCTGTCCATGACTTGCAGCCGCCTGGGGCTATTGGGTAGTATTACAAGATTGAGCGTCTTTCCACGGATGTGCCGGTTGTGGAAAGAAGGGCAAGCCGTGGCTGGTTAGTAGAAAATCCTTCTTCGAAGACGCAGCAGGCGTACAGCTAGATCGGATAATATCATGCATGAAATCAAGCTCCCGCAGTTAGGCCAATCGGTTGAAGAGGCCTCGATAGTCCAATGGTTAAAAAAGGAAGGCGATCCCGTTTCCGTCGGGGATATCCTGTTTTCCATCCAAACCGACAAGGCCGAGATCGAATGCGAATGCACGGCCAATGGCGTGCTGCGGAAGATTTTAGTAGGGCCAGATGTCGAGGTGCCGGTGCGCACGGTGGTCGCTCTAGTGGGCGAACCTGGAGAAGCGCTGCCTGATTTAAGCGCCTATGCGGGTGGAAATGCCCCTGCCGCGTCCGCCGAGGCTGAAAAGCCTGCCCCAACGGCGGAAGCAACATTCCCCCAGGCCGCGCAAGCGGCTGCCGCATCGGATGGCCGTATTGCCGCATCGCCCCGCGCCAAGAAATTGGCTGCGGAACAGGGAATCGACCTATCCACGTTGGCGGGCAGCGGCGCGCAAGGCCGCATCATGGAGGCCGACGTGGCCAGCGCCAGCCCAACCGCATCGGCGAAAATCACGCCTACCGCCAAGCGGCTGGCGGAGATTTCGGGCGTGGATGTGCGCACTGTCGCGGGCACAGGCCCCGGCGGGAAGATCATGAAAGACGATGTGGCGGCGGCGAAGACAGCCCCAGCGGCTCCGGTTGCGGCATCCGCCCCGGCGGAAGCGGGCGAGGGCGTCAAACGGACGCGCCTGACTCCAATGCGCCGCATTATCGCCGAGCGGATGGTGGAAAGCTTGTTCACCGCGCCTCATTATTATATGTCCATGGAAATTGATATGACGGCGGCGGCGGCGTTCCGTAAAAAATCACCGTTCCGGCCTTCCTTTAACGCCATCGTGTTGTATGCCGTGTCCCGTGCGCTACGCCAGCATCCGCAGGTGAATGCGCGCTGGGCGGGCGATGCGATTGATGAAGTGGCGGATGTCGCCATCGGCGTGGCGGTGGCGCTGCCAGCGGGTTTGGTGGTGCCGGTGCTGCGGAAAGCGCAGAACTTGAGCCTCGAGGGCATCCAGGAAGAAAGCAAGGCGCTGGCCGAAAAGGCGCGCACGGGCAAGCTGCTTCCAGACGATTACGCGGGCAGCACGTTCACGGTATCGAACCTGGGCTCCTTTGGCGTGGACCAATTCACGGCCATCATCAATCAGCCCAACAGCGCCATTCTGTCGGTGGGCGCTATTAAAGACAAGCCCGTAGTGATTGACGGCGGCATCCACATCCGCTCGATGATGAATCTGACGCTGTCGAGCGATCACCGGGTGATCGATGGCGCAGTGGCCGCCCAATTCCTGGCCACGATGCGCGAAATTCTCGAATCGGGACAATTCTAGGGACAGCCGTTTCGCCGGTTTGGGCGGGGGCTAAAATGGAATCATGCGGCGAAGGAGGCAAAGCGGTTGCTTTGCCTCCCGCTTCAGCAAATAAACGGCGTATCCAGGAGTCTTGAACTCATGACAGCATGTGACGTAGTAGTAATCGGTGCGGGCCCAGGCGGCTATGTGGCGGCGATTCGGGCGGCCCAATTGGGTGCGAAGACCATAGTGGTCGAGCGGGCGGAAGTCGGCGGTGTTTGCCTGAACTGGGGCTGCATTCCCACGAAGACCTTCGTCTACACGGCGGAGGCGTATCGCAAACTTCAGCACGCCAAAGAATTAGGCATCACGATTGACGGCGTAGTCGGCATTGACATGAAGGCCGTCATTAAGCGTAAAGAAGGCGTCATCCGGCGCAACAAGGCGGGCATCAACGCCCTATTTAAAGCGAACGGCATCACGGTGATGCAGGGCGACGCCCGCATTACCGCGCCGGGCCGCATCCAGGTAGGCAACGAAACGATTGCCGCCAAGAGCATCATCATCGCCACGGGCAGTTCGCCCGCTCAGATTCCTGGCCTCGAAACGGACGGCAAGCATATCATCACGAGCACCGAAGCGCTCGAGCTGCCCGAAGTCCCCAAGCATGCGCTCATTATCGGCGCGGGCCCCATCGGCGCGGAATTTGCCTGCATTTGGCAAGCCTTCGGCGCGAAAGTGACCATGGTCGAGATGATGCCGCAAGTCATGCCGCTCGAGGACGCCGAGATCGCCGGTTTAATGGAAAAAGAACTCATTAAAAAGGGCATAGATGTCCGCACGGAAACCACCGTAGCGAAGCTCGAAGCCCATGCAACCGGCGTTCATGTGGAACTTAAAGGCAAAAAAGCAGATTCACTAGACGTGGACATTGTCCTGGTGGGCATCGGGCGCAAATTCCACTCCGAAGTGGTGTCCGAGTCACCGAACTTAGGCGTGCGCTTAAGCAAACGCGGCTTCATCGAGGTGGACGCCCGCATGGAAACCTCCGTGAAGGGTATTTTCGCCATTGGCGATGTGACCGGCAAGACGATGCTGGCCCATGGCGCTTCGGCGGAAGGGCTGGTGGCGGCGGCGAACGCCACGGGCGGCCACAAGACGATGGATTACCGCGTAGTGCCTTCCTGCACGTTCACCTCGCCCGAAGTGGCGAGCGTGGGCCTGACGGAGGCCAAGGCGCGCGAAAAGGGCATCAAGGTCCGCGTGGGGCGCTTCCCGTTCGCGGCCAGCGGCCGTGCGGCCACCATGGGCGAAACGAGCGGCATGGTCAAGATTGTCGCGGACGCTTCCACCGATGAAGTCATCGGCGTGCATATCATGGGCCCCGAGGCGGGCGAACTCATCGCCGAGGCAGCCCTGGCAATGAAGATGGAAGCCACCGTGGCGGAAATCGCCCATACCATTCATACCCATCCGACGCTGGCGGAAACGCTCATGGAAGCGGCGGATGATTACTTCGGCTTGGGCATTCACACGCCGCCGAGGAAGGGCTAATAGTAGGGGGCGACTCGTTCGAAAGAACGGTTGCCCTCTACGTACGCTTTTACACCGGAGGGAACGCCGGAACGTGCGGCCCACTACACGGGATAAACTCGATCTGATTCTTTGCTTGGTATGCCTCGCGGCAGCCGCGGCCCTTGCATTGTTTCCTGTAGCCATGGGACGTGTTCCCACCGATGCGGATAGCCTGTTTTTCTTGCCCGCTTCGCCGTGGGCGGAAGCGCGCCCGGCTGAGTTGCATGCGCCCGCAGGCGCCGATTCCAATGTGCTGGCCGAACGCTATCTGCCGTGGCGTATTTTCGCCCGTGACGCCTTGGCCAAGGGCGAATCGCTGTTATGGAATCCGTATGAAGATTGCGGCATGCCCTTCATGGCGCTTTGGCAAACGCGGTGTTTCTCGCCGTTTAGCGTGCCGTTCTATGTATTTCCACTGAAGGAAGCGCTCCCGATCTCGGCGGCGCTCAAATTGCTCGTAGCGGGCCTATGCGCTTTCCTCATGGGCCGTTTATTTGGCCTGCCTTTGCCCATGGCCTTGTTCACCGGCCTTGCCTTTCAGTTCAGCGGGCTGCTCCTCTCCCATATCGGGATTCCCCTATCCGATGTGCTGCCGTGGCTTCCCTTGCTGATCCTCTTCGCGGATCGGTTCAGTCTCGGGTTGTACGCCCATTGGCCATATGGAGCCCTTGCCCTAGCGCTGATGCTATTTGGCGGGGAACCGGGAGCGGCGGCAGCCGCCTTCGCCTGGTGCATGCTGTTTATCCTGGTCCGAAAAGTATTGGCGCGCGCGCCGCTGGCCGATATCGCCACGGCGTTTGTCGCGTTTTTGGCGGTAGGAACCGCAGCCGCAGGCCTGGCGGCCGTACAAATACTTCCGTTCATCGAATTCGCAGGGGAAGCCGCATCGACTGGATATGGCGTGGCGGGCCTTGCCCCCCAGGTGCAAGATGTGATTCTGCTGTTGTTTCCCTGGTTTTTGGGCGCAATATCCGCAGCCGGCATGGGCGGTTCGAGCCCCCTGCCCACCATGTTATACATAGGCGCCGCGCCAGCGCTTCTTTTGCCCATATGGTTCGCCCTTCGCAGCTACCCCGCGGCCATCCGGCGCACACGCGTCGAGGCCTTGCTCCTCACCGCTGTCTTTATGCTGGCCATGGCGATTCTTTCTGGCGGCCTCCTCCGCCAAACGCCATTGCTCCACCACATCCAGCCCGTTCATTGGCTCATTGGATTTGGATTGGCCTTGATTTATACAGCGGCGGAATCCGCGGATGAATGGGTCGAGCTCGATGCGGATGGATGCCGCCATGTCATCAAACGCCTCCTCTTTATATTTCCCATTTTCCTCCTCCTTCTTGGCTTGGCTATAGCCGCCCACTTAGGCGATTCGCGCCCCAGCGCCGCGCCATTTCAACGCCAAATCATTCTTCCCGCTCTCATGGGACTCATCATGCTCGCGCTTCTGTCGGCCACCCTTCTCCGGCCATCCACCCATGTCATGGGCTACAGCTTATGTTTCTTGTGCGCCGTGGATCTCTTATTTGTTTTTCATCCGGCAATGCCATTTACGGAACCCGCGCACATTTTTCCCGAAACCCAGTTCATCGCTTCCCTGAAAGCCACCCAGGCGCGCATCTCGGGTATGGAATCGCTGCAACGCTGGCCCCTTCTAGGCAACCTGGTCCCCCAAGTCTACGGCACCAGCGGCGTCGAATTGGCGCGGCATAGGCAATTCGTTGGCCGGTTAGCCGAAACGCCGCTGTTGCTGCGGCGCATGGGCTCGCGGCATTTGCTGTTGACCAAGGAAGACATTCAAGGCAGCTTCGCCAGCGTGCGCCCCATGCTTGCGGTCCAGCATGTCTATAACGCCGGAGCGATTCTATTTGAAGATTTGGGGGCGAATTCCCGCGTCTGGATGGCCTACGATACGCGGAACGTGGAGCAATTCAACCCGGCGGACCTGGATCCCGAAGCAGCGCCGCTTGTCGAAACCGTCACCCCCTGGTCTGGCGCCGCTGATCCCGGGCCTGCCACGGCCATGATCACCGAAGAACACCATACCCGCATCACCGTGCATGCTGAAGCGCCTCGCGAAGGTGTGCTGGTGCTGGCGGATTCCTGGTATCCCGGCTGGCGCGCCACCGTTGATGGTGTAGAAACGGAAGTGTTTCCAGTGGAAGGGATCCTGCGCGGCGTCTTGGTCAAAGAAGGCTCGCACGAAATCGTATTCCGATACCGGCCTAACTCCTTCTTACTCGGCCTGGCGCTTACCGCAACCACCGCCATTACGGCCTCCATCTTGGTTTTATTCTCCACGATTCGCGCATACAAAAAACGCAGAAGCTCCGCCATCTAAAAACAGCCGCCATTCGTTTCTTGTAACAGCCAGTAGATGGTGTTACCGTAAGCCCCACGGGGAAGACGCTTGGCTCAGGCCAGCGAAGGAGATGCTCCAATGAACCAATGGATACGCCTAGGGATAGTCCTGGCAATGGCGCTCGGCGCAGGAAACGCCATGGCCCAAGAAAAGGCGGTGGACAAAACCGCCAAAGAAGTCCAGGAACAATTCGACCAGCTCAAAAAATGGGTCACGGATAAAGTGGACAACCTTTCCGCACCACGCGAAACCGAGCCCAAGCCACTCGGCAAGACGGTGGCTCTCGAATTTTCTATTCAAGGATTTTCGCAGCCGGTAACCGTATCGACCTCCACGTCAAAATATGAATTGGACGCAAAACAATCCGGCACTTCCAGTGAAAACGGCGTCAATGTGTTCTCCAAGTACGCTATCGCCGCATCGGGAACCATCGAACCCAATGAACCGCGAGTAGCGTTCTCCGTGGAAGGCAGCGCCACCCCCGACGCCACCTTCCTGGTCACATGTAAAGGCGAATTCACCGTCGAACATCAAGATAAAGCTCCTCAAGATATAACGGCAGCAAATAGTTCTTCTACTACCATATCTTCCAGCTCCGTACGATTCGATTCGAGCGTTTCCGTTCGCCTTGGCGAGAAGGCCGTATTGATTCAACAAGGACAATATGCCCTTGTGATGCGGGTGATTTATCCCGATAGCGGGGCCGCAAACGCGGAAGCCACGGAAGCAAAATAGCATTGTTTGGAGTATGCTAGTGAACCCAGAGCAGGGCGTGCCGGGATGCCGGAGAGTGGATGATCGTCAGGGGCGGAACCATCTGGTGGCGCGCCCATTTATTTGGCAGGCGGTTGCAGGGGCGGTTTTATTTGCATTATTGCCCCTAAAATCCGCTGTAGCTGCTTGCATATTCCTGCTGCTGGCGCGGTGGGCAATCACCCGGAACATGAACGCTCGATGGCTGCCGCGCGTGCTGGGGCTGGAGCCGGAGGCGTGGGAGGCGGACGCGCCAGCGCCGCGGAATGCTCCATGGGTGGGGGGGGGATGCGGCGTAGTCTTGCTGGCCTTCGCGCTGGCGGAATGTATCCAGCCGTATTACTTCACACAAGACGATTCGTTTTGCTGCCTTCTGCCTGTCGTACTACAAGCGGGGCGTGAACTGTTTTCAGGCGTTTTTCCGAATTATAATCCTTGCCAGTTTCTAGGCTGGTCGCCGATGAGCGAGGCCACTTTTTCGCTGGCGTATCCCCCTGTATACCTGGCGTACGCTATAGCGCGGTTTATGCTTCGGAATGAATACATGGCCTTTGAATGCATGGCGTTCATCACGCTGATGCAAGGTTTTTTATCCACCTATTGGGCGGCTCGCATGTGGCGGCTCCGGCCTTCATTTGCCGCTTGCGCAGGTTTATCGTTCATATTATCGGGAACCACCCTGGTTATGGGTCGTTCTTGGTCCAATTTTTTAATGGTGCTGCCGTACTTGTCGTTGATGGCCGGTTTTTTGGGGATCTTGCGCCACAAGCCCGTGCATTGGCGCTGGTCCGTGGCGCTCGGGATGGTTATCGGGATAGCCTACTACGCCAGTTTGGTTCAGATGTGGGTGTATGGATTGCTCTGGCTGCTGGCGGGAGCGGCCGTTTTAGTGGTATGCGGCGCGTCGTCTTTCCGTAAAGTGTTGTGGTTGATTCCCGCCCTGTTACTAGGCATCGCCATCTCCGCCCCACTGTTGTATGTGCAAATGGACACCGCATCGAATATCGCGCGCGAAGATAGCGGTTTTGGAATTATAGGCAAGGATCTTCTGGCTATTCTCCTGCCCTATCCGTTCACCCACGCCCGGCATCCCCAAAGTTACGGCGTCAATTTGCGTGAATACATGGGCATGTATCTTTATTCGGGAACTATCTTGCCGGCGGCCGCTGGCGTTGGATTAGCCTTAGGCGTATTGGTTCGCTGGCCCCGCCGCGCCATTGCCGCCAACATGATGCTCATCGGCGCGCTTATAGCCTTGCTGTTTGCATTTGGCGATAAAGCCGGGTTGTGGTGGCTCATGCGGCATATTCCCCTGTTTCATTATTTCCGCAACGCGGAACGGTTTCTCGTGCTGTTCAATCTGTGTGCGGCTTTGAGTGGCGCGCTCATACTTCAGCGGTTGATAGGCGCTTTTCGATGGCGAAGCATTTGGGAAACAAGCCTGGCGTGTGTGGTGGCGGCGCTGATGCTCTATACGGTTTCCATGGCGCGTGCATCCTTTTATTCTTTCGAAGCCAAACCGTATCCTCCATTGCCGGAATACATATCCCATACGCTACAGCCGGCCCATGCGGAATTCCCCCAACGAGTGGCTAGTCTTACTCCCTGGGATGTCATACCGGTTCGCTCTGTGTTGCATGACTATCCATTTACACTTGAACAACATTTCGCTTCCGCTTACGGGTATTTATCGATGAGCGGATGGGATCCCTTGGTGTGGAACCATGACTTTTACGGCCGGTATGTCCGCCATCGCCTGGAACGAGCGGATCTTGCATTTCATGATCCATCGATGCCGAACGCGCCGGATTGCCGGTCTTCCCGGGAGGCCATTTACAAGGCCTATGGCGTGCAATGGGTGCTCGTGTTCGAGCCGTTCGTGCCTCGTTTCACGCATACATTTCCAGAGCTTGGCGAATCCGATCCCTCCCGGCCCGTGCGGATACTTCCCGTCGAAAACACGAGTCCTTTAGCGTTCGCCGAAGCCAATCCATCCAAACCATTCCCCATTAGGCTTGATGGACATGGCGCAACCGTAAATGTATCTGAATTGCCGCAAGGCGGCCCCTTTATTGTGAATATTCTGGCGTGGCCGCGGTTTAGGGTATATGCCGATGGGAAATCAGTCCCTTTTGCGCCGGATGAATGGGGCCGCATGCGCGTCGATATCCCGCCAGGCACACAAACATTGGATGCCGCATATTGCCCCCCATGGGGAATGGGTTTCGCGTGCATGCTAGGATTATTGATAGTGGCGTTGATGATGATGGCCGTGCTGGCGCGGTTTGATGCGGTTCGACCAGGAGGAGGCCAGTGAAACCAATCAGCCAAGACGCCGGCTATACTTTACGGCAACCTTTATATATATGGGCGGGCGCATGCATTCTTTTATTCCTGTCGCTTCCCTTGAAAATCGCCCTATTGGGCTTCATATTCTTGCTAGTTGCGCGATGGGGATTCGCCCATGTGCGGGATGCGGCCTGGCTGCGGCGCGCCATAGGGCTCGATGGGGAAGCGTGGGCGGATCATTCGCCGCCGCCCCGGGATAAGCCGTGGCTAAGCGCGGGATGCGGCTTGATGCTCCTGGCTTTCGTACTGATGGAATACATCCAGCCGTATTATTTCGTGCAGGATGATGCGTTTTGCGGGTCTTTTCCATTGGTGTTGCATGCCAGCCGGAGCCTGTTCTCGGGCGTGTTTCCGAACTACAATCCTTATCAATTCTTGGGCTGGTCGCCTATCAGCGAAGGCATCTTTGCACTAGCCTATCCGCCGATCTATGGGGCATATGCTGTGGCGCGTTTCGCGCTGGGCAATGAATATCTTGCCTATGAATGCATGGGGCTGTTCGTGCTGCTGCAAGGATTCATGGCCACCTATTGGGCGGCGCGCCAATGGGGCTTGCGCCCGCCGCTTGCCATGGCCGCGGGCATGGCGTTCATGCTTTCGGGAACAGTGCTCATTGTCGGCCGGTCATGGTCGACTTTCTTATATGCGACGCCGTACGTACCGCTCATGGCTGGCTTGCTGGCGCAGCTCCGTTCGGGGCCTGTGGGCTGGCGATGGGTCTTGGCGCTCGGAGCCGTTATTGGGCTTTCGTTCTATACCGGTTTTGTTCAGATATGGGTGTATGGCCTCCTGTGGTTTGGCCTGGGCGCCGTGGTATTGGTTATGTGCAGGGAAATGCCTTTCCGCAGGCTCTTGTGGTGCGCACCGGGCATTCTGCTCGGTATTGCCATCGCCGCGCCTTTATTGTATGTGCAAATGGATACGGCGTCCGGCATCGCCCGGCAAGACAGCGGTCTCGGCATCGGATTCAAGGATGTTATCGCGATCGTGTTGCCGTATCCGTTTACGCGCGCGCCTCATCCCCAGGGCTACGGAGTGACCCGGCATGAATATATGGGCATGTATCTCTACTCGGGAACCATCCTGGCGGCGGCGGCTGGAATAGGATTCGCCTCGCTCGCGGGCATCCGATGGACGCGCCAGATGTGGGCAGTGAATATTTGGCTCGTTGGCGCTTTTGCCGCCCTGCTGCTGGCGTTCGGCGACAAGGCCGGCCTATGGTGGGTGATGCGGCATCTGCCGCTGTTTCACTTTTTTCGGAATGCCGAGCGCTTTATGCTGTTGTTCAACCTGTGTGCGGCGATAGGCGGCGCACTCGTGTTGCAGCGGACGGTGAGCGGCTGGCGCCGGGGCCGCCGTTGGGAAGCAGGCTTGGCCTGCATGGCGGCCGCGCTTATGTTGTACACCGCGTTCATGGCGCGGACATCCCTGTATTTTATCGAGGCGAAGCCTTATCCGCCGCTTCCGGCGTACATGGCTGAAGCGTTGAAGCCAGCAACCGATGCCTTTCCCCAGCGAATTGCCAGCCTTACTCCATGGGAGTCAATTCCCGCCCGTTCCATTTTGCCTGATTATCCCTTAACGCTCGAACAGGATATTGCTTCCGTTTACGGATACTTCTCGATGAGTGGATACGACCCCATGGTGTGGGAGCATGAATTCTACGCCCAGTATGTACGCCCGAGGCTGCACCAGGCAGACCTGTCCCGTCTTGAACCGAATGCGCCAGCTCCACCGGACTGCCGCTCGATGCGGGACGCCATTTATAAGGCCTATGGCGTGCAACGGGTGCTGGTGTTCGAGTTTTTTGTGCCGCGTTTCGTGGACGCCTTTCCCGAACTGGGTGAAACCGATCCATCACGGCCCGTTCGGATTCTCCCCGTGGAAGGCGCAAGCCCCCTGGCGTTCGCCGAGGCGAATCCTGCGGAACCATTCCCCATCGTGCTCGATGGCCACGGAGCCACGGTGGACGTGTCCGGCCTGCCGCAAGGCGGCCCGTTCATCGTTAATATCCTGGCCTGGCCCCGTTTCAAGGTATACGCTGATGGCAAACCGATTCCATTTGCGCCAGACGAATGGGGCCGCATGCGCGTGGATGTCCCTCCCGGTGCTAAAATGTTGGACGCAGCGTATTGTCCGCCATGGGGAGCGGGATTTGTATGGATGCTAGGGCTCACAACGCTTGTGGTTTTGTTCATGGCAATTCTGGCTAGACAAGACAAAAATCGAGCATGATTTCTCTATAGATTCGATCATTAGTAACGCTTTAGCGAAATGAAGCAAGAGTTTTTTTAGACATGATTTACAAGATTGACACGAGTGGAGATGCTCGCAATAGCTATAGCTAATCGATGAAGCGCCCGAACGCGTTTTTGGGGGCAGTGAGATCGCTATCAAAAAGAATCTTGTTTCATCTTGTAAATCATCTCAAAAAATGCATGGCTCACCCATTGGGAAAAACTTTCTTTCACCGTAATGTATATTTTATAGTAAAGTAATTATTTTAAATATCTATTATATTAAGCATTTTTGTTACGACTCAAAGTTGCGCAGGAAGAGCTAGATGCGCAATCATGCGGTATCGTTGTAATGGAGTAAGCAAACAGGAGGGCCTATACATGGCGGCGGCGAAGTATTCCATCGGTCTTGATTATGGCACCAATTCGGTGCGGGCGCTTGTGGTGAATGCGGCCAACGGCGAGGAGGTGGGCGCGCATGTGTGGACCTACGCCCACGGCGACCAGGGCGTCATCTTGTCGCGCGACCCCAATTTGGCGCGGCAGCATCCCGAAGATTATATCGCCGGAGCAGAGATCGCCACAAAAAAGGCCCTTGCAGCCGCCAAACGCACCGCGAAGGACTTCAGCCCATCCCAGGTGATCGGCATTGGTGTGGACACCACGGGCAGCACGCCGCTCCCAGTAGGCAAGGACGGCAAGCCCTTGGCGCTGCAAGCTAAATTCAACAGCAATCCCGCCGCCATGGCCTGGCTTTGGAAGGACCATACAAGCATAACGGAAGCGGAGGAGATCACGGCCCTTGCAAAAAAGATGCGCCCGCAGTATTTAGCCAAATGCGGCGGCACGTACAGCAGCGAGTGGTTTTTTAGTAAAATACTCCATTGCCTGCGAACGGAGCCCAAGGTGTTTGACGCCGCGTATCTGTGGGTCGAGATGGCCGATTGGATTCCCGCCATGCTCACGGGAACGGAGGCCCCGGATCAGTTGAAAGTGGGCGTATGCGCCGCAGGCCACAAGGCCATGTACAACGACGAATGGGGCGGCTACCCGGACGAGGAATTCCTCGGCAAACTGCATCCGAAACTGGGCGAGTTGCGTGGGCGGCTTAAAGGCCAGGCATCGACCATCGCCGAAGCCGTAGGCGGCCTCACACAAGAATGGGCCAAACGCCTCGGCCTGCCCGCAGGCATCCCCGTGGCCGTGGGGGCGTTTGACGCCCACCTGGGCGCGGTCGGCTCGGGTATCGGGCCTGGCACATTTGTGCAAATCATCGGCACGAGTTCATGCGACATGATGGTGGCTCCGAACGACAAGCCGCTCCCCGATATCCCCGGCCTGTGCGGCATTGTGAATGGAAGCATTTTGCCGGGCTATTTCGGCCTCGAAGCCGGCCAGTCCGCCGTGGGCGACATCTATAATTGGTTCGTCAACTATATCCAGCCCGGCGGCCCCAAAGCCGGTTCACATGAAGCCTTGACGAAAGAAGCCCAGGCCATGCACCCCGGCGCGTCGGGCCTGCTCGCGCTCGACTGGAATAATGGCAACCGCACCATCTTGGTGGACCAGCGCCTCACCGGCCTGCTTGTCGGCCAGACGCTCTATACCACGCCCGCCGAGATCTACCGCGCCCTCATCGAAGCCACGGCTTTCGGCGCTCTCACGATCATCAGCCGGCTCGAGGAATACGGTGTAGCCGTCAAGCGCGTCGTGAACTGCGGCGGCATTGCCGAGAAAAATCCCCTCGTCATGCAGATTTATGCCGATGTGACGGGGCGGCCCATGTACGTATCACGCTCGGGCCAGACCTGCGCCTTGGGCGCGGCTGTCGCGGGGGCCGTCGTGGCGGGCAAGAAGGCAGGCGGCCACGACACCTATGCCGCCGCCCAAAAAGCCATGACGGGCCTGAAGAAGGAATCCTTCACGCCTAATCCCAAAGCCAAGGCGGTTTATAAGAAGCTCTATGTGCTTTACAAAACCTTGCACGACGCCTTCGGCGTGAAAGACTATCAGGGCGGCATGTATAGCGTGATGAAAGAGCTGCTTGTTATCCGTGCCGAAGCGCGGAAATAAAGGGCAAGGCAACGCCATTCACACGGGCGGCGCTGGCTCGCTGGCTCGACGAAGTATTTCTTCGGTGAGGCGTTTGAAATCTAGATAGCTATTTTTAACGGCTTGGGCGTGCGCGCCGATCGCGCCGTCCGCCGGTGTGAGCTTGAACACCGGTTTACGTGCATCCTCGGCGAGGGGCATCAGGCTCTGGTAGTTCTTGATAAGCCCGATCTTATTCGGATCCGTTTCAGCGTCCGCTCCACTGGGCGGACGCTGTAATACATATTCTTCATAGATTCCCGGTATTCTGGATACCCAGCGTTGATACGCCTTTACGGGCCGTTTTTTGCGTTCCACATGCTGCATAATCACATACCCAATAGGCGTCATCGCACCCGAAGGGAAATCTATATTCAGATTGGAAGGTCTCTTATTTAATCGTTCTTGCCAGTTTTCCCGCCATGCCTTAAGCGTTGGACCTAAGTTCTTCAAACCTTGTAAGGAGAACAAACTTGAAGACAACGGCATGGCCACGTGGCTGGAAGCGATAAGCGCCGCACGGTTGATGGCGCCTAGATTCGGCCCCACATCCATGAGCACCATATCTGCGTTCACCTCTTCTGCAGCATGGTGGATGATGCGATAGAACGCGGTAATGGTTCGAAAATGTGCGGGTTTTCCCTCTAGACAACGGGGCCAGCTTTCCGAAAGACCGTCTTCAAACTGGGAAAGGCCTAAGTCGCCAGGCAACAAGAATAGGTTCGGATGGATTTGTTGAAGCGGCGCTGGGGCAATGTCTCCCGTGCCGTCTAGTATGGGCGAGATGCATGTCAAAATACTTTGGTTTTCTCCTTCTTCTGGCCACAATCGCACAAGCGTTTCTTCCTCTAAGAACATGGCGGTGAGATTGGCCTGCGGATCCAAATCCACCGCCAGCACGCGTTTTCCCAGTTCCGTACACATCCAAGCAATGTGATAGGCCAGTGTCGTCTTGCCCACGCCGCCTTTGTTATTGAAGAACGTGATCGTTTGCACGGGAAGGCCTTTCTTTGATGGTAGCCAGAAAATACGCAGGCTCGTCAATATAGAATTTCACAGGCGGATTGCCATTTTCATCAAGGTAGCGTTGCGCCCGCGCAATGCCCCTCCCAAAAGTGTTGACATACCCCAGGTTCTTCATCGCTTCCGCAATCTTGGGGTTGCGGTAGTCGTTTTGCCGTAGAAAGGTCTGCCGGTTGACGGCCCCATACAGGCCGCCCGCATTCTGTATCTCGATTCGATCACTGAACCAATAAAACCGTATGGGTGCGTTGGATTCATAATCACGGTGCATCACGGCGTTCATCAGCAATTCCCGAAGCGCAGGCATCGGATAAGGCGAACGGCTTTCCTCTCTGAGTGGCGTGACTTGATAGGGCCGCGATGGAAACAGCACACTCAGAAAACCGTCGAGTTCGCGAAGCACCGTGATCAAGTCTCCCTCGAACCGCCGGTCATCCAGTGGATCGGAATCGAGCCCCGCGCCTTCGTAACGGACATATTGAATGGCCGCACCGGGAAACCACTGCAATGGATTTTGTGCAAAAAGAAGAGCGCCCGCGTTTGTCGCACAGGCATCGTTCATACACCAAAAACCAAGAGACGCCATTTGCGCCAGCATATCCCGGTTGTTCTCTTCAATAATTTCTGGCGCAAGAGCGGCATAGCGGTAGGTGAGCTGGAACAAATCCAGCGCAAGCTCGTCCTGCCCGCATCCCTTGCAAGGCCTTAGATCGAATGTCCGTGCATGGTGCGTGCGCCTTTCTGTCAGAATACGCTCTTCTTGCTCGTTTGCGATAGCCTTGCGGGGGCCGCGCCGTATATACACCCGCCCCTTGTAGCGAAGCGGAGGCATATCGGATGGCTGAACTTCCACAATGGCCAGATCGCCTTCGGGCAGAGACAACTTGCACACATTGGCGGAAGGCAGCGGAACAATCATGCCATTACCGATATAATCAGACAATCGTTTGAGCAGGCTATCGTTTACGTCTATCTTTTCTATAGTTCCGTCATCTCGCGCGCCGATGATCAGATAGCCCGAAAGGTTGTGCCCAGGCATATCATTCGCAAATGCACAGATGGCCTCACAAAACTTATCCGTGTTATCCACGGAAATGGTCCGCTCAACATGATCAGATTCTCCGCAAAGCAATAATTCCCGCAATTCCTGTTCATGAATCATCTTGAATCCTCAAAATGCAAACGATGTATGCGTATGTTGCATACAGCACCATCCATTCCAACCTATCTATAAACAGCTTATTTCAACACGATAGGATTCGTCCAGGCGGATTTCCCTTTTTTATCCACCACTTCCACGCGAATGAATTTGCATTCTTTTGGCAGCTTCCATTCGGCGCTCTTGAGTGATTTCCCTTTCTTAGCCTCCACCCGGGAGCTATACCATTGGTTCGATATAAACCGGATTTCAGCGGCTTTGGAACACTCCACTTTGGCGACGCCATTTTCCACTTTGAAATCTTTAATGACCGGGCCGCAGCTTGCATAAAAGCTTCCCGTCCGCAAACTGTCTAGAACCGCTTCGACGGTCAGCTTTTTGGCTTTGATCATGGTCCATGCCAGGCCCACGTTTTGGGTGTTATGCACATCGTCCGTGGCGACGCCAGACAAGATATGCCCTTTCTCCAGGAGTTGCTGCCAATGTACGTCGTTATATCCTTTACCGATACCTAGTTCACAGCCTGAGTTGTACACTTCCATGCCTGCATATCCATTGACCGACAGCATGTCGTCCAGGGTATGGCCTAGCCAGTACGGATGGGCGTAAAATACAACGGCTCCCGCTGCATTCATCGCATCAATGGCTTTTTGCGGCTCTTCTTTATACTGTTCGGCATTGAATCCAAACGGCACATTAATGCCTACGAAATGATTGCCCTTCGGGTGAAACTCCATTCCTGAAATAACTAAAAAGTTCTCTGAGGACAATCCGCTAATGTCATTTGTCTTCCAATGGTCCGTGATCGCGACGACATCAAAGCCTTTGTCGCGGTACTGTTGAATCCGTTCCTTATACGGCACATCGCCATCCGATGTGTTGCTATGCACATGCAAGGCCGTTTTGTACCAGTTACCTTCCACTTCGAAGGGATTCACGAGTTTCACCGTTCCCGGAGCAGGCACTTCTTGCGCTTTCTCTTGCGCGCTTGCCCACAGGCTTCCACCCAGCAACACCACCATGCACAGTAAAATCCATCCCCACTTCATCATTTTGAAACTCCTCTTTTAGAACCTCTCCCTCTACTCATGCCCGCTTAAAGCATAAAAATAGAGTATCTACCCGCAACGGCATAAAATTCCAATTCGCCGGAGGAAATCTCCATTCGTGAAATTTGGTTTCCTCTTTACTTATAATGACAATGTGTATTTCTGGACAGTGTCCCAACAAAGAGGAGAATCATGGATACCACGCTGCATCAACTCATCGAGATGACCCACTACTTGGGCGATCCTAACAAGAATTTCGCCATGCTGGGCGAAGGAAACACATCGGCGCGCATTGACGACGACACGTTCTACGTGAAGGCTTCCGGCACCAGCATGGGAACCATCGGCGCGGATGGCTTCATTAAAGTATCTATTTCGAAAGTGGTCCGCATTCTGGATGACCCGAATGCCGGAGATGCCGATGTGACGCGCAATTTCGAGGAATCCCTTATCGAGCCTGGCGAGACGCGCAGGCCTTCCACCGAGGCGATGCTCCACGCCACTCTGTTGCAAATTCCCGAATACGCTTTTATCGGCCATGCGCACCCGGTTTTCACGAATATGCTGATGTCCTCCGTGAAAGCCGAGGAAGCTGCCCAAGGGCGTTTGTTCCCCGACCAGATCGTCTCGATGGGGCCGCGCTGCGTTTATGTGCCCTATGTGGATCCCGGCCTTGTGCTCGCCCGCGAAGTGAAACGCCGCTTCGAGGCGTTCATTGAAGAAGAAGGGCAACTGCCCTCGTGCATCCTCATGCAGAACCACGGGCTTATCGCCATGGGCGCGACGCCGAAGGCTGTGCTGAGCTGCATGGAGATGACGGAGAAATCCATGCGGATCATGTGGGGCGCGTATGCGGCGGGCGGCCCGAATTTCCTCCCGAAAGAGCAAGTGGACCGCATCTACACGCGGCCCGACGAAGTGTACCGGCTCAAATGCATCGCAGGCGGGCAAAAATAAGTGGAATGGTTTGAACGGGCCGAGAAGCCACTGCTCGCCATAACCGCAGGGGCGATGCTCTTGACTGGTTTGGGGAGTGTGGCGCTCTTTAACTGGGACGAAGGGCTATTCGCGGAAGGCGCGCGGGAAATGCTCGCGGGCGGCGATTGGATTATCGCCCATGTCAATGGCCATCCCTATTATGATAAGCCTATCTTGACGTACTGGCTGCAAGCCGCCAGCGCATGGCTATTCGGAGTCAATGAATTGGCGTTCCGGCTACCGTCCGCGCTGGCGGCCTTCGCATGGATTGGGGCCGCCTACTGTTTCACGCGGCGTTATTATGGCGGGCGGGCGGCCTATTTGGCCGCCTTTTTCATCCTGGTGGGCTTGCAAACCACGATCATCGCCAAGGCCGCCATCGCCGATGCGTTGCTCAATTGCTGCATCGCCCTTTCCATGTTCCTGCTCTATCGCTTCTACGATTCGAATGAACGCCGCTGGCTGTGGCTGGCGGCGGCGGCGGCGGCGGTGGGCGTTTTAACGAAAGGCCCCATCGCGCTGGCGATTCCTGGCGTGACGGTCTTCCTTTTCTCGATATTGCAGCGCCGGTTCCGCTTTTTCCTGCGCGCGGCCTTTGATCCCATCGCCTGGCTGATTGGCCTGGCCGTCGCGGGGCCGTGGTATGCGCTGGCCATCCGGTCGCAAGGCATGGATTTTATCCGCCAAACCATTTTGAGCCACAACGTGGACCGCTTCTGGGGCACCGCCTTCGAAGGCCACTCAGGGAGCTTGTTTTATTACGCGCCCATCGTGGTCGTGGGCATGCTGCCTTTCACCGCATTGCTATTCGTTGTGCTGATGCGGATAAAACATTTGTGGCGGGAGCCGCTGGCCCAATTTCTGCTCATTTGGTTCCTCTTTGTATTTGTCTTTTTCAGCCTCGCCACCACCAAGCTGCATCATTATGTCGTGTATGGCTACACGCCCATGCTGGTGTTGATGGCGGTGCATGCGGAAAAGATACGGAGCCGATGGCTGCTCGTGCTGCCCACACTCCTGTTATTCCTGCTGCTGGCCCTGGTTCCGCTGATTCTACCCCGGGTACTGCCATATATCCACGACCCCAGGGCCGCCGCCCAACTCAGCGATACGCAAGATATTTTTGATTGGCGGTTTTCCGTTCCCATCATAGCGGCCATGCTGGCGCTAGCCGCGCTGCCGTTCTGGCGTAAGCTTTCCCGCCCCGCCCTGCTCACTGCAATCGGGCTCATTTTCACCGCAATCGTCAATTACCATCTCTTGCCCGTGGTGGCGGAGGTGATGCATGAACCCGTGAAACGGGCGGCCTTGATGATGCGCGAACAAAATACGGAGGTGCTGCTCTATAAGACCGTCGCGCCTTCTTTCATGGTCTATATGAAACGTCTGCTGCCCGAGCGCAGCCCGAAACCTGGCGATATCGTGTTCACGGAAGTTCCCCGGCTGAAGGAATTGGGAGGTTATGAGACACTGTTCCAGCAACACGGATATGCGCTGATAAGGTGCATCGAAGGACGGCTCGACAAGCCAGGTAGGACACGCCTAAGAAACACTGTTGAATAGTTCATCTACTCCGAGTAAACTTCACTCTACTTGTATGAGCTTGTTGGTTTGGATCATAGCTATGTCTCCCTTGGTTCCTGCTGGAGGGATACTTGGCCCAGTTCTAACGTCAGGGGTTACATCAAGTCGTGAGGGAGATGTGTCATGTTTCGAAGTCAGTTGGCGATTCTCCGACAGTACTCTCGCGCCTATCTGGTCCTAAATATCGTCTTCTATGGGGCAATTGTGGCCGGAATGCTCCTTGCAGCGCTAGACCCGGATCTTCAGGTCAAGGCGTTACACACGGTGCCGAAGAAAGGATTGCTAGCGCTCGTTTACGAAGCATACGCTGAACGCGATGTTTTTGCAGCTGCCATATTGACATTCGTTGTCAATCTCGGACTCGGCAGTTTCGCAACGATCACATTGCCCTCTTTGCTGATCCCGTTCTCGGGCTTTCTGACCGGATTGTATCGGGCGGTTCTCTGGGGCGTTTTGCATTCGCCCCTCAGACCGGAGATTCGGTGGTTCATCCTGCCTCATGCGGTTGTTCTTCTGCTGGAGGGGCAAGCCTACGTACTGGCGATGCTCGCCGCGTATATCCAAGGTACTGCATTCCTCAGCCCCCAGAGCGTGGGTGAACCATCCCGAGAGCAGGGTTATCTGTTAGGACTAGGACGCACGGGCGAGCTTTACGTTATCATCGCGATCCTTCTGGGCATCGCGGCGGTCTACGAATCCATCGAAGGGTACTTTCTGATGCCTCACTGAGGGACAAAGAGAAGGCAGGGAAGCGAACCGGCAATTGCTGTGGTTCAAGAAATGATGAAACTACTTCGTGGGGAACTCTTTCTTTCGCAGAAAGGGTTCCCCACACCCCTCCTCAAGAACTCTGTTTTCGATCCGCGAGCAAGACGAAATTTGAGAGTTTTTGGAGAGGGGTGCGGGGAGGACCTTTTTGCAAAAAGGTCCTCCCCGCTCTTTTCCGCTCAGAACGTCTCCCAATGAACCACTTCATTCAACGTCCGTTTGGATGGAGCGCCTGCTTGCTGGGGATATCCCAGGGCAATAAGGCTCACGAGCCTAAAGCCAGTCGGGGCGTTTACCAACCCGCAAATGTCAGGGGCGTACGTTTTTTTATCGCCCGCCACCCAGCAAGAACCCAGGCCATGCGCCCGCGCGGCCACCAAGATATTCTGCGTGGCGGCGCTGCCGTCTTCGAGATAGTATTTGCTGTCTTCCGACAAGACCACGATGCAGACGGGCGCATCGGCGATGAATTTGCCGTAGTCGGTGGTCTCCGCGATGCGTTTGCGCATGGCGGCGTCCGTCACCACGACGAATTCCCACGGCTGTTCATTGCGCGCCGTGGCGGCGAGCCGGCCGCAATCCAGAATATCATTGATTATTTCTTTCGGCACGGCGTCCGGCTTATAGCTGCGCACGGAACGGCGCGTCTTTAAGGCTTCCAAAGCGTCCATCAATCATGCCCTCCTGTAGATTACAAGACTTCTGCTATCGCTTGGCAGAGACGCTCCATGTTGTGCTCTGTCATGCCCGCCACATTGATCCGGCCGCCGCCCACGATGTAAATCGCATATTTGTCGCGCAAGGTTTGCACTTGTTCGTCGTTCAATCCCGAGAAAGAGAACATGCCCCGCTGCTCGGTGATAAACGAGAAATCCTGTTTCACGCCCTTGGCCTTGAGCGTTTCGACGAACAGCGTCCGCATGCCATTGATGCGGTCCCGCATGGCGGTTACTTCATCAATCCAGCGCGCCCGCAGCTCCGGCGTGCTTAATATAGTAGTGACAATCGCCCCGCCATGTGACGGAGGATTCGAGTAGCTGGCCCGGATGCGCCGCTTGATATGGCCTAACGCCTTTTGCGTGCCGCTTTCGGCGGCCCCCACGACGGTCAGCGCGCCCACTCGTTCGTTATACAATCCGAAGTTTTTCGAGAAAGACGAACAAATCAAGAGCTCACATCCCGGGGTAACCATGCGCAACAGCCCTTGAGCATCCTCTTCAAGGCCGTCGGCGAATCCTTGGTAGGCGAAATCGATCAACGGAGTCCAGCCGCGCTCACTCGCCACTTCCGCCAAGGCATGCCATTCATCCAAATCGGGATCCACGCCCGTCGGATTATGGCAGCAGGCATGCAGCAGCACGACATCGCCGGAAGGAATCTTCCGCAATGCGTTCAGCATGGCGCTGAAATCGAGTGACTTCGTCTCCGCGTTGTAATATGGGTATTCGCGCAATTCGAGGCCAGCGGCTGAGAAAACTGTGCCATGGTTGGCCCAGGTGGGCTTGCTCATCCAGATAGCGGCTCCCGGTTTTGCGTGCTTGATGAACTCTCCCGCCACGCGCAAGGCCGCCGTGCCGCCCGGCGTTTGCGCGGTAGCGGCGCGGCAATGGGCAATGGCTTCATGCTCCGCGCCAAAGAGCAGCTCCTGTACGCACCGCCCATATTCCGGCGAACCTTCAATGCTCAGGTAGCTCTTGGAGTGTTCCTCTTCGAGCAAGCGATTCTCTGCTTCCTTCACCGTATCCAGAATCGGCGTAGCGCCCGATGCGTCCTTATATACGCCCACGCCTAAATTAATCTTATCTGGATTCGGATCCTTCTTGAATATTTCCGTCAAGCCCAGAATGGCGTCCGGGGGGGCGTTCTCGAGCTGCTCAAACATGTCTCAAACTCCTTTTTTTGCCGTCCGATGTTCCCCATATCGCGCATGCATACATGCACTCAAGCATCCCCATCATACCGGAGAAGCCTATCGCGTGTGAAGCAGGCGCATATGGGCGCGCCGAATGTAGTCAATTCATGTATTTACATTTTATGCATACAAAATGACCGCCGAACTCCTTTTTAAACATTTAGGGGAATTTCTATGAATACTCCGCCCAACAGGACGTATCACCTCGTATCGAAACACATGTATCGAAAAAATCCATCCTGCATGAAATAGATGAAAACCGTCATTATGGGACGCCTTAAAAATAAGCATACTAATAAATATACTAATTTAGAAATACTGAGAGTTTCTATTTCGCATACGGAATACATTGCCTGTTTACGTTTCGCCGGTCTGCTGTTTAAGCATGAGGTTAGTAAACGGTATTGATTTAGATGGAAAAGATACTTATACTTAACACACTCAACCTGAGGAACCAGCCTTTAATGCGAGGTTACGCGCGAGGCACGGCAGGTGATTCGTATAGATAGATTCTGCACAACAGCGTTTAACAAATATATCCGCCTGGCTTGCGGCCGATGAAAAGGACGGAGGCGTGGCCTTTTTGATCTGTTGGCGTACCTAGATCTACGATTCGCCCGTTCCGGCGTCTCTGTGGGGCGCACGATCTGGTGTGTAACCCAGCAAGGCGAATACCACCCTGGTGCAGGGCGGAGGTCGAAATATGCCAACAACGACGGCCTTCCTTTGTATTGGGATTAGCTTCGTGATCGGTGTGCTGCTTGCCATCATCGGCGGCCGCATCTTAGGCAAAAAACTAACAGGCCAGGCAAAACGGGAAGCTGCCCAGCTCATCTCGGACGCCGAGCGCGAAGCCAATTCCAGACTCAAGGAAGCTGAAACCCAAATCAAGGAAATGCGGATTGAGGTCCGCGAAAAAGCGGAAAATGAAGCACGCGAACAGCGCAAAGAACTCGTATCCCTCGAAAAACGCATCATCTCGAAAGAAGAGAGCCTCGATAAACGTATCGAATCGCTCGAAACAAAATCCAACGAACTCACCAATAAAGATCGCGACCTCGCGCGGCGCGAAAATGAATTAGTCCAAAACCGCCGCAAGCTCGATGACCTCGTGGACGAGCAGACTGCAAGGCTCGAAACGATCTCAGGCATGACGGCGCAAGAAGCCAAGAAGGATTTATTCGCCCAACTCGAAAACGAAGTGCGGCGCGATGCCGCCCTTCGCCTCAAACGCATCGAAGATGAGATGGTCGAGAATTCGGACAAGAAAGCGCGCTGGGTCATCACCCAAGCCATCCAGCGTTGCGCCGCCGACCATGTGGCGGAGTCCACGGTCTCCGTGGTCGCGCTGCCCAATGACGAAATGAAGGGGCGGATCATCGGGCGTGAAGGCCGGAATATCCGCGCCCTCGAGAGCGCCACGGGCATCAACATCATCATTGATGACACGCCCGAGGCGGTCATTCTCTCCGGATTCGATCCGGTGCGCCGCGAGATCGCCCGCGTGACCCTCGAACGCCTTATTCAAGATGGGCGCATCCATCCGGCGCGCATCGAGGAGGTCGTCCAAAAAGTCGAAGAAGAAATGGCCCAGACCATTCGCGAGATCGGTGAACGGGCCTGCCTCGAGGTGGATGTCCACGGGCTTCATCCCGAGATCGTCCGCTTGCTGGGCCGCCTCAACTACCGTACATCTTACGGCCAGAACGTGTTGCGCCATTCGCAGGAGGTATGCCATCTGGCGGGCCTCATGGCGGCGGAGCTGGGCATGAGCGTCCAAGAGGCGAAACGCGCCGGCCTCATCCACGATATCGGCAAGGCCATCAATCACGAAGTCGAAGGCTCCCATGCCGTTATCGGCCATGATTTCGCCAAGCGTTACGGTGAAAACGAGGCCATCGCCAACGCCATCGGTGCGCACCACAATGAGATGGATCAAATCTCCACTACCGCCGTGCTGGTGCAAGCGGCGGACGCCCTTTCCGCGGCAAGGCCAGGCGCGCGGCGCGAGACCATCGAGACGTACGTCAAGCGCCTGGAACAACTGGAGGATATCGCTAAAGGCTTCGACGGCGTCGAGAAATCATTCGCCCTCCAGGCCGGCCGCGAGATCCGCGTGATTGTGTATCCCGATAAAGTGTCGGATGCGGAAGCCCAGTTGCTGGCCCGGGATGTGGCTCGCAAGGTCGAGAACGAGATGACGTACCCCGGCCAAATCCGCGTCACGGTGATCCGCGAGACCCGGGCAAACGAACTCGCTAAATAACGATTCATTTGATTCCACGTGGGGGGAATCTTCTAAAACAGGAAGATTCCCCCCGCGGCAGTTTTTAAAGCCACGGCCTTTATATAATCGGTGCTACTAACTTTCAAATTCTTGTTGTTTTGCAAGGATTTCCAGTGCAAACCATTGTTTATCAACTTGTTAGAATATTATTTTCACCACGAAGAGCACGAAGCAAAAATTGGTATCATAGTTACCAATGGTTGCCTCTCAAAACGGTATTTAGCCCATAATATTGTGAATGACAGCTACAGAAAAACCTTCGTGTCCTTCGTATCTTCGTGGTGAAAATCCGGATCGTTGGTTGCGGATATGCCGCGTTAGGTTCATCAGTGGTTCCAAAATCGTCGAACACTACGCGGAAGAGGACATATAGTAGCACAAGATATTTTCATGTATTTCGTACTAATGACCGCCAAAATGTTGTTTTCTTGAGAAGATTCTCTTGGGAAACCAATGTGTATTAACTGGTTAGGACCTACGATTTTATATCGTATTTTGGCAGATGCATCCTTTGAACGGTGGGGCAAGCCCCACCCTACCCCTCGAAATTTTAGTGTAATTAGCGTATTTCGTGGTTAAAAAATCCGGTTGCTTGAAGCTATGGCATGTTAAGTATATTGTTTCGTATTCGAGGTCCGTTTCCCCACTTTCAACATGGAGCATTGCATGCGTATTCTCTTTATAGGCGATGTAGTCGGACGGCCAGGCCGTGAAAGCGTCGCGCGCTGGGTCCCTCTCTTGCGCCGGGAGTACGGCATTGACTTCGTTGTAGCGAATGGCGAAAATGCGGCGGGCGGCCTAGGCGCCACCCCTGATACCATTTCGGAATTGCGCGCCTCCGGCGTCGATGCGATCACGCTAGGCAATCATGTGTGGCGCAAAAAAGAGTTGATGAAACGCCTGGATGGCATCGAGAACATCGTGCGGCCCGCCAACTACCCGGAAGGAGCGCCGGGCGTAGGCGCGCGGCTCGTGGAAGGGCCTGGCGGACGTAAAATAGGCCTCGTGAATCTCGTGGGGCGGGTCTTCATGGAGCCCCTCGAATGCCCCTTTGCGGCAGGCACGCGGGAGGTCGAGCGATTACACCGGGAAACGCCCATCGTCCTGGTGGACATGCATGCTGAGGCCACGTCGGAGAAGATCGCACTGGGCTGGCATCTGGACGGCAAATGCTCCGCCGTCCTCGGGACGCATACCCACGTGCAAACGGCGGACGAACACATCTTGCCTGGCGGCACGGCGTATATTACCGATGTGGGCATGACAGGGCCTTTCGACTCCATCATCGGCATGGAGCGGGAGATCGTGTTAAAGAAATTTCTCACCGGCCTGCCTTCGGAATTTAGGGTGGCCTCGAGCCGGCCAGGACTATGCGGCGTCTGGCTGGATATTGATGATAGAACGGGAGCAGCCCGGAGCATTGAACGCGTGGCGCGCTTCGAGTAGACTTCCGCGTTCAGCAAGCTACAAGGCGGCAGGCGGTAACGCCTATTCTCGATAACAGGTTTTTAGGAAACGATTTTTGGTTCGCGCGATTGCGCGGAGCGAGGCGATGTATTTCAAACAACTTGAATTAACCGGTTTTAAATCATTCGCGGACCGGACGGTCCTGCGGCTGGATCCTGGTATCACCGCCGTGGTCGGCCCGAACGGCTGCGGCAAGAGTAATATCCTGGATTCCTTGCGCTGGGTGTTGGGCGAACAAAGCAGCAAAGCCCTGCGCGGCTCCCACATGCAGGATGTCATCTTCAACGGCAGTGAAAACCGCCACGCGTTAGGCATGGCGGAAGTGTCGGTGACATTCGACAATGCGGATTCCAAATTGCCGGTGGATTTTGCCGAGGTGCAGGTGACACGCCGCCTCTACCGTTCCGGCGAAAGCGAATACCTGATCAACAAAGCCTCATGCCGGTTAAAAGATGTCCTCGAACTCTTCATGGACACGGGTATCGGCACGCAAGCCTATTCGATGATCGGGCAAGGCAAGATGGATATGATCCTGAGCCAAAAACCCGAAGACCGGCGCTTTCTCTTCGAGGAGGCGGCGGGCATCATCAAGTATAAAAACCGTAAAAAAGTGGCCATGCGGCGTCTCGAATCAGCCGAGCAGAATCTGCTGCGGCTGATGGACATTGTGGCCGAAATCGAACGCCAGATGCGCACCCTTAAACGCCAAGTCAACGCCGCCATCCGCTACCGGGAACTGACCGAACAGCTTCGCGATATCGAGATCCGGGCCGCCTGGATCAAATACGACCGCCTGAGCCAGCGCGTCGCGGAACTCCGGGAGCTATTCGCGAAGGCCCAAGACCTCTACGAGCAGGTCTCGGCGAAAGTGACTTCCCTCGAGGCGCGCCATGAAGAACTGGATCTATCGCGCCTCGAAACCGACCGGGCTCTCGCCTCGCGCCGGGAGCGGGTCTACGAAATCGACCGCGAGATGGAAAAACTCGAACGGCAAGTAGGGCTGTTGCAGCAACAGACCGAATTTTCCCGGAACCAGCAGCGCCAGGCGGGTGAAGAGCGCGAGGCCTTCCATGGCCGGGCGGCAGCTATTCGCGAGCAAATCGCACGCACCCAGGCGGAGACGGAGGCGCTGCGCACGGAGCTCGAAGCCTGCGAATCGGCTATCGGGGAAAAAGCCCAATTCCATGCGGAAACCGCAGGCCGCGCCGCTGAAGCCGAAGAACAAGTGGAACGCTTGCGCACCGACGCGGTCGAACGCATGAACGCCCGCGCGCGCATGCAGACCGAACTCGAAACCATCGGCGTGCGCATCCATAACGTGGACACGCAACTTGCTTCCATTCAAGAGCAGCAAGGTGCTGAAGATGAACGCCGGGCTGGCGTTGAAGGCCGCCTCGATGAGGCCCGCCGCGAGGAAAGCGAAAAACATGCGGCCTTGGAAATCGTCGAGAAAGACAAGGCCAGCGCCACCGCCGAGCATGCCGCCCAAACTCAAGCATTGCGTGACCTGAATGAGCGCTGGCAAACCTGCCGCGAACGGAAGAGCAGCCTCGAGGCGCGCCTCACTTCGCTGCGTGAACTGCGCGATAATTATGAAGGCTTCGCAGTGGGCGTGCGCGCGGTCATGCGCGCCAAAAACGAGAATATGGCCGGCATGGAGGGCATCATCGGCCCGGCGGGCGACCTGCTCTCGACAGAAAAAACATACGAACAAGCGATTGAAGCGGCCCTTGGCGGCAATATCAATAATGTCATCGTGAAAGATTCCGCCGCCGCCAAGAGCGCCATCAATTTCCTTAAAAAGCATAATGCGGGCCGCGTCACCTTCCTGCCGCTGGATATCATCCGCGGCGGCGCGGGCGACCAGGGCCAAGCGTTGCGCAAACGCCCAGGCGTCATCGGCCCGGCTATCGAGCATGTCCGTTTCGAGCCGCATATCAAGAGCGCCGTCGAGTACCTGCTGCACAGCACGCTGATTGTCGAGACCCTCGACCATGCCATCGAAATTGCCCGGACGGAACGCAATTACCCGCGCCTCGTGACGCTGGAAGGCGAAGTCGTCTCTTCTTCAGGCGCGGTGACGGGCGGGCGCGCCAAGAATGAAAGCCGGGGCTTGTTGGGCCGGAGCGCGGAAATCACCGAACTCGGAGAGAAAACAGAAGCGCTGCAGAAAGAGATCAAGTCCATCGCGGAACGTGGTGAGGCCGTCACCAAGGCCATCCAGGAAGCCCAGCGCCTGGCCCGGGAACTCGAACAACAAGAATCGGCCTTGCATAAAGAACTGGGCCAGCTTGGCGTGGTGATTGCCCGGCAAACCACCGAACTCGATAACCTGAGCGAATCGACGGCGGCCCTGGCGGGACGCCGCGAAGCGCTTGCGGAACAGCGCAGGCAGCTCGAAGGCCAAAAACGCGAAGTGGAAGAGCGGACGCAATCGCTCGAAAATGATGATGAAACCCTAAAAGAGCACATGGCCCAAGCGCAAAGCGCGCTCAGCGCCGTGCGCGAAGCCGCTAATGCAGTGGCCAGCGAGCTGGGCAATCTGCGCGTCCAGCAGGCCTCGCTCAACCAGCGCATGGAAGAGCTTCTGCGTGACGCGGAACGCGAACAGCGGGAACTCGAGGCGGCCATCCGCGACGCGGAGCGTCGGCAAGAAATGCTGGCACAGCATGCCGGGCAGGAAGAGACACTCGAGGAGGAGATTCAATCCACGCTCGAACGCGCGGGCGAACTCTCTGAAAACCGTGAACAAGCCCAGGCATTGGTGAACGAATCCGAAAACGCCCGCCAGGAAGTGCTCGATGAGCTGGAAAGCATTGATGGCGAGCTCCGCTCCTTGCGCGAACAGCAGCGGTCGGGCCAAGTGGACGTACATCGCTTCGAGCTTGAACTCCGGTCGGACGAGGATAAAATAGGCTTCTTCGAAGAGCGTATTTTAACGGAATACCATATCGCCCTCGCCCAGCTCTCCGCCGAACAAGTGGGTGAAGACGAATATGACGAAGAGACGCGCGAACGCCTCGTGAACGATATCCGGGAACGCCTCCAGCGCATGGGCGACGTGAACCTCATGGCTATTGAAGAATACGAGGCGTTGGAGCAGCGGCATGGTTTCTTGACTGGCCAGGCCGACGACCTCCAAAAAGCTCGTGAAGCCCTGCTCGGCGTTATCGCCCGCAGCGACAAGCGCATCCGCGAGATGTTCATGGAGACCTTCGAAGAAGTGGCCAACCACTTTCGCGAATATTTCCGCATCCTTTTCAACGGCGGCCAGGCGCGGGTCTATCTCGTGAACGAAGATGACCCGCTCGAGAGCGGCATCGAGATCGAAGCCCGCCCGCCCGGCAAAAAGCCCACGACCATCTCGCTGCTGTCAGGCGGTGAGAGCGCCATGACCGCCATTGCGCTGTTGTTCAGTATTTTGAAATCAAAGCCGACACCGTTCTGTATTCTCGACGAGGTGGATGCGCCGCTGGATGACAGCAATATCGGGCGCTTTTTGAACATGGTGGATGATTTCTCCAAAGAGACGCAGTTCATTGTCATTACGCACAACAAACAGACCATGTCCCGCGCCAACGCCATGTATGGCGTGACCATGCAAGAGCGCGGCGTATCGCAATTGCTGTCAGCGCGGATGACCGAAGCGCGGGAATCGGCTTGATTTTTTGGAGGCCACGAAATACCTAACACGGCATGGCCGCAGCCAAAGAGCCGGATTTTAGACTACAAAATACACTAAAATATTAAGCGAAATACTTAGTGACTCCGGCCACGGCGTTATTAATCGCTCCTCAGTGTCATATGTGTCATCTGTGGATCCAAATATCTGAAAGTTTTAATATAGTTGTAGGGCGGGGCTTGCCCCACCAACAATACACAAAAACGGAGAACACAACCACGCGGAGATAACGCGATGCGTGTATTACATCTATTCAGCAACGCCAAATGGACCGGTCCAGCCGAACCTGCACTGAACTTGTGCGTAGCGTTGCGGCGCATGGGCGTGGACGCTGATTTTGCCTGCTCGCCGTTATCAGGCGATTCCATCAATAAAGTCGTCGAGACCGCCCGCGACCGTGGCATCGAGCCGATTCTCGAGTTTGACCTGCGCAAACACCGCCATCCCTTGTATAACTTCATTGATGCGCGGCGGCTCTGTGTCTATTTGCGTTCCCACCCGTATGATTTGATTCATTGCCATCTCGACAACGACCACCGCATCGCCGTTTACCCTGCGAACAGATTAGGCGTTCCTATCGTACGCTCCAGCTACAACGGCGAGGGCTTTACCGTAAAGCCCGGCATGCCAAGCCTTCTCGCCTCGGCGGCGCGCATCATCGAGCCATCCAAACGCGCCCTTGAACATGACGCCACGATGTTGAAATACCCCCGGGAACGCATATGCGTCATCGCCAACGCCGTGGATACGGAACGGTTTGACCCCGCCCGCCCCGTGCCTGACGGCCGCCGGTGGCTGGGTATTCCGCCTGAAGCCTTCGTGTTGGGCATCGTGGCGCGCATGCAAACACACCGGCAATATGGCGAATTTTTCACCGCCGTCCGCCAGCTTGTGGATACTGAAACCTCCATGAGCCGGGAAACCCATGTCATTGTCGTAGGCCGTGGCACCAAGCAAGCGCAAGTGGCTTTCGAGCCTGTACGCGCCTTGGGACTCGGTGAACGCGTTCATTTTTCCGGTTACGTGGATGGAGAAAACTACGTAGGCATGCTCAAAGCTTTTGACGTGAAAGTGTTTCTTGTCCCGGGGAGCGATGGCACCTGCCGCGCCGTGCGCGAAGCCATGGCCATGGGCAAACCCGCCATCGTAGCCGACCGTGGCATGCTCGCGGAAATCGTGGACCATGAAGTGAATGGGCTCGTATGCGGCCCTTCGCCGGACGCCCTATTCGAGGCGATGCGCACGCTGGCCACGGATCGCGCGCGGACGCGCGCCCTGGGCAGCGCCGCACGCGAAAAAGCGGCGACATGCTTCGCGCTTGATGTCCAAGCGCAAAGCGTAATGGACGTATATAGCAGTTGTTTATCTTGAGCTTAGGGCGAATGCGCCGCTGAGATCAGCAATCAAATCATCCATATGCTCGAGCCCCACGGATACCCGGATTAAATCATTGGTGATCCCTGCCGCCGCCCGCGCATCTTCTGGCATCGAAACATGGGTCATGGACCAAGGATGCTCGATAAGCGATTCAACTCCGCCCAGCGACTCCGCCAGGGTGAACAGCCGCACGCCGCCCAAGAGCTTCAGCGCCGCTTCTTCGCCCCCCTTTACCCGAAATGAAAAGGTTCCGCCGAATCCGCTCATTTGCTTGTGAGCCAACGCATGCTGTGGATGGCTTTCAAGGCCTGGATGCAGCACGCGCTCCACTTGAGGATGGCTCTCAAGCCATTGGGCCACGGAAAGGGCGTTTCGGTTATGGGCCTCCATGCGCAAGGGCAAGGTCTTGAGTCCGCGAAGCACAAGAAAACAATCGAATGGCGCTTGGCATACGCCCAAGGCATTCTGAAGAAAAGCGATTCGTTCCGCTGATTCCGCTCGGGCGGCCACCACGGCCCCGCCAACCACATCCGAATGGCCGTTAATATACTTGGTGGTCGAATGGACAACCAAATCCATCCCCCACTCGATGGGGCGTTGAAAATAGGGTGACAAGAAGGTGTTGTCACATACGGATATGGCTCCGTGGCTTCGGGCGGAAGCAGCGATAGCTTCCAGGTCGAGTAGATTCATGAGGGGATTCGTCGGCGTTTCTGTCCATACCATCCGCGTGTTGGGCCGGTATGCGGCCTCCAGCGCATCGCGATCGCGTAGATTGACAAACTCCACTTCCACCCCATGCCGCGCCACTACACTGGTGAGCAGCCGGTATGTGCCGCCATACAAATCGTTATGGACAATGATATGATCGCCCGCACTTAATAAAGAGAGCACCGTTGTCTCGGCCGCCATGCCAGTTCCAAAAGCGAAGCCTTGCACTCCTCCTTCCAGCGCGGCAAGGCAGTCTTCCAATGCCTTGCGGGTAGGATTCCCCGAACGGGAGTAATCAAACGGACCTGGCTCGCCTACGCCACGGAAGGCGAATGTCGATACTTGATAGATGGGCGTCATAACGGCCCCATAGGCCGGATCGGGTCCTTGCCCCGCATGAATGGCGCGCGTCTCGAATCGCATGGGATGCTCCCTCTATGTTGTCTATTTTATACCAGACTAATCCGCTTTAATTTATTCAGTATGTTAGCGGGAAGGCATTCCTTTTTCAAGAATCCGGTTACGTTCTCTATTCGCCAGGGCAGTCCTCATTATCGTGTAACATGGAATGCGCAGGCTCACCTTCTTGGTGAAGATAAGTCATTTTCAAGGCGCGGAGAACGCAAAGTATCGCAAAGAATCCACGCTTCTCCATTCTCGAATGTGCGAATAAACGGTTCGAGAGTGTTTTTCTACTTTGCGGCTCTCTGCGTTCTACGCACCTCTGCGTTGAAGATGATCGCCTATATCGAGTTACATAAATAAAAAGTATAATAGAACAACCTTATCCGGTGATTTGGATTGCGTTCTATATCGCCCGATAAAAAGAAGGAGGGATGCACTTTCCGCAGCATGGCAGCCCCGGGCATGCGCATGGGCGGGACGCCCATTCAACGAGCTCTACAGTATCTATATTGTTTTGATACTGCTGTAACAATGGCTGCGAATACATGGCATTTGTATGCACACACATGAAGAATACGCCTCTTATCCAGTGATTGGGGTTGCGCGGCAGTTGTGCCCGTATAATAAAGACAGGTATTATGCGCATAAGCGCAGTTGTTCCGCGCCGGGATAGAAACATATTGAAGAACTATAGAGGAGGGAACCACCATGGCGCTTACTCCATCCACCATGCTTCCGATTGGCACGCCAGCCCCCGATTTTAATCTGCCCGATCTGGACGGCAAAACCGTCTCATTGGCGGGCTTCGCAGGCAAAAAGGCGTTGCTCGTCCAGTTCATCTGCAACCACTGTCCTTACGTTATTCATGTGCGGCAAGAATTGGCCAAACTGGGCAAGGAATACCAAGCCAGGGGAGTGGGAATCGTTGCCATAAACGCCAACGATGCGGTGAATTATCCTGAGGACAGCCCGGCGCACATGAAACGCATCGCGGTGGAAATTGAGTATGCCTTCCCATATCTCTACGACGAAACCCAGCAAGTGGCCAAGGCATATCACGCGGCATGCACGCCTGATTTCTTTTTATTCGACGCCCACATGAAGCTCGTATACCGGGGCCAGCTCGACGACAGCCGCCCGGGAAATGACATTCCGGTCACGGGCAAAGATTTGCGCGCCGCGTTGGACGCCGTATTGGAAGGCAAATCCGTTTCCACGGTTCAAAAACCGAGCATGGGCTGCAACATCAAATGGAAATCTGGCAACGCCCCCAGTTATGCATAAACCATTTCACTTCTTCAGGGAGAAAGAATAATGCCCGATCTGCAAGCCGCGCTGTCGTATGCGAATCAACACCAGGAACGGTTCCTGGAAGAGTTTAAAGATTTTTGCGCCATTCCCAGCATTTCGACACTGAGCGAAAATGCGGGCGATGTCGCACGGACGGCGCAATGGCTGGCCGATGAGCTGGCCCGGCTTGGACTTGAACGGATTCAAATCATTCCGACGAAGCTCCACCCCGTCGTCTGCGGCGAGTGGATGGGCGCTCCTGGCAAACCAGTGGTGCTGGTGTACGGCCATTATGATGTGCAGCCGGTGGACCCCATCGAGGAATGGATATCGCCGCCCTTTGACCCTGTGGTGCGGGGCGACAACTTGTATGCCCGGGGCGCTTCCGACATGAAAGGCCAGATCCAGGCTTTGCTGAAGGCGCTCGAGGCCCTCAAACAACAGGGCGCTTTCCCTGTTAATATCCGGTTCATGCTGGAAGGCGAAGAGGAAATGGGCTCGCCAAGCCTGGAAGATTTCGTCGAAAAACATCGCGGCCTGCTGGTGTGCGATGTTGTGTTGAATTGCGACGGCGGCATTGCGGGGCCAGATACGCCCGCACTGACCTATGGCCTGCGCGGCCTGTCCTATTTCGAGCTCGAGGTGTTCGGGCCATCGAGCGACCTCCATTCGGGCGTGTTCGGCGGCGCGGTGCATAATCCCGCCCAAGCGCTCTGCGAGCTGATCGCAGGCATGCATGGCCCGGATGGCAGCGTCAACCTGCCCGGCTTCTACGACACCGTTCGCCCCATCGAGCCGGAGGAACGTGCGGCGCTCGCGGGATTGCCGCTGTCCGATGAGGAATGGAAAACATTGAGCGGCGTGCCTGCGCCCTGGGGCGAAGCCGAATACACCATCACGGAACGCATCGGCGCACGTCCTACGCTCGAAGTGAATGGCCTGGTGAGCGGCTTCACGGGAGAAGGCGCAAAAACAGTCCTGCCAGCCCGCGCCATGGCGAAACTCTCGATGCGCCTGGTGCCGGATCAAGACCCATTTGAAGTGGAAAAACAATTGCGCGCCTACCTGGAAACACATGCGCCCAACACCATCCGCTGGGAGCTGCGCCAATTGAGCGGGGCAGGCCCGGGCATGATCGAACGCGATTCGCCTTATATGCGCGCCGCGCGCCAAGCCCTGGAAGAAGTCTTCGGCATTCCGCCCAAGTTCAAGCGTGAAGGCGGTTCTATTCCCGTGGTGAGCCTGTTGAAGGAACGTATTGGCGCGGATACCGTATTGATGGGATTCGAGCTTCCCGATGCGGGTTTCCATGGGCCGAACGAAAAAATGCATTTGCCCTCTTTCTACCGGCTCATCGAGACTTATATCCGCTTTCTGTGTATATTATAAGTGGATAAATCCATTTCTGTGGGAGCGCACTGCTTTGAGCGGTGGGGCAAGCCCCACCCTACAAAACGGCCGGAAGAAGCTCCATTTTTTGTTGTACAACGCCTTGGCGGTTGATTTATCATAGCGTCACGGATGCATTTGGCTCATTACTTTCTGGAGGAAAACCGTCATGATGATATCAGGGCTCGTTATTTCGCTGTTTATGCAAACGTTTACTATAGCGGCGGAGCCGGCTCCGCCGCAGGTTGCCGCACCCCAGGCGCTCTCCCCGGCCGCTTGTGAACGGGGCGTGGTGGACCCCGGCAATCCCGCGCGCATCGAGCGGGCCATGGCCAAAGCCATGCGCGGGGAGCGAGTCGTGGTGGGCGTTATCGGCGGCTCGATCACCGAGGGCGGTGCGGCATCGGATGTCGAGCATCGCTGGGCCAGCCTGGTGGCCCAATGGTGGCGCACGACATTCCCTCAAGCAACGATTGAGCTGGTGAACGCGGGACTCGGCGCGACGGGGTCTGACATCGGTTCCGGGCGGGTAGGGTCCAAATTGCTCGCCCATAATCCCGACTTCGTAGTGGTCGAGTTTGGCGTGAACGATTCAGGAAAGCCCCATGTTCACGAGACGTATGAAGGGGTGATTCGCCAGATCATGGCTAGTCCCAGCCAGCCGGGCGTCATGATTCTGTATACGATGCACGAAACCGGGGCGAACGAGCAGGACAAGCAAGAACCAGTGGGCAAGCATTATGGCATTCCCATGGTGAGTTTCCGCGATGCGGCGTATCCGGATATCCAGGCAGGCCTGTATCCCGTGTCGGCGGTGCTGGCGGATGCGGTGCATCCAAACGACCTCGGGCACGCCTATTGCGCACAAATGGTGTGTTATATGCTCGAACGGATTCGCAGCCAAATGCCGAAAGACTATAAACCTGCTGGGCTGGCCGCTATTCCTGCGCCGTTATTCAGCGATGAATACGCGCGCACGGCGCTGCACACGAGTGAAAACTGCACGCCTAAGTCAAATCACGGATGGAAGGCGCTGGATACGCCATACCTTGGCCCTGGATGGGAAAGCAATACGTCGGGCAGTGAATTGGAATTCTCCGTGGAAGGCACGACGGTTGCCCTGATCTATCAATATAAAAAAGACGATATGGGCCGCATCGAGGCGAAAGTGGATGATGGCGAGCCCGTGGTGTTCGATGGGTACTATAAAGACGATTGGGGCACTGGCTATGCCCGTTTCGTCGTCGTAGGCGAAGAGCTTGCCCCTGGCCCCCATACGCTGCACATCCGCCTGCTCGATACGCGGGACGAAGCCAGCAAGGGCAATCTCTTCCGCATTTGCGCGGTGCTGTGCGCGGGCGTTCCCAGCAAAACCCCTTGAGCGGTATTTGGTGCGGCTATGGCAAGCCTCCCCAGATACAAGCGGGGAGGCTTGCCGTATTTTTGTACTACTCAAGGCTATTTGGAAAAGCTGCGCTTATTGTCCCTCTTTTTAGTATATTTACGCCTATATATTTCTTCTAGCCTGTTTGATGTAGTTTTTGCTTTTTCTGCTTCATCTAGCATATTCATCTTCTCGTATTCAAAAGCGATTAAATACCAAAGCGCCATACTATATTCTTTTTTGTAAAAGGCACTAGCCAGTAATTTATAAAAAAATATAGCTGTTTTATGTTTTCCTGTAAAAGAAAAAAGTAAACCTTGCGGGAGCAAAAACAGTAAGCATAAAATAAACCATGATTTTCTCAACTTTCGCCACTTCCGCATTTTGCGAACAATCAGCATTTCATTTCCTCGTGAGACCTGTATCTCCCAGAAAACTTCAATAGAAACGTGCCACCTCTATAATAGAAAAGAATTCCTCTTCATCCAAAGAACCTTGAACAAACACCATCCAAATTGTGCTTGAACTTGAGGTGTTCCCAGAATTTAAACAATTCCTGGGTTCAGCTAAGATAGTCTTGTCTATTCATTGCACACCACTATAAGCATATTCAACAGAAGGAAACGGTCGAAACATGACTTTTTGCTCGTTATATGTAAAAATGCCGTTTCCCCGAGAGGACTTCCCTGAGAAACCGCTGCATATCAAATAATTATATCCAGACTATATAGGCGTATTCCTTGAGCGGTGGGGCAAGCCCCACCCTACATATTTTAGTGTATTTAGTTGTTACTATCACAAAGTCGTTTTTCAGGATTTCGCCTGCCAGAGGCGCAAATACTCCATGGCGTTTTGCAGATCCTGAAGCGCCTCGGCGGCGGTGCATAACGGCGCGATCTCGCCCCGAACCGCGCGCAGAAAATTGACCGCTTGCTGGCGCATGGCATGATTCCATGGAAGCGTGGGCGATACGGCCAGGGGAGCCGCACCACCGCCGGGATCCTTGAAAACCTCGACCCGGCCCGGCCGGTTGACCGCCACGGGCGCAGGCAACTCAAGCTTTATATAGCCATGCTCGAAACACACCAAAGCCTGCTCATGCCAATCGATGGAGGTGCTATACGGTTCCATCTCGATGACGCCTGCCACGCCACTCTCCGCCTCAATGGCAAGCAGCGTATTGTTTTTGGCGAGGTGGACGATATGATAGGGCGCACCCAAAAGATGCCGCAGGAGGTTCACTTGGTGAATATAATAATTCACGAACCGCACAAATTCCGTATGCGCTTGTGCATCCATTCCAGGTGAAGGCGGATCCAATTCAAGCGCGGGCATAGGTTCATCCGATGTAATACAATCCCAAAAGCCATTCGCGACCCAATCGCCGGGCGGCATGGTCAGCCGGACATATGTCATCCGGCCCAGTTCGCCCGACGCCTGGAAGGCCTCGATCTGCTCTTTGGCGTACATCGTGGCGGGGTCGCTGCGCTTATGGTAACCCAGCATGAGGAATTTCCCGTTTTCACGCTCGGCGGCGGCAATCCTTTCACCAGCTTCCACGGAACTCGCCAGCGGCTTCTCGGACAACACGGGGAGCCCTGTGCTGAGCAAGGCGGGAAGCAGCGAACCATGCATGGTGAATTGCTGCGGCGCTACGAGCGCATCCAGGCGCTCTTTCCCTACCATTTCCTCCCAGGAAACATACGTGTGGGGAATGCCATACCGCGCCGCCACCTGCTGGCCCAGGCCGGGCCGGATCTCCGCCAGCGCCACGACTTCACACTCCGGAAGATGGGCGTAATTCCGCAGATGGGCGCACTGGCCCATTCCACCCGTTCCCACGAAACCAATCCGAAGTCTCTCAGGCATTGGCCTTTCTCCTTATACGACTTGGTTTTAAACCACGAAATACATTGAAACATTAAGTTAAATACTTTGTGACTCCGTGCTTCTGTGGTGAATGTTCCGAAATTTTAACACAGAGGCACGGAGGAGCACAGAAAAATAAGCCCAAACAGAATGATACGCCCTTACTCTTGGCCCGCCGTTTTCGCGGCTTCCCCGGCCTCGCGAAGCCGCTTCGACTCGATGCGCTCCGCAAGCAATGACTCCACGCCTGGGATTTCGACGCTGTATGGGTATTTCTGTTTCAGCGTATCCAACAGCGATTGGAGATTCTCGATAGAGCTAAACTTCGCGATTTCTCCCATGAGCTTGTCCGCCAGCGGAAAATCGGGATATTTCTGGAGAAAGGCGTTGTATCCGGCCACCGGTTGGAGGAAAAACTCGTATTCCGGCGTGCCTGGTTTGGGAGGGGCGGGGAGATTGGCGGGAGTGGGCGTTCGTTGAATGGTGGAATTTCTATACTGAATATACTGTCCATAGATCGTGTCCGCATACGTCGTCATGAGCGCTTCGGCGTCTGGCCCACTGTCCGGGATGCCCTGGAAATCCACTTCCATCAATGCACGTTTCCAGACATTGAAGGCTTCCAGATTCCGGCCCGCAGGTTCGACCACATCAATTTCCACGGACGTCCGAGCTACTACGGGGAAGACCAATCCATTCTCATCTGGTTCTGGAGGAGGAACAGAATACAATATCCATTCAAGCTGAATGGTATGAAGGCCTGGCATATTCAGGGGAACAGCCGCTTGTTCATTTACGCTTGAATTTAAACTGCCCAGTATGCACGTGTCGAGGTATACGCGGCCATAACACGTTTTGCCGGGAGCAAGTGTCTGCTTAGGCTCAAAGATAGGTCCTTCCATGAGCTTGCTGCATCCTAACAGTTTATCGCTATTTGGCTGAATAACGTAGGCTTCACATCCCCTAGGAGAATAAGTTTGTTCATATATCTCATAAACCTGCGACGATTTATTCTCGATTTTGAGATTTATCACCAACGGCTGCCACAATAGCATCGTTCTCTGCGGCGTCGATGCGGTCAGGATGACTCCATCCGCTTCCGCTAGAACAGGTTGTTCGGATTGAGCTATCGCAGAAATACTTATAAGTAAAAGTATTGTATACATATATAATACATTCTCTATCACTCTATTTTTCATGACCGTTCTCCTTCTATTTGTGTCATAAGTTAAGGACTATCATGTAAGAATAATTACCACGGTTCACTCTCTCTACGAATTTTTACTATATCCCACGGAGCAAATGTTGTTGGTGGTACGCCACTATTTTCAAGTCCTTGGTACATAATATCAGGGCTTACGCATCTAATAGTGCTCAAGAGTCGATTTATCCTGTTGTGCATGATTTTTTCTGTCAACGTGGCCTGGGATTTTTCGCTTGGGGGAAGGTCTTTGCGCGCTCACGGCGGGTTTGCTTGACGACTTCGTCCACGTAGCGTTCAGCCAGCTTCATGAAAGCCTGGTAGCCATTGATGGCCTCTTTTAGGAACTCGGTTTCGCGCGCCGGCACATAGCGAACCACGTTCTTCTCGTTCTCCCAGCTCTGGTGGTTAAAGTGGGGACGCCCGCCCATTTGACAGAGCTTTCCGCGCTCCATCCGCTCAATCTGCGCCATGCGCTCCAGCAATGCTTGCATCTTTTTGGTGTGCTTCATGGATTTTAATATATAGAATTCTATATACTAGAGTCAACAGTGCTTCGGCGCATGAATGAAAGGAGCACCCCATGACCGCTGAAAAGAAATCCCTGCCCAAGCCCAAGCCTATCATCGAGTGTTTCGCGGGCCTGCCCGATCCCCGCATGGACCGAACCCGCAGGCACAACTTCATTGACATCTTGGTGATTGGGCTATGCTCAGCCCTCGTGGGCGGAGAGAGCTTTTCGGATATGGAGCGCTTCGGCTGGCTCCGGGAGGATTGGCTGAAGGGCTTCCTGGAATTGCCCGGCGGCATCCCCTCGCACGACACCTTCAACCGGGTCTTTTCCGCCCTCGACCCCCATGCCTTTCTGGAATGCTTCGGCCAATGGGTGCAGGGCATTTGCCCCAATCTAAGCGATGAGGTCGCCGCCATTGACGGCAAAGCCCTGCGGCGCGCCTTGAATCAGGGGGAGGCCATCCCCTACATCGTCAGCGCATGGGCTTGCGAGCACGGCCTGGCGCTGGGGCAGGTCAAGGTGGACGAGAAATCCAACGAAATCACCGCCGTCCCCAAACTCCTCAACGCCTTAAAGCTCAAGGGAGCCATCGTCACCCTGGACGCCATGGGCTGCCAGAAGGATATCGCCTCCCACATTATCCAACGGCAGGCCGACTACGTGCTGGCCCTCAAAGGCAACCACGCCACCGCCCTAGAAGAAGTGAAGGCCTTTTTCAAGGACGCCGTTCCCCCTTGCGCCACCCAGTGCGCGCCAACAGCCGACGCCACACGGATGGATTTCCACCAGACCATCGACAAGGGGCATGGCCGCATCGAAACCCGCCGATACTGGCAATCCACCGACTTGGGCTGGTTCGAGGACAAAGGACTTTGGAAGGGCCTCAAGAGTTTCGGCATGGTCGAGTCCATCCGCAAGGAAAAAGGGAAGAACACCATCGAGCGGCGCTACTACTTGAGCAGCCTGCCCCTCGACGCACGACGATTCGCCCACGCCGTGCGTGGACACTGGGGCGTGGAAAACAATTTGCACTGGTGCCTAGACATTATCTTTCGCGAAGACGACAACCGCGCCCGAACAAGAAACGCCGCCCAGAATCTCGCCTCCTTGAGGAGAATTACACTCAACCTCCTCAAGAAAGACAAGACCAACAAAGATTTCCTCAGGGGCAAGCGCTTCGCTGCTGCACTCGACCCCGAATACCTTCTACGTTTACTGGGAATTTAGATGCGTAAGCCCTGTACATAATATGACCAGCAATTCCACTCTCACTGAGTCCAAACGTATGGCCAACTTCATGAGCTAGAATATTTTGGCCCCATTGAGAACCTATCTCGCGTATATCCTCCTGATTTACTGCTGCGTATGAAGGAGGATCTTTGTCTGTTTCTCTCTGAACTACTCCTCCCGTAAAACTTTCTTCACCATCCCTGTCCCGACTCGTATCTGATTCATAAGCAGCAACAATATATGTACACCAGAAAGCGTTATCCAGTGGCGAATCAGGATATGCAATTATATAGTTGTGGATAGCAAAGGTTGTTTCATATGGACGGATAGTTTCATCAAGAAGTAAATTCCTGTGAAAAGGGATTTTCTCATTATTCCATCCTACAGGCAAATCAAAAACCACCTTCACATACGCTTCCGTAAATGCACTTACAAGAGTGTTTGTACTTGGAAGCGTCGTCGAAGAACCAGGATCTACGTCATCGGTATTGATTTGGTATGGATCTCCATATTCGATTTCGGTCAAGCCTGGATCGAGTGCAAGATAAGTCGTTCCATTGAAGATAATAGGCTTATTGGTAATTGTTGGGCGATTGGTGTCGGTGAACAAAGCTCCAGGCAGTTGATTATTTGGCAACCAATCGGAATGCGTCGGCCGCCAGTCCACACCTATATCCGAAACATATGTATAAAACCCTACTTGGGCTTCTAGTCTGACTGTTCCATTCAATGTTCCAAAATACTCCATGGGCGCTGGAGCCCGGTCGGGTTCGCCCATCATATCTCGCTCAACATGAATTTTACGCCAAACAACAAGGTATTGTGGGATGGTTTTGATATAAAAATTGTCAAACAGGTTTGGATTGATCGCATCTGCCAGCGTCATTGATGCTAGTTTATCTGAAAAAAGTGAGGCGGAAGCTCGGTAATTGTCGCCAGGTCGCATGCTTACCTCAAGGCAAGCATACGCATAACCGTAACTATCCGTAAGGGCAACAGAATCTATAGAAGCTGTCCCGAAATTATCATTCCCTGCATCCCCATTGGGATCGATCCAGGTGGTATTACTTGAAGGATCGTCAATATCCCAAAGCCGGAAATAGACCGGAACATTCGCGATAGCGGGAGTAATTCGCGCTTTTACCCATATACTATTTCTATATTCTGGATGTTGGTCATCCCAGGCTATCTTGTCCGGGAATATCTTTAGCCCAACAACTTGGCTGCCTCCAAGTATTGATTCTGGCGTCAAGTTCGTTGGGTGATATACTGACCAAGCAATGCTGGAAAGCTGCACAACATCAATGGTCCGTGATGGGGCCGAAACGGTTTCATCATCTGCGGAAGGTCCGGCAATCGCCCGGTCATCCGCATCGCAGCCAATGGTGTACCGGCCCGCGGAGGTGGGAGTCCATTCCGCTTCATTATTGGTAGGATATCCTGGCACAATAGGTTCGGGTTCATTATCGCCAGGATTCGCATACCAGTTTGTTGCATCTACATAATCGTATCGCCACCCAATGAATTCGCCATCTTTGTATGCGGTGTCCCATTCCTGAAAGGGGCCAAAACTGAACAGAATAGTAGATGGATTATCAGGGTCAAGGCAAATATAGGAAACATCGGTTGTTTCGGGAGGCACGGTCGCGGTGATGGAAAAATCATCGGATTCCATATCCGGATCTGGGCCAACGGTATATACTGCGTTTGCGTCAGAGCAAATAATCATCAAGAGAGAGAGAGAGAGAGAGAGAGCAAACTGTACTGCTACACAACAATATCCGTTTCATGCACGCCTCCTTTGCCTTTTCACGGGCAGGCCTCTCGCGCGTGATGCTGGGCGGCACAATCACCCCAAGGATCGCTCGCGGAGGCTCGAAACACCTCCGTGCGCCCGCATGCGCATGCTCCAATACGCCTAGTATGCTATAGTCTTCCAATCCTGTCAAGACTTTTGTTATGGGGAATAGAGTACTGCGGATGAATCAGTTCTACGCTCCAAAAGCATCTACAACGTCTGCATATACAGCGGCGTAATCTATTAACCGAAGGAAGCGGCGTCCCTGTTCGGCATTGTACTTAGGCGCCACTGTAGCCGCCTGAAATGGTTTCGGGTGGCAGGGGGAGGCAATTGGCCGGTTTTGAGGTAGTTGGCGAGGGCGGCGCGGATTAAACTGACACGGATTCGCAAGCTTCGAGCAACTTTGGTCGCATTCATGGGCGGTCCTCCTTGGCCGAGTTGGACTGCGGCTGTTAACACCAGGATTCTGACGCGCCAGGGAGACCGTTTCAATAAAGCCAAAGATCCTCCCAAAATCCGACAAGGACACTTCTCTAGACGGGTAACTCTATTCAGAATAATCAGTTGCGGCGTTCATTCCCCATTTTTAGTAATCCGGTACTTTTTCTTCTTGACAAAGTAAGCGCACATTTATACGATTAAGTAGACTAGAGTATGTTTTTTCGCATATTTCGTAATCCTTCGTATATTCCGCGATAACGGTACTGGTGGCTGGGCGATTGTCGTACGCCGGAGGGATGGCTGGGTCAGTTCGTGTGTTCATTCTTTGCAGTGAGCGTAATCCGGGAGGAGAGCTGTTTTCCTCCCGTACGGGGCACGGGCCATACGTTAAAGAAGGAGGATAGGGCGGATGAATATGGGAATAGTCTACAAGATGTCACTGCTGTTAGTTGTCACGGTTTGCCTCACTTCAGGCCTCGCAGGTGCGGATGTTCGCAATCCCGTCCAGGCGGTGGAGGTCGCCACTGCGCCTGTTCAAGACGGCGTGATCAGCGCGCAGGAATACGGGGCGCTTGCGCCGCTTTCCATGACGGCGGACAACGCCTTTCAGGTGGATTGGGGCGGCACAGTGCTGGCGCCAGCCGTGGATGACCTGAGCTATGACGTTTATGCGGCATGGGACAGTGAAGCCCTATATATCGCGCTGGATGTCACCGACAACGAAGTCTTGACCGCGGCAACGCTCTGGGGCGGAGGCGAGATGGCGCAGATCGTTCTCGCGGAAGTCGGAGCCGTGGCGAGAGAGGCTGGCTCGCTGAGTGATGTCGGCATTCTCCCGGATGGCGCCATCGCGTGGCAGAACAACGCTGGCGGAGGCGATGTTTCATGGGGCGCTGCCAATATCACCGGCGCCTGGGAAACGACGGCGACGGGTTATGTGATCGAGTTGCGCTATCCGTGGTCGGATTTCAAGATCACGCTGCCCACGATCGAGATCGGCGCGCAATTGGTGGCCATGTTCGCGCTCGTGGACTACGATGCGGCCGCCCTTCACGCGTTCATGATTTCGTCCGGCGGGCCGGAAGCCAATCCCTTTGAGAATCATAAGGATCTGAGCACGGTGACGCTCGTCGGAGCGGGCTCAGGGTCTGACGTACCTGTAGCCGGAGCGGCTGCATTAGCGGCCTTGGCTGTTGCCATGCTAGCGGCCGGCGTAAAGACCTTTAAGCGTAAATGACAGTTTGAGTGTGATGCACGGGCCGGCCATGCGCTGGCCCGTGTCATATCATATCCCCGCGCCACACGCGCTCCGAAACTGCCTCAACGAAAGGCGGGAAAGACAAGGCGCTCTGCTGCTCTGAAGAATTTTCCAAGCACGGGGGAGCGCCTCAGTTCGCAACCCGGTATGAGTTTCCCGTCTGCCCCCTTCCTCGAATCCAATTCGCTCTTCCAGGCCTCTCTTTCCTGTATCTTCACACACTGCAAAAGGCCTTTTGCTACAATATCCCATTCTTTTCTGGTGATTCGGCGATACTTTGCCTGTTGCGTTATTCGGAGTAAATAGTGGCTTTCTCTACTTTTTTCATAGGCCTTATATCCTCATGGCCACGAAAAAATGGTCTTCTGTTCTTCTACTGTAAATTCCTTGGGATAGTCTCTTGCCAGGTGCGTTCCGCAACTGTTTTGCCATTTTCGCGCACGCATTTCGTGAAATCGAGTATGAAGTTCGCCGTGTCCGATTGGATAGTCAATGTGCCGGATACGTCAATGGCGCGGCCTTCGATGTTGAAAACGTGCTGGCGGAATCCGCTGAATTGCGCGTTATCAGGCGTGGCGTCGTAGGCGTTCCATGTGTAGGAATCCGCGGAATTAAAATCGCTTTCCCCAATCCGCCAGTCGCAATCGCTGGTGACATAGTATGTGGACTCGCCAAGCGTGGCGTCCCGGTAGGCGGGGCTGATCGGGCCGAAGGAATACCCGTGTGCGCCGTCGGGCGATTCGTCGTATGCCTCAGGTTCGGGCAAGTCGATAGGCGAAGCCGTCGGCTCGGGCGGAATCGGCAAGGTTAGTTTGGTGGCTTGGCTCAATATTAGCGAAGTGCTTCCCGGATAAGGCGAGGGCCAGATCATGGGAAACTGCGCATTCGAAATGGCCAGGCGGATTCGATGTTTCGGCTGGAACCGCCAAGTTGTGAAATGAATGCGGGCGGCCAATGGCGTCGGCTCACCGGGCGTCAATGGAACCGGGTCCAGGCGTGACAGGCGTTGCGAGGGATTGATGAGCGCGCCGCTGACAAGGGATACCGCGCCATCCGGCGCGACATCTTCGAGGCGAACCGTCCACTGGAACAGCGCTGCGTCCGCCACGACGTTCAAATGTACTTCCGGACGTCCAATTATTTCGATGGTTTCGTCCAGCGGCGCACTATCGTACACGAGGCTTTCCTCGTCATCCTTCACCATATCCGGCGTGAGGTCGCCCCACCATCCGAGCGCCGCGATGCCCGCGCCTGCGGCGTATTGCAGGGTATCGGTTTGTCCTTCCGAGACGCTGGCCGTTTCGAGCGTATGGTTAGCTTCGGGATACAACGTCATCTCGGTCATTCCGGCAATCGGCCACGCCTTGTCCCAGCGCCACTCGCCGGGTGTTTCCGTCATGGACAGGGAAGGTTCATGGCCATCGCGCACAAACGTAAGCAGACGCGGCTCATCGAGCACGCCATTATCCACGTTCTTCAGCCAATGGTCCCACCAGCGCAACGCGCGTTGCCGCCATTCGTAATTAGGACCGGGTTTGCCATATTCAGGCCAAGCGTGATTCCATGGGCCGATTTCCGCGATGACCGGTGCGTTCGAGGTCTCGCAGACTTCGGAAACAAAATCGCGATATCCATCGAGCAGGCCGCCCACGAGATAAGCCGGCACTTCGAGTGGCTCTTTGAACTTAATGGACTTGTCACGCCAGAAGGCGCTGTCCTGCTGTTCGCGAAACCAAGTGAAAACCCACGGTTCACGATCGAACCGGTCCGCCCGCCATTGCGCGTCGAGCTTATAGCCCGGTGGCGCGGGCAGAATATTGTCGACGTCGATCTGTTGTGCGTATTGATCCATGTGCAGCACACCGTCAATATAATGCACATCGTTATAGTACAGGTCCGTCGAGGCGTGCGCCGCAATAATGGCCTTTAACGCAGGCGGCTTGCGCGAGGCGGTCATCAACGAATTGAACCCACTCCACGACACGCCATACATGCCCACGCTTCCATTAGCCCAATCCTTTTTTGATAGTTGATCGATCACCTCGACCGCGTCATCAATTTCAGTTTCAGAATATTCGCACGGAGGAATGGAACCTTCGCTGCTGCCCGTTCCTCGCACATCCACCCGGACAATCGTGTATCCATGCTTCGCAAAATACGCGCCATACTCGTAATCGCCCAGATAGAAAAGGTCGTCTTTGCGGTAGGGAAGCAACTCCAGAACGGCGGGAAATTTCTCACCATTGGCCTGTGGCAGCGGCCGGTAATACGTGGCGGCAAGACGAATGCCGTCCTGCATGGCCAGCCAGTCCTTTTCCACGACGAACTGGTATGTATGGGGCGTAGCATTAGCGGCGGCCTGAGCGACATAGACCAGCGCGGGGCTTCCCGTCACTTCGTCGCCGCAATCGTCCCAGGCTCGCACACGAATCGCCGCCGACCGCGCCGTTTGCGTAGTGTTCTCAGCGTATGTTATTGAGACTTTGCTCGGCCCCGATTTGTCACAGGAAAGCCATCCCGTTTCCCCGGATTCACCCGCGTCCGGAGCACTGGAAATGACCTCGACGGTCCATTGCCTCGCGGTATCGAGATTCTCCCCCATCGCCATCGACACCGCACCTGCCGCCGGTCCCGCGCCGATCTGTGTATACGCCGGTTCCAACGTCACCGTCACATACAACGGGCATCCCGTCAGAGCAACGCAAACCAGTCCCACAAAAAGCAGGCCGCGAATTTCAAACCATCGACGCATAAATCGTTCCTTCCTACCTCTATCGCCGTACCGTCCCCAGGTTTCACTGTTTCTCGTCGAAATCACGCCATGCCTCAAGAGCGATCAGGCTTGATTAGGCGATATAGCTTCATACATCAAAACTTGGAACAAACATACGGGTGAATGCAATGATCCGATCCGCAGAGGTATATTCATGATCGTATCCTTTCTCTGGGCCTCTTGTTGAATGCTCCGGCATTTTACCACAGAGGCACGGAGGAGCACAGAGAAATAAGCCCAAACAGAATGATACGCCCTTACTCCTGGCCCGTTGCTTTCGTGGCTTCATCAGCTTCGCGAAGCTGCTTCGATGCGCTCTGCGAGCAAAGCCTCCACGCCCGGGATTTCTACACTATACGGATATTTTTGCTTCAGCGTATCCAGCAGCGATTGGAGATTCTCGATAGAGCTAAACTTCGCGATTTCTCCCATGAGCTTGTCCGCCAGCGGGAAATCGGGGTATTTCTGGAGAAAGGCGTTGTATCCGGCCATCGGTTGGGTAAAAAACTCGTATTCCGGCGTGCCTGGTTCGGGAGGGGCAGGGAGATTGGCGGGAGTGGGCGTCCGTTGTATGTAACAGTTTTTGTACTGAACATATTGCCCATAGATCGTGTCGGCATAGGTCGTCATAAGCGCTTCCGCGTCTGGCCCACTGTCGGGAATCGTCCAGAAATTCGCCTCTTCCATCGCGCGTTTCCACGCATTGAACGCTTCTAGATTGCGGCCCGCAGGTTCGACTACATCAATTTCCACAGACGCCAAAGCTACGATGTGATGAATGATCCCATTTCTATCGGGTTCAGGGGCAGGCACGGAATGCAGCGGCCATTTAAGCTGTATCGTGTAATGGCCTGTTCTATTGAGTGGCACAAATCCTTCATTATTTATTTCCGACTTTATTTTACCCAATATACAGGCATCGATGAATATGCGGCCATAATACTCCTTACCAGGTTCAAGTTTTACCCGGTGCGAAACCCTTGATCCTGTGATAAACGAACTGCAAGTGAATCGCTCATTACTGTTGGGTGGAACAATATAAACCACGCAGCCACTAGGAAAATCTGTCTGGGGATTAATCTCGTATGGCTGCGATGACTTGTTTTCGAGCATGAGATTGATCACCAACGGCTGCCACAATAGCATCGTTCGCTGCGGCGTCGATGCGGTGAGGGTAACGCCATCCGCTTCCGCTAAACGTAATTCCGGCGTAGAAGCTTCTGCCCAATTAAGACCGCAGAACAAAGAAAACGCGACTAGAAGGTATACCAAGCGAGTATTCATGATCGTATCCTTTCTCTGTGCTCCTCTGTGTCTTGTGGTGAATGTTCCGGAATTTTACCACAGAGGCACAGAGGAGCGCGGAGAAATAAGCTTAAACAGAATGATACGCCCTTATTATTGGCCCGCTGCTTCCTCGTCTGCTCCGCTGTCCGGGATGCCCTGGAAATCCACTTCTTTCAGCGCATGTTTCCATGCATTGAACACTTCCAGCTTCCGGCCTGCGGATTCAATAACATCGAGTTCCAAGGACGCCAAAGTTACGAAGTGATGAATGATCCCATTGTTGTCTGGTTCAGGAGCAGGCACTGAATATAAAGGCCACTTAAGCAGAATCAAATAATGGCCCACTTTGGCCAGTGGGACGTATTCTCCGTTATTTTTGGCGAATACATTGTACCTAACAAAACACACGAAAATTCTGTTTGATGAGTATTGTTTTAGGGATATCTCACAATCCTTCATTATAGAACACATACAGCCCGTCTTTGCCTGGCGCGACGACATCCAACAGGCCGTTTCCCGTCAGATCCGCAAGGGCGAAATAAATGCCGCAGCCGGTGGCGCTGCGCGCGGGGCCATAATCGATGATTTGCTTGGAAAAGCTTTCTCCATTCCATTTGAAGTAATAAAGGCCCAATGGATCGCCGTCGCCTGGATCACTTCCCTTATGTGCGCGATACCGCTTGCCAGTAATCAATTCACAGGAGCCATCGCCATCGATATCCGCCCAAATCATGTCATGGTATTGGCTGTTGAAGGGATCAATGGGGTGCTTGCGCCAGGCCCGGCAGCCATTCGCGCCGATGGTTTGTTCCCACCAATCCAAACCGTATCCATGCGCCTGGCCCACAATGAGTTCGAAACGTCCATCGCCATTCACATCCACGACAAGAATCGGCACGCTGGCGCAGCCGAGATCGAAATCGGGATGATAGGCCCATTCTCCCTGAAGCAGATTCTCTGGCGCTTCAAGCCAGCCATGGGCCATTACGAAATCCCCCCGGCCGCTCCCCGAAATATCTCCCCATCCCAAGCCATGGCCCTGCGGTTTGTTAAAAATAGCATGGGCGGCAAACCGGCCTAGCCCTTTGCCATTTCCGTCCACTTCCAGCTTGTACACGATGAGCGGCTGGCCCGGCGTATTCGGTACGATCTCTAGCACGCCATCCCCGTCCACGTCCCAGGCCCGCGTCGTTTCAATATTGCCGCACGCCGCGATAGGGTGCAGCGGCCATTCCTTGCCCGGAACGCCGGGATTCTCCCGCCAGCGCAATTCGCTGGTGAACCAGGAGCCCGTGACGAAATCGAGAAAACCATCTCCATTTACATCCATCGCGATGGTGGAGAAATCATCATAATAATCGCCAAACGCCTGGATCTCGCCTATTTTATGCGCTTTCTTAAAATCAGGGCCTTCATACCAATACGCCCCAGAGACGATATCCGGTATCCCGTCATTGTTCACATCAAACACGCCCGCGGATTCGTATAGCTCATCCGCGATGAGTACTTTTCTGAATTTCAACGGCATGGCTGCTCCCCCTCCATTCGGCTTTCCGCCGCCTCCCATCCGGTCCATGTAACTCGATTTAGACACAAATGCATGAATTGGATCAAAAAACAATGCGCCTCGTCTTTTCCTGGAACCCAAACCACGGACCCTGCTATACTTAGCCCGTTTGGTTTGTTCTTCATAAATTGAGCCAGCGCATGGAGCCTGCCGGCTCCACTGCGGCATTGGCAGGGAGTTGCCTGATATGTCCAATACGCCCGCCGCTCCGCCGACGGATTATGTGAAGCTGCTCCTTACCCGGAAAAATATAGGCCTTATCGCAGGCAGCGCCATGTTATGCCTGGTGCTGGCAACCCTCGCGAATCTCTTAACGCCTGAACGGTATGAGGCCCGCACCACGCTTGTGCTGTCACCACCGCCGTATAAAGACAAACAGGAGGGCACGATCGGCAAGCTGATGCCGGAAACGCTGCATGTGAAGGATATCGAAGTCATCGTGACCTGCGACGCCGTTCTGTCCAAAACCTTGGAGGAGCTGGAAATTGGCGGCCAAATCCCCCAAGATGAGATGGAAGCGTTGAAAGAACCAGGTGAATTCGTTGATTTGCTGCGGGTGGACACGACAGAGATCGCGAAGAGCGCCACCACCGGGGCCACTTTCTCCAAAGTCATTAATCTCGCCGCCCGTGGCGATACGCGCGAAACCTCGGAGTGTATCGCCAAAACGTGGGCTAAAGTCGCCCAACAAGTCATTTTGGACTATATGGGCGGAACCTCCACCGAAACATTCGACTTCCTTGAAAGGGAGTTTAACGACGCCACCGATAATTTGGTCAGCGCCGAGGATAGTGAGCGTTCCACCCAAGACGGATATGACCAGAAGGTCTCGACGCATCAAAAAGACACGGCCACGCAGGTGGGAGAACACCGGGATGCTTCGGATATGCAAGTAAGGCAATTCGAAGATGAGACCGATCAGCAATTGCGTGAATTTCGCGACAAGTCTGACCTGGAAATTGCGTCATATGAAACCGAAACAGACATCCTGCTTCAAAAACACCAGGATTCAACGGCTGAACTGTTGAAAAAGAAATCCGATGAATGGTCGGACAAACTGGCCAAACTGCGCGCGGAGTTGAAACTAGACGAGCTTCAAGCCCGCCTTGGCTGGCTGCAGCAACGGCTTTATGGATATACGTTCAGCGTCGGCGGAAACACCGGGAAAAAAACAGAACAAACATCGGATAAAGCGCTGGCCGCCCTTTTTGGCGAAGTGGTTCCCGAATTGGCGGCGTCCTCTAGCGGCCAATCATCCTCTACAGGCGGCGATTTGCCCTTAAGCCTTGAAGACCAAAAAATGGAGCTGATGACCCGGCGTGCGCAGCTCGAGGGGCAAATCAAGGAAGCCACGGCGGAGCTCGAGAAGCATCCGGAAGTGCTGGTGCTCTCGAAAGCCATCACCGATGACGCCTTATGGCAGAAATCCAATGCGAACGGGGAAACCGGCGGCATTCCGAAAAGCCTTGATGCTCTGAAGCTTCGCAGTGAAATCATCAATCCCACCTACTTGCAGCTTATGCAAAAATTGAGCGACGCGCGAGTCGCCTTGAATGCCTTACCGAAACTGGAGGCCATGGTGGATGAACAGATCACTGCAAAACAGAAAGATTATGCCGATACCCTGGGCGAATACGAAAACAAAACCTTTCAGCTCCAAGAGCAAGAACGCCAGCGGAATATGGAGATAGAAATACTCAAACGCGAGCGGGATGTGGATGAACAAAAATTAGACCGGGATCGTACCGTGGGGCAAGAAGCATTGGTTCGCCAGCGGCGTACGGAAGAGGCCGTCTTGCAGCGCGGCCGGAATACGGACTTGTCCATCTTGAAACGCTCTCGAGAAACCGAATTAACGTTGTTGCAATTGGACCGCACCACCGGCCTCGACATGTTGACGCGGGAATCGGAGCTTATGACCGCCCGCGACCAACGCATGGTGAAACACCGCAAAGACAAATACGATGTCTTGCACGACAGCTACCTCACCGCCGCTTTGGCGCAAGCAAATAAGGCTGGCGATATCTATATGGTCGCCGCGGACGCCACCTTGGGAAATCCCATGCCTCGCCACACCACCATCCGGCTGGGGGCGGCCTTGCTGACGGGCGCTTTAATGGCCATGGGCTACGTTCTGCTGAGCCATCATCTCCAAGAAGGCGAAGGAACCGGCGGGAAAATACAGCCGCCCAAGAAAACGGAAGTGGAAGTGCTCGCATAACTGGGAAATCTACAGCACGAAAATGTTTGAATACAGCGAAAGTCTGCTTTCGCCAGGAAACCGATACAGGAAGGACCGCCGCATGTACGTCCAGCAAGTCATCCAGACGCTGAATGCTTTTTGGGAAAACAAAGGCTGCATTCTTTGGCAGCCGTATCATACCGAAGTGGGCGCGGGCACCTCGAACCCGGCTACATTTCTGCGGGTGCTTGGCCCCGAGCCTTGGTGGGTGGCTTATCCCGAACCTAGCACGCGCCCAGCCGACGGGCGTTACGGCGAGAATCCCAACCGGCTCCAGCACTATTACCAATACCAGGTTATATTAAAGCCGTCGCCCCCGAATGTGCAGGAATTGTACTTGCAATCGTTCGAGGCCCTGGGCCTTGATCTCTCGAAACACGATTTCCGATTTGTCGAAGATAACTGGCAGTCTCCCTCACTGGGCGCGTGGGGCTTGGGCTGGGAGGCCTGGCTCGATGGCATGGAAGTGCTCCAGTTCACGTATTTCCAGGAATGTGGCGGCCTCAAGCTGGATGTGCGCGCCTGCGAATTGACGTACGGCATCGAGCGCATCTCCATGTATCTTCAAGGTGTCGAGAGTGTGTACGACCTCAAATGGGCCCCCTCGGGCATTACATATGGCGACATCTTCCACGCCCAGGAAGTCGAATACTGCAAATACAACTTCGAGGCAGCCGATACGGAGCGCCTGTTTCATGTTTTTGACTTGTGGGAGGCCGAGGCCTCGAGGCTGGTGGATTCAGGCCTAATTCTACCCGCATATGACCATTGCCTGCGCTTGTCGCACTTGTTCAACCTCCTCGATGCGCGGGGTGCGTTGTCGGTGATCGAGCGGGGGCGTTTTCTCCTGCGCTGCCGGTCGGTGTCGGAACGCTGCGCGAAAGGATATTTCGCACAGCGTGAAGCCATGGGATTCCCGCTCATGCGTCTGCCGCGCCCAGGCGCCTCACCCGCCGCTGCTCCACTTTCGGTGGATTCCACCGCGCTCGCCGAGCGCGATACGCTGCTGATCGAGATTGGCGTCGAGGAAATGCCGCATAAAGACGTGAAAGCTGTCTTGAACCAAGCGCCTGCTCTTGTCGAGAAACTGTTACATGAACATGAACTCGAACACGGCCCAGTAACTTTATATGTAACGCCCCGCCGCATCGCCGTCCAGATTGAAGGCATGCCCGCGCGCCAAAACGATGTGGTGAAGGAAGTGCGCGGCCCGCGCAAGAGCGCCGCGAAGAATGCGTCCGGTGAGTGGACCATCCCCGCGCGTAAATTCGCGGAAGCCAATGGGGCGGGCGTTGACGATATTTTCTTCCAAGGCGAAGGTAAAGACGAGTTCTGTTATGTCAAATCCCATGCGAAGGGCAAACGCATCAAACAGTTCCTGCCGGAGCTGGTGTCTGGCATTCTGCGCGGCCTGCAATTCGGCAAATCCATGGGCTGGGAGGATTCCACGGTGACATTCTCGCGGCCTGTGCGCTGGCTCCTCGCACTCCACGGCGCAACCGCCCTGCCGGTTTCCTGGAAGCTGCGCGACGCCGACGCCATCGGCCCGGAACGCTCCATCGAATCGGGCGCGGTGAGCTATGGCCACCGGCGGCTCAAACCGGGCCCCGTGGCTATCGGGTCGGCTTCCGAATACCTCGAACGCCTGCGCGGCGCGGATGTGCTCGCGGACCGCGACGAACGCATGAAAGCATTGCGCGATGGCGTCGCGAAACATTGCGCCGCACTTGGCTTGCAGGCGGAAGATGACGAAGGGCTTTTCGATGAGATTTGTGATCTTACGGAATGGCCCGAACCCATTGTGTGCGAAATCCCCGAAGAAGCCCTGGCGCTGCCTGAAGCGATTATCATCACGCCCATGAAAGTCCACCAGCGCTATATTCCGCTGCGAACCGCCGACGGCAAACTAAGCCGCCATTTCCTCGCTGTAGCCAATGGCGCGCACAGCGAAGAAGGCCGCGCGATTATTAAGGAAGGCAACGAAAAGGTGCTCAATGCGCGCCTGCGCGACGCGAAATATTTCTGGGACACGGACATCAAGACGCCGCTGCGCCATTTCTCCGAGCGGCTGTCGAACGTGATGTTCCATCAAGAACTCGGTGCGATGTCGGATAAAGTGGGACGCCTGCGCGATCTATTCTTCACACTCAAGGAATCCTTCCCGAAAGTGAATGACGACCGCATGAAGGAAGTCCTGCTGCTCATGAAGGCCGACCTTACGACGCAGATGGTTTTCGAGTTCGACTCCCTGGAAGGGGTCGTCGGGATGCTATATGCGCGTGAACAGGGCATGGACGAAGAGATCGCCCAAGCGTTGTTCGAGCATCGCCTGCCGCGCCGCGCAGGGGATGCGCTGCCGAAAAACAATTTCGCCATCATCGCGGGCGTTCTCGACCGATTCGATACCTTGGCGGGTTATTTCGGCATTGGCATTCGCCCCAAAGGCACGAGCGATCCCTACGCCCTTCGCCGCAACGCCCTTGCGCTGCTGGCGATCATTCAATCGGCGGAACTCGATTTTGATCTCGATATGTTCGCCCGAGCCGCCATCGCTAATTACGGCGATGTTGTCGCCATGCCCGATCAAACCCTTACAGCGCTCCTCGATTTCTTTGCCGACCGCCTGGCGGTCCTCGCGCGCGACGAGGGATATCCGCACGACCACGTGGCCGCCGCCCTCGCGGCGCACAGGCGGCGTCCCGTGAAGTTCTTCCGCTGCCTCGAAGCCATGAAAGCCCTGGACGCGGAGGCGCTGCAAAACTTGGCCGAACAAGCAAAGCGCATGAAACGCATCGCGAAGGAGCCTGCGGCGGAATTCGATATGGAGTTGATTACCGAAGAAGAATCGATGCTGGCCAGCTTCCGGAACATCCAAACCCAATGCGTGCGGGAGCATGTCGAGGCGGAAGATTTTTCCTTGGCGTTTGAGAACGTGCTCGGATTCGTGCCGGTGGTGGACCAGTATTTCCAAGATGTGATGGTCAACGATCCGGACCTGGCCATTCGCGGAAACCGGCACGCCCTGCTACGCGATGTCCTTGCCGCCATGACGCTGCCCGCGGACTTCACGCAAATCGAGAAGAAGGACTTGTCTGTATAAAAAGAATAAGGAAACACAGCAAGTTTTAGTGGTATATAGTTTTGGGCTGATTGGCGATATCATCGGTGTGCCTTATCGGGACACGCGTTATGTATTTTCTCCTCTATTGCCGTAGGGTGGGGCTTGCCCTACCGTTAATGGTTTTCAATCCTACTGGTGGGGCAAGCCCCACCCTACCCTTTTCCCGTGGCATGGGCGTCCCCATGCGCATGGCCAGGACGGCCATGTCACGACATTTAGAAAAAAGAGGAAAGAGAAGATAAAAGCGGCGGCAAGCTGCCACTATCCATATAAATTATCTGTTATCCTTGCGTGAAGAGGGGAACAAGGTGTGGGATCGGCGCTCTCGCCGGTTGTCTTATTGATGTTATCATGGATTAGAAGGAGGCTGTTACTCCGTGATGGAATCGTCCAAATCACACCAATGGCTAGAGCGCGGCATACTGGCGGGTATTCTGCTCGTGGCGGTGTTGCTCCGGTTTTGGGGGATCACGGAAAGCGGGATCTTTTCCGTCGATGAAGGGCGTTACCTGCTCGATGCCCAGAGCAAGCTCGCCGAGATGCAAGGGTGGGCGGGCATTGCGCAGGGCAAGTTCGCGGAAATGCGCGGCGGGCCGGAGTTCCAGCTCGAACCGTATGTCCAAACGCTTCAAAGCCAACTGGCGGCCCATGCGCCGTTTCTGCCCAAAGTGTTGTTTTCATATCTCGTGGCTCTAGTGATGAGCGTCACGGGATTCACGGTTTGGGCGGGCAATGCCGTCGAGGCCGGTTTCGGCGCGCTCACCGTGGCAGCCACGTATGTGTTCGCCGCCCGTTTGCTGGGCAAACGCACGGGGATTCTCGCGGCGGGGCTGCTGGCGATTCTTTGTTATCATGTCTATTATTCCCGCAACACTTATCCCCAATGCACCTCTGGCTTTTTCTTTCTCGCGGCGATGATGGCCCATCATGCATGGAACGAAGCCGCGCGCGAGGGGCGTCCCGCGCGAAGATGGCTGGCGGCCTCGGGCGTTTGCGCGGGATTGTCGTTTCTGGCGAATTTCCAAGCGGCGGGCGCATTGTCCGCCTTGGCATTCGCCCACATCGCCACGTCGGCGGCACGCCCCGGATGGCGCGCACGGGCGCAAGCGTGCTGTATCGAAGGCGCTTGGCTCGCCATGAGCTTCTGCGCCGTCTTGCTGCTGGCCGAGGCCTCGACGTATCCCATGGTTTTGATGTTCCACTCGTTTGGAATGGAATTTCCCCATCAGACCTTTTTCGAGCTGCTTGCGCCGCGCATGGGCATGCACACCGGCGTGGGCGTAAACACGGCGGGCGTGCTGTTGTTTCCTTACTTTCTGAGCATGTTCGAGAAAGGCCATGTCCTCCTGGGGCTGCTTTTGCTGCTGGGCGCGGCGGCGCAACTGCGCAAGAGGGAATGGACTCCCCGCGCGCGTGTGGCGCTGATGTATCTTGCCGCCGCCTGCCTGCCGTGGGCCATCTATTCATTTAAGAGCTTGCAGGGTGCGCGGACGTTTGTCTACATCCTTCCCCTCTTCGCCATCTGCCTGGCCCAGTGTGTTCTTGCTTTATGGCGGCATCCCTTCCCAGCAGCACCTCGGCTGAAGCAAGGGCTGATCGGCGTGGCGTGCGCGCTCGTGGCGATATCCTCCTTATACGGGGATGTGCAGACGCTCCGGCTTCGCTCCGCGTATCCGGAGGCTATGGCGTTTATCGCGCAAACACCAGAACGCGCCGCGTGTGCGTCATGGTCCGCCGTGCTCGATTGTTACTTGCAGGTGAATGGACTCGATGGCGGCAGTTATTATGATTACGCCGCCTCGGGTGAAGCCCCGCCCCCGTATTTCATGAGCGATTTCCAGGAGCTTTACTACCAGCATTACCCGGATGAACCGCTGGTTGCGCCGACAGGGGCGATACCCGCGCATGTCTTTCGACACCGGTTGAGCCCCGCGTTTCTGGCCGCCGAGGTGTTGCCGCCCTATGGGCGCACGATGGAAAGCATCCGGTATGTGAACACGCTCGATGCGAATCGCGCGGAAGCATTGTGCGTGTTTGACCTGCGCCAGACCGGCGTCCGCCAGGCGGACGCGCCTAGCGGGACAGCCCACAAAGGTTTGTGGGATTTATATCCGTCCAAAAAATCGCCATGACAGGCTGCATCGTTCCATATCCGTTTCATGAGATCCCGTAGCATGGGCGTCCCGCCCATGCGCATGGCCGGGACGGCCATGCCCTGGAGTTTCTACCTTTTTTGGGCGAGGTGGACACGCTTTTTCTCTTGCCATCGCACAGCTTATCGTCTTTGTCGTAGCTTCCCTTTCGCCGAATAGGCCGGTCATTTAAAATATATATTGACATACCGACTCGTTTGTGCTACAATCTTGTTGGCTAGGCAGGAGGGCAGCGCCATGAATGACGAATTGCGTGACACGATCCTAGAGGCTATGGAAAAAGGGCTTGAGGCGCAGCTTCGGGCGGTGCGCCGTCTGCGTAGGGGGGAAGAATCCAGGGAGGAGCCACGACCCAGAACAAGTATGTCGCAAGTAGATATGGCATATGACATACTCTTGAGGGCCGCTCATCCCCTTCATGTCAATGAGATCCTGAGTCGCATTCATGCGGTCTTCGGCATTACGGTGGACCGGGAAAGCCTGGTGTCTTCCCTCACCAAAAAGGTGGCTCGGGAAGACCGCTTTGTCCGCGCGGACAAGAACACCTTCGGACTCAAAGGAGGCAAGCGATGAGTCTTTTACACGAATGGCTCAACGTTACCGAGCGCTGGCGCGATGCTTTTGCCCAAGAGCGCACCACCGTGCGTGCGGTGCGGCAGGGACTTGGGTCACTGGTCTGTTTGGGGCGGCGCACAATCACGCGGACCCTTTGGGCCTGTGGTCGCGAGAATCTGCCGTGGCAGGCTGAATACCACATGTACGGCCGCGCCAAGTGGGACCCCCAGCAGCTCTTCGACCCTATTTGGGAAGGAGCCCTGCCCCAGTGTGAAGACCCGCTTGTAGGCGTCGCCGTCGATGATACCAAGCTGCACAAGACCGGCCGGTGCATTGTCCAGGCTTTTCATCAGCGCGACCCCCTGTCCCCGCCGTTCCACACCAATCTCATTCTGGGCCTGCGTTTCCTGCAGGCCTCCCTTCTCGTACCGCTTCACCAAGGCGGCGCCTTTAGTTGCCGCGCCTTGCCCGTGCGTTTCGAGGAGTCTTCCCCCGCCAAGAAGCCTGGCAAGCGCGCAAGCGAGGAGGAGTGGATGGCGTACAAGCAGCGCCGTAAAGAGAAGAACCTTTCAACCCATTGCGTGGCGATGATGGACTCCTTGCGCGCATCCCTCGACGCCGTCGGCGCCAGGGAGAAAACCTTGGTCATGGCCCTCGACGGCAGCTTTTGCAACCAGACCGTCTTCGGCGCTGAACGCGACCGCACCCACCTCATCGCCCGTGCCCGCAAGGACGCAGTCCTATGCTTTGGCGCTCCAGAGGGTTCGCGGCGTTTCTATGCCCAAGAAAAATTCACCCCCGAGCAAGTACGCCAGGACGATAGCATCCCCTGGAAGACTACGAAGCTATTCTACGGCGGCAAACGCCGCAAGGTCCGCTACAAGGAAATCAAGACCCTCTACTGGCAAGGCGGCGCGCGCCGTCTTCCCCTCCGCCTTTTCGCTATCGCTCCCACCCCCTACCGCAAGCGGAAAAGCAGTAAGCTTTATTACCGGCAACCAGCCTACCTTCTTTGTACCGACAGGGTTCACGCCGCACAGAGGCTGCTCCAGATCTACTTCGACCGCTGGCAGATTGAAGTCAACCATCGCGAGGAAAAGGACACCTTGGGCGTCGGACAAGCTCAGCTCTGGAACCCCAATGCCGTACCCAAGCAGCCCCCGCTTGCCATCGCCGCCTACAGCGCATTGCTACTGGCCGCCATAAAAACCTTTGGCCCCGAACGAAATAGTGCATACGCCCCGCTGCCACGGTGGCGAAAACACGCCACACGCCCATCGTGCCTCGCTCTCATCACTCTATTGAGAAAAGAGATGGACGAACAGCCCCATTTGCTCCGTCCACTCGGCATAGAAACCTCCAGAGCAACAATGGCAAGCGCCGCGGCTGCTTGATAATGGAGAAACTCCAGCGGTGGGGCAAGCCCCACCCTACAAAACCGGTAACAATTTAGCCAAGTGGTGAAGAATGACCGGCGAGGGCGTCGGTCATCAGATGGAAAATGATGTATCAATGCCGGTGCAAGGTAATAAGCAAGACTGCCAAATATCAAATGCTACTTCAGTAGGCTAAAGTGTTAGCAAAACCGCATCATATTTTAGTGTAGTTCGTACTACTGTCTGGCAAAACGTTGTTTGCTTTCGATGATACCTAATCGAAATCCAGTCTCATCACATAGTTACATGTTCCGGCTCTTTACATGGCGTTTTGCATGAATTTTACTCATCATATGGGCGAGACGCCCATGCTACGGGAGATCATACATTGAGAAAAATTTATTGGCGTTCATTCGCGTCCATTCGCGGTTTAAAAGCAGGCCGTTTGGGTTGCGGCTTTACGGCTCCGCCGCCCTGTGCATTTCATCAAATTATGCTATACTACCCCCATCTTGTTGGCGCAAGAATGAGGGCTATATGGGGCAGCCCCGGGGCATGGTGCATTGGGCGCGGAAATCCTCCTGCAACCGGAGGCGGCGCGGCATGCGGTAGAACGCCGGCGCTATCCTCGTTATCCGGCGGCGCGAGACGTCTTGTTCGAGGCGTTGGAAGGCAATCCCGTGCCTCGCCATGGCGTTCTCGTGGATTTGAGCCGGGAAGGATTCCGTATTCGCAGCGCCAAACCTGAATCAGCGGGAAGCCTGCTCCGCATCCATATCGCACCTTCATGCGCCCGCGCGGATAGCGTTCCTATTTGCGCCAGAGGACGCATCGTACGGCTCGCGCCATTGCCTGGCGGCCTGTATTCCATCGGCGTGCGGATTCAATTGGACCCTCTCGAAGGCGCTCTCCAGCGCCGCCGCAATCCTGCTTCCGGTGCGCCTCAAGCCAGCCGCCCAAGCCGCCCTCTAGCGCCCACACCCCTCCGCGTATTGCAGCGGCAAACGGAAGCCGAATCTTCCGTACGCCGATGGAGATGGCTTTTCCTATTAGCGTTGCCGCTTTTCTTTTTTTGGGGACGGCCGCATTCTCCGGAACCGCCGACGAACGCCGAAGCCCTTGCCAGGGGCTCCCTTCCCGACGTTATCCGGCTAGGTAGCCCATATGATGCGGCCGCCCCCATTGAATTCGTTCCAAAAAGCATCGAAGAACGCTCAAGCCCCGCCCTTTTGCCATGTGCAAATGGAAACGGACATGGCCCGCCAGGGCCGTTAGGATCGCCAACGCAGCCCGCGCCATATGTGCGAAAACCTGTTTCTCCCGGACATGCATATTGGCTGGCGCGCCGCGGTTTGGCTCCTGCAAAAGCGTATGCATCGTGGCATGCCGTGCGTTTAGGCGGATTGGACACCGCCCCACCGGGCGATGAATACCGCGCTACATCGCCGCAGGAAGCCCCCGCAGGATCTCAAGCCGCCCCGCCGCAGGCGTATGCGCCAGCTCCGATGTTTCTTTCGACTGCTCCGAAGTGGGCAAACGCCCCTGTGGCGCTGGCCATCAACAAAAATACACACCGGCTTACCGTGTATCTTCATGGAACACCCGCGCGCACCTTTCTGGTAGGGCTTGGCCGGGATGGCTCCACCCCTTCAGGGGAATACCGCATCTCGACCAAAATTCGCCATCCGGATTGGTGGCGGCGCGGCGAGAGCATACCGGCGGGCGATCCGCGCAATCCGCTGGGGGAGTTTTGGCTGGGATTATCCCGTAATGGCTCCCCTCTTCCCATAGGGCTGCACCCGACATCCGAGCCCGCCACTCTCGGCGCGGACGCCAGCGAGGGATGCATCCGGCTTGCCCCGGAAGACGCTCGGACGCTCTTCCAGCTATGCCCCTCGGGAACGCTTGTACAGATCCGGGAATGACGGCGCATGCCGGAAATTTGTAGTAAGTCCATGCGCCTATGTAGCATAACCGCATGTCTTCACCAAAAGAGAACTTTCTGCGCTGGCTGGAGCGCTGGCGGCAATTCGCCACACATGACGTATGGCGCATCGGCGCGCCGGGCGAACAAATCCCCCATGGCTTCCTCATCAAGCAGATCCGCGTCATGATTCTGCTCATGCAAGGCTTAGTGCGCGACGCTTTGCTCTTGCGGGCCTCAGCCCTGGCGTTCACCACGCTTCTTTCGCTGGTGCCGCTGCTCATCGTGATGGTCTACATTGTCCAAAGCTTCGATCTCCAGGATCAGATCAAGGATTTCATCAAAAGCCAAGTCTTTCGAGGAATCGCGCAAGACAGCGGCGGTGACGCTCCAGCCATCGTGCTCGACGGCCAATCATTCGCCAATCCCGTGGATATCTTGTTTGATTTCGCAGAACGTGGCTCCAATCCGAAAACCTTAGGTGTTTGGGGAGTCTTGTTTGTGGTGTTCACCGTGTTTGGCCTGATGAACAATATCGAATCTTCATTCAATCAGATCTGGGGCATCAAGCGCATGCGTTCGATCTACCGAATGGCGTCGGATTACATGATGGTGATGCTGCTCTTGCCCTTTCTCGCCGCAGGCATGCTCAGCTCGACGGCCATCTTGAAAAGCACGCTCCTGGAATATCAGTATTTGCAGCGCTATCTCATCTGGGCGTCGAATTACGCCATTGTCTGGCTCGCGTTCACCGCGCTCTACGTGTTCGTGCCCAACACACGCGTGAAAATCCCGTATGCCTTCCTGGGCGGCGTCGTGGCGGGCACGCTCTGGAATCTGGCTTCCTGGGCGTATGTCACCTTCCAGTTCGGCATCCTGCGCTACAAGCTTATTTATTTGACGCTGGCCCAAGCGCCGCTGCTGCTGGCATGGATTTTCATCAGTTGGGTGATTCTCCTGTTCGGCGCGGAGCTGGCGTTTGCGTATCAAAACGAAAAAACCTTCGCCATGGAACGCCTTGCCGCTGGGGCCAGCCATGCCTACCGGGAAGCCGTGGCGCTCCGCGCCATGCTCGAAATGGCATGGCGCTTCGATACGGGCGCGCCCGGCCTTGAAACTGCCCATGCCGGGGAAGCATGGAATGTGCCCACGCGGTTGATCAACGAAACGATAGACCAGCTCGAACGGGCGGGCCTGGTCCGGCGCTGCGCCACGGAGCCTGCTACATTCCAGCCCGCACGCTCTATAAACAAAATCACGTTGGGCGATATTGTCCACGCCTTGCGCGAGGCCGGACGCGATCCTTCCGCGTTCCGTGAGGACACAGTCTTCCGGTCGCTACTCGACGCCCTTCAAGATACAGGTGGCGGCGCGCTGCACCGAACGCTCGCGGAAGCGATCCAGGACGAACGCCTGCGCCCCACGCTGGCCATGGAATAACATGGCGTTCTCTAGAGACCAAGAAATACACTAAACACACTAAAATAAAAAGGGAAGTATCGTACGACTTCGACTAATCACTAATGATCCGGCTGTCATCATCAACGCTATTTGTGGATCATGAAAAAGAACACGAATCACATTATCACAGCCAATTGCTCTTCACGCCAAGACATACTATATTATTTTAGTGTATTCAGTGGTCCAAAAATCTGTACCTTTCGATGCGGCAACCGTATACTAGATTCTTTCATGGTTCCCCCAAAAAGGAGATGATAATATGCTATTGAAAGGCAAGACGGCGCTGATCACCGGCGCGGGACGCGGCATAGGCCGGGCTATCGCCTTGGCGTATGCGGAAGAAGGCTGCCAAATCGCCGCCGTGGCGCGCACGGCATCCGAGGTCGAAGAAACCGCCGAAACGGTCCGCACCCTCGGGTGCAAGGCCATCGCGCTTGTGGCCGATGTGACGAATCCCTCGGGCGTTCAACGCACCATTGATGAAACCCTCGCCGCCTTCGGCGCAATTGACCTGTTAGTGAACAACGCGGGCTACGCCGATTTCAAGCCCTTCACCGAATACACGCTGGAGGAATGGCAGCAATCCCTGGCCGTGAACCTAACCGCTCCATTTCTATACATGCAGGCCGTGGCCCCGCATATGATCGAGCGCAAATCGGGCCGCATGATCAACATCAGTAGCGTGGCCGGTTTACGCCCCATCAAACACCAGAGCGCCTATTGCGCCGCCAAACACGGTCTGAACGGCCTGTGCAAGGTGCTGGCCATGGAACTGCGCGAATACGGCATCGGCGTCCATTGGGTGTGCCCGGGCGGCGTGGATACGAAGCTGTCGCAGGAGGCCATGCCCGACCGGGATAAATCGAGCTGGATGACGCCGGATGACATCGCCTATGTGTGCCTGTTTCTCGCGGGGCTAAGCCCGCGCGCCACGGTGGACGAAGTCATGATCCGCCGCTTCGGCAGTGTGCCGCTGGGAGGCTGAACGCATTTGATGGACCGCCCCGGAGAACAGCCTGGCCTCTTGCCTGCGGACATACACGCCATGGAGTGCGTGCAAGGCTCCGTGCTGCGCATCGTCTTCGAGAGCGCGGAATCGGGATTCCTGGTGGGGAGGCTGCGTTCCGAGGATACGGGCGATGAAGTCACTTTTGTCGGCTCGATGCTCGCCGTGTCCCCCGGCGACACCATGCGCCTGTGGGGGCGCTGGGAAGAAAATTCAAAATTTGGCCGCCAGCTCCGCGTGCATCGTTTCGAGACCATCCTGCCTAGCACCATCGACGGCATCGAGCGGTATCTGGGCAGCGGGATGATCAAAGGCATAGGCCGCGTCTACGCCAAGCGCCTCGTGAAGGCCTTCGGCGCGGACACCTTGCGCATCATCAACGAAGAGCCGGAAAAACTGCGCAATGTGGCGGGCATCGGGCGCAAGCGCATCCATATCATCAAAGAAGCCTGGCAAGAGCAGCGCGCCATCCAATCGATTATGGTGTTCCTGCAAGGCCACGGCATCCCGATAGGCCAGGCCGTGCGCATCTACAAACGGTATGGCGATAAGGCCATCACGGTACTGCGGGAGAATCCCTACCGTTTGGCCTACGAGGTTTCGGGCATCGGCTTCAAGACCGCCGATGCGATTGCAGCGGAGATGGGCATTCCACGCGATTCTGCCGTGCGCGCCGAGGCGGGCCTGCGCTACTCATTGGATGAGGCGTCAGGCGAAGGGCATGTATATATGCCCTGGCTGGAACTCCGCCAGCAAGCGTCGGCGTTGTTGGGCGTGAAACCGGAAGTGCTCGATGCGCCGCTCACAAGCGCCGTGCGCAGTGGCGGAGTCATCCAAGATGGCGAAGCCATTTACCTGCCCTATCTCCACCAAGCGGAACTGGGTGTCTGCTCGCTGCTGAAGGGGCTTCTCCAAACGCCTATGGATAAAGTGTCCATTCAGACGGAGAAAGCCATCGAGTGGGTCGAAAAGACCAAAGGGATTGCATTATCCGAGGAGCAGCGCCAGGCCATCCGCATGGCCATCGACTCGAAGGTGATGGTGATCACTGGCGGGCCGGGCACGGGTAAAACGACGGTGCTAAATGGGCTGCTGGAGATTTTCGACAAAAAACGGCTGGGCATTCTCCTCGCCGCGCCGACCGGGCGCGCGGCCAAGCGCATGGAAGCCGCCACGGGCCGTGAGGCCAAAACGCTCCACCGGCTTCTCGAATTTAGCCCAATCAATGGCCGCTTCACGCGCGACGAGCAAAATCCACTGGATGCCGACCTGGTGGTCATCGACGAGTGTTCGATGGTGGACATCTCGCTCATGCACCACACCCTCAAGGCCATCGCGCCAAACACCCGCCTTTTTCTCGTGGGCGACGTGGACCAGCTCCCGTCAGTAGGCCCCGGCAATGTATTGCTCGATGTCATATCGAGCCAGGCGGTTCCCACCATCTGGCTGAAGACCGTGTTCCGCCAGGACGCCCAGAGCGGCATTGTCTTGAACGCGCACCGCATTAACCAGGGCCAATCGCCCCAATTCAACACCACGGACTTTTTTTTCGTCGAGCGCGAGGAACCCGCCCGCGCCGTGGACACCATTCTCGAACTGGTGGCCGAACGCATTCCGCGCAAGTTTGGCTTCGATCCGAAGCGCGACATCCAAGTCCTTGCCCCCATGCGGCGCGGCGATGCAGGCGTCACGGCCCTGAACGCCGCCCTCAAGGAAGCCCTCAACCCCGGCGCCGAACCCATCGCCCGGCGGCCTTTCGGCATCGGCGACAAGGTCATGCAACAGCGGAACAACTACGAACTCGATGTATACAACGGCGATATCGGCGTGCTCACTCGAGTGGACGAAGAGATGAAAGAAGCGCAAGTCCGCTTCGATGACCGCGAGGTGATTTACCCTTTCGACACCTTGGACGAACTCGAACTCGCCTACGCGGGAACGGTCCATAAAGCCCAAGGCTCCGAGTATCCCGCCGTCGTTATGCCGATGCTGACGCAACATTTCGTCATGCTCCAGCGCAATATTCTCTATACAGGCGTCACCCGGGCCAGCAAACTCGTGATCATCGTCGGCACGCCGCGCGCGGTGGACCTCGCCATCCGCAACACGAAAGTCACGCGCCGCAATACGGGCTTGGTGGAGCGGCTCCGAACGAAATAGCCTCAAAATTAGGCGTAGCCGCACGGTTTCAAGTATGCTATGGCTTGCGCGCATATCATGCCGGGGCCCGATATATGCGCCGCATGCGTATCACCTGTTTTATGGAATCCTTTACGATGTCATGGAAAGGAACGCTGCGATGGTTCTCATGAAAACACGCCTACTAGCCGTCTTGCTGGCGGCAGGCTTTCTGGCGACGGGTTGCGGGCAGCCCACCCCAGAACCGGCGGCGCATGAAGAAATCCAGCCAAAATCTGTTATGGAAACGGCAACGAGCAAGAATCAAGTCATCATCCGCCGCGATACGTGGGGTGTGCCGCATATTTTCGCGGACAGCCTGGCGGACGCCGCTTTCGGGCTTGGCTACGCCCAGGCGGAAGACCGCGCGGAAGACCTATTCATCGCCATTCGCACGGCCACGGGAACCATGGCCGAAGCCTTCGGGGAGGACTACATCGAACAAGATTACCGAATGCGCGTGGCGCGCAATGCGGAGCGCTGTCAAACCTATTGGCCGCATGCGCCTGGGCGCTTGAAGGCCATCGGGGATCGCTTTATCCAAGGCGTCCAGGCTTGGCTCGACGCCCATCCGGGCCAGCGCCCCGCATGCGCCATGGAACTTGAAGGCTGGCAATCCGCCGCCGTCGGATACGCCATGATCCTGCGCTGGCCCATGGGCGAACTGCAAGATGAACTCAACCAAAAAGAACATGCGCCGGATTACGGCTCAAACGCATGGGCGGTCGCGCCTTCCCGTTCCGCCGATGGGTGCGCCATCCTGTTGTCTGATCCCCACCTTACGTGGAAGGGCTTAGCGGTTTTCTACGAAGCGCGCATCCATTGCCCCGAAGCGGACCTCTGCGGTTTTTTCTGCATCGGCTCGCCGCTCATGGCCTTCGGCCATAATGGCCACGTGGCGTGGGCCTGCACCACCGGCGGCCCTGACACGTCGGATGTCTACCGCATGAAGCTCAATCCGTTGAATCCCATGCAATATGAGTTTGATGGCGCATGGCGCGACGCCCAAGTCGAGGCCGTCGAGATCCGCGTAAAGGATGCGAATTCCATCGTGCGCCCCGTGGCCTGGACGCATCTCGGGCCGGTGCTCGAAGAGCCGGACCTCCAGCAAGGCGTCGCGTATGTAGGCGCATCGCCCTATTTCACCCGCACGGGCCTTATCGAGCAGCTCTACCGGATGAACACGGCGCATAATGCGTCTGAATTCCGGGAAGCCCTCGCGATGAACGAATTCATGGCGCAAAACATCCTATTCGCGGACACGGGCGGGCATATCGGCTACGTCCGCACCGGGGCCACGCCTATCCGTCCCGATGGGTATGACTGGTCGCTGCCCGTGCCGGGCAATACATCGGCCACGGCCTGGCTAGGCATTCATCCCATGGACGATCTGGTGCAGATCATGGACCCCGTCCAAGGATATCTCCAGAACTGCAACATCACACCAGCGCGCATGATGAAGGATTCTCCCTTGCAGCCCGAGCGCTACCGCCCCTATATCTACAACGCCACGGCGGATAAGCCCATGAATCCGCGTGGACGGCGCGCCTTGGAACTCCTCGACGCCGACAGCGCCATCAGCAAAGACAAAGCAATGGCCATCGCCTTTGATGTGCATGACGAACTGGCAGGCCCATGGCAGGCGGCGCTGCGGGCGGCGATAGCGCTCGATTCGGAACAGCGCATGCAAGACCCTGCATTGGCTGCCGCGGCGTCTTCCGTACTCGCGTGGGATGGGTACTATGCGGCGGACCGCTATGGAGCCGTGTTGATGCGCTTTTGGCGGCAGCAATGCGAAGCCGCGGAAATGGACAGCGCCGCGATTGCGCCTGCCGAGGCCATCACGCCGGAATTGGCCCGCACGCTGCTCGAACGGTTCGCGGAAGCCATCGCGTTGTTACAGTCCCGGTATGGCTCGGCGGACCCCGCCTGGGGAGAGGTATTCCAAGTGGGCCGGGAAGGACGCTTCGCACCCGCATCCGGCGCGGAATATGGCTCCGGCGGCTACTTCACGGAAACCCTGTTCGATGTGCGCTCGGAAGAACAGCCGGATGGCCGCTTTTTGGCCCGCAAAGGCTCGATGGCCACCCAATTGATGTTTCTGCGGCCCGATGGCGTCGAGTCCTATTCCTGCACACCCTGGGGCCAAAGCGGCCATCCGGATTCTCCCCATTACATGGACCAAGGAGAACAACTACACGGGCTCCGCGTCTTCAAACCGGCGTGGTTCAATCCAGAAAAGCTGATGGAGCATCTCAAATCCGAGGAGCGCATTCCGCTGCCATGACCACGCCGCTTGACAGTATGGATATAGTGGCGGAAGTCATCCGCACCCATTACGGATTCGCCCGGGTGGGCCGGCCGGAGCCGTTGCCCGGAGCCCATCAGCGGCGGCACCAGAAATTAGTGGCCGCTACCTCGGAAGGCCCATTCCTGGCGAAAACATACGTGCGCGATCCTTATGTTTTGGATGATCTCCGTTTTCAGCATCGCTTGTCGGACCATCTTTCCCGCCATGGGCTGCCGATAGCGCACATCCAGCCCGCCCGCAATGGCAAGCGCATTGTCGAGGTCGATGACTGGGCGCTGGAATTGCAGGTGTTTGTACAGGGCGAACCCATGCGCGTCACCCCCGGTACGCTGGCGATTGCGGGCGGCGCTCTCGGGCGCTTTCATGAGGTTTGCCGGGATCTGCCCCGCCCGCCGCGTGATGCCCGTTTATGGCGCTTCAGCGAGGTGCCCCGTGGCTTGTTCGCGCAATTCTTCAACAGCGCATGCGAGGCGGGCGGCGGGCCTGGCGCGATAGAACAATGCAATCAGGTCGCCTTGTTTCTGCATAGTGCGGCAAAAGCCTTGTCCATCGAAAACCGCGACCGATTCGAGACGGGCCTCATCCACGGCGATTGGCATGGCGGCAATATGTTGTTTCATGACGGACAGCTCGCGGCGATTTTAGATCTGGAATTCGCCGGTGACGGCTGTTTTCTAGAGGATTTAGCATACGCCGTATCGAGCCTTTGCATCCGCACCTCCACGGACGCCGCGAAACTCACCCAGCGCACCGAGCAGTTCCTTCACGCGTATGAAGTCCACCGCCGCTTATCTTTCTATGAACGGGCCGCTTTATTCTACGCCGCCGGCGTCAAGCAAGTCGCTTCCATCTCTTACCAGCTTCCCTTGCTAGAGGGGCGTTTGGCGGGCCATAATGCCGCCGAATGGCTCGAACGCCTCGCACTCCAATGCGAATGGATGCATGAACGGGCGCGTGAAATACGTCCCGGAACGTAACAGCGCGGAGACAAGCGGCTTCACCGGATTGGACAGGCATGCGCCAAGCCTGTGTCGAGGTGTTATCCAGGCCTGCAAATCAGCCAATGGCGAACAAGCTGTCAATGCATTTCGGAACCGAAGGCATTTCGTCCCAGGTCCGTCCATCGAGAAGACGGCCGTTCTTCTTTTTGTTGACGCCTCCCCATTGCTTGAAAAAGAACGGAACCTTTGACTGGCGGCAATGGTCGCGAATGCCTGCGGCCCATTCCTTGCGCATGGGCCGGGCGCTTGGACCGGACTCACCGCCGACAATCGCCCAATCCACGCCCCGCAAGTCTAATGTATCCACCGGACCGAGCAGAGGCTCGAAAGAAACAAATTTGATATGGGCGTTTGTCTTGCGCAGATGGTCGATACGAAAGGCGTAATCCTGGCTTTCCACGCTCACACCCATCCAAATATGCGGCTCCCACGGAATGGCCGGATTAAGCTCCTCCAGCCGCTCAGCGCGTTTCGTAAGCACCTGGTATTGATGCCAATTGGCCTTGCGCATGATATCGAAAACGCGAAAGATGAAATCCACCGGAACCGATTGGTGGAAAAGGTCGCTCATGGAGTTCACGAAAATCGTCTGCGGCTTCTTCCACGTCAAAGGCAGTTCGAGGGCGTGCTCGTGGACGGTTATGTCAAAGCCATTGGCATAATTTGCCTGTCCCATGGCCTTCAGCCGCTTGGCCATGCGTTCGGCATAACAATGCTTGCAGCCCGGACTGATCTTCGTACAGCCCGTCACCGGATTCCAGGTGGATTCCGTCCATTCTATCGCGGAATTATTGGCCATTATGAATCTCGTCTTTCACGGTGTTTGCGGAATACTTGCCCTGCTATTTTTGCGGCAGTCGCATTCTGTGATGCGAAGAACAAGTAATAAACAATAGCACCTTTAGAGTTCCTCATCGGCATAGGTTCAGGTACATACTTGAAACCCGCCACCTCTCGCAACCGTTCGCGAAACGCGTTGACGATAACTTCATTGTCTACTTTTTCCTCACCAAATAGTAAACCTTGTCCCGAACGCGTGACGTTCCGCTATGACTCATCACCCCAGAAGGTTTTAGCAAATGAAGAAGAGTATATTATGTACGTGCCGTTTGTTCTATGCGAGCGGGCTTGCGCCGGGGGCCGGGGAGGGCGGAATGCAACGGAGGCTCGCCTGTTGTATAGGCGTAATGCTTATCTCTGTGTTACACTGTGTCTCAGCGGCGAATGAGCCGGAGTGTTCACCACAGAGACACAGAGGGGCACAGAGAAGAGGACGATGAGAGTAAATGGAGGATAGGTGAGATGGCTGGTAACTCGATTGAAAAAGAATGCCCAGTTTGTTCTGCTGAGAAAGCAGCAGTAACGGAATATAATGTCACTACAAATATTGTGATTGTCCGAATTGTGGTATATACCAGATCTCGAAGACCGCCCTAAGTGAACTTAGTGGTCTAGGACCAGATCAACGGGCCGTGCTCAGCCATTGCATTTGGATGGTGCAAAAAACAATGACTGTGCCTGTAATAGATACTCAATATATAGAGTACGCACGAGAAAACGAGCTTCCTTCGTCGGCCGAGCAACTCGATCTGTATGTTCTGTATTTGGGTGATTGTCAAAAACACCCATCTAGTAGTCTAATAATACATACAACACAATACCTGCGTGCCAAAATAGGGGCTGTCACTGTACAAAACGTAAGCGCGATTGCCCAATGGGCGGGGGATCTTGGTATAGCAGAGATCTCCCCCGGTGACAAGACACTCAAGTTCGGCGCGACTCTAGTTTACAGGGGCTGGCAGCGCTACGAGGAACTTAAACGCGGCAAGGCCTCCGGGACGACGGCGTTTCTGGCCATGGCGTTTAAAGATAGTGAAGATCAGGACTTCATCAAGGAGCACTTCACCAAAGCGGTGGCGGAAACGGGCTTTCGGTTGCGGGATATTCGTGAAGACCCGAAGGCGGGATTGATCGACAACCACATTCGTGTGGCGATTCGTATGGCGCGTTTCGTGATCGCGGATCTGACGCACAGGAACAAGGGCGCTTACTGGGAAGCTGGCTACGCCGAAGGACTAGGAAAGCCGGTTATTTACAGTTGCAGGAGGGATGTTTTTGAGAGTGAGCATCCCGATATAAGGCCCCATTTCGACACCAATCACTGTCAAACCGTGGTGTGGGATCCTAAGGAACCAGAAAAGGCTGTTGCTCAGTTGGCCGATACGATCCGGGCGACGCTGCCTTTCGATGCGAAGATGCCCAAGGAGGATGTCTGATCTCTGTGTTCCTCTGTGTCTCTGTGGTGAGAGATCCGGTTCATTGGCGCCGAGTAAGGCGGGCTACTCCGTCTGCTCCTGTCCTGCCGCCATTTCCTGTCTTTGCCGATGTCCAGCCGCGCCAAGGACAGGCCCGCCGTGGCCGCTGCCCCATCATCAAATACTCCCACTAGATGACGCCATGTGGCCAGTGCATACTGCCAAATAAAGCATGCATGTATCTCCCTGTCCTTTGAAACGGCCTACCCACTATTTTCGTGGATTGCGCGGAGTCTGCGGCTCCATTTCAATGCGGAAGAGGCGTACGCGCCAATTCACTCAACTCTTCATAATCGCCTTTACCGAAAGGCTGCATAATGTAGGTGTACTCGAACGGCTTGGCGCGCAGGATGTACTTCTCCAATGGGATCGGCCCGCAGCTATTGCCGCCCAAGCCAGTCTGTCCTATATCGAACGAGAGGCAGACTTCCGGGCGCGGCGCGGGCGGATTGTAAACGCGCTCCATACCGGGGCGGTGGCGCGCACCGTCCAGATCCTCTGAGGTATAGTGCAGCGCCGTCACGAAGAGCGGCGCAGGAAAGGTGAACAGCACGCCTGTGCCGGACTTGTCGGTGAAAGTGGCCCAGCGCACGTCGCTTTTGCCGCCGCATTCCTGGGGCCGCACATAGGGCACGTACTGGCCGGTCACGGTGCTCTCATAGTAACCAATGTCGCTGGCCGTGTTGCGATCCACATAGTTTTCCCACGGGCCGCGCCCGTAGTAGGCCATCCGCTCGAACGCGCCGTCGAGCATCAGGCGCACGCCCATGCGCGGCAACACCGGCAGTTTGCCCGCCGGGATGGCCGTGTTCTTGACCTGGATCACGCCGTCGCCCGAGACGAGGTAGTCGGACGTATGCGTGAAGCGCCCGCTCTTGAAACCACAAGCCTCGACGGCCGCGGTCACGCGCACCGTGGCGTCATCCACCCGTTCGACAACCAGCGGGCGCGCGTGGTAACTCATCAGCGACAACCCGGAGTCGAAATAGTCCTTGCGTATCCACTTGTCGTTGTCCATGAACGCGCGGAACGTGTTGAGGCGCGGGCCGTGTACGACGCCCGCATTGTCCTCCAGCACCGTCTTGCCATGGTATACGAGGCGTGAGAGCGTGCCGGAGGCGCGGCTGAAAACCGCCTCGAAGCGGCGGCCACGCAGGGCCACCGCATCATCCGACTCTTCCAGCGCGAGATCCGGCAACTTACGCGCCGCAGCCACGGCGGCGGGCGCGATGGCCGGTTTGAACGCGAGTTGGCTGGCCGCGATCTCGTAGCCTTTTTCCGCCCACAACGTTTTCTCCTTGAGATGAAAACTCACGCGGTAGAAATACTCAGCCCCCGGTAAGGGCTCCACCGCAGGCGCAGGCGTCGAGAAGACCTTCCGCGCGCCCGGTGGAATATCGAGCGCGCCCAGCGTGCCGTTATCGATCTCCTTGCCATCGCGGGCCAGAGACCAGCGCGCCTCGAAGGCGTTCGCGTTGGTGAAACCGAAGCGGTTCCACACCTCGACTTCGCCGGAGGCGGCGTTATCCGAGGTGGCCACAAGGTTTTGATGAACACGCTTCACCTCGGCCAGTTTTGGCGTCACATCGCGCGTGGGGCCGATCACGCCGTTGCAGACGAAGTTGCCGTCATTCGGCTGGTCGTCGAAATCGCCGCCGTAGGCCAGATAGCGCTCGCGCGCGCCGTCCGGAGCGATGCGGTCGGTGTATTTCCAGAGCGCTTGGTCGATCCAATCCCAAATGCAGCCGCCCGCGAGGGAATCGCTCGAGTAGAAAGCCTCCCAGTATTCTTTGAAATTGCCCATGGCGTTGCCCATGGCATGGGCATATTCACATAGGAAGAAAGGCTTCGCCGTGTTCTTGCCGCGCTCATAGAGCCAATCGACGGGAGGGTACATGTCGCTGTCAACGTCCGCGAGCTCGTTGTTGCGCTCATAATGGACCGGACGTGTGTTGTCGAGCGCATGGACGGCGTCAATGGCCGCTTTAAAGTTCCTGCCGGGGCCGGATTCATTGCCGAGCGACCACATGAAGATCGATGCGTGGTTTTTGTAGTTCTCCACTTGGTTCACGTTGCGCTCGACGTGCGCTTTCTCCCACGAGGGCACATGGCTCAGCGACTCTTCTTCATATCCCATGCCGTGCGACTCGACATTCGCCTCGGCGACCACGTAGATGCCGTAGCGGTCGCAAAGCTGATACCAGTAATAATGGTTCGGGTAGTGGCTTGTACGCACCGTGTTGATGTTGTTCTGTTTGAAGAGCAAGATGTCCTTCAGCATCAATTCACGGCTGAGCGTCCGGCCGTTGGCGGGGTCCGACTCGTGCCGGTTGACGCCCTTGAACTTGATGGCTTTGCCGTTGAAGAGGAGCTTGCCGTCGCGGATCTCGACTTCGCGGAAGCCCACTTTGCAGGAACGGATGTCCTGCGAACCGTCGCCGCCCGTGAAGGTCATCACCAACGTGTACAGATAAGGATCTTCCGCCGACCACAGGCGCGGCGCGGCCACGGGCAGCTCCACTTGGGCCACGGCGTCGGAACCGTCAGCCGCGAGCGTGAGAGCGGCCTCGGGCAATGCGGCGGCCAGCTTGTTGGCCGCGTCGAAAAGCTGGCTCTTCACCGTGCCGGTGGCGGCTTTGCCGGCAAGCGACCGCGCCTTGACGCGCAATCCCAGCACGGCGTTCTTGTAATCGGCGTCGAGGTCGGTCGTGACCCAAAAGTCGCGCAGTTCTGCGGCGGGCGGCGAGAAAAGCGAGACATCGCGGTAAATGCCGCTGAAGCGGAACATGTCTTGATCTTCGAGATAGGAGCCGTCCGACCAGCGGTAGACTTCGACCGCCATCCGGTTCTCGCCCTCTTTCAGGTATTTCGTCAGGTTGAACTCGGCGGGCAGCTTGCTGTCCTCGCTATATCCCACATATTGGCCGTTGACCCAGAGGTAGAAAGCCGAATATACGCCGTCGAAGCGCACGAAAACCGGACGGCCCTTCCACGCTTCGGGTACGGTGAAATCTTTGAGGTAGGAGCTGACCGGGTTGTACTCCGTGCCGATGAACGGCGGTTTGCGCTCATGCGGATAACGGACATTGGTATAGATCGGAATGCCATAGCCGCGCGTTTCCACGCAGCTTGGTACGTCGATGGTGAACCAGCGGCTCGCGTCGAAACCGGGTTTATAAAAATCCGCCGGCCGGTCGTCCGGACTGCCGCTCCAGAAATAAATCCATTCGCCGTTCAGCAGCACGCGGTAGGGCGTAGACGGCTCCTCGGGAGTCAGCGCGTCTTCGGCCTTGGCCAGCGGAAAGCCCGCCGCTCGGGCGGGTTCGCGGTTCTCGGCGTTGATTTGCTCGTCCTCCCATTCATGGGCGGCGGCAGTGGAAGAAACAGCGGCGGTAAAGAGGCAAACCCATTTCATGTGCATCGTAGGTTCTCCATGTGGGTTATGGATTCTAGTATGAGGTATAACAAACCTGGCCGTTAGGAGGCAAGCAGCCAAGTTATCGCGAAGGCGCTTTCTTGGATTGTTTTTCATGGAACAGACAAAAACGCATGCGAATTTTTTGGCTGCCTGCGGTGTTGATTATTTATTACAAAGTAATAATAATGGGGCCGCAATGCCATCGAGAGGAGCATACGGATGAAAGCATCTTGTCTGAACACGGCGGCTCTCGCCGCATGGTTTGTTTGCGCAAGCGCCGCAGGGGCCGCGCCGCTGTCCATTTTCGTGAGCATACCGCCACAGGCCTATCTCGTGGAGCGGATTGCCGGTGAAGACGCCACGGTGCAGGCCCTCATCCAGCAAGGACAGGATCCGCATACATTCGAGGCCGCGCCGCGCCAAATGGCCGCACTGGCCAAGGCGGATGCCTATTTTGAGCTGGGCGCGCTGCCCTTCGAGGCGCAGATGGTGGAGAAGATCCGCGCGGTAAACCCTGCCCTGCGCATTGAAAGCATGTCGCAAGGGATTGCGTTGCGGGAAATCGAGGAACATGGGCATGAAGGTGAAGAAGCGCATCACGTACAAGAAGGAGGCAAAGATCCGCATATCTGGCTGGATCCGGCCCGGTTGAAGGCCATGGCGGAGAATACCGTGCGCATGCTGGCCGCGCTTCACCCGGAGCATTCGGCTGTCTATCAAACGAACGGGGAAGCCCTCCGCCAAGAGATCGAGCGCGCGGACGCCCATGCCCGGGCGGCGTTGGAACCGTATAAAGGGGAAACCTTTTTCGTGTATCATCCCGCGTTCGGCTATTTCGCGGATGCATACGGTTTGCATCAGGAAGCCTTGGAGATAGAAGGCAAAAGCCCGTCTCCCAGGGAATTACAGGCGATCATCGCCGAAGCACGCGCCGCAGGCGCTAAAGCCATATTCGTGCAGCCAGGATTTGATACGAAATCGGCGGAGGCCATCGCATCGGCCATAGGCGGCGCCGTAGCGCCCCTCGATGATCTGGCGCGGAATACGCCTCAAAATATCGAAAATATGGCGTCGAGCATCAAATCCGCTTTTGAGCCTAAAGATGCGCCAAATGCGCAGCCATGACGCCTCCCTCTTGCGGAAGGCGAATGTTTATTTCTAGGGCATGCTGCTGGCGCGCATCATCGCCAAAACCAGGAATATATGGATATGCAACAGACTCCCATTATCTCCCTTCGCGGCGTATCCTTCGGGTATGGGGAGGGGCTGGTTCTGGATGGCGTGTCGCTCGACATTTGGGAGCGTGAATTCATCAGTGTCATTGGCCCAAATGGAGGCGGCAAATCCACTTTGCTGAAACTCATGCTGGGCTTGCTGCGGCCCCGTTCGGGTGAAGTGCGTGTTTTCGGTGAACCGCCCCATATCACTCGCGCCTCCATCGGCTACACGCCCCAGCACACCTTGTATGATCCCCGTTTTCCCATGAGCGTCCTGGATGTCGTGCTCATGGGCCGTCTTGGACGCCGCTGGGGGCCTTATTCGAAGGAAGACCAGGAAGCCGCCCGGGAGGCCTTAGCGGAAATGGGATTGCCCGGCATCGAGAAACGGCCATTCAGCGAGTTGTCGGGAGGCCAGCGCCAGCGAGTATTGATCGCCCGCGCCCTGGCGTCTGGCCCGAAACTCCTGCTATTGGATGAGCCCACGGCCAACGTGGACGCCATGGCGGAAAATAAACTTCTCGAAACCTTGAAAGAACTCAACCAGCGGCTGACCATCGTGCTGGTGTCGCACGACCTCGGATTCGTATCCAGCCTGGTGAGCAGCGTCATCTGCGTGAACCGCCGGGTGGTCATCCATCCCACCAGCGATGTGACCGGCGCAGTCATCAAAGATTTGTACGGAGGTGACTACCATATGGTGCGCCATGACCACCGGTGCGCGGAAGAGGCCCACACCCATGATTGATTTTTTCGCCGCTCTCGCTGATCCGGATATTCCGTTTCTCCGCAACGCCCTGTTCGCGGGGCTCCTGGCGAGCATCGCCTTTGGCATAATCGGAACCTATGTCGTCGCCCGGCGCATCACCTATATCGCCGGGTCGATCTCCCACTGCGTGCTGGGCGGCATTGGCATCGCCTTGTATTTCCAGCGCACGGCGGAGCTGCCCTGGCTCGATCCCATTTACGGCGCGTTGGTGGCGGCCCTGCTGGCCGCGGTGATTATCGGATTCGTGTCACTATACGGCAAACAACGCGAAGATACGGTTATCGGCGCGGTATGGGCCGTTGGCATGGCCGTGGGGCTTGTGTTCTTGAAGAAGACGCCTGGGTACGTGGACCCCATGAGCTATTTATTTGGCAATATTCTCTACATTTCGCATACCGACTTATGGCTGGTCGCCGCGCTCGATGTGGCCGTGGTGGGGCTGGGCCTTTTCTTCATGAACCGGCTGCTGGCCGTGTGTTTCGATGAGGAATTCGCCCGTTTGCGCGGCGTGAACGTCGAGTTCTTTTACTTGCTGCTCCTATGCCTGACGGCGTTGACCGTTGTGCTGCTGGTGCGCGTGGTGGGGATTGTGATGGTCATCGCCCTGCTGACCCTGCCTGCCGCTGTGGCGGGCCTGCTCGCCCGGCGCATCGGCCAGATGATGCTGCTGGCCGTTATATCCTGCATGGTTTTCACCTGCATCGGCCTCGCGCTGAGCTACTCCTATGACTTGCCCTCCGGCCCGGCCATCATCCTCGTGGGCGGAGCGGCATATCTCGCCGTGCTGGGCATGCTGAAACTCGTGCGCCGCGCCTAAATCAAGTCTGATCGGAGAGGCACTTCAAATGCATTTCATGGCAATCCTCGCATTCTTCCAAAATGTGGTTGCGGGCGAATGATTCCCAGTGCTCTTTCTGTTTAGGCGAAAGCAATCCTGTCCCCTTACACAATGGGCAGGCGTTATCCAACGCGGCGAGCACGGCGTTGCGGATGAACTCCGACCGGTTCGCGATGCCGTGCAAGGCCTCACTTAGGGCTTGATCCACTTTGAAGGTGATGATTTCTGGTTTGGGACGAAGCATCAGTTTTTCCTCATGCGTTGCGCCGCCTCTACGCGGCCCCGCCAGTATGGCAGAAATGCGGCTCAAGCTAAACCCAATTGATTACCCTTTTCCGGAACCGAGAGGTCTAATCATCGATATAGCACCCGTTTTTACGCCATCCGATTTGAAACATTTCCCCAAAAATGTTCTTGCCAGACCCATACATTTTATGATATTGTCATCTATGATATCCCGCAAATGGGGCAAATTGAGAATTGCGTGAATGCAATGATTGCTAGATCCTCGAAATATGGCTATCCCTGGGCAAAGTACGCGGATAGCATTCTCGTCATACAAAATTCTAAGAAAAGCATTAAAGCTAGAATCGTGAACACTCGGAACAACTGGGTGCATTGCCGGGATGCCATGGCTCGTTGGACCGTATACAAGTCGCAATGTGGTACGTACATGAAAGGGGATACATTATGTTGGACCGATTTTCGCTTGCAGGCAAACTAACGATCGGATTTGCTTCCGTCATTATCCTGGCCATAGCGCTCAGCGTATGGGCGATTTACGGCATGATAAATGCCGCGAAAGGTGCGGATGAATTGGTGGCGCAAGTCGTGCCCACGCTCGAGGGCACGGCGGCGGTCAACGTGGAAGCCCAATGGACTGCATATTATATTCTCGGTTATACACTCACTTCCGACAGTAAACGCCTTGAAACTGGTCGCGACCGGCTTAAAAATACTAAAACGAAACTCGACGAACTGAAAATATTGGCGGATAATCAGAAAATGGATGATCTGTCCAAAAGTGTTGGCGTAGTTAGCGGAAAGATAAATGATTACGAAAAATTGATCGAGCAAACAAAGACCTCTATTGAGGCCATGAACGGTTTAATTGTAAGCATGGGCAGCGCCGCTAATGCTTTTTTTGAAAGTGTGAAACAATCTCAAGACGCCGTCAATAAACAAATAAAGCAGCAAATAGATGCTAATGCCACCATACAAAATGTTGCCCCTCTGTATAATGAGTTGAGCATTATAAATGAAATCATCGAACTGCAAAGCAACGCCCGCGTAGTATTCTTGAAATCTCAAGTCCAAAATGACGCGACCCTTGCGAATGAAAGTATCGAGAATTTTGCGAAAATCATTGAAAAATTGGATTCTGTTATGGGGCAAATCACGTCCGAAGAAGATAAGCAAAGATTCGAAACAGCCAAAGCCCGTGCCGTGGAATATAAAGCAGGCATTGAAAACTACTTGCGCGAGTCTAAGAAAGTCACCGACCTAGCTAGCCAGCGCATGGATTCTGCAAAAGCCGCTATTGACACGGCGACAGAAGCAGCGGGGGCGGCCCGCAAACGTAATGAGGAGATTTGCAAAAGCACTTCGACAAATCTGAATAGTGCATCCTTTTGGATCACAATTGGACTTGCAGTGGCTGCTTTATTAGGCCTTATCATGGCCATCGGCATCACGCGCAGCATCACAAAGCCCATTAACCACGTGATTGATGGCCTTACCAGTGGCTCGGAGCAAGTTGAGAGTGCGGCGAATCAAGTGGCCCAATCGAGCACGCAAATGGCCGAAGGCGCCAGCGAACAGGCTTCTTCGCTCGAAGAAACCTCGGCTTCACTCGAAGAAATGACGGCCATGGTCAGCCAGAACGCCGATAACGCGCGCCAAGCCAGCAGCGGCGCTGGCCACGCCCGCGAGTCGGCCATACACGGGCGTGAAGCCATGGGGCGCATGGGCGAAGCCATCACCATGATCAAAGAGTCTTCCGACCAGACCGCGAAAATCATTAAGACCATCGACGAGATCGCCTTCCAGACCAACCTCCTCGCGCTGAACGCCGCCGTCGAGGCAGCCCGCGCGGGCGATGCCGGCAAAGGATTCGCCGTGGTGGCCGAGGAAGTGCGCAATCTGGCCCAGCGCAGCGCCGAGGCCGCGCGCAATACCTCGGAACTCATCGAAGGCTCCCAGCGCAACGCCGACAATGGCGTGGCCGTGTCGCAGGAAGTCGCGGCCATACTGGATGAGATCGTGGGCGGCGTGCAGAAAGTGGCCCAATTGATCAATGAAGTGGCCGCCGCCACGGAAGAACAAGCACGCGGCATCCAACAGCTCAACGTCGCCGTCACCCAGATGGACCAAGTCACCCAAGCCAACGCGGCCAACTCCGAAGAAGCCGCCTCGGCCAGCGAAGAGCTGTCCGCTCAAGCGGGCGAACTCAGCAATATGGTGGGCCAACTGGTTGCCGTGGTGACGGGCTCGAGTAACAGAGCCGCCGCCAAGCAATCCAGCAAACACAAGATGAAATCTGCTCCCGCGCCTGCGCCTCGCAAAGCCTTGCCGCCCGTTCATCCGCAGCGCGTGGCCCTGCCCCCCAGAAAAAACGCGCAGCAAAGCCAGGACCAGTCACGCATCATCGGACCCGAACAGGCCATCCCCTTTGATGATGACGACTTAGCGAATTTCTAACTGCGTAAATAATGGCCGGAGGCGATACGGAAACGCCTCCGGCCTTCAAATTTTTCGTAACATTTTAGACGGCTTAAGTAGCCCCTGATATTTGGCAGCCTTGTTTATTACCTTGCGCCGGTATTGATACATCATTTCGCACCTGCCGACCGACGAGGGCGTCGGTCCCACACTTTTTTTTAGCAAGTCATTTGTGGGACCGGCGCCCTCGCCGGTCATTTTTCACCACTCGGCTAAGGTGTTACCAATTTTTCTAGAATTCTACCGCCGCCGGGAAATAGCGCACTATCGCCCGCGCCACTATTTCGTGCCCAGCCCGGTTGGGGTGATTGACCCACGACAGCAAATCCGTTAGGTCGGCCTGCTTCGCATATTCCATGAACAGCGCCAAGCTGTCCACAAGGCCCAACCCATACTCCGACGCCAGCCCGCGCACTTGCTCCGCATGGGCGCGCAACGGCCCGCTTTCCTCTGGCGTGGCGGAAAGAAGCTGCGTCATGTCTGGCGTCGGCGTGAGGAGGATGATCTTCACGTTCCGTTTGAGCGCCGCTTCAATCATATGACGCCATGCCGTATTCGCCCGCGCCAGCCCCAGATCCCGGTCGTTCAGGCTGTAATCAATCGTTAGCACATCCGGGCGGTGGCACAATACTTCCTTCTCGAACCGCGCCGCGCCCTGCTCCGAATTCTCCCCGCCAATGGCCGTCACGATGACATTGAGCGATGCATAGGGAAACCGGTTTTTCAACGCTACATGCAGTAAATGCGGATATGCGTTAAATGTATCCACAAACGGCGTCGCGAAATACCCGGAAGGCACGCTATGCCCATGGCATACGATATTGGCCAGCCGGTTCTCCGGCCAGTACGTCCGCAAGACGGTGGTAAGGTCTGAAAGATAGGTAAGCGAATTTGCGATTGACATAAAAAAAGCCTCCTTTATGTGGGTAAAACCGGCGGATAATAGCATAAATCCGGAGCGGAATATTAATATGAATTCAGACTAAAGGAGGCTTCCTTCTCTTTTCCCGTGGCGAAAAAAGCGGGCTTTAGCTTTTGCCGTCCGCCACCTCATCTGGCACGCCCGCCAAGGCGCGGCGCACATGCTCCAACGCGACGACCGCCCCGCGCACTTGATTGAGCGCATCAAGCTGGACGAATCCAATTTCCCATTCGGCGCGGCCCTCGGGCCATTCAAACAACACCCATGCCCGGCGCTCCTCGACATGGCTGGATATGGCCAAAACGCACTCCGCAGGGAATCGCTTGCGTGTTTCATCCACAAGCCGGGCGGCGGCGGCGTCAAGCGCTTCCGAGGCCGTGGGGGGCTGTACGAATGAGCCCGCGAAGCTATGCGCGCCCGCAGCCACCAGGCGTTGGGCGGCCGCGCCGCCGGTATAGGTTTCCGCAATGGCAAGTTTCCAGCCCCGTTCCTCGAGCATACGGTCCACGACCCCTTCTATGGTCTCGTGGCCAGTGCCCATGATGAGCCCGGGCAACCGGCTGCGAACACGCGCTTCCAGCGCATCAATCATCGTATTGGCTTCCTCCATCGTGCGCGCACGCGCCGAAAGGCGGATGCGTACGGAGTCAGGATATGCCAGCAGGCCGATTTTAGGGTTATCGCTTTCCACGATGAGATCGCCAATAAGGGCGTCCACGCGCGATTCGCCGACGCCGCACACATGCAGCACCCGGTAGTGGAGCACGCCTTCGATGCCCCATTTTTGGCGCATATAGGGGAGCACGCTGTCCGATAGCATGGCGTGCAGTTCGTGGGGCACGCCAGGCATGCAGATAATGACGCCCCGCTTATCTTCGACAATGAGCCCCGGAGCCGTGCCGTTTGGATTCGGAATGGCGATGGCCCCGCGCGGCGCATATGCCTGTTTGCGGTTGTTTTCCGTGATCGGCCGCCGGAAACGGGCAAACCGCTCCGCTAGCTGCTCATACAGCTCTTGGCGGAATTCCAGGGGGCGTCCCGTTAATTCCGCGACGCATTCGCGGGTGATGTCATCTTCCGTAGGTCCAAGCCCGCCGCTCGTGAGCACTACATCGGCCCGGCTCAGGGCGTCCTCCAACACGTGCCGAATCCGCTGCGGGTTGTCGCCCACCGTGGCTTTTTGGTATAAATTGATGCCATTTTCCGCTAGAATTTGGCCAATATAGGAGGCATTTGTGTCTACAATTTGCCCTAAAAGCAGTTCCGTGCCTATCATGACAATCTCAGCATGCATGTATGAATATCTCCAATTTGCCCTGATGATCGTTTTAAGGGCATATTGTAACCACGCAGATGAAAAAGGCCAAATTTTACAGGCGTTGAAATTTTGCATTGACAAGCCGTGGCGGTAGAATGTTAGGTTATTGCAGGAATAGCGTATAAACCGGACCGCAAGGAAATGCCGTCTAGGATTGTACTGAATCCGCCAATAAGTAAGCGGAATTTGCGGTGCTGGGTGACTATTTCTGGAGGATGGCGACGTGGGTGATTGCCCCGATGATTAGTATTATGAAATTCCTGCGCGGAAATGCCTCTGGCGAAGAAGGCCAGACTCCGCTGCATCATGCGGCCAGCGGGGGGCGCGCCGAAGAGGCCGCCCATCTACTTGCCCGCCGCGCCAATTGCAATGCGCAGGACCGCTCGGGCCGCACGCCTCTTCATCTCGCCGCCGCTCGAGGCGATGAAAACATAGCCCGCATCCTGCTTGATGCGGGCTCCAATGCGAATGTACAAGACGCCAAAGGCCGCGGCCCCCTTCATGAAGCCACTTTTGGGGGCCATGGCGAAACCGTACGGCTTCTCCTCGAACGTGGCGCTCTGCCGGATATATGTGATGCAAGCGGGTACACACCTCTCTACGTAGCCGCCAGTTTAGGCCATCGCGGCATTCTTTCCTTGCTCATCGAAAAAGGCGCCAATGTGAACCGGCGCGACGCCGATGGGTTTACGGCATTGCACGGAGCCGCCGATAAAGGGTCCGTGGATATTCTCGCGGAGTTATTGGACGCGGGGGCCGACATCGAAAACGCGGACCGGACCGGCATGACCGCGCTGGCCTGGGCGGCACACAGCGGCCATGGCCCCGCCGTGCGTTTGCTGCTCGAAAAAGGCGCGCAAGCCAGCTCCGTGGACCGGGAAGGCGCTGCTCCGCTCCATCATGCCGCCTCGGAAGGGCATCTTGATGTAATCCGTATTTTGTTCGAATATGGTGCTCTTCCAAATGCAGCCATGAAAAATGGCAAAACCGCCCTATTCATCGCCGCATGCAACAGCAACGTAGAGGCCGCCGCTTTGTTGCTGGATGCGGGTGCCTCTCCCGATTTGCTCGATGAAAACCATCGTTCTCCGTTATATATGGCCGCCCGAAATGGCCACGCCGCCATGGCCCAATTGTTGCTCGAAAAAGGCGCACGTGAAAGCATCGAGGACAAAAATGGATGGAGCCCCCTGTACATCGCCGCTAAAAACGGCCATTCGCCCTGTGTGGAACTGCTGATCAAGCGGGGTTTCGGCTCCTTGTATACAGCCGCCTCACAGGGCAACCGCGAAGTCCTTGCTTTGTTGCTCGATAAAGGCATGGACATCAATGTGCGGAGCGAACAAGGATGCACCCCTCTTCATATGGCGGCGTTTGAGGGGCATATGGAGGCTGCGGCGCTTCTACTGGGATTGGGCGCATCACTAAACGCTGAAGACAATGAAGGACGCCGCCCCCTTCATTTGGCTGCCTTGGCCGGCCGCACCAATATCGTCGCCCTTTTTGAAGAACACAATGTGGATGTGAACGCCCGCGATCCGCACGGCCGCACGGCTCTTCATAATGCTGCGGCGGAAGGCCATATAGAAGCCGCTGAACTCCTGCTCGAACGGGGTGCGAATCTCGATGCCCGCGATGAAGAATCGCGCACGCCCCTTCATTACGCCATCGAAGCGGAGCAGCTCGAATTCGCCGGTTTTTTGCTTCAGCGCGGCGCGGACGCCAACGCCAAGGACCGGCATGGGTGGAGCCCGTTATTTCAGGAAGCATATGCTGGGCGCGCCGCTTCCGTGCGCCTGCTGCTCGAAGGCAAGACGGATCCCAATACACGCAACCACGATGCGTGTTCCGCGTTGCATGTCGCCGCCGCCCATGGGCATGACGATGTAGTAAAACTGCTCTTGGACAACGAAGCAGACATCGAAATCAAGGATCGCAACGGCCATACTCCCCTGCATATCCAAGCAGAGATTGGAAGCACCGGAATGGCCGCCTTGTTGCTGGAACGGGGCGCTGATCCCAATTGCCGCAACAACGAAGGGCATACGCCCCTGCATACCGCAGCCAGCGAAGGGCGCGCCAGCGTGGCCCGGCAGCTTCTCGAATCAGGCGCGGAAGCTAACGCCCGCGCCACGGATTCCTTCACGCCCCTCCACCTCGCCGCAATGAATGACTCCTTAGAAGCGGCCGCCCTGCTGATTCGTAATCAAGCGGAAATGGAGCCGCGCGACGCCAATGGCCGTTCCCCGCTTTTCTTAGCCGCAGCCAATGGGCGCGCGGATATGGCGCGCATGTTGCTCGAGCTTGGAGCCCAGGCCAATACGAAAGACAGCAATGGCACCTCGCCGCTCCACCTCGCCGCCGCCAGGGGCGATGCCGGTATCGCGGCTATTTTGCTCGAGGCGGGCGCATCCGCCGATGACCACGACGAAACCGGGCTGTCGCCGTTGCACCATGCCGCGAACAACGGCCAATTAGAGGTGATGGCCCTCCTGCTTCGTGCAGGTGCGGCTCCGAGCGCCGTGGACCCCGCCGGGCGCACGCTGCTCTATGCCGCCGCGCGCAGCGGAAATACGGCGGTAGTGGATTTGCTGCTGGCGCAGGGGCTTGATATCAACAGGACCGGCCCGCAAGGCGCGACGGCGCTGCTCGACGCCGTAGCGGAAAGCCAGGCTGCCGCTGCGGCCGTGTTGCTGGAAAGAGGCGCGCAAGTAGACGCCCGCGATGTGGATGGCGCGACGGCCCTCTGCGTGGCGGCCCGGACGGGATGCGATACGCTCGCGTCGTTGCTGCTGGCGCATGGCGCGGACGGCGCCACCATGGACCAATCAAAACGTACGCCGCTGCATATCGCGGCGGCGCTGGGGCATGCCGCCGTAGTGCGCGTCCTGCTCGAACACGGTTTTGGCCCGGACTTCCCAGGCCCGCAGGGCGCTACGCCCTTGCATATCGCCGCCCAAACCGGCGACGCCGCCATCATGGAGTTGCTTCTCGCCGCAGGCGCGGACCCGTATGCGCATGATGAGCAGGGCGAAACTCCCCTCCATGCCGCCGCACGCCAAACCCAGCACGAATCCCTGCGCTTGCTGCTCAAGCATGGCGCGGACGCCAACAGGCCCGGCGATGATGGGCTGCCGTTCTTTTATGAAATCGCCCAGGAAGGCTTCACGGAAGCAGCGAAGCTGCTGATACGCCTTGGAGCGGATCCGAATATACGCCTTCCCGATGGCTCCACCTTGCTCGCATACGCCATCCGCCATCAGCAAACCGGCGCGACCCAATTTCTCCTCGAAAACGGCGCGGATCCAAATGAGCCAGACGCCGCGGGCTTGTCCCCCTCTGCATCTGGCGGCCATGCAAGGCCTGCGCGAGATTGCCGGGCTCCTAAAACAATATGGCGCTAATCTCCACGCCACCGGCGGCGCAGGTTATACGCCCCTTCACTTCGCCGCACAGAGCGGCCATTTCGGCGTCGTCGAGATCTTGTGCGCCGATGATTCGGACACCAATGTGCGCAACGCCGAAGGGCGGACGCCTCTGCATGAAGCCGTGCGCCGCTGCGACCGGGAAGCCGTGGCCTTCCTTTGCGCCCATGGGGCCGATTTGAACACCCGAAATCTGGATGGCGGCACGCCGCTCCATGAAGCGGTTTGCCTGGGCCACGTGGAGCTGGCGGAGCAACTGTGCCGCGCGGGAGCCACGGTGGACGCCCGCGATAATACGCAGCGGACGCCTCTCATTGAAGCCGCCAAGCAGAATAATATCGCCATACTCGAAGTGCTATGCGCATATGGGGCCGACGTAAACGCCTGTGACGGCAATGGCAGGACTCCATTACACGAAGCCGCCCGGGGAGGCTCGCAGTCCAGCGCGCTTTTTCTACTCGAACATGGCGCACACCTGAACGCCGCCGACCGGAATGGGTGGACCCCGCTGCATATTGCGTCATTCGAAGCCCATATGGATGTCGCCGTTCTCTTCTTATCGCATGGCCCAAATGTAAACGCCATGTCCAGCGACAGCCGCACTCCGCTGGCGATAGCCGCGGGCAGAGGCCATATTAAACTCATGCGGCTGCTTCTATCGGCTGGCGCTAAAATAAATATGCATGGCCCCGACGGATGGACCGCCCTTCATTGGGCGGCGAAAAATGGCTACGCGCAGGCTGCGCTGTTGCTGCTTGCCAACGGTGCGGACCCAATGGCCCGGGGCTCCGATGGATATACGGCGGAAACGCGCGCGGCGAAAGAAGGGCACGAGGGCCTCGCGCGCCAGTTACAAAAATTCCAAGAAACCGCCTAAATAAACGCAGGCGGATGAATGCATGCGCCTTCACAAGGTATTTGCAACCTTGCATGCCTTGCGTTATACTGGCGGCGTGAAGATAGTTCCGGTTTTTCGGAGATGAGTCTTCGGTTTTTATGCAAGATAGGGGGATGTCTGGCGGGGGAGGGCCTGCCGCCGGGAATGCATCCCAGCGCATTTTTTGGGCCAAGGGGGCCCTCGGGAAGCGGTTCATAAGGAGGCTAATCCACATGAGTACAAGTAAGAACAGCAGTCGCCCCGCGCCGGCCCGTACGGCACTCGAATCCATTGCCGCGGATATTACACAGCGCGTACGCGAAACCCGCGAAAAAATCACCGAGTTGGAGAAATCCCGCGCGGCGCTGGCGGCCTTGATTGACAGCCGCATCAAGAATGGCGCTTTGTACGGGGCATCATATCCAGCCGAGGCGCGCGAAGTAGACCGCGCGGAGCTTTCCCGGCGCGATAAAGAGCTCGAGGACCTCGTGCAGATGGCGGGCGTGTTGCAGCTCGAACTTCGCCGCCTCGACCGCGAACTTGCTCTCGTTGGCATGACCGAGCACGTGACGGAACTCGAAAACATCAACACCAAAGTCGGCCCTCTCGGCGTGGATCTCATCAAAAGCTGGAATCATATGCTGGAGACCATTGTGGACCTAGTCGAGCTGAATGAAACGCACCAGCGCACCCGCGCCCGGCATAAACAGGATGCGGAAGACTTTGAACGGGAATACGGCGAGCCGTGCGCCATGCTCCCCGGCGGCACCATTCCGCAAGACGCCGCCCTCGCCATGGATGTCTTCGAGTTCTGGGATCATGCCCGCGAAATATTCAAAGGCCTGCCTTCTCCCGATATCACGCGCAAAGCCAGCCTGAATTTGGCTGAATATTCCCTGCTGCGCGTGTATGACGCGAAACAAAAACAATCGGCGGCCGCCCCTGTCGAGCGCGCAAGCGAGGAAGCGGCGGACATTGCCGCGCCAGCGGAAGCCGTACCAACCGAATAACCGTACAGATTGCACGCCAGCCTATTCGCTGGGCGCGTAAAAGAATGCTTAAGGCTCCGTTCGCGTGGCAGCGCCCGCGAACGGAGTTTTTGTGTGCCAAGCATGGCGCGGATCTAAGGGGTGTAAGTCCCCTGCAAGCCCTGATGGTGGGAATTGCTAGCCAAGAGCAAGGGCGTCGCCGCGAGGCGGGGTCTGGAGGAAGCAGGAGGCAAAAGTCGGACTCGACGCACAGAAACCGGATAGAAGGCCGGGGTGGCGGGGCAAGCCAGCAATGGATGGCGACGCCCAATAACCATTCGGACACACACCTTGGTAAATCCGGCGAGGCCCGGCGGAAAGAGGCGCGTCTTACCTTGGGAGACCTGTTCATCTGTCTGGAAGAGCCAGACTAGCGGGATGGCAACATGTCGCGAGGGGTGGGCAGGAGTCAGCCGAGGCCATAATACCCGCAAGGGGAAGGGCCGAATCGATCATTCAAGGAGCAGCATTGAACGTCTCGTGGGATAGGGAGCGGCAGGAAGTAGCAGGTTGCCAGATGGAGTTCCCACTGGAGTCGGCTTGCCACGGCGCAATCGGAGAAGGCGGAACCGAATCGGATGCGTTCGAGGCGCGGCAACTATCCCCGGCGGCGAACAAGAGGCGAGCCTTGACGCAAGACTTGATGGAACGGGTCGCGAGTCTTGCGAACCTGACGGAAGCGGTACGCCGGGTGCAACGGAACAAAGGCGCGGCGGGTGCGGACGGCATGAGCGTACGCGACCTGAAGCGTTGGTTTCCGGAACACTGGCGGGGACTGCAAGAGGAACTGACGGCAGGGCGCTACCGTCCCCAACCGGTGTTGGGAGTGCAAATCCCCAAGCCGGGCGGGGGGATGCGGCAACTGGGCATTCCGACGGTGGTGGACCGAGTCGTGCAACAAGCGCTCTTGCAGGCTCTCGAACCGCTTCTAGACCCGGCCTTCTCGGAAAGCAGTTATGGATTTCGTCCAAGGCACAATGCACATCAGGCGCTGCGGCAAGCCAGCACGTACGTAAGCGAAGGCCGCTGCATTGTTGTGGACATGGACCTGGAAAAATTCTTCGACCGGGTCAACCACGACATCCTGATGGCGCGCGTGGCGCGGCACGTGTCAGACAAACGCGTACTCCGACTCATCCGCTGGTTTCTTGAAGTCGGCATGATGCAGAACGGCGTATGCATCGAACGATACGAAGGGACCCCGCAAGGCGGTCCTCTATCGCCGCTGCTGGCCAACCTGCTCTTGGACGACCTGGACAAGGAGTTGGAGAAACGAGGGCATCGTTTTTGCCGCTATGCGGACGACTGCAACATTTACGTGCAGACGATACGCGCGGGAGAACGTGTCCTGACATCGGTCACGCAGTTCCTTGAGGGGAAGCTGAAACTACGGGTGAACCGCGAGAAGAGCGCGGTGGCGTTCGTGGGAGAGCGGAAATTTTTGGGTTATCGCTTGCTGGGTGGGGGGCGATTGGGCATCGCGCCCAAGAGCCTCGACCGGGCGAAAGACCGCATCCGCGACATCACGCGACGCAACCGCGGCGACGCCAAAGTGCGCCAGATGATTGAGGAGCTCAACAGCTTCCTGAGCGGCTGGATAACCTACTATCGGTTTGCCGAAGCAAAGGGCCATCTGGAACGCCTCGGGGAATGGATGCGGCGCAAACTGCGCTGCGTCATCCTCAAACGCCTCAAGCGCACGAAAACCATAGCGGACTTCCTTAGAAAACTAGGCGTGCCGCAATTTCAGGCGTGGATACTCGCAGGGTCCGGGAAGGGCTGGTGGCGCAAAGCGGGGAGTCCTCCCGCGCAACACGCCATGGACAAACAATGGTTCGCGAAACAAAAACTGATAGACCCGGTTCAACGGTACGAAACGTTCAAAAATGACCGAAACCGCCGTGGTACCGAGCAGGTATGCCCGGTGGTGTGAGAGGGGGGGACCGTGAGGAACCCCCCTACTCGATTTCATATGCCCGCATTGCAACACACAGCGCAGCACGGTACCATGAATGAAGCACGCAATTGCGGATGAGAAGGGGTATGGAATCCATGGATACGACACGTTGCAGCCAATGCGGCCATACCATCACGGCAGGCCAGATTGCCTGCTCGAAATGCGGCGCGTCCGTTGCCGGCGGCGATGCCCAAGCGGCAGGGCGCTCTCCATCCCCCTCGGAGCCGAACCTCACCCCTTCTTTTACACTACAGCCCAACCAAGTCCTGGCCAATCGCTACCAAGTCATACGCCTGATCGGCCGGGGCGGGATGGGCGCTATCTATTTGGCGCATGATCGTGTGTTGAATGAACCGGTGGCCCTCAAAACGCTGCTGCCGCAATTCGCGCGTGAAAAAACCATCGTCGAGCGCTTCTACAATGAAGCGCGCATCGCACGGCAGCTTTCCCATCCCAATATCGTGCGGGTGCATGATATTGGCATGGCCAGCCAAATCATGTATCTCTCGATGGAATATGTCGAGGGCAAATCCTTGCGGGCGCTCCTCGAACAATCCGGCCGGGGGCTTCCTGCCGCATACGCCATGGAAGTGCTGCGACAGCTCTGCGCGGGCCTCGGCTACGCCCATCGCTACACGGTCCACCGCGACATCAAGCCCGAAAACGTCATGATCGCCAAAAACGGCGCGGTCAAACTCATGGATTTCGGCATATCGAAGCTTCGGGGAAACCCGGGCCTTACCGTGGCCTCCATGGTCATGGGAACGCCGCAATATATGCCACCCGAGCAATTCCGGGATAGCGCCGCCGTGGATGCCCGCGCGGATATCTACAGCCTCGGCGTATTGCTTTATGAAATGCTGACCGGCGCGCTGCCTTCTGGCATGGCGAAACCAGCCTCCCAACTCGCGCCGGGCGCGCCACCCGCAATTGACGCCATCATAGCCAAATGCCTCGAATTTGAACCGGGCGCACGATACCAGAGCGCTCAAGAATTGGCGGCGGCGCTGGAGGAATCCCGCCAAAACGTGGAGCCCGTTCACCTAGAAGCCGAAACCTCCCCTCCGCCCGTCCGAAGCTCCGGCCTTCTCCGCCGAATGGCGGGCGCGGCGTTTTTGATTGTACTCTTGGCTGGAACAGGTTTTGGCTTATGGCGCTTATTAGGCGCTACGCCGCCTGCGGCGGCAACGCAAGGCCAGCAGATGAATGCCGCCCCGAGCGCGCCCGCCGAATCCGAGCCATCCAGTACGGATTGGGATTCGCTGGCGGATAAAGCGCAACTATTGGCATCTGCTTCAGCGGGCGCTTCTCCCGATATAGACGCCCTTCTGAACCGGGCATCGAATTTGCGCGCGTCCTTTCCCGCCCAGGCCTTGCAATGTTATCTGGGCGTGCTGCTTCGTCCCGCGGATGATTCCATGCCCTTCGTCCCGCCCGGCGTTGCCATGCTCCAAGAAGGAGCCGTCCAATGTGAGATCCCGGTCGATGGCTTTTTTATCACCCGGCGGCTTGTCGGCAATGCTTCCTATGTAACGTTCGCCCGCCAGATGCCCGGATTATGGCATGTGCCCTCCTATCTCCAAGGAGGAACGCTCGATGCGCTGGCAGGCTCCACACCGGTTGTATCCATCCCCTTTTATTACGCCCAAGGCTATGCCGCTGGATACGCGCAAGCATACGCGCAGGAATATGCCACGAATTTTAGGGCATGGGATGAACCCGTCCGCCGCCGTGGATTCGAGCTCCCTTCCGAAGCCCAGTGGGTTCTTGCCCTACAGGCCCAGCGCGAGGGCGTCTTGCAGCAGGTGGACATCGCCAGAGGAGAAATCGGCGAATGGACGCGAACGGTCTACGGCTCCTTGCCATACGGGCCCGCCGATGGGCGGGAAGACATCATCCGCTCCGATTTCGGTGCGCCCATGGTCGTCCGTGGTGTTGGGGCGGCCCCAGCCGAGGCGGCGTTTTCCCGCCTTTCGATGCCTTTCCAATCCACTTCCCCCCGTGTTGGTTTCCGATACATCAAATCCCTTCCGAATACGCCCCAAACGGTCCTCCGCATCCTTAACACCTTGCAGGACAGGAACAAAGCTTCCCGCTAAGCCCTCTCGGAAAGGTTCCGTCTGGCGCGAAATGTAAAGAAATTTCGCTTGTATTTGACAGGGTGAAGGTCTTGAACTTAAAATTCATATAGCGGTGGTTGATGCCGCCATATGCGGCCGGCGCCTGGCGCCAGAGGTTATTATGAAAGTTGTCCAGTGTCCTCACTGCGGAAGCTCCCGCTTGGTCACTTCCCCCGTTCCCAAGGACGTGGTGGTTGTTTTGCCGTGCCCAGACTGCCATGAATATGTCGTCATGTATCGCAATAAGGTCGTTGCCCTCAACCGGGCGATTCTTGACCAAGGATCGCGCGAGGAGCGTAAAGCGCATATTGCCGATATCGTGGAAGTCTTTTTGCCCCGTGGCATCTTTTCCGAATCCATGGAAGAAGCCGGTAATGACCATGACTCCGCCGAGGACACGGATGAGGAGCTCGATGAGGAAGAATCCGGGCTGGATTCTATCGAAGATCCTATCACCCAAGACGAATTCGACGAGTTTGTCCATATCCAGCTTCATAAAATCGATGACCCCGCATACTTCAAGAAATATTTCGGATGAGTGCCTGGCGGAAATAAACACGCGCTAAAGCCGCAAGCCATTGCAACACATGCGCTATTAAGAGAGAAGCTGGAAGGTGTTTCGTAGGGGGGGAGAGACAGGTTGTTTTTACCCAGTAAGATAGTTCCAGCCGCGCTAAACCGATAGGGGACAATATGAAAGGGATCATCTTGGCGGGCGGCGCGGGAACTCGCCTGCATCCGCTCACGCGCGCCGTCAGCAAGCAGCTCCTTCCCATCTATGATAAGCCCATGGTGTATTACCCGCTCAGCACGTTGATGCTGGCGGGCATTCGAGACATTTTACTGATCTCGACGCCGGTGGATCTGCCCATGTTCGAACGCCTGCTGGGCGATGGCTCACGCCTCGGCATGTCGTTCCGCTATGCGGAACAGCCTGCGCCCGAAGGGCTTGCGCAAGCGTTTCTCATCGGGGCCGAATTCGTGGGAAATGAGCCCGTGGCGCTCGTGCTGGGCGATAACATCTTTTATGGCCATGGCATGACCGAGATTTTGCGCACGGGCGCATCCATTCAAGATGGCGCCATGGTGTTCGGTTATTATGTAAACGACCCGCAGCGGTATGGCGTCATCGAATTCAATGAAAACGGCGTCGCCGTCAGCCTGGAAGAAAAACCCGCCACGCCGAAAAGCTCATTCGCGGTTCCGGGACTGTATTTTTATGGGCCTGATGTAGTGGATTACGCCAAAAGGCTGAAACCCAGCGCGCGCGGCGAACTCGAGATCACCGATTTGAACCGTATGTATCTCGAACAGGGGCGTTTGCACGTGGAGGTGCTCGGGCGGGGGATTGCGTGGCTGGACACCGGCACCAACCGCAGCTTAATGGAGGCGGGCCAATTCGTGCAGGCCGTCGAGGAGCGGCAAGGGCTTAAAATCGCCTGCCTGGAAGAGATTGCCTGGCGGCAAGGATGGATCTCGCCAGAGCAAATCGCCCTCGAGGCGGAATGCATGGGCAAAAGCGCTTATGCCAGCTACTTAAAGCGCTTGCTGGCGTAAAGGGGCCGCCTGAAAATAGCGCCGCTTCCCTGTGTCCTGCCCTTTAAATGATGTATTTCAAAGGGAAAGAGCAAGCGGATTGAAAAAAGCGCTTAACTATTGCCGCTTCATCCGGTGAATATCGTATAATCATCTTTTACGCCTGCGTGAATTCTCGCCAATGCAGCCGTATTTTGCTTCATTTGGCGTCTTGAAGTACGAACCACGACCATACAAAAGCGGAAGGTATCAAATGAAGATCGCCATGATTGGCATCCGTGGCGTCCCGGCCAACTACAGCGGCCTCGAGACGTGCGCGGAAGAAGTGGGGGCCCGTTTAGCCAGCCGAGGGCATGAAGTCATTGTTTATTGCCGGCGGCACTGCTACGACACGCATCCGGACGAATATCGCGGCATGCGCCGCATCACCCTGCCTGGCACGCGCAACAAATTCGCCGACACGCTGGTGCATAGTGGGCTATGCATGGCCCATGTGCTGAAGATGAAGCCCGATGTAATCCTGGCGTTTAACCCGGCCGTTTCCGCGTTATGCCTGTTGCCAAAGGCCTTGGGCTACCGGTTTTGCTTGAATCCCGACGGTTTTGATTGGCGGCGGCCCAAATGGCCCGCCTTAGGCAAGGCGTTCATTTATGCATCGGCATGGTTTTCCGCGCTGATCATTGACCAGCTCACCATTGATGCCGTCTCGGTTCGAGATTATTACGCCAGCCATTTTCCCTGCCGCAACGAACCGTTGTACATCCCCAACGGCGCGAATATCGAACTGCGCAGCGAGGAGAATGATGCGGCGGATGAGCGCATCCTCGAGCAATACGGCCTCAAGAAAAACCACTATATCCTCTTTCTAAGCCGCCATGTAAAAGACAATAGTTGCAAGGAGATCATTGAGGCGTACGAAGGCCTCGATACGGATATGCCCCTCTTTTTCGGCGGCGGCGGCCATTATGGCGAAGCCTATGCGGAAGAGCTGAAACAAACAAAAGATCCAAGAATCCTGTTCCCCGGCGCCATTTATGATCCGGAACACGTCCGGGCTCTGCATCACCATTGCTATTTCCTGGCCCACGGAAACCAGCCGGGAGGCACAAGCCTTGGACTGCTGAAAGCCATGGGATATGGCGCGTGCGTCATGACGCTCGCTACGCCGGACAACGCTTATGCCGTCAAGGACGCAGGGGTGCAATACCAATTATCGCCCGAAAGCATCCGGGCGGCCATGCGCCGCTTGCTCGATCATCCCGAGGAGGTGCTGGCGTACCGGGAGAAGGCGGTGCGGCGGATACGGGAAGAATATTTGTGGGACGTAGTAGCGGACAAATACGAGGCCGCTATGAAGAAGGCGGCGGGAATCGTCTGAAAGCACGCTTTCAATAGCAATTCCCGCATGAGGCTCGTATAGAGAAACACACCATGGCCAAAAACGCACGCCTTTGGTTTATCGCCCTGCTGCTCGTGGCGCTCGACGCCATGATTGCCTTGGTGTGCGTGCCCCTGGCCTACAAACTCCGCTTTTTCCCCCATGATCCATGGGTGATGGACTTATTTCTCGACCTTGAGCGGCTTAGCCCCTATCTCCACCTCATGATTTTCGCGCCGGTAGTGCGCGTGTTAAGCAGTTACGCCGTGGGCGTATATGAGACGCGCCGCAAGGCCTACCGCATCAGCGACGACGTGCCCAAGCTGCTTGCCGCCGTATCGCTTGGTTCCGCCATACTCATCCTGATCGCCTTCTTCGGGGTATTTCAATACCGCTCTTTCGTGCAATACCGCGAATTCAACTACTCGCGTTTCTTTTTCGTGTTCGAGTGGCTGTTGAATCTCGTGTTTGTCATAGGCGTCCACACCTTCATTGGCATATCGAGAAATGAAGTCTCCCGGCGCGGAGTTGGCATCCGCCATCTTGCGATTCAAGGATGCGGAAAAGAGGCGCTGGCCTTGGCTGGAAAATCGGAAGTCTTGGCTGAAGCGGGCTACGCCGTCATGGGCTTCATTTCGGAACCGTGCGGAGAAAATACGGCAGAAGCGGGAAACCAGCAGCTCCCGCTGCTGGGCCGGCCCAGTGACGTACATGACATCATCAACGATCATCACATTGAGGATATCGTGGTGACCGACGTGGCCAGCTTGAATGGCTCGCTTGTGGATTTCTGCGGTGCGTGCCACAAGCTCGATGTGCTCGTGAAACTCATCCCAGACATGTATGGCATTCTCTTTCAAGGCCATGCGATAGAAGAACTGGCGGGCATGCCGGTTTTCCAGGTGAACCAAGTTTCCATTGGCGGCTTCGCGCGCGTGCTCAAACGCACCGAAGATATCCTCTTGGCAGTGATAGGCCTGGCGCTCGCTTCGCCGATATTACTGGCTTCCGCCCTGCTGATCCGGATAGAAAGCCCCGGGCCCATCTTCTTCATACAACGGCGGACAGGTAAGAACGGGCGCGTGTTCTGCATGTACAAGTTTCGCTCGATGTATGCCGACGCCGAGAAACGGCGGAAAGAACTAGAACACCTCAACGAGTCGGATGGGCCGGTCTTCAAGATCAAGAATGACCCCCGGATCACCCGGACAGGGCGCATCCTGCGCAAGGCGTCCATTGACGAGCTCCCCCAGCTCCTGAATGTGCTCAAAGGGGAAATGAGTTTTGTCGGCCCCCGCCCGCTTCCGGTTTGCGACATCGCCAAGCCCGATGAATGGGAGCAGCGCCGCTTCGCCGCCATGCCGGGCATCACCGGCCTTTGGCAAGTGAACCGCACCAATCACACTTCTGAAGAAATGCTCAAGTGGGATTTGTATTATGTCGAACACTGGTCTCTTTGGCTGGATCTTAAAATACTCTTTAAAACAGTCGCCGTGGTTCTGATGGGCCGCGGGGCATATTAGCAAGGCGCTAGTCCATGTCGAAATACGCGAAATCATTGCTGGCTTGGTCGCTCATGATGGGCGTGCTGGCGCTTTTCGCGTGGACCGTGATTCGATATAGCCAAAACCGCGTCGGGCGCATCGAGAGCAGCGATCAAATCGTCCAGGCCGCCATAGCGGAGAAAGAAAACCGCATCGACGAGGCCATCGCCCATTACGAGTCCGCTTTGCGATACCAGCCCGATGCGCTGGCTCCGCGCAAAGGCGTCATCCAACTCTACATGCGCGCGGGAGAATTTGAAAAAGCGTTGTCGCATGGGCGGGCCATGTTGCAATATGCGTATGAAGAAGAGCGGGTGGATGCGTTGCTCACCTTGGGCGCTATCCACGAACAAATGGCCCAATGGGCCGAGGCGCGCCGCATGTATGAAGAAGCGGTGGCCTTCCAGCCGGAGCGTGCGGAAATTTTCGCCGGGCTTGCCCGCGCCACAAATGCGCTGCGCGATTATCCGGCCATGGTGCAAGCCATTGAAAGCATCTCTAAAAGCGAAGAACAGGACTGTTCGAGCGCATTTGTGATGAGGCAAAGCATCTGCCGGGACATCATCGCGCGCACGCAAACACAAATGCTTTCCGGCAAAGGCTCCGGCATCGGGTATTTTCGCCTAGGCGCTGCTTTGCTCGAGACGGGAGCCTGGCAAGACGCCTGCCAGGCCTTTTCCAAAGCACTCGAATTTCCTGACGGCCCTGGCGACGCCGCATTTTATCTTGGCGTGGACGCCCAAGTGCGCGGTGATGACGCCGCCGCAGCCGCTTACTACGAAAAGGCCATCGAACGCGCGCCCGCCCACCGGGGCGCATTACAGAATCTGCTCCAGCTCAGAATCGAATCCAGCCGCTCGCCCAATGGCGAATCCGCCTATCGTTCACCAGACACATCAACCGGTCTATTTTCCCCGCCAGGCGCATCCGCACGCTGAGCGCGCTACGCCTTTTCCTGCTCAAAGCTGTTTTGTGCCGTAATGCAGCACGCTTTCCCGGTGCTCCGACACGGCTTTACCGCGTTCTTCGAGCACTTCGAGGAATCCCACTGCGACGCTTAACGCGAAATACAATTTCGCGGGATCGAGCTTCGGAAACAAGGCCATGGCCACTTCGTAGGGCGTGCGCGGGCCGCTCTCGAGCGTTTTGTAGATCCGCATCATCTTGCGCTCCTGCCGTACGAGCAGGCAATCAATGAGTTGCCGGTAATCGCTGAACGGCTCGCCATGTCCAGGGCAGCACCAATCGATATCGAGGGTGTGGGTCCGCCGAAGAGATTCCTGGTATTCCAGCAGGCTTTTAGACCGGGGCTTGCCCGGCTCCGGCCTGCGGATGAGTGGATTTGGATGGATATGTTTAAGCAAATGGTCGCCTGTAAACGCCACGCGGGCCGCTTGATTCACATACACCACATCCGACGCCGAATGGCCGGGCGCATGATGGGCCGTGAAACCTGCGACCGTATCGCCATCCTGCATGGCGTTGCCGACGGAGGCCTTCTCGATATAAGGCTTGAATCCTTCATGTTCCGCCAGGCAGGCCGCCATCGATTCCGGAGGCGTGCCGAGTTCCGCCAATAATTTTTCGAGATAAGCCGCGGCTTCCGCTTCTGTTTCCTCGAAGCGGTCCGCCAGGCGGGCGACGCGGGGATGGGCGTAAACCTCGGCATGGGAGTTTTCCAGGATGCGGCCTAGCAGGCCCACATGATCAAAATGGCTGTGTGTAAGGAGAATGATATCCAGATCAGATAAGGCCAATCCGTGCCCGGCGAAACAGCGGAGGAGCGATTCCCATGCCGCATCCGTCCGGATCCCCGCATCCACCAGCGCCAGCGGTTCGCCCCGCACTAAAAACGCATTCACCGGCCCCACCGAAAAAGGCGTGGGCATCGTGATTGGAATGATATGGTCCGGAAAAGTTTCCTGCATTTAATCTCCTTTAAACAGAATAAACTGCAATATGGAGTATGCCCTTGAAGAAAGAGGCCGTCTCGCACGTGCGTTTGGGCGCGGCAGGCGTATTCATACCGTTGCGATGCAATAAACAAGGTAAAAACGTTCAGGTCTTCAGTTGGCCAAAGTGTTACAAAAAAAGCTACTCAAAAACAACGTCTGTTCCCGCTCTGCAAGCCTTCGTGTTCTCCATGCCTCTGCGTTTATAAGAGGCTCATGAATTGAAATATGAAACAGTATATAGCTGGCTTATCCGGTGATTTATTATATCTGGCAGCGATTTGCCGCGTTTATGGCCTCGCTGTCCTGTTTGTAGCAAATTTCGTTGTTTGCTATGCTATCCGCTTCCTCAAAAGCGCCTTGAAAAGGTAGGAGAGGCATATGAAGAACAGTGGTGAACGCCGGAGTATTTCTGGTATTCGTGGAACGCTGGAGACGCTGCCCGCGCAGAAGGTGGCGGACTACACGTGCGCGTATGCGACGCTGCTGCGCCAGATCAATCGCGGCAACACGGTAGTGCTCGGGCGCGATACGCGGCCCACATCGGCGGCGTATTCAGAAGCGGCGGCGGCGGCGTTGAACCGCGCTGGATGGGATGTCATCGATTTGGGTGTTGTGCCGTCGCCCACGGTGCAGATTGCCATTGGCAAATTCGAGGCGGCGGGCGGCGTGGTGATCACGGCGTCGCATAATCCCATCGAATATAATGGGGTGAAGTTTCTGCAAAACAGCCACGGCTACGGCATGTTTTTACAAAAAGAGCAAGTGAATGAACTGTTCGCGATATACGAATCGGGACAGTTCGATGAGCGGCGGCCGGGATTCTGCCTGCCCGTCAGCCAGTTCTCCGCCGATTTTAACGGACCCGCCGTATACGGCGGAATTTCTCGACCGCAACCGCTTTGATCTGGCCGTGGACAACAAGGTCATCTTGGATTACCACCTCCACCGGGTCATGTCGGTCATGGAGCGGGAGCGCGACCTTATTCGTGGGATGAATTTCCGGGTGGCCATGGATTGCTGCGGCGGCGCGGGCATCCCGATTAATTTCGTGCTGCTCGATCATTTGTATTGCCGTGTCACGAGGGTGAATGGCGCGCCGGGCGTCTTCACGCGGCCCATCGAACCCACGCCGCCGAATCTGGCCGGATTATGCAAGGAGCTGGGCATCGGTAAAGAACCCTATGATGTCACGTTCGTGACGGACTGCGATAACGACCGCTGCGTGGTCGTGGCTCATGACCCGGAGACGGGGATGTATGTCCCTCCTCGAAGAAGATTACACCTTTGGGATCGCCGTGGACCAGGTGCTGGCCACGCAAAAGCCGGGCGCGACGGTCGTGACGAACTGGTCTACTTCGCATATGCTCCAAGACATCGCGAGCGCCCATCATGCGAATCTGCGCCGCGCGCCCACGGGCGAAGTGTACACGGCCACGGAAGCCGCCCATTACAGCGCCGCCATTGCGGGCGAAGGAAGCTGCGCGGGGGTCATCGATCCGCGTGTAGGCATGGGACGCGACGTGCTCCGTAGCGATCTGGCATATTCTGGCCGCGCTGGCCTGCAAGACAAAGCCCCTCATGGAGGTGGCGGCGGAATTGCCCCGGTATTATAAGGCCAACAAGGACCATCCGAACCGGCTCAGCATCGCGGAGAATTTTTCGCTGCTCGAGAAGCTGCAACTCCACTATGCGGCCAAGAACAACATCCTTTTTATTAACCGGGAAGACGGCCTCATCGTGTATTTCACTAACCGTTCGCGCGTGCAGATCCGGTGTTCTAACACGGAGAGCCGTTGTTGCGGGTGCGTACGGAAGCCACGGAGCGCGCCGAGGCGGACGCGTTGGTGCAAGAAGCGCTGGATATGATCGCGGCTATTTCACACTGAACGTGTCTTTTTACGGAAGAACATTGGCCATGCAGCGCTCGCGCACAAGGCCAGCAGGGCCAGCGCGGAAATAACGCCCCCAATCAGCAACGAATCGGGCCGGTAGCGGTATTCGACCGTATGCCGGCCCGCTGGCATTTCAATACCCCGAAAGATGTAGTCCACGGGGAAACACTTCGACGGGCGCGCCGTCCAGCCAGGCTTTCCAGCCAGGATAATAGGCGTCGGCCAGCACCAGGATGGCCGGGGCTTGCGCATTCACCTCGATGGAACAGTGGTTGCCGGTATGCGCCGTGACGCGCGCTTCACCCAACCATTCCGGTGCAGGTTGCGGCAAGCTGTTATCGAGGGACGTCTCGATAAGCGCCAGGCGGGCGGGCTCGAATCCGGGCTGTTTCATGCGCTCCAGGAGGGCCTTGCTGTCCTCGATGCATTCCGCCGCGCCGAGCAAGTAAGCGCGGGGCAGCGCGCGGTTATTGCGGTAGACCTCGAGCCCGTCGCGCTGCGCTACGCGCGCGAAGCGGCCCGGTTCATCGCGGGGGAACAGCGGCTCGTAGCGCGGATCATGCAGGTAATACGCCACGGCGCATGCAGGCTCGATGGCGTTCCAGAAGTCTTGTCCGATGGTTTTCTGGAATCGCACGATGCGTTCGGGATACAGGCCGTCGTATCCGAGCCATTCCTCGATGCCATACGCCGCCAGCAGCCCAGAAGCGATGTTTCCTTCGCCAGCGCCCACGCGGCACGGTTGCGGTAGTTCACGCAGATAGGTGGTCAATTCCGTTTTGGGGAACACCAATTTTGCGGGCATGGTGGGATTCATGCCACGATTCGCCAGGATCAGGTCGCCCGCCAACAAAAGGGTGATGGCGGCGGGGGCCATCCAATGGCGTTCCCGCAATAGCTTGAACAAAAAGAGGGACGCCATGGCGATGCCGCATGCGGCAAGCAATTCACAATGTACATAAGGCGCTACTTTCAGCGCTTTCATCAAGGATCCGAAGAAAGACTCGAGCAGGCCGATGTATGCCGCCACGAAACCCAGGAGCAGCGCGGGCCAGAGCCAGTCGCGCTTGTGCGCGGGGCTGTTGAGGCAGGCGTCCAGTCCCATCGCGCCTAGCAAAGGGATGGCGAAGAGGGGAAAGGCGGTGTGGTATGCGGCGATCATCGAGCTGAGCATGGGCAGCCGGTGCAGCGGTTCAAATAGGGGAAGCCGGAACGCCATGCCCAGCATGAGCAGCGCCGCGCCCGCGAGGCAGGCCGCGCGCGCCCGGTTCGCGTCGCGCCGCAGGCAGGCGGGGACAAGGAACGCCGCCCCAATCCAGACCGGCCAGCCCGCATAAAGCATGGAATACAGGTTGGAATTGATATCGCCCCAATAATTGCCGTCGGCGCTGGTTCCAAAGAAACGGGGCGCCCAGAAGGCCGCTGCGGCGCTCGGGGGAAGCCAGGTCATGATGTTTTCTTGCGGCCGGTCAAAAAACGTGGCGCTGTGGCGCAGGTATTCGAGGAAGGGCAAGAGCTGCGCCGCGCACAGGCATAGGGCGAGGCTCCATGCCCCGGCGCATCCAATGATGGGCAGCCATAACTGGCGGCCCCGCCGCCGCTCGGTGAGCAGGCGCAGTACGAAATAAACGCCCAGGCCCAGGCCCATGGCGAAAGCGGTTTCGGGGTGTCCGGCCAGCAGCAGAAGGACTCCGCCCAGGGTAAGCGTGAAAAAGCCCGCCCGCTGGCGGCCTTCGAGAATCCACTCGACGCCCAGGAACACGATAGGCAGCCATGCGCTTACATCGGGCAGCGACCAATTGCACCAAATGAGATTGTAACTGGCCAGCATCCAGGCCACGGAGAAGAATCGCGCCGCATGCCACCCCAAGTGCAATCCGCGCGCGCATAGATAGGCCGAAGCGCCGCATAACCACAGTTTGAGCAAGATAAAAAGCGCCGTGCCCCAGCGCAATCCGAACAGCAGATGGAGCGCGCGCGGCGGGTAGAACACCGTGGATTGGCAATTCGCCATGAGCGGCATGCCGGCTAATTCGCAGGGATTCCACAAAGGCCATTCGCCATGCCGGATGGACTCGATGGATAGGGCATAGTAGGGATAAAACGCCGTGACGACATCCGACATCAGCCGGTTCTGCGGGTGTTCCCAATCCGCCGGGGCATACCGGCTCCATGGCAGGCTTTGGAAGAGTATGTCGCCCGGTGCGATCACCTCCCCGCGCAAAAACAAGCCAGGAAAAACAAAGACCAACAGCAAGGCCAATAGGCATCCATGAACGAGCAATTCACGGCGTGTGATGGATTCCCCCCCACTACACATGCTGGAACACCTTCCCTATCCAATGGAGCCATTAGCTTCTTCGTGATAAAGCGTCCGGATCTTTCACCACGAGGGCTGATTCATTACTGGTAATACTTCAGCGGACTGAAACAAGAGCTTTTTTTTTAGACATGATTAACAAGATGGACAAGATTGAACAAGAACGCCAAGATTCTTTATAGGTAAAAAACAATCCATGAAGTGTCCAGGCGCGTTTTTTATAGCAAAATTGCCATCAAAAATCTTGTTTCATCTTGTAAATCATGTCTAAAAAAATCCTCCATCATCGGCGGTTTGTCATGTATTCACGGTTAAAAAAAACGCCCCGATGCTCTTACTTCAGATGGCCAAAGCACTATCATTATTGGTATTCTGTTCTAGTGCGCTCATCTTCTCCGTGGCTCCCCGTGTCCCCGTGGTAAAAAATCGGGACATCACCGCCGTGCGTGGGCGGCGGCAATCGTGTCTTCGACGATCTCCATGAGTTGCCGGAGTTGGAACGGTTTGCGCAAACTAGCCGCTGCCCCGCACCGCATCGCATCATCCACGTCTTCTTGCCGGGAAGAGCCCATCATGGCGATCACCGGGGAGGCGTCGCCTCGATCCCGCAGTTTTGACAGTACCGCATAACTCCCATTTCCGGACAGGCGCATATCCAGGAGCACCAATTCAGGCGAGTGGGAGATGATCTCCTCGATAGCTTGTTCGCCGCTTTCCGCGGTGAAGACCGAATATCCCCGGTCCGACAAGGCCTTGCGAAGCACATTCCGGACCGTCGAGTCGCCGTCCGCCACGAGCACGGCCCGTTCAAGCGGGTCTTTTGTTTCCTCGATGATCACGGGAATAGAGGACGGTTCAAAGGGAATAATAGGCTCTTCCGGTTCTTCGGAAACCACCGAGGGGCTTGCGGCGGGCCATACCAGCGTAAACGCGGTGCCCAGTTCAGGATCGCTCTCGGCCTCCAAGCGCCCGCTGTGCGCGCGCATGATCTCGCGGCATACTGCTAATCCGAGGCCCGCGCCGCCACTAGACTCGCTGGCCGGTTCAAAAAGCTCCTCGATCTGATGGGCGGGAACACCGCGCCCGCTATTGGCGAAGCGCATGGAAACGGCCCGGCGATCCGGTTCCGCCCAGGTTTGGATGGTGAGGACGCCGCCGTTTTCCCGCAAATTATGTATTGCGTGCTGTACAAGATTCGTAATAGCGGTTTCCAAGAGCCGCCGGTCCGCCATAATGCGCGGCAGGCCCTCGGCGTATTTTTCAACCACGCGGACGCCTTGCGTTTCGAGTTCGCGCCGTTCTTGCACGATTAGTTCATGCACGGCGTAATTGAGTTTGCATGGCTCGGACGCAGGCGATTCCCGCCGGGCAAGATAGAGTAGATTCGCTAAGGTCAGCCGAACGGCGTTCGTATGGCGCATGACCGTTTCCAACGCCCGGCTGTCTTGCGTATCGGCTGTTTTTTCCGCGAGCCGCTCGATGTGCCCCATGGCTGCGGATAAAGGGGCTTCCATGGAACGCACGGCATGCGCGGCGAATTCGCCCACGCGCGCCAGGCGTTTCGCTTCAAGCAATTTATGTTCGAGAGCGCTTTCGCGTTGGAGCCGCACGGCCATCTCTTCGATGCGCCCCGATAAGCGTTCTTCCGCGCGCCCGCGCGCCACCGCCAATCCGCAAGCCGAAGCGAACGCCATGAGTTCCGAGAAGCTTTCGCCGCTCATATCGAATTGGCAGGCCGTGGCGTCGAATAGGATTTGCCCATAACAGCGGTCGCCCGCCAGCATCGGAGCCGCGACCAGCCCTTCCCATTGGGCGATTTCCCGCATGCCTGCGCCCGCCCAGCCTGCTTGATCCAATCCCATGCCCAAGGCCTGCAACGCGCGCAGCACGGGCGCTTCGCCAGATTCCATGCCCGCCATGGCGGCGCGGTCCAGCGGCACGACTTGCTTGGCGAGCGGCACTCGAGGGTTTGCCCACGTGGCGAGATACAACTCCTGGTTCAGGGCGTCCACGATGCAGCAAATCCCAGGGGAAACCCCGAGTCCGTCTCGAATGGATGCGGCCAGGATTTCGAGCATTTCATCGAGCGCGAGGCCAGGATGTAATTGCTGGTTCATCTGATTCAGTGCGTGCAAACGGCGCACTTGCCGCCGCACCGCCACTGTTTCATCTTCTGTCCGGGTTTGGGATTCAAGGGCTTCAATTGCCGCAGCGCGCAGTGCGTCTTGCAGGCCATCGAGGCTGCTTCGATCCAGCGCAAAAGAGCTGATCCGCCCGCGCACGGCTTCCGCAGCCGCCTTGCGGATCTGTTCCGCATCTTCCCCGTTGAGTTTAAGGCGCAGCAGGAGCCCTTCGGGCAGCGCGGCCAGCGATGGCGGCGCTTCCATACGCTCGCCAGGCCGGGGCGCAAGGGCGTCCGACAACATAGCCACATCCAGCAGGTGTCCGCCATCCGGCGGACCTTCCATTTGGCCGGGTGCGTGATGATGCAGCCATATGGCTTCCACGAGAGGTTCGGGCAATCGCCAGCGTTCGGCCAGCCATTTCCCCGCCAGGGTGTGGCTGCATTCATTCTCATAATCGGTGAATAAGGCGCTCCCGCCACCTACGCTATACAGCGCCAAGCGCCCCAAATCATGAAGGAGCCCGGCCAGGTAGGCTTCATGCGGCGCGGCGCATCCGGTGCGCTCCGCAATCAAGCGGCAGCAGGCCGCACTGAATAATGACTCGCGCCATAAGCCGTCCACTTCAGAGTCCAACGCTTGCGTCTGATCGAACCGGTTCGCCATGGCCATGCGCAGCAGCAACGTGCGCAAGCGCGCCATGCCGATGCGTTCAAGGACCGCCTGCGGCGATGGTATCGTGGATGGCGCGGCATAGGAAGACGGGCGGGAAACATATAACATATAGGCCCCGAGGCCCGGATCGCTGAATACCAACTGCGCCACGGAAGCCGGATTCGGCGCAATATCACTCAGTGCGCTGAGCGTTTTGCTCAACACATACGGATGCACGGGCAGCTCGCGCAACTGTTCGAGCCGCCGTTTGATGCTTTGCCGTTCCATACCGCTACCTCTCAACAAATAGGCGGATTACAGAGATTTGCTATTCCCGTAGCATGGGCGTCCCGCCCATGTAGCTTTGGCTCTAGCACGTGCATCATGGGCGGGACGCCCATGTACGGAAAATTCTTTTAACTCGCGGCCACAAAATCCGTATTACGAATTGCGGCTTGCCCACGCTACGCATATTCGAGTCTAAGTGGGCCGCGCGGTTTTGTCAATGAAGAAACCGTAAACGGGGATTACTTAATCACCCTCAAGACTTCCTCGAACGTCTCGCAGAAATGGCTACACAATTCCTGGGCGCCACTCTGCCGGATATTGCCGCCGCCAAATCCAATAGTAGGGAAGCCCGCCAGCCGAATCGAACACACGCCCGCGCCGCTATCCTCGATGCCCACCACGTGGTTGCGCTGGGCGAATTCGATGCCGAGGCCCACGCGCGCCGTTTCGGCGTAGAGCCAAGGATGGGGCTTGGGCGACAATTCGCCCAGCGTGCCCACCTCGCCCCTGCGCAACGGGAAACCGGCGGTAATCGCGGCGTCGTAGAATGCCTTCGGGTCGCCCATATCGAGCGTGCGGAAAGCGGAAAGAATCTCCGGCCAGGCCTTTTCATAGAGTCCGGAAGTGACCACGCCGATCTTAATATTCATGGCCTTGAGTTCGTATAAAAACTCTTTCAACCCTGGCGATGGCGTGAATGCGTTCTCGCGGCCCCGGCCCGCCATGATCTCCGCCAATTCATAATGGGTATGCTGGAAATAGCACGTGCGGGCTTCCTCGACCGTCTTGGCCGGGCAATATTTGTTGATACAGTACTTGAGATGCTCCGATACGCTGTGCCCGGCGACATACGGCAAGTCCGCCTCTTCGAGTTCAAAACGAGGGTCGCCGAGCAGGCTGGAAGTGGTTTTTTGCATGATCCACACCCAGAATTCCTCACTGCGCACGCTGGTGCCATCCAGGTCCATCAAGACGGCTTTCACCGGTTTCTCGAGCCGCACCGGGTGGACTGGGTAATACGCCGGATAGCCCATGGCGCTGGTGACATACGCCAGCGAATGGGACTCGAAGGCGATGAACTCGACCTTCTTGTCGCCGGTGGCGGTGATGGATTTCACGCCATCCACACCCACGCGGAACATCCCATCGCTGCATTGTTCGAGTGGCGTAAATCCCGATTGATCCGAGATTTCGCCAATCCCTGGAATATCGACTAAGACACCCATAGAGCCTCCCGAGGACCGTTTTCGTGAAAGATTGGGAAATAGGGAATAAACGCTGCCGCACACTATCCGGGGAGTCTAGCGTATCGGCTCCTCCATGGGCAACCTGATGGTCCATATGGAAAATGGCCCGGAGATGTGGTCGAGGACATAGGGTGGCGTTTTCACGCCTAGAAAGCCCAGTTGGCGCTCGGGCTCCTGGCCAAATCCCACCACGCATACGCGGAGCTGGCCTGCATCGAGCCGTTCTTGCAGCTCCGTGTACCGCGCATCGCCCGATTCATACGCGATGGCGGCGGCGTGATGCAGGGGAACGGCTGCGCGTTCGGGGAACATATTGGCCAAGGTGGTGTCCGTGGTGAAAAACAATCCATCTGGCTCCTGGATGAGCGACTGCCGCAGCCATTGCGCCACGGGTGTCCGAGTCGAAAACAAATCACGATGGAGTGGGTAATCCCGTTGAAGCTGCACCGCCATGGGCGGCAGCCAGCACAGTACGAGCGCGGCCAGGGCGCATCCGAGGGCGCGGCGCATGGCGGGCGTGCTGGCATTAAAGCTTTCGTGTAACAGTCCGGCAAGGGCGGCGAGTGCAATAGCCAGAAAATCGTTGAAATAGTGGTAGGCCGAACCTGCCCGGAGCGACGTGGCCGCCGCGAACAAGAACGCAAATCCGAGCGCAAAGGCCAAAAAATGGCGCGGTAAACCGGCTTCCGGGCGTAGCCATGCACCCACGGCCAGCATACATCCAAAGAGCACGAATCCGAGTCCGTGTTCCATGAACAACGGACGGTAGACTTTTTCCCATGCGTTGCCAAGGTCCAGTCCGGCATGCGCCGATATGCCGGTATTTTGCCAGGCGGCGCTTCCAAATAGGATGGCCTTTACGGCGATGGCCAGCAGCAAACAGGCCGCGCATGCGCCCGAGAACAAGAAGAAACGCCGCCAGCTCTTCGTAAGAAGCAAGAAAAGCCATGCCATGGCGATTACTTGAATGCCGGTCTGTTTGGCAAAGAACGCCAGCACGCCCATGCCGGCCGCAAGGATGATCCACCTGTCCGAGGCGCGTGGACGCGGGGTATTCAACGATGCTGCCGTGGCGCACCAGGATGCGGCGGTGCAGCAATTCAGGAGTGCGTCGGGCCTCGCAAGAAAGCCCCACGGGGCTTGCAAGACCAACAAGGCGGAACAGGCGATACCAGCCAGGGCCGGGGCCACACGCAGGACGCGTGTGCAGAAGAGGTAAAGCAGCGCGAGCAGGGCCAACTCGAGCGCCAACGAGATGCTTCGGCCCAATCGAGTGACGGCTTCGGCATCGCCGGGTTCGATGCCCGCCACGCGTGAAAGTGCAAAAACGGCATACGGATACACAAAGCTGTGTTCCGTGATGTCGTAGTAGAGTTTTTCGGGGTCCGTGTACATTGGCCTGCCCAGGAGCAGTTTTTGCACCGAATACACGAAGCTGGGCTCGACACCCCGGATGTCGGCCACATCGCTGGCGGCCATACGGACGCCCAAGGCCGATACCAACGCCGCGCACGCCAGTGCGATAATGCAGGCCGCCATCGGCGCAAAGTCCAGCAAGCGGCCAAGCGGAAGCCAAAGAACGCGCCAGGCGCTATCTGGCCAATGATCCCTGGAAGGCTCACTTCTCTCTTGGGGGTCGTCCATGTTCTACCCCAAACCCCAAACCCTAGACCCTAGACCCTACTCCACAATATCCTTGCTCACCACTTCACCCGGCAGCGTCGAGGTGTTCGGCCACAGCTTCCGTCCCGGATAGATGTCGGTGTGGATGCCTGTATGGACGCCGTCCGCAATGATCGCGCCTAGTTTGCGGCGGCCAGTGTCGATCTTTTCGCCTTTGATGATGGAATGGACATGCAGGCCGTCATGGCGCAAATTGGCCGTGATCGTGCCTGCTCCGAGATTGCTTCCCGCTCCGATGATGCTGTCGCCCACATAACTCAGGTGCGGCGCCGCGGCGCCGTCCATGAGGATGCTGTTCTTGATTTCGACGGCATGCCCCACATGGCATTTATTTCCGATGGTCGCGCCAGGCCGCAGCCAGCAATTGGGGCCAATGGCGCAGTTTTCGCCGATGTAGACCGGGCCGTCGATCACAACGCCAGAGCGGATGACGCTGCCTTTGCCGATCACGACCGCGCCATTGATATGGGCCGCAGGGCTTACTTCGCCTTCGATGCGCCGCTCGATGGTTTTGAGCAGCACTTCGTTTGCGTCGAGCAAATGCCATGGATACCCAATGGGCAGCCAATACCCTTCTTGCTCGACCACGCGGAACTCGGACTGCTCCGCGAAGGTCTGGATGGCGCTCGTGATCTCGATCTCGCCCCGTTCGCTGGGGGCTGTTTGTTTGAGGATCTCGAATATCTCCGGGGTGAACCGGTATGCGCCGATATTGGCGATGTTCGAAAACACTTCTTTCGGCTTTTCGACCAGGCGCACGACCCGCCCGCTGGCGTCCACTTCATAAATGCCATACAGGCGTGGGTCTTCCACATGCCTCACCAGCGCGGCGCTCTCCGCTGCCGCCAGGCGGCGGAGATCTTTCGGATCATACAGGTCGTCCCCGTTTAGCGCCAGGAAAGGCTCCTGCACATGCTCGTTGCATTGCAAGATCGCATGGCCGGTCCCCAGTTGTTCTTTTTGTTCCACATAGGTAATGCGCATGCCCTTATACGAAGAGCCAAACGCTTCTATGATCATCTCCTTCCGATATCCCACCACCAGTATTGCTTCATCCGCCAGCCCCAGCAGCGCGTCAAGCTGATGGCACAACATAGGCCGTGTGAGCAGCGGCAATAGCGGCTTGGGCCGCGTCAAGGTGAGAGGATACGTCCGGGTCGATTTTCCCGCCGCCATGATGATTACTTTCATCTCGATTCTCCTGTTTTGAGTGCGGTGAAAAGAGATGATAGCGAAACCGGCTGAAGAACAACAAGAGGAAGGCCACCGCGTTTTCCGGGTCTCCGGCTCAACGAACGCAGTAAAGGCAGCCGTCCTGGCCTTGGAGCAGAATCGAGGCTTGCCCATCCCCTGTAACATCGGCTATGGCCGGTGCTCCGATGTAGCTGGGGAGTTGCAGCCGCCAGAGAACGGCTCCGGCATCGCCCGCGGCAGAAGCGCCCACGCAGTAAAGCCACGTGGCGGATGTGAAGAGGGCTTCATCGCGCCCGTCGCCGTTGATGTCCGCCGAGGCGGAGTGCCATGCAGCGCCTTTTGTCGTCTCTGGAGTTTGCATTCGCCATAGACGCTTTCCCGTGGCCGTGTCGTAGCAACGAAGGCCATCCGCTGCCCCGAACACCATCGCTTCCATCCGACCGGCGGCATCGAAACGCCCGACGGCGGGGTATACGAAGCCATTTTCGTCCAACGATTCCCACCAGACAAGTTTCATGTCAGGGCGCGCGACAAGGTTAAGCGCGCCTTTGGTGGAGGCGAAAAAGAGTGTGGAGAGGCCGTTGTTTTCGAAGTCGCCCGCGATGGGCGCGCCCCAGTACACGGGCTTCATGGGGATTTCGTCCCAGGATGCGTCTTTGGCGATGATGTCCGCGCCGGTAGTCCCCTTCAGGATGTAGAATAAACTCGGATGGAAAGATGCGGCGTCATCCAGGCCGTCACCGTCAAAATCAGCCACGGCGAAAATTTGCCCGCCTACGCCGCGTCCGCTGATTTGCCTGTCGCGATGCCAGAGCTCGCGGCCATCACGGCCGGAAAGCAAATAGGTCTCCTCCGTGTGCATGATGGTGCGGCGCACCGTGACCAGCACATCGCTGCGTTGGAGATTGGTAAAGTGGCCCGCCTGCCAGTAGATAATCCCGCCGGTATTCCAAACGGGCGCTGTCCCAGGAATCCGTGGAAAATCGTGGCGCCACAGTTCCTGTCCATCCAAATTCGCCGCGATGAAGCGGCCGTGGCCCTCGGGAGAAGAGGTGGCATACAAGACCTGGCGGCCGCCGCCGCCCTTCAGGTCAGCGCCGACGAAGCCCAGCGTGGAAGGCCAGTCGCCGGTTTGTCCACGTCCCGGGAAGCGGCGCAGTTCCTCCGGTTCGGCGTCGTTCGGGGATACGCGCAACATCACGCACGTCTCGTCTGAGCCTTGGGCGGCAATTACTGCTGGGGCTCCCTGTTCACGCAGCACGATGGGCGGCGGCGGATAGGGAATGCCGCGAGGAGTCGAGGCTAATTTTATTAACGAAGCCTTTCTAGGCGCAGGGTCCGTGACGGCGGACGGCGGGCATGTCGCGCGGAAAAGGACATCGCCCTCTGCATCAAGTGCGAGGCCAGACAACTGCGGGGCTGTTACCGAGGCGATGGAATCGAACTTGCCAGAACCAAAACGCACGACATCGAGCGCGCACTGGTTTTCGGGCGCGCGCCGCCGGACGACGAAGGCCGCGCTATCGGCGACGGGGCGGCAGAGCACATCTTCGCGTCCACGGGTGGCGGCGGTGTTGATGTGAACCGGCGCCGGCGGCTCCCAAATCTGCCACGCGGCCTGCTTCCGTTGCCACAAAACTTTCCCGCCTTTTCCTTTGAGGCTGCGGATGCGGATGGTGGCGTATTCGGGTACATGCACATCGTGCGTAGCAGCCGTGAATAGGTCGTCTGCGCCGTCGCCGTTTACGTCTGATACCCCTTGCAAGATCTCATCGCCAAAATCGGCCTTAACGGCGCCCGTCATACCGTCGAATACAAGCAAATGCCAGCGGCGGTCTCCCGAATCGTTAAAAATGCTCACCAGCACCTCCTTCCGGCCGTCGCCATCTGCATCGGCCACGGCGCGGCAGTACGCGCGGAGCATTTTCTGGGGATTATCGAGCGTAAGCTCAACCTCCCGCCGCCATAGCAGGCTCAATTTCCCCTCCCGCCATCCCAGTACGTCTATGTGCTTTGCGAAGTCGGCCAGGACGACGAATTCCGAGCTCCCGCCGCCATCAAGGTCTTCGGCGTATAGAGCGCCGTAACTGCGTCCTTCCGTGAACTTGCATCGCTCCTCGAGCTTTCCGGTCCGCGCATCGAACACGAGCAGCTCGTGCCAGGGCAGGAGCGCGACCTCGGGATTTCCGTCGTTATCAAAGTCGCCAGCCACCGGCAGCGGCTGGAACAACAACTCGATGGGTTCCGTTTGCCAGACTTGCGTCCATTGGCCCGCTCTCCACGCAAAACACCGGCCAACGCAGCTCAGCCACTGGTTGTTGATCTGGGGCTTGTCGAAACCGCTCTCGAATTCGAGCTTCTCGAGCCCCGGCGCATCCGCGAAGACATCATAGTATGTGACAGTGGTGCTGTTCTGCACAGGCGTGAGCTGGCCCGCGATCTCTCCCTCGGGCGCAACCAGGCCCCATCGTGCGTCCACGGCAGTTGGTGGCGAGGCCGGAGCGGCGGGCGTGGATTCTGGCCGGAGGACGTAGTCGGTATCGGTTACACCGATGAATTTCTTCCACACGATATGGGGTGCTTGTACGATAGCGCCCTTGATGGCCGTTCGGCCGTCAACGCTCGGGTTCGCGCGGTAACAAGGCCATTCGCCCAGCCCTGGGAAGGCACCGGGAGCGGCGCTCAAAACAGATAGAAAGATGAACATGCCCATGGTTGCCATCATGGATCGTTACACTCCTTGATGTTGAATGCCCAGAATTGCATCACGAAGAGCGGCGGCGGGCCAGGCAGAGAATCGCATTAAGAACAATTCCGAATTGGCCTCAAGAGGCGCAAAAGACGCAAGAATCCATTCGTTTTTGTGTCCTTTGCGCCTTTTGTGGCTCATTCTCCGGAAATGTGGGGAGTGGTGTTCCAGATATGTTTGGACAAACAAACACAAATGCTCTGGTAAGAATGAAAAGCATAGCTTTTTTCATGCGATTGTCCTCGCGGGCCAGGTTTTTGAAACAACGCCTCGCGCCTGTTACAGTTAAGCTGGCTAGAAAATGTGAAACTTCCAAGCAACAATAAAACTGCTATAGCATATTTCAATCCGTTTCCTGTCGAATGATGGAGGCAAGCTCAATAGGTGAGCCAGCCTCTTTGCGGAAATCGGCGTCATGAACATGGCAATCCGGGCGAACAGCCCCAAATTAACGGAACCGGCTCGTTAGGAAACCAATCATGCCAAAGCCTATTATCACCAGCAAACGGCACCAACCGCAGGGGCTCGATATTCTGTACGAAGATAGAGATATCCTCGTCGCGGATAAAGTTCCAGGCCTGTTGACGATTGCAACGGACAAGAAGGATATCCAGACCGCCTATTTCCGGTTGTTGGACTATGTCCGGAAAGGTAATTCCAAGTGCCGGAACCGCGTCTTCATCGTTCACCGGTTGGATCGGGACGTGTCCGGGATCATCGTTTTCGCGAAGACGGGCGAAGCCAAGCAGCACCTCCAGGATCATTGGGATGAGACGGAGAAGAAGTATCTTGCCGTGGTGCATGGCAAGATGGCGAATCCATCGGGAACGATCTCGACATATCTGGCGGAAAACCTGGCCCATTTCATGTATTCCACGCCCGACCCCAAAAAGGGGAAACTGTCCCACACCGCCTACCGGGTTCTCAAAGAGACGAAGGATTTCTCATTGTTGGAGATCACCCTTCTTACAGGCAGAAAGAACCAGATCCGGGTCCATTTAGCGGAGAGTGGCAACCCGATTGTCGGAGACAAAAAGTACGGCGAGAAAGACAAGGAGCACCGCCGCCTGGCTCTCCATGCCTATTCGCTTTCCTTCACCCATCCCTACAGCGGAAAGCTTCTCACGTTCGAGACGCAGATTCCAGGATATTTCAGCAGGCTGGTTGGCGGCGTGGAGCCGTAAGCGATATTGGCGGTTGCGCGAGCCAAAAGAAAGCTCGAGCTTGGTTGCGGCCTCGATTCATTGTGTTTATTTCATATTTGTCGTTTGGATGGCGATAAATTGGATTCCAGCATATGGATTCTGATACACCTTTGCATGATCCATGGCTTGAATCTGTTCTGCTAATGGGGTATGGATAGCATAAAGCGCGCCAAATGGCCTGGAATGAATGATATGGAAAACACAACGATGGAAACGATGGATATATCCGAGGCGGCGCATCCGGCTGCCGCCCTGTGCATTCGCGATTTTGAGAAAAAAGGGCGTGGAGTCGTTGCACTGCGCTCGTATGAGCCTGGCGAGACTATCGAAACCGCACCGGTTATTGTCATCCCGAGCGCCCAATGGCCCGCCCTTGAGGGCACCGTGCTGTATGATTACGGATTCGCATACGGGCCGGAACTGGAAGATATGGCCATCGTGCTGGGATTCGGCTCGCTATATAATCACAGTTATGAACCCAATGCGAAGTATGTGCGCTACACGGAAGAGCGTTTGATCGAGTTCCTCGCCATCCGCCCCATCCAGCCGGGGGAAGAGATCACGGTGAATTACAACTGCGACCCGAATGACCGTTCGCCGTTGTGGTTTCCCTGTGATGAGCCGGAATAAGTGGCTGTAAAGCAATCGCCTCTTGGCTATAAGGAACCGACTCTCGTAGCATGGGCGTCCCGCCCATGAAACGGACGCTATAGCCATCGCTTCATGGGCGAGACGCCCATGCTACACAAAACTTGAGCAGAATATCTGGCGAACGCGCTTCCCTGCGAAAGCAGGAGCGGATTATTGCACGTGATGGTGATAACCGGAGGCACGGAGTCGGTTTCGGTATACGGCGCGTAAGAAACAATACGTGTCTCGCTGGTGGCAACCTGCACGGCGTACAGGGCAACAGGAGCAAAGCGAGCTATTTCGTTCGCACCACACGGAAGCCCCGCTCTATGGTATAAAGGCTTGGTGGCCAACTGTCGCGATTTGCTGATCGGCATAAGTCGGGGCCACTGTACCATGAACCACCCCTCGCTATCCGGAAATTCCCCTTGGCTGGTCCTTTCGGATCCTTCACTGGGCGAGGAGAATAGTTTTCATTTTGGTAAGGGTCTTCGCACCATTCCTGTACGTTTCCCTCCATATCGTACAACCCCCAAGGATTTGCATGAAAGCTTCCCACTGGCGCCATGCGCCAATAGCCGTCGGAAAACGGAAACCTTCCCTCAAGATCCCGAGTTTTCCCGTCTGGCCACGCCGTCAAATCCGAGCCGTTGATTTTGCCCTGGCCATCCTCGATCCTATCGCCCCACCAGAACTCCGTGGTCGTGCCTGCCCGGCACGCATATTCCCATTCCGCCTCCGTGGGCAATCGATAGGCGTTTCCCGTTTTCTTGCTCAACCACGCGCAAAAGGCTTTTGCATCGTTCCAACTCACCTGCACTACTGGTTCATCGGCCTTTATTTCCCAGCCAAGCTTTCGCCAGTTTGCGCCAGCGGTCTTTTCGAATTTCAACGAGCTTGGATTGAATGTATAGGCATATCCACATTTTTCGGCAGTCGTCTGGTAGTTGGTTTCCTGTATAAACCGCTCGAATTCATGGTTCGTCACCTCTTTCACGCCCATCCAGAAACCGTTGGTCAAGGTCACCGTGTGCTGCGGGTGTTCATTTTCGAAAGAATCCTTTTCGCCACCATAAGCTGCTGCGGTCTCCTCCGGACTCAGCTTGGAGCCCATTTGGAAGGTGCCAGGTGGAATCCACGCGAACTCGCTTCCGTCGAATTCACGCACCTCGCCCGGTTTCGGCTCCGTGGGCGCGTTCTCCCCAACATCAGGGGATGGAGCCGCCTGTTCTTGGACGGATGGAGCGGAAGCACCCAACAGAATCAACACGGCTACAAAGAGCATGCATCGTTGTTTCCCATGCATATGCACATCCTCCTTCTGCATTAGTCAAGCATAACACCCCGAACGCGCCTCGCGCAAGCATTAATCCGGCTTCCGCAGCCAATACGCGCCGGGATTGCCAACCGGCGCTGAACTAGGCCCCCGTTTTTACCACAGGGAGCACGGGGAGGCGCGGGGAACGCAATAGCTCTCAAGAACGCATGCCTAAGAAGCATGGGTACACTATCAAAGAAAGGCCATTCGCGACGCGAAAGCCGTTGCAGGGGAAGCAGGCGCGCCTGTATGCTGAAATACGGTGCAACGCAACCGTGTTGTAGAACCAGACGTCTTTGAAACCGTACACAACCAGGGATAGGGGACAATATGGTTACACTCAAGCAATATCTTGCCTACTCGCGCGCTCCGTTTGTCACGTCGTCGGCGGTGCCGGTGGTCTTGGGCGGCGCGGCGGCGTGGTGTTTCAATCATACTTTTAACCTGCTTGCGTTCGCACTTACCATGGCGGGCATGGTCTTTGTCCACTTCGCCGTCAATCTGTTCAACGATTATTACGACAGCCTGCAAGGGGCCGATCAATTCAATGAAAACCGGAATTCATTGGGCGGCGGCTCAGGCGTCATCGTGCGAGGAGAAGCGCCCGCGCTCCTGATATGCAACTTGGGCATCTTCAGCCTCACCATGTCGCTGATATGCGGCGTTACGTTGATGTGCTGGATTGATGGCGGTATCGGGCCGATTTTTTGGTTCATGATCGCCGGATTCATTGGCGGATTTTTTTATACGGCGCCGCCATTGAAATTCGCGTATCGCGGATGGGGTGAAGTGGATATCTTCATCGCCTTGTGCGTGCTTCCTGTCGCGGGAACCTACTATGTCCTCACCTCGACGCTTTCATGGACGCCGGTGATCGTTTCGCTGCCCATCAGCTTTCTGATGACGGACCTGCTGTGGATAAACCAGTTTCCGGATTATCCCTCAGACAAAGCCTCTGGCAAGGGCACGATGGTGGTCCGCATGGGCACATCCCGGGCGCGCTATGTGTATCCGGTTTTGGCGGTTTGCGCATATATTTGCGTGGCAATTCCGCCGCTCTTGATGGGATGGCCCAAGGCATATTTGCTGGGGCTCGTGGGTATTATCCCTTCGATATGCGCCATGCGCATCATCATGCGCCATCACAACGAACCTAAGCGCATTATCATGGGCCAGATCATGAGCATCACGGCTCATGGGCTTACGGGAATCTTTTCCGCCATAGGACTGCTCTCGTAGCGGCAGCCCCATGGCGGAAATGGCGCAGGAACGGTTATCGCTCCATGTCCGTCAGCAACACGAACGAGCGCGCGGGCAGAGCGACGGTTACTGTTTTGCCTGCTTGAGCGCGCAATACGCCGGAAGCGCCTATCATCATCCCTTCCGGCGTGGGTACGGTCTGTTCCGAGTATTCATACCGCCGTAGCGTCCTGTCATGGGAAGCGCCTGCTTGCAGGTTCACTTGTATATCTTGCCCGCCCCGGTTGGCCATCATCACCGTAAGCTCGCCTTGAGGCGACAGGAACGCCACCGCCGGAACGGATTCCGCTTGAGGCTGCACATCGACCGCAATCACCTTGCTATCTGGCTTCGTATAGCGGTTCACCAAGGACCAGGAGAAGTATCCCGGACGTGGACGCCAGCCTTCATCCCGGAAACGCCATAGGCCATACAGTTGCTTAGGCTCGTCACCGTCTGGACGCTCCACCGGGTAATACGTGTCCATCAGGCACCACATCAACACGGCGGAAGCGCCTTCGCGCGCGGCGACAATCCCGAAATCCGCCAGGAACAGGCCGTATTCGTACTTGTGATTCTCTGTGTTTTCAAATGTCCCGCCGCCATATCCAAATTCCGCAATCATCAACGGCTTGGCGGGCTTGGACGGTTCGAGCTGCTTGAGGTAGTCCATACGGCTGCGCAGCCAATACGGCAGCAGGCGCGTATCTTGATGGGAATACGTATGCACCGTCATGACATCCATGACATCTTTGCCCAAGGGCATCGTTTCCTTGATATAGCGGCTAACGGAGGTGGCGCCGCCGCCGCTGGCGTGGGGGCCGAGGAGCTGCACATCCTCGCGCAGATTCCTCGCGCGCAGTTCTTTGTCCAGCATGCGCAGCATGCCCACGAATTCCTCGGGGTCCGTCCGGCGAATGTTGTCATTATCCGGCTCACAGCAAATGGATATATATTTTAGGTTTGTAACGCCCACATCTTTTCGAAGATATTGCACCGCATCCGCCAAGCTCCGCATCACGGCGGGCTGCTTTTCCGCTGGCGGGAGCTTGGGCGCTAGGGAAGCGCTCGGCCCGCCTTCACGCGATGGGAATTTGGATAGATCCCAGCCCATCCAATCCGCGTACGCGAAATTGTCGCCCCAAGGCGTCAACACCACGGTGGTTCCGATGCTCTGTAAAAACCTCAGCCAATACGCCAAATCCTTCATCTCGTCGGAGTCCGGCGTTTGTTTGCCTTCTTCCGGCTCCCACCATTTGAAATTGAAGAACACGAGGATCACGCCAGGCCGCATGCTTTCGATGCGGCGGTTGATCATTTCCCGGTCGCGGTCATCCACACCCCGTTTTATATTGCGCGGCGTGGTGAGAAAATAATCGCCATGCGCTCCAAAACCGATGAAGTGCTCGTTGAGCACTTTATCCTCTTGGACCGAGAGGCTGAGTTCAGAGCCTTCGTATAGGGCATGCATTACATTGGTGCGGACCACTGAGACATCATCAAACCAAGCCGTTCCTTCGCCATAGAGGCCCATGACTACGAGCATCCGGTCGGCTTCTTTCGGCGCAATCGCCAGCGTGTTTAACTGCGTCCAGTCGCGGTCTCCGCCTCCGATGTCATCGCCGCTGATATCTGGTTCCAGGCGTTTATCGCCTTGAAAGAAAATCACCGTCATGTTTGGGCCCCAGTTGTTTTTTACGCCCTGGCCTTTCACCCAGACAGAGACACTATATTCCTCACCTGGCTTTACCTGCTCGAACATATAGTTGAAGCTGGGAAAACCTGCCGCGCCCTTGGGGCCAACAATAATCCGGGCGGAAGCGCTTCCGGTATGCCCCACCGATGCGTCGCGGGCAAATGTGGTGTCGTCGTTCGTGAAATGATTCCATTGATTGGGCATTTCGCCGCCTTCCTCCGCGGAAGGATTGGGAAAGAGATTCGTAGGCGGCGCATCTTCAGCGGCTGCCCAAAGGGGCATGCACGCGGTAAATATGAATGCCAGCGCGATGGTTAATCGTCTCATCTGATTCCACATCGGAATGCTCACTCCTATCGCTTGACTGTATCTGCACAGGGGGCTATCCCCAGATACTCCCCACTCGTACGCAAACCGCCTTGGCTGCCTGAACACGCTTCAGAACAGCCGCCATCCTTTAAAGTGGCAACAAGCTGCCACTTTGATTTCCTCTTTCGTATATTCCGCCGATATATCTTCGCTTTGGCTTACCAGCCTTATTTACAGTAAATGACACTTCCCGCTTCGGGGTCCAACGTTCCTTGAATGGAGGTGCTTGCGGTCTGTTTCCAAGCGGGACTATCCGGCCATAGAAGCTCTTCAGCCGTCGCCGTGCGCCCAAAGTCCAGCACGAATTCGGCAGGTGTTTGGCCTTCATTGAGGAGGATATACAACTCCCCGTCTTTACTCGTTAACCGGCGGCATATGATCGTGTTGGCCGGAGCGCCAAGCTTCCACGGATTGGCTTTGATGAACGGACGCACGATATCGGCCACGGCGCGATACCGCTCGGGCGGCGTATCCGCATCCCGGCAGGAAAGCCCCAGCAATGTGCCGGTCCAAATCGCATGGCCTTTTTGATAATCATTCACGGTGATGAGCGGACGCCCCTCGGAATCCCGGTGCGTGGTGCGGGCGGATAGCGGCTCGACGGGCTGGAGGAATTTCACTGCGGCCAGCGGCGTAGCCGCGCCTGTTTCATCGAAAATAGGCTTGCTTTCATCGAGCTGGTTGTGCGAAGTGAACCGGTCAAAGTATTGCTCAGCTTGTTTGCTGGTGATGTCCGTCCATCCACCGTAGGCTATTTCCGGACTGAGCGCTTTCACGCCCAGCACTTCTTGAAGGCCGAGGCCAGGCTGCTCATCAAACGGCATATGCCACGGAGTGGTGAACGCCGTCATGCTGTCCACGAGTATCGTACCGCCTTGGGCGGCGTACTCGCGCAACGCCTTTGCGACATCTTCCGTCATGCACATGGAGAACGGCACATAAATAACGTCGTACTGGCTGGCTTGGCCGTTCAGCAAACCCAATTCATCAATGAAATCGCATCCAAGCTGCTCTTTTCGCATGGCTTTGTAGAAGCCATATTGGTTCATGACATACCACATCGACATGGCGTGATAACTGGATGAACGCCGGTACAGATAAATCGAGGCGTCCATGGAATCGAAAATCGCCACCCGCGTATCCGCCGGGCGCATTTCATAGAGAAGCGCATTGTGTTTTGCCGCCATTTCGCCAAAATGGGAAAGCAGCCGCGATTTGTCACTGGGAGAGCCATCGAGTTGGCGGAAATTCCAAGCGCCAGCGTTGGGGCCTTCTTTGAGCGGATTCCATATCCATATGAAATATCCTTTCGAGCCTTCGGCCAAGTGGCACAGCGCCATGCCCAGCAGATCCTTCGCGGTGGGCGATTGCAGCCGCGTGCTCTCGCCGAGGTCCAGCCCGCCCAACACTTCGCCGGTGTAGGAAGCATCGCGGCCGCGTGTGGAGCAGTAGATTTTTCGGACCGTGGCGCTGATGGCGATGCGGGTGTCCCTTGGCATATCCGCCGTTTCGAAATGCCAGTGGGCATGGGCTTGCGCGCTTGGGCAATCCACGGCGTCCGCCAGCCACCACATGTTCCGGCCATTCTCGATAGGCTGGTTGTGGAGCACATCCGGCGGCGTGCAACTGGTGGGATGCGCCGGATCAAGCTCTTTCACGTAATCGGCGACAAAACGGACTTGTTCCGCCAGGGCATATGCGGTGAAGGTAATATAATCGTTCAATCCTTGGAAATTGTTCCATCCGCCCATGGATGGGTTATTGATGGGAAACGCATTGGCGAACGAGTTTTGCGTGGACGATAGCGCGCTCTCCGCACCCCAATTACGCTGAAGGAATTGCGCTTCGGACTCGTACCGGCTGGGCAGCCAGCTCCGGTAGAGCACCAGTGTTTCCGGGCAAGGCTCGGCTTTCCAACTGCGGGACGGCTCGATGTCCACCGTCCACATGCCCAGGGCGGGTTCGTCTTTATACCGGGAAACCAGTTTTTGGATATGTTCTTTATACGCTAGCCGGTTTTCCGGCTTATCCGCCTGTCCATCCAGCCATCCGGGAAGTTGCGGCAGCACGGGATTGAGTTTGACGCCATACTGGGCGGCGGCTTTGAAGCACACATCAAATTTCTTCAGCTTAGGTTCCGGATCGATGCCCACGGGCATGGTCCAAAACGCCAGGCGCGCGCCGTTGATTTTGTCTTCCTGGGCCATTTTCCTGAAATCTTCCATAATGGATTCATCGGACACCCCCGGATTCACCCAATACTGGACGCCATGAATGAATCCCATGGATGGAGTTCGGTATTGACTGGCAGGTTTGGGATAATAGGCGGGGCGGCTCAATTCTTCCTGCCCGTTTACGATAAAAGACACGGAGAACAATAGCGCAACAGACAAGCTTAGCGTCTTGGAAAGAATGCGCGTGGTGCGATATGGTTTCATATGTCGTGACTCCTTTTTGGATAAAAAACAGACGTTATCAGGTCATATCCGTCAGCAAGAAGAACGAGCGTCCAGGGAGTTCCAGCGTAGTGGTTTGCCCCGGATTGACTACGATGACTTCTCTCGCGCCAAGCATTTCATCCGTTCCCGTTGGAATCGTTTCTGGGGTGAATGGATAAAGCCGCAAGGCCACAGGATGCGTAAGCCCGGAAGTGAGATTGACGGCGAAAGGCTGTTCCGAACGATTCACCATGGGAAGGGTGACGCGGCCTTCTGGTGTAACAAAGAGCACCGCCTTGATGGAGTCATTCGCTGGCTCAATGGCTACTTTGTATACATTGCTGCCCGGTTGCGTATACCGGGTGAGGAGCGACCAGGAATAGAAGCCTGGCCGAGGTTTCCAGCCTTCATCCAGCCAGCGCCACATGCCATATTCCTGTTTATGCTCGGTGTCACGGCTTTCCCGGTCATAATAGGTATCGAACATGCACCACGCCAGGGCGGCCGTTGCGCCAGCCTCCACCGCCGTGATGCCGAAATCGGGCAAATAGAGGCCATATTCATACTTGTGGTTTTCCAGGTTTTGGAAAGTCGAGCCGCCATACCCGAATTCCGTGATCATGAGCGGTCTCTGGATTTGCAGTTTATCCAGCACCGCCTGCCTCGATTGGATGAATCCGGGCAGCTTGGGCAAATCCTCCGGCTTATGCACGTAGGTATGCGAGGACGTGGCGTCAAACAATTCCTTATCCAACGAGATGGTCGCTTCAAACCAAGGATCCACGCTGTCCAGCGGGCCGCCGCTGTCATCAGGCCCCAAGAGCATGACGCCCTCACGCAAGCCTTGCGCCCGCAGTTCTGTATCCAGCAGGCGGGTAAGCCGCATGTATTCTTCCGCAGGCACGGGCCGCTGTGCGTCGTTATCCGGCTCGTTCATGAAACATAAATAGCGGACGTTATCCAGCCCTTCGTCCACGCGCAGATATTTCACCAAGTCCACCAGCGAGCGGACCGTGGCGTCGCGTTTTTCCGGGATCGGCAGCTTGGGGGCCATGGACCACGAGGATATCGAAACCTCTTTTTCCCCTCCCCCTTGAAAACGTTCCTCGAATCCTTTGGAAGGCAGCATCCATTCGCTATAAGCGAAATTCTCGCCCCATGGCGTCAACAGCACCGAAGCGCCGATACTCTGTAAGAACCGGCACCACTTGACGTAATCGCGCATTTCTTCGCTGTCGGGAGTTTGCTTGCCTTCTTCGGGCTCCCACCATTTGTAGTTGAAGAATGTGCGGATCAGTTTCGGGCGCATTTCTTCGACCCGCCGGAAAATGAGTTCGAGGTCGCGCTCGGCCACGCCGCGTTCCGCATTACACGAACGGGTCAGGAAGAAATCGCCATGAAAACCAAAGCCAAGAAACGGGCTGCATGCGATGGCTTGCTCATCCATGTGCATGGAAAGCGGATGGGCCGCGCCGTATTCCGCCGGCGCGGCCTGCATCACGACACATAAAAAAATGGCCAAGGCAAGCTGGCCGTATAATCGGAAATAGCAGGTCACCGTGGAAATGCCTAGATTCGCGTGTCTCGTAACCATCTCTATGAACACCTCCATCTAAATCCGGTTATCGCATGCCTTGGCCGTTTTAACCTCTTTTAACAGCAGGATTGCGGTATGCAAACCTCCATGCCGAGATAGTATTCTAGCGCTTCACGAATTGGTTCGAGCACATAGCCCGGGGCCATGCTGACGTGATGGCGGTAGCCGTTGCGGCAGACATACAGCAGCACATCCTGGAGGCGGTCGATCTTCGCTACGCCTGCGCATCCGAAGAATTCCGCTGGAATCGAGTCGTCCGTGATCTCACCTTGGCCGAAGTAGAACCGGGGATGCCCGTCCCAGGTCATCATGCTGCCGAACGTCATGGGCATGGGTTTGATGCGGCCTTGGTTGCAGCCATATGTGCAGCCCGCCTCGACGGAGTTCGAGATGATGGCGTGCGGGGTAATGGTTCCTTTGCCAGCCATGAGGCTCGGCGGCACGGGGCCGCAATGGAACAGAATGCACTTGTCATCGTCGTCGCCATAGTTGTTGTTCCAATCCAAGCAAGTCGGCGGCTGGTACGACGCCAAGCTGAGGGCGTGCATCGCTACGGCGTTGCCCACATCCACCTCACAAGCAGCGGTGATGAGGCGCTCATTGAGTTCGCCCAGCAGCATGCATGGCGACACATGGAAGATCTCCTCCATTTCGTTCCAGCACCGGAGTGCGATGGCGTCGAGCGCATAATTGTTAATGACGCGGTCGAGCGCAACCCCCAAACGCGCCAGTTTTTCCTTGGCTGGATTCGGCGTATCACCCCAAGACGCACATTCATCGAGATGGGCCATTTTGTTTTTGTACTCGCTGCTGTCTTTATCCACATTGATCGCGCTATCAAATATCTGGCTCAAATCGAAGGTTTCGACAGTGATGCCATGGCGCTGCAAGGCCACTTCATCCACGCGGACTGTTTTGAAGGCGGTCACCCGTGCGCCCACCGAGCCGATGCGCATCTTGCGGACGCCGTTATACACCTTGCAGATGCGGTCGAAGGTATCGATATTCTGCTTGAACCGTTCGCTCGTAGGATGGACCGTGTGGGGCTTGAGTACGGTGGCTTTAATTCCCGCTTGGTAGAGCACATCCGTGATCGAGCACTTGCCGCAGAAGGAATCGCGGCGGACCGCAGGCCCCATTTTGTCGAATTCATCGGGATAGGCTTGCACCAAGATGGGCACGTCAATATCCGCAAAAGCCGCCAGTGCGCCATTCTCATCTCCGAAGTTCGGCAGGCTTATAATGACGCCGCCGAATTTTCCCTTGTTGGCGTGCAAGAAGTCCGCGTAGATTTTTCCCTCTTTCGGCGTTTCGATAGCGCCCAAGCGGGTGGCTTCTTCATCGAGCACCAGCACGTCATGTCCCAGTTCTTTGAGAATGCGCGGCACTTCCTCACGGGCGCTCTTCATGAGGCTTCCCGGGAAAACGCCCCTGTTCCCAAAGAAGACCGCAAAGGTTGTTTTTTTCTGCTCCATCTTTCTTATCTCCTCTTTTTGCAATTAGGCTGGATTGCCTTGTACGGCGTATTGTAACCTGCCGGACATGTGGAATAACTATTGGTATTGTTTTGACGGCAGCCAGGGTTCTTCTTCCGCATCATCCATGGCTATCTGGGCGACGGCAGTCCATCTTCGAATGCTATCAATAAACTCGCCGGCATTCGCCGAGAGGGGAGTAAGGCCAGAAGTGACGATGTAATAATCGCGCCCTTGGCATTTTCGGATTATGGAGCGCATTTTCCGATCCATTTCCGCGGAGGTGGCGCATAGCACATCATTCGGATGCAGGCTAATAGCCAGCCGCTTGCTGGGCGGGATGTTGCGCAGCGATTCATCCAGGTCCGTCCAGGGGCTCACCTCGAGCACCGGAAGGGATTGTATTTCCAGAAGATACTGCTGCACCGGAGCCTGGTTTCCACAGGAATGAATATACGAGATCCCGCCATGAAACGCCTCGATCTCTAGGTATCGCGGCAAGACAAAATCCGCGAACATGCCCGGGGCGATGAACGGGATATTGATCCAGTCATCGCCGATATTGGCTGGTTGAAGGCGCACGCCGAAATGACGGGCGTATGCTTCATGCCATTGGCATCGCTGTTCGGTTAAGAAGCGCAGCAAATCATGTACAAATGTGGGGCGTTCCATGGTATCCGCCAGAAATGCCGTGTAGCCGCGAAGCTGGATGGCAAGATCAAGGCAGCCGCGCCACCAGAACATATTGAACAGAACCGGCAGCCGCTCATCCACCAGCGCCCGAATGTCGTCGTACCATTGCAGCACGCGCGGCATCCAGCCGCTGTCGTAAAAATCCACCGGATGGAGCAGGCTTAAATCCGCTTCGCGGGATAAGGGGTGGTCTTCCTGCAAACAGGGCACGCCTTCCGCGTTGAACTCCACCTCCATGCCGGCGTAGGTATATTCGGGATAGTGGGAGAGCCATGCGGGCATATCCAGCGTCAACGGCGCTTGATCAAGCGGGAAATGCTCCCATCGCCATAATTTTTGTCGCAGGGTTTGCTCCACATAAAAAGCGGGGTCGGTGAAATATCGATGCACGTCATATGAGAAGAGCTTGGCCCATGCGATGGGCTCTTCTATATTGAAGACGGCGCGGCGTTTCCGCTCAAACCGTTTCTCATTGGCCTCACTGGAAGCGGCCTCTTCTAATCGGTAAATGAGTTCATCAATTCTCGCCGCTGCATCCGGCATGGCTTGCGCTCCCCGGGTTTAGATGAATGCGACACATCCTCAGACTGGAAGAGAAAATTCGAAGGGGCCGATTTTCCTCACATCAATATCATCACTTGGCGTCCGCTCCTCGAGTGCGAGCAGAAAACCGGCCGTTGGGCCTACCGGAAATGACGGGGTGTGCCATATTCCCCTTCCCACCACAAGGGCCTTGGCGCCATCCACAAGAAACAAACGCAGCGTATCCAGATCGGGCGACGCATGAGGATCATTCCAATCGCCGCCTGCCGCGATCGGCATGATGGAAACGCCTCCCATGGGAATGAATACCTCGTGGGAACGGCAATGGCGCTCAAGCTCTTCCACGATGGGTTGACGCTGATGCATCTCCAGAAATCCCCATACGGGATTGTCGTGAAATCCTATCTCCGCCAACGTATGCCAATATCCCAGCCAGCCTTTATCGATATCGGCCGTTCGAGAGGGACGCCCCAATACACGGCCATAGGGCCTAAATGCCTCTTCACTCAACGGTTCGATCTGTAGCGTGCGCATGAATCAACACCTCCGCCGGCCATGCCGGTGTAAACAAGAAAGGCAGGGCGCATGAGTAGAAAACGTTTGCTATGCCGCGGCCATCCCTCTCACCTGCTATTTCCACCAGTAGATCACTACCCGATACCTTCGCTCTATGCTACGCCGTTCCCGGCTGCCTATTCCATAAACACACCGCCAGACCCCAGAATCGAGCGAGAGCAAGAAAGCGCTTTCCTTGCCGCGTAGTATACACCCCTCCGCAAAGACTGTCAATGCCCCGCGAAACGGGTGTTTCGGATAGCATTATTGGATGGTTTTCAAATGCGTGGCCTAGCCGCAGCCAAAGAGCCGGATTTTGAGACCACTAAATAAAATTTATGTAGGGTGGGGCTTGCCCCACCGCTCAAGGGATACACCTATATAGTGGCTGGCATATCTATTTGATATGAAATTGTTTCTCACGAATATCCTCGCAAGAAAACAATACTTTCATTGATAGTAGTACAAGAATAAACTCTCTGTTTTTGTGTCTCTTGAGTCTTCTGAGGCCAGTTCTCCGCATTTTTATGGCATGCGTTTTCAAGCGATAAAGAGTGAAAATATGGGCATTTTATGCAATTGCCCTAATCGGGGGCCTATGGTGCTGAAGTTTTCCTTATGTTATTATTGAAACCGTACTACTATCTGGCAAAAAACAATCGTTCGCGAGGGTATATTCTGGATTTTTCATCACGGAGACACGGTACGTTGTACGTATGATTGAGGGAAAACGATATGCACGATCAGAAAATATGCGCCGAACTAGATCGGGTCGTGGACAGCGCCAGTCATGGTGATCCCAACGCATTCTCTCAGGCATCAAACGCGTTGGGCGAGTTATTGTATCAACAGGAAGGCCCGCTCGATTCAACCAGTTTTGATGCCATATTGCGCGTATTCCGACTTCCTTCGGTAAGGTCCATGGAGGATTTCAATTTTCTATGGTCCAGCATTGCATATTTGTCTCAATGCAATCCTGAAAGAAAAGAAGAAATAGAATTATTTGTACGTGATGAGCTGGAGCGCTCCTTCGCGGAAATCAGGTCCACTCTTGAACAAGGCTCGTCGTTTTCAGCCGGGACTATTGAGCCGTTTGACACCATTTTATCGGTGGCATTGAGCATGGGAAAGGAAAACGCGGAGCTCCGGGCGGAATATGAAACATGCATCGTCGAAAACCTGCGGGCCATACTTGAACCTGGCTTGATGAACCAGTCCACGGAATCATCGAAAGTGCTTGATGAATTGCTCTTCCACGGAAATGGCCTTAGCCAGGAAGCACAACAGAATATCGGCGAAATGTTGGGTGAGCTTTTCATGCATTCCTACAGCGTCATTGCCGAGGGGGCCGCTTATTTCATCGCGGAGGTGATGCAACCGGAAGAGACTCTTCGCCTGTTTTCCCAACTCGCGCGGCAATGCGTCTTCAATAAAGAACGCCTATCTATCCTTTCCTTTTCCTTGGGAGATACATTGGGTCGATATCAGCCAGGTTTGGGAAACGCCATTCACCAGGCCTGCGCGCCGAAACGGGAAGAGCCGGTGTACGTATTCGTGTTGCATACTCAAATGATGCTGGCGCTATTGGAAACGTTTATCCGGCGTGGCATATCTTGTGGCGCTCACTAAAACTGCGAGCGGCCTAGGCCTTATCAAGAGGCCTTTTTCATCTAACATGCACTCGTTTTAATATATTTAACATCTTTATGGAACGAAATGAAAAAATAAACATACTATATGGCGGTATGTCTGGCGCGAGATGGTGTCTAGTTGTGTTTACATGCCTCAATTAATTCTTGACAAATTTTCCGAGTTTCATTACTATGGCTATGGCATAGAGATCCAGATGGGGATGCTCTCGTAAAGGACCGGCCATGGAGAACACAGAACTTCGAGGCCTGATCGATGCGCTCGATGATCTGCCCACCCTGCCATCGGTAGTGGTGCAGTTGCTCGAGTTGACACAGGACGATTTTGCCGATGCGGCGAGCATTGCCCGGGTCATCGAATCGGACCAAACACTTACCGCCCGCATTTTGCGCCTTGTAAACTCCTCGTTCTACACCTTTGATAGCGAGGTGACTACGGTGTCCCGGGCGGTGGCGGCCATCGGGCTTAATTCCATTCGTTGCATCGCCTTAGGCATGGGCGTCGCGCGCATGTTTCCCAAACACAGCGGGACTGGCGCGTTTCGGATGGAGGATTTTTGGAAGCATTCACTGGCCTGCGCCGTAGCCTCGAAACTGCTCGCGGAGGGAAGCTCGCGCTCCATCGATCCGGATGAAGCGTTTGTGGCGGGCCTTCTGCATGATATTGGCAAGCTCGTGCTGCTTTCTTGCCGCAGCGAGTTGTATGATGCCGCCGTGGCGAGGGCCAAGGAAAACGGTTTATCGCTGCTGGAGTCGGAACGCCGCTCGCTGGGCGCAAGCCATACGGAAGCGGGAAAATGGTTTAGCGAACGCTGGGGCCTTCCCGATGTGCTCACGCAGGCCATTTGGCTTCATCACCAGCCCACGGGGTCCGTGGGGAAGGAATTTCGCGCGCCGCTAATCTATACCGTCCAGGTGGCGGATGCCTTGGCCCATTTGCTTCGGATCGGCGCGAGCGGCAACGACAAGGTGGTGGGCATTGATGATGCGCAAATCGCCGAGATTGGCGTCGCCCATCAGTATATTGATGAGTTGAAGCGGACGCTTTGGGATCGCGTCGAAGAATACTCATGCGCGGTGGACCTTGACCTGAAGAAAGCGGATTTATATATCGAATCGCTGGAACGGGCCAATCAAAAATTATCCAAGCTGTCCCTCAAGTTCGAGGAACAAAACCGCCAGCTCACACGGCGCGAGCGGCGTTTTCGCGCGCTGCATGAAATAAACACCAAGCTCATACTTGGGCAGAGCATGCCGGAGGTGATGAGCCTGTTGTCGCAAGGGCTTCGGGATGGTTATGACATCACCAATGGCTTGTGCTATGTCGCGAACACCCAAAGCTATATGCTGCATGGCGTGATGTGGAAAGCGGGCGCACGCAGCCAGGAATTCTCGCTTGCGGTGCAGAGTGATGGCCGCATTGACACCTCGAAAGCCGCCGTACTAGACCCGGGCATGCAAATGTTGCTGGCGGAAACGGCCCTCCAGTTTGACGGTTTCGGCTGGCTGGGGCGGACGATGACGGAGATCATGCGGCGTAAAGAGCTTCTGATCGTGCCCATGGTCAGCGAAGGGCGCAGCCTGGGACAATTGGTGCTGGATTTTCGCGGCGAAAAGTGTCCGCCGAATTTTGATCCCGGCATGGGCGAGATCATGGCGTTCGCGTCGGCGGCCGGACTTGCGGTGTCGCGGGTGCAAGTGCATGAAACCTTGCGCCGGCGGTCAGAAGAGCTGGCCGGCGCTATCCGGAAAAAGGAAACGGCTTACAAGGAATTGCTGCATTCCGAGCGTCTAGCGGCTGTAGGCAAAATGGCGGCGGGCGCGGCCCATGAGGTGAATAATCCGCTCGCGATCATTTCGGGCCGGGCGCAAATGATGCTCCAGCGGGAACGGAGCGACGATGAGTCCAAGCAGCTTCAATTGATTGTCGATCAATGCAGCCGTGCGTCGAAAATCCTCAACGATTTGATGCGGTTTGCCCGCCCCGCCCTGCCAAAGAAGGAAGTGGTGGGCGTCAATAGCGTCGTGTATGAAGTGCTGGATATGTTCGATCACCGGTATGAAAAACAGGGTATCTCCCTGCAACGGGAATTCGCGACGGACCTGCCGAAAGTAATGATTGACAAGCATCAGATCCAGCAAGTGCTGGTGAACCTCCTGATTAATGCCGAGCATGCCATCACGGCCCCTGGAACGGTTACGGTGCGCACCAGCCTGCATAGTTCAGGAAGCAAAGTGTGCATTGCGGTAGGCGATACGGGTTGCGGCATTCCTCGAGAGCACCTGCACAGCATATTCGAGCCGTTTTTTACGACAAAAGAAGAAGGCCAAGGAACCGGGCTGGGCTTGTCGCTCGCGCATGGGATTGTCACCAGCCATCAAGGCGTGATCACGGTCCAAAGCGAAGTCGGCAAAGGCACGACGTTCACGATTTCACTGCCGCCCGCCGTGGATGTGGCGAACGTGAAATCGGATGAAACGCCCCCCGAGACTAAGCCTGCCGTGCAGGCCGCACCCATGCGGAAACGTATCCTGGTCGTGGATGATGAACAGGAAGTGCGTTCGCTGATTGCGGAGGCTATGTCGCATTCGGGCTATGAGGTGACACAAGCCGAGAACGGCTTGGTGGCCCTCCAGCTCGCGCGGCGGATGGTCTTTGACCTAATGACCGTGGATATCCGCATGCCGCGCATTGACGGCATGGCTATGCTCCGGGCATTGCGTGAACGCGGCGGCAAAACCCCTGTCGTTGTGATAACCGGCATGGCTTCTGACGAGGAAATCGATGAAGCCCGTGCGCTGGGAGTGGCGGTGGTGATCCGTAAGCCGTTTGAAGTAAGCGAGCTGCTGAGCGAAGTGTCTAAGGCCCTCACCGCGAAGCGATAAAGCGCGCATAAGCGTACAGCAGCATAACTGCAACCAAAGATCCGGATTTTGCACCACGAAGAAACGAAGAACACGAAGATTTTCCATAGATGGCGCAGATGACACAGATGTAAATATAGAATTGATATCTTTTTGCTTCGTGTTCTTCGTGGTGGAAACCTGGTCTCTAACGAGTTTATGTATATTGATTTATACAGAAAATCCATGCAAAGAAACAAGATTTCGCAAATAGTAGTATGGATTCAATGCCTTTACGGGCTTATTGCATCGACGTCGGCCCCAAACCGCAGTGTTCATACAAACACGGGATAACTACATCCGCGCGATTTCCTCCTGGTGTTTCCGGTAAAGACCCCTAAACTGGTGGTACGTAAGGCCAAGGAGTTCGGCAGCGTGCCGCTGATTGAATTGGGCCTTGCGGAGCGCCTGCCGGAGCAACCTCAATTCGAGCTGGCATATGGCCTCATTGAAAGGCAGGTTTAAGAGATCGCTGGGAGCGCTGGGCGGTCGTGAGGGCGGTTCAGGTTCCGGCTGTCCGGGAATGGGTGAGACGGGTTCAATCGCCGTGGACGATGCATACGGCGGCTCGAAGGGATCGAACACCACTTCCTCCGCCGTAATGAGGTTGTCGTCGGAGCGGTATACGGCGCGTTCGATGACGTTCTTTAGTTCCCGCACATTGCCAGGCCACTGGTACTTTTCGAGGAGTTGCGCCGCTCCTTCGGTGAAAACCGGCATTTCATCCAGCTTGAGTTCATATGCCATGCGGTTGGCGAAATGGGACGCCAGCAGCATAATGTCTTCGCTCCGTTCCCGCAACGGCGGCACAAAGAGCACTTCAAAAGATAAGCGGTCCAGCAGGTCGCTTTTAAAACGCTCCTGGCGGACCAATTCGCGCAGATCGGCGTTTGTGGCTCCAATGATCCGCACATCCACCTGCACGGATTGAGAACCGCCCACGCGCTCGAACGCGCCATATTCAACGGCCCGCAGAATCTTCTCTTGGGTTTCTATGGGGATATTCCCGATTTCATCCAGGAAAAGGGTGCCCCCGTTCGAAGCCTCGAAACGCCCCACCCGGCGCCGCGCCGCGCCCGTGAATGCCCCTTCTTCATGGCCGAATAATTCCGATTCGATGAGCGAGGCCGGGAGGGCGGCGCAATTCAGCGCTACAAACGGCTCCTGCCACCGGCTGGATAGAAAATGGAGCCGCGCCGCCGCAAGCTCTTTGCCGGACCCCCGTTCGCCAATAATCAATACCGAACGGTCCACGCGCGCCACACGCGATAGGCATTCCTGAAAGGTGAGGAATACCTCGGATTGCCCCAAAGCCTCTCGTATCTCGGTAGGGGGTTGATTAGGCGTCTTATGGTTGTGAGAGGAGCCGTTCATGGAATTTGCCATAGCAAACCTCGCTAATATGTTGCTTCTTACGCCACAGGATAGCATTTTTCGCCAACATTTTGCAAGGGCCTTTTTTAAGCTATTCTGGCGCAACCCATTCATTTCATTGTTGTTGCAAGAAAATCGGCTGCTTGGCATGCGATTTGCCATAGAGTAGATATTGAAGGGGAATCACAGAGGTGGTTGAACGGCCCGAGCAGGAAGCGCGGGCGATACATCAACACCCCGGTTCCTTAACTGCGCACGGAGCGGAAGCGATTTGGAGGCGTGGAAACTGTGGACCAATGGGAGGTCCGCAACCCGAACCCTGAACCCGTCCACGCTTCGAGAAAGCCAACGCTCCGTGCGCGTCATCTCAGTAAACACTGCGCGGGCGAAAAAACAAACCCCGCGCGCAAAAGAATAGAGAATGGAATCTGCGCATAAAAGGAGGGAGTACAAAGGTGCGCGGCGCGGACAGGAAACTTAATGAGCTATACAGGGATTATTATTACAACGTAGCCGGATGCGGAAAGCTTGCCGAGTGAAAAGGCTGGGCGCGGCGCAAGGCATGGCGGCAGGAGGTGGGCATGTCGATGGAATATGGATACGAGCATAAGGGGCTCTACCGCTCCCGCACGGGTATGCTTTTTGGCGTGTGTAAAGGGCTGGCGGAGTATTTTGATCTATCACTGTTTTGGCTGCGGGTGATTGTGCTGGTGTTGTTTGTCAGCACGGGATTCATCCCAGCGGGTCTGGCATATATTTTAGCGGCGCTGTTGATGAAGCTTGAGCCGCGATATTCCGCCTATACGGAATAAAGGCCTCTCTCCGAGAGCGGAGCCGCACACCCTCATGGTATGTTTCCTCCCACTCCCCCCTGGCAGCATCCATGGCGGCTCCGCTCCTTCCTTGTACTCCACTTGGCCCGTTCAGCGCAATTCCATAAAGCCGGGCGGCTTGGGCGGGGCGGGGCGCTGGTTGCCGTATCCGGTTTTCGCTAGGTCATACACGGGGATACGGCGGGCGCGCTCGAGCTCGAGGGCGCGGACATATGCGATGCCTTGTAAAGGCGATGCAAAGGGCGGCAGGTATTCCGCCTCCAATAAAATACGTCCGAAGGATTGTTTGAACGCACGCACAGGCTGGGCGTTCTCGGGGAGCATGGGCAGGTCATCGGGATATTCGCCAAAATGCAGACGGGTCGAATCAGCCGCCAGAAAGCGCGGCGGAGTCTCGCCTGTGGCGATTTCCATGTTCAAATCATCCGCTTCGACGCCTGCTTCCATGGCGTAGCAGGTGAGAAGCGCCGGATACACGCCGCACACCCGCGTCTCACCCTGGCTTTTAACATAGGCCAGGGCCTCGGGATAGGCCGAACGGATGGACAAGACTTCCCGGATATTCCATAACGTGGAACACGCGCCCGCCGCAAGCAGCGCAACAAGCACTGCGCGCACGAAGGATTGCCGTTTCGCATGCGTATGCCAGGCGGCGTCCACGGCTACGGCGAATAGGCCCGCCCAGTACGGAAGCAAGAAAATATAGGGGCGCGCCGCAGGCATGCCTTTCACGGCGATGACCCAGTAGGTGGCGAGCAGGCCCGGCAGCAGGTAGCTCCATCGACGATAGGCACCCGGCCCGCGCTGGAAAGCGCCCATTAGGCCGAGAGCCGCACTTAAGACGCCCAATCCCGCCGCCATTCCCGCCGCGCCCCATCCCTCGAAGCGCCAGAATAGGTAGGGGAAAATCACCAGGCCAGACCAATGTGAGTGAATCGAGGTGTGGAAGGTGACGCGAGGCCATTGCATCTGTAAAAAGGTGCGGTGCGGATACGTGAGCCCTTGCGAACGGAACAACAGGATGGATGGATAGGTCGAGGCTTCCGCAACGGCCACGGCCAGCAAAAATCCAACACCCAGCGCCGTCCACCCTCCCAGGCATAGGCCAATGCACCGCCGCCAGCCGGTTTCCCGCGCGCACAGCAGCGCATGGGTGATCAACAATCCAGGCAGCACGACCGTCGCTTGATAGGAGGCCCAAAACGCCATGCCCAGGCTGAATCCGCCCGCCAGCAGCCAGCCATAACTTTTCCGCTCCTCGCTCCATCGCGCGTGGCAGGCCATGGCCATCAGGGCGAAGCAGCCAGGCAGGCATTGGGGATACGAATTGCGGGATTGATAGACATGGAAACAGGATATTGCCATGATGGCCGCCGCGATGAGCCCGGCGCGCGGCCCCGCGATGCGGCGCATCCAGAAAAAGAAGACCGCTACACTGAGCAGGCCAAAAGCAGCCTCGGTGGCGTTTCCCGCCCAGGTGGTGAAGCCGGTGAAACACATGATGCCGCCCGCGCAATAGTAGAACAACGTTTTCGGCCAGAATACGCCATAGGTTTCCAGCGTGGCCGCCATGCGCGGGACATATTCGGACAGCAGAAATTCGCGCCCGCCGAATGCTTCTCCCGCTTTTCCCATGAAAATGCCCGCCCATCCGCGCAGCTCGTGGCTCTTCGCGAGGGCGTCAAGCAGATAACGTCCTTCGTCAATGGAATACATACCGGTGTGGCGAATGGCGTAAAAGCGCAGCGCCGCCGCCACGAGCAAAATGGCCGCGAGCAAGCCGACATGCCGCGTGCGACTGGCCGGCGTTTGGGATGGCGCAGCTATGATGAACCTCTTTTCGTTTTTGGTGTGCTTGTATATTCATTGTACAGCGTCTTGGCGGATGAAATATAGCTGTAGCGGTGCTCTTTCAGGGCAATCGCATTAAAAAGACCATGCTTCGGCACTTGACGCCGCCGCCCGACCTTAGCCGAAGTTCTTTCTGCAGTTTTTTGCCTCGCACTGTTCCCATTTCTTTCTCTTCGTAGTCAAGCTGGGTATGTTTTATCAGTAATATTAGTTAGATATTTATCTAATTATATGATATTTTGCGTCCATGGCTCACCGAAAGGAGAATGGACCCATGAACGCGAATCAAAGCCTATTTTTCGTTCACTTTGGACAAATCGATGACCCTCGCCTTGAGCGCAAGAAGCGGCAGAGCCAAGGAACAGTGGCTGCGCACATTCCTCAAACTCGAAAATGGCATTCCTTCCCACGATACCTTCGGGCGCTTCTTTTCCCTGCTCAACCCCGCGGTCTTCCAGCAGTGTTTCATCAACTGGGTTCGGGCGCTCCAGCCACAGGTGGAAGGCGTTGTCGCGATTGACGGCAAGACGGCACGCCGCTCGCACGACCAAACCCAAGGCAAGAAGGCCATCCACGTGGTGAGCGCTTGGGCCACGAGCAATGGGCTGTCCTTGGGGCAGACCAAAGTGAACGATAAGTCCAACGAAATCACCGCTATCCCTGAATTGATCAAGCTCTTGGAACTGCGAGGCTGTCTGATTACCATCGACGCCATGGGCTGTCAACGGGAAATCGCCCAGACGATTGTCGACGCCGGTGCAGACTACTTGCTGGCGGTCAAGGGCAATCAGGAAACCCTTGCCGAGGATGTGGAACAGGAGTTCAAAGAGGCAATGGCCCAGGATTTCGCCCACATGGACCACCAGTATTACGAAACCCTCGAAAAGAACCACGGGCGCACGGAAAAACGCCAGTATTGGCTCACAAAGGATATTGCAGGATTAGGCCCCATAAGCGCTAACCTTATTTGATGTCTCCTGACGAATCTTCTATACTGGGTGCATGGAAGCAGCGTGGAATGAGAATTGGCAGTGTTTACAGCGTTTTCTCCCTGCTGGATGGGAGGACAAGGCTCGTGAATTGGGCGCGTGGCACCGCAAGCCTCGTTCTATATCGTCGACGGAATCGCTCCTGCGCTTGCTGTTGATCCATTTGGCGGATGGGTGTTCTCTGCGTGAGGCTGTCGTTCGTGCTCGAGAAGGGAATGTGGCGTCCGTGTCGGATGTGGCACTTCTTAAGCGGTTGCGTGCTTCGGGGGAATGGCTGCGGTGGATGGCCGTAGAGATACTTCAACGTCGCGCGGGACCGTGCGTTCGGCCTGCATGGCTGGAGTATTACCGTGTTCGCGTCGTGGATGCGAGCGTTGTCTGCGAACCGGGAAGCACGGGAACGGACTGGCGCGTTCACTACAGCCTATGTTTATACGGTCTTCAATGCGATGAGTTTCATATTACCGGCCCGAAGGTTGGAGAGAGTTTCGCGCGATTCCGAGTCTCGCCTGGCGACCTATTGCTCGGAGATCGTGCTTATGGGCATCTCAAAGGTTTTCGTTATGTGCTCGGCCATAACGGGAACTTTCTGACGCGTCTTAAGAATAAAGCCTTCAGTCTTCGGAATGGCGCAGGGAACACCTGTCCACTGGCTGGATTGGTGGCGTCTCTAGAGGTAGGGGAAGTGGGTGATTGGGCCCTGATTGGCCAGGCAAAGGGGCAGGAGGAGCTGGCGCTACGGATCTGTGCGCTGCGTTTGAGCGAGGAAGCCGCCGCGCAAAGCATCCGCCGGGCGAAGAAAGAGCTAAGCAAGAAGCAACGGAGTCTGGATCCCGAAACGCTTGTGCTGCATCGCTACGTCATACTGGCCACATCCTTGCCGGATTCAATATCGCCGCACCAGGTTATCGAGTTGTACCGGGCGCGCTGGCAGGTGGAGTTGGCCTTCAAACGGATGAAGTCGATTATGGGATTGGGACACTTGCCAAAGGAAGACGAGGAGTCGGCCAAGGCTTGGCTCCACGGCAAAATGCTTGTCTCCTGCCTTGCCCAGGCCATTGTTGATGAGGGGCGCTTTTTTTCCCCCTGGGGATATCCACTGTGACGATATCTACCGCGAGGCCTCCTTGTGGCGCGAACTCTCTTTCGCCTTGCACCTCCTTCGCCAAGCGGTCAATCCGACGCTTGGATTATCCGAATGCATCAGCCAGTGGCGGGAAATCGCGAGAGATCTGGCAGAGCCCCCAAGGAAGCGAATGCAACAGTTGCGTGGTTTGATGGAGGCAATATAAGGTTAGCGCTTATGGGATTAGGCCCCCTCGAACGCTGGCCCCAGCTGGCTGCCATGGCCATGTGCCGGGCCACCCGCACCGTCAAAGGCGAAACCTCCATCGAAGATCGCTTCTTCATCACCAGCAACACCCATGGCAATGTGGAGAAAATCGCCACGGCCATCCGCGCTCACTGGCAAGTGGAGAATTGCCTGCACTGGGTGCTCGACGTCGCCTTCGACGAGGACCAATGCCGTATTCGGGCCGGCTATGCCGCTGAAAACCTGGCCACCATACGCCGATTGGCATTGAACGCCCTCAAAGCCGATAAGACCACAAAGGTCGGCGTAAAGACCAAACGAAAACGAGCCGGCTGGGATACCGACTATCTCTGTAAAACCCTTATGGTAACCTGAGTTTTAATGCGATTGCCCTGCCGAAGAATGCGCGAAGAATGACAGGCGAGGGGATTTTCATCCACGGATGGCGCTGATGATCGCGGATTTCTAAAAACCGTTGTGTGGCGCTTACCGTTTGGACGGCGGTGCAGGCCCCACCCTACGAGGCATTTGCGAAATAGCGTGGTTTGCGAACGCGCGGACGGTGCGGGCACACGCGGAGCGGTTTTCGCCTGTGGCAATGGGATTACGCCTCCGCTACGGGTGCAATAAATCATGCAGGAGGTTCGCGTGTAGGACCCTTGCGGCCCGAATGGGCATGGTTTGCCCTTGATTCGGGCCATCATTGCTTGTGCGGATTCGATGTGATCTATGCGGCGCGGGGCTGTCCGAGGAGCGAGCGCATGCGTTCTGCCTGGCCGGCTTCGAGCCATCCCAGGGCCATGCCGAGCATGACGAGGAGGGCTAATCCGGTGCGGGCGCGCATCTTTTTCATACCGCGGATGTAGTGGCGCTCGAATCCGTATGCGCCGTCGAGTCGGCTGTTGACTCGCTCGATGGCGGTGCGGTGTTTGTATTCGCGGCGCCAGGATTTGGCGCTGCGGGGCAGGGGGGTAAAGATGCGCCGGTCGATAGCGATGGGCACGCGGACAATCCGTCCGTGTTCGGGCTGGCATCCTTGGTTGCAGAGGTCTTGCTGGGTACAGGCGCTCCCGCGTGCCTTGGCTGGGCAACGGTATTTCAAGGTTCCCCGATCTTGCTCGAATCCTTGGTAGGCCATGGAATCATAGTTGTCGCGTTCGTTTGGGGCGCCGTTACGACACCGGCAGAGGACTTCACCTCGTTCGGTATGGAAGATCGTGTCTACCCGTTCGGGATATAAAGGGCGGGGCCGTTCCGGTTCTTCTTTCCAGGTCGCCCGGATGTCCACGATGGGCCGGATTTCATGTTCCTCGAAGAGGCCCTTGTTGTTGGCTTCGGAATCATAGCCCTTGTCGGCGCTGAGGTACTCGGCGCGTTGGACGAGTTCGGGGTGGCGCGCGTCGAGAGCCGCCACGAGGGGCAGCAGAAAGGGCGAGTCGTTGGCGCTGGCTTTCGTGACCGCGTAGCCCAGCGGCAATTCGTATTTCGTGTCCACGATGAGGTGCAGCTTGTAGCCGAACCACCGTTTGACCTTCTCCCAGGGCGTGCCGTCCTTGTGAACGCCCTTGTAGGTTTTCGTGCCCCAGTCTGCGTCGCGGTCGCGCCGCCCGTCCGGCTCTTCGTTTTCCAGGACCGCGTCTTTGCGCGGAGGCTTGGCGTGGGTTTGGATGGCTTTCGAGTCTACGGCCAGACGCACCCCGAGATCCGGCAAGCGTTCCATCAGCCGGACGATGAGCGCGTCGAACATCCGGTCCACTTCTTTCCAGTGGCGCAGTAATCTGGCGAAGAACCGCGTGTACACCCATTCGGGCGGGACCGCCTTGGCGCCCCGCAACACGTCGAATCCGCACAACTGGCGCAATTGCCCGTTTCGGGCTAGTTCGCGGCGCAGGCTTTCGACGCCGTCGTGCTGGAAGACGATCCCCGCCAGTATGCTGTTCCACATCGCGCGGATAGGATAATCGTCGCGCCGCCCCTTGCGTTCGGCTTCCATCGCCCGCATCAAATCTTCATCCGGCAGCGCCGCCAGCAACAGGTTCAGCCGATCCAGATCCGACGCCGCGTCGACCTGGTTCCACGAGAACAACCCCATTTGGTGTATAATGGCCATCGCAAACGTCTCCTTGGTGTGTGCGTGGTTATGTGGTCAACTATACTACAATCACACACGGGAGACGTTACGCCTTTTCCCGCTCGCCGAGGGCATTTGGGGTGATTTTTCACAAAAAATCCTTATTCATGCCCCCGCCAAGCCCCTTTCCCCGCATTCTCCGGGGTAGGCGCCAATTCCGCCGCTTTGTAAACCCTTGTCAATACGGATTTTCTTTATTTCGCAAATGCCTCCCTACATGCTTCAGTGTATTTCGAAGTCGAAAAAAACCGTGGTGAATACCCGGAAGGATTCACCACGGAGATATAAAGACCACGAGGGGGACATTCCCGCTCCACTATGCCTGCAATCAAGCCTCTGACGTAACGCGGTTCTTGAGCTTGTTAAACAGTTGAAGCGACAAGATTAATAAAACCACTACGGCGATGAAGAGAAGAAAACTAATACATGTGACCCAGCACAACCCCCAATAACAAGCCGTGACAATGCAATACGCCATGGCAAGCCGCTCTCCGCAATCTCCCACATCCGGCTCGCCTTTTTCGGCAAAATAGGCTTGATATGATTTTGCAACTTTGGGAAACACAAAGAAATTCCAAACCGCACTGAAAACGGGTATAAGCAACAGCCATATGAGATTGATATCCGCCTGCCGATACCTTTCAGGTAAGCTCTTGAGATCGGCTTGCAAGAATAGAATTGCTGCAAGCGAGATGCAGGTAATTATAAGCAGCTTTATTCCCCATGCAATTAAACTAATCAAAACCGCATTAGCCGCAACCATCGCCGCAACATTCGCTCCATTCGCTTCCATGTTTCCATCTCCTTCCGTTCACCTTCCCCTGAACACTACGGCTGAGTATAGTGCTAAATGATTAGTAAGTAAACGCCTGATTCTGCGAAAGATCCCCCAAAATTCGACAAGGACACTTCTATAGACGGGTAACTCTATTCAATACCATTAGTTGCAGTTATAAACCCCCATTTCTTGGGGAAACTCCTGCTCCTGCACCAGGGGGCATGCGTCAGAAAAAGGGGAAATAGAGTATAGGAGTTTGTTTTTGGCGGGAGATGTAGTAATATATACTACATAAGGAGGATTTTCCCATGAATTCAAGCACCCTGAATCCACGCCAAAACCAAATTCTCGTCGAACTGAGTCAAATCCCCATGATGAAAAAAGGTTCCGTTACGCAACAGTGCATGAAGATTCAGCATCCATCGAAAGGCGAAACCGTCCGCGGGCCATATCCGCTGCTGACGTGGAAGGAAGCGGGCCAGACGCGCAGTCTCCGCCTTAAGACCAAAGAAGAATTGGCATGGGCCGAACAAGCCATCAGCAATTACAAAAGGTTTGCCGCTTTATGCCAGGAGTATGAGCATCTCGCGGAATTGCGCGCCTTTGATGAACGCCAGATGCCTGGGAGCGCATCCCCGGAAGCGCAAAAAAAAACGCGGAAATCGCCGAGGAGCAATCCACCGAAGTAGCGCGGGTGCTGGATATGGCGCTACGGCGTTCCGAGCATGATCTGGAAGCCTTGGAGAGTGCCGTGCGGGACGCGGTCCTTGCGCAAGGCGCGGCCATGCTGGGCAAGTTCATGTCCGCCGTGGACGCGGCCAAGCCCGATACGCCGCACGTGTGCCCCAAATGCCGCCGCGCCATGCACTGCAACGGACCACGCGCCAAAAAAATACTCACCTTGCTGGGCGAAGTGGAGTATTCCCGCTCCATGTATCAATGTCCCGCATGCGGCCAAACGCGCTATCCCAGCGACGAGGCCTTGGACATCCAAGGCGCTTCCCGCTCTCCCGGAGTCCGCCGCCAAACGGCCCGCCTGGGCTCCAAGGAAACCTTCCAGGAAGTGGCCGAGGATTTGCTGGAGCTGGCGGGCATACGCCTTTCACGCAAGGATGCGGAACGAATCTCCGAAAGCATCGGCTCGGACATCGAGGCGCGGGACTGCCGGGAACGGGAACGCATGCGCTTCCAGCCTCCCCCGGCCTTGGACACGCCCAAGACCATCGAGACGTTGTACATCGAGATGGACGGCACGGGTATTCCCATGGTTCCTTGGGAACTCGAAGGGCGCAAAGGCAAGCAGGAAGACGGCAAATCCAAAACTCGAGAGGTGAAGCTCGGCTGCGTGTTCACCCTAGCCACATGCGATGAAGAAGGCCGCCCCATCCGCGATCCCGCCTCCACCACCTTTACTGGAGCCATCGAGGACGCCGCCACATTCGGGTGGCGCATGTATGGAACTGCCTTTAGACGAGGCCTATTCAACGCCAAGCGCGTGGTGGTGCTCGCAGATGGAGCCGAATGGATCAAAAACCTCGCCGACACCCATTTCCCGATGGCCCTGCGCATCGTGGACTTCTATCACGCCAAAGAACACGTGGCCAACTTATGCAAGGCCCTCTTCCGAAAACCGGAAGACATCGGACGCCACCGTGAAGCCTGGTGGGACTGGCTTGCCCAAGGCCGCATCGAAGCCATCCTCGAAAACGCCGCCCTGTATCTCCCCCGAGATACTGATGCCGCCAAAGACGCCCAAAGAGAACTGAACTACCTCGATAAAAACAAAGAACACCTGCGCTACCAAAAATTCCGGGAACAAGGACTATTCATCCTAAAAACGCCAGTTGAATCTTGAGTGTCGAGCAGGAAGTAGTTCAAGATAAAGAACATGGAAACAGAATCGCAACAGCAAGATGCTCCCCCATTGGGAGAGGAGGAATGGTTGTCTTTGGAGGCGCCGATTTTCGTAGATAGCTACGGGGGCCGGGTGCATGTGGAATGGGACCGGGAGGCGGCAACGACGCCGTTTGGCCAGTTGGCGTTCTTTATCGATTTCCTCAAGACGGCGGAGCTTTTTGAAGCGTGGGTGGAGGACTGTCCGCTGGCGTACGCCAGCAATAATGCGCCGCGCAAGAGGGATGTGCTGGGCACGCTATTTTTATCAGTGCTGGCGGGCCACACCCGCTATGCGCACATTGACGCGGTCCGTTACGACGCGGTGAACCCGGGCTTGCTGGGTATGAGCAAGATCATGAGCGCCTCCTCGGCGCGGCGGGCATTTATACTGGCGGACGGGGAAGCCTGCGCGGGCTGGCTACAGAAGCACCTGCGCCGCTGTTATGAGCCGTTGCTTTATGAGCCTTGGATTTTGGACGTGGATACAAGCGTGAAGCCCCTGTTCGGCCATCAAGAAGGGGCCGTGCTGGGCTACAATCCGGCGAAACAGGGCCGTCCTTCTCATGTGCTGCATACCTATTTTATGGCGAACACGCGCTTGGTGCTGGACGTGGAAGTCCGGCCGGGCAACGAGACGGCGGCGAAATACACCATGCCTGGATTGTGGCATTTTCTCGATGGCTTGCCGCGCGCGGCCTGGCCGGGCATGATTCGCGGCGACTGCGCCTTCGGCAACGAACGCGACATGAGCGAAGCCGAAGCGCGCGGAGTGCCCTATCTGTTCAAATTGCGGCAGACCAGCAACGTGAAACGGCTTATCCAGCAGGCCTTTTGTTCTAAGGACTGGACGCCAGCAGGCCAAGGCTGGGAAGGTTTGGAAGACCGTCTGGAGCTTATGGGATGGACGAGCAAACGCCGGATAATCGTTCTGCGGCGCAAGCTCAAAGGGAGTATCGTTCTGGAAACGGAGCCGCTATTGCCTGACCCCTCCCCCCAACTACAGCTCATTGAGATCCAAGCGGGAGCCGTGCAGCAGTATGAATACGCGCTGCTGGCCACTTCGCTGACAGACCCCCTATCGGCCTTGGCCCAGCATTATCGCGACCGGGGCGATGCGGAAAACATCTACGATGAACAGAAAAACCAGTGGGGGTGGGGCGGGTATACCACCCACGATATGAAGCGCTGCCAAATCATGGCGCGAATCATAGCCCTGATTTACAATTGGTGGTCTTTGTACGTGCGCTTGGCCATTCCGGAGCGCCACGCCGAAGCGATCACAAGCCGCCCTCTGCTGCTGTATGGTGTGGGACAGCAGACCCGCCACGGAGGCCAAACCACGCTCACCATCACCCCCGTGCATGCGCAAGGACATGCTATGGAACAAGTTCTGAAATCCGTAAACGCCTTTTTATTGGAGGTGAAAGCAACTGCGCGGCAGTTGAACTGGAACGAACGATGGCGGACGATCCTCAGCCGGATCTTCGCCAAAATACTCGAGGGAAGGCCGCTGGCCACCCCCAACCTGCTGTCGGCGCCAACGTAAAGAGCGGGCCAGGACAGTTATTTCTTTACAAAATTGGGCCGGAAAAATCCCAAAGCAAGCTCTTACTGCCTTTTTTAGGTTCATCGGTTCCGGCGTCATCGAGGCCGGATGCAAACACCTCGTCGGAAAACGCCTCAAACAATCCGGCATGCAGTGGACCGTCAGGGGAGCCAACAACATCATCGCCCTGCGATGCGCCACTCTCTCCAATCTCTTCAACGAATACTGGGATAATCGCGCCTCCGCTTGATTCCTACTTTTTGGACGCAGGCCCTTTATTTCCACCTTGTTTCCACCTTGTTTCCACCTTGTTTCCGGGCCTGCGTCAAAAAAGTGGGTTTTCATCCGGTTCTTTGTTCCCAATACTCCTCGAAGCGATTGGATTGAATAAGGCATCGCAACGCCGTAATGGCATTTGCGCCACGGACGGTCCATTCCATACCGGAGTGCTTCATACGCTGGCCAACGACCGTCCTGCACGCCGCTTCAATGACTCCCGAGCCAACGAATAGTCCCTTGGCAAAAAAATCGTTGTAGCGCATGCGTTCTTTGTTCGTCTCAAAATAGCCGATGGCGGTAACGGCTTCTTTGGCATCCGGCCCATTGTTTGGCAACAGCACGGCGGCTTCTTCCACGATGGTTTCGATCTTTCCCTCATCCAGATCGTCCCACCATTTGCCCTTGTACAAGGCCAAACGTTTTTCGTCGCGTCCAAACAACAATTTGCACAGGTTCCCGAGATGCTCGCGCGCGTGATACAAGTCGACTACGTGGATGGCGGCGTGAAAATGGGTTTGTACGATGTTTCGTATCCATTCGGCCCCATCGGTGAGGCATACGACGCGTTTGGCCCTGAACAATCCGCGGCGGACGGCCTCGGCGTAGATGCGCCATTGAAACTGTTCGGACGTCTCGATGGCGCCCACGAAACTGGCGGAGCCCCTATCCCGGATGGGGCGGCCTTTTTCGTTGAAGGCGGTTTGAGAAAAAACGCATCCGATTTTCACCTCGCGGGTTTTGGGCTTGCCGTTTTGATATTTTCCCTTGCGGCCTTCGAGCGCCTCGGGCACCATGGGAACGCCGCTGCCGTCGAACTCGATGTAAAGGGTCTCGATAGTTTTGGCGGCATCGGGAGGCGGCGGTTCCTGGAATCGGATACGGTCCCGTTCTTGCGCGAACCAGTGGGCGGCTTGCTGGCCGGTCTGTTCCGCGATACGCTCACAGTCCTTGCGGCTGATCACGAGTCCGGCGGCTGCTTTCAGTTGTTGCGACACCCTTTTGAATGGGGCGTCGCTGGCGAAATCCGCCACGAGACGCCGCACGCCCGGCGAATAGCGCGTGTTGGCGACATCGAGCTCCTCGTCGCCGGGATACCGCCATTTGCCGCACCGGGGGCACCGGTAGGCGGTGCGCGTAAAGCGGATCTTGCCCAAAAGAGTGACGATGGTTTTTGTCTTCAGGCCACGGCTTTTCATTACCGCCATGCATGAGCAACGCGCTTTTTCCCCGCGCCGGCCCACGCCCACCTTTCTTAAAAAGGCATCGAGCGCCTTGGCCCCTCCCATGAGGGCCGCGCCGCGCAGGGCTTGTTCCAATGCTTCGAGATCCGTTCCCGCCGCGCGTTTTGCCGCGTTGAAAATCCGCGTTACTTCGGCGTCTTTTTCGATGGCGGCTTGCGTTTTTTTTTGAGGGCGTCTTGTTCGGCGCTCTGCATCCGTTCCAGTTCGCCCAGTTCTTGGGCCACCGACTCGAATTGTCTGCATACATCCCGGAAACGTTTATAGTTTTCCTCATCCTGACGCGCGCGGTTCAATTCTTGCTCGCCGCAAATGCGTTCGCTCACGGTCTTATTGTTTTTCTTGCTTGTCCATAAGTAATAGGGTCCGCGTAACTCTCGCGTTTTTTTCCCGTCCTTGATAGAGGGAAACCATTGTTCATTGAGGGATCCTTTTCTCAAGGTTCGTATTTCGCCCAATTGTTCGAGCAAGTCCAAGCGTTTTTCTTCCAGCGTGCGTTTATTGGCCATGATTGGTTCTCCTCTCTATTTATTGTAGTAATCTTACTACATACATCGGGCCAAAAAAAGGGGGGGGAACGAAAACCCACTTTTTTGACGCAGGCCCCCCACAAGGGGCGAAATATGCACACAGCCGCCCTACACGCTATAATGCCTCCCCATGGCGTCCATAAAAAACTGGAAAAAACTGGGGGATCTCGGCTCGAACGAGATCACGCCCATGTTGCGGCAGTACCTCGAGGCGAAGGCCGAAACGGGGGACTCGCTCCTGTTTTTCCGCATGGGCGATTTCTACGAGATGTTCTTCGAGGACGCCGTCGAGGCCTCCGAGTTGCTGGGCATCGCCCTCACGTCCCGCGACGCCGTCAACAAGGACGACCGCATCCCGATGGCAGGCGTGCCGGTGCGTGCCGTCGAGACGTATCTCGCCAAGTGCATCAAGGCCGGGCGCACCGTGGCCATTTGCGAGCAGATGGAAGACCCGAAAGAGGTGAAGGGCATCGTCAAGCGCGCCATTGTCCGCACCATCACGCCGGGCACGGTCATGGAGCCGAACCTGCTCGAGGAAACGGCGAACAATTACCTAGGGGCGCTCGTGGCGCGCGATGGCAAGGCGGGCATTGCTCTGGTTGATGTGACGACCGGCGAATTCCTCGCCGCCCAGATAATGTGCGATCTCGGGCGTGTGCTCGTGGATGAACTCACCCGCATGGCCCCGGCGGAACTCCTCGTCGCCGAAGGCGGCGAGACCGTGGCGCGGCTCCGGCAGCGGTTCCCGAATATCGCCTTCACGGCGCGGGGCGAACATGAATTTGACGAGGACCACGCCCGCGACTTGCTCAAAACGCATTTCGGACTGGCGACGTTGAAAGGCGTAGCTCTCGATGACGCCCCCGAGGCCCTCACGGCGGCGGGAGCCGTGCTGGCCTACGTGCGAGGCACGCAGCGTGACGCCATGCCCCATCTGCGCCTGCCCCGGCGCTACAGCCCATCCAGCTTTGTGGTGCTCGATGGCAACACCCAGCGCAATCTCGAACTGGTCGAGTCATTATTCGACAAATCCAAGCGCGGCACGCTTCTAGGAGTTCTTGACCACACACGCACGAGCATGGGCGGGCGCAAGCTGCGCCAGTGGATTCTCCACCCGTTGGTGGAGGTGGACGCCATCCGCGCCCGGCTCGGCGCCGTCGAGGAGCTTCACGACAGCGCCGAGGCCCGCATGCGGCTCACGGAAATCTTGCGCGGCGTGGCCGACATCGAGCGCCTCATGGGGCGCATCTCCGCCCGCGCGGGCAATGCCCGCGATGTGCAAGCGCTTGGCCGTTCCCTCGAACGCGCACCGGAGCTTCGCGCCCTGCTGGCGGCATCGAATGCGCCGCTGCTGCGGCAATTGCACGATGGGCTGGACGAACTGAAGGACGTGGCGGACTGGATCGCCGGGGCCATCGTGGACGAACCTCCCCTGGCCATCCAGGAGGGCGGCATCATCCGCGACGGCTACGACGCGGAACTGGACCGCCTGCGCGATTTGGTGCGCGGCGGCCGCGACTGGATCGCCACGCTTCAGCGCGAGGAAAGCGCCCGCTCGGGCATCCCGAACCTGAAGGTGGGCTACAACAAGGTCTTCGGCTATTTCATCGAGGTGTCCAGGTCCTACATCGGGCAAGTCCCGGCGGATTACGAGCGTAAACAGACTCTTGTCAACGCCGAGCGCTATATCACCCCGACGCTCAAATCCCGCGAAGAGGAGATTGTCACCGCCCAGGAGCGCATGCAGAAGCTCGAGTACGAGCTGTTCACCGCACTGCGTGACCGCATCGCCGCCGAGGCCCGGCGCATCCAGGAAACGGCGGACGCCATCGCCACGGCGGACGCGCTGTTGTCGCTGGCGGAAACCGCCTCGGCCAAGAATTACAGCAAGCCAGACATCAGCGCCTCGGGCGCGTTATTCATCCGCGAGGGGCGGCATCCGGTCGTCGAGGATTTGATGTCGCGGAACGATTTCGTGCCGAACGACACCCTCCTCGACCCGGACAAGGCGGGCCTGCTCATCGTCACGGGCCCCAACATGGCCGGTAAATCGACGTATCTGCGCCAAGTGGCCCTCATCACGCTCATGGCGCAGATCGGCTCCTTCGTGCCCGCCGCCGAGGCCCGCGTGGGCGTCGTCGACCGCATCTTCACGCGCGTCGGCGCTTCCGACAACCTCGTGCGGGGCGAGAGCACGTTCATGGTCGAGATGATCGAGGCGGCAAACATCCTCAACACCGCTACGGACCGCAGCCTCATCGTCCTCGACGAGATCGGGCGCGGCACGAGCACCTTCGACGGCATCAGCATCGCCTGGTCCGTGGCCGAACATATCCACGATCACGTACACGCCAAGACGCTCTTCGCCACGCACTACCACGAGTTGACGGAATTGGGCAACAAGCTCGAACACGCGAAGAACGTGAATGTGGCCGTGCGGGAATGGGGCGGCAAGGTCGTGTTCCTCTATCGCATCGTGGACGGCGGCGCGGACCACAGCTACGGCATCCAAGTGGCGAAACTGGCGGGCCTACCGCCGAAGGTCATCACGCGCGCCCGGGAGATCCTGGAATCGCTGGAATCCGGCACCCCAGCCGTCTCGGGCCTGCCCGAGCAACTCTACCTATTCGGCCCCTCGTCGCCGCCCCAGCCCAGCCGCGTCGAGCAAGAATTGGAGAGCGTCGACGTGGACGCCCTAAGCCCCCGCGACGCCCAGGATTTTCTGTACCACCTCAAGCACTTGCTCAACAAACCCCGCCACGAAAAGTAGGGTGGGACATGGCCCAACCGGTAGCGCCGGAAGCCCTACACAGTGAGATTGGAAAATCATTTTCATCTGGGTTGTGGGCATGTGCAGAAACGTAGTAGAACTGCCCACATAATGTGCAAGAGACACAGAAAAAATTATTTCTGCGTTTCTTGCGCTTTTTGTGGCGTAAATATTGTTTCTTTTCTTGTTTTATCCGCAATTGACCTGGCCCCATCTTGCGTTGTCTAGGATTTTCGGATATTTTCAGTACACGGCCATTCACCGCATGTTTGGAATGACTGGTGATGTGGCGGCTTTGTTTCGGTAGTAGGATTTTCTTCCATTCCTTGTTGCGTCTCGATGCATTGGCGCATAGAATCCTTCCTTCGTATAGTTTTAAGTGGAAAGTGTCGTTGTTTAAAAAACGAGGTATAAATGAACACAGTACATCTATCTAGAATTGCTGGTGAGATGAGCTTGGCGGCGCGGCAAATCGAGGCGGTAGCGGAGCTTTTTGCAGGCGGGGCGACGATACCCTTTATTGCACGATATCGGAAGGAAGCGACGGGCACGCTGGATGAGGTGGTGCTGGCGAAAATTCGTGACCGGATGGACCAACTCGAGGAACTAGATAAACGGCGCGAAAACATTCTGAAATCGTTGGAAGAGCGCAATTTACTCTCGGATGACCTTAAAGCCCAGGTGATGGGCGCGGAGACGCTGGCGGCGCTGGAGGATATTTACCTGCCCTTCCGGCCGAAGCGGCGGACGCGCGCCACGGTGGCCCGGGAAAAAGGATTGGAGCCGCTGGCGCTGGTGTTGCTGGCTCAGGAAATCACGGATGTGCTGTCTGAGGCAGGGCAGTTCGTGGATGCGGAAAAAGGTGTGGCGGATGTGGAAGAAGCCCTGGAGGGCGCACGGGATATCATCGCTGAGATCGTCAGCCAGGATGCCCATTTGCGCGCCCAGATGCGAGCGATGTTCTTGGAGCAGGGTGTGATTGAGTCGAAGGTGGTCAAAGATAAAGAGGAAGAGGGGTCGAAATTCAAAGATTATTTCGACTGGCGTGAACCAGCCGCCAAGATCCCTTCCCATCGCCTGTTAGCCATGTTTCGCGGCGAAAACGAGGGATTCCTTTCGCTTCAGGCTGCTCCGCCGGAAGAGGAGGCCATGGCGCTGGCGCACACCTCATTCGTGAAGAGCAAAGGTGCGGCGGCGGACCAGGTCTCTCTTGCCGTGGAAGATAGTTATAAACGGCTCTTGCGCCCTTCCATGGAGACGGAGCTTCGGGCTGAATTGAAGCAGCGTGCGGACGTGGAGGCGCTGCGTGTGTTTACCGAGAATCTTCGGGAATTGCTGCTGTCCCCGCCGCTCGGCCATAAAAACGTATTGGCCCTTGACCCAGGCTTCCGCACGGGGTGCAAGCTGGTATGCCTTGACCGGCAGGGCAAGCTGCTGCACGATAGCGTGATCTACCCCCATACCGGTGAACGCGCGGCCCAGGATGCGGGCGCAAAAATGCGCGATTTATGCGCCCGTTTTGATATTGAAGCCGTGTCGATAGGAAATGGAACTGCCAGCCGTGAAACAGAGGCCTTTGTGCGCGCATTGGACTTAGGCCCGTCCATTCCGATTGTGATTGTGAATGAATCCGGCGCTTCCATTTATTCCGCTTCGGATGTGGCCCGCGAGGAGTTTCCAAACCATGATCTCACCGTGCGCGGAGCCGTCAGCATCGGGCGGCGCTTAATGGATCCGCTGGCGGAACTGGTCAAAATCGATCCCAAGTCCATTGGAGTCGGCCAGTATCAGCATGATGTGGATCAGACGGCGCTGAAACGCAGCCTGGATGATGTCGTGATGAGCTGCGTGAATGGTGTCGGCGTCGACGTGAACACGGCCAGCAAACAATTGCTCATGTACGTATCCGGCTTAGGGCCGCAATTGGCGTCGAATATCGTGTCGGTTCGCGATGAGAATGGCCCATTCGAGACGCGCGCCCAACTCAAAAAAGTCCCCCGGCTTGGGCCGAAAGCGTTTGAACAAGCCGCCGGCTTTCTGCGGATTCCCTCGGGCAAAAATCCGCTCGACGCCAGCGCCGTCCACCCGGAGAGTTACAGTATTGTCGATGCGATGGCAAAAGACCTCGGATGCTCCATCACGGATCTGATGCGCGACGAATCCTTGCGCAAACAAATCCAACTCGAACGGTATGTGACTGACACCATCGGCTTGCCCACGCTGCGCGATATCCTGGCGGAGCTGGCCAAACCGGGACGGGATCCCCGGGAGCAATTCGAGCCGTTCAGCTTTGTCGAGGGCGTCAAGACGCTGGAAGACCTGCACGCAGGCATGAAACTGCCCGGCATTGTTACAAATGTTACCGCGTTCGGGGCCTTTGTCGATATCGGCGTCCACCAAGACGGACTTGTTCATATCAGCCAGCTTGCGGACCGTTTCATCAAGGAGCCCAGTGAAGCCGTTAAGGTCCACCAGAAGGTGATGGTGACCGTCTTGGAGGTGGATCTTCCTCGCAAACGGATCTCCCTTTCCATGCGTTCTGAACCCGAGCAGCAAGCGCCCTCCGCGCCAAAACCAAAAACGACTCCTCCGGAGAAGAAAAAGGCGGGCGAACTGGAAGACTTCAAAAAAGCCTTGGCGAGCCGTTTTGGCCGCAAGTAGATGGCTCCCGTCCACAACATAGAGCTGGATAGGGGAAGAGCGGTTCAAGATCATTTAGAGCGGTTTGAAAAATTGTGTGGCCGATTTCCGGGGAACCCTTTCTTTCGCAGAAAAGGTTCCCCATACCCCTCCTAAAGAGCTTCCATTCGCTTCGCACCTACAGCAAAATAAGGAAACGCTCTAACGCAACGTGACGTTTGCGTCGGTCGTACCGATACCGATATCTTTGAGTTCCCCCTTCCCAGCGCCTTTGAACCAGATCGTTTCCGCCACGTCCCCCGCGATGCCCTTTATCGTGTAGTGGCCCTTACTGTCGGTGGTGGTGGAAGATCGAGAGTAGTCCGTGCGGCCCATGGCGTCCACCGCCACGTCGGCGGCAGGATTGCCTTGTGCGTCACGTACGTAGCCGCCCACAGAGTGGAACTCGAGCGATGGCGCGACAATGGCCAGTTCAGAGACGGTGGCCCCCGGCGAAACGTCGAGCCAGAATTTCTGGGCGTCGAGGTAGAGGTTTCCCGTGTCCGCTCCTTCCTTCCAATAGAACTGCACCGTGTAGGTGCCCGGATTGACATTGCTGAAGGAGAACTTGCCCTCTGCATCGGTCTCCGTATTCCGCATGGGCATGCTCGCGCGGTCCTGTCCCTGCTTGTCAGGATGGCCAATGGCTGGATGGAGATAGACGACCGCGTCGGAAAAAGGTTTTCCATTCGTATCCACCAACCGCGCGGAGAACGACGACGCGACCACTGTGTCCCCGACGCTCGGCTTCTGCTCGCCCGACGCCACGTGTGCAATCACTGGTAGCAACAAAAGAGCCACAAACAGCACAACCACGACGATCAGCACATGCTTCATATTTGGTCTCCTTCCAGATGGTTCTATTGCCTCTCCGTGATACGGCATCGCCTTCCGCACCGCTTGGCCAATGCTCTCGCCTCGATGTTTCGTTCTTGACCTATCACATACATTGCTTTCCATGCGCGAGAACGCCGACCCCAGCATCAAATATATACGAGCGCCTATTTGGTGTCAAGAAAATATACGGGTGTCTATTTATCCAAGTTTCCCTTGAAACTGAATGATTCGGCTGGGCAGGGCTTAGAGCGGTTCCAGATAGGATGCAATACGTCGGATGGTTTGGTGCTGCGGGAGAACCCATTTATACCAAGTTGAGATCGAAAAGTTGCTAAAGCTTTATAACCCAGATGCAGAAGCTTTATCTATTGCATTATCCGGGATAAATACGAAGGGCGCACCCGAAAGTGCGCCCTTCTTTATAGCAACGCGCGCGCATGGCGCGCGGACTGGACTGGCTTACATCATGCCGCCCATTCCACCCATTCCGCCCATGCCTCCCATTCCACCCATGCCGCCATGGCCGCCACCCGCAGGGGCTGGCTTTTCCTTTTCAGGAATATCGCTGATCATGCACTCAGTGGTGATGAACATGCCTGCGACGCTTACGGCGTTCTGGATGGCGGTGCGCAGCACCTTGGCGGGATCGATAATGCCCGCTTTCACGAGGTCTTCATATTCGCCCGTAGCGGCGTTATAGCCTATGCCAGCCTTGTGGGTCTGTACATGCTGCACGACCACATTGCCTTCCGCGCCCGCGTTTTCCGCGATATTGCGCAGCGGCGACGCCAAAGCGTCCGCCACGATTTTCGCGCCGATGGCCATGTCGCCATCAAGGCTGAGCGCCTCGATCTTCTTAATAGCAGACAAGAACGCAATGCCGCCGCCAGGCACAAAACCCTCTTCGATGGCCGCACGAGTCGAGTTCAGCGCGTCATCGGTGCGAGATTTCTTTTCTTTCAATTCGATTTCCGTAGCCGCGCCGACTTTGATAACCGCAACGCCGCCCGCGAGCTTCGCCAAACGTTCTTGAAGCTTCTCGCGGTCGTAATCCGACGTGGTAGTCTCGATGGCCCGGCGGATGGTTTCGCAACGGGCCAAAATCTCTTTCTTCGCGCCCGCGCCCTCAATGATGGTCGTATTGTCTTTTGTGATCTCGATGCGCTTGGCGCGGCCTAGGGAATCCAGCTTCACATTCTCGAGCTTCGTGCCCAAGTCTTCCGAGATGAATGTCGCGCCAGTAAGCGCGCAAATGTCGCGCATAATCTCTTTGCGGCGGTCGCCGAAGGCCGGGGCCTTCACGGCGGCGACATTGAGGATGCCGCGCAGACGGTTCACCACCAAAGTGGCCAGCGCTTCACCCTCGATATCTTCGGCAATGATCACCAGCGGCTTGCCGCATTGGGCGATGGCTTGCAAGATCGGGAGCATTTCCTGTACGGATGAGATCTTTTTCTCACAGCATAAAATATAACAGTCCTCAAGAAGAGCCGTCATGGTCTCGGCGCTAGTCACGAAATAGGGCGACATATAGCCGCGGTCGAACTGCATGCCTTGCACGACTTCCAGTTCGTTCGCCAGGCCTTTGCCTTCTTCGATGGTGACGACGCCGTCTTCACCCACCTTATCGATGGCGTCAGCGATCATTTTACCGATCTCGAGGTCGCCGTTGGCCGAAATCGCACCCACATGCGCGATGTCGTCTGAATTGCGCACCTTCTTGCTGGCGGCTTTCACCTCCTCCAACACCACGGCCAAAGCTTTCTCCATGCCCCGCTTCAGGTGCATGGGATTCGCCCCCGCGATGACTTGGCGCATGCCGCTGTGAATCATGTCTTGCGCCAGCACTGTCGCCGTCGTCGTGCCATCGCCCGCGATGTCTTGGGTCTTGCTTGCCGCCTCACGCAGCATACGCGCTCCCATATTTTCGAAGGCATTAGGCAGCTCGATCTCTTTCGCGACGGTAACGCCATCCTTCGTGATCTTCGGGGCGCCATAGGACTTCTCAATCACCACATTGCGGCCCTTGGGGCCGAGAGTAGCCTTAACCGCATTCGCAAGCGCATCCGCGCCGCGCAGCATCGCTGTACGTGCTTCTTGGTCGAAAGCCAACTGTTTGGCCATGGTAATATCTCCTTTGCGACAAAGTGTTTATCCGCTTAATACCGGCCGGGCCGGATACTAGTAGCACTCTGCTTGATTGAGTGCTAACAAGCGCGAATGTTACCACACTCTGTATTCCCTGTCAAGACCTCCTACACCAGGATCAGGGCTTACGCATCTAATAGTGCTCAAGAGTCGATTTATCCTGTTGTGCATGATTTTTTCTGTCAACGTGGCCTGGGATTTTTCGCTTGGGGGAAGGTCTTTGCGCGCTCACGGCGGGTTTGCTTGACGACTTCGTCCACGTAGCGTTCAGCCAGCTTCATGAAAGCCTGGTAGCCATTGATGGCCTCTTTTAGGAACTCGGTTTCGCGCGCCGGCACATAGCGAACCACGTTCTTCTCGTTCTCCCAGCTCTGGTGGTTAAAGTGGGGACGCCCGCCCATTTGACAGAGCTTTCCGCGCTCCATCCGCTCAATCTGCGCCATGCGCTCCAGCAATGCTTGCATCTTTTTGGTGTGCTTCATGGATTTTAATATATAGAATTCTATATACTAGAGTCAACAGTGCTTCGGCGCATGAATGAAAGGAGCACCCCATGACCGCTGAAAAGAAATCCCTGCCCAAGCCCAAGCCTATTATCGAGTGTTTCGCGGGCCTGCCTGATCCCCGCATGGACCGGACCCGCAGGCACAACTTCATTGACATCTTGATGATTGGGCTATGCTCAGCCCTCGTGGGCGGGGAGAGCTTTTCGGATATGGAGCGCTTCGGCTGGCTCCGGGAGGATTGGCTGAAGGGCTTCCTGGAATTGCCCGGCGGCATCCCCTCGCACGACACCTTCAACCGGGTCTTTTCCGCCCTCGACCCCCATGCCTTTCTGGAATGCTTCGGCCAATGGGTGCAGGGCATTTGCCCCAATCTGAGCGATGAGGTCGCCGCCATTGACGGCAAAGCCCTGCGGCGCGCCTTGAATCAGGGGGAGGCCATCCCCTACATCGTCAGCGCATGGGCTTGCGAGCACGGCCTGGCGCTGGGGCAGGTCAAGGTGGACGAGAAATCCAACGAAATCACCGCCGTCCCCAAACTCCTCAACGCCTTAAAGCTCAAGGGAGCCATCGTCACCCTGGACGCCATGGGCTGCCAGAAGGATATCGCCTCCCACATTATCCAACGGCAGGCCGACTACGTGCTGGCCCTCAAAGGCAACCACGCCACCGCCCTAGAAGAAGTGAAGGCCTTTTTCAAGGACGCCGTTCCCCCTTGCGCCACCCAGTGCGCGCCAACAGCCGACGCCACACGGATGGATTTCCACCAGACCATCGACAAGGGGCATGGCCGCATCGAAACCCGCCGATACTGGCAATCCACCGACTTGGGCTGGTTCGAGGACAAAGGACTTTGGAAGGGCCTCAAGAGTTTCGGCATGGTCGAGTCCATCCGCAAGGAAAAAGGGAAGAACACCATCGAGCGGCGCTACTACTTGAGCAGCCTGCCCCTCGACGCACGACGATTCGCCCACGCCGTGCGTGGACACTGGGGCGTGGAAAACAATTTGCACTGGCGCCTAGACATTATCTTTCGCGAAGACGACAACCGCGCCCGAACAAGAAACGCCGCCCAGAATCTCGCCTCCTTGAGGAGAATTACACTCAACCTCCTCAAGAAAGACAAGACCAACAAAGATTTCCTCAGGGGCAAGCGCTTCGCTGCTGCACTCGACCCCGAATACCTTCTACGTTTACTGGGAATTTAGATGCGTAAGCCCTGGGACAGGGGTAGGGCAATCGCATTAAAACTCAGGTTACCATAAGGGTTTTACAGAGATAGTCGGTATCCCAGCCGGCTCGTTTTCGTTTGGTCTTTACGCCGACCTTTGTGGTCTTATCGGCTTTGAGGGCGTTCAATGCCAATCGGCGTATGGTGGCCAGGTTTTCAGCGGCATAGCCGGCCCGAATACGGCATTGGTCCTCGTCGAAGGCGACGTCGAGCACCCAGTGCAGGCAATTCTCCACTTGCCAGTGAGCGCGGATGGCCGTGGCGATTTTCTCCACATTGCCATGGGTGTTGCTGGTGATGAAGAAGCGATCTTCGATGGAGGTTTCGCCTTTGACGGTGCGGGTGGCCCGGCACATGGCCATGGCAGCCAGCTGGGGCCAGCGTTCGAGGGGGCCTAATCCTGCAATATCCTTTGTGAGCCAATACTGGCGTTTTTCCGTGCGCCCGTGGTTCTTTTCGAGGGTTTCGTAATACTGGTGGTCCATGTGGGCGAAATCCTGGGCCATTGCCTCTTTGAACTCCTGTTCCACATCCTCGGCAAGGGTTTCCTGATTGCCCTTGACCGCCAGCAAGTAGTCTGCACCGGCGTCGACAATCGTCTGGGCGATTTCCCGTTGACAGCCCATGGCGTCGATGGTAATCAGACAGCCTCGCAGTTCCAAGAGCTTGATCAATTCAGGGATAGCGGTGATTTCGTTGGACTTATCGTTCACTTTGGTCTGCCCCAAGGACAGCCCATTGCTCGTGGCCCAAGCGCTCACCACGTGGATGGCCTTCTTGCCTTGGGTTTGGTCGTGCGAGCGGCGTGCTGTCTTGCCGTCAATCGCGACAACGCCTTCCACCTGTGGCTGGAGCGCCCGGACCCAGTTGATGAAACACTGCGGGAAGACCGCGGGGTTGAGCAGGGAAAAGAAGCGCCCGAAGGTATCGTGGGAAGGAATGCCATTTTCGAGTTTGAGGAATGTGCGCAGCCACTGTTCCTTGGCTCTGCCGAATTCCTCGACGTGTGTCCACCCATCGGCTCCCGCGATGACCGCACATATGGTGATGGCGATGATGTCAATCAGGCTGTGCCGCTTCTTGCGCTCCAGACGAGGGTCATCGATCTGTCCGAAGTGAAGGAAAAACAGGTTTTGATTCGCGTCCATGGGTCCATTCTCCTTTCTGTGAGGCCATGGACGCAAGATATCATATCAATAGATTATTATCTAACTAATAATACTGAGAAAATGTACCCCTTGACTACCAAGAGAAAGAAATGGGGACAGTGCGAGGTACAAAGGACTGCAGAAAGAACTGCGGGCTTAGGTCAGGCAGCGGGGCCATATACCGGAGCATGGTCGTTTTAATGCGATTGCCCTGCTTGTATAGGCGAGGCAAAGCGGTTGCATCTTCAAATTCTGATAAAATGAACCACTACACGGTAGGCTCCACCATAAGACTGCCCCAAAGGGACAGCCATCTGTGTAATTCCAGGATCTTCCCCGTTCCCGATACTCAGTGCTATGGTGAATCTTGTTCATCATGCAAATCTTCGCCTAAACAAATAGCCTTCATTCGCATGCGCCCATCAGCTTTAGCCGCCAGGACGAAATGGGCTTTGTCTCTTGTATGGCCATCGCGGATTTGCGTTGTTTCTCCGAAGGATGAAACAGATCAACCAAATCACTCGTCACATCGATTTGCGCGGCCCTTGAGTGTTTGGCCAGCTCTCGTTTGTCCCATTTGGACACCAGCGCATTAATGTCCTTCGCCTGTTTGAGTGCAACTGTTTGGTCCGCAATCAGGCTCAGGATCTCATCGACGGGAGCCGTGCCGAAGCCTTGCAGATGCATCTGGCGCTGGCCTTCGCGCATGGTGTTCTCGAGCTGGGCCATTTTCTTTTTATCGCCCGCCTGGCGCGCCTGCTCCATTTCGTCGCGGACCGCCTTCAAACGCGCTTCATGAAACGCGCTGCCGCAATACGCGACGGCAATCGCTCTCGAGTCGTATATGCCGATGCGCTCCGCAGCTTCTTGCGGCGCATGGCAAGTAGTGCATGCGGATACCGTGGCAAACAGCGTAACGAGCGCTCCTAGGTAAACTAGCTTCGTACCCATGATTGTTTCTCCTTGTATGCGAATTGCCCCGCCTTTAAGTTTACAGGTATAACGTACACACATGAACTACAAGGGCGGCAAAACCCCGCTTTCGTTTCCTCTTTTTCCTACCGGATATTGGCGCGCAGGACTTGGAGGGCGTCACAGACTTTACGCAACCGCTCCGCGCTTAGGCCCTTTGTGGCTTGGAGCACGCCATCCATATAGGCGTTGTCGGCGCTGTCGATGAGCGCACAGCCTTTTTCGGTCAGGGCCACCAGATTATAACGGCGGTCATTGGCCACCGCTTTGCGGCACACAAGCCCATCACGCTCCATGCGGTCCACCAGGCCCGTGACATTGCCGCGATTCACCAGCAGCATGCGGCTTAACTCGACTTGCGTCAGGCCGCCCTCGTCGCCGCACTGGTGCCGCAGCAGACTCAATACATTGAATTGGGTGTCCGTCAGGCCATATTGGCGCAACACCGAGGCGGCGTCTTTTTGGAGCATGCCCGCCGTATAATAAATGGACAACAAGGTCTCGTGTTCGAGATTGGTGAAGTCCTTGCGCAGCCCCAATTCCTGCTTCAAGCCCATATTTCGCCTCCTGATCCGCTCATATGTAAACTATATAGCAGGAATCGGATTTTGTCAAGAAAAACTCGTTGCTTGTTTGGTCTTATTATGGTTTTACCACGGTGGCGGCTCCGGGCTTTACCGTGTTTGGGGCCGGCGCAATGCAATGTAGTCGTAGGTAGAGGAAGAAGCCTTGCACGAAGTCCTGCGGGACGATGTGTCACTTATGAGTTCGTGTCTGGCAATGAGGAGGCATATTCAGGGATCACAACGGAATTGAGAAGTACAGAATTGCCAGCATTTTAGGTCTATCTGTAGCCACTTGAAGCCCCCCGTCCGTATTATTGGCGCGCCAACGACAATAGTTTTGCTAAAAATGCTTTAGTCCAGTTCAGTTCCGCCCCATTCGACCACCGTAAATCCGTGCCGGGTTATTGGTTTGAGCGTCGGTGGGCTGATGTCGATGGGCGCGGCAACAGGCTTGAATACCATGAAGACCCGAATGAGCGTATCCGGAGTGGGTGTGATTTGCAGCCGCGCATAATGCGAGTATTCCTCGGATGGGAAAGAGATAACATTGAAGGCATTCCTCTCCAAACGAGGCAGCCAATAGATGATGAATTCGTTCGCCTCGCGTTCCGATAACCCGAGCGTTGCCAAGGTCAATTCGAGAAAGCAAGCAGTATCTTTCCCGGCAACGACAAAACCCTCATTCAATCGATATTCGTGGTTATCAATGCCCTCCCAAAAGAGGCAATAGTGGGATCTTCCGGTCTGCGCGTTGACTAACTCACCCGAAGGCTTCGCAATCACTTGCCAGGCTTCCGGGGGATAATCCGGATAGGCATGAAGGAGTTGTCCATCGTATGACAGTCTCACATTGACCAGTTGTTCCGTTGTGGGGTAGAGGTAGATGACTGGCTTCTCGCGCGCGCGTGCAAGAAAAGGAGCGAACAATACAAAGAATGCGGCCCACGCGCCAAGACAGACAAGAACCCAACGAACGATCTTCCAGTAACCTCCTATGGCGGCGGCAAACGAAAAGAGCAAGAGAAGACCGGCGGTTATCAAGGAGCTCATAATCATAAAGCCAGACAACGTGGCGCAAGTGGCTATCATTACACGCGGAATCTGGCAGCCGTGGTACCACCCGTAGCGAGAGACGAATTCCGCTGCAAAAAGGAGAATTGTAAAAAGCAGAAGGCAAACGACAAGAACAGTGAAAACGGCTCGAACCCACTCTTCCGTCGTTTTCGGCCACATCTTCATCGGTTTGGGCTCCCTGGACGGTTGCACACCAAGGAATATTGTAGAAGCCTTGCATGGTGCAATCAATGGGTACATCGCCAAATCAAGGATTTTTCGAAAGGGGTGCGGAGAAAGCCTTCTTGCAAAGAGATTTTCCAAGCCCTTCCTGTTTTCGACGCGCCAAGGACGGGCTCCATGTGTTCTAGAGCGGTTTAAGGCAGTATGCACGCATGTTGCTGAATGGGATACGTATGGGAACAGATGACCGGCGAGGGCGCCGGTCATTCTTCACCACTTGGCTAACATGTGGCTTTTTTAAAGCCTCCTGTGGCATAGACGCCCTTCCCATGAAGCAGAAGCTATACTGCTTGCTTCATGGCCGGGACGGCCATGCTACGATAATACAAGGCCGAGTCAGTAAGCGTCCGCTTTGGCGTTGATATCGGCGATAGCCTGTTCGATCCATCCCTTCACCGTGGCCACGGCTTCCGCAAGCGGCATGACGCCTGACTCGCCCGTGTCGCGGCGCTTCCATTCGACCTGGCCTTCTTTCAGGTTGCGTTCACTTACGACGAGCCGGAAGGGAATGCCCAGCAGGTCGGCGTCGGCGAATTGAGCGCCGGGACGTGCGTCACGGTCGTCGTAGAGCACTTCGAGGCCCGCCGCTTGGAGTCCAGCATACAATTGTTCGGCGGTGTCAGCGACACCGGGGGCTGCGAGCTTGATGGCGTTGAGGTGGACTTGCCACGGGGCGATGGTGATAGGCCAGATGGGGCCGTATTGGTCGCGGTAGGCTTCCATGGCGGAACTCATCAGGCGGCCGACTCCGATGCCGTAGCAGCCCATGATGGGCGTGCAGGCCTTGCCCGCCTCATCGTTGTAGGCCATGCCCATGGATTCCGTGTATTTCACGCCGAGTTGGAAGATATTGCCCACTTCGATGCCGCGCTTGAAGATAAGCGAACCTTTCCCGTCGATGGAGGTATCGCCTTCTTTCACCTCGATGATGTCGCAGGTCTCGACGCCGGGGAGGTCGCGGGACAGGTTGAAATAGATATAGTGGTAATCCGCTTCATTCGCGCCCGTGACGAGGTTGTTCGACGCGGCCACGGTATCATCAATGATAATACGCACGCGGGCGCGGTCGAGTCCCATGGCCGAGGCGAAGCCTGGCACGGCCCCCACCGCGCGGATGCGTTCATCAGTCGCGGGCACGGGCTCGGCCTTGATCACTTTTGCGAGCTTCATCTCGTTTACATCGCGGTCGCCGCGCACGATGGCGAGGACCAGCTTGCCTTCGGCGTCCTGATCATAAAAGACCGCTTTGGCCGTCCGGCGCGCTTCGACGCCCAGGAAACCCGCCACTTCTTCGATGGTCTTGCAGCCGGGCGTATGGACTTTTTCGAGCGGCTTTGGCTCTTCGGGATAGGCCTGTACGACGCCCTTCGCCACTTCGAGATTCGCCAGGTATCCGCTCTCTTCGCACACGACAATCGTGTCCTCGCCAGCGTCCACGAGCAGCATGAATTCATGGGCCACCTTGCCGCCCATCATGCCCGAGTCGGATTCGACGACGGCCACTTGCGGCACGCCCGCCCGCGCGAAAATGCGCTGGTAGGCTTTGTAGCATTCCATGTAATAGCGTTCGAGGTCTTCCTGGCTGGCATGGAACGAATAGGCGTCTTTCATGGTGAATTCGCGCACGCGGATCAGCCCGCCGCGCGAACGGGGCTCGTCGCGAAATTTCGTCTGGAGCTGGTAGACCATGAACGGCAACTGGGCGTGGCTGCTGATTTCATTGCGGCACAGGTGGACAACCGCCTCTTCGTGCGTCATGCCGAGCACCATGTCGTGCCCGGTGCGGTCGGAAAAGCGCACCAACTCGTTGCCCACGGACTGGTAGCGGCCTGATTCCTCCCACAGTTCGCGGGGCATCACCACCGGCATCAGCACTTCCTGGCCGCCGACGCGGTCCATCTCTTCGCGGAGGATGCGCTCGATCTTGCGTACGACCCGCAATCCGGGCGGCAAGAGCGAATAGATCCCGTTGGCCACTTGGCGCGCATAGGCCCCGCGCAGCAGGAACGCGTGGCTATCCAGTGTAGCCTCCGCCGGACGCTCTTTGTACCGTGAACCCACCAATTGACTGAGCCGCATATTCTTGTCTCCTATATACTTGAAGTATCGGAAAATTCCTGAAAACCGGCGATAAGCAGAAGGGAGCATACGCGCTGGCGGAATCAAAACGCAACCTTATGGATAGGAATCATAGGCCTCTTCACCCTTGCTTGCGCTCCATCGGCAAAACCGCCCAATAATAAAGAAGGCGGAGCCGAAGCCCCGCCTATGGCGTTAGAGCATGATCGCCGGGATTACTTGCCTGTGGTTTTTTGAACCAGCGGCAATACCTGTTTATCGATATCGGCGTCGGTGGTTCCCACTTGCGCCTTGAAAATATACCAGTCTTCCTGATGCGAGGCGCTGCCGCCGCTGGCCGGTATTTTCGAAACTGGTGCGAGCGACTCAATTTCGAGCATGTCTTTGTCCACATACATCTCATTGTTTACGCCATAATCCAAATATTCAGCGCCTTCCTGGTAGGCAAATCGTTTGATAAACACATCACCCTCGAGCGTATAGGCCGCCCAGCCCTGCTTATTCAAGAAGCCGATTTTCTGCTTGGCGGTTGATTTTGGATCCTGGCGGCATTGAACATATTTTTCGCTCCATGTCCAGCGCGGATCGGCCATATTCGTGTAATGCCATAGCACCAGCGGCCGGGCAGGCAGGAGATAATCCGGATGGGGGCGGTAGGGCTCTTGCGGGAAGATGACCCGGCCATTCCCGGCCATTACGGAAATAGACCACGGCGCGGTTTCGACATCCCACAGGTTGTGGTTGATAAGGGTATGGTTGATGGTCACATGGTCCTTGTCAGCCTCAAGGCTTATCTCAATCACTTTTTGCAGGCCGGTAGTGCCTTCGACAGGCTGCGTGAGTTTGAGCACTTTGCCATCCCACGTATTTTCGACGGGCCCATTATCCGGCCAATACGTGCGCGGATCAGACTCCGGGGCATGCCAGAAACGATGGCCGCCGTAGTTGCACCATTTATCGCCGCCCGTTTTGCCCAGCGCTTCAGGATATTCGTGGAACAGGTTCGGGCCGCCTACAAAACCAACCCGGATCACCCGTGGGCCTACATCCGTTGTCACGATGAGTTCGATGGAACCATTTGTCAGTTTAATACAGTTATTCCAGCCGCCATACGGAACTTTTTCCATTTGCACCTCCGCTGCCTGGGCCGCACCAAACGATACAAGCGCCAGAACTGATACACACCATATTCCTGTTTTCCAAACCATTATACGAACCTCCCTTTGCTCATGCCATAGAGCATCTTACTAGACCACAGCAAGGACACATCTCAGGCAAATTACGTATCCGCATTAGCACCGCACCCCACGGCGCACACTAAAACCGATGCCGCACAAAGAATTCGAGCATGGCTCCATTATACTCCGGGCCGTGCTGATGCATGATAGTATATCCAACCAGCACATTAAGTGAATCTTTATCGGTAATAGGGGCTTCCACGCCAATCCTTGGGCTCAACCAAAATAGATGATACCTTTTTTCATCCTTAATGTGCAGTATATTTCCCGCCAGCGGTAAAGACGCTTTCACATCACCTATGCTAATCTGATATGTATAGCCTAGATTGATTTCCGCCACGGGACGTGCAGCCTTTAATGAGGCAACGAAACCCGGCTCTTTCTTTACCGGCCTTCCCCAAGGGTAATAGGAAATCGAGGAACCCACAAGGAGCGATTTTCGCGTAAAGTCCGCATCGAGCCGCAATGGAATCCCCAATGGAAAATAGCGTTTCCCATTGGGGATGGTCCCGATGCCGCCGCCCGTATAAACCGTCCAGGAGGAATAGGCGTTGATATCGCGCCCATATCCTCCCCATAGATCCCAGACACGCCAGTCTTCGCACCAATCCTTGAATGTGGTGGGGCGCTCCCAGCGGGGCAACACTTTGCCCAGCGTATTGTTGAGCATGCCGTCAATGCGTTTTTCCGATTCCTCGAGCCGCAGATGGTAATTCGATGTGCCCATGAACCAGAAAGAATCTTGGTTCTCCGAATCGGGATTGTCCTGCTCTTCCACTGCCGGCGCCTCTTGCGCCAGAAGCGATGGCGCGTCCGTATTTGTAGATTCTTCCGCCGAACAGCAAAACGCCGCAGAAGCAAGCATTATGGCTGGCAGCCATGAAACACCATGACGAAGTGTCATGTTACTTCCCCCCCCCCCAGGATGTGCCGCTCAATCTGAAAGGCTTATGCCCGCATGCCTATCTGCTTGTCCATTTCGTACATATTATTCCATGAGGCCCTTGGCCGCAAGGGCATCCCAGTCCACGTTATCAAAAGCGTCGGTAAGATCATGGATCAGGGCATCAAGCCCAACCACTTGCCCGCTGGCTTCATCCATTCGCCCCTCCTTTGCCGCTAACTCGACCTTCTGAGCGGCTTCGCGCAGGCGTTCCGCGCACACGGTCGCGGCTTGGCCCTTGATGGTATGGGCATGCAGCGCCACGGCGGATGAATCTCCTGTCTCAAGCGCGGCAATCAGCCGCTGGAATTGAAGGGGCATATCTTGCGCCATGAGGCTCGATAGCTTTCGGAGCCGCTGCACATTGCCTCCAACAATATCGAGCGCTTTATCTAAATCAAGCGGATAAGGTATCACGGGCACGAGTATCGGCGGGGCGTCCTGCTCGATGGGCATTTCTTCTCCCATGGATGAAAAATCTGGCGTGTTAGATCTCCGCCCGCCCCGAATGGATGCGAAAAGCGGTTTGGTATCTGGTTTTCCAAACACAATACTGGCGCCAGCTTCGCGTATCTCATTAACTATAGGATCCTCACGGGACAAAGCAGTCCACACAATCACTCGAGTACGCGCATAACGGGTTTGGCTGCGAACAAAACGGACAAATGCGGGGCCGTCCAGTCCAGGTACGCGGGCTTCCATGACAACCAGTTCGGGAAGGAAACTGCCGAGAAATACCTGGGCTTCGAGCGCATTCTGGGCGATTCGGGGATTGGATTGCGGCAGATTCTGCCGAACCTGCCCCATTAGTAAGCTTGCAATCTCCGAATTTTCTTCGATGATCAGCAGCCGGGCCATGTCGGCAACGGGTGCGGCGTTGATTTGCGCATTCACATACTTGCGGAGCATCTCGGTCACGCCCGCTATCCGGATAGGTTTTCCCAAATAATCATCCATTCCCGCCTCGATGCATTTTTCCCGATCACCTTGCATGACATTGGCGGTCATGGCCACGATGGGCACGCGGCGCACGGGCACATTCTCAAGAAGCAAGCGCTGCTCATACTCGCGTATCTGGCGGCAGGCGGTGAGGCCATCCATTTCCGGCATTTGGACATCCATGAAAATGAGGGCGTATTCGCCATTTTGGCGCATTTCAACCGCTTCCAGGCCATTCGCCGCGCAATCCACGCTGCATCCGGCTTCATGCAAAATCTCGCGCGCCACGAGGCGGTTTACTTCATTATCTTCCGCTAAAAGCACATTCGGCGAGCTGAAGCTGTCCCCCTCTGTTTTCTCATTAAGCTTCGTGGCGGATTCGCCCTCGATACGGATATCCTGCTTCCCTTCGGGCGGCGTTTCCTTAAACAGCGGCAATTGCTTGCCTTGCCGGTACATGTGCCAGAGCCGGGACATCGTGTCATATAGCCGGGATGGAGTCACCGGCTTGACAAGGCACTCGGCTACCCCGATATCAGCCATTTGTCGGGTATCCGACAAACGGCTCATGCTGGTCAGTAACACTAAGAACGAATGCTTTGCCGCGGGTTCGCTGCGCAAGGCTCGAGCTACCTGCTCCCCATCCATGTCCGATGTATGGTGGTCAATGAGAATCAACCAATTTGGTTCATGGCGGTTAAAGGCTTCACGGATTTCCTCGATGGCGTGCTGGCCGGAATCAAAGGCCTGGCTGCGCATGCCCCATGATTCGATCTGCTCACTCAAAATGCTCTGGGAGATGGCATTCGAGCCGACAATTACCACCCATGAGCCCCGCATGTCCGCCACTAGAGAGCTGCGCGCCACTGGACCGCGCTCCGTGTCTTGCATGCGCCTATCAATCGGCAGCCGGAGGGTGAACGTAAATGCGGAGCCTTCGCCTATGCGGCTCTTCACACTGAGTTCCCCGCCCATGTTTTCCACGAGGCGCCTGCTGATGGCAAGCCCGAGGCCAGTGCCCCCGTACCGGCGCGTGATGGAGCCATCTGCTTGCGTGAAAAACTCAAATATGCGGTCCAGCTTGTCTTCCGCCATGCCAATGCCTGTATCCACGACGCTAAGCCGCATCAAGCAGGTGTTGTTTTGCGTTTCTTCTGGCTGTTCGATACAGCCCACATCCAGCAGAATATAGCCTTTTTCGGTGAATTTGACGGCGTTTCCGATGAGGTTAGTAAGAACCTGCCGCACACGCCCGACATCTCCCAGGAAAAAGCGCGGCGCATGCGGGGCGTACCGCGTGATCAATTCCAGCCCTCTGTTCTCCACGCCAACGGAAAAAAGCTGCGCCACGCTGGAGACCGCGGCTTCTAGATCAAAGGGAGCGCATTCGAGCGGGGCTTTGCCTGCCTCGAGTTTTGAATAATCCAGCACATCGTTAATGATGCTCACGAGTGCTTCACCCGAGCGCACCATCGTTTCCGTATATGTACGCTGCTCTTCCGTCAAATCCGTTCGCAAGAGCAACTCCGCCATGCCCAGCACCCCATTCATGGGCGTGCGGATTTCATGGCTCATATTGGCCAGGAAATCTCCTTTGGCGCGGGCAGCCGATTCGGCGCGCTCCTTTTCAAGCTGCAAGGCCGCTTCGACCGCCTTGCGTTCCGTAATGTCGCGGGCGGTGGCCAGAATCAAGCACCGGCCCGCCGTCTCGACCGTGCTTAATAAAATCTCGATGGGGAACTCATGGCCGTCTTTATGCTTGAATACCGCTTCCGCCCGCCCATATTGATCCGAAAACCCACTCGATACCGTCTGCGACGGCCAAGAGGGCTCCACGACCAAGCAGGTCCACAGTCCCATTGGCCCCATGGCCAAGATCTCATCACAAGAAAAGCCGGTCAAAACAGATGCCGTAGCATTAGTATCTAAAAAGCAGAGCGCCTCGATGTCGATGATAAAGACCGCATCCGCGGAATTGTCCAAAGCCGAACGGAACCGCATGAGCGCTTCTTCCGCAGCCAGGCGGGAAGTGATATCCATCATGGTGAGTAAAATATAGGTTTGGCCGGAGCGTTCGAGCACGGCCCCTTGCACCGACACGGGCGCTTCACTGCCGTCCTTACGCAGCAATGAGGTCTCATATCCTGCGGAGCTGCCGCTACGAAGCAGATCCTCGAGCCGGGCGCATTGGGCATCCCGCATATCTTTGGGCGAAAAATCCCACAAGCATTGCAAGAGCACCGTCTGCACACTGCGGCCGGTTATCCGGGCGAAAGCCTCATTCACATCCACAAAGCGGCCATCCGGCAGCACAAGCGCCATTCCTACGGGAGAGTTGGCAAAAAGGCTGCGGCTGTATTGCTCGCTTTCTCGAAGCGATTCTTCCACTTGTTTGCGCTGGGTGGCGTCGAGCAGCATATTCAGACGGCCAAGGCGGCCATCCGGCAGCGGCAAGGGAGAGCTAGACGCATAAAACCACAGGCATGTTTTGGGATCACAAAACTCCCAGCGCGCCGTCTCATCCGGCGGCAAATCGCAAAACGAACCGGATGCTTGCATCATCACATCACAGGGGAAAATATCTACAATATCAAGCCCGGAGGTATTCCTGCCTGCATATTCATTGAACAAGGCGTTGGCGTATTCCACGCGGTTTGCGTCATCCGTTACAAACATAAAGCCATCAAAAGAGTCAAACATCGCCCTCAAACGCAAATCGAACTCCTCTTTTTGGCGGGATTCCATGCGCTCCGCCGAGATGTCGCGGCTAATCGATGAAAGCCCAATGATAATCCCGCCAGGATCGCGGATAGGCGAAACCCTCGTGTTGACCTCGATTCGCACGCCATCCTTGCGCACCCGTACCGATTCGCGGCTCACCGCTTTTCCAAGCCGGCACACCTCATCGAACAAGATGCATAGCTCTTCCCGGCGCTCTTCCGGATATATCATCGCGACAGGCTGGCCGATGATCTCAGAAGCGGCGTATCCATAAATCCGCACCGCGCCGGCATTCCATTTGATGACCGTGCCCTCGGGCGAGCATCCTATAACGGCATCATCGGTAGATTCGATGAGAAACTCGATCTGGCGCGCATCTTCTTCCGCCTGCCGCGCATCCGTCACATCAATCAGCGCCGCCAACACAAGGCGGGGCTCCATTTCGAGTGCGGGAAACAAGGCGCATTCCGCATGCGCCCAGCGGTTATGCTGGTTTCGCAGGGAGATCTCGAGATCACAAGCCGCCCGCTCACTGCCTCCGAGCACATCCCGGATGCATTGGCCTAGCAATTCTCGGCTTGGTTCCGTCAGGAATGTATAGACAGACCGCCCCTTGATGTGGGAACGTTCGATGCCCAGCATGCTCGATAGCGCTAGATTGGCCTCGGAAATGATGCCATCATGATCCGCGGAGAGGCACGCCACGGGCGCTAAATCGAACAGCTCATAATATCGATTCCGGGAAACCTCGAGTTCCGTACGCGATAAGCAAAGCTCCTCATTTTGGATCTCGAGTTCGGTTTGATAAATGCGGAGTTCTTCGATTAATTCATCCGCGGATGCATAACACTCTTCATCGGGCCTCGCTTGACTCTGCGAGAGCATTTCTCTAGCTTTTTGGCGGAGTTCTTCCTCATGTGGTTCGCGTTTTGCACTGTCTGACATACTCACCCTCTCCACAGCATGTCTCTCATGGCGCACCATTGGCGATTTTTGCCGCAATACCCATTGCGGCAAGCCAGACTATGTATCAGACGCCACGCAGTATTCTACGCTAAACCAGTATTCTTCGCATCATAAAACGAATACCCAGAAAAATAGCCTCTATAACACCTCAAATTCGATTGTAGAGATAGCATAGGACTGCACGGTGAATGTTAGCATGTGCGGGGAATCCAACGAAAGCTCCTCCACTCGCTGTTCATTCAAATCCGTCCGCCATGCGCGGGCCACTGGGGTGTGGAAACGAATACGCCCTTGAAGCGTGTCATGGGTGGGATTATATACGCGCAACACATAGGAACGGGCCGGAACGCCATTCGTGGGCTGCGCTTTCTTGAGGGCGGAAAAACGCAACTCAGGCGTCTCAATCACAAATAAAGAACCTTGCTTCGCGGGAAAGACGCCTTCATGGGCTCGAGTTTGCACAAGCCGCACGGGCGCATTGAACCGTTCGGCAGCCAATGGCGCTTGCGCCGCCCGCCAATCGCCCTCATGCGGATATAAGGCGTACCGGATCTCATGGCCGCCCAGGCATTGCCCGCCTTTTTGAGAGGGGAAGCTGGAGGAGCAGCGCATTTCCGTGCAGATCCAATTGCGCATGGAACGCAACAAGGATAACGCCACGGTCCGTTCGGCGTTGTCCTCCACCTCGTATTCGGTGAGGCTATCGTTCAGGAAGGCGATACCCATTTCACCATCGCTTACATCCACGAAATTATTCTGGGGCAATGTCGCCATATCGGGCCACACGATATCCGGCGATGGACCTTGGGGCCGGATGGGCCGCCGGTCCACGATAAAATGGCCGCCCGCATCGGCGTACATGGCTTTCGAGAGATGCGTGGGGAACATGGCCCGGAGATAATGGTCTTCATGGCGGTTCTCGAATGTCACCCGGACATCCACTTGGCGTTGCCCCGCGTGCAGGGTCACAGCAGTGCGAATGGTGAGTGCTTCGAGCGCATCACCCCGGCGCTGCTGCTCACGGATGCCCCGGGCCGGGAGCCGCATCGTGATTTCGCTGAGCAAAGTGGCCTGCAAGGGGCCAGATTCCTCGGTCCAAATCCGCGCCGAACAGCCCAGGCTCGTATGGACTTGATCAAACATGGGCTTTTCGTTGATCCAATAGTCGCCATGCTCGCCCCGGTCTTCATAATAATTGAGCGAGGGGAAAGTATGGCCCAGGGATTTGTCCGTAAGATCGAATGTGCCATTGAGATTCATCACGACGCGCAGGTATTCGTTCTCGATGGTATGCGGATTCGTCCGCAAGGTGTTGGTGCGTTCATGCAGGTCGGACCAGGCGGCCGCCTTGCCCCGGTCTTCGGCGGGCTTTCCAGCACGAAACAGCTTATAGCCACACGCGGGCACCTCGCCCGTATCGAAATACACCAAATGCCGCTGGCAGGCAAGTGGCAGCGCGCGGGTATGAATCTCGGTGACACAATACGTCTCCTTGCTCATCCCTTGCCATTGCGTACCCACCGGCTGGCCATCCGCGTCATACATCTGGATACGGTCGCCCGTGGAGCCCCACATGGCGGCGCTTTCGTGCTTGCATGGCATATTGACGAAGGCTTCCACAATCTCCCGGCGGGGATACGGCAGCGGATTCACGACCATGATGAGGACATCGCCATCGTCGAAGTTGCTCATATCCACCCGCTTAACGAGTTCTTGCATGGCGCGGTTGCCCAGCACTTCCGACAGCTCGATCACCTGGTCCAGACGGTATAAGACATCCCGCACGAGCTTGTCTTGGGTGACACCGTTAATCGAGTCATGCGGATGCGATTCGAGCAGGAATTGCCACGCTTTTTCGAGCAAGGCGTCCTGCCCTGGCGCTCCCGCCATTTCCAGCAACATCGTCAACGGCTCCGCATACCGGATCAACAGGTTCTGCGCCTGCTTGTTCATGCGCTTGATATACAGGCGCGTCGCAAGGGCATTGGCCGTGGCCGCGCTCGCGGGACCATCCCGCAGTTCGCCCTCGACCACCGTGAGCGCCGAACGGTCCAGCTTCTCTTTCATGAGCTGGACGTATTCGGCCATGCCCGTGTGAATCCATTCATGTTCGGGATCCACTTCATTGAGCCGGGCCACCATCTCGGGAAACAGGGGCTGAGCCGAAGTGTAATCGCAGCCATTCATCATCAACCGGTCATCCGCCAGGAGGCTGTCGTCCATGGTGCGCCAGTTGAGCTCCGCCATCTCTTTGGTGACGATTTCCGGATGCCATGTGGCGGGCGGATCAAGCCGGGCGTGATCCTGCTCCATCTGCCCTCGGTCGGCGCGGTGATAGGCAATTCCACCGTTGGCCCAGTCATACGCCCACTGGCCGCCCATATGGTCAACGCCCCACAGCGCCGAAAGGTGCATATAAAAATAGAAATTGTGCCGTCCCGCCGGGCCAAACCGCGTACACAAGAGTTCCGAGCCATCGGGACCGCGCCAGATAAATTCGGCATTCGGAGCGCGGCGGACAGGGTCCACCCGTTTGCCCACCATGGCCACATCCATTCCAAAACCTGCATAGATCTGCGGCAATTGGGCCGTCTGGCCCCAGCCAAACGAGGTGTAGCCCAACAAGGTTGCGCCTCCCAAGGCCTCCGCTTTGCGGCAGCCCCATAACAAGTTTCGTACCAAACACTCGCCATCCACGGGATATTCATCCGGCAAGGTGTACCATGGCCCGATGAGCAGCTTGCCGCTCTTCACCAGCGCATCGAGCCGCTCCGCCATCTCGGGGCGGACTTCCAGATAATCCAATAGCGGAATGACTTGGCCATCCAGCAGAAAACTGGGATATTTCCCCGATTCGAGCACATCGATGAGTTCGTCCATGAACGCCACCAGCATCAAGCGCGTCTCCCAAATCGGATACCGCCATTCGCGGTCCCAATGGGTGTGAGAGACAATATGGGCGGCAGGTTTCCGGCTGGATTCAGGCTGTGTATGCATGTGGGAATGCTCCATGTGTTTTCGGGGCAAACCGCCCGCCGATTTGATTCCTATACATGCGGCCAAGGCTTGTACAAAACCTTAAGCGCAACACCAGAAGCATAGCAAAATTTGCATCATAAATGCGAATATTATCAGGCAAATATTTGCACGTGGAGCCATTATATGAGGCCATACGCCATAAAAAGCGCAGCAGAGGTCTTGCTTTATCTAACCGCGAATAGACGCGAATGAACGCGAATGAATCAGCTCGAGGTTTTCATGGCATTGTGGTTTTGCCATTCGGATATAGGATGTGCAGAGATATTTCTGGCGTCCGTTTTCTAGCCATATTTGCGTCTTAGCGGCTTTGCGTAAAATAAGAGTCAAGATAAACCTTCTGACGTGGGCGCTGTCCACCACCCAATGGAACATCATGAATCTGGCGTTTTTCGCGCCCTATAAACCATTGCAATAACGTTACTTGCGACTGAAGTCGAAAAATTTTCTTGTTCTTTTGTAGAAGCTGGAGCGTGAGGTGCTAGTCGCCCAAGCCTAAGCTTTGGTATACCTCATCGACGATTTCCGCGCTCCGGAGCAAGGCGGAGCGTTCATTCGCGGATAGATCAAGCTCGAAATGGGTATGCGCGCCGTGCCGGCTCACGAGCGTGGGTATCGACAGGCAGACATTTTGCAGGCGGTAGCTGCCTTCCATGCGCCTGCTCAGCGTCAGAACGGAGTCTTGCGAAAGAGACAAGCATTCCGCGATGCGCACTGTCGCAAGGCCGATGGCGAAATGCGTAGCGCCTTTCCGTTCGATGATGCGGTAGGCGGCCTGCCGCACATCCTGCTCGATGCGCTCGGCCACTTCGGGTGTAAGCGAGAGGTCACGCTGCTCGGCATATTCCGAGATATGGAAGGGGCCAATCATGGCGCGGCTCCATACAAGCACTTCGCTATCGCCGTGCTCGCCAATGACATAGGTATGCACATGGCGCGGGAGAATATTAAAAAACTGGCTGATGAGATTGCGGAACCGGGCCGTATCGAGCACTGTCCCTGAACCAAATACTTGCCTTGCAGGCAAGCCCGAGAGCTTCAACGCCACGCGTGTCATCACATCCACCGGATTGGTGACGATCATGAAGGCGGCATCTGGATTCCGTTCGGACAGGAGCGGGAAAAATCCTGAGTAGATGCGGGTGTTGCGCTGGACCAGATCGAGGCGCGATTCGCCGGGCTTTTGCGCGGCTCCCGCCGTGATGATGATCAGGCCGCACTGTTCGACTTCATCCAAATCCGCGACGGAGAGTTTGGCGTGCTCCGTGAAAGGCAGGCAGTGTTGCAAATCCATCATCTCGCCTTCGGCGCGGCGGCGATCGAGATCGACCAGCACAATCTCTGAGGCGGAACCGGCTTGCAGCATGGCATAGGCCGTGGTAGCGCCCACCGCGCCTACGCCGATGATGGCCACCTTGTCAATGTGAAATAAGTGTGCTTCCACTTGGCTCATGGGCGTCTCCTCCGGAAATAGCGGACATGCCGCGGTTCTCATGGGGTGGTGGTGTCTGGTCCAGGCGCATATGGGTCAAAGGGACTCATTGAAAAGCCCAGCAAGTCGTTAAGATTGGGAAACGCGGGGCTGGTGCGGCTGATGCGCCATACCCCCTCTTGATTGACAAATGAAAACAAGACCTCGCCATTGCCCATATAGGGAAACCAAACGGGGAGATCCGCCGTCCGCCCCGTGCTGTCGGATAGGGCTACACCCGAGACATAACAATACACCGAGACATCCAATTGGCCGGGAGCTTCTTCCGGGCCAATAGACCAGCGCCGCACTTGCCAGCCCATCCGGCAAGACGTATACCGCTCGAAAAAACCACTTGAAGGCCCGCTGGACATATTGCCGCCGCCATCCTTGCGGGTCTTCGTAGTCGGCGGCATACAAATCCATCACACTGGTGAGATCCTTGGCCGCCACCCGCCTGGGCCATGGCCTCTACACGCTGGACTATGGCTCCGGCAATGGGCCTCTGGGCCTCCGCGAGGGTTTCCACCTGGGTTTGCCAGGATTGCTCTTTTGGCCGAGGATCTTCGGGCTTATCGATGGGCGCGCTCTTGGCGTAATCCAACACAGGCCCTAAAAAGACTTCCTCATCTATCCGGCTTTCCACCGCGCTCAGCACCAGGTAGTCGCCGTAATTGACCACCCCCTTCGAAAGGTTCCTCTTCGTTGGTGAGCGCGGTAACGGCATACGCCACGGCGCTTTGGGCGTCAGGAGCCGTATCAGTCCATTCCTGCCCGCCGATATCATCCGCCGCGAGCGCAAACCGCAACTGGGGCGGCACGCGCTTATACACGCGATAGGCCACATCGCCCGCGCGCGCCGGCCATGTGAGGGCAACCACGCCATCCTTGCGCGTGGCCTCGACGCCGCGAACCGGCTTGGGCAGGCTGGGCAGCCGGAAAGTCTGCTCCTGGTATACATTTTCCCGCGTATTCATGACATATACGCCCCGGCCTGCTTGAACGATAAACGCGCTGCCGATGCCGTCAGGGACGTAATACTTGTCCAACAGAGTGGTCCATTCGGCGGGGGAATTGACCATTCCCTGGCCGGACAATCTGCTCGATGCCGGGCAGGCTTTCTTTGACTACATACGGTGAAATGATCGGCACCCCAATAAGTGGCGCCCCCGTATTGAGAATGAGTTCGGGCGCGAGTGCAAGGTTATCGAGGCTATATGCGCCTTGAATCATGAGGCCCCCGGTCATACACGGCATCAATATCACGCAGATTGAAATGGAAATCCTGCGTATTGCGGGAAGGTGCGAGCTGAAACGCCACTTTGGCTTTCTTGGCCACGAATTCCCGGCGGGCGATGGCATGCCGGTTTTGAATATCATCTAGGGCGGGATAAATGGCTTCATCCCACATATTGCGCCCGACGCCCAGCCATAAATCCTGGCTGCGCTCGAATACATACACACACGCCCCCCGTCATGGCCCCATTGAGAATCATGGCGCGGTATAGGCTGGGAGGCATGGCCTCTGGCCCTTTGGGCACGCCATAAACACCGGGCATAACAAAACGGGCGTCTACATACCAATTGGCCGTGGGGGCCACGCCCCACTGTTCCGCGGCGCCTTCGAGCCATAAGCCCATGACGGAGCTGATCTGCTGGATGGCGTGGGAGCCACGGAATCCGGCAATCGGGATGACATAGCGGCTTGCGCCGCGCATCTTCTCATAAAGCGGTTTGCACCAGACATTGGACATGGCGCGCGCCCAGCCCAATTCGTCCAGCCGGATGGCCACGAATTTCCCATACCGGGGGGCAAGATCAAGCAAGCCCATCAGCCAGCGCACAGGAGGAGGCTCGCCTAATGTAGCCGCCGCCGCCGAATTCGTAGTATTCATTAAATAGGAAGCCACCCGCCGTGACTCCTTTGATGCACGAGAACTCGCGAAGCAGCTTTTCGGCCAATTCGAGGGGGCTAATCCGCCCGGGCGCGCCATCGGCCAGTTGAATCGCCACCGGCACTTCGGCTTGCTGGAGTTCAACTAAAAGCGCCCGCACCTGGCGTTCCGTTTCATCGGGAGCAGGGCCGGCGCAAGGAATCTCGAGCACGGAAAAAGGCTTGAGCGTCTCTGGGATAGCCGTCCACATGGCCAAGATATTACGGGCGGGGCGACTCCACCCCGCTGGGGCCGAGCCCCGCCGCGGAGAATATATACAAAGGGTGATCCGCGCTGATCTCGATGCCTAATGGCGGCAGCGAACCAGCTTCGGGCGGGGCTTGCTCCTGGGCCGCCAAAACAGGCCCAAGCGCCACCGCCCAGACAGAAAACCGCGGCTAATCTTTTCCCCGTGTATCGAGTCCACAATGCATGCATAACGGAGATTGTATGAAAATAGGCAGGAATGCACAAGAGCGGACATCTTTTTAATAAGGACACTACTGGTTCATCTCTTTTGATTTCTATAAATGCCTAGCCATTCTGGAAATCTCGTATTGGCTAGGGCGGTTCAAGATTGGATATAGCGGAAACGAGACATACAGTGTCAAAGCAGTCGAAAGGCATGCGTAGTATCGCTGGCAATAGAAAACCACCACCATGATGGAATCCAATAAAGGTGTCTCGAAGGGCCATTCACTACTGCTGACTTATGGAATTGCGGTTTAAACACCCAAACCTAAAATGTTACACATTTTTCCACAAGTCCGTACTATAGACAGAATCAGCAGGAGTTCCCCCAAGAAATGGGGGTTTATAACCGCAATTAATTGTATTGAATAGAGTTACCCGTCTATAGAAGTGTCTTTGTCGAATTTTGGGGGATCTTTCGTTTAATTGAAACGGTCTCCTTGGTGCGTCAGAATCTTGGTGTCAAAAGCCCCAACTCCAACGCAATCAAGGAGGACCGCCGATGAATGCTACCAGAGTTGCTCGAAACTTGCGAGTTCGCATAGGGCGATTTTCGGGGGATCTCTCGAAAGGCCTTTGTGTAGCGGCCCAACGCTTCGTTTCCCAGATGGTGTACGGCATTCAGGCTTCCGAATCGGTGCTGCTCACGGAGATAGGACGAACCCTGGAGGAGGATATTCCCCTGCGCAAAACGCACAACCGCCTATCGAGGAATTTGCAAACGGCCCGAGCTGGAGAAAACTATCCAGGAAAACGTACTGCGCATGGCCGCGAGCCGGGTGGGACAGGACACGCTGCTCATCATTGACCCTTCGGACCTTTCCAAGAAGTACGCCAAAAAGATGGAGTATCTGGCCACGGTGCATGACGGCAGCGCGCACGATTTGGCCCAGGGGTATTGGACGCTTCACATCGCCGGGTGCGGGGTGGATTCCGATGGCATCATTCCCTTGTATCAGCGGTTATGGTCCGCCGATGCGCCGGGCTTTACCAGCGAGAATGACGAGATTTTTGCGCGGGATAGATGCGGTGGCGGCCCACGTGGGCCGCCGCGGCCTGTGGCGCATGGTCCGCGCCTACCTCAAACGCTGGAGTATTGAAGAAACCATTCGCTACGCCCAAAACCTGTTATGACATCGAGAACGTTCGGGTGTTGAATTACCAAGGCCTGCAAAACTTAATGCCGCTGGTGTTGGCGGCGATGTATTTCGCGGCTTGCGTGCTCGACCAGGATTCCCGCCTGCGCGTGATGGCTGGTTTCGTGGAAAAGGCCGCCAAACGGCTCTTCGGCATTCCCGACTTCAAGTACTACGCCCTTGCAGACGGATTACGAGCGATCCTGACCCGATGCCCAGGCGCCCCTGTGACGCCCAAACAACTCTCCAAATCGTCCCAGATGACCCTGTTCGCTTTCGATTCCCCATGAAAGCAGTTTCCTCTGTAAATTCTGGGGGAACTCCTGGTGTAGGAGGTGTCAGGGCTTACGCATCTAAATTCCCAGTAAACGTAGAAGGTATTCGGGGTCGAGTGCAGCAGCGAAGCGCTTGCCCCTGAGGAAATCTTTGTTGGTCTTGTCTTTCTTGAGGAGGTTGAGTGTAATTCTCCTCAAGGAGGCGAGATTCTGGGCGGCGTTTCTTGTTCGGGCGCGGTTGTCGTCTTCGCGAAAGATAATGTCTAGGCACCAGTGCAAATTGTTTTCCACGCCCCAGTGTCCACGCACGGCGTGGGCGAATCGTCGTGCGTCGAGGGGCGGGCTGCTCAAGTAGTAGCGCCGCTCGATGGTGTTCTTCCCTTTTTCCTTGCGGATGGACTCGACCATGCCGAAACTCTTGAGGCCCTTCCAAAGTCCTTTGTCCTCGAACCAGCCCAAGTCGGTGGATTGCCAGTATCGGCGGGTTTCGATGCGGCCATGCCCCTTGTCGATGGTCTGGTGGAAATCCATCCGTGTGGCGTCGGCTGTTGGCGCGCACTGGGTGGCGCAAGGGGGAACGGCGTCCTTGAAAAAGGCCTTCACTTCTTCTAGGGCGGTGGCGTGGTTGCCTTTGAGGGCCAGCACGTAGTCGGCCTGCCGTTGGATAATGTGGGAGGCGATATCCTTCTGGCAGCCCATGGCGTCCAGGGTGACGATGGCTCCCTTGAGCTTTAAGGCGTTGAGGAGTTTGGGGACGGCGGTGATTTCGTTGGATTTCTCGTCCACCTTGACCTGCCCCAGCGCCAGGCCGTGCTCGCAAGCCCATGCGCTGACGATGTAGGGGATGGCCTCCCCCTGATTCAAGGCGCGCCGCAGGGCTTTGCCGTCAATGGCGGCGACCTCATCGCTCAGATTGGGGCAAATGCCCTACAACCCATTGGCCGAAGCACTCCAGGAAGGCATGGGGGTCGAGGGCGGAAAAGACCCGGTTGAAGGTGTCGTGCGAGGGGATGCCGCCGGGCAATTCCAGGAAGCCCTTCAGCCAATCCTCCCGGAGCCAGCCGAAGCGCTCCATATCCGAAAAGCTCTCCCCGCCCACGAGGGCTGAGCATAGCCCAATCATCAAGATGTCAATGAAGTTGTGCCTGCGGGTCCGGTCCATGCGGGGATCAGGCAGGCCCGCGAAACACTCGATAATAGGCTTGGGCTTGGGCAGGGATTTCTTTTCAGCGGTCATGGGGTGCTCCTTTCATTCATGCGCCGAAGCACTGTTGACTCTAGTATATAGAATTCTATATATTAAAATCCATGAAGCACACCAAAAAGATGCAAGCATTGCTGGAGCGCATGGCGCAGATTGAGCGGATGGAGCGCGGAAAGCTCTGTCAAATGGGCGGGCGTCCCCACTTTAACCACCAGAGCTGGGAGAACGAGAAGAACGTGGTTCGCTATGTGCCGGCGCGCGAAACCGAGTTCCTAAAAGAGGCCATCAATGGCTACCAGGCTTTCATGAAGCTGGCTGAACGCTACGTGGACGAAGTCGTCAAGCAAACCCGCCGTGAGCGCGCAAAGACCTTCCCCCAAGCGAAAAATCCCAGGCCACGTTGACAGAAAAAATCATGCACAACAGGATAAATCGACTCTTGAGCACTATTAGATGCGTAAGCCCTGCACCTGGTGGAGGCATTTGCGAAATAGCGTGGTTTGCGAACGCGCGGACGGTGCGGGCACACGCGGAGCGGTTTTCGCCTGTGGCAATGGGATTACGCCTCCGCTACGGGTGCAATAAATCATGCAGGAGGTTCGCGTGTAGGACCCTTGCGGCCCGAATGGGCATGGTTTGCCCTTGATTCGGGCCATCATTGCTTGTGCGGATTCGATGTGATCTATGCGGCGCGGGGCTGTCCGAGGAGCGAGCGCATGCGTTCTGCCTGGCCGGCTTCGAGCCATCCCAGGGCCATGCCGAGCATGACGAGGAGGGCTAATCCGGTGCGGGCGCGCATCTTTTTCATACCGCGGATGTAGTGGCGCTCGAATCCGTATGCGCCGTCGAGTCGGCTGTTGACTCGCTCGATGGCGGTGCGGTGTTTGTATTCGCGGCGCCAGGATTTGGCGCTGCGGGGCAGGGGGGTAAAGATGCGCCGGTCGATAGCGATGGGCACGCGGACAATCCGTCCGTGTTCGGGCTGGCATCCTTGGTTGCAGAGGTCTTGCTGGGTACAGGCGCTCCCGCGTGCCTTGGCTGGGCAACGGTATTTCAAGGTTCCCCGATCTTGCTCGAATCCTTGGTAGGCCATGGAATCATAGTTGTCGCGTTCGTTTTGGGGCGCCGTTACGACACCGGCAGAGGACTTCACCTCGTTCGGTATGGAAGATCGTGTCTACCCGTTCGGGATATAAAGGGCGGGGCCGTTCCGGTTCTTCTTTCCAGGTCGCCCGGATGTCCACGATGGGCCGGATTTCATGTTCCTCGAAGAGGCCCTTGTTGTTGGCTTCGGAATCATAGCCCTTGTCGGCGCTGAGGTACTCGGCGCGTTGGACGAGTTCGGGGTGGCGCGCGTCGAGAGCCGCCACGAGGGGCAGCAGAAAGGGCGAGTCGTTGGCGCTGGCTTTCGTGACCGCGTAGCCCAGCGGCAATTCATATTTCGTGTCCACGATGAGGTGCAGCTTGTAGCCGAACCACCGTTTGACCTTCTCCCAGGGCGTGCCGTCCTTGTGAACGCCCTTGTAGGTTTTCGTGCCCCAGTCTGCGTCGCGGTCGCGCCGCCCGTCCGGCTCTTCGTTTTCCAGGACCGCGTCTTTGCGCGGAGGCTTGGCGTGGGTTTGGATGGCTTTCGAGTCTACGGCCAGACGCACCCCGAGATCCGGCAAGCGTTCCATCAGCCGGACGATGAGCGCGTCGAACATCCGGTCCACTTCTTTCCAGTGGCGCAGTAATCTGGCGAAGAACCGCGTGTACACCCATTCGGGCGGGACCGCCTTGGCGCCCCGCAACACGTCGAATCCGCACAACTGGCGCAATTGCCCGTTTCGGGCTAGTTCGCGGCGCAGGCTTTCGACGCCGTCGTGCTGGAAGACGATCCCCGCCAGTATGCTGTTCCACATCGCGCGGATAGGATAATCGTCGCGCCGCCCCTTGCGTTCGGCTTCCATCGCCCGCATCAAATCTTCATCCGGCAGCGCCGCCAGCAACAGGTTCAGCCGATCCAGATCCGACGCCGCGTCGACCTGGTTCCACGAGAACAACCCCATTTGGTGTATAATGGCCATCGCAAACGTCTCCTTGGTGTGTGCGTGGTTATGTGGTCAACTATACTACAATCACACACGGGAGACGTTACGCCTTTTCCCGCTCGCCGAGGGCATTTGGGGTGATTTTTCACAAAAAATCCTTATTCATGCCCCCGCCAAGCCCCTTTCCCCGCATTCTCCGGGGTAGGCGCCAATTCCGCCGCTTTGTAAACCCTTGTCAATACGGATTTTCTTTATTTCGCAAATGCCTCGTGGGGCCGCTGGCGCGTAGTGAAGATGGAGGCAAAACGTGGTCCGCCCCGCTTGCGGTGCCGGACAATTGGCAATCGACGGCCAATACCCCGGCCATTCACCGGCTCGTGGATCCGAAGGGAGTGGCCAGGCTGGTCATATTCGCCGATGGGCTTGATTGGCGGCGCAATGGAGAGCCCCCGTATCCCATGCATCAAGCCGTATCGGAGGATGACGGAAAGACATGGACTCCAATGGCGCCTAATGGAGTTCAGGGCGAAGTGCCGCCCAAAACGATTCTAGCTTTTGACAACGGCAATCGAATCGTGATGTGGTCGGATTTGCCTGGTTATGTGGTCCAAAGCGAATCGTTCGATGGCGGCCTGGCATGGAGTCCCGAACGAAAGATCCTAGGAATCCCGGACCGCTGGGGACAGCCCGCCGTGATACGCTCGCCCGATGGAAAACAGCTCTTAATGCTGCTAAGGGAAAACGGCCGCCAATATCAGTCGCTCTTTTCAATTAGTAATGACAATGCGGCGACATGGAGCGAGCCGCTCGAACTCCCTGCAGAGCTTACGGGGGATCGCCATGTCGTACGATATGCGCCCGATGGGCGGCTAGTGGTGGCGATGCGGGATATGTCGAAAACCAGCAAGACATATGGCCATTATGTCGCCTGGGTAGGCCGGTATGAAGACATCGTGGAACAGCGTGCAGGGCAATACCGCATCAAGCTGCTCCACAATTGCGGGCGAAGCGATGCCGACCTGCCTGGCGAAGGAAATACGGATTGCGGCTATTCCGACCTGGAAGTATTGCCTGACGGAACGATTGTCGCCACGACATATATCAAATACCAGCCCGGCCCTGAAAAAAATTCGGTGGTGAATACGCGGTTCAAACTGGATGAAATCGACAAAAAACTAGATGCGATGCAGGATCCCTCCATCGAGATCCTATATAACGGCGTCCAACTGCCCGCCAAGACCGCCGGACGGACGGATATGATGGCATATGGCGATGCTCCTCTTCCCGTTCCTTATTTGGATGATCCTCCCAAGGTGATCCCGGTAAACATCGGCCGGCAGCTTTTTGTCGATGATTTTTTAATTGATAACACGACCCTAACCTGGACATGGCACAAGGCGGAGAAAGACAGCCGTAATCCGATCTTACAGCCTTCCACACCGCAGGAATTGGGCACACGGACCATACATCCCTGGGGCGGCCATTCTTCGCCGATGGCGGCGCCATTCAGCGATGGAGTGTGGTATGACGGCGCCGACAAGACATTTAAAATGTGGTATTGCGCAGGGTGGCTCGACGGTATGGCATATGCCTCTAGCAGCGACGGCCTCACGTGGACGCGCCCGGAACTTGATGTGGAACCCGGAACGAATCTGGTGATCCCCCGGGTGAATGTACGGGATTCAGGCGCGGTAGTGCTGGATCCGGATGCCGCTCGGAATGAAGAACGCTTCAAGATGTTCTTATACCATCTACCCAAGGAAAAAGAGCTGTTAGTCTCGAAACAAGGTGGAGAGCTATATGTCTCGAAAGACGGCTTGCATTGGAGCAAACCAGTAGAAACAGGAGAAACCGGCGACCGGACCACGATTTTTTATAATCCATTCCGGAAAAAATGGATATACAGCCTTCGCGCATATTGGCCGGCGCGAAGCCGCAATTATAGTGAATCATCAGACTTTTTGGGCGGAGCAGCATTTCTGGACGCTGTTCCATGGCTGCGTACAGACAATCTAGATATACCCGAAAAACACTGGTTTTATGCCTTCCCAGACCGGCGTCCTGGACAGGGCGGCGACAAGCCCCAGTTGTATAATTTCGATGCGGTGGCGTATGAGTCGCTTATGCTGGGGGCGTTTACGATCTTGCTCGGGCCGGATAATGCCTCATGTGAGGCCGAGGGCGTACCAAAGCTGACGGAAATCCACCTTGGTTTCAGCCGGGACGGATATCATTGGTCACGCCCTTCGGAACGCACGCCGTTTATCCCTGCATCACGGACAGAAGGCACATGGGATCGCGCGTATTTGCATTCCAACGCGGCGCTGTGCCTGGTCATGAAAGATGAGTTGTGGTTTTACTACACGGGATTCAAGGGGGATCCCGAACGCAAAGGGCTAGACGCACAATCCAATGGATTATATGCCACCGGCTCCACCGGCATTGCACGGCTGCGCCGCGATGGATTCGCTTCGATGGATGCCGGACAAGAAGAGGGGGTATTGACGACCCGGCCTATCGTGTTTGCGGAAGGCTCCCATTTATTTGTCAACGCAAACACGGCGAAAGGCGAACTGTATGCGGAAGTGCTGGCGGAAGATGGCAAGGTGATAAAGGGCTTCAGCAGTGATCAATGCAAGCCGCTCTCCGCTGATAGCACCTGCATGATGATACGTTGGAAAGGATGGAAAAAACTTTCGGCGCTGCAGGGCCGCCCCATACGGCTGCGTTTCCATCTGAAAAATGGCGAGTTATATGCGTTCTGGATCGCATCAAGGAATGGGGCCAGCCACGGATATCTAGCGGGTGGCGGCCCGGGTTATGATTCACTCCGAGACGAAGGATAATTGCTGAAGCATATATACACGGCAGCCTAAGACAAAAAGCTGCGTATGCCCGTGAATATCATTTGGGCGGCCAGGGATGCCAATACCAGCCCTGTGACTTTGCTGAGGATGTTGATGTTCTTCTTGCCCAGCATGCGCTCGACATAAGAAGCAAGCAGAAGCAATATGCCGACACTGGCGATGGCGAGCAGGAGCGCCAGGCATCCATAAAGCTTTTGCGTGGGGCTCGATATTTCAGCGCCCAATACGAGCAAGGTGCCAATGGTGGCGGGGCCGACAATAATGGGCATAGCCAGAGGCACCACCGCGATATCATCTTCCGGATCTGGCGTGGCGGACACGGGCTTCGCCTGCACCAGCCCGACGGCGGATATAAACAGGAGCGCTCCCGCGCCGATACGAAATGCATCCAGCGTGATCCCGAACAAGGAAAACACCGTGTTGCCAAAGAAAAAGAGGATAAAGCAGAGCACACTCACGGCCCCGGTTATTTTAAGTGCGAGTCCGCGGCGCTGTGTATCCGGATAGCCCTGAGTCATGGCTAAAAACATCGTCAACGCAAAGAACGGCGTGAAGAGAAAGAAAAACTTCAGCCACACGCTGACGAAAAATGGAAACATTTCACCCATCCGCTCGTGCTCCCTCGAAGCGCTCTATTGGCTAAGGCCAGGACGCTGTAAGCGCCGCATGTTATATGGCCTCGCAATACTCGCGGAGCAGGCGCACATACAGTTTGTAATCCTCCATGGAAACAGCCGGCGGCGTTTGGTGATCACAGGCAGGGATAAAGCCTCCCTGGCGCATGACCGGCAGCAGGCGCTCAAATTCGGCGCGAATGGCCGCTTCGCCATGGTTCATCACCATTTTATCAAATGCGCCTATGAAGCGCACCCGGGGATGACGTTCACGCATCGCGGCGACATCGCACCCGGCCTGCCGTTCGAGGGGCAGGAAACCTTCAAGGCCCACATTAATAAACCACGGGAGGATTTCGATGATATCCCCGTCGGAATCCACGAAGGGCAGCGTGCCCCGCTCATGTACGGTTGGGAGCATGCGGCGGTAATAGGGGGCGATGTATTCCACGAAGAGGTCTTCGGAAATCATGGGGCCGCGATTGAAGGACATATCTTCAGCAAAGGTCATGAAATCTGGCGTCACAATGGAAGAAAACGCATCGAACGTCCGCAAATTGAACGCTAAAAGATCCTCATTAATGGCATGCATCAATTCGGGGTCTTCATAGAACGCATACAAGTGGCGTTCGATGCCCAGCAAAGTGCGAGGAAACCAAAAAAAGCCTTCCAAAGTCATCCACACGACGATTTCGCCGGTTGCTTGGCGCGCGGCAATCTCTTCTAGATGGGCGCGATCGAGTATTTCGGATGGCTCAGGAAAAAGGTGGGGTTTTAGCGCTTCATATTCATCCCGATTCGAGATGAGCCCCAGGCCGTGGGCGGCGGGAACGGGGCAAGTGGGGCGGCGCGGCCCAATCCAGTACTGCCTAAAATCATCCAGGCCGAAATACGTGCGAATTTCCCAATCATTCACGAGCTCGGTGGGCAAGCCTTCGCCCCGCCACCGTCCGAGCGTGAGATCCCACCAAGACGCCCATTCCAACATGGGCAGCCGGTCTACGGGTTGAAACCGCATAAGGGCATGAAAGCGTTCGCGATGCGTCATAACGTGATAACTCCCGGAAAGCTTGTGCTTGTTTTCCACCGCCCGATGAACCGAGAGGCGGGTTGCAAAACCCGCCTCTCGCTTATAAACACGCTGTTTTTCCGCCTGGCCGACGCCTACGCCGCGGAAGTAAGGTAATCAAGAGCCCCTTGCGGATCGGGCGAATAGGCATCCGCGCCAATTTTATCCGCGAACTCTTGCGTCAGCGGCGCGCCGCCCACGACGACCTTCGTGCCGGGGGCCGCTTCTTTGATCATGGACACGGTTTTTTCCATGTTCACCATGGTCGTGGTCAGCAAAGCGCTCAATCCGACGCATGCGCCTGGATTCTCTTTCACCGCCGCGACGAATTTCTCCGCGGACACATCGACGCCGAGATCGACGACCTTGTATCCGCCGCCTTCCATCACCATCGCCACGAGATTCTTGCCGATGTCGTGCAGATCGCCCTGGACGGTGCCGATAATGAAGATGCCTTTATGGACGGCCGCGCCCGAATCGAAGAAGGGGCGCAGGTGCGCCATGGCGGCTTGCATGGACTTGGCGGCCATGAGCACATCCGGCACGAACACTTTGTTCTCGCTGAATTTCTTGCCGATGCGGCCCATGCCCACGATGAGAGCCTGTTCGAGAATATCCGAAGGCGCTACATTTTCCTCGATGGCCTTTTTCACCAGCTCATCAGCGCCATCTTGGCCTTTGAGGTCGGGAGGATACGGAGACGCCGCATTCACCTTGCCCCGTTCGATGCACATTGCGATTTTTTCAAGCAGTTCTGACATGGTCCTACCCCTTGTTGTTGCCGGTACTGTTGCCTAATATTGCCCTAATTCTAATCCACGATCAACAAAATACTTATAACTCTCATATTCAACTTGGTCTGGAATCGAATGGTCGGAGTGCAGCACATATCCAAAATTCTTCTTTACAGCGGGGATTTTAGAAATCAATTCATGTTCTATTTCCTTATGGTTATTAGTGTACAGTTTGCGCACATCCATGCCGCCCATGAACGAAAGACGCTCTCCAAAATCATGATGAAGTTTAAGCAAATCCATTCCTGCCTTCACCTCGATGACTTGCAGGCAATCTATCCCCGCCTCGATCAGCCCAGGCACCAGCGGCTCGACATACCCGCAGGAATGGAGCACCACGGGCAGATTCCGGCTCTTGGCGTATTGAATGGTCTTCTTGTGGCCCGGCTGGACAATTTCTTTGTACATCTCGGGGGACATAAACGGGCGGCCCTTGAAGCCCATGTCCTCATAATACCAAATGCCGTCAGGCTCCCCTTCCTCCGCGAAGAGTATCTCCTGCAAATCGATGATCAACTGCGCATACGTATTAACCATGTCCTTCACCCAATCGGGATCCAGCGCCATGCCCATCAGCATATATTCATGCCCGCAGACCGGATGCATGGACTCGAAGACATTGACTCCGCATAAACAGAAGAAACGGCCTTTTTCGCGCGCATGGGCGCGCGCGTTTCGATATGCCTGAAAATCGATTCGGCTGCGCTCTGGGGTAAGGTATGGTTTAATGTGTTCTTCCCACCCTGCGCGTTCCCGGACGAGAAAATCCACGTGCTCAGGGGTGGCGTCGTGATGCTTATGCCGCCGGAGCAACGCCCCATTGCCATCACGTACGAGAATGGTGTCCTCTGTCTCCTCCACGACTTGCGGCTCGAAATCAAGTTTCGCGACGGCGTTGAAAGCTGCACAATTCTCCATATCATGCCCGAAATGATCCGCCAGCGATTCACCTTCACGAATATGGCCTTCTTCTTGCCACTTTTTTTGTGTATCGCCCCAAAAATGCTCCATGAGGCCGATGCGGTCCACCGGCTTGCGCTTTAAGATATTATGAATGCGTTCGATGCTGTTCATGGCATGAATACTCCGTTTTTTCTAGTATCGTGGCTCGCCACCCGTACGGAACAAAGCGCGTTTGCGGTCTAAATAATAGCGGTAATTGTCGTATGTCACGTCGGCCGGGACACGATGGTCTACGCCAGGAAGGAAGCCGCCTTGCTCGACGAACGGCTTGATGCGGAGCAGCTCCGCGTCGATGGCATCGCGCCCTTTCAGCAAGGCCATTTTATCCACACCGCCCCACAGGCGAATCCGGCGGCCATACCGCTCGCGCAGCAGCGCCGGATCGGAGCCGCCATGCACCTCGACCGGAAACATGGTATTGACGCCATTGGAAACGAGCGTATCCACGATGGGCATGATGTTCCCGTCCGAGTCCGTGGTATAAACGCAACAGCCGTGCTGCACGAGCAAATCCGCGATGCGGCGGTACCATGGCCCCGCCACCGCGCCGTACATCTCCGGAGTGACCACGGGGCCTTGGTTGAAACAAATATCCTCCCAGCCCATGCAGAAGTCCACCTGCATGAGTGGAAGCGTATATTCGAGCACACGGCAGATGCAGTGGCCGAAGGTATCGACGATATCTTGGAAGAGTTCCGGGTCGGTATACGGCAAGACCGCTATGTTCTCGAAACCAACCAGATTCCGGGCGGTGCCCACGAGGCTGCCGCCAGGAATGCCCACCGGGCCCGGCCAGTTTTGGAGCTGTTTCACTGCCGCTTTCGCGGACTCCACCCGGTCGGGATCTTCGGGATTTAAACCTGCTTTATACGGCTCCCACGTCGCGCGGTCTTTTACGGGATACTCGAGATAGTGCGGGATGGATTGATGGCCATGCTTATTGATGCACGACACCACGCCCAAGGTGTCTCGCGTGGTGATGTAATCATCCGTCTCTTCGAGAACGGCCTGCTCCATAATGCCTTTGAGCCAGACGCCCGCCGGAAGCATGGCCCAATTCTCGATGCCAAAAAATGTATAGGCGGTCTCTTCATCGACGACCCACGAGGGCATGCCCTGTGCGCGCCATTCGGCCAAGGTTTCCGCCCAATAGCCGAATTCAAAATTCGGCAGCGCATCCACCTCCTGGAAGAACATGGCGCAGCGGAACCGCTCTTTAAGCCCCACTGCTCCCGCCGTTGAAGCCTCTTTTATATGAACACTGGAAAGCCGCGCCTCCAGCGCTTCCACGGAAAATTCCTCGGCATCCATCTTACCAGCTCCTGCCCGCAGGCCCTGCTTGTGCGCATCAGTTGCTATGGAACCGCCCCTGTCCGCACTGCTTGGGGCGGTATCCTACCTGCTAAATCCATCTATTTCAAGAAAAAGTCCCATTTAGAATAATTGCATAAAATGCCATAAAAGCAAGCAATAGATGCTTGCAAAGCAGTGTGCGGGTGGGTACCTCGCAAAGACCAGCACAGCACATCACAGCACAACATAACATAGCCGCCGCTTGAAGGGCAAGACTGGCCCCCGCCAGGGCAATTACATCAAAAATCCCCTTGTTTTCACCCTTTATCACGGGAAGATCCCCATCTTGTTGCCCACACATAACCGGAATTCCGTTATTTGGCGGAAGGAGGGCCTCAGAAGGCATAATTGACATATAGATAATAGTTATACCATATTGTCACAAATAAAAAAGTGCTCGAAAGCGAGTTTTGCATACTAATGAATCCGCATATAGTATAAGGCTTTGTTTTTGTCCACCCGAATACCTGGAGGCAAGCCCATGCCGCACGAGCAGTTTGACCGGCGCCAATTGCAGATCCTTTCCATTGAAGAACGCTCTAACAAGGTGTGCATCGAGAGAGATCATATACCTGTCACCGCGCGGCCGCGCCACTTGGACAGCATAAGCGAAGCCCTTATCGAGGAAACCGCCCAGCGCCTGCTCGCGGCGCGCGAGGCAGGCCGGCCCCGTATGATGGCCTTCGGCGCGCATTCCATAAAAAATGGCCTGGTGCGCGTGTTCACCCGGTTAATCGAGTCTGGCTGGATTACCCATCTGGCGACCAACGGCGCGGGGATTATCCATGACTGGGAATTCGCCTATTTGGGTTCAAGCAGCGAGGATGTGCGCGCGAATGTGGCGCAAGGCCGTTTTGGCATTTGGCGCGAGACGGGATACTACCTGAACCTAGCCATTCTCGTGGGGGCGTATGATGGCCTGGGATACGGCGAAAGCGTGGGGCGCATGGTGGAGCAAGAAGGCCTGCAAATACCTTCTAAGCAAGCACTTAAAGAAGCCATATTCGCGAGCCTCGATACCGGGCCCGGCCGGGCGGGGGCGGCGTGCGATCTGCTCGAGGCCATCCAAGCCCATGATGTTCCCGCTGGATGGATGGCCATTCCGCATCCTTATAAGGCGTACGGCCTGCAAGCCGCCGCCTACCGGCTCGGTGTTCCTTTCACTGGGCATCCGATGATAGGCCATGATATTATCTACACCCACCCCATGAATCATTGCGCGGCCATTGGACGGGCGGCGCAGCGCGATTTTCTCGCATTCGCCCATGGCGTGCAGAATATCGATAGCGGCGTATATTTGAGCGTGGGCTCCGCTGTTATGTCGCCGATGATCTTCGAAAAATCGCTTTCCATGGCCCAAAATCTCGCCTTAGCCAGCGGAAAGCGCATCGAGAACCATTATATGCTCGTAGTGGATTTGCAGCCTTCCCATTGGGATTGGCGGCAAGGCGAACCGCCGGAAAACAATCCCGATTATTATCTGCGCTATTGCAAAACCTTCGCCCGCATGGGCGGAACCATGCGCTACCTTAGTGCGGATAACCGGGATTTCCTGCTTGCGCTCGTACAGCGGCTCGAAAACATCCCGCCGGATGCAGGCTGGAAGAATCGTGGAGGGGGCCATTAAAGACCGTGAACGAATCGGGCTTGCTTCATGGCCTGTCAAGAAACGGCAAAATAGACCGTAAATATCGAGCCTTTTCCCTGTTCGCTCTGGACGGTAATGGCTCCATTATGCCCCCGGACAATCCCCAAGGCGGCCGCTAAACCTAATCCCCGGCCCGCGAACTTCGTCGTGAAGAAGGGATCAAAAAGATTGGCGCGGGTCTCGGCATCAATGCCGTGGCCCGTATCAGCCACTTCACAAAAGACATAGCTGCCCTCCCGGAGGTTTTCTTTTAACCATGCCCCGGAAAAAGTGGCGGCGCCGCACCATCGCTGGCCTGTAGTGACTCGGATGACGCCGCCCTTGGAATCAAGCGCTTCCCATGCATTCACCACCAGGTTGAGGAGCACTTGCTGAAGCTGGCTAATGTCGCCATTAATCGTAGGTAAATCCGGCTCCAGTATAAATTCGATGGTGGCCAGGGGCGGGGCGGAAGCGTGCAACAATCCCATGATCTCTTCCACCAGCTTGCTGAGGTGTATCGGGCGCACGATGCCTGGATCTTTACCTACATACGAGCGCATCTGGGAAGCAATGTTTGAAGCCCTGTCTGTAGCGGTCTTTATCTGGGCCAGCCAATTCTGTTCTGGCCTGTCTGCTTGTAATTTGAGCTGGAGCAATTCGGTGCATCCCGAAATGATCTGCAGCAAGTTGTTAAAATCATGGGCGATTCCCCCGGCCATGATTCCCAGGCTCTCGAGCTTTTGGGTCTGCCACAATCGCTGCTCCATGAGCCGCTGCTCATGCAAGGCGTTTTGTTGCTCGGTGATATTCCGTATAAGCAATAAACGCCCCGATGACATGCCGTGCGGCAAGTGGAGGTCATTAATAGAGACATCAATCCATAAAGGCGCATGATTAATGGAAGCTTCCACAACGGAATGGCCAGAAGTGCTCATACATGCGCGCTGAAGGGTGGGCCAGCGGCTTAATACAGAAGAAAGCCCTTGGCCTATATCAGCGGCGGAAAAACCGAGCATCTCTTGTGCGGCGCGGTTCATATCGACTAAGCGCTCGCGATTATCTATGACCAATACGGCGTCAGATAATTCTTGAAACAAGACATCATGCGCGATTGGCAAGAGATCCAGCAACCGCCAGCGATAAATGCTCCATGCCATCAGGAAGCAGGATACCGCGAACGCCATCGGTGTTAAATCCACATATGGCAATGGCGTAATGCGCAAGACATATGCGATGTTCGTGACGCTTGGAATCAAGATGGCGCACATCAACACTAGGTATTGCTTTCGGAATGGCTGGGCCGAGCGCAGCATGGTGCGCAACAAACACCAGCTACCCACCAACAAAAATACATAGCTGTATGAAGCATTTAAAAAAAACGCCCAGCCATGCCCATATTGAATGATGGCGTTTGGCTCATATGTTCTCGCTTCAATAGAAGGCCAGACCCACCCGTGCCATTCGTTCGTGAACACCAAGATAAGCATCGCCAAAGGCCACAGCCAAAGCCAAACGGCCCTCCGCCCCGAAAAAAACGTAGGCCTTCCAGAATATTGCAACGCGAACAACAGCCAGCAAGGCGGAATACTGACAATGCCAATATAGGATAGTTTGGAGCAGACAATCTTGATTATAAGGCTCGGAATGCCGAACTCGCACGCCTCCGCAATCGCCCATAGCGTAGCGCTGCACATCATAAGCAGGAGATATTTCGCGCCGGGGGCGGCGCGGCGGCCCCAGATATACGCCGCCGCAATCAAGGCTATTATCGCCGCGGCCGATTGCCAAACGACATATATCCAAGCTTCCACGCTCAATGGAAAAATAACATCCTTATTAGCGGCTCGCCTAACATGGCGTGGGAAAAAGACGCCTCCGGGAAAGTATAAAAGAATCTCCCGAATATAGCCCCTTTCATCACCCACCACGCCATTTCATTCCGGAATTATACTCGGAAATACACGACCGTGCGTAGAACCAATCCCCATGCTGGGGAATGGGTCTCTCAGGAAGGCTCCTTGCCGTCTGGATCCCGTTTTTTTAGGGTGCTGGCGGCACGGCGTTGGTTCCGCCGGGAGGTCTTCCCGCTCCGGACGCCCAGCGTAAGCACGCCCACGCCGGTACAGGCCACGCCGAGCAAAATTAGCGCCCATGTGCCCGCGGCGGGCAACTCTGATGCCAGCAAACTCGGATAGCCAAGAGAATGCGGGGAAGCAGCTTCATGGAGATATGCCTGCGCAGTCGCGCTGGAAATGCCTCCCACGCCAAACGACGCCGCTACGGCTTCGGGTGGAAAAACCAGCAGCACAACGGCGCACAACCCATAGAACAGCCCATATGCGCGGCGGGGGAAATCTGTCATTTCCATATCCTTCATGCGTTTTAGATGAATCTCCTGCGGCTGCATGCCATAGCAGGCGTATCGGACTGGCCTGCGGCAAACTCCGCCTCATGATGAAAGCCGTTCGCATTTCAAAGCGAACCCGGCTAATATCAGTAGATATATTATACGCCAAACCGTTCAAAATCATTTTCTCTTGCGTCGCGGCTCAAATAGCCATGGCCCAGATATAATGGCCATGCGCACCAGTGCACGCATGAGCAGGCTTTAGGAAGCAAGAAACATGACGCCGGACGAATTCGGGTTCACGTGGGAACAGACGCCACCGGTCGCACCTGCCCTGATGAGCACAAGATACCAGCACCTCATCGAGAAAGGCTCGCTCGTGCGACGCCAGCATCCCGCATGGCTTATCGAATATGCGTATAGCCGCATGGGCTCATATCGCGTGGTTTCGCCCACGCGCCCATGGCGCGTATGGGAAGCCCAGACCGCCCATCTGTTTCCTCCCGGCGCTACCCGGTGGGAAGACACCCATGGAGCCGATGAAACCTTGAAGCACTGCGCCTGCGTCGCGTTCAGTGGCGGCGATGCGGCAGGTTTATCGAAGCTGATTCTACCACGATATCATTTCGCCCGGTTTCTGGATCCCGATGGGGCGATGGGAGAGCTTATTGAACAGATAGCCCGGACAGGCCACCAATTGCGCGAAGAAGGCTTTTGGCGCGCCCAGGGCTTGCTTTGTGCTCTTTTCGATATGATGCTGTGCAACGCCACATACATCGAGCACGAAACATGGCTCATTAGCGAAGGCCCGCACATGAAAAGGCCTTCGCTTCTGGTGCAAGACGCCGAGCAATATATGCTTGCGCATTTGGCCGAGCCTGTATCCTTGCAAAGCATGGCGCATCACCTCAACGTGAGCATCTCTTCTTTATCCCACCGTTTTAGGGAAGCAACCGGCCAATCCCCCATGGCGCGGCTCCGCCGCTTGCGCATTACGCTGGCAAAGTCGCTCTTGCTCCAAGGACAGCCGCTGAAGGACATCGCTTCCGCGGCGGGCTTCTGCGACGCTTTTCATCTATCGAAAGCCTTTAAAATCGAGGAAGGCGAGCCGCCCCGCCGTTATCTCGAGCGGCTGCGCGGACCCAAATGAAACCGGCCTTCACAAAGGCCCTTCCACGAATTCATGCAGCCGGTAAAAGACACTGCGGTCGTAATCATCCCGCAAGCGCACCTCGAGTACATCATAGAGTTTTTCAAGCTGGCTCATGACTTGAGGCAGCCGCTCGTCCTCGTCCACGAGCAAATACATTTGGCTGGTCCGCCCATCGCCCACCGGCCCGCAGAGGATGCCGTCTATGTTGAAGGCACGCCTCGAAAACATGCCCGTGATATGCGACATGACGCCCGCGTGGTTGTTCACGGCCAATTCGATGACAGGTTTACGCATGAGCCAGTTCTCCTCCAATCATTTCCCGGTTCGCACCGCCCGGCGGCACCATGGGAAACACATTTTCCGCATAATGGATGGGCACATTGACCAGGCAAGGCCCGCGATGTTCGAAGGCGCGCGCCGCCATTTCCAACGGCTCGTTGGTTTCCGCCAAATCGAACGCCACTAAACCAAATCCCCGCGCTATCGCAGCGAAATCGGGCGCGGCATGAAATTTCGAGGCGATATAGCGCCCGCCATAAAACAATTCCTGTTGCTGCCGCACCAACCCTAGATGCTCGTTGTTCATGATGAAAACCTTCACATCCAAGTTCTGCTCCGCCAAGGTGGCCAATTCTTGGATATTCATCAAAATGGACCCGTCGCCGCTGACACACACCACACGCTGGCCGGGGCGCGACAATGCCGCCCCAATCGCGGCGGGCAATCCAAAACCCATCGTGCCCAGGCCCGCCGAGGTTTGCAGCATGCGCGGGCGAGTGACCGGATACGCTTGTGCGGTCCACATCTGGTGCTGGCCGACATCCGTTGTGACAATGGCATCGGGCCCAGCCTGCGCGGCCAACTGGCGGATGAAATGTAGCGGGTGCAGCGGCTCGTCCGCCGGGGGCAGCACAAAGGGGAAAGCAGCACGCAATTCCGCGATGCGGTGGTTCCATTCGGGGCGTCCATCCCGGCGGACGCGCCCCAGGGCTTCCCGCAATACGACGCCCACATCGCCCATGATAGCCAGATTGGCCGCCTTGATCTTGCCAATCTCCGAGGGATCGATGTCCACATGCACGATATCCGCATGGCGGCAGAAATCGGCCACGCGGCCCGTAGCGCGGTCATCGAACCGGACGCCTAACGCCAGCAACAAGTCCGCTTCTTCAAGGGCTAAGTTGACATAACGCGCGCCATGCATCCCCAGCATGCCCAACCAAAGCGGATCATCGGGCGGAAACGCCCCCAGCCCCATCAAGGTCGAGACCACCGGAATGCCATTACAGCGCGCAAAATCCGCCAAAGCTGCCGATGCGCCTGCGGCAATGACGCCGCCGCCCACGTACAGAACCGGGCGTTTCGCGGCGTGGAGCCTATCGAGCATGCGGCCCACGGCTTCCGTATCGCAGGGCGCCGAAGGCGCGGGCGCTCCCGGTTCGGGCCAGGCGTCGAACTCCACGGACTGGGTCTGCACATCCTTGGGCACGTCAATCACGACAGGCCCCGGACGGCCCGATTCGGCGATGGCGAACGTCTGCGGGACCACATCGAGCAATTCCGCCGCACTGCGCACCATGAAGTTGTGCTTGGTGATGGGCACGGTAAGGCCATAGGTGTCCACTTCTTGGAAGGCGTCCGTGCCGATCAGGCTGGTGGCGACCTGGCCCGTAATGGCGACCATGGGTATCGAATCGAGTTTCGCGTCGGCGATGGCCGTCAACAGGTTCGTCGCGCCGGGCCCGGAAGTCCCGAGGCACACCGCCGCGCGCCCCGTGGCCCGGGCCATGCCCTGGGCGATGAAGCCCGCGCCTTGTTCATGCCGCGCCAGCACGTGGCGGATGGCGCTTTCGCGCAAGGCGTCATAGAGCGGCAAATTGCATCCGCCGGGAATGCCTGCCACGGTATGGATGCCCTGCCGTTCGAGCAGCGCCGCGATGATCTGCGCGCCTGTCTTTCGCATGGTGCGTCCTCCTCGTTTTGTTTCGCGGGTTCACCGGGCGGGGAGTGCGCACATAAGAAGAGCCCCCGTCGGCTACGCGCCGCGGGGGCTCTGGATTGATTGTCTGAGAGCTGGACCCTACGGCGCGCAACGCACCACCACGAGCCGTACTACTACGAGCACGGCCATCGTGAGGCGTACGTTGTTTTCGCCAGCAGAGTACACGACAGCTTCTTCCATTAATGCGATTAACCAGCGCGCCATGCGCCGGTTAATGATTTATACCACAATGCCTGCCGTGCGTCAAACTTCCTTTTGGCTCTTCGTTAGAACTCGTGGGTGGATAGAGTTTCCGTGAATGGTCACTTGTTTTTGCAAAAGAACTTAAACGATTCGATGGAGCAGCGGATTTGGCATCAAAAGCCTTTCCCGCTAATGCGCCCTCCGTAAGGAGGACATCGAAATGGAAACCCAAACGGTTCTGGATCTCAAGCGCCTATATCTGAAAACCAAAGACGGGAAAGCAGACGGGTTGGGTGAAACATGGGCATATGCACTTGTCTTTTTTCCACCACGGGGACACGGGGAACGTATACCGTATCCCATGGCATTCAGTATTATAGTCGTTAATAGAGTTTACCCTGAATGTTAAGTCCTGTTTCTTAGGCATTTGTTTCGTGAACGCCCTTCGTTCCCCGTGGCTCCCCGTGTCCGTGGTTAAAAAAGCTTCTTTGAACAGGATCGCCACTACCTGCATGTTATTCCTAGTGCTCAAACGACCACAAATTCTACTAACGCAGCATAGCAGCAACGAAGTGTTTCGTTTTTTTACCGCGAATAGACGCGAATGAACGCGAATGAATCATCTCATGGTTTCAATGGCATTGTGGGTACGACATTCGGATATAGGATCTGCGGGGATATACCTGTTGTTAGTTTTCTATGGATCTTGACGTTCTTCGCGGCTTGCGTGAAATAGGATTCAAGATAAACCTTGCCTCTCGTATGAGCCTATATCATCCTGTCTAGTATGCTAGTTGTGTGGAAATTCTGATACCCAACGGAATGGGCCGCTGGACCTACTGTACCCTGAAGATGCCTATTTTCGTATCCTTATGCGAAGGATTCTGCCGCCAGCCCCGCGCGGATAATTAGTCCCTCGCCATTTTGGGGGCCAGCCGGAAAAAAGCAGACTGTGATACGTTGGCAATCACATGGTTCTGACTTCCTAGGCCATTTGCAGGTCGAAGAGACGATGTAGAATAATGCGGTCTAGAGCGTATGCATCTCGAACCACTTTCAATTGGATTCTATTCCTTGGCCTTCTGAGGCAATAAGGGAAAGGATGACTGTGTGTGAATCTTTACAGCGAGTTTACTTGAGGAGTGGAGGGAGATATGGAGATTTCATCGGTACTCAAGGAACAGGTTGCTCAACAAAAGGTCGCGCTATTCCTAGGAGCAGGTGCATCTTTGGATGCACGGGATGTGCGGGCTGATAGGCAGCCATCGGCTCTCGATGGACGAGGTTTGGGGGAAAAGCTCAGTGATCGTTATCTTTCTGGCAAATTCCAGGATAGGCCGTTGCACGAGATTGCGGAATATGCTATTTCAGAGAGTGGCCTTGTTGACGTTCAGGAGTACATTCGAGATGAAATGCAATATCTCGAACCAACAGAGGCTCATCTGCTGATGTCCAGGTTCCGATGGGCTGGTCTGGCAACCACAAACTATGATCTACTAATTGAAAAAGCATATGCAAAAAGCACTGATGCTTGCCAGCATCCCGTAGCCTTTGTCGAGAATGGTGACTCCGTAGACGACAAACTACAAACTGCAGACAACGTGATGTTGCTTAAGTTGCATGGCTGCATTACCCGGACACGAAATCCCAAATGCCCTCTAATACTCGCAACGGATCAATATATCACGCATAGGGAGGGACGCTCAAGGATATTCGCTCACCTAAAAGAGTGGTCTTATGAAAGGACGTTTATATTTATAGGCCATAGTCTACAGGATAGTGATATAAGGCAAATCATCCTGGAAATGCGTGAAGAAGGGGTAGACCGTCGACACTACATCGTCGACCCCAACATGGATGCTGTCCGCTTGCGCTACTGGGAGGGCCGAAAGATCACCTGCATGCGGTTCACCTTTCTCAGTTTCCTTCAGACTCTTGACGAATTGCTAGATTCCCCATTCAGGAATCTTCATATACCGCAAACCATACCTAGAGCCCCAGCTCTTAAGGAGATTCCAGACCAACGTAAAGACTTAAGTAGCGCATGTATTGGATTCCTTACAAGGGATGTTGACTACGTCCGCAGTCTCGAAAATATTCCGCACACTACACCTCAGCTGTTCTACAAAGGCAATAGCGAGGGATGGGCAGCCATCGAGCAAGACCTTGATGTCAGGAGAAGACTAGAAGACCAAGTGCTTTGTGATTATTTCCTAGATGATGATGCAAGCCAAAAGAACAGGCCAACACTTATAGTGATCAAAGGCCACGCAGGTTCAGGGAAAACAGTCCTATTGAAGCGTCTTTGTTGGGAAGCTTCGCGAAGTTACGAAAGAGCTTGTCTGTATCTCCGTGATGAGGGGACTATGTCCGTTGGCATTCTTCAAGAATTTCTAGAGGCGCTGCCAAACCGACTTTTTATATTCGTAGACCAAGCCTCCAAGAGACTTCGTGAGATCCGGTCTCTATTTGATCATATCGGAAGCATTGGCGCAAAACTGACCGTGGTAACAACAGAAAGGATTAATGAATGGAATACAAACTGTCAAGAATTATCCGATCTAGTTTCAAAGGAATACCGGCTTGGCTATCTATCTGAATCTGAAATCAACTCACTTATAGATCTTCTGGAAAAGCATAAATCGCTCGGCGCTCTTGACAAAAAATCCAAAGAGGAAAGGCAACATGCTTTCAAGCAACACGCGGGGAGGCAATTGCTTGTTGCATTGCACGAAGCTACATTGGGAAGGAAGTTTGAGGATATTATCGAGGATGAATACCGTGGAGTAGTGCCATTTCAGGCTCAAAGTATATATCTGACGATATGTGTTCTAAACAGGTTAGGAGTACCGGTTAGAGCTGGTGTCATTTCGAGAATCCACGAAGTGTCTTTCGAGGATTTCAAACGAGATTTCTTTTCTCCTCTTGAGATGGTAGTACAGACCCATAGAAATGAGATCTTGAACGATTTTGTTTATACGGCGAGACATCCCGAAATTGCCCAGATCGTGTTTGAGAGAATACTTAACACAGAGGAGTCTCGATTCGATCTGTATGCACGATGCCTGCGGGGTCTGAATATTGATTATTCAGTTGATAGACAGGCGGTACGTATGATGATAAGAGGACGTAGTGTACTGGAACTGTTTCCCAATCATGAAATAGCGAGCCAGATTCTGGATTTGGCCATTTCGACGCTGGGGTCTGATGCATATGTCTTTCACCAATCAGCCCTATATGAACTCCATAGGACTAATGGAAATCTGCGCCGAGTCAAGGATCTTCTTGATAAAGCTGAAGAATGCGATTCTACAGATATGAGCCTGAAGCATTCTCGAGCTGAGTACCACCTTAGATGTGCTGCGCAAGCTTCGACTCTCCTCGAGGAGGAAAAGCATCTTCAGGCCGCTTTGGATGTTGCTCATGCTCTTGCTGGTTTGCGTTCTGCGACAGCTCATCCTTTTCATACAATGATGAAAGTACAGATGGGCAGATTGGAGAGATATCTTGGCTCAATTAGCGAGGGAGAGGCGAGTCAGGAAACAGGTGTGTTAGTAGCAAATGCAGAGGAGGTTCTGGCAAAAGGGCTCCAATTGTTCCCAAAGGACTCGTATCTACTAGATGCTGAGCACAAACTGGCATCCCTTTTGAAGGACTCAGCGAGAGCATTGACCGCACTCAAGGATGCTTTTGATACGAATCCCCGTAATGCCTACCTTGCAGCCAGGCTTGCAAAAGTTTATAGCGAGATGTGCCAGAGTGATGAAGCGGTGAAGGTATTAAAGGCTGCACTATCAGCTAACAGAGGAAACACGCAACTGAATTTTGAACTTGCGAATCTTCTTATGTCTATGCATGGCCATCAAGATGATGAGGTCGAGTACTACTTACATCGAAGCTACTCTCCAGGTGATGGCAACCATAAGGCGAGGATGCTATACGGCCAACAACTCTATATTAATGATAAAATAACAGAAGCGAAGAGTGTCTTCGCAGAATTGGAAAAAGCAAATGCTGGATACGAGGATCGCATAAAGCCAATTCTGCCTCTTGAGGGGAGGTTCAGTGGGGTGATAACTCGCCTATGTGGTACCTATGGCTTCATCAAAAGAGATGGAACTAGCGATAGCATCTATTTCAACATGAAGTCCACTGAGTCCCTCGAATCAACTGAGCTTAGAAATGGTAACCGGGTTTCATTTTATATTGCGTTTAACTTTAAAGGACCAGTTGCGGTAGATGTTAAAGCAAATCTGTGAAGGACACGAAAACGGTAGCTTGCTACCGCTTTGGGCGTGTGGATTTTGTCTGTATGTGCATTTCCTGTCTTGGGGATTCAAAACGAAAGATCCCCCAAAATCCGGCAAGGACACTTCCATATACGGGTAAGCCACGTCAACATAAGTAGTTGCGGTTATCACACCCCATTTCTTGGGGGAGCCCCTGTGAATAAGCCCATTCCATTTCCCATGGCGTTCATGGTATAGTCGTACAGCCTGAGCGCCATGCGGAGGCGTTTCGGATCTAGAGTGAGGAAGGCCGGCCATGTCGAAGTCTGTCATTTTTTATCACAATCCTCGCTGCTCGAAAAGCCGCGAAGCCCTTGAACTGCTGCACGAGAATGGTATTCAGCCCGATGTGGTTGAATACTTGAAGAGCCCCCCCGATGTCGAGGAACTGCGCTTGCTGGTTCAACGGCTGGGGATTGCCCCTCATGATCTCGTGCGCACCAAAGAAGATGTCTACAAACGGTTAGGGCTGAACGAGGAAAGCTCAGAAGAAGATATCTATCAAGCTATGACTGAGCACCCTATTCTGATCGAGCGGCCTATTGTCATCACGTCGAAAGGGGTGGCAATCGGGCGTCCGCCTGCGAACGTCCTCTCTGTTTTATAACAGCGTGTGAGCCCGGAGCGTCCGGTGAAGGTGGATACTGCACTGCGGCAATGCTAAAGCGATGCGGAGTAGCCGCTTTCGGCGGGCTTTGCCTCTTTATGCATGCGCAGGCAAATAAAGGCGAGCAAAATGTATTCCTGCCGGGCGCTGGCGGCCTCCCCCAGGCGCAAGGCGCATTCCTCCCATATTTGCGCCAGCGCCCGGTGATGGCCATGCAAGGGGATGCGTCGCGCAAACATGCTTAACAACCGCGCCCCTTCATCCATTTGGTGGGAGCCAAACGCGTTGATGCAAGGATCCAGCACGCCAGCAGCTTCTTCATCCGGGCCCGCCAGGCGAACCATGTAGGACTGCAAATTCATGATTTCGTTGGCGTAGCGTGTCCCGGGATGCATGTCCGCGTCGCGGCATAATTGGATGAATTGGGATTCCGCGTCGAGCATGCGCGCCAATGCAAGCGCTACTTCACGCCGGGATTGGTTCGATTCGAGTTCATATAAAAACTCAAGAAGAGACGGCGCCATGCTTTCGACTTGCAGCCCTCCAAGAGCGGCTGCATAAGCGAGGCGAAGCCGCGCATCGCGCTCTTGTATGAAGCGCTCCGCCAGCAGCGGCCCGGATGTGGTGTCCTCAAGAGCGGCCAGCGCCCGCGCCGCCGCCGATTGCAGGATAGGATGGCTGGAATCTAGGCAAGCTCGCAATGCGGGGATGGCGTCCGGATCGCCCCGGCGCCCAAGCGCCCAAGCGGTGACGCTGCGCAATTCAAGATCGCCGCTGGCCAGCATGTCGGAAAGCGCCTTGGTGACGCCGGGATCGCTTGCCATTCGCGCGACAGCGATAATGGCCTCGAGGCGCACGCTATAACTGGGATCATTGAGATCCGCCAGCAATTCACGCGTCGTGAGTGGGCTCTTTGCTTCTCCCATTTGCTGGGTCACCGAGAGGCGCTGATGCTCATCTTTCGAGCGGCGGTACCGCATGAGGGATTGTGCGGCGGTGAAGGCGTTGCCTCGCATGAATAGGGCGATAAACTCGCCCAGCGACATCGAGGTGTCGGTTTTGATTTCGCGGAAGAGCAAAGCGCCGCCAATGAAGGATAACGCCGCCAATAGGATAAGGGGGCTGTATGCATTGATGGCGATGAAACCAAGCTCACCTGAAATCGAGCGGCTGGCGTCGAGCAGCTTGCCTGCCACCAAAGGCGCTATGCCGCCGCAGAATCCCAGCCAGGCGTAATACAAGGAAAGATAATTCGTGTTGCGTTCTTCCGGCACCATGGACACCATCAAGATGCGTGAATCGGCAAGCGTATAGCCTGGGAGCACCACACCCGACATGAAATTGATGGCCAGCACGCCGGCAAGGCTCATCATGCCTGCTTCACGTGGCACGAGCACCCAGCCCAGGGTGACGAAGGCGGAACAGAAAAGGCAAAAAAGCATCACGGGGCGGCTTCCGAAACGGTCAATGATCCAGCCCCAAAAATAGGTCACGGCGGCGCTAACGGGCAATACGGCCATACTGATCAGCATGATCATGGAGGAGCTTAAACCCACTTTCTCTTTCATATACAACGTCATAAATGCAGTCGAGCCCAAGCCAAGGACCACCATGCCGACTCCGCCCAGATAGAACAAGAAGGATTTATCTTGCAGTGCGCTCAGATAACCGGCCCAATGCCGGTTTGGTCCGGGCTTGCGGGGCCGGGGCTTTCCTCCGGGAGAATGGGAGGCCGCCCACACGGACACAAAACCGAAAACCACCCCGATGGAAAGCAATATCATGTAAGGGTAAAGCCCTTCGAATGCATGCACGAACCACGCCGCCGTCCCCATGGCCACGGCCATCGCCAAACTCGAGAGGGCCGTGTTCACCGCATTGAACCGGCCCCGCACCCGGTTAGGAACAAGCTCTTGCGTCCACGGATATACCGCCGTTTCCGATATGGAGCGGCAAATGGAAAACACCAAAATGCACCCCGCTACATACAGGAAAGCGCCTTGCACTTTATACCGTTCTAGCACCCAGGGCGTAAGCAGCAGGCACGCCGTGGCCACTTTGCGCATGCCGAAAAAGAGCAGGTAGGTGCGCTTGAATCCAAAGCGGGCGGTAAATGACACCACAAATGGTGCGAGCAGGCCGCAGAACGGAAAGAAGGAGAGAAGGAGCCCTATCTTGGATTTGGGCAGCCCGAGTTCATCCATGAAAAGCATGAAGACGGCGCCGAATACCGTGAGCATGCAGAACACGGCATTGGCCGTGTATTGCACATACAGCCAGCGCAGCCGCCTGAGCTTGACTGCTTCCGTCAGTATGAGAGCTTTCCGCTGCATATATCTATTCCAGCATTTCCGCCAGCCTTGCATCAGGCGGCCCTTGTCGGGTAAGTATGGCGAAACGAATGCGCGCCGTCCAGTTTCCCATTCCGGGGGCTGGGCGGCACGCCGTGCTTCGGCGTATTGTAAAGAGGATTATCCCATTGAAGAAATCGGAGTTCCATGCGTGTGTGTTGTTGGACCGTGATGGCGTGATCAATGCATCCGTGCGCGACGGATATGTGGTTTCGCCGGAAGGTATTCGGCTGCTGCCTGGGGTGGGCGAAGCCATCGCGGAATTAAACCGCCACGGATTTGCCGTACTGGTTATTTCGAACCAGCAAGGCGTTGCCAAAGGCGTTATGACCCCTGAGGACCTGGATGCCGTTACAGAAACCGTGCGGGCGGGCGTATCGGCCGCGGGCGGAACCATCGCCGAGTTCTTCTACTGCACCCATTTGGCCGCGGAGAATTGCCCCTGCCGGAAGCCCAAGCCCGGCCTCGTCCAACAAGCGCAAGCGCGTTACGGCTTCGAGCTTGCCCAGACGTATCTCGTGGGCGATTCCTATATTGATATGGAGACGGCCCGGCAAGCAGGATGCCCGGGCATTTTCGTACTCAGCGGCCTGGACGCCGGGCGCTATCATGCCGGAGAACCCCTCCCCATGAAGCCCGCGCATGTGGCGGGCAACTTGCCGGAAGCCGTACGCTATATCCTCGAAAATGCGCCATAAGCAGGCGCGGCTAGGCGCATATCTCGGCCAGCGCACTCAATAAATCACGCTGCAAAATAGGCTTATGCAGCGTTTTATGCGCCCCGACCATTTTGGCCGCTGTCAGGAAATCAGCAGGCATGCGCGGCGAACCGCCAGAAACAGCGAGGATCTTTATGGAGGGAAAATCCCGGCGCACCTCCATAATGATCTCGATACCTTCTTTCTCGGGCATAAAAATGTCGGTGATTAGCACATCAAAAGAATCCCGTCGCAGCATATCGAGGCCTGTTTTTCCATTATCGGCATCCATGGCCTCATAACCGGCATGGCGTAGCATTTCACATAACATGCTGCGCACTTGGTCGTCATCATCTATGACCAATACTCGGGGCGCCATTATTACCCTCCGTTTCGTTTTTATCCAATGCTCTCCGCAACGCCGTACTGAGGTTACGCAGCACCAGCGGTTTCATTACAAATTCAGAAATGCCCATCTTGTGCGCCATCGTTTCATCCATATAATCACTAAACCCCGTCATCAACAAAATAGGGGCGCCTGGCAATATTTTAAGAATTTCAACGGCCAGTTTATCCCCAGTAAGGCCCGGCATGGTCTGGTCCGTCATCACCAAATCAAAAGCGCTTGGATTACGGCGGAATAATTCCAGCGCCTCGATGCTGCTCTGGCGCGCGGTGACCTCATACCCGAGCCGTTCCAGCATCTGGGTGCACATATCGAGAACGGCCGCTTCATCATCCACAAGCAGGATGCGCTCCATTCCGCCAGGTATCAGTTCATTCCGGTTCGCTTCCGACACCTCCACATCATCCAAGCGCGGAAGATACACCGTAAAGGTTGAACCTTTTCCAACTTCACTATGCACCGTAATAGCGCCATTATGGCTGGCGACAATGCCGTGGACCGTGGACAAGCCCAGCCCAGTGCCTTCACCCACTCGTTTCGTTGAAAAAAACGGATCGAAGATGCGGCCAAGTATGACCTTATCTATTCCATGCCCCGTATCCTCCACGGCAAGCCGGATATAAGCGCCTTGTTTCAAACCCGTGCCAGGAATCTGCTCTTCTTTTTCCAGCAGAATTGGCGCGAGCGACACCCGCAAGCGCCCGCCCGTTTCGCGCATGGCTTGATATGCGTTTGTGCATAAGTTCATGAGGATCTGATGGATCTGGGTCGCGTCGCCCAGCACATACCCGCAATTCTCATCCACCTTGCTTTCTATGGTGATCGTGCTGGGGATGGATGCCCGCAATAATTTCATCACCTCTTTTACAATCGTATGGACCAATACAGGCCGCCACTTTTGCTCCGCTTGCCGGCTAAAGGTAAGTATTTGGCGTACTAATTCCCGCGCCCGTTCACCCGCCCGGTAGACTTCATCGAGATAACCGCGCTGCGGGCTGCCTTCCGGCATGTCGTGCATGACCATGTCCGTATAACCTAAGATAGGGGACAGAATATTGTTGAAATCATGGGCGATGCCCCCGGCCAATGTGCCGATAGCCTCCATTTTCTGCGCTTGGCGGAGCTGGTTTTCAAGCCGGATTTGTTGGGTTACATCTTGCTTAACGGCGGCGTAGCTCGATATGCGCCCATGGGTGTCGCGGATGGGTGAAATAATCGTATCTTCAACAAACCGGGTGCCATTCTTCCGTTTGTTGATTACGCGGCCCTGCCAGGTCTCCCCTCTCTTGAGCGTGTTCCACATCTGCTCGTAAAACGAATCATCGTGTTTCCCGCTCTTCAAGATGCGCGGAGTCTTGCCCAAAACCTCTTCCCGTGTATACCCCGTCGTACGTTCAAAAGCGCTGTTCACATATAAGATAACGCCATTCAGGTCCGTGATGATAAACGCCTCGACTGCTTGCGCGATAGCTTCCTCGAGGCGGGTGCGCTCCGCCTCGGCCCGTATGCGTTCGCTGACATCCCGAAGAGTGACCAATATGACCTGTTCATTTTCCCACGGAATAAGGGTGGCGGTGAGATCCATCGGGCAGTTCAAGCCATCGCTTCGTAGAAATTCCAGCGATTGAAACACCGCTCCCTCGACACGCAATACCTCAGGCCAGTCGGGGATAATCTCTTTTTGCTCAGGTGGGTATAAAATCTTAAATGACTTGCCCAACAGATCCGCTTCCATATACCCCAAAATATCTGTTATGCGCGGATTCACGTTGAGTATCGTGAGATCATCACTGCGTATCAACAGAATGGCGTCCAAGGACTCCATGAACATGATTTGAAACTTGCGGTTCGACTCGATCAATTCCTGCTCGGTGCGGATGCGCTGCGCGGCGCTGGTAACCACGTCGCCTATGGATTTCAACATGGTGATGTCTTCCAGAAACCAAGACATTGGCCCCTGAGTGCGGGACAGGGCAAAAAAACCGGATAACACACTGCCGGAATGGAGCGGGACGGCCAATGCGGCTTGCGCTCCCAGCTTCCGGCAATACTCCTGTTCGACGGAAGCTTCGGGAGGCAGATCATTCACGTCATGAATCACGATATTCTCGAAACAGCTCAGCTTTTCTAAGGCCCAAGGAAAGTCAAAAAGCGTTTGGGCGGCATGAATATCCCGATGTGGCGGCAATCCACTTATGTGCCACTCATGCACTTGTGTAACACTACCAGTTTTACTATTTAAAAGCATAAGAAGCACCCGGTCCACCTGCAAGATTTCCCCCGCGCCCTGCAAAGCAAACTGGATCGTATGGTCAAGATCCTCTTGGTGCGCTTTCACCAGAGCCGCCGAGACAATGGCGGCCAAACGTTCGAGTTCGAGCCTGCGGTGCAGCGCCTCCGCGGCGAGCCCTTGCTCCGTCACATCCCGATCGATTCCCAAACAGCCCGTTAAGCGCCCATTTGAATCAAAGCTGGCCTGTCCGCTGCTCTCGAACTGGCGGAGGCTGCCATCGGCATGGAAAAATCGAAAAGGCTGGTTACGCCAGCCGTGGCTTGCACATGCAAGCTCAGAAAGAAGCTGCTTGGCCAAGCTGCGGTCATCTGGGTGTAAAAGGCTGCTTCGCGGCCGTCCCAGCAATTCATCCGGCGTATACCCTAACAGCTTTTCAATTGCGTCATTTGAATAAGTAATGCAATCCATATTATCCGTTGACCACACCCAATCGGGCGTCGATTCGACAAGCTGCCGGTATTTGTTTTCGGATACCTGAAGCGCGTGCGAAGCACGGCGTTGCTCCATCACATGGCGCAACACCCGGTCAAGGGACTCGGGAGATGCTTCATCCTTCGTAAGATAATCCTGTGCGCCGGCCCGGAGGGCTTCGACGGCGGCCCGCTCGCCGCCCATTCCAGTAAGTAAAACGCAGGCAGCCTCGCACCCTTCCTCGAGCAACCGCTGGATTAGCGCCGTGCCCGTCATGGGCCCCAACAGATAATCAATAAAAACGACATCGGGCCGGAGCGTGGGAATATGCAACAGCGCTTCTTCCGGGTCCTCGAAAATCTTGTATTCTATCTCCCAAAAGGGAAGCTCATACAGCCGCCTGCCCAGCAATACGCCATCCGCTCGGGAATCATCAATGATGGCTACACATATCCCTGTTTTCATCATTTCTTCTCCATCTTTAGCGTATAGGCAGCGTGCAGGATTCAAACCAGAAATCCTTCAAATGCTGGAGCAGCTTTTCGAACTTGCCGAGTTCCACCGGCTTGACCAGATAAGCGTTCGCGCCAAGCGCATACGCTTCGGAGACATCATCCTCGTTATCGGATACGCTGAGCATGATCACGGGGATCGTACGCAGCTTTTCGGACGCCCGCATGTGTTGCAATACTTGCTTGCCATTCACGCGGGGCATGTTGATATCCAGCAGCACGATATCCGGCCGTGGGCTTGTAGCCTCATCCGCATATGGGCCGCGATGCTCCAAATACGCTATGGCTTCCTCGCCATCTTCAACAATGTGCAATTCCTTATCCGCATCCGTATCCGCAGTCCGCAAGCTCCTGCGGGCTAAATTTTGGTCCGCGGGATTATCCTCCGCCAGTAAGATAATTTTGACTTCAGGTTCGTGAAGTCTATTCATGCGTGTGAACCTCCTCCCTTTTGAGTTCCGCGCCAAGCACGGTGAAGCACATCGTGGTTCCTTTGCCTAATACCGGCTCCGCCCAGATCTGCCCTCCGTGCCGCTGGACAATTTTCCGGCAAATCGCCAGCCCAATCCCCGTTCCTTCGTATTGGCTTCTCCCATGCAGCCGCTTAAAGGGTATAAAAATTTGTTCGCTATACGCGGGATCAAATCCGATGCCATTATCCGCTACCATTATTTTCCAAAAATCCTCTGCTGCACGGCATGCCGAAATATGCACTTGCGGCGGAGCGCCATGGTGGAATTTGATCGCATTGCTCAACAGATTTTGAATTACCCGGGTGATTTGCAGCCGGTCAGCCCGGATGACGGGCAGGCGGTCGAACGTAATCTCCGCCTTTGTCTCCCGGATGCGCCGTCTTAAATCCTTGATCGAAGACTCTACACACGCATTTAAATCCACCGTCAGCAGATCATATTCTTTGCGCCCGGCCCGGGAAAGCTGGAGCAGATCCTGCACCAGCACCTTCATCCGCCCTGAGGCCTCCACGATGAAGCGAATATCCTCATCCGCTTGCTCCGAGAGCTCCACACCCATGTCGGAACGCAACAGCTCACAATACGAAGCTATCGTGCGCAACGGTTCCTGGAGATCATGGCTGGCCACATAATTGAACTCTTCAAGCTCCGTATTCGCTTGAGCGAGCTGCTCGATTTGCCGCCGGATCAGCTCCTCCGAATGCTTGCGCTCCGTAATATCCGTAATCACCCCTATGAGCCCCGCTTGCGCGCCATCGGAATGATAAAACGTGGCTTTGCTGGAAATCGCCTGGCGCATGTGCTGGTCCGCGCTGGGTAATTGAAACTCAAATGTTAGAACTCCTGGCTTCCGCATGAGTTCCTTGTCTTGCCTCCAAAATAACTCCGCGATATCGGATGGCCAGGTTTCATGTACGGTTTTACCGACAATCTGGCTGGCGGACGCACCTAAAAAGGTCTCGAAGGCCTTGTTGCATCCAAGATACCGCCCTTCAGAATCCTTATAGAAAACGGGATTCGGGAGCGCGACCATTAATGCATTCATGAAGCTAAGCTGTTGCTCGAGTTCGGCTTTTGTCGATTCAAGAGCCCGCAATGCGCTTTGGCGGACGGTGACATCTTGCACGGTCCCTACAAGCTTGATAATGCGCCCGGATGCATCCGCCTCAGACGCCAGAATGGAATGCTGATGCATTTGGTCGCCCGAAGGCCGTAGCGTGACCATATCTAGCTCGAATACGCTGCTTTGCCGCGACAAAGACTCGATAATCTCTTGCAGCTTGCGCGCATCTTCCGCGGGATAATACGCCAGCGTCTGTTCAAAAGAGAGCGCGCCTTCCGCGGGAGCACGCTCGAACAGCCGGTAAAGCTGCTCGGACCACGTGGTTTCACCGGTTTCTAGATTATACTCCCAATTGCCGATCTTGCCGAGCCGCTGGGCCTCTTCAAGCTGCTTTCGGATAGTATGGAGCGTCTTGTTCGCCTGGGTCAGTTCCTTCGTGCGCTCCGCGACATGCGCCTCAAGGCTTGCGTGGGCCTGGCGCAGATCTTCATGCGCTTTTTTTAAGCTCGTGATATCCTGCATCGAGCCCGACATGCGCACGGGGCGGCCGTCTTCGCCGCGCAATGCCTGGCCCCGCAAACGGAACCAGCGATAGGAGCCTTGCTTGTCGAGGAGGCGGAACTCGGTGTCATATGGCTTGTTTTCCTCCAGATGCAGGCGTATCGACTCATCCGCCCGTTCGATATCGTCCGGATGCATCCGCCTGCGTAGAGAACCAAATGTCGGCTCGATCTCACCAAGCTCATATCCAAGATGCTGGTACATGCGGGGCGACCACCATCCCCGGTCATGCTCGATATCCGTCCAATCCCAGAAACCATCATTCGAGCCGCTGATTGCCAGCATGAACCGCTGTTCACTCTCCCGCAAGGCCTGCACCGCGTCTTTGCGTTCCCGCACTTCCGCCCCAAGCTGCCGGATGGCGTCCGCCAGCTCCGCTGTACGCTCAAGAACGCGCCGTTCGAGCTCGGTATTGAGTTCCCGTACAACTGCTTCCGCACGCTTGCGGTCCGATATATCCGAGAAAGTGCCAACCATGCGGGTGGGGATGCCGTCTTCGCGGCGCGCCACTACAATCCCCTTGGATAGAATCCATCGCACATCGCCCTGCTGGGTGTACATGCGGAATTCCATGGAAAAACCTTCCCGGCGCTCCCGCGTATAATAGGCCATTTGCCCGAGAACCATTTCTTTATCGTCGGGGTGAAGAAGGCTGGCCCACGCATTAAAACTGCTGGGAAACTCGTCCGGCTCATATCCCAGCATCGTATAGCAACGCGGGCTGTAATACGCTTGATTTGTATCGAGTTCCCAATCCCACAACCCGTCATTGGCCGCCATCATGGCGTAATGGAGGCGTTCTTCACTTTCCCTCAAGCTCAACTCGGCGCGGCGAAGGCGGGTGATGTCCACAAAGGTGAGCACAATTCCGTCACACCGCCCTTCTTCATCCCGGTATGGCAAGATTCGGCTTAAAAGCCATGCGCCTTGGCGGGTTCTCATTTCCCGTTCGATCTCGGAACCGAACTGGCCTACGCGGCGGATATCGTCCAGTAGGGCTTCCGGCGCTATCAGCGTAGTCGAAATATGGCCGATCGAGACGCCTCTGTCTTCAGGCGGCAATTCAAACAGGAGCAATGCTTTACGCGTGTAGCGCCGGATACACATGGCGTTATCCAACAAGATGACGCTTATATCGGTGGCGCGCAAAAGATTGTTGATATCATTGGCTTGGCGTATAAGTTCGACGTGCTTTTGATCCACGAGGGCATTGATGGCGATGAGCTCTTCATTGCTCGATATTAGCTCTTCATTCGCGGCCTGCAATTCCTCGTTGCTGACCTGCAATTCCTCATTCGCGGTCAATAATTCTAGGCTTTTCGCTTCCTGCTCTTCCTTGGCCGCTCGTAATTCCAGATGAGTGCGTTCGAGTTCATTCTCGAGAGTGGCGGCGCGCGCGGCGGCATGGAAATACGTGCATAATGCAGCAGGCATCGATCCGGGCGGCATGGTGAAATCGATAAAATCATGAGCATCGCCACAGGCAGGCTTGAACGCATATGGTGCGTTTTTCCCGTCCGGGGCAAGGACCAGGCCGCCCGCTTCATGAATGGCTTTGACACCTGCCCGTCCGCCATCGGTCAATAAAATAGCGGCGGCCTGTTCCCGCTGCTCCAATGCTAAGAAGTGTAAAAACACATCGAGAGCTGTCGTATCATCCAGCGAATCGGAGCCGTCATGCTTGAACAAGCCATTTTCAATGCGAAGAAACTGGTCCACGGGGCATAGATAGAGAAGCCCCGCCTCTAGCGGCATAGCCTCCCTCGCGAAACAAATCTGCTTCTTCCAGTGGCGTTTGATAAGCGCCAGCAATGGATCGAGTTCATTCGCAAACCCTTTGGGGATAATCACATACGCTAGAGCACCATGCGCGGGGAGGGCGGAAAGAAATTCTTCCAGCGCGCCTAGTCCTTCCATGGAAACTCCAATCCCAGCGATTCCAAGAGGCCGATGAAAAGCTAGGATAGGAGTAGTGCATCTCTCTTGTTGCATAGGAACGCTGAACCCTCTGCGTACATCTTCCTTAAGATGGAAAGCGCACCGTCAATCAGACCACCAATTACCGGACAGTCATTTACGCTAATGTCTATTCATGCGTGGTGTCTTGTTTTTCAGGGCTCAATAGAAAACTGTTCGATCACACTCGATTGTACTAAAAAAACAGGGATAGGGCAAGGGTAAAAGCAAGATGGCTCAGGGCTTTACGCGGGCATAAACATGCATATAATAGGTTTGCGCATTTTCAAGCGGCTGTTCAAGCTGCTTTCGGGGAACTAATCCCGATGCGCCGTCGCGTAATGGGCTGTGGTTAAAGGATATGATTTAACAGATCCCATACGGGGTATTGGATTATAGATGTAGCAAACCTGGCCGATAATCGAGGAGATGGAAGGACACAACACATCATCCGGCTCGACTCGGCTAGGCGGCGGGTCCGTGACAGAACGGTTCATCGAACGGTGCCGCAAACGCCATCCCCAAGACAAGCTGTCCTCACTCTCGTTGCGGTTGTCTCCGAGGACCATCACGCAGCCTTCCGGAACAGGATACGGCTGCAATATGGCGTTCATGGGCTCGCGGATATACGGTTCCGAGGCATATGCGCCATTAATGAACAAAGCGCCCCCATCGATATATACCGTCTGGCCAGGCAACGCGACGATACGCTTAACCACATGGGAGCCTGGCTCTTCGGGATCAGTGAGCACCACGATGTCGCCGGGTTGATATTCTTTCTGCGACAGTGTAACAAGATAATCATTGGGCAGCAGCGTGGGCTCCATCGAGTGGGAGGGAACGAGGAAGAACCGGGCCTCTCGAACGCCAAACAGATAGGCGGCGCTGAGAAAAACGGCCAGCGCCAGTATGATGGAAGCAATCCATCGCCGACGAGACACAAGCCTGCGTCCCATGAAATCTCTCATGTGTCGTGTTCCTTGCCTATCCACGGAACCGCCACCGTTGGATACCCCACCCCACGGCGTAGCGCTTAGCCTCTCTGGCCTTTAGCTTTTACCGTCAAAAACATAACGTTCATGTACTTCATGCGTAACAATCGCAACCCGGCCTATTCATCCCGGAATTCCACTCCGGCGGGGACTAGCGGCTCCAAATGGGCGGGATCATATGCGATTCCGCCGCCTAACGGATGCGCTTGGCTGTATGCCGCCCAATCCGCTTTTTTTTGGAGTTCACCCGCCGCGGGCCATATAGTCCGCAATGCCCCCGTGCATGCATTGCAGACCCGCAAGTCCGGCGCATCAAACACGGCGATGAGCACGGGCGCAAGCTCGACAGCGCCCAAAACGGCGGTCGAATTCGCCGCGGCCGCCTGCACTTCCGGTTGATGATCAATCAAGCCTCGCGCGAGTAAATCCGTACTGCTTTTATCCCCAAGGCGCCCGATGAGTTCCATGGCCTTGGCCCGGGAAGCGGCGTCCGGGTCCGTGGCATGCCGGCGCACGAGGTTTTTTGCACGGGTGGGATCGATCTGGGCGGCAAGTTCAAGGACGCCAGGCACATATCGAGGCAGCAGGGCGGCAGAACACCATTCAAAATAGCGGATCAGGTCCGCTTCTTGCGCCAGTTGCATGAATTTCTCCGTGGCGCGCGAGCGCACGGCGGAATCGCTCGATATCAGCTCCGCCAGCAGGGCCGTGACTTGGGCGCGCTGCTGGCCATTTAGCCCGGTTTCGCTTAATAGCTGGGCTTCCCGGGCTTCCGCTTCCGCACGCACCTTGTCTCGATCAATCACGCCAGTGAGCTCATTCTGCTCGATGCGAGCCACTTCTGATGCTTGTACGGCGACGGTTCGGTTGCCGATATTAATCTTGACCGCTTTGTCCGTTTGGCTGGACACCTTGCCTTCGATGCACACGCCTGATGTCAAGTAAATCGTATCGGCGTGCGCCGCCGCATACAAGCACAAGCCCGCCGCGAAGAACAACTTCCCCATAGAGCGCATGTCCGGCATGATTTTCTTTCTCCCTTATGTTGCTGGAGCATACACCAACCGCCGGAACGCCACTTGCGTGGTGTCTTCCAGAGCCCAGAAAGCGCGCACCCGGCGATCGTACAGCAGTTGGAAACTCTTGCAGCCCGAGCTGTCCGGCCCGGCGACCAATACGCCGATGTCTGGACAAATGATCGCGCCGCGAACAAGCATCTTGCCATCCGTGTAAGAACCATGCCGCGTCCGGCTGCGCGTGATTGCGAAAATAGCGTTGTTGCTATACAACAGCCCGTCGAACGAGAATGGCCTGCCGGATGATGGGCGTGTCTGTTCGTCGTTCCACCAGATCTGCCGGAGCGTCGTCTCACTGATCCAATTGCCAGAAGGATTCATATAGTGATACGCGGCCCGGTTTAAGATATCCAGGGAATAGCCTTTATACGTGAGATAATTGGTCAACGTACGTACGCCGGTGCCCGTCTCATCATACCGGACGGCGTGCTCATCTGGCGGCTTTTCATACGTGAAAAGATTGTTGGGCTGGGTGTCACGAAGGCCATAGAATCGAGGAGTATACGTCGAATCCTCCGCAGCCTTCTCCGCTTCTTTTATATTGAATAGCATCAATTCCGATTGGGTGAAGCTGAATTGCTGCCCCGTTCGGGTGACGGTGTTGCCGCTTGCATCCAGCATGGTGGACACGATGCCATTGGCGTCAATCACGCCTGGGTCGAAATAACCATATTTCAAGGTTTGCGTAACCGAATTCGTGGTGACGGACGTAGACTTGGTGCTCGTCCGGGTGAGGATGCTATACGACGTACTCGGGTATTTCGAGGTGTCCGCAGTGTGGTTTTTGCCCCGGATGGTGAGATAATCGCCCATCAGGATGCTGCCGCCGCTCACGATGGCAAGGGCGTTTTCGGTGCCATCCGTAGCGACGCCAAAACTGCCCGCTGCGTCCGCGTAGGTTACATCACCGGTGATATAGGTATTGCCGCGCACTAGCAACTGGCCATACCCTTTGACTTTTCCCGAAATGACCAGGTCGCCGTCCACCACTACCTTCCCGTCGATCAGGATCGGATTGGTTGTGGTGCCCACCAATATCAGATTGCCTTCATATGTTCCGTCGGATAGATCCGCGAGGGCCCCATTAGAAGAAGTAGGCAGGGCCGTGCCTGTGTAATAATCGCCTTCGGCCACGCCGACGGCGACACCGCCCGCGATGCTTCCATCCGCGACCCGGGAAATCTGTTCGAACTCGTCATCCTGGACATAGCGGTCTTCATTGTCATCAGGAAACGGAGCGGGAAAATCTTCCGGCACGGTGCCATCCGTCATAAGCTTCGAGTCCGTCGGGTAGTTCTTATATAGATTTGCAAATTGTGTGAGCATGCCATCCGAATCCGTGGTGGCGTTTTTCAAAGCCGTGGCGGTCATGGCGCCCGTGCTGCTCTGCGTGACCTTGCCGTTGGAGTTGCTGAACTGGTAACTGCGCAATTGGGTGCAGCTTGCCAGAGTCGAGGCGCTTAACTCTGTTCCGGCTTCATTGGTCACGGCGCCACGGGTGTAAATAGTGCCCGCTATCTTGGAATCCGCCGAACCGGTTCGGAACATGAGGGATTCGAGGGTGGCGACTTTGATGCGGTCAAAGGTGCCATACTTAGTGGTATCCGTGTTGAGCTCGAGGCTCAACGGGCGCATTTCGGCATGGCAAAGGATGCAGTTAATGTTATTCGCCAGCACCGCGAATTCAAATCCGGAGAACGGCGTTCCCGAGACGCGGATGGTCTGGTCCATCGAGCGCGTCACGACGGCGTCTGGATCACGCCTGGATGGGCTGGGGGCTTGGGCCGTGCTTCGGATCGTAATCACCATGCCTGTGGCGTCATCGGTTCGGGTAATGGTGACATCCGAAATCGAGGCGGGTGTTTGGCCATTGGGATTATTGCTGCCCAATGCAAGTGGGAAAGTTACACCGGCTCCCGCTAAATTTTGCAGCGATATGGGTTCGCTAATATCGAAACTGTCGTCGCCATTCAGATCTGCTTCATCCGAATCTCTGGAGCCGTTTCCATTCAAATCTTCATTATTCGGCACCAGATTATTGATGAACACCCGGTATGACGCCAGGTTGCCCGTGGTGTTTCCATTGCCGATCACATATTGGTTCCAGAGGCGCTCGATGGCGAGATCCGCGCCCGCCTTGCACGCCTCATCAAGCAGTGTACTCTGCACGGCTTTATTGGTCATCAAGGCAGTGGATTGCACCTTGATGGTAACGACGGTGACGGCGCCCAATATGGCCAGGATCGCCAGCAAGACAAAAATGAGGGCCATGCCCTCTTGGCGTCGAGCAATGAAGCGGTTATTCATGGCGTGCCCCTCCTCAGTCGGCGATCAATTCATAATGTAGAACTGCCTGGATAACGTGCCGGTCACTAAGCTGATGCGGCGCGGGTCGATCTGTTTGGATGCGCTGAGCGCCACCGTTAACATGTTCCCGTCCGCATTCAAAATAAACTCTACGTTGCTGAGTTCATTCGCGGAGCCCAGCGGGATAGCTTCTCCCGGTTCGCTCGTATTTCCATTGCTATTTCGGTCTTGAATTCTCATGAGCCGCCGGGTCAGCAGGCCATCTCCGTCTAGGTCCTCGCCTTCATCGAGAATTCCATTGCTATTCGCATCTTCATTCACAAAACGCAGGCGGATAGGCGTGCTCCACTGGGCGCCTTGGTTGTCGAGGGGCGTTTGAAACACGAGTTCTACTGGGCTGCCTGCCACGGGGTTTTCCACAACCGCGATCGCATCGAGATCGAGCATTTCATTTGCTGTTTTAGACGCCATAGGGATATCCATCGCGATAAGCGTCATGGTGTCGCGTAGATTTTGCTGCACGATATCTTCCGCCGAAGCCACGGCCGCGGACTCGGCCGAAGTCATTACCGCCACAAAAGCCAGCAAACCCACAATGGAGAGCAGGCTCATCGAGAACAGCAGTTCGATCAAGGTAAATCCCTGGAAACGCACGGTATAACCTCCTACTGATCCGTCAATAACGTGGTCATGCGGAGCGATATGGGGCGGTTGCGCGCATCACGCCAAGTCGCGATAACGCCGACCTCAAGAGGATTCGCCCCCGTATTGGTGTACCGAACGAGGATCTGCTCCTGGCGCAACTGTGTTTGCTGTTGCACAGGCAGCGATGCTTCCCATGCGAGCAAGCCATCTAAATCGACGCTTGACCCATCCGGCCAAGTATCCAAGATCACATCAGGAAAATCACCAGCGGCAGATTCGCGCACTTGGCGCATCTGGTTCAATACGATGGAGCAATGCTGCGTGGCAGTCATGCGTTCCCGTTGGACGGCCATCGCGCCGTAATACGTGATCAGGGCTTGCGCCACCGCCCCAAGCACGACAACAAAAATAGTAAAGGCCATCATGAGTTCGAGAAGCGAAAAACCTGTCCGGCCTTTCCGTGGTCGTTTCGCCTCGTTTTTGCACATGCTCATAAATGGATGTCCTTGTGCTGGCGCATCGTAGGCGCCCCCCTTGCGGCAGCCACTCGCCCAACAAATATCAAGCAAGTTTTATACCATTTATAGAAAACCTGCTGCTCTTTTGCAACCTTAACAGCATCGGCTCCTATAATAAGCATATTCTCACCGCCGTTCCATCCGCATACAAAGGCGCATTTCCCGTATGGTGTAAAGAGAAGCGCAGGCAAGGAGCAAGGCTGTAACGGGCCAGCATAACGGCAGCGCCGGAATGCTGGATGCATCATGAGGATCAGAGCCCGCTCGCATTTCCTCACCATCCGGTATGCCATCTCCGTCTGAATCTACATCTAGGTAATTCGGCAAACCATCCAGATCAATATCACATGCCTCGGTATCTTCCAGTCCGCCGCATGATTCATCCGCATCGCTCACGTCATCGCCATCAGAATCAAGATCTAGCCAATTGGGAGCGCCGTCTTGGTCTATATCGTCTCGTTCGGAATCGCCGGAGTGCTCGACGGAGTCGGGAATTTCGTCATCATCACTGTCAGGATCTTGCCAGTTTGGCAGATTATCGTTGTCAAAATCGCCATCGCCCTCTTCCGTATCGGAGATGCCATCGCCATCATAATCGCCGTTCGGATCGATGAGGGCGATATCGTCGATATTCCAGCCTTGGAAGGATAGACCAATATCGGAGGGCCCCATGGTCCAACGCAAATAGACTGTGGCCTGGTTGGCGGCGATGGCGGAGATATCGTAGGTGCATTCGGTCCAAGCGCTATCAATCAGGGTGTCGTCCGTATGCTCCCACACCGTGGTCCAGGAAGAACCGTTGGTGCTGGCTTCTATTGCCGCGTGATCATATTCCGCGCCTTCGATGCCCAGCCAGCGCCAGAAATGCAGTATGACGGTGTCGTGTCCCTGGCAGTCGATGGACGTGGAAGTAAGACGCCGGGGCGGCATGTTATCTGGGTAATTGCCTTCGAGGTTATACCCATATACCCGCAGCCCTGTATGGCCAAAGCTAGGATCCAACCCGCCAGTGCCTTTTCCCAGCGGACGCCCGTAGGCCCAATCGCCTTGAGCCGTCCAGCCGGGATCCGTGTCCAAAGAGAACCAGGCAAAGGAGCCCACGGGCTGTTCCGAGGAAATGCCCGCTAAAACGGAACGTTGCTGGGATATTTGGGAGGTTGCATTCATGAACTCGATGGCTTCCTCATACCCGCCAGGTGTTAGGCTGTAAAAGGACTCCGCCAGACTTATCGTAACAGGCTCGCTTGCGCCTGCGGCGAGGCTCCCGCCGGTGGAAGAGGTTTGCAGCCAATCGGGAAGGCTCGCAAGAGACCATTCAATCGGCGAATCGCCGGTGTTTGTAAGCGTATATACAATGTGATCCGGGGCGAAATCGCCATTGGCCACGCCTTCAATGATAAACGAGCCGGCTGGATCAATAAGCAGCGTGTCAAGGTTAAGGGCAGTAAAATAGGCTTCGCCCGTTGCGCCGGGAGACACGGCAACCGCCGGATCGTTGGATACGGAGGAGTCATATGCGCCATCTCCGTCCAGGTCCGTATACAGTTCCGCGCTGGTGATTTCGCCAGCCGAGGCGGCTTCATTTGAGACCGACAATTGAACGAAGAAAGTGGCTTCATGAAAATCTGGCACATAGGGCAGGCCGTCCGTCAAATCCACCGCCACTCGTTTCTCGTCGGTAATAGGCAGGTCTGTTCCGCCGTCGCGTTCCAGCACGGGCTTTGCGTTCCAGCCGGAGCTTGAATCGGTTCCCGCACCGCCTTTGACGGTTACATACCCGCGTTCGGCATGATTTACGCCCATCACGGCATAGATTTTGGGAGCGTATTGGCTGAGATCGTCACAATAAATGATGGTGTCGAAGCATTCATCGTAATTCTTGAGGTATTCATATCCCAGCCACATGAAGCCTTTTGATGTGCCCGCCGTGTTATATACGCCCCAGCCGGAACTCCATGAGTTGGCGACGAGCACCGCGCCATACCGGGTGGCGGTTCCGTCAAAATAGGATATGTTGTCATCATACCCCACGATGGTTAAAACATGGCCGCCTTCATTGTTACCACTATTAGCGAAAAGCACGCCATTATTGATGCCTGTCGTGTCCGAGGGATAAAAATCATAAAAATTCGTGTATACAATGGTGTCCGTCACTGCGATGTTGCCATTGGCCAGATGTTGTTTCAAGGCAGCCAGGCGGTCATCATCAAGGGCTTCATAATACGTAATCGCGTGCATCCCGCCCGTACGCCACTTCAAGGCTTCGACCCACGCCTGTTCCGTAGGCCATGTGGTGGCGTCTTGGTCGCTGTAAGGCATGCGCGCCAGGCTGGCGCAACCGGTTTGGGCGAGGCGCGCCATGATATCGACGGGCCAGCTTCCTTCATCCACCCCATTATTAACCAGATGATACATAAAAGCGGGGCTCGAAATGTGGTCATCCGTAGCCGCGGACACATTGTCATCCATGGCTTGAATGTACGTATGGTAATAATAACAAGTTCCCCATGCAGCGCAGGAGCCTTGGTTGGCTTGATTGCCAATGGGCGGGAAATATATGGAGAGCGAATTGTCGGCCTGCGAGGGGAGGTCTTTCGTCCCCTCGAGCAGGGCGCGCTGGCGGCTTAACTTATTCGGTTCGACTTGCGCCACCGGTTCGAGCTGGCGCATTGCCGCAGTTTTCTCTTCCGCCGTGGGCTGGCGAAGGCCCATTGCGAAGGGGCCTGCTGGCGCTTCAACCGCTGCCGGGAGCGCTACGGACTCGATAGCCGATACGCCTGGCAGTCCTGCTTGAAGAGCAGCTTTTCCCTGGGGCACGCGGACAAGCAAGCGGCCCTCGGGCTCGAGGGCGAGGCAGCGGCCGCCACGGGCTTCTATGGCGCTCTTCAGCGCCGCTAAATCACTATCTGGAGCCAGCGAAAGCCAGTAACTAGTTGATGATGAAGCAGATGCCGATTCCGCCGAGGATATGCCCGGAACCGTGAGGCAAATAGCCCACACCATACTGAACAAGAAAAAACACATGATGCTTTGCTTCCGCCTGCATGCCATAATAAATCCTCCAGTCACCACACACCTTCTTCACAACGACGCTATTATACATTAGCAGTCACATTATGTTTAATTGTACCACCTTATTGCGGAATTTGCCGGGTAATCCATATTTGCTCAGGCGGAGCGGACCAGCCGAGGCAATGCATCTATAAAGTGACGCCAGTCCATGAAGGTGTAACACGCCTGTGTAGCCCCTACGGAACGGGCATTCTCTCCCGCGAACAATACCGGGACGCCGCCCAGCGTATGGATGCCCAGGATGTCAGTCTCCTCGAGATCGCCGATGTGCATCAGCTCCGATGGCGCTGCATCGAGGCCTTGAGCGGCCTTGTCGAACATGCTCCGGTGTGGTTTCGCATGGCCCACCTCGTCCGAAAAAGCGAGGACGCTCAAGTAATCGAGGAAGCCATTCCGTTCAAGTAGAACACGTAAGGAACGGCCTGGGCTGATGCCGGTATCGGATATGAGCCCCACCGGGCCATATGCGGCGGCCGCCCGCACGGCTTCAAGGGCCCCCTCAATGGGTTCCGGCGAATGCTGGACGATGGCCGTGGCGAAAACCTTGGCAAGTTCATGCTGGATTTTATCGGGCAAATCCATCTCCAGGCGCGCCAGGGCCATGCGAACGCCATCCAGGGGCGTTAGCGTTTGCTGATGGGCGATATGGTGCTGGTAGAACAACGGGGCAAGCGATTCAATCGCGTTTCGGGCTTCCTGTTCGGTGCAACCTGCCGCGGCCTTTAGGGCATCGATGCGAATCTGCTGCCTCGGAATGTTATTGGTGTCACGGAACAGTGTCATCCAGAAATCAAAGGTGATCGCGCGAATAGCCATGTAAAAACTCCTTGCATGATTTATGTTGATTAGGCTCACCGTGATGGAATATCGAATCCGTAGCAGCCGTTCCTATTTCCGGGCGGATGTTCCCTATATATTGTCTGATATGCATGGTTGAAGCAATCTCGGCATTGGCCTACGCCAGGCTTGCCTTATGATGTTGTTTTGAATACACTGCCGGGCCAACAAGCTGTATCATCGCGCGATATATGGTATATTTATGTAAGGCGCTTTATATAACAAGGGGAAAGTTCCGCCAAAATGGGCGAAGATCATCTTGAAAAGCATATCGAAGTCAGCCAGCCTGCCATTGTCGAGATGCAAGGTGAGGTTTTTGGGCGGCCGGGAGACCGGTTTCGCACGAATATCCGTGGGTGGAGCACAGGCGAATATGTATTATTAGATTGGCCCGATGATCCCGCAAAATCCGTATTGATCCGCCGCCATGCACAATATCTCGTCCGTTTTTTGGCGGATGGCGTTGCATGTGGATTCTTAGCAAGCATTAGTGAGAGTGAGGTGACGCGCCGCTCCCATTTCCGGGTCACTTGGCCTGAACAAGTCGAAACGGTGCGCTTGCGCCGGCACGAACGCATGAACCTCACAACGCCATGCAGGGCTATTTTTCCTGATGGGGACGAGGTGGAGTGTGAACTAAACGATATTAGCGTAGGCGGATGCCGTTTATCATTCGATAGGCCCGTTGAAGAAGGAATCGAGCTCCGCTTATCTTTCTCGCTTGAACAAGGGCTGTTGATGGCGGGCATACGTGCGCTGGTTCGCAGTGTATGCGTCAAAGGCGAAATCACGCTGGCCGGATGTGAATTTGCTGGACTCGACGACCGCAGGCGGTATGATATCGAGTTTTATCTTGCCGCGGCTCAAGGGCATTCCCGCAAGCAAGAACGGAACGCCCCGCACATTTTGATATGTGAGCATGAACTCGAGCATTTGGCGGTCTTTCGCGAACAATTCGAGCAGAGCGGGCTCAATGTAGCTACCGCCACGAATCTGATCGATGCGTTCTATCTCCTTCGACTATCTCCACCAGACGTATTGGTTTTGCCCATGCAAATCGATGGCGTTTCCTGGCTGGAGATTTGCCACATCATACGGCAAAACCGCAACTTAAGTGAGCTGGTTATGGTGTTGTGGGTGTCGAATGGAAAGATTCCCGATGATGCTTCCTTATCCCAGCTTGTCCAAGGCTGGTTTGTCCGGCTTGATCAGGCCCTCCAAACAGTTCAAGAAGTATTGCCTGAGACGGCCAGGGAAACATAACTATGTTTTGTTTCTGTTCCCAGATACTCTCGCTATCAATTTGCCGAATTGTTGTTTTCTTATGAGGATTTCCCTGAGAAACCATTGCATATCAAATAGTTATGTCGGGACTATATAGGCGTATTCCTCCAGCGGTGGGGCAAGCCCCACCCTACAAATTTTAGTGTATTTAGTGTATTTGGTGGTCTCCAAATCCGGATCTTTAGTTGCGGCCATACCGCGTTGCGTTTTTTATGGTCGAAAAATCCGCGCTGTTTACGGCTTCAAATTGAGGTTGTACAGCGCAATTGGGTTGTCCCAGAACCATTGCTTCACGATATCCAGCGCCTGCGACTCATTCATGCCGCCCTGCTCGATGCGCCGCGCAAGCACCCGCGCCACATCTTCGCGCGCCATAACCAGGTGGCCGTAGACCTTCTCGACGGGCAGGCCGTAATCGCCGCCGAAGGCGATGATCTTGTTCATCGGGATCAGGTCGAGCAGTTCATCCAGGGCGATTTGGACGAACCGCTGCGAGATGATATGCGTCCAGCATAGGTTAAGCCATACGTTCGGGAATCCCTTGGCCAGCATGATGCATTCACGCATCCAGGGATAGCCGAGGTGATATATGTCGAACCGGACCTTGGGGTGGCGTTGGAGGATGGGTATCATATGGAGCGGATCTAGGGTGCGGAAATCGCCCCAATAGCCCGTATGCACCGCCACCACCAGATTTTCCTCGCCCGCCAACCGGATGAGTTCATCCACCACGTAATCCCGCAGCGGATTCGGCTGCGGCAAGCGTTCGAGTTCGCCGGAGAGCAAGCGGTTGAAGATGGCGGCAGCCTCTTCGCGGCTGGCGCTCGTGAAGGGATTCGAGAACAGCTTCAATCCGACGGTGCCCTCGGCTTTCACCCGCAGCACATACGCTTTGGCGGCATTCAGATATTCATCCAGTGTTCGAGGGGACGTGCCCGGCGCAAATGGAGAGCTCGAAATCTCCGCGCCCGTTTCCATGCTATACGCCAGCGGCATCACGGGCGTCAGCAGATCCGTATCGCCCAAATCCGTGCGGCCGCATTGCGTGAGCGCGGTGCGGATGCGGCAGGCCTTGCGCAGCACCCGTTCGTAGATGCCGGGCGTGTTGGCGGCCTGCATGGCTGCGGAGATCTCCGCATAATTGGTGTCGTCGATGAATGGCGCGTCGTAGAAGCGTTCCGCCGCGAGCAAGGCGGCGCGCGCGTAACATCCATGCTGAATGCGCTCCCAATAGGGGGCGAATGTGCGCCAGCGCGTATCGAGGGGTATCGAGCGGTCGAAGAGGCTCTCGTACTCCTGTGCGCTCATACCAGCGACTTCCAAGTCACCGCGCGTGTATTGCGAAAAGAGCGTGAATACATCCACCGGCTCCGCCACGCGCACCGCCTCAGGCCCTAAGTGCTCATGGGCGTCAATGATGTCCATCGCCTCGATGGCCCGCACCAGGTTTCGCTCTAGATCATTCAGCTTCATGGAAATCTCCTGTTTCCGCCTGCTTCAACTTGCCTCCCAGAATTTCGACGAACTGCCGCCTTTGGCCACTTGGACCGTGAATGGCCTTGCGCATTTCGGGCACGCGCCTTTAAACGCCGTGCCGTCTTTGTTGAGGTAAACGCGCGTATAGACGTTGCAGCATTTGAACATCACATTCAAATAGGGGCGCGGCGCTTTCATTTCGGAATTTTCTTTTCTTTGGCGGATGCCGCCTCTTTTTTGGCTTTAGGCTTAGGGGCCATGCTCTCGAACAAGCTCCAGCCGTAATAGACTCCACCCGCTACAACAAATGCAAATAAGATTGAAATACCCAGCAGCATGCGGTTCATGGCGATTCCTTCTTGTTGTTCCCGTCTTCGTCCAGCGCTTCGAATCGGGGCACCAGCGGCGATACCGGACGAACCGGTTGCGGACTGGGCGGCTCCATCGTAGCAGGTTCAGGCTTGGAAGCCGCTTCCGCGCGTTTCTCTTCAAGCAGCGCCTTCAAGGTCTCAATCTGTCCCCGCATCTGCTCGATGCGTTCTTGCAGCGCCGAATTGGAGTTCCGCAAACTCTCATATCGCTTTAGCATATCCTCATGTGATTGCAGGACTTTTGCAAGGGCTTCCTCTTGCTTGCTCAGCGGGATCTCGTTGGAAGCGGGCGTTTCCGGCGGCGTTGGGGTGGGGGAGGCCTCGGGCGTAGGAGCCGATGCTGTTTCTGGTTTCTTGATGATAACCGCAACAGGCGCTTTAGCAGGCTCCGGCGTTTCCTCGGGGGCGATTTCCACACTCAGGCAGTCAAACCACACTGTCCCCTGGCCCTTGAGCACGCAGCGCACCATGATGTAATCCGTCTGCTCCGGCGCATCAAGCCGCATCTCGACAGGCTCCCAGTCGCTCGTGCCATACCGGGGCGTATCCGTGCTTGTCGTGGCGAAACCCGCCACGCTCCAAGGCGCGCGATGAATACACTGCACCCAAATGGCTGCTTCCGTGGCGTCTTTGGTCCGGATATACCCGCGAATCAGCAGTGTTTTTTTCGCCACTTGGGCGATGATGCTCTGGCTCCAATTGTTAATAGGCTCGTTCTCGTAGGGCTGCGGATTGTGCAGTTTCACGCAGAAACGCCCCTCCTGGGGCGCTTCTTCACTGAGTACGCCCTCCGCGCCGGGCATCGGCATGACAAAGGCGTTCCAGCGTGCAGGAACGGTTCCATCGAGCTGCTCGAAGCCCGGATTGGCCAGCAGATTCCGCGCCCCGCTGGGAAGCGAAAAGGAAAATAGTGCAAGTATGATTACGCGCCACATGTAACGAGTCTACCAAGCGCCTTCGCCCCGATCAAAAGGAAGGAGGATGTTTCAAAGCATCCAAAGCGGCAGCTTGCCGCCGCTTTCATGTCCTTGCTTATGTAGCTAATACGTGCATACCACGCGGAATGGTTCTCCCGCTGTTTGAACCGTTACCACGCCATTCGCCGCCGATACCGTCTTGCCGTTTATAGATGTTTTACTGGGAAGCTTCCCCGAGGGATGCCGGAACACGATGCGCATCTCTACTTGCCCGGCGGGGGGGGTGATATCCGCCGTGATGGTGTTTTCGGTGGCCGTGGTGCGGAGCCCCATTTTACCAAAATAGGTTGGGGCGTCTTCCACCTTGATGGATTGTCCTGCGGCGAACCACCGCCTGGGGCATCCGCGCAGCAGCCACAACACATCCGGCTCCTGATCATCAATCACCATGCGGCGGAGCATATCGAGCAGGCGTCCGTTGCCCGATGCGTTGGGCTGGAAGGGCGAAAAGTTGGCGTCGCTGATGTGAATGCGTTCCACGGTCTGGTAGCAATCTTGCGAGAGGCCATAGGCCATGTTCGAGTAGAAAATGAGTAGCGCTTTTTCGATTTCGCCCCGGGCCAGGAAGTTTTGAAAATAGCCCCGTTCCGATAAATTGACATACCAGAATGGATTGCGCCTGCCCAATTCCTCTGGTTCATCCATGCGGTTGGTTAGGCCGATCAACGTGCCCCAGGTCTGCTGCAAATAAGAGAACATATCGTCAAAACGTTTGTCCGTTTGCGCGTCTAGGAGTCCGGTCGCGAACATGCAGGCTGGCCCGTCCGCCCACCACAGCCCGCCTTTTTCGCCTTCCTGCGTGGATACGAGATTCGGCACGAAACGCAATCCCGTCGCGGCGTCCACATACTCGGCCTTATGGACGGCGTCGAGCAGGCATTCGCGGTATTCGTCCGCTTCTTTCCGGAGGCGTTCCGCATCCGGGAGTCCCGCGGATTGAAATGCCGCAGCCATCTCATCCATGCCTTTCCATGTAAAGACATCCGAGAAGAAGAAATATGACCATCCATTCCAATCATGTACCCGCCCTTTGGGCAGGAGCCCGTAATAGGCCGCCTTTTCGCCCGTATCGGTGAAGCGCCGCGTGCGCGCGCGTTCCGCCTGGATCCAATCCCAGGCCGACAGCATGCTGTCCCGGTTCTCCACCAACCATGCGGCATCTTGCGAATAGCGATATTTGGCGGCCATGGCCCACAATACGGAGCCGGTCTCGCATGTCCAGCGCAGCAGGAAGTTTCCCGAGTAGCAGCCGTAGGCGGACTTGGTTTCGCCTTCTGGCTTGCGCCCTGGCTCGGCGTATGGGCCTATGCCCGTTTGGCGTTCCGTGAAAAATTTATAGGTGGGTTCGAGTTCCTGATGAAATCCAAGCGCGCACATGGGCGCGAGCATATGGGCGCATTCCCACGGCCACACGCCTTCCCATATGGGCGACTGATAGGGCTCATGCCATGGGCAATCGGGATTCTTTCGAAGGTTTCCGAGGCAGGAGAGAATCAACTGCCGGTAGACATCATTTAGCCGGGGTTCAGGGGTCTCCAGCTTCATGCCGGGCTCGAGCCCCTTGTCCCAGTACGCCTCCGCGCGCGCCAGCGCGGCGTCAAACGAGGTTTCGCGCATCAGGGCGGTTTCTTCCGCTGGGTATAGCTCGGGGGAACCCACCGCCACGAGGTCGAGTGTGGTGGTGGCGTTCGGCGGCAGGTCAAACTCGAACCGCAGTACATTTTTCAGTGTTTCCGGCATCAGGGGCTCGGTGGCGTGGGTGGCGAAGTCCGAGACAAAATCGACCGCGGCCTCGGCGCTGGTGTGATATGCCAAAAACGGCTTGCCATCGAGCAGCACGGCATTTTGCCCCAGCGTTACGGGCATGCTGGGCTCCATCCATCGCGAGGCCGAAGCTAGGAAGGGCTGGTAGTTGGTGTTCTGCATATCCTGCATCCGGCCCATCAGCACATAAAGCGGCACTTTGCGCGATTCGGCGGAGGTGTTGCGCAGCGACATCCGCACCACCGTATATTGCGGCTCCTTTCCGGAGACTACTTCCGCGTCCCGGGGGAGGATCGTGAAAGCCGTCTGGTTCACTTCGCAGGAATCCATCACCCACTGGCTCTCGACGATGGGTTGATACCCGTTGTGAAGCTTGCGCGTGACGGCGTACATATCGGGAAGCTGGAAAGGACTGCCGCAGGCGAATCCTATGCCGTACGCGTCGCAGGCCCGCCCCAACGCGATGGACATATCCGGGTGGACATACACCACATCCGAGGAATAACGCGCTTCGATGGGCACGCGCTGCGACATGGGCGCGGCCATTCCCCCGAGTTCATCCCATCCCACTTCTAGGTGCTGTGTGGCCACCCCATCCAGCGTGGGGCCTTGCAGGAGCCGCTCCCATGCCTGCTCATACGCTGGAACCGCTTTTTTCTGGGACTGGGTATTGCGCGCCAAGGCTTTCTCATCTTCCCTCGCGGCCAGTCGAACGAGATCAAAACCAGGCATGTCAATCGCGTTCGACAATGTGAGGCTGTCGATGGCGGCATCCGCCTCGTGGCCGTCCATCACTCCCAGCCAGCGCGTTACGCAAGGAAGCGAACCCACGTGGAACACCTTGGCCTCGCCTGGCATCTCAGCCGTGCTGTAGATGCGGTGGCGCAGTTGGCCGTCAATATACAGCGCGCGGCACTTCGAGGACTGCTCCCAGCATACCGTCACACGATGCCACTCGTTGGCGCGCCAATCCACCTGGGCGGATAGGCCGCCAAGCGCGCCGTCTCCGCCGAAATAGACATGCCCCTTGTTGTTCCGGGACAGAAATCCCAATACTGTCCGGTTTTCTTTGCCCGGATCATGGTCTATGCCCCAAAAGAAACAGTCGTCCGATGGCTGCGCGCTGTCCCAGTTCGGGCGAATCCACATATCCAGCGTTCCGGCCTTCGGGTCAAAATGGCCTTCGGCGGGATAGGACAATAGAGCGCCCTTCATGAACAGGCCCGAATTCCCCTCTTTTCCGGGAGCGAGCAACACCGCGCTGGCGGTGGTGGGTTCTTCCACACTGTTGGCCTTCAGGCCTTCTTCAAATGAAAGCGTGAACATGTCTTTCTCCTTTTGGGCATGAGCATACCCACAGCTCACGAAAAAACTGGCGGTTATGAGCATATGTATGCATATGGCCAAGACATGGCTACTGGGATTGGGCTGGCCGGTTCTTACAAGGATGTTCATGATATGGTTCCTTTCCCATAGATTACACATATGCACAGACAATGGCCGTGAGCGGCTAACGTGTTCTCCTTCTATTATGAAATCCGCGACACTTTAGCGGACTGAAGCGAGAGCTACTTTTTTTAGACATGATTAACAAGATGAACAAGATTGGACAAGATCGCCAGGATTATGTATAGATTTAAAAGTTAATCTATGAAGTGTCCGGCCGCGTTCTTTTGTGTAGCAAAATTGCCATCAAAAAAATCTTGTCTCATCTTGTAAATCATGTCTAAAAATAAAAACCTCCATCATAGGCGGTTTATTATGTATTCTCAGTTCAAAAAATGTCCCGATGCTTTTACTTCAGTCGGCTAACGTGTTCTCAAATCCGAATATTAAGTTTTGCGCACCCAGACCGGGCTGGACCATGCCATTTCGCCATCCTGCCGCGTGACGCGCACATAATAGGAATCGGTCTCGCTGCCTGCGTTTATTTCAAATTCGCACCGGCATTCACAATCCCCTACATCCCGGCTGGCATAATCTTCGCCGTTTTTAACCAGTTCCACCGATGCCACGGGAATTTCGCTGGCGGCCATTACGCTGGCTGTAAGGGGACCATCGCCCCGCACTTCGCCGCCCATGGGCTGCCCCGCTATCTCGAACCGGAGCAGGATGCGCGCTCCGGTCGTGGCGTAGACACGCCGGTTCCACAACGCGTCGAAGACAGCGTGGCGGGCCAGCTTCGGACACCATACCGCCAACAGCCCGCCCGGCTGCACACTGCGGTACATGAGCGGTTCGGCCTGCCAATGGCTGATCACATTGCCCGGTCGGCCATCATGCACATCGCCCGAGCCGATGAATCCGTATCGGCGGCCCAAGCGCATGGCGTCGCAGATATGCTGTCCCATCCGTTCGCCGCCCATGTCTGCATGGATAGGCCGTGGATTGCCTGCTTCTCCTGGCCGTTCACTGCTGCCCCAGCAGGAATAGATCTCCACGAGCCGCTCCAGCTCCGGGTCATGGCCAAGTTCCCAGTTCACCCCCATATCCGCGCTTGCCGAGTGGTGGGGAATAACCAGCGCGCCATGTTTCCTCGCGAACGCATACATCGCATCTATCTGCTCGTATTGGGGATCGGTCGCCCGGATCCGGGGCGCTTTCGAGTTCCGGTGGTATAAGTTCCTGTGGCCATACCGGCTCGTCCACTCTTGCGCCACCAGCGTCGCGAACCGTCCTGGCGCATTGAAATCATTCGTGACCGCCGTCAGGTAATCCCACTGCCGGTCAGTCAAGTAAACTTCGGCGTGGTCAGACAGCGCACAGATGTCGAGAAAGGCCTCATCGCGCGCGAAGTAATAATATTCTTCCGGGCTACGAATGGCGTCCGTCAAGATGGTGTGGCCGTGGATGTCCCCCCAGTATAAACGCAGTTCAGGCGCGCCCGTGCTAACTTCGATGGGATTGCTTCTGGCCGCCACGCCGGTCTCGGGATCCGTGAGCGTGACGAAATGGATGCCTGGCGTGTTGAATTGCATCGGCCCGATGCGGCGGATGGGACGCGAATCGTGCGGGTACGGGCCTTTGCCATCCGCGAACGAGACTTCCGCTGGCCCCATATATCCTTCACTACTCGTGATTAGCAGCTTGCCCCGCCAGTCCGGCGGCACATTGTCCATGTACGAAATACCGCGTGGGGAAAGATTCGTACTGCTGGATACAGTAGGGTAATCTGTCGTGAAACAAAACAAAGGCGCGGTGTAAGGAGTTGATAATACCCGCACGCCTATCCGGAACTCTTCTCCCACGGCCACTGTGCTCGGGGCCGCCAGGAATAGGCCCACTACATCGCGAGAGGGTTCATAGGACCGAACCAGTTTGCCCTCCGGCCGATTTTTTGTCCAAGGGTGTTGATTCGCATCTTGGGATCGAGAGGCCTCCTGGGGTGTTTCCGCACATGCAATGCCCGCCCCAAGGCCAGCCAGCGCTCCTCCCCCCAGCAACATAAATCGCCGCCTATCTATCGTGTCCATAAAAGGCCCCCTTTATTTCACGCGTCGAAAACTCCCTGCGCCATTTATTTGCCCTGTTTTGTATGTCGCACGATATCTGTAGTTTGTTCCTGTTCAGATTGAGAGGTATTGTGTATTGTGTACGGAGAAATAGTCAATTTTCCCATTTATTCCCTAGTGGTTCATCTCATCTGGTTTTAACAAATCACAGGAACCCCCGGCCTCGTGAATAGGGGCGTTCATGACATAGAGTTGCGTATCGTCCCGTATTTTCATGCCATTTCGCAGCTCTTGTTTTCATGTTTCTTTCCCCGCCGCCCGATGTTCTTCATTATGGAAAGCCGCTATGCGTCCAAGCTTCATGTGTTCACGAAGCATTTATTGCATCCCATCAGGATTCGTCCATTAACGGAAAGAGAGGAGTGATTCGCGATGCGTAAAGTCGAATATATTCTATTGTAAAATAAATTCCAATATATAATTTACGACAGTAAAAATTACATATTGACAAATGTCAAATACTCGGATATAATGATTGCTAGACCATTCAGATTCATTTTGAAAACCGGCGCACGAAACCAAAAGGGTTATATCGTATGCAAAACAAGATGAGAAATAGGAAGAGTGGATTCACGCTCATTGAATTGCTGGTGGTTATCGCAATCATTGCCATTTTGGCAGCCATATTGCTTCCAGCGCTTGCCAGGGCTCGGGAAGCTGCAAGGCGGGCGTCTTGCGCCAGCAACCTCAAACAGTGGGGCGTCATTTTTAAAATGTATGCGGGGGAATCTAAAGATGGAAGGTTTCCTGGCGGCTCTCAATATACCTATGTATCCAGCAAGATCGCGGAGGCGGGATTAGGCTCGCAGAACTGGCTGGCCATGGGGATCAACAGCTCCCAAGTGTATCCAGAATATTGGAATGATCCGTCTCTCATGTCTTGCCCCTCGGATCCCCATACGGATGAGTTGGGCCTAGCGCTCTCGGATGAAGCGCCGGAATTGGCGCGCCATGCGGCGGCTTCGTTAAGTGGGCTTTCCGGAAGCGCCGACACCGCCAATACGGCGGCGTGGGGTGGAAAGCATTGTCTTCATTCACTGCTTTCCATGCCATGTTCATACCTTTACATTCCCGTCGCCACGTATACGGCTTGCCAGTTATGCGCCGTGGTTTCCAGTTCATGGGATGAAGACACTGCCGCACAGGCGGGCGTGGGCGGCGTTTGGGGATGGCAAGGATGGGATAAGAGCGCTTGCGGAGTGGACGCGAAAAGCATGGAAGCGGCGGGATGCGGCTTTGGCGTGAATTATTGGTCTGGCCGTTTTCAATATGACCTGCCAAATCCACTGGACACCGGCAAAGCCTACGCAAAGGGCGTGCGTGGCTCTTATGTGATGTACAGCAGCAATGAACTCTACGACGACGATGGAGCCACCCGCATGCCTTCCCGTTATTACCATCTCAAAGAAGGCGTCGAACGTTTTTTTATCACGGACATTAATAACCCCGCCGGTGGCGCCCGCGCCCAGAGCAGTATTTTCATCATGTTTGATGCGTGGGGAAAATCACAAACCGTACTCGAGATCAGCGCCATCAGCGCATTCAACCATGTGCCGGGCGGCTCGAATGTGCTCTACATGGACGGGCATGTGGAATTCAAAAAATATGGAAGCATGGCTCCTGTGGCGCAATTAGGCCTGGATGGTTCGTATGGAAGCACTGCGGGCTGGTTGTTGGGCATGGCGGGGGGCTTCGGCTGATACCCGGCAAGCTTTTAAAAAACATTAATAGTGAATTGCATACTTGTAAAGAGGTTGATGAAAGAAAAGTCGTGTTTGGGTGGGGTATCTGTAAAGGAGGCATAAAATGATTCGTAGAATCTCAACAAGTCTAGTGATCTTTTGCCTGGCCTGCGTGGGAGCGCATGCAGGGACGGCGGTGTTCTCGGGTGATGATACGGTGAAAATGACTACCGGGGAAGGCGAGATCACATACAATGCCGATTCATTTGTATTCAAGAATACGGATAATGGAACGTGGGGCAGTTGCATTGCAGCTACGGGCGACGCCCTCGGCCTGCAAGTCCTCAAAGATATGGGCCGTATAGAGTTTACTCTGCTTGATCGAAGCCAATTGACGGAATGGTGGCATTGGGTGGGACTTCGCTTGGTGGTTTGCGATCATGAGGGCGCAACAGTGTTGGGATACATCGAATGGCAAGTCCGGCAAAATGCCATGGTGCTCCAAGTGTATGATGCGGAATGGAATAATCTGTCGAATGACGAGATTCATGAATGGTCCATCGATCCTTCCTACCTCAATCATTTCATGATCGATTTTTCGAGCACGCAAATCAAGACGTTTTACGATAAAGGCGATGGAGCCTTTACACAATCCGCCGCTATTGCGGATTTGACGAATTTATATGCGCTCGGCGACGCCACGGCATCGGGGCAGGAGTATAAGGCATGGCTCTCGATCCGAACCGCTGGCGCAGCCAACGCACAAGTGACGTTTGATGAAATCGCTTTTACGGGTTCGGGATTTCCAGACGTGAATGCCAGCGGCGGCGGCGGCGGAGAATGCACGGGCGATCCGGGAACCGCCATCTTCACCAGCCAATCGGATGCGGAGTTGTTAAGCGCCGTGTCCGGCGCGCTTACATATACCAACGACACATTCACGCTCACAACGTCAGACAACGGCGGCTGGGGCGAAGGCATTGCGGAGATATCGAATCTCACCGGCGAACCGCAGTTTCAATGCTTGGGCGACATTCAACTGGAACTAGCGGATGTTAGCGCCGCCAATGAATGGTGGCAAGGTTTTGGAGTCCGCATCTATGCAAATTCGCATCCTATTGATTGCGTGTTTGTTCCGAATAATAATGGCGTATCTGGTGCGTTTATACGGATTGACGATACCGAAGTGGCGAGTGAATGGAATCTGGCGTTCCCATTAACGCGCGGAATGGTGCGCGTGAGCGATTCAACGCTTACGCTCTACTATGATGCTGGAGATGGGAATTGGGAATCCACCGTAGCCCAGATTGATCTTACCGCCGCCCCGCAAGGCTTAGGCGACATCTCCACATCCACAATATGGCTGCAACTCCGGACGGTGGGTTCCGCAAACATGGCGATGGGTTTCAACGAGGTGCGCGTTGAAGGCCCTGGCGTTCCGAATGTGAATAATACTGGGGATGCCGATGATGATAGCGATGGGCTGGGCAACGCAGAAGAAGACGTACTCGGAACCGATCCGAATGATCCCGATACGGACGACGATGGCCTTAATGACGGCGATGAAGTGGCGCGGGGAACAAACCCCCTTGTTGCCGACACGGACGGCGATGGCGTTAGTGATGGGGATGAAGTCGAGCAAGGGACGGACCCACTCGTGAATGAAGGCATGCAATTGCCAGTGCTTCACGTGCTAGGCCTTGGCTTTCTGGCGGCAGTCATCCTGCTAAAAGGCATTCGCGCTCACCAGCCTGCGGGCCGTTGTCGGTAGCCTTGCATGCGTTCGTGCTAACAAGCGGGCGGCCATCTTGCCGCCCGCTTGGGTAAAAATCTCGTTATACAGATAATCCAACGTACTCGACAGTTATACTTCACTTGAAAAGGATAGCGTGTGGCGAAATTCTTGCGAATCAGTTTGGCTGTTCTTGCGGGCTTTATTATCATTTGGTCTTTTTACTGGTTTTGCACCCGCCCCTTGCGTAAAGCCCAGGAAGTGGGCGGGCGTACGGAAATATCCATTATTGTTTGGGCGAACCGCGACGAGGAACAGATCAACCAGACCATGTTCGCCACCGTGGAGCGGGAATATCCTGGAATAAAGATCCTGCCCATCAATGCAACAGCGGATTACTGGACGACCGTTCAGACAATGGTAGCCGGTGGCGATCCGCCGGATATCCTTTGCACCAACTCAAAGCAAATACCGCTATATGCCGGAAAAGGCGTCCTGCTCGATATTGAGCCGTACATTGAAGAAGACTTAAAGAATGGCACGATGCCCTTCGATTTCAATGATTATTACCCAAAAACCATCAACAGTTTCCGATTTGATGGCAAGACCTCTGGGCATGGTGCTTTATATGGGCTTCCCGTCAACTTCACACCGATGGGCTTCTATTATAACAAGGATTTATTCCGCCGGGCGGGCGTCGAATATCCCACCGATGACTGGACCTGGGAGGAGTTTGAGCAGAAAGCGCAAGCGATTGGCCGGTTGAATGGCTGTTATGGCGCCGATCTCTGGCTGAATGCCGACACCTTCCGTGCATTTCTAGGAACCTATGGCCTCGATATCTTCACTCCCGGATTCACGGGCCTGCGGACATCGGAGCCGGAGGTCATCGCCGTATTGGAACGGCTTCGGAGCTGGCGCTTCGACCACGTGCGCATGGTGACGGACTCCACGAGCCAGCTCCAGTCCGGCTCGGGGCTGTTCATGACTGGCAGGCTCGGGATGCTTGGGCCTATTGGCCGCTGGGCCGTGCCAAACTTGCGGAAGATCGAGGCCTTTGATTGGGATTTCGCCCAGCTTCCCCGTGGCTCGGAACGTTCCAATATCCTGCATGTCGCAGGCTGGTGTATTACCAAATCGACCAAACACCCGAGGGAAGCCTATCTGGTGCTTCGCAGTTTGGCTTCGCCGGAGAACCAGCGGATTCTGTCCGGGCTGGGCCTGGCGTTGCCCGCGATGCAATCCGTCGCACGCAGTGATGTGTTTCAAGATCCCTGCGTGAAGCCGGAACGCGACGATCTTTACTTGGAGGCCGTCGAACGAGCAACGGCAATCGAGGAACCGGCGGACTCCAAGTTCTCCTCATACATGAACCGTGCATTGGATGACGCATACCGCATAGGCACCGTTGCCCCTAAAGACGCCCTGGCGTATGTCAAACAAGAATGGGAGAAGGAGCAATATTCCCCCCTGAGCAGCAGCCGTTTTCCTCTCATGCCCTGGAAACGGCTGGCCGTGGCAACACTCTCGATATGCGGTGCCATCTTCCTAGCATTAGGCCTGCTCTGGTGGCGGTACCGGCCCGGCAAGGCGGCGCTGCTGGAAGAACTCACGGGATATGGGATGGTCGCTCCATGGGTCATTGGTTTTGTGGTGTTTACGGCGGGGCCAATGCTGGCGTCACTGTTCCTGGCGTTCAGCAAGTGGAGCGGCATCACGCCCATCGAAACCGCCCAATGGGTGGGATGGGGCAATTTTAAGTTCATGTTCCAACAGGATGAGCGATTGTGGAAATCCCTGTGGGTGACGGCCCAATATGCCTTGCTGGCCGTGCCGGTGGGACAAGCCTCGGCGCTCGCCGTGGCGATGCTGATGAATTCCGAAGTGAAGGGGATTGGACTCTTCCGCAGCATTTGGTATTTACCGAGCGTGCTGGCGGGCGTGGGCATGGCCGTAATGTGGCGCTGGGTGTTTGACACGCAAAACGGCTTGCTCAACGCCGTATTGCGGCCTCTGCTGTCATTCTTGGGTTTGACGCCGCCCGACTGGTTCGGCCTGCACGCCGGCATGGCCGCCATACCCGCTTTCGTGCTCATGAGTTTGTGGGGCGTTGGAGGCGGAATGCTGATCTACCTGGCAGGGCTGAACGCGATTCCTCAAAGCTTGTATGAAGCCTCGCGAATCGATGGCGCTGGATGGTGGAGCCGGTTTTGGAATGTGACTATCCCCATGCTGAGCCCCGTCATCTTGTTCAATGTAGTGATGGCCGTCATCGGTTCTTTCCAGGTGTTCACGCAGGCGTATATCATGACGGGAGGAGGCCCCGGCGACGCTACGCTCTTCTATGTCTTATACCTGTTCCGCAGGGCTTTTGAATTCTACGATATGGGCTACGCATCGGCGATGGCGTGGCTCCTTTTCCTGATCACCTTGTTGCTCACCATGCTGGTGATACGGTTTAGCCGCCGAAGGATACATTATGAAGGACTACGGGGTTAAAAACAGGCAATTGGGTAAAAGATAACAGCAACCATAAATACGCCACGGAAGGCGCAAGAAACGCAACACTTAAGGCGGTTCAAAATTGGATGTAAAAAAAGCAGATAGATTCTATTCTCCCGTGGCATGGACGGGACGCCCATGCCACGGTGTTCAACACTGGTTTGAAACTATATGGCATGATAGGCGCTGCCGTACTACATGCTTGATCCATTCTATTGGCGTCTCTCGTGGCCAAAGGGGATGAAAACCGTGCGGAAAACAGTTATCTACATACTCTTGTGCGCAGGCTCCGTGATCTTGTTATTCCCTTTGTGGTGGATGATAACGATCAGCCTGTCTTCCCAGGCGGACGCCATGGCCAGCGTGGCCGATATTTCCTCATTCCAATTCATGCCGCGTCATCCGCAATGGCGCAACTACGTCGACGCGTTTCGAGGGATGGGGACCATTAAGGAAGTGGCCAGTAGCAAGGCGTATGTCGAGAAATCAGTGATTGGCGATTGGACGGGCTTCCTTGACGCGCTCAGCAACACCGTCGTGATCACCGCGTTATGTGTGCTTGGGCAGATCCTCTCGTGCAGCCTGGTGGGATATGCGTTCGCCCGCCTCCGGTTTCGCGGTAATTCCACGTTGTTCGCGATTATGCTGTCCACGATGATGCTCCCGGGGCAGGTCACCATGATCCCGGTATTCGTTCTCTTTCGGTATCTGGGGTGGATCAACACCATCTTACCATTGGTGGTTCCTTCCTTTTTCGGGTCCGCGTTTTTCATTTTCATGTTCCGCCAGTTTTTCGCCCAGATCCCCCATGATTTGCTCGAGGCCGCGCGGATCGATGGCGCAAACAATGTGGGTATTTGGTGGCGCATCATGCTGCCCATGTCACGGCCAGTCGTGGCCATCACCGCTGTATTCACCTTTATCGGACAATGGAACGATTTCATGGGGCCCCTGATTTACCTGCACACCAAAGATCAAGCGACGCTTGCCCTTGCGTTGAATTCGTTTCGCTCCCAATTTGGCATCGAGAAGCTCCACCTCCTCATGGCAGCGAGCGTCACCACTATGCTCCCATGTGTATTACTGTTTTTTGTGGCGCAACGCCAATTCATCAAGGGATTGAATTTAGGGGCTGTAAAAGGTTGAAATAACGGGAATACCGAAGAAATTTCGTTCCATATCCCAACAAATGTATTGACACAATTGGTATTTTATGTTACTCTGTAAACATGGAAACTTTACACATGTCAAATAAAGATGAGGCAAACAAGAAAAAAGGTATAACGACCGCGGATATCGCCCGTATGACGGGTCTTTCCCGGGCGACGGTCTCAGCGGTATTAAACCGAAAGCCGGGAGTGAATCCAGAGACCCGGGAAAAAGTGTTTGATGTCATTCGTGCGACAGGTTACGAAACGGGCATGTTTTCGCGTTCGCTGCTGAGCCAGCTCTCACGCATGGTGATCGTGCTTTCCCCTGGCATATCGAATCCCTTTTATCACCAGTTTTTTGAGGGCATCGCCCGCACGCTGGAACCGGAAGGATACCATGTGCTGTTCCAGCATACCTGGTGGGGCGAAGAAGGCACGATGCCCGTATTGGAACGTATTCAATCGTATGGGCCAGCGGGAATCATCGTGCATGGCTCCTTGGAAGGCGCGCCTGCTGTGCTCGATTTTGGCGTGCCTTGCGTGGGGATAGAGGCTGATGCAGGGCTGCGTGCGCACCGGGTCTCTTTTGATGTGCCGAAAGCGGCGAAACTCATCACGGATTATGTAATTCAATGCGGGCATCGCCGGATCGCTTTTTTGGCGGGGCCGGAATGCGAGGCCACTCGCCAGCGCAAGGTGGGGATTATTGAAGCATTTGTTGACCGGGGAATCGAGTTAGTTAATCTAGTGGTAAGGTACAACTGCGACGATCCCGCTCATGGCTACCAGGAAGCGCTCCACTTGCTTCAAACACCGGAAACGCGCCCGACCGCCATCTTCTGCTACAACGACTATTGCGCCTTCGGCGTGTACCGGGCGGCGCACGATCTGGGATTGCATATTCCGAATGATTTGAGCGTAACGGGATTCGACGGCATCGAGGTGGGTGAACTGCTCGGGCCGCCATTGACGACCGTCTCGATTTTTCCTCAGCGGCAAGGCGAAGAAGCGGCGCGCCTGCTGATACGGGCCATTCGGGGTGAAATCGGCCCCGAGCCCGTTGGCGTCATTATCGAACCCAAAGTGATCATACGGGAATCAGTCCGGGATTTAGCGGATGTGCCCTCGGGAAACGGACATGATCATGCATGTCATACAGACCTGGCGATACCTCTGGACGGAGCGGCATCCTAATGGGCTTAGCTTTTCCGTTGCACGTCTTGGAACCTGGCTCATTCCGGCGATATGTAAAAGAATTTAACCGGAATGATGATGAATGCTACGCCCAGCATGTGCCGAATGCGCAGGCATGGGAATTCCTCCGTGCAAATATTCCATTTTTCGAGTGTCCAGACCAAGATATCGAACGCACCTATTATTTCCGATGGTGGACATACCGGAAGCATCTCCGCAGAACGCCAGACGGTTTTGTGCTCACGGAATTTCTGCCGGATGTGCCTTGGGCGGGCAAATATAACACCATTAGCTGCCCTGCCGGACATCATTTATATGAAGGACGCTGGCTGCGGGATGCGCGGTATCTGGATGACTACTCGGTATTTTGGTTCCGTAAAGGGGGCGAGCCGCGCCGGTACAGTTTCTGGGCGGCCAACGCCATATGGGCGCGGGGTTTGGCATCCGGTGACTTCCGGCTTCCCATCGAATTACTGGACGATCTCGCCGCCAATTATGCAGCATGGGAACAAGGTTTCGACTGGGATGAATACCGGATCGGACAGCGGCCAAATGGATTGTTTTGGACCATCGATGACCGGGATGGCGGCGAGATCTCGGTGGGCGGGCATGGCTTTCGTCCGACATTGAATTCGTTTATGTATGGCGATGCCGTGGCCATCGCCCAAATCGCCCGTCTTGCAGGCCGGGAAGGCCTGTCACGCTCGTATGAGGCCAAGGCGCAGGCGTTGCGCCATCTGGTGCAGGAGCATTTATGGGATCCAGAGGAGTCTTTTTTCAAAGTGCTTCCGGAAGGAACTGGCGCGCGGCTGGCGGATGTGCGGGAATTGCACGGATATACGCCATGGTATTTTGGTCTTCCAGAACCGGGGCGCGGTTACGAAGCGGCGTGGAAACAGATCATGGAGCCCGATGGATTCTACGCGCCATTCGGGCCAACCACCACGGAACAGCGCCATCCTGGTTTTACCATTTCGTATGAAGGCCATCCCTGCCAATGGAATGGCCCGAGCTGGCCTTTCGCCACCTCGATGGCGCTTACGGCCATGGCGAATGTGCTCAACGAATACGAGCAGCAGGTGATCAGCAGCCAAGACTTTTTTGAACTGTTCTCCATCTACAGCCACTGCCACCGCCGCCGCCAGAATGCCGTCCGGCTCGCGATAAAAGATGGAGCCGCGCAGCAATTGACAGCGGAACGCCTTGGCGTGGACCGTACATCATTGCGGGAAGCAGGCGATGGCCCGTGCTGGATCGATGAGAATCTGAATCCATACACCGGCGATTGGATTGCCCGCACACGGGTGGAATTGTCTGGCGTGCGAGATACATCCATACGGGAACGCGGCAAAGATTACAACCATTCCACCTTTTGCGATCTGGTCATCACGGGACTTATGGGGCTCCGGCCCCAGGCGGATGCGGCCTCCATTATCGTGAATCCATTAGCGCCGCAAGAGCAATGGGATTGGTTCTGCCTGGATGGCGTTCCCTACCATGGCCGTTCCGTGACGATTTTATGGGATCGCTCTGGTGAGAAATATGGTTTTGGCGCGGGGCTGCGGATTTTCGCGAATGGCCACGAAATCGCAAACAGGCCCAATCTTGGACGTATTGCCGCAACCCTGCCTTGTGGGGCTTGCGTGTTTGATGGACTGTAGAAAGGAATACCGTACACATGCAGGACGATAGTCTAGTTTTTTCATCCCATACTGTCGATGCTTTGGCCGAGTGGGAAAACCCGTCAATCATCGGGCGAAATAAAGAACGCGGCCATTCCATGCTGGTTCCGTATGATAGCCTCGAAGAGGCGCTGGCTTGCGAGCGAAACCGCTCCAGCTACCATATGCTGCTCGATGGCAACTGGAAATTTCATTGGGCGGAGAATCCCTCCCTGCGGCCAATGGATTTTCATCAAGACACCTATGATACGAGTGCATGGGCGGAGATCCCAGTTCCATCCAATTGGGAACTGCATGGATATGGCCGGCGCTCCTACACCAATACGTTATATCCATTCCCGGCGAATCCGCCCTACATACCCCACGACACCAATTCGGTGGGTTCATACCGCCGCGAATTTGACATTCCCGATCATTGGAACGGCCGCCAGGTCTATCTGACATTCGATGGGGTCAAGAGCGCACTATATGTCTGGGTGAATGGCAGGGAAGCAGGCTACAGTCAAGACAGCATGTCGCCCGCGGAATTTAACATCACTCCATATATCCGAAAGGGACGCAATGTCCTGGCGGTGGCCGTATACCGCTGGTGCGACGGCAGCTACTTGGAAGACCAAGACATGTGGCGGATGAGCGGCATTTTCCGGAGCGTGTATCTTCGGGCGACGCCTGCCGTACATATCGAGGATGTGTCGGTTCGGACGGAGTTGGATGCGGATTATCGCGACGCCATGTTGATGCTCCGGCCCAGGCTCCGGGTGCATGGCGAGGCGCCAATTACGGATTGGACAGTGCGCGCCCAGCTCTACGACGCCGGACGAAAGGAAGTGCTGCAAAGCCCCATGGAGGCCAGCGCCAGTGATATTCTGCATCCAGAATACCACCCGGCGAAACAGCCGGTGTTTGCGTTGATGCAAGCAGCCGTACAGAATCCGCTGAAGTGGTCGGCGGAAAAGCCGAATCTCTACACGCTCGTGGTTTCACTGCATGACGCCTCGGGGGCGGCGGTCGAGATCGAGAGCTGCCGGATAGGCTTCCGCAAAGTCGAGCTCCGGGATGGCCAGTTCTGGCTCAATGGACAATCGATCAAATTCTACGGAGTGAACCGCCACGAACATGACCCCTATGTGGGACAAGCTGTCACCAGGGAAGGCATGCGGCGTGACATCGAGCTCATGAAGCAATTCAACATCAATGCGGTGCGCACGTCCCATTATCCCAACCATCCAGATTGGTATGACCTTTGTGATGAATATGGGCTTTATCTCGTCGATGAAGCCAATGTCGAGACCCACGGCCTGGGAGGATTGCTGCCTAATGACCCGGCGTGGCTAGTCTCGTTCGTGGATCGAGCGATCCGCATGGTGGAGCGCGACAAAAAACATCCGTGTGTCGTTATTTGGTCGCTGGGTAATGAAAGCGGGTGGGGGCCTAATCTCGCCGCCATGGCGGGCTGGATCCATGACAATGATCCGACTAGGCCCGTGCATTATGAAGGCGCACAAGGCAGCAATCCCAGCCTGCCCGATCAGCCTTGTGTCGATATGATCAGCCGCATGTATACCTCTGCGCCCGGCATCGTGGAAATGGCGAAAGACCCGAACGACATCCGGCCTATTGTGCTGTGTGAATATTGCCCCGGGATGGCCAATGCCATGGGCAACCTGCGGGAGTATTGGGACGCTATCCGAAGCCATGAACGCCTGATCGGCGGATTCATATGGGAATGGTCGGACCAGGCGTTTCCGAAGCCATTTCCCGAAGAGGCTAAGGGCATGGGAACCTTGCGTGGATGTGCGGATATGCCGGGGCGCTTCTGGGCGTATGGCGGCGATTTCGGCGATATGCCCAATGACGCCCATTTCTGCTGCGATGGCATTGTGCAGCCTGATCGCAAACCGAATCCTGATTTTTATGAGGTAAAGAAGATTTACCAACGCATCCATGTCACGCCTGTGGAAGGCGTCTCCAATCAGTATCGGATCTATAATGAATATGATTTCCTCGACTTGAGCGCTTTCACCGGCGAGTGGACGCTGGAAGTGAGTGGACAGGTGATCCAACGGGAGCCGCTTGCGCCGTTGCATGCCTTGCCGAAACAAGCCCAGGTGATATCCATATGTCCGCGGAAGCCCTGCGTGGCATCCGCTGACGATTGCTTCATTCGCTTCACATTTACGTGTGCGCATGACACGGCGTGGGCTCCGAAAGGCCATGTGGCGGCGTGGGATCAATTCCCTGCGGAGTGTGAAGTGCGGTATTCCACGGAATCCCTGGAAAACGCGTCTGCTCTTGAGATTCATGATTCCACGAGCCATATCGAGATCACGGGCAACGCCTTCCGCGTAAAAATTGGGCGGGATTCCGGGGTCATCGAATCGTACATGCACGCAGGGCGGGAATTGATGTCCAGCCCCCTCGTGCCGAATTTCTGGCGGGCGCCAGTGGACAACGATTTGGGCAACCAAATGCCCACCCGCTTGGCGGTTTGGCGTCATGCGGGTGCAGAGCGGCAAGTGCAAAGCATCTCTCTGGAACAAGCAGCGCCAGAGGCCATACAGATTTCGGTGCAGATGGCGCTATCGAAGGCGGATTCTCATTACGAAGCGATATATACGGTATATGGCAATGGTGATATCATCGTGCAGACGCGATTGGAGCCAAGGAACGGCGGTTTGCCGGAATTGCCCCGCATCGGCATGCAATTTGGCCTGCCTGCTGAGTATGACACGCTGACTTGGTTTGGGCGCGGACCTCATGAGAGTTATTGGGATCGAAAAGCAAGCGCCGCCGTGGGCTTGTATAGTGGAAAAATCAACGAGCTCACACATGATTATATCCGCCCGCAGGAGAATGGGAACCGCTCAGATGTCCGCTGGGCGGCGTTCACTAACGAAAGCGGCGCGGGACTCATGATTGTGGGAATTCCCCTGTTTGATGTAACAGCGTGGCCGTACACGCTGGATGATCTGGAAAAAGCCCGGCACACGTATGAGCTTCCCACGCGGGATACGTACACCATTAGCGTGGATTACCTCCAAATGGGTTTGGGCGGCGATAATTGCTGGGGCGCATTACCCTATCCGGCGTATAGACTGCCCGCCCAGCCCTACCAGCATGCGTTCCGCTTGAGTTTTTATACGCCCGAATTGGGCGAGATGGCGCAAGCCACCCGGAGGATGCTGTCGGGCATGGGCGCACGTTAGGCTTTTCGACTCGCTTCTTTGAGCCAAACCAGCAGCGTCATTAAGCGATATGCGCAATGCAAGGGAGGGGTATTTATGTTCGCCGCAGTCTCAATGGCCATTCTGGCGGTGTTGCCGCTATCTCTAGCTGCCGATGATTCTCCGCCTTCGCCGCCGGTGTTGAAAGCCGTCGGAAAGCCATTCGTGCTACCGGTGAAAATGCCGCCATCGGAGCCTAATGGCGCATACACGGAAGTGCCCGCATGGGTAGCAACCGATGAATCAGGGCCGCGTTATTTCCTGCCGACCGGTTTCACCTATGTCGCGAAGCCGAAGCCAGGAAAATCCATACTCACCGACGCGGATGCGTTTGGCGATACGCCGGCCATATTAGCATCGCAAGAGGACACCCGCGCATCCGGGTATGCCGATCCGTCTAGGCTCAATCCAAATCTTGTGTGGCGGCGCAATTATTATGGCATCTATAGCGCCCATCTGCTGGAGCCAGGCCTTGACGGCAAGAGAGGTTATCTAGCGATCCTGCATGGTGAAAACAAGAACGAGGCCTTCCCAGATAAAAATCGGTATTATGACAATACCGTGCTTCCTTCCCGTTCCTACAAAATTCCCGATGAGTACTCGGGATGGTTTGACGGCTCATACCGCGATTACTGGCCTGCATACTTTGCTTTTGTCTCGGCGGCTTGGAGCCCAGCAGATGAAAACGATGGATGCAATTTCGACGCCCATGATCTTGGCCCCATCGTATGGCCTTCTGCAGGTTATGTCACCGCGAATGGCGGGAAGGCCGGCAATGGCCTGCGTGCGCCCAGCTCCATCATTGAAGGTGGATATATCTACGTCTACTATTTAGATGGATGCTCCACGGAGGTTGAAGGCCGTGAATCAGGTATTAAGGTCTCCCGTGCGCCAATTTCCAATGATGGAATGCCTGGCCCGTTCATGAATTACTACAACGGTTCTTTCTCAGAGCCTTCGCTGCCCGCGGGATTCACGAAAGACAACGCGCGTGCGTTTCTCAGTTCATGTGGCGGGAAAAGCTCGAAGGTGCATCCCGATCTCGGCTGGAATACCAACCGCTTCAGTGTGGCGAAGCTAGAAGGAACAGACTGTTTTATCAGCGTCGAGGAGCGTTTTCAAAACCAGGACGGGTCAATGGTTTTCCTGGATTATTTAAGGCTCTCGAAGGATCTCGTGCATTGGAGTGAAGCCGCGGCGTTGCCAGGCACGGAATCACGGAATGGAACTGGTTTTGACAATCCTGTGCTGGCCAATGAAGATTTCACCTCGAACACCTTGGTTTCACCGAAAGCATTCTATGCCATCGGAAGCGGTTGGGTGGATGCCAAAATGAAAGCTATCAAGGTTTGTCTTGATATGGAAAAACAAGCCAAAGATAGTTGAAATCTTGATTCTGTTTTTTACTCCATAGGCCGCTTATCCGATTATCTTGGTGTTGAAACCAAGAAAGGATGGCGGCCGTGGCACTCTACTTGCAGCCACTGGCCGATTTGCCCATCTTCAGGCGGCGGCCTTCAATGTCCATGTAGACTTCGCCTTCTTTCAACGTCTGGCGCTGCCGGTGGTTGTCGGCTCCATAAAGATTCTCGGCATCAAGATCCACGACACTCTGATGATTCGCATGATGGATGTCCTACTCCACGCCGGTTCCCAACTTTCCGGCTGGCCCAAGGAATCAACGCCGCACTCCTATTTGTATTATTTCACAAAAGGATTTATGGCTCTCTCGCAAACAGCCTGTTCCATCATCGCCTCGATTCCCTTATGCAAACCAACTCAAAACTGCAACGCGCTCATACCAATGCCGACATCCAAATACAGAAAATCATCCATTTACTTGAGGCCGCGTAAAATCGTGAGTAGAAAATTCTCAGATCCTTACGGGTAGAATCTAACGATTGTTAATCCTTGTTAATCCTAAAGAGTTTCACGATTGTGGGATTGCACTCTAGCTGAAGCAACAATCCGGGAATCCAGGACAGTTCGAACATGCCCGAAAAGCCCGCCGCGCCAATACCGGCCATCACCAAGCAGGCAGCCATCACTGCCCAGCCATGCCACATCGAAATGATTTGAAATTAAGCTTGCCGGGATACAAGCAGAATACAAAAGCAGTTCTAAAGAAAAAATCCCCAAGGACCCGTTTTTACAAGTCATTGAGGCTGAATACTTTAGGTGGTGGGCGGTACAGGACTCGAACCTGTGACCCCCTGCGTGTAAGTGAGTTATTGTTTGTATATTCGGTGTAACAACATGTTAGGGCAATATGCACAAAAAGCCTTGAGTTCCCTAGAGTTAAAGCCTGTTTTGTATTTTACCTCTTGACACATATCGTTACATGGTGTATGCTTGAAAATGATCCATGAGTGATCCATGGATCAGAATGCGGTTGATCACCGCGAGGCGAGAAAGGAAACAACCATGGGAAAGGTCAACTTAACGGCAAAGGCAATTCGAGACGCCCTGCCTACTGAGCGGGAATATACGCTCACCGATCTCGTTGTCCGAAACCTGGCTTTGCGTATCCTGCCTTCCGGCCAAAAAATCTACACGCTTTTATATATGGATCATGCAGGCCGCCGTAAACGCCTTACGCTTGGCAACGCAGATGTTCTGTCCGTTGCGCAGGTCCGAATACTCGCCAGGCAACGCCAGGCAGATATCGCGAAGGGCATTGACCCTTCCGAGGAAAAGAAAAAAGCCAAGCGCAATCTGACATTGCGGCAGTTCATGGACGAACACTACACGCCGTGGTTACTCAGTAATCTTAGAAGCGGTAAAGAGGTTGATAAATCTTTGCGGCGTGCGTTCAAGAGCCTTATGAATATGAAGTTGAGCGCCATATCCGCATTTCATGTTGAAAAAGTACGCGCCGAACTCACGAAAGCAGGCAAGCGCGTGGCCTCAAATCGATATAGTGCGCTATTTAAAGCTCTCGTAGCCCGCGCCCATAAATGGGAATTCCTCGAAACGAATATCATTGCCGGTAAAGTATCTCGCCACAAAGAAGACCGGGGGCGTGTTCAATATCTAGATGCGGCAGAAGAGGCCCGCCTGCTCGAAGCGCTCGACCGCAGGCAGAATAAGCAGAGGGAAGAACGCGCCCGTATGATTGCGTGGGCACAACAACGGCATCTCCCGACGTTGCCCGATCTGAATGGGCTCATCTATACCGATTATTTGAAACCGCTCATACTTGCAGTGTTGTACTCCGGTATGCGCCGGGGCGAAGCGTTCAGCCTGCTATGGTCTGATATCAATTGGGAACAGAATACCATCACCATCCGCGCGGAGTCCGCGAAGTCGGAGAAAATGCGGCATATCCCTATGTGCGCCGCGCTACGGCAGGTGTTGGAGCAATGGCAAGCCCAAAGTATGGGGCAAGGTCTTGTGTTTCCAAGCCTCAAGACTGGCGGACGCCTCGACAATATTCAAACATCATGGGAGCGTCTCATAAAGGATGCGAAGATTGAAGGCTTTCGATTCCATGATCTGCGGCATTCGTTCGCATCAAGGCTGGCCATGGCGGGCGTGGACTTAAACACCATTCGTGAATTGCTGGGGCATTCGGATCTGAAAATGACTCTGCGATATGCGCACCTATCACCGGCCCGGACGCAAGCGGCGGTGAATGTGCTCGACCGAATTGACAACGCGATCTCGTTCCCTGGCGTGAAGCAGGAAGGTAGCACCTCATGAAGCGAGCGAACCGCCACGCCACGAACACGGTTTCGGACGGGTGCTTACACCACTCGCGCGAAGATCGTTGCTCTACGGCCATCCTACGAAGCCGTTTCGAGGAAGACGGGGTGCTATGTAATACCCGAATAAAGGAAGGAGTCCATCATGTACAGTAATCGCCATAATCGAAAGGCGGAAAGAGAAGCCGCTTACGAAGCTATTCCTATGGAATCGACACCCCCCGCCCAATCCCTGTCCGCCGCCAAGCGCCTCCCTCGATACCTAAAAATTGGGCAGGTAGTAGCAGAATACGGCTTGTCTCCGCAGACATGGCGGAGGCTGGCGTTGGCGGGAAACATCACGGCGGTAGAACTCAAAAGCAACGAACGTGGTATATGCGGGAAAACCCACTTTGCGTATGATCGCAGTAGCATTGAGGCGTATCTACAAGAAAATATTGTGCGTCCGCCAATACGAATCGATGATCGGCAAGCCGACAGAGAATGGCGTAAACGCTACGCGGCGGAAAACTACAGGAATGGAGGTAAAGGGTGATGGAATTCCAAATCGTAAGGGCGCAACGGAGCCTTTAGGTGAATGCTAAGGCATGACCCGGCCATCGTGGCCGGTGAAAGCATAAAGGCCCCTGAGTGGTCGCAACACCCAGAGGCCACGGACGGGTAGGATTGCGGCTCCTACCCGCCCAGAGTATAACAGCCGCGTGAAGGAACACGCACCATGAACGCAGAGGCAGAAACCAAGCAGCCCGTAGGGGACCAACGGCCAATCACGGTTCATATCCCATCGCATCTTCAAGGACGCCCCATCCATGTTTTCGCAATGGACGAAGGTGAACCAGACACATGGGACGTTATGCCAGACAAGCGCCGCTATGAACAGCAGTGCACGGCATGCGGAGCGGGCATGTTATTCAATCCCGTCCCGTACGGATTTTGTCCATTTTGCGGCGAGCCGCTAGACATTACTCTCGCAAAAGAGACCACGTGCGATGATAATCTGCTTGAGGCCCGGCAGGAAGGTATGCGTGGATGCCTTATGTATATGGGCAACATCATGACGATGTTGAACCAAAGTTTTTATGACAACAAACCGGATAGCGATGTAATTGCCGCTCTGCGCGAAGATTTACACAGGGAGTGGGATGTCTAATTTTTTGGGCAGCGGGCTTGATCACCCGCGCGCGCGTGCGGGCACTGGCGCTACTCCTTTCGGCCCGGTGTCCGTATGCGGCCCACCTCGAATGGAGGATACCTTCTAATGCCGAATTCATTGGCTTTGGCCGTCCTTGGTGTCATTTATGCTCACCCTGAGACTTTCGATTACTTCGTGAAGACTGGAAATCTTGTCGTCGAGAAACGAAATCCTGATATGCAGATCGATGTCTTCACACTCAACGAAATCCGCCATGTTGCGAAGTGTGTCCGAGAGTACCGCAACAGGACTGCGCAGCCCGGCGTGACCCTCTGAAAGGAGGTAATGAAATGCGCAAAGCAAAATCAGCGCCATCTGAAAAGCCTAATAATTACTACGGGCTTAGGGGGCTAAAACTCACCCCACAAAAACGCATACTGGCTAAAATGGCCGTGCATGCCGACGAGCTTATGGGTGCATGCACGGACATAAATACGGACACGAAAATTGTACGGCGACACATGAGGGCGCTGAATCGTCTACTGGCCCAAATCTGACGGGCTGGCGTGTGCTGGCCCGCTTTTCGTGGCTCTGAATGGTGTAAGGAGCGTATGACATGAACCAAGAAACCGCCGAACGCGTGAAGTATGGGTATCTAGTAGTTGCCGCTTTGCTTTTTGCGCTATGGACTATAACTGGTTGTGGAGAAAAACAGTCATTACCGAGTAATGATCCATGGGCAACGCCAGGACCAAAAATTATTACTCAACAGGAATATAATCAAATTACGCCAGGCATGGCGAAAAATGAGGTGATCCGTATAATTGGAAGCCCAGGGAAAGTACAGATGAATATCAATGATAGTGACGGTGAAATGCTTGTCTTGATCTGGGATAATCCAGATTTAGGCTATGCTTGTGTAAGGTTTCAAAATGGAATAGCGCAAGATAAGAACTGCATGGGCTTGGAGTGGTAGGCGTGTGCGGTATCGCATATCCGCAACCAGCTAGGCCGCCGTAACCTGGACGTACCACAACGAGCGGCGCTGGCAGTGCGGCTGGAAAAGGTGCTCATGAAAGAGGCGCACGTACGTCAAGTATCCGCCTTAAAACAAAACAAAGAAAATCAAGAAAATACCGTTCCCGTCCATGGACGGGAACGGAAGGATGTCCGCGAAAACGAAGCATCCGAGCAAGCAGCCAAAGCGTTTGACGTGAGCGGAGCAACAGTACAGCGGGCGAAGAGAGTAGAGAAAAACGCCCCGGAGGTATTTCAGGAAATGGCAGACGGAAAAATATCCGTGCGGGCGGCGGAGGGACTGAGCAAGCTCCCGAAAGGCCAGCGCAAGGAGGCGCTGAAACTAACTACGCCACTTCCTGGACTTTCCGCCACGAACGCACTATACTGATACGCAGACTTTAGGGTAGCCGAAAGCCGATTGCAACGGCCCGGCTCACGGGAACCGCCACCCCGGCAGCACTCCGCTAAGGGTGGCGGTTCCCGGCCCGCAACAATAGGAGTGCGAGTGATGGAAGCCTACCAAATAAGCGAAGCACGCATAGCCATTATCCACGAACGCGAGACAGCCATCTTTGAAAGCCTTGACGAAACGCCACGTAGTGCGAATATCGATATTGAAGAGTTGGCGGCATGGCTTGCGAAAGACGCACTCAACCAGATATCTCGATATGGACGTGGCTTCAATTTTAATGTAGATTTATGGGACGAAATTGAACGCGGGACATTCCAGCCCCTTCACTACAAAGATGGCATACCAGTGCTTTGCCGCGCCGATGTACGGCGATTCTGCCGCGCCCATGGGATAAGTATTCCGCCCGTGTTTGTCGAAGATCCTATGCCACGGGACGAGATTATAAAGGAACTGATCAGGAAGGGATTCAAGCCGGACACAGCAAAACACAGCCATGATAGAGCCCGCGCAAGTGGTATTCTTACGGACGATACTCCCGCATCCGAAGTAATGAGGTGGATAGACAGAAAGAACCCTCGAAAATACCAACATACCAAGAAACGCAAATGCGCCAGTTGCGAAGAGCTGAAACCAATCAGCGAATACAACGGCGACGGCCATACATGTAAGTCCTGCCTAAAATTGCGACCCCGCCCCGCCCAAACGCTGGCCGAAGCCTCCGCACGGGAGCGTCGTTAATACCCGCCATTTCCCGAATCTGCACCTTGCATATCACTGAATAGCGCAGGGACAAAAAGGGGACATTTAAGTTTTTTATCCTAACAAACCCTAATAAATATCGCAAAACACACCGTTTTTATTGGACATTCGCGTACCCCTTCAATATCCGTGGTAACATAATTACAGAAGTTGAAACACGGAATAACACAGGAGCAACGCGATGACAAAAAAAATTCACGGACTTAGCCCAGAAGTGCGGCGCGAGGTTTGTATGCTCTCATTGCAAGACCTCGCGAAGGTTCTGCATAGAAGCTATGGATATCTCCGCCGTCGTGTAATGGAAGGCCCACTCCCCGGGCGAATGCCCCTACCGCAATACACAAAAATCGGCAACCGCATTCTATTCAGACTTGAAGACGTTCAGGAATATATCAACGAACACATAGTGCATCAGCACGTGGTGGGCGAATAATACATGACTGAGCCCATCGACATTAACCGTGCCCGCCGACGGAAACGCCCTGGCCCAGCGGATTCAATGGAATTCCGCCGTTCCGAGTTATGTACGGAGTACAGCGGTTCGCGCGTGTTTGCAAATAAGTGCGGCTCGTTTGTGCGGTTCGTGAAAGGCCTCGGGTGGCTCCGTTGGACTGGAACGCATTGGGAAGAAGATCCCGAACGCGTGCGGTGTATGTGCATCGAGGTTGTTGGTCAATATTTCCGCGATACAGCCGGACAGTACGCGCGTGATGGCGATGACGCAGATTTAATCAAGCATATATTGGCATTTGCCAGAAAGTGCGAAAGCGCCAGTACTGTTGATGCAATATTGCGCATCTGTGAGGGGTATCTTTAATGAAGATTGACGAATTTGATAGCCACCCATTTCTTGTAAATTTTAAAAATTGCACGCTCGACTTCGAGCAGATGCAGGGTGAACTTCCAAAAGTAAAGCAGCACTGCCAGTCGGACTATCTGACTAAGTGCTTACCTTACGATTACAATGAAGGCGCACCGGCGCACCTTTGGGAGAGCGTCATCGAGCACGCCATACCAAACCCAGCCACACGTCGATTTCTTCAAAAAAGTCTCGGTTACTCCGTGCTCGGCACCTGCCGCGAGCAGTGCGCGTTCATAGCTTATGGGCCACCCGCGACTTGCAAGAGCACCGTTTTCGGAACCGTACTTCGTCTTCTGGGCCCATACGGATCTAGATGCGCCACCCAGGCGCTATTAGAAAAGCCCGTGAATGGCGGAGCGTCACCCGACATTGCAGATCAGCGAGGCGTCCGGTTTCTCCTTGCAAGTGAAACGCCGGAAAATGGGCGATTAAATGAATCTCTGTTTAAAGAGCTCACTGGCCAGGACCGTATACGAGCGCGTCCGCTGTATAAACAAAGTATTGAATTCGAGGCCACCGGGAAGTTGTGGATTTTGACCAACCATAAACCCGTAATCCGCGACACCACCGGAGCAGTATGGAGACGTATACGGCTTATCCCATTCGATGTTGTTATCCCAAAAAAAGAACGGGATAAAACCTTACCGGACCGGCTCTCGCGAGAATCAGAAGGTATTCTCCGTTGGCTCGTTGAAGGGGCGTGTATGTATATGAAAGAAGGACTTGAACCTCCTGAGCAAGTCGAAGTTGAAACGGACAAATACCGCGAACAGCAAGACACGATTGGGCGCTTTATATCCGAATGCACGATCCAAGAGCAATACAAGCAGGTGTCGAAAACAGCGCTTTACGAGGAATACGAGAGATGGTCGCGTGACAGTGGGGAATATGCCGTGAACAAAAAAAAGTTCGGCGAGTACCTGTTTGAGCATGGGTTTGATGATTACAAGGGCACTGCCGGAAAGCGCTTCTGGCTAAACATAGGATTGATGGCATGAGTGGCGGGAGAGGCGCGTGTTTACATAACTTTCTATATAAATTCCCTTCGCGTAAGGAACTTTATAAAACACGTGCCACTTATGCCACCTTCGCCACTCACAACCAAAAAAAAGGAAACTTACCATGTGCAACGATTACCCAGTTCTATACGGTACCCCATACCGCGACCTAAACAACCATTCCATGATTGAGGTCTGGTGTCCCACCTGCCGCGATATGCACCATCACGGATGGCCCGCCGATGCCAAACCCGGCCACCGGGAGCATCGGGCACCGCATTGCCTATCACGTCCCCGTGGTCTTGGCCAGCCATTCGAGAGCCCGAATCTAGACGGGTATTACATCATGGACGCCCAGGATGCCCCACAGGTTCCCATGGATGCACCGCCGCCCGTGGTGGAAGGGAGATTATTCAAGCAATGTGGCGAGCTCCGTGTGATGGTGACCGGCTGCCCATTTTGTGGCGGTTCGCATGTACACGGATGGAATCGGCCACAGACGGTATCGCAGCGGACCTCACATTGCAAATTGCCGAACCGGATTAAAGGCATGATCCACCGGTGGGGCGAATACGAAATCCATCTCAAGAGATCCACCACAGATCCACAGCCCCATACGGAGCCAGCACCCAAATCTCTAACCCATTCATCCGCAACGATTTCCGAAGCGGATTTTTAACGTAACCCATTGGTTAGGAACCAAATTTAAGGAGAAAAACGCATGCATCCACGAATTATCCACAGGAGAACCAAAGACGCCCTTGACGCCCTTAACGCCGCGCTCGGGCAGATCTGTGCCGCGCTCGGCATTGAGCCCGCGCCGGTTGAGACGGCCAAACCGATGACATTGGCTATGCAGCCCGAATTACGGGAAATGTTCTTCACCGAGGCTGCCGCTATCACCGCCCAGGCGGCTGCATTGACTCTGGCGCGCCCCGTGGTGGCCAAGGCCGATGAACCAACACCAATGAAAGGAAAAGCCGTCAATGGCCAAAAAACCACATCCTGATATCACCTCGCTTCGGATGTATATGCGGGCGCATCGAGGGCTTCACGAAGCCGCTGAAATCGTCCTAGACGAGGTGGAGGCCATCGCGCCCCAGGAGATCGCCCGTAGCGCGGCGCGCATTCGCCGGGCGCTTACCAGGCTGGCAACCGCCACATTCAGTGAGGCCGTCCGCGGTGCCCAGCGGTGCCCAGCGGGCAATCGTGAGGCAAAAGCAGTCTTGGCGGTTGACGGCTTCAAATGGATTGAGCACCGCCGTGGAAATAAATCCCGAGGTGGCGCATGAGACGACTGACCGCCAAGCAAACTGCATTTGTGCAGCACTACTCCATCACCGGCAACGCCACCCAATCCGCCAAGATGGCAGGCTATTCCGGCTCCACCGGCACGCTCAGCGTAACCGGCGCGGAGAACCTAAGAAAGCCTAGTATTCAAGAGGCGCTCAGGTCGTTAACCGCACCACTCACGGACAAATTGAATACCAACAGAGCGGCGCGCGTGGCGTATTTGAGCGCTGTAATGCGAGGCGAAGTGGCCGAAGACGATGGCGCTATTCCCGCCGTTGCCGTCCGCGTGAGGGCTTGCGAAATTCTGGCCCGCATCGAGGGTGACATGGTCACTCGCATCGAGGCGACGGTCCAGCGTGCGCCCGATCCGCAGTTCGACCTATCGAAGCTCACACGCGATCAAGTGGTGCTTGTGGAGTGCCTGCAAACCCGGGCATTGGTGAATCCTGATGAGCATAGTCGCTATCAGATGGCAATGCTACAAGAGGAATTCGACAGATGGCCGGATGAACGGAAGTTGGCTATTTTTGTGAAGAAACCCGAAATCGGCGAAACTACGAAGGAGAATTGATGATGGCTTATGATGAAAATGGAACACGAATTGATCTACCACCGGTACAGATGCCGCGTTTCGTGAATGATACCGCCCGGCTTGTGGATGAACAGGCCGAAAAAGCGGGTGTGGCGCTTCACCCTATTCAAAGAATGCGCATCGTTGAAGATGTTCACGCCTATTGCCAGCAGAAAATCGATCATGGGCGCGCGCCTAGCCCGCAAGAATTCCACGACGCCATTCGTCGCGAAATTTGGCAACTGACCCCGGTTGGCCGCAACGTGACGGAAGGCATAAAGCAGCGGCAAGCCGCCGCCGCCCAGGTCGCGGCCAAGCAAGCCGCCGATGCCGCCGCGAAGGCTGCCGCCGGGATTGAAAACGAAAAACAGGCGTTCCTTGCCAGTGCCCGGCGGGTATGGCCCGGTACTGATACGGATTTTGCCCAGAAAGCTGATGCACTTTGGGCTGACGAATGCGAGCGCCGCTGTGTCGCGCAGATGACCGGCGCGCAGGCCTGCCCCGCTGGCATACGCCGTGCTTACAAGGGGGCAATCTGATGAAACCTCTCGATTTTGATGATAAAATGTGGCGTGTTATACGTCAAGACGTATGTGGGATCCTTGATGCTGACGCGGCAACCTTGTTTGGGTGTCGGCGCAAAGACATTTGGAAAGTTGTAACTGAGTATCCTGACCTTTTTGGGCCAGACATGTGTATCCGCCTCTCTGATAAAGAGCGCATCGTAATGGCCAAACAGGTCGGAATACGTCCGAAAGACACCATGCTTTTTTTCGTTGGCCACGGTGCCATTTATTGCGCACCATATATCGAAACCAAACGCGCACAGACCATCTACCGCACCCTTGTGGAGCACTTCACAATTACCGGTATCGCTGAACTAACCGCCCGGCTGGCCGAAGCAACGAAAGGGGTATAACGCATGGAACTTGGAACCTTAGCCATTCGTTTTCAGTCTGACGGCCTAATCCAACTCAATAACGACATGTCGAATCTCCGCACGCAGGCAAATGCGAACTTCGGAGAGATCACCCGTACCGTGGGCGCAGGCATGACGGCGGCGGGTGCGGCCATCACCGGCGCGCTCGGGCTGTCTGCGAAGGCCGCCAGCGACTTTGGTGCTGGCTTGGCCAATCTTGGTACGCTTGGCGTAACGAACCTGGATGAAATGGGTGAAGCTGTCCTGGATTACTCGGTCGCTATGGGGCAGGACGCATGCCAAGCAAACGAAAATCTATATCAACTCGTTTCGCGCGACGTTCCAAAAGATAATTTGATCGATGTTCTGACCGCATCCGCTAAAGGCGCGGCAGTAGGCGTAGGCACAGTGAACGACTCGCTTGTGCTGGGCACTTCAGTATTAAACAACTACTCCCGGGACATGGTAAAAGGCGCGAATTACACAGAAAAGTTTGAGCAAGTCATGGGAATCGCGGCGTCTGCCATTCAAACAGGCGCTACCACGATGGGAGAGTTGGGCACCACGATTGGGCGGGTGGCCCCTATCGCGTCTAAGGCGGGCATATCCCTGGAAGACCTATTCGCATCGGTTGCGACGATTACATCCACAGGTACACAGACTAGCGAGGCGGTGTCCGGGCTGAAGGCCGCGATCTCGAACATCATATCTCCGACCAGTGAGGCCACAAAGGTTAGCGAGGCGCTTGGGCTTCAATTTGATGCGGCGGCCATCAAGTCTAAGGGATGGTCGGGATTCCTGCAAGAGCTGCAAACCAAGGTCACTGAGGGCGTACCGAAACTCGGGCAGTATAAAGCGCAATTGCAGCAACAGGCCCAACAGATGGGGCTTACCGCCGAAAAGACCAAGGAATTGCGCACTCAATTCAAGTCGCTTGAGGGCGTCTCAAATGACTCGCTCACGGTATTTGCCAACCTATTCCCCAGCGTTGAGGCCTTAAACGCAGCGCTTGCGCTCACGTCTGAAAGCGGGGCCAAGAAGATGGTTGCCGCTCAGAAGGACATGGCAAACGGCATGGAATTACTGAACGACCGCTACGGTGAGTGGGCAAAGAATAATCCCGAGCTTGCGTTCAAGCAGTTGAAGGCGGCCACGGCGGCGCTGGCGATTTCCGTTGGGCAGCTATTACTACCGGCGCTCACGAAGATAGTGAATGTCGTCCGGCCAGTGGTGAATGCGTTCCGAACATTCACGGACCACACAGGGGCGGCGGGCACAGCTATTGTATCGTTTATTGGTGGTGTCGGGTTACTCGGTTTTGCGTTTGGGCCAGTGATTTATTCCGCAACGAGCCTCGTTAGCGCCCTACGTCTTATTGCGCATCCGTCGCTGATACTGTCGCTGGGGCAAGCCGCCACCGGCGTGAAATCCATCGGCGTAGCAGCCACGGCGGCGCGTATTCCGATGCTCGCAATGGGCGGCAGCTTGACTGCAACAGCGGCGACCGCAGGCGCGCTTGCAATCGCCATAGGGGCGGCTGGAACATTTATCGCTGCCGATATCGTGATGTTCAAGAAGTGGCGCGATGCAGTTGAGCAGCGCAAAGAATCAGAGCAAAAACTTCAGGACAAGATCATTGAGCGCGCCAAGCAGCTCGAGGCCCAGGGCGTGTATATCGATTGGGCAGCCATGAAGGAAATGACCGCCGATCAGCAAGTCATGTATATGAACGACCAGAAGGCAGCACAAGAAAAGCAACAATTCCAAGACTGGATGACACGCACTAACCAGAAAGCACTCACCGAAGAACAAGACGCCCAGCGCCACAACATCCAGCTAAACTGGAACCTAACCAGCGAAGAGGCCTACAACGCCTCACTGTCTGACGCTGACGCCGCCACGAAACTGAAGCTAGTCCAGGCCGATGAAACGCACACGCAGCTTATCCTTGAACAACTCGGTATCCGCACAGCCGAAAGCCGCACACAGTTAAGCGAGCAAGCGCAGGCCGCCATTGCGGCTGCCGAACAGCAGAAGGCGGCAACTGAGACGGTGCTACAGTCACTTGACAAAAACATAGGCGCGATTACAGAACTCGGAACCGTTGCAGAGGCCACCGGAGACGCCACGAAGACCGCCACGGAAACTATGAAGGACGGCTTCCAGGAAGCATCCAAAGATGTTCCGAAATACTGCAAGATCATCACGAGCGACAAAGACGGCATCGTGATTATCAAGAAGTCATCCGCAGACCTGCGAGAAGAGATCGGCAACGTGCCCGGCGCTATGCGCAACGGCATGAGTGAGGCGGCGAAATACGTAAGCCAGTATTGCGCAGATATGAACGCCAGTATCCAAGAGGTGATCGACAAACTCAACTCCATAGACCCGTCCGTGCGGCATTCGCCCTCCATAAACGACCGTATCGAGGTGGGCTTATCCCAGATGGGCGGCCTATTCAATTCCGCCTTGGACGGGATCACCTCGAAGTTCGCGAGTTCACGGAACACCATGGCCAGCCTGGCGGCGTCACTATCCGCCATGATGGGCAGCATAGGCTCTACGGGCTACACGGTGCGCAACGGCGACGTGGTGAAATCATCCAGCGCTACAGGCACAACGACCGCCCCGGGTGCCGAAGCCCCGATATCGCCCGTTGGCAACACAAACCCTATCGGCATATACCCACCACAGGTGACCGTGAACATCAATCACCCGGTGCTGCATAAGGACGCGGATATCAACGTGTTGTTATCGAAGATGGGGCAGATGCTCCGCGCGCAGAAACTCGCTAAAGGGGTGGGGTGATGGCGGATAATGCGTGGATCGAGTGGAACGGCGATGAATGTCTGATTCGGATCAAAAACGCCACCAAAGACAGCATCAAAAAGATCGCGCTGGCCGTCGAAGCACAGGCCAAGGCGAATATTGAGGAGCCGTTCCTGCATAAGCAAGGCCGTAAGCGCCGCGATGGCCGCGACGCACACGGGCGGTTTTTGGGTAGAGGCGCAAGTGACGAATCCGATCTCATGCGCAGCCAGATCGACACGGGGGCGATGATCAATTCCACACGCGCCGTGTTTGACGGCTTGCCTTCCGGCGCAATGGCTGCCGTTATATCACCCCAGGAATACGCCCCGTACCAAGAAGCTATCCGCCCGTTCCTTATGCCCGCCGTTGATGAGGTCGTTTCAGATAAAGCGGAAGGGATCATTAAGAACCAGTTTAACCTAAAAAAGGCAGTAGGAACTTGCTTTGGGATTTTTCCAGCCCAATTTTGTAAAGAAATAACTGTCCTGTCCCGCTCTTTACGTTGGCGCCGGCAGCAGGTTGGGGGTGGCCAGCGGCCTTCCCTCGAGTATTTTGGCGAAGATCCGGCTGAGGATCGTCCGCCATCGTTCGTTCCAGTTCAACTGCCGCGCAGTTGCTTTCATCTCCAATAAAAAGGCGTTTACGGATTTCAGAACTTGTTCCATAGCATGTCCTTGCGCATGCACGGGGGTGATGGTGAGCGTGGTTTGGCCTCCGTGGCGGGTCTGCTGTCCCACGCCGTAGAGCAGCAGAGGGCGGCTCGTGATCGCTTCGGCGTGGCGCTCCGGAATCGCCAAGCGCACGTACAAAGACCACCAATTGTAAATCAGGGCTATGATTCGCGCCATGATTTGGCAGCGCTTCATATCGTGGGTGGTATACCCGCCCCACCCCCACTGGTTTTTCTGTTCATCGTAGATGTTTTCCGCATCGCCCCGGTCGCGATAATGCTGGGCCAAGGCCGATAGGGGGTCTGTCAGCGAAGTGGCCAGCAGCGCGTATTCATACTGCTGCACGGCTCCCGCTTGGATCTCGATGAGCTGTAGTTGGGGGGAGGGGTCAGGCAATAGCGGCTCCGTTTCCAGAACGATACTCCCTTTGAGCTTGCGCCGCAGAACGATTACCCGGCGTTTGCTCGTCCATCCCATAAGCTCCAGACGGTCTTCCAAACCTTCCCAGCCTTGGCCTGCTGGCGTCCAGTCCTTAGAACAAAAGGCCTGCTGGATAAGCCGTTTCACGTTGCTGGTCTGCCGCAATTTGAACAGATAGGGCACTCCGCGCGCTTCGGCTTCGCTCATGTCGCGTTCGTTGCCGAAGGCGCAGTCGCCGCGAATCATGCCCGGCCAGGCCGCGCGCGGCAAGCCATCGAGAAAATGCCACAATCCAGGCATGGTGTATTTCGCCGCCGTCTCGTTGCCCGGCCGGACTTCCACGTCCAGCACCAAGCGCGTGTTCGCCATAAAATAGGTATGCAGCACATGAGAAGGACGGCCCTGTTTCGCCGGATTGTAGCCCAGCACGGCCCCTTCTTGATGGCCGAACAGGGGCTTCACGCTTGTATCCACGTCCAAAATCCAAGGCTCATAAAGCAACGGCTCATAACAGCGGCGCAGGTGCTTCTGTAGCCAGCCCGCGCAGGCTTCCCCGTCCGCCAGTATAAATGCCCGCCGCGCCGAGGAGGCGCTCATGATCTTGCTCATACCCAGCAAGCCCGGGTTCACCGCGTCGTAACGGACCGCGTCAATGTGCGCATAGCGGGTGTGGCCCGCCAGCACTGATAAAAATAGCGTGCCCAGCACATCCCTCTTGCGCGGCGCATTATTGCTGGCGTACGCCAGCGGACAGTCCTCCACCCACGCTTCAAAAAGCTCCGCCGTCTTGAGGAAATCGATAAAGAACGCCAACTGGCCAAACGGCGTCGTTGCCGCCTCCCGGTCCCATTCCACATGCACCCGGCCCCCGTAGCTATCTACGAAAATCGGCGCCTCCAAAGACAACCATTCCTCCTCTCCCAATGGGGGAGCATCTTGCTGTTGCGATTCTGTTTCCATGTTCTTTATCTTGAACTACTTCCTGCTCGACACTCAAGATTCAACTGGCGTTTTTAGGTTTAAAGCGGACGGCATAGATTAGCCCGACACCCGGGCGGCCCGTGATGCTACCCGGTTTTATGCCCCCAGCGGTTCGCCCCCAGTGGGCCGCTGGGGGCTTTTGGTGTTTTCTAGGGGATATCCGCCGCACACTTGATCCACTATTGGGTTTATTTTCGGGCTGAATCGAACGGGTCTAAGTGATTAAATATAAACACGTTACGTGCATTTTACGCCCTAATCCCGAACGCCTCGGCGGCAATCCGAGATGGGAATGTAGACTTTGGTGCAAGGTTGCACTAAGGTGCCATTGCCACAGTGAAGCTGGCGGCGCTGTACGCACCGGCGGCGCGGGAGAGGATGGAGGCGACGCAAGCCAATCCAGGCGAAAAAGTAGGAGCTAAGGCTGCTGCAACCTTGCAGCAACGGATTGACCCCAAAGAAATAACCTATCACTTCGCCCCCCTCACTGGTGAGTAGAATCCACACACCAGGATTCCTTTCAAAATGATCCATAACTGATCCATGGAAGAATTTTAACGATAAAAGGCCTCAAGGAACGACTTTTGTAAGTCCTTGAGGCCTAGCGCTTTAAAGGTGGTGGGCGGTACAGGACTCGAACCTGTGACCCCCTGCGTGTAAGGCAGGTGCTCTAACCAACTGAGCTAACCGCCCATCTGTTTCCTGGCTTTCGTCATCGCTTCGTGATGGGGACTCAGCGGAGATATTATGCATGTATGGGCCTAGCACTTCAATAGTAAGTTTTTCAGGTATGAAACATTAGAATGGCACATCCTCATCATCGTAGCCAGCGGGAGGAACGTCATCGGAATCAGTGGCATGGGCGGCGGAGGGAGCAGCGCCTGCCCTGGCGATGGTCTTAAACCGCTGGATGGGGCGGTCAAACAGCAGATCGAATTTGCCCGTGGGACCGTTTCGTTGTTTGGCGATGTTGACACGGATCAAATTCTCATTGCCCTCGGTTTCGTGCGCGGGCGGGCGCGCGAGCATGATAACCACGTCGGCGTCTTGTTCGATGGCGCCTGATTCGCGCAAATGGAAGAGCTTAGGCATGCCGGTGTCGTCTTTTTCGGCTTCGCGGCTGAGCTGGGAAAGGGTGATGACGGGCACGCGCAGTTCGCGGGCGATCCCCTTGATCGAGCGGCTGATTTCGGCGATTTCGATCTGGCGGCTTTCGGAACGGCCTGGCGCGCTCATAAGCTGGAGGTAGTCAATGATGATCACATCCACGTCGTGCTGGGCCTTATGCCGCCGGGCTTTTGACTTCAAATCGAGCACGCTGATATTGGGGGTGTCATCGATATAGAGTTTTGCCTGGCTCAGTGTGTCGGCGGCCCGCTGGAGTTTGGTGAATTCGGCGGACGCAAGGAAGCCCGTGCGGAAGCGGCTCGAATCGATTTTGCCTTCCATGCACAGCAGGCGTTGGGTGAGCTGTTCTTTCGACATTTCTAGGCTGAAGAGAAGCGAGGATTTGTGCTCCTGCACCGCCACATGCGACGCCACATTCAAGGCGAATGCCGTTTTACCCACGGACGGCCGGGCCGCCAGCACAATCATGTCGGACGGCTGGAGCCCCGATAGCATTTCATCCAAGTCTTGGAATCCCGTGGGCAATCCCGTGATGCCCGAGTGGGATTTCATCATTTCCTCGATGCGGTGAATGCTGGCTTCGAGGAGGTCGCCCACGCGGGAGATGGGATTGAGCTGGCGCTTTTCGGCGATGGAGAAAATGCCGGATTCGGCCCTGTCGAGCAAGGTGCTCGTGTCTTCGGGGACCGTGTAGGCTTCGTTGGCGATGTTCGTGCAGGTCGAGATGACTTTGCGCAGCACCGCCATGTCCAGGACGATTCGGGCGTAATATTCCACATTCGCGGAAGTGGGAACAGCGCCCATGAGCCCGGCGATAAAGCTTGTGCCGCCGATTTCCTCCAGCCCGCCGCCACGCGAGAGCTGGTCGCTGACGGTAGTGGCGTCCACGGGCGCTGAATTCTGAAACAGCGCAACCGCCGCATCATAGACGCGGCGATGCGCTGGCACATAAAAAATGTCTTCACTATCACCGCCGAGGATCTCTATAGCCACGCCGACGGCGTCGTTATTGATCAGCATCGCCCCTAGCACCGACCGCTCCGCATCAATGTTCTGAGGCGGGGTGCGGTCGAAGACGGCCTGGGGCTGAGGCTGCGGCTTAGGCTGCCTGGCCAATTACTCGGAATCCTCGTCCTCGTCTTCGTAGACCGCGTTGACCGGTTCCTCATCTTCTTCCACGGGAACCTCGACGGGCTGCTCGGAGGCGACCCACACCTTGATATGGGCTTCGACGCCGCTTCCCAGTTTCACGCTGACCGTGAAGATGCCGAGGTTTTTGATGGGCTCTTCGAGCTTGATGCTCTTGCGGTCCACTTCATACCCTTTGGCTTTGAGCTGTTCGGCGATCATGGCCGATGTGATGGAGCCGAAGAGTTTTTCGTCTTCACCGGCGCGGGCCTTGAATTCGAGCGTCAGCTCTTCCATGGTCTTGGCCACTTCCTGGAGCTTGGCGCGCACTTTTTCTTCGCGGCGCTTGATCTGGCGCACTTCGTGTTCGACTTGCTTGGCGCTCGCCGAATCCAGGCTCACGGCCATCTTGCGCGGAATCAGGTAATTGCGCGCGTAGCCGTCGGCCACTTTCACGGTCTGGCCCATGTCGCCCAGACTCGCCACGTGTTCGCATAAAATCACTTTCACCGTAGGAACCTCCCTGCTTCGGAGCGCCTTTTGCGGCGCTCTCGCTATTACGCTTCAGATCATTCTGTATAATCGTTTTTGCATTACGCGTCGCCGCCGGAGTTGCGCGCTTGGTCCCTGGCTGCTTTCCATATTTCGAGCTTCCGCCGGAAATCGAACCAGGTATCAAACAGGCCTATGCTCAAGGGCAGCAACCGGCCTGCATATGCCATCAGCACCAAAAAGAGCGCCAAAACCACGATGGTGGGCAACTGCCAAATCCGAAACGCGAACAACGCGATGGCCGTTCCGTTTAGCCAATAAATCAGAGCCAACGCGACCGCCGTATTCCATACAAATGGGCGCAGCCCCCATTCGGGCCAGCGCACGTCCGCATACCAAAGACCCACCGCAAGTATGGCTGCCCATACGAGCCATTCCGGCGGGCGCATTTGGCTGAATCCGCCTTGGATGCCTTGGCCCGGCAACCGGGTCTGCACCCAGCGCGCCGTCATGGACACGCAAAAGCAGAACATGAGGACCACCCAGCAGAATACCATGCCCAGGCCCACATCGCCCCAATGCTCCAACAATAGCCATTGAAACATCCGCGTGGCGATTTCCCCATTTTCGCCTTGTTGTTCAGCGAATTTGAGGCTTACTGCATCTTGGTACGCCAATGCAGCGCGTTCCAGCCATTGGGGCCATGCCCACACGGCGGCAAGCACAATGCCCGTCATGGCCAAACCGGACGCCATCGCGACAACGCGCCCATAAGTCCACCGCCGCACCATGCCATATCCAATGATTAGGCCAAGGGCCGCAGCGCAGCCATCGAATAGCACTACAAACCACACCGGCCACGCCATATGCACGCCCAAAGAGGCCGCAATTGGCCTGGATAACGCCTGGCCCAGGAACGCCCCGATCACGGTGGCCCCTATCAACGCCACGCTCATCCAGCGGCGTCCAGCGGCAATGGCAGCCGCCACTTGTATGGGCAGAACGGCAAACTCGATATTGCCGCTGACGCCGCCCATTGCAAACGCCAGCCCCGCCATTCCTTGTGCGGCTATGGCCAGCAAGTACATGATATGATCCCTAGCGAAGCGTTTGGCGCTTCGCTGGCCCTGCGGGCCGGCTTCCAACCGAATCAATCTGCGACAAATGGCAGCAGAGCGATCTGGCGGGCGCGCTTGATGGCTTCCGTAAGCATGCGCTGATGCCGCGCCGTAGCGCCCGTGATCCGGCGGGGGATGATCTTCCCGCGCTCGGTGATGTAGTGTTTCAACATCGCCGTATCTTTATAGTCGATGTATACGACCCGGTCCACCGTCAGCCGGCAAACTTTATTTCCCGGCGAAGTACGCCGTTTCGCTTTTTCTTTGGTACGTGTTTTGAATCGCGCCATGATAATCTCCTGCTCACCCGTTCGATGCCCGCCTCGATGGAGGGGCCTCAGAAGGGGATGTCATCTTCCGGTATCGGTTCTTCGATTGTGCGAGGCTGAGGCCTTCCCTGCTGCCCGCTACTACTGCTTGCTCCGCTGCTGCTGTTTGCGCCGCTGCCGCCTCCGCCACTACGGTCATCCCAATCCAAAATGTGAACCCGTGTGGCGTTCACTTTAATGGTGGTCCGTTTCTGGCCGGTATTTTTATCTTCCCACTCTTCGCCGCGGAGTTCTCCCTCGACGAGAATGGGCCGGCCTTTTTTGAGGTATTGGCCGCAATATTCGGCGCTTTTATCCCACGACTTGACGTTGATAAACAGGGTGTCGTTTTTTTGTTCCCCGTCTTTTGACTTGTATCGCCGGTCTACCGCTAGGCCCATCTCACAGACGGCCATACCCGAAGACAAATAGCGGAGATCCGGGTCGCGCGTCAGGCGGCCTGACAAAAAAAACGCGGTTCAGTTCCGGCATGCGCAGATCTGACATTCCTCAACCCTCCCGCGGTTTAATTCTAATCGTTATCGTCGTCATCATCGTCGTCATCGCGGCGGCGGCGATGGCGCGGGCGGCTGTCGCCGTCATCATCATCGCGGGAAGCCGCGCTGGCTTGAATTTCAGCTTGTTTTCGCTTGGCTTGTTCTTCTTCCAAACGCAGCGTCTGCTCATCAAAATGTATGACCAGATGGCGGATAATCGGCTCTTCGAGCCGGAAGTACGTTCCCAGACGCGCAACGAAAGAAGGGGCGGCGGTGAACCGCAGCAGCACGTAACAGCCTTCGGTAAATTGCTTTACCTTATAGGCCAGCTTGCGTTTACCCCAGATTTCGGAGCGCACGATAGCACCACCGGCGTCTACCGCCATGGCTTCCACTTTCTTCGCTATCGCCTGGATCTCATCGTCCCCCAGGTCTGGGCGGACAATGTAGAGCGCTTCGTAAGTCCTCACGTTCGTTTAACCTCCTTATAGGTTTAGCCAATCATCTCCCGCCAGACGGGCGGGAAGCCACGTATCCTATCAAAAATGCCCCGCCCGCCTCAACCTTTTAACGGAATGCAAAATAATCCCGGGGCGCAACGGTATACTCCGAATCGATACTGGCCATTTATTTGATTTTTGTATATGCCGAATCATGCCGGTAATGTAAGCGTGTCCCGAAGGGACAACCCATCATACCCAGGGCCGGCCGCCGCCCGAAGGGCAAGGGAGCCCATGGGAGCAAGCGGACCCTACCACGCGCCCTGAGCGGTGGGGCAAGCCCCACCTCACAAGATTTTAGTGTGTTTAGCGTATTTAACGGCCTAAAAATGCAGACCTTATGATTGCGGATATGCTGCGCCAGGCTACTATATAGCAGACACTGTTTTCTTGCGAAGATTCTAGATTCAAATCCTGTCACATCATATAGTTGCATATCTCGGTTCTTTACATGGCGTTTTGCTTGAGTCTTACTCATCACATGGGCGAGACGCCCATGCTACGTGAGTAAAACCTCTGGAAAAATTTATTGGCGTTCATTCGCGTCCATTCGCGGTTTAAAACGGGCTGTTTGGTTGCGGCCATGCCGCGTTAAGTTCATCAGTGGTTGCATTCCTATCATTTAGCCGTTGGCGGCGAATGATCGGCGTTCTTGCTGGTCATCTCTCCAGAAAAGCGCACTTCGCCTAAGGGCGCATCTTCCATGTTGGGTGAGCCGGACCAGGACGAATTCTCTTTGGCGACATTGCAGCGGTGGCGAATAAACTCGATACGCCATGTTTCACCTTCGCGGGGTGCGCGGATGAGATCGGGGAATGGAATGGCCAGCTCCGCCGCCCATCCAGTGGGATAATCTTTCACGGCGGCGCGCCAAGAGCTGTCCCAAGACGCATCGCCATTCATGCTGTCGAATTGGCTGCCGCGCGCATTGAGCACGAAGCGATACAGGGGCCCTTGGGGCGGCGACGCCAGCACCTCGAAGGATTCTTCCTCCCACAGAGCGGCGTCACGGGGATGCTCTTGCGCCGCCAAGGTATCCATGCGCGGCTCGCGCAGATAGGCGGCGATGTAGAGTGCGTCCGCATCATGGGCGATGCGGATCGTCGTTTGGGCTTCCGCGAAGGCATCTTCGCCTTGGAGGACAAATCCTTCTGCCTGGGCCTTGCGCGGCCAGGCAGGCTCCTTGAAGTCGGCGTCCAGTTTTGGCGGGGCGGCTGTATACGCACTTTCCGTGGCGGCGGCGGGCTTCAACGCAAACACGCGCGGATTGCGCAACACTGCTGATTCCGCGGCCGAGACGGCGGTGATGCGTAAAAAACGGGCGTCCACGGGTTTGCTGGGAAGGACGGGGCCTTGGACTCCGCCGGGCTGTGCAGAAGTCCACTGTTGGATTAGCGCATATTGCTGGCCGTCTTTGCTCGATTCCAGGCGTACTTCCGTCGAGCCCGCCGTGTCGAAGTCGGCGCGGCATATGGGCCCTGGCGGTGACAAGAAATCGAACACCGCCCGCGCTTCATGCTCGATATCCGTGAATTCGGGCTTGCCTCGAAATTCGAGGACGCGGCAGCCCGGCGGGATATTCAAAGGGCGGTAGGGCAGGATGAAACTGCGGAACAGCACTGTTGAAGGTGCGAACAGGTTTCTCGAGCGAATGGTCTCGATGATGTCCTTGCGGCGCGCATCATCGAAATCCGGGTCCAGCTTCGCCTGCGCTTCTACGATATCCACGAGGCGGCCCGTATCAAATGTGTCCGTGGCCTGGGCGCGCTCCATTTCGAGAAGCTGCCAGCGCACCATGTTCTCATATAAATCCACTACCGGGCGAATGGCCTCTTTGCCATACCGTTTCTCGATTGCATCCGCCTGGCTCTTCACTCGCTGGAGGGCTTCACGAGGCTCGATATTGCGCAAGGTTTGGCGGTTGGCATATGCGGTCAGCGCGGCAAGCACGTCGCTGTAATCGGGCTGTTCCAGCCGCGCCCCGAAACAGGCGTTCAGCCCGCCAGGCCACGGGTCCGTGGAATTGCCGCGCGGTTCTTTGGTTGTTTTTTCTGTTTTTAGGCTGGGCGCGGAAACCGCTGGCGCGGTTTTGTTCGGGGAGAAGACGCCTTTATTGCCTGAAGGCCCGGCTGCCGCCTGAGTGGCGCATAATGCAATGAGGGCGGCGCAAGCAGTGGCGGGACAGAGCCATTTCATGAATGCTTTTCCTTCTTCTTGGCAATGGGCTTCTTTTTCCCCGGTTCAGGAGGCGCGGGCGGTTCGGGAGGTTTCGGGCTTGCAGGCTCGGCGGCTTCGATGCCATACGGGCGCACGATAATGCGGCGCAGAACGCCTTCTCCGGCGGCGGGTGTTTGGATGCTGAGGGTCTTGCCCCAAGGAGCGCCGCCCACCAGCCGGGGCTTCTGTTCCTCTTCCGGCGCATCGGGGTTGGGCTTCCATGGGGCCGCTCCCGTGCAAATCGCATCGAGGGGATCGTCAATAAACAGCGTCAATTGCTCGCGCATGGGCATGAGGGCGGCGGGGCGCGCCCCGAAGCCGATGCTCCACCGCGCGCCGATCAGGGCGCGCCGTTCTTCATGGATGCGCCCACTATCCGGCCCTAGGCTGGCTTCCGTGAAGGTGGAGATATATCCGTCTTGGCCATACGTGAAAGCATACACGGGTTCGCCAAAATAGGCGGAATACGCCGCCTGGCCATCCGCGCCCGGCGACAGATATGCCGGCAATGGGCATGCTTCAATCAAGGCGTATACACGTTGAAATTCTTCTTCCGAGCCATGGGCCGTCAGGGGGCCTGTTACTAAAACAAACGCCGGGGCGGGCGGCGGCTCGGGAGGCGCTTGCTCCGTTTCCGTCTCAGGCGCGGCGGCGGCTTTCTCTTGCGGTGCGGGATTGAGCGCAGGCTTGGGCGCGTGCGCTTCGGGCTTGGGCGGCTCCGGCAGGGGCGCGCAGGCTTCTTCGAGCAGCGCCGCGAACACGGCGTCCGGCGTTTCCCCGATGCGCGGCCCTGCGATATGAATCACGGCATACGAGTCCGGAAACGATGCAACTACGAAAACAGCCTTGTTTAAGCGTATGCCGCCCGGTTCCACGTCCATCACAAGGGAGTACGCACCTGGTGTCGCTTGCGCGGGAATATGGCACAGCGCCACGGCATGAACGCCTTTCGTGGTCCATTCCACTTCGAGCGGGAGCGGCGAGGTTCCTTCTGGCCCTTCCAGTCGCAATGCGGGCTGCCCGCTGGCCGCATCTGGCTGGGCCTGCACCTCGAATGCGCCGCCGGGCAATACGATGGCGGGCATGCCCACATGCGGTGATTGGATTTGCGCCAAATGGCTGGGCTGGCCTTGCACCGCCGTGCTAACCGCCGTTAATAGAAAAATCGCGAGCCACCGCGTCATGGCTTGCTCCTTGGACGCCATGCCGGGGCGTATACAGGCCCGCTGGCGTCGAGTAATCTGCGCGGCTCTTGGCCATTCGAGTGGGATACATACACGGCGGATGCGCCGTTTTCATCGCTGGCGTAGGCCATCCATGCGCCATCGGGCGACCAAGACGGCCCCCAGCAGTCGCTATCCGCATGAACCGCGATAGGATAAGCCAGCGCCGTATCGGTATTCACCCGATAAATGCCCCGGCGGCCCGAACGGAACGATTCGAACGCCAGCCAGTCTCCCTTGGGCGACCACACGGGATTCCAGTCTCCTGCGTGATGATTCGACACATCTAGCGCACCCTTGTACGACAACACGAAGAGCTCCCGGTCGCCACCGTCATTAGACTCGAACGCCACTTTGCTCCCGCCGGGATGCATCGCCGGATTCCACTCCGCATAACTGCCCACGGAAGGCATCACCTTCGATGGCAGCGGCAAAGCGTGTTCCGGCGTCACCACGAAGATATCCGTGCTCAAGCCTCCTGCCGAGTCCATGCGAAGCCCAATGGCGAGCAGCGTATTGGCGGGATTGGGATGTATTGCCGCCCACGCTTGGGCTTCGGGGCCGCCCATCGTTTCGAGCTGGTCCTGCAATGCGGCAATGAGAAGCGACTCCTCGCCTAGCCATACGGGCCGCATCAGCCCTTTTTGCCCCCCGCCCCATACGGCCTCTTGGTTTGTATCCATATCCCAGACATGGATGGTAGAGGCCTGCGGCTCGCCATCGTGGGCGGAATAGGCGATGCGCGGATGGTATTCCCGCCCCTTTTCCTCCGGGAGTGACGACCACGCCGGGTCTTGGCTCCAAGGCGTCTGGGCGGGCAGCATGCGCCCTCCGGTGTTATCCGGGCGGACGGCATAAATGCCCGATTGGCCATTCGAGCCGCATTCGAAGGCTATCCACGCCCCATCGGGCGACCACACGGGCGGGCCAATGGAGTCGCTGGGCGCGCCCATATAGGCCACCTGCAGATCCGCCAGTGAAACGACGCCAGCTTGCCGCCCCTCGATGCCGCGCTCGAAGACGCACGCAATATGCCCTTCAGGCTCCGAAGCGCACAAAGACGCTATGATCAAAAAAATCGTTTGAGACAACATGGCGGGCATTCTACCAGAGCCAGGCGGTGGACTTCACGGAGAAGAGGAAGATACATTGGGAAGTTGTTCAGACGAATAGGATCTTTTACACTAGCAATGGATGGCAGGAGGATGAATTGTGGATACGCCAAAGCCGAAACGGCTAAGATTGCAACGTCTAGAGATTCAAAACATAAAAGTTTTGGATTCTTTTGAGATCGATCTACCAGCTCCCAGCATGGCAAACGAGCCAGATGTATTTGTCTTCGGAAGCAAGAACGGATTTGGGAAAACGTCTTTTCTTGAATCATGTGGATTGTTGCTTCTCTTGGGGATGTATGAGAAAGGAAGGTATGAGTTTAAAGAATATAGTGATAGGCATGTAGATTTGATAGATATCCTTGTACGGTCCGGAGAAAAAGTAGCGCAGATTAATGGGAGAATTGACATAAATCTACAATGTATTGATATTGCTATTTCTTTAGACAGATCAGGTAAAGTGAAAATAAGCGGCGATAGCAGAATTCTTCAAGAGATATATAAGCCACCTGGAGTATATTCAAACGAGATTCTAAATCAATTCCTTTTTTCTTTGTTTGGATTTGACGGGGAACCGCTTATTTTGCCGGGCTTGGTTTTTTTGCATAGTTATCGCAAAATCCAGGAAGGGAACCCAGAACTAGGGATTATGGTTTCCGCCGAACGCCAATATGAAAGATCTATTCGGTTTTTTCCGAAAAAATGGGAATCTTCGGTTAATAGATTTAAACTTGAAGTTCTCCGTTTCATGATGGCCAAAGCGAATTTATTTGAAAATAACGAGCATGATCAATCACAGGATGAATTGCAGCAGCTAAACGAACTCGTACGTCGCTATACAGGTGGCACGATTGAAAAGTTACGTCCTTCTCCGGACAACACATTAGGTTTAAGGGTTACGCCAACAAATGGTGGCCCCTCATTTGCGTTTGATGGCCTTAGCTCCGGTCAGAAAGAAATCATTTCGACGTTGTTTCTTATCTGGTTTTCCTCAAAGAACCAGCCATGTATTGTGTTGATCGATGAACCGGAATTACATTTGAATGCGGAATGGCAGCGAGATTTCGTGCGCCAGCTTCATCAATTAGCCCCATGGAACCAGTATATCATCGCGACGCATTCACAAGATATTTTTGAATCCGTTCCACAGGAGCGGCGCTTCTTGCTCGTTGCTGGCAAGGATGGCAAAGCATGACCACCATCCAGAGAAATGTCCAAGGCGAAGATATCCGGCAAAGCGCCAAGCATGTGTTATTTGTTGAAGGGAACGATGATAACGGCCTAGATCCTCTGGTATTATCCGAACTATTGCCTATAGAGATTTCGGTAAAACCCTTGGGAGCGTCGTATCATATCCGTAGCGCTGCCGAAGCCCTTCATAAGCACCATCCCAGTTATTATTTCTTGATTGATCGCGACCACCATGAAGATGATTTCATAAACAATTGCTGGAAGAATTTTCCAGATGAATCGAAATCAAATCTCCTGGTGTGGTTCCGGCGGGAATTAGAAAACTACTTTCTCATTCCAGAATATCTTAAGCATTCGAAATATTTAACCGCTACGTCAAAAAAATTGCTCGATTCCATTCGCAAGCACTGCCAGCAGCGGTTATACTTGGACGTTGCCAACCAAGTCATTGTTTCTCTCCGTGAAGATTTCAAATTGAAATGGATCGATTTTTTTGAGAAGATTAAGGGATTTGAATCAAAGGAACTCGCTCTCAAGCAACTCAAGGAAAGGCCAGAATTTAAAGCAAAAATAGAAACCACCTCGTCCGCCCTGGATATTTTGGAGGTGGAGCGAAGATTCCATGCTAAGCTCCATGATTTTACTGAAGGAAACGAAAATCTCGACTACGGCAGTGGCCGTTGGCTGGAGCTGGTCCGAGGAAAGAAAGTATTACCTTCGGTCATAAAGGAGTGCTTCACAGTTGCAGATGCGCAGGGAACGCCTCTTCAAGCAGGCCGTGAAAGCATTAAGGAAATCGCTAAAGATCTGCTGGGTAAAGGCTTGGATAAGCAACCAGATGATTTTCAGCGTCTGTATAAAATTATTTCGGCTAGAATAGCATCATCCTAACGCTGAAGCACTCTATTTGCAGCTTATCAGCCCGGGAGTGTTTTCTAGGTCCAGCGAGAATTGGCCACCGCGTCCAGTGATAAAACTGCCTGTAAAAAATAAAAACTTGCCCTCATACAGAAAAAATTTTAACTACAATGTCCTGGATGCCATGAACGTGCAGTTGGAAGCTCTGGCCGGAGCAAGCGTGCATTGGGGCTTTTCGCGCCCTATGCCTTGCGGGAAATAGCGTGAACCAGCAGCGATTGTTTCCCCTTTTCCTGGAGGGACTCATCGAGAAAAGCAATCTCGTCGTCGTTCACGATGGTGTAGGGGAATTGTTTCACTCCCTTTTTATCCAACAAGAAGACAAAAGACTTTTCGAAAGCAGCCTTACCAGCGGCGACTACTTGGCACCCAAGTGAGACATTCTCCTTGAGCGGCGTTTCACTCGTAATGGCCTGCTTCGCATACGCCGAGTGTATGTTTGCGCCGGTAATCTGGTAGTTCCCTTTCATCTCGGCGCGCGTGCCCTCCGCGCTTCCCGTTTTCAAGCGATATCCGGGGTCTTTTCCACGATGAAGGCCCCGCACGTAGGTGACTTGCTTTGAGTCTAGCCGCCCGACACCCTGCTTCGTGCTGCTGGATTCTGTCGTCATGCGGTATTCATACACTTCGAATCCGCCATTCGCGTCCTCTATAATAACGAACATCGTGTCGTCATATCGTTGATTGGTGTTGTTTTGCAGGCCTTCTGTCCAGTCCAGGCCGCGAACGGCGATAGCGTTGGCCGCGCAGCCTGAGCCGTTCGCCTCCACCCATGCACCACCTTTTAGCGTCACGATGAGTTTTGCCTCCATGGCAATGGCGCTTGCCTCCTTGCCCTCATATGAACGCACAAATCCTTGTGACTCTACTGGAACGATGGGGGACGGCACATCGGTGTACAGGGCAAGGGTGAGATCTTCCTCACAGACGAGTGCGTGCATCTTGGCGCGATTCGACGGCAACACAAGTTGGCGGAGTTCACGGGTTTCCACGGGGACAGCAACTTCCACCATGTTTCCTTCTTCATCGACCGCCTCCAGCGGAATAGACTCCGTCTGTAGGGATGCCATCACGCCGAAATCTTGTTCGATTCGCGCCATGAGATCCGCATGAATCCGTTGGCGCAGTTGATTGACAAGCTCCAAGCCGCGCTGCACAAGATCCTCTCCAGACTTCGGAGGCCCTTCGTTGCGGTCCGATTGTTTGCCCGGTTGTCCTGTCTTAGATTGCCCTTGGCACTCCCGTAGGTACTCGTCCAGATAGGCTTGGATTCCCTGCTGGAGTTCGTCCACGCTCATATCGGCCCGCAATGGGGTTGTTTTGTCCTGTTTCTTGTCCGGGATACTCGCCTTCTTGGGTGGCGTGCTTGCGCAGTGGGCTGTCGTGAGCGCCAACACAAGGACAAAAGCCAGATTACGTATTCGCCGCATGCTCCACATGTTCTCGCCCTCATCAAGCGGCAGGCCCAATCGCCCACCGGGATTTTCCATATGGTCAAGCCTGAAAAACCTGGCAATGCGCTTAGATAACTCCTATGAGTATTGGGAAACAGTCTTCAACTCCCGTTTCAATTTGTTTCGCCCTTCAAGCGAGTGTTTCACAAGCATGAAGAGTCTATCAATTCGATGCGCTCTTGAAGAGAGGTGGGGCGTCAACGGTTCACCCCAGACAACAGCGCATCTTCTTGATGACACCCGCCGGGCAATCCTTTGGCCGGTTGCCCGCCAGCAAAAACAGCCTCCGTTTCACCGGGCAATGCCAGTTTAGCACAGCTTTGGTTGTTTCGAGGCGTGTGTTTTTTTCTTGGGGCTTTCGGCAAAAAAGTAACGAGATGCCTCCGAATGATGTTTCTCGCCCGAAAGGCGCATATAAAGCCTGGCGTGGGTATTGCCCACCACCCAATGGAATGCCATGAATCTGGCGGTTTTCGCACCCGTTAAACCATTGCAAAAAAAGTCACTTGCGTTCGTAGGCGAAAAACTTCTTGTTTATTCTTACAGAAGCTGGAGCGTAAGGTGCTGACTCAAGGATTTAGAACGTCTATGGCACGCTTCCGGCGGCGTATGTGCGCTTATAGATGGGCTGGCCTATTCGCGTGTGCGCGAATCGCCGGGGTGAGGAATGCCATGCAGACAAATCCGGCGACACTCAGTAGTCCTATGCATGCGAGAATAGGTATCATGAATGAGCCCCGGGCATCATAAGCGTATGCGGCAACGACGGGGGCGAAAGAGGCGGGAATGTTGCTAGACATCATCCATCCATACAGGTGGCCGACCCGGCGGGCGCCCCAGATTCTGGATACGGAAGCGGCAAAGAGCACGAGCACGCCGCCGTAATTCGCTCCCGCCAAAAACGCAAAACAGAGGAATCCGGCCATGGAGCGGGATAACATGAAAAAGAGAGACAATACAAAGGCTTGAGCGAGCAGATTAACGTGAATAAGCCAGCCGCCGTGCGTGCGATCAAACCCAAGCCCCCAGCCTACACGCCCCATCGCATTTCCCAAGGCGAATAGGGACACCGCCGCCGCTCCGGCCGAGGCGGTCGAACCGGCGACGAGTTGTTTGAGATTCGCATTCACTAGGAAACCGGCGCAAAGCCCCGAGAACATCGCCAAGTATAGAATGGCAAAAAGGTATTTCTTCCCATTTCCGGTTTGGGCGGGTGCGATGGATTCGTGTGGAAGCTCTTTGGGAACTCGCATGAAGAAACCCGCGCAGGCCACCAACACCAAGAACACAATGCCGCATCCCCGGAATACGAAATAGGGCGAAATGCTTTCCTGTTCCATCAAATGGCTGGAGATCTGGGCGACGAGTGCGGCGCCTCCCCCGAATCCCGCCACGGCAAGCCCCGTGACGAGGCCCTGTTGTTTGGGGAACCATAGGATGCCGGTCGCAATAGGCACCACATAAGCCAGGCCCACGCCGATTCCGCCGATGACGCCAATTCCTATAATCGTTAATGCATAACAACCTTCCCCAAAACCGGCCGAAATCCATCCTGCCCCAAACACGATGCCGCCTGCCACGGCGCATGCACGGGGGCCTATTCGTTTCATCAGTATGCCGGAGAACATCGTCGTGAGGGGAAACACAATGTAAAACACGGTGAACGGCAGTTGGGTTTTGCTGAGGGACAATCCTTCCAAAGCCTGGAGCGGTGTTACGAAGACAGACCAGGCATACGTCGAGCCCAGGCACAATGTCATGCATATAGACGCGCACAGTACAAGATATCGCATCGTGGTGTTATCATCCTATTCAATTGCATCGTTCAATAAAAACAGCGGTGGCGGTTTGTTCCGGCAAAAAAACTACCAGAAAAAGGGATGGCGATTGTAATGCGATTCGGATTCTGTGTACAGCCTTGGCTGGCGGAGCGCGGCGCTCGGTCCTATACGAAAGGCCTGGCCGCTACCTAATCGCGTGCGCTCGAAAAAACTTGCCGCTCCTCATCCGGCTCGCATCATGCCATACTTGCTCGGAAAAATTCTATCCGTCCGCTGACCCCAAAGCGCCAGGCAGGCTCGATGGATGTCTTTGTGCTTATAAGCCTTTTGCGCTTCTTTTTTTTACCCACACATAGCGGGAAGGCGGTTCGGGCCATGGCCTATAATCCTATGCGCTTCCCGTATCACGTAACTCTAATAATGAAAATGGGTTGGAGGTGAATTCCGCGTGTAGGCAGGCAACCTACTTTCAGGCAAACAGAAAAATAATCTTGGGAAACGCCACCTGGCGCACAAACGGCATGCTGCGCAAAATGGAGGTGTTGGTATTGGATATGGTCGCGGAAAACCATTGCCACGCCACCAAGCCCACCACTAAATTCGGGACATAATTGCCGCCGCTCCGCTTGAAGATCAACCGAAAACCACATAATAAAGGCTAATCCGTCCGATCATTCATTCACGAAAGCAAGGCGCCACATGACCGCTCCTCTCGTCTATAGTTTTGCCATTTTTGGCGGCGTTCTTCGGGCCGTTCTTTTTCAGTTCTGCGAGGTACGCCAACGACGATCTGCATCGCGCGACACCCAGACTGCGCATAGCCCATTCGCGCAGATCTTGCCTGAATCACGGGAGGACCTTTTCCTTGTCAGGGTCTCGGCCGGCGATGGCGATAAAAATATCTTCTATCTCGTTGAAGGCTTGTACGACATCGGGGTCGAATTGGGTGCCGCTCCCTGCGGAGATAAGCTTGGCCGCTTCTGCATGGGGCAAGGGGGGCTTATACGGACGCTTGGAACGGAGTGCGTCGTAGACATCGGCCAGGGCCATCAACCTGGCTGCCAGCGGGATTTCGGCGCCTTTGAGTCCTTTCGGGTAGCCTTTTCCGTCCCATCGCTCGTGGTGGGCCAAGGCAATTTCCTGGGCGTAGCGAAGGAATGAGAGCTTCTGCTTGATTCCGGAGATCCTCTCGGCACGCACCAAAGCTTGATGCCCGGCGATGGTATGCAGGCGCATGACATCGAATTCCTCGTCCGTCAGTCGTCCAGGTTTAAGCAGAATATTATCTGGTATGCCGACTTTCCCGATATCATGGAGCGGAGCACTCTTGAACAGCATGTCGAGAGTTTCCGCGCTCAACTCTTTTTTATACTGCGGCTTTTTCGCCAGTTGCATGGCCAGTGCGCGTACGTAATATTGGGTACGGACGATGTGGCCGCCCGTTTCCGGATCGCGGGTCTCCGCCACGGTAACCAGGCCCAAGATAGCGCAATCCTGAGCCAGGGCTAGTTCGTAGGACTTCTGTCGGGCCACGTTCTCCTCGCGGCGAAACCGGACCACACCCAGTATGATGAAGGTGGCGCCCAGCGCCGCCATCGGGGTGACAGGCGACAGATACAGGCCATGCGCGTTGAGCAACCACTGTGCGCCGTACCACAGGCCCGTCAGCCCGCCTGCACCAGTCAGGGCGCACACGGTGAGCGAGTATCTGGACAACAAGACGGTCATTATAGCGCCCAACACGAGTACCAGTATGCATTGCACCCCGATACTCCAGGCCGGACTATGCAGAAAACTCCCGCGTAGGATGGCGTCGGCGGTCACGGCGTGTACTTGCACGCCGGGAAATCTCCGATCCAGCGGTGTAGCTTGGACGTCCTGCTGCCCGGCGGCGGAGGAACCGAGGAACACCACCTTGCCTCGCAGTTGATCCAGCAGCACGTTCTTCTTCAACAGGTCCACGGCTGACACCCACTGGAATTGCTGCCGTCCCGCCTGATTAAACGGCAACAGCATTCCGCCTTGGCGGTCGGTTGGAATCCGAATATCGCCCACCTGCACTTCCTCGATGCCGGCCGCCGATACCCTCATCGTTGCCTGGAAAACGCCTATCTTTCGCATGACCGCGGCCAACGCCAACGATGGATATATCCGATCTTGACAGGCGATCAACAGAGGCGCTCGACGGATCTTCCCGTCTGAGTCGGGCAGGGCGTTGAGGAACCCGATGGATTGCACCGAATGTGACAACTGGGATAACGGATACAGCGCGCTCGAGGCCTTTGGCAGGGGAATGGACTCCGGGGCATCGGCTGATCGTTGAATTACGATCTCCGGTATCGGCAACGAAGGAATGACCGCACGGTCTGGCTCATCGAACATGAACCAGATGCTTGCCACGACCTCCGGGAACGCCATCGTCCGGGCCAACAGTGCATCATTGTCTAGATAATCCGTAGGAACCTGGCTGAAATCGATGGAGACCTGCAGCGCCTGCTGGAGACTTTCCTTGAGCTGATTTAGAGAAAGCCGGTCCGGTTCCGCGAGAATGAAGTCGATACCCACCGATTTCACATCGGCCTCATGAAGCGTTTCCAACAGACGCGCTATCTGATACCGCGGCCAAGGCCATTGCCCCAGTTCCCGCAGACTCTTCTCGTCAACATCCACGATAACGACCTCGGAAGGAGGAGGGATTCTGCGAAGGGAGCTTAGGAGCTCGTCATAGCCCAGGTTATCGAGCTGTATCATTGCCGACGGCCGGAACACCGTCAAGAACAGTAGAAAAAAGGACAACCCAACACCCATCACCAGTACGCTACGCTGTGTGCGCCGGGCGATCGGACGCCGTGCAGGAATGAAGACGGGTTGCGGTCTTTCTGTCATGTCCGGTTATGCTCAGCGGACGATGATTTCAACGCGGCGGTTTTTCGGCTCCGACACATTGTCGCCCGTCTTCACCAAAGGTTCGCCCTTTCCATGATAGGCGATATTCATGTACTTCACGTCTACGCCGTTCTCGACGAGATAATCCCTGATTTTGATGGCCCGTTCCATCGAGAGTTTCATGTTATGTTCTGCATCGCCCGTCGTGTCGGCATGGCCATTGATACTGATGTCGCGCGAATCCCTTTTCTTAATCTCAGCAGGAACAAGAGCTAGGTCCTGTTCCGATTTGGCATCCAACTCCGTGGAGTCGGCGCCGAAATACAACAGGAAGAAGGCCGGGGCCGGTGGTTCGGCCGCTAAGGCGTCGCCAAAAACTTGCTGCGTCGTGGCCTGATCCATCGGTGAGATCTTCTTCGGCGCGGATACGGCGCTATCCACGGACACGGTGTCGTTCCCTTGCGACAACGTGGCCGTTCCCGCATCGTTCTTTATGCTGATACTTCCGACATGCTCGTCCCGATCCGGAACCAGCACAAACACATTTTTGTTTCTTGCACAACCTGCAACAGCCACGAAAACACAAATCAACACTCCCCATCTTGTGATATACTTCATGAGTGCTCTCCCCATTGGATGTTCCTGATTTGCTTCACTTATTTTCCTTCTATCTTCGCCATGAACTTCGTGCCTCGAACCGCCACCACACCCACAGGCGTTTCCACCTTCACCGCCTCCGGCGCCAGTTTCGCGATTCGCCCCGACACATAGACGAAGGTGCCTTTGACCATCTTCAGCGCGACCGCAAAGACACCCTCATTCGGCTTAAACGCGAACTCCTTCATTCTCAACTCGCTGGAGTTGCCGAGGGAAACCGTCGTGTCATCGCGCAGGATGATGCCCAAAGAACCATCCTCACCTGTGCGCAGTACATCCTCCGAATACACGCGTGATCCCAGTTCCGCGAGAATCTCCTGGCCGTTTCGGACGATAGTAGCTTCCCCTTTCAGTGTCTTTATGCTGCCCGCCGCCGTGTCTGTTCCCGAGGCTTGCTGCGGGTCCGCCGTGTTTTTGTCGGCATTCTCTGAATACGCAGTGACACAAATTCCCAACATGCCCACAAGCAGACAGCACAGAAGACGCATACACATGGCGCACCCTTCCTTCTTCGTAGCCCAAACGGTTTCGACGTCCTCTACAACGAAAAGACAAACACCCCTTCACGGATCGATACGTCCTGAAACTCAATACCGTGATAATAAGTAATACGATAATAATGATAACATGTTAATCCGTATCTGTCAATGATTTACGCCCGGAGAGATCTCCAGAAAATCGGCGAGGACATTTCTATAAACTGGTAACTCTATTCAGAATGAATAGTTGCGGTTATCACTTCCCTTTTTTTGGTGGGAAATCCTGTCAGATAAATATACGCTGTACTACCATCACGACGCCCATCCAATTTATACTCACGCAAAGCCGCCAGGAATGCAAAGGTAAACGAGAATAAACAGTGTTATGCCGTTCCAATGGATTGCGGGCAGCATCATGTTAAGTGATTGATAGGCTTGTATCATGAATGCTTCGCCAGGAGATAGATGGCCGCGCGTGGCCGTGGTTGCACTGCTGGGCATTTGCACGCTGGCCAGCGTGCTTCATCCCCGATTATATCCCCATTTCACGGATGTGTACTACCACATCGCGGCCATTGAAGGCTTCCGGCAGGCGGGTGGATTGCCATTGTGGGCGTTTTGGGAGCAGGCGGAAGCGGGCAGGCCCCATATATATCCGCCCGCATTGCATCTGGCGGGCATGCTGTCCGCCGGGCTGGGCGTTTCGCCATGGACCTTCGGCGTTTTCATGAGCTGGGCATGCTGGCCGGTTTCGCTGTGGCTGGCATGGCTGCTGGTGCGGCGCATTGGCGGCGAACGGGCCGGGTTGCTGGCGGTGGCGTTTTTAGCGGGCCCACATGCCTGGTTTTTCCAGCAGGCCGCCCACACGGCGAATGCCTGGGCGCTGCTCTGGACGATTGGGGCGCTGCTGGCGTTCTCCCATAACCGCATGCCGCTGGCGGGGGCGTGTGCGGCCTTGGCGGCGGGCAGCCATGGCATGGGATTCGCCGCTCCGGTGGCGCTCGGGCTTGCACGGCTCATCGGGCCAAAGGGTAAAACATGCGATATCTTCTGGCTCGTGGGGCTGCCCTTGGCGGCGTTTGCGCCATGGGCGTGGCATATGGCCCAGCACCAAGGCCAGGTGGCCTCGAGGGAAGGCTGGCTGCAATGGGGCATGTTCCGGCTCGATCCGGTTCTGACGGTGTTCGCGCTGGCTGGGCTGGGCGTTTCGATTGGACGCGCTATGCAATGCCGCCGCCAGGACGATAACGAATCCGCCCAGCGCTGGCTGCTTGGCGCGGCATTTTTGGCGGGTTTTACGGTTGTTTTCCCGATGCACTACGCACACCGGTTTTGGGCGTTCAATGCCTTTCTGCCCTATGCTTTGCTGGCGGGCATAGGCGGGGCAGCCGTGCTCGAACGCATGCGGGGGGGCGTATCCCGGGAAGCTGCTACTATCGCGCTGACGCTCTCGGCGCTGCTCGTCATGCCCGTTTGGCGGCCCGCCTCACGGGGCCTTCCGGAACAGGCGGGCAATCTCCGGCGCTTAACCGCCGATGATGAACGCGCCCCCGAATGGTTGTGGGAGAAGCCCGCATTGTGGACCCTGGCCATTGGCCGTACGCGGGGCATGGAACGATGGGGATATCTGCGAGAACTCGGGAAATGGCTGCATACAGCACGCGGCGAGTTGCGCCCCGGCTGTATCGTGTTCGCTCCGGGCGTGATAGGCAACGTGGCTACAGCGGCCACCGGGGTATGGAGCACGGGAGGCATGCTGGCCGAGGTGGAAGGGAACGGGCGGCCTACAGCCGCCATGCAATGTGATTATATCCTGGATATGCATCTCGCACGCAAGTCCGGTCCTCCGCTCCACACTATCCCATTCCCTCCAGCGCCGAAAGGTTTTGAGGTTGTTGAGGAGCATGCGGCGCGCGCAGAAAATCAAGATACGCTGGAAGCACGCCTGTATCGCTCTACGAAAATGAATGGGCCGCGCCCCGCCCCGCGTGCGGCTGTTCCAAGCTGGGTTTTCTGGCTGGGCGTTGGTGGTTTTCCATTGCTGGTTTTAGCAGAGAAATGCCGCCGCTCAACGCCCCGGGTTTGCGCGCGAACGGCGGCTGTGGTCTTGTTTGCCATTCCATGGGCCTGGCTTGCCGCGGCCGTATCGATTGAATTGCCAGACACACATCCAACCGTTCAGACCGCGCCACACCAGCCCGGAAGCCCTAAATACAATCCCACCCTTTACTCGCCGTAGTCATCGAGTTCGTAGCCACCGTAGCATGATTCGTCGTCCCTGGCCACCCGGAAGCCGATATTATGTTGGTTCGCATCTGGGGGCATCGGCTCACGGCGCGCGACCCGCAGCTCCGTGGCGTCGCCATCCAGCCAGCTTCCGCCTCGAATCACCCGATTCCCGAATTGGGCCGCCTTTGTCGGCAACACATAGAAGTTATATTCGTCCTCGACCCATTCCCAGACATTTCCGCTCATGTCATAACAGAGCGCCGGGCTCACTCCGCTGTAATAACCGACAGGCGTCGTGAAGGGCCAATTGGCGAGCCCGAGCGGATTCACCAGGTTAAAGTTGGCGTCCGCCGTGGTAATGGTGTCGGCGCTGATGCCGTAGAGCCAATGCCCATCGTCTTTCCATCCCGCGCAGTACTCCCATTCCGATTCCGTGGGCAGCCGGTAGCCATCGGCCCAGTAATCGTAGATTACCCAATTCTCCAAATCATAGTAGACATAGTACCCGTCCATCTCACTCCACCAGTTGCAGAAGGCCAGAGCGCCGTACCAGCTTACCTCGACCACCGGATGGCGGCTTGCATACCAATTCGAGGCAAGCTCCTCATTCCGAAGCGGAATATAGAACCAGGACATCTCCGTGTCATACTCGATATCGCACCATTCCGAGGCTTCACCGCCGCCCTCGAGCTGAATCAGGCGCCATCCGTTGTAATACACATCGCCGCCCGTATAGACGCCCCCAATGGCATCAGTTAGAAGGCCCTCGCCAAGGGCATAATTCAACGCATGGGCATACTGGCAATTCGTTGCCTCATATGGGCTTATCGCCATCGTGCCGAAATAGGTCCAGAACGCGGGCAGCTCATTCTCCTGGGCAACCCCAAATTCACTTTCGGCGCTGGACGCACCTTGCCGGAATTCAGTCTCCCCATCCACGCACTGCGTTTGTATTTGAGGTTGGGTGATGGTGATTTCCGCATAAACGGAATCGGGCGGGTTGTTGTAATGCGCTTCATCCCAAACCGTCAGCTCAATCCGGTAGGTTCCAGGCTGATCGGGTACGAATGTGGGCATCGAAGTTTCATTGTCATTGAGAACCGACCGGCTCCCTTCGGGCTTTTCTAGTAGATACCATGAATACTCCACGGCGTCGCCTTCCGGATCTTCCGCTGAGCCTACCAGGCGGATCTCCTGCCACTGGCAGAACGAGGCATATTGGCCCGCGTCCGGAGTGGGGGGCTGGTTCTCGCGGATGGTCATGACGCTATGCGTCGCCAATGGGCTATAGTTGATGCCATCAAACACCATCAATGTGGCGATATATTCGCCCTGCACATCGGCGGTGAATGAGGATTCCATGGTGTCCGCAGGCGACATCACCGCTGCACTGCCTTCCGGCTTTGCGCTAAGCTCCCATGTGTACAAAAGGGCGTCGCCATCCGGATCTGAAGAGTTCACTCCAGAAAGCGAAACCACTTGCGGGCCCTCGGTGATGTCTACCGAATCAGGCCCTGTGATGACCGCCGTAGGGGCTCGGTTGCCCGGCTCCACCGTGACCGCATGCGTGTCTGGTGCGCTATCCAGTTGCCCGTCGTTCACGATAAGCTGGAATTCATATACTCCGGGCGCATCAGGTACGAATGTGAACGAATCCGCCGTGGGAGCGCCTATTGACGCGCTGCTGCCTTCGGGCCGGCTCAAGAGCATCCAAGCATAGCTCAATGCGTCGCCATCGGGATCAGAGGAACTCAATCCATTTAAACTGAACTTGCCGCCCGTGGGATAGCCCATCGTTGCGGTGGTGGGGCCTTCAATCACGGCTACGGGCTTCCGGTTTTCGCGGCTCGCCGTGACGGTATGCGTCGCCAACGGGCTATAGTTGATGCCGTCAAACACCCTCAACGTGGCGGTGTATTCACCGGGCAAATCGGCGGTGAACGAGGACTCCAGGGCGTCTGTTGGAGCTAGAGCCGCAGCGCTTCCTGTTGGTTTCGTGTTGAGCTCCCATGCATATGAAAGGGCGTCACCTTCCGGATCCGAGGAATTTGCACCCGAGAGTGCAACTACTTGAGGGCCTTCGGTGACATTCACCTCAGTGGGGCCGGTAATGGCAGCCGTGGGCGCTTGGTTTCCTGCATCCACGGTAACCACATGCGTGGCCTGTTCGCTGTTCAGTTGTCCATCATTCACAATGAGCTGGAACTCGTATTCACCGGGCGCATCCGCCTGAAAACTGAACGAATCCACTGCTGGGCTGTTAATCGCCGCCATGCTGTTTTCCGGCTTGCGCAACAGTATCCAAGCATAGCTTAAGGTGTCGCCATCGGGATCAGACGAATTCACTCCGCTCAAATTGAACTTGCCGCTCGATGGATAACCCAGTGATACCGTTGAAGGGCCATCAATCACGGCCACGGGCTGATGATTGGTTGGTATCGAAGCCGTGACTGTATGCTGTGCGGGATTGCTTTCCACGCCGAGATTATCCGTTACCACCAGTTCGACGATATATGCGCCAGGCACATCTGGCGTGAAGGAGGCAGTCACGTTCGTGGCGCTATCCAAAGCGGTTTCGCTGCCTGCGGGCTTCGAGACGAAGCTCCATGCATAGGAAGCAATCGCGCCATCGGGATCGTAAGAGTTTTCGCCACTCAGCGAGACGCCTCCATTCTTGGCCTTTATGGTATATGTGCCAGGCCCCGTGATGACCGCGACGGGCCGCACGTTGGTGATGCTAAGCGTGAACGTGGTGGCGGAGTCGGATAAGGATTCATCCCGCACCACCAAACGGACTACATAATCACCTACTTTATCCGCGACAAAGGTGGGCGCTACAGTATTGGCATTGGAGAGGGCCGCGGCGCTGCCTGCCGGCCGGCTAACGAAAGACCATTCATACGTGATTACATCACCATCCGGATCGCTCGAATCGCTGCCATCCAGCGCCACCAGGCCCGTGCTAATCGTCACCGGATTGACTTTAGCCACTGCTTCAGGCGGGTTATTATCCCCTGGGGCTTCCACGACGATGGCCTGGCATGTGATGTCGGAATCCCCATTCGACAGTGTCACCGTCAGGCAAACGGTATATGTTCCCACCACCGCATACGCATGCACCGCATCTTGGCCTTGGCTCCATGCGCCATCGCCAAAATCCCATCGATAACTTACGATATAGACTTCTTCATAGGTATCATATTCATCTGGGTCGCGAAATTTATCGTCCGCCAGGACAAGCGGGGGCAAGACCTGCGCATTCCCTTCAAATTCAATGGCTTGTCCTGGCGTAGCCGTGTGGGTGCTGGCCGTGAAGCCCGCAATAAGCGATTTGCCCCCTAGAGGGCATCCGATGCACAGAATGGGCAGCATCCCTACTATCGCCCATGCGGCATATTTGTTGATTCTCGTGTTCGAAGCCATAACGCCGTCCTCCCCTCCAAATCCGAACTTAGGACAAACTCTAGACCACGAATGCTGCAAGACAAGTGATGTTTCTATCTATTGCCTTTTTTGTATGCTGCTCTCCAATTCTATTAAAGTTTTTAATTTTCTCCGCATTGCAGAAACTGGAAATTCAATTAAATATAGGGCGTCTATAATATTATTTCGTTGTGGCAAATTATGCAAATTAAAAATTGTGCGTAAAGTAGAAAACTCTTGTATCGCACATTCCGCTGAAAAGAGGATGGCAATAATGAAGGGGCGGGGTCTGAGGTGGTTTTCAACCAACCCACTCTGTTTAACTTGAAAATACGCGAAAAGCGGATCTGCAATTAACGAGTGTCGTTCGCTTGTGTCTGGTAGCCGGTAGTTCTTATTGCTTTTGCCGTTCGTTTGACCAGTTTGACCAGTCCCCCAAAAACGTAACGGGCTGCTTCAAATCTATAAGACGCACTAAAAGACGGACTTTTTGTGATCCACTGTTTAGTATTCGCTATCACTAATCATATGAGCAACGTCTTCGGGAGATAACGCTGTTCTAAGAAGTTGTCGAAAATGACGATTCTGGATCGTTTTACTGGTTAGGGCAAGCATTTGAAGCTGGGCGGTAGGAGATTGCGATGGAGAGAGGATAAGGAAAACGAACTCTATGGGGTATTCGGTAACGACATCCACTATTCCATGGCGAGTCAGGCCTAAGGCAAGCCGAGGCATGGACAAGCCGTCTAGTCGTGCATGGGGAAAAGCGACGCCTTCGTTGAAAAAAGTCGATCCTTGCTGTTCACGTTCCCATAGTTTTCGCGAAGCTTCAGCAAGCTGGCTCTGCTCACTATCACCCAAGGCGGCTTTCGCTAAGGCGTTTAGAACTTCTTCTTTCAAAACAGGTTCATCCCAAATCACAATGCTGTCTCGTAAAAGAAACTGCTTCAGAGAGAGAAGACTTGGGCTTGTCTCAAGCTGGCGAGATGGCGTATTCGATGGCGGTTCGCCAGCAGTTGGCGTTATCTTGGCCGCTTTATGCGTATCAAGTATAACGATGGTCATGCCTTCCGCATTTTCCACAAGACGTTCCACGATACTGCGCTTGCCGTGTAGTTTTTGAAAAAACGGCACTTTTCTTGGCGTTCCGATTACAATGTGCCCAACGTGATATTCATTCGCAAAGCGCAAAATCGTTTCCGATACATCCTCGCCTTTATACGTAAAAACCATTGCTCCTAGTTGCTTCGCCAGCGTTAGCGTTCCGGACAAGATGCGTTGCGTTTCAGCGTCGATGGCGGTCGGCTCTTCCGATGGCGTTTGAACGTATAAGGCATACCAATTTCGGTTCAAACGGCCTGCAAGACGTGACGCATAACGAAGAAGCCTTTCACAGTTAGGTCCGGCGGAACTTAGGCAAACCATAACCTGTTCGGCGGTTAGCGACGTTTCTTGTTCTTCGGGGGTGCGGCGGCGGAAATCGATTTGCGAAGCCAATTCACGCAGTGTGATTTCCCGGAGCTGCCCGAGATGGGACTCGGTAAAGAAATTGCCCAGCGCCGTTTCGATGCGGTCCGCCGGATAAATCTTGCCTTGCTCCAAGCGTCGGCGCAGGTCTTCCGTAGTGATGTCTACGTTCACGATCTGGTCCGCTTCGGCCAAAACATTGTCCGGCAAGCGTTCCCGCACTTTAATGCCGACCGCTGACTCAACCGTATCGTAGAGGCTCTCCAAATGCTGTACGTTGAGCGTCGTGATAACGTGAATACCCGCTTCCAGAATGTCCTGCACATCTTCGTAGCGTTTTTGATTTTTTCCACCAGGAACATTCGTATGCGCCAGTTCATCGATCAGAACGACTTTGGGCTTTCGTGCGAGAACCGCGTCGACATCCATTTCCTCCAGCGCTATGCCGCGATATTCCTGGCGGAATCGCGGAACGATTTCCAATCCATCGACCAGATGGGCCGTCTCCTCGCGTCCGTGCGTTTCGACAAAGCCGACAACGACATCGACGCCTTCCGTTTTCAAACGATGCCCTTCCGCCAGCATTTGGCAGGTTTTGCCGACGCCCGCGCAATAGCCCAGGTAAACCTTGAGACGGCCGCGTTGTGCGCGGCGGATCATGCGCAGAAAACTGCTGGCCTTGTCATCTGCCGCCATAGCCTACTTTCCAGCCGCTGCCCGCCGGTCGAGGGCGAGGTTCGTTTGCAACACATTAACGCGAGGCTCTCCCAATACGCCCAAGGCCCGGCCTTCGGTATGTTTCCGGATTTCCTCGTTTATCACATCGGGAGGCACGCCACGCGCTTTAGCGATGCGAGAAGCCTGCAACAAGGCATTTTCTACACTAATATGCGGATCAAGTCCACTCGCGGAAGCCATGACCGCATCGGCGGGAACTTGTATCTCGCGAGACAGGCCGTTCTCATTGCGATATTCGTCAACGCACTTCCGCGTTTTCTCTATTAGCACCTTTGAAGTTGGCCCCAAGTTGCTGCCGCCCGAAGCCATCGTATCGTAGCCGTTTCCGGCCGCGGAAGGGCGAGGATGCAAATACTGGGGGCTCTTAAAGGCCTGGCCAAGCAAGTCCGAGCCGACGGCGCTCCCATTATGATAAACTATAGAGCCGTTGGCCTTGCCGGGAAACAACCCTTGCGCGGCAACAAAAACCGCCAAAGGATAGAGGCCGCATACAAGCACGGCCAATGCCGCTGTTAGGACAACCGATATTCTCAATTCATTAACAAAGTGTTTCATGGCGATATCCTCAGACGGCATGGAGCACATTCACAAGCACGTCGATCAGTTTTATTCCAACAAATGGGGCAATCAGGCCGCCGCCGCCGTAAATAAACAAATTCCGCTGTAAAAGCGCTTGCGCCGTCATGGGACGGAAGGCTACGCCGCGCAACGCCAGCGGGATCAGCGCAACGATGATCAGCGCATTGAAAATGACAGCGCTTAGAATAGCGCTGGAGGGCGAACCGAGCCGCATGACATTGAGTGGCGCGATCATCGGAAACGCGCTGATGAGCATAGCCGGTATGATGGCAAAATACTTGGCGACATCGTTGGCGATACTGAACGTCGTTAGCGCGCCGCGCGTCATCAGCATTTGCTTTCCGATCTCGACGATCTCGATGAGCTTCGTCGGATTGGAATCCAAGTCAACCATATTGCCCGCTTCTTTGGCGGCTTGCGTCCCGGTATTCATCGCTACGCCAACATCGGCTTGCGCCAGCGCGGGCGCATCGTTCGTGCCGTCGCCCGTCATGGCGACCAAATGGCCCGAGGCTTGTTCCTGGCGAATCAAGGCCAATTTGTCTTCGGGCTTCGCCTCGGCGAGGAAATCGTCCACGCCCGCTTCCTTGGCGATGGCGGTGGCCGTCAGCTTGTTGTCGCCGGTAATCATGACCGTCTTAATGCCCATCGCGCGGAAACGTTCAAAACGGTCGCGCAATCCGCCTTTTACAACATCCTTCAGATAAACAACCCCCAAGGCCTTGCCGTTTTCCGCAACGGCCAGCGGCGTCCCGCCCGCCCGCGATACCGCGCCCACCGCATCCTCGACTTCGCCCGGCAGCGGCGTTTCGAGAAAATCGCGGATAGCTTGCGCCGCGCCTTTCCGTATCCGCCGCCCGCCAAGGTCGACGCCGCTCATGCGCGTCTGCGCCGAAAACGAGACGAATTGAGCATGCGGCATTTCGGAAATAGCGCGCCCGCGCAGGCCATATTGTTTCGCGAGCACAACGATGCTCCGGCCTTCGGGCGTTTCGTCGGCCAGCGACGCCAATTGTGCGGCATCGGCCAATTGTTCCAGAGAAACACCTTGCGCTGGAATGAACTGAACGGCTTCGCGATTGCCAAGTGTAATCGTGCCGGTCTTATCCAGCAGCAAGACGTTTACGTCGCCCGCAGCCTCGACAGCCCGCCCGCTCATGGCTAGCACGTTCTTTTGTACGAGCCGGTCGATTCCGGCAATCCCAATGGCGCTAAGCAATCCGCCAATCGTAGTAGGGATTAGACAGACCAGCAAGGCGGCCAACACCGCAATGGAGAAATCCACGCCTGAATAGATACCAAAAAATTTCAACGTGGTGATCGCGGCAAGAAATATAATCGTCAATGCGGAAAGCAGGATAGCCAGCGCGATCTCATTGGGTGTTTTTTGCCGTTGCGCGCCTTCCACCAATCCTATCATGCGGTCCAAAAAACTCTCGCCCGGATTCGCCGTTACACGGATCTTAATCTGGTCGGACAGAACGCGCGTGCCGCCCGTTACGGCGCTACGGTCGCCCCCGGCCTCTCGAATGACCGGCGCGGACTCGCCCGTAATGGCCGACTCGTCGACTGTCGCAATGCCTTCCGTAATTTCGCCGTCAGCAGGAATGATCTCGCCTGCGGAGACTAGCGCGAGATCGTTCTTCCGTAAACTCTCCGCGGAAACCTGCTCAATGGCGCCATTGGCCCGCAGGCGATTGGCCATTGTATGCGTGCGCGTTTTGCGCAGCGCATCCGCTTGCGCCTTGCCACGGCCTTCGGCGATGGCCTCCGCGAAGTTCGCAAACAGCACCGTAAACCACAACCAGAGGGCGATCTGGAGCACGAACCCCGAAGATTCGCCTTCTGAAATCATGAATAGGTTGAGGGTCGTAATGAACGCCCCTACCTCGGTAACGAACATAACCGGGTTTTTCATCATCGAAATGGGGTTGAGCTTTTTGAACGAATCGGCCAACGCCCGGAAAATAATGCCTCGTTCAAACAATGCGCGTTTCTTAGCCATATCGTTTAGCCTTTCAATGTAATGCGTGTGAGGCAGTCATGATGAAGTGCTCGACAATTGGACCGAGCGCCAGCGCGGGTAAGAAGGTCAGCGCGCCTACAATAAGGATCGTGCCGGCGAGTAGAATGCCGAAGGTCGCGCCTGCCACGGGAAAGCTGCCTCCGCTGATCGGAAGCTGTTTTTTTTGCGCCAAGTTTCCGGCGAGCGCAAGCACGGGAAGCATCATGAGAAAACGGCCCTCCAGCATCGCAATCGCCAGCGTAACATTATAGGCGGGCGTATTCGCGGAAAGCCCGGCAAAGGCGCTGCCATTGTTGCCCGTGGCGGAGCTAAACGCATAGAGGATTTCACTGAATCCATGAGGCCCTTGATTGGCAAGGCCCGAAAGCCCCCATGGGCAGACACAGGCCCATGCCGTAAAACCGAGAATACTGAAGATAGCCACTAGCACGAACAGCACGGCCAGCTTCACGTCGTGGGCTTCAATTTTTTTGCCTAGATATTCCGGCGTGCGTCCTACCATCAGGCCCGCAAGAAAGACCGCCAAGATGACGAAAATCAGCATCCCATATAATCCAGAACCCACGCCCCCGAAAATGATTTCGCCCAGTTGTATATTCACCAACGGGACAAGCCCGCCCAGCGGCGTGAATGAATCGTGCATCGCATTAACGGCCCCGCACGAGGCATCGGTCGTAATCGTGGCGAACAGCGCGGAATTGAAAATGCCGAAGCGGGTTTCTTTCCCTTCCATGTTGCCATCGGACGGATTTACGCCCAGCGTGTGGATTCCAGGATTTCCCGAAGCCTCGGCCCACCAGCATACCAGCACGCCGCATGCAAATATGCACGCCATGCACGCCCAAACCGTCCAGCCATGGCGCTGATTTTTTACCATTCGCCCGAGGTAATACGTCAGGCCGCTTGGAATGAGGAAGATGGAAAGCATCTGAACAAAATTGGATAACGGCGTCGGATTCTCGAACGGATGAGCCGAGTTGGCATTAAAAAATCCGCCACCATTTGTTCCCAACATTTTTATTGCTTCTTGTGACGCTACCGGGCCTTGAGGAATCGTTTGCGATGTGCCTGGCGTTTCACCCGAAACAACCTCTAATGGCGTTATGGATATATACTCCCGGAAATTCTGCACTACGCCCTGGCTTACCAAAAAAAGCGCATAAACAAAGCAAGCAGGCGCTAGTAGATAAAGCGTTATGCGAATCAAGTCAGTCCAAAAGTTGCCAACTATATGTGCGGTCGAACGCGCCAAACCGCGTACAAGCGCCGCCGCAACTGCAATGCCCGCCGCCGCGCTGGCAAAATTATGAAAGGCGAGGCCAACCATTTGCGAAAAATACGACATGGTGGATTCGCCCGGATAACTTTGCCAATTGGTATTGGTTGTAAAACTGGCGGACGTGTTGAACGCCAAATCCCACGATAAATTCCAGAAATGCTCCGGATTAAGCGGCAGATATTGTTGCAGCCGCAAGATGGCGTAGGTAAAGAACAAGCCTACGGCGCTAAACAAACACAGCGAAAACGCATACTGCTTCCACGTCTGTTCCTCGAACGGATCGACACGAGCAACTCTATAAAGGAAAATTTCGAACGGTTTGACCAACGGATCGAGCATCGTCTTTTCTTTTGGGTCGAGCACTCGATACAGGCATATGCCTACTGGCTTAGTTAAAACTAACAAGACTCCAATAAAAAGCATGAATTGAATCCAGCCATGGATATCCATCAGAGCCTCCTCAAAACCATTCCGGCTTGAACACGGAAACGAAGAGATACGCTAGTAGCGCAATGACAACTAATCCAACGATTGCATTCATAATCGAATACCTTCTGTAGCAGATGCCTGTTTGTCATCCGCTCTTTTCAGCGAGAACGAAAATACACTGCCTTCACCCAGTTGGCTTTCAACGCGAATCTCGCCGCCGTGCGCCACAACGATTTCCTTGGCAATGGCAAGTCCAAGTCCCGCGCCGGAACTGCCTTGTTCGGGAACTCGAAAAAACTGTTCGAACACGCGTGGCAAATACTCAGGCGCAATACCCGCTCCGGTGTCGGATACGGCGTACCAGACTGTCTTTTCCTCCACTTTCGCCGAAACGGTAATGTGGCCGCCCGGCAAGGTATATGTAAGCGCGTTTGTCAAAAGATTGCCGAAAACGTGTGAGATTCGCGTGGGGTCCGCATATACCGGCGGCAAGCTGGAAGGAAGCGAAGCGGCCAGCATAATGCCGCAATCTTGGGCTTTTGTCCTATATGTCTCTATCGAACTGGCCGCCAGCGCCGCCGCATCAACCGGTTGGAGGTCCATTTGAGCACGGCCGGATTGGATGCGGGCAATGTCCAGCAAATCCTCAACAATGGCGTACAAACGTTCGCAGTCTTCACGCGCGGTAGCCAGCAATTCTTCTTGTTTGGGCATTAGCGTGCCGAGCTTGTCGTCCAACAATAAATAAAGCGCCATACGAATAGAGGTCAGTGGTGTTTTCAGTTGATGCGACACCGTGGAAACAAGCCCGCGCTTGAGTTCCTCTTGTTGCTCAAGTTGTGTTGCGTCGTGCAATAGCAACGTAATGCCCACGGGCTGGTTAAGGCTGTCCAATACAGGTACGGCTTCCGGGCGATAAAATCGTTCCTTCCCCCCGATGAAAACCTGAATCAGATGATCCCCCTCGGCAAGTTCTTCGCGATGGCCCGACTGTATAGCCCGCCGCACAAGCACCTCCATCCATGGATTCCTGCATTCCCGCAACGGACATCCGACCTCGATGCCAAACACCGCCCGCGCAGCTTTCGTCACTACTTCAACGGTTTCGTCCAGATCGACAACGATAATGGCGGCAGACAAGCTTTCCAATGCTTGTTGAGTCGACCGTTGAATATTCATCATCTTGGCTTCGTTCGTACGGCGATAGGCCCGCAAGCTTGACGCCATGGCGTCGAAAGCCTGCGCTAATTGCCCCATCTCATCGTGCGAGACCGTACCAACCACCAGATCTAAATTGCCATGTGCGATCTCGTTTGCAGACGCTGTCAACGCCATAATCGGACGTAAAATCCATAAACCGGTGTAATAAATAAACGTAACCGCAATGCCAAACCCACAAACGAATAGGAAATACATGCGCTGGCTCGCTTGAGCCGCCTTTTGCCGAGCTGCCATATTGGCATCGGCCATGTTTTGTTGATTCATTAAAAGTATATGGTTGGCGGATTCTTTAACTGCTTGAAAAAACGGAAGCAGCTCCGCAAAATATTGCTTTCGGCGCATATCCATTGGTTTCGACGCATCTAGGACCTGCTTGAGCATATCTTGATACTTCGAATAATTCTCCTCCAATCCCTTGAATGTGTTTCCTTCGTCCGGCAGCGTAATATTGCCACTCTCCACACGCATAGCCTTATCAAATCTCGCCGTATGCTCCCGGATTTGCTCTTTCCCCTCAGATACATACCCCAACATAGTGAATACGACGCCGCTGTCCACCCGATCCAGGCTTTCCTTCATATCTTGGCAAGCAATGACGCTACGGTAATTTTCCTGCAAAATGACATCTATCGATTGCCCTAACTCGTTTATACGCAGGATTCCTTGAATGCCGATAATCAAAATGACCAGCAGCAGTCCGCCAAATCCTAGCGAAAGCTTTGAGCGTAATCCGAACACTGCACATGCTCCTTTCTTGCTTTTCCTAGAGAGCAAGCGCAATGCCAATACGGAAATAAAAAAATGCCCCCAAAGAGGGCATTTTCAAGGAATTGAACCGGGCGCACGTTGCAATCTTAAAGGAACATCTCAGGATTGCCTTGCATTATGCAAGGCATTTTGACTCGCGAAAGGATTCATATTTCGTATTGCTTGCGCTTGCGCCAAAGCGTCGCTTGATCGATACCAAGCGTATCGGCGGCTTCTTGCAAGGTCTTGGCCGTGGCAAGAACCCGGCGGATATGACGTTCCTCCACCTCCTGTAACGTGAGCCGTTCATCCGATTTGTCGTGCGACTGAATACTGGTAATAACTTCGGGCAAGTAATGTATGCCGATAATATTGCTTGTAGCCAAAATACTCGCACGCTCAACGACGTTTCGCAATTCTCGGAGGTTGCCCGGCCATGGATACAGCGTCAGCGCTTCTTTTACCTCTTCCGAAAAACCATGAAACGTACGATGATGTGTCTTTCCGAAAAACGCCAGTAAATGTTCCGCTAACGGGACGATATCTTCCTGCCGTTCGTGCAATGCAGGCATCACAAGCTGCACAACATTCAAGCGGTAAAATAGATCCTCGCGGAATCGCCTTTCTTTCACGGCCTGTTCGAGATCAACGTTCGTCGCCGCCAGAAGCCGCACATCTTCCGTACGTGTCCGATAATCGCCGACCCGCTCATATTCCCGGTCTTGAATAAAGCGAAGCAATTTTGGCTGTAATGACAACGGCAAATCACCGATCTCATCCAACAGCAGCGTCCCGCTTTCACACGCGGCAATCCGCCCTGGATTGTCCCCCACAGCCCCCGTAAAAGCCCCCTTGACATGGCCGAACAACTCACTTTCCAACAGCTCCGCCGGTAACGAAGGACATGAAACCACGCCCAGTGGCTTCGAAGACCGTTTGCTCCAGCTATGAATCGCTCGGGCTAAAATGCCCTTGCCTGTCCCGCTTTCGCCGCGAATCAAAATCGTCACATCCGAACCGGCCACCTGCCGGGCCAGATCGAGCACGCGCTGCATGGATGGCGCCCGCGTCGTAAGGTTCACCTCCGGATTGATCCTCTTAAAATCTTCCTGCAACGCGGCTAGGCGCTGCTCCAAAAGACGCACCTTTGACGCCTTTTCCACCGCCATCCGCACCTGTTCGGGCGTGAACGGCTTCGGAATATAATCCGCCGCGCCGCGACGTATCGCCTCAACCGCCGTATCAATGGACGCATACGCCGTAATCACAATAATTTTGAGCCAAGGCGAAGACGCCAGCAACGCAGGAATCAGCTCCATCCCGCTTGCAGTGCCCAATCGCAAATCGACAAAGGCGGCATCGAATGAACGCCGCCCTGCTTCCGTAAGTGCGTCTTGAAAATTACTTACGCCAACCACATTATGCCCATCCGTTTCCAGGCATATCGAAAGCGTCTTGCGGATATTTATTTCGTCATCTACAACCAGAATTTTCAAAACAGCATTGCCTTGCTCCGTGTTCATTTTTATCTCTCTCGGTTTAGAAAAACTAAAACAGAGAATATCATAACAAGATATAAAAACGATGATTTCATGGCGCTCTGGTCCTTTACCCGCACTTATGCGCGGTATGAAATATCCCCTGTCTGGCCCGCTCTTTTATCAATGGCCATATAATATCATCCCCTTCAAAAGAAAGGGCAAATCTAGAAAATCTAGGACAAATGATAGCAGGCTTTTTAGGTGTGGTCCGATTTTGGTCCAAAGAGGCATTTTGATAGAAAAAAGGGCTTACGAATATTCGTAAGCCCTTTATTTTGTGCGCCCGGCAGGGCGCGTTTACTTGAGGGTGCAAGTCCCTTACAGGCCTGATAGGAGGAACTGTTAGCCGGACGGCAAGGGTGTCCACCTTGAGGTGGAATCTGAAGGAAGCCGCAGGCAAAGCACTGGCCCGACGAACAGGAATCGCATAGGAGGCGGACATGCTGGGTGAGAAGGCAAATAGATTCAAAGCCCGAATCCTATCCGGAAAGCATGGACGTAGATGCGGCGGGTATAAGTGTGAAGGTGAACGCGCATTACCCGGGGAGATCTGCGTGTCCCCCACAGGGCAAGACGCTCATCGAGCGTTGAGAGACATGCAGAAGTCAGCCGAGGGCATAGTAGGTTCATCGACCGGACTGAAGGCCCGAACGTGGATTGCGGTAAGGAGAACTGGACTTTCGATGAGATCAGGAGACGCAGACCGATGGGCTGCAATGCCCGGAGCCACCCCGGCGGGTAGCGGACGGAATCCGCGAGAGGAAGGGGCAGGCGCGTCAAAGGTCACGGCAGGTTCGGAAGGCTCCAAGCCAGAGGTGACGGAGTTGATGGAAGCGGTGGTCGAACGCGAGAACATGAGGACGGCGCTGCGTCGAGTACAGGTGAACAAAGGTGCTGCGGGCGTGGATGGCATGACCGTGGAGGAATTGACGCCTTACCTCAAGACGCAATGGCCGGGCATCAAAGAGGCGCTGTTGGCAGGACGGTATGAACCGAGTCCGGTACGCGGGGTAGAAATCCCGAAACCGGACGGGAAAGGGGTGCGGCAGCTGGGCATCCCGACGGTGTTAGACCGGCTTATCCAACAAGCGCTGCATCAGGTGTTGCAACCGCTCTTTGACCCGAACTTTTCCGAGTGGAGCTATGGTTTCCGTCCGGGCCGCGACGCCCATCAGGCGGTGCGCCAAGCACAAGCCTATGTGAGCGAAGGCCGGCGCTGGGTGGTGGACATGGACTTGGAGAAGTTCTTTGACCGAGTGAACCACGACATCTTGATGTCGCGGGTGGCCCGCCGGGTCAAAGACAAACGGGTGCTCCGGCTCATTCGGAGCTACCTTCAAGCAGGCATCATGGAAGGCGGATTGGTATCGCAGCGCACGGAAGGTACGCCGCAGGGCGGACCGCTTTCGCCGCTGCTGTCCAACATCCTGCTGGATGACTTGGACAAGGAACTGGAACGTCGGGGCCATGCCTTCTGCCGCTACGCCGACGACTGCAACATCTACGTGCAGTCCAAGCACGCGGGAGAACGTGTGCTGGCCTCACTGACCCGGTTCCTCCATGAGCGGCTCAAACTCCGGGTTAACTCGGACAAGAGCGCCGTGGACCGTCCGTGGAACCGAAAATTCCTGGGCTACAGCATGACGCCCCACCACGAGCCGCGACTCAAAGTCGCGTCCAAGAGTGTGGAACGCTTCAAGGCCAAGCTCAGGATACTTTTCCTGCACGGACGCGGTCGAAACCTCCAGCGGTTCATCCAAGAACTCGCGCCCGTGTTGCGTGGCTGGGTGAACTACTTCCGGCTGGCCCAGGTGAAGGGACTCTTCGAGGAATTGGACCAGTGGATTCGGCGTAAGCTGCGCGGTCTCCTCTGGCGACGGTGGAAACGCGTCTACACACGAGCAAAAAACCTGATGAAACGGGGATTGGACGAGAAACGTGCGTGGAAGTCCGCCACCAACGGACACGGCCCCTGGTGGAACGCCGGAGCCTCGCACATGAACGAAGCCTTCCCCAAGAAGTACTTCGATGAACTTGGACTCGTGACACTGCTGGATCAACTGCACAAACTTCAAGACAAGACACGAACCGCCGTATACGGAACCGTACGTACGGTGGTGTGGGAGGGCGGCGGAGGCGACTCCGCCCCCTACCCGATGTGTGCCAAGCATGGCGCGGATCTAAGGGGTGTAAGTCCCCTGCAAGCCCTGATGGTGGGAATTGCTAGCCAAGAGCAAGGGCGTCGCCGCGAGGCGGGGTCTGGAGGAAGCAGGAGGCAAAAGTCGGACTCGACGCACAGAAACCGGATAGAAGGCCGGGGTGGCGGGGCAAGCCAGCAATGGATGGCGACGCCCAATAACCATTCGGACACACACCTTGGTAAATCCGGCGAGGCCCGGCGGAAAGAGGCGCGTCTTACCTTGGGAGACCTGTTCATCTGTCTGGAAGAGCCAGACTAGCGGGATGGCAACATGTCGCGAGGGGTGGGCAGGAGTCAGCCGAGGCCATAATACCCGCAAGGGGAAGGGCCGAATCGATCATTCAAGGAGCAGCATTGAACGTCTCGTGGGATAGGGAGCGGCAGGAAGTAGCAGGTTGCCAGATGGAGTTCCCACTGGAGTCGGCTTGCCACGGCGCAATCGGAGAAGGCGGAACCGAATCGGATGCGTTCGAGGCGCGGCAACTATTTCCGGCGGCGAACAAGAGGCGAGCCTTGACGCAAGACTTGATGGAACGGGTCGCGAGTCTTGCGAACCTGACGGAAGCGGTACGCCGGGTGCAACGGAACAAAGGCGCGGCGGGTGCGGACGTCATGAGCGTACGCGACCTGAAGCGTTGGTTTCCGGAACACTGGCGGGGACTGCAAGAGGAACTGACGGCAGGGCGCTACCGTCCCCAACCGGTGTTGGGAGTGCAAATCCCCAAGCCGGGCGGGGGGATGCGGCAACTGGGCATTCCGACGGTGGTGGACCGAGTCGTGCAACAAGCGCTCTTGCAGGCTCTCGAACCGCTTCTAGACCCGGCCTTCTCGGAAAGCAGTTATGGATTTCGTCCAAGGCACAATGCACATCAGGCGCTGCGGCAAGCCAGCACGTACGTAAGCGAAGGCCGCTGCATTGTTGTGGACATGGACCTGGAAAAATTCTTCGACCGGGTCAACCACGACATCCTGATGGCGCGCGTGGCGCGGCACGTGTCAGACAAACGCGTACTCCGACTCATCCGCTGGTTTCTTGAAGTGGGCATGATGCAGAACGGCGTATGCATCGAACGATACGAAGGGACCCCGCAAGGCGGTCCTCTATCGCCGCTGCTGGCCAACCTGCTCTTGGACGACCTGGACAAGGAGTTGGAGAAACGAGGGCATCGTTTTTGCCGCTATGCGGACGACTGCAACATTTACGTGCAGACGATACGCGCGGGAGAACGTGTCCTGACATCGGTCACGCAGTTCCTTGAGGGGAAGCTGAAACTACGGGTGAACCGCGAGAAGAGCGCGGTGGCGTTCGTGGGAGAGCGGAAATTTTTGGGTTATCGCTTGCTGGGTGGGGGGCGATTGGGCATCGCGCCCAAGAGCCTCGACCGGGCGAAAGACCGCATCCGCGACATCACGCGACGCAACCGCGGCGACGCCAAAGTGCGCCAGATGATTGAGGAGCTCAACAGCTTCCTGAGCGGCTGGATAACCTACTATCGGTTTGCCGAAGCAAAGGGCCATCTGGAACGCCTCGGGGAATGGATGCGGCGCAAACTGCGCTGCGTCATCCTCAAACGCCTCAAGCGCACGAAAACCATAGCGGACTTCCTTAGAAAACTAGGCGTGCCGCAATTTCAGGCATGGATACTCGCAGGGTCCGGGAAGGGCTGGTGGCGCAAAGCGGGGAGTCCTCCCGCGCAACACGCCATGGACAAACAATGGTTCGCGAAACAAAAACTGATAGACCCGGTTCAACGGTACGAAACGTTCAAAAATGACCGAAACCGCCGTGGTACCGAGCAGGTATGCCCGGTGGTGTGAGAGGGGGGGACCGTGAGGAACCCCCCTACTCGATTTTACAGCCTCGGAATTACATCGGGACACCACAAAGTGGTTTAAAACTGAATGTAACAAATGGATTCTCCTTCTCCGTGACATGGGTGATACGCCTATGTCACAACATTCAAAATGGACTTGGAGCTGTACAGTGCGATGAGCGCCGTATCATTGCATACAATTTATAATCGCTCTAGCGTGGTTTTCTGGCATCTTCTTGACAAAATAAGCATTACTGTGTAGCTTAATGCATAAATACGCACAAATGTGTTCGAGGGATCATTCGGCTAGTCATTTGGCATATGCTCCGTTTTCAGTACTTACGGTGGAGTCAAATGAGGTGAGGGTGGAACACAGGCAGCCTGGATCCATCTACGAGTTGTAGGGATTGATGCATGATTGAGGCGATTCTTCCGCGAAGGTGGTGTTTCGCCACGAGGGGAGAGGAGAATTGATGCGATGCTCTTAAAACTAGCCACCAATAATCTCCAATGGTTCAGTGGTCTTTTTCGAGTGGCGCTGGCTGGAATTGCACTGTTCGGTGCAATTTTTCCCATCGCCGTCCGTGCAGAGGAGTCCGGGAAAATGCTCGTGGCAACCAAAGATCCGAATACTTCCGAAGTCGTGCTGGGTAACGATATCGTCCGAGTTCGTTTCCCGTGGAAATCGGCCCGTTTTGAAAAATTTCCTAATGGCTACACTGGATACACCCTCGAAATGTACAAGGACGGCCAATGGGCGCCGATGGCCGTTGCTCCTTATTTTTCGTCATTTTCTTACCGTTCCGGCTGGGGCCGCGACTGGCTTCACTATGTCATTCCTCGGACGGTCGAGGTTTCGCAAGACGCCGGGTATGCCCGCGTGGTGTTCAAGGAAACCATGGCGGATCTGGACCGCGTGCCCTGGCGGTTCGAATTCACTTTCGAGGTCCGGCCCGGCGCGCCTTATATTGAAACCACCTATACTGCGACGGTCGACGGCAAGTGCGAGGTGTTGTTATTTGATGGGCCACGGCTGCATGTAGGAGAAGGCGCTTTTGGCGGCGCGCGGGAAGAGGCGCTCTTCCCTGGCATCGAGTATCTGCAACACGAGGAACGCTCGAGCGACATGGATGCGATGGGCCCCGGCGCACGCTTGCATATGACGCCACTCCCCTCGCAAATCACGATACCTCTGATGGCGATTTACAATGAAGGATGCGTGGCTGGCCTCATGTGGGATCCAATGAAGCCTTGGCATGGCGATAAAACCTGTCCCAGTGCGCTGTTCGCGTCCCCCAACTGGCTGGAAAACGAATCCAACCATCTGCTGGGGCTTTTCCTGCCCAGCGCGCCTGATTATGTGCCCGAGAATGGCGTTCGCGCGCATATTCCTTTAGTGTTGGAGGCGGGTGAAACGATGCGCATGGAGGCTTCTTTATTTGCAGCGCCAGCGTCATCGGTCATGGATGCCGTGGAACTGTGGCTGAAGAAACGCGGCGGTTTGCCGGAGCCCACGAAACCGCCCTGTTCTTATCGGGAACATGTCGCGAAACAGGTTCAGATCCTTGTAGACGATGCCTGGGACAAAGAGGGCAAAGGATGGCCTTGGGAATATGGCGGTGATGCTACATTTCATCCGACGATAGCCACCGTACTCGCCAAGTCACTGCCATTCATAGATGACAAGGAACTCGAGAAGCGCGCACGCGAACGGATTCAGGTGGTCGCCAAAGACACCGCCTATCTGCCGCTGGCGTTTCGTTGGGGCAACCTTGCACGGGCCGTTGAAGTGCAACGGGCAAGCGCTCAAGCTCTTATCGACGCACAGGCCGAAGACGGCTCCTGGGGATATCACCAGTCGGAAACCGCCGAACTGGGATTACTAGGCTTAATGGGCCCCCCTGAACCAGGCTACATCGCAGAGGAGGGACAGCGCTCCCAAGGAATTACTGCGGGCAAAACCGCATCTTTGCTCGAATATGCGTTGTTGGCGAATGATCCGGCGGCGCTTGCTGCGGGACTGCGCGGCATCGAGGACATGAACCGGTATACCGTGCCCTATGTGTATGACAATGACGAATGCCCGCCATCGCCGTCGTTGCATGGTTCCTATTTCGGTATGCGGGCTTGTTTGATTGCCTACCGGATGACGCAAGATAAGGCCTATCTGGACCAAGCCAGGAAATGGGCGATGACGGGGCTTCCCTTTGTGTATCTCTGGAGCTTTGGCCCGCGGAATGTCGACTTTGGCCAAGTCCATACAGCGGAGAAACACTTTGTAAGGGGCAATGAGCTATATGAAAACACTGAGCGGGATCCCATGCTTTATGGGGCGCTGTACGGATATGGCTCCAGCCAGTATATGCACCATTGGTACGGCTTATTGGTCCAATGGATAGGCCTAAAGTATGCCGAAGATCTTGTCCGCATGGCCAAATACGATTCATCTTTCCCATGGGAAACCCTCAGTGAAGGTCTTGTGTCGAGCGGGATGTGGCAGACCTTTGATGTAAAGCCGTTCGCCGGGTACTTTCCCGATGCCTTTAGCGTCGAGCGATGGGCGCCCAGTGGGCCTGCTTTCTCACCCGCTTGGCTGCTAAACACCATCCTTTTGTGTGGCTTTGATGTTCAGGACTGGGATACCACCATCGTTCCTCATGAAAACGGCAGATTCCATATCACAAGCTCTACAAGCGTAGGAGGCGCTGTCTTTACCGATGGCATGCTTCGATTTACCCTGGATGACCCGGCATGCGCCTATGTGAGGGCAGTTGTAACGGATGTGCCGTCCAACTCATCCATAACGGTGGATGGCCAGGCGTTGCAGCAGGTGGAAGACCTCATATCCGTGGAAGAAGGCTGGCAGCGAACTCCTCAAGGCATTACTTTGATTAAGGTTTGCCAGAAGGAGAAGCCACGCGCCATTGAAATAGCCTCGTAAAATCCGTTGATTTATTAAAACAGCTTTGAATGAAAGGGCGCGGTGCTGCACGCGCCCTTTTTCTCATATGCGCCAGGCCGGGCGTTTGGAAGCCGATGATTGCCGATTTCCCCCTTCCCTTTCCTACATGGTAAGATACTCGCGGTGTTGTAGAAGGGGATTCTCAGTGCGTCATCCGTGTTGCTTGATATATGCCGCCCTCATGGCAAGCCTGGTTCCAGCGTTATGCGCATTCGCGCAAAACGAGAAAGAAACATGGTTCTGTTTGATAGACGGCAAAGGCCTCCTCACCGAGGTGCGGGGCGAGGGCTGGTTTCTGCGCGGCAATACCGTGACCGGCGACAAGACCTATCCTTTCATCCAGCTTAAACAAATTGAGCGCCTCGCGGAGGACCGCCTGCTGGTGACTTTGGACCCGGAAGAAGGGGAAAGCGGGACGGAGAAAGAGCAGGAAGAGGTTTTCGCTCCCACTATTGGCTGCGCCGCTTCTTCTTTATATGGCGAGTATTTCACGACAGATGGGCTCCGGCATGTCGTTAGCGCCGATGTGCTCTTTAAGACGTATTGTTTCGTCATTATTCATGGGGAATTGAAGTATAATCCCGAGACAAAAAAATACTATCCCCCGGATTATGAATATGATCCGTATACACGAAAGCGACTGGTGGAATGGAATCGCGAGCAATCGCCGCTTACGGGGATAAAAGCCGCCCGGGCTGGCCTTATGGCCATAGCACTGTCGAACTGGATCAACCAAAACGGCCCCATGCGTTCCATCGAGCTGCATGCCCCCCGCCTGCGGGATTCGAGGATGCTTCATGATCACCTCGTGGAACTGTTTGGCCGCGATATGGATGAACTCCTTGATGACGCCGTGGCGGAAGCCAAGCGGCGTAAATTGCTTGAAGAAACCGTCGTGGGAACGGACCTGGATTCCGAGAAGCAATTGCGTTCCACCCAGCAGGAAAAACCCGCATTGGTGGAATCGGTGGAAGAACTGACGCCTGAAGCAGAAGAAACCGCACAGACACCGGCGGAAAAGTCCAGAGAAGAGAAACCGCAGGCGGAAGAATCTGGCGCGAGTAAAAAATAACCTTAGAAGACGATAGACGGGCAGTCCAAAAAAGACGAAGAATAAAAGAAACGCCCCTGACTTATATCACGCCATGAAATGATGCGCATGGATATACGCCAGATGATTTTTCGGCGAAAAGGGGCATAACACATGGAAATCAGGCATTTGGAGGGAGCGTAGCGATGGGCGTGGTAATGGTGACCGGTTCGGGAGGATTGATAGGCGCGGAAACCGTCCGGCGTTTCGCACGGGAAGGTTTCACCGTCGTGGGCATCGACAACGACATGCGAGCCTATTTCTTCGGCCCTGAAGGCTCGACGCGCTGGTCGAGCGAACGCTTGTGCGCGGAACTGCCCAATTTCCGCCATCATGCCGTGGATATCCGGGATTATGCGGCGCTGGAAGGCGTATTCCAGGAATACAAGGGCGATATCCAGCTTATCGTGCATACCGCCGCGCAGCCGAGCCATGACTGGGCCGCGAAAGAGCCGCTCACGGATTTCGGCGTTAATGCGCTGGGCACGGTGAATATGCTCGAACTGGCGCGCCTGTACTGCATTGAAGCGCCGTTCATCTTTACTTCGACTAACAAGGTTTATGGCGACACGCCGAACTTGCTGCCGTTAATCGAAATGGACACGCGCTGGGAGGTGGAGCCTTCCCATCCATATGCGGAATATGGCATTGATGAAACCATGAGCATCGACCAATGCAAGCACTCCGTTTTCGGCGCTTCCAAGGTCGCGGCGGATGTCATGGTGCAGGAATTTGGCCGGTATTGGGGCATGAAAACCGCCGTATTCCGGGGGGGCTGCTTGACGGGTCCAGGGCACTCCGGCGCGGAATTGCACGGCTTTTTGTCTTACCTGATGAAGTGCGCCATCACGAAGCGCGAGTACCGCATTTTTGGCTACAAAGGCAAGCAGGTGCGCGACAACATCCATTCGTATGACCTTGTCGAGTGTTTCTGGCAGTTCTTCCAAGCGCCCCGCTCGGGCGAAGTGTATAACATGGGGGGGAGCCGGCATAGCAACTGCTCGATGCAGGAAGCTATCGCCATGTGTGAAGAACTCACCGGCAACAAGATGGTGACGGCTTATGTGGATGATAACCGCATCGGCGATCATATCTGGTGGATTTCGGATGTCCGCCGCTTCCAGCAACACTATCCAAGCTGGCAATATCAATATGACATCCATTCGCTGATGAAAGAGATTCACCGGGGATTTGAAGGCCGTCTGTAACGCCTTCCGGGAATATGGCATAATAACGCGGGACTGGCCGCTGAGTCCTCCCTTCGGGAGAAGAGGATTCCTCAGTCCCGGCTAACCCCCCGCCGCCCAAGCGCGCGGCATAAGAGGAAAGGATTTTCTATGAACCGGTTTGTGTGGAGTTTCGTTGCTTTTGGAGCGGTTGCAATAGTGCTGTGCGGCTGTGGAGAAAAAGCGCCGGATACGGGCGGCATCACGCAAGTGGTTGAACCTGGCCCGGGGAATAAAGCGGTCATTACGACGCCTCCGGCTCCTGCTTCCTCGCCTGCCCAAAAGGCTCCCGCGCCGGCCCAAAAGGCTGCCGCTCCGGCAAAGAAAGCAGTGTATAAAGAGGAATTGTTGTTTACGGGCAACCATCCCTGGAACGCCATCGGCAATGGCGATTTTGAATATTTTTACGAAGGTTCGCTTTTCCCGCATGAATGGATTGGCTGGTACCACTATCCTGTATGCGCGTCCGAGAAATCCATTAAGAAATTCGGTGAACACAGCGTGAAAATCACCGGGCTCAAGAAGGATTATTCGGTGCTGATTTCCAAGACAGCCCCTCCGCTCGAAAAAGTATATGGAAAAAAAGTGACATTCGGGGCATGGGTGTATACCTCGAATCCGAAAAAAACGGATGTGGTCGTTTACAGCAATTTGGAAAAACCGCCTGCGTCGCAGCCCACCAAGGCCAATGAATGGCAGTTAGTGAAAGTAACCACCACGGTTCCGGAAGACGCGGAAACGTTTATGGTCGGCATCAGCCTCAAGCCGGATGATAATCCTGTGGTGTGTTATGTGGATGGCGCTTCCCTGTACATCGACCGTGAACTCTAGACGGATTTGAGGGAGCCGGTTCACGATGGCCCGGCTCCCATTGCTTATCTATGTGGAGGACACATCGGCATGAATCGAGCGGCGGCGGGCGGATGGCTGGCGGCATGTGCGCTGCTCAGTGTATCCGCATGGGCCGGGGACGCTTCGTTCGGCGAACTCACCGCGCGCGTGCAAGCGATTACGCCCACCCATGTGCTGGCGGCTGAACTCGCTCCGGGCGTGCTTCGCTTGGCGGGCTGCGATGCTGGGACAGATGGTCCGCGCTCCGTGAAGCGAGCCGCGCCGTTCGAGGTGGCTATCTATTTGGAATTTTTGCCGGAATGTGAAGCGCCGTTCGAGCAGGAGTTGCTGGTATCTCTTGGTACAGCCGATATCGCCCGCATACCCCTGCGTTTTGACGCTGTTCAGCCAGGCGCCGTGGTGAAACAGACGCTGTCGCTCTACACGCCCCGGAATGCGCCGCTGGGAACCCAGCCATTGAAGGCTGGTTTGGTGCGAAAAGGCGCGCCTGGCGAAGCACGGCAATGTATGAGCCCGCGCATGGCCCCGTTGATGGAGCTGGATGTGCAATCCGCCGAGGCCGCTGAATCCATCCCAGATGCCAGCAAGGCGGTGTTGCTGGCCAGTGTGGATTCAAATGGGCGCGGTATGCTTGCCAATGGCGGTTTTGAATCTGGTTTTCGCAATTGGTCCGTGGGGGAAGGCATTCAAGAGGGCATGTCGGGATGGAACCGCGTGCTTGGGCTTGCACTCGATAACTCGGTGCGCCTTGCTGGGGAGTATTCGTTGCGTATTGATTTCTGCGGAGGGCAGGATGTGAATTTTTTCCATCTCACCCAAGACATCCCCGCGCAAGGCTCGTGTGAATATGTTGTGCGGTATTTTATCAAGACTCAAGACATCACTTCCCATGAAGGACCGGGTCTCGCCGTGCGCGATCCGGATCTGCCTATCACCCAATTCTACGCCGTGACCCCGAAGGCGATGCGCCTTACCGGCGTCCATGAGTGGACGCCGGTCGAGTTTTCGTTTCAAACACCCGCCCGCACCAAGCGCCTGCGCATTATTGTGCGCCGTGACGGCAGCGGCCCCGAAACCTATCTTCCAGCCCGCTTTGGTCCCATTGGCGGTTCGGCATGGTTCGACCAGATTCAAGTCATCGAGCGGCAGCGGGCGGCGTCATGAGTGAGATGCAAGCGCTGTCCGATGAACCGGCTGCCGGGCCTGGTTCCGCGCCAGGCAGGCAGCGATTTTCCGTGTATCTGCCGTTAGGAATCGCGGTCGCCGTGGCGGGGGCTGCGATTGGCTTTGAACCCTTTATTACCATAGGACTCTTGGGCGGAATAACCGCCTTCTTGTTCTGCGCATCCGATAACCGCATGCGTTTTGCGTTATTCGCCTTGGCGGCTTATGCGCCCATTGAGGAGTTTGCTCTCAAATGGGCCCCTTCTGAGCTATTCTTCCCCATGCGTTTCGGCTTTTTTGTGTTCATAGGCGCCTGTGTCGCGTTCTTGTTCGCTTTTCGGCTCGCGGTGGGCCGCTTCAAATGGGTGCGTACGCCCATTGATACGCCGCTGGCTTGTTTTCTGTTTTTTTCGGCATTGTCATTCGTTCTCAATCACGCCGATCCACGAGGCGCGGTCATTTCCTACCAGGCATTCTTGCGTGGCATTTTGCTGGTGTTTTATGTGGTCTTTTACATCCAATTTACGAAACGAGACGCCCGGGCGCTGCTCCAACTCGTTGTATTCATCGCCCTGGCCGAAGCCTTCATCGGCGTGGCCCAATCCGTAGTCGGCCCATCCGCGAATGTATTCCTTGCCCCTGTAGGCGGCGAGTTTGGCGAGTACACTGTCGGCCGTATGACGCAATACATGTATACGAGTGGATTCCAAGTGTTCGCCACCATGGGCCGCTACAACGTGCTCGCATCCTATCTCTCGTTCGCCATCCTTCTCACGATACCTTTCTTCAAACACTATCCCCGTCAACGCGGGATACTCGCCTTTTTTTATTTGATCGCAGGCGCGTGCCTGGCGCTCACCGCCGCGCGGGGGCCATGGCTTGGATTCGCGGCAGGCCTTTGGACACTCTATGCCATGCGCAAAGACTGGCGCGCGTTTGTATTGCCGTTATTGGGGTGTTTGGGCGTCATCTACCTTTTTTTGATGTTTCAGGATCAGCTCCAATACATCGGCACGGATAACGCCTCGCCGCTGCAACGCGTACTCGAGCTGTTCACCACGAAGTACGTCAAAGTGCATACCTCCAACTTTGGACGCTTGTATTTCATTTTCATATTCCCATTCGAAGTGCTGCGGAATAATCCGCTGCATTTCTGTTTTGGTTTCGGGCCCGGCATGCTGGGGGATAGGGCCATCGCCATTCTGGATGTGAATGTGCTCAGTGCTTTCGGGATGAGCAATTATGAAGCTCCCCAAGTGGCGGATGTGAACTGGGTGTATATTTTTGCTCAGGCGGGTTTTTTCGCCTTGCTGGCCGCGTTGTGGATGTATTGGCGCGTGGTGCGCGCCGCGTACCGCATTTATCAACGCTCGGATGACCTATTTTTAAAGTGCCTGGCGCAAGGTTTTTTGTGCGCCTTGGTGCAGCACCTCGTGTCGGCCTGTTTCACGGCCGTTCTTGAGATTCGGCCTCTCGCGCTCACCATGTGGCTGGTTGCCGCCGTAGTGCTCAAGCTGGGGTACAAGCACATTACGAAGCAACAAGAGGCGGCTCCATGAAGGCCCGCCACGCCGCCACCAGCGTCATGCTTCTGTTCGCCGCCAGCACGGTGGCGCGAGTGTCTTTTGCATTTATTGGCATCTGGATTGCCCCCTATTTAGGGCCGAAAGACGCGGGCGTGTTCTTCATTGCTTTGGCCTTCACGAACATGTTCGCCGTCATACCTGATTTTGGCGTGAGCCCTCTCGTGGTGCGGGAAGGAGCGCGTGATCCCTCGGGGACGCCGCGCTATTTTGGCGCGGGCCTTGCTTTCTACGCCGTATCCGCCACGGTGGTCTACGGCGTGATGCTCGTAAGCGCGCGGCTAATCGGATACGACGGGCTTGTGCTTCAAATCGTGGCCATCATGAGCCTGGTGATCATCGGAAAGGCGGGCGAACAAGTGGCCACAACCGTTCTTCAGCTTCGCGAAAAACTGCATATCACGGCATGCGTGCAATTCATCACGGCAATAGGCGCGCTTTTTTTGGTCTATCGCGCTATGCACCGGGGCGCTGGGGTTGTGGATATCACCTGGGCGATACTAGTGGCGGGCGCTGTAAGCGTCATCGCTTTGCTGGCCATCGCGGTAATGTTATGCCGGCCCAAATTCGATCTCGCCACTATCCGCTATATGTTGCCTGAATCTTGGCCTTTCGGCGCGGCGGCCATGCTGGTGACCATTTACTTATGGGCGGGCGTTGTCATTCTTTCACGCATATGCTCGGAGGCCGATGTGGGCCAATACTCCGCGGCATTTAGACTCAACACGATGCTGTATCTATTGCCTACAGTTTTATTGAACCAAGTGTTGGCTCCTCCTATGTTTGCCTGGGCTAAAACGGACACGGTGCGCCTCGGCAATTTATACCGAGTCCTTTCGCGGCATTTGCTCATGACGGGCTTGGGAGCGGGAGCCGCGCTATTTGTCTTGCGCGAGCCGGTGATCCACTTGGTGTACGGTTCGGCCTTCGCTCCGGCGGCGGGCGTGCTTGCCATATTATGCTGGGTGCTCCCTGTGCGTTTTCTGGCCACCAGCACGAGCGCCATACTCACCGTCACGGACCAAATGCGGATGAAGAATGTATATCAGCTTTGGGTGGCGCTGCTGTTGATCCTATCCAGCCTGATTCTTATTCCGTTATACGGTTATATGGGCCTTGCCGCCGCCGTGGCTATAACGGAAACGGCCTTGCTCGCCAGTTATTGGGTGGGGGCGGGCAAACGCTTTTATCTGCTGCGTCCGTTCCATGACCTTAGAATAGTCCACGTGAGCGCGGCGGCGTTCCTGATGGTTCTGGTGCTGATGGCTTTACGCGGCCATGTTCCCCTCGCCATTACCATTTTTGCGGGAGGGCTGGCTTACCTGGCGGCGCTATTCGCGGTGCGTTATTTCGATCAAGGCGATTACGACTTGGTGCGTGCGATCATATCGGTCCGCCGCAAACGCGGCGCCACGGAAACAGAAGCCTAACGCACTTCCAACAACGAATTCACCCGTATATCAGTTCGATTGGCTGCCGGCCTCGGAAGGCTCGAGGCGCGCATGGAGCATCTGGATGACGGCCGTGAGCTGGCGCGCGTCCTCACGCCTTTGTTGAAGGCGTTCATACATACGGGCGGCTTCGGCTTCTTTTGCTTCTTGCCGCGTGCGATACCGCTTGCGCACGGCTTCCAATTCGGCCCGATGCTCGCGGCCCATGGCGCTTAGCGCGGCCCGGGCTTCTTGAAGGAGGTCGTACAGGCGCTGGTTATCCTCGCGTTTTTCCTGAAGCATGGCGTAAATGCGGCGTGCGTCTTCTTCTTTCCCTTTAAACGCGCGGCGGGATTCATCCAATTTTGTTTGTGATTCCGCTTTGATGGAATCTATTTGCCCGCGCAATTCCTGCACCATTTCATATAAGCGCTGATTGTCAGCCCGCTTCTCCTCTAATTGCTGGTACAAGTCTTTTGCATCTTGCTCTTTGGCGGTCAACCGCAGATGCAATTCTTTGGCGTCTTGCTCTTTTGCAGCCAGCCGCTGGTGGAGGTCTTTGGCGTCTTGTTCCTTAGCTTTAAACTTAGCATAGCTATCTTCCGAATCGGCCTTTGATTGCAGATAGCGTTCCGTGAGCATGCCCGTAAGATGGTTTAGATCATGGATGATATCTGCTTGGGTATATAGCGTTCCCGTAGGGTGTTGCTCATCTGACAAGGCATCCAGCGAGGCCAATCCAGGCAGGCGGCCCAGCAAGGAGGGATACCCCTCATAGTCCGGTTTGGCGGCGATGCAGACAATCTCTTTAAATACGGGGCGGCTGAAGGGGAAAATGGATTTATATCCATGTTCAGGCCTGTAGTGGTGCTGCTCTGGAGGAGAGGTTATCGGGTGGATGGCGAAGTGGCTGGTGTCCGCCACATCCCCCCGCCCGGCAATCGTGCGGCGCTGCACGCCGAGGCTGTCCAGTATTTGCACGAGATGATGCGAGGCGAGGTGGAACCGGTGGATCTTCCAATCGGACCAGTAGAATTTGAGCCCCAAACCCGCTAGATACTCGTCGGCGTCATACCATGGGCCCTGGATATAGACAAAATGCCGGGCCACTCTGACGGCGCTGGCGATGGTTTTCGTTACACTCTCGAATGTATGCAAGTGCTCGAGCACATGGCTGATGACGACAAAATCCACGCATTTATCAGGCAGCTCCAGCGCCGTGATATCGCCAAGGAGGCAATCGTATCCTTGGCGCTGCGCCTTCTCGATTTTCTTCCGATCGAAATCAATGCCTAGCCCCCGTTTGCCGCCAAGATATTCTTTGGCGAATTTCATGGAGTCGCCTTGCGATGAGCCGAAATCGAGAAAATCAAAAGCCGATAAATCAATATCCGCCAGCGTTTTCATATAAGCGCCGCCTTTCCTCATGCCTTTCCATTCGTATCAAGCGTTTGATTCATCCTACCTGAGCGCCGCGTGGGAGTCCAGTCGAGCCATGTTCCCGAATATAAAGCGCGGCGTGGAAACAGCACAAAACCTTCGGCGAAATCCCGGTATGGAGCGTCATAGTCCTGTTTGCCTTTTGGATGAACACACGGGCGTCGGCGTTGCCCAAGACCCGATGGAATGGTATAGCGCTGGACATACTACAAAGTTATATTTCACGCGAAGCCGCGAAGCCGCAAAGAATACAAAGTTCAACATGCGGCATAACCGCAATATCGAGCTGGATTTTAGGGCCGCTTCATACGCGGGCAAGGGTATTGCCTACGCGAAAACTTCTTATTTTTCCTTGGTGCGCCCGGCAGGGCGTGTTTACTTGAAGGTGCAAGTCCTTTACAGGCCTGACAGGAGGAACTGTTAGCCGGACGGCAAGGGTGTCCATCGCGAGGTGGAATCTGGAGGAAGCCGCAGGCAAATCACTGGCCCGACGAACAGGAACCGCATAGGAGGCAGCCATGCTGGGTGAGAAGGCCAATAGATTCAAAGCCCCATACCTGTACGGAAAGCATGGAAGTAGATGCGGCGGGCATAAGTGTGAAGGTGAACGCGCATTACCCGAGGAGATCTGCCAGTCTGCCTTTGCGCTACCAGCGTCGAGAGGCGTTGGGATGGGCTGGCAGAAGTCAGCAGAGGCCATAGTAGTTGGCGTAAGCCAGCGAAGGGCCGAACCTACGGGAGGTTGTGTACCGGATTTCTAAGTGCTTTGAGCAGATGCCTCGCAAGAGGGCCTAAAGCTGGAAGTAGCGGGCGGAACTCGCAAGGTAAAGCTGGGCGCTTATACGGCACAAGGCAACGAGGTAGTAGAAACAAGCGAACGTAGGAACCGCCGTATACGGAACCGTACGTACGGTGGTGTGGGAGGGCGGCGGAGGCGACTCCGCCCCCTACCCGATCAGAAGCTGGCGCTTAAGGCGCTCATTTTCTTTTCCGGCTTTTACTTCGCTTCCGCTATGCGCATAATAAGCGGATGCGAATTGGAACTATCGAGATTGGCGGCGTGGGGGGGAAGCCCTTGGCGTTGGCCCCCATGGATGATGTGACGGATATGCCGTTCCGCCTGTTGTGCAAGGCCCATGGGGCGGACTTGCTGTATACGGAGTTTATCCAGAGCGAGCTGCTTATTCATGGCGGCAAACGCCCCACGAAACGCTTGGAGTTCGACGAGGCGGAGCGCCCCATCGGCATTCAGTTGTATGGCAGCGCCCAGAACGCTTTACAGCAGGCCGTGGGCATCGTCGAGGCGGTCCGGCCCGATTTTATCGACATCAACTGCGGCTGCTGGGCGAAGAAGATCGCGGGGCGGGGCGATGGCGCGGGGCTGTTACGCGATCTACGGCGTTTCGAGTCCGTGGTGCGTACGGTAATCGATGCGGCCCATGCGCCCGTCACGGTCAAGACGCGCCTCGGGTGGGATGATTCGAGCATTGTCATCCTCGATGCGGCGCGGCTCGTCGAGCAATGCGGGGCGCAGGCCCTTACGGTCCATTGCCGAACGCGCGAGCAAGGTTATTCCGGGCGCGCCGACTGGTTGTGGCTTGAACGCATCAAACAGGTGATCGGCATTCCTCTCATCGGCAACGGCGACCTTGAAACGCCTGAGGATGTGAAGCGCATGTTCGAGACGGGATGCGACGGCGCGATGATTGGCCGGGGGGCTATCTGCAATCCGTGGATATTCGAGCAGGCCAAGTACTACCTCGAAACCGGCGAACACCTGCCGCCGCCCAGCCCCCAGGAACGCATCGGGGAATGCCTTCGATTCCTGGAAGCCAATTGCCGGTATAAAGGCGAGGCGTGGGGCGTGCTCGAGTTCCGTAAATATTACTCGGGCTTATTGCGCGGCCTGCCGGGCCTCGACGCCTTGCGCGCGGAGTTGATGCGTCTGGACGAACTGGAAATGGTGCAGGAGCGGCTGATGCGTGAAGCGCACGCGCTGGCTCCTACCCCAGCTCGAATGTCGTGACGCCGAAGATCTCCTGTAATGGCAGTTCCGGCGCGCCGTGGGTGTACATGCGGGCGGTTTCGAATACGGTGCGCATGCCGTACCGATGGGCCAATGCAACGGCTTCACGGTTCACCTCTGGCACATCCAGGTAGACGGGTTCGCCGGGCGCGTGAGAAGCGAGGGCTTGGTAGAGCGTCTCCGCTTCTTCGGGGCCATCGGCGAATAGAGGGCCGATTTTGAATCCTTTCACGCAGGGCCGCAATACGCCATAACCGCGAAGGCGGCCATCGCGCATGATGCCCAAGGCGGCGCCTTGCGGCTGGCTTACCCATAATCGCAGGAATCGCTCCCGCTGCGCGGGGAAGTGTCGTGTGTCGTAGGCCAGGATTTCCTCGAAAGGAAGCGCCGTGAGGGAAACGGCATCCGCAGGCTTGCTGCCTCCGCCGATGGCCTCGAAGCGGATGTTGCGGTAAGCCATTTGAAATCCGAGGCGTTTGTAATTTTCTTGCCGTTCAAGGACGCCGTCAATGCCCACATTCCGGCCTGCCAAGTATCTAGAGGAACGCCGCCAGAGGGACACACCGATGCCGGATTGCCGGTATTCAGGCACGACGATATAGAGCCCGCCGAAGCCAAAAGAATCGCCATACGCGACCGCGCTGGCGGAGCCCACTGGCTGGCTGTCGCATTCGGCGAGGAAGAATCCGTTTGGGTCGGTGTCGTAAAAGATGGCGGCGTCGTTGACGCCAGGATTCCAGCCTTCGGCGGCGGCCCACGAAACCGCGAGCGCCGCTTCTTCGCGCGTCATGTGGCGCAGGTGCAATCGTGATTCATTCTGGCTCATATGCGCCCCCTGCGAATGTAATGGCTCCGGCGGTATCTTAATGGATTATCGCTGCAAGGCGATAACCAGCCGTTCCGCACATTGCCGCCATGTGTGTTGTCCCGCGATTTGGCGTCCAGATTTGGTGCGGTGTTCGCGCTGTTCGGCGCTTTCCGATATAGCGTGCAGAGTAAGGGCGGATAAGGCGGACTCGCTTAATGGGTCGCAATAGAAGGGCGCGCTGCGGGCCATCTCAGGGATGGCGCCGGTTTTGCCGGTTAAGATGCGTGCGCCGCAATGGAGAGCCTCGATGACGGTCATGCCGGAAGGGTCGGCCACAGCCGGATAGAGTACGAGGTCTGCGTAGCGGTATAAGCCTGGAAGCTGTTCCGCGGGGCAATGGCTGAGCCGGATAATCCGCTCCGTGATGGAGGCTGGCGCTTCTTCTTCGGTTTCTCCCAAGAGCACAAGGGTATGCGGTATATCCCGGCTTATACGCTCGAAGGCGCGTATTTGCATGCTTGCCCTGTTTCGCATCTGGCCCTGGCATAAGGCCAGCAGATAAGGCTCCTCGACCATATGCGGCGGCGGCTCGAGCTGGCAGATATGGCCGACGCCAGGCCCGGCCACGACAATGCGGTCGAGGGGCATGCCCAGGCCATTCAGGAGGCGCTTGCGGGCGTATTCAGAGGCGGCTACCATGACGGAAGCTTTTTCTGCCACGCGTTTGAGATCCTTGATGCGGCATTCGCTCCACAAGAGGGAATCTTCACCCGATTCGTCTAGCGGCCCAAGGCTCACGATAAAAGGCACGATGGGCGATGGGCAACGGATGGGCGCGGTAGCGGCTGGACTGAGCAGGCGGTCCACGGCGGCTGAGGTGATAACGCGGCGGAACAGGGACTCCGAGCTGGTGAAACGGGATTCGCTCGGGTTCACGCAGATGCGTTCCCAGCCATCGTAGGAGTCATGGTTTTGGGGGTCTGTAAAGAAGATGAATTCCCAATCGGGTTTGGCTTCGCGCAAGGCGCGCATGGCCTCCCGCAAATAGGTGTCTTCTTCTCCGCCGCCTGGCGTCAGATGAATGGTGTTCACTCCTATGCGCATGGAGATGTCATATCCTTTGGAGGGTTGTGTTTATTCGATGTAGCCGAGATCGGATAACCGTTTACGAATAAGCTCTTCTTCTTCCGGCGTGGCGGTGTGGGCCTCGAGCGAAACAAGCCCCTCAGCGGCCAAGTCGTCCAGGATTTTCTCGGCGGCGAATTCCGGCGTATCGTGGGCGTCGATAGTAAAGGCTAGGCAATCGCAATCCACTTGCATGCAGCCACAGGTTACGACGACTAACGCGCCCTGGTCCGCCAATTGCCGGCAGATAAAGCCGCTGGCGGAACCGAGCCGAAAACCTTCTTCATTGCCGATACGTTCGACTTGGCGGCCTAGTTCGGTCAATCGTGTAATAAGCGCACGGGTGGTTTCTTCAACGTGTGCGCCGCGCAGGCGTATGGCTTTGCCTTGCATGTTCACTTTTCCTCTACCGAATGATGTGTCCGCCCATGCCTTCTGGAATCGCGACGCCACAGGCGTTCAACACCGTGGGGGCTACATCCATCAGTTGCAGGCCATTTTTTTCACCCCGTGGGGCATCCGCGCCCGATAGGATGAATATGCCGTCATAATCATGGTTGGCGTCGTCAGGGCCGGTATCGTTCTCTTTAGCATATAGGGCCTCCGAACCGCCCACCTCGCCCACGGAACGCCAATCCAGATCGCCGAAATACACGAATAAGTCTGGAGCCACGCCGTTCACGGTGCGATAGAGTTCTTGCGGCTTGAGGGCGCGGTTGCCCAGCAGCTTGCCATCGGGGCCCGGCATGGCCTCAATGCGTGCGGCGAGTTCATCGCGAAAGGCTTCATACTCTTGTACGGCTATGACGCCTTCCGGCTCCCGGCCTTGCACATTCAAAAACACGCGCCCGTAATACCCGCCGCTGGCCCATGCTTTCGTGCGCGGCCAATCCACCGTACAATCCTCGAAACGCTTGGGCTCCTTCAAATCATCCTGGACCGCGAGCAGGCCTTCTTGGATAAGCCACTGGTTGATACGCACGCCGCCATACATGGATTTCGCGCCATGGTCCGATACGATGAGCACGTCCGTATTCCCGCCAGCAAGGTCCACCAGCTCGCCGATGCGCTGGTCCACCGCTTGGTAATAGTCTCGAAGGACGTTCTGGTAGGGATTTCCGGGCTCATGGCGTGGATGGGCCGGATCTCCATATTTCCAAAACCCGTGGTGGAGCCGGTCCACGCCCATCTCGACCATCATGAAGAAATCCCATGGCTTTGACGCCATTAGATGGCGCGCCACGGCGAATCGATTTTCCATAAGGTCATAAATGCGCTGGAGAAGGCCGTCTTTATCTTTCGTGCGGAAATCTTTTACATCAATGATGTATCCGCCGCATTCTGATTCCAGTTCCGCCTTGAGATTGCGGGGATAGGTGTATTCCGAGTTGGTGTCTGGCGCGAGAAAGCCTGACACCAGCCAGCCATTCACCGGTTTGACCGGATAGGTTTGGGGGACGCCGAGAACCACGACTTTTTTGCCCGCGCGGGAGAGAATGTCCCACACGCGGGGAACCGTGATGGCGGAGGCGTTTGCGGTAAACATGCCATCATAGGAATGATCGCGGCGGTTGCGAAAGCCGTAGATGCCTAGCTCGCCCGGATCGCGGCCCGACATCATGCATGCCCATGCGGGCACGGTGATGGGCGGATCGCAGCTTCGCAGCCGCCCCCAACAGCCCCCATCCATCAGGGCGCGCAGCCGGGGCATGGGAAAAGCTTCCGGTCCGAACACCCATCGCGGGGCGGCGCAGTCGAGTCCGATTACCAACACGCGGCGGTTCATGGTAAAACGCCCCTGGCTTATTGCTCTTTTTGCGCCCACTCGATCAAGATTTGAGCTACTTCAGGCCGGGTAAATTCGGGTGGAGGCATGATCCCTGCTTTAAGCATTTCACGGACTTTCGTGCCGCTCAGGAATACATGGTCATCGTTCGTGCCCGGGCAGGTTTTTTTAGACGCCATGCTCTGCGTGCGCTTCGAGTAGAACGAATGGTCGAAAAATAGGGGAGTGATGCCGATCTCGGCCGGATCAAATTCATCGAAGATGTAATGGGCGTCATAGGTGCCGTAATAATTGCCGACGCCCGCATGGTCGCGGCCCACGATGAAATGAGTGCAGCCATAATTCCTGCGGATGATGGCGTGCATGATGGCCTCTTTCGGCCCAGCATAACGCATATTCACCGGCATGAGGGAGAGCATGACATGGTCTTGGGGGTAGTATTTTTCCATGAGCGCCTGATAGCACCGCATGCGCACATCGCCGGGGATGTCATCGCTCTTGGTGGTGCCCATCAGCGGATGGATCAGGAGCCCATCGCACATTTCGAGGGCGCATTTGGTCAAATATTCATGGGCGCGGTGAATGGGGTTGCGGGTCTGGAAGGCCACGATACGCCGCCAGCCGCGGCTCTCGAAGGCGGCGCGGGTTTCGATGGGGGTGAGATTATATTCTTGGAACTCGATCGTGCGGGCCTTGAGGACATCGAGGCCGCCCGCGAGAAACACTTCGCCCCGAGCGAGGGTGTATTGCACGCCCGGATGGTTCTCATCCAAAGTGCGGTACACTTTTTCGGCGATCTCGCGGTGGTCGATATGGAATTTTTCGCTCAAGTGCAAAATGGACGACATATCGCCCATGTCGTCGACGATGGCGATCTCTGAGCCTATCTCAAATGCTTGGGCCGTGCTGGCGTCCGTGGAGAGTAAAATGGGGATGGTCCACGGGATGCCAGGGCGCAGGCGCATCGTATCGAGGACCGAGCGCGTTTCCGCTTCGTTCATGAATCCGCATAGGGGGCTGAATAAACCCTTCGCGATTCCGTCGATATCAAACGCGGCATAGGCGTCCACGTGGAGCTTAGGCAATTTGGCCGCTTTGGCTTTGGCCGATTCCAGCGCGGAACCCGACAGCAGCCGGTTGACGAGCAGGCCGCCATGAGGTGCGATAGGCATAGGAACAATCTCCAGATGATTGAAAACATGTCACGAGGCGGACGCCCATGCGCCGCCTTTACGGAAGGCGTAGTCTAGCAGGCAGTTCTCCCATACGCAACAACTTCCCGCCCGCTATCCCTTTTTCAAGCAAACCAATGCTTTCCCGCTTGTTCAGGGAGCGCTAGCGAAATTAGCCGGAAGATATATGTCATCCCTCACTTGTAGGAGGCGCAGGGCTTTCCTGCGTTTCCCGCAGGCGGACATATCGTTTGTTGGATTCGCGCAGGCGTTTGCTGAGCGTGCCGACGATGTTCAGCAAGATTTGCACGGCGACGCGCTTGGTCATGAGCTTGTGAAACGTGGTTTCGCTCAAGACAAAGAGGTTGGTATCTTCGCCTGCTACAGCGGAAGCGCTACGGGGCTCTTCGCTGATCAGGGCCATTTCGCCGAACATATCGCCCTCTTGGAGGCTGGTGATATGTTTTTTGCCGTCATATAGATCGACACGCCCGCCAAGCACGACATACATCGTATTGCCCGTGGTGTTCTGGTAAAAGATCACATTGCCTTTTTGAACATGCACGGTCAACCCGCTGGCGTATATCTTCGCCACATCGTCCGGGTTTAGCTTGGTAAACAGCTCGACCCGTTTCGCCAGCTCACGGAATTGCGTCAAGGAATGCATGGCGCTCTCCCCTTCCATGAATGTGAGGCTGCCGCCTCATTTTTGTTACACTACATAGATGTATCGGCTGCAATTCGGGCACGTATGCATGTGCTCTTTGTCATTGCGCACTTGCTGTACGAATTTCGTTGGCAGCTTGATGAAGCAGCCCTGGCACGTATCGCCTTCGACAGGCACCAGCGCGGGAGGCGCGCCCTTGGTGAGCCGGTCATAATGCTTCAGGATGCGGGGCTCCACCATCGAGCGGATATTGTCGATGCGCTGTTTGATCTGGGCTTTGCCCGAGCGGGCGTTGGCCAGCATTTCCTGGCAAAGCTGGAGCCGGGCGAGCAAAATCATGTCGGCGTGGCCATCAGGCGTCTGGTTAAGGCCCGGTTCTGCTTCGAAACCATCGCCCACTCCGTGATCTTCACTAAAGGAGGTGGAGGTGGTCTCCAGCAGATCGAAAATGTCGTCTTCCGTCTTAGCGGACATGATGCTGAGCAAGTGTTCTTTATCGCCCAGGAGCTTGGCTACCGTGGCGATGAAGTTAAGGTAGGTCGTCTGCTCCGCAGGGGGATAGCAGATCAAGAAGATCAAATGCACCGGCTTGCGGTCTATGGCCATAAAATCCAGGCCCTCGGGAACACGGCCCAGCGCGCACGCGAGGGTTTTCATGCCGGTGACGCGCGCATGCGGCACGGCGATGCCCCGGCCGATGCCGGTGCTTTCCGTAATCTCACGGGCCATGATTTGGTCGAGCGCGGGACCCACTTCTTGCATCTTCTTCTTTTCGAAGAGCAGATGAGTCAATTCCTTAAGGGCGTCGGCTTTTGTTTTGGCCTGCATCTGAGGCACGATACACGCTTTTGTGATATATTTTGTCAGAACCATTCTGTAATTTCCTTCTTCCTCATCCACACCGCGCCACCCTTGTGTTCACTTTCTTTGGCTGCGGAAACATTCCGCGCCAAACAGTGTAGCATTCCCATGCGGCCTACACAATAAAAACATTGCAGCCAGGCGGCTTTTTTATAAATACGGCCTAAAATAACGGTTTCCGAGGGAGCCGTTTCCTGCTCAGTACCAAATGGAGGTGACCACGATAGGTTCGGAACTGGTCGTTTCCCGATGCTGGCCCATTCCGAAGCATTGGGTGATTTGTTTGGGCTCCACTTCGTGGTTTTCGAGCCAAGTATTGATATGTTCATCCATTTGGCGCAGCCCTTCGATACTCATTTTACCAATGAACGTCTGAACACGCATGCCCTCACCCTCCTGTCCGCTTTGCGGAATTTCACCGTCCCAATTCACCCCATTCCAGTTAGCCGCATACGACATCGAGGATGCTTTGAGCGATTTCGCCCAATGTGCGCCCATCGGTGTCTATCACGTGATCCGCATATTGTGCATACAGCGGTTCGCGTACTTCGAGCACTTCATCTACTTCATCCAGGAACGATTTTTCCCCCGTGATGGATGGGCGTCCGCCATCGTCTTTAATGCGCTCCTTGATGATGTGCGCGGGAGCGGTAAGCCAGAATACATCGCCATGCGCTTTGAGGTGCGCCATATTCTGTTCCCTGCGGATAACGCCTCCGCCGGTGTCTATCACCATGCCGCACATGGACGCCGCGTTTTCGGCTACTTGTGACTCGATATCCCAGAAGGCTTCCCATCCGTGGCTATGTACGAAGCCAGGTATGGAACAGCCTGCCCGCCGTACAATTTCCTCGTCCATGTGGATCACATCAAGGTGAGTGGCCATCGCCACCAGTTCCGCCACGCTCGATTTTCCCGTGCCTCGAAATCCGATCAGTACTATGTTCCGCATTAGATACCTTGTTGTATGATTCAATAAGACAGCACATTGCACGCCGCCTTATTGGGAATCCTTCCGCCATAGGGCTTGCCAGCCTAAATGCATCATATATTGGTCGAGCAGCACAATGGCCATAAAGGCCTCGGCCACCGGCCACACGCGCGCCACGATAGTGGGATCGCGCCGTGTGACGGCGCTAAGTGTAGCGTTTTCGAGTGTGACTTTGTCAATAGTATGCTGGTCTTTGGCTATAGTGGGCGTAGGTTTCACTGCCAGGCGCGCCACAATGGGCTGTCCCGTGGCGAGGCCGCCCGTGATCCCGCCTGCATGGTTGCCACTGAATTGCACGGTGTTGTTTTCGGCGCTCATCTGGTCGTTGCACTCCGACCCCGTCATGTCTTTCACGGCATATCCCGCGCCTATTTCGACCGCCTTGATCGTGCCAATGCTCATCATGCGGCCCAATTCGCCATCGAGCTTGTCAAACACCGGCTCGCCCATTCCCGCAGGCACGCCCGTCGCGACGACTTCCACTAGGCCGCCGCTCGAGTCGCCTTGATCGCGAATGGTGACAATACGCTCATACATGGCCATGGCGGCGTCGAAATCGGGACAGTTCAGCGTGGGATGAACGCCATACTCATCGAAGACCGCCTCGGGATTCAACGGTTCCGCATCGGCCCGGACTTGGAGCAGGTCCCGCTCCAGCTCGCCTAACACCGCGATCTTTTCGATAAACCGCATGCTGGGTTTGAAACGTTCTTCACTAAAGAGCCAGCGGTAAATCACATCATGTTTACGGCGCAGCTCTCGGAAGGCTTCCACTTTGGCCCGGGCCGTTTCCAGGAGCACGTCGGGCGCACGTACGCCCGCGGCTTCTTTCACATACCCGAAAACATCAATGCCATGGCTTTTCAGTATGCGCTTGGCCACGGCTCCCGCCGCCACGAGGCTGGAGGTATACCGCCCGCTGAAAAAGCCGGCTCCTATCGAATCATCGCAAGAACCATATTTGATGTAGGACGCATAGGAGGCATGGCCTGGCCGGGGAGTCCTGTTGGTGGACTGATATTGTTCGATATGCTCGAAGTGGCGGTCGAGGTTCGGGATTAGGATAACGAGCGGCGTGCCGTTTGTGCAGCCTGCATTATCGAAACCTGGCATAGTGTCCGCGGCGTTCACGCCGCTGAAAATGACCGGCACATCCGGCTCCCGGCGGGGAGAGGTCAATTCGCCCTGGCCCGGCTTGCGCAAGAGCAGCTCGCGGTAGATCTCTTCCTCCGTGATGCGCAATCCTGGCGGAACGCCCTGCAGATGGGCGGTTAATCCTTCTTGGTACGAACCGCCCGCAACGGCGACTTGAAACAATTTACCGTAACTGCAACCTAACACCTTTGTTCCTCCTGCATGCGTTGGCCTTACTGAGCTGGGCAAACGCATCTTTACACTTCATCGTTTGAGAATTCATATTTCTATTCAAAAAAACAGGAATCCTGCTCTCTTTCGGAGAACTCGCCACGGGAGGCTCAAGAGACACGGGAAATAGAATGACGTTGTGTCGCTTGCGCCCTTTATGGCGTTTCTATTTCATATGTGATTTCCGTACTCCCCTAAACCGCCTGTGCGTGCCGCGTATCGATATCCCCCCCTTGAAAGTGGCCGATACCCCGCTTCTTTTCGAGCAAGTATCAAGACATGGGAGAATAATGTCAAATCGAATAAATAAATAAACAGAATAGGCGAAAAGATACGTAATTTCCTGGCATGTGCAGCGCTGGGATGGGTTCATGATCTGCGGCGGTTTATGAATGCTTCCATGAGAGTTTTCACGGCTTCACCTTCCGGGTCCGTGCGGCTGGCCGCCAGATCATACGCGGTGAGTTGCATCCAACCCGAAATCGTAGGATCCGCGCCTGCTTCCAGGAGAAGGCGCGCCATAGAGGCGGTGCAGGAATCCGCACAATCACCGAGTGGTGTTTCGCCGATTTGCTCTTCTTCATTGGCGTTGATATCCGCGCCAAGGCTTATGAGATATTTCGCCGCCTCGTAATGGCCGTTCAGGCACGCCCAATGCAGCGGCATGCGGGAGCATTCGTCATAACTTGCCAAGCTCTTCTCATAACCGCCATGTTCGACCAATAACTGAATAACGTCAAGGTAGCCAAAATGCGTTGCGACATGCAGAGGAGAATCTCCGCCTTCCTCGATGCTGGCGTCTGAATTAGCGCCATGCTCCAGCAGCATACGCACCTTGGCAAGGCGGTCTTCTGGCTCTTTTTCAAACATAGTGCCCAGCAGCGCGGTGAAGCCATCACCGGTGCAACGCACATTCGGGTCTGCGCCAGCCTCCAACACCTTGCGCAGGATATCAGGGCCTTCGGGGCTTGCAAATACCGTTAACGAATTACCGTCTTCCAAGCCCGACAGATTCACGCCTTGCTGTATAGCCGCCTGAAAGAGGTCGTCGCGGCCATCGCACAAACAGGCAATCAAGTATTCAAACGTATCCATAGGTATTCGCCTTATCCGTAAGTCATTTATGTGCGGGAAGGGTCTTTGCGGTTCTTATCGTCTGTAGGATTGAGATGGCATGCCGCGCCATTGCTTTTACGAGTGGCGTTTTGCGCCTGGCGCACCGCAATCCGGAACGACTCGTCGCCCAGGGTGTCCAGATAGGCTTGCCGCTTGCCAGCGGCGTATTGCACGCGGATATAGGCGATATCGAGCAGGGCGATGCCCAATGCGACGAAAAGCAGCAACGCCATGACGCCCCAGTAGGCGCAGAACATCGCCACGCTCGAGCGGGGGAATTCGGAATAAAGGCCGCCTATGGCCATGAGCACGCTCGAGGCCAAGGCGGCGATTCCTGTTTTACGCCAGCGCTGTTGCGTCAGCATATCGTGTTCTCCGGGAATCCGGGATCAGTTGGGCACCCAGACCTGGTCTTCATACCGCTCGCCCGACGGCGAAACGCGGACGTGCGTCTCGTAGTGGCCGCCCGGGGGAGAGGCTGGCGCGGAGACGACTGGCGGCGCGGCGGAATAGGAAGTGGCTCGAGCGGTGCGTCCGCCTCCGCGTTCATCCACTTGGTCGCCTATCAACGCGCCCACAAGCGCGCCAGCTCCCGCGCCGATGAGCGCGCCGTTTCCGGAATGCCCGCTCTGATTGCCAATAATCGCTCCTGAAGCCGCACCCAGCGCCGCACCCACCACCGCGCCATCTTGAGTGGGCGTGGTGTTGCATGCCAGGGGAACCAACGCCATTGATGCCAGCACAAGTATCTGTACGCGTAACCGCATGTCTTGTTCCTTTCTATTTACTGCTTCCGCGCCATCGCGTGTTTGTCTTCCTTATATTATAGACGGCGCTGGCGCGTGTTGTATTCACATATGATTTCAGCCAGTAAAAATGTTACAAAAATTCGCCTAATGCCGGAACTGAGGTTCAATCGTTTTCACTTCCGAGCCGGAAGGAGGAGCGAAATCTCCCGTGTCTCCCGGATTTTGAGGCCGTACGCGGAGCATGGGGCCGCTTGGCGTATCGACTGTTTCCGCGAACTCGGGATCGGCGTCGGATTGCTTGAGTTTGCGCCAAGCGTCCGTCGGATCCGTGTTCTCATTCACGATCAGGAGCTTGCGGGCATAAATCGGGGCGGTCATCGCCAATATGCTCAGGTCGCCAAATCCTTCGGAATAGCCCTTTTCCGGCATTGAGGCGGTGACTTGCGCTCGATAGGTGGACACATTGATTATATTGGGCTTAAACTTCACCATAAGGTCATCTTTATCAATGTTCTTGGTCAGCACGGGTTCGCCGTCACATAGTATTTGCACTTTATAGCCTTTTGCGCCCAAGACATTGACATACAGGGTGGCGTCCACCCCTGCCGGGATGATCCCGCCGGGCTTGATGTCTGACTTGCCATCACTCAACACATCCGCCTCGAAATAGAGTTTTGGGCCCTTCGGATCGGTCGTAAGAAATGTGCATCCGCGCCGCAAGCCCTCGAGAATGCCAGCTAATGATTTTTCCTTGGCATACACATAGGTGACCGGCTGGCCCAAGGGGGTGGATTTTCCCCAAGACAGGCTTCCCGCGATGGGGCTTGCCCGAAGCCCGCGTTTCAATTCATTGTCCCAAAAGAGCGTGGCCTGGCCGTTTGCCGAGAGCGCGGTCGTGTTCGCCGCGATGGACATGGAGTGGACCAGCCGGCCGGAAGTGTCTTTGCGCTTATGCTCCGCATCGAGCGCATTGAGGCCGACAGGCGGAATCTCCCGCCACCCCCGGCACCATACTTCGATCAGGTTTACATATGCATATCCGCGCTGCCAGGGCATTTGGGGAAAGCAGGGATGGGCGATGGCGAAAAGGCCGCCCTGGGATTGTACGCGGTAGACCACTCCTTGGCCGTCTCGGAAATCGTCAGAGACGGATGGGAAGGTGCCAGGCGCATAAATGAGGGCGACGCCTTTATCATCTGAGCCCCATTCTAGGGCAGGGATGAGCACTACTTTATCTGATTTGAATGCAGAGTCGTCGCAGGCGGCCATGGTGTTGCGGTCGGTGATGGCAAGGAAATCCAGCGAGGATTTCTCTGCCCGTTTGATGAGCTCTTCAACGGATTCCTGGCCGCCACCATATTTCGAATGCGCATGAAGCTCGCCTTTATACCATCCCGCTTCAGTAGAAAAAGCCTTTGATTCGGTTTGCAGTGTCTTTAATCCAGGGACGCTTGAAGGATTATTGGGATCCGTTCCAGCGTCCAACTCCACCCGGTCGATGACGAGATCGCCGTCGCGATCAAAGTCCATGAGCCCATACGGCCCGCTGGTGCCCTCAACGAGGTTGACAGGGAGCGTAGCGCGGCCATTCGGAGGCACATCAATAGTCCGGATATCGACCAGAATGGGGACATCGTCTTGGTATACATATAGATATGCTTTATACGAGCCTGCGGGGCAGGCCGTTTCAAGCGTACCTTTTGGAACCGGCAGCACGATGTGTGGCGCCGATTCGTCTTGCGTGGGAGCGAGCTCCACTTTTGAAGGGAGCTCTTGTGCGATGGCATTCGTGACATCTATGTGAAGCGAGCCTTGGGAAACAGGGCCCGCTTCCGTTCCTTTTGGAGAAAGAGATTCCTGTGCATGCATGGTTATTGGGAAGCATAACATGAACAGCAGGAACTGCGTGATACCTGTCCGGCGCATCATCCTAGCGTGGTCTCCTCTGGGATTACTTGACTTGCGATAACATTTCTCTCATAATACCCCAAGCTGCCGCCATAAGCCAAGATATTTGTGCTTGCAAAGTGGAATAGGAGATGGTATTTTGGCTGTTGTCTAATCAGATGTTTGTGTGTGTGACCTAGTTTAAGCCAACCGACCCAGGGAGAATTAGAGACATGTTATCGAGCATCGACATCAACAGCAGCGTAGCCGTATACGTGCAGATCGAGAATCACGTGCAGTTCGCTATCGCTTCTGGAAGGCTCAAAGCCGGAGACCAGCTGCCATCCGTACGTGAGTTGTCTGAGCGGCTGGGCGTGAACCCCAACACTGTCGCGAAAGCCTACCGGGACCTCGAAGTCATGGGACTGTTGTACACCCGCCGGGGCATGGGCGTTTTCGTGAATAAGGGCATCGACACCAAATGCCGTGAAGAATGCCGCAAACGAATCATTAATCGCATGCACGAAGTCGTAGCGGAAGCGAAGGCCTCTGGCATGAACAGTAAAGAGATTAGTGATATCGCGGAAAAGTGCTTTGCCCTTGACGTAGACCCCTACAGCACGACTCCGAATTCTGTCATGGCGCTTGCCAAAGCCACGAAGAAGAAATAAGCGCATCTTTTTGAACCAAACGACAAAACAAGAGTGCATCCGCATTAGACAACGCGATATATGGCGAGTGAGTGATAATAGGCGGGAATCTCAAAGAGATTGAGATGCCCGCTTTTTTGTGTGCCAAGCATGGCGCGGATCTAAGGGGTGTAAGTCCCCTGCAAGCCCTGATGGTGGGAATTGCTAGCCAAGAGCAAGGGCGTCGCCGCGAGGCGGGGTCTGGAGGAAGCAGGAGGCAAAAGTCGGACTCGACGCACAGAAACCGGATAGAAGGCCGGGGTGGCGGGGCAAGCCAGCAATGGATGGCGACGCCCAATAACCATTCGGACACACACCTTGGTAAATCCGGCGAGGCCCGGCGGAAAGAGGCGCGTCTTACCTTGGGAGACCTGTTCATCTGTCTGGAAGAGCCAGACTAGCGGGATGGCAACATGTCGCGAGGGGTGGGCAGGAGTCAGCCGAGGCCATAATACCCGCAAGGGGAAGGGCCGAATCGATCATTCAAGGAGCAGCATTGAACGTCTCGTGGGATAGGGAGCGGCAGGAAGTAGCAGGTTGCCAGATGGAGTTCCCACTGGAGTCGGCTTGCCACGGCGCAATCGGAGAAGGCGGAACCGAATCGGATGCGTTCGAGGCGCGGCAACTATTTCCGGCGGCGAACAAGAGGCGAGCCTTGACGCAAGACTTGATGGAACGGGTCGCGAGTCTTGCGAACCTGACGGAAGCGGTACGCCGGGTGCAACGGAACAAAGGCGCGGCGGGTGCGGACGTCATGAGCGTACGCGACCTGAAGCGTTGGTTTCCGGAACACTGGCGGGGACTGCAAGAGGAACTGACGGCAGGGCGCTACCGTCCCCAACCGGTGTTGGGAGTGCAAATCCCCAAGCCGGGCGGGGGGATGCGGCAACTGGGCATTCCGACGGTGGTGGACCGAGTCGTGCAACAAGCGCTCTTGCAGGCTCTCGAACCGCTTCTAGACCCGGCCTTCTCGGAAAGCAGTTATGGATTTCGTCCAAGGCACAATGCACATCAGGCGCTGCGGCAAGCCAGCACGTACGTAAGCGAAGGCCGCTGCATTGTTGTGGACATGGACCTGGAAAAATTCTTCGACCGGGTCAACCACGACATCCTGATGGCGCGCGTGGCGCGGCACGTGTCAGACAAACGCGTACTCCGACTCATCCGCTGGTTTCTTGAAGTGGGCATGATGCAGAACGGCGTATGCATCGAACGATACGAAGGGACCCCGCAAGGCGGTCCTCTATCGCCGCTGCTGGCCAACCTGCTCTTGGACGACCTGGACAAGGAGTTGGAGAAACGAGGGCATCGTTTTTGCCGCTATGCGGACGACTGCAACATTTACGTGCAGACGATACGCGCGGGAGAACGTGTCCTGACATCGGTCACGCAGTTCCTTGAGGGGAAGCTGAAACTACGGGTGAACCGCGAGAAGAGCGCGGTGGCGTTCGTGGGAGAGCGGAAATTTTTGGGTTATCGCTTGCTGGGTGGGGGGCGATTGGGCATCGCGCCCAAGAGCCTCGACCGGGCGAAAGACCGCATCCGCGACATCACGCGACGCAACCGCGGCGACGCCAAAGTGCGCCAGATGATTGAGGAGCTCAACAGCTTCCTGAGCGGCTGGATAACCTACTATCGGTTTGCCGAAGCAAAGGGCCATCTGGAACGCCTCGGGGAATGGATGCGGCGCAAACTGCGCTGCGTCATCCTCAAACGCCTCAAGCGCACGAAAACCATAGCGGACTTCCTTAGAAAACTAGGCGTGCCGCAATTTCAGGCATGGATACTCGCAGGGTCCGGGAAGGGCTGGTGGCGCAAAGCGGGGAGTCCTCCCGCGCAACACGCCATGGACAAACAATGGTTCGCGAAACAAAAACTGATAGACCCGGTTCAACGGTACGAAACGTTCAAAAATGACCGAAACCGCCGTGGTACCGAGCAGGTATGCCCGGTGGTGTGAGAGGGGGGGACCGTGAGGAACCCCCCTACTCGATTGTTATGTCCGCCCTCGTAATTCGTGCCGGTATTCATTAGGTGTTTTCCCACAAGCGCGCTTGAAGGCGCTATAGAACCGGCTGGCGGAGCCAAAGCCGGAATGAAACGCCACATCCACCACGCGCGTATCGGTAGTGGACAGCAGCAATTGGGCATGCGAGATGCGCTGCTGCATGACGTAATCCATGACCGTAACGCCCGTCCGGCTATGAAACAAGGTCATGGTGTAATTGGGATGCAGATCCGCCGCGTGGGCGATTTCCAGCACGGTGAGCGGCTCTTGGTAATGCTCGGCGATATAGCGCACCATGGCCGCCGTCTTTAAAAAATCGCCATGGTTCCTCACCTCGACATCTGGAACGCTTTCCAGTTCTTCTGCCTCCATAACATTCATGGCCAAGCGCCATAAACGGGCCTGGAGTTCTAGCATGATGACTTGGCGCAGGCCCGGTTTCCCGCCGCCAAGGTCTTCGGCCCATTGCTGGATATGCAGCGCGTCGGCGGCCTCCGGCGCGCCACTTTGCTCGAAGAGGATATCCCCGTGCAAAATGCGTTGAATGAAAGGCGCGGGCAAGCCCCATTGGACGAACCAGGATAAAGGCAGGTTAATGAAGGAGCATGTCGCGCCTTCCGTGGCGTCTAGCCAGCGGTGGGGCAGCGCGCCCCAGAAAACGGCAAAGCGCCTGCATGGAACTAGTATCCGCTTGCCACCCATAATGCATGTCATCGAGCCGGTATTCGTATAGGCAATCTCGACGTTATTATGGCGGTGTGAAGATCGCGGATCGAGCTCCGTGTGCTGCTCGATGCCGAAATCGTAGATATCCAGATGATCATCAGGGATCTCACGGATAGTTCGCATGCCGATATTTAAGCTGGAAAACCAGGTTCAGATCAAGGTTTTTGGTGGCAAGGCATTTGCCGCAAGATATGCAAAAACGCAAGAAACATATTTGCTGTATGTGATAGCCCCGTTTATCGCGGCGTGGACGCCTCGCCCATGCCGCGTTCTTCTATCTTCACCAGCACATATGCCCCGAAAGAGCATAACACCGGAAAATGGTTTTGGGTGTTGCGGTAAAGCACGGCGTGGGTCGCGCCGTAGGTATCGGCAAGGCGGCGAAGACGCGCTTCCGGCATGCGCGCATAGGTTTGAGTTTCGTCCACGATGTGGTCCGGGCGCTCCTCCGGCTCGCCGTAGCAGTCCAGAACGCGGCGGTACCATTCTTCGAGCAGGTCTTCACGGAACGGGAGGGCGTAGGGGTCCGCGATGACGGCGCGATTTGCGGCCACGCGCAGCCGGAACAATTCCGCCGGGATAACGAGCAGGGCGTCTTCGGGCGTGTTTTCCCGGACCAGTTCGCCCAGTTGGACCACCTCGTCCCGGTCTTCCTCCATGGTGAGGATGGGCTGGTACCGTTCCAATAAGGGCGACAGATACGGAATGTCGTACAACCGGGCGCACGCCAGCAGGGCAACGCCCAGGAGGAACGCCGCGAACGGAGCCATCCACCGCGCCCGGACATCCGGCATGCGCGCGAACCAGGCGGCCAGCATCAGGTAGGCCGTGAGCGCGCCCAGTTCTTCCTTGTGCGCGCCGTACAGCGCCACGGCGGCCATGACGGCGAATGCGCCCCACCACAGCCGCGCCCAGCGCCGCTGGGCATCGGCTTCCATACGGTCATGGACGGCGAAGGCGATACAACCCGCCATCATCTCGATGGGCTGCCATGCGCCCGTGCCTATGAGCAGCATCCCCGCCACGGCGGGGCCGCCTTCCCGCCAGGGACGTTCGAGCGCCCGCGCGGCGGCTCCCGCCAGCAAAAGCATGCTGAACCACTTGATGATATACAGCAGCCGGTACACGGTGCCTAAAATGAAGAGGCGCGTGGGGATGAGTTCCACAAAGACATACCCCCCTGCGCACAAGATGAAAATGAGCGCGGCGAGTATGAGCATGCGCCAGGCATATGGGCGCTGGCTGGGCATATCCGCATGCCAGCGGAGCCACAGCAAGGCGGAGCCAAGCATGGCGCACACGAAGAGCAGCCAGGGCCCGAGTCCGAAATGGCTTGGCAGCAGGTGATGGGGCATCCGGAATTGGGCATAGATCTCGAACAGGCGTTCGGTGCTGAGGAACGGCTTGCCGGATAAGCCCCACATGAATACGCCCGCCGCGATGAGGATGCCTCCGGCCAGCGCAGCACGCAGCACGGGGCCGTGCGTATCCCAGCGCCAGTGGAAGGGATGGCGGCGGATGCCCGCGAGCGCGTGGATGCCCGGTGCAGCGATGCCCAGAAGCCCCGCTTGCAGGCTCATGGGATGGATGAACGACGCGGCGAGGGCGATGGCGCAACAGGTGAGCGGGCGGCCCATCAAGCCCATGCCGATAGCGAGGAGTGTCCAGGGAATGGCCACGGCGGAGGTATAGAGATAGCGGATTTGGAGCAAGGAGTATAGTCCCAGGCTGAATCCGCCCACGGGCAGCATCAGCGCACACGCGAGCATGGAGGCCACACGGTTCTGTCCAAAAAGGTGGTATGCCATTCCGTAGGTGGCCAAGGCCATCGCCCACAGCGTGCCCCATGTCAGCAGGAAGATAATCATCGGAAGCGGCATCACATAGGTGAGGAAAGCAAGCGTGCGGACATAGTAATATCTGGCCCCGAAACCGGAAATGGCGTTGGTGAAGAAATCGCGGGAGAGATACGCGGGGTCCAGAATGCGGTTCACCGCGCACAGAATATCGACCTGGCCATCCGTGCCATACCGGTAGCGAAACACCAGCAACTGGATCGCCGCCACCATGGCCGTGAACAGAAGCGCCTCGCCCCAGTGAGCGTCATGGTGCGCCAAGGCGGAGCGGTTCTTTTTCGGCTGCGCGTCCACCACTATCATTTGCTCCCTGGTGTTTCGCCGGATTCTCCATCCGCCGCCTTCTTCGATACCGTGCCATCCGCGTTTAGCACTTCCAGCTCGACCAGATCCCAACGATCTTTAGTGACGTAGTTTAATACAACTCGATAAGTACGTTTTTCTTGCTGGCCATCCGGCATGACGACATCAATGAAGCCCACAAAGAGAAAAAGATCGCCTTTCACTTCGTGGACGTTGCCCCGCCAATAAATAGTATCGACGCCCGCCGGTTCGAGATGCTGCTGCACATAACGGCGGGCGGCGTCATAAGCCAGCAGGCGCGCTTCCTCGCTCTTCCGCCAGTCTTTCTCCTCTTTGGGCGTGGCGGAAGCGGGAGCGGGCGCGCTTGGGGGCGGCTCCAGCTTTGTGCAATGAGATAATTGCATCGCTGTAAAAAGCGCCCCAACGGCCAATAGCACCGCCAGCACCACCGCCGCGCGCTTCAATTGGTCTATCCGGTATTCCGGGCCGGGCGGAACAGGCATGCGCACTACGAAACTCCCTTCCAGGCGTGCCGCCACGCTTTCAACGTCCATAAGCGCATCGGGCACAGCAGCAACGCCGCCACTCCTAAAGCAATCAACGCCGTCAATCCCAATAGCATATAACGCCCAGCAATTTCATCCAACTGAAAAGGCATCGCCGCCAGCCCATACCGGCATCCTGCCACGACGCACCAGACTATTCCCACGCCCAGCAACGCCCGGCCGCCTATTCCCAGCGCATGCCCGCCCAGGCGCATGGGGGCGTGGGCGTGGAGCATGCGCAGAACCGCCACGCATGCAAGCGTTGCCCCCACGCCAAACGATAGCGCGAAAGCCATCGAAACGCCAAGCTGGCGGTATCGGGGCACGAGAAGCAGGCATAAGCCAAAATTCGCCAGCACGCGCACGGCGACGATGCTAAAGAACACCCAATGCCGCTTGAGTGCGAATAGGCAGCGCGAGGCGAGGGCTTCGATAGACCAGGGTATAATGGCCAAGCCATGGCCCAACAGGCATAAGGCAGTGGCTTGGGTCGCGCTGGATTCAAAGAACCGCCGTTCAAGCAGCGCTTGCACCACATCATAACGGGAAAGCACCACCCACGCGCTTATCGGAGCTAAGAAAAGCAGCAAGACGCGCAACATGCCCAGAAACGCGCCTTTCAGTTCATCCAAATGGTGTTCTGATGAGAGAGCCGAAGCGAACGGCAGCACGCTGCTGAACAGTATCAATTCGATGACCGCCACGGGGGCTTGGGCGATGTTGTAACTATAATTCAGCCAGCTTATGGCCCCGCTGCCCACATAAGAGGCCATGCGCATCATCACGAAAAGATTGATCTGCTGCAAGCAATTAAGCGCCACCAACGGGGCCACCAGCGCCGCCGCTTGGCGGGCGTGGGGATTGTTCCAACTGGGCGCGGACAAGGGCATGGTCCGGCGCAACGGAAAAGCCTGAATAGCGCATAACGCCACGAACGCCGCGGGCAGCGCCGCCGTGATGGGCCATACGCCCCATTCGCGCGGGGCGAATAGCAGCGCCAGCGCCAGCATCACGTACATCACCAGCCCATCAAGCGCCGCCAGCACATAACGACCTTCCGATGCATTCATGGCCTTGAGGAATGACACGGGAACCGACAGCACGACCGCCATGCCCGCGAGCTGGGCCAGGCGCGACGCCAAGGCATGGGCCGATGCGTCCGCGCCGGGGGCGAGGATCGAGATGATCAGCCCAGAGCGCAAGATCAACACCGCGCCTACTACTGCTCCCGCGCCGATGGACGCTAGGAACACCGCTGACAAGAAGCCGCGAAATGCCGGGCTGGCGGATTGGCGGCGGCGGTATAACGGCACAAGGGCGTTATACAAAATGCTGTCGGCGATAAGATACGCCCCAATGGCCGCACTTTTCGACAGCAGATAGGCGTCCGTATCGCCCGAGGCCCCGAAGTTGCGCGCCAGCAAGACCGCCGATACCACCTGGAGCCCTTTGGTGGCGACGCCGATACCAGCGATCAGCAACATAGGGCGCAGTAGAACGGCATACCATGGCCGCGATTCCGTATGCGGGACGCTAGAACTCATATGTTTCCTTTAGAACCGCGAAATACATGAAACACCCTAAAATTCCGTAGGGTGGGGCTTGCCCCACCATTCAAGGTGGTGCGCCCCTACAACGGCACATGAAAGAACGCATACCGAAACTATTAGTATGATTTGAGTTATATGCCAAATCTTCGCAAGAAATCAGCGTTTTGCTTGAATCTTACTCATCACATGGGCGAGACGCCCATGCTACGGGAGTAAAAACACAGGGAAAAATTTATTGGCGTTCATTCGCGTCCATTCGCGGTTTAAAAGCTGACCGTTTGGTTTCGGCCATGCCGCGTTAGGTATTTCGTGGTCGGAAATTTTCATTTTCTTCTTCCAATCCGAGGGCATAGCCCGAAAGCCAATACAGCGGCCCTGCGATTACCGTGATAATGCAACACGAAGCCGCCATGCCTTGCACGGCCATGCCGCCCAGCCCCGCCAGCGCGCCCGCGCATAATACCCCTCGCAGGCTGTCCCATGCCGCGCCATGGCGGAGGGCGCGCCCGAGGCAAGCCCACCATGCCGCGAAAGCGGCAAGGCCCATGGCTCCGCATTCCGCCAGCAAGAACACATACTGATTATCATAATACGAACGGTGCCGCGCGCCAAGGCCCAGCCCGAGCAGGGGAAATTGCCCGAGCGTGGACAGTCCGGCCTTCCAAGCCAGTAGGCGATCAAACAGGCTGCCTCCGGGCATGCTGGCGCGATGCCAAGGTTCGCCAGATACGTGGATGGCGGCCGCCAAAGCCGCAAGCGCCGCCAGCAGCCAAAGACGCGGCCAGCGTATCAGCGCCAGGCAGGCCAGCGCCGCGCCCAGCGCAACCACTCCCTCGCGGCTGTGTGTGCCCGCCAGGCCTAGGATGGACAATACCACCGTGGCGATTCCCAGCGCGCGCCAGCGCGGCAGGGCCGCCAGCGCCAATCCCATGGCTGATGCCAGCACGAATACGCCCGCGAAGTGGTTCGCCTGCCCGTCGAACCAGCCCCGCTCAAACGTGCGATAGGCAAAGGTCTCCGCATGCATATAGGGATTATGCTGTTCGGCCAGCCCATATGCGCCCGCCGCGATGATCGGCAAAACAAACGCATATACGCCCCATCGGCCCAGCCGGGGTGCAAAGGCATACGCGGCGGCGAATAGAATCGCCAAATGAAGCAGTTGCCCCAGATACAGCCCCGCAAGCCCTACGGAGGGCAAGGTGTCTTGCAACAGGCCCGCTGTCACACTCGCGGCGCATGCACATAAAAACAACGCCTGCCAGGCCAGCAGCGGCGTATCGCGCGGGAGCAGGCGCTTCGTGAGGGCCGCGTGGAGCAGCAGCCCCAACACCAGGCATTGGTCCAGCCGCACGAAGACGTTTTCCCCGCTCCAACCGAATACTTCGATGCGTGGCGACCAGAGCAACGCCGCAGGCAGCAGCGCTACGCCGAGGATGGGATACGCCGCAGCCAATAACACCGCCGCCGCACAGGCGGGATAGAGCGGCAAGGCCAGCATGAGCAGGACCACGCCGGTTAAGCCCAAAGCTTGAAGAACGCCTGTATGAGCATGGAGTGTTTTCAAACACCATGCGTTTGGCGCGGCTTGTATGGAGGATGGCGGCCACAGCCACCAGCCCGCCAGCACGGAACCTTGTATGAGGCGTCCGGCTAAGCCAGCCGCACGGCTGCCCTCGAAAACGTTCATGGCGCATCCGCCGCCGGCCCGGATACGCGGGTGACCCACCCTTGGAAAGCGAAGGCATCGGTCTCCACCACGATCACCAAGCCGGGCACGAGCAGCCGGTCCTGATAGACTAGCCTCCCCTGTCCATCCACCAAGGCCGACACGCGCACGGATAGGATGAGATGATCCGGCGCGGGCCGCACGCCGAGTATTTCCAGAATAGCCTCGCCCGAACGGGCGTCCACCTGGTGAATTCCAGGCCGGATAATATCCGCCATCCACAAGCGGTCCTCCGGCAGGCGCATCTCGACATTCACCCAATGGCGCGACGCATTCGTGCGGTACGGCTGGGCGATGCGATACGGCTTGGTGAGCCGCACATACGCCGTGGCCGCCACGGCGCACAGCAGCAGCGCCACGAGCAGATCAATCACATTGATCCATCCGGCAATTCTGCTTTTTTCATCCAGCATGCGCATGACCCAGCATGAACCCCTACAATCGGCATGGGAAAAGTGTACGAGCCGCAAATGAAGCCGTACCCAATCCTAAAGAATAATTCCGTTGTTTTTAGGATAGTATGTCCAGCGCCGACAAACAAGCGCGCCCGAACATCAAGGGATTTGGTATGGCCTATTTGAAACAAGATAAAGAACGTAGCATGGGCGTCTCGCCCATGACGCACGCGGTAGAGCCTACGCTTCATGGGCGAGACGCCCATGCTACGGGAAGGGAAGATATAACTATTCCATAGCCGCTCGCTTGGTTTACGCGCGGCCCCGGAGTTCGCGGCGGTATTCATTGGGTGTTTTGCCGCAGGTGCGCTTGAAGGCGCTATAGAAGCGGCTGGCGGAGCCAAACCCGGCATGGAACGCGACATCGACCACGCGTGTGTCGGTAGTGGCCAGCAATAATTGGGCGTGCGAGATGCGCTGGTAGGAGACGTAATCCATGACGGTGAGGCCGGTGCGGCTGTGGAACAAGGTCATGGCGTAATTGGGGTGCAGGCCCGCCGAGTGGGCGATATCCTGGACGGTGAGCGGCTCTTGGTAATGTTCGGCGATGTAGCGGACCATGGCCGCGGCTTTGGGGAAATCGCCCTGTTCGCGCGCTTCCCGCAGCGTCTCGCTGGCTTGTTTTTTTTCGCGGGCGATAGTCAAGGCCAAGCGCCACAGCCGCGCCTGGAGCTCGAGCATGATGACCTGGCGCAGGCTTGCATCATCGCTGTTCAGGTCATCGGTCCACTGTTTGGTGAGCAGATTATCGGCGTCTTCCCGTCCCGTGGTGTGTTCGAAAAGGACATCGCCCCGCAGAATCCGCTGGATAAAGGATGCGGGCAATCCCCAGTGGATAAACCAGGAAAGAGGCAAATCGATGAAAGTGCGGGTCGAACCTTCCTCGACATCCACCCAGCGGTGGGGCCGTGCGCCCCAGAATACGGCGAGACGCCTGCTCGGGACAGGTATGCGCTCTCCGCCGACAATGCACGTCATCGAGCCGCGATCGGTGTATGCGATCTCGACGTTGTTATGGCGATGCGAGGATGGCGGTTCGATCTCCGTGCATTGCCGAATGCTGAAATCGTATATATCCAGCCGATCATCAGGCACTTCGAAAGTCGTTCGCATACTTCTATTTATACCAAAATTATCATTATTTTCTCAAGTCCGTTAATAAAGAATCGACTTCAAGGGCCTGTATATGCTTACCCGTTTCCCTCGGAAACCGCCGATGCGGGATAATCCATCTCGGGCACGGGCGGAGGAGAATATTGCCGTGGCGTGTTGTTTTGAAACGTGCGGTAACTGCGCGCCGGAATAACTTCCCCATCCGCCATTGGGTAGTCCTGGGTAGAAAAATTCACGACAACGCCGTCGCCGGTCGAGAAAACGGATTCCTGCACCTTCCAATCCGGCGATACGAACCGGTGCGACACCAGTTCCGCATACCCCACCTTGCGTGTCCACCAATCGAGATACTGGCGCGTGTGGGGGATGCCCGCGCGCCAGTGGCGGTACGCCTGCTCGTTCAGGAAATACATGGCGGGATTGCCGTAGAGCATGCTCCATAAGTTTTTGTCTTGCCAATATTGCGGCAGGCGGATGAATCCGTCCTCCCAGCGCCAGGTGCTCATCACCTCGTCATGATGCACGAGCGAATAGAAGGGAATCCGGTACTCTGTGCCGATGGACACTTGATATCCTGGATCGAGGGTGTCGGGAGGGGTCCAGCCCGGTACGCCGAGGCTTTTCGAGGTCCATTTTACAAGCGACATGGGCGATTCGAGCCAATCAAGCCACGGAAGGAAACAGTCCATGCTGCCTTCCGTGCCGCAAGCCAGTCCCAGTGATTGCGCATATTGCAGCAACTCCCGCCGCGCTTGCATGCCGCTATAGGTATCGAGGGTGTGCTGGGGCGACCAGTCTTCCGATTCCCATAGGGCGCACGTGCCGACGCAGTCTAGGAAACGGGCATTGTAGGCGTAACGGGACAAATCTTGTGGGATATGCTGGCGGGCCAGTTCGAGGCCTTTCACGGGATTGATCACATAGCCCGGCGGCCAGCCATGGCGCAATTCGCCAGTTTCCGTCACCACCACCGACTCGGGATACGCCTCGGTGTTAATCTGGTGGTAAATCGAGGCCGTTTCGTCCTTCTCGTATGTATCACGATATTGGTCATACCGCGAGATGATGTAGCCCATCTCCCGAACGATCTGGACCGCCTGCGCCAGTTCCTCCGCCTGCTTTTCATGGCCGGGCAGCGTGGAATGGTATGGGTAGCCTACCTCGAAGAGAACGCGCTCGAAGCCGTCCTCTTTCATCATGGCCGCGACATTCCGGACTTCTTCCGGAGATTCGAATACCCAAAACACCGGCGCGCCCACCAGCTTGTCGATATTCGGATTGGCGCCGCGTTTCTCTTCGAGTGTTTTAACGGGCACGGCCTCTTGGTGATGCCGCCGGTAGGCCTTGGCCAGCGCCACATAGCCGCCTTGATCCGAGAAGGCGAACGTCAAGCGGCGGGGAGCGTCGAAACGGAACTTGCTGGCGCGCCAATAGGCTCGTGGCGCGATGATAGCGCCATCCGCGCGGGCGTCCGCCATTTCATATCCCGCCAGCTCCGGGTCGTCGTAGATCATCAACATGCCGTGGCCTTGCGCCATATCCACCAGGCCCAGGCAAGCGCAAAACGCACCGTAGCCGTTGTAGATGTAGTCTTTCGGCAATTCCAAAAATTTCGGAGAAGAACGCCGGACGGGCGCGAGCAGGCCTTCCGAATGAGGCAAGAGGACATAGGCCTGCTCGCCGTCCAGTGTAAACACATATGGATAGTTCACTTCGCGCCATTCGCCCTCGAGCTCCGGTTCAAACCGCACATGCAACTCCGGACGCTCGGCATCCAGTTGCACCACGAGCTTGAATGCAGCCGGAGCGAGTTTCCCGTCTCGCTGGATGCCTGGAAGCTGGGTGTTCAGTACAAACGTGTTCGTGGCGGGCTCAATCGATTCGAGCGCCTGCGTGTAAGGCAAGGGGCCGTGTGTGGGCAGTGCGCCATCCACGCCGGGAAGCCATAGCTCCGCGAATGTGGACGCATCACCGAAATTCCAGCCTCTTGGATAATACTCCTGGCCAAGCCGTTTGCCTGGCGTATCGGCATTATTGATGCCTACGGCAAAGGGTATGGCGCATGGCGCATCCTCTACGCCATCGAGCGCCTGGATATTGGCCAGCGGCATGGCGAACTGAATGGTATAGCCGCCACCCGTAAGGACGGCATCCGCCTTAATAGGCTGCTTATCCGGTGGATTGCCATGCCAGTACGCCGCGACCGCAGGCGCTTCCTGTCCGGCTGGCGGCTCGGCAAGCACCAGCGTGAGTTGTTCATTGCCGAACCAGAATTCGATGCTGTCACTTTCCCAATAAGACGCCGCGCCGGCCGGCGAGAGCGCCACATGGGAATCGGCCACTTCGGCCCAGGCATAGATTGTGTGGCTGTCTCGCGCCAGGCGCACCGCGCCATGAACCGGCGCAGCGCTGGGGCCTTGGTTGAAAACAGCCTCCGAGCCGATGGCGATGGGCGTAGCGCCGCTCCAATCCGCGGTGGGCATTGCGCCGGGAGCGGCGGCCCATAATGCAGCTCGCACATTCGGGCGCGCGCCGGTGGAATCGGCTTGGTTCCACCATACGCCATTTCGCTTATCACGCACGGAGATCAAGCCAGTATCGGGATGGAATATAGCCTCAAGCTGGCTGTTTTCCAGTTTGGTTGTTTTTTCAGATGGTTCCGCCATTCCCGGCCCTGGAGCTGCAAGGAACGCCATGAGCAGAGCAACAGACGCAATAATCATGGGATTACCTCTTAGCTGCGGATATCCGCACCACGGCCACATCCTCGGGCTCAAGCTCGATGCGGAAGGATGGCGCGTTCGATGCCCCATCCCATGCGATGTCTGTATTGTTCACAATATCGTGCAAGGCGGCGTCTTTGCTGATCCCGGCGCGATCATCCATCGTGATCAATGCGCCCGCGCGTTCTGTTCCTGGATTGAAGACGGTGATATAAGACGTTTCGCCTTCTCCATACCGCTCCAACCAGATCTGGCCGTTGTCCGATGCAGCCAGCGTCATAGGCCGCCAGCCCGCCTCGGCGACTTCCTTGATAATAGGTATATACTGTGCAAAAACAGGCCGATGCCGAGCCACCACGACGGGATCGCTCCAATACCACGAGCCATCCGGCGCGGCCTGGTTCGACGGGAACATGCCATAGAAGAGGCACCGCTTCACATAACGCGCTTCTTCCTCCGCAGAGAGATTGGAATATTGGAGCATGCCATACGGCTTGTTTCCGGTCATGAAATGCACATAATTGAATTTGTCATCCTCCCATGGCTGCCATTTATCTTCACTCTTCCAGAACAATTCGGTGCCGAGCGCATCTAGATAAGGCGCGACAAACGGCGTGACGGGCGTACAGTTGCCGAACAGAATCAATCCATCCGGGTGCAGTTTTTGGGCGAGCTGGCGTACGAATGTGGCGTGTGAAAATATCTGGTGCAACGCCGGGCGGCGCGCGCTATCAAAAACCAAAGGCTCCTCCGTGAACGCCCAATGGCTGCGGCGGTAATTTAAGTTGGCCTCGTAGCACTCGATGGTGTCTAGATACACGCCGTCCATTTTGCAGGGCAACAGCTCGGCCTGCTCAAAGCCGCCGTTTTTCAGGAGATTTACCGAGCCATCTTTGAGTGTGAGCTTAAAATCATCGAGCCAGAGCGTCGAATTATCCGGCGTCCAGGCAGGTTGGCGGACAGTAATCAAGACTGCAATAGCAGGCTCTTCCGGCGTGGCCGCCACCGAGAAACTCTTCCACTCTCCAGAAAGCGTATCCAAGGGAAGAGGCGTGGAAGACGATTTGCCCGATGCGTAAAAGAACTTGAGACTGCAATTATACAACACGCCTGCTTCCGGCAAATTGACCGCGCGGGCGTCCATGGAAAAGGTCATGGGGCTGTCCGTGGGTTTTTCCAGATACAGCACTTGCGATATGCCTCGAAGGTATTGCTCGAAGTACGAGCCGCCCTGGATAGGATCCAACCGCAAGGACTGTTTGCCTTCCGTCTTCTGTTCGGCATCAATGGCCAGGAAGGGATGCGCCGCCGTCCGGATCGCTGTCCAGCCGTCAATGTACCATTGATCTTTTACGGTGCGCGTCTCATCGATCACCGCGCGGTCCCAGTCCGAGATCGTGTACAAAGCGCCTTCCGGCACGGGCAGCCGCCCATTTGGATTCACGATCATCATGTTCTCATTTCGTCCGCCTTCTGGACTCCGGAACAAATAGCCATCCGGCTGCCCCCAGGCATTCTCGATGTATGCGCCTTCGTAGGAGGCGCATCGTCGGCGCATATCGAGCGGCAAGTTCTTCTGCTGGGCAACGCGCTGCGATAATGTGATGGAAGCTTCGGGGAGGGCAGGGCCATGCACTTCGGGGGCATCTACGTTCTCTGGAAATTCATGGTGGTGCAGCCAAGGCTCGACATACCGTAGCGAATACATCCCTTCCCGCGCCGTCCATCCCATGTTGCTCACCGCCTCAATAAACTGGTATCCGAAAGGACGCCAATCGCCAGGAACAGTGGGCGGCGAAATAAAGGCCAGCCAGATGCCTTGCCGCTGCACGCGGCGCTCGAATGCCCAAGGAAAGAGGCGCTGATACTGTTCCGTCGCGCCACGGAAGCCGTCGCGTGTGTCGTAACGGAAGAGATAAGCCGTGAACGAGCCCCGGTTCGCCCAAGTGCCCGCGTCGGGGCTCATGCCAATATCAAAGCGGATGCGAAAGGCGCGCGTTTGCGCGTCGTATTCGAGCTGAAAGACCCGGGGTTCATCTAGCGTCGTGGCGATAGCCAAGCCAGCCCCATTGGCCGTCTCGACGCACGCCAAGGGGTAGCGGCTATTATAGCCATCGCGCCCCGCACCGTATTTGACGCTGTCGCGATAGAGTTTGCCCGCCTCAATGCGCCGCTGGCCACGGAAATGGTCGTGCCAGACGCCGCCCACGGCATCGAAAGGAATGGTAAAATACGCGCTCAACGCACGGTCTTCCGGAACGAGGCTCTGCCAGCGGCATTTGACGATCACATGATCCCGTTCGGGTGTGTACTGAACCAAGCCATACAGCTTGGCGTCTTCAGAGCGGAACTCTTGCAGTACGGAATTGTCGATATGCTCGAGCGGCTCGGACGGGGCATAACGCCGGTATTGGGCTTGCCGCAATTCCACGTCTTTATACCAGGCCTTTGTAGCGCCGCTAATGACAGACAAATCCAGATTAAGCTTTTCCAGGGGCCGGTCTGGGCATACCGCCACGCGGTTGAACTGCGGCCCATGATCGTATTGCCCAAAGACAGCCGAACGCTCCGGCAGGGCCTCGCCGCCCACATAAACGCCATTGGCGTTCAATGCGAGATGGCGGCTCAGCCATCCAAGGGCCGCGCCTTCCGCATCCGCCTGGCACCAGCCCGATAAAATCATCGGCTGCGGTTCTGGCTGGTTCAACACCACCGTGCGGGCGGGGCGGGGAGAACCTTCTTCGCCTGAAACGGCCAGCCATGTACCTTCCTGGCTGTTAGCGTTCTCAGCAATGGACTCCTCAGGCATGCCCCAGCTCTTGGCAAGTTCGCCATCCAGCAAATTGGGCGCATCGAGATCTTCGGCCACTTCCTCGAATGAGAGCAGCGGGGCCCCGCCCAGAGGAAAAGCCTGCCCGCCCAGCGTGAGTTCCGTCGCGGAACCGTTCTTGCCATCGAGTGCGAGTTCGAGGCCGCCTTCCACTTGGATCGTCATGCGCCCATCCACGTTGCGGATGGGGCATTCCGATTGGGCTTGGCAGAAGACGGGATACAGGAGGGATAGAGCGCAGAAAAAGAATGCATATGGAATATCTTTATTCATGATGGCTATTCCCCTTTACGTAGGGTGGGGTTTGCCCCACCATTCCAAGCAATCCAAGAGCCGGTCCACACCCGTAGCTTAAACGAGGTCTATATGGACATATTTTTTCTTGATGTGTTCAAAAAACACTAATCTGCTATGCTGTGCGCTATATTCAACTTCATCGTCATCTCCGCGAAAGCGGAGTTCCAGAGGGAACGCACTGGATTCCCGCTTTCGCGGGAATGACACTGTGACAGTGTAATGCTTTTATGACTGTTCTCTTGTATGGCGATTAAGATTCTCTCAGCAATCTTGTCAAATCGTTTAAATCCTGTCTAAAAAATTTTCCTTAATCACTCCACAACCACGACCGCATACCCATTCGCGGGAAGCGAAAGCGTGATACGGTTCAAGCTCTTTTTGATGGGCAATCCACTCATCAACTCGGTGAACACTGCTTTCCGGGAAAGGCCAAGCGCCTTTTTATCGAGCGCGAGCCGTACTTCCCGCGCGCTATCATCGGGATTATGCACCGTGAAGTACAGTCCAGTTTGGACTGTTTTTCCATACCGTTCGACTCGCACGTCTTCCGGCTCCGCATGGGCCATCGTCAGCGGCTCCCACCCCGCCTCCGCCACATGCTTCACGAGCGGAATGTACTTCTTGAACAATTCCCGATCCCGGTCATAAAAACGCGGGGTGGTCCAATAGGCGGCGCTCACGCCATCGTGGGCGTAAAACATGCTCGGGAAAACGCCATAGAAAAGGCAGCGCTGGAAATATTGCTCCATATGGCCGCCATTTTCGAAATTATCGTTCATGAGCATGAGATAGGGCTTGCGTCCCGACATGGCACGCAAGAACAAGAAACGCTCTTCGGCCAAGGGCGTAAATGCTTCTCCCTTGAACCAGGAGAACTCCCGCCCAGGGAAATCGACAAAGGGGGCATAGAACCAATAGCGGAAGAACATATCATTCGCCATCAGCGTGAGGCCTTTGTCGTGAAGCTGTTCAGATAAGGCCTTCACAAAGGCATAGGTTCCCCACAAATTCAGTAAACACACCTTCTTGGTATCTGGCGAAAAGGTGAGAGGATACTCGGTGACGCGCCAGTGCTCTTTGCGGTAATTGTGGATTTCGCTCCAGCCTTCAATCGAGTCCACATAAATGCCATCTAGCCCCGCTGGGGGCTTATCGAGCCATCCCAAGGCTTCCGACAGCCGTTTCATCTCGCATTGGGCACGGTTGGGCCAGCCGGGATAATCGGTGGTAGGGATATTGGGAGCCGGATTGAGGCCAAAGGGCACGGCTTTCGTCCAGGCGATAGGTTCGAGGTAGATCTGGTATTCCCCGTTCTCGATATGGCAGCCGCTGGTGAGAACGGCCCACGCATAGACATCGCCTTTTTCAGCATCCTCCTTGATTTGGGCCAGCGCATCCGCGTATTGGGCGCGGCCTTCATATTTGTAATTGGTCTGCCAATGGCTTTGCGGCTCCGTGTAGAGGTAGCTGCCTACCCTGTGGTTCTTGTCTTCCGCAGCCAACTCGACCGCGCCGAGTTCGTGAAAGCCGAATCCAAAATCCTCGGGATGCTCGATGGGGGCCAGATCCGCGAACGGCAGCCAGATGCCCATGCGCGGGCTGTGGCGCTCGAACACATCCGGGTAGCATGTATGGTAAATAGCCAGCGCCTGCCGGAACGCCTGTTCGGCTGGGGCTTCAAAGGCCATTACGGCGGCGTCCGCGCACGAGGGGAAATGCTCAGGGATGGTGGACAAACCGAAATCGAATTCCGCCCGCAGTTGCTGTTCCGCCGGATAATAGGCCAATCGGACGAGCCGGGGCGGCGCAAGGGGAACCGCCAAACAGATCGTGCGTTTCCCATTCGTCAACACGGCCATGGGGTAGCGCGATGAAGTGCCTGTTACGCCGCAGCCGCGCCCCTCGTAGATGCCGGTGTTATCCACCGGATTGTAGTACACATCGTCATCTTCGATGATACGGGAATGCTGCGGATCGTCCCACCAGGTCCAGCCTCGCGCATCGAGCGGAATGCAATACGCCAGGGTGACTGCGCGGTCTTGTGAAGAAGCATCCTTGACGGTGCATGAAGCGGGCCAGAAGCCTTGTTCTTTCGGCGGAACACTTTCCAAGGAGAGCATATGCTCCGCCAGCACTTGCTTGTTGGATTCCGCGATAAACGTGGTATCCGCCGCCACATCGCGAACCGCCCAAAAACCTCCCAACATCAGCAACAGATTCATGCCATGCACTCCCGTAAGTTGCCTACGTTTTGTGCATTGTGTCTGACTAGATAGGGGAATGCTTGCCTAATCCTAATGCGCTTGTTTCAGATTATAAGGCGTTGCCGCTGTTTGCCCATACATTGGCAAGCTCCTCTCAGAACAGTGAAGCAAATCCAATTCAACGCTTTAGATTTTAGTGTATTTAGTGCGACCTAAAAACCCACGTCCTTTGGACGTGGTCATAGGGCCTTTGGCTCAGCCTGTTTAAGCCCATCGGCATCTCCTACACTCGTGTTGTTCCGCAACACCGAAAAGGAGATGCCAATGAGTCGTTTCCGCAAATCATCATATGCGATATGGTATTGCCAATATCACATGGTATGGGCTCCCAAATATTGCTACCGGGTTTTGACGGGACCGGTGGGCAAGGAGGTTTACACCTGTATCCAAACGTTATGTGGGCAGCAAGTACGTGAAGTTCCAGGAAGAAACGGAACGTCACGATGAATAGCTAAAAATGAAGTATTGAACCAAGCGGCGTTGCGGAACACAACCCACGCTTGCATCCTCTGGGTGCAAGCACTCAGCCACTCTCTGAGTGGCCAAAGCAAAGCCACGTCCTCTGGGCGTGGTTTTTTACTGTATTTAGTGGTTATAATCCGGATCTTTGGTTGCAGCCATGCGCGCGATGTCATTTGTGTGTTTCGTGGTCTCAAATCCGGCAATGAGCTTAGTCCACCCCTTCCGCACCAGCAGGCATCTCGATATCTTCCGGTGCGATGGTTTTCAGCTCGGTTTCTGGTTCTTCCGGTTTCACTTCAGGGGGTTTGGCGGCTTCTTCCGGAGTCTGCACAATGAAGACGAACATGCGCGAATCCAGTTCCCGAGAGCCTTCCAGGGCGCCCCAATGGATGGCGTAGACGCCTGGCTCTAGCGGTGAAAAAAGATGCACTTGCTGCAAGATCGCTTCCGGTTGATCGATGGCCTCCAGCGAAACAGGAAATGCGGCCGTGGGCGTCCAGACATCGAGCGGCTCCCCTTTGCGTTCACCGGCCTGCTCAATACTCGAAGAAGCAATACGGTGCAGCTCCACATCCTGTTTGGGCATGTTGTAGCACAAGAGCGCCGGATTGGTCTCGATGGTCTTCAGCACGCCCGGCTGATCGGATTTAAATTTGGCGGAGCCGTATAGGACGCCTTTATCCTGGGAAATAAACTCCTCACATTCGACCGGCTTCGTGCCCAGGTATTGGCCGTCTTTGTACAAATACACTCCCTTGTTCTGGGGAAGACGCCACAGCCGCATCGGATTCACCTGGATGGGTTCGGGGGAATCGGCTTGGAGTTCGAGGCGGCCCGGCGTGTAGCCCGTCTTCGAGAACAGCAATTCAAGGCGGCCTGGCTCGGTGTAATGAACCGTATATGCGCCTAGCGCATTGCTCAACGCCTGGTGCTCCGTACCGGCCACTTGCACGACGACGCCCGGCAACGCTTCCTCATTGGTGTTGAAGACTTGGCCCTTGATCACCCGGCCCGGGCAGCCCGCTAAAACCGCAATGAGCGCCACGGCGGCAAAACACTCCACAATCCGCACGAAATAACCTCCTATATATAGAGTCTATGCTTACGCTTCCGTTTTGTTAATTCATTGATCCGTGAGTCTACATTTTATCGCTATCGGCTTTGAGAAACTAAACGATATTCACCAACATTATAAGAAGTCTTAGTTTCGATGAAGGAAAATCATTTTCATGCCAGTTCCCCGCGCAAGGCCTTCGCACGAAACGCCTGCCGCCATGCTTCTGTCTTTGGAAAATCCTGGAAATTCTCGATGGGCGCAAGGGCCGCATGGCCTCGGTTCACGCCAAGGGTTTGCAGGAGTGCATAGTCCTGCATGCTTTCCGCGAAAACCTCCCACCGAATGGAGTCGATAGGCCCCGTGGAGCCCGGATAGACCAGGAACGTGTCGCCATACATCCAGCCTTTTTCCCAGAATCCGGCGTCGGACACCGTGAAGGGATCGATGAGCGTGCGGGTCTGCGACTGATACCAGTAATTATACCCCCATTGCAGAAATCCGTGGAAAGGCCAGCGGTAAAATACGAGGCCATGCATGCCGATCTTCGCCAAGGGCGTATCGAGGAAACGGTTCAAGTATCGCCCGCTTGGGCAGCAGCAATAATAACACCAGGAAGGAATGCCCTCCTTCAGAAAATCCAACGCGGTCGTCAAGCTCGGTATGGGCATGTCCGTGCCGCAATCGCGGGCGAGCTCGATCTTGGTCAAGGCATCCATGACCTGCATCCAGGGGGCCAATTCACGCAGCATGCCCCGCGCCTTGCGGTAATTGACAAAATCCTCCTCCTGATGCGGTTCGTCCGATACGTGGAAGAAGGAATGCTTCAGCAGTTTTTCCTCCGAAAGAAAGCGGTGCAGCGCCGGAAGGTATTGAGACAAGAAGGTGCGGTATGTCTTCGACGTGGCCCCTGTTTCCGGCTTCCAAAGGAGTTTTTCATCCGCTCCTTGCCCCTCGTAAATGCGAATGGCGTGCCGCGCGCCCCATTGGGTGAAGGGATGCGTCCACTCGAAATGGGTGAAACCCGCGCGCTTGGCGAGGTCGATGTACTGCCGCACATCCCGCCAGTCAAACCGGTATTCGCCAGGCGCGGTGCGCTTGACGCGCACGAGCTGGGTGGGGCGTTTCACGCCGTCGAGGGGCGGGGTGAATGCGGGCACATAAAGTGTATCCTGCCCATGGCTTGTCATGTTTTGCAGATAAGCAGGCAGAATATCCCAAAACGCCTTGCCGAACAGGCCTGTCCGGTACCAGTCCATCAGGGCGTCCGCATAAAACCAGTGCGTGATCTGGAATCCCCGGCGTTTCTTGAGTTTTACATCGAACAGCGCCACCCGCGCACGCAATACCGCCGTCTCGCCGTGCTCGGGATGAAGCGTAACCGTGATGGCATGTTCGCCCGGCTCAGCCCGGTTTCCTGGCTCGACCGATATCCAGAACGCATGCGTCTCGCCCGGCTGCAAGAGCAGGCTGTCCTCCTCGAAGAGCGGGTCCGGCACAAAGCCCGGCACATGGCCCAGGCCGTCCATGTCCAATGGCTCATCCAGCACCGGCCTATTGTGATGGGGCATCGGGACATAGCCCACGCGGCGCACCCGGATGCGCCATCCGGACGGTCCCGCCGCCTCGATATGAAGCCGCTGCCGCTCTTCCCCTTCCATCCGCACTACGGCCTGGAAACTGAAGCGTTCATTCAGCGCGGCCTCGATGTGAAGGCTCTGATTCGACTGAGACGGCGTATGCGGAAACTGGCGGTGATGCGAAGACACAAGCCATGTATGCAGCGGCATAATAAAAATCCTCCCATGAAATAGGCAAGCCCCGATTATGCGCAAGCGTCGTTTGGGAACGCAAATAGCCGAATGTAATGACAGCGGTGAAGAATAGCGGCGCCCCAGGGTCAGGCGTTGAGGTGATGCGGGTTAGACGGGGGGTGGCGAGGCCGACAGGCGACAGGAGGGGCAGCGGCTGTGCGTAAAGCCGGTGAATGGATGGGCGAGACGTGTAGGGCGGCGGCGCAACCGGGAACGCGCGGGCGCCCTATGCGGAACTGAAGCGGATCTGGATGGCCTCGGTGCAGAGGGCGTCATATTGTTCGCGGGACAGGGTGGCGTTGCGCAGGGCTTCGAGGAGGCGATGGGCAAGGTTTCTGGCGGAGCCAAAGCCTTTTGGAAAGTGGGCGGCCAGAAGGCTGCCATCCTCCAGGAGTTGCATGAGCAGATGGGCTATCTGCATCAAGAGGTAGTAGATCTTGCTGGCCTGTTCGTTTTGGGTATAGGCGTGTTCGAGGTTGTAGCCGCCGTTTTTCTGCACGTTGAATGCTTCATTTTCAATCTTCCAGCGTAAGCGTCCTCCTTCATTGGCCAAGGCGGCCGCATTGTGCGCGGATACGGGCACGTTGGTCACCCATTTGAACTTGGTTTTCTTCATCATGCCTTCTGCGTCCGGGCGGGTGTCCACGCATTCGAGCACGGACAGGATGTGTTCACGCCGCTCGGAATCGCGGTAGGGGATGTCGTTGACCCAGCGAAACTGCTGGTGGATTTCCTTCTTGTTGCCGCAACGCCACGTAAGCTGGTTTTCGGGCGTCGCGGCCGCGAGGCTCTCGAATTCTTCGTTCACGGTGGCCAATTGGCCGTCCGTGAGCGTAATCATGAACTTCCAGCCATATTGCTGGCACAGCCGAAACACCGGTCCCGTGGCGTACAGGCCGTCCATCGCCAACAGCAGCGGCAAGCGGGGGAATCGGGCATGCAGGCGTGGGGCCAGCCGGTAGAAGGCTTTGGTCTCGCAATCCTGCTTGCGTTGTTGCTCGCTTTTCGCCAGGTCTTTCTCTGGATTCTCAATGAACTCCGTCATGAGCGAAAAGACCCACCCGTTTGGCGTGACGATCTTGGACTCCAGCACGGGATGGTAGTAGGTGATCTTGCCGCTCTTGTGCTTGCGCGTGAGGCAATGGGCGCAGTGGCGATGATCATAACTGCGTGTCCCCGTGGCGTCGATGGCCGCCACGTAGTAGCGCCCGAACAGGCGGTGGGGGTACAACACCTTCTTGTCGATGAGCGTCTGCGTCATGCCGGAAACGAGTTCCTGGACCGCCTCGAACGGCAAACCGCGAAATACCCCGTTCATCGTATCGCCATGCGGCACGCTGTCCACGTCAAACAAGACCTTGTACAGATGGACCATGAACGTCGTGTACAACTGCAGGCGGACTTGCCGGCGCGCCCCGAGCCGGCATGCGAACATCAGCACTCCCAAGAACACCAGCGACGCGACACTGTAGTCCACGTCGCCGGCTTGCTCGGGTTTGCGGGGATCGGGCAAGCCCGCAAAGCGCTTGCGCACCGGGCCAAAGAAGTGGGTGAACGTCCTCAAGAAGGCCCGGATGATTTCCGGATGCTCTTCTTGCGGGTTTGCAGGAACTGCCGTTGGGCCGCGCCCATGGCCTCGACGAGCTTCTTGAGCTTTTTCCATTCCTCAATCCATTGCGCCACTTCGCGGCGCAATTCACGGGGCACGTGGAGGGTGCGGGTCTTCCCGCCCTCCTTCCACGTCAGCAGGGCCGTTTCATGGATCGGCCCTTCCTGGACGCACCGGCAGCGCGGGTTCCCGCAGCGGCTGCGGGTGATGGTGAGCGTGGCGGGAAGAAAGGGCCCCAGACGCGCCAGGCGCGCCTGGACCTTGCGTCCCGCCGAGTTCGTGACAGGTTTCCCTTCCATGTACGGAAGTATATATACTTCCGTACCAGAAGTCAACAAAAAAAAGCGCCGATGCGAAGAAAAAACTCCCCGCACCGGCGCATCCTCAACTCATTCAACTGCTTCTACGCGAAAAAAAAGCGGTTCTTCACCGCTGATGTAATGACGTGTGCGCCACCAAAAGAGTATTGATGCGTTTTGCGGGAAAACCGCCTCTTTTTGTATATGAACATATACACCGAGCGCCTTGCCCGATAAAAAGGCTTGTATCGCCTGTTGAGTGATTCAAAATTGCCTGCTGTTTCTTTCACTATCCGCACGTCTCCTTAGCCCGCTTGAGCGGGCTCTCCTTAGCACCTGGCTTCAGCCAGGGTGGATCGTCGTGAAGCGCTCTGAAGAAGCACGCTTTAGCGTGGCTTCTCGACCCGCTTCAGCAGACCTCTTTTCGCTAAAGCTCAGCAAGAAGCCGCGCTAAAGCGCGCTCTTGATTGGTTGGTCCGAACTCTCCACCCTGGCTGAAGCCAGGTGCTAAGGGGGAGCCTGCTCAAAGCAGGCTGATCGGAAAGCGCAAGACATTCCAAGCACACCGAAACCGGGATGGCTCACGTTTGGACTGGAGCCGCTCACAACGAAAACCTCACCCTGTTTCAAAGCGCTCCTACTTTCATGGCGCACACCCAATGTACTGACATTGAGAGCATCAAAAAAGCGGACTGCTTGCCCGAATATCTAACGCGGCGCTCACATATTCATCACATCCTTCTTACTAATCTCTAATGAGCCATGCCTATGCTTTTCCCGTATATGGATTCCCCCAATCGCCCTGGTGGTGCGCCAGCGCGATACCTTCACAAGGAGATGAGTTGCACATGCATAAGCAAAAGACCGGATTCACCCTGATCGAATTGCTGGTGGTCATCGCGATCATCGCCATATTAGCAGCCATATTATTGCCTGCGCTCGCCCGGGCGCGCGAGGCGGCCCGGCGGGCTTCTTGCCAGTCCAACCTCAAGCAGTGGGGCATTGTGTTCAAAATGTATGCGGGCGAGAACCGCGATTTTTACCCGGACATGCAGACCATGCTGCCGGGATTCAGCGATGAATTGCTGGGCGTCGATATGAAGCAGCTTTATCCGGATTATTTGAATGATCCGATGCTCACCAAATGCCCTTCCGATTCCGATGTGGACCCAAGCGATTGGGGCCAATCGGTGCTCGATTTGGAAGATGGCGTTGCGGCCATCCGCACGCTCATCGCGTCGGGCCAAGCGAATGGGGACTGCATGCTGGCCCACCTCAGCTTTCCCCGCTCATACGCGTACATGGGCTGGGCGGTCACGCATGGGTCATCCGCGCGCATCGCCTGGAAATGTTATGAATACGCCAATGAAGGCGTGCGGCAGAACACGGCCATCCAATCCCAATTGAAAATGGATTTGGGAACCGCTTGCCCGTATGACACGGGAGATACCCAAGGCGCTTGGTACAACGATGATTCTAAGGTGTGGTACGGCTTCTACTATGTCCCCACTTCTCTGCGCAATCAATATGGCGCGGCGGGCGCATACGAGAAGAAGGTATGTCTGTCGAAAAATGGAGATGCCGTAGCCACATGGGCAGGCAAAGGCGACCGCATGGTGGCTCCTTATCCTCCGCTTTCCATCGGCCCGGATACCTTTCCTAAGCTGCGCGAGGGCGTCGAACGCTTCTTCATCACTGATATTAATAATCCGGCTTCGGGCGCATCCACCCAAAGCGCATTGCCCGTCATGCTCGATTTCTGGGGCCCCAACAAAAAAGTCAGCGATAACGGCGGCAACCAGGATTCCGGGGCGGCGGGAGCGATGGTCTTCAATCATGTGCCCGGCGGCGCGAATGTCCTCTACATGGACGGGCATGTCGAATTTGTGCGGTATGGCAGCAAGTTCCCGGTGATGAGCTACGACGCCTCCGATTACATGAACAACGACAATATCGTGAATTGGGCGGACAACCTGGCGGACGGGAGCCGGGGATAACACGCGCAATATGCGGCGGGGAGCCCTGTTCATCAATGGGGCTCATTGAATCACACAAACAAAGGAGAACGAAAGCATGCGTTTGTTGAGCACAAACATGAAAGCCTTTTTGGGCATGGCGGCCATCGCGGGAGCAATTACAGCGGGAGCAATTACGATTGCGCCATGGGCCTCCGCATCCACCATGTATGTGAGCGAGAGCTTCGATAGTGCCGCCACCGGCGAGTTGGTCGGCTCGGGGATCCTCACGCAGAATTTCACGCCTTTCCAATTCGTGGCCGACGCCACATGGGATGTGAAGGCCGCTTGGGACAATGCGCCGGAAGACAGCCTGCCCGCGGTTACGGTCCAGGATCTTGGACAGGGTAACAAGCGCATATTACATACCGGTGAAGGCGATGGCGAACTCGATTTCGTCCAGACCGGCCTTCCCAGTTTTGACGCCTCGAACGTGCCCGTCACTATACAATTTGATGTGGAAGTGACGGTGTTCGATAGCGAAAAACGGGCCTGGTACGTATATGTCGGCAAGGAAACCAACAATATGTATTCTTATCGCATGCGCTTCCAGGCGCGCGAGGGCAAAACATCCTTCCAGCTCAACTACTTCTCCGAGCCGGATGAAGGGGGCGAGACCGTGATCGATGCGGGCGATGCGCCTCCCGTGGGCACATACCGCGTCCTCGTCACCTTCACGCCGAATGGCGGCTTCACGGATGTCACTTACCAGTTGATCAACCTCGACACCTTGGCCGATTTCATCGCCCCGGCTACCGTGACGCTCGTGGACGGCCTAGCCAGCGGCGCTACGTTTGATTCCGTCAAGTTCCGCTGCCACACTAATCCGTTGTTTGGCTTTGATAATCTCTATGTATGGTACGGCGATGCCGACACCACCCCGCCAACGGTCGCGTCGGTCGAAGTCACGGGCGCGCGCACCATCGAAGTCACCTTCGATGAAGCCCTGCTGAACGGCGTCTATGACCCTGCCAATTTCGTCCTCTCGGGGAGCGGCCAAGGCTCATTGAACGCGAACCCGGACAGCATCACACACCTCAGCGGCAACACCTACCAGCTCACGTGGGATGGCGGCGAAATGGGCAGCGGCGATGTCACGGTCACGGTAAGCGGCGTCAGTGATGTCATCGGCAATGCGATTCAAGGCGGCAACAGCGGCACGGACGCAGTCGAGGCCACCGAATTGCCACTTTCCGCCAGCGTGATGGGCGTCTTTCTTGCGCTCACAGGCCTGGCCATGATGGCCCGTTCACGCAAAGCATAAAAGCACACATAACGCTTCTTAGCGGGATTCCATCTTGCCGGTGGAATCCCGCTTTTCACATGGGCGCAGTTCTGTCATTGCTACTCCATTCGCTTTAGCGAGGCATTACTGCAATCTTGTTGAAGCCGTTCTTGGGCGCGTGAATGAACGCAACATGCATGGCGGGCTTGTCCCGCCATGCAATAACATCTGTTGTATAAAACCCTATAATCTACCCCGTTGCCATTCCAGAGAAAGCGGCCTTTCTGATAGTATGGCCATTCCTGTAACGCAAGAAAAAGGAGGGTTTTCGATGCGGTGCATAATTACAATGTTCATGACGGCTGTGGTTATGGTTGCCTCGGGCGCTTTCGCGGGCGAGGGCGATGCCGTTCTGGGAAAATGGCTGACGGCGGAGGGGCGCAGCCAAGTCGAGATCACGCTGGTGGATGGGAAATACTGCGGAACAATTAGCTGGCTCAAGGAGCCGGTTTATCCGGAAGGCGACGACGAAGCAGGCAAAACCAAGCATGACCGTAAAAATCCGGATCCCGCGAAACAAGCCTTGCCCCTCATCGGGTTGAATCTCATTGAAGGTTTCACTTTCGCGGGTGATAACACGTGGACTGGCGGCACGATTTATGATCCCGAGAACGGCAAAACGTATCAATGCAAAATGACGCTCGATGGGGATACCTTGAATGTACGGGGCTTCATCGGTATCTCCCTCATTGGCCGCACGACAGCTTGGACGCGGCTGAAAACGGAAACGGCGGCGTAAGCACGCAAGCCCGTTATAGGCTTATGTCGCGCAATACTCCCGTGCGGCATCCAGCAAGGCGTGCAGCGACGCCGCCAGGTGTTCCGCGGGAACGTCTTCCGTGATCCCGATGAGGAATCCTTCGCGGCTGGCTGCTTCCTTGAGGATGTGCAGCGTGGCGGCCCGCACGGCGGCGGGTGGCGCCACCATGACGCTCGATGGAAAATTCAACCATAACCGCTTGCCTGGCCACGCGGTTTGGGCTTCCGCCACGGATACGCTGCAATCGGGCGGGGGCGTAAAGGCCTCGATATAGTCCAGCGGGCTTTCCGCAATGATATCCATGATCAGGCGGTTGTCCGCGTCGAGATGGACGCCAAGGGATTTACCCGCCTCGTGTAATTCGTCGGCGAAAGCTTGCCAGCACGGCAGGACATACTCACGGATGCGTTCGGGGCCTATCATCTCGGGCACGATATTGCCGCCATACAGGACATGCTGGGCCGGGCTGGCGGCTGCAATGCGGTACATCTCGAGGTCTTTACGGACGATGTGTTCGTAGAGTTCCATGATAGCGTCTTCATCTTCGAAAAGGCCAAAGCAGAACGCCTCTTGTCCGAGCCAGCGCAATTGGATCTCGATGAGCGGGCTGTATTTGGTGTGGCCATATACATAGGCCGATTCGCCCAGCCGGTGTTGCTCCGCTAGAAAGCCGTTGTATGCCGGTTCATAGCGCGTGTCGTCCACCATGAATGCCGCGATGCGGTAATCGTCCCGTTGTTTGATCAAGTGTTCGATGGGCGCACGTGCTCCGTATGCGCCGAATTCATGCACCTCGCTCAGTGTTCCCATCGGCGTTTCGTAGATGGTGCGTTCCCGGTGATGCCCTTCCGCGACGCTATGCACATGCACATTGGGCATATACGCCCGGAAAATATCCCGCCGTGCGGCGATGCCCAGGCCTTTTTCTTGAAAAGGAGCGGGATCAAAATCTTGCGGAAATAGGGTGTCATACATCGTTACAGGAACCAATGCGGGCGCGCCGCCTGCAAGAGCCGCCATGATACGTGAGCGGGGAGATTCGTATGCCATCCTGCGCCTCCTATGCTTTCCATTACGTATGCCGCACCGAGCATACCGAACCTTCCATGCGGCTGCAACCTGGATGCTTGAAATTGCATGCTTGAGGCATTTGCGAAATAAAGAAAATCCGTATTGACAAGGGTTTACAAAGCGGCGGAATTGGCGCCTACCCCGGAGAATGCGGGGAAAGGGGCTTGGCGGGGGCATGAATAAGGATTTTTTGTGAAAAATCACCCCAAATGCCCTCGGCGAGCGGGAAAAGGCGTAACGTCTCCCGTGTGTGATTGTAGTATAGTTGACCACATAACCACGCACACACCAAGGAGACGTTTGCGATGGCCATTATACACCAAATGGGGTTGTTCTCGTGGAACCAGGTCGACGCGGCGTCGGATCTGGATCGGCTGAACCTGTTGCTGGCGGCGCTGCCGGATGAAGATTTGATGCGGGCGATGGAAGCCGAACGCAAGGGGCGGCGCGACGATTATCCTATCCGCGCGATGTGGAACAGCATACTGGCGGGGATCGTCTTCCAGCACGACGGCGTCGAAAGCCTGCGCCGCGAACTAGCCCGAAACGGGCAATTGCGCCAGTTGTGCGGATTCGACGTGTTGCGGGGCGCCAAGGCGGTCCCGCCCGAATGGGTGTACACGCGGTTCTTCGCCAGATTACTGCGCCACTGGAAAGAAGTGGACCGGATGTTCGACGCGCTCATCGTCCGGCTGATGGAACGCTTGCCGGATCTCGGGGTGCGTCTGGCCGTAGACTCGAAAGCCATCCAAACCCACGCCAAGCCTCCGCGCAAAGACGCGGTCCTGGAAAACGAAGAGCCGGACGGGCGGCGCGACCGCGACGCAGACTGGGGCACGAAAACCTACAAGGGCGTTCACAAGGACGGCACGCCCTGGGAGAAGGTCAAACGGTGGTTCGGCTACAAGCTGCACCTCATCGTGGACACGAAATATGAATTGCCGCTGGGCTACGCGGTCACGAAAGCCAGCGCCAACGACTCGCCCTTTCTGCTGCCCCTCGTGGCGGCTCTCGACGCGCGCCACCCCGAACTCGTCCAACGCGCCGAGTACCTCAGCGCCGACAAGGGCTATGATTCCGAAGCCAACAACAAGGGCCTCTTCGAGGAACATGAAATCCGGCCCATCGTGGACATCCGGGCGACCTGGAAAGAAGAACCGGAACGGCCCCGCCCTTTATATCCCGAACGGGTAGACACGATCTTCCATACCGAACGAGGTGAAGTCCTCTGCCGGTGTCGTAACGGCGCCCCAAACGAACGCGACAACTATGATTCCATGGCCTACCAAGGATTCGAGCAAGATCGGGGAACCTTGAAATACCGTTGCCCAGCCAAGGCACGCGGGAGCGCCTGTACCCAGCAAGACCTCTGCAACCAAGGATGCCAGCCCGAACACGGACGGATTGTCCGCGTGCCCATCGCTATCGACCGGCGCATCTTTACCCCCCTGCCCCGCAGCGCCAAATCCTGGCGCCGCGAATACAAACACCGCACCGCCATCGAGCGAGTCAACAGCCGACTCGACGGCGCATACGGATTCGAGCGCCACTACATCCGCGGTATGAAAAAGATGCGCGCCCGCACCGGATTAGCCCTCCTCGTCATGCTCGGCATGGCCCTGGGATGGCTCGAAGCCGGCCAGGCAGAACGCATGCGCTCGCTCCTCGGACAGCCCCGCGCCGCATAGATCACATCGAATCCGCACAAGCAATGATGGCCCGAATCAAGGGCAAACCATGCCCATTCGGGCCGCAAGGGTCCTACACGCGAACCTCCTGCATGATTTATTGCACCCGTAGCGGAGGCGTAATCCCATTGCCACAGGCGAAAACCGCTCCGCGTGTGCCCGCACCGTCCGCGCGTTCGCAAACCACGCTATTTCGCAAATGCCTCATGCTTGAAATTGCATTGAGGCGTGATCCGCGCTTTGTTACAATGGACGTTTACTTTGGAAAGGAATTCCGCGCCATGGCGCTGAATATCGAGCAGCGAAGGCGGTACGAACGCAATTTGCTCGTTCCCGGAATCGGAGAAGCGGGGCAGGAGCGCCTTGCGGCGGCGAAGGCGGCCGTCGTGGGGCTTGGCGGCCTCGGCAGCCCGGTATGCCAATATCTCGTATCGGCGGGTGTGGGCTGCATCGGGTTAATCGATGCGGATGTGGTCGAGTTGTCCAATCTGCAACGCCAAGTGCTGCACAACACGCCGCGCCTGGGCCGCCTCAAGACGGATTCCGCCCGGGAAGGCCTTGAAGCGTTGAATCCCGAGGTGCGGCTCGAAACCATGCCGGCCCGCTTGGCTGCCGCGAACGCCAAGGAAATTCTTGATCCATATGATGTGGTCGTCGAGGCCACGGATAATTTTGGTACGAAGTTTTTAATTAATGACACCTGTGTGGCGTTGCGGAAGCCTTTCGCCACGGCGGGAATTCTGGCCCTGTCGGGCCAGGCGATGTTTGTCGTGCCGGGGCGGACGCCTTGCCTGCGTTGCGTCACGCCGGAAATCCCGGAGGGCGTGCCCACGACATCGCAATGGGGTGTATTGGGTGCCGTGCCGGGAGTATTGGGCAGTGTGGAGGCCCTGGAAGTGATACGCTGGATTGTGGGTTTGTGGCGGCCACGTCCGGATTGCCGTGGCGCGCTACATACGCTTGACGGCGAAACCATGCGGCTGCGCACTATGTTGATCCCCATGCGGGCGGATTGCGCTTGCGGAATGAGCCGCAACCACGGATCCGGATTTATAGACCACGAAATACACTAAATACACTAAAATTTTGTAGGGTGGGGCTTGCCCCACCGCTCTGCAAAGCAGATGTAATATATAGGATTGCAGAAAAAATCATGCAAGATGCCTGATTTTTTGGAGATAGTAATACGAATAAACGCCGGATGTGGTTTTCTTGTACCATTTTAGCCAAGTGGTGAAAAATGACCGGTGAGGGCGCCAGTCCCACACATTGCATAGTAGGAAAAAGCGTGGGACCGCCCCCGGCGCTCGTCACTTGGAATATGGCGTATCTTTACCGTTGTGTTCTTGTATAGGCGCATCCCTTGAACGGTGGGGCCAGCCTACAAGATTTGGTTTGTTTCGTGGTCTATAAATCCGGACCTTTGGTTGCGGCTACGCTGCGCTAAGCAAATTAGCGCCGATTCGAGGTGGAATCTGAAAGGAGCCATACATGTTGGCTGATGCATTGGTAATAGCCGGGCGCACGATGCGCTCGCGCTTGTTTGTGGGAACGGGTAAATTCCCGTCGCCCCAGGCGTTGCGGGAAACGCTCGATGCCTCGGATGCCGAGATGGTCACGGTGGCGCTGCGCCGGGCCGATCTGTCGAAACCGAATGAGGACAGTATTTTATCGGTGCTTGATCCCCAGCGCCACCTCATCATTCCGAACACATCGGGCGCGCGGAATGCGGCGGAAGCCGTACGCTTGGCGAAGATGGCGCGCGCGGCGGGCCTGGAGCGGTGGATCAAGCTCGAATTGACGCCGGAGCCAAAATATCTGCTGCCGGATCCCATCGAAACCTTGAAAGCCGCCGAGGAATTGGTGAAGGATGGTTTCATCGTGTTGCCGTATATCCAGGCCGATCCCGTTTTGGCGAAACGCCTCGAGGAAATCGGTACGGCGGCGGTGATGCCCCTGGGCGCGCCTATTGGCAGCAACAAGGGCTTGCGCACGCGCGATATGCTCCGCATCATCATCGAGCAGTCCAACGTGCCCGTGGTCGTGGATGCGGGATTAGGAGCGCCATCGCATGCCGCCGAAGCCATGGAGCTGGGCGCGGACGCCGTGCTGGTCAATACGGCGCTTGCCGACGCCACGGATCATCGGGCCATGGCCAAGGCGTTCGCCATGGCCACGGAAGCGGGCCGTTTGGCGTATCGCGCGGGCCTCGGGCCGGAACGGGATGTAGCGGAAGCTTCTTCGCCGCTCACAGGTTTCTTACAAGAGATGTAGCGTGGATTGCCGGGTGAATCCCTTTGAAAAAAGATTTCACCGGACTCCTTTCAGATGCTTTTAGTTCGCTTCGCGATGATGGCGAAGCATTATATCGCTAGAGGATTATTCCATGAGTTACCAGGATGAATTAAATGTCTGGCCCGCGCAACGGGTTCGTGAAATGATAGACACTGCTACACCGGCGGATGTGGAACGTGCGCTGGCGCGGGAAGAACGTACGCCACAAGATTTGGCGGCGCTCCTGTCCGAACATGCGGATCGCTATTTGGAGGACATCGCACGCGAGGCGAACCGGCTGACGCGCTGGCATTTCGGCCGCACCATCAGCCTGTATGCGCCTATTTATATCTCGAATGTCTGCGGCGCGGATTGCGTCTATTGCGGATATGCCGCACGTTCGGGCAATAAAGAACGGCGCTTGACGCTGACCGAAGAGGAATTGCGGGGGGAATGTGAAGCGCTTGCCGCCGAGGGCTACCAAAGCGTGCTGCTTTTGACTGGGGAAGCCCCCCTCGTCGTAACGCCGTCGGATATAGCGGACGCCGTTGCGGTGAGCCGCGAATATTTTCCCTCCGTGGCGGTCGAGATCTATTCGCTTGATGAGAAAGACTATGCGCTTCTGGTCGAGCGCGGCCTGGATGGCGTGACGCTGTATATGGAAACTTACGACCGCGAGACCTATGCGCGGCTGCATTTGAGGGGCGCAAAGCGCAACTACGAATACCGCCTCGACGCCAGCGAACGCGCGGGCCGCGCGGGAGTGCGGCGGCTAGGGATTGGCGCGTTGCTGGGACTGTATGATTGGCAGGTGGATGGCTTCTGGACGGCAATGCATGGGCGCTATTTGCAAAAGGCGTGCTGGCAAAGCGCCGTGGCGATCTCGTTCCCCCGTTTGCGCCATACGCCCGAACGGTTTTCGATTCCCCACCTCGTGACGGATAAAGAGTTCGTGCGGCTGCTGCTGGCTTCGCGGTTGTTTTTGCCGGAAGCGGGATTCAACCTATCGACGCGTGAGCCTGCCGTATTGCGGGATAATCTCATTCCTCTCGGGCTCACCCATATGAGCGCCGGTTCATCCACGCGCCCCGGAGGATACGCCTCCCACGACGAAACCCTCGAACAGTTTGCGCTCGAGGATACACGCAAGCCGCCCGAAGTGGTCGCGGCCATCCGGCGCGCCGGATATGACCCCGTGTGGAAAGATTTTGATTTCGCCTTTGATCGGTGAGGAAGCCTTGGAGGAGCCGGACGCGTGGGATGGTATGCTTCACGCCTATTTCCGTGGGCGGTGGATTGGACGATGCAAAAGCCGCAGGTCGCGGAACTCCGCCGCCAACTGCTTGCGGAAGCGAAAGGCGTGGTGTGTGAGATCGGCTTTGGCACTGGATTGAATCTGCCGTTCTACCCCGAGAGCGTGGAGCGGCTTGTGGCCATCGAGCCCAATCCTGGCATGGCCCGCCGCGCGGGCAAGCGGATCGCAAGCTCGCACATGCCGGTGGAGATGCATGCCGCCGCTGGTGAGCACATACCGCTGGCCGATGCGTCATGCGATGGCGTCGTGAGTACCTATACGTTGTGCAGTATAGCGAAGCCGGAACAGGTGTTATCGGAGGTTCGGCGCGTGCTTCGACCCGGCGGGCGGTTCTTTATGCTCGAACATGGGCTTCATCCGGATCCTGCGATTCAGCGCTGGCAGCATCGCCTGAATCCCTTGCAGCGAATAATTGGGAATGGATGCCATTTGAACCGCGACATGAAGAAGCTCGTCGAAGACAATGGATTCCGTTTTTCTTTTATGGAGCAATCTCAAATCAAGAAGACATCCTGCATCGCAGGATATATGTACATGGGAATCGCCCATGTCGCGTAATTGAATAAAGGGGATGGAACGATGCATGTGACTATAAATGGAGAGTCCCACGAGGTGGCCGAAGGCCTTACCGTGTCGGCGCTTCTGAAAGAATTGGCTCTCGAACCCGCCGCGACGGTCGTCGAGCGAAACGGCGATATTCTCGAACGTTCCATGTATGCCACGGCCGCAGTGGAAGCGGGCGATGTGTATGAGCTCGTACGTTTCGTGGGAGGCGGCTGATGAACCACCAGGAACGCGCCGCCCGCTTCGAGCAGGCGGATTTATATGTCGTAATCACGGAATCGTTTTGCAAAGGCCGTCCGGCGTTGGATGTCCTTGATGCAGTGTTGGAGGCAGGCGTCCGGCTGGTGCAGTTCCGTGAGAAGGATCTTGATGACCACACGCTCTACGCACGTGCGGCGGCGTTCCGCGCACATACCGCCCAAGCAGGCGCGCTGCTGATCGTGGATGACCGGGTGGATATTGCCCTGGCAGTGGGCGCGGATGGCGTTCATCTGGGGCAATCCGATCTGCCTATTGACGCCGCCCGCCGCATCGCACCCGATTTGCTCATCGGCGCATCGTCGCACAATCTCGAAGAGGCCCTGGCCGCGCAAGAGGCGGGCGCGAGCTATGTGAACATCGGCCCCATCTACTCCACGCAAACCAAGTCCGTTCCCACGGGCGCTGTCGGACCGGGGCTTATTGGCCAAATCACGCCCCATTTGCACATTCCATGGACGGTCATGGGCGGCATCAAGCTGCACAATATCCATGAAGTGGTCCAGTGCGGCGCACGGCGCGTGGCGGTTGTCACGGCAGTCACGGAGGCCGATGATGTGCGTGCGGCGGCGGCGGCCTTGCGGGGAAAGATACTCACGATTTCCTGAGGTAAAAACCGCGAATACATCGGTTCCCGTAGCATGGCCGTCCCGGCCATGCGAATAAGGCCTTTCATCTGATATTCCGTCCATGTGCCCATATTTCTGACATACATTACTAATCTGCATTACTATCTGGCAAAGCAATGGTTTCTTGCAAAGATTTTTCTGAGTATTGATTATATATAAATTGGTTATGCCCTTAACTATAATGCATATCCATTAGCGGTGGGGCAAGCCCCACCCTACTTCCCAACCACAAATAGACGCCAATCAACACCAATGTGAAGCAACATTCACGCTATTCGATTTTTCTGGGCATCAGTGTCATCAGCGTACTCTGTGGAAAAGCAGAGCCGGTATTATTGGCGTTCATTCGCGTCCATTCGCGGTAAAAATCCGGCTTTTTTGGTTGCGGCTCTGTGTTGAGATTCTGAAACACGACGGCCACATTTTTGAGGTCATTTTTCTTCCAGTGCCATTGACAAGCTTTGCGAGCCGTGCTACACTTGCTAGGCCGATACACGTTAAGAGGGTCGATACTTTATGTGCCTTCCTCTAGCGAAGCGTAAACCTGGCGGCACATGCCACTCATAGTATAGGAGGCGATATGGCGGCACGGAAAAGACTCCTGATAGGGCTGGTTTTCGTATGTGTGGTGTTTCTTGGGGGCGCGGTGGGCTGCCAGAAGGCCAGTGAGAACGGCGCACCTTCCGCCACCGCCATACTCATGCAAGAAGACCAGTTTTTCCGTTTGTGTGAAATGGGCATCAAGACCGCCGCGCAACAGCAAGGCATTCAATTGTCGGTCATGAACAGCTTCGGTGCGGTGGACAAAGAAATGGATATCATTGACACCAGCATCGCACGGGGCGTTAAAGCTATTGTCATAGCGCCGATCAGCCCCGAATCCTCGGTGGCGTCCTTGCGGCGCGCCGCCGAAAAAGGCATTTCGATCATCGTGTATGACAATGACCTGAAGGCCGATTTTTGCAAGAGTGCGATTCGCAGCGACCAGACCGGTTTGGGCAAGGCTACAGGCGAATACGCCCGCAAATTCATCGAGACCCAATTAGGCGGGCAAGCTAAGCTGGCGCTCATTGAATACATGGCCCTGAGTTCTGAAACGAGCGGCATACGGACGTCGGGATTCAAGAGCCAGCTCGAAGGTTTGCCGGGCGTGCAGATTGTGGCGGAGCAGGATGCCTGGCTGGCCCCGCAGGCCACGGATGTAGTGGAAAGCCTGCTGACGGCCCATCCCGAGATCAATGTCATCTGGGCGGCGAATGAAGGCGGCACGGTGGGCGCGGTGAAGGCCGTAATCAATACAGGCAATGCAGGCAAGGTGCATGTCTTTGGCACGGACATCAGCGAGCAGATCGCCGATATGCTGCTGGCCGGCGATGGCGTCTTGAAAGCGGTCACCGGTCAAAAGGGATATGACATCGGCTTTAGCGCCATGAATGCCGCCGTGAAAGCATTGAAGGGTGAGCCGGTGGAACGCCATGTGGAGATGCCGGGCACCCTCTATACGCGCGATAATCCAGAATCGGTGCAAGCATACCGGCAGCAGTTACAGCAGTTGAGCCAGTGAAAGGCGGCGCGCTTTGGACCACATTGCACACAGCGGCCCTACGCTGGCCACGGCATGTATTCGGAAAGAATATCCGGGGGTGGCGGCCCTCAAAGATGTCTCCATCCAGTTCACCGCAGGCGAAGTCCATGCGTTGATCGGCAAGAATGGCGCGGGTAAAAGCACTCTCGTGAAGTTGCTGACGGGAGCGGAACAGCCCACCAGCGGCCGCATTTTGTTGCATGGACGGGAAGTGTCGCTGTCGTCGCCTCGAAGGGCGTTCGAATACGGCATGGCCGCCGTACACCAGGAAATGAGCCTCGTGCCCGAGCTCACGGTGGCGGAGAACATACTTTTAGGCCATGGCCCCCGGAAATGGCGGGGTATGCTGGTGGATTGGAAAACGCTGTTCGAGCAAGCCGCAGCCGTGCTCGATAAGATGCATGTCGAGATGGATGTGCGGAAAAAGGTCCGTCTTCTCGGCATGGCCGAACAGCAAGTCGTCGAGATTGCCAAGGCCATGGCGTGCAATCCCAGCGTTTTATTCTTCGATGAGCCTACTTCCGCGTTGTCGCATGATGAAACCGAAAGCCTGTTCGCCCTGATCCGCCAGCTCGCCCAACAAGGCGCGACTATCATTTACATTACTCATCGTCTGCAAGAACTCCAGCGTATTGTGGACCGGGTATCCGTGATCCGCGACGGCATGCTAGTGGGCGAATTTACCCGCGAACAGGCGGCGCCGGAGGCTATCGCCCATGCCATGTTCGGAGAGACTGTAGCGGCGGTGCGCCCTGTCACGGTCCGGCCCTCATCGGAAACCGCTCTCGAAGTGAATGGCTTGTCTTCCAAAGCTTCCAAACTCCACCGCATCCATTTCACCCTGCGCAAGGGGGAGATCCTGGGCATCGCCGGTTTGCTGGGCGCGGGGCGGACCGAGCTGCTCCGCTGCATCGCGGGGGCTGATCCCTATGATGCGGGCGAAGTGCGGATAGGCGGCAAGTGTATGCGCAACGCCACCCCCGCGCGGATGAAACAGGCGGGCTTGGGCTTCATTCCGGAAGACCGCCAAGCGGAAGGCCTTGTCCCCGTGCTTTCCGTGGCGGAGAATATTTGCCTGGCCAGCCTGGATACGGTGGCCCGCATGGGCGTGTTGAACCGCCGCCAGCAGCGCAGCCGCGTCGCGCAATCGATCCGGGAGCTGGCAATCACGGCTTCCACCCCGGAAACGCAGGTCTCCACATTGAGCGGCGGCAACCAACAAAAAGTGGTCGTAGCCAACCGTTTGAACACCCAGCCGCACATTCTACTTTTCGATGAACCCACGCGGGGAATTGATGTGCTCGCCAAGCAGCAGATTTTCCAGATCATGTGCAGCTTGAGCGAACAAGGAATCAGTTCATTATTTGTGTCGAGCGAGTTCGAGGAACTGCTTCAGGTGTGCCACCGCATCTTGATCATGCAGAACGGCGTGCTCACTGGCGAAGTATCGCCGGAAGGCCTCGGGCCTCAGGATTTGCTCGAAATGTGTATGAAGCCCATACCTCAAAACGCTTTGGCGTCATAACCCGATTTGTAGGAGATTCCATCGCATGCCCGTAACAAGTCCGCCGGACGGAGCCGTCCGCCCGAGCAAAGAAAACAGCGTTGCACTCCCGCGCATTCGCGCGTATGTGGCCGCCCATATGCTCGAGTGTACGCTGCTGGTGTTATGTATCGGATTGTCTATCTTCGCGCCTAATTTTTTGGGCGTTGAGAACGCGCTGAATGTGTTACGCGCGGTCTCGATGATGGGCCTGCTCGCATTTGGAATGACCATGGTGATCATCGCCGGGGAGATCGACCTCAGCGTGGCCTCGAACGTCGCGTTTTCGGGCTGCCTCATCGCATACCTTACCCGGCAAGGCTGGCCCATCCCCATCGGAATCCCCGTGACGTTGATTGTGGGGGGCTCCTTCGGCATCATCACCGGCATTGCCCGGGTGAAATGGGAGGTGCCCTCGTTTATCTCCACGCTGGCGCTTTACCTGTCGCTTAAAGGGCTTGCCTTGCTGGTCACGAACGGCTTTCCCATCGCCTCGTTTCCAGATTGGTTCCAATTTCTTGGCGGCGGCTACATCATGAAGATTCCCTTCCCGGCGTTGGTATTCGTGGCGGTGTTTGGAGCCGTCCATTTCATCCTAAACCACACCACATTCGGCCGTTCCGTCTATGCCGTAGGCGGCAATGCGGAAGCCGCGCGCCTCTCGGGGCTGAATGTGTCGCTGGTGCGGGTCATGATTTTCGTCATCGTGGGCATGTTGAGCGCCGCCAGCGGCATCATGCTGTCCTCGCGCATCATGTCAGGCAATCCCACCGTGGCCGTCGGCTGGGAACTGGACGCCATCGCGGCGGTGATTGTCGGCGGCACCAGTTTTTCCGGCGGCATCGGACGCGTATGGGGCACGTTCGTGGGCGTGATTTTCATTGGGGTCATCATCAATGGCATGACCTTGCTCAACGTGCCGTCCGCACACCAGTTTGTCATGCGGGGGCTGCTGATTTTCGCCGCCGTATTAATTAACCGGATACAGGAGAGGAGAAGATGAAAATGATTGCGTTATTAGGTTTGCTTACGCTCATCATGTTGCTGGGCCTAAGCCGGGCGGCATGGGCCGAGCCTCTTGCGGATGACAAGAGAGACAAAATTCTGGGGCTGTATGTCCATCAGCATTGGCCTTATAACCATCCCTACGCCGCACGGACATGGACGGTGGAAGACTGGCGCGGTTTCATGGACGGACTCCATAAACTCGGCTATAACACGGTCAAGATTTGGCCCGTACTGGAAACTATGCCGGATCCGCTCACCCCAAGCGATGAAGCCAATCTCGATAAAATTCGCCAAGTCATTGATATCGCTCACGAATCCTTCGGCATGAAGGTCTTCATCGCGTTATGCCCGAATGTGATCGCCGACAGCGCCGTGGCCAAGCAGGCGGAATTCGAGAAACGCCATTTCTTCCATAGCGACCTTCGCGTGAATCCTGGCGATCCAAAGGCCATGGCCGACATGATCGCATGGCGTGAAAAGCTGCTGACGCCGTTGGCTAAAATGGACGGCCTTACCATCATCGACAGCGATCCCGGCGGCTATCCGGACTCGAACAACGATGAATACATCGCGCTCATGGCCGCCCATCGCGCTTTGCTGGACAAGATACGCCCCGGCATCGAGCTGATCTACTGGTCCCACGCCAGTTGGCCGGGTTATTGCCGCTTTTATAATACCGGCGTATTCGCCATGGGCGAGCCTGAAGAATTCATCGACACCCACAAAAAATTCGCCGCGCTCGATCCCGAGCCATGGTGCCTCGCTGCAGGAAAACATGCGGAGGAGGCGGGCCTCGCGGACCGCGTGATCACGTATGAATATGGCAGCATCGAGGGCGAACCGAGCTTCCCGCTGACGAACTTCGGAACAAAGTACGCCTACGAGGGCGGCTCACGCACCAAGGCGCTGGGCGTCATGGGCAATGCCCAGACGCACTGCGTACAATTGCCCAATATCTTCGCATTCGCCCGGGGCGCGAAAGGCTTACCGGCGGAAGACGCCGATTACGTGGCATTCGCCAATGACTTGATTCCAGGACAGGGTCAGGCCATCTGTAACGGCTGGCAAGCCTTAGCCACGGCTACTCCCGAGGAAGCGCGGCGCATGGCGGATGAACTCGAAGCGATGTCGAAACAGCCTCATGAAATGGGCTCTCTCGGCGGGCTGCTTTTCGGAAGCCCAGAACGTTTTCTGGCGGACCTTGCATATGAGCTGCGCTTCGTAGCTGCGCGCAATGAACTCTGTGCGGCATCGGCCAGCGGCGCGGACATCAAGCCCGCGTTCAAAGTGTTTACCAAAGCTGCTCAAGCGTGGCAGGCGCGCCATGGCTACGAGGGCCAGTGGTGGATGGGTGAAGAACTTCAGGCCGCCGTCGAGAAAATGAATGCGCCCGAGATCGAGGCCGTGTTGCATCCCCGAATCCTCGCGCGCACACCCTTCGGCAAAGTGAAAGAAGAACTATACCGATATGAAGTCCAGACTTCCGAGATGATCGCCGCGATGATTGCGGCCAGTGAACGGTAACCATACACTCATATCTTGGCGCTGGGGAAGGCGGAAATCCGCCTTCCCCAATCGTTGTGTGCCAAGCATGGCGCGGATCTAAGGGGTGTAAGTCCCCTGCAAGCCCTGATGGTGGGAATTGCTAGCCAAGAGCAAGGGCGTCGCCGCGAGGCGGGGTCTGGAGGAAGCAGGAGGCAAAAGTCGGACTCGACGCACAGAAACCGGATAGAAGGCCGGGGTGGCGGGGCAAGCCAGCAATGGATGGCGACGCCCAATAACCATTCGGACACACACCTTGGTAAATCCGGCGAGGCCCGGCGGAAAGAGGCGCGTCTTACCTTGGGAGACCTGTTCATCTGTCTGGAAGAGCCAGACTAGCGGGATGGCAACATGTCGCGAGGGGTGGGCAGGAGTCAGCCGAGGCCATAATACCCGCAAGGGGAAGGGCCGAATCGATCATTCAAGGAGCAGCATTGAACGTCTCGTGGGATAGGGAGCGGCAGGAAGTAGCAGGTTGCCAGATGGAGTTCCCACTGGAGTCGGCTTGCCACGGCGCAATCGGAGAAGGCGGAACCGAATCGGATGCGTTCGAGGCGCGGCAACTATTTCCGGCGGCGAACAAGAGGCGAGCCTTGACGCAAGACTTGATGGAACGGGTCGCGAGTCTTGCGAACCTGACGGAAGCGGTACGCCGGGTGCAACGGAACAAAGGCGCGGCGGGTGCGGACGTCATGAGCGTACGCGACCTGAAGCGTTGGTTTCCGGAACACTGGCGGGGACTGCAAGAGGAACTGACGGCAGGGCGCTACCGTCCCCAACCGGTGTTGGGAGTGCAAATCCCCAAGCCGGGCGGGGGGATGCGGCAACTGGGCATTCCGACGGTGGTGGACCGAGTCGTGCAACAAGCGCTCTTGCAGGCTCTCGAACCGCTTCTAGACCCGGCCTTCTCGGAAAGCAGTTATGGATTTCGTCCAAGGCACAATGCACATCAGGCGCTGCGGCAAGCCAGCACGTACGTAAGCGAAGGCCGCTGCATTGTTGTGGACATGGACCTGGAAAAATTCTTCGACCGGGTCAACCACGACATCCTGATGGCGCGCGTGGCGCGGCACGTGTCAGACAAACGCGTACTCCGACTCATCCGCTGGTTTCTTGAAGTGGGCATGATGCAGAACGGCGTATGCATCGAACGATACGAAGGGACCCCGCAAGGCGGTCCTCTATCGCCGCTGCTGGCCAACCTGCTCTTGGACGACCTGGACAAGGAGTTGGAGAAACGAGGGCATCGTTTTTGCCGCTATGCGGACGACTGCAACATTTACGTGCAGACGATACGCGCGGGAGAACGTGTCCTGACATCGGTCACGCAGTTCCTTGAGGGGAAGCTGAAACTACGGGTGAACCGCGAGAAGAGCGCGGTGGCGTTCGTGGGAGAGCGGAAATTTTTGGGTTATCGCTTGCTGGGTGGGGGGCGATTGGGCATCGCGCCCAAGAGCCTCGACCGGGCGAAAGACCGCATCCGCGACATCACGCGACGCAACCGCGGCGACGCCAAAGTGCGCCAGATGATTGAGGAGCTCAACAGCTTCCTGAGCGGCTGGATAACCTACTATCGGTTTGCCGAAGCAAAGGGCCATCTGGAACGCCTCGGGGAATGGATGCGGCGCAAACTGCGCTGCGTCATCCTCAAACGCCTCAAGCGCACGAAAACCATAGCGGACTTCCTTAGAAAACTAGGCGTGCCGCAATTTCAGGCGTGGATACTCGCAGGGTCCGGGAAGGGCTGGTGGCGCAAAGCGGGGAGTCCTCCCGCGCAACACGCCATGGACAAACAATGGTTCGCGAAACAAAAACTGATAGACCCGGTTCAACGGTACGAAACGTTCAAAAATGACCGAAACCGCCGTGGTACCGAGCAGGTATGCCCGGTGGTGTGAGAGGGGGGGACCGTGAGGAACCCCCCTACTCGATTAATGGTGAACTGGATGGGATTCGAACCCATGACCACCGGATTAAAAGTTCTATATTACAGATATCTTATTAATAAGCCAGGACAAGAATTCACAATAAAAATAAGGCGTTTATCAATATTCATTGTCCTTCCTTTTAGTCATTCACCCCCTTTTTTTAATCCTACTTGCCACTACATTGTCACCTAAAGATGAAATATTATTTATAAAATATTCGTAATACTGTTTTCGTTATTGAAGAAAATACTAATAGTGAGAATATACTCACTCAATTTTATACAGCCTAGCGATGTTTGCGATCTTGCGATGATAATTCATAAAGCACTGCTATATCAATACTTATAGCTTTCTTACTTTTTGCGATCTGCTTGCGATGGGTTGCGATGGGTTGCGAAGGGTTGCGAAGGGTTGCGATGAAATAAAAAAAACACTTCCCGTCCATGGAGGGGAAATGTTTCATGTTTATATTTTGGGATGGGTCAGTTTAACAGCGCCACCCGCTTTGTGTTTGGATCATAATCCACGTATCCATGAGATTTGAGCATTAAAAGCGCCTTGACAACGATCTCTTGCTTGCGGATACCATTAGGTCCATTCCTATGTATATAGCTTGTGGATACCGCGCCGTCCTGCTTCCGTAGCCATTCCAAAAGCCTATTAGCCATGTGCGCTTCCTCATCGTTTTGTGAAACACTGCGCAAACGTTGCGCCTCATTCAAATACCACTTCGTGAGGATGATCCCATTTTGCATAGCGGGGAGAGATATTTCTTGGGCACTAAAATCCTCGATAGTTTGCAGTACACACGCGATACGCGCCGCTTGTTGTGCGGCTTTTCTAAGTGTTGAATCCACGTCTGCATATGTGTTGGCTTTGATACTTTCACGTACAAAAGAGTCAAACGCCCGCCATGCCCGCAACGCATCCGGGGACAGCCTCATCTCTTGTGGCGCAAGGTGTCTAGGGTCGCTGTTTGTTTTGAAAGGCATATTCAGCAACCGGGAGATTGCATCATAATACTTGATCATGCGCATATCTTTGTGCGGATCTTTATCCACGTGTTCGGGGGGAATCATTGGTTCCGGCCATGAAATCAAGAACCGCGATAGTAGCCCTATGCCTTCCGCCATTGGATTTCCAATAAGCGCAGGTGCTATGCAGGGCTGAATCATGATATGGGCGGCAAGCCGTCTGCCTTCTATTGACAACGAGCCATCGCCCTTCCGGCATTGCGTGATGGGATCGCCATCCCAGTATTTATTAATCACGCCGAATGTGCGAGTAACGTTGTCTTTGTTGAATGCCAAGCCACCTAAAAGCAGTGCGCCTTCATCTGCGAATAATCCAAGACTTGGGCGGCCTTCCAGGAACAAACGGTTTAATCCTTCGATGGTTGGCTCTCCCACCGTCAAAAGATAATGCTGCGGTTCCTCTGGCTTGGTCAGGGCTTCTATGCGCCGGTTCTGTGCTTCTTGAGAGAGTTTCCCGTCCTTCAATATTCTGTCGCTCTGCGCCTTATACACGGCTTGGGCGATATGGAATTTTCGCATCTCTTCGGTATATGCCTGCTTACATTTCCGTTCATATTCCCGGTGTGGCTGCAACGCCATTTTATCGCATGAAGTTTTGCGAGAGCCGGAACTGCCGATAGTCAGCGCGTACAAACTGATCGGATAGCATTGCACGGAATCAATCCGTACATCCCTGTGGGGTTGCACTGCAAGGCCTCCCGCGCTTAGCAGTGTATTCCCGGCCATGGATGAAGGAACGCCTAGCACTTCCGTGATGAACGCATGCGCACCCGCCAGCGTCGGCATGAGAGCCTCTACAGGGAAGGGGGCCTGTTTGTCATCGCACAACAGGGGCACCGGCTCAACACGGGGCACCTGGATGGCCTCAATGGCCACGCTATTGCTTTCGGACAACTCTTTTAGTAGCGCCGCCAGCGGTTCAGGGTCAGGTACCGGGCCGAATTCATCCCACTGGGGGCGTTGCGCCTTTACCCAATCGCATATGTCACCCTTGGGGGGCAGTTCCGGCAAACGGCATACAACCACTTCGGGGGAGGGATCAAGCTTACTGAGACACGCGGCCACGGCTTGGGCGTATTGCTCTCCGGGTTCATCGTTATCGGGAAGAATGATCACCCCGGACATATTCCGCAATGGCTTCCAATCGGCCTTGGATGCCGCCTGTGCGCCGCCTAAAGAACATACAGCAGATAGACCCATACCGCACAATGCCGCAACACACTTCTCGCCTTCCGCCACATAGACGGGGCCGGTATCGAACACAAGAATTGATTCACGTCCAAACAATGGGTGTGGTTCAATTGCGCCCGCCGCCCATGCGTTGCCATTGCGTTTAAAAAATGGCAGGGTCACCTTGGATCCATCGGGGAGATCGTAACGCGCCACATACCCGATGATATTCTTGTTTTCGTCTCGATAGGTCCAGAGATGGCGGAATATCCCGCCTTTATAAGCGGTCGATATTCCGGGTGGCATTAATTGGATGGGAGCCGTTGCGCTCATGCACACCCCCATTCCGCCGCCAAGTTATCGAGTGCGGCGCGAAAGCCAAGATCATACCTCGCTTGCTGAAACGCGATTATGTCTTGGCCACGCACACCACATGCGAAGCACTTATATGCACCCGTTTCCAGATTCGCGGAAAAACTGGAAACGTGATCTTCGTGGAAGGGGCAAAGCCCCGAAGCGTAACGGCCTCGGGGCTTGTACCTCTGAATGGCGTTTGAATAGAAATCGCGTGGATCAATTTGCTTGACACGATCACGGAGAGATGGTATAGTTTTCATACGGAATTTCCTTAATGTTTTTGCGCCCATAACGCTCGGTCAAGCGTTGTGGGCGTCGCCATTTTCATTGATCCATTGCTGAAACGCACCTTCATGAATAAGCACTCTCTTTCCAATTTTGCGAATAACCTTGTCTCGGAAGCCGTCGATGTTCCGAAAAATGAGATGCCGTAGACCGCTCTCACTTGGCCAAGGATTATTCCGCGCCCATTCGCGCACCGTAAACAGCCGATTGCTTTGTAAACCTGTGTATTCCATGTCACCATCCTTCACTAGTGGGGATTAATCCCCGTTCCAAAAAAATGGGCACAATGCCCAATCACACACAGCTTAAACTATTCTATTACTATTGTCAAGTCCTGCTAAACAGGATAACGCTAGACCTATTTGAACATCGCCTCGATCTGCCGCTGGGTCGCTTTTTCGCGCCGAAGCCGTAAAAGTTGCTCGTGCTGCTGTTCATCCCACGTGGGGGGAGCATCCTGATATTCGGCAAATCGCTCCTGGAGCCGGTCAATCGCATCGAGCATGGCCTTTAGGTGTCCCAAGCGTTTGTTCTGGGGAAGTTTTGACATATTCTCGCCGTGCGCAATAACGGCCTCGATTGCCAGCTTTAGATTGTATTTAACCTCGATCATAGTTACCTCACTTGTCGGGCCTGCTGCCCGATTTGTCCATCGTTTCTTTGAAAGTCTTGAAGGCAACTTTTGCCAGTATCTCTAAATCGCTATCGCTCGCTTTGAGTGCTTCTTCCCGCAAATTCGGCATATTTGCTCGTCTGCTTAGATTCCATGCGCGGGGTGAAGGCATGCGCACTTCCAGGCGATTAGGAGATACCTTGATAACATACTGGGACATCGTGTTCTCTTTAGATTCACCTGTATATGTAAGCGGATTTGAATGGCCGAACCTGCGGAACTTTCGCGCCTGGTATTTCGCCGTCCGTGGTTGATATCCATATTCTTGCGCGCCCTGAGTTGTGAAGTGTTTTGGGAATAGCTTTTCACGCCAAAATTCCGCAACGGACAGATTGGCTTTTTGCCGCGCCTCTTTTGCGGCATTGGCCATGCCCCGGGGCGTTTTACCTGGAAAAATAAGAGTAGGTTTGATTCGGATCATTTATTCACCTCCCATGAGCGCTTGGCCACGGTCGGGGCGGGTGCTGGGTCGTTGATTCCTAAAAGTTCGCGTTTGCTCTTTGGTGGCTTCGGTCAATTTGTCGAGCCGGTCAGTGATCGCTTTCACATCTTGACTATCCAGCTTCGCATTAATTGATTCCTTCACGGCATATTGCGCTAAGCTCGCAGCCGGATGCTTCCATTTTTCTACTTCACCGTAAATACTTCCAGCCGCCTGTAAGTAATGGCCTTCCTGGAATTGTTCACTTGCACGCGATAATGCACGCATAGATCGGCGCATGCCGTACCAAGGAATTCCTTCATCTGTCGTCAACCCGCCTAGTCCGGCTTCCTCCATCTGCAAGCCTGCTTGCTGATTTTCTAGCGCCATCTGTTGGCTTTCGTATGCGCGCCGTCCGGTCATGCGCCGCGCCGCCGCCGCCGCCCGCATTTCGGCTGTTTGCTGCTGCCTCTGTAACTCCGGGAATTGCGCTTGCTTCGATAACATTAGATCCCGGGCGTATCCAGCGGGCTTTTGCGCCGCCGCTTGTTGGGCGAAGAAATCTGCGTTCTGCTCAAGCCATCCAAGCGCTTGGCCTGTCTCTTTTGCCTCAATTCCGTATCGTTTATATTGCGTCCAGTCGGCAGCATCAGCGCCCATTACCTGCTTGATGCCAAGCGCCATTTGCGGTTCTGATACCTCTGCCGCCGAATTTTTCCCATACATTTTTGCGACTTGCAAAGTGAGTGGGGAGTCTTGCCTTAGTCCTTTTGATATATTACTAACCACGGTAGGTAATTGATCACGCGGGGCCGATCTCGATGCGGCAGAAGCGGCAGCCAAGCCGATATCCAGGCTCGAAAAACCGCCAGCTTGCGGCATGACTCGGGCGATATCCGAAACTTCAAGATCAGATGCTTGGGCGTGAAAAGCCGTCAAATCTGTGGTTTGTTGCGGAGTTAGTCCACGCGCCGTTCCGCTCAAAATCGCCGTTTCTGAATCTTCCGTTTTGGCCCCGAACTGATTTAGAAGCATCATCTGATTGGCCATCACTCGGGCCTTTTGTTCATCGCCCTGCATGCGGGATAGCGCCCTCGCCCATATCTCTGTACTATCAGCGGCAGAGACGCCATAACGCGCGCCGTGCATGGTGGACTCTGCCATAATTCTAGGATTGTCAGACACCATCATTAAGCCGGTCGATTTCTCGATCAGGGAATTGACAGCGGTTCCAGACCGCTGGGCCATTTCCTCAAATGCGCGTAATGCGCCTGTGGCAGCATCAATGCCGGTCTTCACGGAGAGCACGCCCCCGGCCATTTTTATAAGGTCGGATGTACCCTTGCCTGCGAAATCAAGACCCCTACCGGCGCGCCCTCCACTGCGTTCTACGCCATCCAAGGACTTAACAAGGCCTTCGATTTTTTTGGTGAATGAGACAACATCTTGCACAGCCTTGGCCGTGTCAGCGTCCATCTTATAGATTAAGTCAGAAGGCATATATTTCTCCGTTGCTTAGTTGGGGTGGCGGCGGAAGTGCACACCGCCACCCCTAAAATGGCGCTCGCCGCCAAACGAGCGCCGGTTATCCGTGAGGCGAGTCACGGCAAGGAGCCTGGTTACGAAGCGCCGGTGCATTTTCGAGAGCAGCGCCAATCAGTCATACTAAGGCCTACGTCTAAACGCACATCCCAGCCAATGCCCCATTCCCCCCTATCGAGCGAGAAGGTGCGTAGCGCCGGGATTTCATCACCGCCAGCGAGATGCACAATCTCGATAGACGGGGAGTTTTGTGTGCTAAACAGGTAATACGCGGTGTTGCTACCAGAATGAGTTACGCCGGTTCGGGGATCAACCACGCCATCAGCGCTCAGGCGCTCTTCGGAAATAATATCCAGTCCCAGCACATTAAGTGGGTTGCCCGCGCCATCGCCGCTATCCTCGAAACGTTGCGAACTCGAAACGATTTTCGCGGCCAAGAAATACAGCGCGGAAGGAACCACAAGCGTCTTGGCCCGCAAGCCTAAAACCGTTTGGCCTACACGCGTGCTTTGCAGCGCCGCGATCTGTGCTTCAAGAGCCGTTGCAGATAGCGCCGTGCCTGTCGTTCCAAGGTTGTTGTGATCGCCATGGAAGAAGGCCGTACCGTCCGCCGCGTTTGCGTTTGCTAGTATAGCGGACCACACAAAATCAAGTTTGCTTCGCATGCACGCCGCGCCCATTCGATAGGGTGCATCCGTGATCGCGCCCATATGATCGGCTGCAAGCGTTTCAATGCCTACCTGAAACATCTGCGCAAACGAGTAAACCCGATACGTCTCGGATTCATCTGCAAAGTACGTATGGTGCGCTTGGCCACCCGGCGCAAGCTGATTGGCCGTCAAACTCGGACCGTATTTAACACGTTTTTGTGTTTCAAAATCTGGGGCAGTGATTCGCGGAAGGAACCGGGTGGTGTCTTCGCTTTCCGCCAAACCTTTCAGTAGGGACATACGAACGGAGCCGCTCAAAATATCGCTAAACGTTAGCGTGCTTTCCGCGCGTGTCAGCACTTCGCGCACAGCGCGTTCTCTGGAGCCGGGTACGCGCAAGCCCGCCGCCCTTAGAACTTCCTTCGCTATATCGCTGTAGGTTAAGCCGCGCTGCCCCTGCGTTTTTTCTAGCGCCGCCTTCCACTGCGATTGCTCTTCATACGGAAGCATGGACAACGCCCGCGCGCCGTCAAATGTCTCGGGGAGCAATTGAGCGGAACGATGAACTGCCGGATTCATCTGGAAGCCGAATTGCAGATCAATACCCGCCGGGCCTTGCGGATACAGCTTGGCGTCGATTGCATCCAGGATTGCCGCGCGCACCTGGTTTTCATCCATCTCGCCAGACAGCGCCCGCGTGCGTAGCTCCTGGTTCACGCCATCGGGATACTTATCGAGCACCTTCCGGATCGCCAATTCGACTTTTGGGTCAAGGGTGCGTTCTTCGAGTACAGTAGTCGTTTGTTCTTCAGGCATAGGTTTCAATCCTTCTGCGCATGAGCGCGTTTTTGCATTTCGGTCCGCGCCTATCGCGGTACAACTCAATTCCTTCAATTCCCATTTCGTAGACACACGTAATGGCATGTTCTCAGGGGCAGTATATGAGCGGCCATTGACGATCTCGGTCTCGCCCGCCTTAATGTCTCGCTTGTCCAAAATGCGATAGCCAACAGACACATCACGTGCATGGCCATCGCGGTATTTTTCGTAGACGGGTTGCGCATCCGCTGCAAAGTAAATCCGACCAACCATGCGGCCACCGTCAATATGGATGTCTTCCACATGGCCTAAAACGTCATGGATGCTTGAGCGGCTGTGGCTATCGCACACTGGCAAATACTCGGGGAGATCCGCGCCGTGCATATCCAGGACTTCGGTGTAGGGATCCCAGCCGCCCATTTCTACGGGGGAATCAGTAGCGAGAACGGCCTCCACTGAACGGGTGGCGTCGTCTGCGGTGCTGGGCGTGATGGTGAGAGAGCGGGTTGTTAGATCGTTACTCATCTCGCTCATGCCCATCCTTCTTACCTCGAACAAAAGTATGGAGCACTTCTAGAATCGGAGAATCGGGCATGATCGTCAATATGTCCATCATCCATTCTTCCTCTTTGGTGGTAGCACAGAATTTGTGCCCAAAGCCCAGATGATGCCGAATGAGCGCGCCGCGTACTCGACCATATCCAAACACGCTTATCATCGCGGCCAGCGGGGAAAGTCCATCATCCAGGGTCATTGTCAGCGCCTCCCATGGAGCGTTCACCCCAAATGAGGATATCGCCGCATCCGGCATTTCCCACTGTTTATCCTTAACGAAGAGCGAACCTGCTACAACGGCTTGGAGTAGATCATTGAGCCGTTCACGTGTTTCTTTGTGGGGGATGGATGCACCACGCTCCAACGCGCCCCAAGCCACGCGGCTTATCCCCAACAGACCAGCGATCTCTGCCTGGGATAGCCTCAAGGCCTTTCGTGTCTTTTCAAGGTCCATGACAAATTCCTTAACTTTTTCCAAGCAGCCCATCTGCTAGTATACTGAAATTATACACGAAAGATAAGTACTTGTCAAGTGGTATTCGTCAATCCTAAAATAATGATGAATTCGGGGTGTAGCACCTTCATTTCCTTCGCCGCCTGCGCCATAGCCTCACCTCGGAAGTCGTTAGGTTCCTCGTCCGAGCGAGGAACCTTTGCGCCTTTCCCGTAATGTTCGCCGGACTCTTTCTGTCGCTCCTTCGCCGCAGGCTTGTACATCTCGGATAGCTTAGCGGCTGAAAAAGGGGTGTCAGTGTCCACCAAAAATCCCTAGGAGGCCTGAAAACGCTCAAAACCTGTCCTAGGGGGCATGTTTCGGGCTGATTTGCCCTCCTAGAACTTTATGGAATTTCACATTATGAGTAGGTTAAAATGGGCATGGGTTAATATGATATATGAATAAAAGCCTGTAAAAGCCCTAATTGCAGTAGTTTAGGGGTGTCAATGTGCTATAGGTGGGTCGATGCCCGGCCCGCCCTTGTCCTTTGGTGTATCACAGGACCCGTACACTGGTACGGCATTTCGGCCTTCCAGAATGCCCCCAGAGCGACGATCTCCCGCAAGGCTGTATCATCTATCATGCTATCCCTCGCCCTGTGTCGGCCAGCGTGGTGCGGTGCTGGGTCACTGCCGAATGAGACACTAAACGCCTGCTTCAAGAAGCGATACCACACCACTTCCATGGACGGAATTGTATAAGGACTCGATATACTCGATGATGGATTCCCTGGAAAGATAGATGCGTCGCCCGCGTTTGTAGCCTTTGATTTTTCGCAACTCAAATAATTCAACCCAGTGTTTCCATGAGTGCCGGAACTCTGCCACTGCCTCATTAGGTGTAATGTCATGGCGGACGATTTCCTTATCCATAATCATCTCTCCTTTTTTTTATGGCGGGCCAGCACACGCCAGCCCGCTGCCACTCATTTCTATTATTCGGCCAGGCTCACCGCCAAATATTGCCAGTCTTTAGGCTTAAAGCTGTGCGAAAAATCCAATGTGCTAAATTCGAGTTCATCATTGTTCAAATTGGCTTCAATGTGGATCTGATTGTCGACAGTGACATAAATCTCCCCACTCTCAACAGAATCACATGTGAATCGTTCCGGTGCGATTCCAAACCGTATACCGGCCAGATAGCGCGCCTTGGCTCTGAGGAATTCGATCATTAGAACGGAAAGGCTTTCGAGAGATTTGGCTTGTTCGATAATTTGCATAGACATGGTGGGAATTCCTTACGGAGGCGATATAATTCTACGGACGGCGGAGCCTTCGTATCCGCTGCTCGCATCGGCCTTCAGGTGTTCGAGCACCTGGGGGCCTTTTTATGCTCACCGGCCACAATGCCGTATGATGCCTCAAAAAACTTTAGCAGCTTTAGCAAACGTTAGCAAATCGCAAAAAGTCATAAGCCTTTCAGTGACATATACTTACAACAAATTTTAGCAAATTAGAAACTTTAGCAGGGTCCGTTTTTTCGCCCCTCCGTCGCAACGCTGTCGCAACCGTCGCAACCACGTCGCAAATTTACTATCTATGTAAACCTAATGACACCAATTACTTATCATCTTCTGTCGCAGTGTCGCAACTGTCGCAAGGGTTTGTATTTCCAGGTAACGAAATACTCATTTTTAGCATTGCTTGCTTAATATCATTCTGGAATAAATGGGAATACCGCATGGTCATGGCCAGGGATGTATGGCCAAGCACCGCGCCGATCTGTTGGAGGGTCATTCCCGAACTTGCCATCAGACTTGCAGCGGTATGCCTAAGATCGTGAATTCTACAATCTTGAATATTCGCCCGCCTTATCGCCCACAACCATGCATGGCGGTATGTTTGATATGATCCCGGAAAGATTTTGCCCTCTTGTCCATCTTGGGCACGCTTACTCAATACTTCCATAGCGAGATCTATAAGTGGAACATCACGCCCACGATTAGATTTTTCGTAACACTTTAGCCGACTGAAGTGTTTTCCGGTGGCAGGGGAGGCAATTGGCCGGTGTTGAGGTAGTGGACCAGGGCGTTGCAGACGGTGCAGACGGGGTTTTGCCCGCGTTTTTTCAAAGTAAAGAAGACGCTCATGAGCACCGCTTGTATGGCGGCTCCTTGGTCGCTGCGGTTGCAGTAACTGTTTTTGCGCAGGATAACGGCAGGACGGATGGAGCGTTCCGCCAAGTTGTTGTCGAAGGGAACATCTGATTGGCCGAGAAAAGTGAAGAGTTCATCCTGGTGTCGGCGCAGCCTTTTTATGAGGCGCTTGGCGTTGGCGTCCTCCCAGGGCGTATCGCACAAGTCCCGCAAGCGCCGGGCGAAGCGCGCGCGGCGCGAGTCGTACGCCTCCGGTTCGAGCTCGCCGCGCCGCCGCCACAGCCGGATGGCGTCGGCAATCAGGCGGCGCAGCTTTTTGGCGAAGGCGGGCCAGGCCGGGCTGGGCGATTTGTATTTCTCCACGTGCTCGAGTTCGCGCAACAAATGCACGAGGCACTTCTGCCGGGCGGCGCACGCCACGGCGTTGTACGCGGCCCAGAAGTCGGCCACCAGCGTTCCGGCGAATTCCCGCGTGAAGAACTGCTGGAGCGCCGGACTCCCCCGCGAATGGTCGATCAGGAAAAAGCTCAGCCCTTTGGTGGCGAAACACCACAGCCATCGGGTCTTGCCATTCACGCGCCAGCCGGTCTCGTCGGCGTTGAGCACCGCCGAGTCCAGCGCTTCCTGGTGAATGGCCTCGTACCAAGGCAGGAGAATCTCCGCCAGCCTGCGCCACATGTGCAGCAGCCCGCCCGGCGTGACCTGGAAAAGCAGGTGGAAATCGAAGACCTCCACGATTTGCGAAAGCGTGTTGCCCAACACATAGTGCAGCCACGCGCTGAGGACCAGCACCCGGTTGCCCAGGGTCGCGCCCGGCAAGGCCGCCGCCACAACCGGCTCGACTTTCTTCTTGCATCGCGGACACCAGTCGCGGTGAATGGTATGCTCGGTGATTTCCGGACGGATGCCTTCGGGTATGTCTTCGGTGTAGCGCGTGCGGGTCTCCGCGCGGCGGTCCAGCGGCCCGCCGCAGTCGGGACACACCTTGGTGCGGTGTGTTTCACGCCGGTCGATACGTTCGGGCGGCACGCGCCGGCTGCCGGGGTGGCCCATCTTGCGTCCCGGCTTTTTCTTGCCGCGCACAGGCGTCTGGGGTTTCCCGTAAACTGGCTGCATGCCCGAAGGGGTGGAGGGCGTTTGGTGGGAAGTGAACGCCGCCTCGGCCTGCTGCTCCGACAGCAGCTTGGATTGCGCCAACAGGGCAAACACCACGGCATCTTCGCCCAATGCGTAGATCGCTCGGGCTTGCTCCTCCGAGAGCAGCGGTCCCAATGGAATGCCACTTATTGCCGTCGCCATGGCGTCTTGGCCCAAAACCACAACATCTTGTAACTATATTATACCGAAACGCTACTTATAGTTGCGCCAGACGGCTAAAGTGTTACGATTTTTCCAATTCCGGGGGAATGGTTAGTATCCTCTGTTCTAAATTAATACGTTCCCATGTAAGTGTTATCAATTCCCCAAAACGGCAACCCGTAGAGACCGCCATGAGAATGAGATCCTCTAGGTTTTTGTTTTGCGATTCATGGCAAGCAACCCGTAAACGCTCCAGTTCATCTTGACTGAGATATCTCCGCCGTCCTGGGTTCGGGCTTGGCTTTGAGACGTTATGCATGGGATTTGATTCTATGAGACCCCATTCCTTTGATGCCGTGGTAAAAACATGGGATAGGGTTTGCAGGTATTGTCTTATCGTGGTGGGGGAGAAATCGCGGCCTTGCCTGTTCGTACCGTTTTGCAATTCTGTTCTGCAAGCAACAATATCAGATGGACGCACAGAGCTGATTGTCATATGCCCTATTCGGGCTTGCCACCACCTAAGGTGCAGTTCTTGGGTCAATAGGACCGAAGGGCGTTTCATGTTTAAAACTTCACGAATATACCGCTCAATGGCTTCAGACATTGTTGAAGCATGCACTTCAGCGCGGACTTCTCCGCTTATAATTTCTTGCTCTTTGGCGCGTGCCCAGTCTTTTGCATCCGTTAAGCGTCGAAATTGTTTGGAGCAACTGTGCCCATGCATGCGCACCCTAGCAAGGAAGCGTTTCTGCCCCTTTTTGGTTACGCGCTCTTCAAAATTGGCCATAAAAATAAACCCCGCTTTTTGTTAGTGTCACTTGCGTGCCACTTGGCTTATTGAAGCCCAAAAAGCGGGATTTGTCAAGACCATGTAAGTCATTGACTTACAAGTATTTAAATTGGTGAACGGGATGGGATTCGAACCCATGACCACCGGATTAAAAGTCCGATGCTCTACCAACTGAGCTACCCGTCCAATGGCGCAGATCTGCGCGGAAAGCGCATCCAAGCAGAAGCGCGTTAAGTTTAGTCGAAGCCTTTCGTAATGTCAAATAAACAGGCGCATTATTTTTTGCATTCTGTTTGCACTATGATGGTTCACTATCTAGGTCCGACTGGGGCCGGGTGTTATGCTTCCTCGGGTTCTAGTTCAATTTCTAGATCGTAGGAGTAGGTGTGTTCCTTTTCCCGGGGACAAGCCGCCAGCCATTGCCCAGTTGGCGACACAATGCCTGAGGGGCAGTTCAAGGGGCCATTCATAGACGCGGCATTCGCGGTGCAGATATGGCACCCGCTTTCGATTGCCCGCAATATCAGATTGGATTCATGATACGCCGCGTATATGGGTTTTGTCCCCGAATCGACGGAATGAAACAGCACCTGGATGCCTTTTTGCCCCAGACGGGAAGAGAGATGGGGATCAGGGAAAATGCCTAAGCCTGGAGTGACCCACATATCGTTGCCAATGAGGCAGCCGAAGGCGAGTCCATGATGTCTGAACACGCGCAATTCTTCGCCCGGCTTGCAAAATTGCCGGTCGGCGTCCGTAGGCACGATTTTTTCGTGAGCGCCCAGCAGATTGCCTTCATGGGAAATGATGCGGGTTTGGATGTATGTCGCGCCATCCATGCGCCATCCCGTGCCGATAAAGGCGGTCACGTAACTCTGGCGGCATGCGGCGGAAATCTGCCGTAGCGCGGCATGCACGTTCTTTTCGCTGAATTCACTGTTTCGGCCTGATAAACTCATCTCGGGGAATAGGATATAATCTGCATCCGTCTTCGTGATATGGTCTAAAATCTTGTGGAGGTTTTCGTCTAGTTTTGGGGAAACTGCCATTTGAACGCCGGTGATACGTACGGTTTGCATTGCCAGTACCTCCCGTGGTTGGACTGTCGCCAGTTTGAGCATAGCATACTTCCTCAATGGATAACGATTACCGGCGGCTCATGCTGTTGTAACAATTGGGAAACGAAAAATGAATGTGCGGATCATCGCTAATCCCGTGTCGGGAGCGGGGCGGGGCCTCAAGCGGGCGGATGCGCTATATGCGGCGCTCAAAGCGCGTGGAGCATCCGCTGAACGCTTTATCACCTCGGAGCGGGGCGAAGCACAAGCCGAGGCGGCGCGTCCAGGGGCTGATTATGTTGTCGCCGTAGGCGGCGATGGCAGCGCGAATGAAGTAGCCAATGGCCTTCGCGGGAGCGGCGCCACTCTAGCCATTCTGCCCATTGGCACCGCCAATGTAGTGGCGCGCGAGCTGCGCACTCCGTGGAATCCGGAAAAGCTCGCGGACCTTATCATGTCGGGGCGGACGCGGCTGCTCGATACCGGCGAAGTGAACGGACGCATCTTCCTGCAAAGCGGAGGCGCGGGCCTGGATGCGGCGGTGGTGGCGCGGGTGCATGCGCGGCGCGGCAAGCGGATGGGTTATTGGCGGTATGTGCAGCCCATACTGCAAACCGTCTGGACGTATCGTTTTCCTCCTATCCGCGTGCTGGTGGACGGTTCGCTATTCTGCGAAGACGCCGGATACGCCGTGGCGGGCAACTGCCGGTTTTCGGCGGGAGCGTTTCCGCTTACCCCCGAGGCGCGTTTCGACGATGGGCTTCTGGATGTGTGCGTGTTTCGGGGGCTTGCGCTCCCACGCATCGCCAAACTGGCTATTGCATCTTGGATGCCTGGATTTGCCCAGCGCCGCGATGTGCTTTACATCAAGGCGCGGCATATCGTCTTTGAGCCCGCATCTGGCGCGCCCGTTCCTTTTCAGATCGATGGCGATCCCTCGGGCTTGCTGCCGGCCACGTTTGAAGTGCGGCCCGCTTCCCTGCGCGTCGCAGCGCCATAAATCAGAATACGGCGCTAAACGGCGGGCGCAAGGGCTTCATGGGCTTCCTTGAGCTGTTTTATCACGGCGATATGCTGCGGGCATTTCGACATGCACTGGCCGCATTCGGTGCATGCGGTCGAAGCGAGGTTATTCTCTTGCTGGTCTTTCAACAATTGGCCGTAAACAGCCCGCGAATGCTCCCATAAGCCGTATACTTTCGCCTGGTTGTATAGGGCGAAGATATGCGGAATGTTCACGCCATGGGGGCACGGCATACAATAATTGCAGCCTGTGCAATAGAGGTCCGCCATGCGCTTTAGGCGTTCTAGATGCTGGCGGATGGCTTCCCGATGCCCGGCGTTGAGCGGAACCGGGTCTTCGGATGTATCGAGATTCTCGGTGACATGCCGCATCTCGCTCATGCCAGAAAGGGCTACATCGATATGGGGATTGGCCAGCACGAACCGCAACGCCAGCTCAGGCACGCGTGCGATGCCCGGCGCTACGCCGGATAACACCTCGTTCGGCGCGCCCAGGCGGCCGCCGCCAACTGGCCCCATGGCCACGATGCCGATGCCTTTTTCATGCGCGAGCGCGATGCTCTCCTCGAGCTGGCGGTCGAGCAAATTATATTGCAGCGTGATCACCTCCGGATATCCCGTCTCGATGATTTTCTTCAGGGCCGCGTTGTTATCATGGAAAGAAATGCAAATATGGCGGACAAGGCCCTGATCCCGGGCCTTCTCCATCCATTTCGACACACGCGGGAGCACCTGATTGAAAAAAGAATCCTCATTTACGCCATGGTGGTTGTAGATATCGAGATAATCCACTTGAAGGAATTTCAGGCTGTCCTCGAGAAGCTCCCACCAATCTTCCTCATGCTCTCCGAGATAGTGGTTCTTCGTCGAAACAATCACTTTGTCACGCCAGCCTTTGAGCGCATCGCCCACGGCGCGCTGGCTATCCGCATTGCAATAAAACACTGCTGAATCGATGTAATTGACGCCGCGTTCAAAGGCAGCATGGATCATCTGAGTCGATTTTTCGCGGTCCACCCGCGCATCCGCGCCTTGTCCTATCATGGGGAGCCGCATCGCCCCAAATCCCAGCCGCGATACCTTCAGTCCTGTCTTGCCAAGCATGGTGTATTGCACGTAATCTCTCCCTATTCATGCTACTATCTGGAAAAAAAAACTTTCTTTGTAACGATTCGCGGCGCAAATAAAGTCACATCAAATACTTGCATATATCTGCTCTTTGCATGGCGTTTTGCTTAAGTCTTGCGCATCGCATGGGCGAGACGCCCATGCTACGAGAGTTGTAAAACATTTTAGAAGATATACTCGAACTACTAACAAACAAAATCTTGTTTTCTTGCATGTATTTCTGTGTAAGTCAAATATAATCAAATTGTTATGACACACGTTTTTAATGGTGTTTTGGTTAGCTTTTCCTTTGACTGGTGGGGCAAGCCCCACCCTACGCTTCAAATTTTAGTGTATTTAGTGGTTAAATCTGGATTTCTGGTTGCGGCTACGCTGCGCCGTGTTATTTGTATACAAACAATCTAGCCGAACAAATATTCCATCGTGGGAGTGATTGATATGACCGTGATTACGGCATTATTCTTAATCACAAACTCGCTTAAACCCACGTGGGAGCATGAATTGCCCCAGTCATACGTGTAGCCCAGCCGGGTCCACGGCCAATCGTTATTCTCGATCTGCCATTGAACCCATTCTTTGTGCTCCTGGCTGATTTGCATGGCATCATTATCCAATGGAAAATCCAGCTCCGCCTCGTGGTCGGTCACTTCCGGATCAGGGCTAGGCCGGAACAGGTCTTGAGGCTCGACCCAAAATTCTACAAACCAAACCCGATTAGTGGTATGTGGCATTCCCAAAAGCTGTTTCAGGCGCAATTCCGCATTCCCGGTATTCAATAGAGGATGCTGTTGCACCCAGTTTTGCACTTCCGGCGCGGCAGTCACCCATAGATCCACGGCGGGCTGGTATTTGCCGTCATACCGCGCCGTATAGGATTTTCCCACGACATACCCGGAGTAGCTGGTCCATGTCACCATTTTCACACGCGAGCCGCCTGGTTCGCCTTCCCATACCAAATCCGGAGTGTATTTGGTGATAGCGGTTAAGTCACGGCAGATTTCCGCTGGTTGGGGATCCTGGGCGTCCGCGACCGCCGCATCGAATGCCGCCAGCAAATCCTCCTCTGAAGGCTGCGTAACGGGCGGGCATGCGGCAAGCAGAATAGGAAGCAGCAAGGACGCCACGAACAGATGCGCGGTGCGATTTGAGATGAGCCGTCTCATGGCAAGACTCCTTTAGGTTGAGCAATCCAATGAGCAACGAATGCACGTATTATACGGGCCGGGTAGTCAAAAAAGAACTTGCGGGCGGGCCTGAGTCATGAAAGTGGGTTTGTAGCGTTTCGCAAGGAAATCGGTCACTTTTTTCGTAAATGGACGCATACATCGTACGTCTTCTCATAGAAAAGGCGCTTTATTGACTTCAAAATGGTTCACGATTGCCTGCATCCACCAGTTATGCCTGTTAGCCCGCTTTGCGCGGACTCTCCTTATCACACGGCTTCAACCGGGGCGAAAGCATCGCAAAAACAAACTCAGAGCACGCTTTAACGCGGCTTCACAACTTGCTTCAGCATACACTCTTCCTGCTAAGGCAGTGCGAAAAGCCACACAAAAGCGCGCTATACACTGGTTTGTTTTAGCTCTCCACCTGGCGGAAGCCAGCGCCTAGCCTTGTGGTGGAACGGGCTGCGTTTTTGGCAATCGGTCTTGCTTTTTCTTTTCAAAGTCCGCCCGAATGCGGGCGATTTTGGCCAATAGCTCCGGCGCAGGCTCGATGGTGCGCAGGAGATGCGGATAATATCCCTCCCAATCTTTATATCCGGATTGTTTTGCTTTTTCGAGGCGCTGCTCGTACGGGAGATCCGTCATCATCAAGTCGAAGATCATCAGGAAAGGCTCGGAGAACTGCGTGAGTCCCGAATCGCCCTTGGTCACACTGATATAGTAATGTCTGGTTTTGAGTTCCCTAACTTGACTCTCATATTTACCTCGTATGTCTTGAAGCAATTCTTCGTTCGTGGGCTTGGGTGGGGGCGGCCAGTCGCCTAAGCCCCAGGAAATCGCCTCGCCATCCGCGGATACGATATCGAAACAGCCCTCATGGAAATACGCTGGATTATATCGCACTTTCCAATCCGCATCTTCCTGCTGGCTGGCTTTCTCGAGATCGGCCACCAATCGACGGGTGGCCTCTTCTTTGGGAAAATGCTGGATATAATACATTTCCTTGGCATTCCAAAACGCATGCGCCGCTTCACATTTGGTTTCGGGTTTGTAGAAGGTAATGGGATTGCCTCCATTCGGTGGTTCACTAGGATTCTCTTCGATGAGCTCCGGATCCGGAATTGGCCAGTGTTCCCATGGAGTCGAGATCGGCTGGCCGTTCAAATACAGGTTCAAACCGCGCCGTTCCACGATATACGGTTCCGGCGCATAGGCGCCGTTCATGATGAGAACCGCCCCATCGCGGATCTCCGTCCTTTCTTGCCCAAACTCCTGGATGAGCCGTTGCTCGACCTCTAGGTTGACTTCGACTTGTGGATAAGCAGATATTGAAATCAATATCGCAATTCCGAACATAAAAACTTGAGATAACATTTTTATATTGTACATATCTCTAAGTCTCCACTTTGTTAAGTCTATAGATTGTAGCCAATATTTCACAGAATCATTAGTACCAAGGAAACAAAAAGTAATCCCCCAGTTTACCACCGTTTGGTGCAATTGCATCTACATCACAGCTTTGGCCCCCTGGTGCTTTAATATAATCTCCATTTAGGTACACTAAAGCAAAGGGCCGAAGATATTCAGGGATATAATAATAGACCCATGAATATACCATTGAGCCAGAAACATTTTTGCGTTCAAAAAATGATCCGGTGGTACATTGAGGATCTAGCTCATAAAACCGATCATCGGTTGCTGAACATACACTATCAACTGTATGCATGTTATGAACGCAGTATACGTAATTTGGAACTACCCAGCCGCCAAAAATGTATGTGCTAACAATTGCCGGGCATAATGTGGTGGGTGGTGGAGTAGAAGGATACATGCGAAAATAACTAGAGTAACCTCCATAATTAAATGCAACATCAGCATATCGCCTATCTAGATCCGTTGAATATGGATCTCGTCCATTCATTCTCTTTAATAGAAGCTTAACATCATTGCAAATTGATCCGTAAGTTGATCCATATACAAATCCAAATCCTACTCGACCTCCTATGGATGAGAGTAGGGATTGCGTAAAATTTCCCTCTTCTGCGGACAAGCAGCTGCACGCAAATACAATAGAATCGTTCTCTGTGGTATGAGGTTGAGCATAAAGCTCAAACCATGTGCCGAAAACCAATACTCCCCATACCCTTGTTGATACACCATTTATCCAAATAATCCTTCTTCCTACTTGCATATACTGATTACCGACTCCATTTGCAGCGTTTCGCCATGCCGTACAAGCTGCAAATCCAGCATCATTATATGTTAGGTTGAGAGCGAGTATGTTAGGCATACCTTCATTCATCCAACCATGCGCCATATGGCCAGTTATTCCAGCGAAACCATACAAATCGAAATTTAGTGCGACCTAGAAACCCACGTCCTTTGGACGTGGTCATAGGGCCTTTGGCTCAGCCTGTTTGAGCCCATCGGCATCCCCTACACTCGTGTTGTTCCGCAACACCGAGGAAGGAGATGCCAATGAGTCGTTTCCGCAAATTATCACATGCGATATGGTATTGCCAATATCACATGGTATGGGTGCCCAAATACCGCTACCGGGTTTTGACGGGACCGGTGGGCAAGGAGGTCTACACCTGTATCCAAATGTTCTGTGGGCAGCAAGGATGCGAGGTGCTCGAATTGAATGTACAGCCCGAGCACGTGCATTTGCTTGTGATGGTTCCGCCAAAGGTGTCGATATCGGATCTGGCGGGCATTTTGAAGGGGCGTACGGCGATCCGGATATTCAAGCAGTTTCCGCATTTGAAAAAGAAGCCCTATTGGGGCAATCATTTCTGGGCACCTGGATATTGCGTGGATACCGTGGGGCTTAACGAAGAAATGATCCGCAAGTACGTGAAGTTCCAGGAAGAAGCGGAACGTCACGATGAACAGCTAAAATTGAAGTACTGAACCAAGCGGTGTTGCGGAACACAACCCACGCTTGCATCCTTTGGGTGCAAGCACTCAGCCACTCTCTGAGTGGCCAAAGCAAAGCCACGTCCTCTGGGCGTGGTTTTTTACTCTTACACATTCATCAACATCTGTATCAAAATAGAGATCTCTTGATCTACTCATTACACTATAGCCCTGATCGTAACCATCACTGGGGCCTTCAGGATTAACTGTATTAGCTATTAAAGTGTTACAAGTATCTTTAGAATATTGTTCAAAATAGATGGGCTCCCAAAACCTAATATAGTGATCTTTAGGACACTCAGCAATGCCATGTGATTCATTTGACCAGAGCACGAGCAGGAACAATAGTGAGAAAACCGCGAAGTGCCGCATAGGAAAGTCCTCCACATAGTTGCTACTTTCGTAAACGTATACCATGTGCGCCATGTATAGTGTGTAACAAGTTCGGTATTTTGTCAAGCACATTCTTCGAGCTTACCTCTAGATGATGCGCTTCCTGAGCATCTGACAAGAAGCTTCCATCTCGAAAAGCATTGACGCCGGGAATTTTAGGTGCTAGATTGAATGTATAGATAAACGAAGTGGTGTGTATCGCAATGTGTCTGCTCGCGTTCATTTTCGCCTGCGGATACAGGGCGCGTAACATTCACCCGACCGCAAGGTGATTCCGAGCGGAAAGGCATGCATGCGGCATGAATAAATCATGAATGCTGTTTTGCTCCCTTTTCGCGCGGAAGCGCGGAAAGGGGGCTTTTTTATTTGGAGCGTATGCCGTATGGATAAGAGGATTGGAATTGTAGGCGTTGTGATTGAAGATATCGCGTGCGCTGAACAGGTCAACGCCGTTCTACATGAATACGGACGGCTCATTATCGGCAGGATGGGGATTCCATACCGGGAGCGCGGCGTATCGGTCATATCGCTGATAGTGGATGGCAGCAATGATGATATCAGCGCTTTGACCGGCAAGCTGGGCAGGATATCCGGCGCCTCGGTGAAATCCATGATCACCAAACAAGCGTCCTCATATTCCCGGCAGCCATTGTAAAGGCAGGTTCGGCGTAACGGGCTTTCCCGGAAACATGCGTTTCCTTATATGCATAACACGAAAGGAGCAAGACAATGTACAACGTAAAATCCATGGACGCGAACGAATTTATTGAAGATGGAGAGATCCTGGCGTCTATTCAGGAAGCAAAACAACTGGCTCAAAATAGCGCGGAAATCGACCGGATTCTGGCGAAAGCCCAGACCTATCAAGGCATCTCCCATCGAGAGGCGGCGGTCTTGCTCGAAATCGATGACGAAGCGGCGCTCGAGAAAATGTATGCCATCGCTCGGGAGATTAAGGAGACGATCTACGGCAAGCGAATCGTGCTGTTCGCGCCCTTGTATCTATCCAGCTATTGCGTGAATAACTGCGCCTATTGCGGCTACCGGTGCGCCAATACAATCGGACGGCACCAGCTCACGCAGGAAGAACTGCGCGAGGAAATCCGGGCATTGCAAGCCATGGGCCACAAGCGCCTGCTGCTGGAAGCAGGCGAAGATGATGAACGATGCCCTATCGAGTACATCCTCGAGTGCATCAAAACCATCTACAATGAGAAATTCGAAAACGGCGCGATTCGCCGGGTGAATGTGGATATTGCCGCCACCACGGCGGAGAACTACCGGAAACTCAAGGATGCGGGCATCGGCACGTATATTCTTTTCCAGGAAACCTACCACAAGCCGACCTATCTGGCCTTGCACAGCGGCCCGAAGTGTAACTATGAGTGGCATACGGAAGCCATGGACAGGGCCATGCGGGGCGGGGGCATTGATGATGTGGGCATCGGCCCGCTATATGGGCTATATGACTACCACTACGAAACCGTGGCGCTGCTGATGCATGCGGAACACCTGGAGGCCGTCAACGGAGTAGGCCCGCACACCATCTCGTTTCCAAGGCTTCTACCGGCGGAAGGCGTCCATTTCGACGATTTCCCCTATATCGTCAAAGACCGGGATTTTAAGAAAGTCGTAGCAGTCATACGTATGTCGGTTCCCTATACCGGGATGATCCTCTCCACGCGGGAGAGCGTCGAATTCCGCAAAGAGCTGTTGGAGATCGGCATCTCTCAGATGAGCGCCGGGTCATGCGTGGGCGTCGGAGGATATGCCCAACGGACAACGGTCGATGAAAGCGGGCTTGAGGAAAAGCCGCAATTCAATCTTGCAGATCATCGAAAACCCATTGATGTGATTAAAAGCCTAGTGAAAGACGGCTATGTCCCCAGTTATTGCACCGCCTGTTACCGGGAAGGCCGGACCGGCGACCGTTTCATGCCGCTGGCGAAATCGGGCCAGATCGGGAATTTCTGTTTGCCTAATGCCCTGCTCACCTTTGAAGAATATTTGAAAGATTATGGCGACACCGAATTGCAGGAGATAGGGCAGCAGATGATCGATCGTGAGATTTTGAATGTTCCTAATGAAAAACAACGTGAGAGGGCGGTCGATTTTCTCGGCCGCATCCGAAAGGGAGAGCGCGATCTGCGATTTTAAGGCTTGGTGAAGTTGAGTCATTTTCAACGCAGAGGCCCGGAGAACGCAAAGTATCGCAAAGCATCCACTCTTCTCTATTCTCGAATGTGCGAATAAACGGTTCGAGAGCGGTTTTTTCGTAATGCTTTAGCGGACTGAAGCAAGAGCTGTTTTTAGATATAATTTACAAGATTGAACATGATCGCCAAGATTATTCACATATTTGAACCTTAATCTATGAATTGTCCGGGCGTACTTTTTTTGTGTAGCAAAATTGCCATTAAAAAAATTGTGTTTCATCTTGTTTAAAAAAATCCCCCATCAATGGAGGTTTGTTATGTATTCGCGGTTCAAAAAACGGCCCGACGCTTTCATTTCAGATGGCTAAAGTGTTACATTTTTCCTACTTTGCGAATCTATGTGTTCTCCACGCCTTGCGTTGGAAATGATCGTCCATATCGAGTTGTAGGAATATCAAGTATAATAGGACAATTTTATCCGGCGATTTTCGGATTTGACACTATTTGATACCGTGAGGCACCATACTTAATCACTTCGACTTGCATGGCGTCTGGCATGGTGCGGCGGGCCTATAGTAGCCGCGGGGATTCCCACAAAGGCTTGAATTCATGGATGGCGACGCATTTACCATACTTGCCGCTGAAAGCAATCACGCCGTGTTCCTTATCCGGGGTGGGCATATCGTTTTTGCGAATACCGCTGCGGAATTGCTGCTTGGATACAGCTATGGCGAGATGGCGGAGCACACCAATTTTTGGAGCCTTTTTGAGCCAGATGTGCGGTTAAGCATTCTATCGAATGCGCCAGGCCAAAAAGGGCAGCCTGCGGCCAAGCATATTGAAACGCGCTTGCGAAGCCTGTCTAATGTGTATCTGCCCGTGAAGCTTTCCGTAATCCCCGCCGAAGAAGGGCAGCTTTGCGTTATTGTACGGAAGCTTGCGATAGGCAGTGGCTGGGAGGAAACCGCCGCACTGCATATGAGATATGCCGATGCGCTGGCCACGTGCGCCCATGTGCTTTTGGCGACGACCGAAGTGGAAGCGGCGCTGCCCGCCGCCGCACGGGCGTTGTGTGAAGCGGCATGCGCATGCATGGTGTGCTTCTTCGAGAATGTGCGGGATAATGGCGGCAGCCGGGGGATGCGGCTGTTGTACGAGGAAGACGCCCAAGGCGGCATGTCCTTGTTTGAAGGGCCGGATGGCCGCCAGATGGCAAGCCAGCCAGATTTTCTGAGGTGGATATCATTGCTGGCCAGCGAGCAGGCCATGCATGGGCCTATCAGCCAATTGCCTAAAGAGGAGCGTGATTTATTCGCCCAGCATGGGATTGGTTCGGTTTTGATCTTGCCGGTATGGTCGGAGGGCGTATGGTCCGGCATTGTCCTATTCGGTGCATCAGATAAAAGCCGTTCCTGGCCCGCGCATGAACGCCGCAGCTTGCAGCTCGCGGCGCAGATTATCGGAGCCTACTTAGCGCGCGGGAGGGCGGAGGAGCTTACAAAGCGCCATCGGGATGAGTTGATGGCGGTGAATCAACAGCTCGAGGACGCCATTTCCCGGGCCAATCGCATGGCGCTCGATGCGGAGATGGCCAGCATCGCGAAGAGCGAATTCCTTGCCAATATGAGCCATGAGATCCGTACGCCCCTCAATGGAGTCATTGCCACCTCCGGATTATTGGCCGATACGCCGCTCACGCCCGAGCAGCGTGAATATGCGGAGATTATCCGCGTGTCGGGCGAGACCTTGCTGTCTTTGGTGAATGACATACTCGATTTCTCTAAAGTGGAAGCGGGCAGGCTCGAGCTGGAGAGCATTGATTTTAATCTTCGCGCGTGTATCGAAGAGACAGGCGATTTGCTCGCGGCGCGCGCGCATGAACAGGGCCTGGAGATGCCTATCCTTATGGAGCGCGGCGCACCGGAATGGGTGGGCGGCGATCCTTCCCGGTTCCGGCAAGTGCTCCTCAATCTGGCGGGCAATGCAGTTAAATTCACCCAAGCGGGCGAAGTGTGTATACGCGTGGAGGTGGTGGAGGAATCCGCGGAATCCGTGACGGTTCGAACCAGCGTATCGGATACTGGCATTGGCATCCCACCGGACCGCATTGCATCGTTGTTTAGCCCATTCACCCAGCTCGATGCATCCACCACGCGGCGCTACGGAGGCACCGGCCTGGGCCTGGCTATTTCCAAGCGGCTTGTTAATGCCATGAACGGAGAGATAGGGGTCGAGAGCGTGGAGGGAAAGGGCTCGACCTTCTTCTTTACGATACCGTTCCGCAGGCCGTCTGCAAGCCGCGCCATGCCTGCTGGCCATGCAATGCTCCGTGGTGTGCGCGTCCTGGTGGCCGACAACAACGCGAAAAACCGCCAGGCTTGCATGGAATGCTTGGCTGCTTGGGGATGCGAGGCTTTCGAGTCAGAGTTTGAGAAGAATGTGTTGTCCTTATTGCGCGGCGCTGCTGGCGCGCCGCCATTCCGCGCCGCGTTGCTCGGAATGAATTCAAGCGATGTTTTAGCGCAAGAGCTGGCCGCCGCTATTTCCCAGGATGCATCGCTCGCCGGTGTGCGCTTGATCTGGATGGCGCTGGCCACCCAGCGCGCGGAAGGCCAGAAGCTAGCTGCCGCATGCAGCGGCGCTTATATCGTCAAACCGGTGAAGCAACATGCGCTTTATAATGCACTGGCCGAAGTGATCGGATTTGCGTCCCATGAAGCGGGGGGCGGTTCCACCGAACGCGCTAATGACGCCGCCCCCGATGAAGCGCAGCGGAAGCAATTCCGAATCTTGCTCGCCGAGGACAATCGGGTGAATCAAAAGGTGGCGGAACGTATGCTGGCGCGCCTTGGTTATGGGTGCGATATCGCCGATAATGGCTTGGCCGCCTTGGATGCAGTGTCCCACCGGGTATATGACCTCATCTTGATGGATTGTCAAATGCCTGAGATGGATGGATACCAAGCGACACAGGCCATCCGGCGGTGGGAGCTGGGCCAGCAGCGGCGCGTCGCCATTGTGGCCATGACCGCCGCAGCCATGAAGAGCGACCGGGAGCAATGTATCGAATCTGGCATGGATGATTATATTACCAAGCCGGTGGACATTCATGCGCTGGATGCCGTGCTTAGGCGGTTTCTCGACGCCAAATTGGAATCGCCGCCAGCGGATGAAGCAAAAGACTCAGAAGCCGACATTAACGCGCAAGGCCCCCCGCCGGTGGATTTCACTCGGCTTGAATCCATTCTGGAAGGCGACCATGTGCTGTTTCAAGAAATCATGAGCATGTTTTTATCCGACACAACCAGCCGCTTGGAATGTTTGCGCAAAGCGGTATCAGCAGAAGATATGGCTGAGATCATGCGTCTTGCCCATTCGCTTCGAGGCGCCAGCAGCAATATAGGCGCCATGGGATTGGCGTCCGCCGCGGAAGCACTGGAGAAAAGCGCCAAGGCCGGCGATCTGGAAGAATCTGAAGTTGTGCATTCGCGTGTCGAGTCTGAATTTAAGCGAGTACGGCGCGCGCTCGAAGAACGAATTGGCAGGCAATAGTTTGGAGTTTATCGCGCAGGTGTGGATGACACCAGCGTCATGGAGGTAAAAGTGGTGTCAATGGATGGTGCGGCGCAGCGAAAAGCAATATCGAGCGGGCCATGTGAAGTGCGTTTTGATGACTTAACGCGGCGTCTCTACGCTACGGATGCATCTATTTATCAAATCGAACCTTTCGGCGTGGCGTTTCCCCGCACGGCCCAAGAGGCGAGCCATGCCATGCTGGCCGCCGCCGAGGCAGAGGTTTCAATCATTCCGCGTTGCGGCGGTACGGGCCTTGCCGGGGGTGCCGTGGGCCCGGGGCTGGTGATTGATTTGGCCCGCTACAATCGTAAAATCACCGATCTGGACATTGAACAGCGTACTGTCCGCGTAGGCGCGGGTGTTGTGCTCGATCAACTCAACACATTTCTAGCGCCGCATGGCTTTTGTTACGGCCCGGATGTCGCCACAAGCTCCCGCGCTACGCTCGGAGGCATGATTTCCAACAATTCATCGGGCGCGCGCGCTCCCATATATGGCACGACTTCCGAGCATGTGCAATCCTTGGAAGTGATTCTGGCGGATGGCTCGCTCCGGACCGTGGGCGGCATACGGGAGGGTCTGGAAGAACTCCGTATCGCTGTAGACGGCATTGTCTCACGTGTAGCTCCCGAAGTGGACGCCCGGTTCCCCAGCGGCATATGCAAGCGGTGGCCTGGATATGGATTTGATCGGTATTTGCGCGGCGGGCGGGGCCTTACGAAAATCCTAGCGGGCAGCGAAGGCACTCTGGCCGCTATTTGGTCGGCTGAACTGAATATCGTCCCGCTTCCAAAAGAAAAGGGAGTGGCCCTGTTCTTTTTCGCCTCCGTGCCCGAGGCCATGCAGGCCACGGTGGAATTCCTCGATTTGAAGCCCGCCGCCATCGAGCATATGGACCGCGCGTTATTCGGGCAAACCCGAGGCCAGCATGCTTTTACCGAGACGCGCCGGTTTTTACGCCTCGACGAGGAACCTTGCGAAGCGATTTTGATCGTCGAATTTTATGATCACGTGGCCGAAAAACTGGCTGCCCTCGAACAGCGCACTATCGGGTTGCGTTCCATGATGGTGACGGAACCCTCGGAAATGGCCATGGTGTGGAATCTGCGCAAGGCGGGCCTTTCGCTGCTGACGGGCCGGAAAGGGTCCATCAAACCCACCGCCGGGGTCGAGGACGTAGCAGTCCGTCCCGAACAATTGCCCGCTTATGTCGATAGCCTGCGGGAAATCATGAAATGTACGGGCGTCGAGGCTTCGTACTATGGCCATGCCGCCTCCGGCCTTCTGCATGTCCGGCCCGTGGTGGATCTACATACCGCCGAAGGCGTCGCCGCGTATCGAAAAGTTGCGGAAGAAGTATCGGCGCTGGCCCGGCAGTTCAACGCGTCCCTTGCATCGGAACACGGCGTAGGCATTGCGCGCACGGAATTTTTGCCGGAGCATCTCGGCCCTGAACTCATGAACGCCATGCGCGCCGTTAAGCAACTGTTCGACCCGAACGGCTTGATGAATCCGGGTAAAATCCTCCCATCGGACAAGGCCGGACCCTTCCGGATTGACACGAATTTGCGCATGGGCGCGGGCTACCTCATCCATTTGCCGTTCACGCCTGTGCTCGCCTTCGCCGAGAAAGACGGCTCATTCGTGGGCAATCTCGAACAATGCAACGGCTGCGGCGGTTGCCGCCAAGATGTGCCCACCATGTGCCCCACGTACCAAGCCACGGGCGACGAACTCATGTCCACCCGGGGCCGCGCGAACATCCTGCGCGCTACTTTGGAGGGCCGGTTCTCGGGGAATGGGCAGTTGCTGCTGGCAGCCGAATTAAGCGAGGCCTTGAACAATTGCTTGTCGTGCAAGGCCTGCGCGGTGGAATGCCCCTCGAACGTGAACATGCCGCTGCTCAAAGCGGAAGTGCTTCATGCCAAACATCAGCAGACAGGCGTCACCTTGCGCGAGCGAATGATTAGCGGATTCGACGCCATGGGCCAATTGGCCAGCATGACTCCCCGCATCGCGAATGCGTTCATGAACCTCAAACCCGTACGCGTTTTCATGGAACAGGCCATCGGTTTCACCTCGAAACGGCCTTTCCCCCGTTTTGCACGGAAACGTTTCGACCGATGGTTTGCACAGCATACGCCCACGGGCGCGGGGGGGCGCGGGAATGTGGTGTTGTGGGATGACGCCTCCGTGCGATATTGCGAACCGGAGGTGGGCATTGCAGCCGTATCGGTTCTGGAAGCGGCGGGCTACCGGGTGCGCCTGTTGAAGGGCCGGAAATGCGATGGGCGCCCGGCGTTCAGTACAGGCCGCCTGGATATTGCCCGGAAATACGGCGAGCATAATGTGCGCCTGTTCCGCCAAGACGGCACGCGTGATCCCATTATCTTTTTGGAGCCTTCCAGCTATTCGATGTTCGTGCAGGATTACCGTGAACTGGGAATCGCGGACACCGAAGACGTGTCGGCGCGCTGCGTGCTCTTCGAGCAGTTTGTGTATGAGCTGCTCGAAAAGCACCCCGATGCGTTACATTTCAAGAACATCCCCACGAACGTGGCCATTCATACCCATTGCCACGCGAAGGCGCTGGCCGATCCCGCCATCGGCGAGAAGCTCCTTCGCAAAGCGCCGGGGTGCAGCGTGTCCACGCTGAAGACGGGCTGCTGCGGCATGGCGGGCCAGTTTGGCCAATTGCGCGAGAAATATGAACTGTCCATTCAAGTAGGCAAGCTTTTTGCCGAACAGGTCGGTACGATGCCCGCGGGAGCACGGCTCATTGCCAATGGCACGAGCTGCCGCAATCAAGCGAATCATCTCACCAGCGCACGCCCCGAGCATATCGCCCAATTTCTAGCCAGCATACTGGCGGAGTGAATAAGCGGCCAAGTATGAGATGAAAATAGTTTTTCGAAATCTCCCGTAGCATGGGCGTCTCGCCCATGACGCACATGCTAGAGCCTATGTTTTATTTCGGTAACAACCGCACTTTATTAACAAACATAGTGTGGGACCGGCGCCTTCGCCGGTCATTCGCCGCAATCGGAAAAGCCCATGGCATAACGGCATGCAGTCATAACGTGGAGGAGAATATCGGCGAAAATGGCTTCAAACGTTCACCCTAGACGGCATCTTGAAGTATTGTCTCTTTCTATTTTGGCTTGCCTGGCTTTTTCGGTTCTGGAACTGATTAAGTTCCAACGCATATATGGATGGTGCGGCGGCGATTTTCAAGGCTGGGCTGGCGTTCTGCTTGGATTCGGCATTTACCTGGCGCTGGTCTGGGGAGTAGCGGAGCTGGCGCTGGCTGTTGTCCGTATGGCAAGCCGCCAACGGGATTGGATGCCCGTAGTTGCGGTCTGGTTCTCCTCCTCGCTGGTGTGGTCCGCCGTATGCGCTGGCGGGGGAAATGTCCGCCTGGCCACCATCGTGTGCATGCCGGTGCTTTTGTGTGTTTGCTTTGTGGGCGCAGGATGGCGGAGAGGTGCGCGCCTGAACCGTTATATCGCGCTGGCCTTGTGTTTCCTAGCTTGCGGCGCGGCGCAAACCGCCTTGGGCGAACTACTTTTTTTGTCTCCCCACCGCCTCCTATACGCCACGCCCGCCGCATTGGCGTATGGCTTGCTCTCGGGTTTGTTGCTGCTTTGGATGCGAAGCCGCTCCTGGCGGGTCCGGTTCGTATGTGCCGTGCTGATGCTTGGCTTGCCGTTTTCGGTTTTTGCCTTGCGCTTCGCGCCAGCACGCGCCCATAACGGCGCTCCGCCGAATCTAGTCTTGATCACCTGCGATGCGTTGCGAGCAGATTTTTGTTCCGTATATGGCGGGACAACGCCGACGCCCGCCCTCGAATCGCTTGCCCAAACCGGACGATTGTATGCATCGAGTTATTCGCTTGCCCCATGGACCCTTCCTTCCATGGTGGGCCTGTTTTCCTCATCATATCCGCCAGGCGTAGCGCCTCATTCCGAGCCTGCGCAGGCTATTCGCGCGCTCACCCGAAACCGCATCCCGGATGAAACGCCCACGCTCGCAGAATTGCTGGCGGCTCGAGGTTATAGGACAGGAGGATTCAGCGGCAATCCCTTGTTGCAGGGACCAAACGGCGTATTTCGAGGTTTTCAGGCATCCGCCGCATTCTATAACCGTGCAACCGCTAAAAACGGGCCTGTTGCGCCAAGTCCCCATATTGCAGGGAGCGGCGGCCCGCTTTTGGCCGGAGATCGCCCCCGAGCGTCCATTAGACACTACGCGCATCCTCACCCGGTACGCCCAGCATTTCATCCGGCGCAACGCCCGCCAGCCGTTTTTTCTCTGGGTTCATTACATGGACCCCCACACGCCGTTGGATCCTCCCGAGAGGTATCGCTCGATGGCGGGGCCTCGGCCGGTGTTTTGCGATGCCGATCCTCGCTGGGGCTGGAATTCTTTTTCCCGTCAGCCGGTATACAATGATTTGGTTCTGGATGAACCGGATCGCCGTTACATCGAGTCCTTATATCGGGGTGAAGTGCGGTATGTGGATGAAGGCGTTGGGCAGAGCCTAGGTGTGCTGGATGCCTTGGGGCTTCGAGAGCGCACCGTAGTATGCCTCACGGCGGACCACGGCGAGGCATTCTGGGAGCATGGCCATTTCGGGCATGGCACAGCATTATATGATGAACAAGTCCATGTGCCGCTCCTATTTTCGGGGCCAGGCATTGAATCCGGCCAGGAATCCGCGCCCGTCTCCGCCATCGGCGTCATGCCAGCCTTAGCCAGCCTTCTTGGGATTCCGGCTCCTCCCCAATGGAACGGGCAATCTTTGCTTGAATCGCCAAATCAGCCTTGCTATATACGCGCTAACAATCCACTTATCACCCCCGAGCCGCTTGAAGCCGTCGTTTCTCCCTCTAGCGGTTTGAAAGGCATTCACGGCCTCGCATCGAATCGGTTCGAGCTGTATAGGCTTGATGAAGATCCTGCGGAACAACGTGATTGCAGCGCGGGGCAGCCAGCCGATGCGGAGACGTTGCGCGCGGTGTTGGAGAAGTGGAACGCCGCCTATCCGCCGGGTGAGTCTGCCGCACAACCCGCGAATGCGGAAGAGGAGATGATGGAGCAATTGCGTAATATGGGATATGCAGGACAGAAAAATTAGTGATTTGGTGAGGATTTAGCCGATTCAACCGATTTATAGCCGTTTTACTTGGATGAAGAAGAGAGTCCGGCTTCGACGTTATCCCAGGATATGAGTTTGAAGTTTTGGTTGTCGGAACCGTTATCTCCGTCCTGGACCACAAGCAGTCCCTTTGGATAGGCAGAACCTAGGGATTCATGCGTCACATCCAGCCCATCGGTTTCTGTCACGCCATCAATGCCATTGCCTTCTACGATGCGAAAAGACTTTTCGTACGCGTAGGGCTCCGTGCGCTGGTAGAGCACGAACATATTATTGCCTTGGCTTGATGCGATGAGATGCCCCGCACCATTTTTGCCATAATAAATGGCTAAACCTTCGATATCAGCCGCCAGATGCCCGCGCGGCCCTACGAGATCCACGAGCATGCGTTTGTCCGGATTGAAATCGGGTTCCGCGCCATAGCGCCAAATACCGATATTCTCTTCAGAAACGAATAGGAAGCCCGCTTCGTCATCCGCCACGCATCCCTCGACTTGGGAGCCTACGCAGAAGGTGCGCACAAGCTGTGCGCCTATTTTGCCGCCTTCCGTTTCTTCGAGCTTCCATTGCTGGACGGTTCCGTCCTTAGCGTTCACAAAGGCGAAATACTGGCCTGTTTTCGAGTTATGATACATGCAGAATCCATACGCCTCGATGCCGGTCCGAATGGGCGCGGCCGTAATATCTTCCAGCATGCGGGCGCCCGGATTCATCCGGTATATCGCCAGCGTATTATCAGAACGATTGCTTGCGGCGACAATATCCGTGGGCTGGCCCGCCAGCGGAAAGCCGTATCGAATATCCACATTATTGGGTTTTCCCGTGGCGAGGTCTTGAAGGATATTTCCCTTGAGGTCGAAGACAACGAGCCCGCCTTTCTTGTTGGTTCCTATAATAACGCTTAGGGCGCGGTCCGTGGGATGCAGCCAGATACATGGGTCATCCGCGGAATCTTCGGGAGTCGAGACTGGGGCAGTCTCCGCACTGGGAGAGATATCAAAAACGGCATCTGGTTCCGCGCAAGCGGGCGTGGCGGATATGCTGGCGGCTATTACCCAGAAGAACATGCCGGGAATCCACCTGCGGGAATTGAATGTGCAACGAGTCTGCTTCACCAATTGCATGAGCCTGCTCCTCTTTCTGCTGGATTATGGGATTGCCATTGGAGAGGCATACTAGCATGTATTTATGAGGAAAATATGAGGAAAGCTATTCTTCTGGCAAGGGAAGGGATGCAGGCCTGGGAGGGGCTGGATTTTGACGGGATTCAATGAGTTGACTCCAACGGTTTTGCCGTTTTTGGAGATGTTCCATGAATTCAGCGAAGAGCTCCGACATGCGTTCGCCAGGCCTATCGCTCGCGGATTGATCAAGCACGGCGGCGAACGAATTCAGCAGCAGGTCAATTTCACTCATGGACAATGCATCGTAATGGCGCATCACCATTTTATCTACGGCGATCCGCAAGCGCCCGCGCATGCGCCGCTCTTCCGCGTTGACTTGAGGAGTGCGCGTTTCAAGTGATTTCCGCAAGGAAATGTTCGAGATCCGAATCTCGGTGGAGCTCGCTGGCGTTGCCATGTCTTGTTCTGGCGCTGGGAAAGCGTGCTCTTTCTTTACAGGTTCGCTTGAGGGGGATGGATAGGCCAGCGTGGCGGCGTAATCACTTAAGCCTTGCGCGGCGAATGAGATGGCTTCATCGGATAGATCCGGGCCTTGTTTTGCCAGACTGCCGGGAAGCCCCAGTTCATCGCAAGGCGAGGAGGCGTTATCTTGCATCAGATCAAACAACATGGGTGGAAGATCAACTCCCCGCCGTTCCGCGCGCCGACGCTGCCGGTCGAGTTCCTGTTCGCAGGCGGCTTGCCGGGCTTTCGTCGCGTCCAGAGCTACTTCAAGGCGGGAAAGAATGCGGTTCCATTTTCGGATGTCGTGGGCCTCTTGCTGCCGCCGTTCATCGGCCAGTTCGAGCAGCTCGCGCACCCGTAATTCGGCTTCCCGCGCCTGGGAATGCATACGCATGGCCCGTTGGTATTCATCTTCGATATGCTGCGTGGGAACATCACCCATAGGTCTTCCGTTCTTCTCCCCCCATGCTATGGTAGCATCAGTATACCAGATTTTCACTGTCTGGTTGCGAACCCATTATATGCTCAGGCTTAAAAAAAAACTCTTTACCACTGTGTGCGGCGTTGTTTGGATAGCCGTGCGAGGGCATTATTCGGCAGGCAAATCCTGGCCGCCGGGCAGGAGGGCATATGGTGCGGCAATGGGGGGCTCCAGGCGCACGCGTAGAGCAAAACCAGAGCCGGATTGCTTGATAAGCTCTACCGTATCGCGGGGCCTTTTTTCGGGTTCATTCAAGCTGGCCGAGGCATAGGGCCAGCAGGCAACATCGATAGGCCGTTTGCCTTTGATGGCTATTTCGCCGCCTTCATCCGGCCAGGGAGTGGGATGGAAAGACACCTGCATTTCATTGGCGGGGAAATAGTGCATGGGCGCGGCTGCCTGGCAGGGGAGCGCTTTGCTGAATAGCGTGTCTTGCGAAATGGCGTCCGACAAGCATAGGGGCGCGCCTTTGTAAAATTGGTAATCCGGGCACACCAGCAGCGGTTTTTCAGATGCTTGAGCGGCGGCTTCCTGTTGGAAGCGTTGTACGGTTTGCGAGGCGCTCCGCCATGCGAAATCCCGATTGATCTGCATGCCGAAATAGATGGCGCATAAGATGGTTGTGGCGGAGACCATGGTCGTGCGCCAGCGTTCGTTTTCCATGATGCGAAGGCACAGCGCCACGAACGCCACATGATACATCGCGCTAGGAAGCAGGAGCTGTCCGCCTCCCACGAGATGGACTAAATCCACCGGCTGGCTTTCACTGGATACGCGCAGCACGCACATGGCCAGCAGTCCGAACAAGATGCTGCCCCGCTGGGCTTTGCGCAAAACCAGCACCACCACACCCAGTACGCTCAGCGCCGCCAGCCACCCAAGCCATGGGGAATCGTGAAACGTTTTGGCGGTCTCAGGCAGGAAACCCAGCGGATAGAAAAGGAAATAGAGCGGAGCGAAACGCTGGGCAAGGCCGAATCCGCCCGCGCGAATCTCCGATGCATGAACGAAGATGGCCGCAACGCCCAACAATACAAAGGGGGCCAAACGCCAATAGCGCCGTTTTTCTTTGGGCGTAATGAGGCATTCGTACAAAACTACGGCTGCGAATGCCAGCGTGCATGCCGGGCTGGAGAACGAAGCCGCGGCCATAAAGCCGAGTGATGCAATGTATCTCCATTTTGCGGGATGCCAGATGTGGCTGGCGTAAAACATGAGCGCCGCAAGCGTTAAGAAACACGGCAGGAGGCGTTCCACCCCGGATAGGTGGAGTACGGCTTCTCCCGTGGCGGGATTGGCCATGAAGAGCGTAGCCGCGAGTGTGCCCAGCCAGAATGGGCCTTTCATGCTGAAAGAGACGATTCGGGACAGGCAGAGCATGCAGGCATAGAGGCACAGCATATTCACCAGATGATAGCCTGGCAGCCATGTTCCAAAGAGAGACATTTCTCCGCGAAACACGAAGCTGGGGAGCCATCCCATGGCGCTGCTGCTGGGGGCAGCCAGCAGCTCAAAGTCCCGCCCGAGCGGGTAAACCGTTAAGCCCCAGGCATATACGATGGATAGGTAGATGAACATGACTACCGCGTCATATTTAGCGCGGTATTTTAATCGCAATTCGGCCATTCGGCTGGGTTGACGGCGTCGCATGAGGGCAGAGTCTACTGAGTGAGCGTCTTGGAATCAAGCTCAACGTATGGTGAACCGGTCGTATTGCGGTTCGCCTTGGGTCCAGAGAGAATCGGTGTGGGATACATAAGAATACGAAGGGCCGCGTTCACAGAACTCGAGCATGCACTCGAGTGCTGGCCGCGGCCCTTCAAACTCTGCTTCCACGCGCCCATCGGGCAAATTACGCGCCCAACCGGCTAAGCCTAACATGCTGGCTTCACGCTGGATGGAGAACCGGAACCCTACGCCCTGGACACGGCCCGACACCCATACGTGCAAGCGCTCTATTGCCACATATCGACCAGGCGTTCGCGGAATTGCGCATAGGCGGAAGACACGGCCGCCTGGCAAGCACGGACTGATACGCCGGTGTTTTGGCTTTCGAGAGCAGGTTGAATCAGCACGGTCAAATCTTTGATGCCCATCTCCGTGATGAGTTCACAAACCCGTTCTTGCACGGGGGGGAACTTGTCGGAGCGAAGCGCGTTTTGAAGCACCGGAATGGCTGTCCGGTCGCCTCCCATGCGCAAAGCCACGGCAAGTTCAACTAACTGCGTCTGAGCGGATTCGACCTCGTCTATCCGCTGGTCGCGCCGCTCACGCAAGATATCCATGGATTTCAAGTCGCCATCTTTGGCTAAGAACATAGCGGCGTCTGTTTGAAGAGTAGGTATGGGGATGATCTCTTCCGTAATGATTTTCCGCCCATCGGGATCATCCAGCTTGTATAGCACGCGGCCAAGGCGGAAGCGGGTTGTGCTTGAAGCGTCGGCAAGCTGGTCTTTCATCAACTGGGTATTGGCTTTATCGCCAGACAGCAGCTTGGAAAGCGCAAAAATTGCAGCCTCGCCTTTGTCCGTGTTCCGGTCATCCAGCATTAGGATGAGGTCGGCGACGATTTCTTTATCGCCCAGCCGGGCCAAAGCGCGCGCGGCGGAGCTCGATATGTCTGGACGGCGGTCCCGAAACATTTCAAGCAGGTCAGGTTCGCCTTTTTTGTATTGGATGAGCCCCGCGAGCTTGGCGGATTCGGAGCGGATAACCCGGTTGCCGCTGGCAAGACCGGCATCAAGCACTTCCGGTTTGATGTCTTCCACGCGGCCCATCAAGTACAGTTCCATGCAAGCGGCGATTCCGCTTGCAAGGTCATTGCTGTCCCTGATTTTTAGGATATACTCGCTGGCTTTGTCTTTGGCGGCTACTTCACCGCCCACGCCGAGTATGGCGGCGGCATCGAGCTTATAATTTTGGCTGGCGTCACCCGCATCGAAGATGGCGGAGGCGCGCTCCAAGGCCCGCTTCACGATTTGCTGTTGTTCCGGCAGCAGGTTAATGCCAGGGGCGGGCTGCCGATCCGGCTTTTCAATGCGCCCTTCTTGCACGCGGATTTCCGCGAGGGATTTGAACAGATAGGTCTGGCGTTCATTGTTGTCGGTCTGAACGGCGATATAATCCGGACCGATCTCGAGGACCCGGAGGTTGGTGTCTTCTGCGTTCGAACCGTTGATGACTGCCGTTACTAGGACATCGCTTCCAGCAAGCTGCTGAAGCGTTTTTCCATTTGCCCCCGTAAGCGTGGGAGTTTGCGCGGATGCAATCGCCGCAATACATACAGCAGTGATGGCAAGCAAGCTGAGTCGTCGCATGGCCCTCATTTTCTCCTCAACTTTGTATTGTTGGGTTAATTCGCGGACATTCTACACATTCTATGAAACCCCGTTCACCTCTAAAAACACAAGAGGCTTTGCCGCCTAGCCAGGCGGAAAATGAACAAGCTTGGCATGCATAATCGCGGAATCCGCACCACTAATGCAAATTTACCACGCGTGAGCCGGAAATCCGCGCGCAAAGCCTAATGTAGTTCGATTCGTTCTTGTTGCATAAGCTGTTGCAGGTAGGCTTTTGCCGCGTCCAAGGAAGGCACGAGCGGATTAGTGGTAAGGGCTTGCAAAGCATACTCGTAGGAGCGATGCCGCACCGCTTCGACGGTGAGGCGGTCGCTTTCCTTGACCGAAAAGAATAGTCCTTTTAGAAAACGGGGGCAGCTTCCCACTTTTTGGACGGATACGCCCTCCTTGCTGACGGACGCGGCGAGTTCCACGCTGCAATTATCCGGCAGGTCGCGAATGGCGCCGCCGTTGCGCACGCATAAGATATGCTCACTCGGTTCGCTCCGTTCCAGCGCCTCGATCAACGGCACGATGGTTTCCTCATACCAGGCGGCATTGCGGGCTCGAGTGAGATCGGGGATATCAGCAAGATGCTCATCTTCATACAGCCGCAAAATCTGGCGCTCAGCTTCATACAGTACTTCGGCGCGGTAGCGCGCGGTGGACTCTTGTTTTTTTAACAAGATGTCTTTATGAAAAAAAATGCCCACCCGCCGCGTCGGTATCAGGTGGAACAGCTCGATCAGCTCGGTGTCAAATCCGTCATCCTTGAGCAATTCCATCCGTTCGAAGATGCGCGGCATCAGGCTTCGCCCTTGGCATTTCACATCTTGAAACCAGCCCAATTGATTGAGGCCGATATAATCAAAAGCGAGCTCCATGGGGTCGTGGTGGAGTAGCTCGGCGATTTGTTTGATGTAGCCGCCGGGCAAGTCGCTTGCGCCGATGACATTTAGTTTCGAGTATTTAAGCAGCGCCTCGACGCAGATTCCAATGGGATTAGTTAAATTGATGAGGGTTGCATTGGGCGCGGTTTCTTCTATGATGCGGGCATACTCGAATAAAACAGGCAGCGTGCGCATGGCGTTGGCGAATCCGCCCGCGCCCAGGCTTTCATCGCCGATCATGCCCATGCGCGGGGGCGTTTTCTCATCGCGCAGCCGCGCTTGCATGCCGCCTACGCGGATGTTGTTGAGGATATATTTTGCGCCGCGCACGCCTTCTTGGACGTTATCCGTGCCATGCACGAGCGCCGGGAATCCCCGTTTGTTGAGAAGGCGCTGGCAAAACCCACTGACCAGTTTCAACTTGTGGGCGGAGCGGCCTATCAGCACAATCTCTTTGACATTCAGATTGTGCGAAATGACGGATTGGATAAATTCCGGGGCGTAGACGCTGCTGCCGCCCAAAACGGCGATACGGGGGATCATGCGGGTATCGCCTCCTCTCCATGGAGCCCCATGATACGGCGCACCGCGTCATGGCCGATTTTCGACAACCCATCCAGCAAACGGCGATACGATAGGGGCTTCGTTTCCAATCGGATGCGCCCGGCCCGAAGAGCTTCCACCACCCCGGACGGCGTTTTTTCCGCTTGGACAAAGGTGAAGTTGGTGTTTTCGTAGGGCACGCCATGGTGATCGGATGTGGCGATGCAAGGCAGGCCGTGTTGTTGCGCCACGCGTATGGCCTTGCGGTTAAAATTGATCGCGGGAATATAAAATGAGCAGTATTCGATGGCGTCGAAGCAATGGATATGCTGCAATAGGCATGCGCCCAGGCTGGTGGGGGAGGGGAAATAGGGGTGGGGGGCGATAATGAGTTCGCCCCGGCCCCGGATGGCGTGCAAGTGCCTGAAAGTCTTGACTTTCCATTGCTCCGCGCAAGGATTAAGCATGAGGACATGCTTGCCTTCAACGAGCAGTTCCACTCCAGGCAAGAGCAAGATGCCGCGCCGTTCCGCGTAACGGGCCAGCCGTTGAGTGGCCGGGTAGCCCCGGTGTCCGGTTATGGCCAGCACATCGACGCCCGAGGCTGCGGCGCTCTCGATCAACATTTCCGATGAATAAGGCAGATCATCGGTCCGATCATCGCCCGAATGGGAATGTACGTCTGTTTTCAGCCATTCCATGGTATCCGGCGCACCTCCGTAATCTGGAATGCAGAACGTATGGCCGCGCCCGCAGGGCGCATAAGCCTCTGCTTGTAATCTTACCAGCGGCGATGGCCGTATGCAAAAACAACGGCTTGGCAATGGTTACTCGAGCGGATAATCGCCTCGCCTCAGAGCATGATATCGTCCGGCTCGATAACGGATTCGCCCGCGTTGCACAGGTCACAGGCGTCTGGCGGCCAGCTTTCGAGCGCAAGGCGCGCCAAAGGCTCGAACCGGCAGTCGAACGCGGCTTCGCCGCCGCTCCGGTCAATCAAAACGCCTACGCCCGCCACTTCCGCGCCGCGCCCGCGCAGATGCTCGATGGTCTTCTGGACCGAGCCGCCGGTGGTGATCACGTCTTCGACCACAAGCACGCGGGTCCCGGCGGCAAGGCGGAAGCCCCGCTTCAGCGCCATGCCGCCCGCGCCGTCTTTCTCGGTGAACACGGCGCGGCATCCCAAGTGGCGCGCCGTTTCATAGGCGAGGATGATGCCGCCGGTGGCGGGGCCGCACACCAGCTCGATGTGTTCCTGCTGGAAACGTTCGGCCAGGGCCTTGCACAGGGCTTCCGTTTTATCCGGGTATTGCAGCACCCGCGCGGCTTGCAAGAAAAACCGCCCATGGCGGCCGCTGGTGTATAGAAAATGGCCTTCCAATAAGGCTCCTGCGCTTCGGAAAACCTGGATGACATCCTGTTCGTTCATTCCGCCTCCTTAATTAAGATGGTTAAATCTGCTCCCGTAGCATGGGCGTCCCGCCCATGAAGCACAAGCTAGAGCCATCGCTGCATGGGCGGGACGCCCATGCCCACGGGAGTATTTAGTTCTCAATGGCGTCCAGTTCTGCCCATCGCGTGTAGCGTTCTTCGACACGGGCCTTGGCTGCGTCCAATGCTTCCAAGGTTTCCTGCACTTTGGCGTAGGGTTGTTCATAGAACTTCGGCTCGTGAATGCAGTCCTCGAGCCGCTGGACTTCCGCTTCCGCCTCATGAATGGACGCCTCGATAGTAGCGAGTTCTTGTTTTTCTTTCCAGGATAAGCGCTTGCCCTTGGGCGCTTCCGGCTTTGGAGGGCGTTCTTTCACCGGTTTGGGCTGCGCCAGGGCCTTGGCTTCGGTGCGCTCGCGTGCGTAACGCAAGTAATCATCATGGTTTCCGGCCACCAGGACCACCTCGCCATTTTGCTCGAAGGAAAGGATGTGCGTGCAGGCCCGGTTGAGGAAGAAGCGGTCATGGCTGACCAGGATAGCGCAGCCCTGGAAGGCGAGGACGGCCTCTTCGAGTACCCGGAGGGTGTAGAGGTCAAGGTCGTTGGTCGGCTCGTCCAGGATCAGGATGTTGCCGCCCCGAAGCAGTTTCTTGGCCAAATCGATGCGGTTGCGTTCGCCGCCGGATAAGTTTTCCATGGGCATGCGCAGCGTGGCGCGGTCGAACAGGAATTTCTCGAGGTACGAGGGTATAAACAACCGCTGGCCGTTCACCTCCATGTATTCCGCCCCGCCGGTCACATGCTGTAAAATAGTGTGGGCGGGATTGATCTCTTCATGGCTTTGGTCCACATAGAGGAACTGGGCCGTTTCGCCCATGATCACCAGGCCCGACTGGGGCGCTTCCACGCCCATGAGCACACGGAGCAGGGTGGTCTTGCCGCAGCCATTGGGGCCCAGCACGCCCACCCGCATGCCTTTTTGCAGGATAAACGAGAAATCTTGGAACAAGGGCGCATCGCCATACGCAAACGAGATAGCTTTTGTCTCGATGGCGATCTTTCCAAGGCGGGGCGGCTCCGGGATGGCGAAGTCAAAGGCGCGGTCGCGGGGTGGCGGCCCTTGCTCATCCAAGTCGTCAAACCGCTTGATGCGGGCCTTCTGTTTCGTGGCGCGCGCCTTTGGACCCCGGATGATCCAGTCCAGCTCGCGGCGCAAAAAACTGCGCCGGTTTTGCTCCGTCTGGGCCTCGATGATTTCACGGGCGGCTTTGCGTTCGAGATAGACTTCGTAGTTGCCGGGATACGAATAGAGCCGTGCGTTTGTAAGCTCGACAATGCGGTTCACCACTCGTTCGAGGAAATAACGGTCATGGGTGACCAATATGCACGTGCCGCGATAGGCGGCGAGAAAGGTTTCCAGCCATTGGATGCTGTCGATATCGATGTGGTTGGTCGGTTCGTCGAGGAGCAGCACATCCGGCTTTTGAAGCAGAGTGGCCGCGAGGTCCAGCCGCCGAAGCTCGCCGCCGGATAAATCGCTTACTCGCCGGTCTTCGGGTGGCAAGGCCAGCTCGGTGGCAATCCGTTTGATGGTGGATTCCAGGTTCCAAGCGTCGGCCAGGTCCAATTCATGCTGGAGCGCGGAGAGCCGCTCCTCCAGTTGCGGGTTCCCATGCGTATGCGCCCAATCGGAGGAAAGGCGCTGGTGTTCATCGAGGAGCGCCCGCACGGACGCCGAGGCGGCACGGAGCGCTTCGCCCACCGTGGATGCCGCCGAGAGCGCGCATTGCTGCTGGAGCATGGCCACGCGCAACCCCTGGCGCATGGTCACGAAGCCTTCTTCCGGCGCGTCAAGCCCCGTAAAGATGCGCAGCAGCGTCGATTTGCCCGAACCGTTGCGGCCAATAAGGCCCACGCGGTCGCCTTCATGAATCGTCAGCGACGCGTCCTCGAGGATCGTCTGTGCGCCAAACCGCTTCGTGGCATTTTGCAGGCCCAAAATGGCCTGCCCTTGCGTCTCACCCGCCATGCATATCTCTCCAAGACATCCGTTTACCGAGGCGATACCATAGCGCGGGCTTTCGACCGGATACAAGCTGATGGAAAACACCTGACGTGGGCATTGCCCACAACCCAATGGAACGCATAAAACAGTTTGTTTTCATTTACCTTTGCGTTCTTGGCGGCTTTGCGTGAGTATAAACTGGTTGGGCGCACTGGCGCTAGCAGCGTGTAGAATCTTGAGTTACATATTTTACGCAAAGCCGCCAAGGCGCAAAGAATATAAGGTCCATCACGCGGCATAACCGCAATCAACGAGCCGGATTTTGAGGCCACCTTATGCAGGGGCGAAAATATTGCCCGCCGCACAATGGAACGGCATGAATCTGGCGATTTTCGCACCCGTGAAGAATAACCGGCGAGGGCGGCGGCCCCACACTCTGTTTGCCGTATATCGTGTGGGACCGCCGCCCCCGGCGGTCGTATAGTCTATCGATTACATGGGCGTGTTCTTTCGTTCAGGTTTTACTATCTTCTGTAACAACCTCCACGACTTGCACAATGGGGGGTGGGATAACGGCATTCGCCTTTACCGTTCTCTGGGAGAACACTTCGCTCCAATCAATGTGGGCGGTCACTTTCATCAATACCGCCAAAGTCACCACGGAACCGATAGCTACGGTCAGGCCTGTTATCCCCTTCAGGAAGAAACTGTAGGAGAACAGGACCAAAAAGAACACTTGGCCTGCCGCCGCGACTTTCCAGGGAAACTTTCCCTTCAGCGCCGTCGAAAGATAGCTCGTCACCAGGGCAACCGAGACAATCGCCGAGATTACGAAGGCGAGATGGGTGTTGACCAAGCCGGCCATATAGGCGAGCAGCAGGTGAAACGCAAAGAATCCGGCTGCTACAAAGAGGTAATGCATGGGGTGGATGTCCACTTTGTACAGGATGTTGATGGTGGCCACCAAGACGAAGAAGAAAATAAGGCACACCGGCGCAAAGAAGGTGATGCGAGAGATCAATGGCCCTGGATTCAGCTTTTCCGGGATAATGACGCCGATGTCCTGCCGGGTGATCAAGTCCGTCGCTTGCCAGGCAAGCATCATCCCGTTTCCAGCATGCCCGGACGACATGGGTGACAAACTGCCGTCTGGATAATCCACCTTCCGAAAGTCGGTTTGCACCGTCAAGTCGAGATTCTGAACGCGGCCCACGTCTTGAGGCATCAAGTACCGCCACTCCCGAATACCCCGGGTGGTGTAGCAGACACGGAAATCCGTACTTTGTCCCGGAGCCAGTTCGACCATCTCATTAGCGCCTTCCTGCGGGTTAATGGGAGAGGCCAACTGCTCGTTGTTGAGGGATAGGACGAAATCGTCGTATGTCCCGTTGGTGGCTGGAAAATCGAAGTGGATGCGGATCTTCTGCGCCACCGCTTCGTTATTGGTGATCGTGTATGTTCCGTCAAACGCGCAAACATAGGTCGGGTGCCAGATAAGCCCCTTTTTCCGGTAATCCGTCTTGAGGTCCACCTTGATCAGGTTCTTGGCGGGCATGACCGGGCGCACCCGTTCACTGCCCGGAATCTCCGCGGTTACCGACGGCGTTTTCTGGCCGAGTGGAGCGCCCCACATCTCCTCGACCATAGGCCCCAGACGCCCATGAAACTTGCCCGTTCTCATGGTAGTGGCGACGCCAAGGGTCCACCACCCCGCACAGGCGAGTAGAAATATGATTCCTACTGCGATGAACCTTTTCACACTCATTGGGCAGTTTCCTTTCCTTCCACGTTGTTCAAGGGTTCCTTGTACGATATCGCCAATTTCATCTCCTCGCCATTGTGGAATGCGCGTGAGAAGAAGTATTGTTTGCCGACAAATTCCGCCGGAAGCTGGTCGGCCTGTCCTGGCGCCGGACTGACTGGCCCCTCGAGAGAGAGGAGTTCGACGCGCGCGGGCAGCGCTATGCCGACATACACATTCTGGGACGGCAGGCCTGTCTCGGGAACGGCCAGGTCAAGCCGTCCCTGGAGGGCCAGCTTGGGGCCTTTTCTAAGAAAGGCGAATTCCACATGGGACGGTTCGTTGCCGGCCAACGGAATGATCCATGCGCCCTGGCCATCGGAGTAGACATCCCGCTTCACGTTATTTACCGAGAGCGACCAGATCTCGCCGTCCGGAATCGCTTTCATCCGCAAGCGCGGGCCCACTTCGGGGGCTACGTCCATGACAAGAATCGAAAGAATATTCCCGTTTTCCTCGAATGAACTGAAGAAGCGCAAACTATCGAGCACGGCAGTAGGCGCTTGGATGGGTTGAAGCCGCGTAAGCGTCAGCTCCACCGGCTCATTTGGCGGAATGCCCGAATAGGTCCGGTTTCCCTCCACGCTCTTGCTCAAGACTTCCCCAAGCCGTTCGGTGGGAATCTGCGACACCAACCCATTGGCCGCCACCGTGGCCTGCCCGTTTTCAGGCTCTTGAACCACGAGACGCCCCTGCTGTCCCGTATTGCCCACGATTACGGGGAGTAAAAAAGATACGTTACCGGAGTCCGGTGGCATTTCCAGCGAAAACTCGATGGAGAACACTCCTTGCTCGTTCTGGGGCACGTTGAGTTCATACTGATTATTCTCCAAGCTCCGGATCCAGGAGGACTTCAGGGATGACGAGATATACTTGGCATTCTCTGGCGCTTGAAGCAGCACGGCGGTAGGCACGGCTCGAATGGGGTGAAAAAACGTGGTGATGAGCAAGCGGTTTTCCTGGAAGCTGAGACGGGAAATGGCATCCATCTCGATCTCGGTGGCGGCGGCCACGCCTTGTATATCCACATAGCTCACCGTCAAACGCCGCGAGGCGGAAAGATGGTAGCTCCCGTCCGCGCTGGCCACGCCGGGTTCCTCGGCCAGCCGGCAGTTCGGCGGCAGTGTCAGCTCTAGGGAGTTTTGAACCGCGGGCGGTATGCTGAACGATATGACACGCGATTCGATGTCTTCCTGAGGCCGCACCATAAAGGCGGCCGTGAGCTGAAATTCCGGCACGCTCCGGTCGGGAAAAAACGACATGCCGCTTTCATCTTGCGCCGCGAGGATCGTTCCTCCCGCCACGTTGGTTATCTGGGTAATCACCACTTCCGGGCTGAACAGCGGAATCGCTTCCGCCTCGCCCGAAATCACTTTTCCGGAAAGGAACACTTCGCCTTCCGCACTGGCGCTGCCGATCCGTAGTTTGTAACGCGCTTCATTAATCGAGTAGACCTGCGGCTCCTTGGCTGGCGCGGCGGCCTGCTCTGCAAGTTCCCTCTTAATACTCTCCCGGTAAAGATCCTTGAATTCGCTCCACGGGATGGATATCCCTTCATCCCCAAGCGCGCAAATGGATGCGGCTTGTACTATTATCAGCAGTGCGGCAACTTTCATTTCGCGGTTCTCCTTGCTGCGGATTCCTACCCGCCAGATTAATGCGAATCTGTTTGACAACCTGCCCTCGTTTTTTCACACGGGACAGCGCACACGCGGCGTCATCTCCTTTCTCTTGAAAGACATCCTCATGACCCTGCCGCAGGCCATCTTCATCAATGTTCCTTCACGTTGATTAACACTTTGTTTTGCAAAGCTTAAAGGCAAAATAAGTACGCCTTCTCTACGCGGCTGATAATCCCTTTATGCGCATATTGTCTCCTTGGGTATGCTTTGCTTGTGCGGTGTTCTGAATCAGGCCATGCACGCCGTTATCGCGCACTGTTCTCCACCGTTATCTAGGGGCATTATACCACGAAGCTTTGTAATGTCAAGTGCTTTTTTATACAATACTTTCGGCCATGCCCAAGTTGTAAAAGACACACAAATGCAATCTTTATATACAGCGAAGAGGCGCATAGTTCCCCGAGGATGGTGTGCATTGGCGAAACAAGGCTTTGCGCTGATATTGCATGGAACTCAGGTATAGAGAGTTGAGCGGATGGAGCATGGGCGAGCTGCACAGGCGTCGTGAGCCGTAAAAAATCCGCACGGACCTGCGCACCCAATAGAAGAACTGCTCGTCATTTGTTTATAGGCAAAAGCTAAACTTTCTCGATGTGCCCAGATTTCTTGCGGTTGCGGTATGCGAGCCCCATCAATCCAAGACAGAAAAGGGATAATGTGGCCGGCTCAGGCACTACATATTTCACCGTGAGTGTAGCAGCGCCCAGGCCGAAAGAGCCCGCTTGTCCTGAGGCTACATAATCATAATGCCAATCGGTCACCATTCCCAGGCCGCCAATGGGATCAGGATGGGTGATGAACCAGGTGCTCATATACCACGCCGCGTTTTCACTAAAATGTAAACTGAGGTCAAGATCTCCATCCATAAGATAATTGTACGACTTATCCGTGCCCGAGCCCAGTGTCAATGATAGTCCATTCTGTTCATAATTCAAGACATACGAGCCATTTCCCTCAACATTAACCACATCGTTTAAGGAATCGGGATCAAACAGGGCGCCATCATGGGTTGAATAATTATAATCGTCCTCATAGTAAGTGAAGTATGCATATCCTGTTGACGCATTTCCCAAAACGGTATTGACGACGCTGTCCGCTGTATCGAAGTTCCATGCATTTATCGTCAAAACAGCCGACATAATCTCTGCATCCGGATGCGCCAAGAGCCAGGAATTGAGGTTGAAAGACCAGTATTGGTAGGGATTTATGGGTGTTACAAATGGATTGGCGCCTGGCGTCCAATGGCTATTCGTAAAGGTCACCGTGTCTGCGCAAGCCGTACCCGAGAAAATCAACGCGCTCATGAGAGCCACGCCAGCGATTGGATGCAGACGCCTCACGCGGTGTGGAGATGGCGCTTTTTCTGAAAACAGATTATTCATGATGCTTCTCCCCTGTGGATGGTGGAAACCAGTTCCGGAATAAGAGTAATGAAGGCATTCCGTTACCTCACGTGAGCACGTACCGTTGCACTAAAGCCGCACTATCGCTTCGTCCCGGGAGCGATAGCGTGGAATCGATACCTTATAAAGACACGATTGAGTGTTTGTGTGCGCAAACGAACGTTAAGTGAACAGCCCGATTGAAGTATAGCCCGACCTTGATACACAGCATTTTTTATGCCAATAATAGGCAAATACCCCTAATGCATTATATTAAAATGAGTTATACGAATATAGAGAGTGGCAAAATCATTCACATAGAACAGAAGTTGTTCATCTTTGGCTAATGTTTTGATGTAAAAGCGGTAGGGTGGAGCTTGCTGCATCTTGCCTGCTGAAAATATTCATACGGGTAATCTAGTTGTCGTCGAGCATGGCCTGTGGTACATTGTGCTTGTACAAGATTGACTTGGACGCGATACCAGTCTGCTCAAGCAGGCGGGGTACTTTATGGAGCACGTTTCTGAGAATGCCGTGAGGAGACTGGCCAGCCACACGTCGCAGTAGATCAATGGACTTGAACGTTGGCCGAGACATGAGGCTCATTCCGAAAAACAGCTACGTTTTAGCGCTTGCGTTGGGGGCTTTCACCTCAGCGTACGTCAACTCTTTTTTCTTCTTCGCTGAGTGGTGGGCGGTTTCGCCACACGGATCAGATATCGGGCTGTGGGTCGTCCTCTTTTTCATATTCCCGATGACCGCAGTAGTGTTGGCTTTCCTACCCGCAGTGCTACTGCTCGCCATCTTCAAGCGTACCCGCAAGCTGGCCTTGCACGCCATCGTATTTCTACTCGTCTACGTGGGGGGCGAGGTGATCTACATGCGGTCGGCGGAGCATCTGCGCATGCATACATTTTACCAACTCGCGGAGCGTAGCGCCCTGCTTATCGATGCGATTACCCGGTTCGAGACGGATCACGGGAAACCGCCATCAGAGTTGACGGAACTCGTGCCCGATTATCTAACGGCCATACCGACCACAGGAATGAAAGCCTATCCCAAGTATCAGTACTTCGTGCCTGACAATGCCCAGCAGTTCGAAGGCAATTCTTGGGCACTAGTCGTTGATACTCCAAAGGCTGGTCTCAACTTTGACATGTTTATCTACTTTCCAAAAAAGAACTACCCAAAGTATGCGTATAGTTCATGGTTGGAGAGAATCGGGGACTGGGCATATTGTCACGAATGAACAGCAAACAACACTTTATGGCGAAGTGTAATAGGCTAAAGATACTATGACGAAACCAAGTAACTAGTATTATGGCGCAGCAAATGAGTAGTACACAACCATGCAGATCGCATTGGTGGATAATAGGAGAATCGAAGCGTTTCCGGGAGGTAGAGGTGTTTGCCCAATTTGTGGTTCGGATATGATATCTAAATGTGGTCCGCGTATAATGCATCATTGGGCACATCATAAGATTAAGAATTGTGATCCTTGGTGGGAGAATGAAACTCAATGGCATCGTGATTGGAAAAACCAGTTTCCTCTAGAATGTCGAGAAGTATCACATATTGCTGACGATGGAGAGATACATAGGGCCGATATAAAGACCCCTACGGGTATTGTTATTGAAATTCAACACTCAAGTATGACGGATTCTGAGAGAACATCTCGTGAAGAATTTTACCAGAATTTAGTCTGGGTTATTGATGGTTCAGGATTTAGAGAAAACTTTGATATTTACCACATGCTACCAAATCCAGATTCTGAGTTAGCTCAGGATCTGGTATGGGCTAAAGCCGAGCGGCATATGCATGGAGCTAATCGGGGAATCTTCTTTCGGATTTCAGAAGCTCGCAAAGATGATCCCGCCATAACCAAAGCGACACTTTATGGTGGTGAGGTGCATGGAATTCATGAAATAGAAGAAGAATTAAATCTATCTTATAACGGCTACCACCAATATGATTGGATACGTCCCCGAAAAACGTGGCTGGATGCACGTTGTCCTGTGTACATTGACTTTGGCGATGAATGTCTTGTTAAGCTGGATGTCTACGATTCATCGGAGTTGAAATGCGTCAGACTTGTCTCAAGAAGGAAATTCTTGCACGACGTTATGGTAGAGAGGGTTGCAGGGAATATCGCTACACGGTTTTTACCCAATTGGCAGCAATCTGGCCCAATAAAAAGGTGAATTCGAGAAAGATAACCAAAAGTAACCATGAGGCAGGAAGCACATGAGACTAGGCGGACCAATATTCAACAAAACTGAGAGTCCAGAATCGTGGATCTCGACCGTGCGCGCCGCAGGGTATCGGGCGGCGTATTGCCCCGTCGCGCCGGATGCGGATGACGATACGGTCAACGCTTATGCCGGGGCGGCGCGCAATGCCGATATCGTCATCGCGGAAGTGGGCGCATGGAGCAATCCGATGAGCCCCGACGCGGCGACGGCGAAGGCGGCGCTCGATTGGTGTATTGCGTCGCTCGCGTTGGCGGACCGGATCGGTGCGTGCTGTTGTGTGAACATCGCGGGCTCTTGCGGCGAGAAATGGGACGGGCCGGATGCGGCGGACTTGACGGATGCCACGTTCGACCGGATCGTTGAGGTGGTTCGGACGATCATCGATGCGGTCAAGCCCACCCGAACGTTTTACGCGCTGGAAACGATGCAGTGGATGTATCCGGATTCACCCGACTGCTATCTCAGGTTTATCAAGGCCATTGATCGCCAAGCGTTCGCCGTCCACCTCGACCCCGTGAACCTTGTGTGCAGTCCACAGCGCTATTTCGCCACTGGCCCGCTGATAGAGGAGTGCTTCGCCAAGCTGGGGGCGCATATCAAGTCTTGCCATGCGAAGGACATCCTGTTGGGAACGAACGCGACGGTGCATCTCGACGAAGCCAGGCCGGGACTCGGCAATCTCGATTACCGGACGTTCTTGAGGGAGTTGAATCGACTGCCTGCGGATGTTCCGCTGATGCTTGAACACCTGCCCAACGAGGAGGAGTACCGTGTGGCAGCCACGCATATACGGACTGTCGCCCAACAGGAGGGAATCACGCTGTGAAGCACTGTGCTATCTCCATCACCGCCAAGGAATGCGCCGCGCTTGTGGATGTTGCGGAGCCTGGCGCTTTAGGCGCTCACGAGGTTCGAGGAAAAACCGTTTGTACGCTCATCAGTCCGGGAACCGAATTGGCGGGCGTATACACGGGGGCGTCCTTTCCAGCCTTTCCGGGGTATGCGGCGGTTTTCGAGGCTGAAGAGATCGGGGCCGATGTGAAAGGCGTGCCGGTGGGCGGCATCTATTTTTGCATGGGGCCGCACCGCAGTTACCAGCAAGTCGATGCTTGTGCGGCGCATCCGGTTCCCGAGGGCTTGCCGCCAGAAAAGGCCGTACTCGCGCGTCTGATGGGTGTTCCGATGACGACCCTGATGACTACCGCCGCGCGTCCCGGCGATAGGGTCATGGTTTCCGGCGCTGGGCCGGTGGGATTTCTGGCTGCACAAGTGTTTGCGCTGTCTGGATACGAAGTCCTGGTGGTGGAACCCGATGATGCGCGCAGGCGTCAAGTCGAGCAATCCGGCATCTCCACCGTGTACCCAAAAGCGCCTTGCGAGGATGCGGATGTCGCGGGCACGGTGGCGCTGGTGGTGGAATGCTCCGGACACGAGCAGGCCGCACTGGATGCGTGCCGGATGGTGAGGAAACGGGGGGAAGTCGTGCTGGTCGGCGTCCCCTGGCGGCGGCAGACGGATGTGTACGCCCACGAACTGCTATCCGCCGTCTTTCACAAGTATGCCGTGTTGCGCAGCGGATGGGAGTGGGAACTCCCGCATTATCCCGCCGATTTTAACCCGCACAGCATCCACTCCAATTTCGACACGGCGCTCCGCTGGCTGGCGTCCGGACGCATCGCCGTTGACGGCTTGAGCACAATGGTAGACCCCCGCGCCGCCCAGTCCGCCTACCAAGGTTTACTGCACAAACGAGCCCAAGGATTGTTCTCGGTGTTCGATTGGAGGTTGATCGCATAAAGCGTTTCAAAATTGGATGTAGCCAAATGGTGGGCTTTCTCTCCCGTGGCATGGCCGTCCCGGCCATGCGCATGGGCGAGACGCCCATGCTACGAGAATTAAAGGAGGCTTGGCGCTTTGGCGATTGTGCAGTCTTGCATTGGTCGACGTCGATTCACCTATGCCAAGCGGGCATGTGCCGAAGGCACAATCGACCACAGCCCAGGGCCGGCCGCAGCCAGGAGGGCAAGGGAGCCTCTGGGAAAAGACTTGAACGCAGAGGCGCTGAGGACGCTGAGCTTCGCGGAGTAGGCCTCCCTCCGCGAAACTCCGCGTCCTCAGCGCCTCTGCGATGTTCTGTAATGCGATAATAACATGCAATGAATGACTTTTGGGATGTCCTTTCAGGAAAATTCTTGGGGGGGGGCGCTCATACCCAGGGGATCCCTTGCCCTTCGGGCGGCGGTCGGCCCTGGGCTGTGTTGGGATGTCCCTTCGGGACACACGCTACAGTCTTTTGTGTTTCCCGTAGGGTGGCGCTTGCCCCCGTTTGGGCTGAAAACCTTGAACTGGTACATGGGATAGACGATGCATCCTGGCTGACGGAATACCTCAAGATGGAGCAAATCGGCTCGATTTATTAGGCGGATGAGTATTGGTCTTGCTGTTACATCATGCGTGTGCCAGCCTGGACGCACCCCAAACAGAAAGGGTACGAAATGGGAAATACACTCAGCGCTCTGATGGCAAGAGGCAAAAGGTTGTTCGGAAGGCATACCGAGGGAGGGCTTTCGCCTAATGAGGAGAAGGCCCGGTTCGCCAAGATATTGAAGGCGGCGGAAACCGGAGACGCTGAGGCGCAAGCTGAGGCAAGCCTCATGTACATGGAGGGGAAAGGGATTCCGCAGGATTACGAAGAGGCCATACGGTGGATGTGCAAAGCCGAGGCAAACGGATGTTTCACCGCGCGAATATACCTTGCCGCGGATTGCCTGAGCGATGAACTCGATGCTTTCCGAATATTCATGCCAGCATTGAAGTTTCTTCCTGGCCTGGCGGAGCAAGGAGATCCAGATGCTCAGTATTGGCATGGTTTTAGGACATTTGTTTGTGCAAACCGCCCTGACGGCGGATGCACTGAAGACAGAGACAAAGCACTCTATTGGATCCGCAAAGCGGCCGAGGGAGGATGTACTCAGGCGCAAGCGTTTCTCGGCTCTCTATATGCACGAGGCAAGCATGTTCCACGAGATTATGAAGAAGCGATGAGATGGTTTCTAAAAGCGGCGGAACAGAGCAACGATGACGCCAGATTTAACATAGGCCTGATGTATCTTGTGGGCGATGGCGTTACCCAGGATGCAACCACGGCCATGAGTTGGTTCGACAGAGTTTCTAAACGGCAGAGGCATAAATGTTACTGGTTTCACATGGGAGATTTGTATTCCGAAGGAGCACGGCTACCGCAGAACGACGAAAAAGCAATGTATTGGTATACTAGGGCGGCGGAGGACGGGGACGATAACGCTCAGCTTAAGCTCGGCCTTATGTATGCGGAAGGCGCTCGTGTCCCCCAAAATGCGGAGATGGCCATCAAGTGGTTCCGCAAAGCGGCAAAACAGGGTGAAGGGATTGCGTTCTGCCATATCGGCGCCATGTATGAAAACGGCATCGGTGTTCCGCAAAGCTATTCTAAAGCGTTGAAATATTACGGTAAGGCGGATTGGCATCCCAAGGCGATGAGCCAGATGGGATACCTGTATGCCACCGGCTTGGGGGTGCGCCGCAACTATAAAAGGGCGCTGAGATGGTATTGTGCACCGAAGATTGCGCCGGAGATTGAAGTACAAAGAGATAGATACGAATTATCTGAGTTTTGTGCGGCTTCCTTCTATTTGAATGGCTTGGGTGTTGCGCAAAATGACAAAGAGGCATTCCGCTGGTACCGCCAAGCGGCCGAAAAAGGGTTCGCTTTGGCGCAGTTCTGCGTAGGCTCCATGTATTTCAGCGGCCGTGGCGTTTCCCAGGACTATGAAGAGGCGCTTTCTTGGTATCGCAAGGCCGCTGAACAAGACCTCGCGTTGGCGAAACTGCATATAGGTTATATTTATTATATGGGCTTGGGTGTTCCGGAAGACAAAGCCGAAGCCACGAAATGGTTCCGGTCGGCCATAGAGGGAAAGAAGGATCTTCAGAAACCCGCAGCGATATTAGCTCCAAGCCAAGGCATCCCCGATGTATGCCTGAACGCGCTCAGAGTGCTAAACCGTTTTTCATTCTCCGACATACCGGAGCTGGCAAATGAAATAGATGACGAATTTTGGATGACCGAGTATCTCAAAATGGAGCAAATTCACTCGATCCATTGGGCGGATGAATATTGGGCTTGCCATTCCATGTTGGAGATGCCAAGCGAGGGTCCTTTTGACTAGACATATTCCAAACGATGGCGCAAGTCTTGCGCTGGTCGCCGTCGATTCGCTTATGCCAAGCGGGCATGTCTCTTCGGGACACACGCCACGGTCTTTTATGTAGAAGCTACAGAGTCGTTGTGCTGTCAAAAAAATCTGAAAGGGAGAAGAGAGATGAGATCAATCAGTGCCTCTATCATTGTCCTTGCTGCTGCCATTCTGCTGCTTGGCGGTTATTACATGCGAGAGCTCTATATTCTGGTAGTGGGTTATGGAGTCGGCCTAATCGGTCTAATAGGCTGGTATGTTAGCATGAAAGAGAAATAGTATAGAATTGAGCAAGGCAGCCTCTGGAGCAGTTGCATTGTCGTATATGCCTTGTAAGGGCATCCTTGGCGCATTGGAAATGGAGCGCCCTTACAGGGCGCGTCTCATGGTTTGGTTTTACCCAGGGACGCCCTTGCCCTACGGGCGGCGGTCGGCCCTGGGCTGTGGTGGAATGTCCCTTCGGGACACGCTTTGCGGCTTTTTGTGTTTTCAGCAGGGGGCTTGCTCCACCGTTAGGATTGGAAACGTTGAACGACACAATACTGAATTATAAATCAGTTATCAAGGTCTGGATTTATGTTATAATAATACAACAAAAGAAGCAGTATAGAAATTATATCATTGCTATTTGTAGTAATGATAGAATATAAGGAGGCTTCTTGTGTTTCATTATTTTCTCCTCCAAAAAAGAATAATAATGTTCTTGGCGATCTTGCTGGTAATTGCTCCAAAGTCGTTCTGTGACAACTATTATTATCATCCGCAATGCGTTACATCCAGTGTGCCAAACGCATACAAATCGCCAACGGAACTGGTTACAGACAAAATAGTTTTGGCGACAAAATGGTGGAATTATGCAAATAGGGTAGTTCCTCATGAATACGGCCATACTGCTGGTCTGCGACATCCTGATGATCCAAACGTAACATGTCCACCGCGCCACCGATTGTACATTCCCTGAATTTTATGTGTTCAACTACGGGATCTGACCATGATTTTCTCATCACATGTCAATGTGATGAGTTGGTGGGGCATCACTAAGTGAAGTGAATCCCTAATATTTGGCCAATGATAATTTCGCAAGAAAGGAGATTGTCTCCGATGAATAGTAGTCACAAACACAAATATTCATATTTTTGTACAGCAGCATGCATGCTGATGATTTCTTTTGCTGGATATTCGGAAGAAGCGTTACCAGCAAAACCTTTTGAAAAAATTGTACTCGATGAGGAGTATGATTTCGGGCGCGAATATCATCCGTACAATGAAAAGGACGCAGAGAGATTTGCCTCTTTGTGTGATGAAAACGTGGTACAGGCGCTTCTTTCCATTCTCGCCAACGAAGAATCAGATTACGAATATAATAAGGCGAAAATCGCTTTTTTCATTGGAAAAACCAAGGATCCCAAAGTATTTGATGTTTTTGTCAAATGTTTGGAGCGTTGGCTGGCAGCCCCTATCAATAAAGAGACGGAATATTATATCTTTTTTACTATAACGGCTATTATGTTTTTGGGAGACGAGCGTTCTGCTGATTATTTGGCAGACATGGCCAAAGCAACATATTGGGAGCATTTACCAAACGGATTGGTCAGTAGTATCGAAGGAAAAACAAGCAAGAGTCTCGTTAGATTTTACAGAGAGCATATTATTTATACTTTAAGTCATGCAAAAAATGAATACACAATAAAAATTCTTACAGAAATGGAAACGGATCCGTGTTTCGCCGACCTGGGTGACATCATACAGTCCGTCAAGCATCAACAAGAAACACAGGATGTGATGGAGTGAACGAATCGGGACTAGACATCTGGGGCGGAAAGATGGGATAGAACATGAAAAAACGTAGGAAATTCTTTTTTTTCTGTATATTCATTGGAGGAAATGTCATATGCCAGTCTGCAACAGCTCATCTATCCACTGAATACATTACTGGAAAGACCTATGACGCGGTGTTGACTTATCTTAACAAAGACCAAGCATTTGCAACACGATATTACAATGTCAAGGATTGTTTCTTGTCAGCAGATAAACTTGGCGAAATTATGCCGGAGTTAGACAGATTAGTCAGCGAGAGCCAGGATATTTCCCCTGAAGTGCATGTTCATATGTTGGCGTTGCTGGCGGACTATTATTCCTATGCGGATTCCCCTCGACGGGAAGTCGAAACGTTGGACTCTATGAGAAAAACTGATGTTTTTTCTGCGGAAGACGCAGAAGAAATGGCGTATTGGATAGATGTGGACACGTGCCAAATTTTGACTTATACACGTAGCACTAAGGAGAGTTTCCAGCCAACCATGTCGGAGATAGATTCTGCATATGAAAACTTGTTTTCTAGATATAGTCCCTATCGATATGAAATTTTGAGAGGCCATTATCAGTATGCCATGGCTGCTTATCGTTCCGCATCGAGATTACAGGATGATCATTATTACTTGGTTGCGTTAGATCATCTACGGGAAGTACATAGGATCGCCCAGGAAGTACTGTCTCGCCCATCACTTGCGGAAGATGAAGCGATTCTGAATAAAGCGACTGAGTTCGAAAGAAAATACGTGAATAGTAGATATAATTTTGGTAACACTTTAGCCGTCTGGCGCAACCATAAGTAGCGTTTCGGTATAATATAGTTACAAGATGTTGTGGTTTTGGGCCAAGACGCCATGGCGACGGCAATAAGTGGCATTCCATTGGGACCGCTGCTCTCGGAGGAGCAAGCCCGAGCGATCTACGCATTGGGCGAAGATGCCGTGGTGTTTGCCCTGTTGGCGCAATCCAAGCTGCTGTCGGAGCAGCAGGCCGAGGCGGCGTTCACTTCCCACCAAACGCCCTCCACCCCTTCGGGCATGCAGCCAGTTTACGGGAAACCCCAGACGCCTGTGCGCGGCAAGAAAAAGCCGGGACGCAAGATGGGCCACCCCGGCAGCCGGCGCGTGCCGCCCGAACGTATCGACCGGCGTGAAACACACCGCACCAAGGTGTGTCCCGACTGCGGCGGGCCGCTGGACCGCCGCGCGGAGACCCGCACGCGCTACACCGAAGACATACCCGAAGGCATCCGTCCGGAAATCACCGAGCATACCATTCACCGCGACTGGTGTCCGCGATGCAAGAAGAAAGTCGAGCCGGTTGTGGCGGCGGCCTTGCCGGGCGCGACCCTGGGCAACCGGGTGCTGGTCCTCAGCGCGTGGCTGCACTATGTGTTGGGCAACACGCTTTCGCAAATCGTGGAGGTCTTCGATTTCCACCTGCTTTTCCAGGTCACGCCGGGCGGGCTGCTGCACATGTGGCGCAGGCTGGCGGAGATTCTCCTGCCTTGGTACGAGGCCATTCACCAGGAAGCGCTGGACTCGGCGGTGCTCAACGCCGACGAGACCGGCTGGCGCGTGAATGGCAAGACCCGATGGCTGTGGTGTTTCGCCACCAAAGGGCTGAGCTTTTTCCTGATCGACCATTCGCGGGGGAGTCCGGCGCTCCAGCAGTTCTTCACGCGGGAATTCGCCGGAACGCTGGTGGCCGACTTCTGGGCCGCGTACAACGCCGTGGCGTGCGCCGCCCGGCAGAAGTGCCTCGTGCATTTGTTGCGCGAACTCGAGCACGTGGAGAAATACAAATCGCCCAGCCCGGCCTGGCCCGCCTTCGCCAAAAAGCTGCGCCGCCTGATTGCCGACGCCATCCGGCTGTGGCGGCGGCGCGGCGAGCTCGAACCGGAGGCGTACGACTCGCGCCGCGCGCGCTTCGCCCGGCGCTTGCGGGACTTGTGCGATACGCCCTGGGAGGACGCCAACGCCAAGCGCCTCATAAAAAGGCTGCGCCGACACCAGGATGAACTCTTCACTTTTCTCGGCCAATCAGATGTTCCCTTCGACAACAACTTGGCGGAACGCTCCATCCGTCCTGCCGTTATCCTGCGCAAAAACAGTTACTGCAACCGCAGCGACCAAGGAGCCGCCATACAAGCGGTGCTCATGAGCGTCTTCTTTACTTTGAAAAAACGCGGGCAAAACCCCGTCTGCACCGTCTGCAACGCCCTGGTCCACTACCTCAACACCGGCCAATTGCCTCCCCTGCCACCGGAAAACACTTCAGTCGGCTAAAGTGTTACTAAAATCCATGAAGCACACCAAAAAGATGCAAGCGTTGCTGGAGCGCATGGCGCAGATTAAGCGGATGGAGCGCGGGAAGCTCTGTCAAATGGGCGGGCGTCCCCACTTTAACCACCAGAGCTGGGAGAACGAGAAGAACGTGGTTCGCTATGTGTCGGCGCGCGAAACCGAGTTCCTAAAAGAGGCCATCAATGGCTACCAGGCTTTCATGAAGCTGGCTGAACGCTACGTTGACGAAGTCGTCAAGCAAACCCGCCGTGAGCGCGCAAAGACCTTCCCCCCAGCGAAAAATCCCAGGCCACGTTGACAGAAAAAATCATGCACAACAGGATAAATCGACTCTTGAGCACTATTAGATGCGTAAGCCCTGGCCTGAACACCAGGGCTTACGCATCTAAATTCCCAGTAAACGTAGAAGGTATTCGGGGTCGAGTGCAGCAGCGAAGCGCTTGCCCCTGAGGAAATCTTTGTTGGTCTTGTCTTTCTTGAGGAGGTTGAGTGTAATTCTCCTCAAGGAGGCGAGATTCTGGGCGGCGTTTCTTGTTCGGGCGCGGTTGTCGTCTTCGCGAAAGATAATGTCTAGGCACCAGTGCAAATTGTTTTCCACGCCCCAGTGTCCACGCACGGCGTGGGCGAATCGTCGTGCGTCGAGGGGCAGGCTGCTCAAGTAGTAGCGCCGCTCGATGGTGTTCTTCCCTTTTTCCTTGCGGATGGACTCGACCATGCCGAAACTCTTGAGGCCCTTCCAAAGTCCTTTGTCCTCGAACCAGCCCAAGTCGGTGGATTGCCAGTATCGGCGGGTTTCGATGCGGCCATGCCCCTTGTCGATGGTCTGGTGGAAATCCATCCGTGTGGCGTCGGCTGTTGGCGCGCACTGGGTGGCGCAAGGGGGAACGGCGTCCTTGAAAAAGGCCTTCACTTCTTCTAGGGCGGTGGCGTGGTTGCCTTTGAGGGCCAGCACGTAGTCGGCCTGCCGTTGGATAATGTGGGAGGCGATATCCTTCTGGCAGCCCATGGCGTCCAGGGTGACGATGGCTCCCTTGAGCTTTAAGGCGTTGAGGAGTTTGGGGACGGCGGTGATTTCGTTGGATTTCTCGTCCACCTTGACCTGCCCCAGCGCCAGGCCGTGCTCGCAAGCCCATGCGCTGACGATGTAGGGGATGGCCTCCCCCTGATTCAAGGCGCGCCGCAGGGCTTTGCCGTCAATGGCGGCGACCTCATCGCTTAGATTGGGGCAAATGCCCTGCACCCATTGGCCGAAGCATTCCAGAAAGGCATGGGGGTCGAGGGCGGAAAAGACCCGGTTGAAGGTGTCGTGCGAGGGGATGCCGCCGGGCAATTCCAGGAAGCCCTTCAGCCAATCCTCCCGGAGCCGGCCGAAGCGCTCCATATCCGAAAAGCTCTCTCCGCCCACGAGGGCTGAGCATAGCCCAATCACCAAGATGTCAATGAAGTTGTGCCTGCGGGTCCGGTCCATGCGGGGATCAGGCAGGCCCGCGAAACACTCGATAATAGGCTTGGGCTTGGGCAGGGATTTCTTTTCAGCGGTCATGGGGTGCTCCTTTCATTCATGCGCCGAAGCACTGTTGACTCTAGTATATAGAATTCTATATATTAAAATCCATGAAGCACACCAAAAAGATGCAAGCATTGCTGGAGCGCATGGCGCAGATTGAGCGGATGGAGCGCGGAAAGCTCTGTCAAATGGGCGGGCGTCCCCACTTTAACCACCAGAGCTGGGAGAACGAGAAGAACGTGGTTCGCTATGTGCCGGCGCGCGAAACCGAGTTCCTAAAAGAGGCCATCAATGGCTACCAGGCTTTCATGAAGCTGGCTGAACGCTACGTGGACGAAGTCGTCAAGCAAACCCGCCGTGAGCGCGCAAAGACCTTCCCCCAAGCGAAAAATCCCAGGCCACGTTGACAGAAAAAATCATGCACAACAGGATAAATCGACTCTTGAGCACTATTAGATGCGTAAGCCCTGCCTGAACACCAGGGCTTACGCATCTAAATTCCCAGTAAACGTAGAAGGTATTCGGGGTCGAGTGCAGCAGCGAAGCGCTTGCCCCTGAGGAAATCTTTGTTGGTCTTGTCTTTCTTGAGGAGGTTGAGTGTAATTCTCCTCAAGGAGGCGAGATTCTGGGCGGCGTTTCTTGTTCGGGCGCGGTTGTCGTCTTCGCGAAAGATAATGTCTAGGCACCAGTGCAAATTGTTTTCCACGCCCCAGTGTCCACGCACGGCGTGGGCGAATCGTCGTGCGTCGAGGGGCAGGCTGCTCAAGTAGTAGCGCCGCTCGATGGTGTTCTTCCCTTTTTCCTTGCGGATGGACTCGACCATGCCGAAACTCTTGAGGCCCTTCCAAAGTCCTTTGTCCTCGAACCAGCCCAAGTCGGTGGATTGCCAGTATCGGCGGGTTTCGATGCGGCCATGCCCCTTGTCGATGGTCTGGTGGAAATCCATCCGTGTGGCGTCGGCTGTTGGCGCGCACTGGGTGGCGCAAGGGGGAACGGCGTCCTTGAAAAAAGGCCTTCACTTCTTCTAGGGCGGTGGCGTGGTTGCCTTTGAGGGCCAGCACGTAGTCGGCCTGCCGTTGGATAATGTGGGAGGCGATATCCTTCTGGCAGCCCATGGCGTCCAGGGTGACGATGGCTCCCTTGAGCTTTAAGGCGTTGAGGAGTTTGGGGACGGCGGTGATTTCGTTGGATTTCTCGTCCACCTTGACCTGCCCCAGCGCCAGGCCGTGCTCGCAAGCCCATGCGCTGACGATGTAGGGGATGGCCTCCCCCTGATTCAAGGCGCGCCGCAGGGCTTTGCCGTCAATGGCGACGACCTCATCGCTTAGATTGGGGCAAATGCCCTGCACCCATTGGCCGAAGCATTCCAGAAAGGCATGGGGGTCGAGGGCGGAAAAGACCCGGTTGAAGGTGTCGTGCGAGGGGATGCCGCCGGGCAATTCCAGGAAGCCCTTCAGCCAATCCTCCCGGAGCCAGCCGAAGCGCTCCATATCCGAAAAGCTCTCCCCGCCCACGAGGGCTGAGCATAGCCCAATCATCAAGATGTCAATGAAGTTGTGCCTGCGGGTCCGGTCCATGCGGGGATCAGGCAGGCCCGCGAAACACTCGATAATAGGCTTGGGCTTGGGCAGGGATTTCTTTTCAGCGGTCATGGGGTGCTCCTTTCATTCATGCGCCGAAGCACTGTTGACTCTAGTATATAGAATTCTATATATTAAAATCCATGAAGCACACCAAAAAGATGCAAGCATTGCTGGAGCGCATGGCGCAGATTGAGCGGATGGAGCGCGGAAAGCTCTGTCAAATGGGCGGGCGTCCCCACTTTAACCACCAGAGCTGGGAGAACGAGAAGAACGTGGTTCGCTATGTGCCGGCGCGCGAAACCGAGTTCCTAAAAGAGGCCATCAATGGCTACCAGGCTTTCATGAAGCTGGCTGAACGCTACGTGGACGAAGTCGTCAAGCAAACCCGCCGTGAGCGCGCAAAGACCTTCCCCCAAGCGAAAAATCCCAGGCCACGTTGACAGAAAAAATCATGCACAACAGGATAAATCGACTCTTGAGCACTATTAGATGCGTAAGCCCTGGCCTGAACACCACTTTCCTTGTGTTGTGTCTTCACCGGGGAGTATAATCTTTATTCCGTCTTTTCGGGCCAGGGGCGCGGCTCGAGTGGGGTTTCGCGCTCATGGTGAAGCGCCAGAGGTGAATGAAGCATGATCATAGTCATGGAGTCGCGCGATAAACAGGATGTAGATCGCGTTGTCGCCAAAATAGAAGAATTCGGGTATCAAGCCCATATCATATGTGGCGTCGAACGTACGGTGATCGGAGCCGTAGGTGATGAACGCACCAAGGGCCGTTTGCTTTCCCTCGAGTCCATGCCCGGCGTGGAAAAAGTCGTACCTATCCTCAAGCCGTTCAAACTCGCCGGACGCGAGCTCATACCGGATAATTCCGTCTTTCATACAGGCCCAGCGCAAATGGGCGGCAGCCGGTTCTGCGTCATGGCGGGGCCGTGTTCCGTAGAGTCGCGCGAGCAAATACTCGAGACCGCGCGTATCGTGTGTGATGCGGGGGCTGCGGTGCTCCGAGGCGGAGCATATAAGCCGCGTACATCGCCATACAGCTTTCAAGGGCTCGAAGAGGAAGGCTTGAGCCTTCTCGAAGAAGCCCGTGAAGCGACGGGATTGCCTATCATTACGGAAGTGCTCACGCCTGAGCAAGCTCCCTTTGTAGCGGAGCATTCGGACATCCTTCAAATAGGCGCTCGCAACATGCAGAATTATGGCCTCTTGAAGGCCGTGGGGAAGCTGGACAAGCCGGTGTTTCTCAAGCGGGGCATGATGTCCACCATCAATGAATTACTGATGTCCGCCGAATACATCATGTCGGAAGGCAATAAACAAGTGATCCTCTGCGAACGGGGCATCCGCACGTTTGAGACAGAGACGCGAAATACGCTCGATATCAGCGCGGTGCCCGTGCTCAAGAAGCTGACCCATCTGCCTGTTTTCGTTGATCCCAGCCATGGCACCGGCCATTGGGATTTGGTGGCGCCCATGGCGAAGGCGGCTATCGCCGCTGGTGCGGATGGGCTCATGATTGAGGTGCATCCGAAGCCCGAGGAAGCCTTTTCGGATGGCGCCCAATCGCTCAAGCCGGGCCGTTTCCAGAAATTAATGGAAGAAATCCAGCCGTATCTGCAACTCGCCGGAAAGACGCTGTAACCGGATATGTCGGAAGAAGAACGTATTTTAGAGCAAGAAGAAGAAGAGCTCGAGCCTGTCGAGACGCTGGGCCGTGAGGAAACTCGCCAGGCGCTGCATGCGCTGCTTTTCGTGAGTGATAAGCCGCTGAGCGCCGAACGCCTCGCGGAGGCCATGGGCGATATCGATCCAGAAATGGTGGTTATGCTGCTCGAAGAATTAGTCGGCGCGCTCGAACAGCAAAGCGCTCCCTACGAGTTGAGGGAGATCGCCGGGGGGTACCAGTTCACCACCAAAACCGCTTTTGCGCCCTATATCCGGCGGCTGCTGCAAATCAAAAAAAGCAACCGCTTATCGAAGACTGCGCTCGAAACGCTTGCCATCGTCGCGTATAAACAGCCTTGCACACGCACTCAGGTCGAGGAGATTCGCGGCGTCAGCGTCTCCCACGCATTCGAACTATTGCAAGAGAAACGCCTGATTAAGGTGGCCGGTGTCGCGGAAACGCCCGGACGGCCAAAACTATACCGCACGACAGATGAGTTTTTAGTTCATTTTGGAATCAAGAGCCTTAAAGAACTGCCTTCCATCGAGGAGCTACGCGAACTTCGATGAAGCCAGGCGGGACACAGGGAGTTGATACAGCCACGGGCATGATTCGGCTGCAACGTTATCTCGCTGAATGTGGAGTAGCTTCCCGGCGCCAATCTGAAACGCTCATTTCGCAAGGGCGGGTGAAGGTGAATGGCCAAGCTGCTCAACTGGGCGCGAATGTGGACCCGCAACAGGACCAAGTCACCTTGGATGGCCGTCCTGTGGGGCGGGGAGGCAAAGTATATATCCTCCTCAATAAGCCCCGCGGTGTCATTACGAGCGCGCGGGACACCCATCAGCGCAAAACCGTCATCGACTGCTTGAACGGCCTGGATGCGCGGGTATTCCCTGTCGGCAGGCTCGATATGGATGTTGAAGGCGCGCTCTTGCTGACAAATGATGGAGAACTCGCCTTCCGGCTGACGCATCCCAGCTACGAAATCGAAAAAGTGTATCTGGCGAAAGTCCAAGGCAAATTCCAAGGCGAGGCGGCGCGGAAGCTCCAGAAAGGCGTCAAGCTCGAGGATGGCTGGACCTCTCCCGCGGGCGTCGCCATCATCCAGCATTTGCCTGGCGCAACACTGCTCCAGCTCACCTTGCACGAAGGCCGCAAACGTGAAGTGAAACGCATGTGCGCCCATGTCGGCCATCCTGTCATCGAACTGCGCCGAATCTCGTTAGGCGGCCTTGGCGTCGAAGGCCTCAAGCCCGGCGAATGGCGCCATCTCCAGCCTCAAGAAGTCCAAGCATTGCGTGAGCGCACCGGCCTTTCGGATTCCGTAAGGCTAGAATAGCGCCGCATCACAAATGCATCCTCTTTAGGTGATACGCCGCCTGAAATGGCGTTTTTTTTGACGCCATGCCGTTGCATAATTCAATGGAGCCCATCTCTAATGCGTTGAACCTAAAAAAGGCAGTAGGAACTTGCTTTGGGATTTTTCCAGCCCAATTTTGTAAAGAAATAACTGTCCTGGCCCGCTCTTTACGTTGGCGCCGACAGCAGGTTGGGGGTGGCCAGCGGCCTTCCCTCGAGTATTTTGGCGAAGATCCGGCTGAGGATCGTCCGCCATCGTTCGTTCCGGTTCAACTGCCGCGCAGTTGCTTTCACCTCCGATAAAAAGGCGTTTACGGATTTCAGAACTTGTTCCATAGCATGTCCTTGCGCATGCACGGGGGTGATGGTGAGCGTGGTTTGGCCTCCGTGGCGGGTCTGCTGTCCCACACCATACAGCAGCAGAGGGCGGCTTGTGATCGCTTCGGCGTGGCGCTCCGGAATCGCCAAGCGCACGTACAAAGACCACCAATTGTAAATCAGGGCTATGATTCGCGCCATGATTTGGCAGCGCTTCATATCGTGGGTGGTATACCCGCCCCACCCCCACTGGTTTTTCTGTTCATCGTAGATGTTTTCCGCATCGCCCCGGTCGCGATAATGCTGGGCCAAGGCCGATAGGGGGTCTGTCAGCGAAGTGGCCAGCAGCGCGTATTCATACTGCTGCACGGCTCCCGCTTGGATCTCGATGAGCTGTAGTTGGGGGGAGGGGTCAGGCAATAGCGGCTCCGTTTCCAGAACGATACTCCCTTTGAGCTTGCGCCGCAGAACGATTACCCGGCGTTTGCTCGTCCATCCCATAAGCTCCAGACGGTCTTCCAAACCTTCCCAGCCTTGGCCTGCTGGCGTCCAGTCCTTAGAACAAAAGGCCTGCTGGATAAGCCGTTTCACGTTGCTGGTCTGCCGCAATTTGAACAGATAGGGCACTCCGCGCGCTTCGGCTTCGCTCATGTCGCGTTCGTTGCCGAAGGCGCAGTCGCCGCGAATCATGCCCGGCCAGGCCGCGCGCGGCAAGCCATCGAGAAAATGCCACAATCCAGGCATGGTGTATTTCGCCGCCGTCTCGTTGCCCGGCCGGACTTCCACGTCCAGCACCAAGCGCGTGTTCGCCATAAAATAGGTATGCAGCACATGAGAAGGACGGCCCTGTTTCGCCGGATTGTAGCCCAGCACGGCCCCTTCTTGATGGCCGAACAGGGGCTTCACGCTTGTATCCACGTCCAAAATCCAAGGCTCATAAAGCAACGGCTCATAACAGCGGCGCAGGTGCTTCTGTAGCCAGCCCGCGCAGGCTTCCCCGTCCGCCAGTATAAATGCCCGCCGCGCCGAGGAGGCGCTCATGATCTTGCTCATACCCAGCAAGCCCGGGTTCACCGCGTCGTAACGGACCGCGTCAATGTGCGCATAGCGGGTGTGGCCCGCCAGCACTGATAAAAATAGCGTGCCCAGCACATCCCTCTTGCGCGGCGCATTATTGCTGGCGTACGCCAGCGGACAGTCCTCCACCCACGCTTCAAAAAGCTCCGCCGTCTTGAGGAAATCGATAAAGAACGCCAACTGGCCAAACGGCGTCGTTGCCGCCTCCCGGTCCCATTCCACATGCACCCGGCCCCCGTAGCTATCTACGAAAATCGGCACCTCCAAAGACAACCATTCCTCCTCTCCCAATGGGGAGCATCTTGCTGTTGCGATTCTGTTTCCATGTTCTTTATCTTGAACTACTTCCTGCTCGACACTCAAGATTCAACTGGCGTTTTTAGGGTGAAAATGTATGACTTGTATGCACACGGCGTAGTAGCAGCCAAACTAGACCGTTTTAACGAAACGCGCTTACGATGATTGAATCATGGAATGAAGATCGATAGCATCATAACCAAAGTCATCGAAGGCGTCCAATTCGTCGATGGCCGACTCAAAAAATGCAGCTTAGAAAAGTTAGGAAAGTTTAGAGCGGCTTCGCTCACTGAGCAGTTTATACAAGATTTGGTAATATCGAATCGTCGTGCTGGATAACCTCTCGCCTTATCAGTTTTCCGCTGTTGCAGAAATGATTCAAGCATCCGGTGCGGAGCTTTAGTATTAGCCACCTTACAGTTCCGACCTCAATTCCACAGAAAAGAAGTGGTCCAGGGCCCAAGAAATCTTGCGTTCTCTTTTTGTCCGGTTATATAACCAGGCCATTAATGCAACCGATATTATTTATTTTATCCCTTCGTTTTTAGCCCCCTTTTTTTGTTTTGACGGCTCAGCAATAGCCATATTGTGGCCATTGTAAATATATCATAAATTATTATTATATAAGATATTAAGTTTGCAAGGGATGCTCTGAATAATCGCTCTAGTTTCATGCCTTGACAAGCCGTCGTTTTTTTCGATATATTGTATCGGTTGTACAACATGGCAACACTAAACGTATTTGGAGGAATAACGATGGAATCCGCTAGACCCAATTGTCAAATGCCCCGCGTCGGGATGTTGCTTACAGCTACAGATGTGTTCAATGCGTCGGCGAAAGAGCGCTCGGAACGCCTTATCCGTGAGCGGTTTGAGCTGCTGCGAGCTTCGGATAAAATTGCACTGGACAGCCTTGTCGTGGACCGGCTGTCGAGTCCGCATGCTGCCCTTGCGGCGGCAGACGCTTTTGCAGAAGCGTGTGTGGACTTGATTCTGATTGTGAATGTAGGGTTCCCGGATGGGCATGTATTTCTGACAGTGGCGACGCATCCTCATCTTGCCCGAATTCCTCTGGCAGTGGTAGCGGAACCGGAGCCTGAAAGCCGGGAGTGGGCAACCAATGCGTGGTGCGGCGCGATTATGAACAACCATGTTGCCCGCCGCATCGGAAGGCCTATTGTTACGCTACCGGGGCCGTTTGATGGCCAGGCATTCGAGGACGAACTAGATCGCTTGGTTCGGGTCGCCTGGGCCATCAAAGGTCTTCGCCGTGATTTTCTATGCCGCTTTGGCGATGCGCCCGGTGGATTTCATTCTGCAACGGGCGACCAGTTGGCGTTTGCATCTATATTGGGCACACGTGTAGAAACAGTTGATTTGACCGCTGTTATGAACGCTTTTCATACCAGAACGGTTTCGGGACTCCTCGGCACGGAGTGTTTCACCGACGAGGATGTGGCGGCAACCGCGCGCCAGGTGTCGGAGGCCGCAGCCGTTGAGGTTGAGCCTGCCATGCTCGATCGGGCGGCGCGTCTCTACCATGCTTACCGCGCCATTATCCGCGCCAACGGGTATACCTCAGCCTCGTTCCGGTGCTGGCCTGAACAAAACGAGCCTTACATTGGCATCAGTCCATGTGTGGCGATGGGACTGCTCCTTATCAATCGGGACATCACCGCAGCAGGTTGCGAAGGCGACTGGCCCACCGCCGTGGCCCAAACCATGGGCACGTTTCTGTCCGGCCAGCCTGCCGTGTGTCTGGACTGGGTGAATCACACCGGCGCATCGGAAATTGTGCAATTGGGACATTGTGGTATGGGGCTTTGCGGACGAATGGCAAAGAACCGGGTGCCGGAAGCCCCACCCGCTTCGGTCATTACACACCATCCTGTGTTGCGGCAAGCCAGCAAAGTCAACGGCCCCGTTCATATTGGCCAATTCGAGTTTGGCGTCAAGACCGGCATATGTTTGACTCCAGGGACAAACGGCGTCCTTAAGCTTCTAGCGTTCCGGGGGGAGAGCAATCAGGTGACGGATCAAGGCATGCTTTACAGCGCGGCCGATATGCGGGTTCCCAGCTTCCGGCGGCTGAACAGGTTGATTCTTGATCACGGCTTCCCGCACCATTTGGCGATGGCATTTGGTGATGTGGTGGATGATCTCCAGATGCTATGCACGTTCTTGGATATCGAATACGTGACTCCGGATGGGGAGGAAATATGAGAAAGAAACAAGGGAACACTCGGGCAGTCAACAAGAAAGTGACCTTGAGGGATGTCGCCGATTTGGCGAGCGTTTGCAAGTCCACTGCGTCGCGAATTCTTCGCGCCACAAACGGCGATCCGCTTCCGTTCGATCCTAAGACACAGGAAATCGTGCGGGCCGCCGCAGCGAAACTATCGTATTCGCCAAGCCGGCTTGCTCGCAGCCTTACCACCTCCAAAACCCACGCCGTCGGATTCATTGTCCCTTCCGTCGAGGACAGTTTCTTCCCAAACCTGACTGCGGTAATCGAGACGCGTTTAGCTGAGTGCGACTACAGCGTGACTCTCGCGACTACCAGAGATCTTGCCGCCATCGAGTGTGTTAAAATCGTGGATCTGCTTGGCTGGCATGTAGATGGGCTTATCATTGTACCTTGCCAGGAAACCATGGACCCGTCCCAATTCTGGAGTTTATGGCACTCCAAAACCCCATTTGTTTTGCTGGACCGGCTATTTCCCGACACTCCGTTTCATAGCGTGACGACCGATGACTATGCGGGGGCGGCCTTGGCGGTCGAGCACTTGCTTTCCATCGGCCGAACGCGCATAGCCCGCGTGGGAGGGCCATTGACTGTCTACACGAACCGCCTCCGTGATCGTGGCTGGACAGAGACTTTGCTGCGCGCTGGAATCATCCCCGAGCCCAGCTATGCCATTGATGTTCCGACCACTCTCGAAGGCGGACGCCAAGCGGTACGAATGCTGGTAGAATGCAATCTCCGTCCAGATGCCTTGTTCTGCCTGAGCGATCGGGTTGCCGCAGGGGCTATCGAAGAATGTCATCGGCTCGGGATTCGCATTCCAGACGAAATGGCGCTGGTGGGATATGCCGATCTGGAACTCTCCTTTATGTTGCGGATTCCTCTTACTACCGTGCGCCAGCCCCGCCGTGAGGTCGGGCTGGCGGCTGCAAACCGGCTTCTTAGCTTAATAAATGGCGAGACACCGGAAACCGCCGCCCAGGTATTTCCCGTGGAACTGGTCGTGCGCGAGTCAACCGTGGCTTGCCGGTGAACCATCGGCAAGACGGGAGGGCTGGGACAGCCGCTGACATTTCTGGCAAACCTAACTTGTATTCATAATCAGTGCATCGAATGACAAGGCCGCCCCAGTATGAAAATATTCGAACCGAAATTGCAATTGATATATAAAAATTTCTGCAACCGATATAATGATTTTCTAGGTGATTTTTTTTGGGAAATATCCCACCGGAGCGATAGGCCCATACTTTATCGTTCTCTAGTTTTGCAATACCTCTCCTATTCTTCAAAATGAGCTTTTTTTGCCCTGCAAACTCCGTTATGTGATTATTGATCCCACGCACGGGCATAGGCCCCCCTTTTTTCTCCTTAGTGGATCTAAGCATGTAAGAGTTATAATTACAACTACTTAAGTTTTTAGTTCTCCTGTTTGGGCCACGAGCGCTCTACAATTTCGTTGCTTCAATCGCATTTTGAACACACTCTTAAATCCACGGCAATACATTAGGACGCCAAATCTTCAACAACCGAGCCTATTCATGCCCTCTCGCTAAAACGCGGTGACACGGAAGCCTTGCATTTCAGGACTTGACATCATCAAAAGAACCTTTTATAATACCGGTTGCATAGAGAATGTGGCCCGCCTCCGGTAATTGGAGGCCTACAAATTTCTGGTTCTTCCCAGGCGTACCTAGAAGCAGGTCAAACGCGCAAGAACCAGGGAGAAAACCATGGAGGACTTATGAAAGGTAAGCAAGTTCGGATGCGCAGGCTATTTGGCAAGGGCAGAGGTGTTTTTGTGCCAATGGATCACCCGTTGTTTTTTGGCCCCCTGCCGGGGATCACAAATCCACGAGAACTGGTCTCGGATGTGGCGGCTACTCCAGCGGATGGTGTGCTCCTGACGATTGCGACGCAAGAACGGACCGTAGACGTGCTGGGTGGCCTTGCAACGATCGCACGCTTGGACGGTACGCACACGCGCCTCGGCTCGCATCTCATCGAAGTAGACAGGATTTCGAGCGTCGAATTGGCGTTGGCGGCGGGCTGCGACGCCTGCGTGTTGAATATCTTTATCGGCGTTGATAATGAACGCGACCTCATCCGAAAGCTTGGCGAAACCGCAGAATCCTGCGCCCGCTGGGGCATGCCGCTCATCGGCGAGATGATCCCCAAGGGGGCGCTGGCGGGGCACTATGGTGCAAAAGAGCGCGTCAGCGAAGATGAACTTGCGGATCAAACCGCACTGGCGGCGCGGGTCGGCGCGGAGGTTGGGGCCGATGTAATTAAAACTAGCTACACCGGCTCAATGGAGAGCTTTCGGCGGGTCGTGGAAGCAGCGTCCGTACCGGTTGTGGTAGCTGGCGGGCCTTGCGGCGACACAGTCGAAGACCTTCTTCGGATGGTAGAGAACTGCATGGCGGCAGGAGCCGCGGGTATTTGCATTGGCCGCAATGTTTGGGCGCGCCCGAATCGTCGCGAAGTACTCCGTGCATTGTGCCGTATTGTGCATGACAACGTACCTGTAGCTAAAGCCATGGCTGAGGAGGAATGATTGCAGTGAGTCGCAAATCGGTATTGTGCATCGGCCAATTGGTAGCTGATGTGGTTGTGCGCCCTGTGAACCAAATCCCTTCCTCAGGCCATGTGGCGCGGCTCAATGAACTTGAGCTCGTCGCGGGAGGGTGTGCGGCAAACGCCGCATGCGTCTTGGCAAAACTCGATGTGAAGACTTATTTCGCAGGCTTGGTCGGAAATGACCGTTTCGGCGAAGTCGTCTTGGCCGATATGGCGGCATCTGGGGTCGATATTGAACACGTCATGCGCGACTCACAGGCTCCCACGTCTGCCGTTGTAGTGCTTGTTGATGAACGAGGGGAACGTTCATTTTTGTACCGAGAAGGCAGTAGCGAACGGCTCACTGCAGCGATGATCCCCGAAGCGCTTTTCCAACAAGCCGGGTTTGTTCATGTCGGTGGGGCTATGAAGCTCCCTCTGCTGGATATGCACGGCATCCTTAGCCGCGCCCGCCAACAAGGCTGCGTTACTTCACTTGATACGGATTGGGATCCTCTCGGGCTCTGGATGGATACGCTACGCCATGTTTTGCCGGTAGTGGACTATCTCCTGACCAATGAAGAAGAAGGATACATGCTCACCGGCGAAAAAGATGCGAAAGCTATTGGAAAGGCGTTGCGCGCACTCGGCGCAAGCACAGTCTTAGTTAAGTGTGGAAAAAGAGGAGCCATAGTGGTCTTCGGCGAGGGTGTACAAACGTTTCCGGGGAACCCGGTGCCCGTAGTGGACACTACGTGTGCGGGCGACGCATTCGTGGCGGGATTTCTTTACAGTCTCGTGCAGGGAAACTCACTGCCCGGTGCGGTTGCCTTCGCCAACGCCGCCGGGGCATTGGCTGTTACGGACACCAGCCACCGCGCCGTGATTTCCACCGCATCTGTGCATGAACTAATCCAGCAGCAACAAGGAGAATAGCAATGAAAAGAAGGTTTAGTTCGCCTTGGGTTCTCTTGGCTTGCCTTCAAGTTTGCATTTGCGCCTTCGCCTATGGTGTTGAGATCGAAAATCCGATACTCAAAGTAACGTTTGATGAGAAACAACAGCTTCTTTCTGTTCTTGACAAGCGGACAGGCCGAGTGTGGCAGCAGAGCAATACTTTGCCTCAAACTCGGCCCAGAGTCGAGTGTCTTTTCACGACTTCGCCACCCACCGGTAACGAAGGATGGGAAGCTGCGAAACCGATAGCAATAGGAATGGAGAAAGTATTCAACCAGGGCGCTGTGGAAAGCCAAGTCCACGGGACAGCCTGGTTCATGCATGATACTAAGAACATGTATGTCCGAGTACAGGTCGAAGATACATGCATTATGGCTTCACCGCCGGATATGGAGAAATTCTGGCAACGCGATAGTTTCGAACTGTGGATGGACAAGACTGTCGTGAGTTTCGTGATTACGGCTCCACCCGATTCGTACGGCTCATCTGTTCCTTTACTCGAAACATACTGGTCCGATGGTTCCGAAGGGTGGTCAGCTATTGAAACGCATCTCTATTGCGGCGACGCGGGATACACAGCAATTCTGTGTATCCCGCTAAATGGCATTCCAGAGCTTGGAGCGGCTGTCAAAAAAGACACGCCGCTCCTCTTTGCCATCGGCCTCAACAATGCAGATAAAGCTGGTGAACGTAAGGAGTTTCGCTACTTTCCGAACGGCTTCAAATGGGAAATCCTTGCGGGGGCCAGTATGGTCTTTTCGACCGGCAACAGCTCTGAGCCGCAAACAGTTTCTTCGCAAATGTTGCAATTGCTGCAAGCCAATTCCGAGGCCCGGACGCTGACATGCAAAGCGGCGCTGCCAGGAATGAAAAAATCCGGAGAACTTGCGCCTGCGGCGCTCCAACTCGAATATACGCTCCATCCAACTGAACCCGACTTGGCCATCACCTTCACACCACAGGCCGAAGGTGAATGGAACGAAGTCACTTATCCCTATGTTTTCTCGATGGCTGAAGACGATTCATATCTTGTGTTTCCCCATTCCGAAGGGCTTCTTACGCCATTACATAAAAACTCGCCGGACTACATAGAATTGAACAAAGACTATATTCACTCGGGTTTCGGTCCATATTGCGCTTGCCTAGGATTAGTTAATCTGGCAAAGGGCGATGGAATGCTCCTGCTGTTTCCAGACACGGAGTTGGCGGGTTATGAGATAGTGGATGTAGCGCCGGGCGTATCCGATGTTGTCGCCCCTTGCGTGTTCTGGCGCGCGAACAAACATCGGTTCGACAGGAGCCAACGTATAATCTTCAGCTTCCAGGACAAGGGCGGATACGTTGCGCTTGCCAAACGCTACCAACGCTTCATCAAGGAAACGGGGGCCTTCAAGACGCTTGCCGATAAAGCTATGGAGATCCCTGCCACTAGCGAATTGATAGGTGCGCCCGTTATCTGGCTGGCAGACCGGTGGAATCCCAACGAACTCCTCGAAATCGCCCAAATGATGAAGAGTGACGGAATAGATAGAGCATTAATTGAGATAGCTCTCTCATACTATTATTTGATGCCAGGCAAGGAGAAGGAGGCCGCCCAATTCGGAAGCATTGTGAAACAGCTCCGAGAAATGGGCTATGTGGTTTCGCGTTATGATCAGTACCGGGAGTGCCCTCAAAAAGATGATAAAGCGCCCATATGGGAACAACTCAACGCGGATGCCTTCCCGGAATACTGTCTTCGGATGGAGAATGGGGAGTTTCGTCTTGGTTGGTCTCCGCTATATCTGATGAACCCGGAACTCGGGCTTGCACTTGCGAAGAAGCACATCCCGCCCGACCTTGGACGATACGCCTACAACGGCCGGTTTATAGACGCCGTGGGCACTTGCACGTTTTGGGAAGGGGAAGACTGGGAATCGAGCCATCCGTTTGATGCGTATGGCACGAAGAAAACACGCAAGGCTATTCTCGAGTATGTCAATTCACTTGGGCTCGTTGTCGGGACCGAGGGAGGCGTGGATTATCTCCTGCCAAACCTCCACTGGCTTGAAACGCCGATGTCTATCGTGAAATGGACCTCAGTAGGCCTTCCAAGCCCGGGTGTTGAGGAGAAGCCTGACTTCCCCGAATACCAAATCAGCATCGGCACGAAGTACCGAATCCCGTTCTACTCGCTTGTACATCATTCGGAAGTCTTGATCACCTGGCGTTATGAAGATTCGCCGCAACGCATCCCCAAGTATTGGCAGGATAAAAATCTGTTGGATGTTCTTTACGGGAATCCGCCGCTGCTCTTCATTGATCTACCGACATACATGAAGTACCGGGCCGCCTTCGCACAAACGTATCAATATGTCTGCGAATGGACCCAAAAAGTCGGCGCCGCCGAGATGGTTTCCCATCGCTTTGTCTCGGAGGATCGAAAGATCCAGGAATCCATTTTCTCGACTGGCGACGGCGTAGTCGTGAATTTCTCTCAACATCCGTACCAGTTTACCAATACCCAAGTGTTGCCAGCACGGAGCTACCTGACGTTTAGCACAGATGCTCCAGGCGTGTACTGTCCGCCGCCCGTTATGGAAATGGACTACGAAGGGATCACATCGAACCATGATCACCAGTGATGCTGTCGAAAGCCTTTTGCAGACACGGAGCGGGGAAATGCGTAGGAATAGGACATTCAAGAGGCCGATACTGTTGTGGATACAGAGCTTTGGCGATACATTCAGCGCACTGGTCATGCGAACGATGCATAAAATCGCGGTAGAGCACGGATATGACTTGATCGTTCGAGACATGGGGGTGGGGCTCAACGTCGAGCGGTCGCTTCGCATGCTCAACCAGTGGCAGGTGGGCGGCGTGATTGTGCTGGGCGGCAACAGCGAGGGATGCCGTTTCGTGCAAGACCGGCGAAAACCATTCGTCCCCATCGTGACTATAAGCGGCAATTACGGGCCAAATATTGATCATGTTGGCATTGATCTCCGTTATGGAGCGCGAGAGGCTACGCAACACCTTATTGCTGTCGGCTGCAAACGTATCGCGTTTTTTGGCGCCCGGGCAGTGACTAACGAAGGCTATGAACATCGGCAAGGTTACCTTGATGCTATGGCTCAAGCACGGATGACGCCAGAATTCATAACCCCCAATTCCGACGGCGCATTTCGAGAAATGGCACGGTTGGCGGTAATGGACTATGTCCAGCGTCTCGGCCCACCGGACGGTATATTCTGTTCGGATGATGCGCTGGCGAGCGGTGCTTACCGGGCCTTGCACGAACTTGCCATACACATTCCTGATGATGTCGCCTTGGTGGGGTGTAACGGCCTTGATGAAACCGAGTACTACGAAACACCTGTCAGTACACTCGTTCAGCCGATTTACGAGATGTGCATGGCGGCTTGGGAATTCATCGTATGGCGTTCAAAAGACCCGATGCTGTCTCAGCAAAGTATATTACTCCGTCCCAAACTGGCGATCCGTCAGTCCTCAATGCGGGCAGTTAGTGAAAATCCGTAACAGAGCATTTTACCTTTGTGCCGAACGCAATATGAGCGCCTATCGCCATTGCGTTTAAGGGCTGTCGTACGAGGAAATTGTGTGAGCTTCGTACAAAACTAGAGCTACTTATTTCTTGTTCCAATGAAAGGAGGTGTTGCCAGGATGAACAACCCATAGGGATTCACCTCATGAGGGATACAGGCATGAGAGAGAGAGGAAATGAATTCTTTCTGTGTGTAGAGCGTGGTGAATGGCCTTAGAGGACGGAAGAGTATATGGGGTATGCATGAAACGCGCATTCCTCAATGTACAACAAATATCTTATGTTCAAGTCATTTGTAGCTAGGTAATCGATCTAGAAACGGGAATGGTTTTTGGGGACCGGATAAAGGCTGGCTTTATCCACCAAAATCTACTAAATTAGGAGGGTAAATGAGATGAAGAGTAGAATTATAGCATTATTAATATCGTATGTTTTAGTTGCAAGCGCCGCAAGCGCGGGAACCGTTTATCTTAATTTCGATGATGGCGGCGCGACACTTCCCGACGGCGTTAGCACAGGTACTGGCGGCTGGGGCGATCCTGCCTTCGCGGATGGCGCTCTTGTGCTAAGCGGTGGAGGTCCATACATTTGGTTCCCGACGGAGTGGCTTGCTGAACAATCCATCACGATGGAATTCACCATTCCTGATTTGCTGGCGGGAATTCCTGCGGCGCGCGGCGGTACGGGCTGGCAAGAAGACACCTATAATGGTGGTTGGAAGGTTGGGTCCTCGATCTGCTTCATGGGTGGCGGTATCATGGGCGGCTATAATGACATCGAGAACACCCATCTGGGCATGGTGGATTGCAGCAACACCTACGCTGGCAGTGATTTCGACATTGAAGGGGCTTGCGCGCTCACCACGGGATTCCGTGTCACCATCAAGGTGGTTGTTGACGCCGATGCCAAAACATGGACCACATATTATGCATATGGCGACGATGCAACGACTCCGGCTAAGCGTGCAACCAATTGGACGCAGTTGTATTCTTTTGGTGGCATAGATTTGGTGAGTGGAGATTGGAATTGGGGCATTCAGTGTTATGGCGCTCTGTTGCGGGTGGATGACGTGATCATCGAAGGCGCGGCGGTGCCTGATTTTGGCACGGCTCCGGGTTACGGGCAGATTACTGTTACAGAGGTATCTGGCATGTCTGAAGCCGACGCTGTCGCTGCATGCACCAACATCGGCCTGACAATTGGCAGCATTACATATGAACACAGCGACACCGTGGCTTCCGGCCAAGTTATTTCTCAGAGCCTTGAGGCCGGTTCGAGCGTCGATTCTGGTACGGCCATTAATCTCGTGATCTCGCTTGGCGTTCAGAATGTTCCCGCACTGAGCGTGCCATTCTTCCGAGGCTAAGTATTATATGAATGAAGCGGCTTGGGCGGATTAAGGCCTGAGAAGCATAGCACCTCAGAAGCATTCTGTGATAGAACCTCCTGGATGAGACTGCCGCTGGTCTTTTCAGGAGGTTTCGTTGTGTCGTACTTGGTTCTTTGCACACGGAGCTTGAGTCCGAGAGGTCTCCGTTTATGTGTGGCTATCGTTCTTCTTTTGCTGATGGTTTCTTACACTATCCATTCGCAGGAGATCAGGATTCCTATCTGGTGATGGAATGGCAAGTGTATTCTTGACACCATTCCTTCTTGAGGTCATAATCCGGCAATAGATAAATGCAAGGGCCTATATGGGCTGCATTTATGCGGGCTGCGCCGCCGTAAAAGGTTTAGCGTGGAGAAAGCGCAAGTCTGCTTATTTTTTCAGGCTCTAGGAAGAGGAGTGCTTATGAAGACGCATCACATCGTACTCGGCGGTTTGGCCTGCTTGTTAGTGGCGCTCGGATGGAGCTGCGTGGCCGTGGCGCAAGCTCCCGCGGCAGATGAACGCGTACCGGAAGAGATTCGCGCTGCCGTGGAAGATGTCGTGGCGAAAGTAAAGCCCGCCCTTGTCCGTATCGAAGTGGTTTCGACTTATTATGAAGAAGGGCGCGAAAGCAAATTCCAGAGCGCAGGAAGCGGGGTAATCATCTCGAAGGACGGCTACATCGTCACAAATCACCATGTCGCCGGGCATGCCGTGCGCTTGTTATGCACGCTGTCTAGTAAAGAGGAAATCGAGGCGGAGTTGATTGGCAAAGATCCCATGACGGATATCGCCGTCATTAAATTGAAGCCCAGCGAACCGCGTGAATTTCCCACAGCGTCTTTTGGCGACTCATCGATAGTGAAGGTCGGCGATTCCGTGCTGGCCATGGGAAGCCCCATGTCGCTGTCGCAATCGGTTACGATGGGCATCGCGAGCAATATCGAGCTCGTCATGCCGGAATGGCTAGGGCAATCCGGCGAGGTGACTCAAGATGGTGAAAATGTAGGTTCGCTTGTACGGTGGATCGGCCATGACGCCCAAATATACGGCGGCAATTCGGGCGGCCCATTAGTCAATCTAAACGGGGAAATCATCGGCATCAACGAGATTAGCGTAGGCAGCCTGGGCGGCGCGATTCCGGGCAACCTGGCGAAAGATATTGCGGAGAAGCTTATTGCCCAGGGGCGGATCGTCCGGGCATGGCTTGGCACGAATGTGCAGCCCCGCCTGAAGAGCGACCCCAACACGCACGGCGTGCTGGTCAGCGGCGTGTTGGCGAATTCCCCCGCGGAATTGGGCGGGCTCAAATCGGGCGATATCTTGCTCCGATTGAATGGCGCCCCCGCTGATGTCCAATTTCTAGAACAGCTTCCGTCATTCAATCAAATGGCGGCCGACTTGCCTATCGGCCAGCCAGCCGAAGCCGTGGTGTTGCGGGATGGGCAGGAGCTAACGCTCACCATCACGCCTATTGAACGGGAATTGGCTGCCCCACAAGAATATGAACTCAAGAAATGGGGGATAACCGCGCGCAACCTGTCCCTGTTGATTGCCCAGGAAATGAAGCGGGACAATCAAGAAGGCGTAATGGTGACTTCTGTGCGGCCCGGCGGCCCGGCAGGCGATGCGAAGCCGCAAATCCAACCGAATGATATCATCCTAAAAGCCGGTGGCAAGCCCGTCAAAAACCTTGAAGAATTGGCCGCCGTAACCAAGGAACTCACCCAAGACAAAACGGATCCCGTTCCCACGCTGGTCAGTTTCGAGCGCAAAGCGGAACAATATGTGACCGTGGTGAAGGTCGGTGTGAGAGAGCTCGAAGATCCGGGCCTCGAAGTGAAAAAGGCCTGGCTGCCGGTCTTGACGCAAGTCTTGACGCGCGAGATCGCCCAAGAAATGGGTAACGCCGAATTGCGGGGTTTCCGCGTGACCAAGGTGTTCGAAGGCAGCACGGCGGAAAAGGCCGGCCTAAAGGTGGGTGATTGCATTTTCGCGGTGGATGCCGAACCTATGACGGCCAGCGCTCCGGAGGATTACGATGATCTGCCCGCCCTTATCCGCCAATACCGCATCGGCGATACGGTCGAGCTCGATATTCTGCGCGATGGCCTAGGGCAAAAAATATCCGTGGAGCTTATTGGTGCGCCTGAATTGCCGCGTGAAATGAAGCGTTACCGGGATGAGAATTTCGAGTTTACCGCGCGCGATATCACGTTCTTCGATAAATCGGATGAAAAATGGAAAGAAGAACAGCAAGGCGTGCTTGCCGAAGAAGTGGTGAATGGCGGCTGGGCCGCCGTGGCGTTGATGAGCCCCGGCGATCTGATTGTCGAAGTGGATGGCCAGCCCGTCCAGAATGTCGAAACGTTTGAAAAACAGATGAACGGCATCAGCTCCCAAAAGCCGAAGACCGTTGTGTTTAAGGTGCTCCGTGGAATTCATACCATGTTCCTCGAGATTGAGCCGAATTGGGATTCACTAAACACGAATGGAAAGGGATAATGGCATGAAGCACAATTCGATCATCACCATGAGCCTGGTTATAACCGCGATGATAGGATGCCAGGCGGCATTCGCCCAAGATACCCTGGCGGAACAAGGCCGGGCTGTTTTTACCGCTAATCAACCTGCCGTAGTTACTATCGGTATGGTGATCAGCATCTCATTCGGGGGCGAGCAGCGTGAAAGTGACAACGAAGCCAACGCGACTATCATCGATCCCTCGGGTTTGGCGGTGCTGCCTTTGTCCGTAGTAGATCCCACGGCCATGTTTAACCGTATGGGCGGCTCGGACGAGCAGGTATCGAGCACGATCAAAACGATGAAGATGATTATGAGCGACGGAACGGAAATCCCCGTGAAAGTCGTCTTGCGCGACGCCCAGCTCGATCTCGCTTTCACGCGCCCCGAGGAGAAGGTGGAGACGCCCTTTCCCTATGTAAGCCTCGATAATCCTGGAAAGCCGGAAATCCTCGATCCCATCCTGGTAGTCGCCCAGCTCGGGCGCGTAACCCGCCGCGCCCATTCCGCGACGATCACCCGCATCGAAGCTATCGTGGATAAGCCCCGGACGTTTTATGTGCCATCCGAGGACCGGGCGGATACTATTATCTGCGCCCCCGCGTTCACGCTCGATAACCGTTTCATCGGGGTGGGCGTCACACGCACGATCAAGAGCAGTGAAACCCAGCGCATGCGCGATAGCTCGATGGTGATTATCGTGCCGGTGGCGGATATTAAGGAAGCGATGGCGCAAGTCCCTGCTTATGGGGAAGATGGCAAAGCTGTCGAAGCGCCTGCCGCCTCCGCTTCGGAAACGGAAGCTCCAGCTTCTGATGCGCAGGCTCCGCCCGCCACGGCGGAGTAATGGAAGGACATTGCTGCTTTTGAAGGCTGAATGGATATGAAAGGCTCTTTAGCAGGCAGGAATGCGCTGGTGACCGGTGGCGCTAAACGCCTTGGGCGCGCCACGGCGCGCACCTTAGCCGCCCACGGCGCGTGCGTCATCGTCCATTACCGCGCCTCGGGCAAGGAAGCCGCTGATTTAGTGGAGGAGCTCAACGCCGGAGGCGCTCGAGCTTATGCCCTCGCCGCTGAACTGGATGACGCCGCCCAGGCGGAATCCATGTTCCGCCGGGCGTGCGAACTCGCAGGCCCGATAGATATCTTGATCAACAATGCGTCCATTTTTCCGGAGTCCCAGCTTGCGGATGTCTCGTTTGACGCCTTGCGGGAGAACATCAGCGTGAACGCATACGCCCCGCTCGTGCTGGCGCGGCGTCTGGCCGCCCAAGGGAAGTGCGGGCATATTGTGAATTTTCTCGATTGCCGCATCACGGACTATGATCGGCGGCACGTGGCGTATCACCTGAGCAAGCGCATGCTGTTCGAACTGACCCGCATGATGGCTATCGAATTCGCGCCTGCCGTGCAGGTAAACGCCGTCGCGCCAGGGCTCATCTTGCCGCCGGAGGGCCAGGATGAAAGCTACCTGGCGGCGCTGGCGGACACCAATCCGTTGCGGCGTTATGGCAACGAAAAAGATATTGCCGATGCGGTGCTCTTTTTGTTGAATAGCACGTTCATTACGGGCCAGGTCATATTTGTGGACGGCGGCCGCCACATGAAGGGTGGTTTGTATGAATGACCAGCATCTAGACCGGATATTCATCCGGGATTTATCGTGCCGGTGCATTGTGGGCATTAACCCCGATGAACGCACGAAAAAGCAGGAGGTCATCATCAACATCGTCATGTACGCGGATTTGCGCCCCGCCTGCGCATCCGATGATATCGCGGACACCATCGATTATAAAAAAATCAAGCGGGCGGTGCTCGATATGGCTGAACAATCCTCCTATTCGCTCATTGAACGGCTCGCGGAGCATATTGCCGCCATTTGCCTGGAAGAAACCGCCGTGCGCCGTGTGTTGGTGTCGGTGGACAAGCCAGGCGCGTTGCGTTTCACGCGCAGCGTGGCGGTCGAGATTGTCCGGGAGCGCTGAAGGTGTTAGAATTCGCTGGCGCATCCGCCTACATTGCCGTGGGCTCGAACATAGAACCTGAAATCAATATACCCCGCGCCCTTGAACGACTTGATGATTCGGCCCCCGTGAAGGCGGTATCGACATTTTACCGTACACCCGCCCTCGATAGGCCGAAAGACCCCGATTTCTTGAACGGCGTGTGCATAGTGTATTGGAACAATTCCCCGCGCGCGCTCAAATTTAACGTCCTACGGGCTATCGAGCGCGGGTTGGGGCGGGTGCGTGGAGAAGACTCGTATGCCCCGCGCGCCATTGATTTGGATTTGCTGCTGTATGGCGCATGGGTGATGGAAGAACCGGGGTTAGCGCTGCCCGATCCGGATATAGCCGTGCGCCCATTCCTGGCTTACCCGCTGCTGGAGTTGAATCCAGCGCTTGTGCTGCCTGGAATCGGAGAGCCGCTTGCGGAGCTGGCGGTGGCCCTGGACCGAAGCATGATGACGCCGGATACGGCATTTACAGACCAGTTGAGAGTGAGGCTTATGCTATGAACAAAGAACGTGTCGCCCAGTTAATCCGCGAATTGCTCATTGAAATCGGCGAAGATCCCGAGCGGGAGGGGCTTCGTAAAACCCCCGAGCGCGTAGCCCGCGCGTACGAATTCCTCACCTCCGGATACCGGGGCGACATCAAAAAAGTCATTAATGATGCTGTGTTCATGTCACACGCCAACAATATGATTATTTGCCGCGATATCGAGGTTTATAGCTTGTGTGAACATCATATGCTGCCATTTTTCGGCAAATGCCATATCGGTTATATCGCCCACGATAAGGTCGTTGGATTGAGCAAACTCGCCCGCATTGTGGATTTCTACGCCCGCCGGCTGCAAATCCAAGAACGCCTAACCCAGCAAATCGCTAGGCAAGTGATGGACACCACTCAGGCCGAGGGCGTCGGAGTCGTCATAGAATGCCGCCACCTCTGCATGATGATGCGGGGTGTGGAAAAGCAGAACTCCGTCATGACCACGTCATCGGTGCTTGGCAGCTTCCATGATGACCTGCCCACCCGGAGCGAATTCCTCAACCTCATCGCGAAATAGTGCGGATGCCTGAGACCGTGGCTTTGTTTGCTCTTCCATACGCGAAAACCGCGCAAAGCCTGTTTCCCCAAATCAAGGCTCGATTTCTGCCGCCGGATATGGTGAAATACCTCCTTTGCAATCGATGCTAAGGAGCGCCCATGTCGGAAGAGATAGGACAGGAGGCAGTGGCCCGCCTGTCGGCCAAGGCCATAGAACAGATGCGCGCCGCGATCCAGGAAGCGGGTGGGCGCGAGGTCTTTTTCGCGGGGCCCTTGGACGGGCATGGCCGGGTGGCGCGCGTGCGGGTGTGGGCGCGGGGCCATGAAGGCGCCGTGCCTGCGGTTTTCGAAGGCCTGTGCACCCATGAAGTGGTGCTCCACAACCATCCATCGGGCGAGATCGCACCCTCCGACGCAGATCTTCAACTCGCCAGCCTCTTTAGCTTTCAAGGCCATGGCGTCTATATCGTGGACAATGAGGTGAACTGGGTCTATGCGGTGGTCGAGCCTCTGCTTGACCGGGATAAAAAGACGCTTGATCCCGCTGAACTGGCCGCCCTCCTCGGACCGGATAGCGCGGTGGCGCGCGTATTGCCCCAGTTTGAAGTGCGCCCGCAACAAGCCGACATGATGGGCGCGGTGGCGCGCGCTTTCAACGCCGAAGGCATAGCGGTGATCGAAGCGCCGACCGGCGTTGGCAAGACACTGGCGTATCTGGCGCCTGCTATCGTATGGGCGGTGCGCAACGGCGAGCGCGTGGTGGTGTCCACACGGACCATCAACCTGCAAGAACAGATCATGTTCAAGGATATCCCGCTCTTGCAAGGCTGCCTCGGAATCAAATTTCATGCCGTTCTCGTGAAAGGGCGCAATAACTATCTATGCTGGCGGCGCTTTACGCGGGCCTTGTCGGAGGCCAGCCTGTTCGAGGATAACGCCGATCAGGCCGCCTTGAAGCGCCTGGATGAATGGGCGCAAAAAACGCAGGAAGGCAGCCGCTCCGATCTGCCGTTCATCCCTCCGCGCGAACTTTGGTCGCAGATCTGTTCGGAATCCGACACTTGCCGCCCCATGAACTGTTCTTATGCTAAAAAATGTTTCATCGGAAAAGCGCGCCGGGAGATCGCCAAAGCGGACATCCTGGTGGTGAACCACCACATGCTGTTCTCCGATCTGGCCGTCAAGCGGGAACTGGGCAACTTCAACGCCCTGGCCGTTTTACCGGCCTACCGCCGTTTGATTTTCGACGAAGCCCATAGCATTGAAGATTCCGCCACCGAGTATTTCGGCATGGAAGCCACGCGCATGGGGGCGCTGGCGCTTATTGGCCGGTTTATCCGCATGGAACGCGCCCATGAACGCGGCCTGCTGCCTTTTTTAAAGCTCAAGCTCATGAAAGAGACGTTGAATTCTCCTTATAAAGAAATCGACGACATCTTTCTGCTGATCGAAAACGAACTCATGCCCCACTTGGCCTCCGCCCGGGAAGGCCTCCAGGCCGCCTTTGATGCGATTCGCTCGATTACGGCGGAGCGTTGCGGCCAAATCGGGCGGGAGATCAAATGGCGGCTTACTCCCGAGGCTTTGAAAGACCCCGCTCTTCGTGATGTGCATCAAGTCTATGTACTGCCCGTGGTTCAAGAGCTGCGGGAATGCGCCAAATGGTGCGCGCAGCTTCACGAGCGCGTGCGGAAGCTGGAGTCTCCGCCTGACTATGCGGGAGAGCCGCCATTCCTGACCGAGCTCATGCAATTGAGCGCGTATCAAAACCGTCTCGAACGCTTGGCTTCAAATCTGGCGGAAGGCATAAGCGAGAGCCTGGAACCCAATACCGTGCGCTGGATCGAGATAGACGCCCATGACCGCCGCACCGTGCGCGTCGTCCGCTGCCCCCTCGAGGTGGGCGGCGATCTCGCTGGCTGGGTGTATGGCAATCTCAAAACGATTGTCATGACTTCCGCTACGCTCGCGGTGCGCCAACGGTTTGACTTCCTGTTTCATCGGATCGGCCTGGACAGCATGGCGGGGCGCTCCACCGAAACGTTAGCCCTTCCTACGCCCTTTGATTACCAGGAACAGGCCCTTCTGTGCATTCCAACCGAACTGTCTGATCCCGGTTCGTCCACCTTCCTCGATGATAGTGAGGAGTATATCCGTGAGGCCCTGGCCATTACCCGTGGCCATGCGTTTGTGCTCTTCACCTCATTCCACGCTCTAGAGCATGCATACCAGCAACTGGAGGGCGAGATACGCCGATGGGGCGTCACACTCCTGAAGCAAGGCGAAGCGGCCCGCACCCAGCTTTTAGAGCGTTTCCGGCGCGATACCTCAAGCGTGCTATTCGCCACTGATAGCTTCTGGGAAGGGGTGGACGTTGCCGGTGAAGCGCTGCAATGTGTTATACTGCCCCGGCTTCCATTCCGAGTGCCCACCGAGCCCATACTCGAAGCGCGCGCAGAGGCCATTGACGCCGCGGGAGGCAATTCATTCATGGAATATGTTGTGCCCCAGGCGGTTATCAAATTCCGCCAAGGATTTGGCCGCTTGATTCGCCGCCGCAGTGATCGGGGCTCCATCCTGGTACTGGATCGCCGGGTCGTGACAAAGCACTATGGGCGAATCTTTCTCGAATCGCTCCCTGGCCTGCGCATCATTAAAGGGCCGCGTGATGGCGTGATGGAGGCCCTTCGCCAATTCCACGGCGGTGCGAACGAAGAGGCATAACGTGTAACGGGCGTGGAGCAGCGGACTAGCGCCTGAAGTTTGGATATATGGCATGACAGTACAGGAAATCCACTTCCGCGATTACGGCCATGGCGGCGATCATATTGGCAGCCGCCGTACGCGCCGTGCGTTCCGGTATTGCGCCACCGCATGCGTGGCTTTCACTGCTATTCTGTGTTTCTCCGAACAATTCCTGCGCCATGAGCAAACCGAGCGCTTGTATATCATTGCCCTCCTGCAAGAAAATCCTTCCGCCGCCCGCGCTTTTCTGCGGCAAGCGGTAAAGATCGACGCCAAACAGCGGGAAGTGGCCACGCCCAAATATCTCGATGCCCTCGCGGGCCGCGAAGAAGATGATTTGGTTCTATCCACTTACCAAAGCGCGTATACGCTGGATCCCGAGAATGCGTCTTTAGCCATACGCTTTGGCTGCCGCTTAGCCCAAGATGGCTGGTTCAACCAAGCCATTGAGCTATTCCAGAAGGCGGCGGAAAATGACCCCGAGAATGCCTTGCCCGTCTATCTCGAGGCCTCTGTCCAGCCTTGGGCGGAAGAAAACAACAAAGACTTGCGCCGGTCGCTGGCCCTTATCGCCAAAGCCAACAGCAGCGAGCTCGATGTGCGTTTTCCCAGGCCTATGTGGTCTTCGGACCTGCCCCCCAGAGGATATTGGTATGCCCAATCGAGAAGGCAACTTGTGTTGGATTTATGTACTCCTCTCATGCAATATGCCAATTACGTTTGCGGTGAAGCGGAACAAGCTATTTCCCAGGGCCGGGTTCAATACTGGGATTCCTGGCTGGAAAGAATAGAGCTGATGGGGCGGCGTGTCGCCGAAGGGGCTATCGTCCACGATCCCGCCAAGCCGCCTTTGGCTGGCGGCGCCGAGCAAGCCCTCGCGGGGATACGGATTCAAATTAAGGCCCTGTCTTTACGGGAACGCATCCTTGAAGGGGGGACAAGCGATGCCAGCGCCGCCACGCGGCTGAAGCAATTGGAAGAAGCCGCCAGACGGCTTTCCTTGTTTTCGGATGAACTCCCCGCCCGGATTGCCCGGGAAAAACGAACTTGCCGGCTGCCCGTACGGCTGTCGCTGCAAACACTCGCCCTTGTTTTCCTGATATATATACTCGCTTGCATTCTGTCCAGACTCGCCTGCACCGGCAAACAGGCATGGACCATGCCTCACACTTCCGCTACCCGCTCCATACTGGCGTTCGGTGTTGCGGGCGTGTTTTTTCTGTTGATGCTCACCTGGGTGTTTCATGTTCCATTAAGCCAGGAAACTTGGCGAGGCGCATTGATTGGCGCATGGCGGCTTCTCGTCACGGTCATTCTGGCGTATGGCGTCATCTTTCCTGTTTTCATGCTGCCATTGCCCAAAAATGTGGCCGGGGCGCTCGAAGACGCCAGTGTGGAGGTATTGAGCCAAGCCCGCAAACAGTATCGATGCGCCTTCACAGTCTTCTGGCGCCGTTATTTTGGCATTGTATTGGGCAGTTTGGCCATGGCAATTTGCGCCTGGATCATATGCCATCGCGTGCTTGCTTCTCTCTATCCCTGGCAGATACAACTGCTGGCGTCAGGATTCGCCAAAGACGAAACGCGGCTCGTGATTGATGTGTTAAGCAGCCTGCGCTGAGCGGGAAGATCATTCCAGCGCAGGCATGTGACGCAACAAAACTGAGATTCGTCCGCAAGAACGGATGATAAAAAGCGGAAAAGCGCTCATGGCATTTGACAATCGCTTGTCCAATGCGCTATAATATCGGGAAAATCTGTGCATACTACGAATTCGGGCTCGCCCTAACATAACCAAGCTCAGCAGGAGGATCCGGCGGTGAGCGATTCAGAACAAAAAGCGTACACTACTTTCGAGGCAGCACGTATCTGCCATGTGACCCATCATAGTATCAAGAATTGGATCAAGCAGGGCTTGATCAAGGCTTCAAGGACTCCCGGCGGTCATTACCGTATCCTTGAAGAGGATCTGGATGCGTTTCGCGAAAAATATGACATGTTTCCCCGCGATAAGGGTTCCACGAAACGCCGTGTCATGGTGGTCGATGACGATCCTGAGATTCTTGCCTTGATCGAGAAATTATTGACGGATGAAGGATTTGAGCTCATCAAAGTGAGCAATGCCACGGAAGTGGGGCTCAAAGCCGCGCAACTGGCTCCGGATTTAATTCTCCTTGATTTCCTGATGCCCGAGATCAATGGCTTCGAGATATGCAAAGCCTTGCGGGACAATGATCTGACGCGCGCCACTCCGATTATGGCCGTGACCTGTTTGACCAAAGAGCAAGACATCGAACAGATCTTTTCTTGCGGCGCGGATGAGTATCTGGCCAAGCCGTTCCGGGCGGATCAACTCTTGGATAAAGTGCGAGAGCTGATTGGCCGTGGCCGGATCGTCGGGTAGCCGCATTCTAGACGCCGCGGATTGCGTAGCATGCGCAATGTGGACTATAGGTTGTTGTTCGAATCAGACATAAGCTGGTTTCATTTCTTGGGCTGTGATGAAAACATCCGAACCTCGCCGGGGGATCGAGCGAAAGATCCTCTCCGCAATCTTGTGGATTGGCGGCGTCGCGTTAGGCGTGGCGCTGGTGGCGGGGTATGTGTTGTTACGGACATGGCGCGGCCACGCCATGGAGCAAGTATTGCTCCTCGGCTCGTTAGGGCTGTGTGTCCTCGCTATCTCCTTTCTCTGTATTAGCGCCTACAGGAATGTACACAACAACATCGTCCGAAATCTGCTCCTTCTCAAGGAAGGCGCCCAGCGAATAGGCCAGGGCGACCTCTCGCTCAAACTAAAAATTTCCACGGGAGACGAGATCGAGGAGCTGGCGTCTTCATTCAGCAGCATGGCGGAAGCCTTGCGCGGCAACATCAGCCGCCTGGAAGAATCCGAAGCCAAATACCGCAGCCTCGTCACATCGATGCGCGATGGCATTGTCCAGTGGGACCTCGATGGTGTTATTGGGCTTATAAATCCTATTGGCGCTCAGATTTTCGGATGCGGCACACCCGAAGAACTCATCGGGAAAAAGCTGCAAGACGTATTTCCTGAAGGAGATGTGATTCAACGTGTCGCGGCGGAACTGGACCGCAAGGGATTTGTCGAGCGCTCCCGGTTCCGGCTGACACGCCAGGATGGGCGCGAGGTATGTTTGGAGCTTTCGGGCAACCTTATCCAGGATGACGCCGGTAATCCTGTAGGCATCGAAGGCATCTTCCGGGATGTAACGACAGGCGTTTTGCTGGAACGCGAGGCGGGCGAACGGGCGGAACGGATCAGCGCTATTAACCAGATCGCGAATGTCATTAATTCGAGCCTTCAAGCAGGGCTGCTCTACGAGAGCCTTGTGGTGGAGGTTAAAAAGCTTGTGGATTTTGACTTTGCCGCCATGTCGCTGCTCGATGAAGCGGAAGAGCGGTATGCCATGCGGCAGCTCTGGCCTGAACATGGTGAATTTCCGGGGCCCACGTGTTCGCTTCACGGAGATAATTGGGCCGCGCCGGTGGTCGCCCGCGCCAAACAATACTTGGTGGTGAATGATCTAGCCCAGCCGGGCGCTCCGCATATACAAGATTTTCCAAAAGATATTCGAAGCTGCCTTTGTGTGCCCCTCTATGCTACCGGCCGCATCATCGGCACGCTCAATCTCGGGTCGAAAGCCCCCTCGGCTTTCTCGACGCACGCCATTGAAGTGATGGAACAGATAGCGCCCCACGTGGCCGTGGCCACGCGCAACGCCCAACTCCTCGAAAACCTGCAAGCCTCCTTGGATGAAGTGACGCTCGCCCAGCGCAAGCTCCATGAAGCAAATGAAGAATTAAAGACCTTGGATGAGATGAAGACGAACCTTCTCTCCAATGTCTCCCATGAATTGCGTACGCCCCTCGTTGCGGTCATGGGCTACACCGATATGATTTATAATGGGAAAGTCGGCCCTATCAATGAGCGGCAAAAAGAATACCTCGGCATCAGTTTGCGCAATATTGACAAGCTCGTGACCCTAATCGAGAATCTTCTCGATTTCTCCCGGCTCCACCGGGGCGCTGAGACCCTCGTATTTGACACATTCAACCTGGTGAATTGCGCCCGCGCGAGCATCGAAATCGTACGGCCTGTGGCGGATAGCCGCGAGATCTCTATCGAGCTTATCGCTCCCGACGAGCCCGTGCTCGTGGAAGGCGATAAAGGCAAGCTGGGACAGGTATTCAACAATCTCCTTTCGAACGCAGTCAAATTCAACCCCCACAGCGGCAGCGTGACGGTCGAGATTCGCGTCAGCGAAGATTCCGTTGAGGCCATCGTGTCCGACACCGGAATTGGCATGCCGCCGGAAGCCCTCGAAAAAGTGTTCAGCCGTTTTTATCAATATGATAGCTCCTCGACACGCAAGTATGGCGGCACGGGCATAGGCCTGTCCATCGCCCAGGATATCGCCCGGCTCCATGGCAGCAGGCTGACGGTAACGAGTGAAGAGGGCAAGGGCAGTATTTTCCGATTCAGCTTGCCTTTGAAGATGGCTCGAGGACGCGATAAAAATACCAAAGGCAAGGCTCCCGACGCCCCCGCTGTGATGGAAACCCTATTGCTGGTCGAGCTTGTCACCGCGGACCGTGCGCTTTGTACGCAAGTGCGCATGATGCTTGACGCGGAGGGGCTGGATATCCTGGTGGCGGGCTCCACCTCGAACGCTGTTTCCATGGCGGCCAAATACAAACCCGACTGTATCATCGTGGACGCTGAAGCAGGGAGGACGAGCGAGGATGTTTTCGCGGAATTGCTGGAAGAGCCCGCAACGGCAGGCATTCCCTTTATTGTATTTACGGCGGATGATGATTTCATGGCGAATTACCGGCCCTGCATCGCATCGCACATCAAGCCGGGTTTCCGTAAAAGCACTCTTCTGAGCGCCATTCACTATGCCATGGGCCAAACCGTCAAAGCGGGTGAACGTTTTGGCGGGAAAATCTTGTGCGTGGATGATGACCGGGAGATCGTGACCTTCATTACGCGCCTGCTCGGCGGAGAAGGCTATGTCGTCGAGTCCTGTGAGTCGGGCGAAGCCGCCTTGAAGCTCGTAGCTGGGCGCGAATACTCCCTTGTCCTGCTCGATATTGCCATGCCGGGCATTGATGGATGGGAAGCATGCCGCCGCATCAAGACCGATCCCCGTCTTGCGGGCATTAAAGTGTATATGGTCACCGCCAAACCGGTGGAGCTGAAAGACGCTCGAGGCAAAGACGCCGGCTCGGATGGGTATCTGCTCAAACCATTTAAAGCGAACGAACTGTTGGAGCTTGTACAGAGCATATGCCCGCCACACAATGATTCCACCTCGGATGGACAGAAAAACTCTTAGCGCAGCGTAGCCGCAACCAAAGAGCCGGATTTTAAACCGCGAAATACACTAAATACACTAAATACACTAAAATCCAGATGGGTAGGGTGGGGCTTGCCCCACCGTTCAAAGGATTTACCGACAAAAGTACTATGTAAAAAATCGTAGGTCCTAACCAGTTAAAATACATTGGTTTACACAGTAAATCTTTGCAAGAAAACAACGTTTTGCCAGATAGTAGTCCAAAGATAAGTGTTCGGAGCGGCCTATGGCCATACATCCGGGCATTCATGGAGCAATCGTCCAACACTCGGAAAGGCGGATCCTTCCATGAAATATCGCCGTTTTGGAAGAACGGAACTTGATATCCCAGTCATCAGTTGCGGCGGCATGCGGTTCCAGCAGTCTTGGAAAGCCGATGACCCGGTAGGCGAGGAAAGCCAGCAGAATCTCGAGCAATGCATACGCCGCGCTTATGAACTCGGGATTAACCATTTCGAGACGGCTCGCGGTTATGGCACAAGCGAGCAGCAGCTTGGGCGTATTCTTCCCGGCATGCCGCGGGAGCGCATCATTGTGCAGACCAAGGTGAATCCGAACCGGGATTCCAAGATATTCGCGGACGCTTTCGAGCTTTCCATGCGCCTGCTACGGCTCGATTATGTGGACTTATTCGCCATCCACGGCGTGAATAACGATGACCTTTACGAACAAGCCTCCGCTTGCATCGAGCAAGCCCTGGAATGGAAACGCCAGGGGCGCATTCGCTGGCTTGGATTTTCGACCCATGGCCCTGCGGATGTGATTATACGCACCATCAAAACGGGCGTCTTCGACTATGTAAATCTGCATTGGTATTACATTTTCCAAAACAACTGGCCCGCTATAAAAGCAGCGCGCCAGCGCGATATGGGTGTCTTCATCATCAGCCCTAACGATAAAGGCGGCCTGCTGTACAAGCCCAGCGCTAAAGTCGAGGCCCTCACGGCGCCGTTGCATCCTATCGTGTTCAACGATCTTTATTGTCTTGCCCGCCCTGAAGTGCATACGTTGAGCTGCGGCGCCTCCTGCCCTGATGATTTCGATATTCACGCGGAGGCCGCCGACAGGCTAGATGAGGCCGAGGCGCTGGCGGGTCCCATAGCCGCCCGGCTTGATGCGGAATGCGTGCGCATGCTTGGCCAAGAATGGATGGACACTTGGCATGCAGGCCTGCCGGAATGGCATGAGACGCCCGGCCATATCAATATCCCCGTCATGCTGCACTTACGGAATCTTGTACTGGCTTTCGATATGCTCGAATATGCCCGCATGCGCTACAACCTGCTTGGCAATGGCGGCCATTGGTTTCCTGGCAACCGCGCGGACCATCTCGAAGAACTGGATCTGTCTGAATGTCTGGCCGCGTCGCCCCATCGGGAGCTCATCCCTCGATTGCTGAAAGAAACGCATGAAATGCTGGCGGGTGAACGCAAAAAACGCTTGCAACAAGAGGAAGGCTGAGGCTGCTGTAGATGAAGAAAACAGGGGATGCCAATTGACTCGCGCCATGGCCACGGCGTAGCATCTGCATATGCGCCGCGCCATGCAAGCAAATGGAGTGCTGTATGCCTATGCAAATGGTGTTTCCTAGTCTAAAACGGTTATGGACACGAATGCCGCTCGTTGTGGTTTCTATAGTTATTGTGCTGGTTTCCGGGCAGGTGGCCGCCCAGGAACCTGAGCTGCGTGTGGTTACTCTGGCTACGCAATGGATTCCTCAATCTCAATTCGCGGGATTCTATATGGCCCGCGAGAAGGGGATTTACGCCAAGAACGGCCTTGATGTCACCATAATGCCTGGCGGCCCTGAATCCGCGCCGGGCGTCCGGCTTAAATCCGGCGAAGCCCATTTCATGACCAGCGATCTCGCCTCCGCGCTGATATTGCGCGATAAGGGCGTGCCGCTCGTCAATATTGCCCAGCTTGGCCAGCGCACGGCGCAATTGCTGGTCGCCCGGAAATCCGATGGCATCAACACGCTGAAAGATCTCGACGGCAAACGGGTGTCGGTGTGGTCCACGGCGGAGACGCAGCCGCTGGCCTTGTTCCGTTCACAGAAGATGAACGTCGAAGTGCTCCTGCAGGGTTCGACCTTGAATCTCTTTCTCAGGGGCGGCGTGTCCGCGGCGTCCGCGAAATGGTATAACGAGTATCATGTGCTGCTGAACTGCGGGCTTGATGAAGAGGAGATGACCGTTATTCATTATGATGAATATGGGCTTAATTTCCCCGAGGATGGCATCTATACCCTCGAAACTTTGGTGCAAACCGACCCTGATATGTGCCGCCGCTTTGCCGCTGCTTCCATTGAAGGATGGAACTACGCCTTCACGCACAAACAGGAAACCCTGGATGTCATGATGCGCTACGCCGACGCCGCCCATACGGGCACGAACAGGGTTCACCAGCAATGGATGCTCGACCGCATGAAAGACATTTTCATGCCTCCTGGCGGAAAAACACCCATGGGGCGGCTGCAAGAAAAGGATTACGAAACCACGGCGCAAGAAATGCACGCGTGTGGATTCATACAGGCTGTTCCAGCAATGAAAGAGATGTATGCACCTGTCCTTTTTGCGTCCAACTAATTGGAGCCTCGCGTTTAAGCTGGGCATGTTCATCTTGATTGGAGCCACGGCGGTCTTCGCCGGGGTCTTCACGTATAACTATTACGAATCCCGGCGTGTTCTCATGAGGAACATCGAAGAAAGCGCGGGCAATCTTACTCTCGCCACCGTAAACCGCATCGAAACCGTCCTGCACGGCGTGCAGGCAGGCCCCAATTATCTTGCCCAGCGCCTGGAGCGAGGCCTCCCGGAGCAGGTAAGCGAAGTGGAAGCCATGCTGGCCGATTATGTGCGCGCCACGCCTTCGGCGTATGGCGCATGCGCCGCTTTCGAGCCGAACACCATCGAACCTGCGCAACGGTATTCCGCGCCATACGCTTGGCGTACAAATGGAAATATCGGCATTGGCCGGGTCGAATACGCGTATGATTTGTGGGATTGGTACATTATCCCGCGTGAGATTGAGCGCCCACTCTGGAGCGAGCCTTATTATGACGACGCGGGCCAGATCATCATGTCCACGTATGCCTCACCATTTTTCCGCACCGTGGACGGCAAACGCGAGGTGGGCGGGGTTGTCACGGCGGACTTATCACTCGAATTCTTGAATGATGTGGTGGGGGCCGTCAAGCTCGTGGGCACGGGCTACGCCTTTGTCATCTCGCAAAACGGGCAATACGTCGTTCATCCGAAGCATGAATTCGTCATGCGGGAAAGCATCTTCAGCGTGGCGGAAGCCATGAACAGTCCAGAGCTCCGGCTGATCGGGCGGGACATGCTTCGCGGCGGTAAGGGATTCGTGAAGATCATTAGCCCGATGGATAACGAGCCCGCATGGATGTACTATGCGCCGCTGCCTGCCGCACAGTGGTCGCTTGGCGTGGTTATTACCGAAAAAGACCTGTTCGCCGAAGTGCGCGCCCTCGATCAGAAAATTATTTTGGCGGGAAGCGCGGGTTTGTTGTTGCTGGTCATTGTCGTGATGGCGCTGGCCGCCACGGCGACATCGCCCTTGCGCACCCTGACCCGCACGACCGCTGAAATGGCCAAGGGAAACCTGGATGTGGCGCTGCCGCCGCTACGTTCACACGACGAAGTGGGCGAACTCACCCATGCGTTCGACGGCATGCGCCTGTCGCTCAAGGCGTATATTCGCAATCTAACGGAGACGACGGCCGCCAAGGAGCGCATCGAGAGCGAACTGTCTATCGCGCGGCAAATTCAAATGGGCTTGCTGCCGCGTATTCTGCCCACATATCCGAACCGCCAGGAATTCGACATTTGCGCCGTCATCCAGCCCGCCAAGGAAGTGGGCGGCGACTTCTATGATTTCTTCTTCACCGATGACAACCGCTTCTGCTTCGCCATCGGCGATGTGTCGGGCAAAGGCGTGCCCGCTTCGTTGTTCATGGCCATCACGAAGACTTTGCTGGCGGTATCTGCATCACCTGAAGTAAAACCTGCCACCATGTTCAATCAGGTTAACTTCCAACTTGCCCATGACAACCCGAACTGCATGTTCGTCACGTTGTTCTGCGGTGTCCTCGACCTCGAAACAGGCCTGTTGCTGTATACCAACGGTGGGCACAATCCGCCCCTTTGCCTGCGCGCTAGCGGCGAGACCTTGGAGATGCCGCCAAAAGGCGACCCGGTGCTGGGAATCTTCGAGCATACGGAATACCATAATACCGAGTTGCAGATGAATCCCGGCGATGTGCTTTATCTCTATACGGACGGTGTTTCCGAGGCCATGAATACGCAAAGCCAGCTCTATTCCGATGCGCGGTTGCTGGCGCAAGTGGAAATGAGGCGGGAACTGCCCATCAAATCCATCATGGCCGGGATCCAAGACGACATCACCGTTTTCGTGGAAGGAGCTCCGCAATCCGACGACATCACGATGCTATTGATTAAGTTCAAGGGCATTACCAAGGACGTGAATGGCAACGCTGCTCCTCTGGCGGAGGCATAGCATATTGCTCTAACACTCAGTCAAACAGAGGGATTCTAGAGCGCTTCTTGTACTCTGTTTTCCATTTCTCTGTCAAAGCCTGTGCTTCCGTGATTTGTTCAGGCGTCATTTTTTCGGAGAAAGAGTCTCGTATATGTTCTGGATCGGAGTATTTTGTAGTGCTGAGCCACATATACGCTTTGATGTAGTCTTGAGGAATACCTTCGCCTTTGGCATACATTTCACCGAGTTTCGCGTGCGCCACTATTTCTCCCTGTTCGGCAGCCCGGCGATACCACATCTGAGCTATGACATAGTTCTGAGGAATGGCTTTGCCGTAATAATACATTTCGCCAAGCCTGGTCTCTGCGATCACATAGCCTTGTTCTGCCGCTTTGCGATACCACTTGAAGGCTTCGGCATAATCTTGCGGGATTTCTTTACCAGAATAATACATCCTCCCGAGGGTGAATTGCGCCAAATAATATCCTTGTTCTGCTGCTTTGCGATACCATTTTATGGCTTCGGAGCTATTTGGGGGAACACCTTTACCTTCGCGATACATGTCTCCTAGATGACATTGCGCCAAAATATGCCCTTGCTCAGCCGCTTTCAGATACCATTGGGATGCTTTTTCATAGTCTTGTGGAACTCCATCACCTTCCTCGTACTTATACGCAAGATACCATTGGTCTTCCGGAGCTCCTCTTTCCGCATCTCTTATATCACTGGCTAAGCCATCCTCTTCTGATATTAGGCTACAAGATAATAGAGAGAGCAACATGAAGGCTGCTGCCATAACAAAAACAACTTGTCTTTTCATTATCTTCTCCTTTGGACTATTATAGTGCTTATCCAAATTATTTCAAGGAGTCTTGATTCATATTTTCATGTTGTTTTCATATTTTTCCACGGGGACATATGGGACACGGGGGTGAGTGCTCCACAAACGTCACATGGTAAACATATCTCAAACTAATGGGAGATTCTATTTTCTCTCATGCCGGATTATTATCCATTGCGCATGCGCGGCGGTATGCATAGGCCCACCATCCCAATCCAATAATCGAGACGAATGCGGAGCCGGTGAATGTCCACACATATAGGGGATCATGCCCCGTCACGAGTTCCGCGGTGGGCGTGAAGGGGATGAAGCGTTCGGTCATGGTGTTGGCGATGCGGCCCACTTCCCAGGCGCGCATGTGGAGGAAGAGCATGAATCCCACATGAAGCACGGCGAAGCATCCGATGAGGCGCGCCCATGTATGCTGGGGATGGGCGTCGAGGAAGCGCTGGTAGCGCACTATAGCGATAGCGGCCAGCATCACCAGCAGCACGATGGTGAAGCGGGAAGGGGCCCGCTCGACGACGCTTAGGAAGGGAATGCCGAGTGCGCGGACGAAGTAGAAGTTGGCCTCGATCGTGAAAAAGGTGACGAGCAGCAGCGGCCCGTCATGAGCGGAGTAAGACTCTTGTTCAAGGCCATGCGGCGGCCGCATGCGCCACCAAATGCCGCAGATGGCCAGGAAGAGGAATCCCGCGAAGCCAATATAGGCGTTGTGTTCCCATGGATACGAGATGGCCGCCCAATCGCCCCATGGGTCCACGTTGCTCCCGAGATTCACCAGGCGTGGCGTCGTGTGGTCGCGCAACACGGTCAATGCGCTCAACAGATCGCCTATCGAGGTGAATCCCAAGAGAAAGGACCGTTCCGAGCTTCCAAAGAAAAAGAACGCGGGGATTAGTTTCACCGCGCCCAGCAGGAAAGTCATTCCGGTAATTTGCGCCAGGCGGCGCATGGTGAGGCGCGATACTTGAAAGGCCGCCAGCAGCGCCAGATAAAGGCCGCATAAGACCACCACATGCAAGCCTCCTTGGAGCAGCATGACAAAGAACAGGATGGCGATCTGCAAGGCGCGCTTAAAAGGGAAAAAGTCCTTCTTTACATCGAGGGTGCAATAGATGAAGAACGGCAGGAGCAAACAACAGGTGAACTCCACATGGCCGACGCCAAGGTGGGAGATGATATAGCCATTGAACAGGGCCAGTAGCAAGAACAGCCGGAACGTAACCAGCGAAAGCCGGTAGCGCCGTTTGAGAAGCAGGCATCCATAAAAACCCAGCGCATAGAGCAAGATGGCGTTGATGATAAAAAATGGGCCCAGCGGAATCCATCGCAGCAACAGCACATGAGGCGAAAGGGGAATGTTGGGTATGGCCAATATGTGGCCGGTGCCATAATAATTAAACGATGCAAACAGGGGCGCTTGAAGATCCTGCAGGGCTTTCTGGAGGACGCCGTGAAAGGGAAACTCCCAGACCCAGTCATATACGGTTTTATCAATATGGCCATAGCTAAAAAAACGCACCCAATACAAGGCGTCGCCCAAGAAAAGACTCGCCAGAAATACCGCTTCCGTGACGCCGCGCACCATGCGGCCTGGCGGCGGCGGCGCAAATAGCCAGTCCGACATACGTGTGACGAGCGTGTTTAACCATGAATATTTTGAAACGTTTTGCTGTGTTTGCATGATATTTGTCCCCAAGACGGCAAGAGTCTGGCATAGCTTGAGTACCTTGTCAATTTTTCATAGCTGGCATAGGGAAAAGTAACGTGGCATGCAATAATAATGCTGAAAACTGGTGAGAAAATCGTAGTGGGCAATTGGGTATCGGAGTCATGATGTGTACCTGGAGTGTTCTTTGAAATAGATCATAGCATTCACGAAGGAATAGAGGAGAGTATGCCTTGCTAACGACACGGTTGAGGCAATGGTTCTTGAAGCGTTTCATCGTTATTTCCGAAATAATCGGATATGCCTTGTCCGCCGCCGTCGGCTTGGGGATTCTCTATAGCGTATTCGTCGAGGTGGAAATCCTTACGAAAGTCAAAGGGGAGTTGCGGCCCTCTTGTATGGAAATAAAAGAGGGCGCGGATGCGCTATTCATCGAGTACTTGGCCGCATCCGGTGAGCATGTCGCCAAAGGGCAGCCTATCTTGCGGGTGTCTGTTGATGATGCCAGCAAGCGAAGCATATTGCTGCGACATCAATTGGAGGAAGCCGTGGCCAGCCTCGAGTCCGATTCGAGCGGCGAGTCGCAAGCGTCGCTTGAGGATGCGCGGCGCGCATTGGCTGCGTTGCCGCCTGCCGAAGAAAAAGTAGAGACGCTGGCGGCTCCTTGTGGCGGGTTTTTCCAGCCATTGGCAGGCGTCCGCGAAAACGATGTGGTTCCAGCGGGCAGCGCGCTGGCGCGAGTTTATGACATGTCTGTATTGCGGCTGGATAGTGTTCAGGGCGATGCCCGCATCGCGGATGGACAGGAAGCCCGGGCGGTTATTCCTGGCATGCAGGAACGCCTTGTTGGCCAGGTGTCTGTCATCATGGCTCCATCGAACCATGTTTCCATATCGTTCCAAGACGCGCCGCAGGCCGCCCGCGAGATTATGTTCGCTTCGTTGTTTGGAAAAAGCGAAGAGAAGCTGGATGCCGTGGAAGCCGAGGTGGTCGTGGGGCATCAAAGCCTTTTCAAAAAAATGTTCGGGCGCAGGCAATAGCGATGGAATGCGCCTTCATGCGCTGATCTAGTTTCCGCCAGTTTTCTTCGTGAGTTCCATGAAATGTTTTCCAAACCAGGCATGTTAAGGTGCTTTAGCGCAGGTGATTTTGTCCTGGTAATTGGTGACATCTTGCGCGCTTGAATGTAAGAGCCGCCGTACAATTCATGCCAGGATAGGTTCCATGGCGGCGGTGCGGAGTCTTTTCAAATCTGTTCGTTGCCAAGTATATCAGTGCGGCCATTATAGGTTTTTTTCAACACAGGAAAGGTGATGAGCGAAATGGTTACTCGGAAAAAGGGTTTCACCCTCATTGAGTTGCTGGTGGTGATTGCGATCATCGCAATTCTTGCGGCGATTTTGTTGCCCGCGCTGGCCCGGGCGCGCGAGGCGGCCCGCCGTGCGTCGTGCTCCAGCAATCTGAAGCAATTTGGCATTATTTTTAAGATGTACAGCAATGAGACGAAGGGCGGCATGTATCCGGGCATGCAAGACTGGCGCATCAACGGCCTCGGCTGGCTGATGGGCTTGCCCGCCGAATCCTTATATCCGGATTACTGGAATGATCCAGCCATAGTGGTGTGTCCGTCGGATAGCCATGCGAACGGCGACAAAAATCTAGAAAATGTCACTATCCCGGAGAACGTGTCCGATGCCTTGACTGAGGTTAATCAAGGCCTGGCGGCGTCCAAGGCTTGCACGGGCGCGTTATTGGCGCATCCCATGTCGTACATCTATGTGCCTTATGCCGTCCGCACCGCGACGCAGGTGATACTCGTGGGGGTCACGCAAGCGGGCATGATATTGAAAGCAGGGGTGGAAGCATCCTATACCAAGACAGATTTGGTGAATGCGGGCTGCCCCTCGACATGGACAAGCGTATACCATTTTAAGGATCCGGAACGGGATATCGAATCGGCTGATATCAAATTGTACATGTGGGGCGGCCTGACGTACACGGACGAGGACGAGGAGCCTTGGCCGGCAACGGTGCCCCGTCTCAAGGCTGGGATCGAACGATTCTTTATTACCGACATCAACAATCCCGCAAGCGCTGCTATGTCGGAGAGCGCCCTATTGGTGATGTTCGACTCGTGGGGCGCATCCCGGTATTGGGGCGGCGCGGGCTACAACGAAGTGCTCGGGTTCAACCATTCGCCGGGCGGCGCGAACCTGCTGTTCATGGACGGGCATGTCGAATTTGGCCGATATCCCAGCAAGTGGCTGCCCAAAGGCGACACTACAGCCCCGTTAATGGCGGGCCAGACCGCGTACAACATGGCTACATGGGGCGGACAAGGCTGACGCTCCTAGTATCAAGTGGTTAGCGCGGCTTTCGTCTGGAAATGGGCCCGAATGGATCATTCTGGATAGAGGCTTCTACTAAAAAGCAGATCTCGTGTGTTTGATAAGCAATGAGGGGTCTGTTGTCCTTTAAAAAGCTCAGAATACTCTTGGAATGAATAGGGAGTGGCGGTGTGCGCACTATAGAATTAAACGAAACAGTATATCGGGATAAAGTCATGGGGTGCTGGCTGGGTAAAAACGCTGGCGGCACCTTGGGCACTCCACTCGAGAAGGGCGTACGGATACCGCGAGCCGTTTAACCTATCGTTTTATACGCATATCCAAGAGGGCGGCTCCCCTAACGATGACCTAGAGCTTCAGATCATCTGGCTGATGGCCCTCGAGGAGCGCGGCCTTGGCATCACCTGCCGGGATTTGGCGGAGTATTGGCCCAATCATATTGGATATAATTTTGACGAGTATGGCTACTTCAAGCAAAATTTGCGTTCCGGCCTTTGTCCGCCGGTCGCCAGTTGGTTTAATAATCCTTTTCGGGATTGCATGGGCTCCCCCATTCGTTCGGAGATCTGGGCTTGCATTGCACCCGGCCTGCCCGATGTCGCCGCACACTATGCCTGGCATGACGCTATTTGTGACCATGCGGGCGGCGAATCCGTCTATGGCGAAATATTCAATGCCGTGCTGGAATCCGCGGCGTTCGTGGTTTCGGACCGGGAGGCCTTGCTGGATATTGGCTTATCCGCAATTCCCGAGGAATGCAAGACGGCCCAGACTATCCGAAAGGCGCGGGAGGCGCATCGCCAAGGAATGAGCTGGCTCGATGCGCGCAACGCGGTCTTGGACTTCGCCTATCATTTTAACGCCCAGTATTCGCCGGTGAATCTGGGATTCCTCACCATAGGATGGCTGTATGGGGAGGATTTCGGCGATTCTCTGTGTAAAGCAGTGAATTGTGGATATGACACGGATTGCACCGCGGCCACGCTTGGGGCCATCCTCGGGATCATCAACGGCGCCAGCGCGCTTCCCGGGAAATGGATCAAGCCCCTTGGCAACACCATCGCCACCACGCCGCCGCCCGGCATCATGCACTTGGACAAGCCCAACACCACGGATGAATTGACGGACAGGGTCATCGTCATCGGGCGGCAGTTGCTGACCAAGCACTACAGCCGCATCCGTCTTGTGGAAGGAACGCCCTCCACGAATGGTTGCGACCCTAATGAGCTGGTGGGATGCGCATGCCATGCAGGCCATTTTAGGCCGTTCATATGACACTGTCGTTCATACGCTGAGTGCCGTCGAGGTATTGGTGCGTTATCCAGAAAAGCCGGGCATATCGATGTCCAAGCCGTTGAAGGTGCAAATCTCCCTGAAGAATCGTGGCCCTCAACCGCTGGTGGGCGTTCTTCGATTGCAGTTGCCTGATGGATTTAGCTGTGATACGCCAGACCCGCAGCCTTTTAGGATCGACGGGAAGAGCCAGGCTTTCTTGGGCGTTTATAACGATCACGGCGGAGGAGCCATCTAGACTATTGAACGTCAACCGGGCGTGGATCTTCCTCGATATCGAAAAACGTTCCTCCACGGAGGCTGTTCCGATCACCATGATTGGCGCTAAACGCTGGCAGGTCTCGAAGTTCTATCCGGGGCAAACGCTCGATAACGAAGATGAGGGTCTAAACGGGAATGGATGCATGGAGCCAGATGCCGTGGCCGGACTGGTTCGGCAATGAACTGGATGCCGAGCCGTTCTTCCATCAAACGCCGGGGATTGGTTTATCTCCAGCATTACTTGTGGAATCCCCAGTCCCGGCCCGTTCGATTGTGTGTCGCTAACTCTTACAAGATGAAGCAATGGGTCAACGGCGTCGAGCGGAACTACACCAAGAAAGTGGTTCCATGCCGCCCAGCGCTATGGGGGGATACGGATCCCGATCTCGAATGGCAGACGGATGAAAATGGACACCGCCTTATTGGGCATATTAACAGCAACGATATGGAGCTCCCCTATGGCTGGAACCATATCCTCATCAAGCTTGAACGGGGAGCCGAGCTTATCGAGGCATACTTTACCGTGGCGAGCCTTCCTGATTTCCACGGGCTGGACGATCTGGAGCAAACGCGCTTTCCATGGGACGCGCCCGGGCCGGAGTATGCCCGGCGGAACTACTCGGATGATTTCATTTTCGCGAAGTGAGTGTTGGCGTTTTGGCATCTACAGCGAGGGATTTACCCATGCCATTTCCGTTTCATTCGTGTTGGCGCATGACCCTATTCACATTCGCGGGTTTTATGCCGCTCATCCATGCGGCGGCCGGGCCGGATGTAGTTTCCTGGGATGAAGCCGTGCAGCAAGGCGCGTTTGTAAAAGATGGGCTGGAGTCGTTCCACAATCCGCAATATCAGTATGAGTGCCTTGGGCTTGGCGGAACCACTATGCGGGTGGGGCCTTATGGCTTCACGAGGCCGGGCGCTCATTGGGTGCATCCAAACGGCTACCTCGAACACCAGCCCTACTTGGCTTATCAATACTGGTGGGACGACGAGGCGCACCGGCATATTCCTTTTGACCTTACAGGCGGATATGGCAAGGAACTCGAACCAGGGCAAATTACATCGTTTCATCAGAATCTAGACATTGCAAGCGGGCTGCTAACGATTGATCTGGACCTTCGCGCCGATCTGGTTGGGGCGGGCCTTTACGAAATCGGCCAGCATGCATTCCATTCCCGCCGCGAGATGTTCATCACGCCCGAGGGCGTGCTGGTGATACGTGTGGCGGACTCGCCCGAGGCCACGCTTCCATTCCAGATGCGCGTGGATGCCAACCAATGGGTGCGCATCTATCTCAACATGGGCATATACAAAAAAGAGCACGAAAAATGGACGGGAACCGCCATTCAGAAGCCTAATGGCATGGTGATCACAGGCACTCGCCCGAAATCATGTGTCGCGACGCTGGCCGTAGCCGTCGAAACTTCGGAGCCGTATGTTGACGAAAAAGCGTTTTTGTTGGGAGCATCCAAACCTGGGCAAGCCGTGACGTTCTACATCGCGCCCGGTTCGTCGTATGAAAGTCCAGACCCAGCCGCCGCGGCATGGGCAAAAGCGGAACAAGCGCGCACACAGGGCTACGACGCCCAACGAAAAGCCACATCGGACTGGTGGGCGGCTTTTTACGGGCGTTCGGCGGTGAGCCTGCCAGACCGCACCCTTGCCACTTGGTACGCCCGGTCCATGTATTACCACGGCGTATACTTTGGCAATACGGATATACCGCCTGGCTGCAACAGCACGAGCACCGAAAGCTTTGCCGGGGCCATATGCCCCGAATACGATTTGGTTCTCAGCCAAATGGCGCTCGTGTATACCAACCATTTTGACGAATCGCGGCGCGTGGTGGATTGGATCAACCGCGCCTTGCCCCGCGCCGAACAATACGCTAAAGAAGGCTTGACCCTGCATAACGTATCCGTCAAATACAGCGGCGGCGCGAAATATAGCTCACTCATGGGTTACGACGGCTCCATCCTGCTTCCTCCCACCGAGGGCGAAGGAGTGAACGCCTATGGAAACTTCGCGGGTATAAACGCCGCCGTGATGTCGCTCGCTTACCTGGATTGCTCCGGAGACGCCCGGTATGAGGAACTCGCCAAACGCGTCCTTAAGGAAACCACCCAGGTGGCGCTCGAGGATCTCGAGTGGCGGCCCGACTTCAATGCCTACGTGGACAAGCATATGCCGAGTACCGTCCAGCAGACCGCCGCCATCTTCGGCGTGAAAGAATCCCTTCGCCGTGGCGTGGCCGAGCCAGACTGGGAAAAATATGCGGATAAGATCCTCCTGCCTACAGCGGATTTTGAGGGCGAAAAAGTCATGATTGTAGGCCCGGGCGGTGTCCCCATCCAAGATTATGGCGATGCGACCTGGATGATTCCGGTATGGTGGTATTGCACCATGCAAGGAAACGACCCCATTGCCCGCGCCAGTTACGGCCTATTTCATCACTCGTTGACGGGCAATTATGTTTTCAATAACGGCTGGATGGGCGTATACGCCGCAAAGCTGCGCGATGGGGAGGAGGCTTTCCGCTGGGCGAGGCAGATGATTCAGCCGGGCGTCACGCTGTTTGATGACACCTGTTTCGGCGAGATTGTCGTGGACGCCGAGGACTTTAAGAAGACTCCGGAAATTGCCGCGCATGGCTCGCTCATCTGCAACATCACGCAGATGCTTCTCGATCCGGATGCGGAGGACGCCATTACGGTTTTCCCGGCCATTCCCGCCGAATGGGAGGTAAAAGGCGTTGCGTTCAAGAATCTGGCCGCGAAAGGCGCTATTCTCGTGTCCGGCGAATTCCAGTCCTCAGCGGTGCGGGTCTCCATTGAAAACCGTTCAACGAAGGCCGCCACGCGAATCTTGCGCGTCCGGATGCCTCAAGGTGCTACGAAGCTACGCAACGCCCCGGACGGTGCGCGGTTCGAGGATGGCTGGGCGGTTATCGCCGGAGTGGAATTACCCCCGCAGCAATCGTTGCAGTTTACATTTGAACCATAGGATATATCCAAGGCTCACCCGGTGGATGGAGATAGTCCTATTGCCTGGTGCGGCCAGCAGGTTTTTAGCGGTTTTTATGCGGTAAATTTGGCTTTTCTGAACATAAGGAGGGTGGTGATATCGTCTTTTTTTCTGGTGAGATCGTTGGAGCGGAGCCACGGTTCCTGCGCTAGAATACCCATTATGGAATCGTGAATTTTGACGAGGGTGTTGTACAAAAAGGAAAACTGAGGAGGGCTTATAATGAAGAGCGGATTTGGGCGGGTATTGTTTCTTTCGCTGCTCGCAGCAGGCATGCTGGCAGCCAATGCGTCTGCGGATACCCATTGGGTGGGAACCGTAAGTAATGATTGGGCCGATGCAGGGAACTGGGATAACGGGGTTCCTGCGGCAGGAGCGGGAAATGGCAATGCGATCGTCAATCCAGACGGCGTAAATGGCGATCCGGTCGTCAGCACCGCAGGCAACACCACCGACATAGGCGTGTATATTTCGATTAATGGTGTTGGAATGACCATTACTTCCGGAGGTGAATTAAATATCACGGACACGTTGGTAACTGGAGTATGGGGTGACAGCGGACTGGTTACCACGGCCGGGACACTTACTATTGGCGGTTATTTGAACGTAGGAGCGGGCGCATTTGATGGCGACCTGCTGATTACCGGCGGCACGGTGACGGCTGCGAATCTCTCGATCAACACCACCAACGGCGCAGGCATTGATATGACCGGCGGCCAGCTCATTTTCCCATCTTCAAATTTGGGCAATGTGAACTACTGGATCGAGCATAGCAATATTACGGCATTCGGCGGCGCGGGGACGATAAATGTCGATGAGACGACTAGCCCCGGAAATATCATTCTTACGCCCGTTGGCGGTGAAGAAGAGAGTCTTCCTGCTGCTGGGATTTTGGGGCTTGGATTACTGGCGGTTTCGCTGGGCCTGGGCGCACGCTCGGTGTTGCGCAAGAAATAGCCAATACATCAAGAAGGCCGCCACGGCATTTGATGGCGGCCTTCTTTAATGATGCCGTGGCATGGGCGTCCCGCCCATGTCCATGGCCGAGACGGCCATGCTACGGAAGGGGAAAATCCGTCTGCTTGGCTGCATCTGATCTTGAATCGCTCTAATCGTTAAATGGTGGGGCAAGCCCCACCCTACAACATCCCAGTAATATTTTAGTGTATTTACTGCATTTCGTGGTCTCAAATCCGGATCTTTATGGGAAAGGGGGCGTTATGAAAGGCGCGGCTGTATTGGCGCTGGTTCTGTTAGGCATGCCATTGGCGGATACTCATGCAGAGGAAGCCGATATGCGCATTCAAATGGATGTAAACCATCTGGACCGGCTGACGCAGGCCAACATGCGTGTGGCGGCAAAGAAGGCCAATGTCGATAGCGATCCGTACAAACCGATATTCCACCTCATGCCCGAGGCGGGTGGTTGCGGTGATCCCAATGGTCCGATCTACGCCAAAGGCAAGTACCATATGTTTTTCCAGCATTCCCCAGAGCTCGAATGGGGCGTGCCGCCGGAAAAATGGGAGGGAGGCCAGCCAGGTTATAGCGGCACCGGCTGGGGGCACGTATCGAGCGTGGATGGCGTGTATTGGGAGCATGAACCGATTGCGCTCATGCCCGAACGAGGCTCGTATGACCCCAATCTCTGCGCGTCGGGTTCGGCGGTGATTGCCGATGATGGCACGCCGACGATCTTCTATACCGCCGCTGAACCGCAAACGCAGTGTATCGCGCGCAGCCAAGACCCCAATCTGCACTGGTGGCTGAAAGATGAAAACAATCCCATACTCGTGGAGCCGGATATCCCCAACTTCGTGAAGGGCGGCTTCCGCGACCCCTTCCTCTGGCGCGAGGGCGCTACCTGGAATATGATCGTCTGTGGGGCTGTCCGGGGAGTGGGCGGCATGGTGCCCCATTTCCAGTCGGAAAATCTGACCGATTGGACTTATGTCGGGCCTTTCGCAGCCGGAATGGGCGAGCACTGCATCGCATGGGAAGTCCCCACTTTCATCCGTTTTGGCGGCATGGGCGTTCTCATTGTGTCGCCTCTCTTCGACAATTTACAAGATACCGATCATGCGCCGCGAGGCGATGTGTCTTATACGATTGCCCCATATGGCGGCAATAGCGATATCAAGCCGGGCGCGTGGAAACGCTTGGATATGGGCAGCCCTAACCACTTTTGTGCGACGCAATGCATGCAGGCGCCGGATGGGCGCTGGCTGCTTTGGGGGATGAATCAAGGCGGCAGTTCGGAGGGGCATCATTGGTCCACGAATCTGTCCCTGCCCCGTGTCATCACACTGCGTCCTGATGGCCTGCTGGGACAAGAACCGCCGGAAGAATTGCAAAAACTGCGCCGGGCGCATTGGGGCGCGGCGGAGCAAGCCCTTGACGGCGAATACCGGTTAGGCATCGACAGCAATACCTGTGAGATCCTCGCCGAGATTGAACTGGGCGGCGCAAGCATCGTCGGACTGGATGTTCGCGGCGCTGGCGACTTCAGTACGAAGAGCCGCATCGCATACGATGTGGCGAATCGAAAACTCAACCTTGATGCCCACAGCGCCGATTTTGAGTTACTGCCAGGCGAGGATGTGCTGAGAATCCATGCTTTCGTGGACCGCAGTGTTTTCGAAGTGTTCATCAACCGCAGGGAATGCGGCACGTTCCGGCCTATGTACAATATCGAAGACAAGGCGATACGCCTGTTCAGTGAAGGCGGCGCCGCGCATATCCGTTCCGTCGATGTCTGGGAAATGGGCTCGATTTGGGCGAAGGAAGCGAAGTGACAGCCTTCTTTCACCACGGGGACACGGGGAGGCACGGGGAACGTGATTGTGGTCAAAAGTAAATACCAATAATACCGCCAATGAACCATCAGAAAATGCGGCATGCGTTCAAGAAATTATAGGCTTAGAGACATGGCATGCGTTCCCCCGTGTTCTCCGTGTCCCTGTGGTGAAAATTCAATCACAGGCCGCTTACTCACCTTCATCACAGGCCCAGAGATTTCGATAGAATTTCCCTGTTTCCATGAGTTCATCATGGGCGCCTGATTCCAGGACGCGGCCTGCTTCGAGCACGTAGATGCGGTCGGCGGTGCGGGCGGTTCTTATATTATGGGCCACCACAATTTGGGTCCGGTTTCTGTATGCCTCATCAATCTTCTTGATGACCTGTGTCTCGGTGAGCGGGTCTAGCGCGGAGGTCGCCTCGTCAAGAATCAGAATCGGGGCCTCGCGCACCAGCGCGCGTGCTATGCATAGCCGCTGTTTTTGCCCGCCGGAAATGGAGCCGCCCTCGGCCAGCACCGTCGCATAACCCTCCCGCATTGGCGCGACAAACTCATCGACATGTGCGATGGCGGCCGCCCGAAGGACTGCTTCGTGCGAAGCGGTGGGTTTCCCGTAGCGGATATTTTGCTCAATGCTCTCGGTGAAGGTGTTGATGGCATCCGTCACGATAGCCATGTTCTGGCGAAGGCTCTCCTGCGTTACCTCCCGGTACGGAATATCGTCTATGAGGAGTTCGCCTTCGGCGGGATCGTAGAGGCGCACGAGCAATGCGCACAGGGTGGATTTGCCTGCGCCATTGGGTCCGACAAGGGCCACCTTTTCACCGGGGTGAACGGTCATCGATATGTTCTTCAACACGGGAATGTTGTTGGCATAGGCAAAGGAGACATTGCGCAGTTCGATTTTCCCTTTGGCGTTGTTTAGTGGTTGTGCGCCGGGGGCGTCATTGATCTGGGGGGCGATGGCGAGTGTTTCCACCATGCGTTCGCCTGGAACGAGTTTTTGCCGGATCAATTGAAAAGTGATGATGGCTTCTTGAAAGGGTGTGGCGAATTGGGCGATTAGCCCAGCGCCTGGAAGGCAAAGGGCCGTGTATTCGCCGACGGTCAGGTGTTTGTTAAACACAAGGGAGCCAGTGAAGAATGTTAGAATCCCCAAATAAATAGGAAGCATGGAAGTGGAGATCAACATGTCGCACCACGTATAGAGCGTACGCGAAAAATCCGCCGCCACGAGTTTGCCTGCTTGCGAGACATACCATCGTTTGGATGTTCGTTCGAGCGTGTAGCTCTTGATGAGTTTGAACGGAAATAGAATCTCGCGCAAGACGGAATCCGTTCGCTGGGATTCCACGCGATAGCGCCGGTCCCACGTACGCACCCGGGTGGTAAGCCAGTGTTTGACCGCGAAGAAAATGATCAAGTAGACGCAATTGGGAAGGAGCAGCCAGGCATCAAATTTCATGACGAGCACCAGCACGAGAAGCGTGATGCGTTGTACGGCCGCGAATATTTTGGGAATGACCTCCGAGGCCAGATAGGCGGCATCGTCCACATCGGTCGTGCAGCGGAACATATGCTCGCCCACGGGGCGCTGGGCGTAAAAATCCATCGAAAGGGCTTGCATGTGCTTGTAGAATTGGACTTTCATGTCCAATGCGATGCGCGACATGGTGTAGGCGGACATGATATTTGCGGGCAGCGGCTGTTGGTCGCTCCTGTCGGTGCCTGCAATCAGGCCGATTGCCTGGCCGAGCAGCATGGCCGTAAAAATGAGTGCGGCGGTCTGAATGACCAGCGGGAAATCCTTGCTTGGAAACGCCGTGTCGATGAGCATGGCCGTTAGCATAATCGGCACGACGCTCATGGTGGTGGCGGCGATGGATGCGGCAAATCGAAGCAGGACTTTGTCCCAATAGGGCAGCGCATACCGCTGAAGGCGCAGCAGCAGCCGCAAGCGTTCGCCTGTGCTTAACGCGCTTGATTCAATGATGGCTTTGCTTTGAACATCCAGGTGGATCATAGGTTTTCGCTTAGCACAACGCCGTCCTGAGCTATTTCAATTATCTCGCCCGTGGCATGGGCGTCCCGCCCATGCCACGGGAAGACATCTCTCTTTTTGTTTTTTCGGTGATCCGGGCTCACTGTCTGTTCTTCTCCTGTTCCGCGGCCCATAACTGGCGATAGGGGCCGTCCATGGCGCTTAAGCTTTCATGTTGTCCCTGCTGCACGCAAACGCCGTTTTCCATGACCAGGATTTCGTCAGCGTCTTGTACGGAAGCGATGTGATGCGTGATGACGATTCGTGTCCGGCCCTGTTCAATTTTCGCCAATTGCTTTAATATGAGGCCCTCGGTCACGGGATCTAGCGCGGACGTGGCCTCGTCCAAAAAGAGGAAGCGGGGATCCCGAATGACGGCGCGTGCGATGGCGAGGCGTTGTTTTTGCCCCATCGAAAGATTTCCCCCCTCGAGAAGTACGGTATCCAATCCATTAGGCAATTCATCAAGAGTGGGGCGCAGTCCGGCGCAATCGATCGCGTGTTCCAATTCCTCATTCGTGGCGTGGATATTTCCCATTAGAATGTTGTCGCGGAACGTCGCGGAGAATAGGAAATTGTCTTGAAGCACAATGGCCACATGATGGAGATAGGACTTGAGCTGGATGCCGCGCAGTTCCATGCCGTCAATCAAAATACGGCCTTGATGGGGATCCGAGAAACGCATCAGGAGATTGAAGATGGATGACTTTCCCGCACCGGATACGCCGACAATGGCTAGTTTCTTTCCAGGTTCGAGATTGAAAGAGAGATCCTTGATGACATCCGGGCCTTCCGGTTGGTACCGAAAATGCACGTGCTCGAATGCAATCGCTCCGAGCGAGTTCTTCAGGATGACGGGATTAGGCTGGTCTTGAATTTCAGGCGTTTGGTCGAGGGTTTGGAGCATGCGTTGTGCGGGCACGCAGGCCAGCCGGAATCGCTGGATGGTGTACACAAGCTGAATTAACGGCGCCATGACGAGCCAAATAAGCCCTTGGAGGGCGATATAATCGCCAATGGTCATCTTTCCGTAGATGACGAGAGCGCCGCATAGCATGATGTACACGGCATGGCGCACGGTATCGTGAAGCACAACCGTGCCGTGCGACCACATATTATCCACGACATAATAGGCCAGCCAGGCGCGCAGGAATCCCGCCAGCCGCCCGAAGTACCGCCGCAGTTCATGGCGTTCGCGGGACATAGCCTTGCTGATGGCGTATGCCGATAGCCCTTCTTGAAGGATGGCCGAGACGTTTTGCTGGCGCATGCGGAGCTGGGTCTGAAACCGGTAGCCGTAGCTCATGAGTATGTGGGAGAACAGGTAATGCAGCGTGATGTAGACGGCGATAAGCTCCACTAATAATGGGTTCAGCGCGAACAGCAGCCCGAGGGTGGTGAGAATGGGAATAAGCCGCTCGAAGATCTCGGGCAAGGTGCTGATGGTGATATCGGTCGCCGCCGTCGAGTCGCTGTTGATCCGGTACATGTTTTCGCCAATGGGACGGGACTGATGAAAAGACAACGACATGCGCTGGACATGCTCAAAGATGAGGCGTTTGAGTGTGAGGTCTACGCGCATCCGCACGAAGAGAGAGGATGTGGCCCAGCACAAAAGGAAGATGAGCGATGCGAACGCCATGGCCAAAGACAATCCAGCCCAACCGAGAAAGCCCATCACATCGCCGCCCGCCAGCGTATCGATCACTTTGCCGACGGCCAGCGCCGCCAGCACTTCGACGACGGATTTCGCCTCCAGCACGACGACGCGCAGCAGGAGTTTGTCCCAGTAGGGCAAGGCAAACGGAACAAACCGCGCCACTAAGCGCAGAAAACCGGTTATCCCGCCGATAGCCGGTTCCGAGGCGTTTTGCGCGTTATCCGTGTGTTCGATTGCCGTGCTCATCGTATTCCTTCGGGCCGCATTGCTACGAGGATATCCCATTCATTGGGCCAAATATATGAAAGCAAATCAGGGGTGGTGTTTTCTGGTATCGAATCACCAAATACACGCACGAAATCATCAGGTGGAAGGAACCGCGAATGGACGCAAAGGAACGCGAATATGATGAGGATTCGTGGCAAGAGCAGGGCAATCTCATAAAAATACATCATTTCTTTTCTTTATAGCGGGAGAATTAGCCACAAGAGGCAAAAGCACAAAAAATGTTCTTTTCTTGTGCACCTTGTGCCTTTTGTGGCTAAATCTGGGCTGTTTTTAATGCGATTGCTCTGGTGGTATGAGCGTCCCGCCCATATGGAAAAGGCTGTCAGGTCGCCCGTTTTTTAAATTCACGGGGAGTCAGCTTATACGCCTTTTGGAACTGCCGGGCGAAATAGCTGCTGTCGCTGAATCCACGGCATACGCCACATCCGTCACAGAACAGTTTTCGTCCCGCAAGAGGTCTCCCGCTTTGGTGAGGCGATACCGAATCAGGTATTTGATGGGCGAATCCCCATAATACTTCGCAAAGGTGCGAAGCAGGGTGTTTTTCGACATGCAGGCGATATCGGCCAGATGCTGCAAGGTAATATCGTCCTGGTAGTTGGATTCGATGTAGGAACGCACGCGCGACAAGCCCAGCAATTCGGGTGACGCCAGCGTCGCCTGTTCCACATAATTACGCGAAAGGTAGCCGATCACCAGCGTCAAGTAGGCCCGCATCATGGATTCACAAGCTGGACGCCGGGCGCGATATTCCTCTTCCAGCGGGGCGAGGAGATTATGGAACAGATAGAGCATCTGTTCCTTGGAAAGGCGGAATTTGCTTGTCAATCCGCGTTCGAGCCGGAAAGCGGGCTCCAGGTGGAAGAGGGCATGAAAGCCCGGCAAGTGCTGGAGGTCCGAATCGGCGATGTTATAGCGTTTAAAATCAAACATGACATTGCACAGATCGAGACCCTCGATATCATCGTATCCATGCACTTCATTTGGTGCGATGACAAACACGTCTCCCGATGCCAACGTATACTTATGATCATCCCCGAATAAATGAAGCCCATGCCCGTGCCGTACAATCACAAGCTCCGTGAAGTCATGAAAATGCATTTCAAACGAATGCTCAGGGAAAAGGCTATACTAGAGGCATAGCCATAGGCTGGGATCGATGCATCCTGGCGTATCGCGAAACGTCCACAATCTAGCCATAGTGATTGATAATGTACGGATCCCCTGCGGCGTTTTCAACCGTCCAATCCATTCCGTGATTAACAGGAGAAGATGGACTCGATCTTGCAAGCACTATTTATCGGCGGAATGCTGCTCGAACGTCTGAATGCGCCCCCGAAACCAGGCTGTTTTGACTTTGGTGATATCATCCGGTTTTTCGATGACTTAATGCAAGAGGATGCAGAGGGCGGCGGTTATAATACATCATCGTAAATGCATCATGAGTCGCGTATGTACAACCACGCTCCTCATCAGCAGAGAAGCAAGGACTTCACAAAATGCCAAACCGCTAATCTTTCGTATCGAGTGGGTTTCTTAGGCTGTCCGCCTTATCCTACGGTTGCCTGGAGCCGGGAGAATTACCAGCGCCTGAAGGAACTGGGATTCAACACGATTCAACTAAATATCGCCTGGGGGTACCGCCCGGGCGGCGAACCGCTGAATCTCGAGGATGTGATCGATGTGCCCGGGCATCTGGCCGGAGAGGCGAAGATGCAGGGCGATCAATCGCCTGAACGGCGCGCCCAGCGTCTGGCGGATTTGCATGAGCGGGCGCGGCTGGCCCAAGAATTTGGATTCCGCTCGATCTTCCATTTCGGTGCTCCGTATGTAGGGGATGTCAATATTGGCGATGCGCCTCCGAATTGTTTGCTGGACGGCCTGACGCCGGAGCGATGCGTATACCTGCTTCGGGAATTCGCAAAGGAATTCCCGGAGGTGGACGACATCCTTATCTATAATTATGACCAGCATGCGTGGCTTTGCAGCGAGTTTGGGCCTTGCCCGCGCTGCACCGGCGTCTCGTTGGCTGCCCGCGTGGTTCCTTTTCTCGAGGAGATGAAGTCCGTTTGGCGGGAGACGCATCCGGACGGGCGCTTATGGTGGGAGCCGTGGGAGATGTCCGCGGGCCAAGTCCAGCACTGTGTGTGCGCGATCACCCCGGAGGGCTTCGGCTTGGCGCTTCACTGCAACATCGCGGAAGTGATGACCACACTCCCGGCGGACCGGTGGCTCAAGAATACGGCGTTTCTCGCGGGTGAACGCGGAATCCCAGTTATTGCAGAGTACTTCCTCGGCGGGCCAAGTGAAGAGGTCGAGCCGTATCTGCATTTATCTCATCCATTGGCTACGTTTCGCGGCCTAAAACAACTCGCGCAAGCGCCTTATGTCAAAGGCATCAAGGAATACTTCGGCTTGATTCCCGACAAAGAGGATCCGAACCTGCGTATGACGGGCTTGTTCTTTAACCAGCAAGATATCAGCGAAGAGGAAGCCCTCGACAAACTGGCCGAACCGTATGGCGAAGCGGCGGAGGCCATGAAGCAGTTTTGGCGGCTCACGAGTGCGGCCATGGAGCTTTTCCCATGGGACACCTCGTGGCTGATCCGGGAGATTGGCAAGAGCGACCCTGTCCACTCGATGAGCGCGGCATTCATCCGGGGCGTTCCATGGCACACTCCGAGCTGGATGTCCACGCGCCGGGCGATTTTCATGAAGGTGGATATGCAGGAAGAACCGGATGCATGGATGCTCGAGGATGTCCAGCTCCGGTGTGAGCTGGCGGCGGAACGGATGGAAAAAGCCCTCGAAATCGGACGTGAGTGCCAGAGCGCTGCGCCGACGGTTTTTGCGTCCAATTTCAAACAGAACCTGCTCGAGCTCGATGGCATGCGGCAGCGCACCCGGGCGTATGCCTATCATATCCGCGAGACAAACCTTGCTCATGTCATGCGATTGAGCCGTGAACAGGGGCTTCCGATTCCTGCGAGTATTCGTGATGAGATGCTGCGCGTGCTCGAAGCCGACCAGCACAACCAGGGACAAGACGAACCAATCGCAAAGGCCATTGATTTACTCCGGCGGAATATGAACGAGTTTTTAGAACAATATTTCAAGGTGGTTCCGGATGGCGTCTCGAAGGGCTACTTCACGCTGACTTCCCGATAAGTGTATAAGAAATATAAATATAGTACTATAACGTCATTCCCGCGAAAGCGGGAATCCAGTGCATTCACCTTGGATCCCCGCTTTCGCGGGGATGACGTCAGAGTAGTTAACTGAATAAACGATAAACAAGCGAGGAAAATCGTGATGTGTTTCCACAATGCATCTCCACATGACACGGAATTTACCGTTATCGGAATTGTCGGCAATCCATCGAGCCCGGAGATCGAATGGTCCGACGAGCAACTGGCGAAGATAAAAGCCCTAGGCGTTAACACGCTTCAGCTCAGTATTGCCTGGGGAGGCAAGCCCGCCAACGAGGTGCTGAACCTGGAAGACCTGGACGCGGAGCAGCGGGCCACATTTGCATTCCGCATCCAACAAGCAAAAAAGTTCGGATTCCGCACACTGGCTCATTTTGGCGTGCCGAGGATGTTGAATTACACGCCCGTCCAGCCCGCTTGCATCATGGACCCCGCGGTTCGAGCAAAATATGCGGATCTTCTGGCGGATTTTTTGAAGACATTCCCCGATGTGCAGGATATTCTGATCTACACATTTGACCAGCAGGCGTGGCTGTGCAGCGAGTATGGGCCGTGCCCGCGCTGCAGCGGGCTTCCGTTGCACGAACGGCTCCCTGGTTTTCTCGATCATCTGAATGCGGCGATGCAGCAGCAACAGCCTGGCGTCCGGCTCTGGTGGAAACCTTGGGAATTAACCAAGGGCCAGACCCAGATGGTCGTGCAACAGGTGAATCCAGAACACTTCGGGCTGATGCTGAATCCGTCCACGAGCAATGAGGTGTATCCTTTCAATGACCGCTCCTTCAAATCCGACCTGGGCGTAAGGCGCTTGGTGAATATGGCCAAGTCGCGTGGCATTCCGGTGGTGGGCGAATTCGACCACACCCTCTATAAGGGGCTGTATCTGATAGCGGATTTCTTTCCCCGCTTAGTTTACGAGCAGGTGCAAGGCTGGAAAGAGATGGACGGCGTGGTGGGCATCAAGGAATACTACGGCTTTGCGCCGTCCCAGTTCTCGGTGAATGCGGCCATGCTCCAGGCGTGCCTGCAATCGCCCGATGCGCCGCTTGAGCAATTGCTTCAGGAGGTGGCGGCTCCATATGGAGAGAAAGCGGCCTCTCTGATGATTCAGGCATGGGAGCAAGTCGCCCAGGGCGTCGAGGCGTATCCCTGGGACACCACGTATTTGATCGGCCCCATGGGCCTCGGCCGGCATAACGAGGGCTCGCAACGGATGGGAACCCGCCTCGATCCCCAATGGCACGTGGGATACGCCCATTTGGCAGTGCAACCGGCGGGCGAATTTCATGCTGACCCAGGAGCATAAAGCCCATCCCTGGCTTTTCGAGGATGCTGGATTGCGCCTCGATGATTCCGCCGCGCTGCACTATGAAGCAGTCCATCTCTTCGATGAGGCCATTGCCGCCGGATCAAGCCAGGCGGATGATATCCGCATGCAACGGGAGTTTGTCTGGAACACGGCGCGTGCGTTGCGGGGAACATCACTGCATTTCCTCGAAACGCTGGCGGCCCAGGATGCGCGAATGGTCCAGCACGATGAACGGCAATGGCTGCTGGTGATCCAGCGGCTGGACGGCCTGCTGGCAAAGGACGTTGAGAACCAAGGCCATGCCGAATCGGTGGCTGGGAAGCTCGAGGCGTTCCGGAAAGATCCGAAGGCATGGCTGAGCGCCAACCTCAATCCCCGGACCTATGAATCCATCTGCACCATGGACTGGAGCAAATGGGTGCCGTCGATGAAATGAGGGCGCGCCCTAGGCGCTCGAATCGCTCTAATATCCCCTGTTGTATAAAACCATGTAAACTACCTCGTAGACATTCCCACGAAAGCGGAAATCCAGTGCAAATTCCCTGGATCCCCGCTTTCGCGAGGATGACAGGCAGGCGTTTTTACATTGTTTTTTCAGTACGTATGCACGATATATTCTTCCAGGAGCGGTAATGACGGAACTGCACCCGTATTTATAATCAAACGCTAACAGATTCCTAGTAATTGACTCATGGGCGTAAACGATTATATTCCCAAATGAAAGGCTTCCCAAGTCTTTCTGAAGGGAATATGCCATGAAAATCGACCTCCATTGCCATTCGAAACACTCGAAACGCCCAGCGCTCTGGTTAATGCAGAAACTCGGGTGTCCCGAGAGCTTCACCGAGCCAGTGGCGCTGTATCATTTGGCGCAGCGGCTGGGGATGGAACAGGTCACCATCACCGATCACAATGTCATTGACGGCGCACTCGAGATCGCCCATTTGCCCAATACGTTCATCGGCTGTGAATACACCACCTATTTCCCCGAAGACCGGTGCAAAGCGCATGTACTCGTCTATCAGCAGACAGAGGCGCAGCACCGGGAACTCACGGAAGCGCGGGAGAATATTTTCGACCTGGTGGAATACCTTCACCAGCACAGGCTGCCGCATATCTGCGCCCACCCGTTGTTTTGGGTGAATGACCGCTTGACGCTCGAACATGTGGAAAAGCTAGTCTTATTGTTCAAGAACTGGGAATGGAATGGCGATATATGCCCCGGCATGAACAGCGTCGTCCGGCGCTTGGTGGAAGGATTCACGGCGGAAGATATCGAGCGGCTGGCCAATACGCATGGATTCGCGCCCTTGTATGGCGAGGCATGGAAGAAGAACCTAACGGCAGGCTCAGACGACCATAGTTCGCTCCACTTGGCGCGCTCGTATACGGAAGTGCCTAACGCCACAACGCTCGAAGAATTCTGGTCGGGAGTCGAGCATGGCCAGGCCCGCGTCCGCGTCCAGGACGCCTCGCCCCAAATGTTCGCGCGCAATGTATACGCCATTGCTTACCAGTTCTATAAAGGAAGCCTTGGCCTCGAACGGTATGTGCATCGAGATATCTTGTTGCGTTTTTTGGACCGTGCGCTGCAAGCGCGGCATGAAGAATCGGAGCCATGGCTTACATGGCTGCACCTGTTTTTATCGAGCAAGCTGCGTTCCAAAATCCCCAGCGAAGGCTCCCTACTTGAACTGGCGCGCACGGAAGCAGAAAAACTAATCCTTCAGCAGCCACAACTTATGGCCCTCGTGCGAGACGGCGCCAATAAAAGTGGCGACCTGGATGGGCATTGGTTTGAGTTCGTGAACCAAGTGTCGAACCGGGTGCTAGCGCATTTCGGGAATCATTTGCTCGAACGCTTGGTGAAAGCGCGCCTGTTTGACATGTTCCATTCGATAGGTTCTGCGGGCTCGTTGTATGTGCTGCTCGCGCCCTATTTCGTGTCGTTTTCACTCTTCACGAAACAGCGGCAATTCGCGCAGCACGTATTCGAGCATTTCCAAAGCGCGGAGGCGCACAGCGCCGCATCTGGCGAGCATGCGCGCGTAGCCCATTTTACGGATACCTTCCACGATGTAAACGGCGTGGCGCGGACGCTTCAACAGGAAGTCGAAACGGCGCTCGAACTGGGCAAGGATTATACGGTCATCACCTGCCACACGGAGCGCATCTACCAGCGCGGCGTGCGGCAATTCATGCCCGTCGGCTCCTACCGCATCCCCGAGTATCCCGAGTTGAATCTGCTTATGCCGCCCTTCCTGCAAATGCTTAGCGCCTGCTACGAAGAGCAATACACCCACCTCCATGTCTCGACGCCAGGGCCAGTGGGCCTGGCCGCCCTTGGCATCGCGCGCGTCCTGAATTTGCCCATTTCGGGCACCTACCATACGGCGTTTCCCCAATACATCAAAGCCCTGACGGAAGACAGTTACGTCGAAGATCTGGCGTGGAAATACATGCTGTGGTTCTACAATCAATTGGATGCGATCTATGTGCCATCGCGTGCTACAGGCGCGGAATTGGTGGAGAAAGGCATCGCCGCCGACAAGATACACATCTACCCACGAGGCGTTGATACTCAGCATTTCCACCCCAGTAAGCGCAATGGTTTTCTGGGAGAACGATTCGGCATGAGCGGCCCTGAGCCGGTGTTGCTGTATGTGGGCCGGATATCGAAAGAGAAGAATGTCCATCGGCTTGCCCAGGCATTCGCCTTATACCGCCAAAAGGGCGGACAAGGCCGGCTGGCCGTGGCGGGCGATGGGCCTTTCCGGGAAGAGATGGAAGCCATGCTGGCGGGCAAGCCGGTGGCGTTCACCGGCTATCTCGAAGGAGAAGACCTTGCCCGGCTGTATGCATCATGCAGCGTATTCGTGTTTCCTAGCTCCACGGATACCTTCGGCAACGTCGTGCTCGAGGCGCAGGCCTCGGGGCTGCCGGTCATTGTCACGGACCAAGGCGGCCCATCGGAGAGCATCCTGCCTGGACGGACTGGCCTGGTGGTGGAAGCAGGAAACGTGGAAGCCTTGGCGCAGGCGATGCTGGAGCTCACGGAAGATGAAGAACGCCGGGAAGCCATGGGCCGGGCCGCACGCGCCCACCTCGAGTCCAGGGGATTCGAGGCGGCCTTCGAACAGCTCTGGACTCTTTATACCGGTGAAGAGGCGAAGCCGGAAGAGCATCCCCCGAGCCTGGACGCCCTGTTTGATATTTTTGGAGGCAAACAACCCCATATGGCCTTGTATTGAGTTGGATGGCTCAACGGCATCCCATGAGATGCTTCAGGCGAATTTGACGACGACCAGCTTGCCTTTGGCTTTCAACTTCTCCGCGAGCAACGGTACGATGGTGAGCCGGGGCAAGATGCCCTGTTGGCGGAAGCTGATGTCATCGGCGGCGATGTTTGGGGCGCGGCCGACGAAGAAGTTGACGCGGTCGGCGTTTTTGAGCAACTCCGACAACATGGATACGCCGGAATGGGCCTCGTAGTTTTCTGGGTCTTCTTCCAGTATGTTGTACACTTGGTTTAGCGTCACTGCGCCCTCAGTGACCAGATCCACGCCCTCCAAGCTGTAGTATGGCGGTGCGATGGTGTTGAGAGAATCGGTGGACACTTCGAGTTTCTTGTCCAGGTATTGCGACACGATTTTCGCCGTGGTCGCACCGCAGATCACTTTCGGGCCGGAATTGGACATGAATTCGCGGGCAGCGGCGTAGTCATGACGCTTGTTCACCGGCGGGCCCGTGAAGATGGTCACTTCGCGACCTTCGCGGCACAAGGCGGCGCACACGGTGCAATCATCGCCTGGCGCGCCCGCCCAATACTGCCGTGCCTGGCGATGGATATACGTGGGCAATTCAGCCAGCGGCGTGCGGTTAAGGATGAGGTCGCGGGCATGGTGGCACACGCCCTTTTCGCCCCAGCCTTCGTCCAGGCCCATGCCAAGCCCGGCCTGGGTAATGCCGTCGCTCATGAGCAGAATGGCCTCGCCCGGTTCGAGGAAGCAGCTCGCTTCGCCCACGGTAGCGCCTTCCAAATCCATCACGCGCTGGCGCAGTGGCGACGCGGAGTGGTAGGTGAGCAGCAGCGGCGGCGGCGCATCATACGTCAGGATAGTGGTCTCGCCATTGGGCATGAAGCGGGCGATATTGAAGGCCGCATAGGGCAAGCCCGGCAGGCGGGCGGCATTCATCGTCTGCACGATAGCCGCGAAGGCCTCGCGCAACGAGAAGCCTTCGCGGATCAAGCCGAGAAGGCGGCTGGCGCTCACCGTGGCGGCGAGGTTGGCCTTGATGCCCGAGCCTAAGCCGTCCGCGCACAGCACCAAGGTCGAATCCTCGGCGCGGTCCACCCGCACCAAGTCGCCGCACACGCCGCCATGCTTGGCGCTTTGGACGGTGCTTACTTCGATGTGCCGGTATCCCAAGGGGCTTCGCCTCCGTTTTCGATGGGTTTGTCATTCGCCATGCTGAGGATGTTGCGCACCAATTCTTCGCTGCGCGCGGTCGATTCCCCGAGGAACTGGGCCATCTCCTGGGCGGCCTTGATTTGGTGCTCCATGAGTTCGTGCGCCTTTCGGATGGTTTGCGCGCGCAGGCGCTTGAGGCGTTCCTGGGTGTCGAGGCTATTGGTGATGTTGACGAAGATGCCGACATATTGCCGCTCGTCGCGCATGGCATATACGATCTGGTGGCACACGAGGTTATACCGGTCATGGCGCGCCGTGAGCTCGGTCATCATGTCATGGCCGCCAGCGATTTGCTCGAATGGCTCGGGGTCCACCAAATACGAGATGCGCTTGCCCAGCACGCTGTCCGTGCACTGGAACATGGAGCGGAACGCGGGATTCATGTAGAGCAATTCGAGCTGGGCGTTCAATATCACTACGCCGTTGGGCGTCGATTCGAGGATCTTATCCGAGCGCTGTTCCGCGAGGCGGCGCATGTAGGGGATGCACATCTCGGGTACGGCCATGCCGCGCAACACCGCAATCGCCTTGTCGCGGCAGGAGGCGTACCCGCACGCGCCGCAATTGAGCTGGTCGTCAGGATTCGCCTTGCCGGTCTGCTCGAAGACAGCCTGGATTTGCTCTTCCGTGAACACGGCTTCCTTGGCTTTATTCGAGCCGTATTCCGCATGTAAATCCACTGGCTCGCTCCGGTATTCGATAGGCTCCGCGCCCGCATAATTCGCGGCATATTCGAGGAGCTCGCCGCGCCGCACATACATGTTCGCTTCGCTGGGCATGCCGGGGCCGTTCACGCAGCCTTGCGGGCAAAAGAGCGGCTCCACGAGCATGGTGTGTTCGCCTTCCCGCAGACTATCAAGGGCCTGGCGCACCTCCGCAATGCCGCTCACGGCGAGGCAATCGGCGGCCAAGAGGTCCGTATGCAGCGAGGCCGTGCGCGCGAGGCCGCCGGGCACGGGGAAGAAGCGCGCGTCTCCCGTGGGCTCTTCATCGAAGCCGCCGTCCTGGCGGGCCGCCAATACGACGCCTGCGCGCCGAAGCCATTCTTCCAACTCCACGAAGGTAAGAACGCAATCCACCAGGCCCTCATTTTCCGTACGTTCCGCCTCGGCCTTCTTCGCCACGCATGGGCCGATGAAAAACACCTTCGCCTTTTTGCCCAGACGGCGCTTCAGAATCTTGGCGTGGGCCAGCATGGGCGATAAGATGGGCGTTAGCTTAGGCGCGAGGTCGGGCTCGTATTGTTCGACGTAGCTCACCACCGCCGGGCACGCCGTGCAGATGTGGCTGCCGCCGCCGCAGGCATTGATATGCTCCGCCGTGGCATGCGCCACTTCATACGCGCCGATGGCCGTCTCACCCACATAGGCGAATCCAAGCTGCCGCAACGCCGTGGGGAGTTTGGCGCGGTCTTCGGCCTTGAAATAGGCTGCAAATGAGGGGGCCACGCTAACGGCAAACACGCCGCCCGCCGCCATGAGGCGCGCCGCACGCTCGACATCATTGCGGAAGGTCTTCGCCTCCTGTGGGCACTCGCGGATGCAGGTGCCGCAGGCGATGCAGCGGTCTGCCTCGACGAAGGCCTGGCCACCCACGACGCGGATGGCCTTCACCGGGCACGCCCGCAAACAGCGGTAGCAGTCGCGGCACCGCGCCTTGTTGGTGAACACCACTTGCCCTGGCTTCTGGGGAACGCCTTGTGTATTCATGGGTCCTCGTCTCTGAAACGGGTAAACACGTTTGAGAATCTGGGGAACCCTTTCTTTCGCAGAAAGGGTTCCCCAGACCCCTCCCAAAGAACTTCGATTTCGCTTCGCGCTTGATGCAAAATCAAAGGTTTTTGGAAAGGGGTTCGGGGAAAACCTTTTTGCAAAAAGGTTTTCCCCGCCTTCCCTATTCCAAACTAATTGGCCGCGCCCTGTTTGCTCGCGCAGGCCTCACAGCCGCCGCTGCATTCGGCACGGCGCTGTTCCAGGAAGCGGACCAGGCTAGCCGTAACCTGATTCTCAAAGTCCTCGGGCTGTAGCGAAGAAGTCATCTCGGGCTTGGCGGTGAGGGTGTCGAGCAGCTTGCCCACTTCCTCGTCCAGCGCCGCTTTGGCTTGGTCAAGGGTGCAGCGCTCCATCACCCGCCCCGCGATGGTCACGGTCGGACCACGGTCGCACCGTTCCATACAGAACGTGGCCTTCACATCCACGCATGATTCCATCTTTGACGCACTCACATACTTCATGAGGCCCGACAGGATTTTCTGTGCGCCGCGCAAGTGGCAGCTCGTGCCTACGCAGACCGTTACCGCGATCCGGTCGATGCCCGCGCCGATGTGGAGCGCCATATCTTCGTGGGCCACGCGCCTGCGATTCTGGTAACCGGTGTGGAGGAGGCGGTGCGCCGTATGGCCGCCCACGTCGCCCAGCACCTTCTTATACATGTCTACAATATACGTGTTTTCTTCCGAAGAATGGACTTGCAGTTCCTTGTCGTTGGCATATAGCCCTTGGGTGCGTTTTTTGCGCGCCTGCATGTCAGTGGTTACGGGCTGCCCCGCGCCGCCGATGCATCCGCCCGGGCACGCCATGACCTCGATGAAGTCATAATCGCATGCGCCCGCTTTCACTTTGTCCGCCAGCGCGCGTGCATTAGCCAAACCATGGACGACCGCCACCTTGAGCGCATGGCCGCCCAGCGTGACTTCCGCCACCCGAAGGCCCGCCTCGCCCCGGACTGCTTTGAAGTCCATCTTTTTCGGGCCGGGCCCATCGAGTTTGGCGGAGGCATAGCGCAATACCGCCTCGCTCACGCCGCCCGAGGCCCCGAACAGGACGCCCGCGCCGGTCTTGAAGCCGAAGGGCATGTCCAGCGATTCCGGCTCGATGTCGTTGAAATCGATACCCGCCTCGCGAATCATGCGCGCCAGTTCTTGCGTCGTCAGCACATGGTCCACATCCGGGCGGCCTTCGCGCTTGAATTTATCGAGCTTCGCCTCCGCTTTCTTGGCCGTGCAGGGCATGATGGACACCACGGAGAGCGCGTTGGCGTTAATGCCAAGTTCGCCTGGCAGTGTCTCTTTCAGCAGCGAGCCGAGCATTTGCTGCGGCGAACGGCAGGAAGAGAGATTATCCAGCAGGTCAGGATAGTACTGTTCCGCGAATTGTACCCAGGCTGGGCAGCAAGACGTGAACTGCGGGAGGTCTTTGCCCGAAGCCTTGCGTTCGAGGAATTCATTGGCCTCCTCAAAGATGGTCAGGTCAGCGGAGAAGCTGGTGTCGTACACCTTGTCGAAGCCGATGGAGCGCAAGGCGGCCACGAGCTTGCCCATGGTGAGCGCGCCCGCTTCCATGCCGAAGCATTCGCCCAAGGCCACCCGCACCGCCGGGGCGACTTGCGCCACGACCGTCTTCTTCGGGTCGTACAGGTCGTTCCACACGGCATCCACTTCCTGCTTAGGCACGATAGCGCCGGTCGGGCAGACTCGGGCGCATTGGCCGCAATAGACGCAGGCCACATCGCCCAATGCCTTGCCGTAAGCCGGTCCTACGGTTACATTCGAGCCGCGATTGGCGAAGTCGATGGCCGAGATGCCTTGCACTTCCGCACAAACGCGGACGCAATCGCCGCAGAGCACGCAACGGTTTGGGTCACGGATGAGCGAGGGGTTCTTCATATCCACCGGCATAGGTTTGCGGGTGGGCTTGAAATGGACTTCCCGGATCCCAAGGCGCTGGGCGAGGGCTTGAAGCTGGCAGGTGCCATTCTTGCCGCAGGTCGGGCAGTTCATATTGTGGTCCGCCAGCAGCAACTCGACCGTGAGCTTGCGCGTCTCGCGGATCTCTTTCGTGTTCGTATGCACGACCATGCCGGGACGGGGGGGCGTCGAGCAGGAAGTAGTGATGCCCATCCCTTCAATGTCCACGATGCATAAGCGGCACGCCCCGTAGATGCTCAGTTCGCTGTGGTAGCAGAACGTCGGGATGTCGATGCCCGCCTTTCGGATGATCTCGAGCAGATTCCGCTCGCCTTCGATGGGCATTTGTTTGCCGTCAATCGTTACAACATTCTCGGTAGTCATCAGGCTATCCTCTCTTCACCGCGCCCCAGTTGCAGGCCGCTTCGCAAGCGCCGCACTTGACGCAGAGTTCCGTATCAATGGCATGGGGTTTGCGCGCTTTCCCCGTGATCGCGCCCATGGGGCAGGCCTGCACGCAACGGGCGCATCCCGTGCATGCGGCCGGGTCGATGTGGTATTCCGCTAGGGCTTTGCAATCGCCCGCCGGGCAGCGTTTCTGGAAGACATGCGCTTCGTATTCCGCGCGGAATTGGCGCATGGTCGAAAGCACGGGATTTGGGGCTGTCTTGCCGAGGCCGCAGAGCGACGCGCGCTGGACCGTGCGAGCCAGGCGTTCGAGCAACTCGAGGGTTTCCGCCGTGGCGCGGCCCTCGATGATGTCATCCAGGAGGGCCAGCATTTGCTTCGTGCCTTCACGGCACGGGACGCATTTGCCGCATGATTCATTTTGCGTGAACTGCATGAAGAACCGGGCCACGGCCACCATGCAGGTCTTTTGATTCATGACCACGAGGCCGCCGGAGCCTACCATAGCCCCTACGCTCTTGAGGGAGTCGAAGTCGAGGGGCAGGTCGAGATTCGCCTGCGTGAGGCATCCGCCCGACGGCCCGCCGATTTGCACCGCCTTGAAGCCGTCCGCCGCAATCGAGCCGTCCGGATTCGTGACGCCGCCGCCGATGTTGTGGACGATCTCGCGCAAGGTCGTGCCGAAGGGCACCTCGATGAGGCCCGTGTTCAGCACATGGCCTGTAAGGGCGAAGGTCTTCGTACCTGGCGAGGTTTCCGTTCCTACTTGTTTGAAGGCTAGTGCGCCCATACGTAGGATGAGCGGCACCGTGGCCAAGGTCTCGACGTTGTTTATGACCGTCGGCTTGCCCCAAAGGCCCTTTTGGGCCGGGAATGGCGGTTTCGGCGACGGCATGCCACGCTTGCCTTCGATGGACGAGATCAGGGCGGTTTCTTCGCCGCATACGAATGCGCCCGCCCCTTCCATCACATGCAGGCGGAAGGCGAATCCAGAACCGAATACGTCATCACCCAAGATGCCCGCCATCTCGGCGTCTTCGACGGCGCGACGGACACGCTGTACGGCTAGGGGGTATTCAGCGCGCACATAGACATACCCTTCATCGGCCCCTACGCCGCGCGCGGCGATCATCATGCCTTCGATAACGCTGTGGGGATTGCCTTCCATGACGCTGCGGTCCATGAACGCCCCAGGGTCACCCTCGTCGCCGTTGCAGATGATGTATTTCTTTTCAACGGGCTGCTGGCGTGTCAGATCCCATTTCCGGCCCGTAAGAAAGCCGCCGCCGCCGCGCCCGCGCAAGCCCGAAGCCAGGATTTCGTTGCATACGGCTTCATCGGTCATATCGGTATACGCTGTGCGGGCGGCTTGGTATCCGCCGTGGGCGATATATTCGTTGATGTTTTCTGGATCCAGCGTGCCGCATTCCCGAAGCACGGTGCGCCGCTGGCGGTTATAAAATGGAATTTCAGCCGGGCCGTTGCAGATATCGCCCGTCGAGGGATCGCGATATAATAAGCGCTCGACCGGCATATGGAGGACCAGCGTGTCGCGTACGATTTCGTGGACATCCGCAGGCCGCACGTGGACATAGAGCAGGTTATCGGGAAGGATGGTCACCAGCGGCCCCATTTGGCAAAAGCCTTGGCAGCCGCTCTTGGTCACCAGGGTCGTCGCGGGGAGGCCTTCCGGTAAATCCTCGTCTTCATGCACTTGGAGCGCTGTTTCGACATTGATGCCGCGTTCACGGATCTCGTGTAAGAAGGCGTTGTATACATTCAACGCGCCGTTGGCCACGCAGCCCGTGCCCGCGCAGATGATGACGCGCCGCGTGCAGGCATTCGCCGCCGCTTGGTATTGGGCGGCCACGGCGTCGATATCGCAGGTTGCCGTGATCATGAAACATTCTCCTCTTCCATCAGGCTCTCGACCAGCTCGACCGCTTTTTCTGATGTCACTTGGCCGTAGACTTCCTCGTTAATCATCATCACCGGGGCCAGCCCGCATGCGCCCAGGCACGATACGGTCTCGACGGTGAACAGCATGTCCTTGGTGGTTTGGCGTTCGGCGGTCAGGTTAAGCAGGTTGCGCACGGCCTCGAGAATGGGTGGCGTTCCTTTGACATGGCATGCCGTGCCGTCGCATAGCCGGATAATGTATTTGCCTTTGGGTTGCAGCGTGAAGTGGGCGTAAAAGCTCGCCACGCCATACACCTGGGCCGGGCTTAGGCCAAGGTCCATGGCCACATAGGTGAGCACGTCCTCGGGGAGGTATCTGTACTCGTTTTGGACGGCCTGGAGGATCGGGATGAGCCGGGACGAATCATGCCCGTTCTTATCGAGGATCCCGCAGAGCACATCAAAGCTGTGGACGGTATTGCTTGATGCGGTTTCAGTTGCTTGCATGTTTTTATTCCTTTTGCGCATGCGCCTCACTCGAGAAGCGCCACCATATGATTGCCATGCCTGCTGGAGTTAGATGGCTGAGGCCCCTGCCGCCGCTTGAGCCGCGGAAAGGCGGCGGGACAGCACCGCCAAGGAGGCGAACAGGTCTTCATCCTGGACAATGACCTCCTCGGTGGCGTTGATGGATGTGGGGGTGAAATTCCATATGGCGCGGATGCCGCCCGCCACCATTTGGTCGGCCACGTACTGCGCCTCTTCCGCTGGAGTGGTGATGATCCCGATGAGGATGTGCATGCGCCGCGCTAGGTTGGCCAGCTTTTCAAGTGGCAGGATTTCCTTGCCATGGATAACTTGGCCGGTTTTTACCTTATCGGTGTCGAACGCCGCCACAATGTCGATCCCGTAGCGGTTGAACTGCTGATGGCCCAGCAATGCGGAGCCCAAGCTCCCTGCGCCTGCAAGAAAGGCTTGTTTCGGATTGTTCCATCCCAAAAAGTGCTCGATGGAAGCAATCAGGTCATGCAAGTCATACCCGACCTTAGGTTTGCCCTCGATGCCCGTCAACGCGATGTCTTTGCGGATCTGGGTCGGGTCGAGATTGAGTTCACGCCCGATCATGCTGCACGACACCGATTCAACGCCCTGGGTTTCCAGCAGCTTGAGGAAGTGGTGGTATCCGGGCAGGCGGCGCAAGGCAGGCTCCGGGATTGGTTTGAGTTGTTCGATAACGTCCATTTGAAACTCCTTTATTTGGTCGATTTATATCGAGAAGAAATTCTTTAAATGAATTGTACATCAGGATTTTTATTTTGTCAAGGCAATAAAGAAAAATATATTTATTGCGGTAACATACGGATATTATTAGGCTTAATTGGGCGGATCCGGCTGGATCTACTTTGGGTCTTTAAGGAAAGATTTGGATTTAAAAGAAATTTATATCGATATAATTTTCTTTAAATATGGTGATCGTTATGAAAAAAAGTGCATATGGAGTAATAGAATGCTCCTGGTTGACGATAAGAAAGCGAGAAGCTGCATTCTCATTATCTGTAGATACGTGCATTTTGCGAAAACCGAAAAGGGCCTGCGTCAAAAAAGTGGGTTTTCATCCGGTTCTTTGTTCCCAATACTCCTCGAAGCGATTGGATTGAATAAGGCATCGCAACGCCGTAATGGCATTTGCGCCACGGACGGTCCATTCCATACCGGAGTGCTTCATACGCTGGCCAACGACCGTCCTGCACGCCGCTTCAATGACTCCCGAGCCAACGAATAGTCCCTTGGCAAAAAATCGTTGTAGCGCATGCGTTCTTTGTTCGTCTCAAAATAGCCGATGGCGGTAACGGCTTCTTTGGCATCCGGCCCATTGTTTGGCAACAGCACGGCGGCTTCTTCCACGATGGTTTCGATCTTTCCCTCATCCAGATCGTCCCACCATTTGCCCTTGTACAAGGCCAAACGTTTTTCGTCGCGTCCAAACAACAATTTGCACAGGTTCCCGAGATGCTCGCGCGCGTGATACAAGTCGACTACGTGGATGGCGGCGTGAAAATGGGTTTGTACGATGTTTCGTATCCATTCGGCCCCATCGGTGAGGCATACGACGCGTTTGGCCCTGAACAATCCGCGGCGGACGGCCTCGGCGTAGATGCGCCATTGAAACTGTTCGGACGTCTCGATGGCGCCCACGAAACTGGCGGAGCCCCTATCCCGGATGGGGCGGCCTTTTTCGTTGAAGGCGGTTTGAGAAAAAACGCATCCGATTTTCACCTCGCGGGTTTTGGGCTTGCCGTTTTGATATTTTCCCTTGCGGCCTTCGAGCGCCTCGGGCACCATGGGAACGCCGCTGCCGTCGAACTCGATGTAAAGGGTCTCGATAGTTTTGGCGGCATCGGGAGGCGGCGGTTCCTGGAATCGGATACGGTCCCGTTCTTGCGCGAACCAGTGGGCGGCTTGCTGGCCGGTCTGTTCCGCGATACGCTCACAGTCCTTGCGGCTGATCACGAGTCCGGCGGCTGCTTTCAGTTGTTGCGACACCCTTTTGAATGGGGCGTCGCTGGCGAAATCCGCCACGAGACGCCGCACACCCGGCGAATAGCGCGTGTTGGCGACATCGAGCTCCTCGTCGCCGGGATACCGCCATTTGCCGCACCGGGGGCACCGGTAGGCGGTGCGCGTAAAGCGGATCTTGCCCAAAAGAGTGACGATGGTTTTTGTCTTCAGGCCACGGCTTTTCATTACCGCCATGCATGAGCAACGCGCTTTTTCCCCGCGCCGGCCCACGCCCACCTTTCTTAAAAAGGCATCGAGCGCCTTGGCCCCTCCCATGAGGGCCGCGCCGCGCAGGGCTTGTTCCAATGCTTCGAGATCCGTTCCCGCCGCGCGTTTTGCCGCGTTGAAAATCCGCGTTACTTCGGCGTCTTTTTCGATGGCGGCTTGCGTTTTTTTTTTGAGGGCGTCTTGTTCGGCGCTCTGCATCCGTTCCAGTTCGCCCAGTTCTTGGGCCACCGACTCGAATTGTCTGCATACATCCCGGAAACGTTTATAGTTTTCCTCATCCTGACGCGCGCGGTTCAATTCTTGCTCGCCGCAAATGCGTTCGCTCACGGTCTTATTGTTTTTCTTGCTTGTCCATAAGTAATAGGGTCCGCGTAACTCTCGCGTTTTTTTCCCGTCCTTGATAGAGGGAAACCATTGTTCATTGAGGGATCCTTTTCTCAAGGTTCGTATTTCGCCCAATTGATCGAGCAAGTCCAAGCGTTTTTCTTCCAGCGTGCGTTTATTGGCCATGATTGGTTCTCCTCTCTATTTATTGTAGTAATCTTACTACATACATCGGGCCAAAAAAAGGGGGGGAAAACGAAAACCCACTTTTTTGACGCAGGCCCAACCGAAAAAGATAGATTGCAGTTCCATTAAAATCATGTTAGCATGGCGCATGCCGGTAATAGCTCATGCGTCCGTTTGCAGAAGCCGTCTGCGATGGAATTTGGGAAAAGCGGGGGCAAAGCTAGGGTATGCCGGACAGGCCTCGGGGTGGCTTTTTCGTATCCGGAACACATGAAGAGCGTTCCGTGCGAACAGCATAAAGGCACAAGAACAGGCGAAAAGGCGCGCAAGCGCAGGGCTTGCGCCCACTGGCCATTAACTGCAATCAAGGAAGGGGGCAGACCTATGCGGAAAACACCCAAACCACGGCTGTTACGCGCATTATTATGCGTATTCAGCATCACTGCGCTGGCGGGGGCGGCATATGCCGAACTCCAAAACGTCGAGGTAGGCGGCGAACTGCGGATTCGTGGCCGCTACTATATGAATACGTATAACGGCGGGAATACCGTGGGGCCGAGGCTTGAAGTGCGTATCCCGAATCAATGGCTCACCGGACGGCCTATCGGGGCTAATGGCACGGATTCGCTGTATCAATGGAATTCGAACCGCCCAGACTGGCATTTTTATGAAAGCGCCGTGCTGCTGAATGTGAAGGCGGATTTCACGGATGACGTGAATGCCTACATCGAGTTCTATGACTTTTATCAATGGGGCGAAGATTTTCGTTCGAACTATATCACCGGAGCGGATTCTCGTGGCAACTCGCGGGTTGGACAGAATGTCGAAGTCAACCAAGCGTATATCGAGACCGAGAACACGTTCGGCATGCCGCTGCGCGTGCGCATTGGCCGCCAAGCGTTGAAATTCGGCAAAGGCTGGCTCGTGAATGAAATGTTGACGCCCACGCAGCGCCTCTCCTTTGACGCCATCCGCGCCACCTACGACGTGGATGATTTCACTGTGGATGCTTTCGCCGCGAAGCTGGCGGAAAGCGGCTTGGCGGAAGAAGACGGTGATGTGGATTTCTACGGGGTGTACGCCACGTATAAAGGCTTGGATTTCCTCGAGCTTTCTGGTTATTACTTCTTGCTTCGCGACGCCCGCAGCCGGAATGACACCAATTTCACCTGGTTCCCCGAGGCTGTCGAGAATTTCCTTGGCGTGGATGACTATGATGTGACGAATCTCAATACAGTGGGTTTGCGCGCGAATGGCAAGGCGAGCGGTTTTGACTACGGCCTTGAGCTGGCGTATCAATTTGGCGATGCGGACGCCCATGGCTCCAGCTTTGCTACAGTTGGCGGCACATATGGCGACAATGACGCCAGCTACAGCACCTGGGCGGGCGAATTGTCGGCTGGCTACACATTTGAAGATGTCAAATGGACGCCGCGCCTGTACTTCCTGGGTTCGTATTTCGGGGGTGAAGACAACCGTGATGTGAGCTGGGCGGAATGGCTCAATCCATTTGATCGCCCCGAGGCGAGCGTATCCTTTAATCGCCTCTTCTCGGACACGAATTATTTGCCAGTGATTAACGACAACGGATGGCTGTCGAACTTCATGTCCTTAGCGTTAGGTGCGCAATTTAAGCCCACGGAACAAGTGATCGTGAATCTGCAAGTGGCAAAGGCTTGGGTTGTTGAACCGTTCGATTATCCGGCGATGTTCCGCTTGGGCCGTTTCTATGTGCCTATTTTCCCGGCTCTTGCGCCGTGGACGGAAGAAGGCGATGATGACCTTGGCTATGAAGTGGCCGCATGGGTCAAATACAACTACACCGAAGACCTCTCGTTCATGCTGTATTATGCCCATCTTTTCCCGGGCGACGGCCTGACGCGGGGCTCATTCATCCAATATAACGGCACCCAGTCCTCCGGCGGCACCGGTGATGAAGATGCTGACTATATATTCTGGATGACCACGTTAAAATTCTAGCGGTAACAATACGTTAGATTTCTAAGGGGAGGCCTCCGAGTGGATGGCCTCCCCTTCGTTTATACCTGCATGCGTGATGAACTAGGCTATTTGCGTACCTGTGGCGGAATTATAGAATTTAAATCGTCTGCGTTAAGGCCCCAAGCCGGGCTAAGCTAAGTTGAACCAGATCCGATTGTTCGCTAATATAAGGAATCGCGTTTATATGCGTGTTGTATCTATTAGCCCGCGTTTTTTTAGCCTGAAAAGTGCTTGTTAACGTGGTAACCGCCGATAAATGAGATATGCCGGGGTGTGTCTCATGGTTTCTAGGAGATTTATACGGGATTGTATTCGTGGCGGCAGCGCAAGGAGAATACGGACATCTGCATGTGCATGCGCCGCGAAATACCTGCACTCAATTGTGAACCGCTGAAAGGTGGCCTAAGTCATGGATGAACGCGAAAACGGCCTCAGCGTGTATTTGGCCGAGATCTCGAAAATTCCTCTGCTATCGGCCAGTGAAGAAATCCGTTTAGCCCGCCAAGCACAAGCGGGCGAAGGCGCGTCCCGCCGCAAATTGATCGTGTCGAATCTGCGCTTGGTGGTAAGCATCGCGAAAAAATATCTCTATTATGGCCTTCCATTGCAAGACCTTATCGAAGAAGGCAATCTCGGGCTCATGCGCGCCGTAGATCGCTACGATCCGGAACGTGGCTGCAAATTTTCGACATACGCCACGTGGTGGATACGCCAGGCCATCACGCGTGCGCTATCTAATTATGGACGGACTGTCCGCATCCCGGTTTATGTGACGGATAACGTGGCCCGCTATAAAAAGGCCGCTGAAGAACTATATATCAAAACAGGAAAATACCCCGACACCGCTGAGATCGCCACGGTGCTGGGTATTAAAGAATCCGAAGCAAAGAAAATCCAGAGCTTTGTGTATGATGTTTTCCCCCTGGACAACATGGAATCCGCGAACGATGATGACGGGCGGGGGATACCCGAAAGCGCGGAGCCGCGCCAAATCGATGAGGCTATCGTCCAGTTAGAACGCGACCAGGAGCTCGATCAGATTCTGATGCAGCTCACCGAACGCGAGGCGAATATTCTACGGTACCGATACGGCCTGGCGGATTCGCGCGCCCATACCCTCGAGGAAACAGGAAAGCAGTTCAATCTCACCCGCGAGCGCATTCGGCAAATTGAAAATGATGCGATGAAGCGCTTGCGGCGTTTCGTGCTCGAGAATAATAAAGATTTTGGGGGATAAATCCGCGCGCCGGTGTGCCGGGATTTACATTTTAGCAAAAACAGGAGATTATCGTACATGGATTTGGCTTCACTCGTCCGTGAAATTCCCGGTTTTCCCAAGCCAGGCATCCGGTTTATGGATGTTACCACCCTCCTCAAGAATGGCCCCGCATTCCGCTACATCATAGACGGATGGAAAGAACGGTATGCGGATAAGCGACTAGACGCCATAGTAGGCGCCGAAGCCCGGGGATTCATCTTTGGCGGCGCGCTGGCCTATGCCATGGAATTGCCCTTTATCGTTGCACGCAAGCCCGGAAAGCTGCCCGCTGAAACCATCGCGGAGGAATTCGCCCTCGAATATGGCGTGGACAAGCTCGAAATGCACGTTGACGCGCTTCAGAAAGGCGCTCGTGTCGTGCTCGTGGATGATCTGCTCGCCACCGGCGGTACGATGGCCGCGATTGCCCGCCTCACCGAACGGCTGGGGGCCGAAATCGTCGAGATGGCCTTTGTTATTGAGCTGCCTCCGCTCAAAGGCCGCGAGAAGCTAGCGCAATATCCTGTACATACGCTCATCGAGTTTATGGTTGAATGATATATAATACTGTTTTTCTATCTTGGCTTCTGTTGGAAAATTCAACTATTTTCTGATAGTATCCATACCTTCTTGCTATGCGCTGTAAAACAAAAAGCATGCGCATGTTCTTGCGGAGAGGTGGCCGAGTGGTTGAAGGCGGCGGCCTCGAAAGCCGTTGTACCGCTTGCGGTACCCCGGGTTCGAATCCCGGCCTCTCCGCCAGCGTTTTTCTTTCCTAAACCTCCCCCAGCGCTTCTACCGCCAGAAACAGAGAGTAATGGCGTATATCGAATTATAGAGACCGCCGGGTTAAGAATGAGATAGGAATGAAGGCGAACGGGCATGGGCGAATGCGGCGATGATGCGCCGCGCTTAAATCATTCCACCGGTTCGACAGTGATAGGCGCGCCCTCTTGCACGCTGGCCAGTACGTGAGGATCCCCTTCGAGCCGGCCCAAAACGTTCACAGCCGTCACAAGGCGGCATTCTTTGCCCGTCGAGATGGGCGTGGGGCCGTAGGGAAGGGCGAGTGACGAGCCTTGCACCCAGAAGCAGATGGTTCCCTGCGGCACTACTTGCTGGGGGCGGGCATCGAGCGTGGTTTGCACGGGAAGGCTAAAATAGACCTCTTGGCCCCAGGTATGGGCTTCAGCGGTATGCGGCGGCATTTCATATACTGCCCGGCTGCTGGGAGTGTCGTCCAACTGCCCATATATCTCGCCACCAGCCCACGAAATGCGTATACGCACACCATTCCCCTTTTGCGCACCCGTCCTGTGCGCCATATCTTCGACCCTTTTGCCCCTATTCTTCTGGGCAAGAAGCATTCAACCCACTTCAGTCCGTTTGGGCGAAATCCATCCAGCAGCCATGAAGCCATCGGGTAGGGGCGATGCCGGCGTTACGCACGATATGTACGGTTTCAGCAGGAATGACTAGTTCTTCGCCGATTTCCGGATGGATGATCTCGCCATTCATCTCGACCTCGATCTCTCCTTCGAGGACGAGAAACAGTTCATCCGTTTCATGTATGCAATCAGACCATTCGTGGCCGGGTACATCCTCCCACAATTCACAACTAAACCCACGGCGATTCCAAGCGCTGGCGATTGATTGTGGGTTAATGCTTGTCGAAACCGTATTCATTAAACTCAATCCTACGTTTCGGCTCATCTCTAAAAGCATGGCCTTTTCAACGGAGTATACGGAATTCACGCCCGGGAATCCCGTTCCAATATACGAATTGTACACGAAAGAAGGGATTTTCGCAAGAAAATGGTATAAAGAGAATTTAGAATTTTAATTATTTATAAAGCCCCTATTCCGCGCCTGTGTTGATATCAATTGTCTTGAACGTCCATTTTGCGCAATATTTATATACTCGAATGATCGAGGCCGCCATCCCGCTTCAAGCAAATCTTCCTCCATCCATACTACCATAGGTTCCATCATTTGTTTCAAATTCATCATTGCACCACTATAATTTGTATATGGCTTCAAAAATCACCTTATTTCTTTCTGTCATATATCGTGAATTATCGTATAAAATAGCTGGCCCTTTGTTTCGCGTTGAAATCCTGGCACAAGCTGGACTACTCTTAGGGCCAGTAGGCTTGCAGCCAATGACCTCATGAAGCGTTGAAACAGAAAGCCGTTGGAATCGAGGAGAACGCCGTTGCAGAAACTAGTGCTGATCTGCGAGTGCGGCGAACGAATGCAGGTGCCCCGCTCGGCAATTGGCCGCTATGGCCTTTGTCCTTCTTGCGGGCGAAAAATTCAAGTGCGCACGGACAATACCCGCCCCGTATCACGCATGGGTTCTTTCCGTTCGGAAGCCCGCCCGCGCGCCAGCGGAAATGGCCCCTCAGAAGAAGATAAGCTCCGGTTTGGCAAAGCGGTGGATCTGTATGTGCTCAAGCGCTATGGCGAGGCTCTAGCTGTTTTTAATGCGTTGCAGGAAAGCTATCCCGGCAACACGGAAGTGGAAAATGCCCGCGCCTTGTGTGCAAAGGCGCTTATGCGGCAGCCTACGCTCGCCCTGGAAGACAAGCGGAAACCCGCCGAGGGCGAAAAACTCGATGCGCGGTTCGTGCGCAATTTTATCATGGACATGATGCTCAATGGCTCATCCGAGAAGGTGCAGCTTCAGGCCGCCGAATTGGCTTGCCGTATACTCGGTTTGCTAGGGCAGCATCGCGGCGACAAGAATTGGGATACGGAGAATTACGAGATGCTCAGCGATCCCGAGATTCCCGCGGAATGCACGCAACCGGGCTGACTTTTGGGGCCGCATATAACATAAGATGCGCAACGCATAAAGAATCCGGTATGAAGCCCATACGCATCGCCATAGACGTGAGTCCCGTCATGGACCGGCCCCTTACGGGGGTGGGCTACCGCGTGTTGTATAAAATCAGCGCGCTTCTATCCCGGAATGATGGTTTTGACATCCGCCTGTTTGCGGCCCGTTCGAGGCGTGTCCAGGCATCGGAGTTCCCTTTCGACAACGGATTCACCCGGAAATGCATTGTGCCAGGATTCCGGCGTCTGAAGAATCTCCTATGGCCTGCGGCCGAGTGGCCGCCCATCGAATGGTTTTGCGGCGAGGTGGACCTTGCACATGGGCTGTTTCATGATTTGCCGCCTGCGCGGAACGCGCTCCGGCTCGCCACCATCCACGATTTGTCGTTTTTCATTCACCCGGAGACGCATACCGCTGAGACGATTCAGCGCCAAACCCGCCTGATCCGCCATTGCGCCCGGCGGGCGGACGCGATTATCGCCGTATCGCAGAGCTGTAAGAACGAGCTTGCGGCTAGGCTGGCGTTGCCGTCCGAGCGCATTTTCGTTGTGCCGGGCGGCGTGCGTTTGGAGGAATTTGGCGGAGCGCTGGACCAAGCGGCTTTGGACGGCCTCAAGAAACGCCTGGGCGTTGAGCGGGAATACTTCATCCATTTGGGTACGGTCGAGCCGCGCAAGAATCTGCCGCGGCTGCTTGAAGCCTACGCCCGCCTGCGCGCCCGGCGGCGTGATGCTCCCCAGCTTCTTCTGGTGGGGCATCCAGGTTGGAAATCCGAGGAGACCTTTCAAGCGATTGAACGGTTGCGTTTGGGTGGCGCGGCCATTCATGCGGGCTATCTTGGGCGCGCCGAGGCGGTGCTGCTGCTGCGTGGGGCGCGTGCATGCGTGTATCCGTCCATATATGAAGGATTTGGCTTGCCCGTACTCGAGGCCATGGCCGGGCGGACGCCGGTGCTTGCCTCGATGGACCCCGCCATCATGGAGGTGTCAGGCGGAACGTGTCTTCATGTAGACGCTTTGAGCGTGGAGGACATCGAAACCGGCATGGATTCATTGCTGGAAGAACCGGGTGCGGCGGCTGCGCGCGCGGAATGTGCATGGCTGCGCGCACAAGGGCTTTCCTGGGAGCATAGCGCGGAAGCCCTTGCCCAAGCGTACCGGTCCATCATGAGAAAAACCAGCGGCGTGTAATCCAGAGAAAAACGAGCAGCAGGCATCCGGCAGCCATGCCCGTGACGCCCAGAAAAAGGCGGCGATTGTATTGGTGGGGCGATTCTTCAGGAACCGTAGATAACGGAGCGTTTGCTTCATCTTCCCCCGCGCGTTTCACCGCTAGTGGCTCCGTGGGCGTGTTCAGTTGCGCTACCTCCACTCCGTCCGTGCCGTCCAACTCATCTTGCTCCGCTTGCGGCAGCTTCGAATCATCTGTTTGGGCATCTTCGGAGGAAGGTGTTTGTATGCCTTCACGCAATCGTTTGGCCTCCTCCAGCATTTTAGCCAGATCAGGAGTGTTTTTTACTGCCGTCTCGGCATTTTTCGCTGGTTCCTGTTCCTGTGCGGATGGTATGGATTTTTCTTGGGAAGGCTGGGCCATATCCGTCCGGCGCAAGCTTCCCCCGCCAGCGCCACTTTGCCCTCCATCGTCTGATTGGTTTGTAATGGCAAGCATGGTGCGCCCTCCTTCGGAAGGCACTTCCTGCGCATCTGGCGAGGTGAAGGTGGTATCCACAAGCGCCAGTTCCGTGGAACCATTCGAAGCGTTTTCAGCGACGCGCACTTCCGCGATTGCTACAATGCCGGTATTCAGCGTGTTTTGATTTACGCCTGCCACCACCGCGATAACGCGCCCCGGTGTGGTGGCGTTCGCATCGATTTGCTTTCCAGATTGCGCCGCCACCGCGCCTGCCTGGAAGCCCACCCAATCTAGATAGACGGTATCATAGGTGAGAGCAAAATCGAGGCTCGATACAGGCGTCTGTGTATCCAAGCTGAGCAGAATCGGTATTTGGATATTTCTTCCCTCAACCTGGGCGGCGCCAAAAGAGAGGTTGCCTGCCGCGGATGCTGGCCATGAGGCCAAGAACAGGAGCAGCACCATGCCGCAATTCTTGGGAGGCGCAAGCACGGCATGAGGCAGCAAATCGGCAAACACATGTTTATGTCCCAATGCGTAATAGCGCAAAATCTGTATGTATAGGTATATCCAGCACAATATCTTGACCGACGCTATGAAGAGGAGCACATAGTTACTCGAAGAAAGTGGGAAGCTAAGGAGCGCCCAAACCGGCACATACAGAAAAGCCACCCAAGCTAAAATGCATACATATAACATCCTAGCCAGACTGCCAAATATGGATAAACCACTATCCCGGCATCGCTGGTAGGCGTAGGCCCCAAAATAGATCGTGCAAGCCAGCGTCAGGGCATGCGGATCGCTAAGAATGGTCTTTCGGGGATCAACCAGCCCTATGAGGCGCAATTGGTCTAGCACCAGTGAAGGGAAGAGCCCCGCCACAAAAAAAGCCGCCCACAAAAAGAGGAGCGGAAATGTCCAAAGGTCTACCGATTTGGGGGAATCGTTCACGCAGGGCCTCCTGGTGGCATTGAATAGGCGCTCTTTTTCTCCAGTTGCCGCTGGGGCGTATTTGGACGCCATGTGAACATGGCTGGCGCGTTGGGAGTATTTCAACAGACCTCCCGCCATCGTGTCAAATAGGAAGGCGGAAGATTTATTAATTCGCTGGCGATGATTGTTGTATCATACTTGAAATCTCTGCAATTCAATATAAGTGATCATTTTGAACGCAGAGGCGCGGAGAACGCGGAGGCCCGCAAAGTAGAAAAAGTATAACGCTTTAGCCAACGTAAGCAGCATCTGACGACCGACGGAGGCGTCGGTCCCACACTTTTTTTAAAAGTAAGTACGGTGAGGGACCGGCGCCCTCGCCGGTCAGTCTTTGCGGAAATAGAGAAAAGAGAATTCTATATTACTATTTGTCGAAATCTTGTTTCCTTGCATGGATTTTCTATGTAAATCAATATACATCAACTCGTTAGAGACCAGATTCTCACCACGAAGAGCACGAAGAACACGAAGTAAAACGATATCAATTCTGGATTTTCATCTGTGTCATCTGCGCCATCTGTGGAAAATCTTCGTGTTCTTCGTTTCTTCATAGTGCAAAATCCGGATCTTTGGTTGCGGTTATGCTGCGGTATGATACTCTGCGTTCTTCGCACCTGCGTTGAAATGACTCAACTTCACCAAGCCGGTGTGGTGTGAGCCTGGGCATTCCAGGTTACGCGACGATGATGCCTGCCAGTTTGGCGGAAAATGATTGGCCTTGCCCGGCGGTTAGGGAGGATTTGCCCCAGGCGCGTTTATCTGGTAGCGTGCCTTCCTGGCAACTTATTAGGTCTAGAATAAAAGGAGACGCTTGTGCCTTCTATTGCTTTTCAAGCTCCGTGGAATGTTTCACTGCATGGCGGCCATTCCATGCAGTATTGCGAGCATGCGTCAAGCCTGCTGCGTGATATGCTCGATGCGGCGGTGGACAAGGGCATGGCCTTATTCGGCGTGACGGAGCATGCGTCGCGCATGGAGGCCCGGTATCTGTATCCGAGTGAAATCAAGATGGGCTGGGATATCGCCAAGGTCCAAGCCGATTTCGAGGCGTATGCCGCCGATAGCAGGGCCTTCGTGGAGGAATACGCGGGACGGCTCACCGTGCTGCGGGGATTCGAGATCGAGGTCGTGCCCGTGGATTCTTATGCGCCGTACATGCGACAGCTCCGCGAGCGGCATGGTTTCGATTACATGGTCGGCTCGGTGCATTATTTGGGTGAACACCTATTCGATATGGGTCCGGAGGAGTTGGCGCAGGCCGTAGCCCAAGCAGGCAGCCTCGAGGCCTTCGCCGTAGCGTATTACCACTCCGTGGCGGACATGCTTGACGCCCTGCGGCCCGAGGTGGTGGGCCATCTAGACGTGATCCGTAAATACTGCGCCCGTGATGCGGCCCTGGATACGCCGCCGATTCAAAAAGCGGTCGAGCGCGCCCTCGATGCGGCGCGGGCGGCGGGCTCGATTCTAGACATCAACACGGGGGCGTACCGGAGGGGCTTTGACGCGCCATTTCCCGCGCCCTGGATCGTGCGCATGGCCCACCGCATGGGCGTGCCGGTCTGTTTTGGCGATGACAGCCATAGCGTGGCCGATGTGGGCTCGGGCATTCCAGAGGCGCGCGCGTATTTGCTGTCGCTGGGCGTCGAGCATGTCACGGTGTTAACCCGGGAAGAAGGTGATATCGTAAAGAAGCAGATTTCCCTGGCCTGACCAAGGTTTGGGAATATGCGCCGCCAACAGGTGTTTCTTCCTATACCGAGGATTGTGAAGGGAGTTCGCCATGCAAACACGCCGGTTGAAATCTATATGGGTGATATGCGCCATGGCGCTGGCATACCCAGCTTTTGCGGATACATATGTGATTGATGCCGTTCATTCTACGGCTATGTTCAAAATCGAGCACATGGGTGTGAGTTTTACCTACGGACGTTTTAACGACCTATCTGGCGAACTGGTTTATAACGTGAAATCGCCAAGTGAAGGCGCTTCAATTCATATGGATGTGAAGACGGCGAGTATTGATACGGCGAGCGCCTTGCGTGATGAGCATTTGCGCGGCCAGGAATTTTTCGATGTTGAACGGTATCCAAGCATGTCTTTCAGGAGCGCATCCTGGAAACAAACCGGTGAGAAATCATTTGAACTCACAGGCGATTTTACGTTGCTCGGAGTGACGAAAACGATCAGTATTCCGGTCACTTTTGTTGGCGCGGGTAAAGGCATGAAAGGCGAAGATCGCATTGGTTTCACCACCGTTTTTCACATCAAACGCAGTGACTACGGGATGGACAAGCTAATTGGCCCTGTGGGAGATGATGTGGAGATCACCGTTGCGCTGGAAGCCGTGCGGCAAACGGAAGCATCCGAAACGCCGAAACCGGCGGCATGACCAAGCCTGCACTATTTCTGGTATTGATCCATCAAATACCGCTCTAATTCTTTCAAGGAATCAAACAGCGCATCTGGCCGCAACGCATCGAGTTCTTCACGTGGCGCATAACCATGGGTGAGCGCTAAGCTCCGCATGCCCGCCGCTTGGGCGGCCTCCACATCGAAGCGCGTGTCGCCCACGTAGGCCATTTCCGTCGGCTTGACCCCTAGATCCGATGCGGCTTTCAGCAGAGCCTCTGGATGGGGCTTGGGATTGGAAACGTCATCGGGGCCGATCCGGGAGGCGAAAAACTCAAGGATGTCGAGATAGTCCAGCACTTTCTCTGCGTACATCCGGCGTTTTGATGTGGCGAAACCGAGTGCGATATCCGCGCCGCGCAAGGCTTCCAGCAGTTCGCGTGTTCCCGGATACAGCGAGGTGCGGGGGCCGCAGATGGGGCCATAATGCTTGCGATAGATGCGGGCGCACTCGTGGCGATCGTGTGAGGTCATGGTGGCGATTTGGTTTTCAAGCACATTGCCGATAGTGCTCGTGATGGCGATGCGCGGCGGGCGCGGCTCGCCGATTTCGTCAAATAAGAGGTAAAAGCACTCGACAATAGCCTCGGTGCTGTCGATGAGCGTACCATCCAAATCGAAACAAACTGCTTTGATCATAATCTGCGAGTGACGCATCCTTTCTGACACAAGTAGATGTCTGGCATACCGGAAACTATGTATAGATTAGGCCCGACGCCAACATCTCCAAATTCAAGTGTAACTAACTATTGCCAAATCATCATGTCCATTCTGCCCATCTTTGTTTGGAACAAGGATATACAGGATGCGCAGGATATAGGGTCAGCACAGCTTCGTACGGGTTAGGCCCGATGCCAGCATCTCCAAATTCAAGTGTAACTAACTATTGCCAAATCATCATGTCCATTCTGCCCATCTTTGTTTGGAACAAGGATATACAGGATGCGCAGGATATAGGGTCAGCACAGCTTCGTACGGGTTAGGCCCGATGCCAGCATCTCCAAATTCAAGTGTAACTAACTATTGCCAAATCATCATGTCCATTCTGCCCATCTTTGTTTGGAACAAGGATATACAGGATGCGCAGGATATAGGGTCAGCACAGCTTCGTACGGGTTAGGCCCGATGCCAGCATCTCCAAATTCAAGTGTAACTAACTATTGCCAAATCATCATGTCCATTCTGCCCATCTTTGTTTGGAACAAGGATATACAGGATGCGCAGGATATAGGGTCAGCACAGCTTCGTACGGGTTAGACCCGACGCCAACATCCCCAAATTCAAGTGAAACAAACTATTGCCAATTCATCATGTCCATCCTGCCCATCTTTGTTTGGAACAAGAATATACAGGATGCGCAGGATATAGGGTCAGCACAACTACGCATGGATTAGACTCGACACCTGATCTCCAAATTCAAGTGAAACAGACTATTGCCAATTCATCATGTCCATCCTGCCCATCCTTGTTTGGAACAAGGATATGCAGGATGCGCAGGATATTGGATCAGCACAACTTCGCATGGATTAGGCCAGATGCCTGCCTAGTGCTTTTCCTTATATCGCGCCTCGATAGCCTCGACCAGCGTATCCGTATCCGGGATTTTCGAGAGGAACGTGGGTTTGCCATCGATGCAAATCGTGGGGATGCCCTTCACATCCAGGCGGCACATGTAGCCGATGCCGTCGCGGCTCTTGATTTTGTGCTCGCGCACATCCACGGGCACGTTCGTTTTTTCGGAGGCCTTGATAGCGGCGTCGACCATATACAGGCAAGGCGCGCACGCCGACGAATCGAGGGTGATGACATCCAGAATGACCGCGTCTTCTTTCGCATAGTCCGGTAGAATCAGGTCCGTGAAGTCATCCATGGCGCTGGCCTGGACCGAGGTGCGCGCGACCGTGCGCTGGTAATCGTCATGCACCATGTTGGCCACGGCTTGCAGGTTCTGCTCGGGCGTGCCGTAGGGCAAATCGCATCCTGGCGCAAGTACGAAGCCTTGCCGCCCGCCCCGGTCGATGCATCGGATGGCGTCGAGCATGCAGTCGGCTTCCTTGCCCAGCAGGAGGACGGTCGTTAAACGGAGATTTCCGCCGAACGACTTATTGTATTTGCAAGATAAGTTGCGCAATAGGTTTAGCGGGATATTTTCGTCGATGGAGATATTGTCGCAGGTGGTGCGGCACATGGGATCGAGATTGCGCGTAGCGTCACCGCAGACGAAGAGGGACGAGAAGGCGTCGGCCTGGCGCACATGGGCGAAGATCTCGTTCAAATATGCCGCCACGAATTCCTCGAAGTGCTCCGGCGAGATCTGGCTCGTCATGGGATCCACGACGGCGATGACATCCGCGCCATTTTTGAGATAGAAGTCGGCCGTAGTGTTGGCGATCTTCGTGCAATAAGCCATGTATTTTTTGACGCGGTCTGGGTCAAGCATGAGGTCCATGAAGAGGTCGCTGCCGCGCAGATGCGAGAGCAGCGTGAAAGGGCCGGTGATCAGCCCATATAACGCCACTTCGCCGCCGATTTCCGCCGTGAGCCGCCGCGTGGCGTCGGCCACGAGGGGAAAGCGCCCTTTTGTGGTGTCAAATGCGGGCAGATCTTCGAGCTCTTTTGAGGATAAAGGATGCGACACCACCGATGGGGGCACTTCATCCGCCCAGTGCAGCTTGCAGCCCAGCACCTCGGCCTCCATCTGGAGGTCAAACACGATGGGGAGGCCATCGGGCTTATATAACTCGAAGGCTTTGCGCTGGCCTTGAACGATGAGATCGGCGGACTGGAGGTATTCCGTGGCCGTGACGCCGATTAGCTTGCCGCCATGCACGCCCACAAATGGCGCCCATGCGGGCCGCAACGTGGTTTCATTGCGCAGCGCGCTCAGCAAGATTTCCTTGCCCGTCAACACTGATTTCTCCGCCATGATGCCTCTATCTCCTTGGCTATAATGCCATACTAAACACGCCATGCCGCGCCTGTTGGCGCGGATCGCGCAAGCCTAGCAAATCATACGGATGTTTTCAAAGTAATACGCGCGCCTATTAGCGATGGCGTGCGATATAGTCCATTGTTGCATTCGCCAATAAACCGGAACGGGACTGGCCATGCGTCCGCGCCCATTTATCCACGGCATCCAGCACATAATCCGGCAAGGTTACATTCACCCGTTTGGCCTTGCCTAAAGGGATATCCACGCCAACGGACGCCGCTTTTGGATGCTCTTGACGGCTTCTCGGATGTCTTTAATATATTGTGTAGGGTGGGGCTTGCCCCACCGATTTTCCATTTATTCCCCAAAATCATGCATTTCAAATTCCGTCAACAAGTTACTGACTGGCGTTTTTTCTTCATACCATCCCATTCGGAGATATTTATGAAAAGTAGACCACGGCCACTCCTCGGGGTGAGATACGAGTTCATGCTTCACTGGATTGAAATGAATGTAATCATAGTGGCGTTTCATGTCCAGCTCATCAGTTATTCGGTGTTCCCAAAATCTTCTTTGGAAAAGAGAGGTTTCACCTTTTCGAAGGCGGGATGGAGTTTGTATTCCGTCTTCACCCCCTTGTTGAAGAAATTTTCTTGAAAACATTCCCTTTACTCGCGCACATCTTGTGGAAAAATTGGCATCGTTTTCAGGAAGCAGCCATATGGAATGCATGTGGTCTGGTAGCAAGCATATGGCCATTATTTCGAAATATTGAGCATCCATAGCTGCTCTGAACGCCAGGTGCAAGCATTGCCGTGCAAGAGGTTCCAAAAACAAAGGACGCCTCTTGAATGCAACGACTGTAAAGAAATAGGCCGCTCCTGGCGTATAATCTCGAACATAATTTGGCATAGCGATACCGGTGGGGCAAGCCCCACCCTACTCCAACCTATATACATAGCCGTTCTTGGATGCTCTTGACAGCTTGCTGGATGTCTTCGGCGTGGCCGAAGGCGCTGAGGCGGAAATAGCCTTCGCCGTTGGGGCCGAATCCAGCGCCTGGCGTGCCCACCACGTGTGTCTCATTGAGGAGCTTGTCGAAGAACACCCATGAACCCATGCCGTTGGGGGTGCGCAGCCAGATGTAAGGCGCGTTGACGCCGCCGAAGACTTTGAGGCCGATGGCTTCGAGCCCTTCCCGGATGACACGGGCGTTGTTCATGTAATAGGCGACAAGCCCCGCGCATTCCCGCTGGCCTTGCTCCGACATAGCCGCGAGGCCGCCGACCTGCACGACATTCGATGCGCCGTTGAACATGGTGGTTTGGCGGCGGAACCATAAGCGGTTGAGCTTGCCCGGCTCCGCGTTTTCACACTGGAGGGCCTTGGGGACGATGCTCCAGCCGAGGCGCACGCCCGTGAAGCCTGCTTCTTTCGAGAAGCTATTGATCTCGAGCGCGCATTCTTTCGCACCCTCGATTTGGAAGATCGAGCGTGGCAGTTCGGGGTCCGAGATGTAAGCCGCGTAGGCGGAATCATAAATGATCACGGCTTGGTGTTCTCGTGCATAGGCGACGAACTGTTCGAGCTGGGCTTTCGTGGCCACGGCTCCCGTGGGATTGTTCGGGCTGCACAGGTAGATAAGGTCCACCTTGCCTTTCGGTAATTCGGGGAAAAAGCCGTTCTCTTCCGTACATGGCATGTAGACGAAGCCTTCATACTGGCCGTCTTTCGCCTGGCCCGAGCGCCCCGCGATGACATTGGTGTCCACATACACCGGATACGCGGGGTCTTGCACGGCGACGACGTTGTCCACGCCGAAAATAGACTGGATATTGGCGGTGTCGGGCTTCGCGCCATCGCTGATGAAGAAATCGTCCGCATCGAGCGTGACGCCATATCCGGCATACCGTTTGACAAGGGCATCGCGTAATGCGGCTTCGCCTTGTTCATCGCCATAACCGGTATATGTTGCAGGAGAAGCAAGGGCGTCCACACCCGCATGCAGCCCGGCAATGACCGTTGGCGTCAGCGGTTCCGTGGTGTTGCCGATGCCCAGGCGCATGACCTTTACGCCCGGATGGGCTTGGAGGAACGCCTTGGTCCGCCGCCCGATCTCCGGAAACAAGTAGCCCGCCGCCAGTTTGTCATAGTGGGAATTGATGGTTGCCATGCTTGCTGCTCCATGTTTTTTAGACCACTAAATACACGAAATACACTAAATTGTGTAGCCAAGGCGCTGGTTCCTAGATCATTTTTTGTGTTTTTCCTTTATCCATTGAGATCTGTGCCATCAGCGTCATCTGTGGATCAATTTTATTGACCGAACCACGGCGGCATAGAGATTATGCGAGCATAGCAGATCTCAGTAGTAAAAGGCACACTGCGCAGCGGTGAAGAATAGCGGCGCCCCAGGGTCAGGCGTTGAGGTGATGCGGGTTAGACGGGGGGTGGCGAGGCCGACAGGCGACAGGAGGGGCAGCGGCTGTGCGTAAAGCCGGTGAATGGATGGGCGAGACGTGTAGGGCGGCGGCGCAACCGGGAACGCGCGGGCGCCCTATGCGGAACTGAAGCGGATCTGGATGGCCTCGGTGCAGAGGGCGTCATATTGTTCGCGGGACAGGGTGGCGTTGCGCAGGGCTTCGAGGAGGCGATGGGCAAGGTTTCTGGCGGAGCCAAAGCCTTTTGGAAAGTGGGCGGCCAGAAGGCTGCCATCCTCCAGGAGTTGCATGAGCAGATGGGCTATCTGCATCAAGAGGTAGTAGATCTTACTGGCCTGTTCGTTTTGGGTATAGGCGTGTTCGAGGTTGTAGCCGCCGTTTTTCTGCACGTTGAATGCTTCATTTTCAATCTTCCAGCGTAAGCGTCCTCCTTCATTGGCCAAGGCGGCCGCATTGTGCGCGGATACGGATACGTTGGTCACCCATTTGAACTTGGTTTTCTTTATCATGCCTTCCGCGTCCGGGCGGGTGTCCACGCATTCGAGCACGGACAGGATGTGTTCACGCCGCTCGGAATCGCGGTAGGGGATGTCGTTGACCCAGCGAAACTGCTGGTGGATTTCCTTCTTGTTGCCGCAACGCCACGTAAGCTGGTTTTCGGGCGTCGCGGCCGCGAGGCTCTCGAATTCTTCGTTCACGGTGGCCAATTGGCCGTCCGTGAGCGTAATCATGAACTTCCAGCCATATTGCTGGCACAGCCGAAACACCGGTCCCGTGGCGTACAGGCCGTCCATCGCCAACAGCAGCGGCAAGCGGGGGAATCGGGCATGCAGGCGTGGGGCCAGCCGGTAGAAGGCTTTGGTCTCGCAATCCTGCTTGCGTTGTTGCTCGCTTTTCGCCAGGTCTTTCTCTGGATTCTCAATGAACTCCGTCATGAGCGAAAAGACCCACCCGTTTGGCGTGACGATCTTGGACTCCAGCACGGGATGGTAGTAGGTGATCTTGCCGCTCTTGTGCTTGCGCGTGAGGCAATGGGCGCAGTGGCGATGATCATAACTGCGTGTCCCCGTGGCGTCGATGGCCGCCACGTAGTAGCGCCCGAACAGGCGGTGGGGGTACAACACCTTCTTGTCGATGAGCGTCTGCGTCATGCCGGAAACGAGTTCCTGGACCGCCTCGAACGGCAAACCGCGAAATACCCCGTTCATCGTATCGCCATGCGGCACGCTGTCCACGTCAAACAAGACCTTGTACAGATGGACCATGAACGTCGTGTACAACTGCAGGCGGACTTGCCGGCGCGCCCCGAGCCGGCATGCGAACATCAGCACTCCCAAGAACACCAGCGACGCGACACTGTAGTCCACGTCGCCGGCTTGCTCGGGTTTGCGGGGATCGGGCAAGCCCGCAAAGCGCTTGCGCACCGGGCCAAAGAAGTGGGTGAACGTCCTCAAGAAGGCCCGGATGATTTCCGGATGCTCTTCTTGCGGGTTTGCAGGAACTGCCGTTGGGCCGCGCCCATGGCCTCGACGAGCTTCTTGAGCTTTTTCCATTCCTCAATCCATTGCGCCACTTCGCGGCGCAATTCACGGGGCACGTGGAGGGTGCGGGTCTTCCCGCCCTCCTTCCACGTCAGCAGGGCCGTTTCATGGATCGGCCCTTCCTGGACGCACCGGCAGCGCGGGTTCCCGCAGCGGCTGCGGGTGATGGTGAGCGTGGCGGGAAGAAAGGGCCCCAGACGCGCCAGGCGCGCCTGGACCTTGCGTCCCGCCGAGTTCGTGACAGGTTTCCCTTCCATGTACGGAAGTATATATACTTCCGTACCAGAAGTCAACAAAAAAAAGCGCCGATGCGAAGAAAAAACTCCCCGCACCGGCGCATCCTCAACTCATTCAACTGCTTCTACGCGAAAAAAAAGCGGTTCTTCACCGCTGCACACTGCTTCTTTTTGGATTGGTGTGCTATATATGCCCAATCAGCCGAAGCGGCCCGTGATGTAGTCTTCCGTTTGTTTTTCGCGGGGGTTGGTGAACAGTTCCTGGGTGGGGCCGAATTCGATGAGCACGCCTTCGTAGAAGAATGCGGTGAAATCGGAAACGCGGGCGGCTTGCTGCATGTTGTGGGTGACGATCACGATGGTGTATTGGCCGCGTAGTTCGGCGATGAGATCTTCGATGTGGGCCGTCGAGCGCGGGTCGAGGGCGGAGGTGGGCTCGTCCATCAGGAGAATTTCGGGGTTGACGGCAAGCGAGCGAGCGATGCATAGGCGCTGTTGTTGTCCACCCGAGAGGCCGAGGGCGTTCTGATTGAGCCGGTCAGCCACTTCGTTCCACAACGCAGCTTGCTTGAGGCTTCGCTCCATGATGTCATGAAGCTGGGTGCGGCCGCGGACGCCAAGGCGGCGTGCGCCATACACGACGTTCTCGAAGATGGTCTTGGGAAACGGATTGGGTTTTTGGAAGACCATACCCACTTTCTGGCGGAGCACGACGACATTGAGGTCTTTGCCGTATACATCGTAGCCGTCAAAGAGCATTTTTCCGGTGACATGGCAGCCGGGGATGAGGTCATTCATGCGGTTCATGGCGCGCAAATAGGTGCTTTTGCCGCATCCGCTTGGGCCAATGATGGCGGTGACCATGCATCGAGGAATCGACAAGGTGACTTTTTTGACGGCTTCGTTCGCGCCATAGAAGATGGAGAAGTCCTCGGTGCGGATATGCCCGTCCATGTCCGCACTATCATCATTCACGTGATGGCCTCTATTTTGGGGCTTGTTGATTTTGATGGGCGTAATCAGAGGTTGCGACATGGGGCTTATCCTTTGAGCTTCTTGGCGATACGGGCGCGCAGCACAATCGCAGCCGTGTTCAGCAGCAACACCAGCGCCACCAGCACCAATACCATGCCGAATTGGACATGGCGGATTTCCTGGACGGCTTCGTGTTCGGTGGCGACATTGTAAATGTTCCAGGGCAGTGCGGGCGTAGGCTGGTTGAAGAATCCCAGCAGGGAAAGGGGCTTCCCAACACTCACGGCGGCGGTGAAGATGATGGGGGCGGTTTCACCGGCGGCGCGGCCCATGCTGATCACGATACTGGTCAGGATGCCCGGCAGCGCCGCTGGCACAATCACCGACATAATCATGTGCCATTTGCTGGCGCCCAGGCTGAGGGCTGCTTCGCGGTAGGTATGAGGAACGGAACGGAGGGCCTCTTCGGACGCGCGGATGACTGTGGGCAGCACGAGCAGGGCGAGGGTGAGTGAACCTGCTAAGGCGCTTTTAGATTCCGAGACATGCAAGGTGTTGATGAAGAAGGCCAGGCCGAACAGGCCAAAGACGATGCTGGGCACGCCCGCCAAGGTGCTGATGCAGGTATTCAATAAGCTTAGGAATAGGCTTTCCTTGGAGTATTCCACCAAAAAGATGGCGGCGATTATGCCCATGGGAAGTGCGAACACCATTGAGCCGATGGTGAGGTAAATCGTGCCGAGCAATTCTGGCCATATTCCGCCGAAAAAGTGGGCGTCCGTCGAGGAATCAAATAGGAACCGCCAATAGAAGGTCCATTGCGGCAACAACATGGCGTGCAGGTTCTTGGGAACATAATCAAACAACGGTTCGAGGGCGGTTCCCTTAAAGGCATCGGCGCGCGGTTTCAACACCTTGACGCCCGGCTTGCTTGGATCGCTATAGTCCCATTGTTCGGAATAAAGCAAGTTTTGCAGTTTCACTTGGGCGCGATCCCACCGGGTTTGCCCGTATTGGCCACGGAGAAGAATCGGCATGGATTCGCCCGGCAAAGGCCCCAGCAGCTCGTGGAGCGCTGTTTTGATCTCGCCAAATGGTTTGCGGTATTTACTGCGTTCGGAGTAGCTCATTTCGTCGAGTTGCTTTTGGAAATCCTCCAGCATGCGGTACACAGGGCGGCGCGTGGCGGCGGCTTCCTTGTCTTGTGCGGCCACTTTGGCGGCGTCGCCATGGCCGTATTGCTCGATATGCAGCCGCCTGAACTCGATAGTGCCTTGGAACACCATGGCCCCCATGCCTTTATAGACGATTGGGCCCAGGAGAACCACAAGAGCCGCGCCCATAAGGGATATGGATACGAATCCGAAGGCGGTGAAGTAGCGGTCCACTACTTTTCGGGATGCAAGGTCCATGTTATTCCCCTCTTAGCTTCATCCGCTCGCGCCGCACGGCCCATTCGCTGGCGAGGTTGCATGCGAATGAGATCACGAGCAGCAGGAGGGCCATGGCGAACAGCACATGGTAGCGGGCGGAGCCGGTGACTTGATCGGCCTCGCCCATGTCGCCTGCGATGGTCGCGGTGAGCGTGCGCACGGGCTCGATAAAGCTATGTAACACTTCAAATGGGCTGTAGATGGGGGATGGCATCTGAGGCGCATTGCCGGAGGCCATCCAGACCACCATGGTCTCGCCCACGGCGCGCATCAGCCCGAGGATGATGGCGGCGGCGATGCCGCTCGATGCGGCGGGAATGATCACATGGAGCATGGTTTCAGCCCGTGTAGCGCCTAAGGCGTAGCTGGCTTCGCGCAACTCGCGCCCTGCGGCTTGCAGGGCGTCTTCGGATACGCTGACTATAGTGGGCAGCACCATAACGCCCAGGATGATCGATACGTTAAGGGCGTTGGTGCCGCTGGATATTTTAATGAGCATGGAGGAGGAGGCCACAAAGTATATCCCTACGAGCAGAAGGGCCGTAGAAAAGACGATGCATGCCATCCGGATAACGAGCTTGGGCCGATTTTGGACCCGCCGCGCGAGTATCTCTCCTAATAGAATTCCCGCCAAGATGCCTATTGGACCTCCTATGGCCCATACGCATACGGCGATGACGCCACCGCCGTGGTTCTGAAGCATGGGGGCGAAGACCACTAAGGCGAAGAATCCATACGCCACAGACGGAATGCTTGCCAGCATCTCGATGACCGGCTTTACGAATTGGCGCGCGGAGAAGGGAAGCACGTCACTGAGGCAAACCGCGGCGGTGATGCCGAGGGGGACCGCGAAAATCACCGCCCCAATCGTGACGATGAAACTGCCATATATGATGGCTAGCGCGCCAAACTCGGGATGGGCGGCGTTTGAAGGATACCATCGGGCAGTGGTGAGAAATTCGAAGATTCCACGCTCTTGGAAGAAAGGGAGGGCGTCGCGGATGATATAGATGAAGATAAACAATACGGCGAATGTGGATACGCTGGTGATCAGCAAGAGCAAGCTTTGCCCCACGAGCGAGCTTAGCCTGCGCCGGAAGCTGGCCCCTTTGGTAAGGAGAAGGCTGTTGCCCGGTCGCGCCGCGTTATGAGGGCTTGCCGATATATCTACATGTGGTTGCTTCAAGATAAGGATTTCCTGGTTCTTCCCCCAGCCTGATCGAGAAAGGCAGGCTGGGGGAAGGCAGCCATGTTACAGATTAGCCTTAGTAATTCGTCACCGGGATAAAGCCCTTTTCCTCGACCATCTTTTGGCCGTCTTGCGTGAGGTGAAGGGTGGTGAGCTTCCACAGGTTGGTGCCCATGGCCGGGACGCCGTTCGTGAACATGAACAGCGGGCGGGAGACGGGGTATTCGCCGCTTTTTACGGTTTCAGCCGTGGGTTCGATGTCATTGACTTTGATGGACTTGACGGTTTCGTCGATGAAGCCGATGCCCACATAACCGATGGCGGCTTCGGTAGTGCCGACGCGGCCCTTCATTGCGCCGTTGCTGCCGACTGTCTCGACGCTCTCCGCCATCTTCTCTTTGTTCATAATCTTGCCTTCAAAGGTTTCGTAGGTGCCGCTGTTGGTGTCGCGGCTGATGACGACGATTTTGCTGTCCGGACCGCCGATTTCGTTCCAATTCGTGATTTTGCCCATATAAATGTCGCGGATCTGCTCGATTTTCAGCCCAGTGACCGGATTGCTAGGGTGCAAAATAACGGCAAGACCGTCCAGTGCGATGATGGTAGCGACTGGAATCACTTGCTTTTCGATGCAGGCTTGATACTCGGTGTCTTTCATGAAACGCGACATGTTGGCGATGTTGCAGGTGCCATTCACAAGGGCCTTGGCTCCGTCGCCGCTGCCCGACTCACTCACGGTTACATTCACGCCAGGATTCTTCTGCATGTAGTAGTCAGCAAACGCCTTGGCAATCGGGCCGACCGTGGTCGAACCCACCATGGTGAGCTCTTCGGCCGAAGCTACGCTTGCCACGCCCAGCAGAGCTACTGCCAGCGTACAGGCTACTGAAACCGTTTTAAATCTCATCGTCATCTGGGTATCTCCTTTTTGACAGGTTGTGTGTTTCTGATCTATCGCCTATGCGCTTAGGCGGGCTATTCGGTTCGTAAAGTAAGCTGGAGGCGCGCCGTCCGCTTAATTCACGGAGACCAATGCCCTGCTTAGGCCCTATTCAACGCCCAGTTATCCGAAGCATCTTTTCTTCGGATCGCTTGGCGAAGCAGGGTGGGAAGGCGTACTCCGCCTGCCCACGAAGCCTGACTATACCGTTCTCATGTTAGGGAATTGTGAGGAGCGTATTAGCGCTTGTCGAAATCAGTAACACGAAAAGGGGATTTATGGATTTTTGCATTTATACCTAGCGCGGTTGGTCTGGACGACAATCCCGTTGGATACGGAGGATGGGAAAAAACCGCTGTCTTGGAGCGGCTTGATTATAAAATGCTATTGCTTTCCCAACTCGAATAGGGGCATGCGACCATAAATGCCGGCACATGTCGCCTGGCTCGATGGGTATTTATTTACTGTCCATATATCCCATATTTTCGAGCTGGGACTGCGTTTCGTCCGCGTCGTTTTCTGTCCGCCATGCACTGGGCAGTGGCTTAGCCGATGCGGCCCAGGCATCAAGCTGGGCTTTCAAGGAGGCTAGTTCAGTTTTCTGATCGGCGGTAGGCCCAGGGAGCAGATTCAGGCGTTCACGGGGATCCTGGGCTAGATCATAATATTCCGAAGTGCCCGCGTAGGGCGTCTCGATGTATTTGCGTGCATTCTGGCGTATGCATCTTGCTTTGGTTGCGTTCGGCCAGGAAGGATCGGTCTCCACTTCTTCCCAAGGCTGAGTTGCTTCGCTATACCGCACGCGCGATTCCATGCTGGATGCATTGGCTAGATCAATGGCTTCGGCGTCAATGCCTTCGGGGATGGGAAGCGCAAGTGTCTGCAATATGGTGGGGAAGAAATCCATGCTGGACATGACCCCGGGCACGCGGGTACCGCCATGGGCTCCATTAGGCAGGCGGGCCATGCCCACGACGTTGATGCAATCATCGTATACCGTCTGGCCATGGGCGAAATAGGGCTCATGCTCCCATAAGGACTCGCCATGATCGCTTACCACCACCAAGAGCGATTGGGCGAGTATGCCTCGCGTGGTTAATTCGCTCAAGAGGCGTCCGATTTGGTTGTCCATGAAGGAGATTTCACCCGCATAGCGTTGCAACAGGCGGGGTTCCGCGGGCTCGCCGCGCCCCCGAGTCAACTCGCTGATGCGTCCTGCCACATCGGCCAAAGACTTTCCAGTCTCGGAAGGAATAGTGTCGTACATATGGAAGAATTCATCTGGGGGCGTATATGGCATATGGGCGTCGAAATAATGGATGAAGAGGAAGAGCGGCTTGCCGTCGTTTGGGGCGTTATCGAGATAGGAAAGCACTGCGTCCGTCACTTCATTCGCGGGTCGTTCGTAGGCGGGCGTGCCGTCTCCTGCTTCCACCGTGAAATGTTCGTCGTAATGCTCGAATCCTTGGTTGAATCCGAAGCGTTGCGACAACGGCATAGCGCCCAGGAAGGCTGCCGTGTGATAGCCCGCATTGTGCAGGATTTCCGCAAGCATGGTGTTATCCGCGTTTACGGTGAATCCATTGCGTGGCGTGCCATGGGTATGAGGATATTTACCAGTAAACAGGGAGGTGTGTGCGGCAAGCGTGCTTGGCGCGGGTGTGATGCAGTGTTCGAAGAGGATGCTTTCTTTGGCCAGCGCATCCAGATTGGGCGTTTTTGCCCAAGGATGGCCATAACAGCCCAAATAATCAGGGCGGGTAGTGTCTAGTGATATAAGTATGACATGGCGCGGCGGCGCTGCCTCTGCTTCGGGTGTGGCTGCAACGGGAAGAGTAGGCGGCTTCATGCCAGGAGACGGCTCTTCGGATGGCTGGTGAAGAAACCAATAACCGCCTGCCGCTACGCCGATACATAACGCCAGCGCTAATAAAATCCCGATAATTCGCATGAATTCCGTCCCAATGGTTACAGTAAATCCAAACAGTTGGATGGTAGCAAAGCGCCGCAAGGCGGTCAATTGGAAATCAAAGGGACAGGCTACGATTCGCGAATATGCGAAGAGTAAGCATTATTCGTAGCCTGTCCCTGCGTCTATAAACCACTCCAGCATCAAGAGCGCGCGCCGTTCAGATTTGGGCCGCCTTGACGGGTTTCGCTTTTGATATCATGCGCACCGCCTCAATGATGAGCCAGACAGATAGAACCAACAAGGTGATGCCGACAATACCGGATAGGAGGATGTCTGGTTTGATCGAACCGCTTTGCATCCAGCCAGGAAGCGTGCGGAGGAAAGTGAGAATTTGGAGGCTTAACGACCATAAGGTCATTACCATCATAAAGGCCATGGGAATCACCGTATACAGCACGTTTCGACCAGTCCGTTTGAGCCAGACGGATACGGCCATCAGTGTGAGGCTGGCCAGGAGCTGGTTGCTGGTGCCGAAGATGGGCCATGCGGCGAGATAACCTTTTTCTTTTGTGACCATGAGGATGATGAATGGCAACGCAAGCGTGAGGAATGTAGCGAACACGGCGCCAGCAGTTGTTTTCCAGCCAAGCAATTCTTGAAGCACATAGCGGCCAAGGCGTGTGCTCACGTCAAGGGTGTCATAAACAAAAGTGGAGAACGCCAGGAGCGCGAATGCGAGGGCGGTATTGTAGTCGATGCCGATCTTGCCCATGTATTGGGCGAGTCCTCCGGCATAGATGAGATTGGGCGCTTGCTTCAGCATGGGATCCTCTGGCTTGAGCATCATTACGGTGGCGAGAGCGAGCACGGCTACGAGCGCTTCGAGCAGCATGGCGCCGTAGCCCACCACCCGGGCGTCGGACTCCTTCTTCAACTGCTTCGATGTAGTGCCAGACGACACAATGGCGTGGAAGCCGGAGCATGCGCCGCATGCGACGGTGATGAATAGAATGGGAATCAATGGTGCGCCGCTTTTGATGCTGTGCAGTCCTTCGGTGTTCCATGCGGGATACTGGATGGCGTAGCCGCCGAATACTCCTCCCAATAACCCGGCGAATATGGTCGCATATAGGAACCAGCCGCCGAGGTATCCTCGAGGCTGAAGCAATAGCCACATTGGAATAAGCGACGCTACGAAGCAATATGCGAGCAAGAGGATATCCCATTGCTTGACGGAAATTTTGGCAAGGAAATCCATTACAGATTGGGGGGCATGGGGCCCAATGTAAACCGCTAAAAGCACCAGGGGCAGAAAGATGATCGTGGCGAGGGTGAGATTCATTTTGAACTTGTATAACAATATGCCCAGCGCCACCCCCAGCACCAGATACAGGCCGGATGATACGGCCACACCAGGGCCAAAAGGCGTTTCCGCAGTGACATATTTAAAAGTCTGGCCCGTGATGTCCGTGAACGCCACGATGACATAGACAAGGGTCAGCCATATGAACGACAAGAAGAGGATATGCGCGGTGGGAGACATGTATTGCCGCGCCAGTTCGCCTACGGAAGAGCCTTTGTGCCGGACGGAGGCGAGCAGGCTCGACATGTCATGCACGCCGCCGATGAATATAGCGCCCACCAGGATCCAAAGCAGGGCGGGCGCCCAGCCGAACAGGATTCCCGCCAGGATAGGCCCTACAATGGGGCCAGCAGCGGCGATAGCGCTGAAATGCTGGCCTATCAATAGGCTTGAGCGGGCAGGGACGAAATCCACGCCATCATTGATTTCACAAGCGGGCGTAGGCCGGCTGTTATCCAATCCCAATTGGCGGGACAAGTAACGCCCATAAAAGAGATAACCAGCCGCCAGCAAGACAGTCATTACAAGCACTACGATAGTAATCATGTCCGATTTTTTCCCCGTTGTGCGCCTGGGCGGATGCGGTAATCGAAGCTGCATTCTTCAGGCATGACAAAAGTTAGGCTCCGCTTCATTATGCCACACCCGGCAGGCGTATCAAAGAGGCCGCCGCGTATACCGGCATGCCTTGGCGCTTTGTCGTGGCTCCCGCCCCCATAAAATGAGCCATTAGCGATGATAGCATCTTCGTCGAGCAAAAAGGATTCTATCATCGCTAATGGCTCATTTTATGGGGGCGGGCGGCTGTTTACACCTACCCGCTGTGGTTTGAGGGGAATCTCCGCTCAGGTATAATCTTCATGGCTGATACCAACACGCCCGACGCGCTGTGGTTTGAGGGGAATCTCCGCTCAGGTATAATTAGCATTCAATTCATCCCATAGCCGCGCATGCTGTGGTTTGAGGGGAATCTCCGCTCAGGTATAATCGTATGGGGCACGGTCTTTTTTAGACCTAGCTGTGGTTTGAGGGGAATCTCCGCTCAGGTATAATCTAACGCACAGCGGCGGATACTTACCCTGGGCTGTGGTTTGAGGGGAATCTCCGCTCAGGTATAATCAGCGTATTAATGCGCTATACTAATGTCCAGCTGTGGTTTGAGGGGAATCTCCGCTCAGGTATAATCGGTGCGCCAGTGGTGCTTGATGACATAAAGCTGTGGTTTGAGGGGAATCTCCGCTCAGGTATAATCGACAGGAAAATCTGCCATGCATGAAATACGGCTGTGGTTTGAGGGGAATCTCCGCTCAGGTATAATTACGCTGGACGCCGATCAACTCATGGGCGTGCTGTGGTTTGAGGGGAATCTCCGCTCAGGTATAATCTAGACCCGAATAATACTGATATCGAGGTAGCTGTGGTTTGAGGGGAATCTCCGCTCAGGTATAATGCCGCACGTGGACCTAAACGACTTAGTAGAGCTGTGGTTTGAGGGGAATCTCCGCTCAGGTATAATCAGTATTGATGAAACTGCTTGCTGGTCTAGGCTGTGGTTTGAGGGGAATCTCCGCTCAGGTATAATTGGCTGTGTTTACGGTAAGCTGGCGCTTTCGCTGTGGTTTGAGGGGAATCTCCGCTCAGGTATAATATCAACGCGCCATTACTCAATTCATTAAATGCTGTGGTTTGAGGGGAATCTCCGCTCAGGTATAATGAGGCATCACAAAACGCCTTGCTGATTTCAGCTGTGGTTTGAGGGGAATCTCCGCTCAGGTATAATAACAAAACGGCGCGCCAGTCAATGAATCAAGCTGTGGTTTGAGGGGAATCTCCGCTCAGGTATAATGACACGCATAGCGTTTAAGGCATGCAAGGAGCTGTGGTTTGAGGGGAATCTCCGCTCAGGTATAATTGTTGTCCTTGCGCTATTACTAAACCATGGCTGTGGTTTGAGGGGAATCTCCGCTCAGGTATAATTGGAATCTCGTTGCCTTGCTTCCAACTCAAGCTGTGGTTTGAGGGGAATCTCCGCTCAGGTATAATTTTTTGGCCTCTTCTAAAATAGTTTGGTAAGCTGTGGTTTGAGGGGAATCTCCGCTCAGGTATAATCTATTTCACGGCAGAGCAAGATAGCCCGGGGCTGTGGTTTGAGGGGAATCTCCGCTCAGGTATAATCATTATAGCCACCACAAGTGAGTATGGGGGGCTGTGGTTTGAGGGGAATCTCCGCTCAGGTATAATCCGTGGTGGGCAACACCTTCATGGCTACTAGCTGTGGTTTGAGGGGAATCTCCGCTCAGGTATAATAAAAGGAGCGATCAAATGGAACAAAAGTACGCTGTGGTTTGAGGGGAATCTCCGCTCAGGTATAATTATTCCTCCCCGAAGCCCTTGATTTCGGGGGGGATACGCCCCATCTGGGCGTCAAAAAAGCAGGAGTTGCGGCGGCGGCTCTTCGGTGGGCTGTTGCTTTTTCCCGTAGAACACTTCCATTTTGCCGAACTGCCGGTCGGTCACGGCGAGGAGGCGGACGTGCCCGCCGGGGGGAATGGCCTTGCGGATGCGGGCGCGGTGGGCTTGGCTGCTTTCCTCGTCGGGGTAGTAGCGGGCGTAGACCGAGAATTGCATCATCGAGAAGCCTTCCTTGAGGAGTTCGTTGCGGAACTTGGTGTAGCGCCGCCGGTCTTCGTCGGACACGACGGGCAGATCGAACATGGTGAAAAGCCACACGCCTCTATACTCCGATAGTTCGAGCCGGGCTTGTTCCTTGCCGGACATGGCCGTCCGCGCTCCTCTACAGTTCAGGCAGCAGCAAATCCTTTCGTTCCCCCTCGAACACTTGCGCCAGCGACGCCGTCATGCGCGCGAGGATGTCGAACAGCCCCCGGACTTCGCCGTCCACATCGAAGCGCTGCGTGACAGCGCCGATGAACGCCGCCTTGGCGGCTTTATCAAGGGGCGCTTCCTTGCCGTATTGGTGGATGTGGTGGAGGACGGCCCGGTCCACCAAGGGGCGGAACGGCTCCATGAGGTCATCGGCGAGGGGAAAGGCGTCATATCGGTTGTGGTGGTGAAGCCCGAGGGAGGGGTGGAGGCCCGAGGCGCAGATGGCCCGGGCTGTCATGGCCCGCAGCACGGCGTAGCCGTAGTTGAGCAGGGGATTGGGCGGCGGGCCTTCGCGCTGCCGCCGGAATTCTGGGTCATCGAAGAGGGCGGGCCAATAGCGCCGTGCGGCCTGCCCCTCGAGGTTATCCGGATCGCCCGAGCGCACGCGCAGGGCCATGGCGCAGAGGCCCTTGTCGACGCCCCGGAAATCGAGGAGGATGCGCCCTTGCAGCCCCACTTTGGCCTGGATGAGCTGCCGCCACAGCCGTTTGCAGGTGGGCAGCGCCGCAGCCGCCTGCCGCGCGAAGCGTTCCGACTGGCGATGGTGCCCCTCGATGGGCAGCATGAGGGCGCAGGGCAAATGCTGGGCGTCGCACACCACCAGCACGCCGCCGTGCCGGGCGAGGCCCGTGAGGACGGCGTGCGAGTAGGAGACGGCGGCGTTGCTCACGAGCAACACCGCCAGCTCATCCAAGGGCGTGGACACTTCCGGGCCTTCATGCGGCTCGATACGGAGCTGTTCGAGCCGCACGCTCAGCCGCGCGCCTTGCCCCGATATATCGAGGATGCGGTCAGTCATTCGAGTCTCGCATTTCGCCAAGCGGAGTAAGGTGGAGTTTTTTTATAAACCTGCTCTGAAACAAAGAAAATGATTGAAAACGCACCCATTTTCCAGCCGCCACAATATCTTTCTTTAGTCTGGCCTCCGTTAGGCGTACAAAACAATAATCCTTCTTAGAGACACTTCTGACGATCACAAGCTGTTCGTTATCGTCATCGTCCTTAATCAAAAGAACATCCCCTTGCGTCAAGCTCATAACGAAGCGTTTTCCCTCGCCGTGTTCGTGCTGGATGATCGGCTCGTGCTTGAGCAGCCGCCGCATGGCGGTGTACCGGTCCACGATGATGTCATCCCATTTGGCGTTGCCCTTTTTATCGGTGATCTCGATAATCTCGGCGTGGTGGTTGGCGTTGAGGAGCACGTGGCGTTCGCGTGAGCCTTTGCCGATGGTTTTGGCCGAGGCCACGACGCGGATGCGGGCTTTCCGGATGGGGATTTTCCGCCCGTCGTGCGTGGTGAGATAGGGCAGATTTTGTTCATCCTTGAAGGCCTTGGCGGGATCGCCGCCGAGTTCCTCGAGTTTGCGCCGCACGGCCTGGCGCACGACGGGATCGACGATATCATCGATCCGGTTGGCCGAGAGGCTGGCCAGCGGTTTGCGGACATGGCAGCAGGGTTTGTCTTTGTCATCCATATAAGGCTTGCCGTAATTGGTCTCGTCGTGCATGGGGCCATTGACCTTGCGGGACACCCGGTGGGAGACCACGATGCCGTTGACGGCCTCGGTGAGTTCCGTTAGGAAGCCATCCCAGGGCTGGGGGACATTTTTCCACCAGTTGCGGCGGCCTTCCGCGTATCCTTTGGAGTTGGCGGTGCTGAGGGCCTTGACGGTTTTCGCGTCCGTGAGGGCGATGGCCACGGCGTCGATGGCGTGGTGGCGGTGGTCATCGCGCGTTTTTGTTCCGCCATCACCCAAGATGCCGTTAAGGCCCCATGCCATGCGCAGATCGGAGGTCACTTGCCCGCGCCCCGCCTGGATGCGGCGTGTGTCGTTGGCGTCGATCTGGCCGCCATATAGCATGCCGAGGTATTGGGCGGCCAAGGTCGAGGCATAACGCGTGTCGTTGAGCTGCCGGTTCGAGAATGTATCGAACGCATCGAGTGAGGTGGTGAGGAAGCGCCCGAGTTTGGCGGCCACGGCGCGTCTATCGCCCTTAAAGCTCTTCACGCGGGCGACGATGGCGTCCATTTCATCGGGGGTATAGGCCTCTTGGGGCGTCTTGTTCTGCTTCCGGTTGCGGTTTTCCTCGTGGTAGCAGAGGGTCTTGTTGGTAAAGGAATTATCAAGACACCGGCTATACGGAATGATATGCTCGATGTCGAATTGGGAGTCCTTGCCCACCAAGGCTTTCATGGAGATGTGCTTGCCCGTGTACGGGCATGTCCAATCGCATTCCTCCGCCAACTGCACCCGGAGAATGTCCTCCCGGGAGGGTTGTGGAATCACGGCTTCCTTGATGATTTTTGCGCGCGCCTTTTCGCGGAGCTGTTCGTTTTGGCGGTTTTTCTTCCAGATCTCGGCGCGGTCGCTGCGTGATTTTTTAAGATCCCGCGCCAGCTCGATGCGAATGCAGCCGGGCAGGCCGTGCTTGTCGAGAATCGCGTTGACGACCTTGCGCGTCTCGGATAATACGCGGTGGACGGCGGGATTGCGCAACTCGATATTGACGTTGTCCCGGTCGTCGATATAGGGAAGCCGGCCGACAGGAATCGAGCGATCCCGGCCCGGATACGCATGCAGCCGGGCCGTGGCATACGGGACGCCTTGCTCCATCTCAGGCAGCATGCGCTCGATGGCCTTGCGCGATAAGCTGCAATAGCCTTCCTCGATCGCGGTTTTCGATAATTTTTCCGCGTCCGCCTTGCTGAGTTTCCAGGCCCGTACACCACGGGAAGCGAGGGCCTTTTCATTCTGGATGCTATAGACATCGTGCAACACAGCTTCCTTCTGGTCTTCAGTCAAAGCATCCCAGCGGCCACCGAATACTCCCCGGAGCCGGGCGGTGGTGGTGTCTCCCTTGAGCTTTTTCTCGCCGCCCCGTTCGAGATTGAATGTAGAGCCTCTTTCGAGGCCGAGTTCTTTGCGTATTTTGGTGAATTCCGCATCACCTGTTTGAGCCAGCAAATCGATGAGCAGCGTCCGTTCTTCAGGCGAGAGGCCGCGCTCCTCGAAAAATGGCGCGGGTCCGACGATCTTCAGGTCATTCACCTTCTGGAGCAGGCGGAACCGCTGGGCGATGAAGGACGCCCAAGGCGCGCGGCGTGCGCCCTCCTCGAGTTCACAACGCCCCACAAGGCCCTTTTGTGATTTCAATGGGCGTTGGCGGAAGATGGACTTATAGAGCTGTTTTTTGAATGCCGCGGTCAATATCTTGGGATGATGCTTCGCTTGAGCGGTCCAGATGGCCTCGAATTCCTGTTCGTACATGGTCCGGGCGGTCCAGCGTTTGCGGATGCGGTGCTCGTGCGGGTCCAATCCTGCGAAGTATTCACCCAGTGTTCGCGCACCGCTCTGCTCGATCTCCTGCGCCAATTCGCTGATTCCCTGTTTGACTTGCCCTTCTTCCTCTCCGTCTTTTGTAGGCGCTTTGCGGTTGCTCAAGAATCCTCGGCGCTGAGACAGATGATAGAAAGCGCGGCCAAGCTCGAACGGTTCTAGCGGTTCATCCAAGGCGCGGGCGCGCAGAAAATACGGAAGCTGGTCTAAAGTCTGCAATATATCTTTCTTCTTCTTACGAACCGCCGCCGCATACTTCAAGTACACATCCGCATCAAAGGATTTGATGATGGCGTCGCGGCTGGAGTCTTGCTTGAGGCCGCCTTTTGGCAGCAGGCCATGACGTTGAAGCAGGCATGCCGTTTTTCTTCTCCGCCGCGAGCGCCGTTCCGTTTGGCGGCGTACGAGGCGGGCGTCGCGCCTGGCCTTGGCGCGTGATTCATCCTTTCCGCTCTCGATGTCGCCCTCGACGCCTGCTTCGAAAATGCGGACACCCAGGTCTACAATGCGTTCTGGCCCATCGCGCCCTTCCTCGAGGAGCGCCCAGCCCACGCTATTCGTGCCCAAATCCAAACCCAACACGCACTTTTTAGGAGCTTTTTGTCGCATGACGTTTATCCCCCACGGTTTGGCGACGCACTTGACATTAAGAGAAATAGGTGTATACTAATAATCACTATACCTGAGCGGAGATTGTCCTACAAATCACAGTAAGGACTTTCAGTCCGTGGGCCCTGCACTACGGTGCAACCTGCACGCCCCCCAGTGGGGCGTCTTTTTTTTGCTGTGTTATATTTAATTAATGAACCGGCGAGCTGCGGCTTGCGAATGCGCACCGAATACGTTTTAATGCATTGTCTGTTTTTTGTTTTTCGGGAGCTCAAGTGATAGGGGGAGGCGGCATGCGGAAAAAGAGTGTGATTGCGGAAGGCTGGTGGGATTACACGACGCTGGATGAGGCGTTGCTGGCGGATGTGGCGCGTCTTTCGGCGCGGGATCTGCTGGAATTGTCGCGCGATGGGTTCCGGGTGGTGTTTTACGACACGCTCGAGGATTTCTATCTCGCGGAAGCGCTGGAATATATCGAGGCGTGGTCGCAATCGACGCCGGATAATCCGGTGGGGATCTGCGGGCCAATCGGGCCGACGGAGCAATTGCCGCTGGTGGCGCGGCTGGTGAATGCGCTCGGTCTGAATCTGGCGAAGAAAGGCGCCCATTTCTGGGGGATGGATGAATGGGTCCAGCATGGCGTGCCGGTGCCGCCGGAGCACCCGCTGTCGTTCAAGAAGGCGGATATGCAGTTATGTTTCAGCCGGATTAATCCGGAATTGGCCATGCCGGACGCAAACATGCATTTCCCGTCGGGCGATTTGGCGGCGTATAGCGCCACGTATGATACCGTGCGGTGCGCCATCATGCAGGGCGGCCAGGGCGATGTGAAGCATTGGGCTTTTAATGACCCGATAAAGCGTGAGGGCCGGTATGCGGACGCCCCGCCGTCTCCCGAGGAATACCGTCGATTAGGCACGCGGGTCGTGGACTTGCATCCCATGACCATCATGCAGAACGCGCGCACGTCTGGCGGCGGGCGGGTGTCCGAAATACCCACGCAAGCCTCGACGGTGGGGCCGGTGGAAACGTGGAAGGCGGGCCGGGTGTCGATCTGGCAGGCGGGGATGCATGACAATCCCTTCGGGATGCGCCTGACGGCATACATGATCAGCAAGCATATCGTGGATTCGTCCGTGCCCATGAGCCTGCTGGCGGACCATCCGAATGTGCAGTTCAACTATTATCGTCCGGCCATAGGCGCTTGTGAAGTCGAGATGCATTGATGCGTTGAAGCGCGCGCCTATGCGCGAGGGCTATTTGCGTTTTGCCGCACTGCCTTTCGGGGGAAGCCCGTGCCGCAGATGCTCGGGCACTTCGCCTTTGCGGAGGGGTTTTGACTCGTACCGGCGGCGGCGTTGGGTGCGCATGGGGCGCATGCGGATCATGGCGATGATGAGCCCTGCCGCGAATACGGCTTCGAGATAGAAAAGCCAGGCGGGCTCATATAACGCCCGATCCCAGAATTGCAAAAGGGGTGTTTTCCATGGCGTGGGAGCGGTCTTGTTCCAGGATAACTGAGTGGAATCTTTGAACTTTGCAGTAAGAAAGACGATACACCAAAGCACGGTGTGGAAGATGGTGAAATAGATCATAATCTCGATAACAGCCTGGATGATGGGCGCGGAATAGGTGCGCGTAAAATACACCAAAGGAACGAGCACCGCCAGTCCCGCCGCGTAAAAAATCCAGTATTGCGTCAAATGTGCTACGGCAGCGTCCATTTCGCCGAGTCTCCTCTCACCCCCCTGATTTCAAATGCAAGTGTAGCACAAAGCTAAAAAGGCCGTAAAGCGGCGGCCTGGCCTATTTCTTTTTAGGCTTGTATACATGGGTGCCTTGGCCGAAGATCATTTCCGCGGTTTCCATGACGGTTTCGCTCAGCGTGGGGTGGGGGTGAATCGTGAGCTGGACGTCATCCGCCGTCGCGCCCATTTCGATGGCGAGGGTGCCCTGGCTGATGAGTTCGCCCGCGCCCGCGCCCACGATGCCGACGCCTAGGATGCGCTTGGTTTCGGGGTCGCTCAGGATTTTGGTCAAGCCATCGGTGCGGTGCAGCGTCGAGGCCCGGCCCGAGGCAGTCCAGGGGAAGCGGGCAATCTCGACAGCAATGCCTTCTTTTCCGGCTTGGGCTTCCGTGATGCCTGTCCATGCCAGTTCTGGGTCCGTGAAGACCACGGCGGGGATGGCGCTGGGCTCGAAGGCATCCTTGCCGCCCGCGATGACACTCGCTGCCACACGGCCTTCATGGGTGGCTTTGTGGGCCAGCATGGGCTCGCCCACCACATCGCCAATGGCGAAAATAGCCGGGTCCGACGTGCGGCGCTGCGGGTCCACTTTAACGAAGCCTCGCTCATCGATGTCGACGTTCGTGGAGTGAAGATTCAAGCCGCTCGAGTTGGGCTTACGGCCGATGCTTACCAAGACCTTGTCGAACGTGTTTTTTTGGATGATGCCGTTTTTCCCCTCGAACTCCACCGCGATGCCTTGTCCCACTTCCTTCATGGAACGCACTTTCGTGGAGAGCAAGATGTTCTCGAATATGCGTTCCATGCGTTTGGCGAGCACCTCAACAAGGTCCGTATCCGCACCAGGCAGCAGGCGCGGGGCCATCTCGACTACCGTCACCTTCGAGCCGAGAGCCGCGTAGACCGAACCGAGTTCGAGCCCGATGTAGCCGCCGCCTACCACAAGCAGCGTGGCCGGGATATCATCCATGTTCAGCGCGTTGGTCGAGTTCATGAGGCGGGGCGACTCGATATACAGGTTTGGAATGGTCGCAGGGCGCGAGCCGGGGCACAGTATGGCATGCTCGAACGTGAGCAGTTGCTCCGCACCGTCTTCGCTGGTGATTTTGAGCAGGGACGAGTCTTCGAAAGCAGCCCGGCCTTGAATGTAGCGTATTTTGCGCGCCCGCGTGAGCTGGCCAAGCCCGCCTGTCATGTGCGCCACCACCTCGTTTTTTGCGGCGCGCATCTTGTCGAAATCGATCTCGGGCGGCGCGAATGTGATGCCCCAGCTTTTCGCCTCCTTGGCCTCGGTCAGGACGTTCGCGACATGCAGCAAGGCCTTCGAGGGGATGCAGCCGACATACAGGCACGTTCCTCCTGGATTTTCGCGCACGTCGATGAGCGTGACTTCCAGTCCAAGGTCGGCGGCGTGGAACGCGGCGGCGTATCCGCCTGGCCCTGCGCCAATCACGGCAAGCTGGGTTTTCAAGGTTTCAGGCATTGTTCTTGAGACTCCCAAAATCAGCTATGCAAATCTAATAGTGTATCTTTATTGTTGTGGACCAGAAATATACTAAATATACTAAAATATTAAACCAAATACTTTGTGACTCCGGACACGCCGTTATTAATCGCTCATCAGTGTCATCAGTGTCATCTGCGCCATCTGTGGACTTCATATTTTTATATAGTTGTAGGGTGGGGCTTGCCCCACCGCTTAATCGATGTGAAACACTTCCCGCAATGGCTGTTCGATAGGGCTGTTGTCGGGATTGGAAGGCATGATAGGTTTCATGTGCGCCCACCATTTTTTACAGATATCGGTTTGTGCGAGGCTGTTCCAGCGGGCTTCGTCTTCAATTTCGACATATGCGAAAAGCTGGCTGGATTCCTCATCCAGGAAAATCGAGTAGTTGTAAACGCCGTGCGACTTGAGCGTAGCTTCGAGTTCGGGCCAAATCGGGTTGTGGCGTGTTTCGTATTCCGCGTATTGGTCTGGATTTACGTGCATAATCGCGGCTTTGCGTATCATGGATGGCCTTCCTTTCAAGCGCCTTGCGGCGCGTCTTGTGTCAAACCTCAAAGCCATAATCGCCTCAAAATGCACAAAAGACTCAAGAACTAGAATTCATTCTGGTGTATTCTTGTGCTTTTTGTGGCAACAAATAAACGCTAAGGTTGCTTGCCTATGCTTTTACCAGTTCGTCAAATATCTTCAAATACGAATCCATGTCCCCATAATCCTGGCGCGAAATGGGGCGTGTCTCGATGGAGATTTCCTTGCCGATTTCATCAAGGCTCAGGCCCTCCGCGCACATCCACGCCGTCATGGCCGCGCCGAAGGAGGTGCCTTCCTTAATGTTGGTTAGTGCGAACGAAAGGTCTGGACAGAGCGTGGCCAAGAGTTCGCAATAGACGATGTTATTGGCGAAACCGCCTTCAATGAAGACGGTTGTCCCTTTCGGCAAGCTCAGTTTATTCAAGGCTTCGCGCGTGGCGAGGGCGAGGCTGAGGTTGACCGCGCCGTTATATGCCTGGCCCAATGGCGTCATCGGCGTGCCGCCTTTTTTCTTCAGGTCCGCCACGGTATCCACTTGGCCGCCGTTCACGATGCGGGATATCGCGCCGATGTATGCGCTCGAGTCCGGCACGACGCCCGGCACTACGAATAGTTCCTCTTTGGCGATGACATCGCGGACGATCCCGGTAGTGGCTTTATCGGGAAGCTCCGTGAAGCTGCGGAAAGTGTCGTATTCCATCCCTGCGGGGAAAATAGACGTTTTTACAGGCCGTCCAAAAGCGTCAAGGTTGAAGAACACTTTTGCCGCAATCTCGGTATCTGTTAAGAACGGCTGGTGTGCGGGAGTCATCAACACGCACCAGGTGCCCGATGAATTCAGCAGGAAATTGTCATATCCGAGTGCGATATAGGGGAGATAGTTGGCGTTGCTGTCGTGAATGCCGTAGGTGACTTTGCAGTTCTCGGAAAGCCCGCACGCTTGGGCGATCTCCGGCTTCACTACGCCCAGGCATTCCCAGGAGCGTGCGGCGTTTTTCGGGAAGAGCTGATCGGCCCGCAGGTCGCGGCCTACGCTGCTCCAGTCTTTTCCCGCGAAATTCCATAAATAGGTGTGATTTCCTAGATACGTATGTTCGAGGCCCATGTGGCCCGTGAGTTCATATCCGAAGTAGGAGTCATAAAACAGCGCATGCTTGCAGCGCGCCCAGACTTCCGGCAAGCGGGTTTTCACTAGGTAGAGCATTTTCCCCAGATTGGCAAAACCGACATCCGCCGTGCAGGTGACGCGATGCAACTCTTCGCGTGTTCCATACACATCGTAGAATTCATCCTGGACTTCGAGGCCCTTATCCGCCGTGTAGGAAATAACAGGGTGCGCAAGCGCGCCATTTTCATCGAGCAACACGGCGGTGGCGCCGTGGGTGGTGATGGCGATGGCCTTGATGTCGAAATCGGGGGTTGCTTCTTTTAGCCGTTCTTGAAACCAAGCCAGCAGGGCGGGCGAATCCTCCACATCAATCCCATTCAAGTCACGGGATTGTGTATTGATGCGGACATCGCGCAGCATGGTAAAGCCACGGCCAAACAGCCGGAATTTCTTGTTTGTCTTGCCTACATCCAACACGGCGACTGCTTTCTGCTTCATGAATGATTCTCCTCTCCTACTACTCATGAAAACCTATATATTCAAAGGTTGCACTTCTATAAGAACGCCTTCTTGCCGGGCAATGTCAAGGATGGGGCGGCCTTCTTCAATCTCCCATTCTTTTTGACCGCAGGGTATTGGTTCGATGCGGATGTCAGAAGTACGCGTAGCGCCCCACAATTGCTGCACGAGTTCCATATCGTATTTCGTATCAAATTCCGGCGCGATAATAAGGACATCAATATCGCTCCATTCATCGGCATCGCCTCTGGCGTAAGAGCCGAACAGGACCGCTTTGCTTGGATGAATACCATATCCAGGCAAATGGGCTAGATATTCGGAAATGATATCTATAACTGATTTATCAGCCATTCCATGAACTCTTTTGCTTTATTAAGATCGGTTTGAGCTTTTTCAGAGCTTATCAAAATGGACATTTCGTCAGGATAACGCATATCTATCTGATACGCATTGAATCTTGACAAAAAATCCTGTTGCGCTATTGTGCATTTCAACGAGGCCAATTCAATCAACCGGATTAAGTTATGAGTTTTAGGGGGAACACGGTGGATAGAGCGAGTCACAAACGCCTTGAGCATTTTTTCTATAGCCAAATGAGCAAAAAAAAAGCGCTTGGCGGAAGCGTTTTTTCTCATAGAGGTCAAACGCCACCTCCAATTCTTCTTCGGCGCTTGATCGCCAGTATATAAACTGCTTGTCGATATCCATTTTACAATGAGTCCGGCGCTCAGTCCGATTCCAAGAACAGTAAGAACGGCTGCTCCAGCGCCTGGCACACCCAGCGTAAAAAGCGCGCGCCATCCGCGCCGTCAATCACGCGGTGGTCATAGGATAACGATAAGGGCAGCATCATTCGTGGAACAAATTGGCCATCGCGCCACACGGGCTCGGTTTGCCCGCGCGAGACGCCCAGTATGGCCACTTGCGGGCTATATACGATGGGCGTGAACGCCGTGCCGCCAATACCGCCCAGGTTGCTGATCGTGAAGGTGCCGCCCTGCATTTCGTCCAGGGTGGTTTTTTTCGTGCGCGCCCGCTCGGCCAGTTCGCCCAGCTCGGCGGCGATCTGCATAACGCTCTTCGTATCGCAATCGCGAATAACAGGCACCAGCAGCCCCCGGTCGGTGTCCACGGCCACGCCGATGTGGATGTAGCGCTTATAAATAATCTCGTTGTTCGCCATATCGATGCTGGCGTTGAACTGTGGGAATTTCTTGAGGGCCGCCGCGATGATTTTCACCAGGATCGCCGTCATGGTCAATTTGCCGCTCGCAGCCTCGGCGCGCTTGGCGTATTGTTTGCGCAGCGCTTCGATATCCGTCACATCCGCCCGGTCGAATTGCGTCACTTGGGGCACGGTGGACCAGGCATAGGCCATGTTTTCCGCCGTACGCCGCCGCACGCCGCTCATCTCGCGCCGTTCGATGGCCCCCCAGCGCTCGAAGTCGGGGAGGGGGGGAGTGGTGGAAGACGCGGCAGGCGCACTGCTGGCCAGGCGGACAGGGGCCGCACCGCCCGCATCGGTGTTGACGCGCCGCGAAAAGGATTTGACATCCTCTTCCGAAATACGCCCTCCCGGGCCGCTTCCGGGCACTTGATGGATATTGATGCCGATCTCGCGCGCCAGCCGCCGCACGCTGGGCGCGGCAGGCGCGGACCCCCGGCCTTGCGCGGACGCTTGCGGTTCGGGTGTTTCCGCCGAAGGAACAGGCGTTGCCGCCGCTTCCGAAGGCGATTCCACTTCCTCGTCGATTTCTTGAGGGGCCATTTCCAATTGCTGGACAGCGGGCGCTTCTTCTTTGGGCGCTTGCTTGCGGGCGGTTTCGGCCTTTTTCGGAGGCGCGGGCTTCTTAGTGGTTTCTTGCACCAGCGGCTCCGCTGGCGCATCGGCTGCTTCCAGCACTAAGATCACCGCGCCCACACGCAGATCTTCGCCCGCGCGTGCGCGGATCTCGGCTACTTTCCCGGCCACTTCGCATGGCACCTCGACGGATGCCTTATCTGTTTCAATTTCAATAACCGGCTGATCCTTGGCGATCATGTCGCCTACCTGGACCATCACATTTGTTACTTTGCCTTTTTCGATATTCTCGCCGAGTTCGGGGAGTTTGAATTCCGTGGCCATGTATGTTTCCTTTGCTTTGTACTGTCCAGTTTGCAGGGGCGGAGTCAACTCACCATCGGATTCCGTTTTTCAGGATTGATCGCAAGCACTTCACGCGCCTTCTGTATGGCTTTCTGATCTAGTGCGCCGTCGCGGGCCAGGCCGCATATGGCCGCATAGGCGATATGCCGGGCGTCCATTTCGAAGAAATCGCGCAAGGCCGCGCGCGATTCGCTTCGCCCAAAACCGTCGGTGCCTAGGGCGATGCAGGGTCGCGGCATCCATTTCGCCAAGAGATCAGGCAGGGCTTTTACGTAGTCCGATGCCGCTACAATAACGCCCGGTTCGTTCTGGAGGCATTGCGTGACGTAGGGCGTGCGGGGCGGCTTGTCCGCGTGCAATAAGTTATACCGGTCCGCATCAAGGCCGTCGCGCCGTAATTCTTTATAACTGGTGATGCTCCATACATCCGCCGCCACCTCGAAATGCTCCGCCAGCAGCGCCTGGGCATGCAGCGCTTCGTTCATGATCGCGCCGCTGCCGAGAATCTGTGCGCGGAGTGTAAAGTCTGTCTTTTCGCTCGGGCGGAACTTATACATGCCCTTCAAGATGCCTTCCTTGCAGTCTTCCGGCATGAGGGGCATAGGGTAATTTTGATTCTCGACAGTGAGGTAATAGAAGATGTCTTCTTGCTCTTCATACATCCGGCGGATGCCTTCGCGTACGATGACGGCGATCTCGAAGGCATAGGCGGGGTCGTAGGCCAGCAGATTCGGAATGGGCTGAGCCAGGAGATGGCTATGGCCGTCCTGGTGTTGAAGGCCTTCGCCATTGAGGGTCGTACGGCCCGCCGTGCCGCCCACGAGGAAGCCTTTGCAGCGCATGTCGCCCGCCGCCCAGATCAAGTCGCCGATGCGCTGGAATCCGAACATGCTGTAATAGATGAAAAATGGGATCATCGGAATGCCATGCACGGCATACGATGTGCCCGCGGCAATGAAGGACGACATCGAGCCTGCTTCGGTGAGTCCTTCCTCGAGAATCTGGCCGTCCGTCGCTTCTTTGTAATACAGCAGGCTGTCGCTGTCCACGGGTTCATAGAGCTGGCCGCTGTGGGCGTAAATTCCGACTTGCCGGAACAGGGCTTCCATACCGAACGTGCGCGCCTCATCGGGCACGATGGGGACGATGTATTTGCCCAGTTCCTTGTCGTGCAACAGGGCATGGAGGACGCGGACAAACGCCATGGTCGTCGAGACGCCCCGCTCGCCCGTGCCCTCGAACAACTCTTTGAACGCGGCTTCGGGCGGGGCTTTAAGTATCGGGCAGTCCACGACGCGTGAAGGCACGTATCCGCCCAGGGACTCGCGGCATTCGCGGAGATACGCCATCTCGGGGCTGCCCTCGGGCGGGCGGTAGAAGGGTGCGTATGCTACATCTTCATCGGAAATGGGGATGCCGAAGCGGGTGCGGAATTCGCGCAGTTCATCTTCGTTTAGCTTCTTTTGCTGATGGGTGATGTTCTTGCCTTCGCCGCTTTCCCCGAGGCCGTAGCCTTTGATGGTTTTCGCCAGGATGACCGTGGGCTGGCCTTTGTGGGTCACTGCGGCCTGGAATGCTGCATATACTTTAAGCGGGTCGTGGCCGCCGCGCTGCATTTTTCGGAGCTGTTCATCGGTGTAATGCCGCACTATTTCCGCCAGCTTCGGATCCTTGCCGAAGAAGTGCTCACGGATATACGAGCCTGGCTCGGTGCTGTATTTCTGATACTCTCCATCGACCACTTCGCCCATGCGCTCGACGAGGCGTCCTTGGCGGTCTTGCGCGAGCAGGGGATCCCAGTCGCTGCCCCACACCACTTTGATGACATTCCAGCCCGCACCTCTGAAAATGGCTTCGAGTTCCTGGATGATCTTGCCATTGCCGCGCACCGGCCCATCGAGCCGCTGGAGGTTGCAATTGATAACGAAAATCAAGTTATCGAGTTTTTCGCGCGATGCGAGTGTAATCGCACCGAGCGATTCCGGTTCATCTGTTTCGCCATCGCCGAGAAACGCCCACACATGGCTGCCGTGGTCTGGTTTCAGGCCGCGATCTTCCAGGTATCGGTTAAAGCGGGCCAGGTAGATGGCCATGATGGGCCCGAGGCCCATGGATACGGTTGGAAATTGCCAGAAGCCCGGCATGAGCCATGGATGGGGATACGAAGATAGTCCGCCGCCTTCCTGCAATTCCCGCCGGAAATTCTTGAGCTGTTCTTCGCTCAGACGTCCCTCGATAAACGCGCGTGCGTACAAACCGGGGGCGCTGTGGCCTTGGAAGAAAACTTGGTCGCCGCTATGGTCCGCGCCGGGGCCTCTAAAGAAATGGTTGAAGCCTACTTCATATAATGTGGCCGCCGAGGCATAGGTGGAGATATGCCCGCCAATGCCTTCCTCGGAGCGGTTGGCGCGCACGACCATGGCCATGGCGTTCCACCGGATGATGCTCTTGATGCGGCGTTCGATCTCACGGCGGCCCGGATACACCGGCTGCTCTTCGAGCGGTATGGTGTTGATGTAGGGCGTATTGGCGGTGAACGGCAGGCGCACGCCCGCTTCCTGCGCGCGAATCTGGAGATGGCGCAAGATGTGGAGCACCTGTTCGGGGCTTTCCTTCTCGATCACATAATTGAGGGACTCGATCCATTCCTGGATCTCCGCATGTTCGATTTTGGCCTGTTCTTCTGGATTCACGTCGTCCCGCCTGTTCCATGGCCGGAATGCGCCGGCCTCTCGCGACCCGTGAGCGTTGCCTCTCCGCCATACTGAATAGGGTGGGCCAGCTTATTTACCTATCTTAATCTGCCGTTTACGCCGCGTTTTGGGCGCTTCAGGAGTTTCCGGCGCCGTTGCGGGCGCTGCTGGCGTGTCTTCCAGGCGCTTGCGTACGTCGCGTGCGCCTAAAGGACGCAGCGCCATGAGCGCTTCATACGTGCTATTGCGCAGGCGAAGCCGGCCATCTTTACGTTCCCATTGATACACCGCTTGGCTGCTCACGCCTACTAGGCTTGCGAGTTCGCCTTGCGTGATACTCCATTTCTGCCTCAAGTTGCGGATCGTCTTTCCAGAAAATCGCGCATTCGAGGTCTCAGCCGTCTTTTCTGTTTCCATTTCCGGCCGCGATTCTATTTTAGTGCGAGCAGGTTTTTTATCTGCTTTCTCTAACGTTTCCAAACGCCGTTTCAGTTCCGAAAGGGCCCGGCGCAGGGCCATATTTTCTTTGTGCAGCGCATCTGTTGTTTTGCGTATTTCCTTGCGCGCCAGGCGCTCGATCTCATCTTTTAACAATTTGGCGACATTAGGCATTCTACTATCTCCTTCAAATACTCACTGCAAAGCCTTGCTTAACTAACTCTCACTTGGTTTCGTATGGGCGCGCAGAAAGGTTTCGGCCTTGTTTGTGCAATTCCTGCGCAAAGGCTTGGCTTGGGCTTAACACACCATGATCTAAACCATGTCAGGCTCTAAGTATTCCTGCAAGCGTATGGGGTTGTCAAATCATGTGAAGAGGCCTATTTGCAGCAGGGCGTGTGTGATAAGTGCATACCAGCGAAAACTCTTTTGGAATGAACTTGGAATTCGCAGTATGCAGGGTGTTAGGCGATATCAAGGAATGCTTGAACCTGATCTTCGATATCAGCCCGCAGAATAGCGATTTTCATATCATTCAGGCCAAGATATTTAGTTGAGGCGTGGCCAAGCAAAGACGGGACATCTTCACTTTCTTCACTAAAAGATAAGTCTGCTATCACGCTGGCGAGCGCGACAACATGGACAAATGGCAGCCAATGATCATCCGGCGTGCAATCCACATTTTCTTGGCAGAATGCGGAGACGCCAAATTCTGGCGGAAGTTTCCAAGAATTCAGGATGTGCAGCCCGATCAAGCAGTGGTAGCTGCTCAATACTTCATCAAGCAGCTCGGGCGCTTGCCGGAGGATATGGGTGGCGTTATCGGAGAAACCGGATGGGATCTGGTTAGCCACCAGATCTAGAATCAACACCTTGCCGATGTCGTGGAGCAGCCCCATGACAAACAAGATTTCACTTGATGGCAATGCAAGCAAGTGGGCTAGCTCCCGGGCGCAGCATGCCGTCACGAGGGAATGTGTTCGGAATGCAGCCATCATGGAGCTGAATTTGGGGTCTTTCGTCACATAGAGCCTGCCGCTGGCGGCCACTTGGACCGTCGTCGCCACATTGCGAAGGCCAAGCCGGGCACAGGCCGCCGCCAGGTCCTTTATATCCGTCAGGCCTCCATATAAGGCGCTATTGGCGACTTGGAGGATTTTAATGGCAATGACAGGATCGCGCTCGATTACGCTGCTTAGGCTGGCCATTGTTACATCGGGGTCGTTGAGCATGCGCAGCACTTCGTGGGCGACGGCGGGCAGCATGGGAAGGCGCTGGATGCTCTCGGGCAGTGCTTTCAGCAAATCATGGCCGATGGAGCCTGGGCGCGCAGTTAGCCGGATATCGGGCTGCCCAGGCAGAGGCTTCACTGTGGGTTCCATGCTTCCCAGGGATATTGTAAGTGGATTTTTGCATTCTGTGCAGGGTAATAACACTGCATATTGAAATGATTGCGCATCGGCGGCGAGGCTCGCTTCGCAGAAAGGGCATTTCATGGCTTTATTCCTTATTGCGTCATCGCTAGTATCTGGTGGAGCGGCCGTATGTCGAATGTATTTGGCGTATGGCGCAGCACTTCATCGAACGTGGTGCGCCCGCGAATCACTTTGGCTATTCCATCTTCCCGCATGCTGATAAGGCCGGTAGACGCCGTGCAGGTTTTCCGGATGTATCCGGAGGTCTTTTTTTGTAGAATGGCTTCCTTAACTTGATCGTTTAAAATGAGCAGTTCGTAAACGCCTACGCGCCCATAATAGCCTGTGTAACTGCAATGGGTGCATCCATTGCCCTTGGTAAATTCATATTGGCGGATTTCCTTCGCGTCGAGGCCCAGGCGGTCGAGTGTTTGGAAGGATGGCACATAAACAGACGCGCAATGCTCGCAGATGCGGCGCAATAGACGCTGGGCGAGCACGCTGATCACGGTTGAGGAAATGAGGAAGGTCTCGATATCCATGTCTATAAGCCGGAGCAGGCCGCCGATGGTGTCTTCGGTATGGAAGGTCGAATAGACCTTATGTCCCGTGAGGGCGGCCTGGATGGCTGTTTCGGCGGTGATACGGTCGCGTATTTCACCCAGCACGATGATGTCGGGGTCTTGCCGGACGATCTCGCGAAGCGTATGCTCGAATGTCCGGCCGATCTTGTCATGGATGGAGCACTGGATGATCCCATCGATCATGTATTCTACGGGATCTTCCGCCGTAATGATTTTAGTGTCCACGGTATTGGAGTAGCCGATGCTGCTGTAAAGGGTGGTGGTTTTTCCGGAACCGGTTGGGCCGGTGATCAAGACCACACCCGTGGGGAGTTCGAGCACTTCATATCGGTAGCGTTCGAGCATGGCGGGATTCATGCCCAGCTCGGAAATATCCAAGAGCCCTTTTTGCTTGCTCAGCACCCGGAGCACAACGCTTTCCCCGTGGACCGTTACGTATACGGACAGGCGCAAATCATAGGAGTCGCCATTGGACTCGAATAGTATCCGGCCGCCTTGATGGCGCTGGTGTTCCGTGATATTTACTTCAGCGAGGATTTTGATGCGGGAAACGATCCGGGGCAGCAATTCTTTGGGCAGATCCGTCTTATACACCAAAACGCCGTCAATGCGGTAGCGGAGGCGGATCACATCCGTCATGGGCTCGATATGGATATCGCTTGCCCGTTCTTGAATGGCGGTAATAATAATATGTTCCACCAATTGGACGATGGCGTCTTCCGCGCCGCCGAACTCGTGCTTCCGTTTTCCGCCGCCGTCTTGCCGGAATCGGCGAAAATCCTCAAGCGCTCCGCGGATGGCGTCTGCTGGACCCAGCGCGAGGTTATAGGACTGCTTGAACACTTCGGAAATGGAGTTTTTTACCTCATCGGTAATGTCATTCACAACGATGGTCACGCAGCCGTGTTCATCCCGGCTGAAGGGCAGAAAAACATGCTCGATGAGATAATCCGGCGCCAGGCTGCCCAAGAGGGCCTGGTCCAGCATGCCGAAATCAGGTTCGATATAGGGGACGCCGAATTGCCGGGCGAGATTTTGCAAGAGGGTGCGCTCGTTGAGGGCGCCTATTTCGATGAGCGCTTGGCCGAGCTTGATCCCTTTTTCTTTTTGCAGGCGGAGCGCCTGCTGCATGGTGTCTTCTGAAACCAGGCCCTGCTCTTGTAGAATTTCTCCAAGCCGGAAGCCGGAAGCGTGGCCGCTGAGGGCTTCCGCGATGGCCTGTTTCGTGGCGTAGCCCAGTTCGATGAGGATTGAGCCAACTTGCTTGGGCTGTTCGAGATAACGCTGAATCCGCAGGGCGCGGTCAAGCTGTTTTTGCGTAATGACTCCGGCCTGAATGAGGGCCTGGCCCAATAAGGATTGGGCCGTCTCTTTTTCCTGATGCTGCGCCATTGTGCTGATCCCGCCCTGATTAGGAATTCATTCAACCGCATGCAAAGCGTTATTTTTACCTTATGGGCAAAGGGCTATCATTCATAACGCCTGGCGAATGTTTTCTCTTCCTATTACTTCTGTTCCAGGGGCGCTGGCCATGCGGTATTCGGGCTTATCTCGTGCGGCGGAGGCTTTGTTCTAGTTTCCAGCGCAAACTGGGCACTTCCAAGTCTTCAGGAACCATAAGCGGAACAGTGGCAATGGTTTGGCCTTGCAGTTTCACTTCTGCTTCACCGACGACAGCGCCATGCTCAGCAGGGGCCCGCAAGTATTGAGGCAGTTGCGCGACGACTTTCAGTGTAGACTTGTCATCTTGCTTAACGGTAATCCACACATCCTCGGCGGCGGCCAGGTTAATCTCATTGTTTGCGCAGTTATACACACGCACCGCAGGGGCGACGCGCTGTCCCTTTGCGAGGTATTGCACGCGGGTCACTGAACTAAAGCCATTTTCAAGAATTTGCTGGGCCGTGTTGAAGCGGTCAAAATTGCTTTGATCACCCATGACCACCGCAATCAGGCGGATGCCGTCGCGCTTAGCAGTGGCGGTAAGGCAAAAACCAGCGGCGCGGGTAAAGCCGGTTTTGAGCCCATCGCAGTCATCCATGCGCACCAACAGCTTATTGGTATTGGTTTTTTCCGTTGTACCTGGGCGGAATGCATATTCCTTGGTGCCGACCCATTCCATCAGTTGGGGATTCCGTACGCAGGTTTGGCCTAGGAGCGCCATATCGCGGGCGGTCGTGAGGTCGCTGGGCTGGCCCGGATCGGGCGGCAGGCCATTGACTGAGTGGAATTGGGTGTGGGCCATGCCTAATTCGCGCGCACGCGTATTCATGGCTTCCAAGCAAGCGGTGTCGCTTCCCCAAAGCCCTTCCGCCACCGCCACGGCGGCGTCATTGGCTGATGCGACGGCGATGGCTTTCATGAGATCCCCTAGGGGATGGGTTTCTCCCGCCTTCAAATACACTTGTGTGCCGCCCATGCCCTCCGCAAGCGCAGTAGCCGTGATGGGAGTATCCAGGGTCCATTTGCCGTTTTCAATCCCCTCTGCCACCAAGAGCATAACGATCAGTTTTAACATGCTCGCGGGCGGCCGTTCGATATCGGCATTTTCTTCTATGATGATCATGCCGGAATCGGCTTCGATGCAGATGCTACTAATCGGTGGTTCGTCTGTTAAAGAATCAGATGATTTGGCGACAGCGAGGCCGACTATGCTGATAAATAAAACGAATAGGATTGCGGTTCGTTTCACGTTTGAGGAATCCTTCTATTTTGAAACAAGCAAAACGGGAACAAGCATTTATGTCATTTTGCTTGTACGGATTGCTGTATTACGTATTGGCTCTCATCAATGGAGCAAGGATACAATTTATGCCTGCGTGTCCATGTGGAAATGATCTACAATACAATATATCGTATATAGCCAGAAAGGTCAACAACAAAATGTGGTTTATTTGCGGTTTCCGCCCATAAGTAGTGTGCTCGCAGGTAGTTGTTGCGCTCCTGGCGGGGATGATTTTCTCTGGCGTAATCCCCGTGAAAAGGTATAAATAAAAAAAGCCGCGAGTAAACAACCCGCGGCTTTTTTTCTAGGCATGCTTAGGGCGTCCGCCGCCACTTCCAGATGGGATCGTTCGTTTCTTCTGGATGGGCGATTTGATGCATCAAGGCCCGCTGGGAATCTGGTTTACTCGGTTCATCGCTCAGCTTGTCATACTCGACTTGTTGTGCCGGGGTCAGGTCGGGAAGCTGTTCATTGATGACGCGGCATGTCAGGAAGATGAGCAATTCCGTGTGAGTTTTTTCGATATCGGTATTACGGAACATGAAATTGACGACAGGCAGATCACCCAAGACGGGGATTTTATTGACATCGTTCCGGCTCGATACATTGCGCAACCCGCCGATGAAGATGGTGCGATTGTCATTGGTGCGCAAAGTGGTCGTGGCGGTGCGTTTGTCTTCAATAGGCACGCCATCGTCCGTGAGCCCGTTGATCGAGCTCTGTTTCGCGTCGATGTCCACCAATATATCATTTTCATGTGTCACGCGTGGCGTCACATTCAATTCGATACCGATCTCTTTGAACGCGGTCGAGGCGACTTCCGGGCCTTGCGTGGATTGGGTCAATTGCTGGTATGGGTAGTCTTGAACAATGGCTATGTTCGCTTTTTTGTTCTCGACCGTGACGACGACGGGATTTGCTAGAATCTCGGCGTTGTTGCTGGCGACTTCCGCCGCGATGGCGCCCCGGATGTCTAGTTTTTCCGTAAGAACGCCGAATGTCATGACGCCCGCGTCCAGCCCCGATTCGCCGACATTGCCTAAGGTGGTCGCGGTATTCAGATCTTGGATGCTGCCAACGATATTGCCGCGTTTATCGGAACGGCCAGGAAGCACCGCGACCTCTTCTCCAGCACTGTCGCGCTGTTTGACCAGATCGAGCAGCCAATTGACGCCGGTCTGCGATTCGTCTTGCAGTACGGCATTGACAATCATGGCCTCGATGCCCACTTGCTTGACCGGAGTGTCGATATCTTTGATCAATTCGCGCACTTGCTCGATGACCACGGGCAAATCCGTCACGATGATCATCCGCGCCCGTTCGTCTGCTTCCACGGTTCCGCCCATGGACTTATTTCCTCCTGAAGCGCTTTTGCCGCCGCCGCTACTGGAGGAACCACGGGTGAGCATGTTTTTCACGATGGGCACGACATCCGCCGGGCTTGCATAATTGAGTTTGATGGCTTCCGTGGCGGTTGGCAGGGAGGGCTTGGCCACATCGAGCTGATAGGCCAGTTCTTCCAGGCGCGCCACAATCTTCTCGGGGCCGGAAACGATGAGGACATTGGTTGTTTCGCTGGCGGCTACAGAGGCCATATTGCCATCCGGTATGCCTTGGAGCACCGTGGTGAGGGTGTCTTGCACTTCGATGGCTTGGGCGTTTCTCAAGGTGATCATGCGGGTGGTCCGCCGCGCCGCCACGGCGTCTTCATACCGGGTGATGCGGTATAGCCCTTCTTCCTCGATCAACCCGAGGCCATTGATGCGCAATACTTCTTCCATGGCTTTGATGAGAGGGACATCCGTTATTTTGGTTGTCACGGTGCCCGATACGGCGACATCATTGCCCGCGATGACATTCACGCCTGCTTTTTGCGCCAACAGCGCCACGACATTGCTCAGTTCCATGTTTCTAAAATCAATGGAGACGAGTTGGTAAAGGGGGTCCGTGTTTGGATCCGCGCCGGTGTTTTCTTTACGGGGAGCAGGAGCGGTTTTCGAGATTTCTGTCGGGGATTGGATGCTATCAATCCGCACCGGTTTTTGGAATTCACGAGGAGCAGATTCGGCTTGAGGTTCTGCGCCTTCCGCGGAACGGGGGGCTGGAGGCGCTTGCGAGCCAGGAGCGCTTTCCGTCGCAGGCGTTGATTCAGGCTCTGTGGCAGGAGGGGTATCTGAGCCAGCGGCTTCTTCGCTAGGGGCTTCCTCGGATGTATCCGTATCTTCGGCAGCGGTTTTCGTTTCTGTTTCAGCAGAGGCTTCTTCCGCCGGGGCTGCTTCCGCTGGTTTTTCGGCGGAAGTATCCTCAGGCCCGGCTTCAGGCGAGTCCGCTGGCGCGGCTAATGGGGCGATATCGCGCCATGGCAATTGGATATCCGTGGTTTGGATGGTTTGAAAACTGGCCGAGGAGGCTAAGTCGATATCCGGTGCGCTAAGAGTCGCAGCCGGAGCAGGCTCGGGGATAGATGGGGTAGCTTCACGCTGGGACGCCTCGAGCTTGGCTATCCACTCGCTATGCAAGCGGTCGCATTGGCGGGCGAATTCGTCAAATTGGCGTTGGTCGTTGGTGATGCTTTTTTCGATGGCCGCCAAGGCGGCGGGCTGGCTTGCGGCTTGTTGGGCAGCGTCAAGCTGCGCCTGCGCATCCGCGCGTGCCTTTGTTAAGGTTTGTTCCACAGAGGCGTTCAATGCGCCCAAGGCTTCATCACGAGCGGATAGAATTTCCTTAAACCGTGCATCGGAAACATTGCCTTTGAGGCGCAATGCTTCGAGCGCATCCAGTGAACGCGCCGCCCGTTCATCGATTCGCGCCCGTTCGATGGTTAATCGATCCACCCGATGCTGGAACGCCGTTGCAACCGGATTGGATGCGTTTGCGGAAGTGGATTGTACGAACTCTATTTCAAGCTGGCCGTCATTTTGCCGGACGACTGGCGTGCAAGGTGTTTCCAGTTTGAATGCCAGCCTCGATATGAACTGGGGCTCCACGGTATCGAGCGCGCCGCTGACTTCGCGCAGGGGGCTATGCCCGCCGGGGACGATTTTTTGCGCTCCGATGAGATTCAGCGTGTCATAAAAGCACAGGGTGAAGGCGCGCCCATCCGCGGACGGCTGGGCGTCATACAGGGGCGTTCCATTCGTATGAATGACGGCAAGGGCTCTTTCTCCTTCCGCGTAGACTTGCAAGTCGAGTAGGCTTTTGGCTCTCGTGCTTGCCTGTACCAGCGCAGGGTCATCTGGCGAGCGCCCTAAGGCGGCCAGCGCATGGCGGAGCACTTCTTGTTTTCTCGATTCCAGCCCATTCGAGGACACTGACGCCCAAGCGGCCAGCGTTCCGAAGCAAAGGGCAAATGCTACTATGTAGGTTCGGTTGGAATGCAACATCGCCTACTGCTCCTCCAGCTCTTTGGGTATCACGGAATCCCCCACGCGCAACAGCACACGAGAAGGCTCGATGCTCTCGACCGCGATTCCGGAGTCAAAGACATAACCGGGATAAACCACCTCGTTGTTGACGACTGCAATGGGAGCTCTTTTATCCCACACGATTCCGGTAACAACCATATTTAATGCGAGGCGTTGGGCCGCGCTTGCATTCAATGCGCTTGGCGCGCCACCCTCTTCAGATGTCGTGAGCTGGGTCATGGCGCGGTCGCCCACAAGCGGAGTCATGGGGTCGCGCGTTTCCCGTTCGAGCGCATAATCAAAATCGACTTCTTTGATGCTGGCCAGCAGCTCATCGATGTTCACATTGCTTTGCTTGAAGGCGGACGCGCTGGCGGCTCCTTGGGCCGACGCAGGCGCTTTGGCTTGGGCAGCCGCACCGGCTGCGGCATTTGCCGCCGCTGCTGGCTGCGCCGTAGCCGGTTTTGCGCCATTTTGCGGCGCGGGCGGCGTGGTGGATGCGGGAAATATCGCTTTGAACACGAAATAGGCGACCACAACCAGTAATACCGCCAAAAAAATAATCTTACCTTTTGAAGTTTTTTTGTCGCTCATGACGCACCTCCACCAGCGGCGGCCGGTGTTCCTGCAGGCGCCCCTGCAGGCGCTCCAGCAGCGGGCGCCCCTGCGGGTGTTCCGGCAGGCTTATCGGGCAGTTGTACGAATTGGAAGGTGCTGAGCGTGAAATCGGCCGCGCTGACGCCGTTATCTTGCTCCCCGATTTTGAGGTCGCTAATTTTGAGGTAGCGCTCGAAGCGTTCCAGGCTGTTGATGAATCCGGCGATCTGGTGGAAGTTGCCATAGGCCGTGACTTTAAATGGGATCGTCTGGATTTGCTTTGCATCATCGCGTTCGATGGGCATAGGCGTCACTTCAACCCGGAGGTTCACCTCGTTCGCCATGTTTTCTAGTTCCGTTACGAGGCTGAGCAATTCGCGTGTGGAAGGCAAACGCTTCTCGAAATCGCTTACGAGTTTTTGCGTTTTATCCATTTCACTTTTCAGGTCGCCGAATTTTTTTTGCTTGGCTTTGGCTTCCGCCAGGTCCGCGGTGATGCGGTTAATATCTTGTTGTATGATGTCGGCCTTCAGAATGCTGCGCTGATGCACCACAAAGAAAAACAGCAAGGCTATCAACACGGTCGCCGCAAGGACAGAGCCTACAATAATCCAGTCTTTTGGCGCTATGGCTCCTCGATACAGCTCGCTCATGATGCTGGGCTCCCCGGCAGTATGATGTATTCGAGCGTGAACTCTCTCACGGGAACTCCCTCGAAATCCGTATCTTTGAAAGACGGCGGTTCCACGCGGAAGCGTTCGGCGAATTCAGGGTTGGCCTCTGTCGCCGCCATCAAGGGATTCACATCCGCGATGCCTGCTTCGGTGCGTGCGATATAACCTTCGAGCCGCAATATGGGCTGCTGCACGGTGGTGATTTTCGTCTCATCTTTTTTCGTTTGAGGGTTATGCACTTGCGTCGATTCTTTATACGATTTTTTATCGACGCTGATGTTTTTATACCAGAAGTTATCGGGCAGCAAGCGACTCATATTCCATAATTGGCGGGACCAGAGAATGCGATCTTTGGTGATTTCCGCGATGGTGTTGATTTTGCTCGCAAGCTGGGTTTTGGTTTGTTCCAAGCGGTTATACTCGTCAATCACCTCTTTTAGTTCGTCGAGTTCAGATTGAAGCTTGGCTTTTGCTCCATTTTTGGAGATAAGGCGTGCTTGATCCGCCACAAAGACCGCGAACATGCCGAAAACCGCTAGAGCGACGACCGCCGCTGTCAGCAGGTAAGGAACGATGCTTCGGCGCACGGGGCGCAAGTGCATGGGGAGGAGGTTTACTTGGATCATAATTCAGCCATCCCCCTTGCCGCGAGGCCTACGGCCACCATGAATTGGGCGGGCATTTTGCTCATAGGCTCGATGGCGTCTTCACGCCCGAGGAATAGGGCGCTGTCGGCGGGATCAGCGACCTCGACATGTTCGAGGGCGAGTTCCTCTCGAAGTGTATTGCGCAGCACGGTGAGATGGGCTGCGCCGCCGCTCAAGAGTATGCGGTCCACTGGGCGCTCGTATAGTTGTTGTTCGTAATAGTCAAACGAACGCCGGATTTCGCCCACGAGGCGGGCTAAGGGCGCATGCAAAATGGAGTCAAGGCTTTGCTCCACTCCCGCCCCCGCGCCTCCGATCTGAGGCGCTAATGGCGCTGGCGTGGCGGGCGACACGCTCAATTCTTCATCTAGGGGATCGAGCGGGCTGCCGCCCAAGTCCTCGAGTTCGCTTTTGGGGGAGGAAGCGGTTTTTCCGAACCCTTCCATGAGGCCGCCGCTTCTCAAGGAATGGGGCTCTTCGATGGGGTGTTGCGCCTCAGGCATGGCGGGGGGTGTGGAATGCCCCATATCGCGCAGTAATTGTTCGGCGACGGCGGTATCGCATCGGCGGGCTTTGCCAATGGCCTGCGTCATTTCCCGCGCACCCCAGTTCACATCGCGGTAGAAATTAGATAGGCCGTCTTTTACGAAATGCACGATGGTGGATGAGGCCCCGATGTCGATTAAGGCGACGGTCTCGCCTATCCGAAGAAAATCGCAGCTTTCCGCGGCGTCGGCCAGCGCTAGGGAATCCACTCCAAGGATATTAAAATGAATATCAGCGGCTTCGCCTATTTGAAGCCGTGAATCGATGAGTTCATGCTTGGCCGCCACTAAGAGCACTTTTGCGACTGCTTCCGTGCCTTCAATGCCTCGGTCCAGCACGGTCCAATCGAGGAAGACTTCTGACAGTTCATAGGGAAGATTCTGGCTGGCTTCGCGTTCAATGGCTCGCTGTAGTTCCGTATCCGTGGCGTCGGGCAGCCGGGGATACCGTATCACTACGGCTTGGCCGGGAAGCGCTCCGACGAAGATGCTTCCCCCTAACGCAGTGCGCCGTAACGCCTCGCGCACCGCGCTGGACTGGGCTTCGATAGGGTCTGTGTTAAGGCGGTTGGAGTCAATAAGGGCATATCCCGCGCTGTCGATGCGCAGTTTGCCTCCGGCTTTAGACATTTGCACGGTTTTGACGGAATACGTGCCGATGTCAACGCCTACTGCTCTGCTTGGTTTAGAGAACAACACAGCCTGCCACTCCGCCCCCCCAGTTTGCTTTGAACCCGCGCGGCGGATATTGGCCCCCGGCACGGATTATACCCGGCCTTTCAGCTCTATTTTACCACAACCCTTATACGTAGAGTACCAAAAATACAAGTGTTTGTCAACACTTTAATCCACTTTTATGTGCCGGTAGGGCATGAGGTCCGCGTTGTCCATGAGATTCCCCATTAAGAAGTTAGGAAGCTCAACTGCTTGGAAGCATGCCGCATCTGTGCTCAAAATAATGATGTTGGATGTAATAAACAGTTGACGCGACCCAAGCTTTCCCCTCTAGCCCTCCATGGGGGGCTATTGATCCTAAGAGTACACGAAAAATGCGCGAAATGCCAACACTTTTCTGCAATATCTCCGATGAAGATGGGCAAACGCCTTATCGAATGGCGATAAAGAACCGATTACATGAAATGGAGAGGCGGTTGTTGTATTGACGGGTTTGGCTGTCAGCAGATATCCCGCGCGGCATGGCCTCGGCCAACGATCCGGATTTTGAGACCACCAAATACACTAAATACACTAAAATTTCGAGGGTAGGGTGGGGCTGGCCCCACCGTTCAACGGATACATCCACCAAAAAAACTATGCAAAAACCGTAGGACCTAACAAGTTAAAATACAATGGTTTACAGAGAAAATCCTCGCAAAAAAACACTATTTTAACAGATAGTAGCGCGGAATAGGCCCGAGCGGGCCTATTCCGCGTGATGTTTACCAGAAGATGATGTAGAGAATAACGGTGGCGAGGATTACGCCGCCGCCCATCACAAAACGATAGGGGCATGGAGTGATGTCTAGGCTCGATACCGGCATTTCAATCGGTTTCAGAAGAGGCCGTTTATAAGTGACAACCAGCATTAAGGCCACCAGCACGAGGAACACAAGGCCCATATGGTGCAGGAAAGCCCAGTCATTAAATTTAACCAGGTCAGGCGACGGAATCAGCTTGCCTCCGAAGCGGCATATGCCATATAGCGGCACACCAAGCAGTAATGCGCTTTTGGCCGCTATAGCTGGCGTGCGTTTCACGAGAATTCCTACGATAAACGCCGCCACGATGCCGGGTGAGATGAAGCCCCAGATTTCTTGGATGTAAGTGTATACACCTTCGAATCGAGATATGATAGGGGCCCACAGGCACGCAATAACCACGAATACGGCGGTTGATATGCGCCCCACGAAAACTTCCTTTTGTGGTGTCATGTTTTTATTGACAAATTTTGCGTAGATGTCGATAGTGAAAATGGTTGATGCGGAATTTAAGCCTGCGGTGAATGTGCTCATCACAGCGCCGCATAGGGCTGCGAACATGACGCCGCGCAACTCTGGGGGCAGTAGCGTGCGTATCATGTAGGGATACGCTTTATCGCCTTTGTCAATCACATCGCTATATAGTTGATAAGCGATAATTCCAGGTATCACGATGATAAATGGAATGCACAGCTTGATGAATGCCGCGAACATGATGCCCCGCTGGCCTTCCGCCAAGTTTTTCGCGCCTAATACCCGTTGGGTGATGAATTGGTTTAGCCCCCAGTAAAAGATGTTTGGAATCCATAATCCTCCGATAAACACGGCTATCCATGGCACATCGGGATCGTTCCAAGGTAAAATAGTGTGGAGCTTTGCTTCATTGTGCTCCATCATGTTTTGCCAGCCGGTAATGAGGTTTCCTTCACCGAGTGCGCATAATCCTATAATGGAAACAAGGGCGCCGCCGAGGAGCAGCGCGCCGCCCTGGAGCAGATCGGACCAAACCACGGCCTTGAGTCCGCCGTAGATGGTGTAACTGCCCGCGACAATTCCTATGAGCCAGATGCCGGTTACATTCGCCCAAAAGTCCGCTTGTTCTGGCAGCATGTTAAAGTGATCTTGGAAAGCCTGTGGTATGTTGAAAATGGCGTTCATGGCAATAGAGCCGCTGTAGAGCACGGTGGAGAGGAGCACGATGATGTATGCCGCCATGATGTAGATCGCCATGATGGAACGCGTAGAGGAATCGTATCGATATTCTAGAAACTCGGGCATGGTGTAGATGCCCGCTTTCAAAAATTTGGGTAATAGCCATATCGCCACGATGACAAGGGTGATCGCCGCCATCCATTCATAGCTGGCAATTGCAAGGCCGACTCGCCCATAGGCGGAGCCCGCCATGCCCACGAAATGTTCTGTCGAGATGTTTGATGCGATGAGGGAAAAACCGATTAGCCACCAGTTAAGCTTGCGTCCAGCGAGGAAATAATCTTCCGAAGAATTCTCTTTGCGGCCCGCGTAAAGAGAAACAGCCAGGACAGTTCCCATAAAGGCTATAAAAACTACTGCGTCGATCCAGTTTAATTCCATCGTATTTGGCTCCTTTTTGACTGTAGAACGAGGTATCTCCCATTATTGCCCATGGTTTTTGCATGCGTATTTCGGCGTCATATGAGGTGAAGTCTCTTCGATAGAGTCCTTATATGTCAACAGATTTATTGCCGTTTCCCGGCAGAGACTGAAGAACCCCCGAGCTTTAACTAGAGTACAGCGGCGGGGCGTACCGCGCTTGGGTATAAATGTGAATAATTTGTATGATTCCCCGCTTATTTAAAATAGCTTTTGGGAACTGGCGCATCGGCGGATGTGTCGCCCGTGGCACATGATTTTCGTCTCAGATAATGTGTTTTTGGGGGCATAGCGGCATGGCTTTTATCCATGCCGCTATGCCCTTACCGACGTCTTTACTCTACTTTCATATAGGAGTTTAGCACTGGCCGGTGCTTGATCAGCGAATATCCCAAATCGGCCAGGTAATTGAATCGCGCGGGAGCTTCCCCTTTTTCTGTCTTATAGCATAGAGAGGCCACTTTCGGGTCCGTTCCAGACTCGGGCGTTTCTTTCAATTGAATCGTGCCCCAATCCCAGGGAAGCCCGGCTGTGGTGTCGTCAGACAGATCGCTTAAGTAAACGATCGTTCCATCCGCCTTGACCAAGCGGGCATTGCCCCAATCGCCATAATCACATTCTTGCCCATTGACGCCGTCCGCCACGCAAAGCCGCAATACTTGCGCGCCTTCCACGCTGACTTGGATCGTTTTGGCTTCATCTTTGCCGGTCATCGCCGATGTTTGGAATCCGTACAACGCCTCGACCATTGTGGAATCGTTTGCGCTGATGCTCGTTTTCACCACATCCCCAGCGCGCACCGCGCCATCGACACAAACCTTGAATGTGACCGCGCCTTTGCCTTCGGAAGCCGCGTCCACGCCGATGTCGGTGATGAACTCTTTAAATTCACCGCCTAGCGCATACACGATTTCACTCATGGCATGCACGCCCAGGCCTTTCTCGTATTTTTTCTCTCCGATTTGGAGGGGAGTTCCTTTGACGGATTTATCGAGCTGATGGTTTTCATACGCATGATACGCATACCGCAGTGCAGGCCGGGCTTGTTGCGCTTTCCACAGATCTAGGTTCAACTCTTCGTTGAAGACCAATTGGCGCGGGCCTTTCCAGAGGCTGGCGCGGCTGTAATCCGTCTGTGCATCATTGCCGATGAATTCATTGCGTTTTTCGGTGCGCAACGGCATGGCCAGTTCCACGGCAACCTGATCCCCCGCCGTCCAGGAACGCTCCAGCACCAAATATCCGCCTTCAATTTTCGGAGAGGCTATTTTCTCGCCATTAATGGCTGCGTCTATTACTTGGCTCCATCCGGGTACGCGCACCTTGAGCGCAAAGTCCTTTGCTTGCGCTTCTTTGATGGCAATTGCCAGCTTGCCATCCGACGGATATTGCGTCTCGACGTCCAGCTTGACTACGCCGCCGTTGAGCGCAAGCTCGGTCTCTGCTGGATAATAAAGATTCATGTAAACATCTTGGCCATCCGTCGAGGCGATATATTGAGTGATTTCGGTAAGGATTGTCGTGCCATACATGGCGCAGCAGAATGGCCACGGCGAACCTTCGCGTATGAAATCCACGCCGCGTTCACCACAGAAACCGCCCGTTTCATCCTGATCGTATAGCAGATGGTTGAGCGCGACACGTTCGGCCATGTCCATGTATTTGGTGTCTTTAGTCACACGCCAAAGGGCCAAGTTGAGGCCCAGCCAGTCACAAACACTGCATCCCTCGTCATACCAATAACAGGCAGTGAATGTCGCCGGATCGCCCAAATGCTCGATGATGCCGCCGCCAGGCCACATCACGTGTTCGGCGAAAAACTGGTATTGCTCGAGCACTTTATTCATGAGGTCTTCATGCCCGCCCGCTAACTCGCAAACTTGGACGGCCCCGCGTAACGACAGCAGGTACGAATGGGTATGCTGGCTGATTTTGTTGACCGGAGGCACCGTTTCGGAGATTTTTGCGGCCATATCGAGGTATTTGACTTCATTAGTGTCCCGGTATAATTCCGCCAGCGCATCATTATTCACCCACCAAAAGGTTCCGGATGTCATGCCCGGCAGCTCTATATCTGGAAAGTATTGCTTTATGACGAAATCGCCTGTCAGTTTGGCTGGTTCACGAAACTTGGATTGCTCCCCTTCATACCGGCTTGCCCATACCAAGCCAGTGAGCCCACGGGCGATACCAAACCAGAAACCGACATATTTATTGGATAAATCACTCACGCCCACGCCTGTCAAACCCACATCGCCGCCAACCGGCTCGCCATTGGGAAACGAGCCATCGGGATCTTGATGCGCCAGCAATCCATACCCGATTTCATCGTAGCGGGGCGATGTTTGGCAGCCTAAGGCCATCGAGGTGCGCGCATATGACTCCAAAGTGCGGCCCGGCCAGTCCGCCCCCCACATCCCTACGGCATGCCCTGGAAGCAGCTTGTGGCGAAATCCATTCCACATGTCTTCCCTGCTGGCTTGGTCTAAATATTTAACGCCGAGTTTCATGCGCTCGGCAAGGTCGCCCCGCACGCGCACTTTGTCAAGAGAGGTGATTTTTACTTTGTTTGTAGCCGGTGTTTCCTGCGCCAAAGACGGGATTGTAAACGATATACATAACAAAAATGCCGCAATCAATCCAGGAAATCGTTTGGAACATTTGTAATGAGTAGCCATGGAAATATCTCCTGATGGTTTTGCTCAAATAGGATACGTGTGAACAGTATTTGCCCTATGCCAGCACCTGAAAATAATGGATTCACTGTTTTTAAATTATCGTTCGGACGCATTATAAGTGAATGGTGTGTATTTCGGGCTTTGGCTGGATTGTTTACAACGGCCCTCCCTTTTTTTACTCAAAGCAGGCGCTCCTGAACAAATGCGCTCTGAACAGGCCCCAATAGTGTATACTCAGTATACTTCAATGCAGCCGGGAGCACAAGCACTTTTTATCCTCTACGTCAATTATGGTATTCATAGGCTCCAATTGGGATACTCAAGACTACTGGCTGTATTTCTGCTGGGGCGAGATATTTGATTTGGTAAAACCTCGTAATTGGGTTGCCGGGCGAGTCTTTTTCGATCTGCAAATAACGAAAAGTGGAGTGCATGCGTATGTTCATGTGTGATCTATCTCATAACAGACTGAAGTACAATATGTTACAAGCGAATTTGTAGAGAGCGGCCTTTGAAAGTGATAGTATGGATGGTGGTGACTAATTTGGGTGCGTATTAGGGCCAAATATGGTATATATAAAGAAGGAACACTTTGGGGCTTCGGATGGAGCATAAATGGGTAATACTCTTGCAACCGCTTATAAATAAATTGTTTACAAGTATGTTATGTCGAATATATATGATTAGACATTCGTGCAACAGTCAGGCGGCGCCAGAGGCTTGCGGCGAGGGTTGGATGGCATATGGAGCAGGCCGTCGGCTTTATGGGAGCAGGTTGACAATGCCTATCCATAATCTACATAATAGGTTAAGCGAGCGGAGTCGTGTAGGAAGCCGGGTGTGTGGCTTTCTCATAATCCCGGCTTTATGTGTTGAGGGCCTTGCTGGAGAATATATAGATATGCTAAGTATACATAGGGAATATAGCAATGGCAATGGCGTCCGGCTTGCTAACAAAGGCGAATAGCCTGGAATTGATCTCCTGAGATGATTCAAGCATCAGATATCGTTGTGGATCGAGATTCGAATGAACCGCTTTACCAGCAGATTAAGAACTGCATTGTAGAGAATATTCGAAATGGCAAATGGCGGCCAAACGAGAAATTGCCTTCCTATAAAGATTTGGTTGAAGGGACGTGTGTCAGCCTAATCACCATTCAATTATCCGTGGGAGCCCTTGTAAAGGAGGGGGTGCTTTGCCGCAAGCGGGGCGTAGGCGTGTTTACGGCGCCGCCAGCGGCCATCACGCACACGAATGAGATTGGGTTGTTGCTGCCTGATTTGCGGCATCCATTCTTTTCGAGCCTTGCCCATTTGGTGCAGACATACGGAGCCAGGCATAAGCATACGGTAGCGATTTTTTCTTTGAGCGGTTCGCAAGAAGAGATGGTGCATACGGCGGATTTGCTGGAGCATCAGACGTGGGACGGCATCATCACCAGCCATGCGATTGTGGAGCGGCTTCCTTCACAGTTTTTTACGTTGAATGAACAGTGCAAGCCGATTGTGTTTGTCGATGGCAGTGCGCCGGACGGCGGATATGATTATGTGGAAACGGATAATGAAATCGCCATGGACCAGGTATTGTCGTATCTGACAAGCCTGGGACACCAGCGCATTGGCTTCGCGGCGGGGCCATTGACGAAGGGGGTCCGGGAGCGGATAGGGTGTTTTCGCGCCGCGCTGGTGCGCCATGGCTTGCTGGATACGACCACTTTGCTGCAAATTGGCGCGGAGCTGGATGAGCAGGCTGGCGAGCATGCGGGCAACACCCTATTGTCATTGAGAGAACCGCCGACCGCGATCGTCTGTGCGAACGACGTGGTGGCGGCAGGAGTGATCAATGCCAGCAAGGCATTAGGAATGTCTTGTCCCCGGGATGTGTCCGTGGTGGGATTTGACGATATCCTTGTCGCGCGTCATTTGGATCCGCCGCTGACTACCGTGCATCAGCCGCTGGAAGCGATTGCGGAATCGGCCGTAAACCTATTATTAGAGCGTATTCAATGGGGCAGTGAAGACGAGCATCCGCCCAGGGCGGTGTTGCTGCCGCCAAAATTGGTCATTAGAGAAAGTGTCGCGGCTCCCAGTAAATAGGTCTAAATTATTTATTTAAATAGACTTAAGTGAATTATCTCCTTTTGGGCGATTGTATGCCGATATGATATAATCTCCCGCTTCGGGCTGGCCCCATTCACACCTCGCATCGAATTCGTAACTTATACATGCCTTTTAGCGGATTTTCTTTTCTTTTATACGAATGAACCGGTGAAAAAGGTCTTGACAAATTAGTCTATATGTACTATATATAGAGTCGGCGCTGGAAGTTGTGTCCGAAATGGGTTGCCGGGTAAGCCGTAGAAGCGTCCCCGATACGTATAGAGGAGATTTTTGAGTGAAATTCGGATTACATCTTTATGTATATGTGCGCGAGATGACGAACGCCACATGGGATATCCTGCCCAGGATCAAAGCATTGGGGTATGACGGCTGTGAAGTGCCATTGATGCCGGAGGAGCTGGACCATTTCGACTATGCTTTGGCTCTGGCGAAGCTGGAAGAGGCGGGCATGCTGGCAGTTGGCAGCACGGGGATGACGCCGGACCTGTGCATTGCATCCGATGATGCGGCCGTGCGGGCGCGCGGCATGGCGCACATGAAGCACGCCATTGATTGCACGGCGGCGCTGGGCGCAACGGTCATCTCGGGAGCGTTGTACGCCGCCTTTGGATGGCGGCCCAGCCATGGCCGTACGCAGCAGCAATGGGTGCAGAGCGCGCGCAGTTTGAAAGAGCTTGCCCGGTATGCGGCTGATCGCAATGTGACGCTGACGCTCGAGGCGCTAAACCGGTACGAGCACTATTTCATCAACACGGTGGAAGATACGCTGAAGATGATCACGGACGTGGGCGAGCCCAACGTCAAGGTTCATATGGATACCTATCATATGAACATCGAGGAACGGAATTTTTACCAGGCCGTGCTAAAGGCGGGGAGCCTGCTCGGCCATGTGCATTGCGCGGACAATGATCGCGGCATTCCTGGCACGGGGCATATTGATTGGAAAGGCTTTTTCAAGGGATTGCATGAGGTCCACTATGATGAGTGGATTATCGTCGAGTCCTTTTTCGAGCCCATACCTTCGATCGTGGATTTCTCGCCTATTTGGCGGCGGCTTGCGCCGGATGCGGATACGCTTGGCCGGGAAGCGCTGCGCTTCATTAAATCGAGCCTTAAACAATATGCGCCTGAGCAGGCAGGAATTTTGTGATGTATGTCGTAGCAGCAGGACATATCTGTATTGATATCACCCCGGATCTACAAGGCTGTTCCCGCGTAGATGATCTGCTGGCTCCGGGGGGGCTTGTGGCGGTGGGGCCGGCGAAGTTTGAAACGGGCGGGGCCGTGGCGAACACGGGCACGGCGCTCCATGCGCTGGGATTCTCCACGCATTTGGTGTCGAAAGCAGGCCAGGACGCCATGGGCCAGATGCTTGACACCCTTCTTCAGGCGCATGGGCCCCAGCTTTCTTTGCATATAAAGAAGGCCCAAGGAGAATCGACATCTTATGCCCTAGTCGTGAATGCTCCGGGAAAAGACCGGTGCTTCTGGGCGCACTTCGGGGCGAATGAGTCTTTCGGATTGGATGACATACCGTGGGATGATTTGCCGGAAGGTGGGATTTTCTATTTTGGCTATCCGCCGTTGATGCGCCGCGTATGCGCGAATGGCGGTGCTGAATTGAAGGCAATTTTCGATGCCGCACACGCCAGGGGATTCGCCACCGCGCTGGATTTTTGTACGCCAGACCCCTCGACGGAAGCAGGGCGCCTGGATTGGCGCGCCCTTCTTGAGAAGGTCTTGCCGTCCGTGGATGTCTTTGTTCCGAGCCTTCCGGAATTGCTGTTCATGGTGGACCGCCCCCGGTTTGAATCGCTATGCGCTCAAACGGAGGGGCCCGAGATCACCGGGCATATAGACGGAGCGCTGCTGCATGAACTGGGCGGGCTGCTGGTGGCAATGGGCAGCGGGATCGTGGGAATCAAGCTGGGGGCGCATGGTTTTTATGCCCGTACGGCATCCCGCACCCGGCTGGAGAAGATACCTGCTTTGACATTAAACGGCTGGGGCGGTTTTGAATGCTGGGTTCCCTGCTTTGACGTTGAAGTACGTGGAACGAATGGATCGGGCGACCGGGCAGTCGCTGGTTTCCTGTCGGCCATGGCGCATGGGCTTGATGTGCTTGCCGCCGCGCGCACGGCTTCGGGAGCTGGCGCGATGCATGTGGAGAATCCGCATGCGCCCTTCGATTGGGGCAAGCTTCAATCGCGATTGGCGGGCGATTGGGCAGTCCGGCCCTGTGTGCTGCATCTGGAGGGCTGGAGCCCTGCTCCCGGGCAAATGGGCTGCCTGCTGGGCCCAGCACATGCTGATAACCGCCTAGCCACCGTATCATAAATTTGCATCAGGTGTTATGTAGGCGTTCCTTGCCTGGTTAACTGCTTTCGAGGGAATAGCGGCTAGACAGGAATAAAGGCATTCCGTGCGTGAGGGGCATTTTAAGGTTTGTTGTTATAGCTAGGTAATCGTACCAAATAGGAGAAAAACAATGATGAGAGCAGGAAAGAGTAAAAAGGGCGGATTCACTCTAATCGAATTGTTGGTGGTGATCGCCATTATAGCGATTCTAGCGGCCATCCTATTACCCGCTTTGGCGCGTGCGCGCGAAGCGGCCCGAAGGGCCTCATGCCAGAGCAATCTCAAGCAATGGGGCATCATCTTCAAAATGTATGCGGGAGAGAACAAGAGCGCGTTCCCGAAGCCGGGCGAATGGGTGATCGAGGGGAAACTAGCCAGGGGAAAGATAAGTGGGAGCATCAGCCCCATGGGCGTTGATTCGGTGAGCCTGTATCCGGATTACTGGAATGATCCCAGCATCATGATTTGCCCTTCGGACAACCGTTCTCCATCACAAGATTATACCCAGAGAGACGCCGTGGCGACGGCCGTGGGGGATGTGGGAATCGAAGAAGACATCGTGGCGCAGATCAAAGAGCTGAATGAGGTTACCACCGATCGTAATTTGGCGAAAGTAGCCGTTAATGCGGTGCTTTCCCATCCTGTTTCCTACATCTATATGCCCTATGCGGTGAAAACGCCCACCCAATTCCATTTTGTGGAGTATTCGCTGCGAGGCTGGACCTGGTATGCGAGTGTTATCGGCGGAACTGTTTCGTCCGATTATCCCACGCAAGACCCAATCTTATATGCAGGTGAAGTAACTGCGTTATCGGTGTGGCCTTCGCAATGGGGGACGTTGGGTTATATTAAAGGCCGTGGTTCTGTGGATATTCCCATGGGGATATACACGCAGAATAAATTATACGATACTGGCGGTGTTGCGCTACCGGGCAGCATTCCTCGATTGAAGGAAGGCGTCGAGCGCTTCTTCATCACTGATATCAACAATCCTGCAGCGGGAGCTATAGGGCAGAGCAGCCTGGTGGTCATGGTGGATGCCTGGGGCACGCAACTAGGGCAAACCATCACCGCAGCAGCCGGAAGCGGGGTCACGGTCTTTAATCATCTGCCGGGCGGCGCGAACGTATTGGCGATGGACGGCCATGTCGAGTTTATTCGGTACAAGACCGTTTCCGACGCCACGACACTCAATGGGCTGGCGTGGGCGTGCTGTGGTATCACTAATCAGGTGGGCAATTGCCGGGATGTCGGATTCAGCACGTATATGGCGTGTGCGGGCGGGCAAAACTAATCCGCTGCTCCGCCAGATATTGGCGGACTGATCGACGATGAAGCGCAGAGCGGCGGGAAACATGCCGCGTTTCCCGCCGCGTCAATCGTGGAACTCAAATGAGGTAAGCCGCGTGTTGTGCAAAGCCCATAATCGAAGCGCTTTCTTTAAGCTATATGTCCTTATCTGTATAACCGTATATTGCGCCGCATGCGCCGCCGAAGAAGTCTCGATAGATTTTTGGAATGGTTTCACCAGCCGCGATGGGAAATATCTGCAAGCGATTGTGAACCGTTTTAATGAAGAGCAGGCGGGGCGCATCCATGTGAATATGTGCGTGATGCCGTGGGCGGATTTCTATAGCAAGCTATCGCTGGCCCTGCGCAGCCTTCGCGGGCCGGATGTGGGCCTGGTCCATTATGACTCGATGAGCACGGTGATCGAGCAAGGTATTGTCCTAGATATGACGCCGTATTTGGACCGGTTTCCGATGGATGATTACCTGCCCGTGGCGCGGCAAATCAGTTTCAAAGATGGCAAACAATACGGAATTCCACTGGATTTTCATCCTTTTGTCTTCTATTGGAATAAAAATATTTTCGAAAAGATAGGGCTGGATCCCGAAAAGCCGCCGCAATCGCGTGCGGAGTTTCTTGATGTCTGTAAAAAAGTCAAAGATGCCCAATTGAAAGTAAATGGGGGAATTGTCCGGCCTTGCACGATGCCGACGGACTGGCCGAATTACCTCATATGGCAGAGTATTTTCTTTTGCAATGGCGGGCATCTCTTTAATGAAACGTATGACGCCGCCCGGTTTGATTCGGAGGCGGGCGTGGATGCGCTTCAATTCATGTATGACCTCATCTTCAAGTATGGCTATTCGCCCACCAATACGACAGGCAATGAAGGCATGGACCAATTCAAGCGCGGGATGGCGGCGATGGCGCTGGATGGGGTTTGGATGATGGCGACCTTCAAGGGCACTCCTGGCCTCCGGTTTGGCGCGTGTTCCATGATCAATCTGGGAACGAAGGAGCATGTCGTCATGACAGGCTCCCACACCATCGTCGCGTTTAAAAAACGGTGGCCGGATAAACGGAAGATCGAGGCGTCGGTCGTGTTCATGAAATATCTGAGCGACCTCAGCTTGGACCTCTTGAATGCCCACATGATTCCGGCGAGGCGTTCCCTCATCGCATCGGAAGCGTTCTTGTCTGATCCCTATATGGCTCCGCTGGCGCGGGATGTGGAGCGGTATGTGTTTCCCGACGCCAACTACCGGTATGGCGAAGGAGTGGGCGAGCTTCAACGAAGGCTGAACCTGGTTATCTTAAATAAAGAAACCCCTGCGGAAGGATTACATGAAGCGGCGGATATCGCCACAAAAGCATTATCGCAGGATCCGGACTAACCTATGAAACAACGTTTGACTCCATATCTTTATATTGCGCCGCATGTGGTGTTTTTTACGGCCTTTATATTGGTTCCATTGGCGGGCGGCTTTTATATCAGCATGCACCGGTGGTCCATCGAGCATGGCCGGGAAGCCTTTGTGGGCTTGAAATACTACACCAGGCTTTTCGACAGCGACTTCACACGCGGCATTTTCTTCTGGAAATCGCTGTGGGTGTCGTGCCAGTTCATTCTGTACTTCGTGCCGCCGCTGGTGGTGATCAGCCTGGCGCTGGCGCTGCTGCTGCACCATTGCAAAAGCAAAGGGCTTCGCATGGGTGCGCAATTCTGCATCTTAGCGCCGTCCGCGGTGGCCGTATCGGTGACGGCGGTTATCTGGCGCTGGATGCTCGGGTATGAAGCGGGCGTGGTGAATTATCTGCTGGAAGGCATCGGGATTGCGAAGATCCCTTGGATGGCGGATATTCCATGGGTATGGCTCTCGATAGTGATACCTACGCTTTGGATGGCTTGCGGATGGAGCATGGTGCTGTTCCTGGTGGGCCTCCAGACGATTCCGCAACAGTTGTATGAAGCGGTCGAGGTGGATGGAGCAAACGCCTTCCAGAAGTTCATTCATATCACGCTGCCGGGATTGCGTCCCATCACCGTGTTCATTGTGATTACGCAAATCATAGGGGCTTTTAGCTTGTTTGCCCAGCCGCAATTGATCACCAAGGGCGGGCCGGGAAACGCCACTACGCCCATCATGCTGTATTTGTATGGAGAGGCGTTCAACGGGAAATATCCCCGCGTAGGTTCGTCGGTGGCGATGGCGCTAGTGGCTGGGATGGTCGTATTTTCGTTCGTGTCAGCCGTGTATCTCTTAGCGGGTAGAAGGAGGGATGCATAGGCATGCGATTGCAACAAAAAACATTAGCGTGGGCGCGCGCCATGGCCATTATACTGCTCTGCTTGCTCTTTTTGTTCCCGGTGTATTGGGTGGCGATCACCTCATTCAAGCCGGAAGCGGAGACGATTGCGTGGCCTCCTAAACTATTGCCGCAGCCTTTCACGCTCGACAATTACCGCAATCTGCTGGGCGACATGACGGACACGCCCGTGCTGTTGTGGTTCCGAAACAGCTTGATCGCCGCGACATGCTTTTCCTTGTTGTCCGTGACGATCAGCCTGCTGGCTGGCTACGCCGTGGCGCGGATGGAATTCGTGGGGAAAAAGCTCTATGTTTCGCTGCTGCTGTTCGCGATGGCGGTGCCGGGCATCATTCTGTTGTTTCCCTCTTTCATCGTGGTGGATGCGCTGGGGTGGCTCGATACGTTCTACGCCATTATTTTGCCCCATTTGGCGGGTACGTTCGGCATTTTGCTGTTCGCCCAATTCCTGAAAAAATTTCCCCGCGATTTGGAGGAAGCCGCCTTTATCGATGGAGCGAATACACTGCAAGTGTTGTGGCATGTGATTTTCCCGCATGTGAAGCCCATTGCCTTGACGCTGGTGGTGCTCGGTTTCATGGGGAATTGGAACGATTATTTCTGGCCGTTAATTGTGCTGTTTTCGCCGGGCATGCGCACCCTGCCGATTGGCATGGCGACCCTGCAAGGGCGGTATGAGCAGTTCTACGGCACCATGACCGCAGGCGCCGCGATCATGGCGCTGCCTTCCATTTTATTGTTTGCTGGCATCATGAAGTATTACGTGCAAGCCATCAGTATGGCGGGCGCAATAAAGGAGTAGGGGATTTGAACTTAAAAAATGTATCGAGATGGCTGATTGTTTTTGGTGTGGCGGCATGCGGTTTCGGCTTCGCCGCTGAAACCCCGAACAGCGTAGGGCCCCTGCCCGCGCAGGCTAATTATGCCGTCTTTCCGGGCGAACAAGCCGTAGCGGCGTTTCAAATTCTTCATCCGGGTGAAGGTGAAGCCCAAGCGGCTGCCCGGCTCTATGTGTGGGATATGTCTGGGCGTTTGGTGGAAACACTGGATCAAACCGCTACTCTTCCCGCGAAGGGAGAGGCTACGGTCTTGTTCAAGCCAGCCATTCCCGATACGGGATACTATGACGCCCGGTGTGAGGTGCGCATCGGCGACACCGCGCTTAGCCCGGTGTCCATTTCATTTGTCCGGTTGCGGCAGGCGGGGCCTCGTGAGGGGGAATCTCGCTTCGGCATGTACAGTGCGGGCGATTGGTATACCTTGGAAGACCGCAAGCCGCTGGGATATTACCGCTATTTCGCCAAGACAGGTTCGCCATGGACCACCACGGATATGTGGTGGGGCGAGGCGCAGCCCAAGAAAAAAGGGCCATACGATTGGAGCCATTTCGACACGCGTTTCGCGGATTCTAAAGCAGCAGGGCTCAATATGCTGCCCCACTTGTTTGGCATTCCCTTATGGGCGACCTCGCATAAAGATTATAAAAAAGGCGACCGTTCGTCGGAATATGACGCCCAGTTATATGCGCCAGAAGAAGAATACTGGGAAGACTGGGGCGCGTTCGTGTACGCCTTTGTAGACCGCTACAAAGACGACTTGACCTACTTGCGCATCTGGAATGAGTTCGATACGGCCTATTGGCGGGGCACCATTCCTGAATTCGCCCGGTTATTGAAGATCGCCTATGAGCAAGCGCACCGCGCCAAACCGGACATCAAAATCGTCATTGACATCTCCATGGCGCGTATCCCGGTATACCAGGCGTTGTGGCAGGCGGGCGGCGGTGATTATTGCGACATCATCAGCATTCACAATTACCAGCTCGATAAACTGCTGCCGCCGGAAGAAACCTCCTCTTTTGATGAATACCGGGCATTCGTGGAATGGAGGGATAAGACGTGCCCAGGCAAGCCGGTGTGGGACAGCGAGATCTGCTGGCTGTCCGAGCCATGGAGCACGCCGGATTGGTACGGCCATGGCGAAGCCGCCCACGCGCAGTATACGGTGAGGGGCCTGCTGCTGGGATTCATGGCGGGAATGGAGAAGATGATCTATTTCCCCTACCACTCCTGGTTTATGGAACGGGAAGGCCTCTCCTATAGCCATGGCGGCGGCCTGGTGCGGCATGACCTCGATCCCCGCCCGGCATTTGCTTCCTATTACACCATGGTCGATATGCTGGCCGACGCCACGTTTGTGCGCCGGTTGGATGCTGGTTCTGATACCGCCTATCTCGCGGAGTTTAAAAGGGGAAATGGCTTTGTGACCGTGGCGTGGTCCACGGATGAAGCGGGCGAATGGGCCACATTGTCGACACCTCAAGCAGAGGTGGACTCCGTGGCGATGCTGGGCCAAGACGAGAAACTCGTGACGCGCAATGGACTCCTGGGCATACCGTTGACGGGCAGCCCGGTGTATTTGAAGAGCGCGGAGCCATTCGGCGTGGCCTGCGATAAGGCCTTGTTGCATGGGCTAGAAGCTTCTTGGACGATAGGCGCAGCCGATGCCTCAAGCGCAGCACGTTCCGCCGCGTTGACGCTGGCGCAAACGGATGCGCGTTCGAAGCATGCCTATGTTTCGCTCGAATACGCAGGCGCTTCCGCAGCCGCCTTTGAAAAACGTATGGATGCCTTCCAAGGTCGTCCGGCGCAAGCGGAAGGCGAGATATGGCTGCCACGAAGCGCCGATTCGGGATTTGTGCAAGCCCATTGGCGCGTGCAAGAAGAAGGCTGCCCGCCGGTGCGTGTGCCGGTGCGTATTCCGGTAGAGGCTGTGAATCAGCCGGTGTGGCAAGCGGCTTCCGGGGAAGATACCACAGGCATGAGTCAAGCGCTGGCAGCGCCTGCTTCCGCGCAGGGCGTGTTTATCAGCTTGCCGAAACATCGCGCGTTTGATATGAGCTGCAAGGGCCGCAATGGAGAAGAAACCTTCACGATAGCGGAGCAAAAAGGTGTATCCGATGTGGTGTGGCTGCCCATTAATAGGGAACTCCAGCAAGTGGAGGTTACGTTTAGCCAACTGTTGGTGGAGCCGTCCTTTGAATCCACCGCCAAATTGGCTTTCCCCCAACAGGGAAAGGCCCAGCTTGTCTGGGAAGACGGCTCCGTACGCGATTACATGACTATCACCGGAAAGACGGCCCATTCGGGCGCAAAATCCATTGAAATGGCCGGATTGGGCGCGGGGCGCACTCGGCATACCGATGAGATCACGAATGTCCAGCAGTTCATTCCGATAAAGCCTGATACATGGTATTCCGTATCCACATGGATGAAGATGCCGAAGACGGAAGATGGACAGGGATGCTTGTTTGTCATCAGTGATTCCAAAGAAAAAGGAGTTCTGATGCCCCATACCTATTCCGTGCTGCCTGGCGTGGGAGAAGAGTGGCGTTACGTGCATGCCACAGTGCGCACCGAGCCATGGCAGAATTTCCTACGTATTTCAGTTTCCCTGCATGGAAATGGGCTGATGTATGTCGATGATGTGATGTGCATCGAGGGCAAGCTGCCCACCGATGTGCCGCGTGTTCTGGATATGGCCGTAGTGGATGCGCAAGGCAAGTGGATCGCCTTACAGCCACAAACGAAACAGGAGTGACAGCGCATGCAGCGAGGCATGTTTCTTTTTACAGGAGTGTTTCTGATGGCGGGAATGGCGATAGCGTCTTCCATACCGATTACGCCAGCGAAGCAAGTCAAGCCGCGCGGCGAGATCGTGGACCGGATGAAGAAGGCGGTACAGGCGCTCGATGCGGCAACTACCGAAGATATCTGGAATGGTTTTTCCAAGGGCATGTGGGGCGGCGACTGGCCGGGCCGCACGCTCGAAGCGTATTCGCGGGTGTCGCTGGCCCTGGGCGGGCCAGCATCCACTAGGTTTGATGAAGTGGGAAAAGGTTTGCTGTCGCATCTGACGGAAGAAGGCAAATTCGAGACGATCTTCAACGGCAATCCCCATGATTTCAGCAATGGCTTCTGGTTCGGGCAGTGCCGGGCCATTTTGGGCCTGGTGTGGGCCTACCACTACACCAACGACGAAGAATACAAAAATGCATCGGTGAAGGCGGCGGATTACATCGTGGCGCACTTTTTTGATGAAGGCCAGCCCGGCGCACCGAGCCCCTTCTGGTGGGTGGCCACGGAGGCGCTGGGGGAAGTGCAACGCATCACCCAAGACAAGAAATACAGTGAATTCGCGTTGAAAATCGCCAGCACGATTCCTCCGGCCTCCGCGAATTTTTACGGCCTGCACACCCACTCGTATTTGCTCTCCCTTCGAGGATGTATGTACGCCCATGAAACGCTGGGCGATCTGGGCGTGTTGAACAAAGTGCTGGAACAGCATGCCGTATTCCGCGACCGCATCATGTGGCCGGGCGGCGGCATCATCGAGCACCTGGGCGGGCGCGGCTGGAATACGTTGAACTACTGGTTTGACGAAGGATGCAGCGTGGATGATTGGCTGGGCTTGAACCTGGATCTGTGGCGAACCACTGGCGATGCCAAATACATGGATATGGTCGAGCGCATCCATCTGAATCATTTCTATTTTGATCAAGACGCCGCAGGCGGATTCTGCGGAGACCGGGGAGTGGACGCCACGCGGGAAGGTTCGCCGTGGCCGTTCTGCTGCTCGATGCACGGCACAAGCACTTTGGCGGAATTGACCCAGTATATCGCCAGCACGGACGGCGCGCGGGTGTGGGTCAATGTCTTTTTACCTGGAACGGTGACGCTGAAAACCAGCGGCCAGGAAGTGGCGCTTGACCTGGAAACGAAATACCCCGCGGATGGCAATTTGCATATTGCCGTGGGAGGCGCAGGTAAAGAAGCGTTCCCGCTGTATGTACGCGTGCCAGCTTGGAGCAAGGTGGAGGCGTACACCGTGAATGGCAAAGCCGTGACGCCTAGCTTCGATGGCGGGTATGCCGTGGTTCCCGTGCGGGTGGGCGATGCCGCCGATATCACGCTGGCGATGCCACTGCGTACGGAAGTGCGCAACCGTTTCATCGGCGATGGCCCGGATACGGATTATAGCCTCGTGAGCCTGTGGAAAGGCCCACGCCAGCTCGTATACGACCAGACCTTGAACAATGGGTTGTGGGACGCTCGTACGGTGCGGCCTGGATTCCGGGAAATCTACGATACCTACGGAGAGATGACACGCGATCAATCTCTAAACAAGACCCCTCTCAAGATTGGTGAGAAGGAATACAAAAAAGGCTTGGGTGTGCGCTCGGTGAGTGAAATCGCCGTGGCGCTGAATGGCGAGTTCAAAGAATTTGTTTCTGATATAGGAGTGGACGCCTGCACCGGCGGCAAAGGCGCGGTGCGTTTCAAGGCATGCGTGGATGGCGTGGTGAAGGGCGGGCAGGAGTCCAAAGCCAGCATAGGCGGAGCTTCCGACGAAAACATGGTTGAAGCCCTGTATGGATTCCAGGTGGCTTCCATGTCGGGAACGGTTCCGGCGAAAACCATTCGGCTGGATGTGAGCGGAGCGAAGTCGCTGCGCCTGATCGTCGATGACGCCGTCAATGGCCTGGAAGATGATGTGGCCGACTGGGGTGATGCGCGTTTGGTTAAAGAAGACGGCACGGTGGTGTATCTCTCTGATTTGCCCGATAACCGCGCTGAAGGCATGCCCAGCAATTGGGGCGTTGTCACCCTGAAGCCGGTGGAGCCGGAAAAAGATGGCGTGGTGGCGCTGGAATATCAAATTGATGGAAAAACGTATCCGGTCCGTTTTCACTATCTGGCCGATTTGGGTCATGGCCTGATTGCCCATCGGCCCGTGCTGCGAAATTATCTGCAAGTAGATCCCAACTGGATGAACAACAACGTGAAGGATCCCTCGATTCATGAATAAGTACATCGACTTTTCCGAAGGCTGGCAGTTGGGTTGGATGCCCGAAACGGTATTGGGCCGCTGGAAACAACGCTTTGGCGACTGGGCCGTTACGGATGGCGTGTTGTGGGGCGAGAATCCCTATTTCGCCCAGATATTCACCAGTATCGAGCCTGCCGATCCGTATTTCTTTGAGGGAACCGTATGCATTGATGGGCCGGATACAGCCGCTTCGGTGATGGTTTGTTTATCCGAGGAAAGGAACACCTATTACCAGCTCTTCCTAAAGCCTGGCATGCAGCCTGTTGTGAACTACATCATGGCGGATGCGAAAGAAGGCGAGTTGCTGCCTCCCGCCGGGCCGGAGATTCAAGCAGGAACCGAGTATACGGTGCGCTTTGAAGTGCTCGCGGATCATACGGAAGCATTCATCGATGGCGTATCGCTCGGCACGTTTTGCGACAAGCGCCTGGCTGGGCGCATGGCGGGATTCGCCGCGCATGGCGGGCGCGCCCATTTCAAGCATGCCCGGCTGCTGGACGCCGCCAGCGGCGAAGTGTTGTTTGAGGATGATTTTTCCGAGAACACGCTGAAGCGGGTTGTGCCGGTGGCGCTGGAAGAACTGAAATGCGCGCAATGGATCCCTGCGGTGGTTCCCGGTACGGTGCATACTTCCTTGCTCGAAGCAGGCATCATCGAAGACCCGTATTACGGTTATAACGGCCCGAAACAAAAATGGGTGGACCAGCAGCGATGGGTCTACAAAAAGACGTTCCGTGTGCCGGAAGAAGCCCAGGACGCGCCGAATCTGGAATTGGTGTTCGAAGGGATCGATTACCACGGCTATGTATGGTTCAATGGCGATTTGCTAGGGTACCACGAAGGCACGCTGCTGCCGAACCGCTTTGATATCACCTCGAAAGTGCGGCGGAAAGGCGATAATGAAGTAGTGGTGTGCATCCTACCGTGCCCCTTCCCGCCCCATGCCAATATCAAGCCCTACATCACCGAGCGCTGGCATTTCAACATGGATATCGTGACGGCGGGATTATGGCGTCCGGTGACGCTCCGGGCGTTTGGCAAGGCCTCCCTGCGGGATGTCCAGGTGATCACGCGTTCCATCGGAGACGATGCCGCGACGCTGGATGTCTCCTTCACGATCAACAACTGGGCCATGTATCCCTTTGAGATGGACTACACGGTCAAGATCGCTTCGCCGGATGGCGATGAAGTGGCGGAGCAGTCCAGCAAGGTAGGCTATTTCCACGGCGCGCAACGGCAATCGGTGTGTTTCGAGATCTCGAATCCGCGCCTGTGGTGGCCCAACGGCATGGGCGAACAGCCCTTGTATACGCTCGAAGTCAAGGCCTCCTGCCGCGAGAGCGGCTGGGCGAATGCGATCACCAGCACGGAAACGAAGACGCTCCAATTCGGCATACGTATTATCGAGAAACGCCCGACGCCGGATAAGCAATGGAAATACAACTGGGTATTTGTAGTGAATGGCCGTCCATTCTTCGCGAAAGGCGGGAACTGGATGCCCATCGATCAAATGTTGCGCCTCGATCCGCAGCATTATGAGCGCCTGCTGACTCGCGCGAAGGATTCGCATGTCAATATGCTCCGCCCGTGGGGCGCGGGGCTGCTCGAAACGGATGAGTTCTACGCCTGCTGCGACCGGCTGGGCATTTGCGTCTGGCAGGAGTTCCCACTGGCCAACGGCCTCTTCCACAAGATGGACCGGGAAGTATGGCGGGAAACTATTGTTTCCAACGTCAAGCGGCTTCGCAATCACCCGTCGCTGTTCGTATGGTGCGGCGGCAATGAATTCGATCCCGATTGCCCGCTGAACAAGCCCGTGGTGGATGAGCTGGAATATCTCTGTCAGGAATTCGATCCGACACGCGACTTCCATCGCGCCTGCCCTTATGGCGGGGACAGCCACTCCTACCAGGTGAACTGGATGGAAGGGGCCAACTACACCTATTTTACGCGGGATCTATCCGCCGGTGTGACGGAGTTTTCGATGGCGTCGCCGCCCATGATGGAATCGTTGTTGCGGATGATGCCGGAAGAGGAGTTCGAGCAGTTTCCCCCCAAAGGGCCGGATCCTCTGGAAGCCTTCCCCTGGAAGGGATGGGAGCCCTCGTTCCGCGAGGCGGAGAGCGGATTCAGCATGCACGACGCCCATTTATCGCGCGCGTTGATGGTGATGATGCCGTTCATTTCCGAGAGCGGCATTCCGTCCAATTGGGATGAATTCATCCGGTACGCCCAGAACAGCCACGGGCTGCTGACCAAGTTCGGCGTCGATTTCTGGCGGTCCCGCTGGCCGAACTGCACGTGCGCGCTAAGCTGGGTGTTCAATGTGATCTGGCCTAGTTCACTGACCTGGGAATACGTGGATTGGTTCAACGTGCCCAAGATGTCGTATTACGACCAGAAGTGTTCATTCGAGCCGCTACATGTGGGCGCGGTCTATGACGATATGTTCACGCCCGCAGGCGAGGAATTCCGCGCCAAACTGTTTGTAGCGAATGAACACATGCAATCCTACCCTAACGCCGTCCTGGCGGTCCGGCTTCGGGATGTCTTGATGAAGCTGCTGAGCGAAGCCACGAAGGCCGTGGATGCCCCGGCGGATGCCGTATGTGCGGGCGGATTTTTCACCTGGCGTATACCATCCGACATGAAAGACGCCGTGCTGTTCCTAACCGTTGATCTGCTGGAGTCGCCAGGCGGCGCGTTATTGTCCCGCAGCGTGTACACGCCCCGAGTAGGCGCGCGCTCGATGCGGATGCCGTATCTCGAACATGGGCCATGGATCTGTGATGTCGAGAAAACGCGGACCGCGTTGGCGTTCGAGTGGGCGCAGCCGTGGCGGGAAGATGCGGAAGGCTTCGCGGCGGAAGTGGTGATTCGCAATACAGGTGAAATCCCGGCGTACCGGGTTTCACTTGCAAGCCCAGGGCATGACCACATTATGCGTTATGAAGACAACGGCTTCTGGTTGGAGCCGGGCGAAGCGCGCACGTTGTGGGTAAAAGCTTGGGAAACGCCTCCGGCGCATATGGCGGTTTCCGCGTGGAATGCGGAGAAACTGGCGGTGCCGAAAACGATCGAATGAGGGATGAATTCGCGGGAGCGGTGAATCTTGGAAAGGAGGTGTTTGGGCAAACACGAGTAAATAAGGGGATTTTTTGTGGAGAGTTTGTTTTTTGGGATATTTTTACATGGTTGGAGGATAAAGATATGAAGCGCATGACATGGGTGGCAGTACTGTGCGCTTTGAGCGCATTTTGGTGTGTGAATGCAATGGCGGCTACGATTCAAGTCAGCGGCGGCGGCACGGATGTCATTGCGACTGCCGTGACGGGCGCTGTCGATGGTGACGTGATTGAAATCACGGATAGCCTTGAGTATATCGAGACCGCTACGAACTGGGTCGTGGGTGTGTGGAATCTCACCATCATGGCGACAGCGGGACAGAATCCTACCCTGACTTATTCGGGCAGCACGGCGGAAGCCATTATCCCCAATGTCGGTGGATTTCAATTGGGAGATAATGATGGCGGCCCCATTACGATCCGCAGCAACTGTCCCAACACGATGATTAACGGATATTGGATGGCCGATGGCTATTCCATACGCATTGAGAACGTCATTTTCACGACGAGTGGCAATACTTATGTGCCTGGGCAATGGGTATGTGCGATGGCGGAATTGGGCGAGACCATTACGTTTGATTTCGATAACTGCCAGTTTCTGGACTATCCAGACGCAACCGACGGGAAAACTATATATGTCAATTCTCCGGGTGTTCTGACAACCACGTTCACGAACTGCGTTTTCAAGGATGTCGGTGTGCCCATCTATCTTTATGGAGGCACCACGACAGTCGTGCAGAACTGCTTGTTCCAGGATTGGAAAACGTTTGGTATCAATGTCTGGTTCATTGATGGTTGTGCGGTGGAGATCAAAGATTCCGCGTTCTTGATGACGAAAAATCATGGGTACGGCAACGGTTCCGTTGGCGTATTCGTGGGCGGCGCCGAGGGCGGCGTTGTCACGATTGATCATTGTGACTTTTTGTCTTTGGTTGATCCGGGCCTTGGTTTTGCCGTTCAAAATGTATGGAGCGGCGGCGCGGATGTCACCATTACAAACTGCAACATCAAGGTGAACAACACAGGCTCGGTGTTGAGCAACAGCTCAACTAATGCCTCTGCAACACTTACCTATGACTATTGCAACATGAATGGCACGGCGGATGCGGGCTGCACGGGCGGTGCGAATAACACGGCCGCGTTTGTGTTGCCGAATTATGCCGATGTTCCTTCTGACTGGGGTTATGACAATGCAGAGCTGCTGACGGCGGATAGCGAAGGCGGCGCGCTGGGTTCGATGCTGGGTGCTTCCGAAAATCCTCCTGTAGGAGATTTGCCGGTTATGGGTGCGCTGGGCCTTGGCTTGGCGGCGGCTGCGCTGATGGCGTTTGGCCTGAAGAAGAATCGTAAATAGCCAGTTTGTTGCTGAATACGCCTGGCTAATGGCAGGCGATTGATAATACAAAAGACAGGAAAAATATGCCGGGGCTTTTATAAGAAGCCCCGGCATCACACAGAACAACGGTGGAGCGAACGACGGCGCTAAATAGAAGAAGGGAGGACCAAACAGCGCTGTTTAGTGGCAGTGCTTTAGTCAAACAAGCCTATATATTGTATATGGAAACTGCTGGAGGAAAAAAGATGAAGCATATGACAATGGTTGCTGTAATGTGTGTGTTGAGCGCATTGTGGTGTGGAAGCGGAATGGCTGCCACGATTCAAGTCAGCGGCGGCGGCACGGATGTAATTGCGACCACCGTGGCGGGCGCTGCCGCAGGTGACGTGATTGAAATCACCGATAGTCTGGAATATATCGAAACTAGCGTCAACTGGGTCGTGGGCGTATGGAATATCACGGTGATGGCCACGGCTGGGCAAACTCCGACGCTGACCTATTCGGGCAGCACGGCGGAAGCCATCATCCCCAATGTCGGCGGATTCCAACTGGGCGATAACGATGGCGGCACGATCACCGTGCGCAGTAATTGCACGAGTACGATGATCAATGGGTATTGGATGGGAGATGGCAGCACCCTGACTCTCGAGAATTGCATTTTTACGACCAGTGGAAACACGTGGATTCCTGGGTTATGGATGTGCCTAGTCGCGGAAGATGGTGAGAACATCACCGTCAATGTGAACAACTGCCAATTTGTGGATCATCCGAACACCGGCATGGGGATTTTAGTGCGCCAGGGAGCCACAGGCAATCTGTCGGCCAATTTTACCGATTGCGTATTCAATAACGTGGGCATGCCTATCAATTTTGAAAGTGGGCATTCCACGGTATTTAATTGCCTGTTCCAGGATTGGTATAATTTTGGTTCAAATGTCACCTTCGGAGATGGCTCTGACGTAAGCTTCTCTCATAGCGCCTTCTTGATGACGAAAGACAATGGATATGGCGCTGGCGCGGTAGGCGTCTTCGTCGGTTCTTCGACCGGTGGAACGGTCACGATTGACCACTGTGATTTCTTGTCCACATCGGATCCGGGCATGGGATTTGCCGTTCAGAATGTGTGGAGCGGCGCGGCGGATGTCATCGTCACGAATTGCAATATCGATGTCACTCTTACCGGGTCGGTGCTGAGCAATTCATCGGATTCGCCTTCGGCGTCAATCACCTATGATTATTGCAACATGGATGGCACGGCGGATGCCGGTTGCACGGGTGGTGCGAATAATACGGCCACGTTTGTTGCTCCGAACTATGCCGATATTCCCACCGACTGGAGTTATGACAATGCAGAACTGCTGACGGCGGATAGCGAAGGCGGTTCGCTAGGCTCTTCGCTGGGCGGCGCTGTAGCGCCTCCAGTGGAAGATGTGCCGGTCATGGGCGCGCTTGGGCTTGGCCTGGCGGCCATGTCGTTACTTGCGCTTGGCGTGAAGAAAAATCGCCGGTAGTTTCGATACGGGGAAGAGCGCCACTGCGCTCTTCCCCTTTCGCTATGCGTAAAACGTTTGGATTGAAGGCATGCGACCAGGCACGGAATGCTCCACGTGCGAGAGGGAAAGGATAAGCGCCCTATGACGTTTACATTTATTATTGGGCTCACGGCGTTGTTGCCCTATATGGGCGCCGCCTCCGATGCGCAGGCGGAACAAGCGGCGGTGGTATTAGAAGCGCCGGAAGGCCATATCAATTATCAATGGCGAAAAGATGGGAAAAACCTGTCTCCATCTAAAGAAGCCTCGTCTCAACCGAATCAATGGCGTATAAAGCAAAATGATGATGCCTGCGTCGGCGTGTATACATGCACCTCTTGTGGCTCGGATGTAGACTTCGAACAACCGGAGACCACTTATTTTTATGTCAAATCCCCAAAATCAGCGGTCATGTCTCTTCGCTTGCTCGCCACCAGCACTCATACGGTTCCTATTCATGAGACCGCGACCGTCCGTTTTTTTCTCGGGAATGCGAGCGCGGAAGCGGTCAGCGGGACGATGGAGGTCTATTATACGGATCTGTGGGGCAACTCCATGGCTTCTCCGCAATCGCAAGAGGTTACGCTCAATGGAGAAACCACCCGGTTATTCGCCGTTTCTTCCGCTTTTGAGAAGGTGGGGTATGTAGGCTTGCGGCTCCTGTTTCGTGATTCGAGCGGCGAAGTGCTCATACAACAAAGCCCCTTTTATTCCCATGCGGTGCTTCCGGAAGAAGCCACATTCGAGCAGGACTCGCGGTTTCTCACCTACATGATCGGCAACACCGGCATGCTGGCCGATATCGTGCCCAAAGGTTTTTATACGGATATGGCGGAGATGGGGGCTCGTTGGGGGACGATGGATGTCTGGTGGTCGCTCATGGAGCCCACGGAAGGAACCTACAATTGGGCGTATTATGACAGCTATTTACAGAAAATGCTTGAAGTGGGCATTACACCAATTCCCCATCTATTCGCCATTCCAAAATGGTTATCGTCCAATCCATCTTCTTCGGAATATTGGCAGTATCCGCCAACGGATTGGACGGAGTGGGAGGGATTCGTCGAGGATTTCGTCGAACGGTATGGCTCATGGCTGACATATTTGCGTATATGGAATGAACCCAACATAGGCTATTGGAAGGGCACGCCCGCGCAATATGCCCAATTGGTGATTCATGCATCCCAAGCCGCAAAACGTGTGAAGCCCGATATCAAAATCATCATCGAAGCCGTCGCTGACAAAAGCTGTGATGTGATTCCCTTCTTTAACGCCGTGGACGCCGCCGGGGCCACGCCGTATTGGGATATATTGGGCGTCCATAATTACTGGATGAATAACGCGAATTACCCGGAGCGGACCAATTATCTGCCCACCTATTCCGCCGTATTGGCATGGCGGGACGCCCATAAGCCTGGCGCGCCTGTATGGGACACGGAGTTCGCCTGCATGGCGGTTGATTGGTCGGGCGGTTTTTGGGTGGGCGTGGGCGAACGTAAACAGGCGCAGTGGCTGGCACGGGGATATGTGCTGGGATTCTCTCTTGGGTTGCAGAAGATGTGCTGGTTTCCTGGGTATTCCTGGCCGGATCCGGAAGAAACGGGGGGAACCGCGCCATACTACAATCCAGCAGGCTTGTTACGGGTGGATTTGTCTCCACGTCCCGCCTACAGCGTGTATCACACATTAGCGAAGACGCTCAATGGTTGCACCTATGATGCAGCAATTGCCTTGGGCGAAGACCAGTATGCGCGAGGCTTCTCGGGGGGGGAAGGCCGGTATATTACGGCGTTGTGGAGTGTGGATGCCGCCCATGCGGGTAAAGTCAAACTCCATTTCACCCGGGGCGAAGCCGTGGCCATCACCAATCTGATGGGCGTGGAAACCACCGAATATACGGATTTGAGTGATGGTTCATTGGAGGTGGACATCAGCGAAGACATGGTACTGATCGCCTCCTCCGAGCGGCCCTCGATAGAGCCGCTGCCTGCGGCGCCTTTGCCGGTGAAAGCTGCTGCAGAATCCATTTTGTTATCCCAATTGGTATTGCTGGGCGGATTTACGCTCCATCGCGGCGGCCATTGGAATGGCTGGCGCATTTGGAAAACAGGGTTTAGCCGCTAATCAGGCATTCACCAGTGTGACTTGTACGCCGAGTGCGCGCATGCGCTGGATTTGGTCTTCGGGCGCGTTGTCATCGGTGATGATAATATCGATTTCGGTAATATCGCCAACATGCTCGAGGCTGATCTTGCCTATTTTCGTGCTGTCCGCGATGATCACGCGCCGCGTGGCATGGGCCAGCATTTGGCGGATGGTGTCGGCTTCATAATGATAATAGCTCGTAAGGCCTTGGCTGGCATCGACGCCGTCGAGCGAAATGAAACAAATGTCGGCATGGTATTTTTTTAGGATCCGCAGGGCGTCTTGCCCGTAGGTGAACTGGTACCGCGCCTTGATTTCCCCGCCGAGCAGGATGACTTGATTGCGCTCGGAATCCGCCAATTCGCTCGCGGCTCTTACGGCATTGGTAATCACGACAAGCCCCTCGATAAGGGCGAGTTCGCGGGCGAGATATACATTCGTGGAGCCGGAGTTGAGCATGATCACACGGGCGTCAGACATGAGCAGGCGCGCGGCATGGGCAATCGCATGTTTTTGAGGCCCCATGGTGGCCATGCGTTCCTCCAGGTCTTTATATAGATATCCTCGCTGAATCCGCACGGCTCCACCGTGCCGGCGTTCGAGCACGCCCAAGGTTTCCAAGCATTGAAGATCCTTGCGAATGACTACTTCCGATATATTGAATCGTTTGCTTAATGAGGAGACGCGGACTGTCCCTTGTTCTTTGAGCAGTTCCAGAATGTGATCGCGCCGCTGTTCCACTGAATAATCCATAACTAAACCCCAGTATTTAGTTGACAATGGTTTCGTTTCTGCTTCGAAATATGTTTCGAAGTATTGCGTTCTGCTTTCGATTAAGGTACCATGAAGTTGGTTCTTGGCGCAATATAGAAATGACAGGAGGAAACAAAGATGGGTTGCGTAAAATACGATTTGACCTTGGAAGATGCGCAAGCAATGGTGGATGCCGCTTTGGCGAAAGCGCGGCAGCTTGGGCTGAAGATGAACATCGCCGTTGTGGATGCCGGTGCGAATTTAAAAGCCTTCGTACGAATGGATGGCGCTTGGCTGGGCAGCATCGATGTTTCGCAGAAAAAGGCCCGTACAGCCCGGTTTTTCGACATGAACACGGGTGATGTGGGTGAGTTAAGCCAGCCGGGCGGCTCGTTGTACAACATCGAGCACTCGAATAACGGATTGATCACCTTCCCGGGAGGCGTGCCAGTTAAGAACGCGGCAGGCGAAGTGATCGGCGCTATTGGGGTGTCTGGTTCGGCGGTGGAAAACGATCATGCATGTGCAATGGCTGGGGCGAATGCATTAAGCGCCCGCCTATCCGGTGGCGGCCAGAAGGGTGCGAGCGGTTCATGCGGGGTTTCGATTGAAGGTGTTCCGGTGATCTGTTAGAGTGATGGATTTTGCAGCAATTCGAAAGAGGAGTGACGAGTAATGGATATGAGTGCATACCGCATATTTATAGATACCGCCAATGTGGACGAGCTTCGTGCAGCCGTTAGCACGGGTTTGGTGAATGGCATCGCCACCAATCCACAGAAGATTATGGCCAGCGGCAAAACCTACCGGCAGGTCTTGGATGAAATCCGGCGTTTCTTTAGCGGCCCCATTGCGTTCCAAGCATTAGGCCATGATTTAGAGGATGTATGCCGCCATGCCCGTGAAATTCACGCCATGGACCCGACGTTGGCGGTGAAAGTGGCGGCCAACGGTTTTGGCTTGACGGCCGTCAAGCGCTTGGTCGCCGAAGGCATCCGCACTAACGCGACCTTGATGTACAACCCCACCCAAGCCTTGATGGCTGGTTTGGCCGGTTCGCCGTTCATCAGTCCGTTTATTGGCCGCGCCCGTATGGTGGGCATGGACGGTATCGCCGCGATTCGTGAGATGCGCCAGCTTTTTGATGCTTGGAATATTAAGAACACCTGCATCATCGGCGCGAGCATCAAGGATGTCGAGCAAGTCATCCAAGTCATTCTGGCGGGCGCGGACAGTGTTGCGATTCCGTATGCGGTGTTTGAAGCCATGCTGAACCACCCGATGACCACGAATGGATTAAACTCCTTCCTGGAAAACTTCGAAGAAGTGAAGAAACGGTAGCCTAGTCAAATAAAGCCATGGGGAAACTCTTGATACGTCAAGAGTTATCCCCTTTTTCCTGTTATAGGATTGTTTTGAGCGTATCGGCGGCGGATGCGGGCCGTAACTGGCCCAAGCGAATAGTCGTTCGGTAACGGGAGGTAAAACCATATGAATGAAGCGCCAGCAGTGGTTTTCGGCGCAGGAAGCATCGGCCGGGGGTTGCTGGGACAATTATTGGCCGGAGCGCATCAGCCAATGCTATTTGTCGAACCCGTCGAGCTGTTGCGCGTAGCGCTATGCCAGGCAAAGTCTTATACCGTCCGGCTGACAGGACGTTGCCCGGAAACGTTCGCTGTAAACGGTTTTAACGTGGCAGGCCCGGATGATGTGGATATGCTTAGGAACGCATTGGCTAAATGCCCATTCGCCGCGACGGCGGTGGGCGGTCCGCATTTGGCTTCCGTGGCGGGCATTCTGGCGCGGGCTTTTCCAGAACGGGAAACGGCGCTTCCGTTGCTGCTTTGTGAGAACTGGCCGGACGCGGCGGGGGAGATGGCTCGGCATCTAGCAGCGAAAGGCATTACCGCCAGCCAAGCAACCTGTGTGGCGTCGTCCGTCGAGCGGATGCTGCGTCCGGGAGAAGGCCTGGAACTGGTCGGGGAGAGCTGTGAGACGCTCATTATTGATGGGCATGCCTGGCCTGGCGAACAGCCTCAAATCCCCGGTTTCCAGTTTGTCGAAGCCTTGGCCCCATATTACAAACGAAAACTATATACCAATAACGCTGGCCATGTGTTGCTTGCGTATGAAGGGGCGATGAAGGGATGCGCCACGCTTACGGAGGCGCTAGAATTTGCAGATATCGCGGCGCATTTACGCGAATTACTTGATGTTGCGGCGGCCGTATTGCACCGCCATTATGGGCTGGAGCCGGACCGCCTGGCGGAGCATGTAGCGAATCTACTGGCGTACCGGTATGCCAATCCGGAGCTGGGCGACACCGTGCAGCGCGTGGGCAGGCAGCCGTTGCGGAAGCTTGGCCCGGATGAGCGTTTGACGGGGCTGTTGCGGTTGGCGGAACAATATAGCTTGGATATCGAGCCGATATGCCGCACCATGGCGGCCGCCATGCACTACCAGGATCCGGATGATGTGGAATGCGCGCGGTTGGCGGATATGATTAAGAGCGGCGGGCCGGGCGAAGTAATCGAGAAAGTATGTTTGCTTTCCCGGGAATCAAAGGCGTTTGGGCGAATTGTGGCATGGCATGCCCGATTGGGAGATTGACATATGCGGCGAATGATATTGCGTGATGTGAAGCAGATGGCGTTTGAAGAAGTAGAGCGCCCGCACTGTCCTGAAGATGGGATGGTGCTGCAAATCAAGTCTTGTGCGGTATGCGCCACGGACGTGAAGATCTACAATTATGGCCACCAGCTCCTCAAGCTGCCCCGAGTGTTGGGCCATGAGGTGTCGGGCATACTCGATGCCGTGGGGCCTGCGGCGGAGGGGGGATTCCAGCCGGGACAGCGGGCGGCTGTTTGCGCTGTCATCAATTGCGGGCGGTGCGCGTATTGCTTGAGGGGCGCGCCGAGCATGTGCGAACAGCTCGAAGCGTTTGGCTACCACTACGATGGCGGTTATCAAGAATATATGGTGATACCAGCCAAGGCGATTCGGTGCGGCGGGGTGAATGCGCTTTCGGATAAAGTGTCTTTTAACGAAGCGGCTATCGCGGAATTATTGGCCTGCGCGATCAACGGGCAAGGGTTGTCCAATTTCCGCATGGGCGAATCCGTGCTGATCATCGGCTCGGGCCCGGTTGGATTGCTGCATGCGCAGCTCGCCCGTGTGCGTGGCGCGTCCAGCATTTGGATGGCGGACATCATGGAAGAAAAGCGGGCCATGGCCAAGCGTATTTTGGGCAATGCGCTCACGGGAACGCTGGATAACAGCCAGGAAGAAGCATTCCTGTCCGCAGTGCAGGAAGCGAGCGGCGGGCGCGGATTCGACCAAGTCATGCTGTGCTGCGGCGTGGGAGCCGTGCAGCGGATTTCGCTGCAATGCGTATCCAAAATGGGCTGTGTGAATTTCTTTGGCGGCCTGCCAAAAGGCAAGAGCATGGTGGAGCTTGACACGAATCAAGTCCACTACAAACAATGCCGGATCGTGGGCACGCATGGCTCCTCGGCCCTCGAGAACCGCCAGGCGCTCGAGCTCATTGAGCACGGCCTGATTGATGTGAAGCCGCTGGTGACCCATACGATTCCATTAGAGCAATTGGAAGATGCATTGCAGCTTAACGAGGCCAATACCCAGCGGTTGAAATGCGTCGTGCAGTTCTAGATACTAGGATTAATACGCAGCATGCCCAGCAGGAGTGTGCTGTTCTAAAAAAGAGGCAAGAATAGAATCTAGGAGAGATCGATGCGACGATGTGTGTTCGGATTGCTCATAATGTGTTGCCTATTCACGGCGGTGGAATGCAAGGCGGAGCCTGCATTTGGTGTTTTCCAGTCTGGCGACCGGTATGCGATCATCGGTGATTCCATCACGGAACAAACTATGTACAGCCGGATGGCGGAAGTGTATCTGCGCTTGGCGGCGCCGGATAAGTTTGACCTGCATATTATGCAATATGGCTGGGGCGGCGAAACGTCCACGGGTTTCCTGGTGCGAATGGATGATGATCTAAGCGTATTCAATCCCACGGTGGTAAGCATTTGCTTTGGGATGAATGACGGTGGATATGTGCCATACCGGGATGAAATTGGCGCGCGCTACCGGGAAAGCATGAAAGGCATTATTCAACACTGCAAAGCCATGGGCGTCCGCGAAATCGTGGTCATGTCGCCGGGCATCGTAGATCAGATTTATGTAAAGCCAGATTTGACTTGGGAGAAATACAACGAGAATCTGCATGCCCTGCGGGATGTCGCGGAATCGGTCGCGAAAGAAGAGCAAGTTAAGTTCGCGGATGTATTTACCGCCATGCATACGGCGCTGGAAGCGGGCAAGCAGCATTACGGCTCCGCTTTCCATATGACCTATGACGGCATCCATCCCAAGGAAAACGGCCACATGATCATGGCGTGGCAGTTGCTCAAGGCGCTGGGCATGAAGGGCGACCTGGGCGCGGTCGAACTGGGTGAAGGTAATGTAGCGAAGGTTGACACGCGCCATTGGCCCATTTGCTTCTGGGGCGATCCCGCGACACCCGATTGTCCCGAGAACATTCTGCCGTTGATACCCTTTCAGTCTGAACTAAACCGGTTTGTTTTGCGTGGAGCCGTGGATGGTCCGGCCACGGTGCGCTGGGGTCAATGGGAATATGCCGCGAAAGCGGGTGAGTTGCGCCAAGGGATCAATCTTGCGGACGTTTTCCCGCGCAATCCGTTCACGGAGTCCTTCCAGAAGTTCAACGACTTGGTTCGCCAGAAACAGCAAACAGATATTGCCTTGATCAAAAACGTCTTTCATGGCTGCCGCCAAATAAAAGATCTTGCGCCTGACGACAAGAAATTGGGTGAAGCGGTGAAATGCATCAATAATTCGATTAAGGATGTGCAGCAGAAAAGCGAACAGAAAGTCATAGACGCCATTACGCCGGTTGTGTCCGAGGTATCCGTGACTATGTAAGTGCTGTGTAAGCCAAGGCGAGAGTTAGCGCGTAATGATTGTACGAGAAAGCCGGAAGGGCGCATATAACGCGTCTTTTCGGCTTTCTCGATATATAGGAAAATCATATGCCGCGGCTATTTTGATTTCCTTTGGATTCCGTGATAAATCTTCGCAAGCTCATCACATGAAGAAATGATGGAGCCTGATCCTGTCGGGGATAGATCAAGAAAACAACGGATGATGCGATAGTAGTGTGTGGTCAGTTCATCAAGAATAGAGAGGTAACATATGTTTGGAGTATTCAAGCCTGGTGACCGGTATGCGATCATCGGCGATTCCATCACGGAACAAACCATGTATAGCCGGATGGCGGAAGCCTATCTGCGCCTGGCGGCTCCGGACGCATTTGATCTGCATATTATGCAATACGGCTGGAGCGGCGAAACGGCCACGGGTTTTCTCGCGCGCATGGATGCCGATCTCGGCGTGTTCAAACCCACGGTGGCCAGCATTTGCTTCGGGATGAATGACGGGGCGTATGAGCCCTACCGGGATGAACTGGGCGCGTGTTACCGCAAGAGCATGAAACGCGTCATTCAACATTGCAGAGCCATGGGTGTCCGCGAAATCGTGGTTATGTCACCGGGCATCGTAGACCAGCTCTTTGTGCGGTCGAATATCACGTGGGAGCAATACAACGAGAATCTCCACGTTATGCGGGATATCGCGGAATCCGTCGCAAAGGAAGAGCAAGTGGCGTTCGCGGATGTGTATACCGCCATGCGCACGGCGCTTGAAGCGGGAAAACAGCATTATGGCCCTGGATTCCATCTGACATTTGACGGCATACATCCCAAGGAAAACGGGCATTTGCTTATGGCGTGGCTGTTGCTCAAAGCCCTGGGCATGAAGGGCGATGTGGGCGCATCTGAGCTGGGCGAAGGCAACACGGTGAAGGTCGATACACGGCACTGGCCGGTGTGTTTTTCTGGCGATCCCGCGGTACCTGACTATCCCGAAAATATGTTGCCGTTGATCCCGTTTCAATCGGAGCTAAACCGGTTCATCTTACGAGGAGCCGTGGATGGCCCGGCCATGGTGCGCTGGGGCGAATGGGAATATGCCGCGAAAGCAGGGGAGCTGCGCCGTGGAATCAACCTTGCGGATGCCTTCCCACGCAATCCGTTCACGGAGTCCTTCCAGAAGTTCAGCCAAATCGTCTGCGAGAAGCAGCTCATGGATCTGGGGTTAATCAAAGGCGTATTGCATGGCTGCCGCCAGATGGAAGCGTTTTTACCTGATAATCAGAAACTGCATGAAGCCGTCAAATGCGTCTATGACTCGATAAACGAAGCACACTTGAAAAGCGAGCAAAGAGTGCTGGATGCTATGAGTACAATTCAATCCGAAGTGAGTGTGCATCCGTCTGCATAAAGACCATTTGCCAAGCCTTATAGCGAAATATAGCGAAATAATATTTGAAAAGCAGTTCGGCATATGCTAAAGTGCATCCCCGCTAGACGCGATGCGTACCCGTAGCTCAATTGGATAGAGTGCTTGGCTACGGACCAAGAGGTTGGGGGTTCGAGCCCCTCCGGGTACGCCATATAAAACACTAAGCCTCAAGGACTTACGCAAGTCGCTCCTTGAGGCTTTTTCTTTGGTTCCACTTTTGTATCCCGCCTGTATCCCGGGGGGCTTCTTTTTAGGCCGTTTCGGCGCTGCATGGCCGGGCAGTGATGACGGGCTGTTTGGTGATGGCCAGCATGGGCGTGGCGGGACAATTCGGGCGGGCTCGAACTGTCCTGGATTCCCGGAGCAATCCCGTAATCGTGAAAATTTTTATGATTAGCAGTCGTTATACTTCCGCAATGACTCCGTCGTCTGATACCTCGAACAACGCCATACCCTGCCGTCCGGCTTTATCCGCCCCGTGCAGATACACCCGCAGCCCTTTTTCCGTGGGCCTCGTGCATATGGCGAAGACTCGAGTCCAGTTGTATCGACACTGAGCCACGGTGGACGCGGCATAAGCGCACTCAGGTATGTTGGATGAGGATGGCATTGTGAAGAGGCAGGACTGCGTTCGATGCGAGAATCGTGCAGGTGCGGACTTACCGGTAGGACAGCCACGTAGGACCGTAGAAACGAGCCATGTCCCCATCAGTCATTAACGGCTTTGGCGTCCTCTCTAATCTTTTCATAGACTTCTTTGAGGAGATGCTGGCTAACGACCTCTCGGAACCGATCCTCGTTCATGAATTTGGCGGTGATATCCTCGTTCTGGTCCATCCGGTCGATGAAGAGACCTTCCAGCGCTTTGCGGAAGACGTAACCGAAGTTCTCCATCGTGTTGGCGATCGCTGCCTGGCGAAGGGTGTGGTCCGCGATAGCGTCTTCGCGGATCGACTCGAAGAACAACTGGTCACCCGGGCGAAAGTCCGTGCCCAAGCGCTCGTTTAAAATGTCGATAAGCCTGGAGAGCTCGATGTCATCGCCGCGCGCTACACCCGTGCCAACGGATGTGGGACCGGAGACCGGTTCTTGTTCGCCGGGTTGAAGCTGAATCGAGCCCTCGCCGATTTTCTGGAGGCGATAGTATTTCAGAGCCACATCGTCATCGAAATTGTAGATCGGCCCCCGGTCGCCTCTTGGCAGCTTGTTCAGGAGGAACCGGATATAAGAGTAGTGTTTCTCCAGGTCCGTATCTTGGAACGGGATTACCTGCGACATGAATGAATACAGGTTCCGGTACGCAACGAGCGTTTTGCGGAACTCTTCCCGGACATCCTCGTCCAGCGCGTTGAATCGTCCCACGGCGGGGTCGATGCAGGCGTTCATCCGGGCATGGTCCGCAGGCGTCTGTGTGCGCTTCGGTTTATAGAAGACCTTGCAGAACTCTTCGACTTCCGCCTTGAAGTAGACCTGATGGCCGTCGAGCTTGGCCTGCAGTTCATAGAGTTGCTGGGCCTCGGCACGCTCGCCGATTGTGGTCTGCTCGTAGAACGGCTGGAACGCCTTGAGTATCTCCTCCGGCTCGTTCACGAAGTCCAGCACGAAGGTGTCCTCCTTGCCGGGATGGGTCCGGTTGAGGCGCGAGAGCGTTTGCACCGCTTGGATGTCAGCCAGCCGCTTGTCAACATACATCGTATGCAGCAAAGGTTGATCGAAACCGGTTTGATACTTCTCGGCCACGAGCAGCACCTGGTACTCGTCTGACCCGAACCGTTCGGGCAGTTCCTTCTCCCGAATGCCGCCGTTCATCCCGACTTCCGTGTATTCGACGTTCGTCGCGTCCGGGTCGGTAACCGTTCCCGAGAAAGCCACGAGCGTCTTGATGCCTGTATATCCCTTTTCGGCGATATACTTGTCGAACGCCTGTTTGTACCTGACCGCATGCAGGCGGCTTGAGGTCACCACCATGGCCTTGGCCTTCCCGCCGATCTTGTGCATGGTGAAGTGGCGGAAATGCTCGACCATGACCTCGGTCTTTTGCGCGATATTGTGCGGGTGCAGGCTCATGAACCGCGCCAAGGCCCGCGCCGCCTTGCGTTTGTCCACCTTCGGATCGTCTTCGATAGACTTGATGAGCCGGTAGTAGGTTTTGTACGTCGTGTAGTTCCGAAGGACATCGAGGATGAACCCCTCCTCAATGGCCTGCCGCATACTGTAGAGATGGAAGGGAGCGGGCTTCCCGACCGGGCCAGGCTGGCCAAACACTTCCAGCGTCTTGTACTTGGGCGTGGCCGTAAAGGCGAAAAACGAGATGTTGGGCTGGCGGCCGCGCTTCAGCATGGTTTTGAGGATCTCTTCCTCGTAGTCGGTCAACCCCTGCTCGGCGGCATATTTCGCGGCTTCTTCCTTGACGATCGGCGAACCCAACACCCCCTTGAGTTCGGTGGCGGTCTCGCCGCCCTGGGAACTGTGGGCCTCGTCCACGATGACCGCATACTTGTGTTTGGGCAGGTCGCCGATCTTCTCGGTCACGAAGGGGAACTTCTGCAAGGTGGTGATGACGATGGGAACACCCGTGGCGAGGGACTCCGCTAGTTGCGCCGAGTCGATATCGATCTTCTGCACCACGCCTTGTTTGTGCTCGAATTGGTAGATGGTGTTCTGAAGCTGCTGGTCGAGGACCACCCGGTCGGTCACCACAATGACCGAGTCGAAGACCTTCTCATCGTTGTCGTCGTATAGGGTGGCCAGCCGGTGCGCCAGCCACGCGATGGAGTTGGATTTCCCGCTTCCCGCCGAGTGTTGGACGAGGTAGTTGGTCCCCGTGCCCTGGCTGTGCGCATCCGCCACCAACTGGCGCACGCAATCCAATTGGTGGTAGCGGGGGAAGATCATCGTCGCCTTCTTGACTTTCTTGCCGCCCAGCGTCTTGTCTTCAACCTGCAGGTGGACAAAACGCGCCAGGATGTCCAGAAGACTATGCCGCTTCAACACCTCTTCCCACAGATAGGCTGTCTTGTATCCGTCCCTATTATCAAGATTCCCGCCGCCGCCATTGCAGCCCTTGTTGAAAGGCAGGAAATAGGTCTTGCCCCCCGACAGGCGCGTGGTCATATAGACCTCGTCCGTGTCCACGGCGAAATGCACCAGTGTTCGCCGCTTGAATTCGAAGATCAGTTCCGATGGATCCCGGTCGTTCTTGTACTGCGCCACCGCGTGCCGCCAGGTCTGGGCGGTCATGGGGTTCTTCAGTTCCGCCGTCGCCACCGGTATGCCGTTGAGCGCCAGCGTCACGTCGAGCGTGTTGCCATTCTTGGCCGAGTAGCGGAGCTGGCGCGTGATGGTGAGCCGGTTCGACTCATATCGCATGTTCGTTTCGGGATTCATCCCGCTCGCCGGGGCGAAGTACGCCACACGAAACAGCTTGCCGAAGCACTTGAACCCGTGCCGCAACACCGACAGGCAGCCCTCGTGTTCCGAGTTGAGCGCGCGGCACAAGTCGTCGAGCAACGTCTCCTCAGTCTTATTCTTCTGGATATTCGCCAGGTACTCCCACTCGTTGGGCTGGGTTTTCTGGATAAACGCGAGCACGCCGGCAGGGAACAGGCCCCGTTCCAGATCGAACGCCTCCCGGTCGCCCTTCTCGTAGCCGCCCACCGTCGTCAGATGGTGTTCAATAGCGGTTTCAAAGGCGTATTCGGAATGATTTTTCATGATGCGTCCATTCCCGTAGGGGCAACCCCCCGTGGTTGCCCATTTTCCCGTGGTTGCCCATTTCCCTTTTCCCGGTCCATTTCCCATTGCGCCGGGTTATTCGCGATGTATTCCCGGATACGGTTCATTTCATTGTCGTCGCGGATGATATGTTCGTAATAATTGCGCTGCCACAATTTGCCCGGGAACGGACGCCATCCGTTCTGTTTGACCCCATCGACGTACCGTTTTGTAGACATGGTTTTGAAACGGTGGATGACATCCGGCAACGACAATGCCGCATTCCGCCGATCCCCCGTCGGGGCGGCCCCCCGTGGCCGCCCATCGCCAGGGCAGGCACAGGGGCCTGCCCCGACGATAACGATAATTCCGTGAATGTGGTTTGGCATGATTACGAATTCATCGGTTTCGATCCCGGAATAATTCGTAGGAATTTCATCCCACACCTGTTGAACCATCCGTCCTGCATCGTTCAACGCCATTTGGGGGCGGCCACAGGGGGCCGCCCCTACGATATGACCGAACATACATTCCCGGTTCTGGGTGCAAACCGTCACGAAATACGCCCCGGCCTGCGCATAATCGTAACACTGCAAACGGATGGAACGGCGGTGTTTCGTCATGCCGGAACCTCCTTGCGCACGTCGATCTTGCCGGTGACCGTCGTGAGGTGGTGTTCGATGGCGGTTTTTAAGGCGTATTCCGTGTGCTGGGCTGGCATCTCCATCCTTTCTGCAAGACCTAGAGGGCTTCAAACACCATACTCTACATAGGGCGTATCAGTTTCACGGACACTCGATTCGGAGGTATCGGCGTGGATCGTCTCCTTCAGAATCCTCAGAAAAGTCTCATTTCTGCTTTCCGCGTCATTGATCAATGTCTCATATGTCAGAACATAGAGATCGACAAGGAAAGGTTCGCCGCCTTCTTCCAGATATATTGGCTGAGGTTTGTAGAACATTGTCCCAAGGCTGAACAGCTCCTTGAATCCGTCTTCTTTTAGAGAGAGTCGGAACTCAGCGTCAATATCCGTGATCCCATAAAACCATATCCTATTGATCTTGTTCGGGTAGTAGGCCAAGAGCCGCCTTGCCCTCTGGCGAAGCTGGCTGATAACTTCCTCTTTCCTGGCTAGCGCCACACCGTGCCTTTTGAGTTCAACAACAACGATATCCACCTTTGGAGAGTCCGACGGATTCCCCGAAAAGACAAGCGTCAGGTCTGGGCGACCATCATCATCCTCGTCGCCGACTACTGCAATCTCTGCAATAACCTTTGTCATTTCTTCGTCACTCAAGATTGTCGTGTAGCTCATGTACTTGTCATCAAGCATCCATACATTGTTGTTGTAGACATCGCTAGGGAGTGTTGTGGTTCGGAACGTCCGCCGACGCGGCACGATCAAGTCATGTAGTTCGCCTTCGGTGTTTGTGTCATCCGTTGCTTTGAGCTTGCGTATGATATGGGTCCTATACAGGATGTACTCCATAAGGACACGGGCTGACACTTCAAGCGCTTTGTCATACTGCTCTTCATCAAGCTGACTACATTCGAGAATCTCCCTCTGATCCTTGAAGAAGCCTCTCTGCGCCATCTCAATTACCTCATTGCGGATTAGAAGTCCAACGCTTTCAGGCGGGAAGTATCCCTCAAGGTGTGGGTACTTCGTAGCAAGCTCGTCACGTATACGATTGTTGTGTTCCGGGATCCTCGGTATCTTATCTCGAAGAATGCGTCCTACTTCGCGCCGAAGGACTATCTTCAGTTCCTTTTCTCTAGTTGCATCAAGCATGACAACCTGTTGCCTGGCAGGGTCAGTTGCCCCCTGAAACAAGCCGGAAGTGAACAGGAATATGCCTTGATATCCATCAGGAACCTGGTCAGAACTGACAAGATTGTATCGTTGCGTCCTTCCGTCGATGCAGAGAGCAGTGAGGAGTGACTTCGGCTTCGCCAGGTCATTCTCGACGGCATAGTGGATCTCTATGTGTTCCGCAAGATCTACTCCGGGGGCCTCGATTCTGGTTGTATGAAGCTCGGGTATATCGGCTGGCTTGAGGCTAAGAGCTATAGAGCAGAAATCGTGATCAGGATTTGGCGTTGCGGTATCCAGGGAAATGTTTATCACAAGTTCGCTGCCGCTAGACTTCTTCTGAAACAGAATAGGGAAAAAGTTTCCAATCAGGGACTCCCGGATCTTCGCGGGGACTAAGCAGTCATAGCTGTTGAGGCGTTCGCCAGCGAAATCTCCGAATGTCAGGGTTGTTCCGAAGTCTGTACAAGACGTTTGCTTAATATCTGAATCACCGGAGAAGTCTCTTGTGAAACAGAAGAAACGCTTTTCGTTGCCTGCATATATGCTTTCAACTTCAACTTTGCGGAAATATACCAGGAAGACTAAGCGGCCGAGTCCTTTGTGATCTTCGTTAGCAGTTTCCAGGAGATAGGAGAACCTCCGAAAGTTGTCCTCAGTGAACCCCTCTCCATTGTCCGATATCTTCACGCGAAGGGTATCAGGGTGGTTGAAAGCTTTTATGGATATCTCGATGTTGATCTTCGTTGCGCCAGCGTCGAACGCGTTGGCCACCGCCTCGAGATAAACTTGCTCATAGGAAGGGTTAGGATAGAAATGGGATATCGCGTTTGACAGATTGACGTTCATGCTTCCCTCCTTAGAACTGACTCGTGAGGATCTCTTGAGTTCCGCACGTCGATCTTGCCCGTTACCGCTGCCGAGATAAGAGCTGTGCGGTATTCGCGGAGCGCCTCAATGCCCTTCGAAATCCTCTCAGATGTACAGTCCGTATGTTCTGTGCCGGACGAAATCACATCCGCAATTGCTCTTTGCTCCTGGATGGGCGGCACTGCTAGCCAGAAGTTCCGAATGGTCTCAACATTCACGTGTGGCGAAGTGGCCCCGATCACATCCTGTTCAGCCTGCCGGTAGACTATCGAAGCATTCAGTTGCCACATCAGGAAATCGGACTTCACTATTCCGGATAATGCGCGAAACAGCATCATTCGTTGGGAAATGCACACCTCACAGCCGATAGGAACAAGTGCCGCCATTCCAAAGCGCTCGCCTTCACGGCTGTAAACGATGTCCATCGGCTTTGGTTTCAATCTGGATATTTGCCTACGGAAACTCTCCTCATCAACGCGACGGGCATCTTTCAGGTCGAGTCTTCCTGGACTCACGTCCGCTGTACGAATCGCTGGATAGGCGCCATCTTCAATGTAATCTGGCGTTGCATGGATGCAGTCAACTATATGTGAAGTGACATGCTTCAGGCGTTTTCGCTCCCAATGCGCCGGAATCTGGCCGAGCCATTCGATGCCGGAGTCTTTCATGGGGGCGTTGGGGTTGAGGCCTTTGGTGACGGCGTGGGAGATGAGGGCGGCGCGCTTTTCCTGGAGTAATTCGATCTGCCGCCGTTTCTTCTCGATCAACGCATCGATCCGCGCCGTCTCGCGGTCCAGAAACGCTGCGATGGCGCGTTGCTCGTCAAGCGGGGGTATGAGCGCGGGCAGATTACCGATGAAGTCCCAGTTCGCACGGGGCATCTTCGCCCCGTAGGTGGATGAATCTACAACTGAGACGAAGTCCGTATTAAGCATATAGCCCAGGAGGAACCTCTGGATGACATACTGCGGACGCAGGACGAGAAGCTCACCTGTACAGACACCATCCGAATCGGCAGCATACGCCTTGGCCAGATAAGGACGGAGCTTACCGAAGAGCACATCGCCGCGCCGGTACAGGTTTGCCTCTCCCTCACTTGTTGACTCTCCATTGGGGGTGAACCGTTTGCCGGTCCATGACTCGATGTGCTCGAGCCCAGTGTAAGGTAGGTCGTTGTCTGCACCATCAACCTTCACGTTTACAAGATCAGCGGTGTACTTGAGACGCCGGACCTCCCAATGTTCCGGTACGTCGCCAAGCCAGGCCACGCCAGACGGCTTATACGTCGGGTAGGTTGCGCGTTTGTGTTTTCTTGCCCTTGCGGTCATCACGGCTTGCCCCCCTTGCGCCGATCTGGTTTCAGGTCTTTGGCCTGACCTTTACTCTTGGCCGGTTGTTTTCTCCGCTTGTTCTCCAGCGTTTTAGCGGAGTTCCGCAAGTCGTCCACATACCGCGTCTCGGCCTCTTCCTCCGCCTCGAGCCGCCGCCGCTCGGCGAAGGCATCGTACTGTCCCTCTGCCCATTCGATGGCCGCTTCGCGGCTGACTTTGCCTGGCCCCGCGAGCACAGGAAGTTCCGTATCATTCAAAAACTTGTCGAGGAACGCTTCCCAGTCGCGCATGCGGATATCCTGTCGCCGCTGGGCGCGGAATTCGGCCTGGTCGAGGAACATGACCGTGATGCGGTTTAGCGTGTCGATTTCTTTCGCGTCAAGGTAGTTCTTCGCGGTGGCGGCATCCCGCTTGAGCACCCGACCGCCTTTCCACGAGGCCAGGCCCATGTTGGCCTTTTCGGCGTCGGCGCGCCTGCGGATGATCTCTGCCGCCGTCAAGCCTGTCGCCGCGTAGTGGACCTTATTCTGCATGGTGGCGAAGAAGACTTGCGTTTCCTGTTCGCCTTCGCGGTAATCGCAAGCCAGTGCGAAGATCTCCCGAATGCGCTGGTATACCCGCGCCTCGCTGGCGCGAATCTCGCGGATACGGGCCAGCAACTCGTCAAAGTAGTCCGCCAGCCCTTTGCCACCCTTAAGCCGTTCATCGTCGAGCGCAAACCCTTTGACCAGATACTCGCTCAACCGCGCCGTGGCCCACTGGCGGAACTGAATGCCGCGCGGGCTTTGAACTCGGTAGCCAACGGCTAAAATTGCCTCCAAACTGTAGTGGAACACCTTCCGGGAGACCTGGCGCGAACCCTCGTTTCGAACGATTAAGTATTCCTTAATAGTTGCCGCCTCATCCAACTCCCGGTCGGCGTAAATGTTTCTCAAATGGATATTTACATTTGGAACGGATGTCTGGTACAAGTCGGCCATCTGCTGTTGGGAGAGCCAGACGGTCTCGCCTTCAAGGAGCACGCGGATCTGGTTGCCGCCTCCTTCGAGCTGATAGACGATAATCTCACCGCTGGGGCGAGTGGCGTCTGATTCGCTCATTCCGTCATCTCCGCAAGCATGTCGGCGATCTCCCGCTCGATCTTTTTCAGGTCGGCTTCGATCTCCTCCAGCGGCCTCGGCGGGGTGTATTTGTAGAAATAGCGATTGAAGTTGATTTCGTAGCCGAGCTTGGTCTTTGACTCGTCCACCCAGGCGCCGGGCACATGCGGCAAGACCTCGCGCCGCATGTATTCGTCCACGTCTTCCTTGAGCGGGACATTCTCATTGTCGCGCAGCTCCGGATCGGGCTCCGGGTTGCCCTTGACGTCTGTGCAGATGTCGGCCGTTTCATCGCGTTCGGCCAGGGCCATGAGGAGCGCCTTGAACAGCGCGGCGGGCACATTAACGTCGGCCTTCCTGAACGCGGCCTTCATTCGCTTGGTGAACGCTTCGCGGTTCTTAACGATGCCTTGTCCGGCGAGTGCGCCGAGAGCGGAGAGGATGGTCTCCTGCTGCTTGCGGCCCGCCTCAATCTCGGCCTGGGCAGCCTTGGAGTCCTTGCGCTTCTTGCTCGTGGCGAGATTGGCGAAGGCCGAAGTCTCCTTCAGTCCTTCGCAACGTTCCTTGTTCACTGCGAAGTTGAGGCGGAGCGGACGTTCGACCGTGATGCGTTGGTAACCGAAATCTTCGTTGTCGAACACCCTGATATAGTCACTTTTGCTGCCGCTTCCATAGAGCCGGGTGATGTCATCGCGTTGCTGCTCGCAGATCTCATTACGCTTGTTGCCCAAGCTCTTGCGCATCTTCTTGAAGAAGCTAGTGCCGTCCACAAGCCGGATCTTACCCTTGCGGCCGGGTTCCTTGCGGTTGGTGACAATCCAGAGATAGGTGTAAATGCCGGTGTTGTAAAAGAGCTGGTCGGGCAGGGCCACGATGGCCTCCAGCCAGTCGTTCTCGATGATCCAGCGGCGAATCTCGCTTTCGCCCGAACCCGCCGAGCCGGTGAAAAGGGGAGAGCCATTGAAGACGATGGCTAAACGCGTACCCCCTTCTTTAGGGTCCTTCATCTTGCTGATCATGTGCTGCAGGAAGAGTAGGGAGCCGTCATTGATGCGCGGCAGCCCCGCGCCGAACCGGCCGGCGAAACCTTGTTCCTCGTTCTCTCGCTTGATGTAGTCCGCCTCGGGCTTCCACTCCACCCCAAAGGGCGGATTGGCCAGCATGTAGTCGAACCTATGGCGAGGGAAGCGGTCGTCGGTGAAGATGTCGCCAAAGGCGATATGGTCGATATTCTGGCCTTTGAGCATCATGTCCGAGCCACAGATGGCGTAGGCCTGGGCGTTGTAGTCCTGGCCGAAGACTTCGAGTTGAGCATCGGGATTGAGCTCTCGCACATAGTCCTCGGCAACGGACAGCATGCCGCCGGTTCCGCAGGCCGGGTCATAGAGCGTCTTGACGATGCCCTTGGTGGTGAGCACGTCGCTGTCCGGCATGAAGATGAGGTTGACCATGAGACGGATCACTTCCCGCGGGGTGAAGTGATCACCTGCCTCCTCGTTCGATGCCTCATTGAACCGCCGAATGAGTTCTTCGAAGATGTAGCCCATCTCGATGTTGGATACGACATTCGGGTGGAGGTTGATTTCGCAGAAGCGCCGAACGACCAGAAACAGACGATCCGCCTTGTCGAGTTTGCCAATGTGTTCCTCGAAGCCGAAATGTTCGATGATCTCACGGGCGCGGGCGGAGAAACCCTTGAGATAGTTGGTGAGGTTGGCGGCGATGTTGTTCGGGTCGCCCTTGAGTTTCTCGAAGGTGTAGCGGCTGGTGTTGTAGAACGGCACGCCCGTGACGCGGCAGAGGATGGGATCGACGTTCTTAACCTTGCCGCCCAAGAGTTTCTTCTGCTGTTCGAGCACCTTGTCTTTCGTAGGTTCCAGCACACAATCCAGCCGCCGAAGCACCGTCAGCGGCAGCATCACGTCTTTGTACTGATTTGGACGGTACGGTCCGCGCAAGAGATCGGCGACCGACCAGATGAAACTTACTTTCTCACCGAAATTGTTCATGGCTAATCCTGGTTTTCATCCATGCCCGGGTTCGCCGAATCCATCTCGCCGACAGACCGGATGAGCATGTGTCGGTTGCTCGTCTTCCCCGCAGAAAGCTTCCAGTTGGGCTTTGGTGAGCTCCGTGAGCGCAGGTTTCCCGATTCGCGAATGCCCGGTGGCGCGCTCACATCCGTTTCATTTGTTCTCACGCATAATCCCCCCACGTAAGCGCCTCGGATGCCACTGGGATCAACGGTGGGATCATCCACCCATCGAAGGTTACTATGGCACAGAACAGTAATGTAAAGTCAAGAGTGCCCTAATGTTATATCTTGGGCAGGCCCGAATCCATCAGCGGTGAAGAACCGCTTTTTTTTCGCGTAGAAGCAGTTGAATGAGTTGAGGATGCGCCGGTGCGGGGAGTTTTTTCTTCGCATCGGCGCTTTTTTTTGTTGACTTCTGGTACGGAAGTATATATACTTCCGTACATGGAAGGGAAACCTGTCACGAACTCGGCGGGACGCAAGGTCCAGGCGCGCCTGGCGCGTCTGGGGCCCTTTCTTCCCGCCACGCTCACCATCACCCGCAGCCGCTGCGGGAACCCGCGCTGCCGGTGCGTCCAGGAAGGGCCGATCCATGAAACGGCCCTGCTGACGTGGAAGGAGGGCGGGAAGACCCGCACCCTCCACGTGCCCCGTGAATTGCGCCGCGAAGTGGCGCAATGGATTGAGGAATGGAAAAAGCTCAAGAAGCTCGTCCGAGGCCATGGGGCGCGGCCCAACGGCAGTTCCTGCAAACCCGCAAGAAGAGCATCCGGAAATCATCCGGGCCTTCTTGAGGACGTTCACCCACTTCTTTGGCCCGGTGCGCAAGCGCTTTGCGGGCTTGCCCGATCCCCGCAAACCCGAGCAAGCCGGCGACGTGGACTACAGTGTCGCGTCGCTGGTGTTCTTGGGAGTGCTGATGTTCGCATGCCGGCTCGGGGCGCGCCGGCAAGTCCGCCTGCAGTTGTACACGACGTTCATGGTCCATCTGTACAAGGTCTTGTTTGACGTGGACAGCGTGCCGCATGGCGATACGATGAACGGGGTATTTCGCGGTTTGCCGTTCGAGGCGGTCCAGGAACTCGTTTCCGGCATGACGCAGACGCTCATCGACAAGAAGGTGTTGTACCCCCACCGCCTGTTCGGGCGCTACTACGTGGCGGCCATCGACGCCACGGGGACACGCAGTTATGATCATCGCCACTGCGCCCATTGCCTCACGCGCAAGCACAAGAGCGGCAAGATCACCTACTACCATCCCGTGCTGGAGTCCAAGATCGTCACGCCAAACGGGTGGGTCTTTTCGCTCATGACGGAGTTCATTGAGAATCCAGAGAAAGACCTGGCGAAAAGCGAGCAACAACGCAAGCAGGATTGCGAGACCAAAGCCTTCTACCGGCTGGCCCCACGCCTGCATGCCCGATTCCCCCGCTTGCCGCTGCTGTTGGCGATGGACGGCCTGTACGCCACGGGACCGGTGTTTCGGCTGTGCCAGCAATATGGCTGGAAGTTCATGATTACGCTCACGGACGGCCAATTGGCCACCGTGAACGAAGAATTCGAGAGCCTCGCGGCCGCGACGCCCGAAAACCAGCTTACGTGGCGTTGCGGCAACAAGAAGGAAATCCACCAGCAGTTTCGCTGGGTCAACGACATCCCCTACCGCGATTCCGAGCGGCGTGAACACATCCTGTCCGTGCTCGAATGCGTGGACACCCGCCCGGACGCGGAAGGCATGATAAAGAAAACCAAGTTCAAATGGGTGACCAACGTATCCGTATCCGCGCACAATGCGGCCGCCTTGGCCAATGAAGGAGGACGCTTACGCTGGAAGATTGAAAATGAAGCATTCAACGTGCAGAAAAACGGCGGCTACAACCTCGAACACGCCTATACCCAAAACGAACAGGCCAGTAAGATCTACTACCTCTTGATGCAGATAGCCCATCTGCTCATGCAACTCCTGGAGGATGGCAGCCTTCTGGCCGCCCACTTTCCAAAAGGCTTTGGCTCCGCCAGAAACCTTGCCCATCGCCTCCTCGAAGCCCTGCGCAACGCCACCCTGTCCCGCGAACAATATGACGCCCTCTGCACCGAGGCCATCCAGATCCGCTTCAGTTCCGCATAGGGCGCCCGCGCGTTCCCGGTTGCGCCGCCGCCCTACACGTCTCGCCCATCCATTCACCGGCTTTACGCACAGCCGCTGCCCCTCCTGTCGCCTGTCGGCCTCGCCACCCCCCGTCTAACCCGCATCACCTCAACGCCTGACCCTGGGGCGCCGCTATTCTTCACCGCTGCGAATCCATTCGTCTGTTTGCCATTATGGGAGAATTCATGTAAACTAACTCCCTTTAGGGACATAGAGAAAAATCCACTTTTAAGATGGGAGTACGCATGACACGCAGCATGACTGGTTTTGGCAAGGCCGATGGGTCTTTCGGCGGGCAGTTCATCGTTGTTGAAGTCGCGGCGGTAAACCATCGTTATCTGGATATGAGCACCCGTATTCCTAACGGCTGGGCCGCGCTCGAGCCGGAGATCAAGCAGTTTCTGCGTAACGCGGTGTCGCGCGGCAAGTTGTGCGTGACGATCAGCAGGAAACGGGCGCCTGGTGAAGGCGCCAAAATCCGTTTCGACGCGGAAACGGCAAGGCAGTATGTCGATGCGTCGAAGGAATTAACCAGCCTGCTGGGCGGGTATGAGAATCTGTCCGTCAATGTGCTGGCCCAATTGGAAGGCGTGTTTATACAGGAAGAACCTGAAGAAGACCTGGAAGCCGTGAAGGAATGCCTTTTAGGCATTATAGGCGAAGCGCTGGCCAGGCTGGACACCATGCGCGCCAATGAAGGCGCGGCGCTCGCCGTGGATATCCGGGAGCGGGTGCAGCTTATCCGGAACAGTCTTAGCGCTATCGAGGCCCGGCTGCCGGATTTAAACGCCCAGCATGAAGCGCGCCTGCGCGCTCGGATCCAGGAATTGGCGGTGGATCTTTCGCTTACGGAAGAGCGCATCGCCATTGAGGTGGCCTTGCTGGCCGAAAAAGCGGATGTGACGGAAGAAGTGGTGCGCTTGAAAACCCATTTGGAGCATCTGGAAGAGCTGATGGGCTCAGCAGAACCCGTGGGCCGCCGGGTGGACTTTTTGCTTCAGGAGATTCAACGCGAGATTAATACGCTGGGTGTAAAAACACGCGATTGCGATGTCTCTAAAGATGTCCTGACCATGAAGGCGGAGCTCGAAAAGGTTCGCGAGCAAGTGCAGAACATTGAATGAAGGCCCCTTCACGATGAAGCGCGGCATGGTATACATTGTCTCGGGGCCATCAGGCTCAGGCAAAAACACGGTGCTCCAAGCGCTGGCTGCACGGGATTCTCGAGTGGCGCTGGCAATAACAGCGACGACTCGAGCGCCTCGATGTGGCGAAGCCGATGGGCGCGATTATTATTTTTTGTCTGAAGAGGAATTCCGCCGCCGCATTAGTGTGGACGGTTTTGTGGAGTGGGCCGAAGTGCATGGCCGCTTATATGGCACGCCGCGCGCTGAACTGATGCAGCTCTTGAACTCTGGCAAGGATGTCATTCTTCAAATTGATGTTCAGGGCATGCGAAACGTCCGCAAGTCGGGGCTTAATCCGGTCACGGTGTTTTTGGCTCCGCCATCAATGGAAGAACTCGAATCACGGCTTCGGCGGCGCGCCACGGAATCGGCGGAGCAACTAGCGGTTCGATTGGAAAATGCCCGGGCGGAAATGAATGCCCAGGGCGAATACGATTATGTGGTTGTTAATGCGAATATTGATGATGCGGCAAGCCAATTGCAGGCCATCCTTGACGCCAAGCGCGGTTAAGGCGAAAGCGGCCGCCTATCCAAAGGAGAACCAGAAATATGAGTGACATTTCCATCGAACAGTTTGACACCAAATGTGAAAGCTTGTACCAATTGGTGATTGCCGCCGCCCACCGCGCGGCGCAGATCTCCAAGCCGGACTCCCGCCCGCTGGTGCCCGTTCACTCCAGGAAACCTACGATCATTGCGCTGGAAGAGATTCTGCAAGGCAAGGTCAAGGTGAAGCGTGTGACTTCCGATGAAGACGAGTTCGTCGAATAGCGTGGAAGTAGTCCTCGGCGTTACGGGTTCCATCGCGGCATATAAAGCCTGCGAGCTTGCTTCGCTGTTGGTGAAACAGGGCCTGCGGGTGACGCCAGTGCTTACCCGCTCCGCCCAGGAGTTGGCAGGCGCGGCGTCTTTCGAGGCCATCACTGGGCAGCGTGCGATTACGGGCCTATTCGAGCCCCTGCAAGCGCCGGAGATAGCGCATATTGCGGTAGCGCGCCGGGCCAGTTTATTCCTCATCGCACCTGCCACGGCCAATATCCTCGCCAAGGCCGCACACGGCATCGCGGATGATTGGCTGAGCACCACGCTGCTGGCTACGGAAGCGCCCATCCTTTTTGCGCCAGCCATGAACACGAATATGTATAACCACCCGGCGACGCAAGCGAATATCGCCACTTTGCAAGAACGGGGCTGCCATTTCGTAGGGCCGGACTCCGGCATGCTGGCCTGCAAGACCGAAGGCATTGGCCGCCTCATTGCGCCGCAAACCATTCTTGAAGCCGCCTTGCCGCTTCTCGATGCGCGCCGCGACTTCGAAGGCAAGCGTGTGGTGATTACCAGCGGCGGCACGCGCGAACCTATCGATCCCGTGCGCTTCATTGGCAACCGCTCCTCCGGTAAAATGGGCCGTGCTTTGGCCATGGAAGCCTTGCTGCGTAAAGCGCAAGTCACGGTGATTTCCGGCCCAAGTGAGACGCCTTTGCCTTATGGCGTGCAGGCCCACCAGGTCGAAACCGCATCCGAGATGGCCGAATGGGTCCAGCGCATCGCCACGGAAGCGGATGTTTTTATTTCCGCCGCCGCCGTCGCCGATTATCGCGCTGAGCAGGTTTCACCGGATAAAATCAAGCGGGCGGGCGCTCCCCTTACCTTGCGCCTTGTAGAGAATCCCGATATTCTCGCCCAAATCGGCACGCATAAGCTTCCCGGCCAAATCATCGTGGGCTACGCCGCCGAAACCAGCGAACTCATCGGGAATGCGAAGGCTAAACTATCCGCCAAGCAAGCGGATTTCATCCTCGCCAATCAAGTCAACGCCCCCGATTCCGGCTTCGGCACTGAAACCCTCCGCTCATGCATCCTGGATGCGCAGGGCGGCGTTCAAGAACTCGGCCTGCTCGATAAAGCTGATGTCGCCCGTGTGTTATTTGACCGAATAGCCGCGCAATGCCCTGCCTGAAACATTTCATGAATGGTGTATGCCAAGTAATCCGCTTTTATTTTTGAAGTTTCAAATAGCCAGCAGGCGGATTTGTTCAACCGCCATAAAAGGCGCAGGCAAACACAAAAAACGCCTGTTTTTCTCTCTTGCGCTTTCTGAGGCGATTCTCCTATGTTCCGCGGGGCTATGTTCCGCGGGGCTTGACGCTATCCCCATTATTTGATAGGGTAAACATGCCTTATGGGTGTTCTCCCTGCCGTGTTCGAACAGGCAGGCAAAACGTTGAACCTTATGGTGAATCTGGGAGCTCAAGATTCGTGTAGCTTACGGCAAGCCGCCTTCGAGCGGAAGTCGAGCGGCTATCGTGAGGGCGCCCCCTTAGTGGATAGGTTCATCGCGTTTTCCTCTTGACGGCAATGTGCGGGGCGAACTTATAAAAAGCGGGATATGAACTATCCCGCTTTTCTTATATGTCGCGACGCGCGTGTTTGCCTTAGGGGAGCGAGTCTGCGCACATGGATTTCTCTTACAGAAGCGTTTGGCCTATCGGAATCCGCTATTTTCCCGAAGACTTCCCATTTAACTACGTTCTATAAACAAAATAGTTTACAGTCCCGTATCATTTCGTATTTTACTAATTCTAGTAGTTTTTTTTGCAAAATCAATTCATCTGCGGGTATGATTAATATGAAGCAGCTGATGTAGTAATAAAATGCACAGATGCTTGTTGGGGACGGTGTGAATTCGGAGGATATCGGGCGGAATGTTCGGAGTAAAAATTTCCCTTTTTAGTTAAATGATCCATGAAAGTAAACTGTTTACTTATATAGATCAGGGTTGTGTAAATTATACGGCTTCCATGCAGCATAACGAAACATGCCAAAGGATTTTCGGGGCAATAGGGGTTCTTTTCTTTGGCTCACTATGGAGGAGTTTGGCGGATGTGCAGGTGGATCGTGTGCGTAGGAATCGTGATGGGGTGTGCTTCATCGGCTTTGGGGGCGGTTTGGTATGTCGACAAGGATAATGCGTCAGAGGCACCAGACGGGAAGACATGGGAAACGGCCTTCACCACTATCCAGACGGCCATAGACACGGCGTTTGCGGATGGAGGTGGGGAAGTGTGGGTAGCGGAGGGAACGTATGGGGAGGTACGGACAAGTTATCCACATGATGCTTACCCGGATGTGGACACCGGCTCTATCCTGATGAGAGAGGGCGTCGATGTATACGGCGGATTCTCTGGGAATGAGACCGAACGCTCCGCTCGCGATTGGGAAGCGTATGTGACTACCCTTGACGGTTCGGTCTCTCGGGGAGGCTCGAAAGCGTATCATGTGGTGGTAGGAGCGGATAATGCGACATTGGATGGATTAACTATCACAGGTGGATTGTGTTCGGCCTCCAATATCGGAAGCCAAACTACTACGCAGTCCGGGGCCGGGATGTTCGGTGGAACCGCCAGGAATTGCGTTTTTGATGGCAATGTCGCCCTTTTCTTCGGGGGCGGATTATACGCTGGAACGGCCACGAACTGCATTTTTACCCATAATTCACCTTATTATTACTACAAGACATCCGCCACCGAGAAATCCACAGAAAAAGGCGGTTATCCCAGCCGTGGCGGCGGCCTGTATGGCGGCGACGCGACGAACTGCATTTTTGTGGGCAACGGCGCCATGTACGGCGGCGGCATGAGCACCGGCGTCGCCATGAACTGCACATTTCTGGATAACGACGGAAACTACGGCACTGACATGGACAATGGGACCGCCGCCAACTGCATTTTCTGGGGTGAGTCCGCCGCCGGCATCTATCAATCCACGGTTACCTATTCGTGCGTGCACAGCGGCTTCGCGGGGGAAGGCAATATGGCGCTGGATCCCTTCTTCGTTGACGCCGTCTCCGGAGACTACCGGTTGCGCTGGGGTTCTCCGGCGGTAGATGCCGGAACCTCCGCGGGCGCACCGGTGGCGGACATTCGAGGCGTGGCGCGGCCCCAAGGGGCGGGGGTGGACATGGGCGCCTATGAGATGGACCCCGCCATTGACGAGACCATCCAAGACATGGATGGCGATGGCGCACCCGATGATATTGAGGAGAGCCTCGGCTGCGATCCCAATGTGGCGGATGCGGCATTATGGGCCCGCGTGACGAAGCCTTCTGAAAGTGGGACATTTTATAAGACACCTATATATGTATATGGTAACCGTTCGTGTATCGATGTGAATATGGTGCTGTTAAGTTTTGACGGTGGTGTTAGCTTTCCGGTGGCCGCTATGCTCGATCATTTAGAATGGTCATATGTGTGGAAGCCATCGGTCGAAGGAACGTATAAAGTAGTGGTGCGAGCCATTAATGTTTACGGTGGGTATGTCGATTCAGAACCACTGACCATAAAGTACCGGTCGGCCAAGCCAGCCGCTTCCATTACCCTCCCCTGCGCAGGTGCGCATATTCAAGGTGTCGTGGATATTCAAGGAACTGCAGAAGGCTCGGATACTTACGGATTTCAAGATTATGTACTAGATTATCGGCCTGGCGCCGATCCAGACTCTACGGAAGGAATGGTAGAGCTGATCCGTGCTACACAAGTTGTTCAAGGAGCTACAAGTGAATATAAAATGACCGATCCTATGTCATGGACCCAAGCCGAACAACAAGCGGTAGAGTGGGGCGGGCATTTGGCAACGATAAACAGCCAAGAAGAAAATGATTATGTTTATCAATTATTAACAGGAATAGGGAAAGTCTGGATAGGATTGAATGATGTTGCAGAAGAGGGAGAATTTGTCTGGGTCAGCGGCGATACCTCTGTTTACAGGAATTGGGATACGGGTGAGCCCAACAATATAGGGAATGAAGACTACATAGAAATGTATGGTTCAGCGGCTTCATCATCTACCCAATTCGGGAAATGGAATGACGCATCGAACAGCAACTCTGAACCGGGTCTAGTCGAAATACCGAGTAATGGAGCGGTGCTTTATAGTGGCTGGGATGTAAGCGGATTAGAGCCTGGGCCCTATACGCTTCGGCTACAAGTGACGGATGGTTCCGGGCTGGTCACGAGCACCACCTGGACGACAGTTTATGTAGACCATGATTCTGTGGCCCCTGAAGCGCTCACGGGGTTAAATATTGTTGGCGATGTATATTCGAGCGTAGTAGCGAATGGTAATACGGCGCATGTGGCCGGCCAAGCGGAACCGGGCAGTGTAATCGATTCCGCCCAGGTGCTGGACGCATCAGGCGAGGTGTTGATGGATATCACCACCGACATGTGCTTGCATCTCAACGGTGTGATTCGAGGCGTTTTTACGTTGCCCGATGAACTCTCCACCACCTCTATTAGCCTACAACTTCGAGTGCGCGACGCCGTAGGCAATGTAGGGCCGTATGCGCAATCCAACGTGCTGCCGGTGGATAACGCCAATCCTACAATTTCGGTGAGTTTTCCCTTATCCAACGCAATGTTGCCTCGGGCCGGAGTTTTACTGACCGGCTTTGCGGAAGACGCCGGTGCTGGAGGGCTCGCGCGGGTGGAATTTAGCGCCGATGGCACGAATTGGGTGGAGGCTGCGGGAACGGCTGCTTGGAGCTATGCCTGGTCGCCGACGGCGGATGGTAATTATACCCTTCATTTTCGGGCGGTCGATCAACTCGGAAATTCAATCGAGACCACTATTCCAGTTCATGTAGACAGTACATACCCGTCGGCTTACATCACCACCCCAGCGCAAGGAGCGCAGCTTAACCAAGGGGCCATGGTGGATATTCAAGGTTCCGCCTTTGATGCGGCTGATTTTGACAAATATGTGCTCCGGTATGCGCCAGGCATGTCGCCGGTATCTGGATGGGTTTCTATCACTTCCACTCCAGTGACCACGCCGGTGGAGAATGGGCATTTGGCGGATTGGGATACTACTGGTTTATCGGAAGGAATCTATACGATTCGCTTGTATGTGTTTGACCAGGCGGAAAACTTCGTGGTGTTTGACATGCAAGTGTATGTGGCGGTAAATACGTTGCCCATAGCCACGGGACTTGGATTTAATCCGCCAGTCTTAGGCATAGGCGATTTATTGGCGGATGTGTATGCCGGTCTGGAAGCGCTCTATACCTATGAAGACGCCGATGGCGATGCCCAGGCCGATTGCCATATCCAATGGTTCAAAGACGGTTTGGTGCAATCCACGTTTGACAATGTGAATCCGGTGCCCAAAGAGGCCTTATTGGAAGGAGGCGCATGGAGTTTCCACGTGCAATTCCTCGACGGCAAGGAGTGGGGGGAATGGTTCGCGAGTGATTCGTTGACCGTACTGACGGATAGCGATGGAGACGGGATCCTAGATACCGTCGAGGGAGCAGGCGATCCCGATGGCGACACCACGCCTAACTATCTGGACCTGGATAGCGACGACGACAGTGTTCCTGATTCCGTGGAACAAGCCAATGGCAGCGACCCTTATGATCCCACCAGCATACCTCCGTTGCCTATAAACGGGTTGCTTTTGATGGTCTTGTTATTGTCGGGAATTGGTGTCATCGTGTTACAACAATGCAAGATGTTCAATAAACCTATGTAATGCTTATTTTAAAGTATTAGACTATGTAGTTTTTTTTAAGATAGATTAAGGCATTTGAATGTGAAAAATAGTTAATGTATGAATGTGCTAAATAAGTTGAGATTTCATTTATATTACTAAGGTACTAATGAGAAAATACACTAAATTACAAAAACAAGCCATGTGAATGTTTGGGGCAATATGGGTTCAGTTCCATGGCTCACCATAAAGGAGATCGGCGGATGCGCAGATGGATCGTGTGCGTAGGAATCGTGATGGGGTGCGCTTCATCGGCTTTGGGAACAGTTTGGTATGTCGACAAAGGTAATACATCAGAGGCACAGGACGGCCAGAGTTGGGAAACCGCCTTCGCAACCATTCAACCGGCTATAGACGCAGCTTTCTCTGACGGGGGCTGCGAGGTGTGGGTGGCGAAGGGCGCATACGGGGAAGCCCGGGTGAGTTACCCGCATAATGAGCACTCGGATGTGAACACCGGCTCGATCATCATGAAGGAGGGAGTCAATCTTTATGGTGGATTTGCTGGAAATGAGGTAGACCGTTCGTCCCGTGATGTAGAAGCCAATGAAACCATAATCGATGGCTCGACCGCTCTTGAAGGTGCGAACGCATATCATGTCGTGGTAGGCGCAAACGACGCAATGTTGGATGGGTTCACTATCACTGGGGGTAAATGCTCGTCTAACACTATCGGCGATAAGACAACTACTCAGTCTGGCGCTGGAATGTGTGGCGGGACCGCCGTGAACTGCAAATTTGCTGACAACTGGGCAACCTACTTCGGCGGAGGGATGTATGCTGGAATTGCAATGAATTGCAGGTTCACGGGCAATATATCTTCAAACAAGGGTGGCGGAATGTATTCCTGCACAGCAGTGAACTGTAGGTTTTCAGGCAATGATGCGTATGACGGTGGCGGCATATATGGCGGCACGGCCACGAATTGCACTATCACAAACAACACCGCCACCTACGGCGGAGGTATGTACGGTGGCGTCGCCACGAACTGCATTTTCACCGGTGATTCCGCGACATTTGGCGGTGGCTTGAATGCTGGAACCGCCATGAACTGTACCTTCGCCAACAATCAGAGATCGACCGGCAGCGATATCAATGATGGAACCGCCACGAACTGCATCTTCTGGGGGGAATCCGCTGCCGGTATACGTAGATCCTCAGTTGTTTATTCTTGTGTAAAAGCTGGCTTCGCTGGGGTTGGCAATATCGCATTGGATCCTTTCTTCATCGATACCGCATCTGGGGATTTTCGCTTGCGATGGGGCTCTCCAGCGGTGAACGCGGGAACAGCATCAGGTGCTCCTGCAACCGATATCCGCGGGGTGGCGCGGCCGCAAGGCGCCGGCGTGGATATGGGTGCCTACGAAATGAGTCCAACGTCTGACCAGGATCTGCCAGATACGGATGGTGATGGAGCGCCGGACGCGATAGAAGAAAGCCTCGGCTGTGACCCTGAAGTGGCCGATGCAGCGTTATGTGCACGGTTGACTAATCCGTCGACAGGGAGCACACTTAATGCGGCACCTATCTATTTGAGGGGCACACGTGCGTGTGTAGATGTGAATCTGGTGCTCTTGAGTTTCGATGGCGGTATCTCCTTCACGACGGCGGCAACGCCGAATGACTTAGAATGGTCATATTCATGGACTCCGTCATTGGAAGGAACGTATAGCATTGTGGTGCGGGGAATTAATGTTTATGGCGGCTATGTCGATTCTGATCCGGTAACTGTGCGGTACCGGCCGACCAGGCCGACCGCCGATATCTACTCTCCATACGCTGGAGCGCACATACAAGGCGTTATCGATATCCTGGGAAAGGCCAAGGGCTCGGATATATATGGATTTCAGGATTATGTACTGGATTACCGGCCAGGAACGGATCCGAACGCTACGGAAGGAGTGATTGAACTGATACATTCGGTGGAGCCCGTGGAAGGAACAATGGTTGAGTATAGGCTGACAGATGCCATGCCCTGGACCAGCGCAGAAGAACAAGCAGTAGCTTGGGGTGGACATCTAGTAACGATAAACAACCAACTAGAAAACGAGTACCTTGCAAATTCCTCGTGGATTTTCGCAGATCAGGACAGAGTCTGGATTGGTTTGAATGACGCGGCAGAAGAAGGACATTTTGTATGGGTGAGCGGTGAGACTTCTACATACCGGAACTGGATGCGGGGCCAACCCGATAACAACAACGGAGAGGAAGACTATGTAGAGTTCTACGGCGCCACCCCCTACTATGCTTACCAGAAGCAATGGAATGACAGGCCCAATTCAGAAAATCTTCGAGGTCTTGCTGAAATACCTACTGATGGCGCGGTCCTGTATCGCAACTGGGATGTAAGCGGGCTGGAGCCTGGTCCGTATACGCTACGGCTACTCGTGACGGATGCTTCCGGATTGGTTACCGGCACTGCCTGGACGACGGTATATGTAGACCACGACTCGGTGGCTCCTGAAGCGCCGTCTCCGCTAGACATAACAGGCGGCACGTATGCCAGCATCGTGGCGAATGGGAATACGGTACATGTGGCCGGCCAAGCGGAACCGGGCAGTGTAATCGATTCCGCACAGGTGCTTGACGCATCGGGCGCGGTGTTGATGGATATCACCACTGACATGTGCTTGCATCTCAACGGTGTGATTCGAGGCGTTTTTACGTTGCCCGATGAACTCTCCACCACCTCTATTAGCCTACAACTTCGAGTGCGCGACGCCGTAGGCAATGTAGGGGCGTATGCGCAATCCAACGTGCTGCCGGTGGATAACGCCAATCCTACAATTTCGGTGAGTTTCCCCTTATCCAACGCGATGCTGCCTCGGGCCGGAGTTTTGCTGACCGGCTTCGCGAAAGACGCCGGTGAAGGAGGGCTCGCGCGGGTGGAATTTGGCACCGATGGTACGAATTGGGTGGAGGCTGCGGGAACGGCTGCGTGGAGCTATCTATGGACGCCGACGGCGGATGGCGATTATACCCTTCATCTTCGTGCTGTCGATCAATTGGGTAATTCTGTCGAGACCACTATTCCAGTGCATGTCGATAGTGCATATCCGACGGCTACTATCGCCACCCCCGCGCAAGGAGCGCAGCTTAACCAAGGAGCCATGGTGGATATTCAAGGTTCCGCCTTTGATGCGGTGGATTTTGATCAATATGTGCTCCGGTATGCGCCAGGCATGTCGCCGGCATCTGGATGGGTTTCTATCACTTCCACTCCAGTGGCCACGCCGGTGGAGAATGGGCATTTGGCGGATTGGGATACTTCTGGTTTGGCGGAAGGGATCTATACCGTTCGCTTGTATGTGTTTGACCAGGCGGAAAACTCCGTAGTGTTTGACATGCAAGTGTATGTGGCGGTAAATACGCTGCCCATAGCTACGGGACTGGGATTTAATCCACCCGTCTTGGGAATAGGCGATTTATTGGCGGATGTGTATACCGGTCTGGAAGCGGTCTATACCTATGAAGACGCCGATGGCGATGCCCAAGCCGATTGCCATATCCAATGGTTCAAAGACGGTGTAGCGCAATCGACGTTGAACAATGTGAATCCGGTGCCCAAAGAGGCCTTATTAGAAGGAGGCGCATGGAGTTTCCAAGTGCAATTCCTCGACGGCAAGGAGTGGGGAGAATGGTTCGCGAGTGAACCGTTAATTGTACAGACGGATAGCGATGGAGACGGTATCTTAGATACCGTCGAGGGAACTGGCGATCCAGATGGCGACACCACTCCAAACTATCTGGACCTGGATAGCGATGACGACAGTGTTCCGGATTCCGTGGAACAAGCCAATGGCAGCGACCCTTATGATCCCACCAGCATACCTCCGTTGCCGCTGGACTGGCGGCTGCTCGCCGTGATCACACTGGGTAGTTTGGTCTTGGCCATGCGGAGACGAATCGCGTGGCAAAAGTCATAAATCAAGTATAGCCATAACCAAAAGGCAGGCTGCTTGTAGAGGCGGCTTGCCTTTTGGTGCGTTACCGACATGGCGAGATCCACAAATGCCATCTCATTATGTACATCCGTACCCCGTTGACAAGATGGTAGTTCTTCACTACACCGCTGTTTTCACGGGCGGCGAAACAGCCCTCCTTCATCCTGCTCAACTTATGAACCTAAAAAAGGCAGTAGGAACTTGCTTTGGGATTTTTCCAGCCCAATTTTGTAAAGAAATAACTGTCCTGGCCCGCTCTTTACGTTGGCGCCGACAGCAGGTTGGGGGTGGCCAGCGGCCTTCCCTCGAGTATTTTGGCGAAGATCCGGCTGAGGATCGTCCGCCATCGTTCGTTCCAGTTCAACTGCCGCGCAGTTGCTTTCACCTCCAATAAAAAGGCGTTTACGGATTTCAGAACTTGTTCCATAGCATGTCCTTGCGCATGCACGGGGGTGATGGTGAGCGTGGTTTGGCCTCCGTGGCGGGTCTGCTGTCCCACACCATACAGCAGCAGAGGGCGGCTTGTGATCGCTTCGGCGTGGCGCTCCGGAATCGCCAAGCGCACGTACAAAGACCACCAATTGTAAATCAGGGCTATGATTCGCGCCATGATTTGGCAGCGCTTCATATCGTGGGTGGTATACCCGCCCCACCCCCACTGGTTTTTCTGTTCATCGTAGATGTTTTCCGCATCGCCCCGGTCGCGATAATGCTGGGCCAAGGCCGATAGGGGGTCTGTCAGCGAAGTGGCCAGCAGCGCGTATTCATACTGCTGCACGGCTCCCGCTTGGATCTCAATGAGCTGTAGTTGGGGGGAGGGGTCAGGCAATAGCGGCTCCGTTTCCAGAACGATACTCCCTTTGAGCTTGCGCCGCAGAACGATTATCCGGCGTTTGCTCGTCCATCCCATAAGCTCCAGACGGTCTTCCAAACCTTCCCAGCCTTGGCCTGCTGGCGTCCAGTCCTTAGAACAAAAGGCCTGCTGGATAAGCCGTTTCACGTTGCTGGTCTGCCGCAATTTGAACAGATAGGGCACTCCGCGCGCTTCGGCTTCGCTCATGTCGCGTTCGTTGCCGAAGGCGCAGTCGCCGCGAATCATGCCAGGCCAGGCCGCGCGCGGCAAGCCATCGAGAAAATGCCACAATCCAGGCATGGTGTATTTCGCCGCCGTCTCGTTGCCCGGCCGGACTTCCACGTCCAGCACCAAGCGCGTGTTCGCCATAAAATAGGTATGCAGCACATGAGAAGGACGGCCCTGTTTCGCCGGATTGTAGCCCAGCACGGCCCCTTCTTGATGGCCGAACAGGGGCTTCACGCTTGTATCCACGTCCAAAATCCAAGGCTCATAAAGCAACGGCTCATAACAGCGGCGCAGGTGCTTCTGTAGCCAGCCCGCGCAGGCTTCCCCGTCCGCCAGTATAAATGCCCGCCGCGCCGAGGAGGCGCTCATGATCTTGCTCATACCCAGCAAGCCCGGGTTCACCGCGTCGTAACGGACCGCGTCAATGTGCGCATAGCGGGTGTGGCCCGCCAGCACTGATAAAAATAGCGTGCCCAGCACATCCCTCTTGCGCGGCGCATTATTGCTGGCGTACGCCAGCGGACAGTCCTCCACCCACGCTTCAAAAAGCTCCGCCGTCTTGAGGAAATCGATAAAGAACGCCAACTGGCCAAACGGCGTCGTTGCCGCCTCCCGGTCCCATTCCACATGCACCCGGCCCCCGTAGCTATCTACGAAAATCGGCGCCTCCAAAGACAACCATTCCTCCTCTCCCAATGGGGGAGCATCTTGCTGTTGCGATTCTGTTTCCATGTTCTTTATCTTGAACTACTTCCTGCTCGACACTCAAGATTCAACTGGCGTTTTTAGGATGAAAGCGTATGGCTGCGATTTACTCCAGTCCGGGTCAAACTCCATATATAACTGCGGAAGTTGGGCTAAACAGCCTCCGGACGGCGCTGCCCTGTCTATTTCCTTATGCACCTGAGAAGTGAGGGGTGATAGCCCTGAAAAAACAGTTGTGTTTCAGATCTACTCTCAGTATACTGAGTATACTTTAGTGGGTATGCCTTCAATTGACTTTATTTAAGTTAATGCGCGGCAAGATCTTAAGTTAAATTTCCTTAGTGTCCTTTGGCGCTTGGATATCATGGGCGATTCGGCAGACCGTAGGGATTTTGAGGAATAGTCCAGCGCAGCATGCGCAGCGTGATTCATTTCAACTGCATTTAGCGGTGCGCCCGAGGGGCCATCACAAAGCCAGCGCCCGCGATTATCTTATTGCCGATTTCGCCAACTTCATTTTGGTGAAGCCGTAATTTCAATTCTGTCTAGCGTTGGAGTGGAAAGTCATCATAATGGGAGGAGAGACTAATGCGGGTTTGGCATCTTCGACAAAGCTTTGTGGTCCTGGGACTATGGCTTGCGTCAGGGCTCATCGGCCAATCTTCATGGGCCGACGCAGCGCCTTTGCTTCAGACAAACGATAAAGTTGAGCTGATTAACCAGGAACTCCGTTTACCGGTTTCTCTGCTGTGTCCGCGTTTTGTTTTTAGTACAGGCCAGGCCGGCGGTGCGCAAGCGCCTACCCGGGTTGATGGAAGCCTTGAAGCAGGCAAAGAGCTGTTGGCGGAATATGAACCGCTGTCCATAGGCGATTCCATGACGTTGGAAGTTAAAGTGCATGTAGCCTGGAGTGATGAAGAAAATGTATTGCGCAAATGGGCCGAGTATAGAGTCCAGTCCGCGCCCGACGGTTGCGTTTTAAAAGAGATTCAGTTTGACCAGTTGGCGCCCGTGGCCGGGCAGGCAATCGATTTTGTGCCATCGCCTCCCCAGAGTTTTCCCGGTTTCTTCCGGGGCTTTTTTGCAGGGGTGGAGTTCCCGATTGCCAGCACCCGCATGGAAGGGGATGGCCTATTACTAGCGCAGCATCCAGGACGCTTATTCAAAGGGGACTCGGATTGGCTGGCCAGCCGGAAAGTCCTGTATGGCCCGGCTCCTGTGGGCCGCGAGCGTGAGGTCTTTGCGGATTTGGTAGCGCAACACCGTCCCCAGCCCCACGGCCTGCATTTTAATTACAATAGCTGGTATACCTTGCCGTGGCCGTGTTCAGAAAAAATGACATTGGATCTTATGCAGGTGTTTAATGACAATTTAAACAAGCCGTATGGCGTCTCATTCGATTCATTTACGATTGACATGGGCTGGTCTGATCCCAAAAGCCTGTGGCAAATCGACCAGTCGATGTTCCCGCAAGGTTTTGTCAATATCAAAAAGCAAGCCGAGAGTATGAATGCCAAGCTTGGCCTTTGGATTTCACCCACTTCTTGTTATCCGCCAGCCCTCGATAACGAGTGGGCCAAGGCAAATGGCTACGAAACGTATCTAACCGGCCAAGATGGCAAATTCCGCGCCTGCTGCCTGGGCGGCCCCAAGTATGCCGAAGAATTTAAGAACCGCCTAGTGTCTTTGGCGGTGGAATCAGGCGTGCGGCAGTTCAAACTAGATGGATATTGGTTCTTATGCCCGGAATCCGATCATGGACACCAGCCGGGCGAGGATTCCGCCGAAGCCACTGCCGAGGGGGCGATTCGTGCATTCGAGGCGGTTCGCGCTGCCGCGCCTGATATCTGGCTGGAGCCTACTTGCTTTGGCTCCAATCCTAGCCCATGGTGGCTCTATTACGTCAACTCGGTGATCGGGACCTTCGGGGACGATAATCCGCCGCCGCGCTCGCCTTGTCCGATTGACCGGGAAAGCATGACCACGAGCCGGGATTTCTTCAACCTGCAAGGGGCGGCGCTCTTGACCTTGCCCATTGTGGCCCAGGAAGTGCTCGGGATTAATCATCAGACCGAGCATCCCTTCTTAAACGATGCCGTGGATGTCATTTTACGCGGCCATGCGTTCATACCGCTATATGTTAATCCACGCAATATGAATCCCCGCCGCTGGGCGATGCTGGCGGACGTGATGAAATGGGCGCGCGCCAACGAGGCCACGCTCGCGCAGACCCGTCCTCTGCTGCCGGAAGCGTGGCAGACCGGAAACGTACCCCATTTTGACTCGCAAGCCGTTATGCCGCGCCAGCCCTATGGCTACCTCCATTGGGCCAATGGCCAGGGCCTGATCCATCTGCGCAATCCCTGGATCAAACAACAATCGGTGCGTATTGACCTGGGCCGACAGTTGGGTATTCCCGACGAGCAGAACCCTTTGGATGCCGTCAGCATCTATCCCGATGTGAGGCTATATGGCCAGAATCTTACCGCCAGCAGCATCCTGGAGGTGTCCCTTGCTCCCTATGAAACCGTGGTAATCTCGTTGCAGAAAGGGCTTGCCAAGCATAAAGGGCTTAAACCGTCCTGTGATGTCATTGGCCGGGAGCTTCAGGTTCGCGGCATGCAAGCAAAACTGGAACGGCTGCAATTCAAACCCAGCGATGTTCCTCCTGTTGGGCCCAGTTGGACAGCGCCGTTGGGCGGCAAAGAAGCCATTCAATTGACGGCTAAGGGCGATGTAACAGCCAGTGATGTTCAAAGCGAGATACTGGTCATTCTCGAAGGTAAAGCCAATTCCCCTTCGGTTTCCCGCGCAGCCATGAAGATTAATGGAGTCGAAACGCCTCTGCAAGTGTCCCATTCGGAATCCATTTGGGTTGCTTCGTATGCGCCGCCGCCCGAGCCTTGGACCTTGTTGCGAGCGCCATTGAAACCCGGAAAAAACACGATCGATTTGAGCGTCTTGTGCGACAGCGAAACCACGACGGTTTCCTGCTGGGCCTGGGCTTGGAATAACACGGCCCAAGAACCGGTGCGTTTCCCCAATGCGTTGCCTAAGCCCGAGCAGCTCTTCCTGGATTCCAAGGCGCTGCTGGATAGCCAAAACGTTTGCACGGCCGCGCTTGTCGCGGACCAGGAATGCCCTGTCGAACGAATCGACGGCGTGTATCTGGACTCGCTGGAGCCCGCCACCCAAACCCAGGACGTTAAGACGCTACAAAAGAACACGAATGTTATGGGTAAAACGATCATGATTTTCGATCAACAATGTATCCGTGGCATTGGCACGCATGCGAACGCCCGGCTGGTGTACGATATCGGAGGCAAGGGCTTCAAACGCTTTCAAAGCTGGGTGGGCGGCGATGCGGGCAATCAAGCGGCTACCGTGTCGTTTACTGTAATCGTGGATGGCCAGAAACGCTGGGAATCGGGGTACTTAAGCTCGCAACAGCCGGGCCGCCAAATCGACCTGGATATCACCGGCGCATCCACGCTGGAATTGCTGGTGGGCGACGGCGGCAACGGGAATGATGCCGATTGGGCCGATTTTGGCGATGCAAAGCTGCTATATCATTGAGGCCGAAGTTGATAGGCAAGGACCCATACTTCGTGCATCTGTGTGAGTAGAGGCAAGGCCGTAAACTTACAAAAGCTTGTTCATATCAACCTATGATGAGCCTTTTGAAGGTTTACGGCCGCAGTCTATTCCACCCTGGTTTCTGTCGTGAGAGGAGGATACTTACAAGATAAAAAAAAAGGATATTTCGTACGTGAAATGAATTTTGGACGTACCTTATAACTATGTAAGACTTTAGCCGGCTGAAGTAGCATCTTGTATTTGGCAGCCTTGTTTATTCCTTTTCGCTGGCCTTGATACATCATTTTGTATCTTGCGACCGGCGCCTTCGCTGGTCATTCTTCACCACTTGGCCAAAGTGATACATAATTTATTTTGTACATATTACATCCAAAGGAAGCCATGGATTTTACCGCTATTGCTGCACAGCCATAGGCCTGCCCCCTCCAAGTAGACTATAATTCCCATCATTGCATACGAAATCCAATCGTTCAAAAGAAAATAGGCAACGGTCTTTTTTTTATTGACAAAATATACTATTGTCTATATTCTAAATCCGCATACAGCTCGAATGCCACAAAGAAGGAGAAAAGATTATGCCGAAACAGAATAATGAAAAGAGCATACCCCCTAAAATCGCGGGAGACAACCTTCCTAGCGCTGAGCTTGAGATCCTGGCGTGCCTGTGGCAGAAGGGAAAAGCGACGGCGCGTGAGCTGCAAGAGACGATGGCTTCCTATCGTCCCATGGCCCATGGCTCCATGGTGACGCTTCTTAAACGCCTGGAAAGCAAGGGATATGTTTCCAAGCAGAAAGCCCAAACAGGGAAAGCATTTGTCTATGAGCCCACCAACGGTCCGAAGCAAACATACCGGCGGATCATGAAATACCTGCATGATCGCATTTTCGGCGGTAGTGGCGTTGCGCTGGTGACGTCTCTATTCGAGTCTAGGCCGCCAAACCAGGAAGAACTTGATACCTTACAGAAACTTCTGGACCAGTTGCGTGAAAAGCGCCATCAATAGGAGGAAGGGTCATGAGTCATGTGATTGACTGCCTGATGCTATTGGAAAAACACTGGTGGCCGTATATCGTGCATGCAACATGGCAGTCTACGCTTCTTGGGATTGTCATCTTGGCCCTTGTGGCGGCGCTACGGCGGCGATCGGCGGCGCTGAGATATGGACTGCTCGCCGTGGCGTTGTTGAAATTCGCCATTCCCCCCATGCTGGCCTTTCCCACGGGCCTATTCAGTTGGACTCCGGTGAATATGGCGGAACCGGCGATTGGGATAGCCCATACAAGCATGATAGAGGCCAGAGATACGGCTTTCACACCATCCACAAACGTGCTATCGAGCGCTCCAAACACCTCAAATCCTGTTCAAGCATTCTCACTGCTACCATTTGCTTTAACGCCGCCAAATAACATTATTGCGGAGGAAGTGGCCAAACCATCTTCCATATTCTCCACTTTTATGGCCTGGCAAAACATCCTGTTTATGGTCCATGCGATTGGAGGGTTTTCCGTAGCCCTGTGGATACTCTATTCATGGTTCGAGATACGAAAGCTGCTCCGCAGGTGCCGCAAGCCAGAAGACCTTGCTCTTCAGAACGGCTTCTCACGCCTTTCCCAACAGATGGGCCTTCGCCGGAAGGTGCAGTTGCTCATCGCACCGGGTGAAGTGCCGCCCATGGGATTTGGCGTATTTAGTCCCACCGTGCTGTTATCCGACTCGCTTTTGAAGAGCCTGTCGCCGGATGAACTCGCGATAGTGCTGGCGCATGAGCTGGCGCATCACCGCCGTAAAGATACCTGGTTTATTTTATTGGAGGATTTGCTAGTACTGGCGTGGTGGTTCAATCCGGTGTTATGGCTGCTCGTTCGTGAATTGCGCAAAACCCGCGAAGATTGTTGTGACGACCTCGTGCTGGCAATGGACATCGCCGACAATGAACAATACTGCAATAGCTTGATGAGCGCAGCGGAAAGTGTCTCTCCCCCGAAACCGGCTCATATCGCGCTGGGCTTTGCGGATCATCTTCATCCGTTAGGCCGGCGGTTCAAACGCATCATGGATACGACCCTGCGCCGTTCTACAAAAGTTTCCGTTGTTGGTGTCCTTTTTCTGCTCGCATTAGGGCTGGCGGTGCTGCCAGGCCTTCGGGCTATCGGCTCGGAGGAGAACCAAGCAGGCGGGCAAGCTACTTCACCGGGTACGAATGCATCTGCCCAATCTCCGGCGGCCCCGCCTGCCGCTCCGGCTCCCGCCGCTAAAGGCATCGATCCTGCCCAGTTTCCTGGCGAGGTGATATTCGAGGGACGATATAAACACCGCAGTCGTGGCGGGGAAATACCCGAGCCGAGTGAACTCATCATCAAACAATCCAGCGATGGCGGCATTACGGCATTAACCTATCTGCCGTTCATGAATGCGAAAGATGCCGCTACCGGAGATGTATCCAACCACTTGATACGGTATGCATCCGGGCCTGGCGGCCAGCCGGTTTATCCCACGAAACTTGAGTTCCAAAATGGGAAAGCGATTCTGAACCGCCATGGCGGCGCGCGCGAAGACGCGGATAACAAGGAGCTCTCCACACCAGCCGGTGCGGAGTTTGATCCGAATACACGCCCGGATTCCTATTGCGCCGCGAATGTGTTGTTGAGGCGCTTCGATATGAAAGCAGGCCAGCCTCAAGAGTTTGAAATGTTTGATTGGGACAATACCGGCGAAGGGCTCGCGGGTTATCGAATCAAGCTCGAATACGTAGGCAAAGAGGAAGTCAATGTCGCGGCAGGCGTATTTGAAGCAAACCATATCCTTCTTACCCAGATGACCAGCGCGGATACCTGGTTTAAAAAGCGGGCCGGAAATCTGACGGACTTCTGGCTCCTTGATAATGGGATCATCGTGAAGATCGTGCGACACCGTGAGCCGTATGAAGTCGAGTTATATGATTATAAGACGCCTGGAGAATTGCCAGGCTTTTTGCGGAAGGCCGAAGCGCCCCTTACGATAGTCTCCGCCGTCTATGGCGCTGGCGATACATGGGTCGATGTGACCCAGCAACTGGCCCAGCAGATTCGCCAAAACACGCTGAACGTCAAAGCGTCCAACGAGCTTGTGGGTGGGAATCCAGTGGATCAGACGCCCAAAACACTGAATGTGCATTACCGGATAGGAGATACGCTGCACTCCGTCACGGTAAAAGAAAATGAAGTGCTACAAATTCCTGCACCATCCGTGGAACAGGAGGGAGCGCCATCTCCGCCATCCAGCCCGGAAGGAACCACTGAATCCCAAAAGGCATCCACGACCGTCACAGGCAGAATTACTGATACGGATGGCCATCCTATTTCAGGAGCACAATTAACCATCCAGAACTCAGGTAGTGGCCCGGCGCACAACGCAGAAACTCGTTCCGGCTCAGACGGCCATTTTGTACTGAATGCGTTGCCGAGCAACAGCAGATTACTCGTTTCCGCGGATGGGTATGCGCCGGTGACCCGAACTCAAGATGTGTCGGAGGGAGCGAATATCGGATGGGATTTCATACTGCCCAAGAGCGCCCATGTATCCGGTAGAGTTGTGGACACTAACAATAAACCCCAAACGGAACGCGTGATCGAGTTGTGGGCAGAGGGCGGTGGTGCACCCCTCATGCCCGGAACAGCATATTACGCCTCTGGAGGGTCTGGGGAGGTCACGAATAGCGAAGGCATTTTTGATATGCCTAATATTGCACCTGGCAAACATCGCGTCATCATATATCGTTCTGTCCCGAGCGCTGATCGCAACATGGAACAGATACCAATAAACCAGCAATTCCTTGATGTCCACCCAGGCGAGCGCATAGAGAACCTAGTATTCGTGATGAATCCGCCAGAAGATTATGTTCTGGCGGGCCATGTCACAGATGCGGCGGGAAATCCCCTTCCGGGGATCGTAGTCGAGACATTTATTCCACATGGCCGTCATTGGTGGATTCGTACGGATAAAGACGGGGCTTATTATCTGGATGGCCTCGATGGCATGGGACGGCCGTCTTTTCAGTTATATTTCAACGGCATTAACGGGACGCAGTATAATCTTGCTATACCTGATATCCCGTTGAATACCAAAGACACGGTCTTCATCGTACCTGGGAACGGCGGCATCCAGGGAATCGTGCGCAACGCGAAATCGGGTGATCCCTTGGCCACTTACGAAATCACGGTGCAGGAAGTGTGTTTACCCGACAGCGGTGCGATTTGGACGGCTCCCCCGGTGAAAATCGAGCGTGATCCAGACGCGGGATTCACCGTATCGGATGTGCCGGCAGGTATTGCGACAGTCGAAGTGTGTGCGGAAGGACTCGGCGTTCAACGGTTTTCCGTGCCAGTCGAGGCAGGTAAAACGGCGCGGCTGGACTGCGGGATGATGGGGCCAGCGGTTATATCAGGCCGCACCACGATGAATGGCGGGCCTATGCAAACTTCAATTGTCATCAATGGCAAATGGCTTATTTCCGATAAAGAGGGGTATTACAGTTTTGATCAGTTCCCAAACGGGAAAACGCTGGTATGGTTCTTTATCGCTGATGGCTGGTACCGTAGCGCGGAGGTTGAACTTAAATCCGGCGAGACGGCCCGCCTGGATATGGATATGGGAGGCTCTTGTGAAATCCGTGGTACGGTTACATTTCCCGAGGACACAGAGGAACGGTGCGCCATCCGGCTTGCCGCCAAACCCGCGCCAGATGGGTGGTCTGAAGGCCGTCCAAACGTGGATGAATATGTGTTGGCCTATGACCTGATCTATGAATCCGGTCAACCCTACCATTTCCCAAACATACCGCCAGGACGATGGTATTTAATGGCGGGCAAATACCGCCCTTCCATGAGCCGCTGCTTGCTGGGGGATTCAAAGGAAATTGAACTGAAAGAGGGAGAATCACTCACGGTGGATTTCAATTTAGGAGATTTGGATAAATAGCAAGCCATTTATCCAAGTATCTGTTTATTCACCACCAAAACATTAAGGAAAAACGGGAATTTTCATCAAATTCCCGTTTGTTATTAGTGAGCGTTTTTGGTTGCATTCAGCAATTGGCGTTCTGGCGTCGGTGTCCCTTGGCGATGGCGAATGTGGAGAGCGCCAAGATGCCCATGAACTCCAGGAGCAAAGCGGCATGGGAGGAAACGCCCAAAGCGAACATGTTCTCTTCGGGTATTAAGGTGGCTTGCCCGTTGACCAGTGGCTGGGTGATGTCGAATTCTCCGGTTACGGCCTTGCCTAGGAAATAGAACACATGGTTGGACGGATTGCTCACGGCCTTGATGCGGACTTGGTTTGGATATGCGGTGATCTCAAGAACAGCCCCGTTATATTTGATGCTTTGCGCGGTTAAATAAGACATATCGGAAGGCAATTGGGGCTTAACCGTCATGTTGGTGGCATCAACGGAGATCCCCATGAATCCATAGAGATACACCATCGGCACCAAACCGGACTCGGGATATTCGCCCGTGATGCCATATTTCCAGTGCAATCCCTTGTTGTTGGCGGGATCCCGGCGCAACTGGTCTTGGTGGAATTCTTCTATGATCGCCATCAAGCGCTGGAAAGCGTCATCGGGGCCTTTGTACTTGATCCGGGCCATGATGTCATAGAAGGATTCAGCGAAGATAGCGCCGCCGTTTTCGTGGTAATTGCCCCACGTGCAGACACTGTTGGGCGTGCAGTTATTGAATTGGTTTTTGTTCGGATACCACCAATAGGAGTCGTTTTGCTGGATGGCTTCCGCGGCGAGCGTGTTGCTGCGCGGCGCAAATTTAAATGTATAAATGTCAGAACCGGTGGAAGTGTCGCCTGAAATGGTTCGTTCGCCATCCAGCCAGCTAAAGATTTGCTCCGCTTTATCCTGGTCCGCCAATCCGTAGTACATGGCTTCTAGGTTAAGAAAGGTGAAGCCATAGTCATGCTTGGCTCCATCTTCATCGATACATCCGATATATCGCCCCTTGCCGGCATCCCAGAATAAGGAGTTATAATTTGCTTTTACCTCCGTGGCGATAGAGCGGTAGTATTCGGCGTCCCCCCAATTTCCTAGCTGGCGTTCCAGATTGTACATGGCCAGCAGCGAAGCGTAGAAATAAATGTTATCGTATGCGCTCATATACCCGAACGGCCAGCCGTCCCAATAGTTGCTGGCTGCGCCTGTTTTGAGAGAAGAACTGAAGAAGCGCCCGTCATTTTGATATTCACCCGAAGCAGGGCGGTTGGGGTCGTTGATGATGAGCAAGCCATTCGCGCCATTCAGATTCTGTAGCTGGTAATTCATGATGGAACGCAACGTATCGATGTTTTCCGTCAACCAAGTCAAGTCATTGTTCCAACAATTGAGATCACCCACTCCTATAAGGGATTTACTATTGGTGTCGAAATGCCATCCCTCGCCCATATAATCATGCGTGGTGGATGAAAGCCATACATAACCGTCGTCATCATGGGAATTAATGATGTTGTGTACATGGCCTTTCGCGATGGATGGGGTCCACCAATGATCCAGCCATCCCAGTTTGTCGGCCAGCACATGGGAAGACACTGAAACCGATTCGCCCCAGAAACATACGCCGCCCAGCATGGATGACCATGGGCTGCCCATCTGCTGCGCTTGGTCTTCATTCCTGGCAATGCCATAAATACTGAACATGTTATTAACATCGGCGTCGAAGTGATTTTTGTAACCGTAGGTGGCGCCGGGGTGGTCCGCCATGGAGGAATGGAAAGGCCACATGCGGTCTTGGCCTCCCACTCTGATCTCATCCAACTGGAATGCATAGTTGCCGGAGCCATCATCGGATAACTCGGTGGCGCGGATGCGAATGTAATAGGCGCTGATGGGATCAAAAGAAAACGTAATGGGCGTGTTGCTGGAAGGCGTGGCGTAGTCCGCGTGCGCTTCACAAGGGATGGCGTACCATGTGTTGCCGGGGTCGGTGGAGTATTCGATGGTGAAATCTTTTGGGAACGCCCGTCCATCAGGCCGTGGAGTCAACGTCACGCTGCTCACCGCATGGTTTTCACCGGATTCCGAGTTTTGCAGTTTCACTGCGATGTATTCCGTATGGGCGCTATCACTGTAGAGGCTGCTGGACCAACAGTGTCCCCAGCCGGTCTCACCGTCCTTTACCTTGGTAGCTTCCCATTCCGTATACTGGCTCGAGCCTGCCGCATCTTCAATGGGCAGCGTGGCGGCTTGCCCTGGGCCTATCCATAAGGCGTTCAGTGCTAAGAAAACCGCTGCGCCACTCATCCCAAGCATAGGCTTCATGTTGTTGTCTCCTTTTATGCTTCTCAAATAAATACGGAAAAGAAACTGTAGAAAAGCCATAGCGGCTACTCGTTCCACCACCAAGAATTACTATACGCCGGCCCTGCGGAAAAGCGGCGTCTCAAGCATAGGCCATTCCCAGCGAATGTATAAATACTGTACCACGTGATCGATCACGTATCAAGTGAAATCCCAGATGGATAGTGTACGAATCCATTCAAGAAAGGGTTGCACTTGCGGCAAATCGGGCGGTACAATGCATTTTCCCCGCCGAGTGGCTTTGGGTGGCGGTATAGCATGAAATAGGTTTAGAGGCCAGTCCGGCCTAATCGAATAAGGAGGCGGCATGTCATTCATTGCGGAGCGGATGGGGCGTATTGATGCAAGCGGGATTCGTAAAATATTCGCCTTAGCGGCGCATATGAAAGATCCGGTGAATCTGAGCATAGGCCAGCCGGATTATGATGTGGATCTCGCCGCCAAGGAAGTGGCGATCGAGCAGATTCGCGGGGGATTCAATAGCTATACGCAAACGTGGGGGGTGGATGCGCTTCGCGAGGCCTGTTCCGCCTATTACGAGCGGATTTTTGGGGTATCGCTTCAGAATGTCATGATCACCAGCGGCGTCTCCGGGGGCCTGCTTTTGGCGATGATGGCCACGGTGAACCCTGGCGACGAAGTCATTCTCGCGGATCCGTATTTTGTGATGTACAAGCATTTGGTGCATTTGCTTGGCGGGAAATGCGTCGCGATAGACACCCACCCCGACTTCAAGCTCAAACCCGCGCAAGTCGAGGCGGCCATTACGCCACGCACCAAAATACTCTTGGTGAATTCGCCATCGAACCCCACGGGGGTCACGCTGAGCAAAGCGGAACTCCAAGGCTTGGCGGATGTGGCGAAAAAACACAATCTGCTGGTGATTTCGGACGAGATTTATGAGTGCCTGGCCTATGATAGCAGCCGGGCGTCCATGGCGGGCATGTATGATAACCTACTGGTGCTCAATGGTTTCTCGAAGATCGCCGCCATGACGGGATGGCGGGTGGGGTATGCCGCAGGCCCGGATGCTATCATTCAGGCCATGAACACGCTACAGCAATATACGTTCGTATGCGCTCCTTCATTTGCCCAAATGGCGGCCGTGAAGGCCCTGGAGATCGACCATAGCGCGAAAGTGGATGCATACCGCCATAAACGCGATACGATCTATAACGGGCTCGTGGAAGCGGGATATCGCGTGGTGAAACCTGGCGGAGCGTTTTATATTTTCCCAGAGGCCCCCGATGGCGATGGCGACGCCTTTGTGGCAAAGGCCATAGAAAACAATTTGCTCATTATTCCGGGCAGTGTGTTTAGTGAGCGGAAAGCGAATTTCCGCATCAGCTTCGCCGCGAAAGATGAAACCATCGAAAGAGGACTGGATATTTTGCGCAAGTTGCGGGCTTCGTATTAGGCTTATTCGAAACCTTATACGTTCAAAGGATGGATCGAGAACCATTTCGGCGCTCTTCGGGGCGCTTTTTTGTTTGCATATCGCGAAGCGGGGGTGCGCTCCCTACGAAGCTATATGCAAACTCCTTGCAGGAGGCAGAGGCCGATTTTTCGCCTAAGTGCCTGCTATACTGCTTTTTACCCCAAAATATAAGCGAAAAAACTACCGGACGCCCATATATTGTTGGCATGGCTTATTCTCAAAATCCCGTTTTTTTCTCTTAGGAAGGGAACTTTCTTGAATCTCGGTGGATAAGAAGCAATGGAAGTAAGGAAAGTCTGGCAGGCGTAGAGGCTTTTGCTCAAACCGCCAGCCAGATTCAGAAACCAGCACGCGCAGAGATGGCCGCGGGGCGGATATCGCGTCATACGCGTACGCCTTCTGCAGAATTTAGAGGAGCGCGTAGAATATGGCCAGAATCACTTCTTCCATAATCGTGGGAATGGGCTTGTTGCTGTGTTGCGCGGCGATAGGCGCGAAATACTCGATACCGGTTGATCAAGTGGATGGGAAGAAGGTCTACTATGGACTGCCAAGCCAATTTGATAAGCCGGGGGAGGTCCGGTATGAGGAAGTCATCCGGGCTACGCCAGAGTATAAAGCGATGAAAAAAGAAAAAGTAAAGCGTGGCACGGGCCGGTATTGGATCCTGCTGAGTGAAGCCAGCAATCGGACGGTTCGGGGTATCGCCCGAGTGGGTGAGGACAGTGATTATGACCTCATCACGGAATCAGGATATCTAGGCAGCCTAAATCCCGCCATTGAAGCGGATGATATCACCGCGAATGTGGTTAAGGTGGTGGCTGAAGACACACAGAAAAAAGATGCACCCCAAAAAGACGCACAGAAAAAAGGTGCGCCTAAAAAAGATACGCCTAAAAAAGATACACCGAAAAAGTAGTCGCGATGAAAGGCCTTATACTTGGCGTCTCGAATCGAGAAGAGAGAAGCGATGTTCTTCAAGCGTGCGGGGGTGATTGTGCCGTTGGCGGCGTTGCTGTTTTGTGGGTGCGCCTCGAATCCAGTAGGATATCTTAAAGATATTGGAGACCGTTCGACCAACGAGGGCGCTGCGAGCAAGGAACTCACCGAGGCTCGGAAAATGGTGCAGCAAGGCCAAAGCTCCATGGCCATACCTCGATTCGTGCAATTAATCTCCCTTTATCCACAGTCCAGTGCTGCTGTTGAAGCGCGATATTGGCTGGGCGCGTCGTACCAGGATGTAAAGAGTTATCAAGAAGCCATCAATTTATATCAAGAGTATCTCCGCTTGGCTCCAGAAGGTTCATATGCCCCTCAAGCCCGCGATAGTGTTGCGGCCTTGAATGCGGAGTATCAGAAACAATTTCCATCGGCTGAAGAACTAGATAGCCAGATTCGTGCGGCTTCCGAGAAGCTCAAACAGCAGCCAGGCGAATTGAAGCTGCAACTGGAATTGGCTGATTTGTATTGGCGCCGGGGGGATTATCAATCTGCAGGGCCATTATATGCGCAGATAGTGAAAGCGCATCCAGAATTTGCCCAAGATGAGACCATCGCGCAGCGGGTAGAGTTTCAGTCGAATGGGGAATACACGGTGCTGAGCCCGTCGGAGCTTCAACGGCGGGATGTCGCAGAAAGGCCATTAACGATCACTAATTCTACATCGTATTTAGGTGGAAAAGATCGGATTACGCGGGAAAAACGATTCTATGTGGTTACCGGCCAAGCATATAATCGAAGTGATAGCACCTTGTATGGCGTACAAGTGGTGGTGACCATATATGGATTCGGCAATGTGGTATATGATTCGAGCACGGTGAACATCGGAAAACTTAACGGTGGAGAGCGCCGGGCGTTCAGCATTCGTTTCAGCAACTTTGAGACATTAGAAAATATCACACGCTATGAATGCGTGGGTAGTTTTGAACGATAGGTGAAACATGAAATATGGCATGCTCATAGCGCTGTTGCTGGCGTTTGTTGCGGGTGCGGGGTGGTCGCAAGACAGCCCCGACAAGCCGCAGCAGGTATCCGTATCGGTAAAAATCATCGAATTCCAAGCGACCAAGGGGGTGGAAACCGGTTTGAGCGCCTATTTTAAGCGCCGTGAAACCGTGGATTGGTGGGGGATTGTCCACACGCCCAAACAAGGGCTTTTGACTGCGGATGTGACTTTTCCCACCACGGATGCAACCGATGGCATTATCGTATTCCTGGACAGGCTCCGGTTGAACGAAGGTGATGTCGAGATGCTTCTCCAGGGATTGGTGGATGACAACCGGGCATTTATTTTATCTCAGCCGAAGGTCATGGTGATGATTGGCGGCACCCCGAATGAGATCAAAACCGTCCAGCGCATTCCATATGAAAACACGGCGGTGGTAGGTGCGACCACCGTACAAAGCACGGACTTCAAAGACACGGGCGTCACGCTGAATATCGCCGTGCCGAACATATATGATATGGATGGAAACTGGCAGACTTCGCAGGATACCTATATCCAGCTCACTGTGTCGGCGGAAGTATCGGAGGAAGGCCAGCGCCTTGTTGTCGCACTCGCGGATAACACCGGGAGCACCACCAGTACAAGCAATTCCATCAGTGCGCCAGAGTTTGTAAACCGCAGCATCAAGACCATGGTGTATGTAAACTCAGGGCAAGTTCTGGTGATGGGGGGGCTATACAACAATACAAAATCCAAAACGCTCACCACCGTGCCTTGGCTTAAAGAAACAGAGGATGTGGCGGTGGGCCTGGCGGAGCGGGTCATTCCAGGCGACAGTATTGAATCGCCTCTCTCTTCTGTTTTTGGACACCGCGATTCCACGACAACACGCCGCGAACTGGTCTTTTTGATTAAGGCGGAAGTTTGGCGTCCCTCTTACACGGTAGCGGATGAAAACGGCATGGCTTCTTCCGAAACCGAAAACAATGCTTCTAAAAAGGCAAGTCCCTCAGATGTGATTTCCAATGTCCTTACGGGGATTTCTGAGTTGCCGCAGGAAATAGGCGAAGGTCTCAAAAACAAGGATTCCGACGATTTAGGGATCGATTCGCAGCTTGGTGCAAAGGGGAAGAAATGATGCGCATCCGCGCAATTTGCATAGGAGTGATGTTGTACGCTGTTGTGGCGCAGTGCCAAGAGCCCGCACCGCCGCCCGCTGCACCGCCTACGCCTGCACCGGAAGCAGCGGCGCCTGCCCCAGCACCAGCACCAGCACCTGAGGCGGCTCCCGCTCCCGCGCCTGCACCTGCACCTGCACCTGCACCTGCCCCGGCTCCCGCGCCTGCGCAAGATATTCGGCAAGTGCAGATTCAGGTTTGGATTAGCGAGACCGGCGAAGAAGGCTTGCGTGACCTGGGCGCGAATCTTACATATACCCGTTTTGTGGACAGCATAGAACAGAATGGGTCTGTTCAACAAATCAATACGAATGTACACGATTTGGAGAGTTCAGATTTCACCGTCACGCTTCCGGTGCAAGATCAGACATTATTTACGGCTCCCATGCGCCCCGATCAATCCTCGAATCTATCCGATGGCCTCCAGGCGCAAGAAGGGGTCGGGCTCACGTTTAGTATGATCCAAAGCAATTATGGAACTATTGACGGCGTATTCAGGGCGGTTGAACGCCATACGGATTTGGACCTCATTTCGAAGCCAGAACTGCTGGTCATTAACGGCCAGCCCGCTGAGATTCATGCAGGCGGCGAGGTTCCGTATCAAGCCATTAAATACACGCCAGGAACGACCCAGGTGCAGTTGAATGTGCTCTGGCAGCCCATTGGAGTCAATATGCAGCTTACGCCCACCATACTCCCGAATGATATGGTGCAGCTTAATCTCACCAAATTAGAGGTGAGCGACATCGCCCGCATTGATTCTATTCGTGGTATTGACATGCCGGTTTTTGCGAGCCGGACCCAAAGCGGCACCGTGTTGGTGCCGAATGGGCAAACTCTGGTTATTGGCGGATTATCGAGCCGCGTGGTGCGCCGGACCGAACGGCGTGTTCCTGTTGTAGGGGCAGTTCCTTTGCTTGGAATGCCTTTCCGTGGCCGCAACTCGGAAGCGGATATCAACCACTTGCTCATTTTTGTTTCGCCCACGGTGGTGGATCTGAATAAACCCAGCGAAACGACGGTGAGCGCGCTCGATTTTTGGCGCCGTGAGAAATGGCAGCACGAAAAAGAAATTAATGATGAGGTTACCCGGCTTGGAGATGACCTCTAGCCTGCTAATGCTTCGCCGCGCCGTTCCCTGTTTCTGTATCAGGCAATGGGGGACTGGGAGGAGAGGGCGCATGCTGCGCCTTCTCAGTAGATTCCGCGGGAGGAAGACCGAGCAGCTTTTCGAAACCCGTGGCCGTATAATCGCCTGAGATCACTAAGCCTTCCGCATGCGCCGTTCCCTCCATATTAAGGCCGAAGTTGCGCTGGATACGTGCGCGTGACTGGCCCATCATGCTGTTTAACAGGAAGGCAAGGCTGCTTGCATCAGAGTTCTGCAGTTCAGGCCTGCATTCTGCTTCGAGTTTTACATCCAACGTGGTGAGCGATGAAAAATCAGCCCAAAGTCGTATGCTGGCTAATTTCTTTAACAAATACACTACTTGCGTCGGATGCGAAGGGCTATTCACAGGCTCATGCCAATCCAGCAGCATTGTCACTAAGGTGAATCCCCGGCCGTCCCGGAGGTCTAGGACGAGTTCGAACAGGTGTCCGCCGCGAAGTGTTAATGGTGATAATGGAGTTACCACTCCCCAGTGTTGCCGGACAAGCGAGACGCTTTCGGGCAGGATAGGCATTGTCCCATCAAGCAGCAAGACACCCCGGCGTTTTACAACCATCTCCGGGGGATCCCATGTAATGCCCATAACGCCTTGAAGCACGCCAGAACGCATCGTTGCTTGCTGGATGATCGGCGCACCGCGGCGTGTGTTCAAGAATACCCGTACGGACGCCGAATTGGTGTTGAGGTCCGGATCGCAGAAGACCGCCGTTTCGTACGGCAGCACCCAGTCTAATATGCCGGCGGGCGCGGAGGTGCCTGCCAGATAATGTGTTGCGATAAAATCACGGGCTTTAGCGGGATCGATTTCCATGCGCAGCGCAGTCTGTTCGGAAGCTTCAGTGGTGTGGGGAATGCGCGGCTCAGGAAGCAAAATGCCGAACTTCGCCTGAATAATAACAGCAGCAATCACAAGCAAGATGGCCAGCGCCATCATCAATACCAAGCAGATGCGCTTCAATTTCAACGGTTGCACTCCTTGCCATAAACGAGCCATATCTTTACTTATTCTGGAAGTATAACATTTACTGCCGCTCAGCATCCCGCCGCCATGGGGAGGGGCGTTGTTTTATGGAAAAGCTAAGCCTCCCTACATCGTAGGGAGGCGCAGGATGCTTGTCAAACCGCCAAAACCGGCTCTGCATGGAAAGGGAGTGTACGCCAGCAAAATAAGGCGTTCTATTCTTTCAAAGAGGCTGAACAGGTATACGTGATGTCATCAAAATAGACGGTTACACTGTTGCCATCAATCCAAGGCGTGCAAATGCCATAACGATTAAAAGAAGCCCCAATGGCTTTATGGCCGGGCTCGAGCGGCAATACACACTTCTGGCTATCTAGTTCAACTGAGATTTCTCCACTTCCATCCCCTCCATTAGGGTCATAACGAAACACCCAGTCGTGCAGCTTCCCATCAGGATGGATTTTGGGGGCATTCTCATGGCGATCCAGGGCCTTCTCCTCATCTCCGTGAACCCGGTACACGGGATAAAAATAAAAACCCTCGGGAGATGGCCCTTCGATATAAATTCCTACATAATCTTTCGGTATGCCATGCGTTTGGGATGGATTCACTTCCATGCTTGACGCCGCGTTGTAAAAGCCAATGGAAGCCGTACTGTCCGATACCGCGCGAGTCACGCAGACTTTCCCGCTTGCATAGAGGGGCGTATTCAATGAGAGGGTTTCGATCTTACAGCCGTAAGAAGCCAATTTCTCCGGATACCGGCAATCGCCGCGAAAAATAAGCCCGCCCAATTCACCTGGTTTTTCTCCGCCTGCGAACGTGGTGGCGCTCCATCCAAAATCAAAGTTGGGGCGGCAGTTCCAGGTTTCATACGTGCGGCGATTGTTCATTTCATCCCAGTTTGGATCTTGGCTGAAATCGAATGCCTGCCCGTTGACGGATACATCATCAAGCCAGAACTCATTCGGCTCGTCCCAGCCTTTCATCACAGGGAGCACGCCGAAATGGGTGAAAGAAGCGCCATCCGCACGATGTTCTGGAAGCAGTGTGCATACCGCCTTTTCACCATTTAATGAAAAAGTGAGGAGGCCGTATCCATCCCCCCCTTTGGGATCATATTCCATCTTCCATTCATATGCGGTATCCGCAGGAAGCGCCCGAGCCTCGATGCGCTGGCCTCGGACAATTTCGCCGATCACGCCTGCTTCGAAACGCCACATACTGGTTCCGTATTCGGCATGGCAATGAAACCCTTCTTCGCCGCGCCCGTTGAGCCGCGCTACCATCGTGTTCGGCGTGCGCCATTCATTCAGCGTGCCCGCATTAAAAAAGCCGAGGAGAAAATTGCCAGAGCCCTTTGCAATATAGATGCGCCCCGATGCGTGCAGCGCATCATCAAACGTCATCCGCTTTGGCAGGCGGTATGCACAAAAAGCCGGTTCCGCCGCTGCTTGAATCCGGCCTCCCATCTCGCCGGGAGCGCCTCCCGCATGGCTGGTGTCCGCGCTATATCTGAAATCCTGTGTGACCGGCCTCGGCGCAAAGTGAGTGCATCGATTATTCACTCCCTCCCAATTGCCGGGCTCCGTATCGAAATTCTCGAACTGGGTTCCTCCGGATGCTATTCCCACGGGTAACAGCATCAAGATGAAAAGCGAAGAAATGGTGATAACGCCGTTTCGCATGATATGGCTCCTCCCATATGAAGATACGGCGCATGAACTGGAGTTTTTCCAGCCATGCGCCGCGCCTTTCAAAAATGTATCCGCGCCTATTCGAAATCGAGGCAATAGATTTTTGCTTGCCGCATTTTGAACCGCAGCACTACAGGCTCCCCGGGCTTGACCCCTAAGTCATCTGCATTCTTCCAACGCACCAGCGTTTTGAATTGATCGCCAACGATAGGAATTGCATCCTCGAAGGTTCTGCCAGGAATGGGCTTTCCTTGGAAATCCGCCGCTTCCACAAGCACTTCACCGGTGCGCGGAGTCAATGCGTTAATTACCAGTTTCGCACCTGGGGCTAGAACCGCCATGGTGGTGAAATGGCCCTCATCCGCTGCTTCCAGCGCCATTAGCCGCCCTTTGGGCCAGCGCGCCATGCCCCATTCTTCCGCGTAACAACCGCGCGGATATTTATGCGGCAGTAAATCACCCCGGTACGGCACCACCCAGCTTCCATCTCCCAGTTCGGTGAGGCCAGGGTTGGGCATCCACAGCGTGCCGCCATCCCAGTTTCCATAATTGGAGGCCGTTAGCACCGGACCGCCTGGCGACTTGTGCCAAACCTTGCCATCCGTACTAGAATAGAGATCGATGGCTCCCGAATCCTCTGCTTGGATATACCGGGAAGGAAACATGAGGTGGTGTTCGGGCGCATTCGGAATCGTGGTGTACATGCAGAAATAAAAAGAATCCGTGGGGGCCATGTCATTATCGGTTTCGACGACCACATCCGATAATGGAAACTCACGGAAATTGCCTGTTTCCGCCCGCCCAATCGCCCGCCGTGGCGAGAATTGATGCCAGCGCTCATGTTTCAATGGATACTCTTCGGCGCGCGGCCCCACCATATACGTCCGGGAATACATCACGTATTTTTTGATGAGGGGGTCATAGTAGATATATTGCCCGCCGTCGCTCATCTCGACACTGATGGGGTCTGGCAGCTTCGTCCAGGTGATGCCGTCAGGTGAAACGTACCCGAAGATGGCGTGGACTCGTCCGGGATCGGTTTCCGTGGCCATGCGCTGCCAGGGCCGGCGCTGTTTGTAGGCTTCAAATTCCGCTAGATCATAATCACTGTTGGATGCCGCTTTGAAGCGTTCTTCCGGCGGAGCGCTGGGGTCATAGCACACCCGATCCTGGGAGTCGCGGACCAGATTGTTCTCTTTACTGCCATCAAACTCCACCAATCCTAATTTCGGCCGTATCCAGGTGGTTCCGTCCGTTGACTCCAAATAGCATTTGCCGCCGGGCTTGCATTCTCCCCAAGCCATGATCTTGCCTTCAACTTGGAGTAATGAATGGATTTTAATGCCTTCTGCTTCCCATGGATATTCCGGCTGGATCGCGAGTTCGCCTTTCTCCGCAGGCTCGCATACCAGCCGGACGCCATGCGGCACATCCATTTCCACCCAATGCACATTCGGATCATTCGGCTCCGCCTTTACATCACGATTGGCGAATACGCTTTCCCCTTCATTATTTTGCCAATCGAAGCGGCCAGGGCGAATCCAATACCAAGTGGTGAAAACCATCCGCTTGCCCCTTAATGCATAGGGCTCGCCATAACCCAGCTCGTGGTTCATCGCTTGCGCCAAAGGCGCTACAATATAGAGTGCTAGGCACACTGTCCAAAAAGCGCACGAGAACCATGCAGCACCGTTTGTATGAAATCGAAATGCCATTTTTTTTACCTCCGGTTGAGCCGCCGTTAATCAGATAGATAAAAGCCAAAAAAACGGGCGTTCTTAAATAGAAATTCCAGGCGCACCTCCTTTGTTTTTAACTCTTCGAGGGGCAGTTTCCACTTCACTTGCGCATGCGGCGCATTGTCCGATATGGGAGTGCAATCAGCATGGGAATAACCAGGAATAGGTTTATTCTCTTTATCGAGAAGGCTAACGGTCATTGCGCCATTGGCGGCATCGGCGTTCACATGAATCTTGCCGCCTTTCCATGCCAGCAAGGGCGTCCGTATCATGCCGCCTTCAGGGCCCGCGCGCCTGCTCACATACCGATCTAGATCCATACGCATTAATCCGATCTGCCGTTCTTCAAAACGGTTCACTTTATGGCCCCGCGCATATCCGCCATAATACAGGAAGGTTTTATCCTCCACGATGAGCTGTTCATCAATCCAGGCATGGGAATGGTCCCACGCACTACGCTCTGGATTCCGCTCAAAGAACGGCTCGGTGTCGCGCACCCAGGTCTTGCCGTCCCGGCTCCAAGCAAGAGCGGTGTAGCCTATTCCGTACGCATCCGATGGAGCAGGAGGTTCATCCGCGCGCAGGTCATCCCGCAACACCTTCACCATGCCGATGAGCAGGCCTCCCCGTGCGAGGTAGCCGTCCATGGCGTAGAACTGCATTTCTCCTTCATCCCGTTTGGAATCCGGCAGCAGCACATACCAAGGCTCGGACCACGTGCGCAGATCGCGGCTTTGGGATTGCATGGTAATGCGCCGGTTTCCCTTCCAGTATTCGTCTGCATCTTTACGGACCGATAATGTGGCGGTGTAACACTTGCGGATGGGATCAAAATACAAGCCGTTGATATCATGATTTTGGTGGAGAACCGGTTTCGGAAATAGGGGCGTCCAGGCAAGCCCATCCGGTGACACGGCAATTTTGAGCCCGTCTTCCATGTGCCATACATATTTGAAACGGCTCGATGGATCCGCATATCCAGGGCCATCGTCCACCACGGAAACGCCAAACTGGATGGGCGCGGGCTCCGCAAGGGTGCGTGCAGGACGTTCCCAATGGATTCCATCGCCAGATTCGATATATCCGATATGTGAACGCAACGTATTAAAATCTTCCGTATGGCGTCCGTACCACATACGAAATCTGCCTGTTTTATCATCCCGCAACACGGTCAAGTAGGGCTGGAAACAGCCATCTTCCATGCCCGTGATGAGGGGATTCCCAATCGCCGGATCCCGGAGGGGCGATTCCACCACTCGAACCACGCCCCGGCTTTCCGCAATCAAATAATCATCAATGAACAGGTATGGCCCTGGCTCTAGGGGGATAGGCGATTCCAGAGCGGGCGCGGCTCCCGGCGTATATATCTGGGCGTAGGTGTAGGTGATAGGCGTGTTTTCGCAGGATATTGCTTCATCTGATGCATTTGCTATTTGCACAAGCGGCATGAGCATTAGCAAGAAACACAGGGCATATGGCATGGGGCCACCTCCTTTTTGTCACCATCTCCGAAGAGACGGGAGCATTGCACGCGCGTGTTCGATGGAAGGAACAACGGGCTGCACGCATAAGCCATTTGGCGAGAGGGCTTTCTTCAGCGCCGCCACATCGTTTTCGCTGAAACGGCCTTTAAGCAGCAGGCATCGGCCGTGTTCCTGAATTTTCACCAGGCTTGGCAGCATGTCTTCTATTCGTATGCCGCCTTCATCTTTAGATACTTGGAAAACGCGGATGCCTTTGATATCCAGCAATTCATCCAGCATGAATATCGCGCTGGCATGTATATGCATTAAGGTATAATCCCAGTTTTCCGCCAAATGGGCATTCAGCGGCTTGAGATGCTCCCGGTATAAATCCGGAGTGAGCAGAGAGGCGTTGTCCTCCTGAATACGCGCCACGGAACCAGGGGCCCATAATTCATACTGGCCGATCACATGGCCGCCCGCGAATTCAGGGAGGTGCGCCATTTGGCAGTGATAAAATGCTTCCAAAAAAGCATTGAGATCCCGCAATACTGGATCAGCCGCTTCGGGCTGCGTCATAAGCAATAAAACGGCCTGCTCCGGCCCGAATAACGCGGCGAACAAATCGGAAACGCCCCGGAGCACGGATTGCCCTATTGGATATTCGCCGTCAAACGCCCGGCTGTAGACATCCAAAAACTCCATATACTTCCGCACCCATGGATTGGCGGCGTCGAACACAACCGGTTCATACGCCTCGATTCCAGACAGATGCGATTGGCTGGCGAATTGGGCGTTCGTGGATACGACGGAGCAACCGAGCGCTGCTTCCATCCATGGCAGCGACGCAAAAGGCATAGCGGCGCGTAAAAGGTCATCTCCTACCGCTGACGCCTGTTCGAGGTAGTGGCGTTGTGCTTCCACAAAATCTTCGGGCAGGACATCTTCCGGTTGAATGCAGGATTTTCCCCATAATTTCGCCGCGCCCGGATTGGACTGCCAATAGCTCCACGAATCGGGGCCCGAGCCGGCGATCATTCCCAACAAGGGGCTTTTAACCGCATCCCGGTTCAAGAATGCTTGGTGGCGCTCCGTAATGAGGCGGATATCTTCATTCATATGCGGTTATTCCTTTTGCATATATGTATCTAGTTCATGAATGGAGCGCGAATGGGAATTCCCCATTTGGAGCGGGCTGCAACGGCTTTCCATTCACCTTCACCTGCGCCTGGGCTCCCATGCCTTCTGGTGTTCGTATGATGCCGCTTATGCCCGCTGGCAGCGTGGCATGCAACGTGAATATTCCCGTTTCATCAAAACGCCAGGAAACATGTATGGCGCCTTTAGGGCAATGCCAGGCCCCTTCCGCCCATGTGAGATCGGCGGGCTGGGGGGCGAGCAGGACTTCTTCAAATCCTGGACGCAACGGCCGGATGCCCAAGACGTACCGGCTCAACAGGCTGGCCCCGATCACGCCGGGGCCCTGGGCGGCGGACCGGCTGTCTCGGGAACGCCAGCGGCCCGTGAAGCGCTCCCCTAGCAAGTTCCATATTTCCGGCACGGTGGACAGGCCCTGGTTGCGCACCCAATCAAAACGCGTACGCAACAAGTCCAGCGCCCACTGGGTGCGGCCGCGATGAAACAAACCTTCCAGCGCCCACAGAAAGCATAGATTCAACTGCCCATCATTCATTTTCGGGACGCGGAGGGCTTTTTCCATGGCGTTGCATTCGGCATCAGAGGCATAATCAAATAGCATCATCAGGAAATTCACGTGCTCGCTGGTATGAGCCGAACGTTCTCCCTCGATTAAGGCGTCGCTGTAAACGCCCCGCTCGGGAAGCCAGTATTGTTCCCGTAGCCGGGCGGCCAGCCGGGCGTGCTTTTCCTCGAACGCGGATGCTTCCTCGCTAAGGCCAAGAACGGACGCCATTGCCCTCAAGCACTGGAGTGCCCGGGCGTAGAGGACATTCGAGATGAGCGGTGCGCCACGCCGTTCGACATCCGCCCAATCGACAAACAGCGTGAACGGAGAAGGCCCGAGCAGCCCATCCGCGTCCAGATAACGTTCAATGAAAGCCAGCAGCTCACAAAAGTGCCGGTAAAACGCATCGATTAAGAAACGTTTTCCTGTCAATCCGTAATAGCGATATAAATGGATAATCAGCAAGAATTGGGATTCAACATACAAGCTATACCGTTCGTCTTTGTTGCCTAATACGGTGTGAGGGAAGAAGCCGTACGCGAGCCTCGATCGCAATATGTCCATGAAGTATTTTTCATTAATAGCGGGATCACCGAAAACCGCGCAGAGCGTCTCCACCATCGCCAGCAGATCACCCGCATACTCCCGCCTTTCCCTGACTGGATTGTCCATTAAGCGGTCATAGGTGCATAATTCCAGCGTTTTCCGGCAGGCGCTCCAGATCCAATTGAGCCTCTCGTCGCTGCACTCAAACGCCCCGAGCGGCTCGAAGGGATACCGTTCGGACTCGAAACTCACTTTGTGGAGTTGGATGGGCTCCGCATGGCAGCGGAACGTGAGCCGCACATATCGGAAATGGCGCCAATGATAGGTCTTTGCTATTTGCCGCCCGTCTCGTGTAATGAATTCATCGGCTAACGGGGTGCGGTGGGATAAATAGGGCGTTACTTCTCCATCCACTAAGAACTGGGCATATGCGATATCAATGAGCGCGCCTGCCGGAGCGGATATGTCCATGCGCACCCGGCCATTCATCAATTGACCCGCATCGAGCGTGATGCATGCGTCGTGGATGCCGGGGAAATCGCCTTCTCCGAAATCATTCCTCATGGGGAAGATGCACACGTCCGCCGCCGCAAGGCTCAACAGACTCTCTTCGGATTCAATTTGGGTATATTGCGAAGGTTTTGGATGTTCCAGCGACATGCGGGCCGCTAGGTCTTCCATACGCCCCGGTTCGGCCCGCTGCAAGACTTCGCCAATCCCTACGATGGATTGAGGAAGGTGTTCACTGGTCTCGAAATAGGGTATTGGGCGCTCCTCGAGCGCCAGCCAGGGCAATACCGTGGACCGGGCTGGATTCCAGTTCCATTGCTCCACATCCGCGCCTAATGTAACCAGTTCCGCCATGGGCCACATGCAATCATCAAAATCCGCTGTGTCCCATCCTATCGGCTCTTTCCGGACATCGTAGAATTCCGCATAAGTCATTCGGTCTATTTTGGGCGCATCGCGCCGCCAAGCACGGGCGCTGGCGCACCGCCACGAGGCATCGGAAACCACGCAAAGCGAATCCGCGTCCAATTGGCATAAAAACCCGCCCCGGCTCCAAAACCTCGAATTGGAAAGAGCAGCATCGGACCCATTGCCGAAATGATAAACTATCGCGGATACTATATTGCGGCCCGGCTGAAGTTTTCCGGCAACATCATAGCTGTCGTAGCTTTGCCATCTCGGCTCGGTCATCACGGGGCCGCGTCCCACCAAGGAGCCATTAAGATGCAATTGGTAAGAAGTGTCGGCGGTGATGCGAAGCCATGCCGCCGAAGGCAGTTGCTCGATAGTGAATGTTTTGCGGAAATACACAAAGGTATTTGACTGCGCGGGGTCATGTCCTGGCTGCCAAATCCATTGAGCCTTCCAAGGATTATGGATACTGCACATGGGCGTTTCCTTCCAGGCCCTTCTCATTTGCCCTCTTTTGATAGGCGGTAGAGCGGGCCCATGCAAGGTTGCAGATTAATTTGAAATACGTATTTCAATTCACTTATTCTATACAAACACTTCCCCACTTTCAAGCCTCTTTTTTCGGTAGCCAGATAGGTGTTGCTTTAATATGGCCTATTTTCTATAGTTTCAACCAGTTTCGCTGCTACAAAATGCCGGTTCGAGTCCGGGTGTACATAAAATACACAGCTTTCTTGACACACGTGATTCATACGTTGTATCATATATCAACGCAATAAAATGAACATCGGAGCGCATATGCATATAATTCAAGTGCGCCCCAATTACGCATCGATATACAATGCATGCATGGTTCATTTGTTGCGGAAATAAAACGAGAAAGAGAACAAAATGGCTCCTGGAGCTCCGAAATCAAAAAACGGGAACAACGTCACCATGCGGAATACCCGCCAGACGCTGCAATCCATCGCGCGTTTGGCTGGGGTCAGCTATTCCACGGTAGCCCGCGTCCTATCTGGCAATGCAAAATACCCGGTCAGCGCGAAAATGCGGGAGCATGTCATGAAGGTGGCGGGTGAACATGGATACTCGACCGATCCATTCGCGCGCTACATGCGCAAGCAGCGCAGCGATATTATCGGCATATGCGGCCATATGACCCGCGCCAGTTCGGAAGGAGACGCTTCGGATCGTTTCAATCTGAACCGGCGTGTCGCAGGCATCCATTCCAGCATTGAAGCCACGAATTACAACTTGATGGTGCTGCTGCGCGATGACATGGATCCGAATCTGGAAATGCGCATGACGAAGAGTGTGGCGTATTTGGATGGCCTCATCTACAGTTATCCCATTATCCGGCATAAACCGTTCTTGTTGCGTCTGGCGCAACGATTGCCCATTGTCATCGAACAAGGCGAAGGCATAAATGAGTTGTGTTCCGTATCCGTGGACCAATATGGGGCGATTGTCGCCGCCACGCAATTATTGGTGAACAGGGGCTGCAAGCGCATCGCACTGATGACCCACTATGGAACGGAGTATTATCACAACCGTATCCGCCTTGGCGCATTCCAGGATGCGATGAAATCTTGCGGCCTTTCCCTTGAAGAAGACCAGATTATCACCGGCTGCCGTGGGGCCCGCAGCGCATTCGAATCCGTATCACGCCTGTTGCATAAATCCAAGCGGATTGACGGTTTGATCGCGCCCCGTGACGCCCAGTTAGCGGGCTCCATCAACGCGATCGAAGAAGCCAGCCTGGTAATAGGCAAAGACATCCGGCTCATATCCATTAACGAAACGGAGCTTTCCCGGCACATGAAGCCGGGCATATCCGTAATCCGCTTTCCAACAGAACAGGTCGCACGCGAATCGTTCGAGCTGCTGCTGCGTATCTTAGAAGGCCAGGTTCAAGAGCCTGAGCACATCCTCATTCCCGCCACGATTGTCGAACGGCAATCCACCGCAGGTGACTCAGCCACATTGGGTTCTCCCACGCATGGCGAGGTGACGCTATTCCCGGATGAATAAGGAGCATGGCCTCCACCAGTGCGAACGGGAGCTGCAAGCAGCATCCCGTGCGGGGGGCTGTTTTTTGCCAAATGAGAGGAGATTTTGTATGGATTCAACATCATCCACTGCCACGCCGCCGCAACGGCCCGGGCCCGCAAGAAATGGAATGGATTTGGACATAGGCCAGCTTGAATGCATGGCGCGCCAATTGCGCATCGCTATTATCAAGATGATTCACCAAGCGGGTTCTGGGCATCCGGGCGGCTCGCTCTCCATATGTGAGATCTTGTCCACCTTGTATTTCTCCGAACTGCAACTGGAGCCTCAACAGCCATCCAAACCTTCACGGGACCGGTTTATTTTATCCAAGGGCCATGCCGCGCCCGCGCTGTATGCCGTCATGGCCAAGCGCGGATTCTTCCCCGAGGAAGAGCTGGCCACCCTGCGCAAGATCGGCAGCCGCCTCCAGGGACACCCTGACAGCAAAAAACTGCCCGGAGTGGATATCTCCAGCGGCTCGCTTGGGATGGGCATTTCTTTCGGCATCGGCTGCGCCTTAGCTGCCCGGTTAAGCGGCCAGCAGTATCGCACGTATGTTTTGACGGGATGCGGCGAATTGGATGAAGGCCAGAATTGGGAAGGATTGATGACCGCCGCTAAATATGGCCTAGACAATCTGATGGCCATCGTGGATTATAACAAGGTGCAGCTCGACGGTACGAACGACGAGATCCTCCCTCTCGGGGATCTATGCGCGAAACTCCGCGCGTTCTCCTGGAACGTGCTCGAATGCGGCGGCCATAACATCCAAGAATTACTCGATGCGTATGAACAAGCGCGCGCCACAAAAGGGATTCCCACGGTGCTGGTGGCCCATACCATTAAGGGAAAGGGCGTCTCTTACATGGAACATAAATGCCAATGGCATGGGGCCCCCATCAGCGAACAGCAATGCGCGTGCGCCATGTCGGAATTGGAAGGAGTATCCATATGAGCAACAAGCCCCTGCGGGACATATTCGGGGAAGCGCTTCGCGACTTGGGTGCGCAGAACCCAAAAGTAGTCGCGCTGGACGCGGATTTAGCGGGAGCAACGCGCTCTGGCGTTTTCGGCAAAGCCTATCCCGAACGTTTTTTCAACGTAGGCATCACCGAAGCCAATATGGTATCCGTAGCGGCGGGGCTGTCCACCTGTGGATATATCCCCTTCGCTTGCACCTTTAGTTTCCTGATGACCTTGCGCGCCGCCGACCAAATTCGCAGCCAGGTGTGTTATCCTAAGCTCAACGTGAAGCTTGTGGGCACCAATGGGGGATTATCCGGATTCGGCGATGGAGCCACCCATCAAAGCGTCATGGATCTGGCCATCATGCGCGCCATGCCGGGCATGACGGTCATCATTCCCAGCGATGCAGCTACTTTACGCGCGGCGGTTTTTGCCGCCGCCGACTACACCGGCCCCTTGTTTTTGCGCGTGCCGCGCGTTCCCGCACGAGATATCCATGATGCGTCGGAGCCTTTCGCCATCGGCAAAGGATATAAGCTGCGCGATGGCAAGGATGTCACTTTGGTGGCCACGGGACTCATGGCCGCCATAGCGCTAGACGCCGCCGACGCCCTCTGCGGCGAAGGATTGAGCGCTGAAGTCATCGAGATTCCCACGCTCAAACCGATGGATTCCATGTTGATCGCTGAGAGCCTAGCCAAAACCCATGCCGTAGTCACCGTGGAAGAGCATTCCCGGTTCGGCGGCCTTTTCTCCGCCATAGCCGAGACCGCCGGGGAAATGTCGCCCTCGGCCATGGGCCACGTCGCTATAGAGGACCGTTTCGGCGAATCGGGTGAGTATGACGAGATTCTTGAATCCTGTGGGCTGACCGTGGCCCATATCGTGGAAGAAGCTAAAAGCGCGATGGCGCGCAAACAGGCTATGGCAAGCTGACGAATGCCCATTTTATGCCACATCGCTTGATATATCGAAAAGAAGGAAACAGCTATGAGCACACAATTATTTGACTTATCTGGAAAAATCGCACTGGTTACGGGTTCCAGCCGGGGGCTGGGTTTCACCATCGCCAAAGGGCTGGGACAAGCAGGCGCCACGGTCGTACTAAACGACAATGTGCAAGAACGCCTCGGCGCGGCGTGCAAAGACTTGCAACAAGAAGGCATGCAAGCACACGGCTATGTGTTTGACGTGACCGACAAGAATCAAGTGAAAGATGCCGTCGCCAAGATAGAACAAGAGGTGGGCCCCATCGGAATTCTGGTGAACAACGTCGGGATACAGATTCGGCGGCCTCTCGAAGAGTTTGATGAAGACGACTGGGAGCGCATCGTTAAAATCAATCTGACTAGCATGTTCATTGTCAGCAAATACGTCGTACACGGCATGATTGAACGAAAAAGCGGCAAGATCATCCTTATCGGCTCGATGCAATCGGAACTCGGCCGCCCCACCATTACTCCCTACGCGGCCACGAAGGGCGGTGTGAAGATGCTGATGCGCGGCATGGCCACGGAATGGGCGAAACATAACATTCAAATCAACGGAATCGGGCCCGGCTACTTCATTACCGACATGACCAAAGCGTTGGTGGAAGACGAAAAATTTAACTCGTGGCTTTGCTCGCGCACCCCGGCCAACCGGTGGGGAAATCCAGAGGAACTCATCGGCGCCGCCGTGTTCCTGTCATCCAAGGCCTCGGACTATGTGAATGGACATATGCTTTATGTGGACGGCGGCATGCTGGCGTGCGTGTAAACAGCCTAAAATGAATCTAGAAAGGATTCCGCCAAATGAGTATGCAACAGGGGCCTGCACTCTGGCCTAAAGGCGTCATTGTTCCACTAGCGACTCTCATCACCGAAACAGAACAACTGGACCGGCATGCGTTTGAAGAATTGCTTTCCCTCCAACTCGATAACGGCGTGGACGCCCTCTTCGTATTGGGTTCCGTAGGTGAAGGGCCCATGCTTGCCGACTCAGTCCGGCTAGATGTCGTCCGGGCGGCGGTGGGGTTCGCCAATGGACGCGCGCCTGTATTTGCGGGTGTGATGGATAATTCCGTCGCGCTCGTGCTCGAACGCATCAAACGCATCGCGGAAGCAGGAGCGCAAGCAGCAGTAACCACACTCCCTTATTATGGCTGGTACAACAACGAGGAGAGCGCCCGGGAGTTTTTCTTCTCCATCGCCGATGCCTCGCCCATTCCCATCATCGCTTACAACCTGCCCCGCGTCACGGGTGTCAGCCTCAGCTACGAGGTGCTTCGCGATATGGCGCAGCATCCGAATATTTGCAGTGTGAAAGACACCCGGGCCGATCTCGAAAGCATGCGCGCCGCCGCTGCCATGCCGGAGCGTAAAGGCCGGATGAGCTATGTCGCGGGCAACTCCGCATTCGCGGGTGAATTGATGGCCTGCGGCGGGGACGGCGTCGTCAGCGTGCTGGGCAACTTCTTTCCGGAGCTTCTGGCGGCGCTATACAAAGCCCATCAGGCCAATGACGCTCCGCGCGTGGCGGATATTTCCGCTATTCTGGCGGGTCTTTCCAAGGTGTTGAGTCTGCCCACCACGCCCGGCGGCGTGAAGTGCGCGCTGGAACTCCGCAATATCGGCACATCGCGTACGATCCGGCCTTGGCCTAAAGTGCTGCCCGAACACAAAGCGCAGATTGTTCAATTGATAGACACCGCCAAAGCAGCGTTTAACGTGCTGAGCAACTAAACAAGCGGCAGATCTCGTAGCATGGCCGTCCCGGCCATGAGCATGGGCGGGACGCCCATGCTACGGGATAACTCACAAAATGTACGCTTAAATCTACCTCTCTATTCGGCCGACAGCCGCCATTGTATTTCGAAGCGCTGGCCGAGGTTTTTCCATTGGATGGTGGGGCGGCCGTTTTCGATAGATTGGCGCTTAGGTTTCGGTTCCACACCGAGCACTTCGGCCTTCGGCGGCAGCACTACCGTGACTTCATTGTGACTGCCCAAACCAGGATGGTTGGCATCATGCCAAACACCGGATTCATCCCGATACAACCCATATCGCTTTCCTTCATGCTCAACGAAGCCCATAGGGGCTTGCCGCTTGGTCCGCACGGTATAGCAAAGCCGCCCGCCCTTGAATACAGGCGGCTCCAATTCCGCCACATAACGCGTCATGGAACCGTCAGGCTCACTACGCCATGAAAGCGGCTTCCCTTCCCCATCCCACCCTTGTATGTCTTCCGCTGCCGGATTGTCTGGCTGCATGGCGGCAGCGCCACTTACGAACGAGACTTCGCGCTTCGGCGTATCGCCCTTGTAGGTCTTGTCAATATGGAGCACCCATTCCGATGCGCCTTGGGCGTCAATATACGTGAATGCCTGAACCGTTCCGAGCGATTGCATGGAAAACGCATGGCCAAAATAACTGCCGCAGAGCATGGCTGGAACCACAATAGCGATGCTTGCGATGCGGCTTACGGTCTTGACCGGCATTTGAGAGAATAAATTCATTGTCCGCATGTGTCCTTATCCTCCCCATGGACGCTGGCGGGCGCTACCGACGCCGCGAGTTCCGCCAACTGTTGTTGCACCTGCTTCACTTCACGCATCATTACATTCCGGCTATCCACCACCCAATACCAGAGCCGGATGAGCACGGTTGTTTCCAGGCCGATCATCAACACGGCGAATCCCATGATGGTGATGCGCACTTCACTGGCAAGAAGTATAAAAAAACATCCCAATACCATGAGCCCCATGCCGGCCAGCATGCCTATTGTCGTGTGCAAAATGAGCAGCTTGCGCTTGTTCTCCATTTCCTGGGTGAGCCGCTGGCGAAGGGCCTCCAGAGCACTATCTTCAATGGATGCGCCGCCAAATAGCAGCTCTTGGGCGCCCGGTGGTTCTCGTTTCATTGATGCATTTCCTCCATGGTTCGCCGCAACTGAATACGGCAATGGTGCAGGCGTGATTTCACCGTACCTACCGGTATGCCCAGCGCCTCTGCAATTTCACCAATCGTCAATCCTTCAAAGTAATAGAGCGAAATCAAGGCGCGGCCTTCCGTCGGAAGCATCTTCAACGCCTGGGCCAAGGCCTCGCCGCGCGGATCCTCCAACGGTGTGGAATCCGGCGTATCAGACTGCGCCTCTAAATGTTCATCCAACCGGCGGCGGCGCTGCTGTTTGCGCACCCAGTCCACCGACTTTCCATGCGCGATGCGAAACGCCCATGCTGGAAATGCCCCCGGCTCATCGAGATCAGCCAGTTTCTTCACAATGGCCAGCCAAATCTCTTGGGTGACATCCCACGCCGCATCTTCATGGGTCAACAACCGCACATGCCTCAGCAGACGGGGCGTCCAGCGCCGGACCAATTCATCCAGCGCCGATGCGTCGCCGCCCTGGCTTCGCACCACTAATAACTCCTCATAAATCTCATCTGCTCGCTTAGTCATCACTATAAGGTCGTTTCGCAAAGGACAGAGGTTCAACCAGAATCCATAGATAGAAATGGACGGAAAGAGCGTTATTTTGCATATCCTACCACCCGCCTGCACGTATGAAGTTAAAAATCATCATTGCATGGCGTATGGACCGATCTCCCAGATAATGAATTTCTCGCATTTTATAATAAAGGGCAACTATTTGCCGCCCTGTATACTGAACATATAGATAGGTTGACAAACAGAAAATGATCGGGTACGGTTATTGAGTCTGATGTGATGTGATGTGATGCTTTGGCCAGCACCTACCTATCCATCTTGTAGCCGAGGAGAACATGCTATGCGACACTTTTCACATTTAGCTATTCAAAAAGCCGACGATCTGTTATTTGGCTGCGCTCCAAAACCGGTTGCCACGAAAAGCGGGATGCTTATTGGAGGCGGCCGGGTGTATCCAGAACTCAATTTCACCTTGCCGCCCATTGAATTGATCGATGCGAACTATGCGGAAGTCCGGCGGCATTATCGCCAGATTGTCTCGGATGCCTTGCGGCGTGCGGCGGACCTGGATGCAGCGGGCGTGGTGTTGGAATTTGAGACCTTGCCGCCTATGACGCACCGTCCGGAATGGGGGGAAGACCTGTGCAAGATACTACTGGATGGCATGGCGGACGCCCAAGCTTCCCATGGTTTGCGCAGTGCGCTTCGCATGACGCCGAACGACAACCGGGAGATGGTGCGCCCGCCCAAAATGCGGAGCGGGAAGTATTGGGAGCACATGCTCGATACTTTCGAGCGATGCGCCGCCGCCGGAGCGGATTTCTTGAGCATCGAGTCCGTGGGAGGCAAGGAAGTCCATGACGAGGCGCTCACCATGTGCGACATTCAACAGGTGATATTCGCCCTGTGCAGCATGGGCGTACGGGACATGCGCTTCTTATGGACCCATATTGTAGAGATCGCCCAGCGTCATGGCGTTCATGCTGCGGGCGATACGGCGTGTGGATTCGGAAACACCGCCATGGTGCTGGCTGAGAAAGGGATGATCCCCCGCACCTTCGCCGCAGTGGTGCGCGCGGTATCGGCAGTGCGGTCCTTGGTTGCTTATGAATGCGGGGCGGCCGGGCCTGGCAAGGATTGCGGGTATGAGAACATCATCTTGAAAGCCATCACGGGTTGTCCCATGAGTATGGAAGGCAAAGCCGCCACTTGCGCCCATTTAAGCCCCGTCGGAAACGTGGCGGCGGCGGCATGCGACCTATGGAGTAATGAATCCGTTCAGAACATTCGCCTGCTGGGCGGCATGGCTCCCACCTGCTACCTCGAGAATCTGGAATATGATTGCCGCCTGATGAATGAAGCCTTGTCGCATGGCCCTGACGCGGCGCGGCAATTACAAAGCTGGATGGCGGCGTCTGATGCCCGCCTGGATCCGCAAGCCTACATCCTGACGCCAGAAAGCGCGGTTGCATTAGCCAATACCATCGTTGAAGCGCCCAATGCATATATAGCAGGAAAGAACGCCGCTATGAAAGCCGTGGGTCTTTTGAGGCAAGGATACGAGAGCCAGGCGTTGCGCATACCAGACCGGGAATTGCCATATCTTGACATGATACAGTCAAGCATCGAGTCCATGCCAGAAGAAGAAGAAACCTTCATTGCATCCATGCTCTTGTCGGGCAATACAAAACGCTATATCCCCGAGGATTACGAATTAGTGCATTAACCAATTCCATTGTGGGACGGAAGCGGGCAGCCGAGTATATCGCTGCCCGCTATGAAAAAACATGCAATGAGCGTTTCGGGAAACGGCTTCGGGAAGGACTCGATAAGGCAGCCAAGGCGTACATAAACAGCAAGAACCTTGGAATACACAAAATGTAGTGAAGACTTTGAAAGATCAATCCAGCATTACCAGCCACTTACCAAAATAGCTGCGGATATTTGGCTAACAGCCCGAAAACGGATTCCCATTCAACAAGCCGAGATTGAATGTCGTCACAAGTGTTGTCAGTAAAACAAGACCCCAAGGACTTGTTTTTACAAGCCCTTGGGGTTAAATACTTTAGGTGGTGGGCGGTACAGGACTCGAACCAGTGACCTCTTGCATGTTAATGAGTAATAGTTTGTATATTTGGTGTAACAACATGTTAGGGTAATATGCACAAAAAGCCTTGAGTTCCCTAGAGTTAAAGCCTGTTTTGTGTTTTACCTCTTGACACATATCGTTACATGGTGTATGCTTGAAAATGATCCATGAGTGATCCATGGATCAGAATGCGGCTGATCACCGCGAGGCGAGAAAGGGATCAACCATGGGAAAGGTAAACCTAACAGCAAAGGCAATTCGAGACGCCTTGCCTACTGAGCGGGAATATACGCTCACCGATCTCGTTGTCCGAAACCTGGCTTTGCGTATCCTGCCTTCCGGCCAAAAAATCTACACGCTTTTATATATGGATCAGGCAGGCCGCCGTAAACGCCTTACGCTTGGCAACGCAGATGTTCTATCTGTTGCGCAGGCCCGAATACTCGCCAGGCAACGCCAGGCAGATATCGCAAAGGGCATTGACCCTTCCGAGGAAAAGAAAAAAGCCAAGCGCAACCTGACATTGCGGCAGTTCATGGACGAACATTACACGCCGTGGTTACTCAGTAATCTCAGAAGCGGTAAAGAAGTTGATAAATCTTTGCGGCGCGCGTTTAAGAGCCTTATGAATATGAAGTTGAGCGCCATATCCGCTTTTCATGTTGAAAAAGTACGCGCCGAACTCACGAAAGCAGGCAAGCGCGTGGCCTCAAATCGATATAGTGCGCTATTTAAAGCTCTCGTAGCCCGCGCCCATAAATGGGAATTCCTCGAAACGAATATCATTGCCGGTAAAGTATCTCGCCACAAAGAAGACCGGGGGCGTGTTCGATATCTAGATGCGGCAGAAGAGGCCCGCCTACTCGAAGCGCTCGACCGCAGACAGGATAAGCAGAGGGAAGAACGCGCCCGTATGATTGCGTGGGCACAAAAACGGCATCTCCCGACGTTGCCCGATCTGAATGGGCTCACCTATACCGACTACCTTAAACCGCTCATACTCGCAGTGTTGTACTCCGGTATGCGCCGGGGTGAAGCGTTCAGCCTGCTATGGTCTGATATCAATTGGGAACAGAATACCATCACCATCCGCGCGGAGTCCGCGAAGTCGGAGAAAATGCGGCATATCCCTATGTGCGCCGCGCTACGGCAGGTGTTGGAGCAATGGCAAGCCCAAGGTATGGGGCAAGGTCTTGTGTTTCCAAGCCCCAAGACTGGCGGACGCCTCGACAATATTCAAACATCATGGGAGCGTCTCATAAAAGATGCGAAGATTGAAGGCTTCAGGTTTCATGATCTGCGGCATTCGTTCGCATCAAGGCTGGCTATGGCGGGCGTGGACCTGAACACCATCCGCGAATTGCTTGGGCATTCGGATCTGAAAATGACCCTACGATACGCGCACCTATCACCGGCCCGGACGCAAGCGGCGGTGAATGTGCTCGACCGAATTGACAACGTGCTCAAGTTTGAACGGAAAGGGGAAGGGGGGAATGTATGAGCAGTATTGCCCCGATTGAGAGCATCGAGGCCGTTATCCACACCGTACGTGGTGAACGGGTGATCTTCGATACAGACCTTGCAGAACTGTATGGCGTGCCCACAAAGGCGCTCAACCAAGCTATTAAACGCAACGCGGAACGTTTCCCGCAGGATTTTATGTTTCTCCTTACCCAGCAGGAGTTTACAGATTTGAGGTCACAAATTGTGACCGCAAACGCGGGCGGTCGTGGTGGACGCCGCACCTTACCGTATGCCTTCACCGAACACGGGGCCATCATGGCCGCCAATGTCCTGAACTCAAAAAAGGCCGTGGAAATGAGCATGTATGTGGTGCGGGCATTCGTACACATGCGCCGCGCCTTAGCCGACCACAAGGAATTGGCCGCCCGTCTAGACGCCGTCGAGAAGCACATGGAAGAGCATGACGAATCCATCAAGGCATTGGTGCAGGCAATGCGGGCGCTCATGACGCCACCATCCAAGGAGCACAGGCAGATAGGCTTCAAGAAAAGCCATAAGACATTGCCCGGACATCTTCTGATGGCGGCGGGCTGGCGTGTGCTGGCCCGCCCTTATGGCTCTATTTGGTGTAAGGAGCGCGTGAAATGGATCAAACAACCGCAGGGTGCATGAAGTATGGGTGTCTGACTTTGGTTGTACTGTTCGTTGCTTCTGTGGTAATCAACCTTATTACCGAAAACAGCAAATCATCCCCACCACCCAGGCCGCCCGCGCCCGTTTACCAGGCAATAGCACCCCGAAACCCAACGAACACACAATTACCACTTGACGTTTATGAACTCAAGATCGGAGCGATGTATCGAACCGCCAAGCCTGATACGCCGCTATGTCCGACACCAAACCCTCAAGCGCGATCATTTAATGAAGGGATGCAGGCTATTGCTCAGATACGGCTACTCCCATCAGGTATGCGCTTCAGGATATTGCAAAAGGCAGAATATCGAGGTGACGTATGGTATGCCGTTGAAACCGAATCGCCCATGTTGCGAGGTTGGTTCAATTGCGTTGCGCTGGCAAGAAACGTAGAGGAAGTCAAGTGACGTAGTGTTTACACCTCCTGGACTTTCCGCCGCAAACACACTATACTGATACCGTAGGTTTAGGGTAGCCGTTCTTGATGGCCATCGAGACGGCTCACGGGAACCGCCACCCCGGCAGCACTCCGCCAAGGGTGGCGCTTCCCGGCCCGCAACAATAGGAGTGCATACGAAATGCCATTTAACTGGAACATCCCTCCACTACCCGAGCATATCGAAGCCCAACCCTTTCCTGTAATTCATATCGAGAAGATTCTGCGCGGGATGGACCCGCCAGAACCGTGGGATATCGCCGAATGCTCTGCAATAATCGCCCGGTACAGCACGTTAGAAATATCTGAGCAAATGGCATGGTTTACGAATTTATATCTTGCCATGACTACGGAAATCGAACGTTGCAAGATACTGGTTATTGAGACCCTGGATAAAGAAATCCCTGTGATTTCCCGAGGTGATGCGGCCCGCATTGCGCGCAAATGGAATTACCCCGTACCGCCGAATTTTGAGCAGCCCGTGGCGGCGGAGATGAATCTGATATCTCTCGCGACAGCCAAAGAGATTACTATTAAGGCGTGTGGGTATAATGGAGATAAAGCCGAAAAACAAGCCCAGAACTTTATTGACCACCACAAGAATACTATTCTTGATAATGGCAAAAAGGGTAAAGCCCGTAAGATAGACGAAATATCGCTACGTGTTACCCTGCACAGATTTATGAGTAAGAAGGGCGACACCACAAATCGTCCCACTCCAACCAATACCCCTGATGGAGAGCCCAAAAACGCATCATTAAAACAGCTTGAAGCCATCAATCGCTCAAAATTCTAATCCATTGGGAGATCCCCCGGCTCTGCCGGGGTCTGGAGTTTCTCCATTATCAAGCAGCCGCGGCGCTTGCCATTGTTGCTCTGGAGGTTTCTATGCCGAGTGGACGGAGCAAATGGGGCTGTTCGTCCATCTCTTTTCTCAATAGAGTGATGAGAGCGAGGCACGATGGGCGTGTGGCGTGTTTTCGCCACCGTGGCAGCGGGGCGTATGCACTATTTCGTTCGGGGCCAAAGGTTTTTATGGCGGCCAGTAGCAATGCGCTGTAGGCGGCGATGGCAAGCGGGGGCTGCTTGGGTATGGCATTGGGGTTCCAGAGCTGAGCTTGTCCGACGCCCAAGGTGTCCTTTTCCTCGCGATGGTTGACTTCAATCTGCCAGCGGTCGAAGTAGATCTGGAGCAGCCTCTGTGCGGCGTGAACCCTGTCGGTACAAAGAAGGTAGGCTGGTTGCCGGTAATAAAGCTTACTGCTTTTCCGCTTGCGGTAGGGGGTGGGAGCGATAGCGAAAAGGCGGAGGGGAAGACGGCGCGCGCCGCCTTGCCAGTAGAGGGTCTTGATTTCCTTGTAGCGGACCTTGCGGCGTTTGCCGCCGTAGAATAGCTTCGTAGTCTTCCAGGGGATGCTATCGTCCTGGCGTACTTGCTCGGGGGTGAATTTTTCTTGGGCATAGAAACGCCGCGAACCCTCTGGAGCGCCAAAGCATAGGACTGCGTCCTTGCGGGCACGGGCGATGAGGTGGGTGCGGTCGCGTTCAGCGTCGAAGACGGTCTGGTTGCAAAAGCTGCCGTCGAGGGCCATGACCAAGGTTTTCTCCCTGGCGCCGACGGCGTCGAGGGATGCGCGCAAGGAGTCCATCATCGCCACGCAATGGGTTGAAAGGTTCTTCTCTTTACGGCGCTGCTTGTACGCCATCCACTCCTCCTCGCTTGCGCGCTTGCCAGGCTTCTTGGCGGGGGAAGGCTCCTCGAAACGCACGGGCAAGGCGCGGCAACTAAAGGCGCCGCCTTGGTGAAGCGGTACGAGAAGGGAGGCCTGCAGGAAACGCAGGCCCAGAATGAGATTGGTGTGGAACGGCGGGGACAGGGGGTCGCGCTGATGAAAAGCCTGGACAATGCACCGGCCGGTCTTGTGCAGCTTGGTATCATCGACGGCGACGCCTACAAGCGGGTCTTCACACTGGGGCAGGGCTCCTTCCCAAATAGGGTCGAAGAGCTGCTGGGGGTCCCACTTGGCGCGGCCGTACATGTGGTATTCAGCCTGCCACGGCAGATTCTCGCGACCACAGGCCCAAAGGGTCCGCGTGATTGTGCGCCGCCCCAAACAGACCAGTGACCCAAGTCCCTGCCGCACCGCACGCACGGTGGTGCGCTCTTGGGCAAAAGCATCGCGCCAGCGCTCGGTAACGTTGAGCCATTCGTGTAAAAGACTCATCGCTTGCCTCCTTTGAGTCCGAAGGTGTTCTTGTCCGCGCGGACAAAGCGGTCTTCCCGAGCCACCTTTTTGGTGAGGGAAGACACCAGGCTTTCCCGGTCCACCGTAATGCCGAAGACCGCATGAATGCGACTCAGGATCTCATTGACATGAAGGGGATGAGCGGCCCTCAAGAGTATGTCATATGCCATATCTACTTGCGACATACTTGTTCTGGGTCGTGGCTCCTCCCTGGATTCTTCCCCCCTACGCAGACGGCGCACCGCCCGAAGCTGCGCCTCAAGCCCTTTTTCCATAGCCTCTAGGATCGTGTCACGCAATTCGTCATTCATGGCGCCGCCCTCCTGCCTAGCCAACAAGATTGTAGCACAAACGAGTCGGTATGTCAATATATCTTTTCAATGACCGGCCTATTCGGCGAAAGGGAAGCTACGACAAAGACGATAAGCTGTGCGATGGCAAGAGAAAAAGCGTGTCCACCTCGCCCAAAAAAGGTAGAAACTCCAGGCCCCCGACTCCGGGCCTGTCGATGTAGTGCGCCGGGGTAGAATTTATATAGACATATAACTCGATTTCTAGTAGAATAGAATTTATTATTGGTGTCACCAGGGAAACCCACATGAACGCACGAGACATTCTATTCGCCACTCCGAAGGCGCAGCGGCATCAAATGGTGCTGTATCCCCAGTATCTGGACGAGATGCTCCCGGCGGATGCGCCCATCCGGATATTCGCACGGATTTTGGATGAACTGGATTGGAGCGCTTGGGAGGCTGCCTATGTGGGCGTTGGCCAGCCGCCGATCCATCCACATTACCTGGCGGGAGCTATCCTGTACGGGCTGATGCACCGCGTGCGTTCGTCGCGCGAGCTGGAAATGGCGGCGTGCAAGCACCTGGATTTCATATGGTTCCTTGAAGGGTTCACGCCCGATCACTCCACGTTCGCCAAATTCCGGGTGCGCCACGCCAAAGCCATCGACGAGTTGAAGCGGCAAATCGCCCAGCTCCTGCTAGGTGAGCGCGAGAAGCCGCTATTGGAATTGCTCATCGACGGCACCCGTTTGCGGGCCGACAGCGACCGCCACGGGGCGCGCACGGCCGGGACCATCGAGAAGATTATAAGGGAACTGGACCGCCGGATGGAGGAAATGCGGCGCAATGATGCCCAAGCCCTTCCTGAAACCGAGTTTCTGGCGGGCATGGAGCCGGATGGAGACGTTGCGGAACAGTTGGAAAAGGCCAGCCAGGAAATCGCGCGGCTCGAAACGAAACGCAAACAGCTTCAAAAAGCCCTCGACGCCGCCCGCAGGCGAGACGCGAAGTCCCAAGAGCACAATGGCAAGAACGCCAAACCCGTCCGAGTGCCCGTGAGCGATCCGGACTCCCAAATCACCCCCAACAAAGAAGGGGGCTACGCGCCGAATTACACCCCCGTGGCCGCGATTGACGCGCAAACAGGCGCTATCCTCTATGATGATGTGCTGGCGGGTTCCGACGAGGCCAGCGCCGTTTGCCCGGCGGTGGAGGCCGTTGAAGCCCTTACGGGCGAGAAGCCTTGCGCAATCGCCGCCGACGGCAATTTTGCCGCGGGCCAAGTGCTCGAAGCCCTTGAGGCCCAAGGGATAGAGGCCTACATGCCCACCCGCTCGGCCTCTGGGGCGGACAATCCGGCTCAACGCCCCGAGCCCGCGCTTCCCGTGGCCCAAGAAGCGGTGGAACGCCTGCCCAAACAAGGCGGCCAGTTCGCCCGCACCGCATTTGTGTACGACGAACAAGCCGACTCCTACCATTGCCCCATGGGCCACGAGATGGCGGCCTCGAAACACGGCACGGACAAAGACGGCGTTTCATACGCCACCTACCAATGCGAAGCCTGCCCCGGCTGCCCGCTGGCGGGGCAATGCATCAAAGGAAAGGCCACGCACCGGACCATCACCCGCGACGAACACGAACCGCTGCGCGAGGCCGCGGACGAGCGCATGAAGACCGAAGAAGGCCGGGCCATCTACAAGAAACGCGCCCCGGGGATCGAAGGATTGTTCGGCGTCATCAAGTCGTGCATGGGCATCCGCCGCTTCGCCCGGCGCGGCCTGGAGAAAGTCCGGTGCGACTGGTCCTGGATTTGCACCGCGTATACCCTCAAAAAACTTCTGGCCCGCAAGGCAAACATGGCCACCGGCTTCCCCCAAGGCGGCCATCCTGGCGTAAACACGGTCCTGGCGGGGCTTCATGCCGCAGCTAGAGCCGTAGCCTATGCTTTTTTCCCACGAATAACGTCGAATTGGCATCCCCGGCGCATTCCTGTCGATGCGGTGGAGATATACCCTATCGAGGCGGCTGCTTAATCGACAGGCCCTCCACCGGTGCGCTCAGTGTAACCGGCGCGGAGAACCTAAGAAAGCCTAGTATTCAAGAGGCGCTTAGGCAGTTAAACGCACCGGTAACAGACAAACTGAATACCAACAGAGCGGCACGCGTGAGGTATTTGAGCGCTGTAATGCGCGGCGAAGTGGCCGAAGACGACGGCGCTATTCCCTCCGTTGCCGTCCGCGTGAGGGCTTGCGAAATTCTGGCCCGCATCGAGGGTGACATGGTCACTCGCATCGAGGCGACGGTCCAGCGTGCGCCCGATCCGCAGTTCGACCTATCGAAGCTCACACGCGATCAAGTGGTGCTTGTGGAGTGCCTGCAAACCCGGGCATTGGTGAATCCTGATGAGCATAGTCGCTATCAGATGACAATGCTACAGGAGGAATTCGACAGATGGCCGGATGAACGGAAGTTGGCCATTTTTGTGAAGAAACCCGAACCCGCCGAAACCGGCGAAACCCAAGGAGAATGAATATGTCATATCTTGAAGATGGAAAACTTGCCGATCTGCCACCAATCACGATGCCACGTTTCGTGGATGATACCGCTTCACTGGTTGACGCAAAGGCCAAAGAAATGGGCGTGGCGCTTCACCCTATTCAAAAAATGCGCATCGTTGAAGATGTTCACGCCTATTGCCAGCAGAAAATCGATCATGGGCGCGCGCCTAGCCCGCAAGAATTCCACGACGCCATTCGTCGCGAAATTTGGCAACTGACCCCGGTTGGCCGCAACGTGACGGAAGGCATAAAGCAGCGGCAAGCCGCCGCCGCCCAGGTCGCGGCCAAGCAAGCCGCCGATGCCGCCGCGAAGGCCGCAGCCCGGATTGAAAACGAAAAACAGGCGTTCCTTGCCAGCGCCCGCAAGGCATGGCCCGGCAATCATGCCGATTTTGACAAGCGGGCTGACGCGCTTTGGGCTGACGAATGCGAGCGCCGGACAATCGAGAAAGTGACCAATACGCAGGCCACCACGGCGCGCGTGGCGGGCGCTTATCGGGGGGCAATCTGATGAAACCTCTCGATTTCGATGACAAAATGTGGCGCACTCTCGCCGATGGACGGGGTGCGTTACTGGACCAGGACATTGCCGCACTATATGGTGTTTCGGTTCGTGAAGTCCGCAAGGTTGTGGTGAGACATAAACACCTTTTGGGCGATGACGTGGTTGTCCTAGACGCCACGGAACGCCTCAAATTCGCCAAAGAAGCCGGATGTAGGCCCGCAGATATCGAGATAGCGCTTGCGGGCCATTCAGCGCTGCTTCTTGCTCCGTACTTCGATTCAAAAAAAGCGCAGGCGATTCACAAAACGATTGTAGATGCGTTTTTCGTGAAAAGCTTTGCCGAATTAACCGCCCGGTTAAGCGCCGCCAAGGAAGGGGTATAGCATGGACCTTGGAACCTTAGCTATCCGTTTTCAGTCTGACGGCCTAATCCAGCTCAATAACGACATGTCGAATCTCCGCACGCAGGCAAACGCGAACTTCGGAGAGATCACCCGTACCGTGGGCGCAGGCATGACGACGGCGGGTGCGGCCATCACCGGCGCGCTCGGGCTGTCTGCGAAGGCCGCCAGCGACTTTGGTGCTGGCTTAGCGAATCTTGGTACGCTTGGAGTAACGAACCTGGATGAAATGGGTGAAGCCGTCCTGGATTACTCGGTCGCTATGGGCCAGGACGCATGCCAAGCAAACGAAAATCTATATCAACTCGTTTCGCGCGACGTTCCAAAAGACAATTTGACCGATGTTCTGACCGCATCCGCCAAAGGTGCGGCGGTAGGCGTAGGCACCGTGAACGACGCGCTTGTGCTAGGCACTTCAGTATTAAACAACTACTCCCGGGACATGGTAAAAGGCGCGGATTACACACAGAAATTCGAGCAAGTCATGGGTATAGCGGCGTCCGCGATCCAGGTGGGCGCTACCACGATGGGGGAATTGGGCACCACGATAGGCCGGGTGGCTCCCATTGCGTCTAAGGCGGGCATCTCCCTGGAAGACCTATTCGCGTCCGTTGCGACGATTACATCCACTGGCACGCAGACCAGCGAGGCGGTATCCGGGCTGAAAGCGGCGATCTCGAACATCATATCTCCGACAACCGAGGCGTCCAAGACCGCAGAGGCGCTCGGGCTTCAGTTTGACGCGGCGGCCATAAAGTCTAAGGGATGGTCCGGCTTCCTACAAGAGCTTCACACGAAGGTCAATGAGGGTGTGCCGAAACTCGGGCAATACAAAGCGCAATTGCAGCAGCAGGCCCAGCAGATGGGGCTTACTGCCGAAAAGACCAAGGAATTGCGCGATAAGTTCAAGTCGCTTGAAGGCGTGTCGGATGACTCAATCACGGTATATGCCCGGTTATTCGGCAGCGTAGAAGCATTAAATGCCGTCCTGGCGCTCACGTCCGAAAGCGGGGCCAAGAAGATGGTTGCCGCCCAGAAGGACATGGCGAACGGAATGGAATTACTAAACGACCGCTACGGTGAGTGGGCGAAGAATAATCCCGAGCTTGCGTTCAAGCAGTTGCAGGCGGCCACAAAGGCGCTGGCGATTTCCGTTGGGCAGCTATTACTCCCAGCGCTCACGAAGATAGTGAATGTCGTTCGGCCAGTGGTGAATGCGTTCCGCGATATCGTGTCCGCGTCCGGGTGGGTAGGCACGGCGTTTGTGTCTATTATTGGCGGCGCCGGATTGGTAGGCTTGGCCCTTGGCCCAGTAATCTATTCAGCCACGAATCTCGTTGGCGCTTTCAAGCTCTTAACGGGCGGGCAAATACTCACGTCACTGACGAGCATGGCCACCGGCGTGAAATCCATCGGCGTAGCAGCCACGGCGGCGCGTATTCCGATGCTCGCAATGGGCGGCAGCTTGACTGCAACAGCGGCGACCGCAGGCGCGCTTGCAATCGCCATAGGGGCGGCTGGAACATTTATCGCTGCCGATATCGTGATGTTCAAGAAGTGGCGCGATGCAGTTGAGCAGCGCAAAGAATCAGAGCAAAAACTTCAGGACAAGATCATTGAGCGCGCCAAGCAGCTCGAGGCCCAGGGCGTGTATATCGATTGGGCAGCCATGAAGGAAATGACCGCCGATCAGCAAGTCATGTATATGAACGACCAGAAGGCAGCACAAGAAAAGCAACAATTCCAAGACTGGATGACACGCACTAACCAGAAAGCACTCACCGAAGAACAAGACGCCCAGCGCCACAACATCCAGCTAAACTGGAACCTAACCAGCGAAGAGGCCTACAACGCCTCACTGTCTGACGCTGACGCCGCCACGAAACTGAAGCTAGTCCAGGCCGATGAAACGCACACGCAGCTTATCCTTGAACAACTCGGTATCCGCACAGCCGAAAGCCGCACACAGTTAAGCGAGCAAGCGCAGGCCGCCATTGCGGCTGCCGAACAGCAGAAGGCGGCAACTGAGACGGTGCTACAGTCACTTGACAAAAACATAGGCGCGATTACCGAACTCGGAACCGTTGCGAAGTCCACCGGAGACGCCACGAAGACCGCCACGGACACCATGAAGGACGGCTTCCAGGAAGCATCCAAAGATGTTCCGAAATACTGCAAGATCATCACGAGCGACAAAGACGGCATCGTGATTATCAAGAAGTCATCCGCAGACCTGCGAGAAGAGATCGGCAACGTGCCCGGCGCTATGCGCAACGGCATGAGTGAGGCGGCGAAATACGTAAGCCAGTATTGCGCAGATATGAACGCCAGTATCCAAGAGGTGATCGACAAACTCAACTCCATAGACCCGTCCGTGCGGCATTCGCCCTCCATAAACGACCGTATCGAGGTGGGCTTATCCCAGATGGGCGGCCTATTCAATTCCGCCTTGGACGGGATCACCTCGAAGTTCGCGAGTTCACGGAACACCATGGCCAGCCTGGCGGCGTCACTATCCGCCATGATGGGCAGCATAGGCTCTACGGGCTACACGGTGCGCAACGGCGACGTGGTGAAATCATCCAGCGCTACAGGCACAACGACCGCCCCGGGTGCCGAAGCCCCGATATCGCCCGTTGGCAACACAAACCCTATCGGCATATACCCACCACAGGTGACCGTGAACATCAATCACCCGGTGCTGCATAAGGACGCGGATATCAACGTGTTGTTATCGAAGATGGGGCAGATGCTCCGCGCGCAGAAACTCGCTAAAGGGGTGGGGTGATGGCGGATACAAATGCGTGGCTTGAGTGGAATGGCGATGAAATCATGATACGCCTGCGGAATGCCACGAAGGACAGCATCAAGAAGATCGCGCTGGCCGTCGAAGCTCAGGCCAAGGTGAATATTGAAAAACCATTCCTGCATAAGCAAGGCCGTAAACGCAAAGATAGCCGCGACTGGAAGGGCCGATTTCTCAAAAAAGGATCATCCGCAGATGAGCAACTCATGCGAGGCCAGATCGACACAGGCGCGATGATCAACTCCACGCGCGCGGTGTTCAATGGTCTGCCAGTGGGTACTGAGGCCGCTGTTATTTCCCCCCAGGAATATGCGGAGTACCAAGAAGCTATCCGCCCGTTCCTTATGCCCGCCGTTGATGAGGTCGTTTCAGATAAAGCGGAAGGGATCATTAAGAACCAGTTTAAAGCGGACGGCATAGATTAGCCCGACACCCGGGCGGCCCGTGATGCTACCCGGTTTTATGCCCCCAGCGGTTCGCTCCCAGTGGGCCGCTGGGGGCTTTGGTGTTTCTAGTTATGCTTAGCAATAGAGGCATTTGCGAAATAGCGTGGTTTGCGAACGCGCGGACGGTGCGGGCACACGCGGAGCGGTTTTCGCCTGTGGCAATGGGATTACGCCTCCGCTACGGGTGCAATAAATCATGCAGGAGGTTCGCGTGTAGGACCCTTGCGGCCCGAATGGGCATGGTTTGCCCTTGATTCGGGCCATCATTGCTTGTGCGGATTCGATGTGATCTATGCGGCGCGGGGCTGTCCGAGGAGCGAGCGCATGCGTTCTGCCTGGCCGGCTTCGAGCCATCCCAGGGCCATGCCGAGCATGACGAGGAGGGCTAATCCGGTGCGGGCGCGCATCTTTTTCATACCGCGGATGTAGTGGCGCTCGAATCCGTATGCGCCGTCGAGTCGGCTGTTGACTCGCTCGATGGCGGTGCGGTGTTTGTATTCGCGGCGCCAGGATTTGGCGCTGCGGGGCAGGGGGGTAAAGATGCGCCGGTCGATAGCGATGGGCACGCGGACAATCCGTCCGTGTTCGGGCTGGCATCCTTGGTTGCAGAGGTCTTGCTGGGTACAGGCGCTCCCGCGTGCCTTGGCTGGGCAACGGTATTTCAAGGTTCCCCGATCTTGCTCGAATCCTTGGTAGGCCATGGAATCATAGTTGTCGCGTTCGTTTGGGGCGCCGTTACGACACCGGCAGAGGACTTCACCTCGTTCGGTATGGAAGATCGTGTCTACCCGTTCGGGATATAAAGGGCGGGGCCGTTCCGGTTCTTCTTTCCAGGTCGCCCGGATGTCCACGATGGGCCGGATTTCATGTTCCTCGAAGAGGCCCTTGTTGTTGGCTTCGGAATCATAGCCCTTGTCGGCGCTGAGGTACTCGGCGCGTTGGACGAGTTCGGGGTGGCGCGCGTCGAGAGCCGCCACGAGGGGCAGCAGAAAGGGCGAGTCGTTGGCGCTGGCTTTCGTGACCGCGTAGCCCAGCGGCAATTCATATTTCGTGTCCACGATGAGGTGCAGCTTGTAGCCGAACCACCGTTTGACCTTCTCCCAGGGCGTGCCGTCCTTGTGAACGCCCTTGTAGGTTTTCGTGCCCCAGTCTGCGTCGCGGTCGCGCCGCCCGTCCGGCTCTTCGTTTTCCAGGACCGCGTCTTTGCGCGGAGGCTTGGCGTGGGTTTGGATGGCTTTCGAGTCTACGGCCAGACGCACCCCGAGATCCGGCAAGCGTTCCATCAGCCGGACGATGAGCGCGTCGAACATCCGGTCCACTTCTTTCCAGTGGCGCAGTAATCTGGCGAAGAACCGCGTGTACACCCATTCGGGCGGGACCGCCTTGGCGCCCCGCAACACGTCGAATCCGCACAACTGGCGCAATTGCCCGTTTCGGGCTAGTTCGCGGCGCAGGCTTTCGACGCCGTCGTGCTGGAAGACGATCCCCGCCAGTATGCTGTTCCACATCGCGCGGATAGGATAATCGTCGCGCCGCCCCTTGCGTTCGGCTTCCATCGCCCGCATCAAATCTTCATCCGGCAGCGCCGCCAGCAACAGGTTCAGCCGATCCAGATCCGACGCCGCGTCGACCTGGTTCCACGAGAACAACCCCATTTGGTGTATAATGGCCATCGCAAACGTCTCCTTGGTGTGTGCGTGGTTATGTGGTCAACTATACTACAATCACACACGGGAGACGTTACGCCTTTTCCCGCTCGCCGAGGGCATTTGGGGTGATTTTTCACAAAAAATCCTTATTCATGCCCCCGCCAAGCCCCTTTCCCCGCATTCTCCGGGGTAGGCGCCAATTCCGCCGCTTTGTAAACCCTTGTCAATACGGATTTTCTTTATTTCGCAAATGCCTCAGCAATAAACAAACAGTTCCCTTTTTGGGAACCATGTGGTATACTTTAGCAAAGGGATAGAATCTCAATGCGAATAATCAAACGGAAAAGCTTGTTGGAGTTTTGGGCGAAACATCCAGATTCAGAACAGGCGTTAAAGGCTTGGTTTACTGAAGTTGAAAAAGCCACATGGAAAAACAGCGATGATGTCAAGAGAACATACAGATATGCGAGCATCATCAATTCAGATCGTGTGGTGTTCAATATCTGTGGCAACAAGTATCGCCTTATAGTGAGTATAAACTACCCAGTGGGTGTAGTCTACGTGAAGTTTGTCGGCACCCATAGCGAGTATGATCGTATTGACGCGGAGGCCGTGAAATGGAAGCAAAAGTCATAAAAACAGAAGCGGATTACGAAGCCGCTCTTGAGATGGTAGAGCGCTATATGGATGCTCAAGAAGGAACACCTGAAGCTGAAGCGCTCGAATTGTGGTCGCTTCTCGTGGAAGAATACGAGAAACGAACCTATCCCATTGATATGCCCGATCCTATTGCGGCGATTCGTTTCCGTATGGAGCAAGAAGGGCTTGATGCGAGCGATATGCAAACCTACCTAGGCAGTAAAAGCAAGGTATCTGAGGTACTGAGTGGGAAGCGCTCCCTTAGTCTTCCCATGATACGAAAGCTGGAAAATGGACTAGGGATACCCGCAGAGGTACTCATACGTGAAAATCCATCGAAAAGGCAAAGCATGCCCGCTTGTTGATATGATTGCTTCTGATATTACTACGGAACCCGCAAATGAAGTATCTTGATCCACTATCAGGTTGAGCCATATCACCCAGAGGCTTCCAGTGTCCCTCACTGGCGAGTAGAATCCACACGCTAGGAATCCTTTCAGAATGATCCATAACTGATCCATGGAAGGATTTTGACTAGAAAAGGCCTCAAGGACCATCTCTTGTAAGTCCTTGAGGCCTAGCGCTTTAAAGGTGGTGGGCGGTACTGGACTTGAACCAGTGACCTCTTGCATGTCAAGCAAGCACTCTAACCACCTGAGCTAACCGCCCTTTGATGGGCCGAATCATAACAAATTTTTTTTGGATCTGTCAATTTTTGGATCATCCAGGCCTACTTGTGAATTCATTCGATTTCCAATGCTTGTAGGATCGCGTCGTTGGCTCCGGTGGCGGATATTTTTACAGTGATATTACCCCCGGCGTCGGGCGTGATATCCGATGCACGCAGGCTCATCGCCATTCCGGTCTTTCCGGCGGCCGACGCGGGATCCCAGTTCGTCCAGAGTTTCTTGCCATTGATCTCGATATCCATAGGCCTTTCGCCGGGCGAGGCCAGCCAGAGTTCGGCAAACTTGAGTTGAACGGAGTAGAGGCCAGACGGCACGGGGACCTTGTACGTTAGCACACGCCCCGTGCGCGCGGTCTGGTAGAGCCGCTGGTCGTTGAGGGTAGGGGTGGCAAGCTCGACCGGAGACGATGATGTTAGGACTTGTCCGCCTTCATGGTAGGCATCCTGGCCCCAGACAAAACCGTTCCAGTCGATATGGTTCACACTCGCGCCTGCATCGATGCGAACGGCGGGCTTCAGTTCCGGCAGCACCTCGATAGCCTGAATCATCGCCTTGTTCGATTTCTGGAGCGGATCGAATCCGCCCGCGAAACGCAGTGCGATCTGGTTGTTCTGATCCGGCACGACGTACCGGAAGACCCGCGCATAGGCGCGCCGGGGACCTCGCGCGGCCTGGCATACATCGAAGTTCGTGAGCACCTGGCGCCCGTTGATATAGACGTTGAATGGGCGCTCGAAGAACCACTCGTGATTCGTCTCGGCAAAGAGTAAGCGAACGGCGTATAGCCCCGGCTGTACGGGAATGGCGTACGTGAAATCTTCGCCCTCCCGCCCGCGCTCATACAGCGCCATATCGTCCTGCGTGGCCATTCTAGCGCCTTCAACATTCTTCTGTTCTATTGCCGTGCCGCCTGCGTAATTCCGCTCATCCGGCAGCCAGGCGTTTCCCTGTGAATCGGTGTACGGCTCGCTGGCGCCGCAGAGAAGGCGCACGCTTGAGCCATTGGACGGATTGCTTCCCCTGTTTTCCGGGTCGGTGTAGACGATCCGAGGCATCCAAGCAACGACATCATTGTCCGGATCGGTTCCCACATCGAGCACAAACCGGATGGCATCGCCTTCTTTCACATCCACGGTGACATCGTGTGGACATCCGAAATCGTCTCCAACAGGCGCATCGCCCCAGCCCGATGCCGGCCATATCTGCTGCTGGTTCTGCATGATCCGAACGCGCAGGGCCGCGCCCTTGTCCACCCGATAGTGTTCCTTCATCGCGCGTCCAAGAATCCGAATGGTCCCGGTAGACGGAGCGATCCACTTGCGCACGCACTGGGCGCTCTTCGAGGCTTGCTGCCATCCCCGGCCGCACCGGGCGGTCTCCGCTCCCTCCCAGTAGCCTTCGACGCCGCCCACCTGATTGCCCGTGCCGCCGACATCGCCGAATGGATTTTTCACGGGTTTGACGAAAGCCATTGGATTGAACACGACTCCGTCGGTAGTCGTTTCCTCGTACCATCCGTCGCGCCCGGCCTCTGGGAAATGCCCTCCAAGAGCGGAAGCCGTGAGCGGCTCGTCAAACATTGGTTTCGCAGGCGTCCATCCGCTGGCGTTTCCGTCGCCGTCCACAGTTCGCACGTCGTATTGGGCTTGCGGATTCCAGCCTTGCGCGTGATCGAAGAAATACGCACCCGCGCTGGCTTTGCCTATCGTCTGGCCATCTCGGCGGACCTCGTAGTAGTTGACGAAATTGTCGTCGGCTCCCGGCGACCAATACACGCCGACGCCACTATGGCCGATCTCCGTCTCGCGGCGGCACAATACGGAACCCGGGGCGTCGGGAGGCGTAGAGTCCGCGCCGCCTCCGGGCCGTAGAGGAAGTCCGAGATAGATGGCTTCGCCGGGCGGCGGATCCGTGATGGTGATGCCATTTTCCATCAGATCAGCGCCGGTCCGTGTCGAGACCGCTTGCGTGGAATCGAATCCCACGGCGTAGCTGTGGTCTGGAAGCAGTTCTCGAGGATGGATGGTTACAGTTCCAGATGGCCTGTGCTTGAGTATAATCCAGGCCTTCTTGTGATCATAGCTTGTCCGTTGTGAGTAATAGTACTCCGTATCTCCCTCGACAATGGGATGGAGAAGATACGTCCATCGCCCCGTGAGGCCTTCGCGCGTCATGTAACGATATATCACGCCTATCTGCCGCCGGATTTCTTCGATGGATGGTTCGGTGGGCTGCCATTTGATTTCCCAACTTGGGGTCATGGTAAGCACCTGCTTGGACTTATCAGGCTCATATACCCCGCCCCCATGAATGCTGGGGATTATGTCCGTCCATCTATCGGGCGTATCGAGGTACGAGAAATAGTAGTTTGTCTGGTCTCCGCCGCCGCCGTCCATATGCATATTGATATCGGCATATCGCTGTATCTCGAAGGTGCGCGCGTAGCGGCTGCCTCCGCTGCACGTGTGGAACGACGAACGAGGATGCTTCAGAAGGAATGATGTCATCCGCTTGTAGCGGGCTTCCTGAGTGGCGATATCCTTGATGTCCATCGTGTCGGTCCGCCATTGGAAATCGCCCCAACTGCCGACCTCGTTGTCCAGAATGCCCTCGCTCGGCCATCCGCAATGCCAGGCAAGCATGCCCATTCCCGACTTGTTCAAGTGCCGGATGACGTTCGCGAAATCCGGCCCATGCCACGTGGGCGTCCAGATACCCGGACTCTCCGACCAGCCCGCGTCGTTCCACACCATTTCCATGCCTGTAGTGCGCGCGGCATCGGCGGCCAGCATATCGAGATCCGCCAAACGGCCAGCGAAGTTCTCCTGGAGATTGCGGACATCGTTATACCAACCGGGCACGAACAGCATGCGCCCATACCATTCGTTGTTGGTGTAATCCCACCGGTGCGCATATTGCCAATCGTAAAGCCTTTTCTGCATGTCCTCGAGCGAATCGCGAAACACTCCCAGCGTAATCACGGGAAGAGTGAGCGAACCGCCTGGGGCTATCGGGTAACCGGCCAGCTCGGGAATGTTTGCCGATACCGCCACGCGGCCAGCGCTGTCCCGATCTACTCCGAATATCCACACCATGTTATATTCGGCGGCCATAAACCAGCCGTCGCGTTGCTCGCGCCGCTGCATGGCCATCCAGGGCGTGTAGTAGTCGGTGTTCACTCCGATGTTCGCCTTATGGTAAGAGCCCGACACCTCGGCGCTCTGGAGCAAGCCCGCGTTTTCCCGGCTATTGCCGCCAAACATCCAGTAATGGGTGAACGTACCATCGGGCATCGGGATGGCGAACTGGCTGGCCGACTCGAGGGTGGCGGGCGCGGTTCCCATGTTCTCGAATTCCGCCCAGTGCCGAAGCACCGTTGCGCCGTGGTAAGCAACCACATGATAGCGTGCGCGCAGATCACCCTTGTGCAGGTTGATGTCGAGTCCGACCGCGGGACGCCCGCCATCAACCACCTGCCGCACTTGGCTGTCCTCCAGTTGCCAGCCGCCGGGCGTTTGCTCGATGGGCTGTTCCCGGAACCGTACGACCGATACCGTCACCTCGCCCCCGGCCACGCTCGCCGCGCCGCTTATGCTCACGGCACCGTCTTTCGGGGCCCGCCATATGCGCATTGAAGTGGTCGCCCACGAGGGATGCAGCCTCTTTTCGTTGGCGAGCGGCGTGTATAGCGGCTGGGCATACGGGCAATACGTGGACGTGCACCGAATCCGCTCCGCGTTCGGGTCGGGAGCGCTTGCACTTCCCTCGATAGGCTGCAACGCAATATTAAACTGAACGCCGTTGGATGATACTTGATCGACCGAGTCCAGGTATTCGATAAAGCGGGAACCGGGCGTACGAATGGCGTAATACCATATCGGGCCTTGGTTTAGCGTGGCGTCGTCAGTCGAGAGATAGCGCTCGCCCCCGGCATACTCGACTCCGGTGATCCACTGGGTATTGTCATCCGTCGCGTTGCCGCCGGAATCGGCCTCGAAGCCAAGCAGGTCGCCCTGCTTGACCTCGATTTTCAGGTTATCCGCCGCCGGATCAGCGCTTTGCGCGCCGGTCAGCGGCTTCGTCCACAAGACCTCTGCCTGGAATCCGCCGGCGTTCTCCGCTAAAAACGCGGGCAGGGCTATCGCCGGATCGACATAATTCGCCGCGCCGGGACAGAGCTTGTTCTTGAAACCGGTGAGCCGAAGCGCTCCATTGTCCAACTGGAACTGAAGCTCCAAGGCCGCATTGCCGATGGTCCAGGAAAGGCCATCCGGGGAGGGGGCCGCATACGCATCATTCTCCGGTGGATAGGCCGTGGCCGTTGCCGGTGAAGCGATTATCGCAAACACATATAACATGGCAACCGAAAACATTATCGTTCGGAAATTCATGTCCATCACGGTTGGTTCCTTTCTGGCTGCTAAACAGGCCATAAATTAGTGGGCATCCTTGTGTGTTTGCGCCATACTGGATGCATGGGAAAAGCTACCCGTTTTCTCAATACTGACGCCCAATATGCGCCACGGCGGCGCGCCGTCAAAGCCGTCCCGGGTGGAATGAGCCAAAACAAAACCGCCGATTCGCGAAGCGGCAAAAAAGAAGAACGCCTTTGTTTATTGAAGGAATGAGATAGGAGCGCGTTAGGGCCATTAGACGAGCCGCAAACGCGCCCAGAAAAAGCGCATGGGCCATGTATGCCGCTACATCGAACGCGGAAGGGCAAATCTTAGTATCGTGAAAAGATATTTCCATGACCGATACCATTCCCTCGTCGAAAACCACTAGATCAAATTTTTCAAGTCCGCCTATTGCGGCCTCTGGCTTCTACGGTTCCGAAGTGCGCTTGAGCGCCTTGGAGCGGAAAAGCTCACGTTCCTTGGCAACCACCGGGAAAATCACCAAGCCACTCGTGGCCCTTGAGTTTTGGTCTACGAGGGTAATAGGAGCAAGCCTTCGCCCATCCACAACAGTATAAGTGAGTTTTATACTCATCTTAAACATATGCTTTTCTTAAACATATAGACAAGAAAAACTAGTGTACATTCCCTTCTGAGAGCAGTTATGAATATGATAATCTGATTTTCATATATAAAGGAAATCGTTTAAAAAAACTTGTCCAGTTTGGTTATTGTTTTGTACAATTCACCGATCTTGGATTCAAACATAACAAATCTTGTTCTTCTATGTAACTCTCATCATAGGTATAGTATAGTGTGTCTAATCGCGTAGAAGTGTCTTCTTGTGGTTTCTGGCTAGGTGAAAAGAAGGACTGTATGAATTATGCGCAAACAGGTTATCCCCGTGTTTGAAGAATAAAGCTTTAATCGCATGAAAGGAGTCGGGTACTCTATTCTTCAACGTGTAGATAGGATTCCCTAGGAATCGTATGACCATAATGCAAAGAGAGGTTTTTATGACCGAGATCCAATTGTTCAAAATCCGAATCGCGCTGGTGCAAGCTTTCCTGCAGGAGAATGGCTATGATGGCGTCCTTCTGATGCGGCAAGATAACTACGCCATGGCCACGGGCGGCAGGCGGAACTATATCTGCACCCAGTCTGATTTTGGCGCAAGTGGTTTGTTTGTAACCGCCGAAGGCCGTACGTTTTTCGTGGGCAATAATATCGAGGCTACACGCCAGATGGAAGAGGAATTGAAGCCTTTCGGTTGTGAGGTGCTCGATTTTCTCTGGTTTGAGAATACGCCCGCGGAGGTGGTGCGTAAACGGTTTTCCGGCAGGCTGGTTTCGGATGATGGTTCGCTGGGTCCAAATGTGAATAACCAATTGGCTTCATTGCGGGCAATATTAACGCGTACGGAGCTTGAGAAATACCGCCAATTGGGCGCGTTAGCCGCTGAAGCGATGACGGAGGCCTTGTATGCGATCACTCCGGGCATGGCCGAGGCGGATGTAGCCGCCCTTCTTGTGGCGGAAGGCGCTAAGCGGCGATGCCTCGTGAATGTTGCCCTTGTGGCCGCGGACAAGCGTATCGCGAAGTTCCGCCATCCGCTGCCGACGGAGCGCCCCATGCTTGGCGGTAGTTTGCAGGAGCGTAGCGTGCTCGGGTATGTCATGGTCGTCGGAGGCTTTAGCCGGGAAGGGCTGGTGGCCTCCATCACGCGTTTTTGCCAAGTAGGCGCTATTCCTGCCGATATTCCCGATGCGTACGGCCGTATTTGCGCCGTGGAAGCCATTATGCAGGAAGAGACGCGTCCTGGGCGCACGCTGGGCCGCGTTTTTTCTTCTTGCCAGCAAGCATATGCGGATATGGGATTCGCAACCGATGAATGGCATAGGCATCACCAAGGTGGTGCGACTGGATATGGAAACCGCACCTGCAAGGGCGCACCAGAAGAAGGCTTCTTGATTGGTGAGCCGCGCTGGACAAAACGGGTGGGCGCTATTCTTGGAAATGAGGTGGAATTCGGCATGGCTTTCGCCTGGAATCCCACTGCTCCCGGTGTGAAATCGGAAGACACCTTCATTATTAATCCCGATGGGGGCGCGGAAATCGTCACGAAAACACCCCGGCTTCCCCAGGTGGATCTTGGCCGCGTATTAGGCCGGGAAACAGATGTGGTGAAATCGGGCATACTCACTCGCCGTTAATGCAAGACGATGATTCGATTCGAGGAACTTGAGCAATTGGGCGTCCAAGTGGCGCTTATCACCGATAAATCCGATGGTGATTGCCGTAGTGCTCCCCCTGGCGCGATTTCGGATTCGCGTATGCGGGCATGCCTGGCTTGCGGCATAGATCCCGAAAGCCTTGTTTGTGCGCGCCAGGTCCATGGCATAGCCGTCTCCAGCGCGACGGAGGCGGATCGCGGCCGCGGCTCGATGCCAGGCCGTGAGACCTTCAGGGATACCGATGGGCTTATCACGGATGTGGCGGGCTTGCCACTCGTGATATCCGTGGCGGATTGCGCGCCTGTCTATCTAGTGGACCCTGTCCGCAAGGCAATTGGATTGGTGCATGCGGGGCGTGAGGGCACTTTCCATGGCATCAGCAGCCAGGCCGTTGCTGTTATGCGGAAAGCGTATGGTTGTGAGCCTTCGTCGCTTCATGCACTCATCGGTCCTTCGGCGGGGCCGGAGCAGTACGAGGTTTCTCCCGATATCGCCGAAGCCTGGAGGCGTGCAGGCCTGCCCGCAACAGGCCGCTTGCTGGATATATGGGAGGCCAACGCCCTGCAACTTGAAGCTTGCGGCCTTGCTGCAAGCCATATCCATCAGCCCCGCATATGCACCATTAGCGATATGCGTTTTCACTCCCACCGCCGCGATGCGAACGGTGCGCGCAACATGGCCCTCCTGATGCTTTAGCCCCAGTCAGTAATAAAGATAAGTTTGCGGCGTGCAGAGCATCCCATATGGGCATTTTCTCGCCCCATGATTGGTTAATTCTGAAAGACTTAAGATCGCCGCCGGATGAGTTGGCGGTATTTTCGTTGGTTTTGCGTGAGCGAAGTCAAAGTCTCTTAAAAACGATGGCGGATTGCTTGTTACCTTCTCTAGTGGAGGAACGAGAGATATCCAGGAAAACTTGAACCGCTAACCGGATTCCAGTATCTTCCGTAAAATTATCCGGGGCTGGGTTTTAGCCCAGTCACAACAGATATGAGGCAAACAGTGAAAAAGGCGCTTTTAGCAACCGAAAATGGGCTGGTGTTTGAAGGCCGCGCCGTGGGCGCTGATGGCGAAACCACAGGCGAGTTGGTATTTAACACAAGCATGACCGGCTACCAGGAGATCCTGACGGACCCGTCGTATGCCGGCCAAGTGGTCACAATGACCTATACGCTGATTGGCAATTATGGCGTTAATCCCGAGGACGCGGAGTCGCGCCAGCCGTTTGCGAATGGTTTTGTCATGCGGGAATGCTGTTTTGAACCGAGCAATTGGCGCTGCAAGCAAACGCTGCCGGAATATCTGAAGGAACATGGCATTGTGGCCATAGACGGCGTGGATACGCGCCGAATCACCAAAATGCTGCGTACGGAAGGCGCGAAGAAATGTGCCGTCAGCACGGTGGATCTCGAGCCGGATAGCTTGATTCAAAAAGCGATTGATTCGCCCGATATGGCGGGCAGCGATTATGTGAAGGCCGTCTCCGTGAAAGAAGCCTATACATGGAATCCGGATTTTGAAGGCAAGTATAAAGTGGCGGCCTTCGATTATGGCATTAAATACAACATTTTGCGGCGGCTCGAACAAGCGGGCTGCCAAGTCGTGGTGCTCCCGGCTACGGCTTCGGCGGAAGAAGCATTGGCATGCAATCCTGACGGCATCTTCTTGTCGAATGGGCCTGGCGATCCTTCGGCGCTGCCATATATCTATCCGACGGTTCAAGGATTGTTTGGCAAGAAGCCCATTTTTGGCATTTGTTTGGGACACCAGATATTAGGCCACGCTTTTGGCGGCGCGACCTTCAAGCTCAAGTTCGGCCATCGCGGCGGCAACCAGCCGGTCCTCAACCACGACACGGGCAAGGTCGAGATTAGCGCGCAGAATCACGGATTTGCGGTGGATCCCGATTCGCTCGACGCCAGCATGGTGCGCATTACGCACACCAATTTAAATGACAACTCCGTTGAAGGCATGGCCCACAAGGAACTCCCGGTTTTCAGCGTGCAATACCACCCGGAAGCTTCACCGGGCCCCCATGACAGCCGGTATCTGTTTGCCCAGTTTGCGGCATTAATGGACAAGTGCAAAGGATAACGCCGCATCAATTGGACGGCTGGAGCAGTGTTTCGATGCCTGTTCCAGCCGTTTTTTTTGTTGGATAGCTCATAAAGAAGGATGTTCTTGGAAAGCTGTCTTCATTTGGAAATCGAGCGGTTTGGATTTGAATGATCAGGAAGTTTACACTGTACTCTACTGATATTCCGCCGCATAAGTGAGTACGGCGAATAGGCTTTGGAAGGAAATTGCGTTTTGGCGCCTGTCGTTCGGTGAATAAAGCGCTTTGCCATCTTGGACCCAGTTGATGCGCGGATTCTTTTTTCGCATGATCGTCTCCATCACGGGAGATAATGTCCGGAAACGGATGCGGGCGGCTATCGCCTCCGTCTTGCGCCGGTTTGCGCCTGGTTTCCCCACGGATTCCGCTCTAAGAGGCCCGAAGGTTCCCGCGCCGATTTCCCGCTGTATCGAGCGTGGGGGATGGTTTTGGCCATTCCGCAGGCTGCGCCGCATGTATTGGAGAAACAAATCGAGCCTGCCGCAAGCGCCGCCAAATCCCAGGCCGCCGAGCCTTGCCGCCTTGCCTTGCACCATTATTATTCCGGTATGTAATCAGCCCCGAGATATCCGGGCCTGTGTTCAAATTCTCAAGCGCTGCACGGACGAGGCGTATCGGCTGGTGCTCATAGATAATGCTTCTGATTCCTATGAAGCCCGCATGCTGGAAGAGCTGGCGGCCTCTTATCCGCAAACGAAGCTGCTGCACATACCGGAGCCAGTGTCTCCCGCGGCTGCATGCAATGCTGGATTGCAGGAAGCTGGCGGCGGGCCCTGTGTTTTTCTGGATGCGCGCATGCGCGTTGCGCCAGGCTGGCTGGCGCGGATGCGGCGCTGCGCACAGTCTGATGCGCGCATCGCCGCCGTGTCCCCATTATCCAATGGCGCGGCCCATCTTTGGCTGCGCTTGAATCCGGGAGATTCTCCGGATGGCATGGCGCAACGGCTAGGTGAAATGGGCTTGCATGCATACCCGGATATGGCGCTACCGGATGATGGCTGTTTGTATGTGGCGGCGGGAGTCATGGAGCGCTTGGGAGGGCTCGATGCGGCGTACGCTACCTTGGCTGGGGCGCTGGCTGATCTGTCATTGCGGGTGCGGCGGATGGGGGAGAAAGCGGCATGCTGCGAGGAAGCCTATGTGTTTAGGCCGGATTTGAGTTATGCCGTGGAAGAAGCGCATGCGCGCTGGGCCGATGGGCGCAGAATCGCCGCCCGGCTTGGAGCGGTTTACGACAAAGCCGCAGCCCGGTTTCAGGTGGAAGAGCCGCTCGATGGCCTGCGGCGAAGGGTTGCATGCCAGAGGCCCCCTCGAGCCTTGGCGATAGAAGAATCGAAGAACTATGTGTATGAGCGGGCCGTCGATATTCTGAAAGAACCCGATTTGGCGCAGCGGAAAGCGGCATACGCCGATGCGTTACAGCGCTATCTTGCATCGAAGCGCCCACGTCGAACACACCCGCGCATCGTTTTTTTGGCGAATGTGCTTAACCAGACCGGGGGGGCCCTTTCTGTAGCCCAGCTCGTGAATGACCTTATCTCGCTGGGGCACGACGCCCGTTTGATTGTGCGCAGTCCTGATGGGTATAACCCGGCTACGCCCCTTCTGGCGGAGCCTGTGTTTTATCCGAACCGGAAAGCGCTGCTCGAGCACCTCGGGGAAGCGGATATAGTCGTGGGCACTCTCTGGCCGACCATGTATTACATCATGCACGCGTTTTTGCACCGGCCTTCGTTTGTTCCCGCGTATTTTGTACAGGACTTCGAGCCATTTTTTTATCCAGAAACCGATCATGCTACTCGATGCCTTGTACAAGACACCTATTCACTCACTCCATTCTGCTTCGCAAAGACTCCCTGGATTTGCGAGCAGGTGCGGGCTGCCGGGGGGCATATCCAGGAAGTGCCTCCCGCGCTGGACCTGGATTTGTTTTATCCGCGTGAAGTGGAGCCGTCTGATACAAAAATCATTCTGGCCATGCTGCGGCCCTCGACACCGCGCAGAGGATTTGGCATGGCTATTGATGTGCTTGCACGTTTGGCTATGGAACGCAGAGATATCGAAATCCATGTTTTCGGAGCTTCGGAACGCGAACTGGAAAAACATGCGATTCCGTTCGCGTTCACCAATCATGGAATCCTTTCGAATGAAATGCTGCCAGCCCTGTATTCCCGCGCCTATTTATATGCGGATTTCTCAGAGTTCCATGGATTCGGCCGAACGGTGGCGGAGGCGATGGCCTGTGGCGCGCCTTGTGTGATCACGGAAAGCGGAGGAGTGAGCGCTTTTGCCCGCGATGGACACAATTGCCTGATGGCTCCGCCGAATGATGCGCAGAAAATGGCCGCGCTCATGCGCCGCCTGCTCGACCATCCTTTGCTGCATAAACGCCTTTCCAGCAGCGCACGGGAAAGCGTCGCGCCTTTTGAACGCATGCATTCCGCCCGGGAAACCGCCGAGTTTTTGTTGAGCTGCCTGCAGTAACCTGCGATACATGAAAAAGCGCAGGTTAGCCATGCAATCCTGGTTCTTTTACCTACTGGTTTACTTTTCCTAATGAATGGAGTATTCTGCTTTCCGTTATGACCGTTATCATCAGAATATGAACATAAGCGGAAAGGAAAATCGATGAAGATAGACTTATCTAATCAGATAGCGGTAGTCACGGGGGCGACGGGCGACCTCGGCCGCGTCATTACTCGTACGCTGGCGGAATGCGGCGCGGATATTGTAGTTCATTATCACACGAATCGAGCCAAGGCCGAAGAGTTGGTGCATGAAGTGGGAAAGATGGGCCGCCGGGCCGTTCCCATACAAGCGAGCGTTACCGATTATGACGCCGTATGCGCCATGCAAAAGCAGGTGTCGGCGGAGCTGGGCGACGCTTCCATCATCGTCAATAATGCGGTGATTCAATACCAATGGACCCAGATTCTGGAACAGGATCCCGCGGACTACGAGCATCAGTTTCAGTCTTGTGCAATGCATAACTTGTATATGGCGAAGGCGTTTGTCCCCGCGATGATCCAGAAGCGATGGGGGCGGGTGATTGGAATTAACACGGAATGCTCGCTTCAATGCTGGCCTTCGCAATCCGCGTATGTGAGTGGAAAGCATGGCATGAACGCGCTGTTGCAGTGCTTGGCGAAGGAAGTAGGCGTTCATGGCGTCACAGTGAACCAAGTCGCCCCGGGGTGGATGTTCAGTGATCGGGATCGCGGCCGAAGCGATACGCCGTTGGAATTGCAGCAAGTCATTGATTCGTATTCGGCCATGCTGCCGCTGAAGCACCGGGGTGAAGATCAGGACATTGCCAACACGGTGGCTTTTTTTGCCTCTGATCTAGCCAAGTTCATCACGGGGGCATTCCTTCCCGTAAATGGCGGAGGCGCGGTGCTGCCGCCATGGTTATAGGCGTTTGCCTCGCATGCCGGTTGCGGAGCCAATCCATGTGTTACGGCGTGCTTTCGCGGACAACGAGCGTCGGTTGAAACTGGATGCGGCGGATCGCGGGATCCTTTGCATTGTCATCAAGTATCAGCTTGACTGCCGTGCGCCCAAGATGGCGGTAATCCAACTGGACAGTAGTCAGCGATGGCACCGTATATTCTCCGAGCGGAAGTCCGTCGCATCCTACGACCGCCACATCTGATGGACAGCCAATGCCGCGTTCGTGCAATTTTCGCAGGACTCCCAGCGCCATTTCATCGTTTGTGAACACGCCATCGAATTGAACGCCCTGGGCGTAAAGAGTATCCACGAAATCGCCAGCCGTGCCAGGAGTGGAATCCGCACAGCATATTAGTTTGGGGTCCACTTCAATGCCGGCTTCGGAGAAGATATCCCGATATCCTTGTTCGATATCCCGGGAGAAACAGTGTTCAATTGACGCTTTGATGAGGAGAATGCGCTTGCGGCCGCATCGGAGAAGATAGCGCACGCCTTGCCGCGCCGCATCGACATAGTCATAACAAACCGATTTATAGGCGCGCGCCAGTTTCGGATCTCCGGAGTAGTCCACCAAGATGGAATCCGGCTTGAGCGCAAGGAAGGCGGACAATTGAGTGACGGGCATATATCCGACAATGAGCGTTCCTGCGGGCTGCGAACGTTCAATGGCCTGATAGAGCCATAGGAATTCGGAATATTCACAGCTCGTGGTGCGAATCACGCAGTCATATCCGTGGGCGCTCAATTCTTGTTCGATGGCGATGAGTAGATCGGAATAGAACATATCAGCGGGCACTTTACTCGTGGCTAACACGACATCCACAAATGGAGGCCGTTCTTTCGTGACGAGCTTTGGCCGCCCCATGCCTGCCTTTGGATGATATCCCATCTTGTGTGCTGCTTTAACAATTTGGGCCCGGGTGTCTTCGGTTACGGCGGCATCATGCCGCAAGGCGCGGCTAACGGTCATGCGGCTCACGCCGCATGCTTTCGCGATTTCGGCAATACCGATGCCTCTGCTATTTTTAGCCACTTCTGGACTTTTCTCCTTCATTTCTGATGAGTTTGCCCTCCGCGCCATGCGTTTTATTTGAGTTGCATGGAGAACGGAGGCCGAAATAAATAAAAACCGGCTGCTGTGCGGCATTTTTCCCAGCTTGATGGCGGAAGCGCTGCCAGAGCAAGCAGTAGTTTTGACGCGCAGGGAAACACTCTTTGCAGAGCCCGAATCCACAATAAAGACAACTCTGGTAAAGTATAGTTATTTGTTCTCTTGTCCGCAAGCACCCGGGAAGGAGCACCCGGGAAGGAGGCATAATCTGTATCCAATTCTTTCATTCAAACCGGCAACGACGCCAAACAGTTGATGCATGCAATGCTCATTACTCAACAGGAGCGAACGCTCCACAATTCTGGGTGCACAATTCTGGGCAATGAATAAAAAGTGAGGGATCAATACGCTGTTGATTGGTGATAATGTACAAATAATAACTGCTTAATCGAAACGAAAACGCGTCTTTACATTCTGTCGTGCAAGGCCAAGTCCTTCGGGGGAGAACAACCCTGCAACCAATAGTTGCAGGGTTGGGGCATCTACCACCAGCAGCAATTCATCTTATTTCTGGTGATATTGTGGTTGTCGCGCATCCATATGCAAAAGTAAAATCACAGAACATCCAGAAAGCCGCCGCCAATTATTTGCGGGAAACGGACAATCATCCCCGCTCTGTAGAAGCCTTGTCATGGAGCTGCTGCTCACATGGATAAAAAGGCCTGTATGCGGCGGCCGTAAACAGAAAGGTATAGGCAAGCGCGAATGGCGTCGTCCAGAGTATACCGAAGCATGTACAAGGAGGAATCAAAATGGCTCTTTCCCCTAGAGAACGTGTGCGCAATACTATTAGTCATCGCGAGTCTGACCGCGTTCCACTTGACTTTGGAGCAACTCCCCAGAGTGGCATTCATGCGTCGACTCTGGTTAAGTTGCGCTCCGCTCTGGGGCTTGAAGAGCATCCCGTGAAACTATGGGAGCCATTTCAGTGTTTAGGGGAAGTGGAGCTGGATCTGATACAGAAACTTAATGTTGATGTAGTTGGCGTATTTTGCCCAGGAACCTTTCTTGGTTATCGAAATCAGGACTGGAAATCATGGCAGTTGCCAGATGGAACTAATGTACTAGTTGGCAATGGATTTGTGTATTATGTAGATGCGCAAGGGAATACAACAATCTATCCACAAGGTGATCGAGCTGCATCGCCTTCGGCGCGAATGCCTAAGGGGGGAGCGTTTTTCGATGCGATCATTCGCCAGAAACCTTTGGATGAGGCTGCTCTTGATCCAGCGGAATATGCGGAAGAATTCACCCTTTTCACGGATGCCGACCTTGAGGCTATTCAAAAACAAGGAGAGTTCTGGCGTCATGAAACTGATTTGGCAATGATTGGAGTATTTGGGAAAGCCGGTTTTGGAGATATCGCGACTGTGCCGGGTGTTGCACTAAAAGAACCTAAAGGCATCCGGGATCCGCAGCAGTGGATGATTGCACACATGACGCATCCTGATTATATAAACGAAATCTTCGAACTTCAGTGTGAGGTGGTCATCAAGAATCTTGAGCTGTATCGCCAAGCACTCGGCAGCATGGTGGATATTATAACGATTAGCGGAACCGATCTCGGCTCGCAGATGGGGCCTATGCTATCCGTAGAGATGTTCCGGAACCTATATAAACCCCATTTTAAGCGGGTAAATGATTGGGTGCATTCAAATACCACGTGGAAAACCTGGTATCACTGTTGTGGAAGCATTGCGCCATTGATGGAAGATTTTATTGATATGGGCGTTGACATACTAAATCCCATCCAATGCTCCGCGGCAGGAATGGAGCCTCGCATGCTCAAAAAGCGATTCGGTGAACAACTCGTTTTCTGGGGAGGCGGCGTTGATACGCAGAATACCTTGCCTTTTGGCGCGCCGGAAGAAGTCTATCAAGAAGTCCTTGAAAGGATTGAGATCCTATTTGATGGCCACACAGGCTTTGTCTTCAACACGATTCACAATATCCTGAGTAATGTGCCTATCGAGAATATTCTGGCGCTCTTCCGGGCGGTAAACGATTCGCGCAATCTGCCATCATCGTTTTGATAGAAAGTAGAACATATGATGCCGCAATCTGAGATATCATCCAATATTAATATGGCATTCCTCTGGCGCATTTGCCTGGTCGCCACGATGGGAGGATTGAACTTCGGGTATGACTGGGTCGTGATTGGCGGAGCCAAACCTTTTTACGAACCCTTTTTCAACATATCCGATAGCTCTTTGCTTCAGGGGTGGGCCATGTGCAGTGCGCTTGTGGGGTGTATGGCAGGCGCATTGGCCTCTGGCGTCTTGAGCGATCGTTTTGGACGCAAACGCTTATTGATTCTTTCTGGATTATTGTTCACTTTTTCCGCCGCAGGCACGGGATTAGTATCAAACTTTATGTGGTTCACTGTTTTTCGCGCGATTGGCGGCGTGGGGATAGGATTGGCTTCAACTCTTTCTCCAATGTACATTGCCGAGGTATCGCCCGCACACATACGAGGGCGGTTCGTCTCGATCAATCAGTTGACCACCGTCATCGGACTGCTAGCAGCGCAAATCGTAAACTGGCTCATCGCCCAGCCTGTGCCCGATGCCGCTTCACTCGAGTTTATCCGGCAGTCTTGGAACGGCCAGTATGGCTGGCGGTGGATGTTTGGGGCAGAAGCCGTACCGGCATTTCTATTTGTTCTGTTGATGTGCTACGTGCCGGAGAGCCCTCGATGGCTAGTCAAATACGGACGAAGCATCCAAGCGCATCGCATTCTTTCACGAATCGGCGGCGAGGCCCATGCCCGCGTGGAACTGGCGGATATCCAGACGACGCTGGCCAATGAAGAATCCTCCCATGTTAACTATCGCAATCTGGCCGAACCGAAGCTTTTAAAAATCGTCTGCCTGGGTGTATTTCTTGCTGTTTTCCAGCAATGGTGTGGGATCAACATAATTTTCAATTATGCCCAAGAGGTTTTCGTGAACGCGGGATATGGTATCAGCGGGGTCATGGTGAACATCGTGATTACGGGCTTTGTTTTTGTATTGTTCACCTTCGTGGCGATCTTTACAGTCGACCGGTTCGGCAGGCGTATCCTAATGTTGATTGGGGCCGGGGGGCTCGCCTGTATTTATGCGGTCCTGGGCGCGGAATACGCACGGCATAGCACCGGCATGCATATGGTTCTTCTCCTCGTTTCCGCTATAGCCTGTTATGCGATGTCACTTGCGCCCGTTACTTGGGTCATCCTATCCGAGATTTTCCCCAATCGTATTCGAGGCGCCGCAATGTCGGTGGCGGTCTTTTCATTGTGGGGAGGCTGTACTGCTCTGACGTTCACGTTTCCATTTTTAAACCGGTCCATGGGTGCGCATGGGACCTTCTGGTTGTACGGGGCGATCTGTGTGATTGGATTCGTCGTGATCCTGGCGAAGCTTCCTGAAACCAAAGGCAAGTCGCTGGAAGATATCGAACGCGAGCTTGTGGATTAAGCGCTACGGATGTTATGCCATTACCAGACGTTTGCTTAGAGCTAGAACAGATAGAACTAAAATATAAGGAGATAGGAAATGAGACTGATTACGCATCTAAGTTTTATCTCGTTATTATTCCTGGTAATTGATATGCCAGCTCATGCTCAGAAGCTGGAAGAGGTTAAACCGGCCATGTCAAATACAGCGCTACAGCAATTCGGGAACGCCGAAACTACCAATGAAAATAACCTCCAATTTAAAGTTGGTTTTATTGGCTCTCCTCCTGCCCCCAATTTAGAATGGAACAGAGAAAACTTTGAGCGCTTGAAGGAATTAGGCTTCAATACTGTCCAACTCAACATCGCCTGGGCATATCGTCCTGGTGGAGAACCATTGAATCTGGAAGATTTGATTGATGTGCCTGAAGAACTCCTTGGCGCCACACCGATGCTGGGGGATCAGTCACCCGAAAAACGTGTTCAGCGGAATAAGGATCTCCATCAGCGATCCCGGTTAGCCAAAGAGATGGGATTTCGTACTATTTTTCATTTTGGCGTGCCTTATGTTGGAGACTCATACTATTCGGATATGCCACCCAACTGCCTGCTGGACGGCAAAACAATAGACCGATGTGTATACCTGCTGCGGGAGTTCGCAAGAGAGTTTCCTGAGGTCGATGACATCCTAATCTATAACTACGATCAACACGCGTGGCTTTGCAGTGAGTTTGGCCCCTGCCCACGATGCGCCGGTATTCCCCTGTCTGAACGATTGGTTCCATTTCTAGATACGATGAAATCAGTATGGCGCGAGAACCATCCTGATGGCCGGTTATGGTGGGAGCCTTGGGAACTCTCGTCCGGCCAGCTTTTTCAATGCATAGACCGCATTGATCCTACTGGTTTAGGTTTGGCTATCCACTGTAACGCCGCGGAAGTTATGACCGCCATCCCCACGGACCGCATGCTTAAAAACACCGCGCAACTCGCTGGCGAAAAAGGGATCCCGGTGATTGTGGAGTATTTTCTCGGGGCCGCGAGCGAAGAGGTCGAGCCCTATCTAAACCTCGCGCATCCATTGGCTACCTTGCGAGGCCTCAAAGAGATCGCCCGCATTCCCTATGTGTCCGGCATCAAAGAATATTACGGCCTTATGCCCGATAGAGAAGATCCGAACCTGCGTATGACAGGATTGTTTTTCAATCAACCTGATATACAAGAGGCGGAAGCGCTTGATTTGTTGGCCAAACCATATGGCGAATCTGCTGAGGCAATGAAGGCATTCTGGCGTCTGACTAGTAAATCCGTGGAGCTGTTCCCCTGGGATTGTTCATGGACATCCCGGGAGATTGGTAAAAGTGATCCTTCTCATTCGATGAGTGCCGCACTCATCCGGGCCGTATCCTTTCATACTCCAAGCTGGATGTCCACACGCAGGGCTGTCCTTATGAATACAGAACCGAATGAAAACCCCGATCCATGGATGCTCGAGGATGTGCAGCTTCGGTGTGAAGCGGCCGCGGATTGCATGGAAAAAGCGCTTTCAATTGGCCGAGACATCAAAGAGGCCTTGCCAAAGCCTTTAGCTGAAGATTTTGAGAAGAATCTGGAAGATCTTGATGGGATGTGGCGGCGCACTCGGGCGTATGTATATCACATCCGAGAGACTAATCTTGCGACGAGCATGCGAGTTCTTCGTAATCAAGGCCTTCAGATCCCGCAACGCGCTCTTGACGAAATGCTCGCTGTCCTCAAGGCAGACCAAGCGAATCAGAAGCAAGATGAACCCATCGCATCTGCCGTGGCCCTGTTGCAAAAAGATCCCGATGAGTTTCTCAGGCAGTACTTTACGTCTGGACCGGATAAGTGGTCAAAGGGAGTTTTCAGTTTAACATCGCGGTAATCATGACAACCGAGATATGTTTAAACATGATGTAATATTTATGCAACAAGTGTCTGCACATATGAGTAGGGTGTGCAGGCGGTATTATTCGGTAGTTTGATTCGATAAAAAAAGACAAGGAAAAAAAGGAGAATATTTGTGAACCATCGAGAGTGCCTGGATGCTTTTTGGGCGGGTGAGCGTCCTGAGCAAATTCCCTACACGATCTATTGGTTGCTATGGCGGGATCACCCGAATGATCCCGCATGGCTTCCGATGTTTGAAAAGGGGCTGCGTATAACACATCCCGCCATGGTGGCTATAGAGAGGATGAATGGAGTTGATTTCGAGGATATAACGTACAGTGAAAATGGAGATGCCATCCGCCGGCTGACAATGAAAACGGAGGTGGGTGAGGTTTCTGCAACATGGCGGAATGGCTGGCAAGATACCTACTGGCTAAAGGCCCCTGAAGATTATGCCATCATGCAATATATCGTGGAACACACCACATTATCAGCCGACTACGAGGCAATAGCGCGCACGGAAAATGAACTCGGCGAATTTGGCATTGTCCATGGATGGATTGGCCGTACGCCTTTGCAGAAAATATTGGTGGACTACGCCGGCCTAGAAAATTTGGGCATTCATCTTCTCATCCACGAAGAAGAAGTACGGAATTTGTATGATGCGCTGTTGGACAATTTCCGCAAGGTGGTTGAAATTGTCGCAAAAGGAACAGCGCGGTATGTCACCTGTATTGAGAACTTTACCGCCGAGACCTTAGGTTCTAAATTCTATGCGGATATGCTTCTGCCAGTGTATAAGGAGTGTTTTCCAGTATTGCAAGAAACGGGGAAAATTGTAGGTACGCACTACGACGGAAAGATTGCCTGCTGCAAGGAACTCGTCGCAAAAAGCCCAATCGATATAGTCGAATCCTTTACCGCGCCTCCAGAGGGAGACATGACATACGATGAGGCGCGCAACGCATGGCCGGGCAAACTTATCTGGTCTAACATTAATGTGTCATCCTATAATCTCAAACCAGCGGAATTACGCGGGAAGATCCAAAAGTATGTGGCGGATGCGGCCCCGGATGGCCGTTGGTTGGCCTTTGAAGTCTCGGAGGATCTACCCCGGAACTGGCGGCAGTCCTTGCCCGTCGTGTTGGAGGCATTAAGGGAAATGCGAAACTGAGAAAGCGCCAGGAATTTGGGGCTGAGTGAGTTTGCCCGCTATGCTTTATCGCATCGAACGAGAGGAATTTTACGTGTTCTGGATTTGTCCTGCTCGTGTGCGGACTGTTCTATGGATGGGGAGCAGCTTCATCTTTCGGCCGTCTTGCCGCCAGACGAATCTTCCTGAGCCGCTGCTTCTATATTTTTAGTGCTCTGAAGCGCATGGGTGATTATGAATTCGACGAGCGACTGGCTTTTGAAAAAACAGTCAGAGACTTGATGGCCGATACCGTCGATTGCGATCAGTTTGGCATTTCCACCAATATCGCGATAACGGCGCACAATTTCTTCTGAGTTAAGCCCGATGGGAACTGGCTGGTCTGCTGTGCCGTGAATATGTAAAATCGGAACGTTCTGTTTCACCAAAGGTAACAGATTCTTGCTAAGGTCCATCCACGGTCCTGCGCCATGGATGGCCACAATCTGGTTTCGCCACTCATCCAAGCCTGGCTGCGTCTCAAGTGTTTTTCGGAAACTCTCTAAGTTCGTTAGGGGATGGATGCCAGCCACGCAACTCACCCGATCAGGATTTTTCTCCGCCCATTTGTATAACATCAGCCCTCCGCGGCTTTGCGCCAAAAGGCACGGTTTGGCCGACATTCCCCACGAGCCTGTCAGGCAGTCATAGAAAGCATCGAAGACCTTGACCCCCTCGTCGCTGCCCCAGGACTCACCAACGTCAATGCCTGCTATTGCGATTCCGTGTGCTTCAAAGGCCTCAAACATCCACTCGTGCGACGCGTCTGGGAGCGAGCCCGTCAATGTGGGGGCATACCACACCCAGGGTTGGGAAATATGGCTTTGCCGCAAGCCCCGGATGAAGCCATTGTGGCCCATCGCTTCAATTTGAACGGGAGCTTTGCTGCAACCTATTTGGGCGCTGGAGAGCGGCGTGGTAGGTATAACGGCTGTAAGCGTGACTGTCAGGAAAGCTATCAACATGTTCTGTACCCCCATTCAATATCAGAAACCACTCAGATGCCATCAATCATATTGATCTGCCCATTATTCTTTCAATCGAGTATGGCAACCAAAATAGGATGCTAAGGAAGCCCGGAGCCAAACCAACGGCCTATTATTATTATTCTAAGTTTGATCTTGAGAAGAACGCTTGCACGATATCACCAAGTATATTTCTTCTGCTTTTCTCAATCGACTGTTCTCGCCGTGTCAGGTTCTCGCATAAACAAGCATCGGAACAGGTATGCGTGTTGGTGATATGGTCATAGTGCATATTCAAGAAACAAGCATCTCCCGCTTTCCCCTTGGCAAGTACACCGCAGGTTAATGAACTTACAGTGAATATGTTTAAGTTGGTGATATCGTGCAAGCGGGCGTATGGGTAATAAACGCAGAATATAGTCAGTTTTAAAAAAGATGAGTATATAAAAAAAGTAAAAAGCGGGCAGATATTTTAAGGGCATAAAACTTCTAATGAATATATAAATGAACGTCTTCTCGTACTCGAACAAACCCAAAAAGTCTGAACAATAACAGGGCTTGATACTGGATTCAAAATATAAGGAGAACTAGTACGATGAGTAGACATGGGCGCGGATTCACGTTGATAGAATTGCTTGTCGTGATAGCGATAATAAGCATTCTTGCCGCTATTCTTTTACCTGCGCTAGCAAGAGCGCGGGAAGCTGCCCGGCGGGCTTCATGCGCCAACAACCTCAAGCAGTGGGGAATCGTCTTGAAGATGTACGCGAATGAAAGCAAAGGAATGCAATTTCCTCCCCAACAGCATTATAGGCTGGGGGGAATCGGCTATTTTATGGGCCCTGCTTCCGATGAGCTTTATCCGGAATACTGGACAGATCCTAACATCATGATTTGTCCATCGGATACCCGCGCAACGGCAGACAACTTTCAGAATTTTCTGCCGTCAGGCTCATTGGATATTCCTGTAGACATTACCGGAGCGTTGCCGAAAGCAAATTCCGGTGTGGATAAAGAATACACAAAAGCTTGTGTGAATTGTTTACTCTCGCATCCTGTTTCGTATCTCTATAGTTCGTTTACCTGCCTTGACGGCGCTCAGTTCTACGCTGCGGCGGTGACCAATGCTAACCGGCTCGCAGCCAACTCGATAATGACTACTTTTAAGCAGCCTGGCCTGCGTAACGCGGGATGCCCGTCACGTTGGAGTACATGCGTCCAAATGACTGGAGATGATGGAGATATCACGCAGGCCGACATGAAGAAGTGGATGTGGGCAGGCTGGACGGATTCCTATGGCCAGATCCTTACCACAAAGACGATTCCGCGGATGCGCGAAGGCGCGGAACGGTTCTTCATCACCGACATCAATAACCCCGCAGGGAGCGCTCAATCCCAAAGCAATCTTTTCGTAATGATCGATGCTTGGGGAGCTTGTTTTTATTGGGGGCCGTCCGAAGACCAAGGCCAAGTAGCCCGGTTTAATCACGTGCCTGGTGGTAGCAACGTGTTGTTCATGGATGGCCATGTCGAGTTTCAAAAATATGGAGAAGGATTTTTACCGAAAGGCGACGAAAACAGCAGTCCGGATTTAAACGGACAACTCGCTTTCAGCATGGGGAATTTAGGTGGCATGGGCTGAACCTTTTCACTGCGAAAATGATTGAGCATTGGCGGGGTCTTCGTCCAGGGTTGGGATATGCGGGCACTTCTGGACGGAGGCCCATTTCTGTTGACATTTTATCAGATGACTTTTAATAATTGTGTGTATGGAATCGGAGCACAATTTTACATTTGGGAAAACTGAAGTACGGTTTCCGTTTCATGTTTTCTTTAACACCTTTCATTCCCGCACTTTCGGGAATCATAATCATGATTTCTGTGAACTTGTCCTCGTGCGCTGTGGCAAGGGGAAATTCTTGCTGGAAAAGATGCAATATGATATCAGCGCAGGTGATGTCTTTTTAATAGATGCCCAAGAGGAACACGGGTATTCTGATCAAGGTGATTTGGAGCTTTGTGGATTTCAGTTTAACGCAGATGCTTTTCTGGACAGAAACAGCGATTTGCTACATTTGCCAGGGTACTCGGTGCTGTTTCATTTCGAGATCGCATTTCGGCAAAATCATAAATTTCGGAGCAAACTCCATCTAGATAAAAACCAGCTATTGCAGGCATGCTATATAATCACAGCGATAGAAAAAGAATACCAGGAGCAACAACCTGGCTACCATACAATGGTCACCTGTCATTTTGGCTTGCTCGTGGGCTTTCTGGCCCGGCAGTATGTAGGGCCTTTCACGCCTGAAACGTTCGAGGTGATGAATCTTGCAAAGGTCACGGCTTATATTCAGCAGAATTACCAGCAGCCTATCACCTTAGACGAACTGGCCAAGGTGGCTTGCATGTCGAAGAACTCGCTGCTTAGAGCGTTCAATCGTTATTATCGCGATACTCCCATAGCCTATTTGATCGATCTTCGCATACGGAAAGCGTCCGCGCTGCTCAAACTACACGATTATTCAATTACCGAGATCGCCTACATCGTGGGTTTTTCTGAAAGCAGCTACTTTACTAGGCAATTCTATCGAGTACACGGAATGTCTCCCCGGCAATATCGCGCTCGCACGAAAAGCATCCCTTAAAATCCATTGTTCGTGTGGCAGGGGGCCATCCCAGCACGAAATAGCACAAGAGATGGGACTTAAAAAAAGTAGCGGCGCGAAATCTGAGCTGTTCCGCGCCGCCATTATTTCTTTTACAGAGTCGCAGAAGCGATATCACCGGGCCGCCACAGTAAGCTCAAATGGGCCATTAGCGGCTTCCACGCGGCCGTACTTGTTTATAGCCTCGACAGTCCAATAATACGTTCCCGGTTTTAAGCTGGGCACGGCGCATTCCGGCTGGCTCGTCTCAATGCGCTGGCTGTCGACAGCAAGGCCTCGCTCTTTGCCAAGCAGGACAACCCAGGATTCTGCGCCTGCGGCGCGCTCCCATTGGAAAGATGCGCCCGCCTCGCCGTTTCGGGGTGACACTAAATGAAATGGCGATGGCGGCAGGGTGGAGCTTGGGAACCATGACCGATACGGTGTTCCGGTCATTCCCGCGCTGGAGAAATCGCATGCGGTGAACTGGCTGCCTGCGTGGTCTTTTATCCGCGTGAGTATCCAGGGTTGTGGTGCGGTGTTTTCTTGCATGGGTTCGAAGGCAAGACTCTGGCAGTCTAGAGCCGGCATGTTTTCCTGCGTTATGTTGTTGAACCGGGCGTCAAAGGTATACAGAATGGGGCCACGGTACACGGCTAATTTGCCGCTACATTCCTGTTCGCCCGCCCAGAACCATGGGGAGAAATCCAAGCGGAGTTCCACCGTATCTCCTGCGCGCCATTTACGGGTAACCGCCAGGTAATTGCCCGGCGCCAGCCCCTTGATAGCCTTCCCGTTCACACTGCATTGACTCGTTTTCGACCACCTGGGGATGCGCAGATGAAGCGTGAAGCGTTCGGCCTTCTCCGGTGTGACGGTGATGCGGACCAGCCCATCCGCGGGATATCGGGTGTCTTGCTTGAGCGACACTTTGTTTCCCGACGGGAGTTGGGCGGACCAAGCAGACGGGCCATAATAGTTCAAAAACAATCCATCTTTATCCTGCATAAGGCCCCATTCGGACAACATGCCCAACGCGCGGTATGCATTCGTGGAGCAGCAGTTGAGTTCCGCGCCATCTTTTGGCCCCTGGAAAATCTCTTTTCCATAGTGGCGCGCGCCGTCGGGCTGGTTCGAGTAGGTCGAAGTGCTGCCGTCAAAGGGGATCGAGCCTAAGGCGCTGTTGAGCGTGCTCCATTCGAGCTCGTCCGCCACCCGGGCATCGCCCGTGAGCTTGAGCATGTCGGTGCTGATGATGATCCAGGCCACCGTGCAGCAGGTTTCGATGGTGCCGGGATTGTACGGCGTGCCGAGAAGGCCTTCATTGGTGGAGAAACCGCCGGTGATATGCCGGTCTCCCTTGGCCAGTTCCCACCAGATGTTCTGGTAGGCCTTGGCGTAGTCCTCGTTACCTTCGAGCCAATACATTTCGGATAGGGCGCCCAGGTTGTGGATGGTTTCCCATCGGCGCATAGGGAATTTGGCCACCGGCCGATGCTCCAATCCGCAGTTCAGCAAATCCGGCCCGCCCGGTTCAGACCATGCTTGTTTCATGACATAGTTCACGAAATCGAGATAGACTTGTTTGCCGGTGCGTTTGTACAGTTGAGCCATGGCGTGGCAGATGGTCTCGTTGGAACCGCCGGAGATGTTTAGAGAAGCCCCATCAGGCCCGTAGGTGGCCGCCAATAGGTGGCCCAGTTTCTCACATGCGGCCAGCGCGGCTGCATCCTGGGTGTCATCATAATACTGAAGAAGCCCAATCATCGCGCTGTAGTGATTCCACAATTCACACCATCCGCGAAGGTCTTCGAATGGCCCTAAATACCCGTCTTCCCGCTGGCTGGCAATCAATCCGTCCACATAGGCGTCTATGGCCGCCTTGAGCTTCTCATCGCGGGTCACCCGCCAGAGCAATTCCGCCGAACTCAGGTATTGGCCAGGAAATACCCCAGCCCAACCAGGAATGTCTTTCTCGGGGCGCTCGCGCAGCATGCGCAGAAGGCCCGGATTACGTTCATTGTAATCCGTCAGATACCGCACCATGTTCCCGACTCGTTCGCGCAGGTAACCGTCCAATTCGATCCGGACGCCTTGCGCGGTTTGTAGTTTTTGTGAAGCCTTCTCTTTGGGCGTATTGGTAACGCCAGGCTCCGCCCATGTGTAGAAGTCCAGGCGGCGCATTTCGTGGGCGGGCGTTTCACCATGAGCGGATTGGGCGATCACGGTCCAATAAATGGTGGATTGGGGCGCGACGCTAGGTTGGATGATAAGCTTGGTGGCGTTTCCGGCTTCAAGCTTATTAATAAGGCGGGAGGCCGCAGCGTCTTCATAGAGTGCGACGGCATATGTCTCAGAGCCAACCGAAGGACGCCAGGATAATTCGATGCCGGCTGTTTTATGCGACTGCGAACCCGTGACGGGCAACAGCAATTCGGGCGCTACGGGAGGCGGAGGCGTGCCGTCCTGGGATTCCAGCGGCCCAATATTCACCAGGGGATTCGCTTCAGATAAGCTGAGCGCCTCAGCGGCCATCCATGCGTTCGTGCGGGACACAGCCGCCATGCGTACTTCGTCCACATCTCCCAAAAAATATAGTTCCGCGGGATTGAGCAATGCGCGCCCGAATTTTATAGTATCAAATGGGCCTGCGAGGCCAGGATATGCGCCTTGAGCCATGGCGGCGCCATCCACAGTGAATTTATACTGCTTTTGGACATTGTCCACAGCAACTACGATAGAGTGCCAACGCTCGGGTTCCACGCCATTTCCATACGGCAAAGAGGAGCGTACGACGTCCTGGATAAGGTCCACGCTGGCCGAGTCCGGAGCAACAACCGCCTCCATGCCATTCTTGGCGTCCGCGGCACTCGCCGCGAAGAGCACCCGTTTTTCGGTTCCCTTCGGGCGGAAACGCAAGGTGAATGTGGCAGTAGGGCCGAGTTTTTGTAGTATTTCGGGATTCACGTTAAGTGATCCCGGTCCTAGGGTGCAGAAAGTGGCCCAAGGATGCGACTCGGCGGATATGAGCCCTGGCGTCCAGCCATTCTGGAACATACACCCCTCGCGTTTTACCGGCTCTACTGTGCCCAATGCGTCAGCCATGTCTCCCTGAAGGTGCAGGATCAGATGATATGCATCATCCCACACCCGGACAGGCGGCGTCTCGGGGGCGTCCGGATTGCCAAAGTAAACATAGAGATGCTGGCCGCTGCCTGTTTTGAGCTGTGGCATACGGATATAGATCTCCACGCCGTCCGGTTCCCATGCAACAATCTCGTGGGCGAGTTCTTGGCCATCCGCGTTGATGATGCGCATGTCCCGGCCTTGCGGAGCCGCCAATGCTCGTGCGAATTGGCCATCCGTCATATGCAAGCGGAGAGGGAAATTCTCCAGGTTTTCCGTAATATCCTTAGTATTGATGGAAACTTGCTGCCGGTAATGCCAGGAGGCATTCCACCAGCCATCGTCCGCCCAAGCCCCCGCGCACATAATCACAGCCGTTAATATGATTCCTCGTATCATGGCAACCGAATCCCTCCTTGTTCCGTGAGCACGGCATGGCAGCCGTGCATTTTCAAATATAGTTGTATTCACACAATAGAGATTCTGCAATTATATATATGTTTTTATATTACGGTTAAAGTATATTCAGCCGTTCATCATCAGCATACAGTATGTAAAATCCGCCGGGAGCATTATTTAGTTGCTAACTAAAATTCTTCGTGTTGGTGTTTTATGCTCGCAGTCTACCAAAGATACGTTTCTGTCATTATCCTACCAATAGTTTACAAATCCCCTCATTTGTCTCGGTTAAAAATAGCACAAAATAACGTTAAATGCAAGATGAAAAGAAAGTTCTTGACGTAATATGGGAGATCGTGTTATAAAGTGTCATATTAAGTGGAGGCGCTTCGTGGATGGCTTGATGATGGGGTTCCTCCACGAGGCAATGGCTTCGTAAGTTCTATAGTTTTCTGAGTTCATGTAAGTGGAAAGTGTTCACTCATCACTCGGCGCTAGACTGTCTCTAGTGTCTGATGTGGAGCCGGGGATTGGCTCCTCTCCAAATCCCCGGTCCCACGGCTAAAAAATGATAGGGCTTGGTGCGACGGATTTGAGATTTATATGGTATCGAAAGATACGCATCTGTATTGAAAATTGAACGGGTGTAATAAAGGTACGGAGACGAAAAAAATGAAAAAGAAACAAGGTTTTACGCTCATCGAGTTGCTGGTGGTGATCGCCATTATCGCCATATTAGCTGCTATCTTATTGCCAGCGCTCGCACGCGCCCGTGAAGCCGCGAGACGGGCTTCCTGCGCCAGCAACCTTAAACAATGGGGCATCATCTTCAAGATGTACTCCGGCGAGAACAAGAGTGGGCTCTTTCCTTCAGGGCCGCAGTATTTGCCGTCCAACAACGGTGGAGGCGTTACGTTGTCCTATCGCGGCGTTGCCGCGAATGTGCTTTATCCGGATTATTGGAATGATCCAAGCTTAATGCTTTGTCCGTCTGATTCCCGGACAACGGCTGGAAGCTGGATATCGGATGTCAACAACACGCCTGTTGAAGTGGAAGAAGATTTTAGCGCTCAGATCCAGAAAATCGCCCAGAATACCGACCCTTTGGCCAAATCCTGGTTGTACGCGATGCTGTCCATTAATCCCTCTTATGTGTATGTTCCGTGGGCGACTTGTAGCAATGGCCAGCTTGCCCAGGCCTTGGTATATCAATTGTATGCGTGGTCTCCCCATGGCTGGGACGACGTCAAAGGATGGTGGCCAGGCAATGCTTCCAGGCCATGGGGGAAAGATTGGGCCATTATGTACAGCACAGGTTATGAAAACGATATGACCGATGAGGGCAAGGTTGTGACGAATGGCATGGCGTATTTCACAGGAACGTTCGGCACACCCGCGGGCGGTAAATGGCTGGATGATGATAATGCCGCTTTGCCTACGACCATTAGGCGTCTCCGGGAAGGGGTCGAGCGATTCTTCATTACAGACATCAATAATCCGGCCTCTTCGGCCACGGGACAGAGCTCCATGGTGGTGATGTATGATGCCTGGGCTGCAGGGGGATATTGGGGCAACAACGTAACCGCTCAGATTAACAAGGCCCAGCTTGCTTTTAATCATATCCCAGGCGGAAGCAATACGTTGTATATGGATGGCCATGTCGAGTTTGTTAGGTTGAACGCGAAACGGCCGTGCCTTGTGGAGCCTGCAAAGGGAACCAGCCAGGTTCAGCAGTGGAGTGGTTATATCACGCACCTTACAGGTGGATGGGGCTGAGAAGGGCGGTTTTGCCGTTTTCATTCGGCTGCCGCCCGTGTTTCCGGTTCGATGAAAGGAGAGCCCGCTCAAGCGGGCTAAGGGGACGTGCGGATAGTAAAAGAAACAGCAGGCCATCTTGAAGCGTTCAACAGGCGATACGAACCTTTTTATCGGGGAAGGCGCTCGGTGTATATGTTCATATACAAAAAACGGCGGTTTTCCCTGCAAAACGCATCAATACTCTTTTGGTGGCTCACACCCAAATACTAAGCCCAGAAAGAAGCTGGACAGCACATCCAGATATACTATCCAGCTCTAGATAAACTTCCGTTGGTAAGAGGTATGCCCCGAGAGGCCACGCGATGAAGGAGATTGACTCAATGGCTGAGAAGTCCAAGTGCTTGGTTAGTTGGCGAGGTGTCCGTATCCCCTTGCTTCTGATGCTCATCATGGCATGGGTGGCCGGTCTGATACCCAGCAGCGCGTTCGCTCAAATGTACCTGCCGCCCGCGCCTTATCGCTATTGGGATATGTGGATTCTGAAAGATAATGACGTCTTTCATAATTTCTGGCTGCAAAGCGATGAGGAGTACATCTGGAATACCATCGGCCACGCGGTCTCGAAAGATATGATCCATTGGGAACCGCTGCCGCCTATCCCATCCAAAGGCGCGCCTGGCTCCTGGGACGAGAATCCCACCTTGACCGGCATCACGGTGCGGGTCGAGAAGCCTTTCGAGTATGACGGCATGGTAGTGCGGTACGCCATGTTTTACGGCTCGGAATCCTCATACCGGGCGAAGAATCCGAACAACCAGACGGAGACCAGCCAGCAGATAGGCGTCATGTTTTCCGACGACCTCATGCGCTGGAAGAAATACCACAAGAATCCGGTTCTCAAGATCACACCGCCGTTCTATCTAGACCCCGGAATCGAATTCAGAGATATCGATGTCGTGTACGACAAGGAAAATGATATCTACCATGCATACGTGGGTTCGGAGGCGGCCGTGATATCCCCAGAGATTCAGCCTGTCAAGGAACGCACTCTGGTAGCTTGGGTTTATCTTTCCCCTAAAAACCAATCAGGCAGCGGTGTGTTGACGGTCAACTACGGGCGAGGCAATTATGCCGAACCCGGCGGCCTGTATGACGGCATTGTCTTGGGCAACTCAAGTGCGCCAGGCCGCTGGCTCAATGGCAGCGAGGCCGAAAACCGCACCCGCAAAGATCCCGCGATACTGGCGCAGGACACAGCGGCTCCCGCCGAGTTGGTTCAAACCGCTATCGTATACCAGAGCGACAAAGTGACGGTTTATCGCAATGGCCAGCCATATGATAGTTATCCCCTCTCGGACACGGATTTTATTCTGTCCAGCCAAACGCCGATCTTCATGGGAAGCGGCTCCTGTGTGACCATGGGCCTACGCAGCCTTGATGATAAAGGAGACTCTTCGGCTTATTTCGCAGGCGTAATCGAGGAAGCGCGTATCTACAGCTCCGCCCTGGATCCCGACACGATCCGCTCTTTAACGCCCAATAATCCAGCCGGGCCAGCGCCATTGGCTCGATGGACGTTCGAGGACGGCACCGCAAGAGATGAAATGGATACCTTCCAGTATAAACGAGAACTAGACAGTCTCCAGCCGCAGCTACATGGCGGCGCGTACATTGCAGATGGCAAGCTTCATCTCGATGGCGTAGACGACTATTTTCAAACACTCACCCGAAAAGGCGAGATGTGCATCTCACACATGACATCCAAGAATCTGGTCGACTGGGAATACCATCCGCCCATCTTTTCCAGTAATAGCTTTCCCGGCATCCTCTCACCGGAAGATCCCGATTACTTCGAGCTTAACGGCCGCCACTATTTCTTCTTCTCGAGCTGGGGCGCGCGGCTGAATACATCGGGACGGACAAATGCGGCGGGAACCTATTACATCATGGCCGACCGGGCCGAAGGGCCGTATCGCCTGCCTGCAAGCCCTTGCCTGATGGGCACTTCACGGCTGGACAACTACTGCGGCCGCACGGTTCCCTTTGGCGACTCCTACTTGGTGTATTCCTATACTTGTGGCGTCCCGTTCACCAGGCCTGCGACAATAGGGGTGCCCAGGCTGCTGCATCAGAATGAAGATGGCACCCTCTGGCTTCAGTATTGGCCCGGCCTTAATAAACTGGAAACCAAGACCCTTGTCGATGGCGCGCGCCTTGCCGAAATGGACCTCGGCAACCGGCTAGGCAGCGGTACATGGACCGTCCAAGGCAATCAGTTACAGGGCGCGTCACCCGAGAACGAAACCAGCGTGCTCTGGCTGCCATTCGAGAATCTGGATTCTTACATGCTGACCGGCATGCTGGACCTTTCCCATGCCCAGACTGTCGCCGTGCTTTCCCGGTGGAACGGCAAGCAGGCTGGCTCAGTGCTCTTTGACGTGCCAAGCGACACGGTCCATGTGGGATTCCACCAAGAGTCCGGCAATACCATCGAGTTCAAGAGCCACGATGCGGTCAAAAACTTGCAGCTAACCAGCGGCCCGCAGCATGTGCGGATCATGATCCGCGCCTGGCGCGCCGAGGTCTATATTAATGACCACTGGGTCTTCGGCACGTCCATCGATGAGATGCCGGAGAAGGGTGGGATTGGCCTTGCCGTGAAATCCGGCTCGGCCACATTCACTGATTTGCGAGTGGCCGAAATAGAGCCTTTGGTGCAGGCATCGTATAAGGATGTCAATACCGAGACGACGGCTGGGGCCACCAGCGTACATGCTAAAGACAAGACGATTCTTCCCCAACACAGCATGGAGAAGGAGGTTCTGGAGGCCACCAAAGACCCAGATGCTTAGGAACAATGGGGAGATAACGGGCAGCATATGCGCATCACGAAAGGCGGCATTATGAAACCGAAAGAGATTGTGACTCTCAGGAAGCTCATCATCTGTAGCGTAGTCGCGGGACTCGCGGCTTATTGCGGCACAGGTTTCGCAGACGGCGCCGCAGGAAGCCTGGTAACGGTCCATGGCCAACCCAGCTATTCCCTTAGTAATAAGAACGTTTCAGTCTCTATTACGGCTCAGGGCGGACATCTTACGGCTGATTTCGCGTGTGGCGGCAAAACGGTTTCGCCTTACTACGTGTCGCCCTGGTGGGACGAAACCGTGGATCAGAATATATGCCCCATGGTTAACGTGATTCGGGGCGATTTTTTCTGTTTCCCAATGGGCGACAACAAAGAGCCTTACGAGGGGAAAACATATCCTCCTCATGGCCAGACTGCCAATGATAATTGGAATTTGGTGCAAGGTAAAACGGCAGGAAAAGACAGTGAAGTGAAATTAACCATGTGTCTTGACCACGGCGAGGGAACAGTCAACAAGATCATCAAGATCACGGAAGGCGAACCGGTGATTTATTGCAAGCATGTGATCACCGGATTCGAGGGGAAGATATCGCTTGGCCATCACCCGAACCTCCAGTTCCCTGATCGCGAAGGCGCAGGGTATATTGACATGAGCGAACCCCTTACTGGTTTTACCACTCCGATCCTGTTCGAGCAGCCACAGAACCGGGGGTATTCGGCCCTGAAAACAAACGTCGAGATTACTGACCGGACAAAAGCGCCGTGCGCCAACGGAGATACTTGGGACCTTACTCGATATCCCACTCCGAAAGGCTTTGAGGATATCGCCATTTTTATAAACGATCCGTCTAAAGAATTCGTGTTTTCCTCTGTGTCATTGCCAGATGAAGGTTATCTATACTTTCAACTGAAAGACCCACGGGTCCTATCTGAGACCATGTTATGGATGTCCAACGGCGGGCGGCATTACCCCCCATGGAACGGACGCAACATCGGCGTGCTTGGCCTCGAGGAGATCACCGCCTATTACTACTTCGGCCGGACCCAAAGCGTGCAGCCAAACCTATTGCAGGAAAAAGGTTATAGAACCTTTAGCGACATCCACGCGCATGAACCTTTCGTGGTGAAACTGATCATGGGCATAGTTCCTATCTCCAGTAGCTTTCGAGGCGTCAAAGACATTGTTCGGAAAGATGCTTCGACCATCGTGATCGAAGGAAAGGCAGGCGAACGCATCGAAGTGCCGTGTAAAGTCGATTTCCTCAAAAAATGATGCGAGCGAGACTGGAAGCCGTCTCTTTTTTTCGAGGGATCTACACCTTCACGGCATGTTCTGTAGCGTGAATGCCATAATTCTGTACCGAAATCTACCATAAAGTATCATAAATTTTCATGTAAATAGACATATTTGTTCGTTACCGTAAAGTACTTGACATTCTATGATATTTAGTGTTATTGTATGTTATGAGTAAGGCGGATTTTGCCAATTAGGCAGTCCCTAATGGTATTTTTTGATATCTTCCAATGGATTACTGAGTTAGTACTATAGTTTAACTTATTACTATGGCGTTGCATAGGGGGTGTGAGGAAGCTTATGGCGGCCATAGATTAGGGCATGTTCATAAGACCTGCGCCGTTAAGATGCGCGTAGCGTAGCGTAATGGTCAAACGTTATGGCAAGGAGATGAAGAAGGAGCGAGAGAGGCCATCAAAAAAAAACGTAAAGGATGCGGAGGGTAATGATAGAGGAACAATGGTGGATGGATGATAGGTTTTGACCTAACGAAACGAGGAGGAATCAAAATGATACACACTAAAAGGCTCATTGTTCTTTGCGCAGTTTCCCTGATTTGGATGGCAACCACTGCCATGGCTGCCACCATCAACACTTACACTGAGGCATTTGATGATGCGGATCTCGGAGGGCTTTGGGGCACACAAACATTCACGACCTTTGGCTTTGGAGCCTCAGCAGGCGCGAGCACTACTGTTGAAGATGGAGTATTCAAGTTCACGAAAGACGGTAATGGCGGCGGCTGCTCACCGGTGTTAGCGACGGCGTTTCCTGGCGCAAATAATGCATTTGGCGGTCTGACCGACGTGACATATGAATTTACGATACCGGATGTGGCGGCATCGCTGACCGATATAACAACAGGTGGCGCTCAGTTGGTTATCTGCTTGAATATAGCACAATACACCATCGACTATGTAGGGGTGATTAACTCTGAGGGAACGATTCATGTACAAAACATAGCCTCAGGGAATCATTATGATCAATTCTCCGCATCGGGCATCACTTCGCTGGCGTACCGCCTGGTGCAGATAGGGGCAGACACCAAATGGCAGATATGGCAAAGCAAGAATGGCGGTGAGTTCGTGAACATCACGAAGGACGATGAAGGCGCTGCCATTGAATCAAGAGATCATGACTGGGGTGAGGCCTGGCCAAGCGTTTGGGACAGGCTCGGATGCATTATAGCGGTTGTTGACACCGGCGCGTCTCAACCAAATAGCTACGAAGTGGCTATCGATAACCTGAGCATCATTACGGACCGGATGACCACAACGGCATTTGGCCATTCAACAGTGGAGAGCTTCGATGATGCTTCATTGACGGATGGCTTGTGGACGCTGGATGACAATCTGGATAGCGTTACGGCCAACGCCTCCAATTCAGATGTCACACTGTCTGGCGGCAGACTGAATTTCAACAGCGATGGAGATAGCTCTAACTACAAGTCTTCCCTGTTAAGCCTGAGAAGTTATGACGATCCCGTCAGTTGGGACCACACCCTGGCGCCGCCGTTCGCGATCCAGTTTACTGTTCCAGATTCGGCTGCCCAACTGATTAACGGAGGCGGTTACTTTACCATGGCCGTGATGGATGGCCCGTATGGTCTCCTACAAAACAATTTTGGCAATATCACAGGATACAAGCTTGCGCAACAAGCCAATACGGGCCAGTGGTTATACACCTGGAGAGATGATGCAGAATTTGGCGGCGTCCAATCATCATTCAAGGTGCGGTGCGAAGTTTATAAAGATAGCACTGCCGCATGGTTTATGGCCAGCGGTGATGGGCCATTTATTAACATATCTGCAGACAGCACCGGTGAGCTGGACTCCGTCCCGCTTGGCTGGACCCCGGGTGGAAACATAAGTTTCATGATTCAGGCGATCGATGACGCCGCGCCAGGTGGAGATTGGACCCTGTCGGTTGACGACTTGATTGTCGAAACGGGCGAGCCTGTTGTTGATGAAGATACGGACGGCGATGGCTTGCTTGATTCGGTCGAGACGGACACTGGTGTGTATGTGAGCCCGACGGATACAGGCACGGATCCGAACGATGCCGATTCTGATGATGACACCTATAACGATGGCGATGAAGTAGATGCAGGCACGGACCCGAACGATCCGCTCTCCTACCCCGGTAGTGGTGGCGCATTGCCCGTGTTGTCTATCCTGGGTTTGGCAGTGCTTGGTGGTGCATTGAGCATCTCGGCTCGCCGCCGGTTACGCCGATAGGTGTTCGTTTTTAGCGTAAGCTGCTAAATAGCATTTGATGGTATCTCTTGAACAAAGACGGGGGGCCTGCTGGGATTACTGGCATGGCCCCCCAAAAAAGAGTGGGCGATTACATAAAACAATCCAAGACAAGCAGACTCGCACAGTGCAGGTGCAATTGTTCGGGTAGAAGAAGTGGCGCTGCGCCGCTGATGTTTATAAGGAAAGTGGGCGTTTATTTTCTAAGCCCATTTTCAGGAAGATGAGGAGAGATATGATTACTAACCAACGATGTAAGCAAGGTTTCACGCTCATCGAGTTGCTGGTGGTGATCGCCATTATCGCCATATTAGCCGCTATTTTATTGCCAGCGCTTGCGCGGGCCCGTGAAGCCGCGAGGCGGGCTTCCTGCGCCAGCAACCTTAAACAATGGGGCATCATCTTCAAGATGTATTCGGGGGAAAACAAAGGGGGGCTGTTTCCCCCCGCTTCGGATTACCAAGTGTATTCCGGGCTGTACCATGGGGTGGCCGGTTTTTCCATTTATCCCGACTACTGGTCAGATGCGAATCTCATGATTTGTCCGTCGGACTCACGGGGCGGTTCCAGTTCGATTATTAGCGCCTTGGTCAAAAATTTTACTGTAGAAAACTTGGTGGGCGATCCCATGGGTGAGTTCGTTCAAAAGGTTGCCTCAAGTGACAATTCGTTGGCCAAGCCGTGGCTAGGTGTAGTGTTGTCACAGAATATCTCGTACCACTATGTTCCTTGGGCGACGGGCACCAAATCGAGATTGGTGCATGCTATGTGCGTGCAGAACTGGGCAGTGGAAGGCGGCGCCCGTGGAACAGAAGATTTGCTGGAATATTATGCGGGCTCTAAATCAACGCCGTGGGGTAACTTTGCAGTCATACGCTGGGCCACGTTTGAGAATGACTTGACTGAAAAGGCAACAACGTACGCAAAAAGCTATATTTCTGGCAATACGGGAACATCTGCTTGGACCGATGATGACGGCAGCCCGCTGCCCACGACGGTCAAGCGATTACGGGAAGGGGTCGAGCGGTTCTTTATCACCGACATCAACAATCCCGCTGCTGCCGCAAAATCCCAGACCGAAATGGTCGTGATGTTCGACTGCTGGGCTGGCGGCTGTGCTGCCCCCTGGTATCCCGAGACCAATACAAATCAAGTAACCTACAACCACATTCCTGGCGGCAGCAACACCCTCTACATGGATGGCCACGTAGCGTTTTGCCGGTTCCCGAACAATTGGCCTTGCATGCCAGGAAATGGCTCGGCGCCCGTGAACGGCGACATGCGGTTTTACCAGACGTTCGGTTTCTGGACCTGGACCTACGGCGGGTGGGGATGATGCGCTCCGGTTCTTGAAGCGAGTATATTCGAACAAAACAACGGAAGGATGTTTCATTTTTCCTTTACCAAGACCTATAAAAGTGTTTTCAAGCCAATGTTTCATGTAATTCATGCATGAGAGTAGCTTGGGTGTTTAGGTTCTGTTTGAAAGGAGGTTCATGGTAATTCCTACGAACACCACAATAGATATGAACATGGCACAGGGCGCGGCAAGGGGATTACAGCCCTTCGAGCAGCTCAATATGGAGATCCGGGCGAAGTTCTGTTTGCTGAAAGCTCAATATGAGGTTTTTCCCCTCCGAATTGATCCTGGAAGCCCGCCAGGAACTGGCCGAGTGCCTTGCGGAACTGGGCCACGAAACACTCGTCATGCCAGAAGAGGCAACGTTCAACGGAGCCATTTCTAACGGTGAAGACGAGGAAAAGTTCGCACGCTTTCCAGAAAAGCATCAAGGACATTATGAGGGGAGCGTCGTCACGCTTCCGAATTTCGGCGATGAATCTTCGGCCGTCAATGCCGTGAAGCATACGAATGTTCCGATACTAGTCCATTCCTATCCCGATGACCAGAATCAAAGGTCTCCTAAATATTGACTCTATGCCTTTTGCGGCAAGCTCTCTATATTGGATGTGTTTTGCCAATACGGCCTATAATTCACCTCGATCATGCCGCACGTAGTGGCCCGCAATCGCCGTTATTTGCAGAACAGATTACCCATTTCGACCGAGTATGCCGTGTCGTAAATGGATTCCAAAATCCCGTGGTGGGGGCTATCGGCGCCCGCACCAAGGCGTTTAAAACCATGCGCATCGATGAGCTGGCGCTGCAGAGGAACGGGATCACCATGGAGGTGGTCGATTTGGCGGAAGCCTTCGCGAGCGTCAAGGCGTTGAGCTCCTCCAATCCCGCCTGCACCGCCAAAGCGAAGCGGCTCATGCAATACACCACATGGGGGCAGACGCCTGAGACAGCCTTCGACAACCTTGTTCGACTGGTCGTCGTGCTTGATCGGCTCTTTGACGAATGGAAGAAGGACTGCATGGGTGTTCGCTGCTGAATCGAACTGCAGTGCTATATCAACATTTCGCCCTGCGTACTCTTGAGCGAAATGAATGACAGAGGTTTGCCAGTTGCCTGTGAGGTGGATATCGGCAACGCTATCAGTATGTACGCGCTACGCTACGCCACGGGCGAACAGACCGCCTGTCTGGACTGGAATGACAATTATGGATGCGATCCGAACCGGTGCATTCTCTTCCATTGCGGCTCCACGGCGCAGTTGTTGATGAAAGCCAAAGGCGAGGTCATTGATCACTCAATGCTCCATCACGATCCGCATGTGGGCCCCAACTGTTCGTTCGGCTGCAATGTTGGTCGTATTCGTGCATTCCAGTTTGGCTTTGCTAGAATGGCTACGCGAGATGTCGAGCTCGAGTTCTACTTGGGTGAAATGGAATTCACCGGCGACCCAATCCCTGAGGAATTCTTCGAGTGCGCGAGCGTTGCGCGAATTCAAAACCTCCAGCAGTTTTACCTCGGAGCGACGGCCAATTATCACGGACGCCAGCAATTGAAGAATTACACTTCTCTGGATGATACCGAAGAAGGTTTCCTGGCTTTCCACAATGACCTAGAGCGTCTAGCGAGAAAGGTCGGCCCGTTCTCGAATGCTCTGGCCACACGGCAATACCCGGCCACCGTCTGTCCGCTTCTTTTCCATCTCTTCACATGCCTCCGTCAAAAATCCTCCCGTGTCCCTTTTTCCGTGTGAGCACAATGTGTCATCACTCGACTCCTTTCCATGGATGCAACAAACATTACATCCTCACAAAAAACGCCGGGATGTGGAAGATGCGGTTCACAGGACGGATACCGATTTGTGAAAACCATAGGGACATGAGGACCCACTTGAGCACGGTGGCCTGCACATCTGAGCAAATATTCAGCCTTGACTTTAGGAAAACGTTATTGTAATGTTTTCTCTATAAAGAAAACGTTATTGTTGTGTGGATATTGGAAGGGGAAAGGAGTGAAGCAATGGGATACAAAGCAAGATCAGTAGGATTTGTTGCGGTCGTGCTTCTGGCGAGTACAGGGGCCTGGGGAGCGACCATCCCGGTGGATTCGGGCGAGAGCATTCAAGCGGCCATCGATTCAGCTTCGTCAGGAGATGTAATCGATTTGGCTGCGGCGTCATTCGACGAATCTATTATTGTCTTGAATAAGGATCTAACGATCACGGCCTCAGCGGGCCGGGCGACGATCGCGCCAAGTGATATCACCGGAAACGCGGTGAATGCAACGGTTCTTGTGGACGGAAGCAACGTCACTATGAGCAATGTGACGGTGGATATGTCGGCTACGGCCTGTACGGTGCCGTCGGATTATCCGGATTATCCGGCGTGCGTATGGGTGCAGAATACTGGCGGCAGCTTCACTGCAGACAATGTGGTGCTGACGGGCGGTTATATGGGAGTGACGTTGCATGATGCCGCCGGGAATCTGACAATGACGAACTCCACTATTTCTCATCTCAGTGGCGCGGGCGGAAAAGCATCGGGAATCTACTTGCATGGAACGTTCACTGCCACATGGGTGGAGCGAGTGATCTCGTTGACGGATTGCGTCATGGATGACATGAATGCCTACTTCAACGGGCAGCCGGGAACCAAGCTCAATGCAGGATTGTTCACGCGTTGCAAGTTCCTGAATGCCATTGGGCTTGAGTCTTGGGCGGTGATGTCCGCCTGGAATGTAGAGGCTATCGAATATCCGCCTCCCTTTGAAAGCGCCGGGCGCTATGTCTTTACCTCGTGTGACTTCACATTTGCGCGGGACATGATATGGGCTATGTACTTCATGCCGTTCCCAGAGCAAGACAGCTATCACACGAATCCGGACTATGTGGAGTTTCAGGGCTGCACTTTCCGCAATCCCCACAATGTGGCCATCGACACATTGTTCCAGATCGGCTTCAATAACGACACTGAAACCAAGAAAACGTCGTTCACGATGGAGAACTGTCTGATTGACAACTATTACAATTGGCAGATCTTCTGGTTCATCGAGCGGACTTCTTGTCTCTTCACGATGAATCAGTGCACCGTGAACATGGGGTGGGACGACGATAGCCACGGCACCATGTGTCTGTTCCGTTTCAATACGCCTATCTCATCAGGCGCGAGCCTTACAGTGAAGAATAGCATCATTCTAAAGAATAGTGTGGAGCCTTATGATGGTTTCCTGATTGCGAGCGGAGCGCAGGCAGTGGAGGCGGATATCACGATTGACCACTGCTTCGTTGGGCTAGGAGCCATACTAGAAGACGCATCATATTTCACTGGAGACGTGTCGATTTCCGATAATATTTCCGAACGTCCAACCTTTAAGCAAGAAGGTGCAGGCGGAGATTTCCACCTGGCCGAGGGTTCGTCCGCGATTGACAGCGGCACGGACAGCGGAGCCGTCATCGATTTCGACGGAGACGCCCGTCCCTATGGAATTGGGATTGATATTGGCTTCGATGAATTTACCATCGACTTGGTTGCCTTATCTGGCATAGGTGTGGTGTTGCTCTGTCTTTCTTTGGTTCTGGCATTTGGGACGCTTGTGGTTCGGGCTTCCCGTCGGTCGGCATAGAAGAGCAGGGTGGCCTGGATCTTCCAGGCCACCCCGTTCAGTTCTCAGTGATAAGTGGTGGTTCTATTTTGATGAAAGGCGGTTCCGTAGTGGCTGAATCTGTAGAAATCGATGTATACCGCGCTGAGCCCGTTGGTGAACGTTATCCTGTTGTGCTTAGGCCAGGGCAATCGACGTTATTTGACTTCGGCCGGAAAATGGTGGGTGCCGTTCGGTTGTGGGGAGAAGGAACTGTTGGATATGTGTATGCTTCTGACCAGGAGTTCCTCAAACTGATTGAACGCAAGACCCGCGACGGCGCTCCGGGGCTCGATGCAATCGATCAACCGCCAACGTTCATACGTGGTGTTCCAACAGGATGCTGCAGGCTCAGTCAGGAAGGAACGATGCTGGAACCTCCCATATCAGCCCTTCGTTATCTAAAGGTCATCAACCGTACGCCGGTGATGGTGATCATAGAGCGAGTCGGATTGATTTCGAGTTCGTTTCAGGGCGAGACGGAAGGGCGGTTCGAGTGCGACGATCCGAAGATCAATATCCTATGGGAAATGGGCGTCGAGACGGCACGGCTTTGCTGCCAGCGGGGGGAAGAAAGTATATTGCCTGTGTTCGCTCCCTTCGGAGAACGTTATGTTCTTTGGGATGGCTGCCGCCGAGACCGGGAGATCTGGGGCGGGGATTTACGTTCAAGCGCGTTGGTCTGGGCGTATGCCTTTGGCGATCTGACTCCCGTGAAGAACAGCCTCGCGCTTCTTGCCGGAGCGCAACACCGGGAGTGCGACGAGGACGGAATGGTTCCGGGCTCAGGGTCCAAACATGAGACTTTTTACGAATGGACGCTTTGGTGGATCGTGACGCTGTGGGATTACTACATGCTCACGAAAGACGAAGTCTTTATTGAAGCGCTGTGCTATACCTGGCACCGCAACTACGATTCCCCTTTGGAGCGTCTGCGCAAATGGATGGAGAAAAAAGGGGCGTTCTCTGGCCTGTTGCGTTCGAACCGCTCATGGATGTATTCCATTGCATATGACGGGCGCTTAGCAAGTTTAGCCGCTCTTCAGATTCTGGCCACGGAAAGCATGGCCAAGTTGTTCAACGCTTTTGGCGGCACGGAAACTGCGGAACAGTTGGAAGCCCATCTTCCCGTTATGCGTAAACGCCTACATGAGACCTTCTGGTGCGAATCCCTTAGAGCGTACTCCATGATGCCTGAAGGCGAAATGCAACCACCGCGCCTAGCGCTGGACGGAAACATTTGGAGTTTATTGGCGGGCGCATGTCCAGACGAGTTAGCGCCAACCGTCTTGGCCACACTCAAGGATTGCTGGACGGATTTTGGCCCGCTATGTGTATGGCCGCCATTTGATGAGGTTCGTGACAGCCGGTGGCGTGTGCGGCCCGAGGAGTGGCAACACAATAATACTGTATGGCCCTTCATCGCTTCTTATGAGGTGCTGGCGCGGTTCCATTTTGGCGATATTGCTGGTGGACTCGAATTGATGCAGAGGTATCACCAACCCATGCTGGACCGGGGGCATCACACGATCTGGGAGATGTTCCACGTGGATGGTTCTCTGCCGCTGGTGGGGAACGGTAACATGCTCAGTTTTTGCCATGCGTGGGGAGCAACGGCCAGTTATGCGCTACAACGTTATGTATTGGGTGTAAGGCCCACCTCGCCGGGATTTGAGACTTTCTGTGTAACGCCTAATCTTGGACCTCTTAATAGAACCGAGGGTTCGGTGCCAACACCCAAAGGTCCTATCTATGTAGAGGCATGGCGTGACAGTCATGGGCAAACAAACTACACCGTTTCGGCGCCTGAAGGCCTCAAGCAAGTAGGTGCGGCTTCCTTGGCCACAAGCGATTTATCATGAGGAATTCCTTGATGAAGGGAATAGGCAGATATGCGGCTGGGGTATTATGCGTGACGCTTGGATGGGCAGGCGCCGCCACAAATGGTTTCGCAGCAAGCAAGGATGACATGACTGAGATGCAAAATTCCCTATATCAATGGTTATCGACGACTCCTGGCAAGCCCGTCGAAGTGTTGTCCCCAACTGGAGTGGCAGGTGATTTCGATGCCGTGGCAGTAGAGTCCATGGTGGTGTTGGAAGTGGATGGGCGATTCTACATGTTCTACTTCGGACATGATACTGGCCGGGAGTACCGGACGGGATTGGCCGTCAGCAGTGATTTGCTTCATTGGGAACGGCGCGGTCTGATCCTCGACCATGGTGGGCCAGGCTCCTTCGATTCGAACGGCGCAGCATTGGTGACCGTTCTTTCAAAGGTAGATATATACGGCGCGCGTACGCCCATTCAATATGAGGGCAAATACTGGGGGATGTATACGGGCTTTGACGTTAAAGGATTCGAGGCTGGACGAGGCTCTATCGGTTTAGTGTACTCCGAGGATCTCGAACACTGGACGAAATGTACGGATATAAATCCTGTATTAACCCCGAATCCGTCCCCGGAATGGGAGAAGGCATGCCTTTTCAAACCCTATCTCCTCGAATACAAAGGAACTTTCTATTGTTTCTACAACGCCAACAATAGCACGCAATGGCCGTGGCGTGAGCAGACAGGCCTTGCGGTGTCGCACGACATCAAACACTGGGAACGGGTTCCGGGGAATCCTTTGTTGCCACATGGACCCGAGGGAAGTTATGACTCCAATTTCGCCAGTGATCCTTACGTTGTCCACACCGATGCGGGTTGGGCAATGCTATACGCTTCTTTTAATGGAAGCCACGCTGGAATCGGGCTGGCGTGGTCTCAAGACCTTCGCGTTTGGAAAAAAGAACCGGCTCCTATTTTATCCGCGAACGAGGAACTGGATATCCACGCCAGCAAACCGTGCATAGTGTCACATGAAGGCCGGACGTATCTCTTTGTCAACGGCGTCCGAAGCATACGTGAAGGAGATCCTGATTCGGCGCGTGCAGTGCGAGAATACCGGGCCATCTATGTGTATATGCTCCCTAAAAATGTGAAAGATGGTGAAAAATGAACGGATACGCCCCAATCGTGTTTGGTGTTGTGCTGGCTGTGAGTTGCGTCATGTTTGCCCGAGCCGACGATCCGACGGCGGCACAGGCGGCCTTCCTTAATAACTGGATGTGGGAAAACGAAGAGCCATCCGCTTGGAGCTTTTCTTCCCGTGACAACACACTACAGATTGTCCCAGCGAAATCTATTCTATTCGATCGCACGCCCGAAGGGATCCGGAATGTGCTGGCCCACAAGTTGCCGGATGATGGAACGTGCACAGTTGAAGTAGTTCTTCATGACTTCGATGCCGCACGAGATGGTAACAGGATTTATTTAATGTTCTACAACGATGAGGACAATTTTGCTGCCATTCGATTAGGAAAGGAAGACGGCGGCCTGCTGTTGATGCAGAAGAAAGATCACGGTTACCCCATGCAGTACGGATGGCGTGCCGAGGCGATTCGGGGGAGTGTCGCCCTTCGTATTCGACGTTCTTCTCTCCATTACACAGGCTACTATATGTATTCAGGCTTTTTTAGCGGCGATAGCGGCGAACACTGGCAAAAGATGGGCGACGACCTTATTGTAAAGCAGAGTTTTGGAAAGGCGGCGTTTTACTCTGAAGTGCAAAGTGACGCCATGCCTTCAGATGATGTATCCGCTGCCGCCCCCGTTCCCGTTGTCCTACAATCGCTGAACGTATATGGTTCGGAGGTGAAGACGCCCGTGTCCGATCCGCCAAAGGCCCCAGCTCAGAAGACTGAAGCATCTAGCGATAACCAAGACCGGCCAACCGTCAACACGTGGCGCGTGGCCGAGACGGCGGAGCCAGAGAAGACCTACGAACTTACCGGTGATGAGTTGCGGATTTCCGTCAACGGCGGTGACGGGACCATCACTGAACTGTTAGGCTCGCTGCCTGGCCGAAAAGAGGTAAGGTTCAGCAACGACCAACCGATGGAGGATCCTTCCTGGCGATGGGGAATGCCCTTGTTTTATGGTGAAGATGAGAAGCGGATCTTGCCCCTAGATCAACGCGTGCTTCAGTCAGAAAAGGGAGACATCGAGTCGTGTTATGCCTATCCAGGATTCGATGTGGTGGTCACGAGAACGCTCGAGGCTCACACGATGCGGGAGTCCTACGCGCTTCGAGCGAAGAAGGACATCACCCTTTCGGAGTATGCCATCGTATTCAGGCCCAACCTCACGATGCATGTTGGGGAAGAGGCGCCGTTTGTCAAGACTGACTCGACGCCTGTTTCCTATCATTGGTTTACGGGTGGAGCGTTGTCGTGGTTGAGCGTGAATCATAACAATGGTCTTCCGCCCAATCTAGCTATCGCAGTGGAAAAGGGGGCGCTGAATGGATATGACGTATTGTACAGCTATGGCTCCCGCCGTAAGATGCCGTTGCCTGCCAGCCCTGTACTCTATGTGACAGGCTACCGTTCGCACAAGGAGCAGGACGAGTATCCCCAGGTGCCTTTGCAGCTAAAAGCAGGCGACGTTCACGAAACAGTGCTACGTTATTTCCTGTATGAGGATACGGCTGACTTAAAGTCAGGCATGTGTGACCTCGCTCGGCAACCTGTTCTGGACTACCCGTTGCACACCCCAGTCGACAAACCCTTCGAGGTGAAGGCGCGTTTGCCGCGTAGTGTCCGGCGGTTCGAGATAACGCAATCCGGAAAGCCTGTCGAGACCATCGCTATTGACGACCGTACCGTTCGATTCACTGTCGCTCCGGAGAAACCGGGTCTTGGCAAAGTGCAAGTAGGCTACACGCTAGACGACGAGCAGGCTAATCGTGAGGGTTTTTTCCTCTATACCGCCATGCGTGACTGGCGCCCAATCATTGAAGCCAAGGCCCGGTTCATCATGGATTCTCACTACGAATCCGATGCCAATGATCCAGGTTTCGGAGGCTTCTTCTCTGTAGATCTCAAGACCGGCCGCCTCGTGAAAGACGCCAATGCCTACAGTTGCCAACTCTGCGGCATAGGAGAAGTCGAGTACATGTCAGTTGTGCCAGCCTTTGTCAATGCAATAGCGCCGCGAGACGAAGACATTGCCAAGCTGGAGACTTATCTCAACACATGGCGCCGGAAATGCCAAGATGAACAGGGCAAGTATTACCTCAATCCACTGAACCATCTGCTACAGCCTGAGCGTGATGGACTGGGGCGCCGTGGCAGCGCTTACAGCTTTTTTCTACCGCAGTATTATCTCAGTTGGGTGGATGCCTCGATGCTACGGACAAGGAGCCCGAAAGAGTATCTGGAAGAGATTGGATTTGGGTATATGCAGTTCCCTGAGATCCTCGACCGCCAGACGGAGGTCCTGGGAGAGGAGCACGGGGCAGTGACGAAGCGCCTTCTCGACGAGGATTTGCAATCATCTATCGAAAGTAGTAGCGGACTATATCACTGTGTGCGCGAGAACCAGGACGAGGTCATTGTCGACCCCAACTGTGTGTATGGACAATTTTACCAGAACATCTTCTTAAAGCGAAAACCGCAAGCTGACTTCTATCGCGATTTCTATGCCGCGGACAGTGGGTTCTCGTATGATCCGCGCGGGCTTGCCGCGTTCCGTATTTGGGACGATTATGCCAGCATGTACTATTACCAGCTTATACCCTATCCTACCATGCCCAATTTTAATTCCGCGCTCAACGGTTTCAATCTGCTGGCATACTATGAACAGTTTGGAGGTACGGAAAACCTGAGATTGGCCTATGACTTGATCATGACCTATTACGACTTGCACGACTATGACTATGCCCATAACGACTGGGGCCGCCTCGAGCCGGGGCAGTCGCATGCATGCTGGCTGCCCGGATTGGCCATGTCCACTCAAGAACGCTTCAGCAGTGACGAGGATTTCGCTTTTATCTATTTCATTCAAAGCTTCGGGAAGAAGTGCTACGTGGATTCCACTGGAATGGCTGTCAACGGTGAGCGGAACGGAAACGTCATGGTTTCGTGGGCTCCTTATCCCCGGGAGTATCACAATGACCTTGACGGCTACGTCATCACTTCGAGCCATTTAGCGGCCATTATTGAGAAGGTCACAACCACATCCGATGGCTATGAGATCACACTGAGAAACCTTAATGGAAATGTGGCTGCAAAGACAACGTTGCGTTGCGAGACGGCGGGCGGAAGTAGTTGTGTAAAACGTGTGAATCTGGAAGCCGGTGGCTGCCGCGCCGTCAAGCTACCAAATCCACAGGGAAAAGATAATTGTACTGATCTCGGCATCGAGTAACAGAGCGAGCCGCGACGATGCCGCCGCTATTGTAGAAGATAGATTAAGGAGAATGACATGAGTGAAGTCCAGAAGCGAATGGGCCTCAAAGATATCGCGAAGGCATGTGGCCTCAGCGTGGGGACGGTGTCTAAAGTGCTGAACGGCCAAGCCGAGCAGTACGCCATCTCCGCGAGCACGCGCGATTGGGTGATTTCCATGGCCAAGAGAATGAATTACCGGAAAAACCTCGGTGCGCGTGCCCTGCGGACTGGTTTGTACCAAACGATCATGGCCTCTTTCCCTATGCAGGCTACTAGCCGTATCGCCCGTAATAATCAGCAGGTGGATGTCCTTGGTTTCAACAAATCCCTTTTGGAAACATATCACGTTTTCGAAGGAAAATGTTTTAGCGATTGGAAAATGGCAGTTGGATTCAGGAACGAGAGCAAAAAACCGGATCCCGCGGATCTCGCCATGCCATACGATGGCATTCTCTACTTCATGCCTTCGAAGCACTTCCCGCAGCACGTTTGGCTGGCTAGAACGGATATCCCCATGGTCATCATTGGAGAGCCTAGTGATGATGGCCTAGAGGCTACGTTTGTTGATGTCAATAATGAACACGCGGGCTACGAGCTTACCAAGCATTTGAAAGGCATTGGGCGCTCAAACCTTGTCTTTCTAGGGGATAAGGCTTCAAAGAGGAGCTATCTATTCCGCAATCAACGCATTGCCGGCGTGGAACGGGCTGCTGGGGAGTTTGGCCTGAACTTGAGTAAGGTGCTGGAGTCAGGCCTCACGGCCGCTTCAGGTGAAGAGGCTTGCGAGAAGTTATTGCGCGATCGGATCCCTTGTGACGGGATTGTCGCCGAGAGCGGCGATATGGCATACGGGTGCCTTAAGAAGCTCAAGGAGCAAAGCCTTCATGTCCCAAACGATATCGCCATCGTCACTTTCGATACCAGCCTTTATACGATTCTGTGCGAGCCCCAGATCACCACATGGGATTATCCGCATGACGAAGTGTGCCTGAGGGCCGCGCAACAACTCATCGCTCGTATGAAAGATCCTGATCTCCCTCACGAGGTTATCCGCTTCGAGGGGAAACTTCTATTGGGCGGGTCGACGGCCACTTCAGAGTGAAGGATTAATTAACTAATACATGAGTAAATAAAAAATAATAATATATATGAGGGAAGAAATAACATGCATAAGCAAAACAAACAGGAAATTTACATGAGGAGAGGAACCATGAGATCTAAAGGATTTACTCTTATCGAACTACTGGTCGTTATCGCCATCATTGCCATTCTTGCCGCTATTCTATTGCCAGCACTGGCCCGCGCGCGAGAGGCTGCAAGGAGGGCGTCGTGCGCCAGCAACCTCAAGCAGTTTGGCATCGTGTTCAAAATGTATGCCAATGAATCAAAAGGAGGGCGCTTTCCCTCGCACGGGGACTATGTCGTACATTCATGGACTACGGCGGTTCTATCGTTTGCGGGCGAGAAGCTCTATCCCGACTATTTGAATGACCTCAATATTGCTATCTGTCCATCGGATTCACGAGGAGATTATTTCGGAAATATCTTTAATGTGGAGGACGACTTCGCCCAGCAAATCGCCGATATCGCTTCCGATCCCGATATCGGGAATGCCTATTGTTTGAACCTTATGCTGTCGATGCCCGTCTCGTATTGCTATATAGCCCACGCGGCGCGCACGCCCTCTCAATTGCTGGATATCCAGAGCGGTTACAATTTGGTGATGGATAAAGGCCCTGCGTATTGGAGTGGATGGCCCACTGCTCCTACAACAGCATACACTGAACTAAAAAAGCAGGGCTGTGAATTTACTACAAGTGTAGCAGTAAAAAACATCGAGGAATGCCCATGGATCAAGGGCGATATGTCCACTCCTTTCTTTGGCCCTTCGGGCTGGGGCACCGATGATGATGGAAGCAAGCTTCCGGCTACGTATCCAGCCATGCGCGAAGGGGTGGAGCGTTTCTTTATCACCGATATTAACAATCCTGCTGCCGGCGCCACCGGCCAAAGCACCTTGCCTGTCATGTTTGACGCATGGACGGTTAACGATGGTCTGTGGGCAGAATACTACGCGGATAAAGGAGTGGAGAAGTTCAACCATCTTCCTGGTGGTTCCAATGTGTTGTACATGGATGGGCATGTGGCATTCGTTCGATACAAGAGCGCCTTCCCAGTAGCCAATTCGGATCAAATCGGAGGGGTGGACGGCGCCCTCGGCGACGCCTTTTCCTACTGGGCCGCCATGATGGGCGGCTTTGGCTGAGCATTATCGGAAGAAATGATCCGCGAGGGGTTGGCGCTAACTAGAGACGGTAATGCAGAACATACCGGATTGAGAGGAATCAAGAATATGGATGGGCTGAATGTCACAGTGGGTTTCACGGGCATATGGTTTAAGAACTTCTGGGGTTTCCGCCCGGAACTGTATGAAGAGAGAAAGACCGAGTTGGAAGCTTGGAGTTTGCGGCATGGCATCAACAGCCATCTCTCTTCCGGGCCCTTCCAGAATGCCGAAGAGGCGGTACTGGCTGCCAGAAAACTCAACGAATACGCCGATGCGGTTCTACTGGATGTTGCAACATTCCCCGAAGGGAAAGCCGCGCAGGCCTTTGCGGAAACGTTATCGATTCCCTGCATTCTATGGAGCCGGCCCGAAACGAAGCACCAAACGCATCTCGGCCACAACAGCTTCTGTGGCGCCAACTTCATCAATTCAAACCTAGCCCTGCGGGGAATCCAAGTACGCCAGATATTCGGGGCTCTAGATTCTCCGGAGAACACGGCACGCCTGCGGACGGCCCTTCGTCTCATCGGAGCGGCCAAAGCTGTTCGCGGGGCCACCATAGCCTTGCTCGGTGAAGGCATTGTGCCCAAGTTCCACGATATTGATGTCACCGGGCAGAACCGTGAGGCGTTGAAGCAACGCTGGGGGATCACGTACGCCGACGTTCCCGTGGCGCATCTCCTTACCACGGCAAAGAGCCTGGAGCATGCTGAGGTCACAGAGAGAATGAAATCCTTCTCTATGGTTTTTCACGACTCTTCCCGCCACGATTCGGAGCAACTGGAGCGCTTGGCACGGCTTGCGCTGGCCGTACGGCGTTTGGCTGACCATGAAGGATATGCGGCCGCGGCCGTTCGCTGTTGGCCGGAACTCCAGTCCATGTACGGCATCTACCCATGCGCTGCGGTCGCCATGCTGAACCAATTGGGATTGCCTTGCGCATGTGAAGGCGATCCCGGAGGAGCCCTGGATATGCTCCTTCTTTCTCAGTTGATGGGCAGCCCGTCAACGTTGTTGGACGTGGTTGACTGGCACGATGATCGCGAGTCTATGACTATCTGGCATTGCGGGCCCACAGCCCCGGAATGGGCGGACGAAAAAGGAACACGCCTGGTGGGGCACTGTGTCTATGGTTCTAAGGATGACGGTGGACCAGCACAAGGCCCGCTGGGTAACGCGGATATGGCCTTCAAGGCCGGACCTGTCACGCTACTCCGTACCCTGGGGGGGCTAGACGACGAGTTCATCATTGAGGGCGAGCTTGTTCCGCCTGGGGAACGGGACATAACCGGATCCTGCGGCGTTGTGGAACAGATGCAATCCTACGCAAGGCCCGTTACTGGGGCCGCCGTCCGGCACGAGATCATGTCTCGCCGCCTGCCTCATCATTTTACTGCCGTTCGAGGGCATCTTTCACGAACGTAAGCAGGACCACACCAACGAACACGAAACTGCAGAACTCCTCCTCCTCATCCTCCTACGTTTCGGGCATATGTCCAGATATAAAACGAATAGGCGAGTTTCCGGATAGGAGACTCGCCTATTCGTTGCGTTCTGTCGTGCTCAACCCACAGGAAGCAATACCATGGATAAACGTAGCATGAGCATCCGAGATGCGCAATCCCAACGGATGGCGATGAAGCGGCAAAGTGCCCGCATGCTCACCGAGGCGATGGTTGGGGCGGGGCTATCGAAATGTGAAGTACAAGCACTGGTCAATTGTGTCGAGAAGCTGCATTTCTCGGCTCCGGAACTGGCCCCGGTGCGCGATGGCCAGATGCGGTACAGTTGCGTGCGGAGTGATGAAAGGCCGGAAAAGCCACTTTCGGAATGCCGGAGGATTTCGGTAACGTTGACCTTTTGTGGTGAAACTGTTCATGGGCGTAGTTCCTATCTCCAGTAGCTTTCGATGCGTCAAAGACATTGTCCGGAAAGATGTTTCGACCATCGTGATCGAAGGAAAGGCAGACGAACGCATCGAAGTGCCGCGTAAAGTCGATTTCCTCAAAAAATGATGCGAGCGAGACTGGAAGCCGTTTTTTTATGGGATCCACGCTTTCACGGCATTTCCTGTGGCGTGAATGCCATGATTTATACATTAGTTTACCATAAAGTGACATAATATTTCATGTGAATCAGGCATTATGTTCGATTACGCAAAGTGGTTGACGTTATATGATATAAAGTGATATTATATGTTAAAAGTAAGGCGGATTTTGCCAGTTGAAAGGAGGTTCATGGTGGTTCCTACGAACACCACAATCGATGTGAACATGGCACAGGGCGCGGCATGGGAATTACAGCCCTTCGAGCAGCTCAATATGGAGATCCGGGCGAAGTTCTGTTTGTTGAAAACTCAATATCCGGAACGGCTTGCCCGCCGGATTGATTTGTCTTGGAGCAACTGGATGTTCGGGCGGGAGAGTCTCCAAACATCCGTGCAGCGCCTCGCAAGGGCGGGCGTCTCCTTTATCGAGTTGCATGGCAATCATTATGGGCCAGGCCAAGGGTATGAGCCAAAAGAGACCATCCAAATTCTGTCGGAGCATGGCGTCGCCGTGTCCGGCATTTGTGGGATGTTCTCCATGGAAAATGATCTTTCGAGTCCTTCCCCACAGGTGCGCCAGAACGCAATCGACTATATCGAGCGCGAGCTGGAGTTCGGTGAAGCCGTTAAAGCCGGATATTTATTGGTTGTGCCCGGCGCAGTGGGCAGGCCCAATGCATACGATGAGGGCGAATTCGCGCGTTCCACCTCTGCTCTTCGGGAGATTGGAGATGTTTTTGTATCTCATGGCGTCAAGGGAGCCATCGAGCCTATCCGTTCAGCGGAGGTGAGCTTCTGCCACACCATAGCGGAAGCCAAGCGATACATCGAGGCCGTGGGGCATCCAGGTGTGCAGCACATTAACGGCGACCTTTACCATATGCAGAGCGAGGAAAGCCACATCGGGCAGGCGATTCTGGATGCGGGCGGCCATCTGCTCAATCTGCATGCGGCCGACAGCAATCGATGCGCCTTGGGCGATGGATTCATGGACCTTGATACTGTTATCATGGCCCTCTACATTATTGGATACAACAGGCCGGGGTGCTTCTTGACTCCAGAACCGCTTGGGCCTGGCGGCGATCCATATCCCGCCATGCATGCCGGGCATGATCCAGCAAAACTGGATGAACTCGTTCAGAGGTCAGTGAATCACTTCCGCCATCGTGAAGCGCTAGTGCTGCAAATGTGAGCGGCTTTAATAGTAAAAATATCCCATGGCGTAATAGATAGATGTTTTAAGGTAGCCAATTTGATGCAGCAGAAATCCTGTTTTTTACTTGCGGACATTCATAAGCGCTTTGGAGGAGTGCCCGCGCTTCAGGGAGCGCGGCTTGAGATTCGGAGTGGGGAAGTGCATGGCCTTGTGGGCGAGAACGGGGCCGGCAAGAGCACGCTGATCAATATCGCTACAGGCCTGTTTCGTCCGGATTCTGGAACGATATCCATGGATGGACAGCCTGTGGCCTTCACTACGCCGCGCCAAGCCGCCGCGCATGGCGTCGCCGTAGTGCATCAAGAAGCGGATTTGTTCGCGGAGCTCAGCGTCGCGGAGAATATGCTGTTGTCCCGGGGCCTTGTTCGAGGCGGATCGGGCTTGATCCGTTGGCCAGCCACGTATAAAGAGGCCGAACGCGAAGTAGCGGCGCTGGGTGAGCGGTTCAATGTCCGGGCATCGGCGGGTGATCTTTCCGTGGCGCGCCGGATGATGGCGGAGATTGCCGCGGCGGTATCGGAAAACGCACGCGTGTTGTTCCTGGATGAGCCCACCGCTTCGCTGACGCAAAAAGAAATAGAAAACCTGTTCGCTCACATCCGAAGGCTCCGCGAGAGCGGCGTCGGCATCGTATATGTTAGCCATCGCCTGGAGGAAATACTCGATATTTGCGACCGTATTACGGTGATGCGGGACGGCAAACCGGTTGCCTGCGCGCCGGTTTCGGAATGGACGATGGATAGCATGGTCTCGGCGATGGTGGGGCGAGCGGCGTCGGGATTCTCCCCCAAAACGGCCGTGCCGCCCGGCGACACACGGCTCGCGATTGAAGGGGCGGCTTCTGCCAAGGGGCGGTTCCATGACATCGCGCTGAGCGTGCGGGCTGGAGAAATTGTAGGGCTGTATGGATTTGTTGGCGCGGGCCGCAGTGAGTTGGGACAGGCCCTTTTCGGCTTGCATCCAATGAATGCAGGCAAAATCCGTATTGATGGGCGTGAAGCCGCCATTCGTTCCCCTCGAGACGCGCTTGCCCACGGGATCGCCTATCTGCCCGAAGACCGGCTGGTTCAGGGGATTTTCCAAACCCACTCGCTGCGAACGAATGCGAGCATCGCCTGTCTGCGCCGCTTATCGACGTGCGGCTGGATACATGCGGAACGCGAATCGAGCCTTGCGGAACGCGTCATTAATGAAATGAATGTGCGTGCTGAAACGATGGAACAGCCTATCGAGACGCTCAGCGGGGGCAATCAGCAAAAGGTGGTGTTCGGACGCTGGCAAGCGGTGTCGCCTAAGGTGCTGATTTTGGATGAACCGACCCGGGGCGTGGATGTAGGTGCGAAGGCTGAGATCCATAAGCTCATCAGCAATATGGCGGGCGGAGGAGCGGCAGTGCTCCTGATCAGTTCCGAGTTGCCCGAGATCATGGCTATGAGCGATAGGGTCGCCACCATTTCCGAGGGCCGCCTTACAGGCATCTTTACACCGAGCGTCCATGGGGAAAAAGCCATCGCCGCCGCCGCCGTGCCCAAAGCGGGCGGCAATGGAAATGCCGTGAAGCCGTCACGGAGCCAGTTCATGCGGCTGTTGCAATTCCGCGAAGGGGGCCTTCTTGCCTTTATTCTGGCTCTTGCCGCCGTTATGGCCGTGCTGAAGCCCGCGGAATTTGCGAATGCGACAAACCTTTTCGATATCCTCGCCAGCGCCGCATTGCCCGCTATCGTTGCACAGGGGATGATGCTTATCATCTGCGCTGGGGGGATTGACATTTCCGTGGGCTCGATGCTGGGCTTGGTGGCGGCAGTGGCGGCGCTGGCGGCCAAGGGAGGCGTTCCCGTCCCGGCGTGTCTTGCGCTGGCCGTGGTGAGTGGTGTGGCGCTGAGCATGCTCAATGCCGCTACATCCCTGGTGGCGCGCATCCACCCGATCATCGTGACACTGGCGGGATTAAGCATATACCGGGGCCTGATGCGTATCGTGACCGGCGGTAGCGAAGTGATGCAATTGCCCCCAGGATACCGGGCCGTGGCGGACGGGCGGTTGTTCGGGCTGCCGAAGATTTGTTATTTCGTAGTTATAATTACCATTGTGGTCCATATTTTTCTGCGGTATACGCTGTGGGGGCGGCGCGTGCTGGCGCTTGGCAATTCCGAAAAGGCCGCCCGCCTGATCGGCCTGTCCAAGGTGCGGCTCACCATGCTCGTGTTTGGGATCTCGGGGGCGCTGGTCGGTTTGGCGTCCGTATTGACGCCTGCCTATTACGGGACGGTTCAAGCCAATACCGGCGAAGGCATGGAGCTCCAGGCCATCGCAGCGGCGGTCATCGGCGGCACCAGTATTCTGGGCGGGCGGGGCTCGGCGCTCGGCACCTTGTTAGGTGCGTTTCTCGTGGCGCTGCTGTACAACATCCTGATCTTGCTGGAGGCAAGCTCGTATTGGCAGAGCACGTTCATGGGCCTTCTGATCCTGGCCGCTTTGTTGATGGATATGCTCGTGCAGCGTGCGCGAAGGAGGCAGCTATGAATAGCCCATCCTATGCGCTCCGGGTGTTGCGCCAAATGCTGTTATCGCGGGAAATGGCTTTGTTTGGCCTTCTTGCGGTGTTGTTTATAGGTTTCGCCTTGTTCGTCGAGGGCTTTCTGGATGCATACAACCTGTTCGAGCGGAGCCGCTACTGGGTGATTCCGGGCTTGGTAGCCATTCCGATGACCTTTGTTATTGCGACATCCGGCATTGACCTTTCGGTGGGCTCGATTGTGGCCATGTGCAGCATGGCGTTGGGCCTGCTGTATAATGACGCGCATTGGCCGATTGCCGCCGCGGCCTTGGCGGCTGTGCTGGCGGGATTTGGAGCAGGCGCTTTCAACGGCGTAGCGAGCAGTTATCTGCGCATTCCGCCATTGGTGGCGACGCTTGCGACGATGGCCTTGTTCCGGGGCGTTGCCATGGGATTCAGCCAGGCGCGCTCGATCAGCAATTTCCCCGATGCGTTCCAGTGGCTGAGCCAAGGCGATCTCTTTGCCATTCCGATTTCTGGCGCCGGAAAGGTGTATGTGCCCGCACCCGTGCTGGCGCTCTTGCTGGCCACGGCGGCGGGATGGATCATCTTGCGGCGTACTTGGATAGGCCGGTTTACGGAATGCATCGGAGCGAATGAGACCGCTGCCGAATTCGCCGCGGTGAATGTCCGTGGTTTGAAATGTGCGTTGTATGCCGCAATGGGAGGCGTATGCGGAATCGCGGCGCTTTTTAACACCGCACTGTATAATACGGCTAAAGCGGATGCGGCCATGGGCCTGGAACTTGAAGCCATCGCGTGCGTAGTGGTCGGAGGAACCTGTGTCAATGGCGGGCGGGGTTCCATAATAGGCTCCTTTTTGGGGCTTCTTGTGATAGGCATACTTAGATATGGTCTGGAAATGGCCGGGATGAAGTCCCAGCATGTCGTGATATTGGTTGGATTGCTGCTCATCGCAACGGCGGTATCAAACGAATGGATGGCGGGCGCTTCGCGCCGGACCTTCCGTTCACGTAAAGGAGCACACACATGAAAAAGAGAATTCTGTTGACGGTGGCGGCTATTTCTTTGGTCTTTAGCCTGGCTTCTTGCGGAAAACAGGCGGCTCCCGTCTCGGAGACGCCCAAAGCGAAAGACGCCCCGCCCACGGCGGCAGCCACGAAAACCCTCAAGATCGGCGTCATGCCCAAGCTGATCGGCATAGACTTCTTTAACGCGACCGAAGTAGGGGCACGCAAGGCAGGAGAAGAACTCGGCGTCGAGGTGGATTTCGATGGCCCCGTTACGAGCGATGTCCAGCTCCAGGCCCAGATGCTCGAAACCTGGATCGCCAAAAAATACGACGCCATCGCCATTGCGCCAAACGATAAATCCGCCATCGCGCCGGTCCTCGAAAAGGCCCGCAAACGCGGCATTGCTGTTGTCTCATGGGACGCCGACGCGCTCCCCGAAGCCCGCGACTTTTTTGTGAACCAGTGCTCGGCGGCCAGCGTGGCGAAGGCGTTGATGGATGCGATGGCCGAAGGCGCGGGCCCGGACGCCAAGTATGTCATTATCACAGGCACGCTCACCGCGGACAATCAGAACATTTGGATGGCTGAGATGGAGAAGTATCGCAGCGAGAAATATCCTCAAATGACCAACCTCTCCGAAACTCCTAAAGCGCCCGGCGAGGATCAGGCCATGGCCACGCAAGCGGCTGCCGATTGCCTCAAAACCTATCCCGATTTGAACGGCATATTCGCCATTACGACCGTGGCGCTGCCCGGTGCGGCCGAGGCCATTCGCAAGGCGGGAGCCACCGGCAAGGTGTTCCTTACAGGCATATCCACCCCAAAAATGATGAAAGAATACGTGCTCGATGGCACCGTCGAGAAGGTGGTGCTGTGGAACCCCGTGGACTTGGGCTATCTCGCCGTGCAAACCGCCGTGGCGGCAGCCCGGGGCGAGTTAAAGCCCGGCGCGGCGTCACTCAAAGCGGGCCATCTGGGCGAAGTCAAAGTCGATGGCAGCGTAGTCATCCTCGGCGACCCGATTATATTTGATCGGACCAATATCGAAGCGGCCAATTTTTAGAATATCGCCAAATGAAATGGAGCCTTCCTGATTGGAAGGCTCCATTCGCATTTGTAGCGATGGCGTATCATCATTCTCCCTGTGTTGGCCGGACAGGGCATGGAATTGATCGGGTGATTGCCAATGAGCGGTTACGCTTCTTTTTCCATAATCATATCGACGAGTTTGTAGATGCTTGTTGCAACCGCTACGCCAGCGCCCAGATTCGACAGCCACTGGGCTTTCGCCAGCAGATTTTCAGCTTGCGCGGGAGCTTCTTTGGAAATGATCGCCATGTGCTTCATCGTGTTTCTCCTATGTGCTTTTGTTTTCATTTTCATGCCTCGCCGCCAGTGTATGCCAAAACTGTTCATTTCGCTATATTTTTCCACTGTTGGCCTAGGCCGCGCCGTTTTCACTAGAAGCTGAAGTAGAACCGCGTCGCGAACAAATCGATGCTGCCATGCGACAACCCATGCTCGATGTCCGCATGGATATAATTGAACATGATGCGGGTGTTCGGATTCAGGTACCAATTCAGGCCTGCCGTGTAGTTTGTCTCTTCACCGCCCCACACCCCCGTGTCTTCCAGATCCACATACGAATAGCGCAACGCCAGCTCCCACGCGCCCATCCCTCCGTCTTTCATGCTGAAATTCTGGCTGGGCTTCGGGTTTTTGAATACGCCTTCTTTATATCCGCGATGCTCGCCCGTGATGAACCAGCTCGCCATCACATAATAGCCGCCCAGGTTCACCGTGCCGGCATCCATCGTTTCGGTTTCAACGTAGGTGTATTCGCCCTGCAGCGAGAACGGCCCATAGACCAGCGCGGCTTCCACGTTATACATATTAATGGTGTCCGCCCAGAAATCGCGGTTTACAGTGTCGATAAGCGGATTGCGCGTATCGACATATCGGTATGCCGTGCCATGGTATTCGGGACAGGTCTGAAAGCGATCACGGCCATCGGGATTCTGGAAAGTATAGCCTAAGCCCAAATGCAATAATTGTTCGCCGTTGTTTGCATACCAGGGCGCACCCGCGACACGGGCTGCGGCATCCCAGCCGGTATCTTCGTCAAACTGCTCGCCGAACCTGCTCGAATCGTGCTTATATAGCGACACCGCCCAGCTCAAACGTTCTTCGAACAGGGAGTTGAACACCATCACGCCAGTTTGTCGATCCGGAGTGAACGCATCCGTCGGAAGCGCGACCTCTAGCAAATTCGAATCGCTTAACCGATCTAGGCTAAACGGCTGAAAATATTTGCCTATCCGCAATCTAACATACGGGATATCCCTAAATTCGAGATAGAAATCTTTAAATTTCGCCAGACCGTCATTCGCGAAGTCATACAGCCATTTGAAATCGATGCTGTCGTACAGTGAACCCTCCAAATACACACGAGCGCGGCGGAATTCCACGCCATCTTGGATATCGCCGCGCCACCAGGTGGAATTGCGCCCCTGGCTGGCCCAAAAAGAATCTAGCGCAACACTGCCGCCAAGCCGCAGTTTCACGGAACCGTCCGCCGTCTCGAAGCGGAGGCTGTCCTTCCAGAACACACTAAAGTCGTTGCCGTCCGGCTCAGCTTTGGCCAGTTTCTCCTCGAGCAGCGCGAGACGGTTTTCGAGCTGGGGAGAAGTTGTGCGCTGCTGTCCCACCTTAGCCTCGAGTGCTTCGACACGCGCTTTCAAGGACTCGATGGCCGCAAGGAGTTCTTTTTCGGTTGCCGGAACGTCCTGCTGGGCAAACGCGCCCGAGCCAGCCAAGAACACACTCAGAAGCGCTCCCCCTATGCTCTTCTTCATCCTTGCTCCCCCTCGACGCCCCCAACGTTTCCAGCTTCTCTTACGAAACAGATTATAGATGATTAAGCTGAAAAAAACTCGTTTTTGGCGGGGCAGCTTTTGGGGTGGCTGGATGGATGGTTGATGCCAGCCTTCCTGGCGGTCTCGGCTGTAAGGAGATCCTCATGATGGCTTTTCGAACGGATGTATTTGGGAATCGATTCGTGTTATGCGATTAACGTTAGGACAGCAGTCTTGACTCACATGGAATTTGCATAATATGAAATACAAATGAATCAAGGTTCCTGTTCTTCGAGATATTTCAAATATTCCGGGAAACCGATTTCTGCGAGACGGTTAACAATACTTTTGAGATTTTCTCGTGAAATGCCACCTTTCTTTAGCTTTTGGATAAGGTCGTTAATTTTCGCAGGAATAGACAGTCTTCTCTCATTATTTGGAGTCTTTAAGAGATGGTTAATCAGTAAAGCCACGCTGTTGGCATGCGTCTCGCTAAGCTCGGACTTCGCAAAATCATGAATCACTCGTCCTATTCTCAAGGATATGGTAGGTGCTTTTAGTAAAACATCGACGGCATCGTCAAACACGAGAGGTAACGAAGGCAGCCAAGCAAGCATGTAACCATACTCGTCTGACGTTAGGGGCACGGGTGAACCCATTACTCGTTGTTGGCAGTATTTTTTAAGCCAGGAATTCCAGATTATCTTGGTTTTTGCTTCGCCCAGCCGAGGCAAATGCGTCGCAATGCTTTTCGCCATTTTTTCATGGAAGCTTTTCGGTCTTTTTTCGATGAAATCCCATAACCAATCTTCCAATGGATTTAAAAGAAAATACAGCGAAATAAAGGCAATATGGTCCGAGAAGGATTCGATTCGCCAAGGTTGATTATCCGAAATATTGCTAATGGCCTCTTTATATAATGGTCGCATTTGGTCAAAGATATCTAGTGATATCTGCCCAACATGAAGAAATCCATCCCACACTCGGTTGGCTTCTTCGCGATCTCGGTTAAAATCCATCAAAGGTAAGAGATGCTCTATGGTCCATTCTCTATCGAGTGCGACGAACACATGTAGATATCCTGCAAGAATCACGCGCGCCATCGCCGTTTGTTCATTTCGCGCAACAAGCATTTTCACAAAAGCACCACGAAACTCTTCAGGAAACCGAAGTTCTGGATTTTCCGACGGGTAAGTTGTGCTTTTAAGCAAAGCATTAATCCAGAATTCGGCAAGTAGTCCACCTGGCGTATTTATGGCTGTATTGAGCCAACTGCGGTTGGTTTCGACAGCACTGATCTCTTTCCCGTCATCGCAATAGATATGAGCACTCACGATATGGCCAAATTCCAATGCCTCATTCTTTATTTGGGCAAAGTCTACTCGTTCCAGATGCGTTGATTTCTCTAGCAATTGCGTTGTCTCACGATTACTAATGGCGATGCTAGGGGCATTGTGTAGAATGGAGAAAATATTTTTATATTGGTTTGATGTAAGCTCAATGTGACTCCATCCAAGTATAACAGATTCCCATATGTCAGATCTCAACATTTTGGTTTTGATAAATTCATTAACGAGCTCAATTGACCAATTATAGTGTTCTGTTATGCAAGTACATAATACTCCTAAAAGTGATGTTCTCGTAGACCATGGCTCTTCTGTAGGCTCAAAGCTGATAAGATAGTTGATCAATTCTGATATAGGCATAGTGGCCAATTCTTCTTTTGAAATGGGTGGTACAGGAGAAGTCATGTCGGTTTCAATCCAGTATAATAAATCGGGATGCTTTGGAGTTTTCAGGTTTGGATTTACCAATAAAAGCTCATTTTTTAGCTGTTGTGCAAACACGCAATCTTTTTTCTTACTCAATAGCCAATAAACCCATCTGAATAAGTCTTGACCTAGGTATTCTGGTTCCTCGCTTAAATTGGTATAATGAAGCTTGAGATATTTCAAGAAGGTGTTTCGTGCGAAATCAGCAGATTGTGTATATGCATCTGCTGCAAGCATAAATACTTCATGATGTAGAGTATGTTCTTTAGCTAGGTCATACTCTTCAATAAAAGCAAGCTTTGATTCTGCTGTTTTACTAGCTTGCTTGTTTATGCCGTGGATTGCTAGTCGGCGTAAAAGTGTAATTGGAGACTTAAACCATTGGTTAATCCAAAATTGTGCAGAAGCATCATCATTTTCTAGCAACCATTCAACAGTATTTCTTAAGATGCTAATAATGACATTCCATACTGTTTTATAACCTGCTCTTTCCTCTGTATACTCAATTCTAAGCCGAGAAGCAATACCAATGTCAAAATCGGTAGCATAACTATTAGTAATATGTTTAAGTCTATACGTATTAATAAGTGCTTCTGTAAATATAGTTAGAACATCATAACTATATATATCTAGATTCTTGCAAAGAACCTCATCCCAGATTTTATCTAGTTTATAAGCACTAACTGTAGATATGGCAGATTCTAAGCTAATGTGACGCAAGACGACTAGAACTAATTCTGGAGAATGTTTTAGTCTGGGTATAGTCGCCGCCCAATTATCTGCGGTATTGTCGTCGTTCTCTTTTCCTTTCATTATAAGTAAAGGGATCCATTGATTGTAAACCAGTTCATTTTTACATTGACTAAGAGACAATTCTAAACACAAACGCCTGACAAACCAAGAGTTAAGAAAAGCTGTGTGAGAAGTGCATACATCAAGTGCTTCTGGATTACCTTCTAGTATAAATATGTAGATAAACCATTCTAAAAGCATTCTAGAGCATAAGTTTAGATCTGAATTATAGAATATTGCTTTGAAAGGTGTCTTCTCTTTAGCCCATCTCAGCCAACAAGTGTGTCTGGCATATTTGATGAAAAACTGGACTTGGTCTATGCATGTCAGGGCATGCGTGAGGTAATCATCTTCTTTTGGATTAAGCACCGGTGCAGGTAGTGGTGCGGAGTCGTTTTCCACCAAATCACGTATTCGAGTTTTGTGATCACTAGGACTGAATGAAGTTATTCGTGCCCATTCTGAAATTGCTTCGTCAAGCGCTTTGTGGTCCTTCTTCGTCCTTGAGGGGTACTGTAAAGGCGTGATTCCTCTATATTCCCAATCGGCTAACTTGTCCGAGGACGGCACTAGTGCATATCGTCCCTCTTCCACGGGAAGCGCCCTGGCAAGGTAATCCATGATTGGGTCGTTGTGACTGTAGCCAACAAATAAAACCTTGTATTTGCTGAACATAGGAACCAGGAAACGGCAAGCCCAGCCGTTAACAACATAGGCTGACCCGAAGTCCTTGTCCGTAAGCACAAAGAAGGGTTCTTGTTCTGGCGGCCAATGCAATCTCCCATGCAGATAGACCAGTCCGGAGAAGCTATCGCCCAAGGGAAGAGCCGGGCCGATGTAGGTCGGGAATTCCTTGCCGGATACCTCTAATTCTTTGCCGAATACCGCCTGTATCGCTCCAGTGAAGTGTAGATCGAAATTGGTGGTTACGATGCGGATTTCAGATGGTTTTCTGAACAGTTTCACAAGATTCTTGTGTAGATCTGTTGGTCTCGAATCTTTGTTGCCAATAATATCTTGAGTCAATTGCCGGATTCTGCATTTACAGTCCGCAAGTCTCCCCAGAAATCTGTCAATCGGCTCGTTTTTCGATCTTGCATTCGGATAGGCAATCTGCTTGGCAAGATCTTCGAAGCTGGGTAGATTTGACGGTTCGCCCATGGACACGCCTGCGCCGGCAAACACCACGAGGTTTCCGTCGCTCTGGGCGTCCAGTAGTTCTTGTGGGATGTCCACTTCACCTGTAAAGTGCATGGAAGAACCTCCATTTATTTTCTACGTGCTAGGAATACCCTACAAGAATAGGCATGTAAAAACAATCCAGTCTGGTTTGTGGAAAATGGATTTGGCCTAGGAACCGCCGCTAGAGCGATTCAATGTTGCGCGCAAAAGGCAGGATGAAATTCTGCCCTTCTCGGCAGAAGAACACTCTCATTCCAAAAACAAAGCCTTCTGTAGCATGGGCGTCCCGCCCATGCGCATGGCCGGGACGGCCATGCTACGGGAGGGAGAAAGCCGTTCGTTTTGCTGCATCCAGTCCTGAGCCGGTGTAGCATTGACAAGCAGGTTGAGGGCGTGTAGATTAGAGTAAGGAAAGCGCTTACATTTGCGTCTTTATCGAAATCATCGGGCATATGATTCAACTTGAGGGAGTCTTGACGCATATGGAATCACGTATCGTTGCGGTGCGGTGGATGGTGTTGGCGGTGGCGGCGGCGTTGCTGGTGGGCGTGGGCGTGGGGGCGGCCTCGGCGGCGGATGCACAGGAGATTCCGGGTCCCGTGTCTTCGGTGCAGATGCACTTGGGCAGGCCTGCGTTTTTCGTCGATGGCCAGCCGTTCACGCGGCCCTTGTTTTCGACCTACCAGCCAAAGAAAGAGCTGTTCGCCCAGATGGCGAAGGCGGGATTCACGGCGTATAACTTCGAGGTTCCGCTCACGGCGATGTGGACGGGGCCGGACCAGTTTGATTTCGCTGCTCTCGACACGTGCGCGCGGAACATCCTCGAGGCCTGCCCGGGCGCGTTGATCATGCCCCGCATTTATCTGCAAGCTCCGGAATGGTGGAAGGATCAGCATCCGGAGGAGCTGATGATCCTGGACCATGGCGGCGCGAAGATTGTCGAGCCGTTCAAGGCGGGCGTGGCCAAGCCGGGGCAATGCTTCGAGTCCATCGCTTCGGCCCGCTGGCGCGAAGAGGGCGGTGCGGCGCTGGCGAAGGCCATCGAGCACATCCAAGCTTCCGACTGGGCGGACCGGATCTTTGCGTACGAGTTTTCGGGATTGGCGACCGAGGAATGGTATTACTTCACCGTCAACCAAGAGCATAACCTCGGCGACTATAGTGAGCACATGCGCCGGGCCTTCGCCCAATGGCTCGAAACGAAGTATGGCGCGCCCGAGGCCTTGGCGGCCGCGTGGGGCAAGCCGGGGCTCGATTTCCCGTCGGTGGCTATTCCCAGCCGGGAGGAGCGCATCGCGGACCGGGACAAGACCTTCCGCGACCCCGCCACGCAGATGAACGTCATCGATTTCTACCTGTTTTACAATGACATGGTCCCTGATACGATTGGCTATTTCGCCCACGTGATCAAAACCGCCAGCAAGGGGACAAAGGCGGTTGGCACGTATTACTCGTATCTATACGAGTTTCGCGGCAATCCTGAGTTTGGCCACAACGCCACGCACGCCTTGCTCGAATGCCCGGACATCGATTTTATCTGCGCCCCGCCGGACTATCTCGACCGCAAGCCCGGCGGCTTCGAGGGCTACCGGCGTCCCTACCTGTCGGGCACGCTCAATGGGAAGCTGTGGTTCCACGACAATGATTCCGTGTCGTTCCGCATCCGGGAGGTGATGGCGCAGCACCATTTCGATGAAAACGGCCTGAAAGAGATGGAGATGTACCATCCCGAAGGCGGCGCGACCGCGCAGGCCTCGATATGGGATTACCAGCGTTCGGCGGGCTTTGTCCTGCATGAAGGCATCTACCAAGGCATGTTTGATTTGCACGGCGGCTATTACGACCATCCGCAGTTGATTCAAGGCATCCGGCCCATTCTCGATTTGCTCGACCGCGCGAAGGATACCGAACAAACCTCCGTAGCCCAGATCCTCGTCGTGGCCGACGAGGCCTCGTGCTCGTATATGGGCTTCCAGATCGACCGGGGCGATGACCCCTGGAACAGCGGCCTCGGGGCGGACTTGGCGCAATTCCAGCCCGGTTTCCTCCGTTGCGGCGCGCCATTCGACTCCGTGTTGCTCGAAGACCTTTCCAAGACCCCCGTGGAGCCGTATAAGCTCATCGTATTCTTGAACACATTCCATATGGATGACGCGGCGCGGGAGTTCGTAAACACCCGTCTCAAGAAAGACGGCCGGAGCTTGCTCTGGATATACGCCCCGGGATTGTTCAATGGGAACGGCAGTTCCGTCGAAGCCATGCAGCAGCTTGTGGGGATGCAGGCCGCGCCCTCGGCGGACGAGTCCTTCGTCCCCGCCCAATTTGAATTGACCCCGGAAGGCAGCCAATGGATGTCCGCCCAGCAGGTGGAACCGACAACGGGAGCCATCGGCTCCGTGGCGAAGAATCGGAAAGTGTTTGCTGTCGAAGATGCGTCCACCGAGGTTTTAGGAAAACAGCTTGCCTCGAATACGGCCGCGTTTGCCCGGAAGGACATGGGGGAGTGGACCTCGTATTATGCCATCACCCCCGTATTTTCGCCAGAAATCGTGCGCGCCCTGGCGAAGGCCTCGGGTGTGCATGTTTATTCGGAGGCCAATGATGCGTTATATGTAAACAAGAGCTATATCACCGTGCATGCGGCGGCGGAAGGCAGCCGTACGCTCACGCTGCCGCAGGCTTCGGACATTTCGGACGCTTTCACGGGCGAGTTGCTATACGAGCGCGCCTCTGTGTTGAATCTTTCCCTTATGCGAGGCCAAACCGTGGTGTTGCGTTATACCGCCGCCAAATAGCCGGATTTTAAGACCACTAAATACACTAAATACAATAATATAGTAAGTGGAATTTTTTGTGACTCCGGTCACGCTGTTATTAATCGCCCATCAATATCATTTATGTATTCAAATATCTTCATATTTTTGATGGTTGTAGGGTGGGGCTTGCCCCACCGTTCCGGGAGGAGCCCAGGAAAATATCCGGCAAGGATTGTAAGACGTAACAAGCAGATATACTTTGGTCTACACGGGAAATGTTCGCGAAGTAAAATTTGGCTGTTAGTAGCACAGCGTGCAAGGGGTGACTTTTTACTCTTATATTACGTATTTGTTTAATATATTAGGAATATTATATATATACTAAATGCTTATTTATTGGCGGCACAGGCGAAGCGTGCCGCTGTGAAAAGAATGTATATTTCCCTGCCCACGAATGCTTCATTTTTTAGCATATTTCCCCTCTTTTGTAATTTAATGACCAGGTCAAAAGTCTCCGCTTCAGCTCCTTTCATTTGAAATATGTACTTGAGTTATCGCATGTCGTGTTGGCTCCAGATAGTATTTTTTCGTACATTATTTGTTTTTATAGTTATTAGCGCAAGGTTTGCAATGGGTTTCTTGACGCTCAGGAAATAACATGGTAAGATATACATGTCTTTTGTCACGTATGTGGCCAAGGGGAATACCGATTCAAGGCATTGTGTTTTGCTTTACGAATGCACGCGTGTTGGGGAAGTGTCAGGTTTGCGTGTGCATGCCAAGCGTGTATTGGTTGCAAGTAAAACAAAAGTAGTCGCAATGAAGGGGAGAGTATATGGCCCAAATACCCGAATGCCCTAGAAGGCATTTCTCGGGTGGCGGATGGAGGCGGGGCGAACTGCAAGCGCCGCTGTCGATTCGTCCGTCCATGCCGGGAATATCGCACGTAATCGCAGCAAGTCTCACCAGTATACTGTTTTTGCTTCCCACCTTATTCGCGCATGCCGCTGATGCGGACCCCGCTATAACAGTCACCAAGCAGCTCGCTAGCGTGGAAAAACCATTGCTGTCTGGCGCGTATGCAGCGTCAAAAGGGGTCTCTAAAATAGAGGTCATGGTGGACAACCAAGCCTATTCGGCTCAAACCCCTGCTCCTGGCGTATGGATTGTCATAGTCGAAAATGCAATAAAGCCGGGGATTTATGATGTGTCCGCCCGTGTGACGGACCAGGCTGGCGGCACGGCGATGGACAATACGGTGGGAGAACTCACGATTGACGCCTCCGGGCCGCAGGTGGTTGTTAATAAACTGGTGGCCAGCGATTCCACTCCCGAATTGTCGGGAACGCTCAATGATTCATCAGGAGTGCGTGAAGCCACGGTCAAGGTGGGCGCCGAAACCATTTCCGCTGAAATCTCGGGCATGATATGGAAAGCGCAGCTCAAAAAATCGTTGAAACCGGGCGTATATGATGTCGCGGTTGAAGCGAAAGATGCGTTAGGCAACACGCAGTCCGATGAGACCAAAGATGAATTGGTGATTGATGGCGCTGCGCCAGTTATTACCGTCGATCCCATTCAAACGCCAGAGCCATCGCCAGCGCTGGGGGGCGCTGTTCAAGATGACCATGGCATAACGTCGGTGGAGATACAGATAGAAGGGAAACACTATACTGCGACATATGATGGAAAAGGCCGCTGGTCGCTTCCGGGAGGAACCATCGACCCTGGGCTGGCGGAAGGCGTCTATGACGTTCAGTCGACAGCCAAAGATGAGGCATGTAACACATCCACTGATACCACAACGGATGAATTGACTATCAAAGTAGTTACTGGGTCCAACGAGGAGGACAAGTCATGAGACTGAGGGGTAACGGACGGGTCTTGATGCGCAACAAGCGCGATCATGCGGGGCTGCGGTTAAGCCTATGCGCATGGTTTATGGCGGCCGCTATATGCGGTTTGGCGTCTCCCGCCTTCGCGGTTTTGTCCGTGGGGGTCAATTTCCAGGCGTACTCGAGCAGTACGCCCATTGTGCAAGGCACCCAGACGGATGCGGTGTCCATTGATGTCATTCTTGATGGCCACACGTACACCGCCACGGTGCTGCCTTCCCATCAATGGTTCATTATCGTCAACAATGCACTGTCGGACGGGGTGTATGATGTCCAAGCGACGGCGAAAGACGCATCGGATAACACCCTTTCGGATGCGACGACGAATGAGCTTACTATAGATGCTTCTCCGCCCACGGTGACTGTCGATGAATTGCTCACCAACAGCACCAGCCCCGAGATCACGGGCGAGGCCATCGACACTGTCGGTGTGGCCTCAGTGGATGTCACCGTGAATGGGAGCGGCCCATATAGCGCGACAGTTGCTGGCAGCACCTGGACGCTTTCGGCAGGAACGGTTCCCGCGCTTGCAGAAGGTGTCTATGATGTCTCGGCCACGGCGGAAGATACGCTGGGCAATACGGCATCGGATTCAACTACAAATGAGCTGGAAATTGACCTTACGGCTCCTACGGTGACAACGGTTACTCCCGAAACGGGATCTCCTACGAATGCCGATACCTTGAGCTTCACGGTTACGTTTAGCGAAGAGGTTGAAAATCTCAATGCGGCGGCGGATCTAGTGATCACGAAAGACGCCGGTGTCTCGTATATTTCCGTGCAGGTAACGGATTCCGGGGATCATATCAACTATACCGTTGATGTCCTCGGAGTATCGGGTGATGGCGATATCACTCTCGCCGTCAGCACCGGTTCGGATGTGGCGGATCTCGCGGGGAATGCGCTGGCCTCCAGCGTAACCAGTTCAGCGGTCACTGTCGATAATACGCCGCCCACCTTAAGCATCGGCGCACCGAGCGCCGCGTTTACGCAGAGCGGCCCGGTCACCTTCACTGTGACCTATACGGGAGCGGATAGTGTTACGCTTGCCGATGGCGATATTACCGTGATTCCCACCGGCACTGCCGCCGGTACAGCCGCCATCACGGGCTCCGGTACTACCGAGCGCACCGTGACCATTAGCGCCATCACAGGCGACGGCACTTTGGCGATAAGTATTGCCCAGGATTCCGCTTCTGATACGGCAGGCAACCTTTCGGCAGCGGAAGGCCCCAGTAGTACATTTACCGTGGACAATACGGGCCCCGAAGTGACCGTCAATACGTTAAAAACGAAAAACACCTCTCCTGCCCTGTCCGGCACCGTGTCAGATACCGACGGCTCCGGCGTCGCAGGAGTTGAAGTCACGGTCAATGGAGATGGCCCGCATGCTGCTACGATAACGGGCGTGAATTGGAATTTGGCCGAAGGAACTCTCACTGCGTTGGCGGACGGCACATACGATGTGGTTGTCGCGGCAACGGATACGGTCGGCAATGTGGGCAATGACAGCACTTCGGACGAACTGGTGATCGACAACACCGCGCCCGTTGTTACTGTTACCGCTCTGCTGACCAATGACCAAAGCCCCGCCTTGGCCGGAACAATCGCCGATTCGAGCGGCGTATCGAGTTTAGAAATCACCGTAAACGGCCAAGGGCCGTATGCCGCTACGGTGGATTTCCCCGCAGGCACATGGGTCCTCGCGGACAACACGATTTCCCCGGATCTGGCCGAAGGCATTTATGATGTCGATTACACCGCCATTGACTCCCTGGGGAATAGTGGTTCGAGCACTTCAACAAGCATTTTGGAAATCGATATTACTCCTCCTGCGCAAGCTGTTGTCAGCGAAGTATCAGATGATACTGGCTCAAGCGGCACAGACGGCATCACGAACGATGATACGCTTATCATCTCCGGTACGGCGGAAGCCGACAGTACGGTCGAGGTTTTCCAGGATTCTGTAAGCCTAGGCACTACGACCGCCGATGGCTCGGGCAATTGGTCCTATGGGCCTACCGCAGAGTTAGCCGATGGCGATTATGATTTCACCGCTCAGGCTACCGATGGTGCGGGGAATACCGGCACGCTTTCGACGGCTTTCACTGCGACCGTAGACACGACGATTGCCGCGCCGGTCGTGGAAGATGTTTCGTCGGATACCGGCAGCTCGAATACCGATTTCATCACCAATGATACAACATTGGTGTTTAATGGTTCGGCTGATCCGAATGTCTCCGTTCAGATGGAGATTGACAGCGCCAATGCCGGTGCTCCTGTCGCCGCGAATGGCACGGGAGATTGGTCCTATGACCATACCGGCACGACGTTGTCAGAAGGCGTCTATTCCTTAACGGCGACTGCGACGGATACAGCGGGCAACAGTGCTTCCACGGCGGCTCCGGTGAGTTTGACCGTGGATTTGACTGCTCCAACCAACACCGCGTTCAATCTCATCACCACGTCGCCTACGAAAGAAGACACGGTCGAATTCGAAGCGGTTTTCGATGAAGACGTGTACGATTTCGATAACGCCAATGATTTGACAGTGGCAGTCACGGGCACGGTGGTGTATACCACATTATCCGTGACGAATGGGCCCACCACTTTCGATGTGGATGTGTCGGGCGTATCGGGCAACGGCACGTTGCAGCTCACCTGGGCCGGCACTCAAGATGTGAAAGACATCGCTGGCAATGCGTTGCTTACCACTACCGCGAGCGACACTGCGACGGTGGATAATGCGCCTCCAAGCGCCCTTACGATTACACCGCCAGCAACGCCCACCAATGAAGATACGCTTCAATGGACGGTGACGTTTGACGAAGCCGTCAAGAACTTTGACGACGCATCCGACTTGGTCATTACGGAAACAGGTACTGTCGCGCATACCGGCGCCACAGTGACGGATTCGGGCGACCATATCACCTTCACGGTTGAACTCACTGGCGTATCCGGTGACGGCACGGTCAATGTGGTGGTGAGCACCACAAGCGATGTGGCCGATAATGCCGACAATGCTCTAGCCGATGGCGGCACGAGCACGGATGTCACGGTTGATAATACGGCTCCCACGGTGGATTCCATCACGGAGCCCACGACGCCCACCAATGACGACAGCCTTACATGGACCGTCACTTTCAGTGAGGCGGTCGTGAATTTCGATGCGGAAGCTGATCTCGATATCACCGAAACCGGAACGGTTGCGCATACCGGCGTGACCGTTACGGATTTGGGCAGCCAGACATCCTTCACAGTGGAACTCACTGGCGTATCGGGTGATGGCACTGTGAACGTTGTCGTGAGTACATCGAGTGGAGTCACGGATGAGGCTGATAATGATCTTAGCTCCGGTGGCACTAGCGACGATGTGACTGTTGACAATACGTTGCCGACAGTGACCGTCGAACAGGCCTCCGGCCAAGCGGATCCGGCGAATACGCTGCCGATCACCTTTGATGTGACATTCTCTGAACCCGTCACGGGATTCGATGAAACGGATGTCACCATAGGCGGAACGGCCACTGGCGTGGTTGTCTCGGTGAGTGGTGCGGACGACACCTACACGATCAGCGTCGACACCATTACCGGCGATGGCACGGTGATTCCCAGCCTAAATGCCGATGTTTGCGTGGATGCGGCGGACAATGGAAACGAAGCCTCCACCAGCACGGACAACAGCGTTACATATGACTCGACCGCTCCAAACGCCCCGGTCATCACGGGTATCACGGATGATACCAATACGGCGGCTGATGGCATCACGAGCGACCAGACTCTGGTGATCGACGGCACGGCCGAAGCTTCGAGCGAAGTCGAGGTCTTCTTGGACGGTTCCAGCATTGGCACTACCGATGCGGATGGCACGGGCAACTGGACTTTCGACTATACCGGTACGACTTTGCCGGAAGGGGATTACACCTTCACGGCCACATCGACCGACGAGGCGGGAAACACGAGCGCCGATTCGGCGGACTTCGATGTGACAGTGGATATCACCGCCCCAGGCGTGACCGTCGAGCAGTCTTCGGGACAAGCCGATCCAGCGAATACATTGCCGATCACCTTCGACGTGACTTTCACCGAACCGGTGGAAGGCTTCGATGATGCCGATGTCACGATGGGCGGTACGGCTACGGGCGTGACCTTCAACGTGACCGGTTCGGGCGACACTTATGTCATCAACGTTACGGTGGTAACGGGCGATGGCACGCTTGAGCCTGGCATATCTGCCGCCGTCTGCACGGATCCCGCTGGCAACGACAATGAAGCATCGACCAGCACGGACAACAGTGTGGAATATGATTCGACGCCGCCGACGGTGACGGTCGAGCAGGCCACGGGCCAGGAAGATCCGGCCAATGCGCTGCCGGTGGTGTTTGATGTGGTATTCAGCGAGCCAGTCGAAGGCTTCGATCAAACTGATGTCACCATGGGTGGCACGGCTACGGGCGTAACCTTCTCCGTGACGGGTTCAGACGACACCTACACCATCAGCGTGGACACAGTGACAGGCGATGGCACGCTGGTGCCTAGTTTAGCCGCGGGTGTCTGCACAGATCCGGCTGGCAACGGCAATGAAGTGTCCACCAGCACGGACAACAGTGTCGAGTATGACTCGACCGCCCCTGCTGCTCCGGTCATCACGGGAATCACGGATGACACGAATACGGCAGCGGACGGCATCACGAGCGATCAGACGCTGGTGATCGCGGGTACGGCGGAGGCTTCTAGCGAAGTCGAAGTCTTCTTGGATGGCTCCAGTATCGGCACCACCGATGCGGATGGCGCCGGTGCGTGGACCTATGATTATACCGGCACGACGCTGCCAGAAGGCGATTATGCCTTCACCGCGACAGCGACGGATGAGGCCGGTAATACGAGTGATGCCTCGACGGCCTTTGATGTGACGGTGGACATCACCGCGCCGCAAGTGACGGTCGAGCAGTCCTCGGGCCAGGCCGATCCGTCCAATACGTTGCCGATTACCTTTGATGTCACCTTCACGGAACCGGTGGAAGGTTTCGATGAAACCGATGTCACCATGGGTGGCACGGCCACCGGTGTGACCTTCACTGTAACCGGTGCGGATGACACGTACACAATCAATGTCACCGTAGTAACGGGCGACGGCACACTCGAACCGAGTATTGGCGCGAGTGTCTGCACGGATCCTGCTGGTAATGCCAATGAAGCATCGACCAGCACGGACAACAGCGTGGAATATGACTCGACGCCGCCGACTGTGACGGTCGAGCAGGCCACTGGCCAAGTGGATCCGGCCAATTCGCTGCCGGTGTTGTTTGACGTGGTGTTCAGCGAACCCGTTACGGGATTCGATGAAACGGATGTCACCATGGGAGGCACCGCTACGGGCGTAACCTTCTCCGTGTCTGGTTCGGACGACACCTACACCATAAGCGTAGATGCGGTGACAGGCGATGGTACGCTGGTTCCGAGTCTCGCGGCGGGCGTCTGCACGGATCCGGCTGGAAACGACAACGAAGCGTCCACTAGCGTGGACAACAGCGTTGTATACGATTCGACCGCGCCTGATGCGCCAGTCATCACGGGCATCACGGATGACACGAATTCCGCGGGTGATGGCATCACAAGCGATCAGACGCTAGTGATTAATGGTACAGCGGAAGCGCTAAGTGAAGTCGAAGTCTTCTTGGATGGCTCCAGCATCGGAACCACCAATGCGGATGGCGCAGGAAACTGGACCTACGACTACACGGGCACGACGCTGCCGGAAGGCGATTATGCCTTCACCGCTACGGCGGAGGATGAGGCGGGCAACACGAGTGAGCTTTCCACGGCATTCGATGTGACGGTTGACATCACTGTTCCTACGGTGACGGTCGAGCAGTCCTCTGGACAGGATGATCCGACGAACACACTGCCGATCACCTTCGATGTGACGTTCTCGGAGCCCGTTTTGGGATTCGATGAAACGGATGTAACCATGGGAGGCACCGCTACGGGCGTCGTCTTCACCGTTACTCCTGTACCTGCCAAAGGGGCGAACCCGGTGGCTGCGTACACCATTAACGTGACCGCAGCAACAGGCGACGGCACGCTCGTGCCTGCGATTGGCGCTGGCGCTTGCACGGATACGGCAGGCAATGCCAACGAGGCATCGACCAGCACGGACAACAGTGTCGAGTATGATACTGCGGAGCCAACAGTGGCCTTAACCACCACTTCCGCTGATCCCACGAATGTTAGCCCCATTCCGGTGACCGCCACCTTCAGTGAAGGCATGTATGGCTTCACTGCAGCGGATATCGTGGTGGGCAACGGTGTTGCAGGCAGCTTCTCCGGCGTGGATGGCGACACGGTCTTCACGTTTGAGGTAACGCCTGCCGCAGATGGCACGGTGACAGTGAATGTGCCCGTGGACGCCGCGACGGATCTGGCGGGCAATGGCAATATCGCGGCCACGCAGTTGAGCCTGGTATTTGACTCGACGGGACCGGCAATCATCGTGCATCATCTGGTTACAAATGACACCACGCCTTTTGTATCCGGTACGATCACGGATTTGACATCTATCGATACCTTCGAGATCACCATTGATGGCCACACCTATACCCCGACGATTGTTGGTTCGTACTGGTTCACCCAAGTGACGAATCCGCTCTCCGAAGGCACATATGATGTGCAAGGCGCGGCCACGGACAATCTCGCCAATGACAGCACCGACGAAACAACGGATGAGTTGCGTGTCGATACTACCGGCCCGACCGTGACTGTCAATGTGGTATCTACTCACGATACCTCGCCGCTTCTCTCTGGAACGGTGTCGGATTCGAGTGGAGTCACTTCGGTGAATGTGACGGTGGAAGGCAATGTATATCCGGCTACTATCTCGGGTAGTTCCTGGACGATAGCTCAGGGTGTCATTGCCCCCGCTTTGGCGGAAGGCGTCTACTCCGTAACTGCCGAGGCGGAGGATTCCCTCGGCAATTCTTCGACAGATGCCACGTCGGATGAATTGACCGTCGATCTCCTGGCGCCTGTGGTGACGGTGGATACGCTTACGACCGCGGATACATCGCCTGCGCTCACAGGTACAGTGGACGACGCCAATGCCGGCATTCGCGTGACGGTGGATGGCCGGGCGTATGACGCCACAAACCTTGGCGCTACCTGGGTGCTGCCGCAAGGCTCCATCACGCCGGAACTGGAGGATGGCCTCTACGACGTGGCCGCCACGGCTACCGATGACGCCGGTAATACCGCCACGGATGCGACAACGGACGAATTGACAATCGACAAGAATGTCATCTCCGTCAGCATCAGCGAGCCGATACGCAACCAGACGAAGTATCCGTCTATTGTGACCAATAGCGGGCCTATCATGTACATGGTCACGTACTACAATGTCACCTCCGTTACCTTGTCGGAAGTGGATATCGTACCCGAGTACACGGGCACGGTTTCGGCGGCAATTACCGTGTCGAATCCAATGTCCAAGGGTGAAACCGACATGATCCGCATGGTGACGTTCTCGAACATCACCGGTGATGGAACGGCTAGGTTCTCCATCAATGCGGGAACGGGTTCAGATTCAGCGGGCGCCTTAGCGCCTGCCGTTGGCCCGAGCATACCGTTCACGGTGGACAATACCGCGCCGGAGCTCACCATCAGCGCGCCGTCCGTCACTTCGACCAAGGAAGGCCCTGTGACATTTACGCTGGCCTATTCGGAGGGCAGCGTGGTGACGCTTGACGCGGGTGACATCACTTTAGTGAAAACGGATACAGCGGATGGCGACTTGACGCTGACAGGTTCGGATCTCACGTGGACCGTCGAGATCTCGAATATCACCGGCGCGGGCGCACTCGGGCTCTTCGTGCAATCGAACACGGCGCACGACAACGCGGGCAATGTTTGCCCGGCTGCGGTCAGTTCGATGGTGACTGTTGCGTTGGATGACACCGATACGGACGGCGACGGGATTCCGGACTTCGTGGAAGGCTATGTGGATCCCGACGATGATGGCATCCCGAACTACCAAGATTTGGATAGTGACGATGACTCCATTGGTGATTCGCATGAAGGTGTTGCGGATGTCGATGGCGACAACCTTCCAAACTATCTGGATCTGGACAGTGATGACGATGGATACTCTGATGAGCAGGAATGGGCGATAGGCAGCGATCCGTATGATGCGGAAAGCGTGCCGCTGCCCATGGCCTGGTGGCCAGCCGCCGCAGCCCTGCTGCTGGCGGGAGGCTGGATGCTCAGCCATCGCCGCAACGCCGCAGGCGACACGAAGTAACAGTATCGAACGAGGGCGGGCCCTGTGCAGGCCCGCCCTCTCGAAGAGATTGGCGAGGATAACGGGACGTACGAGTCAGGCGGACCTAAAACAAAGGAGTCGAGGAAACATGAAGGCATATACATGGAAACGGATCATTGGCGTGGCGGTTGCAGTAATGGCGGTGGCCGCATATGCGCATGCAGCCGATACGATCGGCGCTACAAAGGGTGATGTGAACGCGGACGGCAAAGTCACATCCGAAGATGTCAAGCTCGTGAACCAAATCGCCGTTGGCGTAGTGGTTCCCACGGAAGATCAAACCTGGGCCGCCGATGTCAACAGCGATGGAAAAGTGGACCTTGTCGATGCCGGACAATTGCAGGATTGGCTCGACGGCAAGAGCACTAAAAATGGCGCTGCGGTTCCCGTGGCGGCATTGCCTCTTGCGCTGGCATTGGCGGGCGCTGCCCTCGGCGCGCTTTCCGTTCGCCGCCGCGCATAATTAACGCTCTTCATATGTAGGGAAACGGGAGATCGCCCCGATTGACAAAGGGGCGGTCTCCCGTCTGATTTTGTACTGCTATCTTTCAGGTTTTCATTTTTTTACCGCGAATGGACGCGAATGAACGCCAATATATGATTCTCGATGTTTTTACTCCCGTAGCATGGGCGTCTCGCCCATGTGATGAGCAAGATTCAAGCAAAACGCTATGCAAAGAGACAATATATGCAACTATCTGATGTGACTTGATTTGCGTCACGAATCTTCGCAAGAAAACAACGTTTTTTCCGAAAGAAGTACGAAGAACACGAAGCAAATGGTGAATGATATCCACCAAAAACTTCGTGTCCTTCGTTACCATATGGCAAAAAAACGGCTCTTTGGTTTCGGCTATGCTGCGTTAAGCTCTATCCTTCAAGCGCTGGCGCAACCGCTGATTCCACTGTCGGCGCTGGGGAAGGCAGCTTGCGCATGGCTGCGATAATAATCCCCACAATCACTGCGCTCTCCAGGCTGATGAACGCTGGAAAAACGTACAAGCAGCATAATGCCACGATCAAAATGAGTATCGCCATCAGGAAGGACGACCATTTCCCAGCATGCTGGGCGCGCATCGTACGGCGTATCCAGCGCATGACGGCATAGCCCGCCATTGCAGCCAAGAGGTATCCAAGCCCATAAAACACCCAATTGATCCGGGAGTTATAGGTGTGTAGAACCGCGTGGATGACCGTATTCTCGGGAACAATCAGCCGCTCATAACTACTGCTATTTCCCGCGAATGGCACCGTAGCCCGCACCGGAAGCACTCCCGCCGCGACGGCCACGTTGGAAATGCCTCCCATTCCCCCTCCCATCATTCCGGGCGCTGATGGCTGGGGCATTTGCTTGCTGTCATTCACCATTGTCTGGACTTGAGCAAGCATACCGGCAGACTTATTGCTAAGCTCCGAGAGACGTTCCACCGATATGCCGCGAGAATCCAACTTCATATCCGGTGCCGAGAAAGCCGCATGTGGCCGAGCCGCTGCTTCCCGCCCTGCCCGTCGGCCAAAAAAATCGCCGAATACAGGCATAGGCCATCTGCTCCCCGTCTCCCGCTTATGCACATCGCCCGTGCAACGGTACACAAACTGGTTGTCCGGGGTGTAGATCTGCCAATCGAGCTGGTTCACCAGAATATCCGTGGGAGGCGCGGTGAGCGGTATGTCACCCATCAGCCCTGGCATTTTCACCGCAGGCATCTCGTAGATGATCTCGACAGGGAACGTGTCCAATTGCTGGCCTTGCTCCGTGGATTTCGACAACGGGATCAACAGCGCCGTCGTTCCGTCTTCATACGCCGGTTTGACTACCTGCCCATTCACCGCCGCGCTCCAGATCTTCGCGCCCTCGCCCAAATCCACGCGTAGAAACTGCTTCACATTGTTGCGGACCAAATACATGGCTTGGGTCACTATGGTGCCTTCCCGCGTCAGCAAGGTTTGCAGGTTCGCGGAGTCGATGCTGGCGATACGCACTTCCGCGTCTGTCAGCTTCTTCACATCCAACAAGCAGGCATAATCTCCTCCGTTATGCCGGAATGCGAACAAGATAGGTGTCGGAGACATGCCGCGTAGATTACCTGGAAGCTCTACGCTGTCAATGCGGGTAAGATTCGCTGCGCCTTCCGCGACATTAACCGCCACGGCTCCCTGGGCCGCTACGCCGATATAGCCGGTTTCGCGCACAATGCCCTCTATGGTGAGCTTCGGCACGCACAGAGCCGTCTCGCGTTGCTCGGGCAATGTTTCATACTGCAATATGACCATGTGCCCATCCGACCAGCGCCGGTTGCCGCGCACCTCGATCACTTGCCCCGCTTCCGTATCCGTCGTCGTAATGGCCGCATCGGGGCTGTTTACATTGGATACGCGCGCGCTGGGCGGGAGTGAAAACTTGAACGCATCCACCGAGCCGCGCAGCACATCGAACTGTACTTGCGTCGAGCAAGCCAAATACCGGTCGCCCATGGCTGTGGCCATCGTCGAGGTGGTGCAGGCCACCCGCGCTTCTTCCTGCACGGGCTGTTCAGGAGTGGCTTCTCCTTCGGGGCGGGTCCAGCTTACCTCGATGCGGTCGGTCGTCTTGAAGGCGATCTCAGCCTGTAGCATATTGTCGCCCCGGTTGGCCCGGATATGTCCCGCCGCGGGAGCGGATAACACAGCCTCCGGCATGGGCAGCCGCAAGCTCATATTCGTCGTGGGGGCTTGCGGGCAAGCGAAACTGAAGCTCTCCCGGCCTTCGGCACGCTCCAAAGGCAGGAAAAATGTCGCATTCACATTGTAATTACCTGGCTGCTTGGTGACTAGGCACAGCCATTCGCCTTGGGCCGCCAATCCATTCGATTCCGGCCCGCCCACGTTTGCCGAGGTGGGCGCCAATGCCCCGCTCAGCACAGGAGCGGATACCCATTTAGAATCCTGCGTCCAAACCGACACATTCAGATCCACATTCACTTGAACGCTGTCTTCATCCGCCAGCTCGACTGTATACCGTGCTTGTGTCACTGCGTATGGCAGGGGCGCTGCTTCCATTTTTGGAGATTTCACGATTTCCATCAGTTTCATGAAATCCTGCCAGGAAAGGGTCATTTGCGCCGAAGGGATATCCGGCACGATGGGGGCCGGAATTTCATCTTGCGCCCAGGCTCCTCCCATCAACAAACACGCCGCACACCATACTAAAACCTGCCTGCGTATCATGGTCACGCCCTCCTTTGCCGGAACTCCGGCATGGTTATACTTCCAAGGCTTTGCCACGTTGGACACCAAAAAAGGACGAATGGTTCAAAGAGGATTTTTGTGCTGGAGGAAATTCAAATGGCATTATCGAAAATGGGATATGGCTTAGCATCTCAAATCCCAGCTTCTATAACGAACGGCAACTTGTATTCTTTGCGCCTTTGCGTCTTTGCGTGAAATATATAACTAAAGATTGTACACGCTACTAGCGCCCGTGCGCCCAATCAAGATAGTGTATACTCTCGCAAAGTCGGCCATTTTCAACGCAGATGCGCGGAGAACGCAAAGTATCGCAGAGAACCCATCCTTCTCTATTCTCAAATGTGCGAATAAACTGTTCAAGAGAATTTTTTCCACTCTGCACTACTATTTGCAGAAATCTTGTTCCCTTGTGTGGATTTTCTGTGTAAATCAATATACATCAACTCGTTAGAGACAAGACTTTCATCACGAAGAGCACAAGATCACGAAGAAAAACGATATCAATTCTGGTCTTTTATCTATGTCATCTGCGCCATCTGTGGAAAATCTTCGCGTTCTTCGTGCTACTATCGGGAAGAATGTTGTTTTCTTGCGAAGATTCCTCATCGAACTCAAATCATATCTAACGTTCCGAGATATGCTTTTTTATGTGCCGTTGTGGGAGCGCGTTGTATGTGCCTTCTCCTTACTCGCATGGGCGAGACGCCCATGCCACGAGAGTTGTAAAAACATTTGAGAAGATATATTCGAGTTCATTCGCGTCCATTCGTGGTAAAAAGACGAAACACTTTAGTTGCGGCTACGCTGCTCTGCGGATCTCTGCGTTCTCCGCGCCTCTGCGTTGAAATGATTCAACTTCACCAAGAAGGTGAGCCAGTTCGTCAGAAAATGATGGGCCTTGCCCTGCGATTAGGGCAACTATATCACAGTGGCGATATCACCGCACAATCTGTCATAATGCTCCGTGTGTGTGGCCGCAGCCCTCCGGCGGTCATTCATCCATTAATCCCGGTGAACGCCCCAGTTTTTTTCGAAGACGCTCCAGGCGGCGCTGGAAGGTGCGGAGGTGGGAATCTTCGAGCGCACCTGAATTCCCTAAGGCGATACGCGTTTCGATGAACTCGACGGCTTGTGCACAGAGGCGTTCCGCCTCGAAGAGATTTCGGGTGCGGTGTTCATGGTGTTTGGCAAGCTCATGGCGCGCCACAAGGTTTTCGGGGAATTCATCGAGCAGAAGAGACCAGATTTTCTCCATGGCCTCCCAATCCTGCAAACGCTTGCCCGCAAGCCCCATGAGTTCGAGGCATTCCCGCCGCACCATCGGCTCCGCCTCCGATTCCAGCAGCCGCCTGCCCTGCGCCATCACTTCAACATATTGCCGGTGCCTAAAATGAAGCCGAACGAGGGAATACTGGTCTTCCGCATGCTCGAATCCCATTTCCGCCGCGCCCGCCAGATTGCGCGACAACGACGCCGTCAACGCCACGAGCGACAGGATATCCATGCGATGATGATAAAACACTCGTTCGAGGGGCCGGGCGTCGCGGGTGCGCAGGTAATCGAGCCACAACTGGGGGATCTCGGCGCTGTTTACATCGTCCTGGCGCTCAATGCCCAACGCCTGCCGTTCGATGTTCGTGAGCGAGCAGTCTTGCAGCCGCATCTTCCAAAAACGCCGCGCCGCATGGACCAAATCCAGGTGGGGGACGCTGTCGAGGCGGAAGGGAATGCGGTTTTGGATGAAGCGCGTGCGCAGCAACGGCACATCGAAGCTCTTCCCATTATAGGTTACGACTGTTCCACAGCGGTGAAACAATTCGGCGAGATATTCAAGCATGGCCGGTTCATCGTCATAATCGCGCATGAAGCATTGGTCGAGGCGGAACGCATCTTCGACAAAGTATCCCACGCCCACCAGAAACGCCATGGTGCCCGTGCCGCCCGCGAGGCCTGTAGTCTCGGTGTCCACGAACATCGCCGTGGCCGGATCGTAATCCTCGAGTTCCTCGTCGCAGGCGGAGAAGGCGATGTGGCTAGGCGCGGCATCGAGGGCTTCGCCCAACGCGTGCGGCCCATGGGGCGTATCGAGCGGATAATCCGTCTGGACGAGATAAAATCCCTCCTCTGAATCGCCCACGAGACGCCCAGGCACAGTCTTGTCGATCTCAAAGACTCCCTCGGCGCGCTGACGCGCATGCTCCTCAGCGGCCTTACGCCATTCCTGGCCCGTCATGACGCCCTTGTTCGCGAGCAGCGCCTTTAGTTTATCTTGGATATCCGGCACGAACGAATCCTCGATGTTATGGCTGAAGATTTTTGACATAATTTACAAGATGGACAGGATTTACTTTTATCAATCAAATGAATTAGCCAAATAGAAAAATAACAAAATTATTAATTTAACCACAAACACTCAGATTCAAACTCGAAACGAATTAAGTAAATCTCGTCCATCTTGTAAATCCTGTCTAAAAAAACGCTTTCTATTCTACTCCCAGCGCCCACCGCGCCAGTTCCACCGCACCGCTTTTCCCGTTAGGCCCGACTTCGCCCACAGGCCCCACGCAGCTTGGACACCCTTCCTTGCATCCGCATCCTGCGATCAGTGAGATCGCCGCATTCAATAAACGCGCACTGTGCATATACAGTTTGTCGCTAATGCCCACGCCTCCGGGATAGGATTCATATAGGAAAATCGTAGGTTTTTGCGTAAATGGCGCGCGCAACACGCCCAGGGCGCGGATGTCCGTGGGATCGCACATGATTTCAACCGGCGCGACCTGGCGCAATGTGTTAGCCAGCGCATGCAGCGCCTCACTGAGCTGCGAACTGTTAAGGCCAAGAATCTCTCCGGCGCTCTCCGGGAACTCGAACCAGAACGCGGCGGTGTGCATGGTCGTCTCGGGGAGGTGGATTTCACCCCAGCCCACGTTCTCGTGCGTGCCGAATTTGATTTTCTTATAGATGGTCGGCAGCCAGGTGACGCTCACTTCGCCGCAGAGCTTGGCCGCACCGCCCGCCGCCTCCTCACGATCCGCCGCGATGACCTTCAGATCAACCTTCGTCTCCGCGTCCGTATAATAATCCACCTCGACGGGCCGCGCATACGCCTTCCGGTCTTCGAGGTCGAGCCGATCAATCGTATATTGCTCGCTTTGATGCAGGTAGATGGCGTTTTGATACACCTCGGTCGGGGCTGCAAAATAATCAATCTCGCCGATCACCTGCCCGTTTTTCGTGGTGTCTAGAATCACGACATTGCCCGGCGCGGCGGTGCGCAGACTGATGTCCGCGGATGGATAGGCGTCCGCGCTCCAATACCATTTGCCCTTGCGCTCGCGCAGAATGCGCTCGCCGCAGAGGTATTCCAGAATTTCCCGGGTGGACGCCGCGTCGAGGCCGAACGATTCGCCCTCCTCGAAGGGGATCTCGAAGGCGGCGCATTTCAGGTGGCTGGTGGCGATAATGAGGTTATTCGGGTCCACCGTGGCGCTTTCCGGGGGCAGCTCGAAGAAGTATTCCGGGTGGCTGATGATGTACTGGTCGAGCGGCCCGCTCGAGGCCACGAGGATGATCAAGGACACATCCGAGCGCCGCCCGGCCCGGCCCGCCTGCTGCCATGTGCTCGCCACACTGCCCGAATAACCCGTCATGACGCACACATCCAGCGAGCCAATGTCGATGCCCAATTCCAGGGCGTTCGTGCTCACCACCGTCATGATCTCGCCATTGCGCAAGCCCTGCTCGATGGCCCGCCGCTCCGTAGGCAGATAACCGCCCCGGTAACCCCGCACCAGATTGTGGTCTTTGCCCATCTTGCGCAGGGCGTCTTTGAGGTAGGTGGTGAGAACTTCGACGCGCAAGCGGCTGCGGGCGAACACGATGGACTGCACGCCGCGCGAAAGCATGCGTTGGGTGATGCGGCTCGCCACTTTGACCGATGAGAGCCGGATGCCCAGTTCCGCGTTCACCACGGGGGGATTGAAAAACAAGAAATGCCGTTCGCCCATGGGCGCGCCGTTGTTGTCCACGAGATGGATGGGCTTCTCGACGATGCGCTCGGCGATTTCTCGCGGATTGTTGATGGTGGCGCTACAACAGATGAACTGCGGATTCGACCCGTAGAACGCGCAGATGCGCTTGAGCCGCCGCAAGACATTCGCCAGATGGCTCCCGAAAACGCCCCGGTAATGGTGAATCTCGTCAATCACCACAAACTTCAGGTTCTCGAAGAGTTTCATCCAGATGGTGTGGTGGGGGAGGATTCCTGTGTGGAGCATATCGGGATTCGTGATGATGATATGCCCCGCATTGCGCACGGCCTTACGCGCCGATGCGGGCGTGTCGCCGTCGAACGTGTACGTGCCGATGCGCACATCGAGATCATCGATGGTGTGCTTCAACTCATGCATCTGGTCCTGTGACAGCGCCTTGGTCGGGAACAGATACAGCGCCCGCGCTTCAGGGTCATTCATGAGCGTATGCAACACCGGAATATTGTAACAGAGCGTCTTGCCCGAGGCCGTCGGCGTCACCACGCAGATATGCTTGCCCTCGAGCACCGCCTCGATGGCCTCGGCCTGGTGCGTATACAGCCGCGAAATGCCCCGGTCCTGCAACGCGGCCACCAGGCGCGGATTCAACGCTTCAGGAAAATCCGCATACCGGGCCTCCCGCGCGGGAACAGTCCGCCATGCCGTGAGGTTTTCCACGAACTCGCGGTCATTCCGCAATTGGTCAATGATCTGGGCGGCGTTCATGCATGGGCCTTTCATTCCGAGAATCCATCTGAATGTAACATCAGTATGCGCGCCATGCAAGCCCGGTATTGAGGCATTTGCGAAATAAAGAAAATCCGTATTGACAAGGGTTTACAAAGCGGCGGAATTGGCGCCTACCCCGGAGAATGCGGGGAAAGGGGCTTGGCGGGGGCATGAATAAGGATTTTTTGTGAAAAATCACCCCAAATGCCCTCGGCGAGCGGGAAAAGGCGTAACGTCTCCCGTGTGTGATTGTAGTATAGTTGACCACATAACCACGCACACACCAAGGAGACGTTTGCGATGGCCATTATACACCAAATGGGGTTGTTCTCGTGGAACCAGGTCGACGCGGCGTCGGATCTGGATCGGCTGAACCTGTTGCTGGCGGCGCTGCCGGATGAAGATTTGATGCGGGCGATGGAAGCCGAACGCAAGGGGCGGCGCGACGATTATCCTATCCGCGCGATGTGGAACAGCATACTGGCGGGGATCGTCTTCCAGCACGACGGCGTCGAAAGCCTGCGCCGCGAACTAGCCCGAAACGGGCAATTGCGCCAGTTGTGCGGATTCGACGTGTTGCGGGGCGCCAAGGCGGTCCCGCCCGAATGGGTGTACACGCGGTTCTTCGCCAGATTACTGCGCCACTGGAAAGAAGTGGACCGGATGTTCGACGCGCTCATCGTCCGGCTGATGGAACGCTTGCCGGATCTCGGGGTGCGTCTGGCCGTAGACTCGAAAGCCATCCAAACCCACGCCAAGCCTCCGCGCAAAGACGCGGTCCTGGAAAACGAAGAGCCGGACGGGCGGCGCGACCGCGACGCAGACTGGGGCACGAAAACCTACAAGGGCGTTCACAAGGACGGCACGCCCTGGGAGAAGGTCAAACGGTGGTTCGGCTACAAGCTGCACCTCATCGTGGACACGAAATATGAATTGCCGCTGGGCTACGCGGTCACGAAAGCCAGCGCCAACGACTCGCCCTTTCTGCTGCCCCTCGTGGCGGCTCTCGACGCGCGCCACCCCGAACTCGTCCAACGCGCCGAGTACCTCAGCGCCGACAAGGGCTATGATTCCGAAGCCAACAACAAGGGCCTCTTCGAGGAACATGAAATCCGGCCCATCGTGGACATCCGGGCGACCTGGAAAGAAGAACCGGAACGGCCCCGCCCTTTATATCCCGAACGGGTAGACACGATCTTCCATACCGAACGAGGTGAAGTCCTCTGCCGGTGTCGTAACGGCGCCCCAAACGAACGCGACAACTATGATTCCATGGCCTACCAAGGATTCGAGCAAGATCGGGGAACCTTGAAATACCGTTGCCCAGCCAAGGCACGCGGGAGCGCCTGTACCCAGCAAGACCTCTGCAACCAAGGATGCCAGCCCGAACACGGACGGATTGTCCGCGTGCCCATCGCTATCGACCGGCGCATCTTTACCCCCCTGCCCCGCAGCGCCAAATCCTGGCGCCGCGAATACAAACACCGCACCGCCATCGAGCGAGTCAACAGCCGACTCGACGGCGCATACGGATTCGAGCGCCACTACATCCGCGGTATGAAAAAGATGCGCGCCCGCACCGGATTAGCCCTCCTCGTCATGCTCGGCATGGCCCTGGGATGGCTCGAAGCCGGCCAGGCAGAACGCATGCGCTCGCTCCTCGGACAGCCCCGCGCCGCATAGATCACATCGAATCCGCACAAGCAATGATGGCCCGAATCAAGGGCAAACCATGCCCATTCGGGCCGCAAGGGTCCTACACGCGAACCTCCTGCATGATTTATTGCACCCGTAGCGGAGGCGTAATCCCATTGCCACAGGCGAAAACCGCTCCGCGTGTGCCCGCACCGTCCGCGCGTTCGCAAACCACGCTATTTCGCAAATGCCTCGGTATTGACCACGAAAATAGCCGCAACGAAGCTCCGGATTTTTAGACCACGAAATACACTAAATACACTAAAATATGTAGGGTGGGGCTTGCCCCACCGATCAGGGCGGCGCGCCTCTACAACGGCGCATGAAAGAACGCATACCGTAACGATTTGATACGATTTGAATTCTATAGGAAAGGTGTCTAAAAACTTCAAATTTTAGTGTATTTAGTGGTCTAAAATCCGTGTTTATTCTTTTTCGCGTTCGAGTTCGAGCCGGATGTGTTGCCAGCGGCCTTGCACGAAAACGAGGTAGGTGAGGAGCAGGCGTACGAAGTGGCTGATCAAGATGCATGCCCAGATGACGGGCATGGTGAGCAATCCCACGTACCAGAATAGGATGCACAATCCCAGCAATACGCCGATTTGGGAGATGAACGCGATGACCATGGGCCGGACGGTATCGCCCGCGCCCACCAATGCGCCCGTGAACACCAGCGCCAGCATGAGGCATATCCCCGAGCCGGCCAGATAGCGCAAACCGACAATGCCGAAATGCCGCACCATTTCATCGGAAGCATTAAACACATCCAGGAGTTGCACCGGCAACACCCAGTACACGAGGGCCATGAAGGCCGCCCAGACTGCTCCCGCGGCGGCGGTCACATACACGCCCCGCCTTCCGCGCTCGGGCAGACCAGCGCCCATATTCTGGCCCAAAATGGTCGTGGCCGTGCCGCGTAAAGCATATGCGGGCCACGTGGCCAGTGAAAAAAGCTGGCTGTAACAAATGATATATGCCGCCCGTGCCGCCACGTGGTGTTCGAGGCCGCCCATGAAGCGCAGCAGCACGATGCCGCCGATATTGAGCAATACGGCTTGTATGCCCACTGGAAATCCTTTGCGCATGATGGGGCGTATCACCGAGAAGTCCGGCCAGAGCTGCCCTCGAGGAGGAGGCTGTATAATGGTTTTCCCTCGCAGAATCAGCCCCAGCGCGATGAGCACGCTCACGAATGGCGCTATGCAGGTGGCCAGCGCCGCCCCGGCCGCGCCCATGGCGGGAAAGGGGCCCGCGCCGGTGATAAGGATGTAACTAAGCACTACATTAAGAATAGTCGCGAGAACGCCTAGAAGGAGGGGCGTGCGCGGGTCGCCCGAGGATTGCATCGCGCCAGTCACCATGAACATGAGGAAAACCGGCATGCCGAAGACAAAGAGGATGCGGAGATACGGCAGCGCGTGAACCATCTCGGCGGGGCTGGTTTTGATCAACATAAGTATTTGTGGAGCAAGCAGATAGCCCACGGGAGCGATAATGCCGAGGGCGGTAACGCTGGCCAGAAAGGTTTGATACGCCACGCGGCTCACATTTACGCGGTCATGCTTGCCCGCATATCGCGCCACAAAGGCGTTCATGCCCGCGTATAGCGATGAAATGAATACGACGATGACCAGGAAAGCGCTCCAGGCAATCCCCACGCCTGCATTGGCGGCGCTATCCGCCGAAGGGACATAATGCCCCACCAAGGCCTGATCGACGAATCCATGGATGCCGTTCACCATGTTCAGAAGCACCATGGGCCATGACAGCTTCCATACCGAGCGGAGGATGCTCCCGGTTATCAGTTCTTTATCGAAAGGTTTCATCTATTTCTGGCCTGCATCCTACGGCGTGTAAAAATGCACTATACCATGGGAATAGGCAAAATCAGAATCAAGTAAAGGCGCAAGCGTGAGAATTGCCGTCAATTCCTGTAGAATCACCGGAGTGAAAAGGTTTGCATCGGGCATGATGCCTGTAATGAGTTTCATTTTGAATGGAATGGAGCGGGCATGCGGTATATGAACGAAAGCGGATTGGATATTCTCACCATTGAAATGACTCCCTTCATGGCAAATTGCATTGTCGTGAAAGAGGGAAACGAAGCGCTTATCGTGGATCCGGGCGAAGCGCCGCCTCGCCTGTTTGATATGCTGAAAGGTTATACGGTTCGCACTATCGTGAACACCCATGGCCATTGCGACCATTGCGGCGGCAACGCGGAAATCGTGCTTCGCACGGGAGCCCAGTTGGCGGCCCACCCTGCCGATTTGGAACTTTTACGGCATATCACGGATCAAGGCCACATGTTCGGCGTGCCCTTTCCGGCTTCTCCTGATCCAGACTGGCTGCTCGCTGAAGGTGATACGGTTTCGGCCGGGAAGGCATCATTCACGGTGCTCCATACGCCAGGCCATTCCCCCGGGCATATTGTGCTCATCGGGCATGGCGTGGCTATTGTAGGCGATGTGCTCTTCGCGGGCTCGATTGGACGCGCGGATCTACCTGGAGGAAATCACATGGAGTTGTTGCATTCCATACAGGCTAAACTCCTCACGCTGCCCGATGACACTGTTGTATATCCTGGCCATGGCCCATGCACCACGATTGGCGCTGAACGGGCCAGCAACCCCTTTCTTGCCGGCTTATGAGCGCCGTACTTTGCCTATTGGCGTTTCTCTCTCTTTCAGGAGTTGATGCCGCCCTTGCTCCCGACCAGCCGATTCCGCATATCTATGTGGGCGATCCGCTTATCCTTGAGCTGAAGTCGGATGCCGATGCGACCGCGAATATCCTGCTGGATATACAAGATGAAGACGGCGTCCGCAAGTCCATGCAGCTTAATGCCATTTCGCTGCGTTCCTTTGGCACGGATTGGGAGACTATCGAAGGCGCGCCTGCCAAGCGTGGCTTATATAGCGCCACTATTAGCGTGCAAGCCGACAAAGCGGCTCCTACTATCGAGCAAACCGCCTTTTGCCGCATCGACCGCCCCATCGCTTCCGTGGATGCGCCTGTAGGCGTCTGCCTAACGTCTGGCGGTGATGTGGAACTGCAAGCCCTCTCCGCGATTTCACTGCGGCGCGTACGTATCAACGCAAGCGCCCCTGGCGCTAAAGAAGCCATTGAGCGTGCGCTCGATGCCGATTTCCAAGTTGCGGTGGAGATCGATATGGCTCAGCTTTCCAATGCCAAAGAAATAGTAGAACAGCTTTCCCGGGCGTATGGGAGCCAGGTGGCCCGCTGGGATATTTTATCGTCTGGTTCCGAGGAAGATGTGGAGCTTGTCCTAAAAACGTTGAAAGACGGAGGCGGCCTTGCGCCCGCGGCGCTGGCCGTGAGCCAGCCAGAACAGCTTACCCGGCTGCTCGCCCGCTGGGAAGCAGGCCCTACGCCAGTCGTAATGATTCAGCGTGATGCCCCTACAAGGGAAGACTTAGCGGCGTTTCGTACTGCCGCCGAGCGGGTCGGCTATGAACAAGCGCCTCTTTATGTCCTGCTCAATGGATTCCCCAATAACGCGCAAGCAGGCGCCAGCCTGATCAAGCAATTGATTACCCATCTTGCTGGCGGCGTGGTGGAGACAGATATTAACGCTTCGCTTGTGTATGCGGATAACGTCTTCGGCCCGGCCTATGTCCTGCTCAGTGGATTCGCACGCAGGCTGCATGGCGCCGCGTATGTAGGCAGTCTGGATACGCCTGCGGGTTTTGAGGCCCACGTGTTCCGGCGGGGAAGCGGCTGGTGCCTAGCCGCATGGGGAAATGGCCCTTCCTCCACATTGCCATTAGCGATTGGCGAGACCAGGAATCTCTATTTTACCGATGCGCGCAACAATCCGCTGCCAGAACCTCAGGCGGATGCTTCCGGGAATATCATGCTTGCCTTGGAAAATGGCGGCCCCGTATATCTTAGCGGCTCGAACGGCGTGGTATTTCGCGCCGCCGCTACTCGTATGGCCCATATGGAAGCCCGTTACTTCGTTTCTGAACAGACATTTCAAAACGAACTGCCTGCGGAGCTGATTCGCATCATCCACGGCATTGCTGAGCATCCTGAGACACCTGTAGAGCGGAGCGATTTCTTGGCGCTCGTACGGACTATCTGCTATCTCGAACAGGAGTGGCGCAAGGACAGTTTGCCGAAAACCATTGCTGTTCCCGCATTAGCCAGCCTTACGCGCCTTATTCGCCATTTGTGCGTGCTTGAAGAAGAAAACGGAGAGCCTTTCCTCGAACCCTTGCAAGACACGCTCAACCGATGCAGCCAGGAACAGTCACTGTATTTGACGCAGACCTCCGAATCCAGCACTACGCGCGAACGGGGAGACTGGCTGCTCAAGGAGATAAGCGAGCTCATTGCCGAGGCCAGGCAGCTCGAAGTTGATGGCAGGCCCATCGAAGCGAAAGCGGTGGCCAATATGGCCGAATGGCGCGCCCGCGCCCTTAGCCTCATGATGCAAACCACTTCAGAAGAAGGCTTGTCCGCTCAAGATTTTAAAGAAAAAGAGTTGAAGCTCGAAAGTACAGTAGACCTATCGAAGCCCCAGGCGGATTCGGTGGCTTTGCCGGAAGGCATGCGTTTGCGTGGCCCCGACGATGCGGCTGCCCCGCCTGCCCCGGCTACTCCACCTGCTCCGGCTGCCGCTGAAACGGCTCCAGCCCCTGTAGAAGCTCCTCCAGCTCCACCGGAGGAATCTGCGGATACGAAGAAACCGCAGACAGATTCTAAAGCCAGCAAGGAGCCTCAGAAACAGGTATTTCGTGTCGAGAAAGGGGATGGACCGTGGTCTATCGCCCAGAAACACGGCGTTCAACTGGAAGATATACTGAAGTGGAATAAATGGAAGAAGAGCCAACGGTTGCGAGTGGGGCAGCAATATATCGTCTATGCTCCACCAGCGAAGACAAAGTCACCCTGACGCAAGGGAAAAGGAATATCCATGAAGAATATCGGCGTATTGACAAGCGGGGGGGATTCCCCGGGCATGAACGCGACCGTGCGCGCCGTGGTCCGCACGGCGGCCTATCATGAAGTGAATGTGTTTGGCATCCATTGCGGTTATCAAGGCCTTATCGACGGCAAAGTCGTTCCGCTGGGCCCCCGTGACGTGGGGGGGATTATCAACCGAGGCGGCACGATCTTGCATACGGCCCGCTGTAAAGAATTCTTTGAACCTGAAGGCCGCGTCAAAGCAGCCGCCACGCTCAAAGAATATGGCATCGAGGGCTTGGTTGTCATCGGCGGAGATGGTTCGTATCGTGGCGCGATGAAACTGCACGAAGAACATGGCATCCGATGCATCGGCCTTCCAGGAACCATTGACAATGATATCGGAGGCACGGATTTTACCATCGGCTACGACACCGCCCTTAACATCGCAGTCGAGGCGATTGATCGGGTCCGAGACACCGCCGAATCGCATGATCGCCTGTTTTTCGTCGAAGTGATGGGACGGCATAGCGGCTATCTTTCCATGATGAGCGGCATCGCGGGCGGCGCGGAGGATATTCTGGTGCCGGAAGCTCCAACAGATATCGAGCATCTCATCAGCCATCTGCGCGCAGGCCGCGAAAAAGGCAAGCGTTCCGCCATTGTAGTGGTGGCGGAAGGTGATGATGCGGGAAATGCGATTGAAGTGGCTAAAAAAGTCAGCGAAATCTCAGAGTTCAAGGATTCGCGCGTCGTGGTGATCGGCCATTTACAGCGCGGCGGCGCACCCAGCGCATTCGACCGCATTCTAGGCAGCAGGCTGGGCATACGCGCCGTCGAGGCCCTTATTGAAGGCGAAACCGGGAAAATGGTCGGCGTCTGCGGCAACAATGTCACGCTACGGCCGCTCTCGGAAGCCTGGGAATTCCGTACGCAGTTTGATCCGAATTACATGCGTATCGCCCATATATTGGCGACGTGACACAATGCGGCGGCCACGGCGAGGCGTTCTAGACAAACGCCTCGTCCGCCTTGCCGCTGAACAGCAGCCATAAGAAGAACGGGCCGCCCAGCAGCGCGGTGATGATGCCCACGGGGATTTCCGCAGGCGCGGCTACGGTGCGGGCCACGGCGTCGCACGCCGTGAGGAACATGCCGCCGAACAGGAAGGTCGCGGGAAAGAGATAGCGGTGGCCGGGGCCTACAAACAACCGGCAAATATGAGGCGCCATCATGCCAATGAATCCGATGGGGCCGCATACGGCCACGATGCCGCCTACCATGAGCGATACGGCGAAGAAAAGCATTTGCTTCATGCGCAGCACATCCACGCCGCGGCTCATTGCCAGATCCTCGCCGGTTGTGGCCAAATCGAGTTCTTGAACCATCAAATACACCAGCACGGCCCCGCTGGCCACGAAGGGCATTACATTCAGCAGCGCGTCATATCCCACCATGCCCAGCCCGCCCATCATCCAGCGTATGAGCCGGAATGAGTCATCCATATTGGAGGTGTACTGGACCGCTAGAATCAGGCTTGAGAAAAAAAAGCTTATGGCGACCCCCGCCAGCAGCAAGGTTGAAGAAGTGAATCCGCCGCGCATGCTCGTGACGCCGTACACCAGCAAGATGGTCAGCAGCGCGCCGATAAAAGCGGCAATAGATGTGCCTGAAATGCCTAGAAGCGACAAGGAGAGCCCCAGGCGGACATAAATTGCCGCCCCGAGTGATGCGCCGCTGGATACGCCAAGGGTGAATGGCGTGGCTAAGGGATTGCGGAACAAGGCCTGAAACGCCATCCCGCTCACCGCCAGGCCCGCTCCTGCTAAAAACGCCGTTAATACGCGCGGTACTCGGATATCCCACAATACAGTCGATTCGATGCTGCTGCCGCTGGGATCGAATACCGTCCGCAAAGGCACATGTTGCATGCCCACTAGAGGCGCTCCCAATATAGAGGCCACCGCCAGCAGTAAGAGGAGATAAATCGCGAATGGAGGTTTCATACTGCGCCTCGCGCCGTGACGACGATGATGTCTCCCGTTTCGGGATGCGTCAGAAAGTCAAATGGGGTTTCGTAAATTTGTTCGAGGACCGCATGATCGATGAGTCCTTTGGGTGTTCCATCAAAAGCCACTTTACCGCCCTTCAAGGCCAAAACATGGCTGCTTCCCAAGGCCCCGTGATTCAAGTCATGTGTCACGGACGCTACGGTAAGCCCTTGTTGTAGCTGCAGTTCATGGACCAGTTCGAGCACTTCCGTTTGGTGCTTATAATCCAGAAAGGTGGTCGGTTCATCGAGCAAGAGTATATCCGCCTCTTGCGCCAGCGCTGCGGCGATGAAGACCTTCTGCCGTTCGCCGCCGCTCAAGGTGTTCATGCGGCGTTCTGAAAAAACGGCCGTGCCCGTGCGCGCCATGGCGCGCACGGCGGCGTCCCGATCCGCTTGCGACAAGTGGGAGAGGGGACTCATATGCGGATAACGCGCCATGAGGACGAAATCATTCACGGTAAACGGGAATAGCCTGCCGCCTGCTTGCGGCACGTAGCTGATACGGCGGGCCAATTCGCGCTGGGTGTAGCCGCTGAGCAATTTCCCGAACACCCGGATTTCACCGGACACGCGGACCCCTCGCCCGCTGCCCGCCGTCATGCGTCCCAAACTGCGCAGCAATGTTGTCTTTCCAGCTCCATTTGGCCCGATAATGGCGAAAGATTCACCTTGCTCGACTCGGAAGGAAACGCCATCGAGTACGGTCTTGTCTCCATACCGCAGGCAGAGATTCGACACTTCCAGAGCGGCCGTTTTCATGGTGTTTTCCAGTCCGCTTCGGGATGGATGCACTGCGCGAGATCTTCAAGTGTTTGCACCATGCGCGGTCCCGGAATCATAATATAATCACCGGAGGCAATATATATCCGGTTATCGCGCACCGCGTTGAGCGCGTTGAGTTGCCGCCAAGCGCTTAGAACGCTGTCATGCTCTTCTTGAGCCTTAACCGCGTCTGAGCGCAGCTCGATGATGATGTCCGGGTTCAACGCGAGGATGCCTTCCGCCGACATGCTCGGGTACATGATGGATTCATCGGTGAAGGCGTTTTCACCACCCGCAAGCGTGATGAAATCATCCAGAAAGTCCCCCTTGCCCGCCACGAAAACCTGTTCGATCCCAGGCGCGCCCATGTCGCGTCCCGTTGATAACAGCACGCGCGGGCGGGGCAATCCCGCGACTTTTTTCTGCACGCGTTCCACCCGTGAACGCATTTCAGCCACCAAATCATGGGCTTCTTCCTCGACGCCGCAGATTTGGCCCAGTTGAAGCAGCGACTCTATGACGCCTTCGAGGTTGGTGGAACTAAGTACGATAGTGGGCACATGCAGTGCGTCCAGTTGTTTTTTCTGTTCTTTTAATGACGGAAGCAGCACGACCAGATCCGGATGCAGTGTAACGATAGCTTCGTAGTTGGTGTCCACAAGCGCCCCGATGCTGGTTTTCGATTTTGCTTCGGGAGGATAGGTGCAGAACGAGGTGACGCCCACCACGGAATCGCCCAGGCCCAGCGCGAAAAGCATCTCCGTTGAACTGGGTGCTGCCGAGATGATGCGATGATACGTATGTTGCGGTGTGCTTGCAGGCAGTGAATGGGCGTTTCCCGGAATCGCATACCGCTTAATGGCATATACGCTCCCGAAAGTGGCCATGAGAACTAAAAAAATGATGATACTCCGCTGCATGAATGTGTGATCCCGCTTCCGAGGGGCATTATGCATACCCCCGCGCGCATTTCAAGAATAATGGATTCTTAAGGGAGGGCCAAGCAAACGATCCGGTTGTTGCGGGCGGCCTTGGAACATCAGGCAGGTTGCGCATCCGCTAGGTTTCGAGCCACAATTCGCTGTTTGGTGCAGCTCTTGGCTTGCAGCAAACTGCGCATAGCTTCGCCCAGCATGCCTTCCGGGCCATTGGAATGGCCGCTTTGGCAGGTGGCGATGCCTACGCTCAATCGGGCTACCGTGGGATAATTCGGGTCGGAGAACGTCGTCGAGTCCACCTCATCCATAATCTTCCCGGCATAGCACACGGCGCTGCCCAGGGAGCAATGGGGAAGCAATGCGGCAAAAACGCTGCCATCGTACCGCGCCACGACATCGGAAGTCCGGGAATAATTGCGGATCGACATCGCGAGTTCCACCAGCAAATCGTCCATCGAGACAGGCCCAAGTTCATCATCCACGGCCTGCACGTCGTCTACGTCAAACACGACGCAGGATACGGGATATTGGTATCGCTGGGCCTTTTCCATCTCTTCCGTGAGCCGTTCCAAGAGAAATTGCCGGTTGCGCAACCCCGTGAGCTGGTCCGTATAGGTGTTATCGGAAAACAGGGAAGGCTCGGCTTCGGCCTCGGCGTGCTGGAGTGAATTGCGAATCGCCGCTTCGACGCGCACCATCACCATGGGCAAATTAAAGGGCTTTTTGATGTAATCCACCGCCCCTAATTCATACCCTTGAGCAATACTCTCCGCGGAACCTTTTACCGTGACAAAGATCACGGCGATATCGCGCGTTTTGGGATCTTCTTTCAAGCGGCGGCATACTTCGTATCCATCCATATCGGGCAGGCAAATGTCCAACAGGATGAGATCGATACCGCCTTTGCGGCAGATCTCCAACGCTTCAGAACCCGAAGTCGCTGAAGCCGCCTCATACTGGTTCAACCGAAGGCCTTCACAAAGAACGGCCGCAGTCTCTTCGCAGTCATCCGCTACACAAACTCGCAATTGCCGCACTGTTCACCACGCCTTTATGGTTTTCCCCACATTCGTTCATACTTCCTACATAAGTCTACCTTAATACGCTCTTCTTTGGCAAATGCCCGGCTAATTTTTGATCCGCCAGCCCATCCCTGTCATTTGCCCAGTTTACGCTTCGGCCCTTGCCTTTCATCCGTGCGTCTCTCTAGAATACATGCAGGACGCCATGCGGTGTCTATTGCCAGGCCTGCAACATAGGAGCGTCTACAAGGCGTGAGTGGCGCATTCAATTCCCGTCGGCCCCGGCGGCGGCCCTATATCAACATCACTTCCTTGATTGATGTGATGTTTTTGTTGTTGATTTTTTTATTGGTTTCTTCGACTTTTCGCCAGCAATATGGCATTGATGTCACTCTTCCTGAAGCCCGAACCGCCGAGGTGCAAGATGCGGCTTCGCATGAAATCCTGATTTCGCGGGAGGGGCGATATTATTTCGGCGGGGGTGAAGTGAATGAAGAAGAACTGCGCGTGTCGTTGCGGAATTTATTGAAGGAAGACCCTCAAGCAGCGATTATATTACGTGCGGATGAAGATGCCGATTTTGGTAAAGTCGTGCGCGCCATGGATATAGCCCGGCAGGAAGGCGGCATGCGGCTCGAGATCCCCACCCGTTACGCCGGTTCGGAGTGAGTTTCACGGCGTGCCCATGATTTTTCATACGGCAGGCCACTCAATCCTCATGCGCCAGATTTTCCAACTGGGCCAGCCGTGCGCGGACCGATGGAATGCGTTCTGCTTCAGGGAAGCGCCGTACATATTCCCGCAACACCAGAATCGCTAGTTCCGGATGGCCGAGTTCACGTGTGTACAATTCCACAAGGCGGTATGCCACCCGCAGGCTATGGGCCGGGTCGTTCATACGAGCCAGTGTTTCTTCAAAGCGTTCCGCCGCCTCTTGGGGGCGGCCCAATTTGAGGAGCATTTCCGCCGCGTGCAATCGCGCCAGCGGCTCCTTTGGAAACATCCGAATCGCCAGCAGATACTCGCGCGCCGCGCCCGAGTAATCGCCTTTCCGTTCGCACGCTTCCGCGGCGTTATAATCCGGCCCGTGATGTGTGTCCTCGCCGGAAGGCAATAGCAGATTGACCAGGATGCGGGCAAAGAAGGACATGAACAACCGGCCGTACAAGACTATCGCGGAAATAGCTAATGCGCCCATGCCAAGCGCGTATTTGAGCGGGTCTCCTTTGAGCCATAACGCGAGCAGGGATGACTGATATATTAAGAATACAATGACTATCAGCAAAGCCATGGCTTGAATAAAAGGATGGGCGTCTCCATGCCCCAGCGCCCGCTGTCGCAGCAAAAAAAACTCCCCCTATAAAATAGGGGATAAACAATAGCCCCGCTACAATGGAGAATACATCAAACTCAAACACCGCATTTCCATCCAGCACTATACCCATTTCGCTATCTCACGGGTGGGAGGATTTATGTCGCTGCCGCGCGTGGAAATGGCGATTTCCATTCATCGATAAAGAGTATCTCTTCCAGTGGTTTCCGGTTGTGCCCTTCCCGTGGCGGATCTAGTGGATACCCTATGGCGAGCAGGGCGGATACGCGCACACGGCGGGGGATGTTCAGAATACGCTTCACCTGTTTATCATTGAACCAACCTACCCAGCAGGAGCCCAAGCCCAACTCCGTGGCTTTTAGCGCCATGTGTTCGAGGGCGATGCCCAAGTCTATCTGGTAGTATTCGATGCCGGTGACAGCGCTGCCTACGCGGTTGGCCAGCAAATCGAGGTCGGAGCAGCCCGCTATGATTAGAGGAGCGCTACGCATCCAAGGATTGCGCAATATAGGCAGCGTGGCTTCATCACATAAACGCTCAATCCGTCCACGGTCCGTCACGGCGACAAAACGCCAGGTTTGGCTGTTGCATGCCGAAGGCGCGAGCCTTGCCGCTTCAGCCATGGCGCGGATGTGTTCTTCTGGCACGGATTTCATCTCGAATCCACGCACGGACACGCGGGCGCGGATAATTTCATCTAATGTCATGGCGGCTCCTTCTGGTTTAGCATCCAAATGGGATTTGGCCATAAGCAGTGTCAAAAACGCAACCTGCAATTTTCCCCAAATCGACGGATAAGATAGTTGTATCTTACTTAATTTCATTACAACCCGGTATAGGCGGTATTTTAGCGTAGAGGCTCGGAGAACGCGGAGGTCCGCAAAAGAGTGGATTCTCTGCGATATGTTTCGTTCTTCGCGTTGAAAATGATTCAACTGTACCAAGCAGGCACCCGGCGATTAGGTTTTTTGCTCTCCTACATGAGCTATGGCCTGTGTTGAGCTGAATTGCTTTTACGTACTATTCCTGAAAGAATGCCGTTTTACTTGAGGCTCTTGGTTTGATGCAATGCGTGTGGAGCATGCCATGGATGTACTGATTCTCGCAGGATTCTTGGGTTCCGGAAAGACGACGCTGCTGTTGCGGCTTGCGCATGCGCTTACGGCTTCCGGGAAGCTCCGTTTGGCCATCATCGAAAATGAGATCGGTGAAACGGGCATTGATAACCAAACGCTCGAATCGGAAGGGCTTCCGGTGCGTGAGATCTTCTCGGGGTGTATCTGCTGCTCCTTGCGGTTGGACCTTATTCATACGCTTATGGAGATCGAACGGCAAGGCCATGCGGACTTGGTGATCATTGAGCCTTCTGGGGTTGCGGGGCCCCAGCAAGTAGTAGACGCCATTCAAGGGTATGGAGGCACGATTCATCGGCGCATGGCGGCCGTGCTTGTGGACCCGCTCCGGCTCAGCAAGCTCGAGGATATTTCCTTGCCCTTTATCGCGGGCAGCGTGAACGCGGCGGATCTGGTGGTCCTCAACAAGGCGGACGCCGCTGGCGAGGAGTTGCTGGAACAGACGCGGAAGCGGCTGCTTGCGTTGCGGCCTGATTGCCCTCTGATGGCCGTGTCCGCTTTGAACGGCGCAAATGTGGAAACCTTTTTTGAATGGGTGGAAGCGCGTCTTTCCGGGCCGGGCGTCCAGCAAGATGCGCCGATGGAATCCGCCGCTGGCGCGCCTCATTCGAATCCGCTGCCCGGCGCTACGGCGCGTTCCGCCAAGGCCGAAATCGGCTTTCAAGAAGCTCGGGAAGGGGCGTCATTCGCATGCCAGCTCCAAGAAGCTATGGCCGCCCTGCTCGAACGGTTGCGAAAAGACGGCTGCAGTATGGCTGGCCATGTCAAGGCTGTGGCGCGTGATCCAAATGGGGGGTTCCTGCTGCTCAGCGCTACGGATATCGATGGGCCTATTACCGCCAAAGGCAGGCTCGCACGGGAAGTGAAACAAGCCACTGTGACGCTTAACGCCATTGTGTTTGGTTTGAGTGGGGTGCAACTTGCCCAGCATTTGGAGATGTTTATGCAGGACGCGGGCGGATGACGCCCCTTATAGCGTTATTCCAGTGGGGCGGATGGTGGGGCGGTGTTGCGGTCCAATGGCTGTTTTATATCGACGATGTGCCCCTTGAACACATCCAGCACCAAGGCCACATGGGGATCGTGCTCCACGCGTTGCGCTTCTTTTGGGCTGACCAGCGCTTCTTCTTCCACGCTGGCCGGTTTCTTACCAGTTTCTTTCGCTAATTCGACGCGGAATGCCGACACATTGCCCGCAAAAGCGGATAACACCGCCAAGATGGCTTCATGATGCTCGGGCCGCTCCGCAATGGCCGCATTGCGTCCCTGGTGGGCGGGGAAGAGAAGAACCAGCGTATGGCCTTCGATAACCGACGGGGAGGCGGAGCCTATCGCCAAGCCAAGCGCAAGGCTATGCGACCCGATGCGTTGCGTGAGGTCTCCCCACTCGGAGGCGATGTCTTCGAGCGAGCGGTCCGGGGCGGCACGAAGAGGTTCCGATAAGGTTTCCGGCTGGATTGCAGCAGCCGCCTGAGGTTGTGGGCGGGGCGGCGCCGCCTGCTTAGGGTTTGCAGGAGGCGGATTGCTGGGCGGCGTATAAGAAGCCTGGCTAAGCCCGCCAGCACCCAACAATGCAAGCTTTTCAAGCACGGCGTCTAGGGACATCTCCACCGACACTTTCGATAGGCGGATGAGCAAAGATTCCAGGGCGATGCGCTGGGCGAGCTGGGAGTCGAAGTCTTTTGTTAATTCCGCGAATTGCTCGACAAGCCGGATGAGCTGGGTCAGCGAGAATAATTTGGCCCGTTCCTGCATTTCAGCGATTTCATCGTCTGGGAGGGCCAGTAAATCTTTCGGATCGGTGGTCTTGCACACCAGCAGATTTCGGAAATAGCGCAGAATATCTTGTACGAATTGGGATAAGTCTTTCCCGTTGGCCACAACCTCCTCGATTAGGCGCAGTTGTGCGGCCACATCCTGGGCAAGCAAGGCGTCGGAAAGGCTGTGCATCACGCGCCAGTCCACCAAACCAAGCACATCAAAGACATCTTGGAAAGTGATCTCGTCGTCGCAGTATGAAATGACTTGTTCGAGGATGCTTTCCCCATCCCGCACGCTGCCGTCGGCGGCGCGGGCTATGGCCTGTAATGCCTCCTCCGTGCATTTGATGCCTTCCGCCTCGATAATCTTCCGCAGCAATTCCGAAATGCCATGGAGCCCTACACGGCGGAAGTCATACCGCTGGCATCGCGAGATGATGGTTGCAGGCACCTTGTGGGTCTCTGTCGTGGCCAGAATGAAGATGCCATGTTCGGGCGGTTCTTCGAGCGTTTTAAGGAGTGCGTTGAAGGCCCCGGAAGAAAGCTGATGCACCTCGTCGATGATATAAATCTTATACCGCGAACTCGAGGGCACCATGCGGATGTTATCGCGAATCTCGCGTATGTTATCCACTCCATTATTCGACGCCCCGTCGATTTCGACTACGTCGATATTCGTGCCTGCGGCGATGCTGCGGCAGGTGTCGCAAACCCCGCATGGGTCCGGCGTCGGGGTGGGGGAGGAAGCGCAATTCAGGGCTTTGGCTAATATGCGGGCGGAAGTCGTCTTGCCGACGCCCCGTGTGCCGATAAAAAGAAACGCATGGCCAATGCGGCCCGACCGGATCGCGTTGCGGAGGGTCCGGCTGATGTGCTCCTGCCCGATCACATCATCAAAGGTCTGCGGGCGCCATTTTCGAGCCAATACCCGGTACGAATCGTGGGCCACGTCCACCTCTCCACTTATGATTGTTGTATCATGACAGAAATAAGGTCGCGGAGCGGCCGGTTCAGGCCAGGCTTCCCTGCAGCACACGAATCAGTCCACCTACGGCTGCTTCCTTCCGGACCTGACCGAGTTTAGCGGCAATTCGTTGAGCAGGACCCAGCCGTCAACGCGGCGCGCCCCGCGCCTTGGCACAGGATACGGCAAGGCGGTTGGATTAATCAAGTCTTATCCTCATTCTGGATTGTTTTTGCAATGAAGAGTACTTGACATTACAAAGTAAATGCATTATACTTATTCTATATTCGAATTCGCAGTGCGGCGCTGGGTGGAAAAGACAGAATATGTTCTGTGAAACGCTGGATCACATCGGTGATTCATGCAACTACCCATTTCGCGCGAGCGAAGGCGAAAAGAAAGGTAATCTAGCATGCGCCGCTGGCTTATTGCCCTGACAATGATCGCGAGTCTCACCGTCATCGTGTTGGTGTGGACTCGGTTATCCGATGTCGGCCCACAATCAAGTCCCGGCGAAGCGGGTGTCAGCCGAGACTCCTCCCACGAGCCTGAAAATGCCGCCGCTGCTGATGAGACGCGAGAGCCAGTGATAAGCCAGGAGATGACGGGGCCTAGCGTTTCAGGTGCGGTAAAATACCAGGATACTGGCAAGCCCGTTTCCTCTATCGAGGTCGCGATTTGGAACTCAAATGCAGGCTCCGTAAGCACCCACACCGACGCGGAGGGCAGTTTCGTCCTCGAAGGACTTGCGCCGAATGTTTCATATGTGCTGGATGCCATCACTGAAGAGCCTGGGCTGATTACCGTTCGACAAGAGTTCCTCAATCTGGGATTGGGAGAGTCTCGAACCGGAGTAACTCTCTTGGTGTGTAGAGTCGGCTCTATCTCAGGGAAGGTGGTGCGCAGACAGATCGCGTATCATCCGGAGCGGGCAAGAAGAGATGACTGCTCCAGCTTTCAAGATGCGCCGCTGGAAGGAGTGAAGGTAGTCCTCAGAATCGAAAAAGATCAGTGGTTTGAAAAGGAAGCTATCACCGACCCATCGGGGTGTTTCATCTTTGAGGGACTCAGACCAGCCGCATACATTGTCCGAGCGGATCTTCCACATGAACGCGTTGCGGCAGTGTCCGAGGAGCATCCCGATAGAAGCAAAACGATCTCCTTGAACGCTGGGGAGAACCGGAGAGATATCGAACTCTTTTTCAGAGCAGATTGTGTGTCGATTGCCGGGCGCGTGAGTGCGGCCAGTGGCGTTCCCATTCAAGGGGCGAAGGTGAGCGCGACGGTCTCTCATCGAACGCTCGTCCCGTCTGATGATCTCGATCCCCTTGACGGGACGAAATCGGAGACTGCTACTGATGAAGACGGCCGTTATCAATTGGATGGCCTTTACCCCGCAGACATGCGTTCAACGATTCACTACCTGAGTGGCGGCGGCCTGACTATGGACTACGAAGTGCGAGCATCCGCGGATGGATATGCGGCTGCACTCGTGAAGATCCCGGCATTTACTAGGGAGAACGTAAAAGATGCCATCGCCTTCATGGACTTGGGAGACGAAGAGGGCGAGGTAGTGGAGGTCCGCGAAGCGCCACTGGCTGCAAGTCTTGGGGGTGTACTCAATGTAGACGTCATTCTCCAGCCTGAAGCAATGGTTTCAGGGCAACTGGTCGACACACAGAAACAGCCCATAGGCAAGGCGCGTTTACGAATGGTGTCCGCGGAAACCAGCACAGATGCTCCTCCTCTACTCATTACCCGCCCGCAAGCGCCTGATTGGACGGAGACCGATGAACGTGGGCAGTTTACCTTCCGTAACCTTCCAACAGGGTCATATCTGTTCGAAGTGTCGCGCGAATTTGAACCCAGTCAGCATGCACTCAATCCTCCCTTGAAGGTAGACAGCGGGGCGTCCTTGAGCAATGTCTCCGTAGTAGTGGAGGCGATGGCCGATCTAGGAGCCCTGCAAGGACGCGTGGTGGACTCCATTTCGCGGAAAGCGATCAAATCATTCTCCGTCAAAGTCCTGCCGTTGGCTGGCGCGGACAATCGCGGTCCATCCAAGGGTGATGTCACGCAGGACGGCCAAGAAGAGGGCTCTTTTCTAGTAAGCGAAGTATCGCCGGGCGTACTAACACTTGAAATATCTGCTTCCGAATACGGGAGCGAGGTATTCGATGTAGAAATCCCTCAAGGAAAAGCTATTGCACATGACTTTCTGCTTAAGCCTGAGGGCATTATGTCTGGCCGGATCTACCAAAACGGTGTGGGAGCACCGGTCTACTACGTCTTGTTATCCTCAATAAATGACGGAGTGGGTGGGACAGAAGAGGCAAGAACGGACGAGGACGGCAACTATATCTTCCGGCAGGTTCCATCCGGCAAATACGTGTTGCGGGTTAGTAGCATGGAGTCGGTTTCAGACTTTGGGACCACCCTCCAAGTAAACCAGCGGACAGAAGTGGAGGTCCGTGCCGGGATGCAGACAAGCCGTGATTTCTATTTTGAAGACCGCGCTTCTGTTTCTGGGCGCTTTTCATGTTCCGAGCGTGGATTGAGGGGCCAGGTCGTTGTTCTCGACGGCGAGTTAGCCGATTGGAATGGTGAAGCAAGCAAGGACGAGCGCGTCCGTGCGTTGACGTGGGACACAGCAAAGGCCGGTGCTTACAAAATCCTTGGGCTTGAGCCGGGCACATATACCGTTATCGGCATATGCTACAAGGAAGAGAATTCAGGACGCCGCATAGTCGACAAACAACTGAGCGTCGTGTCATTGGCTGAAGGGGAAGAAGAAAAGATCGACTATGACTTCTGATATGTCCGTTTGGCATGCCGTTTGGGCCAGTGAGGAAAGAGAAACGCAAACTATTTTTGCGAAGGGTCATGAACGCGTCCGATATTGTGAATCAGATTGCTCTCCTGATCTCGGATGAAAACAAGAAAGGATGGTCCCCTGAAAAACTGACGTGGGGTTGCCCACAACCCCGATCTCTGAAATAATCGTCGCCGTTTTCACAAATGATAAAGCTAGGCTTATCAAGTTGTTACGCAAATCGCTTTAAAGCTTTTTGTTGTTTTTTACAAAAGCTGGAGTTTGAGGTGCTAATGAGAGGGAAAGTGTGATGGAGATTAATCGAGCGCTGGAGCAAATCGAGGAGATTCATGGCCATCTAGCGAAAGCCGATATGTATCGGGGGTACAAAGCGCTGCCCGTGGCCATGTCTGGCGTAGTGGCATTGGCGGCGGCTGCCATTCAATCCCATCTGAATCCAGAAAATCCGGAGTGGGCCCACTGGATATATTGGATGGCCGTGGCGCTGCTGGCTGCTGCAGTAGCGGGCGGCGGCATTATTTATAGTTACGTGATGCAAGATAGCCCCCAAGCGCGGCGGCACACCCGCATCGTCGTGGGGCAGTTGCTGCCTCCTTTAGGCGTAGGCGCGATTGTGTACCTATTCGGCCAAAAGATGCTGCCGTTTTTGCCTGGGATTTGCGCTATCTTCTTTAGTCTCGGTATGTTCGCTTCCCGGCCCTATCTGCCTAAAATGATCGGCTGGGTGGCCTTGTATTACCTTTGCGCGGGAATGGCGGAGCTTTATATAACCGCGCCAAGTGATGTCGCCTTTTCGCCTTGGGCATTTGGCCTTATTTTTGGGATAGGACAGCTTTTCGCTGGCTTGATTTTGTATTGGAATCTGGAGCGCAATCATGGAAAAGGATAACCAAACACGTCCAATGTCGCCAGGCCAATTTGCTTATGAAGGCCTGGATAGGGTCTTGCACGAAAAGGCCCGGCTCGGGATATTGGCGTCGCTGGCCTCGCGGCCAGAAGGCTTGCTGTTCAACGACCTGAAGGAGCTTTGTTCACTCACGGATGGCAATCTGAGTCGCCATCTGCAAATCCTTCAAGAGGCTGGACTGGTCGAGGTGTGGAAGGGATTCCACAAGAGACGCCCCCAAACGCTATGCCGGTTGTCGTCTGAAGGGCGCGAACGCTTTCTGGCATATGTGGCGCAACTTGAACAAGTGATCCGCGACGCGGCGGTGCTCCGGGCGCAGTCGAACGAGCAGGCTGCGCCAGACATGCTGATGGAAAACTGGACTTCCGCATAACGAAAGTGATTCTGGCTACCAGAATGCTTTGTTGTGCAAAGATTTAAGATGGAGCATTTCTCAAGCCTTGGGAAGCGCTCTCGCAAAACAAGAACTGAATCTATCTATTTTTTCTTGGAAAGGGAGGCGGCATGAACGTTTTGTGCGCCAATGTAATGGGTATGTGCGGCGGTGTTCGCCGGGCGCTGGAAATGGCGCTTGCCGTGGAGCAGCCTGCCGAAACGGTTATCTTGGGCGAGCTCGTGCATAACGAGCAAGTGTGCGAGATGCTAGGACAAAGGGGATTTCGGCATGTGGTTGTAGATAACGGCAGTCCGATTCCAGAAGCAGCCCAGGCGCTTATCCCCTCGCATGGTGTCAGCCGCATCATCACACGAAAGCTGGAAGAGGCGGGCAAGCAACTCATTGACGCCACGTGTCCCTTTGTGCGGGGGATTCACGAGACCGTGCAATCCATGCAGCGGGAAGGGCGGTTTGTCGTGGTGATTGGCAAGCGGGGGCATGCGGAGGTGGAAGGGGTGATTGGCGGTTGCACGCACTGCGCTGTCGCCAGTTGCCCGGAAGATGTGGTGTCCTATCCCTCGGAACAGCTTGGCATTGTATGCCAAAGCACCGTATCGCCCGGCATGGTCGAATGCATGATGAACGCTATTTGCGCATGCAATCCTGGAAAATCCCTATGCTTTGCCGCCACCATTTGCCCCGCTACGCGCGAACGGCAGGCGGCTGTGGAAGCCTTGCTCGGCCAAGTGGAAGCCGTGGTGGTGGTAGGAGGTAAAACGTCGAATAATACCGTCGAGCTGGCTGCGTTGGTGCGCGCCCATGGCGTTTCCTGTTTCCATATCCAATCGGCGGCGGAATTGCGCGATGACTGGTTCCAGGGAATGAAAACCATTGGGCTTACGGCGGGGGCCTCCACTCCGGAACCGGCTATTCGGGAGGTGCAAGACTGGCTGGAGCAATGCCCAGGCTTGCCATCCGCCGCCATTGCAGAGAATAGAAGCGAAGCCTTGCCAAGTGTTTTGAAAACCTGGCTGCCCGCTTCGTATGCGGTTTCGTCTGAATCGCATGGATGCGCCATGAGTAAAGTGAGGTGATACATATGAATGCAAGTAAAAAGATGCATACAATGAATGCCTGCGCTGCAATGTCGGTAATATGCGGGGTGATTGCATGTATGGTTTGCACTGGAATGGGGTGCGGTTCCAATGCGCCAGCAACCATGATGATCAAAGGTGTCGTACGTGACGCTGTAACGGGCCAGCCAATAGCCGAAGCGGTGGTGTTAGATGATGGATATGGGCCTGTTCAAGACCGTAGAAGCGGAACAACAGACGCATCAGGCCAGTATCAATATTATACATGGCCTGAGGAGCATTGCTTACTGGCGCAAGCGCCTGGTTACGTTCCAAAACGCTCCACAGTAACCACATACCTTTTCAAAAGTAATGCGGAAAAGAGGGTGGATTTTTTATTGGAGCCTGAGCAATCCGTTTCAGAAGAAGCAAAAGAAACGACTATACCCGAATGAATATTGAATGCATAAATAGCTTTACCGTATTGAGTTATGCATGAACAACAGTGTTATTCTGGCGGGCCGGAACAGCGTTCTTTTGTCCTCTTGTGTTCACCATGCCTTTTGTGGCTAAATCCTCTCCGATTTGCGCGAGCCGGGATATCCCGGGCTAAGAGGATATGAAGGAGAATGAGAATGTCTGAACCGATCCCGGTCATCCTGGACACCGATCTGGGCGATGATATAGATGATACTTGGGCGCTGGGAATGCTGTTAGGGCTTCCGGAAGTGCGCCTCGATATGGTCGTGGCCGCGGCGGATGATACGCCGACGAAAGCGCGCCTGATCGCGCGCATCCTCGATGCCATGGGCCGCCCGGATATCCCGGTCGCCATTGGCCCGAAAACGAGTGATGGGCTGCTGCATCAGCGGGAGTGGATCGGCGATTACCAGCTTTCTTCCTATCCCGGCTCCGTGTATGAAGATGGCATTGCCGCCGTGGTCGAGCGCATTCATCAGCTTCCCGCGCCCGTGACCGTTTGCGCAATTGGCCCCCTGACCAATTTGCGCGCCATGCTCGAATTAGACCCCAGCATTGCGGACAAGGTGCGTGTCGTGAGCATGGCTGGAAGCATTTATACCGAGCACCGGGGCAAACCGGGGCGTATCGCGGAATGGAATGTGCAGAAAGATATTCCTGCGGCGCAGGCGGTATTTAATGCGCCTTGGCCCATTACGCTGGCTCCTTTGGATGGCTGCGGCGACATTTGGCTGCGTGGGGAGCGTTTCGAGCGGGTGGCGTCGTCGTCTCATCCGCGCGCCCGAACGGTCATGGATAATTACAACGCATGGGCGTTTCGGGAGCAATACGCCAGTGATTCCAGCAGTGTGCTGTTTGATACTGCGGCGGTATGGCTCTGCTTCGCCCAATTACCCGGCGAAGCTTCCGCGCCAGAGCGTGATTGTTTCGATATGCAATCCGTGACATTACATGTGAATGATTTGGGGGAGACGATACCGTGCGCGGAAGGCCGACCTGCTTGGTGCGCCATGGGGTATAGCGGCCGTGATGCTTTCGAGGAAGCACTTGTCCGTTCACTGACGGAAGACTGAGTGCAGACATTAGAATTGGGCAGATCCCGTAGCATGGCCGTCCCGGCCATGCGCATGGGCGGGACGCCTATGCTACTTTGGACCGCTATGGACCATTTCGCTACCCGCTCAGGCTGTGTACGGTTCCGCAGCGCGGACAACGGACGGAGGCCTGCTTGTACTCCGGCGGCACTTTGATGCGCAAACCACAATCACACACGATGAACTGGTATCCATGGGCTTTGCGGACGGTGTCGTAGGCCTGGCGCATCTGGTTGCGGGGCGTGGCCATGGCAATCGGCAGGGGGGTGGCGCCGGTTTGCGCGCCCACGAGGCCGAGGGCCGGTTCGGCGGCGGAAGGCCCCCCGGGCGGATTCGGCTTGGGCGGCGAGGGCCGACGCAGGCATGCGCCCGGCACGGTCGCCGGAGACTTGTTCGAGTGATTGCTGGTAGGCTTTGTAGGAAACCTCACCTCCCGCCATGCCGCGCAGGATGCGCACGCGCTCTTCGATAGGCGGATGAGTGGTGAACAGCCCCACGGCGGAACGGCGCAAAGGATTCTCGATGTAGAGCGGGGCTGTGGCGCGGTTGGCCTGCTGCAACTGAGGGCTCGGGTCCTGGGAGATGGCCTCGAGGGCCGATGCAAGGCCCTCGGGATAGCGCGTGAGCATGGCCCCGCTGGCGTCGGCCAAGTACTCCCGGCGGCGCGATGCGGCAAAATAGATAAGCTGGCCGATGATGGGCGCGAGTATGGCGAGCACGAGGGCAATCACCATCATGAGGGCTTGGGCTTGCCCGTTGCTGTCCGACGAAGAACGGGAACGGCGCATGCCACCGCTATAAAACATCCCACGCAGATACACCTCGGCGATGATAGTGATGGCCCCGAGCATGACGCCCACTAACGTCATGAACAGGATATCGCGGTTGGCCACATGGGACATCTCGTGGGCGATGACCCCTTGAAGCTGGTCGCGGTTGAGCCGTCCCAGGAGCCCCGCCGTTACGGCTACGGCGGAGTGCTCAGGATCGCGGCCCGTGGCGAAGGCGTTCAAGGCGGGCGTGTCGATGATGTATATATCCGGCACTTGCTTGAAGCCCGCTGCGATGGACATTTCCTCGACGACGTTATATAGGCGGGGGTCATCTTCTTTTTCGACGCGGCGCGCGCCGCTGCTGGCCAGGAGAATCGCGCTGCCCTGGTAATAGCTCACCAGGCCCATGACAGCCCAAATGCCCACCGCCACGGCGGTTCCGAACGCGCCGCCTCCGCGCGCGAACGCCTCGCCGATGAAATAGCCCAAGGCCACTAGAATGGCGGCCATGCAGAACACGAGGAAAACCGACCGGCGCTTATTGGCTTGGATTTGCTCCCACATGTGTATACTCTTACCCCTATGCCAACGCTGCGATGTGTGGTGCGTTTTGCTCCATGCCGATAGTGTGCGTGCGTTATAGGGGAAAAAACAAGTGGGGCTCGCCAGCCTGATGCTGATGGCGTCAGGATTAGCCGGGGAAGCATGAATATGGAAATCAAAGACTCCTTTTTCCATCGTTTTAAGCAGCCTTTGGAAGAGATGCGGCTCGAACCGGTTTTCTGCAATTTATGCGGCTCGGAGCACTACAAGCTGCTCGGGAAAGAGTATGTCTTCGAGATTCGCGAGTGCGGTTCGTGCGGCCTGGTTTACGTGTCGCCCCAGCCGTGCTTGGAAGATCTCCCCAAGTTTTATGAAGATATGTTCGCTTCCGACACCGAGCGGTCGTACGAAGCGTATGACGCCAGGCGCGCGGTCATGAACCATCTCCGGCGTATTGTGGTCCGAAGAGGTCTACGCCAGCCGCGCCTGCTCGAAGCTGGGTGCGGTTATGGCCTGTTCTTGCAACATGTGAACAGTGTAGCGTCTAGCCTAACGGGCACGGAGGTGAGCGCCCCCACCGCGGAAAGCGCCAGGCAACGTAATCCGCAAGCCCATATTGTGACAGGCACTCTCGAGGCCATCGATTTCCCGACAGCAAGCTTTGACTGTATCGTGCTGATCGCCGTATTTGAGCACTTAAAAGATCCCAAATCGATTCTCGAAAAATTGCATGGCTGGCTGGCCCCCGGCGGGCTCATCATCCTGCAAGTGCCATATGTCCAGACGTTCATCCGGTTGAAGCGCTGGATTCCATCTTTGCCCATCAGCTTTGAAGCGCCCCGGCATCTGTTTGATTACTCGCCCAAGACGCTACCGCGATACTTGGAGGAATGCGGATTTCAATCGTGCCAAGTGGAAATATCCAGGCCGTATTACAGCGATTTCAGCCTTCATTCCTTCCTGATTTGGGCCGTGAAAAGCCCGGGATTACTATTGCATTGGCTTACGTGCGGGCGCTATGTGTTTCCATTTGCCTGCGGCATCGTGGCGCATGCCTTGAAAAAGTAAGGCGAATCTGGGAATTCGGCGCTTGTCATATTATGAAAAAAAGAAATACCAAACAGTAGTTTCTATAATACATCATTATATTGGTCCAATCTGTCCCATCTGTCCAATTGGTCCCATTATTTCCTCATGCATTCTCTTGATATCATTTATAACATTTTCCGCATTGTGCGCAGGGGCGTTTTTTTTTATTCAGAGATGGGCACTTTTTTGAAATAGTTGTGTTTAAAAGGGGCAAGATTTTTCCGTGCAATACTGAATAAGAAAGCGGCGGATTCGCCGAATAGTATGGTTATAGGTTTTCCCAGCCTTGATTTAACCAGCGTATTCAGCAAAACTGAACCACCGGATTTGGGACGGATTCGGCTGCTACTCGCGCTTGCGGTGTGCTCAAACGAAAGGGATTGCCATGAAAATGGCGAATGCTCAAGTGGGCAATTGGGGGAGTTCTAGTTATTGGAGCGCTTGCAGGGGGCGTATATTGGTGGCGAATAAGCCATGCAACTATACCAGATACGGCCCAGGCGGAGCAGATGGTGGAACAAATCGAGCGTGGATCCATCCGCCAATCGGTGCAATGCACGGGACGGGTGGTTTCTAACCTGGATGTCGAGATCAAGTGCCGTGCAAGCGGCCAAGTCATAAAGATTCCGTTTGATATTAGCGATCATGTAAAGAAGGATGATCTGCTTCTAGAGCTGGATCCGGTAGATCAGGAGCGGCAGGTTCAACAAGCGGAGGCTTCACTTGCGGCCTCTAAAGCCCGTTTGGCCCAAGCCCAAGTGGCGCTTCTCACGGCCGAAAAGAATATCGTCGTGGGATGGCCAAAAGGCCAATGCCGCGCTTCAGTCAGCCAAAGCCCGTGCGGCGGACGCCTCCGCCAAGGCGAAACGCGAAGAGGAACTGCTGGAGAAAAAATATACAAGCCCTGAAAATGTGGAAACAGCCCGAACCACCGCTGTCCAGGCAGAGCAAGATGTGTTGACTGCCCAGGCCGCCATCGAGGGCTTGAAAACGCAGAAGATTGACCTCGAGACCAAGCTGCAACAAATCTGCCTCAGTAAAGCGGATGTGGACTCGGACCAAATTGCCCTAGATCTCGCTAAGCGGCAGCTCGGCTATACGAAAGTCTTCGCGCCCATTGATGGGGTGATTTCGGATAGGAAAATCCAGATCGGACAGATCATCTCGTCGGGCATCAGCAATGTGGGCGGCGGCACGACCGCGCTCATGCTCTCGGATTTATCGCGCATATACATATTGGCCTCGGTGGACGAAAGCGATATTGGCGAAGTGCAGCTTGGCCAAACGGCGGATATCACGGCGGATGCGTATCCGCGCAAGCAGTTTACCGGGAAAGTGGACCGCATCGCCGCGAAGGGGGTCAATACGCAGAATGTCGTGACTTTTGAAGTGCGTGTCGAGGTGTTGAGTGAAGATAAATTGATGCTCAAACCGGAGATGACGGCGAATGTTTCCATTCTAGTGGCGGAAGCTACGGATACGTTGCTGGCGCCCGCGGGCGCAATATTCCGCGACAAAGGGGACATGTTCGTTTCGCTCCAGAAGCCCGACGGGACGATAGAAGAAAAACATCCTGTCCAGGTGGGTATCACGGATTTAATGCAAACGCAAATCCTGAGCGGCCTCCAGGAAGGCGATAAGGTTGTGATTCAGAGCACGGAAGCGGACAGCCGCTGGCGTGCGGGAGGGGGCGAATGCGGCCCAGCAAAATACGCGGCAGCGGATGATGATGATGCGCACCATGGGCGGCGGCGGAGGTTTCCGGCGTTGATCGAGTTGGAAGAAGTCCGAAAAACGTACTTGCTGGGCGGGACAACGGTCAAAGCCTTGGACGGAGTGAGCCTCATCATCCAAGAAGGAGAGATGGTGGCTATCACGGGTCCATCAGGCAGCGGCAAATCCACGCTTATGCATATTTTGGGCTGCCTGGATGTGCCAGATTCAGGCATGTATCGCCTTGCGGGAGAAAATGTAGCCGGGCTTAACAGCGACCGGCTTGCCGAGATCCGCAACCGGCGAATTGGCTTTGTATTCCAGACTTTTAATTTACTGCCCCGGCTCAGCGCTCTCGAGAATGTCGAGCTGCCGATGCTGTACGCACATAATCATGACGCCAAGGAGCAGGCCGCCGATGCGTTGAAGCTGGTGGGCCTTGCCGAACGCATGGGCCACGAGCCCTCCAAGCTTTCTGGCGGCCAGCGCCAGCGCGTTGCTGTCGCCCGGGCCATTGTGACCAATCCATCCATTATTCTGGCCGACGAGCCAACCGGAAACTTGGATTCACGAACCGGTGAAGAGATTTTAGAGTTATTCGATCAACTGCATGAACAAGGTCGCACCATCATTATCGTGACGCATGAAAAAGAGGTCGCGGATCGATGTGGACGTTCGATAATGATTCGCGACGGGCAGATCGTAGAGGGTTGACGGAGGCCGCGCATGTATTTCCTCGTGTTACTAAAAGTGGCTATATTCAGCCTGGTGGCCAACAAGCTGCGCTCTTTTCTGGCCGTGCTGGGCGTCATTATCGGCGTGGGAGCCGTTATCGCCATGCTGGCTATCGCGGCGGGCGCAAAGGCCCAAGTGTTGAGCAGCATTTCCTCGATGGGCACGAATCTCCTGGTTGTACGCCCCGCCCAGCACGGCACGGGCGGCGTCATGACCGGCACCCAGCAAAATCTTACCATTGAAGACGCCCAAGCTATATTGAAAGATGTGCCGGGCATCGTGCAGGTTTCGCCGGTGGTGCAAAACCGCGCCCAGCTTAAATACTATGAGAAGAACACGGGCACGCAGGTGATTGGCGCTTCTTCCCCTTATCTGCCCATCCGCAGCTTCCAGCTTGAAAAGGGCCGCCTTTTCAGCGATTCCGAGGAATCCCAGATGGCCAAAGTGGCGATCATTGGTCCCGTCACGGCGGAAAACCTGATGGGGAAGGAGAATCCCATTGGTGCGACCATCAAAATAAATGGCATCAATTTCCTGGTGGTTGGCGTTACGAAATCCAAGGGCGATCAAGGCTGGTTCAATCCGGATGATACGGCCATCATCCCTTACACCACCGCCATGAAACAATTGTTTGGCCTGGATTATCTGCGCGAGATCGACATTCAATGTAAAGACCCTGAAGATCTCAATACCGTCCAGGATGCCGTCATTGCGTTGATTCGCCAGCGCCACCGAGTCCAGCCGGATATGCCCGATGATGTCGAAATTCGTAATCAGGCGGATTTATTAAGCACGGCTTCCTCGGTCACGCAGACGTTCACCATATTGCTTGGGGCTGTCGCGGGAATATCGCTTCTCGTTGGCGGCATCGGGATCATGAATATCATGCTGGTGACGGTTACCGAGCGCACCCGCGAGATCGGCATCCGGAAAGCCATCGGCGCGAAAGACCGGGACATCCTGCGCCAGTTCTTGTTCGAGGCCATTCTGATGAGCGGCCTAGGCGGGCTCATCGGCGTGGGGGCGGGCGTGGGGGCCGCCAAGGCTATCGCGAGCCTGACGAATTTCTCGACAGTGTTGCAAGTGCAGAGCATTGTCATGGCAATGCTGTTCGCCGCTTCCGTGGGCGTATTTTTTGGGTATTATCCCGCACGCCGCGCCGCGCGGCTGAATCCTATAGATGCATTGCGCTACGAATAACGATCCGGGCGGAAACGTGTTTGCCCGGCAGATAGGAGAGCATGTGAGAATCGGCATTTTGACGTTTTGCGCGGGTTTGGCGGGTATAGGCGGCATGCTGGCTGGCTGCGCCACTATTGAAGCGCGCCCCACATCCGCTATTCCTGAAATCGCGGCGGCCCCGCCGGCGGGTGCGGCTGAACAGGCATCGCCTCCGGCGCTTGAATCGCCACCGGTGGAAAATCCTGCACCTAACGCCGATGCGCCAGAAACGCCTGCTCCGCTCTCGGCAACGATTGAGGAAGCCATTGTAATCGCGCTGGAGCACAATCAAAGCCTTCGCGTGCAGGAGGCGAATCCCTCCATCTCTGCTACCTCCGTGGCGCAACAGCGCGCGGTATTTGATCCCACGTTCTCTGCGGCTTATTCGATGACTTGGGAGCGGGTGACGCGCGATCAGTTGATACAAACCACGTTGGATTGGACAAACTCGGGTGTGGGTATTTCGCCGGATATCACTGCATTAACACCCGTCAAGACAATGGCCAAAACGCGAATGGAAGAAGGCAGCGCCGGGATCAGCCAGTTTTTCCCGACAGGCACGGACGTGAGCATGTCCATCGGCCCGAGCCGCACCAAATTACGCAACCACTCTTCCTACCCTGAATTAACGAGCGGCACGGATACGGACCAGAAAAACACCAGCATTATGGTGTCCGTGACCCAGAACCTGTTGCAAGGAGCTGGATTAGGCGTCAATTTGGCCAGTATGCGCCAGGCGCGCCTGGACGCCGCTTCCTCGGAGTATGAGCTGCGCGGCTTCGTCGAGGATTTGGTCGCGCAAGTCGAGAAGGGCTATTGGGACTGCGTGCTGGCCCAGAAGCAGATCGCCATATACGAAGATGCGCTTAGTGTGGCGCAACGGCAGGCGGATGAGATTGAAGAGCGCATCCGCATTGGGCGGGAAGCGGAAACGGAACGCGCCGCAGCCCAGGCGGAAGTGGCCCAGCGGCGCGGTTCGCTGATTGACGCCCGGGGCGCTTATGATAAAGCGCGCCTGGCGCTGCTGCGCCTTTTGAATCCCACGGAAGACGCCCTCCGCACGGCCAATATCGAATTGAAGACCACTCCAGTTACGCCGGAAATCCCACTTGACGCCATAGATGCGTCGGTGGAGCTTGCCCAGCGCATGAGGCCTGATCTCAATCAAGCGCGTTTGCAAATTCAACGCGACGGCCTAGAAATCGTAAAGACGAAAAACGGCTTGCTGCCCCAGCTTGATCTCTTCCTTTCTCTCGGTAAAGACCTTAACCATACCGAATACACGGATTCGTTTCTGTCGGGCAGCCGTACGCCGCGCGATAACCGGATGTCCACGCAGGTGGGAGTGGAGTTCAGTTATCCCATTGGCAACCGCGCCGCGCGGGCGCTCGATGAGCGCGCCCACTTGGCGCGCAGCCAGGACTGGGATGCCCTTGCCAATATGGTCCAGCTCGCCGAACAGGATGTCCGCACGGCGTATGTTGAACTGCGCCGCGCGAAAGAGCAGATCGCCGCCACTGCCGCCACGCGCCGCTTGCAGGAAGAGACGCTTCAAATTGAGACGGAGAAACTCCGCCTTGGCCGTTCGCCGGTTCTCCTGGTCGCCCAGGCGCAACGCGATCTCCTCACGGCCCAGATCAATGAGGTGCAAGCCCAAACGGATTATCTAAAAGCGATTGTGGACCTCTATCTATATGAGGGCACTTTGCTTGAGCGCCGGGGCGTATCGTGTCCGGGAAGCGAACCGGTGGAGCTGGCGCGGCAGGAATAAACCAGCGCTTGTTTTTGGGCTGTCGCCAGTTATGTTTGTGGCCAAGAATAGTTTATCTGAATTCGAGGCCGAATATCTCGGCTTCTTTCAGCTCGAACCGCAGCACCACATCTTCTTCAGGCGCGAGGCCCAGATCGTTCTGTTCTTTCCAGCACACGGGAGTCCAGTGTAAATCGCCAAACAAAAGCGCGGCGTTCTCCATCTCCCGTCCAGGAATCACCTCGCCGGTTCCGCGATACGCAGCTACGCGGATATATCCCGCCCGCCGTGTTTTTGCGTTGATGTACAAGCGCTTGCCCGGAGGCAGCACGGGGATGGTTTCGAATTGCCCTGACTGCTCCGCTTTGAGCGATATCAAGCGTCCTTGCGGCCACCGCGCATACCCTGTCTGGCGCTCCGCTTTGCTGCGGGGATACTTGTGGGGCACGTTGAATCCAGTGTATGGCATCACCCAGTCGCCGTTGGGTAGTTCCGTCAAATTAGGATGGGTATAGATGCATCCGCCGTTCCACTGGCCGAATGTTCCGGTTTCCAGCACCGGTTCTTGCGAGGCGTATTGCCACAATAGGCCGTCATGGCTTGTTGCCAAGGCGATCCAGGTCTCGTCGTGGTGGCACAAATCCCATACCGCGGGGAACATCAGATGGTGTTCAGGCGCGCCGGGAATGGTGGTGTAGCAGTTTGTGTATAACACTTCTGATGGACGCATGGCCGGACTGGCCTGCAAGGCTACATCCGGCAAGGGGAAATGATCAAACCGTTTGCTCCTCATGATGCCCACCGACCGCCGCGCACTGCTCACCATGTCGATTGCCGAATACGGCCGGCCTCGTTCCGAGCGGGGCAAGTCCGCGTAATCCCGGGTATAGAGCACATATTCGCCCAGATTTGCGTTGAACGTGCAGATCAATTGGGTGTCGCAATGGGTGATCACCAATGGCGTATCATGCTCCCGCCAAGTGATCCCATCGGGAGAAACCGCGCCACGCACCCCCATGATCAGATTCACATCTTCGCGAAACGCCCGGGCGTCTATATCTTCCGGCCAGCGTTCCTGGTAGCGCGCCACCTGTTCCGGCGTCCATGAATAACACTCCGCGACGAGTTTATACCGTTCCTCCGGCGCTCCCACGGGATCGCGAAACACGGAACAGCCTCCACCAATGAAGCAGGAGGTCTCGAACACGATGTTGTTTTCTTTCGATGAATCATGCTCGAACTGCCCGCATTTGGGGGCGCGCCAATGATATCCGTCATCCGATTCCCGGTAGGTGATGTAATGATTTGGCCGCTGGCCCGGCTTGAAGATCTGTAAATCGCCCCAGCCCGTGGCAATCCACGCCCGGTATAGTCCGTCATCCCGCAACAACGCGCCCATGGCGCCCTCGCGTTCCCAAGGTTCATCCAATTGCAACACGTTTTCCGCGGTTTCCGCAGGATACGTTTTTAAGCGAATCCCCCAAGGATTGCACGCCGCTGGCTGGAGTTTAGCATCATATGGCCCTTCATCGCCCACCACGGTCACATCATCACCCGCCGCATTGCGCCACCGCGAGGAACCCTGGCTTACAAAGAAATAGTTTGTAAAAACGATGCGGTTCCCCAGCAGCTCATAAGGAACGCCTGAAGTTCTTTTTCTTGCGCACATGCAGTATTTCCTTCCATATAACGAATTCTAGATTGCCTTGGCTGGCCCACACAGGGGGCGTTACTGCCTCTAGAAGCACAATGTATCAAAATTTGTTTAAAATGTCACCTAAAATATTACATATGTTGCATTTTGGGGTGAATTATGAACAGATTAAGCGATTGTCCGTGATGGTTTTATGGGCAAATTTGAGATATACTCAATTGTTGAAAGCGGATGAATCCGTTTCATCTTTTAAATCGGAGGTAGGATATTCGTTCCATGTGCCCTGGCAATGCTTATCGAGATACTGTGCCTGTTATGCGGCTTCACCGTTATGAACACTCGCAACGTGTGGAAATGGACCGTCTTTTTCCGGGATTGCCAGAGCGTTTGCCGGTAATCGAACTCATTGAATTCCGCCAGTGGGATGTTGTCCGCAAGCTACCGCGCCATACGCACGACAATGTGTTTCACTTGGATCATTTTCTGGATGGACAAGGCACGTACATGATCGATAACCGCCTTAACGCTATCGAGAAGGGGGTGTTTTATTTTGTGCCGCCGCATGTGCCTCATCAGCTAAACGTGGCGGAAACAAGCAATCTAGCCCATTTATCGATAAAGTTCATTTACCCAGGCCTGGATGCCAGGTTTCTACCCTATTTTTTCGCCCCTGAACCCGAAGTCGCCCGGCGTGTCCAAGCCACCTTGCGCGCGGCTGCGAATCTACTCTTTGATGATGAGCGCAAACTGTTGATCGCCACCTTAATGCTTATGCAAGCCCTCGTTGATCTCCATCGCGCTGCTCAGGAAACAGGTGAAACCACGGGCGAGCATATCCGTATTGTCGCCGCAAAGCACTTTATGGAGGAGCATTTCACCCAACATATTACGCTTGATGACATCGCCCAAGCGGCGGGAGTGGGGGGGCCTCACCTGTGCCGGGTATTCAAGAAAGAGACTAGCCAGACGCCCTTCGAATTCTTACGAAAAATCCGGCTCGATTGCGCTAAATATTGGCTTTCCCAGACGGATGAAAAGCTCGCCGATATCGCCGTTTACACTGGTTTCGGGTCTTCCCAAGAAATGAACCGTGCGTTTCGGAAACTGGAAGGCATGAGCCCCAGGCCTTTCCGGTATCTTGTCACCGGAAATGGCGGCCCCTCCGAAGAGGATGAATAAGCCATAATAAAGCCTTCGGCGATGCTCTTATGGTTCAATCGAGATGGTTTCGCCTTCGAGCAGGGACAAAAGGAGCATATCGCCTTCATACTTCATGGAAGCGTATTTCCCTTGCACGGGCGCATTTGCTGGCGCATTCGGAAGGTAGGCGCGGGGTTGTATGCGTACGGATGTATCCGCGGTGGACATGAGGCGAAGCACGCCGCCATCCCATCGCAGCATCACATTAGCGGCATCCGGTGAAGTGAATGCGAATGAAGGGCTTTCGTACGCCATATTGCCTATGAACAGCGCGTTTTCATGGCGATAGACATATCCTGTCTCGATGGGCGTATCGGCGCGGTCGACCCATATCCAGCCGCCCTCGTTACCCGCTGCGATGAATTCACTTAGAAAACGCAAGCCATATGCCAGAGGTTTTACGCCATGTTCAGGAGTGCCGTCATCATAGAAAATCCCTAGGCGGGATTCTTTAAGCACTTCCTGCTGGTTGTCCCATGGGAGCCAAGTCATTTGGGTGTGGGCATTACGCACGGAGATGTCGTTCAACATCCACTTGGCGCAGCCGCCATATCCTTTTGCGAATGCATAAAGATAATGCAGTAATTCGCCAAGGGCGCTGGCATGCACATCGAGAAAGGCGTTTGGGCGTTCATAATAGCTATTGGGGTAGCCGAATTCGCCTAAGCTGATAGGCCTGTCTGGCCAGCATGCATGCAGGCTGTCCATGGTGCTTAATTGCAGTATCACGCATTCGAAGTTATCCGGCCAGGTGTAACAATGGTGCGAAACGAAATCGAGTGTTTGGTTGGCGGGCAAGCAATCCCACACGGTGTTGTAGCCTACGGTGAGCGGAACGCCCGGTAAAGCGGCCCTAATAGGATCGCCCGCCCAATGGATCATGTCCGCATAGATTTGATTGGCATACTCGAAGGCATTTTGCTGATTGGGCTCGGTAGGATACGGTAATGGCCCGCGCAGGCCTGGCAGAGAGGAGCAAAACGGGTGGGAGAAGATGCCCGCCCAGCTTAGATAAGGAGCCCACCCCAATTCATTTGGCGGGCAGGCGGGCTTGCCATCGCCCATTTTTATGTGGGAAGCCGCATCGGTCCACTCGGCGGCCATTTCCCAGAAATACGGTTCATTCTTTAGGTCAAAAGCGAGAAGCACGGGCTCATCCTTGAACGCCAGCGCCATTTTTGTTGCGCGTTCCTGAAGTGCGCCTTTTTCTTGCTCGCGCTGGCTGCCGGTGACGACGGGCATAAAATAGACGCCGTAACGGCGGCACATTTCAATGAGCAGTTCGCGGCCAGGACTCTCCAAAAATCGGTCTGGGCCCCAGATGCGGATGAAATTGATGCCGTATTGATGCATCATTTGAAAATCTTTTTCGACTTCTTGAATGTCTTGGGCGTCGTATTTTATGTATACGTTTCCCGTGTAATTCGCGCCAATCATGAAGAAGGGCCGTCCGTCTTCATATTCAAAGCGCTTGTGTTCTTTGTTCAACAGAATACGAGGCGGTGCTGGGGTTGTGATTTCCACCTTGAGTTCAGTTTTTTCGCGATATTGTGAGGCGCATCCTGTTTCCAGACCATCGCGCTGGGCGGGCTCCAGGCAGGCGCGAAACGCGGTGTCGAACTCGCTGCTTAGGTAGAAGCCGTCTCCCTCGACGCCAAACAGCAGCCAGCGTGAGTCGAGGTAATCACCGCCGTAATTGATGAGCAGGCTGGCGGCCAAGCCGCAGCGCCGTCCCGAGGCGTCATACGCGGTTAATAAAGGCATATTCCACGCTTGGCCGGGAAAGGTGAATCCCACCGCGGAGACGCCGCTGTAGTTTCCTGAAAGCGATATGGGTGAGGTGAAAAGCGATTGGCCAGCGTATGTTCGTATTGCCCGGATATCTGGCATATGATAAATCTCGTATTCTTCGAACGCACCATAAAACGGAATAGTGCGTGTTTCCTCGATATGCTTAAGTGGCGAGTCGAAGATGGTGCGGCTTTGCCATGCGCCATCTATCTGTTTGAGCGGCTGGCTGAAGGCATGGCCGCCGAGCAACACCAAATCGCCTCCTTGCCGCAAGAACGCATCGAGTGCGGGCCAGGCGTCTAGTGGAAAAGCAGGGCTATAGGGCAACACCAGGCAATCGAACCGGCTGGATGTGAGCATGCCGGGTGCGGTGAGCTGGCCATAAGAGACCTTTTCAACACCGATGCCTTCCGCGTTGAGAAGGTCCGCGATATGTTGTGCGACGGATGCATGGGCGTAAGGGGAATCATCATATAGCACCGCCGCTTGTTTCCATGCCGGACCGCCATCGGTTGTCGAAAATAGGCCAGCGAGCAGGCAGGCAATTCCGGTGAGGACAGGCATGCGTGTACCTCCTTGCGTTTTTTGCGCTGAGCCGAGAGTTCAGCCACTAAGAGCATTGTCAAATAACACGGCCACGGAGTGTTGCCTCTCCGTGGCCGGTTTCCTAACGCGGATATTCATCGGTAACGGATGGGATTAGCGCCCCATACGCTTGCGCAGCAGGCTCACGCCTGTTCCTACGCAGCTTCCACCGAGCAACACGATACCGAGCAAACCAGCCACGGGCAGATCCGAAGAAGCGCTGCCGGTGGAGACCACTAGCGTGACCGTCTCGCCTGCGGCAAGCGCACTGCCGATAGCAGGCTCCGTGCGAATAATCGTACCCGCAGGTACGGTGTCGCTGGCTTCCTGCTCGACACTGACGACATAACCGGCGTCTTCCAGCGCGGTCGTGGCCTCCGCTTGCGTCATGTCCGACACATCCGGCACGGTAGCGCCGCCGCCGCCTTCCAGAACCACGTTATCGAACCAGATAGCCGCCCACTGGCTCATGGTGGTTGTACTAGAGAAATTGATAACGATCTCTAAATCCCCCGCTTCCGCCAGAGTGATATTTTCAGTGGGCGTATAATTATATATGGGGGAGCTTGACGTGTGTGTGACCGCGACAGGGGTTCCGGCGTTTCCATTCAAATCAAGCTGGACCGAGTAATCGCCATCCCACCACGAGCCGACATCAAAGGATACCGTGTAGTCACCCGCTGGAACATCGCGAATGATCTGCGAGATGGTTCCGGCGAGCACATTGCTGGCGCCCGCCGATTTGTTGCCCAAGCGCATGCCGTAAGAGCCCAATGTCCCGCGCGGGGGATCTGCTGCTCCATCCTGCTCGATAAAGGGACTTGTGGTGGAAGCATCAAAGGCCACTTCCCAGCCCGCGAACGAGCCATGGCTGTTGAACTCGAAGCTGGGATTGGCGATCAGTTCGCTGCCGATAGGCGTGATCTCCCAATCATCGAGTTGGAGATTGATGCTGGCCTCACTCGTATGCTCGAATTTGATGTTTAGATTGCCGGCCGAGTTAACACGCACCGGCACGCCGATGTTTATATAGTTGCCGCTTGGTTCGCAGAGATTATATACAACACTCTCGACGCCGTAGCCGCCATCCGCGCTTATCGTCATTGTCGTCGATGCATAACCAAACGCCCAAGCCGAGACCAGATACCGGCCTTCCGGCACCCCGGTCAAGGTTTGTTCCGCCGAACCGGTGTGCTCGGTGTCGCTCCAGAACTTCAGGCATTCCGTGCCGGAATGGCTTTGAGCGGCGATGTTTTCGAAGAATGGGCCGAAATCGCCATCCGATACCGTGATGGTCCATCCGGTCGCATCATCTTCATATCCAGGATTCGTAATTGTTTGCGACTGCGCGGCGAACGCCGCGAGCAGCCCAGCCGCCAATACGCATAATAGCTTACCCCTCTGCATGACTTTCTCCTTTCTTCTCTCTCCAGTTGATGTGAAAGGAGCTTCCGCTTGTGCGAAAGCACCACTGTTACTAACCAGCCTGGCGCCTCTACGCACCTGGCCGGATCTCGGCGATGAAATCATTTCTTACATGCTCGTGGTGGAAATCCTCTGGCAACGCTTCTATTTTTGTTGCGGATGCCCGTATTCAATAGTAAAACCGCGTGGCGAAGCTCTCAGAGAGGGAGGAGGAGCAAGCTCCGCTTGAAGCATCGCCACGCCTTGGAATAGCTATCGCCTCAGCCCATGCCGCCAAACATGCCTGTTCTAAAAATGAGGTATCCATCCGTGTTCGTATGGCCGTATTCCGTGGGAGGCTTGCCGTAGCCCATCGGCACTTTTCCGTCCGGATTGATCCGGATGAACTCTACATGCCCGTCCATGTAGAGCACATTCGAGCCGCCAGGGATATGGTTGAATTTCGTGGCGCCGTTATCCGAAGAACCTACGCCGATGAACTTCCACGAGTCCATGGTCTGGCCCCATGCGTCATACATGACCGGCAGCGTGCTCTGGCCAATAGCGCCCGAGGCGGGATTATTGATGTCCGTGATGAAGAAGCGTTCCACCCCTTCCCGCAGCCGTTTGTAGGTGCTGGGCATGGGATTGCCCTTTTCGTCATAGTCTTTGCCGTTGTTGGTGTAATCCGTTAACTGGGCGGCGGGCAGGCCAAACTCGGAGTGGCTCCACCGGTTTAGATCGCTGCCTCCACGGTTCGGCAAATAACCTGAACCAAGGACGCATTCCGCCCCATTGGAACTGCTGGCGCCATAGACCTTGCGTGTGAATTTGCCATCATAGGGGCCCTTCGCGGAGTAGTTATTGGGATAGCCAAACGACCAGAACCAGTTCCACATGCACCAGCCGACATCAGCAAGCTGGCAATTGCTTTCCACTGCATACGCGATATAGGTATACGATTGGGGGAGCCCCAGCAAGGCATGCAGGCAAAGCTTTTGGGATTCATCGGAGGACGCTAGTTTGGCTTGATTTTTGATCTTTTCCACGAAATCACCGCTCGTCAGGCCCAACTGGGAGGCTTCCGCATCCGCGTGGGCGTCCGATGGGCATTGAATGATGGACGGATCCGACCAATAATCCGGGTAGAGCGAAACGGAGTTCAACCCCATGGCGGCAAATAGCCACACGGAACCCGATTGTTCGTTCTTGATGCCGCTGAAGACCACGGGATTATTCTCGGGAAACATGCTCTTGTTTTCGCCCGAGTACATCTTAAAAATAACGCCAAATTGTTTCAGGTTGCTTGCACAGGAGGCCCTCCGCGCCGCTTCCCGCGCCCGCGCCAGTGCTGGCAGCAGGATCGCTGCAAGAATGGCGATAATGGCAATGACCACGAGGAGTTCAATCAGTGTAAATCCATTCTGTTTAGAGTGCCGATTCATCAAGATAACCCTCCTTTGTTGAAAACACGATGTATATGTAACGGCTTACAAGCTACAAAAAAGAACCGCTTTATATGTAGAAAACGTTTGCTATAACGTATTCATTTTCTCGTTTTAAGCATTAAGTATGAACGAAATCCATTTTTTGTATTGGATGATGAAACTGATCCGCTTCAACGTAACAGACTAATAAAATGGAAAACCTTGGCTGTCCCCGCCCGTCCCTTTACGTTCGCTGTTTGCCTCAATTCAATCAGAAAACGTTTACTAACCGGATGCATCTTACACCCTCAGCCCTATTCTGTCAAGGCTTTTTCGTGGGAAATAATACTTTATTCATTCAAAAAGATAGTGGATGCTGAATGTGCAGTCCTCCATGCTTATATTCATATGCTTATATTCATAATGGCGCTGGATGTGCGATATGCTATAGTTTTTTGTTCGCTGGCGGGAAGGCTTTGCGCCTGTCTTGTTAAGGCGGAAGGCAAGTGAGAAGGTGAGATGGCGGATTTTCGAGTAAAACCGGTGGAAACGGACGAAGAGCTGCGGCAGGCTAATGGGCTTATGGCGGAAGCCTATGCGGCGCATGATCCCCGTTTGCGCCACTGGCTGTGGGAGCTGGCCCACCGGTATCCTGGATACCGCCGGGAACACACGCGCATTCTCCGTGGCAAGGGGGAAGTCGTGAGTGCGCTGCGCATCGTGACAGACACCATTTCCATCGGGGAAAGCCGGTTGAAAATGGGGGGGATTGGGTGGGTGGCCACGGCGCCCCATCATCGCGGCAAAGGCCATTGCCGGGCGCTGATGTTTGACGCCATGGATTTTATGAAGCGGAATAATTACCACGTCTCCATGCTGTTTGGATATCCAGATTTTGGCCGGTTTTTCGGTTATGCGCCCGCTTTCGCGGATTATGCCATTTATGTGGACTTGAATGTGGGAAAGGCATTCGAGCCATTGCTCCGGATGCGCCCGGCCCGGCCTGGCGAGATTCCGGCCATCCAAAAGCTCCATCATGCTTGCAGTACGGATGTGGCGTGCGGTGTATTGAGGACGGCGGCCCATTTCCGGAATCGTTGGGATTGCTGGCATGATTGGTTTGCCTTGACCGATGCACAGGGACGCCTCGATGCGTATTTTATCGCATCGCTAGAAGGCGGCTATTTGCGCGTGGATGACGCCGCGTGCGCGCATCCAGGCCTATGCCCGGCCCTCATTGGCGCAACGGCGGAATTGGCGGCGGAACACGCCGCCCGAGGCATTGTCTTTTATATTCCGCCTTCTCATGTTCTAGCACGTTGTTTGCTCCGGTTTCCGTCACGCCACGAAACGCGCATTGTGAATGAGGGTGGCATGATGCGTTTCATCAATCTCGGTGAAACACTGGAGAGTTTGATACCGGAGTGGGAGAGCCTTCTCGGCCGCAGTCTTGCGCGGGAGCTCCATACGGAGTTCACCCTGTTTGTTTCGGGACAGCCTTTCCGAATACGTAATCACCATGGAGCCGTAGACGTGTCATCGGTGGCCGGAGCCAATAAGCTCAGCTTGGATATGGATGAAATGATGTTTTTGGCGGCTGGGTTCATATATCCGGAAGATATCTTGGCCGCGCACCGCTGCATCATGTCATCTGATGCGCGGAGTTTGTTTCTTGCGCTATTTCCCAAACGCAATCCCTATGTATGGCCATTTGATCGATTCGAATACTTGGACTTGCGGCGCGGAATAGGTACACTGATGCAAACGCTGGGAGTCTGAAAAAAGGAGCTATTGGGGCATGATCCGTACGGGATTGGTTTCAGTCACATTTCGAAAAATTGGGGTTCAGGATGTTATCCGTCTCACGAAAGAGGCGGGGCTCCGGCATATCGAATGGGGGGGAGACGTGCATGTTCCCCCTGGCAAAATAGACTTGGCTCGGGATGTAGGGAAACGTACGCTAGATGCGGGGCTAGAGCTTGCGGCATATGGTTCTTATTTTCGGGTAGGCGCGGATTCCGAGAATGAAGCTTCTTTGGGCCAAACACTTGAAACGGCCCGTGCATTGGGCACGTCCATAGTGCGTGTATGGGCGGGTTCGCGCGGTTCGAAAGGCGCTCCTGAATCATATTGGCGCAAGATGATCACCGATACGCAAGAGGCAGCCGACTTTGCCCAGCGCGAGGGCATGAGCCTCGCCTTCGAATTCCACGGCAATACGCTAAATGATGCGACAAGCGCCACGCGCCGGCTCATGGAGCAAGTCGAGCGTGATAATGTGGCCACCTATTGGCAGGAAGACAATCGCGTTGATTATGATACCTGCTTAAAGGGCCTCAAACGCATTCGCAAGTGGCTTTCGAATATTCATGTATTCCATTGGCATGAAGGCAAGCGGCGGCCCCTGGATGAAGCGGAATCTAAATGGGAAATGTATTTGGATATGGCGGCTTCCTCGGAACAGGACCATATCGCGTTGATCGAGTTCGTGCAGGAAGATTCGCCTCTGTTGTTCGTGAATGACGCAGCGACGCTCAAACGGATTGTGAAGCGTGTCAATAAGCGCCTCAAAGAGGGGGAAGAATAGCTTCTACGCGGGCCGTTCCCATAACCCGGCGATGCGCGCGCCGCATTTGGAACAAGCGGAGCCTTGCATGTGGTTGTCGATGATATGGTATCCGCGCCGTTGGATGAGAAGAGCGCCACAAGCGGGGCATGAGGTATTTTCGCGGTTCACCAAAACGCCCGGCAGGTTGCCTGCATATATATAATGAAGGCCCGCGTCTTTACCCGCTTTACATGCCCGTTCGAGGTCTTCTGCGGAAGTGCGGCGGCGTTCCGTCATATTATAGTCAGGGTGGAAGGCCGTCACATGCCAAGGGATATCGCGGGATACGCTGGCGAGAAATGCGGCGATATGGTGCAATTCCGCTTCGCTATCGTTGAATCCAGGAATGACCAGCGTGACCACTTCGACCCAGAATCCCATGTCGTGCAGCAGTGTAATGGAGTCGAGCACATGCTGAAGCGGGCATCCCAGCTCGCGGTAATTCGCCTCATTGAATGTCTTTAGGTCTACTTTATACATGCTTACATACGGGCGGATGAATGCAAGCGCTTCTGGGGTCGCATTACCGTTGCTCACATAACCGCATAAAATCCCGCGCGCCTGGGCCCGTTTGAAGATCTCAACCGCCCATTCAGCGGTGATGAGCGGTTCGTTATACGTGCTGACAATGACTGGGGCGTCATGAGCCACGGAGGCGTCCACGATGGCTTCAGCGGAGATAGAGTGGGGGCAGGAAACGGCATTCTGGTCTTTTAATGCTTGGCTCGAAATCCAATTCTGGCAGAAACTGCAATGCAGATTACATCCAAGCATGCCAAACGACATGGCCAGTTCGCCGGGCAATACATGATAAAACGGCTTTTTCTCGATGGGATCCGGCGAAAGCCCCGCCACATAACCGCCAGGCACGCAGAGTTCGCCCTTACGATTGGCCCGCATGCGACATATGCCGGTTTCTCCTTCACGAATCAGGCAGCGATTTCCACATGCGAGGCAGCGTAACGCATCGCCCTCGTTCTGCACGAGCTCTTTCGCCGCCGGCATGAAGTATTGTTCCAATGCTTGCTGCAAATCCATCTTAACCGCCTCCTGCGCAATCACTTAACTGCGCTAAAATGCTTGGTCCTGGACAGTTGCTGCGCATATTCTCTTGCTATAGCGGCGTTATTCGGGCAGTTCGATTAAGATATCTTCCCCTTCAATTATTACATGATAACGCGGCAGGCCGTCATCGCGTTCCGCATCCTGTTTTCGCAAGGGGAATGTCCAGCCATGCCATGGACAGGTGATTTCACCTTGATCGAGCCACCCTTCCGATAAGGGCCCGCCTGCGTGGGGGCACATGTCACCCACGGCGAAAAACTCACCGGTTTCATGAAACAAGGCGATTTTTTCGCCTTCCGCCGTTACGCTAATCCCTTCCCCATCCGGCACATCTTTTTTCTCCGCCACTTTGATGAGCCGTCCCATTAGCTCCCTCCTGTTCGATGGATCCATATTGATACATTTACCGCGTTTTTACCAGTTATTGTTGGCATGCATCCAGTTCACGCAACTCATCTTCGATGCTCTGCGTCACGGGAAAGCGGAAGCCGGTTTTCGGATCCAAGTCTAGTTCGAGCACTTTGAGCGCCACGGGGAGCTGTTCGCGTTTCCACTGGTTATAGGCGAATAGCTTGCCGAAGGTGCGGGTCCAGATGCGCAATTGTTCGGGAGTATAATCGGGATGGCGGCAGGCCAGCACCCGCCAGCAATCCGGCAGTGAAAACCGTTTCCGGGCGAACAGGTACAGCAAGTCATCCAGGATTGCATAGGGCATGAGGTCGGTTTCATCCTGCTGGTTAGGAGCCAATTCCGCGCTGGGCGGAATCGCCAGGATTTTGGCCATGGATGCGAGGCCCATGCGGCTGGCCACATGTTCGAGCAGGCGGCTTACGAGCGTTTTGGGCACATTGGCGATGGGGGAATAGCCGCCTTGGTTGTCGCCGCCGGTGGTCGTGTAGCCCACGGCCGCCTCGCTCAGGTTCGAGGTGACCAGCAAGAGTCCAGATGCGCTATTGGCCCAATTGAGCATCATATTGCCCCGCACGCGCGCTTGCAGATTTTGCTTCGCTAAAGGGGTTACTTTATCGAGGCCGCCCACCAATTGCGCCGCTTTCTCGAGCGCTATCGCGGACTCCTCCGCAATCGACACCACCTGGAACGGCACGCCAAGCTCTTCGGCGAAAGAGCGGGCGGCGTCCTCCGTGGCGTTGCTGCTGAACGCTTTGTTGGGAAGATAGACCGCCGACACATGCTCCGCATACCGCTCGGATTCCCGGCCTTCCTTATAGGCTTTAGCGGCTTCGACGGCCAGCAGGAGGCATAGTGCGCTGTCGCGCCCGCCGCTCAAGGCCACCAAGAAACGCTGGAACGCGCCCACTTTCTCGAAATAATCGCGCAGTCCGAGCACCAGCGCGCCGAATAATTCATCTAGGTAGGACTCTGCTTCCGTCTTGCCGGAGACGGATTTCCCATCCGGCCAGAACAAGCTTTTCGGGAATTGGGCGGCATAATCACGCACTTCGGCGCTCCCGAGTGAGTCTTTTTCTGATGTGATCACGCTCACCGGCGCGGTAATCTCTTTGTGGGTGGCGTATTGCCGCCAAGTCGAGTTTTCTGCGCGCGCCCGCGAGATATCATCTAGGTTGGCGATGCCCGTGGTAAGGGTCCAATAGGATTTGGATAGGATCGCCCCTTCGGCCACAATGCCGTTTGGAGATGCGACAAAGCCGCCTCCATCAAATACGAGCCGGCTGTTGTCGAGCCCCAGAATATTCGCATATGCGTAGACGCAAGCCAGCGACTGGGAAGCATTCAGAACCAGCCGCCGCCGCTGTTCGTTTTTACGCGGCGTGAAGGGCGAGGCGCTGAGATTGCACATGATTTCCGCACCCGCCAAGACGCGGGCCAGTGCGGGGGGATGGGTGGACCAAAGGTCTTCGCAGATCTCGGCGCTTACTACGCCGTACGGCAGCCGGAACACCAAATCTCCGGCAGGCACGCCATTCACCACCGTATGCCCTTCGCGCCAAGCGGTCCAATTCCGGCCTTCATAAAAGATGCTGTACGTGGGCAAATGTTTTTTAAGGATGATGCCGAGCACTTCGCCATCATGAACGAGCGCCGCGCCGTTGTACATCATCGAATCGTAATGAATAGGCAAGCCCACAAACGCCGAGATGCCCTTGCAGGATTCGGCAAGCCCCATTAGGGCGTCCCAGCTCCGGCGTGCGATATCGGGCCACCACACACGGTCTTCGAGGCTGTATCCTGATAGACCCAGCTCCGGCGTCACAATCAGGTGGCAGCCACGCCTGCCCGCCTCCGAGATCACTTCACGCAAGCGTTCAGCATTCCCCGAAAAATCACCTACCTTGACTGATACGCCCGCAACACCAATTCGCACCAAACGCATACTTGCGCCTCCTTACGCTTTCCACCATACTGCCGCTTTTTGGACTAGCATATGATCCTACGCCGTACGGGCATGCGGGCGCAATGCATTGTGAAATATAGTTCTGCGGGTATGTACAAATCCGGCGTCCAAAATAGCTCAGCATTTATTCTTCTCTTGATGCGTGATCGTTCACGTATTATATTTTTTGAGGTTTTTGATAAAACTACATGCTTGCATTGGACTCATGATTCCATCTCAACAGGCATGGGAGATCTAGTTGGCAGCACCCATTTACAGAAGGAGGCTCTTGTGAAAATGATGCATACTCTGGCCGGTGTTATGGTGTCTACTTGTGCAATATCAAGTGCCGTAGGCGCGGAAGAAACGATACATGCGGAAGTCACGATTGATACATCCGTGCCTTCCGTTGCATATGAGCGCATGCTTTTCGGTGGATTCCTGGAGCATTTCCATCGCCAGATTTATGGTGGCATTTTCGAGCCGGGTTCCCCATTATCAGATGAACATGGATACCGCAAGGATGTGCTTGAAGCTGTCCGCGAATTACGCACGCAGATCGTACGGTGGCCGGGAGGTTGTTTTGTTAGCGCTTATCACTGGAAAGACGGGGTGGGCAAGGAACGCAAACCCGCATTCGATAAGGCGTGGGGGGTCGAAGATCCGAATACATTTGGCACCGATGAGTTTATTGAGTGGTGCCGTTTGGCGGGAGTCGAGCCGTATATCTGTGGCAACGCGGGTACGGGCACTCCCGAAGAAATGAGCGAGTGGGTGGAATAATGCAATCAGGATAAAGGCGCTTGGGCGTGATTGCGGGCCGCAAACGGCCATCCTGAACCATATCATGTCCGCTTCTGGTCCGTAGGTAATGAGAATTACACCAGTTGGGAGATGGGAGCACAAACCATTCAAGAATGGGGTCCATTTGTCGCCGAAACGGTCAAGATGATTGGCCGCGCGGATCGAGACGCCATCCTTTTGGCTGCCGCCTTGACGGATGAAGAATGGACTTCCAGCCTGCTTAAGCATGCGGGAAACGGACTGAATATGGTTTCGATTCATGGCTATTGGGATGCACTCCACGCTGAAGACCATCCCAGCGCTTATGCCGATTGTATGATGCGCACGAATGAACCCGAAGCCAGTATTTTGGCGACGGAAAGCATCATCGAAAAAGCGGGATTCAAAGGCCGAATGGGCATTGCATTCGATGAATGGAATCTTCGCGGCTGGCATCATCCCCGGCAAGACAGCGGATTCACGGATGAGGAGATTAAGGCCCGCGACCGTAATGACATAAATGCTTCTTACACTATGGCCGATGCCATATTTTCCGCATGCTTTTTGAATGCGTGCATGCGTCATGCCGATACGGTGAAGATGGCCAATATCGCTCCTCTCGTGAACACACGCGGGCCTTTGTACGTTCACCCAAAAGGCATCGTCAAACGCACCACTTTCCATACATTGGCCATGTACGCCAATCTGCTTGGCCCGCAGGTAGGCAAAGCCATTGTGACCAGTGAGCCATTTAATTCCGGTGAACGCTCGGTAGCTGCCGTAGACGCTATTGCCACGTGTGATATATCTCAGAAGAACTGGCGAATCGTACTCGTGAACTGCCACCCTTCCGCTGCCGTGAGTTGCACGTTTACCTTGAGCGGCAAACCTGTAAACGGCAAGTTGCACGCTACGGTTCTAGCGGGTGATTCGACCGACGCATATAATGATGTCGGCCATCCGGATCGAGTCACCCCGCAAGAGCTCGAACTGGAGTTTGTGGATGGCGTCTGCAAGCTCTCCCCCCATTCAATCACTGTAGTCAACATCAATTGATCGAAACGGCAGTGGAAAGAGCCAATCGGTAAGCAATAAAAAAACGGGGAAGCACGTCATTTTCGGACTGCTTCCCCGTTTTTATATGCCCGGCAGCCTTACCCTAATATGTGTTTTTGCGCCTTGAGTTCCAAATCTGTTAGCATATAGAGTCATGTCTTTTGTCAAGATGAGGTTTTATTAGGATGCAACAACATAAGCAACACCGCAATGTGGCCCTCATCGAAGTCGCGGATGAAATGGTGCTGACGGAGATCGAAAATGATTCCTTCTTGCAGCCATTTCTGGGCGAACGCGTATCGCCCCACTGCGTAATTGTTCAGGCGCAAGCTATCCCGGATATCGTCCGCCGTCTTCAAGCGCTGGGACACATGCCCCAGATCGAGGACGCGGGAAAAGCATGCCAACTCCCTGAGGAATTATGACCGAGCGTTTTAGCGTAAAAGAATGCCTGCAAGGCTACACCAATGAAGTATTGGACGCCATGTGTGGATATTGGCGTTTGGATGCCGGGAATAAGCCTGGCCGCATCCGTGCGCTTGAACGTGTTTTATGCGATGAACTGCATGTCAGGCAGAGCGTAGAGCGCTTGAGCGTGCCTGCTTTGCGGCTCTTGGCGTTGCTTGCTGAACGCCCCTCCGCTTCAGCGGTCGATGCATTGGGTGTCACTGGCCTCTACGGAGATCGGGAGCCTCCCTCCGCCATACAGGAAATAGTACGCGCTGGGCTCGCCTTAGTTTCGCCGCTCAGCGGATCAGGCGCGTTCTCGATGATACAATTGGGGCATGACGCGCCGCCAGGCCAGACTGGGCCTGTGCTTTTTGTTCCACGTTTGGTTGCAGGCTTGCTACCGCCACCTCCTTCGCTCCACACGGGCATCGAGCCCGTGGAAGAAGACGCCCAGGCGGGCCCGAATCCTCTTTCGGAAGAAGCTACGTCCGCTTTTCTGGAGACTCTTCGCATTGTAGAACTCCATTCCCCTCGCGTCACTTCAGCGGACATATTGCACAAAAGCGATTTGATGAAGGCGCGCACCGCCGCACGGGAAGCCGGTGTCTCCGCGGACACCATGGATTTATCCCTCATGATCGCCAGGAAACTGAATTGCGTCGAGAACCGGGGCGGGCGCTTAGTTACGACGGCCCGTGCTGGCCGTTGGGCTGAAGAGCCGCTTCCCGAGCGCATGCGCGATTTATTCACTGCCTTTCTTGCTTCAGAGGAACTGGCCGACCTGCATATGTTCTTCGCACAGGAGTTCGATGCCATTGCCGAGCATCTGCTGCCTGGCACGCTTCGGAGAACGTATCACCGGCGTCTTGCCGCCGCATTACTGCGTGAATTGCATGCAGGCGCGTGGTATTCAGTAGAGCAATTTATTGACGCCATTCGGCGCACGGACCGCAATGTGCTGTTCCTTTGTGAACAATGGCGCGCAATCCAGGCCAATGTGCGAGGCGACGCCATGGCATGGCGGGAACGCGCCTGGGCGGCAGGAGAACAGCGCTATTTTACGTGGATGATCGCCAAAGTTTGCCAGAATTTGGGCGTTTTGGAGCTCGACGCCAGCGGAGCCCTTTTCCGAATCACCTCCATGGGCAGCTATATGCTGGGCAAGGAAAACAGCGAGGCGAGCAGAGAAACACCCCAAGGTGAATCGATTCATGCCCCAAGCAATAGCCGGGGCCTTACCATACAATCAGACCTCGAAGTGATCGCCTATTTGGATAGATGCCCGCCCGATCTGAGGCGAAAGCTCGATATTTTTTGTGAACGCGTACGTGGCGGGGTCGTCTCGACATATCGCCTTACCCAATCCAGCGTCTACCACGGCGTTTGCTCAGGCACGCCGCTTGATGAGTTTTTCCGGCTTATCGAGGCCAATGCCCAATTTGATATTCCGCACAATGTCCTCGACCAGTTCCGAAACTGGCAGCGCAAATTGTCTTCCATAACTATCCGCACCCACTGCGATATATTGGAATGCGCCTCCGACGCCTTGGCGGCGCAATGCGAGATTACGACGCCAGGAACACGCCGCATTGGAGAAAGGTTCCTGCTGATTGGCGCGGCGAAGGCTGAAGCGGATATCAAGATCGACTATAGCCAGCCATTGCCGTCCTGCCTCGTGCAGGAATCTGGGCTCGAGTTGCGCGCGCCATGGAGTGAAGCCCATCTATTTCTTTCCCGGCAATTAATGGAGCTGGGGGAGGTGCGGCGCGAAACCAACGGAGATATTATCCTGAAGCTCGCGCCAACGGCTATATCAAAAGACGCGGACTGGGGGCTCCTGGCCGCGCAATTGGATAGCCTGGTCAAGAAGCCGCTTGCGGCGCGATACCGGGCTGCGTTGCGCGGATGGTCCGGCGAAGGCGCGACTGGCAGGACTCGCACCGCCACGCTTGTCCGCTTTTCCGATCCCGAAACTTGCCAGGCGGCTCTGGAATTGGCCAGTGATCTGGCGCTGGTCGAGGGGCGGCTGGGATTTTTTACCCTAGTGGTCAAGCAAGGCCGTCTCAGCCAATTTAAACGTAAACTCCGGGAGCATGGCATTCCCGTGTTGGCTTCAAATGGGGAAGGGAAGTGGGATGATGGCGCGCCGGAAGGCTGGATTAACCGGTTAGCCATTGAACCGCTCCAGCCTGCGGAAGATGAACCCCGACCCTCTCGTGAAGCGCGCGGCAGTGTTGAACCGGCGGAAGAACCAACGGAACTGCTGCCGTATTATTCGCCCCGGATTGTGCGGGAAATCTTGGATGACGCCATCTTGCGCCGCAGGCCGGTTCTTATTGCATACCAGTCCGCCTGGAGCAGTAAAACTTCATACCGCCGAATAAATCCAGTCCACGTAGATACCATAGGGCCCACGCCCACGCTCAGCGGATACTGCCATAATCATCAGGGTTCGCGTACGTTCAAACTTAGCCAGGTCAAAGGCATTCGCGTACTGGAAGACGAGACATTTTAATGAGCGGCCTGATCCACTAAATGATTATGCCCGGAGAGCCGAATGGGCGTCTCCGGGCATTTTTTCTCGCCTGGCGGGGTCGAGGAAAGCTCGTTAAGCAGTCGCGGCGGGCCAGCAAAAAATGCTGGACTGGAAATCCTTTGAAGTGATTGAGATGCGCCCGCTCGCAGCCAATTCAGAGCCGCAATGTCCGCAATATTGGTATCCACTTGCTCTGTCCGGCGTCTCTTGGCCGCATGAGGGGCACGGGGAGCAATGAAGCACTTGTATGATGCTTTCGGCGTTTTGCCGCGTCCGCCGGGCAAGCGCTCCGCGGAACGGCACAATATTCGTCGAACTGGCTGGCTCTGCAGGGCGAACCTCTTGCACTCGGGCAGGTAAGAAATCGAAAACCGCATGAGCTGAATCGCATGCATTGCAGGATAAACGGCCGCTCTTCTCTGATTCATGGCGCTGTGTGGCGCTTGCCTCATGCGCATGCGTTGGGTGATGGTGTGCAGACTGGGCAAGAACCCTATCATGGGCCATATACTTCACTTCAAATGCCAGCTCCACTTCCAGCATGTCTTGCTGTTCGGGATAATACCGTTGAATGGCCGTATATAAATCACCCGGTTCGCATAATAACGGTTTGACGCGCAAACCGGTTATCTCCTCTAGCTCCTGGACGGTGGCCACATCCAGGGGGCACACCATGGCTACTGTCAACAGGCTTCCCAACCGATCTAGCGGAAACACTTCACGTGATTCCGCAAACTCGCGGGGAATAAGCTCTACGAGCGCATGGTCCACCGGATATGCGCCGATACTGATGCTGGCTACTCCAGGCTGCTTGGCCATGAACTCGCAAAATTTAGAAGGTTTTAGATATCCAAACTGCATCAGCAACGCGGCAAGACGCCCCCCTTGTTCCCGTTGGGCGTTGAGGGCTTTTTCGAGCTGCACCTGGGTGATCATGAACGATTCGACCAGGAGCTGTCCTAAGAATTTTTTATGCAATGTTTTCATCGTGGCACCTCTTGTGCGCAGTATATTTGTGGAGTAGTTCCCCTAATGCGCAACACAGAAAGAGCAAGCGTTGTGCCAATGATAAAATGATGAAAAAGAGCCAAAAAACCTGCTTTTATGTATCTATTGCATCTAGGACAGGGGAGATATAAAGAAAATAGTATTCAAATCTGAGCTACTCCAAAAAGCGGGTGTCTAGAGTTGTTCACGAATGAGTAAATATTTTCAGATGGGATTTGGGTTAGCGGCAAAAGCCAATCAAATCACTCCGACTGGGCGCCGATGTGATACAACCATAATGAAGGTTCGCCGCCAAAGGGATGCAACTGGAAATGGAATCCATTGTATTTCAAGAAAGCCTCGAATTCCGCGAGCTTATCCCATCGCCAGATTAACACCCATCCTTTTCCGGCGCTCAGGCTAGAGACGGCATCATGCAAAGACTGCTGGCCATCGGCCACTTGGATTCGGGTTGGGGAGATATCCGAGTTAAAGGCCAGGGCTTCCGCGTTATAGTCCTTCATAGCGACAATCGCCTCATCGCCTGCTCCATGTGCCATGATAAAGGAGGCCGCCGACCGGTAATCGGGCCGGAGAGGCGTCCGGAACTGGAGAAGCTGGAATGCGAACAGCGTAATGGCGGCGACTGTGAACACGCGCTGGAGCGAGCGTGGCGGCAGGCTGGTTATGCCTTGGGCAGCGAGAAGATAGAGGGGCGCTGAACTGGGAAGCACATACCGGTATACGAATAATGGGCGTATGGTCCAGGAGGCCGTGAAAAGAGCAAGCGGAGGAATAATCATCCAAAGAAAGGCAAGGAGTGCGCCCCGGCGAGTTGGCGTGTTCACGGACGTACGCGGCATCCGCCACATGGCATAAGCGGCGGAGGCGTACAACAGGAGCGCCAGAGGAATATCCAGCGACAGGCCGCCGGGCATGTGTTCCGCCGGGCTCCAGTTGGTGCAGCGGCCTCCCGCTAGAACAATAAACGCATTCGCCAACTGGGTTAAGGGCGGCCTTGTGAACCAGAGGGCATTCTCGGGCACATCGGGCGTCCAGCGGCACGCCACCCACGCCGCCAGCAGGACAAGCAATAGGGCATGCCCTCCGAACCAAATAGCCATCGGACGGCGGCGGCGGTATTCGAGCAGCAGCGCCAGTCCTTGCACCGGCAAGAAGAAAACCGCAAACAGGTGGGTCCATAATAGAAGGGCATTGACGCCAAAGCATATGAGCCAGGAACGGATTCGGTCGTTGTCGAGGGCGTGCAAGAAGGCGAGCATCGAAGCGGCGCATAACGCCATCATCAGCGCATACATCCGCACTTCCACGGCATAATACGCTGCTTGAGGCGACATCGCCAAGAACAAGGCGGCTAAGAGACCCGTTCGCGCATTCGCCAACCGGCGTCCGAGGGCATAAATGAGGGGAATTAACGCCAGGCCGCAGATATACGAAAATAGGCGTGCATGAAACACGGAATACCCGGTGAGCCGCAGCCAGGAGTAGGCCAATTCAAAATACAAGGGGATTAGTGTAGCGGGCGGATCGAATTGGGCATGCAGGGCATGGAATTCGGCATAGCTGGGGGCGTCCATGCCATGCAAGGTGTATATTTCATCGTAATAAGCCGAATCATTCAGGCCAGGTGTCCGAATGGCCGCCGCGAACAGCAAAATCAGCGCCAGCCATGCGCCTGGGCGTACTCGAAAACAACGAAGGCGTTCCTGTAGAGGGGTGATTAATGAACCGGATGTAGGAGCCATGTTGATCATTTTTGTTCCACGGCTTGAAATGGCCGGATGTTTGGATTCTTCATCTCATACAGGAAGAGCGAGGCTTTAGTGGTGTGCAATTTGTCTATTTGTTTGCCTTTTGTGCTTAATAATTGTTCAAGATAGCTCATTTCACCTCCACTGAGATGCGCATCCACTTCTTGCAATAGCACCCAAACACGTGGCTTACCCTCTAGTCGCTCAATATCTTTGGCGTAGTGGCTCCAATCCGCGCGGGAGGTTATCCCCGCCGTATATGCATCAAGCGGTATTCCATATCGCCTGGCGTAGTATCGAAATGGGTAATGGGCCCAATACTGGACATACAGCCAATCGCCTGGCTGGAACTGGCGCGCCAGGTAGCGCATCTCGGGCCGGATGCCTATATCGCGCGCCGTGGGCGTAAATGCGCCAGGAAGGTGAAGGAGAGGGGGAAACAATAATAGGGCCACAAGAATCCATATCGCCGCGTATGCGAACGCCCCCTTTCTGGCGAGGGAGGCCGACATGCTGTTTGTGTACGCAAGCGTCAATTCCACCCCGGCTCCAATGAACACAAACAGCATCGGAGCAACAAATAGGAGAAAGCGGCTGGTAAAGGGATAGCTCCCAAAGGCGCTGGCGGCGAGGGCCGCACCCCAGGGCAATAACGCGGCAGTGGCAAATACGGGTGCGCGTTTCACCAGCGCCCATGCCCCTGCTACAAAAAATACTGCGGTAATAGGAGTGGCGATTCGTCCCACATGCTCTTCAAACATCCCTGCAAATGCATGGACAAACCAGCGCAGGTCTGTTATCGAACGGGGCGGAAAAGGCATATAGGCGTGCGTCCACCATGCATGCAGGGCGGGATCAGAGCCCGCTTGGCTCAAGGAGATGATGTAATAGAAACCAAAACTTAATCCCCAAATGCTGCCAAGCGCCGCCAGGCGTATCATGCGGGCGGTGTCGCGGCTGGCCAGCGCCGCGCCCGCCAGGGCTGTTCCAATGCCAAAAAGGATAAATATGGATGGCAGCGAAAACCAAGGAGCGGCGGCTCCCGCGCATGCGGCGCTTAGCCAGTGTATGCGCTTCCACGATGATATGGGCGTTTGAATGGCCAGCACATACAGCCCCAGCGCGATGGCTGCATCAGAGGCATACGGTTTAAGCTCCGAAGCGAAATAGATGAAGGCGGGTGATATGGCGAATAGAGTGAGTGCGATGGCCATGCCGGTAATGGAAAGGAACCGGCGCGCTACGAGGTATACAAGCACGGGAGATGCGCATGAAGCGAGAACAGATAGAAGGCGCAAGGCGTATTCGCTGATGCCGAAAACGTACATAGCCAGCCGAGTAAGCAGGAGAAAGCCCCAGGGAGCGGCTTGTTGGTGGTAGAGCGGGCCGAGCAGGTCCAAAAGGGAGAGGTCGAAGAGGTTATCCAGGAGCAGCGCTTCATCCAGCCAAATCGCCGGATTGCTCCCATATCGCACCAGACGCAATACAATGGCCAGCAGAATCAGTGCGGCGCATATGATGGATAAACGGCATGGAGGCACGTTTGCGTTCGCGCACAAACATGCCTGTGTGAAGTGCTGTTTCTTATTAGGAGCTCCCACAAGCAGTCCGGCCCTTTCGTTACACGACATACCCCTCTTTTGTCTGCTACTATAAGTCGGGCGGCATGCCCATTCAACGGCGCGATATGTTGCCGAAACGCATGGAGTTATTACAGGAGGCCTAGTCTTGAGTAGATCGATCATCTTATACTCGGCGAAACTGTGCGGCGATTGCCAGCAATTGAAGATGTTCATGGACGCCCATGGCATTGCATATGATAACCGTGACATCCGGGAGAATCCCGCTTACGGCGAAGAACTGGAACAAAAAACAGGCAAACTCGGCGTGCCCTATCTTGTCATTGACGGTGAGTGGATTCGCGGCTACCAGCCGCGCCAGCCCTTCTCCGAGGAGTTCGCTAGAAGCCTTTTCGGGTTATAAAGGGCATGCGTTTTTCCTGTGCGGCATGGATGCAGCCATATGCATGGATTTGGGAAACGCGAATGGACGCACATGAACGCGAATATATGCTTAATCTAACGCATGAGTATTTTGAGAGATGCATGGAAAAAGTTTTTTGGAATCTCGGTCGCATATAAAATTTACCTTATTTTCTATTCCTATATTGAACATATTACTTTACGTTGGAGTTATGGGAAGGACGTCATTAGTCCTGTTCCATCAACGCGTATCTAGACGGATATGTAACGAAAGGCGCTAAGATGCAAAAGGCTGTATTTTCTAGATGCCGTTTATGTTTGCATGTTATCTATGGCTTGCTTTTTTCCATGTTTATACCTTCTTTAACTTCCTGTATTATGTTTGAACATATTCATGCTATATCTAGTCTAAGAACAAAAGAGGCGTTTCTGAATGAAAAATCTCTTACATCCGGATATTATGTTTCACCTAATGGTATATATATTGAAACTATATCAGGGAGTAATATTGAAATCTCTCTAATACAAGCTTGGATTAATGGAGCGACATCAATGGAAATGACGATAAAGAGCACAGGAGAAAGGAAGCTTAATATTCATCCATTTGAGTGTACTTTGACTCCTCTACATAATATTGCGGATACACCAAGAGTACTATGTAATCCAGGACTAGAAAATACATCATATTTTGCTTCAGACTATTATCTTTTCGAGAATGGAACGTCTAAGAAAAACGCTAACGATGAAAATGTAATACTAGTTAATCCTGGAAGCACAACGGACTTTAAACTGGTTTTTCCTGTTGATTGGTATTCATCAGCTAAAGTGATAATACCTATATATTGTGATGATCAGCTCAATCAAGATATATTGAAATTGGAATTATTGATACAAGGTCTAGGAAAACCGTTAACATGGTAAAACTCCCAAGTTATAAAATCTGATAAAATCTTGTTCCGTATATAAGCTCGATGGGAACCATTAACCACAAGGGCGGCGTTACGGTGAAGGACGGTTCACGTATGCTCTTGGTATTTTACCACGATCCGGCCACAAGATGCTCAAGAGACACAAAATGTGATCAAATCACAAGAAAAGATATGCACTTCCCGTGGCATGGCCGTCCCGGCCATGCGGTATCAGAATGTGATGCATGAAACAAGATAGGTTTGTGTAAATGGTTGTAGATGAATTCGCGCCCCGGGTGTTCCGGGCGTTTACCACGGGGCGTTTTCGCCTGGTATTGATGGATTTTGATGGCACCATCAGCCTGCTGCGTTCCGGCTGGGATGATGTAATGCGAGAGGTGATGCTCGAGAGTATCACGGGCGGTGTTAACGCTGAGCCTGGCGTTCAAGCGGAAGTGGACCAGTACATCGAGCAATCCGCGGGATTAAGCGCGCTGCACCAAATGCAGCATCTCGCGGCGATGGTGCGCCGCCATGGCCGAGTGGCTTCGGTAAAAATGCTGGATGGCCACGGATATAAAGCCATTTTCAACACGCGCCTGCTGGCGCGGGTGGGGGCGCGCATCCGTAAAATGGAATCGGGCGAGGCGGTGGCCGAGGACATGACTGTCCATGGCGTTATTCCGTTTATCCGGTTGCTGCACGCGCGCGGCATGCGCTTGTCCATCCTCAGTGGCACGGATGAGGACGCCGTGCGCCATGAGGCCGGATTGCTGGGAATTGTGGACTACTTCGAGAATGTTTGGGGCGGAGCGCCTCACAAGCCCCACTACACCAAGGCGGGCATCCTCGATGAAGTACTGGCGGAATGCGGCGGGCGGCGGGAAGAAGTGTTGGTGATAGGCGATGGGGCCATCGAGATCCGGGAGGCCCACGCCCGTGGATGCGCCGCTATAGGCGTGGCGGCCAATGACCATACTGGGCGTGGCTGGGATGAATCGAAATGTGAACTGCTTCGCGCGGCTGGCGCGGACTGGCTTATTCCCGATTATCGGTCGACCGAACAGCTTGTGGAACAGCTTTTTAAAACGTAGGGGCGCGTTGCAGCGCACCCCTACATCCAGGCATCAAAACACGACTTTAAATGTCCGCAATTCGTATGGTTTGACGTAAAACAAAAGCGTAGCCCCGTTCAAATCCACGGGCCTATCGTTCTCTTCCATGAGGTCGCACTCGGTGATTTTCTTAGGCTCCCGTGCGAAAGTCACGCAGACCTCACCGCGCTGTCCATGGGCCTCATACAGCCGTACAATAACGCCCTTCGAGTCTTCACACCGTTTCACGGTATCCAATACCACATGGTCCGACAGCACATCGGCGAAACTGTCCGAACTGGGAAGCTTGCCTTCGACGCCCGGTGCGGCCATGGCGATGAGCGGAGCATTGAGTTCGAGCGCTTCCGCAACCGTGCCGTTGCGCCATCCCCACGGATGCGGGAAAAGCGAATAGGTGAAGTGGTGCATGCCTTCGTCGGCATGCGGATCGGGATCCACCGGCGAACGCAGCAGCGAGAGCCGCATGACGTTGTCTTTCACATCGTAGCCGTATTTGCAGTCGTTGAGCAGGCTCACGCCGTAATCGCCCTCGGACAGATCGGCCCAACGCTGGGCGGGCACTTCGAATTGGGCGAAATCCGAATCCCGGTTGCGGTGGGTGGGACGCTCGACGGTTCCGAACTGCACTTCATAGGTCGCGCGGGTGGAACGCAGATCGAGCGGGAAAGCCGCTTTAAGCAGTGTGCGTTTTTCGCGCCAATCGACAGTCGTGACGAAGTCCATGCGCTCGGAGGAGGCGCACAGGGTGATATCCTGCGTGATGGCGCTTTTGCCGGTTTGGAAGGCCATGCGCACGATGCCGCGCACGGGGCCGGATTCGATAACCTCGATACTCTTGGCGGGCCCGGCGGTCCACATGTGTTCGGCGATGTTGAAATCGACATCCCAAGCATCCCAGTCACAAGGCCGGTCTTCGAAAAGCTGGAGCACGTTTCCTTTTTCGCCTTTGGGGAGCAATTCCCGTTCGGCGGCTTTATCGTATACGCTCGTGAGCTGGCCGCCCTTGTCGAACCGGATGCGCAGAAACTCGTTCTCCATGCCCTTCTCACTCACTTTGAGCATGGCGGGCATGCGCTGTTTCGAGCCGCCGGGAACGACATGGTAGACGGCGTAGCCCAAGGGCGGGATCTCTTCGGTTTCTAGGAGCAGCGTGCGTTCATCCACGCGCTGCCAGGCCACCGGATCGCCCAAGGCGTCCACGACCATGAACTCGCCCTCTGGAAGGTCCATCTCGACCAGCGCCCGGTCTTGCCGGGGCCACGAGAGGGTGTTGAACACCAGGATGGCCGCGCCTTCGCCGGAACTGTCGATGCAGCTTGCCAGATGCTCCAGAGCCCGCGTGCGGAGCGCCGCACTTTTTTCCAGCACTTCCGCGTGTTCTTTTTCCGTGCGCCGATAGACCTCCGTTATGGACGTGCCGGGCAGGATATCGTGGAATTGATTGGTCAGAAGGATTTTCCAAAGCTGGTATAATTCATCTTGTGGATACGCCAGCCCATGCAGCATGGCCATCGTGCTGAGCAATTCCGTGTCACGCAGCATGAGCTCGCATTTGCGGTTGCCGCGCTTGGTGCGGGACTGGGTGGTTTGGCAGCCGCGATGCAGCTCGAAATAGAGTTCGCCGTTCCAGACGGGCAATTGCTCCGGCGGGCACTCCTTCACCATGTCGTCGATGCAGCCCGCCACGGTGCCGAATTCACATTTGGGTACGCCCACGATGTTCGAGAGGCGTTTGCCGGCCTCGATGAATTCCGGCGTTGGGCCGCCGCCGCCATCGCCCCAGCCATAGGGGAAGATAAATGTGTCCGCCTTCTCTTTCTGGGTGTGCTGGTTCCACTGCTCGATAAGGCTGCGCGGCACGATCATACCGTTATAGTCCCATGGCCGCACAGCGACCACGCGGGAGCCGTCCGTGCCTTCCCACTGGAAGAAGGTGTAGGGGAACTTGGTAAAATAGTTCCAATGGAGCTTGGAGGTGACGAAATAATCGACCTGGGCTTTTTTAAGGATCTGCGGAAGACCGTAGCAGTAGCCGAACGTGTCGGGAAGCCACGCCACGCGCGAATGGATGCCGAACTCTTTGCGGAAGAAGCGGTTGCCATACACCGCCTGGCGCACGAGAGATTCGCCCGAGGGGACGTTTAAGTCGGGTTCGACCCAGAAACAGCCATTCGGCTCCCAGCGGCCTTCTTTTACGCGCTGCTTGATCTGGGCGTACATATCGGGGAATTGTGTTTTCACCCAGTCATATTGCACCGCCTGGCTGCACGAGAAGTGGTATTCCGGGTAGCGTTCCATGTTGCGGAGCACGGTGCCGAAGGTGCGGGTGATTTTACGCTGGGTCTCGCGGATGGGCCACAGCCACGCCGAATCGATGTGGGAGTGCCCGATGAGCACCAGGCGGCCCATGCCGTAGCTATGTTCGAAGTCACGCAGGCCTTGGCGCAACGCCCGCTGGGCCTTGCGGAGCGAATCGTAATAGGCCGGTTCGCCTATGCTGCCCAAGTTCACCATCTTGATGCAGCGGTCGAGGAGATTGAAGAGCCGCTGGCGCGGGGTGTAATTTGCCGGCAATTCCCTGTATACATCACCCGCCACGTGCGCGTCCCAGTAGAAATCCCATGGTTCGCTGTGCATTACGGCGATGTCGGCATATTCAAATTCGCGGTGTAAATCGAATTGCGTGCTCGGGACGGATTCGAGGATGATCTCGAATGTTTCATTGCCCTTGGCTTTTTCCGTTAACAAGACAAAGTCGCGGTTGTCATCGAGCCCCTGCCAGCGCTTGCCGTTCAGAAACACGCACGATTCGCCCCGGGGGCGAATGAGCGCCACGACCCGGCAGCCTTTCATTTCGCTGGGGATGGCCACCCGCATGCGAAACCATGTGGTCTGGTCGAAACCGCCCCAGCGCGAGGGAACCGCAAATGGCTTCCACCCTTGCGCCGGAGGCTCTTCCGGCCCGCGATCCCGTCCAGTCACGCAAGCCTCAATGCCGTCGATGGGCTGGCGCTGTGTGTATACGCTCGCCTGGATTTCCATAAGACGATTAAGGAGTTGTTTGGCGATGACACTTCGTTCTGCTTCAAAATTAGGCATGGCTAATCTTTCTGGTTTTCCTGGCGGCCAGACCAGAGGGGTTATAGGGAATACCGCGCTACTCATCACTCCAGCGCCACGACTGCAAATTATACCTGTTTCCACGATTCTGTCCAAATGAATATTCAGCCATGAATGATATATTGTGTGTTAAGCATCGGGCAGAGGACGGAACCGGCCGATCTGACTGATCCGACTGATATGGCCATATACTTGCCACAGAGAGGAGCAAACCATGCCGCATTTTAGCGACAAACAATGGTACGCAATTAAAGACGCCTACCGGAAGTGGTGGAAGAATGAACTGGGCCGGCCGATATTGCCCCTGTTCTTCATGGGCAAAGATCCTCAACGGATTAAGCCCGCGCACGAGTCCATCTGTTTCGCCAATGCGGGAGATTTCAGCATCACGCCCGAGCAGATCATCGACCGGTTCGATTACGACTTGTCGTGCATCGAGTATGCGGGCGACGCTTTCCCCCAGGTGCATATGGAATGCTACGGCGCGGGAGTCGCCGCCGCCTTTCTCGGCAGTAAAGTGGCCTGTACGCCCGAGACCGTCTGGTTCAGTGTGGATAAACCTCTCCCCGTTGAAGAACTGCATTTCGCCTTCGACCCCGAGAATATCTGGTTTCGCCGGATCACCGATGTCTACCGGGCAGGCATGAAAAAGTGGGGGAGCAGTGTCATCATGGGGATGGCCGACCTCGGGGGTATCCTCGATATCCTGGCTACTTTCCGAAGCGCCGAGGGGCTCCTCGAAGACCTGTATCTGCACCCGGAAGAAGTTTCCCGCTGTGTGCGTGAGCTGGCCGGGATATGGTTTTTCTTCTACGACAGCATCAACGAGATCATCCGGCCCTACGCCCCGGGATACACCTGCTGGGCGGGCATGTTTGATGAAGAGCCGAATTACATGCTGCAGAGCGATTTCTGCTACATGATCAGCCCCGGCATGTTCGACACGTTCGTCGCGCCTGAACTGGCCGATAGCGCCAGCCGCATCTCGAACGCCTTCTATCATCTGGACGGCGTCGGCGAAATCATCCATCTGGACTCGCTGCTGCGCATCGAGAGCATCAAAGGCGTCCAATGGGTGCCAGGCGACGGTAATGCGTACACCGCCGACTGGACTGAACTATACGGGAAAATCGCCCAAGCAGGCAAAAAAGTGATGGCCCTCCCCTTCGAGGGCGAACGGTTCTTCGAGCATGTGCTGAAGGCCATTCCATCACCCGATTGCATGATACGCATGAACACGTGCTATCCCCTGGAACAAAAGGAAGCCGTCTTGAACAAGATGGCGGGGTATGGGTTCACGTTATGAGGTAAGTCAATGCATGCAAACAACAGAAAACAAAAAGCGCGGCAGCATTCTACGCCTTTGGTCCTCGCCTTTGAGGCGGGATACGGACTAGTAAATACCACTATTTCACAAATGCCGCTGGAGATAATCATATTGTTGACCGTGCTGTTTAGCAACTTGACGCAGACCATATGAGAGCATTAATTTGATGTATGCAGTTTTGCAGCAGATTTCGAGCTGTTGCATAATGATTCTGTTTCTGAGTGATGATTGGGCTTGACGGGCGGTCCTTTTGAAATAATAAAAATACGATAATTTTGACATAGTTTACCTGATCATAACGTGATCGTTCACGTAGCTGAAAACCTAGGGGGAGCATCAAGTGTTGTGGTTGTATCATTCCGCCGCCGAACCCGATACGCATGCCGCGTTTCGTGGTGTGGTTGAGCTGGAACACGATTCGAAAATCGTGCTCCATACGCTTGGAGCCAGCACCTACGTGCTCTGGCTTGATGGGGAATACGTCCAGGAGGGGCCCGCGAGGTTTCCCCAGCAATATCCCCAGTATTCAAGCGTGATCCGCCGTGTGTCGAAAGGCCGCCACAACATAGCGGTCCAGGTCCATTATGACGGAGTTGAAACACGGATTCTCCGCGACATACCTCCATTCATTGACGTAAAAGTAATATGTGAAGGGCGGGAGCTTCCGGTTCATTGGAAGTGCCTGCGCCTTTCTGGGTACTTGCCACAAGTCCGCCGCCTAAGCCAATCTTTCGGCTGGATAGAGTGGTGCGACACGCGCTCGAATCCCGATGGCTGGCAGCATCCTGATTTTGACGACAGTGGCTGGCTGCTTCCTGTGGAAGTGGAACGCGGCCTCGGCAAGCCAGCTCCTTTGGATACGGGTGAGGTGAAACGCGTCGAGCACTCCTTAACGCCCTGTGCGGGCGGGTTGCTGGCGGAACGATTCGGCTACGAGCGGGATGATATTCCAACGCGATTCTTTTTGCGGGAATTGGACTGTGATTCCTTGCCACCTGATGGCGTCTGGCAGCGGTATGATCTTGGCCGTGTGCGTTTGGGCCGGCCGCGTTTTGTTCTGAATTTGCCTGCGGGCGCGGTAGTGGAATTTGCCTATTGCGAATGGCTGGCCCATGGCCGTGTTTCTCCCTATATGCCCCTTACTGGCGGCCTGAGCTGTTACATCGACCACATGGTGGCGCGCGGCGGACGGCAGGAGTTCTCACCGTTTGATCCGCGCGGCGGACGGTTTCTCGAAATCCATGTATTGGCGCCTCCCGGCGAAGTGGAATTCGTCGAAGAAGCCTATATGGAGCGCTGTTATTGGGAGCGTACGGAAGGCGCTTTCACCTGCGACAACGAGCAACTTAACCGCATATGGGATGCGGGAGCTCGGACGCTGCGCGCCTGTGCGGAGGACGCCATTCTGGATTGTCCAACGCGGGAGCGCGGCCAATGGACCGGAGACTCGCTCAGTGTTGGACTCTTTATAGGCGCTTATGCGTTTTCGGACCTTCGCCTGTTTCGCCGCGTCTTGATTCAGAGCGCCCAGTGTGCGCGAGACGACGGTATAGTTGCCGCCGCATGTCCGGGCCATACCTTCTATATGCCGGTTTATAGCCTCATTTGGGTAAATGCCGCGCTGCACTATCATGAAATGACAGGTGAGCGTTCGCTGCTCGATAATTTGCACGATGCGGCGGTGAAGAATATGGAGGCGCTGAATCATTCCACATCCGCCGAAGGCTTGCTTATCACGGAAGACACCGAATTTCTGTTTGTGGATTGGGGCTATGAACGCAATAGCGGCCCGTGCGACATGGCCACCAACTTGTTCTACCTGTCGGCGCTTCGCGGCATGGTTGAGTGGGGCGAACGGCTTGGCCGGACGGAATGCGATTCCTATTACGCCGGGCGCGAGGTGAAAACACGCCGCGCAGTCCGGAGCTGGCTCGATACCCTTCTTCACCGGTCCAATCCGGATTGGGATTCAGTGGGTTTTCACCGAGCAGTACTCGCATTGTCGGTGGGCATTCTCGACAAAAACGAAATACCTCAGGCCATTTCCCATATCAAGAGCCATATCATGCAGTGTTTTCCGAACAACCCGTCTGCACCCCGGAATGATTATCCGAATAAGATCAGCACTCAGTTCATCACGCCCTATTTTTCGCATTGGGCGCTGTCTACCCTAATCGAACACGGCGAAACCGAATTCGTCCTTGGCCAATATCAGAAATGTTGGGGATATCTGCTCGAAGATGGCCGGACCACGCTTTTAGAAGTTTTCGACCCACGATGGTCGCATTGCCATCATTGGTCTGGGTCTCCGACATGGCAGCTATCCCGATATGGTTTGGGCCTTCGCCCACGTTACGACTTGGGTTTGAATACGTACATGTTGGACTTGCATCCTGGATGCCTGCAACACGCAAAGGGAAGTGTTCCATTGCGAGAAGGAGGCGTTTTGGAGGTTTCTTGGAAACGAACATTGGATGCGATTCTTTATCAGATCACATCGCCTGCACCTATAACTCTCCGTGTAAGCTCAGTGGGTAGCCAGGCTATCGACATTCCAGTGCATGGCATGCGCACCTTTACTTTACGGCCCGGCGGGCGGCTCAAATGAAAGAATGTGGTTCGCCAGTCTGAATTCTTGCTTGTGGCTCACAGTGCCCATGCCTGGTTTATGCGGTTGTTGGCTGTATGCTGCCCGTGAGCGACAGAAATAGATGGAACTCCATTTAGCGGCTCAAACTGGGCCTTCCTATGGCGTGAATCCGTACTTCGACTCAAAGTCATGCCAAATCACATCTCGACAACAAACGCGCCTTTTCCAGGATTATGCGCGTGTGATACCATGCGTGCATGGTATGGGTGAGATGAAGTGGAAGGAGCATATGCGCATGAGGCGGTGCTGGTGTATCGTGTTGGCCGTGGGGATGATGGCCTTGGTTTCGGGGCCTGCCTGGTCTCAGAATGTGGTCAACGACCTTCTTGGGGGGAAGCTGATCAAGCCGAAGGTCGGGCAATGGGTTTGGTATAACCTTACCGGCAAGGATGGGAAGACGCAGTATGCCGTGCGGCAGGCGGTGGTCGGTGAAGAAAAAGTGGGGCGCGATACGGGGTATTGGGTTGAGTTTGAAGTAGCGCCGCAGGTGGGATTTAAAACGATTTATAAGGTGTTGCTCACGGGCCCGGCGAGTGATCCGAAGAATATCCACCGCATTATCGTGCGTGATGGCCCGGATGAACCCAAAGAGGTTCCCGTAGATCCAAAACAGCTTGGTTCGAGCAAGAAAGATGAGGGAACGCGCGAGTCGCTGGGCATGGAGAATGTGGAAACGGGCGAAGGATTGCTCCGTGCTGAACATCTGAAGGTGGCGCAGGAGGAGCGCGTGCTGGATCTGTGGGTGAATGATGATATTTGCCCCACGGGCATTGTACGCCTGAGTACGGCGGATGGCGAGATGATATTACGGAGCCATGGGTTTGGCGGCGAGTACGCCAAGAGTTTGGCGGAGGTGGCCACGGCTAAACCGGGCGCGGAGGTGGATGTGTCCGTGGGCTCCACCAATTCCACGCCGGAAGGTGCGGAATCATCTGGCGGCGAAGCAGTAAAAGCGCCTGATACCGAAACGGATACGGATAGTGAATAGAATAACCAAGGACAGGAGATCGTGCGCCATGGCAGATGGATGGCTGGAAGCGTGTAGTCCGGCGAATGAACAGCGGCCGATGCAAAAACGATGGGTGCGCCTGTTTTGGGTTGCGGCGCTCGCGTTATGTGTCGCGGCGCCCGCATGCAAGACGCCATCGCCCAAACCGCAGGCTCCCCCGCCGGAACAGCAGGCCGAGTTCAGGCCTGCGGCATATGTGAGCGCTATCGCCTTAAAGGAAGGGCGTTATGCGGATCTGTTTGGGACGGAATCATATGCGGTTTGGGTGGGGCCGGAGGTTGCGCAGTTCAAACTCACGAAAGAGGCGGACACCGGCCAGCCAGTAAGCCCGCAGCTCGAGGCCGAAGCCGAACGCATTACACAGCAGTATGTTATCATTGAATGCCATATCGAGTCGGAATTCGCGGATGCGAGCGTGGCGTATGATGTCGTGGGATTCCGGGGCATTGAGCCGTATCTTCTGATGCCCGACGGCAAGCGGGTCGAGCCGATGCAGAAAATTATCGGCAGCCCGGTGGAGGAAGAACAGAACGGGGCCTTGAAGCGGTTCCGGCGTACGAATCTCTTGCTGTTTCCGCGCCGGGATCTCTGGTTTGGCGGGCTGACCTTCGACTCAAAATATCCGTCCGTGCGGCTGATTCTGGATGCCCATAATTCGCAATTCGCATTCGAGTGGCCGGAGGCCGCGTATGCCAATCCCCAGGCCGTCGTATCCGAGCATGATGTGATGCGCGAGGCGAAAGTGGGCTTCACGCAACTCTTCCAGCAGGTCCGCCAGGCGGCCCATGTGTTTGACTAGAGGCCGGGGAGAATCGTGAAAGGTTTCCTTAAATTTATCATGTCGCTGGCTGGCCTGGCGCTCATCGCCATCGGTGCGGCGGCGTTGTTTTTCGGGAGCCGGGGCGAAACCTATCTTAAGGCGCAAGGCGAACAGCGCTTGAGCCAGGCGTTTGATGCTCCCGCCACGATAAACCGCGTGCGCATCCATTTATACGAGCCGGTGGTGGTGTTCGAGGATGTCCGGCTGGGCAATCCCCAGGGATTTCCGGAAGGCGAAGCCGTGTGTTTTGGCCGTATCCGCGCGCGGTATGATATGCATTCGCTGGGACTCCAGATGCCCGATCTTGATTATATTCAGGTGGAAGGCGTGTCCATACATGTCCAGTCCGCGCTTGATCGAGGCGCCAATGTGCAGCGGCTGCTCGATAATGCCGAGCGGGGGAAACAAGAGGCGGATGTAAAGGCGGATGTCGTGGTGGCGCATCAGCTTAGGGGGGAAGAGGCGGAGGTGTTTTCGCTGAACCAGCCCGATACGCCGTTCAAAGCGCAAGCTTTCACCATGTCTGAAGTGGCTTTCAACGCGAGGGAAATTCCCCAGGCGCTGGCGGCCATGCTTATTCGCACTTATACTGGCCAGCCAGCGCCAGCCTCGAAGCCTGCCGTGGAAGAAGACAAAACCGCCACGCCCGCGCCTGCTTCGCCTATGAAAAGCCAGCCACAGGAGTTGCAGCCGATATTGGGCGAGGGAGCTCCGCTCGAGTAGCGCCCACCTCCAATGCTTTTGTGGTGTATTTTTTGGCTGATTCTGCTTGAGGCGGATTTGCCCAGCATAGTATACTTCCCGTTCCGATGGTGGGAGAGGTGTGTGAGTATTCGGTGGCGAAGGCCTCTCCGGCCCGTGAGAATCAGAGTATCTATATATCCAGGTACTTCCGAAAACCAACAAGTGGAGGGTTGAGCAATGGCCGCTGTGGATGCCGGCAAGGTGCGCAATGTAGGAATTCTGGGGCATGGTGGAACAGGTAAGACAACGCTCATTGAACACATCCTCCATGCCGCCGGCAAGACCAGCCGCATAGGCCGGATCGAAGATGGGAACACAGTAGGCGATTACTTGGAAGATGAAGTCACGCGCAGGCAATCCATTTCCATGAAACTCATGCATGTGGAGTGGAATGGCTCGCGGGTGCATCTCGTGGATCATCCGGGCTATGTGGATTTCATCGGCGAAGTGGCGTCTTCCGTGCCATTGCTGGATGGCTTGGTCATTATCGTTGATGCAACTACGGGCGTGCAGGTGGGGACGGACAACGCCATCCGCTATGCGGACATGTTCAATGTGCCTCGCGCCATATTTGTCAATAAGTGTGACCGTGAAAACGTGGATTTCGACAGCATTGTTTCCCAGCTCCAATTCGCTTATGGCGCCCAGTGTGTTCCGCTGGTTATCCCCGTTGGCATTGGAGAGCAGCTTAAGGGGGCAGTGAACATCCTCACGGGCCAGAATGCAGAGGTGGCGGATCAAATCGAAGAGTTGAAATCGGGCTTAACCGATGTAGTGGCGGAATCGGATGACGAGCTGCTGGAAAAATACCTTGAAACTGGCGAGGTGAGCCCCGAAGAGTTCAATAAGGGCCTGCACAATGGCATTCAGTCGGGCAAAATCATCCCGATAATCGCGGGAAGCGTTGCAAAGGAAATCGGCATCAATGAATTGATGGATGTGATTGCCAATTCTTTTCCCTCGCCTCTGGATCGCAAGATTGTCGCCAAACGAGGCAACGAAGAAGTCACGGTTAAAGTGGACCCGAACGGCCCGTTTCTTGGCCAAGTGTTCCGCAGTGTAGTGGACCCCTTCGTGGGCCATCTGACGTTTTTCCGGGTGTTAAGCGGCACGTTGCGGGCGGACTCCGAATTTCTGAATACCTCTAACAACACGAAGGAACGCACGGGCAAGATTTTTATGATGTGCGGCAAGGAGCAGACCGCCGTGGAATCCGTTGGCCCCGGTGATTTGGCGGCGCTGACGAAGCTCAAGAACACGCATTTCGGCAATACCATGGCGGCTCTGGGCTCGGATTTGCTTCTTCCGACCATCGAGCTGCCGCCATCCATGGTGAAATTGGCCATCATTCCGAAATCGCGCGCGGATGAAGACAAGCTGGGTGAAGCGCTCAACGGCATTGCGGAAGAAGAGCCTACCTTCAAGCATTACCGCGACCCTGACACCAATGAACACGTGATTCGCGGCATGGGCGATTTGCAGCTTGATATTCTGTTGGACCGCATGAAACGCAAATATAACGTGGAAGCCGAAACCAAGACGCCCCGCGTGGCGTATAAAGAAACCGTGCGCGGCAAGTCGGATGTGCAAGGCAAACACAAGAAACAATCAGGCGGCCGCGGCCAGTATGGCGATGTGCATCTGCGCATTTCGCCTAATGAGCGTGGGAAAGGATACGAATTCGTCGATAGCATCGTGGGCGGCACGGTGCCGAAACAGTACATTCCGCATGTGGATAAAGGCGCGCACGACGCGCTTATCAAAGGCGTTATCGCCGGGTATCCCGTGGTGGATGTTATCGTGGACTTGCACTTTGGCTCTTACCATGACGTAGACTCTTCGGAAATGGCTTTCAAAATCGCCGCATCGCTGGCGATTCAAAAAGGCGTCATCGCGGCGCAGCCTTGCTTGCTCGAACCGATCATGGAAATCGAGGTCACGGTGCCGGAAGAGTACATGGGCGATATTAATGGCGATATGAATAGTCGGCGCGGGCGCATCTTGGGCATGGAGCCTGTAGGCGGCGGACGCCAATGTATTCGTGCGATAGTTCCGGAAGCGGAGATATTGCGCTATTCGACGGAATTGCGCTCCATGACCGGCGGCCGGGGCAGTTATTCGGTCAAATTCGATCATTACGATGAAGTGCCGGAGCATGTCGCCCAGCAGATTATTGCGGAATACCAGGCAAAACGGGCCGCTGAAAACGAATAAGCGCTTTGCACATGTATTAAGGCAAGGGCATCCACGGGGCGGCCCTTGCCTGTTTATTTGATGCGGAAGCCTAGCTTTTTAGAAAACCCGCACTGGCCTGGAGGCCATCATCAAAAGCGGGTATGCATGCCGCTGGTATAAATAGAATCTAAACAGCGGGAACAGGATGGAATCGGAACCAGTTATGCGTAGAAATATCGTCCACATGGGAGCCGATGCGCTCCAATACGAAATTCGCGAAATTGTACTTGTCGGCCACGAAATGCGCCGGATGGGCCAGACCCTGACGTGGGAAAATATCGGTGATCCCGTGCAAAAGGGCGAATCGCCGCCGGAGTGGATCAAGGAGATCGTCCGCGAGTTGGTGGATGATCCGATGTCATGGGCCTATTGCGATACGGCTGGCGTGCCTGCCGTGCGCGAATTCCTTGCATCCAACGTGAACAAGCGCGAGGGCGGCGTTCAGATAGGTGCGGACGATATTTTGTTTTTTAATGGATTGGGCGACGCCGTGGCGAAAGTGTACGGTTTTTTGCGGCGTGAAGCCCGGGTGCTGGGCCCATCGCCCGCATACAGCACGCATTCAAGCGCGGAGGCCGCCCATTCTGGATACAGCCAAGTGACGTATGAGCTGGACCCCTTGAATGGATGGATGCCCGATGTGGAGGACATCCGAAATAAGGTCAAATATAACGATTCCATAGCTGGCATTTTATTGTTATCGCCCGACAATCCTACCGGCGCGGTGTATCCGCGCGAGATAGTTGAAGAGATTGCCCAAATCGCCCGCGAGTACCGCTTATTTATGATAGCCGATGAAATTTATGCGCACATTGTCTACAACGGAAATACGCGGCTGCACATGAGCCAGTGGATTGGAGATGTGCCAGCGCTGGCCATGCGGGGCATTAGCAAGGAATATCCGTGGCCCGGTTCCCGCTGCGGCTGGATAGAAGTGCTCAATAAGGATAAAGATGAGAACTTCGCTACGTATGTGCGCAGCATCTTGGCGGCCAAACGCTTAGAGGTTTCGAGCACAACTCTTCCGCAAATGTCTATTCCCCGTGTGATGGGGGACAGCCGCTATCCCGGCCATTTAGCGCGCAGGGAAGCACTGTTCGCCGTCCGCGCGCAAGAGGCGTATGACGCCTTTTCGGATTGCAGCGCGGTCATTGCCAATAAGCCATGCGGCGCTTTCTACTTCACCGTGATGTTTAAGGATAGGCTTCTCAACAACAGCCAGACGCTGCCTATTGAGAATCCGGCCATCCGGGCGCGTATCGAAGAGCTCGTGAAGGGAGTCGCCCCTGATAAACGGTTTGTGTATTACCTTATGGGCGCTACTGGTATTGTAGTGGTGCCGCTCACCGGTTTCCAGTGCAGGCATGACGGATTCCGAATGACCTTGCTGGAATCAGATGATGAAAAGCGGTCTTGGATCTTCAAAACCTTGCGCTGGGCTATCGACACGTATCTGGCCAGTTAAAGCGGATTTCGTCTACCGGGCGATCTCGGTTAACTCGCGGACCTCGGGCAGGCATTTGATAAAGCCTCCGACAAGTTTCGGAGCCAGCTTGCTCGTGACGCCCGATGCGGCCCACACTTGTTTATCCAAATCGATAAGGCCGGTGTCCCATACGGACACCAGGCCACAATTCGAGCAGATAAAGTCTGCGACACTCAACAGCGCCGCGATACGCTGGGCGAATGGATTTGGACAGCGGGAAATATCGTGATGGCCCGAAATCGCCCACATGAGTGAATCAGGCAGTTTCCAGCTCAACGCGAGGCGTGCGCCGAGTTCCGCATGATCACAACCCAAAATCTCCTGCTCGGCTTCGTATGAAGGCATGTGGCCCATCTTGCATTTCGCCTCGACAAGGGCTGTCTCACGCGGGAGATACTCAAGGAAAATGATTTTTCCTATGTCATGAAGCAGGCCGTAGACAAAGGCGTCCTGCGCAAGCAAGGGCATATCGGAAGCGCAGGTTTCAACGAGAACGCGCATCGCCACTCCGCACGCCACACAATGGACCAGCAGTTCGTCCGCGCCTTTTTTAAAGGTCTCGAAAACGGTCGCGGAGAGCACGAGATTGCGGATTACTTTGAGGCCAAGAAGCATGACGGCATGCTCGATGCTGACGATTTGGTTGGGCAGGGAATAATGGGCTGAATTCACTAAACGGAGTGCTTTAATGGCAATGGCGGGATCTGCTGACACAACCTTTCCTACGGCAGCCAGGGAACAATCCGGATCCGACATCAGATCAGTAATACGTGCAAGCGTGGTGGGCTGGCTTGGCAGCGTAATGATCTCTTCAAGCAGGACGTCGATTTTGCTCGGTTCAGACACCGTTCACCACGTCCAACGCGGGCGCATCAAGCCCATTCGACCCATACGCCCGCTCTTGCATGCACAAAATCTCGATGGCTTGGCCCGGTGTAAGTTGCTCTAGATACTGGCTTAACAGGATTTTGTGAATGCCGCCATTCGGATCCGCACAAATAAGCACCGCACCTTTGGGATGCTCCCGCGGGCCCACCAACACAATTTTAGCGGGCCGGCCATCCAAAAAGCGGAGCGAACCAATCGTAGCTCCGCTCTGCTGAGACCATTCAATCACCGACTAGAAGACGTAATCCGGCTCGAGAATGGCGTCATAATTTACGTCCCGATCCGAGAACGGGAACGTGGCCATCTCGAAAACGCCTGTGCTTGTGCGCATGACGGCGCGTCCCGCGCCAAGAACGGGCGCTACTCCGACCAGATACCCGAGCGGCTTGCCTTCTTTGAGTTTTTTATCCCATGTCACAGGGATTTCCGCCCACCCCAGAACGACGTTCGAAAGGCCGCGGCCAAGTTTCGTGAGCGCCTTTTCGACGCCCGTCGGCGCCGGGATCTCATTATCTGGGTCGTAGGTGAGCGGTTCCGCGAAAACTTGCGCCACTGGCGCAGCCATCGCCACGATTACTGCTATCGCGATCACGCGTGCCCACGATTTCATCATCATCCCCTTCGAAGCCTCCCAGTCATATGGTTCAAATTCAAGTAAACAAACTACTTTTGCAACAAACCGAGTCTAGCACACGCAAAAATACTTGTCAAACGTATCGTTAGCCCCGCCAGGTCATCTCTAGTGGCTGCTTATACGTTCATTCTCTTAGTCTTAATAGGTGAACCCTGGAAATCTGGACATAGGCGCGCCGGATTCAGTACGATTAAGGGGCATAGTGCAAGTGTTGCCTTGGGCAGCCTCGCGCCATCCATAACTGATTTCAAAACACGTCCCGCCTGGACGGATGAGGAGCTATTCATGGGTAAGAAATGCATCGTTTGTATAACCGCGTGCGCTGTCGCGCTGTCTTTAGCCATCAGCGGTTGCAAAACATATGGCGAAGGCGCGGCTGCGGGCGCGGCCACGGGCGCATTGGCAGGCGGCATTATTGGCCATCAATCTGGCCATCGTGATCAAGGCGCGGTCATCGGTGCGGTCTTAGGCGGTTTGGGCGGCTTGATCGCACATGATGTGAAAGCGCGCAAAGTGAATGAAGCCGGCCCGGCTCCCGCGCCGCCTCAAACGCAGCAAGGCGAGTCATTGTATCTCTCGGATGCGCGGGTATTGCCCAGCATCATCCGCCCGGGCAATCGGGGGGAAGCGACGGTGCAATATACCGTGAGCGGCGCAGGCCCGAAAGGAGTGCAAATCCGCGAAGAACGCACCCTTCGCCATAACGGCGAATTGGTCGCTACGCTTTCCTCGCAAACATTCACGAGGACAGATGGCACTTGGGTGAGCACGCAGCAATTCGATATACCAACCAGTTTCCAGCTAGGCGAATACACCATGGTGCAAACAATTGAAGCGCCCAATTCGCAGATCTCGGGGCAGTCGGCGTTTAATGTTATGGATTAATGGGCAGTTGAATTGATGTGCGCGGATTTAGGCTATGCCCCCGGCGGGGAGTGGGAGGATATGATGAGCCAAGTGAAGCGGATGAGCGTGGTGTTGCTTGCATGCGTAGGAGTGTTAGCTATTGCTTCGTGCAGCAAGCCGCCCGCGCAACGGGGAGGAGCTGGGGGTTCTTCGGCTACTGATACGGCCCCTCCTTCCGCTTTTTCGGCAGCCGCGCCCGGCGCATCCGTCGAGTCTTCTTCGGAGGCCATTCCAGCCGCTTCAACGGCAAGCGAAGGCCTGCCCGAGGAGGGCGACTGGCTGATTACCCGCTTGCCAGTCGAGCCAGCCCACTTGAATCCTCTACTGGATACCGGCGACGCCTATACGGCGCGCATGACGCAGCGGCTGTTTGAATCGCTGCTTACACGCAATAACGCCACGCTCGAGTTTGAGCCTATGCTGGCCGAGTCATATGAGATATCGGACGATAAACTCACGTATACGTTTCATCTCCGCAAGGATGCGCGTTTCTCGGATGGCGCGCCGGTAACTTCCGCGGATGTGGTGTTTACCTATGAAGCCATCCAGAATCCAAAAAATGAAACCGCTGATATCCGCAACTATTACCAAGACGTGGTTAGCGTAGAATCGCCAGATGAATACACCGTGGCGTTTCATTGTGCGAAACCGTATTTTAAGCATCTTGAAATGCTGGGCGGCCTTCCCGTTTTTCCTAAGCATATTTATAGCCAAGGCGATTTTAATAAAGGCCCTAATAATCGCCTTCCCGTGGGCTCTGGCCCATATGTGTTTCAGGAATGGACCACAAACCAGCAGATTGTCTTTACGCGGAATGCTGGTTATTGGAACAAAGCGAAAATGCCGCATTTGGACAAGTTAGTTTTTAAAATTATTACGGATGACAACGCGGCGTTCCAGGTGCTTCAGAGGCAAGAGCTAGGCATCATGAGCTTGACTCCGGAACAATGGATCAACCAAGCCGATACTCCCGATTTTAAGGTGAAATTCGACAAATACAAAGCCTGGGGAAGTGCTGGCTATGTAGGCGGATATAGTTTCATTGCCTGGAATCTGCGCAAACCACAGTTTCAAGATAAAATGGTGCGGCGCGCACTCACAATGCTGCTCAACCGCCAGCTTATACTCGACACGATTTATTATAGCCTGGGCAAAGTTGTTTCGGGCGGCGCATGGTCGGAAAGCTCAGAGTATGACAAGAGTATTGAGCCATGGCCCTTTGAGCCAGAAAGCGCCAAGAAACTGTTGGATGAGGCGGGCTGGACCGATTCGAATCACGATGGAATTCGAGATAAAGATGGCATTCCTTTCACCTTCGAGTTCATGATGGCTTCGGGCAACCGCGAAGTGGAACAAATGGCGACGGTCTTCAAGGAAGAACTCGAACGGGCGGGAATCAACATGACCATCCGCCAGCTCGAATGGGCCACCTTTATCGAGAACCTTACCCAGCGTAAATTTGACGCCATCACCCTTTCGTGGGCCATTCCGCTGGATCAAGATCCTTATCAAGTGTGGCATTCCTCCCAGGCCGAAAAAGGCTCAAATTATCCTGGATTCGCAAATGCTGAGGTGGATAAGATTCTTGAGGAGGCGCGTGTCACCTTTGACCGGGAACAGCGCAACGCTTTGTATCGCCGGTGGCACCAGATCCTCCATGAAGAACAGCCATATACATTTCTCTTCAATAGATATAACTTGTCCGCCGTCGATAAGCGCTACAAGAACGTGCGACTGTATCCGCAAGGTTTTGACGACACGGAATGGTGGGTTCCTAAAAACTTGCAGCGATATAAGTAGGCTCAGGGGCGGGTGCGGCCATGGAGTAAGGCGGACGTGAAGGCGTATCTGATCCGGAGATTTCTGCTGGTGTTCCCCACTTTATTGGGGATTAGCTTGATTTCGTTCTGCATCATCCAACTCGCGCCGGGGAATCCCGTCATGCTGCGGTTGCAAAAGATGCAGGGAGCCTTGGCGTCGAATTCCGTACCCGATGAGGTAATCGAACGCACGAAGGCGCTTTATGGCCTTGACAAGCCGCTCCCCGTCCAATATATCCGATGGCTCAAGCGAATGGCGACATTCGATTTCGGCACATCATATAAAGACAACAGGCCGGTATTGACTAAAATTGCCGAGACGCTCCCCATCACGCTCCAGCTCAACATCATCTCAATATTTTTGGTCTATGTGATATCCGTGCCTTTGGGGGTGTTTTCCGCCACGCGCGTCCATTCCTGGACTGACGCCGTCCTGACTTTTTTCCTCTTTTTGTTATATAGCCTGCCCAGTTTTTGGGTAGCTATGCTGCTCATGTATTTTTTGGGTGGGGGCCAGTATTGGAATTGGTTTCCCATTTATGGCCTTAATTCAGTTGGAGCGGAGCAAATGTCCTGGCCCGCATGGCTTGCCGACCGTGCATGGCACTTGGTCTTGCCGGTGTTTTGCTTGTCTTATGGCGGGCTGGCGGGCATATCGAGGTTCGCCCGGTCGGGCATGGCGGATATTATCCGGCAAGACTACATCCGCACGGCGCGGGCCTATGGCTTTTCGAACGGGCAGGTGTATTTCAAGTATGCGCTGCGCAATTCTCTCATTCCTATTATCACACTGCTGGGCACGCTTCTGCCAGAGCTTCTTGGCGGCAGCTTTATTATTGAAAGCATCTTCTCCATCCCAGGTATGGGCCGCCTTGGCTTCGAGGCCATCCTCTCGCGGGATTATCCGCTGATCATGGGCATCCTTACCATTTCGGCCTTGCTGACGCTAGTAGGCCTTATCGTCTCAGACATTTTATACGCCCTCACCGATCCGAGGATTCGATTAGAATGAGTGAAGTACAATCGGAACAGGCCAGCGCGGCCAGCAGCAAAAAGCAAGGCTATTGGCGCATTGTGTGGTGGCAGTTTTTCCGCCATAAGCTGTCCGTCGCGTCCCTGGTATTTCTGCTGGGCCTGCTTGCCGTGGCCATTACAGCCCCCTTTCTCGCTGGAGAAAAGCCCATCTACATGATGAAAGACGGCCAGCGGTATATGCTGCCTAACATAATTGCGTATCGCGATCTCGTCAGTTTCGATTTCGTCCAATGGATCCCCGCCGCGCCGGACTCCGCCATCTATCCGCCTGTTCCGTATGCGCCTGAGCGTTCCGATTTGCTGCATCGCATTGCCGCGCCCAGCAAGGAGCATTGGCTGGGTACGGATGATCGCGGGCGCGATGTGTTGAGCCGGATGATCTGGGGAACGCGCATATCGATCTCGGTCGGATTCATCGCCACCGGCATATCGGTGATCATTGGCCTCATCCTCGGCGCTCTCGCTGGGTATTACGGCGGCTGGATCGACGCCCTGATCTTGCGCCTCATCGAGGTCATGCTCACCATCCCTGCATTCATCCTGATCCTGGCTATCATCGCGTTTCTACCGCCCAGCATCTACAACATCATGGCCGCCCTGGGCATTGTCGGATGGACGGGCATCGCACGGCTCGTGCGTGGCGAGTTTTTACGTCTGCGTGACAGCGAATTCGCCACCGCCGCCCGCGCCAGCGGACTGCGGGATGCGCGGATCATCTTCCGGCATCTCCTGCCCAATGCCCTTTCTCCCGTTTGGGTGAGCGCTACGTTTGGCGTGGCGGGCGCGATTTTGACGGAGAGCGCCCTGAGCTTTCTCGGGTTCGGCGTGCCGCCGCCCACGGCAAGCTGGGGCGAACTCTTGTCGCAATCGAAAGATTACTTATACCGGGGCGCATGGTGGCTGGTGACGTATCCCGGGGTGGCCATCTTCATGACCGTGACGGCCTTCAATCTCGTGGGCGAAGGCCTCCGCGACGCCATGGACCCGCGCCTGCGGCAGTAACGGGAGATACCTCATGGAGTATGGCGCGATAACGGGAACGATTCTGGAGGCGGCGTTCGAGGTCAGCAATGAACTCGGAGCGGGTTTCGTCGAATCCGTCTATCAACATGCGCTGGAAATGGCCATACAGGCAAAAGGCCTGCAATGCAGAGCGGAAGCGCCGATTAGCGTCTATTTCCGGGGTGTGTCCGTCGGACAGTTCTACGCCGACCTCGTGGTCGAGGACGTTGTGCTAGTGGAGCTCAAAGCGGTTAAAAGCTTGCTGCCAGAACATGATGCACAGACCATCAATTACTTGAAGGCGTCCGGCATAACCGTGGGATTGCTCATCAACTTCGGCACGGCAAGGATTGAATACCACCGGCTGTACGGAAAACCAAAACAGGGATAGCACATTTTAACAAGGATAGGCAGGATGTACAGGATGGATATGGGGAGACGGTAGTTGCTCGGTGCTTGCTGACGGATAGTTCCAGAGACCGTTGATGGAATTTGATGTCATGAAAAAGCTGCTTCAAAGAGCCCAAATACGCCGAAATATATTCATATTTTTGGAGACAAAACGTTATATGTTCCTGATTCCATATCCTGTGCATCTTGTACATCCTTGTTAGAAAAGGGTTTGTTGCCATGGACAATGTGTTGCGTGTCAAGAATCCAAAACAGGGATAAGATATTTGAACAAGGATGGGCAGGATTTACAGGATGGATATGGGGAGACGGTAGTTGCTCGGTGCTTGCTGACGGATAGTTCCAGAGACCGTTGATGGAATTTGATGTCATGAAAAAGCTGCTTCAAAGAGCCCAAAATACGCCGAAATATATCCATATGTTTGGAGATAAAACGTTATATATTTCCGATTTCCTATCCTGTGTATCCTGTACATCTTTGTTAGAAAAGAGTTTGTTGCCATGGACAATGTGTTGCGTGTCAAGAATCTGAAGACCTTCTTCTACACCGATGTGGGCGTGGCCACTTCGGTGGATGATGTGTCTTTCGACATACCCGCCGGGAAGACGATGGCCCTCGTGGGGGAGAGCGGATGTGGGAAGAGCGTGACGGCCTTGTCCATCATGCGTCTGATTCCTAGCCCGCCCGGCCGCATCGTGGGCGGCTCCATCGAGTTCGATCAGAAAGACTTGGCGCGCCTCTCCGAACGTGAGATGCGCAGGATTCGTGGCAATGGAATCTCGATGATCTTCCAGGAGCCGATGACCTCGCTTAATCCGGTGTTCCGCACAGGCGCGCAAGTCGCCGCCGCCATCCGCGTCCACCGGAAAATGAGCAAAATCGAGGCGAGGCAACGGACTATCGAGCTGTTCGCGAGCGTCGGGATTCCCGCGCCCGAGGAGCGCGTGGATGACTATCCGCACCAGATGTCGGGCGGTATGCGCCAGCGCGTGATGATCGCCATGGCGCTGGCGTGCGGCCCGAAACTGCTCATCGCCGATGAGCCCACGACCGCCCTCGATGTGACGATTCAGGCGCAAATATTGGATCTGCTGCAACGGCTCCGGACCGAGCGGGGCATGTCGCTTTTACTGATTACGCACGATCTGGGGGTCGTCGCCGAGACGGCGGATGTGGTGGCTATCATGTACGCGGGCCGCATCATCGAACAAGCTCCCGTGCAGGAGTTATTCCGAGATCCCATGCATCCTTATACGATAGGATTGTTTAAATCTTTGCCCAGCAAGGCGGCCCCTTCCGCGCCAGGCAGGGGACGCGCTCCGCTGTACGCCATTCGAGGAACCGTTCCCGCCGCCACGCATTTCCCGAAAGGCTGCCGCTTCCATCCGCGCTGCCCATACGCCATGGACATCTGCGGCACGGATGAACCGGCTTTCATCGACGCCGGGTCCGGCCATGTGGCCGCCTGTTGGCTTCACGATAATGCCTTGATGCAGCGCTTGGGCCGGAATCCCGGCATACCGGGCGAACTTGTGGAGATTCATCCATGACCTCCGCCGTTGAAACACAAGAGCTGCTCGTGGTCGAGAATCTCGTCAAACACTTCCCCGTACGAAAGGGCGTGTTTTCCCGGGCGGTGGGCGCGGTGCGCGCGGTGGACGGCGTCAGCTTCGCCATACCGCGCGGGCAAACGCTGAGCCTGGTGGGCGAGAGCGGCTGCGGCAAAACCACTGTGGGCCGCTGCATTCTGCGCCTCATCGAACCTACCGCAGGGCGTGTGATGCTGCGCCAGACCGACCTTGCTGGATTGGGCAAGGCTTCCTTGCGCCAGGCGCGCCGTTCGATGCAGATCATCTTCCAGGATCCTTTCGGCAGTTTGAATCCCCGCATGACCGTCTACGCCATGCTGAGCGAGATCCTGCGCATTCATCGCCTCACTACGCCCGGGAAGCGCCGCGAGCGCGTTTTCGAGTTGCTGGGCCTCGTAGGCCTCGCCCCGGAGAGCGCCGACCGATACCCCCACGAGTTCAGCGGCGGCCAGCGCCAGCGCATCGGCATTGCCCGGGCGCTTGCCGTCGAGCCTGACTTGATTGTCGCAGATGAGCCCGTCTCCGCGCTGGATGTATCCATCCAGGCGCAAATACTCAACTTGCTGGAAGGCCTCCAGCAACGGCTTGGACTTACCTATTTATTCATCAGCCACGACCTTAGCGTGGTGCGCCATGTATCGGATCACGTGGCGGTGATGTATCTGGGGCGCATTGTGGAAATCGGTGCGGTTGGCGATATCTTCGAGCGGCATGTCCACCCCTATACGCGGGCGTTGCTGTCCGCCGCCCCCATACCCGATCCCGGACGCAAGCGCTCCCGAATTATCCTCAGCGGTGATGTGCCCAGCCCTTTGAATCCCCCCAGCGGCTGCCCGTTCCACCCGCGCTGTCCCGACGCCCAGCCGGAATGCCGCGTAACAGCACAGCGATTAACGGCGCTGAGTGAGACTCATCAGGCGGCTTGCTCGGTGCATGCAAAGGCGGCGGGAATAGCAATGGAAGAGAATACTTGCCCGTAGACCTAACAAAATTGGCTTCTTCTTGGCGATTTCCTTATATTATTGATTAGGTTTGGAGAAAATGCATGCTCCTAAAACGGAAGGAGATTCATATGAAGTGTAAATGCGGGTTTGATTATGTAAAAGATCGCATGTCTGGGGCTCCGTGTTGTACTGAACGATACATGGTGCTTAGGGATGATGAATACACTGATTTTTTAAGAAAAGAATACTTAATAACTAAAACACGCGGTGGACGGAAAAGAAGCAAGAGTATATCTATATCATCCAGTTATATAGGATATATTTATATTTGCCCTATATGTAAGTTGGCGCAGGTTTATTTACCTCACACTGATCATAAGTACTTTTGTCAACTCGAAGAGATACCCTCACAGTGCCCTAGAATTACGAGCTAAGAGTAACGAGCATTAGTTTGCGTTGTTATTGAAAGACTTCATAAAGAGTTAGGTATCCGAGGTCCTTTCTAAGCTTATTGTCTATAAGGTGGACGATGAAATCGAGCTACTGCTGAGTGAGATGGGCGAATGACGTGCCTTTTGGCAAAAATCGCCGGATGAGCCCGTTGGTCTCGATAGATAATGAAATCGTTCAACCAATTCAGGTAGTATCTCTGAAGCTGGCATAGTGCGCGCTGTGCCAGGTATTTGGTGAGTTTCGTGCTCAACAAGACTGATCTTCGAGCGATGCATAACAAAAGCCTACTTGCGTTATTCCTGTTCGTGGGCGGTTCTGTCGCCCTCATAGGCTGCACGGACTCGTTCACCGGTGCGGATGGCCGGGCCACCATCAAATTCTCGTCGTGGGGCGCGACGCAGGATCAAATCGTCTACGATGAGATGTTCCGGCGTTTTGAACGGGCCAATCCGGACATCCGCCTCTCGTTGATGTTTATCCCGTTTAATAATTACTTCACCAAGCTGCAATTGCTGATCGTTGGCGGCGTGGCGCCTGATACCGTTACCGTATCCCAAGACATGATGTACCAGCTCTGCTTGAATGGGCATCTGGTTGATCTGGAGCCGTTTATCGCCGAAGAACGCAAACGGGATCCCACTTTCTTGACGGAGCAGGCCTATACGATAGACGTGCTCAAGCCGAGTTGCAGCTTCAATGGCCACATGTACTATATCCCTATAGGCCCCATGGCGCGGCATGTTTATTTTAATAAGGATCTCTTTGATGCGGCGGGTGTGCCGTATCCCCAGGAAGGCTGGACCTGGAATGATCTTCTCGATGCAGCCCAGCGATTGACGCTCCGGGATGAATCCGGGCGCACCACGCAATGGGGATTCCTTTGCGCAAGCTGGATCGATTTCTGGCGATTGTTCATCCTGCAAAATGGGGGGGAGGTTTTCGACGATTGGGCCCATCCCACGCGTTGTACGCTGGATTCACCGGAAGCTATCGAGGCGCTAACATTTGTGCAGGATCTCATTTACAAGTATAAGGTCTCGCCGAATCCGATCCAGGCGGCGCAGACGGTCAATACGGATTTCATGACGGGCCGCCTGGCCATGACTATTCATGGCACATGGATGATCGAGCAATATCGTACGATCAAATCGTTCCATTGGGACATGGCTCCGTTGCCCATACAAAAATACTACGCCAACCTCGCGGGCGCGGATGGATATGGCATGACGGCCCAGTGCAAAGATCCGGCAAAGGCGTGGCGATTCCTTCGCAACTTCCTGACGGAAGACACGCAGAACCTTATGAGCACGGACTGCTCGCTATGGCAGCCTATCTTGCGAAAATCGGCGGAAGACGGCCATATGGACCACATCCCAGGCGTACCGGAGCATCACAACCTTCGGTTCTCGGAATTGTCCCGCGCGACCCCCATCACGCCGCTGCATCATCCTCAAGCCCGGCGCATTTTATATACGATTGATCAGGAAATGGAGCCGTTGTTCCAGGGCAAGGAGGAACCAAGCACATGCCTGCCCCGTGTCGCGGCGAAAATCAACGCCATGCTTCAGGAAGGAGGTGAATAGCCATGCAAGGAATGGCCTCATGAGGAAGCCCCATCAGAGAGAGATATCGAGGCAAGAAAACCTGGCGGGCTATCTTTTCGTGATGCCGTGGTTCTTAGGCATGCTCCTGTTTGTGGCCGGACCTGTCGCCGTGTCGTTCGTGCTCAGCATGACGGACTGGAATATCCTGTCCAAACCGTCATGGATCGGCCTGGAAAATTATCACAAACTCTTTTCCGACGACCCCCTCTTCTACACTTCGTTGCGTGTCACCTTAATCTATACGCTGGGAGCGGTTCCGCTGGGCATCGCCGCGGCGCTGGGGCTGGCCTTGCTGCTGAACCAGCCCATCCGTGGCTTGGGGCTGTTCCGCTCCGTCTTCTTTTTACCGAGCATCTTGTCCGGCGTAGCCGTGGCGATGCTGTGGCAATGGCTTTTCAATGTGGACTTTGGGGTGTTTAATTCTTGCTTGCGCATGCTGCATCTGCCCGAGCTGGGCTGGCTGGGCAGCGAAACGTGGGCGCTGCCGTCGCTGATCCTCATGAGCCTGTGGGGCGTGGGCGGCTCGGCCATCATCTACCTCGCGGGGCTCCAAAATATCCCCACGCAATTATATGAATCCGCCGCCATTGACGGAGCAAGCGAATGGAAACAATTCCGCCATATCACCATTCCCATGCTTTCGCCTCTTTTATTCCTGACCCTGGTGATGGGGATCATTGGTTCGTTCCAGGTTTTTACGCAGGCCTATGTCATGACGGGCGGAGGCCCGAACCATGCGACGGAGTTTTATGCCTTGTACCTGTACCGGCAGGCCATTGAATATCTCAATATGGGTTATGCATCCGCCATGGCGTGGATATTGCTCGCCATCGTACTCGTGCTGACGATCATTCAATTCAGCATATCGCGCTACTGGGTGTATTACGAGGAGGAGTAATGATGCCGGAGTCCGCACGGGCGCAACTGCGTTTGAAGCTTGCAGCCGTATACGCCGCTTTGGCGGCGGGTTCGGTGCTCGTGCTGTTTCCGTTATATTGGATGGCGGCCACATCGCTGAAAGATCCCGGCAATATCTACCTCGCTCCTCCCCAATGGATTCCTAATCCCTTCCGCTGGGCGAACTACAGCGAGATTTTCACGCTGTGGCCGTTCACGCGCTATCTCTGGAATTCGACGTTTGTCACCATGATGAATATCATCGGCGCAGTGCTTTCGTCTTCGCTGGTGGCTTATGGCTTCGCCCGCCTGCGGTGGAAATACCGTGATTTCTTCTTCATGGTGTGCCTGGGCACCATGATGCTGCCGAGCCAGGTCACGCTCGCCCCGACATTCATATTATTCGTCAAACTGGGCTGGCTGGATTCTTTTTATCCGCTGATCGTGCCCGCGTTTTTCTCGCAGGCGTTTAACGTTTTCCTGCTCCGCCAATTCTTCCGCACCATTCCCAGGGCGCTCGAGGACGCGGCGCGCATCGATGGATGCGGCTACTTCCGCACCTATTGGCAAATCATCCTGCCCTTGGCCAAACCCGCCCTGCTCACCGTAACCTTGTTCACGTTCATCGGGGTCTGGAATGACTTCATGGGCCCGCTCATCTATTTATCGTCTGACGACAAACGGACCCTTGCGCTGGCGTTGTCATTCTTCTCGCAAACCTTTTTCGCGGGCGTACACACCCACCACTTGATGGCCGCCTCCTTGATGGTCATGCTGCCCTGCATCATCCTATTCGCCGTCTTCCAGCGTTACTTCATTCAAGGGATGGTGTTTTCCGGATTGAAGGAATAGGGATTTTCAACGAAGGATGAAGGGCAAAGCAATGGGATCGGATCTTTTCACCACAGAGACACAGAGGACCACAGAGAAAGAGTTTATCTTGTTAAGACGACCGGACGAAAGAACAGCACATGGTCCCTATTTATAGTGACAATTCGGTCAGCCAGATGGCTTGCGTGAATGCCAACGGGCTCAGGTTTACTTTTTCCAGCAAATCCCGCGCCTCACCATTCGTCCTCTCTGTGGTTCTCTGTGTCTCTGTGGTGAAATGATAGGGGTTTGTGTCATCGCGAGTGGCGCGCTATGTGTTGAGAGGAATAGGAGAGCTGGGGTATGCGCAAGGTGAGAACGGTGCTGTATACCGCCGGACTGCTTGTGGCCGTAGGCGCAATCATTTTGTGCTTGGCCGTGCTCAATCGGGACTCTAGAGAGGCGGCGCCGCCTGAACCTTCCGCGCCTCCTGCGACGATTCCACACGATTCAGATGAAGTCGGTCCTACCGAGAGCGTCAAGGGAGATACGCTGCCTTCTATCCGGGGAATAGTCGTTGACGACGCCACCGGCGCACCGGTGGCGGGCGCACAGGTCGCCGTATTTCGGGTTGCGCCTAATGCGCCATGCGAGACATTCACGGATGAAGACGGGCGGTTCGCCCTCGGCAACCTGTCGCCGGATGAGCCGTATCTGGTATCCGCGTCCGACTTGGCGTCTGGAACGACTGCACGCAACCCGATGGCGGTCACGCTGAAATTGGGAGAAGACAGGCGAGACGTGGAATTGCGTTTGGCCGGGGCCTGCGGCCTATCCGGTACGGTCCGCGTGCAACGCCCGGAAGGCAATATGCCGCTCCCTAACGCGGAAGTCACCGTGTCTACCGTCGCTGAACCTGGCGGGAAGCGTTTCCGGATTGCAGACGCGACCACGGATGAAGCGGGAACATACGAGCTTTCCCTTCTCCTCCCGGCCCAATATATGGCTCAATGTGTGGCCCCCGCGAACACCACTGAGGAGGGGCTCATGGTGCAGTCCGATATCATGCTCGAGAGCGCCAAAGCCCACCGGAATGTGGATTTCCTATTTCATGAAGGCAATGTAGTCTATGGCACGGTGACCGACCCGCAATACCGAGGCATTCCCGGCGCAATAGTAACGCTGCCATCCGGCCGTGGTTACAGCGTGACCGATGCACAGGGCCATTACCGTATGGCCGGAATGACGAGCGATGTGTACCAGATAATCGTCGATGCAGAGGGTTATACCATGGGGATTGCACGGTACGAAGGGTCGCCAGCGGATTTCACGCTGGCGCCCGAGGGCGTTGTGTCGGGGATTGTGGTGGACCAACAAGGCTCTCCGGTTCCCCAGGTTACACTGCGGCTGAAGCCGGTGCAACTAGCGACGGGGCCGGGGGATATGTCTCTGCTCTACGCTATAGGGAAATCCCAGGAGGATGGAACCTTCACCATCAAGAAGGCGCCTGAAGGTGAATTTGTTTTCTATATGGGCGAGGATGGGAAGCAGAGGGAAGAACTGGCGGACACCGTGATTCGTGTGGCTCAAGGCAGCCATGTAAAGGGCGTCCGTGTGGTTCTGGCCGGGGGAGAGAAGGCGGCTATCAGCGGGATTGTGGTCAATGCCAAGGGCGAACCGCTGCCGCATTCGTCCGTGTCGGCCACTGCTCAAGATGGCCAGGGCTTTCAGGGTTGTTGGACCGATGAAGAGGGGCGATTCGAGTTTAAACTGCTTCAGTACGGCACATATGATATCGCCGCGCAGAACCAAGATTTGGGATACGCGGGCGCGAGTATGGAGTGTGCGGCAGGCACGAAGGATCTTCGCTTGGTATTGCCGGCGCTCGCCACCATTTCCGGCGTTGTATGGGACGAACTGGACGGCGGCGTGATCGAGGGAGCCGAATTACGCGTAGAGCATGTCGAACTGGCTAACGGAAGGAAGACACAGCAAATCTCAGGTGATTGGAGCAAGACGGACAGTGAGGGCGCTTTCGTGCTCAGCTATGTGTATCCTGGAAAGATCTCGCTGCAGATAACACACCCAGACTATATGCCCGCCCTTGTCGAGGTGACGGTTGGCGACGGAGAACAGTTGAAAGGATTGAGCGTCCCGATTTCTCGCGGATGTAGCATGGAAGGATATGTTACAGTCACAGGACTACCAGACGGTATGGCTGTCCATAGTTCCAATATGTTATATAATAAAGCGACAGATATTAATTATGGTTTCACGTGCGACGCCAATGGATGGTATACCGCCAGCAAACTGCCGTCCGGTCCCGTACGGGTTAAAGCAATGGTAGATATCGCGCCATCCGGCGAAAAGTTATTCTCGCCTATAGAGACGGTTGAGCTTAACACTCGAGCGGTAGTCCGGCACGATTTTGTGGTGCCGTACAGCAAGTAGGAGAAATACTCCGAGCGTGGCGTCGACACCGCGCGCTCCACGTAGCCTGTTGTACGAGGCGGCAGTCTCGCGGCGTGGGCAGAGGCAAGTGAACGCTTCCCCAAAATCCCGCCTTCTTGTTGTCGCAGCTTCTGTAGGTAGTATACTACTATATGGGAAAACGGTGTTTTTTTGCGAAGATACTACGTAAAACTCAAACCATATCCAATCGTTCCGAGATATGCTTTTTTATGTGCCGTTGTATGGGCGCGTTGTATGCGCCTTCTCCTTTCTCACATGGGCGGGACGCCCATGCTACGGGAGTCGTAAAGACATTTTAAAAAGATCTATTCGAGTTCATTCGCGTTCATTCGTGGTAAAAAACTTTGTTGTGGCTACGCTGCGTTAAGTGCATGATCAGCAAAAATAACAGGCGGCGTCCGAACATCTGGAGCCGCCTGTCGTATTTATATAAAGTGGTATTAATCTGGTATTTCGAGCGGTATAACCAGTCCCGGAACCAGCCTGACGGGACCGAGCAAGCCTGATTCCAGCAGCTTGTCCTCCTTGGTCCAGTGATGCCATGTGGTGAAGGTCAGCCTGCCGGTGGGACTGGGTTTGCCTTCGAGGAGCCATTGCGGCCAGCCTTTGAGTTGTTTGCCGTCCCATTCGCGATCATCCGGCAACTGCTCATCTCCAATGAGGCGATTGGGCCATAAGTTGGTGATGCGGACTTCAAGCGAGTTCTTTCCTGGTTTGGCGAACTTGGTGATGTCCGCGCGGAATGGCGGTTTCCACCAGATGCCTAGGTCTTGGCCGTTTAATTTCACTTCCGCGATGTTCTTCACGCGGCTCAGATCGAGTGCGAGCAATTTGCCTTCTCCCAACAAAGCAGCCGGTATATCGATCTCCTTGATGTATATTGCCGTACCAGAGAAGTACTTCACGCCGCTCTCGGGATGTTCCGTCCATGAGATCAGGTTGTCAAGGGTGATTTGTTCGGGAGTGCCCCACCCTTTCGGGAAATTGACTGTCCATGGCCCGGTGATTTCAACTGGTTTTTCGAGTGCTGGCGCTTCTGTGGAGAAGTGCTTCCCCAAGGCCGTCGTAAGGTCGAATTTACCGGCCTCCCAGGCCTTCAACGAAACTGCGCCAGTATCGGCAACCATCAGATTATATGTCGGAGGAATCACCTGCATGTCATTTACTGGAATCTCGATGGTATCCCCTTCTTCTACCGCCATCACCTGAGGTTTACCATTATATACATACTCGACCTTTAATTGCTTGACATGCATGCTGGCTGGATCGCCGCCCGCCAGCGTGTTGCCAACGGGTGCTCCCTCAATATGATAACCTCAATTGACCCCGTGGCGGGCCACGTGTTGCCAGAACTGGTCCCAACGGCCCTCGGTCATCTCCAGCGACCTGAGCGCGATCACCGCGCTCGCGCCCGCTTCCTTCCACCGCATCCCGGAGCATGCCAGGCGTTGCTTGATCAGCGTCTTGCACGCCGCCTCCGTCACTCCGCTGCCGATGGGAAGGCGCTCCGCCGTGTGCCGCCAGTATTGCATCTTCGAGCGGTGATTGCCGAAGTAGGTGATCGCCTTGCCGAGTTCCTCGCGGCAAGCCTGGGCGCGCACGCTTGGCAAGCTCGCCTTCATCTCCTCCAGCAAGCGTCCGGCTGCGCCCCTCGTGTGCTTCAGCCGGTGACTCCAGTCCGCCTCCCACTCCCGGCGGCGCGCGCCATGACCGTGAATCGCCTCCGCCGCCTTCCCCACGTATTCCCGCGCGTGATAGAAATCCAGCATCTGCCGGTCCGTGCGCGGCGTCAAAAACTTCCAGTTGTCCGGCGCGCCGTCGGCCAGGCCGATATACAGCGCCGCCGGGTGCCTCGCCCTCACGCGCTCCACCTCGCGGCCGAAGCGCTCGAGGAAAGTCTGCTTGCCGTACTCGGGCGATGCGCCCGCGTAGATCGTGTGCAGCCGCTCCCCGTCCTTGTCGTACAGGCTGATGGACCCGCACATCGCCTGACGCCAGCCGTCCTCCCTGAGCAGCATGCAGGTGCCGTCCAGGCCCACGGCCACCGACGCGACCGGCCTGTCCAATTCCGGCAGCTCGTACTCCCACGTCTCCTCCCTGGCCTGCGCCAGGGCGCCCACAAAATCGCCGATCTTCTTCACATAGTCGCGCGAGATTGCGCGGCCTGTCGACTCGAGCAGGTCGCGGCGCATGACATCGGCGCCCATGCGGGAGTATTTGCCGCTGACGATCCGGGCGTAGCGCGGCGTGGCGTTCATGACCATTCGCGCGTCCCGCTCCAGCGGGCAGAAGGTGCGCCCGCCCGTGGCGGTGTTCTGGTAGACGTGCCGCTCGACGCGGACCGGGCCGTGGGGCGTCTCGTAGGTCTGGCCGAAGCGCCCCTTGGTTTTGAAGGTGGTGGCGCCGACGCGGATGGGCGAGCCGTCTGTGTCGAAACGGGCCAGGGCCTCGGCCATGACTGCGCGCCCCACCCCGTTCAGGGCCTCCTGGACCGCCTCCTCCATATCGAGCATCGAACCACGCAGCCTCAGCGAGAAACTCACCTCGAACGTGTCGCCGTCGCGCCTTGTCACCATCGCTGCCATCGGTCTTCCTCCGTTAAGGGTCCGGCATACTTATCGACCCGACACGAGGATTTCTTTAGCATTCTGCGGGAACACCCTTGCCAACTTTGGCAACCAGCGCGCCGTCGCGCACATGGCCCGCAATGATGGAGGTAACATCAGCGGAACCAGCGCCATCAATGGCTTCATACACTGCGCGGGTGATCTCCAGTTTGTTTGCCGGGGTTTGAGCCGCCTCTGTTGTTGTATGGGCGGCATGGATAATATGATCTTCTCCGTTTGTTTTCTTGCGGAATACGACAAAGGCGGAACCTGCTGGATCAAAATGCAACGGCACGGTGATGCGGCCATCTTGTTCCGCATACACGGGGGCCTTCTCCATTACGCCGGTATCGGCATGCCACAGCTCTGGTGCCTTTCCAGACACACGGAATGTGCAGTCTACGTCATCGCTCTGCATCTTTTGATTGGAAACGAAATAGATATCCGCGCCATCGGCAATGCGGTGGATGTAGGCGAGTTTGGTGTCATTCTGGTCATTGGCGTATTCAAAATCGGGCTTGAGCTCCATCGTGGCAAACACTTCTTCCAGCGGTTTTCCCCAGACGATCTTGCCTTTGTCTACTTCATTCTCTTTTACCGTGTCGCCATCGCACGCGCCCCACAGCGCACTCGCATCGGCCTTGATGTCTTCATCACACTTGGGCCAATCCTGAAGGCTGGGCGATTTTTCCGGTTTCGGGCCGATTACCGTCGCTCCGGATTCCACCAGCGACTTGATCTTCTTCAGCACCGGCGGCGTCATTGTCTTGTTTTCCGGCAGGATTAACACGGCATATTGCATGCCGCCATCCAGTATGATCCGGCCATCTTTGACGCTCATGTGGTGGAGAATCACATCAGCGTTGCACTCATCGTAGTCATATCCCTTCGGCAACGCAGGTTTTAGATCCTCCAGGAATGTGTACGGGGCGTCTTCCCCATAATAATAGAGGGCATCAGCGGCGAACCGGCCGGATTGCAGCATAAACTGGCTCCGGGCGATGTATTGGAGCCAGGCGCGCCCTTGATTCCACCAGGTATTGGTGCGGTCAAAATGAAAGCCCCATTGCCCCATGGTCATTCCGGGATAGCGGTCCAGCCACGGCTGCATGGCGTAGCGGTGGAAGATATAGCGGTTCAATCCCGTACACCACATTAAGTCGCCCAGGCGTTTGAAGGAATACGGGTCATTCTGCCAGCGTCCTTCAGATGGGCCAGCGGTGAACGATTCCGCGCCCACGAGGTTCTGTCCATATACATGCGCGATGGAGGCCGCCAGTTTGACCGAAACATGCCCATTAGTGCCCGTCCAGAATTCCCCCATGACCACGTCGGCTGGTGCGCCGCACTGGATGGATTCAAACGGCCCGTCATACGGCTCGATGGACATCTTCAGGCCTTTTTCATGGGCCAATTCCGTAAAAAATCCGTAGTAATTGTCCGCATACAGATCCGCGATGGTGCGGCGCAGATCCCATAAGAAACGCTCCGTGGCTTCCGGACTCTCCACGACATGCCCCGCAAATGTGGGCATAAATGTGAACAGGTCATAGCCGCGCCGTTTTTGGAACTCTTCGCGGAAAGCCGGAGTCCAGTTCTGAGGCCCCACCTCGTAACTATCGATCAGCACATTATCCACCGATGTGCCCGCCAGCGGGCCGATGTCATCCAGCACGGGCTTCATCATGCCATCCCAATGCGCTTGGGCCGCTTCCCGGCTCATTTTGTCGCATTCGGGTCCAGTGCCCTCCTCGGGAGCGGGATGGTTCGTCTTTCCGGATGGTGTATGGCCGATACGTAGAATGGTCCACTCGCCTTCGGGCGCGTCCCACTCGAGCCGGCCATCGGATTGCAGCCTTGCCGTAAGGTCTATAATTCCTCCGCGATCAACTACTTGATCCGCTGGCACTGCGGGATTATCTCCCACGGTGAGTAGCTGGCGATCATACCCCGCTTTGCCTTTCAGATTATCAATCTGCATACCGCCGTTAGCCGGTGTTTTGAAAGCCAGCACGGCGATATCCCGATAAAATCCCAAGTGCGTCTCCGGCTGAGGCAGCACTGCTGAAAAATGCTCCGGGCCTTTTGCTTGGATTTCCGTCGTGACCACCAACTGCATGGCATGTTCAGGGGTGTTCCAGGGGCCGCCGCTGCTGGACCATCCGGGGCAGTTATGGATGCACAGCTTGATGCCGAGTCGGTCCGCCTCGATGGCCGCATGCTTAATCATTTCCCGCCACTCGGGGCTCATCACCTTCACGGGGCCCGCGGGAATTTCGCAGTCCACATTGAAGATCTGCGCTTCACCCACGCCCACGCGCTGCATGGCCTCCAGGTCGGCGGTGATGCCTTCCTTGGTGATATTGCCATTCATCCAGTGCCACCAGGTACTAGGTTTAGCCGAAGCGGGCGGCGAAGCGAATCCCTCTTCCAGCGTATCCGCTACAATGGCCTGCTGGGGCAGTAAAAATGCACACAATAAGAGCGCGGAAATAACCGATATACGCCTCATCATGCTTCCCCTTATTTTGTTCAAGAACTTGGGATGAGCAAGCTCTTCGCCAAATTAACATCAATGGCATGAATCTAAGCACTGGCCTGTATATATTCCTTATACTCCCATGCTGGGCAGCCGTCAAGAATAGTCTGAGTTTTCCAAAGGTTGTTTTCATTCATCACGGGAACACGGAGAAACGCATACCGCATCTCTCTGTGGTGAATTGATCCGGATCTTTCACCACAGAGGCACAGAGGACCACAGAGAGTAAATCGGATTAATTATAAGTTAATAGTATTATATTTGTCATTACATTCTGCTATTTCCTCAAGCTTTAACACGGGACCACGTTCGCGCTACCATCGGCTTCTGCATGGCTGAACCAAACAGGAGGCAAGTATATGGCGAATGATAGGGTGTTGCGGGTGGCTATCGTGGGCAGCGGCCCGAGTGGATTTTACGCGGCGGAGGCGTTGTTCAAGGCGGATGCGCGTACGCGGGTGGATATGTTCGAGCGCCTGCCCACTCCTTATGGGCTTGTGCGCGGCGGTGTCGCGCCGGATCATCCGAAAATCAAGAGCGTCACACGGGTATTCGACCGCATCGCCGCCCATGAAAACTTTGCTTTCTTGGGGAATGTCACTGTGGGCCGCGACATCTCTGTTGAAGAGCTAATCCGGCATTATGACGCCATCATATTTGCATGCGGCGCGGAGGCGGACCGCCGGCTAGGCATTCCCGGCGAAGACTTGCCTGGCAGCCACACGGCCACCGAGTTTGTCGCTTGGTATAACGGCCATCCGGATTACCGCAACCGCATGTTCGATTTATCTGCTGAAACGGCCATTGTGGTGGGACAAGGCAATGTGGCCATGGATGTCTGCCGCATATTAGCGAAGACACCCGATGAACTGCGTCATACGGATATGGCCGCCCATGCCTTCGAGTTTTTGGCGGAAAGCCGTGTGCGGGAGATCATCCTTGTGGGGCGTCGAGGTCCGGTGCAGGCAAAATTTACAACGCCCGAGATCCGTGAAATGGGCGCTTTAGCGGATTGCGCGCCCATGGTGGACCCAGCGGAGCTGGCGCTCGATGAAATGAGCCGTGCGGAACTAGAGGATCCTTCCAACAAACATAGTCCGAAGAACATGGCCGTGCTCGATGAATTTGCCGCCCGAGCGCTTGGCGGCTCATCTAGATGCTTCCGGATCCGCTTCTTACTTAGCCCCACCGAATTGAAGGGCGGGGAACGCGTCGAATCGGTCCTCTTCGAGCGCAACAGGCTCGAAGGCCAGCCGTTCGCGTTATCGAGCCGGGGAATGGGAGTTTTCGAGGAAATACCCTGCGGCTTGTTCTTTCGTAGTGTGGGATATCGCGGCGTGCCTATTCCCGGAGTGCCGTTCGATGAACGGCGCGGGGTGTTTCCCAATCGCAACGGGCGTATTTTGGGCAACGGCGGGCCCGTTCCGCGTCTCTATGCTACGGGGTGGATCAAGCGCGGCCCTTCCGGGATTATTGGCACGAACAAACCCGATAGCGTGGAGACCGTCGAGGCTTTGCGGGCCGATATGGCGGAGACACCACCTTGTGAAGCGCCTGATACTTCTTTGGTTCACGAATTGCTCGCGTCGCGCGGCGTACGGGTGGTGTCCTTTGCGGATTGGCAAAAAATCGCCACTGCGGAAATAGCGCGTGGGGCTAAGGCGGAAAAGCCGCTCGAGAAATTCGTATCCGTTGAAGAAATGCTGTCCGTGCTGGATACATAGGCCTCTGCTCGTGTGCGAACCACGAGAACGTCGTTCCCGTGAAAGGGGGAATCAGAGAAAAAGCCTTGGACTTCCGTTTTCGCCGGGATGACGTTGCGCTAGTGTATTGGCACGATTGACAACCGCTCGCCATAAAAAGGGCCAAAGAAAACCTTGTGCCTTATCCGGCCATGATCTACCCTCGGCCATGATCAATCCTCTTGCTTTTTGCGAACGAATACTGTATATATTTTTAGTGCCAGGGAAGCCGTGGCAAGATATTTTGCAGCAAAATAGAGGCATAAAGGAAAAAGCGGGGAGGGCCGCGCTCCGTCGCGGTTGTGTACAGACATATGAACCCGGGATGCGCCCCGTTCTTCCTAATATCATATGGCCATCTACGAAATGGTGGGGCAAGCGCCGCCCTGCAGCTCGTGTTTTTGAGGTCTGAGCGAATTTCGGAGACGAAACACCGATGGACGCGCTTTGGTCGATTGCCGGAGGGGTAGTTTTATTCCTTTTTATTCGGTGGGTTATCGATGTTTACCGGCATCGGGACCCGCTTGATGAGTTCGAGATTTTGAGATTATCTCGGAAGCGGCAACGCAGCCGAGCCTTTGCCAAGTATGATTTCTCCACGGAATCCCAGGTTGCAGATCCGGCCGAGAAGAAAGCAATGAAAAGCCAGGGAGAATTCATGCGGTGTGACCTAGATTACCGAAGTGCGCCAGCCCGTATCGCCGGCCTTCTGAAATACAAGAAACATGAATGGGTCGTGTTTGGATTCATCCGGGATCACCGAGTAGTACAACTCTGGTGGAATAAGGGACCAGATGGAACCTGTGTTCGCTCATTCCTGCGTGACCACCAGCTACGAGGCGCCATATGGATTATCCGACCAGACTGTATCGCTATTTTCCACAATCACCCGAACTCCAATCCCTCAGTTTATCGGACGAATGCTCCAAGCAAAACCGATCTGCGATCCGCTGGACTCTATGATGGAGAGTTTTCTCAAATAGGCGTGACTCTTCTCGAATTCATCTGTGAGCGTGGCATTCCTCATATTTACTATGCAAGTTTCAGAGATGATGTTGCTCCAATCCAACCAATCATAGAAGAGATTCGGAAGGTGAATGGAACCGGAATCTTTAAGAACTACTCATTGCGAAAGGAACTAAAACAGACAACGGGAGCGGATCGAATTCCTGGAAGCGTTAGTGCAAACGTTACACTGTAGCTATATATAGCTACCTGACAAACTCTGCTTAATCGCTATCCTTGCGATAGTGGGGATCCAAGGAAAACGCCGAGGACTCCCGATTTTACAAGAATGTATTTGTGATAGTGTATTGGTATTAATGAGAATTGCTCGCTATACAAAAGCGCGGGAGACGCAAGCGAGAACCTTATGTCTCTAACGCCTCTTGTGCCATGATGAAGCCTGATGAAGCCTCTTGCTTTTTACGGGAAAATACTGTATATTTTTTTAGGTGCGCATAAATCGGGTAAAATGGTATTTTCTTTCGAAGGTGTGTTGGTCTAACCAAAAAAAAGAGGGGAGTTTGAGTATGGTAGTACGAACGAAGACACTTTTTGCTGTGGCAATGCTGTGCTGTATCGCGGGCGCTTGGGCATATGGCGCCGGTGAGGACACCACGGCGTATGACATTCCTAAATTGGACGGCATCCGCATCGACGGAAATGCCAGTGATTGGGGCGAACAAGGTTTCCGCGTGGACCTGATGGCGGATGCGGAAGGAAACACGAGGCAGGAACAAGACTTTAATGTGCGGTTCCGGCTGGGATGGAATGCCAAGGGCCTTTTGGTGTTAGCGGCCATACAAGATGATGTATTCGTCGAATCCGGCAATATGAAACAGCTTTGGGAGGGAGACGGGATTGAATTTTATGCCGCCCTAAGTAAAGGTTCAGCCGAGTATTACCATGCCCAAATTGCTCCGGGGATGGATAACAAGTGCAAAAAGCTTCGGCAGTACATTGAGGATTACCGAAAGAGCAAAGCCGAAATGAAAAAGCTCTCCATCCAGGCAGTCCGGATAAAGACCGAGCACGGGTACCTTATCGAGACGTTGTTGCCTTGGAGCAATCTGGGCATCACTCCCGCCATGGGAACCGAAGTGGGCCTGCAAGTCTGCGCCAACGATTACGACGCAGATAAAATCCGGACACTCTTGTTATGGTATCCCAAGACCGACACATACCAAGATTCCTCTCGGATGTATGCCCTACGGCTGGCGGAAAAGCCCAGCCCAAGCCCATTTCAGGCGGCGGCGCATGTGGATTGCAGCGAGGGTGATATTAATGTTCGTATCAATGCGGTGAAAGAGCTTGCGGGAAGCAAAGCGGTTATCCGTACTAATGAACGTGAGTTAGGCGCTGGAACATTGATGCTGAATGAAACCCGTGCAACGGCTGGCATTGTGTTCCCATTTCCTGCACTCGGAACCACCTATGGCACCCTTTCCGTTGCTATTGAAGGGCAGCCGGCGCTGGCGCTGGAGGCGCCCGAATCATTTGACGAACTGCGCGCGAAATTGCTGACGGAGCAGAATTTCTGTTTTGCACCGGGTGTGTTCAGCGGTGAAGAGTTCCCCAAGTGCGATTTTGAAAAGAAGGGGATCGCCAGGGCGCTGCTTGGCGCTTACACCATTAAGACGACCTTCTACGACAACGCCTACAATGAAGTGAAGGCCGCCGCCAGCCCAGGGCGATATGCGGCGGTGTGCGAGATTATCCCCGAAAAAGGCCAGCCGATCCGGCGTTTCCGGACCTTGCTGCGGACGCCGGAAGCGATTGATGGATTCAAATGGTGGCGCACGGATATGCCCGCGGCTGTCTCACTTCCAAAGGAGTTGGGCATCAGCAAGGCCGCGCTGGATGCGAACCAGAAAGCATTCAGTGAGTACGTCAAATGGCGTATCGAAGATTCGACTTGGCGCGATCCCATGGCGGTCGATTTGTTCGCGGCGTTGTTTGAACAATCGAAAGCGGGCACATCGGTCCAGCCGGACTACGCGCCACTGGAAAGCCGCCAATGGTGGGTGGGCCTCAAACGCAAACTATATGGAACCGCCGAATTATATCCCAATCCGTTCATCGCGCCGCGCCCCATTGAAGGCGCACCTGCGCCCGTGCTGCATGAAGGCAGTGAGGCCGATGCGGGCATGAAATCCGGCACGGTAGCCAAGCTGGATAAAGTCTGTGAAGACTGGGCCGCGAACAGCGAGGAAGCTTTTGCCGTATTCCTGGTGCGCCATGGCGTAGTGTTTTACCATAAAGCCTTCGGCATGCGCGATGGCAAGCCCATGACTGTGGATACGCCGAGTTGGATGGCTTCCATCACCAAGACCATGTCCGCAAGCCTGATGATGATGCTGGTGGATCAAGGCTTGGTGAGCCTGGATGATCCGGTGGATAAGTTCCTTCCGCCATTCCGGGGAATCACGGTCGAGAAACCGCTGACAGTGCATCATCTGTATACGCACACCAATGGCCTTTGGGGGCATTGGGGTGATGACCTAAACGATTTCGAGGAAGTATTGGCGGGCTATTACCCATATCTTCCCGTAGGCAAACAACATATGTACAACGGTGCAGGCAACAGCTTGGGCAGCAAGATCGTCGAGGCCGTGAGCGGAGAATCTCTTCCGTTGTTTTACAAGCATCATCTGCTCGATCCGCTGGGATGCACGCATACAAAAGTGGATGATTCCAGCGGCGGGTCGGATAGCACGCCAATGGACATCGCCAGGATCGGCCAAATGCTGCTCAACAAGGGTGCATATGGGGATAAACGTTTCTTCAGCGAAGACACATATAAGCAAATGCTGCCCCAAAAACTCACCCAATTGCTTGGACCAGACACGTCAATCGTATGGGGTATGGGCCTCATCCCATGTGGCAAAGAGAATCCTGAGGGACCAAATCTAAGTGATGAAGCCTTCGGACACGGCGCGGCTTCAGCGGCCATTTTCTGCGTTGACCCTGTGAATGACTTAGTCGTAGTGATGACACGCGATTCGATGGGAAAAGCATACCCAGAACACCGCGCCCAATTCTTCAAAATCATTGCGGAAGGATTCTAAGCGTTTTAAGGCCGCAAGGCCTCTCTGCAAAGGGAGGCCTTGTGGCAACTTCACGTTTTTTCGGATGATATCATTAACGTCTAGATGAGCATCCACAAGATCATTGAAAACAAAACGCCATCATGGTAACTTTTAGGCCATGTATAGCGCTCAGGCCAGAATACGCCACGAATAGCCAAGGAGTTATCCAAAGCATATGAAACGCAGTGAAATCAATGCCGTGATTGAACACGCAAAAGACTTCTTTGAAGAGCATCAATTTCTGCTGCCGCCTTGGGCGTACTGGGAGCCCAAGGATTGGAAAGGCAAGAGAGATTCTTGCAGCGAGATCATCGATAACATTCTCGGGTGGGATATCACCGACTTTGGTTCAAATGATTTCTACAATCGCGGCCTGCTTCTATTCACTATCCGTAATGGGAATCCTAAAAAAGACAAGAAAACCTATGCCGAAAAGATTATGATCGTCCGTGAAAACCAAGAAACGCCCTTCCATTTCCATTGGAACAAGATGGAAGACATCATTAATCGAGGCGGCGGTAATCTCATGCTTGAGCTTTATAACGCTACGAAAGATGAAAAGCTCGCCGATACGCCGGTATGTGTACAAATCGATGGCGTCACCCATACGATAGAGCCCGGAGGCAAAGCCATACTACATCCCGGCGAGAGCATTTGCTTGACCCAATACCTCTACCATCGGTTTTACGCCGAACCTGGCAAAGGCATGGTGATGACCGGCGAAGTAAGCCAAGTCAACGACGATACGACTGACAACCGGTTTTACGAAGAAGTAGGGCGTTTCCCCGAGATTGAAGAAGACATTTCTCCTAACCATCTTCTGGCATCTGAGTACGCCAAATTTATATAATATCCATCCAGGGCCTGTAGCTCAGTGGTTAGAGCAGGCGACTCATAATCGCTTGGTCGTAGGTTCAACTCCTACCAGGCCCACCACTTAAAGCTTTAAACTCCAATGGTTTGCAGAAGCATGCCATTGGGGCTTTTCTTTTGTTCTCGATCATGTATCCCACCTGTATCCCGCCGCGCTTCATTTCGGGCCGTTTCGGGCCTGCCTCGCCGGGGCTGCATGGTGATGGCCTGCACCCGTAGCCAATCGCGGTGGACTTGGGCGTTTACGGAATCGGCATAGGCAGACAGTGCATCCCGGCGGACATGTGCATGGGCGGGCTGCTTGTCTAGACAACATCGCCGGTCCTGTCGGGCGTGTTCCAGCGTTCGCCTAAGCCCTTGCGCCGTCCGAGTCAAGCGGCCGTGACATCCGTCTAGACGGGGCGGCCTTGGGGGGGTACGCCGATCCATACGCTATATGATCCGTCCCGCTCACAAAATTTTTGGGATTTTGGGGCTGCACCATAGGCGGTATACACTGAATGCCCATTCGAATGTGCGGGATGGCTGCAGTGCCATGTGGGGAATAGACCCATAAATCTTTTTTTATAAGCCTCTTTCGTAAACATGCCTCAAACGTGTATCATCAAATCCTGATGTTTTTGATGGGGAGCAAGCATTCGTCTGGTAGTCCGATCATATCGTAGAAGGGAGACATGATGCACACGATCTTTGATCTGTGTGAGCCCCGGGAGGATGTGCTGAAGGGGCGCGTGAAGGATGAGGAATTTGCAGCGGATCTAGCTGCCGTAGTCGCCGGAACAGCGACTGAGGAATACTCGGATCCCGTCCGTTTTTTCCGTCACACCTACCCAACCCGCGGGCTCAAGACGCTGTTGGAAACGGTCTGCCGACGCCTTAGCGGGAAGGGGGGCGAGTTGAACTCCGTGATCCGCCTCGACACGGCCTACGGCGGCGGTAAAACCCATAGCTTGATCGGACTTGTCCATGCTGTACGCGGGATGCCGGGTGTAGAGAACGTCGAGGAATTCGTCGATCCGTCATTGCTCCCGCAAGGCAATGTACGCGTGGCGGCCCTCGATGGCGAAAACGCCGATCCGGCCAACGGCCTCAAGCTGGAAGACGGCCTCTACGCTCACAGTATTTGGGGGGAAATGGCATACCGGCTTGCCGGTCGAGCCGGGTACGAACGCGTTCGGGTCAGCGATGAAAAGCACGCGGCGCCCGGCAGTGAAACCATCATCGAACTCTTCGGAGGAGAATCCTCGCTGATTTTGATTGACGAGGTTTCCGTCTACCTTCGCAAAGTCTCCCAGGTATATCCCGAAGCAACCGGCCAGTTCACCGCCTTCCTCCATGCTCTCATCAAGGCAGTCTCCTCGACGCCGAAGGCCGCCCTTGTCATGACGCTTGCTGTAAAGGCGGAAGATAAAAAGGTTGAGGACGCCTATCGGGCTGAGCATCAACTCGCGCTACAGGCCTTCGCCGAGGCCGAGAGCATCGTATCAAGGAAACTCCTTCTGCTTGACCCCACGGCAGAAGATGAGACGGTGGATATCTTGCGGCGCCGGTTATTTGAGGTGGTCGATATCGCCAAAGCGAAAGTCGTAGTGGATGAATACGCTAAAACCTGGGATCGCAACAAAGGCCAGTTATGCCCTGACGCCACTAGCCCGGAAGTGCGCGATCAATTCCTTAAAGGCTATCCCCTCCACCCCGAGACCATGAACGTCATGACCGAGAAAATGAGCAGCTTGTCCACCTTCCAACGGACTCGCGGCATGCTGCGGATCTTGGCGCGGACGGTAGCGCACCTGTGGAAAGAAAAGCCCACGGATGCCTTTGCCATTCATCCGCATCATATCGATCCCTCCAATCAGCAGCTTAGAGACGAATTGACCACGCGCCTTGGCCAGCAGGCCTTTTTACCCGCTCTAGCCTCGGATGTGGCCTCCGTGCCCGGTAAAGACGCGTCCACCGCCCAGCGGCTCGACCAACAGTATTATCCCGGCCAGGCGCCGGTGACGTCCTATGTCGCCCGCACCATCTTTCTGAACACGCTGTCGTATGGGGATTCCGCCCAAGGGCTCAGCGCCGACCATCTTCGTTATTCGGTCTGCTCACCGGAAATCGAGCCCACTTTCGTCGAAGCAGCCCGAAAGCAGTTCGCCGCGGAATCCCTCTATCTCGATGACCGACCTGGCTCTTCCATGCGGTTTCGTGTCGAGGCCAACTTGACCCAGATCATCTCCCGGGAAATGCGTGAGGTGGATACCGAAGACCTCAAGAACGTGCTCAACTCGAACATTCGAAACCTGTTCACCGTTTCCAAAGGCGATTTTTCCCTCGTATGCTTTCCCGCAGGACCATACGAGGTACCAGATGATGTTGGCGACGGCCGGCCTTATTTGGTAATCCTTCATTACGACGCATTTTCTTTAAGCGAAACCCCAACAGAATTGCCCCAGGAACTGGTCCGCATGGCCACGCGCAAGGGCGTAAATGAAGAGACCCGGCTACTCCAGAACAACCTCGTTTTTGTCGTGGCAGACCAGAAGCTTCGGGCTGATATGAAGAGCGCCATGCGCCGCCGCCTCGCGTTGGAGGCGATCCAGAACTCCACCCGGATGCGAGAGTTGGCCGATTACCAGCAGCGAAAAGTGAAAGAGGAGTACGAAAAAAGCGGCCTCACGGCAGCCATAGCGATCCTACAGTGTTACCGCCATCTGTTCTACCCTAGCAATGTCCCCATAGGCAGCGGCGCCGCCAAGCTGGGCCATACCACCATTGAATTGCAAAGCGTCTCTGATTCGCCCGGCAACGGCCAACTTCACATCAAACGGGCGTTGCGTAACCAAAAGAAGCTTTTGTCGGGAAGCGATCAACCCGACGCCCCGGCCTACGTCCGCGACCAGACTCCCTTGAGGATCAAGGGGCATATCAACACCCAAGAACTCCGAAATGAGTTCAGAAGAGCGCCGAACCTTTCCATCCTGCTCGATGACGACCCAATTGTGTCGTGCATCCAGGCCGGGATCGCAGAGGAAGTCTTCATATATCGGGAAGGCGATTTGGTTTGGGGGAAGAGCGACCCCACGCCCAGCATTCAGATCTCGGCCAATGCGTTTGTCCATACCATGGAAAACGCCAAGGAATTGAAGCTGTGGCCCCGTCCCATTCCGAAATTCGAACCGGAGCCGGGTCCGGATTCCGAACCAAGTCTGGAACCAGGTCCGGAACCAGGGCCGCCCGCGCCACCGCCACCGCCTTCATCACTATCCGCCGAAGGCCCGCTTCGGCAGGCGTTGGTGACTCTTTTTGAAAGGGCGCGAAAACAGGATGTGAAAGCCTTCACGTCAGTCACCATGAAATTCTTTGAATACAAAGGGGCTTGGGACGCCCATCAAGCTGTGGCTACCTATCGCGACGCCGCCACCGAATGCCGGTTCGATGTCCACATCGAAGGCGAGGGGATCGAATCGTTTGAGCTGGATTTCGAGGGAACTTTAGCTAAAGCCAATGCGATAAAGTCCTTTCTGCAACCACACTTGCAGGCCGCCAAAGACCACAACTTCGAGGGCGTTTACACCCTCACCTTCGCGGCCCCGCTGGCGACTTCCAAAGAGAATGGTGACGCCTTTATTGCAGCTATGACCAAATACGGCGGTGCAGAGGCGTATGTCGAAGCACTGGCGGCAACCGAGCAACAGAAGAAACTGGAGGAATCAGAAAATGGATAGAGATGAATGGATTGACTGTATAAAAGCGCATTTTAAGAATCTTGAAAAAAATGGCTATACGGTTCGTGCCGGTGACGCGCTTCTCGGAGTGGAAGTGCGAGGGTATGATGTGCTTTCAAAAAGGACATACGTAGCGGCCGTGCAAGATCTTGAGCAGAAAGGTCTTGTGGAGATTAGTGCAACCAATAATTCAAGGGTGTGGCCAACCATAAGGCTTACACCCAACGGCGCACGTTGGACGACAACATGAAAAGAACCGTATCGCCTGAAATAGTAACAAAGAGAGAGGACATAAACCGCGGGCGTCTACTCTATCAGCTCCACGCCGTGGGATTAGGGCAAGGGCTATTGGCGCTCGAAATATGGCAGTTGCCCAGCCCGGCGACGCCACGCCTTGCAGTCAAAGAACGTACGGCGTCGCTCAAAGGGCGGGCATTGGAGCTGGTCGAGACACGGGTGCTACGCCGTCTCAAGGCCGTCGGAATACGTCTCCCCGCGCTGAAACGTAAAGAACACCAAGACTATGATCTGGACGAGGACGCCGCCCTAAACCTGGCGCTGATGTTCCGCACGCTCGCCCCGATGCACAATATCGAACGTATCCGCCAGGTGGCCGAAGGCATTGATCAAATGAGCCGGGAGGAGTCGGGGTATTGGCTCGGCATGGCGATACACCGGAAGAGTCCCCGTCGGGTGCTGGCGGCGTTGCGGATCTTGTTGACCATGTGAGTACTTCAATCAGCAGGCCGCGTAACAGGGTTACTAATAGGATTCATAGGAGAAAGAGCCTATACCATGAAGGAATACGTCGTCATATATGAGCAGGGGGAAACCAACTGGGGCGCCATGGCGCCCGATTTGCCGGGATGCGTCAGCATTGGCGATACCTTCGAGGATGTGCAGGAAAACGTCAAAGAAGCCATTGAACTCTATATCGAAGTGCTCCAGGAACGCGGGGAGCCTATTCCCGAATCCAAGCAACGGATTGGCAATGTGGTGGTGGCCGCATGAATGGGGCCGCCTATCGAGTCATCCGATACGCCACAACCCACATTTCCAGAGAATCCGCCACAAAAGGCGCAAAATACAAAAAAAAATTCGGTAACACTTTAGCCGTTTGAAGCAGCAGCATCGGGACGATTGCTGAAATATGAATACACAGTAAACCTCCGGTATAGGCGGTTTTTTTTTTGACATGATTTACAAGATGAACAAGATTGGACAAACTCGTTATGATGATTCACGGATATGAAGACCCATTCACGGAGCGTCCGAGCGCGTCTTTTTTCGCGGAAAATCCGCCAGAAAAAATCTTGTTCATCTTGTAAATCATGTCTAAAAAGGCTGTTTGCTTCAGTCCGCTAAAATGTTACAAGAATTCATTCTAGTGTTTTTTACGCCTCTTGAGGCCATTGTTTGATTATTTTCCGAGGTCGCCCTAGCAAACGCCCTTAAGATTCGTAACCTCTTTCTGATTCGTCTATACTCTTCCCATTGATGTCACGTTGTTGCTACAGTCATTCGATAGAGATACTTGCACACGGAAGGGGGATTCATGTCTGACCGGCGGTTGATCGAGGATTGGATGCCGATTGCGGAAATCGGGATTGAATCGGTCCGGGAACGTACGCCTATGACGCCGTTTCCAGCTCCGAACCGGCTTCATGTCTGGTGGGCGCGGAGGCCGTTGGTGGCGTCGCGGGCGGCGATTTTGGGGGCCTTGCTACCCTCGTCCGCCAACCACAAGGAATTCCTGCATATCCTTGGTATTCATGGGGATCCGGTGGCGGCTAAACACCGTATTGCAAAAGCCACCCTCGATGGGGTTCGATTGGGCAAAGATGCCTATGGCTACGCTCGTGCGTTTAGTTACACGCCGTCGGACGATGACCAAAGATGGATCGAGCAACAGTTAGGCAATACTCATATTCCCGTCATATTGGATCCGACTGCGGGCGGCGGCAGTATCCCATTTGAGGCTCTACGGCTGGGATGTGAGTCATTAGGCAATGATCTCAATCCGGTGGCATGGCTGGTCCTTCAAGCCACAGTGGCGTTCCCTGCGAAATATGGGTATCCGCTGCTACGTCGCTACGAAGAACTGGGGCGTGAGTTTGTTCAAAGATGCGTAGAGTGGCTGCGTCCTTTATTCACGGATGAGCCGGGACGCGAACCTACAGAACTGGAAAAGACATCAAAGGAAAAACCGCTTCCGAATATCCCCGACGGCTATCTCTGGGCGCGGACGATCAAGTGCCCATATTGCGGCGGTATCGTGCCGTTGAGTCCGAATTGGCGGCTTGATAGTGCGGGAACGGGCGTCCGGCTGGTTCCTGTGATAGACAATCCCAAGAATCGGCATATCCGGTTCGAGATCGTCAAAAAACTGAACGAGCAGTCGCCGGGGACGGTGGACGGGGGGAATGGCACGTGTCCGTTCTCCGATTGCGGGCGCGTCATTGACGGCAACGAGATCAAGGCCCAGGCGCAAACCGGGCACATGGGCGAGCAGTTGTATTGCGTCGTTTACAAGGAACAAGTGATCACCGGCTACACTAATGCGGGCAAGCCCAAGGTCAAGAAAATCCGTGGGTTCCGCGCACCCCGCCCGGAAGACGACGTGCGCGAGCAAGTCCAGGCCGCCCTCGACGCCAAACGCCCCGAATGGGAGGCCCGGGGCATCTTGCCGGATGAGGAATTTCCCGTCAACACGAACGATGACCGTCCGCGCCAGTATGGCATGCCCTTGTGGCGGGACATGTTTTCGCCGCGCCAGTTGTACGGGCATTGCACGAGTGTCGAGTTGTTTCATGACCTGGTGAATGAACTCGGCGGACCCACAGCTATGTCGGAGCTGGATAAGGCGGCGATGTCGTACATCTCCTTAGCCATGGACAAAGTTCTCAATTACAACGCACGGATGGTTCGCTGGCATGCTAACCGTGAGGTGGTGGCAGGGGTCTTCGACAGGCATGATTTCTCTTTCAAGTGGAGCTATGCTGAAATGGCTCCGACGATTACGGGCCTCGGGTATGACTGGGCGGTCGAACAAACGGGAAAGTCATTAGAGGAGCTGATCGAATTGTGCGGGGGGCATCCTGCCGCCTCCGAGGCCGACCTGCTTACACCTCAGTCTGAGTCCAAGACCGCGAGCACGCCACCTGTCATCACCTGTGGTGCGGGCGATTCCCTGGCCCATGTCGAGGATGCCTCGGTGGATGCGGTCGTGATGGACCCGCCGTATTACGACAACGTGATGTATGCCGAGCTGGCGGATTTCTTCTATGTGTGGCTGAAACGGACGGCGGGCTTGCTGTATCCCGAGCCGTTTATGGATTATCTGACGGACAAAGACCGGGAGGCGGTGGCCAACACGGCGAAGTTCAAGGACTTTTCGGCTGTCCGTGGCAGCGGCGGCGCGAAGAAGCGGGCCTCGCGGGATTACCAGGAGCGGATGCAGGCGATCTTCACGGAATGCCGCCGCGTGTTGAAGTCCGAGGGCGTCATGGTGCTGATGTTCACCCACAAGGCCACCGGCGCCTGGGATGCCCTGGCGAAGGGGTTGGTGGACGCCGGATTCGAGATCACGGCGAGCTGGCCTATCAACACCGAGGCCGAGGGCAGCCTGCACATCAAAGACAAAAACGCCGCGAAAAGCACGATCTTCCTGGTGTGCCGCCCACGGGCGGTTGTAACGGATAAGACGATCACGTATTGGGAAGAGGTCGAGCCGAAGGTGGTGGCGGTGGTGCGCGAGCGGGTCAAATATTTTCAGGACAACGGCATCCGGGGCGTGGATTTATACCTGTCGTGTTTCGGTCCGGCGCTGGAGGTGTTCTCGGAACACTGGCCGATGCAGCGGGGCCGCGCCATGCAGAAGCCGGAACCGGCCAAAGGGGCGCAGTTCCAATTGCTCGAGGAGGAAGACTGGGATCCCTATGCGGTGCGCCCGGAAGACGCCTTAAACGCCGCGCGGGCCGCCGTGAAAGAATGGCGCTTGGACCAATTGACCCGCGTGAAGCGGCAGGGCCGCCTGGATCCTGTAACGGAATTTTACGTGCTGGCGTGGGACGCCTTCGAGTCGCCCCAGTTCCCGGCGGACGAGGCGTTGAAGCTGGCGCGGGTGGTGGGAGTGAGTTTCGACCAGGAGCTTCGGGGCAAGGTGCTGGAACTCAAGGGCGGAGACGTGATCTTGTGGGATAGCGCGAAGCGGGCGCAGAAGGGGGCGCTGGGAACGGCCCGCCCGGCCGTGATGCTCAACGTGCTGCACCATGCGGCCCGGCTCGGGCGCGAGCAGAACACCGGCGCGGGCAAGCAATTGCTGGAGCAGCTCGAGGTGTTGTCCGACCCGGTTTTCAAGACGGCCTTGGAGACGATGCTGAACGTGCTCCCGGCCCCGGCGCTGGCGGCGGGTTCGAGCGCGTCCATCGCAGGCGCTGCCGCCGACGCCGCCGCCCTCGAAAAACTCCGCCGCCTCTGCTTCACCGACGACGATGTCCCGCCGCCGGAGCAGATGTGGTTTCAGGTTAATACATAGAGGGTGTTCATGCAGCATTGGCATCCAACCCAGATTGAGCGTTATATCCGGTCTGCGGAAAGCAGCACCAGGGTGGCCCGGGTCCGCACCGATGCAGGCGACGCCTATATGAAGGCCCTGGGCAATCCCGAGGGGCCGCATGCGTTGGTGCGTGAGTATGTAGGCACGGCGCTGGCGGAATGGTTTGGTTTGCCGACTTTCGAGTATGCGATTGTTGAACATGATGGAGTGGTTGATGTGCCGGTTGGAAATGGAGAATGGGCGCAGCCGGGCCCGGCGTTCCTGACTCGGGCGCATGAGGGACATCCATGGAGCGGCGGCCCAAAAGACTTGGAGAAGGTGGAAAACGTGGAAGTCTTTGCCGGGTTGGTCGTATTCGATACGTGGGTAAGAAACCGAGACCGGTGCCCACCACAGGAAATGGACCTGCCGCCGAATCGTGACAATGTCTTTCTTTCAGAGGAGGAAGCATCGCCGGGCATGTCGAGGTTGATAGCGATGGATTTCACGCATTGTTTTCAGGAGAGTTCCTCATTGAGCCGTCACATATCCAGTATCGCCAACATCCAAGACAACCGCATTTATGGATTTTTCCCAGCGTTTCGGGATTACCTGAATGCTGATACGATCTGTTGTGCAAAAAAGCGGTTCGCCAAGGTGAACCAAGAGGTTATAAATGGTATCTTGAATCGTGTGCCTAAAGGATGGGAACTCGATGCTCGAACGCGAGCAGCCGTTGGGGAATTCCTTGTTCAACGGGCTCGTTATCTAGATGATCGACTTGCAGATATGCTGTACCCCTATTCGGCGGAGCAAGGGGAACTTGAAATGAGCTGAAATTTTAGGCAGTATTTACGTGTTGATTCTGCAAAAATGCGGTATATTCTTTTCGGGAATATCAGGAGGAGGTAGCGGTTATGGATGGGCAAAAAGGCTACTATAGCTTGATTCAGTATTGCCCGGATCCATCTCGGGCAGAGGCTGCGAACGTGGGAGTGCTTTTGTTCTGCCCAGCGTTGAACTACATCGACGCACAACTTGCGCGCGGCAATGACCGGGTAACGCACTTCTTCGGAAAAGACTTGGCTCTTGATCTAAAGCGGCTAAACACATACAAACTGGCCATGAAAGAACGTCTGTCGATCGAGAAAGACCGATTCAAATCACTGGCCGACCTGGAGCAATTCATCCGCACACGCGCCAACGAGATACAAATTACGGAGCCGAGATCGATCCGTGTGGTCGAACCGGAGCGGCAACTTGAAGAGCTTTTTAGGGAGCTTGTCGGCGGGAGAGAACACCATGTTCTTGCAGAGACAGCTACTGACTTTCCGGAACTAAACTGCTTTTTCAAGCAAACTCGTCTGCATGATCGCGTTCAGTTTGATCTTAGCGTGAAAGTCCCAGTTCTTGATCGAGAGATCAAAATCCCCTACGCCTACACGAATGGAGTAATGAATCTTGTGAAGCCACAGAAATTGGCGGCGGGTTTTCAAGGCGTCGAGAAAGCCATGGCGCTGGCCTATGAGGGTGAATTGATTAAGAACGAAACACGTCAGCTTGTCGTGGTTCTATTTGGTGAAGACACAGAGCGCGGGCATGATACGGAAAGCGAAGCAGTCCGCGTACTCCAACATAAAGAAATCAAGACAGTGACTCGTGTGCAACTACCCGACTTCGAAAAGGAAGTCGTTGCCCAAGCACATTAAACGCTTATTGCTGCCGAGAGGGGGAAGTGTTACGTGCAGACTCCGGCTGGTTCGTCTTTCGACCCAAACCTTCTTCGCAATCATAACTGGGCGCCGTCATACAGCCACGAGGACGGCGACCTCGTCAACCTCTTCTTTCTACCCGCCCTGGGGTGCGCCAAGCTATATCAACGCGTAACCGGATATTTCAACATAGAAGCGCTGGTGCTGGCGGCTCGCGGCCTCGACACGCTCATCCAGAATAAGGGCCGGATGCAGTTGATCGTGGGCTGTACGTTGGAACAGGAGGAAGTGGACGCCATCGAGGGCGGGTATGCGATACGGACCATTATCGAGAAGGCGATCCATAAGCGACTTAAGGACTATATCATCAAGGAATTCGACCGGAAGCAGCTAGGCTACCTATCCTGGATGGTTGCCTTTGGACACCTTGATGTGCGCGTGGCGGTTCCAAAAGATGCGGATGGCAAATTCGGGCCTGGCCTGGGCTTGTATCATGCCAAGTCGGGGCTCCTGGTGGACGCCGCCGGGGATAAGCTGGCGTTTCGAGGCTCCATTAACGAGACCTTTGCCGGATGGAAACAGAACTGCGAATCGTTCGATGTGAGTTGCTCATGGCGGGGAGAGTGGGACCTCCAGCGGGTGCAGAAGACCGAAGAGGAGTTTCAGAAGCTCTGGGCGAACAAGGCGAAAAGCGCCGAGGTCATCGAGGTGCCAGAGGCCGTCAAGAGGGAATTGCTTCAATTCCTCCCCGCGGATGATAGTTTTATAGCGCCGCCCGTGAAAGGGGGCCTGGATGCGCCACTGGAAATAGAGCCTACAGTGGAGGAGCCGGTCGTTCTCGAAGGAACAACTGAAGAAGTCTTGCCTCCTAATGATGTGAAAGAACAATCGCCATACCAGGACCGCAGAGATTTCTGGCGTTTCATCCGAGAGGCTCCGAAGCGGGAAGATGGCGTCTTGGTGGCCGTCAAGACAAGCACCATAGAGCCCTGGCCGCATCAACTGCGGGCATACAAGCGGATGCTGGATCGATGGCCATTCCGCCTGTTGGTGGCGGAGGAGGTCGGTTTGGGGAAGACTGCGGAAGCGGGCTTCATCATACGCCATCTATTATTGAGCGAGCGTGCGCGGCGCATTCTGATCATGGCGCCGAGTGGAATACTTCGCCAGTGGCAGGCGGAGATGTATGAAAAGTTCAACCTGCTCGCGCCGATCTACACGGGACAATCATTGGTCTGGCCAGAGCATCATTTTCGGCGGAGTCCGCTGGAGGAAAGAGTCAGCCGTGAAAGCTGGACTGAACAGCCCATCGTATTAGTATCCAGCAACCTGGTTCGCCGGAAAGAACGTCAGAGAGAGGTGTTAGAGGCGGAGGACTGGGACCTGATCGTCCTCGATGAAGCGCACCATGCCCGCCGTCGCGGCGCCGGAACGCAACAGGAATACAGGCCGAACCGGTTGCTAGGATTGATGCAAAAGCTCAAAGATAAGACCCAGTCATTGCTATTGATGACAGCTACGCCAATGCAGGTGGATCCCGTGGAGATATGGGACCTTCTGAGTCTGCTGGGGCTTCCTCCCGAGTGGACGGAGGCGACCTTCCTTGAGTATTTCGAGGCGTTAGCCTCAAATCCTGACGAAGAGAGCCTATTCAAACTGGCGAAACTTTTTCATGCTACAGAGGCCACGTACGGGTGTCTCCGAGATGAGGACGTGGAGAAGATAGCACAAGGACTGAAGCTGTCGAGGATTGACTGCACCAGGATTCTGAAGGCGTTACGGGAGAAGAAGACGGTGATCCCGCTAAAGCGCCTCTCAACGACGCAGCGGAAAGCTGCGATGGCCGTGCTGCGAGCAGGCAGTCCCGTGCGGCATCTGATGTCGAGGCATACCCGCACTTTGCTGCGGGAGTATTCAAAGAAAGGGCTCCTCACCTCGCCAATCGCGGAGCGCGATGTGCGCGATATAGCGGTGGAAATGTCGCCTTCGGAGCGGACGCTATACGAAGCAGTGGAGGAGTATATTCGGGCCGTATACACGGCCGCGGTGCCAGAAAAGCGTACAGCGGTCGGATTTGTGATGACAATTTACCGGCGTCGCGTGGCCAGCAGCTTTAATGCCCTACGGAGAACCCTAGAGAAAAAGCTAGCGCGTCTGAATGCCCACGGTGTCGAACAGGTCGATGAAGCCCTAGAAGAAGATGTGTCACAGGATGAAGAGGTGGACGAGGTCGCCTCGGCGGAGGATGCCGCCAGTATGGATGCGGTGGCCTTGGACTTTGAGCAGCGCGAGTCTATTCAGCAGTTGCTGAAGTCAATCGCGAAGCTGGGAACGGATAGCAAGGCCTTGCGCCTGATAAAAGAATTACAGGAAGCCTTTTCCGCAGGCTACGGCGGCGCGATCGTTTTCACACAGTACACAGACACCATGGATTTTCTCAAAGACTTCGTGGGAGACAGAGTAGATTTGCCCATCGGATGCTATAGCGGATCCGGAGGCCAGCGCCGGGATCTGAATGGTGCGTGGACCTCATGTTCAAAAGAGGAGATCAAACGCCTGCTACGGACAGGCGAAGTCAAGGTATTGATCTGCACGGATGCGGCGGGCGAGGGACTGAACCTTCAGACCTGTGGGGTTTTGGTGAACTACGACCTTCCATGGAATCCGATGAAGGTCGAACAACGTATCGGGCGTATAGACCGTATAGGGCAAAAATACTCAACGGTAAGAGTGGTCAACATGGGTTATGCGGACACGGTGGAGGTGGACGTTTATTTCGCCTTAAGCCAACGGATCGGCTTGTTCAATGGCGTAGTGGGGAAATTACAGCCTATACTGTCGCGGTTGCCTAAAGAGTTCGAGCGAGCGGTGCTCGGAAAAGCGGAAGGTAGAGAACAAGCCCGCTATGAAGCGTTATCGCATATGCAAGAATTGGTGGATGATGCCGAGACCGCCGCTTTCGATATAGACGCCGTGAGCGAGGCCGATCTCCAGCCGCCCCAATTCCCGGATCCGCCGTATCTGCCCAAGGATCTGGACCCAATCCTTCACAGTGAAATAATGCTGCCGGCCGGGGTGGAATGCAGGGAACTCGAACCCTACACCTATGCGGTCCGATTGCCTGGTAGCAACGAAGAGGCTCGTGTAACAACCCGGCCTAGTATTTTCGACGAGCATTTCGAAAGCCATCAATTATTCCTGCCCGGCAGCCCACTCTTCGATGCCGTATGCGCCCGTGGCGTTGAAAGCTCGGAGAGCCCTCAACCTTCGCAATAAAATGCTCATCGAGCTGTCAGCTTTCGGGGCCGTTTCCATGAGTATTCTTTGTTCCTTCGAGGGGGCTGGGTGCATGTGAATAAATTCGCCCCGGTAACTGTCGAAAGATGGGGGTAAGCTCATCCTTTCAGGTTACTCCTGTTGCCTATTTCTCATCGCACTATATTTTCCTTTACGATGAGCCACCTCGAACATTGCAATGATGTTCTCCGGGGGAACATCAATCATATGATTGCATGACGCCAGGATAAATCCGCCTCGCGGCGCAAAAAACTTGATCCGTTCCCGAACTTCATTCACCAGCGCATCCACCGTATCCCCTGTCTTTTCGATTGAGCCGTGAAAAGTGATTCGATCTCCATAAGCTGCCTTTAATTGTTCTGGGTCCATTCCCCGCGTGGAGGTCTGTACAGGATTCAAGATGTCAACATGTGCATCAATCAAATCGGGAATCACCTCGAATACCGAACCATCGGTATGGCGAAATATAGCCGCATGGGGCGCGTTCTCACGGATGAAGCTGTTAAGCTCGCGGTCCGCGGGTTTTAAGAACGTTCGATATAAATCTGGGGAAATGAGCAGGTTTTGCTGAGTTCCCAAGTCATCGGCTGTTTCAACAACCTGCACATAGGGGCCGATCTTATCTAGGAAGATACCATAAATCTGTTTATATATTTCCAACAGGCGGGCGATCAGATGATGGGCCAGTTCCGGTGTGGCCACCATGGCCATCAAGAACTCCGGCATTCCCATGAGCTGGCAAGCGCGGTCTAGCAATCCACGCGATAATGGATTGCGGGCAACCAGGGCGTAATCCGTATGGTGAAACATTTCCTTGGCTAACGATTCCAGGCCATCCGTGGAGAACAGATCTTGGGCCTGGGGCCAGGGATAGGCATCAATATCCTCGACGGTCTTGATATGCTGCAATGGGCTCTGTAGTGTATTGATATACAGCCCATCTTTTTTACAAGGTATTCCCCACGAATCGGTGAATTCATCTTCACCTTGAGCGCTGTCTACGGGCGTTTTTTTCTCAGGCAAGAAAATCCGCCGGAAATCAATATCGAAATATTCTAGAATACGCTCGTCATAGTAGTTGGCGCTTGTGCCGGAACGGACAGGAGGAATCGGCGCCAGTCCCAGGTAATCCCGGAGCCGCAGGTAGGTGGGATCCAGAAGCATGCACGCGTTGCCCATCATATCCAAAGGTATTCGGTCCGGTTCCTGATGATTGATCGCCATGAGCACTCGTTCCCGATGATTGGGTCCTGCCATTTAAGCCACTCCTTATTGTGAAGATGGATTCTTCCATTGGCTTCGATCACGCCCGCCTTCTTGATCCAATGCCATACCTGGAGGCAAGCTAATCGCCGCATTTACCGCGCGTTATTACCCATAGCTAAAACAACAATTCCAACAACCAAGAATGCCAGCCCGGCGAAAAGACAGGATTGGCTCTTGCGGCTGGACTTCTTCCATTCTGACGTGAGAAATCCCATGACGTTTGCTAATAACAGACCGGTGGAAAGACAAAGCGCCCATCCCACCGTGGTTCCAAATTTCCCCAAGTATTGAGTGCCAAGCCCATAAAAGAAAAGTATTAAGAAATGAAGCAAAGCCATAATGGCCACTAGAACCAAGTTAAAGCCAGCGCTTGATCCCGTAAAATTTTTCCATGTAGACTTTTTTCCTAGGAGATAAATCGAGTAGATGCCGCTGGAAAGAAAACCGCCCCAAAAGACGAGAATCCACACAGAAAGCGTTGCGATCACTGGTGAGTTGCCGTAGGCTTTGGATGCTTCGAGAATGCCATTTCCAAAACTGAAGGCCAGATTAACGCATGGGCCAAGAAATCCGGCTATGATGCAAATCAATATTCCCTTCCCCATTTTTGGGGCGGTTTCCTTTGCTTTCAGGCCTCCTTCTGCTTGCGAACGTTCCCGTAGCAGGCCGGCCCGGCCGCAGATGCCCACACCGACACTGCATACAACAATCCCAGAGATGACCACCCATCCTGCTGAAGTAAATGCTTCTTCCGTATGCTGAGTCAGCAAAGGGACCAACGAGCCTACTACCACACTCAATCCCATCATGATGGCATAACCCACCGAGATGCCTGCCAAATGGATTCCCAATCCAAAAAGGATCATTCCCAAACCCCATAACAAGCCAAAGGCAAATGGGATCATTAGAGCGTTGAATCCAACTTGACGCCAAATGGCAACACCGCTCTTGAGAAAAAGAAGGGCGAACAAAGCGGGGATGATCACCATGGTGAATAAATAGAATGCGCCCCAAGTATTCTCCCATTCAAACTTTTTAACATACTTTTGCGGCACGGCAAGCGTTCCGTTACAAACGGCGGCCAACAAAATGAAAACCAATCCGAGAAATAAATTCGTCTCCATATGCGTGTTCTCCTATAAAGAGCAGTAGCACACGATTCTTTTGCTACATGCCAATCGGTTAAGCGAATGATGTTTTGAAGTTTTCCAAGTCTTTTCTTGTCGGCAAGCCATCGATCACGCCTAGGTGCTTTGTGGTGTATGCCCCGGCGAAACTGGCCCACTCAACCGCGTCGCGAAAAGCTATGCCATCCCCAAGTCCAACGGCCAAAGCCGAGTTAAAGCTGTCGCCCGCTCCGGTTGAATCAACGGCTTGAATAACTACAGAGGGTATCTCTTCACAACCATCCGGGGTAACAATGAGAGAGCCATGTTTTCCGCGTGTCACCACGAGGCGTTTGGCGCCAAGTCCCAAGATTCGATTGGCCAGCTCGGGCGTCGGCGTGGGATCATCCGGCGCCAAACCAAGCATAATCCGGACTTCTGTTTCATTTGGAGTTAGTATATCCACATTTGCCAACAATGTTGGCGGAAATGATGTCGCAGGCGCAGGATTCAGAATGGTCATGACGCCGTGTTTACGCCCAAGCTCCATGACGCGAATCACCGTATCGATCGGTGTCTCAAATTGGCTTAATACGATATCACTTTTTGCGATAATAGCTTCCGCAGCATCGACATGCTCCGGACGCAACAGTGCATTGGCACCCAGATGTCCAACAATCATGTTTTCGCCGGTGGGGAGCAGTGTGACGCAACCCACGCCCGTATTAACTCCTGGAAATTGATGTATAAACTCCTGTGATATGCCTTCTCTTTGATAGAGAGACATGGCCATATCCCCGAAGACATCCTCACCGATGCCGGCCAATAGGCATACCTGAGCGCCCAAACGAGTTGCGGCAATTGCTTGATTGGTTCCCTTCCCCCCTGGGCCACAATCAAACAAGTCGCCGATGAGCGCTTCACCCAAAACAGGCATACGAAGCACGCGGACGGTAATGCCCGCAAAGAAACTACCTAAAACAAAAATCTTCGACATAAGATCCCCCCTATATTCGGGCCAGCATTCGCGCCCAAGATGATTTGGCGTGTATTTGTCCAAAGAATCACTCTAAGTTTGCATGATATTTCCATAAATCTACTTTATCCGGCCGTCGATCATAAATCATTTGCGTTACGATATCTCCAAACAAATGCAGGGATTGATCAAAGAGCGCGGTCATCGGCTGGATGGATTCTATTCCATTTGCGCTATCGTTTTTTGTCGGGCAAGGCAGATGGACGGCAAAATCGCTTATTGACTTGATGGTGGAAGCCCGTGCTGCCGTAATAAGGCCCAATCGGGCGTCCTTGGACTTGGCAATTTGGGCGATCTGCACGGGCAACTTACTTTCACCGGATCCGCTGGCGATGAGCATAAGATCCTCCGGCCCTATAGGCTTCTCATTCATTGAACCGACGAGTTGGCAATCGATACCCAAATGGCCCAAACGCTTTCCAAAACATTGAAGCGATAAAAATACCCGCCCTACAGCAAAGAAAAATACACGTCGGGACTTCTGGAGTTCCAGGATCAACCGATCCACCTCACCGCTATCCAGATGCTCAATTACATATTTATTTTCCATCAAAATACATTGCGCCGTTTCTGCATAAGTAGCCATTGCACTCTCTTCTTTCTATATCAAATTAGTTTTAATTAAATGTAATTATTCTGGTTCTGAAGAACCTCCAACATGGCCATAACATTTTCAGGAGGCACATCCTTGGGCACCGCGTGGGACGGGCCAGCGATGTATCCTCCGCCCTTTCCCAAGGTTTTAAGCAATTCCATGGTTGCGCTCCTCACTTCTTCACACGTTCCGTGTGGCAATAGATGTTGGACGCTAATTCCTCCGTAAAAGGCGAGTTTTCCGTGGAACTGCTTTTTGACGCTATGCAGATCCATGCATTCTGGTTGAAACGGATTGAATATGTTTACACCCATTTCGATAAGTTCAGGAAACAATTCCGCAACGCTGCCGCAACAATGGATTAATACATGCCGGTCTGCGCCTCTTACTCGTTGATACAATTTCATGGCGCGAGGTTTGATAAATGTGCGCCACAGATCCGCGCCCATGATGAGCCCCGATTGAGCGCCCCAGTCATCGCCAAACCCCACGCAATCGATATCATGCGCCAAGGCCCGATCCACATGGGCAAGGCAATATTCGGCGATAATATCTAGCAAATCATGAACAAACTGTGGTTTGGTATACATGTCCATGAGAAGTTGATCTAGGCCGCGAAGCGACCAAGCGCGTTCGAACAAAGTAAAACCAATCATGACGACTCGATAGTTATCACGGTTGCGTTCGGTGAACTCACGATAGGTATGCTGATCACCTAAAGCCAATGGATTAGGAACTTCGAGATTGCGGAGCGTCGGCTCAGGCAGCAGACTATTCTCTACGATTCCTACCTCTCGATCATTGGCAGTGTTCCAGACAACACCCCATTCATCCTGAATAAAGTCCGGAGATAATTGTTTGCGTCCCAATTTACGAACCGAAAACCACGCGAAGTGATTTCCGAGACGCTCTTGAAAATTCGCGTCCCCTAAATATTCCGCCATCCGTTCCCGTTCCTCAACAGTAAATGATATGTTATATGGAACGGTATCCGTTTCCCGGAATCTCAATGCTTCATAAACCCGCTCACGTTTTGTCATGATACGTCTCCTGTTCGAAGACATGCATCGGATGACAAACATGTCGCGTGAGTCCTCAAAACTTGGCGAAAGGCTGAGGTTGCCTCCACAATTCCTCCGTATTGGCGGTCAAAAATGCTGGAACTGCCGCAAACAAGGCAATCCGCACCCGCTTCCACCATGCGGGGCGCATGTTGTAAACTAACGTTGCCATCAACGGCGATATAAAGCTCCATACCCTTTGCCGTAATGAGCTTCTTCAGATCATCAATCTTCCCGATCATTCCGTTAATCAGGCTTTGGCCCACAATCCCCGGATTGGTGGTCATAATAAGCACCAGATCCAATTCCGGAAGCAGATACTCAATGCTCGAAAGGGACGTGGCTGGATTCAAAGCCACTCCCGCCATGGCTCCTCGATCTCGAATGGCTTGGGCTAATAAATATGCATGATAAGTCGCCTCGATCTGAAACGTGACAATCGATGGCGCTAATTCATCCAGAATTCTGGGAACCCAGTATTCTGGGTTTGACACTAAAAGATGAACATCAATAGGAATATGTGTGGCCGCACGTATCTGTTTGGCCTGTTCGATGCCAATTCCCAGGTACGGCACAAAATGCCCATCCGCCATGTCGATGTGCAGATAATCGATTTTTGCCTCTTCAAGGGCGTCCAAATCCTTTCCAAGGCTAATCGAATTGGCGCAGAGCAGGGAAGCCATAAGTTTTGGCGGCTTAAGATCCATACGAACAATTTTCTTCGAAAACGGCATTTTTTGCTCCATTCCTCTTAATAGTATATATCTATCTTGAACTATAAATCTTTGCTTTCCGTGCGAATTCTTTGATCCATGTAGCTCAACAGGCTTTCGCCACCGAATTCCTGATCGAACAGATATGCCGCTTCGCGCAGAATGCCGAAAATGGTGCCCATATACTTAATGGGCGCGTTGAATTTAAGGCTCCACAGTGTGGCATCTTGATTTCTGACCAACGGCAAGTAACGATCCCGGTAATCCACCACCTGCTCGAGCGCGGCTTTAAAATGCTGGCGAGCCTGTGCGACCTGTTCTTCCCGAGCGCCTTGCTCGGTTGTATTCCTGGCGGTATTTGCATACAAAAGCGCCAAGTGATATTCCTTAAAGAGCCGGACAAGCGACTGCGTGGCCTTGGCAAGTTCATGGAGAAGCTGTATTTCGGAATTCCCTGGCTCGCTGGCCAAAGCCTTGGCCAGCATCTGCTCGGACTGGTCGGCGATGGCGATCGCATCCGCAACCGCAAAACGCTCCAGCCACGGCTCTTGGTCGCCCACGGTTACTTTTCGGAGTCCATCCGGCTGAGGGGCTTGCGGCAAGGAAAAAGACAAGGTAATAAAGCTCATAAGGATGGACACTTCGTATTCCGACAAGCCGGCATTCTTGAGAGCGCCCATGTCGGTCGCCCACGGCGCGCAAAAAGTTCCCCAACGATAAAAATCGACACTCTCGATGGCGTCTGGTTTAGTATCCAAATAAAACGCCTCGGTGATTTTGTGCGTGTCCTTGATCGCCAAGAAAACGTCCTGGCCGGCCTCTTTCCCATACTTAGCCCGGCACCAGTTCTGCATGTACGCATTCCCGTCAAGCTCCGGATGCCAGCAGCCGACCTCGATGCCCGCACCTTGAATCATGACCCCGACCATTCCTTTTGGGGCGCACCTTTGCAGTGTGTTCAGATGCATGGGCAAAGACCAGCTCAAATGGCTGAGGATGCAAGAGATGGGCGAGACGATTCCCGGTCCATCCGACTCATAATGCTGGAAAAAGGAGATGAGCGGAACGCCCTTGTCTAGCAACATGCAATCCGGAGCGAGCCAAGACTGGCAATCCCCGCCTGGCGGAGAGCCCAGTGATAAGAGAAAGGCTTCCACATCCGGGCCCAACCGGTTTTTCAATGCTTGTGCTACGGCGACCGGGTCGTTGTGGAATTCAGGATGATGCGCCGAAATGTAATGCAGCAGTCCCGGGGGACACATCGTAAACCGGATCGAAGGCTTTACTTGGCGGGCGGTCTTAATCACCAATGCCATATAGTCGGCGGCCCGGTCCAGAAAGGGGTAGGCTGCACACTTTTCGCAACCGCAGTTCAACTCGCCGCCCAAGTCGGAGAGCATTATGTTTATCAGTTCGATCTCGGGAAAAGTCTCGACAAATTCTCTGACGGCGCTTTCCACATAAAGGCGGGTGGCCGGATTCGAGGGGCAAAAGTTGACAAGAAATCCCCGAGGGTCGGGTTTTGCCGCCATCCCGGGATGCGCCGCGCTGAGCGCATCGTGATATGCCTGGAGGCTCCCCATTTGAGGCGCAATGGAAAAACTCAGGGGATTCCATGTAATAGCAGGCATCGCACCATTTTTGATGGAGTTGGCGTATCTCGCATGAAGCCCTTGCTGGTTCGTGAGAATCTGCGCGCTTTGCGCCGCGCCGCCGAGTTCGGGGAAATCCTTATAGAAGAGAAGGGGATTGATCGAGCCCCCGCCCCAATCGCTTGCCATGGATATATTCAAGCGCCAGCGTCCGAGCGCATCAGCAGGTTCGCCGATAAAGACGTGCGTCGGCCAGCCACGGTAACGGACGGACGGAATAAATGTCTGATCAATCCTGGGCATCCCGCGCGAACTGGTTCGCTCTTCTAGCTCATAGGCGCCGTAAAGCACGCCCCGGGCTACCGGCGAGACGATCAGGAGCAACTTCCGACGTTCTTGCGAGATCGGCTTGATAATGAAACCGTCCTCGTTGAGCAGCTCGACCGTGACTTGAAGGCCTGCCTCCTGGGCCAAGGCGTTGGCCAGGGCAAACTGGCCGGGCACTCCCAGAACAATCACACGCTTTCCCTTGAACGTCGCGGGCAACGCCGCCTGCGCGGAATCCACCTCCACCACTGTGGCATCGCCCAGCCCCAGTTTAGTCAGCGTGGAGCGCAACGCCTCGGCTCCCGTCCGAATGGCATCGGAAGCATTATTGGCGATCACGATGGCATCGGCCTGGCGGCTCCAGATGGGCTGTGCCTTAAGCTCCTCGGAGCTAAATCGCAATACGAAGGGTGATTCGGGATAGCCCAGCGGCAATACTTGCTTGCAGCGCATCGGCTCGGAATAGTCATATGCATGTCCCACGGCGCATGACAGCATAATAGGCAGCATAATTTTTGCGATTCCGCGAAAGCTCCAATGTGTTACGGGCATCGTGTTTGCTCCATGTTTTTTAGGATTCATCTCACGAATCTATTAGCGGGAAGAACCTTTTTTTGTGATGATTTTCAATCCATATTTATAAAACCGCGGCAATGCATTAAGCGCTCATCCCCATCCTCCGTAGGTCCAGGACCAGTAACTGAAGACATGATAGAGCCGCGCATCTCCGCCCACGGGCGTGGGGCCATTGCCCGGCATGCAAGGCCATTCATTCGGGAATCGGCGGAATTCCACGTGGCCATCCATGTAAAGGGTGTTGCTTCCGCCTGGTATATGGTTGAAGGTCACTTGGTTATTGGTGATGGGAAACCCAGGGGCCGCAAAGCCGCTAGCCCAGCAATCGAACATTACGATCATTTCGCTCTGGGACTTCGCGGCCGCGGCGGGATTGTTGATGTCGGTGATCAAGAACCGTTCGGCGCCTTCCCGCAGCCGGGGGATCGTCGTGGGCAGCGGACCGCCGTCGTCGTCGGTCCATGCGGCTGTTCCCGTATTACCGCGCAAACTGGTTTTTGTGGCTTTGGTCTTCTTTTCACTGAGATCATTCTCGAATGTGGCCCAGTGTACGATTGGGAAATTACCCCAAGGATTGCTGGCAGATGCCGGATAGTAGTCCAGTAAGTCTCCATTTTCTTGGGCGCTAGGATCCACGGCATAGAGTTGCGTGATCATGGCATGAACCAGTCGCGATTTTGTCCCCGTCACCCAGGGTATATAATGGTATGAGATGTTTTGCGACAACACCATACCCAGCCACGGTTTGGCCAGGGGCTCGTTACTCGATGCAACTTCCTGAACGAACTCGGCCATGTTCTCACCTACTAAGTTGTCCATGGTAAATTTTGGGATCCACTCCGTAATATGCGAAGTGGAGGCGTCCCTCGAGTCGGACGGACAGACCATCAGATTCGGATCCGACCAGTAATCAGGGTAGATAGAATCGCCAGCCACTCCATGAAACACCGCATAAGACACCTGGTAATCTGAGGCGGGAGGAAACAAACCGCTCTTGTTCTCGCCCGCGTACATCTTATAGATAATACCCCATTGCTTGAGATTGCTGGCGCATGAAGCCCGGCGTGCGGCTTCCCGGGCCCGCGCAAGCGCTGGCAGCAAAATCGCCGCCAATATGGCGATGATGGCGATCACCACCAGCAGCTCGATTAGGGTAAAGCCTGTTTTCTGTTGCATTTTCATCGCCCTCTCGCCAGGGTTGGTTTGTCCCAAGAATCTGTTTCGAGTAATGCTAACTAGCATACATAGGATTACGAATAATCCATGTGGGGAATCCTTTCAGTAATTGCTTTTTTATAACTACATGAACGCATCACGGTATAAGAAGAACGCGCATTCGATAAGAAACGGGCGGATTGTACGTTCAAGGTTTTCTCTACGAGCAAACCGCACAGACAATACCCGCGAACAGATTCTTGTGAATCGTCCTATTTTAGAGCCGAGGCCATGCATTGAATGCTCATCCCCATCCGCCAAAGAGCCAGGTCCAAAAACCGAATGTTTGATACAGCCGCATGTCGCCGTTCACGGGCGCTCCGCCATTGCCTGGCATGCAGGGCCAATCGTTCGGAAACCGGCGAAATGTAACGTGGCCATCCATGTAAAGGGTATCGCTGCCGCCAGGTATATGGTTGAAGGTCACTTGATTTGAATTCGTCGAAGGATACCATGGAGCGGTGCACCCGCCCGCCCAGCTATCGAACATCACGATCATTTCGCTCTGGGACTTAGCGGCGGCGGCGGGATTGTTGATGTCGGTGATGAAGAACCGCTCGGCGCCTTCCCGCAGCCGGGGGATCGTCGTAGGAAGCGGGCCGCCGTCATCATCGGTCCAATTGGATGTCCCAGTATTGCCAGAAAAACTTTTCTTTACGTACTTGGTCGCTTTTTCGCTAAGGTCTCTCTCAAAAGTAGCCCAGTGTACGACCGCGAAGTTGCCCCAAGGATTTGACTTTGAGGCCGGATAATAGTCCAACACATCATCCGATTCACGGGCCCCCTCTTCCACGGCATAGCATTGTGTGACCATGGCATGCACCAGTCTCGATTTTGTCCCAGTCGCCCATGGGATATAATGGTACGAGATGTTCTGTGACAACACCACGCCCAGCCACGGTTTGGCCAGCGGATCGTTACTGGAGGCGATCTTTTTAACGAAATCGGCCATGGGATCGCCCACTAAGTTGTCTATGGAAAAATTCGTGATCAGGTTATACATGACCGAACTCGAACCGCTGCGCGAGTCCGACGGGCAGACCATGAGATTCGGATCGGACCAGTAGTCGGGATAGATGGAATCACCGGCCACCCCATGAAACAGGCCAGAGTACACTTGGTAGTTTGACGCAGGAGGGTAAAGCCCGCTCTTGTTTTCCCCTGCATACATTTTGAAGATGATGCCCCATTGCTTGAGATTGCTGGCGCACGAAGCCCGCCGCGCGGCTTCACGGGCGCGCGCAAGCGCTGGCAATAAAATCGCTGCTAATATGGCGATAATGGCAATAACAACCAGCAGCTCAATGAGTGTAAAGCCTTTTTTCTTTTCCATTTTTTGTCTCCGCATCATGATTACGATCACTGAATGATGAATTGAAATGTATTTCGTCTGATTACACATGCATTCGATAACGTCCAAAATGAACTTCAAGTTTTGTTGACTGAGGGGCCGGGGATTATGGAGGGTTCAATTCCCGGCCCCATATCAGACACTAGGAAAAGCCTAGCGCCGAGTGATGAGCGAGCGCATTCATTATTGCTGTTGCAACCGATGGCGAGCCGAGATGCTCAACGCGCCTGCCAGCGCCGCTAAGCCTAAGATAGACAATGCAGGCAATGCGCCACCGCTGCCGGGGTAGGAGAGCGGATCGTTCGGGTCCGTACCGGCATCTACTTCGTCGCCATCGTTGTATGTGTCACCGTCCGTATCGGCAACATTGGGATCCGTGCCCGTATCCGTCGGGCTCACATATACGCCGGTATCGGTCTCCACGGAGTCCAGCAAGCCATCGCCGTCCGTATCTGTATCACCGCCTCCGGCGATGCCTTGGCTGCCAATGGAACCGCCCGCCTGTGAGGCCGTGGCAAAGGGGTCGTTTGTGTAATGGTAGTCGTTGTTGGCCGGGTCAATGTAAGCGGGTTCCTGGCCGGGATTCAGGTCATGAGCCCCACGCGTACAGCCCATATAAGCCAACGAATCATCGGTTCCGGCATAGACATTGTTGTAGTCCGAATCGAGCGTCACGGCGCCTTCGGTTCCGTTGACCAATATTCCGTATCCCGATTCACTGTCGTTATTGGCCGTGATGATTGAGTTTTTAACGTGGATCTCGCGTGAGGTTCCCCCGTAGGTATCAGCATCATTGTTTTCCACAATGACGCCGCTTTGGCCGCTATACAGATCCGAATAATCGATATTGACCGCGACGCCATTGGAGTTGTCGCCGATCATCACTGCGGCGCCGCCCACGCCAGCCGTATCAATGGTGCAATGATCAATGTTCAGTACGACATTCTCCGCGAGTATTCCCCAAAGGAAAAAGGCCGCGCTGCCATTGGTGCTCCCATTCTTGACCCAGCAATTATTGAAAGCAAAGGTGGATGGTGATGCACTCGTGTTGTACACATGGAGTGTTTTCGTAGGTTGTGCAAAGGTGCAATCATTGCAAATCACATTCATCTTGATGTCGCTGTTTGCATAAACGCCTCCGCAGTTGGAGCCGCCGTTGATGACCTGGCAATCGTTAAAGGTCATCTGAACCTCTTCACCCGAAGCATAGGAGTGGGTAAGGAAGACATTGTTGTAAGCCCCGTAGTCGAAAATGATGTTGTTGAAGACGGCTGGCGCCAGGACGTTGCTCGCATTGCCGGGAGACTGGGGATTGAGCACCTCAATCATCATGTGATTGTCACCAGGATTGATTACTCGGAGATTCTCATAGGTCACTTCCCCGCTGCTCACCCATGCCGTGCGCATGCTGAGGCCGTTGGAAAATCCGCCATAATCCATGATGATCTGGCCTCCGTCGTTGGAACCCAGACGGCTTGGGCCCTTCTCAAACAAGGGAGACCAAAGGTTGTCTTTGGTGAACTGCAACGTAGGATTCTCCCCGGGAGAAGCGATGATGGAGATGGCCTTGGAGATGATCCACAAAACATCCACGTACGTGGCGCTGTTTGTCATGCGAATCGTGTCGCCGTCGACGGAAGCGGCCAGCGCCGCCTGAAAGCTGGCCGTATCGGTTACGTCACGTACGGTCTGCGCTTGAACGTTGGTTTGGGTGAACATAACCGCTAAAACGAATAGCGCGCACGGAATAAAGTAAACATTCTTCATGTGTCTCTATCCTTTCCATCTTTATTTGACAGTTAACCCCACAACCTCATCTTGAGTGATGCCCGATTCTTCCTTCTGAATTCCTTAATCTTGCGTGGCTCCGTGTTCTGGTCCTCCTCCCCGATATATGTTGTTTTTACGTTGTGAACATTGCCGTGAAACAAAACGGTCCAGCCCCCCTTACAAAGCTTTTAAGACTGCCCTCGCAGATGGCTTTAATGCCCGCCAAGCGATCATATCAATCATGAGTGTAATCATAACGACTAATTTATATATTGTCAATACATAATTTGATTATTTCAATCATCCTCTGTGCATTCTGAATGAATCGTGCATAGTTGCTCTCTGTAAAACCTGAAACGCAGAATGGGGGGGGGGGGGATGCAGGGAGAATCTCTTGGTATCCGGCACAGTGGTTTCCCACTGTATCGCCAACACAACCGAGAATAGTATCTAAGTCCTTTATTTACATTATTTATGCCTATCAACGGAGTAAACAGGAAGGTCTAACCCAGCACTATTTTGTGGAAAAATTCATCTTGCCAGCATCCGAGCGGCCAAATGCTGGTACGGGAATCCTTCCCACTCGTAGCTGATTTATTTACGCTTTAGAAGTCACCTGATGAATCGCCTCATCTAGTCATATCGATTACTGTAATCATACCTTCTCTTGATATTATCGAAACGGTCACGATATCATATGATATGATGTTTTTGTCGAGAAGGCCTCGATGTTTGTTTGCATCATTTGTTAAGTGAAAGAGTAGAAATCATCGATGGAGGCTACTGAATGGTGATGACTAAACGTCATAAACAAATACTGGAAATCCTCAAATTCAGTGGGAATGCCGATGTGGAGACACTGGTTCAAATCCTTGGCGTATCGGAACCAACGATTCGGCGTGATCTGACAACGCTGGAGAATAAAGGTTGTATAATCCGCACCTTCGGCGGAGCGCAACGTCTGCCGGAAAAATCGCTAGTAGCCAATTTTTTTGGAGATCGCTTGAGCCGGATGTGGGAAGAAAAGCTGTGGATTGCTCGAGCCGCCGCGAATATGGTTAAGCAAGGCATGATCGTGGCCCTCGATAATGGCTCCACGGTTCAATATGTGGCATCGGCTCTCCGCGAAAAGGGGCCCTTGACCGTTATTACAATGGGATTAGCGCCGATAGAAGAATTGGGCGCCAATAAAAATATCACCATCCATATGATTGGGGGGCGCTTTCATTTAAGCAACCTTGCATTTATAGGACCCACGACAATAGATGAATTCAAGAAACACAAAGCTGACATTGCTTTCATAGGCATGGATTCCTATATTCCTCAGCAAGGCGTTTTTACACCAGACCGCATGGGTTCTGAGATCGCTTTGGCATTGGCTGAATGCGCAAACCAGCGTGTTTGCGTGTGTGATCACACAAAATTCAACAACAATGCAAGATATCTGGCTCTCAACCCAGCCCATATCGATACGTTGATTACAGACGCCGGAACGAGCAGCGAAATCCGGGCGCAACTCGACAAAGAACCTTTTGACGTCATTTACGCCTCGGATGAAAAAAAAGAGGAAAAGCTTTTGCAAATAGAAGCATAAAAATTCTCTCGATGTTTCCGGACGCCACCTGCTCTCGATTGAATAATCATGGCAAAACCAACTCATGTATAATGGTTGGAACCAGAAGCAATGGAACGCACTGAATCTGGCGGTTTCCGCGCCTGTTAAACCATTGAAAAGAAGCTAGTTGTATCTTTTGAGGATCCAGCAAGACTACTCTCTTGGGAGATCCCCCGGCTTTACTGGGAAGTCAGTAGGAGGTTGATATTTATTCTAGTCTATTGCATAAACTCCGAATCGTGAGCCGCCAATGCACACGATCGAGAGTCTCATGATGGACGACTTTGTTGGACCACACTTCTGGGCGCGGGGCTATTTCATGTCAACGGTAGGTCGGGATGAGACGGTAATCCTGCCTAACCGCTTTGAGCGGCTCGCACTTAATATCTGCGAGGCACAGCGGAGGGCAGGCGTGTGACAAAGTGGTCTGGATGTGCGGTTCGGAACTGGCGGCCTTGGGTGGCAACGGCCGTTGTCCTGGTGATTACAGTCATCCTGCTGCGATTTCAGGGGCGGCTGTGGACATGCGCCTGTGGAGCGCTGGCGCCCTGGGCGAGGAATGTCTGGAGCGCACACAACTCGCAGCACCTTTTTGACCCGTACAGTTTAACGCATATCCTGCATGGCATCCTGCTCTGCGGGCTGCTGGTTTGGGTGGCTCCTCGGCTGTCGCCGGATTGGAGGCTGTTCTTCGCGCTGGCGCTCGAGTCTCTGTGGGAAGTGGCCGAGAACTCGGAGCGTGTCATCGAGCGATACCGGGAGGCCACGCTTGCCTTGGGCTATGCAGGCGACAGTGTGCTCAACTCGATGGGCGACCTATTGTCGTGCGCGGCAGGATTCCTGATCGCACGGGGGCTTGGCCTGCGCTGGTCCATCGCTCTGCTCGTGGTTATCGAGGCGCTTCTTCTCTTCTGGATCAGAGACAACCTTACCCTCAATGTCGTGATGTTGATTCATCCGATTGACGCCATCAAGAACTGGCAACTGGCGCATTAACCGATTGAAAGCGAACGCTCTGCTCCCGTAAGGTAAAGAAACTCGATCTGCGCTCAACTCCTCTTGATGGAAGTTGTCGAGCATATCCTTCGGACCCAGTTTCGGTCGTGCGCGTGAATGTGCGGGCAGGGCAGTTCGTCGCTTGGGCGAGTAGAGCGAAGGCAAGATGTAGTTGCTAGTATACCAACAGATATGGCATCTAGTAATCATGGGAGATTCCCCGGCTATTTTGTGGGATACTTACTAGTTTGTTGTCGCTACCGCTAGAGAGGATTTTATCCATGAGTCTGCAGGCGTATTTCGAATCAATCAATCATGAACTCACTGGATGTAAAGATCGTATTCGTAATATTATTGGTGATCAGCATTGGCCTTCTGATGGGCAACATAAAGAGTGGTTAGTTAAGAATATCCTTCGTCGGCATGCACCTAGAAGAGTAAGCATTGGCAATGGATTCATAATTGCTCCAAGTTCATGGAATCGTGAAAAATACTGCACACACCAAATAGATTTATTGATAATATCATCTTCAAAGCCTCTTCTTTTCTGTGAAGATGATTTTTATATTGTTACTCCAGATGCTGTTCTTGCCCTCATCGAAGTTAAGACGCGACTAGACAAAAAGAAACTATCAGAAGAACTGAAAAAAAAGGCAGATGATCTTGGTGGGATTAATGCAAGTTTTGTGGGACTACATCCAAAAGCAGGACTTTTTATATATGAAAACACAGAAAGTATAAAGGATGATGATGTACTTGAAATGTTACAGATGGCAAGTGAGGGAAATGAGTTAAAGGTGATTAATTGGATTGCATTGGGTGAAGATCGTTTTTTCCAATTTTGGGAAGACGGCAAGATAGATGCAACAGATTCGGTAAAAGGGGCAGTATGGTATAGCTATGAACTTAAAAAGATGTCACACCCCTATTTTTTAAGTAATATTATTTGGGCAATTACTAAACATGAGGACAGGCTATTTGGGGAGGTATGGTTTCCAATTGATATGTCTAGAGAAGCATTCAGAAGGCATTATATGTCTCTAGATGGAAAATCACACGGAGTTTTTAAATAATTATTAGTATTGCTTTTTACGTGTTATAAATAGTTATCTTATATCATATGGAACGCTAGTTATAATATTCGTTGTAAAGATGATAAGAGGTCTTGCGCCACGCGGAAGAGTATGTCAGGCTTTGAACGCGCCGGAGGTGAGTCCCTGCATGAATGGTTTTGTGGCAAATATCAGGACAATGAGCAGCGGAATACTGGAAAGGGCGTATCCGGCGTAGAGCGTAGCAAAGTTGGAAGCATACGCCGAGTTGGCTAGAACGAAAAGCCCGGAGGCGATCATATGGTGTTTGCCTTCGGGATTCACAATAAATGGCCACAAGAAACTGTTCCACGTACCCAGCAGATTCATGACCAGAACGACCGAGAAAGCGGGTTTGGAAAGTGGCAGCACGATATGCCAGTAGAGGCGCATGTGTCCCGCGCCGTCGATGCGGGCCGATTCGAACAGCCCCTCGGGCAGCCCCTCGAAAAACGACTTGAACACAAAAATAGCGAACACCTGCCCTCCCGCCACGAAGGGCAGCACCATGGCCCAGTAGGTATTGAGCAGCCCCATCGATTTGATGAGCAGGAAACTGGGAACCAGCGTAAGCACGCCAGGGAACATCATGGTGCAGATGATGAAAGTGAATAGCGCTTTCTTGCCGGCGAAATGGTATCGCGCCAAGACATAGGCGGTCCCTGAGCCAAGCATAAGCACGCCTGCGGCTGTCAATGCGGATACGAGCAAAGTCGTCAGCATATAAGGCCGGATGACTCCCCATGCCATGCGAGTTCCCGATGTCATCATATCGGTATAATGCTCGAATGCCTGCGTGCGGCCGGCGTTGATTTTCCGCCCAGTGTCATCCCAGAAGGCATAAGTTTTTTCATTGCCTGTTACGGTGTCTTTGCATAGAATAAGCATGTGTTTGATGGACTCGGGAAATGAGAAAAAGGTTTGGTAATACTCGTTGTTAGTTTTAAAAACGGTGTTTACGGCAAAAAAGAACGGCATGAGTGTGAGCAAGGCCAACACGATAAGGATTAAATGAATATGCCAGGTGGATCTCACTGGATGCCCTCGAGTTGTTCGGTGGATTTGAAATATTTCATGTTGAGCGCGGTTATAACGAGTATCAGCAAAAATAGAAGCACGCCGATGGCGCAGGCATAACCAAAGCGTTGAAAACTGAACGCATTTAAATACATCCAAAGGCCAGGCATCATGGTTTTAAAGCCAGGGCCGCCTCGAGTCAAGACGAGTATGCCTTCAAAACCCTGCACGCCGCCGATAATGGTCAATAGTAAGATAAGTTTCAATTGGCTCATCACCATTGGGATGTCGATGGAAAAGAATTTTCGGACGCCCACGCATCCTTCCAGGAGCGCGGCTTCGTTGACGCTGGCGGGTATCTTCGCGAGGCCCGCGTAGTAGACCAGAACCTCAAAGCCTCCGATGAATGGAAAGCCGACCAGCGAGCAGCATATCAGGGCGGTGCTAGGATCGTTGATCCAGCCTCGTGTCCATTCCGGGAGGCCAATGCCTTGAAGGAGATTGTTGATAAGGCCATTATCGCCATAAATCAGGCCCATCCAAATGAGCTGCACCGCCACTCCTGGCACTACAATGGGAACCAGAAACACGATGCGGTAGAAAAACCGCCAGCGTTCTTGCGGGAGGGAGCAGATGAGTTTCGCCGTGAAGAGCGGGAGTGTCAGGCGCATGGCGACGGCGATGAACGTGAAGAAAGCCATGTGTACTAAAGATGGAATCGTAGCGGGATCATCTCGTATGGCTTCGGTGTAATTGTCGAGTCCAATGAAGCGCGGAGCGGCTCCAATCTCGAATTCGTAAAGCGACTTGCTGAATGCCCATACGACAGGTAGATATACGAAAGTGAGCAGCAACGCGATCGTAGGAAGAACAAGCCAATAGCACAGAAGCGTGGATTGTATCCGAGGGCTGAATACATGGGAGTCGCGACGGATCATTGCGGCAATCCCTTCATTGATTCGCGGAGCGGCGCCAAACGCTCCCAAGCCTGATTGAGTGCTTCCTCATGGTAAACCATCCGGCGCTTCGCGCGGGTACAGGCGCCGGATACATTTGGGAACTGCCATTTGTCTAGAAAATCATCCAGTGAGATGCCGTTCGTGAGATATAACTGAAGCATTCTGCGTTGCACTTCTGAGAATTTAAGGTCGAAGGTATAAATCCACTTGGTCGTGGCATACCGGCGATTCAACGTTTCCTCGAATGGTTTGAGAGGAGGCAGCACTTCCACGCCGGTGATATTTGGCATGAAGCAAGGGTATTCATTCACTATGCGGGCATAGTTCTCAGGCAGCGTTATAAACTGCAAGAACGACATTGCCCGTTTGAGCCGCTCGGAGGACTTGATACGCTCTTCGAATGCTTGTTCTTTTGGCGTATCGCTGATTGCGGTGTTTGTGACGGCGAATGATGTCGCTGGACCGCCGACGCCGCACATGGGCTGGCCGGATGCGTAAGGCGATGTGGCCTTGCTAATGGACGGCATATAAAAAACGCCCCATTCAAACGGAATATCCTTGTCGCCGCTCAAGCGATAACTAAAAATGCTGATGTTCCAGAACATGGCCCCCCGCTGGGTTACAAAATCGCGAATCGTATCCGCGAGCAGATCGCGGTTGCAGTATTGGGCAAGCTCATGCATGATCGGCCAGATCTGAAGATAGCGCGGATCTTTTCGGGTGAAAAAACCTTTGTCGTGCAGAAAGACCATTTCATCCCAGTCTAGGTATCCTTGAATGTATTGCCCCCGAACCGGATCTTTGACTAAATCGATACCTGGCACAATGTCGTAGTACAACTGGTCAAAAATCAGGTCCGTGGCCCAGCTATTAAAATTGTCGAGGTGAATCAAAAGGGGAGTGATAGGTTTGCCCTCGGGACTCCGATATTTTTTGATGGCGGCACAGACTTGGCACAGCTCTTCCCAGGTCTCGGGAACCTCCACTCCGATTTGTTTGAAAAGCGTCTTGTTATAAAAAATCCCTGTTTCCACCATATCGAACGTGAGCGTGTAATATCGTCCATCCGGGGCGGCTTTCGCACGGCTGATGGCTTGGTATTTGAACATGTCCCACCAATGCTCATAACCGGGCCGGGAAGGATCCCCTTGCGCTTGTACAAAGGCGTTTGGCTGATCCAGGAAGGCATCTAGAGGAATATACCACTCTTTTTGAATATCCGGCCAGACATCTTCCACGGTGGTCATGATGATGTCGGGGGCTTCACCCGTGCTCAATTGTGTAACCAGGTATTCCCGGACCGCTGAAGGCGCACTGATCACCTCGATACGCGTGTCCGGGAAACAACGCTCGAAATCTTGTATCACATCCGTGACGCCATGGAGCGGTTTTCCCAATCCAAAAGGGAGCGTTCCAGGCATGTATTGGCCGCCTGGAAAAAATTTGATCACATAACGTGCGGATTCTTTTTTTTCCAGGCCTACGCCAGTGTTTTTTGCATCCCGAGGCGGCCACAGCGCCCACACGCCGATGCACAGCGTAAGTAGGGCCAAGACCGCCTTGAGATATAGCAACACCCTTGTGGAACGCTCCACCTGCATTCATTTCTCCATTCGCACTTGCTAGATGAAAAGCAAACCGCCGGTTTCAGGGAAAGCCTGCCCTATCGCCGAATCCAAATGGCTGAACTGCCTTTATCCACCCGAACGGTCATAGTCCCGTTTTCGGAGCTTATTTGCGCATTCCCACCGCCCAGAAGCTTGGTCCATCCGCTAGACGATGCCGGTAGTGTAATCGATTCGGGGCCTTCCAGCCGGAATGCATACAACAGTTGTTCGTTGGCGGTCTCATCGCCGAAGATAACTATATCCCAATCGCGGTCGCTTCGCGGCTGCGGCAAGGGGAAAAAGATCGGCTGTGCGAGCAAATGGCGGATGCCCTTATATACTTCAATGTGATGCTTTGCACGCGCCCGGGCCTCGGCGCTCCATTGGGCGATATCTCCATTGAAGCCAAATCCTCCCACCATCCGGCTCAGCATGTTGTGTGAGGTCGCCTCGGAATCGCCAGAACCCCGGTGCGCACGCACCGCACTCGTCAGGAAATGGGCGGGCCAAAAACGGGACGCCCCCATCTGGAAAAAGCGGGAGACATCGGGATGCCCCGTGTGATCGCTGAGCCAATTCCCGTGCATCCGGGCCGCCATTCCCCAGTCCAGCCGTGTGCCGCCGCCTTCGCAGTCTTCATTATAGACTTCCGGAAATTCGGAGCGGATGGTGTCAATCACCTGATAGAAGCCTTTCATATACGCCAGATTGAGCTTTCCGCTTGGATCATGGTTAAGCGCCCATTCCTGAGGATCGCTGCATTCCCAGCGGATGAAGTTGACTTTCCAGTTTGTTATCCATTTGCGCAAGAGAGTTAAGGCGAATTCACGCGCCTCCGGTTTATCCAGGCGTAAGCGCCGCAGGGAAGTAGCCGATTCCGGAAGGGGATCTTGCGACATAGGCGATGATGCCGTGTCATACAACTCGGGATGCCTCAGGATAGCTTGCGTGCCGGGATAAGCGGTCTCGATCATATGCCAAATGCCAAATTTCATTCCGAGTGCGCGGACATGTTCGCTGAGTTCTTCCACACCGTTTGGGAATTTATCTGGATCAGGTTCAAACCAATTGCCAATTCCATCGATGAAACAGTCGTACATCTTGTACCATGCCGCATCTAGCACGAAATATTCACAACCCAGTTCCGCCGCTACTTCCGCTTGTTTTTTGAGCTCAACTACATCGAAGTGCTGGTGAAGCCCAAACCAGTGGTCGTAATACACGGGCGGTGTGGGGATTTGGCCTTGCAGTTTGCATGCAATGCCTTCGCGCACGTACCGCCGCAGCGCATTATCAATGCCGCCAATGTCCGCTCCTTCATAAAATCCCATATGAATGCGTGGCAACTCGAGTCTTTCACCCGGTTCGAGCCGGAGAGCGCCCAGTCCAATATTCCCTTTGATAATGAATCCAGGCCGGGGTTGGCCAAAAAAGCTGTCAGACTCCCATCCTGCTTGGATTTCCCAGCGAGACGACCACTCGAATCCCACAAAGAGGCCATACATATCGCCATACGGCCCCATCAGGAATTGCATCACGGGCACATGGTCAAAAGCGCTTGCAGCGCCTGATGCGATGCTGACGCATTTGCAGTGGTCGTGCGTCATGATGCGTTCTTCCGATAAGCGGAACGCACGGGGAGGGTAGGTCCCGTCATAATGGTATGAGCCGCTCAGGTGCCTCACGCGGGGGGAATCCTGTTGCGGGTCGATGTCTAGCCGCAGAAACAAGGGCGTGATCTCGATATTCTCCATCGGGATTGCGCCGGTATTGCATACCGCCACATTCCACCGGACAGCCTTCAGTTCCGAAACGGGCTCGATAGCCAGTTCGACGCGAAGATTGCCGGAAACGCATTCCATCACACCTGCATTTTGCCGCCATTCTTCAAGCGGAACCTCAGCCCCGTCCGCCACGATACGGAGCGGCGCTATATTCATCAGATGCTTGCCGAGTTTCTCTGGTACAAATTTATGGAACATGAGTCTCACTTGCCTTTCTTTGTTGTGTCGGGAACAAAATACTCGAAATAAACAAGATACGCAGCAGGGGCTTCACTGAAACCTTCCGCGGCGAGCTCCGTGCCTGCGTCGTTGTGCCGTACTGGCCAGCGTGAACGTATATGGCTGCGCTCGGGCATCACGGACAGCCGTTTTGCGGTGTGGCAAATGAGTGAGGGCATTCGGAATATGCCAGGAAGATTGTTCTCCGCCGATGGATACGGCAGCGGCTCTAGGCTTAGATTCAGCCGGTCCGCGGCAATGCGCACCCATATGCGCAAGGGTTGTTCCGGCGAATTTGCCTTTGCTTTTCCTTCTAGCATAAGGCCATTCACATCGAGTTTTAGAGCAGAGCCACCCTTTTCTCCGTTATCATCCGGTTGCCAGGAGCCCCCAATGACACCGGCCTCGATTCCGGCCTGGCCTGGCCACGGAGACGCCGTGAATGCACTGGCCGGATCGTATGCGAAAATGAGGTTGTCCCGGCAGACGCTGAAATAAATCTTGCCGTTAGGGCCTGCGGCTGGAACTTGAGGGTAATCAAGGCCTGGAACGATTATCTTGGTCTCGCCATTGGGGCTAACGGAAAACAATGCCCCCGAATTACCCTGATCCCAGGCATTGGCTTCGCTGGCCACAATAAGCTCGCCGCTGGATGTCCGTGCAAGGCCCCGCGCGCGCCAAAAGCCGCTGGCTAGTTTCGAGACCGTACCGTCCGGATGCCGGACGGAAACGCTGCCTGGTTCTAGTGCAACGCCCATAGGGCCAAAAACGCCATATTCCGTGAAATAGACAGAGCCATCGGCGCTGGCGGCGACGCCTTGCGGGGATTTCAATTCGCTGAGCAGTGTTTCTACGGAAGAATCCGCCTTATTCCATCTGCGGATTTCCTGTTTGATCTCGAGGATAAAAAGAAGGTTCCCCTGTGGGTCACATGTCATTTGGCGGGGGCGCGATAAGCCTTGGACAATCCGGGTTTCCTCTCCCGTAGGCGAGATTCTAAGGATGTATCCCGTTTGATCATCCGAATCGAAGCCAATGAACACGTTGCCTTCTGCATCTACTGCCACGCCATATGCCCCGCCTCGTTTTAGAGGCCGCACGCGAAGCTCTCCATCCGGCATCAAGCGGGATAAGGAGCCTTTATATTCCGTGAAATAGACGGAGCCGTCTGGCCCAACCGCCGTGCCGAAACAGTATTCAGCAAAACCCTGCACGCATAGATGCGTGGGCAAGCCATTCATGGCTTGAGCGGCTTCTGGCGGCAAGGATTGGATTAACTGCGGATTCCATGCATCTGGCGGTGCTGGAGGTTCTGCGGCAGATGCCCCAAAATGACAAATAGCGAGGTTCAACATACAGACAAATGCCATAAGACGGAAAAAGGTAAAATCTATCAAGATAAGCCCTCCTCTTTTGGTTGAACCCGTAAAGGCACCCATTAACTTTAGTATACTTTCGGTGCTTTTATATGTCAAGTAAATTTTATAAAGAATGAAAAATATATATCTTAAATAATACTTTTGTAAAATTAAAAAAAGAATAGGTGAGTTTTTTTGCGCATAAGGGGGGATGTCTAGCCTTGAAAAGAGGAAGTTTCCGTAAATAATGGGCGTCCAGGCAGGATACAGAGGCGCTCAAGGTTATTCTGAATGGCCTCTTATCTCTCGAATTGCAGGAAAAATTCCACGAAAGGAGTCAGAGAGCGCATACAGATGCGCGCTCAATCAATTGCGTTTGGATATCGATGTGTTTATGTTCGCCATTGCTTTCACCACGGACCAGCGAGAGTAATGCCTCTGCGGCAATGGCTCCCGCCTGCTCAGGAAATAGCGATACAGTGGTCAAAGGCGGGCCGAGAAGTTCGGCCATGGGGATATCATCAAAGCCGACCACGCTTACATCTTCTGGTATACGTAAACCCAGCTCATGTGCGGCTTTATAGACTCCAATCGCTACGATGTCATTGAAGCAAATTAAGGCGGTTGGGCGGTTTTCCACGTCCGTTAGTATTTGCATCGCCGCATCATAGCCATGCCCATGGCGGGAGCGTAATCCAGCCCGGACAATGGGACAGCTCCCGTAGTCCATACCGTGTTCCGCAAGGCTTTCGACATATCCCACCACGCGTTCTCGAGAGTGTACGGAAACGGCTGGGCCTGCGATGCACGTGATGCGGCGGTGGCCTTTAGCGATGACAAAATCCGTGGCGCTGCGGGCGCCTTCCCGGTTTGCAAAATAGATGGAATGGGTTTCTACATCGGGTACGGAACCTATGGTAATCAGAGGCTTGCGTGCTTCCACCAATTTCTTGATATGGTTATGATGCTCGTGCTCCTGGCCGGTCAGAATCATATAACCCGCCAAATGATAGGAGTTTAGCTCGTTTACTATCTGCTCTTCTTCTTCGTAGTCTTCACCCGTGGAATAGGAAAGCACATGATAGCCTTCGCGGCGGAAAAAGGAATTGGCTCCGCGTAGCATTTCCGTGAAAAAGGGGTTGTCAAAATCCGCGATGATCATGGCGATCATCCTGGAAAGACGGCCCAGCATGGACGGCGCAATCAACCGCGAATGGTAGTCTTGCTCCCGTATCGTCTCAAGAACCAGATTCCGTGTTTTTTCGCGCACGCCCGGGCCGTCCCGAAGCACTGCGGTCACTGTTGCTCGAGATACGCCGCTGAGTTTGGCGATGTCTTCCAGAGTGATTTTTTTTTGTTTCATTCCTATTTCCCGTCAATTCTAACTGAGGCCTATACCCTCTATCCTAATTCTTTTGTGGAAATTTTGCAAGTTGATGGTAAATTTTCCTTTGTGGCCGTCCAAAACAGGTTTTTGTATTAAAAAGTACACTCGGTAATAGAACGAATGATATCTGTATCTAGGGCGGCCATCCCCTATTTGAGAGGAGGCATTGAGGATTGAATGTGCTTTATGCGCAAGACAGAAAAATTTAAGTTGACATTTGGCTGATTTATTGCTATATACAAATAAGCACATTGCGAAAGTCCAGGATGGAAGCTTGCAGGCGCTTAAACAACGCGGTGTTTAATGCGGATTCAAGCGGATTCAAAAGGATGTGAAACAAAACGATTACGGGACGGAGGCTGTTGTATGAAAATCATAAGGAGAATAACTCATGCATGTTAGAAGAAGAGGATTCACATTAATCGAGTTGTTAGTAGTGATCGCCATTATAGCGATACTCGCGGCAATTCTCTTGCCCGCATTGGCGCGGGCGCGGGAGGCGGCGCGCCGGGCTTCGTGCGCGAGCAACCTCAAGCAGTGGGGCATTATCTTCAAGATGTATTCGAATGAAGCTAAAGGAGGATTGTATCCGCCCCAGAGCCGTTGGAAATTGGGTGCTTATAACATGTTCATGGGCGTTTCCTCTGATGAGCTGTATCCGGATTATTGGAATGACGCCAACCTCATGATCTGCCCATCCGATTCGCGGGCGACAGTTAGCAGTCTGCAAGATGCTCTACCCGCAGGTTCTCTGGATATACCCGAGGATATCGCCAAAACGGTGTCGTCGGTGAAATCAGGCTCCGCAGGCGCGGAAGCCTGCGTACACGGATTACTGTCTCACCCCGTCTCCTACATTTACTCGTCGTATTCCATCAGAACCGCGGCGCAGTTTTTCTGTGAAGCTATCGTTCTAGGCTATTTTACGTGGAAAGCCGGGGCGGAAGAAGTGGTGCAGAAAGCAGCGCTTACCGATGCCGGATGCCCTACCGCCTGGACCAAAGTCGCCAAATACAAGATAGACGATGTGGATATCACTAGTGCGGATATCACCAAATATTTCTATTCCGGCTGGCTGGACAAAGGCGGGGAAAAATGGCCGGGCACGATTCCCCGGTTGCGGGAAGGCGCCGAGCGCTTCTTCATCACGGATATCAATAATCCCGCATCCGGCTCGACGGGCCAGAGTGAGCTGTTCATTATGTGGGATGCATGGGGCGCTTATGCGGAGTTCCTCGCCGGTACTTCCGACCAGAATCAGGTAGCACGATTCAACCATGTCCCGGGCGGAAGCAATGTGTTGTATATGGATGGGCACGTCGAGTTCATCAAATACAAAACAGAGCCTCTTCCCGAGACTAAACAAGGGACCGCTCCAGATGTCAGCGGCCAACTCGGTTACAACATGACGACGTTCGGCGGAACAGGCTGAGCGAGCGGAATGTTTTTTTAGAGAGGAAAAGATGTCAGTGCTTAAACAAGATGTTGGTATCAACCAGAATCAAGAGGAGGATTTGTGATGAAGATGTGTTTTAGTTCCATCGCTATTCTGGCATGCATGGTTTTGTGCGCGGGCGCACAGGCCCAAACGGAATGGACAACAGACTGGACGGGCTGGATGCCTTCCCCCGGCGGTGACACCGGCCGGGTGACTGTAGACAATACCGGCACGGAGCTTGTGGTGTATTACAATGGCACCGGCAACACCTTCGACGGGTGGGGCCCACAGATCGAAGTCACTGGCTTGTCGCCAGCGATTCCTGCCGCGAATGAATGGCTGCGTATGGAGGTCACGTTAACGGGATGGGAAACTGGATTGGCCGGTTATAACTTCGCCAACGAAGATGGCTGGTTTGCTAGTGATGCTGGCAGGGAGACGGGCGATAACAACTGTTGTTTCCGATTCAATTCCAGTATTCTCCGGTTCCACGTAGCTTCGACGGTTACCACCCGGCAGATTCTTGTCATGGATTTGTCTGAACTCAGCAGCAAAAACAAATGGAGTGGAGACGACTGGGGCGTCGCGGATGCGGCGAATGTCAATTTCGAAATTCCCTGGAACGGCAATGATAAAGTCATGGCGCAATGGAGTGAAGCGAACACTAAACTGCAGTATGTAGGATTTTTCGCGACGAAAGAAGAAGCATTGGCAGCGGGCAATGGCGCTGCGCCCACTCGTTTGGTGGAAGCGGGTGTGGAAATTCCTGATGTCTCGGCCATGAATCAAGCCGACGCGACGGCGGCCCTCGAAGCTGCGGGATTCGTGGTGGACGTGGTTCAAGAAGCGAGCGACACTGTGGCCGCGGGCGGCATTATTCGCACCGAGCCCGAAGTAGGTTCTTCCGCTGAAGCGGGTTCAACGGTAACGTTGGTAATCTCGACCGGCAGCGCTTCCAGCGACCTGCCTGCGGCTGGATTAGTGGGCTTGGCGCTCTTGGGTGTCGCATTTGTAGGCAGTGCGGCGGCCAAATTGCGTAACCGTAAATAACATAAGCCCTGGCAGCCTTAACTAAGTTGAAGCGGCTTCGGGGGCGAAGGCTTCCGGAGCCGCTTTCTGCATTATCAGCAGGCGAGGCCGTTTTTTTGTCGTGAAGGATCTGGGAAACAACCACGAATGAACGCCAATGCCCTTCACGCAACGTAGCCGTAACTAAAGATCCGGATTTAACCACGAAATACACGAAATACACTAAAATCTGAAGCGTAGGGTGGGGCTTGCCCCACCGTTCAAGGATACGCCTATATAAACTGAATGCGCCTATTCGATATACAATGGAGGCCAAAGGGAAATAGTAGTACGAAGAATACGAGTAATAATCAGATGTCCAAGATGCGGAATCTTCTCAGGATTTTCCAGGAAAAATACCATCGGTGTGCAACAAAAGGTAATGGCTGCGCTTCTGAACTGAACTTAAATAATATATATGTAATACAAGAGGGGAGTGCATAAAATGTTGCTTTCTATATTTGTTGCCTCGGCTTTATTGACCAGTTTCGGTGCCATAGCTGCTCCCCAGCCGCTTGGCGCACCCATCATAAAATCGTTTGACTATTCTGGCGTAACGCTTGAGCAAGGCCCATTAAGACGGCAGAGCGACGAAGTCCGGGATTTTTATCTACGGATTCCCAATGATGACCTTTTGAAAGGCTTCCGTTCACGGGCTGGGCTTCCCGCGCCAGGCAATGATTTGGGCGGATGGTACACGGATGATTTGGGCACTATTTTTGGCCAGATTCTTGCGGGGCTTTCCCGTTCCTATGCGGGCACCGGCGACATCAATTGCAAAAACAAAGTCGATGCGCTTATATCGGAATGGGGCAAATGCATTGAAGCGGACGGCTATTTCTACGCTTCTCATCATCCCACTAGCAGCCATTACATTTATGACAAAATGGTGGGCGGGCTTGTAGATGCAATGCTGTATTGTGGAAACCGCGACGCATCCGCATGCTTGTCCCGAATTACGGACTGGGCGGAGAAAAATCTAGACCGCACACGTCCATATGCCAGCAATTTTACCGACATTGGCATTTCGGAATGGTATACACTGAGTGAAAACTTATACCGCGCGTATCTAGCGACCGGCGAGGCGCGCTATCGTGATTTTGCCCAGGTTTGGGAGTATTCAGACTATTGGAATCTGTACGCTAACCAAGCCGATATGTTCGGCCTGCGGCCGGATGGCCAAAAAACGAGCACTTACCATGCTTATAGCCATGTGAACACCCTGAGCGGCGCTGGCGCGGCGTATCGCGTGACGGGTGAAGGCCATTACCTCCAAACGCTGATCCACGCATATGACTTTCTCCAGCGTTATCAGTGTTTTGCCACGGGCGGCTACGGCCCCGATGAACAATTATTACCCTCTGATAAATTGCTAGTAAAGCTGGAAGCCACCCACCACTCTTTTGAGACCCAATGCGGCTCCTGGGCCGCGTTCAAAATGTCCAAATATCTCATCACCTCTACGGGTGACGCGCGGTATGGCGATTGGATCGAACGCCTCGTTATCAACGCCACAAGCGCTACCCCGCCCATGACCCCGCAAGGCGGCGTATTTTATTTTTCTGACTACAACACCACAGGGGCCTGGAAACAGATTCAACCCGTAGGGTGGACTTGCTGTGCGGGCAACCGCCTGGTGGCCGTTTCGGACTATAATGATCTTGTCTATTTTCACGACGATAATGCGGTGTATGTCAATCTATTCACCCCCTCGACGCTGCGCTGGAAACAAGGCAAGGCCGATGCGGCGCTTTCGCAGGAAACCCGTTTCCCAGAGAGTGAAACCGTAGAATTCACGGTGAACATCGACAAACCCACGATCTTTTCCTTGAAATTACGGACGCCCGGGTGGCTGGCTTCCCCGATAACCGCCACCATTAACGGCGCTCCGCTAGAAGCCACTTCCGACCAGCATGGGTGGACGGTCATCCAGCGGAAATGGCATGACAACGATCGCCTCAAGGTAGTGCTACCCATGCGTTTCTGGGCGAGCCCGCTCTTGCCGGAACGCCGGTATCCCACGGCGATCCTGCGCGGCCCTGTGGTGCTGACCGTCCGCTCGACAGATACCGCCATTGCCCAAAAGATCGACCTTGGCCATCTGGAGGATGCATTGCTCCCGAGTGTGGGCGAACCATTGACGTATCACCTTGCATCGGAGCCTTCCGTCCTCGTGCGGCCATACTACGCATGCAAGGAACGTGAGCGCTACCTTATGTATCTCGACCCAGACGCTCCCAGAAGAATCTACTACCAAGACATAACCTTCAACGGGAATTGGACGGATTTCGGCACATTTCGATACTCCAACACGATTGGGGAATCCGCGGAATGCTCGTTTGAAGGCACGGGCATCCGATGGATGGGCGAGAGCTGGACGGATGGCGGCCAAGCAGCAGTCACGATTGACGGCCAGCAAGTGGCCATTGTGAATCAATATGCGCCCAACAATGAAACGCAGTTCGAGTGGCGTTACGAGGGCCTTGCCGCAGGAAAACACACCATCAAAGTAACCATCTTGCCTGAAAAAGCAGCCGAATCCGTTAATCACTTCATTCGGCTCACCGCTTTCGAGATCCTGGGCGCAAAACCGTAATCGCCGCCCGAGGACGGCTGCACTCGAAAAACATTGAAGAACCTTACGTGTATGAAAGGCTGGCTGGGAATCGCTCACCGCGCTTCCCAGCCGATGCAAAATAAGCCAAGGTTTTGAGGACGATAACAACATTGGCGGTATCAAGGAGAAAGAAATGAAATGCTGCGTTTTCGGATTGCTTAGTATGTGTTTTCTTTTCACTGCGATGGAATGTGAGGCGGCGCCCACGTTTGGCGTGTTCAGATCAGGTGATCGATATGCGATCGTAGGCGATTCGATCACCGAACAAACCATATACAGCCGTATGACGGAGACGTATCTCCGGCTGGCAACGCCCGATGAGTTTAAGCTGCACATCATGCAATATGGCTGGAGCGGCCAATCCGCAGCCAGTTTTCTGGAGCGGATGGATGAAGACTTGGGTGTGTTTGGTCCAACCGTCGTGAGTATCTGTTTCGGGATGAATGATGGCGCGTATGAGCTGTATCGAGATGAAATCGGCGCGCGCTACCGCGAAAGCCTAACAGGCGTAGTCCAGCACTGCAAGGCTCTGGGAGTCCGAGAAATAGTGGTGATGTCGCCTGGCATTGTGGACCAATTGTTTTGGCGGATGAACATCACGTGGGAGCAATACAACGAGAATCTGCATGCCTTGCGGGATATTGCGGAATCCGTCGCAAAGGAAGAGCAAGTCAGATTCGCCGATGTGTACACGGCGATGCATACGGCCCTGGAAGCGGGCAAACAACACTATGGCCCTGCTTTCCATTTGACATTCGATGGCATCCACCCTAAGGAAAATGGCCATTTGATTATGGCGTGGCAGTTGCTCAAGGCGCTTGGCATGTCTGGCGATATGGGCAGTGTGGAATTGGACGATGGGAAAGCGGCCACCATTGACACCTCCCATTGGCCCATGTGTTTTTATGGCGACCCCTCGCTGCCTGATCATCCTGAGAACATCCTGCCTCTGATACCCTTTCAAGAGGAACTCAACCGGTTTATGTTGCATGGCGTCATGGACGGGCCCGCCACGGTTCGATGGGGCGAGTGGGAATACGCCGCGAAGGCTGGCGAACTACAGCGCGGCTTGAATCTTGCCGCCGTTTTCCCGCGAAATCCTTTTACGGAATCGTACAAGAAACTGGATGATTTGATTCGAGAAAAGCAGATGGCGGAGATTTCGTTCATTCGATATGTATGGCATGGGTGCCGCCAACTCGACACATTATCGCCAAATGACAAAAAAATGCATAAATCAATCAAATACATTACCTCTTCATTGGCGCGTGTCCAAAAAGAGCGGGAAGAGGAAATATTAAAAGCCGTGCAGTCGGTGAAGTCGGAGATACATGTGGAAGTTGCTGCAAACTCGAATTAATGCCATTTTGAAAAGTGACACCGCTAAGCGGGTTGCAAGGAAAAACTAGGAAAGGAGACCTATCATCATGCCTACGAAAAAAACTACTTTCGCGTTGTTTTTTGGAAATCGCGGTTTCTTTCCGGCTTCCCATGTGGGAGCCGTCCGCCAAGAGTTGCCGGAGCTGTTGCATTCCTGGGGGTATGAAACCATCATGGCCCCAGCGGACGCCACCCGCTTCGGCGGCGTGGAGACGCCTGGGGAAGGTGAGAAATACGCGCAATTTCTTCACGAAAACCGGGGCAAATACGATGGCGTCATACTCAGCCTGCCGAATTTTGGAGATGAAACCGGAGCGGTGGCAGCGCTCAAGGACGCGGGCGTTCCCATCTTGATCCAAGCATATCCGGATCAAATGGACAGCATGTGCCCCGCATTGCGCCGTGACGCTTTCTGTGGCAAGTTTTCCATCATGGATGTTTTCACCCAGTACGGAGTGAAATTCACCGCGCTCAAGCCGCATGTGGTGAGTCCGGCCAGCAAAGCGTTCCGTGAAAACGTCGCCTACTTCGAGAAGGTCTGCAAGGTGGCCAACGGCATGCGCCAATTTAGGCTGGGCTCGATAGGGGCGCGCACGACGGCATTCAAGACCGTGCGGATTGACGAACTGGCGCTGCAAAAATATGGCATATCCGTCGAAACGCTGGATCTCTCCTCGGTGATCGCACGCACAAAAGCAGTGGATATAAGCGCCAGTGCGTATAAAGATAAAGCGGAAAAGCTGCGCCCCCTCTCGAATTGGGAAAAGTCTCCCGATTGGGCATTCGAGAATATTGCAAAGCTCGCCGTCGTGATCGACGAGATATTCAAAGAATACAAACTCAGCGCCATGGCCTTGCGTTGCTGGATCGAGCTGCAACAAGAGCTGGGCGTTTCGCCTTGCCTGATTATGGGCGAATTGAATGACCGCTGCCTGCCTGCGGCGTGTGAAGTCGATCTGGGCAGCGCTGTAGCCATGCATGCGCTTACCCTTGCCTCGGATTCCCCGGCGGCCTGCCTGGACTGGAATAACAATTACGGCGAGGATGAAAACAAGTGCATCCTGTTCCACTGCGGACCGGTTCCGCCCACGATGATGGCGGGAAAAGGGCAAATCATCGATCATGAGATTTTAGCTACGGCGATTGGCAAAGGGCGGGCGTATGGCCCCAACGTAGGGCGCATCCGGCCCATGGATATGACCTTCAGCAACATGCTGACGCAAGACGGCCGCCTGCGCTTTTACCTCGGCCAAGGCCGTATCACGGCGGACCCCATACCCGAGGATTTTTTCGGCGTGGCGGGCGTTGCCGAGATCGAAAAGATGCAGGAGCTCTTTTTGTATATGGGCAAAGTGGGCCATCGGCACCATGTCGCGCTTACCCAGGGCTTCTGCGCGGAGCCGATGCAAGAGGCGCTTTCGTACTATCTTGGCTATGAGGCGGCAATGCATCCGCAAGCATAAATAATATTTTCTTTGACTGTGGCCTCTGTTTGCCTATACGTTAAGTATCGCGCAGAGGCCACAAGGCATATTGGCATTTGGAACCATTCAAGCCCCATGTAGGAGATATAACATGAAATCTAGTTGTGAGATTGTCCGGACCGCTCGATCACTTGGCGTAGCCATCCCCGCCTTTAACGTGCCCTATCTGCCCATGATGGAGCCGATAGTTCGCGCCATCGCGGACGCCGATGCGTTTGCTTTTCTCGAGGTGGCGCGGGTCGAGTGGATGAAATTCGAATCTCGCTCCACCCAAGCCGTGATGGAAGAATACAAGCGATGTGGCCGCCCGGAATTTGTCCGGCTGCACTTGGACCACGTTCCCGTGATTGATGAAGACAATATCGAGGTGGATTACCTGGATATCATCCGGCAGGCGGTGCAGCTTGGATACGATTCCGTAATGGTGGACGGTTCCCGGCTTGATCTAAAGGGAAACATGGAAGCGACGCGGCAGGCCGTGGAGATCGCCCATCAGGCGGGCATTCCGTGCGAGGCTGAACTGGGCGCTGTCTTGGGGCACAGCAATGAGGCGCTCCCTCCGTATGAAGAGTTATTTGCTTCCGGCAAAGGTTTCACCGATGTGGAGGAAGCGCGTGAATTCGTCGCCGCCACGCAATGCGACTGGCTCTCCGTGGCCATAGGGAACATTCATGGTGCGGTTTCCAAGGCGCGGCGGGATGAGAAAAAACTCGAAGCGCGGCTCAACCTCGAGCATCTGGAGCGATTATATGAAGCCACCCAGATCCCGCTGGTGCTCCATGGCGGTTCGGGCATCCCGGACGAATATGTGCATGAAGGGATCCGGCGCGGCATCGCAAAGGTCAACGTCGGCACGGATATCCGCCAGGTTTATGAACAGGAAATGTCCGCCTCCGGCGATGTGGCGGTTGCCCAAGAAAAGGTATATGAACGGACAAAAGGGCTCATCACGGACTACTTTGGTCTTGCGGGCAAACGGGCTGCGCTTGCTGGAAAGGACGCCTGAACATGAGCCTGTTGGGCATTGATGTAGGCACGACAGGCTGCAAGGCCGCAGTCTTCACCAGCGATGGCGAACTCCTCTCGTCAGCATATGCGGAATATGATATTCACCGGCCCCAAACCGGCTGGGCGGAATTGGACGCGCAGGCCGTGTGGCGGCAGATCAAGCAGACCATCGCCAAAGCCAGCTCGTCCGTGCGCAACGACCCCATCCGCGCCCTTGCCGTGTCTTCACTCGGCGAGTCCATGGCGCCCGTGGATGCCGCTAGGAGAATTCTCGGGCCGTCATTGACCATGGCGGATGCTCGCGGCGAAGAATATCTTGCGTCTTTGGCAAAGCTATTTCCGAATGAAGAACTCTACGCCATTAATGGCAACACCATCGGCAATCACTATAGCCTTCCCAAGCTCATGTGGCTGCGCGAGCATGATCCGAAGCTCTTTGAAGCGGCGGACAAGTTTCTTTTATGGGGTTCTTTAGTGCTCTACATGCTGGGCGCTGAGCCCGCCGTGGACTATTCGCTGGCCAATCGGACATTGCTCTTCGATCTAAACCAAATGGATTGGTCGGAGAAGCTCTTGGCGCGTGTAGGATTTAGCGCCTCCATACTGCCTAAGCCGTGTCCTGCTGGAACATCCCTGGGAACGATTGCGCCCGCATTAGCGGATGAGTTGGGGCTTCCCCGGGAAACCATGCTAGTCGCTGGCGCACACGATCAATGCGCCAACGCACTGGGTTGTGGGGCAGTCCAGCAAGGGCGAACCATGCTCGGAATGGGCACGTTTTTGTGTATGACGCCCGTGTTCGAAGCCCGGCCTGAAGCATCGGCCATGATCACCCGGGGGCTTAATACGGAGCACCACGCTATTCCGGGATGCTATGTCACGTTTATTTACAATCAAGGCGGGAATCTCTTTAAGTGGTTTAGAGACACTTTCGCCTCGGCGGAACACAAAGCGGCCGTGGAAGCCGGACGGGACATTTATGCGTCCTTGCTCGACGAGATGCCTGCGGCTCCAAGCACGGTTATGGCGCTTCCCCATTTCGAGCCCACCGGCCCGCCCGAATTTATCATGGATTCCGCTGGCGTGCTGGCGGGATTGCGGCTGTCGACCTCGCGAGGCGACGTGCTCAAAGGCATTCTCGAAGGCTCTATATTCTATCTCCGTGAATGCCTGGATATGCTGCCCGGGGCGGGCATCGAAGTGAATGACTTCCGCGCCGTTGGCGGAGGAAGCAAATCCGATCAATGGCTGCAAATCTGCGCCGATATTATGCAGCGCCCGGTCACCCGGCCCGCCTTCACGGAGGCGGGCGTGCGGGGAGCCGCCATGCTCGCGGGCATTGGCGCGGGCGTCTACGCATCCGCGCAAGAAGCAGTGGATACATTCGTGCAGCTCGGTAGGTCTTTTGAGCCTGATGCGAAAAACCAATCCGTTTATGAAGGCCGGTTTGGCCATTATGTCCAAATGAGACACGCCATGAGAGGCTTCTTGCATGACCTGGTGCGGGATGACGGAGCCTCTTAATAAAATAGTTTGATCAAGAAAAGAACGAAGTTTAACCAAAAGGCCCCTTATCAGGGGCTTTTTTTACGCAAGATGGCGTCAGATGAATACCAGGTACACCGGATATAAGAGAAGAGATTTGCGCTTCTTGTAACATGGCCGTCCCGGCCATGCGCATGGGCGGGACGCCCATGCTACGGGAGTAGATGAAATGGATAATGACGGCACTGAGGTATGGTATTTGTATGCACATGCATGCAAGCATTTCTTTTATCCAGCGATCAGAGAATAAGTGATGATTCCGTGCTTCTGGCCGTGTAGAATGCTTATCAATAAAATCAAACAAGGGCTTTTTTCCAAGCAAAGAGGAGTGTGCATCATCATGACTCGGATATCTCTCTTCCTTATCGGGTTGTCGCTATTTCTATCATTGGGATGGGCAAGCCAAGGTGAGCCAAGCGCAGTCGAACCGGGAAAATCTCAAATCCAAGTGAAAGAGACCATTGTATTCGATGGAAACAAAGGATGGGAACACAACGGTGTAACGTATCGCCTAGCGTGCGGGGCATGTATTGCCGAAATGCCGAATGGCGATCTCCTCTGCTGGTGGCTTTCCGGCGGTGATACGGAACCATCAACGGATAACAACGTCCTCGCATCCCGTTCGCGGGACAAAGGGAAGACCTGGAGCGAACCATATATCCTGGTGGAAGCGGGAGAGCATGCGGGCGCCCTGGGGCCCATCTACGTGAGCCCGAGCGGCAAAGTCATCGCCTTCGGAGCGGAGTGGCCTCCCGAGCTCGAGTATACAGTCTGGTATTATTTTCGTATGGAATCTTCGGACAATGGGCTGACATGGACCAAACGGGAGCCTGTCCATATCCGGGAAGCTGACAATATCAACATTGGCCGCCCTATCAAGCTCCAAAATGGTGAATACCTGCTGGCCACATCCTTCTTTGAAAAACGCCCGGTTCCACTTCCTGGCTCTTTTATGGCTTTGGCGCATGCCAAAACCGAAACGGAAGCCCTTGCGCTGCCTCCCGATCCGGATATGGCGGCCAAACCGAATAAATTCGCAACTCATTTACATGGATGCTCCGTGTTGACCACATCCGACCCGGAACTGCGGAATTTAGTGGAACACCAAGGCATCCGAAACCGTCCCTTGGGCCTCCTCGAAAGCACCGCCATTCAACTGAAGGATGGCCGCATCGTCATGCTCATGCGCGCGGAGTTTGGCGGTTTCTTGTGGCGTGCGGAAAGCTCGGATAACGGGCGGACCTGGACGGATGCCTGGCAGACCGATATTCCCAATCCGACATGCCTGGCCTCGCTCATCCGCCTTCCGGACGGCCGCATCGCGCTCATACACAATGCCGTCGGCGGAGTCGTGGGAGTGGGGGGCAAGCGCGATCCCATGTCTGTATGGCTCAGCAAGGATGAGATGCAGAGCTGGTATGTTAAGGAGGATGTGATTACGGGAGGCCAATTGGCGTATCCCTGCCCGCTCATCGTTGATGGCAAGCTCGTGTTTTCTTACGACCATAATCGACGCGAGGCCCGTTTCGTTGAAGTGGAGCTTCCTCCATTCGCTGCGGAATAGGGAGCTGATGAACCTCGAAAAAGAGTTCATGTGGCAGCGATAGGATGGTTTTTCCATCGGATTCAATAGAAAAAGAGGAGCCATTGACAACGAGATCGATCACGTGATATTGTAGTGCTCACGAGTTTTCATTCTTTTAGCTATTTTATCGGCAAAGAAATGTGGGTGTCGGAAAGCGAATGGAAACGATATACCTCATGGATTCACGTTCTTTCTTCTAGGGCAGGGGGCAATTGGCCGCCCCGATGATATTTTGTGCGGTGTGAACACCAAAGATGGGAAGGAGGAGTCTTTTTTGCGCAATTAACGTGATCGATCACGCTGCCGTGTGGGATGCATTATTACAAATATGGGTGTTTATTAAGTGGTTGTCATTGCCTATTTTACGCCGAATAAAAGTGCTATGCGTAATTTGTTTTGGGGGTGTGTTTGCGGATAGCCACCAGAAAGGAAAGAAATGATGATGACATGCAAGAAAGGATTTACGCTCATTGAGTTGTTGGTAGTGATTGCGATCATTGCCATACTCGCAGCCATCTTGCTGCCCGCTTTGGCGCGTGCGCGTGAAGCCGCACGCCGCGCATCGTGCGCCAGCAATCTGAAGCAATTCGGCATTATTTTCAAAATGTACGCGAATGAGAACAAAGGCCAGTTTCCTAATAAAACTCGATGGCTGTTTCAAGGTTTGGGTTCGGAGGCCGGATTTGAGGGTTTGGCTCTGTATCCCGATTATTGGAATGACATTAGCATCGCCATTTGTCCATCGGATTCCCGCTCGGACTTCAATTGGAATGGAGTCAGTATAGCGATAGAGGAAGACTTCCTCGGCCAGATTGAAGCAGTGAACGCGCTCGCCGCACCGACCGTATCCGGGGTGCATGTTGCGGCAAAAACGACCAAAGAGCCGTGCCTAGAGGCGTTGCTTGGCATGCCAGTTTCGTATTGCTACCTGCGATATGCGTTGAAAACTTCTTCTCAAGTCATTCATTTGACCAATATTTTGCTGGAGTGGAGCTGGTTTAATCATCAGGAGAAGTACGAGCTGTATAGCGCCGCTGCTATCAAGAGCATGGGGTGCCCCAGCACATGGAAAGACTTAGTACATTGGACGGGAATGGGTGAAGGCGATATCGATGCAGCTACCGTGACATTAAATAATGTGGACTCCCATTATGTGGATGATGACGGCAGCAAGCTTCCCGCTAGTTACTATGCGTTGAAAGAAGGCGTCGAGCGTTTCTTTATTACGGATATAAATAATCCTGCATCTGGCGCGGTAGGCCAGAGCACGATGTTCGTGATGTACGACGCTTATACGGGTGAAGGCCAGTTTTTCGCAGGTTCGGCGGATCATGCCGCCGCCCGCTTTAACCATACCCCTGGTGGTTCAAACGTGCTGTTCATGGATGGCCATGTCGAGTTCAGGAGGCTCAACCAAGGCGCTCCGATGGTGATCGAGGCTGAAAGTGCAAATGCGGTTTGTAATGGCGGCGCGACACACCAATACCCCATGCACGCATTGATCGGCGGCTGGGGTTGATTGGTTCATAGATACATATGAGAATCGAGTAGGGGAGAAGCCTGATGGTTTCTCCCTTTTCACATCGTCAGCCTATATGGATTATTTTGTGTTTGTGGGGTGTTGAGCCCATGGATTCCGGGCCTTCCGCCGCCATTTTTTCCTGAATGCCGCGAACGCTCACGACTGGAATTTCGCGGCTTTATCCACGTGAGGATGCCCGCCGTGGTTATGGAGCTATTCTTGTGGAGTTCCCACGGTTGCGAGTTCCCACGGTTGCGTGGAAAAACCGTATATGATATGCTCTTTTTCGCGTATCTTCTTGCTATGTAAGTGCGAAGATTGTTGAGCAACGCCGAGAGGGAATACGGCCAGCCAGGCCATAAATAATGGAGAGCAAACCGATGCATGGAGTCTTGCGCGGCAGTGTAGCGGTCGCGATCCTCGCCGCCGCTGGCATGTGGGGAATGCCAGCCAGTAGCGAAATCGTGGATCGGGTGATGGCGACCGTGGATGCGGAAGTCATTTTGATGAGCGATGTGATGATGGAGCTTGCGCCGTATCAGGCGCAATCGGGCGAAGCCATGGACTCGAAGATCGGTGAGACGCTCGAACAAGCCATTGACACTAAAATCCTCGTCCGTGAAGCATCGCTGAAGGGCATGGAAGTCAAAGATGACCTCGTCGAAAAACGCGTTGATGAGCTTAAAGCCTTATATCCTACCAATGATGCATTTCTGAAAGAGGTGGAAAAGTCTGGCGAGACGCTGAGCGATTTAAGAACCCGGCTGCGCAAACAATTAATGGCGTTGAAAATGGCCACGGACAAACACGACCAACTGGCTAAATCCGTGACAGTGACGGAATCGGAAGTGGCCCAATATTATGAAGATCATAAGGGGGAATTCCAGCATTCGGAGCGCGTACGCGTGCGCCAGATATTCCTTGAAGCAGCCGAAGGCTCGGCGGGGCGGGACGCCGCAAAAGCCAGGCTGGTGGAATTAAAACAGGAATTGGACAATGGAGCCGATTTCGCCGGGCTTGCCAAGGCATATTCGCAAGCGCCCGGCGCGGCTGACGGGGGAATCGTCGGCTGGATCGTTCGAGGTGATTTGGTGAAACCACTCGAAGATGTTGCATTTACGCTTCCAGAGGGCAGCTTGAGCGACGTGCTCGAATCGCCATTAGGCTATCATATTTTGAAAGTGGACAAGCGTGAGGACGCGGGCCAGGCCAGCCTGGAAGAGGTGCGGGCGGAAATCGAACCCGCTATTCGCGACCAAAAGGCGGGTGAATTATATGACAAATGGATGTCTGACCTGCGCAAACGCAGCCAAGTGCGGGTGTTTTACCGCTAAGCCATGTTAGTCCGTGCGCTGAAAATGGCTTTCTGGGTGTCTTTTGATCACCTAGGCAAAATGTTTATTGTAAGTGCTTTATGGTCGGCAATGGTGCTGGGGGCGCTAGCGGTGTCGGCTGCATTGATGCTTGTGGGAAGCAGCCCCATATGGTTCGTTGCGGGGTTGCTGGCGATGATGCTGTCGCTCGGCGGCGTAATGCCCATAGCCACCACGGGAATCGCCCATTTCACGAAGGAATTGCTTGATCGGCGGGATGGTTCGGTCTGGACATTTGTGGAAGGCGTGCGTTTTTATTGGAAACGTGCGGCGATAATGGGCATGGTGTATGCCTCCGCTGTAGTATGCCTTGGCACGAGCATAGGGTTTTACGCCGCGTTTTTGCACAATAGTATTCCCTGGCTGGGATATGGCCTTAGCGCTCTGGCGTTTTGGGCGTTGCTTTTTGTATTTATCTCCTCGTTGTATGCCGCGCCTGCGCTCGTGCAGCGGAAATTAGGCGCATGGCCGACGTTGAAGCTATGCTCGGCGTTGGTGGTGGATAATCCGCTCGTATCGGGAGGGCTTGCTGTCCAGATACTGGCGTGGAGCGTAATTGCCTTGCTTGTGCCGCCGTTGTTTGTGTTTTTATATGGCGGCGTGGCGTCGGCGCTCATGTGCTGTATCTATGAGATGCTGGCGCGGCGGTATGCGGCCAAGCAATCGGGGCATCCAGAAGACACTAAGAAGGCGGATGAAGAAGACGATTATTTGAATCGAGGATTTCGAGATTTATTGTTCCCTTGGAAGAGTTGACAGCGGATATGGGAACCGAACCGGCGGGTGTTCCGGCGGGGCGGGCGCATTCGGAATGGCGCCGTTGAGTGGAAACTCCGGGTGCGATAGACGGACAAAAAGGAGAAAAACGTTCCATGACTAGAATCACCGGTATCATCGGCCGCGAAATCTTGGATTCGCGAGGCAATCCCACAGTGGAAGTGGATGTATTTTTGAGCAGTGGCGTGATGGGGCGTGCGGCTGTGCCATCGGGCGCGTCCACAGGTGAAAATGAAGCCATTGAGCTGCGCGATAAAGACCCGAAACGGTATTTGGGTAAAGGCGTCCAGCAGGCTGTCGACAATGTCAACGACACCATTGCGGAGGAGCTGTTGGGGGTAGACGCCCTTAATCAGCGTGAAGTGGACCGCACGTTATGCACGCTTGACGGCACGAAGAACAAGGCCAAACTGGGCGCAAACGCCATTTTGGGCGTGTCGCTGGCTTGCGCGAAAGCGGCTGCCGAAGCGTTGGACATTCCGTTGTACCGGTATGTTGGCGGTGTGAACGCACATGTGCTGCCCGTGCCGATGATGAATATCCTCAATGGCGGCGCTCATGCGGATAATAATGTGGACATTCAGGAATTTATGGTCATGCCTGCTGGCGCAAAGAGCTTCCGTGAAGCCCTGCGCATGGGCGCGGAAGTTTTCCATTCCTTAAAAGACGTGTTGAAGAAGAAGGGTCTTAATACGGCGGTAGGCGATGAAGGCGGATTCGCGCCTAACCTGGGTTCGAACCAAGAAGCCATCGAAGTCATTCTGCAAGCCATCAAGCAAGCGGGATATAAAGAAGGCAAGGATATCTGGATCGCCCTCGACTGCGCCGCGAGCGAGTTTTACAAGAACGGCAAATATGTGCTCGATGCGGAAGGCGCTACCAAATCCGCGGACGAGATGGCGGATTTGCTGGCGGATTGGTCGGCGCGTTATCCCATCATCTCCATCGAAGACGGCATGAATGAAGGCGACTGGACCGGTTGGAAGACGTTGACGGATAAATTGGGCGCTTCTGTCCAGCTTGTGGGCGATGATTTGTTTGTTACGAACACGGAATACCTCAAAAAGGGTATTGACCTGGGCGTCGCCAACTCGATTCTGGTGAAAGTCAACCAGATTGGCACGCTGACGGAAACCCTCGAAGCGGTGGCCATGGCGCAACGCGCCGGATACACGGCGGTGATTTCGCATCGTAGCGGCGAGACGGAAGATTCGACGATCGCGGATCTCGTCGTCGCCACGAATGCAGGCCAGATCAAGACCGGCTCGGCCTCCCGCAGCGACCGCATTGCAAAGTATAACCAATTGCTACGCATCGAAGAGGAATTGGGCGCTTCCGCTGAGTTCCTTGGGCTTGATGCGTTTTATAATATTCAAAAACCTGAAAAGAAATCCAAAAAGAAGTAGAATAGAAGCGGTAGAATATCCGGGGCAGGGGGCCGCCTGGGCGGCGCCCCTGCCGGATGCCATCTGGACAGTGAATTGCTGGAAGATTCATATGCGGTATGGAATGGCTTTGCTTCTCATTGTCGCTTTATCGGCGGGTTACGCCTATAAGCGTGATTTGGTGAGCCAGTATCGGAAGTACCAGGCAAGCCAAGAAGAAGTGAACGCCCTCGAAGCCGAACAGAACCGGCTGGTTGAAGAGTGTTCGGAACTTGATAAGCGCGTCGAGAATTTAGGCAGCGATCCCGTGGAGATTGAAGCTGCTATTCGCCGGAGCAAGAGCCTTGTGCGGCAAGATGAGCGTGTCTTCCGCATCGAATTGCCCGAGGAGGTGGATGGAAAGGCGTCCGCCCCGGCCCCGTTGCCATAACATGGAGTTTGCCAGGTTCCCTGACACACGAGATTCAACTGAATAGCCAAGAGGAAGCGGTGAAGCTCCTCGGAAGGAACGGCGAGATACGCCGCCGCATACAGGAGGAGACTCCTGTGCGCATTGTCGATCGCGGCGCCAAAGTGGTGATCATTGGCGCTGAAGCAGATACGGCGATGGTGGGGCGCATGCTGGATGGGCTTCTTGATGCGGTGCGGCGAGGGCATACGCCTACGCTGGCCGATGTGGCATATGCATGGAATGAGACCCGCCGGACTTGGCCTTTGCCAGACGATGAAGCAGGCGAGCAGGGTTTGGGCGCTGTCCTGAGCGGGCAATTCTCGGGGCTGCGGCGGGATATTCGGATCAAGCCGCGCACGCGCGGCCAGATGCGGTATCTTGAAGCCATTGAAGCGTGCCAAGTCACGCTGGCCATCGGCCCCGCTGGAACAGGAAAAACCTATCTCGCCATGGCGGCGGCCGTGTCGGCGTTGCTCAATAAAGAAGTGAACCGGCTCATTTTGACACGCCCTGCCGTTGAAGCGGGAGAAAGCCTTGGCTTCCTGCCTGGCGATCTTCAACAAAAGGTGAATCCCTATCTGCGCCCCTTGTATGACGCCCTATATTCCATGGTGGATGTGGAGCGCGTGCAGCGCATGATCGATCGGGAGATGATCGAGGTGGCCCCGCTTGCTTTCATGCGTGGGCGCACACTGAGCAATGCATTCGCCATTCTTGATGAAGCGCAGAACACCACGAGCGAACAGATGAAAATGTTCCTGACCCGGTTGGGAGAAGGCTCGCGCGCCGTGGTGACTGGCGATATCACTCAAATTGATCTCCCCAAAACGACGAAGTCCGGCCTCGTGGAAGCGCAGCGCATTCTGCGAAACGCCAAGGGCATCGCCATCGTGCATCTATCCCGTGGAGATGTGGTCCGCCATCCGCTTGTGCAGAGCATCATTGATGCCTATGAGGAGGCCAACAGCCCACATTTGGATGAGGCAGGCTCCACGCCTGTGGCGGAGACAGGCGGCGCGCGATGAGACTCGTCCGCCTGGGCCGCAAGAAGAAAAGCGGCGGAGGGCCTATTCACCGGCCGCCAAGCAATGAACGCGTTTTGAAGCCGGCCCTGAAAAGGCGTTTAACGCTGCTGGCGGCGTTTATTATTCTCGTGATTTCCACCACAAAGAGCATCCAGCCTGCGGGTTCCGATTATATTATGGATGCCAAGGGCGTCGCGATGGAAACGATCTACGCGGATCAGCCTTTTAAAGCAGTGGATATTGCGGCGACACGCCAAGCGCAAGATGCCGCCGCTGAGGCGGTGCCTGATCATTTCCGCGTTGATGAAGAATCGGTCATGGAGCATCTAGCGGATTTTGATGAACGTGTTGCCGCTCTTGCCGCCAAGCGCCCGTCCATAGAAAAAGCGGTGCGCCAGGCCCTGCTGGAATCGACATCCGATGAGTCCACTCAATCGGTCGTGTTAGCCGCCGTACGGGAAGTTGCCGCCGCCATGGTGGAGCATCCGCCTTTCGATGAGATTGCAAATGCGGATTATTTAGCGCCTTGGCTGGCTCCCAGCGCGGAATCGATCCCTGAACGCATTTTTGAAGGAGAAGAACATCCTGAACCAGAGAAGAATGCCAGGACCTCCGATTTGAGCCATGCGAATGCTTCCCCTCTTCCAAAACACGCCCAGACCATCGCCTTGCATCCGTCTGAAGAGCAAGCCATGGCGTTCACTCAAGCGGATTGGCTGACGGATATCTGCCGGACGAGCCTTGAATATGTGCTTTATTTCGGCGTAATTGATCCAGAAACGCTAAAAGCAACTGGACGCGCCATAGATGCTCAGACTCCCGTACAACGGGAGATTGTGGTGTTGCGTGAAAAACAAGTGGCTGATATGGAAAAGAGCACGCGCTTTGTGCGTGCGGACGCCCCTGTTCTGAGCAAGGCCGCACGCCTCCTCCGGGATCACATCCGCGCCGCAGGCCAGGGAACTCCCCTGAGCGGCAGCCTGGACGCCACGGAGAATTGGTCTGATTTGCATAATGCAGCGTTTGTTGTAGCTTCACTGAGCCTCGGGGAGACGCTTAAATACGACCCAGATACGGAAGCGTTGCGGCAGAAGGCGCGGGACGAGGTCGTGCCTATCATGATTCAATACAAGGCGGGCGAACAAATTCAACAAAAAGGCTTGGATTGGACCGAACAATCTAGCGTGGCGTATAACGCGCTCATTGAGGCCAAAAAGGCAGGGCATCAGCAGCACAGCAGCTTTTATGCCATGCTGGCGGCGAACAGTATTCTGGTGGCGCTGGTCTTATGGGGCGTGGCGTGGGCGTTGCCGCTGCTTGTGCCGGATCGGGGCGACACCCTTTCACGCGACCTGAGCTTGTCCCTTCTCGTGATGTGCGGCACCTTGCTCATTGCGCGGGTGATTGTGATATTGCAATTGCCTGGATATATTGTGCCCGTGGCGGCGGGCGCTATTTTATTGGCGATATTAATAAATACCCGTGTCGCGGCGACCACCAGTTTGTACACCGCGGTGCTGCTCTCTGTTTTATGCGATTATGATTGGCGTATACTCATCGTGAGCGGGTCCATGTCGCTTGCGGGTGTCTTTAGCATTTATAAAGTGCGCAAGCGCAGCGATATGTCTATGGCGGCGGTCAAATCCACCGTTATTGGCCTGGCGGCTTTTGTAGCCGCCACCCTGGCGACGGACTCGCGCTTCGATGATCTCTGGACGCGGCTCGGGCCGAGCGCGTTGAATGTCGTGTTGAGCGGCTTGGCTTGTTTATTTCTCGTTCCTGGCCTGTTGCCGCCCCTCGAGAGGCTATTTGGCATTACGACCGATATCCAACTGCTGGAATACTCGGACTTGAACAACGAGGTGCTCAGCCGGATGGCCATCGAAGTGCCCGCCACATACGCCCATAGCCTTATGCTGGGCCAGCTCGCGGAGGCGGCGTGCATGGCCATTGGCGCTAACGGCCTCTTGGCGCGCGTATGCGCGTATTACCATGACATTGGCAAGCTCCGGCGTCCTGAATACTTTTCGGAAAACCAGATCGGCGCGAATGTCCATGACTCATTGTCGCCGCGGATGAGTGCGCGCGCCATCTCCGCCCATGTGACGGAAGGCGCGGAGATGGCCAGGGAGTTTCACCTGCCTAAGCCGTTGATTGACGCCATATACGAGCATCATGGCACGTGCCGAATCAGCTTTTTTTATGAACAAGCGCTCGCACAGCAAAAACATGGGGGATTGCTGGAGGAGGATTTCCGGTATCCTGGGCCTAAACCGCAAAGCAGGGAGACCGCCATCCTCATGATCTGCGATGCGGCCGAATCGGCGGTGCGTTCCTTGAAAAATCCGAATGAAGAACGCGTACGCGAGCTTGTGGATAAGATTATCAGCAACCGCGCTGAAGATCGCCAATTTGATGAGTGCGCGCTTACGTTAAAGGATTTGGACACTATTGAAGAAGTTGTGACAAAGCGGGTGCAGACAGGGCTTCACCGGCGTATTGCTTATCCAAACCAGAAAACAGAGCCCGATGAACAACGAACGGAACTCGAATCCGTAAAAAGGGGCATGAAGGATGAGTATTAGCATCGAAATCAGCCAGCAAATTCAAAGCCGTTTCCGGCAGCGGCTCTTCCGCCGGGATGATTTTCAGCGAATAGCCGGGGCTTTATGCAGCCAAGAAGGCCTTGAAGGCCAAATCGAAATCAGTGTGTTATTGTGTGGCGACAATACGATTCGAGAATTAAACAACCACTACCGCAACGTGAATGAGCCAACGGATGTGTTGTCGTTCCGCCAGGATAATCCGGCAGGCAATGGCTTCATCGCGCTGGGAGATATCGCCATATCGCTGGATACTGTGGAGCGGCATTGCATGGAACAGCAGGCCCTTGAGGGCAATGAGCTGTATCGCGCGATGCGCAAGGAAGTGCGCTTGTTATTCTGCCATGGAGTGCTTCATCTGCTAGGATATGACCACGTCACGGAAGCCGGACGCAAAGCGATGCAAGAGCGGCAGGCGGGCGTATTAGGGATTCTAGATAAAGATGCGTGGATTGAGCCGGCCGCCAAAGCGCCACGGTCAAAACGATCCTGATATCAGGGAGGGGACATCTGCGTTGGACGAGGACGCTGAAGCTCGAAGTACGGCCCAGCTGCCGCGCCTAGTGCGAATGGGGAGCATTGCGGCAGCGTGGGTGCTCGTGGTATCCCTATTCTATTTGCCGCTGCCGATCACGGCGGCTGGAACCGCGCAGGCGGATTCCGCTCCATCCGCCGCGAAAGAGTCGTCTACATTGTTCGTGAGCATGCCCGCCGTGGAAGGCCTGGCTCAACTACAGGCGGAGCAGGCGCTGGCTGGAGCGGGGCTGCAAGCGCCTCGGTTGCGCAATGATTTTTCTGGTAAAGCGGCGCGCGGAATCATTGTCGAGCAGGAGCCGCCCGCGGGCGCGAATGTGCAGCTAGACGCCCAAACGGCTCTTGCCGTGTCGAAAGGTTTTTTGCCTGCGGTTATTATAGTGGCTGTAGCGGGGCTTTTATTACTTTCGGCGTTTTTTTCCAGTTCAGAGACCGCTTTTTTCTCCATCCATAAATTGCGCTTGCGCAGCCTCGGAGAAGAAAAAAACCTTACTGGCCCGGTGATCGCCCAGATGATGGCCAATCCTGGACGATTGCTCACCACCATTTTATTGGGCAACATGATCGTCAACGTGCTTATTGGCATCGCTCTTGGCACGCGCTTGGAAGACATGCTGCGCCTCGGCGCGGGCATGCCAGTGCCGGCCGCATATGCCCTAGCGGTGGTTGCCGGCACCGCCATTCTGCTTATCTTTGGTGAAGTGAGCCCTAAAGTGTTGGCTGTTTACGCAGGCGAGCGTTTGGCACGCGTAACGGCTTTGCCGCTGCGCATGGCTGACCGGCTCCTCGCGCCTATCCGTGACGGTGTTTTGGCCATCACTAATGCGTTGTTCGCCATTACGCGCTTCCATGAATTTCGAGCGGCCCCATTCATTACCGATGAAGAGTTGAAATCCGTGCTCACCAATGGCGAAGCCCAAGGCGTGATCGAAGAAGATGAACGGCAGATGATCCAAGGCATCCTCGAATTCAGCGATGTCGTGCTGCGGGAAATCCTCGTGCCGCGGCCCGATATCATCGCCGTACAAGAAGAAGCCACCGTGCGCGAAGCGCTCGCGCTTTACCGGGAATACGAATACTCGCGCATGCCCATTTACCGCGAAAATCTTGACCATATTACCGGGCTTCTCGTAGCGAAAGATCTGATGCCTTATTTCGCAAAAGGCGACCTGGATTGCGGCGTAGGCGCGCTGGCGCGCCCGGTGCATTTCGTTCCCGAGACCACTACCGTGCAGCAATTCGTGAAAGACGCCCAGCGCCACCGCGCCCACTTGGCCGTAGTGGCCGATGAATATGGCGGAACCGCAGGCATTGTGACCTTAGAAGACGCCCTGGAACAGGTTGTCGGGAATATCATGGATCCGGATGAACAAGAAGAAGAAAGCGTCATCACCCTCGAACCAAATGTATACCAGGTGGATGGACGCCTTTCCCTCCATGAGTTGAACGAAGCCATTGGCACAAATCTTACCGATGAGGAGCATGAAACCATAGCTGGTTATGTTATTCATCAGATGGATAAACTGCCGGAGCCTGGCGACCAGGTTGAACACGATGGCATCCGCCTCACGGTCGAAGCTGTGGAAGGCAAGCGCGTTTTATGGCTGCGCCTGGAAAAGCTTCCCTCCATGCCTGAAAACGGCAAGGAGGAAGAAGCATGAGCGGGTTCATAGAGCCGATATTGGTTTTCGCCGCCGCCTTGGTGATGTCAAGCCTTTTCGCTGGTTATGAGACTGGATTTGTTTCCACCAATCCCATCCGCATCCGGTATTTGGCCGAAGAAGAGCATATGAAACGGGCAATTCGTTTCCTGCATTTTGCCGCCTACCCCGACCGCATGCTGAGCATGCTGCTGTTGGGCACGAATTTATGCACGATCATAGGCACCATGGCCATCTCGCGAGCGATGCAATCCCTAACAGAGGATTACAGCGAGCTTCTAGCTATGGCGATTGTAACGCCTTTATTTCTTATTTTTGGAGAAGTCATCCCGAAAAGTGTTTTCCGCACCCACCCCACCCGCATGACGCTGGCTTTGCTACCAATCATCGAGTTTTTTTATGCCCTTTTGGCGCCGTTTCATATCCCTATGGCGTGGTTGACGAGGTTTCTTTTTAAGCGGGCGGGTGGCGACAAACACTATTTGAGCCCTCTGATGAGTTCGCGCGACGATGTGCGGGTATTAGTGGATGAGAGCGCTGATCATGGCACCATCGAGCCGGAAGAACGCAAGATGATCCATTCCGTCATCAATCTTCAAACCAAACTCGCACGCGAGATCATGGTGCCTAGAATAGATATGCAAGCCCTTCCGGAGACTGCCACTCGAGAGGAGCTTCTGGCTATTTTCGAGGAGAGCGGGCGCACGCGCATCGTGATTTATCGGGATTCCATTGATCAGGTGGTGGGAGTCGTGAACGCCCATGCATTGCTTGTAGATCTGCATCCCGAAGATTCCAGCATTCTGCGCTTTATCCGCGACATACCGCATGTGCCCGACACGGTGAAAGTCGATGATTTATTCCAAATGCTCAAACGTATGAAACAGCATATGGCCGTTATCACGGACGAATATGGCGGCACGGACGGGCTCATTACCGTTGAGGATATCATTGAGGAAATCTTCGGCCAAATACAGGATGAACACGACCAGGAAGAGCGCGCCATTACTCAGGTGGCTCCCCGGGCCTATGTCGTTGACGCCCGGGCTTCGCTCGATGAAGTCTCGGACGCCCTCGGTGTGGAATTGAAAGATGAGGAAGTGGATACGATTGCCGGATGGGTGATGCGCGCCGCGGGCCGCATCCCCGCACAAGGCGAAGTGTATATAATATCTGGAATCCAGACGACGATTCTCGAAGGAACGCCGAACCAGATATGCAAAGTGCGGCTTGAATTGCTAGAACAAACAGGAGGCTTGGATGAAAACCAGCCGGGTAGATAAAGGCAAAGGAACGGCAAGCGCGGTCCGTAAGGCATGGCGGCAAGTTTGGCGCACCATGGTGGCGGGATTGCTCGTGTGGATCCCCTTGATCATCACTGTGTGGGTCTCGTGGTTCTTTATTAATAAATTCGTATTCGGACTTGAGCGCCAGTTCAAACTGCTCTTCGATGCGATGAATGAATGGGGGCAAGGGATCCCTGGATTGTCCTTCTTGGGATATTTCCAATATGTCTATGGCATTGGCATCCTATTCTCCATTGCCTTATTTGTGTCCACAGGCATGCTTACCCGCATGTTTGTCGGACAGAAAATGATTGCGCTGGGTGAAAAAATCGTGTTTGTCATTCCTCTCGTAAACAAGGTGTATCGGGCCGTACAGCAAATCCGCGATGTGCTTATTACCCGGAAAGGCGCCGTTTTCCAGAAAGTGTGCCTGGTCGAATATCCGCGTCCGGGCATGATCGCCGTTGGATTTATTACCTCGCTGGAGCAAGGTGCAATCCAGAAAAAGTTAGGGAAAGAACTGCAAGCTGTTTTTATCGCCACTACGCCCAATCCCACCTCGGGATATCTCGTATATCTGCCGTTGGAAGATATCATACTCATTGATATCTCCGTAGAAGACGCAATGAAAATCATCGTATCCGCAGGCGCTTATGCTCCCATGCATGAGGGCGAGGCATTGGATATGACTAAAGATATAGATGAATAACGCTTATGTCTTTAACTAATATTGTCATCTATTGGCGTTTTGCGGGATAGCTTTACGTGCGGCTCCTTCTGGGTTTTCACTACAAGGCCTTGCACATTTTTTTGTTGTAATCACTACAGAAAATGAAGTATAGATGATGTGCTGGTGGCCCTTATCTTGAGGAATACGGTATTGCTGGAAGACGGCAAAAGAGCAAATAGCCCCCTTTTGTCGCCGCCCCAAGATCATGAAAACGCCGGAACGATTCTGCTTGCCACGCCGCGTGCGATGGGTATCGCGTGCGCGTTAATGCCGCTTCTGGCGCTTTGGGTGGTGCAATCGGAGCTCATTTGGTATTCAGGCCATTCAACGGCCATTTCCCTCTTTTTTCATGTCACCTTTACGCTGTTTGTGCTGGCGCTCGCCAATTTACCTCTCAAACGATACTGGCCTAAATCCGCGTTATCATCCGGCGAACTCATGACGATATACGTGATGCTCTCGGTGGCGGGAACCTTTTGCAGCCATGACCTGCTGCAAGTCATGATTCCCATGCTGGGTTTTCCCCGTTATTTTGCAAACCCTCTTAATAACTGGGAGCAAGTTTTTCTTCAATATGTGCCCGGCTGGGCGTATCTGAGCCATGGCGATGAGGCCATGACCGGTTTGGCGGTCGGTAATAGTACTATATATAATTGGGAGATCTTCAAGGCATGGGCCGCGCCGCTTGCTTTTTGGTTCGTTTTTCTCATGGCCCTTATGGGCGCACTGCTTACGATGAATGTCTTTTTCCGCCAGCATTGGACGGAACGTGAAAAATTGAGTTTTCCTGTCATCCAAATCCCGTTGATTTTATCCACGGGACTCGAAGAACTCCTGAAAAACAGGTTGTTCTGGCTCGCATTCGGCATTACGGCGGCTATTGACTTCAACAATGGATTGAGCTTTTTTTACCCGGGTATCCCGGAGATTCCCATCGTAAACGCCTTCTCATTCTCTGAATATTTCGTGGAGCGCCCATGGAACGCCATTGCTGGCACGACCATCAATCTCTTTCCATTCGTAATAGGGCTTACCTTCTTCATGCCGACCGACCTGGCGTTCAGTTGCTGGTTTTTTTATCTGGTTTACCGCCTGCAACTCGTCCTGGCTTCCGCGGCAGGCATCCACGATCTGCCTGGGTTTCCATTCATCAATGAACAGGCGGCAGGCGGCTACATCGCCTTAGGCTTGCTGGCGGTCTGGCTGTCGCGCAAGCATTTATATGGCGTCTTGCGCACCGCCGCGGGGCTGCGTGGAGGCGCGGATGATGCGCAAGAGCCGATACGCTACCGGACCGCTGTATTGCTATTTCTTATATGCACTATCATACTAATTGCACAAGGCATGATGCTGGGCGGCGCGTGGTATGTTCTCCTGGCTTTTTTTACGATCTTTTTCTTATATTCCATCGCCATAGCGCGTATGCGGGCGGAGTTGGGTCCGCCCGCTCATGACTTACATCATCTTGGCCCCGACATGCTCATCGTTAATGCTGTGGGCACCCATCATCTGGGCAAAGGTGATCTGGCCGCCTTCACCATGTTCTGGTGGTTCAATCGCGCTTATCGTGCGCACTTCTCTGCTCACAGCATGGAAGGCTTCAAGGCCGCGCAATTGATGCGGATAGCGTCGCGCTCCATGATGAAGGCCATCGTCATCGCCATTTTCGTGGGGGCCATTGCCGCTATGTGGGCGTTGCTGCATGTCCTCTATGTCCATGGATATAGCGGCCGTCCGGCAGGCGACGCCTTCGCCTCGGAAGGATGGAACAAACTGGTTACCTGGATGATCTTCCCGCAGAAACCGCGCATGGGAGCCACTCTCGCCTCAGGGGGCGGGCTATTATTCTCATTGCTCTTGGGCGCATTGCGCATGCGGTTCACCTGGTGGCTGTGGCACCCTGTCGGTTACGCCACCGCCACATCGTGGTCCATGGATAAATTATGGTTTTGCATTTTCCTCGGCTGGATCGCTAAAGCGTTGATCACGCGGTATGGCGGTGCTCAATTATACCGCAAGGCGCTGCCATTCTTTGTGGGGCTGGCCATGGGAGAATTCGTCATGGGCAGCCTCTGGATGATTTTCGGTTCGATTGCCAATACGCGCGTCTATCATTTCTGGGGATAGGCGTGCGGCTGTTATATCATACAGCCGCGAAAAGCCGCTGCACGTGAACATGAGGCTGCAATCCGAACATGCGCTGGATCGTATTCGCCATAACCGCTATTGCCTGTACCGTAGGGCTGGCGGCATGGATTGGCTGGCCCAATCCGCTGACTATCCAGATCCCGGATTTTAGCCGCGAAGAAGACCTCAATATCAATCGGATCGAGGACTCCTTGCGTGTTTTCACCGCAACGCCGTCGCGCATGACCGGGTCCCCAGGCGCTGAACAGGCCGCCGAATATATTACCGGCCAACTCAAGAAGCTTGGCGTACAAGATATCGAAATCCAAGAGTTTGAGGCCACGGCGCCTGAAGTGCAATCCGCGAGCATCTCGGGGCCTGGCGGTGCTCCAGTAACGCTCGAACCGATATGGCCGAATCTTGTCCGCACCAGCCAGACGCCCCCGGAAGGCTTATCGGGAAAACTTATTGACGTGGGAAATGGCGCCGAGGCCTCATTGAAAGGCCATGAGATCCGCAACGCCATCGTCATCATGGACTGGGTTAGTGAATCCGAGTGGCTCAGTGTCCAAGAATTTGGCGGCAAGGCGGTGATCTTCCGGGGCGGCAGGCCTGCTTCCGGCGTGCAAGCCCGGAAGAAGTTTCTGACCGTGCCTGCGAATATCCCCCGGTTTTATGCTCCTCCGGCCGCCTTGCCTGCGCTCGAAGCCCTCATCGGCCAGACGGCCACCGTGCATTGCCAAATGGATTGGGCGAATAAAAAGTCTAGGAATATTTTCGCCCAACTCACGCCAGGCGCGCCACCCACTTCCACCAGCGCGGTGGATAAGGCCCCCGTCATTTTCCATGCCTATTACGACAGTGTCAGTGTAACGCCCGCCTTGGCGCCCGGCGCGGAACAAGCCATTGGCGCGGCATCACTGCTCGAACTGGCTCGCTTCATTAAGAAATTGCCGGAAACACCGCCCCGTCCCATCTATGTGTTATTCACCGGAGGCCATGCCCAGGCCATGACTGGCATGATCCATTTTACCCGCCGCTTGTACGATGGGCTCGATAATGGCTGGCCCCAAGTTGAACATGGCGGCATCAGCGCTCGGATGGGGCGTCCGGGGATTTTCGTAGGTCTCGATATTTCGAGCCGTTCGGATCGAATGGGCATTTTTTGTGTTGGCGCATTTCGCGGCCAAGCGGAGGGCTACCTGCGGCCAAAATTCAGCATGCTTGCCCAGAAACTCGATTCTTTCGCCAAAAGCTATATGACGGATTATGAAAAGGTGACGCTATTCACGGCCACGCCATTCGTAGACTGCATCAATCTTACCCTTGGAAGGGGATGGTGGACCTATTTCCCTTACCGTGCGCCTTTCGAGAGTGAGATTCCTACTTTGGCGGGTTTTCCTGGCGTTACGCTCAGCACCATTAACGACGAGCGGCGCGCCGTTGACACGCCTGATGATACCTTGGCGAATGTAAATCTGGATTTGCTTCAACGGCAGTTGCACCGGGAGCCAGGCCGCCGCGCGGGACTCGCCAATATCGCCATGGCTTTTGCATATTGGAAAGGGCCGTTTACCAGTTCTGAACTGGAAAGCAACATGGCGAAACTCGGCGGCCGCGCCGTGTGGCTGGATCAACAGCGCGATTATATCCCCAACAATCCCATGCCAGGCGCTTGCGTGGCCATGAAGACATATCAGAACAACAAACACCTTAACGGCATGCGCGGCATTCCGCTTGTGCTTGCAGGGCCAAATGGCGAGTTCGAATTCGACGGCCTGGCTAATTCCACCGCGAATCCTTGGTTCTCCAAGCCGGTGGAAGTAGAGGCTTTTGGTCTGGCCACGCCACGATTCCTTGAGGCCAATTCCCGCGCCGCCAATGAATATGCATTGCTTCTCCAACGGGGAAGCCCGAGTATAACGCATATTCCACCAGATGGCTCGATCATCTATGCCGTAGATCAAGCCCGCCCAACTGAACAGCCGTTCTTGTCCTCCATCCTGGAGCGGGAGCAGAGTGTCAAGCCGGTCTTATTTCCATGCAAACCCATTACGCTATTTGGGCTCACGGAACCGCGCGGGTTTATTAGCCTCTTCGATGTGCAGATCCTGGATGCCTCCAACGACAGCCCGCCATTCCAATGGGGGCTCAGTTATAGCGACAGCTTCCAAGGCGATCCCGAGGAAAACTGCATCACCCTGTGGGCCGCCCCGGCCTTGCGCGTCAAATTGGCCATGGGCCTTGGATTCCAGGAAAAACGCCTGGTCTTGTTGAACAACACCCCCGAGAATCCGGAAGGCGAGGGATATATGCTGGCGAATCTGGAAACGATTCCCTCTTGGGTGTTACAAGGCGCTGGCAACATGTGGCGGCTGGATGAAAAACGCATTCAGAAATTCGTAGCACACGGCATCAGCAATCCCCGCATTCAATCGCTGCATGATGAGGCGAAGGCAAATCTCGAACTCGCGGAAAATGCGCTGGGCCAATATGATTATATGGCCTACCGTTCGGCTGCGGAGCGCGGGTGGGCGCTGGAAAGCAATGCGTACAACGAGCTATTGAATACCGCCAACAATATGATTCGCGGCGTGCTGTTCTATTTACTACTTATGATTCCATTCGCATATTGCCTCGAACGCCTCATCATCAATGCCGGTGCGATTCGAGGCCGAGTCATCGGCATCTTTTCCATTTTTACACTGAGTTTCCTCCTGCTGGCGGTCATTCATCCTGCATTCCGTTTCACCTTGACGCCCGCGCTTGTCCTCATTGCATTCGTCATTCTCGCGCTCGCCGTTTCCGTAAGCATGCTGATTCTTGGCCACTTTGATCGAATGCTGCGTGATCGCAAACAGGCGTTGATCGGCACACACGAAGACACCGTGGCGGCTGGCGATATCGCCATGCGCGCCGTGGATCTTGGCATCGCCAACATACGGCGGCGTCCACAGCGCGCCTTTTTCACGGGTATGACTGTTGTGCTCGTCACGTTTACGCTCTTGTCATTCACGTCGATTGTTCCCGAAACCACCATATCCCGCTTGCGCCATCCGAATGGCGAGCCAGTGTATAAAGGTTTGCTGGCCCGTGATCGCGCGTGGCTGCCTCTGCCGCTCCCTTTTTATGATTCACTGCGGCGCACTTTCGATAAAGAAGCTACCTCGGACGCCGTGGAAGCGACGCTTGCCGGACGGGTGTGGTATTTCTCGGATCTGGCGGGCGAGCTTTCGAAGATAGACATAGCCAGGCCTCCATCCGAGGGCGCTGTAGACGTATCGAAGCCTGAAACAGGACAAACCACGACAGAAGCCCTTATCGGCATGGAGCCCAGTGAAGCCGCCGTGTCGGCCGTAGCCTCCACTCTGATAGCGGGCAGATGGTTTGAGAGTGCAGAGGAACAAAGCATCATCCTGCCAGCGCATGCCGCCCAGCAACTTGGTTATGGACCCCAAGACATCGGACGAAAAGTGCTCCTCTTTGGCCAAGAACTGCCCCTTGTCGGCATTATAGACGGAGATCAGTTTGACAAGCTGCGCGACATCGACGGCGAGCCATTGACCCCCGTCAATTTCGCCCAGCAACGTTTGTTGGAAGCGCAGCAGGAACAAGAACAGGAAATTGACACGCTCAAGGACTACATCCATTGGACCAGCAACCAATTGGCCATCGTACCGTTTGAACTGGCGCGAAACCTGGGCGGAACGATTCGGAGCATTGCCGTGCGCACGGGAGAAAACACCAGTGCGGACGAACAGGCCGCGGCATATGCGCGCCGCTCGAATCTCACCATTCTCGCAAGCAATGGCGAAGACGTCACCCTCTACGCCTCCCTCAATCGGAGCAAGCTCACGGCGGCAGGGCAGATTCTCATCCCCATCGGCCTCGGGTTCATCATGGTGCTGGGAGCCATGCTCGGTTCTGTCTACGAACGGCGCAACGAGATATTCGTTTATAACTCGGTGGGGCTTTCGCCCAGTAATGTTGCTTCTTTATTTTTGGCGGAGTCATCCGTTTACGCCGTGCTTGGCGCCGTGGCGGGATATTTGCTTGGAAACCTCGTATCCAAAATATTACTCGAGACGCAAGCGCTCTCCGGATTGAGTTTGAACTACTCAGCGGGGACCACCATTCTCATCACCGTTATGACCATGGGCATTGTGCTGGTTTCGACTATTTATCCAGCGCGCCAGGCCTTTCTGGCCGCCATACCCCAACAGCGGCGCGAACACGATGATATCGAGGATGATGAAAACACCTCAGGCAGCCGCATCAGCATGTTTCTGCCCTTTGTCGCAACCCCATCCAGTGTCATGGCGATGCAAGCATATATGTATGAATTTCTCGACAGCGTCCAGGGGGTTTCGGTGGGACAGCTCGCGGTGGACCATCTCGATACGGAACTGCGTGAGACAAATGGCAAGCCTGAACCGGTTCTCAAATTCCTAGCGTGGCTGGCGCCCTTCGATCTCGGACTCAGCCACATGGCCGAGCTCAGCATCGTCTACCGCCCCGAGCGCGGCGTCTATCAATACCATTTGTTAGCGGTCCGGCACAGCGGCGACCAGCAGAATTGGCGGCGGCTCACGCCCCGGTTCATTCTGGCCATTCGCAAGCAACTGCTCATCTGGCGCATTTTGCCGCCCGAGGATCTTGCTCGATACAACGACAAGGCCACAAGCCTATTTGGAGCACCAACCATTATGTGAGGTAAAAGCATTGGCGAATCCGGGAAAGACAGCCCGCGAAACCGAAGCGGAGCAATTCCAAAACGAATATACCGTTGCCACGGCGGATCCGACGCTCGAGCGGGGGCCCTATATCGATGGATTCTCCTCGAGGACGGTCATCGGCGCGATATTTGTCGCGATGATCATGATGCCCGGCTCGGTCTACCTGGGATTGGTGGCCGGGCAATCCCTCGGCTCCGCGGCGGAATGGGTGACCATTATTTTATTCGCCGAACTGGCCCGGCGCAGCTTCGCCCATTTGAAACGGCAGGAAGTCTATATCCTTTTCTACGTGGCATCCACCATAGCGGCGATGCAATTCGCCCAGCTTGCCTTGGCGGGCGGCCCGCTCGCGCTTAGCATCTGGAATCAGTATTTGTTGCAATCTCCTCAAACCGCCGGCCTTGCGGAGCAAATTCCGGATTGGGTCGTGCCCGCCGCCGACTCTCCAGGCATACTCAACCGCAACCTCATGCATGTAGACTGGTGGTGGTCTGCATCCAAAGGATTCTTGTCTCCGATCATCCTTATCGCGTTCGGCTATTTATTCGGGCGCTTCGTATGGTTCGGATTGGGCTATTTGCTGTTCCGCGCCACGTCTGATGGCGAGCGGCTGCCTTTCCCGCTGGCGGCTATTGCGGCCCAAGGCGCTACGGCCCTCGCGGAGTCCACGGATCGCGAAGAGGGGGCGGAATTGGGGAAACGCTCGTGGCGGTGGCGGGTGTTTAGCGTAGGCGCAAGCTTCGGCATCCTCTTCGGAGCCGTATATGTGCTGCTGCCCGTAACGACCGGCCTGTTCATGAGCAAGCCCATTATGCTGCTGCCCATCCCCTTTGTAGATTTTACACGCACCGCGGAAGGCATCTTTCCAGCCAGCCTGATCTCCATCAGTTTCGACATGGCGATCCTCATGGCGGGAATGATCTTGCCGTTCCGGCTGGTGCTGGGCATTTTCTCTTCCATTGCCGTGACCAACCTGATCGCCAATCCTATCCTTCAAAAAATGGGGTTCTTCCCGCATTGGTCGCCCGGCGGGGCATTATTAGTCAATCAAATGATCCTCAGTTTCGATTTTTGGATGAGCGCCGCTATCGGCTTGGCTTCCGCTGTAGCCTTGGTGGGCGTGTTCAACATGCTCCGAACGCTGGGCCGGCGTTTACGCATGCCGCGCGAAGCGCTCGAACAAATGCGACAGGCCGAAGACGCCGCCCACAGCACCGATCCCAATGAACCGCCTTACCGCCGTCCAAGCAAACAACGGGGAGACTTCCCGATATGGGTGGCGCTTTTCTTTTTCATTCTCGGCACGACAGGATTTTGCATTGTGTCACTCAAACTGGTGCCTGGCTTTACCTGGTGGATTATCTTCCTTTTCGGCTTCTTGTGGAGCCCGCTCAATTCGTTTATTTCTGCCCGCTTGGTGGGCCTTACGGGCCAGCCGCTGGTTTTGCCATTCCTGAAAGAAACGGTGTTTATCACCAGCGGTTACAAGAAAGCGGATATTTGGTTCGCACCGATTCCCCTTTTTGATATGGGGCCTGTTGCGCAAAAATTCCGCGAACTCGAGCTGACCCGCACCAAGTTCTCTTCACTTGTCAAAGCGGAACTGGCCATGTTTCCCATTGTGTTTATATGTAGTTTTCTATTCTGGTGGTTTTTTTGGCATTTGAATCAAATCCCTTCGGATCAGTTCCCCTTCGCCAGCCGGATTTGGCCCGTTGCGGCGCGCCAGGCGTATCTTATTTTCACGGCCAATAATCCTGCTCCCGGCGAGACCTCCCTTCTGCTGCAAGCGATCAAACCCAGCCTCATTATAGGCGGGTGCGGGGCAGGCGTTGTGCTGTATGGCGCCTTGGCGTTTTTTAATCTGCCAGTCATATTTTTCTATGGAATTGTAGGCGGTGTGGGGCAGCCCTTGCATGTGGGCCTTCCATTGATCGCCGGGGCATTGTTGAGCCGTTATTTTTTTGCACGCAAATTTGGCGTGGAGTGCTGGAACCGATATGTGCCGGTCGTGGCGGCGGGATTCTCGTGTGGCATGGGGCTGGCGGGCATGACCGCCGTGGCGCTGGCCCTTATCGCCCAATGCACGCATACATTGCCTTTCTAGGCGAACGGATAGGTCGGCCATGGAACAGAAGCGGATATTCGCTGAAGACGCCTCGATGCGGCGCTTGACGCTGCCTTGGAGCAGCACGTTTAAAATGTGCTGGGAAAATCTGAAAAACCGCCGCGGGCGGTTTCTGCTGGTGTTCGCCAGTATTGCGGTTGTAGTCGCTTTTTTTGTGAACACGATGGCTTACCAGCGCCTGCTCTTCAACCTGCGCTCCCATGCGGATATCAGCACCAAGGCCGCTCTGGAACGGGCTGGCTTATGGTCTAATAATCCTGATGCGGAGAAAGCCCAGCACGACCGGATGATCTGGCTGCTCACGCTATCCGGGATGCTGTGTTTCGTGGGCGTCACCAACACCATGTTCATGAGTGTCACCGAACGATATCGCGAAATAGGCACGTTGAAATGCCTTGGAGCGCTCAATAGCTTTGTGGTGCGATTGTTTCTCATCGAAAGTTTATTCGTAGGCATCACGGGGAGCGTCATCGGCTCCATGGCGGGTCTTCTGCTTACACTCATCCAAGCGGGCCTCGCTATTCCTTTCAGGCATTTATCGGGCGCGGCCGTATTCGATAGCCTGGCGCTCACGGTCCCCCTGGCCATTGCTGGCGGCACGTTACTCACTATGCTCGCCGCTATTTACCCGACAATGGAGGCTGCCAGAATGCGTCCCGTTGACGCCATGCGTGCGGAGGTATGAACCATGCCGGTAAGAGAAATCGTCCACACCCAGGATGTCCGCAAGGTCTATTACATGGGACACGAGGAAGTGCATGCGCTGAAAGGGATCAGCATAACCATATATGCGGGCGAATACATCAGCATCATGGGGCCTTCCGGTTCAGGGAAATCCACGTTTTTCAACATGGTAGGAGGGCTCGACAAGCCCACCACTGGCGAGGTGTATATCGACGAAGTCGATATCTCCCAATTGGGCATTTATGAACTAGCTTGGCTGCGCTGCCGGAAGATCGGGTATATTTTTCAAACCTTCAATCTGATCCCGGTGATGAATGCGCTGGACAACGTTTCTCTGCCCATGATATTCGCGGGCAAAACGTCGGATGAGGCCCGCGAAAAAGCCGCCGCCTTGCTGGCGCAAGTGGGGCTGGGCGGCCGTCTTACCCACCGGCCCATCGAGATGTCCGGCGGCCAGCAGCAGCGCGTCGCCATCGCGCGTTCGCTGGCTAATGACCCGGCCATTATCCTCGCTGATGAGCCGACAGGAAACCTCGACCTCCGCACCGGCCGCGAGATCATTGAACTGCTCACCAAACTCAAGGAAGAACGCGGCGTCACTATCATCACCGCCACCCACGACCACAAAATGCTTGCGGCCAGTGATCGCGTGATCTGGATCACCGATGGGCAGGTCTCGCGGATCCAAAAACGGGAGGAACTCCATATCCGCGTCGGCGTTATTGAAGGGGGGGAAGAGGAGTAAACGGGCTTGTTTATTCGGAATGCACGAAAAACAGAAAGGGCTGCCTCAATCATAACGAGGACAGCCCTTTATCATAATGGTGAATGCCCAGTTATTGCCGGACCAGGCGAAGCCCTATGAAATTGTACATAGCCGAAGGCAGGTAGGGTTCGCGCGCGGGCGATGCCACCGCGACGGCGGGGTCACGCCAAGCGCCGCCGCGCACCACGCGAAATGGGCCATTCTCCTCGCCTGCAGGATCTATCGCCGGGCTGCTTTCATAATATTCGCCTTCACCGAAATTATCCTGGACCCATTCCTCTACATTGCCATGCATGTCATAAAGCCCCCAGGCATTGGGGTGAAGCAAGCCGACATAAAAAGGCTGATAGGGGGCGTTGAGCCAATACCACGCATATTCAGGCAGTAGGGACTCATTATCGCCGAAACAAAACTCCGTATCGCTCCCCGCCCGGCACGCATATTCCCATTCCGCCTCGGTAGGCAGGCGGAACACGCCTTCACCAAGCTGGTTCAATTTTGATACATAGTCTTGGCAATCATTCCAGGTCACTTGCTCGACAGGCATGAAAAGAGTGTCATAGGCAATTAGGTCTTTGAAGAAAGAGGGGTCAAAACCAATGACATTCTTCCATTGATCCTGCGTGATTTCGTATTGGCTGATCCAGAATCCCCGGGTGAGGGTGACTTCATGCACAGGCGTGGAATCCTCCTGAGGATAATCATCTGAAACAGTGCCCATTTGGAAGGTTCCCGCTGGAATCCAGACAAAATTGATGCCCGCGAATGTTTTGATTTCCCCCGTTACGCCCTCTTCCCGGTTGGGATCCAGCGCGGCGATCGTGTTCAGTTTTAGATCCGTATCGCTGTTATCACGGGAATCGGTAACAGTCAGCGAAATCGTATAGGTTCCTGGCGTGGCGTATACATGCGCCGGGGGCGTTTCCAGCGTGCTAGTGGTTCCATCGCCGAAATCCCATGCATATGTTTTGATAGGGAATGAACCCGCTTCGCTTTCGTTCGTGAATGCCACCGTGATGGGCGCGTCACCTAAGTGGGCGCTGCATGTGAACTGCGCCGTGGGAGAGGTAGTGGAGGGAACAGCCGGGCAGCCTGTGCCGAGAACGGCTATTCCCAAGGCCAAGAGCGCAATAAATCCAAAACGTGCGTATCGCATGTTGCTTATCCTTTTTTGTTTTGGGAATGATCCCCGGCTGCTACCACCCTTGAATGACCAGCTTCACCGCGTCCACGACCGCATCCGGTTTATCAAGCTGGATGAGGTGCCCCGCACCGCTCACGATTTGCCACTTTCCTCGCGGCGTGAGTTTGGCTTGCTCTTGGTAAAATTGGCGGCTGAGCAGATCCCAAATATTCTCTTGCTCCGTACTTCCCACATTCTGAGATTTGCCGGTGTCATGTCCAAGAATGATTAATGGCACTTCGGGCAGCATGCGGTTGAACCGGACTTCCGATGAGGTGTTTTCAATGTTGTAATATTCTCCCCGGGAACCTTCCCTTGCGGCAACCGTCACGGCAAGGCCCATTTTATTCTCTACGCTTTGGACCGTTTTCGGCTCGAGTTCGAGGGCGACCCGGTTGTAGTAATCTTCATGGGTCGTATCCACAAGCACAATACCTACGACATCGTTTGGATACATATGGGCGAAAATGCGTGCGTAGAGCCCGCCTAATGAATGGGCGCACAAAATATACGGGCCGGGCGCGTCCAAGGCGTCTAGCAAATTATGGAGCTCCCGTACGATCACGGTTCCGGTCCGCGGATTGGAACCTTCATCGCTCCAGCCCACCCCCCCGCGATCATAATTTATGACCCGGGTAATCTCGGCCAGCTCTGTCTCCACCGACCCCCACATTTTGATGTTCTCTTCAAGCCCATTAATCAATATCACGGTTGGGCCGCCCGAACCTGAATCGCGGCAAGCCAGTTCATAACCGCCCACATCGACCATTTTTGCCCCATTCGGCAAGGGCCCTAATGCGACAACGCCATTGAGTTCTTCAATCGTGCTGCTGGGGCAACCCACCCCTATAAACGCCACCAGCGCGAGCAATAAGCAAGCAGTGAAACTCATTTTCCAAACGCCATGCCGCCATATTCGTGCGCTATGTATATCGGCCATAACCATACCTCCTCTTTGCCGCCTGATGGCCATCGCCATCAGGCAAATAATCCCCGATTTTCCTGTGAATACCGTAAACCCAGTCTAGAAGCCAGTATAGCACAATTTTGATTTTGGTCAATAATTATATCTGCTTGGGTCCGCTTTTGCGTGATGAGGAATTTATATCGAATAAACACGGACAGTGCGTTGTGCAGCGGTGAAGAACCGCTTTTTTTTTCGCGTAGAAGCAGTTGAATGAGTTGAGGATGCGCCGGTGCGGGGAGTTTTTTTCTTCGCATCGGCGCTTTTTTTTGTTGACTTCTGGTACGGAAGTATATATACTTCCGTACATGGAAGGGAAACCTGTCACGAACTCGGCGGGACGCAAGGTCCAGGCGCGCCTGGCGCGTCTGGGGCCCTTTCTTCCCGCCACGCTCACCATCACCCGCAGCCGCTGCGGGAACCCGCGCTGCCGGTGCGTCCAGGAAGGGCCGATCCATGAAACGGCCCTGCTGACGTGGAAGGAGGGCGGGAAGACCCGCACCCTCCACGTGCCCCGTGAATTGCGCCGCGAAGTGGCGCAATGGATTGAGGAATGGAAAAAGCTCAAGAAGCTCGTCGAGGCCATGGGCGCGGCCCAACGGCAGTTCCTGCAAACCCGCAAGAAGAGCATCCGGAAATCATCCGGGCCTTCTTGAGGACGTTCACCCACTTCTTTGGCCCGGTGCGCAAGCGCTTTGCGGGCTTGCCCGATCCCCGCAAACCCGAGCAAGCCGGCGACGTGGACTACAGTGTCGCGTCGCTGGTGTTCTTGGGAGTGCTGATGTTCGCATGCCGGCTCGGGGCGCGCCGGCAAGTCCGCCTGCAGTTGTACACGACGTTCATGGTCCATCTGTACAAGGTCTTGTTTGACGTGGACAGCGTGCCGCATGGCGATACGATGAACGGGGTATTTCGCGGTTTGCCGTTCGAGGCGGTCCAGGAACTCGTTTCCGGCATGACGCAGACGCTCATCGACAAGAAGGTGTTGTACCCCCACCGCCTGTTCGGGCGCTACTACGTGGCGGCCATCGACGCCACGGGGACACGCAGTTATGATCATCGCCACTGCGCCCATTGCCTCACGCGCAAGCACAAGAGCGGCAAGATCACCTACTACCATCCCGTGCTGGAGTCCAAGATCGTCACGCCAAACGGGTGGGTCTTTTCGCTCATGACGGAGTTCATTGAGAATCCAGAGAAAGACCTGGCGAAAAGCGAGCAACAACGCAAGCAGGATTGCGAGACCAAAGCCTTCTACCGGCTGGCCCCACGCCTGCATGCCCGATTCCCCCGCTTGCCGCTGCTGTTGGCGATGGACGGCCTGTACGCCACGGGACCGGTGTTTCGGCTGTGCCAGCAATATGGCTGGAAGTTCATGATTACGCTCACGGACGGCCAATTGGCCACCGTGAACGAAGAATTCGAGAGCCTCGCGGCCGCGACGCCCGAAAACCAGCTTACGTGGCGTTGCGGCAACAAGAAGGAAATCCACCAGCAGTTTCGCTGGGTCAACGACATCCCCTACCGCGATTCCGAGCGGCGTGAACACATCCTGTCCGTGCTCGAATGCGTGGACACCCGCCCGGACGCGGAAGGCATGATAAAGAAAACCAAGTTCAAATGGGTGACCAACGTATCCGTATCCGCGCACAATGCGGCCGCCTTGGCCAATGAAGGAGGACGCTTACGCTGGAAGATTGAAAATGAAGCATTCAACGTGCAGAAAAACGGCGGCTACAACCTCGAACACGCCTATACCCAAAACGAACAGGCCAGTAAGATCTACTACCTCTTGATGCAGATAGCCCATCTGCTCATGCAACTCCTGGAGGATGGCAGCCTTCTGGCCGCCCACTTTCCAAAAGGCTTTGGCTCCGCCAGAAACCTTGCCCATCGCCTCCTCGAAGCCCTGCGCAACGCCACCCTGTCCCGCGAACAATATGACGCCCTCTGCACCGAGGCCATCCAGATCCGCTTCAGTTCCGCATAGGGCGCCCGCGCGTTCCCGGTTGCGCCGCCGCCCTACACGTCTCGCCCATCCATTCACCGGCTTTACGCACAGCCGCTGCCCCTCCTGTCGCCTGTCGGCCTCGCCACCCCCCGTCTAACCCGCATCACCTCAACGCCTGACCCTGGGGCGCCGCTATTCTTCACCGCTGTGCGTTGTGAGCCTAGATTGACATGAACGGATGGACGGCGTATTATTGAAAATATGTTCAGTAATTCAAGCGAGGTGATTCCCATGGCGCGGCGGATTTTACATATCGATATGGACGCCTTCTTCGCGTCGGTCGAGCAGGTGCTTAATCCGGCGCTGCTGGGCAAGCCGTTAATCATCGGGGGCGACCGGACCGACACGCGCGGGGTCGTATGCACGGCGTCCTATGAAGCGCGCAAATTCGGCGTTCATTCCGCTATGCCTCTGGCGCAGGCCAAGCGATTGTGCCCCCACGGGATCTTTATGCGCGGCCATTATGAGCACTACCGCGACGCCTCGACTAAAATGCGGCTGGTTTTGGAGAGTGTGTCGCCCTTGGTTGAAATGGCTTCCATTGATGAAGCATACGTGGATGTGACGGGCTCCCAGCGGCTTTTCGGGGGCGACGACGCCATCGCGGTTTATATCAAAAAACGCATTCGCGAAGATACGAAACTGCCATGTTCCATCGCCATTACGCCCAACAAGCTGGTATCGAAGATCGCTACGGATGAGGCGAAACCCGATGGATATTTGCGGGTGGGGGAGGGGGGAGGAGGGGGCTTTTTTGCGGCCATTGGCGCTCAAGAAGATGCCGGGCGTAGGCCCTCGAACCTGTGAAGTGCTCGAAAATATGGGCGTCAATACCATCGGAGCACTGGCGGATTTACCTCTTTCCACGATGCTGGCGAAGTTTGGACCCTCGGGGTATGGCTTGCAGCGCGCCGCTTCGGGTATTTGCGAGTCCCAAGTTGTGCTTGAATCCTTGCCCAAATCCATTAGCCGCGAAACGACTTTCGAGGAAGATTTGGCGGATTGGAAACAGATTACGCGCATTCTGATTTATCTTGCCGAGCGCGCCGCACACAATTTGCGAGAGCATCATATGGAGTGCCGCTGTGTCACACTTAAAGTTCGCTATGCCGATTTTGACACCCATACGTTTGCTTGCACGCTTCCAGAAGCCACTTGCTTGGATGGAGAGGTTATTGGCGTGCTTCATGAACTGATCCCTAAAGCGCGCGCCCGGCGCGCCCGGGTGCGCCTGATCGGCGTCGCCCTCACCTCGCTACGCTACAACCAGCACCAGCTCGCCCTTTTTGGCCGGCCCGGCGCCTTGAAATGGGAGCGTGTCCTCGAAAGCGTGGACCAGATCCGGGAGCGCCATGGCTTCGAGCTGATTCGCCTTGGGCGCTCCATATCGCTCGGAAAGAAGGTCAATCTTTCAACGCCATCCCTGTCACGCTAACCTCCTTATAGGTCCTTTTTCCAACGCGGTGAGTCAAATTGGCCTCGCCCTTTTCATCCCTTTTAGGTGGTATACTTTGCATAACAATGCGCCACGGTTGATAGTCTTTGGCGCTCATGGGATTTATTATTAGGCGACAGCCGTGAGAACCAAGTCAACGGATGAAAAGGGCTGGGAGATAATATTGTTGACAAAAAGGTACAATATGTGCCATTGTAATTCCAGAATTACTATTGAAAGTGCTCGCCCGTTTACCTGCCACAAAATGTGGTAGTAACAATTTGCCGAAGCAACGCCACGTTTGAATAGAGGCGGTAGATAAAGAAATTTGCTCCGGTAGCAACGCAAAGGGCGTATGGCGTATGGCGTATCAAGGCCGATATCCCATCGAGCAAGTAGGCGCTCCGCTGCACGAAAGCTTGTTAGGGGAAAGCGCAGGCATCCGGGAAGTCCGTGAAGTGATTCAACGGCTTTCTGGCACGGGTCTTACGGTATTGATTACCGGCGAAAGCGGCACGGGCAAAGACATAGTGGCCCGCATGCTGCATCGATATTCTCCGCGTGGCGATAAAACATTCATTAAGGTGAATTGCCCGGCGATTCCAGAGAGCATCTTGGAGAGCGAGCTGTTCGGGTATGAGCGGGGGGCGTTCACGGGTGCGCGGGCTTCAAAACCAGGCCGCCTTGAACTGGCGCATACAGGTACGATTTTCCTAGATGAAGTGGCTGAGACTTCGGTGGCCGTCCAGGGTAAGCTGCTGCAATTGCTGGATGGCGAGCCTATCATGCGCATTGGCGGGGTAACGCCCATCCAGTGTGATGTGCGGGTGCTGGCCGCGACCAATATGAATCTCGATAATGCCGTGCGGGATGGGCGCATGCGGGAAGATATGCTCTTCCGTCTCAGCGAGGTGTTGATTCATATTCCTCCATTGCGGGAACGACGCCAAGATATTCCCCTGCTTGCGGAACATTTCAATTATAATTATCTGGCCAAGCTGGGGCGTGAGTATTCGCCCATCGAGCCCGAGCATCTGGCCAAGATGAGCACTCTTTCCTGGCGAGGCAATGTGCGCGAGTTGAGCGCTTGTGTGAGACGTTATGTGGCGACCGCTGATCCGGATGCGCTATGGGGCGAGGAAGAACCGGAAACGGGGCATCGAGGCGCTAGCGTGGTCATCGCTTCTTCGCCTGTCCGGGCTGCCGCGGCAGTTGAAAGCGCTCCTGTTGCCCCGGTGCGGACACGCCCCGCACTCGAGCGGAGCGCATCCCGTTTTCCTTTGCTCAAAGAGGCGGTTCAGCGGGCGGTCGAGGAAACAGAACGCACCCTGATCGAAGAAGCCCTCCGGCATACCCTTTGGAATCGGCGTAAAGCGGCCCGATTGCTAGGCGTTAGCTATAGTTCATTATTGCGCCGCATAGATGCTTATCAAATAGGCAAAACTGAGGCATAGAGGCTTGGCATGAAAATAGCCGAAAAGACTGCCCGATGGACAGGCCGCGTGTTAATGGCGGGATTGCTATTGGCGGCAGGGCTGGCATGGGCGGATTCATCTCCTGTCGAGGAGACGCTTGTGGCCCCCGCTGAAAAGCTTGTCCCATTGGAAGCGCCCAGCAAGCCCGCTGAAGGTGAGGCGGCAAACGCGGAAGCTTCAAAAGCGGAACCGGCTTCCAGCGAAAAGCCGCAGGAATCGCCCGCATCGGACACAAAAGGCGCGCCGCCGCCCGCATATCGCATACGTCCCGGCGACGTGCTTTCGTTCCATTCATACGACGATGACACCCTCAGTTTGCCCGAGGTGATTGTGCGGTATGATGGGTGTGTGTCCCTGCCATTGATTCACGATCTCAATCTGGGCGGGCTGACCCGCGATGAAGCCATTTCGACTATTCGCGAGGCGTATACGAGTGTTTTTAAGGAGCCGCAATTTGCGTTGACCATAGTGAATGCGGCGGGCCAATCCTTTTATGTGATGGGCGATGTGAACCGGCCCTCGGAGTTCCCGTATCGCAAGACGCTCAATGTCTTGCAAGCGATAAATACCGCAGGCGGCCTGCGCGACAGGAGCAATGCAACGGGTGAATCGTATAACACCGTGCAAGGCACCCTTAGCGTAGCCTATATCATCCGGCATTTGAATGGCCCTCGAGAGGTGATCAAGTGCGATCTAAAAGGTTTGACAAACACAGGCCCACATCCGTCCGAATTGCAGGTATGGCCGGAAGATGTGGTGTATGTGCCCGAAGGGGTGAACTTGGTATATATCTCTGGGGCCGTGCAGCAGCCTGGCGTGCTGAATCTTGTCGAGGGCGAGACGCTGCTTCAAGTGCTGGCGCGCTCGAGCGGATTCATCGAGGAATCGGCGTCCATGGGCAAGGTGGTGGTGATGCGCCGCACATCGGAAAAAGACATGAAGGTGATGCTCGTGAATGTGAAAAAGGCATATAAGACGGGCCATGACATGCCCATGGAGCCCGGCGATATTATATATGTTCCCCGCAAGCCTCTGATTCGGCTGCAAGAATTTGTAAGCCGGTTCACCGGTTCGATCTTGCCGATCATGGAACTGTATAGAGAAGCATATGACACCTATTACACTCAAAAGAGATATGACGCCCTTTTCAATGATTCCTCGACAAGCTCCGCCACAACACTGAGCACGCTTCAGTCTTTAAGGGATTTTGGGGATCTATTCCTGTCAATCCCAACAACCACTTCGACCACTCAGTAGGAGGCATGATGTCAAGCGAATATTCCACCGAGCTGGCGGGTTACGCCCGGCCCGATATGGTGCGGCCCGCGAATGGGACGCGCGCTTTGAATATGAAGCGGCTGTTTCGTGAGCGTGGATTGTTGATGGCGGTAGTATTCTTCGGGTTTGCCATACCATTAAGCGCCGCTGTATGGTTTTTGGTGCCTGCCGAATATCAAGCGTCAACCATCATCCGCATTCTATCGAAGGCTCCTACGGTGCTCAATGATGACAGCGCCATGCGGGGCCGGGAATATGACACATTTGTCGAGACCCAAGTCATGCTGATCCAAGGCCCGACGATCATGTCGAAAGTGGTGTCTGATCCTGCGGTGCGTGATCTTCCCTGGGTCAGCAAAGAACGGGATCCGCTCCACTTTTTGATGAAAACGGTCCGTGTGTCGTGGGAGCGGGGCACCGAACTCATCACGATTTCGTGCAATTCGCCTAGCCGGGAGGCCGCACTTGCGATTGTAAGCTCAACGGCGGCCATCTATAGTAAATATGCTACGAATGAAGCGGTAGAAGGCGTCGGCAAAATCCGGGCGACCTTGGTGGACGAACGGGATTCACTGGCGGGCCGCATCGAAATCCAGCGCAAAAAGATAACGGATTATAAACGGCAGAATAGCATAACCGCGGATGGCTCCACACCCACGGGGCAGATTGGCCTCGAATATTATCATGACCGGCTTGGCCAAGCCCAAGCGGATTACTCGACGGCACAAACCACCATCGCGAATCTGAATGATATCGGCTCCCAACTTGATGCGCTATTGAAAACCCATGAGACTACTCCGTCCCAGCCGGTCTATGAGATGGGCATCGAAGATAAAGTGTTGGCGGATGCGTCCGTGGCCATGCTGCGCCAGCAAGAGACCGCCCTGGCGACGCGCATAGCTGACTTGAAGGACCGTTATATAGGGCAAGCCCCGCCTCTCAAGGCGGAAGAAGACCGTCTTGCCACCATCCAAACCCAGCTCGAAGAGACGAAAGCCCGTGTGCGTGGGGAGGCGTTGACTACCTCTTTCGAGCAAAATCGGCTGGAACTGGCGGAACAGGAAAAACGCTCGGAAGATGCGAAGTCCCGCATGGACCAATTCCAGGCGACAATCCAATCCCATGAGGATCGCTTGACCAAATTGGCTCAAGACATGGCCACCATTACGGAAGATGAAGCGGAGCTGGAACAGCTCCGGGCCAATTTTGATGATGTGCGCGAGCGTATTCGAGTGCTTGATGTGAATGAGCGCGCACCCGCCACCGTGACCGAGCCCACGCCTACGACATCGCCGGAAGAACCGCTCAATGACCGCCGCAAGAAGATTTTAGTTTTGGCGTTGGTGGCCGCGATGGCGGCTGGCGTTGGTTCCGGGGTGTTGCGTGAAATGACTGATCAAGGAATCCGTACGCCCCAAGACTTCGGCGTATTCACGGACGTTCCCGTTATTGCGGCGATTCCGCATATCAGTGCGGACAAGCTGCCGAAAGACGCCAATCCGGCTTTGGTCACGGCGGAATATCCGAGCTCGACTACTTCGGACGAATACCGGCGCATTATTACCCGGATTATTTATCCGCCGGAAGGTTCCGCGGAATTCAATACGGTCCTGGTTGTCGGCGCTTCCCGGGGGGATGGGAAGACGACCATGGCCTGTAATCTGGGGCTTGCCCTCGCCCATGCCAACCGGCGGGTGTTAGTGGTTGATATCAGCGCCAGGCGTTCCGGTGTGGAAAAATGTTTTGGATTGCAACCCGCTAGAGGCCTGGCCGAGATATTCCTGGGGCAGTGTTCGCCCGATCAAGCCGTGCGGCCAACGGCGTATTCGAATCTCATGGTGTTGGGGCCTGGCCTTGAAGCGGATGAAGTGGCGAACAAGCTGGCCTCGCGTGTGATGGTCGAGTTTCTCGAGGACGCGGAAGAAGCGTTCGAGCATGTGATCATTGATACGCCGCCTAGTTTGTTGATGGCGGACGCCAAGCTGCTTGCGCCGATAGTTGATGGAGTCATTGTAGTCGTAGGTTCGGGCGTATCGTCCGTAGGCATGGTGCGCCGCTGCTTGAATGAGCTGCGCCAAGTGGGCGGGAATATTATTGGTGTGGCCCTTAATGGGGCACGGCCCACACGTGGCGGATATATGCGCGACAATGTGTCGAAGTATTATTCGTATTCGAGCGAAGCCGGCCATGAAGAAGTTGCGCCCAAACGGCGCCATGCGCCCGCTGCGCCAGCCGCCCATCCAAAAGAATCGGAGGGAGAGCCTCCCAGTATTCTTCTTCTGGATGATCAATCGGATTAACAGGCAGGCGGCTTGAATGAATCCGCGTGGGCCGCTACGATATAGATGCGGGCTTCCTATGCCGCAAGGGGATGCAAAATCAATCGTAGGCCGTAACGGGGTGCGGTAGTGGTAGAACGTCAGATCACAGTTTTCGATGTGCCATTTTCTAATGTAGGATTCGACGAAGCGTGCAGCTTCATCCGCCAGAGGATCGAGTCCCGCGAGCCCGGCTTCATCGTCACGCCCAATGTGCATCATGTGTGCATGTATGGCCATTGCCAGGCCTTGCGTGAAGCATATAACGAAGCATTTCTAAGCTTAGTGGACGGCACCCCTCTCGTGTGGGCCGCTCATCTGGCGGGGAAGCCGCTTCGCGAGAAGCTGAGTGGTTCCGACATGGTGATGGGGCTTAGCGAAGTGGCGGCCCGAGAGGGCTGGCCCGTCTTTTTTTTGGGAGCAGAGGAGGGGGTAGGCGCGGAAGCCGCGCGGCGATTGTCCGAACAGTATGCTGGGCTTAAAGTAGCGGGATGTTACAGCCCGCCTTTACGTTTTTATGAGGACATGGACGAAAACGCCCGCACGCTAGAAAAGATACGAAAGGCTTCTCCAAGCATTTGTTTTGTGGCCCTAGGCGCGCCTGTGCAAGAATTATGGATGCACCGGCATTATCGCGATAGCGGAGCGATTGTCATGGCTGGCATCGGAGCAGGCATTGATTTTGCCGCGGGACGCAAGAAACGGGCGCCCGGCTGGATGCAGCGTTGCGGAGCAGAGTGGCTTTGGCGCTTGTTTCATGAACCAAGGCGGCTTTGGAGGCGCTATTTGGTGGAAGATGTGAAGTTTGCCCCCATTGTGATTCGCGAGCTTTTTAAACAGCATAAAGAGAATGGTTAATTTCCGGCGGAGATGAATCAGGAGCAGCGAGTGTAATGTCTCGAAAAACATGGAAATATCTCTTGTGGGCCGTGGGAGCGATGTTTTTGCTAGTTCTGATGGCCGGCGGGGGATTCTTTTTCTACCGGCAGAATCAAACGGTCCAATGGCGCGCCATGGGTGATGCGGCATACCAGCAAGGCGATTGGGGCCAGGCCCAGCATTGGCTAGGGTTTTATTTGCAGCGGAACCCGGATGATGTGGCCACCCTCAAAAACTTTGCCGACGCCAGCCTGCACATTCTAAAGAATCGCGCTTCCGCGCTCCAAGAAGCCGCTATTGCATATCATCAGATTCTGCGCTATGAATCTTCTAATACTGAGATCCAAGATGCGGTTCTTGATCTATATGAACGCATCGGCTCGTGGGGCGATGTGGAATATTATGCACGTGACTTCGGACGCAACCGCCCAGATGATGTGACATTGCGCCTGCGCCTTGCGCGCGCTCTCAACGAGCTGGGACGTGGCAATGAATCGTTGGATGCATATAAGGAACTGGTGGCTCAGGGTGAAGCGGATGAACGCACCTATCTTGGATATGCGCGTGTCATTCGGGATCGGCAAGACAGCGCCCGCGCCCGCGCCATGCTGGACGACAGTGTCGCCAAGCATCCGGATAGCATTGGCTTGCGAGTGGCGCGCGCCCGCTTTTTCGGGGAAGAACGCCAGTTTGAACAGATGAAACAGGAGTTGGATGAGGCGGTGCGCCTTGCGCCCGAGGAGCCGAGCGTGTTGCAGGCGCAAGCGGAATACGCCGTGTCGCAGCATGACTGGCGTCAAGCCTGTACGTTGGGCGAGCACATTATCCAAATCGATCCCAAGCGGGCTGAAGCGTATCTGCTATTGGGTTCGACTTATGCCCGTCTTGGCGAGACGCCGAAAGGGATTACGCTGCTTGATGGGCTTGACCCCGCGTTTCGCGTGGATAATCCAGAAATTTTCCTTACTTTGTTTGATCTTCGTGTTTCTCAAGGGCAATTTGATGAAGCGGAGAAGATAATCGGTGACTATAGTGAAGCCTATCCAAGCCAAAAGCCGATATCGGATTATATGCGCGGCCGTATTTTACTCGCGAAGGGCCAATCCGGCGATGCTTCGAAGATGCTGGCCACGGTAGTGGATCTCCGGCCCAATTTCTCTCCCGCGCGGTTTTACCTTGCATTGGCCTATTTGGATGCGGGACAGCAATCCCTCGGCAGAAGCGCTCTTGAAACGTATATCAAGATGAATCCGTTTGACGAACGCGCACGCATGCTCATGATGCAGGGGGGGCGGCAGTCGGATGAGCCGGGCGCTGTAGCGGCTCAAGCAACGCAACTGCTAGAAGAAGGCAAGGCGTCGCCTGAAATGCTGGTGGCCACGGCGTTGCGTTTATTCGACGCCAGCCTCGGTGCGGGTGATCCGAAAAGCCAGCTTGATACGGTCAAATCGCTGCTTAACCGCGCGATTGAGCTGGAGCCCACAAGTCCCATTGGGTATCGCAGCCTTACTGAGTTGCTGGTGTCCACCCGGGAGATCGAGGCCGCGCGGCAAACGCTGGATAAGGCGAAGGCCGCTGGGGTATCCGAGCAAGAATTGGCTACGGCTGTCGCGAGCATGTCCCTGGCGCAACAGAACATGGATGAAGCAGCCGCGGTGTGCCAAAAGGCCCTTTCCCAAGAGGGCGCCACGGCAAAAGATTATGTTACATGGAATGATCTGTATGCGCGCTGGGGATATCCCGAGGAGGGGATTAAGATTCTTGCCAAAGGCGCGACCGTGTTGGAGGGTGAAGAGCGTGGCCGGCTTGAAGTAGCGCAGGTGAGGGCGGCCGCCCGCGCGGGCGAACTCGAGCATGCCTTAGTATTGGAGAAGGTGGCCACTAAAGCGGCGCAAGACGCCAATGGCTTGATTCAACCATTAAATGAAGCGCGTGAAACCCTTGCGATGCGGTTGATTCAAGAAGGTTCGCCAGAAAGGCGGGAGCAGGCGATTCGTTTGAAAGAGGCCATGCTGGCGGCTGCTCCCGAATCCGTTGAAGCCAAAGCGATCGATGGAGGCTTATTGATCACCCAAGAGCCTCCGGATCTGGAAGGCGCAAAAAAACAATTCAGCGAGGTTTTGCAACAAAATCCCGATAAGGCGTCCGCATTGATTGGGCTATCGCTGGTCGAGAACCAGCGGGGCGATTATGGGCGGGCCGCCGATTATCTCGAAAAAGCGCTGGCGGCGGATCCAAGCCAGCAGCAGCTTCAATTGCAGCTTGCGGATTTATGGATCAAGAGCGGGCGCTACATCCGTGCGCAAGAAGCATTGCGCCGCATATTATCCATGAATCCAGGCGATGTACAGGCGGCGGGATTGATGGTGTCGAGCCTCTTAGCTACAGGCAAGCTGGCCGAAGCCGAAGAAATGATGGGCCAGCTTGAGAGCGGCGCTACGGGCGAAGCAGCCCAGCGTTTATCCGCGTTGCGCAGTGATGTGCTTCTAGCAAAGGGCGCTGTTGGCGACGCCGAGCCCATGTTGCGCCAGCAATATGCGGCTAATCCGGATGACCTAGGGTTAGCTAAACGGCTGGCCGCGGCGCAAGCAGGCCTTGGCAGTGCGGACCAAGGCGCGAAAGTGCTCAAGGATTACGCTGAGGCGCATCCGAACGACGTGGATGCATGGATCGAATATGCGAGGTTTGAAGTGAACTTCCAAGCGCCACAGGGGTATTCGGAAGCAGGTATGGCTTTGACCCGCGCGCTGCTCGAGCATCCGGATTATTTACCCGCCGTACGCGCCCAGATTGATTTGCAGATGCGCCAGGGCGAATATCTGCCCGCATTGGCCTTATGCGACCGCTTTTTGGAGAAAACGCCGGATGACGCGGAGATCCTGTTCATGAAAGCGAATTTGCTTTCCCGGGATCGCGCCAGCCTGGATGCCGCGCTTGACACGATCAACCGCGCTATCGAGCAGCAAGATAGTACGGAATACCACTATTTGCGAGGCATGATTCAGCTTTCAAAAGGTATGTATGCGGAAGCGATGCAAGATTTGGAAGGCGTGGCGAAAGAGCGGAAGACTACCGAGGCGAATCTAGATATGGCCCTCGCCAAGGGATATCTCGAGTTGGGCCGCAAAGATTTGGCAAAGGTCTATTTTGATTCCGCGAATACGAAAGCTGAAGCGGGCCAGCGTGTAGATCCTGTGTTGAAAGAAGCCGTAAGCAAGGGCATGTAACGCATGCAGGCGGATGGGACGAAAATGGCAAGCCATATGAACGGGACGCCGAAGGGGAAAGGCGCAAGGTCTTTTCTCCCCATTTATGGGTTGTATCTTGTTCTGCTGGCGGCGGCCTATTGGCAGCCTATCCGTGAAATGCTGGCGGTTTGGGGCGGGGTGGACTCGTACTACACCCATGGCTATTTGGTGCCCTTTGTTTGCCTTGCGGTGGCATGGCAGCGCCGGGCGGAACTGATGCGCGAGCCGCGCGAACCCGATGTGCTGGGGTATGCCTATATTGGAGCCGCTGCATTTCTATTGTTATTGGGAAGCTTTCTCGGATTCAGGGTGCTCTCCCAATTATCGTTGCTACCCATGCTCGCCGGATTATGTTTGGTGCTGGAAGGCAGGGGGCGGACCCGGAAGCTCTGGTTTCCGATTGCGTATCTCATTTTCATGATACCGATTCCGCCTTCGCTCACCCAGAGCGTGGCGTTAAAGCTTAAATTGCTGGCTACCGAGGCCTCTGTGGATATCGCTAATCTGCTTACCTTTCCGATAGTTCGCAAAGGTTCGTATGTGTATTGGACAAACGCCTCCGGGCAGACGGACCAGCTTGTGGTGGGAGAAGTCTGTGGGGGCCTGCGTTCGCTGATTGCCTTGCTGGCTTTTGGCGCGATCATGGCCTATTTTAGCCGGACGCGCCCTTGGGCAAAGATCGTGTTATTTGTCCTTTCTGGCCCCATTGCAGTAGCCGCAAACGTTTTTCGGATTCTATTCTTGTGCGTGGTGGGGTATTTCTACGGGAGTGAAGTGGCGGGAGGAACAGTCCACGATGTGTCGGGATACTTGATATTTATTGTTGCGTTTGTGCTTTTCTTTGCTATTGAGTCGCAGTTCCGGCGTTTTGCCCCAGCCGAAAACCGCGCGGCTTAGGCAGGTTATCATGCTGGAGATGGCTCCTTTTTAACGCGGGTGAACAGGATGAATGGAATGAACAAGATGGACAGAATAAAGCGGGCCGCCCATTATGCGGGATTGTTGCTGGCATGCGCCTGTTGCCTAGCGTTGCTTGCGGGCTGTTCGGAACGCCGAAGCAAGCAGCAGAGTGAATTGGGCGACACCTATCTCCGCCTCGGGAATGTGCAGCAGGCAGCGGATGCGTATGACAGTGCGTTGAAGCTGAATCCGGACAACATGGCGGCGAAACTGGGCCGGTCCCGCTGTTTCGCGGCGCAAAACAATCCAGATTCGGCGCTTCAAGGTTATAAAGAGGTGATATCCAGCGGCCAATTCGTGGAAGCCGCCCATGTGGACGCGATAGAGCTGCTCATGAAAATAAACCGCACGGATGAAGCCATGGCCCTGGCCACCGAATTCGCGGGCAAGAGCGCGGAACTGGGCGGTTTGGTGTTATCCCGCCTGGAAACGGCTACGGGCAAGAATGACGCAGCACTTGAACGGCTTGAAAAATTGCGCACTCAATTCGACAAGTCGGTTCCCGTACGTGTGCTCTTGGCGAAAGCGTTGCTTACTGCCGGGCGCGATCAAGATGCGGAAAAAGAATTGAAGGAGGTTCTCGATTCCGTCGATTCGGATTCGCTGCCTGCCCGGATGGCGCTGGTGGAAGTGTATCGTAAACAAGGCCGTTTGGATGAGCTTCTGAGCCAGCTCGAAGCGCTTGCCAAAGAGAATCCCAATAATCCGAATATGAAATTGGCGCTTGCCCGCGGGTATCTTGCCGCGGGGAAAATGGATGACGCGGAAAAGATCGCCCGGACGGTTTTGGGTGAATCGCCCGAGTCGGGTTGGGCGAATTTTATCTTGGGCGCTTGCCTGGTCGAGAAAAAGCAGTACGACGAGGCGGCGGCTTGTTTACAAGCGGCGGCCAAAGCGCTGCCGGATGAACCGCAAGCCGCTGAACTGCTGGCCGTGGCCATGAACAAGGGGGTTGCGCCTACGCCGCAGGCGGCTGCTGCTGCATCGAGCGGAGGAGCGGGAGCCGCGGACTGGCAGGCGATGTGGATCAGCGCCGATCTGGCGGCGTTAATGAATCAGCGTGCGCGCCTGATGCAATTGCCGGATGAAAACATTAAAGAGCTGCTGCTCTGCACCGCGCTGTTTTTACGCCAAGCGGACATTGTGGATGAAATAACCGCCCAGCTTCCCAATGATTCGCCTTTCCGCAAATTCGCGGAACTCTTAAAGGCAGGCGATCTGAACGCTGTCATCAAGTTTACGGACGGATGGAAAGAAGAAAACGGCCTTCGTAAAGAATTGCGCGACAATTGCCTGGGATTTGCATTAGGTTCGGGCGGCGCACGGGCGGCCGCATTTCAAGTCTTGTCGGAATGCTTGCTGGCATGGCCGGACCATGGAGCCGCGCTGTACAATCTATCGACCATATATGGCGCCGCCAAGATGACGGAGCTTCAAGCGCAATGCCTGAAGCAGCTCGTGCGCATGCATCCAGGCAATGTGGACGCCCAGCTTTTATTGTACAGCGTGTTGGTGGCTTCGGGTAGAATCGATGAGGCGCGCAATCAAGCGCAAGTCACCTTCACGCAATACCCCAGCAATGCGCGTGCATTATCGAATCTCGCCTCGATTTACCGCACCACGGGCGACGTGAAAGGCGCGCGTGACGTGCTTGCACGCGCCATTCAAAGTGTTCCTGGCGATGCCGGGATTCGTTTCCAATTGGCGCAATTGCTGCTCGATTCCGGAGAGAGCGGCCAGCAGGTGGACGAAGTGCTGGCGGGCGTGGACGCCTCCTCGGAGATGACGAAATTGCGTGTGGATTCCATCAAAGCATTCGCATCGGCTCTATCTGGCGCTTGGGGGCCTGCACAAGAATTATGGACAAAGGCAAAAGAGATGAGCCCGCCAATATCGGTCCGCTTGCTATGCGCTGCGTCGTTGCTTCAAGCGGGCCAGCAGGCGGATGCGGCAGCTACGCTGGATGGGCCGGATGGCAAGCCGATTGATACGCCAGCTTCGCGGGTGCTGCTGGCGGCCTTTGGAAAGGCTACGGGTGAGATGTCGGCTGATGAGAACGCCCTGGCCCAAAAGCTCGCGGCGGATCCCGTGTCGGCAAGCGATTTCGCCCTGGCGCAGGCATGCCTCCAGTCAGATATGCAAACCCCGGCTCTCCGGATCCTACAGTCCATCAATGTGAAATTGGATGGGCCTTCGGGCCTGGCTTTGCCCATGCTCGAGGCTATCGCACGGAGCCAGGCCGATGGCGATAAATTGGCCATGGCGAAAGCATATGTCGAACAATACGCCAATAACGCCACCGCATGGCTTGCGCTGGCTGCCATGAGCGGCGTCATGCAGAATACAACAGCCGAAGGCGAGGCGTACGAGCAGGCGATCAAAACGGCTCCGGATCGATATGAAGCGTGGCTGCGGTACAGCCTTTTCCTCGATAAGCAGAAAGACTTCGGAAACCTCATCAACGCCAACCGGCGCATGCTCGAGCTGAAACCTGATGATCCGGTGGCGGAGAACAATTTGGCGTATACGCTGCTGCGCACGAACGGCAGCCCCCAAGAGGCCATGGACTTGGCCCAGAAAGCTATTGCTAAAATGGGCCGGCAAGCGCACTTGTTACATACGCTAGGCTTGGCTCAATTGCGATTGGGCATGCTGGAGGATGCCGGGAAAAACCTCGCGGAAGCCGTGGAGGTCCGTCCGGGCGATCCGACGCTCCTGTTGGATTTTGGCCAAGCCCTGTTAGCGAAGGGAGAAAAAGATAAAGGCAAAATGCGCATCCAGCTTGCTCTCCGTTACGCGGACCAGCTTGGACTCGATTTCCCGAGGCGGGATGAAGCCGTGAAGGCATTGTCCGAGTAGAGATCATAAGGAGCCGCCGGAGCGGTTGATGAAAGAATTGATAAATACTAGCAGCGCCAGCGCTCGGGGGGAGAGTGTGCCTATCCGGGTGATCACGCCTCCCAAAGGGTGGGCCCCGCTCGATTTACGGGAGGTGTGGCGCTACCGGGAACTGCTGTTTTTTCTCACGTGGCGCGATGTGAAGGTCCGGTATAAGCAGACCGTGCTGGGCGCGTCGTGGGCGATCATCCAGCCGTTTTTGAGCATGGTGATCTTCAGCATCATCTTTGGCCAGCTCGCCAAGCTGCCGTCCGGGGGGATACCATATCCGCTATTGACATATAGCGCCTTGGTGCCCTGGACTTTCTTTTCGACGGGCCTTACCAAATCGTCTGATAGCCTTGTCGGGAGCGCATATCTGATCAAGAAGGTCTATTTCCCGCGCCTGCTCATACCCATATCGAGCGTGTTGTCGGGCGTGGTGGATTTTGCGCTGGCCTTCGTTGTGCTCATCGGGATGATGGCGTATTACGGTTATTGGCCAGGCGCAGGCATATGGAGCTTGCCGGTGCTGCTTGTTCTTTCCGGCATGGCTTCGCTGGGCGTAGGGCTTTGGTTATCCGCCATGAACGTCCAATTTCGTGATGTGAAATATGTGGTGCCTTTTTTGGTGCAATTTTGGCTGTATGCCAGCCCTGTGGCTTATATTGGAACGATAATCCCTGAGAAATGGCGGCTGGTATATGCGTTGAATCCTATGGTGGGAGTAGTGGCGGGATTCCGCTGGGCATTGTTGGGCAATCCAGCTTCGTCCGCGGAGCCGATGGTTCAGGAGCTCCTCGCTAAGGCGCAGTTCCTCCTAGGCTATCCAGTTTCGTCCGCGGAGCCGATGGCGTTTCCGGGCATGGAGATACTCGTCTCCACTTTGGTGTCCGCGGCGCTGCTGGTGAGCGGCGCCTATTATTTCCGGCGCATGGAAAAGTCCTTTGCGGACGTGGTGTGACCCATGAGCGAAACCGCCATACGAGTAGAAAACCTGAGCAAGATGTACCGCATCGGCGCGGTGCAAAATGGCTACAGCACCTTACGGGATGTCATCGCGGATACGGCGGCGGCTCCATTTAAACGGATGTATAAGCTATTGCGCGGCGAGGCGACGGGGGCCTCGGGCCTGGATGAGACGTTGTGGGCGCTTGATGATGTGAACTTCGAGATCCAGCATGGCGAGGTCATCGGCATCATCGGACGGAATGGCGCGGGTAAAAGCACCCTGCTGAAGGTTCTGTCGCGTATCACCGAGCCGACCACGGGCTCCATCACCATCCGGGGGCGTGTTGGCTCTTTGCTCGAAGTGGGCACCGGTTTTCATCCCGAGCTGACGGGCCGCGAGAACACGTTTCTTAACGGGGCGATCCTGGGCATGCACCGGACCGAAGTGAAGCGCAAATTCGATGATATCGTCGAATTCGCGGAGATTGGCCGTTTCGTGGATACGCCGGTCAAACACTATTCTTCAGGCATGTACACCCGCCTGGCTTTTGCGGTCGCGGCCCATCTGGAGACCGAGATCCTGCTGGTGGATGAAGTGCTGGCCGTGGGCGATGCGAAATTCCAGGAAAAATGCCTCAGCAAGATGCAGGATGTGACGGAAGGCGAAGGCCGGACGGTGCTCTTCGTGAGCCATAACATGTCTGCCGTACAGAGTATTTGCAAAAAAGTCATCGTCATGAAGGATGGGCGCAATTCGGAGTTGCATAGTCCCGATGAGGGAGTGCGGCAGTATTTATCCGAAGGGTATGAGGCCGCCTCGAAGCCATTCATCGAGCGCCCCAGATTCCAAAGCGCCGCCCGCCCGCCGATCCTCGCCGGATTGCGTGTGAATGGCTCCGCCGCTTCCGAGACGTTTATTCCAGCGGGCAGTTCCGTCGAATTTGAGGTGGAGCTGCAGGATTTCTCCAATCTACCCTATGTTGCCGTAACCATCGCATTGTCGGATGACCAGCTCCGCCGCGTGGTGACGTTCCATTCCTTAATCCACTCGGGCGTGACGGTTGCAGGAGCGAAAAACGCCCGGGCGTATTGCACGGTGGACATGCTGCCGCTAATCCCGGGCACATACCACATTGAATTGGTGTTGCACGACGGTTATCACGTGGTGGAGCGTTTGGAGCAAGCAGCGAAAATCACGGTGACGTTCGAAGATCTTTTTGGCACAGGGCTGCTGCCCGCTGCACGGCATGGATATCTTATAACGCCGTGCCGCTGGCGCGTGTGAGTTGGCGGGGAGGTGCGCCCGGACGCAACGATATGCCTGTATTCACGGTAGTCATGCCCATATACAATACCGCCCAGTATGTTCAGGAAGCGCTGCGTTCAGTGCTGGAACAGGAAGGGGCGGACCTCGATATCATCGTGGTCGATGATGGCTCCACGGACGGTTCGCCGGATATCGTGCGTTCCTTTAATGATCCCCGCATTCGCTTGGTCATGCAAGAGCATCTAGGCGTCACGCCGGCTCGCAATCAAGGCCTGGCGCTCGCTCGAGGAGAATTCTACACGCAATGCGACGCGGATGACCTTTTCCCTCCCGGCAGGCTGGCATGGCAGCAGGATTGGCTGCGGGCGCATCCTGAATTTGGCGTGGTGTGCGGTGCGACAAAATCGATTGATCCGCAAGGGCGGTTCATCGCGGAACTGCATTACCGCCCTCATGCCATGGAAGTGACGGAAGAGCTTCGCGCCGGGAAGATTCCCGCACATAACAATGCCTGGGCGATTCGGACGCCGCTTCTTCGGGAAATAGGCGGGTTCCGTCCTTATTTTAAAGTCTCCGAGGATATTGATCTTATGCTACGCCTGGGCGGGCATACGCGGGTGTGGTATGACCCTCGCATTTCTTATTATTTGCGGCTGCGTGATTCTTCCATAACCCATACGAAAAGCGTGAGTTATGTACAGTTTTTTCGTGGCAAGGCCTTCGAATTCCAACGGCAGCGCATGGAAAGCGGCATGGATGACCTGGAGCGGGGAGCGCCGCCTGCGCCCGTGGCGGATGAGGCGCGTGGCGCGGCATGCGTGCATGACCAAATCAGCCAGCATATGGCGGGGCAGGCGTGGATCGAACGGGAGAAGGGACGCCCGTTCCGGGCATGCATCACTGCGCTGCGCGCCTGCATGCGGAGCCCCCGGCGGCTGGCCTATTGGCGCACTCTAGGCGTGCTGGCGGTTCTGGGCCTGATACGGCCGGTTCGCAAAGGATAATCGTGCATGAACAGCCCATCGCCCAATACGAATGGCAAGCCCTTGCGCCGGATGGCGTGGCTGCTGATTCCGCTGGCGTTCTTTGTCTTGTCCGTCCTGGTGGCCCAACGCATGGGATTGTGGAAAGGCTATTTCGTATCGCTTCTGCAAACTCTGGATGAAAATGAACTGCGCGAGCATCTCGGGCGGAGCCTCCTGTTTCTGCATGGCCAGCCGCCGCTGTTCAATGTCCTCTTCGCCATGGTGCTAAAGGCCAGTGCGGCCACGGGGATCCCGCGCGAGGCCATCGCGAAAGCATTGTTTCTCCTCCTTGGCATGGGCGGCGTTACGCTTTTGTTTCATCTGATTCGGCGCATGACAGGCTCCATGGCGGCTGCGGCGCTTGTAGTGGCCCTTACGCTCATGAACCCGGCCTATCACATCGAGGCAAGCCGCTTGTATTACACGTTCATTTTGCATTTTTTGATGCTGGCCGTGTTGGTGCTCGCATGGCGCTATCTCGAACGCGGCAGCGGATGGACCCTTCTCGGATGCGTCCTTGTTCTGGCGGCGATTGTGAACATACGCACGCTCTACCATCCGTTATGGGCCATGGGCGCTTTTACGATTGTGGCGGGTTGGCGGCTTTGGAGCGGCAGGAACGCGCGAAGGGAATGGCGTCCCGTGGCGGTGTGCGCCCTCGTGCTGCTGGCCGCTCTGGCCGCCTGGCCCATGAAAAATTATATCGTTTTCGGGAAATTCACCTATTCCACGTGGACCGGCTTCAATCTGAACCACTTGCTTCCGGGCGTGGACCCATTTTTACTGTCGGATATCGATAAGACCATTCACGATTTTCATGCGGAGGAGGCCGTCGAGGCGAAGCTGGAATCTCTCGAACCATGGTTCGGCGGTTCGCGTCCGCGCGTGTTGGTAGAGCCCAAGAAGAGCGATGGCGTGCCCAATTGGAATCATGTTGCATTCCTGGTTCTAGACCAAGAACTGGTGCGGCAAGGAATGGCCTGGCGCGTGCAGCACCCGAGGTGGTATTTCGAGCGGGTGGCGCTTCATTATTTTCAATGGTTCCGCGCCTCGCACCTGAGCGGATATTTTCCCGGCGTCATCAATTATGACCCCGGAACGCCGTCTTTCCAGCGCTATGAACGTTTGTTTCGACGCGTGTTTCATCCGGGCCTGCGGCGCGCCATCGCATGGTGCTGGCCGGGCTGCCCGCTATTGCGCTGGGCGCGCGTGGAATATACCGGCATGGAAGTCGAGCTGGATGCTTTCGCCTTTTTGGGTTTTCCGTTGCTGGTGCTGGGCTGCCTGGCGTTTCTGATTATCCATGCACGCAAGCGCCGGGCAATAGAAGGGCTCGTGTTGCTGGCCCTGTTCTGCCACGTGTTTCCGCTACTTGCCGCGAGCTTGGTGGATGGATTCGAAGGGAATCGCATGCGGTTCCCAGTATCCACCATGTTATGGGTAATGGCGGCATATTGTTTATGGGAGCTCGCCCCGCTTGTCTCGCGGCGTTTGGGCAAGAAGCCAGGCATATCGTAACACTTTAACCGAATGAGGTAGCATCTTATATTTAACAGCCTTGTTTATTCTTTTTTTTGCTGGTATTGAGACATCATTTTTCATCTGACGACCGACGAGGGCGTCGGTCCCACACTTTTTAAAGTGAGCCCAGTGTGGGACCGGCGCCCTCGCCGGTCATTCTTCACCACTTGGCTGAAGTGTTACGATTTTTGTATATGCCGAATCATGCCGCTAATGCAAGCGTGTCCCGAAGGGACACCCCATTACCCTAAAAAAGGCAGTAGGAGCTTGCTTTGGGATTTTTCCAGCCCAATTTTGTAAAGAAATAACTGTCCTGTCCCGCTCTTTACGTTGGCGCCGGCAGCAGGTTGGGGGTGGCCAGCGGCCTTCCCTCGAGTATTTTGGCGAAGATCCGGCTGAGGATCGTCCGCCATCGTTCGTTCCGGTTCAACTGCCGCGCAGTTGCTTTCACCTCCGATAAAAAGGCGTTTACGGATTTCAGAACTTGTTCCATAGCATGTCCTTGCGCATGCACGGGGGTGATGGTGAGCGTGGTTTGGCCTCCGTGGCGGGTCTGCTGTCCCACACCATACAGCAGCAGAGGGCGGCTCGTGATCGCTTCGGCGTGGCGCTCCGGAATCGCCAAGCGCACGTACAAAGACCACCAATTGTAAATCAGGGCTATGATTCGCGCCATGATTTGGCAGCGCTTCATATCGTGGGTGGTATACCCGCCCCACCCCCACTGGTTTTTCTGTTCATCGTAGATGTTTTCCGCATCGCCCCGGTCGCGATAATGCTGGGCCAAGGCCGATAGGGGGTCTGTCAGCGAAGTGGCCAGCAGCGCGTATTCATACTGCTGCACGGCTCCCGCTTGGATCTCAATGAGCTGTAGTTGGGGGGAGGGGTCAGGCAATAGCGGCTCCGTTTCCAGAACGATACTCCCTTTGAGCTTGCGCCGCAGAACGATTACCCGGCGTTTGCTCGTCCATCCCATAAGCTCCAGACGGTCTTCCAAACCTTCCCAGCCTTGGCCTGCTGGCGTCCAGTCCTTAGAACAAAAGGCCTGCTGGATAAGCCGTTTCACGTTGCTGGTCTGCCGCAATTTGAACAGATAGGGCACTCCGCGCGCTTCGGCTTCGCTCATGTCGCGTTCGTTGCCGAAGGCGCAGTCGCCGCGAATCATGCCCGGCCAGGCCGCGCGCGGCAAGCCATCGAGAAAATGCCACAATCCAGGCATGGTGTATTTCGCCGCCGTCTCGTTGCCCGGCCGGACTTCCACGTCCAGCACCAAGCGCGTGTTCGCCATAAAATAGGTATGCAGCACATGAGAAGGACGGCCCTGTTTCGCCGGATTGTAGCCCAGCACGGCCCCTTCTTGATGGCCGAACAGGGGCTTCACGCTTGTATCCACGTCCAAAATCCAAGGCTCATAAAGCAACGGCTCATAACAGCGGCGCAGGTGCTTCTGTAGCCAGCCCGCGCAGGCTTCCCCGTCCGCCAGTATAAATGCCCGCCGCGCCGAGGAGGCGCTCATGATCTTGCTCATACCCAGCAAGCCCGGGTTCACCGCGTCGTAACGGACCGCGTCAATGTGCGCATAGCGGGTGTGGCCCGCCAGCACTGATAAAAATAGCGTGCCCAGCACATCCCTCTTGCGCGGCGCATTATTGCTGGCGTACGCCAGCGGACAGTCCTCCACCCACGCTTCAAAAAGCTCCGCCATCTTGAGGAAATCGATAAAGAACGCCAACTGGCCAAACGGCGTCGTTGCCGCCTCCCGGTCCCATTCCACATGCACCCGGCCCCCGTAGCTATCTACGAAAATCGGCGCCTCCAAAGACAACCATTCCTCCTCTCCCAATGGGGGAGCATCTTGCTGTTGCGATTCTGTTTCCATGTTCTTTATCTTGAACTACTTCCAGCTCGACACTCAAGATTCAACTGGCGTTTTTAGGATTACAGCCCAGGGCCGACCGCCGCCCGAAGGGCAAGGGAGCCCCTGGGTGCAAATGCCCCCTCCCCGAAATGCCCTGTATGGGCATCCCAAAAGCGAGCCATTTCACGCTATTGATACCTGGAAGTATCTGGCGGCGGAGCTTCTTTAACGCAGAGAACGCAAAGGACGCGGAGTTTCGCGGAGCAGACATCTCCTCCGCGAAACTCCGCGTCCTCAGCGCCTCTGCGATGAACTACAACACATTGATGGAGTGAAAAGAATGACTCTTGGGATGTCCCTTCAGGACAATTCATTGGGGGTGCTTATACCCAGGGGCTCCCTTGCCCTTCGGGCGGCGGTCGGCCCTGGGCTATGGTGGGTTGTCCCTTCGGGACACTATTTATAAATTCTGTCCTCATCCATTATATCAGCTAGTTACATAATATTGTTGTTTTTATGCAAAAATAATAGTGGCGCGCCCGTTACGAGCGCACCGCTTCGTGTGTAATCTCAATGGAGAATTATTGTACGCCGTATTTCGTTTGGCTAGAGCGATTTAAGATTGGGTAATACTTCAGGCAGCTAAAGTGTTACGGAAATCTTTTCCAAGAAACACATGGCGGTTTCATGTGCGTGCAAGATAACATGCCATTTACCCGGCAATTTCGAAGAAAATGATTTTCTGTTGCATAGAAGGCAAATCTGATATTATAGTGGGCGAGGGTAAGTGAGTGGGCATGACAAAATGAAGAACATACGCATTTGTGCGCAACTTTGGATGGCCTCTGGATATTTAATAAAGGTGGCCTGAGTGAGGGAATGTGCGGAGGCGGACAGGGTGTTGTACAAGTACGAAGTGTTTTCATTAAAATAGAGTTGCCTATGTCATGCACGTTGACCCCCATGGCGTATTTTGATAAAGTATTGGGTCGATTAACCGCGCGGATGCGCAAAAAACAAAAAAGTGGATGGAGAAAGAACCATGAATGCAAAGACTACTGTAAAGACTGCGTTACTCATCGTATTGGCTATTGGCCTTGTAGCCACCACGGGTTGCAAGCACAAGACGCCCATCTCTACGACTCCGAGCGACACCGGCGCGATTGCCCAGGCTCCGACCTCGGGTGATGGCCTTCCGGGTGCGGAACTAGACAAGTTGCTTTGGGACAAGGCGACTGGCCTTCAAATCGTTTACTTTGACTTTGATAGTTTCGCCCTGCGTGCGGATGCGAAGGCCACCCTGGCGCAGAACGCCGAGAAAATTAAGCAAGCGGTGCAGATCGCTCCGGCCGTCATGATTCAAATCGAAGGCCATTGCGACGAGCGCGGCACCCAGGAATATAACCTGGCTCTTGGCGAGAAGCGCGCCCTCGCGGTTCGCGATTACTTGATTTCGCTGGGCGCTTCAGGCGACCGCATGCTTACGATCAGCTACGGCGAAGAGAATCCAGTTGATCCGGGCCATGGTGAAGCTGCTTGGGCGAAGAATCGCCGCAGTGAATTCAACAAATCTCGCTAGGAGTTAAGCATGTTTTTCGTGAAATCGGCCAGGATATGCGTGGCGCTGGTTGGCTTGTTCGTCTTAACGGCAGGTAGCGCCAGCTCCGGTATGGGAAGCGATGAGTTCGAGAGCACCATCTACCAAACATACCGGCACGTGAAGAGCATAGATGACCAGGTGGGCGGCGCTGTATCCGAGTTGAATACGACGACCGCTGATCTGAGCGCGCGCGTGGATGAGAGTGATCAGAAAACGCGCGAACTGCAAGGGCTGGTAGCCGAGAATACTCGGAAAACCGCTGAGTTGCAGGCTCAACTGGCGAGTCTCACGAAAAATGTCTGTTCCGCGATGAATATTGCGGCCGCTCCGGCTGCGCCTGGTATTACAGGGATGCCCTCGACAGCTCCCTCCCCAGGGCAGCCGGAGGCGGTTGCACCTACCGCTCCGCTGGATGGCCCCATTGGAGGTGAAGAAGCTGCGCCTTCAACGCCAACAGCGGCAGCGCCAGAGAACGCCGGGAACGCCCTTGAGGACTATCAAAAAGCCGAAAAGGCGTATAAAGATAAAGACTATCCCAAAGCAGTGGGCATGTTCGATTCGTATTTGCAGCGCTATCCCAAGACCGATGTGGCAGATAAAGCCCAATTCCTGAAGGCGTATTGTGTCTACCAGGTTGCGGAAAAAGATAAAAAGCCGGAATCCTACAAGAATGCTATCGCCGAGCTGGACAAGGTGCAAGCGGACTATCCCTCGTCCACGTGGGTTCCATATGCTTTGCACAATCAAGCTGCCGCATATCTCAAACTAGGCGACACGGCGCGGGCGACGCAATTATTAGAGGATCTGGTGAAGAATTACCCGCTGTCGCCAGCCGCGGAAAGTGCCCGGACCCGGTTAAACCAGCTCAAAGGTAATTGATATCGAGTGTAAACGAAAGCGCGCGCACGGGTCCGCCTCGGCGCGCGTTCACAGTTCTAGCCGTCGATGCGAAAGGGCTCAGGTGGCATGATGCGCATGAAGAGAGTGATATCCCTCGCTGGTGTGCTGGGAATGGGTTTCCTGGTATCTGGATGTATAACCACGGGAAACGACCAGCTCCAAGGCACGGTGCAGTATACCTATAAGGTTGCTCGCAAGCTGGATACGGACCTGAGCGCCAGTGTGCAGCAATTGCGCGGCACCACCACGACGCTGAGCCAGCGGCTTGATGATAATGCGAAAAACATTCAAGAACTGGAAGACAGCATCCGGGCGAATCAAGCGGCGCTAGATAAGATGAAAGGCCAGCTCGATGAGTTGACCCGCGTACTCTATGCTAAGATGGGCCTAACCAACACCGGCGCCAGTACGGGCGCTCCGCCCTCGAATATCATGATTGAAAGTGCAAGCGCCGCTCCCATGTCCGCACCGCCAGCGGGCATCGCTACTCCCGAGACGGCGGTGGGCGGCGATCCCGCCGCAGTGTATGAAGCCGCACAGCGCAGTTATATCCAACAAGATTACCAGAATGCGGCGCAACAGTATGATGCGTATTTGCGGTTTCCAAATACGGACCACGCCGATTACGCCCAATACTGGAAAGCGGAATCGTATTACCAATTAGCCAAGAAAAATCAGGATTCAAATCTGTATCAGCAGAGTATTGTTGAATTCGAAAAACTCCGGAATGATCATCCGAATTCCAGCAAGGTGCCCGGGGCGTTGTATGATCAAGCCATGGCGTACCTGAGCCTGAATCAGACGGAGTCCGCTATCAAGCTTTTCGACACTCTGGTCGCGAAGTTCCCATCCGACGCCAATGCCGAACGAGCGCAATCGGAACTCAAGAAGCTCAAGGGGTAGGCGGTCGGCCGCGCCGGTTCAGGGCGCCGCAGGCCATCGAAAATCATGAAAATACGTAGCAGCCATATCATCATCGTGGGGGGGACTGCTGTCTTTGCTTTCATCCTCTTTGCCGTCATGCGTGAACGCTCCCAAGAATCCGATACTTCCGCGCTCTCAACTCCGCAATCCCAAGGGCCTCGCATCTTTATCGCCAACCGCACCATAGACATGGGAACGATCAGCAATCGGCAGCCCACTGATATTACGACCGAGATTTCAAACCAAGGCAGCGCCGTCCTCGAGATCGGGCCTATTCAAGGTTCGTGTCCTTGCATCAAGGCAACGCTGGATATGCAGGCCATTCCTCCCGGCCAATCCGCCAAACTCACGATAACCATGGATCCGTTTCATATCAGCGGATTTGAATGCTACGAAAAGTCTATTTCCTTTAATACGAATGATCCTTCCCTCCCCATCGTCATCATTCAAGTACCCTGCAAGATCACGCCTGAGTTCACCCTTGAGCCGCAAGCGTTAGCTTTTGGTGAAATAAACAAGGGCGATAACTTGGAACAAACGATCCTGGTGCGGCAGGCCGACACGCTACCCCTTGAAATGAAGGGGGTGGAATTGTCTTCACAAGGCATAAAAGGCGTCGAGCTGTCGTATGCCGCACGCCCTAAAGAAACCTGGTCGGCTCCCGATAAAGCGGAATATCTCATTACCGCCAAGCTGACTCCCGAGGTGCGCCCTGGCGATCTGTTTGCGGGCATCCGCATTTTAACCAATATCGAGCGCCTTAAAAGCGGTGTCATGACCAGTCTGACCGGGAAAGTGAATACGTTTTACCGCGTATCGCCAGGATATGTGATCCGGTTACAACAGATAGAACCGGGACAGCAGGACGCAGGTGTCATCACTATCGAGTCCGATGAGCCGGTATCGTTAAGTGACGCAGTTTCAACCGCGTCCAATGTAAGCGTCCGCATTTTAGCGCAAGAGGATCCGAAAAAAGCGAGTATTGCGCTCGATATTAAGCCGGATGCGCAACGCGGGCCAATTCGAGGGGAAGTTACTTTTTCGGTGCATGGCCCGGACAAGGCCGTGCCGGACTTTTTGGTGCTTCAAGGATATGTAGGCGCGGTGGGAGCTATGCCCGTACCGGCGCAGCCCGCACCGGCGCTTACGCCAAAAGAAGATGCGCCTGAGGCGAATGTACCAGGAACAGCAGGCGAATTTCGGAGTTAGATATGCACCACGTCAGTGAGTCTCAAATAAGAAAAGACCTTGCCGAGAATGGACAGGACCATTTGCTGGCGTTTTGGGGTGATTTGGATGGCGCTGGCCGGGGGCGGCTGCTCGAACAGATCGCGTCCATCGATTTCGCGTTGATGAACCGCTTGGTCGAGCAGTGGGTCAAGAACGATCCGCCACCGGAATCCTTCAAGGCCATCGAGCCTGTTCCCACCATTCCGGTAGTGGAGCCAAACCGTCCCGACGCCCGCGAAGCTTTGGATGCCGGTGAGGAAGCCTTGCGCGCGGGGCGGGTGGGGCTGCTGCTGGTGGCGGGCGGCCAAGGCACGCGCCTGGGGTTCAATGGCCCCAAAGGGGCCTATCCCATCGGACCGGTGTCCAAGCGTTCGCTGTTCGCGTTTCATGCGGAGAAGATCCACAATTTGCAGCGCCGGTATGGATGCACCTTGCCGTGGTACATCATGGTGAGCCACGCCAACGCGGAAGAAACCGAGCAGTTTTTCAAAGAACACGCCTATTTCGGGCTTGAGGCGCGCAACATCCGCTTCTTCACGCAGCGCATGGTTCCCTGCGTGGATGAAGCAGGCAAATTCATGCTCGAAGCGCCGGACCGCCTGGCCATGAATCCCAACGGCCATGGCGGCTCGATCCCCGCATGCGTCGAGAACAGCATCACCGCCGACTGCCGCGAGCGGGGCGTGGACACGTTGAGTTATTTCCAAGTCGATAACTGGGCAGTTAAAGTGGTGGACCCCTATTTCGTGGGCTACCACGTTTCCCGCAACGGGGAGATGTCCTCGAAGAACCACCGCAAGACGCAGGTGCGCGAGGCGGTGGGCGTCCATTGCCTGTGCGACGGCGAATACCGCGTCATCGAATACACGGCCCTCGACATTTATCCGCAACTGCTGGAGACGCTTCCAGATGGCTCGCCGAAATATTACGCAGGCAATCCCGCAATCCATATTCTGGACGTGGGCTTCATCGAGCGCGTGTGCGCCGACTACGACAAGTTCCCCTGGTGGCGCGCCTTCAAGAAGATCCCCTATCTAGACGCCAGAGGAAATCTGGTGAAACCGGAGAAACCGAACGGCTATAAATTCGAGACCTTTGTGTTTGACGCCTTGCGTTTCATCAAGCACGTGCCTATCGCCTTGCTGATCAACCGCGAAGGCGAATACACCCCCATCAAGCAGTTCGATGGGGACAACAGCGTGAAAGAGGCCTGGCGCTCGAATGGCCGATACTGGGCCAAATGGCTTGATGCGGCGGGCTATCCGATCCCGCGCGATGAGCACGGCGAACCGGCGATCCCTATCGAGATCAGCCCGCGGTTCGCCTGGAGCCAAGAGGAATTTTTGGCTAAAGCGCCTAAAGCGCCAGCGTCCAGCGCTGGCCATATCGCCATCGGGCCGGACGGTGAGTAGCAAGTTCCGTAGCATGGGCGTCCCGCCCATGCGCATGGCCGGGACGGCCATGCTACGAGATAGATATAACGTTAGGATAGTATACCGCTAAACCAAGATATTAAGCGCGCGCGGGAGTATTTCGAACGTGGCGGGCAAGCATCCAGGCTGCTCGCCGTCCAGGTTGAGCAGTACGGTTTCGTCCGAACGCGCCATGATGCGTTTGGCCAGGAAGTATTGCACCTTGTCCATCCGTTTCAACAGGTGGCCCCGGTATATCTTGGGCAGGTTCAGCATGGCATCCTTCCGTCCGATATCGCCGATGACGTAGACCTCGAATTCACCGCTATCCAGCCGCGCCTCGGGGGCCACGTGCATGCCCCCTCCGTAATATTGCCCATTAGCGATGATGACGTTGCTCATCCGGCCCTTGATGCTGTTTCCGTCAATATCCAGCTCGATGTGTTTATTAGTATAGGTGGCCAGCGTTGACACCACGCCATACAGGAAAGATAAAAAGCCGCCGAAGAATTTGGTAGTCCGGTTCACGCGGTCCACGACGGCTCCGCCCACGCCGAAATCGGCCACGTTGATGAAATAGCGCACGGCCTCACCGCCTTCGCGCAGGCCATGAGTCACCACGCCCACATCAATAGGCATGGGCTGGGCGTGCGCCAGCCGTTCAAGGCCGTGAAGGCCGCGGGGCAGGTGAAGCGTCCGGCCAAAGTCCGCGCCCGTGCCATACGACAAGATGGCCAAGCTGGCGCTGGGGTTGATGGCCTGCTTGCCCGCGAAGAAGCCGTTCGCGGCCTCGTTGTGGGTGCCATCGCCGCCGACGCTTATGATGCGCTGGCACCCATTGCGCAGCGCTTCGCGCACCAGCTCGGTGGCGTGATTGGGCCGTTCCGTGCGCAGCAGATCATATTCGCCGAGTATGCCGCGTAATTCGTCTGACAACTCCGCCACATGCCGCGCCACGCGCCCATTCGCCGCCGCAGGATTTATAAGCACCGCTGTTTTCATGTTTGCATTTCGCTCTTTTCAACACAAAGGCACTAAGACACAAGGAATTAACCATGTTCTTTTGATTACTATTTATAATGTATGTAATAGTTTAATATAATATAAAGCATAGGCAAGTCTTAGAGCATAACTACATGGTGGACCTTTGGTGTTGGGAGGCTTTTTTAGACATGATTTACATGATGAACAAGATTTTCTATGATAGTTTTATCGCACTGAAAGACGGGCTCCAACAATCCATGCATTTGCTTTCATATCCAAAAATCGCCTTTGCATGCCTGTTCAATCTTGTTCATCTTGTAAATCATGTCTAGAAAGAGACTCTTGCCTTAATCCGCCAGAGTGTTTCATGGTCTTATAGATTTATTTCCATCGACTGAGGTATTTCTGCGGACCTCCTTGTGCCTTCGTGTCTTTGTGGTGAAAGAAAACTACACCCGCACGTCGCTGGCTTGGCCTAGCTTGGACGCATTGCGTTCGAGCACGGGTTTGATATAGCCTTCCACGAATTCCACCACTTGCTCCGGCGCGCGGCCGATGAACTCGCGCACGTCCAGGGCGGCGTCGATCTCTTCGCGAGAAATGCCGAAGGCCGGGTCATTCGCAAGGCGTTCGAGCAAATCGTTGTCGCCGCCTTCTTCCTTGACCTGCGCCGCCGCCTCGTGCGAGTGTGTGCGGATGATCTCATGCAACTCCTGCCGGTCGCCGCCCTTGCGCACGGCGGCCATGAGGAGATTTTCCGTGGCCATGAACGGAAGCTCCGCCATGAGATGCTTCTCGATTACTTTTGGATACACCGCCGGATTTTCCATGATGCTCAGGTACAGGTTGAGCACGCCGTCGGCGGCGAGAAACGATTCGGGCAGGCTCAGGCGGCGCAGGGCGGAGTCGTCCAGCGTGCGCTCGAACCATTGCACGGCCTGGGTGAATTCGGTGTGGATGGGGGCCGCCATGAGGAAACGCGCCAAGGCGCAAGCCCGTTCGCAGCGCATGGGATTGCGTTTGTACGCCATGGCCGAACTGCCCACCTGGTTCTTGCCGAAAGGCTCCTCGATCTCCTTGAGGTTTTGCAGGAGGCGCATGTCGGTAGCGAATTTATGGACGCTTTCGCCTAAGGACGCCAAAACGCGGATGACGTGCGTGTCCACCTTGCGCGGATAGGTCTGCCCGGTGATGGGATACGAGGCCGCGAAGCCCATCTTCTCCGCCACGAGCTGATCGAGGCGGCGCACTTTCTCATGGTCGCCGTCGAACAGCGCGAGGAACGAGGCTTGCGTGCCCGTCGTGCCCTTGACGCCCCGGCAGCGCAGGCGCGCGATGGCCTGCTCCATGTCCTCGATATCCATGAGCAGGTCTTGCGCCCATAGGCAGGCCCGTTTGCCCACCGTGACCAATTGGGCGGGCTGGTAGTGCGTGTAGCCCAAGGTGGCCAGGTCTTTGTACTGCTCCGCGAAGGCCGCCAGCCTGGCGAGGACATTCACCGCCCGGCCCAGCAGCATTTGCAGGCCTTCCCGCATGAGGATGAGGTCCGTGTTGTCCGTGACAAAGCAGCTCGTGGCACCCAGATGGATGATGGCCTTGGCCTCGGGGGCCGCGACGCCGAAGGTGTGGATATGGGCCATCACGTCATGGCGGGTTTCCTCCTCGAAACGCCGGGCCGCCTCGAAGTCGATGTCGTCCAAGTGCGCGCGCATGGCCTCGAGTTGGGCGTCCGTAATGGGCAAGCCCAATTCCTGTTCCGCCTCCGCCAAGGCAAGCCAGCAGCGCCGCCATGTCGAGAATTTCTTCTGTGCGCCCCAGAGCTCCGCCATTTCCTTCGTCGCCACGCGCTCGACCAAGGGGCTTGTGTATACGGTGTGCATGCGCCTTTTACTCCTTATCCAGTCCCTTTGCCGCGAGTGTGAATCCGGTAGCGTCCGCCATGGCGGCCACGGCGGATACCGCATTTTCGCGCTCCGCGAAGACGCCGCCCGACAGGATGAAGCCGCACGCCTCATCCGCGGTGGAAGCCGTATACTCGCCGCTATGGTGCGGGCTGATCAGGTTTTCCTCATAGGTGGCCACATACCAGAACTCACCGGCTTCGAGCGGTATGCGCCGCACGCTCAGTCCATCCTCGCGCACGATGCCCAGCCAGCCCGAACCGCTGCCGCGCTTATCGGCCACGGCCACGATGCGCGGCGTGTTGAACTGGTCCTTCTCGAAATCCAGAGCGAGCAGGCACGACGCCATGGCGTCGCGCACGGGCATGCCCATATCGATCTTCTCCGCGATGGGGTCCGTCTGGCTGCCATTGCTCACCACGGCCACGGTGTTCGCGCAGACGATGCGGACGCAGTTATACGCGATATAGGGATTTTTCTGCACATCCAGTTCGAATCCCGGTTTCGGGATGATGCTGGCCTTGGCCGTAGCGAGAACGGCCATCCGGTTCGGAAACGAACGGCTCGATACGCGGTACGATGCGCACAAACGGCCATCCGTGGTTAATGCGATGCTCACAATGCGTCCGATATACATGTAACTCCCCTTTTTGTTGCATGCCAGAAATCGTAGCATGGGCGTCCTGCCCATGCGAAAAGTGTTTATTTCAGTTTTACAGTGAAAATGTTTGTTATGGTGTGTGGGTGATTATACTGATTAGCGATGTCTCGTGCCATATAAGGATCCAAGTTCAGGATTTGATGACCATTGATAAGCTTATACTCGTTTCCGTTGTCAATGACAAAAAATCATATCTTCTGAGACTCTCTGGTTTCTATATGTTTTACTGCATCTTCAAAGGATTTAAGATCACCGTTACAAAAACCTGCCTGAAGAAAATCACTATTTTCCTTCTTTTCCTGAATATTTCGTACAAAGCATCTCCAAAATGAATTTGGATGATCCATAAACCTTGTATAATCACCAGGATGATCTAAGTTATCATCATGACACAGAAACGTTAAGAGTATTTCAAACAAGTCAAATGCTGATGAATACACATCAGCATCCAGAAGAATCTCATGGAACATAGGATATAATACTTCATGCAAATATGAAGACACTGGAAATGTGGATAAATATCTATTATTATGTCCAGGTATTAAAGATATTATATATGATAAATTCTTAGTACTATCACATATTTTATTAGGAAATCTATCATGCACATCGTTTTGATTTGTTGTTAAGGCTGTAAAGAGTGATTTCACCGCCGCAAGATTGTTTCTAGCTGTGTAGGCAATCCCTGCCGCGTACAACAGAAGCTGGGCAGGATGCATCTTGATACTTGTCATGCTGGAAAAATTACTGCTATATAAAGAAGCATTAGACATAACCGTAATAGCATGAGACCACGTAGGCATGTATACTTGCTCTATATCCCAGTAGCAGCCGGTGGCTTGAATGTAAACGGCAGTTTCTGTAAGCGAACTCAAATCCATAACAAGCTTCACATAGTCTCTGTCGCACAGTTGTCGGTGGATTGCATACTTCTCATCTGTAATTGCTTCAATTATCCTATTGATCTCTCCCATAAGCAAATCATGGAGAGGTATGTGGTATTTGGGTTCGGAAAGGTAGTGTTTGGTTTGGCTGACGGCCATTTTTATCGACAAAGGATGTGGCCTGTTAAATTGCTCTAGTGCGAGTATTTTACCAGCAATATCTTTGAAAAATTCATCCGCGCCCTGTATATGGATCATCTCCGCCTGACATAGCTCAATAAGTGTTTTTGCCTTTTCTGAAGGTTGGTCTTTACATGTCCACCAAGTGCTGTATCTTCTATTCTTGCGTCTCTCGATGGCATTCCGCAGCGCTTCATCCCAATCGCCAGACCATCCACAGATAATCAATCCATATTCGTCAAATATGCGGTCGAGTAGACTATTGATTCGTTCGTCATAGACACTCAATTCCGCCGGAGTGTTCTTAGTCTGAAGATCCAAATAGTCTCCATGTAGTTTGATGAGTGTGCAAGGACTATGCACCAAGGGCGGCGCACCTTCGATTCCGTCTGGAGTGCTGATCACGATGGGTGATACACCCTCTGACTCAAGTGCGCGTTCCATAAGCCGGTCGAAATTGGTTGTCAGGATAACGCGTACCACTTGGCTCTTGGCAAGTTGTGCGATAGCCTTGTGGGCGGGAGTGGGCTGCTTCTCGCCTCTTTCTCTCTCCTCGTCGTTTGGTTCGAAATATTTCTTGAGGAGACTGCTTCGCTCTGCTCGGCTATTCCCTACTCTCTCCAGTAGTTGTCCATATGTCGGCTCTTGGCCGAATTTTGCTTTGAACCATGCAGCCGGATCTGATTCACAGTCTTTACCGGTGACGCATGCTAGTTTCCTAATGATATCCTCGATTACGGCCCAGCCAGTCGGGATATTGGCGGAGCTTGATATGCCTGAGCCCAAGAGCAAGGCATACACCCCTGGATTTGCATGCATGGTCATTGCTAAGGACACTCGGGGATCGAGCATGTCAAACTCCCTTACTGTTCGAATTTTTAGGTTTGCACTATTCTAACTAAAACAGCTTTAGAGGCCAAATTGTGTATATCAAGGTTTATATGCAATAACTTCGATAAAGAAAATGCTATACTTGGTGTAGGCACGGCTACAAATATCCTGACAATGAATACCTTGTATAAATGCATTGCCAATAGAGGAGATTCCTGTGTTTAAGAAAGCTGTTTTTCCTGGAAAATATATCCAAGGCGCTGGCGCTATCCGCGAATTGCCGGTCCTGATTGAGTTGTTGGGCAAACAAGGGCTGATATTGGCTTCGCCTTCGGTGAAGGAAAAGGTGCTTCCCGCATGCGGCATCGATTGGAGTGCGCGGGGCATCCATATCGAAGCATTCCGTGGGGAGTGTTGCGAGAATGAGTTGGCCCGCGTATCCGCCATCATCACGCAAAAGCATGTGGATGTGCTTGTCGGCATGGGGGGAGGAAAGACCATCGACACGGCGAAAATCGCCGCCGACCGGCTCCACATTCCCGTGATTATCATCCCTACCATTGCTTCCACCGACGCGCCGTGCAGCGGGTGTGCGGTGCTGTACTCCGAGGGCGGCGTCTTCGAGTCCGTCTACTATCAGAAGACGAATCCGGCGGCGGTGCTGGTGGATGTGGGGATCATCGCAGCCGCGCCAGCACGTTTTCTAGTGTCCGGGATGGGCGACGCGCTGGCGACATGGTTCGAGGCCCGGTCCTGCGAATGCACCCAGTCGGTGAACGAGTGCGGCGGATACGGCACCACGGTGGGGCTCCACATCGCCAAGCTTTGCTATGAGACCGTGCTGGCCTACGGCTCCGCTGCAAAACTCGCCAGTGAGAAGCATATCGTCACACCGGCATTGGAGCATATTGTCGAAGCGAATATCCTGTTGAGCGGGATCGGGTTCGAGAGCGCCGGATTGGCGGCGGCCCATGCCATCCACAATGGCCTCACCGCATTATCCGAAACTCATTCTTTCTACCATGGCGAAAAAGTCGCTTTTGGCGTTCTAGCGGGGCTTCAACTGACCGATGCGCCGCCGAGCGAATCGGAGGCGGTCTTTTCATTCTGTGAGGACGTTGGCTTGCCGACGACGCTCGCGGATATTGGAATGAAAGACGCTAACCGGGAAACGCTGATGAGGGCCGCTGAAAAAGCCTGCGAACCTGGGCAGTCCATCCATCACGAAGCGGGCCTGATCACTCCCGAGCAAGTCCTCAGCGCCATGCTCGTGGCGGACGCCATGGGCCACATGAGAAAAGGCGGCAAAAACAACTGCTGAGCGTGAGAGCTTAGCAATTCCTTTAAAAACAGCTAATATGGATTCCAGGCGGTCTATTTCGAGGCCGTAGCGGGTGTTTTCATCAGCGCCAGTCCAAAAAGGTAGACCGGATGATGGCCTTCATGGTTGCGGAATTCTACGACGATCTTTGAGTGGCCTTGCGTCAATTCGGCTGGGAGCGGCCAGGCGTATTCCTGGAAAATGTGTTCCGGGCCGCCATTGATGGTAGCGAGCATTTGGCCTTCAATCCACACATCCGTTCTTTGTTCGGGTGTGGGCCACATCGCGGGCCAGATGGTGGCTAGCACGGTTAGCGTGTCCGTCGCGCCGTTTGTCTGTAATTCACAGGAGAGCGTTTTTTGGGCTTGGCGAAAAGGGCGTCCGGCGAAAAAATTAGGCATGATCCAGCGCCCCTCGGCCTCTAGCTTTTTCACCACATCAGTATAATCATCGTTCGCGTGGCCATATAGTAATGGCTCTACCATATGCATCGCATGCGCTTTTTCCGAGGCCTCGTCTCCCACGATTACCCGGTCGATGACCTGAGCTTCGCGTTCGTGCTGGGACTGGATGGTTTTCTGGATGGCGCTATATTCCGGTCCTTTGGGATCTACTACGAGCCAATACACGGCGAAGGTGTCGTCAACAAGTTGGTAGAGCGGCCGGAAAGTCACATCACGATTAAGGCCAACCGTGTGGAAAGCCAGCGATTTGGTTTTGACGGGCCTGAGCCAATCGTCTAGTTTCTGGGCATCCGCTAGCAGGCGCCAGTCATTCAGGGAAATGCCTGCGGGAGTGATCGGCGCATCCTGGCGTTTATTTGATGCAAGACCGATAGCATCGGGCGGCGTTAGGCCTGCCAAGACCATCGGGCCATAGAGAAAGGCAGTTGCCTTGGGATTATCGGGAAGGCTCATCGTGTGTAACTGCATCGGCAAGGCCAGTTCTACTTCGTCGCCATCTTTCCATGTGCGATCCATGGCGGCCCAAGCGCCGGGCTGGTTTTGAGCCTCTACTGATTTACCGTTGATACGCAGGCTTGGCGATACGGCCAGCCAGCCCGGCAGGCGCAGCCGAAGGATGAAATGAGTTGGCTCTTGCATGTGCAGCTTGATTCGGGTTTTCTCTTCCTCGGGGAATCGAGTACGCTGTTCCAGCCGTACTTTTTTATCTTGCCAGTTTAGTTCCGAGCCGATGAATAGATTGACATAAAGCCCGTCTGCATCGTGGAAGTAGATGCTGTCTCCCAGCTTGGCGAATGATTCCTGGCCGGTGCCCATGCAGCAAGAGAAAGTGTCTTCAGGCGTGCCATAGATTTTGGGGCAGCCAGGCCCCATGGGCATGAAGTAGGTTTTGCAGCCATTGGCTGGATTTTGAATCGAGAGCACGCCGTTGATCAGCGCCCGTTCGTAGAAATCGCCCATGCGGGCATCGCCGGTCCAGGCAAGCTGGTGGCGCGCCACCTTGAGAATGTTGTAGGTCGTACAGGATTCTTCGGTCGTGCGTTCAAGCGTCTCTTGCAGGCGGTTGGGCTCAAACCAGTTTTCGGAACGGCTGCTGCCGCCGGTCGCATACGAACGGGTGTTGACAATCTGGCCCCAGAAGAATTCCGTGATTCGGCGATACCGTTCATCGCCCGCCAGTTCATAATGGCGCGCGGCCCCAACGATTAATGGGATATGGGTATTGGCGTGGATATTGGAAAGATTATCGGGGTGCTCCCTCAATATGATAACCTCAATTGACCCCGTGGCGGGCCACGTGTTGCCAGAACTGGTCCCAACGGCCCTCGGTCATCTCCAGCGACCTGAGCGCGATCACCGCGCTCGCGCCCGCTTCCTTCCACCGCATCCCGGAGCATGCCAGGCGTTGCTTGATCAGCGTCTTGCACGCCGCCTCCGTCACTCCGCTGCCGATGGGAAGGCGCTCCGCCGTGTGCCGCCAGTATTGCATCTTCGAGCGGTGATTGCCGAAGTAGGTGATCGCCTTGCCGAGTTCCTCGCGGCAAGCCTGGGCGCGCACGCTTGGCAAGCTCGCCTTCATCTCCTCCAGCAAGCGTCCGGCTGCGCCCCTCGTGTGCTTCAGCCGGTGACTCCAGTCCGCCTCCCACTCCCGGCGGCGCGCGCCATGACCGTGAATCGCCTCCGCCGCCTTCCCCACGTATTCCCGCGCGTGATAGAAATCCAGCATCTGCCGGTCCGTGCGCGGCGTCAAAAACTTCCAGTTGTCCGGCGCGCCGTCGGCCAGGCCGATATACAGCGCCGCCGGGTGCCTCGCCCTCACGCGCTCCACCTCGCGGCCGAAGCGCTCGAGGAAAGTCTGCTTGCCGTACTCGGGCGATGCGCCCGCGTAGATCGTGTGCAGCCGCTCCCCGTCCTTGTCGTACAGGCTGATGGACCCGCACATCGCCTGACGCCAGCCGTCCTCCCTGAGCAGCATGCAGGTGCCGTCCAGGCCCACGGCCACCGACGCGACCGGCCTGTCCAATTCCGGCAGCTCGTACTCCCACGTCTCCTCCCTGGCCTGCGCCAGGGCGCCCACAAAATCGCCGATCTTCTTCACATAGTCGCGCGAGATTGCGCGGCCTGTCGACTCGAGCAGGTCGCGGCGCATGACATCGGCGCCCATGCGGGAGTATTTTCCGCTGACGATCCGGGCGTAGCGCGGCGTGGCGTTCATGACCATTCGCGCGTCCCGCTCCAGCGGGCAGAAGGTGCGCCCGCCCGTGGCGGTGTTCTGGTAGACGTGCCGCTCGACGCGGACCGGGCCGTGGGGCGTCTCGTAGGTCTGGCCGAAGCGCCCCTTGGTTTTGAAGGTGGTGGCGCCGACGCGGATGGGCGAGCCGTCTGTGTCGAAACGGGCCAGGGCCTCGGCCATGACTGCGCGCCCCACCCCGTTCAGGGCCTCCTGGACCGCCTCCTCCATATCGAGCATCGAACCACGCAGCCTCAGCGAGAAACTCACCTCGAACGTGTCGCCGTCGCGCCTTGTCACCATCGCTGCCATCGGTCTTCCTCCGTTAAGGGTCCGGCATACTTATCGACCCGACACGAGGATTTCTTTAGCATTCTGCGGGAACACCCGATTATCGCATCCCTCAGCCAGTGGTTTGAGAAAGGTCTCGGATTCAAAGCGCTGGGCTAGGCGTAGATGCTCCGGATCGTTCGTCACGGAATATAGGTTCAACAACGTTTCAGAGATGCCCCCGATCTCGGTTCCATCCTTTATCCGAGTCCACTCGGCTTCCTCCAGTTTATCTATTCGGCGCTCGAAATACCCCGCCATATTTTTCAGTATGTCTAAAGCCTGTGTGTTGCCACAAAAGGCATACTGGTCGTACAGCCCGGCCATGATTTTGTGAATGACATAAATAGGCGCCCAGACATGTTCATGGCGTTCCAGGCGCTCCAAATGAGATTCGGGAAAGGCGGAGAGATATCCGTTTCCCAATGATGCCTGGCATTTAGCCAATTCGGCTACGACATAAGCTGAGCGCTGGCGTAGCGTATCATCGCCTATCGCGGCCATCATGGCGCATGCCGAGAGATAATGCCCCATGGAATGCCCGCGTATCTCGCATGTAGGCGCTTCACAGCCCCCGTATGGGCGCGCATCGCTCGGAAGCCCTGCATTCAGACGGAAGGTATGGAGCAGGCGGCCAGGCTCAAGCGACAATAGCCAGCGCCGATTTGCTTCTTGCGCTTCGGACCAAGGGCTATCCAGTAGACGGATGTCTTTGAGAGCGAAAGCTTCCAGGGCGGGAGTAGCCTTTGACGAATCAGCAGCCTCCGAAGCATAGGCTGGCTCTATTCCAAGCACCCACCCAATGGCCAGTATGCTGAAAATCCCCAATGAAATAACCGTCGAATACATACTGAGCTGGTCATATGAGATGAAAACCGAACCAAGGCAATGCGGTAGTACGCATAAAGAAGCGGTCCGTTGGCGTACGACTTTTTTCATCGCGGGCTCCCTTCCGTTGTGTTATGTGTTTCGGCTGTATAGTTACAAAAAAATAGATGTGTAGAAAAATACGTCGCGAACGATATTGGACGGTATCGAAATTGAAGAAATAAAGCGAAGCAATATAGATAACGTTTACTGCGCGCGTTCGGCTTTATGCCATCTTTTATTGCATTTAAACTATTACAAGATGATAGCACTAGACACAGAAAACGTTTTCTATTCTCAGTATAATCAGTTTCTTGTATTTTGTCAAGGGCAAGCCATCAAGAGGCATTTGCGAAATAAAGAAAATCCGTATTGACAAGGGTTTACAAAGCGGCGGAATTGGCGCCTACCCCGGAGAATGCGGGGAAAGGGGCTTGGCGGGGGCATGAATAAGGATTTTTTGTGAAAAATCACCCCAAATGCCCTCGGCGAGCGGGAAAAGGCGTAACGTCTCCCGTGTGTGATTGTAGTATAGTTGACCACATAACCACGCACACACCAAGGAGACGTTTGCGATGGCCATTATACACCAAATGGGGTTGTTCTCGTGGAACCAGGTCGACGCGGCGTCGGATCTGGATCGGCTGAACCTGTTGCTGGCGGCGCTGCCGGATGAAGATTTGATGCGGGCGATGGAAGCCGAACGCAAGGGGCGGCGCGACGATTATCCTATCCGCGCGATGTGGAACAGCATACTGGCGGGGATCGTCTTCCAGCACGACGGCGTCGAAAGCCTGCGCCGCGAACTAGCCCGAAACGGGCAATTGCGCCAGTTGTGCGGATTCGACGTGTTGCGGGGCGCCAAGGCGGTCCCGCCCGAATGGGTGTACACGCGGTTCTTCGCCAGATTACTGCGCCACTGGAAAGAAGTGGACCGGATGTTCGACGCGCTCATCGTCCGGCTGATGGAACGCTTGCCGGATCTCGGGGTGCGTCTGGCCGTAGACTCGAAAGCCATCCAAACCCACGCCAAGCCTCCGCGCAAAGACGCGGTCCTGGAAAACGAAGAGCCGGACGGGCGGCGCGACCGCGACGCAGACTGGGGCACGAAAACCTACAAGGGCGTTCACAAGGACGGCACGCCCTGGGAGAAGGTCAAACGGTGGTTCGGCTACAAGCTGCACCTCATCGTGGACACGAAATATGAATTGCCGCTGGGCTACGCGGTCACGAAAGCCAGCGCCAACGACTCGCCCTTTCTGCTGCCCCTCGTGGCGGCTCTCGACGCGCGCCACCCCGAACTCGTCCAACGCGCCGAGTACCTCAGCGCCGACAAGGGCTATGATTCCGAAGCCAACAACAAGGGCCTCTTCGAGGAACATGAAATCCGGCCCATCGTGGACATCCGGGCGACCTGGAAAGAAGAACCGGAACGGCCCCGCCCTTTATATCCCGAACGGGTAGACACGATCTTCCATACCGAACGAGGTGAAGTCCTCTGCCGGTGTCGTAACGGCGCCCCAAACGAACGCGACAACTATGATTCCATGGCCTACCAAGGATTCGAGCAAGATCGGGGAACCTTGAAATACCGTTGCCCAGCCAAGGCACGCGGGAGCGCCTGTACCCAGCAAGACCTCTGCAACCAAGGATGCCAGCCCGAACACGGACGGATTGTCCGCGTGCCCATCGCTATCGACCGGCGCATCTTTACCCCCCTGCCCCATAAGCGCTAACCTTATTTGATGTCTCCTGACGAATCTTCTATACTGGGTGCATGGAAGCAGCGTGGAATGAGAATTGGCAGTGTTTACAGCGTTTTCTCCCTGCTGGATGGGAGGACAAGGCTCGTGAATTGGGCGCGTGGCACCGCAAGCCTCGTTCTATATCGTCGACGGAATCGCTCCTGCGCTTGCTGTTGATCCATTTGGCGGATGGGTGTTCTCTGCGTGAGGCTGTCGTTCGTGCTCGAGAAGGGAATGTGGCGTCCGTGTCGGATGTGGCACTTCTTAAGCGGTTGCGTGCTTCGGGGGAATGGCTGCGGTGGATGGCCGTAGAGATACTTCAACGTCGCGCGGGACCGTGCGTTCGGCCTGCATGGCTGGAGTATTACCGTGTTCGCGTCGTGGATGCGAGCGTTGTCTGCGAACCGGGAAGCACGGGAACGGACTGGCGCGTTCACTACAGCCTATGTTTATACGGTCTTCAATGCGATGAGTTTCATATTACCGGCCCGAAGGTTGGAGAGAGTTTCGCGCGATTCCGAGTCTCGCCTGGCGACCTATTGCTCGGAGATCGTGCTTATGGGCATCTCAAAGGTTTTCGTTATGTGCTCGGCCATAACGGGAACTTTCTGACGCGTCTTAAGAATAAAGCCTTCAGTCTTCGGAATGGCGCAGGGAACACCTGTCCACTGGCTGGATTGGTGGCGTCTCTAGAGGTAGGGGAAGTGGGTGATTGGGCCCTGATTGGCCAGGCAAAGGGGCAGGAGGAGCTGGCGCTACGGATCTGTGCGCTGCGTTTGAGCGAGGAAGCCGCCGCGCAAAGCATCCGCCGGGCGAAGAAAGAGCTAAGCAAGAAGCAACGGAGTCTGGATCCCGAAACGCTTGTGCTGCATCGCTACGTCATACTGGCCACATCCTTGCCGGATTCAATATCGCCGCACCAGGTTATCGAGTTGTACCGGGCGCGCTGGCAGGTGGAGTTGGCCTTCAAACGGATGAAGTCGATTATGGGATTGGGACACTTGCCAAAGGAAGACGAGGAGTCGGCCAAGGCTTGGCTCCACGGCAAAATGCTTGTCTCCTGCCTTGCCCAGGCCATTGTTGATGAGGGGCGCTTTTTTTCCCCCTGGGGATATCCACTGTGACGATATCTACCGCGAGGCCTCCTTGTGGCGCGAACTCTCTTTCGCCTTGCACCTCCTTCGCCAAGCGGTCAATCCGACGCTTGGATTATCCGAATGCATCAGCCAGTGGCGGGAAATCGCGAGAGATCTGGCAGAGCCCCCAAGGAAGCGAATGCAACAGTTGCGTGGTTTGATGGAGGCAATATAAGGTTAGCGCTTATGCCCCCCTGCCCCGCAGCGCCAAATCCTGGCGCCGCGAATACAAACACCGCACCGCCATCGAGCGAGTCAACAGCCGACTCGACGGCGCATACGGATTCGAGCGCCACTACATCCGCGGTATGAAAAAGATGCGCGCCCGCACCGGATTAGCCCTCCTCGTCATGCTCGGCATGGCCCTGGGATGGCTCGAAGCCGGCCAGGCAGAACGCATGCGCTCGCTCCTCGGACAGCCCCGCGCCGCATAGATCACATCGAATCCGCACAAGCAATGATGGCCCGAATCAAGGGCAAACCATGCCCATTCGGGCCGCAAGGGTCCTACACGCGAACCTCCTGCATGATTTATTGCACCCGTAGCGGAGGCGTAATCCCATTGCCACAGGCGAAAACCGCTCCGCGTGTGCCCGCACCGTCCGCGCGTTCGCAAACCACGCTATTTCGCAAATGCCTCATCAAACGGGAAATAGGCATTCCACGACGAAAGAGAACATGAAAGCGGTAGCAAGCTACCGCACTTATACACGCTCTAAGTATTTCTGGTGAAACGATATGGAGTGCGGCAGCTTGCTGACGCTTTAGCGTGCGGATTCGACTCGAATGGCCTTTTTTCAATTTGTGGCGAAGTAAACTCACTCAGGAGACATTTTTGAGCATCCATGAACGCGAGGCTCCAGAAGAAACGACCTGGATTCCCGCTTTCGCGGGAATGACACAGTATTAGTAAATGGGTATTATTGGTGTCTATTCGCGGTATTATTCAAGCGTTTCAGGATGCACGCAATTCGGCGGAGTCCCGCCATTGACACAGGCGATGATGTTTTGGACGTCCATTTTCGCCATGCGGTTGCGGATGGCGTGGGTGGCGCTGCCGAGGTGGGGAATAGTGAACCCTGCCGCGCTACATCGAAGAACTCAACCACAGGCCAAGGGAAAAGCCCGGTGACCGAACTCCAAACAAAATCTTCCAATCAAACGGTGTTGCATTTGCTCCTTGGATCCGGGGTCTACGCGGCTTATCGCTTGCGGCGTCCAAACCAGAAAGCAGCCAGAATCGCCACCGCTAGCGCCAGAGCAATGCCGGTGTACAGGTGTATGCCGCCCTCACTAGAATGTGGATCGGTGTCGGTATTCTCCGGCATCTGAAGTGGACCCTTCATGCCGGAGGGTGGGCCAGGCAAAGCCTCGTTATTGGAGTTGTCGCTGCCACTCTCGGAGACGGCGGACTCGATTGGGTGGCCCGGTTTCCGTTTTCTCGAACTAGCCACAAGTTCATATGCATCCGCATGTGAGATTCCCTCGAGTTCCTTCAGAGCAGTCTGGGCCTCTTCCTCAAAAATGCTTCCAGGAAAACGGTCGAGCAGCGTGCGATAGGATTTCTCAGCCGCCTCGGGGTTGCCTAGTTGCGCGTAGGACCTAGCCGCGTAAACTAAACTCTCTCGATAGGCAATATCTATGCCAAACCGGCTTCGCGCTTCCTCCGGTATGGCGTCGTAGTTGGCTTCCAGTTTGGCATTGAGTTCAATGGCATACGACAGTGCGCCTTCGTAGTCGCCCGATTCATAATGGTAACACACGATCATGCGGCCAATGTTGTAGATCTGCAAGTAGTCCGCATTGGTGGGATCGTTCCAGATATTCTCGAAGAGAGCAGTTCTTTCTTTGCTGTACCTATCAAATCCATACGCCACCGCCCGGTGGTACTGGAGTGTCACGATTTCTCCCGTATCCTTACCATACTCGGGCATTTCCTTGAACATTCGATCATAGCATGCCACGGCTCCCTGGTTATCTCCGCGCGCAAGGCACTCGTCGATCTCCCGATAGTAAACCTGTGCCTTCTGTTGTTCAACTTCTTGCGGTGTAATTGGTAAGATCATGGCAGGTCCCGGGTCCTCCATGGCAGGCGTCTCTTGTCCGGCTCCTTGTCCCGCGATTGCAAAAACGCAGAGGATGGCCACTAGCGGGCATCGCAGAAAATCTGGAATGCTTCTTAACAGGTAGCGGATGGACATGGCTTTTCTCCCCATGTACGGAGACAGGGCAGCATCTGATTTCCATATCCCCGTGAGCCCATACCTATAACTACGCACGCTCCATTATCCACGTTATCCGGTCAGGATTTGTCTCCGTTCCCATCCGGATCGGTGTTTTGTGAAAACGTATGAATCTGGGAGAAGACGCCTGTGTGTTCTTTGCTAGAGTTTGCGGCGTTTATACATGACCGAGTATATCCCTGTAAAAAGCATTGTCCAGGGTAGCAAGTGTCGCACTTCCACTCGAGATCTGCCTGGTATCGTACCTGTTCGGGGCACTCCATAAGGTCGGCCATGGCCTCATATCTGTAGCACTTACCCGCCGGGATGGTCATCTGATCCGTCACGGTCCACGTGTGAGTGTCCAAATCTGAGTTTTGGTTGTTCACCTTAGTCTTGGCCTCGTCATCAGCCACAACCTTGGCTGGTTTGCCCGCGCTCACTGTTTCTTTGATCGTCCAGATGGCTTCATTACAGGTGTGATTATGCTTCTCGAAGACTTTAATCACGACATTCTCTTGGACAATTGGAGGATCTCCGACATACCCGGAATCGTATGGCTGCGCCACGACACGGTAGCCTGCGTGACCCACGTGATCGGTACATGAATCGGCATAGGAGAGTAACATTATTAAAATAAACATACAGAATCCGAGTGCGGCCATTTTGCCCGGTATTATCCTAATGTTTTCGTGATGTTTCATTCTACTCTCCCTTTCTGCCTTATTCCCTGTCCTTTTCCTGTGGCAGTCTTCCGGATGAAACATATTGCGGCCGCTTTTTTTATCACACGAACTTACAATCTCCAACTGACCAACAGGCCGGTGGTCATCCTCGTTGGCAACGAGCGCAACCCCACCACAGACACTAATAGAGGAATACTGCCCTTGTCAAGTGGAAAGACATCGACAGGTATATAGGTATAGGCTTATTCCAGCGCTTCCGGGTTCACGCAATTCGGCGGCGTATCGCCGTTGAAACGGGCGATGATGTTTTGGGCGGCCATTTCGGCCATGCGGTTGCGGGTGTCGTGGGTGGCGCTGCCGAGGTGGGGGATGAGGACGGCGTTTGGACACCCAAGCAGGCGTTCATGCACTTCCGGCTCTCGCTCGAAGACATCCAAGCCCGCTGCGAATATCTCGCCCGCATCGAGGGCCTTCGCGAGCGCTTCCTCATCCACCACGGGCCCGCGCGCCGTGTTCACGAGGCAGGCAGTGCGTTTCATGGCGCGGAATTCCGCCGCGCCGAAGGCGTGGGTGGTTTCGGGGGTGAGGGGGCAATGGATGGAGATGAAATCGGATTCCGCTAGGAGCGTGGTTTTATCGGCGAACGCCGCGCCTAAGTCTTGCTCTGTCTCCGGCGTGAGCCGGTTGCGGCTTGTGTAGAGGACGCGCATGTTGAAGCCTTTAGCGCGGCGCGCCACCGCCTGCCCGATGCGGCCCATGCCGAATATGCCTAGTGTTTTACCGTGGATATCCACGCCTAGAAAGAGTTGCGGGCCCCAGCCGCTCCATTGGCTTGCGCGCAGGAAGCGTTCCGATTCGCCCAAGCGCCGTGCGGCGGCCATCAGGAGCGCCCAGGCCAGATCAGCCGTCGATTCCGTCAGGACTCCTGGGGTGTTGCTCACGGCGATCCTCCGCGCCGATGCCTCGGCGATGTCGATGTTATTATACCCCACCGCGTAATTGGCGATGATCTTGAGCGGCCTGCCCGCCGCATCCATGACGGCGGCGTCGATGCGGTCGGTCAGCAACGGAAGCAACGCGGCCGCGTCTTGGACGAATTCCAGCAACTCATCTGGTTCGATAGGCCTGTCATGGGGGAAGACGTGGACGTTCTCCACGCCGAATGCGGCGCGTAGCAATTGGAGTCCTATTTCCGGGATAGCGCGTGTCACGACGATCTTAGGCATGCTATTCCACCCGCGCGAAGCGCGACTCGAAAGTTTCTAGGAAGGGGCCAGGGGAAACCCTCTTTCCAAAGAAGGCCTCCCCTGAATCATAATATCACACTACGTAGGTCGAGGCCGAGGTCATGCCGCCGCGTCCGGTCCAATTGGTATGGAAGAACTCGCCGCGCGGCTTATCGACGCGCTCATAGGTGTGCGCGCCGAAGTAGTCGCGCTGGGCCTGGAGCAGGTTGGCGGGCAAGCGCTCCGCGCGATACCCATCGAAATAGGCCAGCGCGGTGCTAAGGGCCGGGGCCGGGATGCCCAGCTTCACCGCCGTGGTGATGACGCGCCGCCAGGCGGATTGGGCCTTCTCGATGGCGTCCTTGAAGAACGGATCGAGCAGCAGATTCACGAGGCCGGGATCTTTGTCGAAGGCCTCCTTGATTTTACCCAGGAAGGCCGACCGGATAATGCAGCCGCCGCGCCACATGAGGGCGATGCCGCCGTAGTTCAGGTTCCAGCCGTATTCCGCCGCCGCCGAGCGCATGAGCTGGTAGCCTTGGGCATAGGACACGATCTTCGAGGCGTAAAGCGCCTGGCGCAGATCGTTGACGAAGGCCTTCTTGTCGCCATCGAACGCACAGGTTTGGCCTTTAATGAGTTTCGATGCGGCCACGCGCTCGTCCTTGATGGCCGATAGGCAGCGTGCGAATACGGCTTCGCCGATAAGGGTCAACGGCTGGCCTTGGTCGAGGGCGGCGATGGCGGTCCACTTGCCCGTGCCCTTCTGGCCGGCCGTGTCGAGGATAAGGTCCACGACCTCGTTGCCCTCTTCGTCTTTATATCCCAAGATGTCGCGGGTGATCTCGATGAGGTACGAGTCGAGTTCGCCCTTGTTCCATTCCGCGAATACTTCATGCATTTCAGCGTTCGACATGCCGAGTCCTTGGCTCATGAGATGGTAGGTCTCACAGATCATCTGCATGTCGCCGTACTCGATGCCATTATGCACCATCTTGACGAAGTGGCCCGCGCCGCCCTCGCCGACCCAGTCGCAACAGGGGGCGCCGTCGGCGGTCTTGGACGCGATGGCTTGGAAGATGGGCTTCACATGCTCCCATGCGGCAGGCGAACCGCCGGGCATGATGGACGGCCCGAGCAGCGCGCCTTCCTCGCCGCCCGACACGCCAGTGCCGATGTACAGGAAGCCCTTGCTCTCGACATATTGCGCACGGCGGATGGTGTCCGGGAAATGCGAATTGCCGCCGTCAATGATGATGTCGCCTGGTTCGAGGTGGGGGAGAAGCAGTTCGATGAAGTCGTCCACCGCCTTACCCGCCTTCACCAGCATCATGACCTTGCGCGGCGTCTTCAAGTTGGCGCACAGCTCTTCGATGCTGTGGCAGCCCAGGATGTTTTTGCCTTTGCCCCGGCCATTCACGAAATCATCCACTTTCGATACGGTGCGGTTAAAGACCGCCACGGAAAAGCCTTTGCTTTCCGCATTGAGCACTAGATTTTCGCCCATGACCGCCAAGCCGATGAGCCCCATGTCCATTTTCGCCATTGGTTAGCTTCTCCTTCTATGTTGATTGTGTTATGAATGATTAAGTGTCATATTCGCTTCTTGCAGCACTTCATAGTACTTTTCAATAATCGCCTGGAATTCCTTTGCCAGCTTGTCCCAGTCCAGCACGTCCACCATGAACGGCAGATTGGACTCCGCAAACGCGTCCTTCAGTTCCTCTATGCGCCGCCAATCCACCGGCTCCGGCGTGACGAGCGCCAGATCCAAGTCGCTGTAAGGCCGCGCATTGCCCCGTACCCGCGAACCGAAGGCCCTCACCTCCGCTTCGGGGATGTGCGACGCGAGGAGCCGCTTCACTTCCGCTAGTTCTTCACTAGATAAGTCAATCATTCCGTTTTTCAAGTTCCGCTAGAAGCGCTTGTGCATGAGGCAAAAACTGCTTTGCGTGCTCTAGCGCCACTTCCGCTTGCGCTTCGTCATATGTGTGGGACGTTAAGCTTCGTGCGTCGCCAAAAGCAAACCATGGCTCGGGATTGGCGATAAGGCCTTGCCTGGCCGACATACGGAACAACTCCTTGCGCGTCCGGGGAAACTCGGCTTCCGCCAGCGAACCATTCTCGCGCAGCCACCGCTGCATGAACTTCCAGCACTGCTCGTACGCGATCTCGAAGTGCTGGATGATGCCTGCTCGAATCGCTTCCCGCGCGTCAGCCTCATAGGAGTCACCACGCGTATCCAGTACGTGCAATGAACGATCCAGCGCTTCGATGGTTTTCCGCAAGCTTGTCAGTTCCAGCCGCATGGTTCACCTCAGTTCATGTCTCACTCTATTTCCGCAATGCCTGCAACGTGTACGCCGGGAGTTTTTTATCCGCGAAGATCGGTTTGAACCGCGTGAAGCGGTGGCGGCCGGCATTGATCGGCGCGCTGATCCAGTCTTCGCCGATGAGCGGTTTTGCATAGCGCACGAAATCATCCGTCACATCGATCTTGCTTGGCGCAATCCACGACTTCGGGAAAGAACGTTCCGAATTGGCGACTTGTTCGAGAGGCACTTTGTCATACCGCACATTATAAATCACGCCCGGCTCGCGCAAGATGGTGGACATCCAGCCATTCTCGCCGGATTGGGCGATCAAGGCGGCCTTCTGGCCTACTTTATATGCTTCATCCAGGTCCACGATGGATGTATACAGCGCCATGGCGCGTTGATCCGTACCCGAGACTTGTCCGCGCGCCGCACCAGGCACCGGCAGTTTCTTTTCATTCAACAAGTTGACGATTTTCTGCGCGGCGGTCAGTTTCGTGGCTCCGAAATGGGTGTGGCCGAAGCTATCCTTGATATCGCCTAATTCGCCTATGTCGAAGCCCTCGCTTACGACGAGCATGCACCGGCCATCGCGCTTGAGCTGGTCGCTCACGTTGTCGCATAACTCTTCCGCTGTCACGCCCGATTCGGCCATATAGATCTGAAGCGGCATCTCCCGTTTCGGGTCCGCCAGACGCGCCGCCGCAGGAATGAAGCCGATTTTGCGGCCCATGGCCTGCATGACCAGAACGGGATCGTTGGGGCAAGAACCTGCATTTTCTTCGTTGGCGGCCTGGACCACGCCCATCCAATACCGCGCCACGCTGCCGTAGCCCGGCGTATGGTCGATGAGCTTGAATTCCGAGTCGCCCACGTCGTTGTCGATGGTCTTCGGAACGCCGACGCCGATGAGGTCGAGGCCTTGTTCGTGGGCGAGGTTGGCGATTTTATGGGCGGTGTCCATCGAGTCATTGCCGCCGTTATAGAAGAAATACCCGATGTTATGGGCCTTGAACACCTCGATGACCCGCTGGAAGTCCTCTTGCTGGTCTTTTTTCAACTTGTACCGGCAAGTGCCGATAGAGCCTGCGGCGGGGGTGTAACGCAGCAGGGCGACTTCTTCTTCATCTTGAGCAGACAGGTCGAGTAATTCTTCCTTCAAGACGCCCTCAATGCCGTGCCATCCCGCGTAGAGGGTTCCAAAGGTCTCAGGGAACATCTTGCACGCGTCGATGACGCCGCGAAGCGAGCTGTTGATGACGGGGCTAGGCCCGCCAGACTGTGCGACAATGACATTCTTTGGCATGATGCAATTGTTCCTCCTGTATAGTGCCATTATATCCAAATAGAATGAACCTAAATAATCGGCTTACGCCGATTCAATATGAATTCCATAGAGTAGCATAGCCGCAACTAAAGGCCCGGATTGTAGGCCACGAAATACCCTAAATACACGAAAACATTCAATGGAATACTTTGTGACTCTGGCCACGCCGTTGTTAATTGCTCATCAGTGTAATCGGTGTCATCAGTGGATCAAAATGTCTTCAAATGCTTGCACAGGAAATCTTTGCAAGAAAAGGTTTTTTGTAGATAGCAGCCCAACACTGGCGGCGCATGGCGGCATTGAAATACGTGTAGCATGCGCTTTTCTTGTTTAACCAGCTTCTATTAGTTAATAATTTCATAAAAATCGATTAAATAACAATCATAAATTAACTTATTATACAGCTAGAGTCAACGCTCTAACATTATCTAGGGCCTATTATAAGACATTATGACATACGATTTCTATAAAAAGGCTTCGGTGCGGGATTGCCTTCTTTTAACCGATAGAGCACTTCTCCCGCGTGTGGCACGAGGAGAAGCCCTTCCTCTTCCTTGTCTTTCCAGTCATCGGGATGGATGGATGCCGGAGCACGATACCCCAGGTTAATGGCGCGGCATTCCTCTTCGGGTATTCCCGTGGCCAGCGTGACCTGAATCCGGCATTTTTCCACGCCGTTTTCCATAGTCCCGATGCCGCGCACGTGGGTCGAATGGGCCAGGATGCCGCCGGGTATGTCGCGAAATCTATCGAGTTGGGACAAGAAATAGTCGCGGGTATGATAACCGATGCGCTTGATCAGTTTGCCATGAGTCACGCTGATTTCACGAATATGCGGCGCACAAATAATCAGTTCGCCGCCATCGGCCACCACGGGCTCGAGCTTGTACATGCATTTGCCCGCCACCCAGATCTCGTCATACATGGCGGGGGCCATGGCGAGCACGCTGGTGTAGGGGCGGTCTTTGTAGACGACATGCGTCTGTGCCGATAGGTCCGCTGCGGCGTCCCAGGCGTCTTCCGGCGTGCCGTAAAAAATGCCTTTGCAATCCTTGCCCATCACATTCAGGCAAAAGCAGCGTTTCTCGATGGGAATCATGGAGGCGGCTAGGTTGATGACTTCCCGCACGGGCGTGTACTTTGTGCCATTGATGACGGGATTCGAGATCAGCGCGCCCAACCAGTGAAATAGGTTCAGTATTTCCTCGCCCGCGATGCCGGGGAAAAAATACTTGTTGCCGCCGCTGAAGCCTACGACCTCGTGGGGAAACACGGGCCCTACAATGCACAGCAAATCGTAATCAAAGATCCGCTTGTTGATCAGCACATCGGCGCGCTGCCGCAGCAATCCGCCGCTGATGTGTTCGATCTCTTCCTCAGTGACCGTTCCGATATGCCGCAGCATATCCGCATTCTGCCAATCATGATTAAAAATGCCGACATCCGCGTATTTGGTTGCGCGCTCTTCGGACGATATGCCCACGAGGTGGTTGATGGCCTCATCCGTCATGGGCGGATGTGTGCCCAAGGCCACGAGGCAATCCATTTTCGCCACGCGCCCATGGACCGCATCAAACAGCGCTCGAAACATAGCCGCCATGGGCATGCTGCGCGTGCTGTCGGGAATGATGAAGAGGACGCGCTTGCCATTGATGGATTCGTTTCCCAGCGTTTCTTGCACGAAAGCATGCAAGCCGGACTCTGATAGGAAGCCTTGCGATGCGATCAGTTGCTTAGTTGAGGATGTGGTTTGCATCAACTCGGGTATCTCCTCCATGTGAAAGGCTCGGAATACTCACCACTAAGTCACAAAGACACAAGGAGTTGTGAGAGTTCATTCATCTGCCTCACTCTTTATTTGTGCAATAATGGTTAAATATTCATATACATACATGATGAAGTCCTTGAGAACCTCTTTGTGTCTTCGTGTCTTGGTGGTGAATTATCCGGATACTTCCGCAGATCTATCGGCAATGCTATATCCCAATCCCGCCAGCGCCCTCTCGATCTCGCTATTCGCAGGCTCCACGAGCGCGCGCGTATTAAAAAACTCGCAGCGCTGGGGATATTCTTTCCGCAAGCGATCAAAGTATGCGCCGCGCTGTTCCTCGGGCTGCCCAATAATGCCGCGCATGGCCGCATCGTCTTCCACTATATCATAAACCGGTTTTACTGCTTGCCGCAGGGCGTCCATAAAGGGAAGTGAACCATCCACGCGCACTTCGGGGCACGCTGGCGCGGGGAGCAAAGGCGCGGGATTCCAAGTGGGGGGGAGGCCCAGGAATTGGCAGGCGGCCTCGTAAATCTGCCGCGTGCCGTTCACCTTGCCATCGAAGGAGTAGCCCGCGATGTGGGGCGTGCCGATGAACACGCGCTTGAGCAGAGCGGCGTTTATACTCGGTTCGCCTTCCCATACATCGAGCACGCAGGCCCGCAAGTGGCCATCATCCAGGGCGTGTATAATCGCTTTGCCGTCCGCCACGGGGCCGCGTGAACTGTTCATGAGAATCGCGCCTGGCTTCATTGCTTGAATAAACGATTCGTCCGCCAAATGATAGGTCGCGTCCGGCCCTTCTTTCTGAATAGGCACATGGAGCGTGACGATATCGCATCCCAGGATCTCTTCAATAGGCCGGTATTTGGTATTGCCAGTCTGGCGCTCGAGCGGCGGATCGTTGAGGACGCACTTCATGCCTAGCGCAGTGGCCATGGCCAGCACCCGTTTTCCCACATTGCCCACGCCTACGATGCCCAGCGTCATGCCGTGCAAATCGAATCCGAATCGTTCGCTCAGCGCCAGCAAGGCGCACGCGATATATTGGCCTACGCTGTTCGCGTTGCAGCCCGGCGCGCTCGAGAAAGCGATGCCGTGTTGTGCGAGATACGCCTTGTCGATGTGGTCTTCTCCAATGGTGGCCGTGGCCACGAAACGGACCTTGGAGCCATCCAAGAGCGCCGCGTTCACCTTGGTGATCGAGCGGACCAGCAGTAGTTCCGCGTCGTGGACGGTCTCTGCGGCCATCTTGCGGCCGTGCGCCGTACACACTTCGCCCAGTGGCGCAAACGCCTCCCGGACATAGGGGATGTTTTCATCGGCGATAATCAGCATGGTAGCTCCTTTTTTGGACCACGAATGGACACGAATTTGCACGAATAAAGAAGTGCATTTCTGGTGCATTAATCAAACTTACAGACAAAATGCTTATGTGTATATAATTATATTTATAGTACATTATTAAATTATTTACTGATGTATTTTCATTGATTCATATATGTAAAATAATCGTGATCATTGGTGTTTATTCCTGGTTCCTCTCGTTTCTTCATCAATGATTGCTTTCGTGAGCGAGATAGCGTCCAGCGCATATGGGCTGTCGCTGGTCTCCTGGCACAAGATGATTTCATCAACGCCTTGCCGCACGGCAAGGGCGACATCATTGAGTTCAGCCCGGTTGGGCGTTCCGGTGGACGCATAGTGTTCGAGGAATTGCGTGGCCACGGCCACGGGCTTGCCTGCTAATTGGGCAAGTTTTACGATCTCCTCCTGAATGCGCGGCAGCCGGTGGGGCGGCACGAATATGCCCAAGTCGCCGCGCCCCAGCAGAACGCCATCCGCTTCGGCGATGATGGCGCGCGCGTTTTCCACGGCGTAAGCGGTTTCGATTTTAGCGATGATGCGCGGTGTCTCCTCCGGCCATATAGCGGTGATGTCGCGGCGCGCTTCGGCTATCTGCGCGGCGGATACGGCCAGAGATAGCAGGATGCCGCTGGGTTTTATGCGTGCGGCGGCGAAACAGGCGAGGAGCTTTTGGTCGTCCTTGCGAAGCAATTCAAAATGGACGCCGCTATCGGGGAAGCTGCACCCGTTGTTTTCTTGAAGCGCTGAAGAGGCGGTATGGCATCTTGCCGATATCGTATTCGCCGTGTGGGAAATCACACTGAAGATATTACGCCCATCACGGAACATCAGCCGATGTCCGGGCTCGAGCATGGAAGCCCATTGCGGCAAGCCAGGCAGTGGAATTTCACCCTCTATTTGGGTGGTTTCCGCATCCACAAGCTGGACGATTTCGCCAGGATGGAACCGGCGGGCAAGCATGCGGCCAATGCGCGGGCGCGTGGCGGGCAGATCAAGATATAGCCCGCATTTGGTTTCAAGCCCAGCAGAGGCTAGTATTTCTTGCTTGGCCAGAATAATATTTCGAGCGTCCATCAGATGATCGCGGCCGGACAGCCCTAAGGCCATGCGGAATCCGTTTGCACCGCACGCCATGGCTTCCCTGAGTTTTTGTAAGGAATCCATGGTTCGTCCGGCGCTGGCGATGATCCGGGGGCGCTGTTGTATCAAGGTTTTTACGACTCCTTCGCCAACTGCGGGAAGAGCGTCACCACAAAATCATATACCGGTTCTTCGAAGGTTTCGCACCACCAGGTGGGCGCGCAGCCGCATGGCATGGGGCATAACTGGCTGGTGGCGGCTTTTATGTGCTTCATGGCCTGTCTCCTCAGTTGTAATAGGGGAGAAGCCATCCCACATCGAGTGTTTCTCCCCTATTTGTTCCACCAATAGGAATGGTTAATGGCCGTTCTTTTTCCACGGCGGCAGCTCGGGCAGATACGTGTCGAATTCGCGGATCAATTCCGCTTCATATTCGCCCGCGAATGTGCCCGCGAAGAACCGGTCGAGGCCTTCTTCATACAGACGTTTCCACGACTTGTCTTCATCGCCCGGAAGGATGGGGAAGAAGAGTGCGCCATTGCCCCGCGCTGCTTTCATATCGCCCGGCGCGTCGCCAATCATGAGCATGTTCATTTTTTCGTAGCGCCCTTCCGAGGCGTAGCCGATATGCTGCGTCTTTGTGCCCATTTCCTGCCCCGCGATGGCGAAGACATACTCGGCGAGGCCTTGCTCTTCCCATTCGCGCACGAGGGCCTCCGTGGGCGTCTGTGAACAAACCAGCATGTCCGCCTTATCTTGAGCTTTTTGCAGGCATTCACGCACATAAGGGAACGGCGGAAGGCCTTTGTCCACGATATCCGCCACCGATACATTCACGGCTTTGCTCCAGCGCAAGGTTTGGTGCATGACCGGATCATCGTGTTCTTTGCAATATGCCTCGAGGGCGGGATTGCCCAGTTTGGATTCCTTTTCGACCCATGCCCGCAGCGAGGGCACATCAGGGGCCTTAATGCCGCGCTCTTGCACTTTGTCCCAATCGTTCAGCAGGTCGAAGGTCATCAGGATCGCTGGAAAGCGGTTGCAGCCGCGCCATTTCGAGTAGAGGTTCACGAACTCCGCCGCCGCGCGCGCATATTTCGACACGGTTTGGAGCTCCCAATGCTTGATGATGTTCGGGATGAAACATTCCTTGTGCTTGATCTCCATCGTATCGAAGGCGCAGCCGTCCGAATCAATGGCGATTAAGAATTGGTGTTTGGGCTGGTGGTTCTTCAGAACTGCTACGGGGTCGCTCATGATAGTTTCTTCCCTTTCTTTTTTTGATGAAATTAAGAATGCGCTTCTGTCATAACTGTTTATACATTTCTAACAGCCAGTCCCTCATGACGGGGGTATAGGATGAAATGCGTTTCGCGAGTTCTTCAGCGAGCAATTCATTATAAGTATGCACGGCAAGATTCCGATCATCCGCCATCTGCATAGCCAGATCTTGTGAAGAGCGGTTAATAAGGCCATTTTGCAGGCATGCCCTCACGATTTCTTTGGGAGAGGCGAATGCTTGCCCATACGCTTGGCGCAATACGGTTTGCGCTGCTTTCCAAATTGCTTCGAACGTAAAGATAAACCGAAGAATGGCGGCATCCCGGGAACGATTATCGTCATCGTTGGGGATAGGCTCAAGAGGCAGAGCCCTTTCGAGCGCCTCTAAAGCTGTTTTTGCGGTATCTAGCCGCTTCACCATTATTTCCATCGAATGCCTTCCTTGATGACGGCGTCGCGAAAATCCGCACTCGTGCTCGAAAGGTCTATCACATCCGCGAAATACGGGATGTCGCTTTCTTCTAATGCGGAGCGGATGGCTGGCATCACGCTCATAGGCATAGGGCCCTTCGGCAGCACCGCGATATCAATATCGCTTGCGCGATCATCTTCTCCCCGGGCCGACGAGCCGAACAGATACGCCTCGGCGTCATGGCCTTCCAGCGCCGATAGCACCAGGGCCTTGGCCTTTTCGATATACTTGGAATCCATGGCGCGAATTATACGCCCGAAAACGCGCTGAATCCGCCGTCGATGGGCACCACGATGCCCGTGACGAATCGCGAGGCGTCTGACGCCAGCCAAATGGCTACGCCGATCAAGTCTTCCGGTTTCCCGAATTCAGCCATGGGCGTATGGGCGATGATGGTTTTTCCTCGCGGCGTCAGCTCTCCGGTCTTCTCATCGGTCAGCAAGAACCGGTTTTGATCCGTCAGGAAGAACCCCGGCGCGATGGCGTTCACCCGCAGCTTGGTGCTGTATTCCTGCGCCAAGTGTACGGCGAGCCATTGAGTGAAGTTGCTGACGGCTGCTTTCGCCGCACTGTACCCCGGTATGCGTGTCAGCGGGCGCAGGGCGTTCATGGATGATATATTAATGATGCTCCCGCCTTCGGCCTGGTTTTTCATGCGGCGGCCAAAAACTTGGGAAGGCACGATAACGCCTCCGGTCAAGTTGAGATCGATGACTTTCTGAATCGCTTCGGCGGGGAGATCAAAGAAAGACTGCTCCGGAGAGGTCGTCACGCCCTTCATGTTGCCGCCCACGCAATTGAACAGGCTGTCTACTTTGCCGAAATCGTGGTAAATGGACTCGCAGCAAGCTTCAATGGACGTTTTTTCAAAGACATTCATCCCATAGGCGGCGGCTTTGCCCCCATCCGCCGTAATGGCGGCAGCCTTCGCCTTGGCGTTGTCAAGGGCTACATCAGCGATAGCCACGCTTGCGCCTGCGTGTGCAAGGCCGCGAGCGATGGCGCCGCCGAGTACGCCGCCGCCGCCAGTGACGACGACTACCTTGCCAGTTAGATCAAAACATGAAGTATTTGCCATGCTTGATGTTCTCCTTCATTAAGCAGACGTGGATATCCCGCCGCTTTTTGTAGCTTCTTCAGGAAGAGCGTATTCGTTTACCTCGCTATTCCCCGCCCGTTGCGCCAATCATTCCGAGAGCTTATGAAGCTGATACGCCTTGCCATTATGGCATCCGCATCGCCTATAGTGCATGTATTGGGATTAAGCAAACTATACTAAAGATCACTACTGTTCAGTTCAACCTCGCTTTCGAGTACATTTTTTGCTTGAGCCAGCAGGTGTGGCCTTTGTACTGTTCGACTTTTTCCGTGCTAGTAGTGCTTTGTTTCTTTCAGATTTGAAGACGCCGGTGTTTGACCTGGTCTATACAGGATTTTTGGCATGGCCGGGCATTTGTAAAAATCTAAAGAGATGAACCAATAGATGAACCAATAGGGTCCTTTAAAATATCATCAGAATTGGCGGCCTATAGCGTTCTCTTTTTGATGTGGAGCAGAATTTTCTATAAATCATTCTATTCGTGAGTGGATTCATCGTGGTAAGATAGGCCACAGCCTATGTGGCGCGCACGGAATGAGCCGGCGCTACAGCCATAAACAGTGAGGGCCAGCAAGCATGAACCACATGGAACAAGAACGATTGGCGGAAGCCGGAGAGCGTGTGAAGCATTGGCGGCGCTGGGGCCCATATCTTTCCGAACGCCAATGGGGCACGGTGCGTGAGGATTATTCGCCCGATGGCAATCCCTGGCAGTATTTGCCCTATGACAAAGCCCCCTTTTACGCCTATCGGTGGGGGGAAGATGGCATTGCCGGAGTGAGTGACAATCACCAGCGGCTATGTTTCGCCATTGCCCTCTGGAATGGGCAGGATGCTTTGCTCAAGGAACGCCTTTTCGGGCTCGATAATGCGGAAGGCAATCACGGCGAAGATGTAAAGGAATATTATTGGCATTTGGACTGCACGCCCACGCACTCGTATATGCGCTATCGCTATCGGTATCCCCAGCAAGCATTTCCATACCAGCAACTGCGCGAAGAAAACGGCCGGCGAGGACGGCGCCAGCCGGAATATGAATTGGCGGATACGGGTATCTTCGATGAAAACCGCTATTTTGATGTGGATGTGGAATATGCAAAAGCCGATGCGAATGATCTGTTGATCCGTATTACGGTGAAGAATGCCGGGCCAGAGGCCGCCGTGCTGCATGTGTTGCCCTCCTTGTGGTTCCGCAATTCCTGGCGCTGGCGTCAAAACGTCCAAGCGCCCATCATTGAAAAGGCGGGGCTTAGCGGCGTACGTGCGGAACACCCGGAATTTGGCGTAGCTTTTCTCGATGCGTCGTGTGGGCCGCGATGGATTTTTACGGGAAACGAGACGAATCATGAACGCCTGTATGGCGCGCCCAATCCATGCAAATACGTGAAAGATGGTTTTCACCGGCTGCTTATTGATGGCGCTGAGGAGGCGGTGTCTGAGGATGCCGGTACGAAGTGTGCGGCGTGGTATGCGTGGAAATTAGCGCCGGATGAGCAGCGAATGGTCACGCTGCGTTTGCGTGAATATGATGCGGAAGCGCCCTTCGAAGGGCCGGAATTCACCCATGTGTTTGATGTGCGCCGGGCGGAATCGGAGGCGTTCTATGACAGCCTTATGCCGCCATGCGCAACGAAAGAACGCCGCGCTATTGCCCGCCAGGCTTTTGATGGCATGTTGTGGTCTAAACAGTGGTACCATTTTATCGTCGAGCAATGGCTTGCGGGCGATCCCACCATGCCGCTTCCCGACCCGAAACGCGCCCATATCCGCAATGAAGAATGGCTGCATTTGTATAATGATGATGTGTTGTCCATGCCTGATAAATGGGAGTTTCCCTGGTTTGCGGTATGGGATACCGCTTTCCACTCCATTACGCTTGCGGAAATTGACCCAGAATATGCGAAAAACCAGCTTCGGGTGTTTACGCGGGAATGGTATATGCACCCGAATGGGCAGCTTCCCGCATATGAATGGGATTTCAGCGATGTGAACCCCCCCGTCCATGCCTGGGCGACCTGGCGTGTATATGAGATGGAACGCCAGCGCACCGGCAAAGGCGATGCGCGTTTTCTCGAGAGTGTGTTCCACAAGCTGCTGATGAATTTTACCTGGTGGGTGAACCGCAAGGATGCCGATGGCGATAACATCTTCCAAGGCGGATTTTTGGGGATGGATAATATTGGTGTCTTCGACTGGAGCGCCCGCATGCCAATCGAGGGGCGCATCGAGCAAAGCGACTGCACTAGCTGGATGGCTATGTATTGTTTGAATATGCTTCGGATTGCTTGGGAGCTTTCCAAAACAGATCCCGTTTATGAAGATATCGCTTCCAAATTCTTCGAGCATTTTCTATATATCGCCAGCGCAATCTACAACATAGAAGGCACGGGGGCGTCGCTTTGGGACGAGAAAGACGGATTTTTCTACGATCAAATTCAATGGCCTGATGGCCGCCGCGAATCATTGCGCATCCGTTCCATGGTTGGGCTTATTCCTGTGCTTGCGATCGAGATAGTGGAGCATGGCCAAATGAAGCATCTGCCAGGATTCGAACGGCGCATGAACTGGTTCTATGACAATCGAGGCGACTTAACCAAGAACATTTCGTGCGTGTTTGGCCCTGGGCATGAGGGCCGGTGCCTTCTCTCGCTGATGAACCAAGAGCAGCTCAGGCGCGTATTGGCGCTGATGTTGGATGAAAATGAATTTTTGAGCGAGTACGGCATTCGTTCGTTATCCAAAGCGCATGATGCGGCGCCTTATGTCTTTGAACTCGATCACTATCGAAGCATCGTACATTATTTGCCGGGTGAATCGGATAGCACTCTTTTTGGAGGAAACTCGAATTGGAGAGGCCCGGTCTGGTTTCCAATCAACTTTCTGATCATCGATGCTCTCCGGCGGTATCATACGTTCTGGGGCGATAGTTTCCAGGTGGAGTTCCCTACGGGTTCAGGCAATCTCATGCACTTGGGCCAAGTGGCGAATGCCTTAGCGGACCGGTTAATTGCGCTCTTCGAGCGCCGGGAAGGCCGGCGGCCTGTTTCCGGCGAGCGCGCGCTGTTCCAGGAAGATCCTGCCTGGCGGGATCTCCCCGCGTTTTTCGAATATTTCAACGGCGACACGGGCGAAGGCCTTGGCGCCAGCCACCAAACAGGCTGGACGGGGCTCGTGGCCAACTTAATCATCGAGCGCGAGCGGCAGCGGCAGCCGATCAGCTCATGAGCGCTGCGGTGTGGGCCAATTCCTCCTCGGTGTTGTAGAAGTGGGGGGCGATGCGGATGAATGGCTCTCCGGCGCGGTTCTGGCGGATCGTGATTGCAATGTTGTTTTCACGCAGATGCTTGGCCAAGGCGCGGAGGTCGCGCGTGGGATGTGTCACGCTGATAATTCCCGAGCGCTCCGCATCTGACGACGCAGGAGTGCAATCGCGTTGCTCGATAGAGAGCCGGTAACCGAGCGGGCGCAGCAATTTTAAGAGTTTGCGGCGCAAGAAGAGGATCCGCTCCGATATGGCGTTTATGCCTATATCCAGGAGCAATTCCAATGAGGCCTGCATGCCGATAATGCCAGGCATGTTTAACATGCCTGGCTCATAACGCCGTGCTCCGCTGTAATAGTGAATATGGTCTTGCGCGATAAAATCCGGAGAAAACACATTCCAGGAACCGAGTAGTATGGGGCGCAAGAAGTCATGATGCTCTTTGCGGACGTAAACGATGCCCGCGCCCGCCGGGCCCAGCATCCATTTGTGCGAATCCGCGCTCAGAAAATCCACATGCTCCACGGATAGGGGAAATGCGCCTAGCGATTGGATGCCGTCCAGGCAAAGCAAGATGCCCCGTTCGTGCAAGCGTTTGCCGATGGCGTCCACATCGATGCGAAAACCGCTGAGAAAGTTGCATGTGGCGAGGGCCACGAGCCGCGTGCGCGGTGTGAGGGCTTTCTCTACGGCCTCCCATGTAATCACGCCCGGCTGTTCCGGCTGCAACGCTACCGGGCGCACGCCGCGTTCCGCCAAGGCGGTCCAGGGATATACATTCGCCGGATAGTCATCGGCGTAATACGCCACTTCATCACCCGTTTTCCATGGCATGCCACCCGCCACGAGGCTTAGGCCCAAGGCGGTAGGCCCCAGCAAGGCGATTTCATCCGCCGTGCAACCGAGCAGGCGTGCGGAGGTTTCCCGTGCGTTTTGCACACGGTTCCACACCCATTCGTTCTCTTGCGCCCCGCATGAGCCTTGCCGTGCAAACTCGGCCATGGCGTCCACGGCAGTTTGCGGAAGCGGCGCTACGGCGGCATGGGAGAGAAACACGCCGTGGCCCGCGACTGGAAACGCCGCTTGGCGGCGGGCTTCATTGCTCACAAGATATTCCATTGCTGATGTGCTGTTGTTTCTGTTCATACTCCATACACCTGTCTGTTTAGCCTCTGTGGCCGTGTGTACGGTAGTATGCGAGACCTTCGAGCATCGCTTCAAGGTTGGCCCAGGGAACACCGGGGGTGATGCTGCTGGAACCGCCCAGGAACAGGCCTACGGGCGGGCCGTTTTCGACCAGCCACTTTATTTCCTTGCGCACCTCATCGGGCGTGCCTAAGGGCAGGGTTCGCGTCACGCTTACGCCCCCCCAGATCATGAGCGGTTCGCCGTCGCGGTCCGTCATCTTGCAGATCCGCTCATAATCCATGCCGGCTTCATATTGAAAGCCCTGGAATCCTCGTATGCCGGCCTCGAGCAGCCCCGGTATCATGGACATAAGATTGCCGTCGCAGTGCCATATACAGCGAATCCCCGCATCAACCAAAGGCTTGATGCTGCGTGCGAAATGGGGAAACCAGCTCCGCTCGAGGCTGCGGATATCGACTAATGGCCCTGAATTGTCCGCCATGTCATGATCGAGGCGGATGACTTTAGGCAGATTGCCTTTCCTTATCGCGCGGGCTGCGATAGCGTTGGTTTTTTCGTATAAATCCGCTTGAAGGGCAAAATCACGCTCCATAATCTCTGGATATATCACGTATGCGGTAAGATAATGTACGTAACCATAAGCGCCATATCGGAGTATGGGAAATCCTCCCCAGCCTTCGCCATATGGCGCCTTGAGGATTTCTGGCCCGAACTGTGCTTGCATGGCCTGTTCGCCCTGGATTAGCCTCGCGACGGCCTCGTCATCGGAGGGAGCCGTGGCGGCGATCTGGGCCTCGAGCTTAGGAAACTCTATGCGTTCGAGATGCTCGACTACCTTGTCCGCATCATCAATGATAATACCGTCCAATTCAATATGCGCCGCCCCGGTGGTCGCTTGATGCGCGGTGCCGTTCTCATACCCATGAGCGCCCATGCTCAGCACATTTCCGGCCAGATACTGGTCGATCATACAAACCCCCGCTGCCCGCTGGGCCGCGAGATACACGCCATCAGGATCATTGGGGTAGCTGCCTTCGGGCGCACCGGCTAGTTTCTCGAGAAACCGTGGGTCCATGCTATGAAACATCCAGGCGGGGATGCCATCACATGTCTCCAGGGCAAGTGTGCGTTCGGCTAAACGGGCGTTCGCGCTGAGTTCGAGCATATGGGTCATATATGGCTCCTCCTAAAACAAGCGGTGTGTTCGTTTGAGTGCGATTATGGTCATTTAGACTACAGGTAAGACGCTTGTCTGTCAAGTAAAATCATCGAGTTCAGGCATGATGTTTTGACATAAAATGCGCGGATATGCATATTTATATAAAGTTTGTGAATTATCATGCCCTGTTGATGGGCGAACGAAACTTCGTCGTGGGTTTTCAAACTTGTGGAGCGCCGGGTGTCGGCTAAGCATTTAAAATGTTGAAACCGCCAGGTATTGGATTGTTTTGGTGATGATAATGAACAGATGTATTTGAGGTAACGATGGCTCATAAAATATGGATGCTTCTCGCTTGCTCATGCCTGGTTGTGTTACCGGCCTTTGCCAAGGATGAGGCGATGCCAGCGTATCAGGAGTGTGCGGCGATGGCGAGTTGGGACGTTCTATATGATTTTGCCAATCACTGTAAAGAGGCCGATGCGCGTGAGACGGAGATATTCATCAATGCCTATAAATCCGCACAGGGAATCGAACGTCCAGGCTTTCTACTCCATCCGTATACGGCGCAGAAAGATACGCTGGCTTCGCTGAAGTTTCCTCCTGTTGCCCTTTCGGGATTCGCCGAAGGCGAACGTCCTATCTTGCATTTCTATATCACGATTGCCGATGGTTTTGATCCCGCGCAAACGCCAACGTTTGATGGGTGCGGGTTCATCATCCACATTAATGGCGAAGAAGTATTTCATCAAATCCATGCCCAGCAGGAATGGTTGGAGTTTACCGTAGATTTGGAGCCTTGGCGCGGCCAGGAAGTGCAAATAACGTTTCAGGCCGACGCATTGGAGAACTCCAACTATGATTGGGCCTTCTGGGGTGCGCCTCAAATTTTGATTCAAGGCCGCCAACGGCCGCCCCGCCAGGGGCCAAAATCCTCCATGTTGAGTTATGAGCGTCTGGCTTCTGAAATTCAACCGGAACGTATCGTGAAGCATTATCAAGATGATCGTACGCAAACGATCATTGCGGTCATGGACAAAGACCTGGATTTGCCAGCGTTATTATGGGCGGCGCGTGATGAAACGAAGCCAGAAGTGCCGCTTGCGCCGCGAATGGTGGCCGGCGAAGGAGCTGATCCGGAAAACCACACCATCGTCCGGGTGCTCAATGAATATGGCATCGCCGATGTGCAGTTCCTGGCCTATCCCGTGGAGATTAAGGGCGGTGTCCAAGTGTGCGCCCTCCGCGCGCAAGGAGAAGATAGGATAGTGGCGGCTCCCTTGGCGGATGAATCGATGCGTGAAATCCGGGTCTTCAATGTCTGGGGCGGTTTGGTGAACGCCTTCACTCCCTCCGATTTCGTTCGAACGCCGATGTCGCTGGCCACGGCCAGGCTAGAACATGGCGGTGCGGCTCAGGTCATAGCCGTTGCATCCAGGAACGTTCTGAACCAACGGGTAAAATTGTTCTGTTATACAGCCGATGGCGCAATCAAACGAGAATATACGTTATCCGAAATGACAGGTCCGCTCGAATTGACGGCGATGGCGCACGAGGAGACGCACATCGGGATTTATGACATCGGGGCGGGCGTCTTCATCGAATGGGATCTGGCCACAGGGCAGGAGATTAAACGAGTGCCGATCCTGGACGCCACACCGGAGACGCGCGTCTATCCTTCGGCGTTTGGGGATGAGCTTTGGGCCACCTATCCCGAGAAAGTTTTTTCTACCATCAAACGGTATCGAAATGGCCAGGCGGAGACAGTGAACGTTGGGGAACGTGAAAATACATTCTGGTTTCAATGGCCGGAAGCGATATCGCTGGATGCGAGCTCGGAGGCGCAAGCGCCGAGATACATCCAATATTCAACATACCGCCACATACGCACGGAATATTTCTCTGATTTCCTGAAGAATCCGACATTCAACACCACACCCGCCGATTGGCTGGCGGATGAAACACTCAATAAACATGCCAGGGAATTGGCGCAGAGTTATAACGAGCCGCTGCCCGCTGTTTGGGATATCTGTTTTTCCCATCGCACGCACAAAGAAGCCTTTACGAAGTGGCTAGACCAGAAAGAACCAGAAACTGGGGTTCTCCAATACTCGATGTTGACCCGAGAGAATAACCCGGAGGAATATGTCGAATTCGAGCAGTTCTTTTTTGCACTGACTACGTATGCTTTTGGGCTGCCGGAACTCGACCGCCTTTATGTGATGCCGCTTCGCCGCACGCTGCAACGCCTAGCGGCAGCCTATCGAGACAACCCGGAACACATGGCCGCGCTGGAACCTAATCATGAGCATGAAATCGCGGTGCAAGGCGATGGCTCGAAAGGGGATTACAACCTCTGGATGATTCGAGGCTTTTACCATTACCTGGCGGCGCTGTATGGCAATGATCCGGCGTGGCTGGCTGCGAAATTCGGCTTTGAAAAGGGTCAATACTTTGATGCGCCGAGGGGGTGGGGGCGTGGTGAATGGGATGCGTATGATTCGTCCAATCCATTCCTCCGGGAGTGGGAATTCTATAATCGGTATGTTGTAAACCGTCGGATTGCCCAAACCTTTCGCGAGGCGTTACTGGCGGGCTTTCCGCCCGAACTGATCCGCTCCCATCAGATCCCCGATCGATATGCGCTGGGCGGGCTGGAGGCCTTCAGCTCGGTGCAATCGCGCTATACCCCGATCGATTACACCATCAGCGCCGGTGTCGGGTATGGCTTCACACGCTATGGGGTCTTTTATACCAATCCCAACAATTGCATTATGGGGGCCTATTCGTCGGGATTCGATAACATCACGCTTGGCGAATATAACGCCTTGACGCCCGATCCCCAAGTTGCCTACGAGCAATTGCGTTATATATTTGATCATGGCGGAGCGACAGTCGACTGCATCCAGTGGCCCGGCTCTCACGATGAAGGCTTCAATGCCGCGATGATTACGGCGTTGCGGCGGTTAATGGAAGAAGACCCGCCGCGCTCAGTGGCGGCAGGCGGCACGGGGCCGATGCGTGCGTTTATCGATGGCGGGCGGGCCTTCAACATTGTTCAGATCGGTGCGGGAGGCGAGCACACCGGCCTGCTCAAGTCGATTACATCCGATGGCGATTGGGAGGGCACGGTCTATGTCACTCCGTTCCACGCCCATGTGGATATTTCATCGGTTCCTTTTGAAAGGGAAGGTGAAAAGTGGTTATCAGCGCCGATTCAGGCGCTAGATGCTGCCGGCCAAATCGAGTTGATGGTGGATGTGAATAGCCGCAAGAAAAGCCAGATACAGATACAAGTGCTTCAGGAAAACCAGGTGTTGCCTGGTCTTTCAACGACGCTCTTGGTGGATGAAAACGATCAATTCATACGCTATATCTTTCGAGCGCAATTGCCATCGCCTACCGTCCGTTTGATGATAACTCCTGGAAAAGCGCTTACGCTCGCGCATATCGAAGCGTACCGCCACACGCCTCAACACGTGAAGCTCCATCGCGGAATCCTTGCGGGAAAACGGCATAAAGGCGGAGTCACTTTTGATTTACTGGAAAATCAACCTGGCGTGGCGGTTGAGGCTCGCCGTTGAAGGCACATGGGCATTTCTGCGCGACGCTAGAAGGCTTGCTTTGTTCTTCATTGAGTTTCAGGCAATTCTTCCAACACTCGAGTAAAGGCCTCGCATATGCTTTTGGAGAATAGCACAAATCGTATGAGATGGATGCCGGGGTGGAGCCTTAGAAATGCCGCGGCTGTCCCGATGGCGATAGGGGCCGCTTCGTGAACAGGGTAGCCATATACGCCGCAGCTAATGGCGGGGAATGCGACAGACGTTACGCCATTTTCGATGGCGATCTCGAGGCTGCGGCGGTGGCAGCTTGCCAAGAGTTCCGGTTCGCCATGTTTCCCGTCGTTATAAACCGGGCCAACAGTGTGAATGACATAACGTGCGGGCAGATTGCCACCCGTAGTGATTTTAGCGCCGCCAGTAGCGCAGCCGTTGAGCTTTCGGCACGCATCCAAAATCGCCGGCCCTCCGGCGCGATGAATGGCCCCATCCACGCCGCCGCCGCCCAGTAAGGTGCTGTTCGCCGCGTTCACGATGGCGTCTGTCTGTTCGCGGGTAATGTCACCCTGCGCCACTTCGATGGTTCCATGGCCGATAACCCGTTTCATGGCTGGCCTCTCCAATCAGAACGGCTAGGCTCCGTATAAAGCTGCTTTATTCCTCTTCGGAGGAATCGGATTCATCGCTATCTTCGGAGGAATCATCCCCTTGCGCGGACGCGCTTTGTTCAATGGCGCGTTCTTCTTTTTCTTCCGCCACGGCGCGGGCTACGGCGCTCACTTTCGCCCCTTCACTCGGCAGCATAATCTTCACGCCTTGCGTGTTGCGGCCTATCGCACGCAGATCGCGCACGGACATGCGAATGACAATGCCGTCCGTGCTGACCACCACGATCTCGTCTTCATCATCCACTGTAAGCATGCCGACTACTTCACCGTTGCGGTCGGAAGTCTTGATATTGATGATCCCGCTGCCGCCCCGGTGCTGCTGGCGGTATTCGCTGACTTTCGTGCGCTTGCCGAATCCGTTTTCGGTGACGCTCAGCACGGTCATGTCTTCACCGGCAATGGAAGTGCCAATCACCACATCATCCTTATCCAGGCGGACGCCGATCACGCCGCGGGCCGCACGGCCCATGGGACGCACATCCGTCTCGGGGAATCGGATGGCCATGCCTTTGCGGGTGGCGATAAGGATGTTGTCCTCGCCCGAGGTGATCTGGATGTCGATGAGTTCATCGCCTTTTTCAAGGTCAATGGCGCGGATGCCCGTGGCCCGGGGATTGCTGAATGCGGAAAGCTCCGTCTTTTTGACGATGCCTTTGGCGGTGACCATGAACACATTTTTACCTGATTCCGCCAGATCGCGCACAGGCAGACAGGCAGTGACTTGCTCGCCGCCCGTAAGGTCTAGCACATTTATGATGGCTCGTCCGCGTGACGTGCGCGAGCCTTTCGGCAATTCATGCACCTTGCGCCAATATACTTGGCCGCGATTGGTGAAGAACAGCATATATTGGTGCGCCGAAGCGATGAAGAGGTCTTTGACGAAATCCTCGTCTTTTGTCTCCATGCCCGCAACACCGCGCCCGCCGCGCCGTTGTTTGCGGTAGGTGGCCACCGGGACGCGCTTGATGTAACCGGCGTTCGACACCGTGACCACCATCTCCTCATCCGCGATGAAGTCTTCGATGGAAAATTCGCTTGTATGGGAGAGGATCTGCGTGCGCCGCGCGTCGCCGTGCGTTCTCTTGAGTTCGACGATTTCTTTACGCACCTCGAGGATGATGGTGTGGCGGCTTGATAAAATCATGCGGAAGCGCTCGATTTGCTGGATGAGGTCGCGATATTCGTTTTCCAGCTCTTCGCGTTCCAGGCCGGTCAGGCGGCGCAGGCGCATGGCCAGAATGGCGTTCGCCTGCACTTCGGTGAAGCTAAAGCGTTCGATCAAACGGCCGCGGGCTTCATCCGCATCGGCGGACCCGCGTATGATGGCGATAATCTCATCAATATGGTCGATAGCGCGTAAAAGGCCTTCGAGGATGTGGGCGCGGGCTTCGGCTTGCGCCAAATCGTATTCCGTGCGCCTGCGCACGATATCGATACGGTGCTCGATATAGTAATGGACCAACTCCGCCAGCGCCAGCACGCGTGGGGCATTATTGACGAGCGCCAGCATAAGGATGCCAAACGTATCCTGCATCTGCGTGTGCTTGTAGAGCGTATTTAGGATGACTTGAGGCTCATCGCCTTTGCGCACTTCGATGACGATGCGCATGCCGTCGCGGTCGGATTCATCCCGCAGATCCGTGATGCCCTCAACCACCTTTTGGCGCACCAAGTCGGCGATATTTTCAATGAGTCTCGATTTGTTGACCTGATATGGAATCTCTGAGACGATAATGCTGTCGCGGCCCGTGCGCTGGTCGTGCTCGATGGAGGCCTTGGCGCGCACTTGAATGCGCCCCCGGCCCGTCAGGTACGCCGAGGCGAGGCCTTCCGTGCCATAAATGATGCCGCCCGTCGGAAAATCCGGCGCCTTAACGAAATGCATCAGATCTTTTGACGTGGCTTCCGGATTATCAATCATATGGACGATGGCGTCGCATACTTCGCTGAGATTGTGGGGCGGGCAATTGGTGGCCATGCCCACGGCGATGCCTTGCGAGCCATTTACGAGCAGATTCGGTATGGCTGAGGGTAGAACCGTAGGCTCTTGAAGGCGGCTGTCGTAGTTGTCTTGCATGTTGACGGTCTGTTTTTCAATGTCCGCCAACAAAAAAGCCGTAATAGACGCCATCCGGGCTTCGGTGTATCGCATGGCCGCCGCACTATCGCCATCCACCGAACCGAAGTTGCCCTGGCCGTCCACAAGGGGATACCGCATGCTCCACGGCTGCGCCATGCGCACGAGAGCGTCATATATGGCCGAATCGCCGTGTGGGTGGTATTTTCCCATGGTATCGCCCACGACCGCCGCGGACTTGCGGAATCCACGGTTATGGACGAGGCCTAATTCGTGCATGGTGAATAAAATGCGCCGATGTACGGGTTTTAGGCCGTCGCGTACGTCTGGCAGGGCGCGGCTGACAATGACGCTCATCGAATAATCCAGGAAGGATGTCTTCATCTCCTGTTCGATGGCGATGGGTATGACGTGTTCTCGTGGGGTATCCATAGTCCTCTATACTCGATTATGCCGCCGCCGGGCTAGGCGGCGCTTGCAGTGCGCTGGACGCCATGGACTTCATGGGCGTCTCTGGCGCATGTTCTAGTTACAACTTATTCATCCAAATTCCGCACATCGAGTGCGTGCCGCTCGATATATGCTTGATATACATCACGATAATCAGGCCCCATACTTGTCACCGATGCCCAGCAGCAAACCTTCAACCGAAATGTCTTCATCCAGTTCATCCCAATGAAGGCCTGTTCCACCACCACTGATGACATAATGCATGCGTGATTCTGGCGAGGCATGGAGCAGGCGCGGGAAATATGCAAGCGGAATGCCTAACTGTCGTCCATCGGCTAGATCCACCCACATGGTGTTTTCGTCGAAGCGCACATTACTCGCCAGCGCGGCCAAGGCCAAAGTGCCCATTCCAGTATTTCTTCGTTCGCCTTCTACACATCCAAATTCCGCACATCGAGCGCGTGCCGCTCGATAAATTCTTTACGAGGCTCCACAAGGTCGCCCATGAGCGTGGACATGAGATCATCCACCCCCGTTTCGTCCTCGGCGTTCACTTGCAGCATGGTGCGCTTCGCAGGGTCCATGGTCGTTTCACTGAGCTGCTCGGCGTTCATTTCGCCCAAGCCTTTATAACGTTGGAGCGTCACGCCCTTCGTGCCTTGCTGGAGAAGGTATGCCCGCAAATCCAGCAGGTCGTCTGTTTCGTATAGGGTAGCTTGTTTTTCATCCAGGACGCGAAATGGCGCCTTGCCCATCGAAGCAAGTGTTTCCCGATGAGTGAGCAACACGGAAAATTCATGGGCTTTTAGAAAGGCCAAATCAACCTGCCCCTCTTCAAGCTTGAGTTTAGGAGGAATGCTATGTCCATTACCGTTGCCGTTGTGGTTTTCTTCGCCCAGCGGCAGCTCAGTCTGGGTGGCAAGCGAATTCACGAGCCCTGCTTCGCCAAAAATAGCGGCTTGTTCTTCCCGTGACAGCAAGTCGGAATCACGCTGTTTATCACGCGGAAGCGATAAGCAAGCGTCCACCATCTCAGGTGTGGCGCCGAAAACCCGATGCATGCGGTTGAGCAAGCGTTTGCGTTCTTCCGCTGCTTGTGCGCCTCGGGCCAGCGTGCGTACATCGAGTTTTTTCGGTTCTGTTCCGCCATTGCTGCTCAAAACAGTCCACGTGTCGAGCACGGAGTCAAATAAGAACCGGTCTTTTTCCTCGTCCGTGCGCAGATAGCGCGATTTCTTGCCCTTGCGCGCCAAATATAAGGGCGGCTGGGCGATATAGAGGTGGCCGCGCTGGATTAGCTCGGGCATCTGCCGGAAAAAGAAGGTGAGCAAAAGGGTGCGGATATGCGCGCCATCCACATCGGCATCGGTCATGATGATGACTTTGTGGTAGCGCAATTTCGAGAGATCGAACTCGTCTTTTCCAATGCCGACGCCCAAGGCGGTAATAATGTTGCGAATTTCCGCGTTACCGAGCATCTTGTCGAGGCGCGCCCGCTCGACGTTCAGGATCTTACCGCGAAGGGGCAGGATGGCCTGATATTTCCGGTCACGGCCTTGTTTGGCCGAGCCCCCTGCGCTATCGCCCTCGACAATATACATCTCACATAACGCCGGGTCTTTTTCCGAGCAATCCGCCAGTTTGCCAGGCAGTGCAAAAGTGTCCAAAGCGCCCTTGCGCCGCGTAAGATCGCGGGCTTTACGCGCGGCTTCGCGCGCCCGGGCTGCTTCGGTGCATTTTTGGACAATGCGGTTGGCGATGGAGGGATTCTCTTCGAGAAACTGCACCAAGCCTTCATAGACCATCGAGCTGACGATGCCCTGCACTTCTGAGTTGCCGAGCTTCATCTTCGTCTGGCCTTCGAACTGCGGATTCGGAATGCGCACGCTAATGATGGCGGTTAGGCCTTCGCGGCTGTCATCGCCCGAGATCGAGTAATCTTTATTTTTCTTCGAGGCGTTTTTCTTGAGATAATCGTTCAGCGCTTTCGTCAGCGCCGCGCGGAATCCGCTCAAGTGGGTGCCGCCCTCGAACGTGTTGATGTTATTGGCGAAACTGTGGACCGTCTCGGAATAGACGGTGTTGTACTGAAGGGATACTTCGCACTGCACCAAGTCTTTTTCCGCCGTGAGATGAATAGGCTTGCTATGCAGCGTTTCGCGGTTGCGGTTCAGGTAGGCCACATACTCGCTGATGCCGCCCTTGTATTGCATTTCGATGGCTTCCGCCTCGGAACGCTCGTCCTCGAAAACAATGCGTGTATTGGCATTTAAGAAGGCCAATTCACGCAGGCGGTTCAGCAAGATCTCCGAATCGTAAACGGTATTCTCGAAAATTTCAGGATCGGGACGGAACGTCACCCGTGTGCCAGTACCTTTCGTGCGCCCCCGTGTTTCGAGGGGGCCGCTGGGTACGCCCCGTTTGAAGGACAAGAAATAAACCGTCTCGTCGCGCTTGACCTCGACCTCCATATACTCGGAGAGTGCGTTGACGCACGAAATGCCTACGCCATGCAGGCCGCCCGACACCTTATAACTCTGGCCATCGAATTTACCGCCTGCGTGCAGTACGGTCATGACCACTTCCAATGCGCTTTTGTTGCGGTATTTCGGGTGGTTATCCACGGGGATGCCGCGGCCATTATCGATGACGGAGATGCTGTTGTCGATATGGACAATGACCTGGATTTTGTTGCAATATCCAGCCATAGCCTCGTCTATAGCGTTATCGACCGCTTCATAAACTAGGTGGTGCAACCCACGGGAGCTTGTGTCGCCGATATACATCGCCGGGCGTTTCCGAACTGCGGAAAGCCCCTCGAGAACCTGGATGCTACTGGCATCATAACTACTTTTAGACATTCGAGTTACCTCGGATTATTTGCTTGCGTGGAAGAACTAGATACTATACAAGAGCAAGTATATCAAAACGGGAAGCGCATTACAATCTAAAGACGCAATATTTAGAGTTTTTCTTGTGAAAAGCACACTCATGTTGTGATGTAGGGGGCTTTTTTGGTGGCCGGAAAAATAATAAGCAGGCATGTTTCTGAAGTAGAAAAATCACAAGCGCGATCGGTAGTAAAAACATCGGCTCGCGGATTTGGGCCACGAAAAGCGCATCACAGAGATAGCTAAAAAAGAAGGGAAGAGCTAGTTGAGCCTTGCTTATGCTTATGCCGCTGGGGCTTGCTCTGCTGGGGCTTGCTCTGCTGGGGCTTGCTCAAGTTTCGCTTTTAGCGCGTCGAAGATGGCTACCGCTACCTTATTGTCTTTTGTTTTGCGGTCGTGCCAATTCGGGTAGGTGAGCAAGGTGACTCCATAGACTTGATTTAATGTTTCAATGGAGACTTTTGAAGTTTCACTCGAAAGCCCTTCCACTTGAATGGTAAGCTGGGTGCGGTGTGGCGTGAAGATATATAATTCGCGGTATGCGTCTGAGTATGCGACGAACGTTCCGCGTTTATCCCGGGTATAAATATTCAGTTTTTGCTCGCGCAGCACTTCCTTAACAGCTTGCCAGGTATCTTCGAAAGATGCGCTCACGGTTATGGAATCCGTTATGGCGAAACCGGTAGTGTCCCGCGCGGCGCGAGCGCAACCCACCATCGCCAGCAACACGGCTAACAAGCACAGTGTAAGACATTTTGTATATTTCATGATATCTATCCCCGCCTTATTTTCGGCATTCTAGCATATGGTTTTGAACCAATCAACAATATGAAAATAATTATGAAAATGATTGCTTGGTTTTCATGTCCAAGAACGGCCAAAGCGGTTCATCGGCGTTGTTTGCGTTCTTTTCAAGACAAGCTCTTATGGAATCGTTTCACGGCATAAGCCAGCGTGAGCACGCCTAACGCTAGCAGCCCCAGCAATTGCGGCCAGAGGATGTCGAATCCCACGCCTTTGAGGAAAATCCCGCGTACGATGATGAGCATATAGCGCAGTGGGTTGGCATAGGTCATCCATTGCACCACGCGCGGCATGTTCTCGATGGGAAAGATAAAGCCCGACAGCAGCATCCAAGGCATGAAAAAGAATGTAGTGCTCATCATGGCCTGTTGTTGCGTCGAGCTGATGGTCGAAATGAGGAGTCCAACGCCGCTCGTGCTGAGCAGAAACAGGGTGACACTCAAAAAGAGCAACGGCAGGCTGCCGCGCATGGGCACGTCAAACCAATACATGCCAGCCACGGTGATGAGAATCACATCGAGATAGCCAATCAGTGCGAAGGGGATGGTTTTTCCCAAAATAAATTCAGCGCGGGTGATGGGTGACGCGATGATCTGCTCCATGGTGCCAATCTCGCGTTCGCGGACAATGGCCATGCTGGTCAGTGTGAGCGATACGAGGGCGACCAGCGCGGCGATAATGCCCGGCACATAGTAATTGCGGCTCTCGAGGTTTTCGTTGAACCAGGCGCGGGTCTCGAGCATGATAGGCTCCTTGGCGTCGCGCCCGAGCAGGCGCAGGTAAATCTTACTCAGCCGTTCCCGCGTATAGCGCTGTGCGATGCTTCCGGCGTAATCGGCCACGATGCGCGCCGTATTCGAGTCGGAGCCGTCAAGCAGCATTTGCACCTCGGCGCTTCGCCCCGCCAAAATGTTCGCTCCAAAATCTGCGTTTAACCGTAGCATCATAACGGCCTGGCTTGTGTCGATCAGGTGCTGGGCACGGATTGGGTCGGTGGTGAATTCAATGATGTCGAAGTAGCCTGATTGGGGAAACCGGGTAATAAAATCACGGCTTTCGACGCTGTTGTCAAAATCCATCACGACGAGGGCGGCGTGCTTTACATCCGTGGAGACGGCGTATCCATACAGCATGAGCTGGATGATGGGCACAAAGAAGATGATTACGCGCATGCGCGGATCGCGCAGTACTTGGATAAACTCTTTGGCCATCATGCATCGGATGCGCTCAAACATACGCCGTCTCCTGGCGTGTCCGCGCGCTGGCTGGAATGCTTGCACTAGAATTCCACCATATCGTCATTCCCGCGAAAGGGGATTTCCAAAAAGAGAGCAGGCAAGCCAATGCAAGGAAATATCGGCAAAATACATGAAAGAGAACATGAAAGCGGTAGCAAGCTACCGCACTCCGTATACTTCCTAAGTCTTTTCTTGTCAAAGAGTGTGGAGTGCGGCAGCTCGCTGCCGCTTTGAGCGTGCGGATTGCGCTCGAATGTCTTTTCCTGATTTGTGGCGGTGTAAAATCGAACAGAGAATATTCTTGGATCCCCGCTTTCGCGGAGATGACGTTGAGAAGAATGCTGTCCAGTTGTTTCATACCAGTTTCTTCTTAAATTTCCGGATGGCTATGAGCAGCATGAGCGGCGCAAAAACCGCCAAAATGGCTACTTCAGCACCCATGACCTCGAGTCCAACTCCTTTGAGGTAAATACCTTTGAGCAGCGTCACGAAGTAGCGGGCGGGCACGATGTATGTCACCAGTTGGAGCGCTAACGGCATATTGCTGATGGCGAATGCGAAGCCGGATAATAAAAATGCGGGTAAAAACGTGGAAAGCAGCGCGATTTGCCCCGCTAGCAGTTGGTTCTTCGCCACGATGCTGATCGTAAGCCCTTGTGCAAGCGCGCCCAATAAAAATAAGCCCGCCGTAGCGAACAGCAGCACAAGGCTGCCCCTCAATGGCACGTGAAACAAATATTGGCCCATAACGACAGCGATGATGAGGTCGGCGAATCCGATGGCGATATACGGCAGCAGTTTGCCCACGACCAATTCCACGGGCCGTACGGGCGTCGAGATAAGCTGCTCCATGGTGCCGCGCTCCCATTCGCGCGCGATGGTCAGCGCCGTGAGCAACGAGGCAATGACGCTCAAGATCACCGCGATGAGGCCTGGAATAATGAAGTTCTTGGATTCGAGCTCGGGATTAAACCACACACGCGCGCGCACATCGAGCGGAAAGCGTGGGGGGCGGCCTCCCGCGCGCTCGATTCGGTCCACCAAGATGCCGTTGCTGTAGATATTCGTGATGGCCTGCGCGTATCCCAGTGCGATGGTGGCCGTGTTCGAGTCGCTGCCGTCCACGATGAATTGCACCTTCACTTGCCGCCCTGCATTCAGGTCGTCGGCGAAGGTGCGTGGGAGTGTCAGCGCCGTCAGCGCTTTGCCAGAATCCAGCATATACGTGAGTTCTTTATAGGAGGATACGGGATCCGTGAGCTGGAAATAGCGCGAGCCGGAGAACTGGGCGACGAATTGGCGGCTGTCCGCCGTGCCGCTTTGATCCCACACCGCCAGCGGCACCTGATCCACATCCAATGTCAGTGCGTAACCGAACAAAACCAGGAGTAACACGGGAATAGCCAGCGCCATGATGAGGCTGCGCGGGTCGCGGTAGACATGCAGGAACTCTTTGCGGGCAATAGCCCATACGCGCCCGAGTTTCATGTCCGCATCTCCCTGGCTGGGCCGGAATCGCGGTCGTGCTCTTCAATGAGCGACACGAATACATCCTCCAGTGAAGGCGGTATGCGCTCGATATGGACATTCCCATGGCCCGCACTGGCCAGTATGCGCCGGATGGCTTCCGCCGCTTGTTCCCCATCCTCAGCCACCACATGCAAGCCTTTTCCGAAGAGCGCCGCTTGCCGCACGCCTTGCGCGCCCTCGATTAGTTCCATGGCGTCTTGCGCGCGTTCACAGGATATTTCCAGGACGGTCTCGCGCATGTATTCCGCCTTCAGCCGGGCAGGCGGGCCGGAGGCGATAATCTCGCCTCTATAGATCAGCACCAACTCATCGCAATATTCCGCTTCATCCATATAGTGGGTCGTGACGAACACCGTGACGCCTTCGTCGGCAAGCTCATATATCAGCTCCCAAAACCGCCTTCGGCTGATGGGGTCCACGCCCGATGTCGGCTCATCCAGGAGCAGGATGGGCGGGCGGTGAATGACGGCGCAGCCCAAGGCAAGGCGCTGCTTCCAGCCGCCCGGCAGCGTGCCCACTTTGGCGTTCTGATGTTCAACGAGTCCCGCCATATTGAGCACCCATTTCTTGCGTGCTGCTTTTTCGGCAGGGGCCACCCGGTGAATGCCGCTGTAGAAATCAATGTTTTCGTTGACGGTCAATTCTTCATATAAGGAAAATTTCTGCGTCATATAGCCGATATGGGCTTTGATTCGTTCCGGCTGGGTGCGCACATCGAAGCCCGCCACGGTTCCTTCGCCTCCACTCGGCTCCAGGATGCCGCACAACATGCGGATGGTCGTCGATTTGCCTGCGCCATTAGGCCCTAGAAAGCCGAAAATGCGCCCGCGCGCGACATCGAAGCTGATGCCTTTGACCGCCACGAATGCGCCAAAGCGTTTTTCAAGCCCGCGCACGCTCACGGCCGGGCCATTAGCCGCCATTTGGCTCCGCGTCTCCATCAAGGCGCTCCCTCCTGATCGGCAAGCATGGACACAAACACGTCCTCGAGGCTCGGTTCAACAGGCCGCACTTGCCCAATATTACCCTCGCCGCAGGAGGCGCAGACACGGCGCGCCCGCGCTTCATCCAGGGTGAGCAGGTGGATGCGTTCGCCGAACAGGCCCACCGAATCACCCGGCAGCGCCTTGCGCAAGGCCCGTGCGGCTTGGCGAGGCTGGGCGCATCGCACTTCAAGCAGCACGCCATGCAGATTCGCCTTCACTTCATCCGGCGTGCCGCACGCCATGAGCTTCCCCTTGTGCATCAATCCGATTCGATTGCAGCGCTCGGCTTCGTCCAGGTAAGCCGTAGACACGAAGATCGTCACCTTTTCCCGCAGCAGTCCATAAAGAATGCGCCACAAATCCCGGCGCGACACAGGATCGACGCCATTGGTGGGCTCATCGAGAAACAGGACCTTGGGTGTATGGATCAGGGCGCAGGCAAGGGCGAGCTTTTGCTTCATGCCGCCGGAAAGGTTTCCCGCAAGCCGTTTCTGGAATGGTTCCAAATTGCTGAATTGGAGCAAGCGCGCGATGCGTTCCGCCCGAAGTTTTCGTGAAACGCTATAAATGTCCGCGTAAAAATGGATATTTTCCATCACCGTCAGATCGGGATACAGCGCGAACCGCTGGCTCATGTAGGCGATCTCGTCCTTGAGCGCCTCGGATTCTTTCACGACATCGCGCCCCGCCACGATAGCTTCGCCGGAGGTGGGGTCCATGACTCCCGCGAGAAGGCGCATTGTGGTGGTTTTTCCCGCACCGTCCGGGCCGACAAATCCAAAGAGTTCGCCTTCGGCCACGTCTAGCGAGAGGGCATCCACGGCGGCCACGCCGCCAAAAACTTTCGTAAGCTCACGGGTGTGGATGGCGCTCATGCCGGTCACCCCAGCTTGATCCGGGCGTCAGCAGGCATGCCAGGTTTCAGTTCCATTTTGGGATTATCAATGTCAATCTTGACGCGGTAGACCAGTTTCACGCGTTCTTTTTCGGTCTGGACGCTCTTGGGCGTGAACTCAGCTTCTTGGGAAATGAACGAAATTTTGCCATGATAGATTTTGCCCGGAAATGTGTCCGTGGAGACATCCACGTCCTGCTCTAACTTTACATGGCCTAGGTCGGTCTCATCCACGTAGGCGCGCAGCCACACCGTTTTCAAATGGCCCACGGTCACGACCGGCGTGCCGGGTGAAACATATTCGCCTGGCTCGATGTTTTTCGACAGCACCACGCCCGCGATAGGCGACGCCAGGGTGGCGTCCTCCAATTGCAGCTTGGCCAGTTCGGCGGCGGACCGGGCTTGCTGTACGCGGGCTTTTGCAGCTTCGATAGCTTCCTTGCGCGGCCCTTCCTTCACCAGCGCCGCTTGCTCCCCGGCTTGCCGCAATGCGGCGCGCGCCTGGGCGATGTCTTCCTGGCGTGGGCCTTCTTTCACTAGTTTGAACTTTTCATTGACCGCCGCCAAGCGTTCGTTGGCTGCCTTATGCGCCGCCGTGATTGCATCGTACTGTTGCGTGCTGATGACGCCCTGGCCGAAAAGACGCTGATAACGCTCGTAATCCTTGTCCAGGCGAACTACATCCGCCTGCGCCACTTGCACTTCCGCTTGAGCCGCCGCAATCTCTTGGGGCCGGGAGCCGTGTTCGAGGGCTTGCAGCCGCGCGCTGGCCTGTTCGACAGCGGCCTCGGCTTGGTGTATTTCCTGTGGCCGCGCACCCGCCTCGAGGTCACGCAAGTTCGCCTCCGCCGCTTGGGCGTCTGCTTCGCGCGCCGCCAGGCTCTGCTCCAGCTCCCGCGTATCAAGGCGGGCCACCAGTTGCTTCGCCTCCACGGCCTGCCCTTCGTCCACGGGACGTTCGGCCACATGGCCGGGAACGCGAAAACTGAGTTCCGTCTGGAGCACTTCGATGTTGCCCGAGACCGTGAGCGCGTCCTTGTTCACCAAGCCTGCGGCGCGCCAGCGAGGGTAAAAAACAGCCACCACCGCCGCCAGCCCTATAACGGATACGATGAGGATCACCTTGGCTTTGCTCATGCCACCCGCTCCTTCGTTTGTGAATGACCAATCACTTAAATACCGTTTTGTGCACCTGGCTTCGCTGAGACGCCCTCGCGAAACATGCGCCATGCGCGATCCACATGGCGCGCCACATCGAAGCCGCCGTCACTGGCGAAAAACATCAGGGCCGTCGATTGAAACAGCCCCAAAAACATGACAGCCATGGTCTGCGCATCCATGTCGTTCCGAACGCTTCCCGAGGCCTGGCCCGCGCGCAGTTCCGATGACACAAAATCGAGGTAATCCGCGAACACGGCATACACCATGGCCTTGCGCGCGGGGCTGCCGATAATCACTTCATCCGAGAACAACACGCGGGGAATGGCCTGAAATTCGTGGATAAGCTGAAGATGGCGGCGTAGCAATTCTTGAAGCCTATCCAGCGGAAGGGACTCTAGAGCGCCCACGTCGGCTAGCAAATAGCGGAGCCGGTCGTGTAGCAATTCGATCACGGACTCGAGCACTTGGCCTTTGTTCTTGAAATGCCGGTAGATGGCCGATGGAACCAGGCCCACGCGTAATGCGATGCGCTCCATGCTGAGGCCGCGCAGCCCATGGGCGCGAATGACTTCAAGAGCCGCGCTTGCGATCTCGCCGCGCCGCACTTCGGTATGGGTCCGCTTGTTGCTCATATCGCCTCGAATGTGAATTTATATTCACATTATGCCCCGAGGTGCGCCTTACTGTCAAGCCCTGCCGCTATCGCGTCATCATGGCGCGCACCAACGGCATGAACAGGCAGTCCGGCAACAGTTTGCGGAAGAAAAGAAGCGGAGCAGCATAACCGCCTGCAGGATAGCGCAGGCGCCAGGAGCCATCGGTGGCGGCGTGGTAAATCACTTGTGCAGTGCGCTCCGGCGGCGCTCCCATTTGCTCCACGGATGCCTGCATGCCCTTCATGACGCGTTCCGTGAAGGCGTCATACGCGGCGACGCCGGAGGGTTCCGGCGCGTCCATCGAGCGGGTGTAGAAGTCCGTCTTGATAGGCCCGGGCTCGATGACTTTGACGCGGATATTGAGGGGCCGCAGTTCGTACGACAAGGCTTCCGAAAATCCTTCAACGGCCCACTTGGTGGAATTGTAAAAACTCCCGAGCGGCATGCCCATGCGGCCGGCTATGGACGCCACGTTGATGATCACGCCATGGTCTTGCCGCCGGAAATGGGGGAGTACGGCACGTGTCATATCCATGAGGCCGAACACATTGGTTTCAAACTGGCGCTTGATCTGCTCGCGCGAGGCAGGTTCGAGGAGGCCCATCAAGGCGTATCCCGCGTTATTCACCAACACATCCACCGACCCGAAGGCGTCTAGAGCCGCTTGGACCCCGGAGCCGATGCTGTCCAAGTCCGTCACATCGAGGGGTATCAGACGGATATTGTTTATTGCAAGTTCATCCGAAGCTTTTTCTGGTGTGCGCATAGTGGCCGCCACATTCCAGCCATGTTGCGCGAATAATAACGCCGCTGAACGGCCAATGCCCGTAGAAGCGCCCGTAATCAATACTGTTTTCGCCATCGAGAATACTCCTTTCGCTATCAGAACAGGGCCAAGCAGTTTGCCTGCCTCTTGCCGAAACATGATCCATTTTAAGGTCTGGCGCGTCATACTATATGACAGGATGAAGGAGGAACAATGGTCCAGCAAGAGTTGCATGTCTCCAGAATGGAGAACCTGTGGCATATGCAGGCAGAACCGGCGCATTTTTCGTGGCCCAGCAATGACAGTGAGTTCCGGACGCTGTTGGAAGCCATGAGCAGCCGACTTGTATGGCATGCCTTTCGCAGGCTTCGCTCACACAGCGATGCGGAAGATGTGGTTCAAGATGTGTTTTTGCGGGTCTACTCCTCTCTGGGCAAAGCCCCGGCTGTAAAAAGCATGCAAGCGTATTTGTATCGTATGACAACGAACGCTTGCATTGACTTCCTGCGGAAGCGCGACCGGCGGGGCGTTCCTATGCAACTACATTTGGCGCACGAGGTCACTGATGATCGGCCCACGCCACGAGAGATCATGCTCGCGCTTGAAGAGACCGAGCGTCTCGAAGGCTGGCTCCGCCGGATTCCCCGCCGCCAAGCTGAGATCATTCGTCTTCACCTGTACGATGAACTGTGTTTTTCCGATGCGGCGGATGTTGTGGGGTGTTCGGCCGGCACCGCCAAGTCGCGATTCCGCAACGGGATGCACAAACTCAAGCGCCTGATGGACAAGGAGAGCCCCTCATGAAATGCAAAATCGTCCGCGAGGCCATTCTAAGGTCTTTTGACGCGGAAGAACCAGGGAGCCTCCACGAAACAATACGGCAGCACGTGGAGACATGCCTGGCTTGCCGAACGGAATGGAAAATTCTAAATGAAACCCGGGAAGCACTCGAGCCGCATCATCGGCTGGGCGCGTCGCCTGGATTCAAGGAGCGTGTTATGAAAGCAACGCAACAATTGAACATACGGGAAATGTCGGCGGCTTCGAAGGCCCGGCCTGTAGGTAGAATGATGTTGGCGGCCGCGATGGCGGTGCTGCTCATTCTGGGCGGTTCGTTCTTAGCCTGGCATGCGACAAAAGGAAACGATCAGTCCGCCATGACATTCAAGCTGTTGCAGCAAGCTTCCGCCGCCATGAAGGGGCTCTCGACCATGCACATCGAAGCCCTGATGCGGACATCGCCCACGGACAACTTTGAACGCGTGGAACTCAATCATGACCCTATTCGACTCGATATCTGGAAAGAATTCAGCGATCCGCCGAAATGGCGTTTCGAGAAAGCAGGCCGTACCGTGGTAATGGATGGCGCTAAGCAAACGCTGCTTATCAACACGGCTGATGCAAAATATGTTTCGGTTGGGGAGGAAACGACGGGATATGTGGAATGGCTGATGCGGCTGCTTGAGCCTGAAGAGCTTTTGAATCTGGAACTCGAACTCGCACAAAACCAGCCGGGCGCCAAAGCCAGCATGGTGGAATTGCCCAATGCGAACGGTAAAAAGGAGCTTGTTGTTACTATCGAAGCCAAAGCCGAAGGACAATTTCCAAACGATTGGCTTAAAAATAGCTCGATCCAGGAATCGGACAACCGGCGCGTCTATCGTTTCGACGCGGAGACCTCGCGGCTGTTGGGGCTCGAAGTCTGGGTGCTCACTCCCCAAGGCCCCATATCCGTCCTCAAGACGGAGAGCATCACCTTCAACGAGCCTATTGCTCCCGAGCGGTTTGTGGCGGAGATCCCGGCGGATGCCATTCGATTCAAAGAGGTGCAAATCCTTCAGAACAACGAGGCTTACGCCGCCATGGGGCCTGCCGAAATGGTGCGCGCATTTATACAGTCGTGCAGCGCAGGTGGCTGGAATGAGGCGTTGAAATACACCATGCAAGACGCGTTCACCCAGGAGTTCATGGAGCACGTGCAAGGAATGGAGCTATTGGAGGTCGGAGAGCCTTTTCAGGCCGGAGTGTATGGGGGCTGGTTCGTGCCCTATCGAGCCCGCTATCGCGATGGACATGAAAAACAAGGCCGGCTTGCCGTGCGAAACGATAATGCCGCAAAACGTTATGTTTGGGATGGCGGAGACTTGTATTAATCTGAACACAGTTTGGCAAGCGGCATGATGTATGGAGCTTGCACACCTACAAACCTATACGCACCTACCGCGATGCAGACATGGTGCATGATGTCTGCATTGCGGTTTTGTTTGCCCGGTTATTTGGCTTGGACCCAAACTGCTCGCCGCAAAGAACGGTCTTGATACGTTTTTCTCAGCCAATTCGGATTTCTACTTCCGCGATGATATACTTGCGCTTCAAATATCAGCGGATGGGAATACACGCGCATGAAGCTTTTTCTCTCGAATACGGTGTCGCTCGAACGGTTCAATTGCATTCCCGATCTCGGAGTGGGCTATCTATTATCCATTGCTCGAAACGCCGGGCATGAAGTCCGTTTTCTCGATTGTCTGCGTGAGCATATCACGTATGACCAGTTCGCCGAAGCGGTGCGTGCGTTTCAGCCGCGTGTGGCGGGTGTAAAAGTGTATTCCGGCGATTTAGGCCCCGCACGTGAAATGCTTGCGCGCATCAAGGCCTTGTCGCCCGATATCTTAACGGTCATCGGCGGGCCGCATCCCAGCACGGAGCTTCCTGAACTCCTTTTCGAGCAGTTTCCTGAACTCGATTTCGCTTTCGCGGGGGAGGCTGAACCTGGATTTTCCCGTTTTCTTGAGAAAATCGAGTCCGGCGCCACGGATTTCTCTGATGTGCAAGGCCTTGTGTGGAAAGACGCTTCAGGCGGCGTGCATGCCAATGAGAAGGCCTTCGTGGCCGAGCTTGACGCGCTTCCTTTCCCCGCATGGGATCTGATGGACCCGCGTGGTTATCCCTGGGGATACTCGTTCATGACGTATAAATACCCCGCCGCGCCCATGGTACTCACGCGGGGTTGTCCCTTCAATTGCACGTTTTGCGGCTCCCATCTCATCACGGGCCGCTCCGTGCGCAAGCGCGGCATCGACAACATTATCGAGGAAATCCGCATGCTCCAGCGCGAGTATGGCGTGAAATCCATTGATATCTGCGACGAGAATTTTGTGTATGACAATGCGTACGCCACGGAATTTTGCGAACGCATGATCCGTGAAAACCTGGGCGTCGAGTGGAACTGCCCCTATGGCGTTCGCCTCGACAAACTCAACGAGAACCTCGTGCGCCTCATGGAACGCGCCGGGTGCTATGGCTTCTCCGTGGGCGTCGAGAGCGGGTCCGACCGCATTCTGCACGCCATCAAGAAGTGCTTGAGCGTCGAGGAAGTGCGCGAGCAGATGCGTATGATCAAGCGCGCCAGCCGCATCATGGTGCAGGGGTATTTTATCATCGGATTCCCCACGGAGACGAAGGAGGAAATCGAGGCCACCATCGGCCTTGCCTGTTCGTTGCCTTTTGACATCGCCGCTTTCCACCCTTTGCGTGTCACGCCTGGCACGGAGATCTATCAAAACCTCGTGGCGGCGGGATTTTTGCAGAAGCGCATGGACTATGGCGGCCTTGGGAATCATTATTTCGTGCGCAGTTATTGCCCTGTGTCCGATGAGGAAATGCGCGCCCTCTACCGCAAGGCTTATCTGAGGTTTTATGGCCGTCCGAAGGTCATCTGGAACCTGCTGCGCCACACGCGCTCGAAGGCCCAATGGCGGACGATTCTTAATGGCGTGGGGCGGCTTCTTGCCAAACCGGTGGCGATGTTCGATCCGCGCAAGAAACGCTCGGCCAGCTCCGCCAACTAAGGCAAAACGCTTAATCGAGCGCGAAGCCCAGTTCTTGCGCCACCAATTCGCGGTGTTCTTGCACCCATGCCACGAGCGACCCGAGCCCTTCACGCACGCCGATGCGGGGTTCCCAGCCTAATTCCTGGTGGGCCTTCTTGATGGAGGACACATAGACCGGCTGATCGCCGGGACGCCACATATTATAAGTGACGGGAATAGACCGGCCCAGCGCCTCCTCGAGCATCGGACCAAATTCCGCCCAGATGGACAGCGTGGAATCCGGCCCGCCGCCTACGTTATACACTTGGCCTCGGGCGGTTTCGATGCGCTCCACTGCGATGCGATACAAGCGCACCAGGTCATCGACATGCAACACATCGCGCACCTGCTTGCCGTCGCCATAAATCGCAATGGGCCGCTCGAAGAGCGCCGCTATCGCGAACCATGCCAGCCAGCCTTGATCCTCGATGCCGAATTGGCGCGGGCCATATATGCAGGATTGGCGGAACACCACCGTGGGCATGCCATAAATACGTGCGTAATCCCGCACATACTGATCGCCACAGCCCTTCGAGCAGCCATACGGTGAATGAAAATCCAGCGGCTGCCGTTCTGAAATGCCCTCAGGCAAGTCGCGGTACATCCAGCGGGTGGGGTTCTCGATGACGGCCACTTCTTCCATGCCGCCATATACTTTATTGGTGCTCGAATATAGAACAATCGGTGAAGGTTGTTGGGAGCGGCACGCCTCGAGCACATTCAGCGCGCCTAACGCATTGGCCTCGAAATCCTCGCGTGGAGCCAGAACAGATTGCGTGACGGCCACCTGCCCCGCCAAATGAATCACTACATCAAATGGCCCATGATTCGCCCACAACCGAGCCAGATCTTCCGGTTTGCGGACATCGCCCTGTACGCAAACAGCATATCCCTGTTCTTCCAGCCAGTGCGCATTGGCGGCACTGCCTCTCCGGCTCATGTTGTCAAAACACACCACCTGGAATCCATCCCGTGCGAATTCCGCACAAGAATGGCATCCGATAAAACCGGCCCCGCCGGTTACGCAGCATCGCATCAAATAGCACCTCGGCGAAATGTTTGATGACGCCGCCCCGGTTTGTTGGCGGCGTAAAAAACAACTTTCCATTTACTGCCGTCTAGCTCATGGCTAGACACCCATTTAATAATAAACATTGTTATATACGAACCTGAACTAGGCTTATGAGTCCACATCCTTGCTGCTGGTGGGCTGGTCCAGCACTTCACGCACCTTTCTCAGGAGAGTATCAGGCGCATAGGGCTTTTGGATGAGTTGAATGCCTTCGTGAAGGACAAAACCGGTGTGAACGGCGTTTGTGCTGTATCCGCTGGAGAAGAGAAACCGCAATTGCGGCTGTTCTGCCCGTAAGGCGTCAAAGAGCGCTTTCCCACCCAATTCGGGCATTACTACGTCCGCCAGAACCATATCGATTGGATGCTCGCTTTCCCGGAATAGGCGGAGGGCTTCCCGGCCATTAGCAGCGGTAAGAATGGTGTAGCCCGCACGTTGAAGGATTCGGGTGACAAGCGTCCGTACTGCATCGTCATCCTCGGCAAGCAGAATGGTCTCTGAACCGCCAGTGGGCCTTGAATGGAGTTTGGTGCCAATACTGGACGCCACCCGCTCTACAATGGGCAAATAAATCTTGAATGTGCTTCCCTTGTTGACTTCGCTGTAGACCTGAATCATTCCCTGATGCTGCCTTACGATGCCATAAACGGTTGCTAGTCCAAGCCCGGTGCCTTTGCCCAGTTCTTTAGTCGTAAAAAATGGCTCGAATACGCGCTCTAGCGTATGGGCATCCATTCCGATGCCGCTGTCGGTAACGCTGAGCAGTACATGGCGGCCTGGGATAGCCCAGGAGTGGGAGGCGCAGTACGAATCATCAAAAACCACGTTTTCGGTCTCGATGGACAGAACGCCGCCTTCCGGCATCGCATCTCGCGCATTTACGCAAAGGTTCATCAGCACTTGTTCCATCTGGCCGCGATCCGCGTGGATAGTTCCCAGTTTATGCCCCGGAATGACACGCGCTTGAATGTGTTCGCCGATGACGCGCTTGACCATTTTCATCACATTTCCGATGACTTCATTGAGGTCCAAGTCTTCCATTTTAAGAACTTGTCGGCGGCTGAACGCAAGGAGCTGGCGGGTGAGCGCGGTAGCGCGTTCGGCGCCTCTGGCAATCTCTGTGCCGAACTCGTAGCAGGCGTCATTCTCCTTCAGGCTGTCCAGGAGCATTTGGCTATATCCGATGATGGCCTGCAGGATATTATTAAAATCGTGTGCGACGCCTCCGGCGAGTTGGCCGATCGATTCCATTTTCTGCGCTTGATGAAACTGTTGTTCCAATATCAAGCGCTCGGTAACATCCTCCACGATTTCGATGATCCCAGATATGTCACCCTGCGCATCGAATACGGGTGATGCAACAATGCGGAAGGTCCGCTGTTTTCCTTCAATGGTGTTTTCCCGGGTAATCTCATGAACCTGGCAGTCATATAACGCCTTTATAACGGGACACTGTGGACATGGCGCATCGAATGGCGGATTGTTGAAAACCTGATAACAGAGCGGGTTGTCGTTTCGGGGGACATTGGGAAACCACGTCATCATTTGCCGGTTTAGCTCAATTAGCCGCATATCCTGGCCGATCAGGGTTACGCCCATGCCGACATTGTCCACGATGGTCCGGTATTTAGTTTCTGAAGCGCGTAAAGATTCTTCGGCCTTTTTGCGTTCAACGATCTCCGCCGACAGTTCCGCCGTGCGTTCCTCCACTTTTTCTTCCAGGCTTTCGTTGAGTGTGCGCAATTCTTCCTGGGTCTGGTTCAGCTCGTTGTTCCGATTGACGGCCGCTTCGTAAGTGGACAGCAATAAGGACAAAATCTGTTGTTGATCCGCGGAGATGAAGCGGCGTTTTCCCGCGAAGAATATTTCGGCTCCGATGCGGACGCGTTCGTTACTACGCAAGATGCGGTTGGCCAGAATCTGTTGGACGTGCGTCAGGAGATAGGTGTCGTTATAGGGCTTTGTGAGGAAGGCGTCCGCACAGCACGCAAGCCCTTCAAGCACGTCATCGGGACTAGCCAGTGAGGTCAGGAGGATGACAGGGATATCGCTTGTACGTGTGTCAGACTTTATTTGATGGCAAAGCTCGTATCCGTTCATTTTTGGCATGACAATATCAGTGATGATAAGGGCGGGCGTTTCTTTGTCGAGTATGGACAGGGCCTCAAGACCGTTGCTGGCTGCTGTGACATGGTAAGCGTGTTGTTCGAGGAGATACTTCAACTGCTCGATTTGTGTTGGACTGTCGTCCACGATCAAAATGGTTAGCGCCTCGCTGGCCTTATTTGCACGGGTGCTCATTGGATAATCCCTTTTCTTTTTTCATTAGAGAGTTCAGCATAGCAGCTATGTGTTCCGGCGGCAACACATGCATTGCCGCATCGAGCCGCACCGCCTCGGCTGGCATGCCATACACTATGGAGCTGTCTTGATCTTGGGCAAATGTGATAGCGCCTGAATCGCGCATGAGCCGGAGCTCTTCCGCGCCATCCTTTCCCATGCCGGTGAGTAATATGCCTGCCGCTTGCGCTCCCATGAATTTGGCGGCGCTGCGAAAGAGGAAGCCGGCTGATGGCCGCAGGCCTCCTTCAGGAGGGCCATTATCCAAAAAGATGCGCGGGCCAGGCCCCAAACCGATGTGATAGCCATCTGGGGCTATATAGGCGTGTCCGGGGCTCGGCCTCTCGTTATGATTAGCGATGCCTACGGGAAAATGGGATGTATTGGAGAGCCATTCAGCAAATCCTTGAACGAAGCCCGGTGCGATGTGCTGGACCATTATAATCGGGACAGGAAAATCCGCCGCCAAATTGGACAAGAGCTTCAGCAAAGCGGTAGGGCCGCCAGTGGATGCGCCAATCACAATGGCCTGGATGGGCATGAGCGGCATTGAAGGTTTCACCATGTTTTGCACTGGGGTGGAGTCTGGGCGCGCCATATGCGGAATGCGCCGTACGACCCTGATCTCGGACATCAATTTTACTAGCTGGATCAATTCTCTGGAGGCGGTTTCGAATAAACCATGGCTTATGCCAGGCGGGCGAAGCGTTACGGCCAGCGCACCAGCCTCGACCGCGCGGAAAGTATAGGCGACTTCAGTGGCTTGTGCGCTTCCGCTGACAATGACAATCGGTGTAGGCATGGTCTGCATAATCTGCTTGGTGGCTTCGAATCCATCCATTTTCGGCATGTGAATATCCATGGTGATCACATCGGGGCAATATTGTTTGACAGCTTCGAGCGCCTCGATTCCATTCGCGGCGATGGCAATCACTTCGATATCCGGATCGGACGTGAGGATGTGCCTGAGATGCTCTTGCACCACCGGCGAGTCTTCTACGATCAATGCCCTTATTTTGCGCATGGCTGTGATTTCCATCATTATTTCGTTCAAGTGTGGACGGCTTAATCCTATCACCCTGGTTCTTCCTGCAGTTGTTATATGAACCTTTTTATTACCTCCAAGAGATTGCTTTGATCGAAGCTGCTTTTAATGATATACGCATTTGCGCCGACATCGATCCCACGCTCGCGGTCTTCACGAGATTCGAGCGCGGTCACCAGGATGATAGGCAGTTCTTGGAGATGCTTGTTCGCACGAATTCTGGCTGTGAGTTCAAAACCATTCATGCGGGGCATGTCCACATCAGATACGACCAGATCGAATTCGCTGTTATGCAATTGGGTGAATCCATCAATACCGTCCGTGGCTGTTGATACTTGGTACCCCGCCGTTTCGAGTATGTTTTTGAGCAAGGTGCGTGCGGTAATGGAATCTTCCGCCACTAGAATGCGCCCCATTTTGGACTTTTCGGTGATGGCTTGCCGGCCTGGCCCGTGCTTGATTCCAGACGGGCGCAGAGCGGAACAGAATAAGTCGGATACATTGAGTACGGGCACAACCTTGCCATTGCCGAGTATGGTTGCTCCGGTGATATTGCGCACACGGTCCAGTTGCTTCCCAAGCCCTTTGACCAGGATCTGCTGCTCTTCGAAAATGGCCTCCACTTGAAATGCAATGCGCCTCCCGCTATAGGTTATTATCAGCATGGGTGTGAAGTTTTTCGGGCCTGCCTGGCCCGGCTGGCCAACGGAAGGTGAGTCGTTGTCTTTTGAAGGCATTCCCAATACATCGGCAAGCTTTACCGCCGGAATCATGCATCCTTCAAATTGTATGGCCTCCCGGTTCTCGATTGTATAAATGTCGTGCGGTGCGGCGCGCAGGACATGTTCCACTCCTTCCGCGGGCATGACAAATAAATGCCCGCCCGCTTGGATTAGGATGCCTCTGAATGTCGCGAGTGTCACGGGCACTTGCATGTGGAAGGTTGTGCCTGCGCCAGGCTCGCTCTCGACGCTGATGGCGCCGCCTATTTTCTTTACTTTTTCTTTGACGATGGCCAGCCCTAAGCCGTGCCCGGAAATATCAGTCACGATTGGGCTTGTGGAGATGCCAGATTGAAAAACCATTTGCCGCATTTCGCTGGAGCCGAGTTTTTCGATATCGTCGTTCGATAGAATACCCATTTTGAGCGTTGCTGCCCGGACTTGGGCAATATCTATGCCTGCTCCGTCATCAGAAAGGACGATATCGACTTTCCGCCCTTCCCTTACGCTGAATGAAAGAGAGATGGCTCCACGAACAGGCTTGTTTTTCTGGCGGCGGATTTGAGGTTTCTCAATGCCATGTCCAATGCAGTTCCGCAGGAGGTGGATGAGTGGATCTTTCAGTTCATCGAGTATCCGTTTGTCCATCTCGACTTCGGACCCGCGCATATGCAGTTCGGCTTCTTTACCTTCGTCACGCGCCAATTGGCGGATAAACGCGGGAAACGCCTCGGCGAGAGTCGCCACGGGCAGCATGATAGCGCTTTTCATCGCTTCAAGGTGCTCATCCACCATGTGTTTTAGCGTGTGTTCGTCTTGTTCCATGGCGCGAACGAATGAACTCAATTGTTCCTGGAATTCGTGAAAATTATGCTCTGTCATCATGCCATTGTGTTCAGCGCCGTATAATGCGGCTCTGGCCTTATCTGTTTTCCATGCTGCCAAAGCGCGCTCAAGCATGTGTAATTCGGAGATTCGTTGTGCAGCCGCGTTTTTAGCGGTTATCATCTCTTCCGCCTGCAACAACAGCACATCCAGTTTTGCTGTTGGGATTCTCACGGTTTCAATTTGTACAGGATCTTCCTTCGCGGGAGCCGGAGAAATGGGAGGGGGCTCGGCAGGCGGCGCTGCAGCCGATGGGATTTGCACGAGGCTTTCTTGTGGCGGGCCCGGCTGGGACGCACGAGAGAGTTGGAGTATTAACTCCCTCATCCGCACCCGGTTTTGTGGCGGCATTTCTTTGTCTACGTTTGAGACAAGCGTTGTGATGGTATCGGAAGCTTGATGGAATATGTCGCATAATTCCAATGAAAACGCGGTTTCTTTCCGTTTTAGAAGTGCAAATGCGCCTTCGAGCGCCTTGCAAATGGTTTCGATATCGTTCAGATTCACGGAGCGGGCCGCACCTTTAAGGCTATGCACTTCCCGGAACGCGGTTTCTATCAATTCCTGGTATTGCTCGTCTTTAGGTGTTTGCTCTAATTCGACTAGGCAGGCCCGAAGGGTGCGGATATGCTCTTCCGCTTCGACGCGAAACGTTGCTTGGAGGCGCTTGAGAAACTCGGCGTCTTTCATGTTCATCGCATCATATCCCTACATTTGATATTGTTCGATAAGCTGCTTGAGCTTCTGTCCCATCTCTTGTAGATTCCGTGTCGCCATTTCGACTTGCACCATGCTCGCGGCGTTTTCCGCGCCGGCTTGGCTAATGTTTTCCATCGCCACGCCTATCTGGTCCATGCCGATAACCTGCTGCTGGCTTGATGCCGCGATCTGAGTAGCCATTTGGGCCGCTTCGACGCTCGTGTCCGCAAGAGCGCGGATAGCCTCGCCCGCTTGGGCGGATTGTTTGACGCCCGCCTCGACCGCTTTGCTGCCTTGTTCCGTGGCCATGACAGCCGCTCCGGTGGCCTTCTGGATTTCATTCAAGATCGTGCGCACTTCGGTGGTGGCGTGTTTGGATTGCTCCGCAAGGCTTCTAATCTCTTGTGCGACGATGGCAAATCCTTTGCCTTGTTCGCCCGCGCGTGCGGCCTCGATGGCGGCGTTGACCGCAAGCAAGTTGGACTGGTCGGCAAGGTCGGTCACCGTCGCGATGATTCCGCTGATGGATTGGCTTTGCTCGCTCAGGCGGACGACCGTATTGGCGATCAATCCTATTTGCTCTTTGATGAGTCTCATGCCGGAGGCGGTTTCTTCAACGGCCTTTTGTCCATTTCGTGAGACTTGCACGACATGCTGTGCATTCTCAGCGACACTGGCTGCTTTGCCTGCCGATAATTGGGCCGCTTGCCGTACTTCTTCCACAGTTGTCGTCGTCTCGCTGAGCGCAGTTGCCGTTTCCGCCGTTCCAGACGCCACCTGGGTCGCCGCCGCCTGGATTTCGTTTGCCGATGACCCGAGTAATTCGACGGCTTCGGCAATGTCGGATGTGGAATGATGCAGGCCCTCGAGCATACGGGCGAAAGATACGCCTAGAATGTCTTTGTCTGATTGAGGAACCACGGACACTCGCAGATCGCCAGCAGCGATGCGCTCCGCAATGACGGCCATTCCATTTAGGGATTGTATCATTCGGCGAAATGCTTGCAACAAGAGGCCGACCTCATCCTTGCGTGCGTTAGCCGGGATCATGCTGGATAAATCTCCCAATGCAATGCGCTCCGCTGCTCCGGTGAGATTCTTAAGGGGATTGACGAGAGTTTTGTTCAAGACGGCGATCATAAGGAGTCCCAGCAGTATGGCTATCGCTCCTATTCCAGCAAATACATAGATATACAATTGAGCCGCATTGGAATCCGCTTCCATTTTTAGATTTGCTTCACTGCTTGTGTGATCGGAAAGATCCATAGTAATAGTATGCATATCGTTATACCGTTTTGATTGGGCGCCGGATCCCATTTGTATAGCTTCTTCTTTTTTCCCTTCATGAATCAGGGTTATTTGTTGTTCCCGCGTTTTGTTGTATTCATCGAGAATTCCCGCCAAATCCGTGATTCCATCACGGAATTTCTCATCTGAGTCGAGGTCGGCTGTGGTTGCTATTATCTGGTTGATTTCATTGGTCTTAGCTTTTATTTCGTTTTCGAAGGTATTCCACGCAGCGATATCATTGGTTAGCATCATTTCGAGTATCATCGCGCGATTGTAATTCAAGCGGGACCGCAGCTCGCGCAGATCGAGCGCGACGCGGTCATGCACCGTGTGCATTTCTCTTTCGGATCGAGCTAGGCTTAACAGTTCAATTATTGAGATGCCAATAACGATTACTAACAGAAAACACATGGTCCCGAAGGCAATCGCCAGTTTGGCCCGGGTGGAGAGATTGATAAACCAATTCATGCTAGATTCCTCCCTTGATAGGCTGAGGCGCATTTTCCGCCTCTTGATGAATAACGATGCTAGGGCTATGCAAGATGCCGCGGGCATCAAGGATTATTGTTTGGTCTCCGGCCACTCCTCTTAAATATTCCTCCCCAATTCCCGAGGCAGTGGGAAACGGCGGCTGCAATGTATCGAATGAAATCGTTCGATTTCCAATGATAGCGTCCGCCAGGATCCCGAATCCCATTTCCTCGCAGTGCAGAATAACGATCCTATTGAGATCTCCCAATCCTTTTTCGGGCAGGCCGAAAACCTTCTTCAAATCGATAATGGACAAGATTTCTCCACGGATGCTGGCTATGCCTAAGACGAAGCCAGGCAGGCCGGGTAATGGCGTAAAGTCTTTCAGCATATGGATTTCACGGACGAACGACGCCTCGACCGCGTAGGTTTCCGAACCTAAGCTAAATGCTACAACCTCCGTGGATGCCATCTGTATGCAGGGCTGTTCGGGTTCCTTGGCCAATTCCATGGCCCGGGCTTTAAGAATGCGCTTTTGGGCATCTTGCGGCGGTTTAAAGTCATTCGCAAATGCTTCGTCGATTACATGCATGCGGTGGCGGATGGCGTCCCAGTCAATGGGTGTTTGAGGCTCGGAACAGGGCGGATGTGGTTCTATATTCATACAAAAGCTCCTGATTTGATGCTTGCGCCTACAATTTCCTTGAAGCGCTTTACCGTCAAGCCTTCGGAATCAGGCAATATTTCATTATCGGAATAGGTTCGTAAGAGGTTTTGGGCATTGTCGAAACAGCGTTGCGCGGTTCGCGCGTCGCCTTGGCGCATGGCCAGGTTGCCCAATACAAAATGGGCGAGTGCATAATCAGGCTTGAGATACAAGGCATGCCGGAGCGCTATGATAGCTTCGGCATACTGTCCCAGTTCCTGCAAAATGGCTGAACGCAGAAAATAAAAAGCAAGGTTCAATTTATCCGTATCGATTGCTTTGTCACAAAGGGCTAATGCTTCTTCGAGCTTTCCTTCGTTGGCGAGAACGCGAATATCATGCTCTTCTTTCCCATGTCCAGACGTTTGCATTTGGGCGGTTTCATTGTTCCCCTCCGCTGGCGGCGGAGCGCCCGCGCTGGGCGGTTCGCTCACTGGCGTGGCCGCAGGGGGGCTGGCGATGGATGTAGCGCCGCAGGCCAGCGAGAGAGGGGAAATTCGTGGAATATGCACCGGCGTTTCAAGCACAGGCTGAGCCTCGCTCTCTTGGGCCTGCATGGCATCCGCCGATGAGATATGCGAAGTATGCGTACTCTTTCGGTAAACACTGGCGCTCGGTAGGCGAATGGCTTGAAAACCGGTAAAAATGGGCTGGCATAACTCGCTGGCGCTCACGATCAACCAGCCTCCATCGGCCAGGCACTCGAAGAATCGGTGGACAGTATGCTGGGCTCGTTGCGGTGTGAAGTACATCAACACATTCCGGCAGAAGAGCAGGTCTATTGCGTTTGTATTGTTTACAAAGGAAGGATAGACGTCTTCCGCAAGATTCAGATAAGCGAATCTGACCATGTCTCGGATTTGCGGCTGGATCTCGCGCCGCCCTTCCGGCGTGGGGCGGAAATATTTCTCCGTTAGCCATGGCGGCGCATTCCGGAATGACCAATGCCCATATACGCCTTCCGCCGCTTTTCGCAACATGCGCGGATTCAAATCGGTCGCCAGAATCGTGATATCCCAATTAACGATATGGGGAATCGTTCGTAGCAGAGCTATTGCTATCGAGTATGGTTCTTCACCAGTTGAGCATCCCGCACTCCATATTCTCAAGCGTCGCTTTCCAATGGGCTGTTTACTCAGGAGTTCAGGGAGAATCAGTGTTTCCAGTGCGGCAAAAACACGCGGCTCCCGCCAGAAATAGGTTTCGTGAATTGTAAGATGGCTCACAAGCGTTTCCATTTGCGCTTGGCTTAATGGTGAAGACACTACCCAGCGCAAGAAATCAGCGGCCTCTTCAAATTCAAAGTCCTTAGCGGCCATGCATGCCCGGCGTTCGAGGTCATTCCGCCGGGATGGAGGAAAATGCAACGCCATTCGAGTATGGATGAACTCGGCAAATTCACCTAAAAGGCTGTTGGGTATGGCCTTTTTCATGTTGCTTTTTCCAGCAGGGCGGTGTCTAAAGATTGGTTTTCCTCAATGGATAGGAAACGGTCTATATCATAAATGAGTATGAGGCCGCCAGGTGTTTTGGCCACGCCCCGAAGGTGTGGAAGAGATGCGATTACGGTTGTTGCGCTAGTTATTTCAGTATCCGGAAAAGCCTTCACGCTTTCCACGGAACGCACCTCCACAGCCAGAAAACGTTGTGGAGTGCGTATAATGATGAACCGGTTGTCTATGCCAGGTTGAAGCCAGGGAAGCCCAAACCGCGTGCATATGTCCACAACAGGGATTATATGCCCTTGCAGATTGATAACACCCAATACAATGCCGGGCGCTTTCGGCAGGGGGATAACCTCCACTGCGCGGATCACTCGCTCCACGTTCGACAGGGGAAAAGCATATCTCGGCTCATCCAAGGCAAAAACGACTATATTGTCGAGCGCCGATAGTTCGTCTCTGCCCATTTCATTTTCCTTGTACATGCTTTCCTCAAACACTGCCAGGAGCATTCATCCAAACCATTTGCCCTGATAAAGAAGCGGATTGAGGAGGCCCATTTTGGCCTTGTCTGTGCGAGATGATGGAACGGGTCAAGTGCGCTCCATCGAAAATGGCAAGTCTGCGCCACATTGGTCAAACCCTCCTCTGAAGAACTGTAATACCCAGCCTTCCTCTTCGGAATTAAGAGACCTGTTTGCTGCTTTACAGACTTTTACGAGAGATTCGAATAACGCTATTATAGCAATTTTTGCAGGCATGTCAATTCAGGATTTTACTGTAAAACGAGTCCGTTTTTCCCGTAAATCCATCTAGGCGGTAGGGCGCTGGACGGCGATTATGCAAAAAAAAAGAGGAATTCCTGGGTGGAATTCCTCGAAGAAGGATTGCAGCGGCCTCTGTTAGGCATTCTATATGAGGGTTTCGATTACTCGATGAGCTTTTTTCGGGTAATGGCGTACCAGTTCCATTCATTCGCGGCGGGGCGTATTTTAGGTGAAAACAGGCTGGCCAAATAGCCTACAAGGAGTGTAAAAATCAAGCCTATCGTCGACGGCCAGATAAAGCTGATGCCGATTCCTTTCTCGGCTACTTCCGCCGGGAAAAGCCTCAACATGAATGAAAATGTGGTGTTGAGCATTTCGGGGGAACTCCAGCAGATGGCATATAAAGAGGCCAGGGCGCCAACAAGGCCTCCAATAAATACGCCCACTTCGTTGGCGCGCCGGGTAAACATGCCAAGCAGGAAAATGCCCAGTATGGGGCCCGTGAACCCATTGACAAGCTTATTCGCAATTTCCAGTATGGTGCCTAGTTTAGATACGTTTATGGCAATCAATATGCCGGTAATTCCTATCGCCGCGGTAATACAGCGGGATATAAACACCTGGCGGCGCTGCTCATATTCCGAGAGTTCCTCGATGCTTTCATTCGGCATTGCTTTGTTTGAAAGGCGTTTGTAAAAATCCACCATGACCACTGTACATATGGAGTTAATGGCGGAGTCAATGCTGGATAAGGAGGCGGCTAGTATGGCCGAAATAACAAGCCCGGTCATTCCGATTGGAAATATTTTGCCCATGAAATATGGGAACAATTGGTCGGGGTTGTCTTGTATTTCCTGCGGCGGCCATCCGTTGGCTTGAAAATAAGTATAGAGGGCGACGCCTAGGAAACACAGTGCAAACATCCAGATGGTATCGCCAATAGCGGTGATCAAAAAGCCCTGGCGCGCGTCGCGTATGGATTTGGATGTTTGGAAGCGTTGAATCATGACTTGATCGCTCGTGTATGTGGTGACACGGGAGAGCAAAGCGGCAAACAGGAAACCCAGAAGCGGAATCGGAATGAAGAAATAAGCCATTGTATGGGCCCAAAATCCCTTGTCCGCCAGTTCTGGAGTTTCCACATATTTTTCAGAACCTACGGCAAATAGATTGCTAAACATGGCGCTTAGCCCGCCATCAACTCGCAGAAAGATTACAAAAAATGTAACCGCCAGGCCGCCGAACATGATGCAAAACTGAGTGACATCAGTCCAAATGACCGCTTTGATGCCTCCCATCATGGTGTAAAAAGTGACCACGATGCCTAATATAATTACCATGTAGGTGACATATTCTCGATGGCCAGAAGCTACTGCGATGGCCAGGCAAGGCGTGTATAGCGCAGCGGCCATCCAGCCCATCCGCCAAAAGATAAATATGCTTGCGGTCAGCAGGCGGACCGAAGCGCCGAAGCGGTGCTCAAGATATTCATATACAGTGTAACCACCCATGCGCCGGAACATCGGAAGGGTGATAAAAAAGACGTAAGGGTATAGGAAGAACCACGTCAGGTTGACTACCATCAAAACAGCGCCGAACTTAATCATGCCAGCAGGCTGCATGATGTAGTCCATCCCGCTGTTAAGCGCCGCCATGAGGGACAAGCCTATGGGCACCCATCGGATGGATTTGCCAGCAAGGAAGAAGTCTTTCAAATCTTTCTGTTTACGAGAGTGATACACCCCTATCCCGACCAAAGCTAACAAATATGCCACTAAAATAAGCATGTCGATCCAGTGTAAATGAAGTGATTTGTCCACGCACATCCCCTCCGGCCTAGATAGGCTCGAATTGTCAGCTCCCAGTTTGGGAAAGGCCAACTAGCTCGCTAAAAGACAATGATGAACCATGCTGCTATACGTATTGCAATTCGAGTAGAAAATATCATCCAAAATGTGGGATTGTCAAGAGCAAAGATACGCGATATAAAAAATAATGCGTTAAATGGAGGCAGCCTGAAGGTTTTTTCTTTGAAAATGCTTGACATACGTATCTCTGCACGTGTATCCTTTTGCTGCATTCTTCATGGTATTGCGTTCGCTCTTTGCCGCGTGGTTGGCGTTACAAAGCGGGCGTGTTTGCTCGTGAACGATTTTTACAGGAGGGCACTGAATGCGGGTTTGTTTTGTGATTTTTATGGCCGCAACTACATACGCCCTTGGCGAAACGTGGGAGGAGCGCGGTTTTCAAGATTTTATAGATGGTTCGTTCAATGACAGCGGGGCCAATATGTTTGTTACCGCCAAAGGCAGCATCCAAATGGCCAATCGCTGGGACGTGAATAAAGATGGCAATATCGACATTTTGTGTGTGAATAGCCACCCTTTAGTTGAAATGCTGGATATGTCCATATATTGGGGGAATGGGAAAGATTTTAGCTGCAATAATCGGTCTTATGTGCCCGCGGATGGCCCTATGTGGGTGGTGCCCGCGGATTTGAACAAAGATAACGCCACGGATCTGGTGGTTGCGAATTATTCGAATGGCACATGGACCCAGATGGATTCTTCCATTTATTGGGGCGGGTCTGATTCCAATGCTCCGGTTACGGAAGGCTGGTCCGCTTATCCTTTTAAAGGCAAGACGGATTTGCCTGCCCAAAATACGCAGGGGGCCGCCGTAGGCGATCTAAATGGGGATGGCTGGCCCGATATCGTCTTCGCGTTTTCCAGCGGATTTTGGGAGTATCGTAAAGAGAAGGATCCAATGGTGTCGCCTTCACGGATCTATTGGAGCCGGGAAGGCGCATTTACGCGAGAAAATTTTACCGAACTTGCGTCAAAAGGCGCTACAGATGTGGATCTGGCCGATTTTAATCAGGATGGACTCCTTGATATTGCTTTTGCGAATGGGATGGGAGAGGCATCATACATCTATCTGAACAGCCAGGCAGGATTTTCCGAAGCGGCCCGGCTTGAGCTTCCCACCAAAACGGCTTCGGCGGTCAAGGCCGCTGATATAGATAATGATGGATGGCCCGATGCGGTGTTTGCCCAGGAATCGGCGGCTGTGTCCGTGGCATATTTGAATAAACACGGCAAATTCCCCGAACGGGCTAAAGTGGAATTTGAGACCTATACATCCAAGGATGTGGTGGTGGCCGACTTTAATAATGATGGCCATGCGGATGTGTTCTTCACTAATCATCAACAGGCATGGCAAGACGAGGCCCGGCTAGGGAATCGCGTCATCGAATCCTTCCTGTATTACGGATCAGGAAAAGGATTTTCAAACGAGCACCGCAAATCTTTGCAAACAATTGGCGCTTGGGGAGCAAATGCGGCCGATTTTAACGGAGATGGCTGGATCGATCTGCTCGTATGTAATTTCCAAGAAGCGTATTCCTATGAAGTGCCATCTTTTGTCTATTGGAACAGTCCAGAAGGATTTGATGTGACCCGGCGCACGCCTTTGTATGAGCACGGCGCTCAAGGGAACGCGGTCGCGGATTTCAATAACGACGGTTTTCTGGATATCTTAATCACTAACATGATGGGTAATTCACGCGGAGACTATGATCCAAATTATTTATATTGGGGCAACGATAAAGGCCAATATGATGCAAGCAGCCGGATCTCGCTTGTTGGCCGGGAGGCGTATGAGCAGGCGTTCGCGGATCTCGACAATGATGGCGACGTGGATATCCTACTACTGAATCAAGGCGAAGTGGCCCGGTATGAAAATGAGTGCTGGATATATTGGAATAAGGATAACGCATTCAGTACATGGCGCATCACTGGGCTTCCCGCATATAAAGGCGTTGGTGTAGAGACCGCCGATTTGGATCGGGATGGCTATCTAGACATCATTATCGGGAACTTTGGCAATTATGTGAAGGATGGCCCTATTGATCCTGGTTCTTTCATCTATTGGGGCGGCAAGGATGGCTATGTTATTTCAGAACGCACCGCCCTGCCCGTTATGGAATGCAGAGGCCCATCCATTGCCGACTTAAATAAGGATCATCATTTGGATTTGGTTTTTGCAGGGCCTAATACGTGCATTTTCTGGGGGGATGGTACGAGAAAGTATGGTGCGGAGCGCATGCAGCCGATCCCAGGCACGTTTGGGCGAAATAATCATCAAACAGAAATAGCGGATCTAAACAAAGATGGGCTGCTTGACATCGTTTTTGCTGGTGAGAGCACCATCATTTATTACGGCGATGAAAAATACACATATGCGCAGCCTAATGTACTTAAAATACCTTCAAAAACAATGACGATTGGCGATGTCAATGATGATGGATGGCTCGATCTGGTCTGCCCTCTTTATAAGATTGGCGGAAAGCGTTCCGCCGATTCGAGCGTTCTTTTGGGTAGCCCACAAGGGTATAACTTAGATCGTTGCCTGAAATTTTTTACGGATGGCGGAACGGGTTCCATCATAAGTGACTTTAATTTTGATGGCTACACGGATCTATTTTTTTTCTGCCACCGGCAAGATGGCCGTGCGGATATTGCGGGTGAATTTGGGGATCACCATACCAATTCGCGCTTGTACTGGGGAAGCGCGGAAGGCTTTAAGCCAGAGAATTATCTTCCAATACCTAGCATCGGGGCGCATTACGATGTAGGAATTGATATCGGCCATATTGCGAATCGCGGCTTTGTTTATGAATATGTTTCTTCGCCATACAGTACAAAAGGGAAGCTTCCAAGCCAGATTGATTGGGAGGCCGTGTGTCCACCACGCACCTCAATAAGATTCCAACTACGTGGAGCGGCCACGCAGGAATCCCTTTTAACAGCTCCCTGGACAGGGCCCAGCGGCGAGGATTCGTTTTACACGGAAGTGGGAGGCGCTATCCATATGGAAGGAAAGCCTGCTTGGCTTCAATATCGTGTGTTATTTGATACATGTAATGGTGCTTCCTCTCCAGAGCTGAATGCGGTGGAAATCTCTCTAGAATAACTAACGGAACTAAAAAGGAGTATGTATCTATGTCCGCAGCTTTTATTATCGCAGTATGTTTTCATATGGCTGCTCTGTTGCCACTAGGAATGCCAGATCTCGAAGCCATAGGCCCGCATACTATCGTTGTTCCGTTTGAGCAATTTCAGCAAGTCCGTTATGTCTCCATACAAGATGGAAATGATGAAGAAGGAACAGGGAGCAAGGAGGCTCCTTGGAAAAATCTTGCATATGCAATCGGGCAAATTAATGATGCTTCGACAAAAAATTCATATGCTATTCTTGTAGCGGCGGGGAAATATGACCATGGTGTTATAAAGATGAAAGAAAATGTTTCGTTATTTGGAGGATTCGACCCTACAACATGGGAGCGTGATGTATTCAAGCATCCAGCAGTGCTATCCGGAGGAGGCGTACGACGTGTAGTGGAAGGATCGAATAATTGCTGGCTAGATGGCTTTGTGATCACGGAAGGATGCAGCCAGGGCCCTGGTGCGGGCATTTTGTGTGAAGATGCATCACCACACATTTCAAATAATACTATTACGGCCAATAAGACAATAGAGCCGACCGCACACAATCCAGCAAGAATTCATCAGCGTGGAAATGACGGCGGCGGAATGGCATGTCTATTTAATTCGTATCCGATCATTGAGAACAATGCCATTTATAACAATCAAACAAGCGTAGGCACGGGCGCAGGAGTGTCGTTTTATGGATGGATACGCCCCGCCGAGCTGCCTAGGCCAAAGCTGTTCCGCAACATTATTGCAGGCAACCGTTCTGGAACTACTGATTTTGGACGCACGCGAAGCAATAGCGGAGGAGCGGTTTCTTGCATGTATGAAGCTTCTCCCGTAATTGAAGAAAATCTCATCATTGGCAATAGCGCTGGAGGACGCAGTGATGCGGGCGGTGTATATTGCGAATATGAAGCAAGTCCCTTGATTAAGCACAATTGGATATTGGGAAATACCAGCGAAGATGATGGCTCCGCCATTTATACCATGCGGGACTCAGAACCTAGTATCGAATCCAACGTGATCATGGGGAATGGCAATAGCAACAGCAGCGTGGTGCGGGTAAGCAAAGAAGGGCGCGCCATAATTAATGGAAATTACATCGCTCATAACCAAGGCGGCAATGCAGTGCAATGTACAGATGGTTATATGGAATGCACCAATAACGTAATCACGGATAACCGCTTGGGGTATGGACTCGGGATCTCCCAACAATATCATCACTTCGCTCCGGCCAAGATTGCAAATAATATGATCCAGCGTAATGAAAAAGGCGCGGTAATTTTTTCTGGAAACGGGGAGCATAGTTGTGTGATTGAGAACTGCGCCATGGATGAATTGCCTGCGGACAAAGAGCTGGCTGGAATAATCGTAAAAGCTACTTATAAAAATTTGGATGAAGTTAGTTATACATTCCAGATCGAGTCCAAAATGGATGATGTTGATCCTGGCGCCGTGGTGAGGGTTGGTAATGTTTGGGGGGTCATTAGTGGCAGGGACAGCGAGAAGCTCACCTTTATTGCCGCTCCCACGAGTACTATACAAAATAACGCCGTATATGAATTGGAGATTTTCTCTCTTCCTAAGGAATCATGAAGATTTTAAGCGGATCCGCCTGGTTGAAGTAAAAAGCAAGGAGAGAGGCATAATGTATAGACTGAACCATTCACTGCAAGTATCGTTTGCAATATTGATGGCTATGGCAATCCATTTTATGCCGTATGCGCCAGCGCGCGCCGGGCAAATATTTCAAGATTTTTCCTCTGATCCTGGATGGGAAGGCCGTAGCAATGTTTTTCCGGAAGGGGAAAGCCAAGCCATTCATCAGGATTTTGGATATTCAGCTACGCAATATGCGGGAGGGGAGGCTGGAGAAATTGGCGGAATGGTACAGCGCTCATTCACTCCCGCCCTTTATGCAGCAGCTATTCCAGAGAATACCCTTGATGATCGTTTATATGCATCCGGAAAATTCTCGATACCGAGCTGCAACCCCGGCAGTGGTGTGCTGGTGGGCTGGTTCAATGAAAACTCCAGAGGGTGGAGGACTCCTAACTCGATGGCATTTCGCATAGATGGGGAAGACAATAAATATCGAGTGCTATTCGAGTATGGAACAAAGCAGTGGGGGACAGGAGGGGGCGCCACGTTCGAGGGCATCTACCAGACGACAAAAACTCCGATGTTTTTGGCTGGCGGCGATTCCCACGAGTGGGCTCTTGAATATGATCCTCTTGGTGCGGATGGGGCTGGGGAAATCCTTTTTACACTTGATGGTTCCGTGTACAAAGCACCATTGGAGCCCGGCCACAAGGAACAAGGCGCTGCCTTCAACCGTTTTGGTATTTTTAACCAACAGATTTCGGGAGACAGCTTGTCTATTTACCTCGATGATTTAACTATCGATGAAAAATATGAGGAGTTCACCCAGGAGCCGCAATGGCTGGGCATCGGGAACCGTACAACCTTTCAGAACAAAATTGTCCGGCCCTATCATCATTTTGGTTACCGCAACACGCAGTATGCGGGAGGCGCTTCTGTGGGGGAAGTGGGCGGCATTATGTGGCGGAACGAAAGCATGGAACCGGAAAGAAGCGGGTTCTATGCTGTGCCGGCCGGGAAGCTCACGCTGGATCAAGAGCTGAAAGCTTCAGGGAAGATCGCGTTTTGCGCAGGCTCCGCAGATAGCGGAATACTGATTGGCTGGTTTAACTCCAACACCTTCGTTGGCGCTCCTCCCATGAATTCACTGTGTGTATATATGGAAGGTCCTAGCCGGATTGGGCATTATTTCCGCCCTGCATACGGTTCTTCAGAAGATATCGTGCAGGTTATGGATCATGGCCCTATTATTCGTCCGGATGGAAAGCCTCACGAATGGACACTGCATTATACGCCCGGCCCAAAAGGGGAAAGGGGAGTTATTTTGGTCACCCTTGATGGAGAACGTATTTCCATGGAAGTATCGCCGGAGGCGGGAAAAGGCAATGCCGTCTTTGATCGTTTCGGTTTTCTAAGTTTTAACCGGGGCGGCCATTTCGTGGAAGTGTATGTGGATGACCTTTCTTATACCTCTGGCGAAGAGCAACCAGAAGGGTCGAAAGGAGAGCCACTTAGATGAAAACGATCTTGCTACTAGGATTGCAAGCCGGTTTTCGTGGACGGCCTCTAGTTGCAGGATAACATGGAGCGTTCTCGTTTGATGCTTTATTCCACCCTAAGTTTGTCCTAAAGAAGCCATCAATTTTGGATTTGAAATAAAATGACGGATGTACTAATGACAGGTTATACTAAATTAAGTGAGCGCCAAAGCGTGGCTCAGCACGTAAAAGAACGGGTAATCGTTCCGGTCGTTTCCTCGACGCATTATGATAGGGAATGGCGTTTTTCATTTCAACAAACACGCTCTCAACTGCGGGATTTGATCGATCATCTTTTAGATTTACTAGATACGCAGCCCGATTTTCCCCATTACCAACTCGACGGGCAAAGCATAATTCTAGAAGATTATCTTGGATTGCGGCGAGACCGGGAAAATGATATTAAGCGCCTTATGCAGCAGGGCAAGCTATCTGCAGGGCCTTGGTATACGCTGCCCGATATGAATTGTGTTGGCGGTGAATCGATCATACGAAATCTATTGATCGGAAAGCGAGTCACGCAGCGATTCGGCCCTGTTATGCAAGCAGGCTATACAGCAACAGGGTTTGGCCAGATATCCCAATTGCCGCAGATTTATGCCGGTTTTGGAATCGATACCGCCTTCTTTTATCGAGGCCCAGATCGTTCAAAACTTCCAAAGGAATTCCTATGGGAATCTCCTGATGGTTCTCGTGTTATCGCATATACGTTTACTCCGGAATTTGGCCGGCTCAATCTCTTTTTTTGCATCACAAGGCATGTGCTTTTTGATCAAGCCTTCTATGAGCGTGAGCAAAAATGGAATCTGGAGGAAGGACCGTTCCGGCTTGATGATGATCGTACGCGCTGGGATTTATATTATCTTGCCCGAAATTATGAAGGATTGCACACTGAAGAACTGGTTGAAAATGTAAGAAAACTAATAGATACAGAAACATGCCATTCATCATTAGATACATTTCTCGTTATGGATGGTTCAGATTCAACCGAAGCCCAGCCTAAAACCCCTGCTATCTTGGAAGAGATGAACAAGGTTTGCACCACACATGAGTTCGTACAGGCCACCTTGGAAGATTTTGCTGATATATTGCGCAAGCAAAAGCAGAAGCTCCCGGTTTTTAGGGGCGAGATGCATACGGCAGCCAAACATGGAATTCAAGCTAATCTGTATGGAGACACCTTAACCGCAAGGATTGATCTAAAATCAGCCAACGCCCAAGCGGAGCGCAAACTCATTCACTGGGCGGAACCATTCGCCGCATTTGCGTGGTGTATGGGCGCTGAGTATCCTCGGCGCATGCTAGATGAAGCTTGGAGCTATCTCCTCCAAAACCAATGCCATGATAGCATTGGCGGATGTGGGCAGGATATTGTCCACCGTCAGATGAATTATAAATATAGTGAACTGATGGAAATCGCGGATGAAGCAACCCGAATAAGTCTTTATGAATTAGCCACCTGCATAAATACAGACTCGTTTGCCGGGGAAGACATGCTTATAACCGTTTTTAATCCGCAACCAAGGGCGATGGACGCTATAATTGAAGCGAAAATCGATATTCCCTCTGAAAAGGCTGCGAAGTCGCTACGTATAGCCACGCCAGAAGGCGCTCTTGTTCCTCATGAATCCCTTGCGGTGCAGCTTGGGAAACAGGTATTGATTCACAGGCCAAAAGATGCCCCTGGGATGTATTGCATGGATAGATGGCGGGTGAGGTTCCATGCGAAAGGCATTCCTGGATGTGGATGGAGTGTGTTCAAAGTGGCGGCTGCTGATGGCCCGGCTTCCTTTGTAGAGGCCGCGCTGGCCGATGCAGCACCGGAATGTGTTATAGAGAATGAATATATGCGCCTTTCCGTTTCACCAAATGGCGCATTTAACCTATATGACAAGGAAAGAGACCTAGCTTTTTTGGAGCTTGGAGGGCTTGCGGATCGAGGTGAAGCGGGCAATGTGTATAGCCATGCCCGGCCCGAGAATGATTGCACTGTCCAAGGCCCAAACGCAGGTGATTTCTCTGTTCTGATATCGAAGGGCGCACTCGCCTCCACATTATGCATTCAATATGTGCTCTTTGTCCCGGAAACATCTGGCATTGCAGCGAGGGCAAGTGAAACTGTTCCTATTTCCGTTCGCGTGACTGCGACGCTGCATGCAAGCTCACGCTATGTTGAATTGAAGTATGAAATAAACAATGAGGCTCATAACCATCAGCTTCGCGTGATGTTTCCTACTGGCTTTACGGCAGCGAAAGAATCCATAGCGGATATGCCATTTGATATTCTCAAACGAGCCATACAACAAGAAGACACCAGTGATTGGTTTGAACGGGGATATCCCAATCACCCCATGCGGCATTTTTGCGCGGTTGCTGATGAGAGAGCAGGGCTTGCTGTTGCAACCCGTGGGCTGAGTGAGTACGAAGTGCTCGATGATCATGAGCGTACTATCGCCATAACATTATTGAGATGCGTGCAGGCAGAAACGCCCAAGCTCAAGGAGCCGGATGAGTCCCAATTGGATTCCCAGATGCTGGGTGCGCATGTGTTCGAATTCGCAATTATTCCATTCGATTCGCCGGATACTATTTCGGATATATATGAGATCGCCCAGCAGTTCGTATTGCCTCCGCGTATGGCGCAAATAGGGAAACAGCGCGGAGCGCTACCGCCTAGGCATTCCTTCCTCACCATATCCAAGCCTTTCGCATTGAGCGCTATTAAGGCGAACGAGCAAGGAAATGCCTTAATCGTGCGTGTATGGAATGTATCGCCATCCAGGGCGGAGGGAGAATTGCGGTTTGGAATTGAGCTGGCTGAGGCTTGGCGCACCTCGCTGTCCGAGGAGAGAAGCGAAGCGATGCAGATTGAAGATGGAAAGGTGATACGCTTTTGTGCAAATCCTCATGAGATAGTGACCATGGAAGTATGGCCAGTCCATCACGCAGGCAAGGAGATTGCGCGATGACCCATCGTGAGCGCGCTATCATGGCGCTGGAAGGCGGCCAGCCGGACTATGTGCCCCATTTTGAACTGGCGTTTCACGAAACGGAACGGGATTTCGATGGACGCACTTTTTTCGGCGCACCCGGTTGCCCCTCTTTCGATTCCGCACCTTACGAACAAGCTATTAATCATAATGCACAAATGTATATAGATATAGCAAAGAGATATGGACACTCGATCATTTGCTTAAATGCGACAAAGCCGCAGATATATCCAGATTTCGTTCATGCCATGGCCAGCTTGGTTCGCATCATTAAAGAGAAAACCGGCGATGAATATCTTGTCTTATGCCATGGAGATGCGACATATGCCATACCTAGCGGCATGCAGATGATCGAGTTCACCAACCGTATCGCTGAAGACTATGATGGGCTTCGACGTGAAGCTGGGCAGCGCGTTGCCTCCAAGCTGAATGACTGCAAGCGTTTGATCGATGCTGGCATGGATGGGTTTACGTTGTGTTCTGATTATGCGTTCAATTCCGGCCCCTTCCTGTCTCAGGATATGTTTGCCGATTTAGTGGCGCCCTATCTCAAGCAATTGGTGCATGGACAGCGGGAAATGGGGGCCTATGTCATCAAGCATACA
>CAXXTH010000011.1:0-243852 GCA_963668025.2 Candidatus Hydrogenedentota bacterium
GATTGCCGCGGTAATCGCTTCTATTCCCGAACCGATGGCTCCCGTGTGGCAGCCGCCCCGTCCCATGCCGGTGCTGATCATGAACGGAACAGCGGATCCTATTCTTCCTTGGGAAGGCGGGGAGATTCATATCCAGCGCCGAATTCTGGGGAGAGTTATCAGTACGCCCGCCACTGTAGCGTTCTGGGCGCAGTGGAATCACTGTACGTTAGGGCCAGACATATCATGGATTCCTGGCGATGAAGGCATGCGTGTCCGCCGTGAAGCCTATGATGGCGGGCTCCAGGGCGCTCCGGTCACCCTATACGCTATCGAAGGCGGCGGCCATACGTGGCCCGGCGGCGCGCAGTATTTGCCGGAGTGGATTATTGGAAAAGTATGTCGAAGTATAGACGCTACCGAGATCATATGGAGCTTCTTTGATACCACCCGGCTTGGCGGCTGAACCGCCGGATAGGATGCCGCCGCCATGAATGCGAGTCCATTCGCGCCTTTGACAGGAATAAGCGCAGATTCTACAATGCAACAGGCTAATGTTTAGCACAACCGAGGGAAGGATTCTCGTATGAGTTCCCATGTTTGCCGTATCCTAGTGTTGTTGGGGATGCTTGTGTGGGCGTTGCCAAGCCCCGCGGAGCCTGCGGAAGGTTCGGGAACACAGCGTATCTGGCTTGAATCTACTACGGATTTTTTAAGCGGGCGCGTCGCGATCAACCTCGATTTGCCGGATGCCTATCTGCCGGACGCCTCCATCTCTTTTGATTGCCAAGTGCAGTCCGAGGAATCCCTCGAGCTTTGCCATATCGTATTCGAGGTGCTTGACGCCTCGAAAAATGTCATCTATACGGAAGACAAAGAAATACTCCTGCATCCTGGCGCCAACCCATTTCCGTTTGTGTGGGATCCTGTCGGGGCGGCGGCCGGCGTCTATACCGCTCATTTTAAGATAGTGCATGAATTTGGGGGAACCATATCCTGGCGCAAGGCGCTCATACGCAAACTGGCGTATGATGACATTCAAAATAACATCGATCAGGCGAAAGAAACAGTTAGGAGCATGCGCGCTCATCTGGAAGGACTGGCGGCAAAGCCCGCTCTAGCCGATGTGCGTATCGCCGTGGCGGAAGCTTTTTTGCCGGAAGCTCAAGAAGCATTTGACTCCGGTGATTGGCGGCGGGCGGACAGCCTTGCCGCATACGTTGAGAATACGGTGCAAAGTGTGCGCGCTTCCATGGCGTTTAGCGGTTCTGGATCGCGTGCGGTTTCCACTTATCCGAACACGAATCTGGCGCATCTGGAATATCGTTCTGGACGCATTGAATCTGGCGGGCGTCCGGTTTATCTGGTGGGGCTTACCGGCGGCGGGTGGCTTGCGGAGGAGATGGCGCGGCTTAGGCGTTTTAATCTAGGGCTTGCCGTTTATACGCCAGGCCTGGGCCGTGAGGATGAAGCATCTCAAGTATTTGCCTCGGCTCAGAAGCAAAATATCAGCGTAGCCCTCAATATTGCGAATGCCGATGGCCAGGTTGATGAGGCGCTGGCTGGGGGGCAAAACACCGCTGAGACAGCCGCGCATTCCGCTCAAATTCGCGCCATGCTGGCGGATGCGGCCAAGCAGCCGATGTTGAATAGTTTTGTGTTGGGCTCGAAACTAGGAAACGTGCTTAGCGTGGAAAAGGCTCGGGCGGATTTCATATCAGCGATTGTCCCAGCAATATGGAGATGTGCATGCCATAAACGAGATGTGGCGTTCTAGATTTGTTGATTTTTCCGGTATCCGAACAGAATGGGATTATGCGGATGCCCCGCCCCAATCCGTGCCCGCATATCTGAACCAGCCGCCTTACCGGTATGATTGGGAAATGTTCAAACAACAGCAAGAGACGGCGTATTTATCGCGCATATGCGGGGAAATCGGAGCTATCGCACCCGGCGCGCCTATCCAGCTTGTGACGGATGAGACCTTGTTTGAAACAGGCAAAGCAATGTGGCGCATTGATCCCGAGGCGGAAGCCCGCATCATGAGCATCATGGGCAGCACGGCCGCCGCTTCGTCGCAAAACAATGGGCGGCTGTCGGTGTCTTTCCCGCTGCCTTCCATGTATGTGGAGCTTCAGCGGAGCATAGCCCCTGATAAGCCCGTGTTTGCAACCGATCTCCAATTGCGTTTCGATGCGGGCCTCTATGCGGGCGGGCGATATGGGTTTGTCCGCACGCTATTATGTGAAGCGGCCATTCGCGGCGCGAATGCCGTGGCCCTGCATGCAGGGGTGGGGGCGCACTCGATATTTGATCTTTCCGCAAGCCCTTTTGCTTATCCTGAATGCCTTGAAGCGGCGGGCGTGGCGTCACTTGATCTCAACCGTTTGGCCGATACACTGTCCGCTATGCAGGAAGCGCCTGCTGAGATTGCACTCTTGTGGAGCTTATCGTCAAAGATATATAAGGAAGGCGCTCCCTATTTGGAGTCGCTCACGAATGCCTATGAAGGCTGTTCCTATTTTGGCTTGAAAGTGAGATTCATCACCGAACAGCAGTGCGTGGAAAATGGCCTCGAGGGCATCCGCTTGCTGATTCTACCGGACACGCCGTGCATCTTGGAACCGGCATACAAGGAAATCGTGCGTTTCGTCGAGGCGGGAGGCGCTCTCATCCGCCCCGTCCGGCCGACCATATACCAAGAACGCGGGATTACGCGCCATATCATGTTGGAACAAACAAGCAAGACTATTCTGGTGGACAGCGGAGGAGGCGTCAAGGATTATTTGCATGCCGTGGACGTTGCATACGCGCAAGGATTTCTGGAGAAACATCCACATTTGGTGAATGAACTCGGTTATCCTTTCGACGGTGTTGTGAGCCGCGCCGTCAACGTGAATGGAGTGGAATACCTCTATGTGGCTAACCTCCGCAATGCGCCGCTTCAAGCCGGCTTGGCGGATGGGGCGGTATCAGGATTTGACGTGTTGAATGAAGAGCCCGTATCATTTCCGTTATTGTTAGAGCCGCTTTATCCGCGGCTTATTCGTTTTGATGAGTTACCGGAATCCCAGCCATCCGCGACAGAGGAAGAGGCAAGCGCACAGGCTTCTTCTAAGACCGCGAGTGAATCGGGTGTTTCATCTTCGCGTGAATAATCCAGTGAAGCTGGGACGTTAAAATGAAAGAAGGCGGCATAGGCAAGGCTAAGGCCCACATGGTATTCTAGCCGCCGGTTTGAGGAGTGTGTGAATGGCCATTTTAAAAGTAGTGGTATATCCGAATGAACCGTTGCGCCAGCGCGCGGAGCCCTATGGGCCTATTGGCCCCGAAACTGCTAAATTGGCGCAAGATATGCTTGAAACCATGTACGCCAGCGAAGGCGTAGGGCTGGCCGGCCCCCAGATAGGCGTATCGAAGCGCATTTTCGTGGCCCACCCGCCAGAAGGAAAGCCCATGGTTTTCATTAACCCGGAGATCTATGAGCGGCAAGGTTCACAAGTGGGGGAGGAGGGGTGCCTCAGCCTGCCGGAACTGTATGCGCCGGTCGAGCGGGCCGCGCGCATTCGCGTGCGGGCCTATGACGCCCGGGGCCGCTTGCATGATATAAAAGCTTCTGGATTCCTTGCGCGTATTGTCCAGCATGAGACCGATCATCTGGATGGGATTTGTTTTGTAGAGCGGCTAGACCTTGCTAACGCGCACGGAGAAGATGCAGGAATGGCAAGAGATCCGCAGCCGCATATTGGCTTCGGTTAACAAGGATTAACCGGCCTTATGCTGCTTGGCGCACCTTCGGTTGAACGCCTGGTCGAAGCCTTTCGGCGGCTGCCAGGCATTGGCAAACGCACGGCGGAACGCTTGGCCCTGCATATTCTCAGTACGGCGGAATCGGAAGCATACGAGTTGAGCGCCGCCATTGACGCCGCCCGGCGCGTCGTCACCACCTGCTCCCAATGCCGCAACCTCACCGAAACGGATCCATGCCCCATTTGCGCCGATGAACGGCGCGATCATGCGGTTTTATGCGTTGTCGAACGGCCCAGCGGGGCCATGGCCATCGAGCGGGGAGGGGCCTATCGAGGCCTCTACCATGTCTTGCATGGCGTGATCAATCCCCTCGAAGGGATCGGCCCCTCGGAGCTGGGCATGGAGCGCCTGTTCGAGCGCATCCGCACGGGCGGCGTGCGCGAAGTCATCATTGCTACTAACGCCACCGTGGAAGGCGAAAGCACGGCCCTCTACCTTTCACGCCAGATCACGCCGCTCGGCGCTACTGTGTCCCGCATCGCCCACGGCGTGCCCATGGGAGGCGGCCTCGAATTCGCCGACGACGCCACCTTGTCCCATGCCCTCCAAGGCCGCACGCCCCTCTGACAGAGATATGATCACGCGCGGAATCGTGCTATTCTTAACTAAACACAGACGCAAAAGGCTGGAAATTCTACATGCCGTCGTTTCATGCTTGCGAGGGAGGGAGATGCTTACAAGAATTCATGTGAAAGGTTATAAATCGCTTTGGGATGTCGAATTTTCCCCACGTCCTCTCTCCGTTCTTTTAGGTCCCAACGCAGCGGGAAAGAGTAATTTGCTGGATGCGTTGCAGCTCTTGTCACGCATGGCCATATGCTCAACCCTCACGGAAGCGTTTGCTCCCCCTTATCGAGGAAAGCCGCTGGAATCATTCACATTCGATTCGGAAGGTATTCGCGGGCTCCTCAACCGTGAAAATGCCCGGTTTAGTATTGAGGTGGATGTGGAGCTTTCCCAATCCGTCATTGGTGCGGTTACTAAGCGGATTAAAGAGTGGAAGCGTGGAGACAACGCGGATGATTCATCCTACATACGGGAGAACAAACTGCGTTATCGGCTGGAAGTCGAGATATTGCCGCGTTCGGGAATACTTCGTGTCGTAGACGAATATTTGGCCGCGCTCAATGCGAAAGGACAGCCTAACGGCAAGAAGAAGGCGTTTATCGAGAAAGTGGGAGGCCGTATTCATCTGCGCATGGAGGGGCAATCGCATCCTAGTTACTTCGAAACCGGCCTTGACCACACGATTTTATCACGGCCCCATCATTTGCCCCATTATCCCCATTTGACAGCCATGCGCCAGGAACTAGCAAGCTGGCTCTTCTTCTATTTTGAACCGCGCGAACGCATGCGGGAAGCCAATCCAGTGAAAGAAGTCCGCCATATTGGCTTGATGGGAGAAGATCTGGCCGCGTTTCTTAATACGCTGAAGACTTTGGAGCCACGGCAATTCCACGGGGTCGAGAACGCGCTGCATGCGTTAATTCCTTCTGTCACCGGATTGGATGTGGATGTTAATGACTTGGGCGAGGTGGAGTTGCGCATCAAAGAGGGCGGCTTGGCGATACCCGCACGAGTGGTGTCGGAAGGCACGCTACGCATGCTGGGCCTCCTTGCCTTGAGCGGTGCGAAGGAGCCGCCTTCCCTTATCGGATTCGAGGAGCCGGAAAACGGGATACATCCCCGCCGCATCCAGTTAATCAGTGAATTGCTCAAAACGCGCGCTAGTACGGAAGACACCCAAGTTTTTATAACGACTCATTCTCCATTATTATCTGATTTACTTTCTCAAGAAGACCTATTTATATGCAAAAAGTTAGAAGGAGCCACCAGCATTGTCCCTCTCCGCTCCGCTGGTGAATTGTTTCAATCCAGGGAAATAAATGAAGCGCTCAATTCCGAGGACGATACCCCCACATCAATATCCGAGAGAATATTGCGGGGAGATTTTGATGATTGATGTGATGCTTTTTTTAGAGGATTTGGGGCATGAATCTCTCATTAAAGCTCTCGTGGAACGGGTTGCGCGGGAAAAACGAGTAGCCATAAAAATCAAATCTAGAAGCGTCCGTGGGGGCCATGGCCGGGCGCTGGCGGAACTGCGGCAGTTTCTGCGTGACCTGCGCCGCGGGCATCAGGTGGGGATTCCCCAATTATTAGTTGTAGCCATAGATGCAAACTGCAAAGGATTAGGCACACGTAAGAAAGGAAATACGGGAATGTGTTCCCGAAAAATTGAGGCCATTGCTTCTGTGCGCGGTTCCCGATCCGCATATTGAGCGCTGGCTCCTCCTGGATTCAAGCGCTTTCCGCGCGGTCCTCGGCACGGGATGCCAAGCGCCGGATTATAAATGTGAACGGGATCGATACAAGAACTTGCTTGTTGCAGCGATACAACAAGCAGGCCTAACACCGCTCTTGGGCGGCATGGAATATGCCCAAGATATTGCCGATAAAATGGATTTGGATGGTATATGTTCCCGGGATGCATCGTTTAATGATTTTATAAGCGAGCTTCGACGGCAATTCAAGAATGCCGCGCCAAATTGATTCGATGGGTTGTTTTTGCTATTACGCTCCATTTTTTGTGAAGCTAGAAGAAAAATCAAATGCGGATGAATCCACGGAAACCGATTTTGGAAAACTATAGCCTTGAATGGTGGGGCAAGCCCCACCCTACCAAGCATGTTTCGTTTATGTAGTGGCCAATAAAATCCATATTTTACGCGGGAGGTTTCGGCGTGGCGGATGGTGAGGGGGAAAAGGATTCGTTTTTAGTTTACGCGCGGCCTTTGGCCTTGGTGGTGTTTCTGTTATTTCTCGTGAGGACGGCTTGGCTGTGCGATGACGCCTACATCACCCTTAGGACGGTGGACAACTTCGTCCATGGCTTCGGACTGCGCTGGAATATCGCCGAGCGGGTCCAGTCGTATACGAATCCCGCATGGATGCTCTTGCTTTCCATATGCTATGCCGTTACGAATGAACCGTATTACACGACGCTTGCGCTGTGCATGGCCTTATCGCTCGCCGCAGTGGCGATCATTATTCTGCGGATTGCGCCCACGAACGGCGGGGCGGCGCTGGCGATGCTGGCGATGCTCTTCAGCCGCGCGTTCATGGACTACTCGACTTCCGGGCTCGAGAATCCGCTGACCCATTTGTTGCTCGCCTTGTTTCTGTGGCGGTATCTGCGTGGCGCGGAGGAGCCACCCCGTCCGCGCGAATCGCTGTTGCTGGGCCTGCTGGCGGGCCTGTCGGTGTTGAACCGCATGGATACGGCGCTTTTCTTCGTGTTTCCCCTGTCTGATGTGCTGTACCGTTCTCGTCCGCGCTTGCGCGCGATCTCGGCCATGGTTCCCGGGGCGGCGCTGGTGGTTGTCTGGCTGCTTTTCGCCACGCTTTATTATGGCGCGCCGTTCCCCAACACGGCCTATGCGAAACTCGGTTCCGGCCTGCCGCAAACGTTGCTCTATGAATCCGGCGCGCTCTATTTGCTAAACGCCGTGAGCTGGGATCCCGTGACGGTCGTGGCGTTGCTCGCGAGCCTCGTCGTGTGCGCTGTACGGCGGCGGCGCGCCGAATGGGCGGTGGCGCTTGGAATGGTGCTGTATTTGGCGTATATCGTCCGCGTGGGCGGCGATTTCATGTCCGGGCGTTTTCTTGCCGCGCCATTTCTATGTGCGGTGGCGCTCCTGGCCCGGCTGGCCCGGGGGCCGCAAGGCGTTCTTGCCGCAGCGGGCGCGGTGATCGTGGGGCTGGGGTTGGTGTCGGCGTTTCCGCCGGTGCGCAGCGTGGAAAACTACAGTTCTTCCTACAGCTTGGGCGGGATGAACGAATCCTTCCGTGTCCGGGGCGTGAATGACGAGCGTGCATGGTACTACCCCAACCTTGGGCTGCTGCGCGCGGAACGGGGCGCATTGCTGCCCAGGGGGAAAGCGCGCAATACAGCGCGCGAGTATGCGTTACAAGGCGGCGGTGTCGTCCTTCACACCAATATGGGCATTCCAGGATTCTATGCCGGGCCTTACATTCACTTAGTGGACACAATGGCCTTAAGCGATCCTCTGCTGGCGCGGCTGCCTTCGAGCGCGGGACGCGCGTTTCTGGTGGGGCATTTCACGCGCGAGATTCCCGAGGGATACATCGAGGCGCTTGAAGGGTCAGGCGCGGTGGCTGATCCGTTTTTGGCCGAGTTTTGGGAACAGATCAAGCTCATTACACGCGCGCCCATCTTCGCGCCGGGCCGCATCAAGGCTATTTGGAAACTCAATACCGGCGGGTATGACGGCCTTATTCGCGAGTATTGCTTGCGAGAGTATTATTACGCAGGACAAGTGCTCGAACAGGCCCCCGATGGCGCGCCGCCGGTGGTGAATGGAACGGAACCCGCGCCGGAAAATCCCTATTTGGTGGGCCCCGGTGGATTTGTCCGCGCCATTCCTTGGGATGCGCCGGGGAACGTGCTGTCGAACGAATACGGCGTGGGTTTTCGGGTGGATGCAGCCGATTTGGAATGCCCCGAAATGCAATGCAGCCTGCTGGGCGGCTATCGCTACCAGATTCTCTATTTCCGGGGCCATGATATCGTGGCCTCGCAAGACCTGGACCTGAATGATTCGCCGTATCCTGGCATGGTGTCGGCGCTCTTCAGCGTTCCAGACGATGCGATGTCCGCCGCCTTCGACCGGTTCCGCATATTGCCCGCCGATGGCGCAAAACGATTCGCCCTTGGCTATCTGCAAGCGCACCTGAAACCTGTGGTCGAACGCAGCTTTGAGAGTCTCGCCACTAAGCCCTACCGGGGCGCTCCCTGGTTTGTACATGAAGCGGCGATTCTCCATGAGGGCCAATCTTTACGGGTGGTTCTTCCCACGGAAGGACAAGCAAAGCATCTCGAATTGAGCGCGTTCAATTCCAGCGCCTACCAAGTGCGGTTCTTGCGTGAGGGTAATGTGCTGGCGTCGCATGAGCTGCCGGCCCAACAAGGCGAAGTATGGTTCATGCCGCACACCTTACCGTTTCCCGAAACGCCGGACGGCCAAAGGCCGGATTGCGTCGAAGTACAGCCCACTCAGCGACAGGGCGGATGCTCTATCGGACATATCCGTCTGATGCCATAAAATAGGCGTTTGCTAAACCGTAGGAGTAACGCCCAGTATCTCTTGTAGTTTGTCGAGATGCACCTCGCGCGGCTGGCGGCGGGCCTTGGCGGCCAACGCTGCGGCGGCTCCAGCGGCCGCGCCGACCGAGAGGCAGATGCATTGGACGCGGTAGGAGGCATGGGCCTCGTGGCTGCCGCTGATACAGCGACCGGCCACCAGCAAGCCGTCCATGTTACGTGGCACCAGGCAGCCATACGGAATATCATACGGCTTAACCTGTTTTGATTCTTCCTCCGCCTGGCCAGCGCCTGCGGGATTGTGAATGTCGATAGGAAAATCAGCCCCTTGGACGACCGCGTCGGGCCAAGTGCGCCCGCTGGCCACGTCGTCGCGCGTCAAATAGCGTTCGCCCAGAATGCGGCGCGTCTCGCGTACGCCAATGACCGCAGGCATGGCGGAGATGTAGCTATTCTCGAAACCCGGCTCATGTTTTCGCAGAAACTCGGCAATTTGATAGGCTTGGCGGCGGCCCTCGAGCTCAGCGCGCGTCAGATCTTCCGCGCTTGTGCCGTCCACCTCATTAATTTGCGTCGCATTGATGATGCGCTCGCCAGGACGGCGGGAAAGGTAGATGCGGATCACGCTGACCGTGGCGGGCAGTTCCCCGCTGGCCTGGGCTTCCGCGATGGCCTTCACATCCGGCGCCATCTGGTCCGGAGAGATATTCTTTAAGTGGCGCTCGGTGCCGAAGGCATAGTTGTCTTTGTTGCGCATGCGGCTCTCATCTACTCCGCCGATGGAATACATGATGGACATCGGCTGGAGCCGCCCATCGCCATCCCTGCCTAGTTCGAAGGGCGCTCCGGCCATCCAAGCGATGTCGCCGTCGCCGGTAGCGTCGATTGTTATATCGGCCCGCACCTCGATTGTGCCGCCCTTGGTCAACAGGCGCGCGCCGACGAGCTGGTCGTGTTCGACCATTGCCTCGGCGGCCCAGGCGTGCAATAACAAACCTGCTCCCGACTCTTGAACCATCGTGGCGTATTCCAGGTCTAGTTTTTCGTAATAAAGCAGCGATTTACCGAGCCGGTCTATCATTTCCTTGAGGAACACGCTGTTTGAATTGCCCATCAGCGGCCCGACCATTCCTTGGACAGCCATTCCACCCAGCCGCCCATATCGCTCCACGAGCAGTACGCGCGCCCCGCCTCGGGCCGCCATGGTGGCAGCCGCCACACCCGCTGGCCCGCCGCCGCAAACGAGCACGCTGGTTTGGCATTTTTCCACGCATTTGCGCGGGGCGGTGTGTTTGGTCTTTGGAGAATCTGCGGCGGCGCTCAAGCCGCTCATTCCAATCAAGGTGGCTCCACCCAAGAGGGAGCCGCAGAATTCACGCCGGCGCATGGCCATATCTCCTTTTCATGATAACTTGAACCATATACGCCTGCGGAAAAGGGGGCGCCATTTGCGAATCGCATCCTACAGGCGTATTTACTATAAGGGTAAGCGCTTTCTTTGTCAATAACTCTGGCTGCCCCGATTCGCCGGATAAGGAGGGGCAAATGCTCGCCCTTCCATTGAAGCTCTGGAGTATTGCATCGAGCTTTGCTTTCTTGGAGCAACCACAGACGAACGGCGTGGCGGTGAATTGGCGTCACGCACAACCAAAAATCCCTCATCGGATGATAGACCTGCTATGCCTCAAAAAAAGCACGAATCTGCACACAAACTTGTGTCCAAGGAACCGGGTGCGGTACAAGCATCGTTTTACACGCCAGTTCAGGAAGATCATGGGAGTTACGCCAACGGTGTTCCGCAGGCAATTGCCCCATTTCAAATAAGCTTCCACAAAGCGCTAGTCAAAGGGCGCATGGACGTGATAAAGTGAACTCTCCAAGCGAAGCGGTACACTCACTTAAGAAAGGCTTCCACAATGATACTATTCAAAACAAAGCTGGAACATCACATTAGTGGGCAGATTAAGGTGTGTTTGCATGTGGCGCTATTATGCGGTCTGGTTCATTTTTGCGGAGCCGCGCAGAGCTCGCCCGGAGAGTTTTCCTCCGTCGATATGAGCAAGGTGAAAGTAGGCGGGGAGATTGGACGCCGTATTGATCTAACCATTTATAATAATCTACTCGTCCTTGATGTCGAACGTGATTTTTTGAGTCCATTTCGTGAGCCGCATGACAAGCCCCGGGAGCATCCAGATAATTATTTTGGCCTGGGAAAACTGATCGACGCTTCCGTGAAATTCGCCTATTACTCGGGTGATGAAAAGGTGTTTGCGTTCAAAAATCACTTGATTAGTGAAGTCATTCAGTGTCAATTGGAGGATGGATACATCGGGGCGTTTCGTCCGGAAGACCGGTTGAAGATGGCATGGGACGGGCACGAGCTTGTCTATCTCATTTACGGATTAACAAGCGACTACCATTATTTCCATCATCAGAAGTCCTTGGACGCCGCCGTGAAGCTGGCCCGTTACCTGATGGAACACCGCCCGGTGGAAGCATATCATGGCACGGAGATAGGCCAGGAAGAGGCATTTGTCGCGTTGTATGAAGCTACAAATAATCAGGAATATTTGACGTATTTAGAGAAGAACGGTTTTTTGACGCTTGACCCCACCGTACGTGAAGGCGGCCCTGACAGCCATTCGTACACGCAAATGAGCCGGAGCCTTGCGCAGATTGAGTTGTACACCCTTACTCAAGACCCATCGTTGCTAAATATGGCTCACAATATCGTCAAATTCTTGACCGGGCAAGATGGCATGCTCATCAATGGTTCTTGCAGCCTGGGAGAATGCTGGCATAGCAATCAAGCAGGCTATGGCGTCGAGACCTGTGCAACCGCTTGCGAAATCAAGCTTTTTAATAAACTGATTCAGCTCGAAGGTAATTCCCTGTATGGCGACATCATGGAACGCGCCATATACAATGCGCTGTTCGCCGCGCAATCGCCGGATGGCCGCCATGTGCGATACTATACTTCCGTTGAAGGCCGGCGCGCCTATTACTATCGCGATACCTATTGCTGTCCATGCAATTTCCGCCGGATCATGGCGGAATTGCCCGGGATGATCTATTACAAGACCGATAAGGGCGTGGCGATTAATCTCTATACGGCATCCCAAGCCGGTATGGCGTTGAACAACGGCCTCAAGCTGAAAATCAGCCAAGAGACGGATTATCCCTCTTCTGGTAACGTTTTGGTTCGTCTAGAGCCCGCTCGCGCGGCGGAATTCCCAGTGCTGCTGCGCATCCCCCGCTGGTGCCACGAGGTCAAGATTGCCGTGAATGGCGCATACATCGATGACGCGATCATGCCCGGAACGTTTTTTGAATTGGCGCGGAAATGGAAGCGTGGCGATGAAATCCGGCTCGAGATGGCGATGGACTGGCGGTTCGTCAAGGGGCGTAAAGTGAATGAAGGGCTTGTGGCGGTGATGCGGGGCCCGAGCCTGTTCTGTTTGGCGCAGCACCGGATTCGCCAATCGCATCAATGCGATTATAACGATGCGGGCCCCATGTTCATCAAGCCGGATACGATCAAAGAGCCTTACGCCGACAACTCGTATCGTCCCGGCGGATTGGTGGGTGAAGTGGGCGGCATGCGCCAGGGCGAGGGCGATTTCCGGGATATCACCATGCCATTAACCGAATATATGGACCCCGCAGGGGAGATGGTGTTTTTTAAGCCGATAGAACCTGCAACGATTGCGCCGGTGGATGATGAGTTAATGGTGAAATAGGAATTATGATCCGGACGAGTTTTCATTAGAGGCCACAAGAGGCGCAAGGAACGCAAAGAGTATTTTGTGTCCCTTGCGCCCTTTTGTGGCTATTGCAGCTAGATAGTCCGAAAAGACAGAATTCGTATATGCCGACCCGCCTTTAGGTTCAAAACAATTCGTGATATACTTTGAAATCTGCTTGGCAAGTATACTTGAGCCGGAATTCCTACTACATATAGCTTCCATAGCCTGGCAAAGGGCGCTATCGTTGAAAATAGCACTTTCCCTTGTAGGCAATCTCTGGTATACTCTTTACAACTACAATATATGGTGGAAAAAATGCTTTCGGGAGAGATTGCTTGAACGGTTTGAAACGGAAAGTGCATTTTGTGGCGGCGGGCGGCATTGGCATGAGCGGCCTGGCGGAGATCTTGCTTAATCTCGGGTATGAGGTGAGCGGGTCGGATATCCGCGCCTCCGAGATCACCGAGCGGCTCGAATCGCTGGGCATGAAATTCTACGAAGGCCATGACGCGGCGAATATCGGCGATGCGGGCATCTTAGTGGTGTCGTCGGCGGTGGCCCCGGATAACGCTGAAGTGCTTGCGGCGCGCCGCCGGGGCACGCCCGTGTTGCACCGCAGCGAATTGCTGGCCGACCTGATGCGCCTCAAACCGAACGCCATCGCCGTGGGGGGCACCCATGGGAAGACCACCACTTCCTCGATGGTGAGCGCCATCTTGGATCATGCGAACATCGGCGCGACGAGCATTATAGGCGGCATCTTGCACCGTAGCGGCACGAACGCACGGTGGGGAACGGGGGATTACCTCGTGGCGGAGGTGGACGAGCACGACGGCTCGTTCCTGCATCTCACGCCGACCATCAGCGTGGTGACGAATATCGATGCGGAGCATCTCGAATATTATGGCACCATCGACCGCATCAAGCGGGCGTTCACGGATTACTGCAACCGCGTGCCGTTTTACGGCTACGCCATATTGTGTTTCGATGACGCTAACACGCGGGCCATCATGCCGGACATCGAGAGCGTCTGCATCACCTATGGCCTCGATGCGGGCGCGGGCGTCACGGCGGAAAATATCACACTTAAGCCGCCCCGACCCGGCGAACCGCTGGCGGCCCAAATCACGCGGATGCATACGGTTTTTGACGTGGTGAGCCACGATGAGCGCTTGAAGGCCACCGGCCGCTTGGGCACGCTCGATATTAACGCCGTGGGGATTCACAACGTGTGCAACGCCTTGGCGGCCTGCGCCGTGGGCCTGTGCCTGGGCATGCCCTTCGATACGATCCGCCGGGGGTTGGCGTTATACGATGGGGTCCGGCGGCGCTTGCAGGTGTGCGGCGAATGCCGGGGCGTGACGGTGATCGAAGATTATGCCCACCATCCGACGGAGATAGCGGCGACGCTGGCGGCGGCGCGGTTGGTGAATCCCGGACGCATCATATGCGTGTTCCAGCCCCATTTGTTCAGCCGGACGAAGTTTTTCTGTGAGGATTTCGCGCGGGTGTTGTGCGAGGCGGACCGGGCCATTGTCACGGATATTTATCCCGCGCGCGAAGAGCCCATGCCGGGAGTGGACGCGGGCCTTATCGTGGACGCCGCGCCTGAACGCGGTAAATTGGAGCTGGTCAAGGACATGCATGCCGCGCCGCGCCTGCTCGCCCCGGAGCTTCGAGAGGGCGATTTGGTGTTGATTCTAGGCGCGGGTAACATTAACCGCATCGCCCCGGCGATGATCGAGGAGCTGCGCGCGCGCTGATGGCCCGCACGAAGGTGAACAAGCGAGGATGGCCCCATCCGAAGCGGAGACGCCCGCTCCGGCTTGGCCGGCGCTTGTTTTGGTGCATGTGCTTGCTCACGGCGGCGGCTGCGGCGGGGGGGATAGGCTATACGTTCCATTCGTACCTGGCGGGTACGGAAGAATTGCACGTGAGAACTATCCGCATTAGCGGGGCCCATGTGCTTGAGCCCGAGCTGATCATCGCGGAATCGGGCGTCACGACGCAGGATAATGTGCTTTTTCTGGATGAGAGAATTGTAGCGGGCCGCGTGAAAGGCATCCCCTACGTCAAGGACTGCAAAGTAACGCGTGTTTTCCCGGATATGGTCGTCATTGATGTGGTGGAGCGGGGCGGGGTGGCCACATTGATGGCGGATAATCGTTTTTTCTCGATTGATCCGGATGGCGTCGTGCTGGAGGAAATCAATCCAGCGGAATTGTATGCGGAGCCGTTCATCACGGAAGTGGCGGGCGTGGGGCTGGTGCAGGTGGGCGATTATATCCAGTCGCAGGCGTTGCATGCCGCCCTCAAAGTTTTAGAGGCGTTCCGCGCGACGGATATGTCGAAGGAAGTGACGGTGGCGGAAATCGCCGCGTATGACGAAAATGATGTGCGGATGTATTGCGATGAACTGCCCTTTGAAATTCGCTGGGGCAGGCGTGAATTTGATAAACAGGCGCAGCGATTGAATATTCTTTGGGCTCATGAGAACAAAGCCCCTGATTTTAAGGCGTATTGCGATTTGCGGTTTGGCACGGACGTGGCGTGCCGGTGAAATGGGAAAAGGTTGCAGGCGGCAATGAAAGCAGCATGGATAAAGCCGGTTTTTTATATATGGCTGGTCCCGGCTGCATGGGCGTTATGCGCGCTGGTGTCGTTTCAATATCCCGGCGACGAGTATGGATTGTGGGCCGCCAACGCATTGGCGGGGCTTTGGAGCCTTTTTCTCGTCGGAAATTCCGGGAGCCCTTCCGGCCTTGTCTTGCCGATAGTGCTGGGTGGTAGTTTAGTTATGGCGATTGCAGGTTTCATTTTAGACCGGCTCCGGGTTCGGTGCTGGCTGTTTGCAGGTTTATGGGCCATATCAGCGGCGGCGCTTTGTGTGACGACTATTCTGTCATATCCGTCGTATCAGAAGGCGATATCCAAGAATGGTTCGCTGGCGGCATATGTGCTCAATTCGCTGAACATGGGACTTTATATGGCCGTATTGGTGAGCATTGCCTTGGCGTTGATTATTTTGGCTGCTCATCGGCTGGGATTTATACAGACGAAAAAAAGCATAGTCGGATAACGTGGGAGACAGGGCGATGAACGTAGGCATGTCAGACGAGTTTACGAACTTCGAACAGAAGGCTATCGTCAAGGTGTGCGGGATCGGTGGTGGCGGCGGCAACGCCGTGGGACGCATGATCGGGGCGGGAATGAAGGATGTCGAGTTCATCACGATCAATACCGACGCCCAGGCCCTGCGCCATTCGCCCGCGGGCACGCGCCTCCAGATTGGCGGGGCAGGCCTTGGCGCGGGCGCGCGGCCAGAAGTGGCGCGCCAAGCCGCCATTGATGATCGGGAGCGCATTTCGGAAGCCTTGCGCGGCGCGGATATGATTTTCCTCACGGCGGGGCTCGGCGGCGGCACGGGGACTGGCGCCACGCCTATCGTGGCGGAAATCGCCCAGGAAACAGGCGCGCTGACCGTAGCCGTCGTGACGCTTCCTTTTGGATTCGAGGGCGGCGAACGCATGGAAAACGCCATGCGCGGCCTCGATGCCCTGCAAGATTACGTGGATGCGGCCGTGGTGGTTCCCAATGACCGCTTGTCCATTCTTTGCCAGACCAACATCTCGTTTGTGAACGCATTCCGCCTGGCGGATGAAGTGCTCCATGACGGCGTGCGCGCCATATCGGAATTGATTACGATTCCAGGGTTGATCAACCTGGACTTCGCGGATGTCCGCACGATTCTCAAGGAGAGCGGGCGGGCGTTGATGGGCATCGGCAGCGCGGAAGGGGAGAACCGCGCCGTGCGCGCCGCCGAAGAAGCTATTGTATGCCCGCTACTCGAGAACGCCACGATAGACGGCGCGACGCGGGTGATTGTGAATGTGCAAGGCGGTATTGATATCGGCATGCGCGAAGTGCATGACGCGGTATCGACGGTCCAGAAGGCGGCCCACCCGCAGGCGAACATCATTTTTGGCGCGGTAGTGGATGATAGCGAGCGGGCGGATCTGAAAATAACCGTTATCGCCGCTGGGTTTGCGGAAAAGCGCATCGTGAGCGTCCGGCCATTCACCGAAATTCCTGCTGAAGCCCAACTGGCGGCTGTGGCCGCGGGCGCGGCTAAACTGGCGGAATTAGCGCCTGAACTCACCAACGCCGCACCGGTAGTGGAAGATGAACTGGCTGCCGGCAAGGCGGAAGACGAACTGGTGCTGGAAGCGCCGGTATTCGCACCAGCACCCGAAATGGAAGAAGGCAGCGCCCTTAGTTTTGCTCCGGATCAAGACGACGATGAAGAGTTGGATTGGATGAATCCTTCTGAACCGCCCATACAAACCCTGTTTCCAGATGATGAACCGGAGATTGAGCCTTTCCCTGGCTTAGCGAAAAAGGGGGCGGAAGAGGATCTGAGCATACCAGCATTCATGCGGCGGCGCATGAACAAATGAACGTGTCTACTAGTAAGATGCAACGTTTAGCTGATCCGCGCAAGCCCTTGCCTGGCTCGCGCGGCGTCCGGGCGTTGCAACCTTTTGGATCATAAAGGCATAATACGAAAAGCTTTGAGAGGTGTTTCGCATCCAAAGGATGTTTTCCTCGATCTGAGACGCATCATCAAGAAACGGATAGGAGCGATGTGAGATGGGTTTGGTGGCTCGCGTGATGTTGCTCGTGGCGCTAGTGATGGCAGGCGTTTGCGGCCTGGCTCTGGCGCAAGATCTTCCTGCGGCGGATCCGCCTGGCGCCGCCGCACCGGCTTCTGCTCCCCAGCAGATGACGCTCTGGATGATTATGCAGGCGGGTGGGTCGATCTTATGGGTCATCATAGTGCTCAGTATTGTGACCGTGATCATGGTCGTTTATTACTTGCTAACGGTCACCACGAGCCGTGAAGTGCCCGCGAATTTTGTCAAGCGCGCCATGAGCCAGCTTCAGGCGGGCGATTTGCGCGGGGCGTACCAAATGTGTGAGGGGCGCGACGAGATCATCGCGAACGTGCTGCGTGCGGGCTTGAAGGCGTCCGGGCATGATCGCTATGTGATTCAAGAGGCGATGGAGAGCGAAGGCGAACGTTGCGCCACGGCGCTGTGGCAGCGCATTTCGTATCTTAACAACATTGGCGTGATTGCCCCATTGCTTGGATTGCTTGGCACGGTCTGGGGCATGATAGGCGCGTTCAGCGCTATCGCCTATAGCGACGCCAGTGCGCGCGGACTCACAATCGCCTCTGGCGTAGCCCAAGCCATGATTACCACCGCCGCAGGGCTCATCCTCGCCATTCCCACATTGGCTGTATATTACTTTCTTCGAGGCCGGGTCATCCGGATTATTTCGGTCGTTGAATCGCAAGCGACAGAGATGATTGACATATTGACATCAAGGAGCCGCGAGTCATGAAATTCGGACGCCGTACGGTGGAGGAGACCCAGGAGATCCAAATGGCTCCCCTCATCGACATCGTGTTCCTCACGCTGGTGTTCTTTATGACGACATCGGTCTATTCGACGCTCGAGCGTGAGATTGACATCACGCTCCCCACCGCCAGCGCCGCCCAGGCAAGCGAACGCACGCAGAGTGAGATTTACATCAATCTGCGCAATGACGGCCGGATTATTCTCAACAATCGCGAATTGTCCATTCCAGAGCTGCAAGAGGTGTTGAATCGCGTGGCGGAGCATGCTCCCGGCGGGGCGGTGATTATCCGTGGAGACCGCGAGGCTGCTCTTGGCAGCGCTATTGCCGTGCTTAATTGCTGTAAAAACGCAGACATCCAGGATGTGGAATTCGCCGCATTGCCCGATGAGCCGGAAGGAGCCCAGTGAGTATGTTCCGACTTGTGGCTGTTCTCTTGCTTGTTTCCACCGCCGCATGGGCCGCGGAGACCTCTGAGCAGGACCAAATTGATTTCGCAAACGGCCTCTTTGTCCGAGGCTATCATGATATGGCCGCTGAACAATACCGCGCCTATCTGAAGAGTTATCCGAACGGGCAATTTGCACCGGACGCCTTATACCGGCTTGGCGAATCGGAATACGCCCAAGAGCATTATGAAGCCGCCTTGGAATCCCTTACGGATTATCTCGCCAAAGCCCCGGAAGGCGCTACGAAAGTGCAAGCCGTGCTTCGCCGGGGGGAAGTGCTGTATCGATTAAAAAAATACGATGAAGCCCGCGCGGCTCTTGAGCCGGTAAGCGCCGCGGGCGGCGATCCAAATGTGCGCGCTGGCGCACTGTACTATCTTGGTAAAGCAGCTTTTGAAACGAATGCCAGTGATGCCGCGGCTCGTTATTTCAAGGCGCTGGCCGAAGAAATACCGGATAATCCCTTGGCTCCATACGCCCGTTACCAGCTTGCATTTGCCTATCTGGCCAGCAAAGACTTTGAAAAAGCGGCTATCGAGTTCTCGGCGGTAGCCTCATCCAATGCCGACGCCGCCCTTCGGGCAGAGAGCCGATTTCGCGCGGGCGAAGCTTATGATCAGATTGGCTGGTTTGATGCGGCGGTCGGGGCGTATCAACAGCTCCAGCAGGAGCAGCCTGATTCGGAATACGCACAGCGGGCCCAATACGGCTATGCATGGGCGTTGTTCCATGCGGGGAAGTATAAGGAAGCCATCGACATAGCCAACGTGTTTTTGCAACAGCATGCGGATGCGCCAGACGCCGAGGGCGTCCGGTATTTGCTGGCCAATTGCTTGCAGCAACAGAGTGATTATCAAGGGGCTATTGACGCCTATCAAGCCTTGCGCAAGGCCAATCCGGATTCCGATTTCGCGGCGCGCGCCCGGTATAAAATCGCCTGGGCGCTTTATCAAATGGGCAAGCAGGATGAGGCGGAGCTAGAAGTGACCGCCTTTCTTTCCGAAAGCAAGGCTTCCCCCTTGCGGGGCGATGCCGGTTTTCTGCGGGGCGCTATCCTCATGGCTAAAGGCAATAACGAGGATGCGTATCAAGAATTCCGCCTGGTGGCCGAGAAGTATTCCGACAGCGAGTTCGCCCCTGAAGCGCTCTTCCGTGCAGGGGAATGCTTAACGCGTATGAATCGCACGGAAGAAGCGGGAAAGGTCTTCGAGGCCTTCGCCACCAAATATCCGGATAACATCCTGGCGGAGCAGGCCATCATGCGTGTCGGCGATGCCCAGTTTGCATCAGCCGCTTTCACCCAGGCTATCGAGCGTTACAAGAAGATTCTCGAATCGCCGCCCCAGCCCGGCGTTGAAGAGCAAGCGCTGTACCGGCTGGCGATTACCTATCATAATATGCAGAACTACCAAGCGAGCGCGGACGCATTCCGGCAGTTGCTTCAAAAGTGCCCCCAAAGCGCTCATGTGCAGGAAGCCCACTTGCGCATAGGCGATTTTATGCTTCGGGATGGGAATAAGGCGGTGGAATCCATCGACGAATACCAGGCGGCTTTTGATGCGGACCCGAAAGGCGCTTATGCCGCGCGCGCCCTTAAAGGCCTTGCGCTTGCGCGGTATGAAATCAATGATAAAGAAGGCGCCGCACAACTCTTTTCCCGCTTGATATCTGAATTCCCCTCGGAAAAGCTCAACGAAAAGACATATGCCTGGGTGGGGCAGAAGTATTTTGATGAGCAAAAATGGCCGGAGGCTTCCGCGATATTTGAGGCCATGCTGGCCGCATTGCCGGATTATCCCAATCCCGAGCGCATCCGCTTCAGTATCGCCCAATGCCGGGAAAACGCCCAAAAGCCCGATGAAGCGTTGAAACTCTACCAGGCCGTGGTGGACCAAGCGCCCCAAAGCGCCACGGCGGTCGAAGCGTTATTCCGCATGGCCGCGATCCAGGAAAGCCGCAACGATATGGACAAAGCTTTCCAGCTTTATGAGGCCGCCGCACGCTCGAATACGAGTGAAACGGCCGCCAGGGCGCGGTTTCGCCTGGGCGAGTTGAATGAGGCCAAAGGCCAGTTCGACGCCGCAGCCAAGGATTTTATGCTGGTGGCGCTGTTGTTCCTGCACGAGGAGTTGTCACCGAAATCCTACTATCAAGCCGGGCAGTGCTTTGAAAAGGCAGGCAAGCCTGCTGAAGCCAGGAAAGCCTACCAGGACTTATTGAAAGATTTTCCGCAGAGCCCGCTGGCCGCCCAGGCCACGCAGGCCCTCGATAAACTGAATGCCGCACCGGCGGCGGCCGGTGCCGCGCCGAGTACGGATACCGGACAGGGAACATGAGCCGCGGATCGCTGCTAACATTGAGCATCATCGTATCGCTCGTGCTGCACGGCGTGCTCATCGCCGTGTCGCCCCGCATTTCCCTGCTGAGCCCAATTACCCAAAAAGATGAAGTGCTGCGGACCTTTCGCGTGAAACTGCTAGATGCGAAGAGCGTCGAGGCCAGGCGGGAAGAAGTTAAAGAAAAGTCGCGGAGCCTTACGACCCGGCCGGGCTCAGTGGAGGAACTCCTGGCGCGTGAGTCGGAGATGCTGCAACCTGCAAGCGAGGAAAATGAGCCGCTTGCGGCAGTTCCCAGCCTGGATCAACGGCTCGCCGCGGAAGACCGGCTTGAACGGGAGCATCATTTTGAAGCGGATTCGGCCATGCTGCAAGCGGTCGATACGAAGATTATCGAGATCGACCGCAGTGCGATGCGTGAAGACATCCAGATCGCGCGGCGAATCGTCCAGCCAAGTACGGAACGCATACTCGATGCGGATATATTGCCCACCTTGCGCGGCGATATGGAGCTTGATGAACGGGAGATTCTAGCATTCACGCCTGCGGGCGGCGCTGGCGGCGAAGGAATACTGGGCGGACAAGGCGATACCTCCACACTTCCGCTGCCCGAGCCGGAAGTAGTAGCCCCTGCTAAACCTAGCGACGCCATACCTCTCCAGCCAGTGGAGCGTGAAGTAGCCACCAGTAACGCGGAGGAGGCGCTTAAGCAAGATGCGCCTAAGTTCCAGTTCATGGACGATATGCTGGATATGATCCTGGACACCTATGTGCCGCCAGGTGAAGAAAAAGGGTATTTCCGGCTGCGCATCGTACCCAAAAAAGGGGAAGACATCCCTGTCTTGCCCAAGGACGTGACACTTGTCATTGATGCATCCCGGAGTATTCAACAACGCAGGCTAGATGGCTCGGTTCAAGGAGTGAATGCAATCATTAATGCGTTGCGCCCGGAAGATCGTTTTAATATCGTGGTGTTCCGCGAGAATCCCTCCTTTTTCCAAGAAGGGCTTGTGCTTGCCTCTCCCGAGGTGAAAGCCGCCGCGCAGAGCTTCCTCACCGGCATGGAATCCAAAGGCGAAACGGATGTCTATCAAGGCGTGCGCCCCGTGGTGCAAGCGCCGCCGCGCGAGGATGCCGCAGGTGGTAGTGCTGGTGATTTCGGATGGACGGCCTACCGCAGGCGTGCGTGATGGGCGAACCATTATCAACGCCCTCACCAGTGAAAACCAGCTTCGCAACGCTATTTTCGCCTTCGGCGGCGGCAAGACCGCCAATCGCCCATTGCTCGATCTACTGGCGTACCGCAATAAGGGCGAAGCGTATATATCGCCCAGCACGGACCGCATTAACACGGATCTTCCCGGCTTTTTCGACCGGGTGAGCGACCCCATTCTTGTGGACTGCAACGCCCGGTTTGGCCGCATCGACGAAAAAAGCGTATTCCCCCAGTGATATTCCGGATTTCTACAAAGGCCTGGCCGTCACGCTTTACGGCCGTTTTGATCCCGCTACAGACAAGCTGTTCGCGTTCCGCCTTACCGGCCGCGCGGCCGATAAAAAGAAGGAAGTCATTTTCGCGAAAGACTTTAGCGAAGCCGAAAAAGGCACTGAAGACATCGCCCGGAAATGGGCGTTCGCCAAGATTTACCACCTGATTGGCGAAACGACGCGCCTGGGGGAGACCCCGGAACTCCAGGCGGAAATCCGCGGTTTAAGCAAGCAATTCGGCATCCAAACCAGTTATGATGAATAAGTGCGCCATGGTTCCTTCTGAACGCTATTTTGTGGTACCCTTTGTATCATGTTTATTTGCGGATTGGATGTTTTCGGCGTTTCATATTAGCGGATGGAGGCGCGGTATTCCTGGCAGCCGGAACGCGCTTTTTCATGATGGGGATTCGGCATGACGAGGCTGAAAGCAGAATATGTCAATCCATTCCTGGAAAGTGTATATCATTTCTATTCTACTATGATGTCATGCAAGGTGCGCCGGGGCGCGCCGGGCTTGTCCGACGGCAGCAAACGTCCCCGCGAAGTGATGACATTGATCGGCCTGAGCGGCCCTGTACGCGGCACCGTAGCGTTATCTTTCCCCATCGAAACCGCCCTTGCCATGGCCGGCAAGCTTCTCATGACGGAAATGCCGGAATTCGATGAAACCGTCTCGGACGCCATTTCCGAGATCGTCAATATCGTGGCCGGTGGCGCTAAAGCGAAAATCTCCGAGCATGTGGGCTCGACTCTCGACCTCACCCTGCCCACCATCATCCATGGCGATGAATACCGTGTCTTTTCTCCATCCCGCGCCCTCTGGCTCGAAGTGCCCTTCAGCAGCGAATTGGGGGCATTCACTCTCCGAGTCACCTTCGATATTGCCCTGAACACTACACACTAGGGATGCATATACATGCATTGATTTTTTCTGGAATTCCTTTATCCAATAAGTGTAAGATAATACATACGCCTTCGGGGCAGGGTGCAATCCCCGACCGGCGGTAAAAGCCCGCGAGCGCCTTTTTTGGTGCTGATCCGGTGGAATTCCGGGGCCGACGGTTAGAGTCCGGATGATAGAAGGTGTGGCGCAACTGTTTGTTGCATGCTCTGTCCCGAAAGCATACCTGTTTTCGGGGCTTTTTTTATGCATGTCGATGAAACTTATATGCGGCGCGCCCTCGAGCTGGCGGCTCGCGGGCGAGGGCGGACCAGCCCGAATCCGATGGTCGGGTGCGTGATCGTGCGCGATGGCGCTGTGATTGGCGAGGGCTTCCATGCAAAAGCCGGGGAGCCGCACGCCGAGGTGAACGCCGTGCGCGCGGCGGGCCGCGACATCACGGGCGCAACCGTTTATGTGTCTCTCGAGCCATGCTGCCACGAAGGCCGCACGCCTCCCTGTACGGATCTCCTGATTCAACACCATCCTGCCCGCGTCGTGGTGGCCATGCATGACCCGAATCCAAAAGTGGCCGGACAGGGCATCTTCTTGTTGCGCGCCGCAGGCATCGAGGTCGAAGCAGGCCTGCTGGAAAATGAAGCGCGGCAGCTTAATGAAGTCTTCATCAAGTACATCACCACGGGCATGCCGTTTGTCATTGGCAAATGCGGCATGACGCTCGATGGCAAGATCGCCACGCGAGCGGGCGACTCGAAATGGGTGACATGCGAGGCGTCGCGCCGCATGGTGCATGAGCTGCGCAACGAGGTGGACGCTATTCTCGTGGGCAGCCGCACGGTGATGCTTGATGATCCGAGCCTTACGACGCGCCTGGATGCGGGAAAGACCAAAGATCCCGTGCGGGTTATCGTCGATGCGGATGATTATCTGGATTCCGGGCGGCGCGTGTTCCACATCGAGAGCGCCGCGCCCACCTGGGTGGTGATTCCGGAAGGGCGCACGTTTCACGGGGCGGATGAGGTGCTGCATGTGCCCGCCGCACCGGGCGGGGTTAATATGCGCGTGCTCATGCAACAGCTTGCGTCGCGCGAGATCACATCCGTCCTTATCGAGGGCGGCGGCACGACCCACGCCAGCGCGTTTGAGGCGGGCATCGTCGATAAAATCCTGTTCTTCGTAGCTCCCAAGATCATTGGCGGGCGCGATGCGGTCACGGCGGTCGAGGGCGAGGGCGCTGAGAAGATGAATGAAGCCATCTTGCTGGAGCGCATGGCGGCGCGTCCGGTGGGAGAAGATATCTTGATTGAGGCGTATGTAAAGAAGATTTGAGCAGGGTGGGGTTTGCCCCGCCATTTCCAGGTAGAAGGTGGGGCAAGCCCCACTCTACGGCAAAAAGGCAAGCATGTTTACAGGGATTATCGAAGAAGCCGGTGCGGTATCGCGCCGCTCGGGCGCGGACTTGGCCATTATGGCCCACGTCGTCCTCGGTGATTTGAAAGAGGGCGACAGCGTGGCGGTCAACGGCGTATGCCTGACGGCGGTGGCCGTCGAGCATGACCGGTTCGTCGTGCAAATGTCTCCCGAGACGCTCGAACGCACGACCCTCGCCAAGCTGCGCGTGGGCGATGTGGTGAATCTCGAACGCGCCATGGCGGCGGGCGGGCGGTTTGGCGGACATTTCGTGCAAGGCCATGTCGACGGCGTTGGGCGGGTCCACTCGGTGCAGCCTCAAGGCGAGTTCGCGTTGTGGCGCTTTCAAGCCCCGGCTGAAGTGGCGCGTTATCTCGTGCCCAAAGGGTCCGTAGCGGTGGATGGAATTAGCCTCACTGTTGTTGAGCAGATGGGGGACGTTTTCGGCGTCGCGGTGATTCCGGCGACTATCCAGAACACGACACTGGCCAGCAAGCGGCCGGGAGATTCCGTGAATCTCGAAGCGGATCTGATCGGCAAGCATATTTACCATTATGTAACCCGTGGAAAAGAAGGAGGCCTTACGCTCGATTTCCTCACACGCCATGGGTTCGCAGGTTAGGAGCATCATATGTTTTCACCTATTCCAGAAGTGCTAGAAGAATTGCGCGCGGGGCGCATGGTGATCCTGGTGGACGACGAAGACCGGGAAAACGAGGGCGATCTCGTCATCGCCGCGGAAAAAGTAACGCCTGAAGCGATCAACTTCATGGCTAAGTACGCCCGGGGCTTGGTCTGTCTTGCCCTTACGCCGGAGCGGATGGATGCGTTGCGCCTGCCGCCCATGACGCAGAATAACCGCTCCTCGTTCAACACGGCTTTCCATGTATCCATCGAAGCTGCTAAAGGAGTTACGACGGGCATCAGCGCATATGACCGCGCCCATACGATTAAAGTGTCTATTGATCTCCAAACCACGCCGGACGACCTTGTCCAACCAGGCCATGTGTTTCCGCTGCAGGCGCGTCCGGGTGGCGTTCTTGTGCGGGCAGGGCAAACGGAAGGGTCCGTGGATTTATGCCGCATGGCGGGGCTGTATCCCGCCGGCGTGATTTGCGAGGTCATGGATGAAGACGGCACGATGGCGCGTCTGCCGAAACTCGAGGAATTCTCCGCCGAGCATGGCGTGAAGATCTGCTCCGTGGCGAGCATCATTCAATACCGGCGGGAGCATGAATGCATGGTGCGCCGCAGCGCCGAGACCACCTTGCCCCTTGATTATGGCGAATTCGGCCTGCTCGTTTACGAGACCGATATAGACGACAGCCATCACCTCGCCCTGGTATATGGCGATGTGGCTAATGCGGACAATGTCCTCGTGCGCGTGCATAGCGAATGCCTCACAGGCGATGTATTCGGGTCACACCGGTGCGATTGCGGCCAGCAGCTCGATAAGGCGCTGGAAATGATCGCCGAGGAAGGCTGCGGCGTGCTGGTCTACATGCGGCAGGAAGGGCGCGGCATTGGGCTGGTGAACAAGATTCGCGCGTATGCCCTTCAGGACCATGGCATGGACACCGTGGAAGCGAATATTCATCTTGGCTTCCAGCCTGATCCGCGTGAATACGGCATGGGTGCGCAGATTCTGGCCGATCTGGGGGTGAAACGCATGCGCCTGCTGACGAACAACCCCAATAAGCGGGTGGGCCTGGAAGCCTATGGGCTTGTCGTCACCGAGCGTGTGCCCATTATCATCCCGCCCAATGAATACAACGAGCGGTATATCCGCACCAAGAAGGAGAAATTGGGGCATTTGTTCGCGTGATGAATAATGGATGTACCCTTTGTGCATTTTGTAGCAAATATTTCAGGAAAGGAAAAATGGCATGCCTACGATAGTGCAAGGCAACCTGATATCCCAAGGAAAGAAGTACGGCATTGTCGCCGCCCGTTTCAACGAGTTTATCTCGTCGAAACTCTTAGGCGGTGCGCTGGACGCCCTCGAGCGCCACGGTGTGAAGGATGATGAAATCACCGTAGCATGGACGCCGGGCTCGTATGAAATCCCGCTGGTGGCCAAGAAGATGGCTCTTTCGGGCAAATACGATGCTATTATCGCCCTCGGCGCGGTGATCCGGGGCAACACGCCGCACTTTGATTATGTGGCCGCCGAAGCCGCCAAAGGCGTGGCCATGGCGGGATTGGAATCGGGCAAGCCGGTGATTTTCGGCATCCTGACCACGGACACCATCGAGCAGGCCGTCGAGCGTGCGGGCACGAAAGCCGGAAATAAAGGTTTCGACGCCGCTGTGTCGGCCATTGAAATGGCGAACCTGATGGAGCAGCTATAACGTGGCGCAACAAGGCTCGAACACCCATGATCCGCAGACGCGGCGGCGCGCCCGCGAACGGGCAGTCCAGTTTCTATTTGGCCTGGATTTCACATTGTATGAATGGGAATCCGCTATCGAGGATTTCTGGGCGGAAAACCCGTCGAAGCCCGGTGTGCGCCAGTATGCGGATTATCTGATCGAGGGCGTCATCGACCACAGGGAAGCGCTCGATACGGAGATCGCCGCCTCGCTCGATAACTGGAATCCAGACCGCGTGGGCCGCATCGAGCGGAACATTATCCGCATAGCGTTATTCGAGATCCGATATGGTTTGAATATGCCGCCTAATGTGGCGATCAACGAAGCAATTGAGGTGGCGAAACGGTATGGCGCGGATGAAGCGCCCCGGTTTGTGAACGGCGTGCTCGACCGTCTGCGCAAAGGTCGAGGCGCTCAAACATCAGAAAAGGATGAAGACGAGTTGGGAATGGACGCGCCTTGAGCCTATATGCCGATCTGCACCTGCACACACGGTTTTCTGACGGCACGTATGCCCCGGAAGAAGTCGCGCGGCAGGCCGCTGCCCTGGGTTTTAGCGCCATCGCCGTGACAGACCATGACACCGTGAATGGCGTAGCCGCCACGGAAGCGGCATGCGCGGCGCAAGGGCTGAGCTTCTTGCATGGCGTCGAGATCAGCGCCCAATTTGACCGGATGGAAGTGCATATCACCGGCCTGGGCATACGGCTGGATTGCCCGCATCTGATGGAATGCCTTGGCCGGTTGCGCCGTGGCCGGCTCGAGCGGGGCCGCCTCATCATCGAGCGGCTCAAAGCCGAAGGTGTAACGCTCGATGTGTTTTCGATGGATGCGCGGATGGAAAGCGAGGGCGCGTTGGGCCGCATGCACATTGCCCGGGCGCTTGCCCAGCAAGGCTACGCTAAGACGGTCCAGCAGGCGTTTGATAAGTTTTTGAATCCTGGACGCCGCGCCTATGTGCCGAAAGCGCGGATGGAATGCGTCGCGGCCATCGAAGCCATTCATGCGGCAGGAGGCCTTGCGTTCTTGGCGCATCCTGGAATCGGCACGGTGTATAAAAGTCTTGCACGCATTCTGCGGCATTCCTTTGATGGAATTGAAGCGTATCATAGCAAGCATTCACCTGGGCAAACCGAAGAGTTTCTGGAGCTGGCGCGTGAACGGAATTGCCTGGTGGCTGGCGGCTCCGACTGCCATGGCCATGCAAAAGGCGTAACGCCTGAAATGGGCAAGGTGCATGTGCCCATCGTTTATATCGAACGGATTCAAGAGGCCTTGGCTGCCCGTGGGGCGGGGGCCGTTGACAATCAGGAACGAGCGTGATACCGTTTGCCCATATCTTCTGTATGGGCCTGCGCACTGCCGGGAGAAGCCTATTTCCTCCAGAAGCATGCGCTGGACTCTATCCGCGCCGTTCATTTTCTTCTGCGAATCGGCCTGTGAGTGAGCCGATTGCCTTTAGGAACAAGGAGAGCAAAAATGTCCTCCATTAGTGAGAAAAACGTATTTGATGGCGAGTCGGAAGGGCAAGGGCTTCGCGCCCCCTTTCCAAACTCGAAAAAAGTGTATGCCATAGGGTCCATGCATGGCGTGCGCGCGCCCATGCGGGAAGTGTCGCAAGTGGAATCGCCTTGCGGCCATTCGCATAGCGCCAAGCGCGGGCCTGCCGGCCCAGTCCGTTTGTATGACACATCCGGCCCCTACACGGATCCGGACGCCGCCATTGATCTGCGTCAAGGCCTTCCGCCTCTCCGCCAAGAATGGCTCGGCAAACGCGGCGACACAATGGAATCGGCGCAAGCCATTTCCCCGGCAGATGGGGCGCACGGTTTTCCCCATGCCCGCAAGCCCCTTCGCGCCAAGCCGGGATGCCGCGTGACCCAGCTTCATTATGCGCGCCGGGGCGAGATCACGCCCGAGATGGAATTCGTGGCGCTACGCGAAAGCCTGATGCAGACGGATTACGAGCATCCCGCGATCACGCCTGAATTCGTGCGCGATGAGGTGGCGCGCGGGCGTGCGATCATTCCTGCGAACATCAACCACCCGGAACTCGAGCCCATGATCATAGGCCGAAACTTCCTCGTCAAGATTAACGCCAATATTGGCAATTCCGCCGTGGCGAGTTCCATCGAGGAAGAAGTGGGGAAGATGGCCTGGGCCATCCGCTGGGGCGCGGATACCGTCATGGACCTCTCGACGGGCGAAGACATTCACGCGACGCGGGAATGGATTCTGCGCAATTCGCCTGTTCCCATCGGCACAGTGCCCATTTATGAAGCCCTCGAAAAAGCGGGAGGCGCACCCGAAGATCTCACTTGGCCCCTGTACCGCGACACCCTCATCGGGCAGGCTGAACAGGGCGTCGATTATTTCACGGTTCATGCCGCCTTGCTCCGCGAAGCCGTCCCCATGGCGCAAAAGCGCCTGGCGGGCATTGTGAGCCGTGGCGGGGCCATCATGGCCAAGTGGTGCCTGGCCCACCAGCAAGAAAATTTCCTCTATACACACTGGGACGAGATTTGCGAGATCATGGCAGCGTATGATGTGGCCTTCTCCATCGGCGACGGCCTGCGACCGGGCTGCATCGCCGACGCCAACGACGAGGCTCAATTCATGGAATTGCGCACCCAGGGCGAATTGAACCGCCGGGCATGGGCCTTCGATGTGCAGGTGATGAACGAGGGCCCGGGGCATGTGCCCATGAACCGCATCAAAGAGAACATGGAGCGCCAGCTCGAATGGTGCGGTGAAGCGCCTTTCTATACGCTGGGGCCTATCGTCACGGATATTTCGCCGGGATATGACCACATCACCTCGAGCATTGGGGCAGCCATGATTGGCTGGTATGGCACGGCCTTGCTATGCTACGTGACGCCAAAAGAGCATTTGGGCCTTCCCAACCGGGAAGACGTGCGCCAGGGGGTGATTGCATACAAGATCGCCGCCCATGCCGCGGATTTGGCCAAAGGCCATCCCGGCGCTGAATTGCGCGACAATGCCTTGAGCCGGGCGCGTGCGGAATTCCGCTGGACGGACCACTTCAACCTGTCGCTCGATCCGGAGCGCGCCCTATCGTATCATGATGCGACGCTGCCGAATGCCGATGACAAATCGGCGCGGTATTGTTCCATGTGCGGCCCCAAATTCTGCGCCATGGCAATTTCCCGGCAGGCCATTGAAGCGGAGGATGAGTGATACGGTTGATTCGGGCGTTTCTGAGGAGCTTGTGTATGAGCCTATTTTCATCCAATGGCGTGATGGAGTGTTCTTCAGTGGAGCTTGCCCAGATGCGCGGGGCGGGCGAGGATTTTCTTTTGCTGGATGTGCGGACAGGGGGTGAATACGCCGCCGCCCATATCGAGCCGTCACTGCTCATACCACTCCAGGAACTCGATAAGCGCATGACGGAGCTGGAAGCGTGGCGCGAGCGCTCAATTGTGGTGATGTGCCACTCCGGCGCGCGCTCTCGTTCTGCTTGCGCGCAACTGGCGAAGGCAGGTTTCACCAACGTGCGCAGTTTATCCGGGGGCCTGTCCGCTTACATGAACACCGGACAGGAAGGCATTATCCGGGCGTAACGCCCCCAGCAAATACGGACTGCATGGCATGCGAATCGGAACCATCGAACTCGATACGCCGCTGGCCCTCGCGCCCATGGAGGATGTGACGGATCTGCCCTTCCGCCTGATCTGTAAAGAACTGGGAGCGGATCTGCTCTACACGGAATTTGCCAGCAGCGAGGCCTTGATCCGCGACGCGGAGAAGACGCTTCGCAAAATCCAAGTGTCCGACGCTGAACGCCCCGTGGCGGTGCAAATTTTCGGCGGCGTCGAAACGTCCATGTCAGAGGCCGCCGCCGTGGCGGAGCGCGCCAGGCCGGATTTCATTGATATCAACTGCGGCTGTTGGGTTAGAAAAGTGGCCCTGCGCGATGCGGGGGCCGGGCTGCTCCGGGATATCCATCGCTTCGAAGCCATCGTCCGCTCCGTCATGCAAGGCACGAGCCTGCCCGTTACCGTTAAGACGCGGCTGGGCTGGGATCCGAAAAGCATCGTGATTCTTGACGTAGCGCGCATGCTCGAACAGTGCGGCGTGCAAGCGCTGACGGTTCACTGCCGCACGCGCGAGCAGGCCCATCGCGGCGGCGCGGACTGGCATTGGCTCGAACGCCTGAAGGGTGCGGTGTCCATGCCCATTCTGGGCAATGGCGATGTGAACACCCCCGAGGATGTGAAGCGCATGCTCGAAACGGGATGCGACGGCGTAATGATTGGCCGTAGCGCCATCCATAATCCCTGGATTTTCCGTGAAGCCAAGCATTATCTCGCCACCGGTGAATCTCTTCCACCACCCGCGCCCGTTGCACGTATCGAGATGTGTATCAAGCATCTCCGCCTTTCCGTCGAGTATAAAGGAGAGCGCAAAGGCGTCATCGAATTCCGGAAGCACTATTCGGGCTATTTGCATAGCCTGCCGCGCGCGGCGAAAGTGCGGGGAGAACTGAATCAGTACACAGAGATTGCCCCGGTGCTGGAACGGCTGGAAGCCTATGCTGGGGAATGTAAGGACGGCGCGGCTGGCTGGGCAATCGCATAAATACCAATAGCCACAAAAAGCGCAAGAAACACAAGGGGGAATGGATTTTTGAGTCTTTTGCGCCTCTTGTGGCAAATAAAAGGCGATAGTTCCAGATGGCGTGGCGGCTGCGTGATAGATTGCGCCAGTGTTAGGAAGAGAGTTCGTAGAAGCATGAATATTGTAGAGCTATTGGTTTTTATCTTGATTATATGGGGCGGCGTTTATGGCGCAAAGCTCGGTAATTCATTTTTCGGCATCATTGGGGGAATTGTTGGGGCTATTCTGGGTGGCGCGGTGGTTGTTTTTCTGATATGGATTTCGCTCAGGATTATCTGGTATTCGGATATAAAAAAGAAGCAATAAGAGTTATTTGTGTTTAGCGCCCACGCCACATAGGGAGGTTATATGCTCGAAGCACTCAAGCAAGCGGTATGTGAAGCGAATCTGGAGCTCGTGGCCAAGGGGCTTGTGCTGATGACCTGGGGCAACGCCAGCGGCATCGACCGGGAACGCGGCCTTGTCGTGATCAAGCCTAGCGGTGTGCCGTATGACGAGATGGCTCCCGGGCACATGGCCGTGGTGGACCTGGAGGGCCGTGCGGTTGAAGGCGCGCTCAAACCCTCTGTGGACCTGCCCACCCATTTGGCGCTATACCGCGCATTTCCCGCCATCGGCGGTATCGTACATACCCACAGCCATTTCGCCACCGTTTTTGCGCAAGCCGGAAGGCCCATCCCTTGTTTCGGCACGACCCACGCCGATTATTTCTACGGCGAAGTGCCCGTGTCGGATGGGCTTACCGAGGCGGAAGTGGCCGTAGACTACGAACGCCATATCGGCGAGGTGATCATCCGCCGCTTTGAAAACCTTGATCCCATGCGATATCCAGGCGTCTTGGCGGCGAACCACGCGCCGTTCGCCTGGGGAGCCGCCCCCGCCAAGGCGGTCGAGAATGCGTATGTGCTCGAGGAGTTAGCCCGCATGGCCCTGCATACGCTGCAACTAGCCCCCGAATGCCCGCCCATTCCCGGATATCTCCTCGACAAGCATTTTCTTCGAAAACACGGCGCAGGGGCGTATTATGGCCAGCGATGACGTGCGGGGGAGGTCTGATGCGGCGGGAGCTTTTTCATTTGATTTTATGGGTATAGATATCCGCCTGGTTCGTGAGCATTTTCCATTGTGAGTTGGCGTATACAAGATGAGCAGGTAGTCACAAAATCTGTTTAGGCGAGTTCGGTATATTCGTGTCCCGAAGGGACACCCCATAATAGCCCAGGGCCGACCGCCGCCCGAAGGGCAAGGGAGCCCCTGGGTATGGATGAATCTCTGAATATGCCCTGTAAGGGCATCCCAAAAGCGAGCCATTTCACGCTATTGATACCTGGAAGTATCTGGCGGTGGAGCTTCTTTAACGCAGAGAACGCAAAGGGCGCGGAGTTTCGCGGAGCAGACATCCCCTCCGCGAAACTCCGCGTCCTCAGCGCCTTGCGATGATCTACAACACATTGATGGCGTGAAAAGAATGACTCTTGAGATGTCCCTTCAGGGCGCATATAGGGTCTGTTTGTACCCAGGGACTCCCTTGCCCTTCGGGCGGCAGTCGGCCCTGGGCTGTGGTGGGTTGTCCCTTTGGGACACCCGCTCTCGATAAGGGGAAGGATTTTCGGCGTACTGGTTAATGTGGGAGATAAGCATATAAGTCTGTTCTCGGAGGCTTTCACCATGATTGAGCATATACAAAAGCCAACAGAGATGAACCGGCAATAGTTGTAACCGCATTCTTACCCAAGAAAGGACAGCACGAGATGAAGATGCACCAATGTTTTTTTCTACTGGGAGTATTGGTTTGGGGTGGCGTTTCGGCATTCGCGGAGACGCTCTCGTATGCTGATTTGGCCGGAAGACTCGCCGATCTCAAAGGATTGGCGGTGTTGCCCGTTCCTGGCGAGAGGTGCGCACAGGCGTCCAGTTATGACCGGGCGAGTGTCTATAATGTGGAAAGCAAAGCTTATGAGAATTGGGACGCGAATGGAGATGGAGAAGGCATTATACGAGAAGAAGAAGGCCTTCAAGTGCTCGCCGAGATGAATGGCCCTGGCGTGATTTGGCGCATATGGTCGGCCGCGCCAGAAGGCGGCAAACTCGTATTCATCCTGGATGGCAAGCGGGAGCCGATGCTGAATCTGCCGTTTGTCCAGTTTTTTGACGCCAAAACGCCGCCGTTTGATTTTCCAGAGCTGAGTTTTCGCGTCGCGGGGGACGGAGCCAATTGTTATGTGCCCATTCCGTTCAATCATTCCTGCAAAGTGCTCGCGGAACCGGGATGGGGGAAGTATTACCATTTCACCTATAGCCAATTCCCGGAAGGAACGCAATTGCCTGCCGTTAGTGAGATGAATTCTCCGGTATCACGCACGGCTTTGCAGCAAGCGAATGATGCATTCGCACAACGCGGCAAGGTTTTCCCCGAGCCAAGCATCCGCAAAACAACATGCCTTTCCAAGGGCCAGTCGAACGACGTTGCGCAGCTTGAGGGTGCGGGCGCTATTACGTGTTTGCGCGCACGGATTCACGGCTTGCCCGAGGACCAGCTCGAACAGCGGCGGCTGTTGCGCGCGCTGACGGTTGCGATGTATTGGGATGGTGATAAATCGCCTTCCGTGTGGGCGCCTTTCGGCGATTTCTTTGGCACTTCGGCGGGTGCAAATGCGTATGCCAGTTATCCCATGGGACTCACGGAGGACGGCTGGTGGTATTCGTGCTGGTACATGCCGTATGCGGATGGCGCGCGTGTGGCATGTACAAATGACGCGGATCAGTCAGTAAAGATCGATTGGGAAATCACGTCGGAACCGTTCGAGCGGACACCGCCGGAGCTGGGACGCTTCCACGCGAAGTGGCATCGCGATGCCTTGTTGCCTCAAGACCCCGCACGGGCGATTGACTGGACGTTGCTGTCTACGGAAGGCCGGGGGCGCTATGTGGGAACCATGCTGTATGTGTATAATCCCAAAGGCTCCTGGTGGGGGGAAGGCGACGAGAAGTTTTTCGTGGATGGCGAAACATTTCCCTCGACGTTTGGCACGGGTTCGGAAGATTACTTTGGTTACGCCTGGTGCAATCCAGCATTATTTAGCCGGGCGGTGATCAATCAAACGATCTCCGGTGGCAACATCGGGCATATCTCCGTGAACCGCTGGCATATCGCCGATAATATCCCCTTTCAGACGCGGTTTGATGGATATATCGAAAAGTATTTCCCGAATGACCGCCCCACCCAGTACGCCGCCATGGCCTATTGGTATCTGGAAGCGGGCAAGGCCGATGCCTATTCCCCGGTTCCTGTTGAGAAGCGTATCGAGTTTATGGATTGGGAATCTGGCGATTTTCACGTGAAGGGCGCGATCGAGGGAGAAGAGATGAAGGTGCTCTCTGTCTCCAATACTTCCATACAGGAAATGTCGACCTATGGCGCGCAATGGTCTTCTCTTCAGCAACTATTTATAACCGATGAACAAGGCGCTGTAGTTGAGCTGGAATTCCCGGTGAAGGAATCGGGATTGTACGAGGTGCGTGCTGCTTTCACTACTTCGTATGATTATGGCATTGTGCAAGCGCTGCTCGACGGCGAACCTATCGGGAAGCCATTCGATGGATACAGTCCCAACGTCGCGCATTCCGGAGAACTCAGCCTGGGCGCGCGACAATTGGAAAAAGGCGGGCATGTGCTGTCGCTCAAGATGCTGGACAAGAATGAGCAATCCAGCGATTATTATGCGGGCCTGGATTACCTGAAGCTGAATAAAGCCTCAAAGAAATGATGGAGCATTCTATCCATCTGATACAACAGCATTTGGACGGCTTCTAAACCGCGTGGGTTAGCCCTCTTCTATTGGGGACTCCCGTAGAAGCAGCGGCTGTTATCCTTGTGTTGAAAAGTTGTTGTATATGCAAAGCCTATAAATGAAGGGAGCAGAACCATGCGTGAAAACCGTGCCGAAGAGGTCATGAGACTTTTGCGAGTTACAGCCGTGTGGTTGGCGTTGAGTACTTGGGTTCTAGGCGTGGCCTCCGCCCAGGAATCCAGCCAGGAGACAGGGCCTATGTTGGAAAAATTTCTCTCTTCATCTATTTCGGTTTCCGGGCGTCCGTGCGGTAGTTTTGTGTACGATGGCCAGCCTTCTTCGCAATTCCTGGGCCAGTGGCACCGGGAAGAAAAGAAAATGAACAACCCGCAAGGCTCTGAAGAGCTCCAAATCACCTGGCATGAACCGGGGGGTGGGTTGGCGGCCACCTGGACCTCGAAAACCATCATCGAACAGGGCGCCGTGGAGTTTGGCTGGTCTTTCGCGAACGAGGGGCGGCAGCCGACCCGCATTCTTTCCGATGTGCTGAGCCTGGATTGGGATGTCGTCAATGGCGTTCTGTTGAGCTATAGCTCCGGCGGCGGCCCAGGCGATTTCAATGGCGACGATTTGGGGCTCGAGTTGTCGCAAGTGACCTTGGCCGACTACTCGCTGGGGAATCGTATGACGCTGGGGAGTTTGAACGGCCGCTCATCCACGCAATTTCTCCCCTTTTTCACGCTTTCCGCTCCCGATCAATCCGGCGGCGTATTCGTGGGCATTGGCTGGACGGGGGAATGGCGGGCTAACTTCGAGATTCAGCGCGCCCAGAAAACCGTGCGCATGACCGCCCAAATGCCGGGCATTCATCTGATACTGGAGCCGGGAGAGAAAATCACCACTCCCACTATCTTGCTTGGAAGCTACCAGGGCGGCCCGGCCGCCGGGGCCCGCGCGCTGCGCCGGACCTTGTATGAGCGCTATATGCCCCGCTTGGGATCCGAGCGTCCCGAGCCGCCGGTTTCCTGGAATTCCTGGTTTCAATTTGGCAATGGCATCACCGAGGAGTTGCTGCGCCCGCAGATCGATATCGCGGCGACGCTGGGAATCGAGTATTTTTGCATCGACGGCGGATGGTACGAGGGCGATTTCCCGGAGGGCGTCGGCAATTGGATCGCGGACCCTAAAAAATTTCCGGACGGATTCGGCTCATTGGGGCGATATGTGGCTTCCAAAGGCATGAAAATGGGCCTATGGTTCGAACCGGAACGCGTCGCGACCGGTACGCGCCTGCTCCGTGAACACCCCGAGTGGGTCCACGGAAATCTGCTGGACCTGGGCAACAAAGACGCCCGCGAATGGGCGTTTCAAATGATGAGCCGCTTCATCAAGGAAGGGCAGGTGGGATGGATACGCTTTGATTTCAACATCGATCCCCTCGTCACGTGGGAACAGATGGACACCGGGAATCGCCGCGGGATGGCCCAGATCGCCCACATCGAAGGGGTCTATGAACTCGAGGACCGCTTGCGCGCGGCGTTTCCGGAACTGCTCATCGAGAACTGCGCCAGCGGCGGGCGGCGCATGGATCTGGAGATCATCAAGCGTTCGCACACCTATTGGAAGAGTGATCAGACATACCTCCTGCCCGTCATGACGTTTCATGAGACGGGCGGGAATTGTTTCTTGCCGGGCGTTCTGTTGAACGCCAACCTGCTCGGAATCGAGCACGCGCCTTTCGATATACACAGCCTTTTTGGTGGGCCCTTGGGTTTTGGGGTCGATTGGGTGAAGCTATCCGAGCCGCTTCGGGAGCAAACACGCCAGCAGATCGCCCTTTATAAACAAGTGCGGCGTCTGTTGAACGAGGATTACTATCCTCTTTTCCCTCAAGCCCGCAATCAGGCCGGCTGGACGGGCTGGCAGTTCCACGATCCGGAGGCCGACGAGGGATTCGTGGTCTTGCTGCGTCCGGCCGAGTCGGCCTATGAAAAGGCATCCATTCGCCTGCACGGCGTGCGGGATGAAAGGAGTTATCGTCTGACAGAAACCGCCACGGACAGTTCTAGCGTGATGACGGGCCAGGCGCTCAAGGCTGGCTGGCCGCTCGACTTGCAGCCTGCCGCTTCGCAGGTGATTCGGTACGCCCCGGCGCCTTAGCCGGAGCAACGCCGCCTTTGGGTAGGGAACTTTTCGCATGCCGCGGGAGATAGCATTCATCATGCGGAAGAAATGGATGATTATGGGAATAGCGGTGGTATGCGCAAGCGCCGCCGCCATCCTTTTGTCGGCTTGGGTGGTGCAGCGCGCCGCGCAGGGCCGGACCTTTTCGGATATCAACACCATGCCCTGCCAGCGGGTGGGATTGGTGCTGGGCTGTTCCAAGCAATTGCCTGATGGCCGATACAACCTGTTTTACCGGTATCGCATCGCCGCCGCTGCAGAACTATACCACGCCGGGAAAGTGAGTTATCTGATTGTGAGCGGTGACAATCATAGCAAGGATTACGACGAATCCAGCGCCATGAAAGACAGTCTCATCGAAGCGGGGGTGCCTTCGGAACGGATCTATTGCGACTATGCGGGATTCCGCACCTTCGATTCAGTCGTCCGGGCCAAAGCGATCTTCGGCCAGGAGAGCCTGGCGATCATCTCCCAGAAATTCCAAAACCAGCGCGCCATCTTCATCGCCAGGCACTCCGGCATAGACGCCATCGGCTTCAACGCCCAGGAAGTCGCCATGTACTACAGCTTCAAAACCCGGTGCCGCGAACTATTCGCCCGCGTCAAGACGGTCCTGGATGTGTACGTGCTCCATGCCCGGCCTAAGTTTTTAGGGCCGCCTGTTTCCATTGAGTAAACGCCGTATGCTCCGTGCTGTTTATTGCTTGCCGCAGCTTTCTCGAACGCAGCCAAGAGTTTTTCACCAGGCGGAGATAGGCAAGCGTACTCTTCTGATCTGTTGCATGCAGCACCGAGCTTCAGTCACACCAGCGACGCGCTATTTTCCTGGGTCTTTTGAATCCAAGCTTTCCCCTCTGTTACTCTGTGAATGGGATTATTTAGCAAAAGATCCATACAGGAGGCTATATGGCTGAGCGAGTTGAGATTTTTGACACCACCCTGCGCGATGGCGAGCAGTCGCCCGGCGCGAGCATGAATGTCGCCGAGAAACTCGAAATGGCGGCGCAGCTCGAACGGCTGGGCGTGGATATTATGGAAGCGGGTTTTCCCATTGCCTCCGAGCAGGAATTCGAATGCGTCCGCAAGGTGGCGTCCATGATGACGAACAGCCGCGTGGCCGCGCTGGCCCGCACGGTCACGGCTGACATCGAACGCGCCGCTAAAGCCTTGGAGCCCGCCAAGCGCCCCGTGCTGCATACCTTCATCGCCACGTCGGACATCCACCTCGAGCACAAGCTCCGCATGACCCGCGAGCAGGTGCTTGAACGTACCGACCAAGCGGTGCGCCTCGCCAAGAGCCTTACGGAACGCGTCGAGTTTTCCGCTGAAGACGCCACCCGGAGCGATTTGGCGTATTTGGCGGAAGTGGCCAAGGCCGCCATCGACGCGGGAGCCGATGTCATCAATCTGCCTGATACGGTGGGCTACACCACGCCGCACGAGATCGAGGAAATGTTCCGGTTCGTCATTCAGCATTGTGGCGCGCCGAAGCATGTCGTGTTTTCCAGCCACAATCATAATGACTTGGGCCTTGCCGTGGCCAACGCGCTCGCGGCGGTCTTGGGCGGCGCACGGCAGATTGAATGCACCGTGAACGGCATTGGCGAACGCGCCGGGAATACCTCGCTGGAAGAGGCCGTCATGGCCATGAAAGTCCGCAACCAGGTATTCCCGTTCGAGACAGGTATTGTAACCGAGGAAATAGTCAACGCCAGCCAGATGCTCTGTAATCTGACGGGCCTGGTGGTGCCGTATAACAAGCCCATCGTGGGGCGCAACGCCTTCGCCCATGAAGCCGGCATCCACCAGCATGGCGTTATCGCCAGCCGCATTACGTATGAAATCATGACGCCGGAATCAGTGGGCTGCATCCGCAGCGAGCTCGTACTCGGCAAACACTCCGGCAAACACGGCCTGAGCAAGCGATGCGAAGATTTGGGATATAAGCTGTCGCCCGACGAGCTTTCTCAGTTATACGACAAATTCATCCAGCTTGCGGACCGGAAGAAGGAAGTGTTCGAGGATGATTTGCGCGTTCTGATCACAAGTATCCGGGACGAGAGCTTCGTCACGTACAGCCTGGAGCAGGTCCGCACATCCGGCTACGACCCCACCATGGCGCTGGTGAAGCTCTTGAAGGGCGAAACGCCTATTGTCGAAACCAGCATCGGCGACGGCCCCGTGGACGCGGCTTGCCAGGCGATCGAACATGCCGTGGGCGTTTCCGGTAAACTCGAGCAATTCAATATCCGCGCAGTCACATCCGGCAAAGACGCCCTTGGCGAAGCCCATGTCAGCGTGCGCTTTGATGAACGGCTATTCAACGGCTCCGGGGCCAGCACGGATATCATCGAGGCGGCCGTCCGCGCATACCTCAATGCGGTCAACAAATACCTTGCGCTAAAAGCGGGATGAGGCCGGGGCGTATATTGATAAGGTCATCGAAGATGCCTCATCCCTTGTGAATGTTTATGTAATGGAGGGCGATACATGACGAATAGCAATCAGAAAGAGCAATTCAGTGTCGCCTATACTCGTGCCGTTATTGCAACAGCGGGATTCAAGGTATACCGGGAAGATGTGGATGATGACAGTGTGGATATTGGTGTCGCGCGTAGGGGAGGAAATGGAACTGTCCGCTCACCACACTGTGACATTCAATTGAAATGCACATCCCAGCATGTATTAAAAGAAACTGACATTCACTTTCCGTTGCCTTTGAAAAACTACGATGACCTTCGCGCCACGGACTTGCATGTGCCGCGTATTCTTGTGATTATGCTTGTACCAGAGCCCGTGTCAGAATGGCTAGAGCAAGATGAAACAGCTTTACGGTTGCATCGTTGCGCCTACTGGCGGTCGCTTCGCGGTGAACCTGAAACAAATAACAGTACTTCAGTCACCATTTCTGTCCCTTGTGGTAACATATTTGGTGTGGCTGCACTTGAAGATATCATGAACCGCATCGGACAGGGAGATCAGCCATGAAAGCAACAATACACGATCTGGATGCAATTCATAATGTCCGTCCTTTAGATGTTACGGCCTATTTGCGGCAGAAAGAATGGACTGAACAATCACGTGATGGAAACCGGGTTATCTGGACTCATGAGGATTTTGAGTTGCTTGTTCCACTAAACAGCAACTATAGGGACTATGCTGTACGAATGGCGGAACTGCTTCAGACGTTGTCGGTAGCCGAAGATCGTTCGCAGTTGGAGGTATTTGAGGATCTTACAATGTCAGGTGTTGATGTCGTTCGATTGCGCCTGATAGACGCCGAGGTGGAGGCGGGCAGCCTTCCTCTGGAAGAAGCTGCGCTCATGGGAGGCAGAGCTAAAGAACTTATGTCCGCGGCAGCTTGTTCGGTGAAGTCCCTAAAATCGGTGTATGGTCCAAGGCGTTCCGAAGAGGCTAACGAATATGTACGTAGCGTAAGGATGGGCCAAACCGAACATGGTAGTTTTGTACTAAAGCTTCTTTCGCCGGTGCCACCTCGCTTGATGCAAGAAAGGCTCGCTAATACCCAAATGGAACTGGAAGGAGTGCCAAGTGTGCCAACTGAAGAGCCTTTTGCACGCAAAGTCACCCTACAACTTGCAAAGGCTATTCATGCAATGCACGATGCGGCCCTTAGCGCCGCAGGCAGTGGCAGTATCGAAGCCTTCGAAAAGGCCGTTTCTTCGGGTGTTAGTGCAAACCTATGTGATGCCATCACGGGGCTTGCATCACCAATGGATTTAGGGCGAAAACTGGAGATTTCGATTTCGTGGGCGCTTAGTCGGCCGTTGCTTGAGCCGGTTGCAGCGCAGGTTATGTTCGCTCCAGATACATTTCCCATAATAGCGGAAGCCGCTCGGGTGTTCCGGGAATCTGCGCCTCGTGAAGAGTTTGAGGTGTATGGCCCTGTCGTCCGGCTTGAGCGAACTGAAGGAGCAGAGGAAGGCCAGGTTACTGTGCATGCATTTGTCGAGGAACGCCCCATGAAAATTACGATCGTGCTCGATAGCAACGAATATGGGAAGGCTGTTGACGCCCATGGATCTCAGAAAGTCATTCGTTGCTCAGGCACACTTATCAAGGACGGAAAGAGTTACAAGCTCCGTAATCCTTCGGCGGTAGAAGTGGATGAAGAATAGTAGCTGTAATGGCTCTCTCCAGAGCAGAAAGATCCAGGATCTCGAATTTTTGTAAGAAAATGCATAGGATATCCGGCCAAGATAGAAAATAAATGGCGGCTTCACATACTTACAGAGTACTTAACTCTTAGGTTGAAAGACAAAGCCCAACAGGCACGCATCGCATAACCTGTTGGGCTTTAAGTGTTTACATTGGTGGAGCTGAGGGGGATCGAACCCCTGGCCTCTGCATTGCGAACGCAGCGCTCTCCCAGCTGAGCTACAGCCCCATCGGATTGTCTTTAGCGCTCGCGGCGTATTTCGTCGCGAGCGCTAAGACAATACCAGAATACGCCATTCATTTCAAATTTTCTGCATCGTTTTTCGATTAATGTGCTCTTCCATACTTATGAATTTCGCTTCTCCAAAACGACCTCCAAGGAGCGTTTCACTCCATTCAAGGCGCTCAGGCGGACCGCGAAGGTAACTGGTTCTGGGTGCAGGACATACTGCGGCAGCAGGCCAGGGCCGCAGCTCGCATTACCAAGTCCGGACTGGCGGTAATCCAGGTTGAAGTACGTATCTTCGCTCCAGGCGAGCTCATATGGATGCTGGGCGATGTCCAGGGCATTGCCGCTGTAGTGGAGCGCGCTGGCCTCGATAGGCTCGACAGCCGTCACAAGCAGTCCCGCGCCATTGCCATTCAGCAAGGCGGCCCAGCGGACATCCGTCTTGTTGCCGTGTTCTTGGGGCCTCACGTAGGGCACATATTGTTCACGGACCGTGCCGGTATGGCGTCCCATGCGCGCGCCTAGTTTTCGGTCCCAATAGCTCTCGTGCGGGCCGCGTCCGAACCAAGTGAAGGTATCGAACGCACCCGGCACGAGCAAGCTAACTCCCAAGCGCGGTAGTGGCGGCAGTTCGCCGAATGGCTTTATCGCTATATCCAGGTCGATATCGCCTGCGGCGCGGATGGCGTAGCGTAGCGTATAGTCGAATCCTGGCATGGATTCACCAGTAGCCGCCGCACGCCATTGCGCGGCCACATTCACGCAATCGGGCGCGCTTTGCTCCCACTTGAAGGATTGAAGCTGGTGTTCCAAACGGTTGAAGCCCGCAGCCCGCCATAGCGTAGCCGAATGGTATTTGCGGTATAACGCCGTATCGTTGTCTGTCGGCGCACGCCACACATTCAAGACAGGGCCTTGGCGCAACAACTCGGCTCCATCCATGCGAAGCGAGGACAAAGCGCCGCTGGCTCCGAATTCAACGCGGAATCCACCCGATTCCACGGCCAATACGCCATCGCGCTCCGTGCAGGATATGGTTTCCGCCTTAGCAGGGGCCGTGGCGTGTTGCGGCGTTTTCCAGGGCAGTTGGAACTCCTCGAAGCCTGCTTCATGGCCAGCGGATGCATACGGCATGTCGCGGCGCAGGATGAATCTGATGGTGAGCCAGTATTCAGCGCAAGGCGTGAGGTTCGCCGGGCGCTCGATGGGTATCGTGAGCAATGCGCTCGAACCGGGTTCGAGCGAGGGCAGCTCTAAAGCGCCGCTGGCGATGGATTCGCCATCCGCCGACACGGTCCAGGTGGCTTTATAGCGTTCGAGGTTCGCGAAGACTTGCCGGTTGATGATGCGCACCACGCCGCGCTCCAGATCCACGGCCTCGGCGATCACCGGCTGGAGGATCTTCTTGTATTCATAAAGCGCCGGATGCGGCTGGCGGTTGGGCCAGATAAGGCCATTGCAGCAGAAGATGCCGTCGGTCGGTTTTTCGCCGAAATCGCCGCCATACGCGTAGAACTCGACGCCTTCCTCGTTCTTCTTGAGGAATGCCTGGTCCACCCAGTCCCAAATAAATCCGCCTTGCAGGCGCTTGTAGGTGCGGATGGCCTCCCAGTATTCTTTCAGGTTGCCGGTGCTGTTGCCCATCGAGTGGGCGTATTCGCACATGATGATCGGGCGGTGTTCATCCGGCTTTTGGGCCATCTCGATGATCTTGGCCACCGTGGGATACATGGGCCCCAGGATGTCCACGCAGGGATGGTCCTCGGCGGGGTGGTAATGCACGAGGCGTGTGGGGTCATACTCGTGGATCCAGCCCGCCAACGCCGTATGGTTCGGGCCAAAGCCCGCTTCGTTGCCCATGGACCACACGATGACGCTCGGATGATTCTTGTCCCGCTCGACCATGCGCTGGCCGCGTTCGAAGAATGCGTGTGTCCAATCGGGATCATTTGTTTCGGTGGGAGTGCGTATCCACAGGGCGTGCGACTCGATGTCGGCTTCATCATATAGGTAGATGCCGTACTCGTCGCACAGATCATACCACTTCGGGTCGTCGGGATAATGGCATGTACGCACCGCGTTGATGTTGGACCGCTTCATGATTTGGATGTCTTCGAGCATCGTCTCGAGCGGCACCGCGCGCCCCCGGCGCTCATGAAATTCATGCCGGTTCACGCCCTTGAGCTCGATAGGCTTCCCGTTTACATGGATGCGCCCATCGAGCAGCTCGACGGTCCGGATGCCCACGCGTGTGCGCTCGACCTCAAGGATTGCGCCATTCGCATCCTTCAACGTGAGCAGCAGCGTATACAGATAAGGCTCTTCATCGGACCATTTATGCGCTCGAGGCACCTCGCCCGAGAGGCTGGGCCTCGCATAACTCCGGCGGCGCACATCCACCGCCACCTGCGCGGGCTCCGCCCATGCTTCTTTACCATCGGCGTCATATAAGCGCGCTTCCAGGCTGTATCCTTCCACGGGCTCGAGCGTATGGTTCATCACTTTTCCACGCACCTCGAGTGTGGCGTCCTGGTATTGCGCGTCCAGATGGGAAATGACGAAGTAATCGCTGATGCGCACTTGCGGGGTGGCATACAGATACACATCCCGGTAGATGCCGGACAGCCACCACATATCCTGGTCTTCGCAATAGCTTCCGTCGCAATACTTAAACACCCGCAGCGCCACCGTGTTCTTTCCCGGCTGCGCTTGCGCCGTGATGTCAAACTCCGCGGGCGTCCGGCTGCCCTGGCTATACCCCACCAGCACGCCGTTCACCCATACATAACAGGCCGAATCCACGCCCGCGAAATGCAGATAAATCCGGCGGCCTTGCCAGCCCTCGGGAATGTCAAATTCACGGCGGTACGAACCTACGGTGTTTTCCTCATGGGGCACATGCGGCGGCTCGGCTGGCCAGGGCATGGGGATATTCGTGTAAACCGGGACATCATACCCCTTGTCATATCCTTGCGCCTGCCAGCAACCCGGCACCTCGATATCGTCCCAACTGGACACATCGGCGTCACACGCTTGAAAACCATCCGGGGCCTCTTCCGGCGTCGGCGACCAACTAAATTTCCATATGCCGTTTAAGCACTGGTGGAACGGCGAAGCGGAAGCGTCGCCTTTCAACGCCATCGCTTCATCAGGATACGGAACCAGCGGCGCATGCCCCGGCTCCTTATGCCACTCGACCACTTTCGGATTTTCCCAATCCGGATCCGCCCATTTCCAACGATCCACCGCAACAACCTCCTTCTTTAAAAACAACCGAATAGGTAGAATAGACAATCTGTTACCTTATCAGCCAGAATCGAAGAGCGCAAGCAGTGGCGTTTCCAGGAAATGATCGGTGCAGTATTATAAATACTCTAAATATATAAAATATATAGTAAATTAGCTATAAAGGATACTTAAAATTTACCACAAAGACACGAAGACACAAAGAGTCATTCCTGGTGTCTTTGTGTCTTAGTGGTAAAATAATAGATAAATCCCACAACAATGTTCTCTATATGTTCAGCGCCAAATCGATATGCTTGTTTTAGGGCTATTTCATAGTATAATCCATTTGCTTTCATACACAGAAAGAGGGATGTGTGATGCTCCGAAGATGCCCGGCTGGGCGTCACGATGGCGATGGGCGGGCACCAAACGCAAGCGGCCATGGATGCCTTGTTGAAACTGGCGCATGATCCGGACAGGGACGTGCGCGACTGGGCCGTCTTCGCGCTTGGTTCACTCAGTCAAGCGCACAACGAGGCGATACGCACCGTTCTGTGGACTCGGGTTTCCGATCCGGACGCCGAGATACGCGCCGAGGCGTTGATGGGCCTTGCCGTGCGTAAAGCGCCAGGGGCTGCGGCTGCTATTTTGGAGGAACTCAAAAAGGGCGATCCGATAGCCCTGCTGATTGAAGCGGTCGGAGAGACCGGCGATCCCTTCTTGTATGAAGCACTTTTCGCCGATAAGGCCCAGATCGAGCCGGGCGACGATGAAGTGTATTGCATCACGCTGGACGATGCCATTGAAAAATGCACACCAAAGATATGAAGACTGATCCATGTCATTTTTGTGTAATGGTATAGTAATTTTGTATATGTATTAATGTGGCTTGCTAGAAATGGAGTGTAACTGATGCAACAATTTAACATTCGGCCCATAACCTTGTCTATTTATCTTGTCTTGTGCGCTGCCTTCTCATACTTTCAAGCCTCCGCCCAGAATACACCGCCGGAAACGGTTTCAGGTTACGATTTGCCCATCTCTAGCCGTTCGTATACAGAGCCCCTTTCTCCTGAACCTATTTCAGGTTCCATTACAGAGGAGACAGAGATACATAATGTGATAAGCGCCACTGATGTCAGTGAAATTCGATTTGCCATTGGTGCCGAAGGGAATGCTTGTTTTATCATGTCTCACCAAGACAATCGGACAGAAATGTTGCTCCTTTCTCCATCGGAAGCCATATGGTTTTCTTCCATGTCTGAAGCTGTTATCAAGATTTCCTCCCTGCTTGCGTTGCAAGATGATCGCTTAATGCATACTGTGTATAACGTTTGTTCCTTCTTGTTCCCATTACAGTATCAGAGTAAAGAAAGCATGCGCCTAAAGACATTTTCAAAAACAACCACAAGCGAGGGCGTTGTTTATAAGGAAATAGAGAGCGATTCCAGTAAAAAGCAGGCCGAAGAATACAACATATACACATTTAAAAAGAATCTGGATCGCTACTTAATATGTGATGTATGTTCGGGCTCTAAATTTGGAACGTCACATAACGCATGGGAATATATGGATGAAGTTCCTGGTCTGGGTTTTGTTCCTAGGAGTTACACCTGTACGTTTTCCAGCGATAAGCGCTCAGGCAGAATGAATAGCCTGGAAATGGACTCGGCTGTAGTTAAGCTTACACTAGCTAGTATGACCCAAGAAATCCATGATGCTATACAGAATGCTCCAACCTACGATTATACTTCTCCGCTAACCGCCCTCATATGGAGGGCTCTTGGTTCCGTGGATGAAGAGGATTTCTATTTTGTAGATGATTGCGCCAATTGGGAACGAGGACGCACCTATTTTTGCTTGCCTATTGTTATTCAATGGCTCGTTTTACTCATTATACTCATTCTCACGGGAAGCATTACGCTTGTTGTTGTAAAGACGATGCGAAAGAGGCAGTGTAATATCAAAGCAGCGACGAATGGGATTCATTGATAGGAGTACAATGAAAATGGAATGGTGATGCATTTATGCATTTAGGTGTATATTAATATTATTGATTACAAGGAAGGCGCCAATTATCATTCCTGGTTTCTTAGTGGTAAAATAATAGCAAAATCTTACAACAATGATCCCTTCAAGTTCCGCGCCAAATCGATATGCTTGTTTTAGGGCTATCTCATAGTATAATCCATCTGCTTCTTTATACGGAAAGAGGGATGTGTGATGCTTCCTATTCAGAATAACTTATCAATGCTGATGGTGTGCGGTGTTCGGCCGTAGCCACAGGCGTGAGCGGAGGAAAAAGGCGGCCGTGGCGGCCAGTATAGCCCTATTCGCTATATTGTTGTTGGTTGTGGTACGCGTCATCAGGGAGAACGCTTTTTCTTCTGGGGGATTCAACCTGCCTACATTAAGCGTGGGGCCTCAAGATGTGGGGGAGGCGTCGGACTTAATCGAGGCCCTTGGCCCCGAGCCTAATGATGACAAAGTGATCGAGGCGGTTAAGAATCCGAATCTACCCGGGCGGCTTCTCGCGATCGAATTTTTGGGGGAAGGTGGGTATGGCGATGCGATTCCGGTGCTCGAGCGCATCGTGCGCAGTTCAACCGACACCGCGAGCATGCGCGCCGCCGCGCTCGAATCCATTTTTCTTATCGCTGAACACAAAGGCCGCTGGCTGGCGGAAGAATTCAAGCAGCATCCTCAACTCAAGGACGCCGCGCAACGTATTATAAACGATCCCGACTCTATTCGTAACCGTCCATCACGCTGCCGGGCGCTTATACGGCTGGCAAAGTAGCGCGTTAGCCTCGTTCGGGTTTGGCGTCCCGGCGCATTAGGGTACGCACAGCGCTCGATATGTCCGCGCCATCGAACAGGATATGGTGGACTTGCTCGGTGATAGGCATTTCGACATCGTATCGTTGCGCTAAGGCATACGCGGAACGGGCCGTGCGGACGCCTTCCGCCACCATGGCGGTCGCGCCCAGAATCTCGTTGAGCGTATGGCCCTTGGCGATTTTTTCACCCACCGAGCGGTTGCGTGAGTGGCGGCTTTCACACGTGACAATGAGGTCGCCCATGCCGCTCAACCCTGCGAATGTCAGCGACTCCGCACCCATAGCCACACCCAGCCGTGCGATCTCCGCCAGGCCTCGCGTGATGAGGGCCGCTTTGGCGTTATCGCCCAACGCAAATCCATCACAAACGCCCGCTGCGATGGCGATAACATTTTTTAGGGAGCCGCCGAGTTCAACGCCCGCCAAATCGCCGCTGGTGTACACCCGGAAGGTGTCGGACATGAACGCCCGCTGGACCTTCTCACAATGGGCAGGTTCGTCGCCCGCCACCACCACGGAAGCAGGCAGATCCCGCGCCACTTCTTCCGCATGGCTCGGGCCAGACAATGCCATCACCGGGCATGGCCCGCAGACGGAACGGATCACCTCGCTCATGCGCAGCAGGCTGTCATTCTCGATGCCCTTGGCCACACTAACCCGCAAGGTGTCTGGCGAGAAGCGCAATTGGGACACCACGGCGCGCATGGCATGGGAAGGCACGGCCAGCACAGCTATCTCGGCGCTGGGATCGGCTTCCCGCACCACCTCCACCGATTCAGGCAGCAGCACATCTGGCAGAAAAAGCGGACTCTGCCGCGTGGTGCGCAATGCATCCGGGCCATCCTCTTCGCGGCACCATAAGCGCACGGAATGGCCATTATTGCCCAGCAGGCGCGCCAGCGCCAGCCCCCAGCTTCCAGAACCTATCACTTGAATATTCATAGTGCAAGGTTATACATCATTTTTGAGGAGAAATCGAGTAAAGGATGGCGCTCACGGCTGTTCCATGAGCTCCCTGCATTTTTGAAATCTTCACCGGCCAGATTTGATCAATGACGTTCAACTATGATAGCTTCAACTCTTATTGCATGGCAAAAAAAATGAAAAGAAGCTTTCTGTAAATGCAATGATACCGCATGCCACTTAGGGGGTGTAAAACTCGCCGGGGTATTTAAATCGGGGGTATCCTTCAACAGAGGCAGGATAGGGAAAAGGATCTTCAATTCATGAATGAGTATGCTTCTTTCATCAAAACGAAGTTTGACCAGTTCAAAAGGAAAAGCGCCTTTGCTCCGCTGGTCTGCTGGCCAGTATGCGATGATGACGGCATGATCCGCGCTTTCTTGCGGCCGGTGACGGCGGATTTCCGTATCACCTCGCCTCATTATGTATCGTTATTCAGCCAATGGCGGCGGGAAAATCCCACCGTGTCGCGGGGCGTATTCGAGATTACCGACGAGAGAACCGAGCGCTGGCTGGATAATCTCGTCATCAATAGGGATGACCGTATCCTCTTCATGGTTGTAGATTTAAACGGAAAAGAGCTAGGCCACCTCGGTTTTTCCACTTTCAAATACGATGAGCGTGAAGCAGAGGTGGATTATGTGCTTCGAGGCGTGAAGGATACGCTCCCCGGCCTCATGTATTATGCGATGATCGCACTTATGCGCCTGGGCTTATCCGAGCTGGATCTGCGAGTCATTTCCTTGCGGGTTTTCGCGGATAATGAGCACGCGGTGAAGTTTTATGAACGGTGCGGCTTTTCCATCACGGGGCGTATTCCTTTGTATTGGAGTGTATTGCCGGATGGGGAAGAACGTTGGGAAGAAGAACCTGCCCATGCAGGCCAGGAGCCGGGACGTTTCTATAGTGAGATGATATTGAACAATGCCTTCATTCAGTCCAAGATGGCTTAATCTGGGGAGGCTGTTAAATTTTGAACGTGCAACCGCCGAATAATCATGGCGTAGTGGCTGGCGCGGAAAGCGAAGCGGATTCGCTTTTCCGGCCTGTGATTAGCATTGTGACGCCTTGCTATAACGAGCAGGGAAATATTCATCGCGTTGTTAGCGCCGTACGGGATATCTTTCAGAACTTGCCTGCCGTGGCGTATGAGCACATTTTCGCCGACAATTGCTCCACCGATGAAACCCTTCCCATGCTGCGGGAGCTTGCCCGCACGGATAAACGGATAAAAATTATTGCGAACGCCCGGAATTTCGGCGCTTCCCGTTCCGTGTTCAATGCTTTGCTGGCCAGCAAAGGCAACGCGGCTATTCTATTGGCGGCCGATCTCGAGGATCCGGCGGAACTGATTCCCCTGTTCATTGAAAAATGGCGGGAAGGGAATCCCATCGTGTTCGGTGTCCGCGAAAAACGAAGCGGCTCGAAGCTCATGGCGTTGTTGCGGAAAATCTACTACCGGGTGTTGAATGCCGTTTCGGAAGATGAACTCCTGAATGATGCAGGCGATTTTGTTCTTATTGATCAACGGGTGATCGAAGTATTGCGGCATGTCAATCATCAAGAACCCTACCTGCGGGGCATCTTGACATCCCTCGGATTTCCCTATACTGGCATCAAGTATTGTATGAGTAAACGGACCTGGGGTAAATCCAAGACTAATCCCATCTATTTGATTATGTATTCGCTCAATGCCTTGGTAGCCCATTCCCGTTTTCCGATAAAATTAGCGACGCTTGGCGGGCTGGTGGTTGCTTTTTTTTCGCTGTTGTATGCAGTAGTCACGTTTGCGGTAAAACTGTTTGTAGGCAGTTCTGCCCCGCCTGGTCTAGTTACTGTCGCGATAGGGGTTTTCTTTTTAGGCGGCTGCCAGTTATTTACATTAGGCTTCATAGGTGAATATATCGCTTCCATGCACCGGCTGATGAAAAATCACCCGCTCGTGATCGAACGGGAGCGGATAAATTTCGATGGCAATACAGGCGATGAAGCAGAAGCTAGTTCAGAATCTAGCATGAAAAGAGAGTAGAAGATATGGCTTTAAGCATTGGCAAACGTACGGATTCCATCGTTCAGTCCGAAATCCGCAACATGTCGATCGAATGTGATCGGGCAGGCGGCATCAACCTATCTCAAGGCATATGTGATCTTCCCGTGCCGGAACCAGTCAGGCAAGGCGCGCATGACGCTATCGAGGCGGGCGTAAACCAATATACGCGCTATGATGGGCTGGCGGAGTTGCGTGCCGCCATCGCGGAAAAGCTTGTTTCATACAACCGCATTCCCGCCGATCCCGCGAAAAATATCACCGTATCCAGCGGCTCGACGGGGGCGTTGTATTCGGCAGGGCTGGCGCTGATGAATCCTGGCGATGAAGTCATTCTTTTCGAGCCGTATTACGGATACCATCTCAACACGATTCTGGCGCTTGATCTCGTACCGCGCTATGTCCGTTTAACGCCGCCCCATTGGACTTTCGACGCGGCTGACCTGGAAGCAGTGGTGACGCCCCGGACGCGCGCCATCATGATCTGCACGCCATCCAATCCCTGCGGCAAAGTGATGACATGCGAAGAGCTGGAATTCCTGGGCAATTTCGCCATTAAGCATAATATCTTCGTGTTCACGGATGAGATTTATGAATACTTCGTCTACGATGGCCGTGAGCACATCAGCCCCGCGTCGTTGGAGTGTATCCGTGACCGCACGATTTCGATCTCAGGCTATTCGAAAACCTTCAGCATCACGGGCTGGCGCATCGGATATGCGCATTGCGATGAACGCTGGACGCAGATGATCGGTTATGTGAACGATTTGGTGTATGTCTGCGCGCCTGCTCCCTTGCAGTTAGGCGTGGCGCGTGGCATCCGCGAACTGCCGCATGCGTATTATGAACAGCTTTGCCAAACCTACGCCCATAAACGCGCCATGATTTGCACGACCTTGGAGGAATGCGGCATAACGCCCTATCCGCCACAGGGCGCTTATTATGTGCTGGCGGATGTTTCCCGCCTTCCGGGCGGCACAAGCAAAGAAAAAGCCCATGTATTTGCTGAAGCAAACAGGTGTGGCTTCTGTTCCAGGGAGCGCTTTCTATCATGATGGCGCTGGTGAAAAGCTGGTGCGTTTCTGTTTCGCCAAGGATGAGGAAGTATTGTCGGAAGCCTGCGAACGGCTCCGAAAACTGTAGGAAGTGAAGAGATGCGCAAGAAGATAGCATTTGCTGGACCATGGATTACGCAAAAAGAAATTGATTATGTCACCGACGCGACATGGAACGGTTTCTACGAAACATATGACCAGCATGCAAAAAAACTAGAAAAGACTATTTGTGAATATCTAGGCGTCAAGCATGCTATTGCGACGCATTGCTGCACGCTGGCGCTGCATCTTGCGTGCGCCAGCCTCGGCCTCAAGGAAGGCGACGAGGTCATCTGCACGGATTTCAGTTGGATCGCCACGGCGTACGCCATCAAATACACGGGAGCAGAGCCGGTATTGGTGGACATCGACCCGGATACCTGGTGCATTTCGCCCGCAGCTATCCGCGCCGCCATCACGCCCAAGACGAAAGCGATCATGCTGGTGCATTGTTTTGGCCATCCCGCCCAGATGGATGAGATCATGGCCATTGCCCGTGAACACCGCCTCCGGGTGATTGAAGACGCTGCACCCGCGCTGGGCGCGGAATTCAACGGCCAAAAGACCGGAACCTTCGGCGATTTCGCCTGTTTCAGCTTCCAAGGCGCCAAGCTGACCGTCAGCGGCGAAGGCGGCGTGGTTGTCACTAATGACGATGAGCTTTATGAGAAGGCCGCGCTGCTGGCCTCGATGGGCCGGACGGATTCGCAGGCGGTCTTCTGGTCGGACGCCCTTGGATTCCAATATACTATCGCGAATTTGACCGCCGCACTGGCGCTGGCGCAAGTCGAGCGCATCGACGAACTACTTTGGAAAAAGCGCCAAATCTTCAATTGGTATCTTGAGCGCCTGAAAGACGTGCCAGGAATTCATCTCATCGTCGAGAAGGAAGGCTGCAAGAGCAATTACTGTTATCCATCCATGTTGCTCGATGAGGATGTACGCACGCCCCGCGATGAGATTTTGCGGCAATTCCGGGAGCGCAATATTCATTGCCGGCCTGGATTCCCGCGCATGAGCCGTTTCCCCACACTCGAACAGCGGTATCCCAATCCGGCCGCCCAGGCCGTCGAGGAACGGGGTATATCGCTGGCAGCCGCGGCAAATCTGAATGAAGAAGACATTGATTTCGTCTGTGAAAGCTTAAAGGAACTTGTACTCTGAAAGTCGGAAGAAGGGCACAATAAATAACATGCGTGTAGCGGATTATATAACGGACCAGATTTACAAAGCGGGCGGCGAGGATGTATTTCTCATCACTGGCGGCATGATCATGCATCTCATGGATGCGCTTTTACTACATCCGCATCAGCGGTATGTATGCTGCCATCACGAGCAGGCCGCCGCCATGGCGGCGGAAGCTTATGGACGATATACCGGGCGTTTGGGCGCGGCTTATGTCACGGCGGGGCCAGGCGCCTTGAACACCTTGACTGGCGTCGTGGGAGCGTATTTAGACGGTGCGCCGTGTATTATCGTGGCGGGACAATCGAAAATCTCGCAGGCAAAAGTAGTTGGGCCCCGCCAATTCGCGCATCAAGGTTTTCATACGCTTCCTATTTTCCAGCAAGTGACGAAATACGCCGTGATGCTGGATGATATTACCCGTGTGCGGTATGAAGTAGAGAAGGCGATCTACATGGCCACCTCGCACCGGGTAGGGCCGGTGTGGCTCGAGGTGCCCATCGACATTCAAGGCGCGCCTTTTGAGCCAAGCCAATATGAAGGATACACACCCGAGCCTTCGGAACAGGCCTTATTCAAGCCGGATAGCGCGGATGTCGCCCGTGTGGCGGAAGCCCTTCGTAACAGCCGCCGCCCCAGTATTATCGCGGGCGCGGGCGTCCGGGCTTCGGGCGCGGTGGAGGCCTTGCAGCGGTTTATCGAGAAACGCAATATCCCAATGATGACCTCCCGCCTTGGCATGGATCTGATTAGTGTTGATCATCCTCTATATGTGGGCAGGCCCGGCACTTACGGTGATCGCCCCGCTAATTTTACGGTGCAGAATTCTGACTTGCTTATTGTGCTTGGCTGTCGACTTGCCATTGGCTTGGTTGGTTATGATTATCAAGGATTCGCTCCTAACGCCACAAAAATCATGGTGGACGTGGACGTAAAAGAACTAGAGAAGCCTTCGGTCGTGCCCGATATCCCTGTGCTCGCGGATGTCGATTTGTTTTTACGCGCGTTGGAGGAGGCGTTAGGCGATTTCCGATTTGACAATCAACCATGGGTGGAACAAACCCAGCACTGGAAACACACATATCCAACGGCATTGCCTGAGTATGCGGAAGAAACAGAAGGCGTGAATTCCTATCATTTTACGGATGTTTTTTCACGCAAATTGCCAGAAGACGCCGTTTTTTCGTGTGATACGGGTTCTTGCTTCCACGTGCATGCCCAGGCCTTTCGAGTGAAATACGGCCAGCGCCATATCATCACCGGCGGGCTTTCGACCATGGGATATTTTCCAGGATCGGTTGGCGTAGCTGTCGCGAGGAAAGATCGTGATGTGTATTGCATCACGGGCGATGGGTCTTTCCAAATGAACCTTCAAGAGCTGCAAACTATCGCACATCACCATCTTCCAGTAAAAATAGTGATGTATCATAATAGCGGTTATTTGCTCATTCGCCTGACGCAAGTAAATTTCCAGGAAAGCCGCTTCATGGGCATCGATACGCCTACGGGCATGAGCACGCCGGATATGGAAAAGATCGCCGACGCGTATGGCATTCATTTCATCCGCATCGCGTCACGAGATGAACTAGACGCCAAGCTGGATGAGTTAATTGCGTACAAAGGGCCGGTTATTTGTGAAGTGCGCATGCCCAGTGACCAGCTTTTAGGCCCTCGCGTAGCATCCCGAAAACTAGATGATGGCAGCATGGTCTCTTGCCCATATGATGACATGTTCCCATTTTTACCCCGGGATGAATATGAACAAAACAATGTGTGTGGGCGTATTGTATAACTAAATGCCAAGATCGAGGAGACTTGCTTCGTGACACAGCCAGCGCCACGAAAAATGAATGTCGCGATTCTCGGCAGCGGCAATATAGGCACGGATCTGCTGATTAAAGTGATGCGGTCGCCCTATTTGCATTGCTCTTTGTTTATCGGCAGGCGATTTGATTCGCCTGGCATGGCCAAGGCGATGAGCCTCGGGGTGCGCGTGTCGGACAAAAGCATCCACGCCCTCGAAGAAGAGCCGGATTGCTGCGAATTAGCCTTTGACGCTACATCCGCCCAAGACCATCTGCGCCATTGGCCCATTTTGCAACGCCTGGGCATTCGCGCCATTGATCTGACGCCCGCGAAGCTGGGTGTTCTATGCGTGCCCGCCGTGAATCTCGCGGATTGCCTGGATGCGCCTAACGTGAACACCATCAGTTGCGGCGGCCAGACATCCATCCCGATAGCGCATGCCATCGGGCAAGTTCATGACGAAGTGGAATATATCGAGGTGGTTTCCACGATTGCCTCCAGAAGCGCTGGCCCGGGCACGCGCGTGAATATCGATGAATACATCAACACCACAGAAACGGGCATTCTCGCGTTCTCGAACTGCAAGCGTGCGAAAGTGATTTTGAATCTGAATCCGGCTGTACCGCCCATCATCATGCAGACAACGGTTTTCGCCAAAGTGGCCCATCCCAACATGCCCGCACTGCAAACTGCCGTTGAGGCCATGGTGCAGAAAATCCGCACCTATGTGCCTGGGTATCAGCTTGTGCTCGGGCCGTTGATCGAAGATGGACGCATCATTACCATGGTTCGCGTGCAAGGCCTCGGCGATTATCTCCAAAAATATGCCGGCAACCTGGATATTATCAATTGCGCCGCATTGACGGCCGCGGAAGCGTTTGCCCAGCATCATCAAAGTGGGGGAAAGGAAGCGGATGCATGCCCAAGGTAATTGTTCATGACCCCACGCTGCGCGATGGCAACCATGCCGTGAAGCACCAGATCACTGCGGAACAAACGGCCATATACGCCGAAGCCGCGGATGCGGCGGGCATTCCCATCGTCGAAGTAGGGCACGGCAACGGCTTGGGCGCTTCATCGCTTCAAGTGGGCTTAAGCCCGCTTGATGACGCCACGCGCCTGCGCGTTGCGCGGGAGAAGCTGCGCCATTCCAAGCTGGGCGTCCATGACATACCCGGCTTCTCGACCATCGAACGCGATCTCGGACCGGCCCTCGATTTAGGTGTCGATGTGGTCCGCGTCGCCTGCCACTGCACCGAGGCGGACATCACCCAGCGCCACATCGGATATGTGCGTGAACGGGGCAAGGAAGCGTATGGCACGCTCATGATGAGCCATATGGCCTCCGATGAGGTGCTGTTGGAAGAATGCCAAAAGCTGGAATCTTATGGGGCGGACGGCGTCGTGCTGATGGACTCGGCGGGCGCGTCGTTGCCGTCGGACGTGCGGTCCCGCATCGGGTTGCTGGTCCGCAATCTGTCTATCCCTGTTTTTTTCCATGCCCATAATAATCTGGGAATGGCCATCGCCAACTCGCTGGCGGCGTTGGAAGCCGGCGCTTCCGGAGTGGATGGATGCGCCTGCGGTTTTGGTGCGGGAGCGGGCAACGCCCAGCTCGAAGTGCTGGTCGCCGTCCTCGAAAAGTCCGGCTATTCCACGGGGATAGACCTGTATAAGGTGCTGGATTTGAGCGATATCGCCCGAAAATATCTTGTGACGGAGCTGCCAAGCATCAAGCCGGTCAGCATCGTTAGCGGGCTTGCCGGGGTGTTCTCGGCCTTTGCCAAACACGTGGAACGCGCCGCGAAAGAATATGACGTGGACCCGCGCGATATCTTCTTCCGGCTCGGTGAAATGCGCGTGGTTGCGGGCCAGGAAGACCTGATCATCGAGGTGGCCGAACAGCTCCATGCCGCGAAAAAAGAAAAGGGAGGGCGCTCATGATCACCGAACAACGGCGGATTGTGGCGGAAGACTGCGCCCAAGCGCTCGATAAAGGACACGAAGCGCTGCGCGAGTTGCATGGGGCGGTGCTGCTCGCCACGGGAGGCACGGGATTTCTCGGCGCATGGCTCGCCGAGATGATCACGCGCCTGAACGACAGTTATGGGTTTGGCTGCAAGCTATACTTGTTATCAAGCCGCGCCAGCGCTTTCGCGGAACGGCTGCCCTATCTGGCCGCACGCAAGGAAATCACCCTCATCGAGCGCGATGTTCGAAGCGTAATCGAGCTGCCCAGCGATATCACCCATATCATCCACGCCGCCGCATCGCCGGATAGCCGCTTGCATGTTTCCGATCCGCTTCGCACCATTCAAGTGATAGTCCAAGGCGCCACGGCCGTACTCGAGGCGGCGGTCCGCTTGCCGGAGTTGCAACGCATCCTCCACATTAGTTCGGGCCAAGTGTATGGGCATCAGCCTTATGAATTGCCCAATTTGCCGGAAGAATTCTGGGGGGCGCTCGATCCCAATGCCATAGGCGCGGCTTACCCAGAAGCCAAGCGGTGCGCCGAAACCATCTGCGCCGCCTACCGGCACGGATACCGCATGCATATCGCCATCGCCAGGCCATTCGCCTATATCGGGCCTCATCAGCCCCTCGACAAGCCATGGGCCGTGAATAATTTCCTGCGGGATGGCCTGCTTGGCGGCCCTATCCGCATCCTAGGCGCTCCCGAAACCGTGCGCAGCTATTTATATGCCAGCGATATGGCGTTTTGGATGCTGCGCATGCTTGCATCGTCGAAAACAAGCCAATGCTTCAATATTGGCAGTCCCGAAGGCGTAACACTGCATGACTTGGCGCGGCGCATCGCGGCCCAGTGTGGCGGCCAAGTGGAAGTGCAACTGCCGGTTCTGCCAGCGGAGGCCCCGCCCCCGACGCGTTTCGTGCCCGATACGAGCCTGGCGAAAAAGACCCTCGGCTTGGAGGCCACTGTTGGCTTGGACGACGCCATCACCCGCACCCTGCGGTGGCACCGGAGCGCCGCGCCATGCTGATAGCCGGGTGGAGCGCGGTGTTTTTTCTTGCCGCGCTGCTTGCATCAATCGTGCGCTGGCGGGGCCTGCCGGTGCGCCAGCGCGCCATGTGCATCCTTTCCAGCTCACTGGCGGTTATTCCTGTGCTAGCCGCATTGCTGTGCGGTTTGCAATTTTTAGGACTGCCTTGGCGTTTTTTGGCATTATCTTGGGTGGAGGTGATATATGTCTTCATCGCTTCAGGAGCGTTTTCCTACGTGAGCATGGTGGTGGTATCCCTCGCGTCCGATGGCGAAAGCCCCACCTTGCGGCTAGTGGCCGCACTCGAGGCCGCCGCCCCTGATGGGCTGTCCATGGCCGATGCCCGGGAGCGGTTATCCGTTCGTGGTGAAGTAATGGCCCGCCTTGATACGCTGCTGGCGGATGGATGGGCGGAGATGCGGGGAGAGCGTTGCATGCTCACTTCAAAAGGGCGGTTTCCGCTTCAATTAGCGCGTTGGGTCCGGCGTATTGCAGGCCTATCGAACGGGCTTGGATGACCACACGATGCAAAGTGAATATTTAATACATGCATTATGCCTGGCGTGCGGCTTGGCCTGCCACATCGTGGCGCTTCTACTATTGGCGCGAATGTCTAATGCGGTTTTTCGCAATATATTGCTCGCATTTTCGTCGGGATTAATAGTGTTAGCCCTTTCCCAAACAGCAACTTTTTTCCTATTCCGGCTTAACGTAGCCGATTTCCTGGCAATGGCTATCTTGAATCTGGCGCTATATGGGATATTAGCGTTTCTTGTGTGCCATTTTCTTCTTCTAGGCCTCTGCTCATTGCGGTTGCGCATTCTTGAGGTGCTGGACGAATATCCCGAAGGCCTTACGGGAGAAGCGCTTTGTGAAGCACTCGGGGTGGAAGAGCTTACTCAACGCCGCCTTGACCGCCTCCAGGCAAGCGGGGCAGTCAAGAACAACAATGATCACATCCAGCTTGGGCGCAGTTATCTGATATTGATCTCTCATACAATACTGTTTTTAAGGCGGTATATTGGAAAGTGTTGCTAACTCTGGTTGTTGGACTGTAACGAGTAAAGCTGTTACGATGAATAGATTGATGCCTCGGGGAGCATGGGCTAACCCAATATAATGCGGCATAAGGCAAAAAACTGAGGATTGAATAACGTGCAATTACACCTCGCCAAACTTAGGATTAGTGAATGATATAATGGACAAAGTGAAATCATATTTGTCTAGTGCTATTTTCGCTAGATTTCCGGCCTCGATAGCGCTCGGGCTTTCCTTTGTACTTTTAATTACGCCTATGGATGCGCTATGGAAGAGTCATAAATACAATTATTGGGGTATTGACAAACCGAATATCTATCTCGATATAGATCCCGTTTTGAGCATGATGTCTACAAATGGCTATTGTGGGCCTACTGGCGCATTGTGGTACATTCTGCGCAAATACACGCCTGAACGAGAGCAGATGCCCATTATCATTTTCCCGCCTATTAATCCAGGAACAATGGGTAAAGCAGACGCTAGAATTTATGGAATGCTCGAGCCTAATCCCGAAGGCTGGTCTATCGAAGATGCCGCGGCGCCCAATTTATCTAAAGAGCAAGTGGAAGCGTTATTCTCTATCATCGATTATGATATGGTTAGAATGCCGACGAAACCTTCCGGCATAAAAGGGTGGATAATAAAAAATAGGCAAATGCCGCAATGTATTTTTTGCATCCCTAGCAATTTGTTGAAACTATATGCCGGCAATATGGCGTCTGCCCCAGGAATAGACGCGCGTTTGAAGCTTTATGTCCGGTATGCCGAATATGGAAAAATGAAAAGGTATATATTGCTGGTGCCATTGAACTACCTAGAATTACTAGATGAAAAATCCTGAATTCCGGTGCAAAAGAAAACACTGCTGAATGGTTAATATACGCATAATGTTTTTCCATGAATAGCAGTATATGTTAGGGGAGACTAAATGGAGCCAAATATTCCATATTGGTTCGCATCCACGCTGTATTATAATATATTGCTGTTATCAGGGATCTCTTCCGCTTGCATTCTAAATGTAAAATTTAAAACGATTCCGATGATGGTTTTTTGCCATTTTGCAGGGCTTGTATATATTTCATTAATAGCCACCCTCTCTTTGCTTTGCCTGGATCAAATTCATTTGCCTGTGCTTATCTGCATGTCATTTATTCCAATAACGATTTTTATATACAAAAACAATGAGAATAATGACTTTTTGAAGCGGTTGTTCTACATGCTTATTCTCGGTAATCTCATGCACATATTCTCAGATGAAATCGGCCAGCTTACGCATGTCATGCAAGCAGATTCCGTACACTCGTATTTTGCAGGCTTTGCCATAAGCAAGCATGGAGTGTCCATGCTCAAATCGTATACGGCTGACGATCCGTTTCTCAATCCTGGCGCTATACTCTGCTTCATCCGATGGCCATTTATCGTATTAAATATCGCGGCTGCCGCTTCTTGCGGGCTTTTTACGCTCCCGTGGCTCCTTCCCCTTCTTGCCATGCAAATAGGCCTTTTGATTTATTGGGGAATATCGCAAATCTGTTGCCAGAAAAAAAACACCTTGTTTTTTTCAGTGCTTGCGGCAGCCGCTTTCGGAGCTGCGTTTTTTACGCCGGAATCTAAGTTTCTACTGGCTAATTTGAGGGCAAACATGGTTTCATCCTGTTTCACCATGGCAGGCCTCATCTTTTTCGTTGTGGGCGAATCCAAAAAGAAAATTTCGTATTCAAACGTGGGCCTTATTTTACTGGGAGCATGCATTTCCATCCGGCCTTCAGGAGTTGGCATGATGCTGCCCTTGTATATGTATTGCATTCTTACATCCGAAACAATGGCCTCAAGAAACCTTATGATGAATATTTTCATTGTATTGGTGACTATTATCAATATACCCGTTTTTCAATGGATGCTCTTCCATGGGGTCAAACTGAATGGGAATGAAGCCAGTTTCTCTTCATTATTTTATACATTCCCCGTATGTGTATGCGGTATGTTGTTCGCGTTGTGTTTCCGGTTTTTCCGAAAATGGATAAGCCACTTAGCGCTGCCAGTAGGACTGCTAATCATTTTCGAACTGGCCATTCTTTTCTTCTTATTTGCTCCGCATTTATGGCCCGTTTATAAGTTTTTATTTTTATACGTGTTTGACTGCAAATATATGTCTTATCTAGGCATTCTTCTCACAGCTTCTTCCGTGGCGTGCCTTTTTCTCCCCGATTCACATGCAGCCAAGAGATTTGGCGTTTTGATGCTAGTGGCGTTCATTTCGTTTCTTGGGTTTTACTTCATGGTGCTCTCCATGACGAATCCCGAATGGTTTTATTATACGGAAAAAATAACTACGGCGACGAAGTTCTCGGAATTTCGCGGCGCCTCAATCATGCGGGATTACTCGACAATCACCCAGTTGCTGCCGGTTTTCATCGTGTTTACTATTTGCGGATACTGGGAAAAAGCTTTTACCAAAAAACAGGATAACTTAGCTATTTGTACGGGAAATTAGTGTGTGGATTTGCATATAATCGTGAGCTTAAATGCTAATGGGCAAACGCGCGTGGATTACTCTCGATAGCCGGGAAGCCTATTCGGATCGCGGATTCACGGTAGTCGAAAACCAAGTGGCCCGCCCAGATGGAGCGGTTGCTCCATACGGCGTGGTTCATGCCTTGCCGGGAACATCCGTCGTTGTGTTGTCTTCTTCTTTAGAAGTCACGCTTGTGCGCCAGTATCGTTACCCGCTAGACCGGTATACATGGGAGCTGCCGGGTGGTGGTGTTGAAGAAAACGAAACTCCATTATGCGGCGTCCAACGGGAACTCTGGGAAGAAACAGGCATTACCGCCCGGCGCTGGATGCCCCTGGGAGACGTGGTTCACGTGAACAGCAGCATTTCCACCCAAACGAGTTTTGCTTTTCTTGCGTGGGATCTAGTAGGCAGAAGCGGCCCGAAAGACGAAATGGAGATATCGGATATTCAACTTGTTACAATCGAGGCAGCGATAGAGATGGCGGAGCGCGGCGTAATTTCCGATGCGCTCAGCCAGATAGCTTTATTGCGCGCCTACAATGTCATCCGAGATGCGAACTGGCGGGACACCGTTTTTGCGAAATAATGCGAATGAGCTTATAAGGGGACTATAATGAAGTGCGTGATTTTAGCTGGTGGATATGGCACGCGTATCAGCGAGTATACGGATGTGCGCCCTAAGCCGATGATCGAGATCGGGAATATGCCCATTTTGTGGCATATCATGAAAACCTATTCGGCTCATGGCATCAATGATTTTGTCATCTGCCTCGGATACAAATCCTATGTGATAAAAGAATATTTCTCGAATTACTATCTCCACATGTCCGATGTCACCTTCGATATGTCCAACAATAATATGACCATTCACCACAGTTATTCTGAACCATGGCGTGTGACGCTGATCGACACGGGGATCAACACCATGACGGGAGGCCGCCTCAAGCGCGCGGAGGATTTCCTGGATGAGGATGATTTCTGTTTCACCTACGGCGATGGGGTGAGCGATATCAATATAACGGATTTGATCGCCTTTCATAAAAAGCACGGCGGGCTTGCGACCTTGACCGCCGTGCAGCCGCCTGGCCGTTTCGGCGGGCTCCGGCTGGATAAAGGGCGGGTATGCGAATTCCGTGAGAAGCCCGCGGGTGATGGCGGCTGGATCAACGGCGGCTTCTTTGTGCTGTCGCCCAAGGTACTCGAGTATATTGATGATGACGCCACTGTCTGGGAGCGGGAGCCTTTGGAACGCCTTGCGGCGGAACGGCAGCTCCATGCCTACAAGCATCTCGGTTTCTGGCATGCGATGGACACGTTGCGCGATAAAATTGCATTGGACAAGCTCTGGGACAACGGACAAGCGCCGTGGAAACAGTGGTAAGGAGCGCGGATGAACACGGAGATCTATCGCGGGGCGCGCGTCCTGCTGACGGGGCATACCGGATTCAAAGGGTCATGGCTTAGCATTTGGCTTCAACGCCTTGGCTCGAAAGTCACCGGTTTAGCCCTCGATCCACCCACCCAGCCTAATCTGTTTACAGAAGCCAACGTCGGTGGGCTTGTCACCGATCTGCGGGGAGACATCCGAAATCTGGATGACGTGGCGGAAGCCGTCCGCCAGGCCGAACCGGATGTGGTTTTCCATCTGGCCGCCCAGCCGCTCGTCCGGTTGTCGTACAACGAACCTAAGTACACGTTTGACACCAATGTGGGTGGAACAGTCAACGTGCTCGAGGCGTTGCGCGCCAGCAAGTCGGTGCGCGCCATCGTTGTCGTGACATCGGATAAATGTTACGAAAACCGGGAATGGCCCTATGCCTACCGCGAGTCCGATCCGCTTGGCGGACGTGATCCGTATAGCGCATCTAAAGGAGCGGCGGAGATCGTCGCGGCATCATATGCCCGCTCGTTTTTTGATGGGGTTGGCGTTCCGTTGGCTACGGCCCGCGCAGGCAATGTCATCGGCGGCGGCGACTGGGCCGCCGACCGCATCATCCCAGACGCCGTGCGGGCATTGCAGGATGGCCAGCCCGTGCCCGTGCGCAATCCCGATGCCGTCCGGCCTTGGCAGCATGTATTGGAGCCGCTGTGCGGCTATCTGGCGCTGGGAGCATGCTTGTTGGCCCGTCCAGACGGCATCCATTACGCGGAAGCGTGGAACTTCGCGCCTGCGGCCAGCTCTTGCCAGCCGGTGCGCGCACTGATTTCGGCCTTTATCCAGCATTACGGAACAGGCGCGTGGACGGATCTTTCGGACAAGCAAGTGCAAGCGCCGCACGAGGCGAATCTGTTGGCGCTTGCGGCGGACAAGGCCTTCCGGCGGCTCGGATGGCGGCCCCGGTGGGATTTTGGCCAAGCTGTCCAACATGCCAGTTCGTGGTACCGCCGCCATGGCGGCGGTGAATCCGCTTTAGACCTGTGTATAGAAGATATAGAATCCTATATAAGGAGTGAATCGTGAGTACTGAGGCTGAATTGCGCCAGCAGATCAAAGAGCTGGTCACTGCGTTTTGTGAAACCCGCTTTGCCGGAAAGGCCTTCATTCCCGGTGAAACGCGCATACCCTATGCCGGGCGTGTGTATGATGCCGCCGAAATGACGGCCCTCGTCGAGTCCGGCCTCGATTTCTGGCTGACGGCGGGCCGGTTTAGTGAAGAAATGGAATCGGAGCTTGCCGCCTATTTCGGCCTCAACGACGCCATTTTAGTTAATAGCGGGTCGAGTGCGAATCTCATCGCCTTGTCTTCGCTGACTTCGCCCAAGCTGGGCGAACGCCGGCTCAAGCCGGGAGATGAGGTGATTACCGTGGCCGCGGGATTTCCCGCCACGGTTAGCCCCATCGTGCAGAACCAACTCATCCCCGTGTTCATCGATGTCGAAATGGCGACGTATAACACGACTCCCGAACGGGTCGCGGCCGCGATAAGCCCCAAGACAAAGGCCATCATGATCGCCCATACCATGGGAAATCCGTTCGATGCGCCCGCCATCGCGGCATTGGCCGAGGAGCATGGGCTTTGGCTCATTGAGGACAACTGCGACGCCTTGGGCACGCGCATCGGCGGACGCCTGACAGGCACCTTCGGGCATCTGGCCACGGAATCCTTTTATCCGGCCCATCACATCACCATGGGGGAGGGCGGATGCGTGCTCACCGATGATGAGGATTTGGCCCGCATTGCCCGTTCCTTCCGCGATTGGGGGCGGGACTGCTATTGCTCGAGCGGCGAGACCAATACCTGCGGGCGGCGCTTCACCCAGCAATTCGGCACACTGCCCAAAGGCTACGATCATAAATATGTCTATTCCCATATCGGCTATAACCTTAAAGTGACCGATATGCAGGCCGCCGTAGGTTGCGCCCAACTCAAAAAACTGCCCCAGTTCATCGAAGCCCGCAAGCGCAATTGGCGGGCGCTGCGTAACGGCTTGGAGCCCTACGCGGAACGCCTCGTGCTTCCCGAAGCGACGACTGGCAGCGATCCATCCTGGTTCGGAGTGGTGTTATCCGTCGCCGAAGGCGCCGGTTTCTCGCGTAATGACCTGACGGGATTTTTAGAAGAACACAAGATCGAGACCCGTAATCTCTTTGGCGGCAACCTGCTGCGCCATCCCGCGTTCATCGACATCGAGCACCGGGTTTCGGGGACGCTCCATAATGCCGACCGCATCACGGAGCAGACCTTCTTTGTGGGCTGTTATCCGGGCTTGACGGATGCGCATATTCAATATATGCTCGAAACATTCGCCCAATTCTTCGAAAGGAAATAGCCGTGCCGCCTGTCCGCAAATTGCGCACCACCGTGGCCTCGGTCGAAGACCACGGCGAAGACGTGTATACCGTCACCTTGGTTCCCGAGTCGCCTGTGCCCGCATTCCGGGCAGGCCAATTCCTGCATTTGGCGCTGGATGCGTATGACCCATCCAGCCATTGGCCCGAGTCCCGCGTATTTTCCATTGCAAATGCGCCGTCAAACCGGGAGATGCTCCGCGTCACCTACACGGTGAAAGGCCCCTACACGCGGCGCATGGCTGCCGAGATCAAGCCCGGCGCGGAAGTGTGGGTGAAGCTGCCTTATGGTTCTTTCCGTATCGAACCGGAGCCTGGCCGCGAAATGGCCCTGGTGGCGGGAGGCACGGGAATCACGCCATTTATCTCGTTTCTTGAGCTGGCCTGCGCCAAAGGCTGCGATGCGCCTATTCACCTATTCTACGGCGTGCGCAAACCGCCGCTGGCGCTGTATCAGCCCCTCATTGAAGAGGCGAAGCATCAGCTCAGCGCGTTTTCGTACCACTTGTTTTCAGAAGAAACCGATGCAATGCCCGAAGGCGCGACTGCCGGGCGGCTGGCCCCGGCGCAAGCCGCCGCTCGAGTGCGCGACAAGGAAAACGCCATTTTCTACTTATCTGGCCCGCCCATTATGATCGATGTTTTCCGCTCCGGCCTCACGGGCTTGGGTATTGCGTCCGCTCATATCCGAGTGGACGACTGGGACTAGATTTATAAACAGCATCCCATTTTATGCTTCCCAGCCGCCGCCAATGGCCTTGATGAGCAGAATCGTCGAGGCGATCCGTTGGTATAAAATGTCCACGTCGGACAATTCATTACTCAGTACGGTTTGCTCCGCATTTACGACTTGCATGTAATCGGATGTTCCCGTTTTGTACTCGATTTGAGTCAGCCGCAGGTATTCGCGGGCCGCTTCGGAGGCCTTTGTCTGTGATTCGGCCTGTATCGCACGCTGGTGCAGGTCCGTTAATGAATCCTCTACGTCCAGAAACGCGCCCAAAACGCTGGTCCGATATGTGGCTTCAAGTTCATCATACCGCGCTTTAGCCTGCTGCAAACTGGCCTTCAATTGCCCGCCCTTGAAGATGGGCAATGAAATGCTCGGCCCGAGGGACCAATACCGGTTTTGCCAGTCAAGAACTTCTCCGATGTCGGAGCTTTGGAAACCTGCGCTTCCGGTCAGTTTGATGGTCGGAAAGAAATCCGCTTGTGCGACTCCTATTTCAGCGCAAGCGGCAACGAGATTCTGTTCAGCCTCCGCCACATCGGGCCTGCGCCGGAGCAAGTCTGATGGCAAGCCTGCGGGAATCGTAGGCGGCGTTGTGGTAAGCGGCCGCGCAGCGAGCGAAAACTGGGATGGCGCACGCCCCAGTAGAATGGCTATGGCATGTTCCAGATCGGTGCGTTGCCGGTTTGTATCCGCGGCCTGCGCACGGGTGGACTCGAGTTGGATCCTCGCCTGCAAGGCGTCCGTTTCGCTCTCCAATCCAGATTGATATTGCCATTGTGTCAAATCGGCTTGCTCCTGATAAAGGGCTAGATTCTTGTTAATGATCTCCACTTGCGAGTCCAGCGAACGGATGTTGAAATAGTTTTTTACGAGATCAGCCAAAAGGGTCTGGCGGACCAACTCGAGGTCGTAGGCGGACGCCATTCTCTGGGCTTGCGCGGATTCATACGACCGGCGGATGCGCCCCCACATGTCTATTTCGTAAGAAAGATCGAACGGAACCTGGAAACCACTGCTAAAAGATGGTTTGGAGGCCCCATCCTCGGATGAACTCGAAGTCAGCGAAGTGCTTGTTCCCGTGCTGCTTGTGGTTCCCGTACCGCTCGTATCGCCTTCAGCCAAGGCGCTGATCTGGTCGACAATGCTCGACATCTTTTCCACGGTGGTAATGGCTTCCGATAGCTTATCTGATGAATCGGATGAAGTGGATGCCCCTGGCGTGCGTGAACGGGACGCGGAAAAGCCCGAGGTGATCACGGGGAAGAACGAGCCTTTGACCGACGCAGCCGAAGCGCGGGATTGCTCGACGCGGGCCATGGCAGCTTTGACGTCTTGATTGGCCACAAGCGCTTCTTCCACGAGGGCATCGAGTTCCGGATCCTGGAAGAGCCGCCACCACTCCTGGCTAAGCCCAGGCTGGGCCAGCTCATCTTCGGAAGCGCTCTTGAAGCTGGCGGGCATGTCCAATTCAGGGCGTTGATAATCCGGGCCTGTTTTACATGATGCGGCAGCTAAAACGAATAGTAAAACGCCCGCTGTTGTCGCGATAGCCTTATTCATATATGCACCTCATGGCTTTTCAGCGTTCTAAGTAAGATTTTACTCATGGCGCAGCGCCTCGATAGGATCTAGGCGCGCTGCCTTCCTAGCAGGGAAGAAGCCAAACACGACGCCCACTGCGGCGGAGAATAGAAATGCAACAAAGATGATCTGAGCATTGAATACAAACGGCACATTCAAGACGCTGGTGAGCACGAGAGAAGCGCCTAATGCGATTATGATCCCGATCAATCCGCCGCAAGAAGACAGCACGACGGCTTCGACCAGAAACTGGAGGAGCACCTCGCGTTCCAATGCCCCGATGGCGAGGCGGGTGCCAATTTCGCGGGTGCGCTCGGTGACCGATACGAGCATGATGTTCATGATGCCAATGCCGCCTACCAGCAAGCTCACCGCGGCCACGGCGCTCAGCAGACCTGTCAATACTCTCGTGGTGCCCGAGAGCATCGTCGCTATTTCTTTCATGTCCATGACGTTAAAATTGTCTTCTTCCGATTCTGCCAGATGCCGCCGGGCGCGCATCAGCAGTCCGATTTCTTCCTTTGCTTGGTCGGTGGAGAAACCATCTTTGATGGATACCTGGATAAGATTCACGTTTTCATTGCCCGAGATACGGCGTTGTAAGGTCCGTAAAGGCATCAACACGACATCATCCTGATCGTTGCCCATCGAGGACTGGCCCTTGCTTTTGAGCAGTCCAATCACTTCACAAGAGATTTTGTTCAGGCGTATCTTGCTGCCGACCGGGCTTTGGCTGCCAAAGAGCTTGGTGCGCACGGTCTCGCCAATCACGCATACGGACGCACCAGCCCGCACCTCCACTTCATTGAAATTACGGCCTTCCTTAATATGATTATTGCTTACAGTCAAATAGTCAGCGGTGGTTCCGGTGATGGAGGTCGTCCAGTTCTCATTTCCCAATATAGCGGTCAATGAGCTGTTCGACGCTGGCGCCACTGCCTTGACTGAGGATATATCGCGGGCAATGGCCTCGGCATCATTAAGCTTGAATGGAGAGGCCCCTTCTTGCTGTCCTGGCCCCATGCGCTTGCCTGGGCTCACCATCAATAAATTGCTGCCCAGACTCGATATCTGATCCGTGACTTGCTGGGTGGCTCCACCGCCAAGCGTCACCAGGATGATGACCGCGGACACGCCGATGATAATACCCAGCATGGTTAGAAACGAGCGCATGACATTTCGGCGCAGCTCACGCAACGCCAGCAATAATGCATTTACTAGCATCAGGCTTCCTCCTTATGCACATGATCGGTGTGGAGCAGCCCATCTTTGAATTGCACGGTGCGATTGGCGTATATAGCCATATCCGGCTCATGCGTCACCATTACGATGGTGATGCCCAAGTCCTGATTAAATGAGGTGAGTATATCCATGATTTCCTTGCTTCGCGTGGAATCCAAATTTCCCGTAGGTTCATCCGCCAACAATACGACGGGCTGAGTGACGATGGCGCGTGCGATGGCGACCCGCTGCTGCTGGCCTCCCGACAGTTCGCTGGGCGTGTGGTGCTCCCATCCTGTCAATCCCACTTGCGCTAATGCTTGGCGTGCATGCATATGGCGTATGTGGGCTTTTTCGCCGCGATAAATCAACGGAAGCTCCACATTCTCCTGCGCTGAGGTGCGGTTGAGCAGATTGAACCCCTGGAAAATAAATCCCAGGTAAAAACGGCGCAGCATCGCCCGCTGATTCCGTGTAATCCGCCCTACCTCGATGCCCTGAAAGCTATATGTGCCTGCGGTGGGCGTATCTAGGCAGCCAAGAATGTTCATGCAGGTGCTCTTTCCCGAGCCGCTAGGCCCCATCACGGCGACAAATTCTCCCGGGAAAATGCGCAGGTCTATGCCACGCAACGCTTCCATCGTCGCGGAGCCGGAGCCATATACTTTTGTTACCCCGGCTAATTCGATGATAGGCTGGTTCGCCTTGTTATCTGTATCTAATGTGTTCATTATTTCGCCGCAGTTATCTGGTTAGTGACCAATTCCATTCCCGGTTCGATTTCTCCACTGAGCACTTCCGTCATTACGCCGTCGCTCAGCCCCTTTGTAATGAGGATCGGAACCAGTTGGCCGTCGCGGAGCGTCCACACTTGCTGCTCTTTCTCTTTCGAATTGCCGTTTGCCCGCTGCTTGGTTTCCGAGCTGGGCGGACGCGGCATAATTGCACTTATCAAGCTGCCACTCGATTTGCTGGACTCTTCCGCTTGAGGCGGAGCGAAACGTAATGCCGCATTGGGAACCAGGAGCGCGTTTTCCCGCTTTTCCACGGTAATCTCCGCAGTCGCGGTCATGCCAGGACGCAATTTGAGGCTGGAATTATCAACCGCCAGTATCCCCTTATACGTCACAACGCCCTCGGTGGTTTCCGAGCCATACCGCACTTGCGTCGTGCGCGCGAGAAATTCTTGATCAGAATATGCAGCCACGGTGAAAGTGGCATCTTGGCCTTCTTTCACCTGGCCCACATCCGCTTCATCCACATCCACTTGCAGCTCCATTTGTGTCAGGTCTTCCGCGAGCGTAAACAGGATCGGCGACTCGAAGGAAGCGGCCACCGTTTGGCCAGGCTCGATATCCCGTTCCAGGACAATGCCGTTGATCGGCGAATGCACCAACGCTTTCGCCAGATCAGAACGGTTTGCATCCAATGTCGCTTGCGCCTGCGCCACGGAAGCTTTCGCGCTGGCTTCGTCGGCATGGGCGCGGGCCAGCTCGGCTTTTTGGGTGTCAAATTCATTTTTAGAAGGGATTTTGCCTCCGCTCAACTCGCGGGCCTCGGTTAGCCGGGCCATCTGGGCGTTTGCCTCCTGCACCGTGGCTTGCGTTTGAAGCAGCTTGGCGCGTGCTGAGTCTAGCGCCGCTTCCGACTGGAGCGATTGCGCCTCGAGCTTCGATGTGTCTAGCTCCGCCAGCAATTGCCCTACTTCCACATGGTCGTTGTAATCAACTTCCACCGACTTTATCGTGCCCGACACCTCGATGCCGACTTCGACTGTCTTGATGGGTTCAAGGGTGCCTGTCGCCCCCACCGTCACAACGAGATCTCCCCGGCTCACCGCTTTGGTCTCATATTGCACCGCGTTTGTCGTGTCCCGATGCAAATAGAATATCCCCGCAGCCACAATCACGGTGATTAGCGCCATCCAAAACAGCAAGCGCCGCAGCCATGATTTTTTGGCATGTGCTCCCGTGCCAAGCGTTTTCGCGATGTCATTTGTCTGATTCATGTTAGGATTCATCATCGTCTTTGCCCGATCTGGTTGCGTTTGTTTCATCGCTTCTGGTTGCCGTGTTCGTGTGTCCGTGATTGTTCCGGGAAATCGCCTTGACTCCGGCCAGTGAAAATTTCAAGATGTGGTCTGCAAGGCAGTTTATTTCTGCTTCCGTGATCCCAAAAATGGTCCTTGGGCCTTCATCATCGCCCGGTCCTGGCGCGGCCATAAAGCATTGTGAGACAATGCTCATCTCACACCATTCCACTTCTTTTTGCATCGCACCAGGCCCTAAGAGCTCGCGTATGATTTCCTGGATGAGCGTCCGATCCTGGTCTAGCCGCGAATCCAAAAGCTCCACCAGCAATCCGGTGGGGTCAAATCGTTCCGCCATCAGGATCCGGTGAAGAGCCCCCAAGCGCTCCGGATCAAACATCCGGCACAGATGGGCATGAATGAGGGCCCATAACCGCTTATCCGAAGCTGCCGTGGATGGCAGGCCCCCATCCAAGGGGTATAACGTTTCCGCCTTTTGCGTCAAGTACTCAAAAGCAGCTTTATATAGGATTTGTTTGGCGCCAAAGTAATAATTGATCGCTGCCGTATTGGTGCGCGCCCGGCGGCAGATTTCCGCATGAGTCGCGTCCCGAAATCCTTTTTCGGCGAAGACCTTGCATGCTTCCTCAAGAATTCGGTTTTTCGTGATTTGTCCGCGCCGTTGACCGTTCATCGCATCTACCTCAATCAAAATCAATCGTTTATTTCAACTGAACAATTCAATTATAGAATAGAAAATCCGTTTTTGCAAGTTTTTTTATCATGCTGGATTCCGTTGTGATTACATAACCTAAGGTGAAAAAAAACAGGCATGCCGTTACACTTCTTACGCAAATTTAAATTGCGCATAAGAGTTCATAACGGAAAGAGGAAATAGGCAAACAACAACAAAAAGCGGCTTGCCGCCGCTTTAGGTGTGCAGTTTTTTATGCATGTGTCGGTTTGATGCGGGCACTGAGTGGACCTTTCCAGGTTGCGTCCCATGAAAAGATGGCGCATCACCCAATAAGGTGGTTCATCCGGCGACGGGAAAAATTTCTGATTTTAGACGGTCGTAGTTCCCTTGTTGATTTTATCGGCAAGCGCAAGCAAAAAAGTGAAAACCGCGTTCATCATGGAAGTGACAGCGGCCAGAATATCGGAAATGGTTTCATCAGCGGCTTTCACTACGGTGACAGGACGAATGTGCGCCATCATATTTCTCCCTTTGTGTCCCGCGCATGGGCGTTTATTACCTATAGGCGAACCAGGTTAGCGGGTGGTTTTCCCGCCTGGGAATCACAGTATCATATCAGCCGGTGCCGGATACAACTTGATTGAGCGATATTATCAAAGGGTGCGGCCAAAGGTTGTTTGCCGGTGTGGGAATCCGGCAAAATGCCGATGTGAATCAAGAACACGACAAACAAAAGCAGGTGGCGGCGGCCCTTGAACTCCTCTATGCCCAATACGGTGCCCGTGCATTTGTGTACCCGGATCCCCTTCATTTCTTGTATGAGTATTCCGCCGCGCAAGACCGGGAAATCGTGGGAATGATTGCGTCGTCATTGGCGTTTGGTAACGTGAGGCAAATCGCGAACAGCGTGCGCCTGGTGCTCGATTTAATGGGAAGCCCAGCCCAATTCGTGCTGGGCTCTTCTCTGGGTTCCTTGAAACGGCTCTTTAAGGATTTCAAGCATCGCTATGTTGGTGGCGCTGAATTGAGCGCGTTAATGGAAGGAATACGCGGAGCTATCGAGGAATACGGTTCGCTGCAAGCATGTTTCATGTCCGGATTTGATACGGCGCATGAGAATGTGCTGGCGGCGGAGATTCACTTCGTCTCCGTATTGAACCGGAAAGCGTCGAGCCGTAATTTTTTACTGCCGGATCCGCGTGCGGGAAGCGCCTGCAAGCGATTGCAGCTCTACTTGCGCTGGATGGTCCGGCAAGATGCCGTGGATCCAGGCGGTTGGGAGCAGATTCCGGCATCCAAGCTCATTATGCCGATGGACACGCATATCTTTCGGGTGGCCCGCTTATTTGGATGGACGCAGCGCAGCCAGGCGGACATGAAGGCGGCTCTTGAGGTGACCCGCAAGCTGAAGGCGGTTTGCCCGGAAGACCCCGTGAGGTATGATTTTGCCCTCACGAGGCTGTCCATGCGCGGAGAAGAAGGGCTGCATGCGTTCCATGCGTCGTGCGGTGAATAAATGGATTTTCTACTCTAGTTCATAGGCGAATCTAGGGGCAGGAATAGGGGAGCCAGTAGTGAAGGTTTCTCCTCGAAATAACCAAGGTTGTAACGGAAGGAGATATTCCCATGCAAACACTAGTAACCAATGTAGCGCCTGAATTCAAAGCACAAACGGTTATGCCCGACAATACCATCGTGGAGAAGACCTTGTCGGATCTGCGCGGCGGCAAGTATGCGGTGTTGTTCTTCTATCCGCTGGATTTTACGTTCGTATGTCCCTCGGAGATCATCGCCTTCAACAATAAACTCGATGAGTTCAAGAAGTTGAAATGCGAAGTGATCGGCGTGTCGGTGGATTCGCAGTACACCCACTTGGCGTGGAAGAACACTCCCGTCGAAAAGGGCGGTATTGGCAATATTCAATACCCGCTAGTGGCTGACCTCACGAAGAGCATCGCACAGTCCTATGGCGTGCTGCTTAACGAAGGAGTGGCCTTGCGCGGCTTGTTTCTAATCGACAAGGCTGGCGTCGTGCGCCACGCCCTCATCAACGATCTGCCGCTAGGCCGCAGTATCGAAGAAGCCCTGCGTATGGTCGAAGCCCTGCAATTCACCGAAAAGCATGGGGAAGTATGCCCCGCGAATTGGAAACATGGAGCGGATGGCATGAAGCCCACGGCGGATGGCGTGGCGGATTACCTGGCTAAACATAAAAACGCCTGAATTCGGACGTGAAAACAGCCGTGGGCCTTTCGAGGCCCACGGCTTATCAATAGCTATCCATTTAACCGGCGTTCCCAGTCCCAATCCCGCGCCGTGACAATGCCTTCCATGCGTCCGATGCGCCTATCGAGGTTATCGAACGTGTTTTTGAGCCGCGTGAGCGCCATGTACCGCGAATTGACATAGGAATCGTAAAACTCGCGGTCCATGTCTTCATGAAACTGCACCACCGGCTCCGGTTTCATGGTAAGCGCCAGGAGGATATAGGCCAGCACGCAAGGCCATAGCCCGGTAACAAACGCCAAGACAATCGTTAAAATCCGGAGCCAGAACAACGAAAAACCGAAATGGTTCGATAGCCCCTTGCATACTCCGAAAATGGCTCCCGTACGGGAGCGGTATAGCCCAGCAGACCAGCCTTCTTGATGCCTATTCATACACACCTCCTCTGATGAGAATCCGAATGTTTCCAGCTTGATTGTGGAACGCTATTGTTGTTCAAGGCTCACTTTTCCTATATCGGTTCGCAGCACCACTTCGCCGCCGCCCGTTCCCGCGGTTCCCTTGATGTGTGTTTTTCCCGTTGATTCCGTCCGGGCAAGGGGATATCCGCATTCCACTTTGCCCAAATCAGACGCCATATCCACGTTAAAAGACTGTCCCGATGGCAGGCCAAGGGCCACTTCTCCAATATTCGTCTTGCAGTGGATGTTTGGAGCGGCGGCAAGCTTGCCAAACTTCATGTCGATCTTGCCGTTGCCGGTTTTCGCGGATGCATTACCGGCCAGATTCTCGCCACGTATGGCTCCATTGCCGGTGGAAAGGTCCATATCGCCGCTCACATCCGTTAGCTGGATCTCTCCATTGCCCACGTCAGCGTGTAATGCGCCGCCTAGCCGTTCCGCTTGGATGGCCCCATTACCAATGGCAATCGACGCCGGGGCTTGCAGGTTTGAACAAACAACCTTTCCGTTTCCTACATTCACGGTGGAGGCGATGTGTTTCGGCAGGTAAATGGTGAATTTTACTTGGGGATTATGGCTGTTCAAGCCCCGGTTATTCGTTTTACCCGTGGCCTCGAGCTTTTTCCCGTTCATTTCAATGGCCACTTTTATCTTGCCGAGGAGTTCCCGCGCTTCTTCTTCATCCAAACATTTTCCACCTATAAACGGTATTCCATCGCTTTCAGCCTTTACACTACGCTCCGCACGGACTACCGCCCGGGCTTCATCCCATCCTTCCACGCTCACCGCCCCGTTGTCGTTATGTACAAGCAAAACTGAAATGCTGTCTACAGGAAATTCTTGCTCCGCCATCATAAAGAAGCAGCCATTTTCCTGCTGCAAGTCCGCTTCTTCAACCACGGTCTCGGCCACGCCCGATAGGCACGCAATCGCAAGGAATAATGTTGTTGCCGGGATAGCATTGAACATAATGTGGTCCTCCCATGAAAGCCTATATACTAGGCTTTATAACGTCCAAGGGGCGTTTTTTTGATTTTCGTACACAACAGCAATACGCCTAAGGCAAATCCGCCGGCAAGCGCCACGCCCGATTGGCCGCCAATGCCTGCTAACGACATGCGGCTGGGCGTTTCTTTTGGTTTCCCCAAATGAAACTCGTCGTTTTCTATAGCCCGGCCGAGGTCCATGCATCGTATGGCGTATTGTTCCAGCGAATACACTTTATCACTGCTGGTTTCGCTCGTTTCATATTTTTCAGTCCGGATTTCTTTGGGTGTAAAAAGTGAGGGGGCGAGCTCTACAAAAGCGTCGCATGTGACCCGGCAAACGCAAGAGCCGTTGTCATACGTTTCCCGCTGCACCAATGCAAAATCCAGCTCCGGCGCCAGCCACACCGTACATTTGTTTTCTAGCGTTAAGACATTACACCGATATCCCCGGACAATTTCCTGCTCCGGTTTTATGTAGAGGCGAGGATCATCCAGGATGGCCAGTACATCCATTCCCATATTGCTTTCCTCTACCTCTTGCATTGGGTAGAGCATGTGGAGAGCAGTGCTCTGTAATCCCATCATGGCTAGAGCGGAATTGCGGTTATACGCATATGCTTCGCGAGGATCGGTGAATTGGCTCGAATACTGCGGTTGAGTTGAGCCCGAATAATCCCATTCTTCGAGCATTCCGCCATCGAAAGTCTGGCGCCATTGAAGCTGCGCTTCTTGATTCGATGGATTTGGCTGATATGCTCGAATTCCGAACAAGGGGCCATCACTATAATGGGCGTATAACTCAGTTTCCTTGGATTTCAACTTCCCTGCCGGCGTGATGCTATACTGGGTGGCTTCATACTCCATGATGTAAGTTTTCAAGCGTTCCATTTTTTGCTGATACGAATGGCGAACTGCATCTAAATCAAGAGGCGCATCCATGGCGCACAAGCAAGTAGCGGTTAAAGCGGTTATCGAAAATGCGGACAACATTACTCGCGTTTTCCTTCCCTAAATATCTCATTGCATTTCCCCTGAACCCGTTTGTGTTTTGTTTGATACTATCAACTCGCGTGGCTGCGTTCATGCAGTGCTTCATCAAAGCGCGCCCGTTTTTCCCGCTCAATGACAAGCGTCTCGATATTCGCGATCCGCTCCTCCATGCGTTCGATGCGGGCCATCAGGTCTTTAGAACCGGCCATGGAATTGGATCGGGCAAGCGCGACTTCTTTATATATTTTGAACTTTTTTGAGATGATGCTGGCTACCGCCTCAATGGCCACGACAGCGACTATCATGCCCCACATGTTCACGGCTCTTACTCCCCGTTGTGGCGGTCTCTGTTCCGCCGGTCGATATCCATCAGTATCGTCTCGAGTGCTTCGACGCGTTCTTCCATACGTTGAAGCCCGCGGTACATCTCCTGGATAAGCTGTGTCTCATCCAGGTTTTCTTGTCTCGTGCGGCCGTACGGTTTATTATTTGGCCGAATGATGTTTGCAAGTGTTCTCATGGCCACGATCAACACGATACCGATGATCGCTACAATGGGAATCATCAACACCAATATTGCTTCAAGACTCATGTTGTAGCTCCTTGTTAGCGATCATTGTTATTCTTGGCGTCCGTGTTCCGTTTCTTTATCCAGAAGAATCGTCTCGAGATTTTCGATACGCTTTTCAAAATCCGACAAGCCCCGGTGGAGCTCCTGCATGCTCCGCGCCTCTTCGGCATCGAGCGTGCGGCTGCGTTGCGGACCCCGCAACAGGCGTACGAGCACCAGCACGAAAAAGCATAGTAGCGCTAAAATTACAAAAGGCAAAACTACGACCACGGCCACAAATGACAATACAGCCCATGTCTCATACATTGATATACTCCTCTCGATTCGCAATCCAGATTATTCTAGCTGTTCATGGCACTGTTTCGCGATACGCAGATCAGAGGTCTTGTGGAGTATCCTGCCCCATTGCCTTTCCCTCGAGGGGAGCTGACGGAGCAGGAGTAGCTCGGTACAGCCTCCCCATAAGTTCGAACTCGTTTGTTCTTGCGTTCTTATGCGCCTGGCTGCTGATTGCTTTTCAAGGCTTCGAGTTCGCGTTCGATGTCTTCATCACCCGCCAGCTTCGCGATCTCGTCGGCCAGTGATGGCTTCCGTCCAAAATTCACCAACTCGGCTTCTGCTTCCATGCGCTCGATGCGGTTCTCGAACGACTCGAAACGCATCAATGCCGCTGAGGTGTCGGCCTTGCGAATATCGCTCTGGGCGCGCATCTTCTGGCGTGCATGTATGTGGCGCTGGACAAGCACCCGCTGGCGTTCGCGCGCCGAATTGAGCTTGTCCTCAAGCTGCATGATATCCGACTGGTATTGTTCGACCAGCCCATCGCATTTCGCCAGCTCGCCAAGAATAGCGTCCACACGCTCGATGTAGCGCCGTTTCTCGAGAAGCGCCTCGCGGGCCAGATCTTCCCGGCCCTTGCGCACCGCCAGCTCCGCCTTCGCGGCCCAATCCTCGGCGCGTTTGCGTATGTCGGCTTCCTCACGCTCAATTTTTTTCTTGGTGGCCATGGCGCCCGCGCACGCCGCTTTGATGTCCACGAGGGTGTCTTCCATTTCGCGGATCATCAGTTTTACTAATTTTTCGGGATCTTCCGCCTTATCCAGCATCGAATTAATATTGGCGCTGATGATGTCCCGCACTCTTGAAAAAATACTCATGATGTTCACTCCTACGTGTTCCTTCATGAACCGGATGTGTCTGCAACCCAAACCTGTGGAGATAAAAGCAATTGCTATGCCAGAACGTTGTTATTATTGTAAATCATTCAAATATAAAGGGTTATACTAATCTGCCATATCGAGGATTCTTGATGGTGTGGTTTATTTGGCCAACAATAATGCCCATAAGCCAAGATGCATGGCGAAATGCGCCTCATCCGCTTTCGGTTGTCCAGATGCTTCCACCGTATTGCCTGAAGGGCATCTATTGTGTAATATTCCAAGCAACTTGGAGAGTCTATTTAGTATTTAGTATGCGGTCATCACTTTCGTGTATGGAGGGGCCCGTTTTTTTGACCACGAAATATACCAAATACATACAGTAGCATAGCCGCAACCAAAGATCCGGATTTAACCACGAAATACACTAAATACACTAAAATTTGAAGCGTAGGGTGGGGCTTGCCCCACCAATCAAAGGAAGAGCCAACTAAGACATTATCTAAAACGTATGCTATAACAATATGCTATAACAATTTGATTCTATTTGATTTACACAGAAAATACATGCAAGAAAACAAGATTTTATTTGTTAGCAATACGAAAAAATCACCTGAATTATTGATAAGTATCGAGGTGGCATATGCGTCTGGTTCGGTTCATAGAAATACTCATCGGCGCCGTTTTTGTGGCTGCGGCGGCCCTCAAAGCCGTGGATCTGCATGCATTCGCCGTGCAAATCCAGTATTACGGCGTTATTAGCGAGCCTGGCCTGGTCCGGTATGCGGCCCTCGCTTCCGTGGGTGTGGAAACGATTCTTGGCGCATTGCTGCTTGCAGGGATTCGCGTGCGCGGCCTCACCTATGTGGCCAATCTCTTGTTGCTGGCAGTGTTCACTGGCCTGGTTGGATATGCCTGGGCGTATCACGGACTCAAGGATTGCGGCTGTTTCGGCAAGCTTATTCCGTTAGGGCCACTAGAAACGACTCTCAAGAATGCCGCGATGATGGCGTTATTGATTTGGGCGTGGCTTCGCGCGAAGCGGCTCGATTACGGGGCAGGCGCGTCTTCATCGAACGCCGCTGAAGCCGTGCGGAGTCTGGCCGCCCTGGGCGCGCTCGCCGTGGTGGCTCTCTGTATCTTCTTTACGGATAACGCCGCTTTTTTTAATCCCCCCAAAGTGGAGAAAGAACGCCCCTTTGCGCAATTCCAGGTGGAAACGCCCGACGGGGCGGTCCTCGATCTCGGGCAGGGTGAATACTTCGTGGCCATGATGAGCACGACATGCGACGACTGCGCCGCCGCAGTGGCTCCGCTGAATGAGGTCTATTTATCGCAATCCACCCCGCCCCTGGTGGCATTGATGCTTGGCACGGAGGAATCGCAGCAGGAGTTCGAGGCGAATACCAGTCCTGAATTCCCCCGCCGCCTCATTGATGACCTGCAATTTCTCAGTCTAATCGGCAAGGAGCCGCCACGATTTTATATCATTCAGGACGGCAAACCCGTGCGTTATCTAGACACCCTCGAGGCTACGACTACGATGTTGTGTGACTTCGCGCTGGGGAATCTGGAAGGCGCACCAGAAGGTTCATGACTAGGAAGGAATTCGTATGGAAGGCGCAGTTCCCATTCTATTCATTGCGCTGATTATTTGCCTGGTTATCACCGCGGCGATATTCGGCTGGCTGCAAGAAAAACGCCGCCGGGAGGCCTTCCAGCAGCTCGCGGCCCGTTTGGGCATGTTCTATACCCAGCGTGACACTGGGCTGGCGCAAGGATTGTCTTTTCTCGATAAGCTGCGCCAAGGCTCAAACCGCTACGCCATGAACATTCTCCAAGGACCTTATGAGGGGTTCTCCGCCATGGTGTTTGATTTTCATTACGAGACCTACTCGACCGACTCGAAGGGCCGCCGACAGACCCATCACCACTATATGAGTTTCTTCGTGCTCAAGGAGGGCATAGCCTATCCGGAATTGGTGATCTACCCGGAGACCTTTTTCTCGAAGATCGGCCAGATGCTCGGATATGACGACATCGATTTTGAGTCCATCGAATTCTCGAAGGCATTTGTGGTCCGCTCCAAGGACAAGCGTTTCGCGTATGATATTTGCCATACCCGCATGATGGAATATCTGCTGAGACACCGTGAGTTGTGCATCGAGATTGATGGGCCGTGCGTGTCCATCAGTTTTGATAAGCGCCTCGAGCCGGAGGAAATAGAGCCGAAACTGCGCCAGCTCATGGAGATACGGCGGCTATTTCCAGAGTACTTGTACCGCAGTTGATGCAAAGGCGGATTTGTAATCATTTCCACGTCCGCGTAGTATAGTCCGAACGGAGGATATCGTCATGGCGGCAATCGTTTTACTGGTGATTATACTCGGAATCGGCCTGGTGTTCGTGCTGATCGTTGTGGGCATGTACAATGGCCTTGTCCGCATCAAGAATACGTGTGATGAATCGTGGTCGGATGTCGAGACGGAAATGCAGCGCCGGTACGACCTGATCCCGAATTTGGTCAATACGGTGAAAGGGTACGCCAGCCATGAGCGGGAGTTGCTCGAGGAAGTGACCCGCCTGCGCGAGCAGTGTGCCGCGAACCATGGTTCGCCCGAACAGCAAGCCGTTTCGGAGAATATGCTTCAAGGCGTGCTTGGCAAGCTCATGGTGCGGCTCGAGGCCTACCCTGACTTGAAGGCCAACCAGAACTTTCTCGACCTGCAACAGGAATTGGCGAATACGGAAAACCGCATCCAAGCCGCCTTGCGTTTTTATAATGGCAATGTGCGCGAGAACAACAATAAAGTCCAGATGTTTCCCAGCAATATCATTGCAGGCATGTTTGGATTTGGCAAGCGCGAGTTTTTCGAGCTGCGCAATGAAGAGGCCCGGGTCGCCCCGAAGGTCGAGTTTTAACACGAAACCTATCCCGCGCATCCGCGCAACTAAGGATACGTGCATGCCGCTTCTTTTCCGTCCAATAACCCTAACTCTGGGAGCAATGCTGTATTGCACGTGCGCCGCATATGCATACGATTTGAATGGGGCTATTGTGGATGCCGCGGGAAAGCCGGTGGCGGGGGCCTCGGTTTGGATTGCGCAGAACCATCAAGTCCATACGGCCAAATCAGATGATACGGGAGCGTTTAAGGTATCTTCACTCGAGCCAGGCCCCACGGAGGCCGTGGCATATAAAGAGGGCCTTGCCGTTGGCGGAGTGAGTTGCCACCTTACACGTTCGGAGCAAGTGCAAATTGTGCTGCTCGAACCGGATACGCTTCAGCTTCGCATCATCGATCCCACTTTCGAGCCGGTGGAAGGCGCCCGCCTGAAATACGTGTTTATTGCGAATATGATTCCTGTAGCGCTCGATGACCTTGAATCGCAAGGTTTTCCCGCATATCGAAGCGGCGCGGATGGGGAGATGGCCATACCCATTCTGCCGAAAGGCTTTCCCGCCGGATTCGTGGTGGCCCACCGAAAATTCGCCGATTTGCTGGTTCCATTACTTCCCGTGGGGGGGGAGCGCCAAAGCGTGCAGATCTATCCGGGCACGCCCTTGCGGGGCCGGGTGGCAAATGAAAAAGGCGAAGGGGTAGGTGGCGCGGAAGTGTCCATCATCCATCCAGGGCCGTGGGGCAATCGCATTCCCCAGGAACTCATCACCGATCCCGAGGGATATTATTCCACGGTAGTGCGGCCAGGGGCATACAGCGTCCGCGCAACGCACAAGGAATATGCTCCGTCAGACGCCGCCGATGCGACTATCGAACGTCTACTGGAAAAAACCACCGATCTGGTTTTACCTGCGGCCCATTACTTGGATGGAACCATTCTCGGTCCCGACGGCAAACCGTTCGGCGGTGTGTGGGTGGTCTACCTCATGAATGAGAAGCTCTACCAGCGCGCCATGACCGATGTAAATGGCAAATATGAATTGAAAGTGAAACGGGGCGATGGCCGTGTGCATATCCTTCCTCCCGATGGATATACAGTAGCGAAAACGCTTGACACACTGGCCAAAATCGAGGATGTGCCCCGGGTCGAGCTTCCGCCGGTGCAGTTATCAACCCTTCCAGAAGTAGAGGGTGTGGTCGTAGGTCCGGATGGGAAAGCGCCTGGCCGGGTGTTGATATCGAGCTTGGACCTTGATCCGCCCCGCTGGGATCTTTCCGATGAAAATGGACGCTTCGCCATGCACTTTGCCCGCATCCCCGGCCAAGCCAAGGCCCGGTTCCGGGTCGAGCATGCCCGGCGCTTTCAGCAAGCGGAGTTTACGGTCGATTTCACGGATATCAAGCCGCTGAATATCCAGTTGGAAGCGTATGAGCCTGAGCCGCAGCCGAATAATCCATCCAAAGCATACAATGATCTTTCCAGCTTAGTGGACAAGCCAGCGCCGCCCTTGGCTTGCGCTTCCTGGTTTAATTCCCCGGCGCTCACCCTGGATGCGTTAAAAGGCAAGGTGATTGTGCTGGCGTTTTGGGGCGGATTCGCGGACCGCGGCCCCGTCTTCGACCATATCGAGGAATTGCGCGCGTTGTTTGAGTTGTTGCAAGGCGTGGAGGATGTGGCAATCATTTCCGTGCATGACAGCAGCGTGGATGAGGAGATGGCCCGGGATTATGTAGGAAAGTTTCGCGTAGGATTTCCCGTGGGGTACGATACGGAAGAAGGGGAAACATTCAAACGGTATGAAACCACGGTCATGCCCCAGACCGTACTTATTGGCAAAGACGGCCTAGTTCGTTATTTCGAGGTGGATGGCCGTTTGTTGGAGCTTATTAAATGTTTACGACGATAAGTGGATACGGACAAGCATGTCCATTAAAAGCAATATGATATATTGTATAGAGTCCGGAGATGATGAAGTCTCACCTGATGCGCCCCCCTTGGCGCTGGTTTGGAGTGAAACCCGGACATCCTGAATAGATAGCATGAAAGGCAGTTCCCTAACCAAGGAGGCTTCTCTATGTCTAACCAATCCCGCCGTGAATTTCTGAAAGTTTCCGCTGCCCTCGCGGGCTCGATGGCGCTTGGGAAAGCATTTGCGCAGGAAACAGCGCCAGCTCCCGCCGCCCCGTCTCCGCTTCAAATGGCCATTGCCCGCTGGCAAAGCGCGAATCCTGCAACCGCCGATGAAATTGCAGGCAAATTGACCGCCCAGGCGATTGAAGCGCTGGGAGGGATGCAGCGTTTTGTCAAACGGGGCGATGTGGTGTGGGTCAAGCCCAACATCGGCTGGGACCGCGCTCCCGAGCTAGCGGCGAATACCAACCCGGAGGTGGTGCGGACGATTATCCGCATGTGCCTGGAGGCGGGGGCCAAGGCGGTGAAAGTAGGGGATTACCCGTGCGCCGAGCCTGCCCGTGCTTACATGAATAGCGGCATTCAAGCCGCCGCTGAAGCTGCTGGCGCGCAAATGGTTTTTCTCGATACGAGCCGGTTCAAGGATATGGCTATTGGCGGCGAACGCTTAAAGACCACGCCCGTATATCCTGAGATTGTCGAGTGCGACTTGGTGATTGATGTGCCCATCGCGAAAGACCACGGCTCGACCGGCGTTTCGCTTTGCATGAAGAACTACATGGGCGTGGTGGGCAACCGCCGCATTTTCCATCAGGACCTGCCTGGCTGTATCCGGGACATCACGGCGTTCATGAAACCGCGTATTTCCATCCTCGACGCCGTCCGGGTGCTGACGGCCCATGGGCCTACCGGCGGGGACTTGGCGGACGTGAAGCAATTGAACGTCGTCGCCGCGGCGACGGATATCGTGGCCTTGGACGCTTTCGGCGCGGAATTGCTCGGGCGTGATCCCCTGCAGGTAGGTACCATCGTGGAAGGCCATAAAGCGGGCCTTGGCGAGATCGATTACCACAAGCTCGCCCTTAAAGAGATTGTGGCGGCCTGATGATGCGCAGGCCTCGTTCCTGGACTCAATGGGTGCGCCGGATATGCCAAGGCGCGTTGCTGGCCTTGTTTATACTGGCGGTCTGGTCGTTGCGGACCTCATCGCCGGAAGGCGGGCATCGTGCGCTGTTGCACCTATTCATGGCTTTGGATCCCCTGATCGCGGCCGGTACATGGCTGTCTTCAGGGGAAGTCCAGCACGGACTTGGGCTGGCCATCATCATGGTGGTTGCGACGATAGTGCTGGGCCGGTTTTTCTGTGGCTGGATGTGTCCTTTCGGGACGCTTCACGCCATGGTGAGCGCCTTGCGGCGCAAGCCGGAGCGCGGCGCTCCGTTGGAACGGCGCACCAAGTGGCATGCCGCGAAATACGTGCTGCTGCTCGCGTTGCTGGTGATGGCGCTTTTCGGCGTAAATTGGTTTGGCGTGTTTGATCCGCTTTCGCTGCTATGCCGGAGTATCACCGCCGCAGCCCTGCCTGCCGCGCAATATGCCGTCGATGACTTCTCGACCGGCATATACCATCAAGACCCGCATGCTGGCCCTGTCCATCTGGCCACGATCACCGAACCGGTCTACCGCTTCCTGCGCGATAACGTGTTTGTTCATGGCCGCCAGGTGTTTCAAGGCGGCGGGGTGATAGGCGTTCTTTTTCTAGGCGCACTGCTGCTCAATTTCGTGAAGCCGCGATTCTGGTGCCGGTATGTGTGTCCGTTGGGCGGCCTGTTAGGCTTGCTTGCACGCCGCCCCCTTTACCGGCTTAGGAATGACGAAAGCAAATGCAACAACTGCGCCAGATGCAATCCCGCTTGCCCTGCCGCCGCCCAGCCGGATCTTCGAGGCGAATGGCTGCCTACGGAGTGTTACGTCTGCCACAACTGCACGGCGGCGTGCAATTTTGGTGCGGTGGCCTTTCAATTCAGGCCTCCATTCAAGCGGATGGAGGCGGGCGGCCTCGATTTATCCCGGCGCACGGCGCTGGCGGCGGGCGTGGGGGGGATGGCCGGTTTGTTGTTATTCCGCCTATCGCCGCAAACCCAGGCCAAGGCGGTTGCTCCCTCGCTGATTCGCCCGCCCGGCGCACGGCCGGAACGCCAATTCCTGCAGCGCTGCATACAATGCGGCGCGTGCATGCGCGCTTGCCCCACCAATGGCTTGCAGCCCACGGCCTTCGAAGCGGGGCTTGAGGGCCTGTGGACGCCTAAGCTTGTTCCCCAATTGGGGTATTGCGAATATACATGCAACCATTGTGGCGAGGCGTGCCCCACGGGGGCAATCGAGGGCTTGCCCATCGAGCAAAAGCAGCAGGTGAAGATCGGGCTGGCCAGTTTTGACGCCAGCCGCTGCATACCCTATGCGTATGGCCGGGAATGCGCCGTGTGTGAAGAACACTGCCCCATTCCCACCAAGGCGATCTATTTCGTGGATGTTGAAGTGCGCCTGCGCGATGGAGTGGTGAAAACGCTCAAGCAGCCTCACGTTGATCCGGACAAGTGCATCGGCTGCGGCACCTGCGAATGGGCCTGCGTATTCAAAGACCAAGCCGCTATCCGGATCACCTGCGCCAACGAATCGCGTAATCCCGAGAACCAGCCCATACTCTCCGGCGGAATGGACGCGGGCTCGCCTTACGGAATTTGATTTTGCTGGGTTTGCCCCACCGGTCAACGGATTTGCCTATTTAAAAGCGTAGGGCGTTGTTTGTTCCTTTTCGCCGGTATTGATACATCATTTTGCATCTGACGACCGACGAGGGCGTCGGTCCCACACTTTTTAAAGGGTCTTCGTGAGAATTTGTGGGTGTTTGAGGACTAGGAATAACATGCAGGTAGTGGCAATCCTATTTAAAAAAGACAAATGCATATGCCCATTTTTCACCCCATCCAACTGCCTCCCCGTCTTTGGTTTTCAGATCCGGATTTTTACCGCGAAGGTCATGAAGAACACGAAGGTTTTCCACAGATGATACAGATAAAATCCAGAGTAAATATCGTTATTCTTCTATTATTTTCCCATGCGGGAAATGGGCGCTGTGCGTGAGCTTGCTCCGGTATTGGCTGGGAGACATATTCGTGTAACGTTTGAAGAAGTGGCAGAGATGTGCTGAGTCCGAATACCCCGCTTCCAGCGCAATGTCCGTGATTTGTTTTTCTGGTTCGAGCAGCAATCGGCAGGCCCGCTGCACACGCCGCCGCTGATAATATTCCATGGGAGGCCACCCCGTGGCCTCCTTGAACACCGCCGTGAAATGATTGATGGACAATGCCACGTGCTTTGCGAGATCGGCGACGATTAATGGCTCCGACAGCAAAATCCGTTGTTCAATGTATTCCAGCGCCTTTCTTACCTCGGGGCGGAAGGCGATCAATAGGGCGTCAGGACTGCTTCGGACATACGCCCTGCTCAGCTTTATCAGCAACTTCAACAGCGCCGCGTTCAGCAGCGTTAATGAAGGCTCCGCGCTGTAGCATTCCCTTCCTATATCGGCGATTTCATGATCGATGCCCGCCATTTCCTCCTCGGTGAGGACGAACTGGGCGGCGGACTGCGCCAACGGCGTTCTAAACAGTGAAGCGGATAAAAAGAGGGGAAGCAGGCCTGCTTCTCCCCAAAACGCGGTCAGATCATGGCATAGCCATTCCGGAAGATAGTAGACATTGGTCTGCTCCAGTGCTCGAACCCCATAAATGGAATGGACGGAGCCGGGAGTCATGACCACGATGGTGCGTTCGGATAGCCGGTCCTCGAAATCATTCGTGCAGTGCATGGCTTCGCCTTTTCGCACGATGCAGATCTCGTAATACTGATGATCATGGGGGCGCTTGTCTTGCTGTTCGGGCGTCATGACGACATCGCCATACTGCCAGCCCGGATAATCAGGGGCGTCGGGGCGAAGCACGCGCAAGTCACCCTCGCCAGGAATCCATGAGGTGGCCCGTACGGGCCTCCGTCCAGAAAGGCCAAACCAATCGGGCAGGGCCGTGAAAGCAGGTTCTAGTGATTGCCGGTGATCCATACAAAAACTTCCTAAGTTAGGACAAGTAGATTTTAATGCTTTTTTTTATACTTTACAACAGAGAAGAGAAGAAATATGCACAGCCGGATGGGCTATGAAGGCAAAAATTGAATAACTATCTGCTTGGCTTTCACTGAATGGGGTTGTTTCGGGTATGCCATCAGATGGGTATCAAGATGTCATTCTTAGTTCTTCCGTCTGCGCACAACGCCGATGATGAATGAGTCAATATTGATGAGTCGTGATTGTAAACAAATAAGGAGAGGGTCTTTATGAAACGTAAAGGATTTACACTGATTGAACTGCTTGTCGTGATAGCGATCATCGCTATCCTGGCGGCAATACTGCTTCCTGCCCTTGCGCGGGCGCGGGAAGCGGCGCGGCGGGCTTCCTGCTCCAGCAATCTGAAGCAGTGGGGTATCATTTGCAAGATGTATGCCAATGAAAACAAGGGCATGTTCCCTTCCGGACCGCATTACATCCCAAGCAACGGGTCTGATCCGTGGTATGCCTATCATGGCATCGCGGCGGATGATCTGTATCCGGATTATTGGAATGATCCGGCCATTTGGTTGTGTCCGTCTGACAACCGAACGAACAGTGGAAGTTATATATCCGCTGCTTATACTGGTTATCAACCAGTCGAGATTGATGAGGATTACGTAGGTCAAATCCAAAAAATCTCCACGATGACGGATCTCACTGCTACAGAAAAAGAATACTACCTGAACATGATGTTGTCCATCAATCCGTCTTACATTTACAACCCGTGGGGCGCCGGAACGGCCTCCCAATTGCTTCAGGCGTTGGTTTCGCAGATCTATGTTGCCTGGTATAATACCAGCGATATTAAGGTTGTTGGCAGTGTTCCACCCAATGCTTCCAAACCTTGGGGCAAGGGGTATGGAATGTTCAATATCACGGGTGTTCTTGATGATGATATTGGTTCCGGTGCTGTCACGAAAATCAATTCGTTTCTTAAGGCTAATGGATATGGCGGTGATCCGTCCGATGCATCCACTAATTGCGATGACGGGGGAACTAAAATGCCTACCACAATTATGCGCATGAAGGAAGGCATCGAGCGTTTCTTCATCACGGACATCAACAATCCCGCATCGGGTTCCGTAGGGCAGAGCACGATGGTCATCATGTTCGACGCATGGGCTGGCACCCGTATGTATAATAACACGCCCGTTATGGGACAGAGCGTGTTTAACCACATCCCCGGCGGCGCCAACACGCTGTACATGGATGGGCATGTGGAGTTTATCCGCTACAATGGCGATAGAGAGCCGTGCGCCAGTGGAGAGAATTTAGTTAAAAACAAGAACGCCAAGGCGTATTGCCGCTCGTTCGACGCGTGGATGTGGGCCATGGGCGGCTGGGGTTGATGTGTGAACGAATCCCATTGAAGGGAACTGTATAAGTGGTGGTGGCGCCGCGGCGCTGGAAACAGGACAGAGATTTAGAAAAGGATATCACGGGTATGACAAGCATGAAATCTGGGCTGGCAACATCAACATTGGCTATCCATGGCGGAACGCCCGTGCGCACGGAACCCATTCCTTGGGAATTGCCTGGTATGCATTGGATCGGGCAAGAAGAAGCGGAGCTGGTGGCGGACGTCGTTAAACGCAAAAGCCCCTTCCGTTACTATGGGCCGGATTTAGGGCATATGGCCGACACGCTCGAGAAGGAATTCGCGGGACGTTTAGGCCGGAAATACGCCTTGGCGACGGCGAGCGCCTCAGCGGCGCTGAGCTGTGCGATGGCGGCGTTGGAGATTGGGCCAGGAGATGAAGTGCTCATACCCGGATATCTATGGGTAAGCTGCATCAGCGCAGTGGTTCGCGCGGGGGGCATCCCGCGGCTTGTCGATATCGATGATACGTTTTGTGTGTCGCCGGAGGACCTTGCCCGCAAGATCACGCCGCGGAGCAAGGCCCTCCTGCTCATTCACATGAGCGGCGCGCCGGGCGATTTGGATCCGATCTTCGAGATCACGCGCAAGGCAGGGCTCCGGGTCGTTGAAGACGGCGCGCAATCCAATGGGTCCACCTACAAAGGCAAGCCTATTGGGTCTTTTGGCGACATTGGCTTGTTCAGTTTCCAGCTCAATAAAAACATGACTTCCGGCGAAGGCGGCATCTTGGTGACGGATGATGAACACCTCTATAAGCGGTGTTTCGCCGCCCACGACATGGGATATGCGCGCAACGCGCAGGGCCGCCTCGATCCGCTCGAGGAGAAATACCAGTTGTGGGGCATGGGCGCGCGGATGAGCGAGCTTTGCGCCGCCATGGCGCTCGCCCAGCACCGCAAGCTGGGTAAAATCGTCGGCGCCATGCACCATGCGAAATACACGATCAAGAATGAACTTGAAAAGATTGATGGATTGAAGTTCCGCCGCATTGTGGATCCTGAAGGCGACAGCGGGCCGTTCTTGATCGTGACGCTGCCCTCCGCCCCACTGAGCAAATCCTTTGCGGAAGCTTTGGAGGCGGAAGGCATTCGCGGCCCGGAAGGGAGTTGCGCCTTTATTCACATGGAAGGATGGCATTACCACTGGCACTGGAACAACGTCAGTCTGGTGAACCGCCGGAGCCTTTCTTCCACGGGATGGCCGTGGACGGCTCCCGAAAACGCTTTCGCCAAAGATTACTCGTATGCACGCGGAACGCTTCCAAACTGTGACGACTTAGCATCACGCTCGTTGTTGCTCACCATCGCGTCTTGCCTCACGGATAAAGACGTGAATGACATCGTTGAAGCGTACTCGAAAGTAGCGGAGGCATTATTGTAAGGAAATAAGTGTTCTCTAGATGGGAGAGCCATCTCTTTTGAGGCGTGTAGGCCTGGGAAGGGGAAAGGCCAAACCATTGAAGGGAGGGATGTGTGTGACAGGCGGCCAAGGATGTCGGTTTGGGGTGTAGTACTTTAAAGAGAGAGGGTTGCCGTTTTTTTCTTCAAGCCGGTTTGAGAATAGAGAAAGCGTGTTTCGCTATCTAAAGAGGAAGGCTGGCTTGGGTATGGTATTGCGGAAAAGAAAACGACCCGCAAGGAGTGTGTGGGCCCCTTTTCCGCTGAAGCCGTGAGCAAAGTCAAAGGCGGCAAGGAAATGTACAGTGTCCATTTGACACACAAGGAGGCAAAACAATGCGTAGAGTGATGGCTATTTCTATCGCGTGTTTACTTTCCGCTGGCGCATGGGCTGGCACCTGCACGGATGATTTCTCGGGTACGGAATTTAACTGCTCGGATTATTGGTCAATTGGCGCAGTTTTCGGCGGAGAAGAAGCTGGTTCGGTAACCATTACCGATGGTGTTCTAAGGTTTAACAAGACAGGCGCTGAAGCTGCAAACACAGAGTATCTAACCATGGTAGGCAAGTATTTGCTTGCTCCATTTGCAGTGGAATATACGATTATGGATACTAGCCAATTAGTCAGCGGTGCCGGATACCTCATGCAGCGTATTTGGGGTGCAGGTGGCGTCGGAGTGCTTGATTGGATTACGGTTAGCAATTCCGGCGGCACGATCAAAGTTCATGACGCAAACAATGGCGTCGATTATTATACGGAAGCTGCGGCCAATCTCACATCCATGCGGGTGAAATTTGAGATTGCAGCCACGGCAATCACTGTATATGTCGCTCCAAATGGCGGAGCATATGGCGCGGGTGTGGAGCGTGCTTTTGCCGCCCCCATCCCAGAAGATCTGACTGTAGGCATACATATTACCGCTATGGATCAGTATCTTGGTGAAACCGGGATTGTTGGGCCCTTCACCATCGATATCGACGATCTCGCGATCACGGGTGAAACGGTTCCTGATTCCCCACCCGTGGCTGGCGACGTTCCGGCGTTGCAAGTGCCGTTCTTTGCCGAAAAATAAATACACGTAATGCTGGCGGCAGAGGATTTGCTCCTCTGCCGTCATATAAAGATTCTTGTGCACAAAATATATTCAGCTTGTTACCCATTCAGATGAGCCAACCATAAAAGGGGAGAGCCTGCCGTTTTTGTCCGAAACTTGAAACATGTGTATTTGATTTCGCCTGTTGCATGGGGCAATTCCAAATGAAAGAGGCCAGTTGATATGAAAACAAGATGCGGGAAGCAGTCGATTGTGTGGGGCCTGATTCTGACGGGAACTTTATTTATGATTAGTGGCGCAGCCATCGCGGAGGCTGCCCAAGCACGTGCCGCCATCGATTTAGATGGCTCTTGGGAGTTCCGGTTGGATCCCACCAGCGTGGGCGAGAACGAATCCTGGTTCAACTCTTCCACGTCTTTTGCCGACGCCATTCAAGTTCCCGGCGCATGGGATGCGCAAGGATTTGGAGAAGAAACGGAAAAACTCCAGCATAACTTCGTTGGGAAAGGCTGGTATCGCCGTTCCGTTCCCGTTCCGGCCGATTGGAAAGGGCGTCCTGTATTCATCTGTTTCGGAGGCGTGTACCGCTCCGCAAAAGTGTGGGTTAATGGCCAGCTTGCAGGGAGCCATCTCGGTTACAGCTCCAATTTTGAATTCGACATCACCAAATTCCTCACTCCCGGCAGCCCTGCCCTCGTCGCCATTCAAGTGGATTCCGAGCAAGATTGGAGCAAAGACACCCTCCAAGGCTGCATGGACATCATCGACCATTTCCATACCTTCTGGGGTGGAATCTGGAGCCATGTATCCATCGAGGCCCGTTCGGCGGTTTGGATGCAAGACCTGTTTATCGCCCCGCGCATCGAGCCCGCCGGCTGCGAAGCCAGCGCGGAGATCGTGGGGGAGAGTAATCAGGCCAGCAGCATTCGGCTCACATTCCTCGATGCGGAAGGCCATAGCGCCGCTGTTAAGACGGAAAAAGTGAAAGATGGCAGCCGGTTTGAATGCAGCATCGACCTGCCTGAAGCCCAGCTCTGGACGCCGGAGAATCCCTACTTGTATACCGCGCGCGTGGAGCTGCTCGGGCCATCCAACGAGCTGCTCGATAGCCAAGAAACGCGTTTTGGCGTGCGCACCATCGAGATTAAAGGCACGGACTTTTATGTAAATGGGAAAAAGTATTATCTGAATGGATATGGCGATGATTGTGTCTATACGGAGACTATTGCGCCTCCGGCGGACAAGCAATTCTATATCGAGCGGCTGCGCCTGATAAAATCGTTCGGATTCAATTATGTGCGCCATCACAGCCATTTCGTCTCGCCGGAATATTACGAGGCTTGCGACGAGATGGGCATGTTTGTGTCGCCAGAACTGCCTATTGGCTATCCGCGCTATTATGAGCGGGCGCAAGGGCCAGCGCTGGAATTGTATAAGTCCGAATGGACCGCCGTTCTTAAGCGCTACCGCAACCATCCATCTATTTTTGATTGGTGCATGAGCAATGAACTGTGGGAAGGCATGCCGCGTGTCGGCCAAGACCTGTATAATATTGCCAAAGGCCTCGATAAGACCCGCCCCGTTATCGATTCCGACGGCGTCTTCGCCCCCGGATTTATTGATGGAACAAAAGACCGCCCCACGATGGATTTCTTCACCGTGATGTTCAGCATCTTAACGTCGCCTTTTGAGAACCAAGAAAAGTTCAAAACGGCAAAACCGCTTAAGCCTATCATCACGCACGAAGAGGGCAACTTTGTTCATTTTCCCCGGCTGGATGAAATCGAGCTGTTTACAAACAACTTCAAGCCATTCTGGCTGACCGATTGCCGCGACCGCATCGCAAAAGCAGGATTACTCGACGAGACGCCCGAATGGTCGCTGGCTTCCGAGCAGCTATATCTGTTATGCCACAAAGCGAATATCGAGGCGATTCGCAAGAACCCGTATATCTCCGGTTATGACTGGTGGCTGTTCCAGCCGTGGGTATGCGGTTCCAATGGCTTGGTGGATATCCATTTCCGCACCCACTCGGTCACGCCGGAACAGGTAAAGACCTTTAACGCGCCGCTTGTGATTCTGCAAAACGGCGTCAAGCAGACGTATCGGGCGGGAGAGACCGTCGAAGCGGAGATGATTGTATCGAATTATTCGGGCGCGGCGTTGGAAAACGCCGAACTCACCGTTGGCCTGGCGTCGGGCGGCGTATCCGAACAGCCCGCTACGTTGAATACGGCCGCCATTCCGAATGGCGATGTCGTTTCCTTGGGCCAGGTGAAGTTTGTATTGCCCGATACAAAAGAACCGATGCAATTGTCGGTGTCGGCTGCTCTAGGGGCAGGCGGTTCCATCAAGCAAACCAACGGCTGGACTTTCTGGGTGTTTCCCGCAGAAACACCCAAGCAACCCGAATCCACCCCGCTGTATGTGAGCAGTGATTTAATGGCGCTGCTTGCTCCGTTCGCCCCGAAACCGATGCCCGAGGGCGAATTGCCCAGCCCTGCCGTGTATGTGTCCCGCCAGCCCAGCGAGGCGTTGGCGCGCGCAGCGGAGCAGGGGAGCTGTGTGGTGTTGCTCTCGCCCGCCGGGGTGTTCCCGATGGAGTATACGACGTTTAAATCCGCCTGGTGGATGGGCGTCTTTGACGGAGATAGCAATGCGGGCACCTATGTGTACGATAATCCCGTAACGAAGGGACTTACACCTGGGCATTGGTGCGATGCTTCTTGGTTTAATCTGCTGCAAGGATCGCAGACCTTGATGCTGGAAAGCCTGGAGGAGCAGCCGGAAGTCCTGATCCGGGCCTTGAACACCCAAGGCGCGCCGCACGGGTTCTCCCGGTATGTTGACTTTGAGTTTGTATGGCGCAATAAATCGCTCCTGGCGCAGGCCAAAGTGGGCAAGGGCGCTTTTATCATCAGCGGATTGAACTTTGACCTGGCCGCCCGCAACGGGGGCTCGGAGGCCGGCTTCGTGCTCGGGCGGCTGCTGGAATACGCCGCCACATTCCCCACGCCGAAAGCGGAATGGTCTTCCGCATTTGTAGAGAAGTGGATAGGCCAGTCGTTGTTTGCTAAAGGGCCTGTGGTGTCCGGTTTCTCCCGCATGCTGTATCATAAAGGCCCCACGACAAAGGCGAATAGCTACCGCGAACTGGCTGCGGATATGTATCAGATCCGGCAGGAAGAGCCCATGCACCTGATTAAATGGGAGACCGCGCCAGCGCCGGACGCCGAGTATGCCACCTTCGTATTCGCTGGGGGATTTCCCTGCATGGATCCTCCCCGGGTGAATCCCGGATTCACCTTGGTGGTGAACGGGAAGCGCGTCATTGATTTCGACACCACCAAGTTGCTAGGAAGCTGGCAAAGCCCGGATGGCTCCGTTTCGATGGTCTATTTGCCTGCGCATATACAGCCTTCCTGGGGTGAAACGTCGGGATTATTCTTCCTCGCCGTCCCGAAGAATTATTATACGCCAGGGCAGCCATGCACCATTGAAGTCCGGCCGCGTGGCGGAGAAAACAACCGGTACTTCGGACTCCATGCATATAGTGACATTCTTTTATCAAGCTTGAAGTAGAGGCTTATTCGGACGTGCTGGCCTTGTGTGGAGCCTGCAGCGTTTTCGTAGGGTCATAACAAAAAACGAGGTAGTGGAACCGTGCAACCAGAAAGCATGAACCAAACAGTATTAGGCGCTTTAAGTGGAATGGACATCTCCGTGATTGTGCTGTCCATTATCATCGTGCTGGTGGTGGGTTTAGTTGTTTCTCGCAAGAGAACTGGCACCAGTGAAGGATACTTCCTGGCGGGCCGTTCGATGCCGTGGTGGATCATCGGCCCCAGTTTCGTGGCCACAAGCGTCTCGAGCGAGCAGATGGTGGGCACCATCGGTATAACGTACTCGGAAGGCATGGGGATCGCCAACTGGGAATGGTTCGCTATGCCTATGTATGCCATTTTGCTAGTTTTTTTTCTGCCGGTATTGCTTAAGAGCCGGATCACTACAGTGCCGGAGTATTACCGCATGCGCTTCGGCCCCCTATGCGGAGATATCTATACTTGGGTCATGCTGATCGCTTATGTTTTCTTGTTCACGGTCACGGTGTTATACAGCGGTGCTCTTGCCTTTTCTGAAGTCACCGGCTGGAATTTATATCTTGTTATATGGCTGATTTCTATTTTTGTAGGCGCGTATACGATTCGTGGCGGTATGGCGTCCGTCATGTGGACGAACCTAGTGCAGTGTGTCATGCTACTCGGTGGCGGAACCCTGCTGTTTTTCTTGGCGTTAGACAAAATACCGGGCGGATGGAGCGCCATGGCGCAGGCCACTCCGGAACGATTCCATTTATACCAGCCTATAGATCACCCCAAAGCGCCTTTCTTGGGTATGTGCCTTGCGAGTATTGGCATATTCTTGTTCTACCAAGTGGGCAACCAATATATGATTCAGCGAATCCTCGGGGCGCGTTCGACCTGGGATGGGTTGATGGGGCTCGTATTTAGCGGCTTCATTAACTTCATTCGTCCTTTGACCACTTGTTTTTTGGGTTTGGTGGTATTTTACTGGATCCACACGATGAAGATGGCGGAGCCATTAGAGAATCCCGATACAACGTTTCCGTTTGCTCTAAAAACCTTCGCAGGTTCTTGGGGATTGCGTGGATTTATTCTAGCAGGATTCCTAGCGGCAGTTACTTCTACGCTGAGTTCATTGATTAACTCAACATCGACTATTTTTGCTCTCGATGTATATAAACGAAAAATTAATGTCGAGGCCAGTGAATCACAGATGGTTAGAGCAGGGATGATCGCAGCTATTTGCGCCTTGTTTATATCGACGTTCGTTGCGCCGCTCCTCGTCGCCAAAGTAGGTATTTTCACCTATTTTCAAACGGGAGCAGCCTATTTGGCCAGCCCCTTCATCGCTGTATTTATTATGGGCATTCTGTGGAAGCGCACTTCATACAAGGGAGCAATCGCAGGCATGCTGGGCGGAATAGTAATCCAGTGCTTACTGGTTTATGTTGATTATGTGAGTGTAACCAAATTGCATTGGTATGAAACCAAATTGCATTGGTTTTATCTTGCTTTCGCAGGCGAAATGCTCACCATGTTCTTGGTATTCATAGTATCGCTCAAAACGACGCCGCCCGACCCTTCTCAGCTTGTAAGTCTCGTTTGGAAGCCTTCCTTACTTTCCCAGTATGACGAAGGAGTGCGCCGTCCGTGGTACCAGCAAGTGAAGCTGTGGTTTGCGATTTATATAGTTGGTTGGGTTTACCTGTATTACCGCTTCTGGTAGTCGAAAATATTGTACCTTTGAAGGAGATTAGTTCCATGAGAGTAATGTGTTTCACGGCACATCCTGATGATGCCGAAACAATGTGCGCAGGCACGTTGGCCAAATACAAGGCGCAAGGGCATGATGTAGCCATCGCCACCTTAACACGGGGAGATGTAGGCTCGCCCGTTCTTTCCCGGGATGAAATCGCCGCGGTGCGGGAAAAAGAGGCGCGCACGTCGGCGGATGTGATTGGCGCCGAGTTATTTTGGTTCGGATATGATGACGAATTTCTATATGACAGCCCGGATGTGCGCCGCCACGTGATTGATGTATTGCGTGAATTCAAGCCTGATCTGGTGTTATGCCCGGATAAGGACAATGATTATCACCCCGATCATCAGCGGACTGGGCAATTGGTATGGGACACCCATGTGATGGCGGCGGTGCGCCTTATCGAAACCAAACATCCTCCCTGCGGCCATATCCATGAGATTTGGTATTACGATACAGTCGCGGGCATTGGTTTTGAACCCGAACATTATGTGGACATCTCGGATTTTTGGGAAACCAAAGTCAAGATGGCGAAATGCCATGAAAGCCAAGACAGTTGGATGATCCATATGTATGGATATTCCATCGAGCACCTTATTAATGTCCAGTCCCAATTCCGAGGCTACCAAAGCGGCTGCCAATACGCGGAAGCTTTCCGCAAGGCACGCATGTATCCGCAATCCGTGAAGAAAGACGCCCTTTTGCCAACCGCAATGGAGTAAAAGCTATGAAATATATGCTCATCTGTCTATCTTTGCTTGCCCTCTTGCCCGCGGCCCATGCAGGAACCAATCTGGTTCGAAATGGTTCGTTTGAAGCGATATCCCAGGGCTTGCCTGAAGACTGGCGCACCGAAGGGGACTCCGGCGTACAGCAGGCGCTTACGCTGGATACCGGCCCCAATGGCGGCCATGCGGCAAAACTGTCATGCACCCGATTTGCCCGGAAAACGCGCGACAGTTATGCCACCCTTGCCCAGTCCCAATTTGCGTCCATCGAAGCAGGCAAATGGTATCGATTCTCATGCTGGGCCCGGCAAGAGGGAATGGCCAGCGGGATGGTCACGGTTGAGCTATATGGGGATACGAAATCCGCGAGTGCTTATGCCACGTCCATGCTATTCATGCAATTGCCTTTACGGCAGGAATGGCAGCATTTCGAGCGGTATTTTAAGGCGGGCGCCGCTGGAACGGATAACGCGAAGCTCTTCTTTTATTTCGACTTCACGGGAACCATGTGGCTCGATGAGGTGGAAATAGCCGAGGCGGATGCTCCGCAATTACAATACACGTCGCTTGCGCCCCGTTCCAGCGGCGCTAACATGATACCCAACTCGAGTTTTGAATGTGGGGATTACAATTGGTCGTCTTTGGGAAAACTATCGGGATTTGCGGGCGGATTGACAGGGTTATATGGAGACGTGGTGGAGGGCGGCGCACCGGACGGCAGCCGCTGCCTGCGCATCGAGCTTAGCCCTGAAAAGACTCCGCTAAGCACCTTCAACTATATGGCAATGATAGAAAAGCAAGAAACGCCTCTTGTAGCCAATAAGGGCTGGATCAAGACGGAGCCTGGCAAGCCGTATACCCTCAGCGCGTATATGCGTGCGGATCGGGCTGGCGTTCCAGCAAAACTACTGCTACGGTTCCGGTCGCCTAGTGAGGGTGGCGTTGATAAACAAGAGGCAGTCACGCTGGATACGGAATGGAAACGGTATTCATTTACCTGCAACGCCGAAAAGCCTTATGTCTTTGCGATGGCAGGCCCCGATTTATCCGCCAGCGAAAATAAAAGCGCAACGGTATGGATTGATGCCGTACAGTTGGAACAGGCCAATGAACCAAGCGAGTTTTTCGCGGGGGATCCCGTGGAAATTGGCATCGTGACCGGGCGTTATGGAAATGTCTTTGATGCAAGCGAGCCGATGCAGCTTACCGTCAATGCATCCAATCATACAGAAGTCGATGCCCAGGCCACCGTACAGATCGAAATCCGGGATTTCTTCGATCAGGTGGTAGCTGTTGAGCGCAAGCAAGTAAACATCCCTGCGAAGAAAACCATTCAGGAAAACTGGCCGCTTGGTATAGCAGATACAGGTTACTATAAAATTCGCACAACGTATGGATTGAATGGCCAAACCTATGTGCAATCCATGCGTACCGCACGCATACAAACCTATAAAGGAGCGGATTCTCCTTTTGGCATGAATCATGCCCCAAGCACGAATCAACTCTGCGAGCATATGTGCAAGGCAGGTTTTTTATATGCCCGCGAATGGTCTATGGAATGGGAGCGGATTGAACCGAAGCCTGGTGAATTTCACTTCGAGAAAGCGGATACGCATGTGAACCGTGTGCTCAGCGCTGGCATGATCAATGTCCAGCAATTGCCGCCCTTCCCGTCGGTTTCCTGGAATTGCGCGCTTCCCGAGGGGGCGGAACCCTTGGATGTGCCCGGCTTGTCTTGGGGGCTGTGTTATTATCCGCCTAAAGACCTTTCTTTTATGGAAAGATATATCGACACGGTCGTTACCCACTATAAAGATAGAATCCATACCTGGGAATATTTGAATGAACCGTTCTACACGCTCCATTCGCTTCCCAACGTAGAACAAATAGATGCGCTCTTTCCGAAACTGCCCGGAGCTGATTTTACCGTAAAAGACTATATTCGGTTGCTAAAGGTCTTTCATGACCAAGTCAAAAAGTCGGATCCTAATGCCCGGACGATTGGCGGAATAGCGGGGCGTCCTGATCTGTTATCGAAAGAATTTTTCAAAGCTGGCGGCCTTGACCATTTGGATGTTTTTAACTTGCACATATATCCTGGCCTGCGAAAACCGGAAGCATATGTGGACCAGATGGCCGAATTGCTGGCGAATATGGATGCCACCAAAGCGGGACGCAAACCGATCTGGATAACCGAATGCTCCTATTTCGGAACCGATGACCTTCCGCTCGAACCTTATGTGGTGGGGCCTGGCCCATGGGCGGCGAACCGCCTGTTGCGCGACGAACGGGAGTGCGCGGAATACGCTATCCGGTTCAACGCCATTATGCTGGCGCATGGCGTCGATAAGATCTTCTATCATTGGGGCGGGCCAGCCAGTTCGGATGTAAATGATGACGAAAGCTTGCTCGAGTCTTGGATGACGGCGTATGGCGGCGCTCCAAGAAAGCTTTATGCCGCGCAAGCCACTATGGCGGATTTGCTAGGCTCCGCGCCGAAATATGCCGCTTCCATTGAAGTTCCGTCGAAACCCGAAGGAGGCAAGCCATCGGTGTATGGCTATGCGTTCCAATGCGGCAGCCAGGCCGTCCTCATCGCATGGGCTCCCACGGACGATAACCGCCATTCCACGTGGGCTCTCGATGTTCCCGATGCTGCAAAGGCATGCAGCATTGTCGGCGCTGCAATAGACAACAAGCACATCGTTCTCGGCGATTCGCCGGTTTATATTACAGACTCCCAAATGGATGCTCAGAAGCTCGCGCAAGCATGTAAATTAGCTAGTGCGGACATGTAAGCGCTGAAATCACAGAACGGAGCATATTTTTCATGACGACCAAAGATCGCCGTTACGCTACAACTGTGTCCATCGCTTTGCTCGTTGCCGCGTTGGGTGCGAGCGCCGCACATGCGGACACGCAAGTAGAGGCATTTGATTCGGCTTCACTTGCCGCCCCCTGGGCCATCAATAATGCATTCGATGGACAGCCCGGGTCCATCAGCATTGCGGATGGAGCCTGCACATTTCGTAAAACCGGCGAAACGCCCGGTTTCACCCAATCCTTGTCTTTGGCTGAGGCCTATTTGCCCATTCCATGGTCAATTGGATACACCGTACTGCAAACATCCAGCCTTGTGAAAAACGGCGGCGGGCTCTGCCATCGCTTCAGCACCTCTCAGGAGACGGTGTATGACGGTGTGTATATCCTCAATGAAGATGGGAAGATTACCGTCCGGGGAGCAAGGAAAGACGATATCTTATATACATTTCCTGAAAACTCCCTATCGTTGCTGAAAGTGCAGTTCAATGTTTCTACGGAAGGAATAATCGTCTTTGCGACCACGGATATCGGCTCTTTTGGGCAAGGCAAGCTGCTCGCATGGCAGCGTCCTGTTACGCCAGAATCCGCCATCGGAGTGGCTATTGCCGCATCTGACGCAAGCGCTTCTTCCGCTTCTGCTTTTTCGGTCAGTATCGATAACCTGTCACTCGCGACCGATTCAAGCGAATCAAAAATCGTTCCCCAATTCACGCCCCAAGTTCCGCCGGGAAACGCCAAGAATTTTATTCAGAATGCCTCCTTTGAATGTAGCGGCGATTTGTGGTCGTCTCTTGGAGTTCCGACGGCTTGGGGCGGAGACTTATCCGGGCTATATGGAGTCATTGAGGAAGGCTCCGCATGGCATGGCGCTCATAGTTTGCGTATCGATCTTGGACCCGGCGTAAGCCCAACCACTTGCTTCGATGCATGGCCGCCCAGCCACCTCACGCAGAATGCCCCGCTTACCGTCAATATAGGGTGGATGCCAGTCAAAAAAGGCCAGCCCCTCACGCTCTCTTGCTATATGCGGGCCAGTACGGATGGAATTAAAGCGCGGTTGAAGTTTTTCTTCTCCGGAAGCGCATTAGGGCCGATCAATGAAGCTTCGCATGAAGTAGCATTAACGACAACGTGGGCGCGATACACGGTGACGCAAGAAGCGCTTAATGACAGTGTCTGCATAGCCGCCGGACCGGACTTGTCAGGAACGCCGGAAATGAAGGCCAGCGTCTGGCTGGATGCCATTCAACTTGAGACAGCCCCTGAAGCCACGGCTTTCGAGGCTCGGGATTCCGTGGAACTCGGATTTGATTCAGAGCATTATGGAAATGTGTTCCCTTCTAGCGAACCGGTGGAGTTTGCTATATGGGGAAACAATGAAGGCGTTTCCGATGTCCGCGTTCCTGTCCGGCTTGAGTGCGAAGACTTCTTTGGAAAAAAGCTCCCGGCTCAAGAATACGCCATCGAGATCGCTGCACATTCCCAAGCGCGGACGCGCATGCAGGTGTCACTTCCCGGAAAAGGATATTACCGTGCGCATATCACTTGGCCTGCGAATGGCCAGGAATACGCGCGGACGCTTGTTTTTTCCGTCATCCAGCCGTATACCGAACAAGACTCACCTTTCGGCCTCAACCACCCCGCAACCACCGAGGCGCAGCTAAAGCTGTTCTCCCAAGGCGGCATTCGCTGGGTGAGGACTTGGGCCATCAATTGGGACTGGGTCGAACCGGTGCAAGGGCAAGTCTCGTGGGCCGAACAAGACGCGCAGATGAAATATCTGAAAGACGCGGGCATGAACACGCTGGCTGTTTTCCCAAATCCTTCCGCGGGCTGGGCCTCCTCTGCTCCCGATACCGTAGCCGATTCCATGTGGTACCGTTTGGCGTACGCACCGAAAGAGCCCCAACTCCTTTTCGATTTTATCGGGCAAGCCGTGAATCGGTATAAGGACTCTTGCACGCATTGGGAATTCTTGAACGAGCCATTATGGGTGCCCGATTTCTGCTTGCCTCAAAGCGGAGGATATAAAGTCCCCGATTATATCAAATTGCTGGATGGCGCATATAAAGCGCAAAAACTAGCGAATCCTGACAGTAAACTCATCGGCGGCTTGGCTATCCAGCCGGAATTCCCCTATGGCGATGAATTTATTACTGCAGGGGGATTGCAGTATTGTGATTATTTTAATCTGCATCCATATGGCGGTTTCACCCTTCCAGAAGCTTTTATCGAGTATATGGGACGTGTCTTGCAAGCGATTGACGCAAAAGGGATTCAGAAGCCTATATGGGCAACGGAAACCTCCTATTATGGCGTGGATGACAAACCCTGGACGCCATGGGTGGCGCCTCCTGGGCATTTTTCCGCGAACTTGCTCTTGGCGGATGAACGCACTTGCGCGGAATACATTGTTCGTCACGCCCTTATTCTGATGGCGCACCGTGTAGAGAAAATTTTCTATCATGAGCCCATCGAAGGCCCCGTGTATAATGGCATCATGGACATCGAGAACACCTTTTTCTCTCCAATGGCCATTCCAAAGAAGTCATACCCAGCCATATCCGCCTTGGCGAATTTGCTGGGTGCATCGCCGCAGTGCGCCGGGCCTGCCGCATTTCCCGCTGTGCCGGCTGGCGCAAAAGTATATGGGTATGCATTCCAATGCGGCTCCAAGGCCGTGCTTGCGATTTGGAATACCGGTGATGCAATGGAACTCACCCAGGCGCAGCTTTCATCGGATGTAACCGTATATGACATGATGGGGAATCCAGTGTCGCCTCCTTTGACACTCAACGGTTCTCCCCTATATTTGGTGAGTACCGCGTGTAAAGCGGACGCCTTGGCGAAGAATTGGTTCGTTCAAGAAACCGCTGCGAAATAACCCATGATGCGCATGTGCCGTTGGTCCCAAAACGAGGGGCCAGCGGCGCATGTGTTTTTTTTGATAAATGGATGCGCCTTCGGTATAACGAATCAATACTAGAGCGGTTCAAGATTCGATGTAACAAAACAAATGGATTTTCCTCTCCCGTGGCATGGCCGTCCCGGCCATGCGCATGGGGGGACGCCCATGCCACTACGTCTGAAATTGTCTAGGGGCTGTACGGTGCGATGGGCGCCGTATCGTTGCATCCAATCTTGAACCGCTCTAGCCTCGTTTTCTATGTAGAGGCTGTTTATTCGGGAGTATCGAGTGCGGCATGCCTAGTGTGTGTATCCATATTCAGCCGGCGCATATATGGTGTGTGCTGGCCGTATGTCTGTTCTCTTCCGGCTGTTCAGGCCATTCCAGCCAGGAACAAGCCCATGCGCGGCGTCTCGCGCAGGTGGCGCTCTCTACTGTAGACATGCACGGACAAGGCCCCGTATATGTGGCGCTGCGCGCCGATGGGCTGCGCCTGGCCGAACAATGGGCCGAAGGGCCAGATTGGGAATCCGCCGCCACGGAAGCCATTCGCACTGCATATGCGGATTTGAAACCCGAAGACGCCGGGCGGGTGAATCTGCTCGAAATAAACTTCACCCATGACTGGCGTGAAGTGGGCACGCTGCCCGACAACATTGAGCGCGGTATCCAGGGCATCGAGTGCTCCGCGAATGGATGCATACTGCGCTATGCCTCCACCGATATGATTGCACGCAATCTCTCTTTTCCAAGGGCGAGAGATATTTTTATGGCGGAACAAGGCGTGGCGGACAAGAGCGCCGTCCACATGCGCCTGTTTGACGCACGGCAAGCGCTGGTATTTCTCAAGCTCGAACCGCACTCGATTGCCCTCTTTCGTGGAAATACGCTGGTTTTGCCTGAGGCCATCACCCGGGCCAGCGTGCAGGCCCTGGCGGATGGGATGGGGAGCTGGCTGGTGAATCAAGTGCAGAAAGACGGCCGCATGACGTACCTATATTGGCCGAGCCGGGGCGAGGAGTCGCAAGGCAACAATATGATTCGCCAATTCATGGCCACGTGGTGCCTTGAACGCTTGGCCGCCGCGCGGAATGACCCGGAACTTCATGCGCTTGCCAAACGCAATCTGGCGTATAACCTTGCCCACTTCTACCGTGAGGAGAATGGGCTGGGCTTCATCGAATTCGGGAACGAGGCCAAGCTGGGCGCGGCTGCCCTTGCGGCGCTGGCCATCGTGGATTCTCCCGAGCGCGCCGCCTTTGCCGCCCAAGAAACAGGTTTACGCCGTTTGGTGGACTCTTTGTGGAACAGCGACGGCTCGTTTAAGACCTTCCATAAGCCTGCGGGCCGGAATGACAACCAAAATTTCTACCCGGGCGAGGCGTTGCTCCTTTGGGCCGTGTTGTACGAGCGGGAAGGCGCTCCCGAATTGCTGGAACGCTCGATGCAGTCCTTCCGGTATTACCGCGATTGGCACCGCGCCCAGCTTAATCCCGCGTTTGTTCCCTGGCATACCCAAGCGTATTACCGCTTATGGCGCAAAACACAGAACAGCGAACTGCGGGATTTTATCTTCGAGATGAATGATTGGCTGCTGGATATGCAGGAGTGGGGGGAGGCGGCGTATCCGGATATCCGGGGCCGGTTCTACAATCCGCGCCACCCCGAATATGGCCCACCTCATGCGTCGTCCACGGGCGTCTATCTGGAGGGATTGGCTGATGCTTGCACCTTGGCGCGCGAGATAGGCGACTCAAAACGATTTGAAGCGTACCGGACGGCCATCCTCCGGGGATTCCGTAGCGCCATGCAGCTTCAATATACCGATGAAGCAGACCTGTTCTATGTATCAAAACGCAAGCCCGTCTTGGGCGGATTGCGTTCCACGGAATACGATAACGCGATTCGCGTGGATAATGTGCAGCACATGCTCATGGCCGTGCTCTCGGCGCTCGATAAATACCCCGAGCCCAGTTTCTACACGTTGCCGCCGGAAAGCGGATGCGGCGTTATTCAACGCTGATTCACCGCCGCCACGTATCCATCGAAATTGCGTTTCATCTCATCGACGGAGTCGCCCCCGAATTTCTCAAGGAAAGATTCCGCCAGGACGATAGCCAGCGCCGATTCGACGATGATGGCCAGCGCCGCCACCGCGCAGGTGTCGCTCCGCTCCACCAAGGCATCCGTGGCTTCATGAGTCTCCATGTCCACCGTGCGCAAGGGCTTCATCAACGTGGCGATGGGCTTCTTCGCCACACGGACGACGATCTCCTCGCCATTGGTCATGCTGCCTTCGAAGCCGCCCAGGTTATTGCTGGTGCGCCGGTAAGGCCCGCCCGTGCGTGGCGCAGGATCATACACGATCTCGTCATGATAGGCGCTGCCGAAACGGTCCGCCCCCCGGAAACCGATGCCGATTTCGACGCCTTTCACGGCCTGGATACTCATCATGGCCTGCGAGATACGCGCATCGAGTTTGGTGTCCCATTGCGTATGTGCGCCCAAGCCCAGCGGCAAGCCCCATGCCCGCGCCTCGACTACTCCGCCCAGGGTGTCCTTGGCCTGCTTGGCCTCTTTGATGGCGGCGATCATGGCTTCTTCGGTTTCTTTGTCGCAACAGCGTACCGTCGAGGCCATCGAAAGGGCGTGGATTTGTTCCGAGGGAATGGCGTCTGTTTGCGCCGTGACGCGGCCAATCTGCACCACGTGGGCCGCAAGGCTCACGCCGAATTCGGCCAGCAATTTGCGGCACAACGCCCCCGCCGCCACGCGCGCTGCTGTCTCACGGGCGCTGGCCCGCTCGAGGATGTTTCGGCAATCATCATGGCCGTATTTGAGCGCACCCACCAAATCGGCATGGGCGGGGCGGGGCCGCGTGATCTTCTCCGCGCGCTCGCCCGTCGAGGGCTTCCAGGGATCCATCGCGTCCGTCCAATTGGCGAAATCGCGGTTCCACACCGCCATGAGAATGGGGCTGCCCAGCGTGACGCCGCCGCGAATACCGCTCAGGATATCTACTTCGTCTTGTTCGATGCGCTGGCGCCCGCCGCGTCCATAACCCTTTTGCCGTTCGGCGAGCCAGAAATTGACATCTTCCGGCTGTACATGCAGGCCAGCGGGGAACCCATCGAGCAGGCAAAACACGCCCCGCCCATGCGATTCGCCTGCGGAAAGATAACGAAACACGTGATGAAACCTCCTGGCGCTATCCCCTTGTCATTCCCGCGAAAGCGGGAACCCAAAACCGCTCCGACCGATCCCCCCGATCCGTCCGATCCCAAATTCCCAATCCCGAAACGCTGTATGGATCCCCGCTTTCGCGAGAATGATAAGATGCCACGGGAGAGGCGAATTCATTTGCTTTGTTGTATCCAGTCTTGAATCGCTCTAGTAATTCATCCCTGCATAATGGATATAGGCCTTGACGATCTCCGCGCCATAGAACATGACCACGAGGCCCGCCAGGCATAGATAAGGGCCGAAAGGCAGGTAATGGGCGGAAAGGCTGACTTCTTCCTCGTCTACGTTTTCTTCCGGCAATTCTTCTTTTTTCGTGAACATCATGATCGCGCCGACAATGCTGCTGAGCAAAATTGTTCCCGGAAAACCATAGAAATCGCCGAATGTGACGGGCTCTTCTTTCCCGCTGTTACCGCCGTGCTCTTCCTTGCGCGCCAAGCTCACGAGGATGATGCCCAGGATGCTGCCCAACACCGAGGCGATAAGGACAACAAGAATGACGCCCGGCCAGCCGAAAAGCCCGCCCAGCATGGCCAGCAGCTTCACGTCGCCGCCTCCCATGCCCCGCTTTTTCAGAATCAGGCGCGCCGCTTTATCCATGATGAAAATCAGCCCGCCGCCCGCTTCGATGCCGATAAAGGCGTTCAGCAACGCGTTCGACGGCCCCATCACACGCAAGCCGCTTTCGGGATAAAACAACACTACGGCGGCCAGCGCCATGGCGATGGGAATGCCTGGGAGCGTAACTTCGTTGGGTATAATCCAACAACGTATGTCCGTGGCTGTCACCAATACAAGCGCCGCCGCTACGATCATGTAGATCGGCGTGGCCACGACAAAACCAAACCGCAAGAACACCAGGAGAAACAGCACGCCGGTCACCGCTTCGACGAGGGGATATTGCCAGCTTATAGGCGCGGCGCATTGGCGGCATTTAGCGCGGAGCGCCAGCCAGCTCAGAATAGGAATATTATCGTACCATCGAATGGGCGCGCCGCACTTCGGACAGCGCGAACCCGGCGACACTACCGATTCGCCTTTCGGCAAGCGGAACGCGCATACGTTGAGGAAACTGCCTACCACGGAGCCAAACGCAAAGGCCACCACGGATAGGAAAATCTCGAGCATATGCTCTTGGATAAAATACGCCACACCGCCTCCTTGTCACGCTTGATATGCGTCAGCTTTTCACCGCATCCGCAAGAGTCTTCGCGAAAGCGCCCACGCGAACGGGCATCTCCGGCGTATCGCCTAGTTCACCCACCAAACGCACAATGGCGCTGCCCACAATGACGCCATCGGCATACCGTGCGATTTCCCGTGCTTGTTCTGGCGTCGAGACGCCAAATCCCACCGACACGGGCTTGTTAGTGAAACGTTTGATACTCTTCACCATGCCTTCGACCGACTGTTCGATATCCTGCCGCACGCCGGTGACGCCCGTGCGGGAAACATAATAGATGAACCCCGTCGAACATTCCGCGATGAGCCGAATGCGCTCTTCCGTGCTGGTGGGGGCGATAAGGTAAATGGTGGCGACGCCCGCCGCGTCCAGGAGGCGTTTGTAGTCTTCCGACTCCTCCGGCGGCAGATCCACACATAGCACCCCGTCCACGCCCGCACTAGATGCATCGCGCGCGAACGCCTCGAGCCCATAGGCCAGCACCGGATTCACATACGTGAATAAGACTATTGGGATTTGCGTCTTCGCGCGCAATTCTTTCACCAGCCCTACGACATCATGTAATGACACATTGTGTTCCAGCGCGCGATAGGCCGCCGCCTGGTTCACGGGGCCGTCCGCGATGGGGTCAGAGAAGGGAATGCCGAATTCAATGATATCAGCCCCTGCTGCTTCGAGCGCGAGGACCACTTCCGCCGTGCGCGCGAGCGTGGGATCGCCCGCCGTAATATAGGGGATGAAAGCCTTGCGGCCTGCTTGGGCCAGCTCCCGGAATCGAGTCTCGATGCGGTTCATATAACTAAAACTCCTCTCCGGGCAGGATAAATTTCGCGGCTTGCTGGACATCCTTATCGCCCCGGCCCGACATATTTACGACGACAAGCTGCTCTTTCGGCAGCGTGGGGACAATTTTGCAGGCATGCGCGATGGCGTGCGCACTTTCGAGAGCCGGAATAATGCCCTCGAGTTTGCTTGCAAGCTGGAACGCTTCAAGGGCTTCATCGTCGTTCGCGTACGTATACTCGACCCGCCCAACAGTTTTGAAAAAGGCGTGTTCAGGCCCCACGCTGGCGTAATCGAGTCCGGCGGAGACACTGTGGGTGCCCAGGATTTGGCCGTTTTCGTCCTGCAGCACATAGCTCATCGCGCCATGCAGCATGCCACGCACGCCCGTGGCGAATCGCGCGGCGTGTTTGCCGGTCTCCGGCCCCAAGCCGCCCGCTTCGACGCCTATCATACGCACGGTCTCTTCCCGTACGAAATCGAAGAACAGCCCCACGGCGTTGCTGCCGCCGCCGACGCATGCGATGAGAAGATCAGGCAGCCGCCCTTCTTTCTCCATGATTTGCGCTCGCGTTTCACGGCCAATGATGCTCTGGAAGTCGCGGCAGATCATGGGGAAGGGGTGGGGGCCCTCGACGGTGCCCAGGACATAATGGGTGTTGCCCACCGTGGCGACCCAATCGCGCATGGCCTCGTTGATGGCGTCCTTGAGGGTTCGGGTGCCATGAGGCACGGCGCGCACTTCCGTGCCGAGCAGGCGCATGCGGAAAACGTTCAGTTTTTGCCGCTCCATGTCTTCGGTGCCCATATAGACCGTGCATTCGAGGCCCAGCAGCGCGGCGGCCGTGGCCGTGGCCACGCCATGCTGCCCCGCGCCCGTTTCAGCGATGATGCGCGTTTTGCCCATGCGTTTGGCGAGAAGGGCCTGGCCGAGGGCGTTGTTGATCTTGTGTGCGCCCGTATGGGCAAGGTCTTCGCGCTTGAAATAGACTTTCGCGCCGCCCAGATGCTCCGTCAACCGCTGGGCATAATACAGCGGCGTGGGCCGGCCCACGTAGTCCGCCTGATACCGCGCCAGGACAGCCTGGAATTCGGGATCATCCTTGGCTTCCAGGTAGGCCTGTTCGAGTTCAGCAAGGGGGTGCATGAGCGTTTCCGGCACGAAACGCCCGCCGAAATCGCCATAACGCCCCTTAGCGTCGGGATAGGGATAAGCCCCTTTGCGCCTATTCGACCCAGGCGTGTTTGGCGTTGCAGATGAATGCGCGGAGTTTGGCATAATCCTTCTTTCCTGGCGCGCTCTCGACGCCGCCCGCCACGTCCACGGCATATGGCCGGACAGCGCGGATGGCATTGGCTACATTGTCTGGGCGAAGCCCTCCCGCCAGCATCACGGGCAGCCCCGCCTCGGCGGCCCGGCGCGCAGTGGGCCAGTCACATAGTTCTCCCGTGCCGCCATGGGAACCGGGAACACATGCATCCAATAGATATACCGCTGCTGGATGCGATTTCATGGATTCTACCTCAAACTGGGGGCCGATCCGAAATCCTTTGATCACCCGCCCGCCAGGCACGGCCCCTCTAGAGAGTAGCGCGCACTGTTCCGGCGGCTCGCTGCCGCTGAGCTGCACATAATCCACGAACTGGAGGTAGTCTTGGAGCAGCTCTATCGGAGCGTCCACGGTGACGGCCACGGTGCTGACGAATGGCGGGAGTTGCTCGATAATCCGCTGGGCGGCTTCGGGTTCAATATACCGGTTTCTCTTCATGGCCTCATGGGCGAAGTTGAAGCCCAAAATATCGGCCCCCGCATCACATGCCGCCAGGCTATCCTCGAGCGTCGTGACGCCGCAGATTTTAATCTTCGGAATCGCCGAGGAGTTCATGGATTTTCCCGCTGATGTTCTTGCTTGTCACCAAGGCCTCGCCCACTAATATCGCGTCCACGCCCCCATCTTCGAGTTTCTTCACATGATCGCGGGTGTGAATGCCGCTCTCGCTTACGAGGACATTGCCGCCAGGCACAAGCCGTTTTAGCTCGAGCGTAGTGGCAATATTCACCTCGAACGTGGCCAGATCACGGTTGTTGATGCCGATGATCGGCGAGCGGGCGCGCAGCGCCCGTTCGATCTCTGCTGCGTCATGAGTTTCCACCAGGGTTGCCATGCCTAATTCGCGGGCAAGCTGGATATAATCCGCAAGCTGTTCATCTGAAAGCACACGCACGATCAGTAGAATGGCGTCCGCTTGGGCTGCCCTGGCCTCGAAAATCTGGTAATCATCAATGATGAATTCCTTGCGTAGGCAAGGTATCTGAACGCTTTGGCGCACGGCGTTCAGATCATCGAGCGTGCCTTGGAAGTATTTCTCGTCCGTAAGTACGGAAATGGCGCGCGCGCCGGATTGCTCATACAGGCAAGCCAAATCAATAGGATCGATATTCTCTATGAGCGTGCCCTTGGAAGGGGAACGGCGCTTGATTTCCGCGATGAGGCTAATGTTTTCTTCGCGCAAAGAAGCCCGAAAATCGCGCGGAGGACGCACCTCCTTGATGCGTTCTTCAAGCGCTGCCAGCGGAACTTTGCGTTTCTGTATATCCACTTCTTCGCGCTTATGCGCGCATATTTCATCAAGAATCATGGGACGCCTTCACCAATTCATCGAGTTTCGCCAGCGCCGCTCCGGAATCTATGGAGCGCCGCGCTGTTTCGAGCCCCTCCCGCCAATCCATGCCTTCACAACCGGCTCGAATTCCTGCTGCGGCGTTTAGCAGCGCCACATCCCTGTGGGGGCCTTTTTCCCCCTCGAGAACAGCCTTAAGCAGGGCGGCGTTCTCCTCAGGGCCGCCTCCGCGCAACGCTTCGCGCGGCGCGGAGCCGAGGCCCAAGCTTTCCGCCTCTATCGTATACAGCCGCACATCGCCGCCAAGGCCTTCCGCTACTTGGGTTGGCCCCGACAGGCTCATTTCATCGAGTCCATCCGCGCCCGCCACCACCAGTGCATGCCGCCCGCCTAAGTTCATCAGCACTTGGCACAGCGTCTCGATGAGCCCGGCATCAAAAACGCCGACTACCTGCCCACACGCCCCGGCGGGATTCGTCAGCGGCCCCAGCACATTAAAAACGGTTCTCAACCGCAATTCCCGGCGTGGCCCGCCCACATGCGACATAGCCCCGTGAAGCGTTCGTGCGAACAAGAACCCAATGCCAATTTTGTCGATGCATCGCCCAACCGTTTCAGGGCTGGCTTCGATATTCACACCTAGCGCCTCAAGCACATCCGCGCTGCCGCATTGGCTCGACGCGCTGCGGTTGCCATGCTTGGCCACGGCCACACCTGCCCCGGCGGCAACAAAAGCGGCCGTCGTGGAGATGTTAAAAGAACCCGAGCGATCCCCGCCTGTACCGCAGGTATCCACCAGCGGGCGGCGTGACGTGGGCACCCGCGTGGCGAATGCGCGCATGGTTTCGGCGAATCCCGTGATCTCTTCGACGGTCTCGCCTTTCATCCGCAAGGCGACCAGCAATCCCGCGGTCTGGGCAGGTGTTGTATTGCCTTCCATTAACGCGCGCATGACCTGCGCCGCCTCCGTACGAGACAGCGCTTGTTTCTCCACCAGCCGGGCTATTGTATCTTCTATCACGGGCGCGGCTCCTAAATGAAGCGGTGCAACTTCTGTCTCCACTGCTCAGTCATCCAGATCGAGGCGCTTAGGATCCGCTTGCACATCTTGTAGCGTACTATAGCAGCCCAATTCCTTGCTCAGCCGGTCACGCTCTTCCGCGGCCCGGTTGATGCCCGATGCGGCGGCGGCGCGCACATCCTCGTCATCATATCCGTGGCGGTCATCCTTGTACCCGGCCATATCAACCAAGCCTTTATACCGCTCGAGCATAGCCTTCGCCACGGGCCCCTTGGTGCGATGGGCAATACGTTTGGCTGGATTGCCCGCCCAGACTTCATACGGCCCCACGTCTTTCGTCACCACGCTATTCGGCGCGATGACCGCGCCATCACCGATGGCAACGCCCGGCCCGATATAGCAGCGGCTTAAGATGATACAGGAATCACCAATGACGATAGGTTCCGCGATATGGGGCGTGATGCGCCAGTGACGGTCCGTACCGAACACCATGTGGTTGGTGTCGCGCAACACGCAGAATTCGGCGATTCCCGTGAAACGGCCGATCTTGATCATCTTGGTGGCTTCTAATATGCAGTAATAACTACATCCAGAACAGGTGCCAAAGACGATTTTGCCATCTCCTTGCGTGCGCATGATGACATTATCGCGAATGCGGCAATTGTCGCCTAGCTCTACATGGCCGTCTATTTCGAGATATTTCCCGGGGAAACGGCAGTGTTTACCCAGCTTGGCGAACTTCATGCCATGCTTGACGGTACGGTATGCATAGACGAGCTTTTTGAGTTTCATGCGGTTTTCCTCGGCCATTTATGAAGTAAAAGATAGTATCATACCCCCTAAGGGCAGTCAATTGAGCGAATGGAGTGAATGGACAGATGTGAATGAACTGAGGACATTTTTAACGAGTTTTGACATTGAGTAAATGGACATTTGACGGTGAAAATCTGGCCAAACATACCGGCTGTATGGACTTCGATGCAGTATATGCCGGGCGATATATCCATGGGTAAATTGGCGCACCACATATGACCCACATTGTTGTAGAATTGCCAGAGTTTGCCCCCAAAGCCTTATCCAGTTTGGTTCGAGTTCCTTCATGTGGGCATAAGCCGGATCCGGAACGCCTTCGATCCATTCCCCTGTACTACTAACGGGCAAAATCTTGTTTTGTTGCAGGAGTATTTTGTGTAAGTCAAACCACATAAAGTTGTTATAGCATACGATTTTTCATGATATTTTGGCGGGCTCTTCTTTTAAATGGTGGGGCCAGCCCCACACTACTGCTATAAATTTTAGTGTATTTAGTGGTTAGAATCTGGAGCTTTGGTTGCGGCCATCCCACGCTGTGTCATCTTGCTTATCTACGGTATGATCAAAAATCCGGATTTATTTACCACATGCAAAACACAGGATCGAAATACTGATCGGTGAATCGGAATCCGGCATCGGATGCGAGCTTTGCCAGGTCACTTGCAGCGCTACCCGTTGCGTTATCTTGACTTTTTGTGCTTGATTTTGGCGCAGTTGATTGATTAGTCTCTTCTAGTTGTGATACAGGGTATTTCGCCATCTCTACAGGCCAGATTCTAGGAGATTTGTATGTCAACGCCTCTCTCTCCCCTGACGCCATTCAAGCAGTCCAGACATGCGGTGAGTTATGCAGAATTGCGGTCGGATTTTCGGAATCCGCCCGGGCGGTATCGCATGCTGCCCATATTCCGCCTGAATGATGAAATTGATTTTGAGCGGATGGATGCCCAGTTGTCCTCCTTGCATGAGCAAGGTTTTGGCGGGGTGTTTTCGTGTTGTGAGCACTTCGCGGATAGTTCGCCGTTCCGTTTTTTATCGGAGGCATGGTGGGATATTGTGCGCCGTATGGCGGAGACATGTAAAAAACTTGGATTGTATTATTGGGCGTACGACGAAGAAGACTGGCCGAGCGGCACTGCGGCGGGAATCATCCTGGAACAAGAGCCGGACTTGATTTGGAAATCGCTGAAATGCATGGAATATTCGGTTTCGGGACCCAGCAAGGCCACAGTGGACATCTGGGCCGGATTGCCGGAGCAAGCGCGGGTGATTGCCATGCAAGCATGGCGCATGCAGGATGGAGCCATCCTCACGGACACGCTGCAAACCTTGAACGTGCCACCCCCCGGCGAGGCTCTCGAATGGCTGCCTCCGTCCGCCGAAGCATGGACGATTGGTGTGTTTGTGGTTCTTCCGGGTATTTGCGCGGAAGACCGGCCTTTTTGCGACCTGATGAATCCGCGCGCGACACAGGCCTTTATCGAACGCGTATACCAGGCGCATGCCGAACGCCTGGAGGAATATGGCGGGGAATTATCGGGATTTTTTACGGACGAGCCGCATCTGCTGGCTTGGGCCGGATATACAAACAGCGCGAATGCGCTGGCGCAGGGCCATCCCTTCAGCTTTGAAATGCTGCCTGTTTTTAAGGAAAACTGCGGAACAGAGCTGTCGCGGCAACCGGCATTGGCGTTGATGTTCCATGAGCCAGCCGAGGCCAGCGAAGCGGCCCTAGACGCCATGCTATTGCGTTGCCGTTATTATCGCACCGTGTCGCAATGTTTCAGCAGGCATTTCGAGGCGATGTATCAGTTCTGTGAACAGCACGATGTACCGCTGACGGGGCATCTGTGGCCTGAGGAGTCGTTTAGTCTTCAGCTTGCGGCCCTGGGAGGGAATCCGCAGCATCTGTATCGCCATATGCAAATTCCTGGACTGGATTGGGTGATGGCTTTTGGAAAGAATTGTAATGAACTGCCAGCCAACGCCATCAAGTATCCCGCATCCATCGCGCACCTGTATGGACGCCCGAGGGTGTCCTGTGAATCGTTCGCAGGCTCCGGATGGGGCGCCACCTTCCAAGACTTCCTGCGCGTCCTGCATTGGGAGCATATCCACGGGGTGAACATGCAGATCCCCATCAGTTTCAAGTATTCACTGCGAGGCGAAGGACGCGCCCAGTTTTATCCTCCTGGATTCAGCTACCAGCAACCTTGGTGGGAGCATGTGCGAGCATGGGCGGATTATGAAGCCCGCTTATGCGCCGTGACATCAGCGGGCGCTCACGTGGCGCAAGTCATTCTGTTTTACCCAGAGGCGGATTTATGGACACACTGCCTGGAATACAAAACGCTAGATCTGCGCAGCGATGAATACAACCATTTAGGCGACCAGCTCCGGATGCACGGTTATGATTATGATGTGCTGGATGATCAAGCGCTTGCCGAAAACATACGGTGGAAAGACGGCTTGTTCAGATCCGAGTATGAGTCATTCGAGGTAATGATTCTGCCGCGCATGGATGGGGTGAGCCTCGAAACGTTCAAGCGCCTCGCCTGCTGGGCCAGCCAGGGAGCGAAGCTCATTTTTCTGGGCGCATTGCCGCAACACAGCCTTGAAAACGGCGCATACGATCCGGATTTACGGCATGCCGTTGAATCGATGCTGGGGCTGGAGTGTTATCAACAGGCCGCACAAGGCCGGAATTTCACCAGCATGGCCGCACCATATGCCGCATTTGCCGCGGATATCGATGCGGCGCTGGCGCAACTGCGGCAGTGGAGCGCGCCTGATGTGGCTGCCTCGTCCATGGAACATCCGCTGCTCGCCTGCCACCGCAATCTAGACGATGTCCATGTGTATCTGCTGTACAATCCATGTGAACGGAGAATCACGACGGACGTAACCCTCCGCGCCAGCGGCCATCCGGAACGGCTGGACCCCGTGACAGGCGATTCGGAGATGATCGCCGCCTATCAAACAGGCCCGCAAGGCACCCAGTTGGGGCTCACCTTCCAAGCATGGGAAATGCAGATCATTGTGCTGCATTCGGAACCGGCGGTCTCGGCGCCTGCGACGGCATGGCAGGCCGTACAAACCCTATCCGTAGAGGGATGCTGGGATTTTGAGATCGAGCAAACCATGCAACGCCCCGATGTGGCGTGGAATTTCGCGGAAGACTTTGAGCATTGGCATTCCGTGGCGCAGCCCGCTTGCCCCCCCAACACGATCATAGCGGGAGACTGGTCGCTGCAAGGCTTGCCGTATTTTTCGGGCATCGGGCATTATCGCAAAGAGATCGAGCTGCCGGAGATGCAGGCGGGAGCCTGGGTGGAATTGAGCTTGGGAGAAGTGGCCGTTAGCGCGCAGGTGTTCGTGAACGGCCAATCCATGGGTATCCTGTTCGCTCCTCCATACAAGCTGGATATCACGGATGCCGTGCGGCCAGGGCGCAACCGTATTCATGTCGCCGTGGCCAATACGTTGTCGAATTATTACGCCCAATTTGAAGAGCTTTCCCGCGCACCCATTTATTCGGGAGGCGATTTGCCGAGCCGCCGCGTCAGCGGCCTGCTCGGCCCGGTGCGGATTCACCTATTGGAGGCGCAAGGAAAAGCTTCTGAGTAGAAGCGTAAATACAGATTAAAAAAGCCCCAGTTCACTGATTTGATGAACTGGGGCTTTTTGTTATGCTTCTTCGCCTTCTATCGCAGCCGAAGCGGATTTGGAGTCCAGCACATCAGGAACGGAACCATCATCAGCGGCATTGCGATCCGCCGTTTCCAGCGTGATAAACAAGGCGCGCAAATCGCGGAATCCGCCAACCGTCATCAATGCGCCGACAATGAGCGTGATCAAGAAGAAAATCCAAGCATACACGTGCCAATAGGCCATGAAAACTGAATCACTGATGCCAAAGGCCATATGCCAGCACGTTCCCACCAAGAAGATAATCAGGAAAACCAGCATATATGCATACGCGCTGAAGAAGATCGCCTTGTCATCGCGCGTAAAATCGGAACTGAAGCCGAGGGTGTTTTTCCAGTCCCGCACGGGAGAAGCAAGCATCATGGAGTCTTCTTTGCCCGCATATTTTCCCCGATGCAGCATGCGGTCCAGCTCGAAGCCGGGCTGCCGCCCTAGTAATGAAAAGACCACATACCCAAGCAGGGAGCCCACCATGGCGAAGAAGAACAGTTCTTGTGAGGTCAGGAGGAACTTATGCTCATTGAGTGAAGGGAAGATTTGTTGTGCGTGCGCCCACAGCCCCGGTTGATGGGATTGGATATAAGCGGCCATTTGCGGCCAGGTTTGATCGATGGCAAAACCAAAAATCGAGACCACCAGGCCAATGAACATGGCCGCCCATGCGCCAGTGGTAGTGCCTTTTTTCCAATAGAGCCCCCCGACAATCACCGCACCAGCTCCGCCTAAGAAGATCGCGCCGGAGAGCGAAAAAAACATGAAAATGTCGGAGCGCTGATTAAAGATCAGGCTGAAGACATAAATAAAAACGGCCACACCTAAGATGGACAGGCGCAGGTACCGCAGATGCTGGCGGGGCGTGAAGGGCTTGCCCCTCAACGGCAGAACGATATCCTGCAGGAAAATGCTTCCCCAAGAATGGAGATAGGTATCATGGGTGCCAACGAACGCAGCCATGACCACGGTAATGAACAGCCCCATGATACCAACAGGAAAGATGTTGCTAAGTGCGATGGGAACCGTCATTTGGCTGCGAATCTGTTCATCAGCGATGCCATTCAGTGCGCCCTGTATTGTCTGCGCTTCACCGGTAAAGAGAGGATTATGCATCACGGTATATACGCACAACGGCAGCATCACCAAGAACAACGTGGGAATCAGCATGCGCAGATAGCCGAGAATTTTTGACATGCGGGCTTCATGCGCATCTCTGGCCGCGCTGTTGTAGCCCGCTTGCCCCTGCCAGGCAAACGCGCCGTACCACATGCTGAACAAGCCGATCAGGAAGTAAAACGTGTCGTAGTTTTCCAAGCCTCCGATCTTGAAGGGATGCACCATCGACTTCCCTTCGGGAGCCTGGCTAATCGTGGTGATTATCGTTGACCAATCGAAGCGATAGAAGAGAAAAACCAGCACGATGATGAAAGCGATATTGCAGAAAGCGCCTTGCAGAAAGTCTGTCACCATCACGGAAATCTGGCCGCCCACAAATGTGAACCAAATGGCCAAGGCGAGCAGCAGGGCCATGCCTACCGCATAGGTCGAACACTCGATTCCAAACAAGCCAAATGATACGGGCAAACCGCAGAAATACATGATAAACCGCATACTGACTGCGGGGAAAATACCGAAGTTGATGATGCCCGAAAGAAAGGCCAGGATGCCGGAAACCACACGGAACCTGCGGCTATATCGCATTTCAAAGAATTGCGCAAGCGTCATGGCGCGCGTCTGGCGGAAACGGAAGATCACCCAGCCGGTGATCGCCATGAAGACACTCATGGGCATGAGAATCGATTGCCACCACAACGGGGTGAATCCCCCCTCGTAGAACATCTGGAAATAGGCCACCATGGTGATGGGGCCGAATCCCGCCATGCCATCGCCCACGGCGATGATATAGCGCCCCGCGCAGCGGTTGGCGGCTAGAAAGTCGGCCACGCTGCGGGCATAGCGTTTGGTGCGCCAGGCCATATAGGAGATGCTTGAAATGAAAACCAACAAAATGAGCCAGTCAATCAAATGCATGCTAAACGCCCTTCCTCGTATTCATAAAAAACGATGATACAAAACGTCCGCTCCTGCAGAGCCGGAAATCTCCGTGGCGCATTCAATTCATTCAATCCGTTTGAGCCGCAGTTCCTTCTTGATTCCACACCATGGCTTCTGCGTCGTGACGGACAGCGTATGCTTTTTCCCTCCCAATGAAACCGGAGGAGTCTGCGCCTCGCCAAAAAAGCCTAATGCGTAACGTAGATCGCCCATGGAAACCCATGAGAGCGGTAGCGCCGCACCATCAAACTCAACCACATAGCTATCCGCCAAATTATGAGATGTGGCGTCGGCGTCGCTATGGCGCAACATAAGCGAGATGGTATAGGTTCCTTCGACGGGCGCTAGGTTTGACCAGCGGATGGTTCCGGGCAAGCAGGGATAACTGACTTCCGAAAACTCATCAAACCGCGGGCCGATCCGTTCAAACTCCGCGCCTCCCTCACGCGGGAGCCACTCCACATCGAACAGGCGTTGCGGATCGCCTGTGAGCTCCTGAATATGAAACGAAATCTCCAGCAGCTCGGTATGAGGCTCGGTGTACGTATCCATCACCCATGGCTGGCCCAGGCCAAAGACCTTGGCCTTAGGCGACAAATCGGGATCGGAATGATAGAACCTTAAATCCAGTGATTCCGGCCCCGCATGCTCCTCGTCAGACCGGTCGGTCAGCACTACATTGCCAGCATTGGTTTGAATGTCCGTTAGCAGAATCCCTTTTCCCTCTTCGTCGGCAAAACATAGCGCAGGATGCTCGGGATGGAGCGGATCAACCACCGATTGCCAAAGGCGTCCGCTGGGCTGGACATTCTGGTATAGCGCGCCTGATGTCATCAGGCACCCAGCAGGCATCGTGCGGTCCCAGCGATATTCCGGCGTGGGAAACGGATAATGCCGCCGAAGCGTGCGATCAGCCAATAATGCCGTACGGCTGCAAACCCACCACCGGGAGGTATTCAGGAACCGGAGCGCCGGAATGATGTTCATTCCAGCGGTCTTTAGCTTCAAGGCAACGCGGACGCCATCCGATTCCTGGCGAACCTGGTATTCTCCCCGGGGTGACACATATTGGGTTTCCGTTGGCGCCTGCTGGGCGGCCTGCCAGCCGTCCGCATCCAGGAGCAGGGTGGCAAGCAACCGGCCCGAGCGGACAGCCAGCGATGCGGGCTGGGTTTCGACAGTAAAGGGAACCGGGTCTGGCAGGCTCACATGATCGGCAGTCCTTATTTCAGGAACGGAGATGGCCACGGGCGGCGCTCCGATACGTAGCAGCGCCGTTTGGTAGCCTTTGAGCGTCCATGCAAAAGCATGCTTTTGAATAACGCCAGCGTTTCCAGAAACGCCATCATAGACCCGTGTGCCGTCGGCCAAGGCCAGCTCGGGCGGTAAAGAAACCGTGCCGCTCACGGAGTGGCTGGATAAATTGGCCAGTCCCAAGGCATGGCCCGTGGAAGTGGAACGCAACACGCTGAACACAGCCGGATCAAAATGGACTCCTAGATAATCCGGCTCACCATACGAAAACTCAGGAATGCTTCGGCGCGCCCAAATTATCTGGCGCAAGGCGTCAAACGAGCCAATCTCATCTTCCTGATAGAACATGGGGATGCCAGGTACGGACAGGCAAACGCCCCAGAAAGCGCGAGCCAGCCCCGCGCCAAAACGGAAGGCGGGGCGGCCAAATTCACCGACGCTGTCATGGTTGCCTAACGTACGGATTATCCGCATGCCCTCGGGCAGCGAGCCGCGTTCATTCTCGAAGAAATCCCGAATACGCTGGTTCATGGCAGGCGCATCATTCCAATCGCCGGGCAAGCCATGGGCAAACAGGCCGGTCGTCGGGATGCCATAACTGATTGGTGCAAGCCGCACATATTCAGGATGGTCTTCCCGGGACTCGGGAATGAGCATAGGCACGGCATTCCGCACATCCATTCCGTCATAGATGGCTTCAAGCATTTCTAGCGAGCCGCCAAGCGTCGAATAGGAGGCTTGGTTGGTGCGGGGTGAAGTCCAATTCGCCCCCATGCCGTCGGCGACGTCAATACGCACTCCCTCCATTCCGAACTGGCGGGAGAGCCGCCGGGCGCAACGCTGCATCACCGCCTGCCATTTCGGCGACGAGTAATCCATCGCCGCGCCATCGTAATCGCGGGTGGGCTCACCGTCAGGACGCCCCGTCCACCACTCACGGAGTTCCGTGGCTTGTGGGGCCTGATACCCGTGGGGAACCAATTCGCCCAGCAAATGGATCTGGTGCTGGCGGGCGGTTGCAGCCAATGCATCTAGCGCTTCTTCTCCCCCGAGCACGGGATCAATCTCATCAAAATCCCGAGGGGCATACAGATTCCAGTTCCCCTGAACGGCATCGGGCGGGGTTTTATGGGTATGGACGGAATTCAGCCAGAGCGTCGTGATGCCCAGATCGGCCAGATACGGGAGTTGTTTCTCGAAAGCAGCGAAGCCGCCCACATCGCTGAACCGGGCGTCGATATGCCCGCCCGCACTAGCTTCATACAAGATGGACTCGGTGATCCACCCTGGCATGGATTTTGGCGCCACCAGGCCAATCGTGCGATACCATTGCTGCGCCAGCGGCCTAAAATCTGCGGCTGTTCCATCCTCGAGCCAAACCGCGAACTGGCCAATCCGCGCCTTTTTTCCAGGCTGGAGCCGCCAGGCCGCGCCGGGATAAATGCAAACCATATCTCCTTCTTTGACTACATTGTAGAAATCCGTCGTGGCGCGATATGCGAGCAGGGCATCCTTTCCTCCGCCGACTTCCCCCATCCAGAAAGGATGCGGCTCCCATTGCCGGGCCCCTTCGGGGTGGGCTGGAATGAACTTCATGCTCGCCCCCGTCAGATCCTGCACGCCGCCCGAAAGGTTGGTATAAACGAAAGAGATGAGCCACGCATTGTCACCGAGCTCGGCCATCCGCTCATATCGAACGAGCAGCTCGCCCGCCGCTTTTACCAGCCGCCATTCCCATACGGGAGCTTGCGTTGGCGAAATCTCTTGCGCCGAGGCTTCAGCCGCAAAGGATTGGCCATTGATCGTGACATTGACGGCGTACCCTGCCCCCTCGCCTAAGAGCATCTGGTTCTCCATGGAGGCCCGCAACCAGCCATTATGTAAAGACCAGGCCACTTGTTTCATGTCACCAGCCTCATCGGCAGCGCCATTCATCGCCATCACCCAAGCTCCTAAAACCAGAAAAGATGTTTGTTTGAATCGCATCATGAACGTTTCAACTCCCCAGATGATGCAATAGATGTGATGATATGATTTCTTTGTGGAAAATGACCGGCGAAGGCGCCGATCCCACATAGGGCAACCACATCACAAACGCAACATGAACCGCTATACGTCCCAAAAGGCGCAAGAAGATCGTCTTTTTCCCCTGTATCTCTTGTGCCTTTTGCAGCCCGTGCTCACACAACTAGCCGAATTTCAACTATGTTTGAAGTGTTTTCGGGATTCGGGATAAATGGCTACAATACATCCCACCCCCTTGGGATTGAGCGTCAACCGGAGAACGGCCTGTCCATTTCTAGAATGCGGCTTCAGGGTTTTACCCGTGAAAGCATTTATGAACTTAGCGCCTCGCGTATAGGGCAGCGCGATCACTTCCCCTTCATACGTTTCGTTGCGGCCGTTGTAGAGCGTGTAGGCAATTTCCTTGGAACCTGTGAATTTGTTCGCGAATAGACCGTTTGCCAAGGTGGGAACCAATGTTTCGGCCTGTGTTCCCGCGAATGCGTCGAGATGTTCACGCAGCACGCGGTGGCACGCTTGGATGGCCCGGCGTGTTTGAGGAGCGTACCATTTTGTAGCCCACCCCTGTAGCCAAATCCCTTCGCCATTCCAGAACGTCCAGCGCGGGCCTGTGGCCCAAGTGCCGGTGGGTGAGTCGCAATTGAGGATCTCGAAGTTCTTGAAATCGGGGAACGCATACCGGAAAAGTTTGAGCGGAGCCAGCGGCTCTAGCTTGCGCTGGCGCTGCATGCTATAGGAGAAGGAAGCATCTTGATACTGGCTGATCACGTCCGTTGGCGAATATTCAGTATAGAGCATCACATCTTTTTTGACCGATTCGATAGCGGTGCGGAAACGTTTGGTCGCTTCGGCCTCCGCCGCCAACGAATTGCTGGGCACGGGATGGCCGTGGTCTTTGGAATAACACCACCGGATCGGGCCGTTGAGAGAGAACTGGTCGATATACATACCGTCGGCGTCCATCCGCTGCACCATGCGCGCATAGGTCTCGGCTTGAATCTCCGTCCAGGGCTGGATCGTCGGGCAGATACCCACCTCGGGCGAACCTGGCCAGCGCCCTTCGGAGCCATCGTTGCAGATTTGCGCCCAAGGTTTGGCATACATCTGGCCCAAGCGGCCGGTCTCGTTCAGCAAGTATCCCTCGATGTAATAGCCGACACGCAAGCCGCGATCGCGGACGCCTTGCACTGCTTTCTGGAAACCAGCCCAGCCTTGCGGGAGATGAAAACCTGTTTCATACTCGTCGCCTGGGTCGAAATCACCCACGCGGCCATAAGTCCGCCCATACGGTCCCGCCATGCCCCAGTCGAAAATATGGAGGTATTCGCTGCCGCCAAACGCTTCATTCGTCTCGTCGATATATTCCTGGAACGTATACGTATTCGTATTCGGATCGACCATCGTGCCAAAGTAATCGATGTACATGAATCCTTGGCGGAAATTGAACACTTCACGCATCCATTGAGGACGCGGGGCGATTGGTTTGTGCCAGGCGGCCACCCAAGATTTGTAATCCTCATATGCCGCCCGCCAATCCCCGGTATGCACCAGCACCTGAGTGGGAGCCAGCGCATATACATTCAATGGAGCCAATTCGCGCGGCTGGTACACCAGGCGCATGGAAACGCCAGTTTCTGTCTTATTCAGGTGATACATTTTCTCGAGGCTGTCGAGGTCGCGCACCTGCAAACCAATGCCGCCGCCTAAAAGTGGATTGTAGGCGTCCATGAATTGCAGCGACATGAAGGAGCCGCCATACCACTGGGCCAATTCTTTCGGAGCATCACTCCAGGAAGTCTCGGAGGCCGGATACATATACCACATGTTCGTGGCCGGCCCCATGAGCACGCTGGTTAGGCGGGGGCCAATGGGCTCAATTTGTATAGGCGCTGAGCCGGTGTTGCGCACGCTCAGGCGGCAATCAATCGCGGGGGCATCTCCCACACCCAAGCTGAGAACCACTTCCAACGCAGGATCGGCGCATGTGAATGTCAGCATGTAGCCCGCTTGATTGCCCAGAGGAATAGAGGAGGTTAATGTAAACTTGTTAATATCGAGTTCATTTCCGCCTATGCCAATACCGAACAACGGCAACGGGGCGTCACTCAGGCAATTCATTTCCAATGCCCGGTGAAATAGCCGAGTGGGCAATGCGCCATGCGCCAGATCAAACTCGGCCTCGAGATAACGATTGGAGAGGGAAAGGCGGGAACCTTCGAGAACCGCCTTCGGCTCCTGGCGGGGCCAATTCGGCTTCAGTTCTTTCGTGGCCGGGATGCGCTTCACGGTCCAGCGGTCTTCAAAACGGCGATGCGCACTGGTGCTGAGTGTAAGGGCGGCCACGCCCAATTCGGCTTGAGTCGTTCCTTTGTATAGAACCAATTCACGGAGTTCACGGTCTGGATCCATACGCACCGTTAAGACCTGCAAACCCGGGGCCACACCCCACCGGTCTGACCCGACACGCGCAGGCAACGCGCGTTGTTCCGAGCCGTCCGCATACCGGATCGTCACACAGATGCGGTCGATGTTTTCCATCTTCGAGAAAGGTTCCTGGACCGGCAGATATCCTGTGAAATAAACAGGCTCTTCATCTCCTTTCATACTGGCCAAGGTGAGCAGGTACGCTTCGCTTGCGTGGCCAGATACGGGGATTTTAATCTCGGCTTCCGGTTTTCCGCCAACGGTCGCCATGAGTACATTGCCCGTCAAACGCACGGTAAAAGGCAATTCATTCACCGTGAAGTATTGCGCCGGAAACCAATCGGCTAAACCGAAATCCTTTTTGGCGATTGCCACGGTGTAATTGGCAAGTGAAGGTAATTCCACCGGCTGAAAAGTTTTCATATCAGCAGGCCAAGCCGACAGCGAATGGGTTAATGCATTTAACGATACCGGCGGCGTGTCCATCGGCGAGTCTGCAGGCGTACCAGGGTCATCTCCTATTGCCGGACACGAAATGCTTATAACCATCAATGACAGAAGCATTATTTTCGTATACATCCAGTACACCCTTTCATATGAGTTCATCGATTAAGAACGACTATGCAAATACCCCTAATTCTTCAAAAGATCAGACGTACGGCAAACATACAAACAAGAGCAATTGCCCGCCTTGTTTCCACCGCATTCCCAGAAGCCATTTAAGCTTATTTAAGCTTGATTACGTCTAATTTATACATAATCAATCACAAAATTCAAGTATATATCCAATATCGCGCAGGGCGATCTTCTCACAAAGTCGACTTATTTTCACAGTATATATCTATATTTTATATTTTTTCTCCACATAATACGTAGCGTAGCCGCAACCAAAAGGCCGGATTTTTCTAACCGCGAATAGATGTGAATGAATCATATCGATATATTTTCAATGGCATAGTTTTGTAGGGTGGGGCTTGCCCCACCGTTCAGGGAGGAGACCACCAAAATATCCGGTAAAGATTGTAAAACGTAACAAGATAGTTTCAATGGCATAGTTGCTTCGCTAACCGGATATACCACCATTAGCTATAAAAAACTTCGCGTGCTTGGCGGCTTTGCGTGAAATAGTATTCCAGCAACCTTGGCTCTTATATGACCAACGCGTTTGTTCGAATCATCCAAGAGCATAAGGATCACAATCACTGCCCATGCGCCTATTTGCATTTCTTGGTGTGATATGCCATACTTTTCCGAGATGATAAGCTATTCGCAATTGTTGCCTTTCACCTGATAGGAGATGGACAGATGCTATCGAACGCGCATATTGCTCGCCGATGGCGTCATTGCATCCATTCCTAATCCCTCTTCGACGGTCTTTCTTTTTTTCGTGAGCGATCTGTATCCCTGCACCAGGGAGAACCGTACACAGGAGTATTGTCATGAATAATTCTAGCAAATCTATCGGCGCGCTTATGGATTTAGTCAAGTGGGATGATAAGGGATTGATCGTAGCCGTCATTCAACACTTCACCACGGGCCAGATCCTGATGGTAGGGTATATGAATCAAGAATCATTGGAGGTAACGTTGCATGAACGCAAAGCCTGTTTCTGGTCGCGTTCACGCCAAAAGCTGTGGCTTAAGGGCGAATCGTCGGGCAATTTCCTTTTGGTTAAGGAGATTCGCACGGACTGTGATGCGGATGCGCTTTTAGTGAGATGCGAGCCCATCGGACCCACTTGCCACACGAATGAGACCAGTTGTTTTTACCGTTTGGTGGATGCAACGGGCGAAGTTACGCTGTCGGGCGATGGCGTAGCGGAAAAATAGGCCATTAGAAACAACCATATACGCCATGCGCGTGTTTAAATAAGGGGTGTTCCCATGAACCATCCTACATTAGAAGAATTTAGAAAAATAGCGAAGCCGGGCGCTTTGGTTCCCATCTACCGTGAGATATTAGCGGATTTGGAAACGCCTGTGGCGGCATACATGAAAATCGCCAAAGGGCAGCAATATGCCTTCTTGCTCGAGAGCGTCGAGCGCGCCGACACCATCGGCCGGTATTCGTTTCTCGGGTGCAATCCCTCGACGGTGTTTCAGTCCCGGGGGCGAACCGTGACCTTAACGCGCGAAGGGCGCTCGTCGTCGTACGAATCAGACGAGCCGCTCGGGGAACTGTGGAACTTGATGCAGGAATACAAACCCGTGGCTATCGAGGGGCTTCCCGAGTTTTATGGCGGGGCTGTCGGGTATCTTTCGTATGACCAAGTGCGGTTTTTCGAGAAGCTTCCCGACTCCAATCCGGATCCGCTGGAACTGCCGGATCTCTATTTTATGATCACGGACACTATCTTGATTTTTGACCATGTGAATAACCGCATCAAGATCGTATCCAACGCCCATGTGAAAGCCGATCCGACTACGGCCTATCATGACGCATGCCGCAAGATCGATGAACTGGAGCGGATGTTGCGCAAACCGCTGGTGGTGTCGAGTGAACGCGTCTGCACGGGCGAGATCGACTCGGAGCCGCGTTCGAGTTTCACCCGCGAAGGTTTCTGCGACGCCGTGCGCAAAGCAAAGGAATATATAGTCGCGGGCGATATCTTCCAGGTGGTGTTGTCGCAACGCTTCGAGCGGGAGGTGTATGCCAGCCCCGTCAATATCTACCGCGCCTTGCGCTGTATCAATCCCTCTCCGTACATGACGCTCGTGCAGTTTCCCGACTTCACCTTGGTGGGTTCAAGCCCGGAAGTCATGACGCAAGTGAAGGGAAAGCGCTGCATGGTGCGGCCCATCGCGGGCACGCGCCCACGGGGAGCGAATTCACTCGAAGACGCCGCTCTGGAAATAGACTTGCTGGCGGATGAAAAAGAGGTGGCCGAGCATGTCATGTTGGTGGATTTGGGGCGCAATGATATAGGCCGCATTAGCAAGCCGGGAACCGTGCGCCCCGCGGATGGCAAGTTCATGTATGTCGAGCGCTACTCGCATGTCATGCATATTGTGACGGAAGTGGAGGGTGAGATGGCGGAAGGCGAGGACGCTTTTAGCGCATTGCGCGCGACATTCCCCATGGGCACCGTGAGCGGCGCGCCGAAGATTCGCGCCATGGAAATCATTGATGAGCTCGAGCCTATCCGCCGGGGGCCATATGCGGGGGGGTGCGGGTATATCAGTTTCTCGGGCGACATGGACACGTGCATCGTCATCCGCACGATGCTCATCAAAGATGGAAAAGCGTATGTCCAAGCCGGCGCGGGGATGGTGTACGACAGCGTGCCCGAGCGTGAATATGAAGAGACGGTCAATAAAGCCAAGGCGCTCTTCCGCGCCGTCGAACTGGCCGAGAAAGGACTCGAGCTATGATCGTCATTATCGACAACTACGATTCGTTCACCTATAACCTGGTCCAGTATTTTGGCGAACTTGAATCCGATATCCGCGTCTTTCGCAATGACGCCATTGACGTGGCGGGTATCCGGGCGATAAATCCAGACAAGATAGTGGTGTCGCCTGGGCCTTGCACGCCCAACGAAGCGGGCATATCCATTGAGGTGATCAAGGAATTAGGCCCGGAGATTCCACTGTTGGGCGTGTGCCTAGGCCACCAAAGCATCGGAGCGGCATTCGGAGGCGATGTAGTGGGTGCGGGCGTGATCATGCATGGCAAAATCTGCGAGATGACGCATACGGGCCATGCTTTTTTCAAGGATGTGCCGTCGCCTTTCAAGGCCACGCGCTATCATTCGCTGATCATCAAGCGCGAGACATGCCCGGTGGAACTAGAAATCACCGCCGAGACGCATGATGGGATCATCATGGCGGTGGCGCATCGGAAACACCCCATATTCGGCGTGCAATTCCACCCCGAGAGCATCCTTACGGAGCATGGAAAGACCATGATCCGGAACTTCATGGCGATGCGGAAGTAAGAAAGAGCATAAAGGTAATATGCCGCTTATTTGTGCCGTTCGGAATCCCCAATTGTTCGACGCCGGAACGCTCCAAGCCGTAACGGAGCGTTCCTGGCTAAGCTTGAATTGTTCTAAAGGCGTAAGACCAGCGGACTTAGCAGATTGACTTCACATGCTTTTTGTGTTAGAGTCAAACGGCATTCACGGGGGTCAACAAGCATTGGAGTAGCTGATGGACAAGCGGCGTTACGGCAAAAAACAACAGAAAATCATTGACACATTGGATAAGAGCGTTCAGATGTGCCAAGAATTCCTAAATGACTGGTTGATGTTCAATCAAATCCTTATTCAATACCCAAGTCCTGGGGTGAATAAGGCGCAGCTTGAAAATAACTTTTTGAAAATCAAGAGCAAGCTCGCTCGCGAACATCAAGTGCTCCGCGATACATTGGCGGCGGATTATCGCTTTGACCCGAACATGATGAATATCGTATCGGGCGCTACGAATCTCGAGAGCATCTATGCCCAGTCGGAAGTGGCTGTGAAGAAACTCCAAAATGAATGGCATCGCGCATTCATTTCGATCAACGAGACGCTTGGCACCCTGCAAGACAAAAAAACGCGCGCGGAGATGGGCGAGAAAGTATTTCTCGGCAATCCCGAAACGAGCGTGAAAGCGGGCATGTCGCCCTCCATGAAGAAGAATCTTATTATAGTGGCGATTATCCTAATTATCGTTGGAATCATCGTATGCGTTCCGCAATTGCAGGCGATCTGGGTGGATGCGTTTAAACAATTGACCAAATAACCCGATGATCGATTCAGTGGCTCTCTTTTGTAGTAGTGTTTTTTTCTGTCCAGGCGGGGAGAATGGTATATGACGAAGCGGGAACTGGTCATGGAAGTGGCCGAACGGCTTGGGTATACCCAGAATGAAGTGGCCGATATTGTCCAGACGGCCCTTGATGCGATCACGGAATCTTTGGCGGAAGGGCAGCGCCTCGAACTGCGTAATTTTGGCGTCTTTGAGGTCAAGAAACGGGACGCCCGCATGGGGCGCAATCCGCGCACAGGGCAAGAAGTGCCCATCACCAGCAAGCGTGTCGCGTCCTTCAAACCGGGCAAAGCATTGAAAGAATATGTTCAGACGGGCGTAGCCCCTGAGCCGGAACGGGAAGAATCCACCTCACAATAGATAGCATGCAGGCAATAGGCTCTGTCGGCAATCACTCATCTCAAGGAGCTGTTCATGCCCGAAGATGACGCCCGCATGACGCTGGTCGAGCATCTCGCGGAATTACGAAAACGCTTAATGTGGTCTCTTGCCGTCATTGGCATTTGCATGGTGGTGTGTTTTGGCTTTTCAAACCAGCTTTTTGCCCTGATCGCCCGCCCGCTGCTTCCGTTACAGGGCCAACAAGCGGCTATTACCGAGGCGGAATCACCCACTAGCGCTCCCACTGCGGAAACCCCGGAGGCCCAGCCCAAAGAGAAGTCGCTTTGGATCGCTTTGAGCCCGATGGAAGGATTCACGGTCAGCTTCAAACTAGCGGGATATGGCGGCTTGGTGCTGGCGTTTCCGTTTGTGCTGTATCAGATTTGCGCTTTCGTGTTTCCCGGCCTCAAACCTAAAGAGCGCCGGGCCGCCCAGTTTTTGATCGCAGGCTCCAGCATCTTGGTGATTGTAGGCGTGTGTGTGGCCTATTTCATGATTTTGCCCGTGATTCTCCAGTATTTAGCGGCATACCTTCCCCCTTCCGTCGAACTCAAACTGCGCATGCGCGAGACCATCGGATTAATCCTCGCCATCCTCATGGGATTCGCCATTGCATTTCAATTCCCCATGGTGGTGTTGGTGCTGGTCTATCTCGAATTACTAGATCCTGCTTCACTGCGCAAATGGCGCCGCATGGCGATAGTCGGCATCGCCATCGCCAGTGCGATATTGACACCGCCGGACCCATTCTCCATGATGATGATGATGATACCGTTATTGATTCTATATGAAATGAGCATTTGGCTGTCCTATTTGATTGTGCGAAAACGGCAGCACCAAGTTAAGGACGCTTTCACGCCTTCGGGCGAATAGGTGGATATGGGCCTGGGTTTTTATGAGATCCTCATTATATTGGGAGTCGCCCTGCTGGTGCTTGGGCCGGAGAAATTCCCTGGCTTCGCCAAAATGGCTATCCGCGCGGTTCACGACCTTCGCAGCTATATGGATGAGATGAAGCGTGATATCGCGGGGGAATTGCGGCCTATGAAGGACGAGATACGCAAGCTTTCGCAGATAGATCCCATGTCGTTTGATGCGCCTCCGAAACCGGCGCCCGCGCCGTCGGCTCATCCAAACGTCCCAGATACCGAGCCGCCCACGCCTGAAAAGGACGAGAAGGCGCCCGAAGAAAAAGAAGACGAATCACAAGCGGATCAAAACAGTTCAACTCCGTGAGCACTAACAACCATAATCTTGTTTTCTTGCAAGGATTTTCTGTGTAAACCAATGTATTATAATTGGTTAGGATCTACGATTTTTACATAGTATTTTTGTCGGTAAATCCTTTGAACGGTGGAGCAAGCCCCACCCTACCCATCTGAATTTTAGTGTATTTAGTGTATTTCGTGGTTTAAAATTCGGCTCTTTGGTTGTGGCTACGTTGCGCTAAAAACGTATGCCGATGGGCGTTTCGCCCATGCTACTATTTGAGAAGCGGCAATACCGATTTGAATGCTGGCGTGCCTGCGGCGCGCAGAATTTCGAAGATCGCCATTTCGACCGTCACCACTTCCACGCCATGCTGGCGCATTCGTTCGAGGCCTGCCTGATGCTCTTCTGGGTCGCGGGAGCTTACGGCGTCGCGCGCCACGAAGACTTCAAATCCCATCTCTTTCGCGCCAAATGCTGTTTGCCATACGCATACATGCGTCTCAACACCCGCCAGTAAAAGCTGCTTGCGTTGAACACCCCGCATGGCCTCCGCGAAAACGGGATCTCCCGTGACACTAAACGATGTTTTGGGGATGGGATGCAATCCTCCCAGTTCGGAGGCGATGGCCTGTGTTGTTGGCCCTAAGCCTTTAGGATATTGCTCCGCCCACAGAATCGGCAGTTTTAACTGGCGGGCAAACCGGAGCAATTTCACTGTCCGTTCGAGCACGCGCTCTGCTTCATGGATCTTGGGGAGCAAATTATCTTGTAGATCAATGATAACCAGTGCCGTTGTCTCTAGATTTAAAATGCCGCACCTCTTTAGTTTTGCCCAAACGACCTCTTCTTGCAGAAATATGGCCAGTACCATATGATGTTTCGGGTACACACTGCAAACCATTCCAACGAGGCATCCAAGAGGAGGGAGACTGATGAGAATGACGTTTCATACTCGGCATGCCATAGGGGCGCTGATGCTGGCAAGCGTGATGGCCTTCACGCTGTCCGCTTCGGGGCAATTGCCCGCATCGACAAATGTAGAAGGATTCGGCCTGAAGATTTTCCGGGTCGAGTCGGGGCTATACCCCTTCGTGCAGGTTTATTTCCGCACTTTCGACCAGGATATGCAGCCTCTCGTGAATTTGAATGAGCTTAATATCGGCGTCATGGTCAAGGGCCGCCCCTACGATGTGGCGAAACGCCAGTATATGGTCCAGTCCATCCGCAACCGGGAGGAAGCCGTGCGCACGGTCATCGTGCTGGATTGCAGCAAGACCATGGCCGGAGCGCCATTTGACAACGCGAAACTCGCCACAGCGCGTTTTATCGATAGCAAACGGAACCAAGACCAAGTGGCCATCATCGCCGTGAATGATGCCGAGGGCGGCTACGAGATCGTATCGAACTTCGAGCGAGATCCGGAAGCGCTGGGGCGGCGGCTGGCGGATATAAAGTGCGACGCCAATACGACCTCGCTTTATGACGCCATCGGCCGCGCCATGCAGATGTGCGGCATGGTGTCGCAAGGCGGCACCCAAACCACGGATGCGGAATACATCATATCGAACTCTATCGTGGTCTTCTCGGACGGGAAAGACGAGAACAGCGCGCTGACACGGGAGGAGTTGAATACACGTATTGCAAATCTCAAGACGCCTATTCCCATCTATTCGCTCGCGTACACGCGCGTCGATCCGGTCCATCTAAAGAATCTCGAAGCCTTGTCGAAAAACTCATTCGGCGTGTATTACCCCATTGGTGAAACGGTTGAACGCATGCAAAAAGTCGTGGAGAGCATCCAAAATATTCTTCAAAACGATTATGTCGTGACTTTCCGGGCTTATTTGCCCGTGGACGGTGAGACGCATCAGCTCAAGATAGGACTCGAGTATCCTTCGCGCAGCGGGAAAATGACGTATCAAGGCGCTGAGTTTGAAGCTATTGAGCCGCCGCCCGTGCAGAAAGTTCTAGAAATACAAGCGAAGTTCAACGCAGCCCTTCAGGCGCTGGCCGACGGCAATCCCTACATGAGCAATCCGAACCTGCCTGCGCCAGCGGAGACGCCCAGCAACCCGTAGGGTGAGAGCTGGGTCTCGGGGTGTTGAGGGAGATGTGCAAGCCGCATGGCATGGGCGTCCCTGCCCTTGCGCCTGGCTGAGACGGCCATGCCACGGGAATTGGAGCCTGGAACTCGACGGAGAAGAGAATGGACGACTCGATGAATGCGGTAGATCGGACATTCATGGCGCTAAGTGCGCGTATTGGTGATGAAGAGACGGCTCAGGGCGATGTGCAGCACATGCAGGGCGGGTTCCTCATCGCATTAAGCCCCTCATTGAGCCATCGGGAATACGCCCTAAGCTTCAAGCCCGCCACGATAGGGCGCGATGCGCAGCATTGCGATGTCGTATGCGTGGGCGACACCATCTCCCGGAAACATTGCGTTCTAATCACGGAAGATGGCTCGGCGTACCGCCTGCAAGACTTGCATTCCACCAATGGCGTATATGTAAACCAGCGCCGGGTGAATGGCGAAACCGCGCTCACGGATGGCGATCTGATCGGCTTGGGCTCCGAGCACGTTGTTCATTTGCGTTTCCAGCGTGAAAGCGGGCGCAACCGCCCTTGGACGATTTCGCTTCCAAAGAAAGACGCTTGGGCCATTGGCCGTTCGCCCGCATGCGATGTGTCTCTTGCGTTCGAATCCACGGTGTCATCGCGCCATGCCCTTGTGCGGCCCCGGGGCGGGCAGATCGAAGTGGCGGATTTGGGCAGCGTCAATGGCACCTGGCTCAACGGACGCCGCGTGAAACGCGCCATTCTCGAGCCTACGGACTCCATCATGATCGGCTCCACGCTGCTGCGCTTCAGCCTTGAAGAGGATGGGGCGCTTCGGGCCATACGGCGCGATTGCGGCGACGAAATCGCCCTGGAATGCGTGGGGCTCACCCGTGATGTAGCGGGAGGCCGCCGCATTTTAGACCGTATCAGCCTCGCCATTCGCCCGGGCGAATTCGTGGGATTACTGGGCCCTAGCGGCGCGGGAAAATCGACGCTGCTCCAATCACTCAATGGCTACCATCCCGCGGCCTACGGCTGCGTGCTATTGAATGAAATGCCGCTATACCCCTGCTTCGACATGTTCCGCAACACGATTGGCTACGTGCCGCAGGACGACATTGTCTATCCTGAACTCACCGTGGAAGACAGCTTGGACTATGTAGCGCGTTTGCGGCTGCCGCCCGATATGAGCGCCGGGCAGCGGCGCGATTTGATTCAAACCACGCTCGAGACGCTTGGCCTGACGCATGTCCGCACCAGCCGCGTGCAAGAGCTGAGCGGTGGCCAGCGCAAGCGCGTTTCCATCGGGTGCGAATTGATCACGCGGCCCAGCCTGCTCTTTCTCGATGAACCCACCAGCGGCATGGATCCCAGCACGGAAGAGCGCCTCATGCGCCATTTCCAATCCATGGCGCAGCACGGCACGACCGTGCTCATTACAACGCATATTCTGTATAACCTCGGCCTGTTGGACCGCGTGGTAATCTTGGCGCGGGGGCGCTTGGTCTTTTTCGGGACGCCCCAAGAGGCCATGGGTTTCTTCACTATTGGCGGCCAGCCGGTGGAGCGGCCCACGCAGATCTTCGAGCTTCTGGAAGGCGAGCATATCCATACCCGTACAAATGACCAGGCCAGCGCAGGCGATGCAAAAGAAGCCGTGGCGGAAGAATATGCGCAGAAATACCGGGAATCGGACTTGTACAAGAAGCATGTAGGCGGCGAATTTTCTGGTATTGCCCGTGAACTGCAAGAGATAAGCGCCCAATCCGGGGGGAAAACCACTTCACCGCGCCCTGGCGAACCATCGCAGCGGGCGGCATACCGGACACTCCTGGATAAACCCACGGCTGGCGCCCGCAAATCCATTACGTTGAATTGGTTCTCACCCCGCGCTTTGTGGACCCTCACCCGGCGCAACATGGATATCAAATTCGTGCCGCTTCGGCGCGCCCTCTTTTATTTCGCCGTGCCTATTGTGCTGGCGCTGGCCACGCTATCCCTGCGCACATCGTCTTTCCCTGACGACGCCGAGGCAACACAACAACGCAGTGAGATTCGCAGTCTGCTGACATATACGATGCCCGGCGGCATGGGCTCCATTCCGCTTGGCGAGCCAATTAAGCGCCTCCTTGCCCCCGATGGAGCGAAGGATCCCCGTCCCGCCGAGGATGTCGTCTTCGCCCTTAAACACGAGGGCCTTCCGAATTTGCCAACACCGATAAGCGTGCTGCTCATGTTCGTCATGACCGCCGTATTCATGGGCACGCTGATGTCCTGCCTGGATCTCTCGACGGAACGGCCCATCTATATCCGCGAGCGCATGGCCAACCAAAAAATCGCGGACTATATCGGGTCGAAGCTGCCCTTTCTCTTGCTGATAACCGCCGCGCAATGCCTGTTGTTCTTGATGCTCTGCCGGCTCAAGCCTGGCCTGCGCTATTTTGATTTTCCGGCGACGGCCCTTGCCATGGTGGCCATGGCCTGGACCTCCTGCGCCATGGGCCTCTTCTTGAGCGCCATAGACCCCAGCCCCGGCCGGTTTTCCGTGATCTTGGCCATTGTGGCGGTGCTGCCGCAATTGGTGCTCTCGGGAGGCCTTGGCCCGGATTTTTACGGGGGCATGCCGAAAGCGCTGCGCCTGGTTGCCGACGCATTTCCCGCCCGGTGGGGCTTGGAAATGTTGATGACTTCGTTTTACTACCACCCTAGCCGCACCGCGCTTGCCTGGATCCAGGATTTCACGCCAAACTCCATTGGATTTCGTTTTGGTCCGCAGGTATACTGGAACGGCACGGCAGTCCTGTTTTTACAGGGTGTTTGGTGGCTTGTGTTGTGCGGGATGGCGCTTAAACGGCTCGACCGGGCCCGATAAGAGAGCCAGCCCATTCATAGCCGCCAGAGGATATGGGCATGGATGAAGAAGACCATATCGAATTGGAGCCGACCCATATAAGCGCAGGCGGAGCCACGTCGCGATTTAGAATCCTGCAATGCCTGGGCTCGGGCGGCATGGGCGATGTCCATCTCGCCGAAGATTCCCAGCTTCAACGCCGCGTGGCCATCAAATCCATTCGCGGCGAGCTCTGTAAAGACGATGAAATCCGCAAGCGCATCGAGCGCGAATGCCTATTGCACGCCAAAATCGGCTCCCACCCGCATATTGTCACGCTGTATGACCGGGTGGAACAAGAAGGGCGGATCAATCTCATCATGGAGTATGTGGAGGGTGAAACGCTCCAGCAACTCCTTGAACGGAATGCGAAAGAAGGGCTCCGACTGCCGTGGCGTGAAGGCGTCAAGATCGTGGCCCAAACCCTTGATGCGCTGGCGCGCATTCACGCGCAAGGGATTGTGCATCGCGATATAAAACCCGGAAATATCCTGCTGAGCCATGACGAAGATGACGGCTACTGTGCGAAACTAATGGACTTCGGCATTGCGCGTCCGCGCGATGACGACCAGATGACCGCCCTGACCCGGGAAGGCGCGGGCGGCCCCGGCACGCCGCTGTATATGGCTCCAGAGCAAATCGATCCGAGGATGTATGGCGAATTGTCTCCTACAACGGATGTATATGCCGTAGGAGTGGTGCTGTATCAAGTGCTTTCAGGCCATCCGCCGTTCATGGGCACGCTGACCGAGATTTTCAACGGCCACTTGAACTCGATTCCACCGCCGTTGAGCACCTCAAACAGCGATATGCCCCCCATCTTCATGGATATTCTCAAGCGGGCGCTGGCGAAACGGCCCGGGGAGCGTTTCCCTTCGGCGCGTATGTTTCGTGAAGAACTGCTGCATGCAGCGGATGCACTGGCGCGGGGCGGCGAATTCGCTTTGCCGCCGATGACTCCTGCAACATCCTCGGACGCCAGCCGAACGTTGACCGCCGCGGAAGCGGGGGCGTTTTCGGCCGCGCCAGGCTCGACCATGCTCGACACCTCCGCCGCGTTGCGCGGGGGCGCGCGTGGCGCATCAAAATCGGCCTTAGGCATTCTGGGGCTGGTGATCATTATTATCGCCGTCGTGGGCGGATACTTCATGCTGCGGCCAATGCCGGGAACAGAATCCGTTAAAACTACTCCTGATAGCCCGTCCACGGAAACAACACAGCCCGTTACACAGGATGATTCAGCGCCGCCAGAACTTGTACCTGCGGCAACTCCACTGACGGAGCCTGCTCCCCAGTCAGACCTTGCCGCACCGGCGCCAACCACGTCTGCGGTGCAAGCGCCGCCTGTTTCCACGCAAACGACAGAATCCAGCAGCGAGCCTAAATCCTCCGCCATGGATGCTTTGCTCCAAAATTGGAAACCGGGTTCAGAGGGAACTCCCCCAGAAACAACCTCCGCTCCTGCGGCAAGCACTACACCATCCGAACCGAAAGTAGAGCCAAAGCCGAAACCGAAACCAAAGCCTGAACCAAAGCCTGAACCTACTCCGGTTCCAGATAAAACTGAAACCGTTACGCCTGAACCCGCCACGGAACCGCCAGCAGCGGAACCATCTACGAATGATGGCGGTCTAAGTGGTTGGAAAGTAATACGTAAGGAAGATCGCAAGATAGAATAGATTAACACTGTTCAATGCAAGCCATCAGGTGCGACATCAGCAGCGCCCGGTGGCTGTGCGGAACGAGAAAGAAAGGAGCACATTGATGCGCCGGAAACAGACTACCATCATCATGGGGCTAATGCTTGCAGTAGCGGTCGCGTTAAGCGGCTGCGAAACAACGGGCGGCTCAGTCGCTTCAGGGGCCGTTTTGGGCGGCCTTGCGGGAGCGGTTATAGGCAATCAATCGGGCCATGCGGGAGAAGGCGCGGCGATCGGCGCGGTGCTGGGCGGCCTTGTCGGGTATGGCGTTCACAAGTATAAGGCCCGGCAGACCCAGACGGCCCAGGAAACGTACAAGGAATACAAATACGAGCCGGACCAAGGTTTCCAGCTTGATATGAAAGAAGGCAGCATTTCACCAAGCATCGTTAAGCCAGGCCAAACGGTTACGGCCACCATGAAATACGCCGCTTTGGGAACAGGCGCGGGAATGCCCATCGAAGAAGTCCGCACGTTAAAAAAAGACACCAATGCGACGGACCTGGATAAAGAGACCATCGTGCGCACGGATGGCACCTATGAGGGCAGGCTCGATTTCCAAGTGCCAGAGAAAAGCCCGGCGGGCGATTATAAGCTCACCCAGCGCATCACTTCGAGCGGCAAATCGGCCCAGGAAACACTGGCGTTCCAGGTGCAGCCGGTCACAGCCCAGCTCGAGGATGGCACGACGGAACTGCGGTACGAAATCTCGATGATCACCACGAAATAACCATTCGCATCCACAAGCATGAAGGCAAGGCCATCCGTAAAAGGCCTTGCCTTATGTTTTTCGCCCCCAAACCGTCGCGCATTCCCAGCACATAAGCGTATCAAGCTGGCCCTTGGCTTCGATATCCGCCTTCAACCGGGCAAGCCCCTCGGCATATTCATCGGGCGGCATAAGGTCATAGGTTGAGATAAAACGGTTTTCGATACGCTTGTAATATGCCATGTCGATAGACGCGGGCTCTCCCTTATCCCGCACCACGCCTGTTTCCTCGAATCCCAAGGCGCGCATGGCTTGGGTAATCGCTTCGATGGGCTGGAAGCGTGCAAGATCGATGCGTTCAAAACTGGGGAAATACTGGTTCATGGGATGGCGGCGGATGAAGTCGTGCGGCGAAGTGACAAAGGCGGCATATCCGCTCTTGAGCACCCGGTGGCATTCGGCTAGAAGCCCGTCCAGGTCCGTGATGTGATGCAGCACCAGCACGGCAAATACAAAATCAAAAGCGCCATCCTGAAACGGTACGGCCATGGCGTCGCCTTGCACCCAGTTTTTGGCCACACCCTTGTCTTTCGCGCGCTGGAGCATTCCGCTGGAGCGTTCGAGCCCCGCCAGCGTGCAAGGATGCCGCTCGATGAAGGGGCGAACGTTGTTACCCGTACCCGCGCCCAGTTCGAGGACGCGCCGGGCGCGGCATGTTCCGGCTAGACGCGCCAGGGTGTTGATATACGGCCCGCCGCCCTTCCGGTGCTGGTCATACCGGGAAGCCGCTTCATCGTAATCATAAGGCAAGATATTTCGCATACCCTAAACGCTTTACGTCAATGATGCAAGGGCAAATCCACCCCGGGCAATCGCTTCAAAAATAGTCACAAAACCCACAAGAGATACAAAATGATCCTTGATCGTTAGATATAAGAGATGTGAGCTCCTGTAGCATGGGCGTCTCGCCCATGTGCATGGCCGGGACGGCCATGCTACGAGAAGCGGATATCTTCTTTTCTCTTTTGCATCTTCTGTCTCCTGCGCTTCTTGTGGCCAGTTCTTGGTGCTTTAGTGCGATAGGCCTGCGTATTCCCACGCCCTTATGTTTTTGCTGTCTTGTGGGGATTTGGAATGGACTTCTTGCATTGGGGGCAAGGCCGGGCCTTGTCGTCCCGCCAAAACTCAATCTCCGCACCGCATTCGGGACATGCCGACGAAAAAATGTCTTCTGGATGAAAGTCTTTTCTTGAAGGCCCTGGACAACGGATGGCATTGCTCATGGAAGGCTCCTCCTGTTGCTGGATTCGAAGCAGAGCGCCATGCTTTTTCTCATGAATATATATTCGCACAACGGCATTGTATGGAGCAATACGACCCTGATCGCTGGATACATGAGATGCGTGCATGCGTGTGTACACAAATATATCCACGCTCATTCATTCCACGGCTCCGTCATTATGCACTTTACCTACTTGGTGAAATTCTGTGGCATGGGCGTCTCGCCCATGCTACGAAAAGTGCGTCTCTCTTTTTTCTTGTCCAGCGATTCGGGATACGACACAGGACTTTCACTTCCCGATGGACAGGGCTTTTATGCTAGGATGGCGGGCGATTTGTTCTATTCGGAACCGTACAGGGGTTGTACAATCTGTTTCGTGAATAGTTCTAGCGAATCACTGGGAAATCTGGAGCATAGATGATGGGCCAAGGCATGAGTTTGCAGGCGATGATCCCGTATTTGTGCGGGCTCTTCGGAGGCTCATTCCTTTTTGTCTTGCTGGTGGAGCCCATGGCCATCGCCCTTGCGGAACGCTTCGGATTCATAGACGCACCTGGGTGGCGGCGAGTTCATACGAACCAGGTGCCGCGCGCGGGAGGCATCGTTTTCTTCCCTTGCTTAGCATTGGGGCTTGCCGCAGCCGCAGGTCTATTTCCTGTTCTCTGGCACAGCCGGTATATCGGACTGCTCGGCGCTCTATTGTTGATTAGCCTATGTGGACTGTGGGACGACCGGAATGGGATACGGCCTCGGTATAAGTTTATCGCCCAGTTGGCCACGGGGCTAGTTCTCTTTTTCTCTGGGTACCGGGTGGGCGATTTCAGCATCCCCTTCACCGGCGGAGCGCCGTATGAATTGCCGGTGCTCGATTTTATCACCACCGTGCTGGGCGTTGCCGCCGTGATCAACGCGGTGAACATGCTGGATGGGCTCGATGGCTTGGCGGCTGGTTCCGTATTCATCATGTGCATATTCCTGTTTCTGAACAAGCTGACGGTCGGCGCGGCCGATGCGACTGGCGCGCTGGTAATCACGGCGGGGGCGGCTCTAGGTTTTTTGCGGTATAATTTCCATCCCGCACGGATATTCATGGGAGATACAGGCTCCATGTTTCTAGGGGCCTTGCTGGCGGCGGAGGTGCTCGATTCCGCGTCGCAGGGAGCGGCCATCACGACGATTATGCTGCCGCTGGTGATCCTGGGCATCCCGATTCTCGATATGGGCCGCACCATCCTGACCCGGTTCCGCGTATCGGGCAACATCTTCGCCGCGGATAAAAGCCACCTGCACCACCGCTTATTGGGCCTTGGATTAAGCCATCGGGAAACCGTGCTGTTCATTTATGGTTTGAATGTGTATATGGGCATCATGGCTATCATTTACAAGCAGGTGGAGCCAGCCACTTATCGTGGCTTATTTCTCTTGGCGTTAGGCATATTCCTGTTTCTCGCTTCGGTGCTTATCGCCGCAGGCAGTAAAAACAATGGCAGTGGAAACGGAACGGAGCGTTAGCACGTGGCCGTTTTGAAACAAAACAGAGCTGGCGGCAAGGCCGGGCGCATCCTGCGCATCTGTTTGGCCGTTTTGCTTGCCGTGGCTATCCTCGCCTTGTGCCCTGCCACACAAGACACTACCGGGCCCATCAAGGCGTTCATCCTATGCACAGGCGCATGCGGGCTTGCACTGGCCTGGATGGGGCTTTCATGGTTGGGAAAACTGCCCGTTCGACGCCCCGGGATGTTCTTCTGGCCTTTCGTGGCATTGCTGGCTTGGGAACTGTTCACTGCATTACATGCCAGCCATGTGGGGCCTGCGTGGGTGGAAGTCCGGCGCATGGCCGTGCTGGCGCTGCTTTACTTTTTAACCGCCCAGCTCTTTCGCACCCCACGCCAGGCCCGGATGCTGCTGGCCATGTTATGCGCCGCCATGTCCATATCCACGCTGTACGCATTCGGGCAACGCCTGGGCATAGACCCCTTTTCCTGGGCGTATGCGGACCCCGCCATGCGCCATGACATGCCGGGAACGCTGGGGAATCCCAACTACGCCGCCCATGCCCTCGGGCCATGCCTGTTGTTTGTGGCCTGGCTGGCCAGCCGCCAGGGCGCACGGTGGTGGGCCTTGCTGGCGATTCCGTTTGCCGCACATCTCTTTCTGACCGGACAACGCGGGGCGCTGGCGGCGCTGGCGGCCGCACTGGCATTACTGGCGGGCGTGGTTTGGGCGCGCTGGAGGAAATGGACGCCAGAAACAGCGCCAGTGCGCGTCTTGGCGCTCACTATGATTTCGCTGCTGGCGTGTGCGAGCCTATGCATTGCCGTTCTATGGATGCGGGCGGGAAGCATCCTGACGGTGGATGAAAGCCTGCTGGTCCGTCTGAACGGCTATTCCGGGGCCGTTCAAATGCTCAAGGAACACCCTGTATTCGGCGTTGGACCCGGCAATTATGTGATCGCCAATCCCCCCTATTGGACTCCTCTGGAACAACGCCGTTTCGCTGAACTCCATACGATGAATGCGCATGTGCATTGCGAGCCTCTCGAGTTCGCCGTGGATGGGGGTGTTTTGGCTGGAGCGATATATTGCTTTCTATTGCTGCTGGGCATTACCAACGGCATCTCCATTGCCTGTGTGGAACAGCGCTCGTTTCGGCGCGGATTCGCGTTGTTGTGTGCCGCCTTTTTTTGCCTGTTCGCCGTGGATGGATGTTTCGGGTTCAACCTGCGCGTGCCGATATCCGCCGCTTTGTTTTTTGTTCTCGCTGGATTGTTTGATGGCGTATGTATGCGGCCTGCCAGTTTTATGCGGACCAAACGATTTCGGGTTGGACAGATAACTTGGCGCGCAGGGGCCGCATTGATTCTATCTTGGCTGGTTCTAGCCGATGCCCGTGTTTTTCTGGCCCATGTGCGCCATGCGCAAGGACTTCAAGCAAAAGCGCTCGGTTTTGAACAGGAAGCCCAAACGTCTTTCGCAAGAGCAGAGCATCTGGCTCCATGGCAATGGACGTATCCCGCGGAACAAGGCGCGCTCGGCCTCGCAAGCGGGCGATATGGCGAAGCAGCTTCCCATTTCGAACGGGCGCTCACCCAAAATCCTTCCTATCTCTTCGCCCTTACGAGCCTGGCGGAAGCGCAATTGATGCAGGCCATTTCAGCCCAGCACATGCCCGAGCAAGACGCCGCCCGAACCCAATTGCTGGAACAAGCGCTGGAAAACGCCAATTGCGCTCAACGGTTATGTGCTCTAGTTCCGGAAACATTTGCACTAAAGGGCCGCATTCTAGCGGCGCTGGCGGATGAAAAAATACGTGAGGGAAAATCCCAAGAAGCCGCGCAAGTATTCCAAGAAGCGGATGCATGCATTGAATCGGCCATAGCACAAGGCGCGCCTGGGATAGGGCGTTTGTATGGCCTGCTGATTCGGCTCCGCCTTCTGCAAGGCAGCCTGGAGCGTGCGGAAACAGCGGCGGCTGGAGGCACGCAAGCAAATCCGGAAAACGACGCCTTATGGGCATATCGCCTGGAAATAGCCCGCCGAACAGGACGATATGCGGGTGTCGAAGAAGCGCTCCACTACCGGCTTGCCGTTATGCCAGAAGATGTGCATGCCCGATTAGCTCTTGCCCGCTTACGCGCGCAACAAGGGCAAACGGAGCAAGCCGTTATTGAATATGACGCGCTTGCCATTCTTCCGGGCGCATCCACGGAGTACAAGGCCACGGCGAAACGGGAGAGCGACGAACTGAAAGATGGGTTAAGCCAGGAGGTGCGCCATGCCGAATAGGCGCGCCCAATTCGCACTGCCCATTGCCGTGGTTTTGTGGGCTGGCCTTCTGATTAGGCTGCTCATGCTGCTGTTTCCACAGGTATTTGAGCCCATCACGCTGGATTTTCCACATGATTACCGCGCCGCCGTTGAACAGGCGCGCGCGCGGGGCAATGGGCGTGCGGCGGAGCATCTCGCGCGCGCCGCAGCGCGGAGCCTGGCGTATGCTCCTGACGCATATGCGCTTTGGGGACAGGTTTTGCTGGAAAACGGCAATGTGGCGGATGCATGGGCCGCGTTCACGGAAGCGTGCCATCAAACAGCGGACCCGCTCGACTTCCACACGACCAACCGGCCCTATTACCACGGCATCGCCCGGCTCGAGATGGGCCGGATCGCCATGCGCCGGGGCGATATGCCGGAAGCGCTTGCGCAGTTTGAACTGGCCCGAAGCGGCGCGGCTCTTTCGTCGGCGGATTACGCCGGGTATCATGCTTCGCTATATGCCCTATATGCCGGATTTGGGCTATGGGATCGCGCTATCGAATATCGTACGCCGTATGCTGAAACGCTGCCCACGCTTTCAACCGCCAGCTTGCGCACATTGGGCATGGCCAGCGTAGCTACTCAAAACTGGGAGGAAACTCGTGTATCAGGATATGCCTTGCTCCGGCGCGCCGATGCGTATGCGGACGCCCTTTACTTGCTAGGCCGCGCCGATTTGGCCCAGCAGCGCCTCGAAAAAGCGCTTGTGCAACTGCATGCGGCATCAGAAATAGGACATCCCGATGCGCCTTTCTTCGAGGGAATAGCGCTCGAAACACTGGGACGCGCCGCATACGCCGCTGAACGTTATCTTTTGACGGCTCCATCGAGCCTCCTGAGGCCTTTCGCAATAGCAAAAGCCGCTGAGAACAGGAAAGAGAACAATCCTGCACTAGGCGAAGAAATCACGCGCTGGCTCGAGCAGGCGCTGGCGGTGAACCTCGATGGACGGCCAGGCACGTTTCGTGATGACCAGGCCGCGCCGTCATCCATGGATCTTTCCCAAGTGCGCGCAGGCTGGTTTCCGGTCGTGGTCCGGTGGAATACGCCGAGGTCTCCCTATGCGCCAGTCCATTTGCATGCGGATGGTTCCATCACCTTCACCCGAAACGGATGCATCATCCAGTATCAGTGGGCGCGCAACCAGATCCCCTTGGCGGCGCTCCAATCGGAAGAACAATTCCCGCTAGTATTGCCAGGATTTATTGATCCGGATACGGCATGGGGCGCTCCCCTGCCAGAGGCTTCCGCGAAAATAGAGCCGGATGATGCGGGAGAGCAGCATCTTGTAATCGAGAGCAGCAATCCGGAACAGTTTCCTCGGAGAACCAGCGCGCCGATTGCAATCCAGCCGGGCGCTATGTACATCATGGCGGGGCGGCGTTATTCCCCCTCGGTGCAGAGTTGTCTAGGATGGGAATTTCTGGGACGGGACTATTATCCGGTAACTGCCCAGCATTATGCCCTTGGCGCGGCGGATGATTGGACATGGACGGCATGCTACGCCACGCCGCAGTATGAATGGACGGCTATCCAATTGGTGGCGGGAGTGAAGAAATCGAAAGGGAAAGCGGAATTTGACCGCCTTGTGCTGATGCGTATCCAGCCGCCCGAGAGCGAACTCAAGTGATTTCGCGCAAATCGCAGAAAATATCCCGGTCTTCTTCCCGCTCAATAATGGAAAGCACCGTAGCGATATTTTTCGCCGCGAGCAGAGATTCGCAGGCGGATTTGCTGCCTAACAAATGGGCAATCCCCGCAAGCGTGCGGACATGCCCTTGATAGTTATTACGCGGCAGCACCAAAAGAATAATAATCTTGGCGGGCAGGCCATCGAGAGAATCAAAGGGAATTCCTTTCGGAGCGATCCCCAAGACTCCGATAATGTCTTTTATGCGATCCGTCGCGCCGTGGGGAAGGGCAATCCCATTTTCCATCCCAGTGCTCATGGACTGCTCGCGCTGCATCACCATATCCACGATGTGTTCGCGCATGGATAAGGGAATCTCGTGGGCCTCCACGAGGACATCCACGAGTTCTTCGATGGCCTCATGCTTGTCGATGGCTTCCATACGCAGCTTCACGACGCCTTGATGCAGTATTTCACCCAGCAGCATCGCCTATTCCTCGATAGGTTCAATCATTCCGTTCGGCGGCCTTGCGCTTATACCGCTTCATGCGAAACACATCTTCCCGCTGGCGTTCCTCGATGACGCGGGAGATGGCCCGCACATCTTCTCGAAGGCGCGGCAGGAGCTGTTCTTCGAGTGCATTAATACGGCGGCTTACTTTCTTAATCTCCTCGCCCAGCAAGCGCAGATTGGCTTCCGCCGGGGCGCATTCGATCAATTGTTCGAGCATGGATTCCGCGCTGCTCATGGATTCAAGAAGATGGGCGGAGGTGTTGAGTTCGCCCAGATTGCGTTCGCTGGGTTCGCGCAGCACGCCCTCTTGTTCCGCATCCACCATGCGCAGGCCCCACACCTTTTCCGTCGTAAGCAATACGCGCAATTCACGCTTGCCCGCCAAAGACGCCGAACGGACCGCAGGCGTGCTTTCCACCGCGCGCGCGAAGGTTAGGGCCGTTGAAGCGGTTCGCCCGCGCCGTTCCAACTCACGCCTTAGGGTGAGCAGTTCCCGTGCGCGCGCGAGCAATTCCTTGAGCAGCGCTTCCCGCTTGCCTTGCAATAATTGCGCGCCATCGGCGGCCAGCTTGATTTGCGAGCGCCGCGCGATCAAGTTCATGCGGGTGGGCGATGTGGTTTCCAGGCTCATGCGCTTCTCCAGATTTCGTGGTGGTACAAGATCTTTTGCTCCACGGATGACACGGATTTATAAAGATATAGTTTTGTCATTAACGCTCCATTCGCCTTTTAATACCATCTGTTGTATAAAACCCAATAATCTACCTCGGTGTCATCACAGCTTTCGCGTTGATGACAGATAGGTGGTTTTACGTTATTTCTACAGTACATACGCATGATACATTCTTCCAGGAGCAGTAATAGCAGAATTGCGCCTTTTATAAACGTATCACCTTGAATGGTGGGGCAAGCCCCACCCTACAAATTTCATATGAACGGAGAAGGAACGCCGTCCTCCATGATCTCCGAGTAATACCGGTTGATCAAGTCTTTATTGATGCGCGTCAATTCCTCTTTTGGAATGATGGACAATAACTTCCAGCCCAAATCAAGGGTATCCTCGATGGAGCGCCTGGAGGAGCCTTGGCCTATCATTTGCCTCTCGAAGCCTTCCGCGAACCGGAGGTATTTGCGGTCCAGTTCACTGAGGGCATCTTCACCCACGATGGACATAAGCTTGCGAATATCGCGGCCTTGGGCGTAGGCGGCATATAATTGGTTGGCCAAAGCGCGATGGTCTTCACGCGTGAGGCCTTTGCCAATACCGTTGTTCATGAGGCGCGACAAGCTGGGCAAAATGTCCACGGGCGGGAAGACCCCTTGCCGGTGCAATGCGCGGCTGAGCACGATCTGGCCTTCGGTGATATAGCCCGTCAAATCTGGTATCGGGTGCGTGATGTCGTCGTCGGGCATGCTGAGCATGGGGATTTGTGTGACTGAGCCTTTCCGGCCCCGGATGCGGCCCGCGCGTTCATATAACGAAGAAAGGTCGGTATACATATAGCCGGGATAGCCCCGGCGTCCGGGAATTTCCTCGCGGGCGCTTGATATCTGGCGCAAGGCGTCGCAGTAATTCGTCATATCCGTGAGCACCACGAGCACCTGGAAATCCAGCTCGAAGGCGAGATATTCGGCCACGGTAAGGGCGCAGCGCGGGGTGAACAGGCACTCGATGACGGGATCGTCCGCCTTGTTGATGAAGGCGATGACGCGCCCGCCGCCGCCGTTTTCCTCGAAGGAGCGCAGAAAGTATCCCGCCTCACGTTCCGTGATGCCCATCGCGCCGAACACGACCACGAACTCCTCCGCGTCGCTCTTGGTCGAGGCCTGTTGAACGATGAGGCTCGCGAGTTCATTGGCGGGCAGGCCTGCGCCGAAAAAGATCGGCAGTTTCTGCCCGCGCACCAAGGTGTTGAAGCCGTCGATGGACGAGACGCCGGTCTCGATGAAATCCTGGGGCTTGTTGCGGGAGACCGGATTGATGGCCATGCCGATAATATCGAGTTCTTTCTCGGGAAAAGGTGCGGGGAGGCCGTCAATCGGCTGGCCAGCGCCGTTGAACCGGCGGCCAATCAGTTCCTTGGAAACCGGGATGCGCGCCGCATCATTTTTAAGGGAGACAGAGGTGCGCTTGGTGTCAAGGCCATGGGTGCCTTGGAGGATCTGCACGATGGCGTGTTTGGTGCTCACCTCGAGCACCTGGCCCTGGCGTATTTCGCCATCTTCGAGGCGCAGATCGAGAATGCTGCCGGGAGCAAACCGCCCGCCATTTCCTAGGAAGATTAGCGGGCCGGATATATAGGTTACATCCCTAAATTCCGTCCGGACCAATTCGCCTGGTTTCATGCCGCACCTTCTTTCCCGCTCACGGCCAAAGCGGCCAGCGCTTCCTTTGTCGAGGTGATAACGGCTTGGCATTTTTCCATGAAATTCTCCGAAGGCTCGTCACGCAAGCGCGCCAAATCCTCACGCACCGGCAGCGCCAGCAGCTCATTTAGTGTTACTTCTTGCTTGAGAAGGGCTTGGCAGTCTTCGTGAAAGGCAAGCAGCGCGGCCAAAAGGCCTGCCGTCTTATCGATGGAGCTAAAGGCGTCGGCCTCCGAGTAGGCGTTTTGCTGGAGAAACACCTCGCGAATCAACTTGGCGGTCTCGAGGATCAAGCGCTCCGCGTCTTGCATGGCGTCGGGGCCTACCAGTTGCACTACTTCCTGGAGTTCCGCGTCTTTCTGCAAGAGCGCCGATGCGCGCTGCCGGTTCTCGCACCAGCCCGCAGGCGCGTTCACATCGAACCATTCGCGCAATTCTGGCCAGTAGAGCGAATAGCTCTTGTTCCAGTTCACGGCGGGGTAATGCCTGCGGTAGGCGAGGGCGGGATCAAGCGCCCAGAATCCGCCCGCCACGCGAAGGGAGGCTTGAGTCACCGGTTCGGAGAAATCGCCACCTGCTGGCGATACGGCTCCGACGATGGTCAGCGAGCCTACACGGGTGTCATCGCTTCCCGCACAGGCCACACGGCCCGCGCGCTCGTAATATTGGGAGATGCGCCCGGCTAGATAGGTGGGATAACCTTCCTCGCCAGGCATTTCTTCGAGGCGCGACGAAATCTCGCGCAAGGCCTCGGCCCAGCGCGACGTGCTATCGGCCATCAACGCGACACTGTATCCCTGGTCCCGGTAATATTCGGCCAGGGTGATGCCGGTATATACCGAGGCGTCACGCGCGGCGACGGGCATGTTCGAGGTATTCACCACGAGAATGGTGCGGCTCATGAGGGATTGGCCCGTGCGCGGATCCGTGAGTTCGGGGAATTCGGAGAGCACGTCCGCCATTTCGTTGCCACGCTCGCCGCAGCCGACATAGACGATGACATCGGCGTTGCAGTATTTCGAGAGCGTTTGCTCGACGACGGTTTTTCCTGTGCCAAAGCTGCCGGGCACGATGGCCGCGCCTCCCAAGGCAATGGGAAACAGGCAATCGAGCACGCGCTGGCCAGTCAGGAATGGCTGGGTGCAAGGCAGTTTGCGGCCGCATGGGCGCGGGCGCTTGACGGGCCAGCGATGGGCCATCTTGAGTTTCGCGCCGTCTTCAAACGTGGCGATGGCGTCCTCGATGGTATATTCGCCTGGCGGGACAATCGTGGCGACTCGCCCATGCATGCGCGGGGGAACAAGGATGCGATGCTCGATAGCGGGCGTTTCCTGGACCGCGCCCAGGATATCGCCACCCAACAGCTCCTGTCCCACGGCGGCGGACGGAGTAAATGTCCAGCGCTTCGTGCGGTCCAGGGCCTCGGCGGTATGGCCGCGCCCGATGAAATCGCCGGACTGGTCCCGCAGCCCCGCCAGCGAGCGCAGAATGCCATCGTAGGTGTTGCCCATGAGGCCGGGGCCTAATTCCACCGACAACGGGGAGCCGGTGGCGCGCACGGGTTCGCCGAGTTTGATGCCTTGGGTTTCCTCGAAGACTTGCGCATAAATGGAATCACGATCCACGCGGATGACTTCTCCGAGGAGGCCCGCTTCGCCCACGTAGACGATCTCGCCCATGGTGGCCCCAGGCATGCCTTCCGCTACGATCATGGGCCCCGCGATGCGGGTTAGTTTTCCGACAGGCAGTTCCACGATACTACCGCTCCAATCTCTGTATATTAAGTTTAAATCTTATACAATAGGTGCGCCATTCTCCGAACGCTTACGTTCATTGCCTTCGCTGTCATGACGCCTGCTTGAACAAAATCCACACGCCCAAAGCGGCAGCAAGCTGCCGCACTCCATACTGTTGCCGAGGAAAAAGTTATAGCACATGTGGAGTGCGGTAGCTTGCTACCGCTTTCTTGTTCTCTAGCGTGTATTTCACAATCACTTCCTTACTTTGACCCGCCAACTCCATTTTTGAAAATCCCCTTGCACGGGGAAGACCATATAGCGGATAGTTAGTCCAGCCGGATCTCGTAACCAATCGCGGGCCGGATAACTTCCGCGATATAGCTGTCCATGTCCTGCGTTTCGGAATCGAAGCTGGGGCAATACAGCAAAATAGGCAAGCCTTTGCGCCGAGCGAGGCGTTCCTTAAAGCGTTCTGAAAACCGCTCCTGGTAGTCTTCCTGCACGATAATGATGCCCACCTTCCGTTCGCATAGGGCCTCGATGCACGCTTCGGCGTCGCGCATGTCCTTGGGCTGGTCCACATGAATGCCTGTTTGGCCTAGCAACAGGGCAAGCGGTTCATCCGCCACCGCGGTAACCACTACGCCAGCCTCTGATTTTTGGATATGTCCGTTTGCCATGGTGTATTCCATTTATAGGCCTGTCATGCAACGCTTAATGCCTAGCGCCCACCGTCTGTTCATATACCAATTCTTCCCGTAGCCGGCCCCGAGGGAGATGCTGGGCTTGGCCGTGCGTGAGAAGGCGTAAATTGATCACTTCGTTATATTTCGCCCAGGCATAGTATAAAAACGAGGCGAAACTCACCGGTTGCACGGAAGCCAAACGATGGAAACGCCGAAGAATGAGGAGATCTAGCAGGCGTTCGATGGGTGCAAAACGTCTCGCGGATAGGAATTCGTACAGGCGTTCCACAATATCCCGGTACATAGTCGGCCCCAAGACTTCCACGGCATCGGCCACGGAGGGGGCTTCGGCAAACCGCCGCAACAGCAATTTGGACAGTGAGCCGCCAGGGAGCAAGCGTGATACGCGCGCTTCCGGTTCCAGAGCGCTTTGGCTCAACCGGAACAGCATCCGGAGATTAATACGGTCGATTTCCATCTGGAGCGCCGTGCGCAGGCATTGGGCCGCCTCATGAGCGTCTTGGCGCAAATCCAGTACGCCGGAAACATAGTATGCGCGATCCAGGGCTTCTTGCAGCATGCCCAAATTGTTATCTTGCTTGTAGGCGTTCAACTGTTTCAGCAAGCAGCCACAAAGCTCGGGATTCCACAGCGCAAGCGCTTGAGTGAGCGATTCCATGCTGTCCCGGCTGGAAAGCTCCCGCAACAGCGGTACGGCTAAGGTGGGGCCAGGCATCAGCATTGCTTGCGCATCCTCGTCGCTCATGCCTAGATGGCGGCAGCGCAACAGCGACTTGACCGCGATTAGATCCCATTGCAGCAGGTAAAATTCCACATATGGTTTCAACTCGCCATTTGCCATGGCCCTTAATTTCTGGAACGTAGCCGAAAAATGCCTGGTGACAGCGTCCTCGACGGCTTTTGCGCCCTGAAACCGGGCCAGGGCTTCGGACATGGCCTCGGCGTAGGGTGAATGCAGCAATACTTCAATCACCACCTGCACATCGTTGGCATCGAGAAGCTCCTCCATGCTTGCGGGCGATATAAGCTGGCTTTTCATCGCCCGGATGCGCGCCGCATAATAGATTATATCCGCGCTCCATGCCTTCATGCGTCACGCCTCCTGGCCGAATAAGGCAAGGACGCATCGTTTGCGGAGTTCCGGTTCGAGCATAGCGAACCTCTCCCCAAGCGTATTCGTTACGCGAACCGCGCAAGCATGATCTTGAACCGCCACGCCATCAAGCAACCGAGGCTCCGCCTGCACTTCTGCTGGACGGCCATGAAGCGCCCGCGCGCCATGTATGCGCACCCATTCGCGGCAAACATCAGAGAATTGCGGTGGTATGAGAATGATTACATTACAGCCGGGAGATGCGTCTCTGTCGAATGCTTCCAGGGCTTCTTGCAGCAGCGCGAGTAAAATGGATTCAAAGTCAGACTCTTCAGCGAGCGCTTCGAGCCGCCGCTTTAGGGCAGACAGCACTTCATCAACGGCCTTATATTGCTCGGCGGTTCGTAAACGCTCTGCTTCCACATACGCTTGTTCACGCGCGGCTTGCGTCAATGCTTCCCGTTCTTTATGTAACGCCTCCATGCTCTCGACGCGGCGCGCTTCGGCCATATCGAGGGCAGCCTTCCGGATTTCCTCCGCTTGGACGCATGCGGCGGCCAGAATCTCATCCGCCCTCATTTTCACCTGCTGTGTGAGCGTATCGAAAAGAGGAGGACGCGCGGCATGTGTATCGATATCTGGCGGATGGCCCATGGATGCTTAATGCCTATGCGAGTTGGAGAATCAAGATAGCAATCACAAAACCTAGGACCACAATGGTCTCAGGAATAGCGTACAAGATTAATATGCTGGCAAAGAGCTCTGGTTTTTCCGCCAAGGCGCCAGTTCCCCCCGCGCCTACCGCTGCTTGGACACGAGCCGTGCCAAGCCCCGCCAGGCCAATCGCCAGCGCCGCGGCAATCGTCACCCCAAGAATGCGAATGCCCGTGCCGACACTGTCATTGCCGGTGATAGGGGGATGGGCAGCCACGCTTTCTTCTTCTTGCGCGGATACCGTATTGGGAATCAACACACAGGTTAGCGCTAATAGTAGGATGAACACCGGGGAGAAGTGGGTGCAAACGCGAACGGTCATTTTAGAGCCTCCTTTTTAAATGGTTGGTACGCTATACCGGCCGGTGTATAGAACTTTGTCATGGATTCCACATAATTCAAACGAAGCGAATGCAAGGCCGGGCTGAATATGCCGATACACACATTAAGCAGGTGGATGGTTACGGCAACCGGTATCCCCACCCACAGGCTGTCCTGGCCCAAGCCTAATTCATTGGCGACTTCCGCTAACGCGACCGAAGCAAGCCCTAAGGCCATGAGACGGCTGTATGACAAGATATTTGTCACCAGTGAAACGACTTCCATCATTTGCACGGAGGCCATTACGCCAAGGGCTTTAAATAACAAGAACACACATACAACGCCTAATGCCGCCGCTAACAGAATCGCGGGCAGTGTGTTGAATGGCCAGCGGCCCGCCATCGCTCCGGCGGCGAGGCCAACGGCCACTAGCCCGCATAACAGGCCTGTTTTCTCCATGGCGTGAAGCGTATCGTGATGGCGCAGGCTCTCGCGGATGCCGAAGAGCTGGCTCAACACCACATGCACTCCACCAACCCCTACAGCGATGAATAGGAGACGGATAGGTTCATGCCCTCGGTGAAACCAGAGCGGCTTCATGCCAAATAGCTGATGGCCCAGATCACCCAAGAATTCGCCAAAAAGCACGCCGAAGATGGTCGCGGAAACACCCGCATAAATGCCTATCATTCCAGCGGAGCGGAGCGCGGGACGCCACCGGCCATACCGCCAGCGCAGGAGGCCAAAAAGCCCCACAATAATCAGCCCATAAGCGGCATCGCCCAGTATGAATCCATAGAAAAGCACAAAAAACACGCCCACTAGCACGCTCGGGTCGAAAGCGCCGTAAGCAGGCGGGCGGAAAATGGACAACAGCAATTCAAACGGCTTGAAGATAGGGTGGTTGCGCAACAGAATTGGAATGCGCTCCCGGTCGTCATGGACCACGTTTAAGCGTCCGGCATGCACCTGGGCGGGAAAACGGGCGTCGAGCTGCTTCTTGAGTGCTTGTGTTGCGTCACGAGGGAGCCAGCCATGTATCACGCCCATCAGTTCGCTTTGGGCGCAGAAATGAACCGCCCGGATTTGGGCGGCTTCATCGGCAACCACGAGGCTAGCCGCCGCGATCAGCGCGCCATGCTCCGCCAGGAATGCCTGAAGCTCTTCCTCACACGCCGCTAAGCTCTCTTTCTGGTTGGTTATATCCTTGCGGGTGCGTTCGATAATCTCATGCAGCGTTCCCCCGGCGCTTCCGTGAGATTGCATATCCACGGAGACGATATGGTGTGAATGGAGAATTTCCTCAATGATTTCATTGTAATTTTCAGGATACAAGATTACGCCAACGGCGCTATGCCGTCCTGTCTTGCGATGGGCAAGCGTGCATGCAGCGCCTGCTTTTTCGCGGAGATGATCCGCCAAATCTTGCAACGTAATCGATAGGCTACCTTGCAGCACAAACGCTCGCGCTGTCCGGCCTAAAATGGCGTCGTGTCCGCCGAGGAGGGGCTCGACAGCGCGCAAGGTGCGTACATATCCTTCTAATACTTCGAGGTTGTCGCGCACGTTGGCCTTGCGCCGGACAATAGAACGTAAATCGCGGGAGCACCGCCGGATTTCTTTGCGCCAATGCGGAAGATCGGCCATGCTGAGCTGCGCTACGGTCTCTTGAACCGCCTCTTCGCTGGGACTCGAGGGCATAAGAGGCATCATTTCACCCAGCATCTGCTCGAGCTGTTCGAGCATTTCCAGCCGGGCCTGGGTAGCATCATCTAGATGGACGCGATGAAGGAACTGCGGCGTTTGCTCGACAGCCAGCGGCACTTCCTCGAGGTGCAGCACGCCTTCCACCTGAAGCACGGCGAGCACTTCCGGCAGAATCGCGCGCACGCAGATAATTTCGATATTATCCATATCCGCGATCATGAACGGCCGCCTTGCACATGGCCAGAGGGCAATACTACAACCGACAATTCCTCGACAAGACTGCTTATGTTGCGGCGCACGATGTCTTGAATATCGGCGAATCCGCCATTGACTTCATCCAGGATAGCGCGCCGGGCCGCCGCACAGGTTTCGTCTGTTTTCTGGCGCTGTTCGGATCTTTTACGCGCTATTTCTTCTTCTGTCCGGGAAAGAATCTCTTGCGCTTCAATGCGGGATTGCTGGACAAGAAGGCCTGCGGCTATTTGAGCGCGCTGGACAGCTTCGAGCAATTCTTGTTCATGCCGGGCCAGTGCCCCCAGGATGGAGATATCGGTTACTTCTAGTGTTTCCACTTCGATTATTCTTACCCCTGCCTGGCCTGGAAGAATCCCTTGTCATTCAACCATGATATGAATGAACTGGCGGATAGCATCCCGCTACATGCATCCTGCCATAGGCATTCTGGTTATTCAAGCCATGCACTGTTTCTCATGGACGCCAAAGATAACGCCGAATCAACGAGATTCATTTCCCGAATGTGGCCAGCATGCACCGTGCGCCTATTTAATAGCTTCGGAGGGCAAAACAGCGTCCTTCTCCCTGTTTTCTCTCCCTTTTTGATCCAGCCGGTATAAAGTTGGAATGAATAGTCCCGCCGTGACCACCGCAGATAGGATGTCGGCAGTAGCAAAAGACAGCCAAACTCCGAGAATGCCAAAAAACCAAGGCAGCACAAACACCAGGGGCAATAAAAAAAGAATCTGGCGCGACATGGACAGCACATGCGTGGGGAGCGCTTTGCCAAGGGCTTCAAACATGCTCGAACCTACGATCTGGAATCCCACCAAAGGAAGACCTATGGATAAAATACGGATGATATTGCTTCCCTCTTCGATCAAAAAGGGGTCGTTGCCAAATAGGCCCACGATGCGTTCTGGAAACAGTTCCAGCAGGAGGAAGCCCAAAATGGATACGGCGCTGGCGGCCAATACCGCCTTGATTACGGTTTCCCGCACGCGATGCCAGTTTTTCGCCCCATAGTTGAATCCAACAATGGGCTGCATGCCTTGCACTAATCCGATCAATGGCATGAACAGGAAAGTGAACAGGCGATTGGCCACGCCCAGCACCGCGAGATGCAGGTCTTGGCCGTAATGGATGATGGTCGTATTGATGGCAATGGCGACCAGGCTTCCAGCGGCTACGCGTGTAAATGAGGCGCTGCCAATACGAAGCACTTCGGGCAATATATCGAAACTGGGCTTCAAATTGGCAAATGTGATGTGCAGCATGCTTTTGCCGTGCATGAAGAAATGGAGGAGATACATGGCGGAACCGATGTTCGCGATGACCGTGGCGACGGCGGCCCCCCATACTCCCCATTTGAATCCAAAAATGAAGATGGGATCCAAGATGGTATTCGTGATGCCGCCAATGAGCATGCTGACCATGGCGGCTTTGGTGTTTCCTTCCGAACGGACGAGACAATTAGCGGAAACCGCGAAAGTAAAGAAAATGCTGCCCATGAAAATGACGGACATGTACTCGTATGCATAGGGCATAATGGCTTCCGTCGCGCCGAAACACCGAAGAAGCGGCCTTAGAAACATCAATCCCAGCACGGTCAGGAATATGCTCAATACGGCCACATAAAGGAATGAACTGCCCGCTGTCCGGTCGGCCCGGCGCGTATCGCCCGCGCCCAAACTCCTGGATATAACGGACGCGGAGCCAATGCCAATCACATGCGCGGTGGCCAGCGTGATCATTTGAATCGGGAACGCCACGGCGAGACCCGCCAGCGCCATTGGCCCCACACCCTGCCCCACGAAAATGGCGTCCACCAGATTGTAGAGGGAATTCACACACATGGCGACAATCGCCGGCGTGGAATAGCGTATTAATAAACGGCCCACATGCTCGTGGCCAAGCTCATATCTGCGTTCTTCCATTCTGATTCTCTCGCTGGTCCAAACGAGATATTGTTTGAGTCCAACTTTGTATTAACGGCAACAGAACTGATATCTGCACATCTTTGGCCTATTCCTGGATGAATGGCGTGCAGGACATTTTACTTACATTGCATACATACACACAAAACCCGCTCTGAAATATCCTATGAGTCTCGGCTTTTAGCTCGTTTCACCTTAAAAAGTTAATTTTGCCTCTGTGGCCTGGTGCGGCTGGACGGTAACCATGATCTCATTCGCATCTGGAGGCTGTCCCTCAAAAATATCTCTGCTGGAAAACCGATAACGTCCGGACGGTATCTCTTTGAATTCACAAACGCCGTTAGTGTCCGCCGTACTTTCACCATTCCAGCAACCAGCGCCGAAACGATCCGCTTCTTGGATATAGATCCGGATTTTCTTGGAGTCTTGGATTGTGACAGGATTGCCTTGCACATTCACGAGTTGGATTCGTACCGTTCCCGTCGGCGTCATTCTTAAAACACATTCGGAACCGTCAGGTAAGCCCTCTTTGCGGATTTCTAAGGGCTCTTTGGGATCCCATCGATATTTATAACCCGCGATATCACATTGTAGTAGTAATTTACCTACTGGTACTCCAGAAAGCTCAAAATGGCCTTGGTCATCGGTCATAGCAGTTAGCTTTTCCGTCATGGAGTACATGGGATAACCTAATCCGTCAGGTCCCTTAAAACCTAGCGGCCAGACCTTCACATTACCCAAAGGATGGCCATTTTCATCCACCACGGTACCCGCCAGCGAGACTTCCGGAGCCAAGCGGCCTACAAATACTAGATAATCATTGACACTGCAAGATGAGTATCCAAGGAAACGCGGTGCATAACCGGGTGCTGTTGCGAAGACGTGATACGAGCCGGCCTGAACTCCGGTGGCAATTGCTTCGCCTTGGGATTCTACAGTCACCTCCATATGCACTTGGCTATCATCGCCAGTAGCCATAATCCGCAAAGTAGAGCCTGGGATAGGTTTCCCCTGGTAATCCGTTATAGTTGCTCGAATCACGGAACCGCTTCCAGGCGGAAAACCGTTAGATGTCGCCCGCTGATCTCGGACCGACATATTCGCCGGGACTTCGATCTTCGACCAATCGGGACCATCTTCCCATAACCAGACCTCCATCCGTGGAGCAGGAACGGGACCATCCATATCGAAACTATCCGGATCGAAACTATCCGGATTATTATAAAGATGCTCCCATTTTTCCGGCACCCAAACATCGAAAGACCAATCGTAACCATTAAGCTCGATGATCGAGTTTTTACCACGACCCTCATGAAGCACCACTTCGAGATGTTCAGCGTTGATGGTGGAAAAGGCATTGAGCGCATTCTGAAACTTGGCAGTATCACCACAATAGTAGAACGTCCAATCTCCGCCTCCAAAAGGCGGCCCTTCTTCCCAGCCCACACGCGTTTCAAGATTGGCTACTGCCAAGGCACCCGCAGGCCATCCTGGATCATGGACAGGCTCGTTGCCTTTACCAGTAGTGATCATTCCTTGAGCCGGATGTGGCGCTCCCAAAAACGCTACAACAATCAAGACTGAAACAAAACGAGCGCTTTTTAGTGTGCTGCGTATGAACATTTCACCCTTCCTTTCTGTGTTGCGCGATCTTTGAACACTTCAGCTCTACTCAGCGCCAGGGAACAGCATACATTAAGATGCTAGCCAAGCCGCCGCCTCTTTCGCCCAATAGGTAATGATGATGCGAGCGCCTGCCCGGCGAATGGCCGTGAGCATTTCGAGCGCGGTGCGCTTCTCATCGAGCCAGCCCCGTTCCGCCGCCGCTTTGACCATGGCACATTCGCCGGAGACCTGGTAGGCGGCGATGGGGACATCAAAACGGTCCGACGCCGCGCGCACGATATCGAGATACGCAAGTGCGGGTTTCACCATGACGATATCCGCCCCTTCTTCGATATCGAGGGCGATTTCGCGCATGGCCTCCCGTGCATTGGGCGGATCCATCTGATAGGTGGTGCGGTCGCCGAATTGCGGGGGCGACTCGGCGGCTTCCCGGAAGGGGCCATAAAAAGCGGAAGCATATTTCGCACTATACGCCATAATAGCCACATCTTGGAGGCCCGCGTTATCCAGGCATGCCCGAATAGCCCCTACGCGCCCGTCCATCATGTCGGACGGAGCCACCACATCGGCTCCCGCTTGCGCATGGGCCAGGGCTTCACGCACAAGCAATTCAAGGCTCGCGTCGTTGTCCACATATGGCGCGCCGGAGCGGCCGGTCCGCACGACTCCGCAATGGCCATGGTCCATATATTCGCAGAGGCACACATCCGTCATCACACATAGGGAAGGACACTGTTTTTTAAGCGCCTCGACGGCCCGGCACACGATAGCGCCTTCCGCATACGCCCCTGAAGCTGCGGCGTCTTTGTGTTCTGGAATGCCGAAGAGCAACACGGATTTGACGCCTGCGTCTGCTGCCGCTTTTGCTTCTTCCACCAGCATATCCACCGATAATTGGGCATGCCCAGGCATGGAAGTGATGGGCCTGCGCACTCCCTCGCCAGGCCGGACGAAAAACGGCAGCACGAGCGAGCCGGGCTCCACCTGGGTCTCGCGCACCATGCCTCGCAACACCGGATTCACCCGTAAACGCCGCATTCGCGTGATTGGATACCCCACAACGAAATCTCCTTATAAATCTCAATACACTAGCATGCAGTATAGCACGCCTTCATGCGCATACACTCATCCTGTCTTCAGGGTAATTGCATTGTAAGCAATCCTGAATTGGCCTCAAGAGGCACAAAAGACGCAAGAATGAATTCATTTTTGCGTCTTTTGCGTCTTTTGTGGCTCATTCTCTGAAAATGGGGGAGAGGCGTTTCAGATATGTTTGGACAAACTAACACAAATACTCTGATCAGAAGGAAAAACATAGTTTTTCTATGCGAAGATCCTGAAGGCCTGCGTAGTTGACCCTTTGATGGGCAATTGTTAGGATTAAGGTCTAGGATACGGCGATGACGCTGCAATCTGGCGGACGGAAGTGTGGTGCAGTCTGTCGCCTCGTGGCGTAAGGATTTTATATTGAATACGATTACCGATAGCGATGAAGTTCGGTCGCCGGATTTTGAAAAGCTGGTGCTGGAACATCTCGATATGTTGTATGCGGTAGCATTGCGCCTGACCCGCAATGCAGCGGATGCGCAAGATCTTACTCAAAATACGGTCGTCAAAGCGTTGCGATTCCATGCGAAATTTGAGCAAGGAACCTATATAAAAGCGTGGCTGTTGACGATTCTGCGCAATACCTTCATCAATGAATACCGCCGCAAATCGAGGAGGCCCGCCTTTGTCGAGCTTTCAGGCACGGAGGCCGCGGAGAATCCCTCTCCTGATCCAGAAGTGGGGTATTCCACTACCAAGGGTGGTTCCGAAGAACTGCTTGAGCTCCTGGATGATGAAGTAAAACACGCTGTCGAGTCGCTGCCAGGAGATTTCAGGGATGCCGTGGTGATGGCGGATCTCGAGGACATGTCGTATAAAGAGATCGCGGAAGCCATGAATTGCCCCTTGGGAACCGTTATGTCGCGCTTGTATCGCGGACGGAAGCTGCTTCGTGAGATTCTACTTGATTACGCCACGGAACGGCGGCTCGTGCCGAAGCATGAAAAGGCGGTTGCAAAGGTATAATGCGGCCGGTATGTCTCCGCATTTCATAAAAATGATCGTTCGATATGGCCTAGTACCCCGTAAGTCCTAAAAGGCTGAATAAAAAAGTGTATCTTGCCGATATATCCAGAGGGAGGAATGGGTCTTTCCTTTGGAGGATAACGGCAATGCCCACAAAGCGATACGTAGTTCGGTTGACAGAAGAGGAGCGCCAGCAACTCCATGGCTTGGTAAGCAAGGGCAAGGCGGCGGCATACAAAATCAGGCACGCCAACATCCTGCTCAAGGCAGATTGCGACGGGCCGAATTGGAAGGACGAACAGATAGCCGAAGCCTTTGGCTGCCACCGCACCACGGTGGAAGAGGTGCGCAAACGGCTGGTCACGCAAGGCATCGAATCCGCCCTGGGCCGCAAGAAGCGGGAAACGCCGCCGACCCCGCGCCGACTCGACGGCGACGCCGAAGCCCGGCTGGTTGCCATCGCTTGCGGAAAAGCTCCGGAAGGCCGGGCGAAATGGACCATGCGGCTCTTGGCGGACAAACTGGTGGAATTGGGGATCGTGGATTCGGTCTCGCACACGACCGTCTGGGAGACGCTTAAAAAAACGAACTCAAGCCGCACTTGCGGAAATGCTGGGTGATACCGCCGAAGCAGGATGGCGAGTTCGTGGCGGCGATGGAAGACGTACTTGAAGTCTATAAGCGCGGCCGGAACCGAGAGTATCCGCTGGTGTGCATGGACGAACAACCGACGCAGCTCTTGAAGGAGACGCGAACGCCCTTGCCCGCCGAACCTGGGGAACCGGCGAAACACGACTACGAATACGAGCGCAATGGCACAGCGGCGAACTTCATGTTCACCGCGCCATTGGAAAACTGGCGGCGGGTGAGTGTGCGGGAGCGCAAGACGAAAATCGATTGGGCACAGGAAATCCGCCAGCTTGTCGATACGGATTTTCCCGAGGCGTCAAAGATCGTGCTGGTGATGGACAACCTGAACACGCACACGCCGGGGGCGCTATACGAGGCGTTTGCGCCGCAAGAGGCGCGCCGAATTCTGGAGCGGCGGGAGATTCATTACACGCCGAAGCACGGGAGTTGGCTGAACATGGCGGAGATCGAGTTGAGCGTGTTCACGCGACAGTGCCTGGACCGGCGCATGCCGGATCTGGCGACGTTGCGTTCGGAGGCGGTTGCGTGGAACGCGAGCCGGAACGATTCGGGGATAGGTGTGGATTGGCACTTCACAACCTCCAACGCCCGGGTAAAACTAAAACGGCTTTATCCCTTAATTAAGGGCTGACAAGGTACTAGAGTCTTTTAAAATTTGCCGTAGTGGTATATTTCTTCCTATTTTAATAATTGCCTGGCGTTCTGGAAATCTCATATAAGCTAGGCAAAACGCCTGATCTTCAAATGCTGATAAAACAAGCCACTACATGGTAGTCTCCCCCCAAAAGGGTGTCCCAAAGGGACAACCCATCACAGCCCAGGGCCGACCGCCGCCCGAAGGGCAAGGGAGCCGCCCCTGGGTATAAGCACCCCCTAATTGTCCTGAAGGGACATCCCAAGAGTCATTCTTTTCACGCTATCAATGTGTTGTAGATCATCGCGGAGGCGTTGAGGACGCGGAGTTTCGCGGAGGAAATGTCTGCTTCGCGAAACTCCACGCCCTTGCGTTAAAGAAGCTCCGCCGCTAGATACATCCAGGTAGCAATTGGGTGAAATGGCTCGCTTTTTGGGCGCCCTTTCCGGGCACATGGTAGCTTGCTCCCAGGGGCTCCCTTGCCCTTCGAACGGCGGTCGGTGCGGGATGTCCCTTCGGGACACGCTTACATTACCGGCATGATTCAACATATACACCCGCACGATTCGGCATATACAAAAATCAAATGAAATAAAATGAACCAGTAGCGCTCAAAGCCGTAGATTCACACCTGCTTTCGAGAGCAGCTTCACCAGCCCAATGAGCAGCAACGCGAGCACCAGCGACCGTGTGATCCCCACGTAGCCCGCATTCAAATGCTCCTGTAAAAAATCTATACCCAAAACCAATAACAGCGAATAGAAGAGATGCGGCATGAAATAAGCCAGAAGTGGCTGCCGTCCCGCAGGCATGGCGAAACGCGCCCATGCCGAACGCCCCTTCAGATCGACCAGCCAGTATAGAAAGGCAAACACCGCCACACAGATGGCTGATGACAGCAAACACCACGCGGGGGTCTCCGCCAATTTCGATATGCCATAGGGCGGGCGCAGCAAAATACCCGCAACAAAAAGCGCCAGCGCAAACCCCAGCAGCCAGCGTATCCGCTCCCGCGCTGGCCGCGTTTTCCAATCACTCATAAATAACATGCCCGCCACCGCGCCCGCCGCCGTAATGGAGCCCAATCCCCCGAGTATGCCTCCAGTGGAAAAATAGGGCCGGATCGGCTCGAGAAACGGCAGCGCCCCTGTCCGCTCCGCGATGTTAAGCACCGTAAGCAGCGCAACCACCCCAACCATCGCGGCATGGTCCCGATGCAAGAACAGATATGCAAGCGACACCACGAAATACGCCATGCCGATCACCGTAAGGATGCCCCACCAGCTCGTGCGCATCCACGTAACCCCATCGCCATCCGTTCCCCGGTAGATCACCGCTAATGCCAAGAGCATTAGCACACCTAAAAAACGCAATCCCATGAATAACGCCGGTGTGCGGCCATCCCGCTTCGGATACCGGTTCCATACAAGGATAGCACTGACGAAAAACAATAGCTCCCACAAGCCAGGACTAATGGGCATGGCGCTCGGATGAAAACGATACGTATTCACCATGCCAAGCCCAATAATGATCAGGCCCAAACTGCGGATCAACACATGCAACACCGCCTTGGGAATCGAGCCGCCCTGCTGAAGACGCTTCTGAAACGCCAACGGGATGCATAAACCCACGCTGAATAAAAACGCAGGCATGATCACATCCACAAATGTCATCGCATCCACATTTCCAGGCGCGTGTTCCATCCATACCGGCACTCCGGATACATGTCCCAAGTCCGGATCATTCATATCATTGACGAATAACATCAAAAACATCGTCAGGCCACGGAACACATCAATGGACCCCACTCGATCTCGATCGGCTTTTTCTGCGGCATTTTCCACGTTCAATGGCACGACACTCACACCTCCCCCAATGTTTTCGCTGGAAACGAGTATCCTATCTATTCCTTTCATTTTTCAAATGAGGCCGTTTCAGTTGGCTAAAACGTTATAAGCATATTATACACAGTAACATGTCATATATTATCATATTAATTACTATATATATATTATAATTAATAGTTTATTGTTATGTTTTAACAAAATATAAAGATTATAGATTACCCTACCGCTTTAGTTTTTAGTGTATTTAGTGTATTTCGTGGTCCAAAATCCGGCCCTTTGGTTGCTGCTACGCCGCGCCGTGTTCATTCGCGTCTATTAGCGTCTATTCGCGGTTCAAAAATCGGTCCAATGCTTTTACTCCGGATGGCTAAAGTGTGACCATTTACAAAAAATGGACATCTGGCCCACTGTGGGCTACAGTAGATGCCGTGGTTGGCGCATGTATACGGATAGGCGGGCCATCGCGGCCCGGTTCTAGCGGGAAAGGGCATAAGCATGAAACCCTTAAAGATTGCGCTAGCGGGTATCGGCGGTTTTGGGGCCGTGCATGTATCAGCGGTGCGGCAGCTCGAAGCGGACGGGCTGGCTAAGGCCATTGCTTTTGCCGAGCCTAACGCCAATGCGGATGGGGCTTCAAAGCTTCAAGCACAAGGCTTGCGCGCATACACGGATTATTTCCAAATGCTCGCCCAAGAACCGGAGCTTGACCTCGTATGCATCGCCACGCCAATTCACTGGCATTATCCCATGGCGATGGCGGCCTTCGAGCGGGGCCTTCACGTATTTCTCGAAAAGCCCCCCGTGGTCCGCATACAAGACTTGCGCCATCTCATCACCCTCGCGGAGCAGCATGGATGTTTTTGCGCCATCGGCTTCCACGATATCGCGCGCGCCAACATCATCACGCTCAAACACCGGTTGTGCGGAGGCGCATTGGGCCGCATTTCATCCGTGCATGCCCACTGTTGCTGGCAGCGTGACAGCGCCTACTACAGCCGCTCCAACTGGTCCGGCAAGACGCGGTTTGACGGTGCGCTGATTCTCGACGGCCCCATGAACAATTCTTGCTCCCATGTGCTCAACATGGCGGCATATCTAGCGGGTTCCGAACCGTATGAATTCGCGAGGCCGGTGCAAGTCCAGGCCGAATTATACCGGGCGGGAAACATCGAAGGTGAAGACACCAATTGCCTGCGCGCCTCCATGGAAAACGGTGCGGAATTGTGCATTCACTTAACCCAATGCGCTTCTGAAAACCATGCCCGCAAATGGACGGTTATGGGCGAATTGGGCATGGCCGAATTCCGTGATGGCGGTTATATCCGCCTGCTGGACGAAGAATTGCCTTGCGCCGAACAAGATAACCTGAGCTGTCTACTGCTCCGCCGCCTGGTGGAAGTCGTGCAGGGAAGCGATGAGCCTTTGCTGATGCCTTTGGCCGAATCGGAGGCCTTTGTGCTGTTATCCAACGGCGCGTACGAATCCGCCCGGCGCATTGTTCCTGTTCCCCGGGAATTCGTCGCTGAGGTCCAAACGCCCACTGGCGTGGCATGGGTGATTCCTGGCGTGGACAGCTTGATGGCGAAAGCCGCCTCCAACGGGCAATTATTATCGGAATGCGGAATCCCATGGGCCCTGGCCACGGAGCCGTTTGACCTGCAAAGCTATGAAGTTTTTCCCACCCGCTGGTCGGGTTGAACCGTTGCAGCCGGCCCGCCAGGGCCATATTTGCGCCTCCGATAATAGATTATGCCTCGTTTCATCAGCAAATATCCGAGCGCCGCGCCAAAAAGCCCTAACACCAAGCTACCCAATAGCATTTCCACAATGACATCGGACAATATGCCCCAGTATGTGCTCATGACGCCATCCCATCCCCCCGTTGCATGAATGGCTTGGCGGATGAGAGGCTCTATCGGATGGGCCTTGCTTCCCATCAAAAATGCGCCTATGCCATACGCCATGGTGCTGATAGGTATAAAGGTCAGCGGATTATTGATCCACATGCACGCAAGGGCGGCGGGTATATTCGCGCCCAGCAACGGCGCTAACGCCAGCACAAGAATCGTGTGCAATCCATATGCCGGTGAAATCCCGACAAACAATCCCAGGGCGCAGCCCAGCGCAATACCATGCGGCGTGTCATGGACACCAAGAATGGAATCAAAAAAGAACTGACGAATGCTCCGCCCACGAGTCAGGCGTAAATAATTCATGGGCTGCCTCATTGTTATACCGTCTGGCCGCCAACATAGGCCGTATGCACAAGATGATACAACATGATGAGGCAAGATGCACCTTCTTCCCGTTTGTGCGTTTAGGCCCTCCAAAAAATGGAGCAGGCAAGCCAAAACAAGGAAATGCCCGTGAAATACACCTAAGAGAACAAGAAAGCGGTAGTAGCAAGCTATCGCTCCATATGCGCTCTAAGTCTTTTTGTGAAACTACTTGGAGTGCGGCAGCTCGCTGCCGCTTTGGGGTGCGGATTTCTTTTGTATATCCATTTTCGGTTTTATGGCGATGTAGATTCACACGGAGGAACATTTTTGGAAGGCCCTGTTTGGAAACGCCTCCCGCATCCAGTATACAATTGCCCTTTCGCCCGCGCACGGTATTTTAACGGAATTGCGCTGGCGGCAAATGAGTTAAGCACCTACAGGAGGATATATGAGCCAAAACCTATTACAAGGAAAACGCGGCCTCGTGTTTGGCGTGGCCAATGAGAAATCCATCGCATGGGCCTGCGCGCAAGCATGCGCCGCCCAAGGCGCGGAACTGGCCTTCAGCTATGTGGGAGAACCTCTTGAAAAACGCGTACGAAAGCTGTTGGAATCCGACATGCCGGACGCCTCCATGTTTCCTTGCGACGTGTCCAAAGACGCGGACATCACGGCGTTTTTCGAGGCTGTTCATGCCAAATGGGATTCCATCGATTTCGTGATTCACTCTGTCGCTTTTACCCATCGGGAGGATTTGAGCAATCCTTTTGTCGCGACTCCGCGCTCCCATTTCGCACTTGCCCTGGATATCTCGGCCTATTCGCTTGTGGCCATCGCACGCGAGGCCGCGAAGCTCATGTCCAGCGGCGGCAGCATCATGACCATGACGTATTATGGTTCCGAGAAGGTCATCCCAAACTACAACGTCATGGGCGTGGCGAAGGCCGCCCTCGAGGCCTCGGCGCGCTATCTCGCGGCGGATCTTGGCCCCAGCGGCATCCGGGTGAATTGCATTAGCGCCGGGCCCGTCCGCACCTTAGCCGCATCCGCCATCGCTGGGATGCGCGACATGCTGGATGTGACCGAACAATGCGCGCCGCTTCGGCGCAATGTGCATCTCGATGATGTGGCGGGAACCGCCGTGTATTTGGCGTCAAGCCTTTCGGCGGGAGTCACTGGCGAAGTGCTGCATGTGGACTGCGGCTACAATGTCCTTGGCATGTATGCCGTCATGCCCGAACGCAGAACACAAGGCGCGGAAACAGGCGAATAACGCCAGGGGGGTTTCCGCGCTCAGCCGCATGAACTTGAAACGGCGGCTTGCCAGGCCTCTGGCAAGCCGCCGCGCGGCAATCAGACGATAAAAATGGCGCAAAACTACGCTACCGGATTGCGCAACGCGCCGATCTGCGGGATCGCCACCTCGACCACATCTCCAGGATGGATAGGCGAAATGCCTTCCGGCGTGCCCGTAGCAATAACATCGCCAGGCGCAAGCGTCATATAGCGCGTAATAAAAGCGATCAACGCGGGAATATTGTATAGAAACATCCGCGTATTGCTCTTTTGGCGGGTCTGGCCGTTCACCTTCACCTCGATATCAACTTCCACCGGCCACGGCATTTCATCGGGCAGCGCCACTACCGGCCCCATGGGGCAAAACGTATCGAAACTCTTCGAGCGAAACCAAGGCCACCCTCTGGCTATATCCGCCTTTTGCAGATCGCGCGCCGTCACATCGTTCACCAGCGTATATCCCGCGATATACTCTTGCGCTTCTTCGGGCAACACATCCTTCGCGTTCCGGCCAATGATCACGCCCAATTCGCCCTCATGGTCCACGCGCCCATCTTCCGGGCGCACCAAAATCGGCTCGCCATCAGCGATGCACGCCGTCGTGGCCTTCGAGAAGATAATCGGCTCCTCGGGCGGCGTAGCGCCGGTTTCTTTCGCGTGGGCGGCGTAATTCCGTCCTATGCACACGATCTTGCCGGGCCTCAACGGCAACAAGAATTGGCTGGGCGGCGCATCGAGCGCATGCGCTTCTAGCGAACCGCCAAGAGCATCCACAACGCTATTCAAAAAAACCGGGGCGGCCCAGCCTTCCGACAGCAAGGATTCGACTGAAGTGACCGGCGGGCGGCCTGTTTCTCCCTTCAGTGTTTGCCAAGCTCCTAATGCAGAAGTCAGATTATACCACCGGCTGGCCGTTTCCAGCCCCAAAAACACGCCGTTATTGCCTGATATGACTCCGAGTTTCATGCAATTGCCTCCTTATGGTTTATACGGCGCGAGTATACCAAACCCAAGCCTAAAATCCATATGGCTATTCCGCTTAAAAGCATCTTTTTTTATCCTGCCCAAATACGAACCTCTTTCTCTTTTTGGTGTCAAATAGTATGATCTACCGGAACACCAAGTTCACTGCGCATGCCCCGAAAGGCTAAAGCGGCGTTCCCTGGCATACGCGTACGGGAAGGAGCGTTACATATGTGCAGGCATGTAATTGCGGCGGCGGTATTGGTGTTGGCCATAACGGCCGGAGCCCAGCCGCCTGTACTCGAAACCACCATTGGCCAGCAAACTGATATCGCCGTGACGGCCTACAACAACGGCATTGCCCTGGTGCGCGATATACGCACGCTGCAAATGCCCACGGGCGAACTCGAACTCAAGTTCTCGGATGTGGCCCAGCAGATTCGCCCGGAGACCGTCGGCCTGCGTTCGCTGGCCCAGGAAGGCTCCGTGGGTATTCTTGAACAGAACTATGAGTATGATCTCATCAGCCCGGACAAGCTGATGGAAAAGTATGTGGGCAAACAAGTCACGTTGAAGAATTTTAGTACGGAAATCAACATGGACTCCGTGCAAGCGGAATTGCTCAGTGTCAATGGCGGTCCCGTTTACAAAGCCGCCGATGGGCAAATCTATATCGGCCACCCCGGCCAGGTGGTGTTGCCTGCCATTCCCGATAATCTCATCTCCAAGCCATCGTTGATTTGGCAATTAAACAACGGCGTCCCCGCACAGACCCTCGAAGCCACCTATTTGACAAACGGCATCTCGTGGAACGCCGACTACGTCCTCACCTTAGCCAAGATCGACGCCTCTCTCGACATCGCCGGTTGGGTGACGCTCAACAACCAAAGCGGCGCGACTTACACCAACGCCCAGCTCAAGCTCGTGGCGGGACAAGTCAATATCGCCCCTCCTATGAACGAAAAAGGCTTGAGTAATGTATCTTTAGGAGCTGCAATAAGAATTCGTGCCGACATGCCGCGCGAGGAAGCCTTCGCCGAATACCACCTCTACACCATCCCGCGCCGCACGACCATCAAGGAGAACCAATCCAAGCAAGTGGCGCTCCTGAGCGGCGCGGGCGTGGCTTGTGGCAAACGCTACGAATACCGGGGCCAGGAGTATTTCTACTCCCAGCAGATACCGCCCATGCCCGAAGAAAAAGTCGATGTCTTCCTCGAATTTCAGAACAAGGAAGACAATCATCTAGGCATTCCGCTGCCCGAGGGCGTGATGCGGATCTACCAGGAAGACAGCGACGGCATGCTCCAGTTCGCGGGCGAGGACCGCATCAAACATACACCCAAAGACGAAAAGGTGAAACTCCGCATGGGCAAGGCCTTTGATGTCGTGGCGGAGCGCGTCCAGACGGACTACAAGGTCATCGCGCCGAATGTGTGGGAATCGGCCTACGCCATCACGCTGCGAAATCATAAGGAAAGCGACATCTCGGTGGATGTGGTGGAGCCCATGCCCGGCGATTGGCGTATCTTCGAGAATTCCCAAGACTTCGTGAAAAAAGACGCCCGCACGGCCGTGTTCACGGTATCCGTGCCCAAGGATGGAGAAGTCAAAGTCGCATACCGTGTGCAAGTAACGCAATAAACGATATCTAGGGTCCACGAGTTTAAAAATACGCAACTATGAAGGAGTTAGGGAAATGATGAAGTATATGCTTGCAGCAATAGTATCGGCGTTGGGCATTTCGGCGTTGGCCCAGCCTCCGACACTAGAAACGACTATCGGTCAGCAGACGGATATCGCCGTGACGGCCTACAACAACGGCATCGCCCTCGTGCGGGATGTACGGACCCTTCAAATGCCCACGGGGGAACTCCAACTGAAATTCTCGGACGTGGCCCAGCAGATTCGCCCTGAGACCGTCGGCCTGCGTTCCCTAGCCCAGGAAGGTTCCGTGGGTATTCTCGAACAGAACTACGAGTACGACCTGATCAGCCCAGAGAAACTGATGGAAAAGTATGTAGGTAAACAAGTCACGTTGAAGAACTTCAGCACGGAGGTCAATATGGACTCCATGCAGGCCGAACTGCTCAGCGTCAACGGCGGGCCGGTCTACAAAGGCGCGGATGGGCAAATATACATCGGGCACCCTGGCCAGGTCGTTTTGCCTGCCATTCCCGATAACCTTATCTCCAAGCCATCGTTAATCTGGCAGTTGAACAACGCCGCCGCCGCGCAGACCCTTGAAGCCACCTACCTGACCAACGGCGTCTCGTGGAGCGCCGATTACGTGCTCACCTTGGCCAAAACAGACGCCTCGCTCGATATCGCCGGGTGGGTGACGCTCAACAACCAAAGCGGCGCAACCTACAAAAACGCCCAGCTCAAGCTCGTGGCGGGCCAAGTCAATGTAGCTCCGCAGGTGGAAGCAGCAAGAGATATGGGAATGGTAGGCATGGGAGGCGGTATGGCTATGGCCGCGCCGATGCCGAAAGAAGAGGCTTTTGCGGAATACCATCTCTACACGATCCCGCGCCGCACGACCATCAAGGAGAACCAATCCAAGCAAGTGGCGCTCTTGAGCGGAGCAGGCGTGGCCTGCGGCAAACGCTATGAATACCGGGGCCAGGAGTATTTCTACTCCCAGCAGATTCCGCCCATGCCCGAAGAAAAAGTCGATGTTTTCCTCGAATTCCAGAACAAGGAAGACAATCATCTGGGCATCCCACTGCCCGAAGGCGTGATGCGGATTTACCAGGAGGACAGTGACGGCATGCTCCAGTTCGCGGGCGAGGACCGTATTAAGCATACGCCCAAGGACGAAAAAGTGAAGCTCCGCATGGGCCAAGCCTTCGATGTGGTGGCGGAGCGCGTCCAGACGGACTATAAAGTCATCGCACCGAATGTGTGGGAATCGGCCTACGCCATCACGTTGCGCAACCACAAGGAAAGCGATGTTACGGTGGACGTGGTGGAGCCCATGCCCGGCGACTGGCGCATCATCGAGAAATCCCAAGATTTCGTGAAGAAAGACGCCCGCACCGCCATATTCACTGTGCTTGTCCCAAAAGATGGGGAAGTAAAGATCACCTATCGCGTGCAGGTATCCACCGCGAATGCATTTCCAATGCCAGTAGACGCATCAGGCTCCATGGATATGAGTGTATCTGAAGCTCCGGCGATTAACTAAAAACCGCTTCCCGTTCTGGCGGCTTCATGGAAGCCGCCAGAACGGCCCAAAAACTGTATACATACGCAGCAAGCCAAAGAGTCCATGATAATTCTAAAATTTATCACTCTGCGCATTTTTTGTTGACATGCAATTGATTAGGTGATAGGCTACTACACATACGGAAGCCGAGATTGGATGATGAGTTGTGCCAACAAGGGAAGGAGCGTAGCGCGATGAAGCATCTGAGCATGAGGAAGAGCGCCCGGCCAGCCTTGGCTGGAGATTGGTGCAACGATTGCTTTTTATGCTGGTGCATCACCAATCCAGGCAGTTCCTTTTGGGAATGCTTCTTGGCGAATATATCCGAAAAAAAATCCGTTTAAGCAGAAGCAGCGCCGCATCCGCTGGCTCGCGTTTACGATTTCTTTTCCACAAGCGTGATCACGAAGAGGGTGGGCCAGTACTTTCCGGTGATGAGCAAACGCCCGGTTGCCGGATCATAGGTGATCCCATTCAACACATCCGCGTTGCGGGCCTCTTCACTCGAAAGAAGCCCGGATAAATCGATCCATCCGGTAACAGCGCCGGTTTGCGGGGAAATACGTGCAATGCGGTCGAGCTGCCACACATTCGCATAGATTTCGCCATTGATGTATTCCAACTCATTCAATCGCTTGACAGGGCCTACACTATCCGAGATATCCAACGTTTTAATCGTTTTGAACGTATCCGGATCGAGAAAACGCAGCGTCGCCGTTCCATCGCTCATGATGAGATGCGTTCCATCATACGTAATTCCCCAGCCCTCGCCGGAATAGCTCCAGCGCTGTTTCTCTTCAAAAGTGCCTTTGTCATATACAAAACCGATCCCATCTTGCCAAGTAAGCTGGAAGATGCGCCCATCTATAGCTGTTATGCCCTCCGCGAACCATTCGCTATCCAGGGCGTGCGATTGGAGCACCTTGCCCGTGGCGAGATCGACCCGCCGCAAGCTGCTGCTTCCTTTCAGCCCCGTGCTCTCATAAAGGACGCCATCCTGATATATCAGCCCTTGCGTCCATGCGGTGGAATCATGGGGATATCGGTCCATCACTTCATACGTATAAATTGGCACATCCGAAGGAAGCGGAGGCGGGCACGCACAGATAAGCGATACAAAACAAAAGGCCAGCCCCACGGCAGCCAAAACCGCTATGCGGGCAATCCACCGGCGGACAGGTTTTTTTTCACGAGATGCGGCTTGTTTGTTATTCATTCGATAATCCTCTATCAGATCAATCACACGCATTAAGAATACCCCAGCGAGGCTTTGATGCTCCAGTTCCATTTTGACAGGATGGCCCAATATCCAGTAAAGCACAATCCTTAAAAAATGGCGGCGCTTCGTTCAAAAAAACGGCGATGTTATTGAATCGTCCACCTCTTAAAATGCGCCATAAAATTTGCTTTTACATGTCTTTTGCATTTTTAGAGTTATTAAGGTATCATGAAGTAAAGGGGGCGAAGAGTTTTATCCAGAAAAATTTTTGGATAGGAAGCGAGCCGTGCCCTTAAAATTGCGAATACCGCCTCATCATTTCAACATCCGGAACCAGGATGGCGTCACGCTTGTTGAAATCGTCATTGCCTCGCTTATCCTTACCGTAGGCCTTGTCGCACTGCTAAGCGCAACGGTAGACGTGGGCAAAAGCCGGGCCTTAATAGAACAAGAGGAAATGGCCTCTTCCGTGCTGGCGAGCACGGCGGAAGTGTTGCGGGGAGCGGATCTCGAACAGGCCGCTCGGGGCAACTTAATAATCCCTCAATTGTTGGGAGATTCCCAATCCATCTCATTCGCTTACCTCAATTCCGCCGGAATGCGAGTGCCTTTAGCCGCCGCGGCAGGCGAAACGTTTTCTGCACAAAACTTCCCTAATCCATTAAATGTAGAAATCATTCTTTCGTGGAGAGATGTGAGCAGCCGTCCATTAAGCCGGCGCCTCACCGTTCTTTTAGGAAGGTAGCACCATGAAAAAAAATGGCTTCTCCCTAGTCGAGTTAACCGTATCGATTAGCATTATGCTGATTATTTCGGCTGCCCTTTTTGGTTTTTCCATAGCGGTGGGCCAAGCTACCCGCTCCCAGCAAGCGAAAGTCACCGCCACGGACGATGCGCGCCAAGCGATATTAGTAGCGATAAGGGAAATCCGCCAATCCGCTTTTTCTTCCATTAATTGGGGTTCGCTTCCGGCAAACACCGTGCAATACCGCATAGCGCTAGATGCCGATAACAATGGCCTTGCGGTCGATTCCCAGGTGAGGCTCGAATTGAGCGCAGTTCGGACGATAAGCCCAGATTTTGAAGATATTAACAACGATGGCATCACCGCCCGCCAGCTCATTATGACCGATGGGCTCCAGACGCAAGTATTGTGCAACACCCTTCGCGTTTCAACAAGCGGAGCTGCCGAAGATGAAGGCGTCTGGTTTGAACAAAATGGCGCTGGACTTCGCATCACCGTGCAAACAGAAAGCGGCAGCGTGAATGATATCCCGATGCCTTGCAGGCTGGTTGAATTCGTAATCCCGAGGAACTAAAACATGCGCCGATCTCGCCAATCCAATCAAGGAAGCGCGCTGCTGCTCGCCACCCTCTTTCTGTTTGTCGCCATTCTACTAATGAGCGCCATTGCGATGCGTGTGGTGCGTCATAAGCGGCATGTCGATGCCTATGAAGAATTCACGGAATGCTTTACGGGAGCGGAGGCAGGCATTTCCGCTGCGAAGCTGTCCATCGAGACAGGTGGCGATGGAGCAATTGGATTAGGTTCATGGACCCCCGCCGATGCGGGAGAGACGCCTTTCCCCGATCTCAATGATGAGCGGCTCACGCCTAGTGAAATTGGCCTTCCACCTATTACCCGGTATGCGGCGTACACGATTAATTGGTCGGATGATGATGTGGATAATAATGGCGATGGTGTGATTGACGGGGCAAACGAGCAATGGACATACACCATTTATTCCGTGGCGAACTGTGGAGCCACTACGCGATGGCTGGAAACCATCTACCGCGGCATGAATGTGAACGTCTGGCAGAATGCTATCTTTGGCGGAACCGGCCAGATAGGCGGGCTTATCAATGGCAATGTCAGCATCCATGGCTCTGTTCATTTATTAGGCAACAATATCCTCGAAGGCGGCGTAGCTGTGACGGCCCTAGACCTGAGCGGAACCAGCCTTATTCACAACAATTATACGGGCATGCCCGCTGCTCTGGCTAGCCGGGTGCCCGCCCTCCCAACAGCGTCATTTGGAGGAAAAAACGTTTATACGCTGGAAGCAAAGCTGCGCGTTAAAAATGGATTGGTGGGCCTTTCGGGCAATTCCGAAATTGGAGAGCCGGATTCCGCCCTGAATACGATTAAAGAAACGATGGATGGCACCTATGTAAACGACGGATGGACCGGCACCGCCGTAGTGGATGATGGAAACCGGGGCGATCCAAAGTCCGTCTATAGCGATAACGGATGGGATGAAGTATACGATCTGGGAGATCGCGTTCCTTTTCCCATTCTTGATGATGACTGGCGGGATCCCGTGACAGGCGCCGGGGTGCTTTATACCACTGGCACTCGAAATTACCAGCATGATGAATACTTTACTGAAAAATTGGCTGGTGCCGCCTACACCGGAAATATGACCATCGACACATCAACAAATTTTTACTATAACGCCACGCGCCCAGCCGACGCCGATCCCACGCACCGCACATCCACGGATGATTATGTTTACTTCAATGCCAGCACGAATAAGATGGAGATTAATGGACAGATAGTAATCAATGGCGACCTTGAAATGAAAGGCAAGGGCAATGACACCACCATCTATTATACGGGGCGGGCCGCCTTTCTAGTGAATGGCAATGTCTCACTCGACACGAATCTGCTCACAGTGAACAGCGATGGAAGCACAGCCAACAGTTTCCCCGTGAAAAACATTATTGGAATCATGGCCCGGAATTCCATGGTGGTAGGCTCCACGGCGCAGCTCACCTTGATGGGCGCTTTTTATGCCCAAAACACGGTCAAAAGCACGAAGCAAACGATCACGATAGGAACATTTGTATCAAATTACTTCGATATGGGCACCAACGTACCAGAGATTTATCAAGTTCCCGAATTAGCGGATAACTTGCCGCTTGGAATGATTGGGGGACTATCCGATTCTCTGCCTTGACCAGCTCTCCTGGCGGGAAATGGGAATATGAACCGAAGATTTTTGTTCGAGTTTTTGCATGATAACTGGTATCTGGCTGCCGCATTTGTGGTGTGTGTCGTATTGGTGGTCTATAAAGCCGCCACCCCGAATCCAGAGCAGCCTCCTGCCCTTGTCGCAACACGGCAAGCCGTTTCCAACACGCGTACTTCTTCCCAAACTGAAAACACCTACGAAAACCAGATCAAAAAGGACGCGCTACAAACCATTAATGCACACCGCAAACGCCTCGACGCACAAACGAATCCAGAAGAAGCGCCTGTTCTTTTAGCTGCCATGGGAAATCTATATCGGAATAAATTGAGTGATTACAGGCAAGCCGCTTTTTGTTACGAGCGCATCATTCAAGACTATCCAGAATCTCCCCAGTGTACGGATGCCTTTCTCGGATTGGCGACATGCTATGAACAAATGGGGGAAGTCCTCAAATGCAATGAAACCCTCTGGAAAATGATGAAAGCCTACCCAGAAACCTCTCAAGAATATGCCTATGCAAGGGCAAAACTGGAGGGCCGAACACCATAGTCTCTAAACTCGAGTAGATGCCCCCAAGATTCTTGACCCAAAACCCTAAACCGCTTGACATCTGCTTAAATTTTCAGTATACTCCTTTTGGTAATCAAAAGGAGGCGAACCATGAAGATGGCGGAATTGCTGCGGTTTGGGGCGGCCCCCGAGATCATCAGCCTCTGGCAGGAACGCGAAAGCGAACACTTGCTGCCCCTGCAGGAAATGGCGGTGCGGCAGCATGGGCTTTTCGAACGCAAGAACCTGCTCATCCAAGCCCCCACGACATCCGGGAAGACCTTCATCGGCGAAATGGCGGCGCTTCACACGGCGCTCAAGCGCAAGAAAGTGGTTTACCTCCTCCCGCTCAAGGCCCTGGCGGCGGAAAAATGGGCCGGTTTCCAAGAAAAGTACGCCGCCTATGGCATCAAAACCATCATCTCCACCCGGGATCACCGGGAATTTGACGAGGATTTGGAGAAGGGGAATTTCTCCATCGCCGTGGTCGTGTATGAAAAACTGGCGCAGCTTTTGGTGCGGAGGCCGGAGCGGATCAACGAGCTCGAACTGGTGATCGCCGATGAGCTCGAAATTCTGTCGGACCCCGAGCGCGGGGCCATGGCGGAATTGCTGCTGACCCGGCTGCTGCTGGCGGGCGTGCGCTTGATTGGATTGTCGGCGGTCATCGGCGGCACGGAACGCCTAGCGCGATGGATGAACGCCGAAGCGGTGCTTTTTGAACGGCGGCCCATCGAATTGCGTTATGGCGTCCTGCATGAAGGCGTCTTCCGTTTCCGCACCTACAATGAATATGCGGAAGCGGAGGAAAAGCTGGCGGACTGCGAATCGGAATCGCCGTGGGAGATCCTTTCGGAAAACCTGCACGCCTTCGTCAAGGCGGGCGAGCCATGCATCATCTTCGTGAAAGACCGCTACGAATCGCGCCGGGGCGCGGCCTTGCTGGCCCATCGGCTTGATTTGCCGCCCGCCACAACTGCTATCGAGGCGCTCCGCCGCCTCGACGCGACCCATGCCCGCGATGAGCTCTCCGAATTACTGAACCTCGGCGTGGCCTTTCATAACGCTGATTTGTCGCCCGAGGAGCGCCAGGTGATTGAAACGGCGTTCCGGTCCGAGGAACTCAAGGTGCTCGTCTCCACCAGCACCCTCGCCGCAGGCATGAATTTGCCCGCGCAAAATGTCTTCATTACCGCCGACAAATGGCAATACGACACCCGCTTCGGCATGCCCTGGAAAACGCCCATCTTGCGGGCGGAATACGAAAACATGGGCGGGCGCGCGGGACGGTATGGCTCGGGAAAGCCCTTCGGGCGCTCGATCCTCGTGGCGGCGACGCCTTTCGACCACGAGACCCTCTGGCGGCGCTACGTCGAGGGCGAACGGGAGGCCATCGAGCCGCGCCTGGGCCAGGGGCCTCTCGAGGACCACGTCCTCCGGCTCGTAGCCTCAAGCGCATGCCGCACGGAGGAGGAATTAGTCCGCTTTTTCAATCACACACCCACAGGGATGTGGGTATGGGCGGAATCCCTTTCACCGCAGGAAATCGAAGTGCGCGTGCGGACCGCCATCAACCGCGCCACGGATGCGGGGCTGCTCGCACCTGCCAATGAACAAGGCCATATTGAAGCCACGCCTTTCGGGTGGGCGGCGGCGTCCAAGGGGGTGTCGCTGGCCACGGCGCGCGAACTCGCGTCCTGGGTCCGCGAGTCGGAAACGCGCCTGTGGGGCGACATCGACCTCCTGCTCGCCGCCGCCCTGACGCCCGATGGCCGCATGGTGCAAGTCTCCCTTACGACGCGGGAATATGACCATGCCGATTATCCAGAACAATTGCGGCAGGGAACGCGCAACGAGGAGCTTTCTTCCGATGTGCCCCTCAACCGCCTGCGCAATTGCACCCTCATGCCCTTCTTCAATGAAGTGCGCGCCATCAAGATAGCCCTCTTTCTCCAGGATTGGCTCAACGAAGAATCGATTTACGATATCGAAGAGCGCTATCAGACCCTCTTGGGCCAAATTCGCGGCGCGGCGGACCAACTAAGCTGGCTCGTGGACGCCACGGCAGCCATCGCGCGGGCTTTCGGCGCGCATGAAGCATTTATCAGGCGCATCGAACTCCTGGCCGAACGCACCGCGCGAGGACTGCGGGCGGAAACCTTGCCGCTGGCGCGGCTCGCGGGGCCTATTCTGTCCCGCGCAGCCCTCGTGTCCATGGCCTCCGCCGGGCTTCACACCGCCGAAACCCTTGCGCAGACGCCGCCGGAGCGCCTAAAACACTGGATGCCTTTAAGCGCCGCCCGGCGCATTGCGGCGTGGGCGCTCGAATCCACTGGGCTGAAACCGGAAACCGCCATGCCCATTCCTCGGGATGAACCGGTGTTGATTGTCGATGGCCGCAGGCCCTGCCAGATCGAGTTCGAGGGGAAAGTGGTGCCTCTGCAGGATAAACAATACCGAATGATGGAACTATTGGCGGCGCATCCGGGCGAATGCGTGTTCTACGAGGCCCTGCAAGACGCCCTGTGGGGCGAAACCGCCGTGGAGCCAAACCAGATCCACGTCCAGAAACGCAGGCTTCTCGAACGCATTCACGAGTCCGCTCCCGAATACGCCCGCTATATCCGCACCATTCCCCGGCGCGGCCTCTTGTTGGACCTCACGCCTGAACAAGTCCGCTTCACCGCATCACGGCAAATCCTGTGCGCCGCCGTGGGATGAGTTTCATTCAAAACTGCTCCAACTGTTCGCTTAATTTTTCGGCGGTGGAGAGTAAACGGTTGATTTTCTGGATGCGTTCCATATTATCCGCTTCTTCCGCTTCGCTAAGCGCCGTATCGAGCGCTTTTATCATAAGAGCCAGTTGCTCGCGCATCTGGCTGCCGATTTCATGGCGTCCCGGCATGCGTTCCGCCAGCGCAACCCGTGTTCCGGCGGGCACCCCCATCAGTTCTAACATGCGTGCGTGCGCGGGATCTTGCGCAAGCCCCACGGGTTCAATCACCCGGATCAAGGCATGGTGGCGGACAAAGTGCATAAACTCGCCCTCATCGATACCCTCACACGCCTTATCCTGGCGAATGTACGATAGTAATGAATCAAAAGACACTAACGGATTCGATATTTGCCCCAGATAACGAAGGCACCGCTGTTCCGCCGCTTCCAGTATCATAAACCAACACCTTTCCATTACATGATTAACCGCGTCATTGTACATTACTTGCCTGTTCCGTATGGAATTCGTCCAACTTCGCATAATCTTGGAGCGATAACCAAGGGCGCGCCCGCTCCCGCAGGGCTTCCCAAGAATCTGGCGGTGAAACGCGCGCCAGCCGCACCCATGCTTCGACCATGCCAGGCGTACGAAAAACGGAGGCTTCCAAGCATTCGCGGGCTTCCTCGTTTGCGCCACGGGCCTGGGCCAGCGCTCCAATCAACAAATACAGCGGACCCGTATCGAGCCCATGCAACGCCATGCGCGCCTGCGCCTCCGCTTCATCATATTGCTTCGCCCGCGCCAGCGCGATAGCATAGTTATGCCGGCCCAAGGCGGAAGGCCAAAGGTGGTCCATTGCTCGGATATACGAAGGCAGAGACGGCCCGCCCATCCAAAAACTCGATATCCGCCGACCGCAATAAAAAACTAGGCCAAATGCCCGCCCACGCCATGAACGCGGCAAGCGCTATCGTTGCGCCAGGAATCATGATAGCCGCCTTTCGTGATTCGGCGCGAACCGGAGCATCACGCGCCAGCAACATCCCAGCAAACAGCACCCCCGCCAAAGCATGTGGCGCGCTATGGAAAGGGAAATTGGCCAAAGAGAAAATCAGCAGCACCAGCAGCACCAGCCATTCCGGCCCGCGCCGTCGCGACAGCCGCGCCAGCATCCAACACGCACACAGGACACCCAGAACACCCGCCTCGGCGGCAAGTTCAAGCGGGTCCGAATGGGCATGCTGGACATGGCGGTCCGTCCAATACGGGTTTGTTCCATCCTCGTCATGCAGCGCCTCGCCCATATACAAGGGGCTCCAGTATAAATAATTCCCCAAACCTACGCCCGCCGCCGGATGCGCCGCTATCATCCGCAACGTTCCATCCCACATCCACAATCGTGCACGGACTCCCGTGCTTTCCAATGTGGCCGCCCCTTTCACCCGCTCCATGAAACGCGCAGGCTGCAGGGCCACCAGCCCAGTTATCACACCCGCCAGTAATAAAACCAACAAGCCCGCACGGCGCATGGAAATGGGCCGGGGGAAAGCGGCGGCCCCCAAGCCCACGCTCGCCGCGATCCAGGCCGAACGGCATTCAGATAACGCCACCGCCGCCGCCATAAGCAATACGCCCGCGGCTGCAATCACGCTGAGCCGCTGGCCGCGTAAAAAACGATATACGAAAAGGGGTAGAGCCATGGCCGCATAGCCGCCAAGCAGATCCGCATTCCCAAAAACGGAATACATGCCTGGCGCAAGCGAGGGCCTATCGGGAAATAGAGGGGAGGCAAGCCCCGCGCGCTGCAACAGAAAAAGCAGTGACACCAGGACAGCGGAAATCAAAAAAGCATTTGTAAATCGATACCGCCAGCACGCATCCCGAAGCAGATCAAACGCAAGCGCCCCAGCCAAAAGCAACAGCGCGCCGCGCGCCAAGCTTTCCGCCGCATAGGTGCGAACCGTTGCGCCTCCCGCCAAGAGATGGAATACCAGCACCCACAGGAGAAACAGCCAAACCGGGCCAAACGCCCAAATGCCCTGCCACCGCATGCGCCCGCGCAGAAGCGCCATCGTAGAGGCCATTGCCAAGGCGAAGTAAAGGACGGCTTCTTTGGCGTGCAGAAACGACAACAAATGAAAAGAATAGGGCACGGCGCACAATGCGGCACCCACGCACAACACATGTCCGCGCGCATATTCCAGTCTTTCCCATTCTATTCGTTTCACACACAATCCCTATGCAGAGAAAACCATACTCCGTTTGTTCACCCCTGAGTACGCGATCATGCTAGAATCCAGCCCATGATCGCAACCTATTTGGGATAAATCCGCATGCACAAAAAGCTGCTTTCCGGGCTGATGCCCATTTTGCTGGCCGCCTCCATCGCCAGCGCACAAGAACCGTTGATCAACATGGTTGACCGGGGTTATGTCGCCGACTGGGTTTTCTGCGGCCCCTTCACGGCCGATGCCGATGGCGGCATCATAACGGCGCTTGAACAAAGCGCCTCGCCATTAGGCGCTCGCGATTACCTCGAATCCATGGGAGGCGTAAGCCGCGCCCGTCCTCGAGCAGGCAGCGCCGTTACCGGACCAGATGGCGCTTTCACCTGGAACGCCCTGCAGGCGGACAGCGAATTGCTCGACCTTACAGAAACCTTCAAAGACCAGCGCGAAGGCGTCATGTATTTCGCTTTCTCCTGCTATAATCCGCTGCAAGCAACGGTCTATATCGATTTGCAGACCCCTCTTGGCGCACGAATGTGGATCAATGGCTTCCCTGCCGTGGATATACAACCCGCTTCTTTCGAGAATGCAGGCGTCAACCGCTTTCTTGCGCGCGTCCGCAGCGGTGAAAACTGGATCATCATTGAAGCCCCATTCGCATCATTTCCCGCTCTCGCCCAAGCCACCGGGATCCCAGAAGACCGTTTGCGCGCACGCGGATTCCCGAACCGCCCCCTGCTGCCCGCCAATAGCAGCTTCGAAATCGCCATGCGGATACTGCCCGTGCGGGCTATCGGTGATGTCGCTTACATTCCTATACTCGAGCCCCAGCGCTCCTTCAGCGACGAAAATGGCGTTTTAAAGCAAGGCGCACTGCTCACGTTTTTCAATCCGGGCAAAGAAGCTTCATTCCCCATTTCCATCCAGACCACGGTGCAAGGCCAATCCCCTTCGCCGGAACAGGTGGTCCTGCCGATTCCCCCACAGACTCAATATGAAGCCTTATTGGCTATCCCATTGGGAAGCGCCGCGCCCGGCCAGACCCTGGATATAAAGGTGCTGCTTACCACCAAACGGAACCAAGAAGAGTTCACGGCTCCCCTGGCCGCGGGCCAGCCGCCCACGAAGGGGCACGTATATGTCGTGCCCGGCGCTACCTATCATCCGGGGTATCCAGAAGAACAACGCGAAGCCATGGCGCGCCGCCTTGCGGAGCTGGATCAACAGATGGCGCTGGCGGGCGCGGAACGTGATTATGGCTTTTATCTGGGGGATCTGCCGTATTGGAAGAGCTATCTCGCCACGCGCGAAACGGCCCGCGAGGCGCTCCCTGCTTTGGCCGCTGCCGGCCGTAGCGCGCCCCAAGCGGGATATGGCATGCTGGACGAACGAATCGTCGGAGGCGAACTGCTGGCGCGCAATTGGGCGTATGGCCGCATTGCCGCCGAACGCCTGCTCGGTTCTGGCGGCGGCTGTTACTACGCATGGGACGTCCCCGCGATTTGCCCACAAACGCCTCAATTGCTGGCCAAGAGCAATATTAGCGGCATTTTGACGGATTTGCCAGTGCAAGGCGTTGCACCACTGTTTTGGCAGGTCTCGCCAGATAAAACGCGCTTGCTGATGCGCCGGAAACAACCGGCCCCTGGGCCGGGCTCCGTGGACACCTTGCGCCAAATGGCCGATGTGCAGCGCCGGCAGCTCCTGCAAATGGGGCTTGATACCGATGTCTTCGCCCCTATCAGCTCGGAACCGCCTCCCGAACCGTATTATCTCGGCGCTTGCCATCCATTGCGGATCGGCGTGCCCTCCATCACTGTTGAAGGCTCTGGCGGTGCGGCTTTCTTTGAGGAGACGCTTGCGGCGGTGCGGCGCGGCGGCGTGCATCTGCCTTATTCCGGCCGAATGCTCAACACCAGCCAGCCTGGCGCGCTTCTTTCGCAGCCCGCGCTCAAGCGCGCCCATGGACTCGTCGAAAACAAGGTCATTACAGCGGAAAAACTCGCCACACTCGCGGCGCTGGTGGGCGCGCCGTATCCAGAAACCCAGCTTGATCACGCTTGGCGGCAATTACTGTATACCGGCTCACCGGACCGGCTCGGTTTCCCCGGCGCTCCGCGCATTTATTGCGACGCCCTATCGTCCTACCGGCGCGCCGCCGCTGATGCGCACCGCGCCGCCGCAAACGCAATGGACTATATCGCCCAACGCATTAACACCCAATCTTCCGCGCCCAAAGAACCCAAACCCAGCCAGGCCCTAGTCGTGTTCAACCCCTGTTCGTGGATGCGGACCGATGTGTGCCGCGCCGCCGTGGCTATTGACGCCAACGCGGGCCTTATTTTGATGGACGAGAATGCAAATACCGTCCCGTATGCCATTGCGGAAGCGCCCGAACCGCCCAGTACGATGGCGCTGATCGAGTTTGTTGCCAGCGATGTGCCGCCTTTAGGTTACCGAACCTATTACGCCGCTCCCGCGGGAGCGCTGCCTCCCAATACCGAAGCTTCTGGCGCTTCCATTGAGAACGAATCGCTGCGCGTCCTCCTCAATCCCGAAGAGGGGGGAGGAGCCATCAGCCTGCTGTATAAACCCACCGGCCGTGAATTCGCCAGCAAGCTCATGAACGATGTCGCCGCAATCGAAGAAGATCCGCAACGCACCAATGGCGGACGCGACTTATGGACAACCTCTCGCATTACACGCACCAGTGACGTCCCAGGCGATATTACGGTCATGAAGAATGAGATTTTTGAAAGGGCTACCATTTCCGCGCCTTTGGCGGGGGGCGTGGCCATACGCGAGATGACCCTATATAAAGGCGTGCCTCGCGTGGATTGCACGCTGCGGTGTTCCGGGATATCCGTGCAAAATGCCCTGCTGGCCATTCTGTCGGGATGCTTTTCCGTCGGAGATGTAGCGGTATTCGGCGAACGATATGGCGCGTCCGTAGGCCGAAAGAGCGCGTCCATCATGGATTTGCGCACCGCTGGCGCGGATAACCCTTCCGCAACCGCCGCCCAGCCGGCATATGAATGGTCTGCCTTGACTCCAGGCGATTATCTCCGGTTCAGTGAAGAAATCGCCGTGCCTTTTGGCCCGGCGGATATCATATACGGGGAAGGTGAAGCATTTGTTCGTTCGGCCGAAATGCTCGTCGAGGCCCTGGCGAGCCGGGGCATTCCGTCAGCCATCCTGCCCGAGTCCGGACCACAGAAAAGCGCCGTGTGGAGCGATTCCACCGAGTTTGAAAATTTAGATGATGATCTGCGCTATGGCGCTGCATTCCGCATTGTCTTGGGCAATGGCGGCGACACCAAACTATGCGCCCGGCTTGTCGCCACACTGCCCGAGAGCGTGGCGCGCGATTTCAACCAGCATGCCCCCGAAGGTGCGCTATTGCTGCTGCAAGACCCGCAAGTGCCGGAAGGCATTCCTCCTGTCCCCACGCTGTTGCTATCCGGCTCCACGCCCGCCGTTACCCAAAAACTAGCGGAAACAGTGGCTACGGCGCTGAAGGCTTCTGGATGGGTTCCTGGCTCGAAATGGGAGTATGCCGGTTCAAACAACGCCCCGCTGGCGGATGGCGGCATTGCAATGCTTCATGCGGGCTCCGCTTTGCATAATATCTCTCAAAACGGTGTGATGATGCTTGGCCTGGCGCATGGAAGCACATGGGAAAACGCCGCGGATGCACTCGATCTCGATCCAGCCGCTGACTTTACTTTTAACTATTCCATTTATCCTTTCCTTGGAGATTGGCGCAAGGGAGGCGTCGTACGGCAAGCCCAAGCGTTCAACGAACCGCTTCTCGCTGCCGTCACAGGCATCCATCCGGGTACGTTGCCGCTGCGCCAGGCCTTCCTGTCCGTTTCCGGCCAAGAATTCATCATTACCGCAGTGAAACCATCCGGATATCCCTCCGCCCGCATGAGCGTGCATCCCTTACCGCCCCGGGCAGGTTTCACCATCCGTGGATATGAGACGACCGGGCAAGACTGGACGGGCACGTTGCAAGCATTGTCGCCCATCACCCGCGCGGCGCAACGCAGCCTGCTCGAAGACGGCGGGCAAAGCCTGGCGCCGAATGGGCGCGATTTGACCTTTACCGCACGGGGATTCTCCATAGAAACGCTCACCATCGCATTGGAAGGCTTGCCAGTTGCGCCCGGCTCGTCATCCATGCCGCCTGAGAAACCGCAGCCGCCGGTATATTCACGCTATTGGCTGCACAACACCGGCGCTGCCCCGGAAGGATTTGAAGATATCAGCATTTTGCTCGAAGGAGATTTATCCAAAGCAGGAAGCCCTGTCTCGATTATGGTGGCCAATAATACGACAGACGCTTCTATTGACGGCTCCGTTTCTCTCTCTGCTTCAACCGGTTGGACCATATCGCCAGAACTGTTCAGTTATCATCTCGAACCTGGCGGCGTCACCACCCAAAAACTGGTCGTATTGCGTTCCACTGGTGAAGACACCCAAAGCGGAGGCATTATAGCGGAAACTTCCTATGCGGGTAGAACATACCGGGATGTGCTTGAACTCAATCCGCGCGAGTGCATTCTTTTCGCGGCATTGGAGGGAGATACGGTTAATGCCACGGTATCCAATCCGGGCGTATTGCCTGCGGAAGGTTCTATTGAATTAATCGTGCCGCCCGAGTGGTGGCCGGAACTATCGGGCAAAGGCCCCAGCGAACCCGTGCAAACCCGGGTCAAAGTCGCGCCTCAAGGAACCCAATCCATCCCCTTTTCGCTGCCGCCTGGCGATGCGCCTCCCTGGATCATCGTCAAACTTGCCGCCAACGGCCATGTGGCGTATACAAAAGTCGAGCCCTTCCCAGGACTCCTCCCACTGGAATGAACCGCGCTTTTTAAAAAGGGTTATATTATTTCAATGGCGAAGCCAATACTGATCATGCAGGTCCAGCATTTCCTGGAGCTTCCTGCGCCATAAATTCACCCGGTCTGTATAGCGGCTGGATACATCTTGCATGACACCATACCGTCCGGCTCGGTCCAAATCATACAGTTCAATGGATTCGGCTCCATTTGGCGCGCCAGACTCAAACGGCGTCCGCCCGGTATTCCAATACAACCGCCAGCGCTCATTGCGCATGGTCATGGCTAAGGGCGCGCTTTCCATCGACACCGGCATGACGCCGTTTGGGCCTTTCACAAAATCCTGGCCATCCACAGGTTCTGCGAACGGGGTATCCGCTTGCGCCAGCAGTGAAGGCGCAATATCTTCCAAGCTTACAAAATCCGTACGCTGCTCATTTCCAAGCCACTGGGCATACAGGATAAGCGGCACATGCAGGCATGCCTCTGAAAGGCCTATTTTCGGCGGGCCATTAAGAGAAAAATCATAGCCATACGGCGATGTGACCACGATAATCGTATTTTTCCGGGTCTCATAATCCCGCACATGCTTGATGAATGCGCCCGCCTGCCTATCGAGATACGCCAATATCGTGTCATGAATATCTAGAGGCGAAGGTTCGACGCTTCCAGATGCGCTCGAGACCGCGCCGAATGGCGCGCCATATCGAGGCTGAAGTTGCTGGTCCGTCAACTCGCTCAGCCGGATAAACAACATGAAGTGCAGATTATTGTGGCTGTCAAGCCATTCTTGGGCATTATTCAACGTAAGGCGGGAGCCTGCGGGCTGGGCGGAAGGCTCGGGACGCTCTTCAGCCTCCGGCTCTGCTGCCGCCTCCATTTCCGGTTCTTCGCTGGGCAGCTCGAAGGCATCTTCTTCTTCCTCTGAAGGCTCCACAGGCGGAGCAGGAACTGCGGCAGGCGCATTCGGCTTGTCGGGCTGGTAGGAAGCATCAAACACCTCGAAACCTCGCTCAAAGCCGCTGCCATATGTCAAGTCGCCATGCGAATCGCCCTCTGTAAAGGCCGCAGTGGCATATCCTTTATTGCGGCATACTTCCGCTAATGTCGCAAAAGGCTCCGGAAGCGGGCTGGAATGGCCTCCTAAACGTCCATGCCGCAACGGATTAAGGCCTGTCGCCATACTCCAATAAGCCGCTGCTCCTTCTGGCGCTACCGTATAGGCATTGCTGAAAAACAAGCTTGACCAGGCAAGTTTATCCAGATTGGGCGTCACCACCCGTTTATACCCCCCGCGTCCCATCTGCCCATAACTCAGCCCATCCAAGGCGATGATCACTATATTCGGATTGGCATGGTCTTCCGGATCGGTGCGCACCGTATGGACATATGGACCCGAAAGCAGGATCGAGCGGGTGCTCTGGACAACAGGGCGCAATCCGATTATCGAGCGCCACTTTGGCAGCTTCTCCGCCGTCCATGTCACTAGGCAATGCCCGACTCCTTGAGGGGCGTTGCTGGTGTCTATCTGCAGAGCAGCCCACCCCGAAGGGCGCATCGCCACCGCATACTGGTAAGATTTCTTTTTTATGCCGCGCAACGTGACGGTGACAAAGATGCGCTTCAGGGGCTCGGGCGTATTCGGCGGATTGGCCCATCGCAAGGTAATGCCCGCGCCAGGGCATCCCGCCACCTCGGTTTCCACCACGGAGCCTTCCGGCATGGCGCGCGCGGAGGCGTATTCATTGCCCACCCGAACAGCTTCAATAGTTTCCGGCGCATTCGGGCGCGCCAACTCGAGGGCTTCCGACCAGCGGCTAAAACCTAGCATGCCGCAATAGCCCGACATGGCCGCACAGGCCGCCCATAACAGCGCTTTCGAATGGTTTCCAGGCGCGCTTTGCAACGCCGTGAAAAAAGAAAACAGCTTAAGCGCGGCATGAACGGCCAAAAATACGGCCAAATACGCCAGCGGTTCCGCTTTAGCCAGTTCCGGGATCGGCCACTTTACGTGTACATGAAATAAATAAGGCAGCAGCGCCAAAGCCGCTAACTGCGACGCTCCATCGGCCGCCAAAAAGCTCTTTCCCTGCGCGGGCTTGTACAGGGAGGCCATTGTCATATATACAAACTGAAGCGCGGCATATCCCGAGCCAGCCCCCACCGCCAGCGCCACCCCCATATCGTACCCAACTACATAGCCTTGGCCCGCCATGACCTGTTGGACAAAAAGCCCCACAAGCCCAGAAGCGGCGGTGACAATCGCAAGATAAAATAAGTGGAGGACGATCATGCCTTCTCCTTGATGAATACGCCCAACGCCGAATAAATGCTCCCCCATATCAAAACCTTCAGGAGTCTATGTCACAAGCAGAGGGAATGCAAACAAACCGGGCACGGAAAACCCATTTGGGCGTAAAAGCGCCGCCGTGGTATGCTTGGCCATTATCAAACAATTCATTTCCCAAGGAGAGAGCCATGATGTCCGTAAACAACCTGCCCGGCCCGCCCCGGGTGCAGATTCAAACCCAGGCGGGGTGCAATGGCCGGTGCGTTTTCTGTCCGAACGATGCCGTGCTGAAAACGAAATTGCCCCATGGCAAAATGACGCCGGAGGTTTTCCGCAAAATAATCGATGAGCTCGCGGAAACACCGCCCCGGCGTGTCAGCTTGTATCTGATGAACGAGCCTTTGAGTGATAAACGCATGCCCGAATTCGTGCGCTACACGGCGGAACGCATCCCCTCGGCAACCACGCTGATTACCTCCAACGGCACCAAGCTCTCCGAAGAATGCACGGAAGCGCTTATCACCGCTGGCCTAAAACGATTGAAAGTAAGCCTGCAATCTATCGATCCGGAAACGAATAAAGCCATCATGGGCTATTCGAGCGAACGGGTCATCGAGAATGTTTTAGGCGCACAGCGCGTGATCAAGCGCATGAAGGCCAAGCATTTCGACTTCCGCGTCTCCATGGTCGTCACATCGAAGACATTACATGAAGTCGACCGCGCCCGCGCATTCTGGAAAAAACACGGCATCCGCCTCGTCACGTCATCCTTGGAAAACCGGGGGGGCAACATCGGTATCGCGGAAGAACTCAACGGCGGTGAAATGAAACAGCGGAGCCGCTGCATCCGCCCTTCCCGGGAGATGTGCATTCTCTACAATGGGGACGCCGTACTGTGCTGCGTGGATTGGTACCGTACCGTTGTGTTGGGCAATGTCGCCCAACAATCCGTCCAGGAAGTCTGGAACAGCCCCCGTTTGCAGGAGATCCGGGAAGCTTTCAGCATAGATGCATTCGACCGGCTGCCGGATATTTGCGTCCAATGTACGGAAAGCGCTTCGCCGGATAAACACCGGCGCGGCTTGCGCGCATGGTTCCACAAACTTGTAGCGGCCCGATAAAAACGGATGCCTGCCGGGCTGAAAAAGGATGAACATGCACCCAATAACAGAAGATAACGGTATTGCGGCGGCGCACCGCTTGATGCGGGAGCAAGATCCTGAACCATCGCATGCGGAACAAGTCTGCCGGACAAGCCTCTCGCTATTCGACCAAACCAAAGAAATACATGGGCTGGGCGCGGAAGAACGCCGGTTGCTCGAAGCCGGTGCATTGCTACACGATATTGGATACGCGAAAGGCGCCGCCGGACATCACAAGGCTTCCCGTGATGCGATTCTCGTGGCGCGCCTCGAAGGCTTTACTGCCGTTGAATTGCGCATAATTGCATGCCTTGCCCGGTACCACCGGAAAGCGGACCCTAAGCCCAGCCATAAAGTATACTGCGACCTGCCTGAATCGCTCCGCAGCGTGGTATGCAAATTGGCCGCTCTCCTCCGCATCGCCGATGGACTCGACCGTTCCCATGACGCCTCCGCTCAAGCGTTACGGGTCGAGCGGGAGGGAAAGAAGGTCCGTATTTGGGTGAGCCAAGAACCGGTCAATGAATTGGACATATGGGGAGCCGAACGTAAACGGGGCCTTTTTGAATCAGTTTATGGATGCTCTGTACGCATTCGCGGCGAATAAATCCATGCCGTTGCGGCCTTGGCGGCTTTGCGTGAATATATTACTATACTACGAGCCGCGAACGGTATATATCAGTTTGAGCCGGTTGAGCCGGTTTGTTCGGCGTTAGGCTGGACTGGCGGATTCGGCGAATCCTTTCCTGCCAGTGTAATGTCGGGGTAGTTCGCCATGATCTGCGTCAGGAGCTCGGGCGCAACCAGTTGGTGATTCGGCTTATTCTTGAACTGTACGGCTCGGGGAAATCCGTATTTCGCATCAACCGAGACCAACTCGTGACCTGTCAGATGCCAACACCGGTAGACCCAGTAATTATGACCTTCGCACATAACGAGAACGCAGGTGATGATTTCCTTCTGCCCGTCTTTATCCAAATCGCAGATGTCGTCAGAAGTGAACCGGTCGGAAGGAACAGTAATCACCGAAAACTTGCCCGGAGCGTACTGCGAGAAGAGCATCAAATCACAGCCAAGACCGAGGCCCTGCGTCCCGTGGTATACCTCCTTGACCACGTCCTCCAGCCCATCTTTGTTGAGATCGGCAATCACTGTCTTCGTCATTTGGGACCAATTGTCAGTGGGTTGCACCAGCACATTTGCACCTCCAACGGCAATCCGGAACTCACCGTCGCATTCCTCGCTTCGAACGAACGAAGTGGCAACGTTCTGTCCGGTTTCGGATTCCGTGCGTGTGGCGGCGACGCGTGACATCTCCTTCACAGTAAACGGGGAATAATCCTTATCCAGAGCAAACGCCGCCGATGCCCAAGTCGCTATGGCCAATAAGATGATGGCTTTCATCTTCGTTCTCCCGCTAAAAGGCCCATTGCCAACACACTCTTGCTACCTGGTTTATACCATGAATACAAGACAAATCCCATCTGACATACTGGCGCATTTGCTCATAAAAGCAGGCGTCATTGTCGTGTAACATGGAATGCGCAGGCTCACTTGCCTGGTGGAGTTGAGCCATTTCAACGCCGAAGCGCGAAGTACGCAGAGTATCCCTTTCTTCTCTTTTTCACTAATGTAGTTCATTCTCGAATGTACGAAGAAATTGCTTGAGAATAATTTTTTCTACTTTGCGGACCTCCGCGTTCTTCGCGCCTGCGTTGAACAATGATCGTCTAGATTGATTTTTATTAATATATAATGGTTTTATTCATACGGCAAATATATTACTCAAATATAAAAATATATAAATATTACAAAATTATTCAGATAGGGGAAACGTTGGCGGCGCATCTACTGAATCAAGCACGATCATGGCCTTTTGCCCCGCCATGACGCGTTCTCCGCCCGCGACGCGTTTAGACTGCTCCACGCCGCAAATATCATAAGGTGAGGTGCGGGCCGTATTGAGCCTAATGCGCCATTCACCAGGCGGTATGATGAAGGTGACTGGCTCAGTGGTAGGATTAAAGAGCATATACAGCGCCACGCCAATATTTTCGCTCCCATCGATGCGGCAGGCGATGGCCAATTCCCCCGAGGCCCAATCTACATCCTTTCCCGCGGCGCTATACCAAAGCAAATCGGGATTCTGTCCGGTTTTCTTTGGCTGGCCCGTAAAAAAGGCCGTTCTCGAAAACACCGGATTGGCTTTCCGAAATCGGATGGTTTCTTTGCAGAAGCGGAACAGATCCGCATTCTTCTCAACCAGCCGCCAGTCTAGCCACGAGAGCTCGTTATCCTGGCAATAGGCGTTATTATTACCTAGCTTCGTGCGGTTAAATTCATCGCCGCTCAGCAACATAGGCACGCCCAGTGAACAGAACAGCGTGGCGATATAGCTTTTCTGAAGCCGCAGCCGAAGCGCTTGGATGATGGGGTCATCGGTCTCACCTTCCTCACCGCAGTTCCAGGAGTAGTTTTCATCCGCCCCATCACGGTTGTTTTCGCCATTCGCTTCATTATGTTTGCGGTTATAGGACACGAGATCATGCAAAGTGAACCCATCATGGGCCGTGATGAAGTTAATGCTGTGCTGGGGCGTACGGCCATTATGCTGATATAAATCAGGGCTTCCTGTTATGCGCCGGGCAAAATCGCCTTTCGCCCCTGCATCGCCCCGCCAAAAACGCCGCATGTCGTCGCGGTATCGTCCATTCCATTCCGCCCAGCGGCCGCGCCCAAATCCGCCTACTTGATATCCCCCCGCCAAATCCCATGGTTCTGCGATGATCTTCACATTGCGAAGCAGCGGGTCTTCCTCGATCCGCTGCACCAGCGGCGAATCCGCACTCAAAAGGCCATCGCGGTCCCGGTTCAGAATACACGCCAAATCAAAACGGAACCCGTCCACATCGAACTCCGCCACCCAATACCGCAGGCAATCCAGTATCAAATCGCTCATAACCGGATGGCTGCATTGCAGCGTATTGCCGCAGCCCGTCATATCGCGGTATTTGCCATCCGCCCCGACATAATAATAGATAAGGTTGTCGATGCCGCGAAAGGATAGCGCAGGCTCCTTTTCCCCTTGTTCCGCTGAATGGTTAAAAACCACATCGAGAATCACTTCGATGCCCGCTTCATGAAAAGCATCGATCATCTCGCGAAATTCCGTGATCTGTGAACCGGGGCCGTCACCAACGGCATACCAGGCGTCCGGCGCGAAAAAACCAATGGGCTGGTATCCCCAATAATTGACCAAAGGCTTGCCCGTGAGGGGATCCTTCCGTTTGGGCATTTCGCGCTCGCCGCAATAATGAACCGGAAGCAATTCCACCGTGGTAACACCTAAGTCCAACAAATAAGGGATTTTTTCCCGGGCGGAACGAAATGTGCCCCCGAATGTGGCGTTTGAACTCGGATGGGCGGTCAGACCTTTTACATGAACTTCATACACAACTGTATCTTGAGGAGCCACCCGCATCCGGGAGACACGCGGCCTATCCAGGCGTTCGACTACCACGCAACGCATTTGGACGCTTCCCGCATTTCCCTCGATGGCCCGGGGCATAGGGATCAACCAGGTAACGTGAAGCATCATAAAAATGCCCGAATTGAGGCGATTTTGGCCCATCCATCCGATACATGTACAGAGCAGATGGCGCTAATCCTTTAACGAAAACCGTCCAGATGTCGCCCAAGCGGTGGATATCCGGCTCCAGCGCATATTCAATGGATGGTTTCTCTGCGCCAGGTTCGAAGAGAGCCAGCCACACCGCCGTGGCATGGCGGCTCACGACAGCGAATTGCACCCCGCCGTCCCGTATGCTCGCTCCCAGTGGCGAGGGCCTTCCTGGCAATAATTCAAGACGCTCCTTGGCAATCATCCGCGCTTTCCTGCTCCTTTTTTTATTATTCACATGGCGCTAGGCCGAACGCACGTGTTCACGGCTTTTAGCCAAGATGCGCAGCATCCAATCCAGATTCGCCAGCGCCGTCTCCCCGCCTGACACGCACCGGCCCACGAGGAACTCGCGGATGAGCAAGCGCATCATATCGGGATATTCCACTTCTTCATCCGATGAGATGATTTTCGCGCTAAATTGCCCTTCCGCATCCCGCTGGGCATCCACGGCCATTGAGAATCCATTAATCTCGAATCGGCGTACATTCGCGGGCTCTTGCGTCGTATTTTTACCGCAAACCTCACAAAATACGCGCCTTCCCAGTGCATTGATAATCTCAAATTGCGCCGTGGCCTCATACCCGTGAAACTGCGTGCGGATCGTGTCTTCCACCAGCCGACCCATGGGAGCCAACTCCTGAAGCACACTCAGCGCATGTGGCGACAAATCGACCCAGGTGCGCTCCGGATCCGCCGGACGCCCTTTGGCGGGCGTTTCCAGGTGGCCCAGGTACAAGCGTATAGGCTCCACGCCGCGCGCATTATAAAAGAGTTCTCGGAACATATACGCTCCAAGCGAGTACTGCGTGCATAATCCTAGCAGTAAACTGTTCCGTGAAGCCAAATGGACAAGCTCTTGCGCCTGCTCCCGCAATGCATCATGCGGCAAGGCGGAATCGTACACGAATGGCTTTTCACACAGCACATGGCTTCCGGCATCAAGGGCTTTCCGGACATGGGCGTAATGGAATGGGGGAGGCGAGCACACATCCACGATATGCGGTTTCTCTTCCTCGAGCATTTCATCGCAATCCGTGTAGCCTTTCGCCTCAATGCCATAGCTCTCATGGAGCATTTCACGCGTCTTCGCCACTGATTCCGCGGTGGTTCCCACGAACGCACACACATGCGCCCCTTCCACCCGCCACCAATTCGCATGAAACCGCCCAATCCCGCGCGCGCCAACTACCGCTACTTTCGTTTCCGAATTCGGGTTCATAAATATTCTTCGTCCTCTTCGGTAAAGCTTTCGTTGTCTGCACTGTCAAATGCGCCAGATTCGACGTCTTCTTCAGCCCCGTCTTCCTCGTCCCATCGCGCGAAAATAACGGACTCCAGGCGTTGCTTGCGCATATACGCCAGTATGGCCAGCACAGCCATAATTTGGAATAATCCGAATCCAGAGATAATCCAGAATACCACACTGTATTTCCAGAGTGAACCGCGCCATGCCTCGAAAAAATCGGGCGGATTCAAGTGGGCGTGAAGCCGCATGGCGTCGCCGAAAGACATCTCCCGCTGCGCGCGCACCACCGTCCAAAAGGTATCGTCTCCAAGAGCATCCCTCAGATATATCGTCATCAAGAGGCTTTGGGCGTAGGCGTCGCCAAATTCTTCCGCTTCGCCAGGTTCGCGCATGAAATACACCATATCACGGTAAGGGATGATGCGCCCCTGCAATTGCATCTGCGCTACCCGGAGCACGCTATTCCAGCGATTCTCCTTCGAAAGAATCATGGCGATGCCCTCATTCAGCCAGCGCGGGAGGTGGTCTTCATTCGTGTTGCGCGCGAGCAGGACATGCGCCAATTCATGGCGCAGCACCCCCGTGAAGTCGCCAGGCGATTGGATCAAACGCGGCGCTTTCACGACAATGAGCCCTTTATCGGGCCGCGCGATGCCGCTTACATTCGGAACGCCATACGCGCCCGCGCGCCGCTCGAATTCGGCGGTATTCGTACAGATGATTATGCGGATAGGCGTATCGCCCGCAGGCAGTTGGGAGGCAAATTCGGCGGTGCCTTGTTCCACGATGGCCAAGGCGTCCCGCGCCGTCGAGGCGTCCCGGGGAGCATATTGAATCTGAAACAAACCTTGGGCCAGCACATCGCCCAGCGCATGCCCGGCCAGCAGCAAGAAAATAGCGAGCCACATCCAATGGAAGCTCCGCATGGCCTTATTCAAGCGCCACGGAACGTAATTCGGGCCTAAGCGTTGCAATCGACTCCTCCGCGCGGACACGGGTGGATTCCAGCCAGGCGCCATCCACCGCCACTTCATACGCCGCGCCGGAATCAATGTAGCACAAATGCGCCAATGGCGGCGCTTGGCCGCGCAAGCGCAGCAACGCCAGCGCGTACAGCCGGATCTGCCATTCATACACGGCCTGGGCCTGTGGCTGCGGCTGGCCTGTTTTATAGTCCGCCAGGCTCCCATCGGAGAACAGCACGTCAATCGCACCGGTGACTACCGCCATATCCAGCCGAAACGCGAACGGCTGCTCGCGCACGGCATTCGGCTCCGCCACCAAGCGCTGGCCCATGGGGCGTCGCGCGGAATTGTTCCGCCCGATCCAGCAAATAGGGCTCCAATGCCCGCCGCATGGCCAAGGCGGGGCACAAGCGGTGCAGCACCCGCTGGACCACTGGTGCGGCGTTGGATGCAAAATCCCACTCCTGAAACACCGTGTGGAGCGCCGTTCCCCGTAAGGCAGGGTCGATGTCCAATCCTCCATGCGGGGCCGGAATGGGGGAGGGGGGCATCCATAGGCGCATCATCCCGTGCCATGGCCTTGGCCAGCACGTTCACCGGAATACGTGTGCATGGGGCCGCCGCTAGGTGGATTGGGGCTATGCGCTGGCGCAATACTTCAAAAGGCGGATGCTCCGCTGGCGCGGATTCCGCTGTCGCACCTGCTGATTCCGGGATTTGCCGCCGCACCAGGGCCTCCCAGCCTTCTCCGCGAATGCGCCGCTCCTCTTCCGAACCAACAACGTGATAAACCTGCTCGAAAGACTCCATAAGGGTATTCGCCTGTCTTTCCGGCGCGCCGCTGAGGATGAGCCAGTCGCGCACGCGGGTCATGGCGACATATAGCAGGCGCGCCGCCTCGGCTTTTTCTTTTCGGGACTCCTGGCGCGCTATGAGCTGAAGTAGCGCAGGCTTTGCCGATTCGCCAGACTCATCTTGAATAGACGTGCAAAGGCCCGCTCGCCGCTCCACCGCCAGCCGCGCGCCAGCCCCGCGCTGGCCTGCGCGCGCCAGGTCGGGCACGCAGACAATCGGAAATTCCAGCCCTTTTGCTTTGTGGATGGTCATCAACGTTACGGCGCGGGAATCCGCGTCATAGGCGGCTTCGCCCTCCCGCACCTCCGACGCGCCTATTTCTTCGAGATACCGCACGAACGCCGGCAAACTGGCGCGGCCGGTTTGCGTAAACGCCAAAGCGAGGTCTATCAGCTTGCGGACATTCAATGCGCGCTGCACACCCATATGCTGCGAAAGGGCCAGCGCTTCATATTGCGTGCGCTCGATAATGCGCCGTATCAGCGCGGGCAGGGGCAAATCTGTTTCAGTACGCAGTGCCGCAATCAGCGTCCGCGCCGCCGCTAGGGCGTCCGCCTCGGAAAATCCCTCCGGCGGCCCCTGCTGGAACGCCGACACCAAGCTCCCGCTCGAGGCAAGCTCTACGAGGGCGTTATCAGACAGCCCCGCGATAGGCCCTCGCAAAAAAGCGGCGAGGATCATCTCATCCATGGGATTCACGAGGACATGCAGCAAGTTCACGATATCCATGACTTCCTGCCGCGCGTAATATCCCACGCCCGCCACCACTTGGTAAGGCACGCCTTGTTCGCGCAACGCGCGCTCGTACACCGGCACATCCGAAAAGGCCCGGAACAACATGGCCACGTCGCCATAATCCGCCGCACGCATGCCGCCATCTTTCGCGCCCACCATCACCGGCTCGGAGCCGCCGCACATCGCCGCGATACGCCGGGCCAGCAGGCCCGCCTCGGCGGCGCGATACTCATCCAGATTCGCCGAAACACCTTCCTTCTGCATCAACTGCGGAATGATGAATTCCACCCGGCAAGCCTCCGGCGCTTCCCGGCTGGGGGCCATGGGATGATACGGCTCCTCGACGGCGGCCAGCAGCCCCGTGCGCTTGAAGAAATCATTGATGAAGTGGATGAGCGGAGCCACGGTGCGGTAATTGCAATCGAGGTGAATGGCGCGCCCGCCTCCATGTTCCTGGACATCATGAAAAACCTCGACTTCCGCGCCGCGAAAACGGTAGATGGACTGCTTCGCGTCGCCCACGATAAAGACACGCAGCTCGGGGCGGGCCTTTTGCAGCAGCCGGGCGATTTCATACTGGTCAGGATCCGTGTCCTGAAACTCGTCCATCAGCAAATGGGATATGCCCCGCGCTAAGCGGTTGCGGACGCCTTCGTTATCGCGCAACACCACGACGGCATGGCGGATCAAATCGTTATAATCCAGCACCGTGCGCGCGCTCTTCGCCTCTTCATACGCCGCCAGTACGCAGCGGAAGACATGGTGCAGATCGCAGGTAAGCTGCGCCGCCTCGAATTCCAGTTCATCGGAAATAGAGGTGAGCTGATAAGATTTGGCGATCTCCCGGAGCCGTTCCTGCAAGTCTTTGGCGTCATCATAAACCAATGCGGATTCCCAGTTTGCCCGCAGAGATCGACCGGGCACTTTTTGCGCCAGTTGTTCCAGCAGCGCATCGAAAGCTTCCAGCTCCGGTTTTTCGGCAAACTGCCGCAGGCCGCCGAGCATGATCTTACGCAAGACCTCCCGGCCGTCGCCGCCTTTATTGCAATACCCTTCGATGGCGGCCAGGCGTCCCGTAATATCTTCAACTTCCGCGTCCTTGCGAAAGGCCTCCATGTCTTCCATCCGCAAGGCTTCGGCGCGCTCCCGCCAAACGGCGCGCAGGGCGTTCGCATTATCTAGCGGCAATCCCGAAGCCGCCGCTTCGAGCATGGCCGCTTTCCGCACCCATTTGGTTGTTTCACCGATCAGCGCATTCGTGCGCAACTCCGTCGCGGCGCGCAAAGCGGCTTTATCATCGTTCGCAAGCAATTCATGAACCGTTTCCGCCACCACTTCGTCCAATAGCAGAAAGCTCTCCGCCTCCGAGAGCAGCGCGAAATCGGGGTCCACGCCAATAGCCAGGGCGTTTTCACGCAAGATCGAGGCGCAGAACGAATGGATGGTGCTGATGCGCGCGCTCTCGATGCACCGGGCGATGCCGCGCCAGCGCTCCATCACCTGCGCGTCCTCGTGGGATTCCTTCTCACGGCACTTGGCACGCAGGCGCTCGCGCATCTCCGCCGCCGCCGCGTCCGTGAAGGTGATGGCCACGATCTCTTCCAGCGGCGCATTTTCCGTTTCCAGGATCCGCGCGATGCGCTCGATCAACACGCTCGTCTTGCCCGAACCCGCCGCCGCGATCACGCACAGATTTTCATCTAGCGTCGAAATGGCTTCTAGCTGCCCTGGATTCCACGTCGTCATTACAAGACCTTACGAGTAGTTTTTGACCACAAAATACACCAAACACACGCAAAATGTAGGGTGGGGCTTGCCCCACCGTTCAAAGCGGCACCCTTTCTATTCGCATCATTTCCCATCTGTACTACTAACGAACAAAATCTTGTTTTCTTGCGAAGATTTTCTATGTAAGTCAAACTAAATCAATTTGTTATAGTATACATCTTCTATGATGTTTTGGTTGGCTCTTCCTTTGACTGGTGGGGCAAGCCCCACCCTACGCTTTATATTTTAGTGTAATTAGTGTATTTCGTGGTTAAAATCCGGATCCTTGGTTGCGGCTTTGCAGCGCTAGGTCATCAGCGTCATCCGTGGATCGGAAACCATCACCACCCAACATCTCGCGCTTGCGTTCGACACGCCCCCGTTCATACCGGCACACGCGCCGGGCGGGACAGTGCTTGCAGGCCTCTTTTTCAGGAGTGGGAGGGAAGAATCCCCCGCGTATGCCGCTTAGCACACGCTCGACGGCGGCGACAGCGCTCTCCATTGCGGGCAGGCTTTTTTCATCCGCGCAAACTAAAACACATTTCTTCGGCTTCACGCCAAGCTGGATATATCCCGCTTCGGCGCATGCCTCATCTTCGGCCAAATGCCGTTCGAGGGCCATCACATAAATCGGCAATTGGACGGATTTCCCCGTTTTGATGGCATTTCCCGATGGCGGCTCGCCGGTTTTGTAATCCACGACCCGCAGTCCCGCGTCCGAGCGGTCAATGCGGTCAATCTTGCCGCTGAAGCGCACTTCGCCCTGCGCGGTTTCCAGTTTGAATGGCTCCGGCGTGTTCCAGTCGTCGTGGGAGCGGTCCTGCACTCTCCCGAAAGAGACCTCGAAATGCTCCGGCTTCCACGCAGCGTCCCCAGCTTCCATTTCCCAATGCACATACCGCTCCAGCAGGCGGGCCAGCGATTGCCGCTCGGCCTCGAGCACACCCCGCAAGATGCGCGGAGCGCGCCGCGTCAATTCCGCCATCAGACGATCCGCTTCGGCGCACAGCAAGGCGTCCGCATGGGAGATCTCGGCAATGGCGAGTCCGCGATGGGCCTCATGGAACGCATGCAGGGCTTCATGGGCGATCCGCCCGCGCTCCCGCGCGTCAAACTCCGCCACGGGCTCCTCAATCTCCTCGATGCCCAGCACACGCTGCACGAAAAAGCGGAAGGGGCAATCCAGATAGGTCTCGATCTGTTCGACGCTATACGCATGGCTTTCGGAAAACCGTTCCCGCACCCGCGCCGCGCCCGTTTGGTCCAACACGCCGTCAAAACAGCCAAATGGGCCGTTGTTACGCCGTTCCTGCTCCATGCGGATGCCGGTGGGCAATCCAGAAACGATGTCCGCGCCCCAATCGGCCAGCGGCCAGCGGCGGGATACGGCGGCGGCAGCCAAATCGCGCGGCATGGCCAGATTTTCCAGCGCGGGCGCAATGGCGTCTTCCGAGGTAATCCGCTGTTCAACGCACTGCCCGCCGAACAGGCGCAGCAAATCGATCAAATAGGGGCTTCTCCGGCGTTCTTTGCCATCCGGCCCTGCCGTTTGCCAGCTCACGAATAATTCTTTTTCCGCCGCGGCCACGGCATGCAGAAACAGCGCCAGCTCCCGGTCGCCCTGGGCTTGCCTCGAATCCAGCGGCACGCCCGCCGCCTCGAAGTCGCGCGCGTCCTCTTCCGAGTAGATCGCGTTCACCCGGGGCGCACGCGGCCATTCACCCTCGTTCAACCCGGCAATGAACACATACGGTGCGCGCAGATTACGCATGCCGGAGGCATCGACACATCGCACGCCCTCTTCCGGCTGGGGGATGGAATAGGCCTCACCGCGCATGCCCTGCCGAAGCAGCGCCAGAAAATCACGGCGCGCCAGGGGCGTATCCTGGCCTTCATGCCAAGCATGGAGCATTCCCAATGTATTATGCAGTTCCTTGAGCGCGGCGGACTCCGCCGTGCGCACGGCTTCATTCGGATGGGTGGCCGCCGCCGCATCCAGCCCGCATCCCTCTATGAACAATTCCAGCGCCTCGATGAAGGCGCATGCCGTGGCCTGGACCGGAATGGCTTGGGCCAACTGGTTCAGACGCTCGAACCGCTGCCGCACCGCCGCGACCGCTTCCACGGCATCGGGCAGACGCCGCGCCTGCCGTGTGAGGGTGATCTCCCGTCCTTCAGCCAGCAAGGATGCCAGCCGCTCCAGGCCATATTGCCAGTCGCCCGCACCCTCCAATATGCCCGAAAGCCGCGCCACGACCGGCGCGGCGGATAGGAGCCGGCCTTCCGTTTCATCGGCGGGCGGCAGCCACGGCGACGCCAGCAACGCGGCGGTTTCCTCGCGCGGCCAGCGCTCGATGGCTTCCAGGAATTGGAGCAGAAACGCGCACGCCGCGCTTTCAGTCAAGCGTGGTTTGTGGGCAATGCGTATCGGGATCCCACATTCCGCGAACACGGGCCGCACGAGCGCCGCCGCCTGCTCCAGATTGCGGTACGCCAGCACGATATCGCCCGCCTGCACCCCTTCATCGAGCAGCAGCGCCTTGATGCGCCGGGCGATATACTCCGCCTCCTGCACGGCGCCGGAACAGGCCGCCGCCGAGACGTTCATCCGGCAGCCATTTGGCGTTTGGGGCGCGCCACGCCATAACAGGTATTGGGCGGCGAATTGCGAAGTGGTGGCGGGGTCTGGCGGCTCGAACGCCGCATGCGCGGCGTCCAATTGTTGCGCCAGCATGCGGGCTGCCCGCCCTTGGATGGCGAATAAATCGCGCCTGTCTGGGTGGTCATCGTAATTGAGGCCAACCGCCAATTCGTCCACATGCTCCCGCAAGGCGGCCAGCAGGCGCATCTCCGACGGCGTGAAATCATCAAAACCGTCCAGGGCCAGCAACGAGACGCCTTCCAAATACGCGGGCCGCCGTTCCCGACAAATCAGCCATGCCTCCCAGAACAAGCCAATACGGTCATAAAAGCCCCCATCGCGCAGCACGCATTGATAGGCGTCATAAATGGCCGCTAAGAGGAGATCAAGGGAGGAGCCATGCCTGCGCTGCGCCGCCCGCTCGCGAAACGCATCCGGCTCGACGGCGGCTTGTTTCAGATTTTCGATCACGCGCAGCGCATGGGACAGAAAACCTTCCGTCTCCGCCGCACGGCCCAAAGCCTTCAGCGCCCCCGTAGCGCGTACTACATCCACCGCGCGCTTGAGCGCTAGGCGTCGCTCGATGTCGGACAACACCACGGGCCGGACGCCTTCCGCTTCCAGCAGGCGTTCGACGAAGCGGCCAAATTCCAGCACCGGCTCGCCCCATGCCCCCGGACACGATTCCAGCAACGCATCCATGCGCCGCGTGGCGGCGGCTTGCGTGGGGAGGATAAGCAGGGCATGGCCCCAGTGTTCCTGGAGTTGGCGGTCGATATAAAGACTGCGCGCTGAACCGGGAGGTCCTGCCAATAGCCGCGCGCGGCCCATGGCTAGAGCTCCTCGGAATTGAGAATCTCATACCGGTAGCCCTGTTCCGTGAGGAAAAGCTGCCGCTTCACGCTATAGTCCTGGTCGCAGGTGTCCCGCGATACAAGGCTGTAAAACCGCGCCACCGTGTTCAAGGTCTTGGGCCGCAGAATGCGCCCGAGGCGCTGGGCCTCTTCCTGGCGCGAACCGAAAGTGCCCGACACCTGGATGGCCACGTTCGCGTCGGGCAGATCGATGGCGAAATTGGCCACTTTCGACACGATCAGCAGCTTTTCCTTGCCCGCGCGGAAAGCGGCATATAGTTCCTCGCGCTTGCCATTGGGCGTCTGCCCCGTGATGATGGGGGCCTTAAACCGCTTGGCCAGGCGCTTGAGCTGGTCGAGATACTGGCCGATGATCAACACGTTATCGCCTTCATGGCGCGCCACGAGCATCTCGCAGGTATGCTCCTTCACCGGATTCGTCGAGGCGATGCGGAACTTGTTGCGCTTGTCAGCGACGGCATAGCGGTAGCGCTCATCATCCGGCAGCGGCACGCGAATCTCGCTGCATATCGCCTGGGCGATCCAGCCTTGCTGTTCGAGCACTTTCCACGGCACGTCATATTTCTTCGGCCCGATCAAGCTGAACACATCGTCCTCGCGGGCGTCTTCGCGCACAAGCGTGGCCGTGAGGCCCAAGCGCTTGCGGGCTTGGAGGGACGCCGTGGCGCGGAATACAGGCGCGGGGAGGAGGTGAACCTCATCGTATACGATAAGCCCCCAATTACCCTCGTCAAACAGGTTGAAATGGACAAAGGGGCTGTCCTTAGCCTTGCGGTACGTCAGCACCTGGTATGTCGCCATGGTGACGGGCCGGATTTCCTTGCTTTCGCCGCTATACTCGCCGATCTGCTCTTCCGTCAGCGTCGTTTTATCGAGCAGTTCATTCTTCCACTGGCGCAAGGCCACGGTGTTGGTCGTCAGCACGAGGGTCTGGGTTTGCAAGCGCGCAATAGCGCCAATGGCCACGACGGTCTTGCCCGCGCCGCACGGCAGTACGATGACCCCGCTGCCGCCGCGATTCGAACCGCCCGCATGGAATGCGTCCACGGCCTCCAACTGATATTTGCGCAAACCAAACGCCCGGCCGCCGACCGTCGTTTCCCGCAACTCAAGCGGCAGCGGCGCGCCCTCGACATACCCCGCCAAGTCCTCCACCGGAAAACCCAGCTTGATAAGGGCGCATTTGATGTTTCCCCGGTCCACATCCTGCACGGCCACATGATGGCCATCCGGCGTGCCCGTGATGTAGGGCTGCAAGGTCTTCTGGTTCAGAATTTGCGTGATGAGCAGCGAATCTTCCGAATACAGCACCAGTTCGTGCTTCTCGTTGCGAAACAGCTTCAGCCGCCCATACCGCGCCACGCTTTCCCGGATATCCACCAATACATTTTGTGGAATTTCGTACTTACTAAACCGTTCGAGCTGGTCGATGATCTCCGCCGCCGTCATACCAGCCGCCGCCGCGTTCCAGAGCGACAGAGGTGAGATGCGGTAGGTATGAATATGCTCCGGCGATTTCAGCAACTCCGCGAAAGGGGCGATGCTGTCCCGGGCGTCTTCAAAATTCGGGCCGCCCGTCTCGAGTAGAATCGAGCGGTCTGATTGAATGATCAATGGTTTTTCTTCGTTGTAGGCCATATCCAGGTAGTATAGCAAAATCGAAGGCCCTGATTGAAATTAATGATCCGTCCGATCCGCCCAATCACGTCACCGCCGCCGGGTCCACTCCTCATTCCCGTATTTCGTTCTGGCCAGCTCCTCTACAGCGGTGCTCTCCTCTGACGTAGGCTGTTCTTGCGGCGCATCGGGGGCGAAAGCAGCGCGAATGGCGTTCTTCAATGCATCCCCATCGGCTTTTATCGGTCGCACGAAATGTCCGTGCGTGCGTTCACCGCGATAATCAGGACGATCTTCTGGCTCCTTCAGATAACGCTCGATGAGCGTCCCATCCATGGCCCAGAGCAGCGTGCCATGATGGAGAATCGCACGGCGGCGGCGTTTTTGGGCGTTGCCAGAGAATTTCCGCCCATCCGAGGCCATATCGGAAATGCCCGCATGGCATGCGTGAATGCCCAGCGGGACGAGGGCCTGGCTCATACGCCCAAGAAGAAAGGCATAGGAGCTCCGTATGCCGCTCAATTCAGGCTGGTTCCCGGCGCGCAACGCCAGCGTGTAATTCAAGCTGCCCGGCCCTTGCAGCACGCATCCGCCCGCACTGCACCGCCGCAGCACCGGCACGCCATCCGCCGCGCAACGTTCTTCAAACACGTGCTGGCTTAACACTTGCGAAACACCCAGCACGACGAAAAAGCTCCGGCTTTCCCAAAAACGCAGCGCTTCACCGCATTGGCCTGTTTCAACGCCGTCCAGGAGCACTTCCTCAAAAGCTAGATTGTGTGCAGGTTCATCAAATGTGTAATCAATCAAGCGCATATCATTTCCTGTTTCAACGTAGGCATAACATCCATGCCGCGCCCGCCGCGTTTGCTCCATTCCGCATGCTCTGCTATGATGCACCGTGTGCGTGCTTTGCGCATGTAATGGCCAATTTGGGCCTTTCGCGGAGCGCCCATCGTATCATTGAACATAACGAGGAGGCCACCTTCCCGTGCTCGATACTATCTTAAAGACGCTGTTTGGAACGAACAGTGAACGCCAGGTTAAGAAGCTCCAGCCCATACTCGAGGTTGTTCGCTCCAGAGAAGCCCGCTATGCGGCCATGAATAATGACGAGCTTCGCGCTCAAACGAGCCTGCTGAAAGAGCGGATCGCCCCAGGGATTCAACAAGCCCTCGACACCTTTCGTGAGGGCGACAGCCTGGATGATGAGGATGTACGTAAAAAAACGCTGCGCAACGCCATGCAGTCGGAAATGGACACTATTCTTCCCGACGCTTTCGCCGTGGTGCGCGAGGCGGCCAAACGCATCGCGGGCATGCGGCCTTTCGACGTGCAGATCCTCGGCGGCATCGTGCTCCACAACGGCAGCATCGCCGAAATGGTCACGGGCGAAGGCAAGACCCTCGTGGCCACGCTGCCGGTGTATCTCAACGCCTTAACAGGCTTGGGCGTCCATGTGGTGACGGTGAACGACTACCTGGCCCGGCGCGACTGTGAATGGATGGGGCCAATTTATGAATTCCTGGGCCTCACGGTGGGCCTTATCCAGCATGATATGAATACGGCGGAACGCCAAGTGGGCTACCGCGCCGACATTACCTACGGCACGAACAATGAATTTGGGTTCGATTATCTTCGCGACAACATGGCTGTGCGGCCCGAAATGCGTGTACAGCGTTCTTTGAGTTTCGCCATCGTGGACGAGATCGACTCGATCCTCGTTGACGAGGCCCGCACGCCGTTGATTATTTCCGGCCGACCTTCGAAAAGCACCGACCTCTATTACAAAGTAGATGACGCCGTACGACGCTTGCGCAAAGAAACCCATTACGAGATCGAGGAAAAAGGCCACCATGCCATGCTCACCGACGATGGCATGGTGATGGTCGAAAACCTGCTCGGTGTTGATAATCTGTACACCAGCGAGTCCATCGGCATTGTCCATATGATCGAGCAGTCTTTGCGCGCCCACAACTTCTACAAAAAAGACGATGAATATGTCGTCACGAACGGCGAAGTGCTCATCGTGGACGAGTTCACGGGCCGCGTGCTCGAGGGCAGGCGGTATTCGGACGGCCTCCACCAGGCCATCGAGGCCAAGGAGCGCGTGGCCATCCAATTCGAGTCGCAAACCATCGCCACCATCACGTATCAGAACTATTTTAAGCTCTATAACAAAATCGCGGGCATGACCGGCACGGCGGCGACGGAAGCCAACGAATTCGCCACCATATATGACCTCGAAGTGGTGCGTGTCCCCACGAATCTACCGCTGGTCCGCGAAGATATTTCCGACCTGGTCTTCGCAACTGAACTGGGCAAATTCCGCCATGTGGTCAACGAGATCAAAGAATTGAGCGAAACGGGCCGTCCGGTGCTAGTGGGCACGGTGTCCATCGAAAAATCCGAAGTAGTCGCCAACCTGCTCAAAGAGTCGGGCGTCCAGGGCTTCGAGGTGCTCAACGCCAAGCATCATAGCCGGGAAGCGTCCATTGTGGCGAATGCGGGCAAGCGCGGGGCCGTCACCATCGCCACGAACATGGCCGGGCGCGGCACCGACATTAAGCTCGGCGAAGGCGTGCGGGAACTGGGCGGACTGGCCATTGTCGGCACCGAACGGCATGAATCCCGCCGTATCGACAACCAGCTACGCGGACGCTGTGGCCGCCAGGGCGACCCAGGCACGACGCAATTTTTCCTGAGCCTCGAGGACGAAGTGGCGCGCCTGTTCGGCGGCGATAAAGTCAAGCGCCTCCTGGAATGGTTCGGCAGCCAGGAAGACATGGACGACCAGCCGCTGAGCCAGCGCATGGTCTCGCGCTCCATCGAGCGCGCCCAGCGCCAAGTCGAGGAATACAACTTCGAGATCCGAAAACACCTCAAACAGTATGACGACGTGATGGACCGCCAGCGCAAAATTATCTACGCCATCCGGCGGGATGTGCTCGAGGACCGCGATGTCACCGGGCGTTTACACAATATGCTCGAGAACACCGTGGCCGACGCCATCAACGATTATGCGCCTGAAGATGTCCTGCCCGACGAATGGGATCTCGAGGGCATGGCCCAGCGGCTCCAGTATGTATTCGGGTATGTTCCCGATCTCAGCGGTTCCGTGGGCGAAAATCCCGTTCCGTTGCAAGAGAGCGCCGTGAATCAACTCCTAGCGGAGTATCAGCGCCGGGAAAAGCTGCTCGAAGAAGACCTCCACCGCAGCTTCATCGAGCAAATCGGCGGAGACGACTCCGCCATCGATTTTGGCCGCCATGGCCCGCAAACGCATGCACCAGTTCGAGATGATGGCCCTGCTGCGCGCCGTGGATGATAAATGGATCGATCATCTCTATTCGATGGATTACTTGCGCGAGTCCGTGCGCCTGCGCGCATATGGGCAGAAAGATCCCCTCGTGGAATACAAGTCCGAGGGATTCGAGTTATTCCAGGAGATGATGGCCTCCATTGAAGAAAATGTGCTCCAAACCTTGTTCCGGCTCACGGACCCGGAATTCCACAAGGCGCGGCAGATGCAGGCGCGCTCAGGGAATCTGAAGGCGGCGGAAGATCCGTTCGCCACCCTTTCCCACTATTCTTATGTGGCCGCTGATAAACAACAGGACCGCAGTTTCGCGGCGTATGACACGAGCCGCTTCGCCTTGGCGGGGCAAGATTCCGCCGCGCGGGTGGACGCGCAAGGCGCGCAACAAGAGGATAAACCCAAACGCGCACCCATCAAGCATGAAGGCCCCAAGCTCAAACCGAACGACCCCTGTCCGTGTGGGAGCGGCAAGAAATACAAGAAATGTTGTGGCGGAATGCAAGACAATTAACGAAGAGAAACGCCCTCATAACGGCCATCATCGTGTTCTGGCTGGTGATGATGGGGCTGCTGTTCCGCCGTGAGTTTTTATCGCCTGCTATTCCAGAAGCATCTAGTGATGCGCCGCGCATGCCCGCCGACATATGGATGGGCGTATATCTGCCCGGCGATGCGCCCGTGGGTTACATCAACGTGAACACCTTGCCTGGCGTGCGCAATGGCGCACCAGGCTCCCGCACCCGTCTCAGCGCCCATATGGCCCTTACCTTATTCGGCAAATCGACCGACATCACGCTCCTGGGTTCCACCTGGTCAGCGGAATCCGGCGGATTCGTGGAGGGCGATTGCACGCTGCATTCCGGTGAAAGCGAGATACGCATCGAGGCGGCCGCGCGCGATAACGACCAAGGCAAGAAAATCCTCGATATCCAGGTGCATACCGCTGGCGAAACCATCCTCTTCGAGATTCCAGCCGAACAAGCCCTGCCGTTATGGCAAACAGGCGGCATTCCCGCCCTGGACGTTCAACAGCTCGAACCCGGCAAAGAATACGTGCTCGACGCTTTTGATCCCTTGACGATGAAGCCATCGAAAATCCGGGTGTCTTGTACAGGCGAGGAAACGGTTTTATTTGAAGGCCAGGCCGTGCTGGCCCGAGTGGCCACCCTTTCCGGCGGCGCGTTAAACGCCAAAGTGTGGTTTACTCCAGAAGGCGAGATGGCGCGCATGGACACGCCATTGGGATTTTCACTTAAACGCATCACGGCGGAACAAGCCTTGGCCCTGGCTCCATCGGAGCAAGACGGGGCCTTGCTCCAGCTTTCCGCGATCACGCCATCCGGCAAACAGCCGTTTCGAGGAGCAACGCGCATGGCCATCCGCGTCAGCGGCATGGAAGAAGATGCGGCATTGCCCGAAGATGACACCCAGCACGCCACGGGCGGTTCAGAATATGTAGTTTCGGCTCCCGCCGGGACACAAAACATGCTGCTATCGGATGCCCCCCGCGATGAACGGACGCCTTATCTTCAAGGCGATGCCTTCATCCAAGCGGAACATCCTAAAATCAAAGAGCAGGCGCTCGCCATTACGGATGGCGCTACGGATGTAAATACCGCCGTGGACCGGCTGTATGAATGGGTCTACGCCAGCATCACGAAAGAGGCCGTGGCGAGCATTCCCTCCGCACTTGAAGTGCTCCAATCCCGCACGGGAGACTGCAACGAGCATGCGGTCCTTTTCACGGCGCTGGCGCGCGCGGCGGGCGTGCCCACGCGCATCGCCCTTGGCGTGGTCTGGAGCGAAGAATACGGCGGCTTCTATTATCACGCCTGGCCGGAGATTTATGACGGCCAATGGGTATGGGTGGAGCCCACGCTGGGCCAGCGCATCGCGGACGCCACGCATATTAAACTTTTCACCGGCGGCATCGAGACATGGCCCCAATTGCTGCCTTTCCTTGGCCGCATCCAGATTAATGTGCTAGACATTGAATAGAATTGCAGTCTTCGTGAGAATCTATAGGAATATCCGCCATGGGGGAGAGTGCGTGCCATGCCTCTAGGCATATGTATTCTTTGCGGCTTCGCGGCTTAGCGTGAATATACTCTTATAGGTAAGCGGTTTTACGTTATTTCTTCAGTACGTATGCATGATACATTTTACCAGGAGCGGTAATAGCAGAACTGCGCCCAAAAAATGAAGCCCTCTGCCTGTGGACAGATACGCGGCAACAAAAGGTGTATCCACAGTATGGCAGAGGGCTTCATCGAAGGCGCTCTACAATATGTCAATCACGGCGATTTAGCCAAATCAGCCCCATCCGCCCATCGAGCCGATGTGATAGCCAAACCAATACCGCATCTCGTCTATCTGGCCTTCGCGGAAAACGACGGGCACCTTTGCGTTCAGCCGGACGAATTCCACATGGCCATCCATGTATAGCACATTGGAGCCGCCTGGAAGATGGTTGAAGTTGGTCTGCGCCTGGTTGGATTCTCTCTCGGGAGCCCAAGATTGCATGCCGCCGGCGGCCCAGGCGTCGAACATCACGACAATGGAACTCTGGCCTACCGCCGCGCTTGCGGGATTGTTGATGTCGGTGATGAAGAACCGTTCGACGCCTTCCTTGTTGCGGTACAGCATCTTCGGCAAGGGCGAGCGGTCGTCATCCAGCCATGTTTTCGGGGGCTGAGGCGTTCCTCCGTTGATTCCCGTTATGACCTTGCTTATGTCCGTGGTCGTTATCGGTATTTCCTGGAATTGGTGAATGGCGAAATTCTTGCCCCAAGGCGTGCTGGAAGTTCCTTGCTGCATGCCCACCCATTTGTAACCGGCGCCATAGACCTGTCCAGCCAGCGCTAGGAGCAATTGGCCCGACGTGCGCGCCGCGTAGGGCGTGTAGATGTATGACGGGTTCAGCGAAAGCACCATGGGCAGCCACCATTCCTTCGCTAGGGGATCCGTGTTGGACGCAATGCGCTTGACCTGGGCCGCCACATCTTCATCGATCAGATCTTTGACCGTCAAGCCGCGATATAAAATCTCAAAGGGCGTGCCCATTCCGCCTCGGGAATCCGAAGGACAGATCATGATAGCCGGGTCATTCCAGTAATCCGGATACAAGTCTTTCGCATTGACGCCGTGGATCAGCGGCCAGGACGCGCCGCCGTTGTTTCCTGGCAAATACAACGGAGAGAAGGGGAAATTCCCGCTTTTGCTCTCGCCGGAGTACATCTTGAAGATGATGCCCCATTGTTTGAGGTTGCTCGAGCAAGAAGCCCGCCTCGCGGCTTCACGGGCGCGCGCAAGCGCTGGCAACAAGATAGCGGCTAATATGGCGATAATAGCGATAACCACTAGCAACTCGATGAGCGTAAAACCTTGTTTCTTCTTCATTTCACTATCTCCATATCTCATTATATATTTGCTGTTTATTTGCTACAGATGCGGATTCTCTACTTTCTTGCGTCCTTTCGCAGCACCACGGAAGTGACGCAAATAACCTTTCAGAATCAGCCCCACCCTCCATAGGTCCAGGTCCAGAAACCGAATGTCTGGTAAAATCGCATGTCGCCATCCACGGGTGTCGAGCCATTTCCTGGCATGCAAGGCCAATTGTTCGGGAACCGGCAAAACGCTACGTGGCCATCCATGTAGAGGGTGTTGCTGCCGCCAGGAATGTGGTTGTAGGTTACTTGATTTGTATTGGTCTCGGGATACCAGGGGGCAGCGCAGCCGCCAGCCCAGCAATCAAACATCACGATCATTTCACTTTGGGACTTTGCAGCTGCAGCGGGATTGTTGATGTCGGTGATAAAGAATCGTTCGACACCTTCTCGTAGTCGCTTGACCGTCGTAGGTAGTGGGCTGCCGTCATCGTCGGTCCAAGAGGATGTTCCAGTATTGCCAGAAATATAGCTTTTTGCGTACTTTGTAGCCTTTTCAGTCAAGTCAGTCTCAAATGTAGCCCAGCGTACGACTGCGAAGTTACCCCACGGCGTTGATTTAGAGCCTGCATAATATTCCAGCAAATCTTCCGTTCCACGGGCGCCGCCTTCTACTGCCCAGTTCTGCACGCACATAGCGTGTACCAATCTCGATTTTGTACCGGTCGCCCAAGGAACATAGTGGTACGAGATGTTTTGTGACAACACCACGCCCAGCCACGGTTTGGCCAAAGAATCGTTACTTGAGGCCACCTTTTGAACGAACTCACTCATGGGATCGCCCACCAAGTGCTCTACAGAAAAATTTGTGACCAAGGCACTGATTATCGAACTAGAACCACCCCGCGAGTCCGACGGACAAATCATGAGATTCGCATCTGACCAGTAGTCGGGATAGATTGAATAACCGGCCACCCCATGAAACAGACCTGAATACACCTGGTAATCCGAAGCAGGAGGGAACAGTCCGCTCTTGTTCTCACCAGAATACATTTTATAAATGACGCCCCACTGCTTGAGGTTACTCGCGCACGAAGCCCGCCTCGCAGCTTCACGAGCGCGTGCAAGCGCGGGTAATAAAATCGCTGCAAGGATAGCGATAATAGCGATAACCACTAGCAATTCAATGAGCGTAAAACCTTGCTTACATCGTTGGTTTTGTATCATAGTACGCCTCACTTTCCTTAGCGAAAACAACGACGCGGCACCACTTCCTTTTCAGGAACAATTACTCATACACCCTGATAAGTTGGTTATATTAAAGTAATAGCTCACTTTTTTGGGGGGCCATGCCACTACTCCCAGCACGGCCCCCAGTCTTTGTTCAAGAGATATCATCAAATGCAATTTGTTAGCTTACGCTAAATACGCACACCTACCGTTGTAACCGGCGGCGAGCCGAGATGCTTAATGCACCGCCAAGCACCGCCAAGCCCAGGATAGACAACACGGGCAATGCGCCACTACTACCGGGGTAGGAGAGCGGATCGTTCGGGTCCGTGCCTGCTTCTACTTCATCGCCATCGTTATAGGTGTCATCATCGGAATCGGCATCGTTCGGGTCCGTGCCTGTATCCGTCGGGCTCACATACACGCCAGTGTCTGTCTCGACCGAATCAAGCAAGCCATCGTCGTCTGCGTCTTCATCAGCCACAGGTTCGCCACTCTCAATGATCAAGTCGTCAATCGATAGGGTCCAGTCTCCACCCGGCGCGGCGGCATCTGACGCCTGGATGCTTATGCCCACGTTTCCACCCGGAACCCACTGCATCGCCTGGGCATCCTGTGCGCCTTCGGTGTTGCCGCTGAAGTTAATAAACGGCCCGCTTCCGCTGGCAAGGAACAACGCCGTCGTGCCATTTGCATACACCTCGATCCGCACTTTGAAGGAGGTCTGAAGAACACTGCCATAACTGTCATCGGATCTCCATTGATGCAGCCACCAGCCCGTATCATTTTGATTCATGAGCGCGTAGCTGGTGATCATGCCAAAACTGAACGGCAAAGGACTATACACACCATCCATCACACCCATGGCAAAAACACCGCCTCCATTGAAGAATTGGTTGGCGGAGTCGGGAACCGTAAATTGGATGGCGAACGGCGGCGCCAGGTTGTGATCCCAAGTGACGGGATCGTCGTAGCTCCTCAGACCCAACCGGGAAGAAATGTATGTATTTCCGTCGCCATCGCTGTTGAAATTCAACCTGCCATTAGCAAACGTGACGTCCGCGTTCGTGGCGTTCTCCGTGGTAGCCGCTGTCAGATCATCCAGCGTCCATGGGCTGTCCAGCGTTCCGTCGGAGAAATCCTCCACGATCTGGGTGCCAAATTCCGTGGTGGTCATCCGGTCCGTCGTGATGCTGACGTTATCGATAGCCAATTCGAAGCTATTCGGCTGGGGCGCTGCCGTGTCCACTGCCGTGAGCAGGAATCCCAGCGATTGGTCGAGACGAAGCCCCGCCCAGCCATGCTCCATGGATTCAATAGGCGCACCTTCATTTTCCTTGTCCATGCTGATGTTGACGAACTCACCGCCATTCTTGCTTTGCCACACCTGCCACTTGGGAGCGGTTCCTCCTATTTGCACGATGCGATAGGTGAGCGAAGTGACGCCCGTCGCGGAGAATTGATCGTAATGAAATCCTGAGCCGATGTCCTGCACATGAATCGTTCCCTCGGAATTCATTACACCTACATAGTCGATGGTGTATTGATAGTAATTGAAACAGGAAACAAGCTGGGCGCCGCCAGTTGTCACATCGGTCAGCGATGCGGCCACGTCCGGTATGGTGAATTCATACGTCACGTTAGCCCAGGCGGAAAACGCATTGTCTGCGCCAATATACGCCGTCGCCAAACAGGGCGTCGTGCCCGCGCCATTTCCGTCTTTCGTGAACTTGAATACGCCGTCTTCAACGGCAGTGCCAGCGCCTACCGAGGCGCCATAGCCAAAGTTTGTATATGCTTGGACACCCCAAAGCCCACCGAAATCCGCGTCGCTAAACGTCTCAGTATAGGTGTTGACGGTTGCAGCCATGGCAGCACCCCCCACCATACACAACGCCAGCAGCGCCACACTTAATCGTTTCGTCCTCATACAGATTACCCTCCATTATGTGTTTGTTGCCTTCTCTCCTTTGTTTTCCGGCTGACACAATTGCCGAAAAACCTCTCACCGCCGCCACTGGGACCGTGTCTGTTCAAAACATGGCCAGTGGCGCACTCATGCAGCTTCAGCATTCCAACCAACACTCACTGCATGTTAAGGACATGCAAAAGCCCACCTCCAGCGCTTGCTCAAGTGTCAAACCATGCAGAGCTGAATGCTGAATCTGCTGTTAGTATATAAGTTAAATGCACAAAGCGCTTGATTCAGATTCCGAAAGGTTTGTACGAATCCCCGATTTATAGAGGCTTGCCTATTTGATAAAAACGAGAGGAGAAAGTGCGGGATCATGACCAAGCATGCTTTTTTTGGATTAATCGCAGAAGAAGACTTCTTCCGTCCTGGCCCGGCATGAGCCATCCGCGCGCGCCGGGATGGACTCCGCTGGGAAATGGCGGTGCTTCCCATTTTGCCTCTTCCTCGGAAGCCGTGGGTGACTTAATCTATAAGTCCATAATTTACATCAGGTTGCTCGATGCTGCGGCGCATAGTTTTTTTGCCGCTACAACCGGGGCTCCTGCTTGTTTCAAATTTACGTTTGTTTGGTCCACGACATCTAATCCATAAAAATGAAATTCAGTCATGTACCAGCATAATCGGTTGCTTATTTATCCGCCGGTGCGAACAACTGTATTTCCTCAATAAAGCGGAATCCATCCTTCAGCGCATCCAGCAGATTCAATCGGACATAGCGTGCGGTTACCGGCTCGAACGTCAAATCGAGACAATCGCCAATCGTTCCACCTTGGTGGATCGTGCGCCATTCCCCGTCTTGCTTCACCTCGATGCTGAAGGAAGTAATCCGGTTGTTCCACTCCATCAGCCGCGCACGGTTAAACGTCTGCTCCGCGCCCAGATCGATTTCCAGCCAGTCTTGCTTTCCGTGGTATGGCGGTATCCAGCGCGTATCGTAATCGTCATCCACCGCACGGCTGGGACCGCTCTCACCTTTCCCGGCCTCTGGCGTGGGGCAATCAGAGGAGGTCACGCTTTTTCCGGCGGCAAGGGAGCCCGAATGAAAGGCCAGCAATGGGGCTATGCCGTCTGTCGGCTCATCCAGTTCCAGTTTGATCACCGTGTCGATGTCATTGCGCTCGCTGGGCGGCACATTCACGGTCCAGCCGGTTTCCGTCTCTTCCATCTTTACCGTTCCACCCGTCAGCACGGAACTGCTGATGAGTTTGCGCCCGATTGACTGAAGCAGTATCGGACTGTTCCAATCAACGATATGCAGGTAGAGTTTATTCCCGTTCCGCATGCAGGAATTCGGACCCATGATGTACGGCCCCGCCTGGGTTCCAAAGATGCTCTCCCCGTACAGGTCAAGCCATGCGCCGATCTCGCGAAGCCGCGCCGCGTAAGCTGCATCGATTTCGCCGCCCGGGGTGGGGCCGACATTGAGCAGCAGATTGCCGCCGCGCCCCGTGCAGCGGACGAGCAATTGTATGCAGTCTTTCAGCGGCAGGATATTGGCATCGGGATGCCAGATCCAAGGCCAGGAAAGGGTGTAACAGGTCTCCCACATCCGGTCGAGGTTAAAAGGGCCCGCAAAGTTCTCATGCGTGGAATAATCTCCGGGAAGCCCGCCGCGATCATTGAAAATAATATTCGGCTGAAGTTGGCGTATGAGTTTGAACATGCCTTCGCTGTCCCAGCCTTGGGGCGGCGGCCCTCCATCGAACCAGATGAGATCAACCTTTCCATAATTGCTACAGAGTTCCCGCATTTGGCCGTGCAGATAATCGATGTAACGCGCATGGTTGGCCGTGGCGTAATCGGGGTGATGCCAATCGGCAGGGGAATAGTATAAGCCCAGACGGAAGTTGGCGGCATGGCATGCGTCGGCAAGTTCCTTAGTCAAATCGCGATGTATCGGGGAATTGGTAACCTTATAATCCGTGAGCGCGCTATCGAACATGCAAAAACCATCGTGATGCTTCGTCGTAAAAACGATGTAGTTCATATGGGCTGCTTTCGCCAGCTCCACCCACGCCTTTGGGTCGTATTTCACGGGATTGAACTGTTTGTACAGGTTGTCATACACCTCCATCGGTATCGTGCCGGACAGCATCGTCGTATCGGTTCCGCCTCTGGGGCCTTGCCTGGAAAAACTGATTTCATCGCTGCTCGTGGCGACGGTACAGAGTGGCCCCCAGTGGACAAACAACCCGAACTTAGCATCCCGGAACCACTGGAGATCGGTATGCGCAACCTGAAGGCCGCTTGCATCGCTTGCAATTGTGCCTGGCTGGGCTTTTTCCGGTACAGGCGGCACCGCAACTGTGCTAGGAACGGCCTCCGCCCAGGCGCATCCCACTATACATAACACAAGCGCTGCTACACTTAATCGTTGCAATCTCATGTAGATTTCCCCCTATTATGTATTTGTTTTCTTCATTCCCCTATTTTGCGGCTGCCACACATGCCGAAAGACCTCTCATTCACACCGTCGATTGCCACCACGCGGGATTCTCCACTGAACCATTTATCAGCGTACAAGATGCAAACGCATAACGCTTGTTTTAAAAGGAGAAAGATTTGTATGATTCACCGATTAGCGCGGAGGCGCAAGGAATGACCGGCGGGGTCGCCGGTCGTCATATGGAATATGGCGCATCAATACCCTTGCAGGGTCATAAACAAACTTAATGGCTTCTGTAATTCACGTTGGTACCGTGTTTCCAGTACTATTATTTAAAGTGCAGTTCACAATGGCAGCGTCGCGATGCCGAAATAACCCAGTGGGGCGTAGGCCTGGGACGCACCAAAGCGTATCACGCTGGGAACGCCCATCACTTCCACCAGATCCGTCAGCTCGCCCGGGCCCGCGAAGGAATAACGTGCGATGGCCCCGTTGCCAATCGTCACATAAGCCGCGTCTTCCGTGGCGCCCACCAGCGAGCCCCATTGCTCCGTGGCTAAGACACCCTCTCCAAGGGTGATGCCGCCGAAAGCGCCAATGCGGGCAGCATATAGCTTATATCCCTCTTGATACACATCCATGTAAACTCGCTCTCCGCGAGCAATCACCTGCGCAGCCCCATCGGGTATGTTGATGGAATCCAGGAGTGTGGCGTCTCCCGCGCCGTCCCAACGGGCCGTTCGCAACTGGGACGAATAATCCCAAGCCAGCCCCCATTGGTAATCGCGCAAAATCAACAGGCCCGTGTCCGGCTCATACTGCGCCACTTCACCCGGCACATTCACGGATGCGCCCGCCGTGGCGTTCACAATATCCAGCAGCGCCACATAATGCGCCACGCGTGGCGGCCTGGATGATACGTCGGCGTCCGCACTCACGGAGGTTCCTACAATCACCTCCTCACCAGCGGCGTCTACGGAATCGACGCGCTCATAACCGAGGGCGATGGTGCGTTCAAGGGCCAGCGGCGAAAAGCTCACTACTGCTATGCCTTGTCCGGGCGTTTCCGCGCCGACGGTGGCGTCATATGCATCCGCCATGCAGCGAAGCACCAGCCTGCCGCCCGCGATAAAGGCTTGCTGCTGTTCGTAACTCGGATACCAATAAGGATAGTATATCCCGCCATCCAGCGCGGAAGAATCGAGGAGGGGCATCGGATAGCGCCAATAGCCATAATACGGTGACACATCCACTTCCAACCGGCCATCGAGCTGGGGCGCGGCCGGGTTCGTGAAATCCACTTTCGCCACGATATAGCTGGCATCAGAATAAACCCCATCACTGATGCGTTGCGGCCATTCCACACCCACGAGGATCACCGAAGAACCATACGCGAAGGCGCTGCTCAGTTCGCCTACATCCACCTCGATTTCCCCGCTGGCTTTCATGGGCAGGTCTTTGGCGCGGACCAGGGTGTTTCCCGTCGCATATTGCGTAATCACCTCCACACCCGTCGTGTCGTCAAGTGGTGCGAAATCCGCCACATGCTCCGCCAGCGCCAGCCGGTTCTCCACGAGAGGCGCATCGAGATCCGACGCATCAATGGCCGCCAGTTCTTCCGCCGTCAAACCAAAATAAAGCTCCTCGTAGGACAACGAACGCACCAGTTCGCCTTGAAGGTCCACGTAGCCACGCACATCGAGGCCCTCGGGCGACCAGGTGACAAATTGCAGCCGTTCAAATCCTCCCACATCTTCCGTCCATCCGCTAAACGGCACGGCGAGGACATCGCCATAAATGGCGAACGCTTTCACATCGTTATACGCGCTTGACCAGCTCCAGCCTTCTCCAAAGCTCACCCGGTCTACAAGAGATGGGGCAGCGACGCTGGCTACATTGAAAAGACTGACGCTCACACGCTGGCCTTCGGTGTTGTCCACGCCCAGCGTGATGAGATAATCGCCTTGCGGCTCGATGTACGTGGACCAGCCAGGCACTTCCAACTCACCCTCGACCCTCGGATTATAGGGATCAGAAAGATCCAGTACGAAGAGGGGATCGGTGATCAAATACGTCACGACATACGCGCGCGCGCCGTCAAAACGCGTGGCGAAAAGCGTGTCGCCACTGGCGCGCTCGAACGGAAGCGTGGCCATCACGGCTAAGCTGTCCGGATTGGCCAGATTCACCGTAGTGAGATAGGTCTGGCGGCCATCATCCCATTGATTCGATACGACGCGCAGCACATTCCCGTACGCATCCAGTTTGAAACGGTCCGCCACCACGCCCGGCACATCCACCGCCCCGCGCAGCACCATGGTGCCCTCGGGGTCGCTGATATCCACATATCGAATCCTGGTATCGTTCGATTGCCAATCAGGGCGACGCGACGAAAATGGCGCTCGAAGTGGCCTGAATGAGATCGCCTGTTTCATTGAAATGGAGCTGGTCCGCTTGGCGGATATCCGAGGGGTCCGCTATATTCACGCTCGTGACCCAAGAGCCGCCATCGGTCTGTTTTTTTGCCACGGCCGCTGCGGCTACGGGCACATCATACCAATACCATTGATATGCCGAAGAGACGGCATACAGCACATGGCCCACCAGCCGGCTATCCACGAGGTCGCCAGGCAAAACAAAATCGGACTCAATAATAGGAGCGGCGGGGGAGTCCACATCAACCACATAGAGCCGGGACTCGATATCATAATGGACGGTGTTTCGCGTTTTGGTGTAATTCGCGGCTTGGCTCACGAGCACATACGCCCGCCCGCCTTCGATATAGAGATCGCGCGGATAACCGTAGGTGGGCGCGTGGGCGAGGATCGATTGCGTATCTAAATTTACAATCACAAGCCCCCGGTATTGATTCAATATATATAGAAGATTGCCGTCGCGCCGAATGACATCCGGTTCGACCCACTTCCCGCACTTCAACTTCTTCACCCGAGTCGGCATCCGCGGCGGGCGAGCCTCCTATATAGTCCAAAAGGGGATTGTTGCGTCCGCCATATAAATCCGCGCTCGTGTATTTACTCGTCTGTTGTATAGACGGACATCCGATGAACGCCGCCAATAACAAAGCAAATAGAGGCAGGAATTGATTCATGTTCCGCATGATGCGCCCTCCTCTCATGCAAGCACCTGTCGTGCATCAAGACGTCTCTTTTCTGTTAAGTCCCATTATACCACCATTTAACGGAAAAGAGTTCAGGAAAATCTCCAATCGCCTAAGAATAAAGACATCGTTGGAGAGATTATGTGGTCTCCATTGGGTATAAATGAAGTGAACAAGATGATACGGCAATAGAGGATTGCAGCAAAGCAGGTCGAAACGGATGTGGCGGTGACGAGTTTTCGCGGCGCGGCGGTCTTTGATGCTCTGATGCGCATACTCCTGTCCGGCGGGAAATACGTGGAGAATCTGGCCCATTTGCGCCAAGACAAGGGGCTTGAACGCCTGTTGGGCCAGAAGTTGATGGCACCGTCCACAGCCCATGATTTCCTGCGCCGCATCTGTTATGGCGGCATGGAGGGCTTGGGCCAAACCCATCAGCACATGCTCGCACGCATGGCCAATCAAACTGGAACCAGCCGTCTGCCCAAAGCGTGGAATCGGGGATCTGCCGAGGGAGCAATCCCCGATCCCAAACCAGGCGCCTGGAACGGCCTAGCGCTGAGTGATGGCCATGGGCAGTCTGAGTTCCTTATCGCCGCTCGAAGCCCGCGGTATGACCTGGTTGAGTTGGTTGGATGGCTTGGCGCGATACACCCCTCTTTCGCCAAGCATCCGCGTTCAATCAAGATCCACTCTCTATCACGCATTCTTCTCGAGAAACGCCTTCAGATCGCCGATCTTCTTTTGCGTTCCAGCCAGATAATCCTGCATTTCCTTTTCCGTCAGCGCCGTGCGCGTGTAGCAAGGCTTCATCTGTAAAAACTCCGACAGAAGCGTGCAGAATTGTTCCTGGGCCTTGATGTCTTCCTGAATGAGAGCGCGATAGGCTTGTTCCATCGTCGCAGCGTCATGGCCCGCGCTTCGTGCATCTTCCATATCCACCTGCAAATAGATCGCGCGGGTGATATTGAGCCGCAGGCTGCACATAGCGTTCGAATACGCGATGGGGGCCCAGTTCAGTTCAGCGTATTGCTTGCAGGTGGGCCTCGGCAATCCTGAGTAGTAATAGACGCCGATGTATTCCTTATCACTCGCGGCCGCCACGGCTTGCTGGGCCCATTCTGACGCTTTGCCGAGATGGACGTTCATCTCTTGCATATTGGCCAGAAACTCTTTTGGCTTGGCTTGATTTTCCGGTTTGCTTCGGAGTTCGGCCGTTTCCGCCAACCAGAACCAACTCGGATTATACGCTTTGGTGATGCCGGGCAGAATCGCGGGGGGCTGCAAGCCGCCAGGTACGCTGAGGCTCAGATACGAATGGCTTCCGCCCAGCGGATTCGAGCGCCAGCCGTTCCAGACATCCATCGCGGCCCGGACCTCTTCCCATGCTTTATACATCAAGGGGCCTGCTTCCGGCCCGAATTGCTTTACGGATAGCGCCGTAAGGAACTTTTCGGGGTCCTGGTCCGGGTTGCACTGGAACTCTTTCATCGTCAATGCATTGATCGAATTATGGGCCGGCGTTGGGCCGGTGACTTCCACCAGGTTTCGCGCGCCCCAGCCTTTAAACTTCTTGAGGGCGTCGCATGCATGAAAGGGGAACGGGAAACTCTTGGGGATGGATTCGAGGCGGTTGTACGCGAAATACACGTACGCGAGAGCGCCTCTCTCCTTGGCGGACGCGAAGGTGCTGCGAAAAGCCGCGCAGGGCTCGTCGGTTCCTGGAACCGGAACCATGATGTCATGATCGCCGCCGTCCCAGCCCGTCGTGAGAGCGTCGTATCCCTTCGTGTCTCGGAGCAGCTTATCCACGTCGCTCCCAGGCTGGCTCGAGCCTTCCCAACCGGTATTATTCCCGGAAAAGTGCACATCTCCCCAGAAATTGAATTTAAAATCAGGTCTTGCCTCGTGCGCGACCTCGATCAGCAGAGAGACCAGTTTGGCTTGCGTCTGCCAGGGAGTACAGGTGTCCATCGGCGAATCCGTGACGGCTTTCGAGCAACGCGGACACAGGCCGGGGGTGCAGAGCCAGGAGTTTTGATCCAGGTTGTAGAAGAGGGCGCCTTTTATGTCGCCATATTCCAGGACAAATTTTTTCATCATTTCTTTGTAGTATTCTTGAACGATGGGGCTGTTGACGCACAATGTTTTCATCATGCCGTTCTCGTCGCCTCCCCAGGGGAGTTTTGCCGCACCAATGGCCTCGGGAGGATATTTTTCGATATCCGCGGCATCTTTAGGAATGACCGGCTCGCCGAGAAAGAAATAGTATTCGATGCCGTACTTTTTGCAGAGCGCGGAGATCTTTTTTACTTTCCGCTGGTAGTCGGGCAGCGGGGGATTTTGAAAGGGAAACACGCTGCTTTGCACCAGATTGTTCAGATTTCCGTTATAGCCGAAAATGTCGTCGACGCTGCAATATTGATTGACGCCCAGGCGGGAGAGATAGGCCGCATAGGCCTCCTCGAACTCGTCCGTTTTCAGATTTGTGTAGGCGTCCCAATAGTATCCGGGGGCATTCGAGCGTTTTCGGAAGTAGGGGACCTTCTTGATATCGAGTTCGCCGGATGCTCCGTCTAGGATGAAATCCTCCAAAGCATACTCGCCATACAGCACGCCGCGCGCGTTGGCCCCAGCGACGGCGAAATCCTTTCCAATGCGCTTGAGATGGAAACCATCGTCCTCCGGAGGAACGCCGCGTATGTCCAGTTCGCCTTTATCGCCATACTCCTTCAAGGACTTGAGACTGGATTCTTGTCCCAGCAGGAATCGTTTGGCTCCAGATGATTTCAATTCAGAGACGATGGGAATTTCCAGGCCAGCTTTGCCGAGAAAACGCTTCAACTCCTCGGCGGCCGTGTTCTCGACGATGTCGGGATTGTCCGGGATGACGATCTCGTAGCCATGCCCAACGCCGAGCTTTTTTAGGCCGGACTCGATTTGTGCTTTTTCATACGCCTGCGGAGAAATCTGGCCGGCCTCATCAGCCCAGAGAGGCATCCCTATTGCCATGGCCGCCATGGTGGCGGCTAGAGCCCATCTCCAAGAATCTACACATATCGCCATCGTTGCCATCTCCTCATCGTTATACCTGTATATCTAAAACCAAAGCCACGCCGCACGCGTACCAGCGCACTCAGATTAGGGCTTCAGTAAAAAAATATCCTACTTATGATATGAATTAATACTAACTATACTATATATGCATTTTAAAGCAATTTCGTTCATAAGATTTCACCCTAATCTTAAAAGCAGAAAAATTCTTGTATCGAACGCGGGGATGCTTGTACGAATCACCGACATGTAAACGCACGGCTTCCGCGAAGCCTTTGACGCCTTTTGAACAGCAATCGAAGATAGTAGGCTTGCTGGATGTCAGAAAACGGCGGACTTGTTTGACGGGGTCCTTTCGACAACTGGCAAGGCGTCACAAAAATCAAACGCGCCTTAGCTCAATCAAAACCACCTCCGGCGGGCAACAAAACCGCACGGGCACTTCGGTTGTTCCTAAACCCGCCGTGGTATAGCCTTGCATTGCGCCTTCGCGCCAGACGCCCTTGGAAATGCGCCGGGGCATTTTCGAGTTGTAATGAAGCGCGCCCAGAAAAGGCATCCGGATTTGCCCCCAATGGGTGTGCCCGCACAAATAAAGATCCACGTTCTGCCTTGATGCTTCCCTTGCCATATCAGGCCCATGCGCAAGCAGGATGCGATATTCTTCCGCCGGAATACCCTCGAGCGCGGCCTCCAAATCCGCCACATCATAGAAAGTGGGGTCATCCACGCCGCTTATCCAGATGCGGCTTCCGGCCTTCTCGATAGACATGGACTCATTGATCAGCATACGGATTCCCATACGCCGGAAAGGTTCGGCGAAAACCGTGGAATCATGATTGCCAAGGATGGCGGCGATGCCATGGCGGGCGCGCACCAGATGCGCCAGCTCCTCCATATACGAGAATACATGCCCGCATGGGCTGCGGTAGCCCCAGAGGTAATCGCCCGTAATCACACAAAGCTCCGATTCAATGCCGGATATCAGCCCCGCCGCACAGTCCAGAATTTTTGAACCGGGGGCAAAGTGAAAATCCGACAAATGCAAGATGCGGAATCCATCAAAGGATGCCGGAAGCCGGGAGCTGCTGAATGATAAGTGGCGGAGAACGGGGCGCAAGGCGTTGCGCGTTCCCCGTTCATATAAGCCCAAACAACGCAATACCTGTTCTATAAAATGGTTGCGCCGGGAATGATCACGCGGTGGACGGCGCAATTCGACGCGCAACCGGCTTGCCGTCATCCAGCCTTCAAGCTCCCTTCGGCGCTCCCATAAAGCTTTCCGCCGCAATGCTATTTCTTGATGGTTTAAAATGCCCATGCTCCCAATAAAAGGCCGTAATTGATGTACTCGAGGATACTACGGCTTTCCTGCATCACGTTCAATCTCCATCCACTTCGTGAACAATCCAGTCGAAGCGTGACTCCAGCGGCTCAAGGCTCACGACACAGTCTGTCTCAGGGGCCACTTCGGCGCAAAGAGTGAACTCTGCTGTCTTTTTTGGGGCTACGGTGAAGGGTATGATTGTGTACGGGCAACGGACCGAAGCGTCGCTCAGAGTGACAACAGCGTGCGCCCTTGACTCCGAGAGCGTGCTTTCCGCAATGATGTCTTCTGGCTTTAGATCAACAATTCTCAGCAGGCCGTTGGAGCGCGCCACAATAAACCCCATCGGGCGCACAGCGACTGCATCCGCTGGGGTCAGGGAAATGCTCACCTGAGCAGGTCCTGAAAGCCTCAGCGTGAACTGTGGGTTCTTTCTCCAAGAAGCGTAGTGGATGTGGCCCCCCCGAGTTCGCACTCGTGAGCGATCCCGTGACTTCACAGCGGTAGGGTCGGTATTTTCTTGCTCCGCTGGCACCTTGTGCAGCACTCTCTTCCGCAGCTGCCTTCGCGGCAGCGCGGTTGGAGCAAAGCTGCTCTTCGATGCGCGCAATTTCTTCTGGAGAAATTTCGTTGCCGTGCAGGATTACTTCTACAATTTGCGTGTTTGACTTGATGAGGTGCATGATCAATTCTACGCAGCTGTCGTGAAGGAGGTTGAAGGCAAGGTTGATGCTGGACACTTTCGGATGGCGCACGAGTGCCTTGACCAGCTTGGCCACGGATTCATGCTCCAGCATGTTGTTGCGCAGGTCGAGGGAGCGCAGGGAATAGATGTTGCGAGCCATTTCGAGGATGGGCTCCAAGCCTTTTGGCCCTACGTAGTTTGTGCTGAGGTCGAACACTTCGCACTCTCGTTGCCTCATTTGCGGCAACAAACGCGTCGCGCATTTCGTTCACAAACCGCGTGTTGGGCTTGCAGCTGCATCGGCGACAGTAGTAGATGTACAGGTCTTCCAGGGTCGTCATTGGTAAGTCTCTCTTTTATTTGTTTGTTTCAGTGTTTGGACCGTTTCTCTTGCGACCAAGTGGAAGAAGGGACGTGACGCAGTGGGGAAGAGGAGCAAGTCACGTACGATAACCTTCAAATGGAATTGAAAGAGAGGAGTTAAGGGCCACAAAGGTAAAAAACCATTTGAAACATAATAAATGTGGTGGAGAATCAAAGGCAAAGAAAGGGGAAAAAATAAACTTGAGCTTTTTTGTCCTGCCAAATTCGAACACAATTTTCCTCTACGGATGACCAACAGCAGCGATGACCTCATCGGTTGGAGAGGGCGAAACGGCCGTTTTCGCGCCACCCCCCATATCAACACTCCCGCGACCTTTGGGCGGCTCAGTACTGGATCCCTTCTGCTGGTCCTGAAGCTGGCACTCTTCCAGCCTGTCCAATCGCCTGTTGAAACTCAACAGATGTCGTGAAATTGGGGTCCCACTCGAAGTTGTCCGGGTCGTCCTCGCCTGCGTTCACCATCCACGGGTGCTGCAGCAACTGCTCGGCGGTTGGGCGGTCGTGTGGGTTGGGCTGCAGGCACTTATTCATGAAGTCGCTGCATATATCGGACACTTTGGGCAGCAATGGACGTTCCATCACATTACCAATGTGGAATAGCGCTGCCCAAGCGGAGGTAAACTCGGGCCACGGTGGTCTTCCTTGGTCCAGTAACTCCGCAACTGTAATCCCTAGACTCCAGATGTCGGCTTTGGTGTTGTACCCCCCTGAAGCATACTCGCTTTCGGGATTGACAACTTCCGGTGCCATCCACAGCGGTGTGCCCACGATGGTGTTGGTGACATTTGTGTGTGTCGCGGTGGTAGTCTTGATTGTCAGCCGCTTGGCGGAGCCGAAGTCTGCCAGCTTGACAATTCCTTCGCTTTCGATGAGGATATTGTCCCCTTTGATGTCCCTGTGGACGATGTGATGGCAGTGGAGGAAGGCAATTCCCTGCAGAATCTGCTTCACGTAGTGCTGCACAACGTCTTCGTGTAGCCGGTCGTCGAGCTTCTTCACGAGCGCACCCAGTGCGCCGCCGTGGCAATACTCCATCCACAGATTTACAACCTTTTCTGACGGCGAGTACTCGGCGTGGTAGTACCGGATGATGTGCTCATCCCGAAGTGACGCCATCATGCGCAGCTCTTGAGTCAGCGTCTCTGCTTCTTCTTTGGTTGAGCTGTGCATGTCAATTTGCTTCATGGCCAAGAAGGAGCCATCGCACAGAATGCATAAGAAAACAGCCCCTGTGGAGCCCCGCCCCAGCAGACGCCCTCGCTGCCATCGCCCATCTTTCAGCATGGTGATGATTCGGCGCGTCTTCATTTGCTGTCGAGCGAGAGTCTCAGGATTCGAGTCGGAAATGCGTGCCCGGTTCTTCTGTCTGGGCTTCATCGATGCGTGAGGGCTGATGTGCGATGAAGTAGGTTGAGGGGCAACATGAATTATGGTACCCGAACCCTCAGTAGCAACCGCGGGCAGTGGGTCGCTGTGTGAAGTCTGCAACCCACTCTGGGATGACGCAACACTCGCGGACTTTTCCGGTTTTGGCGAGGATGGGGTAGTGTAGGCTGCCCCAGGAAGTTGCGGTTCCACTTGCGTCTGTCGACGGTGGAACACGATTACCAATAGAACGCCAATGACAACCACGAAGAAGCCCATTACCACGGAGAGTATGATCACAGCGCTCTTCATGCCGCTGTCGCTCGATTCCACCACGGCAGCGGCAGTGGTGGTTGTAGACCCCTGCACAAGCAAGGCGGCTGCCGCACAACGTGCGACGTGTTCAGTCAGGCATGCAGTACCACCTTGGTATGCGCACGACAGCTCGCTGGAGCTGCATTGCTGTAGCTCGGACGTGAATCGGTTGGTACAGTACGAGGAGTAGTCAGAGCCCAAGTTGCACCCTGCTTTGCCGTAGCAGTCGATCGTTTGCGCATAGCACCCTGTGGTGCACAGCTCGAGTGTGTTCTGACGACAGCTGAGCCGCCTTGAGGCAAAGCGAAGCTGTTTCGAACTGCAGTAGTGTGCAAGATTTTTGAAGACGAGTGATCTCGCACTGCTGAAAAGCAGCTGCCATTGCTGTGTAGGTATCAATGTACGTGGAGGAGTTGGTGCATCCGTAAGTACTTATGCTCTCCGACACACACGAGAAGTAGCGGCACACGGCATTGAAATTGTAGTACGGGTGGCAGTCGCTCGCGGAAGGAACACACTGATCCGAGCAGTTGCAGGTCGTGTTGCCGCAACAGGTTGTGTGACAGGCGCCCAGTTGACTTTCCAGTGCTACAGAGCTGCAGGCTAGCGACATGCACACTCCTACAAAGCAAGACGCCAAAAATGCGAATTGAATGCCGTTCTTGCAGATGCGCACAGCGCTCTCAATGTACACCTCTGGACTACTTTTTGCCATTTCGGGCCTTGTTTTCGAAACGCGGAGGGGGAGAAACAAGCAATATTTAGTAGTGTCCCCCATAAGGCACAAATTGCATGATATAGAGGGAACAATGCTTGGTCAATCAAACGCCACATTCTCATCTCTTGGGCGCTTTGCTCCAACTGCAACGTCGAACACACTGCTACTATTCCCTGCTCCTCCAGTGGTGTCCGCTTGTCTGCATACGGCAAATCGCATGCATCGGCTCTGGAGCCGTAGTCCTTTGCTGCAATCCACTGGGCCTCTGATGTGAAGGGCAGTCGGACAGCCCCCATGCGGTCGCGCGACACTGCGCCAGGGAAACGTAAAGGGGTTGCGAACGTGCTTCATGCTGCGCACGGCCGGGACGCCTTCGGTACCGACAGCAACACGCGGGAGGTCGGTGCCCGGGCGACACGCTGCACTCCTCCGTATCAGCGTGTCGAACGTGAGAGTGCGGACAAAGCCTTCAGCCATAGGGCGAATGACCTTGATGTTGGACGCACTGCCCCCCACGCTGTGCGCTGCTGCTTCTTTATTAGGTTGCGAGTCGTGGGATGCTGCACCCTGAGCTCGCATCAGCTTGTCCAGCACGGCGGGGACCTTTGTGACTTCGCTTGTTCTTGCTTTCGACAGCTCTTCGTTGCGACGTTGGGTTTCCATAGTGGTCGCTTGCAGGATATCTTGGAGCGTCTCGTACGTGCTAGCATCCTCTTTGCGAAGCTGCCCACTCTTGCGGCGTGTGGCCCAACAGCTTCAAGTAGGTCCGAGCGCTGTGCTGAGGAAGGCTTTGCAGAGAAGACGCCAGCTGAAGTACTACTTGGCTGCGCTTCTTTGCTTCGCGCTCTGTTAGGACCGACTGCAGCTGCTTCACCCCGCCGACAGGGCTGGCGGAGGTCTGCGTGACTTCAACCCTTTCTGGCGCTGCTTTTGGTTGTGCAGAGCCTTTCAGCGCCTCAACTAAAGTACTGGCGTCTTCTTCGGAGATGAGCTGTCGGGCCCGCCACTGTTTGAAGGCGGCCAGCGACTGATTAACCAGCGTCGATGGCAAATGGTTCGCCTTTTGCAGTTCCGTGTAGCATGACGGCAGCAGTTCAAGAAACTCGTTAACGAGGACTTGAATTCTCTCACGCGGGAGGATTTCGGAAGGCTTGGTGTTGATCACAGCGTCGAACAAACACAGCATCGCAGCGCCTTCTTTCGCACCTGTCTTGAAATGAGACGCCATACTCGACGCAGCACTTCGACACAAGAGGGCATGATCTGTGCCAGAAGCGATGTAAGCCCAGATAGCAGCAGCAGTGTCAGCAATCCCTTTCTTTGTCGGCTGTGTGAGAGCAGCAATCGACCTTCTAAGCACTTCCATTTGGTGCTGTATCCTAGCCCTCCTTTCCTTTTGTTTCCTCCATATCCCAAAGACCCAAACGAAAAGAACACAGCTTACTATCAGTATCGGTTGCACGGGTTCCTTCGGTGAAAAACGTCTGACATTGACGCAAAGTAGTTTCAAATAAGTAGAGTACAACTAATCACTCGGCTTTGAATGAGTAAATGAGTAAACAGAGCTACCCCTGCTGCCACTTGGCGCAACAGCCAATTTTCTTGCGACGTTGTTTCGACGAGGACAAGATAACCCAGAAAAGCGCCGCAGAAGCAGCTGCTCACGAGAGGATGCCGTCGGACGGTCAATTTCTTGCTTCTCCGAGTCTATGAGTGCCTCCAATGCGGCGTTGTCCCCGTGCCTCTGGACGGTGGAGAGAAGGTGCTGAGAGATTTTCGGGGTGCTCAGGCACATCTGCGATGTCGACGCACACACCACAGTTGAGGCGATCGTGAAGCAGTCCCATTTGCCTCTCCCACTCTCCTTCCAGCTGCATGTCCGCGATGCATGCCCTCCGCCACTCACATTCCCACAAAGGGTCATCGTTGAGGGCATCAGCAGCCGGCTTATCTCTTGCGCTTCGTGGATCTGATTTTGAAACGGGCCGGTGAAAGCGCGGGCGCTCCCACTCTCGTTGCAGCAGCGTGTCGTTGCTTCTAAGACTATTGCGAGCACTCCGCAGCATCTCGAGAAACTTCTCCGCAGTGATCCCGCTGTAGACTTCGCGTTCGCCAGTACCTTTTTCTGGACTGGAAGCAGCGGGCACGACGGCTCGTTGTGGTCTTGACGGGCTAGGTGAGGCAGCAAGCGCAGATGGCAGCTGTTCGTGTTGCTCGACAGGCATTTCTGCTGTTACCGGTGCGACTGTCTGCTGTGAACGGCTCGTGCTCCTTGTAGGAGTGACGACGACCTCACCTAACTGCGCATCGTTGCTCTGCCGTGTGGCCGGGTGAAGCCGCATAAGGAGCAAGTGCCTCTCCCCAAGCGATGTGATTCCAATCTCTTGCAGTTCATCGCTGGTGATGCAGGACAGCGTCTCGCGAATTGAGCCGTTGAAGCTCCTCTTTGCCAGACGCGTTTTCAGCCACGCACCCGAAACCGTGGGCCAGGAACAGTTGGGCGTACTTTTCGCTAGAAGGCTGCGAGAATCCCAGGCCTCGCAGGTAACTGGTGAAGGCATCGGACGCCACACGGTTGGCAGTGGATGGTTCAGCAGGACTCGCCACACTTCTCACTTCTATCAGCTGCGCGGCTACCGAAGGGGGCAATCTCGTAACGTCTACGCCTCCCTCCACCGAAGTTGGTCCCCTTTTCGGGGATGGTTTCGCTGGAGACGCCGATGACTGCCGCAGCTGTCAAGGCGAAATGGCGCCAGCATGACAGCGTAGCACATGCCAACTATCTCACGCCGCACAGACAGCTGTAGGTCTTCGATGAAGTCGCGTTGATCCCTCTCCTCTTTGTACAGTGGGCGCAGTCGCACCATAAGCCAGTCCCTGGGATCCTGAACGCCGATACCGGAATCGTCAATCGCAGAACGGAGGCAACACTCCACGTCCCGGAGTTTCTCTGTCACTGCCTCTAGCACACCTTCAGGGGTACGCCGTGAGGTGTCCTTTTCAAATCCTGCTATGGCTGTCCGGACAGCCTCACATACGGCTTGGCGCTGTTGCGTGGCGGTCCTTTTGATCTCTGCTTCACACGATGCAATCACTTGCACATTCCACCGCACAGCACCCTCAAACGCGTTTAGCTGTTCACGGTCGAGCGTTTCTTGGAGCGCGAGCTGGCTACCCTCGTATCGGAACTGCGTTGCTGCCGCACGTTTCATATCGCGCTGCTCTCGGATTACCGCTTGCCTCGCGTGGGACGCATAATGAAGCATAAAGAAGTCGTCCCTCTCTTCTTGATAGACAGACGTGCGCGCAGTCTCCTCCTGGTGGACCAACGAAGCAACTTGCTGAGCAGCAGCCCCAGCACCCGTGCCCACAACCGGTGAGGCCGGTGATGGTTGTGAACTCTTAGGCGAAGGCCCTTCCGCCACCGGACTCCCCTTGAGCGGGTTGACAACAGGCCGTTCAGTCGCTTTCATTTCAGCTGGTTTGGGTTTGTCGGCTGTGTGTGAGCCCGCAGGGAGAGTGCCTTTTGCGGCAGAGCGGAGAGCAGGTCTTTCGAACGTGCCGTTAGGGGCCCCAGCCGGTTCATCCACTTTGGCCTTCCCTGCCACAGTCTTTGGTTTTGGCTCTTCATTTTTGCTTCCTGTAGTCTTGTCAGAATTTTTTGGCGCTGCTGCCTCTTTGGGTGCCGCGCTCGTGGGTGAGGGGCCCTGTTGCCCCGTGTTGGCCGCAAGGGGCGACTGTTGTGTTTTTGGCGCTGGCGGGGCAGGAGGCGGCAGTTTAGGGAGCTTTTGCGGTTCGGGAGCAGCTGCGGGTGCTTTCGATTCCGTAGTTTTCCCGAGAAGCCGTGCTCGGGCTTCAGCAAGAGACCCTGGCGCGGTGTCGTCTAATTGCTTCGGTGCTTCAGCTGGTGCCTTAGCAACCATCGACGGCGGGGGCAGTCGTGGTGGTGGAGGACGAGGCGCAGGCGGTGGCGGCAGGGACATTCAGCCGCAGCCTTTTCCCCCTTCTCTTTTTTTCTTCAACAGCTCTCTTGTTACCATTTACACCACCATGAAGGAGCGAATTGGGTCAAGTCTCAACGATGCTTCGAGTTGCACGCAAGCAAACAGCGCGCCTTAAGGCCCAACGTCGTCAAATCTGTTGCATTCAGAAGCAACACAAGGGGAGTGCTAGCTCGTAAGGCGCTCCTCCAACTTCGAGAGGACCGTGTTCCACGGGACTTTCTCTGCTCGTTGGCTAGAACATGTCCACCCAGAGAATTTGTTGCCACCACGTTCCTCCTCCTGGCCAACGGGGACATCCAAAGGGTCCTCACTGCATCGAAAGATATTTGGGGTGAGCTGGGCACCGGAGTTCGTACACAGGTGTAGTCTAGGGCCGTGAATTTCCATGAGTGCAAGCGCCAACCGCTTGTCGTTGGAGATTAAGTGAAGCTCGGCATGCGGAAACAGCGTCGACAGGAGTCCCGCAACCACACAAATGCACGTGTCCGCCGCGTCCTTTCCACCGTGACAGTCATGCACGATCAGGGCGCCACTCTCGCACAGCATACGAGCGACGCTGTGAGAGAGGCAACCTTGTGCAGCGGGTTCAACAAACAAGATCATCATGGCTCCATCCTTCGCACGAGAGCTGGCTGGCCTTAACATTTCGTCTGTCTGATATCGGAGGTTGAACATGCGGGCGAGTCTTTCGTGAGACGGATCCCACGCTTCAAGAACGGTGAAGAGGTACGGGACATTTGCACAATCGACGAACACGACGTTGCGCTGCCGCCCCTCACATGCACGTTTGTAAAAGCTCGCAATGTCTCGCAACGACCCATGACACAGCGAGAATAAGGGCTCTCCAACGCCGCAGGGTGGGGACGATACCCAGCGGCGCGCACGTGCCCTCAGTAGCGCCTGGCTTGACGACAAAGTGTCAGGAAGAGCCAACAGCGCCCTGTGCTTGCCAAACAGGTGCTTCATCAGCAATCTGGCGCCTGCAAAAGAGAGCTTGCACACTGGGCACCTTCCCGCCGCCCGCATGGTTCAAAGTTGAAGGATCCTTCCTACGCTTGACTTCGCTCTTGATTTAGGAACACCAATCAGAGATTTCAACGGTCCGAAACTGTGAGACGCGTCATTGACATACCAGACAAGTTCACGTTTGAGGTGACGATGAGGTCAGCTCACTTATGTATCCGGAGACACCTTTGGCATCCTTCATGGTGACACTAAGCAGGTTTGCAGTGTGCTCCGCCTCGTAGATCATCGCGATCGAGCGTAGTGATTCCAGCGTGTTGCTTGCCGCTGCACGCATCCGCGTGTACTTTCGCTCTGAAGTGAGGCACTTGATGGTATTCAGCAGCCCGCCTGAAGGAAGGCCGCACTGACAAGCGTCAGCGCTGACAACAACAGCACACAGAGCGGCGACCAACGGCCATGTTACTAATCGCCCAAACGGGTACATGTACCACAACAACGCCACGGCGCGCATCATCACTTGCTCCTTGGTCTGGTCAAACTGAAGACCCGGCGCCCCTGACAAAGCTCTCCGAAACGCCAACGCGACACACCGCAAATTGTGCTCAGGGATGCGCGTGAAGCAGTTTGAGCTTTCGACGCGGCAGTACAACTGCATGTGCTGGAGCTCGTACGCCTCCACGTTACACTTGGCGTAGCGGCAGTACGCACCCCACGAACTGTCCGCTAGAGGCGGCGCCAATTTCGCCTTGTCAACCCACTGGTTCCACCTCGGCCGCAGCAACAGCGTGACGACGTTTGTAATCGAAGCTGCAGAGTTGTGCGTTTTGTGACTGAAGACAACGGCTGCTAGTGCGATGAAGGCCAGCTCATCCTCTGCATCATCCCTTCGCTCGAGGGGTTCGGCTTCCGGTGCAGAGAGAGTGAATGGCGGTTTTGTGCGGATGATTTCGTCAATGTATCCGAGCGGCAAGAAACTGAAGAACACATGAACAAAGAGTACTGCCTGTCGAACGATCAAGCGGTCGCCCAGGACGCTCTTTTGCGGGTCATGCCCTAGGATGTACTGGGCCGCGATCGCTGCGAAAGTCTCGTTACTACTCGAAGAGGGCAACGCCATCTGGTAACAATACTAAACAGGACTTGTGATATGCGTCAAAAAAAGAGTGAGACACGTGAGGGAACGGAGTCACACTTGGGGGCACCAAGGGTGCAGAAAGTCATTGCAGGGTGCTGCAAATACAAAGGTTCAACAGTATCAACAAGTCAACAAACAAACTTGGGGCGAATTGTACACATGGGGAGCAAAACGATGGGAATGTGAGGACTCTCAAATTTTCCAACATCCAAAGGGAGAGAAGCAACGACTTTTTGTCAATATAGTTTGAGTACTTTCTCAAACGTCCTCCACAACAACACCGCCATCGGCAGCACTTCTGTGCTGTGGCTTTGAAGGCACATTTGTTTTTGTACGGGAAACGGGCCCATTCGTATGACTGTGCGCCACGACAGAGTTGTCAAACCGCGGAAACCAGCTCCCAGTGCGTGGAGCCCACCCAACGACGGGGCGCGTGTAGTAGGCGACGGTGGCTCTGGCAGGGATGATGACCGCCTTTGGGAAGAACACCGCACAAACAATAGCAGTCACAACCAGTACAGACAATATGACAATGGGGATAGCAATGTGCACCTCCCACGCCATGTACAACCCGACACAAATCCACGCAATGATAAATGCCGGAATCAAGTAGTACCCACAAATGGTGCTGGAGGCAACAAAAGCTACGGTGGAGCGAACTAAGACGAGCACACTTGCCTTCAGTCGTCCCTTCGGCAGCTTTCTGCCTTCTGGCTCGGTCGCTTGCAGGTAAAGCATAAACACGAACATAGGCAGCCACAGCGCAAGGTACAGAGGAACGCACGTGTACACTAGGATCTGATCCTCTATCTTGGCGTGGCGCACATGGTAGCACGCGGTGCCGAGACACACGTAGACGTAGCAGACGCCCATCCCAACGAAGAGATACGGCCACGCTCCGCAGGCAGCGTCGCCCAGCTTGCCGTACCACTTTGGGTGCTTGGAGGTGACAAGGTAGAAGAAAAAGGCAGCTAAGAGCATCACGCCCCCGCCCACAAAGGTGACTATCCATACAACGGGACCGCTCACGTCGCTGTAATCTTTTACGAAACTGAAGACGAAGGTGAGCAGGCACGCCATGCCAATCGTGCTGGCTCCCCCTAGCCAGAGCTCTGGGTCCAGATTAGGCAAAGCGTCCTCATCGTCCGATGCTTCTTCAGGGTTGCTGTCAGCATTTGCGTGGAGATCAAGCGGGTTTGGGGGTGGCTGCGAGTCGGCGGTGGAGCATGGTGGGTGCGTAGATGTGCGGACGGCATGAACGCTGCCATTTCCGTCCTATCTCTCCCTCACCGGCACCGTGCATTTCTGCAGATGCCATCTGGAATTGAAGTAGCTCCCCCCTTTTCCCCTCGTAAACTTGTTTCCGTGTTATTCAAACACAAACAAATTGAGCAACCATTAGAAGGTGCAGCCAAGACTGCTTTACGGAAGAACACCTTTTTCGCTACAAGTCCACATTGCATGCGCAGGGTGCTACTACTCAACAGAAGGCCCTCCTTCGGTCCACTACAAGTCCACATTAAAGGTCCAAACTGAAGGCAAGGAGGATTTCTTTTTGCGTTTCAGGGGAGTATCGCGACAGGTACTGCTTGAGTGGTTGGGCCACGGCTGCAAGGCGCTTCTTGCGGTACTGGGCTTCCGCAGCAAACAGGGGTCCTCCGCACACATTCATCACGTGGGCGTGGGCATCGCCACCGCAGTCGGCACCACAATAGCCGCAGAAGTGACACTTGCACGCCGTGCACGTCATGGCGAGGCACTCGCCCGCGTCGTTGGGGCCTTTCGTGAACTTTGTGGGAATGCACTTAACTCGGCATTTGGGGCATCGCAAGCAAAAAATGTTTTCATCGATGTAAGCGATCGCATCCATTACACTCCTGCGCTGCCGCTCGAGCTCCTCTTTGTACGACCGGATGGCGTCCCGCTCAGCAGCTTGTCGATACGCTGCACGGTATGTTGTGCGCGTCGCCTCCATCAGCAACGAGTGATTATCTGCAAATCGGGCAGCGCACCTCTGGGTGGGCTTGGGTGTCTGCCACCACACGCACGGCACCCCCTCGACGCGCATTGATGGACTGCCCAACACGGCCTCGTGAAACGTGCGCATGGCGTTATCTACGCATTCAGCGCACTGGTCGTGGCCGCACTGGCACTGCAGCATCTCGCAGCGCTTCCGCTGCACGCCGCATATGGAGCATTCCACGGGGCAGTTCCTCGCCGCCTCGTCGCTCTCCATGCGGGCCGCCTCCGCTTCCCACAGCTTCTGCATGCGGTCCGTCACGGTACCCATGTCCGGCCGCTTCGCAGGGTCCTCACTGCCCATTTCCTCGAGCAGCGCTTGGATCGCCCCAACCTCTGACGACACCGCATTCGGGACGCCTTCCGTACCGCCCCCAACGGCAAGGACGCTGCCCTGGTTTAACAACAGCGCAATGGTGCAACTCAGGGCGTACACGTCGATAGCGGGCGTGATGAGAGGCATGCGATTGGCTTGCACTGCTTGCTTGAGCTCCGGGGCGATGAACCCCTCAGTGCCGCCTACAACGAGGCGCTGTGTTGTGGTGGCGAGAATGTGGCGCTCGAGCTCTTCGCTGCTTTGGCTGAAGTCGAAGTCGATGATGCGAGGAGTGGCGGACTCAAGCTGGGAAGCAGCCATGATGTTGTCAGGCTTGATGTCGCAGTGAACGATCCCGCAGCTATGCAAAGCACCGACCGCTTGGCACATCTGCCAGAGCATGCGGAGCTGAGGCTCTGCACGGCTGTTGTGCGTTGCGAACCACGTGATTACCGTGCAGCTGTAGCGTGGCATCACGATGCAATGCAGGCCGGCATCGAGAAACAGCTGTTCGTAGTGCACGACGAAAGGGTGGCGGCAGCGGTCCATGGCATGACATTCATTGAGAAAAGCTTGACTGCTTGTCGAGGGAAACTGCTTTGCGGCAAAGAGCGCGCCGTCGCTGTTGCGTTTAAGGAACAGGATCCGACCTCGCTGATCCTCAATCGTGAAATCGCTTAGTTGGACCGAGACGTCCAATGATGAGTGCGGAATGTGGCGAGCAAGCTCTTTGAGGTATTCAGCATGCTCCGGGAACGAAGCTTCCAAAACGGGCACAAGTGCCTGATATTCTGCTCGGAATTGCCGCTGACTGTCCCGCAGCGATTCTTGCTTCTCGACGCTCTCTCGGGGCCTTTTGCGGCCAATGACGACGGGCCTTTGCAGCTCGTGCTTCTGATTCAGAACTGCCTCCAGCTTCTCCAACAGTGCAGCAGCGCGGGAATGGGCGTCGTCCGTTGAGCCCACACTCTCCAGCGCCTTACTCTCTCGCGGCAGATTGAGTGACTCCACTTTGTCGTTGAGGCAAACATGGAGTTGCGATTTCGATACTTTGGCATCGTTCAACTCGTCTCGCAGCTGGAGGTGAACCGTGCGCAGCGTATCCAAGCACTCACAGCACAACGAATCCGCCAGCGTCGTCGCCAGACCCAGCCGCGCCGTCAGCTCCATGACCACAGGAAGGAAGTCCTTTTCAGGGTCAAGGTCGATCGCCGAGCGCATCATACAGTCTCGCAATTCCACGGCCAGCCAGCTGACCTCCTCTGCACGATGCAGCTGGCGTCGTCGAAGCTCTTCGAGGCAGCAGGCGACTCGCGTCGTCATCAGCTCAGTGCCATCGTCGCTCTCGGTTACTTCGCCGAGCTGAAGAGCAACGCAAGAGCACAGCTCAACGGCAGCGCGGCGGTGGATGTCCCGTTCATGAGCCCACGCAGTTAAATCGCCGTCGTGGGCGCATGGAGTCGAAATGATGCGGATGTGATCTTCCAGCGACGCAACCTGTTTTTCGATCGTCTGCAGAGTTGAGTGTTGCTGATGGCACGCGACTAGTTGGCGCTCCATCACACACAGTTCTCGTGTCGCTGCGGCAATATTGGGCACGGCCAACACGTCAGTCCGCAAGGAGCGCAAAGCCTCCTCTGCTCGTATCCGCTCACGCACGGCACATTGTCGGGCGTGCGTTAATGTAGCCACCTCCTCTGTGGAGGCTTCCAATTCCGTCCTGCACGCACTCAAGTCTGTCCTGCAGGCGCCCAATTCCTCGTTGCACGCACCCAATTGCGTGCTCATTTCCGTCTTGGAGGCTTGCAATTCCTTTCTGCAGGCTTCCAATGCCGCCCAACAGGCATCCCACCCTTTCCCAGAGGCGTCCAATTTCACCTTACAGGCGTCCATTTCTGCCTTACAGGCGGCCATTTCTGCCTTACAGGCGGCCATTTCTGCCTTACAGGCGCCTGATTCTGCCTTACAGCCATCCAATTCTTTCTTATAGGCGAGCAATCTTGTCCTCAAGTCTGTCGGCGAAAGATAGTACAAATCCGGGATAGACGGTTGAGGCGAAAACATCCAATAAAACTAAAAGAGACTTGTGCGTGTGCCAAAAAGAGTGAGTCACAGGATCGACTTGGGGGCACAATGGTGCAGGGAAAGTCTTTGCAGGGTGCTGCAAATACAAAGGTTCAAAAGCATCAACAAGTCAACAACCAAAAAAAAAAAAAAACTGGCGACAAATTTTGCACTTAAGGTGAAAACGATGATGGGAATGTGAGGACTCTCATTCTCAAACAACCTTGACAAGCAAATACTTTCATACATCATCCACAGCAACGCCGCCATTTTTGTGCTATGCAACAATAGCAGTCACAACCAGTACAGACAATATGACAATGGGGATAGCAATGTGCACCTCCCCACGCCATGTACAACCCGACACAAATCCACGCAATGATAAATGCCGGAATCAACGCAAATGCTGGAGGCAACAAAAGCTACGGTGGAGCGAACTAAGACGAGCACACTTGCCTTCAGTCGTCCCTTCGGCAGCTTTCTGCCTTCTGGCTCGGTCGCTTGCAGGTAAAGCATAAACACGAACATCGACAGCCACAGCGCAAGGTACAGAGGAACGCACGTGTACACTAGGATCTGATCCTCTATCTTGGCGTGGCGCACATGGTAGCACGCGGTGCCGAGACACACGTAGACGTAGCAGACGCCCAACCCAACGAAGAGAATGGGGCAAGGCGTCATCGGGTGCTGCGTCAGCATTTGCTCGCGTCTATTTCTCCTTCATCCACACCGTGAATTTCTGCAGATGCCATTTGAATTGAAATCCCTTCCTTTTCAATCTCGTAAACTTACTTCCACGTCAGTCAAACACGGAGAAACTGAGAGCCACTAGAAGAAGGCCCAGTCAAGACTGCTTTACGGAAGGTGCAGCAAGGGTGCATGCGCAGGGTGCTACTACTCAACAGAAGGCCCTCCTTCGGTCCACTACAAGTCCACATTAAAGGTCCAAACTAAAGGCAAGGAGGATTTCTTTTTGCGTTTCAGGGGAGTATCGCGACAGGTACTGCTTGAGTGGTTGGGCCACGGCTGCAAGGCGCTTCTTGCGGTACTGGGCTTCCGCAGCAAACAGGGGTCCTCCGCACACGTTCATCACGTGGGCGTGGGCATCGCCGCCGCAGTCGGCACCACAATAGCCGCAGAAGTGACACTTGCACGCCGTGCACGTCATGGCGAGGCACTCGCCCGCGTCGTTGGGGCCTTTCATGAACTTTGTGGGAAGGCACTTGACTCGGCATTTGGGGCATCGCAAGCAAAAAATGTTTTCGTCGATGTAAGCAATCGCATCCATTACACTCCTGCGCTGCCGCTCGAGCTCCTCTTTGTACGACCGGATGGCGTCCCGCTCAGCAGCTTGTCGATACGCTGCACGGTATGTTGTGCGCGTCGCCTCCATCAGCAACGAGTGATTATCTGCAAATCGGGCAGCGCACCTCTGGGTGGGCTCGGGTGTCTGCCACCACACGCACGGCACCCCCTCGACGCGCATTGATGGACTGCCCAACACGGCCTCGTGAAACGTGCGCATGGCGTTATCTACGCATTCAGCGCACTGGTCGTGGCCGCACTGGCAATGCAGCATCTCGCAGCGCTTCCGTTGCACGCCGCATATGGAGCATTCCACGGGGCAGTTCCTCGCCGCCTCGTCGCTCTCCATGCGGGCCGCCTCCGCTTCCCACAGCTTCTGCATGCGGTCCGTCACGGTACTCATGTCCGGCCGCTTCGCAGGGTCCTCACTGCCCATTTCCTCGAGCAGCGCTTGGATCGCCCCAACCACGGACGACACCGCATTCGGGACGCCTCCCGTTCCGCCCCCAATGGCAAGGACGCTGCCATGGTTTAGCAACAGCGCGATGGTGCAACTCAGGGCGTACACGTCGATAGCGGGTGTGACGAGAGGCATGCGATTGGCTTGCACTGCTTGCTTGATCTCTGGGGCGATGAACCCCTCAGTGCCGCCTACAACGAGGCGCTGTGTTGTGGTGGCGAGAATGTGGCGCTCGAGCTCTTCGCTGCTTTGGCTGAAGTCGAAGTCGATGATGCGAGGAGTGGCGGACTCAAGCTGGGAAGCAGCCATGATGTTGTCAGGCTTGATGTCGCAGTGAACGATCCCGCAGCAATGCAGAGCACCGACCCCCTGGCACATCTGCCAGAGCATGCGGAGCTGAGGCTCTGCACGACTATTGTGCGTTGCGAACCACGTGGTTACCGTGCAGCTGTAGCGTGGCATCAGGATGAAGTGTTCGCGAGAATCGAGGCAGAGCTGTTCGTAGTGCACGACGAAAGGGTGGCGGCAGCGGTCCATGGCATGACACTCATGGAGAAACGCTTGACTGCTTGTCGAGGGAAACTGCTTTGCGGCAAAGAGCGCGCCGTCGCTGTTGCGTTTAAGGAACAGGATCCGACCTCGCTGATCCTCAATCGTGAAATCGCTTAGTTGGACCGAGACGTCCAATGATGAGTGCGGAATGTGGCGAGCAAGCTCTTTGAGGTATTCAGCATGCTCCGGGAACGAAGCTTCCAAAACGGGAACAAGTGCCTGATATTCTGCTCGGAATTGCCGCTGACTGTCCCGCAGCGATTCTTGCTTCTCGACGCTCTCTTGGGGCCTTTTGCGGCCCATGACGACGGGCCTTTGCAGCTCGTGCTTCTGATTCAGAACCGCCTCCAGCTTCTCCAACAGTGCAGCAGCGCGGGAATGGGCGTCGTCCGTTGAGCCCACACTCTCCAGCGCCTTACTCTCTCGCGGCAGATTGAGTGACTCCACTTTGTCGTTGAGGCAAACATGGAGTTGCGATTTCGATACTTTGGCATCGTTCAACTCGTCTCGCAGCTGGAGGTGAACCGTGCGCAGCGTATCCAAGCACTCACAGCACAACGAATCCGCCAGCATCGTCGCCAGACCCAGCCGCGCCGTCAGCTCCATGACCACAGGAAGGAAGTCCTTTTCAGGGTCAAGGTCGATCGCCGAGCGCATCATACAGTCTCGCAATTCCACGGCCAGCCAGCTGACCTCCTCTGCACGATGCAGCTGGCGTCGTCGAAGCTCTTCGAGGCAGCAGGCGACTCGCGTCGTCATCAGCTCAGTGCCATCGTCGCTCTCGGTTACTTCGCCGAGCTGAAGAGCAACGCAAGAGCACAGCTCAACGGCAGCGCGGCGGTGGATGTCCCGTTCATGAGCCCACGCAGTTAAATCGCCGTCGTGGGCGCATGGAGTCGAAATGATGCGGATGTGATCTTCCAGCGACGCAACCTGTTTTTCGATCGTCTGCAGAGTTGAGCGTTGCTGATGGCACGCGACTAGTTGGCGCTCCATCACACACAGTTCTCGTGTCGCTGCGGCAATATTGGGCACGGCCAACACGTCAGTCTGCAAGGAGCGCAAGGCCTCCTCTGCTCGTATCCGCTCATGCACGGCACATTGTCGGGCGTGCTTTAATGTAGCCACCTCCTCTGTGGAGGCTTCCAATTCCGTCCTGCACGCACTCAAATCCGTCCTGCAGACGCCCAATTCGTTCTTGCACGCACTCAAATCGTCGTTGCACGTGAGCAATTCTGTCCTGCACGTGCTCAATTCTGTCCTGCACGTGCTCAGTTCCGTCCTGCACGTGCTCAATTCCTTCTTGGAGGTTTGCAATTCCTTCTTGGAGGTTTGCAATTCCTTCTTGGAGGTTTGCAATTCCGTCCAGCAGGTATTCCACCTATTATTGGAGGCGTCCAATTCTGCCTTACAGGCGGTCAATCTTGTCCTCAATTCCGTCGCCGAAACAATGTTCAGCGCCATCTGGCAACAATACTAAACAAGACTTGTGACATGTGTCAAAAAAAAAAGAGTGAGGCACTCAAATGGCGAAAAGTAACTGCAACATCGACTTGGGGGCACAACCGAGAATGGTTTTGCAGGGTCCTGCAAATACAAAGGTTCAAAAGTATCAACAAGGTGGCAGTGGATGCAACGGGATCGCTCACCTCAGTTCCTTCGACGACTCTGCTGTGAATACAATCATAATCGAAACCTCCAATGGTACAAAATGCCAAATTGCGTTTCAAGGGTTCGGGTGTTGTTTCTCCTTCACTGCATGTTGTGATGGCTAGATGTCCTCAAAGTCATCATTGAAGAGGGCAATTGGCGGGGCGGTACCGGAGAAGGCGAAGCCCCAGCCTTCATCCGAAGGAGGGCACGGCACGTCAGCCTCGGGTGAAACTTCGGCTCCAAAACTAGCGTCATGCTGATCTTGCATTGGCAAAGGTGGGCATCTGTCGCTGCGCATCGGTGTGGGAGGCCGAAGGCTGCCGAGATCGTTGCTACGATTCCGCTTGCTAGACGGCACATTCTCTCGGACAGTGAGTTCCTGGGCACTCCCGGCCTCGTCGCCGAGCTGCGGGAACACAAGCGATGGTCGACGAGCCAGGTTGCTTTTCATCCCATCTGTCCTGGTGATCTCTTGGCACGCTACATCAGACCTTTCAGTGGAGTCATCCGCTGCCGTTGCGCCAACATCCACAAACCCGAAGTCGCCTTCGAGTGCGTTTTCCAGCTCGTCAACAACGTTCTTTCCAAGCACATCTGTTGCCATCTTGGAGTCCCGAAATCGAGGAGTGTAAGAAGTGAAGGAAAACACCCCGTTGCTGCGTCCTTTGCTGAGCTTGAAGTGGGAAGCCTTGAGAACGTTACGCATGCTGAATCTCCTCACGCCGTCAAATGAATCGACGCCAAACTGCTCCACTAGGCGGTCGTACAGCAACTTGGCCGCGTAGACCGCGAAGAAGCACAAGACGGTGGAGATAACTGCGATGAGAAAGACCGTCACCACGCCACACAAGGTGTCGCACCCTTCTCCGGAATCGGTACTTCGGAAGAGCAGCCCAACATTCAGAGTAATAATCAGCGCCATAATTGACAAGGCCTCGGCGTGGTTGATGAGGCGCTTCACATACGGTTGAGTGTACGCGTGAAATACAAAGAGCGCCGTCAGTCCCCACATGCCCACTAGTGCCTGGAGAACGGCATCGTGCACAGCCGAGAGCAACAAGCGAATGAACACCTTTCTTGAGACAATAACAAACTCCCAAAACCAGTAGCGCATTCGAAACCCTTTGATCAGAAAGGCAAATTCGGAGTTGGCTGCGACCCACCCTCGCACACGAGACACACGCAGCACCAGCGACATGGTCAACAGAGGCAGTAGGAGTCCGTACGCGGCAAACCCCAACAACGCTATGGCAACATGGACTTCGTACTCAGTCCCTGTGCACTCCACCTTGGCATCGGCCACAAGCACGCGCATTACCGAGGTTTCATCACCAGAGCGGCGAATGTCCAGGCAGCGGAAAAGCTTCACGCACTGCGTGACGATCGTTTGGTACAGCAAAAAGATCATAATCATGCTGGTTGTGTTGAAAACGCGATGAAGAGGTTTGGCGTCCTTTATTTTCTCTTCAAGCTCCACAGCCATCTTTGTCCGCTCACTAACCGAGATTGATTCATCCGAAATCTTCTCCTCCATGCGCCGCATCGCGCGCTGATCCTTCTTATGGATCACGACAAGCACCACCGCGATGGCACTCAAAACGACCGGTGGCATCAACAGCTGTGCGATGAGTTTCGACAAAAAAGTCGTGGACGGAAACATGCAGTTGACAGGGGAAATGCTGATGCCGCTGGCACCCGACGCTGCAGAGATGTAGCCGAAATACGACTTGACGTACCCTGGAAAATTGATCTCAAATTCGCCAAGCATGCCAACGACCTGTACAAAATTCATGAACACCTTGAGCAGCAAGATAAAAGACTGGTCGTCGTCCGTACGACCCTGACCGCGCAGCGCCAGGGTCACAAACACGAAAAAGACCAGCGCGACAAAGAGTATAGTCAGGGCAAAGAGCAACGAGGACACCCATATACTGGGGCACTCCACACACTTCCCGAGAAAGTCCCGCGCGTAGCCGTCTGCACACGTCGCACACAATGCTGAGTGGTCAACATAGCCTTCCATGCAACTTCCCAGCTCTGTGTCGCCTAAACAAGAAGACGATGGGCACTTGTATGCAAAGGTCGACCACTCGTCGTACCGCCAATAGCCAGTCGTCACGTTCAGTGCAGTCGTTCCGTTGCAGGAGAAGCACGTGGAAGTGGAGCCACCAATGCAGTTGTCGAAGCCGCTGGGGCACGCACTGCATGTGTCGGTTCCCTCTGTCGCGTACTCGTAGGATGAGCACAGCTTCAGCAGCAGCGGAATGGAGTTGGCCGAGCTGCGCAAGTAGTCGCTGCGGAACACGAAGTGGTACTGCTCCCCGTACGTTCCCTTCACGCGCAGCTCCTTGAACTGGATTTGCAGCACGCCAATCCCAGAGACCTCCACGTAGTCCGGCACAGGCGACAGGTAGTGGGTGACCATCGATGTTCCCCGCGGCAGCATCGGAAGGTCCGTCCACTCTCCAACACCGACTTTGGTGCGCGCAATGTAGCGCCGCTTCTCGTAGTTCATCGTGACGTTCAGCGTCTCCATTGTGCTGCTCTCCAGCTCCTCCGCCAAGAAGCTGTAGCGGCTCGTGTCGAGTCTCTTGTCGCTGCGGAGGGGCTGGAATATGTTGCCGGCAGGGTCCAGCAGCAGCAGGCGTGGCTGCGGCTGAAAGTCGTTCGTGTTCGATATCTGGCTTCCTTCGAACTCCGTCCAGATGCACAGCCTCGTGGGGCGCCCGGGTAGCACATGCACAATGAACTCCGCCGCGTAGCTGATGTTCCTCGCGAGGTGGGACCCGCGAATCTTGAAGCTGTACATGCCAGCCTGCGCGTTGTGCATCGTCACGTTGTCGAAGCTCAGGCGCCCGTTTCCGAGTGAAGCCGCGCAGCGTTCCGCTGTACGATATCATTGGCGCGAACGCAGGGAAGCACGTCGTCGTCAGGTTCGCTGTGCTCCCGCCACTCGCAATGACAGCGCGGTTGCCGGGGATCGCGAGGCGTTGAAACCCAAGCAGCGACACGGACTCGATGTACACTTCAGCACTGCCGCTGTCCGTCTCCCCAACCGTGCGGTTCTCCAGGTCGTACAGCGAGACAATGAACGCATCCAGCTTCTTGGCAGGGGCCGAGATCGTCACCTGCTCGTTGCCGAAGATCGTGCGAGGACTCGCCGCGTTCGCTTCGATGCCCATCGCCGTCGGCGGCCCAATGAACGTGAAGTTCCCGCAGAACACAGCCACGCCGTTGGCAATGACGTACAGTTCATCCGCAACGGCATGCTGGCACTCAACTTGCTCCCCGTTGAAGCAGCACGCATCCGTCGTGGCACCGCACGTCCGTCGGAGGGAGTCGTGCGTGCTGCTACTTGGATCAGGGATCATGCACGTCACGGAACAAGGGTCGTCGAACCGAGCAGGGAACGTCATGCCGCGGAAGCGGCACGCGTACCCGTCCGTGCCATTCGGCATCTGGTCGCCCTGAACAAGCATACTCGGCGGGGGCTCAAGCTTCCATGCCTTGA
>CAXXTH010000012.1:0-200625 GCA_963668025.2 Candidatus Hydrogenedentota bacterium
ACCTTTGCGTTCTTGGCGGCTTTGCGTGAGTATAAGTAGGATGAGTGTCCTTCGAATGGCATATTTCACGCCGCGAAGCCGCAAAGAATACAGGATCAACGCACAGGATTTCAGGACCACTTCATACATGAGCTATTGCCCACCACCCAACGGGACGCCATGAATCTAGCGATTTCCGCGCCGGTTTAAGCATTGCAAAGTAGTTGCTTGCGCCTGTAGGGGAAAAGCTTCTTGTTTTTCTCGTAAAAGCTGGAGCGTAAGGCGCTAACATTTTCTAAAGGAAGTACTTAGGCCACGGGAAAAAAGTGTTGCAAAATAGTAAACGTTTACTGTATAATCCGTTTTGTCAACGTTAAAAACCATATGCTTTCGTTGAAGCATCGACCAGAACATAGCAAACCATGGAAAGAAGCGAGGCTGAATCCCATGTCAGAAAATATGAGCAAGTATCCGGTTATTGAAGACGCGGCTCAAGTGCAAGCCTTAATCGAGCGGGAAGTGGAGCGCACGGGCGGCATATTCCGGCTTGCGCCGTGCTGGGTGGGGCGGCCCGGGATTATCATTCCCGGCAGGCGCATCAAGCTGAAAGACATCTATATTAGCCAGGATGTGGCGGTGAATGAGCGGTGGCTGGCCTCGGCGACATATGCCGATAATGGCATGTACAATGAGATATGCCCCTCAGATCATGGCTTTCGTATCTGGTCATCAACGGCCAGCGGGTGATGTTGCGGCGGGCGTTCGAGGTGTGCCCGGAGATCATGCTGGGCGGCAAGGGGAAGCAGTGGGATGTGCTGCCCAAATTTTTCGATAATTGGGATCGCATTCCGAATCATCTGCATCCCTGCCAGGAGCATGTGCGGGAGGGGCTGATTGGCAAGCCGGAATCGTATCATTTTCCGCTGGAATTGAACATGAATCCCAACAATAATCCGGCCACGCCGTTCGGGTGCGACCCCAGCTATACGGACGAGCAAGTGCTTCATTATTTAAGCCGTTATTTTAAAGGCGACAACCGGCTCACGGATCTGTGCAATACGATTAATCTGATCCCCGGCACCGGTTTTTATACCCCGCCATGCACCATGCACGCCCCCGGTTCGCTGGTGACGTATGAGCTTCAGGTGGCCTCGGATGTCAGCTCGATTCCCGAGTCGCGCGTCAAAGACATGGTGATGCCGCCCGATATGCTGGATCGCGATTTGCCCGTGACGGTGAAGAAAGATGGCGAGAAGGCCGTTTTCGAATATTTGCTCTCCATGGTGCGCTGCAAAAACAGCGGCAACGCGGAGAATTTCCGGGAAGAGTATTTCCGCCCGCCCGTGGTGGTGCGTGATGAAGATGCCGGACGCCAGGAGTTTGTGATATATCGCACGGGAAAAGCGAGCGAGGCGAAGAATCCCGATTTATACAGTTCCAAACACACGACGGTGTGCAATTCCGCTCTGTTCGCGATGCATGAGAACGCCGCTTTCGGCGTGATTGTCCTGGGCGGGCATGGCGTTTTTCAAGTGGAAGGCAAAGAGCCTGTATCCGTCGAGACGGCAGGGATCTACCAAACACGGGTGCAAATGGGCGGCGACGAGGTATTCGTGGCCGCATGCGCGGCAGGCCGCTTCAACGCCCAATGCAGTTCGATTGAAGACCTATCGTTTTACCCAGCATTTTGCCTCGGGCTCGAATCCAGAATCCGGCTCGCTGCCGATTCCCGCTTATTTCCCGTTTGAGTAAAAAACCACGCCCAGAGGACGTGGCTTTGCCTTTGGCCACTCAGAGAGTGGCTGAGTGCTTGCACCCAAAGGATGCAAGCGTGGGTTGTGTTCCGCAACACCGCTTGGTTCAGTACTTCAATTTTAGCTGTTCATCGTGACGTTCCGCTTCTTCCTGGAACTTCACGTACTTGCGGATCATTTCTTCGTTAAGCCCCACGGTATCCACGCAATATCCAGGTGCCCAGAAATGATTGCCCCAATAGGGCTTCTTTTTCAAATGCGGAAACTGCTTGAATATCCGGATCGCCGTACGCCCCTTCAAAATGCCCGCCAGAATCCGATATCGACACCTTTGGCGGAACCATCACAAGCAAATGCACGTGCTCGGGCTGTACATTCAATTCGAGCACCTCGCATCCTTGCTGCCCACAGAACATTTGGATACAGGTGTAGACCTCCTTGCCCACCGGTCCCGTCAAAACCCGGTAGCGGTATTTGGGCACCCATACCATGTGATATTGGGCAATACCATATCGCATGTGATAATTTGCGGAAACGACTCATTGGCATCTCCTTCCTCGGTGTTGCGGAACAACACGAGTGTAGGGGGATGCCGATGGGCTCAAACAGGCTGAGCCAAAGGCCCTATGACCACGTCCAAAGGACGTGGGTTTCTAGGTCGCACTAAAATTCATCATTGCTGCGGGGTATAGAACCAGATGGAGCGCAGGTATTGGCCTCCCTGATTGGTGAGGATAATATCCACTCGTTGTGAAAGCCCGGTTTGCACTGCTTCTGGCAAGGTGAACCGGCTTTTTTCATGTGGATGCAATTCTATGTTCCATTGCTGTACCGGCGCGATATTGGGTGGTGTATCGCTGTCATTTGCCAGTACTACAATACGACTAAAACTGGCCGAAGCGTAATCGCGTTGGGCTGGCCGCTCGGCGGTCACGAGCAGCCGGAATGGCCCGCCGAAAGATGTCATATTCCCAATATGAACCCACTCCCAACGTAGGGGTGAGTTGTCCTGCATGGGGCGTAAACGCACCCACTCCTGCCTGTACTTGCATATGCATCAGGGAGGCCGCCTCGAAACGCAAAGAAGCTTGCGTTGCGGTATCGCCGCCCACCAGCATGCGCGCCATGACAGCATATTGGCCTTGCGGCAGATCACTTTCGGCGAAAACACTGCATTGCTCAGGATCATCCGGCTCGAAGAAAACGGCCATGGCTTGCTCGTCCAGCGCATCACCGCAGTTCATTTCCCAGGTGTTGATGGGCCGCCAGCTTTCTTCTTTGGGTAGAAGCCTGCGAAAAGCCGCCGCCGTAAAGGTTTCAGCGGAGAGAAAGGCGGAGCATGTTAGCGCTTGAAAATCATTTGTTTCGTTCGCCACCGCGATTGTTGCAGGCCGCGTATCGGTATCCGCACTCAAACCGACAACCGCCGGAGGCGTTTCCTCAAGGAACCGGGCGGCCGCTTCAAATGAATCCCGCCAATCCACGGCATCAGCGGCTTGAACTCGGCCATAAGCAGGCAAGGTGGCATCGCCGTAATCGGCCAGGCGCTCGACAGGAACAGTAGCATCACCGTTTTCAAGCAGCCGGTACCGGTATAGCGTGATATCGTCGAAAGGAACGCGCAGCTCGCGAACAGCATGATGGTCAAGCCAATTGAGCATGAGGCGGGCATACGCAGGCCATTCGCCCATTTCCCACCAGGACACAGTGAACCATATACGCTGCTTGCCGCGAATGATGTCTTCCAGGCGCTCGGGCATACTCTTTGACAACCGCCAGAGCGACTCCGCAGGAAAGCTGTTCACTAAATTGCGCACGTCTTGGCGTCCGAATCCAGCCATATACTGTTCTTGAGGCAGGTAATACCAATACATGGGCATAAAGGTCATGTGCGTGAAATGGGCAATGGCGTCGCCAGGCTCGAAACCGGCTTTAATCATGGCGGCCACATCGCGATTGGCCGCTTTGTATCGCACCCCCAGGCGATGGTGGGGAGAAGGATGCTGGCGCTGGGCGTAATTATCCGCCAGCAAGGGCAGCGTCAATAGGCAAAAAGCGGCTATAACACTCCCTTGCTGCCAGCGGCGCGGCAAGGCGCATATTCCAGCGCTGATGCCGATGGCAAATGGTGTACGAGCTAAAAATAAACAAGCGATGCTGGTAATAATTGTGCGCCCGGTATTGCCACATGATGGTGCAAAAGGCAATGGGTAGAATGGTGGCGATGAGCAGGAACAACACCGCGCGGCGCTGGCGCCTAAGCGACCATATGCCCAGCGCGAAAGCGGCAAATCCAATCAGCATTAACGGGCGATAAAACATAACGGATGGACTATATCCAGCAAGGAAGCTCTTGAAGGTAATCAAGCCGTCTTTGAATGTAAGGGGAGGATACCACTCGATGGCCCTTGCTGGCCATTTGATCCATTCGCCCGGCGAGATAGAAGGCTGGCAGTGTAAGCAGCAGCACAACGCATTGCGAAATAAACCCATGCGGGCGTTTTCCGCTTATGCCAGGGAAGCACAGTGAGAAAATACACGTTAAAGACAGCAATCACCCATACAGAAAAATAATGTATATACATGCCCAAGCTCAATAAAACAACCAGGCCGAGCCAGGAAGTTTTGCGGCCTGTTTCGAGGGCGCTGAGCAAGCATAGCAGCGCTCCAAGGGCAAGACAGGCATATGCGGTGTACGCACGCAATTCTTGGGCATAGTAAATTTGAAAAGGGGATATGGCAATAAATAAAGCGGCCACATAACTAGGCAGATCGCGCCTGGTGAGCATGCGGGTGGTAAAGAAGGCCAATGGCACGGTGAGCACCCCCAGAAACCACGAGGGCAGGCGGAAAAAGGCGTCATATGCCTCCGTCCGCAAGGGCGGGCTAGGGAGCATATGGGCGCATGCGCGCCAGCATGCGCTCAAAAAATAATAAAGGGGCGGTTCGATATTAAAGTTCGGATTGAAGTATAGCCATGGCTTCGAAACCAGATTGGCTCCCATCAGGGTGGTGCCTTCGTCGTACCATAAACTGAACCGGCCCAAGGCGTATAGGCGCAGTCCTGCGCCAAGCAGCAGAATCAAACTGAGCAGGAGCCAGCCATGCCGGGAAAGCGGCAAATATGGAGGGCGGGGCTCGTCTGGCGGCTCGGGTATGTATGCATACAGTTTATCGAGTATCATGCCGGAGGTGTTCTCCATGCCTGAGCGCATGGATTAAGCCGCCCGGCGGTTCTTGCGTCAAACCAATGGCGTGAGACATACGATTCTCCACTATGTGGGCCTTTGGAACAGGCAGCGACAGGCCGTAGTATACCATATTGATTTTGCCTACCTGCAAGAACCGCCCCGCGATATCAGGGCAACCGCATTAAAAACAGCCCAGATATAGCCACAAAAGGCGCTGGGGCACAAGAAAATAACGTTTTTTGTGCTTTTTGAGCCTCTTGTGGCTAATTCTCCTGCTGTAGAGAAAAGAAATAAGGCATTTCAATGCGATTGCCCGAAGCGCCGTATATGCCACAACTTCATATTTGTGGTAGTATTACTGTATTAGATTTTTACATGGCTTCTTTGAGAAGAGATATTCGCATTCTTGCGGCCAGGAAGGGGTGTTGCTACTATGGCGTAATCGCACAACCATGAGGGGGAGCCGCGGCGCTGGAGAAGCAATGGAAAACACAACTGGCCTAACAATGGATAGCGGCCCTTGCCGCCTTTCTGTCCTCATCCCGAGCTTGAACGAAGCTCCCAATTTATACCGGCTGCTCCCGGTATTACGGGAAGCCTTGAACGCGATGGAGATCTCGTGGGAGATTCTAGTCATCGATGCGGATTCGAAAGATGGCTCGCGCAAAGTGGCCGAAGACAATCCCGGCGTCCGGTATATTCTAGAGGAAAAGCGGGGATATGGCGTGGCGCTGCAACGCGGGGCCGCCGAGGCGCGGGGCGAGTATCTGCTGACCATGGACGCCGATCTTTCCCACCCATCAAAATTCATCCAGGAGCTTTGGAAACGCCGGGAAGAGGCGGATATTTTGATCGCATCGCGCTATGTGGCGGGCGGCCATGCCGAACAGCCATTATTCCGGCTCCTGCTCAGCCGCATTCTGAACGCTTTCTTCTCGAAAGGGCTCGATGTGGGCGTCAAGGACATGTCGAGCGGATTCCGATTGTACCGGCGGGCCGCCCTCGAGTCGCTTCAACTGGAATTCACGAACTTCGTCATCCTCGTTGAGATCCTGCTCAAAGCCTTTGCCAAGGGCATGCGCATTGAAGAAGTTCCATTTCACTATAAGCCCCGGACGAGTGGTTCATCCAAAGCGCGCATCCTCCAGTTCGGCATGGATTACCTCCGGCTCTTTCACCGCACATGGCGCATCCGCAACTCGGTGGATTTTCCCGATTATGATTGGCGCGCCTACAGCAGCCGCATCCCCCTCCAGCGTTATTGGCAGCGCAAGCGCCACGAAATCGTGCTGCGTTTCACGCCGCCTATGGTGCCCACCTGCGATGTGGGCTGCGGCAGCAGCCGTATTCTGGCCGATCTGCCCCACGCGATAGGCGTGGATGTGCGCCATGACAAACTGGCGTTCATGCGCCGCACGAACACGCGCCTCGTGCAGGCAAGCGGATTGACGCTGCCTTTCCCGGACGCCGCGTTTGATGTGGTGATCTGTTCGCAGGTTATCGAGCATATTCCCGAGGAAAACGGCCGCTTGTTGGATGAACTGGCGCGCATTCTCGAACCAGGCGGCGTGCTCATTATCGGCACGCCTGATTATAGCCGGTGGGAATGGCGCGCCATGGAATGGTTGTATGCGAAGGCCGCCCCGAGCGCCTACGCGGACGAGCATGTGACGCATTACACCTTTGACAGCCTCGCCAAAGCGTTGGGACAGCGGGGATTCGCACTGGAAGAGCATGCGTATATCGGGCGGGGGGAATTGATCATTCGGGCGCGAAAACAAGCCCTTCCGGGTGAATCGGCCGTTTAGCGAAACACTCGCCACGGAAGGTGAAAGAAGCTCAAAAGGGCCTTGCATAAGCCGACCATGTGTTCTTTGGCGCGCCAGAAGCCCGCGATGCGATGGGCCATGATGGGCCTTGGCGAGTTTGTTTGATCCCGTCAGCTTCATTACGCGTTTGGCCTCGAATAGCCTTCTCTTCAGAATTTGCGCCCAACGAGTATGCTGGACACGATGATATCGGCTCATACGAGAGGCAAGGTTTATTTTCACGTAAAACCGCTAAGCCGCAAAGGTCTATCAAAAACCAACGATAGGAATATCTCAGTACAATCCTATATCCGTATGGCGAAACCGCATGCCATTGAAACATATTGTGATTCATTCGCGTCCATTCGCGGTTAAGAAAGCTGGCCGTTTGATCGCGGCCAATCCGTGCGGCGAATCTTGCACCATTTGAGGCCGCTACCCCCCCGTCCTACCGAAAGCGCCTCATTTTTTATTCGCGAACAAACGCATATTTGCTTTGTCTCGAAAGGCCCGATTCGGTACACTGGACGTGTTTTGTTTTGCGAGCCTGTCTTTCTGGATGAAAGGGATGGCGCACAGGAGGCAAGGAGGCTTGGTTGTTGATTTCAGATTTCTCATGGCGGATGCGCCGAATGATTTCACGCCTGGCGCCTAAAAAGGAGGTGGGGGTGTATATAGATAATCTCATGAAGGCGCTCGCGTCGATTCCGCCGAGTTTGAGCGACGAGGAATGGGGGGAATTGTTTCAAGCGCTGGCAAAGGCTTGCCCGCCTTCCGTGGTGCAAAAGCTATGTGCGCCCCAGTATTTTGCTATATGGGAAGCCGGCCGGATTCCATGTGACGCCCAATCATTATTACCAGCCCATTCCGGACTCGCGCACCATTGACCCCAATACATTTACCCGGCGTTCCGAACTGCCCGGCATAGAGTTGCGCGAAGCGGAGCAACTTGCGTTGGTTGGAGCAGTTTAGGCAGAAATACCGGGTGGAATATGAAGCTTTTCCGAAACACCCGCAGGAAGTGGCGCATCCGGGAGAATTCCATCTGTATAAACCGCATGTGCGGGCCGGTGGATGCAGAAATCCTGTATTGCATGGTGCGCGAGCATAAGCCGAAACGGATGATCGAGTTTGGCTCGGGATTCAGCACGCAAATCTCCGCGAGGGCGCTGGTTCAAAACCAGCAAGAAACTGGCGTGGCATGTGATTTTACGGCGGTCGAGCCCTATCCGAATCCCATGGTGCGCAAAGGATTTCCTGGCTTAACCCGCTTGAGCGAAACCTCTTGCCAGGAATTTCCTTTGGAGCATATTGAAGCCCTGGAAGAAAACGATGTTTTGTTTATCGATTCCAGCCATGTGCTCAAAATCGGCAGTGATGTGCAGCATTTGTTCCTTGAAGTTTTACCTAGGCTGAAAAAAGGCGTCGTGGTGCAAGTGCATGACATTTTCTTGCCCTTCGAGTATTCGAGTAATTGGGTGATGCGCCTGGCGGCGTTTCTGGTCGGAACAATATATTCTCCAGGCCTTCTTGATTTTTAATCGTGCTTTCAATGTCCTATGGGCAGGCAATTTCATGGCGACAACCCATAAAGATAAAATCGCCGCGGCGTTTCCCGCCTATCTCGGCAGTGGGCCCGGGCCGCATTCTGGATGCGCAAAATCGAGTAATCGGTTATGAAATAGCGCCCATCGGGTGTATTATTCTCATAAAAAGTGTAGTCGCCATGCAACACGCGGCATGCCGCATATGGAGGTGAATGATGAGCATCATCGAACCCATCATTACGGAATTCGCCACCGAATCGCAGAAAACCCGCAGCCCTGCTCGAGCGTGTGCCCGAGGAGCATTTTGGCTGGCAGCCGCATGAAAAATCCATGACGTTGGGGCGTCTCGCATCCCATATCGCCGAGACCCCCGCTTGGGCGGTTGTGATATTAAATACAGAAGAATTCTCCATGAACATGGAAACATATAAACGTTTCGAGGCGGAGAGCGTTTCCGAGCTGCTCGATGTGTTCGATAGAAATTGTACGAATGCCGCAGATGCCATGAAAGACCGTTCCGACGCGTACATGCAACAAATCTGGCGCATGAAGATAGGCGAAAGAACAGCTTTTGAAGCAACGCGAATCGAGGTCATCCGCGCCATGATCCTCAACCACGCCATTCATCACCGAGGCCAGCTTGATGTCTATCTGCGCCTCAAGGATGTGCCGCTGCCCGCCATCTATGGTCCCAGTGCTGACTCGGGGAGATGAAAAGCTCAGAGGCGGATTGAGCGCCGCTGGTCATCGCTGCTCTTTTTTATATTGGCGCTGCCATTTGGCGATTTGCTTCCATTTGCGTTCTTCTTCTATCTGGGCGCGCTGGTCTTGCTTGCGAGCCAGATATTGAAGTTCGCGCTGTAATTTCTTGTAACTGGCAAAACGCGCTTCATCGAGCGCGCCAATATCGAGAGCCGCCTGGACCGCGCAGCCGGGCTCGTTGGCATGGGTGCAATCCCGGAAACGGCAGTCTTCCGCCAAGGCCTCGATATCGGCAAACGCATGTTCGAGGCCTTCTTCCGTGCCCCACCAACTGGAGCTCCCGCATGCCGGGCGTATCGAGCAGAACGCCTCCGCCGGGCACGGGGATAAGCTCCCGATGCGTGGTGGTATGTCGGCCACGGCTGTCATCGGCGCGCACTTCGCTTACTTGCTGGCGCGCTTCGCCTAAAAGCGCATTAATCAGGGAAGATTTCCCTACGCCAGAACTGCCGAGAAAGGCTACGGTCTGGCCGGAAACAGCGAACGGGCGCAAAGATTCCGCGCCATCTTCTTCCACCGCCGAGACCGCGAACACGGGCACGCCGAACGCTATCGCCTGCACTTCTTCCACGATTTGCGCGATATCGCCGCATAGGTCCGCTTTATTGAGCACAATGACCGGCGCGGCTCCGCTCTCATAGGCGGCCGCCAGATAGCGCTCGATGCGCCGCACATTGTAATCTCCATCCAGGCCCGCCACGAGAAACACGGCATCCACGTTGGCCGCCGCCACTTGCGCTTCCGTCACCGTCCCCGGCTGCCTTGCGGATAAATGCGCTCCGCCGTGGCAATAGGGGCGTGAATGACCGCCTTTTCTTTCACCCGCGCAAGGCTCGAGCGCCACCCAATCTCCCACCGCCGGAAAATCCGCCGGGCTTTGGGCATGATGCCTGAATGCGCCCGAGATCTCAGCGGTCCAAGTGGCATTTTCCCCCGAGGACGTAATAGATGCCGCGCGCGGCGCGCGCGATTCGCCCCGGTGTGCGCCCTTCTTGAGCATATGGATGGAACCGGCTTTTCCCATCCTGCATTCCAGCCTAGATCATTTAGATACATTGGACAATAATCCCTTTTGTATGCGTTGCGCTTGCACGCTTTGCCCTCGCTCCTGTACATTCATTCACAGACTGAATCATATGGGGGTTCCCGGTCCTCGTTGTCCCATAATATAAAGAAAGGATGCGCATTCATGGCTACAGAATCCGATGCGGGCGGCCGAACGGCTGATTGGACTTCCTGACGCCCTGCGCCCCGGGAGGCTTACGCCCGCGAGCGATCGCTTCTCGATTGTGTCGGATGGGCCGCGATGCTTGGCGGCGCGCCCGTTCGATTACCGTAATCCCTTCCCTGTAAAGGCCTTCGAAGCCGCCCAGGATGAAGTGCGGGGAGCCCTCGGCTCATCGCATCAGCGCTCCTTGGCCAGCCCAGGATTCCGAGGATGCCTTCGAATACTTCGCCAATCCAGCGGCGGGGATTGGACTTCCAGGCGGCCCCGAGTGCGGCCTCGTGGATGGATATGGCACGCTGCGCGCCTATACGGGCGCATGGGCTTTTGCGCTGGGAGAAGAGGGTGTTGCGCCCCTCCTGTGTGTAGATAAGGCTTCTCGGCCGGAAGGCGCTATCCATGGAGAAACAGCGAGCAAATCTTGCCGCTACCACATGAGTTATTTCGCCGCGGAAGCCCCCGATACGCCCAGCAGGCCTTTCCCGCTTGACGCCCGGGCGGAATTTTGCTGGGATGGAGGCATACAACCTCAGACTCGTAACATGATCTATTGCTTACGATGCCGCGCATCGAGCAAGCTGGAGCGTCCCGCACGCGCCGTGTTGCAGCTCAGTTTACTCCCAAGCGCCTGCTTTATGCGCCGGGAGCGCCGATGAAGATGAAAACGGGGTCTTTCTGCCTCCTTGGAGTAAAGTGGCCCTCGAGCCTATCGGCAATGGCCGGTATCGCTTAAGCGCCGCACAAGGCACATCGAGTTTCACCCTCGCGCTCTTAATCGCGCCGGATTGCGAAATCGATAATGGCGCGGGCGCATGCGCGCATTGGCCCGCCTCATTGCCGGGCGCGCCCGGCACGGCGGCGCATCATGAGCTAATCCTGCGTAAAACGCTTATGCCAGAGACACAGGAGCTATTCACGTGGCTCATTCCGGCTTTTCCGATGCCAGGCCATGAAGAGCATGTCTTGTTAGGCGCTTCCGCGTCTCTGCTCGAGGCCGAGGCCTCTCGCTGCCTGGGCCAGCCCATGCGGCAAATCCCTGCTTGAATTGCCGGAACAAAAGGCGCAGTCCGCTTTTACCGCCTCCCTGCGTTATATGGATATGTGCGCCGCTTCTCTTGATGAGAGCCTATTTCCTACGCTGGGGCCGAGCGGCGGCAACCATGCATATGACGAATGGGATTGCGCGGACATCCTCCACGCCTACGATCTGGCGGGCGAACACGGCTATACGGAACGCCTAATGGAATACAATTGGCTGCGCGGCCTGACCACGGAGCGCGCGGGCGGCGGCATTGTGGGTGCAAGGCCGCCACTATGCCATCACCCAAAACCGGGAATGGCTCGAGCGCATGTTCCCGGATATTAAACGGCGCATGGCTTTTTTAATACACACCTGGGTGCGCCATAAAGACGAAAACGGCGGCTTGCTGCCTCCTACTGCGAAACCGGAGAACGAACAGATCGACGGCCATACCGTCTCGCTGCATTTTTATGCCTTGGCGGGCATACGCTGCGCGGCGGGCATGGCCCGCGCCTTGGGTATGGAAAGCCTCGCGGCGAAGTGGGACGGCTTCTACTCGGCATTCCATGAGGCCGTATTCGCCCGCCTCGATGTGTTGCTGAAAGAAACGGATGGAGTGATTACCCCCTCGTTCGAGGGATTCGAGGCGAAATCCACCCTTCAGCGCATTCCCGGCACCCGCCGCAGCCGCCGTCTCGCGGGCCCATATGGCAAAACGGGCGGCTTTGACTGGCTCAACATCGCGGCGGTGTATCCCACGGAAACCATCGACCCCATGCACCGTTGGATAACCTCGTCCATCTCCCGCTGGGGCAATACGTATGTCGAAGGCCTGCTCCCGTATCCCGAGGAGGGCGATTTTGCATCGTTGCACACGGCGCTCACGCTTACGCTCGCCGAGACTTGGCTGCGCCGGGGTGATTATGCGGAAACCATCCGCGACCTCTACGGCGTGCTGCTGCACACCTCACGCGGAAATGCCATGCCCGGCATCGCCGATTCATCCAGGCGCTTGGATAAAGACACCATGCCCAGCACGCTGGCTGCGGCGCGCCTCGTGCGGTTCCTGCGCAATTGCCTCGCCTATGAGGAAGGCGGGCGGCGGCTGCATCTCCTTGGGGGTTTTTCGCCAGCTTGGATGAAAGACGGAGCCGTTATTGCCCTGCGCAACGCTCCTACGGAGCTCGGTGCCATCTCATTCCGCACCCGCATGCGCATTGCAGCCCTGGACATGGAACTCGAGTTCCATCCGCGCCCGCAGGCCGAAAGCATCATCCTGCATCTCCCGCCTTTCTTGAAAGAAACGCGTGTGAAAGTGGATGATACGCATGCCGAACAGGCCCATGGCGGATGGCTCGTTCCCCTAAATGCGAAGAACATCCGCGTTTGGTGGCGCGACGAGCCCTTGCCGGACATCTCCTACGAAGCCGTAGTGCGCGCGTATCTCGATGATTACGAGAAACGAACCCAAGCAACGACGCTGTTTTAGCCGCTAGATGGACGGGGCGATCTACGGCGCATAGGGCAGTGGATCGCGTTTGCCCACGGTATCGAAGGCCTTCAGCCGCTCGACGCATGTCGGGCACGCGCCGCATGCATGTTCGCCGCCTCGGTAGCACGACCAGGTGTGGGCATAATCCACACCGAGTTGTATCCCGATATGCAGTATCTCCGCCTTTTTCGTAGATACGAACGGTGCGTGAACCGCCACGGCTTCCCGGCGGTTGAGGGCGAAGACGTGATTGAGGCGTTCGATGAACTCCGCCGTGCAGTCCCAATAGCCATATTCATCCGAAGCTTGCGCGCCATAAAACACATCGCGGATGCCTTGCGCTTCCGCACACGCGGCGGCGATGGACAACAGCATCATGTTGCGATTGGGCACATAGGTGGGCGGCTGATCGAGCTGCGCCGCATCAAGATCATCGAGAGCCGGTACGTCTTGCCCGCCCTCGATGAGGGCTGTCGCTCCTTGCAGCGCATCGCGCAAGAACGAAACATGGATGATCCTGTGGCTGGCTGCTCCCACCGCCGCCGCCTGCCACCGGGCGCATTCGAGTTCCCTCGCATGCCGCTGGCCGTAATCATAGCTGATGGCATGGACGGGCGACCGGCCCAAATTCCGCGCCACATAGTGCAACAGCGTCGTGGAATCCATGCCTCCGCTCAACAGCACCAATGCGGGAGAATGATTACAAGAAAGGTTTTCCAAAGGAGCAGTATTCATTTTTTGGGAATTGCTTTTCGTGTTTTTATTAAGGTTGTTTCTCTTATTTTATTGAACTCGTCATTGCTTTCAAATACGGAATCAACAAGCCGATTGCATCCAGACGCAAGCCTGGCAAGCGCTTTAAGCTGTTCCTCGCATGCGATGCTTTCGGTTTTGTGTGGATAATTTATGGTATGGTCTACTTCACCCCACACTTCTTCCATTAAGGTTCGAACTTGAATCTCACATGTATATCGGCTCGTGCTATTGGCCTGTACAACATAATGGACACTGGTATACATGGATGGGCTTTCCTGCACCGAAATACCCCAGGATTTATATTTGTCTTTTGTTTCATCATCCCATGAACGTACAAAAGGAGGTTCGAAAAAAAGATATTTTTCTTCTTCAATCGTTTGTTCAAGCGCTTGATGAATGTAGGGGAATTGCGTGGTGTGTAAATGAAGGAGGCGAATTCCTACTAGGTCATTGATTTTCTCGAAGAACGTGTCCGGTGTGATATCAAAGCTTTCACCCGAATCCAGCGCTTTGAGGATTTTTCGCTTCAGCTTATCTCTGAGGTGGCCAGGCTCCTTGATTCGAAACTTCACTGAGTGTATATGGGCCATTAACTGCTTATTATTCATGAGCGAATCATGGATGACCGACAAAAAGCGGCCAAGATCTTCTTTTTTCTTTACAAATATGTCAACGAGTTCATCGATGACTCTAGTTTGGGATGCGCTTATCTGAGAGCCTGCCATCTCTCTCTATACCCTTCTAACCAGTGTTTCCGCAATGCCCCGAAACGTTGTCTTTGCCTGATCAAGCTGAGTTTTGTCCCCCTCGACTTTCCATAGCGGCAAACCTGCAAGTTGGGCCTTATTCGCAAGAGGAAATTCTTTAACATCACCGAGCTTGAAATCTTTCAAGGCGCCTCTTACTAGGGCCATATCAATATCTTGCAAACGCGTGACGACATCGCTGGAAATGCTTCTTTCCATTCTTGCCATCATATGACTGGAATTCCTGGCTGGCTTGTTGGCGTATACGCGAATCCTTTGCGGAATGTATCCTATGAATACCGGTTTTCCGGGTAACATTTCTACTCCGTCAGGAGCGAGTTTAACGAAGGTGTCCCAATCCGTTATCCATTTTGCTAGAGTATGCCCTAGTGTCTGCAACGCCCGTAGTGAAAACAAATCACATGCCATTGGAATAATAAAATAATCACAATCCAACAAGACTACTTTCGTCAATGGCCCAATATTGGGGCCGGAATCATAGAAAACGTAATCCGCATTTCTGCTTCTAGCGGCTTCATTCACCACACGGCTCAAGGCGGATATGTTTTTGAAACCTCGGAGCTTTCGCCGAGCGCAATCTAACCAAGAATCATACAGATCCTCCTCGAAATTGGTGAGTTGAATATCTCCCGGCAGCAGAAAAACGCCTGCCTCTGAAAGCTCTATTGAAGGGATTCTTCGCACATCGCTTAAGCCATCGGTTAATGGTTTTACGCCAGACCAAAGCGTGGCTCCATTTACCCCGTCGCTCTCATCCAAGTACTTATCCACCACGGAGTCTTCTATGAAGTATGAAGTGAGATTACATTGAGGATCCGCATCCACTAGCAGCACCTTCTTGCCAAGTTCGGCTAAGGCGCAAGCGATATTCGCCGTCAGCGTAGTCTTTCCAACGCCACCTTTATGATTAAAAATAGCGATACGTTTTGCGGGGAAACGTAGATTTGAGATATCACTCATTTGTTTTCCTGGATGCATTGCCTGTTTTTTTACGTAACGTTTTTCGAGGCCGCGCGTTTTGCATCGCAGCTTTTGCTGCATCTCTATCAGGGAGGGAGCGTACAAAAAGCTCACCCGCTGCGCTCAACTGCTTCTGGCCTTCTGGCGCTGCCACTAGATACCCCATTTTCATGGCATTATTCACAGAATTGGATGGATTAGAAAGTTTTTGCTGCGCCGCTTCCGTATTTAGCTCACTTATCTCGAATGTTTTGAAATAAGGAATATCCCGATAATGGGTCAGATAGAAAGCAAGGCATGCCACTCTTTCCACATCAGTTTGGGGATTCTTATCGAGCAAGAATGATTTTGGCGATAATGTTCTCTCCATACTGAAATCGCCTCGAGGATTATCTTTGGCTATATACAATCCATTAGCGCGCACGGGCGCGTCTTTATCTGGCCCCGAATCTATTCCTAATAGTATGGAAACGCTTTTTAGCACCCGCTTTTGTTCCAGGTTCGAAAGGGAGGATAGTACATCATAGACTGTATCGTGTGCAGTTTTAATGCTATCACTGCCGGCGAACTCTGAATTGGCTGACATATCCGCACCCTCATTCCAGCGATATTTCTAGCCGATTACATCTCAACCGGCCTGGCTAAAAGACTAGCATATAATGAATAAGATATTCCAAAGCTTCCCTTTTACACGCTTGACAACCCTTTGTCAGCACATGGACAATGCGAGCCGTAAGTTTATTCGTAATGTCGGAAGGAATTGTTCCCAATGGCATCGCCGAAAATCGCCATTATTTTGTACACGGTGCGGGAAGCTGCAAAAACGGATCTTGCGGGTGCGCTCCAACGTGTGCGAGATATTGGCTTCGAGTATGTGCAGTGGAGCGGCATGCCGTCCATGCCCGCCGAAGCGATACGCGAAGCCCTTGACGCCGCAGGCCTTCAGGCCATCGCGGCCCATTGCCCCATGGAGCCGTTCGAGCAGGATTTCGAGGGGCAGGTGGCGTATTGGAAAACGGCGGGTGTTCTGGATGTCGCACCGGGCGTGATGATGCAGGACTGCCGTGATAACCTTGCCGCATGGCTCCGTGGCGCGGAGCGCCTGGATGCGCTTGGTGAAAAGCTACGGAAAACGGGCATGCGGTTGTCGTACCACAACCACGCCTACGAATTCACAAAATTTGATGGCGATGCCCGCTATCCCCTCGATATCCTCTTCGACGCCACCGCGCCTGAAAATCTGTATGCGGAACTGGATGTAGCGTGGGCCACCGCAGGCGGGGAAGACCCCGCTGCTTATATCCGCCGGTATGCGGGCCGTTGTCCGCTCGTTCATATGAAGGATCTGGCGGATGCACAAACACAGGAAGGAAAGCCTGTCTTTGTACCGCTTGGCGCGGGCCGGGTGGATTGGGATGCTGTGTTCAACGCCGTGAAAGAATCCGGTGTCGAGTGGTGCATATATGAGCAAGACGATTGCCAAGGAGATGTTTTCGAGGCGATTCAAACGAGCTATGATTTCTTACGGAAAAACCTCTAGCAACCAGCAAGGAGCCGAGACATGAGCGCATATCCTTTTGCCCTTCAACTGTATACGGTCCGAGATCATATGGAGGCCGATCCTGCGGGAACCTTGAAGCAAGTCAAGGCCGCCGGTTTTGACCATGTAGAACTCGCGGGAACGGCCGGTCTTGCCGTGGAGCAATTTAAAGCGCTTCTGGAGAGTGCGGGCCTTCAACCTTCGAGCGCCCATTACGGGATGGACGCCATCACCCAGCAAACCTCGCAAGTGATCGCGGACTGCAAGTGCTTCGGCCTTCGCCATGTGGTGATGCCATACGCCAACTTCCAAACTTCCGCGGAATGGGCCGATATGGCCCGCAAGCTGGACACGGCGGGCGCGCAGTTACGCGATGCGGGCATCCGCCTCAGCTACCACAACCACGGCCATGAATTAGGCATGATCGACGGAAAAGTGATCCTCGACCTCATCCTCGAAACGGCCCAGCCGGAAAACCTGTGCGCCCAGCTTGATACATTCTGGATAAAATACGCGGGTGCGGAGCCTGTCGCGTATATTCAGAAATACGCGGGCCGGTGCCCCCTCATCCACATCAAGGATATGGACCCTTCAAGCAAGAAAGATAAACCGATCTTCGCGGATCTCGGCACAGGCACGATGGACTGGCCTCCCATTTTCGCCGCCGCAAAGGCTGCGGGCGTGGAATGGTACATTGTCGAAGAAGACACCTGCCCGCATGACAGCCTCGAAAGTGCGCGCACGGGCGCGGCGTTCATGTTGCAGCAATGAAGCGAATCGCCGCATAAGGGAACAAAAAAATGCGTAGCATGGCCGTCCCGGCCATGCGCATGGGCGGGACGCCCATGCTACGGGATCTCACCAAATAGGTGAAATGGAGCATTCTTTGTATCCGGCGATCGAGGGCGATAAGCTCGCTTTACATATTCATGGTATAATCACAATCATTGTTGGGGGGCTGGTCCGTGTCGAGAACCGGCCTCCTGTTGTGTTTATGGATAGGCGTCTAAAACACGATGAAGAATCGGAGTTCCGCCAAGGGTTTGAGCAGTAACCGGCATGGCAAACGCCGCCGGTGGTGGTGGGGCATTGGCATCCTTTGTATACTTGCGCTGGTGTGCGTGGAGGTGGGCCAGCGCATTTTCGCTGGTGGACAAATCAAGCCTCTCTTGATGCGCGCTATCGAGAAGGAGACGGGCCTGCCGGTTTCCATCGGTTCGCTCCGGTTTCATCTGCTGCCGTATCCCCATGCCAGCGCGGAATCCATCGAGATAGGCCAGGGCGATTTTACGGCCAAAGCAAGGGAAGTCCGCGTCACGGTGCATGTGCCCAGCCTTGGCCATCGAGTCGTGGATATTCCCCATATCGAGATAGAAGGCCTTGAGGCTACCTTGCCTGCTTCTCCTGATGTGTTGGCTTCAAGCATCCAGGCCGTGGCGGACGCCAGTAAAAAAAACACTTCTCCCAAACCGCCCCGCTTCAAATCGCATGTGGATGAAATATACGCCCAGGATGCCATCATCCGTATGGCGGGACAGGAAGAGCCTTTCGCCATATGCGCCCTTACGCTCACGGACATCCTTGAGCAAACCGCCACGGGTGTTTTAGAAGGCCAAGCGCCTGCCTGGGGAGATAAAGCGTCGATTCACATACAGGCGCAATGGGAACGGCATCCCGGCGGCTCCCCAACCGCCACGGGCGTAATCACGGTCGCCCAAGCCGAAGCGCCGCGTTTCCTGGAGAATCCGAAAGCCCCCCACGTAACGCTTGATTTGAAGGCCGATGTGGCCGAGGCCACAAACACTCGAGTGGCGGCGGCCCTTTCGGGCCAAGTCTCGCCCGCTCCTGATGCGGACGCCAGTGTCCAGGCATTGGCAGGGGCATTCACGGCCATGGCGGGGTGGCAAGACAAGGCCATCATCGTGAACGGCTTGCAGTGGGACGCCCCCGGGGCGAACCTGCGGGCCGATTTCACCCGCTACCCCGGCGGGGCCATGGGTTTCCGCATTGACAGCGCGCACCTGAACGCCGCCGGACTCGCTCCACTACTGGCCATGGCCTCGACGGACAGCGTACGGCTCACACCGCAAGCGGAAGCATCCGCGGAGATAAGCAGTCTCTTGGTAGCGTCGCAAGATGGCCAGCCGCCCCGTTTAGTGAATGGTTCCGCCACGTTTCAAGGCATCGATTGGGGCTTGAAAAACGGAGCAACGGCCATCGCGGGCGTGCATGGCGAATTGGCCGTGCAAGACGGCGCATTCACGCTGAAGGAAGTTGGCGGCCCAGGCATCGTGGTTCGCGGCGCGGTCGTGCCTGATTTCCAGTCCGGCGCGGTGCGCCTGGATTTAGCCGCCGAGGCGGACCTGTCACGCGAACGACTCGCCTTGTTCGTTGAGCCCGGCTCTGTCAGTAACCTTTCCGGACGCCTTGCGGTTCAATCGTTGAAGGCCACGTTCACGCGCGGCCAGCAAGGGCTCCCCGCCGATCTGCATCTGCAAGGGCAGATCACCAAGGGGGAAATTGCACTCGTATCCAAATCTTACAACGATATACTGCGCAATGTGCAGCTCGATTTTTCAGGAGATGCAGGCCAGGTGCAGGCAAAGGGGGCATGGGCGTCCGAACAGTTAGGGCCGGTGCAAGCCAGCGGACAGTATGATCTGGCCAAACATGCGGGCCAAGGCGTCATCGACGCGGATATCAGCGGATTGAAACTTCCCATGGAATCGGATAGTGCAGGTGAGCGTGTGACGCGCGCATTGCTCAAAACGTATGGCCGCTCTTCCATGAATATCGCCGTACAAGGCGCTAAAAGCCAGGACTGGGCCATCGAACTGTCCCGAAAAACCGAGCCCGCGCTGTCAGGCCGGTTGCATTTCGCCCAAGGACCAGCCGGGATGCGCCTTGCGGCGCTTCATGCGGAAGGAACCGTACCGGTTGCCATATTGGCGTCCGTCTCACCCGATGCCGCCCGCTTCGATGGCGGTGCGCCGGTGGCTGTCGATATGGATGCGGGCGCAAGCCATTTTTCGGCCCAAGCGGACCTTTCGCCGTGCATGCTGGCGCTCGGCAAAACACTGGAAAAAGCGCCCGGTGCGCCGCTGCAAATAGCCATCGAAGGCGACGCGCCCGGCGTCCCCTGGAAACCAGCAACCCTCGCGGTTTCCCTCTCCGGCCAAACCGTACAAGGCCGTTTTGAACAAGGCCGCCTGATAGCGGATTCCATCGAGCTGGATGCGGCGGCGCTTGCACCTTTTGTCACATCTAAGGAGCCGGTCGCTGCTACGGGGCGCATCACGGGCGCGTTCGCCACCACGCCCATTGAATTGGCCCTGGACCTGCATGATGTGGCGTTCAAGTATGGTGCGGGCGACGCCCAATCAGCCGCCGCGCCGCCTGCCCGCATTGACGCTTTAAACGGGCGCATTCAGTTTCAACAAGGGCGCTGGGCGCTCGAACAACTTGCCGTGCGTGCAGCGGATTCGGACTGCTTGATCAATGGGTCGGGCCAAGGCGCTGATTGGAGCGCCACGGTCTCTGGACAGCAGCTTAACGTCAATGCCGTAACAGAGCTTGTTGAATCCTTTCGCCGCACTAACGAGCCGGAAGACGAAACGGCGGAACAAGCGGCTCCCAAAAAGAAATACCATGGTATGATGGAGCTTAGCCTGGCGGAAGTGCGCTACCGCCGGGGCGTTTTTTCGGACGTAAGCGCCCATGTGGACATCACCCCCCAAGCCGTCCATATCGAGAACCTATCCGCCCGGCCATACCAAGGCGCCGTTACGGGCCTTGTAACGATTACCCGGGGGAAGCCGGATTGGTATGCGCTTGATTTGAAAATGGAAGGCATTCAGTCTCGAATCATTGATGAAACGGCCTTTCTCGAACCACGTGATTTCCATGGCATTCTTAGCGGCCAGATACAAGCCAGCTTCCCCATCGGAGACGGAGTGATCCCGGAAAACCAGATGAGCGGCGCACTGTCATTCCAGGGCGAAAAAGGTTCATTTGGCAAATTGGGATTCGCCACCCAGCTTCTGACCGTACTGCGCGCCACCGAGATCGTGCAATTGCGCGCGCCCAGTCTGCGGGATAAGGGCCTCGAATATGATGCCTGCAAGGGGTCCGCAGTGATGAAAGATGGTGTTATCACCATCCAGGAAATGGACGCGAAAAATCCCACGCTTTACATGGCCGCTTCCGGCACACTGGATTACCCGCGCGGGCAAAGCCATGTCAATATCGATGTTACGCTGCTAGGCTCCGTGACGGGCATCATGGACGCCGTCGGCCTCAAGGGAGCCGCGGAGGACATCCGCAAGGCGTCGAGCATGCGGCTCACGGCCACCGGCCCGCCCAAGGAGATGAAAGTCTCTCTTGTACCTGGCGGGCTGGCCGGCAATGTCGCCAGTGAAGTGACCGGTAAAACCCTTCAAACCATCGGCGGAATCAAAGACGCCGCAGGTGGAGTATTAAAAGGCGTTCTCGGAAAATAGAGCAGCATCGGGCGGGTTCAGCGGGGAAGCCGCACCCGCCCGAAGTGGGTTCTCACCACGAGTAATGAACCGTATATGTGATCGCCTTTTCCCCATCCGCCGGGATCTGTGCAGTGAACTCGATGGTATCCGCATTCTTCTTGGCGAATTCATCGGAATGCATCATAATGTTCCAGGTGGGGCAGCGGTACATATGCTCGACCACCTTCACCTCGACGGGTTCGGTTTTGCGGTTCCGCACCTTGATCTCGAAGCTCTCATCAATCATATTGCCAGAATTGTTATGGTTGATTCGGTTGCGTTCCCCAACGATATCAAACGCATTGCCGGTGAATACCCGAAGCGTTTCGTTGACAGGCGTATGGTCAACCGTGTTTTCACCCGTCATCTCGAGCTTTCCATCAGAGTCTTGCCGATAGAAACGCACACGTCCGGCGGGCAAGGGTATGCCCAGATGGTTTTCTTGGGTGTTGGTGAATTCGTGTATCACCGCGACTTTAGTGGTTGACTCCAATCCAAAAGAATTATCCTGGACGAAATTCCGCCACTCGGGACGGTTTCCATACCGCTGCCAATTGATCACCGCTCCATCATATTCATACATGCGCTTGGAGGCGATCCCATCCGCTCGGGTAAACTCCACCTGTTTCGTTTCCCGGTCGCGCAGGGTGACAGCCCGTTCGATGCTATATAAATGATATTCATCGAATTTCTGTAACACTTTAGCCGACTGAAGTGTTTTCCGGTGGCAGGGGAGGCAATTGGCCGGTGTTGAGGTAGTGGACCAGGGCGTTGCAGACGGTGCAGACGGGGTTTTGCCCGCGTTTTTTCAAAGTAAAGAAGACGCTCATGAGCACCGCTTGTATGGCGGCTCCTTGGTCGCTGCGGTTGCAGTAACTGTTTTTGCGCAGGATAACGGCAGGACGGATGGAGCGTTCCGCCAAGTTGTTGTCGAAGGGAACATCTGATTGGCCGAGAAAAGTGAAGAGTTCATCCTGGTGTCGGCGCAGCCTTTTTATGAGGCGCTTGGCGTTGGCGTCCTCCCAGGGCGTATCGCACAAGTCCCGCAAGCGCCGGGCGAAGCGCGCGCGGCGCGAGTCGTACGCCTCCGGTTCGAGCTCGCCGCGCCGCCGCCACAGCCGGATGGCGTCGGCAATCAGGCGGCGCAGCTTTTTGGCGAAGGCGGGCCAGGCCGGGCTGGGCGATTTGTATTTCTCCACGTGCTCGAGTTCGCGCAACAAATGCACGAGGCACTTCTGCCGGGCGGCGCACGCCACGGCGTTGTACGCGGCCCAGAAGTCGGCCACCAGCGTTCCGGCGAATTCCCGCGTGAAGAACTGCTGGAGCGCCGGACTCCCCCGCGAATGGTCGATCAGGAAAAAGCTCAGCCCTTTGGTGGCGAAACACCACAGCCATCGGGTCTTGCCATTCACGCGCCAGCCGGTCTCGTCGGCGTTGAGCACCGCCGAGTCCAGCGCTTCCTGGTGAATGGCCTCGTACCAAGGCAGGAGAATCTCCGCCAGCCTGCGCCACATGTGCAGCAGCCCGCCCGGCGTGACCTGGAAAAGCAGGTGGAAATCGAAGACCTCCACGATTTGCGAAAGCGTGTTGCCCAACACATAGTGCAGCCACGCGCTGAGGACCAGCACCCGGTTGCCCAGGGTCGCGCCCGGCAAGGCCGCCGCCACAACCGGCTCGACTTTCTTCTTGCATCGCGGACACCAGTCGCGGTGAATGGTATGCTCGGTGATTTCCGGACGGATGCCTTCGGGTATGTCTTCGGTGTAGCGCGTGCGGGTCTCCGCGCGGCGGTCCAGCGGCCCGCCGCAGTCGGGACACACCTTGGTGCGGTGTGTTTCACGCCGGTCGATACGTTCGGGCGGCACGCGCCGGCTGCCGGGGTGGCCCATCTTGCGTCCCGGCTTTTTCTTGCCGCGCACAGGCGTCTGGGGTTTCCCGTAAACTGGCTGCATGCCCGAAGGGGTGGAGGGCGTTTGGTGGGAAGTGAACGCCGCCTCGGCCTGCTGCTCCGACAGCAGCTTGGATTGCGCCAACAGGGCAAACACCACGGCATCTTCGCCCAATGCGTAGATCGCTCGGGCTTGCTCCTCCGAGAGCAGCGGTCCCAATGGAATGCCACTTATTGCCGTCGCCATGGCGTCTTGGCCCAAAACCACAACATCTTGTAACTATATTATACCGAAACGCTACTTATAGTTGCGCCAGACGGCTAAAGTGTTACGAATTTCTTTTCCGTGACTCCAGGCCGGGCGGGTTCACTGGCCCCATACGCATAACTCATATCCCCACCCATTCCGGGGGCATTGGGCGCGAGCTTGCTCACATCGCCCGCCACGAGTTTGACCTTGGCGTTCTCGAAGGATAGCCCACTTTGGTTATCAAGCGTCATCCAGCCCACGAGCTGGACGGTGTCTCCGGTTTCGGGCGACACTAGGTTGTAACTCGCCTCCCAGCCCATACCGCCGGTGACATATGACAGTTCGGCGTCGAGTGGCCCCGCCTGATCCGTTTCCAATTTCCAGGCAAGCGTAGGCTTGAGGATGGAATCATCAGGGAGCTGGGGAAAAAGAGGCCTTCCCGGCAGGCCAAATTGGAGTTTCCCCTCGCTTGTTTCGATGATTGTCTGGTCCGAAGGCCCGCCTGGCATGTTCATTCTAGCCGACTGGGCCATGTAGTAGTCGTTGCCATACCGCCGCATCGCGGTGGCATCGTGCCATACGTATCCGCTACGTACGATTTTGCCAGGGATGACCGTCTGGCCTTCAGGCCGTTCAATCAAGAAATCAATGGTTTGCCCCTCAAAATAGGACAGCAGCAAACCTTGAGAAACCGGGTCCGCCCGGTAATTCTGTTCGAGGATGCGCAACGTCCGCTGCCCCGCCGGATCGCGCAGGATGACCGAGTCCGGCTCGAGTTGCGCCGTGAGGTTGTTGTACGAAATCGTGTTTTCTCCGGCTTCAAGCGCCAGGGGGATCATATCGCGGACAACGGCGAAATTACTTGAATAGATGGTAAGGGCGGGTTCCGAATCCGCATAGAAGGAAAACAAAAGCATACCCATGGCGCATAGCATTGCTCTCATCACGGCATCCTCCTTTTGATTGTGAGTTTAATCTATTCCATCATATGGGCATAATCTTAGAACAACTATATAATTAGTTTCAATGCGAAAAAAAGTTCCAGGATGGGTGGAGGATATCCTGCTTTTCAACGAATATGCCGGACAGGATGATTTTGGCTCATACGAGAGGGTTTCTCTTGAATTCTATTGCACGTCGCGAAGAATGCAACCGTTAAAAGCGCGACATACCTACAATAAAAAAACTTCGCCACACTTTAGCCATCTGGAACAAAAACATTGGGTTGATTTTTTAAACCACGAATAGATGCGAATAAACGCGAATTCATGACAAACCTCTGTTAACGGCTGTGCGAGCAATATGGCTGGAAGTTCATGATTATGCTCACGGACGACCAATTGGCCACCGTGAACGAGGAATTCGAGAGCCTCGCGCCGTGAGGCCCGAAAACCAGCTTACGTGGCGTTGCGGCAGCAAGAAGGAAATCCACCAGCAGTTTCGCTGGTTCAACGACATCCCCTACCGCGACTCCGAGCGGCGGGAACACATCCCGTCCGTGCTCGAATGCGTGGACACCCGCCCGGACGCAGAAGGCATGATGAAGAAAACCAAGTTCAAATGGGTGACCAACGTGCCCGTATCCGCGCACAATGCGGCCGCCTTGGCCAATGAAGGAGGACGCTCCTCCACGTCCCGCCCCCCCGTTCACCGGCTTCTACGCATAGCCCGAGCTCCTCCTGTTGCCCGTCGACCTCACTATTCCCGTCTAACCCGCATCTCCCCAACGCCTGACGCTGGATCCTCGCTATTCTTCACCGATGAGGAACGTTTGGGCCTGCGTCAAAAAAGTGGTTTTTCATCCGGTTCTTTGTTCCCAATACTCATCGAAGCGATTGGATTGAATAAGGCATCGCAACGCGGTAATGGCGTTTGCGCCTCGGACGGTCCATTCCATACCGGAGTGCTTCATACGCTGGCCAACGATCGTCCTGCACGGCATAAAATAACTCAATTCTACGATTGCAATATAGATATTTGGTATTATATTATCTTGCTACGCAAGATTTTAAGCGATTGGATTCAGTTTCGCCCATGAAGCAACAGCTTGCTCCAAAGTATCAAGTTGTCCATTGATACCACGGATCCAGTGTTTATATTCGTCCCGAGATAAACATGAAGCCGCATAAATAAACGCTCTGCGCATCCAAGGAGTCATATCGCAAATAGTCTGTTTCCGTTCTCTAAACCAAAAATCCTTCTTACTGCGACCCATTGCCAGCATGATCTCTCGCCTTGAGAAATCATCAATAGCATCATTGTAGAGCCTGATATAATGGTCTTCAGAATCCCAGTTCCCATCCAGCGCAAATGGTCTCAATACATACATTCGAGAGTACTCAAGATGAGAGACAGTTGAAGTCTTATCGTTGTATATACTGATGATACGTTCACCAAAGACTTTCTTCTGTTCCGATGTTAACGTATTCTGTTTGAGTAAATACTCGATTGTCTCACGAATAACAGGTACGAATTTTGAAAAATTATCGAATATATAGGTGGCAATATCTACATCTCCGAGTTGTCCAAGCCGCCTAAGCAGGAATTTCAGTAGTGATAAGTCAGGCTCTTCTTCTTTAAGGTGCTCTACTAATATAGATTCAAGGTTCAGATTATCAAGGGCTCTTTGATGCTCCGGCTGCAATGAATCATAGTCTATGTCTTCATATGGGTTTTCGATACCTATTTGATCTAGCAAATCAAAAAAACGTTCTGTTAAAGTGTCTAGCTCACGTGTTTCATTTTCTCGGAGATAAATCGTCTTGAACGCTTCGACCGTAATGATTTTTGTCTTGTTCTGCTGAAGAGTTAATCCATGATTATTGTAAAGCACTCTTGCAAGTAGAGTTAGATATTTGTATGCATCTCCTTCAGAATTGCAGAAAATTCGAAAATCATCTGAATAGCGAAGGTATTTAGCATTTTCTGAAAGCAACGACTGGTCAACATCAGACAAACACAGTTCAGCGATCAAACGCGATGCAGATGAGCCAACAGGTATACCATAGGAGTATGATCCAGCCCAGTGATTGATAAGTGTTCTTAGGGCAACTGCATGCATATGCCCACTTCCCAAAGCGCGGTCAAGAGCGTTTTCAATGCGATGGGTATAAAGTCGAGGGTAAAAATCTGCAATGTCGGCAATTACTACGTGAGAGAAACTATGCTCCTCACATCTCTTCAAAGATGCTTGTTGAAAACTATGAAATGAATAATGCTCGGAAAACATTCGCCCATTTTGCTCTGGTTGAAAACGAAAGGAATGAACAATGTCATCAATTGTTGGTATTCTCTCTAGCTCAAGCTCTTGTCCGACTTCATATACCAAGGCTGTAAATACCAAGAAATCTAGTGGATCTAGCTGCGTAGAAATCCGAAATCCAAAGCGATGCTTAGGAACTAAACACCGTCGGAATGCTCTGATCTCCCAATTTAATATATCAGTGTTTTTTATGTAGGTCTTTACTGCGTCCCAGTCTTCCCTTATTGCATCAAATTCAAAAACTTCAGGGAAAATGTCTGTGTCATGCCACGATAGAGCATGTATCAAAGACCAGTCTAGGGAAGCATCCTTCAGAGTCAAAGGCATGAGTTTTCCCCTCAATTGGATATTAACCGCACATATAGAAACTGTAATTCTGAGCTAAACTATTTGCATATTCTTCTTGGCAAATCAAATCGCAATATTTATAGCACCTGTCGAGGCGCTAAGATATACACGAATTCTGGACAGGAATCAGGATATGAACGCAACGGAAAATGCGTTTGGCTCAGTAAAGTGTTGAAAAAATGTTCAGAACAATCTGTTCTTGCACTGCGTGCGCCATACGGGTTCAACCACATGGCTTCCAAGCTTTCCTGATGCTGCAATACGGAAAGTAAGTCTCGGCGATTTTTCCATGATCAAAACATGGGGCCGCCTATGTAATCTGCACAAGACGTAGCGTGTTTTCATGTTTTCATCTGGTCTTATGATAAGCATCTTATGCCGTACGATCTGCAGCCATAAGCAATCGGCTTTTATCGGCCATTTTTTGCAGCGAGCGATTGTATGAAATATCTGGATTACGGGAGCTATCTGGAGTCCGCAATCCGTGTTTGACGAGCATTAAAGGCATGTGATAAACTCGCCGGTCTATCGCAGGGATAGATCTGTCTGAATACGAAAACTGCAGGCGTACACGATGTTTGAATCGCTGAGCAAGAGATTAGAGCGCACATTCCGGAATATTCGCGGCCAGGGCAAGCTGACCGAGAAAAATATGAAGGACAGCCTTCAGGAGATCCGTGTCGCCCTGCTCGAGGCCGATGTTAATTATAAGGTCGTTAAGCAGTTCATTACGGATGTGCAGGAAGCCGCCCTCGGGCGCGAGGTGCTCGAGAGCATCCAGCCTGGACAGATGATCGTCAAGATCGTCCATGACGAGTTGATCAAAATCATGGGCAGCGAGAGCGCTCCGCTCGATATGTGCGCCACGCCGCCTACGATCATTATGATGGTGGGCCTGCAAGGCCAAGGCAAAACGACCAGTGCGGGCAAATTGGCCCTGCATTTGAAGAAAAAAGGGCATCGCCCGCTACTGGTGGGCGCGGATGTATACCGTCCCGCGGCTATCAAGCAGTTGGAAGTGGTGGCGCGCCAGGCGGAGTCGGAATTTTTCAGCTTGGGCGAGCAGGCGGACCCGGTTGATACATGCTTGATGGCGCGCGGCGAAGCGCAATTGCGCAATTGCGATGTCATTATTCTGGACACGGCGGGCCGCTTGCATGTGGACGAGCAGATGATGGGCGAAGTGCGCCGCATTCATACGCAGGTCCATCCGAATGAGATTTTGTTCGTGGCCAACGCCATGACGGGCCAGGACGCCGTGAATTCGGCCAAGCAGTTCCACCAGGCGCTGCCGTTGTCGGGCGTCATCTTGACGCAGCTCGATGGCGATGCGCGTGGCGGTGCGGCGATAAGTTTGACGTATGTGACCCAGTGCCCCATCAAGTTCGTGGGCACGGGCGAAAAGCTGGATGCGCTGGATATATTTCATCCCCGGCGCATGGCCGACCAAATCCTGGGGATGGGCGACATCGTGTCGCTTGTCGAAAAGGCCCAGGAGGTGGTGGACCGGGATAAGGCCATCGAGTTCCAACAGAAGGCCCGCAAGGCTTCTTGGGATCTCGAAGACTTTTTACAGCAGATGCAGCAAATTAAGAAGATGGGCTCGTTCAGCGACATTCTGGGCAAGATCCCCGGCATGAGCAAGCTGATGGGGTCGGAAGAGATCGACACGAGCGAGTTGAAGTATTATGAAGCCATTATCCGGTCGATGACCATGAAAGAACGGCGCAATCCGAAAATCCTCAACGGGAGCCGCCGCCTGCGCATCGCGGATGGCAGCGGCACGCAAGTGCAGGATGTGAACCGGCTGCTCAAGGATTTTGACCAGACGCGTAAGATGATGAAGCAAATGATGAAAGGCAAAGCCTTTAAACAAATGGCGGCGAAAGGCAAGATGCCTAAGGGCATGGGCCCCATGGGGCCGTTCCCGGGCATGTAGCCGGTATAGGGCGGGCGCGGGTGCGTTCCGCGAACAGGATGGAAACAGGAGAAGCAATCGAATGGCAACAGTGATTCGGATGAAGCGGGGAGGACGGACCCACGCGCCCTACTACCGTGTAGTGGTCATGGACCAGCGTGATCGGACGCGCGGGCGCGTGCTCGATGAAATCGGCGTTTATCATCCTTGCGCACGGCCGGAACCGATGATCGAATTGGATGCCCAGAAAGCCCTTGAATGGCTGTATAAAGGCGCGGCTTGCTCGGATACGGCCCGCAAAGTCCTCTCGCAGAAGGGCGTTATGGCCGCGTTTGCCAAAGGTGCGAAGCCTGAGGAGTTTGCTCCCGCTGCTCCCGCCGCGCCTGCCGCAGGCGAGTAGACGGCATTCTAGAATGGCCTCGAAGGAGGCCGGGCCGCGCCATTTACCGGCGCAGGATTGAAGTGTAATGAAAGAATTGATTGAATTGATCGCCAGGAAGCTCGTCGAGCACCCGGATGATGTGCGGGTGTCCGCCACGGAGAGCGAAGACGGGCAGGCTATCGAGCTGCGGGTGCATCCGGACGATATGGGCCGGGTCATCGGCAAGGACGGGCGTACGGCCAAGGCCATCCGCACCGCGCTTGCTTCCGCCGCGACCAAACAGGATGTCCACGTCCAATTGCAGATTGTCGAGTAGTCCGGAAGCCATGCCGGACGGGTGGACATCCGTGGGCGTTGTGCGTTCGGTGAATCCGGCGCGCCGGGAATTGCGCATAGCGCCTTCCCGAGGCAAGCAGCGCTGGTTTGACGGCTTGGAATGGCTTGGGGCAGTGCAGCCTGGAAAGGCCGCGCCGCTTCGATGTAAAGCCGCCCGGATGCGCTGGCATGGTGATTTCGCCATTGTGGAGTTGAGCCCGGGCGTGGCGCGGGAAACCGTCGCGAGTTTAAAAGGTGCGGAAGTGTTGGTTCCGGAGACGCAGCGGCCCGCCGCCAGTGAAGACTGGCATGGGGAAGAATTGCTGCATTTTCGGGTGCGCGCCGTGGATGGCGAATGGATTGGCGAAGTAGTGGGTGTGCTGGCTACCGCCGCCCATGATGTGCTCGAGATCGCATTGGCTTCCGGCGGGCGCATGCTGGTTCCGGCGATACCCGAGGTGATTCAAGAAATAGCATGGGAAGAGGGCGTGATGATTGTTCACGATGTAGCGCCCTATGCGGTGCATGATGCGGATTGACATCCTCACCCTGTTCCCTGAGATGATAGAAGAGGTGCTTCGGACCAGCCTCTTGGGAAAAGCCCTTGAGAAGGGCATTCTCGATGTAAAGGCTACGAACATCCGTGACTTTGCTTTTGACCGGCACCGGACGGTGGATGATGCGCCATTTGGCGGCGGCGCGGGCATGGTGATGAAATGCGAACCGTTGTTCGCGGCGGTCGAGAGTCTGCGCGGGCGTAATTCGCTCGAACGGGTGATATTGATGTCGCCGCGCGGACGGACGCTGACGCAGGACTTGGTGCGCGAATTGTCGGCGGCGCCGGATATAGTGCTGATTTGCGGGCGCTATGAAGGTGTGGATGAACGGGTAAGCCAGGCGTTATGCACCGATGAGATATCGGCCGGCGATTATGTGTTGAGTGGCGGAGAATTGCCCGCGCTAGTGCTGGTGGAGGCGATGAGCCGGATGCTGCCGGGCGTAGTCGGCGATTGGGAGTCCGTCGAGACGGATTCATTTTATAACGGCGTGCTTGGCCCGCCGCAGTATACGCGCCCGGCGGAATTTCAGGGTATCGAGGTTCCGGCGGTGTTGCGGGAAGGAAATCACGCGGCCATCGCGCGATGGCGGCGCAAAGAGGCGTTACGGGTGACAATGGCCAGACGGCCGGACTTATTGTGTACATGCAATGCGAGTGACAGGGCGCTCCTCGCGGAGCTTGAGGCGGAAAACGGCGTCCAAGATTCCGCGGCGCAACCGGCAGCCGAAAAGGAGAACAAGTCGTGAAAGTCGTGCAGGAAATTAAAAATGCCCAAATGAAGCCCGCGGATCAAATCCCGCAGTTCAATGTGGGCGATACGGTGCGCGTACACTTCCGCATCGTGGAAGGCGAAAAGGAGCGTGTCCAGGTATTCGAAGGCGTTGTGATTGGCCGCCAAGGCGAAGAGAGTCCGGAAGCCAAGTTCACGGTGCGCCGCGTTGCATTTGGCGAAGGTGTCGAGCGCGTATTCCCGCTTCATTCGCCGCGCGTCGAGAAAGTGCAAGTGGTGCGTGAAGGCAGCGTGCGCCGCGCCAAGCTGTACTATCTGCGCGACCGTGCGGGCAAAGCCGCGCGCGTGAAGGCAAAAGCGCGCGCCACGGGCGCAAAAGCCGGTAAAAAAGCAGCCGAATAAGCTGTCTGGCTGTTCCCAAAAAGGGCCGTACGCCTGGCGTAATGAGCAGGTGTGACGTGGAGCCGATTAACTTGTATAGTAAGGGCGGAATCGTTCCGCCCTTTCTTTGTATTTCCCGCCCATTTGGCGTGGCGGCGCCGCGAAATACGGCGGGCAAGGTGAATGAGTGAGCGCATCGCTGGAAACATTGCGGGCCGCTGTTGCGGCGGGCCCCCCTTTCGAAGCAAGCTTGCTGAATGCTTTGCGGGAAGATCCGCGCGCCGGGGCGCAAACGCTCTATCATCATTGCCTGCGCCGGCAGCAAGCCGCTTCCCGTGAAGAAGAACGCATTCGCCATATGCTCCGCTTCGAAGAGATGGCCCACGACAACGGGTTTAGTATTGTGGCTGGCGTGGATGAAGCGGGCCGGGGGCCCTTAGCGGGGCCTATCGTGGCCGGGGCCGTGGTCTTGGCCCATCCCATTCACGGGCTCAACGACTCGAAACAGCTCACGGAAGCCCAGCGAGAACATCTTTTCGCGGAACTCCACCGGGGCGGGCACCATATAGGCGTGTCCATCGTCGAAGCGGAAGCTATTGACACGATGGGGATCCAAACGGCGAACTACAGCGCCATGGCGCAAGCAGCCCACCGCATCGAGCCTTTGCCGCAATTCTTGCTGGTCGATGGATTCGCCATACCGGGATGCGCCATACCACAGCAGCGAATTGTAAAAGGAGATTGCCAGTCTCTTTCCATCGCCGCCGCGAGCATCGTGGCGAAAGTTGTCCGCGACCGCATCATGACTGAATTAGATCGGCGATTCCCCGAATATGGTTTCGCTCGAAATAAGGGCTATGGCACCGGGGAGCACCTCGATGCGCTACGCAAGCATGGGCCGTGTCCCGTGCATCGTACCAGTTTCGCACCCATTTCTGGTATAGTACAGCAAGAGATGTTCAACGAGGCCGCCGAGGGTAATGCTGAATGGAACCGCGCGTAAGACGGGCCGTTATCGTTTGCATGCTGGCGCTGCTGATCGCAGGCTGCCAGACTATGTCCACCCAGCGCGCTTCACGCGGATATGCGGGCGGTTCGCCGCGTGCGCAAGCCTATTCGCATTATATCGCCGCAGTCATCTATGAACGCCGGGGGCGCCTCGAGGACGCCATCATCGAGCTGCGCAGGGCGCTTCGCCAATCGCCCGATAACCTGAGGCTGCACCTCGAATTGATTTTGGCGTACCGCCAATTGGGCGATTTCGAGAGCGCCCGCACCATCTGCCAGCGGGCCACGGAACGCTGGCCCGAAGACCCTGCTCTATGGATGGTCTTGGGCTGGCTGAACCAGCAGCTCGACCAATATGACGCCGCCGTCGATAGCTATAGCCGCGCCGTGGCGCTCAAGCCCGGCGATACGGTGGGATATGCCCCCCTCATCCTCGCGGCAGAAGAAGCCAACGACCTGGTGGCCGCTATTGATATCTACGAGAAATTGATCGAACTGCGCCCCGAATCCGCCTTGTTCCGCCTCCAGCTCGGCATTACCTTGGTGCGGGTGAATGATCTAGATAAGGCGAGGGCTTCTCTCGAAAAGGCCCTTGAACTCAAACCCACCTTATCCGAAGCGCGAAGCGTCCTCGGCTTGGTTTATCTCGATCTTAATCGGAATGAAGAGGCCATCCAGCAATTCGAGCAGTACCTCCAGGAGCAGCCGGATGATCCTTCCGCCATGGAAAACTTGGCGGCGGTATATGCCCGCCAGGGCCAATGGGACCGGGCTCTCGAAATAATCTGCGCTCTTCTTGAAACAGAAAACGCGGAGCCCATTCATACGCTGGAACAGATTTACATCTTGCAGCGTTTAGGCCGGTTCAAAGAAGCTTCCACCGTAGCGCCGCCTAATGAAGCTCCCTTGTTTGGCACGGTGATGCGCGCTCTTTCCCATCGGATGAATGGCGATCCCTATCGTATGCCCCTCGATACCCTCGATAAAGTCGAAGGCGATATAGACGAAGAATGCCAGTCTTTCCTCTCCGAAATCATGCTGCTCTTTGGACAGAAAGACACGGGGGAATTTCTGGCACAAGGCATTGAAGGCATGCGGGCCGAAGGCGTGAAGTCTAAATGTGTGGACTTGCTGCTCGCCCGCATCTATATGGGCTTGGATCGGGATGCGGAAGCGGAACAGGTGCTGCTCGCCATACTGGCTGCGTACGGCTCCGACAAATGGGCGCATTACTATCTCTCCACCCTCTATGATGACGCCAAGCGCAGTCCCGAAGCGGAACAGCATCTTATCGAGTGCCTTTCGCTCGATCCGCTCGATCCGGAAATCAAGAATTTTCTTGCCTATATGTATGCCGAACAGGGCGTCAAATTGGATGAGGCGGAGCGCTTGATCTTGCAAGCCCTCGAGATTGACCCCACCAACGGCTATTATCTGGATAGCTTAGGCTGGGTGTATTATAAAATGGGCGACGCCGAACGCGCGGTGGATTATATCCGCCGCGCTATTTTCAGCATGAAAAATGATGACGCCACCTTGCGTGATCACTTGGGCGATGCGTATTTCCTGCGGGGCGACAAAGACAAAGCCGTGGCGGAGTGGAAGCGAGCCGGCCGGCTCGATCCGGAACTCGAAGGCGTCCAGCAAAAGATCGAGCAGTACGAGAAATAAACCGCCTTCACGCTGAGGCAGTGACGCAACCAAAGTGTTTCGTTTTTTTGCCGCGAATGAACGCGAATATATCCTCTAACATGTTTTTGCATCTCCCGTGGCGTGGGCGTCCCGGCCATGCATATGGGCAGGACGGCCACGCCACGGAAGGCATTCTTCAACAAATCATAACGTTTCCACTGGGGCGAGCGGCGCTTCTTTCCTATTCCAGTGCTATCGCTTGGAGCATTGCCGGTTGAGCGCCCTTCGCCCGGATAGTGACGGTGATTTGTCCGTGGCTATTTGGTGTCACATCCTCGGCGCGGATGTCGATGGACCGGTTTTTCCCTCCCGCCGCTTGTAGCGGATCGAAACTGGAATAGAACACCCGGCCATTCACCTCGATGTCCATTGGCCGTTCACCTGCTTGTTCGAGCCACATCTCGGCAAATTTCATCCGCACGTTGTAGAGTCCCGCAGGCATATCGAATGTGTAGGTTATTTCCTTGCCCACTCGAGCCGTCTGGTAGAGCGGATAATCATAGAGCGTCGGCGTCGCTAGAATGACCTCGCCGTTTGAAGAAAGCGGCTCGCCCGAGGCCGCATCTTTCGCCCAGACCGAGTTGTTCCAATCCACGAAGCTTTCACCACCACAATTCAAGTACACTTCCGGTTTCATTTGCGGCAGGATCTCGATGGCCTTGAGAAGCGCTTCTTTGGTTGTCTGGAGCGGCTCCCAGCCGCCGGTCAAACGCAATACGATGTTTCCTTCCGCATCAGGAACGACATAGGAAACGAGGCGCTCAAACGCTTTATTTACGCCTCGGCTCGCTTGTGCGATATCGTAGTTATGAAGCTCTCGTGCGCCGTTGACATATAGATCGAAAGGACGCTCGAACGACCACTCTTTCTCGGTCTCGGCGAATTTAAGGCGCACCGTGTAGATGCCGTCCGGCACAGGAATGCGGTAGGTGAAATCCTTGCCTTGGCGCCCATGCGCGTACAGCTCCGTATCTTCAAGTGATGGATATGCGCCGGAGACTGGCTTATTCGATAGGACGGCGCGGCCGCCTTTGAAACAGGTATCCGCCGACCAGGTATTTCCGGATGAATCCGTGTACTCTTTCTCGGAACCGCAGAGAATCCGAATGACCGCACCACCGAATTGCGGTGCGGGCTCTAGATATTGGATTGTGGGCATCCAAGCGAGCACGCCATCGTCTTCGGTCATGGATTTATCCAAGACAAATCGCAGCTCATCTCCCTCTTGGATATCAAGCTGGAGCGTATGCGCCGCGCCTACAAGGTCGCCACCCGCGATCTCCGCCCAGCCGGAATCCGGCCAGATTACATCGGCGTTACGCATGATCCGGACCTTCATCGGAGAAGTCTTCGAGCGGGTGTAATAATCCCGGAATGCCCGGCCTACAACGCTGATCTTCCCAGCGCGAGGGGCCGTCCACTTGCGCACACTCGCCCATCCGGGCGTCGAGGCCTGCCATCCCCGGCTGACTTTGGCCACGGGCTTTCCGTTTGCCTCTTCGGGCTTTTCGGACATCCACACTCCGGACAAGCCGCCCGGCTGCATGCAATTTCCGCCATATTCGATGGCTTTAATGCCTTCATGCGGCACGATTACCATCGGTTCGTACGTGGCGAAATCAACGGTTTTCTCCGCCTGCCAGCCTTCCCGCGCCAGGCTCGTCAAACTGGCCTCCCAACACGGCGTAGGTAAACGGTTTGCCTTCCATCGAGGATGCATCAAGCCAGCCACTTGCGTTGCCGTCGCCGTCGATGGTTCGCACTGCATAGGCGGCGTCAATACCATAGCCGATGGAACGGTCAAAATAGAATGTGCCTGTGCCCGCCCGGCCAAGCACTTTACCGTCGCGCGCGATTTCATAGTAGCTGATCCAGTTATTATCCACACCCGGAGACCAATAGACGCCGATACCTGAGAAACCCAAATTGGTTTCGTAGCGTTTGAAAGCGCGCCCAGGCTCGGATGGGGGCTGGCTGTCGCGTTCGTTTCCAGGAATATCCGGCAAACCCAAATAAATCACTTCGGCAGGTTTCTGCCGTTTGATGCCGATGCCGTTGGCCATCAGGTCTTTTCCACTGCGCTTGACGAGTGATGTGGCGTTTTCAAAACCTACTGTATATTCGTGGCCCGCTATCAATCCCTTTGGATAAATAGTCACGGCATGATCCGTGCGATGCTTTAAGATGATGCAGGCGCGCTCCCGGTCGTGGCTGAGCCGTTGGAAATAGTAGATCGGATTATCTCCGTCCACCTTGGGCCGTTCCACGTAGCTCCACCGGCCCGCGACGCCTTGGCCAACTAAATAATGATAGATTTCCGCGTTGCGGCGGACCGCTTCGCGGTCATATGGGTGCCTCGCATCGGGCCATGGCTGGAGCGAATCATAGCGGTCGCTGGCTTTTGCCGATGGCGGAACCAGCGCCTTGAAGAGATCATTATGGCGCTTACGGGCTTCATCGAAGCGATGGGTCATGTATGCCCAAGACACAGCGCTAGTCAGTTGGTTGCGGTCCGCGTCTGGATTGAAGACGCCCAATCCGCCCCACATCGTGACGATATCGAGCCATTTATCGGGCGTATCGAGAAGTGATGCGTAATAATTGGTTTCATCATTTCGTCCATAGTCCGCGAGATAATTAATCGAAGTAAGCCGCTGGATATCGAAATTGTGGGAATAGGTGCCTCCAAAGGCGCAGGTGTGATACGCGCATCGTGGGAAGTTGCTGAGCAACTGCTCGACCATCTGCTTCCATTCACGCTCGACCTGAAAACTGGGGAAGGTCACGCTGTCGGTGCGCCATTCGAAATTGCCCCAGCTTCCCACGTAATTCGTGAGCTGGCCGAGATCGGGATTCCCGGCGATCCAGAGGTTCCAGTCCATCTGTTGCTTTTCAATCGTGCGCAACATCGGGGCGAAATCAGGGCCATCCTTGGGTTTCCAGAAGTCCGGTTTCGGAGTGCCGGGCGTGGGTTCGGTGACGGTCCACCCGGCGTCGTCCCATATCATGTCATACCCCATATCACGCGCGTTCTCGATGCTCTCCATGCCGCTGGCCGACACCCGCCCCGTGAACTGGTCTTGTAGGTTGAGGCCGCTCACAAACCACTCGGTCGCCCAGCGCGCCCGGGCGTAATGGTCGTAGTTGGTCATATCCCACATGTATGCATACTGCCAGTCATACACATGGCGGCTCATGTCGTCCAGCGTATTTTCAAACACCCCAAGGACAAGAGATGGAAGCGAGATTTTTTCGCTCGGAGCGAGCCGGTAATCGGCCAGCTCCGCCACATTCGCGCTCATTTCCACGGTGCTTCCATCCGGGCTGGCGGTTTTTAGAGTCCATTTGCCGATATATTCGAGCGATGTGAAAAGCCCGCCGCGCTCTCCTGTCGTAAGGCCCAGCCAGGGCAAGAATGGAGAAGTGGCTGTTCCGTTCAGGATCTTTTCGGTTCCCGTCGTGATTTTCTCCGTCGAGAGGCCAATAGAGCCTTCATACGTCATCCAATAGAGATTTCCCGGCGAGTTCGCCAAATCCAGGCGCAGTTGGAAGGGCTTGTATTCAGGCAGAAGCGCGACGCTATCCGTCGTGTTCACCAGATAATTGTCTAGCCGTATGATAGGCGTGCCGGGAAATGCGGTCAGATGGACCTGCATATCGCAAGCTCCGTTCGACAGGTCGAATATCAGCGCGGCCGCAGGGCGGCCTCCGACGCGGACAAGCGCAGTGGAACTATCCCGGAGAGTCCATTCATTTTTAAAGGGGATTTGGCTTTCTTCAGCAGGTTTGGGCGTTGCCCTGATCACGCTCAAATCGACCGCGCTTGCCGCCATGTGATTGGCATTCTTGGCGGACCCCGAGAGTGTGACCACGCCGTCCTTGGGCGCAATCCATAGCCTCAGGGCATGATGGTTATCCGACGGATGCAGGTAGGTTCCATTCACGTGAGGGCAGTTTCCGGGCACGCGAAACGCGGAGGTATTACTAGGGATTCGAACTACGCCAACCGGCTCGAAAGACTCGGACGAATCCATCTCCTCAATACACGATTGTTCGGGAGAATAGACGCCATATTTCCATACAGGCCCTTGTTCCAAGGCCTTGTCGTCAGCAGAAACATACTGTTCGCCGTCCGCATATTGGACGGTAGTGGCCCATTCGGTTTCGTCGAACGAATACCCACCCGCCGGGCCCACGGCGAATCCAATAAGATCGCCTTTCCTTACCTCCAACTGGAGCGTAGCAGGATCCAGCACGGCGGTCTGGTCGCCCAGCATGCGCGTATTCCAAAGTGTTTCAATGTTATATTTCGATGTACAGGGGGATGCTGGCCCGAAATCGAATAACGGCGGTTCATCGCCTGAGACATATTCAATCGCGTTCTTATTCGTTTTATTCTGGAGGCTTTTAAGGACAAGGCCGTTGTTAGCATATTCGAGCTGTAGCTCAATTAAGGAAGTGCCAATGGTGAACGAATTCCCGGCCTTATCGGCCTTGGCATACGCATCCGGCCACATGGCCTCGGTAGCGAGTGGCGACACTATCATCGCGAAGGCCAGCATAGTAGTAGTTGCCATTTTCCGCTTCTCCTCATTTTTATGTGTCCATCATAGGTATATGGAAAGGCGATACTGAAGCTCCTGTCCTCCATATGTTATATCGCGCCTCGGGACTTCAGCTCCTCATATGTTCCCACGTCCGCGATCTCCCCGTGGTTCAAGACATATATGCGGTCCGCAAACCGCACGGCGCTTGGCGTATGCGTAATGAAAAGAACGGTTTTCCCCAAGAAGTCGCGGCGTATGGCTTGATACACCCGCAACTGGGAATCGATATCCACGGAGGCCAGCGGTTCATCGAGCATCAATACATCCGATTCACGGGCGAGCGCGCGAGCAATCGTCAGGCGCTGTTTCTGTCCTCCCGACAGATTGCCGCCTTCATCCATGGGCGTATCAAGCCCGTCTGGCAGCTCATCGATAAATTCGGCGCAATCCGATGCTTCCAAGGCCGCACGCAGTTTCTCCGCCGAAACGCTTCCCGAAGCGCCGTAAACGATATTTTCATGCAGAGTGCCGGGAAAGACTTGGGGATTTTGCATCACCACCCCGAGCCGGCGCCGGTAGTAATCCGCATCCATATCGCGCAAGTCCACGCCATCCACCCGTATCGCGCCCGAGCCAGGATCGCGAAAACGCAGGAGCAATCCGAGCAGAGTGGATTTTCCACAGCCCGAATGGCCAATGAACGCGACGTGCTCGCCAGGTTCAATCGTAAATGACACGTTTTTCAACACGGTCTCGCCGTTATACTGGAAATTCACGCCCTCGCATTCGATACGGCCCAGCAAACGGCTGGGGCGGACCGGCTTGGCCTTTTCAGGAATACGGCTGCGAACATTCAATATATCCAGCACCCGTTCGGCGGCCACCATTTCCCGGCAAAGCGTTTGGTAATTTAAAATAACAGTCGAGATGGGAACCAAACCCATTTGGATAAGCCCGACAAGCGCAATCCATTGGCCCAGGGTGATTTGTCCGGCGATATGCAAGTATCCAAGCACATACCCCATGCTAGCGGAGAAGATCGTGGCCAAGCCAGCCGGGCAGATCAGCCCCTCCTGAATGCCTTCAAAGACAAACCAGGCATATAATGACCGCAAAAATGGGCTAAGGAAAGATTGATATCGCTGGGCTTCATCTTCTTCTCGTGCGGATACTTTTACTACGGCCACGTGGGTATAGGTTTCTTGCAAGTGCGCCGTCACGCGCGAACGCGCTTCGCGCATTGAACGATCCGAGCGCCGCCATAATTTGGTGAAATACTGGGTGATCAGCACATAGGGTGGGAAAAACAAGGCGATAGCCACTGCGGGACGCCAGTCAATGAAGAGGGTGATGGAGATCATGAGGAGGCCTTGCAATACCATCGCCGCCGCCGTGGGCAGCGACACTCCTAGCATGCGCGCCGTGTCGTGGGTATCGGTGAATGTGCGGAAAATCCGCTCGCCCACGGAATGCTTCGTATGAAACGCCATGGACATATCGAGCATATGGTTATAAAAATCCCGGCCTAAATCACGCAGGATTTCCATTTTCAAATTAAACCGGATAAAGCCCTCGATCAGGAAATTGCTGTCGCGCAGCACTGCTCCGAGGAATCCCCCGGTCACGAATAGCGCCACCCAGAAATATTTGCCCCGGGGTAACACCTCGTCCAGCAGGATGATGCTTAATACCGCTATCAGGGAACTTATGACAGCTCCCACGATGGGCGTCAAGAGGAACACGAGGATGAGCTTGGGCCAATGCCTGCGGTAATAGGGGGCATACCTGCGAATGACCCGGATTTGTTGCAGCAAGCTCGCACTTTCCGTGGGTGCGGCGGCCTGGGTTTCTGGAACGCTCATGTTTCGACCTCCCCAGCTTGTGAATGGCCGCTTTCACCCAGCTCCGTCTGCATGGACCATAAGGTGCAATAAAGCCCCTGCTTGTCGAGAAGCTCCTCATGGCTGCCTTCTTCCCACACGATTCCTTGATTCAACACGATGATCCGATCCAGGCTGTGCAACGTAAGTAAATCGTGGGAAATGAACAGCGCCGTTTTGCCTGCGGCGGCGGCGTCAATACCCTCGACAATGGCATGCTTTGCTTCAGGATCCGCTAAGGCCGTCGGCTCATCCAGGAGGGCCACATTCGGAGCGCCCGCCATACATCGAGCCACGGCCACACATTGGCGCTGGCCAAGCGATAAGCTCCCGCTGCCTTCCAGCAATGTATCCAATCCATTCGGCAAACTATGAACTGCCTCTTCGAGATTCGTACTCCGCAGCACCTCATCCAAATTCAACATGTCGTTGTCTCGAACGCCATACAGGATATTTTCGCGCAAGGTGCGCTCGAAAATGACCGGCGATTGAAGCACAATGCCGAACTGCCTGCGATACTCCGCCAGCCGGTATGTGCGGATATCACGGCCATCCACGAGGATGCGCCCGCTGTCGGGTTCATAGAACCGTAATATCAGGTTGAGAATCGTGGATTTGCCAATGCCAGACGGCCCTACGAAGGCCACGCGGCTGCCCGCCGTAATCTTGAATGAAACGCCCTTGAGCACCGTTTTGCCTGGTGAATAAGAAAACCAGACATTCTCGAATTCGATATCGCCGCGAAGAGGTTCCGTGAGCGCCACCGCATCTGGCGCGTCTTGCACGCGATCATCAAGGTCGAGGAGATGCAGAATTCGCTCCGCGGGAATCATGCGCAAGCGGATCATTTGGTAATAGTTCAACAGAATCCCGAGGGGAACGATCGCTTGAATAATGAGCAACGAGAGGGCTTGCCACTGGCCGAGGGTTATGCTCCCCGAGATTACCCAAAAAGCGCAAAGGCCGATGATATAGGTCGCTACAGCCGCGGGCATGCTCGATGGCCAAACAATCACGATACTGACTTGATGCAGGAAGAAATAGATCATGTTGGCGGTGCTATAGCCGACCAAGGCGCGGAAATATTGGAGCATCGTCTTTTTGCGCGCCCCATGTGAATATACCACCGAGATGTTGGAGAGGCTTTGTTCGATGAACGACGTGAGTTTCTGGCCTTGAATTCGTTGGCGCAGGTCGATTTTACGGTAATAGTTGAAAAATTGCTGCGCGATAAATAGAAATACTGGTGAACAGGCAACGGCAATTGCAATAGGCCGCCAGTCGATAAGGCAAACGGCCACGATGGTCACCAAGAATTGGCATAAATATAACGCCGTCATGGGAAACGCGGAGCCCAGCAATTCCGCCGTATCAAGTATATCGGTATCGGACCGGAAGATTTTCTCGCCCACGGGCGTGGTTTGGTGGTAGCGCATGTTTAGGTCGAGCATGTTGCGGTAGAAGCGCCGGCCCAGCACTTCGATCACCCGCTTGCGAAGATGGGCATTCGTCGCATTTCGCACCATGACCAATAAGAAACGTTCGAGCACTATCATGGATACGGCAGTTCCACCGAAGATGGCAAGCAAGACAACAGAGTGCCTCGGGAAAGCCACATCAATGATCATGCGATGGCACAAGGCGGGCACGACCGTGATGACCGCGCCCGCTAATGGCAAAATAACAATCAACAAGACCAGCTCAGGCCAATTGGGAAGCAAAATCGGCAGATACCGCTTGAGCAGCTTCACCGTGCGGCTAAAAGAAAGCGGTGGTGCTGTGGATTCGATGCTTGCCTGTTTTGCTGCCGCTTCCTGTGCGCTCATGTCTTGCTCATATCCTTGATAGCCCGGTAATCATATAGCTCTATCGATTTAAGAGGTTCTTTTTCGCTAACAAACCTATCCCCGCCACCGCGCCCGCATGGGCCAGCGGGCCAAGAGGAAAGGCGGTTTGCCCTTGTTCGCCGCTAACGGATAGCGCTAGGTCTTCTCCGGGCCGCAGCGTTACTTCCCGTTCCGTTCCCACATCGAGCAAATCGCCGTTGCGCATATGAAATGCGGTGTGGAGCCCTTCCGGGGCATAGACCGTATGCACGCGCACTTTCCGGGATTCGCGCACCACCTTAGGCAGCGTTTCGCCGCCGCAATCCACCGTGACCGCCACGCCGGATTTCGGCTCCGCGAGGTCGTGGGCGCGCAACCGGTATAACCGCCCGCTCTCGAGCGACGCTTCCGCGTTCACCCACACCCACTGGCCATCCCGCACATGGCGCATCCAATTTTTCGCCACTTCCACCCATAAATCGCCTTCTTTCCGTTCGAGCGTGAGGCATACCCGCGCACCGCCGTTGAAGGGGATATCCGTTGCGGCGTAATGGGCCTGCACACCAGCTTTGCTGAATGGCGCCGCTGGAGTGAATTCCCACATATTGGCGGACGAAGCGCCCGGGGCTGCTTCCACGGATTCACGTACGGCTTCGATGTTGAAGTTGTATACACCGCCCTGGCTGCCCACATTGTCAATGGCGATGCTGTCGAGCGCCGAGGGTACGCGTGGATTCAGGGACAAGCCGCCTGGCCGCAATTCCGCGCCCAGATATGCGGCCACTTGCGCTTCTCCCAGCGAACCGTTGCTCGGGAAAATCTCCCGGTATCCCTCGATATCCGCCCGGTTCACATTCGGCTCGCCGAAATGCCAGCGGCCACGGCCGCCGGGATCATCATACGTGCGCCCGCCGGTGAGCCGGTCGGGGCTGGCGAACCGGGCAAGCACCTGCTCGTTCCGCTCATGCATGTTATCCATCGAGAGATACTTCGCGCGCACGGTGAGATCACGGGCCTCATACATCAGGCGCGTGCCGCCGTTTGACAATACTTCCATGTACGGCAGCTTGCCCGTGATGCCGACCCAGCCGTCGATTTCATTTGTGTTATACGGCGGAGAGATCTGCCAGATGCTATAGATGTCTTCCTGCCATGGCCCTGCGGGGTCACTCTTCCAGTATCCGGTATCAAGCCACCAAATGATATCCCGCGCTTGAGCGCGCGACGTGATGCCGAAGTCCGCCGCTTCGAGATTGTAATACGTAAAGCCAAAATCATGAATGACGCCGTCCCAGTCACGGCAGCCAAAATACCGGTTGAAGGTCTTGCCGTTCTCCTGCACGCCATACCAGAAGGTGCGGTTATAGGCCTCTTTTGCGCGGCGTTCGAGTTCGAGGAAATGTTCAGTGGCGTTTGCGTCGCCGCGCATGGAAGCCATATAGGCCATGGCCTTGCACGCGGGGGGATACCACAAGCCCATCAAGGCGTCATAACCGCCGCCGAGGCATTCGTGAAACGAATTCTGCATCGTCACCAGCGAACGCCCCGATTTCTGGTTCGCGATGTTGTATTCGGGGTCGTTTTGGTAATACGACACATCCGTGGTTTTCGCCCCGGTGTATTCATACAGATAATTAAAAATGACCTGCATCTCGTCATATATCGAGCCCGAGAAGGGGCCGAATGAAGCTTCGCCCCCAACGTAATTCCCTTCGGCTTCCGTCCACCAAAATATGCCCGGTCCAAAATAATCCTTGCCGCTGCGCATGTCATAAACGCGCACTTCGTATTGGCCAGGCTCGGCCTGTTCGGTAAGGTCTGCCGATACATATTGGCTGTTCATGCCTTGGCTGAGCGGGCGCTGGATATCCGCAAAGACTTTATTATCCGAAAGCCGCGTGACGGTAATGCGGGCAGTCACGCTGGTGGGCGCGCCAGCGGGGGCTGTTCCCGTGCCCAGGCGGAGTGTCACCTTAGAGAACGGTTTGCGGGTGGTGAACGACTGGCCAAGGCTGAACACTTTGGATGGCGTTTTGCCATCGAGCCGCTTGTCGCCGGCCGCGAGGACATGATGCTGCATGGATGCGTTTTCGCCGCATAAAGGCTGCGCTTCTTCCCCATCGGTCTTGACCCATCGCTCCGGGCGCACGTCCAGGATCGAGGCGTCCCCCGTGGACATGACATATTCCGACAGCGCGATAATGAACATGGCGTTGACGTGCAGGAAGCGCATGTCATATGCGCCATTATTCGCGGGGATATTGAGCAACGCGCCCGCGCCATAATCGGGGTAAGTTCCCCAATTGAAGATCATGCCGAAGTGCTCGAAGCGGTCATAACCGATCAGCGGAAGATTGCTCAGGAAACCGCGCCGCAATACTTCATCGTAGTTGCTCCGGGTATCCACAAACCGGAATGTACGCACGGCGTCGAACACCCACTCGCCGTTGAACATGGTTTCAGGGTGCCAGCCTATCGCCATCTGAAGCAGGTCCGTAGCCAGCGGAGAAGCGTCCGCAGCCTTGCCGGTTTGATCAAAGGTGACATTGAAGGAAGGCGAGAACGCCATTTGAGGCCGTTGCGGCACGCACGGAATATCCGACTCGGAAGGCAGCGCGCGGACCTCTACGGGATTTGGTGTCACTCCCCACTTCAAGGAGAGGAAATTTTCACCCACCTCCGGGAAAGCCGCTGTCTGGCCTGGACAGTTCACACTCAGAACGCCGCCGATCTCCGGTTCGCCCACGACCCAGAAGGTGTTGCCGTTCAACAGGTTCAACCACAAGCCATGAGCGCCGATGGGCAGGCGCTTGAAATACTCGATGAACAAGGTTTGGCTGTTGCTGGTAAGGAATTTGCGTATTGGCATGACATGGGATGCGCCTCCCGCCACCTGGGGTTCGGGATAGAGCATGTGCGCATCCGCGTCGTAATACCCCGCCCGATCAAAGGGAAATGGCCACGACACCCCGCCCGCCGCCGTGTCGAAGAGCAGGCGGTCGTCCTCGATACGAGGATTCGACACCCCTGTGATGCTTTTCCCGTCCGCTACGAGATTTGAACCATATGCGCCCTGCCCCGTGGCGTCGATGCGCAGCGAAGTGATATTCGGCGAAGTATACATAACGTCGAAATAGCCATTTTGTAATCTGGGCATTTCCTGTTCCATGGCGTTCTCTCCCCACGCGAGTAATGACAGTAACAACAGGAATACAGACAAACCTAAACCATGCCTATTCATCCGTCGTCTTGGATATTGCATCCTTATCCCCTCCGAAAATGAGCTGCTTGGATACTGGAACCGCGAATGGATGCGAATGAACGCAAATGAGGGAAACGTTGGCGCTCATCTTGCCATTCAACAAGGCAAGCGCCTTTCATGGCTCGTCATTCATTGCGCCCATTCGCATCCAAGGCTAATGGCATATCCTCTATCGCACTTGTATCCGGACCGGCCCGAAAAGGCCGCTGCGGCGGCGTTCCGGGAAATCACCACCTCCATTGAGCGGCTTATCGTTAAAGTATGGGAACTGGGCCATGTAGTTCGAGAGCGTATTCGCAACGCGCACCTCGAATTGGTTCACGCCCGGGCGCACCTTGCCAGTGATATCGAGTTCATAAGGTTCGAAGAATTTTATACCCGCCGGTTGGCCGTTCACGATGACTTCCACCGTGTTATGCACCTCGCCTAAATCGAGCAGCACGCGGCCCGTGGCCGCTTCCTCGGGTAATACCGCTTCAAAGGCATAACAGCCGATGCCCGAGAAATGGGCAAGGCCTTGCTCGCTCCAATCACCCGCGTTCAACTGTGCGGGAATGGCCAGTGGGGTAGTGTGTGATGGCGCATACCCTTCGGCGTCTTCGGCGAAATTCCAAGCGATCTCAGGACGCCGGAACGTTTCTTCCGCTGAAAATGTGAATGGCCCGGAGATCTCGATGGCCTGGGCGGCGCACGGGCTTTCAATCGGTTTCACCGCTCCGTCGCGGTGGAACGCCAGCACCTGCATGGCATACGGCGCGAAAGCCAGCCGCAGCCACGTGTATCCCTGCCCGGCGTGCTCGGGAGCCATTGGCGTGCATGCCCCCGTCTCCGCATCCCACAACTCCACGGCGCCCTCCGCTTTCAAGCGGATGCACGTCTCGCAAGGGGCGTCCGTATAGTTGAATACAAGGAAAACATCGCCGTCGTCCAGGATGCGGTGGAACGCCACGAAACGGCCAGGCCCTTCCCACTGCAATTCCGGCTCGCATGCCTCGCCCAGCAGTGCGGGCACATCGGCCACGGTTGGTGCGAATCCGGCTCGGCCGCCCGACGGGTGGGCATGCCAGAATGGACGTTCCGATGGCCGCGCTGTTCCCAATAGGTGAACCAGCGACGACGCCACGGCGGGGTCGTCCGTTCCTTGTTCATACGAATGTTTGGGCAGCGACCCTACGAACAGCAGCGTGCCGCCCGACGCCACGAAGGCTTCCCACCGCGTAAGCAACGACACACGTACGCCGTCCACGGGTGGCGCCACCACCACATCAAACCGTTCCGTCGCCGTCACGATCTGACCGGCGGCGCAGCAGGATTGTTCGAGGAACGCGCGGTCGTCGAGAATATCGAAGTCATACCCCGCGAAGCGGATGGCGTCGCCGAGGGCGTTGAAGGATTTCGAGCGTTCGCGCAAGGTGTCGTGGTCCCAGGCATGGGTCCAGATGTCCACTTCGGGATATGCGAGCGCCACCTGGGCGCGATGGCCGCTCCCGGCGGTGAGGGAGCACACCCGCGCCTCGTAATCGGCGAAAGGCCGTATGTGGTCCCAGTAAGGCTGTTGGTAGCTCAAGCCGGGAGGATAGAATGTCGTCCGGTTTATCCCGCGCAGCGAATATTTATAACAGATGGGCACTTGCATGCTGATGCCGTTGACATGCTCCCAGTTCACGATGCGGCGCATATCGCGCGGCGTGATGCCCCAGCCCGAGGCGGCGAAGGTTTCCGCCCAGGATTGATGCCGGCCCATGAGATGCGCCATCGAAGTCGGATATTTGGGCGTGGTGGCGGGCAGATCGTGGAAGGTCTCTTCGAAGGGATGAATCCAATCCATGCCCGGCACATGCATGTAGCGGAAATGCGTGGGCAGATTGCCCCCCTGCTGGGCGAGATGATTATAAAATTCTTCCTCGATCACCAAATGCCCGCTCGATAGCATGCCGCGTTCTTCACAGAAGCGGTAGATTTGGCCGAAGTAATTCTCGCTGTACAAATAACAGCAGGTCTCCCAATACCGGCATTGGAAACGCAGGCGCTCGGGGCCTGCCGGGTGGTACAACAGCGGCAGGTTGCGCCGCCATGGCATGCTATGGCGCGCTTCGAAGGTTTTCTCGAGTTCGGGCGTGAAGGGCATGGAAGGATACCACGGGAACCGTTCCCATTCGATCATCGAGAGGGAAAAGGCAGGTTCGTCGGTGAAGAATCCCGTGATGGATGCGCCTGGAATCGCCTTGACGCGCTCCTCATGGCCGCCATACACCCAGCTCACGAATTCACCCATGGCTTCGCGGCTCATCAAGTCGCCATACACATCAATGAGCAAGCCTAGGCCTTTCCGTGCCGTGTACAGGGCGACGGTCCAATTGCCTGCGGGCGCATCCCATTCTAGACGGCCTTCATTTACTAGGGGCGTCAAATCCGTGAGGGTGTCTTCGATGAGTTGATTGTCTTCGAGCTGGAATGCGGACGCTGCGACGAAGCCGCCTTCCCCCGCTTCGAGGCTCACATGCGAGCCGCCTGCATGGGCCGACTCGGCGCAATGCAAGTATTTCCAGGAATAATCCGGATAGCGCTCCACCAATTGGCCGCCGATGGACCCCGAAGGCCAGTCTTCTTCGTCGTAGGCCCAGAACGCCAGCCCATACTCCGCGCATAGCCGCGCGGTCATGTCTACAACCTTCCACCACCAATCCGTGCAGAATTTCTCAGGCGCGCCTTCCTGGAAATACTCGCAACAGAGAAATACGCCGCCGAATCCTTGTGTTTTCAATGATTGAAGCTGGTAGCGCAAGTGTTCTTCGCTTATTTCATCATTGATGCGCAACAGAGGGGTCATGCGGTATTCGCGGGAAGGATTTTGGAAGGATGAGTGCAGCTCAGTAAGTTTCATATGCCGCTCCTGGTTGCCGGGGCGCTCATGGAAGCCCCAGAGGTTCTAGGATTCTCGGAAGCATCGATTGAAACAATGATACACTAAGTGTGCATAAATATCAACAATCATTCATGATTCGCTATGCAGCCGCCCAGGTTTCCATAAGAAGTTCCAAATGAACAAAAAACGCCCATTTTCGGCCACAACCGCTAGATGGGGTTCCGGGTTATGGAAAGGCTCGGGTTTCGTTCATGCGATTTTGCTTGAAAAACCACCCTTTTCGTGTTATGGTTGTGCGCGTTCATGCATGATCGCGCACGATATGGCTTATCGGTCGCATGCGATGCTGGAGTGGCAAGGATGAAGACGCCATGACATTGCCAAACCTTTGCTCGGTCTTACAGGAAATGGAAGCGGATTTTGGACGGCGGGCCGCCGAATTGGCCCCATATGACGCCCTTGCGTGGGTGGGGTATCCGGCGCGGTCTCATGTTTCCTGGCCTGATGCCATTGCGGCCGCCGATGCGCTCGAGGCGGGGCCGATCCACCGCGCCCTTTTGTCGCATACGGCGGGGATGCTTCACGACCCGATTGCGGGCAACCGCATGCTCGCGGAAGTGTTGCAGGCGCTGCCCGGCTGCCACGGCGTGATGTCGTTACTGCCTGGAACGCTTCAACCCGATTGGGATATCCGCGCACACATTGATGTTTGTTTTCGCGCGGGCATGCGCGCGGCGCGGTTATTGCCGAAGTTGCACCGGTACACGCTGAAAACACCCGGCATGCAGGAACTCTTCGAGGCGCTGGCCGTTCGCCGGATTCCGCTATTTCTGCCTATCGGGCAAACCTCTTGGGATGAACTGGGCGCTATCGCCTTGGCTTACCCTAAACTGAATATCCTGGCCGAATCGGCGGGCCACCACGAATACCTCAATATGCGCGCGGCTTTGCCTTGGCTCGAAAAAGTGTCGAATGTGTTCGTACCCACGAACCGGCAGTTTCTAGCGGGTGGTATCGAGCTGCTCGTGGAACGCCTCGGGGCGCACCGGGTGCTGTTTGCGTCCGGCCAGCCCATCGAGGATCCCTGGGCATCTCTTGGACCGCTCGTGATGAACCGCCTTTCCGATGCGGCCTGCCTCCAAATCGCCCATGAAAACCTGGAACGCCTGCTCGCGGAAGCCCATGAAGGGGAGAATGCGCTATGACGGCCCCATTTATCATCGACGCCCACGCCCATCTGGGCCCTACCCAGGCATTTGAAGCCTATCACGGCGGAATGGACGCCATGATAGCCGCTATGGATCTCCTCCATATCGAGACCACGATCTTTTCCGCCATGCCGTCCCTCGAAAACGAGTTCGAGGAAGGGTATCGCTTGTCTATCGAAGCCATGGAACGTTTTCCGGGCCGGTTCCGCGCCTATGCGGTTTTCAATCCCAATTGGCTCGAACCTTCGATGCACTACATCGAGCGTTTGATGGCGCATCCCGGTTTCGCTGGTATTAAGATCCATCCCGCCATGCATGCCATGGACCCGATAGACGCGCGATACCAGCCGTTATGGGAAATGGCGGACGAACACAAGCTGGCCGTGCTCGCCCATACCTGGAGCCCTGATCCCGCCAAACCCGTGCAGAACCTTTCCGTTCCCGAGCGCTTCGCGCCGGTTCTCGAACGCTATACGCGCCTGCGCGTGATCCTGGGCCATTTCGGCGGCAGGGACGTGGGTATGCGGCAGGCTATCGCCCTCATGAACGCCTATTCCCACTGCTACGCGGATCTTTCTGGCGATTGCTGGGAAATGGGCCAGCTCGAATGGCTTTGCGCACAGACGGACCCATCGCGCATTTTATTCGGCACGGACATGAACTGGATCGAAGGGCGGTATGTCTTCGGGCATGTGCTCAAGGCCCGGTTGTCTCCGGAAATCAAGCTGGCCATATTCCGCGAAAACGCCCTGCGGCTATTCGGCGGATGATCCATCCGATCCGTCCGCTCCGTCCGATAATCTGAAACCTTCAAGGGGGATGCTATCATGAATGCTGTTGGGCAAACTCGAGATAATCTAGACGCCTTTCGCCCTGTCTTGATGTGGTTCTGGAACGCCTCACTGAATGAAGCAGAAATCCGCCGCCAAATAGCGATGTTTGAACAAGCCCGCATCCGCGAGTTCTTCATTCACCCTCTCTATGGCCTCGAGGTTCCCTACTTGTCGGATGCCTATTTCGATGCCTTCGGCGTGGCTATTGACGAAGCGCGGAAACGGGGCATGCGCGTCTGGCTATATGATGAATATGCCTGGCCCAGCGGCACGGCGGGCGGCAGCGTGATTCGCGATCATCCGGAAGACCGCATGATGGCGCTTTGGCATGCCCGTTTCGAGCTCGAACCTGGTGAAGAAGCAGAGTGCGCACCGCCAGGAAATCTCGTCTCGGCGCACGTCATTCAATGGAAACAGACACTGAACGGCATTGCCGCGCAAGCGGAGCGCCTTGAAGCCCTCCCGCCTCGCTGGCGCAATGACAGCGCTGGCCGGGTGAGCCTATTGGTGTGCAGCGAACAGGCCTCGGAGGGCCTGCATCCCTCGGCCCGCTGGCGTTCGGATGCATCGAATCAGCGAGGCTCGCTCGATGGGTGTTCGCCTGAAGCCGTTCGCCATTTCATTGACGCCACGCATGAAGCCTATTACCGGCGCTTTCCAGACGCCTTCGGCACGGTCATCGCAGGCTCGTTCACGGATGAGCCGCCTCTGAATATCGGCTGGGTCTTGCAGCCTATCGGTTCCTTCACCGGCCTGCCATGGCATCGCGGCCTGCTAGAGGCGTTTGAAAAGGAAATGGGTTACAACCTGGCGGACAAGCTGCATGAACTCACCTTTCCCATCGGGAATTATGTACGCACACGTTGTGATTACTGGCGGTACCTTACCCAGCGCTTCGAAAACGCCTACTTCCGCCAAATAAGCGAGTGGTGCCAGCAGCACGGCATCGCCTTGACCGGGCACGTCAACGCGGAAGAAAGCCTGATCGCGACGCTGTTATGCACCGGCGATTGGTCCGCGGCCCTCAAATGGTTCCATGTCCCCGGTATCGATAACATCCTGTCCCGGCAGCAGCTTGGCACGGACGCCTCGGTTCCACCCGCCAAACAAGTGTCCAGCCTGGCCAGCCAGCTTGGACGCGAGCGGACACTGTGCGAAACCTATTCTGGAAGCGGATGGAACACCACGTTTCTCGATATGAAACGCATTCTGGACCGCCTGGCCGTCCTCGGCGTAAATCAGATCCAGTATATGGGCGGCTATTACACCATGAAAGGTTTCCGAAAATTAAAGCCCGATGCCGGCTGGCCCCCCTCCCACTTCGAACAAAACAGTTTGTGGCCCTATTATAGCCACTTTTCGGATTATGCGGCGCGGGTATGCCTTGCGAATACCCAGGGAACGCATGCCGCCGAAGTGGCCATGCTGTATCCCATCGTGTCGGCGTGGGCGGGTTTTCAATTTGGCCACGACACCCATATGAGCACGTCCACGACGTACCGGCGGAAAATGGATTGCCTGTCCAAAACCTACGAAGGCATGGCGTGCGCGCTTCTCGAAGTGCAAGCGGATTACGAGATCTTATATGAAGACAGCCTGGCCCGCGCCACCATCGAAGATGGTTGGATTCGTTTGGATGGCGGCTTGGCCTTTTCAACCCTTATCCTGCCTGCTTGCACGGCGCTGCGCCCGCGCACACTCGAACAGATGGAGGCATTTGCCGCATCTGGCGGCCGGCTCTTGTTTGTTAACGGTCTTCCGACTCACTTTGATACGGGTGAATCCATATGTGTCCGCGTCACTCGCGCATGGAACATGGATGTCGAGGCCACGAACAGCCTCGTGATGGAAGTGATTGACGGGGAAGTTCCGTGCGTACTGCCCGCCGATATCATCTACACCAGCGCGAACACGCCTAACGTGCGCGCCATATCCACAAATTGCCTGCAAGGCCCCGCACGGGCCAAGCTTCAGGAAGCTTTGATTCGCGAATTGCCGGAATCCGCCCGTGTCCGCTTCGAGCCGCAGTCGGCGGCGCTAACCATTCACTGCCGACAGGTGGAGGATGCGTCGTGCGTGTTCATCGTGAACGGAGCGCCAGAATCCTATGCAGGAAGAGTTGCCATTCCACCCCATCATGCGGTGGAGTTTTATAAACCCGAAACGGACACGTGGAGCGCCGCAATGATCGAAATGCGCGGCGAAGACGCCTTTGCTACTCTCCGCCTCGCTCCATATGAAGCCGCCGTGCTTCGGCAGACACCCGGCGCAAGCCTAGATACCGGCGCGTCCGCGCCAGAATCCAATGCATTCGTGCTGGACGGCCCTTGGACCGTAACGCCAGTATCGCCGAATCTCCTTCCGCTGTTCGCTTCCGTATTCGAGGAGGATGGCGCGCCATTGAGCCTGGAAAAAGCGGAAACGCTCGCGCCGGAGCAATTCGCACCATGTATTGACGGCCGCTTTGTTGAAGGCTATTCCATGGGCGTGAGCGAAGGAAACGGCTGGGGCGTCATGCAAGGGGCGTATCCCTTGAGCTCCTTCGTAAAAGGAAAGGCATATTGGGTGCGAGCCGAGTTTGATGTCCTTTCCGCGCCTGAAGGCATGCGGCTCGTCACGGAGGCATTGGGGCAGACCGTAATTGCGTTAAATGGCCGTCCGTTGTGTTTATCACCATGCCGGGATTGGGATGAAAGCAACCTAGGCGCATGCGTGGATGGCATGCTTCAGCCCGGGCGTAACATCTTACTTATGCGCCTCGTTATGCCCGAATGGGAAGGCCCCCATGCCCTGCCCTTCACCGCGCTGTGCGGTCCGTTCCAACTGGATGCCCAGCACCGGATTATCCTGCCGCTGCCGATACGTGAAACCGGCGACTGGTGCGGGCAAGGATATCCATTTTATTCCGGGACGATGTCCTACCGGCAGACATTCACGTTTTCAGGTTCGGAAGGCGTTCCAGCGCGGCTCATCATTGAAGATGCGGCGGATGTAGTGGAGCTGGCCCTGAATGGAATCGGCGTGGGAGTATGTCTCTGGCCTCCATATGTGTTTGAAGTAGGAAAACTGCTTCATCCTGGGAAAAATGACATCGAAATACGGATAACGAATATCTCTTCCAACCGCTATATGTCTGTCCAAGATGCCAGTACGGCTTGTCCTACGGGGCTTACGGAAGATCTACGCAATTATAAGCCCATCCCAGCGGGATTGTTGGGAGCGCTCCGGCTTGTTTGGTAGTTCGCGAATGCGCACTTATGCGCGTTTGTATACAAATTGTAGATATATTGTTTTTCTTATTGACAGTAGGCTTGAAAACAGGTACGATACTTCAGAATTATCTACCAGAGAGTAAGATTTGAGCAAGAGGATGCAACAACAGGATGCTGCGGAGCCTGTCAGAGTACAGGCTCAAAACTCGGAAGGGAGGATGTTATAATTATGAGTATTCCACGATTTTGCATGGCTATGGCGATTCTGTTCGCCGGAATCATGGCGTTTGCGCCCGCGAACGCCGCAGTACTTGAGGTGACACATACGCCTGGGTCAGGCCAATATGCCAGTGTGACGGAGGCAGTAGCGGCGGCGGCGGCTACGGGGGACACTATTCGCATTATCGACAATAGTGCGCCGTTCGAGGAGACTGTCCTCATTAATAAGGTTGTGACGGTGGAAGGCGATGCCAGCCTGGATCCCCGCCCGACCATCCTTGGCCAATGCCAAGCTGACATTGGTGGTTACTTGTGTACACTTTCTTTTGGGGATGCCTATCCCGATGGATGCGTGTTTCGCAACTTGATTTTTAAGTCTATAGATTTGAATAACGATGGCTGGGAGTCAGGCTCTTCGGTCGTGGTATTGCGGCACTGTTTCAATACAGTGTTCGAGAATTGCGAGTTCGATGGAGAGGACCATGTCGAAACGACGGTCACCCAGCGGTGGTATTGGGCCAATGTGTTCAATAATTGCACCTTAAAAGGAGGGCAATACACACTGATAACCATGGGAGGAACCGTTACGTTCAATTCTTGCTTGTTTGAAAAAACAGGCGGGGGCTCTCCTATGATGATGAATAGTAGCGACCAGGAATTAACGGCCACATTCAATGATTGCACCATCGATTACACCGACACTTGGGCTGTCCAAACGTATGACCTGTGGGGTGAAAACCTCAAAACCTTCAACTACTCCCGCTGCCTCTTTATTGCTACGGCATCGGCCGGTGTTCAGACTGTCGCGATACGTCCCGGTGAATCGACCACGACCGATCCTACCTTCAATATTGACAACTGCGACTTTGTGAGGACACCCGAATCCGCGGGAACTACATATGGTATTCTGATGGCACATACCTCGAATTTCACGTTAACCGATTCAATCTTCTACAACCTGAATCCTGGCGTAGCCTTCTGGAATCCATGGGGGTTAACGGGTGGAACCTACACGAACGATTACAATGTATTCCAAGGGAATGAATTTAACATTGAAGGTTTCACCGCAGGCGAGCACACCACCATACTGAATACGGGCGACCCACTGTATGTGGATGCCGCAGCCGGAAATTACAAGCTGCTCGATACCTCCGTGGCGGCTACGTATAGCAGCGGCAATACTGCGGAGACCTGGGCGGGCTCGCAAGGCGTTCTCGCTCCTTATGAAGTCACCGCTGATCCCACAGGCGCGGTTTCGGAAGGCGGAACGCTCACGTTGACCGGCCCTGCGGATGGCACGGATTACTACTGGGAAAAAGACGGCGAAGCGCTGTCTGACGATGCGCCGCGTGTAACGGGCACGACTTCCCAGACATTGTCCTTCACATCTGTCGAAGCGGGTGATGCGGGCGTTTATACCGTGTATTTCAATGATGGCACCGGCGTCCAAAGCGCTTCGTATACGCTCGAAGTGTCTGCTGCTGGTGATTTACCCGTCGCTGGCGGCATCGGCCTCGCGCTGGCCAGCCTGGCGATGGGAATCATTGCTGCCCGCAGGGCAAGGCGGACTCGGTAATATCTATAGTTAATGGTAGGGCGCTTTTTCTGGATGCGCGCCTGCAATACGCGCGGTGTGTATGGCAGGGCGGGGAAAGAGAAAGCGCCTTTCCTTTTCTTTGCGGAAACACCTCCAATAATACCGGTTCTGTTTTTCCACCGATTGCGCTGATGACACTGATGTCCGGAAAAATAAATAGTATACTACTATTTGTCGAAATCTTGTTTCCTTGCATGTATTTTCTGTGTAAGTCAAATAGAATCTAATTGTTATAGCATACGTTTTAAATAATGTCTTAGTTGGCTCTTCCTTTGATTGGTGGGGCAAGCCCCACCCTACACTTCAAATTTTAGTGTATTTAGTGTATTTAGTGGTTAGATCGGGCTCTTTGGTTATGGATTCATCCCTACTCTCCGGCAAAATCGTTGCGGAATGTATTATTCCTCTTCCTCCAAGCTATCCAGGACATCTTGCGTGACATTCACCGCAGGAATAGCAGGATCAATTGCTGCAAAATATCCTGCTTGGACCAAGAGGTCATAATCGGAGCCTTTGCCAAAATCTCTCACTGCCCGAATCGCCCGGGAATTGGCCTTATCCAGTAGAATCCAGTATTCTCCGGTGCCTCTTTTAATCTCTCGCTTTTTTATGGCTTTATATGCATCCGTATTTTGCACCAGCGTCGTGAATACGATTTCTCCCGGTTTGTTGAAGCCATCGAGAGAGCCCCAGAGCACCTGGGGTGGGATCTTGCTTTTCTTTCGGCACGGCATACGTGCTCGCGCCTCCCATGGAAGCGAGGAAAAACAAGACAAATGCGGTATACAATAACTTCTTCATGAGTCTTTGAACCTCCCGGACGCGTTAGGCCTGCTTGGACTGCCAGGCAACCCCTTTTCACGTGTTCAGCCTCGACTCCGGCCTTCTTTGCCATACCGCAGCGGATACAATCCGCGAGCCGTTTCGGTTTTAGGCAAAAAAAGCTACATCAGTCTATACTATGATCCTGCCTGTTTTTGAAAAGTTCCCGTTCATTCATATGAAATACCGGCGCATGCCATTTCGGAGGTCCGCCTATCCCTGAAGAGGCTTTACTCGATATACATAGTTCCAAATACATATGTTTTTATATTGACTAGAACATAATGTCGTGTTATACTCTAGCCAATGAAATATTTCTTTATTTTGTTTGTATGCATGGAATGAAGGAAACCGGAAAGATGGATACTACAGATCCCGTCGAGGCCGGGCATGCGCCATTCAGCCAATCGCTAGATCCCCTGACAGGGCTGCCGGGGCAGCCTGCGTTTACGTCGGTTTTTTCCGAAGCCTTGGCTCACGCGGAACAGGCGGGCGAGCCCGTTTCGCTTGTGTTGGCGGATATTGATCGGTTCGAAGCCATGAACCGGCAGCTTGGGCGGGATGCAGGCGATGGCGCGCTCAAGAGTGTCGCGCAAACGATGTCCGGTGTCGTAGCGCAAACGGGCCAGGTGTTTCGATACGGCGGCGATGCGTTCATTGTTCTGATTGAAGGCATGGAAAAAGAAGATGCCTTCCTGCTGGGTGAACGGGTCCGAAGCGCCATCGAGCAAAGTGATGCAACCATGTCCGCGGAATGTCCTTTGCGCATTACGGCGGGCGTGGCGGCTTACTCCGATGACGGCGGCACGGTGCAGGAAGTCATCCGCAAGGTCAACGAAGCCTTATACCGAGGCAAAGTACGCGGCGGCAACACGGTCTGCATCGCCCGCGAAGAGAAAATGGTCACCAAGACCAGCCACTACACCCAGGGCCAATTGCTCGGCCTGACACGCCTCGCCAAGCGCGAGGGCCTCGGCGAAGCGGAATTGCTCCGCGAGGCGCTAGACGACCTGCTGAGGAAGTATAACGCGTGAGGAGGCGGCTGCCGGGAGTAATACCCCTAAAGCCTCGTGTTATAATCACCTGAGTAAAGAAAGAGGATGCGGGTGTTGATATCGGCCTCAGTCGTAACAGGGATAAATGGGCCATTTATCGTCTCTCGCATGGATGCAGAAGGGTAAGCTTTTAGCGCCTTTTGGTTTTCGCCCCTCTTTTTGTTTGCCATCCGGTGGCGGGTCGCAACAATAGTCCGGCAAACTATGGAGGAAATCTCCAAATGCTTGTATTCTACAAACGGAATAAGAGGAACATTTCATTTTTCCTGCTTCTCTGCGTAATGGCAGGCGGATATTATGGATATTTGCAAATTTCGGGGAATTTCCACACAGTTGTGCCTGGTGCATTATACCGGTCCGCACAGATTACGCCGGGGCAGATCTCCAGATACAAAGAACGTTATGGCATCCGCACCATCATCAATCTTCGAGGAGATAGTGCTGGCAACGATTGGTACGAAAAAGAAGTGGCGGCAGCTCAGCAACTTGGCATTCAGCATGTTGATTTTGGCATGTCTGCTAATAAGACACTTTCTATCGCCCAGGCAGGCGAGCTTGTTAAGCTGCTGAAAGCAGTTCCGAAACCGGTGCTGATTCATTGTAAGGCAGGTTCCGATCGGAGCGGGCTAGTGGCCGCGATATACCTTGCCGCCGTTGATGGCTCTAATGAAGGCCGGGCGGAACGGGAGATATCCATTTGTTACGGCCATATTGGAATTCCTTACATATCCTCGGCATACGCCATGGATGAGACGTGGGAGAACCTAGAGCCCTGGCTTGGCTTTGGAGAATCGTAGCCGGCCCAGCGGAACTGTCCAGCTGCGGGTGTCATGGCTGTCGCGCCTGGTGGAAGACATCAGGCGCGAAAAAAGGTATCGAGAGAGGCCACGTTAATACTTTATGTCATACTCGCTTGGCCTAGAGGAGGTAAAACATGGAGTTGCCGATTCGGATTGATAAAAGCCAGATAGCGGTATTTTGCAAAAAGCACCATATAACGAAGCTGGCGCTTTTCGGGTCCGTCTTGACCGAGCATTTCACCGAGGAAAGCGACGTGGATGTGCTGGTGGAATTTGAGCCGGAGCATATCCCGGGCCTGATCCGGCTCTGTGGCATGGAGCGCGAGCTTTCCGGCATTCTCGGGAGGAAAGCGGACATGCGCACGCCTGGCGATCTAAGCCGGTATTTCCGCGATGAAGTCATCAACTCCGCCGTGGTGCAATATGCTGCTTGACGGTGATCAGGTGAGGCTGAAACACATACTTGATGCCCTTCAAGAAGCTGTAGATTATGTAATGGATGTTGAGTGGACCGAGTTCGCAGCCAAACGGCCATTACAGCATTCGGTGGTGCGCTGCATTGAAATTGTGGGTGAGGCATCCAGCCGATTATCGAAGGAACTACGAGAATCAAATCCACAAATTCCATGGGTGGATATGATTGGCATGCGCAATCGCATTGTACACGCCTATTATGAAATTGATATTGATATTATATGGAAAACAGCGAAAGAAGATTTACCGAATTTGTTGCCAAAGATAAAGGCTGCCACTCAAAAGCCGTGATCTTCAGAATAGATAATATATGCGTTTTCATTCGTGTAAATTGGTGTCCATTCGTGGTTCAACTGAATGCTCGATAAGTAGGGGCGTTACATGGCTTCAACTCCCAAATCTCGATGCGGATGGCCGGGCGATGACCCGTTGATGCGAGCGTATCATGACGCGGAGTGGGGCGCGCCACAGCATGACGACCGGGTGTTGTTCGAGTTCGTGACGCTCGAGAGCGCCCAAGCGGGATTGAACTGGAAGACCATCTTGAACAAGCGTGAGGGCTACCGCCAGGCGTTCGCGGGATTCGACCCGGCGGCTGTGGCGCGGTTCACGGAATGCGACCAGGCACGGCTTCTGGCCGATGCGGGCATCGTCCGAAACCGCCTCAAGATAGCGGCGGCCATCACCAACGCCCAGGCGTTTCTGGCGATACAGGAGGCCTTCGGCAGTTTCGACGCCTACAGTTGGCGTTTCGTGGAGGGCGCGCCCATTCAGAACCATTGGCGCACGCTGGCCGAGATTCCAGCCCGTTCCGCCGAGTCAGACGCCATGAGCAAGGATATGAAGCAGCGCGGCATCAAGTTTTTTGGCACTACCATCTGTTACGCCCACATGCAGGCGGTGGGCATGATGAATGATCATATAATGGATTGTTTCCGGTGGCGGGAAGTGCAAGCGGTAGGCAAGTGAATGGGAGACAAAGTCATGCATACGCGGGAATCAGCGCTGCGGGTTCTGCGTGAGAGCTTGCCGGAATTGAGGAAAGCTTATGGCGTGCGCCGTTTGGCTTTGTTCGGATCCGTCGCGCGGGATGCTGCACGAGAGGAAAGCGATGTCGATGTGCTGGCCGAATTTGACCGGCCCATTGGTTTCCTTTTTGTCGATTTTGCGGAGCATCTTGAACATATACTGGGCGCGAAAGCGGATGTGCTGACGCCCGATGGCGTGGCCGCGATTCACAATCCTGAGATTGCCACACGTATTCTGGAATCAGCCATCGATGTCTAAACGTTCGGATAAGGAACTCATTGATGACATGCTTAATGCGTTGAGCCGTATGGAGGCATACTGCGCGGAGATGGATTATGCAAGCTTCTTAGAGGATAACAAGACGCAAGACGCGGTGATACGAAATGTGGAGATCCTAGGTGAAGCGGCCAAACTGGTTTCCGAGGATTTGCGACAAGCCTACCAGGAAATACCATGGCGCAGTATAGCGGGCACACGCGATCGACTTATTCACCATTACTTTGGTGTGAACTGGGAGATCGTATGGAACATAGTCAAGAATGATAGTCCGATTTTGATTGACAAACTGAACCAAGTTCGATTTAACCAAAAGAGAAACTGTTGAGTAAATGGTTATTGGATAGGAGTAACACGCAAAATGCCGAAGAACATCTATGAAAAAATCTGGGACGCGCATTTGGTGCATGAAGAAGCGGGGCAGTCGCCCATTCTCTACATCGACCGGCAGTATGTCCATGAAGTGACCTCGGCGCAGGCTTTCGATGGATTGCGCCTGTCGGGGCGCAAAGTCCGGCGGCCCGAATTGACCTTCGCCACCATGGACCACAATATCCCGACGACCGGGCGCGGCAAGCCCATCGCTGACGCCCTGTCGCGCCAGCAGGTCGAGACGCTCTCGAAGAACTGCGCGGAATTCGGCGTCGCGTGCTTCGGCATGGATCATCCCTTGAACGGCATCGTCCACGTCATCGGCCCTGAACTGGGCCTAACCCGCCCCGGCATGACCATCGTCTGCGGCGATTCCCACACGGCCACCCATGGCGCGCTGGGCGCGCTGGCCTTCGGCATCGGCACGAGCGAAGTCGAGCACGTCCTGGCGACACAGACCCTTTTACAGAAGAAATCGAAGACCATGGAAGTGCGCGTCACGGGCGCCCTCAAGCCGGGCATCACGGCGAAAGACGTTATCCTGGCCATCATCGGCATCATCGGCACGGACGGCGGTACGGGCTACGTCATCGAGTTCACGGGCGACGCCATCCGCGGCTTGAGCATGGAAGGCCGCATGACGGTGTCGAACATGACCATCGAGGCGGGGGCGCGCGCGGGGCTGATCTCGCCCGACGACACGACCATCGAATACTTGAAAGGCCGCGAGTATCTGCCGAAAGACCAGCCGTGGAACGCCCTCGCGGCAGGATGGAAGAGCTGGGCCTCGGACCCCGGCTGCGCGTACGACAAGGTGGTCGTGCTCGACGGCGCGTCCATCGAGCCGCAAGTCACGTGGGGCACCTCGCCGGGCATGGTCACGAGCATTACGAGTAAAACGCCCGTGCTGGCGGACATCGCCGATGCGGATAAGCGCGATTCGGCAGCAAAAGCCCTCGCATACATGGGCTTGGGCGAAGGCGTACCCATGATGGATATCGCCGTCGACAAGGTGTTCATCGGCTCCTGCACGAATGGACGCATTGAAGACCTGCGCGAAGCCGCGAAATTCGCCAAGGGCCATAAGGTCCACGCGAATATCCGCCAAGCGCTGATCGTCCCCGGCTCGAACAAGGTCAAACAGCAGGCGGAGGCCGAAGGCTTGGACAAGATTTTCATCGAAGCGGGATTCGAGTGGCGGGAAGCGGGCTGTTCCATGTGCCTGGCCATGAACGACGACCGGCTCGATCCCGGCGACCGCTGCGCCGCCACGTCGAACCGGAACTTTGAAGGCCGGCAAGGCAAAGGCGGCCGCACGCACCTCGTCAGCCCCGCCATGGCGGCGGCGGCGGCGGTGGTCGGCCACTTCGTGGATATCCGTAATTGGAAATGTGATTAACTGTATAAAAAACGCTCTCATCGTCATTCCCGCGCAGGCGGGAATCCAGGGCTACTCGCATGGGGCCATGCTTTCGCGGGAATGACGGTGGAGAGCAATAGACGCAGAGGCGCGGAGTACGCGGAGAGGACATAAAGTACAGAACAATAGCCACAAAATCCACAAGAGGCATCAAATGCTTCTTGAACACCAGATAGGAAGGATGAGAACCCGTAGCATGGGCGTCCCGCCCATACGCATGGCCGGGACGGCCATGGTGGCGGCGGTTGGACACTTCGTGAATATCCAGGACTGAAAATGCAATTTACGGCATAAAAAACGGCCTCAACCGTCATTCCCGCGCAGGCGGGAATCCAGGGCGATTTACACGAAGCCATGTTTTCATGGGAATGACGGTGGAGAGTATCATACGCAAGGCGAGGAAAAGGCAACAGATGAAGTCAGAAGTAGGGACGGTATTGTGAGACACATTGGATAATGCATGGAGTAGTTTGAAATGCCAGCGATAACGGATCATCCTTGTTTTCCGCAGCCTGAGGATGCTGACACCAAAATCTGGCGTTACATGGATTTACCAAAATTGCTTTGGATGCTGGAAGAGAATGCTCTCTACTTTTGCAGAGTGGATTTACTAGAAGATACGTTTGAGGGTACAAGGACTCCGTCTACTGAGCCCTTGATTAACGAAGATAGGTGTCCTGATCTCCTGAAGCAATTTTTTCGAGAAGAAAGAAAAGCTAGACGTTCTTTGGTTTTTGTGAACTGTTGGTACTTTGGTGATCACGAATCTGTTGCTATGTGGAAGATATACGGGAAAGAGAATAAGTCAATCGCTGTGCAGTCAACTTATCGTTCCTTATTTGAACAGTTAAATCTAGTTCGATTTCTAGAAAACGAAGAATTAGTTCACGACTGTTTCTTAGGGCTTGTCTCATATATTGACTATACTAAGGAGAGTCTGGGTCGCCCTCAGAATTTGCTCTCTCCATTCATGCATAAGAGAGAGTCATTTGCCTTTGAAAAGGAAGTGCGTGCATTGGTCGATTCAGAATTCATCAAGAATCTTGGTGATTATTGTGCGAAGAAATCAGATAGGCAAAAAGAAGCGAGGCGTATTCGTGATCTGTATGCCAGGCATGTGAAAGAGTGCTCAGGAATCACTGTTCCCGTTGATCTATCTGCGCTTATCGAAAGCATTTACGTTGCACCCAAAGCAGAGCTGTGGTTTGTGGAACTCGTAGAGAAAGTAATACGGCGATATGGACTCAATGTGCCGGTGAAGCATTCGTCTTTGGATGCCGATCCACTATACTAAGATGTCTCTGATTAGGGATGAAAACGTCACATAGTGGCTGTTGTGCTCGTTGTGGTTGAATATGGTCAAATATAAATAAACCACAACGGACACGACGAACACGAGGATCACCTAGGTAAGGTGATTCTTACGCTAGAAGGGTACGGCCCATGACGCGCGAAGAGTTATTGCTTGCCGTGAAGGAGGCCGTGCAGGCGGTGTCGCCTGGCGCGTCGGTGATCCTGTTCGGCTCGCGCGCACGGGGCGACGCCCAGCCGGATTCGGATTGGGATTTTCTGGTGCTGACCGATGAACCACTAGGCTGGAGGAAAGAAAGAGAACTCCTGCGCGGTATGTGGCGTGTGGAATGGCAATGCGGTGAAGTGCTTAATCCTATTGTCCATTCACGTGCGGAATGGCAGTCGCCCATACGTGAAGGCTCTCCATTCCTGCAGGCCGTGAACCGGGAAGGGATTCCCGTATGAACGATTCTACACAGGAGATTGTCCTGTTTCGCCTTCGAGCGGCGCGGGAAACGCTGGTAGAAGCTCGCGCCATGTTGGACGGAGGGCATCCCCGCGGATGCATTAACCGGCTCTATTATGCATGCTTTTACGCCGTGAGCGCATTGTTATTGGCAAAAGGGCTTTCCTCCTCCAAGCATACGGGGGTTCGCGCCTTTTTTAATAAAGAGTTCATCCATACCGGTGTGTTTTCTGCTTCTATTGGAGACACATACAACACGTTGTTTGTAAAACGTATGAGTAGCGATTATGAAGATTTTTTCACGCCTAATAGCCAGGAAGTATCTGAGTTGTTCTCAGAAGCCGGGCAGCTTGTAGATACGATAGACGGATATTTGCAGCGAAACACGGAGTAATTCCAATGACGCGCGAGGAGTTGTTACAAGCCGTGAAGGAAGCCGTGCAGGCGGCGGCGCCGGACGCGTCGGTGATCCTATTCGGTTCGCGCGCACGGGGCGACGCCCAGCCGGACTCGGATTGGGATTTTCTGGTATTGACCGATGAGCCGCTGAGCGAAGCATCGCAGGAAAGTGTGAACCGGCGTATATGGGAATTGGGTTGGGACGAAGGATTGACACTATCCACCCTGTTCTATACCCGTTCTCAATGGCAGGAACCTCGGCGGCGGGCCGCAGGATTCCACCGCGCCGTGGAACGCGAGGGAATCTTGTTATGATGGAAGGTTCAGTTGATAATCGGACATAGTGGTTATTGTGCTCGTCGTGGTTGAGTCTCAACAAACCACAACGGACACAATGTTGGCGTTTTTTCGTGTATTTGGTGTATTTCGTGGTTCGTATTTTTGAGGACAAACGCCAAACATAGGAGTGAGCCCATGGGATGCTGTTTTGGATTGTTGCTGGCGGCGGGGATTCCGCGCATCGCGTTGATTCTGGTGTGGCTGTCGGGAAAGAGCGCGTCTCTCTTTGATACGCGCCTGTGGCCGTTGCTCGGGTTCTTCTTCCTGCCCTACACCACGTGCGGCTATTGTATCGCGGAATATTACTTTAAAGGCCCCTCGGCGGGCTGGGGCCTTGCGGTGGTGATCATCGGCGTGCTACTCGATTTGGGCAGCCACGGCGGCGGCGCACGGCAAATGCAGCGGCGATGATGAATGTATTTTTAACACAAAGGCACAAAGACACAAGGAGGTCTCTCACCGCTTGTAGTTTGCCCATAATTCTTTGTGCCTTAGTGTCTTTGTGTTGAGTTTTTAATGAGTACAAAATCGCGAAAGCGTTGTCGAATAGATCGTGATGTTCTAACAAAGAGAAGAAAACACATGGAATCCTTCAAGACGTTGACTAGCGTTGTGGAGCCGCTGGACCGGATGGATGTGGATACGGACCAGTCTAGAACGGAATGATTGGAGGTGAAGAGATATGCGCGAAGTACGCTATGTTGCTAAGAATAATCGCATTCTTGTCATTTCCTTGGCATTTACATTCTGCTGGATGATTTATGCCATGTCCACCTTTTATACAGCTAAGATGGTTTGGATTTTACCCGGATTAGGCTTTATCCTAAGCGGTTTTGTTTTGTGCGGAGTAAGTGTATTGGCGGACTTGAGGCTGTTTTTTGAAAGAGAAGTAAAACTAAAAACCAGGCTGCTAGTCGGAAGCGTATGCCTTTTGGTGGTTTTATATTCTTGTTATGCTTTTCTTTCTGTGCTTAGGCAGCCAACGTTTTGATAAGGATTATGCGGAAATATACAACCGACAACGCCGGGAAGATAGGTTTACTTAGACGTTTATTTTTTAACACAAAGGCACAAAGACACAAGGAGGTCTCTCGCCGCTTGTGGTTTGGCCTTAATTCTTTGTGTCTTAGTATCTTTGTGTTGGAATTTTTGTAAGTAAAAATCGCAGAAACGTTATCGAATAGATCGTAATGGCCCATAACAAGGAGAAGAAAACACATGGAACCCTTCAAGACGTTGACTGGCGTTGTGGCGCCGCTGGACCGGATGAATGTGGATACGGACCAGATTATCCCGAAGCAATTCCTGAAGCGCATCGAGCGGACCGGATACGAGGATTGCTTGTTTTACGACTGGCGGTTTCTCGAGGACGGCAAGACGCCGGATCCGGATTTCGAGCCCAACGCCGCGCGTTATGCGGGCGCGTCCATCTTGCTGGCGCGCGACAACTTCGGCTGCGGCTCGTCGCGCGAGCACGCCCCCTGGGCGCTGCATGACTATGGCATCCGCTGCATCCTTGCGCCGTCCTATGCCGATATCTTCTACAACAACTGCTTCAACAACGGCATGCTGCCCCTGCGGCTGCCGAACGCGGTGATCGACGTGCTCTTCCCGGAAGTGCGCGCCACGGAAGGCTATTCGCTCGTGATTGACTTGCCCGCGCAAACGATCACGAAGCCCAACGGCGACGCCATTTCCTTCGAGTTGGATCCGTTCCTGAAGGAACGCCTGCTGAATGGCTGGGATCAGATCGGCCTGACCTTGCGCCACGAAAGCAAGATCGCCGCTTACGAAAAAGCGCACGGCGTGGCATAAAGAAACAAACTCAAGATCCGGATTTTTTACCACGAAGAGCGCGAGGCTATGCCGCGTCAGGCTCTTCGTGGTGAAAATCCAGGGCGGAACGAGTAGGCATGCCTTGATTGCATGGGTATTCCATTTCTTTCTCGTTCTGTTCAAGCCAGCCAATGGCGAATGGTGGCCAGTGCCGTTATTTCTCCGCGCTCGTTTGTTTTTCTGTTTCTGGAGCGGGCTTCTCCGGTTCCTTTTTGGGTGCCAGTCCGGCTATGGCCTTGTAGAGGGGATCGAGGCCCTTGACGACATCGTACGCTTTATCCACATAGCGTATAACGCCTTCCTTGTCCACCAGAAACACCTCGCGATTGGCGAATAACCCCATCATCCGTTTGACGCAGTATGCCGCGACAATCTCGCCTTTCGGATCGCCCACCACCGAAAAGGGGAGTTTATATTCGCCCTTGAACCGGTCGCTCTCCGTCTGCTTGTCCACACTTACGGCCACGATGGCCAGCTCCTGGCTTTGCAACTTTTCAAAATCATCCCGGTAGCCGCACATCTCCTTGGTGCAGCCCGGCGTAAAGGCCTTTGGATAAAAGGCCACCAGCACATTCTTCTTTCCTTGATAATCAGAAAGGTGTGCCGCTTCCGGGCCTTCCGGGCCTGGGATGGCGAAATCGGGCGCTTTATCGTTGATTTTAAGTTCCACCTCAGCGGCTTGGACCATGCCAGGCCTTCCTATCAAGGCCGTGCAAACCCATGTGGCGCTCGATGCTATCGCGAGCAGTGTCCGGCGTATCTGTTTTCCTCTCATGAATATATCCTCGTTTTGGCGTTCTGAAACGCAGTGGGCTAAACAAATTGGAATAGCATTTCTTACCATTGAAACAGGTATAATGAGGATATTATTCATGCGGAAAAGGCCTGATATGCCGCAAGACTTGATTCCTAAAGGTTTCGGGCGCTAATCTATGCGATGGTATGAAACTTTCACCATTGAAAGTAGATAAATTCCATGCGCTTGTTTTCGTTTCTCATACAATCGAAGTGTGGGTTGCGCGCGAAATGGGCAGGTATAAAGACATGAGGAAACAACACATGGCACGAATCGCAGCTATAATGCTCATAGCGGGATTGTTGCTGGCTGGGTGCCAGACGAACTGGAATCCATTTCAGTCATCCGGAAGCTCTTCAAACGCCTCGATGGCTCCGCCGCAAGATCCCATGATGAATACAGGAGCGCCGTCTATTCCGAATCCCGGCTTAGGCATATCGCCAGATCAACGTTTCCCGGATGTTCCCCTGCCCGTGGGCCTCACCGAAGATCCGGAGCGCACCTTCGTGTACGAATCGGCTTCGCTGTCCGTGGGGCGGATGGTATATACAACCAAGGCGGATGTCAGCGAACTGGCGCAATTCTACATTGATGAAAGCCCCGTTTCCGGCTGGCAGCGGGAGAGCTTGATTCAGACGGAAGGCGCGGATTTGCTTTTCCGCAAGCCCGGTAAAACGCTCAAAGTGGTCATACGCGACCTCGGTTTAGGGCGAGGCCGCCGCCTGACGCTCACCATGGTGCCGGATGCCGCACAATGAAGCATCCCGCCGCAGCGCTGATTACGATGGCCGCTGTGGCCGTGCTGGCGGGATGTCCCACATCGGAGTTGCCTTTCAGCGTGCCCGAGATCCCTGGTATCATATCTCCGGCCATGAGCAATGAGGAGCAGGTTGCCACGGTATTGGATGATGTCCAGCGAGGCATGGAGACAAGGCGTATATATCAAGTTCTGGCGCATGTGTCCAAGAATTATAAGGATCAAGAAGGCCGGAACTACGAGGGGATTCAGGCGTATCTGAACCGGTTCTTCCGCGAATACCGGGAGATCCGCATCACGCGCACGCCGCCACGCATCCAGGTGCAAGGCAATTGGGCGCGCGCAGTCGAGACTTTCGGAACTCGGGCGAAGCCCGAGAATCCGGATTTCGGACTGGGGCTGAATATACAGGGGCAAGTGACGGTAAATCTAGAAAAAGTTGGCGATACTTGGCAGATCACCGAGTGGGGGCCGCTGCAATAAACAATATGCAATCGACATGGATGGAGCAGGAGTCCAAATGAAACCCAAGAAACTAACCAAAAAACCAAAGTATTTTATCGAAGAACCTAAGGCGAAAAGTGAATTCTCCGCCATGGTGGAACACATCCAAGAGCATCCCGGAGCGTATGTGGCTGCGGTGGCGGTGGTGATAGTTTTCATTATCGGCGGCGTCGTGTATTCAGCAAATACCAAAGCGGGCAATATACTTCTCGATACAGCCTATGCGCGCGCGATTCAAGCATCAGAAAAACCCGAGGACGCGCTGAAGGGGCTCGAGGCCATTGAGAATGAAAAAGGGGATGCCCGCCCGCGCGTATTGTATAGCTTAGGCGAAACGGCTTTCGAGCAGAAGAATTATGATAAGGCCAAATCCGCGTTCGAGGAATTGCGGCAGGAGTATGCGGATTCGGCTTTTACCCCGGACGCAGTGGAAGGGCTCGGGTATATCTTGGAAGAACAGGGCAAGGATTTTGCCGGTGCAAAGGCCCTGTATGAAGAGATTCGCAAGCAATGGCCCAACAGCTTTACGACCATGCGGCAGCCGTATAATATCGCCCGCTGCAATGAGCAACTCGGGCAGTTGGAAGACGCCATCAAATCCTATGAAGAGCAGAAGCAAGTGTTCGCCGAATCCAAAATAGCCGAAAAAGCGCAAGCTGCTCTGGATAGGCTGAAACAGGAGAAACCGGAACTGTTCCCACAGGAAGCAGCGGCTTCGCCCGCTGCTACGGAACAGCCCGCCGCTGCCGCGAATGCGCAATCCTTGGAACAGCAGGTGGATGCCCTTGAAAAAGATGTGGACAAGGCGTTGGATGGCGGAAGTGCCCCGTCTGAAGGCGGAGCGTTGAAACTGCCTGAACCCAATGCGGCGGAATCCGCCGATGCGAAAACGGCATTGCCTGCGGCAGCCCCTGAGAAGCGGCTGGAAATGCCTCCCGCGGATGGCGCACAGCCGAAAGAGTAGCTATTCCAATCCCGTATCAATAAAGGGCGGCTCTTGAGCCGCCCTTTTGCTATATGCGCATATCACCGCAGCCAACGCGCATGCTGTAGAAAATAAGCGATTCCATCATCCAAGCCCCGCATGGGCGTCTTCAGTATGGCCCGGGCGCGCGTATTGTCGAGAGAGATATCGCGGGGGCGCGGCGCACGGCCAGGCAAGACAGTGGGATCGTTTGGCAATATTTGATGTGGATTATGCCCCATATGGAATGCGAGCCGCCGAGCCATGTGAAGGCGGCTGGCGCGTTCATTTCCCGCCAAATGAATGATGTCAGCGTATTCGCCGCCCGCTAGTTCGAGCAGCGCCTGGCCTAAAGTCACGACATCAATGGGTGTGCGCATCTCCTCCTCCGGCACGCCGAGTTCTTTTCCCGCCTCCAGGGTCTCGAGCATACGGATGAGAAAGGCGTTGCCCTGGCCGAGCAGGGGAAGCCCCATGGTGACGGCCAAGCGCGCCACGACGCCATGCGGCCCGAGCGCAAGGACCGCCTGCTCCGCTTCAACCTTCGATGCCCCATACACATGGATGGGATGGACGGGGTCTTCTTCGTTGTAATTTCCCCGTTCGCCATCGAAGACATTGTCGGTCGAGCAAAATAGGCAACGAGCGCCGTATTCAGCGCACAGCGCAGCCAAATGGACAGTGGCGTCCACATTCACCTGGCAGGTTTCTTCGGGATGCGCTTCGCAGTAATCAATCGAGGCCATGGCGGCGGTGTGGATGACGGCAAAAGGCCGGACGGTGCGCATGAGTCCGGCCAGCGCATCGTAATCGAGAAGAGTGGTTTCATGCCAGCATATGCTGGCGCGCGTATCTGGCGCTGGGCCGCGCGATTGGGCATGAGCTTCCCACGATGCGCCCGCCTGGGTGAGGATGCTTCCTGCGATAAAGCCCCTTCCGCCCGTAACCAATAAGCGCCTGGCCTCGCCCATTCTATTTTCTCCTAACTGTTTTTGCGGGCATTTTGTTATTAATACGGTAGATAAACGCCAAAACTTCCGCCACCGCTTTATATAATTCCTCCGGAATGGAGGCTCCAATATCCAGCTTAGCCAGTACGGCCACGAGGTCCGGGTCTTCATGGATATGTATGCCATTTTCCCGTGCGATAGCAATAATGCGCTCCGCAAGCAGGCGCTCGCCTTTGGCCACAATGCGCGGAGCCGCATCATTATCGACATCGTAGCGCATCGCCACGGCGCGTTTGCGCGGATGGGGTTTGGGTGGTTCTTCCATCATGCGTTCATATCGATGTTAGCAAATCGTTGCATCAGGTCCGCCGCTTCATGAAGCCGGTCACCGTTCCATATGCCCACATGCACCTGCGTGTTGGGATATCCCGCACTGGACAGCGCGCTCTCGAGTTCGCCGGAAGCGGCAGTGAGCGCTTCAGCGGCCTCGGGGTCTGTTGTGCGAAGCCCGCAGATACACTGCTCCGAAACCACGGCCAGGTGAATCCAAAGGTCGCCGAGCCGCGTGGTGGAGAGGTCCATCACGATAGTGGCGTTGCGTGAATCAAATCGGCGTCCGCCCCGGCCTTCTCCGAAAAAATGCACTTGCGCATGTTCAATCTCTCCACCAGGAGGCAGAGGGATTTCGATGAATTGATAGGCTATATCGGAAGTACGCATGTTCTGCACCGCGCTTCCATCAAGCCGGTCGAGCAGGCGGCCCAGCGTTTCTTGAAAGCTCTGTCCATGGCCTTCGGTGTGAAGAAATCGCGTTAAGCCGTCTTGGCGTTGCAGCATATCCAGAAACGAGCGCAGATCGTGGCCGGCGTCGAATGCTCCATCCTGTGTCCCTGTTTGAAAGGCGTTTGCGAGCTTCGCTTCCGAAAGCAAGCCCAGCCGTGCGGCGAGCCGGGGCAGCGCCTCTTTCCAGTCTTTGCCAGGCGCAAGCAGGGCTTCATCCAGCAGCGAGGCGAGTTCATCGGATAGCAATGCGGGTATTGCTCCGGTGGCTGCCGCTTGGGCAACCCATTGTTGTATCCGCACGAGATCCCCTCCGGTATCTCCACGCAGAATAAAGAGGGATAAGAGCTGCCGGGCAGTGTCTGCCGTGAGCGGCAGGCGTCCCGCGGCCATACGTATGGCGTCTGTTTGGCCTCCTGTGGCTTGAAGGGATTTCATTGCAGCGGTAATGGCTTCCATGAGGTTTGTCGTGGCGGAGAACGCGTTGGCCGGAGCAACAGCAGTGGCTTGCTGGGGTGTAGCGGCGGCTTGCTGGGGTGTAGCGGCTGCCTGCTGGAGTGTAGTGGCTGTTTGCTGGGGTGTAGTGGCGGCTTGCTGGGGTGTGGCGGTTGTTTGCAGGGGTGTGGCGGCTGCTTGCTGGGGCGTAGCGGCTGCTTGCTGGGGTGTGGCGGTTGTTTGCTGGGGCGTAGCAGCGGCTTGCTGCGGTGTGGAGGCATTAAGTTGAGGCGTAATGCGTAGCTGAAAACCATTGCCTTGCTGGACGAGTTCAAGCTTGATGTGTTGTCCCGGCTGGAGCGTAGGTTGTGTATTGAGCGGTATTTTCGTGCCGCCCACTCGAATGAATAGGCTCCCCGGCTCACCTAATACGACTGTCTCCATGGGGACGCCTGGCCTTAGCCCGGCAGTCAGCCCGAGCAAGGTGGTGTTGATTAATCCCGCTGACAGCGGAATAAAACCCGGTGGCATTCCGCCCAGGCCCGCCATGGCTTTAGACCCGGTCTTTGCGGATGCTTAGGATGAGCCGGACTTCTCCCTTGCCGATGCCGATCTCGTTGGCGATCTCCGAGATGGACATGCCTGCATCGCGGTATTCATATACGCGCGCCTGAAGCGGGCTCAGCTTGCCTTTGCCATTTCCTCCCGATGCGGAGAAAGAGGGAGCGGCCTCCGAAGGCTTAAGGTTCTTGTCGCTGTTTTGGGCTTGCATATTCAATAAGGCGCGGAAGGCTTCACGCGCGGCCTCTGGGTTTTCCGGCTCGGTGGGCGGTTCATCCGGCGCATCGAAAAGGCTCGGTTCAAGGCTCGTTCCGCCGATATCCAGGCCGACCCAATTATCGAGCAAATCAGGACTAGGCGCGGGGCGTGTGAGCACTTGAAGCTCCGGCGAAATAGCCGGTTTGGGGGCAGGGTTAGGCTTTGGCGTTTCCGGAGCAGGCGTTTCCTTGGGTGCTTGCCGTGGCGCATTGGCGGCTGGCGCTGGCGCAACGGGCCGGGAACTGGCGCGTGGAACTGCGCCGGTGGCGGGTTTCTGCAGGGCTTGTTCGATGGCGTCCGCTTGTTCTTGCACATGCGCGACACTTGCTTGAATCTTGGGAAGGGTATGGGCGACAGAACCGATTTCACCACGCAGGGTATCCAAATCGCGCATCGCGGTATCGACGGTGTCTTTGATGAAGGCGACTTTTTTATCGAGGCTTTCGTTGAGCTGCCGGGCGAGTTCTTTTTGCTGGTTGAGCAGATCGCGCATCGTTTGCAGTAAAATCATCATATTGGCGAGGTCGCCTTGCGTGGCGCGTGATGGTGCGCCCGAGGAGCGTTTACTATAGATATAAAAAAAACCAGCGACCAGGCTGCAAAAAAAGACGACGCCTGCCGCTATGAATAGGCCTTGTTGGATTACAGCTATTGTCTCTGGATTAGGCATGGCTCATCTCGCCGCAAACACCAGCACACCACATGCCCCACCGCTCCCTCATATGGCCAGTAACGCGGCTTCAGATACTGACATCAAGGACGGTTCCTTCCCCGTCCACGGTTTGGCGTTTTTTCGTATCTTGTTCCGGTTCGCCATCCGGCAGCCGTTTTGCGGCGCGCCGCCCCACAAACGGATTTTTGCGCCGCCCGTCGGCATCCACGCCCGCATGGCCGGATTCGGCGGTTTGCTGCACTTGGGTTTCGATGCTGGCACGGTTCTCTTTGGCTTCTGCGGCGCCGCGCAACTGGGAAGCCAGCGACGCGCGTTCAGTAATTTCCTGGACGCGCTGGGCGGCGGTGGTTTTAGCAACCTCCGTTTGAAAATCCACTGGTTGAGGCATTTAGGCGCCTCCTTGCATGGCCTTTCGCAGCGCCTTCATGGCGGCGCTGTGAATCTGGCAGATGCGTGATTCCGAGACATCGAGCACTACGCCAATTTCTTTAAGCGTCAACTCTTCATAATAATATAAGTTTAGCACTTTCTGTTGCTGATCCGGTAATCGCAATATGGCCTGCACAAGGTGTTCTTGCTTTTCTTGCTCCCGGGCCATGTCTTCGGGGGAGAGGGCCGCGGCATCACTCGTCATATCGCCTCGACGTCCATCTTCTCCGCTTTCGCTGGGAAGGTAGTCGTCAAGGGCAAGTACATGGGCTGTCTGCACTTGGGCAATCACATCCTCGACTTGTTCGACTGGAACGCCCAATTCTTCCGCAATGTCTACATTCATGGGTTCGGCGCCGTTTTCTTGGCGCAATTTATCGCGTGCGGAACCGATTTTCCGTGCCATGGCCCGTAGGGAACGCGGGGCCCAATCCAAAGAGCGGATTTGATCAATGATGGCCCCACGGACGCGAATGGTCGCATAGGTGGAGAATTTCACGTTTTGCCGGTGATCGTACCGATCCACCGCGTCGAGCAGGCCCAGCACGCCCCAGCTAATGAGGTCGTCCATTTCGACGCTCGAAGGCACATGAATCGCCATGCGCCCGGCGATATATTTCACCACACGCATATATTCGAGGATAATCGCTTCACGCGCTTGTTGATCCCCGTATTCTTTCCAGCGCAGCCAAAGGGCGCTTTCGTCAATAGGATTCTTCAACGCAGACTCTCGATCCGTTCCTTTGTGCTCACAATTTCGGTGATGCGCAGGCCGAATTTTTCGTCCACCACAACGACATCGCCCCGGGCGATGAGTTTATCGTTCACTAGCAATTCGATGGGTTCATCCACCATATGGCCTACTTCGATGATGGAGCCTGGCCCGAGGGCTAGGATTTCCGCAATGGGCATTTCCACCCGGCCGAGGCGCGCTTTGACCACCAGGCGTATATCGAGCACCATGTCCAGATTCGGCGGAACAAAGGTGGAATGCCCTCCGCTTCTGTGTTCATCGGCGTTGCTTTTAGGTGCAGGTGCGGCCTTAGGGATGCCCACATTGCCCAAAATATCATCTAATTCGCTCTGATCCAACGCTTGCCCCCCTTCCGTAGAAGCCTTCAAGACTGCTTCCTCGGGAATAATCTCCGATAAATTGGCGGTAAACAACAATGCGCCTTGGCCTTGAATGTCTGGCGGAATGGAATAATGAAAATCCGCGCGAACCGCATGATCTCCTATAAACTCTTTAATTCCTTGCGCCGCTGCTGGGCCGCCTTCCCGCACCCGCATGTTCCGGAGCGAGATTACTTTGCCGTATTTTTCTTTGAAGAAGCCCGCGCCGGCGCCCAGAAAGGGGTCGTATACTTCCTTCAGATGCTCACAATCACTCGCGGCCACGGGATCTTGCGGCTCCGGACCCTCTCCCATGAATGCTTTGGCGATAGCATATGCCGTGAAGGCGGGCAGCAGCAAGGCAATTGCACCCCCTTCTTGTATGGTAGTCTGCAATACACCGCCATTGTGTTCAAGAAGGGTGGCTAGGGAGTCTGCATCAAGCGGGGCGGCTGTATCGAGTTCGAACGAAGTATCCGGGGAAACCATCGTGGCGACCACATCGAAAAAGCCCGATAGAAATCCTGTGGCGAACAGATTGGATGCCTCGTTGCTCATGTATCTTCCCGCTGTTTGTTGTGTTTTAGACGGATGCGCCCTCAAGCTGGCATGCTTTGCGTGGCGCTACTCGTCAAGCACCAGGCTGGCCAGTTGCACGGCGCTAAATTCGCCGCTGCGCCCTGGCCGCGCCCGGAATCGTTCGATGCCGCCGATATCCACCCGAATGGGGGTCAAAATATCTGAATCAAGCTGGATCACATCGCCAATTTGTAATTCGGCCAAATCCTGCAGGCTCAATTGCGCAAAACCTAATATGGAATCGACTGGCACCATGGAATGCCGGATCGTACGCAAGATTTTCATGCGGGTTTGTTCGGCTGCCCGGGCGTTCATCTTCCGGATGAATTGGATTTGCCGGGAAATCTGATCCAGTACGGGATTCAAAAATACGAGGGGAATGCAGAGGTTCATCTGCCCTACGGCTTCGCCCACGTGCATCTCGAATCCCACCAAGATCACCATATCGCTTCCCGCCACCACTTGGACAATCAGCGGATCGCTTTCTTGCGAGCGGATGCTCATTTTAAACTCGATCAGATGCTCCCATGAACTGCGCCAGCTATCGAGCATCATCAATACGATGCGGTGGACAATGCGCTCTTCGATGGGGCTCAGTTCGCGCACCTTGTCGATCATCTGCCCTTTGCCCCCCAGGATGCGGTCTACGATGGGGAATACGATGCTTGGGCCTAATTCGAGCACGCAGTTTCCCTCAAGGGGGGCCATGTTGATCTCGCATAGCGAGGTCGGGCGCGACACAGATAAAATAAACTCGTCATAGGTCAGCGAATCGAGTGATATCAGGTCCACGCGCACTACGGTGCGGAAGAAAGGAGGAAGGGCGATGCTAAGCGCGCGCGCAAAGGACTCGAACAGGCTTTGAAGGCCTTTGAGCTGCTCTTTGGATACCCGGTCGGGACGCCGAAAGTCATAGGTCGCCATGTCGCGAGCCTCGACAGGCTCGTACGGTTTTTCCTCGGGTTCAATCTCGCCGCGTGAAACGGCGTTGAGCAGGAGATCGACTTCTTCTTGGCTGAGGATATCGGCCATGGACACTGGACCCTCAGGTAAACATTTGACACAAGGCTTCCACTGCCTGCGAGTATACCACAGGCCACCATAGGGCGCAAGGCGGGCAAATGGGCATAAGATATGTGCTGAGAGCGAGATACGATCTCCGTATTGAAACGGAAACCGCATCTCTTAATTGCGAATAATGTCAAGAAAAGTCAACTAATAATAAAGGGGTGAACCACCCGATTTTGCCGAATAGCCTTGACAACCCGCGATAATATGTGGCATCATTTAGGTGTTGAGCGTGAGCGTAGCGGTAGGAAGGGTTCCCACTCAGCCTATTTGCTTTTTTGCTCAATCTCATACATAAGCGCGCGGGTTGCGTCCCCCATTCCCCCGTACCCCCTGACCCGCGCGCTCTTTTTTTGATAAATCAATTTTTCACATCTTTATCGTTTTAATAAAAATCTGTTAAGCGAAGAGCGTACCTTAAGCCCTATTTCTGTATCGAATAAAGCCAGCAAATCAAGGTTTCCAGACACTTTGGCCTTGAAACTGGCCAGGGTGTCCGATGCGTCGATCCAGATCCGGCGTAGCTGCCAGCGATCCGCGCCCGCACGGTTTGGCCCATACCGGTTAGAAACGGCAAAAACATAGCCGCTCTCGCGCACGAGCCGCATGGTGATGGCGTTGTAATCGCGTTGCGTGCCATATGGATAAGCAAAGGCGGAGATGGGATGCCCGAGTACTTTTTGGAGCATAAGCCCCGATACTTCGATTTCCTCGCGCTGAACCTCTTTTCTCAGACGGGAGAGATGGGGATGGGTGAGCGTGTGGGCGCCAATGGAAATGCCCATGGCTTCAAGTGCAGGGAGGTCTTCCGGCTTGAGCATTGCACCCGTTGCCGGGTCGTCTTGGGGCGTCAGCACGCCGCCCAACCGCCCCGGCACCACAAAAACGGTGGCCGCAAAGCCCAAACGCCGTAAGACAGGCGCGGCGTGTACGAGATTGTCCCGGTATCCATCATCAAAAGTAATGGCCACGCCTTCCACACCTTCCGCGGCCTGTTCGAGCGGGATGACTGGATAATGCCGGGACAGCCATTCCATCTGGGCCTGAAAGTTTTCGGGAGTGACATTCATGGCGTGGGCGCGATGCCCGACGCTATGGTAGGTGAGAATGCGCCGTTTGTTGTAAGGCATGGGTATTAGCTTCCCTCCTATGGCGAGAAGGGATTTAGCGCCGCGCTTGAGCAAGTCCTTGGCTTCAGCGCCCCGCATGAAGCGCTTCCTGTTTTGCGGCCAGCATGCCCCATAGATAGCCGCAGGCATATGCGCAATATGCGCCGAAACGTTGCATGCGCCCCATGGCTAAGGAGCGCAACAGCCGGAATGGAAAGCGTGCGGCCCGGTACGCCAGGGTGGTGCGTGGATTAAAACGCGAAGAATCGAGCGCCTCGTGCGTTTCATACACGCTGTCTGGATGGAACTTGCAGGCATAAGCCGAACCGTAACCGTTTCGGAAAAAAATGTGCAGCAGAGGCCGCCAGCCTCCGGGCAACGGGTGGTAGATCCGCGCATGAGGCGCGAGCACGACGCGATAGCCCGCCGCCCGCATGCGAACCCGCATATCGGGATCTAAGCCCCGGATAATGTCTTCCCGTTCGCAGCCGATAGCTTCAAAAATCCGTTTGGGAATGGCGCAACAGCCATGGCACGCCAAATCGCTATCGGTGATGGTTTCGACCACGGGCGTATTGAATCGCGGGAATTGGCATGCGGCGCGCCGCTGGAAGGCGTTCGCCTCCGGCAGGGCTACGATGCTGGCACCCGCCATGCCGATGGAAGCATCTCCATCCAGGACATCTATCAAGCGTTGAAAAACGGTTTCATCCGCCACGCGGCTATCGTCATCTAGGATGAGTAAAATGTCGCCTCGGGCTTGCGCCGCGCCCTGGTTGATGGCCGCACCCTGTGGTGATACGCCTTTCACCACAATCAGCTCATAATCGCGGTATGTTTGCATCTGGACGCTATCGAGCAAACGGGGCACGCATCCTTCACGGAAACCATCGCGTGAAGGGATAATCACGGACACGCGGGGCGCGCGTGCTTCTGTTTTCGGTTCAACCATATGCCGGGAGTATACCCGAGCATGTGGGGCTTGTTCACGTGGAAGCCACTGACTCTCAAAGTGGCGGCGAATGCGCTTTGAACATGATGCGCCATGTTTTTTTGTTAGAGTTCCGTGAAATCTGTTCCGCCTAGGATGCGGTGTGAATGATGAAAATATACAGTTAGCTTAATGTGCCTCCAAATGCGTTTTATTTGAGCGCATGGGCTTGATGGGGTACCATACGGGGATATCCGTGTGGCGGTTCCGCTGAGATTGTCCGATCTTGACGGATACGAAGCGTGCTGTAATTGGAATAGGAGGCCGGTGTGGACGTTGATGCGATATGTGTGTTCGGCGGTTCTGGAAGCCCTAAGCTGTCGGCGAAAATCTGTGAGTATTTGGGCATTGGCTTAGGCAAGAGTGAGACCTTGCGGTTCTCGGAAGGTAATTTATTTGTCCGCATTCTCGAAAATGTGCGGGGCCGCCAAGTATATATCGTGCAGTCCACCTCTTTCCCCGCCAACGATAATTTCATGGAACTGCTGTTCTGGATAGACGCGTTCAAGCGCGCCAGCGCGGAATCGGTCACGGTGGTGATGCCCTATTTCAGTTATGCGAAGGGCGATAAAAAAGACGAGCCGCGAGTGTCCATCCGTGCGCGGGTGTGCGCGGACACCATCGAGGCGGCGGGCGCGGACCGCGTGGTGACCATGGACCTGCATGCGGCGCAAATCCAGGGATTCTTCCGCGTTCCCGTGGACGATCTGTACGCCCTTCCGGTATTGTGCGACGCCGTGCGGCGGATGCATTTGCCGGATTTGGTGGTGGTTTCGCCAGACGCCGGTTTCGCTAAAAAGGCGCGTAAATATGCTTCCTGCCTGGGCGTCTCGCTCGTGATAGGCGATAAAGAGCGTGTGGCCCACGATGAAGATGCCCATGTGCTCGAGATCATCGGCAATGTGGAAGGCCAGACGGCGTTGGTCGTGGATGACTTTTCGATTTCGGCGGGCACATTAGTGGATGTGGCCCACAAGTTAAAGGAGCGCGGCGCAAAAGCCGTTTATGCGGCAGTGACCCATGCCTTGTTTTCCCAAGCCGCCATGGAACGGATTGCCGCCAGCCCCATCGAACGGATGTTCGTGACGGACACCGTCGAGACGCTTCCGACCACCTTCATCGATAAAGTCGAGATAGTTTCCGTGGCGCCGTTGTTTGGCGAGGCCATCCGCCGGATACATCAGCGCGAAAGTATCAGCGTATTATTCCCAAAATGAGCACATGTGCGTGCGGCTCGTGGAAGAGGAGTTTCGAGGCTTGCCGAAAGGCAAGCCTCGTTCGCATTAGAAACGGCTCCGAATCTTTTCCGAACGCCGCTGCAAAGCATCGGCGATAATAAGGGAGCCATATACAACCGCTAAAAAGACCATATAACCCGCCAGCATGGCCATGAGAAAAAGCGCCCACGGGGGCGCTATGATCCGTTCCTGGCTCAACATCCAGCCGCGAAATAAAAACGCGCCGAAAACGCCTCCTACGATTCCCCCTATAAGCCCGGCTGCTTGTACGAAACAGCCCGCCGTGCGAAGCGATTGGACAGCAGTCTTGTGGCTTTTCTGCTTTTCGTAATTCACTCCCGCCATGGCCATGTACTCCCCAATCGTTATGAGGCGAAGCATTTCACGCACTATTCTCACTGGTATTATATCATCTTGAACGCCAAAGTAATAAATCTGATGCGTATTTCCTAATCGCTGGGCAAGGCCAAACGTTTTCTGACAACCCGGCGCATTGGCCCATAAAAAATAGGCTTTATAGCCGTGTAACAAGGAATGCACAGCTTCACCTGCGTGGTGCGGTTGAGTCATCTATAACGCAGAAGCGCGGAGAACGCAAAGTATCGCAGAGAATCCACCCTGTGCCATTTCCGCGGATGCAGTGCATTTATGAATGTATGAATCAACTGTTCGAGAAGGTAAACGAGAATATACATTGTTATGTCGTTACATTGGGTTGTGGGCAAAGCCCACGTCAGGGTATTATCCCCTGCTTGAAGATTTTGCTTATATTTGCTATGAGTAAAACGTTTTCCTTGTATCCAGCACGATACTGGCTCATCCCGGATCTGGTGGAGGATGGATGGACCAGCCTAGGCGGACGGCGAGCCATGCATGGCGGCTGGAGCCCATCCATGGCGCGCCCTTTTCCCATGAGGGAGCCGGAATACATGATGCGATGGGCGGGAATTGCGGCACGAGTGCTGGCAACGCTGCTGATTGCCGCCACCCTTTGCATGTGTGGGTCTCGAGGGAGCGAGCAATCCACCATCCGGTTCTGGAATGGCTTCACTGGCCCCGACGGGCGCACCATGCTGCGGATGGTAAAGGCCTTCCACCGGGAAACGCCTGACACCTATATCATCCAGCAGCGCATGGACTGGGCGACCTACTTCAATAAACTCATTGTGGCCGGCTTGGGCGGGCGGGCGCCTGAAATATTCGCCGTTCATATTGATGATATTCCCCGATTGTTACAGGCGGGATTTATACGTCCTCTCGATGACCTTCTTTCCGGCGCGGATGGCATTGACGCAAACGATTTTTACCCGACGGTGTGGAATGCCGTGGCCCATGATGGCAAACATTATGCCTTGCCGCTGGATGTCCATCCCATGGGGATGTATTACAACAAAGCTATGTTCCGGGAAGCAGGCATTGTGGATGAACGAGGCGAAACCAAGCCGCCCCGCACGCAGGCGGAGTTCCTGGATGCCATCCAAAAAATCACCAAAGACTTAAACGGCGATGGCGAGCCCGATCAATGGGGATTTGTCATCACGTATATGCGTTATAACTTCATCAGCTTTGCGGCCCAATGGGGCGGCGGGATCATGGCGAAAGATGAAAACACATGCATATTGGACGCTCCCGAAAATGCATCCGCACTCGAGTTCTGGCTGGCGCTGCTCGACCAAAAACTCACGCCTCCCCCGCAAGACTTCGGTTCGTGGGTGGGCTTTCTGCAAGGGCGGGTGGGAATGGCCTTTGAAGGCATCTATATGCTGGCCGACGTGAAACGCCAGAAGGATCTGGACTGGGGGGCGGCTCCATTGCCGCAAATCGGCCCGGCCCGGCCCGCCACGTGGGCGAGTTCGCATGTCTTGTGTATGCGGACGGACCTGGATGATGAGACGGTGCGGAAAGCATGGCATTTTATGAAATATCTATCCGAACATGCGCTGGACTGGGCCGAAGGAGGCCAGGTTCCTGTCCGCCTCTCCCAGCTACAAAGCCCACGTTTTCAAGCCATGACGGCGCAATCGGCATTTGCGAAACAACTGGAATACATCGAGTACGCGCCAAGAGTGCCGTATGTGTTTGAAGCGCTCTCGACGACAGATATCGCTCTGGAACAGGCGATACGCGGCCTTCAGACGCCTGCGGCAGCTTTAGCGGATGGAAAGGCGGAAATCGAGCGCGTCATCGCACGCAGCCAGGTTATGAACGCGCAAGCGAGGAGCCGGGGGAATGAATAACGGGCGTTTATGGCGGCGGTACTCGGGCTACTTGTTCTTGGCCCCATATCTTCTGTTGTTCAGTAGTTTCTTGGCGCTCCCTCTCCTATACGGACTCATCTTGAGTCTCTTCCAATGGGAGTTGCTCTCGCCTGCTCCACCCCATTTCGTAGGGCTGGCCAACTACGACGAAGCATTAAACAGCGTATATTTCTGGAAAGCGTTATGGGCCACTTTCCGGTTTGTCTTGATGTCGGTTCCGCTGACCGTGGGGCTGGGGCTGGCGCTGGCGGCAGGCGTGAACGCCATCTCCACCCGGCGGCAATCTTTCTACCGATCCGCGTTTTTCCTGCCCACCTTGCTCTCGATAAGCGTGGTGGGGATGCTGTGGAGCTGGTTTTACAACACGGAATTCGGCTTGTTCAATGCATGCCTGGGGTATTTTGGATATAAAGCGCCTTGGATCGCTAGTGAGCGCTGGGCCATGAAATCCATCGTCTTGATGACCCTTTGGTGGGGCGTGGGCGGGCCGATGGTGATATTGCTGGCAGGACTACAACAAATTCCCCGGCAATATTATGAAGCGGCGGCGATTGATGGCGCGGGGGCGTTCAGCCAATTCCGGCATGTAACCGCGCCACTGTTACGGCCGGTTTTATTGTTTGTAACCATCATGAATATTATCGGCAGTTTCCAGATTTTTGGGCAAACCTTCATCGTAACCCGGGGCGGGCCAGCCTTGTCCACCCGTGTGCTGGTTCAATACATCTACGAGACCGCTTTCACCCATTACCGCATGGGATTGGGGGCCGCCATGAGCTGGCTGTTATTTGTATGTATCGCGGTGTTTTCCATTGTCCAATTCCGCTGGGTGAGGGAGCGCTGAAGCCATGGCAATCGAAAAGCGCATTTGGCGGTTGGCAATCGAGGGATGCACGTTCGCGGGGGCGTCGATCATGTTAGCGCCCATCGCACTCCTCGTGATCACCTCGTTCAAGACCGACAGCGAAATCATCCATTTTCAAAGCATTTGGCCGCAGGATTGGACGCTCATCAATTTCCGGACGGTATTAGGCACGCCGGAAGAGATTCCCTTGGTGCGGTGGCTGGGAAACAGCCTCTTCATATCTTCTTCGGTTACCGCGCTGGTGCTGCTGGTGGATTCTCTGGCGGCGTATGGGCTGGCCCGGCTCCACTTGCCGGGCGGAAAAATCGTGTTCGGCTTCATCATTGCTATGCTGATGGTTCCGGGACAAATACTGTTAATTCCCGTGTATCTCATTCTGAACCGCCTAGGCTGGCTGGATACCCCGCTGGCGTTGATTATCCCGGCAGGCAGCGGCGCGTTTGGCGTGTTTCTGTTGCATCAATTTTTCTTGGGCATCCCAAGAGATCTCGAAGACGCCGCGGCGATTGACGGGTGTTCACGATTAGGCATCTATGCGCGAATTGTAGCGCCTCTATCGAAACCGGCATTGGCGACCCTGGGGATTTTTACGTTCATGGGCTCATGGAATGATTTCCTCGGGCCGATGGTGTTCATGGATAGCGTGGACAAGTATACGCTGCCGGTGGGCATAGCCCTCTTCCAGACTTCGTATTCCATGGAATATGGATTAACGCTGGCGGCATGCCTCCTCTGCACGATACCCACCTTAATCATTTTCCTGTTATTTCAACGGCACATTGTCGAAGGCATCGCACTCACCGGGCTGAAAGATTAATTGTCGATGATTTCCCTCATAATTACGAGCCGCAAAACACAGTGGATACGAAACTTACTGTGAATATTTCGGATTATTCCTCATGGAGTTAAAGAGATTCAAAGAAAATGAACATGTATTCATCGGGAGCAGATCGGCACTATGCAGTTCTTTCAGATGAGATATAAGTGCAGGTATATAGGAATTGCGTGTTTTATGAGCTGCCTGCTGTTTGGATGCCGCGTATACAAAGAGTTTACCGACAGTTATGTACAGGATAAGGAACAGCGGCTGGCCATAGGCCAAGAGGAAGAGGAATTCTGGAACGGCGGCGGCAGGATGGTCAAAACTCTACCGGATATCGACGGCCTGCTTACGGTCCGCTATTCCCTGGATACAAATGAAGTTTGGGCACGGGGAACCACTGAATTACCGAGTGAAACACTTATCCAGGAATTCAAACAATCCGGTTGGCAGGAATCGGCATCAATGGCTCCTTACCTTTTACCGCTCAGTCCCAATCATTTTCGTGCAGCGCCAGATATATCGTGGTGGCCGGGTTCCGGCCTCTCGTCTGCCACCGGCACTTTTCTGGAAGGGCCAGCCGGGACAGCGGTGCGTGCATGGATTCCTCACGGCGAAACCTGCTTCTATCTTTGGGATTTGGGGTAATAAGTGCCTAACGAACAGAAACCCACGCCATTCTTCTTTATCCCCTGTGTTTCGGCTTGTTTCCAGCACATTTGACATGGAATGTGGACGCCATTATGCTTCCAGGATATTACAACTTTTAAATTAGTAATATTTGGAAAGCGGTTTGAAAAGTCGTTTCAAAAGAAAGGCGGCATGCGCATATGGCGGCGAAACAGTCCAACCATACTACAAAAACAGTAACAAACTCGGTGTCGCGGGAGCTGAGCCGGGAAGAACGGCGTCGCAAACAGGGGTTGTTCGCCCATCCGGTGAAACCGATTGATGTGAAATCCTGCACGGGGATTGCGAGTTTGGTGGAAGGCATGAAAGGCATGTCGATCCAAGCGCGCAATATAGGCCTGTGCGCGTCGGTGCTGGAGCGGATGATGAAGGATAAGGCGCGGCCGACGGTTTTTCTCGGGCTTGCAGGCCCTTTGATTGCAGCCGGGCTCCGCACCTTGATTCGCGATCTGGTGGCGGGAGGTTATGTGGATGCCGTCGTTTCGACAGGAGCCATCATCTACCAAGATATCTACCAGGCGCGCGGGCACCGTCATTATCAAGGGTCAGTTGTTGCGGATGACACGGCATTGCGCTCGTTATACATAGACCGCATATATGACACGTATGTAGATGAGGAGAAATTTTGGGACACCGATATCTGGTGTGGCGCGGTGGCGGATGAGTTAACGCCGGGGGCCTATTCTTCCCGGCAGTATCTCAGCCACTTAGGCTCGAAGCTTACGGATGGCGGTTCGATTCTTTACACCTGCTGCCAGATGGGCGTTCCCATGTTTTGCCCGGCGTTGAACGACAGCTCGATTGGCATTGGGCTTACACACCACCGGCATCGCTGTAAAATGGAGAAACGGCCAGGAATAACCATCGATTCCATTCAAGACAATTATGAGCTGACACAAATCGTGGTGAAATCCAAGAAGACCGCAGCCATCTATGTGGCGGGAGGCGTGTCCAAAAATTACATCAATGATTCCGTCGTGATGGGTTATATTTTTGGCCTTGATCGCGGGCATGATTACGCATTACAGGTGACAACCGCCGTCACGGCGGATGGGGGGCTTTCCTCGAGTACGCTCGGTGAAGCCCAGAGCTGGGGAAAAATCCGTTCCGATGCGGATTTCGCCATGGCTTGGGTGGAGCCCAGTGTAGCGCTGCCGTTGCTGGCGGGTTATCTTTTCGAGCGGTTCCCAGCTCCATGCAGGCCGCGCCTCCGTTATGGCTGGAATGACGACCTCTTGACTGCTTTGCGTCGGGAGTGAGCGAAAACGCGTATCGGGCAGAAAGCCAGCACATAGAGCTGTGCTATATATACGACAAGTCAATTTTTAAAATGCAATTGCTTTCATCAATAAGGCATAATTGCCGCCGTCACAAGAGAGATTGCCACTACATATCTTAACCCGGAATTGGAGGCCATATGCGAGCGCATGTATTCACAATTTATGTTTTAGCTTTGTGCATTTTACTTGCCACCGTTACCGCTTCAGGGGAAGACGAAATGACATTGTCTATGAAGTCAGGTTTGGCGCCCAATCAAGTTCTCCAGTGCGATGAGAATGACACCGCGATGCTTGAATGCTCCGGTGAAACCACGCCAGGCGTTCGGGGAACACTCGAAGGACGAATCGTATCATCCAGTACGCCTGGTCAGGTGGTGCTTGATTGGCGGGTGTTGCGCAGGAATGTTCCTCACCGGTGGGTGGTTCGCATTAAGGATATCCCCGTGGGTGGGCCTTACACTTTGGAATTGTGCGTTCGGGATGATAAGGAGCGTGCCGTTTGCTCCCAGACTATAGCGCCATTCTTCGTTGGCGATATCTGGCTGCTCGGGGGGCAATCGAATATGGCGGGCGCCGGCAATATAACTGATGTTACCCCGCCCAATGAGCGGGTCATGGTTTTCGCGATGAATGACAACTGGCGGCAGGCCGAGGAACCGTTGCATCGCTTAGCCGAAGGACGCTATTTTGCCTATAATCCGAGCATAAAAGGGGATGTACAAGAAGAAGCCATTCCAGACGTGAAAGGCCCATTTCTCAAGGGCGCGGGCATCGGGCTGCCTTTTGCGGATGAAATAGCCAAGGCAACAGGCCGCCCCATTGGGCTAGTGCCCTGCGCGGTGGGCGGCACGTCCATGGACCAGTGGAGTCCTGCCCTGAAAAAAGATGGCGGCCGTTCGCTATATGGCGCGATGCTTGCCCGTTTTCATGCCGTAGGCGGAAAAGCAAAAGGGCTATTGTGGTATCAAGGTGAAGCGGAAGCTGGCCCGGAAGCGGCGGCAGTGTTTCAGTCAAAATTCGTGGCATTCGCAAAAGCATTGCGCGACGATTTCGATGCGCCCCAATTTCCTATTTACTATGTTCAAATAGGCCGTTTCATTCTTGATCCAAATGATGGGATGGAACCATCCTGGAGTTTTGCGCAACAGGTGCAGTTGGATTGTGAGCCGCTGATACAATATGGCGGAATGGTTCCTTCCGTGGATTTGGAGCTGGATGATTTAATCCACATGAATACCCAAAGCAGCAAGAAGCTTGCCCAGCGCCTCGCGAAACAGGTGCTGCGCGATCTCTACGGCGGGGCCAAAATCGAAAATGGCCCACGGCCGCAGTCCGCCGTATGGGTGGATACGCCATATGGCCCCACCATCCGTGTTACGTTCAAGGGCGTGAATGGCCGCCTCCTCTGTAATGGACGCCTGAGCGGTTTCAGGCTCTGTGATGCGGATAAGAATACATTGCCGGTCGTTTATAACCAGCAAGTGGCAACGGATGCGCCCGACACGGTTGTCCTTTGGATTTCAAACATACCCGAGATGAAGCTCACCGTCGCCGAGCCGGAAAAGACCTTTGTGTATTACGGGAGAAGCAGAAATCCTTACTGCAACCTTACAGATGAACAAGACATGGGCACGCCTGCATTCGGGCCTCTGCCTGTCACGAAAAACGCCGCACCATAACCTGTATAAGAAAGCCAGCCGCCCGAATGAACGGGCGGCTGGCTGTTTACTTTGTCTATTTCATTAGAACTGGGGAAGGTGCGCTTTGTTCTTGCGCAGCATTTCATCCACCATTTTCCGAATTTCCGAAAGCGTCAATACGGCGGCGGTCAGCGGATCATAAGCAATGGCTTGAAATAGCAGCTTTGCATTGCCCGTCAACGCCGCTTCAACGGCCATTTCTTCCGTGGCTACCGCGATGTTATTCAATGCCGCAAGCTGAATGGGCAATGGGCCCGCATACATGGGGCGAAGCGTATTTTTGCTGGCCAATACAGGTACTTCAACGCAGGCGAGGTCCGGAAGGTTTGGAATGAGCCCCGTGTTGGGCACGTTTCCATTGAATACGAACGGTTCACCGCCTATATAGGCATTGATAATGGACGCGGCGTATTCATTGCCCCGTTCGAGCGGCATGGGCGCGCCGTCACTCAGCCATTTCTCGACTTCGCGTTTCCAGGTGCGCGCCGTATTCCGGTAGTCGTTCAGCGTGAAGGCATATTCGCCGGGATTCCAGCCGGTGCCGGACATACAGTACTTTTTGAGTAAATCCGGGCGTTTCCGGAACCACCAGTTATATTCCGAGTTGTGGCCGCTGGATTCGGTGACATAATAGTCCAACGCGAAAAACATCTCGTTTCGCACGATCTCGCCATCGTAATACTTCTTCTTTTGCACCGCTTTGCGAATGAGGGGATAGGCGTCCACCCCGTTCCACTCATATTTCAAAAACCATGCCAGATGATTGATACCCGCGCAAAGATAGGTGATTTCATCGAAGGGAGCGCCAATCCAGTCGGATAGCATTTTCGCGGTTCCTTGCACGCTATGGCAAAGGCCGCTCACCTTCACTTTGGATTTACGCTGCATGGCCCGGCAGAGCATGGCCATGGGATTCGTATAATTGAGGAGCAATGCATTTGGGCATACGGCTTCTATGTCCGCACAGATATCCAGCATGACGGGAATCGTGCGCAAGGCCCGGAAAATGCCGCTCGGGCCGCGCGTATCGCCCACATTAATATTGACGCCATATTTCTTGGGAATCAGGATGTCATGCTGCCAAACATCCACGCCGCCCGCCAGGATGGTGCATAACACGGCGTCCGCACCTTTTAACGCTTCCCGGCGATCCTGGGTCGCTTCGATTTTCGCCGAATATCCGCCGCGCTCCACGATGCTTTGTACGGCGCGCACCGCAAAATCCAAGCGTTCCGCATCGATATCCATCAGCGATATCGTTGCATCGCTTAGAAGCGGATAGGTTAATAAATCTCGGACGAGGCCCCGCGTGAACCCCAAACTCCCTGCACCGATGAATGCTACCTTCGACATATAAACCCCTTTCTTCACTAATAATCCTGTAAAAATGGTGGTCGTATCCGTGCATGGCTGCCCCGGCGGCCCTCTACCCATCGGCAGTACAATAATCGTTGCTGATATAATTTGCACATTTTTTTGATGGCCGTTTGGGGGTGAAAAAAGAGTTTTCCATTAAAAACATCGCGCGGCATAGCCGCAACCAAAGAGCCGGATTTTGAGACCATCAAATACACTAAATACACTAAAATTTGTAGGGTGGGGCTTGCCCCACCGCTCAAGGGATACGCCTATATAGTCCCACCATAACTATTTGATATGCAAGGTATTATCAGGAAAATCTCCGCTAGAAAACGACATTTTGAAAGATAGTAGTACGTAGTGCTCAAGTGATGCGCGTTAAACAAACCGAAAGTCAATAAATAGTGCATAAAAATGCCTATATCAGTCATGAATTGCCTTCTGCAGCCTCTTGGCATAAGATATGGTGAGAGTAGCTCAGATTCACAGGTTGAAAGGCCAGTTTTGATTTGCAAGTTGAGCCGGTTGAGAAGAAGGAGGATGAGCAATGGCGGATGCCTTTCGTGGCGTAGGCGCGCCTTACACAGGAAAAGAGCCGGGTTGGAAAGTTACGCTTGGCCGATGGTTCGAAGGCTGCCGCGATGCGTATAATGCCTATCGCGCAGGACGGGAATTTGCACGATATAGCGTGCTAGGTCTGAATGCGCTTGTTTTTTCCACATCGAGCTGTTTTAACGGCGGCCGGCGGGAAGACATCCATATCGGCCAGGGATTTGTGTGCCGCGGAATTCTGCGCCGGGAAACCTACGGCGCGGGAAAGATCGAGATTGGCGAGCGGGTCTATATTGGCGATAACACGATCGTGAGCAGCGCCGCAGGCATTCAGATTGGGCATCACACGCTTATATCCCACAACTGCCATATTTTTGATAACAATTCACACAGCATTAATGCATTGGTGCGCATGCGCCATTTCGAGGCTCTCCTGTCGGTGGGGCATACGGAAAAATCATTTGATGTCTCTACTGCGCCGGTGTCGATTGGGGCCCATTGCTGGCTAGGATTTAACGTGACCGTCATGCGCGGAGTAACGATAGGCGACGGCTGTATTATCGCCTCGAATAGCGTAGTACTAAAAGATATACCGCCTTGGTCGCTGGCAGCAGGCAATCCGGCCAAAGTCATACGCCCGCTGGAAAATCTGGAAAGCGAGCTGCAACAGCAAGCAAGCCAATGAGATGCGCGCTTCGCAACATCACAACCAACGATGTGGATTATCGGACCACGAAAGCCTTGCCGCATAACTGCGGTAAGTTCTTCGCTGCTGGGAGATGAGCTTTCCGGATATTTCACCACAAAGACGCCTGCCGCTCGGCTGCTCTTATTTTTTTACTGGCGCGTGGTGAGAAAATGTGGTATACTGCGGTTAGTGAAAGCAGCGTAGCGAGAATGGCTAAGCGTGAGTCCCGCAATGGACCTTCGATGGCATTTATAAAATGCCGGGAAAAGAGTAGCGCTCTCGACGCCGCTTTCACTATTTTTTTGTGTCTCCCGCCTTATTCTGGCCCATGCCGACTGCTGAAAACCGCCGCGAGTTGTTCCCGGTTATGGGTGCTTACAAGCCGTTGTATGTCTCCCAGCGCACATGGACTACGCAGAGTATGCATTTCAGCGCTCTCCTGTCGGCGAACGGCTTCCAGTTTATTCTCTAGTTTTATGATGCCCCGCAACACATCCTGCCGTGTAATCACGCCCGCCAATGTTTCATTGTCAACGACCGGCAAAGCGGGGAAGTTGGACAGCAAGAATAATTGCGCCACGGTAAACAGGTCCATCCCCACACTGACCGCCATTTTTACTTCGGACATGAACTCACTCACCGTGCCGGAAACGACATTGCTGTACGCGGAAGTGCTTATGATCCGCAAGCAGTCTTTTTCCGTCAAAATACCCACCAAATGGCGGTTGGAATCGACTACCGGCGCGCCGGAAGCCTGTTTTTTCACCAATAGGTCTATGGCTAAGAAAACGTCCATATCCGGCTGGAGCGTAAAATAGGACTTCGCCATACAATCACGAGCGGTTGGGATAACCATCTTTACCCCTCCTTTTTCACAATTACCAATTGATCAAGGAACGCCCGATATGCTTTGGCCTATTCCCCGCCTGTCTCGCGAGGAAAGGGCATCAGGATGGATTGGGGGCTGGAAGAGGCAAGGATTTTACAGAAAGTATGTGTAGCGGACGCCATCTTCCTGATGGCGTATACTCGATCTGCACCGGATCATCCGTCTGAAATTGTTCCCAAAGAGAACGTTCGACCGCAAGCCCGCCTCGATAAGGTTCTGCGTTCATGTCGTCAGATTTGATGGAAATAGGCTCGAATTCAAAATAAAGGGCATATATCTCTTGAGCTTTTTCAAGGGCGCGCACCTCTTTTCCTATTATCCGGCCTTCTGCATACTCAGTAATGGAACCCCGGAATGAATCTGTTATCCGTTGTCCGAAAAACGCGCCGGCAATCAAGATGGTTGTAATGACGATGACCAGGCGGTTCGATTGCCGTAAAGAGAGGCGGCGCCGGAATAGAGGCTGGACAGCGGAGCCTTGAAAACGCTGGGTCCCTAAGGCCCGATCACGAAAACTGTCCTTATTGTATTTTGTGGCCATCTGGTCTTGCCTTTCGTTATATACGGCCTTGCTTGCGCTTTATTATAATAGCATTGCACGGCTGCCGCCATGCGGATTTTTTGACATGGTTGTAACGGTTGTAGGATGATCCGCCAATTCTGGGCAAGATGAGGGAGTATTTCAATGAATGTCTTTGTGGCGGGAGGCGGCCGTGTCGGGTTTCATCTGGCGCGCTTGCTCACCATCGAAGGGCATGATGTCACCATTATCGAAATTGATCCCAACCGGGTCGAGCAGGCGGATTACGCCTTGGATGCGCGGACCATCACCGGCAATGCCGTGTCCGTCATGCTGCTCACCGAGGCCGGAGTGGGCGCCGCGGATGTATTCGTGGCGGCGTTGCGCACGGATGAATTGAATCTGCTGGCCGCGGCCACGGCCAAATCGCTGGGTGCGAAGCAAGTGGTGGCCCGGGTGGATGATGCATCATACATCGAATCCTCGATGCTTTATGAAACCTTGCTCAATATCGACTACATTTTAAGCCCTGACGCCCTGACGGCGGCGGAAATAGCGCGGTTTATCGAGAATCCCGGTATGATCGCCATGGAAGAATTCGGCCGGGGGCTTGTCCAGATGCGCCAAGTCCGCGTGGCCAAATCACCCACGCGCAATGGGCGCACCTTGCGTGATGTTTGCCCTCCGGGCTGTGGCGCGCTGCTGGGCACCATTAATCGCAAAGGCCAGACCATGGTGCCCAACGGCAGCAGCGTGGTCGAGCCGGGCGACCTTATCACGTTGATCGGCAAACGGGAAAGCATCCCCACACTACAGAGCCAATTTCAAGGCCATATCACCAAAACGGACCACATCACCATCATGGGCGGCGGTAGCATCGGGCTGCATTTGGCCCAGCTCCTGGATAACCGAGCTTGTTCCGTTAAGCTCATTGATTGGGACATGGAACGGTGTAATTTTCTGGCGGCCAAACTCAAGCGGGTGAAAGTGGTCTGCCGCGACGCCTCGAGCCGCAGCGCCCTCGAGCAAGAGCATATCGACGAAATGGACCTGTTCGTGGCCACCACGAGCGATGATGAGCGCAACATCATGGCGTGCGTGCTCGCCAAGGAAATCGGCGCGGCCCATTCCGTCGCCGTGGTGAATCAGCCTGATTTTGCACCGCTAGTGGGAAGATTGGGAATTGACCACGCCGTGACGCCCAGGGCGTGCCTGTCGAATCGCATTTTACGGCTGATCCATCAAAAGAATATCTCAACGCTGGCCGTGCTCGATGAAGGCCAGGTTGAGATCATCGAGTTTAAAGTAGAAGCTCCTGCACCTCTCACAGGGAAAAGCTTGCGTGATATTGCTGGCCGTTTCCCAAAAGGAGCTTTGGTGGCCACCATCTTGCGTGGTGAAGAGGTCATCGTTCCCAGCGGCGAAAGCCGTATTGAAGTGGGGGATTCCGTGGTCATGGTCGCGGCGCTTGATTCCATTGACGCTGTATTGAAGCTTTTCACATCATGAATTATCGTCTTGTAGCTAAAATGATGGGGCTCTATGGGTATGCCATTGGGGCCGTGTTTCTGCCTTCCATTTTATGGGCGCTCTACTATAAAGAATGGGAAACCATCCCGGGATTTCTGTATTCCATTCTTGTGTCCTGCGCCGTAGGCGTTGTATTGCGCCTGCTGGGGAGGAATGCTTCCCCCCGATTTTTTCAGCGTGAAGCCTTAGCGGTGGTCGCTTTGAGCTGGGTGCTCACGGGCATACTGGGGGCACTGCCGTATATTTTCAACGGAGTGCTCCACGTAGTTCCCGCCATATTCGAGAGCGTTTCCGGGTTTTCCACCACGGGGGCAAGCGTCATCGACGACGTGGAAGCCGTGCCTAAAGGCGTTTTATTCTGGCGCGCGTTGACCCACTGGCTCGGGGGCATTGGCATCATTGTGCTTTATATCGCCGTGCTTCCCTATTTGGGAGCAGGTGGCAAACAGCTCTTCAAATCGGAATCCTCGATTGATCCCCGGGCGCTCCGCCCCCGGATCAAGGAGAGCGCCCTGATCTTACTGGGCATCTATTCGGGCCTCACCACGCTCGAGATTATCGCATTACTCTGCACGGGGCAGATGAACCTGTTCGAAGCCATGTGCCATAGCTTTGCGACGCTGGCCACGGGCGGATTCTCTACGCGCAATCTGAGCGTCGGCGCATACAACAGTATTGCCGTGGAAGTGGTGATTATGATTTTTATGATCAGCGGCGCTTCCAGTTTCTTGCTGTACTTTAATGTGCTAAAAGGGCGGTGGAATGCCTTTTTCGAGGATATGGAATGGCGCACGTTCATTTCGATCTTGGGTGTTTCCACTCTGCTCATCGCGCTTAATGTTTCTGGCCTATTCGGCGGACCCGATTTTCATCCCTCCGATGTTTCTGGCAATCCGCCTGTAGCGCATGCCGCCGAACCTACGACGTTTGCCCATGCCCTTCGCGAAGCGGCTTTTAACGCCACTTCCCTTATGACCAATACGGGCTTCATGGCAGATGATTTTGATTATTGGCCCTTCTTTTCGAGAATGCTGCTCATTGCATTGATGACCCTCGGAGGCTGTGCGGGCTCGACATGTGGCGGTATGAAAATCGTCCGAATCATCATTGTAATGAAAATGATAGCCATCCGCATTGGGCAGACTTTCCGCCCGAAAACGGTTTATGCGTTGCGAGTCGGCGGAGAAGTCGTGAGTGATATTGTTCAACAGCGGTCCGCCGTGTTTGTGCTGACGTATTTATTGTGCCTGGCTGTTTGTTCACTTTGCATGTCGGCGTTTGGCCTTCCATTTGACGCAGCCGTCTCCTCCGTGGCAACCTGCATGAGCGGCACAGGCCCAGGATTGGGCCTCGTTGGCGGTATTGAAACGTATTCGTTTATTCCATACGGAGGGCAATTATTCCTTTGCTTTTGCATGATATTGGGTCGGCTCGAGTTATTCAGCTTGCTGGTGTTGTTTGCGCCAGGATTCTGGCGTCTCGCTCCGGAGAAACCTTCCCAAGATACTATTTGACGCCGTAGAGGTTTAGAGGCTTTTGGCCCGCAACCCAAGGAGATTGGGAATCACCATGATCAACCATCTGATCCTGGCAAAGCTCCTCGGGCATGCGAGTATCACCATTGGGGCACTCATGGCTCCATCGCTTCTTGCCGCGGCCTGTTTCCGGGAATGGGGAGCGCTCGTGGCGTTTTTGGAGTCCATGGCCGCCAGCGCATGTTTCGGTTTTTTCTTGCTTGCCATAGGCAAAAAAGCAAAAGAGCATTTCTATCAGCGCGAAGCCCTCGGTTTTGTGGGGATATCCTGGATATTGGCCGCCGGTTTAGGCGCGCTGCCATTCATTTTTGGCGGTGTCCTTGGCCCCGTGGACGCCTACTTCGAGAGCATGTCTGGCTTCACCACCACCGGTTCGAGCGTTTTTGGCCCCGTGGAATTCGAAACGACTCCTAAAAGTATCATGTTCTGGCGCTCGTTCACCCATTGGCTGGGCGGCATGGGTATCATTGTGCTATTCCTGGCCATATTGCCGTACTTGAGCGCGGGCGGCAAGCATATGTACCGCTCGGAATCACCTGGCCCCGATCCGCGCGGCCTGCGCCCTCGCATTCGTGATACCGCCGCCATACTTTACACGATCTATTTGGGCATAACTGTTGCGCAGACGGCCTGCCTCATGCTCGCGGGCCTCAACCTGTATGAAGCCCTCTGCCAAACTTTTGGCACGTTGGCCACGGGGGGATTCTCGACGCGGGTTGATAGTATCGCGGGATTTCATAGCTTGTCCGTTGAAATCATCATTACCGTATTCACGATTGCCGCTGGGGCCAACTTCGCCCTGCATTTCGACGTGCTGCAAGGGAAATGGCGCTCATTGCTGAAAGACACGGAGTTTCGTGCTTATATCGCCATTTTGGCCATTGGCTCCATTGTCGTAGCGCTTAATCTTTTAGGAGCGCAGGCATCCTCACCGCCAGGAGTTGCCGCAGCCCCAGCACCTTTTTATCATTCCATTGGCGGAGCCTTTCGCCATGCAGTATTCCAAGTGGTCACCATCATGTCTACCACTGGTTTTTGTACGACGGATTTCGATCAATGGCCCGGTTTTTCTCGTATGTTTCTGGTTGTGATCATGTTCGTGGGCGGCTGCGCAGGCTCCACCGGTGGCGGGCTCAAGGTCGTGCGGGTGGTCATGCTGGCTAAGATGGCGTATTGGCTGCTGGAATCCACTTTTCATCCTAAAACCGTCCGCGCGTTGCGTATCAACGGCGAAGTAGTTGATGAAGGCATGCAACGGATGGCCTACGGATTCTTTTTGATTTATATAGGCTGGTTTGTGCTGGGCTGCCTGGTCATGTCTTTTCTAGGCTTGCCTTTCCAGGGCGCGGTTACTTCCGTCGCCGCGACATTGAACAACGTCGGGCCCGGCCTTGATGTAGTTGGACCAGCCACCAATTTCGCGGCGGTACACCCCATGGGTAAGCTCTTCTTGTCCTTATGCATGGTCCTCGGGCGGCTTGAACTGTTCAGCATCTGCGCCCTGTTCATGCCATCCTTCTGGCGTTCCCATTAAGAATGTACAGTTAGGCTTATCCAGCTATTTGTGTTATTAGCCTTGTATGGTGGGGCAAGCCCCACTCTACGGGATGATCAAGAATGAATGAGCAGCAGAATAAACCGAAGCGCCGCAAGGCCGGGTGCATTTTTGCCCTCTCGGCCATTCCCATACTGCTTGCACTTGTCGCCGGTGTTTTCATCGCTTTATCGCTACGGATGCCATATGATGCGCCGCTGGCGCGGATGTATCGCGCGGAGACGGAAGTGCGCGCCTTGGCCAAAGCCGTCGATACGTATTATGGCATGTATAAGGAATATCCGCCTGCCGGGAAAGAAGGCCTACAAATGGCCACGCGCTTCTTATCCGCCCGGGCCAATTATTTCCCGAAAGGCCCTCCGCCGGACCCGTGGGGCCATTCCTACCGGTATGCGCCTGGCAACGCATATGAAACGCCAAGCAGCGAAGCGCTCCGCTCCCCGGATGGTTTTCACGCTCCGGGAGCATACCAAGTGTATTCGGAAGGCGCGGACGGGAAATCGGGATTTGACGGGCGCGGCGGCGAAGAAGACAATATAACGAGCTGGGATCAAGCAAAATCCTGGCGCGGCGCGTATAAGGAATTGAACCGCCAATTCATGAAAGGGCGTTAGGCGTGCCCATGGAACTGAAACTGTTATATGGCGCGGAGCCTGTCCAGGGAAGCATCGATTGGGGGCGATGCCTCGGCGTGCTTGATATCGCCGAAGGCCCTTCCACACATGATGCGGAAGAGATTATCCAGCAGGCCATTCTACATCCCATCGGCCTTGAACAAGATATCTTCCAGATAGTCCAGCCCGGCGAGACGGTGGCGATTCTGGTGTCCGATTCGTTCCGAGAAACGAAAGCAGACTTGATTCTACCTTTTCTCATCGAGGGGCTGAATGCGCGCGGCATACGTGATGAAGACATTTTTTTCGTTTTCGCCACGGGCACCCACCGTGCGCCGAACCCCGATGAGCAAGCCCACATCCTCGGGCAGGCCATGTATGAGCGTTTTCGCGGCCGGGCTTGCCTTCATGACCCACGCGATGAAGCTAACCTCGTCGAGGTGGGTGTCACAAGCCGGGGCACGCACATGCGCATCAACCGGCGCGTCCATGAGGCGGACCGCATTATCAGCACGGGCGCGGTGGTGCTGCATTATTTTGGCGGCTTCGGCGGCGGGCGCAAATCCATTTTGCCGGGCATCAGCGCTATCGACACCATATCGCATAATCACGCCATGAACCTCGATCCAAACGAGGACCGCATCAATCCGGACGTGCGCATCGGGGCGATGGAGGGCAATCCCGTTGCGGAAGACATGCTCGAAGCGGCGAAGCTCGTGCATGTGGATTATATTATTAACACTGTTTTGGACCGGCATGGGCAAATCGCCGCCGTGTTCGCGGGTGAACTCGATGCGGCCCACCGCGCCGCCACAGAATATGCTTGGCGGCTCTACGCCTTGCCTATTCGGGAGCAGGCCAGCTTGGTGATCGCATCATCGGGTCCGGCCCGCAATTTCGTACAGTGCCATAAGGCCCTTTATAACGCATACCAAGCGGTGAAACCGGATGGCCGCATCATCTTCTTATGCCAGTGCAGGGAAGGCCTGGGCGGCGAACAATTCGTGAAATGGCTGCGTTTGGGCAGCAGGGAAGCCATCATCGCGGGTCTGCGCCAACATAGCGAGATCAACGGCCAAACCGCTCTTTCGACCATCCAGAAAAGTCCGATTGCCTTGCTTGTGACGAATATGGGCGAGGCGGAGGTGGGCTTGTTGGGCGCACGCAAGGCGGCGAGCCTGGATGCAGCGCTGGATATGGCCCGCGCCGAACTGCCGGAAAATCCTACATATTATGTCATGCCATCCGCGGCATACACCGTGCCATTCCTCGAATAGGCGGCTTCTTTCTGTTTTACTGCCGAGAAGGTGCCGAGGGGTGTGCGTCCCAATTGTGCTTTCATGCGGCATCTTTCCTAGCTCTGTCGGCCCAGAAGTCTTCGAAGTCTCTGTTCAAGAAGGCGCATCGTAGCGTAATGATCTTGTTTGCACCGTTGACCGTCCATCTCATTCCGGACTGCTTGAGCCGTTTTCCTACAACATTTTTGCAGCCGGCCTCTATGACGCCGGAGCCGACGAACAGTTTTTGTTCCCGGAATTCGGCATAGCGCATCATGTGGGCGCGGCTGCCCAGATACAGAAAATGTTCCCAGGCCGCCTTGCCGTCATCGTCGTGGCTGGGCATGTGTGGCCGCAGTAGCTCCAGGGCCTGCGCGGCCTCTCCCTGCCGCACGAGTTCGCTGAGGCTTTGGCGCATCCGCATCCCCAGCTCAGTGGTCTTCCCAAAGAGCAGCGCGCACAACAGCGCCAGGTGTTCCAGTGCGTGATACAGGTCGAGGATGTGAACGGCCCCGGGGAAGTAGTCGGCGGCGATGTTCGCTATCCATTGCGCGCCGTCGGAAAGGACCACCACCTTTTGCGCGCGTTCCAGTCCACGGCGCTGGGCTTCGGCGAAGATGCGGCCTGCAAAGGCTTCGGCGTTTTCCACGGCGCCGGAAAAGGTGGTGCTGCCGGGGTCGCGCACCGGCTCCCCCTTCTCGTCCGTGCTGGTTTGTGTGAAGACGCATCCGATTTTGGCCTCACGGGTTTTGGCGGATCCGTCTTGCGCCTTTCCCTTGCGCCCGTCCGTTTCGGACTTGACGACGGGAACCCCCGTGCCGTCCATTTCGATGTACAGGACGGGAATCTCATCGCCGGTGCTGGGCTGCGCGGGGTTTGACGGATGCCCGCGCCGCTGCTTTTCCCACGCGGCCACGTCCGCTCCCGTCTGCTCGCTGGACCGCTCGCAGTCCTTGGCGCTCACGCTGATGCCCGCCAGTTCTTTTAGATCCCCGGCGGCGTCCGCGAAGCTTTCCCGCGCGCCAAGGCGCGCCGTCATTCGCCTGACGCCGGGCGAACGCGAAGTGCCCGCGACATCCAGCAGTTCGTCCGCTGGATAGGCGGTGGCCCCGCATGGGCAGCGGTACATCGCGCGCTCCTGCGTGACGTTCCCCAGAATGGTCGTGATGCGCCTGGCCCGCATGCCCGCGCGGCGCATGGGATGGCCGCACAGCGGGCACGCATGCTCCTGGCCCTGGACAATGGCGTTTGCCTTGTCGAACAGGACGGCCAGCGTCTTTCCCGCGCCTTCCAGGGCGGCGGTGCGGATGAGTTTCTCCGTTGCTTCAAAGTCCACGCCGCGGTCCCGGCGGACTAGCGCCAGCGCCCGCGACATTTCCGCGGACCTTTCCAGTTCGACTAGAGCCCTTTTTTTTGCCGCTCGTGGGCGGCCTCCTTGTCGCGCTCAAGCTCTCCGAGCTGTTGTGTCAGCTCGCAAAAGCGTTCGGCGAGTTCGTGAATACGCTTGCTGTTGTCCGTCTGTTCACGGGCGCGCCGCACGTCCTCGGGACTTCGCAGCCGCTGCCGCCGGGGCTTTCCCTGCTCGTACCACTGCAGGGAGTAATAAGGTCCCCGTTCCACGGCCTCCGGCATGTCCTTGCGTGTGCCCTTGACCATTTGCTCCGACACGCCGCCCGGGTGGGCGCTTCGAATGGCGCGCATCTGCCCCAAAATACATTCCCGTTGCGCTTCAATCGTCTCAATGTTCATGGCGGCCTCCATTTGTGTCTATACAGACACAAAATTATACCGCAAAAAACATCTGGACGCAACGAAACACAATCATGGCGCACACCCGGTGCCGAGAAGGTGCTTGAACAACGCGTATAAAACGGGTAGTATATCTACCGCTTCGCCCGGATGGTGGAATCGGCAGACACGCTAGGCTAAGGACCTAGTGCCTGTAATGGGTGTGGGAGTTCGAGTCTCCCTCCGGGCACCATATAAAACATACCCCTGGCGGGAGATTTTTCCGCTAGGGGTTTTGTTTTTTATGATTGTTTGTGATTCAATTAACCGTTAATATGTAATTATGGTTATGGGATAGACCCAATCAGAAATGCTTTACTACAGTAAACATGCTGTGCTGAAAGGAGCTGTCGAATGCTTATCCTGTTGGGAAAAGAAACCACGATGGTATCCAGCCGTTTCATGCTGAAATGTTTGTTCGTCATCTGCATACTCCTCATGCCCATCGCGGCGGAATCCGCTACGCCAGCGCCAAGCTCCGGCCCCGAACCGTGTATAAACGGCCCCCGCGTGATAGGAGCAACTCCAGGCCACCCGTTTCTTTTTCGGATTCCGGCAACGGGCGAAGGCCCATTGAAGTTTTCCGCAAAAAAACTTCCCGCTGGACTTGCGCTGGAGCCATCAACTGGCGTCATCACCGGTTCGCTGGAGAAAGCGGGGACATACAAGCTGAAACTTAAACTCAAGGGCGCTCACGGCACAGCTACAAGAATGCTTACCATCATTGGCGGCGAGCATCAACTGGCGCAGACTCCCCCCCTGGGATGGAATTCCTGGAACATCTGGGGCATACAGATAGACGAGGAGAAGGTTCGCGCTGCTGCCGACTGGATGGTTAAAAGCGGGCTGGCCTCCCACGGGTATCAATACATCAACATTGACGACGGCTGGCAAGGCGAGCGTGACGAAGATGGCGTGCTCCATCCCAACGAGAAGTTCAAAGATATGAAGGCGCTGGCCGATTATGTACACAGCAAAGGGCTCAAAATAGGGATTTACTCTTCGCCTGGACCGGCCACCTGCGGCGGTTTTGCCGGTAGTTATCAGCACGAAGAACAGGACGCCATGATGTATGCCGAATGGGGCATGGACTATCTCAAGTATGATTGGTGCTCCTATGGAGATATTGCCAAACAGGACGGCGGCCTAGAGGAATTTAAAAAACCATACTTCATCATGCGCGAGGCGCTGGACAAGTGTGGCCGGGACATCGTCTTCAGCCTCTGCCAGTATGGCATGAGCGACGTTTGGGAATGGGGCGCGGAGGTGGGCGGCAACCTCTGGCGCACCACTGGCGATATTCACGATACATGGCAAAGCCTGTCCGATATTGGATTCAAGCAAGGAAAATCCAGTCCTTTCGCCAAACCAGGCCAATGGAACGATCCGGACATGCTGGTCGTTGGAAAAACCGCGGGAGCATGGGGTGAAATTCACCCGACCATTCTCACGCAAAACGAGCAGATCACCCACATCACCCTTTGGAGTTTGCTGGCCGCACCGTTGCTGATCGGATGCGATATGGCCGAAATGGACCAGTTCACTCTTGACCTGCTCTCGAATGACGATGTTCTGGATGTCGACCAAGATCCCTTAGGCAAAGCTGCTGTCCCTGTGCAGGCAAAGGAGGCGGTTGAAAACTCCCCTGGACTCGAAGTCTGGTCCAGGCCGCTGTGGGACGGCACGATTGCCGTGGGTCTTTTCAATCGCAGCGACAAGGAAACGGTGGTGACTGCGAAATGGTCCGAGCTCGGCCTATCCGGCAAGCAGCCCGTGCGCGACCTTTGGAAGAAAAAAGATATGGGCAAATTCGATGGTTCATATGGTGTTTCGGTCGCGCCACACGGAGCCGCCTTGTTGAAAATAGGAAAACCCAAAAAATAGGGCCATACTCTCTTAATACTACTATGAAATATGGCATTTTTTGGCAAATGCAATTTGTGTATTTTTTTAGCCAACTGAAGTGTTGCCAGGTTATGAACGTAGCAAGCTTGAGTGCTACAGGCCCGATAGGAACTGTGCTTTTAGCGTTCCATTCTTCTAATTCTGGTTTGTATTGGCCTGGAAATGCAGGTTTGACAGTAAGCATAGGGTTTGATAGGCTTTGTATCGCGGATGGCGGAACCCTCTTGGGGGCAGTCTATGCGGGTGCTTTCCCCTATGAATGCCGGGGTTCAGCTTGGTGGATGGGAAACCCTTCTTTTACTTCTAGGAGTGCATATTATGCCTAAGATTCTCGTTCTGGATAATTTGAGCGAAGAAGGCGTCGAGATTTTCAAGAAGGCCGAGGGGTTCGAGGTGGATGTTAAGCCGCCACAGAAGCCCGAGGAACTCGCCGCCATTATTGGCGATTATGACGGATTGGTCGTGCGAAGCGGCACGAAAGTGACTGCGGAAGCCCTCGAAAAAGCCACCCGCTTGAAAGTCGTCGGGCGCGCCGGAGCAGGCACGGACAATATCGATAAAAACGCCGCCACGAAGATGGGCATTGTGGTGATGAACACGCCTGGCGGCAACACGATCTCGACTTGCGAGCATACCTTCGCCCTTTTATTCGCCCTTTTGCGGCATATCCCCGCCGCCCATGCCTCGATGCGTGAAGGCCGGTGGGACCGCAAAAAATTCCAAGGCACGGAAGTGCGAGGCAAGACACTGGGTATCGTCGGCATCGGACGCATCGGCGGCGAAGTGGCCAAACGCGCCCAAGCCTTTGAAATGAAAGTCTTGGCCTACGACCCCATCTTGACGAAACTCAAGGGAGATGCGCTGGGCGTCGAATTGGTCGAGTTGGATGAGTTGCTTACCCGCTCGGATTTCATCACCATACACGCCCCCAAAACGGACAAGACCGCCAATCTGCTCGACTTGGCGGCGATCAAGAAAATGAAGCCCACGGCGCGCATCATCAATGCGGCCCGCGGCGGCATCGTGAATGAGCAAGACTTGGCCCAAGCCTTGCGCGAAAACGTCATCGCGGGCGCGGCGCTGGATGTCTACACTTCCGAACCCTTCGAGAATAATCCGTTCCTCGGCCTTGATAACATTGTCATGACGCCCCATTTGGCGGCGTCCACGGACGAGGCCCAGCTTACCGTCGCCATCGACATCGCCCATCAAATGGTCGATTATCTCACCACGGGCGCTATCGTGAACGCCGTCAACGTGCCCAGCTTGGACGCCGATACCCGGGCGAAGCTCAAGCCGTTCTTGTATTTGGCGGACCGCTTGGGGCGGTTTCAATCGCTCTTCATACAGGGCAGCCCCACGGCCATCGAGATCGAATACGGGGGCGATATGGGCGTCACCGACACGTATCCCATCACGGCGGCGGTGCTCCAAGGTTTCCTGACGCCGTTAATGGAAAATGTGAACATGGTCAGTGCGCCATCGCTTCTCCAGGAACACGGCATCCAATTCAGCGAGACCCGCAGCGCCAGGCCTACGGATTACGCGTTCAGCATCACGGTGCGCGTCACGACCGAGCATGAGAATCACCAAGTGGCGGGCACGTTGTTTGGGTTTAACAAAGATCCCCGGATTTGTGTCATCGACCATACCCGGGTGGATGTGCGTCCCGAGGGCTGGATTCTAGTGGCGTTCAATGAAGATAAGCCGCTCATCGTAGGCCGCATCGCCACGATTATTGGGGAAGCAGGCGTCAATATCGCCGATATGACGCTGGGGCGTGATGCGCGGGGCGGCCGGGCCGCGACCGTGCTCAACCTGGATGGCCCACTCCGGGACGCCGACATGGAAAAAATCCGCCAGGTGCCTTTCGTCAATCAAGCGCGGATGGTGCAGTTAGACCATTGACAATTGGATACTTGCCAATGAATCCAGAGGCCGGTTGGCATACAACCGGCCTCAGGTATTATATCGGTGGCCTCTCTCTTTTTATGTCCCTCAATGCGCTGGCTGCGCAGTCGCAGGGGATTTGTAATAACCTCTGGTGGCGGTGTAGGCTGGTTTTCGTGATTAGGCTAATGTGCGTTTCCATAAACAGGAAAGGCTTTTCGTGTCATGAAGCAATCACCTGCAAAACGTGTTCGCCACAGGATGCTGCTTAGTACGCTTATGGCGCTGTCTGTAGCGGCCTTGGCAGGTTGTCCGAGCCCGGTGTCGCCCGGTGTAACGATTACCACGGATGTGACGTATGCCGTGGGATATGTGTCCGATAGCGACACGAGCACCACCTGGACGCTGAAACCGCTGTTGATTGATATCTATGAACCGGCTTCCTCGAAGGCGACAAATCCGGCGATCTTGCTGGTTCATGGCGGCAGTTTTACCGATGGCAGCAAGGAAAAAGAGGAGATCGTCGAATACGCGAAATTCTTCGCGAACCATGGGTATGTCGCTTTCGCCATGAATTACCGCCTTAGCGGCGATTATCCGCCTGCTCCATCCTATTGGCAAACGCTCGCGGTCACCTCATCCGCCCATGCAGCCATGGTGGATATAAAGAATGCGGTCCGCTTTATCCGAGCCAATGCGGAAGAATATGGCGTGGATACGGAACGCATCGGGCTCATGGGCGAATCGGCGGGCGCTATCGCCGGGGCGGCCGTAGCGTTCACGGATGATGATGAATTTGTTACCGACGGAGACGAGTTTGCCGTGCCTGAGCAGAACCATCCCGGCATATCCGCCCGCGTGAATGCCTACTGCCATTTCTGGGGCAATGCGGATTTATTTCTGACGGAAGTGGACCGGAATGATCCCCCGGTCATGATCGTTCATGGCACGGACGACGACGAAACATTCACCCCGTTTGCATCCGCCAAGCGGCTGCATTCGCTGCTCGAACTCTATGGCATCCCGCATGAATTCTACGAAGCGGAAGGATATGGGCACGGCGCATGGGAATACCGGAATAACATGAAGAATCTCAAGCAGTTGATGCTCGCGTTTTTGGATGAACAGCTCGGTTGAAGCTTAAGCGCTTTCTTCAGTTCGTGTTCGTTTCTTTATAAGCTGGCCCCATGCAAGGCGGCGCAGACAGGAGCCCGCATTCATCTGGATGTACAGATTAGCAGGATGGAGGAATATCGCTATATTCGTCCAAAACAATTTGTGGATATAATTTCTTCGCACATTCAGGGCATAGGCCATGGCTAAATTCCGCCTCCGTGTGGTCGCGGACATAAGATTCCACTTGATGCCAGTAACCGTTATCATCTCGAATTTTCTTGCATGATGCACAAATAGGAAGTATGCCTTTTAGTTGCTTAATCTCACCGAATGCCTGCTGAAGGTCATCATTTTTCTTTGATATAAGATGATTCATCGCATTAAGCTGCCGCCAGCGATATACAGAATAACATGCCAATACGAACACGAGGACTAGCGATACCGTTATAAACTCATCGAGCTGCCAGTGTTCATGCTTTCTTGTAAACTCCACGAGATATTCAAGCGCATCATAATATGCTGACAAAATGAAGGCTATAATAGCTATCGTAGTGACAATGGCGATATCCCAAGAATGATTACGCGGCTTATCTTGGGCAATATTATGGTTTCTCATGCCTGCGCTCCTCTTCATTTGGCGCCAGCTACGATTAAAATCAACGGGCGCGTAAATGCGCCTTTGCATTTGTCTTGCTAGGCTTGGGCTGAAGGCCGTTTCTCTATGCTCAACACAATACTCAAAAGAACATCGCCACAGAAAAAAGGCAACTGCTATCTACATTATATCGTATAACTTGCTCAAACATCAGGAATGGTCTGATAGAACCGCCTACAAAGGCGTCCATTATTCTTGTCTAGATAGTCGCAGCAAAGGAAAACCTGAAAGCGGAGGCAAGCTTCCGCTTTCAGGTAAAGAGTTGTTGGCCGCTCATTTATTTGCCCGCCTAATTCTCCGCCGAGTGCAATCCGCCCGCGCCCGCGCGGAACTCGACATTGGCCTTTTCCGGTTCGCCGGGACGGGCTTGCGAGCAGTTCCAGAAACATGCGCCGCAATGGACGCATTTTTCGCGGTCGAACAGCGGCACGCCGCCTTCTGGATTCATGGTTATGGCCTGGGCCGAACACATCTCGATGCAAATTTTCACGCCGCAGGATTCGCACAGGTTCGGGTAGAGAAACGCCACATGGTCGGCGAAGCCTGCTGGGGCCTGGACTTTTCCCCCTAAGAGCAGGGCGTCCTGGTGCGATACCAGCAATTTGCCGTCGAAGGGGATCTCGGGCCAGCCCACGCGGTTCATGATGGCGTCGTGGAGCGACGAACCCTTGGCCGTGCATTCCTCGCGGATCTTCTGGATCTCGGCGGCGGACAGCTTGTCTTTGTAATACTCTTCGACGGACGGGATGCGTTCGTAGGGCCGGAGGGGCTTGCCGGGGATAGCCAATGCGCCGCCCGTAAAACCCACGAGGGACATGCCGATCATGCCGGGGATGAATCCGCGCTGGAATCCGTCGCGCGCCTTCGCCGCCGCAACGGCCCCCTTCTCGACCCAGCTCGCGCGCCGCCGCGCCACATAGGCCGCTTCGAGATTCGCTTTCGTGAAGGGCTTATCCGCCTTGAGTAATTCCGCCACGGCCTTGCCCAATTGCACGCCCGTGGTCCACGCCTCATCCACGCCCGAGCCCGTGAGCATATTCGTGCTGCCCGAGCCTTCGCCGATGCGGGCATAGCCGTCGCCCGCCAGATGCGGCTCGCCATGCTTGCCCGCCTCTTGAAGCGTCTTCGCGCCCCACGAGCGCAACGCGCCGCCATCGATGTGCCGCCAGATGTAGGGGTGCATCATCCAATGCTGGAGATAGCGGTAGGCCGTGCGCATGGGATTGTCGAACCATGACGGGATGAAGATGCCGAGGGACGCCACGCGTTCGGGGTAGACATAAAGGAAGCCGAAGATTTCCGGTTCCGGGTAGCCGAAGGTATGGATGACCGTGCCCGGCTCGAGGGCGCATGTTTCGGGCAGGTCGATGACGAACTTCATGCCCACGGCCCAGTCACGCTGGTGGTGGCCCTCGGGCATGCCGAACCGGTCATTCAGCGCCCGGCCCACAGGACCGACCGGGCCATCACCCACGACGGTCAGCGCGGCATGGATGTCCATGCCCGGCATGAAGCCCATGTCGGGCTTGCCCTGTTTGTCTACGCCCTGATCGGCCAGGCGCACGCCTTTGACCGCGCCATTCTCGATGAGCGGTTCGGCCACGGGCATGCCCGGCCACACTTGCGCCAGGCCCGACGCCATGACTTGCGCCCCCACCCATTGGTTGAACTGGCCGATGGACAAGAGCAGGCCGCCATGTTTCGCGGCGAAGGGCGGCGTGAAGGGCAGCTCGACGGCGCAATGCTTGTACAACGGATTCACCGCGCTCGTGACCTTTATGACAGCGTCCTTCATGCGCAGCAATCCCGGCCTCCGGCTCGCGCCGATGGGATCGAGGAGATACGCCATCGTCTCCTTCTTGACTGGCGTGGCGTGGGGAATGCCCGCGTTCTCGATATCCGGGAAGCTTTCGCGGATGCCTTTCGCCATGGTCACCACGCCCGACACGCCAAAGCCGGTGTCGTCCGCGCGCTCGTAGCAAATGACCTGTGGCGGCATGCCCGGCATAACTTTGCTCTCGACGGCGGGCGTGCCATCCTCGTTCGTCAACTCGCGCGACAGCGTCGTGAGGAAACCGCCTGTAGCGGGGCCGAATCCCACGCAGACGATATCCACATCCATGCTCTGGCGTTCGATGCTGGGTTCTTCCGACATGTTCCACCTCTTACGTTCGCAGGCTAAAGCCCGGTTTGTCCTCACCCATCGCGGGCAGCCTCGGGAGAGCCGTGTGGCGCAATATCTTCCCCTGAACCAACGGCGTCCTGCCCGGCTGGAAAGGGTGATTATAGCCATAATTGGCGTTGGAAGCACAAAATGAGCGGCTAAACCATAATGAACATGCCGGACGCTGGGGGGGGTGGTGATGGCTCTAGGATTTTCACCACAGAGGCTCCGAGGAACACCGAGATACGCGCTACAGTTCGTTCTAACCCAAAAAACGGTGATATGGTATCCTGGTGCTCCCAAAACCACCGGACAGCGATGCGCATGAAAATATCCGTCGGCAGGAGATGGAGGCTGGCTTATGATGTATGCATGTATAAGAAAACGATCTCGGCGAAGCAACAATTGGCGCTTGCCCGCATTTGCGGATCTTTCCACGTCTGGCCCGCCACCTATTCCGGCAAGGCCCAGCGCGCCGCCGCCCGTGCCCGCGCCCAATGTCCGCCCGGGCATGCCCACTTTCGGCATCCTGGCTATCATTGGCGGCGTGGGCATTGTTTGCGTGATCACGTTTGGGATCGTCATGGCGGCCATCATGACCCCTGCGTTCATACGTGCGCGGGAGGTCGCTGGAAGATCACAGTGCAAGGAAAACTTGTCTCGTTTTGCTCTGGCGTTCAAATGGTACGCAGAAGATCATGAAGGGAGATTGCCCCTACTTGGTCCAGCGCCGGGCTGCTTTTCCGTGGTTCCCGGCACCCTCTATCCTGAGCATATGGACTTAAGTGCTTTCACCTGTCCCAGCGATGAATCAGCCGATGACGGCACCAACAAAGAAAACGCAACGCGGATTCTCAAACGAAATAGCTATGCCTATCTCGGATATGTGCTGCTCAACGAGAAGGAAGGGCAAGCATTTATCGAAGCTTGCCGTGCCCATTTTGCCGAAGGGAAGACTCTATCCGGTGAGATTTCTGTTCCAGAAGGCACTGGAAGCGGCGGAGGCAGCTTATTGTTCCCTTTGACCAGTGATGTATACACGCGTTTGCCACAGGCCGCTGATGGGAAGCCGGTTACTGCTGCTAGCATCCCCATTTTGATGGACAAGCAACCATATCATACGCCTGGTGGTATTTGTGTGCTGTATCTTGATGGCCACGTGGAGTTTATTCGTATGGGAGAGAAATGGCCCGCCGACCAGGATTTTCTCGATGCAATTGTGAAACTCGAAGCGCAGTATGCGCCTGTGGAAGAGGAGTAACTTCTTGGACCACGAAATACACCAAATACACTAAAAATTTAAGTGGAGTGGGAGTTGTTAGCGTAGGGTGGGGCTTGCCCCACCGATGGCGGTTTTTATGTTCGTGTGTTTGGTGTGTTTGGTGGTTATAGAAAATGCGTGCATGGAGAATGGAGGATGATGTATGAACCTAAAAACGCCAGTTGAATCTTGAGTGTCGAGCAGGAAGTAGTTCAAGATAAAGAACATGGAAACAGAATCGCAACAGCAAGATGCTCCCCCATTGGGAGAGGAGGAATGGTTGTCTTTGGAGGCGCCGATTTTCGTAGATAGCTACGGGGGCCGGGTGCATGTGGAATGGGACCGGGAGGCGGCAACGACGCCGTTTGGCCAGTTGGCGTTCTTTATCGATTTTCTCAAGACGGCGGAGCTTTTTGAAGCGTGGGTGGAGGACTGTCCGCTGGCGTACGCCAGCAATAATGCGCCGCGCAAGAGGGATGTGCTGGGCACGCTATTTTTATCAGTGCTGGCGGGCCACACCCGCTATGCGCACATTGACGCGGTCCGTTACGACGCGGTGAACCCGGGCTTGCTGGGTATGAGCAAGATCATGAGCGCCTCCTCGGCGCGGCGGGCATTTATACTGGCGGACGGGGAAGCCTGCGCGGGCTGGCTACAGAAGCACCTGCGCCGCTGTTATGAGCCGTTGCTTTATGAGCCTTGGATTTTGGACGTGGATACAAGCGTGAAGCCCCTGTTCGGCCATCAAGAAGGGGCCGTGCTGGGCTACAATCCGGCGAAACAGGGCCGTCCTTCTCATGTGCTGCATACCTATTTTATGGCGAACACGCGCTTGGTGCTGGACGTGGAAGTCCGGCCGGGCAACGAGACGGCGGCGAAATACACCATGCCTGGATTGTGGCATTTTCTCGATGGCTTGCCGCGCGCGGCCTGGCCGGGCATGATTCGCGGCGACTGCGCCTTCGGCAACGAACGCGACATGAGCGAAGCCGAAGCGCGCGGAGTGCCCTATCTGTTCAAATTGCGGCAGACCAGCAACGTGAAACGGCTTATCCAGCAGGCCTTTTGTTCTAAGGACTGGACGCCAGCAGGCCAAGGCTGGGAAGGTTTGGAAGACCGTCTGGAGCTTATGGGATGGACGAGCAAACGCCGGGTAATCGTTCTGCGGCGCAAGCTCAAAGGGAGTATCGTTCTGGAAACGGAGCCGCTATTGCCTGACCCCTCCCCCCAACTACAGCTCATTGAGATCCAAGCGGGAGCCGTGCAGCAGTATGAATACGCGCTGCTGGCCACTTCGCTGACAGACCCCCTATCGGCCTTGGCCCAGCATTATCGCGACCGGGGCGATGCGGAAAACATCTACGATGAACAGAAAAACCAGTGGGGGTGGGGCGGGTATACCACCCACGATATGAAGCGCTGCCAAATCATGGCGCGAATCATAGCCCTGATTTACAATTGGTGGTCTTTGTACGTGCGCTTGGCGATTCCGGAGCGCCACGCCGAAGCGATCACAAGCCGCCCTCTGCTGCTGTATGGTGTGGGACAGCAGACCCGCCACGGAGGCCAAACCACGCTCACCATCACCCCCGTGCATGCGCAAGGACATGCTATGGAACAAGTTCTGAAATCCGTAAACGCCTTTTTATTGGAGGTGAAAGCAACTGCGCGGCAGTTGAACTGGAACGAACGATGGCGGACGATCCTCAGCCGGATCTTCGCCAAAATACTCGAGGGAAGGCCGCTGGCCACCCCCAACCTGCTGTCGGCGCCAACGTAAAGAGCGGGCCAGGACAGTTATTTCTTTACAAAATTGGGCTGGAAAAATCCCAAAGCAAGTTCCTACTGCCTTTTTTAGGATGAAACATCCTCGGAGGCATAGACGTGAAAAAAATCATGATTAGCGTGAGCAGAATTATACTGGTGCTAGCAATCATATTTGCCATCTTGACTGCCGTGCTTTTACCTTCTCGCGAGCAGGCCCGTCGTCTGGAATGCCGTGGACAACTGCGTGAGATTGGCTTAATCTGCCACGCGTATTCGGATGCGCATAACAAAACCTATCCATTTATGAGCCAAACGCCAGGATGCTTTGCCTTTCAACATGGTTTCATAAATCCTACAGCTCCTAATGCCTGTTCCTCAATATTGGCTTGCCCCTGTGATGAAGAGACGTGGGAAAACTACCCAGAATGGACTATCGAGCGGTATCTGAATCGCAACAGCTACCTATATCTAGGCTACGCATTGCTCAGCGAAACGGAAGGCCTTGCGTTCACGGATACATGCCGGGCACAGTTTGCCGCTGGCCATACACTATCTGGCGAAGTTCCCGCACCGGAAGGCGCTGGAAGCGGCGGCGGCTGTGTCTTTCTTCCCTTGGCCGAAGATATCGCCACGCGCTTGCCAAAGGCTTCTTCAATCGTCACCAACGCCAATATCCCTGTCGTAGTGGAAAAGCGTTATCATCATCCACGAGGTCGCGTAGGTGTGCTGTATTTGGATGGACACGTGGAATATGTGCGCATGGGTGAAAAGTGGCCCGCGAATGAAGAATTCCTGGAAGCGCTTGAAGACATTGAAGCGCAGTATGCACTTGAGGAAGAGAAATAACTTCTTGGACCACGAAATACACTAAATACACTAAGGATTTATGTGGGGTTGGAGTTGTTAGCGTAGGGTGGGGCTTGCCCCACCGATGGCGGTTTTTATTTTCGTGTGGTTCGTGTATTTGGTGGTTGTAAAAACGGTTGCATGGAGAATGATGTATGAAGCATTTATCTGGAAGCCATCACTACCCTTGGCGATTGCCCGCATTTGCGGATCTTTCCACATCTGGCCCGCCGCCTATTCCGGCTAGACCCAGCGCGCCGCCGCCCGTGCCTGCGCCCAATGTCCGCCCGGGCATGCCCACTTTCGGCATTCTGGCTATCATTGGCGGTGTGGGCATTGTTTGCGTGATCACGTTTGGGATCGTCATGGCGGCCATCATGGCCCCTGCGTTCATCCAAGCGCGCGATATGGCGCTCAGTTCATCGTGTCAGAGCAACTTGAAAATGGTTGATATCATATGCCGGATGTATAAGGGCGAGAATGAAGGGCAATATCCACCGCTCACCACCGAGCCAGGCTGTTTCGCTATGGAACCTAGCGCGGTGTATCCGGAGTATCTCTATGATCTTTCAACACTGGTATGCTCCAGCGACGAGTGGTCTCCGGCGGATTATAGTGCAGAAAATGCACAAAAGATCCTTAATCATAACAGCTATATTTATCCCGGCTATGCGTTGCTCAATGAAAAAGAAGGGCAAGCATTTATCGAGGTTTGCCGTACACGTTTTACTGTGGGAGGAGCTTTGTCTGGTGAAGTCTCCGTACCGGAAGGTGCGGGGAGTGGCGGAGGCAAATTGTTTTTGCCATTGGCCGAGGATATAGCCGCGCGCCTGCCTCAGACCGCAGCAGGAATGGCCGTCTCGCCCGCCGATATTCCGGTCATGATGGATAAATATGTGCATCAATCAGAAGATAAGCCGGATGGTATATGTGTGCTCTATATGGATGGCCATGCAGAGTTTATTCGTATGGGAGAGAAATGGCCCGCCGACCAGGATTTTCTCGATGCAATTGTGCAGCTCGAAACGCAGTATGCACCTGTGGAAGAGGAATAGTTTTTTGGACCATGAAATACGTAGCGCGGCATGGCCGCAACCAAAGATCCGAATTTTGAATCACGAATGGACACCCGTGTACACCAATAATACCGGTTCCACTTTTCCACCGATTACGCGGATTCTCAGAAAAAGTGAATAGCTTGAATGCTGCTTCACATGGGTGTTGATTGGCGCCTATTCGTGGTTGGGATGCAGAGCGGGGCTTGCCCCACCGCTGGCTCTTCTCCGTCCGCGCACAAAACCAACGCGTGTTCAGGCGGATCCAGATACAAGCCCGCAATGTCCGTCACCTTCTCTACAAAAGCCGGATCGTTGCTCACCTTGAACATATCAACCAAATGCGGTTTCAGTCCGTTGGCGCGCCATACTCGGGTAACCATCGACTGGCTGACGCCCAACTCCCGCGCAAGCATACGCGAGGTCCAGTGGGTGGCGTTGTCGGGTTTCGTCTCGATCGTGCGCCGGATGATCTCCCGCGCGGCACGATTGCGCTGGGTCGGCTTGCGCCCCCCCTCTGGGCGCATCTTTCTCGATGCCAGACAGGCCCAGCTTGGCAAAACGAGAACGCCACCGCCCCGCCAGAAGGCGTGTCACCCCAAGTCTCAACGCGATATCCTTGTTGGTTATCCCTTCGCTCGCCAATAACATGATCTGCGCACGCTGCATAAGGCGAACCGGCGTGCTGGGGCCCCGCGCCCATTTCTCAAGGGTTTGACGATCTGCCGGGCTCAATATAATCTCTGGGGCTTTCCGCATGGGGTATCTCCTTTGATACCATATCAATACCCAATGTGGATTAAACGTTTCATCAATTATGACTCAAAACACTTGGATGTGCTGAAATATCCCTGCCGTTCGTTTTCTATAGACCTTTGCGGCTTTGCATGAAATAGGTTCAAGATAAACATTGCCTCTCGTATGAGGCGATATTATGGTGTATAGAGCAAAGCATAAGGTGTCCGAGCCTGCCCCATGTAGCTGAAGTGTGATTAAAAGCGGAAATGCCGCCGCCAGTAAATCCTGTCCAAAAAATATTTAAAACCCAAATTCGCATTTTTATTAGCACGGATTTCGTGTTATCATACAGTAGACTGATTGAACGGGTGCGGGAAGAAACACATTGTTTTTGTTGTTCGTGATGTTATTCACGATAGAAAAGGATTTCATTTTTAACATGATATCGTAAATTCCGCCATACATAGAGGAAAAACAAGGCATCCAGTTTTAAACCGCCTCGATTTTTGACAGGCGCCATGCTACTGACAGGCAAAACAGGATGAGGCTCATGCACAACGAAACATCCGATGAATTTCGAACCATTCTGTATTCCATTGGGGATGCGGTCATTGTTCTGGATGTGGCTGGCCGGGTGAAGCGGATGAACAGCATGGCTGAGCAGCTTACGGGATGGACGGAGCAGGAATCCCAGGGCAAGCTCTGTCTTGATGTGTTACACCTTGTCAATGAGGAAACCCGGATGGAAGTGGCCAGCCCAGCCGAGTATGTTCTGCGCGAGGGCCAAATCACGGCTTTGGCCAATCACACCCTCCTGATTGCCCGCGATGGAACGGAACGTCCTATCACCGACAGTGGCGCGCCTATTCGAGATCAGGATGGCGTGGTATCGGGCGTGGTGCTGGTATTTCGCGATCAGACCGCGGAACGCGCCGCGGAACGCGCCTTATATGAAAATGAGCGTTCCCTGAGCACATTGATGAGCAATCTGCCTGGCATGGTGTTCCGCTGCCGAAATGACCGTGACTGGACAATGGAGTTCTTGAGCGAGGGGGTGCTGGCGCTTACGGGGTATCGAGCGGAAGAGTTTCTAAAAGAACAGCACGGCTCCTTTTCTTCCTTGATTCATGCGCTAGACCAGAACAGGCTGTGGGAATGCGTGCAATTAGCAGTGGCGGCGCACCAGCCCTTCGAAATAGAATACCGCATCTATACAGCGGAAGGGCAAATAAAGTGGGTATGGGAACGTGGCCAGGGCGTTTATGCAGCAGATGGCTCCCTGCTATTTCTAGAAGGCTTCATCGCGGATATCACGAAGCGCAAAAAGGCGGAAGCCGCGCTCAGCGAAAGCGAACAGCAGTACCGGGAATTGTTCGAGAGCGCACCTGTCGGTATTTTTGAGACTACCTCTACCGGCCGAGTCATTTCATTTAATCCCACCTTGGCCCAAATGCTAGGATTTTCCAGCCCAAAAGAAGCCATGCAGTATTATACGGACCTTGGACACCAAATATATACACAGCCAGAACGGCGCGTGGAACTTATACGCCTGCTATATAAACACGGCTCCGTTAATAATTTTGAATTCGAGGCGAAAACCAAAGACGGCCAGCGAATTTGGCTCACGACGAACACGAGAATCGCCAAACGCAATCCTGACGGCTCCTTCAACATGTCTGGGTTTCTCATCGATATCACGGAACGCAAACGGGCGGATGAAGCGCTGCAGTTGAGCGAGCAGCGGTATCGAGAACTGTTTGAGAGCGCCCCTATTGGCATTTTCGAGACCATGTCCACAGGCCAGCCCATCGCATTTAATCCCACAGCGGCTTATATGATGGGATTCGCCAGCCCGGAAGAATTCATTGAATATTGCACTGATATTGGGAGCCAGCTATATGTCGAGCCCGAAAAGCGCGAAGAATTATTGCGCCTCATTCGGAAGAATGGATTCGTCAAAAACTTTGAATTCGCGTCGAAAACCAAAGCTGGCCAGCACATTTGGCTTTCGATGAACGCTAGAGTATCCAGGCATCATCCCGGTGGCACATTCAATTTGGAAGGCTTTTTGGCCGACATCACCGAACGCAAACGGGCGGACGAAGCGCTCCAGTTAAGTGAACAGCGATACCGGGAGCTATTTGAAGGCGCGCCTATTGGTATCTTCGAGACAGTATCCACAGGCTCCGTGATCACATTCAACCCGACCTTGGCTCATATGCTGGGATTCTCAAAACCAGAGGAAGCAATACAGTATTACACCAATCTTGGAGAACAATTATACACCCAGCCAGAACGGCGCAAGGAATTCTTACAACAAATGCGGGAAGAAGGCTTTGTTAGCAATTTTGAACTTCCTGCCAAGACTAAGGATGGCAGGAATATCTGGTTCACGATGAATGCCAAGATCTCGGCGCATAACCCGGATGGCTCCTTTAATATGGTGGGATTCCTCATCGACATCACGGAAAGAAAACATGCCGATGAAGCACTGCAGTTAAGCGAGCAGCGGTATCGCGAACTATTCGAGGGGGCCCCTATTGGCATCTTCGAGACCATCTCCACGGGCTCCGTGATCAGGTTCAATCCAGCCTTGGCCCATATGCTGGGCTTCTCACAACCGGAAGAAGCAATACGGTATTACACAGACCTTGGGCGCCAATTATATGTAAACCCAGAACGGCGCGAAGAATGGATACGCCTGATTCGAGAAAAAGGCTCCGTTACCAATTTTGAACTTGAGGGAAAAACTAAAGATGGCCAGATCCTCTGGCAGCATATGCATGCCAGAATCTCGAAACATAATGCAGATGGCTCCTTCAACATAGAAGGATTCCTCATCGATATCACGGAAAGAAAACATGCCGATGAAGCACTGCAGTTAAGCGAGCAGCGGTATCGCGAACTATTCGAGGGGGCCCCTATTGGCATCTTCGAGACCATCTCCATGGGCTCCGTGATCAGGTTCAATCCGGCCTTGGCCCATATGCTGGGCTTCTCACAACCGGAAGATGCAATACAGTATTACACCGACCTTGGCCGCCAATTATATGTAAACCCAGAACGGCGCGAAGAATGCATACGCCTGATTCGGGAAAAAGGCTCCGTTACTAATTTTGAACTTGAAGCAAAAACCAAAGATGGCCAGATCATCTGGCAGCATATGCATGCCAGAATCTCGAAACATAATGCAGATGGCTCCTTCAACATAGAAGGATTCCTCATCGATATCACGGAACGCAAGCATACGGAATGGGCTTTACAACGAAGCGAGCAACGATACCGCGAACTGTATGAAAATGCCCCTGTGGCGATTTTTGAAACCTCATCCGAAGGCAACTGTATCTCGATGAATCCAGCCAATGCGGAGATGCTCGGTTTTGGGAATCCCGATGAAGCCATTCTTTATTACAATAATGTTTCAAACAAGTTTTATGCCCATCCGGAACAACGCAAGGGAATTCTGCAGACACTACAAAAACAAGGCTACTTCAAAAATGTCGAAATCGCCGCGAAAACCAAAGATGGCATTGAAAAATGGTTTTCAATGGATGCAAAAATTGAACGGTATAATCCAGACGGCACCTTCATTATTGTAGGATTCTTTATCGATATCACGGAACGGAAGCGCGCAGATGAAGCATTGAAAATGAGTGAGCGGAATTATCGGGAGATTTTCAATTCCACCCATGAAGCGATCTCCATTATAGACACGATAACTGGCGATACTATTGACGTTAACCAGCCGATGGTCGATATGTATGGATTTTCCGACAAAGACGAGATTATATACGGCGATAATAGCCGGCTTTGTGCGGGAGACAGCATATATACAGTAGAGCAGGCGCATCAAAATAACCTGATGATCGAGCCAGGGCATCCCATGATATTCGAATGGCATGCCAAAAAGAAGAACGGCGAACTATTCTGGGTGGAAGTATCGCTTCGCCGTTCCATGATTGGCGGCCAAGACCGGGTGCTGGCTGTCATTCGAGACATCTCAGAACGCAAGCAGGCGGAAGACGCACTCCAGCAAAGCGAGCGGAATTACCGGGAGATCTTCGACGCCACGCATGAAGCGATTTTCATTATCGACCCCGCGACTGGCCAGATCACGGATGTGAACCAGTCGATGGTCGAGATGTATGGATATTCCAGCAAAGATGAAATCGTGTACGGCGATAACCGCCGGCTTAGTTCGGAAGAGGGGCATTATATCGAGGAAGAAGCGAACCGGAATATCCGAATTGCCAGGGCAGGGAATCCTCGAATATTCGAGTGGCAAGCCAGAAAGAAGACTGGCGAATTATTCTGGGTGGAAGTATCGCTTCGCCGTTCCACGATTGGCGGCCAAGAGCGGGTATTGGCCGTGGTGCGTAACATCACGGAACGCAAACAAGCGGAAGACGCCTTGCACCAAAGCGAGGAACGCTGGCGCAGCTACATCGAGCATGCTCCATATGGCGTGTTTATCGTGGATGAATTAGGGCATCCCGTACAGGTGAACGCCACGGCCTGCCGCATGACGGGCTATGAAGAATCGGAACTATTGGCCCAAAATGTGGCCGGCTTTCTAGCTCCTGATTCTATTGAAGCGGGGCGGAAAGGGTATGCTGAACTGCTCGAACGCGGAGCATTATCAATTGAACTCACCTATAAAAACAAACAAGATGAAATGCGCTGGTGGGCGGTGGCGGCTGTCCGCATCGCCGAAAATCGCTATTTGGGGTACGCAAATGACATTACGGATAAAAAACAAGCGGAGCTCGCGCTAAAACGAAGCGAATATCTCTTACAGCGGGTTTTTGATATTCTGCCCGTTGGCCTATGGTTTGCCGATAAAAACGGCATGCTGATTCGCGGCAATCCCAGGGGAGTCAAGATTTGGGGCGCGGAACCGCATGTCGCGCCTTCCGATTATGGCGTTTTCAAAGCGCGCCGCCTGCCATCTCGGGAAGAAATCGCCCCAGATGATTGGGCGCTGGCGCGTACAATCCGGGAAGGGGTTTCCATCGTCGAGGAATTGCTGGAAATTGACACATTTGATGGCCAAAAGAGAATCATTCTCAACTACACGGCTCCCGTATTGGACGATGATGGAAACATGCTGGGCGCCATCGTGGTCAACCACGACATTACACGGAGATGGCAAGCAGAAGAATCGCTTCGGGAAAGTGAGCTGTTTTCAAAGGAAATTCAACGGATTGCCCGGCTGGGAGGATGGAAAGCCAATCCGTTCACGGATTATCTCAAATGGACCGAGGGCGTGAATGCCATTCTCGAAGCGCCGCGCGAGTATGCGCCCAGCCTTTCGGAAGGAATGATGTATTTCCAGCCCGAGTATCTGCCCTTGTTCAAGAATAACCTGACCCATTGTTTGGAGACAGGAGAGCCATTCGCGATTGAATGTGAAGTAAATACCATGACTGGGCGGCGGCTATGGGCGGAAGTGCGGGGCCTGGCGCCTGTAGTCGAGGGCGAACGGTATTCTGTAATTGGAACCTATCAAGACATATCCGAACGCAAGTCAGCAGAGGAGGAAAAGGAAAAACTGCAAGTCCAACTGCTTCAAGCGCAGAAAATGGAATCGGTGGGGCGGCTGGCGGGCGGCGTAGCCCATGATTTTAATAACATGCTTGGCGTCATTCTGGGCAACACGGAGTTAGCGCTGACAGAAATGCCGACGACGAATCCCATCTACATGGATCTTCTGGAAATCAAGAAGGCGGCCCAGCATTCCACGGACTTGACCCGCCAGCTTCTGGCTTTTGCCCGCAAGCAGACCGTAAGCCCGAAAGTGCTCGATTTAAACGAAACCGTCGCGGGCATGCTCACCATGCTGCGCCGACTGATCGGCGAAGACATTGAGCTGTCATTGAAACCGGGCATGGGCCTTTGGCCCGTTAAAATGGACCCTTCCCAGATAGATCAAATGCTGGCTAATCTATGCATCAATTCGAGAGACGCCATCAGCGGCGTAGGCATGATCACCATCGAAACGAGGAATGCCACATTTGATGAAGCGGATTGCGAAGATAACACGGAAGTGCGCCCCGGCGAATATGTCATGATGGCGGTGAGCGATACGGCGCAGGCATGGACCACGAGACCATTACGCGCATCTTTGAACCGTTCTACACGACAAAAGGCTTAGGCAAAGGAACCGGCCTAGGATTAGCCACGGTGTATGGCGCGGTCAAGCAGAATCAAGGCTTCATCAATGTATACAGTGAAATAGGCAAGGGCGCTACTTTCAAGATTTATCTGCCTCACGCCGAAGAAACCGCGGCCATACCCGCTACGCTCGATGAGAAACCCGCCCACGGCAATGAGACGGTGCTCATAGCGGAAGATGAGCCGGCGATCCTTCTTTTAGGCAAAACGATCCTTGAACGATACGGATATACCGTGCTGCCTGCATGCACGCCAGCAGAAGCCCTAACGCTGGCCTCGCACTATGAGGGCCCTATCCATCTGCTGATTACCGATGTGGTGATGCCAGGAATGAATGGAAAAGAGTTGCTGGACCAGCTTTTGCTGTTGCGCCCGGAAATAAAAGTCTTGTTCATGTCGGGCTATCCGGCGGATGTCATCGCACACCATGGGATCGTCGACGAGCATGTTGAATTCCTGCAGAAACCGTTTTCGAATGTTACGCTGGTCTTGAAGGTGCAGGAAGTGCTGGGGCAGCATGGGTGCGCCGATGCACAGTAAAAGCAGTATGGAATCATAATTCTTCCCAAAATCATCTGTTTGGCCCGGACTCGCGGCCAAGTATGGAATGATGCCAGGTTTGTACTTTGTTCAAACCACGAAAGAATCTTCATTGTTTTTCTTGCCTGAAATACGGAACATGTGGTATTTAAAAGGAAGCAATTATACATAGGGGGCTCCAGAAAGTGATGTATGCCATTAAACGCCTGTTTCTGGGAGTTTTTTTGATCGCTTTAGCCTCAGGGATCCTGCTGGCTTCCGATCTCGGCCATCGCAAGGGAAAAGAGTCCAACGCCTCTTCCAGCGGCCATATCCCCCATATCGCCCTGTTCGTGTTTACAACCTCAACGTTGCTTGACGATGGGGCAAAAGGCGTGCTCGATGTGTTTGAGGAAGAGGGGATCATCGACGGCCAGACAGCCAAGATCGACCATTTCAACGCCGAGGGCGACATGCCTACGGCGAATAGCATCGCCAAACGCATTACCGGCGAAGGATATGATATCGTCGTGACGCTGAGCACGCCCACTCTGCAAACCATGGCTTCCGCTAATAAGGAAGGCCAGGTGCGGCATATTTTTGGAGCGGTCACGGATCCGTTCGCGTCAGGCGTAGGCATCAATCCGGCTGATCCCCTCGAGCATCCGCCTCATCTGGCAGGCATCGGCACGTTTCAACCCGTGGATATTACATTGCAATTGATGCATTACCTCGCCCCGCATATAAAAACATTGGGCATTGTGTGGAATCCATCGGAAGCCTGCTCGGAGGCCTGTACACTAAAAGCCAAAAAGACCGCCAGCAACTTGGGCTTGACGATTATTGAAGCGCAAGTGGACAACACGGCGGGCGTGTTCGAGGCGGCAACTTCACTGGCGGCGCGAGGCGCGGACGCCTTTTATGTGGGCGGCGATAACACCGTCGAGACGGGAATAGAGAGCCTGATAAAGGCCGCTTCAGCCGCAGGCATTGGCGTGATCACGAATACGCCGAATGACGCACTCAAAGGGGCCGCGCTGAATCTGGGCGCGAATTATTACGAAGTGGGCCGCCAGGTGGGCCAGATGGCGGCGGAAGTGCTCCAGGACGGACTTGATCCGGCTACGGTGGCAATCAAGGATGTCGTGCCGCGCAAACTCGCTTTGAATACGGCGGCCTTGGAGAAACTAGCAACGCCTTGGGCTATCCCACCCGATATTATGGACTGCGTGGCCTTGACCGTCGATGAAAAAGGCCCGCATGACTACACGGAAACAGCTAAGGTTTTACCTGATTTTAAGGATGGCAAGCCGGTTTCACCCGCAATGCCCGCTGAATCGGCCAGCGCGCCGCAACCGGCCGCAACAGCTCCTTCCCAGGAAGAAGTCGTTCCAATATCAGCTCCTCTCGGCAAGAAATGGCGGCTGCGTTTTATCGATTATTGCGAGGCGGAGCATGTGAGCGGCTGCCATCAAGGTTTTTCGGAGCGCATCAAGGCGCTGGGCTTAGTGGAGGGGCGTGATTATGAGCTCGCCGTCCAGAATGCCCAGGGCGATATCGCGGCCATGAATACGATGATCACCGCAATTGCCGCGGAAAAACCGGACATGGTGCTGCTGACCTCCACGCCCACTTTGCAGGCGGCTGTTCAAAATATAAAAGACATCCCCGTCTTGTTCAGCAATGTCGCAAATCCCATCATCGTGGGCGCGGGCGTGTCTGATACCGACCACCTGCCCAACATCACTGGCATCTACTCAGAACACGATTGCGCGGCCATGGTTAAGCTGATCAAAGAGTGCCTGCCGCAGGCGCATACCATCGGTACGCTCTACTGCCCGGCGGAGGCCAATTCGGAGTACAACTCCCAAAAACTGGGCGATGCCACTCAGGCCGATGGGCTTGCATTCATCCGTATCTCCGACGCCAATGCATCCGAAGTTCCGCAGTCGGCCCAAGCGCTCCTCGAGCGCGGCGTCGATGTCATATGCCAGGTGGTCGATAATTTGCACGATACGGGGTTCACCAGTATCGTCGAGGCCGCACGACGCTCCAAGACGCCATTGTTCAGCTTTGTGCCCGGCTTGGTCCGTGAACACGGTGCGGCTATCTCCTTGGCGAAGGACTATAATTCGTCTGGTGAAGATCTGGCCGATTTGGTGTTGCGGGTGATGCGGGGAGAACACCCGGAAGATATCCCATTCCACTCGATCCGCCGCACAAAATTGGTGGTCAATTTGGAAAACGCGCGTTTATGCGGCCTGGAAACGCCTCAATCGGTTATCAGCCGCGCTGACGAAGTGATCGGCGGGGCCGCCCAGTAGCTCAAGGGACATATATCCATGGAACTCGAACAGATTAAGGCAGGCGCATGGCTTCATCTCAAGATGCGGGGCCGATTGGATGCGACGAACGCACGGGAAGCAGACGCCCAGCTCGATGAGATTGTGCGCGCGGGCGAACACCAAATCCGCGCGAATATGGCCGAAGTAGATTATCTGAGCTCGGCGGGCATCCGCGTACTGGTGCGCCAGCGGCAATCACTCGGGAAATTGGGCGGCGCTTTTTGCATTGTGTCGCCTTCCATCCAGGTTCGCACCGTGCTTGAGTTGACAGGCTTAGGCGGATTCATTGTGGATGACGGTCCCGAACCAGGTGCGGAGGAGGAAAAAACAGGGCCGGTCTTGACGGAACATGGCGGCATGCGGCTCGAAATTTTTCCGCCGCCATCCATGACGCCGCTTGAAGGCTTCCTGATGGGCGATCCGGCGAAACTATCCACCGGCAGTTTCGGTGAAGGCAGTGTGTCCTCCTTACGGCTTACGCCAGAAACGCTGGCCGTGGGCGTCGGGGCTTTTGGCTCCAATTATGCGGAAGCCAAATCCCGTTTTGGGGAGTTTATGTCCATCGGCGGCGCGGGTATATGCCTGCCGGGAGATGGTTCGGCCGATGTGGACTTTATGCTGGCCCAGGGCGAACTGGCTCCCGAAGCGCAGATGCTGTACGCCGTGGGCGCTCGAGGCGCGCTGGAGCATTGCATGCGCTTCGAGAGCCTGGCGGACGAGGAAGGCGTGCCGCTTTCGGCATTGGCCCAAATGGCCCTTGAGCACATGGATAGCTCATCGGCCGCAGTAGTGATATTGGCGGAAACCGCGGGATTGGTAGGCGCATGGCTGCGCCGCTCACCTGCGGATGATGAGCCTCAAGCGGCGTTCTTCGAGCATCCCGCTATTCGCCAGCGCTTGTCTTTCGCGCCTGAACGCATGTATGGCCGTTCTCTGGCATTGGCGGTGGGAATCATATCGCGCCAGCCGGAACCAGCGATTGCACCTTTCATCCGGCCATTAGCAACAGGTTCAGATGTGGCAGGCCATTTCCACGCCACGGTATTTACATTCCGCGTATTGCCGCACGGGCCATTCGCGCTGGACGGCATGGTGCAAGAACTGTTCGAGGAACAATCGATCATAGGGCTGATGCATTTAGTAAACGATGCGCGCCCTTATACCGGGGGAGGCGAAAGCCTATTTATGCGCGGGGCGCTTTGGGCCGGGCCGGTGGCTTGGCAATAGCGCAGGCCGCGCCGACACGACGACCATAGAGGAAGAATGCCGTGAATTTATTGATTGCCGCTCTCTCGATAGGATTCATCCTGTCGCTGCTGTCCATCGGGGTATACATATCATTTCGGATTTTTGATTTCCCCGATATCACCACGGACGGCTCGATAACCCTGGGTGCGGCGGTGGCCGCGGTGCTGATCGTGAAGGGAGTCAATCCCGCCTTGGCTACGGTGCTTGCGGGTGTTGCCGGTTGCTGCGCAGGTTTGGCCACTGGCGTGCTGCATACCCGCTTCGGCATCCATAAACTACTCTCGGGCATTCTCGTAATGACGGCGCTGTATTCGGTCAACCTGCATATCATGGGACGGAGCAACGTGCCGCTAATGGGCGAAGCTTCACTAATGGCGTGGGCGGGGAAAGCCGCGGAGCGGCTCTTCGGCGGTGCAGGGAACGTCAACTTGCTGGGTTGGGAAATGCCCATGCAGGACCTCGCCGTGCTAGTGGCGCTGGCCATGCTGATTGCGGCGGCCTGCCTGCTGCTGTATCTCTTCTTGCGCACGAACCTGGGCACGGCCATGCGCGCCACGGGCAATAATGACCAGATGATCCGCGCGCTGGGCGTCAACACCAACAACATGATTGTCGCGGGCATCGCCTTGGCGAACGGCTGCATCGCCCTCAGCGGCGCGCTGCTCGCACAATACCAAGGCTTTGCGGATGTGCAGATGGGCATCGGCATGGTGGTGTGGGGGCTTGCCAGCGTCATCATCGGCGAAGCGCTCGTGCGCACCAATACGCTGGCCCTCACGCTTTGCGGCGCGGTGATGGGAGCGGTGCTGTTCCGGCTGCTGGTGGCCATCGCCCTGCGCTGGGGCCTGAATCCCAACGATCTCAAGCTGATTACAGCGCTTTTTGTATTCGCCGCACTCGTGCTGCCCGCAATACTGGGTAAATTAAAACGCCGGTCCACGGAGGTGCGGCATGCTTAAAGTTGAATCGTTCCGAAAAACATTCAACCCGGATACCGCCAATGAGGTGCGCGCCTTGCGCGGGGTGGATATGGCGCTCGAGGATGGCCAGTTTCTCGTCATCATCGGCACCAACGGCTCCGGCAAATCGACCTTCCTCAATGGCCTCGCTGGAACCTATTTTCCCGACACCGGGAGCGTCCATCTGGCTGGACATGATATCACGCGCTGGCCTGAACACCGCCGCGCACGCCTTATCGGCCGTGTCTTTCAGAATCCCTTCAGCGGCACCGCACCCGCCATGAGCATATCGGAGAATCTCGCACTGGCGGCCTTGCGTGGCAAGAATCGCGGCCTGGGCTGGGCGCTTTCACACAGGCGCATGCATGAATTCCGCGAGCGGGTGCGGGCGCTCGACATGGGCCTCGAAGACCGCCTCGGCAACGCCATCGGCAGCCTCTCGGGCGGCCAACGCCAGGCGCTCACCTTGCTCATGGCGGCCTGGCTGCGCCCGGAATTGCTCTTGCTGGACGAACACACCGCCGCCCTCGACCCCAAAACCGCCGCACAAGTCATCCAATTGACGGACTCCATCGTGTCTCGCGACAAACTGACCACGCTCATGGTCACGCACTCGATGCAACAGGCGGTCAGCCTGGGCGACCGCCTGATCATGATGCACCGGGGCCAGATCGTCTACGATGTGTCCGGGCGCGACAAAAAACGCTTGCGCGTCGAAGACCTGCTCGAACGCTTCGAAGAATTGCGCCGACTCGAATTGCTCGATCCCAGCGCCGCTGAAATGCTGGCGGGGCAGTATGTGTAATAAAGCCGACTCATTTTGAGCGTGAAGTGAATAAACACCTGGTGTGATCGTTGCCCACAAGCCAACAGAAAGGTATGATCTGTTATTCTGCTAAATCTTCACCTTCTTGGCGTCTTTGCGGCTTTGCGTGAAAACAAAATAAATGGGCGTCTTCATGGTAGTACCACGTACAGTACTGAAAAATCTCACGCAAAGCCGCAAAGACGCCAAGTTTGCAACTGAATGATCCTCTTGCAAAATTTTACCCGGGTAATATTGACTTTTAGTTTTTACCCGGGTAAAATACAAAAGCAGGCTCGGTGTGTGAGTTCTCACTTCCGTAGAACTCCCGAGCCCGACATCAGAAAGAGGATTCCCATGGCAGACTCTCCAACCTATACGGCATTCGCTGGCGAAAAGCGCATTGTTTCTGGCGATTTGAATACGATGCTCCTCCAGACCAAGGAGTTTTTGGATTCCGGCTCTTCAGGGCCCGTGTTGATCTTTGACGACCAGACGGGCAAAGAGGTCGATTTTGATTTCCGGGGCACGCCCGGGCAAGTGCTGGCGAGGCTTGCGTCCCACCCGCTTTTTGTTGCATCCGAAGCGCCGGCGGCTCCCAAGACAGGCCCGGGACGCCCAAACCTGGGTGTGGTTAGCCGCGAAGTTTCGTTGCTGCCTCGCCATTGGGACTGGTTGAGCAGCCAGCAAGGGGGTATTTCCGTGACCTTGCGGCGGCTCGTGGATGCGGAACGGAAGCGCACGGGGGGAATGGAACGGGCGCGTGCGGCCCGTGATGCCGCCGGTAAATTCATGTGGACGATGGCTGGCAACCAGCCAGGTTTTGAGGAAGCCTCGCGCGCGTTGTATGCCAACGATCAGACGCGTCTGGAGAATCTCATCAAAGAATGGCCTCAAGACATTCGAGAACATTTACTCAGGCTTATGGCGAAAGTGGAACATATGGAACAGGCTGCGGAATAGCCGTTTGCTTGGACTGCATGTTGATATCCACCTGTAACGTATAATCAGGTGGATATCAATCTCGTAATTCCCCTTTCCAAAATGCAAAACCGTATAATCCGGACAAGATTGCCGCAATGAGTGCGCATCCAGCGATATACAGCCAATCCTCTTCGAGGTTTAGTTTGCCTTCGTCATAAAGGCCATATGCCGCCAGGCCGCCCCCCGCCACCGCGCCAAAAACCGTGTAGATGACGTGGTCAAGCCAGTCCATGGGCTTTTCCATGTCCATATCGAATAATCGAAACATGATGACGCCTCTACCACCATCTTGATGCTTTACCCGCCACTCTATTCCATATATTTGGGCCGAATATCCCACCCAACAGGGCGGCGGAGATAATGATGATTATGATGAAAAGCCAGGGCTTTTCAAGACACCAATAGCCTTCGGGATACCGATATTCATGACTCTTTATATGCAGTAAAAAAAAGACAGCCCCGGCGCCGCCAATGACCGCTCCAATGATCATGTCAATAAAGCGGTCTATCCAATCAATGGGAGGCTGGTCCGTATACAGCATCATCACCTCTATTGCATGGCAACGGTTCAAGCCCTCACGCAGCTATGCTCAACCGTCTTCAAGATACGATATGCTATACAGATATTCAACTGAATGAACTTGCCCGAATCGCCGGATAAAAAAAGAGATATGCACTTCTCGTAGCATGGGCGGGACGCCCATGCTACGAGATCGCACTGAATGGACAATAGTTTTGGCGTTTCCGTGTATAGGCGAATCCCTTGAACGGTGGGGGCAATCTCCACCCTACAGAAATTAGTTGCGGGTATACACGGCCCCTTCCGCTTTGTACACGAATTCGCGGATCTGTTCGAGCGTGCCTACGATGATGTCATATTCATATTCGAAGGTGTCATCTTTCTCAAATCGCTCATCCCGTAATGGCGAGATATATCCGGTGGACGGGTCTTTTTCGCCTCCGCCGGGCTTTCCACAAAAACCGCCCGTAAAGAATTGCGTATCCTTGTTATACACGCCGACGCCCCATAATTGATCATCCACCAGCGCGGCCCATTTTTCCGTGGGCTGCTCCCTTCCCCATGACGCCCATGGCGGCCCTTGATTCTTGATCTCGGTGAGCGCATCCATGGTGAACGGTTTCGGGCCTTCATAGGTGTACAAATGATAAAGGTCCGCAATCGTGTATACCGCGGGCAGCTCTTGGGAACGCGTTTCGACTCCCCACCGTTCATCCGTACGGTGAATGGATAGCCGGTTGCGGACATGCGCCGTGTTGCCTTTGAGCGACACCCATTGCTCGAAATAACACTCCCCAGGCTCGTTGTTCATATCCCACAATAGCGGAATAGTCTTCACGTACGCTTCTTTCTTGCTCTGCCGGGACTCGGCCACCGTGGCGGAATGGCCATACGCATCTCCCACTTGGATGGGATTCCAGGACCATGGCGACCAGCTCTTACTCTGGCCTTCCGCGCGGCGGTCCAAGTCTTTACCTGCATAATAGGACTGTTGAATCTGCCTGCCCCGGTCGTAATTGTTAATCAGATTTCTATCTTCTCCCGAAACAGACAGATAGGTGATCGCACCGCCGGAATGGAGGTCCATGCGAACGGCAATCACGCCATTGTCTAGAGATAGACACGATTTTTCCGAATGCGCCGCAGGCGTGTTGCAAGCCATCAATCCACTCCCCAATAAAACCGCGCTCATTATCCACAGAGCTATTCTATTGTTATTCATCTTCCGCATCCTTCTTTCACTCATCCGTATAAATTCTATCTTTCGGCATCCTCTATAGTGTAGTCAAGCAAGGGCCGGATGACGATATCTTCAAAATCCACTTCCGCGTTTTCGGCAAAGAAAAACAAGCGCTCCCCGCGTTCGTTGTTCCGGGTAATAATCGTCCGGCTATTGTTGATGCATACATCAATGATGTCATCCTTCATCACAATGTCGAGCATGAAAGGCTGCTCCAGCCCTTCCACGCCATCAATGCGATAGGGAACAAACCATGCAGCGGCAGGTTCTTTAGCGAGCTGGCCATTTTCCGGCATGCCGAATTGCACCTGTTTCGTCTCCGGTGCAAATTGAAGTTCACATCCTTTTTCATATAATCCAGCGCCACGGAAACAGAGTCCAAAACGTCCCGTTTTCCCAGAAGGCTTTACGAGCATGGTGATGCGCGCATTCCGCGGCATCGCGGCCTGCATGCCCATTTCGAGAGCGCCCGTGGAATGCACCTGGACGGCGGACGCATCGCCTGAAGCATGCGGGGTCAATGAGGCAAATGGCCGTGTGATGGGCTGGCCTGATGGCGGGATAAATTCATCGGCAAACTTGAGCCCGAGAGCGCCGTCGTTATGCTGAACGAGTTCCCAAACCACCAAGTTCCCGCCCCATCCCTCGTCAGGGATGAAGCCCGCCGTCAAGCGCCTTTCACCTATGGGAAACGCCTTGGGAACTTTAAGGATGCTCATTTCCATCAGCAATGGCTGGCATGTCCAAGGCCCAAAAGGCTCGGAGGAACGCCACGCTTTGCGCAACGAACCTTCCAGCAAATAGCGCCAGCCGTTCCATTCGAAATAATCCGGGCAAATGAATTCGCGTTCGTTCTCCACCAATAGCGGTTTTGGCTGAGGCTTCCAATTTCGTAGATCCGTAGAGGTAAACCAATTGAGCGTATATTGTTTATCGGCATTCATGCCGCCCATTGCGAAAAGATGATATTGCTTTTCTCTTTCGTCCCATATCACCGCATTATCCAGCAACTCATCGATAATGGGCTTCTCCGATTCTTTGCTGAAGTGAATGCCGTCTTTACTCGTGGCGGTGAAAATCCCTCCTTTCCGGCTCGGCAGCATGGACATCACCGGATACTGCATGTAAAACGTATCGTCTTTATATACGCATGAACCCGTGCCGACAAAGCCCTCATATTGTTCCGTAATCGGTATGGCGAGGGGATGGTGTTGCCAATGAATCAAGTCTTGCGAGGATGTATGCGCGACCTGCAATCCGCCATGCCCGCTCCACCATTTTCCATGATGATTGCGCCTTCCGAGCAGATAATACAGGTGAAGCGTATCATTCACGTACAGGGGAATGCAGTCGCCCAGCCGTACATTGAAACCATTTGGACGGAAGTATTGGATGCGTTCTGGCGTCCGGCCCAGCATCTCGATGGCCCGTGTTTTAGCGTGGCCCGGCCCGCCGCTAAGCAGTTCGATTTCCTGATCGGAGAGGGCGCGATTCCAGACTGCCACATGATCGATCTCGCCATGGAATCCCGATACCTCTTCCCCATGGGAAGAGGCTGCTCCAATCAAAAAAGGCGCGGCATTCGTGCGAAGGTCGCCGATGGGGAATTCTTCATCCATCAGCACGCCATCCACAAACAACTGCACCTTTGGGCCGGTGAACCGAATAACGAGGCCATGCCAGTCTTTCGCGCCAATGAGCCCCACCGGCGCACAAATGCGCATGCACCCCTTCCTGGCCTCTTCCAATATGCGGGGATCGCCGTCTCCCGATATTTTACCTAGAGTGTCCAACGCCTCCCGTGATGGACTCAGGCCTATCCGGAACTCGATGAGTTGGCTGGAAGCACTCACCCGCTTATACCCATCGGGCTGGTGAAACAGGAAGTATTCTTCCGTAGGAACAGTCTGGCCGAAGATGTTTTGAATGGTTTGCGGTTTGGCCGCGCCGTCTGTGCAAGAGAGATAATAACTTGCCGTATCGTCTTCTCCCGATTTGCCCAGAATGGGCGCATCCCATTCGCCCGATGGAACACGCATGCGGATGCAGATACTCATCTCACTGCCGGAAAGCGCCAGCCGCTTTTCATCTTCTGCTGGAACACTCAGGTATCCTCCGTCGAAGACAGCGGCATAACCATCGCCGCAGGATTGGAGCGAGGCATCCCGCTCCAAGCCTTGCAAAGAAACGCCGGTTTGCACCGCACCGTGAATCACAAGAGAAAGGATGTTTGGTTCTTTATTCTCCTCTGGACTCATCGTCCAATAGGCAGCAGCGTCATGGAAAGGGGACTCGGCCTCGCCATATCCGATAGCCGGATAGGCGCATGCGCACCAAATCGCTATTGCCCATATGCCCGCGCGGTTTGCCATTATTTCTTTCATTGCGTGGCCTTCCTCTATTTCTGAGTTATGCTTTGAATGCGCCCGAAGTTACGCCTTCAATAAACGGCTTGGTGGCATACACGAATACGAGGAGCAATGGAATGCTGGCCACCACATAGGCGGAAAAGAGCGTGGAAAAGTTTTGTCCATATTGGGAAGTGGCCATGACAAAAAGGCCTGATGCAATGGGATGCATGCTCGTATCGGGAAGCGTGACGAACGGCCACATGAAATTATTCCAGGTGCCGAAAACCGACATGATCAACACCACGGAAACGACCGGCTTTGACAAGGGCAGCACCAGCCTGGAATAGATCTGGAAATGGCCCGCGCCGTCGATACGGGCGGATTCGAATAAGTCTTCCGGCAGCCCTTCAAAAAAGCTCTTAAAGATAAACGTGGTCAGCGCTTGCTGGCCCGCTATGCCAGGCAGGATGATCACCCAATACGTGCCCAGCATGCCCATGGACTTGACGATCATATACGAGGGAACAAAGAGCAGCACGCCGGGGAACATCATCGCGGACATAATATAGTAGAAGAAAAGCTGTTTTCCCGGAAAACGATAGCGCGATAACACATAACCAGTGACGGAGGAAAGCACGATAACGCCCGCCGCGATGGAGGTGGAGAACATCAGGCTGTTCAAGATATATTTCCGCAGAATGTCCCATCCCAATTGATAGCCCCGCGTGGCGGTATCGATGTTGTTCAGGAGCGTTTCGCATAACGCGCCGAAGGAAGGCTGCTGCACACCGCCTCCGGCCCATGCGGAAAGAGCGGCGCACATATTGTTCACGGCTTGCGGCAATCCAAAAAAAGTGTGGTATAGTTCGCTATTCGAACGGAACGAATTGTTCAATACAAATAGGAACGGAAGCAAGGTAAGCCCCGCCAGCAGGAGCAGGCTACCGTGCAGCAAGAACGCGCGAAGCCGTTTCATGCCTTACCCTCCAATTCTTCCGTCGAGCGTACGTATCGAAACGCCATCAAGGTCAATCCCAGAATTAAGAAGAACAGGCACACCCCGACCGCGCACGCATAACCCATTCGTTGAAAACTAAAGGCATTGAAGTACATCCAGAGCGCGGGAACCATGGTGCGGAAACCGGGGCCGCCCCGCGTAAGGATGAAAATACCTTCATAGGTCTGCACGCCGCCGATGATCGTCAGCACCATGATCAGCTTGAGCTGGCTGAACACCATGGGGATGTCTATGCGGATGAATTTACTAACGCCGGTGCAGCCCTCGAGCTTGGCGGCTTCATTCACGCTGGTGGGGATGCTGGCCAATCCGGCATAGTAGATGAGTACATTGATTCCGCCAATCCAGGGGAATCCCACGAAGGCTATCGCCAGCAAAGCGGTCTTAGGACCGCTGAGCCAGCCCTGGCTCATACCGCCCAGCCCAATCATGCGAAGCACTTCGTTGAACATGCCCGATTCATTGTAAATCATGCCGCCCCAGATCAACTGCACGGCCACGCCAGGAGCGACAATAGGCACTAAGAACAGGAGCCGGTATAAATACCTCCCCCGTTCCTTATCGAGCGAAAATATGAGCTTGGCCACGATGAGCGGGACGGTGATCTGGATAGCGGTTCCAAACAAGGTGAGCAGCAGCATGTTGATGACGGCTGGATAGATGACGGGATCCATGGTGAATAGTTCCACGTAATTCCGCAAGCCGACAAACTCGGATTCGCCGCCGACTTCAAACTTGAATAGCGAATTCACGAACGCCCACAAAACCGGTAAGTAAATGAAGACCGCCATCAAGATGGCTGGAAGGGCGAGAAGGGCGTAGCAGCTCACACTAAACCGCTGTTTCTCGCTCATATGCCATAGGAATGGTTTGATGGATTTATTCATTGGGAAGATCCTTATAGGCGGCCCGGAGCGGCGCAAGCGCCTCCCATGTAGCTTGCATGTTCTCCATATCGACCTTCTTCCGTTCGAGATGATTTACACAGGCCGCGCGGATATTCGAGACTTGCCAGTCCATGAAACCTTCAAGGCTGATGCCGTCATTCAAATACATCTCCAGCATGCGTCGCTGGATTTCCAAGAACTTCAAATCAAACGAAAACATCCACTTCGTCGATGTATACCGGCGCTCCAATATCTCCGCGAAAGGATGCAGCGGAGGAAGCGGTTCCACGCCACGGATGTTGGGAATGAAGCAAGGATATTCATTCACGATGCGCGTGTAATTGTCTGGCATGCAAAGAAAGTGAAGAAATCTGACCACCTGCTGGAGGCGTTCGGAGCGATTCATGCGTTCCTGCATGGGAAGCGCGGGCTCGGTGTCGCCCACAGCAGTGTTCGTAATCTCAAATTGCGTTCCAGAGCCGCCGATAACGCACATGTCCACTGGTTCCGTAACAAAGGGGCTTGTTTGCGGCGTTAGGGGAGGCGGATAAAAAACACCCCATTCGAAATCCAGCGAGTTGTCGGCTTGCAATCGATACGTGATGGGGCTCGAATTCCACATCATGGCGGCGTGCTGGGTGACGAATTCCCTCAGAAAATCGGTGCTGTTCAAATCTTTATTGCAGTAGGCGCGCAGGCCTTTCATCACGCGCCACAATTCGAGATAACGGGGATCCTGATTCGTGAAGAATTTTTTGCCGAAGAGAAAACTGAGTTCATCCGCATCCAGATAGCCCTTCATGTATTTTTCGCGTGCGGCATCTCCCTTGAGGACATCAATGCCGGGCAGAATCGAAAAATAGAGCTGGTTAAACAGTATATCGGTACACCAATCGTTGAACGTGTCCGTGTTCATCAAGAGGGGAATATAGCCTAATGCGCGAATCTTCGCCATGCCATCGTGCCATTCTTCCCAGGTAGTGGGAGGCTCCACACCCGCTTGGCGGAAAATCGTTTTATTGTAAAAAATGCCCGTTTCGACCATGTCGAAGCTGAGGCAATAGTTGCGCCCATCCGGCGCGGCCTTGCCGCGGCTAATCGCCTGGTAGCGGAACATGTCCCACCATGAGTAATAACCGGGAAGAGAAGGATCGCCCTTTTCCTGGATATAGGGATTCGGAGCGTTTAGAAACGCATCGAGCGGAACATACCATCCTTTGTGGACATCCACCCACACCTCTTCGACGTTGACATTGATAATGTCAGGCGCCTGCCCGCTGCTGAGTTGGGTCACCAGATATTCCCGGGCGAAAGGCACATTCACGAGCTCGATCCGCACGTCCGGATTTTCCGACTCGAAATCTTGAATGACATCGCGCAAGCCATGGATCTTATCGCCGATTCCAAAGGGCACGGAACCGGGCATATAGGGAACGCCCGGTGAAAACTTGATCACATACTTTGCGTTCTTTTGACGTTGAAGCTCCGGCCCGCCATTGGAGGCGGCTCCGGGCGTTCTGGGCCACAGCAGCCATGCGCTGGCGATGAGCACCACGGCTAGTGAGCCCCATCGAAAGATAGCGCGTGCATAGTTCATTTGAGGCATCTCTCCGTTCAAGGCCATTTGGCCGCGAAGATTTAGCAGAGCGGGCAAATCCGTATGGAGTCGAAAACGGCTTCACATCCCTGCGCAAAGAAAAATAGGCGGCTGCCTTCCGAAGCATCGCGAACGGCCAGCGTGCGCCGATTGCCGATACAGGCGTGAATGATATGGCCATCGGCCACAAGCTCCAGCGAAAACGGCTCCGTGATCTCATCCACATCCGTGATCCGCGCCGATGTCCCATCACCGGGCATTCCATCCTTCGGGCGGCTAAACTGCACGCATCGATTCGCTAGATCGAATTGCAGTTCACAGCCATCGGCGTATTCTCCAGAACCGCGCAGGCACAACCCGAATCGGCCTAGACCAGATTTGGGCGTTACGCGCACAGTGATGTGGGCGTTTTTCGGCGCATGTTCGAGCGTGGCGATTGCCATGTTTCCACCCGGCTTGAGTTCGATACGTTCCGCACTGCCGAAGGCGGCGGATGTGAGTGCGGTGAACGGCAACGGGAGCGGCTCTTTCTCAGGAGGGATCAGTTCACTCGGGAACTTCACGCCCAAACGGCCTTCCTCGTCCTGGACCAATTCCCGAATGATGATGTCGCCGCCCCACGAGCCGGGGTTATCGCTCACCCAGCCGATTTGAATCCGCCGGTTTCCGAAAAAGGCGGCTGACTTGGGTACGTACGACGAGTCGGGCGTGCTGGGCCGCTGCATTTGCCACGGCCCGAAGGGCTGTTTCGATTTCCATATGGTGGATTTACATCCCGCCACGATGTAATGCCAGCCATTCCATTCAAAATAGTTTGGGCAGTACAAATGATTTTTGATGTCATCATTGGTGAGGATGGGCGCATCCTGCTGTTGCCATTGGCGCAGATCACTGGAAACAAAGTGCGCCAGCTCGGTGCGCTCCGCGCCTGGCCGCTCGGAAAAGGTGATTAAATGAAACAGGCCCGAAGCATCCTTGAAAACATCGGCATCGCCTCCCTCCAATAACGGGCGCGGATCCTGTTTCACGAAGTGAACGCCATCGGCGCTTACCGCCAGTTGAATGCCGCCGGGGCGTGATTTTGGCATGCAGGTAAGCGTCGGGAAAAAGAGGTAATACACGCCCTCGTGCAATATGCAGGAACCGGTGCCATGCCAGCCTTCCCACTGATCGGAGATCGGCACGGCCATCGGCAGAAAATCCCAGTGGAGCAGATCCTTGGTAGTCATGTGCTCTACTTGAAGGCCGCCATGCCCGCCCTGCCATTTGCTATGCGAACTGCGCCGAATGGTCAAGTAAAACACATGCAGTTTCTCGCCATCGAAATAGGGGAAGCAGTCCCCCACTTTCTTGTTGTGTCCTCGCGGACGCCAGTGCAGGCGAACTGGATGGCGCAGCCCGAGAAAACGGCTTTCGCTACCGGCGGCCACCGCTGGGCCGCCGCTCAGCGTGATGATCTCGCCATCGTTCAATGCGCGCGGCCACAACGCGACATGGTCGATCTGGCCGTTGAATCCAGCGGCCGGCACTCCCCGGTTCATCGCGGCTCCGATTAGGAAGGGAACCGCATTTTGGCGTAGCGTCCCGATGGGATATTCCTCATCGAGCAATACGCCATCGACGAAAAGCTGTAGCTTTGGGCCAGTAAACCGCACGATCACATCATGCCATTCCGGCGCACAGCCGTGCGCCATGGGTGCGCCGATATGCAGGACGCCTTGATTCGCTTCGTGTACTAACACTGGGGAGTTGTATGGATAATGATTCAGCCATTCCACTGTTTCTTCCGGCAGATTTCCGCCCCAGGTGAATTTGAGAAGCGGAGCAGGTGTTTCTGGTTGTTTTATTGGAGAAGTATCCTGTTCCGCATGAAAGAAGGCCTTCTCCTTGCGTTCCGCGCTCTGGCCCGCATCTGCTTCAATTTTCACGCCCGTGTTTCCGAGGAAGTAACTCGCCTCTTCTTCACCGCCGTATTTTCCGGCCAATGGCGCGTTCCATGTTCCAGAAAAATCGCGCACCCGCACACAGAGGCTCATCTCCGTTCCCGATAGATTAAGCTGTTCTTCGTATGCGGAGGGCACACTGAAATAGCCGCCATGGAACTCCGCCGCCATGCCGTCACCGCCGCGCGCTATAGAGGCCTCCCGTTCACGCCCCTCCAAGGCAACGCCTAAGCGCACATCGCCGTTAATGATCAAGGGAATGCTATCCGCCTGGCCCGACATATGCCACACGGCGAGGGCGTCATCGAACGGGTGAATTGATCCGTCTGATCGGTCTGATCGATTCATTTCATCTCCCTTTCCAACAGTGGCCGCACCGTGATAGCCTCGAACTCGACATCGGCATTGTCCGCGAAGAAGAACAGCCTTTCACCGCGCAGCGTGGAGCGCGTAATGACCGTGCGTTGATGATCGATATTGGCGTCAATGATCCCGTCTTTGATAATAATATCGAGATCAAACGGGCGGTCTATACCGGTTACGTCATTGATGAGATAGGGCTCGAACCAGCCGCTGATCGGCTGTTCGGCCAGTTTGCCCTTTTCGGGATTGCCATACTGTACGCATCCCGCCTTGGGATCAAAGCGAAGCTCGACGCCACTCTCGTACAATCCGGAACCACGCAGGCACACCCCAAAACGCCCGGAAGCATTCTTCGGATTCACCCGCAGGGTGACGCGCGCATTGAGGGGGGCACCCGCCAGCATGGCGAATTCCGGCTTATCCGTAGAGGTAATCCGTATGCTGCCCGGGCCGCCTGAAACGCCCGGCGTGAGCGCCTCGAAGGCCATATCGAGAGGCGCACCGGAAGGGGGAATCAATTCGGGAGCGAATGTAACACCTACGCTTCCGTCTTCACGCTGCGTTAATTCCCACATGACAATGTCGCCTCCCCAGCCATCTTCGGCCAGGAAACCGGCGGATATGCGGCGGTTTTCACCAAAAGCAGCCACTTTCGACACTTTGACCAAGGCCAGCTCGCCGGGCATCTGGAGGGTGTAAGACCCATGCAATTGGCGCGAGCGCCATATCTTGCGGGGGGATTGGCCCACGATGTAATGCCACCCATTCCACTCGAAGTAATTGGGGCATCCAAAAGCGGTCTCATCGCGAAGAATAGGCTCTTCCTCGCGCGTCCAGTTGGCGAGGTCATCGGAGTAATAGCAGTCTAGGCGGAAACGGCCATCAGCCTCCCGCGGACCAGCGGAGAGCATGCAAAACCGGTTTGATTCCTTATCGAAGAACACATCATTGTCACTTCCCGAAGCCAAGGCCGGTGCGTCCAATTGTTTCTCGAAATGGATGCAGTCCGGGCTCGTGGCGGCATAGACCCCGCCCGGGGCGTCGCTCTGGACCACTGACATCACGGGATAGAACCAGTAGTACAGCCCCTTATTAAAAATACATGAGCCTGTCCCGATGAATCCTTCCCATTGCTCCGTGATGGGCAGCGCCAATTCTTCCTGCTTCCAATGGACCAAATCCTTCGTGGTGGCGTGGGCTACTTGGAGGCCGCCATGGCCGCATTGCCATTTGCTGTGATGATTCCGGCGGACTATCAAATAAAACAAGTGGAAGACGCCCGTGTTTGAGTCGTAATAGGGTATGCAATCGCCCGCGCGGATATTCAGCCCGGCAGGGCGTCCATATTGGAGGGATTGCTGGGGAGGCCCGAAGATATCGAGTTGGCGCGAGGCCGCATAATCCTGTCCTCCGCTCAGCGCCGTAATTTCCGCATCCGACAGTGCGCGCGTCCACAACGCGGCGTGGTCCATCATGCCTTGAAAACCGGAAACCACGTTCCCTTCTTTTTTACCTGCACCAATGAATAGCGACTCCACGCTTTCCTGAAGCGTTCCGACGGGAAAATCTTCATCCACCATGACGCCATCAATGAATAGCTGCACTTTCCCGCCATTGAAGCGAACAATAATATCGTGCCAGTCCGTCGAGCCGATCAGCCCGGCAGGCGCGATCACCGTCATCTCCCCTTTATGCACTTCATCCCCAATGCACTCGTCGCATATTTTCATTTCCTTATCATAGAAGCTAATGAAATCCTCGTTCGGCTCGACGCCCAGCGTGAATTCGATCATCTGGGAGGAGCTTGAAACTCGGTGGAAACCGTTGGGTTCTTCGAACAGGTAGTAATAGATGGAGGGCACATTCTGGTTAAAGAAATTGCGCAGATGCATAGGCTTTTCTTTGCCGTTTGTTCCCGCAAGCGAAAGGCTTTGCTTGCCCTCTGGTCCATAGGCGTTGAAGAGTGGCGCATCCCATTTCCCGGATGCGTCCCGCATACGCAAGCATAGGGTCATCGTGTCGCCCGCCAGCAAAAGTGCATTGCTCTGGGGCGCATCAAAACTGAGATAGCCGCCATCGAAGATGGCCGCTTTTCCGTCGCCGCCACGCGACAGGGAAGCATTCCGTTCAAGCCCGCTCAATTCCACTCCGAGTTGCACATTTCCATGCACGGCAAGCGGCGGTTTGTCCGCGGACAGGGCTTCGCCGCCCATGTTCCAAACAGCGGACGCGGAATCGAAAACCACTTTCGGTTCAATTGGCGCTTCGGCTTCGCCGGAGCAGGCTGGTCCGCATACGGATGCCAGCAGTACGGCCGAAAACAGAATGGCTTTGGATGAGGTGAAATGACGCATATCGAGTGTTTCCTTTCTCATAAAGACACACGGGTGGCATGGATATCCTTCGCACATGGAATGAAAACTGCTCACGCAGCCTATTTTCGCCGCCGCACGTCTACATAGACCGCCGCGAGGATGACGAGGCCTTTCATGATGTATTGCAGGGAAAAATGAACGCCCGCCTGGTTCAGGCCTTTGTCCAGCGTGCCAATGATCAGCGCGCCGAAAAACGTGCCCGCCATCGTGCCGATGCCGCCAGTAAAACTGGTTCCGCCCACTACGGCAGCGGCAATCGCATTGAGTTCAAATCCGATGCCTGAAGCAGGTTCCGCCGAATACAGTTGGGAAGAGTGGATGATGCCCGCGACACCCGTCAACGCGGCGCAAAGCACATAGACCAGAATCTCCCGCTGCGCGACGGGTATGCCCGTGAACCGGGCCGCCACGCGGTTTCCGCCAATGGCATAGAGATGCTGGCCGAATCGCGTCCGGTGCAGCAATATCGCACATACCAGCAGAAGGGCCAGCATGATCACTACCGGGATAGGAATGATGCCGAAAAGCCGCCCGTTGCCCAGCTCGAGAAAAAACGTCTCGTGGCTGGGGACATGCATCGGCTTGCCTTCGTTGTAGCGCAGCGCCATGCCCCGTGCGACCATCATCGTACCAAGCGTGACAATGAACGGGGGCATCTTGGTCAGGGCGGCGCATAGCCCATTGAATAGGCCAAATAGGCTCGCTACGCCCAGCCCCGCGCCAAGGGCCAGCACGATTCGGACCACGCTCTGGGATTCCGGCTCGCCATATCCGAGGACAAATACCACCGTGGTGCCCACCAAGGCCAGCACGGCCCCGACGGAGAGATCAATCCCGCCGATGAGAATGGCGAGCGTCATGCCATAGGCGATAATCGCATTCACCGATACTTGCTGCACCAAATCCAGCATATTGTCTGAAGTTAAAAAGACCGGTATAAAATAGCGGAAGATGATCAGCAGGGCTACCCATGCGCCAATCAATGGAATAAAACGTTTTGCTGCATTCATATTTGACCTACTCCTGTAAGCAGACCCATCACATCCTCCATGTTTGCTTCCTCGGCGGCCATTTCTTTCACGACCGCGCCGTCCCGGTAAACCGCGACACGGTGCGACATGCTCAACACTTCGGCCAGATCGGAAGAAATGAGAATCACCGCCATCCCCTCCTCGACCAATCCCGCGATGACTTGGAACATATCCTCGCGCGCGCCTACGTCGACGCCCCGCGTCGGCTCATCCAAAATCAACACTTTTGGGCGGCGCTCCATCCAGCGGGACACCAGCACTTTTTGCTGATTCCCTCCCGATAGGCTGTCCACTGGCTGGGAATCCGGATTCGAGACTTTGATCACGCAGCTTGTAATCGCCCTATCGATAATGCCGCTACGGTGTTTCCGGTTGAACCTGGCCGCATGAATCCAGTCTTTCAGCCACGGTAAGGCGATATTGAATCCAACACTTTGCATCATCACCAGGCCTTCGCCTTGGCGATCTTCGGGGATCAAGATAATCCCCGCCTTCACTGCGTCTCCCGGCGAGTGGATCTCGACGCGCTCCCCATCCAGCCGTATCTCCCCTTCGCTGAACCGATCCACGCCGAAGATGGCGCGCATCAGTTCGCTGCGCCCCGAGCCGACCAGCCCGGCAATACCAAGAATCTCGCCGTAGCGCACTTGTAGTGATACGCCCCGCACACGTTCATTGCGCAAACCGCGCACCTCAAGCGCCCGTTTTCCCGGCTTGTGGGCGGGGCGGTGAAAATAGTCCGTGATATCGCGCCCCACCAGCCAGTGGACGAGTTCCCGCTTGTTGACCTGCGTGGCCTGCTGCGTGCCGATGGTGCTGCCATCGCGGAGCACCGTGATACGATCCGCTAATCGCAAAACTTCTTCCAAGCGGTGCGAGATGTAGATAATGCCCACCCCTTGTTTCCGCAGCCGGTCCAGCGTCACGAATAGGGCTTCCGTTTCCGCGCCGGAGAGCGAAGAAGTCGGTTCGTCAAGAATCAGTACGCGCGCTTCGGATGACAATGCCCTGGCGATCTCGACTAACTGCCGCTGCGCGATGCTCAGGGTGGAAACCTGAAGATGCACTGCGGCGATTTCCTCGAGTCCAAGGCGTTTCACCAAGGTGCGGGCGTCCTCATTCATCTGCCGGCGGTTGAGTAAACCGAAGCGCTTCGGCTCCCGGCCAAGATAAATATTCTCGGCTACGGTGAGATTGGGCGCGAGCGACAATTCTTGATGAATCACCCGTATCCCATAGCGCTCCGCATCCGCGACCTGGTGTATGTCCACCGGATTTCCATCCATGAACACCGCGCCTTCGTCGGCCCGATGGACGCCCGCAAGCACCTTAATCAGCGTGGATTTGCCGGCCCCGTTTTCACCGAGCAAGGCATGCACTTCGCCCGCGTGGAGTTCAAAATCCACACCGTTGAGGGCCGTTACGCCGCTAAATCGTTTGGTGATGGCATGCAGGCGCAGCAATGGCGCTTTCATTTCCTTGGCTTGCATGGCGGCGCTCATTTGCCGCTCTTCTGTAAGAATGCATCCACATTCTCTTTGGTGATCAATTCGACCGGGATCTTGATGTCCTTCTCGACGGGCTTGCCCGCGAGATGGGCATAAACGCATTCCGCCGCCACCCGGCCGATCTCACGCGGGAATTGCGCGGAAGTGGATAGAAGCTTGCCTTCCTTGATGGCTGCGGCCCCTTCGGTGGAACCGTCCACCGTCACCACGGTAACCTGGCCGAGTTTTCCGGAGGACTCGATGGCCGAGATAGCGCCTAGAGCGCTGGGATCGTTAATCGGAAACGCCGCATCCAATTCCGGGAACCGCCCGAGCAGATCACGCATCACTGGGCGCGCGCCTTCGGTCGTTCCTTTGCCTTCCTGTGTGTCCAAGATTTTCATATCGGGATGCTTGGCTAGTTCCTCCGTGAATCCCGCTACGCGGTCAATACACGCCTTGTTCACGGAAAGGTGTAAAATCACGATCTTGGCGTTTGGTTTCACTTTGGCCAAGGCCTGCGCCGCAAGGCGTCCCGCTTCCACGTTATCGGAAGCCACCTGGCACAAGATAAGGTCAGGCTCACTCACCGGCGCATCCACCACCACGATAGGGATGTTTTTCTTTTGGGCCTCGAGCAAGCTGCCTTTCACGCCTTCCCAATTGACAGGGTTGAGGAAAATGGCGGATGCCCCTCTCAAGATCAGATCGGACACATCATTCTTCTGTTTAAGGCTGTTCCATTGGGCGTCCAGGGTCATTAATCTATCGCCATGGCTCTCGACGACTTGCTTGAGGCCTTCATTCAAATCCACAAAAAACGGATTGTTCATCGTTTGAAAGGAAACCCCGAAGAGAAGCCCTTTGGCGCCAGCATCCCCGCCGCCCGTATCGCCAGGCGTGCATCCCCATAACGCGGCGATGCCACATGCCGTAAAAAGCCCCAACAGGATTCCGATTCGACTCACGTTTTTCTTCCGCCACATCGTTATCACTCCAATGATTTGAGCCCGCTCACCGCGAAACCACGGATGGCAATCTCCGCGCCTTCGCTTTCCATGGATAATCCTTCATCCGCATAATCATATGCGCGCATCGTGAAACAGTATTGATTGTTGATGAAGCATTCGATGACGGTTCCGATTACAAACACGCGCACATCCACCGGCTGCGCTGCGTCGAAATCGCAAACACGCTTGTAGCTGCGATAGTTATCGCCTAATACAATCTCTTTGCTGTCAAAATCAATCGCTAACCGATAGCCGCTGGAACGCTCCTCGTCCGGCTGGCGCAGATGGAACACCGCCTTTGCTTGGGAGGTTTTGCTGGCAAGGGTAGTGTGGAGCATATAATCGCGGGGAACGGAAAGGCGTTCTAGAGGGATTCCATCATCAGGCAGAGCAAGGACCGGGCGGTTATATGCTTCCATAACCTCCCGCGCGGGGCGCTGGCATAAACGCCCTTGGGCATCAGCATATAGCTCTCGCGCCATGCTCATCACACCGCCCCATACCCCCTTCCCTGAATCACGATTGCCTTCGCGATCGCCAATCCAGCCTAAAAGAATGCGGCGCTTTCCATCACTCGTAGACTTTGGCACGAAGAGTTCACCGCAGTCAAACGGCTGCATGGTGGATTGATAGGGACCTCCTGGCGCATCCGCCCACGTGTAATGGTGATCCGCGGCGATGATATGCCATTTGCCCTGCTCGAAAAACATCTGCGGGCAATCGCCAGAAAACTCTTTGGGATATACGTAGAGCGGCTCGCACGGCTTCCATTGGAGCAAGTCATCCGATACATACCGGGCGAACACCGGCATCGAACCGTCAGCCTTCACAGCGTGCAACAGCATCCACCACCGCGACTCCGCTTCATTCCAAATGACATCCGGATCACGAAACGCCTGGTGGTGATATATCTGCTTATCATCAATCGGGCCATTCACCGACTTGCTCCAGTAGATGGTTCCATCCGCATAGAACGTATCTTCAGGGCGCTTGGCCCATACGATAAGGTCGGTGCTCGTAGCCTGCATGACCTTTTGGTCGCCTTTTGGATCCAGGCTGTTTTTGCCGGTATAGAACAGATGAAAGACGCCGTTTTTCTCGACGATGCTGCCCGTCCAGCAATTCTCCGCATCTGGCGCGCCGTCCGGGCCTTTTTCAAGCGCATCCGGCAGCTCTTCCCATCGCACGAGGTCTTGGCTGGTGAGATGCCCCCAGCCAGCGCCTTTTAGGTAGAAGACATGATAAACGCCTTTCCAATAAAACGGGATGATATCGCCCACCACGCCGGAATCGGGCCGGAAATGAAGGGTCTTGTCGAACCGCATTTGAACAGGCGTTATCATGTAATCATCCTTTCCATCGAGCAGCAGCTTTCCATCTTCCACACGAGCGCCGCCGTGCAACACACCATCTGGAAAAACACCCATGGCGTCTGTTGTCGAGCCATCCTGAAAAGTCCACATGCCTAGAGGCGCTGGCTCGGAAGGCGCATCCATGCGAAGCGACCGCAACACCTCTTCAGATAAGGATGTGCTATAGATGCGCGCTTCATGGATGGCTCCCGCGAAAAAGGCATTGCCTCCCATTCCGCCAGCCGCCTTATGCCGAAGGCCAAACAAAATGTTGCTCGAACCGCCAAACTCCGCCGGAGCGGCGATAGGATAAGCAGCGTACAGTTGCCCATTTCTATAGAGCCTTACCTGGCCGCCTTGATACACGGCGGCGATTTGCACGAGCTCTTCCGGCCCCGCCTGTTCCAGCGCCCAATTGGATTGATCCATCTGGGAGCGCTTGTACAACTCACTTCCAGCCATCCATTTGCCTGGCGCAATCTCGCCGAACACGATGCCGTCAAACTGGCTTTCCCCTTCGATGCACAGCGTTCCCCCGCTTTGTTGGTCTAAGTTTGACAGGGAGCACCACACCACCAGCGTCTTATCATTGAGTGTAGAAAATGAAGGCGTTTGCGCAAACAACGGAACAGAAGCGGCTGCCTGGCTTTCCACCATTATCGCGCCGAGGAGGAACGCCAATAGAAACATCACCTTGCTTGCCAAACCGCTCCTCCTCGCGCATCCATGCCGCATGCTTATTCTCTATCCTTGCCCATTAAAACCGGCGTGATCAAAATACTGCGCCTGATGATTGTACGGGAAATCCTCGTCCTGTTCGCTTTCTTGTTTGTATTTCTTGAATTCGACATGGCCGTCCATATACAGGATATTGCCGCCGCCTGGCACATGGTTGAATGAAAGCGAGTTATACATCCGCCGCCCGGTGTCAGACCAGCCGACTCCAGCCACACTATCCCACATGATAGGAATGGCCGATTGCCCTTTCGCGGCGCTGGCTGGATTGTTGATGTCCGTAATGAAAAAACGCTCGATCCCTTCCCGAAGCCTCGTGAGAGTTGTATTTGTCATCCCATCGCTTCCCGTCCACCCGGTCATATAACCAAGGGATTTGTTTGGATTCGATACGGACTCGAAATCGGTATCCGGAGACGGATAGACCGGCACGGAGCCAGGCGTTTCGCACACAGTGTCCGTGACATCGATATAGCTATCCGCAAGTTTCGCGTATTTGGTGGCGTACCAGGACTCGCAGCCGCTGTGCATGGCCCCGATGCTCCAGTATGTATTCACCAAATAACCAATGTAAATATAAGAGCGTGAGGGCGTCAGCAGATAATAGAGGCACGCCTTCTCCGCTTCCCCGCCTGAACTCGCCTCCGCGCCAGCTTTCGCCACCAACTCCGCAGGCTCCCCACTCGGCAAGAGCAATTGCGTGCTGGTGTCCATGGCGTGGGAATCCGAGGGACATAGGGCAATGGCGTAATCATTCCAATAATCCGGGTAAATGTCGCGTGGTTCGGGCGTATACCACCGGATGACATTGGACTGCCGGGGGTATTTCGCGCCTTTCGTCTCGCCCGCATACATTTTATAAACCAGCCCCCACTGTTTCAGGTTGCTGGCGCATGAAGCACGGCGGGCGGCTTCTCTTGCCCGCGCTAGCGCAGGCAAGAGGATAGCTGCCAGGATAGCGATAATCGCGATGACGACCAGCAGCTCGATTAATGTAAAACCCTGTTTATTCTTCATTGCACTGTCCTCCAATTCCGTATGATTCCAGGTGCGAGGCAGATACCGCCCCACACACCAAGTCACGATATATCATCAGCCAGCACCGCCGAAAGTCGGCATATAGTTAGGTAAATTCCTACCGAAGGCCGTTGTAACGATATCATCGCCATCCGTTACAGGCGGCTTCGAGGGATAGCGCAGAAACTCCACATGGCCATCCATATAGAGGACATTCGAGCCGCCGGGCACATGATTGAAACGAGTGATCGTTTGCATGGTGTCATTGCCGGTCTGTGCGTAGCTGGTATTATTGTTGCCCCAGCCATCCCACATGATAATAATCGAGCTTTGCCCCAGCGCGCCGGAGGCTGGATTGTTGATGTCCGTTATGAAGAAGCGTTCGACGCCTTCCTTCAAGCGATAATACGAAGAGGGCAGTTTGGTTCCGTCATCATCGGTCATAGCGCCGCGCCAGCTCAAGGTGGCCGCATCATCGATATCCATCGCCCGCATGCCCGGCCAATGGTAAATATGCTTGACATCACTGGGGCCGCCCAGCGCTTGAATGGCTTTTGAATCCAGCGCCACCCAATGCGCGGCGGTGCCGCTCCATTTCATATGCCCGATATGAAGCGCATCCATTAACTGGGAAGCAGTTCTACACGCCCAAGGCAAATAAATATACGAAGTCGGATTCGATAGGATGGTATTGCGGAGCGCATCCACCTTCCACGTTCCATCGTCCACAAGATTATCAAGCTGTTCCTTGATATCGTCCTCCGTGATCACATTGGTGTTATAATAGTTTCGATCACGGGCATCCGATGGGCAGATTAAAAGGTTCACATCATTCCAGTATTCCGGATAGATTGCTCCATCGCCCGGGTATGACTCCACGCCTGAAGAGAAAATTTTAGAGTCAATGTTCCCAAGAGCGTTCAGGCCGCTCAACAGAGGAGACTCCGAGACCCATTGGGAGCCGCCAGGATAATACCCCTTATTTTCACCCGAGAACATGGTGAAAATAATACCCCATTGCTTCAGATTACTCGAACATGAAGCGCGGCGGGCCGCTTCCCGCGCCCGCGCCAAGGCAGGCAGCAAAATGGCCGCCAATATGGCGATAATAGCGATAACAACGAGCAGTTCAATCAAAGTGAAGCCTAATCTCTTTTTCATTGCTGGGTTCCTTCCAAACTGTATGAGTATATAGTCCAACGATTTTTATAGACGGCATTGAAGCTTGGGCCCAACTTCAAGTTACCTGTACCTGGCTGGCGTCAAAGGAGATCCAATCGAATCCCCATGGCCTTCAACTGTATGCATCGCCTTCATCGCCATTCCCGCGAAAGCGGGAAACTAAAACACGTTCCTGGCTACCCGCTTCCGGAGGATTGCAATAAATCCTATACAACTATACATCTGCTTAATTTACTCTGTAGATCCTGCCACAAACGAATAGAGTGCGAATTCGCCGCTTGTATTCATGGGATCAAGTCGGAATTGGGTGATCGTTCCCCGCCATTCGGGATGGGCGCTCAAGTCAATGCAGTACTCGTGAACTTGCCCATCCGCTTGAATCGCGAACGGAACGCTGCGCCCTTCCTCAAAGCCTGGCTTTTCATCGGAAGACCAATACATCCGGCCCGTGGAACCGGCGGATGCGGACAACGATATCTTCACTTCCCGCACCTGGCTGGCATCCAATTGCATCGCCGGAGGGCCAAACAACATGGGCGCACCCTCATGCGACACGCCCCGTAGTGCGCCATCCGCCCGCTGCATCCGTGCGGGAGAAGGGCCGCCCGCGATAAACCACATGCTCCGGTTTGACGACAAATCCATGGATATCCCATGCTCCGTGCTTAAACGTGCGGCATAGCGCTGCTGGTATAGGGACACGATGCTTGGAAGGGCGTCCGTGGTTTGCATGCGCGTCCGCTCAGACGGCAAGGGAACCGGCGTTTCGTACGGGCCACGGGCGGACCCCAGCACGTTTCGTATAGCAGCAGCCTTGCCGAAACCATATGGCGCGCCCGGCTCGATGGCCCCGCCTTCGCCCCACTCGTTCCACGACTCGACCAGACCGATTTTCAGATTAGGATCGATGTAATCAGGAAGCATCGACAGCATGGCGTGAAAAGCCGCTGCATCGTTTCCCGTGGTGCGCCAGGCGCTTTTTGGATTGCGCGGAGTGTCATCCCAGCCTGCCCACGCCGTAGGGATATAGGGAAGGCCTTGCGCCTGGGCGCGCTCCCGAGCGGCAGCGAACCAGCGTGCGTATTCCGGCAGCAACGCAGCATAATCCACATTGTGTTGCGCATCCTGCAACAGATCACCGCTCATAAAGGAATAGGCTGTAACACAGTCAAAACCAGCCGACGCATACGACGGCATCCATGGATTATTATGCACGGCGATAAAATAGATGCCCGCATATCCATGGGCTTGGGCCACACCGCGCATGGCGTCGAGCGCCTTGCGCGCGGCGGAGGCGTTTCCAAGGCCATTCACGAGCCGCCAAGGCTGGTAGATAAAAAATGCCGGTTTCCCATCAATGCATAGATAATTGGACTGTGAGAAATAGCGTGAGCACAATAATTCCGCTAATTCGGAAAGCGATTGTTCCGAGAAATCATACGGCTTAAATTCTTCCACCGTGCCTTGCTGGATACACCAGTGGATGGCAAACTTCATTTGCTCCCGAAAGCGGCTCTTTAAAAAACCTTCATCCAGCGCATCGTTTAGATATTCATATCCTTGGTTGTAATACCAGTCGAAGATGAAGAAGTCGATGCCGTGGCGGGCAGCCCACTGGACATGCCAGTCCGCAACCTCTGGAAGCGCCTCGTTATAATAACCAAGCAGCGGCTTGGTGTTTTCACACGACCGCATCCCTTGAAAGGCCTCGGTCCGCGTGGACCAATCGATCATCGAGGGAAAGTACCAGCAGCCAGTTTGATATGACTTCCGCATAGGCTCTGGCTTGGCGAGCTCCGCCGTTGCCGTTGGAATTTCGGTCGGAATCGAGTCAAACACCGGTGTTGCCGCCCGATGAACGGCCTCTAGATGTTTCCATCCGCCGCACACTTCCACCTGGAATTCCGCTTGGGCATCCACCGACTTTCCAACCAACGGCAAAGTAAACGCGCGGCCTTCCCACGGGCGCAATGTTCCGACTTTCACTTTTAGCTCATGAGGTGAAGACATGCCCTCAGGCAGCGTAACCTTGGCCAAAACATGCCGCAACGGTTCCGAAGCCATGTTTTGGATTCGATACCGCAATTGGGATTCCGCGCCTTCTTGAAGTGGTTCAGGCATCAACGCGATATGGATGGATGGCGCAATGCCGCTGGCCTGCTCCAGAAACAGCCGGGTCATGCGGCAGGCGCTCCCTGGCGCCACGGAGAGTAAGAGGCGCGCTTTACGTGCATTTTTAGGTGCAATGACCTGGGCGCGGTATTCGGTCCATTCATCCCCAAAAAGCATGCCTTGCCAGGAATTGTTTTGTTGGATGAACGCCTCCGATTTGTCCAGCCATGCCACGGCGATCATGAACGTCTCATGCCCATATCCGCCCGTGCGCTGGACCATACCGCCGATATCATACGCCTGCCCTTCCTCGACTTCGAAAGGATGTGATTGGGCAACTGGCGGCGCGGAAGCGAAGCGGGCGTCCAATGCCAGCGTGAACTCCGCAGGTCCTCCGGTGATGTGCTCAAGCCGCACATACTCCGGGTCTAGCACTTCCCAGCCGTTTAATCCATCCTCGAATGCCGGATTCGGACAAGAAGGCGAGGCCTGCGCGGCGGCCATCATCCCTATCGCGAGAAGAGGGAGAATCTCTGCCCACCACCCGCTCATTATTGGCAATTCCCAGAAAATGTCTTCACCCAGCGCGTTCCCTTCAAGGCTGCCGCGGACAGCGCCCGGTCGCCAAGCCGGTCTTCGATATATGAAGCCACCCTTTTTTCCTGGCTTTTATACCCTTGCCTTAAAAACGTCATGCTGAAACGCCATTGATCAACTGGGCACGCCAGTTTGATGACGATGCGTTTAGGAGCGTCTTGCCATTCGACAATACAGGAATGGTCCATGGGAAACCATGAACCGGTCGATTCCGAGCGAATGCACTCGACGCCATTGATCCAAACGGCCATGGGCACGGTCACGCCCATGACAAGCTGGGCCTTCAAAGGCTCCGACGCGGCCACCTCGCGCACAAAGTAATACACCGCTTCACCCGTAAAGCTCCCGACATGCTGGGCGTCTACAATGCTCTCGCCGAGTTCGAGCAGCATGGGGCACTCATCTGGAAGGTCTTCCACGAGCAGGCGCTCTTCATCCAGATAGGGCCGGTCCAGCCGCACGTGGTTGTGGAAACAGGAATAGAATCCGCCCTCCGTCTGTCCAGGATGGCATGCGAAGCCATCATGGCGGAATAAACAATACTCGTCCTTCTTGGTATCATAGATATCCCAATAAGGGCCATAGACGAGCCATTGGCGCGCCCCGGCGAGTCCGAATACATGTTCCAGCGCTGGCGCGCCATCCACCCGCCAGGAAGCCGACACCAAATTCCTGTCCCACATCGTGGGCGAATTCTCCGAACGGCAAACCGAGAATGTGAGCCGCTGGGAACTGTTTGGCCGAACCGACACCTGCGCCGATTCAGGGGATATGCTTAGGCCGTTCACTGGTTCGAGTTGGAGGTGGCCCCGGGCGATATCATTGCCCGTATTCCTCAAGATCAGGCTGACACGCGCCTCTTGCGCCACGTGCAGGATCGGTTCCTGCTCATACTCGACTTCCATCGCGATGGAAGGCGATGGCTTCCGGCCCGCTTGGCGCGCCGTCACTTCTTTCGCTATATCGTCCGGCACGCCGGTGATTTCCACGGCCTTATTGCGCGCCCACGCCATCTCGATTCCGAGCTTGCAAGTATCCAACGCGAAATCGCTAATCAACACATCCTTGTGGCGCACATCGAGCCCGCAGTTCAACTTTTTCCCCAACTGCTCGCACCAATCCTTCGGGAGATTCGAGCCGCCTTGGATAGCGCCTAAAAGCGCGCCCGCCGTGGCTGCCGTGCAGTCCACATCCCACCCGCAATTGATGGCCAGCGTGAGCGCGCGTTTGAAATCACCCTGGCACGCGATCAGCGACAAATAGGTAAAGGAAAAATTAATGACGCCTTTCGAGCAATCCCGATGCCCATACATGCGCACCAAAAAGCGCCAGATTTTGCGCCAGTCTTCCCCATCTGCAAAGGCTTCCGCCACTTCATCCATGACGCGATGCAGGATGCTCTCGGACGGCAATGCGGCGCGCCCAGCCGCCAACGCGTGTTCGAGCGATCTGGACGAGAGCGCCACCGCCATGGCGGCCGCCCAGAATTGCTCCGCGTAAATCGACTCGCCGATATGATCCAGCTCGCCGTCCATTCGCGCGAAGCCTGCGGCCAATTCGGGATTGCCCGGGGCGGCGCATCCCCAGATTTCCGCACGAATGGGGCATCCCATGGACTCGCAGAAAAACGTATTGTTGAAGCGTCCGGACAGCGGGGGATCTATCCCGCGCTCTACGTTGTGTAGAAAGTAGCCATATTCGGAGAAATTATACGCGCAACGATCTTGCCAGAGCTCAACCAAGTCTTGTTGGGAAAACCACGGCCCGCGCTCTTCTAGCATTTCCAGCCAAACCACCTGTATATCCAGATCGTCATTGGGAATAATCGTATCCGGCCAGAGCGTCTCCGTCTTCTCGCTGCCGAGAGTTTTATGCCCCTCGAATCGCGCACCTACGGTGCCCCCTATAAATTTCCCAAGCCAAGCACCAAGCACACCCTCTAAGTAGGCATCAAAAGAGAGATGAGTAGACTGTTCATTCGCCATTTTTAAACTCCGGCTATTGTGTTTTTCCTATACCGCATCGGTCGTGCGGTGTCTGTATCTGTACACACTATAGCAAGCTGATTGGGAATTTGCGTTGACATTAGACCCAATTTGTAGCATAATAGACCCATGATCCCGCGCTACCTGTATAGAGATTATTGCCCGGAGGCCACCTTCCGCTTTCATCTTTTCTACGGCCGTTTTGGCGCTTCCCCGGTGTATGAACTGCATACCCATGAATTCGGCGAGCTGGTGCTTGTCAGGCGGGGATACTGCAATCATATGTATGAAGAGACCAAATATCCGTTGGTGGCGGGTGACATTTTTTACGTGAAGCCCGACGAAGCGCATGGGTACCTGGATTTATCGCCCGATTTTTCCTACTGCAATATCATCTTTGATCCCGCTCAATTCTTAGAATCCTATCCGGAATTGCTCGGAATACCAGGATACCATGCGCTATTTCATGTCGAGCCTTTACTTAGAGTGGACCACAGATTCACGAGCAAACTGCATTTAGAAGGAGAGCTGCTTCGGCAGACGTTTGAATTCATCGAGGCGCTCAAAAAAGAATATGAAGAAAACCAAGCCGGAATGAAGACGCTTATACAATGCATTCTGGTCCAGCTTGTCGTTTCGCTTGCCCGCCAGATTTCCCAGCCGCAATCCGCCGCCCGGCATACTGTCCTTCGCCTCTCGCAGGCCATTTCATTCATCGAGCTGAACTATGCGGAACCGATTGTGCTTCAAGACATTGTCGATGCGGCGTGCATGTCAAAAAGCAGCCTGATACGATGGTTCCAGCAGTGTTACAAAACGTCCCCGCTTCGGTATTTACGCGACCATCGCCTGAAGAAGGCTTCCATTCTGCTCAAAGAAACCAAAGATTCAATCACGGACATCGCCCTCGCCGTAGGATTTTCCGACTCCAATTACTTCGGACGCGCCTTTCAACAGTTGTTCAATATGAGCCCCCGTGAATACCGCCGCGAGATACATGAAAAAAACAGCGAAGAGAGCCTGCCGGTGCAACCGTGACAGGCTCTCTCTCGCAGTCCCGAATGGTATAGGTTTACCGCGCGATTTTACGCCGCGCACCGAATGCTAAGCCTGCACCCAGCAATATCAAACCAGCAACGCCCATGACGGGAAGCGCAACCGTGGAATCCGGATCCAAGGGATCGCTTCCACTCGACACTTCCAAACCGTCGTTGTAGCTGTCGCCATCCGTATCTTCCAGAAGCGGATCGGTGCCGTACGTGTTCACTTCATCGCCATCCGACAGATCATCTCCATCGGTGTCCGCGACATTCGGATCCGTTCCGATAGTTTCTTCTTCCGAATCCGAGAGGCCATCGCCATCCGTGTCGGTCTCAGCGCCCATCAGCGCGCTTTCATCAGCGCCAATGTCATTCACTGTATTGCCCAGCGGGCGCGAATCGCCATCCACGTCAATGGTGAGCGTCGAACCAGTGGCCGCACCCAGCGCGGGAGAGGCGGCGTCACTGATATGGCCATCATCCGTCAACATCGGATCCAGATGAATCGTGTCTGCTGGCAAGCTCGAACCCTCGCCCGTAATGCCGGAGAACTCTTCATCATACGAAATATTGTGCGCGCCCGTGACGGCTCCGAGCAGGAAAATACCGAACTGCGCATCGCCGGAGCAATCCACGATGCTGTTATTCATCGTGAACGAACCAGCGGGATCACCCAGCGTGTACGTATGGAAATACGCGCCCGCATCCGCGATGATCGTGCAATGGTTCAAATCAATTATGGAACCAGCGCCAGCGCCTTGGTCCGACGCCTCCAGATTGATCAACACGCGGTCGAAAATGGTGTTCGTGGCAGTCAGCTTGAAGGGATATTCCGTATGCACATCCGCCATGGCGCTATCAATACGCGCCGTGCCCGACAACACGCAACGGTCGAGGATCAGATTCGGCCCCACGCCATCGGAAGCCGTCGGTTCACGCACCAACTGATTACCGTTCCAGTCCATATTCTCGAGTGTCAGATAGCCGTCAATCAGCTCAAACGCTTGAAAACTGGTCGTCCCAGCATTCAAGGAGCCATTCTTGATGGTCACGTGCTCATCATTTGAAACATCGATGAGGACATCCCAGCCGCGCACGAATGTGCAGCCATCAAATGTCACATCCGTCGTAGCGCCCGTTCCGCCCAAATGGCGCGAGATCAAGCGGCTCCGCAAATCTTCAAACGCGCAGCCATTAAAGATCGCTTTACCGTGCAATCTGGGGCCCCAGCTACCTGTGATGGTGCAATTATTGAATTCACTGCGAAGCGCAGGCTCATCGCCAGGCGCCACCCGGTTTTCCACCCAAGGCTTCACATCCTGCCCATTGAATACGCAGTTATTATAGGTCTGATAGCCATTCGTCGAGTTGCCATAATTGATCATGCAACTCAGCCCATTGACGGCATAATTGAAATAGCAGTTATTGAAGATTTCACCACCGCTGCTCGGGCCAAATTCCGCCACGGATTCATCGCCAACAGCGGATGTGCCCACAAACTCCACATTCTCGACCACCAAGCCAGCGTTGGCCTCCGCATGAATGCATCGTCCCCATTGGGTAGGCGCCGCTTCGAGAATCATCCGGTTCGCCGCACTCTCGCCACGCAACGTCAGTGAAGCATTCGCATTCGACTCATTATCCCCTTCATACCGGACGCCCAGTACGACAGGAGCCCTTCCTTCATTATCATCCGCGTCCAGCGTCCGCGCATGCGTCGCGATGGCCGGCGTGACTCCAGCCGCCGCTTCGATTACGATGCCGGGCTGCGTCACATACACATCGCCCTCATAACGCCCCGTCTCTTGAATGGTCACGGTGGTGCTTGGGCCATTCGTATCACTATCGTTCACCGCGCGCAGCGCCCGCTCCAGTGCGTCTGTTCCCGCGAAATGCGCCGTGCCCGTGCCCGCGAAATCTCCGCTGTCCGCGCCACTGAGATTCACTGTGATGCTCCCAGCAAAAGCAGACCCCGTTGACAACGCCATCAGCACGCATCCAATTACAGAGATACATCTTGTTGGCCATTTCATGCCTTGGGTCCTCCTGTCCTCATTTGTAGCCTCGCTCTTGGCCGGACGCCATTATCCGGCTCTCGATACTGAGGTTATCAGAAGAAGTGGAAATCTACCTTCACAAACACGCCAGAAAATCGCACACAATTCTCATTTTCGGTTTTATGCCCCGATTGCCTCATTCCACCTCCAAGCTTGCCCCTGCTTTTCCACATCAAACAGCAGGCGTCCTTTTTAGTTAACCGGAACAGAGAGCTCATACAATTTATAGCGCCAATAACTATTACTGTAATATGTCAACTCTTAGGCTATGCACCAGAGGCATCCTGCGTGAACTTCGCGGGAGCCATATCCCAGGCCTGAAGAGATTTGATCACCGCATCTCCCCCTTTAGCGCAAGCCTTGGCCAACAGCGCCTGCGTACTTTCCGGATATACCATTTGCGTAATACATTGGCGATCATTGGCGAACACTTCTAGCATAGGCTTATCCAAAAACACCCGCAGTTTCAACGGTTCACCCGGCGCAAGCGCCAGCGGCGCTTCCACCACATAGACCGGTTTCTCGTTCACCGATTGCTCGTTCGCGTTGTATCCGGTAAAAATGGTCTCGCCATAAAATACATCCGTGCGCAATGTCGAATGCGTCACATCTACTTTAAGTTTCTGCGCCTCCGCGTCATACCAGATCGCCGTTCCTTCTTTGCCATCCGGCGAACAGCGCACCATGAGGCCCGCCTGTTTCGCACCATTGAGTTCTATCTCCACATCAATCTCCAGGCAATCGCCTTGAACACGGTCCAGGGTGATTTCCGAGCCTGCTGGAACTGGAAGGTTTTCCATTTGGCGCACGTTACGGCGCAATGTTTCCAGCTCTGGCGCAGGCGTAATATGCACGCCCCCATCCTTATCTAGAGATAACACGCGGGGAAGGCTTTGAAATCCCGAACCTGTTTTCACCTGGGATGGGCGGATGCGCGGATCGGACACCCAAGCCCAGAAGATCCGCCGTCCCTTGTCATCCTGCAAGCTCTCGGGAGCGAAAAATTGGCCGCCTGGCCAGTTCATGCGAATATGCTGCTCCGGGTAAAACTTCTCATTCTCGTACCGCCCGATATAACAGCGCGCCCCCATCTTGTGGCTGATGCACATCAAGCCCCATTTATCATCGCCCAGTTTGAAGAAATCCGGACACGAGCAGTCTTCGCCATCGACCGTCCAAGTGAGATCCGGATGCTCGTAGAAGGAGTGCAGCGGCGTCCAGTTGACCAGGTCCGCCGATTTGAGCAGATAGAGCGTATCTTTTTTGTTCGGCAGCGAATTGCCCCCGAGCAGGCAGTAATACGTGTCGCCTTCGAACCACATATAGGGATCCCATACCCCATACACGCCCCATCCCGGACTGCCTTCTTTTGTAATGGGAATGACTGGATTTTTCGGATGCTTTTTCCATTGGATCAGATCATCATCTTGCGCCGTGGCCACGCATACGCCCGCGTCGATGCCAAACCAGCAAAGCATGGGCGCGCCTTCCTTATTAATAAAGGCATTCCCGCTGAAAATGCCCGTATCGGGATCACCGGCTGCCGGGACCAATGACGGCGCATGATAGGTCCAATCCACTAAGTTCGTACTCGATAGGTGCCGCCAGCTATGCCCATAGTCAGGAAGCTTCTCATCCTGATAGATGTACATCAGGTGATATTTGCCCTTCCAAAAAATACAGCCATTGGTGTCACACGGACACACCACCCCCTGCACGCCTTCTCCCGGCATCGGTCCAATATGATACACAGGCCATTCTGCATTTCTTGCCATCGTTTGCCCTTCCTGCTCTTCGGCTGATGCACCCGGTGAGGCGTAACAAAACGCCATCGCTGCCGCCATAATGAATGAGAGTTGCCGCATCGTTCCTGTTCCTTCCCCAAAATGCCCAGCTATATACGATAAACACGTTTCGTAGCATAGAATAAAGCTTAGCATTAGTCATTCCGGCCCGCACGAATAGATTGCGCAAAAATTCGTACAGGATCTTCATATTTCTTGCAAAGAAGCATAAAGGCGAAAATGGGAAGCTTTGTTCCGGGCAAGAGACATGGGAAAACTACGGATGGAATAAGTAACATGCCATCCTTTCACCAAATCGCCCAATGAGAAAGAACGAAAGAACAAATCATATGACATAGTTTACGTAAGAAGTTATGTAGGATATTATAGAGTATAGCTCTGATATTACTGCTCCTGGAAGAATATATCATGTGTACGTATTGAAGAAATAACGTAAAACCGCCTACCTGTCATCTCCGCGAACGCGGGGATCCAGAGAATTTGCACTGGATTCCCGCTTTCGCGGGAATGACAACGGGGTAGTTTACGGGATTTTATAGAACGGATGCTATTAGTCGGTGGGGGAAATCCACCGTATTATGGTTCATCCGCACGCCCAAGAACGGCTCCAATAAGCTGCGGCTATCCCTCGGCAAGGCGAATGGAGCGGTAATAACAGAGCTGCACCCCCAAAAAAAATCTCGAACCGCTTATTCGCACATTCGAGCATATAGAAACGTGGATCTCTGCGATACTTTGCGTTCTCCCGCGCCTCTGCGATGAAAATGACTCAACACAACCAAGAAGATAAATCTCCGAGAATGATGTTTTTTAGCCATGCTAACAAGATGAAACAAGATTTTACTTCACTAAACTCTCATCGACCGCCAATAGGAATCGTGCGGTGTGCTCGCTAAAATCCGGACCCATCTGGGATCGCGATAGCGCAATGACCAGCTCGTTGTCCAGATCCACCAGTAAGATCGTTCCTGAACCGGCCCCGTGTCCAATAATGTTTGGACTCAAGATCATCCGGTCATCCGGAATATCGCCTTTGCCTGCATCGGGATGCCGCTGTGGCATGTGGCCAATACCCAATCCGTAAGCAAATCCCCGGTTCTCGATTTCGGGGAATGCTTCTTCCAGAGGATGGTCCATCAATAACTCGAACGTCTGGGGCGAGAAAAACTCCAGCTTGCCATAGGAACCGCGATTGCAAAGCAGTTGGCCGATCTTTGCCAAATCCTCGACGGTACACATCGTGCCGTATGACATGGCGACGATCGAGGTTTGGCCGCTCATCCCCAATGGACCAAAGAAATTCTCATGAAACAGGCGAAAGATGCTTTTCCCGCTCACGATTTCCATGACTTTTCCCGCTAAGTCAAAGCTTGTGCCGTTGTAGATCCAAACCTTGCCGGGCCTAAGGTTTTCCACGCCGTTGGCGATGACGTTGTCGAGCCATGGATTATTCATGTTGCACCATTCGCTCTCGACATCCAGGCCGGTCGTCATGGTCAAGCAATGATGCAAAGTGACCGCCTTGCCACCCGTCGTGGGAAAGTCCGGCAAATATGTCCCGACTGGATCGTCCAATCCGATCAATCCCTGGTCGAGAAACTGGGCGAAAAGCATTCCACTGAGCGATTTTGTGAGTGACGCCAGTGGAAACTGCGTGTTCACGTCGGTTGGGCGCTCCGTAGTGCTGCCGACCGCTTCATGAATAACAACGACACCTCGGCGGGCAACCAATACCGTCATGGGATCGCCCGTGGCCTTATACCACTGTTCGCAAGCGTCATGGATGCGCGCGGCGCTATCGGATTTCATTCCGGCTTCTTCTGGCGCGCCTGTTCGTAGAACAATCGCCGGCGCACCATCTTTTTTGTGGGGCAATGCAAGACCCGGATATTTATTTTCCACACCCAAAATTTTCCGCTTGAGCGCCAGATGATAATCTTGATCGCGAATATCGGGGCCATCTAGCTGGACAGGCTCCCGCCCCAATGGTTTGCTCTCCGCCAAGTGAGCCATCAAACGCGCCCCAGAAGGCTCGGTCGACAAAAATTCAAAAAACCAGTTGCCCACGGCGGAACCAATCTGCTCACGCTGTTCCACCAGAGCCTCAGGATTGATGGGGCCGTCCGCTGCTAATGGTTGCAGATATGCCACCCAATTCTCTTCCCAGGGATGCCAGTTTTGGTTGCGGCAATAGAAAGTCTGCGCACGGCGAACGGTCATGCCATTGGAAGTTTTTCCTTCGATATACGCGGCGTATCGGCCCGGCTTCTCCGGAGTAGCTACCTCATTGAACCCGGCGTCGAACCAACGGATATTCAGCGGAAACTCACCGAAAACTGATTTCACCTTATCGGGATTCTCCCAATGAAGTTTCGGAAAACCGCCAACCTCAAACATGTAGTCCCAACGCCCCTCAGGCCGTATTGCGACGTCCTGGAAATCCTTGACGGCTTGGCTGCGTTCTTGTTGTGCGACGATCTCCGCGGCCTTGTCTGGCGCCATCAGCTCAAATACATATCCCCAGTTGTTGCCGTGGTTTTCATTCTTGATCAATACCCGGTTCAGGCCCTTATTGAGATGGATGGGAAAATTGAAAGTGCGCCCGATGCAATGCCGCCCAAAACCATTCCAGTCACTGTGCAGCCGTTCACCATTGATCCAAACCTGGGAGCTGTCCCCCGCCCCTAAGAAACCGTGATAATCCAAATCGCGCTCCGACCATAAATACGCAAACGCATACGCGGCCTCCCCCTTCATCCCGATGTAATGGTCAAAAAATGAAGTGATATGGTCCGGCCGGGCTTTGCTGCGCATAGTTTTCGCCGTCTGAGGCGCACCGGCTTCGTCAAGAAACGAAACCTGTGTCGTGCTAGTGATGACTGCGTTGGTTTCTCCGCCCACTTCGGCCAAGTAATCCTTGCCGTAACCGATGAGCGGTTCATTTCCTGTCATCACTTCTCCTTCGGCCGGTTTTGGAAACGGACCCACCAACAACCAGTCACAAACGAAATCATCGCCAGACCCCACAACATGAACCGGCGCTCTGTTCACATCTGACGGAGGCGCTCCGCTCAGCATCGATATGGATTGGCAACTCATAAATCCCAGACTTGCCACAAGTATCAATATAAGCGGCATGCGATTCATTTGTTTTTCCTCTGTTTCATTTGTTTTGCTTTCAATATGAAAACTCACATTTAGAAAGAAAGAATACAATAGTCGCTCTTGGGTTACATGGAAAGAATAAACCATTTGACATAGTTTACGAAACAAGCGGCGATGAAGGCTATTATATTCGCGTCCATTCGCGGTTCTCAGGATTCATTTCACTCCCGCCGTCATGAACCGCCGGTCTGCGCCAATCGGCGGGCAATCGGGCGAAGCGCTTCATATAACTCCACGTAGATGCTATACCGTTCCTGGTATGCCGAGACGGCATCCGGTTGCGGATCTACCGTTTTCCCATGATGCACCCATTGCTGCACGATGGATTTGAGCGCGCCCGCTCCATCCAACGCACCACGGGCCAGCATGCCGCAGGCGGCGACGCCGATCTCCTCATTTTGCAGGACCGTCACCGGCATGCGATACGCATTGGCCCGCAGTTGGAGAAGCTGCTGGTTTTTGGCCGCGCCGCCTCCCGCGAACACACGGGTGACCGGCAGGCCCGCTTTCCGCAGGTTCTCTAGATTCAGCGCCATCTCGAATGCAATGCCTTCCAGCAGCCCGCGCGCCATGTCCGCCCGCGTGGTGGCTAAGGTGAGGCCGAGGAATCCCCCCCGAGCACTCGCATCCATATGGGGAGTAGCGGCTCCCGCGAAGTAGGCGGGAACCAGCGCCGGATTTTCGGCCTGCATGGCGCTTTCAACAATCACATCATAGACATTACGGCCAGACCGTGAAGCCTCCAGTTCCTCGGGAGAGGCAAGCTGGCCTTTCCACCATTGCAAGAGATTTCCGCCGCAGGTGCTGAACGCATTGGTGCAGTAAAGGCCATCGGCGGATTGCGGATTACAGGTCAGCGAGCTCCGCTGCATCGCTTCCGATGTATTAGCGCTGTCGAAGGTGGCGTTCAGGCTATCTGAACTTCCCATGGAATTGACGACGACGCCCGGTTCGATGGCCCCGCCTCCAAGCGCAGCGCAGGATTGATCCCAGCCGCCTGATACGAGTACGCATCTGGGGTCGAGCCCTAATTTGCTACACATTTGCCCCGGTATTTCGCCCACGATGCGTCCCGCCGGAACAATGCGCCCCAGATACTCCCGGCTCAATCCCGCCAATCCCAGAATCTCGTCCGACCAATCGCCTTGGCGCACATCATAGAGCCCCGTGCGGCCAGCCAGAGACGGAGCCAGCGCCGGTTCAAGGCCGAGCCATGCCGCCAGCATTTCATTCCAACATAAAAAGCGCCGGGCATGCGCGAACACCTCGGGTTTTTCCGTTTTCCACCAGAGGATCTTTCCCAATGTCAAAATGGGGTGCAACACTTGGCCCGTGATGCGAAAAAGAGCCTCAGGCCCCATGCATTCAGATGCAAAGCGTTCAACCTGGCGGCGGGAACGAAGATCAAGGGCGGTGATGCTTCGGTCGAGGCATTGGCCTTGCGCATCCACGGGCACGACCGCCTCACCCAATGCAGCGGACGCGATGGCGTGAATGCGCCCATACCCTTTGGCGCATGCTTCCTGAGCCACCCCCGAAATCACCTCGCCCACCGCCTCCAGCACTTGCCCCGGCTCCAGTTCAAGCCAGCCGGGCTGTGGGGCAAACAACGGGTACGGACGGTACGCCGAAGCGACGGCGTGTCCTTCTTCATCAAAAGCAATCCCCTTGGTTCCCGTGGTGCCGATATCAAGTCCCAGCGTAAGCATGAATGTCTCCCTATCCTAGCTATTTCATCGCCATTGTTTTTCTCGATTTCTTCGCCAAATCGGAGGCGCTCCATCGAATCAGATTACGACCAGAAGAGGTAATCGTGCGCAGTGGATAGTAAACCTTTACTATCCAGGCCAAACTCACCCCTCACATGTAGTATGGCATAACCTCTCCATGCAATCCCAGCTAACAAGTAGAAAAATGAGCATCCTTACCTATATGTATACAGATCAAATATCGGGGAATCATACAAACCCACCCATATTCATTCCAAGCTAAATACGCTCCCATCCGGTATTCTATTGCGTGATTCAATGTTCAAATTGGCCTGGTTATGCAGGAACGGGTGATACCTTGAATCTTTTGACGCCATAAGAGAAGAAAATCAAGAATCACTCCAATACGCGCATGGCCTCTTCCGCACGAAAGGAACCTATCGTGTATACAAACCAGCCTCATGCACACGCCGCCAAAAACATCTTGTCCCTGAAGAAAACCACGTTCGCTTTCTGCATGTTGAGCCTTTTCCTAGGTTTCAGCGCCCCCGCGTTTTCAGAAACACGCTGGAATCCTCCAATACCTTCCATTGACTCTAAAAACCTCCTGCCGAACAGCAGTTTTGAACTGGGAACGGATGGGTGGTCGTCGCTCGGAAAACTCACCGCAAGCGGAGGAGATCTATGCGGCCTATATGGTGAAATTCAAACAGGCGGCGCGTTCGATGGTGAGAACTGTCTCAAAATTGAACTGGGGCCAGGCAAGACACTCGTGACCCATTCTGATTACTCTCTCGGCGATTCACAGACCATGGTCCAAGCCGCCCCATTGGCGGCCAATCTGGGATGGATGCAGGTTACTGAAGGTAAATACTATACCCTTTCGGCGTATATGCGTTCCGATGTTGCGGGAACGCCCGCCAGCCTGGTGTTCCGTTTCGGCGGCGATGTCAACGGCGGATTCGGCAGCGACACCTTTTCCAAGCGGGTGGCGCTCACCCAAGAATGGTCCCGCTATTCGTACACCCTAGAGGCGTACAAGCCCGACCTGTTTATCGCCGCAGGGCCTGATCTGAGCGCCACGCCAGAGGCTTCCGCGACCGTATGGCTCGATGCCGTTCAACTGGAAGAAGCAAACGCCGGCTCGGGCGAAGGTGGAGCCACCCAAACCGAAGACTTCAATGATAATAGCCTAGATGGCATATGGGGTGTTACGACGGCTTGGAATACGGAAGACACGATGCAGATTGCAGATGGAGTATTGACTTTCCACAAGACGGGAACGACAGGGGCAGGCACGGCGGCCGTGACCAACGCTTCTTGGCCGCTGACGGGCGATTTTGAACTGGAATTCACCATACCGCATCTGGCCGATTTTGCACAAAATGACAGTGTGTGGGTAATGCCCCGCTTTGTGGTGACTCAACCCACATGGACGGACGTCATCTGGCTCAATATTGGCCGGTATCAGGATAAATATACCGTCTCCGATGGAGTTGCTGGTAAATTCTTAGCGAACTTTCCCCTTTCTTCAGAGGCATGCATCATACGATTGACAAAAACGACGGGCCAGATGGTTTTGTCGGTGGCGGTGGATGGCGGCGCTTTCTCTACGCCGGTCATAGTGGGAAGCTCTTGGGCAAGTGTTAGCGATACCACTGAAGTCATGTTATACCTGCTCGCGCAAGACTGGTTTTCATCCGTCAAAGGCTCCTACGCCGTGGCTATCGACGATTTGAAGATCACCGCTGATGGGATCCCTGGCGAGCTTATAACCGAACCAACGGAATACGCGCCGCGTGAAACGGTCGAAATCGGAATCAACACCGAACACTACGGCAATTTATATGATACAGCCGATCCGCTCGAATTAACCGTATGTGGCGCAAACAAGACCTCCACACTCGCGAGTGTCGAAATTCACGCGCAGCTCGTAGACTACTTTGGCGTATTATGGCCGTCTACATCCTGCACGCTGGAAATCCCTGAGAACGCCCTGGCGGAAACCCAGTTGCCGTTGAACGCGCCAGGCGCCGGGTATTATAAAGCCCATGTGTCTTGGGAAGTGGGCGGCGTAGCACATACGCGAACCATCACGCTGTCCAATGTCAAAACATATCCTTGGGATGATTCGCCCTTTGGGATAAACCACGCTCCCACCACCACCGCCGCCTGCCAACAATTGAAAAAAGGCGGCACCACTTGGGCGCGGGATTGGTCCATGAAATGGGATACCGCGGAGTTCGTTGAGGGAACGTATGATTTCGCGGAGATCGATAACCAAGTCAACCGAATCGTGGACTCCGGGCTCAACCTGCTGGCTTTGCTGCCCCCCCAGCCTTCGGTCAACTGGGCGTCGGAAGCGCCCACAAGCGGTTTATCCCAAACTGAGCGCGCCGCGTACGCGCCGCCGGTAGCTGACCGCCCCCTGCTCAATAACTTCATTGAAACCACCGTGAATCGGTATAAAGATCGCGTCACGCATTGGGAGTTTTTAAATGAACCCCTTTGGGTGCCGTGGTATTGCCTGCCCACCAGTGCGGGATATACCGTGGATACGTATATATCGCTTCTTCAAGGGGCCTCGGCGGCAATGAAGTCCGGTGACTCCTCCTGCAATGTGCTCGGGGGCCTTTCCATTATGGCGCACAGCACCATGGGCGACGAGTTCATACAGAAGGGAGGGCTCGATTATGTGGATATCTACAACCTACATCCATATCCCGAGCTAATCGGCCCTGAGAATTTCATACCGTGGATGCAGCGTATCCTTGGCGTCATGGACGCCAATGGCGGGCGCAAGCCTATCTGGGCCACCGAATTATCATTCTGGAGCACCGATGACAAGCCATGGACGCCATGGGCTCCTCCGAATGCGGACCACTGGTCCGCCAATCGCCAGCAGACCAGCGAACGGGAAGCTTCCGATTACAATACACGCCAAGCCATCATATTGATGGCGCATGGAGTGGAAAAATTCTTCTGGCATTCCGGACTCGAGGGCGAAGTCAACAATGGCTCCTGGGACTTAGAGGATCCATTGCTTGGCCGCGAGGCGGTTCCTCAAAAATACTTCACCGCACAGGCGGCTTTAGCGAATCTTCTAGGCCCGTCCCCAACATACGCCGCCGCACTTCAAAAACCCAGCACTGTCCTCAGCCATAGCACGAGCGGCGTGTATGGCTACGCCTTCGATGGAGAAAGCAAGGCCGTCTTGGCCGCTTGGGCCCCCGGCAAATACAACGACGGGAAACGCCGCACAAGCGGGGTCGTGCCGCTGGGAGAATCGCCCGTCTATCTGACATCCACAGAACTGAATGCGCAAGAACTCTCCGAAGCCTGCACACTCGTTCGAGACACGGGCCCGGATGTCACATTCAACGGATGGAAGCAGCTCGTTTCAGCGCAAACATCGGCGTCCAATGCTTCCCCCTATGGAGACTCCACGGTGCATATCGCCCGGGCGCTCAACGGAACAGGGCAAGTGATATGGAATACACGGAATGTGCCTTCGGATATCGATACAGGCGGGACATACTCGTTTACGTGGCTCGGAGCCACGGGATATTCCTCGCAACCTGAATGCACTTTCGCACTCTATTTGGGCGCAACTAAATTATTGGACTTCACCTATTCCCTCGGTTCTACATACTGGCAGAGTGCAAACGGCGATTACACACTCGAGTACTCCGTTGTGGAAACCTACAGCTCGGGAGAAGACAGCGCGGGCTTCATGACGCTTACCGTTCCGGCTTCCATGCTGACGCCCGGTGAAGCCGCCCAGTTGAAAGTCGTAGGCTCCAATTCATCGAGCAGCCGCTGGTTCGGCGTATATGCGTATGATGGCTCCACACCTGGCGATTACGGCTGGGCGCTTTATATCCCGGATACTGTTCAAGCGTACACCGTCGTCGGCGCTCCCATGAGCACGGGCGGCGAAACGCTCTCCCCTCCCATGATCACGACCAACAACGGCCAAAACTTCACAATAGGCGTCACCCCGCTCACCATCGCCGGAACGTGCGGGTATAACGTGGCGGACATCCATCTAAACGGCGCCTCCATAGGCCACACGCTTGGCGAAGCCACCTGGCAGGCGCAACTAAACTTGGCGGCAGGCGCCAACGAGTTTAGTTTTATCGCCTTGGACGAATCTAGCAATACAAGCACGCCAACTACCATCACCATCACCTACGACGCCAATTACGATTTCGACGGCGACGGAATGAAAGACATTGATGAGGTGCGGGATTTTGACGCAGCCACGGAAGGAACACAGAATCCATTCGATCCATGGAATAGCGATTCAACCGGCGATGATGGGTATCAGGGTTCCGATGGCGTTCCAGACGGTCAAAATGATTGGGATGGCGACGGCATTCCCAACAAGCTGGAACTGGAATTGGGGCTCAACCCCATGGATGCAACCAGCAATGCTAAATTGCCATTAGGCATATTATGCACAACCATTTTGCTGGCGTCCATGCTTTGTTACCGCATATTCAAACAAGAAAGCCAATAATACTTTAGCCAAGTGGTGAAGAATGACCGGCGAGGGCGCAGGTCGCACACATCGTATAGTTGAAAAAGTGTGGGACCGGCTCCATCGCCGGTCCTCCGATAAAACATGAAACATCAATACCGTTGCAGTGCTTCATAATATTTATTTCTGCTGTCGTGTTTATAGATTATAATAGAACACTACAGCCAAGATGATGTATCATCCGCAGTTAGAACAGGACAGATTTCATTCATATGCCGCCGTGCGGGTAAGCACGCATTCCGTTACTGAACCGTCCATGCCTTGTCCATTTGCTTGAAGCGCCTCGATACCGCCATTCGCGGCGATGGCGGCGCATAACGCCGCCAGATCGCCAAGCCGCTCTCCGAGCTTGGCGGGAACAACCGTACACGCCTCGGCCGTTCGCGGCAATGCCTCTTCGCGCATCCGTTCGAGCGCCGGGCCCATGACCAATTCTCCTAAACGAAACGCAAGGGAGCCAATGACTATGACCTCTGGATTCAATAGGTCTAGCAGCAGGGCAAGCCCTTGGCCAAGGCGTTGCCCTACTTCCAAGAACACCGCTTTTGCATCTTCATCGCCGCCACGGGCCAAACCGGCCAGTTCGAGAATATCCGCCGAACCTACAGGCCAGCGGGTGGGAAAGCGATACGCCGCCAAGCGAATGATTCCGGTGCCTGAACAGAACGCCTCCCACGAACCGGTTTTGCCATATGCATTGGGTCCGGATTCAGCCAAGCGCACATGGCCCACTTCGCCCGCGATATCCGTGCTGCCCCGGTATAACTGTCCATTCAAGATCATGCCCGCGCCAAAGCCAGTGCCCATGGTCAGAAAAATAACATTGCGCGCGCCGCGCGCCGCACCAAAATACCATTCCGCAAGCGCGCCTGCATTTCCGTCATGTTCTATGTAGCAAGGAATGTGGAAATGATTCTCCAGCAGCTTTTTCAATGGCACCGTATCCCATCCAGGAAGATTGGGAGGCGAGTACACAATTCCTTGCTCGATATCGAGCGGGCCGCCAATGGACACCGATATGGCGTCCACATGAGTCCAATCGTTTTCCATGGACTCCATCAGCCATGCCGCATGTGCGCGAAGATCTTCAAAAAAAACATTGAATCCGCGTTCTGGATATGTGGGAAACTGTATGCGCTTATAAATGCGCCCCTTGTCATCGCCCGCAACAAGCGCCGTCTTTGTTCCGCCAATATCCAATCCTAGAATGTGCATCGTTTCACCTTGAGAAGCCTAGTTCATCTTTGCATATAGTGGAGAAGCTTGCATGTCACGCATGAAACACGCCTCAAGCTTTTCAATAAGCAACTGCCGGTTATCCCACTTTATGAATACCCCAAAAATCCAGCCCTATCATTTTCCCCGCCTGTGCCGCGGTTAGCTTGAATTGATGCTTGCCTGATGTAAGCCGGATAGGCGAGGAAACCAGCATTCTCGATTGCACGTGATATGGAGTGCTTAAGCAGATAGATTCCTGGCCATTGAAGGAAAAGGGCGCACCATCCAGTTTTGTGGCAAACGAACCGCCATTAGGCCGGTAGGCGCATGCCAATGCAAGTTCGTAATCGCCATCTTCTGCTACAGCGAATTCCATGCTGAGCTCATCCTGATCACGTTCAGGCCGCCAAACCAGCACCTTGCCGCCTTGCCATATCGGGCCTTCCTCGAATGACAGCGACGCCATGGGTGTGATGAGCTCTTCACAGGCCTGAAAAGCATAGTTGCTCGCACCTCTAGCGGCCATGGGCTCCCAAGCCGCTGGAAGCTGCGGCATGGAAACATCAGATGAAGTAATGGAAACATGATCATCTATCGTGCCATCCCCGGCATAACAATAAGTTAACCGCGCATATGATATCCCCTCAGTCCGTACATGGAAGAACATTTCCATATAAAACGCGATGTTATGCTCAAAAGGGATCCCATCGATAATATGCCATCTGTAATTGGACGAAAAACAACGGCTGGAAGGGCCGTCATCCCTGGACTGGCCGCCATACGCTAAAGTTACGACATCAGGAATTCCCCATGCGTAATTAAAGTAATCCTCGGAACCCGTGCCGAATATGGAAGGAAACCGGTCATTATCCACAAAAACCTTCTCGTCTCCTTCTCCCCACCAATTGCCATCTCCTGTAGGAATCGTATTTGGATTCAACACCATGATCGCAGTGCCGACATATACACCTTTGCCTCGAGCCAGTAAAAACGGCAAATCCATCGGATCCGAAGAGACCAGTTCATGCTCGACACGCCATTTGGCGCGGAAATACATCGAAGCCTCATTCCACTCATAATCCATCGGAAGCACCGAGCCTGAAATCTTCACACGCTGGGAGCCCATATTTTCGAAGGAAATCCGCACGGACGCCTTATAAGGCATAATGAACCGGCAGGCCATTGTTCCATCGGGCGCTACACTGAATGGAATCGAGCTATATGGATTAATGCCTGGGCCTGTTCCAAAGAAATCACCTATGGGCGATTCCACCTGGCTCCAAGGCATATCATCAAAGTTTATATGCAAAATCGTTTGTCGCAAGGCTTCCTCGATATTCCCTGCTTCTACCTTCAATACAAGCTTTTCGACAGCGCCTTTGCCATCCAGCCGAATACCTTCCGCCCACTCATGCGGGGCAGCGCTCGCCACAAATCCAAACGGCTTCTTGTTGGAGTGGTATTGCCACTGGCCATCCACATCCGCGAATAGAGACGCTACGCTCCGGATACGCTCCTCCGACTGGGCCAAATCTTGAGGCGTGAACGTAACGGCTTCCGCCCCTGATTCATATTTTCGTATGCCGATATGGTAAAAATGGATGTCTTGATGATCGCCTATCCATACGATACGGCAGTGTTTGGCGAATGGTATCGGAGCGTACGCGGCATTGCGCTGGTAAAAGGTGTTTTTAAGATCCTCCGGCTTTAGAGAAGTCCCCGCTAGAAATGAATCATATGGGTGCAGGAAGAATTCCATGGCCGGGCCGTCGTATAAAGGCGCTTCGGAATTATCCAAAAACACACGCACCGTCCCCTTAATATCCGCGGTGAACAACCGTACAATCGCGCCCGGCCCTTCCACATCGCACATGAGATACTGGCCAGGCTGCCCGCCTTCAGGCGCTTTGATCACCTCCTCGAAATTGGGTATAGGCTCTTTCCCGAATCCGTCACTATTGGCAAACCAATTTTCGCCGCCTGGAACCGAACTCCTACGATCATACGAGGAGAATTGCAACATTTGATATTTAGGCGCAGGAAAACTGGTGAGATGCTGCATGTCCGCCATCTCATCAATCAGGCTGTCCGTCGTGATTGGAGTGCTAAAGGCCGCGCTAGATAAGCCTAGGAACAATATGAATCCTGTCGAGCCGATCATGGCCTCATCCTTTCCTTCAGGGTATATGCCTCCAAACAAGCTCCAAACATGAGAAACCAGGATTCAAATATATACTCTTTATTCGCCTTATTCACACAATATTACACGCAATATAGAAACGACTTAGGATTTGAGCTAATTTTACAGCGTAAAACCTGCTGCCCAGACCAGAATAACTTGCAATGCTGTATGTTTCTCCTTCGCAGCAACACATACTGGAACCGAGCCGTATAGGATTCCCGGCCCTAATTGCCTAGAGCCGGGAATCTCTCGTACGCACCGAATACTTAACCCATGTTTAGACTACGCCATCCGGCGGATAGCGAGTCCTATACCCAAAATGCCTACCATGAGCAGGCTAAGAGCCACTAATCCCGCTGCCGGAAGTGTCGTCACGTTTCCAGGATATTCATCTGCATCAAGCGGATCGGTATCCGCGTCTACTTCTTCTTTATCCGTATAGCTATCTCCATCCGTATCTTCCACGTTGGGGTCCGTGCCATAGATATTCACTTCTTCTCCATCTGTCAGGCCTTCACCATCGGAGTCCGGATTATTAAGGTCCGTGTCGATTCCGATTTCTTTCGTATCGGAAACGCCGTCACTATCCGTATCCAGGCCTGGATATTCGCGCTCCAGCATCCACAGAATACTAGGTCCAATGGCGAGGTAATCATAATCGACAACAAAGTTTTCAGCCATGTTCGCGGGAACGGGCCATTCGTCACGCGGATCTACACGCACCATGGCCAGAGTAGTGTCCCGCCATGCCGTGCTTCCCGACATCATCGAAGGATCTTGAACCATCAGGTTCCTGCCAGGATGAAAATTAATGTTTTTCGCCAATGTCGACCAGTCCGATTTGAAGCCGATAATGCAGGCATTTATATCCGTGGCGCTGGGATCAGGCAGGCTTACGGTGTCCATATTCCATACTAAATAGCGGTTCGAGCCAGGGACATCCGTGATCGGGTAATACATTTCCGGGTCGTCATACGGGCTCAACGCCGTCGCGCGCAGGAAGCCGCCATCGGCCCAGCTACAATCGAGTTGGATATTGGGGTTAGTCCAGGGCGGATTGCGCTCCAAAAACGACGCCACACTGGCCTCATCCGTGAAATCACTGAACCAGAACGGCTCAACATCCGCCAGCATCGATTTTTCGCCCATGATAATCCAGTCGAACTTCGTCACCTGGGCGGTAGCGCCTTCATCCGCGCCATCGGGCATATCAATTCGGGCATATTCGGCTTCCTGCCCATCCAAGGAAGCGATGGAGGAAAAATCAGGCGTGCTTAAATCCACTTGGACCACTTGGTCACCTTCATTATACGTGAAGGATTTTCCGTAGTAATCCGAACCTATATGGAAGATAAAGCTTCCCACATTGCCTGTTGCATGAGGCGCATTGGAAACCTGGACCCGGAAGGCGATGTATTTCATATCCCCCGTAGACGCAGTTGAAACCCAATTTCCCGCATACGCAAACGGCATCCAAACTTGCGAATCCACGCCTTCCGCCGATGTACACACCATTTTACCCGCGGAATCCCACGTCACATTCATATTTGTATGGCCGCCGCCAGACACGAATGTATTGATATCATTGGTGTTTTTGAATGTGTACACAATTCCAGCCTGGCCAGGCAAGGCGGTGAGCAGGCCGCCCGCCAGGAGCAGCGCGCCCACGATAAACTGCTTACCCAACATAGAATAACCCTCCTTTTCAAGTGCTTAACTCGCTCACGCTATCCTCTACCCTCCCCGCACATTACGGGAAAACCATGGCCCAAAGGACATTGGATAAACACCTCCCGAGGCCTTAAGCAGACGCCGGGAGGCCTAGAACCGGCAAATAATCAGCCAATTCCACCAGCGCCACAAAGCCAGTCCGCCGGCATATTGAGTCCGCTCCATTCCACATTCGTCAGGGGGAACTTGGACTGGTACCGGATGAATTCGACATGGCCATCCATGAACAACACGTTGCCGCCGCCCGGAAGGTGGTTGAAACGGGTAGTGGCTTTATCGGAGATGCTGCCCCATCCCCCATTTGTCCATGAGCCCGCCGTATTGCCCCAAGCATCGAACATGGCTGGCAAGCTGCTTTGCGAAATGGCCGCACTGGCGGGATTGTTGATATCCGTAATGAAAAAGCGCTCCACGCCTTCCCGAAGCTTGTGGTACGTAGTGGGCAATACGTTATTATTTTCGTCATACATCGTCTTGCCCGCCCAATAAGAATAGCCTTTTGGGCTGAAGCTGCCCACCGTATAAGGAACGTTCGTCACGATGTCATCATACCCGCGCCCTTTTACATATGTGTATTTGAATTGGCATTCGATATCATCCCCTGGCCCTCCCCCATAAACAGCCTCTTCTCCTAAGGAAAGATCCTGGGAATACTCGAAACAGACATAAGCCAAATCGCCTAATTGAACAGCCGAATTCACCGCATATGCAAGATAGATATATGATACGGGAACTCCCAACAGCGAATAGAGGCAGCCTTTTTGCTGCTGGTTATTGGCATGGGAAGCTTGCTCCTTAATCATCCCAGGCACATCATCATCCAATAAAAGCCACGTTTTCCCAATCCAGTCGCCATGGGGATCCGATGGACACACCATGATATTGGCGTCATTCCAATAATCGGGATAAAGCGCTTCACCATCTAGTCCCATCGCCTCCGGGAACTGCCATGGGGAAGACGGCTGCGGGCTGCCCGTCGAATACCACACCGATTGGGACCATCCCGGAAATATCCCGCTCTTGTTCTCCCCCGAATACATCTTGAAGATAATGCCCCATTGCTTCAGATTGCTGGAGCATGATGCGCGCCGCGCGGCCTCGCGAGCCCTCGCTAATGCCGGCAGTAAAATAGAAGCTAAGATTGCAATGATCGCAATCACCACCAAGAGTTCAATTAACGTGAAACCGCCATGCCGCATCCGCCTCTTTCCCGTCATTTTAAAATCCTCCTTTGCCGTCGTTTCACCTCTGCCCATATTCACTTTATGAAAACATCGCGCTAACCACTTGCATGCTGGAGCCATTTGTTGATGTATTTACACAATCACCCATCCGAAATCGCTCTCGCCCGTCCCATGTAATCCTGGCTTGCTGCTTCCACGCACATCATGCTTGCCGCCCGGAGAAGCTTCCTGCGCAACTCGCCTAGCGGCTCAACCTTTGTCCCGCCTAGGTAAATCAAGGCTATATATGTAGCCCATACTGGGTAATGCCCGTAAATAACTGCGGAGCAAAAACTTACAAAATAGAAACAGGCACATGATACCGGTTTTGAAGCATTGTAAAATAGATTAGGCCTTTCTTAACTCGCTACAGAAAAGAATTATATAAGTACAGCTACCAAATGTCAAGAAGAGTTTTTAGGAATGGGAATACCCCACTCGGATTGAATCAGCGCCTGGCTTGTGCTGGCTGTGCCTAACCAGGGCGATTCCCGGTGAATGCCTATTGTTTATGGGCGAACACTATATTTTATGCGGGAAAGCAGTTATATAGGATTTGCATTCCATCATGATCTGAGTTATCATTAACGGTACTGATACAACTTTGAATATATGCAAAATAGATTACGCTTGCAACATATGCCCGGGGTGGGGATTATGGCAAGAGATGAGATACAGCAAAGCAGCGCTGCATATAGTTAAATTTCCAATGCTTCTATATCCTCCAAATACTGGATGGGCAGTATAGGCTAGTGGCCATATGCGGAAGAAAGGTATGGACGAACCCATATCTCACGAGGCAAGTCTGGCTTTCTTCAACCGGAAAGCCAGATAAATCAAGGTAGCTCATACATGGCTAATGATGATATACACGAGCCCGCGGATTCCGCTGGGCATGCTGAAAAAAGAAAAGCGCCATCCACAAAACGAAAGGCCGCCCGGCAAAAAGGCAGCGGCATCAAAATCTCCCGGGAAACGGCGCAGCCGCTATATTTACAGATCAAAAACAGCATTGTTGAGCGGATTAAGGCCGGAGAATGGCCGCCACACCACCAATTTCCGACCTACAAGGAACTAAGCAAAGAAATCGGCGTCAGCATTGTGACGATCCAGCAGTCCGTGGGGGTGCTGGTCAAAGAAGGCATTTTGTACAACAAGCGCGGGGTGGGCGTATTTGTATCCCCTCCCCAGGCGCAACCGCAAGGCAAAATCATCGCGTTATTGCTCTCGGATGTCCGCCATCCCTTCTTCTCAAGCTTGGCGCACATCATCCAAACATATGCCGCAAAGAGCAAATACACCATGCTGATCTTCTCCTTATGCGACAATCACGAAGATTCCTTGCATGCGGCCCAGCTTCTCCCTCCCCACATGCTTGCTGGCATTATCACGACCCATTCCCTCGCGGAACGCCTTCCCGAACACTTTTCCGAAATGCTGAAGGCCGCCGGGGCCGTGGTCTTTATCGACGGCTATTCGAGCGAATATGACTGCATTGAGACCGACAACCATCTGGGCATCGAAATGGCGATGAACCATCTCGTGGAACTAGGGCACCGCCGTATTGCATTCGCGGCTGGCCAGCTCCTCGGCCGGGCGGGGCATGAACGCATCGCCGCTTTCCAGAGCCTTTTAGCGGAAAAAGGCCTGCCTTTCGATCCCCCCCTCCTCCAGCGAAGCGTATATAAAGACGACCTTGCGGGGGAAACAGCGGCGCACATGCTGCTTTCCCTGCGCGATGTGCCGACCGCCATCATTTGCGTAAGCGACCTTGTCGCCCGAGGAGTGATTCGAGTTGCGCGCGAGCGCGGCATCAAATGCCCAGATGAGCTGTCCGTGGTCGGATTTGATGATCTGGATTTTGCCCAGCACCTGGAACCGCCGCTGACCACTGTCCGCCAGCCAGTAGTGGAAATTGGCCAGGGCGCGGTAGACATGTTACTCGAGCGAATCAACAGTATCGCCCCCTATAACAAAAAGTGCCGGATACTTCAATTGACTCCCGAACTGGTGGTGCGCGCATCCACGGCGCCTCCCTTCAGCAAATCCAGCAAATCGGCGGTAAAACGGCCTCGCTGAGCACCGGCCGCTTCCTCATACTACTACCGCAACACGAAGATAAGAAGAACACGAAGCAAAAAAAGGTATGATGATTATTGGCGTGGGCATTGCCCACAAACCAATGTAACGACATACATTGTTTTTGCTCGTTTACCTTGGCGTTTTTGACGGCTGTGCGTGCGTATAAATAGAATGGGATTCGTGTTGGTAGTACAGCGCGCCAGACTTACTCATCTATTTCACGCAAAGCCGCAAAGAATGCAATTGGGTTGATTTTTAAACCGCGAATAGATGCGAATTCATGGCAAACGGCCGTTACTGGGAGTTTTTTTTGACCGGATTTACAAGATGAACAAGATTTTTTGTAACACTTTAGCAACTGAAGCAGGTTTGACTTTATAAGGAGTCTTTGCGATCTTGCCTAATCTTGTAAATCATGTCAATCATGTCAAAAAAATAAAGCAATAAAAAAAACTCCGTGTCCTTCGTATCTTGTGGTGAAAAATCCGGCTCTTTGGCTGCGGCCATGCCGCGCTACGCTTTCAATGCCCCGCTCATGATGCCTTTCATGAAGAGGCGGGTGCAGAGCATAAACAGGATTCCGAGCGGGACCGCCGAGAGAGTGTATCCGGCAAACATACGCCCATAGGCCCCACCCACTCTTCCGCTATACCGAAGTATCCCAACAGTCAGCACCATCACATCGTCGCTGGAGGTAGTCACTAGCGGCCAGAGGAAATTATTCCATACGCCTAACGCGCTGATAATGGCTACAACGCCTAATATCGGCCTTGCCAAAGGCATGCCCACATGCCACAACTGCCGCAATAGATCCGCGCCGTCCACCTCGGCGGCTTCAAAAAGATCCTCATCTATCGCACCGAAAAACGAGCGCAGCAAATAAACGCCCAGAATCTGCCCTCCGGCGATATACGGCAGCAGCATCACCCAATAGGTATCCAGCAATCCCAGCTTTTTTACCCACAGAAACGAAGGGATCAACATCAGCACGCCAGGAATCATCATCATGGCGATCATGCCGTAGTACAAAAACTCCCGGCCAGGAAACTCGCAGCGCGCGAAAATAAAGCCCGCCAGCGACGCGCATAGCACAATGCCCGCGACACTGAGGCCCGTGATCAGAATGCTGTTGAATAAATAGGCCTTCATATCCTGAAACGCAAATGCATAATTCTCTGTATGAAGCGGCAATGCTGGAAACCAGAACGAATGAAAGAACTGGTTCGTGTCCTTGAGAGACGTGAGCACCATAAAAATAAACGGCAAAAACGTCAGCCCCAAAATCATCACCAATCCAAAACGCCACACGAGCCCAATGAAGCCCATGCGCCCCAGGAACGCTGCTTTATGATGCGATAACGTAGCAACACCCATATGTAAATACTCCTCCATCCGGCGGTAAGGCAATCCGCTCAATGGCTTTTCTTGGAAGCCTGTTCTTTAATTACGGGTATTAAGTCCAGTTTCCAGTTCCCTTGCATATCTCGAATGCCGCTCGTTAAGGGCGGCGGGTCATCTTGATAGCTCCAAATCCACCACCCGGCGAAACCATACGCGGCGCACTTTCGGAAATGCCATTCGAGAATCTCAACGCTCGAGCGGCCTTCCACGGAAATAATCGAGCTGCCTTGCACTTCATACTCATGCCCGAGCCCTTTCAAATCCGTCGAGATCATCCGGGAGGCATTTTCTTTTCCCAATATCTCGACAATGCGGCGAAGATAATAGAATCCGTCTGGGCCTGGATCACAAAAGGGGTAGGTAGTCATGACCCAATAATCCGGCGAAAGGGCAAGATCATCCACCAGCCATTTTTTAAGATTCGTAAATGCGCTGAGGCGCTTTTCCGGCGTCTGCTCCATCCAATACGCGTTATTCGAAAAAATAGGCAGTAGAATGGGAGCTGCTTTGGGCCGTTTGCCTGCGGCCATGAATACCGGCCAGACTTCCTTGATGAATTTCTCGTTATACTGCTTGATGGCCGGTATGCCGTCATTGTCCCACAATACCGGTTCGGATGAGCCTAGTTCATAATTGCCATTCATACCCCACATGGCAATGGCGTCCGAGTGCTCGGCATGCCCTTCAATATAGGTAATCACCTCACGATACCATAAGGCGGATTCATCCCAAGGGGTTTCATCCGGCATCGGCCATTTTCCAGAATTCGCGAGCTGGTGTTCCGTATCGACCGAATAAGGAATCCACATGTTCGACGCCAGATCAATTCCCACGGAAACGCCCGCCGCATGGCAGTCATCCACAAAAGCCGCCACATTGTCCAAATATTGAATATTCGCCCATTCGTCCAGCGCCTGGCCTTTCTTCGGGGCCTGTGCGGGATTCTTCAACGAATACGGAATTGAAACAAATATATCCACCAAATTGACACCCGCTACACTAGCCAGCTCTTGCAACACCGCTTGAACTTGGCTGCGGTATGCTGGATACGAGCATAGCCACGGTTCGCCTCCCCACGCGCTCGAATACGGAAGCGCATCTTGCGGCGCGGCAGGGCTTGCAACGGGAGCTAATTTCGGATTGAAAAAGACGCCTCGAAATCCCGGCGGGGGAAGCGCCGCAGACCGCCCGGATTTCATGGATGGCGCGCCCGAGGAATCCTGGATGCTTTCCCTGCCACGCGCTGCAATCGCTAGAGAGCTGGCGGCCAGCATGGATAACGCTACAGAAACAAACATCCGCACGTGGGCATCCTCTCCCCTTCTCGCATGGGCGGGATGCCCATGCCACTAAAAATGCACATACCTAGCCAGCCTGGGAAGTATCCCGAATCAAGCGGTTCAAGGTGATCGTCATCGCCAGTAGAAAGACCAGCATGGTCAGTCCGATGGCGCACGCATACCCCATACGTTGGAAGCTGAAACCATTCAAATACATATACAAGCCGGGAACAATGGTCCGGTATCCCGGCCCGCCATCCTGGGTCAAAATGTATACCGATTCGAATCCATTCACGATCCCAATGATAGTCATGACAATCAGCAGCTTGACTTGCTGCATGACCAGCGGCAAATGGATATGGAAAATGCGCCCCACGGCCCCTAATCCATCCAGTTGCGCCGCCTCCAATAAGCTGGGGGAGATATTGCTTAAGCCCGCGTAATAGATGAGCACATTAAAGCCATGGGCAAACGGAAACCCCACAAAGGCTACGGCCCACAGCGCTGTCCTGGGATAACTGAGCCAGCCCTGCACCCAATTGCCGAGACCCACGGCATTCAGGAATTCCGTGAGAATGCCCGCATCCGAATAAATGTAGCGCCAGATCATGAAAACCACTACGCCCGGAACAATCATGGGCAGCACCAAGGCGACCCGGCATAAATACGACATACGCTCCGAACGTAGATGAAAAATCATCTCGGCGACAATAAACGGGATCGTCATGCTGACGATAAAAACAAAACAACCCAATTTCACTAAGTTCGATATGCTCTTTAGGAAAACAGCATCGCTCCACATCTCCGCGAAATTCGCCAAGCCTATCCACTGGCTTTCCGCGCCGATATCGCTGCTGGTGAACGCGTAATACAACGCCGAACACGCGGGGATGTAATTGAACATCACCAGGAGCCCTACAGGCCCCAACAAAATGCCGTAGATCAACCATAGCGGAGCTGCGCCCGCTTTGCGGGAACGGCCTGGTTTTCGTTGTTTGTTAATTGTCGAGTTCATGTGTAAGACGGGCGCCCCTCTCCTGCCAAACTTTGTCCATTTCCGTAAAATCCCATCCCTTTTCCTTCATATGGCTGGCTACCCAGCCCGCGAAATTGGCGTCTAGTATTCCAATATATTCTTCCAGCGTGATGCCGTCGTTCAGCCAGTCATCCATCATGCGCCGCCATTCTTTCTTATAGCGCCCATCCATGGAGTCCAGCCATTTGATCGCACAGTATCGGCGTCCAAAAATATCTTCAAACGGCTTCAGCTCTTCCTGCATGCCTGCGCCATTGATATTCGGAATATACAACATCGCTTCCGAAGTGAGTTGTTCAATGTTTTTCGGTGCGGTGATGTACATCAAGTAGTCTATGCAATCCTCCAGATTCTCATTCAGCTTGGCGCTGTTGGTCACATGCAATTGCACGGCCGCCCCGCCAATCACCGTCGCTGGCGTCCCACTGCCATATGGGCTGGTTTCCTTTGTGATTGTGGGGATATACCCAATGCCCCATCGGAAATCGACATAAGGGTCCGTGCTTATCCGGCGGATGAACCACGAGCCTGTCCAATACATCGCGGCGCGTTTAGTGAGAAACAGGCGGGTCGGATCCGTATTCTTGATCTCCTTTGCCCAGTATTGCCGCCACTCATACAAAATCCGGTTCATTTCGCGCCAGCGGGGATCCCTGTGGGTAAAGAAGCCTTTGGTGATTAAATATCCCGCTTCATGAGGCTCCAGATAATGAGTGAGATACGCTTCGGAAGATTTGGCGGAGGGTATCAAATCCAGGTCAGGCAAGATATCGTGATAAAGCATCTCAAAAATAATGTCTTGCCCCCAATCCGAAGCCAGCGTGCTTCCGATGGGACACTCGGTGGCGATTGGCGTGATGCCCTGCTCCTGCAACCGCTTGCAGAGCGCGATCATCTCCTCCCATGTTTTCGGAAACTCATACGCCCCCACTTGCTCAAACAACTCTTTGTTATAGAATACGCCCGTCTCTACGATGTCTATGGATATGCAATAGAGCTTCCCATCGGGGGCGCGCTTCGCGTTGACCAGCGCTTGGTTTCGGAACAGATCAATCCAATGCTCATTCCCAGGAACATAAGGATTGGGCCGTTCGAGGTATTCATCTAGAGGGATATACCACCCCTTGCCCACGTCTGGCCAAGTGATCTCGGCGTTCGCATTGATAATCTCAGGCGCCACCCCGCCAAGGAGCTGCGTCTTCAGCCATTCCCCTTCGCTATTGCCCGAAGACACCATCTGTTGATATCGGATTTTCTTTCCTGCATGCAACGCTTCCCATGCATCGGCTTCTTCCCGAGCGGCCTTCACCGGCTCGCCAATGCCTTGCGGAATCGTGCCTGGCGTGTACACATTGAGATCAACACGAATCGCATCATCAGAAGACTCCTCAACCAGAGGCTCCTGGGAATCAAGCCCGCACCCAGCGAAGACGGAAATGACACATGCAAGCATTAGCGCCATCCGCCACATGCGGTTCTCAAAGACTAGAACTGCTTTTTTCATCTGTTCCACCTGTTTTTCTAGCGCATCTTTCATATATCACGTTTATAAAAGCCTATCTCATTCCATCCGCCGCAACGAACTCCATATATCGAGTGTTTCCTGCGCCATAGCCGAAATGCGTACTTTCTGATGGTTCTGGAGATTCGTGTGCAAGGCGTCCGCCAAAATAGTTGTCCATTTTTTGGGAAGCCGTTCCGCCCCGTTCATCATGCCCACTATCGAGCCCACGGTGGCCCCATTGCAATCGGTGTCGAAACAAGGATAGACCGCGCGCGTGATAGCGGCCTCAAAATCTCCTCCGCTCCAGAGCAGCGCCATGGCCACGATTTGGGCATTCGAAATGGTATGGCACCAATCGTGGGCCAAAGACTCGTTCCATCGGGTATGGATGCGCCCACAACACGCTGCATATCCCAGCCCTTCCTCATGCCATTGAAGAACGGCGCGGATCCCCTCCGCCAAGCGGGATTTCACAGGGATCTCTGAAAGCCCTATTTGGATAATCGTTCGAATATCCGTCTCGGCGGCGCTTGCGGCAAGCATCGCCGCCACCCACATTTCACCATATATTCCATTTCGGCGGTGCGAGATGGATGCATCCCGCCATGCAAATTCCGCGGCCATCTCGGGACGCCCCGCCGCCGCATAACCAAACGCATCCGCCCGAATCTGCGCCCCGATCCATTCCCGGTAGGGATTGCGTGTCATGGCGGAATGAGGAGGAACAATTTGATTGGCGAAGTTGCGATACGCCACGCGCTCAGCCGTGCAGGTGCTTAGCAGCGGAAGCTCCCCTTGCCAGCAGTCGGCCACATGCTCGGGCGTAAAACCGCCTCCGTGAAGCTTCAGTATCTTTTGCCCGATGACCGTATAATTCATGTCATCGTCGGACGGCATTCCCGTTAGCCCTCGCCCGAAATCCAGCACCCCCTCCAAGCCATGTTTCGCAAATACCGCCGATGGAATATCCATCCTCCATAGATAATCCGCCAGCCCTTCCGCGCCCCCCTCCGACAACAACGGCCATACAACGGTTGATGGGATCCCTTCAATCGGCTTGCCCAACAAACACCCGGCGCAGCGTCCCAGCCATGCCCCCATGAACCGGTCAAGCAAAGCGGCTTCATCTAAATGAAATGATAATGCCCGTGGACCCTCGGGGCGCGCATTGCGTATTTCGTCCAACTCGGACGGCTCGTCATATGCATAACCAGCGGCGGGCGTCAATTCCTGGGCGTGATCGAGCAGGCGGTTGAATGCCGCCTGGCCCTCCCCGGCATCCAAATACGCGGCATCGCGGAGCGCTTCAAACTCCTCCCGCAACGGCGAAATATCCATCCCCTCATCGGTGAGCTGCCGCCGTTCCGTTTCCACATCCTGGGGCGTCCACCAAAGCCAATTATGCTTCACTACTCATGATCCCCTTCGCAGACGTAACACCACTCGAATGCCTATATTCTTAAAAAGACCTACTCCCTATATCATGTTTTGACATATTGGTTTGTGTGTACTGCTCGTACCAGCCGTTACATAAACGCAGCATTCCAACAAACCAGGGAAAATACACATTACCACCGTATCGAATAATCAACAAAACACAGCATAGAACAAAAAAAGGAAATTAGCAAATAGGTAAAAATGCTGAAAAATAAGCTCAATTAGCATATTATCCGTCTGTTTTGAAAAATAACTCCCTGTACAATCGGCTATCCATCGTCTATAGTATAACTCTCATCCATCCAAACAAATTGAATGATACATCGTTATTTTTGCATTGTTATCTTCACCTAGACGGTATCCCCGTAAAGCCGCCGCCTAATAGCGCCCATAACTCTCGGCCACCTGTTGCATGATGCGGATATTCTCTTCCGGGGTGTCGCGTGGTGTTTGGTCGCCTGTGGAGAGGATGAATCCTCCTCCTTCCGCGGCGGCGTCTATCGCCTTCTTGCACGCATCTTCCACTTCCGAAGGCGAGCCCATCAACATGATCTTCGTCGTATGCAGATTGCCTTTCAAGGCGAGCCTTCCGCCAAATTTCTCTTTAATCTCCGCCAAATCACAATCCCCCATGGGAGATTCCTCCAAAGGCTCGATGCTGGACAAGTCTGATTCCATCGCGGCCATTTCCACCAGCGCCCTTTCCGGCCCACAACAATGGAGATGGGTAGGCACATCATGGGACTTGGCAAGCCGCGTCAGCTTTTGTAGATGCTCTAGAACCAAATCCCTGAAAATAGGCGGTGGATTCGAGATCATCAATCCGCTGTTTCCAATCAACAACACATCAGGACGCCACGACAAAATCTCCTCCGCCGTCTTCATCATGTCCTCACCGGCTTTTTGGATATTCTCCCGGACGGATTCTGGCTTTTCATAATACGCATACGTATCCTCGGGCCAGAGTCCCAAACAGGGCAAACACACCATGGGCGCGACAACTCCCCGTTCTCCCACATATTGGCGGGCGTCTTCAAAATACTCCCGGCCTGTCTTGGAATAATTGGACTTCACCCATTCATACTTTTCGTGGGTTTCTGGCAAGCCAATCAGCTCCGCTTTCACAAACGCGCTCGGCTCGTTCCGTGCATAAACCATGGCGAAAGGCGACCATTGCTTTCGCCCATCTTCTTCCGAAAACGACCGCGTGATCATCTTTTCCTGGTCTTGAAAAACAATGGCGGTATTTATTTCCTCTTGCATCGGCACATACACCGGCACAAAGGCGTCCACCCCGAAATAAAAACTCGCGTCCGCGCGGGCCTTCCATACGGGCGGATCCTGGTAAACCAGCATTTCCCAAGAAGGCCGCCCGGACAGCCGGATGGGAATCATTTCATAAAGGTCCGGCGCGGCGGGCACATGATCCGGCTGTTTGTTTCGTATCGCGGCAATGAGCCGTTCTCTAGATGTCATGAATATGTTCCTTAAACTCTGGCGATATTTTCATCACCATTCCATCATTTAACTGGTGCCTGCTTTTTGAGCACTTGCACGAGTTCGTCCTTCCATTGGCCGTTCACGCGCCGAATGCCCGCTTGCTGGTTGAATACTTGCTGGTCCTGATAGGCATAGATCCACCAGCCCGCAAAGCCATACTCTTCACATTTCTTCAATTGCCATTCCAGCATCTCCGGCCCCGAACGGCCATCGATAGGAATGATGGTGGGCTTCATTTCTTCCTCGTGGCCTTGGCCTTTTAGATCCGTCGAAATGATCCGCGATGCATTTTCCTTGCCCAGTATCTCGACAATCCTCCGGAGATAGTAAAACCCATCGGGAGCCGGATCGCAGTAGCAATAGGTAGTCATCACCCAGTAGTCAGGGGGAAGCTTAAGATCATCCACAAGCCATTGCTTCAGATTTTTGAACGCGCCAAGGCGCTCCTCGGGAGATTTCGCCATCCAATAGGGATCATTGGAGAAAATGGGATTCATAATCGGAGCGGCCTTCGGCCTTTTCCCCGCCGTTTTAAACGCGGGCCAGACATTCTTTATATATTTCTCCGTGTAAGCCAGCAGAGCCGGATTTAGCTCATTTCCCCACAGATCAGGCTCTGCCGTCCCCAGTTGGAAATGGCCCATCAGGCACCACATGGCGATATTCTCGGGATGGCGCGCATGGGATTCCACATACTCGATGATCTCCGTACACCACGTGGCGGATTCATCCCAAGGCGTATCATCGGCCACCGGCCAGGAAGGCTCTCCTGGATGCCCAATGTGTTTTTCCGTCTCTACCGAGTAGGGCACCCATCGGTTATCGGCCAGATCAAACTCCACGGAGATGCCCGCTTCATGGCAATCATCCAAGAAAACCGCCACATTATCCAGATACGCCATATCAGCCCATTCGCCAATCGGCTGGCCTGCCTGAGGAGCTTGTGGGGGATGCGCTAATGTGAACGGAATCGGAATGAAAAGGTCGATGTAATTAATCCCGGCTTCCTTGGCCAAATCCTGCAACGCGGTTCGGATCCCTGCGCGGTATTCCCCGTCATACGCACTGAAGACTGGCCACGGGTAGCTGTCCATCCCGGCATGTTGAACGTTTGGATTAAAGAAGACGCCTCGAAGCAACGGGGGGGATGGATTTTTCTGAGTATCTTGATTCCGTAAAATTAATGGGCTGGCCGCTTCCTCGACGCCAGTCCCTTGAGCAGCCATCGAATTGAGCTGCAAGCCTACTCCAAGTACAGCCGACACCACCAGGATTCTGCATACCGTTATAAAGCACATGGCCACATTGCCTCCTTTTCGCAGTACGCTTGAACCGTCACTTGCTCGAAGACTCCGGCTTTATAACCTTGATTAAATCCGTTTTCCATTCTCCATTCAATGTCCGAATGCCTTTAACGGCCTTCGGCCTGTCTTGATACTCCCATATCCACCAGCCCGCGAATCCATACTCCGCACATTTCTGGAGATGCCACGCCAGCATTTCCGCGCCGGTATGGCCTTCTGGAATAATAGAATCCTGTAGTTCGGTATCATGCCCAGGCCCTTTGAGATCGGTGGAAATCAAGCGCAAAGCGTTCTCTTTGCCCAGTATTTCGACGATTTCCCGAAAATAATAAAAGCCGTCCGGCGCGGGATCACAATATGGATAAGTGGTCATCACCCAATAATCAGGCGGCATGGCGAGATCATCCGCAATCCACTTCTTCAGATTACGGAAAGCGCTCAGGCGCGCTTCTGGCGGCTTAGGCATCCAGTACGAGCTGTTGGAAAAAATCGGCAGCATGATGGGCGCGGCCTTAGGCCGCTTGCCTGCCGCCTTGAACAACGGCCAAACCCGCTTTACGAATTCTTCGGCGGATTTGTTGATGGCGGGATTGCCGTCGTCATCCCAAAGAACGGGTTCGGATGCGCCCAACTGGTAATTCCCCATCATGCACCACATGGCGATAGCTTCCGGATGTTTCGCATGCGATTCGATATAGGTGATCATTGCGCAATACCAGGTGGCGGATTCATCCCATGGCGTTTCATCGGGCATGGGCCATTTTCCCGAATTCGCCAACTGGCGCTCCGTATCAACGGAATAGGGCGCCCACATATTAGTCGCCAGATCAAGCTCCACCGCGATATTCGCTTCATGGCAATCATCCACGAACGCCGCAATATTATTCAAGTAAGACACATCCGCCCACTCATCCAAAGCCTGGCCCGCTGTTGGCGGTTGCGCCAGAGTCTTCAACGAGAAGGGTATGGAAACGAAAATGTCCACGAGATTTATGCCCGCCACGCTGGCCAGTTCATGCAGCGCGGTACAAACCTGGCCGCGGTAGTCTGGGTAAGAACGCAGCCATACATCCCCGCCTAATGGCGCGGATAGCGGCAGCGCTTCCCATGATGCACCCTCATTGGCTTGGAATTGGGGATTAAAATACACACCCCGAAGAGCGGCCGGGGGCATAGGAGATTGCGTTTCTGGCGCTCCCGCATTGCTGGGTTCGCGTGCGCTATCGCCCTTATCCGCAACGGAAATCCCACAAAAAACGGCGCACCACATGCATAGCGACGCCACAAGCCGGGCAGATGCTGATGTTTGCATGGCTGATTCATCCTTCTTCATTGCTATTCACTTGCCACCTGACGCCTTCTCTGGCTTGATTGCCCGCACCAAATCCTGTTTCCATTCGCCATTCAGTGAACGAATCCCACTGGTTGCATGCGCCGTATCCTGGTACGCCCATATCCACCACCCGGCAAAGCCATACTCCGCGCATTTTTGCAACTGCCATTCATACACTTCAGGGCCAAAGTGTTCCTTGGTGGGGACAATGCAATCACTCATCTCATACTCATGCCCCGGCCCTTTAAGGTCCGTGGACAGAATGCGGGATGCATTCTCTTTCCCGATGATCTCGACAATCCTGCGCAGATAATAAACGCCATCGGGCGCGGGATCGCAGAACGGATAGGTGGTCATGGGCCAGTAATCCGGAGGCAGGGCCAGATCATCCACCAGCCACTTTTTTACATTCACAAACGCGCTCAGGCGCGCTTCCGGCGGCTGCTTCATCCAATAAGCAGTCTTCGACAAAATCGGCAGCATATACGGCGCGGCTTTGGGCCGTTTCCCAGCAGCACGGAATGCGGGCCATACGTTCTTGACGAATTTCTCCGTGTGCGCTATAACCGGCGAGGTGCTGCTCTCGCCCCAAAGCACTGGCTCCGAGCCGCCCAGGGTATAGTTGCCGCTCATGCACCACATGGCGATATTCCCGGGATGCGCGGCGTGTGACTCCACATAATTGATGATCTGGCTATACCACTCGGCGGATTCATCCCACGGCGTATCATCCGCCACCGGCCACCATGGATCGTTTGGTTTTCCTATATGATGCTCGGAGTCAACGGTATACGGTATCCACCGGTTATCGGCCAGATCGAGTTCCACGGCGATGCCCGCCTCGCTGCAATCGTCAATGAACAGCGCCACATTATCGAGATAGGCGAGATTCCCCCATTGCTCAATGGTCTGGCCCGCCTGGTTGCCTTGGCCAGGATTCAACAAGGTATGCGGAATGATGATGAACATCGCCACCAGGTTGATATCCGCCGTTTCATGCATCTCCTGGAGTATCGTGCGGATCTGCGGACGGTATTGCCGGTAGTAAAGCTCAGAAAACACCGGATTGGAACCGAGCTGCGGATTGAAGAATACTCCACGAAAAGATGCTTGAGGTGAAGGCATATTCGATAGGCCTTCCCCATATGCAGGCATAAACGCCATCATCAAAACGCATGTCAAAATAGCAAGAGGCTTCATTCTTGAGCGGTTCAAAATCAGATGCAACGCCATGTCTATCCTCACCCCGTGCAGCCAAGCCCGTTTTGAATGTGGTGGCATGGGCGGGATGGCCATGCCACGGAAAAGAAGAATCCAGTTGCTTTGCTGCATCCAATCGTGAACCGCTCCATATCGTTCCCGCATGAGGACATCTCCTGTCATTACTTGCTGCCAGTGGCTTGTTTGACGGCGCGCACGAGCTCCTGCTTCCATTCCCCTTTAATATCGCATATGCCGCTTGTTGAAGCCTCGGTGTCTTGATACGCCCAGATCCACCATCCCGCGAAACCATACTCCGCACACTTTTGATAATGCCATTCATATGCTTCAGGGCCAAATGGCTTCTCGATGGGGATAATGCAATCGCCCATTTCAGATTCATGCCCGGGCCCTTTGAGGTCCGTGGAAACTATCCGGGAAGCATTCTCTTTCCCGAGTATTTCGACAATACGGCGCAAATAGTAGAACCCATCGGGCGCGGGGTCACAATATGGATATGTCGACATGGGCCAATAGTCAGGCGGAAGGGCTAAATCATCCACCAGCATCTTCTTCAGATTAAGGAAGCCGCTGAGGCGCTCATCGGGCGTCTTGGCCATCCAATACGGATTCTTCGAGAAAATGGGAAAGACATACGGCGCTGCCTTGGGGCGTTTTCCTGCCTTTAAGAACGCGGGCCACACGTTCTTGACAAACTTTTCCGTGAACGCCTTGATGCCGGGATTGCTGTCGATATCCCAAAGGATCGATTCTGAACCGCCCAACGAGTAATTGCCGCCCATGCACCACCAAGCGATGCTCTCGGGATGTTTCGTTTTTCCTTCCACATATTCGATGATCTGGGTGTACCAAGTAACAGACTCATCCCAAGGCGTATCGTCGGCTATGGGCCAGCATGTGTCTTTTCCAGGCGGCTCATCGGGAACACCCACACGGTGATTGGCCGTATCCACGGAATACGGCACCCACATGTTGTTGGCCATATCGATTGCTGCGGAAATCCCAAACTCATGGCAGTCATCGATAAATAGCGCTACATTGTCTAAATAATCCATATTGGCCCATTCCGCTAAAGGCTGGCCAGGCTTGGGCGCTTGCTTTGGAACGGCAAGCGAATAAGGGATCATCAAAAAAAAGTCGAGTAAGTTGAGATTCGCGTCACGAGACATTTTTTCCAGATCCGCCCGGACACGCTCCCGGCAAACCGTGTAATGCAGCAGCCACGGATATTCACTGGCCCCATTTATAACGGGATTATAAAAAACGCCGCGTAATCCAGAACCTAGCGCGGGCGTATTGGCAGAGCTTGCATCCAATGCGGCGCTTCCGGGGGAATCCGCATCCCCCGTGGCGGCGCACCCCGATGAGCTGGGCAGAACCGCCCACAGGCATAATGCCACTACCATCGGCATGACAATCAATCGCAGCATGGCTTCATCTCCTTCTTCCGCACGAGTTTCTCTTCCCATTACGAGTGGGCAGCCTCAATCATGGCGGCCACATTCTCCGGCGGCACGTCTGCCTGTATGTTGTGGGCGGGAGCCAGCACATAGCCGCCGCCGCATCCGAGTGTTTGAATGGTATCGAGGACAACCGCCCGCACCATTTCTGGCGTCCCATTTCGCAAGAGATCCTGGGTGTCGATAGCGCCCCAGAAGGCCAGCTCCCCGCCATGGGCCGCTTTGAGCGCAGCGGGCTGCATGCCAGCCGCCGATGTCTGAACCGGATTGAGAATATCCACCCCACAAGCCATGATGCCGTCCAGCAGCGACACCACGGAACCGCAGGTATGATGCCAGTAGTAGCAGCCGCGCCCTAACTCCTTCGTTCTCGTGATGCGCCGCGTGAAATACGGAACCACAAGGCTTCGGAACATGTCGGGACTGATGAGCGGCCCCGATTGCATGCCGAAATCATCCCCGCTTGTCGCAAGAGCAATATACTCGCCTATAGCGCCTAAATATTGTTCTAGCACCCGAAGCTGAATGCTCAGCACCCGGTCGAAAAACCGCTTGACGAAATCGGGCTCCATGGCCATGCGCAGCAGGAAGCCATCATATCCGCACATCCAACAACCCAATTCGAGCACTCCATACACGGGATGCTCCCCGACAACCACATAGGGTGTGTCTTCGGCTAAATGCTTGGCTTCCGCGCGCCATGCTTCCAGCCGCGAATCATCCAGCTCAGGGGAAGGCCACGGAAAAGCCTCAAGCTCCTCCATGCTCGCCCCAGCAAGCGGGCATTCGCATATCTCCCAATAGCCATTGAGAAACTTGCGGCGCACTCCCCACTCGTCTATGGACTCCACGGGGGAAATAGTCCGCGCAAGCGAGCCATGCAGCGAAGGAATCTCACCAACACTACGGAAATCAGTGCCTGCCCATTCGAGGATGCGCGTATCGACCCCGTGATTGGCCTTTTCCCCCTCGCCCTCAAAACCCAGGAAATCCTTGAGCCGTTGCTGAAAACCATCTGACATGCCGGTCAGTGAAGTCCCGGCAAGGTCCACGGGAACACGGTCCGGCTGCCGATGCTCCATCACCGCATGAAACCGGCTTCGAGGCTCCATGGCGGCGGCGATTCGCGTTTTATGCATTCTACGGTCCTCAATATCTATATTTTAAATTTATAGTTATATTTTATCGCCCGTATTCCAAAAACGGCCAGCAAACACGGCTGCCCCCATGCAACGCCCAAATATACCCCTTAATTCAGAGATACCTGCGCCCAGGGCCAAAAGCGCGCCCCTGTTTACGACCAAGGCGCATTCCCGCCCTGATGCCCCGGCCACCCCGCAGGATTTCTCCAATCGCAAGTAATATCGTTACTCGACATATAATATCGATATAACTTTTAAGAGTCAAGAGCGCCGCATGAATCTTACGGCGCTGAAAAACATCCCGAAAACAAATAGGCAGGACAATAACGATTACAAAAAAGTAGCTACTCTTTTCCCTGGATCACCAGCTCCGGCGAAGCCAGCAGACCGCACGGTTTGAGGATATAGGCGTCTGACCATTGTTCCCCCGAGGTGACAAATTCACCCGGGCCTATCCATGGCGGTTGCTTGGCCAGATGCAGCGGGCCGAAACTGTTCCTGCGGCTGCTGAAAACTTCCAGCGCCACCAGCGATTCCTCTCCTTTGAGGCAGGCGGTGATGTCTAGTTCATACGGAGCCCACGCCAGAAATCCCACTTCTACTCCATCGACCAGCACCCGCACCACGGCCCCTTTGAACTCCGGTGCGCGCACCAACACTCGCCTGCCGCGCTCCGCTTTCACGTTCACGGAAAAATGATACGCCACCGCGCCGCTATAGAACGGCAAGCCTTGCCGGGTCCAGTCGCCTATTTTCAAGCGTTTCGGCAATGCGGCGATCTGGCTGCGCAATCCATCCGTTTGGACCCCGAACTGCCCCAGCAGGAACATCGCCTCCAGGCCATGCTCCGATTTATACGCGGTCTCGAGCCGGATGGCGTTCGCGCCAAGCTTCAACTGAACGGGATCAACCGGCAACAGCCGCAAACAGGGATCCACCCACCAGCCCATATCCGAATCCGAATGTATGGCATGGCCGTTGAGGAAAACCGCGAACCGCTCCGGATGCTCGATGGCGAGCGATACCGGCCCGGCAGGCAGCGCTTCCACGTCAAACTCGAAACAGAGTTCAAGCGGCGCGCCTTCCTCGTCTGGCGAATGCGGTTGCGCCCAGGGCTGGACCATCGCGCCGCCCCGGGGCTGCAAACCCATTTGAAGACGGACCGCCCGGTCCACCCGCAGAATCTCTTCCGCAGGCGCGAATGGGCCTGTGCCGTCGAGGCGATAGCTCGGACGGTCCAAAACCAGCACATTCGGTTCCGACAACGAAAATCCGGATGGCTGCCCCAACACCTGCCGCGCCTGGTCTTTCCACACAGTCTTCCGTGGAATATCCGTAGCGGCTTGCGGATCAATCACAAACAACACGCTGCCGCCCGGATGCAACACCGTCTCGAAAACCGTCCAGCCTTTCTTCGTTGCTGCCGGAATACGCGCCCGCGCACCGGAATGCGGATCATATTCAATCACCTTGCCTTCGGCCTTCACGGACACCACGGCGGGAGCGAAACCTTGCTTCCGGTTCGTATTGCAGATAAACAGAATATGCTGCCCCCCATCCTGCCTCAATTGATACAACGCCGGTGCGATCTCACGCCCGTCTTCATCCCGGATGGAAACGGTGCGCACCGCCTCTACTGCATCCAGTACGGACTTCTCTGCATAGGGAACCGGCAAGCATTTCTGGGCGAATTCCTGGACCGCATCGGAGTCGGAGCCATCCATGCATCCTGCGGCATTGCCCACAAAAATGACGGCTCCGCCACTCTCCTGAAAGCGTTTCAGCAACGACAACGTGGTTCCACGCATGGTGTCCATGGGAGGCGCAAGCACGGCGTCGTAGGATGCATGGCCGATCTGGACCCGGGGCCCGTCCCCGCCCGTTTCAACAGACGCCATGCGGCTCATCATTTCCTCGTCGCCATAAGCAAAATCGATATGCCCTTCCAAAAGCCAATTGCGCAACGCGGGCAGCATCTCATTGATTTGCCGCATGTCATCCGCCATGTCTTCAAAGAAGTTTTTAGGGGCCGCGTTCTTGTCACACAACAACGGGCGGTACCGGGCAAACATGGATTCAATCGGATGAATGACGAGCAGCCGCTGCACGCACCGCCCGCGCGTCAGCGCCACATGCAACCGCGAAAAATAATCTTCCACCACCCGGTAATGCTCCCACCAAGGCGATTGGAAGAAAATAGACGCCGGATAATCCCGCTTGGCTTCGCCTTCCATCGTGTACCAGCTCAGATGGTGGCACCGCACGGTCACGCCCAGCGCGGCCTGCCAATCGCCTACCGTTTTATGCCCCTCGAACGGGAAATCCCAGCCCGTGCATCCATACATCTCGGACAAGCACCACTGCTTCCCCATTTGCGTATATACGCTCTGGCATTGCTTGATCGTGTCGTATTCCCGATTGGACTCCGTGCAGCAATGCCCATTTTCCGTCAGGATATCCACGCCGGGAAGCTGCATATATTCATAAGCCCGCATTGCCGCGCCGACAGCATGCGCCTGCACGTGCATCGAGCCTTCCAACAACAGGTGCCCCGTCAACTGAAGCGAATGGGCTTCACACCAATCATGGATCTGTTTCAAGTAATGCGTGACGAACAGATGGGTCGCACAGTTGCGGAAATCGAGCCGGGCTTTGGACGCCATAACGCCTTCGACCTCGAAGAACAACTCCGGCAAATGCTCCAAAATGCTATAGCCATGCATCCCTCGAAAGGCATCCGGCAGCTTCGGCGTCCACGGCACGCACGAAAATACATCCGCGCGGCTCTCCGAAGCATATTCCTCGACCATGGCGCTATAGTTCGGCTCATCCGAGAAAATACCCCGGATGTTCCCGCCGAAATCGCCCCCCATCTCCTTCCGGTATGCCTCGTGCGTCACCCGGATAAACTCACGCACCGATTCCGCCGACATCGTGTCGAGATAGCTATATCCGTTAAACCAGCTCGAAGACGGCATCGTCACCATGCGGAACACCAGGATGTCCGTTCCCACATCAGCGTTAGGCTGTTCCGTTTTTTTCAGGCGGCGCAGGCTGGTAATGACACCGTCCGCGATACCGGCCTGCCATGCGCCCAGCATATCCGGGATAGGCTGGTATTGCCGGACCGGAACCTTCTCCATCATAAGGGCCTTCATGCGGTGCTTCGGATTCTTCGTCACAAAACCCCCGGCATATCCCGACGGCCAGCGGTCCTCATCATATAGCCACGCTTCCATGCCCTGGCGGCGGCATTCGTCCACGCCCGCGCGTATCGCGTCGAACCAGTCTTTCCCCAAATATTCCGTCTTCAATCCCACCCGGGAATGCAGAAATCCGCCACCCATTCCCATCTTCTGCAAAATACGCACTTGGCGGCGGATTTCCTCAGGCTCCATAAGCCCATTCCAAGACCAAAACGGCTTTCCCCGATACGCGCATGTCGGGTTTTCAAATAAGCTATCGAACAGCATGAATGCTCCTTTCAGTAATCGTCGGCGTTCGGGAAACAGAAAATTTCTCTTCTTCACTCTGTATAATTGACCTTTTACTTTATTTGGAAATGCGGCAGCTTTTTTTTAGACAGGATTTACATGATTTGCAGGATTGGACAAGATCGCAACGATTCTTTATGAAGCTAAACCATAAAGCGTCCGAGTGCGATCATTATGCAATGGAATATTTGCCATAAAAAAATCTTGTCAATCCTGTAAATCATGTCTAAAAAAAGGCCTTTGCTTCAGTCCGCTAAAGTGGTACAAAAATTCTATCAAAAGAGGCTTGTCTACAAACACATTCATTCGCCTTAAGCCCACATGGTACCAAAAATCACAGCGGCTTATATTGTATAAAATGTTTGCTGGCGTCATGAATGCCCACGAATTCTCCCACGGCCACCGACGCGGCCAGCGCCGCGCCTGCCGCCGCTTCTTCGGTATGCCGCGTGACCATAACTGGAGATGTAAACTGCTCCGATAGGATCTCGCGAAACACCGCATTATAGCGAACCCCATTGCCCGCTCCCACAACGGTTGGACGCGCCTGCATACCCGCATCGAGCATGGCTTCATACAGCGCATGAAAGCGGCCAGCCAATCCTTCAAGCAGCGCGCGCGCCATATGCCCCGGCGTAAAATTCCCTTCGCCCATGCCCCGCCACACCGCACGCAGCCCAGGTTCAGCGCGGGAACCCGCAAAAACCGGATCACACCGCAATCCATCCGCACCCGGAGCCACGGCGGCAGCTAACGCATTCAAACGCTCGTAGATGCCGGACGCATGCTCCACCCCAAAAACCTCCGCGCCCACCTGCTGGACGAAATCCCGCAAGACTTGGTATGACCGCCCCCCGCACAACTCCGCCCCCACCAGCATATAACCGCCCTGTAGAAACGGCCGAATATCCAAAGATTCGGATTCAAGCATTTCATCCGTATAGGCCGACGCCTGGCCGCCCGTGCCCACGTTGATCAACACGCTGCCGCCGCTATCCGCGACGCTCCCAGCGAAGCTTGCCTGGTTATCGCCACAGGCAATGGCCACGGGAATCCCCTCGGGCAGACCGGTCTCCTGTGCGATTTCACGTGACAAACCACCCGCGCGCGTACAGGAAGGCCGCACCTCTGGTAACCACTGTGCTTGAAGCCCCCAGGCGCGCATCAGGTTTTCATTCCACTGGCCGCGCCGTATATCGTAAACACCCGCACTGGCGGCGTTGGTGGGATCGGTGCTCGGAGCGATATCACATAACCGGCTAACCAAAAAATCCGGCGCAAAACAAGCCATGGCGTCAGATGGGACAAGGCCGTGCTGGGCCAGCCAAAACAAAGTAGCGCCCATATATCCCGTCGCGGGCCGGCAGCCAGGTGCGGACGCGTCCGCACCACCCCGCAGCCGCATTTCCTCGATATACGTGCGCCCATTCGGCATGGACTCCAGGCAGCGGCCATCCTGCCAGCCAATAAAAGGAGTAAGCGCTTCGCCGTCCCGGCAAAGGAGAACCATCCCATGCATTTGGCCCGTCACGCCTATGCCTGTGATGCTTCCCGGCCCGGCTGCCTGTCCAAGGCGTCCCACAAGGCCAATGGCGCAGGCCGCCATGGCGTTCATGTCCCATTCCGAACGCCCGCTTGCCCGGGACGCCGCAGGCGTGGTTTCCACATCATTGGAAACGAGCTCCTGCGCCAGTATCTCCCGCTTCCCAGTGTCAAGCACGACGCCCGTGATGGTGGTGCTCCCTAAATCAACGCCGATGTACCGCCCCATATGCGTGCCTATCCTTTATTGCCTTTCATCCACAAGATCCCGCGCATTTCACCCTCAAAAACTTCAGGACGCTATCTCGCCCGGCTCGAAGGCGCGGGGCAGCACGGCTATAGCGTCGAGCCAGGTGCGGTACTGCGCCAGCGAAAATGGCGGCGTCCCCGTCAAATAATGATTCCCGAAGGTTTCCTCATTCACGGTCCAGTTCATGAGATACAATTGTTGCGCGCTCGCATACGTACGGATGCGCGCCACCTGCCAATTCTGGTTCGCGGGAGCGGTGAAACTACCTTCGGCCACCGTCTCCCCAGAGGCAAAATTCCAGATGCGATACGCCACATCCGCGGATTGCAGCGTGTCATTGCTGATCACCACCGGCAGGTATTTCTCCGCTCCTGCTTCGCCGATCAGCATCGCCACGGGCCGTTGGGAACGCCAGATATAATGATAGGCCAATTTCTTGGCAAAGTAATAATCCACTACCGCGTCCGAGAACTGCGGCCAGCCATCCAGCACATTCCACCACAGTATCCCGCTGGTCCGCCATTTACGCAGGCGCGTGGATTCGATGAAGAACTTCTTCGCTTCCGCCTGCACGATCTGGCTGGCGAGGGCAAACGATTCCAGCTCTTCGGGAATCATGCCGAACACTTCCCGGATCTGATTGGCCATCAGCTTAATCCGGTTGCGCTCGAATTCCCAATGGTGCAAATGATAGGTCTCGTGAACGCGCCACTCTTCATTGTTTTCCCACGGCCAGAGGCTTTCCGGCGAGATGAACCGGCGAATGGAAGATACATTCGGGCAGCCATGGTAGCCGATCTCGCCGATGAAGTGGGCGCGGTGGCTGGTGTAATACGGGCTTTTGTAATAACCGCGCGGCCCCCACAAGTGTTCCTCCGGAGCCGACGCCGCCTTCGGAGGCAGATAGGGCGAGCTGGGCACGAAATGGCGGAATGGATCGCAGCGATGCACCACTCGAGGCAACACCTCGCGGGTCAAACGGTTATACTCCGGCGACAGGCCTCCCCAGGTGTAACCGGCATCATTCTCGTTGTCGCCACACCACAGGGCCAAGGAAGCATGGTTGCGCAATTTACACACCACGGCTTCCGCCTCCCGGCGGACTTCCGACAAGAAGGCCTCCGTTTGCGGATACCGGCCGCAGCCGTAGGCGAAATCCTGCCACACCAGCACGCCCCTTTCATCGCATAAATCGAAAAAGGCATGGTCTTCATACACATTCCCCCCCCAACTACGCACCATGTTGCAGCCAAGGTCTTCCAGCAAGTCCATCGCGGCATTCAACCGCCCGGCATCGCGGCTGTGGAATGCATCCAGCGCCACCCAATTCGTCCCTTTCACCATGATAGGCTCGCCATTGACCCGGAATATGAAATGGGCGTCTGGCGCTTCAGGCTCGTCATACCGCGCGGCATCGCCCGGTTTAGGTCCCGGCTGCCAGACCGGCCCCGCCTGTTCCGTCCGGTCCACCGCCAGCGTACGCACACCGATGCGGTCCACCTGTTCCGCGAGTATTTCCCCATGATGAAGCACTTGGGCGGTTATCGTATATAGGTGTTGCCCGCCATATCCTTTCGGCCACCACAAGCGCGCGCCGGGAATCCAAAGGCCGCATCCGCCCGCGATGAATTCCACCGGTATCGTCTGCTCGAAGCGATGCTCGCCGCACACGCCAGAAAAACGCAAGGCAAAGCCATTGAGCTCCCGCACGGTAGTCCTGAATTGGAACCGGACACCCAAATTCGCCCCGTCACGATTGATACCGGCCGTCCAATAATAGAGCTGCTCGAAGGCGTTGGGCTCCCGCTCCTCAATCCACACCGAACGCCAGATCCCCGCCGTCACCACGCGCGGAAAAATGTCCCACCCCCACATATGCGGCGCTTTGCGGATAAAAAGGCCTTCTTCCCGCGTATCGAGGGCCGACAACATCGCGTCATATCGATACTCGCGGGCGCGCTGCACGGCGGATTCGATGCGCACGCAAATGCGGTTGGTTTGTCCTGGCTGAATAGCCGCCGAGATGTCAAAGCGATGCTCGATGAGCATGTTGGCCGAACGGCCCACTTCCACGCCATTCACCCACACCGTGGCGAACGTGTCCAGCCCAGCGAATACAAGCTCCCAGTCGAGCCCAGCCATCGAAGCAGGCGCATCAAACTCCCGCTCATACCACCACTCATAAAACTCGTAAGGGCGCAATTGCCGTATATTGGTTCCATAATAAGGTTCAGGAATCACCCCAGCCCGCTGCAAATCCAGCTCCACATTTCCCGGAACCGCCGCCGGTATTGCCGGTTCCTCGACGGACGCCAAGTCCCGTGGCCCGGCAACGGCATGCACGCCCTGGGGAAAATATGTGAGCTTCCACTCGCCATCCAGCTTTATTACGCCCATATCAACCGCCCTTTTCTGAAGTTAATACAATCATCACGTGATTTTCGCACGAATCTATTTCATAACGGCAACAACACAGCTCTCCAGTCTTATGGATTGGAATGCCCATGAAGCAAGGAATCCCCCGTCCGCCAGCCCAAAATAGAATATAGACAAAGCCATACTTTTTCTACTCACACTTAACTCGATACAAGTAAAATTCTATAGCTATGAATACAAAATGTCAATCCGATAAAAATCGGCTACTTTCAACGTATGAATAGGATGATTAAACCAATGTACTAACACTGTGTCATTCACGCGAAAGCGGGAATCCAAGGCGTTTCCTCTAGCTCCCCGCTTTCGGAGATTTCCAGAAATGGAGCAGGCAAGCCCAAACAAGGAAATACCGGCGAAATACACCAAAAAGAACAAGAAAGCAGCAGCAAGCCACCGCACGCCACATGCGCTCTAAGTCTTTTTATGAAAAATACTTGGAGTGCGGCGGCTTGCTGCCGCTTTGAGGGTGCGGATTTCGTTTGAATGCCCGTTTTCGGCTTTATAACGATATAGATTCACACGGAGCATTTTGGGAAAATCCCTTTAGCGGGGAGACGATGGAATTAGATTTAGCGCAATGAATAACGAATTCACGATTCATGAATACACCTGAATGAATCTCACGCAATCCGGATTAGAATACGGATGCCCAAGTGTTCGATAGTAGATGACTTTTTACCAGAAGCGTTGTAACATATGAGCGGAAGGCATGCACTGATTCATTGAAAGCTGAGGAAAGAGTATAGCTGGCGCGAAGAGGCTAAAATTCGAATGGATGTCCTAACGCAAACGCCTGGGGCGTACTTTCTCGTGCAATGCGCGCGAAAGGAGTTGGTGTTTGCTTATGGGACAAAGTGCAACCCTGCCCAGCATGGATAACGTGGATGATGCGGATATCCGGGCGAGTCTAGCGGGCGAAGAAGGTGCGTTTGCCCGGCTGGTGGCGCGCTACCAGTCTCAGATCTCAGCCCAAATGTGGCGTTTTACACGAGATCGCCGCGTGCTCGATGAACTCGTGCAAGACGTATTTGTCGAGGTGTTTTTAAGCCTCCACCGGTATCGAGGCAAAGCGCCGCTGCTCCATTGGATCCGGCGCATCGCCACACGAGTCGGGTACCGGCATTGGAAGCATGAACAACGTGCGCGCCGGCAGCGGGAATTGATCGAGCAGGAATCCATCCGCTGGCCCTCGAGCATGGAACGCGCCACGCCTTCCGAGGCGGCGGAAGTATTATACCAAGTGCTCGAACGCCTGGCGCCCAAAGATCGCCTTGTATTGACGCTGTATTATTTTGAAGGTTGTAGCAGCCGTGAAATCGCGGAACAGGCTGGATGGAGCCCGACCCTGGTGCGAGTGCGCATGCATCGCGCCCAGAAACGGCTGCGCGGCATGTTGTGTGGCATGAATCAAAGGATAGCTGGCGATGAATGATCCATTGAAAATGCTCGAAACACTGGCGTTGCGCGCCAGGCAGGAAGAGGCCCCGTGCGGATGCGTATCCATTGAGGCTATATGCCGCATCGAGGACGAACTCGGTTCTCCCGAAGCGCCATTAACCGTCTTTGCAGCCGCTGCGGCGCTCATTGCCGTAGCCATACTCGTATCGCTCGTGATTCCCATATCGGGAACCAGCGCTTCCTCAGACGTTTTATCGGCGTTCTTCGAAGTGGCGTCCTTGCGCATCCAATAAGGAGAACGGCCATGGGCAACAGTGAACAGGAACACAGCCAGGAACGGCTGCACCGGCTCAAAGTGCGGCAGTGGGTGCGCATGTGTATCCTGGGATTCATTATCCTGCTTTGCGGCGGAGCCATGGGCAGCGCCGCAACCATTTGGTGGATGACACATTTCCGCGGCCCCATGTTCCCTCCTCCTCCCGGCAACATGCCCCACATGCTCACGGAGCAATTATCCTACGAATTGGGCTTGAGCAATGAACAATATGAAAAAGTCCTCGCCATCTTCGAAGATTCTCATAACCGCCTCGAAGCATTGCGCGCCCAAGTGCAGCCCGGAATGGATCAAGAAATGGAAAAAGTGCGCAAAGAAATTGACGCACTCCTGACGCCAGAGCAACAAGAGACCTGGCGGCAGCGCTTCGATGAGATGCAAAACCATATGCACCCCAATCAAAACTCTGATGGCCCTCATAATGGACCTCCTGATGGTCCCTTGCCAGGTTTCGGCCCCGGTCCCGGTCCGGAACCTGGTATGTTCCCAGGCCCCCCCGTCTCGCATAAAGAGCAAGCCGGCAACTAATCACGACGCGACATGCCACTATCTGGCAAAACGATGTTTTCTTGCGAAGATTTTCTGTGTAAACCAATGTATATTAGCTGGTTAGGACCTGTGATTTTTACATAGTATCTTGGTGGATATATCCTTTGAACGGTGGGGCAAGCTCCACCCTACAAATTTTAGTGTATTTAGTGTATTTAGTGGTCTCAAAATCCGGCTCTTTGGTTGCGGCTACGCTGCGCTAAGTTCATTCGCGTCTATTCGCGGTCCAGATACACCAATGCTTTTGCTCCCGATGGATCCCGGGATTATGCTCATCCTGGCACACCCTGGACCCGGTTCGGGCTAAAGGCGAACGGAGCGCGGAATTCATCATCTCGGATTATTTCTTCGCCCGTGGACATGGTTTTCTCACAAACAACGATCCTAAACAAGCGATGACTGCCTTTGATACCGCAGTTGAGGTGGCAGGCCATACGAAGGATTCGTATAACAACGTGGCCACGGCTTGTGCGGAAGCAGCTTTCACAAACGAAGCCGCTAAATACTATTCGCTCGCCCTCAAGGTGGACCCCAAGTATGAGTCCGCGTTGCGTAATCTGGCGAAGCTACGGTTGCAACAAAAGGAATACGAACAAAGCATCGCGCTGCTGGGCCGGGTGCTTGAAATACGGCGGGGCGATCCCGAGGCGCATTGGCTGCTCATTCGCTGCTACCGCGATCGTGGCACCCCTGACGACGCCTTGGCGTTACTGGGCAAAATGGCCCAAGCGCAGCCAAATGACGCCCGAGTCTACCGGGAAATGGGGCTCATTTATCTCCAAGACAAACACAACAACACCATGGCGCAGCGGTTCATTACCCAATCGCTCACGCTTGATCCCACGCAAGAGGATCTGCAAGCGCTCATCTCTCAGACTACACAGCAGGACGACTCTCCCCAGTTCCCCGGCATGGACAACGATTTGCCACAAGCGCCTAATATAAATGCGGCGATGCCCAATATCCCAGCGATGCCCCAAATGCCCAATATACCGGCGATGCCTTCCATGCCTGGCAATCTACCGGGAAGCAATCCCATGATACCCGGACAATAAGGGAGTAGCGAAAAGACAAGTTACGATTTTTCCGTTCTCTGCGCAAATGTAATTCGCCTTTAATCTCAGACAAAGACATCTCTACTGGAAGACTTTTAGTAACACTTTAGCCGTCTGGCGCAACCATAAGTAGCGTTTCGGTATAATATAGTTACAAGATGTTGTGGTTTTGGGCCAAGACGCCATGGCGACGGCAATAAGTGGCATTCCATTGGGACCGCTGCTCTCGGAGGAGCAAGCCCGAGCGATCTACGCATTGGGCGAAGATGCCGTGGTGTTTGCCCTGTTGGCGCAATCCAAGCTGCTGTCGGAGCAGCAGGCCGAGGCGGCGTTCACTTCCCACCAAACGCCCTCCACCCCTTCGGGCATGCAGCCAGTTTACGGGAAACCCCAGACGCCTGTGCGCGGCAAGAAAAAGCCGGGACGCAAGATGGGCCACCCCGGCAGCCGGCGCGTGCCGCCCGAACGTATCGACCGGCGTGAAACACACCGCACCAAGGTGTGTCCCGACTGCGGCGGGCCGCTGGACCGCCGCGCGGAGACCCGCACGCGCTACACCGAAGACATACCCGAAGGCATCCGTCCGGAAATCACCGAGCATACCATTCACCGCGACTGGTGTCCGCGATGCAAGAAGAAAGTCGAGCCGGTTGTGGCGGCGGCCTTGCCGGGCGCGACCCTGGGCAACCGGGTGCTGGTCCTCAGCGCGTGGCTGCACTATGTGTTGGGCAACACGCTTTCGCAAATCGTGGAGGTCTTCGATTTCCACCTGCTTTTCCAGGTCACGCCGGGCGGGCTGCTGCACATGTGGCGCAGGCTGGCGGAGATTCTCCTGCCTTGGTACGAGGCCATTCACCAGGAAGCGCTGGACTCGGCGGTGCTCAACGCCGACGAGACCGGCTGGCGCGTGAATGGCAAGACCCGATGGCTGTGGTGTTTCGCCACCAAAGGGCTGAGCTTTTTCCTGATCGACCATTCGCGGGGGAGTCCGGCGCTCCAGCAGTTCTTCACGCGGGAATTCGCCGGAACGCTGGTGGCCGACTTCTGGGCCGCGTACAACGCCGTGGCGTGCGCCGCCCGGCAGAAGTGCCTCGTGCATTTGTTGCGCGAACTCGAGCACGTGGAGAAATACAAATCGCCCAGCCCGGCCTGGCCCGCCTTCGCCAAAAAGCTGCGCCGCCTGATTGCCGACGCCATCCGGCTGTGGCGGCGGCGCGGCGAGCTCGAACCGGAGGCGTACGACTCGCGCCGCGCGCGCTTCGCCCGGCGCTTGCGGGACTTGTGCGATACGCCCTGGGAGGACGCCAACACCAAGCGCCTCATAAAAAGGCTGCGCCGACACCAGGATGAACTCTTCACTTTTCTCGGCCAATCAGATGTTCCCTTCGACAACAACTTGGCGGAACGCTCCATCCGTCCTGCCGTTATCCTGCGCAAAAACAGTTACTGCAACCGCAGCGACCAAGGAGCCGCCATACAAGCGGTGCTCATGAGCGTCTTCTTTACTTTGAAAAAACGCGGGCAAAACCCCGTCTGCACCGTCTGCAACGCCCTGGTCCACTACCTCAACACCGGCCAATTGCCTCCCCTGCCACCGGAAAACACTTCAGTCGGCTAAAGTGTTACGACTTTTACGATTCCATGAAGTCCGATGTTTTCGACAAGACGTCCGTATAGTTGAGTTCTTGGCAAAAGTGGTAACACCATTGAGAATGTATTCCGCACAGTAGGAAGGGTGTCTCCCACGAAA
>CAXXTH010000013.1:0-87037 GCA_963668025.2 Candidatus Hydrogenedentota bacterium
ATAGTAGTACGAAGAACACGAAGTAAAACGATATCAATTCTAGATTTTCATCTGTGTCATCTGCGCCATCTGTGGAAAATCTTCGTGTTCTTCGCTTCTTCGTGCTGAAAAAGCCGGATCTTTGCGGCTATGCTGCTGTATGATATAAAACGTGCGGTGAGCTATGTCTAGGCTACGCATGAAAATGGGTTTGCTTTCATCGCACATCGCCCACCTCTTTGAAGCCCATTGGGCGCATTATATTCATCCAAGATGCCGCAGCGCCAGCTTATCCCACCACGCCCGGTTTGCCTCCGTGGCTTCTTTTGCTGTTGGGCCGTCCATGTTTGGTTCTCCTTTTTCCGATAGCCCACTGCTGCAATGAAAAAGCCCGGAACAACCTTCTTCGGCCGCTCCGGGCAATACTGTTTGGCTAACTTACTCTCCGTTCAGGCTCCAGTCCATGAAGGGTTTCAATTCGCGCGCACGTGTGGGATGGCGCATTTTGCGCAATGCCTTGGCCTCGATCTGGCGCACGCGTTCGCGGGTGACGTTAAATACGCTGCCGACTTCCTCGAGGGTGCGCGGATAACCGTCGCCCAAGCCGAAACGCAGCCGCAATACCTTTTCCTCGCGCTCCGTCAAGCTACCGAGCACTTCATCCAGTCGCTCCTGGAACACGCTGAACGCCGTGGCGTTGGCGGGCGACTCGGCGGATTTATCTTCGATGAAGTCGCCAAAACTGGAATCGCCGTCGTCACCCACGGGCGTCTCGAGGCTGATGGCCTCCTGGGCGATCTTGAGGATGCTGCGGACCTTGTCGGGTGACATGGCCATTTCTTTTGCGATTTCTTCCGCGGAAGGTTCGCGGCCATATTCTTGCACCAAGCGCCGGCTGGTGCGTACGAGCTTGTTGATGGACTCGATCATATGCACGGGGATGCGGATGGTGCGGGCTTGGTCGGCGATGGAGCGCGTGATGGCCTGGCGAATCCACCAGGTGGCGTAGGTGCTGAATTTGTATCCGCGCTGGTATTCGAACTTATCCACGGCCTTCATGAGGCCGATGTTGCCCTCCTGGATCAAATCCAGGAAAGACATGCCGCGATTGGTGTATTTCTTGCCAATGCTCACCACCAGGCGCAGATTGGCTTCCACCAATTCCATTTTCGCCTTGTAAATACGCTCTTCATGATCGCGGATGGCGTCTATCAGTTCGGTGATTTGGTCCGCATCGAGTTTGGCGTCCTCTTCGATTTGGTCGATTTTGCGCTGCGCCAGCAATAACCGGCGTTCCGCATCAAGAACCGAATCGCGATCCACGCCCATTTTATCCGCGGCGGATACCGTGCGCCGCAATTGGACGGCCATGTCGTGGATGTCGTCAGAGGAATAACCGATTTCCCGTTCCACGCGGTCAAGCTCGTCGCGCGCCGTGGCGATGCGCCGCTTGAGGCTCTTGATCTTGCGGGCGATCTTCATGATCTCTTTGTTTTTTAACCGGAACATCCGGACAATGTCGGCCTGTTCACCCCGCAGCTCATCAATTTTGTCTTTGATGTTATCTTGGCTCTTCTCCGAAAGATTCGAGCGCCTGGCGCGTTTATCTTGCGTCTCGATATGCTCTTCAATCTCGCCCATTTTCTCCATGTATCCAGGCAAGGCTTGAATAAACTCTTCGTGGGCTTTGGGATCTTCTTCGTCCGTAATTTGGGCGTAGTTCAGGCGGCCGGCGAGAATGCGCGCGGCGAGCATGCTCACTTCCTTGAAGGTGTATGGGGTGCTGAGCAACAGATTGGTCAAATCCTGCTCGGCCGCTTCGATACGTTTGGCGATAGCCACTTCCTGGTCTTTGGTCAACAGGGGCACCCGCCCCATTTCCCGCAAATACATGCGCACCGGATCATCCGCGCGCTCGAGGCGGGTTTGGGCGGCTTCGCGGCGCGCTTCCGCCCGCTTGGCCTGCTTTTCTTTTTTTCTCCATGATCTGCTGGGTCTCGGCGTCCACACGCAATTCATCGATGATTTCGATGTCCATGCTGCCCAGCTTGACCATCAATTCGTCCATGTCTTCGGAAGTGGCGTCTTCGGGTAGCAGGTCGTTCAACTCATCATATGTGAGCGAACCTCTTTCCTTGGCCATCGCAATGGCCTTTTCCGCCCCTTCTTTATTTAGTTTCGAGGTGCTTTTCGTTGTAGCGGCGTCTTCGGGAAGGAGATCGTTCCGCTTATCATCGGTAAGCGGCCCCTTTTCTTTGGCCATGGCGATGGCCTTCTCTGCCCCTTCTTTGTCCAGTTTTGTGGTGCTTTTCGTTGTAATGGCCATAGTGTTGTCTTGCTCCCTATCGCCGGTTGGTTTCGTATAAATCCAATATCAGTAAAAACAAGCCTGGCCCCATGCCCAAGCCCCATTTTATAAAAATTAGGTAGCGCCAAGTTTTTCCATTTCCCGGCGAATCGATATTAGCCGGGAAAGAAGGGCGGGCAATTCCGCCGCTGCTTGCTGGCGCTCTGTTTCAGGCAATTCCACAGCCGCTTGCTGGCGCTCCGTTTCGCGCATGCGCTCTTGCACGCTCTCATATTCACGGCTTAACAACGATTTACGTATCGATTTCAGCCGTTTTTCGACTATCTCCGCCGCATGCTCCGCGGATAGTTCATCACTGTTCGCCGCAGCGGCCAGTAAACGCCTTGCATCCTCATCTTCCATGCGCTGCTCGAAACCTGCTCGCGCGTCCTTCAACAATCCGATTAATACGCGCGCCATGGGCCCCGGTTGCAGCGAAAGGCCTTCAAGGGCCTTGCACGCATGCTCCCGCAACGGCTGGCTGCGCATTAACGCCGCCACAAAATGCACATCGTCACGGCTAATGGGCGAAACGGCGCTTTCGGGCTCCGGTTCGGGCTCCCGCTGCGATGCATTCGCCGAAATGCGGGCGAATTCCCGCTGTACAGCGTATTCATCGAGCCGCAGTTCCCGGGCGGCCCGCTTCAAATATTCTTCCCGCCGCAGGCTGTCATCCACCGCCAATAAAATCGCGAATAATTCACGGGCTACATCCGTCCGGCCCTCTATCGTGGTCAGCCTGGACTCATTCATATGGATATAAAACGACACAAAATCCTGGGCTTCTTCAACCCGCTTGCGAAAAGCCTCTCCGCCCTCCGCGCGGATATAATCATCCGGATCCATTCCACCGGGCAGCAACATCGCCCGTACGGTAAGCCCCGCCGCTGTGAGCACGCCCACGCCGCGAAGCGCCGCGCGAACGCCCGCGGCGTCGCCGTCATACACCACTACGGCTTCCTGCACATACCGTTTCAGCAATCGCGCCTGGTCGGCAGTGAGGGCCGTGCCGCAGGAAGCCACGACATTCTCGATCCCGCTATCAAAGCAACGCATGAGATCGAAATAACCTTCCACAAGGATGGCGCGTTTTTCTTTTCGGAGCGCATCCCGTGCTTCATACAGCCCATATAATATCCGGCTTTTCTTATATATGGCATTTTCAGGAGTGTTTATATATTTAGCTAATTTAACGTCGCTGCCTAAATCGCGTCCGCCAAATGCCACCACGTGGCCTGCCACATCCCGGATGGGAACCATGAGGCGATTGCGGAAAAACGCATACATGCCTCCGCGTTCGCCTTGGCGCACCAAGCCGGAGGCGTCCAAAACATCGTCTTTATAACCAGATTTATGCAGTGCATCCCGCAGCATCTCCCAGCTATCAGGAGCGTAGCCAAGAGCAAACCGCTGCACGGTTTCTGGCTTTAAGCTTCTTGTCTTCAAATATTGGCGGCCCAAACCGCCTTTCAAAGGATCATCAAGAGTATGCGTAAAAAACGTTGCCGCTTCCTGGCCCACGGCGAACAATTGGGTGCGAATGTACTCCGCTTTGTCATCTTGCTCCACTGCGGCAGGCAGCCGCACGCCGCCTCGTTCCGCCAGCGTACGCAAGGCTTCCATGAAGCTAATGCCTTCATGCTCACATAAAAAGGTAAGGGCGTCCCCACTTTTGTTACACCCAAAGCAGTGGAAAAATTGCCTTTCACGGTTTACATGGAACGAGGGCGTTTTTTCTTGGTGAAAAGGGCACAGCCCACGCATCCGGCCGGAACCAGCAGGTTTAAGGTCGACGGATGCGCCGATTATCTCGACGATATCATTCGCGGCCAGCACCTCCGCGACGATTTCTCGTGAATACTTCTGCAAGTTATTCTAAGGAGGCCCTTTACGCCGACATTGCGCCAGCGCCGCACGCCACACGTTTACGTTTCGTTCGAAATCGTTTCGCCATTTTCGACAACAAAACGGGTCAAATGGGCACACAACACCCACGACCCGTCAACAATTCGGATTATACCTGCTATTCCCTCCTGCTGTCAAGGGCTGCAGTCCCCAAATCCGTAGATTGATTTATATTCTACATCTCTATCTCTAGACTACTAATCGCGTCGCCATTCCCATAACTCTCCGCCTTCCTCATAAACATCTAGTATTCCTGGAGCAAATGAGCCATTACTCATTTTACGCCCCATATCGACATAAAAAACTAATACCTTTCCATTTTCTAATATTGCCTGACCGACAAAAATGGTTCCAATATCTCGCTCTATTCGAATCTGTCTAATAGCACCTTTTTGAACGTCCAAGAGTTGCATAATTCTATTCCGCTCTATCTGTGGAACCTTAGATACAAACGGGATAGAACTGCCATCGTGTCGCTCATCAAAACATTTTCTCACAAATTCTTCGTAGTCTGAACCATTTGCGAAAGAACTTAACAGACAGATCATATCCACAGCAATCATAACTAATAGCACCAAGGTTATAATTATTATAATAATTACAGAAACAAATATAGCTCGATCTTTCATTCTATTTTCTCGCTATCAGCATGTTCATGTAATAACAACCGCTGGGTGAGCATTTCTCGGGAAGTCTGAAACTCTACGTTGTCAGCTGATCAAAGCACGCATGGGAAGAAGCCGATGCAGCACAGACACTTTCTAAGCCACACCAACATCCGCTGTCCAAGCAATAAACAGGATATCGTAAAAAACACGCTGGGCGTTTATAACGGCAATTCGTTTGCGATGATTTGCGGCAATGATTGGCGCTTGCGAATCAGGCGCATGCCTCCATCTTCCCGCAACAACACTTCCGCGGCTTCTGGAAACGAGTTGTAATTTTTAGTAGACATGGCGGAACAGTACGCGCCAGCGCCGCCCACCACTAAGAGGTCGCCAATGCGCGCTTCCGCCAGTTTTCGGGGGAGCAAACCTTCCGGGTTGCCTGGCTCGGGAGTGAGCACATCGCCGCTCTCACAACAATGGCCCGCGACAAGATAGCTTTTCGCGCCGCGCGCGCCGGGCATCACGGGCGCCACGGCAATCGGGTGTTGGGCGCCATACAGGGCCGGGCGCGTGAGTTCGGTCATGCCGCTATCGACTTTGAGGAAGGCGTATCCGCCATCGCCGGTGTCCACCACGTCAATGATCGTGCAGACCAATGCAGCGGCGTTGGCGGCCAAAAACGTGCCCGGCTCTATTTCGATATAGAGTTTACGGCCATGATTGTGGGCGAAATCCTCGAAATCCGGAAGAATGGCTTTGCCGATGGCCTCGAGATCCGCACTGGACTCTCCTTCCATGCGGCCCACTTTGAAACCACCGCCCAGGCTCAGCGCGGTGACATCGGGCAGGCGGCTGGCGATTTCGAGCGATAAGCGTGCGCAGTATTCCCACACTTTCGGGTCGCCGCCCGAACCGATATGGGTGTGCATGCGGGTCAAACGCAAGCCATACTCCTGTGCAACGGCCAGGACTTGGTCCAGATGCGCATGCCATATGCCGAAACTCGAGGAAGGCCCGCCTACGTTGGTGCGGTTGCTGTGCCCGGAACCCAAGCCGGGATTGACGCGGATGCAGGCTTCGCTTCCGGGGCGCAGCGCCCCATATGCGCGCAATTGATGGATGGAGCAGGCCGTAAAACGCACGCCTTTCTGCAGCAGCTCTTCCAGGTTTTCCGGGAGCTGTTGGGCGGTGAGCTGGATATGCCCGGGGGGGACGCCCGCAAGCATGGCGCGCTGCGCCTCGAATCCGCTGCTGGCGTCAATCTGGAGCCCTGCTTGGTGCAGCACTTGTATGATGGCGGCTGTTGGGCATGCCTTCATGGCGTAGCGCGCCGTGAGGCCGTATGCGTTTGGAAATCCCAAGACCGCAGAGGTTTGCCGCTTCAATGTGCGCTCGTCATACACAAAAACAGGCGTGCCAAATTCACGCTGGATGCGCTGCACTTGCTCTAGGGTCAAAAACGCGAACTGCTCCATATTGCATCAAACTCCAAGGCCATTGTTCCCAAGAATGTAGAAGAGACTTCATAACATAAAAGCCAGGATAAAGGCCAATTAAAAAAACTTGCATACCGGATGCGTTGCCGGATTTCTCAATGATTGGCATGTCCAAAAGATTGTGCATAGAGAGCCAGTGGGATCTTGACAAGTGTCGTTTACTATGGTAAATTGACTTTGGTAAACATGGAGGATAAATACATGATGACGCCACGGCTCGGACGAGTGCAATTACTGATTATGCACATTCTGTGGGAACGGGGAACAGCGACGGCGAGGGATATCACGGACGAACTGAACAAGAGTGAATCTATCGCGCATAGCACGGTGCAAACCCTGCTGCGCAAGCTGGAAGCCAAAGGCGCGGTGGGGCATGAACTGGCCGACCGTACATTCATTTTCCGGCCATTGGTGGAGCCGGACCAAGTGCGCAAGAAGGCCACGCGTGAAATCGTGGACCGGTTCTTTGGTGGTTCGCCAGCGGGTTTGGTCTCCTACTTGCTCCGGCATGAACGCATCTCCGCAAACGAACTCGAACAAATAAAGAATTTGGTATCGAAGCCTGAAGTCGAATGTAAAAAGAAATCCCGCAAGCACAACGCTTAAGGAGGTAGATCATGGGCCAGCCTGTTATCGGAACCGTGCTTCACGTGGCCAATTTCATGTTGACGATCGGGGCGAATCTCCTTGTGCAATCCACGCTTCTCATTGCTATTGGATTGTTTATGGCGTGGGTGTTCCGCAGTAGAGGCGCGGCGCTTCGGTCCGCTATTTTGCGCGTTCCCCTGGTGGTGCTGTTGCTGTGCCCTATGGCTACATTCCTATTAAATGCCGCTGGCGTAGAAGAAATCCTTATCGCTCTTCCACAGATGCCGGTTCCCACAGTTGCGTCCGAATCTGGCGTTCCAGCATCGTCCTTCCCAATATCCGCGCCGAATCTTGCATCCGCCTCCGATGCGCCAGCCCCGATGGCAGCGTTCACAACAGCTTTGCCTTCGCCGCTCGAAACAGTGGCGTCTGCCGCTTCTCCGGATCTAGCGTCTCCAATGCCATCTGCTTCAGATACAGGCGCTGCGCGCGACATGCAATTGTCCGTATGCTATGGCGTCCTGCTCACGGTTTGGGCGGTTGGTTGCGCCATGCTATTGATGCGGCTCCTATTGGCCCACCTCTGGATGGCGCGCATCCGCCGCTCGGCTTTGCCCGCATCCGCTCAGCTTACCAAGACCTGCGAGCACTATGCAGGTAGAATGGGCCTGCAATCGCCGCCCATACGGATAAGCGCCCGCATCCAAAGCCCGTGCCTGGTGGGCGTGCGCCATCCGGTTATTCTGTTGCCCGCTGATGATGGAGATGGCCCCTCGTCATATCCCGAGGTTATTCTCCATGAACTGGCCCATCTTGCCCGCCGTGACTGCCTATGGAACCTGTTCTGCCGCATCATGTGCGCAGTCCTCTTTTTCCAGCCATTCCTGTGGCTGCTGGCCCGGCGCATTGAAGAAGCCAGCGACGATGTGGCCGATGACTATGTGGTGCGCCATGGCATTGGCCGCCAGGAATACGCCAAGCGTTTGTTCGATATCGCGGAGAAGCTCCAAACCAAACGGGTGGAAATGGTAGCAGGTGTTGGCGTAGTTGGTTTCAAGTCCTCCCTGGGCCGCCGAATCAAACGCATCCTTGACTCCACCCGTTTATTATCGATTAAAGTCAGCGCCCGGGCGAGGGTGGCGATATTGGTTTTTTTTGGTGCTGGCCACGGTCGCGGCAGGATTCACCGGCGTGGCAAGAGATCATCATGGCCCAATCATCACCGTCGAGCTGGATGGCAGCGGGATGTTCACATCCATCCAAGAGGCGATTGACGCCGCACCCAAGCATGCCACGATACAGATCGGCCCCGGCTTATTCCACGAGCGGCTCACGATCAGCAAGCCCATCACTTTGGCGGGTGCAGGCTGGGAACGCACCGTCATTTCGATGGAAAGCAAGGCGTTCGAACTGCAGCAACGATATAAAGAACTGACCAAAGGGGCTGTTGCGGACGCGCAAGAAATAGCAATGTCAAAGGATTTTGAAGCTGAGATTAAGCAAAACCAATATTATCCGACTATATTCGTATGTGAAACCAAGGCGGTGGAGATACGTGATCTGAGACTGAGCGCGCCAGGGCAAGGCGCTAAAAGAGCGCCACGGCCAGGATCCATTTTAGCCTTTCGCAAAGCGAAATGCTCCGTGAGGTCATGTGCGCTCATCGATTCACCGGCCAGTGGCATTATGATTGCTGATGATTCCACCGTGGACATCAGTGATTGCTTGATCGCTGCCGTGAGGGGCGCGGGCATCGATGTGGGATGGATGCATGGCAAGAATATAAAGGCGCGAATTACCGATAGTGATGTACGTACCTGCGAGGATGCTGGCATTCATATTGCACCGAGTAATCACGTTGCCATTGAAAGATGCCGCATCTCAGGAGCGCAATTGGATGGTATTCGTTACAAAGATGCATCACCTTCCATAATAGGAAACCTATTTTTTGATAACAACCGCTCCGGGATCTACGCTTCCGGGAAGACGGCCGCCATGGTGAAAAATAATGTATTTTACCGAAATGCCATGAATGGGATTTCTTGTAGCAAGCAAAATCGTGACCGAATTGATGGCAATACATTCGCGAAGAACCTGCAAGAAGGGCTGGCAGTCATAGACGCTTCTGAACCTATTATTCGCCGGAATGTGTTTTGGAGCCATCCGGTTGCTATCACATGCCGGGATTTTCGCGATGAACCTAAGGTCATGCATGATCCTGAATTCGAGCAGAATCTTTTTTGGGAAAACGAGAATCATGTCACGAGAGCATCAATGGAAAGAGATATCGAGGATGTTGTGCTCTCGATGCGTGAAGAAGAAGGCAACTTAGTGGCAGATCCTTGTTTTCTATCTAGTTCAGAATCGGCCCCCGATTTCACGATGATGGCCGGTTCTGTAGCGGCAAAACATGGCATGGGTGCGTCCAATCCCCTTTCTTTTAGGAGCCCTTGGCCATTGCAGCCTGAAGAACAAGCCATAATACTAACACCGTCGTATCATAAAAAAAATGAAGAGGATAACATCCTTGCCTGGTCATGCCTAGATACATACATGCCGCCTGATCCAGCATATTTACCTGATGATCCCGAGGGTGGGAAGGCATTGGATGAATTATATGATGCGGTGGACAAGGACGCTCGCCCGGCTGACGAAGTCGTGCGGACGGTTCGGAATGGATTGCGCAGGACGAAGCATGACCAGGGAGATATCTTGCGGTGGTTCGGGAATCGGTTTATCTGTGGCAAGGATCCGCAATTGCTGGAAGCAATCGAACTCATGTATCACGCGACGTCGCTGAATCGAAAGGTGGCCATCAACTTTGGGCTTTTGCCGGTGAAATATAAATCTCCAAATATCCTTAAAGTATTGACCGACATCGCGATGACAATGGATGACCCGAACGATCTCGATGAAATTGCTTTAGGCTGCGATGGGAATGAAGACAGCCTTATCTATTATCTCGAACCCTATCTCAGGTCGGACGATGAAACCATGCGAGAGAAAGCAAAGAACCTCGAACGCATTTTTAACGGCGAGTTAAGAAAATCGTAACACTTTAGCCGACTGAAGTGTTTTCCGGTGGCAGGGGAGGCAATTGGCCGGTGTTGAGGTAGTGGACCAGGGCGTTGCAGACGGTGCAGACGGGGTTTTGCCCGCGTTTTTTCAAAGTAAAGAAGACGCTCATGAGCACCGCTTGTATGGCGGCTCCTTGGTCGCTGCGGTTGCAGTAACTGTTTTTGCGCAGGATAACGGCAGGACGGATGGAGCGTTCCGCCAAGTTGTTGTCGAAGGGAACATCTGATTGGCCGAGAAAAGTGAAGAGTTCATCCTGGTGTCGGCGCAGCCTTTTTATGAGGCGCTTGGCGTTGGCGTCCTCCCAGGGCGTATCGCACAAGTCCCGCAAGCGCCGGGCGAAGCGCGCGCGGCGCGAGTCGTACGCCTCCGGTTCGAGCTCGCCGCGCCGCCGCCACAGCCGGATGGCGTCGGCAATCAGGCGGCGCAGCTTTTTGGCGAAGGCGGGCCAGGCCGGGCTGGGCGATTTGTATTTCTCCACGTGCTCGAGTTCGCGCAACAAATGCACGAGGCACTTCTGCCGGGCGGCGCACGCCACGGCGTTGTACGCGGCCCAGAAGTCGGCCACCAGCGTTCCGGCGAATTCCCGCGTGAAGAACTGCTGGAGCGCCGGACTCCCCCGCGAATGGTCGATCAGGAAAAAGCTCAGCCCTTTGGTGGCGAAACACCACAGCCATCGGGTCTTGCCATTCACGCGCCAGCCGGTCTCGTCGGCGTTGAGCACCGCCGAGTCCAGCGCTTCCTGGTGAATGGGCCTCGTACCAAGGCAGGAGAATCTCCGCCAGCCTGCGCCACATGTGCAGCAGCCCGCCCGGCGTGACCTGGAAAAGCAGGTGGAAATCGAAGACCTCCACGATTTGCGAAAGCGTGTTGCCCAACACATAGTGCAGCCACGCGCTGAGGACCAGCACCCGGTTGCCCAGGGTCGCGCCCGGCAAGGCCGCCGCCACAACCGGCTCGACTTTCTTCTTGCATCGCGGACACCAGTCGCGGTGAATGGTATGCTCGGTGATTTCCGGACGGATGCCTTCGGGGTATGTCTTCGGTGTAGCGCGTGCGGGTCTCCGCGCGGCGGTCCAGCGGCCCGCCGCAGTCGGGACACACCTTGGTGCGGTGTGTTTCACGCCGGTCGATACGTTCGGGGCGGCACGCGCCGGCTGCCGGGGTGGCCCATCTTGCGTCCCGGCTTTTTCTTGCCGCGCACAGGCGTCTGGGGTTTCCCGTAAACTGGCTGCATGCCCGAAGGGGGTGGAGGGCGTTTGGTGGGAAGTGAACGCCGCCTCGGCCTGCTGCTCCGACAGCAGCTTGGATTGCGCCAACAGGGCAAACACCACGGCATCTTCGCCCAATGCGTAGATCGCTCGGGCTTGCTCCTCCGAGAGCAGCGGTCCCAATGGAATGCCACTTATTGCCGTCGCCATGGCGTCTTGGCCCAAAACCACAACATCTTGTAACTATATTATACCGAAACGCTACTTATGGTTGCGCCAGACGGCTAAAGTGTTACAGAAAATCTATGTGGGCTGGAGAACAGGGAAAAGCAAAAGCCAGGGCGGAAGTGGGCGACCGTTTACCCGAATTCCGAGAGCAGCTTCTTAACACCAAAGGCGAAGAACGTTTAGCCGTGCTTAAAACCATCCAGCGTAATGGCGTGGAGGTAATCATGGACGACTCTTTTCTTGATGCGATGGAGGTGTGCGCGGACGATTCCAATGTGGATGTACGTAGAATGGTGGCTCAAATAGCCGGGAAAAAGTGGGTGGCGGATGCCGAAGAACAGCTTCCCCGCGCCGTGGAACTCATGCTGAGACTCTCGTATGATGTGGATAATGGAACGCAGAATATAGCTTTATATTTAGGGCTTATACCTGTTAAAAACAAACAGGAAGCCGTCATTCGGCGGTTGGTCGAGGCGGCATTAGTTATGCACATGCCTGATCACTACGATCGCATTATTAAAAACATCGTAACACTTTAGCCGACTGAAGTGTTTTCCGGTGGCAGGGGAGGCAATTGGCCGGTGTTGAGGTAGTGGACCAGGGCGTTGCAGACGGTGCAGACGGGGTTTTGCCCGCGTTTTTTCAAAGTAAAGAAGACGCTCATGAGCACCGCTTGTATGGCGGCTCCTTGGTCGCTGCGGTTGCAGTAACTGTTTTTGCGCAGGATAACGGCAGGACGGATGGAGCGTTCCGCCAAGTTGTTGTCGAAGGGAACATCTGATTGGCCGAGAAAAGTGAAGAGTTCATCCTGGTGTCGGCGCAGCCTTTTTTATGAGGCGCTTGGCGTTGGCGTCCTCCCAGGGCGTATCGCACAAGTCCCGCAAGCGCCGGGCGAAGCGCGCGCGGCGCGAGTCGTACGCCTCTCGGTTCGAGCTCGCCGCGCCCGCCGCCACAGCCGGATGGCGTCGGCAATCAGGCGGCGCAGCTTTTTGGCGAAGGCGGGCCAGGCCGGGCTGGGCGATTTGTATTTCTCCACGTGCTCGAGTTCGCGCAACAAATGCACGAGGCACTTCTGCCGGGCGGCGCACGCCACGGCGTTGTACGCGGCCCAGAAGTCGGCCACCAGCGTTTCCGGCGAATTCCCGCGTGAAGAACTGCTGGAGCGCCGGACTCCCCCCGCGAATGGTCGATCAGGAAAAAGCTCAGCCCTTTGGTGGCGAAACACCACAGCCATCGGGTCTTGCCATTCACGCGCCAGCCGGTCTCGTCGGCGTTGAGCACCGCCGAGTCCAGCGCTTCCTGGTGAATGGCCTCGTACCAAGGCAGGAGAATCTCCGCCAGCCTGCGCCACATGTGCAGCAGCCCGCCCGGCGTGACCTGGAAAAGCAGGTGGAAATCGAAGACCTCCACGATTTGCGAAAGCGTGTTGCCCAACACATAGTGCAGCCACGCGCTGAGGACCAGCACCCGGTTGCCCAGGGTCGCGCCCGGCAAGGCCGCCGCCACAACCGGCTCGACTTTCTTCTTGCATCGCGGACACCAGTCGCGGTGAATGGTATGCTCGGTGATTTCCGGACGGATGCCTTCGGGTATGTCTTCGGTGTAGCGCGTGCGGGTCTCCGCGCGGCGGTCCAGCGGCCCGCCGCAGTCGGGACACACCTTGGTGCGGTGTGTTTCACGCCGGTCGATACGTTCGGGCGGCACGCGCCGGCTGCCGGGGTGGCCCATCTTGCGTCCCGGCTTTTTCTTGCCGCGCACAGGCGTCTGGGGTTTCCCGTAAACTGGCTGCATGCCCGAAGGGGTGGAGGGCGTTTGGTGGGAAGTGAACGCCGCCTCGGCCTGCTGCTCCGACAGCAGCTTGGATTGCGCCAACAGGGCAAACACCACGGCATCTTCGCCCAATGCGTAGATCGCTCGGGCTTGCTCCTCCGAGAGCAGCGGTCCCAATGGAATGCCACTTATTGCCGTCGCCATGGCGTCTTGGCCCAAAACCACAACATCTTGTAACTATATTATACCGAAACGCTACTTATGGTTGCGCCAGACGGCTAAAGTGTTACAAAACATCAGGGAATTTCAAACGGATCTTCGCCTCGTCGAAAGTGTCATGTCAGAATTCCTCGACGGGCCATTCGCTGACACCCATGCCGCCGCGTCCGTGTATTTCCTGTATAAAGATTTGCTAGATCGGGAGCCGCCCAACGCGGACGTGTTCGCCGAAGCCATTGCCAAGTATCCCCGCGATTTGGTTTAGGATCACCTTTGCTGCGGCTGAAACGCTTGTTCCACATACGGAGGAGGCGCTGATGCAAGAATTCAGAAAAACAATGCCTAAAAATGTTTCGGTTGAGCATTTGCTGACACGAAAAACGGGAGCTGACATTAGAATCACATTCCTTATTCGATGGTATAGTGTGCAAGATATAATAGTGCATATGGAGAAGCAAAACCCCAAACTTGCGGCTTGATCCCATATTCCCGGTCCCTCCGCAGATGCAGCTTTGGATGGAGGAAATTGAGCAATGGGATATCTAGAACTAAAAAATATTTATTACAGTAAGAAAATCGAGAAACTATCACTGCAGGGAACAGCTCTTGACGATACAACCGAATAAAGGGGTGTGAATTGCACTGCAAGAATGAGCGATCATTCTTTTGATAAGATTGATAAGATTTTTTTGGTAATTTTCCTCCATGTTGGGTTGCCCCTTTCGGGGAGTTAGGAAATAACTTTGCACCCAGGGACGCCCTTGCCCTTCAGGCGGCGGGCGGCCCTGGGCGGTTTTGGAATGTCCCTTCAGGACGCCAGGCATCCATGCCGACTCAAACCGCCGGTTGTCTCCGAAAACGTAAAATAGGTATTACATTTGCTGTGTTATAGCAAATCTTTACTGCCCATATTCAGAGGTAAAACGCATTGTTTACCTCATCGTTTGAGCGCCTAATGTTCTATGAGCGTTTATGCTCGAACGGCGATCTCGATGATTTTCTCATAATTTTGGAGCGTTAAGTCCGACAGCTTTCTCCCATAGGGGCATGCGGAGGGCATGAGCACGAATCCGCGTCCGTGGCCGGACATGCCTTCGTCCATGGCTTGTTTGACCTTTTCGGCGAATTGCGCCGTGGGCATATTTTCAATATCGCTCACTTCCAGATTGCCGAAAAGCACCATGTTTTTCCCGTATCGCTCCCGGACGTATTTCAGTTCCACGTCGCCTTGAGGCGGCGGCTCAATGGGATCGAGCCCATCGGCTTCGAGAGCCGCTATATCGTCTAGAATTGCCATCAAATTGCCGTGGGAGTGGATGCGCGCGTAGCCGCCGTGGCGATGTATCGCATCTACCATTGGACGCACGTACTTGCACACATATTCACGAAACAGCGAGGGCGGCAGATAGGGAGGAGAGGCATATTCCGGGCCGCATATGCGCCATAAGCGCCCCGGCAAGGCTTTGGCCACGGCTTCTGTTTTGGCCCACAACGCGGAGGCGAAATGCTCCAACAGCGAGTGGAATAGCGCCTGTTCCGTCATAGCGATCACGGTATATTCGGCCATGTCAAACAGGGAAGCGGCCAGGCACAAGGGATCGGGCGTGTCAATCATCACGATTCCCGTGTCTCCCAGGGCTGATTCGGCTTCGATGACAGCATCCGTTTGCGCAGCGCCATCCGGTGCAGCCGGGGGTATCTCCAGGAACGCCCGCAAGTCGTTGGTGTCTTTGAGCAGGTGTTCTTCCGTCCAAACCGTATTCACATCCGGATCCCGGCGTGTGCGGGATGTCAGGGTGCGCTCCCCCACGGATACGCGCCGTACAGTGTACAGGCTTCCGTTTTGCTGATATGTTTCGATTTGCGAAAGAGATTCCAACGGATCTGGCTTGATGGATGCGCAGGCGGCCCCGCGCATGACAATGCGGTCTGTCTTCTCTCTCGTCAATTCGATTAAAGGCTGCCAAGAAGGATGGGAATAGATGTTGAATGGGTCATTATCGCCGGGCTTTTCGTCCAGCCCGTTCAATTCATAAAAAGACACGGGAGGGCGGTCAACCTCTTCGCCCCGCAATGTGGCCATGAGTCTTTCGCGCTGATTCATGTTTTTCCCTTCGATGCTTTCCAGATGCGTTATCTCTCGAACTTGGCCACATAGGCCGCCTGTTATGCCTTTATCTCTCCAGGCAGTATATTAAATCCAAGGTCGCTGTTCGAGCATTCAACCGTTAGCCTATTGTTCTCCTGGCCCCGCATAGTTTGGCTGTTTTATATTGAGGACCGCCACAGATAATCCGACGTTGAAGCGGAATATCTGTTATTATAAGAAGAGAAGCATTGCAGAATGCGCAATGTGCGACATTAACGGAAATTGCTTGACGCCATAGGGGCGTATAGCGTACTTTGATGATGCGGGAGCAATGCCGCAGGGGCATAATATCCCGAAGGGCAGGGATTCAAAATGTCGCAATTCAATGGTATGCGGGCGTTGGTAGTGGATGATTACGAGAACATTCGCAAACGCCTGAGTGCGGCGCTCCAGCAGCTTGGGCTTGTGGTGGTGGTGGAGGCTTCGAATGGACTTGAAGCCATGGCCCTTTTACGCGGACAGCCGTTTGATATTGTCTTCACCGATATTGTCATGCCTGAGATGGACGGTTTTGAACTCTGTGAAGAAATCCGGAATACGCCCGACCTGAACGCCTTGCGGGTGGTCGTGGTGTCGACGCATTATGATACGAATTACATCATTAAGGCGCTACGTCTCGGAGCGGATGATTATGTGCCCAAACCCATCGAGCCCGAGCTGGTAAGCCGGGTCATAGCCCGAGTGATGACACCCGTGAATCCCGGCGCCGTGAGTGGGGGAGATGCCTGATATGGTGACTACACATCATCAATCGGAAAACATGCTGGTTCGTAGCGAGCATCTGGATAAGTTGTTACTGCTGGCTGGCGCGGTGATTGTTTCCTCGAGCAATCAGAGCCTGGCGTATCGGAATCTGCAAGCCCTTTTAAGCCAGAAGGCGCCGGTGGACCGGGAGGTTGTCGAGAATTCCCGCGATCTTGCCGAGACGACCACGAGTATTTCCCACGACTTGCATCAGCTTGTGCAGGCGATTCGCACGGTGAGTTTGAAGGATTTTAGCTTTCGCGCCCGCCGCTTGGTGCGCGATTTGGCGCGAAAGACCGGCAAGCGTGTCCGTTTCGAGTTCGAGGGTGAAGATACGGCGGTGGATAAGGTCATAGTCGAAAAGTTATATGACCCTATTTCCCACCAGCTTCGAAATGCGCTTGATCACGGCATTGAAGATGCTCTTTCCCGAACGCGGTCTGGCAAGCCAGAAGAAGGATGCATTATCCTCAGGGCGTATAACACCGAGCGTGAGACGTTTGTGGAGATTCAAGATGACGGCGCGGGAGTGGATCTCGAAGCATTGCGCCAAAAGGGTATTGCGCTGGGCCAAATCGGGCCTAACGATCTTTTTACGGAAGACGATGCGCTTAGGCTGATGTGCATGGCGGGCGTATCGACGGCGCGCACCATATCGGAGGTGTCTGGGCGCGGCGTCGGGATGGACGTGGTTTATAGCATGATCACGGAGCTGGGGGGGAACGGTTTCGTTCACTACCCAGCGCGGGAAAGGCAGCATCTTTACGTTTCGCGTGCCCCTCGTATCCGCGGTCAACATTGTGGATGCCCTTGTGGTGCGGGCTGGCGAGTATTTGCTGGCTTTTCCGATTAACAGCGTAGTGGCCACGGAGGCTGTGCCCCGTGGGCGAGTAAACAGCACGCTGGGCAAAGGGCGGACCATTACGTATCTTGGCGGCTTGCTGCCGTTGCATGATTTGGGGGTCGTTATTGATAATCGCCCGTCGGAAACGGCCCATTCCGAGAGTGTGCCTATTTTAATTGTTGAGTATAAAGCAACGCGCGTCGCTTTCCTTGTCTCCGAGTTCTATTCACCTCAGAAACTGGTCATCATTCCCTTTGAAGGCCAATTCAACGTGCCTGGAATCACGGGAACTACCATATTGGGCGGCAAACAGCTCGGATTCATCATAGATCCTCCTTCTCTTCTCGATTTGGCTACGGGGAAAACGTCGTTATTTGCAGGTGTTCGTGCGAGTGGAGCGGTGGAAGAGCGGGGAGTGGAATTCGAGCCAACAAGCCTCCCGGCATCTGTGGAAAGCAGCCCTGTAGCTGCCCAGATGCCGCAAGAAGAAACCGCAACGGAAGAGCCCAGTTCCGCGAGCAAGAATGAAGCCGCACAGGAGTTTCTTGTAGAGATCGAGAAAATGATGCCCGCGCTCAATGAAGCGGTGTTTCTGCTCGAGTCGAACCGGTCGGATACGGACCTTATCAATAATGCATTCCGCCTTTTGCACACCATTAAAGGCAATTTCATCATGATGGGCCTGCCTAAAGCAGGCGAGACGGTGCATAGCGTCGAATCGGTGCTCGATCGCGCGCGCAGCCATGAGCTCGATTTTACGCCGGAAGTCATGGATGTGCTCATGGATGGCGTGTCATATATTGAAGAGGTGGTGCGCCAGGGCAAGGCTGGTTCATGGCAAGATGAAGCGCAAAGTGATATTATCGGCCGGACGGCTTCTTTATTGCCGGAGCCTGCGCCCGCACTGAAGGACGATGCCGATGTGGCGGCGTCCCAAGTCGTGCTTTCCCATGAGGCCAGTTATCGCGCGGTCATACATCGCCGGCACGGCACGCCGATCTACCAGTGTTATGTCGAATTTACGGCTGGCATGCAGCCGCCATTTCTTGTAGCCTGCCTGATTTATAAGCGTTTTTGTGAGTTGGGCGATGTTCTAGGCACGACGCCTCCCCTGCCCGATGTCGAGCGGGGCATCATGGATGGCCGGTTCAAGCTGCTCCTGGCGAGCCGCATCGACCCGGACGAACTCGAACCGCGGCTTCATACGCTGCTCACGCAGCATTATGGAGCGAAAGCGGTGGATATCACCCGGTATAAATGATGGCGATCAAAACGTATCTATTCGAGAACGAGACCTACCGATTGGATGCAGCCTTGGCTGGCCTGCTTGAAGAGGCGGGCTATGTTCTTGAATCCATGGCGCTTCCCGCGCATCATGAGGACGCCGCCGCCCTGTTTGAGGGAAAGCCGGGCGGAATTGTGTTTCTCCCTGCGGTGTGGGAGGATTTGTTTTCCGTAAAGGTGGTGGATGAAATCGCCTGGAGCGATGTGCCCTTCGCCCTGATTATCGTGGGGCCTGCGCCGGAGCCTTCGCAGCTCATCGTAGCGTTTAATGAGGGCCTCAGTTCATACATCGAAACTCCGATAGACCCAGAACGATTGCGCCATATCGCCGGACGCGCCGCCTCCCGCTTGGAACGCCGACAGGAACGGCAGACTCGCTTGCGCCGCCTTGCCGATAATGCTTCCCAGTCCGCCACGCCGGGCCTCACGCCGGAATTGATCGCACGCGATCATTATCTTGGCCAGGCATTCTTGCGCTGCATCGAGCGGGAAGGCCGGCTCTTCGATAACGGCGTCCGCGCGCTGGTAGTCTCTTCGTCCCGCTCGCAGCAAAAGCTTATGGAAGGGCTTCTTCAACGCGTGGGCATTCGCGTGGAAGCCGCCATGTCCATGAAAGAAGCCTTGCGCGCAGTGGAGTCCGGCTCATATGCCGTTCTTATTTCTGATAATGTACTGCCAGATGGCGATGCGTGCGCTTTTGCCGCGCAACTTCAAAAACGGGCCAAGGGCCGCCTGCCGCGCTTAATTGTTTGGTCTGCTTCGCCAGATAAAGCCAATATGTTGATGAATCCCAACACGCATATCGACGATGTGATTCTTAAGCCGCCACCCAATACGGGTATCGAATCCGCATTGCCCACCATCATCGCCGCGGTATGGAGTTCTCTCGCATAATGAGCTAAACGCGATGACGCCCTTCTAGGAAATGGCCACACGGAACGTACTTGCCTTCACAGGATTCATTAAGGGAGATAGATCTTCACCCGAACATGCTGGCGGCCCCAGCGCAACGCATCGCTATGTGATTTGAAAAACAAATCAATATGCTCGCCTTGAATGGCGGTGCCCCGATCTTCCACGCGGCCATACCCATAACCGGGAATATACATCACGGTGCCGAAGGGATATTTCTTGGTGTCGGCAGCGATAGTGCCCACGTGCGCCTTCGAGCCTGAAGCCGTCATTCCCACTTTTTTCCGCTCGCCTTTTCTCGGGCCACTGGCGATGACCGGCGGGCCAAGGCCAAACCAGGAACGCTTCCAATTACAGCATTTGCCGCACTTGCAGTATCCCGTGGCTTCCATGGTTTTTTCGATGGGCCGCACGCCTTGAGGAGGCTTGACGGAGCGCGAGGCGCAGCCGGAGACCGCCAGTGCCAAGACAAGGATCACCAGTATTTTGGCCCATGTTCGCATGCGTTAATCATAACACAAATTATACCACATGCAGGTAGTAAGAAATTGAACTCCACCATTAGGAGTGAAAAGCTATTTTCATCTGCCCATACAATATGAAACCGCTGTAACGGTTCCGATTTCTTTACTTCTGCTGGCTCCCCATAATCGTTTCTGGCGTGGAGGCCTTGATCGACAAGCCGCTGAGGCGAATATCGGTCCGATAAGCTCCCCAAATTTCCCAGCCGACCAGGATGCTTTGGATGAAATAGCCATCCGCGGACAGGGCGGTGTTGTAGCGCTTGTTAATGGCGGCAACCGCTTTTTTCGTGAGTGTATGCGCGTTAATCGAAACCTTCATGGAGCGCCCAGGTTCGAGCCGCATGTTGTCAGCCGTGATATAAACGGGATTATTGGCTGGCTCCAGGCCAAGCCATGGGGAATCCAAACCGTCGTAACGCTCTCCCGAATCGCTGTAGAACAAAGGATACACCTCGTATATCACGGTTGGATCGCATAGGTCTGTTTTGCCCGAAAATTTGCCTGTTTCGTGTTTCATAACGAATGTCGCATAAAAGAAACAGTGGTCCGGGATGCTTTGTTCTCCCCAAGTACCCGGTGGACACTGTGGCGGATCACCTTTGGCGCTACTGATTAGCTCCGCCTCGAACTCGAACGTGGCTTTATCGTAGTTGCCCAGCCGGAGTTTTTTGTCTGGAGCATTGGGATCTTCAATGTCCTGGGAAAGAAGGAAATGCGGCCAGTTCCAAGCGCCGCTCATATACTGTGGTTCGACACCATCTTGAGGCAGGCAAAGATTGCAGCCGTTGCGCCATTCTTTCCCGGTATCGAACACATATCTGATCTCACCCAACGCCTGGTCAATCTCGAAACGTTTGGAGCCGTCTTTGGATGCATAAATGATCTTGGAGCCGTCGATAGACGGCGTATTGGGATTATCACAGAAACGCGTGTTTTCTGCGACGGTTATGAACTGCCAGTGAGAGGCTGGGGTGGATGGGAGCGCCGCTTTCCACCGTTCCAGGCAGGTGCTTCCAGCGCCTAGGATGTTGGCTCCGTTAGTGGGCGGGCGTACTCCGTTTTCGAAACGCCGGTCCTGCAGCAGTTCTGTAACTATTGGCTGCGGCGAGTTGTTGGCATCGATTTCCTGGCCGTATGAAGTGCGTGATGTTGGGGCATTATCGTCGTTTTGCATGTGAGCCACCTGCCGAAGGTTCGTTGCGAGAATCCCGATGACCGCGAGTATGATAACCAATGGGATGATAGTGAAAGGTTTGATTGATGGCATGGCATATATCCTTCTGCCTGTTCTCCTAACCGCGCCCATGATAGCCAAAAGGCGTGCTATGAGCATGTATCGAAGCGCTAAAAAAATGTAATGAAATTCACCAATAGGTGCGGATAGGGGCTATTTTTTGGGGGGAGGATCAGAACAGGACTGAGGCGAGCAGAACGATGACCACGGCGCCGCAGGCCGCGCCTAATAATGAAAACCGGTTCTGATGCGCCCATGCCGCCGCCATGCGCCAGTCCATGCGCCGGGATGGAACGACGAAATCATCTATATCCGCGGCATTGCCCACGATGCCACGAGCTTGCTTGGCGTTGATGCGGCTGGCGAGGCGCGCCGCACGGGGATCGCCATGGCGCGCCACCAATTGCTGCGCCACCTTGAGGGCTTCACCGGTGCGGCCCAGCATGGCCAGGCAGAGCGCCCGGGGATACAGGATGTTCTTGGTGTTCGGATAGGCGGCGTCCAGCGTGTCGAGCAGCGCCAATGCGTCGGCGTAACGCCGCTCCGCGAAGAGGCGCTTGGCTTGGTCGAACCGGGCTGTGGCTTCTCTGCTTTTCACGAATAGTTCCCTCAAAACAAAGCATACAATGCTTTAAGCCGCCGTGCAAGAATTGCTCGAGTAAATTGCTGTTGTTGCGTTGTGATGGTATGCTTGATATAGGAAAGGAAGGTGCATGATGCTTCAAACAATTGAGGCCATAATTGATCAAGATAGGACGCTTCGTGTGCTTGAACCCATCCAGTTGCCAAAAAGCCGCCGTGTATTGATTACTATATTCGAGGAAGAGCCGTCAAGCGAGATGGCGAATCTAGCAATATTAAGCGAGCTTTCGTTGGCTAAAGATTGGGAACGCCCCGAGGAGGATGAGGCGTGGTCGCACTTATCCCAGCTTCCATCATGTAGCTGTTCTGAATGACGGAACGCTCCGCGCCATCGTGACCGCGATGATTGAAGCGTTGCAGAAAAGTATCTCATAGAAGAACTATTTTAGCAAATAACTGTATATGCACTTAACAACAATAATGGAGGATAAACAATGGATGGGATTATTTGCCTGTGGCACGGCGTGAGGCGGGCCATGGTTTTAGGTGTGGTGCTGGCTTCGGTGGTTCACCTGGCGGCATATGGCGCGCCAGCGCCCCAACTGGCGGCGGCGACGGGGGCTTCGAGCGCCGTGGATCCGGAACAGGCGGGGGCGGAAGCGGCAAAGGCCGCATTGAAGGGCTTGAACGGTGCGGAGCCTGTGCTGGTGTTGGTGTTTGACCATATGCCCGGCGCGCTGGCCGAGAAGGAGGCTTTGTTGAAGGGGGTATCGACCGCTTTCGATCCCTCCTTGGTCTATGGCTCGGATGCCTTTGGCCATCCCATCACGGAGGCGGGCAATAGTGGAACAGTAGCGGTCCTGGCCTTGTCGGGCCCCCTCACGGTCCATTCGGCGGTGGCGGCGGTGGGCGGCAATCACCGGGCCTGCGGCGAGCGGATAGGCGCGGGACTCCAGGAGGCGGCCAAGGCCGATGCGCCCGGACGGCTGGTAGTGCTGCTGGGGGAATGCCACGTGCCCGCCAATGCGGACCTGGTGCAGGGCGTCAACGCGGTGCTTGGGGCGGATTTCCCGGTCGTTGGGGCGGCCCATCCATTGGGCGGCTACCTCTACTGCCAGGGCAAGGTGTCGCAGGACACCGGTATGGCCCTGCTGCTTACGGGAGACTTCCGTTGCGGCTACAGCTTGCGCAATGGGGACGGGGTCGAGGGCATCATTACGTCTGCGGGCGAAGCGGCGCGTGAAGCGGTGGGAGATGGCGGCGGCCGTTTGGCGGCCTTGCTGGCGTTCGACTGTGCTGGCCGCATGGCGGCCCTGGGCGACGCCCCTACACGCACCCGGGAGCTGGAGGCCATCAAGGCGCAGGCGGCCGGGAAACCGGTCTTTGGATTCTACAGCAGCGGTGAAATCGGCCTGCGCCCAGGCTCGAAGACCCCGGAAGGAGTCGGGTTGCATCTTTCCACCTGCGCCCTGCTGCGGCCATGAGTATGTGGTTACTACATGAAACATCGCGCTTCGGAGCACTTGTCGGCGGCCCCCGAGGCGCGGTTCATATGGTGTCACTGCCCGGTTGGTCAGTATCATCCTAGTCCTCTAAGCTATGACTGACCACATATAGGGACACAAAGAGACCTTCTTTATGTCCTGCCGTCTATTTTGCTATGAATATTCATCGGATATTTCCAATGAAAGAAGCTCTATGAGTGACTTATCATGTACAGACAGAGAGCGAGGCTTCCAGTAAGATGACATTTCCAGTAATACGAAAGCGATCCGGAAATGACATGAACGAAGAAGGCCTAACAAGTATGCTGTCGCATTACGGTGCGTATACCTGTGTGGAAAGGACTAGGAATGGGAGATGCGCGGTATGGAACACACGCCTGATGAGTTTGAGAGCATAATGCGTCAAATCGATGATGAGCTCGGGAAGCAAGGAGTACCGGTTTTCAAGAGGCCATTAGTGGCGGCAACAAAATATCCCTGCAAAAACAAACTTATAGGTAACTTTGAACCTGATCCGCGTATGGGATCCTATGAAGGGCCAAATCTTTTTGTTAGTATAGATAAGTGGTACAAAAAATACTATCCAGTTCACTCAGTTCTCCCCGATAGGCTTCATACACGTATTGTGCTCCTGCGTGGCGAGCCATTTCGTCTACGTATTCCGTACGTCTTCAACGCTTTTGGGAAACTGAAAGTATTCGATTACCTTGAGGACGTATCACCAGCGCTTCTTGATTTGATTGATGAACGGCAGCGTTTAATCCTGCAAAGGAGGTTCGATGTATTCTGTAGGGAAACATCGAATATATTGTTGTGTATTGCAGTTACCAAAACTGCCGAAAAAACTCTTGTACCACAACTCCTTAAGGCTGGATGGGCAGACCTAAAGTCTTGTGGCGGTGGATTCAACCGACAAGATCCTGGATCGACGCTGTTCCCTGCCCAGCAAGCAACAGAGAAATACTTGAAAGCTTATCTTCTTTTCAGAGACGACTCCGTTACCGAGAAAGACCTTAAAGGGAAATATGGGCACAAAATAGAGGAGTTGCTCTCAGCGTGTGCTGCTATTTCCGCAGAATTCGAGCAAGTCTTGCCCGATATAGATCGGCTTTCTTTTGACCAAGGAGTCCGATACCAACGACCCAATCTTACATTACATGATATTGTAGATAGAATAGATCTCTCCCATTCTATCTGCAACCTGATTGCAAGTCTATTGATTAAGCTACAGAAAAGCGGCTACACGTGTTAATTCTGAAAGATACTACTTGCGGCAGGAAAAAACGCAAATACGATGTGATGACAGTTTCATTACTGGCCCTACCACGGACAAGACGTCAACTCGAAATTGTCTTTCATCAGACAACGATGGCCGTCTTGCAGTGGCAAGTTGCTGTAGTGCCCGATCAGGTGGCTCTGCATATAGGCCTGCGGCGGATAACTGTGTCGGTTTTTCCGTAGAATTCGTGGTGAACCTCTTTGTGACTTGGTGGTGAATTGTCCGGATAGTTCACCACCAAGACACCACGACACGAAGAAAAAAACCGGATTCAAACGCGCCTGGTTATTCATGAATCGAAATCCCTCTCAATTGAAAAGCGGCGAAATGCATCAAGCATAAACACCGCTATTCAAGAAACAACTCTTCGACATGATCGAGCAGGCCTTGGACCCACGGCTTCATCGGTTAAGTTCTTCTTCCTATTTTTGTAGTAAAAAAATGCGCGTCTCGCCGGGCGCGAAGGGTGCATGGGCCGCGCCGGTTATTGTATCACCCGCTGGCAGGATGGGCTGCCCCGTTACGCCTTCGGGCAGGATGATTTCCTTTTCACCGCCTTCGCCGTAGTGGACAAACAGGGTGCGGCCGTCGCATTGGACTGCGCCGCCTTGAGCGGCCCAGCGGTGCGCGCCGAGGCGGGCGAGGAGCTTGCCGGCCATTTCATCCGTGAGCTTCGCGCTGCCGATGAACACGGAGGTATGGCGGCCATGCTGCTTGATCGCGGCGGATACGCCTCCGCCGTGCTGGTAGGTTCCGAGGACGGCGGCTTCCGCATCGGCGCACGCAATCCGTGGCGTTAGGAACAAGTCTTCGCCCCAAGTGCATCCTTCGAGGCTTCCCGCGCCTGTGCTGGCCATGGGGCCGCTGTCCGCCGCCAAGGCCATGCCGGTGAGCTGGGTTGCTCCCGCCAGGCTGGGCTTGCCATCGAGCAGATAACCTGGTGCGTATTGCCACACCGCCGCCGCGCCTTCCTCGTCGAGGCGCGCGAGGATGCGCTCGATGCGCGCCGCGTCCACGGCGAAAAGGTCCGGGAACCAATAGACGCCGCATTTGGGCGTCTGGCCCGCCAAGAAGTCTTTGAGGTAATAATAGCCACAGGTGACGCCCGAGCGCCCGAAGACCTCGCGGGCCTTTCGGCACATAAAGTCGTAGATGGGGCTGTAGCATGCCTGGCCTTCAATGGCGGGGTAGTTCAGGTAATTCAGCGAGGCTTCATCGACGATGACAGCCACATCGGGTGTGTAGGGGGCTGGCGCTTCGATAAGGGTGTCGTAAAGCGGGGAGAGCGTTTCCTTGATTCGCCGCCAGACGACGGGATCGGCATAGGCTCCGGCTGCGATGAGGTCCATCCACCAAGTGCCGCAGCGGTGGGTGAGGAGGCCGCCGAATTCGCGCGTGATGACGCCTAGGGTTTCCGCCTGATCTTTGGCGCGCGGGCCAAGGCCGGACTCGGTGATCCATTCGGGCAGCGAGGAGATATCGAGTATGTCCGTACGATAGTCGTTTTCGACCAGCCACAGTTTTCCGTTCACGGGCAACGAGTCAATGGCGGTCATGAAGCCGCCCGAGCCGCCCGGCTGGCGGTCCATGTAGGAGAGGGGGCTCACGAAGATATCGGCGTCCGGGCACTCGATGGCGGTCTCCATGTCGAAATGCCCCGAGGTGGCCCCGTGCATCTCGAAGAAATAGCCGTAAAAGAGCAGCACGAGCTTGTTCGGCCCCGCCGTCTGCTTGGTGAGGGTGGCGAGGCTCATGACGCGGCGCGCCATCAGTTCATTCGTGTAGAAATGGAAGTCGCACAGCGGCTGCTGTTCGGGTAAAGCAAGAAACGAGGCGAACGGCGCATCAAGCAAGCCGCATGGGGCGCTGGCGAGTCCGGGCATGGGGGGGAGCATGGCGGTGTCCAGTGTGACACGGTCATCGCCCCACGCGGCTTGCAGCGCGCCATCATCGCCATACCGCGCCGTGAGCCACCGCCGGAACGCTTGCGCGTTCACGGCGCTGTAGTCTGGGCCTTTCAGCCAATACTCGTAGTGAAACCATTCGCCCGTGTTCTGGCCGCAGGGATGGTAGCCGATGATGCGTTCTGCGAAGCGGCTGTTTTCGAAATGGCGGATGGCGCGCGCATAGCTTTCCGTGAGGGTATTCCACCATAGTTCCGAGGCGAGGCAGGTCATGTCCGCCTTCGAGCCATCGGCATGCTGAACCAATTCATTGGGATGCTCCGCCATCCATGCCGCCGAGCCTTCGGTGCGCAAACGGGGAATAAACAACGCATCGGGATCAGCTTCCAGGAAGGCGTCGAAGAAGGCCTCGCCTCGAGCGTAGACGGCCTCCTCTGATTCGCCGGGCCACGGCCAAGGCACACAGAGCGAGTAGAGGTGTACGCCCGCTTCCGACGCGAGTTTCACTTGCGGCGTGAGGAATTTCCGCCCGGTTTCCACTTCGGTATTGAAGAAGAAGATCAGGGGGCGGGTGGGCTTGCCGTTGATTTGAAGCACAGGGGTTCCCTGCTGCATCACTATATTTGCGTCTAGTTTGCTGTTCATGTGGATTTCCTTATGTTTCTATTGAACCGGAGAGAGTTCCAGCCAGGCCGATTCGTCTCGTTCTAGTTGGAGTTCCACAAGGCCGCCTTCTTGTTTCACGAGCGTTCCGCTGATTACCGAGGCTTTTATCCCTTCGGGCAGGCGGATGGCCAGCGGCCCGGCAGCGCTACGGTGGACCTCTAATGTGCGGCCGTCGCATTGCACGATGGAATCATCGGATGTCCAAATATGCGCGCCTGCCTGCTCGAATACTTTCCGCATCACCGAGGGTGTCAAAGCGATATCGGCGAGGTAAACACTCTGGAAGCCATCGGATTTTTTGCGTGCCGCGGAGATAGCGCCATCACTGTCGTAACGGCCCATTACTTCCGCTTCGGGGTCTTCCACCACGGGGCGCGGCGAGACGTTCTCCGCCCAGCCCCATGCCATTCCGGCCAGCAGCCCTTCGCCAGTGCTGCCTTGTACGCCTGACTTGGAAGCGGTTTTGATACCCGTGAGCGATTCGCACCGCGCGGCGTCAAAACCTTTTGGGCCGTAAGCGTTCGGCGCGTAGACCCAAAGGGCGGTGGCCTGTTCTTTCGCTAGGCGCGCCCGTATTTGGGTGGTTTGCTCGGTTGTGAGCCAATTCGTGTTGGGGAAGAGATAGGCCTTGCACGGCGGTACGACGCCATCAATGAAATCCTTGAGCGTGTAGAAGCCGGCTGTCACCCCGGCCTTCATGGAGATATTGCGCATTTCGAAGAGGAGATGGTTGTAGGCATCCCAATCGCTTTTGTAAATGGCTTTTGAACGTTCATCTACGATAAAGGCCACATCGGGATGGTAGGGTGATGGATTATCATATATACGCTTGTAGAGGGGCATGCGGGCTTTCATCAGCGCCCATTGGGCGGGATCATTGAACGCACCGCCCGCGAGGAGGTCCATCCACCAAGTGCCTGCGCGGTGGGTGAAGGCGTTGCCCAGGTTGCGGCCCAGCATGCCGAGGGTTTCTTGCATGTCTTTGGCTTGGCCGCCACACCATAAGCTGATCGATGGAGGTACTTTTTTGATGTCAAGCACGCTCGTGCGGCTGTCGTCCTCGTTGAACCACAGCTTGCCGTGGGCGGAAATGCTGTCCACCGGCGACATGAAACCGCCGGGATCGCCGCCCACGCGGCCCATATAGGTGTAGGGGCTGGCGAGGATATCCACCTCCGGGCATGCAAGGACGCGGTCTAGGCGGCTGTGGCCGGAGAAACTGCCGCATAGCTCGAAAGTGTAGCCATAAAAGAACGCCGCCAGTTTTTTACTTTGCGTTTCCTGCTTGATGAGCTTGGCCCAATCGATGATGCGTTCCGCGGTAATGTCGCTCACATACAGAGAATAGTCAATCCAGTCTTGTTCTTTTGGGAGTTGATAAAACATCTCGACGGTAAGGCCTTTTTCGGTCTCGATGCCATGCATGGGAAAGCGGCCAGGCTCCGTAGGGGGCATGCTGGCCGTATCGAGCGTAATGTCCGTGCGGCCCCAGGCGGCTTGCAAGGCTTCGTCCGTCTTGTATTGTTCCCGCAGCCAAATTCGGAAACGCGCTTGGTTCACGGGGCTGTAATCCGGGCCTTTTTCGCGGTATTTATCAGCGAACATTTCATGCTCGGGGCCGCCTACATGGTAGCCGATGATCCGGTTCCCGTAAGGGCTTTCCTCGACGTGGCGGATGTCATTTGCTAACTGGTTATTTGTAAGATCCCAAAAAAAACTGGACGCCATGGAAATGAAGTTGTGGGTTCCATCCGCGAAGAGGGATAGCTCCGATTCCGGTATGGATTTCCATTCGGCCCAGAATGGCCATGGTCCGGGAAACATGCGCAGGAGAAACACGGCTTGCGGGTCCGCTTCGAGAATGGCCGCGACATCGTTATCCGCACGCGTATACAGAACAGCTTTTCCATCATCGGAACGTTCCACCCGGAACGGGAAGGAGTAGAGATGGACCCCCGCATCGCGGGCCAGCGCCACTTGCGAACGCAGGAATTCGCGTGAGTATTCGCCGGGGATATCGGTGTTGGGGAAAAACACCAGCGGCAAATAGGGAGCGTTATTCAATGTGAGAAGCGGAACGCCGTTTTTGATTTGTATGGATGCTTGCTCGATGGAGGCTGGAGGGGTTTGGGCGGTTACGGTTGCACATAATGTGAGCATGGCGGATATGCAAAGCAGGTGATAACCATGGTGAATGGAGTGGATGATGGACATAGCTATTTCCTTTTTGAGTTGTGGCCTTAAAGAGATATCACTAATGTAAAACGTGTTTTATTCATGCCTGGCGATTATGCAAGCCCTGTTTCAGCAGCCTCTTTGCGTGCATCCAATTCGGCCCGGATGCGGCGTGCAGTGGCCTCGGTGATGGGGAAGCGCCAAGCGAGATACATCGCCACCAGCAGCATGATGACCGGGATCAGAATAAATAAGAGGCGGAGATTGACAAGTGTCTGCGCCGTGACGGCCTCTCCATCTTTGTAACCGGCCCATACGAGCATATAGCCCGCCAGGATCGTGATGCATGCGGACGACGCTTTGGTGATGAAGGTATACGCCGCGCCGAACATGCCTTCACGGCGCATGCCGTTGCGCAATTCATCCTCGTCGCAAATATCGGCCAGTATCGAGCCATTCAGCACCCACACGGTCATGAGGCCTGGCTGTAGCAAAATCATGAAAATGATTTGCAGCCAAGGGTATTGCGGTGTGAACAGCCACCAGGTGGCGAGGTATCCTACGATGGCGATGAGCAAGCCGCATATAATGGTCATCTTCTTGCCGATGACGCGCGATGCCAGCGCCACCAAGGGGGCCGAAAAGATGCAGGCAATGGCTTGAACCATGCCGACCCATCCGCCCCAAAACGCGCCAGCCTCCTTGTCTCCATCACAAATATAGTAAATGTTAATATAGAGGTTCATCGGACCCGCCACCATCACCGCGAGCAATATGAGGACTACTACGCCGGTGATTATTCTAAATGGCATATTTTCGAGTGTCATCCACGCTGCTTTGATTAGGCCGAGCTTGGGTTGCTCCATGCCTTCCGCGCGCTCACGGTTCATGAATGCGGAAGGAAGCGCGGTAGCGAGGATTATCACGCCCGCCAGCACCCCCACCCAGCGCACCCCGATGATTTCATTTTTTTCTGGCCCGGCGAAGATAGGATGGAAAGCGAGTTTATAGAACCAAGGGAAGATGAATCCGGCTGAACCGGCAAGCACGGCATTAATGGCGAAAAGGGTGGTGCGTTCGTGGTAGTCCGTGCTCAGTTCATACCCCAAGGCGGCGCGGGGGACGGCGAAGATGGTATATGCGGCATAATATACGAGTGAAAAGAGCAGGAAATACAAGAAGATTCCGATGTCGCCAAAGCCGCGAGGCGGCATCCAAATAAGCGCAAATGAAAAAGCGCATAGGATGGCCCCTATAAAGATGTAGGGGCGGCGGCGCCCCCAGCGGGTGCGGGTGTTATCGGATATATTGCCCATGATCGGATCGGTGATGGCGTCGAAGATTCGGGGGATGGCTAAGGCGTAGCCGATCAGAATGGGACTTAGGCCCAGACTTATATTGTAGATGGGCAATGCCAGGGCGTTGATGCCATTGGTCATGAACTGGTCCGCGATGCTCCCCGCGGCCCAACTGAGCTTTTGCGAAAGAGGAACTTGGGCATGCGGCTTAGGTGTGGATTCGCTGGGAATCTCAATGGGTATTACGGAGGATTCACACGCTTCAGGGCCGCTCACTGGTTCGCTTCTCCTTGCGTTATTCCGTGCGGGCTCGACAGCGCCCCGCATGGAGCTTTGCTGCTGAATAGCAGCATCATTGTCCATATTTGAGATTCCAGACGCCATAACAATCTGTTTTGATGCTAGTACGATCTAGCTTGAACTATGCAATTGAGGCAACAGGTAATTACCATCATAGATGCTAATTTTGTGCTAGTTCTTGCCATATCGTTAAGGCGCGTTTGCTCCCGCCACGATATGATGAGGATTGCCACGGGCCGAAAAGAAGCGTAGTGGGCCTTATTGAGGGAGGTAAGCAGAAAGCCTTGGATGGCATGCAGGCCTGGCTCGCGTGCAATAGGCTGGCGCGTGTAGTGTGTTTACTTTTTGGCGATTGTGAGAACCAGTAACGAGGGAAAGGAAGCAATCATGTGTAGAAAAGTCATGTACATGCTGGCGATAGCGCTATGGATCAGCGCGGCCGCGCCGGTGTGGGCGGAAGAGGGTGTTAATGAATGGTCCTTCAATACAGACGGATATTATGTGGATGGCGATTACCGAGCGGTGGACGGTTGGAATTCCGACTGGAACAACGTAACTAAAGATTCTTTCACGGCCTCTGGTGGATATCTTACTTATGAGTTGACCGGCCTCGGCCAGCATATCGTGAATCGCTGGGGATGCAGCATCGATGCGAGCGTCAACCGCTGGCTGGTGCTGGATATTGGCCTTGCCGCATCATCGCCTGCCGGATCCGGTTCATCCACAAACGCGCTTAAGTTCAATTTCCTGTGGGGGCGTGAAGAAGATGGTTCGCCCGCCAATGGCTGCCAGCTTGCTGTCGAGGCGAATGCAGGGGTCAATCGGATTGTAGTCGATCTGTTAGCGGCCACCACTGCGGGGTATTGCAGTTCGTGGGGCGCGCAATGGGGCGGCACGGTCACCATTCTGCGTTTCGACCTTCCGGCATGGAACCAGGGCCTAAATGGAACGGTGAAGATCGATTACGTCGGTATCTTGCCGGATAATCCAGGTTATGAATGGGATTTCGATGAAGATGGCAAGGAAGCATGGTCTGAGACCTGGGACGCAGGCGCGGTGGTGTCCGCCTCTAGCGGGAATCTCGTAATCGATTTTGCGGATATCGCGGGCTTCAATCCTTTGGTTCGCAATCTGTACAACAATGTGGACGGCCTTCCGTATGATTTCGTAAATAACGCGTATGAGAATGCCTGGTTTAATCCGATGCAAGTGATCATCAATCCGGAGCAGCACCGGTATTGGCGCTTTGACATCGATATGGACCACGCCACGAATGATCCAGTTCCGTTTAATGCGAATTTCCAGATGCAAAATGACGATTTGGGTGGGGCCACATTTAACGTGACGCCCAATGTAGGTAAAAAGACCTATATCGTCGATATGGCCAATTCAGCGAATATTTATCCCGAGGGCGGCTCGGCCGCATGGGCGGGCGGATATGGCGCGATCAAAGTGTTGCGCATCGAGCCGTGTGAAAACTTAGATTATGCCGCATGCGCTGTTTCCGAAGTGCGGATAGACTATATGTCCCTCACGGATGGTTCCGGTGATGCGGACAGCGATGGATTGGGCGACGCGGACGAATTGGGTGCCAACACGGATCCGGGCAATCCCGACACGGATGGCGATGGCCTGAATGATGGCGACGAAGCTGCTGTTGGTTCCGATCCGTTGGATGAAGATACGGACGACGACGGATTACTGGATGGCGTGGATCCCAATCCGCTCGTGCCAGGTGGCCAAGAGGATGTCCCCGTGGCGGGCGTCTTCGCGCTGGCGTTGCTGGGCGCTGCCATGATGGCGGGCGCCGTGGTTAAGACGGTCAAAAAATAAGGACGCATTTCGTTTGTTGGTGGCGCGGCTGGAATAAATCTAGCCGCGTCACCATTTTATTTCGGTGGGAGTTTCTGCTTCCGCTTGTTCGAGGGAAAAGCCTTGAGGGCGTAAAGGCTGTCCCAGCAAGCGCATTTGCTCGCGGTAGTCACTGGGAGTCATCTGCATAATCCGGCGGAATTGTCGAGCGAAATAATTGCTGTCCGAAAAACCTACGGCCATGGCTGCGTCGGTGATGGAAGCGGATTCGTCGCGCAGCATCTCGATGGCGCGAGAGATGCGCACGCGCAGCAAGTATTCAATGGGCGATAGTCCTGTGGCCTCGCGGAAATTCTTGAGCAGCGCGCTGGCGGAGAGGTGGGCGATTTCTTGCAACTCTCTTAGTTCAATGGTTTCCGCGTAATTTGTTTCGATGTAGCTGATGACGCTGGCCATGCGCATCAGGCTCCGGCTTCGCGGATGCGTCGCGTGGGAATAACACCGGCAGAGATAGCTGACCGCTTGCATGAATAGCGCGATGACCGTGTATTCATACCCGGGCAGTTCTTCTTCCAGTTCTCCCTCGATTACGCGAATCAACGACATGATATGGGTTAATTCATCGGGATTGAGATGCAGGCGGCTTTCAAACTTATGCTTGCGCCGGTATTTAGGCTCCAAGCTGAATAGTACGTGGTAGCCGGATAATTTTCGTACATGGTCAGTCTGAACAAGGATGCGTTCGGCGTCAAAACAGATATTGCGCAAACAAAGGCCTTCCAGGTCTTTATATCCATGGCGCAGGTTGCCCGTGATGACAAACACATCACCGGCGCGAACGCGGTATTCTTCTTCTTCGGTGAAATGGACGCCTTCACCGCGATATATCACGGTCAGTTCGGAGAAGCCGCGATGCATATGAAGCGGGTGAGGCGTTTGGGGATCGGCATAACGTACGCCGAAAGGAAAATCCGCATTGGGAAACACGTCGGGCGGAGTCCAAACGTCTTTTGGATCTATCATGCGTTGCTGGAGCGTCATGCAGGATTGCTCCTCGAGCTTGCTTATATGCAAAGGAAAACAGCCATACCCATGCCGCGACAATATTATGCTAAATCTCGGTAAGATAATCAAGGCATTCTATTTTGATTTAAGGCAAAATAAGGACATTAAAGGCATAGTGGAAGAAAGTGAAATCGTCTTTGCACTCTAACTTCCAACATTACAGAGGAGCCAAACAAAATGAGACATGTGAAGAGAAGGGGATTCACCCTAATCGAACTGCTTGTCGTCATCGCCATTATCGCGATTCTGGCGGCAATCTTGCTTCCGGCTCTGGCGCGTGCTCGAGAGGCCGCCCGGCGGGCTTCTTGCCAGAGCAATCTGAAGCAATGGGGCATCATCTTCAAAATGTATGCGGGAGAAAATAGAGACCAGTTTCCGCCCGGAATTGGCTACATCCCCAGCAGCACCTCGAAAGTGTTTAGTGGCATGCGCGGAGTCGGCGGGCATGCGCTCTATCCGGATTATTGGAATGATGTGAGCATCTCGATATGCCCGTCGGATTCGCGTGCGGATTATGATCCGTGGGGCACGCTGGGCGAAGGATTTGGAGTGGAAGAGGACTATTCGGCCCAGATCCAGCGGCTCGCGAAATTGGCCTCGGAAGATGGACGCAAGGAATGCTTGAACGCGTATCTGTCTATTCCCGCTTCCTATGTATATACGCCCTATGCGGTCCGGACGGCCATGCAATTCGTCGATACGTCCATGATTTGTTTCTACTGGTGGGCGAATGGCGATACGGCGCAGTCCGGGAGCAATGTGCCTCCGTATTTCGAGGATGTGGGCTGCAAGTTTGGTGTGTGGGTGACGAAGGTAATCAATAAGGAGCCGATTGATTCCAAACTAGCGAAGAGTCTGGGATTAGATCGCACCAACCTAATTGATGATGGCGACACCAAGCTGCCCGATTCCTATTCAACGCTGCGCGAAGGTGTCGAGCGGTTCTTTATCACCGATATTAATAATCCCGCGAGCGGCACTTCGGGCCAGAGCCAGTTATTCGTTATGTGGGACGCGTGGGCGCAAAACGCCCAAGCAGGCGATACGCCGCCCAACATGTATCCCTCCTGGATTGTGAATAATCTGCCGCCAAGCTCTATTTCCCTATTCAACCATGTGCCAGGCGGTTCGAATGTCCTGTATATGGATGGCCATGTGGAATTTGTGCGCCTGAACACCAAAGCCCCGATCACGACAGAAGCGGGCGGTGAGACGCGCGCGCTGGGCTGGTGGATGTATCTGTACGGCGGATATGGTTGAGCGCTTGTTTTGGTAAAGAAATCCTCACTTTTAGTGTCCGGCGCGGTTCAAAGAGGAACCGCGCCGCATATCATGAAGAGCAAGGGCGTCCACAAGAGCAACACCTGATGTCGAGAGTGTAAATATAAGCTAAGTTTTACCTAATGCAGGAGATACGCTAATCATGGCGATTACGAGACAGGGAACTGGAGCGGCTGAGGTGCTGGCCACGAAGAGTTCCGCGTGCGCATTGAGCATGGAATATTCCACCTATCTCGATAAAGTGTATGGCGGGTGGCTGGGAAAATGCATTGGCGGAACTATCGGAGCTCGCTTTGAGGGCGTAAAATCTTGGATCGAACTAGATCCGGATGCGTTGTTTCCTGAAGTTATTCCGCCGAACGATGATCTCGATTTACAGGTGCTTTGGCTGGGAGTTCTCGAAAAGAAGGGGATGCACCTTTCGGCGGATGATTTGGCGCAAGCGTGGGTGGAACTCTGCTGGTATCCGTTCTGCGAATATGGCATTTTCCGGCGCAACTGGCGTTTGGGGATTCATCCGCCCATGTCGGGCCGGTTCAACAACCAGTTCTGGGAACACGGTATGGGATGTCCCATCCGCTCAGAGATCTGGGGCTATGTGTTTCCGGGCCGTCCGGAGCAAGCGGTTCGGTTTGCGGGCATGGACGGAAGCCTCGATCATACCGGACAATCCATCGCCGTGGAGAAAATGCTCGCGGCAATGGCTTCCATGGCCTTCTATCGGAACGATTTACGAGCGCTCATTGAGGCGAATCTAGCTATTCTTCCCGCAGGCTCGCCCATAGAACGCCAGGTGCAAACCGCCCTGCAAGCCTACGATGAAGGCCTCAGCCTGTATATGGCGCGTGAACGGGTAGTGGCTTTAGGCGGCTTCCCGGAAGCCTGCGATATTCTGATCAATGTGCCTATTATTATCCTCGCGTTGCTGTATGGCAAGGGTGATCTGAAAGAAACCATCCTCGCGGCGTTGCGATGCGGCTACGACACGGATTGCACCATGGCCACCGCAGGCGCTTTTGTGGGCCAGGTGCTCGGGGCGCAAGGCATTTCCGCGGATTTGCGGGACGCCATTGGCGATGAACTCGTGATGGGTATCGAGTATCGCCGGGAGGATATGACGATTTCCGGATTGGCGCGCGATACGGCGCGTATGGGAGTGCTGCTTGCAGCGGATAGCGATATTGCCATCGAGGACGCCCCGGAATTTGCTCCATTACCCCTTTCGGCATCTCCAAGGAAAACCCATTTGACTGTTGAGTATGCCGGTTTGCCCTGCGCGGCGCCAGGCGATGCGGCCGCCATCCGCGTGAACGTGGAAGGCAGCATGCCGCATACCTCATCCACCATACGCATTGAAACTCCGGAAGGATGGGATGTCTCGCCGCGTGAAATGCAAGTTGATCCTTTGATGCGGAAATATGAATTCATGCTGCATGCTCCACATGGGGTAAAGGCATGGCCCCGGCGGAATCTGTTCCGCGTGCTCCTAGGCGATACCGCTTTACAGACTACTTTTGGCGTGGCGGGAGCGGGATTATGGTATGCATTGGGCGCGTATTTTCATCTTGAAGCGCCTGAAGATGTGCCTGACCGTCTGCAACGGGCCTGGCACCACCATTTCGCCTCGATTGATCATCCCTATCTGCCGGAACCGGAGTTTGATATCGAGTCGTTGTACGAGACCTTTTCACGTAAAATCGGCAAACCCGCCATGCTCGCATCTTATGAACATGAAATTGAGCTTGACCAATTGATCGGACTGCGCGGGCCGTATTGTGCTTATCTGGCGCGGACCATCATTGCGAAACGCCCGCACCAAACCCATATCGTCATTGGCAACACGGACAGCTTCCGCTTATTCCTCAATGGTGAGTACGTAGGGGAGAGGGATGAGCACATCTGGTGGACCCCGCAAAACAATTCCTATCTCGTTTCGTTGAAAGAAGGGCCAAACCTGCTGGTCGTCAAACTGCTCAAGCAAGACAGCCGCGATTTTCGGTTCACGCTGGGATTCCGGCCCGATGAAGGGCTTCACCGGGAGCGCGGCCAGCATTTTGTGGACTGGGATGTGGAATTGAGTGATGGCGTCATGTTTTAACCGGCCTATGCGGCGGATGGCGTCATGCGTGGCTGTGATGTACAGCTTGTACGCCAGGCTATAGATTGTATATTCTGGCTGTGGAGACAAGCATGACATGACAGCCAGAGATGAAGGCGTGATTCCACAAGATCCTCCACCCCGGCTTGGCCAGGCCTCATGCCCGTGTTGCATGGTGGGGCAGGCGTGGCCGGAAGCGCGCACAGAACCGTTTGCTACGCTGCGCGCCCTTGAAAATCAATATGCTGAAGGCTTTTTCGAGGGATTCCAGATATCTGATTGCCCGCATGTGGAAGAGCGCCGGGCGATTGGCGCGTTCGTGCGGGCCTCAGGGGTGTCGATTGATTATAGCTTGGGACAGCGCTTTTATGCGGAAGGCTGGCGCTTGGCCACCGAAAGCGCATCGGAACGCGCCTGGATATTAAACGCCTTGCGCATGCACTTCGATGAAGCGCGGGAAGTGGGCGCGCAATATGTGCTGATTTTGAGCGGCCCGGGGCCGGAACGCGCGGAAGAGCGTCCCGCGGCGCTGGCCGCTTTAGGGCGTATGCTTGAAGTCCTAGACGCGGAGGCTGCCAGGGAGCCTGCTCTGTCCGTACTTATCGAGCCGCTGGATGTCGCCAGCCACAAGCGCGGTGCGCTGGGTTATACCCACGAGGCGATGGAGCTTCTAGCGGGCTTGCGTCAGTTCGAGCTTGTGTTCGATACGGCGCATGTGGTGCTTAACGGCGAAGACCTAGATGCGTCGTTTAACCAAGCCCTGCCCCGGATAGGCGAATTGCATTTATGCAACTGCGTGGCGGACCCATCCAACCCGGAATATGGCGACTGGCATCCCCTATGGGGGCCGCCAGGCTGGCTTACGCTGGACCGCGCCGCAGCCGTGATGTGCCGGGCATGGGAGTTAGGGTATTTGCGCCCGGGAGGGGCTTCGCGGATCGCATTGGAAGCCAAGCGCCCGGAAGGCATGCCGGGCGCTTGGCTGGCTGCATATAGCCGCACGCAGCTCGAAGGCGCTTGGGCGCTGGCCCGCGCCAGCTTGTGCGAACCTCACGGCGTTTCGCTACGCTCAACCTAGCCCCTGGAATAGGCTTTCTGCATTCTGATGAAAAAAGCGTTCGGTGAACTCGCGTGGCTTGTCTAGGCGTTCAACCGCTTTCTTAATAGCGCGCAATTCTTCATATAGAAATGACGTGAACACGAGTTTACCCCGGGGATCGTGGATGGACAACACCCAAGGCACGGGGGTGACGTACGTGTATTGATCATTGATTTCGATGGATTTGCCGGGGGCTAGGGCAATGGGAATATCACTGCCGTATAGCAGGCGTTCTTCGGGTAGGTGGCGGAAGGCGTATTCGAGCACTTCCCAGTTATTCAACATGGCGGTGTCGTAATATAAGTTGGGCAATTCAGCAAGGGCATCGAGCTGGCCCACGATGTTACGCACGTAATAGGCCCGCCCGATATGGGCCAGAATGAAGCGGGCTTTTGGATACCGCCCGCACCATTCCACGAGCTGGCGCTGGTTGAGCGGATCGGCCAGGCGTTCGCGGCGGGGTATATGGAGCATAACAAGCAGGCCTAGTTCATTTATAACTTCCATGGCCCAAGGTGGCAGCATTTCCGCGATAGAGGCGTTATTGAGGTCCGCGTGGCGGGTGTAGTCCGGATATGGCTTGATTCCCCAGTACGGTCCTTGCGATAGTTCCGCATGTAGAGTCTCGGGTGTATCCTCGGCGGGATCCAGAAGCCGTAGCGCTTTCCATCCGAAGCTTGGGCAATTCTTCGCAAGATAATGGTTGTTCCATACACGGTCATATCCCACGATGGGCAGCCCAAAACATAGCGCCAAGCATTCGCGGCCGGGCAGCATGTCGGCGAAATCTTGCTGCAGTTCTTCCAGCGGATATTGGGTAATGGGATGGCCGGCGCAACTAAATGGAGCGTCTTCGGGAATCGCGCCTTCTGGCACAGGATGGACATGAACGTCCCAGACGCGCTGGGGCACGAAAGCCTCTAACTCTTCTTCCCAAATACGCCGGTTGCGTTCCTGCTGAGTGGTTTCTTTCCACATGGTTCCTATTCTCCTTCGTTTTGTTTTATAGCGCCGCGAAACCGATGTTTGCGTAGGAGGCCATGGCTTGCAAGGCTTCCAAATGATGGCCTTGGATCAAGGCGCTGTGATGGGTGCCGCCGAGACGGGAATAAGCCTCTAGAAACGCCCCCAGCTCCATGCCAGGCCGGATCCAGCCACGAATCGAGTCCTGCATATCGGGACGTTTCGAGTCTTCTAGAACTTCAACCGGTGCGGCGATGAGCGTGAAGGTGTCATTTGGACCGGGTGCGATATTGACAAGCGTCGCGGGGCCGGGCGCGGGTGCGCACGCGGCGATGACGGGATTGTGCGCGGGCGTCCAGGGGAAGTCTTTTTCGACCAAGCGCGCGCGGCGTCCAGCGATATCTGGATTGATTTCGCCCATATGGGACAAGAACAGGCTTTGGCCCGTCCAGTCCGGGCAGAAGATCTCCGTAAACGTCACACCGCCGAAGGCGCGGGCCAGCGCGCCCACGAAGGCGGCGGTGAGGACATCGCCTTCGCCCGCATATCCGATGCCTCGAGCCATGGCTTTTGATGCTTCGAGAAACGGCACGGTGTCGATGGGCGGTTCCGGCGAATCAAAGGAGCGGAAATTCATCGAGAAGGCGCTGTAGCCGCCTTCCTCAAGGACGCGCCGTAATGCAAGCCCCACACGCACGGAACGGCGATGGGCTTCCGCGTCCGCCACGGCCTCGAAGCGTTCGCGGTCGGCGGCCAATTCAGCTTCAATGGCTTCCGTGGAAATATGGCGGGCGGCCTCATGCAGCCCTTCCGGCGTGATGTTATGCACCGAGATGCCGAGTGTTTGGCGTAGTATGTTTTCTTCGACGGCGAAATCGCCCATCCCGGCAAAAGGCGGGCCAATGCGCAGCGTCTTGGCTTCATGAAGCCGTCTTGCCGCGCAAGCGCCCCGTGCGATTTCGGCGGCGCGGCGGAGTACGGGTGAATGGTCTGCGTGCCCGGCGGCGATTTGGAAGGAGCGGCTTCGGCGCAGGAGCATGCAGGCCAAGTCCTGTACGCCATGAATGCCGTGGTTATACAAAATGCGCTCGGGCGGGGTGTCTATGCCGAAGGATTCGTCCATGGTCGTATCGAGCAGCAACAAGGGCAGCCGGGTGTTCGCCAGAGGGCCAATGGATTCGAGGGACGGGGAATAGGCGAGATGGATGATAACGAGTGCGTCTACATGCTCCGCCTCGAAACGTTCGACGGCGGCGGAGACTTCCGGTTCCAGGCGGCACACATCGGCGAATACGGTACGGATGCCTTGCGCCTCTAGGTCGGCTTTGATGCGCTCGAGAAAAGGTGTGAACACCGGACGCATTTGAGGCAGGCAGTCGTCATACAGTTCCAAGTATAACGGAAGTACGCCCGCCAAAGGATTTGAATTTATCGCGGATGCATTCATGTACGCATTCTCCTATGTGGTTTGTATGGAAAACGGCTGGGCCTCGGGAAGGCGGCCATATGCTTGCTCGAACACGGTTCGATACGTTTCATATGCGAATCTGATGGCATCTTGTTGCGATTGTGCGGGCTTGCCTGCTGGAAGAAGCTTTGCGCTGGCTGTCTTCGGTGAAAAGGCGTACACCGCGCCTCGGGAGGCGGCGCTGCCGGGATCTTCGAGCAAGTGGACGGGTATGGATTCAAACAAAGCGGCGATGATCTGAGGGATGTACCACGATTTTCCCGCGCCTCCACATAGCGCCACTCCATCCAGATGCCCACATTTGGCTGCTGATTCGAGCGTGCGCCAGAGTTCAAATGCCAATCCCGCCGCCACGGCTCGAAGCATGTCCGCGCCAGTGGAAAGCGTACTTAATCCTGTGAAAAGGCCCGCGCCGGGCTGATGCGGTGGAAAGGGATTCGGTTGAGTCAGCCATGGCAGCGCCACCAAGCCATTGCAGGGCAGCAGGGCTTGCTCGAACAGCGCAGAGGCCTTCTTCACGGCTGTATGTATATTTTTGCAGACAAATGTTTGCAGCGCCCAATCCCATGCGGCGTTGCCCGCGAATAGCGGCAGAACCATCAAGAGGCCATCTTCAATAGGTGAGGGCACTTTGATGCAAAATGGGGATGCGGCCCGCACCCCAGCGGGCAGCCGGAAATTGCCCACCCAGGACGTGCCCAATGAACACTGCAGCGGGTGTTCGAGCGGACCGGTGGCGGCAAGGTAGCTGGCTTCCTGGTCGAAATACGGTCCCGCGACGGGCAGCCCTTGGGGAAGCCCGAGTTTGTTCGCGGTTAACGTGCGTAGCGGAGTGGTTTCATGGCCACGGCGGAGGGGGGCGAAAAAGGAGCAAGTAAGCCCCAATAAATCCAGTACGGCTGGGGGAATTTGGTTTTTAGGGGCATTAAGCCCCGTGGCTTGTGCGGCATGGCCCGCGTCTTGACGCCAATGGCCGGTCAAGTGAAAAAACAGGTATTCGCCTGCTCCCACGTGCAAATAGTCGTTGGTGAATAACTCCGGTTGTTTGGCTTGAAATTGTGCGAGGCGGCCTAGGCCCGCGGGGGCGATTGGATTTCCCACATTGGTGCGCCAAAACGAGGGGGGCTTCCGCTGTTGTATCTGGGCGGCGTCGGCGATAGCGCGCGAGTCGTTCCACAAAACCAAAGGCGTTTGGGCGGCGCCGGTTTCTCGATGAACCAGCATGGAGCTTCCCGCTTGGCTGGCCAGGCCCACGGCGCGGACCTCGCGCCAGCGGACGCCGAGTTCCCGCCGTAACTGGTTCAAGCTGGCGTATAAGGAACGCAGGAGCAGCGTGGGCGATTGCTCGGAAGCACCCGGAACGGGCGAGTCACAAGGCAATCGCTTGGCGGCTTGAGACAAGAGACGGCCAGAGCCTTCTTCGAAGGCGCACGCCTTTAACACGGTCGTGCCCGCATCAATGCCGATCAGAATTGATTTCGCCATGAAAGAATGACCCCAAAATACTCAGCAAGCTTTTTGAATCCGCTGAGCTTTTCTTTGTTTTGATTCAAGTTCTTAAGGGCTATGGAATTTTGCTCCACAAATGCGCGCAAATTCCGCTGCATTGGCTGAAGAGATATAAACCATGGCGCCTACTCTATCTTCATTCGCGTCAAAAAAATGCCATACCGCATTCAAGAAACAACCGCTGTATCCGCATTGCCCGGCATTGAGGCAATATGCAGGTTCCGCGTGAGGGCGCTTGCTTTTTTGCGCAGCGGGCGGCTTAAGCCATCGTCGGTGAATACATGGGAAAAGGATGACCAATCCGCGTAACGGACGAACGCGGTCTGGCCGAATTTCGAGTGGTCCACCAATAATACCGCCTCGCGGGAATTGGCGATCATCGCCTGGGTTACGCGTGCGATAGATAGATCTGTCGTATAAATGCCATCATCCGTCACCCCGTCCGCTCCCGCGAATGCGATGTCGACATGAAAACGCCGGACGTTTTCTTCCGTCAGCCATCCGGACAAGTCTGGATTGCCTTTACGCGCTGAGCCGCCGAGCAAAACCAAGTCGATGTTGTCTCGCGCATATAAAACGGATGCGATGGGGAGCGAAGAGGTCAGGACTTGAAGCCGGGGCGTAGCGGCCAGGAAACGGGATAATTCGAGCGTCGTGGTTCCCGTATCGAGGCAAATGGCCATGCCAGGTTCCACGAGGGCGGCGGCTTCGCGGGCAATGGCGGATTTTTCCGCCGCGTGGCATTCTCCCTGCTGGCGAAACGAAAACTCGACGACCCCGGGCGATGCTATGACCGCACCGCCGTGGGTGCGGAGCAATTCGCCTTTTTCTTCGAGGAAAGCCAAATCGCGCCGGATGGTCATCACACTGACGTCAAGCTGTTCCGCCAGGTCCCGAACGGTAACCTCGTTTCCTGAAGCCAGTAGATCGCGTATTGTTTCATGCCGTGGAACCATGTCGCCTCCCTGTTCTTTTGTGGGCGTTTATGTTCGATTATATACCCTATGCTGCCGTCCAATTGCAAACAAATCTAACCACTTCATTTTCGATGCATATATCGTTTGATTTCAAGGAGATTCTACATCGATTCGGTGTCTTGACAGAAAAGGGGGAAAGGATGTAGACTCCGATTAGTAAACGTTTTCTATGAGGATGGGGGAAACGCACAACGGGGGATCATCTGGCTCCAAGTGGGTGTGGAAAAAGTTAAAGTGATGTGTTTCACCAACAAGAGAGGGCGCGATGTTGGATACGAAGATGCTGGCCCGGTATTGGGTATGTTGGTTATGGATGCTGATATGGTGCGCGGGCGTCAATGAAGCGATGGCTGATACGCCGCTTGAAACGAACCGTGCGGCGAATGATCCGAAGGCCAAGATGGAAGTGATCAGCCAGACGCTAAGCGAGCTTAGGCAGGTTCATGTCCAGATTGCGGAAGAACTCGAAAGCCGCTTGATTCGCGTCCAGATGAGGCTGTCTCCAGAGCTGAGCATGTGCGGGGAGAAGGTCACGCTTACGATAGAGGCCTTGGCGGAGAAAGCGCCGAATCCCACCTTGGAACTCTACACGGATTATTTGGCCAACCAGATGGACCAGAAGAGTGAAATCACACTGAAGTGGCGCGCGGCGGGTGCGCGCCATGGGCTTACGGTTTACCAAGCCAAACATACCTTCCGCCAGAAAGAGCCCGGTTGTTACTTGCTTCATTGGCAATGTGACATTGGTGGGGATGTGCCGGAGTTTTGGCGTTCCTTTGCCGTGATTACCGATGAATATGCCGTCTGCACCTTCAATTCCACCAGCCATCGCTCGACCACTCCCCACGAGGATTTTCACGCGATGCATTTCCCGCTGGATTGCTGGGAGCAGAAGGCCTTGCTATTGCCCAATTTGATTGATGATCCGAGGCCCGATCATTGGGCGTACGTAACCCGCGATTACCGGCAATACGGCGATGCTCCTTCTCCCATGCTATTCACCGACTACTACCTTCGCAACTACCCGAAAGAAGGGAGCCTGTATCACGATCCCGACGAGATACAGCAGGCGGTGCTATCCATGTACCGCGAGGTCTGGCCCATGCTTGGTTTTGATGGGCCGATGGCCAATTTCGCCACGTATAGCTTAGGCAATAAAACGGTGCAGATCGCTCGAGGACAGGGATTCAAGACGATCTCCGCATTGTGCGCCGAGCAAAACTGGCAGGACGGCAGCTTCCAAATCAACCACTCCGGCATGCCCGACCGCCCGTATTTCATCAGCAAGGAAGACTTCCGCAAGGCAGGCGATGGCGGGCCGGACGGCATGGTCGGCATGATCCAGTGCCATCGCAATCCGGTGCTCTGCCATGATTATGACTGCCTGTATTCCTTGGAGCCGTGCTGCCTTTTGTTGTGGAATCCCATGGATGGAGCGGGGCGCATGATGGCGGATGACCTCGCGATGTCGCGGATGTATGAGAACTTCGACGCGATGGTTCAGAACCGCCTTTCACACGATGCGCCGTATTTCTTTACCGTCGGGATCGAACTGAATGGCTTCCCAATAGGCTTGGCCAATGATCCGAAATATGGCGATCCCCAAATCACGCAGTCCAACCGCCTATTGATGGAGTATGCGGCCCGCAAGAGCGGCAGCGAGCCGCTGGCCTTCGCCACGGGGCGCGGGGTGACGGAGTTTTATCGCACCCATTTCAAGAAAACGCCCGAGACGGCGTGCTACCAGCACGATTATTATTGCGGCGTCACCCGGATCAATGATTTTCGGTGGGGTAAATACCTGAGCCCCGATAGCACGGATGAAAACAAGATCATCAAGCCGGAGGTGCTGGATTCGCTGAAACCGGCAGGTTTTCCGGATGTCATGGAGATGGAAGGGCCGGAATTCAAGGCCATCTTCAAAGCGCCGGAAACGCTTCCTTATTCCTATTACGATTATCAAGTGAAGTGGGAGTATCCGGACTGGGGGAATGAGGGCCTGCCACGCAATCTGCGGGGATATTTGGCTCCGGGAACATATGACTTAACGAAGCGCGTCCCGGCGATCCTCGATACGCGCCCGTTCCAAATCGAGCGCACCGACGAGGCCAGCGAGGATTCCCTGGTGGTCCGGCTCACGGTCCAGGCTTCGGCGGCGCAGCGCAGCCTGGCTTTGGCGCTTTGGGATCTGCCCCGCCAATGGCGCGAAGGAGATGGCTGGTGGAACGTGAAGGGCGCGGCGCGTTTTGTGCCCGTGCGCGCGCCGTTTACGGGCAACCTCAACGGCATCCTTGTGGCCGATGTGAAGGAAGGAACCAACACGTTTGTCTTGAAGATCCATTCGCCCGAACAGCAACCCATGGCGACGGCCTTCAAACTCTCCGATACGCTCGAGGGACGCGTGTTTCACCGCGATGGGCAGTATTTCGGCTACATATGGACCACACGTCCGGAAGGCGAAACACTCGTGGTGAATCCGCCTGCGGGAGAGCATGTGACGGCCTGCATGGCCCCCGATGGCGATATCCAGGCATGCCCAGCGGGAACGGCCACACGCTTCCCCCTCGAACCGCACGGCTGGATGCGGCTGTTGGGACTCGATATTGGCAAAATACAGCAATACTGCACGGCGGAATTCCCGGCAAGCCCGGCGTCGTGACGGAAGAGCCGGATTATTTCACCACTAAGACACTAAGACACAAGGAATTGGAAGCGGCTCCTTGTGTCTTAGTGTCTTTGTGTTGAAACATACTGATGCTACACGCCGGCGGTGGAGCGCCGTACCCTCCCTATTCGCGAATATATCCTTTTTTCGGTGATTTCCGGGAACTTGACTCTTTTTCATATTTCGTCCTATTCTACTCATAAATGAAATGGCCGTTACCTGTGAAAGTGGAGCAAGGGGCGGGGGCGCTGCGGCCGCTTTATCGATCTGCTTATGTCTTGATATGAGCTGTGGAGGTTGTAAGCTGTGCAGGAATTCATGGGCTCGATTGCTACAGTAGACAGGCCACAAATCGCTGCTTTTTCGAGTCGTTTCCTCCGAGCCGGATTATTTCAACACAAAGGCACTAAGACACAAGGAGCCGGTGCCAGTTCCTTGTGTCTTGGTGCCTTTGTGTTGAAACATATGAAGGCTGCGTAGCGGCGGAACGCCATTTTTCGTACGAACAAATATGTCCATTTTTCGGTGATTTCTGGGAACTTGACTCTTTTTCATATTTCGCCCTATTCTACCAATGAAGGGAATCGGCGTTACCTACGAAAGTGGAGGGGAAGGCCAAGGGGTAGGGAAGCTTGTAGAGTGGTGGATTTGACAAGGTAGTATAACCAATAGGTCAAAAAGAGAGATTGTAGGTTATGCGAATATGATAAGCATCACCTGTAACAAAAAAACTAAAAAGTCTCAAAAAGCAACTTGATATATACCTAAAATAAAATATTTTTATTAAGGGGAATATTTGATGAGCCAGCAAATCCAGGAGTCACTAAGTGTTCTGGACCATATTACCCGTAGAAAAAACACGAGAGAGAATCGTTCCACTAAATTGCTCAGGGATCCTAATGCTGAAACACCTGATGGATGGTTCATGTATGTGCCGATCTGTTTTAATGACGCTTTGGATATCAAACAGACCGAAAGAGTAGATGGCAAGAAGAAGAACCTTATGTGGTCACAAGGATCTACTTTTTCGTTCAAAGCAGGAGATACTTTGTATGACACTTCTGATGCATATAAAGTTTGGTCCGCTGCTCTGAAAAGCATAAATATTTGCGTTCAGATAAAGACTGCCTATGATGCCGGTCAATATGAAAAAGGCTCCGATAGATTTTCTGGCTCTGTCACCATCTCCATCCTGAGTCCTAACGAAGATCGAAGCAAACTCATAGATCGGGGCGAATATACAATGTCACAGGACGAGTTCGTTAGATTTCTCATTGTCGGGCCATCGGTCGAATTAATGACTAGAATTGGAAACCTACTCACGAGATATTAGGTTTTGGGGTATTTTAAGAAGAGAGAAGATTCAAATTCGAACAAGTCATTTCTACTAAGGTAATAGTATGCTACTGGCGCAATATATAAAAATAGTATTCATTATATTTGTTTTTCTCTTGTTTAGTGCTTGTCTGTTCAGAGGTCCAGTGGATGTCATTGTTGCCGATCATGAGATTATGTTGGATGAGCAAGGAACGGAAATCCAATGTAATCCACCTTTAATGCGCATACGAAGAAATGGTTCTCTACAGATAAAGATTAAAGAAGAATGGGATGCGGAGCCGCCATGGCACCAGATTATTTTGGAAAGTGGCAAGGCCGTTACTATCACGGTAGTTTTGAACGCGGGTGATGGAAGACAGTATATTCCGAGTACGATAGGAATGGCATCAGGACACGACGAAAAGTTTATATCAATCAGGTTCAATCCGCAAATACCACAAAATGCGGAAATCAAATCGATACTACTAAAAGCAAGTTCTCCTATTTCTGTAGAGAATATAAGCTGGCGTAATTTTGATCCGCTATAACTTAAGAAGAGGGAAGTAAGCATGTTTGTGACAACGACATTCACGATAGAAGGCTATCGAATCAAGGAATATAAGGGGGTGGCGCGGGGCATTATTGTGCGCTCTCCCACGATTGCGCAGGGAATCGTTGGGGGATTGAAGAATATCATAGGCGGGAGAATCGGCGCGTACACGGAGATGTGTGAACAGGCGCGGTCGCAAGCCTATGATCTTTTATGTGAGCATGCCGAACAGATGGGGGCAAATGCAATCATCGGCATGAAATATGATGCTTCGGAGGTGGTTAGCCAAGGCTCCGCCACCGAAGTGCTCTGCTATGGGACTGCGGTCGTAGTCGTTCCAGAGGGATAGGTAGACAAAATTCGACAAGACCTTTCGATATGCCGAGCATTCGGGATGTTGTGCGGTCGAAGTACACTTTTTGGGGGGCTCCATCCATGATACCGGGCGTTTGCATCATGATCGTATCGTCCAAGTTTCCCATATTGGAGGGCGAGGAAAGTGAGTTGGTTAATAAGGGATTTTATGGAAAGGCTCTTTGCCAATACCTTCAGGATAAGCTCACCAAGGCGGGATACCAGGTTCCATTCTATTGTTGTGAAGACTGGGGGTGGTGGGTTGAGCTCAAAGGCCCAGGGACTCCGATGGGATTGCTAGTTTATTGCATGCCTGAACAAAAAGGCGATCCCAAAAAATACGCAATCATGTCTTCGATAACCGATGAAAAGATGTGGTCATGGCGTAAACTTAGGAAGATCGAAGTGGGTGCGTCTGTGAAGAAGGTGATGGATGATCTCGAACAACTGCTTAAAGAAGACAAAGAAATAGACAGTGTAACCAGGCATGACGAATATCCTGGTTGATCACGGCAGGGAGGCAAAATCCACTGGCATGGGCGTTGCTTATGACCCAATGGACCAGCATAACATAGTTTATTCTCGGTTACCTTTGCGTTTTTTGCGGCGCTGCGTGCGTATGAATGGGTGGGGGCGCGCTACCGGTATCGGTGTATACAATTTTTAGTTATATATTTCACGCAAAGACGCGAAGCCGCAAAGAGTGTAAACGTTTGAAGCGTGGCATACCTGTAATGAAAAGACTTCTTGTTTATTTTATGGAAGCTGGAGAGTAAGGTGCTGAAGGTTAAAAGAGGTCAACTGGCGTTGTTGGCATGTATTGATAGAATTATTAAATGTAATATCTGTTATGGAATGGTAATTTTGGGAGTTGTTTCAACCAAAATAAAATAACAACAGTGGGGGTAGTACTGCGATGTGTGGCATTGCTTCGTTGATTGGGCTTGTGATCGGATTTGCTATTGGCTCGCTCATTGGGGCCCTCATCATACAACTGGTTACGAGATGGATATGCGGATTCGCCCCACCGTATAGCATGGCATATCGAGCATGCATATTTTCTTGTCTTGCAGGCTTGGTCATTAGCATAGCGCTTGCAATCATTTGTGGGGACATAGGCGGTGCGCTTGATCTGCTGGATTATGTTATAAGCTTTTTCGTTACTGCAGGAATATTTAGCCTTGTGCTCAAAGATGACTATGGCGATGTGATCAGCTTTGGTAAAGCGTGCTTGATTAGTCTTGTGCTGGTATTGATCGGTGTGGTTTTTAGAGGGGGGATTTTTTTGCTCGCGGGCCTTGTGTCACAAGCATAAAACGAACGATAGAAAAACCTTCCCTTTTTATACGATGGCTTAATGTCTTAAGCATAAGCGTCTCGCCCATGAAGTGATGGTTATAGCCTTCACTTCATGGGCGAGACGCCCATGCTACCTTACGGCGCGGTATAGATCATCCAGAGGCCGCCGAGGAGGACGAGTGCGCCGCATACCTTTTTAAGGATGACCGCGCCGTGGGCGTGTTCGTTCCAGTCGAGGTAGCGCTGCACCGCCCCCGTGAATGTGCCCGCGAACACGATGACGGAGCAGTGTCCCGCGCCGTAGGCGAGCAGCAATAGCACGCCATAACTGAGATTGGTGGCGGCGAGTTTGAACGCGACGCCGAGCATGGGGGCCATGTAGGCGAAGGTGCATGGCCCGAGCGCGATGCCGAACACCAAGCCCAGGATGAGCGCCGCGAGCGCTCCTTTTCGTTTCATGCCCACGCTGCCGGGGCCTGTCCACGGCGCGGGGAGCACGTCCAGTAGGTGCAAGCCCACGAGGAAGAAGATGATGGCGACAAAGTAGTTGCCGTAGCGGCCCACGTCGCCCATCATCCGGCCCGCGCCTGCGGTGGCGGCCCCGATCAGCCCGATGGTGATGAGGATGCCAAAGGCGAAGAGGAAGGAGATGTAGAAGGCGCGGCGCGTGCTGATGCGGCCCTGCTCGTCGATGAAGCCGATGATGAGCGGGATGCTGGCGAGGTGGCACGGGCTAAGCAGGATGCTCAGCACGCCCCAAATAAACGACGCCGCCAAGGCGGCGAAGGCGCTGCCTTCGACGGCATGGGTTAAGGAGGTGAACAGTTCTTGCATGCCCGATAGCTCCTGTTGCGCTGCTTGCCGTTTAGCTGCCCAGTGGCGGGGCCGCGCTGGCCAAGTCCACGCCGAAGCCCTTCCATTTGGCCAGAATATCTTCCTTCGAGAAGAATCCTTGATGGCGGAACAATTCTTTACCACTCGAATCATAGAAGATTTGCGTGGGGATCACTTCGACGCCGTATTCTTTTCCCGCATCGGGATTCTTCCATACATCGATAAACTGCACATCGAGCTTTCCGGCATACTCTTTTTTCAATTCATCGAGAATGGGGGCCATCATTTTGCAGGGGATGCATTTATCCGCGCCGAGGTCCACCAAGCGGGGAAGGGCGGGCGGGGTTTCGACGGGCGCGGCTTCGGGAGCGCCAGGCGCGGGCGTTTGCGGTGCGCTCGCTACTGCTAGATTCTCGGGCGCGTTTTTGGAGCCTGGCGTGTTTTTCATGTAGAGCGCTCCCGCCACGGCGGCGGCGAGAACCACTACGATGGCGATCTTTATGCCCCATTTGGAGCCGGTGCCTGATTGCGTTGGGCTAGACATGGGATGTTCTCCTCTTCGTGCTTTTCCAGTTGGTTTGCTACTCGCATGCCGCTTGTTTCGCTAAGGCCTCGGCCCCTGCGCTTGCCGCTTTGGTGATGTTCTCCTCCGTCACGGGCGTCTTGCCTTTTTGCATGCCCAAGTCTTGCAGGCGCACATGGGCGAAGCCCGTGAAGCCGCCCTTTTCCAAGATGGTGCGGGAACAATCGTGGTCGCAGCCGTCGAGCACCAATATCTGGGAAGCGGCTTGGGTCTTTTCCATAATTTTCGGCACATTCGCGGCGACGGCGGCGGCGCAGGACATGAACGCGGTCTTGTCTCTATTGAGCTGGCGTGCGGCTTGGTCCGCGATAGCGCCTACATCCGATGCGCCTGAACACGCAAAACACAAATTGAATTCTAAACGCCCGCAATTGCATGATTCCGACATGGTTCTCTCCCTTTCGTTATTGCAGCATCTTTTTGATTTCATCAACGGAGGGCACTTTGCCCGACACTTTGACTTCGCCGTCCACGGCCAGCGCCGGGGTGACCATCACGCCGAAATCCAAGATGGCTCCGATGTCTTTGATCTTTTCCATTTCATACTCGATGCCCAATTCCTTTGCGGCGGCCTCCGCCGACTCCGCTAGTTTCTGGCACTTGGGGCATCCGGTTCCTAGAATTTGTATTTTCTTCATAACTGGCTACTCCTTTTTCATTATCCCACAGCATATCCGAATATCATCCCGCTGATCGTCGCCATGATGATCACAAGAGAGACATATACGACGGTCTTTTTCGTACCGAGAACACCACGGAGGACCAGCATGCTCGGCAGGCTCAGTGCGGGACCTGCCAGTAGTAGGGCGAGCGCGGGGCCTTGGCCCATGCCGTTTCCGATGAGGCCCTGTAGAATGGGCACTTCCGTGAGTGTGGCGAAATACATGAACGCCCCCGCCACCGATGCGAACAGGTTGGCCCCGAGCGAGTTTCCGCCCACCATTGACGCCACCCATGAAGAAGGAATTAAACCTTCCTCACCGGGCCGGCCGAGCAGGAAGCCCGCCATCAGCACGCCCAGGAGCAGCAGAGGCATGATTTGCTTGGCGAAGGTCCAGGAGGCGGAAAACCAGGAACGCATTTCTTCGTTTTCCGTATTCGTCAGGATGGAAAGGCCCAGCATGCCAATGGCAAACGAAATGATGGGCTCATGAGGCCTTGCGAGGATCGCCGCCGTGACCGTTATGGCCACGATGAGCATTTTCCACCACCGCACCTGGAACCATGCCACGAGCATCACCCCGAGCGACGAGGCCGCCACGGCGGTAAAGGCCCATTTCCAGGCGTAGAAGAAATGCCAGACGCCTTCTTGGGCTTCCGGTTTTCCCCAGTTGGCGAATATGAGCACGGCCACCATGGAGGCGAAGTATAGGACATTGTGCATCAATGGCCGTTGCGTTTCGGCTTCCGGCAGCACGGCGGCGGCCTTGGCTTTCGCTTGTTCTTCTTTGCGGAAAATCAGGTGCATGAGAAGGCCAATGACCACGCTGAATGCAATAGCCCCTACGGCGCGGGCGATGCCTAACTGAAGGCCCAATACGCGGGCGGTCAATATAATGGCGAGGACGTTAATAGCCGGGCCTGAGTAGAGGAACGCCGTGGCGGGGCCGAGTCCCGCGCCCATTCGGTAGATGCCCGCGAATAAGGGCAGGACCGTGCAGGAGCATACAGCCAGTATGGTGCCCGAAGCGGACGCCACGCCGTATGCCAGCACTTTCGGCGCATTGGCTCCGAGGTATTTCATCACGGAGGCTTGATTAATAAAGACGGAAATAGCGCCTGCGATGAAGAACGCGGGAACCAGGCAGAGCAGCACGTGCTCACGGGCATACCATTTGGCGAGATGCAGCGACTCCATTACCGCGTTATCGAAACGGGGCCACCCGAGGGGGAGGTAGAAAAACAACACAAACGCGGCTGTGATCCAAGCCAGCGGCTTCCATTCTTTTCGCCAATCCATAAAAAACATGCCCTTAATTTGTTAATTTAGCCAAACAAGCAAATAGTAGGTTCGAAAAAACTCAGTCCTTTTGCAGAAGCGCCATTTGATCCTTTGCATTGGCCTCCAACACGGTTTCAATGCAGCCGAAGAGTTTAACCACACAAGGAATGCGCAAGGTGTAGAAGACTTGCAGGCCTCGTTTATCGTCTTGCACAATGCCCGCCGCCTTGAGGACGCTGAGGTGGCGGGAGACTGTTGACATGTCCATACCCACCAATTGGGCCAGCTCGCATACGCAGCGCGGGCCTTTGGCGAGCTCTTCGACCATGCATAGCCGTGCGGGATGGCCAAGGGCTTTATAGATTTGCGCTCTAGCTGCGCACCGGGCATGTGTTTTTACATCCATCAAACACCTCTCGTGAATTGCTATTTTGCATTTTATACAAATACTTTGTGTTTGTCAACTCTTCGGATTGTCTTAGTTGCGAGTTCCTGAAGTATCGTTGAATGCATATTAAGTATTGTGGCTGAAAGATCTAGAATGATTAGTAAAATATGTTTTATGCAAATATATTTTTTTATATTTATATTTATGTGATACTAAAGCTGCCGGCCTCTCTATCTGTTTCTAGCATTTGTTAGGCCTGTTTTTCCAGTCTTGTTATGACCCCATCCCATATGAAGGCCATGATGTTATGCCGTTTCATTATTTGACCTTCGAAAATCTCTAACTCCTTATATTTCTATAGTTTAAAACCTCTTGACTTTCACATAGGCAATGGTATAATATTGCTTCATCAAAATTAGCAAGGAGGCCATATGCTGGCGGCTTTACGAAAGTATGATAAGCAGTTGGTTGAACTCTCCACGAAGATGGGTGGAGTTTTAGTGTCCCCTAATCTGCAGGGGAGGATCTTTTGCCATATATCGCATGAGCTGATACAACGCTTGGACCATGCGTTGCTTAAGCGGCCGGATATGAATGCCTACAACAATTTAGGCGGCAATACTCTTTGGCCTGCCCCGGAAGGGGGTTCATATGCGTTCAATTACCTTCCTGGTAGCGAGGAATGGCTGGTGCAGCCAGGTATCGGGCAAACGAATCCAGAAGTGATTTCCCAGAGTGAAGATATGGTGCGAATCGCCAAATCGGTGTCTCTTAAAAATCGTAAAGGCCTGTCCATATCTCTTGACATATCTCGTGCTGTCCGCTCTCTTGATATTGATGCTGATATTGAAGGATTTGATGTAACTGGGATCGCCTATGAATCGGAAGACCGTTTTGAGCCGAAGGGGCAGTATTCGCCGGATGATGTGATTATCGCACCGTGGTCACTCGAGCAATTTCCGAGTGTGGACCGGACTATCGCATTTGCCCAAGTCGAGGCTCCACGCGAAGCTCTTAGTACGGATTTCTATGAGGATCCCGGGCAGAGGATTTTTTTCGCGGAGCAATTGATGGTCTATATACTGGGGGGGGAATCCCGCCAGCAGATAGGGATCAAGGCGAGGAATAATCCTACGTTAATAGGCGCATTGGATCGAAGGCGCTCAATGCTTATTTTGCGCAGCACGCCAGTGCGTTCAGGAACTTATTTTAATATAGCGGATAATGCCCAAGAAAATGGGCCGTATTCGGATTCCTCCTGTTATAGCATTTTCAACGGGGGGGAGCTTGGTTTCTATGAATTAGAGACTATCGCTCCTCTTTGCGCGGAAAATGGAACTCTTTCTCCCAATTCGCTTCATTCTCAAACGTTTATCCTAAAAGGCCGTTTGAAAGAATTGCAGCGGTTCTTACTCGAGCAAAAAGGTATTGACCTGAACCAAACAGTTTATCCTAGCAACGCAGATGAATTTGAATTAGCGTTAAAACGGAGCTGACTAAGTGGCTTAGTACGCCCATGCGGCGTTAAGGAACGTTGATTTTATTTGCAAGGTAGAACTGTGACATACAGGATACGCCGAGCCATTCGAGTACTGCGGTTTTCATGCGGCTGAATGTATGCCGCATGTGAGGAGTAGGGTCAGTTAAGCAACATTTAAAAAGGGAGGATGCGTCATGAAGAGTAAATGGCAGTTATCTGTTGCAGGAACTATCGCATTATGCGCGTTCCTAATATTAGCGTCTTCAGCGGGAGCGGATTGGAAAGGCGTCATTGCATCAGGAGACTGGGATGATGCAAGCACATGGTCGGAGGGTAATATGCCCAACCCAGCCGGTGGGGATGTGATCGGACTCAATTTAGGCGACTTTAGCTCCTATATTACCAGTTCCTATATTGTAACGGGCGCTTATGGCCCAGGGTTTGTCGGTGCTAACAGTTCCTTAATCATCAAGAACGGCGGTTCGCTAACATGTGATGGCACTTCGGGCTGGATTATGGGCAACGGCCCGGATAATGTGGGTAAGCTCATCATTGAGGCAGGCGGCGCTTTTCATCAGACAGGCGGTTATGCCATGTTCTGCTCCCGTCCCTGGGAAGATTTTGCAGGAACTGGCATAATCATTGTGAAGTCGGGGGGAACGTTCACCATTAATGAAGGCACTATGCTGTATTTGGGCTTATCAGATACAGAAGGCGCAAGCGACTACCAGCATGGTGTTTTCCAAGTGGTAGGCGGCGGCGCTACCATTACGGTGCCCCAATTCCGCGCCCACCAGCATGCGGAAGTGATCGCCAGTCCGACTGCCAATGGCACTGCAGGGCTTAGCACGATTCAATGTGGCTGGTTCGTTCACCGGACAGGAGATGCCTCAGCGGACACGAAGACGACTCTGACGGTTGCACCGAATTATGTGGTGAGCAATGGCGATTCTTGGAATATCGCCCATGCCTCTGGCGGAATTGTCAATCAGTTCGCCACCATTCAAACCATCCCTTCTGATATGACGGTGACGGTAGACCAAACGGCGACGGATATCACGGCTACGGTTACTGGCGTACCGGCTGCTCCCACCGCACCGAGCGGCGTGACAGCATTTGCGGGTTCAACAACCTCTATTGATGTAGCCTGGACCGATAATAGCGAAGAGTATGCGTTCAAGGTGGAACGAAAAGAAGGCGCTGGCGATTTTGCCCAAGTAGCCCTCCTGGATGCGGATGTGGTTACGTTTGCGGATTCAGGTTTGACGGTGGACACCGACTATACCTATCGCGTGACTGCTTTAGGCGCGGGTGGCCAGGCTGTTTCGGGTGAAGCGAATGCTTCGACACCTCCCGATGTAGCAGGAATGGCGCAAGCGGATGCTGAAACCGCTATTACTGGTGCGGGCTTCACCGTGGGCGAAGTCTCAAGCGAAAACAGTGATACGGCGCCGGCGGGAACGGTTATTTCGATGTCGCTAGTTCCAGGAACGACGACAGTTGATCTGGTCGTTTCACTTGGGCCTGCGGTCCAGCCTGATCTGCCGGTGATGGGTCTCGCGGGGCTTCTGCTGTTACTGAGCGGCGTCTCGGTGCTTGCCGCACGTAAATTGAGCAAGAATTCCTAAAAAAGCATCTTGTTTAGGGCGCACGAGCCTGCTTATCGGCTTCGATTCGTGCGGTGTCGTGCGCCCTTACCTTCCTTTGTCTTCTCAAAATGCCCTCATTTCTCTGTTTTTTCACATTGGCTAAAGTGTGTTGATGGGAGAGTATCCCGGTGCAGCTTCATATCATAGACTGGATTTTAGTGGCAGGATACTGCATCGCGACATTTTGGATAGGCCTTTATTATTCAAAACGCGCCAGCCAAAATATCAATGAATTTTTTGTTGCCGGAAATAATTTATCTTGGTGGATCGCGGGTACCTCCATGGTGGCCACCACATTTGCGGTAGACACTCCTCTAGTCGTTTCTGGGCTGGTGCGCAAGGGCGGCATCTACGAAGTATGGTATATGTGGAGCCTGGCCATGGGCGGCGTGCTCACGGTATTCTTCTTTGCACGCCTATGGCGGCGGGCGGGAATCATCACGGATGCGGAGTTTGTCGAACTGCGGTATTCCGGCAAAGCGGCGGCGGCGCTACGCGCTTTTCAAGCTGTATTCAATGGCATTATTGTGAATTGTATTGTGATCGGATGGGTCATGCTGGCCATGGTCAAGATCACGGGCGTGCTGTTTGATCTCGACTGGCTTACAGCGAAGGCTATTGCCGCAACAGGCATCGAGCTAGATTGGGGAAAGATTATTACCGTTGCGGCATGTTCAATATTTGTCTTGATTTACACGATTTCCTCAGGTTTTTGGGGAGTGGTAATGACCGATTTCCTCCAATTTATCGTTGCAATGGCCGGAGCCATTTCTTTGGCGGCAGTTGTGCTTTGGCAGATGGGAGGCCCTGCTGGGATGGTGGAGCAGGTCGCAGCGTCGCCTGGTTTTTCTCCCAAAGTGATGGCGTTTGTCCCCACGCTCCAATCCGCGGGGAAGCTTGCCTTTATTACTTTTGTGGTGCAGCTTAGTGTGCAATGGCTGGGCGCTGGCCCGGGGGCAGGATATATCGTCCAGCGGATGGTGGCGACGAAAAACGAGAAGCATGCGGTATTGTCGGCTCTTTGGTTCAATATAGCCAACAACGCGATTCGGCCATGGCCATGGATCATAGTTGGCTTGGCTTCTCTGGTTTATTTCCCAATAAACGTCGAGTCCGACGCTGAGATGGCCTATCCGCGGATGATGATGACGCTTCTTCCTACGGGCCTGAAAGGGCTTATGCTGGCTTCTATGCTTGCAGCTTTCATGAGCACCATTGATACCCAATTGAATTGGGGAGCTTCTTATCTAGTCAGCGATATATACCGGCGATTTATGAAGAAAAATGCTTCTGATAAACATTATGTAAATGTATCCCGCCTTGCGATGTGTCTGTTATTAGCCCTTGGCGGCATAGCGGCATGGCAATCCCAAACTATCTCCGCGGTCTGGAAGTATTTAATGACCCTTATGTCAGGCGGCGCAATGGTGGCTTTGCTGCGCTGGTACTGGTGGCGCGTGAATCCTTGGTCGGAGATCAGCGCATTGGTTGCTTCCCTAATCTTCGCGAATGCCAACATCTTTTGCCGGCTTCTTGCTGTAACGGGAATTCTTCCCACTTCGGCAATGTCGCGTATCGAATGGTTCTATTCAGAAGAGTTATACGCGGTCCGACTCTTTTTCATCATCGTTCTTTGTACAATAGTATGGGTTGTAGTGACTTATCTTACCGCGCCAGTATCGGACGCCCATCTAGAGCGGTTTTACCGGAAAGTGCGTCCTGGCGGATGGTGGAACCATATTGCAAAACGGTGTAGTGATGTTGAAGCGGATTCCGTGGCTCGTGAATGGATTGGCTGGGTTGTGGGAGTGATATCCATTTATGCCAGCGTGTTTGGCCTTGGTTATCTATGTTTAGCCAGGCCTTTCATGGGAATTGGTGTTCTTATTATCGCTGCTATTACCGGATGGATGACCGTAGTGTACGCTTCCCATGGCGCTTTCGCGAATTGGACGGATGAAGGAGCAAGAAAAAATGAAAGTGAGGGTTCATAGTCTTTTTTTCTATTCGATAATTCAAAGAAAGCTACGTAGTAAAGGCATATTTTTGGGGGCCTCTAGCATCCTATTCGCACTCTATTTGAGCCCTAGCGCTTTAGGAGAATCGCAGAATCCGATGCAACAGACAGGACAAGGACGATTTTTACAGATGGAAAATAAATACTTTCGATTCGAGATTGGGGAGAACGCCCAAAATGTACGTTTTCTGGACAAAACAAATGGTGCAGATTATTGCCAGGAAGGAGCGCCTACCGCTTTCGCTTCTATCAAGAAGCAAGGGAACACCTATTTTGCTTCCGCGGCTTCACTACACGATGGCCGTTTAGCGCTTATCTTTGGCGAGTCTGGAATTCGGGCGGAAATCAAGATCACATCGAAACAGAACTACTTCATCTTTGAAGTGATTTCTGTGAGTGAGCATGACATTGATGAATTGACGTTTATCGATATTCCACTCCGTGTAAAGGGGACACTTGAAGAGCCTTTTGCCGCATGCGCGTTAGCGTTGAATCTGAAAACTTTTGGCTGCCAGATTCCTGGGCCAAATACCCATTTGCTGGCGAAGTGTTTTCCAAGGTTTGGGCTTGAAGGAGCAGCGTGCGCGATCATTGGATGCCCGCCCCAGGAGCTTCGCGGTTTCATCCAGGAAGTAGTGACTGCCTCGCCAGAACTGCCAAAGTCGTCTCTTGGCGGCGCTTGGGCGCTTGATGCGGACATCAATAAGGGCTCCTACATGATTGACTTTTATGCCGATCAAGTCAGCGAGGCCACTATAGACAATTGGATTAAAGCGGCGAAGCAAGTTGGCGCTACGCAAATCGTATTTCATGCGGGCAAATCATTTCGATTCGGAGATTATGCGCCAAATCCCGAATTATATCCAAGAGGCCTTGAAAGCGTGCGGGATGTTGTCGCTAAGATTCATGCAGCCGGGCTTTCTGCGGGGCTGCAAACGTACGCTTTCTTCATGGCTAAAGATGCTCCTTGGGTGACGCCCATACCAGATCCGTGCCTAGAAAAAGATGCGACATTCACGTTGTCGGAGCCGACGACGAAGGAATCAACTACTGTATTGGTGGAAGAATCCACTGAGAACATGTCCACACTAACGGCATTCCATGTCATGAACAGCGTGACGCTTCAAATTGAGAATGAGTTAATTGAGTATCGCGGCATAGACAAGAGCAAGCCGTATGCGTTTACTCAATGTGAACGTGGCGTATTGGGCACTACGGTATCCGAGCATCCAAAAGGAGCTGCCGTCCATCATCTGAAAGAACGTTTCGGTCTGTTCGCGCCAGAGGGTGATTCAACACTTTTCACCGAGATCGCGGATAGAACCGCTGAAGTGTATAACACATGCGATTTTGATTTGTTATACATTGATGCACTAGATGGCGCGACCCTTTATGGCCCTGGCGAGGTGTATGAATATTATGCCGCCAAATATGCTTATGAGGTGGTTAAGAGGCTGAAAAGGCCCGCTTGTATTGGCCTCAGCACATTTTCCCATCATTTATGGCATATTGTATCCAGGCTCAACGCACGTGATGCGCCTCATATGGCATATAAAATGTTCATCGACTGCCATTTTAACGCCAACCAGATAGATGAACGGAAGTTGCTCCCATTGAATATGGGTTGGTGGTGCGCCTATTTCGGGCCGTGGCGGAGCATGGCAACGCAATTCATGTACCCAGAAGATATCGAATATCTGTGTTGCAAATCTCTTGCGGGAAGATACAGCTTATCTTTGCTGGCTGGTTTTGCACCAGAAGAGTTATCCACATATGCTCTTTCCAAGCAGATGGCCGGGATCATTAATCGATATGAAAAAATACGGCTTTCCGGGAGTATATCGAATGAAGTCAAAGCGCGGCTGTCCGCACAAGAGGATTTTACCCTGGCATTAGGCCCTGATCAGGTTTGGCGTTTTAAACCAATCCAATATATGAAGCACAAAATTGAAGGAGATGATAGGAGGGAGGCTGAATGGACTGTCTCGAATCCTTTTGAAAGGCAGCCCCTACGAATGCGTATTGAAGCCCTTATGTCGGCCTCTCCATATGACAGTGCTTCAAGTGTTCAATTGACCAATTGCCTTAATCCAGAGGAATTTTCACAGCCTGTTTGCAGTAGAGGCGTGTCGAGCACGTACGAAATCGCTACTGATCCGGAAAAGAGTGGAAAGCCTTGCGGCGCCTATTCCGCAATTAATAAACAAGGAAATCCCTATTGCGCATGGTCGGCTCTCACAAAAGAGTTTGCAGTAGCGCCGGATTTGGTGGACCACGGTTTTGGCCTCTGGGTGTATGGAGATGGCAAGGGTGAAACTATCAATCTGCATCTTCAAACACCCTGGCATGTGAGCTCAGGAATCCGAGATTACTACATCGTGGCCGATTTCACTGGATGGCGTTATTGCATGCTGGTGGAATCGGAATCAGAACGTCTGAGAGATTATCGCTGGCCTTACTTCTATAAGGATCCCGTAAATACTCCTACAGGCGATTATGGTTTGCCATATTCTTACGCAGACGCCGCAACAGAATTCAAACCGGGTTTTGTTTCCAAAGACTTGCAGTGGGACAGCCTGTTTTGGATGAATTATGCAAAAGTGAACAAGCTCAGCGTCTATTATGGCAATCTGCCGGAAAACAAGGAAGTTAAGTGCCATATTGGACCCATTAAGGCCCTTCACCTTCAGAAGAAGACGATGAAGAATCCTACAATCGTTATCGGCGGTGAAGCAGTCACATTTCCTGTCGAGCTAGAAAGCGGCTGCTATATTGAATTTCGCTCCATGGCGGATTGTTGGGCGTATAATCAAGAAGGCGATGTTATCGAAAAAATTGAGCCTCGAGGCAAAGCCCCTATGCTTGATGCTGGCGGGAATGCATTCCAGTTTTCGTGCGATCCCGATTCGAATAAGGAAAACGTGCGGGCTGCCGTTACGATCATGGCGACTGGCGAGCCTTTTGGTGAGCCTATGCGTTTTGATACGGAAGGTAACTAGATGGTTGAGTTCAAATAATACGCGCCGGAAAGGCGGAGAACGAAAGGAATATCCTCATGCAAGTCATGCTGGGATTCGACATGGAAACGGATGTTGGCAGTTGGACCCCCTATTATAATGGGCTTCGTCCGGGAACAGAAGCCATATTGGGCGTCTTAAAAAAACATAGCATTAGCGGTACATTTTTCTTTACGGCGGATTGCGCGCGGAAGCATCCGGATGTGGTGGCGGCTGTTCGAAATGCAGGCCATGAAATCGGAGCACATACGCTTTTTCATGAGACTTTGGGGGATGAGATTTTCCCCATCCCTGGAATGATGCCTATTTTGCCTGAGGAAGTGCCTAATCGCATTCGCTTATGCACCAAAATAATTGGTGAAATTTCCGGCGTGGCGCCAGTCTCGTTTCGCTGTCCCCGCTTATTTGGATCAACTACGGTTGCCAATACATTGGATGAACTGGGATACCTTACGGATTCCACTTATCCCATGTATTACTTCAGGGAGCGTTTGCGCCCCTATCATCCGAGCAAGGAAGACTGGACAAAAGAAGGCGATCTTCGCCTGCTGGAATTACCCTTGTTTGCGGATCTTTCGATGCAAACGCAAGATGAATATGGACGTGATATGGACCAGTGGCCCCTCTATCGCACGGAGGGAGCGCATGCCCTCCTGTCGCATATTGATGGTTTCGCTGGATATTGCCGCACGCGTAATATTGATCCGTTTTTAGCTTTTTATTTTCATCCGTGGGAGTTTCATCCCATGCCTCAAGGGCCGATTCCCACTAGTGAAGGTTCTGTGACGCCTCTTCCATTCATTGTAAAAAATTGCGGAGAATACGCTATCGAGCAGCTTGATCTAACGATTGAGAATCTTTTGGAGCGTAAAGCTGAGTTCCGGCAAGCCCGCGAAATGGCGCTCGAGGCCCAATAATCATGCGGGCCCGTTGTACTGCTAAGAGAATTCATGGATTCACATAGGAAGATTCAATGATTCAAAACATACAGGCTATCGCTGCCGTTCTTTTCGATTTAGATGGCGTGGTTGTAAGCTCAGATGAATATCACTACCGTGCTTGGAAGCGCCTTGCGGATGAAGAAGGATGGCAATTTGATGAGGTGGTGAATCGAAAGCTACGTGGCATATCACGCTTGGGCTCGCTTCAGGCTATTTTAGATCACAATGGCATAGATGATCTTACGGACGAAGAAAAGGTGGCATTCGCATCGCGGAAGAATGGCTATTATGTTGCTTCTTTGCAGCGTATAGATGAACGCGCCCTGCTGGATGGTGCGGTCGATTTACTTGCCGCGCTTCAACAGCGAGGCGTCCGGATGGCTTTATGCTCCGCCAGCCGCAATGCCATGCTCATCTTGGATAACCTGAATTTGACCCGGTTTTTTGATGCCGTCGTGACGGGTGCGGACGTATCTCGATCAAAACCGGATCCGGAAATTTTCTTGCTGGCGGCGCAGCGGCTCGGAGTTCTTCCCGGGCAATGCATCGTGTTTGAAGATGCGGCTGCGGGGATAGATGCCGCCCAAGCAGCAGGCATGCGCCATGTAGGCGTCGGCCCTATCGACCGTCTTCCAAACGCGTATCAAATTGTAGAAGACTATGCCGCTATTGATATTGATCATCTGATCGCAACGGGTTTTATATCCGAAGCTGTCTGCCGCTATTAAGCGTTGGAGATTGCCATGACGCCGCGAGAACGGATCGTTACCGCTCTTGATTTTAAGAAAACGGACCGCATTCCACGCTATGAAATCTTTTTTCCGGATTTTATAGACTCGTGGCGAAAAACCGTTGTTGAGGATGCGCGCCCCGATATTTACGAACATTATTCCAGAATTGATATTGGGGGCGTGCTTGCCACACAGGAAGGCCCATTTCTAAATAAAACGTATGAGGAAGAATTGGGTGGCGGAAAATATTTGGTTCGAGATAGCTGGGGACGCCTCAAGCGGGGAAGCCATAACGGCATGTTGTTTGAAGTGCTGGAAACTGCGGTATCCGCGCGTGATGCGCTAGATTCCGTTGTCTTTGAAGATCCAAATGGCCTTGCCCGATATGAGGAGATCGCGCGAGGTGAACAAGAGATTCAAGGCCGTTTTGCGCCCGTATGTGGAACGATGGGCCTGTTTATGCCTTCCTACTATTTGCGCGGGGAGTTTAATTTTTTTATTGACTTGATGGAGGATGAAGTTTTCTGCCGCGCGCTGGTGGAAAAAGTGGCCGCGTTTATAACGGAAGTAGGCCGAAACGCATTAGAAAAAACCAATACCTGGGATACGGCCATTTGGGTGTATGATGAACTGGCTAACGCCGCTTCACCGCTCATTTCGCCCGATACTTTCGAACGGATCTTTTTACCTTCTTACCGCCACATGATATCGAAGTGGCGCGCGCTTGGCGCCCAGCATGTCATTTTACACTGCGACGGCAATTGCACACCTTTGCTGGATATGCTCATTGATGCCGGATTCACGGGCATTCAAGGCGCTTATTCCTCCACGGGAATGAACCTGCCCGCACTCAAATCTAAGTATGGAAATCGACTGGCTTTCGTAGGCGGGATGTGTAATACGAGAGTGCTGGCGCAAGGAACCCGGCGTGAAATCGAGACGCAAGCCCATGCCATCGCGGAATGCGGGAGAGACGGCGGAGTCATAATAGGCGCGCATTCTATCGATGCCGATATACCTGTTGAGAATTATGATTACTACTATGAAACGTTGAATCGCCTTGATGCAGCGTGGTGAACGGTTTAGATTTGATAGAGGTGGATGAACGGTGTGGTGGTACACCCAATCTAATTTGCCGCTGGCCAGTCCTATAGTCATTAATTTCATGCCCTCGTGGTGGAATTACGAATACGGATTGTGTTTTGGAAGCCGTATTTTTTACGATTGGGCATACCGCGCACAGCTTTCGCGTGACATGGGTCGGCTCATGCATGAACGGTTGGGCGATGCCGGGCTTGGAGAAGCGGACCCTAAGTTATCTTATTTTTGTGATGATCTTAATAATGCCACGCTGCCAGCAGCCTTGGGGTGTGAAGTCGTTTATGCGGAAAATGCATATCCGGAATCGCTTCCATTGCCGTATGAAGATGCTTGCAAGCTCCGTATGCCGGAGGATCTTTGCAGCCAGTTTCCCATGCGGGAGATAATCCGGCAGGCCCATGAAATGAGCGCCAAGGCGGGAGCCGCCATTTTGCCCTCGTGGACATGCATGGGAGTACAGAATATCGCATTAAAAGTTCGTGGTTGCGATCTGTTCACGGATTATTATGCGGAGCCCGAATTGGCGAAACATCTGCTTGAGATATCCGCACAGTGTATGGAAAAGTCTGTGGAGTATTTTGACGCAACCGGAATGAAAGAGTCTCTTCTTTCCAATCAAAACTGCGCAGTCCCATTATGTGGTGAAGGTATTTATAGGGATTTTTTGCTTGCCTATGATCAGCAGCTTTTGAGGTTTGCGCAGAAAATGGGCTGGAAATACCATATCCACCATTGTGGGAACTTTGATCAGTATGCCGAAGTGTATAAGGAAGTCGGGCCAGTCCCTGCTTTTGATATCGGAATGGAATCCCAATTGCGCTTAGCGCTTGATACTTGGCCGCAAGCTTCCATCAATGCTTTTGTGAGTTGTTTCCTTGTGCGGGAAGCATCCGCGAATACCATCCGAGATTACATGCGCTCACAAGTCGATGCTGCGGGCGGTGACTTACATCGCGTCACCTTTGTGCTCTCCGATCTAGACTATGGAACCCCTGATGAGAACATCCGTGCAGTAATCGAGGGATTGCTGTAACATACACACATGTCAAACTAAAAAAAAGAAATACCGGGGAGATGAAAATGAGAAATGGTAAACTGAAAATTGCTGTTGCTGGCCTAAGTTTCGGTTCCGCGTTTGTCCCGATATGGTGTAAGCATCCGGATGTCTACTCCGTTGACATCATTGATGCAAATGCGGAGGTACTAAAATCTTTTCTTGATCAAACGAAGAGTTCGCTTCCGATCAATAAGTGCTGGACTTCTCTTGAAGAATCCCTCAAAGATGAAACAATTGATGCTGTTCACCTTGTAACTCCCATTCCGATCCATGCAGAGCAGAGCATCAAAGTCATGAAGATGGGCAAGCATTGCGCATGCACAGTACCGGCTGCGACTTCGCTCGATGATCTTTTTGCGCTTGTCGAAACACAGCGTGAGACCGGAATGAATTACATGATGATGGAGACCGCAGTCTATACTTTCCAGTATTTGAAAGCTAAAAGAGAATATCAAAAAGGCACGTTTGGCGAGCTTCAGTTGCTTAGGGGAAATCATTATCAAGATATGGAGAATTGGCCGCCCTACTGGAATGGACTTCCGCCAATGCACTATGCAACGCATGCTATTTCCCCACTGCTCGATATAACCAAATGCCGGGCAGAAAAGGTTCATTGTTTCGGCTCCGGAAAGATGCGTGCGGAACTTGTCCAACAATACAATAATCCATATCCGGCAGCAACGGCTATTTTCCGTCTCGACGGGCATCCCGCTGCGCTGGAGGTCACCAGAACGCTTTTTGAAACAGCGCGCGAGTACTGCGAAGGTTTCTTTTTATATGGTACGAAAGCCACTTTGGAATGGAATTTCTACTCGGAGTCCGAACACTTAAGAATTCAAAAACTGATTAAGAGAGGAGATGGCGGGCGAGGCTTTCTGAATGAGATCGAGCCTTTCGCAATTGAAGACAACGGTTTTATGCTTCCACCAGAAATCGGAAGATTCACGTGCCAAGGAAATTATGACGACACCAATCCGCAGAATACATTTCTTGCAGGCGGCGGGCATCACGGAGCACATCCGCATCTCGTTCATGAATTTGCACGAAGCATTATCGAGAATCGGAAGCCCGCGATTGATGCTGTCACTGCAGCAAATTGGACTGGCGCTGGGATTTGCGCTCATCTTTCCGCTTTGAAGGATGGTGAGACTGTACAGATCCCGGAGTTTGATTGAGCCTTATTCCATAAAATGGGAGCATCAAGCATGTTCACGTTTCCGTCCATATAACACGATGGCATGTATTAAATGTTTAATTGAAAGGAATTTCATCATGAAAACCTACCAAATAGGGTTCATCGGGTGTGGGGCCCGAAGCATTGCTTACGCCACGTTTTATGCGGAAGCGGATGATATTCAAGTGGCCGGTATCTCCGATCCGATGCCTCGCCAGCGTACGGTTCTCAAACGAGAATGCTCCTTGCCTGTAGATACGCCTGAATATGATGATTGGCGCGATCTTCTGGATGCGCACCCGGCTCTAGACGGCGTTGTCATCAGCTCGCCTACGCAGTACCATGTCGAACAGGCGATTGCCTGCTTTGAACGGGGTTTGCCGGTTGCCTTGGAAAAACCCCTAGCCGTGAATAAAGCGGAGTGTGAACGGCTCTTGGACGCCCAGCGCACCCTAAATGGCAGAAGCCTGATAGGTTTTGTACTCCGTTCGACGCCGTACTTCTCGAGAATCCAACAGCTCATCGCGGAAGGCCGTGTTGGACGGGTATTGAGCGTTCAAGCAGATGAACTGCCTGGCTGGTTTGTAACTTCCGTCATGTGCAGGAGTCCATGGAGGCGTTATGCGGCGTCGAGCGGCGGCTCGATGCTCGAGAAATCGTGCCATGATATGGATATGCTCAATTGGCTTATTGGTTCGAAGCCCGTAGCCATTCATTCTTTTGGAAATCGTCTTTTGTTTAACGCCAATCCAGAGCTCCCGGACACCTGTCCCGGATGCCGTGTCGCGGATACATGCAAATATTACCAATCCCCTTCTGTCACGCACGAGAAAGGCGAAGGCATTTATGCGTTCCAGCGCGAAGAGCTGCGCTGCATTTACAATATCGATAAAGATGTCATGGATACGCAATGTGTTTCTCTCGAGTATGAGAATGGAGCCATCGCGAATTTCATGCTCAATTTCCACTCCTCAGGGAAACGCTCTGGACGAAATATTCACATCATAGGAACGAAGGGGCGGATATGGGGAAATATGGAGCTGAATGAGATCGGCGTCTTTGATGATCAGACGGAGCAAGTGGAAGAAATCTCCATTGCGACTGATGGAACGGGGCATGGCGGCGGAGATAAAAAACACGCACTTATACTGAAGCAAATGATGGCGGAGCCTTCGTACCGTCCTGGGCAAGAAGCGAAGTCTGGATATCTAAGCGCAGTCATGTGTTTCGCCGCGGATTTGTCTGTGGCCGAACGCAGGCGAATAGCTTTCCGCTACCGCGATGATGGATATATTGATTTGGTGTAGGTGTGTACTGCGATAAAATGCGGCTGGCGGGCGTTTTCTACCCGCCAGCAATGATCTTGAGCACGCATAAAACTTAACTATACATCATGTCCAGAAACCTAGGATGAATCCCATATCGATCCGTTTAAGTGATTCAAAGTTAGCTATCATGGATTTGAGGAAAAATGTAAAATCCATGCACTCCATCTATTAAGCAGAATATCCGATATGGGAACATCCCTCACCAGAAAGCTTGATATTTGCGCCGCTTCGTTCCGCCATTAATTGGGCGGCATGAAGTGCGTTGCTAGGCGAATTGATCTAGGTTAAATCCTTTAAAATCTTTGGCTATTTCCTCTATTTACTTATGCATGGCTTCTTGGATTTAGAAATAGTGCATTTGTTTTTTTACTGGCGGACGCGGTTCATGAAAAGACGTGTAAAGGCGGTCGAAAAATGTGCTTGACTTTATCAAAATTTATGTTATACTAACTCCATCAGTTTGGATGAGATTCTAGAGATAGTTTTTAGTCCAGTTGAATCAGGCCAGATTATCGATCCCGAAAAGCACCGTTTATAAATAGGCATGAGCAGAAATACCGAGATGGTTTCCACGATGAAGGCGGAAGTGATTCTTAGGCTTAAAAAGATATGTTGCGATATAGATTATGGCGATATGGCATTATGGCTGCTTCAGAAGGAAGCAAAGGGAGGCTCTCATGAAGAAGAATGGTTTCACGCTAATTGAGCTGCTTGTGGTCATTGCAATTATTGCTATTCTAGCGGCGATTTTGCTGCCTGCGCTGGCGCGTGCGCGGGAAGCGGCGCGCAGGGCGAGTTGCGCCAGCAACCTGAAGCAATGGGGTATTATCTTCAAGATGTATGCCGGAGAAAACAAAGGATTGTTTCCTGGACGTTCCCATTATCCGGTGTATCAGAATGATGTGATCATGTCATTAGATTCCGCCGGACTCTATCCGGATTATTGGAACGATCCGGCGATTGTGGTTTGTCCGTCAGACGCCCATGGCGACTACATGGGGACGGCATATGGGATCGAGAGCGATTATGTGGCGCAAATCAAACGGATCGCCGCCAAAGCGCCCACGGATGCACAAAAGGTATGTTTGCAGACAAAGCTTGGATGGCCAGTATCCTATGTGTACACCTCTCATCTGATGCGGACAGCCAGTGAAATGTGCGTTGTAGAAGGTGTTTCGCTCATGGCGTCTTGGGTTTGGGCCGGCACTTGGTCGGATGATTGGGAATCACGCCAATCCCAATTAACCGCTGTTGATTCCACCTGCATTTTTAGCCGGGGCAATTTTAAAATTGCAACGGGAACGGTTATTGGCCAGGATGATTACTCTGGTTCATCCGTGTTCACTTGGATGCTGGATTACACGAATGATGACGGGAGCAAGCTTCCCACTTCATACCCCCGCCTCCGCGAAGGAGTGGAGCGTTTCCTCATTACGGATATTAATAATCCCGCCAGCGGTTCGGTTGGCCAGAGCACGATACCCGTCATGTGGGATGCATGGTCAAATGGAATTAACTGGTTTACCGGAATTGTGAATACAGGTGATTCCGGTATTACTCGATACAATCATGTTCCAGGCGGAAGCAACATTCTGTATATGGATGGCCATGTTGAATTTAAGCGGCAAGGCACCGGATTTCCGGTAACGGATGTGGAGGAATTGCCTCTAACAAGCTTGGCGGGTATGAAAGCCATCGCTGGCAACTACAAGCTTACCAATTATGAGCAATATTTAGCGTACTCGGGTGGAATGGGATAAAGGCCTTAGGGAAATGCGCAACTAAATAGAACGGTTCAGCAAAAACAAAGGAACTTATTATAAACATCACAACAAGGCACAAAGGTATAAATAGGTATAATATATAATATATGTGGAAGTAACTGTTTCACAAAGAAGCAAAAGGAGGCTATCATGAGGAAAAAAGGTTTCACGCTGATTGAGCTGCTTGTGGTTATTGCAATCATTGCTATTCTAGCGGCGATTCTACTGCCAGCTTTAGCGCGTGCCCGGGAAGCGGCGCGCAGGGCGAGTTGCGCCAGCAACCTGAAGCAATGGGGAATTATCGTTAAGATGTATGCTGGAGAGAACAAAGGATTGTTTCCAGGACGTACACACTATCCGGTGTATGAAAATGACGTTATTATGTCTCTAGATTCGGCTGGGCTTTATCCCGATTATTGGAATGATCCGGCCATTTCCGTTTGCCCATCCGATCCGCATGGTGACTATATGGGAATAAACTATGGCATCGAGAGCGATTATGTGGCGCAAATTAAGCGTATTGCAGTGAAATCACCGACGGATGCGCAAAAGGTTTGCCTTCAGACGAAACTTGGATGGCCTGTATCGTATGTGTATTCCTCGCATTTGATGCGGACCGCCAGTGAAATGTGTGTAGTGGAAGGCGTTTCGCTCATGGCGTCTTGGGTATGGGACGGCGCTTGGAGTGATAATTGGGAATCACGCCAATCCCAATTAACGGCTGTTGATTCCACCTGCATTTTCAGCCGCGGCAATTTCAAAATGTCAACGGGAACGGTTATTGGCCAGGATGATTACTCCGGTTCATCCGTGTTTACGTGGATGTTGGGTTATACGAATGATGACGGCAGCAAACTGCCCACTTCTTACCCTCGCTTACGCGAAGGGGTGGAGCGTTTCCTCATTACGGATATTAATAATCCCGCCAGCGGTTCTGTTGGGCAGAGCACGATACCCGTCATGTGGGATGCTTGGTCAAATGGGCTCAATTGGTTTACTGGTATTGTGAATTCGGCCGATACCGGGATTACCCGGTACAATCACGTTCCAGGCGGAAGCAATATTCTTTATATGGATGGCCATGTAGAGTTCAAGAGGCAGGGAAGTGGATTTCCTGTAACTGATGTAGAGGAGTTGCCTGCGTCAAGCTTGGCTGGCTTGCCCATCACCGGAGGCAACTACAAATTCAAGAATTATGAACAATATTTGGCAGCTTCCGGTGGAATGGGATGAAGGCCTGGAGAAAAGCGTGCAAGATGATAGATGCTTTCATCGTAAACAAAGAAATGGAGAACAAGCATGCCGTCAGGACGTAAGGTTGTTCTTAATGGGTTAGTTCCCGTATTAATCCTCTTTCTAGTGTCAGCCGTATTGGGATGTGGCGCCAAATCATCGCTAAGCAACGATTCGGCGGGAACCGCAGAACAATTAGTCAACACTTCGTGGACGACAGGCCAAGGGACTCTACAGTTTAAGGCGCAAGGGAAAGTCTCTTTTCAGTCGGGCGGGAACGCGAGTGAGGGGACATATTTGGTTTCGCCTGATGGAGTGGTCCGTATTTTCGGTGTTGCGCCTATGCCTATGGCCGGCACTTGGGATGGGACAACACTGACTTTAATGGGGCAAAAGCTTACACGTGAATAGGAAAATGCTGCAGGCAGTTGTGTTGTCCGGCATATATTGAAAGCTGCAACGGTGAATAAGAAGGAGCCTAAGCATGGGATATCTTACTAGAGAAGAGAGGGATCGCCGCCTGGAACAGGTTCGCGCCATTATGAATGCCAAGGATCTCGATCTGATTCTGGTGTATTACGATGAATTTAACATCGGTAATGGCTGGTACCTAACGGGATGGTGTCCGCAATTTGAAAGTGGAGCCGTTTTGGTTCCCCGAGTAGGAGAGCCGATGCTGTTAGGGGGGCCGGAAAGTGAGCCTTTTGCCCTGCAGGATAGCGCGATTACGGAGACGCGGAATTTTTCCGTTTTCATGGTGCCAGACGAAGAATACCCGAATGCGGTAATCATCAGTTTCGTGCAGTTGTTTGAAGAACTCTTAGGGAAGGGCGTTCCCGTCCGCCGTGTAGGCTTGGTGGGCGAGGGGCGCATGCCAGCAGAGTGCCATCGCCAGCTTCGTGAAGGATTCAAAGGCGTAGATGTCGTGGACATCACGGAAGATTACGTGAGCCTGCGCTATAATAAATCCTCATGGGAGCTGGAGCAAATCCGTGCAGCGTTCGCTTTGGCGGATCTTTCGTATGACGCCATGAAAGCGAAAATCGCTCCTGGCGTGTCAGAGATCGAGGTGGCGGCGGCGGGAGAGTATGTTGCTCGCAGCCATGGCGCTGTTGGGTATGGATTTGCTACCATTGTTGGTTCAGGGCCTCGCGCCCAGGCGGTAGTGCCAACGGCGACATCGAAAACACTGGCGGCGGATGAATTGGTCATGATAGGCATTGCTCCTAAGGTCCGGGGGTATGCGGGCGTGGTTGGCGATCTGTTGCCAGTCTCCGAAAAAGCTTCCGCTACACATAAGGAATGCTTCCAGCATCTAAAGGAAGTTTTCCGTCTCACCAAAGAACAGCTGGTTCCGGGAAAATGCGGAAAAGAGATAGATGCCCCTGGCCGCGCGTATTTCGAGAAGCATGGCTTAATGCGTTATCTAGTATGTCCTTTCGCGCATACGATTGGCCTGCATGAAGCGGAAGCTCCTTTCTTTGGCCCGAACAGCAATGATGTGCTCAAACCAGGCATGGCTGTTTGTGTGGATGTGAGTTTCTTTGGCCATCCGAAGTGGAATGGCGCCCGCATTGAAACAGGATATGAAATCACCGCGAATGGAGCGGCGCCGTTCAGTGCGAAGATGGACCGGTTTTTCATAGAAGGCTAAGTTCATAATGAAGAGAAAGCTCCTGCTTTTTCTAGGATTTGCTTGTACACTAAAAAGTTTCTTGGGGATGTGTCATGCTGGCAGCGGCGAATACGCTGCTGCCAGCTTTTTAATCCGGAAAATGAAGTTGTTTAGTCAGGTTTTACAACTATCCGTGTACCGGTATGCTTCTCGAATCTCACCACTAAAAAACACATTGTGCTGCGAATGAGGAAGGAATAAAAAGTACATGAATACTTGGTTAACCCAGCGGGGCAGGATTTATTGGTATGATCAATACGCCCTCAATGATCAGGCAACAGCGTTTTCAGAATATGATCCCGAACGCATTTCTACGGAACTCGTCGATACAAAAGCAGATATAGTCGCAGTTTATGCCGCCAATCAGTTTAGTATCGCTTATTATCCCAGCAACATATGGCCGCAGCATCCGAATCTGAATGGGCGGGATTATTTTGGAGAAGTAAGCGAACGGTTAAAAGCACGCGGGAAAAAAATCATTGCCTATATCAATTGGCTGGATTCCAGGCATCTCGATTGGCTGGCCCAGCCTGTCGAAGGCTCAGTAAACAAGAATGCAAGCGGCTTGAAGCTGGCTAGCTGGGCCAATCCGAATGAGCCGGATACGAAAGTATACCAGGTTACAGACGGGCGCTGGCTTGTTCCTTGCCTGAATGCGCCGCGTCGAGATGAAGTGCTGGCCGTGGCGAAAGAGATCTGCGAACGCTATACGCCAGATGCTTTTCATCTTGACATGTTTGGAGTAGGTACAGGCGGCGTGTGCGCATGTCCTCGTTGCCGTCCGGTTCTCAAATCAATTTGTGGCACAAGTGAATTATCATCCGCTATCATAAAAATGAATTGGAAAGCATTCATCGATTGGCGTATGGAATGCAGCTCTTCGTTGATTAAGGCGCTTACGCAAGTATTGCATCAATACGGAGTGGTGGCGCTTCATAATGGATTTGCCCCAGTCCACCTACCTGCTATTGATGGAGTTGGCGAGGAATGGCTAGAGGGGCTGGATGTTTTTCTTTCGGAATGCTTTGATGCGTTTCTTTCACCTCATACGGATTTGAATTCGACAAGCCTGAATATCCGCTGGCAGCACGCAACTGGAAAGCCCTCCTGGATTTTACGTACTTCAACCCCTTCACATCATGGGCATTGGCCCATTTCCAAAACGGAATGGAGCCTCTATGCTTCCGCTGCTAAAGCGAACGGCTGCCATGTCTTTGGCCCCTGCGGCGTTGGGGCCTATCCAGACACTACAACGGCGGCATCTTTATTGGAGAACGTTAAATATGGATTTGAATGCTTCATGGAAGATTCGGATTTGGCGGAAGGAGCCAGATCCGCCGCTACCGTTGCGCTGGTGTTCTCATGGGCTACCCGGAAATATGAAAGCCATGGGGATTGCCTTTCATGGGCAAGAGAACTCGCCGGATGGTCCCGCTTGCTGATGGAATCGCATGTGCCATTTGATGTAGTGATTGCGGAAAATGTTCATAACGCGGATAGCCTGGCTGCATATAAGTTAGTCATTTTGCCGGAAATAGTTCATGCCAATGAAAGTTTTTGCAGTGCTGTACGCGAATATGCCCGGCTGGGCGGCCACATTTTGGCAACAGGTGCTTGCGCTATATGGAATGAAAAAAACGCTATTTGTAACGATTATCAATTGGCGGATGTTTTAGGAGTAAGCTGGCGCGGCTTCGCCGATGAAGCGTTTGCAGTGGAGCTTCCTGCCGGAGCAGCGCCAATAAAATCTCGTTTTGAACAGGTGGAAGCGTCTGGAGACGTTTTGACGCGCCAAATAGCGGTAGATCCCGATGGTTCTGTTTTCGGCGGATTAGATCCCTTGCCCATGCATCCCACGGTATGGCCGGCGGCCACGCGGAAGTCCTTCGGAAAAGGGCTGAGTTTTTATGTGGCATTTCCCATAGGCAGCGTGTACGAAGAATATGGCGAGTCTTATATAGCCCAATGGATGGAAGAGTTGGTTCGATTGGCGTTGCCTGAGCGCCCCTTCGAAGCAATGGGGCCAAGGACAGTTGAAACGACGCTTTGGCGGCAAGAGCAACTGGGACGGACGATAATCCATTTGGCTAACCGTTCTGTGGCTTGGTCCCTGCCTACGGATGCGCGCAGAATTACGGAAATCATTCCGGTGCATGATTTCATTCTACGGATTCCCACGCCGTGCAGCAATCCTCGAGTAGAATGCCGAGGAGCAGAAATCACTCATCATATCGAGGCAAACATACTAGTGGTTACGGTGAAAAAGCTTGATGCATATGCTGCGGTAATAGTAGAAGAAACTTCATAACAAAAACAACGTACTCTATTTTACTGAAATAATCGAATCTGCGTGATCTGGAGGCGAATTCATGAAATGCCTGTTTCTATCCGGCTCCTCGCATTGCTTAGTATGGCTAGTTTTCTTCTCCTTAACGGCTACCGCGAGTGAAATTCCCGCTTCTGACAGTGCATCTTTCCAAACTAAGTACATGAAGTGGGCCATTGGAACAAATGGGAAAAACATTTCGCTAATAGACAAATCTAGTGGGCGGGATTTTATAGATAAGAATGAGCCGGGAGCATTCGCGGAAGTTGTTATAAATAGTAAAACGTATCCCGCCACGGCTCTTCAATTCCACGGACAAAAGATAGAAGCTAGTTTTGGGAGCCTGGATGTATCGGCTGTATTTCAGGTGGAAGAAAAGGGCGATTATCTGACAATTGAGACAATAGATTTTAAAGGGAGTGTGGTGGAGGAATTGCATTTTCCTAATATCTCCCTAACTCTTACAGGAAAGATGGATGAACCTTTTGGATGTTGTCTTCTCTCATTAAATCTCCAGACGGACGTGCAAGAACTTCCTGGTCCAAGCAGATATCTCAACGCTATAGCATATAATTCATTAGGCTTTACCGGAACCAAGGTGGCAATGGCATCCTGTCCCCAGACGCAATTGCGAACTCTGATTCAAGAGATTGTGCTTGCTTCGGACGAGCTGCCTCATTCTCCATTGGGCGGGCCATGGGCGAAGGATGCCCCGATTAATTATGGTTCCTACTTAATTGATACGGGGACCATTAGCCTGAGCAATGTCGATGAATGGGTGCAGTTGTCTAAAAGTCTTGGCTTCGAGCAGATTGATTTCCATACGGGACAAAACCTTCGCTTTGGCGACTTAGCGCCAAATCCTAAAATGTATCCAAATGGCCTCGCCGATGTGAAGACGGTTATTGATCGGCTTCATGCGGCTGGCATCAAAGCGGGACTGCATACCTATGCCCAATTTATAAATAAAGATACGCCTTGGGTGACGCCTATACCTGATCCTGGTTTGGCAAAAAAAGCGGCTTTCACTCTGGCTCAGGCGTTGCCTGCTGAAAGTACGGAAGTATATGTGGAAGAGTCTACGGAGAATGTATCTGTTATCACGGGATTTCAAGTGCGAAATAGCGTCACGCTGCAAATCGATAATGAGCTTATCGTTTTTTCTGATGTCTCTAAAACACCTCCATATGCTTTCAACAAATGCGAACGGGGCGCGTGCGGCACTTCACCAGTTTCTCATGCAGCCGGAACTCCTGTTTATCAGCTTGCGGAGGTCTTTGGATTATTTGTTCCTGACGGCGATTCGGAACTGGCGGTGAAAGTGGCTGAACGAACTGCCGAAGTATATAACAAGTGCGGTTTTGACATGATCTATCTCGATGCACTTGATGGGTCAGACGCAGTAACAAAAGATCACCGAGTGATTTGGCATTATTCCGCGAAATTTGCATTTGATATATGGAAGAGGCTGGAGCGGCCCGCCCTCATGGAAATGAGTGCAATGACTCACCATTTATGGTATCTGCGCTCTCGTGCTAACGCCGGCGATATGGCCGCGCGGGGGTATAAGCCCTTTATAGACTGGCACACATTGTGGAATGAAGAGGCCGCAAAATCGATGCTGCCTCAGCAACTAGGGTGGTGGGGTGCGTATACATGGAATGGAATACAGCCCGAGCGCTCGTTTCCCGATGATTTTGAATATTTGTTATGCAAATCATTGGCAAATGATAACGGTCTTTCCATGCTGGCGGGCTTCAACACGGATTTGATCCAAACCTCCTACAATTCACAGCGATTGGCTGCATTGATCAAGCGTTATGAGACGATCCGGCGTACTTCAGAACTCCCTGAAAAACTTCGCGAAGCATTGTCCGTGCGTGGCGCAGAGTACACCCTTGAAGAATGCGGAGCGGGCGAACTTCAGTTCAGGCCCATCACTTACTCAAAACATAAAATCACAGGGATGGATAGCGCCAGTGATCAATGGACCGAAAAAAATCCGTATGGAAAGCAAAATCCGCGCATACGCATCGAAGCGCTCTTAGGGCTTGAAGCGTATGACACGCCGGGCTGTGTAGTGCTGGAGGATTTTTCTTCACCGGAAAGTTTCACCCGCAAGGAATCACGGGAAGGGGTGGCCTCTACTTTTTCCATCAATGAAAGGCAATGTGATTTTGCAGTGAGCAATTTATCCGCCGAAACGGATGGCGCCTGGGCGGTGGTTGGCAAAACATTTGCCGCACCCATAAATATGAACAACATGGCGCTGGGCCTTTGGGTGCAAGGAGACGGAAAAGGGCAAGTCCTCAATATCCAATTGGCCAATGAAGGATTAGGGTATCTATCAAAAAGTGATCATTACATTAAGGCAGATTTCATTGGCTGGAAGTATATCGAGCTTGTGGAACCAGAATCCGACCATATAGCGGATTATGACTGGCCGTATTGCAGGCGGAGAAGCGATTGGGAAACCAAAGGTTTTTCCATGATGGATGCGTATACCAATTATCATTTCCATGTGTACTATAACAAAATCGCTTCCATGCATATTTGGATGAATAATGTCCCGCAAAATGAAACGGCCAAGTGCTCTATCGGCCCCATTGAAGCAATCCCCACACGAAAAATCATGTTAAAAAAACCTTCCATTACTATTGGAGGCAAAAAGCTTCTTTTCGATACCGAATTAGAGAGCGGCTGCTACATCGAGTTTGTTTCGATGAAAGACTGCAAAGTGTATGGGCCTGAGGGAGAGATTATAAAGGAGCTTACTCCCCAGGGAGACGAACTCACCATACTTCCAGGAGAGAATAGTGTCCAATTTGACGCTGAAGCAGAGGGGACATATTCCGCACGCGCTCAGGTCACACTCATTACATTGGATAAGCCAATCCCATTGAAGCTGAAAACAAGAGTTTCTTCTGTATCCAATCCGTGAAACTATTAATAAGGTCTAAGGAAACTACTAAATGTATGTTGCGTGTAATTATGTAAAAAGCAAGCCACGAGTGGCGGAATGGATTGCCGTGGCAGCGCTGGCAATCTTACTGCTGTTCTCACCCAGCATGGCCGCTTTTAGTGAAGATGTTGAGCTGGTGATGTATGCGGCGGGATACACGCCGGAAATAACATCCGGCGATAATCCCCAGCCATTGCATGCATTCACGGAAATCGCAAAAGAATGGGAAGCGTTGCATCCTGGTGTGCGTATACGATTTCTTAAGCTTCCGATGGGCAACTACCTTACGTGGATGATCACGCAACTGAAAGGTGGTATGGCTCCGGATATCATGTGGGTGGAAGGCAATTGGTGCATTGAAAACTCGGAAAACAACTGGTTTATAAAGCTCAATGATTATCTGGAAAAACCAAATCCATATGTTCCTGGCAATACGCGATGGATGTCTCTGTTTTACGAATACTGGGTGCAATCGAAAGCGGCTCCCGATGGCAGCATGTATGTGCTCCCTGTTGATCTAAATGAGACCGCTATGTTCTACAACAAAGATATTTTCGAGAAAGTTGGCGTAACTCCACCGGAAACCTGGGCGGAACTGATTGCGATTTCACAAAAGATAAAAGATGCAGGATATATCCCTTTTACTATTGCTGCAGATCAGTATGGCCCACTTTCATGGGCAAAATGGGTGTTTCATGATCAGCTTTGGCGGGATAAGTATGACGCCATGAATGTCGCTCCAAATGGGCTTCCCAAGATTGATGATCAGGAGATGTTTCGCGCATATAAGAAAGGATTGTGGACGCCAAATGACCCGCGTTTTCGTGAAATGCTCCGGCTATTAAAGGAGTGGACCGAGTATTGGAATAAAGACGCTTTGGCGGGCTCCACGGAAAACACGGAGCGGCTTTTCCGAACCGGGCATTCAGCCATGTTCTATAATGGCGGATGGTATATGCCTAAACTATTGCGAGATCCTCTACGTTCATTTGAGCTGGGAGTATTCAACGTGCCCGGCTTGACGAAAGCTTCGAGTCCATATGGGTTGGAGCATGCCGAAGTGGCGCCGGGTGTTGGAGGTGCGGGAGCGACGCAATATGCTATCACTACCGATGCGGCGCGGAGGGGGCACCTCGAATTAGCCGTGGATTTCTTGCAGTTTTTTACAGCTCCGAAGCGTTTGGAGAAAGTTATAGCGGAGGCCAAAATCACGGTCCCAAACTCTCCAAATATGGCCATTGAACCCATACTACAGCCATTCGCGGAAGCTTTAAAAGTTAAGCGCTGCTGGAACATGGGCGTGTTCAATTCTAAGGAATATGGCGAAGTAGAATTCCGTATCATGCAAAGCTACTTTGGAGGCGTTTACTCTCTAGATGAAGCGGTCGCGCGTATAAACAAGGCATTAAGTAAAGGGATGGATGATCTCATTGCGCATAATCCGCAATGGAGCTTTGATGCAAATTGGGATATATTGCCGGATAAAACGGTGTTAGTGGCTCCGCCTTCCGCGGATGCCGCTTACCGGGTATATATTCCTTGGCTGCTTCCTGTAGTGGTTATAATCATGGTATTGCTTGCCGCTGCCCGGGGAGGAGCGGAAGGCTGGCGGTTGTTATGGCGAAAGAAGGGCGTTTATCTTTTTATTGCACCTTCTCTGTCATTTATCATGATCTTTTCGTATTATCCTATTGTTTCTGCTTTCCTATATTCCTTTTACGACGTGAAAGGGAGCGGCGCTTCAAAGTGGATAGGCATTAAAAACTTTATAGAATTAGCGCAAGACAAAGTATTGATGGAATCCACGTACAATCTGTTAAAACTTCTCATTGTCGGAATGTTTTTATCTATAGCAGCTCCATTTCTGGCCGCTGAATTGATCTTCAACCTTAAGAATAAGCGGGCGCAATACATATATCGTATTTTATTCGTGGTGCCCATGGTCGTGCCAGGAATTGTGCTACTGCTCATATGGCAATTTGTTTTTGACTACAATGTGGGCCTGTTCAATCAACTGCTTCGCGCAGTGGGAATGGAGGGCTGGGTGCAAGCATGGCTTGCCGATCCGAATATCGCACTCTATTCGTTCATGCTCATTGGGTTTCCCTGGGTAGGCGGTTTTGCCTTGCTCATTTTGACAGCAGGCCTGCAAAGCATCCCATTGGATGTATTGGACGCTTGTCGCCTGGATGGCGCTACGGGATTGAAGCGCATACTGAATATTGATATTCCGCTACTGGTATCACAAATTCGGATTCTCGTTGTTTTGGGGATCATTGGCGGAATACAGGGCTTCCAGGCGCAATTGCTATTGACGCAAGGCGGACCGGGCTACAGCACGACCGTTCCCGGCCTTGTGCTGTATCAGAACTCGATGTTGTACGACAGGATGGGTTATGCCTGCGCCATCGGAGTGGCCTTATTCGTGGTGATTCTCATTCTTACTTATATCAACATGAAGTTTTTACATTCCAGTACAGAATATGGAATGGATTAAAATAAGCACTGCTGAAGCAGAAGGAATGAATAGGTGATGCACAAATGAAACGTATAGAAAAAAGCGATGCGCTCATTCAAGTAGTTTTGATCGTATTTACTGTACTGACTTTTTACCCTCTTTTTTTTATGGCCATAACTTCCCTTAAAACTAACGAACAGTTTATGCACCATTTTTGGGGAATGGCTCATCCTATATGCTGGGATAATTACCCTATTGCCTGGAAGGCCATCCAAGGATATGTCTGGAATAGTTCCTATATAGCAGTTTTGTCGGTAATTGGAGTTATTGTATTTTCGACGATGAGCGCATATGCGTTTGCCAGGCACAAATTTCCTGGAGCAGGATTGCTATTTTATAGTTTTATGATTCTGCTTATGGTGCCTGGCGTGCTGACTCTCATTTCATCTTTCATGTGGATGAAGGAACTCCCTTTTCTTGGGGGAAACAATTGGCTGGGACAAGGCGGCAACGGCTTGCTCAATTCTCAGTTTGCCCTCATTCTTCCTTATATCGCAGGGGGACAAGCGTTCGCTATTTTTGTTCTACGAAGTTTCATAGCGGAGTTGCCAGAAGATCTCTTTGCCGCTGCGCGGATAGACGGCGCGGGAGAATTGCGTGTTTTGTGGTGGATAGTCGTGCCTCTATCAAAACAGGTTATTGGCGCTATCGCCATTATGAATCTTATCAGTGTGTGGAACGACTATGTTTGGCCTCTTATTATTATCAGTGACGACTCGAAACGTACGCTGACGATAGGATTAGCGTTTTTTCAATCAGAACATATAACTACATATGGACCTCTCATGGCCGGTTATGTGCTGGCGAGCTTGCCTTTGTTAATCCTATTTGGGATAGCTGTAAAGTCATTTGTAGAGGGATTGACATCCGGTGCGTTAAAGCTTTAAAGATTAAAGTAACCAATTAGTTAAACATAAAAATCTACAAGGAGCATAGCACGCTATGAATGAAGATACAGGCCGCCAGTCCAAAGCCGTTCGTTCCACTATTTATTGGTATGACCAATATGCCCTCAATGAGCAAGAAACCGCATTTTTGAAATATGATCCAGGCCGTATCGTAAGTGAATTGGAATCCACGCATGCGGACTATATCGCTGTGTATGCGGCAAACCAATTCAGCGTGGCCTATTATCCGAGTGCGATATGGCCGCAGCATCCCGCACTGCATGGGAAAGACTATTTCGGTGAACTATGCGAAGGCTTGAAGCGCAAAGGCAAAAAAGTGGTTGCCTATATCAACTGGCTTGAATCCCGCCATCCCGAGTGGTATCTCGTTCCATTGACTGAAAACGGCCCAGTCGTTGAGCAAGAATTCCCCTTGGCGCAGTGGGCCGATCCCAGTGACGCGGATAAGCGTGTGCAAAATGTGCCGGGCGGCAAGTGGAGATTCCCGTGCATTAATACTCCACGTGCGGAACAGATTGTCGCGGTCGTGAAGGAGATCTGTGAACAGTATCATCCGCACGCCTTCCATCTGGATATGTTTTTTAATGATCAGATTTGCGCTTGTCCATATTGCATGCCCATTTTGAGGGATATCTGTGGACGGGAACCTGTAACATTGGGGAACGTCCGGGCGCATTGGCGTGAATATATCGACTGGCGCGCTGGGGTGACCACCAAATTGATGGCCCGCCTCGCAGAAATTCTGCATAATCATGGCGTCCTTGCGGCCCATAATGGGCATTATCCTTTATGGCTGTCCTCCATTTATGGACAGGATGAGGCTTGGCTGAAATATTTAGATGTATATGTGTCGGAAATTTTTGCCGATTTACATCGTTCCAGCTTGAACATTCGCTGGCATCACGCAGTTGGCCTTCCTTCCTGGGAATTACTCACTTCCACCGTGCCGGAGCATTGCCACTTGTCTCTGCCCGAAGCGCGCTGGCGGCTGAGTTCGGCGCTCTGCAAAACAAACGGATGCAATGTATTGGGTCCATGCGGCGTGGGCGCATATCCCGATACGACCTCATCGCCACGTTTGCTAGAAACCGTGCGAAAAGGGCTGGATGATTTTATGTCGGATGCGGATCTCGCCGAAGGCGCGGAATCCGCCGCAAAAATCGCCCTTGTCTATTCCTGGGCTACTCGAAAGTATTACAAGCAGGGCGGAACTGGCTGGTCTCAAGAGATTAGCGGCTGGGGGCATCTGCTTATCGAAGAAGGCCTGCCATTCGACATCATTACGGCCGAAAAAATGTTGTCACCAGATTTTCTGTCGCGTTTTGAGCTCGTAATATTGCCTGACAATATCTATTTGAGTGGGACTGCATGCGACGCTATAGAAGCATATGTATCCAAAGGTGGAAAGATCATCATGACCGGTGAAACCTCCTTCGGTGATGAGAAAGGTTTCATGCGCACGCGGATGGCGTTAGCCCAAACGGCAGGCGTGCAATGGGAGAAAAGCCTTGATGGCTATTTTGCCATTGGAGCGGGCCAGGAGCCAGAACCGGCCATGGGAGAATTTCAATGCGTGTACGCAAATGGAGAGACACTAGCTGTCCGGGTCGAGACGGATCCTGCGGGGTCAGTGGCTAACTGGCATGATCCATTGCCTATGCAGGCCAGCGAGTGGCCTGTGGCCGTGCGCACTGCGTGTGGCAAAGGGCAATGCCTGTATGTAGCCTTTGGCATTGGATGCTATTACCAGCGGTTCCGTCATGAGGGCATAGGCCAGTTCATGGCGCGGCTGGTGGATACAGTGCTGCCGGAACGCCAGCTTGTGTTGCATGGAGCCCGGATGATTGAAGCGTCCGTATGGCGGCAAGTATCGAATGGGCGATTTATCATCCATCTCGCTAATCGAAGCCAATGCCCGGAGGATATGGGACGCCTTAATAACGTGGCTCCGATTGCCGGTGTCCAGGTGGAATTTGATGCACCGTTCTCGAATCCAAAGGTGAGCAGCCGTGGCGCGGACGTTCACGCACAAGTAGATGGAAGCCGAGTAAAATTGACTATACCCGTTATGGATGCTTACGCCGCGATTGTCATTGAACCATAGTATCTGTCCAGCAGCAGCGCATATATTTTATAGCGCATTAAACATAAGGACGCCGGTGTGGATATGCTTGAAACAGATAAGAATTGGATGATCGAGGAAACAGAATACCATCCCTCGAAAGAGCCCCTAGGCGGCACACATTTTTGTACTGGAAATGGATTCATGGGCCTGCGCGGCAGCTTCGAGGAATCGGGCGCTTCACAAGCACAAGCCCTGTTAGTGGCGGGGCTCTATCAAAAGAATGTAGGGCGCGGCTATTCGTTCGCGGATACTTTTTTTCGTAAACGTTTTGTCCTTGATGAAGTGAAAATACGCCGGGAAGAAGTCTGCCACACGTTGGTGAATATTTCCGATCCGCTTTTAGTGAATATTATCATCGGCGGCAAGCCGTTCCGCATGTGGGACGGTATTCTACTCGAATACCGCCGCTGGCTGGATATGCATTCTTCTTGCCTATGCCGTGAAGTCCGATGGGACAACGGCGCGGGATTGATCACCCGCATTCGCATCGACCGCTTTACCAGTATGGCGGACCGCAATCTTATCTTAATGCGGTATGCCATCACACCAGAGAATTATTCTGGGGAAGTGTGCATCGAGAGCGGCATAGATGCCAGCATCAATGATCGGTGCCGGGAGTCGCTGATTGATGCGGATGGCGCGCCCGATGGCGTTACGCTCATGTTCTCCTTGCCTGACCCCCTAATGGAAATGGGGCAGGCCGTACGCCACAAGCTGTTCCTCGGCGAACAGCTTGTGGAGCCACAGTGGGAGCGGCTTGAGGTTAACCGGTGTTATACCGTGGCCACGCAGGTACAGGTAGGTCAGGGTGAAACCTGTTGTATGGAAAAAGTCATTTCAGTGCAAGTGTCACGTGAGGGCGCGCCTGTAGACAACCCCATACGCTGCGCCCAAGAGGGCGCGAATACGGCGCTCCGCCTTGGATATGCGCAATGCTTTGAGGCGCATCGTGCCGTATGGGAGCAAATATGGGCTCAATCCGATATCGAAATCGAAGGCGATGATAAAGCACAGCGCCTGGTTCGTTTTGCTGTATATCATCTGATTATCGCCGCGCCTTGGAACGACGCCACCGTGAGTATTGGAGCAAGATCTCTGAGCGGACCGGGATATGGGGGGCTCGTATTCTGGGAAACCGATATCTACTTGATGCCTTTCTACGACTGGACTTTCCCAGAAATAGCCCGAAACCATTTCCTCTACCGATATGCCCTGTTGGACGCCGCTCGAGAGAATGCACGGGTAAGTGGAGCGCCAGGTGCGCGCTATCCCTGGGAAAGCGCCCTGTCGGGCAAAGAGGAAACGGCGGAATATCTCATTTGCAGCCGGACACAGTTGCATATTGTGCCCGATGTCTGCCTGGCGGCGAAACGTTACGCCGATGCCAGCGGAGATAGTTCGTTCGGGGCGCGGCAAGCATTGGAGATGGCGATTGAAGGTGCGCGTTTTATGGCGCACTTCACTGAGTTTGATGCGCAAAAGAAGCGCTGCACCATTCGGAATGTGGGCGGCCCAGATGAGTATCATCCTGTTACGGATAGCAATTCCTATACCAATTTCATGACGGCGCGGCTATTTGAATATGCGGCTGGCGCATGGGCGGAATTGTTGAAGGTTTCTCCAGATGAAGCATCGGCTCTTCGGGAACGCCTTGGCCTCGAGGATAAAGAAATAAGCGCCTGGCTTGAAATGGCGCAGGCTATGGAATTTCTGGAAGAACCAGGCACCGGACTCATCGAGCAGTGTGCCGGTTACTTCCAGCTCAAGGGAGAGTGGAGCAACGTCGGCCGCCAGTACGGCGGCCCGGCCGCGGAATACCACGAATGCCAAGGGATCAAACAACCCGACGTACTTTTGTTGCTTGCTCTATTTCCTGAATCCTTCAGCCACAAGCATCTGCTTGCGAATTGGGATTACTATGAGCGTTTCACCCAGCATGGCTCGTCTCTCAGCCCATCCGTCCATGCCTGGATGGCCGCACGTATCGGGCTGATGCAGAAAGCGCGCGACTATTTCCTGATGGGAGGCGATTTCCCGTTCACGGATTACAACAAGGATAGCGTAGGCGGCGTCCAGATCGGCAACTCCGGCGGTTTGTGGCAAGCGATTCTGTTCGGCTTCGCGGGAATCATGCCCAACGGTTCTTCACTGCGCCTGGATCCCAAGCTGCCCAAAGAATGGAAACGCTTGCGTATTCGTTTGGCCTATCGGGGCCAACGTTTTCGGATAGATATAGGGCCAGAATATCTTCAGGTCGAAGCGGATGCTTCAAACTCGGAGGCAATACCATTCGAATTCCGGGGGGCTATCTGTGAAGTCGGCCCAGGTAATGGCGCCGTACGCATGCGTTAGCGCCAACGGTGTATTCTGTCTAGTCTGTTATTTTTGGAGGGATGGACATGGAAATGTCGAGGAGAGGATTTATGGCTTCTACAGTTGTTATGGGGGCTAGTTTGCTGGCTGGAGCAACGGGTGCTGCTCCAGCGCCAAAAGGCGCTTTCGCGCGGTCATCGAAGGAATTCACTCACCGTATGGCCTTCGGCTGCTGGATCAATGACATGCGAACGGAGCCGCTTCCATTTTCCGGATGGCCGCCGCCCGTCCTAGATGATGTTACCGTGGATAGTATCATCCGCATGCTGGACCTGAATGCGCAGTTTGGTTATAACAAACTAGATATATATGGATTATTCACGACATGGGGCTGGCCCGTGGATATCCCCAGCGCGGTGGATCCGGAACGGGCAAAACGGGTGAAAAAAAATCATCCAGGCGGCCCAGAAGCGGAACATCGAGGTCGTTTACGGCTTGGGCGTCTATAGCTGGGGATTTGACGAAATCATCAAGCACGATCCCAATGTGGCTGGCCCCAATCCCCACGCCATGTGCGCGAGCACTGATGCCTCTTTCGAATGGCAGAAAAAGGTCATCGATTTTGTGCTGGAATGGGAAATCGACGGATTTCACCTTGAATCCGCGGATCAAGGGCGATGCACATGTGATAAGTGCATGGAGCGCTGGCCCGATCAATTCGAATACCACCACCATATCACCTCCTTAGCCGCGGACTATATTCGAAGCAAGTCGCCAGAGAAACATCTATGTACCACACTGATAAGCTGGATGGATTGGAACTTGAAGCTCAATGATCGGAATAAAGAGCTTCTTGTGGCGCTCAGTGATAAGGTGGATTGTATATATGACCAAGGCCACCACTCGTGCTACCTGAAGGAGTCGGAGCGCCAGGAGTTCATTAGCCGCCTTCACTGTGATTGGGGCACGTCTGGCGGGGTCTGGGTGTATCCGCCGTTCCGCTATCATCGACTCAATTGGTTTCTGCCGTACGCTCAAGGCACAGGACGCCACATCCGTTCCCTGTTCGAGGATGGCGGGCGCGGCGTGATGTATTATCAAGGGCCTGTCAACAATCCCGGCGCGGAAGCCAATATTGCGTTTGGCGGAGAAATCATGTCCAATCCCAGCCAAAGCGTTGAAGACGCGTTGTCCCGCGTCTTGGAGGAACTCTACAAACCAAAGACACCGGAAGCCCTCGACAAACTCGTGAAGGTTTTCGTCAAAGCGGAAGATGCGTACTTCGGCAACATGGATTATGACGAAGACGGCGTGCATCTCAAGACCCTCAAGGCGTTTCCAGGGCCAGGCGAGTTGCATATCTCCTTTCCCGTGGCGGGGGCTTCTGGCCCACCCGCCTATATCTTCGAGCCTAATCTCACGCTGGATGGGCGGGCGGCCTACCAGCAAGGCCTTCAAGAATGCCTTAAGGAAGTGCTTGATTTGGAGGGAACCTTGGAAGCCGAAGCCAAGCGCAAGGATTTGGAAACAGCCTTGTTGAATACCTTGACTATCGTGCGCACCGCCGTGGATGCGGAACGCGGGGTGGGAAAGCGGTCATATGAATAGAGAGTAGCCAATTCAGCATGCGAAATTTTGGTGTAAAGCAAAACTGATTGGCTAAGAAAATCGCATATTAATCGCAGTTTA
>CAXXTH010000014.1:0-140604 GCA_963668025.2 Candidatus Hydrogenedentota bacterium
CCGCCAGCCACAGGCCCTGCGCCATGTAGCGCCCACCCCGTAAAAATGAGCGCCATGCTGAGCAGGCACAATGCGGGCGGAATTTGTTCCGGCGGCAATTCGCGCACGCCCATCACCGCCAGGAGCAGCGTCGCCACCAGGCATGGAACAGAGGCCAGCGCATAATGCCCCACGCCGCGCGGCGCGTCAACGCGCTCCAGAAAACGTTCCCACAACACACCCGCCGCATAAGTGAGGCCCGCCAAAAGCCCCGCCTGGGTTACAAAATCGGGCTGCGACTCCAAATTCGCATAATGCAGCCATAAAAAGAACTGGAATGTCGTGTGCCCCGCCAGAAGCAGCGCTATCGAAGCCGCATACAAAGGGTGCATGCCCAACACCAGCCCCATCGAAGCGAACGCCGACGCTTCAATGGCAAGCAAGTACGGCAGCGTGGGCGAATCGGCATACCGGAACACCGTAAGCGCCGCCAGCACAAGCGCCGACGCGCCAGCAAACAGCACGGACGCCGTTGCGGGCCGCACATCGAGCCAGGAATCCGCCAGGAACCATCGTGTGGGCCCTCCGCTATACGCAGCGGAGGAGGGTATGTGCTCATAAATCCAGCCGCATACTAAAAACAGGGCCGCCGCGCCGCCGATGGAGAACCATGCCGTGGGAAAATTATGACCCGCCAAGAACATGCGCCCAGGCAACGATGCTTCAGGAAGGCATGCGGCGGTGGTAATAGCCAGCAAAACAAGGCTCAACGCTTTGAACAGCGGAATGGCGGTGTATCCATGAAGAATCGTGAGCATCAAGCATATCAACGCCAAAGACGGCCATACCTTAGCGCCAGGCAGCATGTGCAGCAGCGCCAATAACGCCAAGGCTAAACCCAGCACGGCATGCCATTGGGCAAACATGCCCCGGGGCGCGCCTAAGCGCTCCGCGCATGCCGCAAACACCCATAGCGTAACCGCATATCCGAGGAGAAATCCCCATTCACTGCCTGGATAATTCGTGCGAACAGGCCCCCACGCCCATGCCAGAAACAAGAGCGAGTTTAGAATCCCAAGCGATGTGACCGATCTGACATATTCACCTGAACGGCGCGCATCGAGCATACAAGTGCATGCATATGCGATAAAACAGAATGCCGTCAGGCTTATGGAAAGCCAGAAATAGTCTAGTTGGGGAAATCTCATCGCATGCGGCTGGGTTCGGAAGAACAAGAAAGCAATAGAATAGGTGGCCAGCATGCCCAGCCACGCAAAGGTGCGCCAGCGATGAAAGGCATTAAACAAGAAAACAGACGCTGACAAGGCGGTGCAGGTCACCAGCGCATACAACAGAGAAGCTTCCGTGGGCCGGTGGATACAGCCCGCGACGACTGTGTAGTAAATAAACAACAGCCCAATGCTGGCGGCAATACGGCTGCGGCGGCCATGGGCGGCGATAATGAACAGCACGGCGCAGGTCGCCACCAGCGGCAGCACCACGGAACGCTGTGCGACTGCCTTCACATCATGAGGGGAGAAAACAGCCAACGAGGAAAAATACAGCGCCGCCAGCCCTGCGCCCAACAAGAATTGAGAGAATGGATGATGCCGGGTGCGTGATAGCCAGCCATACACGATGCACCCGAGAGCCACGCTATAGCCCGCCACGATTTTGTGCCACGGCGCGGCCCCTTCCGAACGCACCAATGCGGCAATCGCGATAGCCATCAGAAAGACCACCGCCACCGTGCTGAACCGCATCACATGGCCCGGCGCGCCATGGGAGGGAGGCGGCTCCGCACTATGTGTTTCCGGCTGCGCCTCTTCGCGCCGCAGTCCATTCAGTTCGTGTGCTATCCGCTGCAATTGCGCTTCGAGTTTTTGTATCCGGCGTTGCTTGTCCATAAAGATTATTGTAGCCTGGAACTCCGTCCCGAAGAAACCTTAAATGTCACCATCCCAACCGGGGCATGCGCATCTCCGTGATGAAATGTGTATAGAAAAGTAAAAATGGGCCGCAGGCATGCTATACTCCCCGCGGTTTTGCAAAATTGGCTGTAAATACGGAAAACATCATGAGTATCATACGGTTAAGCAATGTCACGAAACGCTTCGGGGGAGAGCCTATTCTCCAAAGCATTGACTTTCGCGTCGAAGAAGGCGAAAAGATCGGCCTCATCGGCCGTAACGGCACGGGCAAATCCACCTTGTTCCGCCTGATTATGGGTGAAATGAGCCCCGATGAAGGCGAAATCGAGCGCATGAAAAAGGCCCGGTTCGCGTGCCTCGCCCAATTGCCTGAGATACGCCCCCATGAAACCTTGTTCGACATGGTCATGCGCACTTTCCATGAGCTCGTCGAGATGGAGCACCGGCTCCAAGTGATGGAAGAACGTATCGCCTCGGGCGAAGAGGAACTGCTTAAACCCTATAGCATCCTGCAAGAGGAATTTGACCACCGGGGCGGCTATGATTTCCGCCACCGCGCCGGCCGCGTCTTGAACGGCCTTGGCTTCCATCGCGACGAATTCGGCCTGCCGGTGAGCGTCCTTAGCGGAGGCCAGCGCACCCGCCTCATGCTCGCCTTGGTGCTGCTCGAGGACGCCGACCTGCTGCTCTTGGACGAACCGGAAAACCATCTCGACATTCAAGCCCGCGAGTGGCTCGAAAACTTCCTTAAAGACAACCGGCGCGCCTTCGTCATCATTTCACACGACCGCCAGACCTTGAACACCGTCGTGCAGCGCACCGTCGAGGTCGAACGCACCCGGCTCAACGGCTACTCCGGAAATTATGACGCCTACATCGCCAACAAGCTCCTCCAGCGCGAACAACAACGCCAGGCCTTCGAGCGCCAGCAGCGCTTCATCGAAAAAGAAGAGGCCTGGATCGACCGCTTCCGCTACAAAAACACCAAAGCCCGCCAGGCCCAGAGCCGTATGAAACGCCTCGAAAAAGTCGAGCGCATCGACGCCCCAGACTCCGAACAGAGTGCGGCGCGCTTCCGGCTGGGCGAAGTAGTGCGCAGCGGAGCTGTCGTGCTCGACGCTAAAGACTTGGGAGTTTCCTATGGCGGCCTCACACTCTATAAGGATGTTTCCTTCAAAGTCGAGCGCGGCGAACGGCTCGGTATCATCGGCCCAAACGGCAGCGGCAAAACGACCCTCTTGCGCCAGCTCGCGGGAAAACTGCAAGCGCCCGCGGGTTGCATCACCGGTGCGGCCACGCTCGGACACAAAGTATCACTTGGGTTCTACGACCAGCACCACGAGAGCCTCAACCGGGGCAGCGACATCTTCACGGAAATCCGGGAGTCCCGCCCCGACATGACGCCTGAGCAGGTGCGCTCGTTCATGGGCCGGTTTCTCTTTGCCGGCGAAGATGTTTTTAAGCCCATCGCCACCTTGAGCGGCGGCGAATTGGGACGCGTGGCCATCGCCAAGCTCATCCTCAGCGGGGCCAATTTGCTTCTTCTTGACGAGCCTACCAACCATCTCGACATCGCCACGCGTGAAATCCTCGAGACAGCCTTGGACGAATACGACGGAACCCTCCTCATCGTGAGCCACGACCGCGCCCTCATCGACCGCCTCGCCGAGCGCCTCATCATCGTGTCCCACACTGGAGTCACCTACCATCTAGGGAATTACGCCGACTACAAGCTGGGGCTCGAGGGTCGCCCGCCCGCCGATGGCGGCCCCGCCAGCGACGATGTCATGAAGATCCGTTTGGCCAAAGCCCCGAAAAAGAAAAGTGAAGGGCGCGAAGCGGCCATCCAGCAACGCCGCCGCCAGCGCGAACTCGAGGACACCGAACGCGATATCGCCAATCTGGAGGAACTCGTTGCCGAAATGGAGGAACGATTCGGCGCCATCGATCCTTCCGATTTCGAGACGGCCCGCAAAATGAAAGAAGAATACGACGGGATGAAAGCCGACCTCCAGGCGCTCTACGCCTCCTGGGAAGAGCTGGCGGATACGGTATAGATACAAACAAGTTGTGCATATTACTCTATCTATGATTGCGCTAGGATGGGAGCCAAGCCGTAAAATATACAGTAAAGTATCTGGAGGGGCCATATCCACCCGTAAATAACCATTCTGTTCATACCAGGAAAAACGATGGCAGCCAAGAAATATAAGAATGGGCAAGCTAGGCGGCAACCCGGGATAAAGACCCGGAAACAGAACGAATCATTATGATTTCATCCAGGCAAGGAAGAAAGGGAATGAGATGAAAACGTTTTGCGAAGCGAATGAACAAGGATATTTGACGCCTTTAAAAGGGATTGAACAAAAAACATTGGTTTATGGTGAGAGGACTCTGATGACTGAGTTCAAATTGCAAAAAAACAGTATACTGCCACGGCATTCCCACCCTCATGAACAGGCCGGTTACCTGGTAAAAGGGCATATGCTGCTATCAATCGATGAAGAAAAATACGATGTAAAGCCTGGCGATAGCTGGTGTATACCATCTGGGATTGAACATGGCGCTGAGATTATGGAAGATTCAGTGGCCATCGAGGTGTTTTCGCCTGTAAGAACCGACTATCTGCCATGATATTGGGATTTATTTATATAAATTAATAATATATATAAATGTTTTTATATTTTCATCTACTACATCTGTTTTTTATTTTCCAAGGTCTCCCAAAATAAAAGTAGACATTTGCCCCCGCTTCCGCTAGTATATTGGCCCCAGAGCCGGATCTGCATGCTCTGGTTCCTTCTGGGCATGCTCGCAATGTGGCGGCGGCGGCTCGATAGGCCTGTCAGGGGCAGTGGATTATCAGTCCTGTCAAGTGCCGTAGGTCATAGCAACAATCAGCAAAAGAACGGAAAGGGAGAACTGTACGGTGCAAGTGTATTCAGCTATCGAGCATCCCAATGCGGCGGCGATTCTGGGACTGGACAAAGCGGGCATCACCAAATTCGAGACGATTTACCGCAATCCCACATTCAACCGCCTGTATGAGCATGAGCTAGACGCCAGTCTTGAGGGATATGAGAAGGGCGTCGAGACTACCCTGGGAGCAATTGCAGTTGACACCGGGCACTTTACCGGACGCTCCCCAAAAGACAAGTATTTCACCGTCGAGGATGTTTCCAAGGACAATATCTGGTGGGGCGGCGCAGGCAATCCGAATTCCGATAACAAGCCGATCACCGAAGAGACTTGGGCGCACCTAAAACAGCTCGCCGTCGATCAATTGAATGGCAAGAAACTGTATGTAGTGGATGGCTTCTGCGGCACGAACACCGATACGCGCCTCAACGTCCGCGTGATCACCGAAGTCGCCTGGGCCGCCCATTTCTGCCGCAATATGTTCATCCGGCCCACCGAAGAAGAACTGAAATCGTTCGTTCCAGATTGGACCATCCTGCATGCCTGCAAGGCCACCTGCCCTAATTTCCAAGCCCATGGCCTGCGGACCGAGGTGTTCGCCGCCAACAACATCCAGGAGCGCATGAGCGCTATCGGCGGCACCTGGTATGGCGGCGAGATGAAGAAGGGCATGTTCACCATCATGAACTACTTCCTGCCCCTCAAAGGCGTCGGCTCGTTCCACTGCTCGGCCAACATGGGCAAAGACGGCGATGTAGCCATCTTCTTTGGCCTCTCTGGCACGGGCAAAACCACCCTCAGCGCCGACCCGAAACGCGCCTTGATCGGCGATGATGAGCACGGCTGGGACGACGAGGGCATCTTCAATTTTGAGGGCGGCTGCTATGCCAAGTGCATTGACCTCTCGGCGGAAAAAGAACCCGATATCTACCGCGCCATCCGCCGCGACGCCCTGCTCGAGAATGTCGCGGTCGATTCGAAAGGCTGCATTAATTTTCATGACTCATCGAAGACCGAAAACACCCGCGTGTCCTACCCCATCGAACACATTGACAATATCGTACGGCCTGTATCCAAGGGCGGACATGCCAGCAAGATCATCTTCCTCGCGTGTGACGCCTTCGGCGTGCTGCCCCCCGTGGCCAAACTGACCACCGAACAGGCCATGTACCAGTATCTCAGCGGCTACACGGCCAAAGTGGCGGGCACGGAGCTTGGCATCACCGAACCCAAAGCCACCTTCTCCGCGTGTTACGGAGCGGCGTTTTTGGCCTTGCACCCCTCCGTTTACGCGCAAGTGCTCGGCGAAAAAATGCTGAAACACCACGCGACCGCCTACCTGGTGAATACCGGATGGACGGGCGGCCCCTATGGCGTGGGCAGCCGCGTGTCCTTGCCGGATACACGGAAAATTATCGACGCCATCCTTGAGGGCGAACTTGACCATGCCAGCTTCGACGTGCTTCCGATTTTCAATTTCCAGATCCCGAAGCATATCAAGGGCGTGGCCGATGAAATCTTGAATACGCGCAATACCTGGGCGGATAAAGCAGCTTACGACGCCCAAGCACGCAAGCTGGCCGAGATGTTCGCGAAGAACTTCAAGCGTTTCGTGGACACGCCAGAAGGCATGGCGCTCGAAACTGCTGGCCCTGTATTATAAGAACATCCTCGTCCAGAGCCGGTAATGCCTGGTTTGCATTACCGGCTCTTGGAAGGTAGACTAGAGTTAAGGTTGCGCATGCAATGGAAAGAGGGCAGCCTGTAACATTCATGTGCCCTTGGTTGTATTTCTAGAGCATACAGCATGAAACTGGCAGGCGCGCCGCGCCCGTGTGGTGTTCGCGGCGAGCCCCAATGTAAAGCAGCATACAGGAGAGTTCAGGTATGAAGAGGCATTGCCGCTTGATTGGTAAAGCGCGGCCCGTAAAGGCGCAAACCACCGGCCTTCAGGTAAAACTGGATCTGCTGAGCAACATGGTGGATTTTGGCTTTAGCACGTATAATTTCGTGGTTGATTTGATCATGGTATCAAAAGGCGCTGGCGACACACCTAACTCGGATGACAGTGAATAAGAGAAGGATGCTTACATATGCGTATCACACACGTTTCTTGTATCTCCGCCGAACGGCCAATGGCCGCTCAAACCACAGGCCTGCAAGCTAAAGCGGAATTCCTGCAAGGGGTTATGACCACTTTCGCGTCGAATTATCAAGATATAATCAACAATATCAAGTTTAAAGACTGGGCGAGATAGCCAGCATCTTTTTATCGACTAACCGCATACGGAATGGCCGGAAGGCTGTTCCGTTTTCTATTTTACTTCAGATGCGGCTGCGGCCCACTTCCGCGAGGCGGATGCGCAACAGATCACACGACTCGAAGCGTTTCGTGGGTTCCTTGGCCACCATCTGCATGATGATGTCCCCCATGGCGCGTGGACAGCGCTTCGACACCACGCTGGGATGCTCGGGCATTGTACGGAGGTGCATTTGGTAGAGCTTTTGAAGGTTATCCGTGGCGAACGGGAACAATCCCGTAAAAAAGAGATAAAAGGTCATCCCCAGCGAGTAGATATCGCTCTGAGGGGTCGCCTTTTCTTTTCGGATGATCTCCGGCGCTACAAACATGGGAGTGACTTGGTCCGTCAGATTGCTCATGAATCCGAACAGCCGTTCCCTCGATAATGAATAATCCGTGAGCTTAACCACACCTTTTCGCGTGAACATAATATTCGCTGGTTTTAAGTCATGATGGGTAAAACCCTGGTCGTGTATGTATTGCAGGCCGTTGCAAATTTGCGCGGCGATCACACAGCGCTCTTGCAGATTCCAGGGGCGGTTCTCGATATACCAGCGCAGGTCCGGACCATCAACATATTCCATGACCATGCAATTGCCTTCTTTTTCACCACTGCAAAATTCAGTTATTTTCACTACGTTAGGATGATTGAACTCCCGGAAATGCTGTACGCTCTTCGTAAAATCACGAATATGCGCCTTTCCATTGAAAAAATTCTCATGAAACAGCTTAACGGCTACAACTTGGCCGTTTTGGGTGTCGATTCCCCGATATACGGTTCCCGTTCCGCCGCTGCCTAAAATACGATCCAGCTTAAACCGATAGAGTTGCAGCTTATCTGGCAGTTCTTCCGACATATCGTTCTCCAGCGTCCTTATAGCAGAATTGAATCCAGTGCGAATTGCGGCGCATCACCCCATAATCCATCGAGATCATAGTATCGGCGCGCTTCTTCCCGGAAGGCATGGAAAATCACATCTCCATAATCCAGCACCATCCACCCGCTCGATGGTTCGTCTTCGACATGGAGCGCTTGCTTGCCTACTTCCTTCATTTCTCGCCGCACGGCATTCAATATCGCCTTCAATTGAGGCTCACTCGATGCGCTGCACAAAACAAAGCTATCGGCGATCACCGTAAGCTCCCGCACATCATAGGCCTTGAGTTCTATCGCTTTTCGGTCCGCGGCGGCGGCGGCGATGCGCAAGACATCCGGCATAAAATCCGGCTGCGCGGCGGTTTTGTTCTTTAAGATAAGTTTTGGCAATGTGTGTGCTTTCTCCCTTGACAGGGCTGGCATGCAGGAATGCGCCCATGCGCGCCTGCTTCAACCTTTTTCTAATTCGCGGCGCAATATCTCGTTGGCCGTTTGCGGATTGGCCTTGCCCTTTGTCGCTTTCATCATCTGCCCGACAAGGAATCCAAACGCCTTTTCTTTTCCGCTCCGGAAATCCGCCACCGGCCCCGGATTCGCCGCAAGGATCTCACGCGCCACGGCTTCGAGTTCGCCCTGGTCCGATATCTGAACCAAGCCCTTCTCCGCCACCAGCGCCTTGGGCTCCTTGCCCGTGGCGAACATCTCCGGCAACAATTCCTTGGCTATCTTGCCGTTGATGGTGCCGTCATCAATCAATTGTATCATTGCTGCAAGATGCGCCGCAGAAATGGAACAAGCAACGATCTCTTCTTTATGCTCCGTAAGCAGCGCTTGCAGATCGCCCATGATCCAATTGCCCGCTGGCTTAGGAGCCGCACCCGCTTGTACCGCTTCCTCAAAATAATCCGCCATGGCGCGCGTCGAAGTCAACACCCCGGCGTCGTAGCTCGACAATCCATATTGCGACTCGAAACGCGCTTTGCGCGCTTGGGGCAATTCCGGCAGCGTGGCGCGGATCTCCGCTTCCCAAGCCTCGTCCACGACGATGGGCACCAGGTCAGGCTCCGGGAAATACCGGTAATCATGGGCCGATTCCTTGCTCCGCTGCGAGAAGGTTATGCCCTTGTCCGCATCCCAGCCACGGGTCTCCTGGATGACTTTCCCGCCGTTTTCAAGCACTTCCGTCTGGCGGGCGATTTCAAACTCGATAGCCTTGAACACGCCGCTAAAGGACGCCACATTCTTAACTTCCGTTTTCGTGCCAAAGGGGGAAGCGCCCACGGGCCGCAAGCTGATGTTGGCCTCCGCCCGTAGCGAGCCTTCCTCCATATTGCAATCGCTAACGCCAAGATATTGCAGAAGTTGTTTGAGCGCGCTGAGATACGCGAACGTTTCCACCGCGCTTCGGATGTCCGGCTCGGTGACGATCTCGAGCAGCGTCACGCCGCACCGGTTAAAATCCACGCCGCTATCCCCGCCGCCGATAGTATGCGTATTGCGCGCCGTATCTTCCTCGAGATGCGCCCGGTTGATGCCGATGCGCTTCATCTGGCCATCCACCTCGATATCCAGCCAGCCATTCTTGCTCAAGGGCAAATCATACTGGCTGATCTGGTAATTCTTGGCCAAATCTGGATAAAAATAGTTCTTCCGGTCCATCTTCGACCAGCGCGAGATGCTGCAATTCAACGCCAGCCCCACCGCTACGGAATACTCGATGGCCTTCTTGTTCAACACCGGCAGCACGCCAGGCATCCCCAGGCACACCGGGCACACATTCGAATTCGGCGGCGCATGAAAATTCGTGCTGCACCCGCAAAACACTTTCGATTGGGTGTTCAACTCGACATGCACTTCCATCCCGATCACAGCTTCATATTGCATCTTTGATCCTATTCTAGCCCCAGCGAAGGGCGCACAAGGGCTCGCACCTGTTTGGCAAGCTCAAGGGCATTGTCCGCTTCTTCGTTATTGGCCCATAAACCAGGATAACGCACTTCAATTCCAATAGAAGAAAGATCACTTAGCCCAGGACGCATTCTTTCCCATACAGGTTCAATCTCTCGTATAAGATCTAGCAGGAAATCGAGATCATGTGTTTTGGGGAAAGGACGCCCTGCTTCTAGCAGCCGCGCCTTTAGATATTTTTCTGTGCATTGTTGGGCTAAAAAACATACTAGATCCAGATTAGGATCCGGCCTTGCCTCGTGTTCTCTGCATGCGGAACGGAAATCCGCTTCCGCTTTCCACACCCATTCTTCAGTGGCGGGTTTCATAAAGCACTCTTCCGTTCAACACGATCTCCTCCATGAAACAATCTCCTATTGCAATACGCTCTTGGATCTGTTCCGGAGTGCGAACCAACAAATCCATCGGAAAACCTGGCCCATGCCATTGCCGTATCCGCGATGCCGTTTTCCACGGCCTCTCTTGCGTCTCCATCACCACCAACAGATCCACATCCGAATCTGCACTGGGCTCGCCATACGCATAAGAGCCAAACAAGATGACCTTGCTCGCGCCAAACAATTCACCCACATCACGAGCATATCGTTCTATATCGTTCATGGAAACCATCGTCGTCACTCACTTCACCGGCCGCTTTCTCAACGCGGCGTAACCGCAACCATGGCTCCGGATTTTTCACCACGAAGAAAACGAAGGAAATGATGTAAATTTGGCCACAAGAAGCACAAGAGCCACAAAAGATTTATTATTATCTGTGTCATCTGCGTCATCCGTGGAAAAGTCTTCGTGCTAATAACAGTTATGTTTTGTTTTATGGAAACCATTATCCCATCGCTACCCCAGATATTCAATATTCCGGGAATGCCCGCCATACCAGCAGCATTCTATTTCCCATTCTGTGCGTTCCAGATATCTTCTCTAGAATTTGAATTCCTGTTTGCCCCATCCTGCGACCGTTTTCACAAAATATCGATTGAGTCCCACCTGGATGGGGCCGAGTACAATCGTTGTGGTCGCGATCGCGAGGGCGCTTCCGACCTGAATCACTGGTTCAAACAGTAAAAGTAAACTCATTGTTATCAAAGCGACACCGAGAGTCTCGTTAATTTTGTCATTGTGATGAAGCTTTCGGTATCCGATCCTATCCATAAATCGCCTTAAAATAGGCCCGAAAGGAAACCCATACCCCACAACAATAATAAGGTCACATAAGAGCACAAGGTAAATTTTTGGCAGAATTATCAGAAACTGTTGACCGTCATTGAGCAGCAATGATAATACTTTATACGTTAAAGCTACTAACCCACTACATAGAGTAAATGCGCACAGCATCTCGTATCTGTTATCGTCATACCACAGCTTCCACACGGAGCGAAGGGACTCGTAACGAACACTTACAATGAGCGTCATTGAAAAAAACAACAGCATCCCTATGAATATCATCGAAAGAACAATTTGACAGTAAAATGCTAGCATCAAGCACGGAAAAGGAACACTTCGAGCTAGTGCTTTTATTAATAAACTTGAGTTGATTTTCAAATCATGCATCATCCTTATATGAAAAGTGTTTCATAATCTGCTTTGTTCCGTATGGGTACTCACCATGGGCACATCGACTTCGACTAGACCTTAATATTATCATTAATCCTGGAAAGATGATCGCAAAAGTCACTATTATTCTCCTCATTACTTTCGTCTTTATGAGGTATGTGCATATATTTTCCTGCCTCCAACATAGGAGTCCGTAGCCGAATGCTATCATTTGGTAATGCAGCCAAAGAATATGAATACCAACGGTTCGATGCGCATGACCAGATTCCCGCCTACATAGGCGTATACATTGGCTCCAGATTTTTCACCACGAAGACCACGAAGATCACGAAGGAAATAATGAAAATTTAGCCACAAGAAGCACAAGAGCCACAAAAGGATCATTATTATCTGTGTCATCTGCGTCATCCGTGGAAAAGTCTTCGTGTTACTAACAGTTAAAATCTAGTTTTCTTGCCAAGAATTCCCTGGGAAACCATTGCATATTGATTAGTTGTGTTCTGGTCCATATAAGCGTATCTCTTGAGCGGTGGGGCAAGCCCCACCCTACCACTATAAACTTTAGTGTATTTAGTGTATTTCGTGGTTTAAATCCGGATCTGTGGTTTTCCCATATCGAATCCGCGATTCCGCTCGTAGGCGTCTCCCACGCGCAGCAGCATTTCCTCGTCAAACGGCTTGCCCACGAGCTGGAGTCCCACCGGCAGGCCGGACGCGGTAAGGCCGCACGGCATGCTCATGCCGCACACGCCCGCCAGGTTGATCGAGATTGTATAAATGTCGCTCAAGTACATCTCGAGCGGGTCCGCCGTTTTCTCGCCAATCTTGAAGGCCGGCGTGGGGGAGGTGGGCGTCGCGATCACATCGCATTGCTCGAATGCCTTCATGAAGTCGTTGCGGATGAGCGAACGCACTTTCTGCGCCTTCAAATAATAGGCGTCGTAATAGCCGCTCGAGAGCACGTAGGTGCCCAGCATGATGCGCCTGCGCACTTCCGGACCGAACGCCTCGCTCTTCGACAAATGGTACATCTCTTTCACATCATGGGCTTTCGGGGAACGGTAGCCATAGCGCACGCCATCGAACCGCGCCAGATTCGCGCTCGCCTCCGCCGTGCAGATGATGTAATACACTGCGATGGCGTAATCCGTATGGGGGAGATTCACCTCCACCACCTTCGCGCCCAATGCTTCGAGCCGCGCCACGGCCGCTTCGATCTTCTCACGCACCTCGCCGCCCAGGGCGTCCGTATAATATTCTTTCGGCAAGCCCACGCGCACCCCGCGAATATCCCCCGTGAGGGCCTTCGTGAAGTCCTGCACGGGAATATCCGCCGAGGTCGAGTCGTGCGCATCCCACCCGCATAGCGTATTCAACACCAAGGCGCAGTCCTCGACATCCTTCGTGAACGGCCCAATCTGGTCGAGGGAGGACGCGAACGCCACCAGGCCATACCGAGACACGCGGCCATAGGTCGGTTTCATCCCCACGACGCCGCAACAGGCCGCAGGCTGGCGAATCGAACCGCCCGTATCGCTTCCGAGCGAAAACGTGGCCATATCCGCCGCCACGCTCGCCGCCGAACCGCCGCTCGAACCGCCAGGCACACACGCCAGATTCCACGGATTCCGCGTAAGCTGCACCGACGAATTCTCCGTCGACGAGCCCATGGCGAATTCATCCATATTCACCTTGCCGAGAAACACTGCCCCCGCCTGTTCGAGCCGTTCGACGACCGTCGCGTTGAAGGGGCTGCGGTAGCCCTTGAGGATCTTCGAGCAGCAACTGGTCGTGCCTTGCTTGGTGCAGAGCAGCTCCTTCAATGATATCGGAATACCGAGCAACGCGCTCGATGCATCGCCCGATTTTAAGCGCGCATCCGCCCGCTCCGCTTGTTCCAGAGCAGAGTCACGCCACACATCCGTATAGGCTTTGACTTGTCCGTCAACGGCATCAATGTGTTCGAGGTAATTCTCCGTGAGTTCACGGGAAGTCGTATCGCCTTTTCGCAAGGCATCCCGCAGTTCATGGGCAGTCAACTGTCGCCACGGCTTGTTCATGGGTCACTCCGTATCTAAAATCTTGGGAACCAGGAAATACTCGCCATCCGTCTTCGGGGCGTTCATGAAGGCGGCGTCCCGTTCGAGCGAAGGCTGCACCACATCATCCCGGTACACATTCGTGATCTCAAGCACATGCATCATCGGCTCGACGCCGGAGGTATCCAGCTCATTGAGCTTATCCATATACGCCAGGATGTCTCCCAACTCGCCCACAAGACGCTGTTTCGTCTCCTCATCGAGCGTCAATTGGGCCAATCCAGCCACATATTCCACATCGTGCAAGGTAATTTTGGCCATAATATGCCCCTTTTAAAGCTTCTTAAAAATCATACCATCATACCACACCGGTCTGAGCATTTCCAAAAGAGAACGCCCCGGAAAAGGCCCGCCAAAGCGCATCTCCAGGGCGTAAAAATCTCTTATCTCTACTCGTCATCGCGCTGGCCGTGCTCGGATTCAGCCCTCCGCTTCCGCCGACGCCTCTATCGAGGCCTCTTTCGTTGCGGAATCGTCTGTATGGGAAGGAACCGCTTCCAGCGGGCGTTTGCGCACTTCCCAATACGTCAGCGCCTGCTTCTCCGCCGGTTCTGGCTTCGAGAACAGGCTGAAGATAAACGCGGGAATAAAGAATCCAATGACGCCCAGCGTCATGATCCATTGGCGGCTCAGCGGCTTGTATCCTTCCACGGATGCATCCGGCATTATAGACGCCATGAAGTGGAATAAGCCGCCCGCTTCATACAACTTAGGCGCGGTGAACACCATAAAATAGAGCCCCACGCAAGCGCTGATAAGCCCCGCCCAGAAAACCCCCCGGCTCGTGGCCCGTCGCCAGAAAATGCCGCTTACAAAAATCCCCAATACCGGCCCGAAGAACGTGAAAGCCAGGCTCATGGAGATATCGATAATTTTTCCAAAATTCTGCGCCTGCCATGCAATGAGAACCGCCAGCGCGCCAAAAGCGACGGTCAGTGCTTTAGACCAAAATACTTGGGCGTGCTGGAATTTGGGCGATTGGGGATCTCCCCTCCGAAAGCGCGGAACCACTAAATTGACCAGGTCCACCATCGTGACAGTAGCCAACGAATTCAATGATGCGGAATAACCGCCCAATCCAAGCGACAATACGGCGGCGATGATCAAGCCAGCGAAGCCGTGTGGAAAAACCTCCGAGATGAAATAGGGCACTATTTTATCGGGATTCTCCTGGAGAACCGCTGGCAGCTCACCGCCTCCCTTTTGTACATAAAATGCATATAAGCCCACCCCCAAAAACACCAACAACAGCATTGAAACTATAGTGCCCAAGATGGACATCAAGAAACCGCGCTGGGCGTCGCGGACCGAATGCGTTGAACTAAAACGCTGTATGACCGGCTGGTTGCACGAATACGTGTTGACGCCCCCCAAAATGCCAATCAGCAGCAACCCTAGATAGGTATAAGGAATCTTCAAATACGCCGCAATGCCGTCCATGCTGAACTGGAAGGGAGGATTGTCCTTCGCGTAAATGCCGACATGTTTAACGCTTTCCAGCACAGTCGCAAGCCCGCCATCCAAATTCAACATGAGATAAAAAATCTGGCTGGCGAGTGCGGCGAATAAAATGAACGACATCATGACACCGCCCCAAATGACTCCGCGCATGCCGCTGAGAGCCGTATAGAGAGTGGCTATAATGCCAAAAACAACGATGAGAAAAGTCAGCCAGGGATCTTTTTCCCCGAATCCCCATTGCACAAGAGCCGCGCTGAATTGATTCACCCACGGGTCATTTTCGGTCACCCCAACAATCGTGAGGCAAGGGACATAAATGGCTATGCCAATGACCAGCGCCGTCGCTCCCATGAAAATCCCCGCCGTCAAGATGCGTACACGGTTATCAAAGCGCTTTTCGATATATTCATAGACCGAAACCACCCCCACCCGCCGCCAAAATGGCAGCGCAATATAGAATATATAGGGATAAATCAGCGGTAGAGCGCAGAAACTGGCAAGAGGTACGAAACCGTACTGAATGACATTCGATGGCTGGCTGATGAAATCCATGGCGCTCGTGGTGCCCGCAAGCATCGAAATGCCAAACATCAGCCATTTCATGGTTTTACCGGCCTGGAAATATTCGCTGGTCGTTTTTTGGCGGCGGGATTGATAAAGCCCAATGGAAATCATGCCCAATAAATATAAAAGAACCACAGACCAATCCAGCCAGGTAAACCGCATCGTCGCTCCGTTCATATACAGACCCCGCCTCCTCGCCCCCGCATGGGAACTCTCTCGAATCCGCCCCCGTGCCGCCCAGGCTTGTTACGATTCCACAATCAGTATAACTCAACTATTGCTTATTATAAAGTCTATTATCATTCATTTATATGCATTATGCAAGAAAATATTTACAACATGCCCCTGGTATGAATTATTCGTAGCGTATTACCCAGAATTTTTGTATACTCATCGTTGGTTTTTCGTTAGCCGTGAGGGTGAGGCGCATGACGAAACAAATCCATGAAAAGCAGGAACGAGTCATTGAGGCCGTCCGGCATGGATTCGAGGGAGACATCGCCGTCGAGTTTATACGAAAAAGCGGATATGCCATGACCATAGCGGGCATTACACGGCATCTGCGAAGCATGGGGGGGAAAGGAAAAGTGCAAGAGCTGATTCTCGAAGGAAAAACAAATCTGGAAATCCTCGAACTCTGTTTTCCTGAAGAAGATTTGGATGAACTCTACGCGGAACCGCCCAGCCAGTGCGACTTGTTTTTGAATGATCTCCCGAACGTGGCTCCTCCCTTTCAACTTGCCTTATATGACACAAGGAAAATGGTGATTAAAGTGCCGGAAGACCTGTATGAAGCCATTCGCCTCGCCGCCAAAGCGGAAAACACCACCATTAACCAGTTAATTGTGGATGTGCTCACCTCCGCGCTCTCCCGCATCCCATTCAGTGGCGAACGCACAATCGAGTAGTTGCGACTCATCGCCATGGCTTGATGCGGAATATACAGCACCGGCGCACACATGCGGCCGAGGGGGAGGCTGTTTTTTATGTCAAGCTCGCGCTATGCCTAGAGGGCGGCCACGGATTCCTCCGGTTTCATAGGCCCATGATTCCAGACCGTGGGAAAATACCGTCCTTCCAGAACCTCACCCGGATTCACTTCCACCCGCTTTTCCATCATATGGCTATGAGTAGGCTCATAGCGGGTATACCCCGGCATGTAATGCACGGCTATCGCGGGACGGCCCCGCTCGGAATAATTACACGGGCTGCCATGCCAGGTAAGGCAATGGTGGAACATGACATGGCCTTTCGCGACTTCACACGGAACGGGGGCCACTTCGGCCCCGGGAGGGAGCAAGGCGCGCTCGGGGGTAGGAGCGAATGTAGCCTCATCCATCTCGATGGTTCCGTTTTTATATGTCCCCCAGGCATGGCTGCCTGGAACCATCCACATACAGCCATTATCAATCGCCGCATCATCCAGAGCTATCCAGGCCGACACCAAATCCGGAGGTTGAATAATAGGCCAATAAGGGTGATCTTGATGCCAATTGGTTGGCCCGCCGATTTCGGGCGGCTTGAATTGAATCTGATCATGCCATACGCGCACTACCGGATAACTCATTAGTTGCACCATCATTGCGCATAGGTCTTGATTATAGAGCAGCGAACGGAATTGTTCGTCCGCTTCCCAAATATTCACAATCTGATACACCACTCTTTTCGCATCATCCCCCAGCAGATTCCGTTTGCTCTCCGGCCTTGCAGCGCTTTGCTCCTCAAGCACGGTAAACATGCGCTCGCGCAATGCATCCGCTTCGGCGTCGCTCAGAATTCGTGGCCCTTTGACATATCCATGCGTTCGGAAGTCCTCAATCTGTTCAACGGACAGCATAGAACAACTCCTTGCAGCTTCTGCCAACATCGAAACCGGAACCACATGTTACAGTTTGTTCGAATTGTATGAATTACCCATCAACTAAACCCCTCAAACCGGCACGGAATTCCTTATCTATTTCTCGTTATGTTCATGTTCCAGAAGGCGGCATATTATGCAATACGATGCGGGCATTGCGCGCCATGCCTGCTTGTTTGGCGCGCATGATCGGCGAACCGGCGAAAGCTTCCTGAAAACCTTCAGCGTCCATACGCGTGAGCCTTTCTAAATCGGGATGTGCATGGCCAGGACGGGGAGCAAAATCCGATTCGTCCGTATCAGATACCCGGTGATTCCACGGACATGCTTCCTGGCAGATGTCGCACCCAAACACCCAATCTCTCATGTTACCCGCAACCAACCCCGGTATTTCGCTCCGATTTTCTATGGTATGGTACGAAATACATCGCCGGGAATCCACCATGCGCGGCTCCACAATGGCCCCGGTGGGGCAGGCGTCCATGCAAGCCCGGCAAGAGCCGCACCTATCCGGCATGGGAGAGTCCGGAGCCAATTCCGCTGTGGTAAGAATGACGCCAAGAAAAAACCAGGAACCCAAATCCGGGTGAAGGATAAGGCTGTTTTTACCGATCCAGCCTAATCCAGCCCGCGCCGCCCAAAACTTCTCGAGCACGGGCGCACTGTCAATCGAGCAATAGGTTTGAGCGCCGGGGCTCGATTGTTCAATTGCCTGGGCAAGGGCCTGCAAAGGCTTCCGAAGCACTCGATGGTAATCGCGCCCCCATGCGTAGCGCGAGACGCGCCCCGAACCGAGTGGAGCGGGAGGGCGCGGATAGTAATAGTTTCGAGCCGCCACCACTGCGGACTTCGCGCCAGGAAGCTTCTCCCGTGGCTCCCGGCGCATATCCGCCGTATGCGCCATCCATTCCATATCCGCATGGAATCCCGCATCCAGCCAAGCTAGAAACCGGTTATCCGGGTCAATTTCCTCTGCTTTAGCGATGGCGCATGCATCAAATCCCAATTCCGCCGCTTTGCGCTTTATCACCTTCGAGATCACTATGAATTCCTTGGCCTGTCTCTAAATGAAAAGGGGAGAAGCATCCCATAGTGGGCGCATCTCCCCATATCCAAGCGGCTTATTCTTGCCGCTGAAGCTTAGCTACGCGAATTACGCGCCAACTGCGTGCGGCGCCGCCCATATAAACAAATACATAAAGCGGTAACCGCTAATAACAACACGTCGCCCAAGGCGTTTCCACTCAGGAGGCTCAACGAAAACGCGCCTGCACGCATGGCTTGAGGCGTCGAAGCGGCAAGGCCCAACTGGGCGATGCCCGCATGCCGCACATCAAACGCAAGAAATGAATTGGACTGCGCTAAACTGCCTGGCACAAGCCAGCCATCCACGGCGCTGGCAGGATACCAGCCCGAATCCGCGCCGTTGGCCAAATAATAATACACCGCAAGCTGGCCCGCCTCATATCCATCCGGCACAGGCAACACCACATGCTGCGGCGCACTAAACACCGCATTGGGTGTAATCTGATACGCAACGCCCACGCCTTCCGAAAACGCGGGAGGCGCATCCACGCCAACCGCCGGAGCAACCGCAACCGTATTGCCGCTGGCCGTTTGCTCACTCACGGAAAAGCTATAGGTAACGGGGCTGATGACTGCTCCATCCACCGTGTTTGCTTCCGCTGTCATGGAGACAAGCGCGCCAACCGGCAACGACATTGCAGGCGTAAAAATGGCCCATCCGTCTTCGTTGCTACCCGGCTCCGCCGCCACCCAAGACACCATGCCGTCTTCCGGCTGCGTGAGCTGCACGCCGTTCACCACGAATGACAACTGAAGCGAAGAGGGCTCAATAGCCGAGTTGCTCCGCAGCCGAATGGCGAACTCATCATCTTGCGACGCGCGTTGAACGCCATCCGCCAGAGACGCCGATGGCAGCACTTTTTCATACACATTAAATGTAGCGCCTTGTGCGGATTTTGTGCCCGCCCCAGTGTATCCCGTATCCGGGCCGCCAAAGACACTCTCACCGCATGTATTCACGGCCGCCACCCAATAATAGTAGGTCGGCCCATCGCCCGAACCGCTTCCGCCGGACGAACAACCGAAAGTCGAATCTTCTTCTTCATCACCAGCCGCTGAATAATCATCAAACGGCGATTGCGTAACCGAGCCCAACAGTACCGCGTTCGTCGAATCACTGTCCTCGCCGCGGTACACATTGTATTTCGTTGAGCCGGTTACAAGAGAAAACGACACCCGCACCCGATCCGTAAACGTGCCATCGCTCGCCTTTACATTCGCCGGAGCAATGGTTAAGTCACACGGCGCTGACAGAACGAACTTAGCGCTTACGGTATCCGAACCTACGGGGCTGCCCGTATCTTTTACGGTGAAGTTGGCGGTATAGGTGCCGCCAGCCATGCCGGCCGTATCCCATTGAAACACGCCTGTATTCGCATTAATCGTATAATTGGAAGCGGAGCCGCTGATCTTCACGCTATACGTCAGCGGATCATCCAGCGCCTTTGCATCAGAAGGACGGTTGAGCGTGGGATCATTATCGTCGTCGGCCGCTTCAGCGGTCAGCGTGATGACATCACCCACATTCACGCTTTGGCCGCTGATGGCGCTCAACTCGGGCGCTGTATTCAATACCGTCACTTCGCCAGCCGTCACCCAATCGCTCCATACATCCACACTATTCTGGACACGGACCATGCATGTCCAGACATCTCCCCGGCGTGTGCTGGCCGCTGGGACAGTCTTTACATTGTCAAACTCAGTCTGTTGCACGCCATCAAGCAGCCATTGAATCTCTTCGCCCGCCTGAAGGAAGCCCTGTGAATCATCATAGGTGTACACCAGCGACAGCGGATACGCCGTATAGGGTGTCGTAGGCGTTACTACGCTGTTCAAGACCTGAGGCTTCGATTCCGTGACTTCCGTCACTTGAAGCGTGGCCCGGATTCGAATCCCCTGGCTTGTCGTCATATTTTTAAATGTGATGTAGCCAGAATACGAACCGGCTTCAAAGGCTGCGGTGTCGCCAGCCAAAGCCAATGTCATTTCTTGGGAAGAACCGGCTCCAATTGTGCCGCTCGTCGCCGGGGAAACCACAATCCAACTGGGGCTTTCCGTCACTTCCCAGTTCACAGCGGAAGCGCCTGCATTTGTAAGCATATAAGATGCGCTGGCCGGCGAAAATGGGCCGCCCACATTGCCCGAACTCGCGAAATCACTGCTCGGCGAAATTGACAACGTGCCCGCTGCCCCCTGGGCATACCCATAAATGGTCAATTCAAAACTCTGCAGCGTGCCGGTGGTTCCGCTTTTCGAGTCCACCGCCTTAACCGTCCAATCGCCAGTGGGATCTTCACCCCAATTCGCGACCGTCATGAAGGTCCACCCACGAATTCCGTTCTGTGTCCAAGAATGAGGCGCGGAAAGGATCGATTCCGTGCCCGACGGCGAAATGAGCGATACGGTTAAATCACCCGCATTCGCATGATCGATATACACCTTCAATTCCACATGCTCCGTCGAGAAGGATTCATCCGTTGACACCGAAACCTTCGCGCTTACGCCAGAAGGGCTGTTGTCTGGGATGGCGGCAGGCAGCGCATTTGTCTCGTACAACGAATTCAAGGTCGGCAGCGAGGTATACGCCGGCACATTCAGCCAAGACGTGGCAGCGTCAACTGCTGCGGTCGCATCCACGCGGCCAAATCCATAATTATGGTTAAAATGGTAACCGGCCCCATTCGTGAACCAGCCATCATCCGTAGGATCGTTCTTCTGCGCGGTCTCGACCAGGATATGCTGCACATCGCGCCAGGAAAGATTCGGATTCCGCTCCAGCATCAGCGCCACGACACCCGCCACGACCGGTGTCGCAGCCGATGTGCCGTCAAATACATCCGTATAGCCATCGATAGTCGTAGTCGTGAGTGCGGTGTACACCCCGCTGCTTGCACCGTTTTCATAAGCGCCAGATGGCGCATTCACCAACAAGCTCGCACCAGGATTACTGTAATAGGAATACACACCATCACCACCCGACGCGGCAACGCTAATCGTGTACCGGCTAGTAGTTAATCCGCTATAATTTGAGTTGTCTTCATATTCGCGAAAGTTTCCTCCTGCCCAGAGGTAAATAACGCCTTTACCATTACGTCCATATGTGGTGCCGTAAGATAAAGCCGCGCGCGAAAGGCCTCCTACCCCATGTAAAGCGCCAGGATAATATCCCCACGAATTCGTGTTGATCATGGCCTGGGAGTCCGTCGATTGCTCCGAGACTAAGTAATTGGCTGCCGCCGCCGAAAGGGCATCGGATTGCGCCTGCGCGTCGGGATCAGATGTGATATAGCGAACAGGAATGATATTCGCATTATAAGCGACGCCCGTGACGCCTATGCTGTTGTCGCCTACAGCCGCGGCAACACCTGCTACACACGTGCCGTGGGATTCACCGGTGTACGGAGATGGATCACTATCCGCTCCAATAACATCATTGCCCAAGCTGCTAATGACGTGGGCTTTCAGATCCTCATGCGTCATTTGAACGCCTGCGTCCACCACCAGGATATTCACCCCGGCCCCTGTAACAAAATCCCACGCCCACACGGCATTGGCGTCATTTCCCTCGATTATGGTTTCCACTTGCCCCGTATTGCGCAGGTGCCATTGATTCAAGAAAAGAGGGTCATTGGGCACATAATTGGGCCTAGCCTGCTGTTCGACCAGCGGGCTGGCGAACTCCGCCACGCCGCTCTCATATATGGCATTCGCGGTCGTGACGCCCCGCAGGGGATCCGTTCCCTCGACCGTGAATATATAGGTATTCACACTATACGAGATCTGCTGGTCCAACTTTAAATTATAGAGGCTCATCAACGAGGCGGGATCGACCGGCCCCAAAAGCTTCACTGCAATCTGGCTTGGAATAATCCTGTAGTCATCAGTCGTATTCAAGCCGGAAGGATAGGCGAGGGCCGTCACGGAATATCCCGCACCCGACAGCGCCATGGCGCGTGAGGCAAGCTCCCCCGTATTGGCGGCAGGCGATGCATATATTACATATTGCCCCTTGCTCCCCGCAGCCTCGGTAGTAGCGCCCGGTGCTAGTTTCTGTAATGCGCCTTGCAGCGCCGCGCCGGATTTCGTCCCACCAGAACCCACCACGGCCAGGCGGTCCATGGCCACATTGAGTTCTACTTGGAAATCACCATCGTAGTAGGTTACCGTTTGCCCGGTGGAAGATACCGGCTCCACGGCATCAGATGCATACGCGGTGCTGGCGAATAACGCCCCCACCAAACAAAACGCGCACAACAACGCCATTGCGCCTGCAAGGGCTACTTTTCGAAGCGGGTTACAGTGATGATGATGCATGGTCATACTCCGTCGTGTCTTGCCTCGGATCGTTCACTCAGTTCCAGATGCCCTATTGTCAAGTAATACCCATTGTAAACCACGTGTCTTATCGAGTTCCACCCTTATTTACGCTCCATCGTACCCTGGAAGAGGGCAAAAGACAATCAAAAACGCACCTAAATTATTTGTACCCAAAACACGCCTTCACACTGGCCGCATATAGGCATGCTCCGCGAACATATCAAGCCAGGCGTGAAATCACGCCGCTTTGCATCCCTCAGCAAACACGCCTGCTTACGCAGCGCTACAACAAATAAATCATGGAATCTCCTTGATGGCAAGCGCATTAAGAACAATCCCGAATTGGCCTCAAGATGCACAAAAAACACAGAATCAATCCTTTTTTGTGTCTTATGCGCCTCTTGTGGCTCATTCTCCGTAAATGTGGGCAATGGCGTTTCAGATTTATTTGGACAAACAAACTCAAATATTCTGATAAGAGGGGAAAGCTCTGCTTTTTACGCGATTGCCCTGTGGAATCCAGGAGTTCCCCCAAGAAATGGGGGTTTATAACTGCAACTAATCTATTGGGAGATCCCCCGGCTCTGCCGGGGTGGCAGTAGAAGTTTGACATTTCCGGGAGTGTTTTTTGGTTTGGGCGGCCGAGTGTGGATGAAGTACGAGAAAGCAGTCTATGAAGCGTGACGGCCCCAATACCAAAGAAGCAGGACCGGGACGTAATGGCGCGTACAGCCCTATGCACGAGAAGGCGGACTGGTGATCAATAAACTGAACGCGGATGTGTGATGAGCCAGTACCGGGAGGGCAAAGACCCGAAGGGAGCAGCTTAACACTTCCGCATAGCCGCTTTGAGCGGCTCACACTATAAAGCCCCCGGCTTTGCCGGGGGATACTTACTTGTATTGAATAGAGTTACCCGTCTATAGAAGTGTCTTTGTCGAATTTTGGGGGATCTTTCGGAAGTTCAGATTATTCAGCGATTCCGCAAGCGAGGGTTTGTGTGAGGGGGTAAGTTCTTAGGAGCGGCGGGCTTAGGCGGGCTCACCTTTTCCCGATCAGATTCGCATTCATCTTTGACCTTGACTTTTGGCTTATGTCTTGTATATTATAAGGGTACAAGATGGAGGTCGCATGTCGCGTATACAAATGTCCACCCAAGAGCGCCAATTTCAGTCCCGTTTGGCGCAGTTGGTTCACGAACGCCCCCTGATTCGAGCCACGCTCAATCCGCGCTCGGTCACCTGCGGTAAAGCAGGGTGCCGCTGCGCCAAAGGGGAAAGACATCAGGCCCTGTATCTGGTGTGTACGGTGAAGGGGAAACGGCGGCAGATGTTTGTACCCCCGTCGTTGGAGGAAGAGGTCCGCGCGTGGGTGAAGAACTACCAGGCCGTGCAGGAATTGCTGGAGAAGCTGTCGGAGGACGCGTGGCAGAAGCTCAAGGAGCTTAAGGAACAGCCTGATTCTTAGTCGCCTTCTTAAATATGGGGAAAAGGTCTACGATCTGCGCAATCAACTCAGGCGGATTACGGACCGGCGTAAGGCCCCGGAAATCCCTACGATGCGGGTAGTCATGGAGGTGTTTTTCACGTTGTGCGTGCGCCTGGGCAGCTTCAACGGCGTCGAGGAGGCGTTTGGGAACATAGAATCCAAACGCAGCCGGTGGCATGGCTGGATGGACGGAAACCTGCCCAGCGCCGATCGTCTGGGTGAGGTGTCGGCCCTGATGGATTTGGACACCGTGCGCGGGCTGCTATACGAACACTACCGTCAGCGCAAGCGGAAAAAGACGTTGCGCCCTTTACCCGGCAACCTGCAGGTGCTCATCTTGGACGGCCACGAGATGTGCGCCAGTTATCTGCGCTCTTGCCCTGAATGTTCGGAACGCGAAGTAACCTATGGCAAGGGCAGGGAAAAACGGACTCAATACTACCACCGCTATGTCATGGCCTATCTTTTGTGCGACGGCGGGCGCATGCTGCTGGACTTGGAACTACAGCAGAAAGGAGAAGGCGAAATCGCCGCCGCCATGCGACTGCTCAAACGGCTGTTGCAGGTTTGTCCGCGCGCGTTCAACGTGGTTGCGGGCGACGCGCTGTATCTCGATCCCCACCTATGCACGCTCATTCTGAACCACAAAAAGGATTTCATCGCCGTCCTGAAGAATGAGAACCGCGGCCTGATTCAAGACTTCCGAGCCCTACTCGAAGCCGGAAAGACGGATCCTGTACCCTTCAGCTATGGCAAAAGACAGTGCGTATGCCACGACATAAAGGGTTTTGACTCCTGGACCCAGCTCGGACGCAAGGTACGGGTCGTGCGCTCCTTCGAGACATGGACCGTGCGCCGTCAACGAGGCAAAAAGGAAGAGCGAGATCAAACCCTCACCAGTGAATGGCTTTGGGCCGCCAGTTTGAGTGCTCAAAAGGCCACTACCACTGCGATTGTGCTTATCGGCCACGGCCGATGGGACATCGAAAATCACGCCTTCAACGAACTGGCCGGACTTTGGCACGCCGACCACGTCTACCACCACGACCCAAACGCCATCGTGGCGATACTCCTCCTACTCATGCTGGCCTACAATCTGTTCCATGCCTGGCTCACTCGTGACATCAAACCCGAACTTCGTCAGGGACATACGGCTCTATACTTCGCTAGACTCATCGCCGCTGAGTTCTACAGCCAGTTGCGCCCGCCCACATAGCGGCTTCTCAGCCCACAACCGCTCCGTTCCCAGCCGACCGGCCAACACCCGGACCGCCCTACTATTGCTCCTACGCCCACTTTTCACTCCCCCGCCCCTGATACGACCCCTCTGGCGCGGCCCCACTGCCTGGCAAAAACGCCCTTGGCGTCTTTCCGAAACTGCTCCGTACTCAAAAACGCCCTTTGCCCCAGCAAAATGCGGTCCGTGGCCCCACCTTGCGGAATCGCTGCAGATTATTGACGAACCTTCACAAATGGTGTAATATGAGAACACTGTGAAGGCGGATAGAGTCCTGAGCGCCCCTGAGGGCTGTATCCGGTCATACCAAACAGGGGATAGCAAAAGCTGCTTTTTTAAAGGTGGCGGTGGAGAACAGGTCGTGGCAACAGGTACGGTCAAATGGTTCAGTGATGAAAAAGGCTTCGGGTTCATAGTACCCGACGACGGCGGCAAGGATCTTTTCATCCACCGCTCAAATGTGGAGACCAACAGCCAAACATTGAAAGATGGCGAAAAAGTAACGTTTGAAGTGGGTCAAGGCCGAAAAGGGCCAGAGGCGCTCCAGGCGCGTCCTGCCTGAGTAGAATCCCACATATAAAGACCCCGCTAGACGGGGTCTTTTTTGTGTGATGAGTGCTTGCCAGCCATATGGGATCTACGCTTAGTTTTTATACGGTTTGTTTGGACGTTCCATTTTTGGGGGAAGAGTAGTCCGCCCAAAAAAAATGGCTGAGAAAGGCGGTTCCCGTGGCTGAGAAGGGGATGTTTTATCAAAACGTCATCGCCCTGATCTGGGATTTCGATAAAACGTTATCCCCGCATTACATGCAGCGCCCGCTCTTTGAAGCCTATGGCGTAGATGAAGACCAGTTTTGGCGCGAGGTGAATGCGCTGCCCGCATACTATCTGCGCCAGGGCGTCCACGTGCAGCATGACACCTGTTATTTGGGCCATCTGCTTTCGTATGTCCAACATGGACGCTTTCATGATTTGACCAACGCCCGCCTGCGGGAATTAGGAAGCCAGATCACCTTTTTCCCCGGCATACCGGATATCCTGGACCGGCTGAGGCAAGTGGCGCTGGCGGAAGAATTCCGCCATAGCGACTTGCGGATCGAGCACTATGTCGTCAGCACGGGCATCTCGGAAATGATACGCGGTTCCGCCATCGCCGAAAAACTGGATGGCGTATGGGCATGTGAATTCATCGAGACGCCCGCTCCACCCGAGTATGATCCGGTGTCCAGCCGGAGCAAGCCGGCTCCTATCAGCCAGATTGCCGGTTTCCTAGATAACACCACCAAAACGCGGGCATTGTTCGAGATCAACAAAGGCGTGAATATCCCCGAAGCAGGCGTTTCCGTGAATGACACCATCCCGGAAGAAGAACGCCGCGTGCCCTTCCAAAATATGATCTACATCGCGGATGGCCCGAGCGATATCCCTTCGTTTTCCGTGGTGCGCAAAAACGGCGGGCTGGCGTATGCCGTCTACGCACAGGATGATCAGCGCCAATTCGCCCAAGCCGTGGATCTGAGCGAAAATAATCGAGTGAATTCATATGGCCCCGCCGATTACCGGGAAGGCACGCCGACCGCCATGTGGCTCGAACTCCAGATTACCCGCATTGCCCGCCGCATCATGGCGAACCGCAAACGCGCGCTCGAAAGCAAAGTAGGGAAGGAACCCACCCACCGGGACGCAGACGAGCGATAGAGCTTTGCTTCTGAAAGAGCCCATGGCATGGGCGTCTCGCCCATGCGCATGGCCGGGACGGCCATGCTACTATCAATGCAGTCAACCCGCGTCACATGCGAACGCGTTCCGAAAACAACGCTCGAAATCATCCATCACCCGCGCCATGGGTGGTGCCGCGCCGAGCAGCCCGCGTAGCGAAGCCACGGGCTTATCCGCGATGCCGCAGGGGATGATCAAGCCAAAGTGGGCCATATTCGGCTCGACATTGAGTGAGACACCATGGAATGTCACTCCCCGGTGGACACCTACCCCGATGGCCGCTATTTTCGCGCCATTGATCCACACGCCGGTGAAACCTTCGTTTCGCTCGCCCGGCAAGCCATACAGCGCGAGCTGTTCGATCAGGACCGATTCGAGCCGCCGCAGATAGCCTTTGATGGAAAGGCCGCGTTCGCGCAGCCGCACGATAGGGTAAGCGACCATTTGCCCGAGCCCATGGTAGGTCACGTCACCGCCCCGGTTCACTTCCTCGACGGCCACGCCCATGGCCTTGAGTTCATCCCGGCTGCGCAACACATGCCCAGGCTGCGTATTCCGGCCCAGCGTAATGACAGGGGCATGCTCCAGCAGGAATAGCGCCTCGCGCGCCTGGCCGTCCTCGACGGCGGTCCGGCGGCTGATCTGCGCATCGAAGGCTTGCATATACGGCACGGGCGCGCCGGGGCGAATCACTTCCAGCCAATCACCCATGTCAGCCAAGCAGTTCCGCCAACAGCGTTAAATTGAGCTGCTCCAACGAATCCACGATCAACCGCGCGTGCGCAAGCTGCTCTCGGGAAAACGTATGTGTCACGGCGACACTGGCAATGCCTGCGGCATTCAGCGCCTCGACGCCTGGCGGCGAATCTTCGACGCCCACGCATTGTCCGGGAGGCAGCCCAAGGGCTTGAGCGGCCTTGCTAAATACCTCCGGATGCGGCTTTTTATGCACCACCATATCGCCATGAACAAACGCCGCCACCCGTTCCATGGGGATGCGGGCGGCCTTCAGCGTCGCCTCGGCAAGATCTTGGGGCGTCGAAGTGGCGATAGCTACTTTCCAGTCTTCCCGCCCGAATGCAGCGTCCAGAAGCGTATGGACGCCTGAAAAGGCGATGGATTCATCCCAGTGTTCCATCATGCGGATCATATTTTCGGTGCGACGCCGCACGGCCTTCGGCGTATCAATCGCAACGCCGTATTTCTCCGCAGGGCCTTCCGTATACCGCACCGCGCCCATGCCGACAAATGGCAAGTAATCTTCAGGAACCGGCTCAAAGGCGTACAATTCACGGAACATAGCCGTCGTCGCTTGGACGCATATGCCTTCGGAATCCGCCAATACGCCATCCATGTCAAAAATCAGGCCGTACACGAATGTTGCACCTCGCTATACAACTCAACAAAAACGTTTCTCCACTCTCGTAGCATGGCCGTCCCGGCCATGCGCATGGGCGGGACGCCCATGCTACGGTATTCCATCGTTCTAGAGGCCAATCGCATCTAGAACGGCTTGCTCGTTCGCCTCGATGGTCACGGGCTTGTCGGCGGCGGCGATAGCACTATCGGGATCTTTGAGGCCATGTCCGGTGAGCGTGCATACGGCACGCAGTTTATCCCCGGATACAGGCTCGCCTTGGTCGAAGAAGCCTTGGCCCGCCAGTTTGACCAATCCCGCCACGCTGGCGGCGCTCGCCGGTTCACAGAAGACGCCTTCGAGAGACGCCAGCATTTTGTACGCGGCGCGGATCTCGTCATCCGTCACCATGTCAATCACGCCGCCCGATTCATCGCGCGCGGCTTCCGCGGATTTCCAACTGGCGGGATTTCCGATGCGGATGGCCGTGGCGAACGTTTGGGGCTGCGCCACGGGATGGCCCAGCACAATCGGGGCCGCGCCCGCCGCTTGGAATCCCAGCATTTTTGGCAGATTTTTCGAGCGCCCTGCGCTGAAGTACTCTCGATAGCCCTTCCAGTACGCCGTGATGTTGCCCGCATTGCCGACCGGCAGCACATGGAAATCCGGCGCTTGGCCGTCAAAATCGTCCAGGATCTCGAAAGCGCCCGTCTTCTGGCCTTCAATGCGATAGGGATTGATGGAATTCACCAACGCGATGGGATGGCGCTCGGTAATCGCACGCACCAACTCGAGGGCGTCGTCGAAATTTCCTTTGATCTGGATGACCTTCGCGCCATGGATCATGGCCTGCGACAGCTTGCCCAAGGCGATCTTGCCTTCGGGAATTAACACCGCGCAGCGAATGCCCGCCCGCGACGCATATGCCGCCGCCGAGGCTGATGTATTGCCCGTCGAAGCGCACATGACCGCCTGGAAGCCTTCCTCGACGGCCTTGGTGATGGCCATGGTCATCCCCCGATCCTTGAAGGAGCCGGTGGGATTCAATCCCTCATATTTCAACCAAATCTCCAAGCGCGGATGAATCGCCGCCGACAGGCGGAGCGCCTGGAGCATAGGGGTCGAGCCTTCATTCAGCGTGATGACACGGGTTTGTGCATCCACGGGCAAAAAACGGCGGTAGCGTTCGATTAATCCTGGGTTTCGCATGGCAGTTGCTTTCTATAACACGCGCAGCACATGCGCTGGTTCACAGATAAAGTCCATTTGATCGATCTCGTTCAACGCGGCGCGCAACGAGGATTCCACGGTTTCATGCGACATCAGCACCACATGGACGGCCGCGTTTTCGCAATGCTCTTCCTTTTGAATACACGACGCAATGCTGACCCCATGGCTGCCGAGCGCGGTGCATACGCTGCCCAGCACCCCTACTTGGTCTTTGGTGGTGAGGCGGAGATAATAACGCCCGCGCACTTCGCCTATACTGCGAATGGAGCGCTTCGGGCCATACACAAACGGGGGAGCTGGCGGCGCTCCATTGCGCCGGGCAATATCGACAATGTCCGCCGCGACGGCGCTCGCCGTGGGCATGCGGCCCGCGCCCCGGCCATAATACAGCGTGGCGTCCGCCGTGCCGCCCTGGACATATACCGCGTTAAACTCGTTTCGCACGGACGCCAGCAGGTGCGTCTCCGGCACCAGCGTCGGATGCACCCGCACGTCTATGGTATCGCCTTCATCCCTTACGATGGCCAGCAGCTTGATGAGATACCCCATCTCGCGGGCATACGCCACATCGGCGTGCGTGACTTTTGTGACGCCTTCAATATGGATGTCATCCGGATTCACCTCGGTGCAGAAACACAACGAAGCGATGATCTGCGCTTTATGCGCCGTATCATGGCCTTCGATATCCAGATCAGGCGGCCGTTCCGCGAATCCGTTGGCGATGGCTTGTTCGAGCGCGTCGCCAAATTCCAGGCCTTCATACGTCATGCGGCTGAGGATATAATTGCAGGTGCCATTGAGGATGCCGTACACGAACTGGATGCGGTTCGCGGAAAGCCCTTCGCGCAGCGCCTTGATGATCGGGATGCCCCCCGCGACGGCGGCCTCGTAACGCAATTCGACGCCGTTCCTTATTGCCGCTTCATTGAGTTCGGCCCCATGATGGGCAAGCAGCATCTTGTTGGCCGTCACCACATGCTTTTTCGCATTGAGCGCCGCCAAGATAAACTTGCGCGCGGGCTCGAGCCCGCCGATCAATTCACACACCACATCGACTCTGGGATCTTGGATCAGCGCCATGGCGTCCGTACTCGTCGTGACGCCCTCCAGGTTAAATTCGCCGAACCGCTCCGGCATCGTGTCCGCCACATGAACCAGACAGACATCCACTTGCGCCCGTTCCTGAATGACGCCCCGGTTGGCGAGCAGCGTTTTGATGATCCCGCCGCCAACAGTTCCCGCTCCAATGACTCCCACTCCGATGGGCATATTCACCAATCCTTTCTATTCTCCTAGCGCCGGTGTTACAACCCACCCGTCCGGCGCAATGGCGTACAAGTATATACCATATCCGAAAATGATGCACATTTCAGGGGCTATTTAAGGGCTACACCTCAATAATCCCAAGCAAATCGCCCGTCTTGACTTCATCGCCTTCCTCGACGCATTTTTCCACGAGAACGCCAGTTTCCGGACTCGGCACGGTGAATGCCGCCTTATCCGTGGTCATCTCGATGAGATCATCTTCCGCCGACACCGTGTCGCCGGTTTCCACCGACCAGAACACCACCGTGGCGGCATCTTCCGCCTCTTCGCCCATGCTGGGCAGCCGGACTTCCACTTTCATGCGGATTCCTCCTGTCTGTATTGCCTTGCCGCCGCCCGCCGTTCGAGGGCGAAAGGCTCATGCATCATTTCCTCGGAACGGTATGAACTCCGTACAAAGGGCCCCGCTATGGCGAAGCGGAATCCCATATCGCGGGCTAATTGTTCATATTCCGCGAATACTTCGGGGCGTACAAACTCCGCCACGGGCTGCTGTTGTTTGGTTGGACGCAGATATTGGCCGATGCCCACCGCCTCGCATCCCGCCGCCAACAGGCCTTCCAGCGTACGCAGCACTTCCTTGCGCGTCTCGCCATGCCCCAGCATAAGGGCGGACTTGATGATCGTGGGGGAGGGGTGGTCCGCCGCACTACGCAGTACGCTCAATGCTTCCGCATAACTGCACCGCATGCCGCGCAGTTTCGGGTAGAGCCGTTCCACTGTCTCGATGTTGTGGCCGAATACATCCGGCCCCGACTCGGCGATGATGGCAACATGCGCGGCATTCCCCCGAAAATCGGGCGTCAAGACTTCTATCGTCGTTTCCGGACGCCGTTCCCGGATGGCCCGGACCGTCGCGGCGAAAATCCCTGCCCCGCCGTCTTCGAGGTCATCCCGGGTGACGGAAGTGATCACCACATGTTTCAGGCCCATGGCCGCCACGGCCTCGGCCACACGCTCCGGTTCATCCATATCCACTTCGCCAGACGGATTTCCCGGATGGACCGCGCAAAATCCGCATTTGCGCGTGCAGCGGTTCCCCAAAATCATGAACGTGGCCGTCCGCGCCTTCCAGCATTCGCCCTTGTTCGGGCACTGGGCGCTCTGGCAGACCGTGTGCAAGCCATGGCCCTCTAAGAGGTCTTTTGTAAACACCGCGTCGCGCCCCTGGGGCCACGCACGCCGAATCCATTCCGGAAACCGTACAGGCGTCTCGCCGGAGCCGGTTTCGTCCGAAACCGCCCCTTCCGCCTTGTGCGCCTGTTCCATAATCTGTCCTCCAAAGTACGATGCGAGGCACAAGACCCCGCCAAAAGAAGAGAAATTATAGCATGCTTGCGAGAGAGGTGGGAAGCTGATTTCGCCACGGGGACATGAGAAACACGGTGGAGGCAAATAAGCATGACAAAGCTATTTATCATTATGGCTGCTCTTGGCACTTTGGCGGTTTCGTCCGTTTATTTGCTGAATAGCAGAGATGTTTTTGAGAGGAAACACATTCGTTTGTATTTCAGTTTTCCGGTTGTTCCCTTGGCTTTTCTACTGGCATCTGGAGGTGGAGGATCTCTCGTATGTCCCGCAGATCTCTAGATTTCGCTAGACCGCAAGAGCCATACGGACCGCTCATTTCCCGTATTTCCGACTCGACAATCTCTTTCGAATCAGGATTCATAATTACTTGTAGAGTGATGTCAACTTCAAATTCAGGAAAGTCAACAGACATTAGCTCATCATCAAAAACTCCGATAAGTTTCCTGACATCTTCGTAACAAGAATCACATCCAGAATCAGGAAGAAACGTAACGAGCAAGGAAGTGCTACAGATGAGGTCGATAAGGTAGTTGCCTTTAGGTAGCTTGATTACACGTAGGTAGCTTGATTACACGTAGTGGCTTTACCTTGTTCACCGTGAACTGATTGTCAATCATAACCCAGCCATGGTCAGGTTCAAGACCGAGAAGCGAATTGGCCCAGTTCTGCGACTCGATTTCATTGCCAAGTGAACTCTTGAGCCAGTCTCGGAGAACACGACCTGAGCCTTCATTTCTAGATAGCTCTACAGCAAGATCTGTATCAAGACCGAGATGGGGTACAAGGTGGTTTTCAATGAATGAATCTAGAGACGTTACAATTCGTACTCTGTCTGGCGCAATCCCCTCGGACTCAAGATCCTTGGCCATGTCTGGATAGGGTTTTGGCCCTGGACCGAAGTCTTTGGTATTCTCCGTAACAAGATAGACTTCATCTACATCACTGTGTGCGGAATGTACCAAAGAAAACCAAATCAGGGCATCTCTATACCCTTTACCGTTTTGGTCAAATGGTTTTCTGTGCTTCAATGCGCGAATTATCAGATCCTCATGGCTTATCTCAGGTAACGGCAATATATTTATGTGAAGACCAGCCAGACGTCTATCTAGGTATTCATGAAACTCCACTTCTTTCTGCACCAATGAATCGCGACTAGGTATGCTAATTTCTGGAGCTTGGACCAATCTGTCCCAATCCGTAGCACACGAATGCAGCTTCTGGTGTATACGGTGGAGTTCACGTGAATACACTTCGAGTATTTCATGATACGCCACCATTGGTAAGTAGAGTTGCGCATTGGCTGAAGGCGCTACCTCGGCCAAGACACAAAACGCCGTTCCGTTCATGCAAAAATCCTTGCAGCAGACATTTGCATCGATTATCACCTGCATCTTCCATTCCCCCAGTCTTGAACAGCGCTCAGGACAGTGAAGTGAATAGCTTACTAGGGTCGAGGAATACGAGACACCACAAAGATTCCTTTTCACATTACCTCTTAATATGAATGTTTATACACAATCATCGCCCCTTATAGCAATTCTGACATTGAGTTGTTATCGTGGGGTTGCTTTGTTATATGCGAGCAGGAGCATGGCGAGACGACGAAGGGCAAAGATATCCGGGTAATCGGCACGATGGTAACCCGATGGATGAATCGGGAAGGCCATCGGCTGGAAAAGTTTATGATTACCTGTGTATACAGCAAAGACGTGGACGTACTAGTTCTAGCCGTTGGGGTCGAGGGTGGGATTGAGGTGCCGTGCAAGGTAAAGCGCGATGTTTCGGAACACGGCATTCGAAAGCTGATTGTCAAGCGCACCCCGGAAGCGTGCGTCATCTACAATCGACTGTACCGTCATGGGAAACGGGTAGCCCTCTTGGCACATGCTAACGTGAAGCTGACCGCGAACCTCGCAGGAGTTTGGGTTCTTGATTTGAGACATGCTACAAGAGGTACCCATAATCGAACCTCGCTTTAGTAGTGTATCCGGGCAACGGACACACTAACATTGCAGTATTTGTTCAAGGGCATACTGACGTCACTTAAGATAACGCTTAATCTTGGCAGACAGCGTTTGTTTCAGATTCCGTGGATAATAGAGAAGGAATTGTCTGTGTTTCAGGTCGAAGGGTACGTCTTTTTTTTTCTGGGTAATGCATATGGTGTTCTTACCGATTCCATGGGCATACCCGAGTTCGTAAAACACATTCGGGTTGCAGCTCGTCAAATCGGCAATGATGATCTCCGCGCGTCCCATTTGCTCATGGATGATATGCATAATTGGTACAGAACTAAAAATCTCGTCAGCCCTAATACATTTGAAAGGGATTTGTGTTACTTGGTCCCTGACTCCCTCTATTGTATCCTTAAGCACCCGATAGACCTTAGCGAATTTTGACCTGAACGGCATAATCACCAGGCAGATCTTGCGATTGGCCACATGATCTAGAATCCGCTCAATGCCAATCAGTTCAGGCAGAGTTATCTTGTTTTTGTCAAGTTCGGACAGCAGCAGATTTCGACAAGAGTAGCAGAACGCACCTTCCTTGATACCCATGTCTATGTCCTCTCGATTATCACAGTAGTCATTCGGGCAGGAATTTGTCTCCATATGAAGAGCATTTGGTAGGAAAAATGCGGTCATAACCTGTGCGGTCAAGAACTCGAGTCCCGTTACCAATGGAGATTTTGAATAGCTAGACCAATCGTGCGTTGAGATAACGCTGCTCCTGTTATCCCTGTTCATTATTATCTCATCAGTGAAAGGGTAATCCCCAATAGCCAGAGGATACTCAGTGTAATGATGATCATGAGCATAATTATATACAACTTCTCTTACCCTAGATTCATCGTAAGTTCCATCCGCTTCACGTAGCTTATCTTCAAGCGAAATACGGTCCTCGTTGAAGAGAAAGTGAAAGGTAGCCTCGGGATTTTGAGTTCCGTTCAGCAAACAACAAAGATTACCGATATCAGTACGGTGATTTGTTCCTAATTCAATCAGCCGGATGTTTTTCACTATTCATCCTCCTGAACTAATCAGCCCCTATCACTAATGTACGCATATCATTTTGGCATGACTGGTTACAGGATTTCAAGGCTAGAGGCATTTGCGAAATAGCGTGGTTTGCGAACGCGCGGACGGTGCGGGCACACGCGGAGCGGTTTTCGCCTGTGGCAATGGGATTACGCCTCCGCTACGGGTGCAATAAATCATGCAGGAGGTTCGCGTGTAGGACCCTTGCGGCCCGAATGGGCATGGTTTGCCCTTGATTCGGGCCATCATTGCTTGTGCGGATTCGATGTGATCTATGCGGCGCGGGGCTGTCCGAGGAGCGAGCGCATGCGTTCTGCCTGGCCGGCTTCGAGCCATCCCAGGGCCATGCCGAGCATGACGAGGAGGGCTAATCCGGTGCGGGCGCGCATCTTTTTCATACCGCGGATGTAGTGGCGCTCGAATCCGTATGCGCCGTCGAGTCGGCTGTTGACTCGCTCGATGGCGGTGCGGTGTTTGTATTCGCGGCGCCAGGATTTGGCGCTGCGGGGCAGGGGGGCATAAGCGCTAACCTTATTTGATGTCTCCTGACGAATCTTCTATACTGGGTGCATGGAAGCAGCGTGGAATGAGAATTGGCAGTGTTTACAGCGTTTTCTCCCTGCTGGATGGGAGGACAAGGCTCGTGAATTGGGCGCGTGGCACCGCAAGCCTCGTTCTATATCGTCGACGGAATCGCTCCTGCGCTTGCTGTTGATCCATTTGGCGGATGGGTGTTCTCTGCGTGAGGCTGTCGTTCGTGCTCGAGAAGGGAATGTGGCGTCCGTGTCGGATGTGGCACTTCTTAAGCGGTTGCGTGCTTCGGGGGAATGGCTGCGGTGGATGGCCGTAGAGATACTTCAACGTCGCGCGGGACCGTGCGTTCGGCCTGCATGGCTGGAGTATTACCGTGTTCGCGTCGTGGATGCGAGCGTTGTCTGCGAACCGGGAAGCACGGGAACGGACTGGCGCGTTCACTACAGCCTATGTTTATACGGTCTTCAATGCGATGAGTTTCATATTACCGGCCCGAAGGTTGGAGAGAGTTTCGCGCGATTCCGAGTCTCGCCTGGCGACCTATTGCTCGGAGATCGTGCTTATGGGCATCTCAAAGGTTTTCGTTATGTGCTCGGCCATAACGGGAACTTTCTGACGCGTCTTAAGAATAAAGCCTTCAGTCTTCGGAATGGCGCAGGGAACACCTGTCCACTGGCTGGATTGGTGGCGTCTCTAGAGGTAGGGGAAGTGGGTGATTGGGCCCTGATTGGCCAGGCAAAGGGGCAGGAGGAGCTGGCGCTACGGATCTGTGCGCTGCGTTTGAGCGAGGAAGCCGCCGCGCAAAGCATCCGCCGGGCGAAGAAAGAGCTAAGCAAGAAGCAACGGAGTCTGGATCCCGAAACGCTTGTGCTGCATCGCTACGTCATACTGGCCACATCCTTGCCGGATTCAATATCGCCGCACCAGGTTATCGAGTTGTACCGGGCGCGCTGGCAGGTGGAGTTGGCCTTCAAACGGATGAAGTCGATTATGGGATTGGGACACTTGCCAAAGGAAGACGAGGAGTCGGCCAAGGCTTGGCTCCACGGCAAAATGCTTGTCTCCTGCCTTGCCCAGGCCATTGTTGATGAGGGGCGCTTTTTTTCCCCCTGGGGATATCCACTGTGACGATATCTACCGCGAGGCCTCCTTGTGGCGCGAACTCTCTTTCGCCTTGCACCTCCTTCGCCAAGCGGTCAATCCGACGCTTGGATTATCCGAATGCATCAGCCAGTGGCGGGAAATCGCGAGAGATCTGGCAGAGCCCCCAAGGAAGCGAATGCAACAGTTGCGTGGTTTGATGGAGGCAATATAAGGTTAGCGCTTATGGGGCAGGGGGGTAAAGATGCGCCGGTCGATAGCGATGGGCACGCGGACAATCCGTCCGTGTTCGGGCTGGCATCCTTGGTTGCAGAGGTCTTGCTGGGTACAGGCGCTCCCGCGTGCCTTGGCTGGGCAACGGTATTTCAAGGTTCCCCGATCTTGCTCGAATCCTTGGTAGGCCATGGAATCATAGTTGTCGCGTTCGTTTGGGGCGCCGTTACGACACCGGCAGAGGACTTCACCTCGTTCGGTATGGAAGATCGTGTCTACCCGTTCGGGATATAAAGGGCGGGGCCGTTCCGGTTCTTCTTTCCAGGTCGCCCGGATGTCCACGATGGGCCGGATTTCATGTTCCTCGAAGAGGCCCTTGTTGTTGGCTTCGGAATCATAGCCCTTGTCGGCGCTGAGGTACTCGGCGCGTTGGACGAGTTCGGGGTGGCGCGCGTCGAGAGCCGCCACGAGGGGCAGCAGAAAGGGCGAGTCGTTGGCGCTGGCTTTCGTGACCGCGTAGCCCAGCGGCAATTCATATTTCGTGTCCACGATGAGGTGCAGCTTGTAGCCGAACCACCGTTTGACCTTCTCCCAGGGCGTGCCGTCCTTGTGAACGCCCTTGTAGGTTTTCGTGCCCCAGTCTGCGTCGCGGTCGCGCCGCCCGTCCGGCTCTTCGTTTTCCAGGACCGCGTCTTTGCGCGGAGGCTTGGCGTGGGTTTGGATGGCTTTCGAGTCTACGGCCAGACGCACCCCGAGATCCGGCAAGCGTTCCATCAGCCGGACGATGAGCGCGTCGAACATCCGGTCCACTTCTTTCCAGTGGCGCAGTAATCTGGCGAAGAACCGCGTGTACACCCATTCGGGCGGGACCGCCTTGGCGCCCCGCAACACGTCGAATCCGCACAACTGGCGCAATTGCCCGTTTCGGGCTAGTTCGCGGCGCAGGCTTTCGACGCCGTCGTGCTGGAAGACGATCCCCGCCAGTATGCTGTTCCACATCGCGCGGATAGGATAATCGTCGCGCCGCCCCTTGCGTTCGGCTTCCATCGCCCGCATCAAATCTTCATCCGGCAGCGCCGCCAGCAACAGGTTCAGCCGATCCAGATCCGACGCCGCGTCGACCTGGTTCCACGAGAACAACCCCATTTGGTGTATAATGGCCATCGCAAACGTCTCCTTGGTGTGTGCGTGGTTATGTGGTCAACTATACTACAATCACACACGGGAGACGTTACGCCTTTTCCCGCTCGCCGAGGGCATTTGGGGTGATTTTTCACAAAAAATCCTTATTCATGCCCCCGCCAAGCCCCTTTCCCCGCATTCTCCGGGGTAGGCGCCAATTCCGCCGCTTTGTAAACCCTTGTCAATACGGATTTTCTTTATTTCGCAAATGCCTCGGCTACATTGATCGCATGAAGAAATGAGGAAACGAGGAAACCGCAACGAGGAAACCGCAAAGATGAAGCAGAAACCGAAAAAAATGTATAATACCCACTTTATATATTGTTTATTGCACGAGTTATTCAAGGGATGCATCTGAATGAGCGAAGAAGGTTCTGTCGGCATCGTCGAGACGAAGTATTTCACCTTCGCCGAACCGCCGAATGAGATGATATTAGATTGCGGGCGCACGCTGGGGCCGATCACGCTGGCGTACGAGACCTACGGTGTGTTGAACGCCCAGCGCTCGAACGCGATATTGCTGCTGCACGCCCTCTCGGGCGATTCGCATGTGGCGGGATATTATGCGTCCGATGAACGCAAGCCCGGCTGGTGGGACAATATGGTGGGGCCGGGGAAGGGCTTCGACACCAATAAGTATTTCGTGATCTGCTCGAATGTCCTGGGCGGCTGCCAGGGTTCCACAGGCCCGAACGCAATCAATCCAGAAACCGGCAAGCCGTACGGGCTCACCTTCCCCATCATCACCATCGGCGATATGGTGCGCGCCCAGAAACATCTGATTGATTATCTGGGCATTGAAGCGCTGATGTGTGTGGCGGGCGGTTCGATGGGGGGGATGCAGGCCCTCGAATGGATGGCGCGCTTTCCCGAACGCCTGCGCTCCGCCATTGTCATCGCCTCGACGCCGGTTCAAGCAGCGCAATCCATCGCGTTCGACGCCGTGGCGCGGCACGCCATCCAGGCGGACCCCGCGTTTAACAATGGCGATTATTATGACGGCGAAGGGCCGGACGCTGGCCTATCCATCGCGCGCATGCTCGGCCACATTACCTACTTGTCCGCTGAATCCATGCGTACAAAATTCGGCCGCGCCCTGCGCAATACGAACGATTACAGCTACGACTTCAGCAGCGAGTTCAGCGTCGAGACGTATCTGGATTACCAAGGCGAACAGTTCGTCAACCGCTTCGATGCGAACACCTATCTATATATCACCAAAGCCATCGATTATTTCGACGTAACCGCCCCATACGGCTCGCTGGATAACACCATGGCCCGCATGCAAGGCAAGACCATGGTGCTCTCGTACACCAGCGATTGGCTGTATCCGCCCTACCAATCCCAGAGCATCGTGAACGCGCTTATGCGCCAGCGCAAAGACGCCACCTATTGCAATGTGCAATCCAATTACGGACATGACGCCTTCCTGCTTGAAGTGGAAGTCATGCGCAAACTGGTCGGCGGCTTTCTTGAGCATGTCCATGATCCGGAAAAAATCCGGCGGCCCGGCCCTGTCCAGGTGGACTCGGAAGCGGATTTCGGCCCGCCACCCCTGGAGTCAAACAGCATTTACGAAGGCCACCGGGTGGACTACGAGATGATTGTCAACCTGGTGGACCCCGGCAGCCGCGTGCTGGATATCGGCTGTGGCGATGGAGAACTGCTCGAACAGCTTATCTGCCGCAAGAACGTCGATGGCATGGGGCTTGAATTGTCGCAAGGCAATATCATCACCTGTGTGCGCCGGGGCGTCTCGGTTGTTCAAGCGGATATTGATGAGGGGCTAAGCGCGTTGCCAGACCAAAGCTACGATTATGTCATCTTGAGCATGACCCTCCAAGTCATCCAAAAGCCGGAATTGGTCATTAGCGAGATGCTGCGGGTAGGGAAACGCTGCATTATCAGCTTTCCCAATTTCGGGTATTGGAAAGTGCGCCTGAAAACCCTGCTCGGGAAAGCCCCCGTGACGCGCAATTTGCCCTATTCCTGGTATGTGACGCCCAACCGGAGCGTGCTCTCGATACGGGATTTCGAGGAATTCTGCGACAGCCATGGCGTCCGCATTCTCCAGAAGATGCCGCTGGGTTCGGCGGGCTTCGCCTTCACAACGCGGCTTTGGCCGAACCTGTTCGCGGACGAAGCGGTGTTTGTGATCAGTGCGGAATAAACCGCGCCTCTAAAGTATAAAAACAATCCAAAAACGCGGCTAATACTGCCCTAACATTCTTACGCCATCCTATCTCCAAGGGAAAGGGGAGAAACCGGCGAAAGGTGTAGTCATGGCATTCGCGGTCGCGGAATCGGATGTGGTGAGAGCAACGCGGGCGGACTTGGCGCATATCATCGCGGAACGCCGCATCACCACCTATTTTCAGCCCATCATCGATTTATTCTTCGGGGAAGTTTACAGCTATGAAGCCCTTTCCCGTGCGGAGCCGCCATTCGAGTGCGCCACGGATTTGTTCACGAAAGCCCGGGAGTGGGGGCTGTCATGGGAACTCGAGGCGGCGTGCCGTTCCGTAGCGTTGGATACGATATCCAGCACTGCTCACCAGCCGCGCGCCCGGCGTTTCTTCATTAATGTTAGCCCATCGATCTTCACGGATCCCCGTTTCCGTCCCGATTTTGCCGCCATGGATCTGCGCGGCCGGGGGATAGACCAGCGGCAAATCGTCTTCGAGATCACTGAATCGAGCTGCATCGCTGATTACGCCCATTTCGAGCAGCTTGTCCGCCATTACGTGGATCAAGGCATCCATATCGCACTGGATGATTTTGGCGCGGGCCATAGCAGCATGGTCATGCTCATGGCAGCCTGCCCCCAATTCGTCAAGCTCGACCGGGCGCTTGTCGCCAATATCCACAAAGATGCGTATAAACAAAATCTGGTCAAAGCCCTGTTGTCGTTTATGTCGAGCGTCGAGAGCAAGCTGGTCGCGGAAGGCGTCGAAAAGATAGAGGAACTCGAGGCGTTGCTGCGCCTGGGAGTCCGATACGCCCAAGGGTATCTATTCGCACGGCCTGCGCCTGAACTGAGTGAACTCCGTGAAGATATCCGCAGAGATATCAAAGGCTTGATGCGCCGGTTCCATTACCCGAAGATTTCACTGTCCACCCAGGTGTCATCCATTGTGCTGCGCCCCCCGGTCTTTGAAGTCCGCACCACCACCTGCGAGGAATTGGATTACTTTTTCCGGCGGAACCCTTCGGCGGATCATGTGCTTGTTCTTGATCAGGGGAAACCGTGCGGCCTGGTGCCCAAACAGCATTTTTACAGCATCGCGGGCGGACGTTATGGTTTCCAGCTTATCCAAAAGAAATACATCGAAACCGTCGCCGTCACCAAACACGAGCCGCTCGTGGTCGAGGAAGGCATGGATATCATGGTCCTTGGCCGGCTCGCCATGGAGCGCGGACAGGATGACCTTTACGACCCCGTCATCGTCACGGACACCGAGGGCGTAATAGTCGGAACCATCACCATGAAACAGCTCCTGACGCAATCCATCCGCACCGAAGTGCAGCTTGCCGCCAGCGCCAATCCCTTAACGGGCCTTCCGGGAAACACCATGATCCAGTCCTGGCTTCAAGAGGTGCTGCAAACAAATGCCTTCTGGATCATTTACGGCGACCTGGACCACTTCAAGGAATTCAATGACTCATATGGCTTTCCCCAGGGGGATCAAATGATCAAGCTGGCGGCCAAGGTGCTCACCGAACAATGCCCCAAACTCTCCATGGATGCGCGGCTGGGCCATGTGGGCGGCGATGACTTCATCATTGTGACGCAAGGAAATATCGATGTGATGGCGCTGCAATCCATTTGCAGCGAATTCGACCGGCAAAAAATCCACCTGTTCAACGTGCAGGATGTGGAATCTGGTTCCTATAAGGCCGTCAGCCGCACAGGCGAGACTATTTCCGTTCCTTTAGTGACGCTCAGCCTGGCGGTCATCAGCAGTGAAAACCTAGAAGGGCCCATATATCCGGGCAAGTTCGGCCAGATTGCCGCTTCCCTCAAAAAGAAAATTAAGACGCTCAACGCCGCCACCCGGCAGAGCGGTTTTCTTATCGAGCGCCGCCATAACCCGTGAACATATCATGAGCGCGGCGTTCCTCGATACAAATCAAGCCCGAGAGAAGGAACCTTTCATTCTCTCGGGCATGTAGTGTGCGAATGAACCATGTGACGCCCAACCGGAGCGTCTGCTCGATTTACGGAGCCGCTGTTAACGCGGCTTCGATAGCGCGCGGTTTTTCCTTCTGGCAAACTTTCAGCAAGGCCAAACCATACGGATTGCGCTGCCAGCCTTCTTCCACGGACTCCAGGTCTTCCACTTGCGGCAACGCCTGTCCATCAACCGTTATTTGCGCCGTGGGCGGCAAATCCGTTACGACCGCACGTACGTGGGTGCAGGCCGGGTCGTCGAGAGTGAAGCGTAGCATGCCACCGGAAATGGCGGCGTCTCCGGCGCATTTGGAACTGGTGATGTGGAATCTAGCGTTTTCATTGCGGACGATAGTCGTATCCCAGTCCGCGACATCAAAATTCGTCAAAAACATCGTTTCCATCAACGCGGCTGGGGAGAACGCAGGCCCGCTGGGCATCCATCGCTCGGTGCTGAAGGCATCAGGGAAATAACCCGCGTATGGCTTTTTGTCAAATGCCTGCCACATCGCACTAGAAATCAATCCATCGCTGACCGTTTTCCAGGGGAAAGAGGTGTCATACTTGGCTAATCGAGCGAGGTCTTCGGCATACTCGAAGCCAATCCATTGCACTAGTACTCCGTACCAGGGGAACATATATTGGCTCGAGCCGTATCCATATAACGCCCCGTAGAGCATGGGATCCCGCTTGGTGTTTTTATATAGGTCTTTGCCCTTCAAGAAGAATTTTTTCTCAGCGTGTATATGGCCGGTTTCGACTTCCCGCGGGCCAAAACTCCACATATATACAAAAGGCAGTCCTGTTTTCGCCCACCGCTTGGCTTGTTCAAGATAAGTGGGATTTTCCGTAATTCGGTATGCAAGCAGGCAGGCGCGCATGCCGCAGTAAGAACCATGCAGCGACGGCGCCTGCGGGCATTCGTCGTTGTCATACACATAGGGCACCGTATACCGGTTCATGTCTTCGATGCCGCGCAGTCCAGCAGCGAGCGCCGCCGGATCATTCGCCAGCAGCGCATATTCGAGCACCTCACTGGCCCGTCGTGCGGAGATGCCCTGCGAACGTTCTCCATCTTTTACGATGTAGGGAGGATTGGGAGGAGCCATCAGCCAAAACAATCCCAACTCGGCGTCCTTCGTTTGATTATGCACCCATGAACCGTCTTCCTTCTGTGAGTCAATCAGCGTATGGGCGAATGAGTGATTCGCTTCCATGGCGCGCGCGAGATTGCCCCACCGGAACGACAACGGCAAGTAGGCCGCGTCTTTAGCGACAACTTGAATGCGTTCAATCGTGCGTTCCGCAAGCTTCTTGTCTTCGATGAATGGAAGTGCTTTGGCCAGCGCCGAAGCTACACCAGCATTGTAGGAGGGTTTGCCATCGTAATCCCAAAACCACCCATCGCCTTTCTTATTCCAGGAATCATCCACGAGTATCCGGGCGTGTTCATTAATCTGTTCCAAGTAGGAATAGGGAGTCTTCGATGGAGCCGGCAAACCGCCGCGCCGTTGGAGCCACAAATCCACGGCATCCGCCGACGAAGAAGCCGGAGCCGCGAACAAGGCCGACTCGAGGCGCATGGTTTCACCCGCCTTGAGCGTGACTGGCGTATGCGCGGACATGCTGTTCTCGGCTACATAATCCGGCACACTAGGCAGGAAAAGCCCCATAAGATGATTGGGCTGGTCTTCAAGCCAGTTCGGTGAAGCAAATAGCGCGCTCGGGCAGGTATGGGATCCGAGCCATGGCTTCATCGGATCCCACATGAGGCCGGCCACGCATCCTTCATTATAAATCGCCATCAAAGGTATCGTGATCTTAGCGGGTGGAGGTACTAAATTGATACGAACTTCCGGGGCCAAAGCGGCCATGTGGCTCGACCGTTCTCCCTTCTGCAAATACTCGATGCCTGGGAAAAGCGCCTCATCCATCGCATCGCCAAACGAGCCTTCTCCTACATGCAGCCGGGGCCCGTCGAACAAGAACACATCGCGCTCGGTGTCTACTTTCATCGTATAGGTGGTTTCAACAAAAGGCGAGCCGGGGCGGACTTCAAAGGAAGCTTCAAAGAACCAGGAACCGCGATCAAGGTCGGTCAGGGTTTCCTTGAACACGACCCGGGCCTTCTCGTTATCTTGTGACACTTCGGCGCTTCGAGGAATCACATAATGATGAAAATGGCGGCCCCAGCCGGAACGGTAGGTAAACGCCGAGAAGTAGGGGGAAACAGCCATCTGCACCCATTGCCCATCCTTGCACATCTCCAGAATGTACCCAGTGTAGCCATTCGGGAATTGCTCAAAACGGGCCGTTTCCCAGGGAAACCGGACTCGAACAGTATCGTTGCCCAATACAACCTCATGAGTAGTCGGATCTTTTGTTGCCGTAAGCATTTTACCGGACTCCTCCGCGCTGGCGGCAATGGAAGAAACAGCAAGGTATAATGCCATTCCAGCCAGCGCCATACTGGAAAGACAACGCAACCATTTGAGCTTGTTTGTGACCGGTTTTAAGAACATGGTGACAGTTCTCCTCTTCAATCGTGGTTAAAAAAACTTTTGACGGACAAACGGCCTTTTCTCATGCAATCACTGGCTTGCATCGGTTTCCCAGCTTTGAGATGGACAGTATCAGGCTCTCCCTCATTATTTGGCAGGTAAAAAACACGAGGCATGTATTGACAGGCTTCGTGCGCGACGCCGCAAGCTCATTTATGCGTATTCTTGATTTAAGCTACATGTTTATGCGTCTTTTGTCAAGTGTGAATTCATATCCTAACGGCTATGAGGGCCTTGATGATGTGGATGCAGCGGGATCTAGCGGTCCAGCAAAATGCTATGGTTTCGCCGTCTTCGGAAAACCCATGGAAAAGGCCCGTTGGTGTGGCTGCACCTAGTTACTATCGCGGCGGGAATAGAGGTTCGACAAAGCGTCGAAGCCCATCGACGTATTTCGAGCCAGAGAGCAGGAATCCTTCATTGTGCCCGCCTTCTATTTCCAAAAATGTTTTGGGCGGGCGGGCCAATTCATACAGTTTTTCGCCATGTGCAAATGGGACTATTTCGTCGTTCCGGCTATGGACCACCAAGACGGGCGCAGTGATGCGATTTATCTTCATGTCACTCTCAAAACGGTGGCGCAATAGCAGGCCGATGGGGAGGAAGGGGTATAGTTCTTTTCCCATGCGAACCGTCGAGATGAAGGTGCTCTCTAAAATCACTGCGCCAGGATTCACCTTGCTGGCCAGATCACACGCCACGCCGCCGCCCAGCGAGCGCCCGAACAGCAGTATGCGTTCCGGCGCAATCCCGCGCTGGCGCACCAAAAAATCCCACATAGCCATCGCGTCGGCATAACAACGCGCTTCCGAAGGGCTGCCCGTGCTATAACCATAACCGCCATAATCATAAACCAGCACATCAAATCCCAGTTCCCGGAAAATGCCGATGGATTCCATCCGGTCCGCGATGGCGCCCGCATTGCCGTGCGAAAAGAGCAGGACCCCGCGCGCATGTGGCGCGGGAATGAACCATCCGAAGGTCTCATATGCACCCACTGGCAGACGGACTTCCTCGAAATCCCAATTCATGGCCTCCGGGCTGGTCCAGACATTCCGGCCAGCAGGAAACACCACAAAACCTTGGGCAAAATAGAGCAATACGAGGAGGGAAGCATAGAGTAGCGCTGTTATGGATAGCAGTACATACAGGCAGGTCAAAACCTTGATTCGCTTTCTTCCCTTTTCATGCCGCATGGCGTTCATTTTCGCTTGCGTTGCGTACGTCATGCGCTAGTGTATAATGATTTTTTTTCAGGGGCAAGCATATAGGAGGGAAACCAATATGCACGATTACTCGATAACACTCAACACCAAAGACATGCCGGATGCATGGTACAACGTCGTTTCAGACATGCCGCAGCCGATGGACCCGCCACTGCATCCCGTCACGCACCTGCCTGCGGGGCCGGATGATCTGGCGGCCATTTTCCCGCCGAGCCTTATCGAGCAGGAAATGACAACAAAGCCGTGGGTGTCCATACCCGGCGAGGTGATGGACATATACCGCCTATGGCGGCCCACGCCGCTCCGCCGGGCGTACCGTCTCGAACAGGCGTTAGGAACGCCCGCGAAAATCTTTTACAAAAATGAGAGCGTGAGCCCCTCGGGCAGCCACAAGATTAATACTTCGGTTGCGCAAGCCTACTACAACAAACTAGATGGTGTAAATGAATTATGCACCGAGACCGGCGCGGGACAGTGGGGAACGGCCTTGTCCATCGCATGCAGCATGCTGGACATGAAATGCAGCGTATATATGGTCCGCATCAGTTTTACGCAGAAACCATACCGGCGCGTACTCATGGAGACCTTCGGCGCGTCCGTATATCCAAGCCCGAGCGACCGCACGGACGCAGGCGCTTCCTTTTTGGCGCAGGATGCCGAGACCACCGGCAGCTTGGGCATGGCCATCTCGGAAGCCGTCGAGGTGGCTGCGAAGAGCGGCGGGCGGATCAAGTATAGCCTGGGCAGCGTGCTGAATCATGTGTGCATGCACCAGACCATCATCGGCCTTGAGGCGCGCAAGCAGCTCGAAAGCGTGGGCGAATACCCCGATGTGGTCATTGGCTGTTGCGGCGGCGGCTCGAATTACGCGGGGATTGCCTTCCCCTTCGTGCCCGACAAGACAAAAGGCGGAAAGAACATCGACTTCATCGCCGTCGAACCCACGGCCTGCCCGACCTTGACGCGCGGCCTCTACGCGTATGATTTCGGCGATACGGCATGCACCACGCCGTTGTTGAAGCAATACACCCTTGGCCACAGCTTCGTCCCACCGGGCATCCATGCGGGCGGATTACGCTATCATGGCGTGGCCCAAACCGTGGCGGCCCTCACCAAACAGGGCGTCATGCGCGCCTTGGCGTGCCACCAAAACCCGGTCTTCGAAGCCCTCATGCTCTTCGCCAAGACCGAAGGCATCGTGGCCGCGCCCGAGTCGGGCCATGCCATCCGCGTCGCCATCGACGAAGCCCTCAAGGCCAAGGAAGCCGGCGAGCCGCGCACCATCCTGTTCAATCTGAGCGGCCATGGCCATTTTGACATGACAGCGTACCAGGCCTACTTGAACAACCAGCTTGAAGATTTCGACCTGCCCCAATCGATCATCGACCGGGCGGAGGAATGCATTCCGAAAGTGTGATAAATATACGCCACGGGAAGCACAGAGGGCGCAGCGGCGTATGTTCTTCTTTCAGGGGGGAAGGTTATGTGTTCTACAACCTTCCTCCTTTTTATGTATCTTGCCTATCCGGCGATTCGGAGAATCATGCAACAAATCCGAACCCGTCAGTTTATTCCCTATGGTAAATTGCGACATGATCTCCAAATTCACCGACTATGGCAGCGGGAGAGAGTATATAGACCCCATACTCTCCCATTTTACCTTAATATGCTTCAATACTGCCTCCCAAGTTGATGAGGGCTTGTGCCGAGAAACAGATGAGCAGTACCAGGCAATAAACAGAAATCACCTTCTTATCTCTTCTTCTCCTCATTATCGTTGTTGATATCTGGAACCATCTCGTTTTTTCAAAGAGACGTGTATTTCTCCGCAAAGCTCAAGACTTTCTCTTGTACACTTAAGTCCATGTCAATCCACATGGCCTTTTCAGTGGCGTCTTGAGATGTGGAATCAGGATGTTTCGCTACCCACTCAGCTTTGCGCTCGCTATCAAACTGTTTGAATTGCGCCAGCACGTCTTTTTGCGCTTGCGTTAGGGACGATTGCTGGGCCGTATCGCCTGCAATCGTGCGCAGAAAACGCCTGCACGCAAAGGCAAGCATTGCGGAATGGGAATTGGATATAAACTCTTTCGGACGAGAATTGGGGTCTTTTCCGGCTCGTTTGAGAGCTTCTTGCGTTTCTTTATAAAGCGCATCTTGCTGGCGCTGATACATTTTGACCAAGAGCGGCAACGTGTCGCCGCGCTCATCCAAAAGACCCAATAGATACGCATATGATACGGCGCTCAGTGGGTACGCGACAGAAGAGCTGAGTTCATAGCCGGAAAAACCTCCTTCTTCATTGTATACAACCGGAGGCAACAAAGGGGCTTCATTTGTATAGAAATTACACATTTCTATTAGACATGCTTTTAGTTTTTCTTTTTCCTCCGGCGCTCCTTCACGCGCGATATGTAGTAATTTCCGTATGCGCGGCAAGCGTTCCATGCTAGCCAAACATCCCATGAAATTATCTGATCCCAAAGATATCTCAACGGGCAAGACGGGCTGCTTGACGAAAATATTGCGGACAGTATCCGCCACAGTCTCACTGGCGGCTTCCGCAGCTTCTTGTTGTAGAAGGTCACTCGCGGGGGTTCCAGGATCAGGCTTCAATGAAGAACCAGAAAGCTGGGCGCTGGATGGCCATACAAGGAGCAGACATATCAAACATCCTAAAGTCAATGTTCTAATCATCTTACGCTCTCCCTTCTTTTCGTTGCCTTTCTCTACTAGGAACGATTCCATAATAACCAGAAATATAAAAAAGTCAAGAACTTATTTGAACAAACATTTTACTATGACGGTAAAATTCAATATAACTGAAGTTAGTGCTAAAACAGATAAAGTTGATTTTTGTTGTTGATAATAGCGGGAAATATGCGGGCTTCTTGAGCAAATTTACACGGTTCTGACGTGATACGTTCGAGGACACGCGAAAGGCCGCGCTCCGTCTCAGCCTTGATAGCTTCTACGGCCTAGACGGAACTCAGGCTTCTTCTTTACATCATGACGCCGCCTTGCTCTTTCCTCCCAGAATGCACAGTACGAAGCAGAACGGGCTGACGGCGACATATATCCATGGCCACGCCAGCTTGAAATGACACCATTCCGGGATTTGACCGGGCTGCAACAGCCACACGGCCAAGGCCCCCAGGAAGAGGGCTGTGAGTACGCTATAGGTATTACCGCGTTTGGTGAACAGTGCGGTGCAAAACACCCCCAGCAGCGGGGCCAGCGAGTAGGCCATGATTGACAGTGCGAAGTTGATAAGCGTTTCAGTATTTTCATCATAGGCATACGTGGCTACTAGCGCGAAGGCCGTGAGCAGGAATCCCATGAGGGCCACCGCGATGCGCGGTGCGTGCAGATTGTGCTTATGCGCCCATTCCTCGTCTTCTTTACCTGCCCGCCAAGCTTTCCACGGGATATACAAGTCCGCGATGGCCGTGCTGGCCATGGCGTTGATGGCCGAGTTAAATGATCCCATGGCGGCGGCGCATAGGCCCGCCATGGCCAAACCGCGGACGCCTATGGGAAGGTGGTTCAGTAAAAACTGGGGATAGACATTCTTGGTTGATTGGACCACATCCAGCGGCGCGGCCGCGCCCATCAGGTCCGGCCGTCCGTAGTAGACATGCAGCAGCAGGCCAATTGTTAAAAACAACATGACGATGGGAATGCCGAGCAGTTTCGAGGAAATCAGCGCCACACCGCCATGAAACGCCGAGCGCGTGGTTAGCATGCGCTGGGCGAGGTCATGGTCCGCGCCATATGTGGCGGAGGACATGAAGGTGGACGCGATTATGCCGGTCCAAATGGTGAAATCCAGCCCAAAATCAAACCGCGTATCCACGATCATCAGTTTATTCACGCCATTGGAATCGCGCAACGCGGTCCATAATTGGTCCACGGGAACTGGAATGGCTTTGAGCAGTAAATAAATGCTCAGAAAGGCCGACATCACCACGATTGTGATCTGGACGGTTTCCGTCCAAATCACCGCGCGGACGCCTCCGCTCATGGTGTATAACGTTCCGACGAAGCCAAGCAAAATCACCGCCATGGCCATCTCGTTCTTCTGGGTGCTCCCATACAGCATCAGCGAGAATCCAATACCCGCCATGAAGTGCCGCGCCCCCGAAGCGAGCAGCCGCCCGAACAGAAACATAGCGCTCACCGCCATCATGGAAGGTTTCCCGAACCTCTTGCCCAAAAAACCATAAATAGTGATGGTGCCCGCATGGAAGATGGGGGGGATGAACAGATAGGCCACGAGAAACGCCGATATTACCTCGCCGATGTTCATAATCAGATAGGTGAGGTTTCCATTGAAGGACATCTGCGGCGCGCCGAAAAATGTAGCCGCGCTCAAAGTTGTCGCCAGAACCGACAAGGTCACGGCCCATATCGGCATGCTCCGCCCGCCTAGAAAAAACGTGCTCGAGTCCTGCTGGCGGCGGGAAACGTAAAACCCAATGGCCATTATCGCCACGAAATATCCAATGATGACCATCCAGTCAATTGCACCAAACACACTTGTGGATTCCTGCATTATTCCTCCGGTTTTGGACGTGTGTTACGCGAAATGATCAAATCCATCTAAATCCGCTTCTTTTCCATCCAGGCGCACGCCCTGCCATTGGTCGGTGAACTCGCCAATAATGGAAATATCCGTGCGGAATTCATGGTGGAAATCTTCGAGCGTCCGTTCGTGCTGCCCGGGGCTCATGGCGAACGCCAGTTCATAATCTTCACCTCCTGTGAGGACGAATTGGCGGGGATCTAATAATTGCATCGTACAATAGTCTTGAAGTTCTGATGATATAGGAAGCTGGGACGCATGCAGATTCACTCCCAGCCCTGATGCATCGGCCAGATGGCCCGCATCCTGGGCCAAGCCGTCACTAACATCGATCATGGCATGCACGGCAGGATGGGCGCACAACCATTGGCCCTCGGGAATTCGCGGGCGCGGCTGCCGATGGGCCCGCGCCAGCGCTTCCGCCGCGACGCCGTGCTCAAGCGCGTGGAATCCCGCCGCGGATAAGCCCGGAAGCCCCGTGACCATGAGCAAATCGCCCGCCTGGGCGCCTTTTCGCCGGAGATACCGGTTACTGACCGCCAGCCCCGCCACGAACACATCCACCGTTAACGGCCCCACGGTGCTGGTAGTGTCGCCTCCCACCACTACCGCTCCGAAACGGCTCAACACATTCGAAATGCCTTGATATAAATCCTCGACCCACTGGGCGCTGGTATCCTCCTGGCAGGCTAAGGAAACCAGGCAAAACAGCGGCGACCCTCCCATGGCGGCAATATCGCTCATGGCGGATGCGGCGGCTTTCCAGCCGATATCCTCGGCGGTGGCGTGGCGTTTTCGAAAATGGACATCTTCAATAAACAAATCACTGGTGACGAGTAATAGGCGGTCGCCCACGCGCACCACGGCGCAATCATCGCCAATGCCTTCGACCACATACGGCGCTTTAGGCAGCAAACGCGCCAAGCGCCCGATCAAGCCGAATTCACCTATTTCCCGAACGGTTCGCACAATACACTCTCTTCCAGTAAACGCCACGCACGCGGGATAGCGTTTACTACATCCCGAGCAATCATTCCCCGCTGCGTCATTTCCTCGGCGGCGATATCACCCGCCAGTCCATGCACATACACTCCAATACGGGCCGCATCAAAGGCGGACATGCCTTGCGCCAACAACCCGCCAATCAAGCCGGATAACACATCACCTGTGCCGCCCGTACCCATGCCGCTGTTCCCTGTCGGATTCACGCAGCAGGAGCCTCCAGGTTCCGCTACCACCGTGCGGTGGCCTTTCAAGACTAATACGCAACGATGGCGCTCCGCGAAGCGCAAGGCAATGCCTTCGCGGTCTTTTTGCACTTGTGTTGGCGTGGTTCCCGTCAAACGCGCCATTTCTCCTGGATGAGGTGTCAATACTCTCACGTTTTCCGGCGCATCCAATGGCGATAAATCGCGGCTCAACGCATTAAGCCCGTCCGCGTCAATGAGCAGCGGCGCTGCGCACCGCCGCACGAATTCCTCTACAAACCGCCGCGTATCGGGATGGAGCGATAAACCCGGCCCGAGGACAACCGCTTGTTTCGTATCCGCGAAGGCCAGCGCAGGCGCCAGCGCCGCATATGCAAGCGTTTCACCGCCCGTAAACGGCAAAGGCAGCGTCATGGCCTCGAGCAACCCCGCGGCCACCACATCGCCCAAAGGCTGGGGAACGCCGGCCGTCACCAGCCCTACGCCGGAACGTGACGCCGCTTCAGCCGCGAGCTTTGCTGCGCCAGTAAAACCTCGTGAACCCGCCAAAATAAACACGTGTCCAAATGCGCCTTTGTGGCCCTCTGGCGGCCTCGCTGGCAGTAAGCTTCCCACCATCTGCGCCGAAAGCTCTTGCGTCATACACACCCCCTTGAATGAGCCCCTATTGTAACGAAATATGCACCCAAATTGAATAGGCCTTAACTGGGCCGAAAAAAAACACAAGAGACGCTGATTCCGGCTCATACGAGAGGCCCGGTTTACCTTGAATCCTATTTCACGCGAAGCCGCCAAGCACGCGAAGATTTTTAAAGCGAACGGCAGGAATGCCTCCGTGCATCCTATATCCGATCTTGCGTCTTCTGGTGGCCAATACGCGAAAAAAGAAGCATCTAGAAACAAGGGTAATCACATCAAAAACTACTCCGAATTGGCCTCAAGAGACACAAAAGAGGCAAGAATCAATTCATTTTTTGTGTCTTGTGCGCCTTTTGTGGCCCATTCTCCAGAAATGTGGGGAATGGCGTTCTAGATATGTTTGGACAAACAAACTCAAATACTCTGATGAGAGGGGAAAGCACCGCTTTTTTAATGCGAGTGCTCTGCTCTTAAAACCTTTTACAGCAGCCGGGCAAGCATGATATCGTTATGTAGGACGCAATCAACGAATCGAGGGAAATGAACCATGTACTACGGCAACGCATCTGAACAGGCCGGCATCTCTATCGCCCAGCGCCTCACGCTCCTGGCTGTGGCGGTATCCGTTCTTCTCTCCCAAGGATGCGCCACCACGACGGGGCAAGACCTGAATTTGCTTTCGCCCCAAGAGGAGGCGCAGATCGGAAAGCAGTTTTCGGCGGAAGTCGAAAAAGAGAGTAAAGTATTGCAAAATCCCGCCATTCAAGCGTATGTCCAGCGCGTGGGCCAGCGATTGGCCGCTATGTCTCCCCGGCAAAACGACGTGCAATATACCTTCGAGGTGATTGATGCCCCCGATACGGTCAATGCGTTTGCGCTGCCGGGCGGATACATCTACGTGTACACTGGACTGCTGCGGCTTTGTGAAAACGAAGCCGAGCTGGCGGCTGTAATGGCCCACGAGATCGGCCATGTCGCCGCGTACCATCATGGCGAAGCCATCACCCGGCAAGTGGGATTCAGCATGCTTGCCGAACTTGCCTTGGGAGAAAACCCAGGCGCGGCGGCGCAAGTCCTGTCCACTTTAGTGGGAAATGGCGTCGGCGCGGCGTATAGCCGGGAACAGGAACGCCAGGCGGACCAGCTTGGCATGGATATCCTCGTGCGCGCGGGATACCGTCCAGACGCCATGGTCACGTTCATGCAAAAACTGCAAGCCGAAGACCAGAAGAGCGGCGGGTCGGCGGCGGGGCTGCCTATCTTCGCCTCCCATCCCCCCACCGACGAACGCTTGCAGCGCCTCCAAATGCAATTGCAACAATACCCGGCGCCGGGATGGGCGAATGCCGACCTTAACGAAAAGGGCTATCAGAAGGATATAGTTAAACCTTTAGGGGGCAGCCCGCCTAAAGAACAGCCTGGAACCTGGAAGGTGCTAAAGAAAGAGTCTGGGCGCGTCCAATAGCGCCGTTTGGCCCATCAGGAATAGTGCATCGAGTTTCTGCGCTGATATATCCGCTGCAGGAAGCGGCTGGGCAGCAGGCGCGTCCCGGAGAGCACCCACGCCAGGAGAAATGCACGGGGACGCTGTAGCAAAGGATACAACGATACCGCGCGCAGCCGGACCGAGAGATCATTTATAAATGGACGCCAGCCGCCGCGCTTGCGCCAAAACTCGGGCTGGATATGCATGTCGCAAAGGTATTCCGCTTGATTGCGCAGCACATAGCCCCGTTTCAGCAGGCGCACCCATAACTCATAATCTTCCGCTACTCGGTAATCCTCCCGGTACGGATTCCGTTTAAAGACTTTGGCGTATCCCATGACGCTTGGATTATTCATGGGAGAGAACCAAATAGCGGAAGCCTTTATATCAGAAGGAGTTAGTGGCATTTGCTTCCCGCCAAGCGCCTCGCCGTCTGGCCCAATATATCGTACGAATGAGCCCGCAAGGCTTGCCCGCGTTCCTGACAAAAAAGCGGCCTGTGCTTTTATGCGGTCCGGATGCGAAACGTCATCGGCGTCCGCAATGGCGATCAAAACACCCCGGGCTTCCGCGATGCCCGAATTGCGGGCAGCCCCCGGGCCGCCATTGCGGGTGCGTGGAACAATGCGCACTCGAGTATCTTCGACGCTCAGGTCTTCCAAGAAATCGCGCGTGTCCAAATCCACGGGGCCATCCAGCACCACCAGCAATTCGAGCCGGGGATAGGTCTGCCCCAATATGCTTGCAATCGCTTGGCGGAGCAGCGACGCATCATCATCCTGGTGGGTGGCCATCACCACCGACACAAGCGGAGGAGGCGTCTGTTTCTTGTCATGTCCCTGTGTCATGATGTAGCCTTTGCACGTTTCCTGGCGTCAAAACGCGCCATGGCCTTGGTATAACCTGCTTCAATGCACACTCCGGTCTTTTCCCAGCCATACCTGTTTTTTACCATTTTCCGCGCCGCTTCACCTAATCGGTTACGTTCCTCCGCATCATCCATTAGGCGCATGATGGCATTGGCCATGTCCCCGGGCGTATCCGCCAGGCAAATATCGTGGCCATGCGTGCAATCCAGGCCTTCCGCACCAATAGTAGTAGAAACAACCGCTTTTCCCATGGCCATGGCTTCCAGGATTTTAAGCCGCGTGCCGCCGCCGATGCGCAGCGGCGCTACAACAACCTGCGCCTGGCCCACATAAGGCCGCACATCATCCACTGTGCCGGTCACTATCACGCCCGGAGAGGCAAGGGCCTGTACTCGGCGAACGGGAGCGCGTCCAACCAATAATAATCTGGCGTTTGGTTTTTGGCGGATTATATGGGGAAAGACATCTTGTACGAAATAACAAGTCCCGTCGATATTTTGCGTGGCGTCCATGGAGGCGCAAAACGCCAGCGTTTCCGGCGTCTCCGGCCCTTGCCATGGGGTGAAATATTCCCAATCAACCCCATTGGGGCACGTAATGGCGCACGCTTCCGGTGAACGCAGCATGGCGGCGTTCCGTTCCTCTTCCGAACAAAAGGATACGGCGTCGTAATGCCGATGCACTTCGGGTTCAAGCCGCTTCATTAGATGCGCTTGGCGTCGTGCAAAGACCCGGCGCGGTAAAAAACGCGGCTGCGCATCCGCATAACGGCTCCAAAGCCGGTCATTGAGGTTATGACAGTCAAAATACCGGGCCACATGCTCAAAAAGCGGGTAGTATTGCGCCGTATGCAGAAAATGGGCATGTACAAGGTCTATGGCGTTTCCACGAAGCATTTGGGAAATCGCCGCGCCGAACTCGGGAAACAGAAAATTCGCCAGTGTATAAGGCTGCCGCCCCGCCATCGAACGCAAACCATGCATTGCGCGGCGGGGGAGGCCTACTGGCCGTTCCACCAAACGCACGCCGCAAGCCCATTCATGCAAGGCCTCTATATGCTCGGGCGCGGGAATATCCTGGGGGGTATGCATCGCAAGAAAAACGACCCGGTGCCGCTTGGCTACTTCCCGCAACACATGCCATACCCGAAGCGCCCCGCCATGCCGCGCCGGATAGGGAAAGACAGTGGATACCATCAAAACATTCATCAAGCGCCCCTGCACCTGTCTTTATTGAAAATAACGCCCCACTTCCAGGGTATATTCGAGCTGGCGCGTACGCCCGCCTATACGACGGGCGGGAACGCCCGCCACGACAACATACGGCGGCACATCGCGCGTCACCACGCTTCCCGCCGCCACCACCGCGCCTTCGCCAATGCGCACACCAGGTAAAATCATGGCGCGTGAATAGATGCAGGCGCGGTCTTCAATCACCACCGGCCCCCGCACGGCGCGGTAATCTGGGGCATTAATGTCATGGCTCAACGTAAAAATCGCCGCTTCCATGGCGATGTCCACATTATTTCCAATTGTAAGCCCGCCACGTCCATCCAGAATGCATCGGGCATTGACGAGCGTATGTTCGCCAATCGCCACGCCATACGGCTTGTCCAGGAACACTCCCATATGAATGCACGAACCGCGTCCAAGCCGGACCCGGATGAGATGGCGATAGAGAAAACACCGAAGGCTATTGAATGGAATGCGCGCGACACATCCATTCGCCATGGCTTGGTACAACATCAATAGGATTGTTTTCCATTTCCCAGCCATGGCGTATTTCCCGTGTGTAGGCCGAAACCGCACTAACAAATCGCTTTTCGGCCACATGGTAGCATAAGCATCCGGGGAAATGTATGCAGCCAAAACGTGTCAAGTAACAGGAGCAAACCTATGCCCATCCATCGGAAATGGGCCTGTTTGCGTAAAATTCAATCAATTGATTATCAGTGTCATCTGTGGATCAAAATAACTTCAGATTTCAAAGTAGTTGTAGGGTGGGGCTTGCCCCACCGCTCAGGACGGTGCGCCCTACGTTTTTTTGTAAAATCACTTGGAGTACGGCGGCTTGCTGCCGCTTTTGGGATGCGGACTTTGTTGTTAGTACACCGATTGTTATTACCGCGTCCTTACCCGGCGAATTCGGTATGTAGCCAACATCTGCCGGATTTGGGTGTTAAGGGCGAATTAAGGTAGCATAGAGAAATGGATGAAATACATGACAACCCAATCGAAACGGAATCCGACGAACTGGTGATCGTGATGTGCTGCCGGTGCGGCCATCCGAATCTGGAATTCCGCAATCATTGCCGCCGGTGTGGAGCGCCGCTCCGAGGTTCGTCCAACTTGATTCCCGGAGTGGAATTGTTCGAGTGGACCGCCACGGATGGGCCCCATCGCCAGTATCGCCCCGCTGCTTCTGGCTGGCCATTGCTGATGCTCATCGCGGCATGTTTCGCCATTCTGTCCTTTTTGCTGGCGGGCATGCCAAACGCGGCCTTTCTAGCTGTTCCATGCGTGCTGGTGGTTGGCATCATCTATTGGGTTCACCGGCGCAAAAATAACCTGGAAGACTCCGATGAAATGGAAAACGCGGAAGAGCCGGTATCTCCAGATACGGGCGATTGCTGTGCGGCATGCGGAGCTGCCATTGAATCCATAGATGACATCTGTGCGGCATGCGGCGCGGTTGTAGCCTCGGATATCCAGGACGCTTAGCACGGAAGGAAATCATCATGTGGCTTGTCATGGCGCTTGGCATGTGGTTTCTCATGCTTATCATCGCCGTCTGTTCTGGCGCCGTGCGAGAGAAATGGCTTGTCCCCGTGCTGGGCGAACAACGGGCTCATCAGGTGGGGACGCTGTTGGTTTGCGGTGTTTTCGTGGCGGCCATCACGGCATTCATGCGCGTTCAACCTCCGATGTCCATGCGCCAAGCCTCTTTGCTTGGCCTTGCCTGGATGTGCCTTACTATTGCGTTTGAAGCAGGCTTTTTCCATTATGCCGCTGGCAAGCCTTGGAGCGCCTTGCTGGCGGATTACCGTGTCGATAAAGGGAGGCTCTGGCCGCTTGTGCTGCTCACGCTGCTAATAACGCCCATCCTGGCCCGGTAACGCCCGTCAATCCTCCATCGAAACCACTTCGACCAAGAAAGGCTCTTTAAGCCCATTGGTTTGCGCGCAGCTCATCAAATGCAGCCGCACGGGTTCCGTGAGCCTTTGTCCCTTCGGCAGCAAGACATGCCCTGTAGTGCTGAGAATATCTTCCGCCGCCACCATGCAGTTGCTGAGTTCTTTTGTCGTCACACGCATCACGACACGGTCCCCATCATCTTTCTCGAAGCTCATCAGCGCTTCCAGCATAGGGTGGTCATTCCCATATACGCTATGAAGCGCTGAAAGCGCTTCGATAAACGGGCGGCCCTTCTGTAATTGCGTATCCAAATCAAGAGTAAAGCGCAATAGGAGCGCCCCAAAATCGATTGCTTGTTCTTCCGACAAATCACTAGGGGGAAATGTCCGGTTGCGGGGCACCTTGCGCTGCCGTTCGACAATCTGCGCCACCATCTCGAGTCGTGGGATTTCCGCGAGAAGCTGGCAGCCCAAGGAGGGATGATTGGCGAGCATCCCCAATTGTTCGCTGGTCAGCGAACGCCCGGAACTCATCCGCGCCAGTATCTCTGGCGGCAGCGCAATACAACCGATGTGCGACAAGGTCGCCGCCATTTCGTATTCCCAGAAATACGGCGAATTGAGTTCCGCCGCGATATGGCGCACATATCGCCGAATGCGCGTGCTCCTGCTGAAAGCGGCTGGATTCAGCAAGCCAATGATATCGGTGAGCGTCCGGATACATCCCCGCAAGGTGCCTTGCAGGAGTTCCCGTTCCGAAGTGATAAGGCGGTATTGCTCGATTGCGGAATCCAATGAACTGGTCATGGTTTCCGTCGAGCACGGTTTCGTCAGAAAGCGGAAAATGCTTCCCTCATTGACGGCGTCTATGCAGGTCTGCACATCCGCATTGCCCGTCAGCATGATACGGACCGAATCGGGCGAAAGGCTCCGCACATTGCGCAGGAAGTTAATTCCATCCATGCCCGGCATGCGCATATCAGACACCACCACGGCGAAAGGTTCAGAGCGGGCGAGCACTTCCATGCCTTCAGGCCCGCTCTGGGCGGTCTCGATCGCGTACGTTTTCCGGAGCTGGCGCTTGTAGCCTGCAAGAACATTGGGGTCGTCGTCCACCAGTAATACCCGGGTATTCACATTGGCTCCTCAGATTTTAACAGTATGCGGCACTGCCGTTCCCATTCAAACACACGTTCTTCCTCGACAAATCGTCCCAAATATTCCATATCAAAGTGATAATGGGCGGGAAGCCCTTGGGTTTCCTCTTCATAGCGATGAATGGCCGTATTGGCCGCATGCACCGCCGCGAGCGGCTCAAAAACAACACCTACGTGTTCACTGGGAAAATGATGATGGGCTACAGATAGTATAATATCTTCAGAAAATCCCCACAGGCCAAGCAGATATCCACCCACTTCGCCGTGGCTGCCTCCAATGTGCTCCCGTTCGAGATGCATCACGGCTTCTGGCGAACGAGGGCCATCGGCAATGAATTGCTGGTATGCTCCCCGCGCATTTGCGGCAAAAACCAGTTTTCCTACATCGTGGAGCAGGCCCGCAAGAAAAGCCTCCTCACCCGTATACTCATCCGCGTTTTCTAACTGGGCGATATGCTTGGCAAGCATGGCGGTCGCCACGGAGTGTTCCCATATCCCTTCGAGCGACATGCCCTGCAAAGGCTGGCCATTAAACTGATCAAAAATCTTTATTGAGAGCACCAATATTTTCAGGGCGTCAATCCCGAGCAGCACGGCGGCTTGGGCCGGATCCGCCACGGGATGGCGAAGGCCGTAGAATGCGGAATTGACCAGTTGCAGCACCTTGATGCTCATTCCCGGATCTTGTGCGATGGCGGTTCCAACATCTTTTAGCCCCGATACCGGCGAATCGAGCAGGCGGGAAACCTCGTCGTGCAAAGAAGGAATGCTAGGCAAATAGTCCATCGTTGAGACAACGCGCCTCAGCTTTGGGCTGTTGATGAGCTTGCCGAGGCTCAATGCCCTTGAAATCGTCTTGGCAAGGGTTTCCGCATCACATGGTTTATACAGGAACTGGTGGATTTGCGTGGCTGCCCGCAATGTCGCTTCGCGATCAGCGTGGCCGGAAAGCGCCATGCGCACGGTTTCCGGCGAACGTTCGCGCACCCGCTGCAGCAACTCCACGCCGTCCATTTCAGGCATGCGCAAATCAGAAACGACCACATCAATAAACCGGCTGTCCAGTATGCTCAACGCTTCAGCCGCACTTTTGACAAAGAGCGTTTCCCACTCGGAACTGTGGGGGCGCATCATGCGGCGAATGCCGCTCAGTATATTGGGTTCATCATCAATAAATAATATGGTTGCCATCTGACGCCTTTTTCCTGGATTGTGGCCGGGAGCAGTATGTCACGCCGAGGCGTCCTCCCCCAGCGGCAGCCGGATAATAAATGTCGTGCCCTTCCCTTCCTCCGACTCGAAGGTAAGCACGCCTTTGTGTTTATCCACTATGACACTACGTGAAATCGCAAGGCCCTGCCCCGTCCCCTTGCCGACATCCTTCGTGGTGAAGAAGGGCTCGAAAATGCGCTTGCGGATGTCAACCGGGATGCCTGCGCCGGTATCGCTGATGCGAATTTCCACCACATCGCCTATCCGGCGGGTCGATACCGTTATCAGGCCTTTGCATTCTTTGCCATCGCCCACGACATCAGCGATGGCGTGCGCAGCATTCACCATGAGATTCAGGACAACCTGGTTAAAATCGCTCGGGTGGCAAGGCGTCAATGGCAGATCCGGCGCAAAATCCGTCGCCACTTCAGCCACATACCGCCACTCGTTGCGCGCTACGGTGATAGTGCTCTCGATAGCCTGGTTTAAATCCACCATCGATTTTTCCGCGCCGCCAGGGTGGGTGAATTGCCGCATGGCCCGCACGATCTCCGTGACCCGGCCGACGCCATCCAAGGTTTGCTCGATGGAAACAGGAATCTCCTCGGAAAGATATTCAATATCCGCCTGTTTCAGCGCTTCACGTGCCTGTGCAACCTCTTCCGACTCGGGCATAAGGGATTCGCTTGCCTGTACAAGCGCTTCAATCGCAGGTGTGACTGCCAATAAATCCCGGAAAGAATCCCTCAAAAACCGGACATTATCCCCGACGTATTGCATAGGCGTGTTGATCTCGTGGGCGATCCCCGCGGCAAGCTGGCCAATGGATTTGAGGTTTTGCGATTGCAGCACCTGGGCTTCAAGCTGCCTGCGCTCGCTCATGTCATTCAAAATGAAAAGCCCCGCCGCCACTTCATATTCTTGATCCAACACGGGCGTTCCCCGCAGATAGGCGGGAAAACGGCGGCCTTCCTTGTCAATCATCCCGGCTTCATCTTGCCAGCTTCCACCTGCCATGATCTTCGCAATCTTCTTGCCGGCTTCTTCTGGCTCCGTAAAGTACGAACGGAAATCAATCTCATGCGCCTTATCCATGGTGCAGCCGAACAGCATGCCAAACGCCACATTGATATAGGTCGCCTTGCCGTTCCGATCCACGGTCACTACGGCGTCGCCACAATCATCCAGGGCTTCACGTATTTGCAACAGCTTGCGTTCCGCTTCTTTCCGTTCCGATATGTCGCGTACGCTCGCCAATACCTGCATGGTGCTGCTAAATTCAATTAATTTGGCGTTTACTTCCACCCATAATAGGTTCCCATTTTTCTGTTTTATGAGCCATTCGACGAGCTGGGCTTCTCCCTGCACGATGCGCTGGATGACGCTCTTTGCCTCTGCGCGGCTGAATTCCGAGGTATTGGAGCTTAGGTCCAAGGCGCGAAGCGCTAACATCTCCCGGCGCGTATAGCCGGTCATCTCCAAAATTTTCGTATTAACCTCGACAAAAAGGCCCGTCTCTAGATCAATGACAACAATGCCATCATTCACGGCATCCAGGAAAATCTTAGAAATCCTCAGATTTTCTTCGGCTATTTTACGCTGGGTGACGTCCCTCGCGAATTCCACGACACCGTTTATATTCCCATCCACGCCGCGAATGGGAAATGTGAACAGCTCAATCCAGCCTCGAGGCCCCGATGGGCCAATAAACGGTACGATATCGGAATGCGATTGGCCGCTTTTCATGCTCAAGCGTGCGGGACAACCCGCGCAGGGCTCATTTCTACCCTGAAAAACTTCATAGCATTTTTTGCCTTCGATGGGCATGGCATGGGCATACCACCCTTGCAAAGCCTTATTGGCGCGCACCACGTTAAACTCTAGGTCTAGCACCCCAATACCGTCCTGGATGGCGTTGAAAACGGTATGTAAATACCGCTCGCCAATCCACAACGGCTTGTCGTTCTTGGTGGCGAGTTCAGATGACGCCGGTAAAAAACAGCTTTCAAATTCATTAATGCGCTTTTCCAGCGCCGATTTTCTCCCCAGAACCGAAATAGCCTGCGAGATATCACGGGTTTGGAAAGGTTTTTCCATGAAAAGAAGCTTGTCTGCTGGCAGTTCCTTCGAAATCGCCAGAACGGATTTCGTGTCCAGATGCCCAGAAATGATGGCTATTTGAAGAAACGGATCCAGGCGGTGCATCTCAGCGATTAATTCAACGTTTTCTGGATGCGAACCAAGCACCAAATCAACAAACGCGACCGTATACGGTTCGCTTTTATCGAGCCCTATCCGCAGCGCATCCAGCGCCTCCTGCCCGGTGGAGACAGCCATATAATACGGTTCAAGATCGCTAAAAGAACAGCGCAGTGTGCGCATGAACAGATCTCGAATGGCAGGCTCATCGTCCACAACGAGCACGCGGATATCATTACTCTGTTGCGCTTTTACTGGCACGGCAGGTGTTGCCTTAATACATACAGCATATGCCACCGCTTTTGTCCCGCTTGAGCGAGACGATTAATGTTAAAAACCGTTCATTTAATAAAAGCCGAATTATACTCCATCCTTCCCCTGATACCCCGAAAAGCCATCAGGTTCCGTTATTTCTGCTTCTGACTTCATAAACCAATCCGGTTGAATATACCATAAGATGAAACGTTTTTTGTATAAACAGTTCGAGATTGCCGAAAGGAACTGCAAATGCCTGTAAATAAACTGGTTACGGGAATACTTGGCCTTTCGCTCCTGTTCATTAACGGGTGCCAGGGCAGTTTTTCGGATGTTTCCGATAACACATCTTCTTCATACTTAATTCCGGAAGGAGTACACTCGATGCAGAAAGCCATATTCGGCGCAGGATGTTTTTGGGGAGTGGAAGCTGCATTTCGGCAAGTAAAAGGGGTCACTGCTACGACCGTGGGATATTGTGGTGGTGATTATGAGCATCCCTCGTATGAAGAAGTGTGCAAGGGAAAAACAGGCCATACGGAAACCGTCTTAATCGAGTATGATCCAGCCCAAGTATCGTATCAAGAACTGCTCCGAGTTTTCTGGGATAACCACAATCCAACTACCTTAAACCGGCAAGGCCCCGACATCGGCTTTCAATATCGGTCGGTCATTTTTTACTTCAACGCGGAACAACAAACCGCCGCCAATGAATCAAAACGCACGCTTGACGAGTCGGGGAAGCTGGCGGGCCCCATCGTCACAACCATCGAGCCCGCCAAAACCTTCTGGCCTGCCGAGGAATATCATCAGCGCTACCTCGAAAAACATGGATTCGCCGCGTGCCATATCCAGTAGGCGGCAAACCGTCCAGCCGGGCCACATGCATGAGGAAAAGTCCGGCGCTTGTGTGATAATATGTCGCTTGATTCGGCGATGGGCCGGAGCCCGGCATAATGATGGGGATGCCATGCCGCGCGATGGGCGGATAGCCTATCATGAGGAGGCGTGGGGAGTAAGGGAAACACCGGAAATATGAAAACGCGAATGATCCGCTGGAGTGCATGGGTGCTGCTGCCGCTGGTAATAGGGGGATGCAGTATGTTCCGGGATAAAGATGGCCAAGCCGCACCTCCTGGCCGCAGCGCGGAAGCAACGGTGCAGCCGGGCGGCGATTACGAGGCGGCATTGCGCGAACTCGTCCGCAGAGACATCAGCTCCAACTGCACGCTCGATAACGATGCGGATGCCGTACTGCGCCATTCCACTCCTTATTATTACCGCGAATTGGTCCTATATCCAGACGGCCCAGATCAATTCACCCTTCAAATGCGGGAAACAGACTCCAAGACCAAGCCGTATGTAGCTGAGGTCAAAGCTAATATGATTCGATATTGCACCAAGCTCAACCGCGACCGGTCGAACGCCGCATCCGATACCCATTTTTACCGCAGCACGGGTGAAGAAACGATGACCTATATGTTGCGCAATGGCCGCTGGACCCGTTCAGGGGCCTTGTTTGTCGCGGGAAAAGTGGAAGAAAAAATCAATGGCGAATGGGTTCCTATAAAAGAAGAGATCCAGCGCGCCATGAATAAAGAGCCCGAACACAAGGGCTTCCTTGGAAAAGCATGGTCCTCCGTTTTCGGCGGTTAACCCACATATCGAGGAACAATACATGAAACATATGCGCGCGATTTCCATTCCTGCATTGGCGGACACCGATGACACGACAACCACCGTGTATACGGGCTTTTTGGATGTGCTGAGCGAAATCGTTAACTTTATTGTAAGCGGCACATGGGAGTCTGGATTCCAGATTTTCTCGGCTTTTGCCACTCTCTTCAATCAGGACGCCACGTTGACAAAATAACCTTAATACTATTTCGCGCCGCCATGCCTTACTGAGCGTGCAAGGGCGGGCAGTACCGATATGCTTCCGCCCCAATGGTTCAATCGAGGCGCAGGCGTATGCGGCCATGCGCAAGCAAGCGCCTCTTTGCATTCTATTCCACAATACCCATGCCATATTGAATCAATGCGTCTATTGAGGCAGGGATTCTCTTGCGCTGCCGGTGTGTATTGACAACAGAACACATATGGAGATAATAGCTGGGCGAACTCTAGCTGGATAGAGGAGGAATCTGCTCTAGACACCTTGATGGCTGGCGGCTTCGCGCGGTGGTGAAAAACCGCCAAGGCGGCCAGAGCAAATGCGGATGTGAATTCCAGGATGCTGTTTGCTGTTAGCATGGAGTTACAGTTGGATGAAGAGGCTAGATAGTTGCTGTCTCGATGCAATCCTGCGGAATGCATGCATGGGCCCAATGAGGTGCCTGGCACCTATTCTTGTTGTATTTTCATTGATGGCGGCGCTTGTATCGGAGCCGGCCAGCGGTGAAACGAATACCGTGCATATAGGCGTGCTTGCCCACCAAGGAACCTCCAAATGCCTGGAGCAATGGGGGCCTACCGCGGCTTATCTCAATCAACAGATACCGGGATACTCCTTTGACATTCTGCCGCTGGAATATAACCATGTGGAAGAAGCAGCGAGTAAACGCAAAGCCAGTTTTTTCTTGGTTAATCCCGCGCAATATGTAGCGCTGGAAAAACATTACGCGGCACAGCGCATTGTCACTCTGCGTGAAAAAGCCGCAAAAGGCGTCTCATCCATTTATGGCGGCGTCCTTTTTTGCCGCGCCGGACGTACGGATATTAATTCTTTCTATGATCTTCGGCATAAGCATTTGCGAGCGGTTGATTCAGACTCCCTGGGCGGATGGCTCGCCGCACTACGTGAGCTTAAGGCTGCCGGGCTCAATCCCGATACGGATTTCGCATCCATCACCTTCGCAAAAACGCACGACCAGGTCGTCAGGGATGTCCTTGAAGGAAGATTCGATGTAGGTTCCGTACGAACCGATGTTCTGGAACGCATGGCCGCCGCCGACCTTATCCACATGGAAGATTTTCGTATCCTTATACGGCCCGGCGGAGTGGAAGACGGCTTGCCCTTTCTCTGCTCCACTCGTACATATCCCCAATGGCCTTTAGCCATAATGCCTGAAGTTTCGGACACCCTGGCTTGCCAAGTCAGCATCGCACTGCTAAACATGAAAGAAGATGATCCCGCGGCGCAGGCCGCGCATTCCGCGGGATGGACTGTTCCCGCGAATTACCAGCAATTGCACGAGTGCCTGCAAGAATTGCATATGGCCCCCTATGAAGATTTTGGCCACATTGCCTTGCGGGATGTCATCATGCGGTATTGGCTCCTAATGCTTGTATTTGCCTTGGGCTTCATCTTGATTGTATCGTTTGCCGTACACAATATGCGGCTGCATATGCGCGTACGCGCCGCACGAAATTTTCTTCAGACCGTCATTGATGCGTTTCCCGAATTTCTTGTGGTTCTAGATAGAAATTACCAGGTGCTGCTCGCGAATAAAAAAGCCGAAGCTCATGCGGGAAAAAATCCCGTCACAGCCGCCTTGAAATGCCACCAATTATCCCATGATTCCGATGTCCCTTGTGACGGCAAGGAAAACAAATGCCCCGTGAAAGAAGTCCTGAACACAGGCCAGCCGGCTACCGTGTTGCATCGATATTCCACCAGCGACGGCAAAACCGCATATATTGAATTGCATGCGGCTCCCATTTTTGATGAGAACGGCGCGGTTATCCAGGTCATCGAATCCAGCCTGGATATATCCGCCCGCATGATTGCCGAAGAAAACTTGCGGGAACGTGAAGAGATGTTCCGCGCCATCAGCGCTTCCGCGCAAGACGCGATCATTATGATGGACCCCAGCGGCCGGATCTCGTTTTGGAATGACGCCGCCATTCGGATATTCGGCTGGACTAGTGAAGAAGCCATAGGAAAGGAGCTTCACCAATTTCTCGCTCCCCGGGATCTGCAACAGCCTTTTCTAGCAGCGTTTGAACAATTCCAGTACTCGGGCCATGGAGAATATGTCGGAAAAATCATCGAACTCGAAGGCCTACATAAAGATGGAACCATATTTCCTTTTGAGATATCATTCGCTGCGGTCAAATTGAAAGGAGCTTGGAACGCCATTGGCATCCTGCGGGATATCACGGAGCGCAAGCAATCCGAACTGGCTCTTCGTGAGAACAATGCCCGGATACAAGCGATATTCAATGCCATTCAAACAGGCATCACGGTTGTAGACGAAAACACACACTGTATTATTGATGCAAATCCAGTGGCCGCGCGCATGATAGGCCTGCCCAAAGAGCAAATCATTGGCCGGGTATGCCACCAATTCATTTGCCCCGCCGAATGTGGGAAATGCCCCATCTCCGATCTCGGCCTGCAAGTGGATAATTCAGAACGAGTCCTGCTCCGGGCTGATGGTTCGGAGCTTCCCATCCTTAAAACAGTGGTACAACTCGAACTCGATGGGCGGCCCTGCCTATTGGATTGCTTCGTGGATATTTCCGTGCAAAAACGCATTAATGACGCCCTGCGTGAGGCCAAAACGGAGGCGGAAGCCGCCACTCGTTCCAAATCAGAGTTCTTGGCGAATATGAGCCATGAGATCCGCACGCCCATGAATGGAGTCATCGGCATGCTGGGACTGCTGCTCGACACCGAACTCGATGAGGAACAACGCCAATTCGCTGAAACCATATCAAATAGCGCCGATGCGTTGATGTCGATCATCAATGATATTCTCGATTTCTCTAAAATTGAAGCAGGCAAGCTGGATTTCGATGAAGTCGATTTCGATCTGCGTGTAACCATCGAAGGCATCAGCGATATATTGGCATTGAAGCCCCAAGAAAGGGGCATCGATTTCACGTGCTTTATCGAGCCCGATGTGCCTTCGCTCCTTCGCGGCGATCCAGGAAGGCTTCGCCAAGTGCTCACCAACTTGGCCAGCAATGCAATCAAATTCACTCCAAAAGGGGAGATTGCCATCCATATCAGCTTGCTTTCCGAAACGGATGCCCAGGCCTCCATCCGGTTCGCTGTGCGTGATACGGGGATCGGCATAGCCGCGACTCAACTACCATCCCTTTTCGAACCATTCGTACAGGCTGACACATCCATCACACGCCGGTATGGCGGCACCGGCCTAGGCCTCTCTATAAGCAGACAATTAGTAGAGCAAATGGGTGGACATATAGGGGCTCAAAGTGAAGAGGGGAAAGGCTCCACATTCTGGTTCACGGCTGTGTTTCAGAAACAGGCGGCCGTGGAACCGCTAGAAACAGCGCCTATCCAGAAACTAACAGGCGTACGGATTCTTGCGGTGGATGACAACGCCACCAGCCGCCTCATTTTGAATAAACTGCTCACTTCTTGGGGCTGTCTTTTTAATGAGGCGGCCGATGCGGAATCCGCCATTCAAAAGCTTAGATCGGCCGTTGGCGCACAAAATCAATACGATATAGCGATAATCGATATGCAAATGCCCCAAATAGATGGCGAAGCGCTAGGGAAGGAAATCGTAAGCGACCCCGCCTTGCACGAAACCGCTCTAGTCGGTCTGTCTTCCGTGGGCAGGCGGGGCGATGCGGCGCGCCTAGAAAAAGTGGGTTTCGCCGCATATCTTACAAAACCCATAAAATCATCCCAACTGCGGGAATGCTTGTCTACGGTATTGACAAATAAAAGCGCCAATACAAGCAATAAACATATTATTACACGACACAGTGTGATCGATGGCCGCAAACACCGCGTGCGCATCCTGCTTGCGGAAGATAATCCCACCAACCAGCTCGTGGCCGCCAAAATGCTCGAACGGCTTGGATACCGGGTTGATATTGCAGACAATGGACTCGATGCGGTGAAAGCATTGGAAACGGTCCTCTATGATCTCGTCCTCATGGATGTCCAAATGCCTGAGTTGGACGGCTTCGAGGCCACCCGCCGTATCCGTTCCCGCCAGTCAAATGTGCTCTGGCATGATATCCCTATTATCGCCATGACCGCGCATGCCATGAAAGGCGCCCGAGAGATGTGTGTCGCAGCAGGAATGACGGGATATATAGCAAAGCCCGTTAATCCCAAAGAGCTCGCCGACATCGTTGCGCAAAATCTGCCCGCCGCCGCGGAATCAAAACCAATGACCGAACGGGAAGCCGAACGCATTTTTGACAAGGCAGCCGTGCTCAAACGGGTGGGAGCAGACGAAGAACTGGTGGAGCGCATCGTCCAGACATACATTGAAGATACTGCCCGCCAGCTCGCATCCATGCGGGAATTGCTCAAGGCGAGTGAGTTCCAAGCCTTGCAAGAGCATGCAAACCGCCTGCACAGTGCATCGGTAAGCGTTGGAGCCAGCGCCATGGAGAAGGCGGCTATTGAACTCGAACTGGCTGCACGGCAGGCCGAACAAGAGCGAATTGCCGTTTTGTTTGAACACATACATCGAGAGCTTGCTCGTTTCACAAAAACAGTTCACAATAAGTGAAACGGCTCATCGCGTTGGGATCGGCGCGGGAAGCATATGCGGAATGGGCGTTAAGCGTCTTGTATGAGGAGGGAGTAGCATGAAGATACTTGCAGCCGATGACGATGTGACTTCCCGGCTTCTATTAGAAGCGATTCTGTCTAAATGGCATTACGAAGTGCTCGTAGTCAAGGATGGAAATGAAGCATGGGAAGTGCTTCAACAAGAAAATGCCCCATCGCTTGCCATTCTGGATTGGATGATGCCAGGATTGAGCGGGGCGGACATTTGCCGCCTGGCGTCCCAGCGCCCCGGCATATGCCACCCATATATTATACTACTTACCGCATTAGGACGCACCGAAGATATTGTCATCGGGCTCGAGGCTGGCGCCAGCGATTATCTCACCAAGCCATTCCATAGCGAGGAATTGCGCGCGCGTGTCGAAGTGGGCAAGCGCGTTGTCGAATTGCAAAATGACCTTGCGGGCCAAATCACCAAGCTCGAAGACGCCCTTGAACACATCAAACGCTTGCAAGGCATATTGCCCATTTGCATGCATTGCCACAAAATCCGCGACGATCAAGAATCGTGGCGCAGGCTCGAAGAATACATTCAAGCCCATTCCGAGGCCCAATTCAGCCATAGCCTCTGTCCAGAATGCCTGGAAAAATTTTATCCCGGCGATGACGAACCAGACGCTTGAAATCTGGGCATCCGAAGTGATTAAATGCGCGGTTAATAGCGGGGACGAAAAGCCGCCAAAATAGGTTTTATGTCGGTAGGGCCATTGAGGCGGTATACTGAATAACCGCTTTGAAACCAGGCAATGCCTCCTGGAGTCTAATACGTATAATGAACCACAGTGCTACAGAGACGCCTGAAAGTGAGCCTTCACTTCTAGGAACGATCGCGCATCATGAAGAGCGGATGCTTGCCCGCTTGGACGCTGCAAAGCAGAAGGCGGGGGAGATTATCGCCTTTGCACAGGCAAGCGTTGCGTCATTCGTTTCCACGGAAGCGGCGCACCTCGAAGAAGATATTTCCGCCATGTATCAGGCTGCTGAATCTGAGAGAAGGGGGCATGAAAACACGCTCCTAGAGACAGCGAAGCAGAAAGCGGCGGTGATTCGAGAGCAAGCGCTTAAGCGCGTCCCTGAAACCGCGAACACTATTGCCGAGCGGGTATTACCCCACGAATAAAGCCAGGAGGCCGTATGATTGTCCCCATGACGCGTGTAGAAGTAGTGTGCCTGCGCACTGCCTTTGCGGATGTCATCGCCCAGGTCCAGCAATTGGGTTTGGTGCATATAGATACAGTCCCCAAAGTGGTTTACGACGCCCCCGGTTTTCTTAACCCTGTCCGCTTGACGCTGGAACAGGAAGTAGATCTCGATGAACTCCGCATGATGGAGAAAACCCTTAACGAGCTGATGCCGCTTCTTCCCACCCGTTTTGACGCCCCCGAAATCACTAAAGCCATATCACAACTTTCTGAAAAAGGCCGGTCGGCCTGGCCCGGTTTGCTGCATACTTGGAGCCGGAGATTGCGCTCCCTTGTGCGGCGCAAAATGAATCTTCAAGATAATATATCGGTCCTGAAAGAGTTCAACCGCCTACTCTGCGCTGTAGCCCCTCAAATCGACGCCCGCCAGGTGCGGATAGATAAAGGCGTTCGGCTCCTCGTCCTCAAAGGGAAAGCAGCCCACGCCCTCTCCGCTCTGCATACCGCTCTGGATGAAGACTTCCTGGGGCAATACCAGCTTGTCCACCATCAAATTGAGCGCGGCGCTTTAGTGGGCCTATTAACATATCCCGGAAACCTGCACGACGCCATAGGTGAAACGCTTCAAAAAGCGGGCGTTGTTCCCGTGGATGCGCCCGATTATAGGCTAACAGGACAGACCATGGAAGAAGCCTTTTTATATATCCGGGAGCTCATAAATCGGCTGCAAAATGAGCTGGCGCTCGTTGAAAAAGAGCTTCAGGCATTCATTCAACACACGGGCCCCTCGATCAAGACATTAAAAACAGAGGTTACGGACCAACTAGCGAAGTACAAAATCACCGGGGAACTCGCGGGAAGCCATATGATCGGCGTTTTGCATGGATGGATCCCCAAGAACCAGATTATCGAATTCTCCCAGAAGCTTTGCCAGCAGTTTCCTGACGCGGTCGTAAATGAACTGCCTGCTGAAGACTATGAGGCGCAGCGCATTCCTACGCTTCTTCACAATCATAAATTTCTTAGGCCCTTTGAACTGCTCCTTCAATTATACTCGCCGCCCACGTATGGCACCATCGATCCCAGCATCTGGGTGGGCGTTTCGTTTGTCATGTTCTACGGATTCATGATGGCCGATGTGGTGTATGGCGCAGCCCTCTTTCTATTATCCTGGTGGGTTTGGCGGAAGTGGGGCAAGTTATATCCCGTCGCGTGCAGCATAGCGGCCCTCGGATGTTACATGGGTTTTTCGACAACCATCTTCGGACTGCTATTTGGCGAGTATCTAGGCGATCTGGGCTCCTATTTCTTCGGAATTCAACCCATTTGGGTCCATCGCATCAGCGGCGCCATGACACTCATGTACACGTCCATTATCGTGGGTTTTCTCCATATTGCCACCAGCCTTCTAATCGGCATATGGCAAGCCGCCGCCCATCATGAAAAAAAGCATCTTCTCGAACGATTAGGCATGTTCTGCGGCCTGCTCGCCATTGGGCTGTTTGTACTGAGCGCCATGGGAATAGGGCCTTTCGCCAGCCAAGCCATGCGCTATCTTCCCATCGCCCCCGCTGTCTTCTGCGTAATCCTCCTTGTGTGGGCGCTGGGAGTCATGGCGCTGCTCCAGATGATCGAAGTGATTTCCCTCGCCACGAATGTCATGTCCTACACCCGTCTCATGGCCCTTGGCATGGCATCGACCGCAATAGCCGATGTAGGCAACCATTTCGCGGAAGCCGCTTCGAATCCCTTTGTGGGCGTATCGTTTGACTTCATGTTTCACGTGCTCAACATCGCTCTCGGCTTATTCTCACCCACTTTGCATGCATTGCGCCTCAACTATGTCGAGTCGCTTCCTAAGTTCTATGACCCCAAGGGAACCAGTTACAAGCCGTTCAGAAAGGAGATTTTATGGTAGGCCGCATGATGACGCTTCGGGTGCTCTTCCTTAGCCTCGCGCTTGGAGTAGCGCTGTGCAGTATGGCGGTGCCAGTACATGCGCAATCAACAAACACCGCGGAGGCCGCAAGCGCGGAAAACGCCGCCGCGAACACGCCCGTGGATATTGGCCGGGGTATTAAAATCGCTGGGCTCGCCATCGGCGCTGGGCTCGCCATTGCGGGCGGCGCTATCGGCACGGGCCGCGTGCAAGCCGCCGTGAGCGCCAGCGGTATCGGCGTCCTGGCGGAAAAACGCGAAATGCTCTCCCTGATCTTCATTTTGCTGGCATTCCCCGAGACCCTTGTCGTGCTCGGTTTCGTGCTGGCTATCATGCTGATCAACCTTATGTAGCTGATTATAAACCATGGACCCACATCTATTGATAGAGGCCATGTCACGCGAGACGGATGACTCGTGCAAGGCCATTATCGCTGAAGCGCAAGCCAAGGCCAACGTCCTCATGGAAGACGCCCGGCGTGAAGCCGCGCGCCGCCGCGAGACCGCCCTGGCCGAAGCCCGGCGCAAGCTTGATGACCTTGTCCGCATCGGCCTCGATCGCGCCAAAGCCCAGGCCGCCCGCGTTTCGCTTGAAACAGAAGACGAGATTGTCGCGGAGATAAATAAGCACGTGCATGAGGCGTTAATCCAAATCGCCGCGGGGCCTGGCTTCCGAGAGGTGTTATTAAGCCTCCTCACCCAAGCCATGGCCCGCACCACGGATGGGAAAGTGATCGTGCATGCGCCCCAGGCTCATGCCGCCGCATGCGCCGATTGGTTAAAAGCCCATGGATTCATGACGGCGGATGTACAGCCTTCCAGCGAAATCACGGATGGCGTTCTCATCGAAGACCAGGCCCGAAGCTACCGAATCACAAACACCCTGTCCCGGCGCTACGAACGCATGGCCAGCGATGCGCGGCGGTTTGCGGTTTCGCAGCTCTTCGGCGAAAGGGCCGGCTTATGAGCAGCGGCGAATCATATAACATGTACCTGACGGCGCGCGTCGCCGCCAAGCGCACGACATTATTTCCTCAAGCCCAATACGAGGAAATGCTTGGCTATGGCAGTATCAGCGCGATGATCAAATATCTGGATAATTCGCCCTATCAAGCCGATTTGGCGGAGGCATTGTCCCATGCGGATGGAGCGGACGCCATTGAAGAGGCCGTGTCGCGCCATATGGAGCGTGTCTTCTCTGAAGCGCTGGCGATTGGCTATGGCGAGCCCAGCGGCATGAACCTAATCGGCATGTTCCTCATGCGGTGGGATCTCATGGCTGTGAAGGCCCTGCTGCGCCATGTGTTTCTCAGTGCGCGTTTCAAATATCCGCTGCCAGCCATCATGCCTGGCCCCTCGCTCCAAACCGGCCTGATGGCCAGCCTGGCCGGGCAGCCCACCGTGGACGCGCTTATCCAAGCGCTAGTGCAGTGGAACCCTTTCCTGTGCGGCGCGCTCCAACCGGCATGGGACGCCCATCCCGTGTCTGATCCGGATGCGCAAGCTTGGGTGGGATTGGAAGACGTTCTTGACCGGACGTATTTCACGCATAGCCTTGTGCGCTTAAGCACCGATGAAAACGGCCAGCTTTTACGCGATTTTCTGCGTATGGAGATTGACCGCATTAACCTGCGCGCCATATGCAACGTATTTGCATATGAGCGCAATAATAGAATACCTGTAGACAGCATGCTTCCAGGCGGCCATCTGCCTAAAACACTGCTTGCTCAAATGCTGGATGCGGGAAGCTTGGAATCGGCTACGCTGCAACTAGAAAAGACACGCTACCAATCGCTCCACCGCGGATTATACGCGATGTTGCAACGGAATAGTTTCGCGGTGCTCGAACGGAAATTTGAAGCGCTGTTTATTTACAATTTCCTGCGCATGGCCCGGTTCAATCCGTATAGCATGGCTCCGCTCATGCACTATGTTTGGATGCGGTCTATCGAAGCCGCTAATTTACAAGTTCTTGCGCGGGGCATTACAGCAAAGCTGCCTGCGGGGCGCATACAGGAAGAACTGGTGTATGTCTAACGTAACAGCCATTACAAGCGGCGGCCTGGCCCTGCAATTGGCCCTTGCGGGCATCCGCATCGAGACGCCTGGAGCGCCGGAAGACGCCGAAAACCTTCTCGAATCGTACCTGGATGATCCGCGCGGCGCGGCGGTGGTAATCGTGGAAGACTGTTATCGCTCCCGCTTTTCCGAATGGTTCCATGAGCGGCTTCGCCGGCATCGCGGCCGGCCTTTAGTAGTTTACTGCCCGGCTTTCACTACGGATACGCTGGATGTGGATGCGTATCTTTCCTCCGTACTAAAGCCGGCCCTCGGATATGAGATCAGACTGGAGTGACGTATGTCAAAACCCAATGAACAGCAAACAGGCGCTGTCGCCCATATCCTCGGGCCCATGATAGCGGCGTCCGGCATGATGGGCGTAGCCATGGGCGAAATCGTCCGTGTGGGCGAAATGAGCCTTATGGGCGAAGTGATCCGCATCGACGGCGACACCGTCTTTGCGCAGGTCTTCGAAGACACCCAAGGCCTTCGGATAGGCGAGCCCGTGGTTCGCACCGGCATGCCGTTGTCCGTCGAGTTAGGGCCTGGCCTGCTGAGTTCCATCTATGATGGCATTCAGCGTCCACTCAACGCCCTGCGCCAGGCCTCCGGCAACTTCATCGGCCGCGGCCTCGTCGCGCCTGCACTCGACCGCACGAAAAAATGGCCTTTTACTCCCCGAGTGAAGCCAGGCCAAGCGGTGGTGGGCGGCGATATACTCGGCGTGGTGCCCGAAACGGCCATGTTCGAACACCGTGTACTGGCGCCACCCCTGGTGCGTGGCACAATCAAAACAATCGCACCAGCGGGCGACTATACGGTGGACACAGTCATCGCTACGCTTGACAATGGCGTGCAGCTCACCATGATGCATTCCTGGCCGGTGAAGAATCCGCGCCCTGCCGCGCGCAAGCTGCCGGGCGACCAGCCGTTCATCACGGGGCAGCGCGTGCTTGACTGCATGTTCCCCATTCCGCTGGGTGGCTCCGCCATTGTGCCTGGCGGTTTCGGCACCGGAAAGACCGTCGTCGAGCAGACCCTCTCGAAACACTCGAACGCGGATATTATCGTCTATGTAGGCTGCGGCGAACGCGGTAATGAGATGGCCGACGTATTGGACGAGTTCCCCCGCCTTAAAGACCCCAAGACGGGCGACTCGCTCATGAACCGCACCATCCTCGTGGTGAATACGTCCAACATGCCCGTGGCGGCGCGCGAAGCGTCCGTCTACTCGGGCATCACCATCGCCGAATATTACCGCGACCAAGGCTATAATGTAGCCACCATGGCCGACAGCACTTCACGTTGGGCCGAAGCCCTGCGCGAGATCTCGTCACGCCTCGAGGAAATGCCCGGCGAAGAAGGTTATCCCACCTATCTTTCCGCGCGCATCTCGGAGTTCTACGAACGCACGGGCCGCGTAGCCTGCTGCGGCTCGACAAACAATGGCGAAGAACCCCGCATTGGGTCATTGACCCTCGTGGGAGCCGTATCTCCTCCGGGAGGTGACTTCTCCGAGCCTGTAGTGCAAACCTCGCTGCGCATGGCGGGCGGATTCTGGGGGCTTGACGCCAATTTGGCGTATCGCCGCCATTATCCAGCCATCAATTGGAACGTCAGCTACTCGCTCTATCTCGAATCGCTTGATCCGTGGTTTGAACAGCATGCGCCCAAAGGCTGGATCGCCAACCGGCGGCGCACCATGGAATTGCTCCAACGCGAATCCGAGGTGCAGGAAGTCGTACAGCTCGTCGGCCCCGACGCCCTTCAGGATGCGGAACGCCTTATCCTCGAAATGGGGCGCACCGTGCGCGAAGTGTTCCTCCAACAAAACGCATTTTCAGATAATGACGCCTTCAGCAACCTGGAAAAAACGGGAGGCCTTCTCGCCATCTTGCTGGAGTATTATGACGAGTGCCGGGCTGCTCTCGATAAAGGCGCCACGCTTAACCAGATCATGGAACTCCCCGTGCGCGAAGACGTGGCGCGCTTGCGTGATGTGGCCAATGCGGATTTCGCCGCCCAGAGCCAGCGCGTCCGCGAGGCCATGAAGTCCGCCATCGCGGGCCTGCAAGGCAGAAAGGAATAACGCCACATGGACACGCAAATCGAAACCGGAGTCGAATCCCCGGACCTTTTGCATAGCGAGTATTGGGATCTGACCTATATCTCGGGGCCGCTGGTTTTCTTGCGCAACGGCGGGCGCTTCGCATCGGGGGCCATCCTGGATCTCGCCATGGAATCGGGTGAGATACGCCAGGGGCAGGTGCTCGAGGTGAGCCGGGACCACGCCGTCGTCCAAGTGCTTCAAGGCACACGCGGCATGGACATTCGCGGCACGACCGTCGCCCTGCGGAACGAATCCGCGCGCATTGGCGTATCCAAAGCGCTCCTCGGGCGGCGCTTCAACGGCACGGGCGAACCTATCGACGGCCTGCCGCCCATCGTGCCCGACGCCGAATTGAACATCTCTGGCATGACACTCAATCCCGTCGCACGTGATAAGCCCAACGATTTCATCGAAACCGGCATTACCGCCATCGACCTTTTCAACACCCTCGTTCGGGGCCAAAAATTGCCGATCTTCTTCGGCTCGGGGCTTCCCGCGAATGAAATGGCCAATTTAGTGGTTCAGCAAGCCCAAACCAAAAGCGGTGAAGAAGAATTCGTCGTGGTGTTCGGAGCCATGGGCATCACCGAACGCGAGGCGTCTTATTTCATGCGCGCCTTCGACGAGGGTGGCCAAGGCGGCCGCGTGGTGGCCTTCATTAATAAGGCCAATGATCCCGCCATCGAACGCCTCTTCACGCCGCGCTGCGCGCTGACCGTGGCTGAATACCTGGCTTTCGAGCTGGATTACCAAGTTCTGGTCATTCTGACCGATATGACGAGCTATTGCGAAGCCTTGCGGCAAGTGGCCAGCGCCCGGGAAGAGATTCCTGGACGCCGGGGTTATCCCGGCTACATGTACACGGACCTCTCCACCATTTACGAACGCGCCGGACGCATTCGTGGCATGAAAGGCTCCGTGACGCAGATGCCCATGCTGAGCATGCCCGACGACGACATCACGCACCCAATTCCCGATTTGACGGGATACATCACCGAAGGGCAGATCGTGATGAGCCGCGGTTTGCATCGCCAGGGGGTGTTTCCGCCCGTGGACATCATCCCATGCCTTTCACGGCTAATGAACAACGGCATCGGCGAAGGCCGCACGCGCGGCGATCACCGCCAAGTAGCCAACCAGCTCTATGCGGCGTATGCGCGCGGGCGCGACGTGAAAAAACTTATGGCCATCATCGGCGAAGACGCTCTAAGCGATTTGGATAAGAAATTCCTCCATTTCTCTACACAGTTCGAGAAAGAGATGATCGGCCAAGGCTGGACCCGCCGGACCATAGAAGGTTCGCTCGAATGGGGCTGGAAACTGCTGTCGAAGCTGCCCAGGGAAGAATTAACCCGCATCAGCCGGGAATACGTGGAACAATATTACCAGGAAGATCCTTCTGCAAAACAAGCGGAGGAGGCATGAGGCGCTTTTCCGCTGACTGGATAAACGTATGAGCACGGAAGATGTCAAGCCAACCCGCATGAATCTGCTGGCGCGCCGGGCGCAAATCAAGCTCGCCTCGGATGGCCTGGGCGTATTGCGCGGCAAACGCGAAGCGCTCCTCAAGGAGCTGATCACCCGCGCGCGGCGGTTGCGTGAATTGCAACAGGAACTCCACCAGCGCGGCCGTGAATCCGCCGCCTCGCTGGCCATGGCCCGCGCCGTGCGCGGCACGCCCGAAGTGTGCTCCGTAGGCCTCGCGGGACAGCGCGACTTGCGAATTTCCGTCTCATATGAGAAAGTGTGGGGGATACAATTGGGTGCGATCACGCACGACGGCATCGTGCGGCTCATCGAGCAGCGCGGCATTGGCGGGCTTGATTATGGCGCCCACATTACCTATGCCGCTGAAAAAGCGGAAGAACTGTTGCAGCAACTATTCGCCTGTGCGCCGGTGGAAGGGCAGATCCAAACGCTGGGAGAAGAAATTCGCAAAGTGAGCCGGCGCATTAACGCTATTGAAGAACACTTGCTGCCGCGTTTACGCTCCGAAATTCAAGCCATCACCCGCGTGCTTGATGAACGTGAACGTGAGGACCGGTTCCGCTTGAAACGTGTGAAGGGTAAAAAAGCCAAGGCCCGAAAGAAAGGGTAAAGGATGTTTGTAAGCGAAATATTGCACGAACGGTCCATCAAACTCCAAGTACGCGCCACCACCAAGGAAGGCGTCATAGAAGAACTCGTGGATGTCTTGATCGAAGCAGGCGATGTCCCGATGGTTCAGCGCAACCACGTGCTCGATATCATCGCTGAACGGGAAAAGGCCATCAGTACAGGCGTGGGCAATGGCGTTGCACTGCCCCACGGCGCTACGGACCGGATCGATGACATTGTGGGCGCGTTGGGCATATCAAAGCATGGCATCGATTTCGGCTGCCACGACGGCATTCCCGCATCGATTATCGTCCTGCTCGTGATCCCCCGCCGCAATTTTCAAGAGCATATCCTCACTATGGCGTCCATTGCGCGCTTGATGGGAAACAAAGCATTCCGGCCAAAACTGATGCAAGCAGACAGCGCGCAATCAGCTATTGCGCTCATAGAAGAAGAGGAAAACAAGCATAACAGTCCCCGCAGCAAATAAATCCGCCCATATTTTTGGAGGATTATTTCCGCTTCCGGAATGCGGCCGCTGCACATGCCAGGCACAACACCGACAGGCCCACAACACTTGCGGCGGGAAGGCTGCCTGCCGCCACCACATGCACATATGCGGGTGCGGTTTGCTTCTCAAGCCCGCTATCGTCTTTGACCGTACATACATACGACCCTGTATCCGATAACGACAACGATTCCACCACATACGTGGCCTCTGTCGCCCCAGGTAGTATCTCGCCGTCTTTGCTCCACTGGTATGCAGGCGCGCCGATAGCCCCTTCTACGGCTACAATCAGTTCCAGCCGCTGCCCTTCCTCTTTCCAGCCACCCAGCGGCTCTTGTGAAAAGCGGAATGCGCTCACTTCCTCATACACCGGCAAATAATCCGACGCCACGATATCGAAAACATCATATGCAACCGTCTGGCCATCGCCGACTATGCCAAGCCCCGTTCCCGCTTGATTATTGGCGCTATCCATAAAATAGCCGAATTCCTGCCCATCCAGGTATATCGACACCTTTTCGCCAGAATAACCTAGCGTCACCGTATGCACCAGGTTGCGCGTCCAGCTCGATGGATAGCCGCCAGTTTCCGTGACCTCGATGTCATTACTAAATGAAGCATGCCCCGCACCCATATGCTCCGCGCCTTGATCCATCCAGAAGGCTTTATTCCCGCTTCCCATACCATCGCCTGGCGGCAAATAGCGCCCCACAAGGCCCCACCAAGAACGCACGGTCGTCGTATGCGGAACGGTCATGGTCACAAAATAATCCGCCGGAAGATCTCCTCCCGCCGCATTATAATAGATGCGGTAATCGCCACTATCGGTGCGCCGCAGCACATTATTGATGATCTCGGCTGTCGCATCGTTCACACTTGCCCACCCATTTCCAGGCTCGCCATCCGCGCGATGAAAATGGTCTTCCCAATACACTGCGCCTGAAGCTCTGGTGGTGAACGTGTAATCCGAAGAAACAGAAGTATTCCCCAGCGAGTCTTGGGAGGACACCCGGAAATGGTAGCCCGTGTTCGCGGCCAGCCCTTCCAGGGGAATGAAATGCTGGCGAGTCATGCCATCAGGCGACAACATGCTTCCATAAGCATCCGTGATTCCATACTCGACTACGGAAGTGCTAGATTCATTCGTAATCCAAGCAATTGAAGCGCTTGTAAGCGAGGGAGATACAGAGACAGCGAATATAACCGGAGGGTTCGGATCATCATCGCCTCCATCAAAAGTCACCGTCCAGCCCCTTCCAATGAGATTGTTGGCATGCGTGCGGCCTGCGCTGGATGGAGCCGTATTGTTGGATACATTCACCGTGCCGCCGCTCGTATTGAACGAATCCAATTCTTCCAGAATGCCATCTATCGCACTTTGATCGAGCCGGTTATCATTCACATACAGCCGCATCAATCCAGGGCAATCCGTCAGATTGATGCTTGCCAGTTCATTATAACTCAAGTTGATTTCCCCATTGTGGCCCGCTGGGAAAGTCCCCGTAAAGTCCGCGGATTCATAATGATTGCCAGAAGCCTGCACCGATGCCAAATGAGTTGAAGTCGGATGCAGCTCTCCTGTTTGATTATCGTTCCACACAAACAATTCCACCAGCAATGGAAACTGGCTCATATCGGGAAGATTGCTCGTCATCTGCGGATTATCGCGGACGCAGATATGCCAGACATTCGCCCCGGTGCTACCCCAATTGATGGATGTGTAGGCGTTGACCGCCCCACGCAGATCCGCCAAAGAAGGGCTCTCCGAGAGATCCAGCTCCGCCAGATTATTGTCCTCAAAACATGCCCTCGATAGCAGGGGCGTATTATGCAAATCGACGGAGGCCAGCGATTGGCATAAATAACACTCGATATCCGTCAAGCTTACGAAATTGCTGAAGTCCAGCGAAGTGATCGGATTATTATTCGATGCCCATAATTGCAGATACGGCGCTACATGCTCCAATCCGTATACGGCAGTGACATTCTGCTGCTCGAGAAACGGGATCTCCCAAGACCCGCCATCCCCGGCGTCATATCCGATATTGATCCCCGTGAGCGCGCTCCATGGGGTCACTCGCAAGGCATTTTCCCGCAATTCACTCGTCCCGAAATCCTTGCTGGGCGTAGCCGAATCGGATGTCGTTCCATCTCCGAATGTCCATTCAATGGCCGCGCCATCGCTAACCGTAAGAATGGCGGCAAAAGACGCCCCTGTCGTTTGAAAAGTAATAGCGTCGGCTGGGGGATCAGCGAATGCATTTGCTCCACTAACAAGCGAAAGCAGCACACACGATGCGCATATCAAAAAACGGCCGCCAAACGCTTGAGCGTTCACCTGGCGAAATTCGTTATCCATGCCTGCTCTCCAAGTTTTCATCACGTCGGCAACGATTACCCAATGCATAACATAATGATCGGCTACCCGTGATATACGTGTCAAGCCTGGCGCGCCAGGATAATCACATGGAAAACTATCTTGTTTTGCCTTAAAAACACAAAAGGCGCACAAGGCAAAAAAACACCTCATGCGCCTCATGCGCTATTCGCGGCTGCTAGATGGATCGTGCAACGGCCCTTTTCCTGGCGCTCATTAGCGCTAGGCAAACACCTGCCGCAGCCAATATGCCCGTATCGCCCGGCCCGCCATTGCCGCCCGATATGGAGGAAGCATTACATCCATATGTCGTATCATCGTCGTCGTCATCATCGCCCGTATCCGCTTTGTCGCGCAGATTGCTGCAAAAATCATACAGGTCGATATTATCATACTCGTCGTAATACCACGTGGCGTAGTTCGCATCCAGAACCCAGGAACTGCCCATTTTGGCAAGATACTCTTTTACAAACTCATCCCATTGGGTATCCACGGCGAATTGCAAATTCGAGGAGCTGTAATCTGAGTTCATGCTTCCGCTCAATGGCAAATAGATGGCCAGGCCGTTGCTGCCTGTTTCATCCGTGCTATGGCGCTCCGTTATCACCGCATTGGATATCGCGGTCTGGACATCCGAGGCCGCGTCAACGATGGAATCCGTGTCGCCGTTCCAATCCGCACGCAAGCTTTCCGCCAGCACATCCACGCATTCCGCCACGGTGTCCATCTGGCTGAGATCGATGGACGCAAGGGTGTAGAATTCCGAATATGTCGCGGCGAAACGGTTTACCATTATCATGGCAAGCGCCTTTGGGGTCATGGAAGGGGTGGAAACGAGAGAAGATAAAATAGTGTCGTATGGCCACCCCTCAAGGGCGATGGTTTCTTCGGAAGCCACATAATAATCCGCCTGGTTCCGGATTTCATACGCCACCTCCGCCATGCTCATTAGGCAGGCATCCATTCCGAGGATATCAATAGGGCCGGTCGAAGGTTCGGACGCCTCCAATGCGAGGCGTAGCTCCCGAATCGATAAGGCGTCACTGCTCGTGGTGTCCGTGGCGACGGATTTGGCGTCATTCTCCGGAGCCGTGAGCCATCCGTCTCCATGATTCCATATGATCACCGCATAATGCTCCGCCGGATAGGCCGAAACACCCCAATTGATGAAGTCCGACAGCGTATCCGGGTCGCCCATGTTCACTTCACCGATGCTTTCCCCCCAATCGGTTGTCGGCGAATCCCCCTGCTGGATAAGACCCCGCCGGGCGTCCGTCCAATTGTCTTCCGACGTGGAGTAGCTGGATATGCGGTCAAACAGCGCTGCGATGTTCACATCCGACGAGGAACCCACATCCGACGCTTCCAGAAAATCGGTGATCGCCGATGCTTCGAGATCATTGTCTCCATCCAAATATAGGAGCACGGTCCACGACGCCGTCCCGGCATAAGCGCTGGAAAGGCAGCACAAACTGCATGTGGCGCACATTAGGGCTGATAGCCAGCCGTTGCTGAATTCCCGGCTTAATTTCATTCTCATCGTGTAATCCTCCTACACAAGAAGTATACCAGAGAACCTTTATTTGTTACGTTACAATATCGTTATGCAAGTCCATATCCGCCATGCCTGCAAAGGGATGTGCAAAACGATAAAATGCGAAAAACTGCTTCCCCCGCCGTTATTCGTGAATTGATTTGAACGGCTTTTGGGGGCCAGAACTGGAAATAACCATGAAAAAACAGGAATACGGTTTGATGATGGGCGGCATGCCGCCCTATTCTGTATCGAGTTATATCTAAATTAAGGAATACAAATAGTATTCTATTGTCAAGGATTTTACAAAATGTCCGCAATGCGCATTTTCAGCACTATGAAAGCAGTGAAGCCCTTATTTGCTCTTCATGAGAATACTGTGCTACGATTAGCAAGTTCGCCCGGAGCAATAGCCGGGTAGGTAAAAGATGGTGCTATACATAAGGCGCATGGGGGGGGGTGAATGAAAAGGTGTGTGGTTAAGTGTCTGGAAATTTAAAAGACAAACTGATTCTTGAACTGCAAGGCATACGTATTACCACGGAGAGCATTCAGACCCCCAAAGGCCGGCATGCAATACGCGAGATAACGCATGTCCGTATCGAAGAGCGCGCTAAAACACCTCGTTCCCGCTCCAAATGGCGCATAGTGCGCGATGCGGCGGCATGCATTGCCATCATGGCGTTCGGTGTTTGGAGCTATATCAAATGGGAAAACGCATGGGCTTCGCTCCTGCTCATCGCGGCGCCAAGCATCATCATCCTTGATCTCATCATGTCGCTTTTCTCATGGTCCTACCGCAGCCGGATATCCGTCCAATATGTGGTGGTGCTCACGAAAAAAGAAGGCGATGTGCCGCTGATCGCCTGCGGCAAGCAAGAGATGGCGCGCCAATATAAAGACGCCATCGAACTAGCCTTGCAGCGATAGAGGCGCATGCGCCACCCCGAGTGTTGCATTCGCCTCACCGGCAGGTTCGTGCGGTCTCCACGACAGCGAGTACGTTTTCAAGCGGAATATCGTAGAACAGATAGTCCGACGCCGCCACCATATGTTTCGAGCCTCGAGTGGCGTCAATAACCCGCTTGGTTTCGCGCTGGACATCTTCAACGGTTCCTTGAAGCAATATATCGAGGCCAATATTGCCGCGCGTACACATGCTGGAAGGAAGGAGCTTGCGCGCCTCGGCCAACGATGCGACATTGCCTACCGGCGGAGGCGAAAGGGTCTCGAAGAGATCAATGCCCATCAGGCCATAATACCCCATGGTGAGAAATGGCTCGATGGGCGAGCAAATATGCGAATACACCAGGCCCCCCGCATCATGCACGGCCTTCGTGATCGCCTGTGAATCCGGCACGATATAGGCCTCATATAATTCCGGCGACATCATCTCCCGGCCCGGCCCGCCGAGAAATATGAAATCCGCACCCGCGCAAATCACCGCCTGGCACAATTTGATGTTCACTTCGCGAATCGCATCGCATAACAGCCGGTAACGGTCTGGGTCCGTCATGGCGAACATGACGACATCCGGCACCGTGGCCAGGCAAAACATCTCGAAGGGCTGTACGGACCACTGGATGCTAACAGGCCATTGCGGATGAACCTGCGCCAATACCGGCCCCACCATCTCAGCTATGCGCGGCAACGCCTTATAATGCTGCTCGATGTACCAATAAACAATATCAAACGGGTCGTTTTTTTGACAGGCCTCCATATACGAAATCGGATACCGAGTGGGTGTGCCGCTTTGATGAGGATGCTCATGAATGAGCCAACGAAGCTCACCGTACGGGGTCTCCAGCCAGCTTGTGGAATGCTTCCCGCCATTCTCCAAGCGCGTTTCACTCTTCCATGCCAGCTCTGGCACAATATCGCCCAATCCCGGCAGGCCCAGATTGATGAGCCCATCGCATCCCACCCGGTTATATGCATCCATGGTGTCTTGCACCGTGCCATCGCTGACCCATTCTTTACCCGCCAGTTTCACATCGAAACCGCCGCCAGCGCCGATTTGCAAGGATACATACACGTTATCTTCGCCATGCCGGATATGATTAATAAACCGCTCGCGCATCGTCATCATGATGCCCTTTCCCATAGTTTCCATATCATGGAGCTTCCAAAGAAATACGCTATGCTTGTTCCCACTGCATTCATGGCTACGGCCAGCACTCCACATTCATCGAAAAGACTAGAAATAGAATGAATGGAGAATGCGGCTGCCCGCCAATGATTTCATGCCTCCTTTCTTAAGTTTTGCAGTTGTCTCCGATCTTTGGATGGCCAGCTCCAGTAAAGAAACCACAAAAACGGGCATACCATATATTTCTCCGTATGCGCCATTCAAGTATTTCTAAAATAGAGGCATTTGCGAAATAAAGAAAATCCGTATTGACAAGGGTTTACAAAGCGGCGGAATTGGCGCCTACCCCGGAGAATGCGGGGAAAGGGGCTTGGCGGGGGCATGAATAAGGATTTTTTGTGAAAAATCACCCCAAATGCCCTCGGCGAGCGGGAAAAGGCGTAACGTCTCCCGTGTGTGATTGTAGTATAGTTGACCACATAACCACGCACACACCAAGGAGACGTTTGCGATGGCCATTATACACCAAATGGGGTTGTTCTCGTGGAACCAGGTCGACGCGGCGTCGGATCTGGATCGGCTGAACCTGTTGCTGGCGGCGCTGCCGGATGAAGATTTGATGCGGGCGATGGAAGCCGAACGCAAGGGGCGGCGCGACGATTATCCTATCCGCGCGATGTGGAACAGCATACTGGCGGGGATCGTCTTCCAGCACGACGGCGTCGAAAGCCTGCGCCGCGAACTAGCCCGAAACGGGCAATTGCGCCAGTTGTGCGGATTCGACGTGTTGCGGGGCGCCAAGGCGGTCCCGCCCGAATGGGTGTACACGCGGTTCTTCGCCAGATTACTGCGCCACTGGAAAGAAGTGGACCGGATGTTCGACGCGCTCATCGTCCGGCTGATGGAACGCTTGCCGGATCTCGGGGTGCGTCTGGCCGTAGACTCGAAAGCCATCCAAACCCACGCCAAGCCTCCGCGCAAAGACGCGGTCCTGGAAAACGAAGAGCCGGACGGGCGGCGCGACCGCGACGCAGACTGGGGCACGAAAACCTACAAGGGCGTTCACAAGGACGGCACGCCCTGGGAGAAGGTCAAACGGTGGTTCGGCTACAAGCTGCACCTCATCGTGGACACGAAATACGAATTGCCGCTGGGCTACGCGGTCACGAAAGCCAGCGCCAACGACTCGCCCTTTCTGCTGCCCCTCGTGGCGGCTCTCGACGCGCGCCACCCCGAACTCGTCCAACGCGCCGAGTACCTCAGCGCCGACAAGGGCTATGATTCCGAAGCCAACAACAAGGGCCTCTTCGAGGAACATGAAATCCGGCCCATCGTGGACATCCGGGCGACCTGGAAAGAAGAACCGGAACGGCCCCGCCCTTTATATCCCGAACGGGTAGACACGATCTTCCATACCGAACGAGGTGAAGTCCTCTGCCGGTGTCGTAACGGCGCCCCAAACGAACGCGACAACTATGATTCCATGGCCTACCAAGGATTCGAGCAAGATCGGGGAACCTTGAAATACCGTTGCCCAGCCAAGGCACGCGGGAGCGCCTGTACCCAGCAAGACCTCTGCAACCAAGGATGCCAGCCCGAACACGGACGGATTGTCCGCGTGCCCATCGCTATCGACCGGCGCATCTTTACCCCCCTGCCCCGCAGCGCCAAATCCTGGCGCCGCGAATACAAACACCGCACCGCCATCGAGCGAGTCAACAGCCGACTCGACGGCGCATACGGATTCGAGCGCCACTACATCCGCGGTATGAAAAAGATGCGCGCCCGCACCGGATTAGCCCTCCTCGTCATGCTCGGCATGGCCCTGGGATGGCTCGAAGCCGGCCAGGCAGAACGCATGCGCTCGCTCCTCGGACAGCCCCGCGCCGCATAGATCACATCGAATCCGCACAAGCAATGATGGCCCGAATCAAGGGCAAACCATGCCCATTCGGGCCGCAAGGGTCCTACACGCGAACCTCCTGCATGATTTATTGCACCCGTAGCGGAGGCGTAATCCCATTGCCACAGGCGAAAACCGCTCCGCGTGTGCCCGCACCGTCCGCGCGTTCGCAAACCACGCTATTTCGCAAATGCCTCAAATATAAAACGCCTGATCTCATTTGCACCAAATGCCCTTGACAAACAGGCTTTTCCCATGATTTAATGTCTGAAAATGAATTCAGATCTCATGCCGACGCATTACCTGATTCAGGAGGGGAACAATGGCCAAGGGGCTGACGCAACGCCAAGCGGATATCCTAGATTATATTATCGAATGCATTCGCGCCGATGGTATGCCGCCCACCATTGCGGAGATCGGCTCTACATTCCGCATATCTTCCACCAATGGCGTGAATGACCACTTAGTGGCCTTGGAAAAAAAGGGCTATATCACCCGTTCCTCCAAAGCCCGTTCCATTCATGTGACCGAACAGGCCTCGGCGGGATTATATGAGACCCAAGTCGCCATGGCCCCCTTGGTCGGCCGTATCGCGGCGGGGACGCCCGTATTGGCGCACGAGAATATCGATGGACAAGTCCCCATTGGCGCGCGCATTGCCGCTCCCGGCGTGTTTGCACTCACCGTACGCGGTGAAAGCATGATTGAAGATGCGATTCTGGATGGCGATACGATTATCGTGGATCCCAATATCGCGCCTAATCTGGGAGATATCGTAGTTGCGCTGGTGGAAGATGAAGCCACGGTCAAACGGTACTACCGCCACGGCAACATGATCGAGTTGCGGCCCGCCAACGCATCCATGCAGCCCATTCTCGTCCCCGCCCGTTCCGTCCGCATTCAAGGAATTGTCGTGGCGCTACAACGCTCGATGCGATGACAGGACATTACACATTTAGTACGCGCAACACGTTCTGATACTGGACCGCGCTGTTTCCCAGCGCCGCGATGCCTGTTCGCTGCATCAGGTCATCCCGGGTTTGCTCCATGACGCCTCGGGCGATATCAAGATCACGAATCTGAGAAACCGCCTCCGCTATATTCACGCCCGTATTGCGCCTTTCTGATATGGCGCTTTCAATCGTGTTCATTTGCGCGCCCATGCCGGAACGTGCGGAATTGATTTGATTAGCGGCCGTATTCAAGGCCGTAAGCGCATTCGCCGCGCCCTCCGGCGTCGTCAGCTCCAGTCCATTCAGCCCCAAAGCATTCACGGTTGTCGTGGGAAGCGTAATCTGTACGCCGGTATTCGCGCCTAATTCAACCGTCGTCTGCGTTCCGTTAAGCAAGGCAGTATTGTTAAATTGCGTCCCCGTGGCCGTGCCGTTGATTCCCTCGATGAGCTGCTGGGCCTCCTGATTGAGGGCGGTGCGATTCTCCGCCGTCATCGTGCCGTTGGCCGCTTGCAGCGCCAAATCTTGCAAGCGCTGGACCGCCCCTCCCTGGGCCGCCAAACCGCCTTCCGCCGTTTCCGCGAGAGTATAACCATTCTGATAAGCGGCTATCTCTGCTTGGTATTGGTTTAGCAACGCTTGCGCGTTTTCTGAAATGGCCAAACCCGCTGCATCATCCGCAGCCTGGTTTATACGAAGACCCGTCGCTAACTGGGCATTAGAACGCAAGAGCGCTTCGCTGGTGCGTCCTACTTGCTGCGCCGCGTTCAGCGCCGCATTGTTCGTGTTAATACGCATGCCCATGCCGCACCCTCCACCATGGCGTGCCCTGTAACAATTTATACTTTAAATCACACTTATTATATTCCTCACTTTGAAAATCCACAAGACTTTGTTTCATATAAAGAATGGCATGGCGAATCTCTACCTTACGTCTCCGGCTCTTTGATTGCGGTTTTACCGCGCGTTAAGCCGTTGCGCCGCGCTATAATTGTTCCACCGTATTGCGCCTTAGCTTCGCATGCGCTCAATCAGATTCGTCGTGGATTGTCCTTCCACGCCGGGAAGCAAGGCGATGCGCCCGCCATAACCTTCAATCAACCGCCGCTCTTCCTGGTTAATGGTGTCGATGGTGTAATCGCCGCCTTTCGCATAGACATCCGGTTTCAATCGTTGGAGCGCCATGACCGTCGTCGGTTCGCTGAATAAGACCACATAATCCACGCACGCGAGCGCCGACAACACCATGGCGCGTTCGTGTTCCGGCATGACCGGCCGCGAAGGGCCTTTGATGGCGCGCACCGATGCATCGGAATTCATGCCCACCACCAGCACATCCCCTTCACTCGCCGCCCCTTGCAGATACAGCACATGCCCGGCATGGAGGATATCGAAACAGCCATTGGTCCACACCACGCGCTTGCCTTCCGCTTGAAGCCGAGGCGCCAGCGCCTCAAGTTCCTCGATGGTCCGCAGCTTCGCCGGTTTTTCTTCAGTGAAAGCGGCTTCCAACTCGGCCCGGGTGACGGCGGCCGCACCTGCTTGGCGGACGGCGATCCCAGCGGCGGCATTTCCCAACAAGGCCGCCTCTTCAAACGTGCCGCCAGCGGCCAGACCCAGCGCAAGCGCCGCCGTCAAGGTATCGCCCGCGCCGGTGGTGTCCACGACATGGCGCGCGGATGTGGCGGCAGGCACATGAGACACGCGTCCATCCTGCTCAAAACACATAATGCCTTTTTCACTGCGCGTGATGGCCACTCGCTGCGCCACCCGCAACAGCCTGCCGCCCGCTTCCTGTATCGAGCCGTCATCCACATGCGCCAGGCCCACGGCGCGGCACGCCTCATATGCATTGGGTGTTAGCACATCGAATCCCGCAAAATCGGCGGCCTGGCCGCGCGAATCGGCCACCGTGAGCAGCCCATGCTTTCGGGCGCACTCCACAATCGTGCGCCGGACAAGCTCCGACGCCACCGCACCCGCTTGGTCGCCCACGATAATCGCCGTGGCTTGGGACGCCCGCTCCTCAATGAACGCGGCAATCTGCTCTTCCATCGCACGGGAAAGCGGCGTGGGAGGGGGGGTATCCATGCGAAGGATCTCTTGCGGAGGCCCGCTCGGAACGGACGCCTTCAGTTTCCCATACGTATTCGTCGGCCGGGACGCATCAGGCATCATGCCGCTGATATCGACTCCCGCACCCAATAATGCTTCCAGCAGCGCCTTGCCATTCGAGTCATCCCCTACAACGCCAATCGCACAGACGGACGCGCCCATCGCCGCCGCGTTGCGCGCCAAATTGCCCGCCGCGCCTGGATTATGCCGCCGTTCCCGCCACTCAAAGATCGGCACGGGGGCTTCCAAGCTCACCCCCGACAGCACGCCCATGATGACTTCATCCAAATAATAGTCGCCAACCACAAGAATGCGCGCGGACGAAAAAAACGATAGAAGCTCAACCACCCGTTCATAAGTCATAAAACTGCTCCCGTGAATGATTTGGTACGATTCGGAGATATTAAACGTGAAAACGTCCAATGAACTCAATTTCCCATTGGTTATACCCCGAAACCAAATGAAAGGTGGCAAATAGCGACAACGCCGGGCAGGCATTTGGCCTAAGCGGGCGCGTTTAGGCCCATCTGTTCATCGAAATAGGCCAGCGCTTCCTGGCCACCGAACTCTTTGTCTTGCAGATAGGCCGCCTCGCGCACTTGGCACAGAATCGTGGGTAGATAGGTCCGGCTCAGATCCCACCACAGCCGATGAAATTGAAGCTTCTCCCCTCCATCGACCTCCGGATGCAACAGGTGCTGGCTTGTATAACGTGAACCCAGATTGTTTATGATAACCAGGTATATGCGCCCGTATTCAGCCGAATAGCCGATGGCGCATTTCAGGTGGCTGCGAGACTGCTCGATCAGTTTCTCCCGGTTGCCATCTCCTTCCGTGGCATTCCGCGCCGCGTTGGCTTGTACCAAAGCCAGGTGATACTCCCGGAACAGATGCGCCAATTGGTTCGTGGCCTTGGCCACTCGAGCAAGATACTGGAGTTCCGGCTCGTCCGGCTGTGCCTTAAGCGCCTTGGCCGTCATCGCCTCTGCCCGCTCCGCGATGGCTATCGCCTCGCGGACCTCGAACCGTTCCAGCCACTTCCCCACTTGCGCTGGAGTGGCTTTCTGTAGATCCTCGGGCTGCGGGGCATGGGCCATCATGAATCCGCCCGAGGCAATCCCATCCACAGGGCCTGTAAGCCCGATCTGGGCAAAGGGGGCCATATCCACCGCCCAAGGCTTGCCATACGGGCCCCAGCGGTACATATCATAGCTTTCACTGCACGAAGGTTGTAGAAAGAAGGCGCTCGTAATTTTGTCCGTGCCTTCGAGCGCTTGATGCATGTAGTTCCCGGCATCATCCCCATATTTAGCCCGGCACCAGTTGCGTATGTATTTGTGGGCATCCAAATCCGGATGCCAGTAGGCCACTTCCATTCCGGCGACCGGGCTCGTACAGCCGATCAGCCCTTGCCCGGGCTGCACGAACGTGCGCAGCTTCTCCAGGTATAACGGCAAAGCCCAGGACAAGTGCGATTCAACGGGCGATAGGGGCGCAACGACTCCCGGGCCTCCGGCTTCGTAATAATGAAAAAGGAAATATAAAGGCACCTGCTGGCCCAACATCGTCGAATCCGGCGAAAACCAGTTCTGGAAATCTCCGCCCGGAGGCGTGGTTAGCCGCATGATGATCGCTTCCATATCCTTGCCCAACCTATGAGTGATCTCCCGGAAGCCTACGGTGGGGTCAGTTCGATACTCTGGCTGCTGCATGGAAATCATGCCCGGCAATGCGTGTTCGCGCATCATGAACCGTATCTCCGGCTTCACCGCCCGGGCGGTATCCATGGCCAGTTGCGCATAGTCCACGATTCTGTCCACCATGGGGTAGTTCTTGCACTTGTCGCACGCGCAATTCAGTTCTCCGCCCATGTCCGAGAACTGGAGTATGATCATGTCCAATTCGGGATATGTCTCGACAAATTCCTTGATCCCAGCCACGGCGAATTTGCGCGTGGCCTCGTTGGAAGGACAGAGATTGCATCTCAGCCCGCCGGGAGTGGCCAGTATGCCGGGGTGGGCCTTCGACAGCGCCTGCCGATACTCCTCGTCGTTATTTCGCGAAGCGCACGAGAGGAAGCCCAACGGATTGATCACCATGGCCGTCAAAGCGCCATATTTTTTGGCGTTAGCGAATTTTTCATGCAGCCTGGCCTGTTGGCTGAGTATATACTCGCGTTTTTGTTCGCCGCCAAGCTCCGGAAAATCGGGATAGAAGATCGTGCCGGGCCAATAGTCATCGAAAGACATGGAGACGTTCAGACGCATTCGTCCGATCAGCGAGTAGGGTTCATCCACAAATGTATGCAGCGCCCAGCTTCGATATCTCACTCTCGGCACAAATGTGTCATCGAGCAGCGGAATCCCCCGCTTAGTGGTCCTCTCTTCCAATTCATACGCGCCGTACATCGCCCCTCGCTCCGAGGAGGCCGTTACCAATATAAGTCGCCGCCCGCTTTCGGTGATTGGCTTGATGATGTAGCCATCGCCGTTCATGGTGGTGTCATCGACCGCCAGGCCATGCTTCTGGGCAAGCGACGCCACCAGTCGGCTGCCGCTCATAGTTCCCATCAGTACTACATCGCCGCCCGCCGTCGTAAGTTCGAGTTTGTCCGTGTCCGCGTCAATCTCGACAATGCCCGGCTGGCCCAACTCCAGCGCCAGAACCGATTGTCTGAGCGCTTCGGCGCCCACGCGCACGCAAGCCGGCGATGACTTGGGGATAATGATTGCGTCAAGTCTCGTGCTCCAGACGGGCTGTTCGAGCAAATCGTCGCGAGAGAACCTCAGCACGAAAGGCCTATCCGGGTAGGCAAGCGGGAGCACGGCCTCGCCCGCCATCCGTTCGCTGTAATCGTAGGCATATGACTCGACATCCAGCGCAACCACCAGCAACGTACAGAAACCCAAAACACGCGCTATGTTGCGCCAATCCCTATTCATCGAATCCGTCCTCCCTTACCGTGTGGATGCGGACACAACGGCCTCATCCTAAGTTTGACACCTCAATGAGATACAAGCAGAATAGAGAACGTTCATAACTCGCTTCAAGATCCTGGGGGATCAACAATGTTGTGCTGCACAAAATGTCTCGTGTGTTCGAGACGCGGAGGTTCAGGATGAAACGTATACTCACGGTCTCTGTGATATTCACGTTCTTAGCCACATATTCGATGGCAAGCATTGCTGAATCTAGCCACGAGGAAGCGCCGAAGACTCGGCAGATGCGATACTCGCCTCGAAGCGAAGCCGACGCGCTGCAATGGCAGACACAGCTCCGTACAGAACTTTTCCGTGTATTGAAAATCGACGATCTGGCCGCACGGCAGACGCCTATTCCGTTCGCGGAGGAATGTACGTCGTCAACGGACATGAAGACCTACCGCACCAAAGAACTGCAAATACAGCTCACCCCTACGCGGCGCATACCGATCATCCTGACCCTCCCGCCAGCGGACGCCAAAGGCCCATTTCCGGCGGTGGTGTGCATCAACGGGCATGGCGGCGACCGCCACAGCCCGTATTTCCAGGAGACATTCAAACGGGAAAGCGATATCGCGGCGCAGGACCAGGCCTACAGCGGATTCGGGACCTTGCTGGCGGAACGAGGGTTCGTCACCGTGTCGACGGACATGGATGTCCGCACGGAAAGCACTGATCACAAAGTGTTTGACTCGGCTCGAACGTTGATGGGAGAACGGCTCTGGTGCGCCATGCGGTGTGTGGATTATGTCGCATCTCTACCGGACGTGGATGCATCGCGGATTGGCTGCGCGGGACTCTCGCTGGGCGGTGAGATGGCGATGTGGCTTGCTGCGATGGATACCCGCGTATCCGCTTGTGTGAGCTGCGGCTTCCTGGGCTACATGGAGGACTATGAAAAGTACAACGCCTGTCCCTGCTGGAAAGCTCCGGGGCTGCAAGAGCTGATTGACTTTCCTGATTTAGGTTCGCTGGCCGCGCCGCGCCCGCTTCAGTGCCAGATAGGCTATCAAGAGAGCGGTTCACTGACTACATCCGCAGCCCGGCGCGCGATGGAGGAGGTCCGGCAAACCTACGTTGATCTTGGCAAGCCCGAGAACGCCATTCTAGATATTCATGGGGGCGGCCACGTGGTGGATACGCCCTCTTTGATCTGGTTCCTCGAAAAGCACCTTATACCTCCACCGGCTGTCTTTAACCCGTGGTGGAAGGACCGGTAGTCCTTTCCACCCGGTTATGCCGCGCCTTGAATGGCGGCATTCTTTTCGGCTTCGCGCGAAATATAGTAGTATAGAATTAGGCTTTACCTTTTGCGCCATATTCCATATAACAACCGCCGGGGCGGCGATCCCGCACTTTTTGCTGATAAGCAATGTGTGGAACCGCCGCCCTCGCTGCTCATTTTTCCTATAGTGCGCTGCTTACCAGTCTGTCCTGTTGGGCTTTCCTATTTTGACCAGCACGACACCATGCAGCGGCACGGATGCGGTGAAAGCTCCATCGAATTTACCCAGGTCTTTCTTTTTCCAAAGGTCACGAACAGGCTGCTTGCCGCTGATTCCTACATCCGGCCATTTCACCGTGATATCCGTTTGCGCTTCTCCACGATTGAATAGCGCGACAGCAATCGTTCCATCCCAAAGTGGGCGGCTCCATATCTCCGTATCGCCGTTCTTGACTTTGCTTCCGGCGGGTTTGCCTAGAGGATCTTGGTCCACATCCAGCACTTCATCGTTGGTGACTAAGTCGAGCGTAAACGGATCGAGTTGGGATAAGTCACAGCCCAGCAAGAGAGGCGATGCGGTCATGCACCACAGCGTAAAATGCGAAAATTGCTCGTCATGAGTCAGCCGGTTGTCGCGGGGCGTGCCCCAGCCCACTTTGCCGACCACGAGCATATCCGGATCATTCCAATGCCCAGGCCCGGCATATTGCTCGAGGCCGTCCAGGAAGAACCCGAGGTTTGCGACGGGCCAAGAGTAACCGGTCGGCTCTGCTTTATACCATTCGTCTGTAATGTCTGTATGGGTCCGCCAACAGTTGGCGCCCGCCACCTCGGCTCCCCATTTCCACACCTCCATACAGCCATACTGGCACATGCTATAAACGATATCTCGCTCGCACTTATCCAGCGCTTTGCGCATGATGATATACGGCCGCTGCCCCTCTTCGAGATGGTTGGCTCCGGGAGCCTTGATTCTCTCCTCAAAGATTTTTGTATAGGTGCATAGATCATACTTCAGGTAGTCAATCCCCCAACTGGCGAAAGTCAGGGCGTCTTGGTCTTCGTGCTCGTAGCTGCCTTCCGTGCCTCCGCAGCCCTTCGGTCCTGGCGACGAGTATAAACCGAGCTTGATCCCTTTGGAATGGGCATAATCCGCCAGGGCCTTCATGTCCTTGAATCCCTCATTAGGTAGGATCTCATCATTGGCGTCCCGGCCTCCACTCCAGCCTTCGTCCATATTTACATATTGATAACCGTGCGCCGTAAGGCCCGCGCTGGCCATGCAATCGATCGTTTGCCGGATTCTCTGATCATCGATCGTGACGCACCACACATTATAGGAGTTCCAACCCATCGGAGGGGTGAGCGCGAGCTTGTGATCACCGCCTACAATCTTGAGCTTTCGCTTGGCCTTCCCTTCCGGCCCCTTGACTTTGAGCTTAACGATGTATTCTCCTGCTTCTTTGAGTGAACCCGAAATGACTCCCGTATTTTTGTCCACGGATAGCCCTTCCGGGAGATTGGATGCCGAGTATTCCAAAGGCCCCTCGCCGGTGGCGGGTATAAGAAACATAAACGGATTACCAGGTGTGCAACCGGTGATCCTTGGCCCATGAATGGCGGGAGCGCCTTCTGCATCTGCTTGCACCTGGATGGCCATGCATATTGCCGCACATAAAATCGCGAAAATTCGAAGCATGCTTCTTTCTCCTTTTATATTAATCGAAGATAATAGGACATCACACAAAATAATGCTCCATTCTGCTGCATTGTTTGTATATTAATTTTTAACATATAACTATAACAATTATATATACAAAAAAACTAGCATATATTCCAATCTAAAAGAAATCACCAACATGGCATACTGCTTTTCCTGGATAAAATGATATTTATATATAAAGGAAATCATCAAAAAAACCTTGTCTAGTTTGGTTATTGTTTTGTACAATTCACCGATCTTGAATTCAGGCCTCAACGTACCGCACGATGTCTTCTTTGTAGCCGCCACAGCCTTGTCAGCCCGGAACTCACCAACAGGAAAGAAGGGCCCCCTTATCCCACCTGCATTCGTCCGCCGCGCTCAATGGATGCCATGCCAGCTTCGGCCCGACAAGGGTACGCGGTTCCGGCGGGAAAGGGCTTAAGTTCCTACTCTATACGTTGCACCTAGCTCTTGAATCCAGGTGGGAGATTGAATCTGGTTTGGGTTAGATGTTAGGTTGCGGTATACTTTTGGCTTGGCTCAAGGGAGCGCCATCAGGGAAAAGTGGGGAAAACCTTTATACGCGCAGGGGAAAGGAATGAAAAAAATGAACGGGAACAGGATATTAGCCTGTATGATGCTTGCCGTGGTGGGGCTGGCGTGCGGATGCGGGCAGCAAGCGAATACGACTTCGACGCCACAAACGCCTGCATCCAATCCTCCGGCTGCGGATGTGAAACCAGCAGATGTAAAACCGGCGGATCTGAAGCCGATTACACTCTCGTATAGCATCTTCTTCCCGCCCACGCACGTGCAATGCGAAACGGCGGTGCAATGGGCCAAGGAAATCGAAAAGCGGAGCAATGGCCGCGTCGTGATCAATGTGTTCCCAGGTGGTTCGCTCACCCCGGCCAACCAGTGTTATGAAGGTGTGGTGAACGGCATTTCCGACCTCGGGATGAGCTGCTTTGCGTACACCCGTGGGCGTTTCCCGCTCCTGGAAGGGCTGGATCTGCCATTAGGCTACCCCAACGGGAAAGTAGCCACGCGGGCCGCCACGGAATTGATTCGGAAATATCAGCCCCAGGAAACCGCGGACACGCATGTCCTCTATGTGCATGCCCATGGCCCGGGCATCCTGGCGAGCAAGAAGCCCGTTCGTACGCTCGAAGATATGGCTGGGCTTAAAGTGCGCGCCACGGGCTTGGCGGTCAAGATCGTCGAAAGTCTGAAAGGCACGGCGGTAGGCATGAGCCAGCCGGAGACGTACGAAGCATTGCAGAAGGGTGTTGTGGAAGCGACGTTGTGCCCTATCGAAACGCTGAAGGGCTGGAAACAAGGCGAGGTGATCGAGTCCGTCACGGACAGTTCGGCCATCGGGTATACAACGGCCATGTTCGTGACCATGAACAAAGCCAAGTGGGATAGCCTGCCCGCCGATATCCAAGCCATTTTCACCGAAGTCAGTAACGAGTGGGTCGATAAGCATGGCGAGGCGTGGGACAAGGCGGACGAAGAGGGCAAGGCGTTCGTCATGAGCCTCAATCACGAGATCATCACCCTCACGCCGGAAGAACAGGCGCGGTGGAAAGAAGCCGTGAAGCCGCTGCTTGACGCGTATGTGAATGCGTGCAAGGAGAAGGGCTTGCCGGGCGACACGTTCCTGGCTGATCTCCTGGCCATGCTCGGTCCAAAATCCTAAGGACATCGATAGATGGTGCATAAGATTCGCTCGATTGGGCGGGCATACAACTGGGGATTGCGCTGGCTCGTGCTGCTCCTCGCGGGGTGTTCTGGCCTCGCCGTCCTGGTCATCATCGGAGTCACGTGCCTAGATGTAGGCATGCGCATATTTGGCTCCGCCTTGCAGGGTTCCTTTGACATTGTACAGATTGCAGGCGCGCTGGCGGTTGCCTTCGCACTGCCGTATACGACAGCCGTTAAAGGCCATGTAGCGGTCGAGTTCTTCTTTCAGAAGCTAAACCGGATGGGCCGGATTGTCGTGGACAGCATCGTGCGCGTGCTGGTGATTGCCCTTTTGGCCCTGCTTGCGGTGCAATGCGTGTTTTATGGGATTTCGCTGAAAGAGGCGAATCAAGTATCGTTGACCCTCCAAGCGCCCATGTTCTGGATCCCGTATGTTATTTCCGGTTGTTTGGCCGTGACGGTCCTGGTCAAAATTCACAACCTGATTCACCCCGGCCGTGGGATGATTAAGCCATGACTTCGATTCAGATAGGCGCTTTGGGCATTGTGGTGCTGCTTATTTTTCTGGCCACGAGCATGCCGGTGGCTTTCGCCATGGCGCTGGCGGGGATAATAGGTTTTGCGGCGCTGGTGAACAGTGACGCGTCCCTGGCGATGGCCACGGGGGAGGTTTATAACACCTTTTCCATGTACAGCCTGACGGTGATTCCGCTGTTCGTGCTTATGGGCCAGATCGCCTTCCATGTTGGGATTAGTCGGCGCCTATTCAACGCGGCTTATGTCTGGATGGGAGCGCTTCCCGGAGGCTTGGCGATGGCGACGGTGGGGGCATGCACGGCGTTCGGCGCGATCTGCGGCTCGGGTCCCGCGACGGCGGCCACCATGGCGTCCGTCGCGCTGCCCGAGATGCGGCGGTACGGATACAGTATGGAGCTGGGCAGCGGTGCGGTCGCATCCGCTGGGGGATTGGGCATTCTCATTCCACCCAGCGTCGTGTTCATCGTATATGCGATTCTCACCGAACAATCCATCGGCAAGCTGTTTATCGCGGGCGTATTGCCCGGATTGTTCATCGCGGGGCTATTTTGCCTTACGATTTACATCTGCTGCCTGCGGAATCCAAAACTCGGCCCGGCGGGGCCCAAGACTTCCATTAAAGAGAAAGTCGTAGCGCTTGGCGGCATTTCAGAAACGCTGGTGCTGTTCATCGTAGTGATGGGCGGGATGTTTTTAGGCTTTTTTACCCCGACGGAAGCCGCCGCCATCGGCGCTGCGGGGAGCATGGTTATCGCGGCGGTCCAGCGTAAGCTTACGCCCCGCATGCTGACGCGCTCTCTGCTCGAAACCGCGAGAACCTCGTGCATGGTGCTCATGATCGTGATGGGCGCTACGATATTCGGCCGGTTCCTTGCCCTGACGCGGATTCCGTTCGAGTTAGCCGAGTGGCTGGGCGGATTACCCTTGCCGGGTTGGATTATCATAGCGTTCATTATAGTGTTTTACCTAATCGCGGGCTGTTTTGTGGACGCGCTGGCGCTGGTGTTGCTCACGGTGCCCGTGTTTTTTCCCGTGATCTCGAAGCTGGGATATGACCCGATCTGGTTCGGCGTTATCATTGTGGTAGTGACCATGATGGGCATAATCACACCCCCGGTGGGGGTTAATGTATACGTGGTGGCAGGCACGGAACGCGATATACCGCTCAGTACGGTGTTTCGTGGCTCCATGCCGTTCTTGCTCGCACTGATAGTCGCCACGGTGTTTTTAATCGCATTTCCCCAAATCGCCTTGTTCTTGCCGACGCTGGCGAAATAGGGCCTGGCGTTTTACAGGTTTGAGGCCATCGTAGAAAAGGAGCCGGAATATGCCACAAGAATATCCCTCAAGCCCGTACCGGCGGATCCTGTTCTGCACGGACTTCTCTACAAACGCCGATTTGGCGTTCGATTATGCCCTCGACGCCGCAGTGCGCAGGCCAGGATGCGTGTTGTACCTGCTTCACATCATTCCCGAACCCGACGCCCAATTCTGGAAAACATATATTTACGAATTGGACGATATCGACGCCAAAGCCAAACAGGATATCAACGCCAAAGTGGCCGAGATCTACCGCCCACGTGTCCCCGAAGGCGTTGACTTTCGCGTCGAAACGGCCACCGGACGCGACTACCAGCGGATACTCGAGTTCGCCAGAAAGAAAGACGTCGACCTGATCGTACTCGGCCGGCATGGGCACAGCGCGCTCGAAAACGTCTTGTTCGGCAACGTCACCGAGAAAGTCGTCCGCAAAGCGAACTGCCCAGTGCTGGTTGTGCCGATACGCACGAAACCCTCACCAGATACAACAGATTCTCCGTGATCTCGGTCTAGTACCCCGTAAGTCCTAAAAGGCTGAATAAAAAAGTGTATCTTGCCGATATATCCAGAGGGAGGAATGGGTCTTTCCTTTGGAGGATAACGGCAATGCCCACAAAGCGATACGTAGTTCGGTTGACAGAAGAGGAGCGCCAGCAACTCCATGGCTTGGTAAGCAAGGGCAAGGCGGCGGCATACAAAATCAGGCACGCCAACATCCTGCTCAAGGCAGATTGCGACGGGCCGAATTGGAAGGACGAACAGATAGCCGAAGCCTTTGGCTGCCACCGCACCACGGTGGAAGAGGTGCGCAAACGGCTGGTTACGCAAGGCATCGAATCCGCCCTGGGCCGCAAGAAGCGGGAAACGCCGCCGACCCCGCGCCGACTCGACGGCGACGCCGAAGCCCGGCTGGTTGCCATCGCTTGCGGAAAAGCTCCGGAAGGCCGGGCGAAATGGACCATGCGGCTCTTGGCGGACAAACTGGTGGAATTGGGGATCGTGGATTCGGTCTCGCACACGACCGTCTGGGAGACGCTTAAAAAAACGAACTCAAGCCGCACTTGCGGAAATGCTGGGTGATACCGCCGAAGCAGGATGGCGAGTTCGTGGCGGCGATGGAAGACGTACTTGAAGTCTATAAGCGCGGCCGGAACCGAGAGTATCCGCTGGTGTGCATGGACGAACAACCGACGCAGCTCTTGAAGGAGACGCGAACGCCCTTGCCCGCCGAACCTGGGGAACCGGCGAAACACGACTACGAATACGAGCGCAATGGCACAGCGGCGAACTTCATGTTCACCGCGCCATTGGAAAACTGGCGGCGGGTGAGTGTGCGGGAGCGCAAGACGAAAATCGATTGGGCACAGGAAATCCGCCAGCTTGTCGATACGGATTTTCCCGAGGCGTCAAAGATCGTGCTGGTGATGGACAACCTGAACACGCACACGCCGGGGGCGCTATACGAGGCGTTTGCGCCGCAAGAGGCGCGCCGAATTCTGGAGCGGCGGGAGATTCATTACACGCCGAAGCACGGGAGTTGGCTGAACATGGCGGAGATCGAGTTGAGCGTGTTCACGCGACAGTGCCTGGACCGGCGCATGCCGGATCTGGCGACGTTGCGTTCGGAGGCGGTTGCGTGGAACGCGAGCCGGAACGATTCGGGGATAGGTGTGGATTGGCACTTCACAACCTCCGACGCCCGGGTAAAACTAAAACGGCTTTATCCCTTAATTAAGGGCTGACAAGGTACTAGTGCGACTGCGAGTGTACGCTGTCCGAGAGGTGTGAGTCCTCTTCAGGCATGCACGCTCCGGCCTGTAGCCGACTGTAACTGCGTCGCCGCGAGGCGGGGTGGAGAGCAACGGAAGGCGAACGGCCAGTCCGTAGGATACGAACTCGATTCGGCCTGATGTTCCGGCGAGCCTGCTGGCAAATGGCGAAGCCTAGAAATAACCGGTCACGCTAAGGGGTCGTGTGCAAAAGCGATGGCGGGGGAACATGGGGTGGTTGGAGACGGAATGGCCAGGAAGGCAGGGTACATGAAGCAGTGAGAGCCGCTGGGAGTAAGCAGGCGAGAAGCCACCCAACGGCAGTCAGAGCCGCCATAGTAGCGAGGAAACGCCGTAATGGGCGTGGAGCGAAGGGCGGTAGGAAGGTGGATGGGTGAGTACGGAATGCGAGGAAATACAACCGTCACCAGTGAACCGCGCAAGCAGTTCTAAACATGCCGGAGATAACCGCCCCTACTGGAAGCGAGCGGTCCTTGCGTCTGGACGGAACCCATGTTGGCGGCCCTGAAACAAGGGGTGAAAGGAAGGCGATGGTTCAGCTTGATGGATAAGCAGACCATCAATACTGAGCTAATGCTTACTTTGGCGGCCATAGGTCTTTTCAGCTTACAAAAGCCTATGAAACCGCTCGCCAATCCTCCAAGAGGTAAGACCACCAACTGGAGAGCCGTATGCGGGAGATCTGCACGTACGGTTCGGAGGGAGGGGAGACCGGCCAACGGTCTTCCCTACCCCTATCGACATTTGGATTTTGGGCTCATCTCGCTGTCTATAATGAGGCCCCGCCTGAAGCGATCTGGGAAAAAAAGCCGGTTGTGGGAGAATTCATTCCTTCGCAAGAAGCATCAGGAGAGAGCCTTTTCATAAAAGGCTCTCCCCTTCATTCACATCCGCGACACGCATGTGGCTTTATTCGACGGCCTGGGCAATCAGGAGGTCCGTCATCGTGTCAATAACACTTTGCATCTGGTTCGAGATGGTGGTGGGATCGGTCATATCGAGCCGGTTTAATCCGATGAAGAATCCGGCGTGGATTCGAGGAATATATGCCCAGGTGCCATAATTGCCAGGATTGGCGCCGCCATGGCTCACCACCACCTCTCCCTTGTATGTCTTGACGTTCATCCCATAGCCGTATTGGGTCGCGGGCTCCTGCACTGTCATCATTTCCGTACGAAGCGGCTCGGAAAGCAGGCAAGGCCCGAACATGACGTTCAGGAAACGGATCATGTCGGAGGCGGTGGTCACACCGGCTCCGGCGGTCCAGTTCCAGGACAGGTTCCAGTTGGTGACGTTGGACAGTTCCGTCTGATTCAGTAATATGGAGTAGAAATCCGCTGCGGGCGCGGTGGCCTTGCCGTCCACCACCTCCGTCCGTTCGATGAAGGCGTGGCGGAAGATGCGGTCTTCGAGGGCTTCCTGTACGGTCATGCCCGTGGCTTTCTCGATGATGACGCCGAGTATATAGTAGCCCGCGTTGCTGTAGCTGTAGGAGGAGCCCGGCGTGAAGTCCAGAGGATAGCTCGCGATCAAATCCAGCACTTCCGTCTGCGACCACACGCGTTCGGGAGTGTTGAGGATGCTGTCCACGAGCTCTGGGGTGCTCTGGTGATCGTGTATCCCGCTGGTGTGGTTTAGGAGCATTCTAACGGTAATGAGGCCTCCATCGCTGAACTCACCGGGAAGCCATTGGTCCAGCGTATCGTCGAGACCGATCAACTCCTCGTCAACGAGTCTCAGCATCAATGCAGCGGTAAAGGTCTTTGTCATGCTAGCCAGGCGCATCTGCATTTCTGGAGTCATAGGCGTCTGGTCTTCGAGCTTCGCGACGCCCGACGCGCCCACCGCCCAGAAATTGTCGCAAAACACTCCCATCACGCCGCCGGGAACCCCGGAATCGGTCACGGCCCCATCGAGCACGGACTGGTATTCCGAGGGCAGCGTGCCAATGGGACGAATGCAGAGCAAACAACATCCGCTAACGCCGGCCAGCAATGCGAACAAACACACCGGTAAACACATAAAAGAAGTAAAACGAACCCTGTTCATACATATTCCCCTTGTTGATGCAGATTTCGACTCAAATGGAAGCTGGCGGACCACAAAACGCAGTGTATCAGTCTGTGTCATCGATACACAATTTCTGCTACTACAGGGGAGTCCAGATATAGCATGGGCAAGGAATATAGAAGTGGGTTTCCCTCGCTAGAAAAGCAAAAAAAACCGTAACTGAAAAATGGTCGGGGTGAGAGGATTCGAACCTCCGGCCTCTTCGTCCCGAACGAAGCGCGCTAACCGGGCTGCGCTACACCCCGACGTGGAAGCGAATCATACCTGTGGCATCGGTTGCTTGTCAACTTTTTAACGCCTTCCGGTATTGCCGCATCTTCATATGCGCAAGGTGTTGCGAATAAAGGCTATATCGTAGAGGCCGAAGGCCCATGCGGCGGCGGCGTAGAGGAATGCGCCCAGGGAAACGGTGCAAGCCAGGGGCGCATCGCGGAAGGCCCATAGTCCGCAGGCCATGATGAGGGCCGCCAGCATGGGGCGGAGGAGCGCGCCACGCAGGAATTTCATGATGGATGCGCCGGGCAGCATCCAGCGCAGGGAGGCCATCATGCCGAGGGTGGTCCAGGCCGCGAATGCGGCGTTGAGGGCCAGGAGTCCCGGGATATCCCAGCGGGGTATCGCCCACAGGCAGAGGACGGCTTTGAGGGCCACGCCGCTGCCGTATATGCCCAGGGGGATGCCTTGCCGGCGCTGGGCGCGGGCGAATTCGATGAGGCCCCGGTTGAGCATCTCGATGGCCATGAACGCCGTGAGGGCGGCCACGGCGGGGACGCTGGGCAGGTAGCGTTCGCCGCAGAGGGTGGCCACGGCCGGTTTCGCCAGGACAATCATCCCGGCGGCCATGGGCAGGCCGAAGGACGCGAAGGTGCGGACGGCGCGTTCGAGGGCGGCGCATTGGTTCTCCGCACTTTCACGCGCGGTGCGGCTCAGGACAGGATACAGCACGGCGGCGAAGATGTCGGCGATGGGCGCGAGGAGGAGGTAGAACCGGATGGCGATGGCGTAGTAACCGGGGGAATCGGGCGCGCCGAAGGCGGTGAGCAGGGGCAGGTCCATGGCGCAGGCCGCCGTGGCGGCGAGTCCTCCGAGTGCGATGGGCCAGCCTTGGCGGAGGAGATAGGCGCATGGGGCCATGGCGAGGCGCATGGGCGTCGCGCCAGCGATGCGCCGGACGGCGCACCAGGATAATCCCAGATGGACGGCGTAGACGGGGAGCATCCATGCCACAAGGCCTTGCGCGCCCACGCCGGCGTAGAGCAACAGCAAGGAGCCCAGCACGAGGGCCGTGCGGAGCAGCATGTTGAGGATGCTGATGGCGTAAAAATGGCCGTGGGCCGCCAAGATAGCGTGCTGCATGCGGCCCCAGGTCCATAGGGCCACGGCGGGCGCGCCGATGAGGAGGACGCGCCCTAATCCCGCCTCGAAGCCCAATGCAGGCGCGCCGGCCCAGAGTACGGTAACAAGAACAGCGGCGATGCCCGCTTGCAGCAGCAAGGCGGGCGCGTAGAGGAGAGCGGCCCGGCTGCGCCGCTGGGCCACATCGCGCACGAGGACATCGTAGAGGCCTGCATTCGTGAAGACCGTGAACAGGGGAAACAGGGCGATAAAGGTGCTATACCAGGCATTCTCCTCGATGCTGAGGCGGCGTGAGACATAGCTGAAGAGAATGAGGGTCAGGACTTTTTGCACGGCTTCGGCGGCGAGCAGCCAGAGTACGCTGCGCGCGTGGCGGCTAGATTCGGCTGGTTCCGCGCCCATGCCTAACGCGCCCCGCGCCCGGTGGCGACTGTACGTATGGTGGCGAAGAGGATGCGCAGGTCCGCCGCGAGTGAAGCGCTGTTGAGATATAGCAAGTCGTAGCGGAGCTTCTGGGTGTAATCCATGTCGTAACGTCCATGGATCTGTGCAAGGCCTGTCAGGCCCGGCTTCACGAGGAGGCGGCGCTCATACAGGGGATTCTCGGTGATGAAGCGGGCGGCGAATTCGGGGCGTTCCGGCCGGGGGCCCACCAAGCTCATATCGCCGCGCAGCACATTCCAAAGCTGGGGGATCTCGTCCATGCGATACCGCCGCAAGAAATGCCCCGCGCGCGTGATGCGGGGATCGTCCGTCTGCGCCAGCAAAGGGCCGCTCCCGTTTTCCGCGCCGTCGTTCATGGTGCGGAACTTATAGATGCGGAAGGCGCGCCCATGCAACCCCAGCCGTTCCTGGGAATACAGGATTGGCGGGCCGCTATCAAACCGCACAAATAACGCCGCCAACAGCGCCGCGGGTGAAAGCAGGACCATCCCTCCTATCGCCGCCGCGATATCGAGCGCACGTTTCCCCAAACGGTAATGGCCCATGGCGTCGGGATTCAGGGAGATGAGTGGCGTCTGGGCCAGGCTCGCCACGCGGGTGTGCAGGAGAAGCGGCAAGCCTAACTCGGGATACAAATAGGCCTCGATCCCCCGCGTATCGCATGTGGACAGAAGCTGGTGAAGCCTGGCCTGCGGCAAATCGCCCGAGACCAGCACGATGGCGTCGACGCGGGTATTGGCCAGTGCATCGGCGGCTTCCAGCGCGTCCCATGGGGCCGACAGCTCCATCAATTTTGGCGCATGAGACTGCATTTCACGCATCAATGCGCGGGACTGCCCGGCGGGCCCGATGACCGCCACACGCACGCGGTATCCCGTCCGCCGCAGCCACGCCAGCACGATGGCCCGCGAACAGATGAACCATGCGGCCAGCAACACGGCGTCCGCCGGTGCCGCCAGACGGGACAGATGGTTGGCGGGCGTATAATACAATCGAATAAGCGCCAGGGCGATATAGCCGCACGCCACGCCCGCTATAGCAGCGCCTAGCCCTGAAAACGCATGCTCCGCCAGCGTGAGGCGATGGCGAAAATCGTAAAGGCCGCAACGTTCCGCGAAGAACAGGCGGATCAACACGGAAACCGGCAGGCAGACGCCATATAGGCGGATATGCTCTTCTGGCGGCATGCCTCCGAAACGCAGCAACAGCGCACCCGCCATGCAGGCCATCATGGCGGCCACATCACACGCCGCCAGCATTGCCTCCCGGCGCACGGCGGGCGGGCGCTGTATGATGCGCAAATCAGAAGAATGCATAATCGAGTGCCCCCGGTTTCGACTTCCATATGGTATGCTAGTGGCAATGCGCCCCACAATCAAGCGAAGGGACCAGGGAGAGTTGCATTTGAAAAGAGTGAAGGAAACAGCCACAGAGGACATAACCACAAAAATAGTATTACATATATTTTTACACAAACATAAATTTATTATTTAAATGGCGAACACGCTGGAGCTGAGATGGATTTTGATGTTCTCCATCTGGAGATATCTATGGAATCCGTGTCCAGATAAACGGTTCCATGCCTTAGTTTCGCGGTTCCCGCGGCATTGGTGATATAGGTTTCCGTCCGCTGGCTTCCCGTTGCTTCATTGACCTTGCTTCCAAGATATTTCCAATCCGCATCGGCCTGATCATGGCCATTCAATTCCGCACACATTATATGCACAAAACAGATATCACCATTTGATCGGTTCAGCGAATAACATGCGATCAAATGCCATCCCGAATGGCCATTGTGGCTTTCGCCTCCTTTGCCAGGGCGAATAGTAGTCTTTACCTCCAATCCGGCAAGACATTTGCCATTTTCGGTCTTGTAGACAAGATCCGGATACCTCTGGTCATGATTATGTTTATATGAAGAAAAACGCGAGAGAGAATCACAAAGAATATTCGATACAATACCACCGAAATTATTACCCTGTATGAACGCGGAAAGTGGCCGTCCAGAAACACGGCGCAAGGTTGTATTTAGCAAATGCACCATATAATGCGTTTCATTCAAAGCTGTCTCTATTTGTGAAACCATTAGCATCGGCGGTAATAGAGGGCCGCTAATAAAGAAGCTTGGCTTAACCGCTGGCGCCTCATTATGGTTGGTGTATGCGCGTTCAACAATGATCGGAATATCCATGTCGAGTGCTTTTGCCAATGCATCCAAAACACCTATCGTAAAATTCTCTTTCCCATTCTCAACGGAGGAAAGATATTGATACGTGATGCCTGCCCGCTCCGCAAGCCGCTCCTGCGACAAACCCGCAGTTTCTCGCAATTGGCGTATTACCCGCCCTATAATAGCTTTAGAATCGCCACCCATAGAGCGGAATAATAGCACTTGACAAAAAGCATGTCTTTCAACTATAGTCGAAATCATGGGCAAGGTTACGTTAATATCCGGTGATTGTTTGCTGGAGTTGAGCAAGCTTGAGCCTGACTCGATTCATGCCATATGCACGGATCCGCCATACGGGATGGTCGAGTTTTCAGAAGAAGAAATGGCGAAGCTCAGGGCGAAGCGGGGAGGGATCTGGAGGCTGCCGCCCAAATGGGATGGCTGCGAACGGAATCCGCTTCCACGCTTTACGGTATTATCCACCGAACAAAAAAAAGATATTGAACGTTTTTTTTGCCACTGGGCAAAGATAGTATTCTCGAAAATGCGGCCAGGCGGCCATGTATTGATAGCCAGCAATCCTATTCTCCAAATGTATGTTCAAAATGCCCTAGTTTCCTTAGGATTCGAAAATAGAGCCACGATTTTACGCTTGTATAATGGCTTCAGGGGTGGAGACAAACCGAAAAACGCGGAAGTGGAATTCGCGGGCGTATGTGTGACGCCGAAAGGCAAATATGAGCCATGGCTCTTGTTTCGAAAACCTATTTCGGAAAAAACCGTCGCGCAGAATTTACGGAAATGGGGAACAGGCGGATTGCGCATGCTCGCGGGGGGGAAACCCGTGCCTGATGTTATCGCCAGCTTCAAAACGCCTGCATTGGAACGTCGCATCGCGGAACATCCGTCCCTGAAACCTCAACATTTGTTGAGAATTTTTGTGCGCGCATTATTGCCTTTAGGCGAAGGCATCGTGCTAGATCCGTTCATGGGTGCTGGCTCCACCCTTGCGGCAGCTACAAATCTTGGTGTCGATACCATCGGAATGGAGATTGATCCCACATTTTTTGCAATAGCGGAACGGGCTATTCCTTTGCTTGCCGCACTTTATCCTGGAATGAACGGTGAAAACATGGAATGGCAAGAAACAGATGAAAGGCATACGAACTGCCAAGAACAGATGTCTCTTTTGGAATAATAAATGGGTTCATCCATTCCATATTGCACAGGGTTCACAAGTGATGCAACATGGAAAAGCCTGTCTGTGCGGGGAAAAAAACTGCCGTTCTTGAGTAGGCGCAATAACCTACGGTTGAGGCAGATGACTCAAAATGTGTCTATTCTTCGAATGATTCTCTTGCAGTAGAAGGGCTATTGGGGCCGTTAGGTCCATGCGGCCCTTTTTCATCTCCTCCTATGAAGGAGAGAAGCAGCATCAGCACCACGACCCCAGCAAGCGCCAGCATGGTCTCACGGCGCGTAAAATACGAACAAAACGTCCTCCAGTGGGTAATCAGGTGAAACAAGCCCGCTATGGCGAACGCCAGCCCGATCCATTCGTGAAAACCTTTGATATAGGGAAGGCGAAGCTCGAACAGCATCATGATGCCGGTTATCGCCACAACTATAAACGTCCATACTGTAATGGGCGTAATCCATGCCCGCCACTTGCTCATATCAACCATCGAGCAATTCCTTTCCTCAGTTTTGGTTTTGGCTTCCAACCTAAGCCATCTACAAATTAGTATCGCATTCCACCAACAATGTTACAAGATTGGACAAGATCGCAACGATTCTTCATAAAGCCAAACCTGCTTCAGTTGGCAAAGTGTCACAAAAAATCTTGTAAATCCTGTCAAAAAATCTCCCATTAACGGCGGTTTGCCATGTATTCACGGTTATTCGCATCTATTCGCGGTTTAAAAAAACAACCTAATGTCTTTACTCCAGATGGCTAAAGTGTAACGAAGTTTTATTGCAGGTATGTCGCGCTTTAAACGGTTGCATTCTTTGTGGCTTCGCGGCTTGCGTGAAATAGATGAGTAAGGCTGGCGCGCTGTAATACCAACAGAAATTCCATTCGATTGATACGCACGCAAAGCCGCCAAGAACACAAAGGTAAACGAGAATAAACAATGCTATGTCGTTACATTGGGTTGTGGTCAACGCTCACGTCGGGTGTGCGTCCCAATTGTGCTTTCATGCGGCATCTTTCCTAGCTCTGTCGGCCCAGAAGTCTTCGAAGTCTCTGTTCAAGAAGGCGCATCGTAGCGTAATGATCTTGTTTGCACCGTTGACCGTCCATCTCATTCCGGACTGCTTGAGCCGTTTTCCTACAACATTTTTGCAGCCGGCCTCTATGACGCCGGAGCCGACGAACAGTTTTTGTTCCCGGAATTCGGCATAGCGCATCATGTGGGCGCGGCTGCCCAGATACAGAAAATGTTCCCAGGCCGCCTTGCCGTCATCGTCGTGGCTGGGCATGTGTGGCCGCAGTAGCTCCAGGGCCTGCGCGGCCTCTCCCTGCCGCACGAGTTCGCTGAGGCTTTGGCGCATCCGCATCCCCAGCTCAGTGGTCTTCCCAAAGAGCAGCGCGCACAACAGCGCCAGGTGTTCCAGTGCGTGATACAGGTCGAGGATGTGAACGGCCCCGGGGAAGTAGTCGGCGGCGATGTTCGCTATCCATTGCGCGCCGTCGGAAAGGACCACCACCTTTTGCGCGCGTTCCAGTCCACGGCGCTGGGCTTCGGCGAAGATGCGGCCTGCAAAGGCTTCGGCGTTTTCCACGGCGCCGGAAAAGGTGGTGCTGCCGGGGTCGCGCACCGGCTCCCCCTTCTCGTCCGTGCTGGTTTGTGTGAAGACGCATCCGATTTTGGCCTCACGGGTTTTGGCGGATCCGTCTTGCGCCTTTCCCTTGCGCCCGTCCGTTTCGGACTTGACGACGGGAACCCCCGTGCCGTCCATTTCGATGTACAGGACGGGAATCTCATCGCCGGTGCTGGGCTGCGCGGGGTTTGACGGATGCCCGCGCCGCTGCTTTTCCCACGCGGCCACGTCCGCTCCCGTCTGCTCGCTGGACCGCTCGCAGTCCTTGGCGCTCACGCTGATGCCCGCCAGTTCTTTTAGATCCCCGGCGGCGTCCGCGAAGCTTTCCCGCGCGCCAAGGCGCGCCGTCATTCGCCTGACGCCGGGCGAACGCGAAGTGCCCGCGACATCCAGCAGTTCGTCCGCTGGATAGGCGGTGGCCCCGCATGGGCAGCGGTACATCGCGCGCTCCTGCGTGACGTTCCCCAGAATGGTCGTGATGCGCCTGGCCCGCATGCCCGCGCGGCGCATGGGATGGCCGCACAGCGGGCACGCATGCTCCTGGCCCTGGACAATGGCGTTTGCCTTGTCGAACAGGACGGCCAGCGTCTTTCCCGCGCCTTCCAGGGCGGCGGTGCGGATGAGTTTCTCCGTTGCTTCAAAGTCCACGCCGCGGTCCCGGCGGACTAGCGCCAGCGCCCGCGACATTTCCGCGGACCTTTCCAGTTCGACTAGAGCCCTTTTTTTTGCCGCTCGTGGGCGGCCTCCTTGTCGCGCTCAAGCTCTCCGAGCTGTTGTGTCAGCTCGCAAAAGCGTTCGGCGAGTTCGTGAATACGCTTGCTGTTGTCCGTCTGTTCACGGGCGCGCCGCACGTCCTCGGGACTTCGCAGCCGCTGCCGCCGGGGCTTTCCCTGCTCGTACCACTGCAGGGAGTAATAAGGTCCCCGTTCCACGGCCTCCGGCATGTCCTTGCGTGTGCCCTTGACCATTTGCTCCGACACGCCGCCCGGGTGGGCGCTTCGAATGGCGCGCATCTGCCCCAAAATACATTCCCGTTGCGCTTCAATCGTCTCAATGTTCATGGCGGCCTCCATTTGTGTCTATACAGACACAAAATTATACCGCAAAAAACATCTGGACGCAACGAAACACAATCATGGCGCACACCCGCTCACGTCAGATCTCTTGCGAATTTCAACACGCTGTGGCAGACTAATCCCACCGGGCGAAACGGAGGCCGGCCCTGCTGGCGAGCAACCGGCCCTCTCACGCCCCCAAACACTCATCGGATTGATAGACCGCCTATGCCTCAAAAAACGCACACTTGAACCAATGGCTACGACCGACTGTAGCCGCTTAAAAAATCGGGGATTGTCCATTTCCCGCTGAACCGGCGCCGGAGGAATATAAGGATGATAAAATCAGGCCTGTTGCCATTTCTATTGTTTTTACGGGTGCTCCCTCAATATGATAACCTCAATTGACCCCGTGGCGGGCCACGTGTTGCCAGAACTGGTCCCAACGGCCCTCGGTCATCTCCAGCGACCTGAGCGCGATCACCGCGCTCGCGCCCGCTTCCTTCCACCGCATCCCGGAGCATGCCAGGCGTTGCTTGATCAGCGTCTTGCACGCCGCCTCCGTCACTCCGCTGCCGATGGGAAGGCGCTCCGCCGTGTGCCGCCAGTATTGCATCTTCGAGCGGTGATTGCCGAAGTAGGTGATCGCCTTGCCGAGTTCCTCGCGGCAAGCCTGGGCGCGCACGCTTGGCAAGCTCGCCTTCATCTCCTCCAGCAAGCGTCCGGCTGCGCCCCTCGTGTGCTTCAGCCGGTGACTCCAGTCCGCCTCCCACTCCCGGCGGCGCGCGCCATGACCGTGAATCGCCTCCGCCGCCTTCCCCACGTATTCCCGCGCGTGATAGAAATCCAGCATCTGCCGGTCCGTGCGCGGCGTCAAAAACTTCCAGTTGTCCGGCGCGCCGTCGGCCAGGCCGATATACAGCGCCGCCGGGTGCCTCGCCCTCACGCGCTCCACCTCGCGGCCGAAGCGCTCGAGGAAAGTCTGCTTGCCGTACTCGGGCGATGCGCCCGCGTAGATCGTGTGCAGCCGCTCCCCGTCCTTGTCGTACAGGCTGATGGACCCGCACATCGCCTGACGCCAGCCGTCCTCCCTGAGCAGCATGCAGGTGCCGTCCAGGCCCACGGCCACCGACGCGACCGGCCTGTCCAATTCCGGCAGCTCGTACTCCCACGTCTCCTCCCTGGCCTGCGCCAGGGCGCCCACAAAATCGCCGATCTTCTTCACATAGTCGCGCGAGATTGCGCGGCCTGTCGACTCGAGCAGGTCGCGGCGCATGACATCGGCGCCCATGCGGGAGTATTTTCCGCTGACGATCCGGGCGTAGCGCGGCGTGGCGTTCATGACCATTCGCGCGTCCCGCTCCAGCGGGCAGAAGGTGCGCCCGCCCGTGGCGGTGTTCTGGTAGACGTGCCGCTCGACGCGGACCGGGCCGTGGGGCGTCTCGTAGGTCTGGCCGAAGCGCCCCTTGGTTTTGAAGGTGGTGGCGCCGACGCGGATGGGCGAGCCGTCTGTGTCGAAACGGGCCAGGGCCTCGGCCATGACTGCGCGCCCCACCCCGTTCAGGGCCTCCTGGACCGCCTCCTCCATATCGAGCATCGAACCACGCAGCCTCAGCGAGAAACTCACCTCGAACGTGTCGCCGTCGCGCCTTGTCACCATCGCTGCCATCGGTCTTCCTCCGTTAAGGGTCCGGCATACTTATCGACCCGACACGAGGATTTCTTTAGCATTCTGCGGGAACACCCGTTTTTACTGTTGTATGGCGTAAATCCGGCCAGCGCTCAAGATATGAACCAGATCGACGATTCCAGGCGATTTGAATTTGGAACCTTGCTCAGATTGGACCAGTCAGTTGATGATGCTATCTTGTCCAAAATATTCGATGAATTCCAAGCCGTTGAAAGTGACTCTTTTTCGGATGAGACACAGAAGTATTCCCTAGATCAATCACGGCTAACGTCCATACTAACCCAGATTCAAGCCTGGAAAACAGGCCGAACAGATAATCGCGTCCCGGCCTGCGTCACACGCATCGAAGCCGCGGCCAAGTGGGGCCTGGGAGAATGGAAGGCTGAAACAGCCGCCCAGGATCTTGTCGGCGGGGGGGATGATAAAGATCCCATTTCGATGCAATTGGCAGTCACCATTTTGGCCCGCGACAGTCACTTCAAACAGGCTACAGAGATTCTCGCCGCTATACCAGCCGATACGCGGGAATTGACATGGACAACTTTTGAACTCAACAAATACTACGCCAAGTATTCTGGAGAACTGTATCCAGAGAACGGAACACCAGATCCAGATGATTTGGCCCGCCGCAAGGAATATCGAGATTTCGTAAAGGATGTTTATTTGCCTAAAGTGCAGAAGATTCTTGACAGCGTTCAAGATCCTTCTTATCTTGAGCGTTTACAGATTGTAACGGCAATAGAAGATATGGCCGATAAAGTCCATCGCCATCTCACTCCCCGGCTTTACTTGGATCTGTCGCAAGAGACCACCGATACGTTGTTGCCTGATATTATTGAAACGTGGGAACGATCACTGGATTTGCTCGACGAAAAAGACGAAATGCAGGCTGAGTTGAAGAAGAATCTTACTAAAAAAATAGAGGCTTATCGGAAAAGCATCATTCCGCATCTCAAGCAATTGCAACGGGATCAAGTCTACTTTCGGGAATTAAGGGCGATCAAGAGGGATGCCAGAGCAGAACGTCCATCTGTTCTGACGGCGCAGTGAGTTTTGTTCTTGCAATCTTATCGGTTGCCGCAGTCGGGTTCGCATGCTTCAAATCAAAAGATGAGTCCTGTCATACGACAGGAAGGGCGTGGGAGCGGCCCTCTGATGCCCCCCCAAACAACTCACCTGATATGACATCGAGAACGTTCGGGTGTTGAATCGCCAAGGCCTGCAAAACCTCGTGCCGCTGGCGTTGGCGGTGATGTATTTCACGGCTTGCGTGCTCGATCAAGATTCACGCCTGCGCGTGATGGCTGGTTTTGTGGAAAAGGCCGCCAAACGGCTCTTTGGCATTCCCGGCTTCAAGCACTACGCCCTTGCCGATGGATTGCGCGCCATTCTCACACGCTGCTCACACGCTGCCCAGGAGCCCCCGTGACGCCTAAACAATCTCCCAAACAGTCCCAGATGGCCCTCTTTGCATTCAATTCCTCACGAGACCTCTTCTCTCTGAAAATTTTGGAGGAACTCCTGGCTATAAATACCATTGCATTATGTTCTTATATGGGTATATGCTCGTTCTGGACGGAATCGTGTAGTAATAAAATGCACTAATGCTTTGAGGGTCCATATGAACTAATAACACTTGGGAACAAGGTTTCCAAAGAACGCTATTCAATAGTTAACTTGGTTGGATTGCCACGATATAGCACTGTACGGCCTGGATACTAGACAATGCGTTGGTGTAGGGACAATTATCGGTGGAGCGTTGAGGGTGGGGAAGTCAAAGACTGCTTTTCTAAACTCATAACACAGGAGTTCGACACATGCGCGGATGGATCGTGTTCTTGGGAATCGTGATGGGCTGCACCTCAACCGCTTTCGGAGCGGTGTGGTATGTGGACAAGGACAACACCTCAGGCACAGAGGATGGAACTACCTGGGCTATGGCTTTCACTACCATCCAGCCCGCGATAGACGCGGCATCCACCGCTGGCGGCGGAGAAGTATGGGTCGCGGAGGGAACCTATAGTGAAGAACGGGTGAGTTATCCGCATTCCGAGTATCTCGACATCAACACCGGCTCGATCCTTATGAAGGAAAACGTGCATCTGTATGGTGGATTCGATGGAAATGAGACCGAACTCAGTCAACGAAATTGGAAGACTCATGAGACCATTTTGGATGGTTCGACTGCCCGCGAGGGCTCGAACGCTTACCATGTGGTAGTAGGCGCGAATAACTCAACGCTCGATGGTTTCGTAGTTTCAGGAGGAAAAACCCCTGAATATCTTGAAGGTAGTGAGGACAGTAGACAGTCTGGCGGTGGCATGAACAATTGCTATGCTTCGGCGGTTGCCGTGACGAACTGCACGTTCAAAGGCAACACAGCAAGATATTACGGCGGTGGGATGTATTACGGAACAGCTACGAACTGCACGTTCACGGACAACTCAGCGAACAACCTTGGCGGCGGGCTGTATTGGGGAACGGCAATGAATTGCACGTTCACTGGGAATTCGGCTGACAACGGTGGCGGGATGATGCACGGCACGGCCACGAACTGCATATTCACGGGCAACTCAGCATATTATAGTGGCGGCGGGATCTATTTGGGAACAGCGATGAACTGTACGTTCACCGGCAACTCGGCGTCAAACGGCGGCGGGATGTGCGAAGGGACTGCAACGAACTGCATTTTCTGGACCGACTCTTCGCCTGAACTAAAAAATACTACGGTGGCTTATTCTTGCATAATGGGCGGGTATGAAGGCGAGGGAAACACGGACCAAGATCCACAGTTTGAGGATGCGGATAATGGCTTATTTTTATTACTTCCAAATTCGCCCTGCGTTGATACTGGAACCAGCCCAGGATCTCCTACTTCGGACATTCGGGGCATCGTACGGCCACAAGGTTCCGGTGTGGACATGGGAGCGTATGAATACTTTGAAGACGGCGATGGCCTGCCTTATGTGTATGAGATAAGCCAGGGTTGTGACCCGTATGTGGCGGATGCAGCGCTCTGGGCGCGACTCACGTATCCTTCCGCGGGGGCTACATTTCAAACAGCTCCTTTGATGTTGAAGGGCATACGCTCAAGCCAATATGTAAATGAGATATTGCTGAGTTTTGATGGCGGAGCCACATTTACCGAAACAGCAGCATTGAATGGCCTGGAATGGACGTATGATTGGACGCCTCCACAGGAAGATACTTATGACATTATTGTGAGGGCTTCAAATATTTTCGGCGGTTTTGTAGATTCCGAGAAGGTAAGAATACATTATTGGCCAAATATGCCTTGCGCAGTTATTGCTTCACCTGTTTCGGGCATGCACATACAAGGAACAATAAGCATTGAAGGCTCTGCACTGAGCGGACAACTTGGATTTGTCAATTATGCTATTTCATATGGGCCAGGAAGCGATCCAACGGCCATAGAAAGCTGGACAGAACTGCTCGCCTCTACATTGCCTGTGGATAACGGCGTGCTGTTTTCGGATTGGGATGTCTCGGAGCTTCCGGCTGGGCCGTATGTGGTGAAACTGTCAGTGACGGATGGAGTAGGCTTCGACACCGTTGAGACATGGATATCAATCGAAGTGAATCACGACACCACCACGGTAAATATACCCTCTTTGCTGTCCATAGAAGGAGGTTTGTTGGCTACGGCGGTAGCGCCGGGAGGTGAAGTAAATGTCATCGGTATGTCTGAACCCGGTATGGAGTGTGCGAGCGCGAAGGTGACGGATGGCTCAGGCAAAGCTATATTGGCTGATGTGACGGACTACATCACGATTCACGGAAGCGGCAGCATTCGTGGAATGTTCACGCTGCCCACTCCACTGGATGCCGGCCAAGTGATACTCGAAATGCAGATAAAGGACGCTGTAGGTAACCTATCGAATACGGTGCAATCGAATGCATTGCTGGTAGATAACTCGGCGCCGCAGGTAACAATTGTATTCCCCAAAACCGATGCGACCCTTCCCGCTGATTCCATCTTGGTGTCTGGCATAGCCACGGATATCGGTGCGGCTAGCGTGGCGAAAGTAGAGTTCAGCACGGACGGCGGGGAAACCTGGCTGGAAGCCACAGGCACGGAGATGTGGGCATATGGCTGGACACCGGACACGGAAGGTCCTTATACGCTCACGGTGCGCGCCACGGATGCTGTGGGGAACACGGGTAGCGCTTCGGTGAGCGTAACCATTAATAGTGCATTTCCCTCGGCGTATATCACGAGTCCTTTCCAAGGTAAAACAGTCCTCGAGGGTGAGACGCTAGACATCATCGGAACGGCAAACGACGCCACGAATTTCTCGCGGTATAAGCTTCAATGGGCGCTAGGCGTGTCGCCCACGACGGGCTGGGCAGATATCACGGAGATGACATACACCCCGGTTCAGGACGCTTTGCTGGGCCAGTGGAACACCACGGACCGCGTTGAAGGGATACACACGATCCGGCTCATCGTGGCGGATGAAAGCAGCAATATAATGCTCTTCGAGATGCAAGTACTCATCCGCGCGCGGATGAGTATCGCGGGCTTGCCGGATGTGTCTACAGCAGAAGATACAGCGAAAGAGAATGTTATGCATCTGCCGGATTATGCGGCGGCGCTGGGGCAGGATGCGGAGGCGCTCACATACAGCATCGTAGGTAATACGCATCCAGAATGTGGCGTTGTGATCAATGAAGGGAAGAACATCGACATTCACCCTGATGCCAATTGGTTTGGAACGAGTGCGGTGACCATCCAGGTGACGGATGGAACGCTGACGGACACAGATATGTTCCAGGTGACTGTCATCTCCGTGAACGATGCGCCTGAAGTGCGGGATGGGCAAATCGGCATGGAGGCGGATAAAGGTGGCGTATCCTTGACTTTGAATTACACCTATTACGATGTGGAAGAAGATCCCTTCACAGCGGCGGAAATCCGCTGGAAGAAAAACGGAGTGGCTCAATTACAATACAACAATCAACGGACAATACCATCTTCGGCGACTACGCGCGGCGAAGAGTGGTTGTGCGAAGTACGCATATATGATGGATTCACATGGAGCGCATGGACGCAGATCGGGCCGGTGGCGATTCCCAACACGCCGCCCACGACCACAGCGGACGGGGTAATGTTGACGCCCGAACCGGCAACGATCTGGGACACCCCTTACTGCTACCTACGCATATTACGATCTGAATGGCGATGAGAAGGCTGGTGAAGAAGTGCGCTGGAAACATAACGACGCGCTGGCGTCCGCATATGACGGCATGAATCCACTGCCGAACGAGGCCGTAGCACAGGGCGGCAACTGGATCTGTGAAGTTCGATTCTATGATGGTATCGATTGGGGCGCCTGGGTGGCCAGCCAGACGGTGACCGTTCCGCTCGATTCCGACGGCGATGGCATCCCAGATAGTATCGAAGGAACAGGAGATGCCGATGGCGATGGCACTCCCAACTACCTCGACCTCGACAGTGACGATGATGGCATCCCGGACGCCGTGGAATGGACATTCGGCAGCGATCCTTACGATCCTGAGAGCCAGCCTCCATTGCCGATGACATGGTGGCCACTAGCCATCACTGTAGGTTTGTTGGGTATTGCGACATTAACCTTGAGGTATCGTGTGAGAAGACGCTTATAAGCGATTAAGAATATCTGGCGTGAATATTCGTACTTGAGAGCACCGAGTTCTCATGGTAGAAGACCCTGTTCTTTCATAGGTTTGCGAGTGCGCCACCAATTAAACAGTGGTGGAAATCTTGTAAATCCATTGGAAAAGGACATCTTCTTCTGTCAATGTCTTCTTTTCGGCTATTTTGCGCATCGGAGTCGCCAGAGAACTCGGCACTCTCAAGGTAGTTGCATTGAACGCCGGATAGAACATACACTTAGTTCTCAATACCCTTTTATGGTTGTTGTGGCTCCCGCCCTGTCTTGAATGACGCCACGAGCGGCTGGCCGTAATGAAGTATAGTGGATTTTCGCGGAAGGGAAGTGTATGCACAGGCTCTGGGAACCCGTTATCCAGTACCTATTTGCACGTTGGAAGCCGAAAAACATCGTTCTCATGGAAAAAAGCAATGGAGCGCTTGCCCAATTGCTGGGAGATTTCTCCGCCGAACAACACGCGGTCCTTCATGTGCTGAATGCCAGTCCGGCTTGGGATGTGGCGGAATGGAAAAAGAAATATGGTGAGACCGTCCGCGTGTATCGGAACACATGGACAGACGCGCTGCCTCAACTAGAGCATATCGACACGGCCATTCTGGATGGCGATCCGAACTGGTATACGGCGTATCATGCCTTACAAGGGCTCCGGCAGTCAGCGGATATACATAAAGAGCCTTTCCCTCTAGTCATGGTTCATTATACCGGATGGCCTTATGCCCGCCGTGATGCATATCCCCGGCTGGACTCCGTGCCTAATAAATACCGACATCCCAACGAGTTAGGCGGGATTGTGCGGGGTGCTGGCCTTCCACAAAAAAATGAAGGCTTAAATACCGCATGGCGGCATGCGGTCGTGGAAGGCGGCGAGCGTAATGGCGTATTGACCGCCATTGAAGATTTCATCAAGGCTTGCCCGCAAGAGATTAGTTTTCAATCCTTGCCCGTGTTGATGGGGGTAGGCGTGCTGTGCGCGGTGAAACACCGTAAAACGAACAAGGGATTGGATAACCATCTGCGCAATATCGCCGCGAATCTCCCCATGGCCAGCATATTATCAGCAGTAGAGCAAGATCGTGTTTCGCGCATGCTCGTCGGCGCTGCGGAAGCCCTATCCCAAGCTCCTGATACGCCCACAGGCCAGGAAGCGGAATATATGGCGCAGCAGGAAGCTGAGTTGGCATCCGCCCGCCAGGCATTGCAGGATGCTCACACTCAGTTGGCAAACGCCCAGGAAGAATTGGCGGCGGCGTTCGGGCAGGAGACTGAAACAAAAGCGGAATGCGAACGTCTGAAGGCGGCCGTAGCTGCCGCGGAGGCCAAAGCTGCCGCAGCCGTCCAAGCGCAGGAAAAACCGCCCGTCAAAATTGCCGAATCCAAGCCCGCGAATGCGGAAGAACTGGCTTGGCTGAAAACTGATCTGAAGACAGCCCAACAGCGCTACGATGATGAATGCGCGGAATCCAAACGCCTGGAAAACCAGCTTCAGGCGCTCTACGGGTTAGTTCATTCGGCGGATGCGCGGCGGAAGGAAGCCGAAGAACGCCAGCGCACCGCACAGCAACAGAAAAACGCCGCCGAGCAGGAACTCAGCCAAACCCGCACCACCCTGGAGCAGGCGAATGCAGAGCTTCATGGATACGCCGAGGCGCTCGAAAACGCCACCCGTGAGCTCGAGGCCATCCCTGCGCTACAGACTCAAGCCGAGGAATTGCGCACGGAAATCATGCGTTTGGACGGCCAGATCGAAGCGAAATCAAAAGAGCTCGAAGCCGCCGATGAACGGGAACAGCAGTATCTGCTGTGGCAGCGAAACTTGCTCATTGCTGTGCTGCTGGAGCAACGCGAACAAAAATCGCGCCATGTGCGCCAAATGCTGCGCCTCGTCGAAGCACAGTTTCAAGAATCCAAAGGTTTTCTGCATTCCTTGCGCTGGCGCATAGGCGACCGCTGTGTGCGCCTGATTGAGCTGGCGATGCTTAAAGGCAATAGCTCTAAATCCTCCGCTGCCCTCCAAAACGGCATAAAGCGGTACGAGGCATGGAAAAACACCTACGCGGAACGGGAAAAACAGCGCACGCCCCGCTCAGCGTATGAGCAGCATCAGGAATATTCGTCGGCGGAAGAGATGGACAAGGCCTTGCACGATAAAGATGAACTCATCGCCAAGATCCGCGACGAGATCATGGAGCGCGAGGAATCCATCGCGTATCTGATTAACGCTTTCGGCGAGACCAGCAAATTGCTTGGCAATCTGCGCCGGTCCACGCGCTGGCGCGCAGGCCTCCTGATCATGGGGCTCATAGAAACCTTCACGCCCCGCCGCCGCGTGCCGGGCTGCGTCGCGCGCATGGAGGACTTGCAGCGCCATTATGAGCACTGGACCATGGTGTACAAGCCGCTGGCTTTGGACGAACGGGCTGAGCTGCCTCCCCCGCACGCCCGCCATACGCCCTCGGCTCCGCTTGAACCGGCCCAGCCGGTGGCCATGCCGGAGATAGATGCGAATGTGATGGCCTGGCTTGAACGTGGCGTGTCTCCTCCACGCATCTACCCGAAAGCGCCGCTTTTAGACATAAAAGCGCCTCGCTGCCGTGATGCCGCCGCATATCGCGTTCGCCTGACCCAATTCACTCCGGCAAAAACACGCAATCCGTTTTATGCGGGCATCCCCGAGACGCTGAAGAGCTGGGGCTGGAAATGCGAATACACCACCGACTGGAATGACCTGGCCGTAAAAGCAAAGTCGCGCCATTTCGCACGCGAGATCATTCATTTCCATCAGCTTGATCCGCTGTACCATTCCAAGACCGGCGATCTGGAAGAGACCCGCCGTAATGCGTCAACGCTTATCGGCCATCTCAAGTCGCTGAAAGACGCCGGAGCTGTGCTGGTCTGGACGAAGCACAACCCCTACCCCCATAACCGGCGGTATTTTGATATCGACCAGGCGCTCATCCGTGAAGCGGCGGGGCTGATGGACCGCATCGTGGTCCTCGGCAGCTATTGCCGCAACATGATGAAGGAATATGCTGACCCACAAAAAATCATCGTTTTGCCTCATCAAAGCTATGATGGATTTTATGGCCCGCGTGTCAGCCGGGAAACCGCGAGGGAACGCTTGGGGCTGGATCCGGAACGGTTCATTTTCGGCAATCTGGGCGAAATCCGGCCGTATAAAGGCCTAGAAACACTAATAGAAGCCACGCAGCGCCTCGCCGGAGAATCTCCAAATGGCAAAGCGCCGATGCTGCTCATTTCCGGCAAACCAGGCCCGCCTGATTATGTCGAGCGAATCAAGTCCGCCGCTTCCGAGCATGTCGTCGTGCATGCGCAAGAGATCGCCGATGCCGATATGCCCGTATGGCTGGGGGCCATGGACGCCGCTGTTTTCGCATTCAAGGACATCTGGATGTCTGGCTCCCTGATCCTGGCCATGTCGTATGGCGTTCCGCCCCTTGTCCCGAATATCGGCGCTTTGAGCGAATATGTACATGATGAAGACACAGGATTCCAATACCGGCATGAAGATACGGAGCACCTTGTAGAGCGCATGTCAGCGATGCAGCATTCTCCGCTGCTCGAACATATGCGTTATATGTGCGGCGTGTTCGCGAAAAAGAACACTATCCAGCAGGTAGCACGCACGTATGCGGACCTATATCTTGGCGCCGCAGGCATCTAGGCGGTAGCTCATCCGCCTTCGGAGCAAGGAGATAGCTCATGAAAAAAATACTGATTACCGGCGGTGCGGGGTTTATCGGCTCGAGCCTGGCCGACCGCCTCCTGGCGCGAGGCGATGCGGTCACGGCGCTAGATAATTTCAATACCTATTATGACCCGGCGGTAAAGCGCGCTAACATCACACAAGCGCTCGAACAGAGCGCATATGCGCTCATCGAAGGCGACATCTGCGACGAGGAAACCGTCCAAACGGCGTTTCGGACGGCGGAGCCCGAGGTGGTGGTGCATTTGGCGGCCCGGGCGGGCGTACGGCCTTCTCTGCAAGATCCCAATTTATACCATCGCGTGAATGTCATCGGTTCGCAGCATATTCTCGATGCATGCCGGGCCTATAAGCCCACGCATCTCGTGTTCGCTTCGAGTTCTTCCGTGTATGGGGGCATTACAGAGACGCCCTTCCATGAGCGCATGGACATCTCGCGTCCTATCAGCCCATATGCCGCCACCAAGCGCATGAATGAATTGATGGGCCATGTATACAGCCATATTTATGGCCTTCACATCACCATGCTGCGCTTTTTCACGGTCTATGGCCCCCGACAGCGGCCTGACATGGCTATTCATAAATTCATCAAACTCATCAGCAAGGGCGAGCCTATCCCCATGTTTGGCGACGGCTCGACCCAGCGCGATTACACGTATATTGATGACATCATTGACGGCTTGGTGAAAGCGGTGGATACGCCGTTACCCTATGAAATTTTCAATTTGGGCGAAAATCACACCACAAGCCTGCGGGATTTAATCGAATTGGTGGCCAAAGCCGTAGGACGCGAACCGGCCATCCAACAGCTTCCATTGCAGCCGGGCGACGTGAGTATCACGTATGCGGACATTACCAAAGCCAAGGAAATGCTGGGATATGCGCCGCGCTTCAGCATGGAGGAGGGCATTCGCCGGGCGGTGTCGTGGTATCGGGGCGAGTAAAATTTCCTATAAGCAGGCAGCGGCAATACAGCGCAACAAACAAGGAATCCTTCAGACATGGCGCATTATCTCGTGACAGGCGGAGCGGGCTTCATTGGTTCAAGTATAGCGGACTTTTTGGCGGCCCAAGGCGAATCTGTACGAGTCTTGGACAATCTGTCGACCGGATACGCTAAAAACCTGGCTCACCTGGAAAGGCGCATCGAGTTCATAAACGGCGACATTCGTGATCCGGAAGCTTGTTCGCACGCGGTGTGCGGCGTGGATTATGTGCTCCACCAGGCGGCTGTCCCGTCCGTGCCCCGTTCCGTGGCCGACCCCGTCCTCAGCCATGAATCCGGCACGACCGGCACGCTGAACATGCTGCTCGCCGCACGGGACGCCAAAGTGAAGCGCTTTGTCTTCGCCGGTTCAAGTTCGGTGTATGGCGATCAGCCGGGTGAGTTCAAACATGAAGAGATTATGCTAAGCCCATTGTCGCCGTATGCCGCCACCAAAGCCGCGGGCGAGCATTACCTGCAAGCCTTCAGCACCTGCTTCGGCATGGAAACCGTCACATTGCGGTATTTCAATGTTTTTGGACCGCGCCAAGATCCCGACTCCCCCTATAGCGCTGTGATCCCGATTTTTATCCGATTGATTCTGCGGGAAAAATCGCCCGTTATTTATGGCGATGGGTTGCAGGCGCGAGACTTCACGTTCGTGGAAAATAATGTCCGGGCGAATATACTGGCCGCCACGGGCGATTTTGAAGCGAAAGGCCAAGTGTACAACATCGCCGCAGGCGAATCGTATACGCTGCTGGACCTCGTAGCCGAGATCAATTCGCTGCTCGGTAAAAACGTGGAGCCGGTGTTTGAACCGGCCCGCGTAGGCGATATCCGGCTATCGAAAGCGGACATTTCCCGCGCGCGCGCCGATCTGCGATACCAAGTGTTCGTGCCGTTCCGCGAAGGCATCCGCCGCACCATCGAGTGGTACGCCGCCCAAGAAGCCTCGCGCATATAGCGGAAAATCCTATCCGCGGCACCGTTTCGGGCGCACGGCGTCCGTTTCAACAATCCAGCGCCGAAGCCCCATGCGGGATAAGTAGGTGGGGATCACCTGAAATCTGGGGTTTAGCGAAGGCAGCGCTTCAATAAAGGAACGCTTGTTTTCGCCTTGAGCGCCACAGAGAATGGTTAATGAACCGCCTTCGCCTCCCGCGCCGTTCACTTTCCAGCCAATTGCGCCATGCTCCCGCGCCAGCTCGATAATCGCTTGGGCCTCATTGCCCACCAAGGCGGGATGGAGCCCGGCTTGGGCTTCCGTATTGGCGATCATGGCCTTGCCAAACGCCTCGAAATCGCCTTCGAGCAATGCGTTCTTGCCCATGCCGCTCGTTTTACGCAACACTTCTAGCTGCGTCTTGTCGGCATTGGGCTGTTCGAGCTTGCGTATCACTTGCTCATGCACGGCGCTCGATGAATGGGAATTTCCTAAAAACACCAATACCAGACGGCGCTCGAGCTCCCACCAGAGGCTATTGGATAGAGTGATCTGTGAAACCGATGCGTGGGGATAATCAAACATGTCAATGTAGCAGATCCCGCCATATGCGGAGCAAATCTGGTCTTGTATGCCGCATTGAAGCCCCAGTTTCTCCGTCTCGACGCGCTGGGCCAGCAACGCAATTTCGTGGGGTGTCAACTGGCCGGGTGTCAGCAAATCTAGGGCCCCCAACAAGGCGATAGTGACAGCGGCGGAAGTGCCTGTCGATGCGCCCGCAGGCGCGACGGAATACAGATTGACTTCAAACGACAGGTCATCCGGCAAATCCATTATTTTGATCGCCGCTTCCAGCAAAGGATGGCGGTCAAATCCTTCTGTCTTGGGTGCAAAGATATACCGGTCGCCGAAATTCTCCGCGTTCACGACAACACTGCGGGTTTCGCCTTGTTTTATTTTGTTGACATAGATCTGCACTTCCGCATACGGATAAACGCCAATATTCAGCACTGACCCCCGGCCTGCGAACCATGTATCGGTCCAGCCGCCCAAATCACATATCCGAATGGGAGCCATGGCGTTAATGACAAGGGTGCGATTATCTGGCCACATACCGCGCCTCCTTCACCGGCGTTTGGAGAGATTTATTTTGGAATAAAGAACCGTTCGCCATCCGCCTCGATGGCCACGCCATATATGCTGATGGCGATAATGCGGGCGTTCGATTCAAAAAGGGGATCTCCCACATTAAATTTGCGGTAATTGATCAGTGCGAACGCGCGGGGCGTGTGTCGGCCCGCGCTGCCTACCGAGCGGATTCTCATTTCGGGCAGCCCAAGCCGGTTGCGCACCGCCGCGGTTAATACCGGCAACGTGCGAGGATCGACATCCGCGCTCATGCTGGCTTCCGCATCATTACCCGCTTCACCACCGTTTCGATATGGTGCGGGCTGTGGTGCGTACGCCTCATTGCTCTTTACCGCTGCTGGCGCGGGCTTAGGCGCTACTGGCTGCGTGATGGGCTGCTCCTCTTCCGGGGATTCCTCCGGTTCGGGCTGAACCTGCACAGGTGCTGCCGGAGGCGCAACTACGGGGTTTGGCTGTGCTTGCGCCACTTGAATTGGCTGCGCTTGCACCACCGGTTCGGGCTGAACCTGCACAGGCTGTGCTTTAACCTCATCGGCAGGAGGCATTACGGGCGTGGATTGCTTTTGTGCTCCTTGAAGCAACTGCGCTTGTACGGTTACCGGAGGTACTGCTGGTTCTGGCTGGGCCTGTACCACTTCGGCGGGCGGCGTCAAAGGCGTGGGCTGCACTTGCGCCACCTGGACCGGCAGGGCCTGCACGGCTGCTGGCGGCGCGGCTAGCTCGGGCTGATGCACGACGGACGCCGTTGGGGGCGTCACAGGTGCAAGCTGCGCTTGGACTGGCGTGGGCGGGGGCGGTGCTGGTTCCACCGGCGGAGCCACGGGGGGCGCAGGCTGCACCGGCACTACCTCGGCTGGCGGCGGTGTTGTTTGCACTTGCGCCGTCGGCGCGGATTGAACTATTGGGGTGGGCGGAGGCGTAACGGGTTTGGAAACGGCTTCCGTATTCGCAGAGATTGCAGCCGTCTGCGCGGCTGGCGTGGTGGCCACATGCGCGACAACAAGCGCCACGGCAACCGCCACCACAATCACGACGCCCACCAAAACGGCGATGCCCGCAATCACTTTCCCAGGAGATAAATCCAACACCATCCCCCCGCGATGTACGGGACGGCCAATCAAATCTTGGTGGGCGGCGTGGCTCTCAACCGGTTCTGGCGTGGCGCGGTTCGCCCGCGCCTTTTCCTCTTCACGCTTTTGCAGGGCGTCGAGAATCGAGCTCATCCCGCATCCTCCCCGGTAGCAGGCGAACTCGAAGCGCCAGATGCCGGTGCGGCGTCTGGAGAAACCACGCTCTCAGCGGGCGGTGTTTCTGCCTTAGGTGCAGGCGAAGTTTCAATTGCAGGCGTTTCCACCACTGGTGGGGTGGAAGGCTCGATTGCAGGCGGTGTCTCCGCAGTAGGTGCAGGCGGGGCTTCCGTTGCTGGCGGTGTCTCCGCTGTTGATGCGCCAGCTTGCGCGGCCTCTGGCGTATCGGGATTTACCGGAGTAGAGCTAGGTTCTGTAGTGCTTTCGGGCGCAGGCTCCTGCGCTTTCGATTCTTCCGGCTGGACGGCGTCCGCCGGCTTGGATGCTGCCGTGGCTGAAGCATCACTGGGTGCAGGCGCTTGTGTTTCCGGCGCGGATGCTTCCGGCAGCGGCAATGCAGACGCCTTTTCCACATCGACGGCCGCGGCAGCAGGAGCCTCTGAAGAAACCGTTTCTGAACCGCTCCCTTCCACAGGAGCAATCGGACTGGCGGCGGCAGGCGTCTCCGCTGGCGCAGGCGATGCCGGAACGGGCTCTTGAACGGGCGTTGGCGCTTCGATTACGGGCGTTTGCGGCTTGGGAAAAAGACTTGGCGTGTGCGATTGAGCCGCCCAACCGGCCAGCACCATGCGCGTCTGTTTTCCGACAATGCCATCCTGCATAAGCCCTGTTTCTGCTTGGAGCGTCTTTACAGCCGCTATGGTGGCGGCATCATAATTTCCCGTGGGAGGCGGAGTGAGCCGTCCGAGCCGTTGCAATTCCGTTTGCAGCGCCACTACATTCGGCCCCATGCTTCCCGGCTGCATGGGGGGGTCCATAGGTGTTGGATTCGACCAAAGAATCACAGCCATATCCAAATAGCGCTTTTGGAAATCCTCTATAGGCGCTTTGAGCGTCTCGTTCAAACCGCCCGTAATCTCCACCTCATTTTCGCTTATACCTAACAAGCCCACCCAAGCCAGTTGCTCATCTCCAAGCACTTTGACAAAAGCAGGCAGGTTTATTGCCTTGATCTGCTCGAATTTCAGCGTGAGCGCTTCGCTTTCCATGCCGTTGCTCAAGGCAAAGGCCTGCAGATCCGCAGCCGTGTCTCCTGCGGGATAGGAACCGGCCATGCCCTTATCCCAGGCGCGGAGCAAAGCGACGCCCGCCGCATTTCGCGCCACGGCAGGAGTCAAACGGTCCACTATGCGGGCCAGCGTCGAAGCAGACACCGGTTCAGGCATGGGAAGCGTGGCGGGGGACGGAGACACTGGTTCCGTATTAGGAGGTGTTTCGGGCGTTGATTCAGGAGCCGTTATCGGCGGTGCAACAGGATTCGGCGCAGGGGCTTCAATGGGCGCCTCCGACCGATGAAAGACAGGAGACTGCAAGATGTATTGCGTGCCGACAAAGATGCCTGCTATCGCTCCCATGCCCGCAACGACTATAAGCACGGAAATGGCCAGCATGGCCAATTTAGGCAGAGAATCGCGCACGACGGAAGGCTTTTTCTGCTTGAGTTGCGCGCCCTGCACTTCGTGGATAGCTTGGTTAATGATAGCGGTATTGATATCGTGGGCTTCATGCGTATAGCCAATCAGCAAGGCCCTGTCGCAGATGGCGTTGATCATGCGCGGAGTGCCCCCAGAAACTTTATAAATCGATTTGAGAGCGCCTTGCGTGAAACGCACCTTTCCTTTGCCGCCCGCTACGCGCAAACGGGAGGCGATGTACTGCACCATCTCATCATGGTCAAGGGGTCTCAGATGATAGCGCGCCGTAATCCGCTGGTTGAGCTGGCGCAATTCAGGCAAGTTAAGCTGGTGGACCAGTTCAGGCTGGCCTATAAGGACAATTTGGAGGAGCTTCTGCGTATCTGTCTCGAGATTAGACAGCAAGCGGATTTGTTCGAGAACCGCTGGGCCCAGGTCTTGGGCTTCGTCGATGATCAGCACGCAGTTCTTGTCGCGGTTGAAACAATCGAGCAGATGGAAATTCAATTCGTCGATGAGGCCTTTGTTGGTCTCGGCTTCCGTTCGGATGCCGAACTCCTCATTGATCTTGCGCAGCAAATCCGTCGCGGAAAGGCAAGGATTAAAGACCAGCGCCAGTTCGGTATTATCTTCAAGCTTGCCGATCAAAGTACGGCAAATCGTGGTCTTTCCTGCGCCGATCTCCCCCGAAATAAGCACGAATCCCACGCGATTTTGGATGCCGTACAGCAGATGGGCGATAGCTTCTTGGTGCTTCTCGCTCAAAAACAAGAATCGAGGGTCCGGCGTGAGATTAAACGGTTTCTCAGTTAACCCATAAAACGACTCGTACATACCGCCCTCAAAAAAACGTGAAATCGCCCATTAAAGAGGAATAATGTTGACAGAAAAGAATAGCATGCCGCTTCACGGCAGTCAAACGCGGTAACCACGTTTCGCTGGGCCAGATTTCGCTTGTGCTTTGATTTATGGCATACTACACAGATTATTGTCTACGTATTTGTAGGAACTGGCATACATGAACCTTAGCCGGTATTTGAGCCCATGGCAGGTGGTGTTGGGGATTCGCGAGCCTGATAAGGAGGCGTTGCTGGATCTGCTTGTCCACATGGCCATGGAGGGGCGGGCGTTCCGGGAACAGCCGGAGTTTACATTCGAGGCAGTGCGCGAGGCCGTGGCGGAGCGGGAGGCGGACAAGCCCACGGGCTTAGGTAATGGGGTGGCGTTTCCTCATGCGCGCATCCCCAACCTGCGTGGCGTAGGCCTATGCATCGCCGTTTTGGGCGAGCCGGTGGACTTTAATGCGCTGGATGGCCAGCCCGCACGGTTCGTGGCGCTTATCATCGCGCCGCAGGAACAGCCCACGATCATCCTCAGGCTGATGTCGCAGATGGCCCAGTTGCTGCGCGATCCCGAAGCGTTCCAATTTTTAATGGAATCCAAAGAACCTGCGGCGGTGGCTACATATATTCAGAAGCATGTGCTGCATGAGGACCGGAGCATTTATGCGCGTGACATCATGCGCCCGCCGTTCGCGGATATTCATCCCGACACGCCGCTGCCCGAGGTGACGCGGATCATGCTCGAGCATGCGCAGGACACCATGGAAGTCGTCGAGCGCGATGGCGCGCTGGTGGGGGAGATCACGTGCGATTTGTTATGCACGTTCGGCATGCCGGATTTTTTCAGCCAGCTCAAGTCCATATCATTCTTGAGCGAGTTCGATCCGTTTGAGAGGTATTTCGAGCGCGAGGCCCATATGCGGGCCTGCGACATCATGTCCAAGGATGTCGCGGCCATGCCCGAGGACGCCACGCTGATCGAGGTGTTGTTTGAGTTAGTGGTGAAGCGGCGCACCAAGGCGTATGTAGTGCGCGACGGGAAACGGATTGGCGTGCTAGACCGCATTTCCGTGCTGGACCACGTATTAAATATATAGGAAATCATGATCACTGCAATTATCATATTCGCCATCACCTATATCCTGATCGCCTCGGAGCGTTTCGATAAAACCGCCATATCGATATTGGGCGCTTCGACCGTGATCGGATTTGGCGTCATCCCGCATGAAATCGCCATGGGCAAGGTGGACTTAAATGTCATCTTCTTGCTGGTGGGGATGATGATAGTAGTGAATATCTTGGCGGAGACCGGTTTTTTCGAGTGGGTTGCCGTGACTATCGCGCAGCATTCCCGGGGCAATGGCCCGATGATCTTGGTGGAGATGGTGGCGGCCACGGCCTTGCTCTCCGCATTTCTGGACAATGTAACGACGGTGATTCTTGTCGCGCCGATCACGATCCTCGTCACGCAAGTGATGGATATCCCCACGATCCCCTTTCTTATCCTTGAAGCGATATTCTCGAACATCGGCGGCACGGCCACGCTCATTGGCGATCCGCCCAATATCCTCATCGGCTCGAAGGGCAATCTCACATTCAATGAGTTTATATTAAATCTCACCCCTGTGGTGCTGATTATCGCTATTGTGGTACTGGCGTTGACCGTCTTATTTTTTGGCCGCTCGATGCGCGTGTCGGATGCCGCGCGCGAGCGCATTCTACGCGCCAAGCCGCGCCTCGCCATCACGGAGCCCCGCAAGCTCAAGCGCGCCTTGCCTGTTTTAGGCGTCATAATCATTGGCTTTTTCTTGAGCCACAGCATGGGCATCGAACCTGGCGTCATTGCTATTACGGGCGCATTCCTCATGATCCTTGTATGTGGTGCGGATCTGCACCACGCCATGGAGCGCGTCGAGTGGAGCACGATTTTTTTCTTTATCGGATTGTTTATTCTAGTGGGCTCGCTGGAATATAAAGGCGTTTTTGAATGGGCAGGTGAAGCCATTATCGATTGGACGCATGGCAATCTCTTGCTCACCGTTCTCACTATTCTTTGGGCCAGCGCCATTCTCTCGGCGATTGTAGATAATATCCCCTTGGTGATCGCCATGCTGCCCTTGATCCAGACGATGATTCCCGCTTTCGGAGAGCAGATGGGGCTGGGTGGAGCAGAGTTGCGATCCTCCGTGAGCGAGCCGCTTTATTGGGCGCTGGCCTTGGGGGCGTGCCTGGGTGGCAATGGCACCCTTATCGGCGCGTCCGCCAATGTAGTGATCACGCAGATCGCACGCAAGAATAAATACCCCATCACATTCATGCAGTTCACGGCTTATGGATTTCCCATCATGCTCGTGACACTGCTTATATGCACGGCATATATGTATCTGCGCTATTTCTAATCATCCCAGCGCCACATCGAGTATCATCATAATGGCGAATCCCACCAATACGCCGATGGTCGGGATATCCGTGTCGCCTTTGCGCTGCGCTTCCGGGATGAGTTCCTCCGCCACGACGAAGATCATGGCCCCCGCCGCAAAAGCCAGTGCGAACGGTAGAATCGGGCGCATGAGCAGCACGACAGCCGCACCTATCACGCCCGCAACCGGCTCCACCAAGCCCGATAGCTGGCCATACATGAAGCTCTTCATGGGTGAAAAACCTTCCCGCCGCAACGGCATGGCCACCGCTGTGCCCTCGGGGAAATTTTGCAGGCCGATGCCCACGGCCAGCGCGATGGCCGCCGCGACCGAAGCGCCTGGAAGGCCCGCCGCCGTCGCTCCGAAGGCGACGCCCACCGCCAGCCCTTCCGGGATATTGTGCAGCGTGATGGCCAGCACCAGCAATGTGCTGCGCCGCCAAGTGGTATGGATGCCTTCGGCATCTTTCTTGGCCAGCCCTTGATGCAAATGGGGAAGGATTTTATCGATTACCATCAGGCAGCCGCCGCCCAGGAGAAAACCGATGGTTGGCGGTATCCATGGGACAAAGCCCATGTCCTCGCTCAGCGAAATACTGGGCGCAAGCAGCGACCAAAAGCTGGCGGCAATCATCACGCCCGCCGCCATGCCGAGTGTTCCATCCATGAATTTTTGGTTGTATCGCTGCGTGAAAAATACGGGTGTGGCGCCCAAGGCGGTCATGAACCAAGTGAACAAGGTCGCCAGCAGCGCTTGAACAACTGGATGAAGCTCGGCAAATGCAGCCATTTCGTCCTCCATAATGTGATGGTTTTTATTTCACGAGCGCTTGGCCCATGCCGGCTTGCCAGCCTGGCGGCAATAATCCATTATCTACAAAACGGATACGCCGGACATCCATTCCCGCGTGCTCGAAATAAACATCGAGCCGCTTGTTGGGTAATAACACATCCGCCCGCTCCGCCCATTCCACGGCGCAGACGCCATCAGGCTCGAACAGCTCTTCATACCCCAAATCCGCGATTTCATCCGGCCCCGAGAGCCGGTATAAATCCACATGATACAAGCGCGGGGATTCTCCATACTGGTTCACAAGCGTGAACGTGGGGCTGTGGACTGCTCCGCCGGTTGCATAAACTGAAGCCATGCCGCGCACGAAGCAAGTCTTGCCTGCCGCCAGATCGCCACGTAGCGCCACGACACCGCCAAGAGGCAGTATTTGCGCCAGCGCCTTGCCGAGGGCTTCCGTTTCCTCTTGGGCGTGTGTCTCGATCATCCATTCGTTATTCATGGCTTCTTTATCGCTTCAGCATATAATTCCACATATTCTTTTGAGGCGCGGCGCCAGGATAGGTCTTCCCGCATGCCGAGCCGCCGCACCTCTTCGAGCGTTTCCGGGGCTTCGTACAGGCGAATGGCGCGGAAGACGGCGCGCGCCAACTCTTCCGGCGCACCCGGTCCGAAAACAATGCCGTTGGCTTTGTTTTTAGCGATATTGACCGGAGACGCATCCACGATGGTGTCCGCAAGGCCGCCGGTTTTGCGCACGACGGGAATCGCTCCATACGCCAGGCTGTACATTTGGCTGAGGCCGCAAGGCTCGGTGAGCGAAGGCATCAAGAAAAAATCGCCCCCGGCGTACATTTGGTGTGCGAGAGGCTCATTATAGCCTAGCACGACGGACACCTGATCGGGATGGCGCGCCGCAGCATGTTCAAGGGCCACTTGCAACCGGGGCTCGCCGGAACCCAAGATGGCAAGCTGGATGCCCCGGCTCACAAGCTGTTCCATGGCGGACGCCACTAAGTCAATGCCTTTGTCCCACACCAGGCGAGTCACCATGCAGAACAGGGGCGCATCACTGGCAGGCAATTGGAGCCGGTCTTGCAACGCCGCTTTGCACCGCGCTTTTCCCGCCATGTCTTCCACGTTATAGTGCGCCGCGATATGGGGGTCGTGTGCGGGATTCCACTCCGCATAGTCAATCCCGTTGACGATGCCACTCAAGTCCGCCCGGCGCGTACGCAGAAAACCATCCAATCCCTGCCCATAGGCCATGGTCTGGATCTCCCGCGCGTATGTAGCGCTCACGGTGTTAATCTTGCTCGCGAAGCCGATGCCCGCCTTCATCAGATTCACCCGGCCCTCGAATTCCAGGAACTCCGGGGTGAATAATTCCCAAGGCAGCCCCGTATTCGCGTAATGCTCTCCGCCGAAACGCCCTTGATAGCCTAAATTATGTATGGTGAACACGGAAGGCGTGCCGCGCCAGATGGGATTCGGGTGCAGGTTTAGGCGCAGATATGCGGGAAGCACGCCCGTATGCCAGTCATGGCAATGGATGATGTCCGGCCGCCATTCCAACTGCGGAATGGCGTCCAAGATGGCCATGCAAAAAAAGCAAAACCGTTCGAGATTATCCTCGTATTCATGGCCCGCCGCATAGCCGTATGGATGCTCCCGCCGGAAATAGCCGTCGTGCTCGATGAGATATAGCGGAACCTCCGTGCCGGGCAGCACGGATTCGCGCAAGCAGCCGATATGTGTTTTGCCGCCCAGATTAGCATAGCAGGTGCGTATCGATTTTCCTTTGGACGCCTCTGGAATCTGCCCATAACAGGGAATGGCCAGCCGCACATCATGGCCCTGTTCGCGCAACGCATGCGGCAGCGCACGCACCACATCCGCCAGCCCGCCCGTCTTCACCAGCGGCGCGGCTTCGGCGGCTACGAATAGTATTCTCATTGGTTTTGGCATGTATTACAACAATCCCCCGTAATGCGAATAAACCGTCTATCGAATGATCATTATTTACCACCACGAAGAGCTTAGCGCGGCATGGCCGCAACCGAAGATCCGGATTTTGGACCACTAAATACACTAAAATTTCGAGGGGTAGGGTGGGGCTTGCCCCACCGTTCAAAGGATTCATCGACCAAAATACTATGTAAAAATCATAGGTCTTAACCAGTTAAAATACATTGTTTACACAGAAAATCCTCGCAAAAAATACACTAGAGATTCGTAAATACTTCCGATTCCAAGCATACCGCCGTTTCTATAGGCAGCGTGTTTCGCACATAATTGGCCAAACGCGGCAGCGCCCATTTCTCCATGGCGGCGTGCCCCGCGTCAACGACGGCCACGCCCGCATCCAATGCGGCTAGCGCATCATGATACTTGAGATCCCCCGTCACAAGCACATCAATGCCGGGTGGCATTTGGGAGGCCTCGCCGCCGCCGCTTCCGCCGATGACGGCTACATTTTGTATTTGGCATTCGGCATCGCCCACAAAACGTGTGGCCGTAGCGTCCAGTTTGTCACGGACATATTTGGCAAAGCGGTCAAGGGGCATCGGTTTGCCCAATACGCCCCGAACGCCCAAGCCTGCCCGGGGATTTGGATTCTCCAGCGCGATGATATCATATGCTGGTTCTTCGTACGGATGGGCCGCCAAAAGCGCCTCAAGCACCTTCGGTAGGCGTTCTTTCGCCACCAACACCTCGAAACGGCGCTCCGGCTCTTCATTCAATCGTTCTGTTTCACCTAGGAAGGGCCGGGCGTTGGCGCTGGGCGTGAACGTGCCAGTTCCTAGCGCACTGAAGCTGCAACATGCGTAATCGCCAATATGCCCCGCGCCAGATTTGAAAACGGCATCCTGCACTGCGGCCAGATGGGACTCCGGCACAAAGGTGACGAGTTTCACTTGGCGGGCTTGGGGCGCGGGCAACAGCGGTTTCACTTCTTTCAAGCCCAGTTGTTCCGCAAGGGCGGCATTGACTCCTTCCGGCGCAACGTCCAGGTTGGTATGGGCGACGAAACATGCGATATTCGCACGTACAAGTTCCACACACAACGCCGCTGTGGGCGTATCCTCCCGGAGCGTCTTCAGGGGCCGCCAGATGAGGGGATGATGCGCGACAATCATGGAGGCCTTGGCGCGCTGGGCCGCCGCGATGACATCCCGCGTCACCGTGAGCGCTACGAGAATCCGGGAGACGGGCGCTTCAGGATCGCCCACTTGCAGCCCTACGTTGTCCCAGTCATACGCCCATGCCGCCGGAGCCATATACTCGATGGCGGCGCAAACATCCTGGACACGCACAACGGTTCTGGCCGCCGGATTACGCTTCATCCGCATACTCCATCGAGATGGCCGCGTATCCGACCACGCGCTCATAATCGCCCGATACGCGGCCGCTGGTCCGGTAATCCAGCAAGTTCCAAGCATTCGCGCCCATGGATTGGGCGTATGCCATGGCCACACTCACTGCCGCCGCCCCACACATGGAGTATTCATTGTGTTGAATGCCATGGGCGAAATCGTCCCACTTCTGGGCGAGTACGGCCTCCAACGTGCGCTGATCCATGGAATTGGCGTCTGGTTCCCGCAAATAATGCGAAAGATCCGTCGAGGCGATAAGCAGATCCGAAGGATCAGACATCTTCGCTAGTGCGCGCCCCAAACGGGCATGCCATTCGCCAATCATCGAGCCTAAAAGGACGGGAACGATAGGAACCTCTCCCAAGGCTGCCGCGAGAAAAGGCAATTGCACTTCCAGCGCGTGCTCGTATAGGTGCGCGGATTCCGATTCCGATTGGGTTTCACGGGCCAGCGCTTCCGCGAATGCCTCATCAATGGGGAATGCGCCCAGCGGAGAGAGAAAGGCCCCGCGCGTAAAGACGGACGCCGTGGAGATATACTCCCGGTGGGAGCAGCCCGCCAGGATCACCCTGCGAGGCCGTTTGCCTCGAATACGCGCATATGCAAAACCCGCTGTAGGGCCAGAATAGATGAATCCCGCATGCGGCGCTATGATGGCCGCTACGGAGTCCGGGGCGGGAGCCACGCCGGATTCCTCGATAAACCCTTCCACCATGGCGCGCAGTTTGCCCGGTTCATTTGGATAAAACTGACCCGCGACAGCGGGCTTGCGTTCCATATATGCAGCCATGGCGCACCTCCTCTCCCCGTTGATATCATCACGTTTAGTGTATCAATCATGCTCAGAAGCGTCAAAGGTCCAGGCTTGGGAATTTCTTGAAATGGCCGTTTCCACGGATATGCTTTTTGGCGTTTTCCGCCGCTTCGAGGATGGGCAATACATTGCGCAGATGCTCCGCCAGGGCGATCAACCGATCTCCTTCACGAGGAATGCCGAGAAAGCCCACTTTCTGTTCGAGCGTCAATCCCACTTCATGCGCCAGACGGAATGAGAGATACAGCTGGCTGAAATCATGCTGGTCCCGATTTGTTTGGAATAATTGGTGCAGGCGGGAGTACAAATCCATCAATTCGTCCAAAGGCGCATCCTGCGTATCGGGATCGTTTTCAATGCATTCCACTTCGCCCGCGGCATAGAGTTTTCCGGGAGCCTCCCGTATGAACCGGCTCAGATGGAAGGGCCGCTGTCCTTGCACGAGAATATCCATCTCGCCTTCCTCGTAGACATGGAAAACCCGCGCAAGGGCCATCTCGGTTCCAAATTCCGCCAGCTTGCCCTCCACATAGGCGGGTATGCCAAAGGTAATGCCTTCTGATTCGCATTCCCGGATGAGCTGTTTATATCGAGGCTCGAAGATGTGGAGTTTTAAGTCTTCACCCGGAAAAACGACCAATTGCAATGGAAATAACGGCAATAGCATAAAAGCGCCTCCATATACGGGTTTGCATCGCCGCGCACGCCTGCGTATGCTCTGTGCGTCCAGTATAAACTGAAGCAGGGGATATTAGAAATGCGGCTCCTTTCATGGAATGTCAATGGCGTGCGGGCTATCGCGGGCAAAGGTTTTCTCGAATGGCTGGATGAGGCGTCCCCCGATGTCCTGTGCATTCAAGAGATCAAGGCGCATGCCGAGGCCGTGCCGCCTGAGGTGCGCGCGCCTAAAGGATACGGCAGCGTATGGCGTCCCGCGAAGCGCCCCGGTTATAGCGGAGTAGCGGCCTTTTTCAAGAAAGGCATGGAGCCGCTGGATGTCCGGGAATTGGGCATCGAAGAATTCGATCTCGAAGGCCGCGTCCAAATCCTCGAATATGCGGAGTTCCACCTGATAAACGCCTATTTCCCCAACAGCCAGCCCGAGCGCGCGCGGCTCGATTATAAATTGCGTTTTTGCAAGGCCATGCTTGAGCTATGTGAAGGCCTGCGGTCGGCTGGCAAACATGTGGTTTTATGCGGCGACTACAACATCGCTCATACGGAAATTGATCTGGCGCGGCCCAAGGAAAACCGGGATAATCCCGGCTTTTACCCCGAAGAATGCGCCAGTATGGATGCCTTCCTTCACACAGGCTATGTGGATGTGTTTCGCAAGCTCCACCCCGGCGAGCCGGGCCACTATACCTGGTGGTCCTACCGCATGAAGGCCCGTGAGAAAAACGTCGGCTGGCGGCTGGATTACCATTGCGTCAACGAGGAATTCGCGCCTCGGGTGAAAAACGCGGTAATCTTAAGCAACATCATGGGCTCCGATCATTGCCCCGTGGCGTTGCAGATCAAATAGAAGGTTCTGCATAATCGGTGTTTCCGCAATAAAACTCAATCATGCTCCCCGGTGTTCATGCTTACATGTGGAGTAGGAGGCCGTAATAGTGAGATATTGGAAAGATGATATACCATTTGACACGTTGGAAGATGCGCTGTCTTCGCGGAAACTGGATGATGTGAAGACCCTGGCGATGCTAGTAGTGGGGACTAAACCGCCACGCAAGGATGAGTGCATCACCGCCATTCAAAAGTCATTATCCGGAAGCGGCTTGCAACGTTTTTGGGAGCGTTTGGACAGCTTGTCGAAGTCGGCGGTGACGGAAGTAGTACATGGAGGCAATGGCCGGTTCTATCCTGACCGGTTTCTTGCGAAATATGGCGCTCTTCCCCGCCGTCACCATGAAGATTACCATGATCGTACAAAAAATGTTCCATGGACATTGCTGGACATCGTTTTTACACAAAATAAGATGCCTCGCGACATAAAGGAGCGTTTCCTCGATTTTGTTCCACATCCTGCAAATCCAACGGTCAAAACAGTAGACGAATTACCTTCATCCATCCCATCCTTGCTGCATTCTTGGGATATCCGGCAAGGGAAGCAGCCTGTCGAGCAGCCGCTTCATGTATGCGAGACTGAAGAGGCCGCTTTTCACGATCTAGTGGCGGTGTTGCGCTTGATCGATTCAGGCAAAGTGGGCGCAAGCGCGTCCACGCACCGCCCCTCGCTTTCGGGAGTGAAAGCGATCGCTGGCGTCCTGCGAGACGGAGATATTGTTGACATAGAGAAGGCGGCGAGAGCGGAGGATTATATCCGGGCATTCGCGTGGCCGCTACTCGTGCAAGCGGCGGGCTTGGCCCGCCTGAAAGGCCCTAAGCTGGAATTGACGAAACAAGGCCACGCCGCCCTTTCCGCTCCCGCTCATGAGACACTTAAACACACGTGGAACCGATGGCTAGATAAAGGCCTTATTGACGAGTTTAATCGGGTCGAGGCCATTAAAGGCCAGTATAAGAAGGGGCGCGGAGGGCTTACCCAGGCATCGTACAGAAGATACGCCGTGAATGAAGCGCTCGAGGAGTGTCCAGCGGAGAAATGGATCGAGATAGACGAATTTTTCCGGTATTTCCAAGCCCTTGGCATCGAACTTGAGGTAGTGCAAGATCCGTGGAATCTTTACATCTCCGATTCACAATATGGCAACCTCGGTTATGAGGGATACCATCATTGGAACATCGTTCAAGGCCGGTATGTAATGGCTTTGCTGATGGAATACGCCATGACGCTTGGCCTGGTGGATATCGCCTGTATTGAGCCAGAAGGCGCTCGAAATGATTACTGGTACAATTGGGGATCGGATGATCTGCCTTGCCTCTCCCGATATGATGGCCTAAAGTATCTGCGCATCACGGCTCTAGGCGCGTATTGCTTCGGGATCTCCGAAGAATATGTGCGGACGCCGCTTGCCCCGCGCTCCGTGCTTAGCATACTTCCCAACCGGGATATCGTCATCCGGGATGCTTCGGCGTTTTCCGCCGGGGACGCCCTCTTTCTAGACCGGATAGCCGTTAAAAACAGCGACCACACCTGGGCGCTGGACCAGATGCGCATCTTGGACGCATTGGAGAGCGGAATTCGTCCCGATGAGATATACGTTTTTTTTGACGCCATGAGCCATTCGCCCATGCCGGATAATGTGCGCTTGTTCATTGATGGCATCGTCCAGCGCGCATCCTTGGTTTCATATGAAGGCGCAGCGGAAGTATTTCGTGTAGCCGACGAGCCCACGGCGCTACTCATCGCCCATGATTCCACTGCCAGGTCCTTGTGCTATATGGCTGGGCCTAATCGCCTGGTCGTCGCTTCGCGCCATGCCAAGGTGTTCCGGAAGGCTTTGCGGCAAATGGGATTTATCGCGCCACAGGGAAAGGTGTGAGAGTGAATCTCCGCTATTCCGCAATAGTGAGAGTGAATCTCCGCTATTCCGCAATAAAGATAGCGTGTGGGACCGGCGCCTTCGCCTGCCATTCATGGAGAAGCAGCCAAAATGTCACCCTAAAAACGCCAGTTGAATCTTGAGTGTCGAGCAGG
>CAXXTH010000015.1:0-5309 GCA_963668025.2 Candidatus Hydrogenedentota bacterium
CAGTGGCTGTAAAAGCGCTGGGCAAAAATCTGTCGGGCGGTGCGATTCAGGATTGTATGCGCGCTGAGGCAATCGATACATTCCTCTTGGTATTTGACGGCAGCGGCCCACAAGCCATGGGCTTGCTGGCGGCGGGAAGTCAGGGGAAAACAGAGGTTGTCTTTTTGAACCCATAAGTAGACTCTCGGTCATTTGACCGATTTTGTGGAAGAGGATATCAATGTCTGGAATTACGGAGCTTGTCAATCATATCAGGCTGCCGCGCTTTGTAAAAGTGCATCAGTATTTTCCGCACACCGAGCTGAGCCCGGAAACAAATCATTTCCGTTTTGGACGAGGCGGTTTGCCAGACCGGAGATTGCGGGTCGGATCAAACCTGGTCAGCGTATTTGTATCACGGCTGGAAGCCGAGGCGTGTCTAATATGCCCATGGTAACCAAGTATCTGGTGGATCGTCCTCCGTGCTCTGGGCGCTGATCCTTTTCTGGTGCCCGCCATGGGGGAGTCATGGCGGCGCAAAGGCGGAGGGGGCAGCGTACCATATTGGAAAGTCTGGGCATCACGGAGGAAAGCATGGGCTGCCCAATTCTTTCCTCAATGGAAACGGTGGAAATTGACCATACGGAAGAGCTTTGTGTGCGGATTGACAAAAACGCCTATGAAGCGGACGGCATTATCGTGCTGAATCGGGTAAAGGTGCATACGAGCTTTCAGGGGCCATACGAAAGCGGCCTCATGAAAATGATGGCCATTGGTCTGGGCAAGCAGCACGGCGCTCATATTTGCCATGCGAAGGGGGGATGACTTTATGTCCGCCCGAATTGCCGCAATTGGCAACAGCGTCATTCAGAATGCCAATGTACTCTTTGGCGTGGCCCTGATGGAGAACGCATATGAGCGCACCTATCGCGTGGAAGTGCTTCCGGCCGGAGCGCATTCCCGAGGAGGAGCCAAAGCTACTTGCGGAGGCAAAGGCCGCCATGGGCAGGCTGCGGCTGGATACCTGCGATGTGTTGATTGTGCGGGAGCTGGGGAAAAACTTCAGCGGCGCCGGCATGGATCCCAATATAACGGGCCGCTGCGCCAATCCAAAGCTGCATATGGGGATAGAAGCCCAGCGCATCGGCATTTGGATATCAGCGAAGAATCTCACGGCAATGCCACGGGCATGGGTCGCGCAGACTTGGCGCCCCGGCGGTTCTACGAAAAAATCAGCTTTGATAGCACATATCCGAATTTTATTACCAGTTACTCGCCGTCGGCCTTCATGATGCCAATCATCGTGGATAGCGATGAAGAAGTGTTTAAAACCGCTGTGTCAAGTTGTTTGGATATTGATTATGATAATCCGCGCATCATCATGATCCGCAACTCATTAGAAATTGAGGAGATTCTCATTCGGAAGCCATGGTGAAAGAGGCGGAGGGAAATTCCCGCCTTACGTAGAGGGCGAGCCATTCTCTCTGAACTTCGACAGGGAAGGGGAATCTGATCACTGCATTTTGATTCAAACTACCGCGCATCCCTATACAAGAAGGGGAAAAAAAGCATGGCGTCACCGGAACCCATTCGCCGCCTCGGTATTCTGGGCGGAAACCTTCAATCCGCCGCATGTGGCGCATTTGGCCATGGCCTGTGCCGCCAAAGAGGCCATGGGGCTCGATTTGGTTGCTTTTGATGACGGCTGGGGACCCGCCGCACAAGCTTTTGGAAGTGCCCGGAGAGGCACGTCATGCCATGGCTGTTTTGGCCGCCAAGTCCTATGACGGCCTCTGCGCCAGCGACATCGAGCTTCGCCGTTCGGGCAGAAGCTATACGGTGGATACGCTGAAACATCTGAAAGGAACAATATCCTGATGCGCGCCTTTATTTATATTGTGGGCGGAGATATGCTGGATGGGCCTTCCTTATTGGCGTGGGGCGGCGGAGATCTTCCAACTCGCCGAAATTGTGGCTGTACCTCGCCGGGGGAGGCGCTGTGGGTGGATCAGGCGGGTGACATCATCTTAAGGAGCGCTGCGGGGCTATGCTGACCCTTCTGCCCGATGCCGTGGAGGATGTTTCCTCAACGCAGGTGCGTGCGCTTGTCCGTGACGCTCTTCCAGCCTGGTAATTTGCTTTTGCCCGCCGTGGAAGCGTACATTTATGAACAGGGACTATATTTCCCGCCGGAAATCCGATCCATCCAAAACGACGTCCGCGCCGCGCTGACCCCGCACGAATACGCGCATGCTATGAGCGTGGTTCAAACAGCGGTAAGGCTTGCAGCTTGCCATGGCATCAACGGCCCGCAGGCTCGTCTTGCTGCGCTCATGTATGCCAAAGAGCCGGGGGGAAGCGGCAGTGGAAAAAGCGTTTGCGGTAAATAAATGCGGCACCGCGGATGAAACCGCAATGCCGTATCATGAACTTTATCAGTTGGTCCGCCTTGCAGATATGGTCGAACCCGGCCGGAATTACCCGGGTGTGGAAGCGCTCCGGGCGCTGGCGGATACCGACCTGAACGCCGCATTTGAACAGGCGCTCCAGTCCTGATTTACCATGGATACCGATCTGAACGCCGCTTTTGCAGGCGTTCTGTTTTATTTTGCGTTTATCAAATCTGCCGCTTCCGCAAGGGAGCAATTCTGATCCAAGGCGATTTTTGCGATATCCTCATATTCGGGCTTTTCCCGCTTCACGCCCCAGCCTGAGGCCTCTTTGATCCGTGCGGGACCGTATGCGGTCTCAATGACGCGCTCGCTGCGCGCAAGCGTATACCGCCTGCAAACGTATTCCCGCACCCCCAGCGTGGTGGTATGGCGGAAGATCATCTGTACCACGGCGTCTTGGTGCTCGTGGCTGCACATGCAGGTCAGTACCACGGCGGGCCGGTTTTTCTTCATTCCAATGGCAGTGGTGTATACGTCCAGCGCGCCGGCCTCAAAGAGGCGCTCCTGGGCAAAGCCGATGGCCTCCGGCGTCATGTCGTCCAGATTGCAGCACAGCTCAACGATTTCATCGCCGTTGCTGTCATTTTCACCCAAGAGGGCGCGCATGCAGTTTGCTGCCTTAAAGTCCTTTGTCCCCAAACCGTAGCCAATCTGCGCAACCCGCATTACGGGCATCACGCCGAATTTGGAAGCGAAGTGCTTTATGAGCGCCGCGCCGGTCGGCGTGCAAAGCTCTCCCTTAATGGCGCCGCCGTAAGTGGGGGATGCCGCGCAAAAATGTTGGCCGTGGCGGGGGCGGGAACCGGTAGAATCCCGTGGGCGCAGTATACATGCCCCGCTTCCCACATGGATGGGGGAAGAGAGAATCCGATCCGGCGCAAGCTCTTCCATCAGCAGGCAAACGCCAACGATATCCGCAACAGCGTCCAGCGCCCCAACTTCATGGAAGTGCACCTGATCCACAGGCTTTCCGTGCACTTCGCTTTCCGCCGCCGCAATCAGGCCATATACTGCCAGCACGTCCTTCTTAACCTGATCGGAAATTGCCAAATGCGAAATCACATGGCTTATTTCCTCCATCCCGGAATGATGGTGCTCGTGACCGTGATCGTGGCCATGCTCGTGTTCGTGGTCGTGCGCATGCTCGTGGTCGTGTTCATGTTCGTGGTCATGCCCATGTGCATCAAGGCTTTCTTCTTCCATTCCATGCACCGTAACGGTCCACGTGTGTGCCGGTGATTCCGCATTTCTCGGAAGGTTCCGCTTTCACCTCAACGCCGGGAATATTCAAGGCGTTCAATTTGCGAATAAATCCATTCGGATCGGGGTGTAGTTCCAGCAATGCGGCCATGAGCATGTCGCCTGCCGCGCCCATATTGCATTCAAGGTATAAAGTCTTCATTTTTTCCCCTCCAAATGGTTGATCATGCTCGCCAGATATCCGGCTCCAAAGCCGTTGTCAATGTTAACTACGCTGACCCCGCTGGCGCAGGAATTGAGCATGGAAAGCAGCGCGGAAAGCCCTCCGAAGGAAGCGCCATAGCCGACGCTGGTGGGCACGGCGATCACGGGGCAGTCTGCGAGGCCGCCAATCACGCTGGCAAGCGCGCCCTCCATGCCCGCAATGGCGATGATGACGCGGGCGCTCATAATGTCTTCCATGTATGCGAGCAACCTATGCATTCCCGCCACGCCCACATCGTAAAGCCGGGTCACGGTATTGCCCAATGCTTCAGCGGTAAGAGACGCTTCTTCGGCCACCGGCATATCGCTGGTTGCGCCCGTTGCCACGACGATCTTTCCGAAGCCATCCGGCTTGGGCATTTCGCCTACAATCCCGATGTGGCTTAGTTCATCGTATTTAAGGGGAATGTCTTCTTTCAGGATTTGTGCGGCCTGCGGGGAGAGGCGGGTGATAAGAATCGTGCGCTGCCCGCGCTCCAGTATGGTAGAGGCTATTTTATGCATCTGTTCCGGCGTCTTGCTGGCGCCATAAACCACTTCGGCCGCGCCCTGGCGCAGGCTCCTGTGGTGATCCAGCTTCGCGAAGCCCAAATCTTCAAAAGGCTCCATTTTCAGTTTCAGCACTGCTTCATCCACTGTCATGGACTGGTTTGCCACCAGTTCAAGCAACTGCCTGATTTCTTGTTTTCCCATCGTTTACCTCCCTGCCAAGTCTAAAAGAATCATATTGAAATACGGCGCAATGCCGCTGCGAATCTCCTCGCGCAGTTCAACCGCTTTTCCCATTTGCGCCGGCAGAAGCTGCAGCCTTGCCGCATCTCCGTATATCCGGACGCGAAAATCCGAAAATCCCAATGAGAACAGAACACTTTCCGAAGCTTCCACCCGCTGCAGCAACTCTGCCGTAATGGGTCTGCCCGTGGGAATCCGCGTGGCAAGGCAGGCGTAGGCAGGCTTGTCCCATGTGAAGAGCCCGGCCTCTTTGGATCGCCTTCGTATAGCGTCCTTTGCCAGCCCGCATTCCCGCAGGGGAGAGCGTACCGAAAGCTCATTTAGTGCCCGAATGCCCGGCCTGTCGCTGGCGTCGTCGGAAGCGTTTGTGCCGTCGATCAGCAGGGGATACCCATCTTTTATGGTACGATCCCGCAATGCGCCGAACAGTTGCTCGCTTGCAGTAATAACAGCGATCTGCGGAGTTGGCTGCAATGGCGGGGGAGAGGGGCGTCCTGTTCCAATACCGTCAGCTCCACGCCCAGCTGGTTTGCCAACCGCAGCGCATCCTCTAGCTCAAACTGCGGCTGGAAAGCGGTTTTAACGTAATAGGGCCGGATGTCCGCGCCGCATTGCAGCCCGGCATACAGCAGATAGGCGGAATCCGTGCCACCGGAAAAGGCCAGTGCGACTCGCCTGTTT
>CAXXTH010000016.1:0-18193 GCA_963668025.2 Candidatus Hydrogenedentota bacterium
CGCCGCTCTTGTACGCATCAAAGGCACGGGAGCCGAAATACTTGTTAAACTATTGGCCTTCGAAACTTCCGCTTATCCGGAAGCCTTTCGCATGCGCCTGCTGGCGGCGCATCATTCCGTTCATGAAGCCTGCACGCTGAATTTCCAATTAGGCGAGTACCTTGCCGACGCCGCTGCGGCCATGATGAGTTATGCCCTCGAGAATCATATTGAGGTGGATTTTATCGCCTCCCATGGCCACACTATCGCCCACGTTCCGCCGAAGCCTGGAAGCACGGAATGTGGCACCTTCCAAATAGGCGAGTCCTCCGTGATCGCGGAACGCACCCACACACTGGTGGTGTCTGATTTCCGGCCTCGCGACATGGCGGTCGGAGGGCAAGGCGCGCCGCTGGTGCCGATAGCCGATTGGCTCCTGTTTCACCGGCCGGATCGGGTCGTCGGGTGCTTGAATATTGGAGGCATCGCCAACATCACCGTCGTATCGCCAGAACTGGATGATGTCTTCGCCTTCGATACGGGCCCAGGAAACATGATTATCGATGGGGCTATCCGCTTGTTGAGCCATGGCGAGCTGGCCATGGACCAAGATGGGGCCGCCGCCGCGAAGGGCGAGGTCATTCCTGAGCTTTTGGAGTATCTGCTTGCCCACCCCTATTACGAACGAACGCCGCCAAAAAGCACGGGGCGGGAGGATTTCGGCACAGAGACTTTCCTGCGCGACGCCATCGCCGCGCGGCGAAAAAAACATCCAATGGAAGACTTCATGGCTACGGTGACTGCCGCCGTTGCACGGACCATCCTAGACGCCTGCGAACGCTTCGTATTCCCCAAACACACCCTGGCCCGCCTTATCGTCAGTGGCGGCGGGGCGTACAACAAAACCCTCTTGCGTCTTTTACAGGAAGGCCTGCCATCCACGGCCGTGCGGACCAGTGATGATTATGGCATGCGCTCAGACGCCCGCGAAGCCCTTGCCTTCGCCATTCTAGGCAACGAAGCCATTTGTGGAACACCCTCGAATGTGCCCAGCGCCACCGGTGCTTCCCGGCCCGTGATTCTTGGAAAGTTCACTCCCCCATAAGGGCGCTTGCGCCATTAATGAATCCCTTGCCCATCCGCTGGCGTAGAGTTATCGTTCTCCTTGGATGGCCGTTTGCACCGCGCTAACACTCCCTCCGCCAGTTCAGGATAGAGCGAGCGCATGCAATCATCACAGAGGCCATGGGAAAAACGGAACGGTGTTTTTTGGCCCACATACTCCTCGAGCGTCACCCATTGGTCCGGTATTTCTGCTTCCGCCGAATCGATGCGGATGCGCTTGCAACTCGAACACACAGGCAGTAAATCCTCAAGATTGCGCACATGGGCTAACGTATTCGCAAGCTCCTTAATGAGAGCTTCTTTCTCCATTTCCGCTATTTTACGCCGTTCGATCTCCCGTTGAGCCATACTGAGTTCGGCGCGCACCTCGCCCACCTCCTTGAGAATGGCAAACAGAGGACGGTTTTCAATATTTACACCCACTTTCGAGTTCTGCCAATACAAATACAGATATAGAAACGGGCACGCGAATATAGAAATGAGGAAACGGCTCACGAGCGTGCCTGTCATGATGTTCCTATAATCAGGCGAACCTGCGAAAGCCCCCGTTGCAAAAAGAATCACGTCCAGCCACATCACGCCCAAAAGCGTCAGGAAGGCGCGAAGCCAGAGCCATAGATACGCCTTCCTCTTGCTGAAAAACTCCCAGGAAATCGCTAGAAACACCAAATCCGCCACGGTGGCCAGCACGGAAGCCGTGTTAATGCGCAGGCTCGGAATTGGCACATACCCCAACTGCGCATTGCCCGTCAGCTTAATCTGCACATGCAACACCAGCGCAATGATCGGCACCATGATGGAAACACCCGCCACGGTGGAAATAGCGATGCGGGTGGCGCGCGGCCCATCGAATACATACACCACGAAAACGCCCAGCAACAGCGAGGTGTAGAACACCGTCGAGCCCGCCATGAAGATGACGCCCCCCACCTCGACCTTCACCCCTGCGTCCGTCACCCAAGACATGACGGCCGTAATGCCCCCGAGCAAGGCATAAAAATAGGCCAGGCCGACACGGCTCCTCATGGAATGAGCCCAGAGCACCAATGAATAGACGGCCATTGCTTCCAGGATTAGGATGATGCATTCGTTTTTCATCCTGTGCAATATCCTTTACGTAGCAACACGCCTATCCAATGAAATCAGCTATATTGTGCGCTATACAAGACCACCTGGTCAATTCTTTTAACGCTTTCACTCGATGAACAAAAAAGTGCTTCTTTTTACTCTGCGCAATAATTGACTCTTAATATCTGTTTTTGTATTCATTAATTATCCATTCGTGAAAATATAGCTTGACATGAAGAAGCTATCCCTGTATTCTTAACGACCATAAACGCACTCAAACGAACAAACCTCGAAGACCGAGCATCTTCGAGGAAACAACACCTGGAATGGAATTGAGGTATGGCGCCACAAAATGAATATCAAAAAGCGGATGCAGTAGAAATCTCCGCCGGAACCGCCTTTAGAACAGGCGCACCCACTAAGCGTTTGCGGATGGGTGTATTGGGGGGGAGGTTTGGGCAAAGCTTTCGCTGGGATCAGCATCCAGACAGCGAGGTGGGGGCCATCTGCGACATAAGCCGAGGCCGCCGTGCGGAAATGGCAAAGACATTTGGCTGCGCCACGGAATACGAGCGCTACGAAGATATGCTGGCCGATTCGTCCATCGACGCCGTAGCGATTTTCAGCGGCGCGCCGGTTCATGTCGAGCAGGCCATTCAGGCCATGCAGCGAGGAAAGCATGTCATCAGCGCCGTTCCCGCCTGCTTAGGCTCGATTGAAGAAGGCGAGCGTCTACTCGATGCCGTCACCTCCACGGGCCTAATCTATATGATGGCTGAAACAGGTTATTTCCAGCAAAGCACTATTTGTGCACGGAGATTTTACGAAGAAGGCCTTTTTGGCAACTTATATTACTGTGAAGCGGAATACCAGCATGCAGGTTTGGAGGAATATTTTATCGAAAATGGCCAAAGAACCTGGCGTTATGGATTTCCCCCCATGTATTACTCGACGCATCCCGTTTCGCAACTCGTGAGCGTGACCGGGGAGCGCATGGTCCAAGTCATGTGTAATGGCTGGGGCGACGAAGACCCGATCCTGCGGAATAATCCATATAAAAATCCCTTCTGGTGTGAGAGCGCATTCTTCCGGACAAACCGTGGCAACTCATTCCGGGTGAATGTGTGGTGGAAAGGGGCGCATTGCGGTTGTGAGCGGGCGCAATGGATCGGCGGCAACATGAGCTTTTACAGTGCGCACCCTAACGGCCTTGGGCCGGTCATCGTCCGTTCAAAATCTCACAAGGACCCGGATAACGCCAGATGCGTACGCTACGAATCCGCACTTGAACCCTATACCGTGCCCAATTGGTGGGAAACCGAATTGTTGCCTGAGCCATTACGCCGTGACAGCGGGCATGAGGGCTCCCATTCATTCCTGATACACGAATTCGTGGACGCCGTCACCCATCAGCGCCAGCCGGTTATCGATATCTACGAAGCGCTGGCCTATACGATTCCGGGCATCGTGGCGCATCAGAGCGCGCTGCGAGGCGGCGCTTGCTTGAAAATACCTCAATTTGAACGGCCTGCATCGTAATGAAACCACGTATGCCTTTCCATGGCGTTTCATGGAATTTTAGGATAATCTGGAGCAACAAAGGAGAATAACATGGACGGACGTTCTATTCGCTTGCAGCGCCTGGTGGGACAGGAACGCTGTGTGATCATTGCAATCGATCATGGACTGTTTGACGGTCCCATCCCAGGTATGGAAAACCTCCCCGAGACGGCCAGGCGCATTAATCCCGAAGTCGACGCCGTATTGCTGGCCCCGGGCATGCTTCGCCACTGCGCTTTCCTATTCGCCGGACGCCGCCGCCCCTTGTCCATTGTCCGCTTGAATTGGAACACGGTGTATTGCTTCTCGTGGAATTACCGGAAAGCCTTGAGCGTCGATGGGTGTTCCGCGGAGACAGCGCTGGCCGAAGGGATGGATATCGCTCTGGTGTCTCTCACTCTTCAAACGGGCGACGAAGAGCGCGACGCCCACAATGTCGAAATATTCGCGCGGCTGGTCCAAGATTGCCACGCCTTGGGCATTCCCGTTGTGGGCGAATATTTCCCCACGGGCCATCTGGGCATGGACCCCGAACAATTTCATGAAAACGTGCTCATAGGCTGCCGCATCGTGGCCGAATTGGGCGCGGACTGCATCAAGTCCTTCAGCACCAAAAACTTTGAACAAGTCATCAAATGCAGCACGGTGCCTGTATTCGGATTAGGCGCGGAAAAACTGCCCAATCCCATCGACGCCCTGCGCCTGGCTCAATCAGAAGTGAAGGCGGGCGCGCAAGGAGTCGTCTTTGGCCGCAACGCCATCCAAGTCAGCGATCCTCACGCCTTTCAAGCCGCTTTGTGCGATGTCGTCCGGGCGGACGCCTGCCCAGAAGAAGCCGCCGCACGCCACGGCATACAAGCGTAGACTCCATATGCCCAAAGCGGCGGCTTGCCGCCGCTTTGGGATCATATGCACGAAATTCCATCAAACTCTTGGAATGAAGGCACCCGCCTGTTTACAATGCCGCTGCAATAAAGGAGGCGCTGAGCATTGATTCCCGTGCATGTGGTATTGTCCGATAGAAACTGGATTCTGGAGCGGCTGGCCGTGGAACTCGGCAAACGCCTGGAGTATGTGACGTACTCGATGAACCCCGAGCCCCGGGCAGGCATTCAATATTACGTAACCTATTCCACCTACCGGGGCCGCGTGTCCAAACAAGAAATGGCGCTCTTCACCCACTATGAAGAATTTGCCGCCTCTGCGGCGGTTAAGTTCAAAGAAGTGGCGCATGCGGTGGAACATTGCGTCTGCATATCCCCCAGATACGCGGATATGCTGCACGGCTGGGGCATTGAACAAGCCACTGTCATCTCACCAGGCATTGATCTGGAACGCTTCACCCCGAAAATCCACATCGGCGTTGTCGGCCGCACATACAAAACGGGCCGGAAAGGCGAAGCCCTCGTCGCCCAAGTCATGGACATTCCCGAAATCGTGTGGCATTTCACCGGAGAGGGCTGGCCAGGTCCATCCGAGTTTGTCTCGGATGAGCAATTACCGGATTTTTACAACCGCCTCGATTACCTGCTGGTTCCCTCTTTTTATGAAGGCGGCCCCATGCCAGTGCTCGAGGCCCTTGCCTGCGGACGCCCCGTCATAGCGCCGCCCGTAGGCTGGACGCCTGATTTTCCCCATATTGAATATGAAACCGGCAACGCTTCGGACCTGCGCCGCGTGTTAACAGAGATCATCGCAGAACGAATGCGGCTGCGCGTGACCGTGCTGGGCCGCACGTGGGAGGCCTGGGCCAAAGAACATGACCGCCTATTCCGCTCCCTTGCCGCTTCCATGGAGCCGTAATTCGCGGCATCCTCATACAACCCTAATGCTCCTTCTGCTACACTTGGCGAAAGGATTCTTGCCCATTGGATTGCACATAACAAGGTAGAGCTGCATGCGAATCGCCATACCCACTGATGCATGGCTGCCGCAGACCAGCGGCGTCGTGACCACACTATCGCGGACGGTCGAAGGTTTGCGCGCACGGGGCCACGAAGTGCATGTCATACATCCAGGCCTTTTCCGAACCGTACCATGCCCCACCTATCCAGAAATCCGCTTGGCCATCTTGCCGGGACGCAAGATCAAACACATGCTTGACGCCTTCATGCCCGGCGCCATCCATCTGCCCACGGAAGGCCCCATCGGTATTGCGGCGCGCCACTACGCTATACGGCGCAAACTGCCTTTCACCACCGCCTACACCACACGATGGCCCGAATACGTGCAAATGCGCATTGGCGTTCCGGTTGGCCTCACGTATCGCTTGTTACGCTGGTTTCACGGACGCGGCGCGCGGATGATGGTGTCCACGCCTTCGTTGAAAGCGGAACTCGAAACTCGAGGTTTCGGGCCTATCGTGTTTTGGAGCCGGGGTGTGGACACCGAACTCTTCCGGCCTCGATTGAAAAACGCCCTGGCAGGGCCACGGCCTATTTTGGTCTACATGGGCCGGGTTTCGGTCGAAAAAAACATCCAAGCATTTCTCGAGCTCCACGGCGGCGGGCAAAAAGTGGTCATCGGCGATGGGCCAGCCCTGGAAGGCCTCAAGAAAATATATCCACACGTCCATTTCCTTGGGCGTAAAACTGGAGAAGACCTTGCGCGGCTCCTCGCCGCCGCGGATGTGTTCGTATTTCCTAGCCTCACGGACACGTTTGGCATTGTCCTTATTGAGGCCATGGCTTGCGGCGTGCCGGTCGCCGCATTCCCCGTAACAGGGCCTAAAGACGTGGTGCTCCATGGTGAAACCGGCTGGCTGGATGAAGGCCTGGATAAAGCGGTTGAAAAAGCCTTGGAAATGGACCCCGAACGTTGCCGCGAACATGCATGCCAATACTCATGGGCGCGCAGTATCGAGCAATTCGAACAGAATCTCGCTCTTCGGTAGATGAAAGGAAACCTATGCGCTATTCACGGTGGATTCCAACAGCCTGGCGCTTAACCGGCTTATTCGTTATAGCCGCTTTGGTTTCAGCATGCCCATCCTCCATTCCAGTGCAAGCCCAAGGAATGACCTTGCGCGAACGGCTGGCCGGTTTCCGCATCGGCGTGCATCGTGGCGGAAGCCTCCATCGCGACTCCAACACCCTCCATCGTTTTGAAGCCGCACGCCAAGCCGGCGCGGATATCATTGAAACCGATTTGCGGCTTACCAAAGATGGCATTCCCATCATCATTCATGATCCTACCTTAGATGGCTCGACAAATGGTTCCGGGCGCGTCGAAGAGAAAACCCTTGAGGAGATCAAGACACTGCGCGTGGCGGGGAAATATCCTATCCCCACGTTCGAGGAGACGCTTCAATGGTCGGCGGGGCGCATTATCATCAACGCCGAATTCAAAACCCGGGATGTAATAGCGCCAGCCATCGCTCTGGTGCAGCAGTATAGCGCCCATGAATGGGTGTATTTTCAAACAAAATCCGACCCGGAACGCTATTTCTCCGCACGGGCGCTCGATCAGAAAATCAATCTCTTGTATAAACCCGAAGATGAAGCCAGCTTAAAATGGGCGCTCGAACTCGATGATGAGAATTTGGTGATCATTGAACTTGGCATCGGCATGGACACTCCGGAAATCATCGAGCGGGTGCATGCCGCAGGTAAGCTCGCTTCAAAAAATGCATGGCATTACGCCGTATTCGACGAGTTTTTTGATTCCGCCGCCGATCGAGTATTTGAAAAAGACATTGATATCGCCATCACCAATCGAGCGGCGTGGGGGGTAGTAGAACGGGAGCGTTTCAATAAAACACCTGCTCGTCCTTAACATGGGCATGCCTAATGGCGCTTTAAGCCCCAGCTTTTACTGAAGTCTCTCGCAGGCGGCTTGTATTCTTCTCGGCGTCGCGACTTTGCGTGGAATATACTATATTCATGCAAAGCTGCCAAGAACGCCCGCGTCAGGTCATTTCGGAGAAGTCTTGCTCCATTTTTTGCAGCGCGGCGCCCGCTAGAAACAAATCCAGCAGCTTATCGCCCAATTCGCGGGTCAGTTTGACGCCTGCGCGATTGACCCGGGCCATGATGTGCATATCCATGACGCCGCAAAACGCCATAGCCACCTGTTCCGGTTCCGCCACCTTAATCTCACCATGCTCCATGCCATCGCGGAGCACATTCACAATCCTGCGAAACCGCCGCTCCCATAAAGCGAGTATGTTGATCTCTGGATTTTGCCCGGGTGCGGCAAAAAAAACATTCAAGATAAGTCGAATTTCGTCGGGGTACATTTCCGTGTGGATAAACGCAGACTGAATAACAGCTTGCAAACGACCGCGCACGCCATGGACGCCAGCCATTGCCGCATCCATCTCCGTGAGAAAATCAGAAAAACGCGACTCGACGACCTTGCGAAAAAGATGCTCTTTATTTTCAAAATAATAATATAAAACAGGGCGCGTCACGCCAGCCGCATCAATAATTTCACGTATGCTCGCGCCGCTATACCCCTTCTGGGAAAACAGCGTAAGCGCGCTCTCGACCAGCCGTTGTTCTGTTGTTACTACTGATTCGGACACTGGACAACCTCCAGCTATATAAAGACATACATGCGACCTCTCGCGGCACAGGCAAAAGAATCGGGTGCATAGTAGCTTTTTGCCCTTTTCCCTGTCAATCGAAGCAAAGGCAAGAACACAGACAGTCAAGCACCGATGCAACCGACCCTAAAGCTCAGATAATAGCTCTCATCCCGCGGCCTGCTCACCATCCATGGGAGCAGAAACCGGCAGTTTTTCGTTCACTTTAACATCAACGGGCGGCTCAGCTACTCCAGACCTTGCCTGCTCCAGAAATTCCGGTTTCGGCGTATTAGGCAAAGAGGTGGGACGGCTGGGGAATTCACGCAAATGCGGAGGCAGATATTGGTTGTCTAAAACCCTCATATCACTGGCGGTGTTATCATCATGCGAATCCTTTTGGATACGGCGATTCGGCACTAACGTGTAGCCTAGAATGTCACCCAGATCCAACAGAAACGCCACTATGAGTACGAAAATCTCTTTGACTCCCACTTGGCGGAAATCAAACAGCTTGGCGAAAACCGCAAACAAGGGGCTTTCCAATTTGACCGCCTGCGGCAATACAATCCCGGAAGCCGCCGCCACATCCTTGACAGCCACCCGAATCTCATTCTGTAGATCCTCGATTCCAGCAATCGTGTCCGGCGACGCGGAAGCCAGCAATTCATCCGCTTTTTTCACCTGGGCCAGCGCCTCATCAATGCTCTGCACTTCCACTTCCGTGGTTTTTTGCAGTACGGTCAGCCGGTAATCCTCTTGCTTTGCGAACTGGCCATATCCCTCCGGCGCTTTTCTCAATCCCCGGATTTCCGCATCCAGCTCGCCTTCTTGCTTCGCCACGTCTTTAAGCAAAACCGCTTTGCGCGCGCCGAGCTCCCCCTGCGCCTGGACCAGATAGTCTTCGTAAACACTCTTCATCCGGCCTTCGCTATAACTCATAAAGAAGTTCTGATCCGCCATGCGATACAACACATCTAGATTGAACGTAATGCTGATGAATGCGATCAGCGTCAGGCCAATGACGCCAAAAATGTTCAAGCGTTTATGCCCATCAATCACCGCCATCTTGATGGCCAGCAACATCAAGCCAATCGCTACCGACAATCCCAGCGCCAGCACCGAACAATTCCAGGCAAAATCCGGCGTGATAGGGATCATCACCTTCGGTTCCGGTAAAATGGAATCATTCAGACTAATGTACGTGGTGCAAATCGACACGATGCCCAGTATGAACATGGCTATCGTAAACATGAACTTAACCAAAGCACGCATGGCTATCTCCCCTCAAGCAATTTCCGATAGGTATAATGCCCAAATCGACGAAAAAGTTCTTACACGTGAAGAATAATTTACATATGATGCCCGCATCCTGCTCTTTTCGGGAAAATTATGCAAGCCCGCGCCACCAATACGCATGGCGCGGTGTTCCCGCAACCAAAGGTCCGGATTTTAAACCACTAAATACACTAAATACACTAAAATTCAAATAGGTAGGGTGGGGCTTGCCCCACCGTTCAAAGAATTCATCGACCAAATTACATGCAAGAATCGTAGATCCTAACCAGTTTAAATGCATTGGTTTACACAGAAAATCCTCGCAAAAAAAACAAGAATCTGAACGTTAGTGGTACAACAGAGCCATATCCTGCTTTTCAACAGTCGTTTGGTTAGCGCGTTGCATCACGTGGCAGTTTCAAAAAATCGAAACGCCGGGACATAGACATAAGCCACATCCCGGCGGTGTGTATTCGGCCTCTAACAACCTGTTCTTATCCCATGCCCAGCAACTCGGAGATTCTCACGAGGTGCTTGGCCTTTCAAAAGAGGATTGGCACAGTCTCTCCACTTCCTCTTGTGATAATGCCCTGGCGTAAAATCGAAAATCGTCTATACTGCCCACGAAAGCCTCTGTTCCCAAACAGGGATTCGCCCCGACGGCCATCTTGAATTCATACGACTCGAGTTGCTTCTTCACGGTGCGTTTCAATGTTTCTTTTCCATTGATATACAGACACAACACATCATCTTTCTTCACGGCCGCGACATGGATCCATTTCCCGGCCTCAACCGGCGCGCCAGGCGCTTCCCGTAGGTTCTCATCTTCTGTAATCGCGAGCAATTTCCCTTCGTGTACATAGATGGCCAGCGAATTGAACAGCCCGGGACGGTCCCAGCAGGAAAACACGGCGCTGGTTTTGTTCAGGCCTTCCGGGCAAATCCATGCCGAGAAAGAAAGATCCTGTTCGGGATATCGAGGCGTCTGGTACGCATACCGGGGTTGTTCGTAAAAGATGCCACTCCCTTCTTCGCCGTTGAACCGCATTGCGCCGTTTTCACGCTGGAAACGGTCGGGAGCGGATTCTGTCTTGATGCCCCAAAGCAGTTTTCCTGCCGAAGGAACGCCGTTCCCATCCAACGCGGACGCCACACACGGTTCATCGGCCTCTGGAATCTTCGGCAGATCCGCCAGCACCGTGTTTTCGAGCGCGGCATCCACCGTGAACACACCGGCTCCAAGCTCATTTTTACGCTCCCCATTGGGCGTATGCGCCGTCACGTCCCAATAATATCGCCCCGCCTCGGCCAATCCGGGATTCAGCAGATAATCCCGTGCGCGGATGCCTGTAATCTCCTGCACGATATCAGTGAACGCCGCATCACGCGCGACGCGCAGCGTAAACGTGCGCTCATGCTCGTCCGTGCGTAAAAATGCAGTCCAGCGAAAGCAGACAGGGCCAGCCGCGATAACCGCGCCAGATTGCGGAACACTCAACCAGTTCGGCGGGGGGCATCCATTTTTTGCGGAAAGCCAGACTCGGCTATACGTGCCATGTACGCCCGCGGACGCGAAATCACATAAACGCAGCGTGCCGTCCGGCGTTGCGGCATCCCAGAACGCCATCGGCTGGAATTTTCCAGGCGCATGCTCTTGAGTCACCGGCTGCGGCGTGAATGTAATGGTTTTCAAATCCAGCGGGGCCATGGCGTTCAAATCCATGGCATTGTACCGCGTGTCGGCAGCCAGGAGAATCGGCCCGATGTATAATGCCGCGGAACCGTCCCGCGTCAGCTCCCCTGTCCAATGATACGGCGTCATGTCAAACGCAAGCTCCACTACATCACCGTTTTTCCATTTCTTTGTAATGTTGAAATAGCCTCCTTTATCCGGCTCCGCCATTTCTGTTCCCCACCGCACTTGGGTGTTTTTGGACCAGTGGGGAATGCGGAACCGCAACGTGAATTCGGATGCGCGTTTCAACCCCACCCGCACCCGGACCTGCCCGCTCAACGGATACTCAGTTTCCTGAGTGAGCGTGACAGGCGTTCCGTCTTTAAGAAACGCCTTGATCTCGGAAGGGCCGTAGAAATGAACCGCCAGCCCATCTTCCGCTTGCATGACGGCCCATTCACTCAACACGCCCAACAAACGAAAGGCGTTTACGGAGCAGCAATTCAAATCGGCGGCTCCGGGACGCGACTGGAAATTGATGCTTAAATAAGACGGCATGCGGCTCCCGTTCAAGGGCGTATTATAGGTGGACCAGCTTCCCGATGGATGCAATGAGGCCAGCGCCTCGTTCCAGGTGGTGAGTTCCAGTTCGTCCGCCGCGCTGGCGTCCGCCGTCAGCCGCAGCATATCCGTTGACATGGCCTCCCATGCGACGCTGCAACACGTTTCGATGCTGATCCGCTCGAAAGGATAATAGGGGTAGCCCACGGCGCATTCGTTGGTCGAGAATGCACCCGACGGATGCCGGTCCAACTGCCGGATCGAATGCCAATAATGGGTGAACGCCTTCTTATAATTGGGGTCTCCCGTGAGGCCGTACAACTCGGCCATGCCCTGGAAGTCCACCAGGCTCTCCCAACGGCACCCCATGCTGGGCAGCAAATACATAGGCGTCCCTGCCAGTCCCTGGCGGAAATAATCTTCCGTGGAAGCGTTCCAGTCTTCCTCGGCCAGCTTCATGAATTGCCGGTATCTTTCATTGCCGGTGCGTTCGTACAACCAAGCGAATGATTGGATAACGCCCAAATTCATAACGGACGCTTGCATTTCCAATAAACGGCGGCCTTTGTCCAGATACACCGCACACGCCTGGTCCGCCGCGCGCTGTGCGCACGCCAGCGCATTCGTGTCGCCCGACTCGTCATACCACATCAGCAATCCGCAAATGGCGTGGTTCAGCGCCCATAAGTCCCACGAGTCCACCGTCAGCAAATGCTCCCCAGCCTCGTTTGCGGGCCACGCGCCCAAGTAGCCGTCGGGGGCCTGCGTGGCGATGAACTCATCCACGAATCCTTGCACATACGCCCGCAGTTCCGGATCGTCCGAGAGGCGTACGGCTTGAACGGCGGACATTAAGTACTTTCCGGGGAATTCACTCACCCACGGCACCAGATCTGGCTTGGTTGTATGGGCATCACGCCGACGCAATTGCTCCAGCATCCCCGGATTGGCCTCTGGCGCGCGCATGATCCACTCCCGAATCGTCGCGTCGATATACTTGCCCAGCATCCCGTCAAAATGAAACCGGGCCGCCGGCATGGAATGCAGCAGAAAATGCTCCGGCTTTTTCTGTTGCGCCCCACATGAGGCCGGGCGTTGCGTTGGCGTTTCTGTCCTATTGGAGTCCATAGTATCCGCCCATGCGCTCAAGGTAAGCGCGATTCCACACCATGCCATCATCTGTTTCATGCCGCTTCCGCCCTATACATTGAATTCTATCAAATCCGCACATCACCCCATAGAACCAGCTATTCTTTTCAAAATGTTTCAACGATGGCGCTGAACAAAAAATTCACAAATTCAATACACGCCACGCCTCCGAGCATGTAGACTGTTGGCCGCTGTAATAATTGCATTTTACGAATACGCATATGGATATGCAAGAAAAAGATATTAAATGAAAAATAATGTCATTTAATGCTATATGATGGCCGATTTCCGGGATCGAGGCATCAAGAATGATTCTTCCCTACCATGTGTACTTGTCATTAGTCGTTCGAATATATCTTCTCAAATGTTTGTACAATTCCCGTAGCATAGGCGTCTCGCCCATGCGAGAAAGGAGAAGGGGCATCCTGATAGTAGTACTAATGTCCAAAAATGTGAATAGAAGTATGTCGCTTCATATTGGTGTGGATTGGTGTCTATTCGTGGTTGAGAAGTAGGGTGTTGGCAAGCCCAATTCTAGCTTTATATTTTAGTGTATTTCGTGTATTTAGTGGTTAAAATCCGGCTCTTTGGTTGCGGCCAAGCTGTTCCACGTCATTCATTTCCAAGTTTTTTTCGCCGATACCTTCGATGAGCGATATAGAAGACCGGCGCCACTAAAAAAAGAAATGCAACAGCCAAGATTGCATGTCCAAAGATGCCCGCTTTGTGGGTATTTGAATCATCGGACATTATTACTGGGGGCGCCACGGTGTGGTTCTCTGGATTCGGAGCCGAAACAGGAGGCGGCTGTATGTTTTTTAGTGGTTCATCGAGGACGGTTTGCACATCAGGTTCCGACTCTATGTTTTTCTGCGGTTCCTCGGGAATGGTTTGCACATCAAGTGCTGCCGCCGTGTTTTTCTGCATCATCTCCTTGAGTTCAGATAGCCGCGAGGCCGCTTCGGTTGCAGCTTCCGTATTGGGAAATCGGTCAATGATTTTTTGGAGGTTCTGTATCTGGTCTATCGGATCTGAAAATGAAGACGCACATTCGACCAGATTTCCGGCCGCCGCTATAGAAACACCTTCAAATAAATCAAGAAAAGATGTTAAGGTTAAATCTGAAATAGGTTGTCCTGGAATATCTGGCAACCAGATTTCGCTTGATGGATCAGCAGAATCAATTATGTTTTTTGTCTTCAATATCCAATCATAATATTCCATTCTAAGATTCATTCTTTCTTCCCTACTAGCCAATGGAGTAACTAAAAAGGATCTCGCTCTATTGGTTTCTTTGCCAATTCGCACCGGCTCTTCCTCCAAAGCTTTTTTCATATACATCACGCACTTCTCATAATCGGGCTTTTCTCCATATTCCGCATGCCAGTTCGTCGCATACAATACTCCGAGTTGGCAATACACCTTGGCTCGCTGACTTGATTCCGTGCATTTTTCAAGGTATTTCAAGTAATACTCTTCCGCCAAGGGCTGGCTAGCATTTGCATGGTCTCCTCCATTGTACTCGCTGTCGTATTCCATGGCTATCTCCAGGTCAGGATCGTTTTCGTAATTAATTAGCCGTGCAAACGAAATCGCTGACGGAAATAAACAGAGACCACATGTCATGGAGAACAATAGATAACGAAGGCTGTGATTCGGAACCATTGAATATACCTCCTGAACAATCTGCCCCGGTGCGTTTGAAAAGAGCGAAGGCCATCTCCAAACACATATCCTTAATAGCCTTCTTCAGGGCTGGGCGCCTCTCCCGGCTCATATCCAGAATCCCTTATGCATATTATAGTGTTCACTTCATCATCTTCCATCAAAAAACGAGCCGGTCAAGAAATAGAACACACCGCACCCAATACGATATGCTTGTGTCTAAGGGATGAAGCTCAAGGCAAACGTGAATAAACAGTGTGATCTCGTTCCATGGGATTGTGGGCAACGTCCGCGTCAGCGCCCCCAAAAGGTATCTTTGCCAACATTGCGCACAAAACGCTACACTGCCCGATAAAGACAAGTCGAATATGAGCTGTAGGTGAGGTTCCAAAAATGTTAACTAAATTAGGAATCCGCAACTTCAAACGTTTCAATGACGTTGAAATTGAACTTGGGAAATCCGTAGTTTTTGTAGGCCCCAATAACTCCGGAAAAACAACCGCTCTGCAAGCGCTCGCGCTCTGGGAGATTGGGCTTCGCCGTTGGAATGAAAAGCGGCAAGGAAAAACCTCCCCCGAGAAACGGCCTGGCGTAACCATCAACCGCCGCGATCTGATTTCCCTGCCTATACCCGATGCGCATCTGCTATGGCGCGATCTGCGTGTTCGCAACGTTTCCAGGAAAAACGGCTCACAAGAAACCCAGCCTATTTGTATAAATATCTCCGTGGAAGGACTAACAGGAGGTGCATCTTGGACATGCGGGCTTGAGTTCGATTTTGCGAATGATGAGTCTTTCTATTGCCGTCCATTACGAACAGATCGCTCAGGCGCCTCCAGAATGCCTATCCCTGAAGATGCGGGATCTATACGCTTCGCGTTTCTTCCACCCATGTCCGGACTAGTTGCTGATGAATCGAAATTGGAACCAGGCAGAATTAACGTACTGATCGGAGAGGGGCAGACGGCCCAGGTTTTACGGAATCTCTGCTTCCGAATTTATAACGGAGAAAAGAATAAACAACCGCTCGAACGAGATGCTGCCATTAGTCCCGAAGCATTAGATTATTGGCGCTCCTTATGCTCGCACATCGAAAAATTATTTGGCGTACAGCTATTGCCTCCAGAGTTTCTTCGTGAGCGTGGTGAAATCACCATGTGTTATCAGGAACGAGGCAAGACGTTTGATCTTTCTTCTTCCGGCCGGGGGCTCCAACAGACTCTTTTGCTACTCGCATATCTTTACTCAAATCCCCATACAGTGCTTTTGCTAGATGAACCGGATGCCCACCTCGAAATTCTTCGCCAACGACAAATTTACGGAGTCTTGACCCGCATCGCGGAACAGCAAGGTTCGCAAATAATCATAGCCAGCCACTCGGAAGTCATTCTAAACGAGGCAGCAGGCCGTGATATGGTCGTCGCTTTCCTTGGCAAGCCCCATCGCATGGATGATAGGGGCTCACAGTTGCTCAAGGCGCTCAAAGACATAGGTTTCGAAGACTACTATCAAGCCGAGCAAAGAGGTTGGATTCTCTATCTCGAAGGCTCAACGGATTTGGAAATCCTGCGTTCTCTGGCGGAAAAGTTAAATCATCCCGTCAAAGAGATATTAGAAAATCCCTTTGTTTGCTACATAGGAGGAAATCAACCACAAAAAGCACGGGAGCATTTCTATGCATTGCGCGAAGCGAAACCAGATCTTCTAGGAATCGCTTTGTTTGATCTTTTGGATAGGCCGCTCAATCTTGACGGCGCTCTGATTGAGTTGATGTGGAAACGGCGGGAAATTGAAAACTATATTTGCACCCCCGTAGTCCTAGAGGCTTACGCGAAACATGGATTATCATCAGATGATCTCGTTGAACGCGCCGAGGCGGATAATCGCGTGTTAAAAATGAAAGAAAACATCGATTCACTGGAACAAGCGTTACGCACTCAACGGAAACCTTCTCCGTGGAGCAGCGAATGCAAGGTGACCGATGAGTTCCTTGACCCCTTGTTTATCAACTATTTTGAAGCACTGAACTTGCCGATGCTCTTCCGGAAAAGCGATTATCACGAGCTTGCCCAATACATACCCATTGAACAAATAGATCCGGAAGTGAAAGAAAAACTAGATGCAATTCTTGAAGTGGCGAAGAACGCCTCACCTTTGATAGACGAAGAGATTGATTCCACATCGTAATACCCAACTCCCGGCAGGCGTTTTATCCTTTTCGCGGCCAATTCCGCGCCACCAGTTCCCGCGCCTCTTCCGGCGTCCGAGTGATGCCTTCGAGCTGGGCGTCTTCTAGCGTGTGAAGAATTTTCCCGAACAATGGCCCCGGGGCATATCCCATGGCGATAAGGCCATGGCCGGTCAACAACGGTTCTGGGCGCAACTGGGCGGGCTCCGTGCGGGTGAGATAGTCCTCGATCCACTCGATAGTGTCGAGGCGGCCATGGCTGGCGAGGGCATCGAGGCGGCATAACTCCAAAAGCTCCGGGAAATAATCCTCGCGCATAAAACGCTTCCGGCGGCTTTCGCGCATGTCCGGCGTCGTGGCCAGCCGCATATGCCCGCCCACCAAGGCGCACACGCGCTCCGTCTCCTCATTGGACATGCGCAGGCGGCGGCAAATCTCCCATGCCATCTCCGCGCCCACTTTGTCATGGTAATTGAAACGGATGCGGTCTTCGAAGGTTTGCGTCGGCGGTTTACCGATATCATGCAGCAACACGCCCAGGGCGAGCGTGGGGGAGGGGTTGCGCATGAGGCCCAGCATCATCAGCGTGTGGGTGAACACGTCGCCTTCCGGATGAAACTCGGGCGGCTGTTCCACGCCTTTCATGGCGGCCACTTCCGGCAGCACGGCATCGAGCAGCCCGCTCGCATCGAGTAAGCGGAACGCCCGTTCCGCCGCGCCCTCCGTGAGCATTTTCAATAATTCATCCCGGATGCGCTCCGGACTCGTTTGCAGGATGCTTGGCGCAAAGGCGCACAGGGCATCCCAAGTATCAGGCTCAATGGTGTAATCCAAGCGAGCTGCGAATCGAACCGCCCGAAGCAGGCGCAGATAGTCTTCCTCGAACCGTTTCCGCGCCTCGCCCACGGCCCGAATCCGTTTCGCCTGGATGTCTTCGCGCCCGCCCACATAGTCAATCACCGTTTTATCGAGGGGATCATAGAATAGGGCATTGGCGGTGAAATCACGCCGCAAGGCGTCTTGCCGTTCATCCGCGTGCTCCACATACGAAGGATGCCGCCCATCCAGATAGGGGCCGTCGCGCCGGAACGTGGCCACTTCAAACGCCCCTTCCGGCAACAACACCGCCATCACGCCGAATGCCGCGCCGACATCCACATGGCGGGGAAACAGCTCCGCCACGCGCCCCGGCGCGGCGTCCGTGGCGATATCATAGTCTTTAGATTCGACGCCCAGGAGCATGTCGCGCACGCATCCGCCCGCCAGCAGCGCCCGGTGGCCCGCCTCCGCCAAGGCCAGGCAAATGCCCTCCGCCGCAAGACGCCGCTCATCCATGGCTCGGAGGCCCGCTATTCCGGGCGATTGCGGCATGGTGCGCCCGGTGCGCGCGCGCTTTCAGATACGCCCGCACCAGCGCCAG
>CAXXTH010000017.1:0-1610229 GCA_963668025.2 Candidatus Hydrogenedentota bacterium
AGGCCGGCGACGCCGGCACCGATGACGAGCACCCGGGCCGGGCGGATGGTCCCGGCGGCGGTGGTGAGCATCGGGAAAAATTTGGTACAGCGGGCGGCGGCGATCAGGCCGCACTGGTAGCCGGCACAGGCACCTTGCGAGGACAGGGCATCCATGCTCTGGGCGCGCGAGATACGCGGCAGGAGTTCCAGCGAGAAGGCAGTGATCTTGCGGGCGTTCAGGGCGGCCAGGCGTTCCTTCGACTCGAACGGCTTGAGCAGACCGATCAGGATGGAACCTTCGGGCAGCGAAGCAATCTCGCCAAGACTCGGCGGGGTGACGCGGAGAATGAGATCAGCCGCAGCGTAGGCTTCCACCGGACGGGCATGAAATCGACGTCGGTGTAGTCCGAATCGAGAAAATGACTCTGGATGCCGGAGCTTTGTTCCATGCGGAGTCGGGCGCCGAGAGCGGCAAATTTCTTGGCTGTCTCGGGAGAGAGCGCGGTACGGCTTTCGCCTTCCGCGCTTTCGCGAGCAACCGCCAGGGTCAGCGGCATTGAAGTTCTCCTAGAGGGGTTGATTTGAATATTGCGTGCATCGCTGCCGATAGCTGGGTATCGGTCATTGTTCTATTAATGCGCTTGGGCGAAAGATAAGTGATTTGTTATGACGTGAGTAGTCAGAGTTTCTGATCGTTGATTCAGCAATGCTTTAACTATTGGCCATCTGCCATCGTTGTCCCGGCATTGATGAAGCGCAGTTCCTGCGGGTAAGGGAAAAAGTCTTCGACATGGCCGCTGCGGATTTTTTCCTGGGCGCCTTGCCAGAACCTGGGGCTGAGCAAATCCTTGTGATGTTTCATGAAAATCTTGCGGACCTGCGGCGAAGTGAGCAGGAAAGTGGCGAACTCTTCCGGGAAAACGTCGTTTCTGGCGACCGGGGTACCAGATTTCGCCGGACATTTCCGTTTCGAAGTCCGGGGCTGGCGGGGATCTGACGGAAGTTGATGTCGGTCATGTATTCGATTTCGTCGTAGTCGTAGAAAACGACCCGGCCGAAACGGGTGACACCGAAATTTTTCCACAGCATGTCACCCGGGAAGATGTTGGCCTGGGCCATTTCGCGGATGGCGCTACCGTATTCGCGGATGACGTGTTCCAGCCCTTCGACGTTGTTGGAGCGCTCCATCCGGTCGAGGTGGATATTGAGCGGCTCCATCCGGCGCTCAATATAGAGGTGTTTGATGATCAACTGGTCGCCATCGACTTCGAAGCAGGAAGGGGCCAGTTGTTGCAGTTCGGCCAGCACCTCGTCGTCGAAGCGCTTCAACGGGAACAGCACGTTGGAGAACTCCAGCGTATCGGCCATCCGCCCGACACGGTCGACCTGCTTGACCATCATGAATTTCTTTTTGACGGTGGCGCGGTCCATCTCCTTGGAGCTACCGAAAACGTCCTTGATCAGCTTGAAGACGTAAGGGTAGGACGGCAGCGTGAAGACCAGCATGACCAGGCCGCGGATGCCGGCGCCATGATGAATTTATCTTCCGAATGGTGCAGGTGATAAATGAAGTCGCGGAAAGAACATGGTTTTACCCTGCTTGCCAAGGCCGAGCATGATGTACAGCTCGGAGCGCGGCTTGGCGGGCAGGATGGAGCGCAGGAACTGCACGTAGCCGGACGGCACTTCCATGTCGACCATGAAATAGGCGCGCGACAGTGAGAAGAGCAGGCCGATCCGCCAAGCATCGAGCAGTATGGTGTCGAGGTAGAGCTTGGCGTCCTCGTTTTGCAATACCGGATGGCGAAGGGGTATTCGGCCGCGCCATTGATCGCCTTGCCGATGATGTAGGCGGCCTTGTTGCGATAAAAGGCGGAGCCAAGGACCTGAATCTGGAAATTGACTTCACGGCGCGGCATGCCCTTCAGGAAGTCATGAACTGCCTGATAAACGTAGTCGACATCGCGCGCAAGATCGTCAAACGGCCGGTGCCATTGGAAATCCTCGACGATCTTGCGAACCGCGCCACGCAGGCCGTCATCCTTGGCGTAATAACTGCGATAGGTCTGGGTCTCGTCACCCTCGATGTTTTCGGTGGAAATGCTCGGCCGAACAAAGATGAAATCGTTGTGGAAATAATTGCGGTGCAGGATCTTGGTCGTCACCGAGTGAAGAGGTCTCGGCCAGTTCCGGCTGCTTGTGATTGAGCAGCAGCCCGATATAGAGCAGCTTGACCTGCTGCCAGGTAGTGTCGTCGATCGAGGCGGCATCGAACTCGTTGCGCAGGCGCTCGACGCATTCATCGACCCGGTCATCGTAAAAGCGGATGCGCTCCTTGACGGCCTTGTGCACGCCCAGCCAGTCAGCCTGCTCGAACCGGTTTTCGCTTCACGGCTGGTCTGGCGGAACAGCGTGTAATGCTTGTTGAAGCCTGAATCATGGCCAGGGCGATCTGGTGTGCGTTGGTGCCGTAGAGGCCGACGAGGATATTTCATGGTCGAAAAGCCTGAGTTCAGCGGCAAATATTAGCACCAGCGAATAGCGTCGATGTGCATGAATTTGCAGCGAAATCGCATGTGAAAAGGCATTTCGTTGACTGAGATGGAACAGGGGTTGATACTCTCAATGTTTTGCTTCAGCAAACCGGTTCACAAAGGGCCGAGCGTTACCCTCGGCTCCAAAAATTCAATCCAACGCAAGGGGATATTCATGGCTGGTGGAAAGTCGAAAATCATTTACACGCTGACCGATGAGGCGCCGCTGCTGGCGACTTGTGCATTTTTGCCGATCATCCGCACCTTCACCGGTCCGGCCGGCATCGAGATCGAAAAGGCCGACATCTCCGTGTCCGCCCGCGTTCTCTCCGAATTCTCCGATTTCCTGACCGACGAGCAGAAGGTTCCCAATACGCTGGGCGAACTGGGCAAAAAGTGCCTGCTGCCGGAAACCAATATCATCAAGCTGCCGAATATTTCGGCCTCCGTTGCCCAGCTCAAGGCCTGCGTCAAGAATTGCAGGAAAAGGGGCTATGCCCATCCCCGATTACCCGGAAACCACCAATACCGACGAAGAGAAAGCCCTCAAGGCCCGCTTCGGCAAGTGCATTGGTTCCGCCGTCAATCCGGTGCTGCGCGAAGGTAACTCCGATCGCCGCGCCCCGGGGGCTGTCAAGAATTACGCCAAGAAGCGTCCGCACTCGATGGGTGAATGGAAGCAGTGGTCGCAGACCCACGTTTCCCACATGGAACACGGTGACTTCTACCACGGCGAAAAGTCGCTGACCCTCGACAAGCCGCGCGAAGTGCGCATGGAACTGATCGCCAAGGGCGGCAAGACCACCGTATTGAAGCCGAAGCTCTCCCTGCTCGAAGGCGAAATCATCGATTCGATGTTCATGAGCAAGAAGGCGCTCTGCGACTTCTACGAAGCCCAGCTCGAAGACTGCCGCGAAGCCGGCATCCTCTTCTCGCTGCACGTCAAGGCTACGATGATGAAGGTTTCGCACCCCATCGTCTTCGGCCACTGCGTCAAGATCTACTACAAGGAAGCCTTCGAAAAGCACGGCAAGACCTTCGACGAGCTCGGCATCAACGTCAATAATGGCATGGTCGATCTGTACGAGAAGATCAAGCAGCTGCCGGAATCCAAGCGCGACGAAATCATCCGCGACCTGCACGCCTGTCAGGAACACCGTCCGCGTCTGGCCATGGTCGATTCGGCCAAGGGCATCACCAACTTCCATTCGCCGAACGACATCATTGTCGACGCTTCCATGCCGGCCATGATCCGTCAGGGCGGCAAGATGTGGGGCGCCGACGGCAAGCCGTACGACTCCAAGTGCGTCATGCCGGAATCGACCTTCGCCCGCATCTATCAGGAGATGATCAACTTCGTCAAATGGCATGGCAACTTCGATCCGAAGACCATGGGCACCGTCCCGAACGTCGGTCTGATGGCCCAGCAGGCCGAAGAATACGGCTCGCACGACAAGACCTTCGAAATCACCGAAGCCGGCATCGTGGGGCGAAGCAGGCCTCGATAGTCCCAGTATCGAGTCGCGATGGGAAGTGTCCGGGCCGCTCGAGATCAATTGCCTTGCATGCCACAACGCCGAGCCTTCGCAGAATATGACCGAATGGACCATCCAGATCGCCCGCCAGAATTTCCAGTGGGCGGCCACGGCCGCGAGCGGGCTAGGCATCGTGCGCGGAACGGCTTCCGAGTTGCCGGAGACATACGATCCGTATAACGGCTTGGGCGCGAACAACGAATGGCTGACGGAACCGGGCGTTTCGTACGACGCTTCGAAATTCGATGCGAAAGGCCGCGTCTTCTTCAATCTCACCCGCGCTGTTCCGAATGAACGCTGCGCGTATTGCCATTCGAGCGCCTGGAATGGGGAAGAGGCGTGGAACACGGACCAGGATGTCCATCTCCAGGCGGGCCTGAGCTGCACGGATTGCCACCGCAACGCCCTCGATCACCAAATCACGCGCGGTTATGAAGGCGAAGCCGCCATGCGCGGCGGCGCGCCCGCTTCCTTATCCTGCCGGGGCTGCCACCTCGGAGATGAAGCGGACACCTCGTCCAATGGCATGGGCGGGCGGCTCGGCGCGCCGAAACCCAAGCACCTCGGATTGCCCGCCTTTCACCTTGACCGCTTGTCTTGCACGGCGTGCCATTCAGGCCCGTGGCCTGGTGCGAAAACGGGCGTGATGCGCACTTCCCGCGCCAACCGGCTCGGTATTCATGGCAAGGCGCAATGGGACACGGAGCTCCCGCGCATCGCCTCGCCGGTCTTCGCCAAGCAAGAGAACGGCATCATCGAAGCATGCAACATGGTGTGGCCCGCGTTTTGGGGCGTGATGCGCGGCGATAAAATGACTCCACTGCTCCCGGAACAAGTGAAGCCCGTGCTGGAAGGCGTAATACAGGCGTCCCTCCTAGCGGTGGCGGAGAGCGTCCAAACGGCAGCAGTGGATGCGCCTGCCGCTGCAGAAACACCTGAAACCGAAGCACAGGCTGCGCCCGCATCCGAACCTGCCGCGCCCGCACCTGCGCCTGCGCCAAGCCTGGACGAGGCGATGATCGCCCATATGCTTACGGCGTTAAGCCAGCCGGGGACACTGGATGGAACGCCCGTATATGTAGCTGGGGGCATGCTGTACCAGTTGCGTGATGGCCAGTTGGACGCATCGAGCCATCCCGCCGCACAGCCCTATTCGTGGCCCCTCAGCCATGACGTACGCCCGGCGTCGCAGGCCCTCGGCAGCGGAGGCTGCACCGATTGCCATGGAGCCGATAGCGGCTTCTTCATGGGAACGGTCAAGCCCATGCCGCCTGGCGTGATACAAGCCACGTCCGATACGCCCATGTATGCGCTTCAAGGCTCCACGGAGCCGCTCGTGAACGCCTGGAACCAGCAGATGGCGTTGCGGCCTTATTACCTGGCGGCGGACGCGCTGGTGTGCATTTTCCTGGCCCTGGGCCTCGCCATATATGGGTACAGGGGAATCGAGCGCTTCGCGCGTGCGCGAACGGTTCAGGCCGGGGCTCGGTTTTCGGGTTCCGGGTCTCGTAATGAATAGCTGAAATCGACGGATGACCGGCGAGGGCGCCGGTTATATTTATACTGGGTCATTTCCGCGAAAGGGGATTTCCAAAAAAAAGAATTGGCAAGCCAAAACACGGAAATACTGGTGAAATGCGCCAAAGAGAACAAGAAAGCGGTAGCAAGCTACCGCACTCCACATGCGCTCTAAGTCTTTTTTTTGAAACTATTTGGAGTGCGGCAGCTTGCTGCCGCTTTGGGCGTGCGGATTTCGTTTGGATGCCTGTTTTCGGCTTTACCGCGATGTAGATTCACACAGGGCGCATTTTTGGAAAGCCCCGTTCGCGAAGATGACGATAACGTGCGTTTGATACGACAATAAAGGATTTTCGCCTTTTGCACACACCCAACGGGTGATCGAACATGACCGCGAACGCGGCGCAGGTATTTGTGCCTATTGTTCGGCGATTGGGGAGGAACACAGAGGCATGTTTCGTGAAATAAGCGCCATCATGCTGGCTGCGGCGGTTGCAGCCGTAGTGCTGCATTTTACGCTGTTCAACTGGCGGCGTCCCAAACCCGCCCTTGGCCCCGCCACGATGCGCCGGTTCAGCCTATGGGAACGCGGCGCGCACTTGCTCTTGATTGCGTCGCTCTTCACAGTAGCGTTGACCGGATTCATTCCCGTGTTGGGATGGGATGGCCCGCTCAGCGGCTGGTGGCGGCTAGCGCATGTGGCGGCTGGCCTGTTGCTGGGCCTCGCATTCATGCCCATGATCACGTTGTGGGCCGCGGATAGCCGTTTTGAACCATATGACATGGGGTGGTTCATGCGGATGGGCGGTTATCTGGGCGGAAAGAACGAACCGCCTGCGGGCCGGTTCAACGCGGGCCAGAAAGTATTTTTCTGGATGGCGGCGTTGCTCGGGCTCGCCGTGCTGGCCACGGGATTCGTGCGGATGTATCCCCTCTTCGACGCGGGAATACAAGACATGGTATTGTACGTGCATCGGTATTGCGCGCTGTTGTTCGGCGCGATGATCATCGTGCATGTCTATCTGGGAACGATTGCTTCGCCTGGAACACTGCGCAGCATGCTTCTTGGCAAAGTAAGCCCTGAATGGGCGAAACAACACCATCCCATATGGTTTGAACGTGCGCAAATCGCGCCACCAACAGAAATGGAGCCTTCCCCCGCTTCCATAGGAGATCCTCACTCATGAAACACGCATGCTATCTAGCCGCCATCCTGTTCTTGTTCGCCGCCGCATCCGCCATGGCGCAAGATGCCGCCGCGCCGGCTGCACCGCAGGCCGCCGCCCCCGCCGCCCAGGAACAACTCGCCCCCGTCAAAATCGCCTTGCCAAAGCCCATGTTCATCGGCACGCCGAAGAACATCGCATCGGATAATCTGGAGGAGCCCACCGGCAAGCCGCGCGAACCGTTCATGGCCCCCGTGGGAACCACGAACGTGGCGCTGAACAAACCGGTGACGGCCAGCGACACGGAACCCGTTATCGGCGAACCGGCGCTCATCACGGACGGCGATAAAGATGGAAGCGATGGCTGCTTCATCGAATTCGGCCCGGGCACGCAATGGATTCAAATCGATTTGGGCGCGCCTTGCTCCCTGTACGCCATCGTCTTGTGGCATTATCATTCCCAAGCGCGGGTATACCACGATGTCGTGCTCCAGGCTGCCGATGACGACAAGTTCACGCAAAATGTCCGCACGCTCTTCAATAACGACCACGACAACTCTTCGAGCCTTGGCGCAGGCAAGGACAAGGAATATGTCGAGACCTACGAGGGCAAACTGGTGGACGCCAAAGGGGCGAAGGCCCGGTATATCCGCTTGTACAGCAAAGGCAACACCTCGGACGATTTGAACCACTACGTGGAGGTGGAGGCTTACGGAAAGCTTGCGGAATAGGCCTTCCGCTCGTTTTCACGGAGCGCTGTTGGCCGTTGCGGTATTCGCCCTCGTGTCACGGCTGCCCGCTCTCCGGGAGCGACCGATGCACTGCGATGAAGCCGTGCATGCCGTCAAGACCGGGATGTTGATGGAGTCTGGGGTCTATACGTATGACCCCAGCGATTACCACGGCCCAACGCTCTATTACTGCGCCCTGCCTATCGCATGGCTCCAGGGCGCGCGCACCTTCGCGGAAACGAATGAAACCACTTTTCGCCTCGTGCCGGTTATCTTCGGCGCGGGGCTGATTCTTTTAGCGGTGGGCCTGGCCGATGGCATCGGAAAATCCGCCGTGCTTGCATCCGCCGTGCTCGCGGCGGTTTCACCCGCCATGACGTACTATGGACGCTACTATATCCAGGAAATGCTACTCGTCTTTTTCACGTTCGCGGCCATCGTGTCAGGCTGGCGCTATGCACGGACGCCGTCTTGGAGATGGGCCATCGCGGCGGGCGTTTTTCTCGGGCTTTCCCATGCCACAAAAGAGACTTGTGTGCTCACCTGGGCGGCCATGCTGGGCGGGATCATATTGACCAAGCTCTGGCTTCACCACCGGGGGGAACCGTGGAACTGGCGCAGTGGAATTCAACGAAAACATGTATTCGCGGCGCTGGCGGCCTTGCTGCTGGTTTCGGCGGCATGCATGTCTATGTGCTTCACCCAGCCGCGCGGCATCTTGGATTCGTGGCTCACGTATGCCCATTATTTCCAGCGCGCCGGGGGCGCGGGAATGCATGACAAGCCTTGGTATTATTACCTGCAATTGGTGCTATATACGCACAACGCCCCCGGACCGTGGTGGAGCGAGGGATTCATCGTAGCGCTCGCGGGAATTGGAATTTCGGCTGGGCTCAGGCGAACAGCGGCGCAACCCTTATGGTGTTTCTTGGCCTTTTATGCCATGCTGCTTCTACTGTTCTATTCGCTCATTCCGTATAAAACGCCTTGGTGCGTACTAGGGCCGCTCCATGCTCTTATCATACTAGCGGGCGTGGGGTGTGCCGTATTGTTCCAACTCACCCGGCGGACGTGGCTCAGGGCCGTATTGGCGTTGCTGCTTGGTATCAGTGTATGGAATCTCAGCCAGCAGGCGCACCGCGCCGCGTTTCAATTCGCCAGCGATCCACGCAATCCGTATGTATATGCCCATACCTCGCCGGATGCGGCGCATCTCGCGGAGCGTGTGCTCAAACTCGCCCGCATGCATCCAGATGGCCTGGATACACGGGTCAATGTGATTGCGCCAGAGTATTGGCCGCTGCCTTGGTATTTCCGCACACTGCGTGCTACAGGGTATTGGAACGCCGTACCGGAAACGCCCGATGCGCCAATTCTCATCACCAGCCCCGATTTCACGGCGGAATTAGACGATCATCTGATCCACCAGTATCAAAAAAGCTACTATGGATTGCGTCCCGGCGTTCTGCTCGTGTTGTATGTCGAGGAGAATTTGTGGAACGCCTTTCTGGAACGCCAGGAGGCGGCTACGTGACACAGGCGGACGACTCGAAAGGCGATGCCATCGCCCGGTTCACCCACGACGTGATGTCCACCACGTTTCAAGTGCATATCGCGGGCGAATCCCAGGCGTATGCACGATCCGCCGCCACGGAGGTCTTTCGGCTCTGGGACCGGCTGGAAGGATTGCTCAGCCGTTTCGTCGAGTATAGCGACATCTCACGCATCAACCGCCTGCGGTGCGGCGAGGCCGCACGCGTGGGCATCGAGGCCTTCACCTGCCTGCAAACCGCCGCCGCCATGGCCACGGAAACCGGCGGCGCATTTGACGCCGCCATTGGAAGCCTGACCAAGGGCGGCAGAGGAAACGGGGCAGACGCCGCCGTAGGCATGCATTATGTCGCGCTGGATGAATCGGCCTTCACTGTGCGGATATTAGCGGAGGGCATCGAACTCGACCTAGGCGGCATCGGCAAAGGATTCGCCCTGGATCAGGCCGCTGCCCTGCTCGACGAATGGGGTGTGGATTCCGCTTTGCTCTGTGCAAGCGAAAGCACCGTGCTCGCGCTGGGAGCGCCGCCGTGCCAGCAAGGCTGGCGGGTGGGGATCGGCGGACAACCAGCTTGGCTCACTCACCGGGCATTGAGCGGCTCGGGCGTGGCGGTGAAAGGCGGACATATCATAGACCCGCACACGCGCCAGCCCGTTCAGGATAAAGCCGCCGCATGGGCGGCTTGCACCAGCGCCACCGAAGCGGACGCCTTATCGACGGCGTTCATGGTGATGCCGCCTGGCCGGATTAAAACATATTGCCGCGCCCACCCGGAAGTGAGCGCGGCAATACAGATATCAGAAGGCGGTGTATTCACTTATTTTGGCCGCCCATTTTAGTTGCCGCTCCGCATGCCTATGGGGCATACCCGCGAAAGCGAGGCCCCAAAAGAAACGCCCTGGATTCCCGCTATCGCGGAAATGACAGAGCGTTCGTACATTAAGTAATATGCGACGCCTTACATCAATTGCTCAAAAAACATGGCTCCCGTATTCTGTTCCCGTTTTATTCATTCCGCCGCGTCAAGCGGCTTGATTTTCATATTGCGGAACTGGACAGGCATGCCGTGGTATTGGAATCCAACAAATCCCGTACGCGCCATGTCTTTGTAGGCCGTGTTGAATTTATTCGCCGTGCCATCGGGATTCTTATGGGCTTCCGTCCATAAATCGAGATTCATGTCCGTGGCCTGTTCCCCGTTCAAGAACACCAGAATCCGGCTACCCTTCGCGATAATGACATAGCGGTTCCACTCGCCCGGTGCTTTCACCAAGCGCTTGGCGGGTGCGAGGCAATCGAAAATGCCGCCGCAATTTTCGCGTGTATTGGCCGCCTCAGGTTGTAGAATCTGCACCTCGATGGACGTTTGCAGCCATTCCACGGTATCGGTGCAGCGCAAAAACACGCCGCTGTTGGTCTCGGATTCACAACGGAATTCCAGATCGAGCACGAAATCGCCATACTGCTCCTTCGTCCAGATGTCGCCGCCGCCTTTTGCGGCCAGCACGCCATCCTCGTAGGACCAGCTATCTTTCGAGCAAACCGCGTTTTTGAGATTGGATTGAAACAGCGGTTTATATCCCTTCTCCGCCAGCGCCGTGGCTACGAGGCGGTAATAATCGACGCTTTGTTGAATCTCCGGCATGGATTCGAGCCAGTTGTATTCGTACTCGATGCTGAACAGGCCTTTGAACTCCTGGCGCTTCAGTTCGGCAAGCAGGCCGTATACGTTACAGGAGCCCGTGCCCCAGGGGACATCATGGGGCTCCGCGCCAGAGGTTATGTCTTTGAAATGGAGGCTGATCACCCGGCCTTCGAGCTTGCGCAGGCATTCGAGGGGATCAAGGCCCGAGCGCAGCCAATGCCCGTCATCGACGCACGCGCCGATGCGCTTGCTCCGCCCCTTCACGGCATCCAGGAACGTATCCGGACTCCAGTAGAAGGATGGTTTCGGATGGTTATGGACGGCCAGGTTGACGCCATACTCTTCGCATAACGCCTCCATGAGATCCATTTCTTCTGGTTTAGGCTCCGAGGAAATCGAGGAGATCCCGAGGGACTTCGCGAATTCGAAGATCTGCCGCCATTCGGCTTCATTCGAGCCACCGACTACGCCGTATGCCGCGAGTTTCACTCCGGCGCTCTTTAACTTATCCGCTACCTTTTGCCGGGTATCGGCATCCATCGTATGCAAGAACTTGGCATCGCTGCCGTTCTCGATGCGCTGGCCCGGGAAAGCTTCGATGTAACCAAGGCCGAGAGCTTTTGTTTTGTCAACAGCTTCAAAGAACGTGAACTCCTTGAAGCTCCATGCTTGAGCGCCCAGCTTCCAGCCAAGCTGCTCTTCGGGCGGGCCCGCCGCTTGTGCTGCGGCCGTTCCTGTGAACACGCCAAAGCCTATCATCGCAATGGCGCATCCCCGCATGAAAATACTCAGGCGTATCTTCATGGCAAACGCCTCCTTTCTAACCGCTCACCAAGGAGCGTAGTGGTTATTTGTCAAGTGGTTTGACCCAGATATTTTTGTACTGGACCGGATCGCCGTGGTTCTGGAGATGCAGTGGGCCAACGGGCGCTTCATCCGGGCTCACGCCGCCGGGGGTGACATGGGGCAGCACGACATTGTCATGAATCAGCACGCCATTGTGGCGTACGGATATCAGCGCATCCTTTGTTTTTTTGCCTTGCGCATCGAATTGTGGTGCGTGAAACGTGATGTCATACGTTTGCCATTCATCGGGCGGCAGGCAGGCGTTCACTTTCGGCGTGGCAAGCTGGTAGATGCCGCCGCACAGGTTATCCGCAGGCTCATCGCCGAAGCTATCGAGCACTTGGATCTCATAACGCCCCGCCAGATACACGCCGCTGTTCCCTCGAGCTTGGCCGCCGAGCCAGGGCATATAAGGCGTACAGAATTCGACATGGATTTCCGCGCTGCCGAATTCTTGTTTGCTATAGAATTGGCCGCCTCCGATGACAATCCTTCCATCCTGGATCATGCCATAGTTCCAGGCATCAAGGTTCGTGCCATCAAACAAGACAATAGCACCCTCCGGCGGAGCCGCATTCAAGGTGGGCGGGATTTTTCGCACCTGTTTCATCTCGAACGCGGCTTCTTCTCCCGCTTCGCCTTTGGCTGGCTTCAACGTCCCAGAGAAGACGCCATCCGCAATCCGGCCCGACACGGCATACACGCCCGCCAATTTGCCTTCCAGGGTAATCTCCCCGGAAATAGCGGCTGTTTTGTTGTCCTGTTTCCCTTGGAGTTCGCCTTTGGCTCGAGTGCCGTCCACTTCAAACAGAATGCGGTAGGCGTTATCGGGCATTCCGATAATTTTGGCCGCTAACGCAGTGTTTTCCCATCCTTTGGCTTCGGCCGCGCCTTCCCAATTGCCCATGATGGGATCAGCGGAAGCCGAGGCTGCCACGAGCAACAGAACACAACCTATTATGCTTATTATGCGATGCATGGATTCTTACCTCCCCGGATTCAGTTTTTTTGCGCCCGGAATGTTCCAGCCTTTCCGGTATTCACGGATCAGGAAACGATTGGCTTCGGGAGCATTCGTAACCTTCATCGCGGCGTCGTCCCATTCGATTTTGCGTCCCGCGCGCAGGGCCACGGTTCCGAGAATCACCATTTCGGTCAAGGGCACGGAATACTCGAAATTCGAGCAGGCGGGCTGCCCGGTCAGGCAAGCGTTGAGCCAGTCTTTATACACGCCGCCCACACGAGGGATATACGGCTCGGGCGCATTGAGCGTTTTTTGCTCCGATTCCGGGAGAAGCCGGGGTTCGCCGCCGTAGCAGCCACACGTCAGCACGCCTTTTGTTCCGACAAAAAACGAGCCATTAGCGCCATCGCCTAGCTTGGCGTCGCCGATGCCCGCCGGGCGTTCGGGCAAAATACCGCCATCGTACCAATACAGGCTTACCGGAGGCAGTGTTTTGTCTTTCCATTGGCGCTCGGGGAAATTATACCGGATGACGGATTTGGCGGGGGCGGTCATTTCGTTGCCGCCTTCTTTTTGCAGGCATTCCACGGATTGGGGAGCGCCCAGATGCAGCGCCCAAAATGCGGGATCGATGATATGGCAGCCCATGTCACCAAGCGCGCCTGTGCCGAAATCCCACCATGCCCGCCAAGCGAATGGGCAATACGCTTTGTTATAGGGGCGCGCTTGGGCTGTGCCCAGCCACAGATCCCAGTCCAGCGTTTCCGGCACGGGCTCGGCAGGCCATGGGCCGGAGAGGTTTTGCGGCCAGATGGGCCGGTCGGACCAGCAATGGACTTCCTTAATGTCGCCAATCACCCCGGCCCAGATGACTTCGCACAAGGCGCGCACATCATCGGCGGAATGGCCCTGGTTGCCCATTTGCGTGGCGACCCGGTGTTTGCGCGCCGCTGCACGCAGCATGCGGGCTTCATAGATGGTGACTGTCAACGGCTTTTGGACATACACATGCTTGCCCTTGGCCATGGCATACAACGCTGCGGGGGCATGCGTGTGATCCGGCGTCGAGACCATGACCGCGTCGATGTCTGTCTCGTTATCAAGCATCTCGCGGAAGTCGGTGTAATGAGGCACTTGCGGATACCAGTCAAAAGCCTCGGAGCCCATCCGGGCATCGACATCGCACAAGGCGGCAATCACGGCGCCGTCGCGTTCGACTCCCACCACGTCATTTTTTCCCATGCCGCCGCATCCGATGGAGGCCACCCGGACAGGGCCAGCGCTTTTCTTGACTAGAATGTTTGGCCCCGCGCTCCTCGTGAGGGTCGAGCATCCGCCCAGCGTAATCAGGCTTCCCAGCAGAAATCCGCGTCTTGTGAGGTTTTTATCCATCATGAATTTCCTTCCCTACATAGCGCAACCCCAGCGCCGTGCAATTGGCATCTTCGTTGCATGATCAACGAAGATGCTTGCTACCTAGAAACGTTCTCTCTGTAAAAACGTTTTATGCATTCAGGCCAGGGCGCAGGACGCCACGGCCGGTATTGCTATGTGTAGTTGCGCGGGGTTATTTCTTTGAATGGGGCCAGCCCCATTTCCAAACGTTCCACCAGCGCACAAGCGGGCTCCCCCTGTTCTATACCCAAACGCACCGCTTGGGTTCCCGCTAATGTGTCAAACCAGCCAGGACGCTCGAAAAGGAAATCTTTGGGGTGTATTTGCCGCATGGCGGCGATAAGCGCCACGGCCATGCGGAATGGCCGGGCGGAGATGGGATCGGTGATATGAATGCGCACGCCCTGGCAGGAGGTATCTTCGTAGCGGGGATGTGCGGCCTTGCCTGGCATGCTTATGGGGGTGAACGTAGCGGCCTCCAGGCGGAATCCCTGGATATCTGGGGCCGCCAAGGCCGAGATGACACGCGCGGCATCGAGCCACGGCGCGCCCACAAGCTCGAAAGGCGCTTCGGTGCCGCGCCCCTCGCTCACGTTCGTACCTTCGAATAGACAGGTTCCTACGTATACGAGGGCCGTATCGGGCGTGGGAATGTTGGGAGATGGCGGAATCCAAGGCAGGCCGCATTGCCCAAACAAACGCGCCCGGGGCCATTTATCGAGGGCGTTAATCGAGAGTTCGAGGCGTTTTCCAGGCCCGGCGGAAGCCGCGAACAATGTGGCGATTTCGCCCATGGTCAGGCCATGGCGCACCGGCACGGCTCCCCAGCAAACAGGCGAATCGGTTTTTTCCGCGATAGGCCCTTCCATGATTTCGCCGCCGATGGGATTGGGCCGGTCGAGCACGAGGACTGGCGTCCCCGCTTCACGGCACGCTTCCATGCAGTCTTTCATCGTTGAGGCATAAGTGTAATAACGTGAGCCTATGTCTTGCAGGTCGATAACGAAGTAATCGATCCCGCTCAGTTCCTCAGCGGATGGCTTTTTGCGTTTCCCCATCAAACTGATAATAGGTGCGCCGCCCTGTTCAGATGGCACGGCTTCGCCTGCCTCGGCTTGTCCCCGCAGGCCATGCTCGGGGCTGTAGATATAGCGGAGCTGCACCTCTGGCGCTAAAGCGAACACGTCGGAAATGGGGCGTCCCAGTTGATCCACGGCGGCGTGGTGCGTCAGCAGCGCGGCGCGCTTGTTACGCAACGGCTTAAAATCTTCGTACATCAGCCGGTCGAGGCCGCTATGGGTTGAAGAGGCGTCCGGGTAGTATTGTTTGGCTATGGCGTCGAAAAAGGTGCGCCGAAGCACGCCGCCATTCGCCGCGCTGCGTGTGGGATGGCAGGTGTTGCTGAGTAAAATGGCGAAGAAGCCGCGCTTGCGGTCCATCCAGAGGCAGGAGCCCGTGAATCCGGGGTGGCCGAACGCTTCCCGGGCGGGAAGATAGCCTGCGGAACTCGACGCCCATGGATCCAGCGCCCAGCCCAGGCCTTGCCAAGGATAAACAGGCGCCTGGCCCAAGCGCAGCGCTTCATCAAGGGTTTGTTCGCGCAAGAGTTTTCCACCCAACAGGCCCCGGCAAAACCGGGCCAAGTCCTCCGCCGTGGAAAACAGCCCCGCATGGCCTGACACGCCCCCCACCGCATACGCATTTTCATCATGCGGTTCGCCGCGAAGCAGCTTGTTTCGCCAGGGGCATTGTTCGGTGGGCGCACAACGCGAGGCGCGCCCGGCGGGCGGATTATAACCCGTGTCTTTCATGCCCAGCGGTTCGAAGATCTGCTTGGCGCAAAACGCATCGAGCCGGTCGCTGGCCGCCATCTCGAGCACGCGGCCCAGAATCATGAATCCGAGATCAGAATATTGCCGCCGTGTTCCGGGGGGGTAACGCAGCTCTTCCTGAGCGATCAGTTGAAGCGCTTCCGTCATGCTGGATGCCTGTTTGTACAGCGGAATCCATGCGGGAAGCCCCGCCGTGTGGGTGAGCAATTGCCGTACGGAGATGGCTTGAAAAGCTGGAACCGGCACATACTCCGCCACCGGTTTATCTAGAACAAGCTGTCTGTTTTCATACAACAGCAATGCGGCAGTCGTCGTAGCGACAGCCTTAGAGACCGACGCAAGATCGTAAATGGTGTCCTTTGTGGCCGGCTCGGATGTTGGCGTGGACTGCCGTAGCCCAGCCGCTTCAAAAAATTCACATGCTTCAATCGTGCCGACATAGGCCACCGCCCCAGGGGCATGCGATTCCGCAACGGCATCCGCCAGCGCGCTTGAAAGCGTATCCTGCGCCATCCGCTCCCTCCAGTAACTATTCCACTTGAACGCAGTGGAACCCACGCGGCGTCATGCCGCGGAGAAAGTGTAAAGCGCATGCTTCAAGATCGCAAGAAAGACATGGCGCCATTTGGCGGCATACCGCCTTCCGCGCATGCTATGCGCATGGCGCCATCCCCTTCCTTCCCCTGCCAGCCTGCCATTGGGAGAGCGCGGCTGTCGCGTAATAGACTGGCGGACAGTCCGGTTGGGCCATTCCCGCCATCCAAATAACGCTAGGCGCTTGCTTTCTTTTTGGCAGGCGCTTTTTTCACGGCGGGCTTCGCCGCGGGCGCTTTCTTTGCAGCCGGTTTCTTGGCCGCGGGAGCTTTCTTTGCCGCAGGCTTCGCCGCAGGAGCCTTCTTCGCGGCGGGCTTCGCCACAGGGGCTTTCTTCGCGGCGGGCTTCTTTGCAGCGGGCTTCGCCGCAGGCGCTTTCTTTGCGGCCGGTTTCTTTGCAGCGGGTTTTTCCACAGGTGCTTTTTGGGCGGCTGGTTTCTTTGCGGCGGGCTTCTTTTCGAGAGCCATTCTTAGTTCTCCTTTTACACGGCTTCTGTTATCCAGCAAACGCGATAATGCGTTCACCGGCATACGGATTGCGCTGCCCAATCGTTTGAGAGCTTGTGACTTGAAACCGCTAGGCGCATAGCCGCCTTCGGCTTGTTCTCTCAAACGCCCCCGCTTCACATACGGCGCATGGGGCAGCGCTATCTAACGCACGCCGCGGCGCTGGCCGCATGCGGTGCGAATTAGCACATAACAGAGTTGCATATAAGGATTATATGAATGGCTTGGCGGCATTATAGAACGGCAATGCTCGTGCGCATGGTGCGGATTGCCTGTTTCCATGCCTCGCATCGTCATGCCGAATCCTCGTTACGATACGCCCCGCCTCGAGTAGTCTATGGGCCCCACTCATCATCTGAAGCACTTGCTTGGAGCATCCGCGAATCCCTCACGCCATCCTGTATCTGCTGGCGTTTCGCGGCTCCCGCCGCCCTAACGGCTGGGCGGCCCTGCGACGCTTCTTGCTAAGGCCCTTTATAAAAGCCTTTAACATCTATTTGTGTACCATACAACGCCTCACGAAGCAAGAGATTTCTATGCAATTCTCGCTTTTTTCAAAATGAGGGAAATCATTGTTGCGCATGCCGGATAAACAAGGATGGCCCACATGCATGAAAATCATAAAAAATGCCCACAAATTAGGGAATTTTCAAATATGGCAACCACCATCTTCCATCACGGCCACGTATATTGCGGATTCACATGCCTTAATGGATCTTCGTGAGAATTTGCGGGCGTTCGAGAACTAGGGATAGCATGCAGGTAGTGGCAATCCTATTCAGAGAAGCTTTTTTACCACGGGAACATGGGGAGGCGCGGGGAACGAAAGGCGTTTACGAAACAAATGTCCAAGAAATGGAGCTTAACATTCTGGGTAAACTGCAACGACTATAATGCTGAATGCCATGGGACACGGTATGAGTTCCCCGTGTTTCCCCGTGTCCCCGTGGTGGAAAAAAGACAAGTGCATATGTCCATGTTTCACCCCATCCGGCTGCCATATCTATTCGCATTCGTGTAAAATGCGCATACCAAACGCAACCCAGGAAAGGCGCCCATGAATATAGGTCCGGCATCTTTGCCCGTTGTGATATGGACGGCGTGTTACGGCTGGCTGGCGTTAGTCGTGGCGAGTGCATGGTGGTGTACGCGCCGCTTGCCCGCCGAGTTGAATTCCGAGCCGGAACCCAAATGGGCGCGGCGACCGCTAGGATTCCGCCTCGAACCGCTGGACCAGGCGAGCCTATGCCTGCTGGCGGGGCTGGCGCTGATGCTCTGGCTCGCACGCGAGCAGTTCATTCCGCGCCCGCCGGATGGCTACTACCACATCACCGTGGCGCGCGAGATCCTGCGCACGGGATGTATTCCGTTGTGGGACGCCTGGGAGCTGGCCCCCTATGGCCGCCCGCACCTTTATCCGCCCGGATTCCATCTGCTCATGGCGGCCCTGAGCTGGCCTTCTGGCGACGCCTTGCACGGATTCCGGGCTGTATCCGCGCTGCTGCCGTCCGTGGCGCTAGGGGCCGTGTGGTATCTGGCGCGGTGGCTGTTCGACGCGCGGCGCGGCTTTCTGGCGCTGCTCATCACGGGCATGGATGCGCCATTCATGGCCATGGGCCTGATGGCCATCCCGGCGCTCCTCGCAGGGGCCATGCTGGCGTTCATGCTAGCGCTTTTCCTCAGCAAACGGCCCGTGGCGGCGGCCATTCTTGCGGCCCTGGCGATGTATATGCATCTGGGCATGGCCCCCTTCGTGTTTCTGGGCCTATTCCTGTTCACCTTGCAGCGGCGCGAATACCTGCTTTCATTCTTTGGCGTGCTGGCGCTCACGTTGCTGCTGATCGCGCCGTGGTACGCCCATATCTGGACGTATCGCGAATGGTTTGGACATCCTATTGACCGGGGCCTTTGGGGAGAGTTTTCACCTGGCCGCGCCGTTCTCCTCAAGCTCACCTGGATGCTCGTGCTCAACGTGGCGCTGGCCATCGTACTCGTCCGGGCGGCGCGCATCATCCGCTGGGGCGAGGCGCGCAACCGGCTTCTTCTAAGCCTGGCAATCGCCTTTTTACCGGTCTGGCTCTCTTACGGCGGGCGGTATTGGGCGAACACCATTCCGTATTGGTCCATCCTCGGAGCCGCCCTTTTCGCCCCCCTGCTGGCGAAGCCGCTCCGCCTTCGGCGGATAGCGGCGGCGCTGTTGCTGGCGCTCTGTCCCACGGCGGCGGTGATCACCGGTTTCGGCGGCCTCGTGCCCAATGGCGCGTATCCGATGATTTCGGGATGGATGCTCCCCCCCGCCACGGCTGTGGCGGGCCGCGCCATTCTCGACGCCTCTTGCGAGGCGAAGTGGAACGAACTGGAAGAGTTGGGCCGTTATATTCGGGAGAACACACAGCCAGGCCAGATCATTTATTGCCTCGATGTGCAAAGTAGGCAACTGGCGGCCATGATCGGTTATCATGCCGAACGCCCCATCGCCACCGCCGTGTGGGAAGAGGCATGGCCGGACCCCAGCATCGAGCGCATGCTGGACTGGAACGTCCAGCATGATCCCAAAGGCGTTTTAGTCCGGCGTGCGGGCCGGTTTGTTTCAGGAAACGCAGGCGAACGGGCCGGTTTCACGCGCTCCAAAACATGGACGCCCGTAGGAGGTTTTCAGGTGCACATCTCTAGCCAATGAATGGCCGCGCTTGCCACAAAATGCACAAGAGATGCAAAAGAAAAACGGCCCGAACTCTTGTGTCCTTTTACGTTTTTGCAGCAGATATACAGCTTGCCGATGGCCCTGGACGCTTTTGGTTGACGCTCCCCTCAGGCCTGCGTACACTGCTGGCATGCACCAAGACACGTTAATCATTTTGCCCGCACATAACGAGGAGCGCCATGTGGCCGAGGTGGTCCGGGCGGCGCGCGCCGCCGCGCCAGGGGCAGCCGCCGTGGTGGTGGATGACGGCTCACGTGATGCGACTCGAGAGCGCGCTCTCGAGGCGGGGGCCATTGTGTTGTCGCTCCCCATCAATCTGGGCTATGGAACGGCGCTTCAAACGGGGTATAAATATGCCTTGCGGCATGGATTTACTTATGCCGTGCAACTGGATAGCGACGGCCAGCATGACCCGGCGGGCATACCGCTGCTGCTTGAGCGCGTGAAATCGGGCGCGTGCGATGTATGTGTGGGCTCGCGCTTTCTCGAAGGCAGCCCGTACGCGATTCCTTTTACACGCCGCATGGGGATGTATCTCTTCCGCCGCGTGGCCTCGCGCCTCATCGGCCAAACCATCACCGACCCGACCAGCGGTTTTCAAGCCATGAACCAGCGGGTGCTCCGGTTTTTTTCGAGCGAGGTGTATCCCGTGGATTATCCCGACACGGACATCCTTGTGCTGCTCCATCGCAACCGGTTCCGCATCGCCGAAGCTCCTGTTGTTATGCGGGCCGCCGATACCGGCAAATCGATCCACGCGGGCCTGCGCCCAGTGTATTACCTGTTCAAAATGGCGCTGGCCATTCCCCTCAACCTTATCCGTACGGAGAAAACGCCATGACCCGGCACCAGCAAATCGTCGCCGCGTTGTTCGCCATCACGCTGCTTGTGACCATTATCGAGCTGGTGCGCAGGCGCAAGTTGAAAGAAGAATATTCCTGGCTGTGGATCATCGCGGGCATTGGCGGGCTCCTCATCGGCCTGAATTATAACTTGCTTTTGTTTCTGACACGCTGCATCGGCGCGGGCTGGACCTCCTCCACGCTGTTTTTTCTCGGGATTTTTTTCGTGGTGGCGTTGTGCCTTCAGTTCAGCGTGAAAATCTCCCGCCTCGAAAATCAAGTGAAAGAGCTTGCCCAGCAGCAAGCTATTCTGCATGCGCGCAAGGCGGACGCCTCGGACGACACCACTCGCTGCATCTAGCTCCTGAATCCAAGGAAACCAAAAAGATATGGGTTTTATGCAAAATCTTCGCAAGAAAACAACATTTTGACAGATAGTAGTACCACGTATCGGTATAGTGAACGTATGAAGATGAATCAGGAAAACCAGCCATCCAGCCCGCCGGGCTATTACGCGGAGGAGCGCCCGGAGATGCGGCGGTTCATTCCGCGCCAAGCGCGGCGCGTGCTCGATTGCGGCTGTGGCGAGGGCGTTTTCGCACAGTGGATGCGGGAATCGCTGGGCGCGGAGGTGTGGGGCATCGAGCAAGAGCCGCAAGCGGGCCAATGCGCCGCGAAAGTGCTCGACCGATTGATTTCGGGCGATATCGTTGAAGTGATGCCTGCCCTGCCGGAAGCCTATTTCGATTGCATTGTTTTCAACGATGTGCTGGAGCATATCATGGAGCCGGATGTAGTGCTGCGTTTGATGCGCTCCAAACTCGCCCCAGGCGGCGTAGTGGTGGCCAGCATCCCGAATGTACGCTTCTTCCATGTGCTGTGCGCGTATGTCTTGCGCGGCAATTGGCGGTATACCGCCCGTGGCATATGCGACACGACTCATGTCCGTTTTTTTACTCGGAGCAGCATCATCGAGCTGTTTCATGAAACGGGCTACGCCATGGAGGCCATCGAGGGGATCAACGGCATCGTTTTTTGGAAATACGCGATCATCAATGCGATTACGCTCGGGGCATTCTGGGACACGCGGTATCGCCAGTTCGCATGCGTCGCGCGCCCGATATGACGGCGCCGGAACCATTGGAAGCGCCCGCGAAAAAACGACTCTCGGCGCTTTCGCTCTCACATATCGTGCTGCTGGGCATGGCGTTCGCCGCATGCGACGGCGCGAGCTATTTCCTGCAAGGTGGAACCGCAACAGCCTCGGTGGCGGTGCAATGCTTGATTATCCTGCTGGCCGCCCTATTCGATATCCGGCTGGGAATCACCTGTTTCGCCGTCTTGCTCGTGTTCGCCGACGAAATTTCCCGTTATCTATATGACACGAGCGGCGATTCTGGCGTGGCCAGCATGTTGACCGTATCCGCTGGCGGCATCGCGGCGGCAAATTTCGCCGCGCTTGCGCTCATGCTCCTTGCCGCCGCGGCAGCCCTGGCTGCGCTGGCTCAAAGCACCTAAGGCCTTTACACTCACCCAGGCGGATCGTGCCATGGCTGCGGTGGGATTGCTGTTTGGCGTATCGGCGCTGTTGCATGCGGGTGCATTGCTGCCAAACTTCCGCATCGCCGCAAAACCAGCTCAATCTTCCGATCATGGCCTGCGGGCTGTATTTTGTTATGCGGACCGCGTTTACCCGGCGCGAAGAAGCCATTTTTTTCTGGCGCATCCTCATGGCGGCGATAGCGGCCAAGCTTATCGCCTGGACGATGCTCGCCGCTATCGGGATAGGCTCGGAATTCGGCAGTACATTGAGGGTCGGGTTTGGCTCGACGTGGACGCTCTTTGTGTTGCTGCTGGCCTATTGCCTGATTATGCAGCAGAAGGGATTGCGCATCCGGAGGCGGGATAAAATGCTGGCGCTGGGTTGCGCCATCGCGGCGGTATTTTTGCTGCTCATGTCCGCCGGACGCATGTTGTGGGTGCTCACGGCGGGCAGCGTGGGCATCATGCTGCTCTTTGGCCCTGGCCGCGCCAAACTGACTATGCTGTTCGGCGGTGTGTTGTGCATGGGGTTGGGATACGTGGCGCTCGTGCATTACCGCCCCGAATCCCTTGAAACAGTCCATTCCATGTTAAGCACCTTGCGGTTTTGGGATGAGAGCAGCGTGTCCTCTTCCGATTCCACCCGCGTTCGGTTGTATGAGTTGGCCAATATTCATGCGCAATTGGCGGAAAACGGACAACTCATCACCGGAGCCGGACCCGGCGGAACCTTCTCAGATACGCACTATCCCTACCCATTCGGCATCTACGCCGCTGATTATCCCAATGAGGAGATCGAGGTGCGGCAGTTTCGCAATCCTCACACGCTGATTGCCTTCCTGCTGCTTCAAGTGGGCTACGGAGGAATGGTGATCTACCTTGTGGCCATGGCCGTGATATGGTGGTCTTGCCTTCGAGCGTATCGGAAAGAGGCCCATCCCATGGGTAAAGCCATTGCATTATCCCTGTTCGCGTTTCTTCCCTGCATGATCTACATGACCTGGAACTCGAAAGCGAACATGCTGCTGGGAATCCTATTGGGCATGGCGGGTGTTGTACAGGCCAGCCAGCAAGTGAAAGAATAATAAAAACAGCCGGGAAGCTTTTTAGACCACGAAATACGCGGCGCGGCGTGGCCGCAACCAAACGTCCAGCTCTTTTGACCGCGAATGGATGCGAATGAAGACGAATATATCCTTTAAGATGTTTTTGCAACTCCGTGGCATAGGCGTCCCGCCCATGTGGTGAGTAAACCTTGAGCAAAACGCCATCTATAGAGCCGGTATATGAAACGATGTAATGTGACTGGATTTGTGGTCCAAAAAATCCGCTCCCGTGGCGGCGACTAGAAGGAGGCGGCACATGCCGGTTGGAAAACGATTCAAGATTGGGGTCATCGGCGCAGGCAACGTGGGTGCGACAGTGGCGCAATACTGCCTTGACATGGAGCTGGGCGATGTCGTGCTCACGGATATCGTTGAAGGCCTGCCACAGGGCAAGGCCCTTGACCTCACCCAGGCGGGGCCGGTGCGCGGCTATAGCTGTGCGGCCACTGGCACGAATGACTACGCCGATCTCGCTGGCTGCGCCGTGGTGGTGGTGACGGCGGGCCTGCCTCGCAAACCGGGCATGGACCGGCTGGATCTGCTGGGCAAAAATGGCGGCATCATCTCCGGCATTTGTGAAAACATCGCGCGTTACGCCCCAGAATGCGTGGCGATCATTGTCACCAATCCCCTTGATGTGATGGCCTATCTCGCATTGAAAAAACTCGGATTCCCGCCCCGGCGCGTCGTGGGCATGGCGGGCATTCTCGATGCCGCCCGCCTGCGCTCCTTCGTGGCGGCGGAACTGGGCGTAAGCATGAAAAACGTGGACACCATGCTGCTGGGCTCCCACGGCAACGAGATGGTGCCGCTGGCGCGCTATACCACCGTGTCGGGCGTGCCCATCACCCAGCTCATGCCACAAGACCGCATCGACGCGCTCATCGACCGCACGCGCAAAGGCGGCGGCGAAATCGTTTCACTGCTCAAGACGGGCAGCGCCTTTTATGCGCCAGGGGCCAGCGTGGCGCGCATGGTGCAGTGCGTTCTAAATGGTGAAGAGCAGATTGTACCCTGTTCCGCCTATTTGACGGGGCAATACGGGATTCAAGACGTGTTCATCGGCGTGCCGGTGCGCCTGGGCAAGATGGGCGTCGAAGAGATTCTCGAACTCGGCCTGAGCAAGGAAGAACTCGATGCCCTGCACAAATCCGTGGCCGAAGTGCGCTCGGGAATCGACGGCCTCAAGGAAGTCGGCGTGCTCTGATCGATGTAGGGTGGGGCTCTCCTCGTGGCCTGGGCGTCCCGGCCATGCCACGATATGGGATGATGCTGAAGGTTGCAGAATGGTGTGCCGAAAGCACAATCCCACCACAGCTCAGGGCCGCCCACCGCCTGTAAGGCAAGGGCGTCCCTGGGTATACGTATAGATGAATCTCTAAATTACCATGAAGGAGCATCCCTCAAAAAAACATCCAGAGATCGCCCTTCCGGCTTGTCCGCGCATAGGCATTAGTGACACAATTAAAAACCATAACGCGGAGAAATATGCCATGAAAATACAAGAGAATGATATCCTGGTGGTGGTGGATATGCAGAATGATTTCTGCCCGGGGGGTGCTTTGGCGGTCGAGGGTGGCGATGAACTCGTGCCGATCATCAACTCCATTATACCAAAATTCCAGCATGTGGCTTTCACACGTGACTGGCACCCCGCGAATCATTGCAGTTTCAGCGCGAATCCTCTCTTCATGGATAAGAGCTGGCCTGCCCATTGCGTACAACACACCCACGGCGCGGAATTCCATCCGGGCCTGAATATGCCAGAAAATCCCTGGATTGTCAGCAAGGCGATGGATCCCGCCCGCGAGAGTTATAGTGATTTTGACGGTACGGGATTTGGAGATATGTTGCGCCAGCGAGGGATCTTTCGCATTTTTGTTTGCGGCATAGCCACGGATTTTTGCGTGAAGGCCACGGTTTTTGACGGCCTTAATGAAGGTTTCGCTGCCGTGATGATCGAGGATGCCTGCCGCGCCGTGGACAATCCGCCCGGCACGGGCGCGGCGGTTATTGAGGCTATGCGGGCAGTGGGCGTAACCTTTTGTATGACTGGAGAACTCGAATGAATTGCGCTTCACAATCTTGGCTTCGCCGGGAAGGCCTCGCCCTGCTCACGGATTTCTACGAACTAACAATGGCGGCCGGCTACATAAAAGAGCACCGGGTGGATAAGCGGGTATGTTTCGAGTATTTTTTCCGTTCATTGCCTCCCCACAATGGATTCGCCATCGCGGCTGGGCTTGAGCCTTTTCTAGATTATCTTGAGAATTTGCGCTTTTCAGCGGATGACATTTCATACCTGCGCAGCCTTGGGATTTTCGATGAATCATTCTTTTCCTTTTTGGAGTCTTTCCGGCCGCAATGCACCGTGCGGGCTATCCGGGAAGGCTCGGTGGTGTTTCCCCATGAACCCATCATCCAGTTTGAAGGAACCATTTGCGAAGGCCAGATTATCGAGGCGGCGCTGCTGAATTTTCTCAACTATCAAACCCTTATCGCCACGAAAGCATCGAGGGTTTGCCTGGCCGCCATGGGCGAACCGGTATACGAATTTGGCTTGCGCCGCGCCCACGGCCCTGACGGCGGGGTGAGCGGCTCCCGGGCGGCTTATATAGGCGGTTGCGTTTCCACCTCGAATGTCCTTGCGGGGCGGGTATACGGCATACCGATTTCCGGCACGCACGCCCATAGCTGGGTCATGAGCTTCAAAAATGAACTCGAGGCCTTTCGCGCATTCGCGCGGATATATCCAAACCGCTGCGTGTTGTTGGTGGACACCTACGACACCTTGGATAGCGGCGTACCAAATGCCATTCAAACTTACCGGGAAATGCGGGAGGCGGGCCATGCGGTCCGCCCGGCGATACGGCTTGATTCGGGCGACTTAGCGAAGCTGAGCAAAGCGGCCTACCGCATGATGGCCGATGCAGGATTTGACGATCCCTTGATTGTGGCTTCCAACGACCTGGATGAAGACTTGATCGCCGACCTCAAACGCCAAGGCGCGCGCATCAATGCATGGGGCGTCGGCACCAACCTAATCACTTCCCATGACTGCCCATCGCTTAGCGGCGTGTACAAGCTGGTCGCGGTCTCGGAGCATGGCCAGTGGATTCCCCGCATGAAAACCACTTCCAACATGGAAAAAAGCACCGACCCCTGCCGGAAACAAGTCATGCGCTACTTCAATGAAGCAGGCCAGCCCCTTGGAGACGTCCTGTGTGACCGGGAAGAAGAGCCGCTGCAATCAGGCGATATCAACGGCCATCATCGCACCCAGCGCAACGTCCATTCCCGCTTGCGCGCCACTCATCATGCCCAGCCGCTCCTGGAAGAAGTGTTCCGCGCTGGACGCCGCACACGCCCAGCCCCATCCATGGAGGAAATCCGCCGGCATGCCCAGGCGCAAATCGCCTGCTTGCCCGATGAATTCAAGCGCTTGCGCAATCCCGAGATCTATAAAGTGATGCTCTCGGAAACCCTCGGCCACATGAAAGAAGAAATACTAACGTTTTTGGATAGATAAAGAAAATCCAAGCCAATGCCGCGCCATGAATAGCTCTATTATGAACAACTTTTGCACACCAATTTGGTGCAAATGTTGTCAACTCTGACAACACGATAACGGCTAAAAATCCGCGATGGGAGTATTCTTTTAGTTCTCCTGCACCAAAATCAGGTGTAACTCCTTCATTTTCAATGGTGTCAAAAAACTGGCACACCTCTTGCTCTTCTATTGTCAGTCGGGAGAACACTCCTCCGAAAAGCGGGGTAATCCAACTAGCCCTTGTGGAGTTGGCAAGAGTAAAACGGGAAACGATGCGTATTTCTAGCGCAGAAGGAGAACATGAGATGAAGAAAATGATGCTGTTAGGCATGGCTGTAATGATGGCCGCCTCCTTTGCCGCGTATGCGGATACAGTAGGAGCAACGACGGACACCACTACGTTTACTTTCGTACCGTCAGACGCGGATCTCGGCGATTTGGCGCATGAGTATGCGTATATCTGGGGCGTTACGAGAAACAACTCCTGGATCCCCGAAGGGGAAGAAATCATCAGTGCGACACTGACGCTTACAGGAATTAGCAATTGGGACAATAACACCAACCATCTGTACATTCATCTATTAGATGAAACGACGTATGGCCTTACCACCAAGAGTGATAATCCCAGCGATCGGGCAAATAACGGCGACTATTTCACGACCGTATATACCGGCGAGGAAACGGCGCTTGTCACGTACGATAATCTGACCACCAGGGCGGTGACGCTGACCTATACCTTCACGGCGGATGAACTTGCCGCGTTGAATGATTATGCGTCGGCAGGCACCTTTGGTCTCGGTTTTGATCCCGATTGCCACTATTACAATAGCGGCGTCAAGCTGGTCATCACGACCGCCCCGAGCAAAGTGGTGGTGCCAGAACCGGCCACGATTTCACTGCTCGGTTTGGGTGTCGCCGGCATGGCCCTGCGCTTCATGAAGCGCCGCGCACGCGCCTAATTGGTCTCATGCATCTGAAATAAATTCCCCGGCTTTCCGCTAAGGAAAGCCGGGGGATTTTCTTTCAAGCGCATGGTTTTGTTACACCAGCCCTTGATCGAGCATGGCGTCGGCCACCTTCGAGAATCCTGCGATATTAGCGCCAAGCACATAATTGCCCGTATCGCCATAGCGTTCCGAACTCTCATACGCTTGACGGTGGATCTCTTTCATAATGCCTTGCAGGCGGAGGTCCACTTCTTCACGGGGCCATGCCACATGCATGGCGTTCTGCGCCATTTCAAGTCCTGATACCGCCACGCCGCCCGCATTCGCGGCCTTGCCCGGCCCATAAAGCAACTTGTGCTCGAGAAACACTTCCACACCCTCGGGAGCCGTGGGCATATTGGCGCCTTCCGCCACCAGCTTGCAGCCATTGCGCACCAAGATTTTGGCGTCTTCGCCGGAAATCTCGTTTTGCGTAGCGCTGGGGAATGCGCACTGGCACGGAATGCCCCAAGGTTTTTCACCTTCATGGTATTGGGCGCTGGAGAACTTGGCTACGTATTCACGGATGCGCCCGCGCTGGACATTTTTGAGCTGCATGACAAACGCCAGCTTCTCCGCGGTGATGCCGTCCGGATCATAGATCGTGCCGCTTGAATCCGAAAGGGACACGCATCGTGCGCCCAGCTCGTTCAACTTCTCGACGGTATATTGCGCGACATTGCCCGAACCGGAAACCACGCAGGTTTTGCCCTTGAAATCATCGCCGCGCGTGGCCAGCATATTCTGGGCAAAATAGACACAGCCATAGCCGGTCGCCTCGGGCCGGATGCGCGAGCCGCCCCACTGGAGGCCCTTGCCAGTCAGCACTCCGGTGAACTCGTTGCGCAAGCGCTTGTATTGGCCAAACAAATAGCCAATTTCACGCCCGCCCACGCCGATATCGCCCGCTGGCACGTCGGTATCAGGACCGATATGCCGCGCCAGCTCCGTCATAAACGATTGGCAGAACCGCATGACTTCATTGTCGGATTTGCCCTTCGGATCAAAGTCCGAACCGCCCTTGCCGCCGCCCATCGGAAGCGTCGTGAGAGAATTCTTGAAGATCTGCTCGAAGGCCAAAAACTTCAGAATACCCAAATATACCGTGGGATGAAAACGCAGGCCGCCTTTATAAGGCCCGATCGCGCTATTAAATTGAATGCGAAATCCCCGGTTAATTTGCATCTGGCCCCGATCATCAAACCAAGGCACTCGGAACATAAACACCCGTTCAGGTTCGACCAGGCGTTCCAGAATCCGATTCTCTTGATACTCCGGATGAGCCTCGAGCGCAGGCTCAAGTGACTCCAGCACTTCTTTGACCGCTTGATGAAACTCCGGTTCCGCCGGATTCCGTTTCACCACCAGTTCCATAATCTCACTTGTGTACGACATTTGGATCTCCTTTTAGTTTGACTATTTGCCCGGAATTGAACGACACTCTAGCAGGTTGAAATGAATGCGTAAAGTAGAAAATCACACTAAAACAACAAACGGAATATTGATGGCGGGGTGCCGCGTCTTCGAAGCTCACTTCATATGCAGGCTGCGACGTTCCGCCAAGGGCGGCATCCGCTTGGCGCACTAAAAAAACGAGGCTGGCCTTGCGCCAGCCTCGTCTGCATTCCATCCGTGTTTCAGAAGATTATTTTTGCGACCACGCCCGGATCTGCTTGATCTCATTCGCATCAATCCCCAGGGACGCCATGAATTCCTCGTGCGCCTCGCCGGACATTTTTTCAAATTCCTTGTGCCAGCGCTGCATATCCGTATCCGACAGGCCGGCTGACCGCATCAGGGCGATCCATTGCTCTTTGTTTAACATCATATTTCCTTCCTGAACACCGTGCGGACTCAATAACCGCACGATTAATCGTTGCTGCCGTTTGAGGGCCATGATCTCTTCATTCAATTCGGTGAACCGGCGTTTGAGAATTTCCTTGTAGCCTTTTGGGCAATCATCGTCCAGCATCCGGCGGATATCCGCCAGCGGCACGCCTGCGGAACGGTACAGGCATATCCGCCTCAACCTGTCGGCATCCGTATCCGTGTATACCCGGTAACGGCTGCCGCTCCGAAGGGACGGTTTCAGCAGGCCGATGGCGTCGTAATGAAGCAATGTGCCCCGGCTCAAGCCAAATTCCCGCGCTAATTCACCAATACTCATATTTTTCTCCACCATCACTATCGCCCGGCCGGACGTTTTCTTCGCCACCGCTTCGCTTCAGGCGTCCCCAAAATGAAAGCGGTACGGGACTTCTGGCCAAGGGCGGGATCCGCGTAATGACCCTTGGCCGCGCGCTGATGAAAACTCTACACTGTATAGTCATGATCAGGTCAAGGGAATAGATGCATGTACGGGAGAGAATTCGAGTCCTGGGTAAATACGGTTTATCGGACACATAAAAAAGGGGAAAAGCACGCTTTTCCCCTTTTCAGTACATCTTATATGCGCCGCCGGTTCGCCCAGCGGCGCAAACTCAACCTAGTTTACGCTTCATCCTCATCTTTGGCGATATGTCCCATCAAAACACCAATGGGATCAGCCAAAAATCCCGTAATCGAATCCTTGAGATCAGGATGATTGGTCACGCAAAACGCCGGCGCCTGAATAGAGATATGCTTCGTGTGTTTCATGTTTCTTCTCCCACTTGTTTGGTTAAGTTGGTCCCATTTAGTAAAAACGTAACACAGAAGTGCTTATAATGCAACATCTATTTTTTCTACATTTGCCCCGGGTTCCAGTAGCAGAGGAGGTGGACTCTATATACATACGGCCGTTTTTCTTTAGTTTTCACAAAAATAGCGCCAGGGGAACCGTATGGAATCCCCTGGCGCGGACATGAAAACTAAACAAGCAGCTTCGCGACTTTTGGAGCCGCGATGCGCTCCATGATGGGCAATTCACCGATGAGCGGGCGGGCATACCGGATGAAGTCTTCCGTGACGCCATTGCCTGCTTCATTGATAAACTTCGCAGGCATTTCGGTGGATTCGCGGGCGACGTCGCTCAGCTTGGCGAGGAAATACTCGACCGCATAATCGCCGATGCGGCGGATCGCCACCGAGCCGTCCATCTTGTGCCAAATGGCGAACTGCACCGCTTTTTCACCCACTTCACGCGCCTCGAACTGGTCGACGGTGCTGACGCACCCAAGGAAGCTGCGTTGAAGGTAGCCCAAGGTATCGGCGCGCACGCGCTTGATGTTCGCCTCGGCTTTCACCCATTGCGACAGTAAATCGCCTAGTGCGCCCGTGCCGGAGAGCTGGACATTTCCGTGGGCGTCTTTTTCGCCGCCGGTGAATTGGCTGGCGATGGCCACGCCTTTATCGTCCTGGATGCCTTCCGATACGGCGACGATACAGCGGCCGTATTTCGCATAGGCTTCTTTCACGTCTTTTACAAATTGCTCCTTCGAAAAGGGGCGTTCGGGGAGGTAAATGAGATGGGGGCCGTCATCGGGGTATTTCTTGCCGAGAATGGCGGCAGCCGTGAGGAAGCCCGCATGCCGTCCCATGACCACGCCGATGTAGACGCCGGGAATGGCGCGGTTGTCAAGATTCGCGCCCGCGAACGCCTGGGCGACGAATTTGGCGGCGCTGCCGTAGCCAGGGCAGTGGTCCGTCACTTTAAGGTCGTTGTCGATGGTTTTTGGGATATGAATGACGCGCAATTCGTAGTCAGCGCCTTCAGCCTGTTCGTTTACAATGCGGCAGGTGTCCGCGCTGTCATTTCCGCCAATGTAGAAGAAATAACGCACATCGTGGGCTTTGCATACATTAAACACTTTTTTGCAATACTCGACATCCGGCTTGTCACGGGTTGAGCATAAGCCAGAAGAAGGCGTTTGCGCTACGGCTTCAAGGTTGTGCGTCGTCGCTTCGGTGAGATCGATAAAATTCTCGTTGATGACGCCGTTTACGCCATGGAGAGCGCCATAGACGCGAGTGACCTGCGGGAATTTGCGCGATTCAAGCACAGCGCCCACAAGGCTTTGGTTGATGACAGCGGTGGGGCCGCCGCCCTGCGCCACCAAGACTTTCCCTGTTAATGTTGACATGGTTTTCTCAACTCCTTCTAGTCTGGGGGAAATCCCGCACACCGCGCTGCGGCACAAACGTTATGCCGCCTGGCCAATTGCTCGCCGCGCGGGGCATGCGGCACAACGGGAAGCGATTATACCGAATCGCTAATGCGATATAAAATACCACACTTAAAAGGGCTGGAGGAGTCTCCGCCCGAAAAGCCATAGCCATCGCCCAAGCCATACGGGCGTCGAATCCAAAGCATATTACTGCTGAACTTATCGCGCGTTTTGAAGAACTCATTCGGGGATAAGCATCGCGGCTTCGACCCTGTTCTTCGGCTTTCTTGAGAAGCTACGTATCCTCTTGTTAGACTAGATCTTGTCCACGGCAAACTCATAACAGTAGAAATCCTGTCCTCCTATATTCTCAATTCCTATGTTCAGTAAATCGATCCTAAAAGACTTACTTTTAACGCAAATTGTATGAGTTTTCTGGCCGTTGATATCAAAAGATAGAGTCTTCGTATTCGGAGTAGATACAATGACTACCGGATTTGCGATTTGTATGTCGCCTTGAGTAGAAACACTGACAGGCGAAATATCAGATCCTATCTGTATAGTGACGCTAGTTTTTGAATACGGTACATACAGATTTATCTGCAGTCCCTCTGCTTTTACTACTGACGTCGTAAAAGGGCTCTGAGTAATCTTTACTATGGTGCTCATATCTTTTCTCCTTGCTGCAAAGCCTGTGACTCAATCGGTGCTCATACACTTTCGCTTCTAGTTTCGCATACGTCTCGTTCTGATGTAGGAAGTCCAATTCTCGACAAGTAAGCAGAGAATCTCTGTGACACGTCTTCACGGAAAAGCGGAGCTATTCGGCAAACGAAATTGGTCTTTCGGAGTTGATGTAGGTACCTCACATTCACAGAAAAATAGTGCTTGAAATCTATGATAGAATCTACTATTGTTTGTGAAAATGAGATAAAGTGATATCGAGGATTGTTGTTTTTACGAAGATTCTTGCCTGGTGTCTTGTTCTTGTTTATCGTCTCCATCGGCATTTTGAGTTCCGATAAATGCTGACCTAAGTAAACATGTTCCGCGTTATAGAGCGGCGCAACAAGTACTGAAATAAGGTATTTGTCAGCGCTATTTTTCTGTGGATTACGAGCCCATCGGAAACGATGATCTTGTTCCAGATCGCAGTCTTGTGTCAGCACGATTACCAGAGGAAACCTGATCTTGGAGATCTCCAGATTCCCTTCGCTTTCCATAGCATATTCTATCATTTCCACATCTCGGAGGATGTCACCTTGGCAAATACGGGGCTTTCTGCCCGTTCTAATCATTGTCGTCATGAGCGATCCTCGCGTGAATCCTTATTCGCGTAGGCTTTCCGGTTCCATATTTATCCACCTCGATGTGCGCGTCGTAAGGAATAGGCCTGGTTTGCTCAATGCTTGATGTTGTAGATTTCTCCGTATAGTCAGTTTGTATTTCTATGATTTTGTCATGCATGCATCATCTTCCTAAGTCCAGCGGTAATACTATCCTCAAAAAGCCGTTGGATTTGCTCATGCGCAATATCTATCATCTTCGCTATATCGGGATAGTCCTGAAGGCCATGATAATAGGCATCGATGTCCAAAACAAACGATGGACGACAAATACGCGCAGGATAATCTGGGTTTGCAGCGCCGAATTGAAATTTGATCTGTATATCATTGTCATCTCTGAACTCTGCGATGTTAAAGAGACGGGTTACGATATCCTGTTGCGCGGAAAAACGCTCAAACAAACCCAAAAGCCGCGTATCAATGTACTCGCTCCACTTAAAAGGATCTGAATTTGCAGGTTCGATATTGTTTACATACCGAAGCCCAAAGCGAGCACCTTGCAAGGCCATACGTTCTTTGAATAGTTGCGCAAGAACAGACAGGAAATCCTCTTTGAGTTCCTCAAAGGATGAGTATTTTGTGTATGTTACCAGTATCGTGGCGGAAGAGATGACGAGTCGCTTTTCATGATTAAGACCATGGTAATTCCATTCAATGATCTCTTCTTGTTTGCCGTGGAACTCTTTCGTAGACAATTGCAGTTCGTGTTTCATGGCCTTTTTTTGTTCACTTATGGGGAAGCGCTTAACTGCAGCGTTCCCTATTTCAGGTGGAATTCTTTTCCTTAGCAGTTCATCTTCTGCTGCAAAATCTACACGAGCGATGACTTCTTTGAGAAACGAATTGTTGTAGCACACGTCGTCATACATAAGGCTCAATGCCTCCTATCTACCAATCTTCCCCATATCCGTTATGGAATAGGCTACTGTATTTCCACGTTCCACCTAGGTCGTCAAGCTCCACAACACTTTATAACTGTTTTTCCAAGGAATCAAATGTCAGATTGGACGCCCAGTACATCTCGACATTACCGTTCTTCAAACGGGATCATTATTACCTCTTCTCCTTCAGCCCGTAGTCCATCACATGGATGAACCGGGCGGGGATGCAGCCGAACACGGGGATGCCGAGGCTCTTCCCGATGAAGGAGCGATATTCATCGGGGTCCGGTTCGGAAAGCGGTAGATGATGCCGCCACCGGACTTATTCTAGATCCAGCGCATCAGCTTCACGTCCGTTTCCCAGTCCCCTTGGAAACCTCGTACCGGCCAAAGTAGGAGCCATATACGAGCTGGTCGCCCAAGGTAGTTGGCCACAACGTGTCGCGTGTGGCGGCTTGTACAGCCAGCTTCCACGCCGGACTATCCAGGTCTTCCATAAACGCTCGTATTCGACGGGCTTTTCTCTCCCCAGTCAATCCCTCGGCGCGCGCGATTCGTGACGCTAGAACGCCCACTTCCATCTCACACCGCATGGATTTTTGGAACTCATCCCACGCGGTTAGAGAGGTCAAACCGCATTTTTGGATAGCGCCCGCAGTTATGTTGAAGAACGATGCGGCGAGCTTCCCGATATCCGATTCTGGCTTCAAGTAAGGGGAAGACAAGCGTTTAACGTCTTCCTTGCTCATGTACTCACCGGTGACTTCCATACTCCACATGGGCAAATCGTACTTGTATGAATCCACAAGCGCCCGCGAGGCCCGCACGAACCCGGGAAGCAGGCCACGAATCATGTACTCGATCTCGTCGGGGTGCAGCCGCGCATTGAGCGGGTCGCCCTTTCCGATGGCGTACATCCCTTCGTTCACCACTGCCGAGGCAAGCCGCCGCACCGACATATTCCAGGCGTTCCACGCCGCGTTGGATACGACGTTGGCGACCTGAGACCCTGGGCCGCTGAAGAGAGCGTTTAAATACCATTGAAATGCCGCGTTCCATCCGGTGTTCTTGGCGGCCGCCGTGGCACGCATGGCTTGCGCGAGTTTCACCCGAAGGGGCCGATTCTCTCCAATCCGGCGCGGCACGAGGTTGTCTTGCTGGGAGAGTTCGTCCGAGATCGTGGAGATGTCGATCCCCCTGTTCTTCAGTTCCGTAACGAGCTGTTGCGCCTGCTTGGCCTGCCGTTGCTTCAATCCTCGTCGTTTCACGCGCGCCCGCGCTTTCTCCTCGGCACTCGTCTCGGAACTGTCCAGCACCCGTTGCACCCGTTTTAACTGGTCTGCAAGCGCTTTTGTAGGGGAATAGATCAATTCGTTCACAGCCCACAGTGCGCGTTGTTCCGGCGTCATGGTCTCGTCGTATGCGCTTCCGAGGGTATCCGCTATCTGCGAGCGCATGCCACGATATGCCTCGAACAGGGAGCTCATCCGCCGTACGTTGTCCAGGTCCCCCAACTGCTGGCTGGCCATCCGCGAGATGACACGCCGCAACGCGTAGTCTTCGGGCGGAGAGAGCAACTGGCCGGACTGAATCTTCTGCAATAGGCTATCCGAGGCCCCCGGCTGGCTTGCAATTTCGTTGCCGATACGCCGCATTTCTTCACGGTTCCACCCCTGGAATCGCTGCATATTCTCGTCCATGGCGGCAACAAACTGCCGTTCCTGCTGGGTCCGGCCAGGATTCTGTAGGTCTGGCCGCCCAACGGATAGCCCCGCGTCAAACCGCTCCTCGCTCTTCGCGCCTTATTGCGTTGAATAGGTTTGACTTCACCAAGCAGGTGAGCCTGCGTATTTCCTGTTACGAGATATCAAAGCATCTTTCCTTTGACAACTCTCCGCGCCAACAGGTAGCATCGCGCCTGTGCGCCATGAAAACGAAACACTCTCCAGAAGGCCATGAAGGCCCTTCGCACGCCGCCGCACAAGCCCGCTGGGGCTTGTTCGCTGCGGTGTTGCTGTTCTTTTTCCTATCAGGCGCGTGCGGGCTTCTATATCAAGTCGTATGGACCCGCAAGCTGGTGCTCCTCTTCGGCACGACGGCTTATGCCGTTAGCACAGTGCTGGCGGTGTTTTTTATGGGTATGGGGGCGGGCAGCCTGTGGGGCGGGTGCCTGGCCGCGCGTACCAACCGCCCGCTGTTTCTATATGGCCTGTTCGAGATATTAATTGGCCTATGGGCCGTGGCGTTCATTTTTCTGGCGGGGCATGGCAGTGAAGCCGTGGCGGTGCTGTTGCGGCCTTTTGCGGCCTCGCGCGCCTTGGGCATCGTACTGCGCGGCCTGCTGGCCCTTGCATTTCTCATCGCGCCCGTGACGCTGATGGGTGCGACGCTGCCGCTGTTGTCACAGTTTGTGGCGCGCGAGCGGCGCGTATTGGGCATGCGCGTCGGCGCATTGTATACGCTGAACACCTTCGGAGCCGTAGCGGGATGCGCGTTCGCGGGCTTCTATCTCATCGAACATATGGGATATATGCGCGCCACGTTCCTAGGCGCGGCGGCCAATGCGCTTGTAGGTGCGGCGGCGATGGCGCTGGGACGTACGCCTGCGCCTGCCGTAGCGGCGGAATCGCCCGCATCCGCACCGGTGGAAACGCCCATATCCAGCGGCTTGGCCAGGCTCGTGGCGGCGGCATTCGTCGTGTCGGGTTTTTGCACGCTTGCCCTTGAGGTGATCTGGACACGCCTGCTCGCCATTCTGTTCACGGGCACCACCTATGCCTTCACCGCCATGCTCGCCACTATTCTTTGCGGCATCGCGGTGGGCGCGGCGGTGGCTTCTCTCACGGTGGACCGCATTGGCCGTGGAAAGCGTGCGCCCTGGCTGCTGGGTATTGCGCTGCTGGGCGCGTCCTGCTGCTGCTTGTTTTCCCTTGGCTCTCGCGGATTCGCGGGCGCTTCCGAGATCTACAACCAGCTCAGGCTCGATGCGGGCTACGCTTGGAGCGGCGTGGTCTGGGCTAAATTCTCGCTTGCGTTCCGTATTTTGTTTCCGCCCACGTTTTTCCTGGGCATGACGTTCCCCTTCGCGGTGAAGGCCATCGCGGGCTATCGCGGCTCGATCGGGCATGATGTGGGGCGGCTCTATTTTCTCAACACCTGCGGCGGCATCGTGGGCGCGTTGGCGGGGGGGTATGTGTTGCTCCCGCTCGTGGGCGCTCATCGCGGTGTTATCGGCCTTGCCGTGTTGCTGGGGCTCATGGGCCTGGCCCTCACGCTGGCGGGCCTGTCATCGAATCATGCGATGCGCCGCGTGGTGCAAGGCGTATTGGCGCTGGGTTTGGCCATGTGTGCGGCGTGGTTTGGATGGAAGGCCGTTTCCGGGCCGAATGTGGGCTATGTCCTCACCAAAGCCAATTTCCCGGAACAGAATAAAGACATTTACTTCTCCGAAGGCACGGAAGGCACCGTTGCGGTCTCAGAAGAGCCGGGAACGGGCAACTACACGGACCGGGTGTTGTGGATCAACGGCGTGCAGGCCACGGCTTCCATCGAAAAAGGCGTTAAGATGAACCGGTTCCAGGGCGTGTTGCCGCTTCTGTTCAACCGCGACCCGCGTGAGGTGCTGCTGATGTGCTTCGGCTCGGGCATCACGGCGGGCACGCTCGCCGCGTCCGGTTATGACCGTGTGGACGCCGTCGAGATCGACCCGCTGGTGTATGAAGCCGCGCCGCTCTTCTCACGCGACAACCTGGATGTCATGACCCGGCCCAACATGCGCTTCTTGGTGGATGACGGGCGCAATTATCTCTTGGCTTCGCGCAGCCGGTATGATTTCATCACCTTCGAACCCATGCCGCTGGCCCTGGCGGGCGTTTCCACGTTCTACACGCGGGAGTATTACCAGCTCTGCCTCGAACGCCTGAATCCCGGGGGCATGGTGTCGCAGTGGATACCGCTGCACAGCCTCAACATCGAGGTGGTGCGCTCGCTCACGCGGACCTTCACCTCTGTCTTTCCCGAATATTGCGCCTGGTTCGTGAACGCCGACTTGTTCCTGATCGGCTCGGCGGAGCCGCTCGAGATCGACTATGCCGCCGCCGAAAAACGCCTGGCTCGCCCCGAGCTGCGTAGCGCCCTCGCTGCGGTGGGGCTGGATGACACGACGGAACTGCTTTCGTGTTTTGTCATGGGCAAAGAAGCGCTGGAACGGTTCGCCGGTGAAGGCCGTATCATGACGGACGACCGGCCCTGGGCCGAGTTCGAAGCCCCGCGCTTGATGTATGAGCGTACCGTGCAGGAGAGCCTGAAAGCGCTGCGGGCAGCCATGGAAAGCCCGGCGTCTGGCCTCTCCACCGAAGGCATGCCTTCCCTTGAGGCCGGGGCAGCCAAGGCCGCCGTGGAACGCCGTTTTCAGGCGAAAGTGGCCGGGTTGCAGGGATTGATGGCCTATTATGGCGGCTCGTTCGGCTCGGAGCCCGAGGAGGGATTCATCGAGGCCCTGCGCGTGGATCCCGGCGACCGGTCCGCTTTGTATTACCTGCGGGAATTGGCGCGCCAGCGCACGGAGCTGTTCATCCGCTGGGAAAAATATGACGAAGCCCAGCAGATGCTGGATGCGTTCATCCTCGCCGCCCCGCGTGAAATGACATTTCACCTGTATCTGGGCGATGTGCAATATGCGCGCGGCGACACCGCCAGCGCGATGAACGAATACGCCCAATATCTGGCCCTGGGCGGCACAGAAGCGCGCGCGAAAGAACGGGTCCGCGCGTTGAATGGCGCGGCACAATAAAGCGGCTTAACAAACCCGCCGGGGGAGCATATCATTGATTGTATTTCTCAAGGCCATTGCGCTGGGCATTGTGGAAGGCGTCACGGAATTCTTGCCGATCAGCAGCACGGGCCATTTGGTGCTGGTCGAGGACTGGCTTGAGCTGGGGCTGGGCGAGGCATTCGCGAAGGCCTTCAGCGTCGCCATTCAATTGCCCGCTATCCTGGCAGTGGTGCTGTATTTCTGGCGAATGCTGTTTCCCTTCGGGAAAGGTGTTTCAGAGCGCAACGCCACGTTCATGCTCTACGCCAAGATTATCGTTGCCGTGCTGCCCGCCATCGTGCTGGGGGTGTTGTTTGATGACCTAATCGAATCCTATCTCCTCTATCCTCTTCCGGTAGCGCTGGCCCTGCTCATTGGCGGCATCGTGCTGATCTGGATCGAGTCGCGCCATGGGCGGGAACGCTGTACATCGCTCGCTGAGATGGGATTTCCCATGGCTTTTTACATTGGTTTTTTTCAATGCCTAGCCATGCTTCCGGGCACATCGCGGTCGGCGGCCACGATCATCGGCGCGATGTTATTGGGGGCGAGCCGCCCTGTGGCAGCGGAGTTCTCGTTTTTCCTGGCCATTCCGACCATGCTCGGGGCCACCACGGTGACACTGTACAAGCACGGAGGCCATTTCACCTCACTGCAATGGGCCGTGCTGGCCGTGGGGAGCGCCGTGTCTTTCCTGGTGGCGTACGCCTCCATCGCCTTTTTGATGCGCTTTATCCAAAGCCACGACTTCAAGCCGTTCGGTTATTATCGCATCGCCTTGGCGCTCATCGTACTGGCGGCATACCTGCTGGGATAAAGCGGCTTATTCAGAATGACAAACCGAACAACAAAACAAAAGAGAACCAGACACGCTAATACCATTACCGATTCAATAAGCCGCATGGCGAATCCGCGATGAGTGGATGTAATCAAAGATGAGGCTCAGCCGCCAGGCGCCGAAGGTGCATCAGGCTCATAGGGAATGGATACGGGCTCGGATAGAAGTGCGAAGTCGTTCTTGGACAGCTTGCCGCTGACGAACGCCACAATCATATATCCCCCGCCTTTGAGGGGCTTGATCACGCCGGAATCTTGATACGCCAGCAGCCCCATATCGAAGCGAGTCTGCCGAGACCAGTCAATGTCTTCCGCATGGCCATACCACCAAGCGCCAAGGTAGCCGTCGCCGCCATCCTTGGGCGCGGAATCCGCGATGGTCGAAAAAACCTCATGAGCGCCAAGGGCGTCATCGCGTGCGCCGAATCCATATCCCTCGATGCTGCCCACCATCCGCAAATCGAAGTCCGGCTTGCGGCAATAGACGGTTAAAATCCCAATAGGTTGGTTATCGGGCGGCATGTTGGCGGGGAGATATTCGACATTGGCCCGCACCATGCGCCCAGCGGCGCGCACATTCGACAGCTTGAATGGAAATTCTTTGGGCTCGATGGGCTTTGGCTCTTCCGAGCAGCCGCCGAGCAGGATCATGGCGCAAACGCATGCCATGGCGAGCAGACGGGCCGCATGCCTTGGGTTTCGGGTTTCGGATTTCAGTTCGTTGGAATACATGCCACCTGGAACCGCGCAACGCACACTTCGCCTCTTAACAAAATGCATGGGAGCCTTTCCTGTAAAAACAGCCGCCGGATTACTGCTTCCGGGGCCGTGGATGATTCTTTTTATACCGCTTTCCCGTGGTCCAAATCACCAGCGCGCAACAGGCGTATGCCGCTTTGCCGGAGCCGCCGCATCCGCCGGTTCCGGGCTTCGATAGTGTAAGCTCCACGGCGGTCACTGTGATGGACGACACCGTGACTTGTTCGGATTCGCTTGTATACCCGTCCGCCGCAGCTTCCACATCGTGCTGGCCCGAAGAAACCGCATCGAATATGAAAGTCAGACTCGTGGCGTCCCTCACGCCCGCTACTCCCGAAAGGGTGCATGTCGGATTGACGCCGTCCGAAACAGGGTCGCCCGCTGAATCTAGGAGGCTCACCACGACCGTCCCCGGCCCGATGCTCTTCGTGAAGTAATCCGTCGTATCCACATCGCCAGCCGTTTTATCGTCAATCTCGGTGGCATCGGCAGTGCCCCAATCGTTGGATTCGGCGCTTACTTCTTCATCCGTTACGTTTTGGACATACAGGCCCTCCGTATCATCGAACTGGTTGAGGCCTGTCTTCTCGATATTTTCGGAGTCGCCCAGCATGGGAACCGTTTCGCCCGACTGCTTATCGGCGGCGTAATCCACATAAACCGCCGCGACGGTGGTGCTCTCAAAACGGCACCGGGTGATATTCACCCCAGACCCATAAGCCGCCACGCCATACGCATGGTTGATGATTTTACAGTCGGCTATGCTCGTTTTCATCCATTCGCCCCCGTACACTTCGACGGCGGTGGTGTCTCTCGCTGCCGTTCCCGTAATCGAGCATTGCCACAGCGAAGTGATTTTACCCGATGCGCCATACATCCGCACGCATGCCGTGTCGAATGCACCTGCGGAGCCTTTAACAGAAATGGAGCCTGCCGCCTGGATATCGAAGCCCAGCACATTTGAACTAGGCCCCATGGTGATACACGCGCCGTATCCCGGCAGTTCGATGACCGGCGTGTTCCATCCGATGAGATTCACGCCCGGCGCTACGGTTATCCCGGAGATGGGCGCTTCATATGGCACAGTCACATTGTTTACGATGACGCTCCACCCAAGGGTGGCGGGATGATTTTCGGCCATGGACGCCGCGATGGACAAAGCATAGGGTATGCTTTGAAACGGCTGGCTGATGGTTCCGTAAACCGTGGCGTCTCCGTCAATTCCATCCACATTGTTGACGAAATATGTATTTAGGTAAGTTTCCCCTGACGCCTGCCCCCCAGCGAATAAGGCGATCCCCACCCACACAGGAAGTAAAAAACGTATCCGTGCATCCATGTCGCATGCCCCTTATGCGTCGGCGCGCCTTGGGCGAAGCACTTCACGCCCAGCAACACGCAGGGCTTCCGCGCCCATCCATTCACAGCAGCACTTCCAACTCATCTTATCCCTGCATGGAAAAAGTGTCAAGGCGGCGCTTAACGGCGCTTTTTCACATCAGGTGCGCTGTTGTGTATCGCGTTTCATGGATAACAGGATGGTTCCCGGGCGCTATTCCCCGCTTTCGTTGCGATCACGCAGGCGGCCAAGCATGCCCCGGATGTCAAAGGCGCCACGTATGGAGACGTAGACCGTCACGGTGGAATACCAGACGACACATGCGATGGTGAGCAGCAGCCAGAAGTTTTTTAATAAGCTCATCATGCCGTTTTCCTCCACAGTTTAAGCAGCAGGCCGATCACCTTTTTAAGCAGCGGGCCGATCACCTTTTCAAGAAGCGGACTAATCACCGGTTTGAGCAGCGAGCCAATGATCATGGCTGCGGCGGCTCCCACGTAGGCCGAAATGCCGGTGTAATAGGAATAGGGTGCTTCACCGAGCCACGCGGTGGCGTCTTGTTGTTTGAGTATGAGGAACGACACGGGGATCACCGCGCCCACGATGATGGCCCCGCCCGCGCCCCAGCTATTGGCGCGCTTCCAGTAGCAGCATGCGATCAAGAGCGTGGACATGCTCGACAGATAAATGGTGCCCGTGATGGTGAGGTAATCCCACACCGAGCCTTGCAGGGGATACCATAATCCGTACACCAGTAAAAACACCCCGATGCATCCCACGATGCAGCGGCTCCAAAGGAGCCCCTTGCGTTCGCTCCAAACTGTTTTGCGGAATGGAGCCAGGATGTCGTTGTAGATCACGCTGCCCCAGGTTAGCATGTATGAGGAATCGGTCGACATATCCGCCGCGAGCATCGCCGCGATGAGCAGGCCCATGAGGCCTACGGGCACGACGCTCGATAGGAACATAGGCATGGCGCGCATAGTGTTTCCGCTCACGGCATCCGGGGCAAGCGTGGCTAGAGCGGCTACGCCCCACAACACGGGAATCAGGAAACGGCATACGAAGAAGAAACTCGTGCGGGTGTATACCTTTAAACCGGTGGCCGTGTCTTTCGCTGCCAGCAAGCGCTGGACGGTGGTCTGCCAGGTGAGGACCGCGGCGAGGTTCACCAGCGCATTAAATAGCACATACGGCCAGCCCATTTCGCTGTTCACGAAGGGATTAAATCCGCCCGCGCCGTAATGGGTTTCCACAGTCTCCACCAGCGTGCCCCAGCCGATTGTGACGAGAATGAGAATCGTCACCGCAAGGAGCCCCACGCTCATGACAATAAATTGGAGAAAATCCGTGATTAATACGGAAAGCATGCCCCCGAGGATGGTGTAGACCGCCACGCCCACCAGCAACACCGTCATGATGATTTCCAAATTATAACCGTCGGGATTCAAGCCCGCCACGAGCACGAGAAATTCGCCGCCCGTGCGCAGGAAGATGCCCATGTTGAGCAGGCCGCCCAGTACGATGACCACACCCGCCAGCCAGCGGATTTTTTTACCGAACTGGCGGTCAAACATTTCCGGCACCGTCATCACGCCTGAGTCGCGCAGAGGCCGCATGCAGAAGCCCGTCTTGCCCACCACGAACATCCAGAAGGCCATCAGAATGCCGGGCACGGCCCCCGAGAAGCCCTTGTCATACCCGTTCTGCGCGGTGTACATGCAGGTGACGATGCCGAACTCGGTGGCCGCCAGCGATGCGATGCCCAAGTACAGGTTCATTTCGCGCCCAGCGATGAGGAAATCCTCGACTTTCCCCACATAACGGCGCACCATGATGCCCGCCGCCATCGTTCCCGCCAGATACAGTCCGATGATGCCGCCGTCTAACAGGCTCAAATGCATGCGGAATATCCCCTTTGGTTGATTTGCTTCGTTTATGTTCGATTATAATAATTGTGTTTACGCTCTTCCACCTATCACCATACAAAATTTTGTAACACTTTAGCCAAGTGAAGCGGCATTGGATGGTTTCTGCCTTGTTCATTGCATCGCAACGAGATAGATGCATTATATTCCATATATCGACCGCTGGGGGCAGCGGTCCCACACTTTTTTATAGTAATCAATGTGTGGGACCGGCGCCCTCGCCGGTCATGCTTCACCACTTGGCTAAAGTGTTACAAATTTTTTCATGCTTTGGAAATCACGGCTGGTATGCCCGAACCGCATCCATGAGCGTATTGGCCTCTTTCTCCCCAGGCGTTTGCCGCACATTATACAACACCCCGCCCGTCAATTCCCTGTTGCGGAGGGCGTCGCGGAAAGATTCATAGGGGACCGAACACACCAGCGGCATATCGCCAAGCTGGCGGCGCAACTGTGGCAGCACCTCAAACGCCAGCGGATATCCACGGTCATCCCCCAGATACACGGCTTTCAATCCGCGGACATCCCGGATGGCGTCCAGCAGGTGCCGGCCGTTTCCATGAATATGCACGACGCCGCCGTCGAACTCGGAAAAGATGCGTTCGAGCACGCCCCGGCCCCATTCATCAAAACACGCCGTCGAGGCCATGTGGAAAGGGTCCACGCTTTCGGAAACAATCCGGCCAGGAAGCCATTGCGCCATGTTGCTGCATGTCCCGCCGCATACGAAAGGCGCATTTTCGAAGAAAAAGGCCTGCACTTTTTTATTAAGCTCGAATGCAAAGTCCAATACAAGGCGCACCTGTTCCGGATGCTCCAGCATCTCGACATACGCGCGTGTCGCCCCAAAAAGTTCAAACAAAAAATTAATCCCGTTGATTAAAATGAAATGGCTAAGGCCAAATTTCCCGCTCGCTCCATCCGCAAAGATAGCGAGCTGCTTCTTGAAAAGGCAAAACCACTCCGCATCATCATCCAGGCGCAAATGGGGAAATTCGGCCCATTCATTCATGAAAGGCATCACCATGGACGAAATCCAGCCCGTTTCCGGATCGTAAATAAAATGGGGTTTCGCCCCTACCATGCCCCCGTACAATCCTTGGTCCATTTCGGAGAGATAGGCGCTCGGCACCGAGTCATCGAAAATAGCTCGTTTTTCGCTCAAATAACGGTCCCAAAAAATGGCCCGCTCCTCCAGCTCTGGGAATTCACATGGGCCTGCCGGATGGCTGGCGCGAAATTCTTCCAGCGTCTTGCTTGGGACCTGAAAAGAAGCCAGCACGATAGGAGCGCGTTCATCCAGCCATTTTTTCAGCCGGGCGGCCGTCTCTTCCAGATAAGGGCAATACTCAAGATTTTTTTCAATTGTTTGCATTGGTTTCCTCTAGCCTTTATGTGGGTGTAGCCAATCCAGAATCCCCGTCCGGTAAGGATAACGGTATTTATGACGTTTGGATATAGCGTATTCCGCCAATTTATTTAGCAGATTGAATCATCGCCGCCGCCGGGGGAAGAGGCAGAAAGCGTCTAGCGGCTTGCGATTGCGGGGATTTTAAAAACAGTAGTTTCTCGAGGAAATCCGTTTATTTTGATTTTTGGTGGCACTTTAGCTGCTTGAAGTAAAAGCATCGGGACGGTTTTTGAACGGAGAATACATAATAATCGCCGATGATGGAAAAAATTTTTCTTAGACTTGATTTACAAGAGGAAACAAGATCATTCCGCTAAAGTATTACGAATTTCGAACCTCGCTGAATGCAGAGACGCCAAGCAAGCAAGTGGCTGGCATGAATGCCGTTTTCTGCATATGGACGCTTTGTATAAACGTTGCTATCCTGCCTGAATTTTCATCCGGCGGCACTACGTTGGACTGGCCCTTAGCACGCCAGCACGATTTTCCCAAACGCCTTTTGTTGTATGACCGCGTCATGGGCGGCGGGCGCTTCGGCCAGCGGGAATTCTTTCCCGATCACCGGAATCAGCGCGCCTTGCGCCAGGAGGCGGTCGATGGCGTTGAAGGCTTCGGCAATCTCATGTTCGGGCACGCCGCGCGGGCCTAATCCCCGAATATCCGCGTTGCGCATCATGAGGTCGCGGGCGTTGATCTCGACGGGTCCGCGGCTGCCCACGACGACCACCCGGCCACGCACGGCCAAGAGCTTACAGTCCGCGCCCAGGTTCACATTGGCGAGCATCTCGATGATGATATCCGCGCCTTTCCCGCCGGTGGCTTCGAGGATGGCGTCCTGATAACCCGCTTCGTGGTGGTTGAAGGCCGCATCCACGCCTTGCTCGCCGAGCAGGCGCATGCCTGCTTCGGAGCCTGCCGTGCCGAACACGCGCAATTTCGCCGCCCGGGCGAGCTGGATGGCCGCGACACCCACCCCGCCGCTCGCGCCATGAACGAGCACGGTCTCGCCCGATTGCGCGCCTCCCCGCGCGAACAGGGCGCGGTGCGCCGTGCCGTAAGGAACGCCTATTGCCGCGCCTTGCGCAAAGGATAACGCCGCCGGAAGGGGATGCACCTGCGCCGCGCGGCACAGGCAATATTCGGCGTATGTCCCGGTAAGCGCATGATGGACGTAGACTCGTGCGCCCGGCGCAGCGCCTTCCGCATCCGCGTCTACAGACGCGATAACGCCCGCGCCATCCATGCCCGGCGTATAAGGCAAGGCGGGGCTATATCCTTGCGCGCCCGAGCGCAAGTAGGTGTCCACGGGATTCACGCCCGCCGCATGGAGGCGGACTACGATTTCGCCCGCGCCCGCGGCAAGTTCGGGCACATCCTCGAACACCATGACCTCGGGTGCGCCTGTTTCATGTACGCGAATCGCTTTCATCGCACATTCCTCTCCCCTGCGGTTATGCCGCTTGCCGTTACTTATGCAAAAAAGTATACACTCTAATACACTATCACAATGTCATTCCCGCGAAAGCGGGAATCCAGAGTGCTTTCGCTGGGATGTCTATATATTGTTTTCTAGTTTATATATTCAAATACATAAATGGCTGCCATCTTCGCCATGTCCCATGCACCTTTTACTCCCCGTCCGCGTTTTTCAGTTCATTATAGAACTCGCTGAACGTATCGCCATGCACGCCTTTCATGAAGGCCATGGCGGCGCGGGGGTGTTTGTTGAGCATGCCGGTGATGGCGTAGGGCGTCTCGTAGCCCCAGCGCAGCTTTTGCTTTAGCGGTTCGAAATAGCGCTGCACGAGATCAAGCACGGGCCGCACGTCGAATTTGGGATTGCGTAAAAATCCCATCATCAACTCGAGGGGGCAATTGCCAGCCGCCCGGCCGATGCCATAAATCGTGGCGTCCAGATAGGTGGCCCCATGGAGCAGGGCCTCGATGGTGTTGCTGAAGGCCAGTTGCTGGTTGTTATGGGTGTGGACGCCGAATTGCTTGCCTGGCAGGCGGGAAATGTATTTTTCACAGTAATAGCGCACCTGCTCGGAATAGAAATACCCGAAGCTGTCCACGAAATAAACCATGTCCACCTCCGCACCCGCGATCTGATCGAGCGCCGAGTCCAGGTCCACCTCGATGGCGTGTGAGACGGCCATGATGTTGATGGCGGTGGTATAGCCGAGATCCTTCACGTGCCGCGCGAGGCGGAGGGCCTCGTCGATGTCATTGATATAAGTGGCCACGCGCACCAGGTCCACGATGCTCTCCTCTGCGGGCAGGAAGCTGTCGTAATCCGTGCGGCCCACGTCGCACATGATGGCCACTTTCGTGTTGCAGGGATAGGCCACATCGCGCAGGTCATCTTCATCCGAGAAACGCCACGGGCCGAAATCGTCCGTGGAATACTGCTTTTTGTCGGCGCGGTAGCCCAGTTCGACATAGTCCACGCCTGCCCGGGCGAGGCCGTCGAAGACGTCTTTCACGAGCGCCTTATCGAAACGCCATTCGTTCATCAATCCGCCGTCGCGAATGGTGCAATCCAATACTTTCACTTCCGGCCGGTACATGGCGTGGGTTCTCCTATACTATATTGCTGTTTTGAAGACGGTGCGGCCTGTTCGCCGCACCCGTTCTAGCATGGCCGTCCCCGTCATGTGCATGGGCGGGACGCCCATGCCAGAAAAATGATCAAAACAAATTCATTCGCTTGCCACTTCATCGCCGGACTCCAGTTTGTCATCTTCCGGGGCCTCCGGCGCAGGAAATAGCGGGCAATTTATACAGTGTTCTTGCGGTGATGAAAAAAGCTTGGCCTGCCTGCGTTTCATATCCTCTTGGAAAAAACCGCCCGCGCCGCGATGAAACGCTTGCAACATGCGGCCCATGCGGCGCTCCAGCGCCATTTTCAGATCCTGAAAAGCGGATGCAGGCGGCGCGCTGGGCGTATGCGCGGCGGAGTCCTGCGACGATTCAGCCACATAATCGCGCAACACCCGCAGATCATTCCACAAGCCTAGCGATTCTTGCGCGGCCTTCAAATGTTTAATAAAGCTGCTCATCGGCTTGCCATACAGCTTCTCATGGCATTCGCATGCATACCGCAGCTTTTTGAAACACACGCGCACCCGATGCAGATGCTCTTCGTCCGGCTGCTCTTCCCATCGTGTGTAAGCTTTATGCACGCGCTTGTGCAACTTGCCAATCGATTTGCGGGCATGTTCGAGCAAGCATTTCTTCGATGCATGGCGGCTCTCGTCTAGTTCCACCCGCATCCGCTCGAAATCCGGCGCATCCGCCAGCGCGCACGCTGCTTGCACTTGAGGCGCGGTTTCCTTGCGCAAACGGTCCATATATCGTATCGAGAATGTGGCCGCCCGCCGTATATCCCCCCTGAATTGCGGGCGGATGTGCTGGAGCAGCAGCATGCTGACATCCAGCTCGCGGGCTTTCCCCAAGAGCCGTGTGATGGCGGCCGCCCGCTCCGTGAAATCACGCCGGGCCTTCTTGGCATGCACAAGGGCCGTTTCGTTGAGGGCGCTCCGCAGCCGGCGCGACGCGACGCGGAGGTCGTGGATGCCGTCCACGTCCTGCCTGCGCGCGGCGCTGGCCAATTGGCGTATTTTCTCCGTGCAGACATCCAGCAAGCGAGCCGCTTCTTCCACCGCCACAACACAACCTGTGGCGCTCTGCGCCTCTTCATCCATGGCTGGCCCTTTCATGCTCGAAAAAGAACTCAAGCAACCAGCCTACCCGTCATTCACGGCGGCTGTCAAACACCTATTTCATGTCCCGGGAGAAGCGCTGAAGGGGTCTCGAAACCACCGGTTAGGGCATTTGAAATGTAGTGAACGGCTTGACTTACGAAATGGGCATATGCCATACTTCCCCGGATTGTGGAATGAAAAGGGAAAGGCCCTGGCAGGCCATATCGATACGCCAGGGCGGAGAATGGATTCCCCGAGGCGGTATCGCCTATCTACATGGCCTTGGCTCCATCAATCATAATACCTGAAGGCGTGCTCGATCCATCTGGTGAAGATTGGTTTACATACACGGGAATACCGTAGCAAAAAAACGGCAATACCATCGCGTATAACGCTCAACAAAACGGGTGAAAGGAACAGTGAACATGGCTACCAAGATTGGCATCAACGGATTTGGCCGCATCGGCCGCAACGTTTTCAAAATCCTCATGGACAACCCCTCGTTTGAGGTGGTTGGCATCAACGACCTTACCGACGCCAAGACGCTTGCGCACTTGCTCAAGTATGACAGCACGTACGGCGTATATGGCAAGAAAGTGGAAGCCGTTGATGGCGCTATCATCGTTGATGGCAAAAAGATCATCATCAGCGCGGAAAAAGACCCGGCCAATCTGCCTTGGGGAACTCTTGGCGCGGAGTTGGTGCTCGAGTCCACCGGCGTGTTCACGTCGAAGGAAGCCTGCCTGAAGCACATCGCCGCTGGCGCAAAAAAAGTCCTCTTGAGCGTTCCTCCTAAGGACGAAGTGGACGCCATCGTCGTGATGGGCGTGAATGACGACACGCTGAAAGCCACCGATCAGGTCGTCTCGAATGCAAGCTGCACGACGAACTGCCTGGCCCCGATGGCGAAAGTCATCCATGAGGCCTTCGGCATCAAACGCGGCCTCATGAACACCATCCATGCCTACACGAACGACCAGCGCGTGCTGGATATGCCGCACAAGGACCTGCGCCGCGCCCGCACGGCCGCGAATTCCGTCATCCCGACAACGACCGGCGCCGCCCGCGCGGTTGGCAAAGTGTTGCCGGCCCTCAAAGGCAAGCTCGATGGTTTCTCGATGCGCGTTCCCGTCATCGATGGCTCGGTCGTGGACCTGACGGCGGAACTCGAAAAGAACGTCACGATTGCGGAAATCAACGAGGCCATCAAGACGGCGGCCGAAGGCCCGCTCAAAGGCATCCTGAGCTACTGCACCGATCCGATCGTGTCCTGCGACATCATCGGCAACACGCACTCGAGCATCTTCGACTCGCTCCTGACCATGGTCATGGACGGCAATATGGTGAAGGTCGTCTCGTGGTACGACAACGAGATGGGTTACTCGAGTCGTTGCGTCGACCTGTTCAAGAAAATGGCCTAACACTTCCATCGGGCTCGCGCGGGACCACCGCGCGAGCCCTTTTTTGAGGTTGGAATGCTATGGAAGAAAAGACAGAACAAACTGCTGCTTTCATGATCAGTGAAATTGGAAAACCTGACTCACTAGAGCGTAGGCGCAGTGATAATGTTTTGGATTTTATAGTACAGCCGGCTTTAGAAGCAAAAGGATATAAGATTATAAGATCAGACCACATTTGTAAATTAGGCGAGATCACGAGGCAGGTAATAGACGCCATTCTAGAAGCTCCTTTCCTTGTAGCTGATCTCACAAATCATAATCCAAATGTATTCTATGAGTTAGCGGTAGCGCATGCATATGCCAAACCGGTAATACAAATGATTCAATATGGTCAAGAGCTTCCATTTGACGTGTCGATGATGAGATGCATTTATTTTGATTATGCCGATTTGCGTAGCGCAGACAATGCTAAAGCAGAAATAATGAAGTATATAGATGAAATTGTGCGGGGTGAATTCGGGGACCCAACACCTATTTCAGAAACCTATTTTGGAAAGGCCATTCGTGAAACTCCCAGTCAAGACAATGAGATTTTAGTGCATACATACGAATTATTACGTTCGGTATCTGAGAGACAAATTCAGTTAGAAAAGAGAGTTAATACTCTTTCTTCTTCTATAGACCAACTCGGAGTACTCCGGGGGAAAGATGGGTCGATTCATCTCCAGCCGAATTTTGAAATTCTTTCTGAGGGGCCATCATCTTTGGAAAGATTACTTAGATCTGATCACTCCTTTACGGGACTTGATGGATCTTCGTTGAGCAAGGCCTATGGGTCTTTGCATAGTGCTTAACAGAATGCACTTGTTAAAATGAATATATTGACTGAGGGAGAGACCTAACTATGAACAAGCTGTCGATTCAAGACCTCGACCTTAAGGGCAAGAAAGTCCTGATGCGGGTTGATTTCAACGTGCCCCAAAACGAAGACGGCACGGTGCGCGACGACACCCGCATCCGCGCCGCCCTGAAAAGTATTAATTACGTCCGGGAGCAAGGCGGCATGGTGATCCTCATGTCGCATCTGGGCCGCCCGAAGAATCCGGATAAAGCAGAAACGCCCGAAGAGCGCGAGAAAATTATTAAAAAGAACAAGCTGTATGTAATGGATCCCGTGGCGGACCGCTTGCGCGAACTCGTGGGCGGCAATGTAACGAAACTCGATGCCATCGTCGGCCCCGAGGTGGAAGCGGCCGTCGCGGCGATGAAGCCCGGCGACATTATCCTCCTCGAGAACACGCGCTTCCACAAGGGCGAGGAAAAGAATGACCCGGAATTGTCACAACAGCTCGCCAAACTGGGCGATGTCTATGTGAGCGACGCTTTCGGCACGGTCCACCGCGCCCACGCTTCAACGGAAGGCGTGACGAAATATATCAGCCCCTGCGCGGCGGGCTTCCTCGTAGCGAAAGAAATGGAGTATTTCCTCAAGGTGTTGAATAATCCGGACCGCCCGTTGCTGGCCCTGTTGGGCGGCGCGAAAGTGTCGGATAAGATCACCGTCATCGAGAACCTGTTGAACTTGGTGAACACCTTGGTGATCGGCGGCGGCATGGCCTACACGTTCTTCAAGGCCCTAGGCATGGAGATCGGCAATTCGCTGCTCGACGAGAACGGCATCGAAGTGGCCAAGACGGTCATGGCCAAGGCCAAGGAAAAGGGCGTCGAGCTGCTCCTGCCCGTGGACCTCGTAGTCGCGACGGCCTTCGAAAACAACGCCGAAAGCAAGATCGTGGATGCGAACGCCATCGAACCGGGCTGGCAAGGGCTTGATATCGGCCCGAAGACCATCGAAGCCTTCTCGGCGGCCATCAAAAAGTCGAAGATGGTCGTGTGGAACGGCCCCGTGGGCGTCTTCGAGATGCCGAATTTCTGCAAGGGCACGCGGGCCATCGCGGAGTTGCTTGCGGCAAGCTCGGACATTACGAGCATCATCGGCGGCGGTGACACGGCGGCGGCGGTCACGCAGTTCGGCCTCGAGGACAAGATGAGCCATGTATCGACGGGTGGCGGCGCGTCGCTCGAGATGCTCGAGGGCAAGATTCTGCCCGGCCTTGCGGCGCTCACGGATAAATAAGCGGACACCGGGCCGGGGATTGTCCCCGGCCCGTTACATACATGCCCGGCGCTCGGGCGCGCGCTCCACCGGCGGCGTACTGGGCTTTGGGTGAATCGGAAGGAAAAAGGTGAACAATGTCTACAGTAACTAAAGAACGCAAGGCGGAAATCGTCACAACGCATGGCAAGCATGAAGGCGACACGGGTTCAGCCGAAGTGCAAATCGCCCTGCTGACGCAGCGCATCAACGACTTAACGGAGCACTTCAAGGCCCACCCGAAGGATTTCTCGGGACGCCGTGGGCTTCTCAAGCTCGTTGGACACCGCCGCAGCCTGCTCGATTATGTGCGCGCGCAGGATGTTGAACGCTACCGCGCTATTGTGAAGGCGCTGGGCCTCCGCAAGTAAGTACACGGAGGCGGGATAGGCGTGGAGTGGCGCCGGTTGCCAAACCGGCGCCCGCCGCGAACCCTCCCGGCGTATACGGGACGCCAGAAAGGCGCTCCCTGGAAATGTGTGAAGAAGGAAGAAAAGGCAGTGAAGCACAGGGAACGTATCGAGAGACGTTCCGGCAACACTGGACAGGTGTGAAATGGCAAACCAAGTCGAACGTCTCTCCGTAACCATAGGTGCAGATGAAATTGTTTTTGAAACGGGCCGTATCGCCCGGCAAGCCCATGGAGCCATATTGCTCACATGCGGCGAGAGCATGGTTCTTTCCGCTGTGTGCGTATCTCCGGATCTGCGCCCAGGGCAGGACTTTTTCCCTCTCACGGTCGAGTATCGTGAAAAGTGCGCGGCGGCGGGGCGCATTCCCGGTAATTTCTTCCGCCGTGAAGGCAGGCCCAGCGAGCGCGAAATCCTCGTATGCCGCCTGACGGACCGCCCCATGCGGCCCTTATTCCCCAAGGGATTTCTCAACGAAGTGCAGGTGTTTTCCACCGTGTTTTCGGCGGACAATGTCCACAACCCCGATGTCCTCTCGATTATCGGCGCATCAGCGGCGCTGCATATTTCGAAGATTCCCTTCAATGGACCCATCGGCGCCGTGCGCCTGGGCCTGATCGAAGGGGAATTTGTCGCCAATCCCCCCATGGCGGATATGGCGAACAGTGAATTCGACATTGTCATGGCGGGCACAAAAGACGCGATCACCATGGTCGAAGGCCAGGCTACCGAGGTGGATGAAGACACCATGCTCGAAGCCCTCGAATTCGGCCACGAGCAGATTAAAAAGATCTGCGCCGCCATTGAAGAATTCCGCGCGCGCGTGGGCGTCGAGAAAATGGCGTACACAAGCCCCGAAAGCAATCAGGATGTGATCAACGATGTCGAGCACCACGCCGGTGGAGAGCTGACCCGTATCTTGTCTATTGCGGATAAGCACGAGCGCCAAGATGCCTTGTCCTCGCTCAAAACGGAGATGCAGGAACAATTCACCGAGCAGTACGGCGATGAATTGTATGAAGAGCGCAAAGAAGAGATCGTCGAGGTGTATGAAGACGCCATCAAGCGCGCCATGCGGCAGAAAGTGATCGAGACGAATACCCGCCTGGATGGCCGCACTCCTACCGAAATCCGGCCCATTACGATTGAAGTAGGCGTTCTGCCCCGCACCCATGGCTCCGCCCTTTTCACGCGCGGTGAAACCCAAGCCCTCGTATCGACCACTCTCGGCACCAGCCGCGATGAACAGCGCTTGGATGAACTCACCGGCGAAGAATTCCGGCGTTTCATGCTCCATTACAACTTCCCCTCGTATTCGGTGGGCGAAGTGCGGCGCATCAGCGGCCCGGGACGCCGCGAAATCGGCCACGGCAAACTCGCCGAGCGGGCGCTCGAATGCGTGCTGCCTATCGGTGAAGAATCCGAATTCCCCTACACCATCCGCGTGTTGTCCGATGTGACGGAAAGCAACGGCTCCAGCTCGATGGCCACGGTATGTGGCGGAACGCTGAGCCTCATGGATGCGGGCGTGCCGATTTCCGCTCCGGTGGCGGGTATCGCCATGGGCTTAATTAAAGAAGGCGATAATGCGGTCATTCTGAGCGACATCTTGGGCGCGGAAGACCACCTGGGCGATATGGACTTCAAAGTCTGCGGCACGCGCGAAGGCATCACGGCCTTCCAGATGGACTGCAAAATCGCGGGCGTCTCGAGCGAATTGATGAAGGCGGCTCTCGACCAGGCCCGTGCGGGCCGTATCCATATCCTCGACAAAATCGAGGAAGCCCTCCAAACGCCGCGTACGGAAATCTCGAAGTATGCGCCGCGAATCTACACCATCAAGATTGATGTCGATAAGATCCGCGAAGTGATTGGACCTGGCGGCAAAGTCATCCGCGAGATCCAAGCCAAATCTGGCGCGGAGATCGACATCGAAGACGACGGCACGGTGAATGTGGCCGCAGTGGACTCCGAGAGCGCCAACTTGGCCCTCGATATGATCAAGCAGATCACGGCGGTGCCCGAGGTTGGCCAGGTCTACAAAGGCGTCGTGGCGCGCATAATGAATTTCGGTGCGTTTGTCACGATCATGGGCAGCAAAGACGGCTTGGTTCACATTTCCGAACTGAGCGTCAATCACGTGCGTGAAGTCGAGGATGTCGTCCACATTGGCGACGAGATCAACGTCAAGGTCATCGAAATCGACAAAATGGGCCGGTTGAATCTCTCGAAAGTCGAGGCAGACCGCGAACTCGGCATTATCGAGGAAGTGCGTGAAGGCGAAGAACGCCGTCCGCGCCCTGAACGCACGGAGCGCAGCAGCAGCGACCGTGGCGGTTCACGGGATCGCAACGGTCGTAGCGGCGGGAGCCGTGGCGGCAGTGGGGGCGGCGGTGGAAGCCGTGGCGGGCGCGACAGCGGCAGCCGGGATCGCCGGCGCTAAGCAGAACCGTCAAACCATGTAAATCGCGGGGGAGCCTCTCACACGAGAGGTTCCCCCTATATGCTTTCCATAACCGCTTTGCGCGCAGGGTTGAATCATGCAACAGGCTATTCCCAATTCCACTGAAGGTGAAGTGCGCGTGCTTGCGAATGGCATGCGGGTCTTATTTGATGTGATGCCCCACGTGCGCTCGATCAGCGCGGGCGTTTGGATCCGCACCGGCTCGGCCAACGAGCGCGCCGAACAGGCGGGCATCTCCCATTTTCTCGAGCATTTGTTCTTCAAAGGCACCACCACGAAGACCGCACGGGAATTGATGGTGGCTATCGAAGGCCGCGGCGGCAGCATGAACGCGTTCACTACGCGGGATTATACCTGTGTATACGCCCGCACCCTCGATAGCCAGACGCAAACCGCCATCGAAATTCTAGGTGATGTGTTGCGCGATTCGCAGTTCTTTGATTTTGAAAAAGAACGCAGTGTCATCCTCGAAGAGATCGCATCCATCGAAGACGTGCCCGAGGACTACGCCCACGATTTGCTCATGGAGCGCGTATGGCCCAACCACGCCCTAGGCCGCTCTGTGTCGGGCTACGATGACACGGTGTCCGCGCTCACTATCGAACAAGTCCGGGCCTATTTTGAGGCGTGGTACCGACCGGAAAATATGCTCTTTACGCTCGCGGGCCGTTTTGATCCCGATGAAGCCTTTCAATGGGTGCGCGCCCAGTTTGAGGATCTGCCCGCCACGCCCGCGCCGGAAACATACGCGCCTCCCCTTTTTGGCGGAGGACTGGATACGGAAGTGCGCGATATCGCCCAGAGCCATTATTGCCTGGCGTTTCCTGGCCCGAGCGCGACGGACCCCCAGCGCTATGTCTATGAAATGCTCACCAACGCGTTAGGCGGCGGCTCGACCTCGCGGCTCTTCGAGCGCATCCGCGAACAGGAGGGGCTTGCGTATAGCATTTATGCGTTCCGCTCCAGCTACCGCCCTTGCGGCCTCGTGGGCTTATACGCCGCAGTGGCTCCCGAAACCTTGCGCCATGCGATAGATATTACCTGCGAAGAACTCCGCAAATTGCGGGAAACGCCCATGTCGGAACATGAACTCGAATTGAACAGGGAACAGCTCAAGGGCGGATTTTTGCTGTCGCTCGAGAGTTCATTTAACCGCATGTCCCGTTTGGCGAAATCCATGATGCATCACGGGCGCATCTTGAGTATCGACGAGATCATTGCGGGCGTCGACGCCGTGGCGTCCGATGAGGTCATGCGCCTGGCCCAGGCCATTTTCACGGCTTCCTCGTGTGCAGGCATCATACTTGGCCCAGAAAGCCAATCCGTTGAGGTGGCCCTGTGAGCATCCGTGAGACTGTCGTCCGGGTCACCCGCGAACCCGGCTGCGAAGACATCCCCTTGCCCGCCTACGAGACGGAACACGCCGCCGGCATGGACCTGCGCGCCGCCGTGGCAGAGCCGCTCACCTTGGCTCCCGGTGAGCGCGCCATCGTGCCCACGGGCATCCGCATCGCCTTGAATCCCGGCGTCGAGGCCCAAGTCCGCCCGCGCAGCGGCCTGGCGTTGCGCCATGGCCTCTCGATGGTGAACACGCCAGGAACCGTGGACGCGGATTACCGGGGCGAATTGCGCGTGATCCTCATCAACCTGGGCCAGGAGCCGTTCACGATTCATCGCGGCGACCGCATCGCACAAATAGTCATTGCCCCCGTATGCAAAGCGATTTGGGAAGAAGTGGACGCCCTGGATGAGACTGTTCGCGGCGCGGGCGGTTTCGGGCATACTGGGCATCGGTGAGCAGGGGATAGACCAGTACCATTAGGAACCTGCTTTGCTGCTAGCCTTTTTCAGCTCCATCTCTTGTTCGAGTTTAGCAATTATGTCCGGCCTACGAAATGACGGATGATATTGCCTAGCACTAACCGGCTCACATTTCAGAAATGAAATGTCAGGCATATAGTTTAACTGCGGTTCAAAGACATGAAGAATCGGATGCTCTGTAAGGTGACCATCTATAAGCAAGTCCCTTCGCGTATGATATTCAAATATTGGCATCTTAATGGTTGAACGATGTGTCCGCCATAAATTCGCCACATATTTGGTACAAGACGCAACACCGAAGTATATAGTGTCCATTGAATTATGGAGTTGCAATGCATTGATCTGGGTAACATCCCTTTCGGTAGTAATATCATACCGAAGACGATTTTTATATGGCCCCTCATATTTTGTCCCGTCAAGTAGCATTACCATGGTCCTGGAATCGAGTGGCCAGAAAATCTGAAACCCGGGCAATTGCAGCCCTAAAGTTCCTCTTGTCTTTATGTTATGTAAATAGGTATTAATGAAAATTACTGGAGCGTCACTAAAAATGAAAGGTAACTCTGTCTTATTGAGTAGCAAATGTATATCTAGATCAAGAATTAAAGGTACACATTCTAGTGCGGCTTGGATATTCCTTCCGACGGTGGCGCACATTTTCTCACTAATAGAAATGCAGCCATCGTCGATCTCCTTAATGATGTCTGCATCATCTTTTTCTTCGAGGGACTCTTTAAATAGTTGGAGGAGAGTATTCTCTAGAGCAGGTGCCACTTTCTCTGCTTGATGAACAGTTCGGGCGCGCTGAAAGAGCAATGATTGCAGAAAACACATATAATCTTGCTCCGACCACAGAGGAGCACTCTCGTTCCAAGCAACCTGTAATATAGTGCGTATGGCTTTACTGTGTTTTCCTTCAATTAAAGCAAAGCTCTTTTCAAGCTCTTCTGAGCCATAAATATTCCTCTTCTTACATTGCCCTAGGATTGATGCTCCGGTTATGATTTTACCATCTTTGATCCGTAATAAGCAGATTCTTTTTTTATCGGTAGAGAATTGTTTTATATAAAACTGTGGCACATAATGCTGATTAGAGTGTGCTCCCATTTCTTGGATCCTCTCTAACATATATGATTTTTACAACTATTGTATGTAATAAAACTTATTTACAGATATTAATGAACAATCGTGCTTGAACGAGAGAATCATCGCTATTTATCTTAGTTCATGTATTTGCATTTCTACAAGAATCAAATGTCCCAGAAGGCCTCGGCGATGCGCAGGTCTTCTTCCGTCTTGATGACGTGCCCCTCGATGCGGCTCACGGGGAAAAAGCCTACGCGCCCCGCATAGGTGGCGGTTTGCTGGGCGTCTTTCGCGGCAAGATAGGTGGACCGCCTCCAGCCGGTGACGCTCCAGGTAATCCGCTGGATAGGCTTGAGCTCTTGGGAGTTGGTCTTCTGGTCGAACCTGAAATTCACCGGTTCGCCTTCCATGGCGCATTCGATTTGTTCCAGCACACAGCTCAACATCGCATCATAGCCGCCTGTTTCCATGGCCGACACAAACTCGGCCACGCGCGGCGCGGGCAGCAGTGGCGCGATGGAGTGGACTTGAAATACCCGTTCGCATGGATGCGCCATTAAGAACTCATGGACGAATTCCTCGCTAGTGGCAGTTGGACCGGCCAGATCCAAGGGCCGTTGGTGAAATTGGACGCCCTCTTGTTCGGCGATCTCGGCGAAGAGCTCGTGGTCCGCATTTACCCAAATTTCGGCGAAACAACCCGCCGCCTTGCATTTACGAATCGCCCGCGTGATCAGCGGCACACCGCGCAATTCCCGGAGATTCTTGCGGGCCAACCGCTGGCTGCCCATCCGGGCGGGAATCATGGCGATATTCACTTCGAGGATTCCTGTTCAGCCCGCTTCAACGCGATATACCGCGACACCATATGGAGGATAGCGCCGAACAAGTCTTCGATGATGCCGTATTCCTTTCGGGCGCTCTCGATGTGGATGCAACGCTGGCTCAGGCCTTTAAGCTGGCCGCCATCGAAACCGGCGCAACTATACGTGCGTCCGCCGTGGGTGTTGGCGTATTCAATTGCGCGGAGAATATTCGGGCTGTTTCCGCTCACGGACAGGGCAATGACCAGATCGCCGGGCCGCATATGGGCCTCGAGCTGGCGGGAAAAAATCTCTTCGAAGCAATAATCATTGCCGATGGCCGTAATGGAGGAGACATTATCCGTGAGGGCCTGCACCCGCAGCCCCCGGCGTCCCGCAGCCGCCCCATGCACGCTCAGGTCACTCACAAAATGGCTGGCCACGGCGGCGCTGCCGCCATTGCCAATAAGAAATACGGACTGGTCGCCCGCTGCGGCTTCTTCGATGGCGCTAATCAGGCCGCTGACTGCTTGCGGCTCGATGCGCAGGACCGTCTCGGCGATATGCCCGCAGAAGCCTTGGATAAAAGCTTCCGGCGAATTGGTATCGCGAAATAACTGCGAAGCGGCGCTCATGCGCGATTCCTTATGGCAAGCAAGCAAACATCAGGTGCCTGACTCATGGTTTTCCTTTGAATGAATTTCCCGGATGGTGTATATAGCCTTCCGCTGGCTCTCATAATAAGTCCGCACACTGATCTCGCCCAGGAGGCCCATTCCAATCAATTGTATCGCACCCATGGTGCAAAACATGGAAATATAAATATAGGGATTGCTCGTGATGTCATGATGCTTTGCGTCCACTATCTTCATCGTGAGGGTGTACGCGCCGGATATAAACGCAATAAACAGTGACAAAACGCCCCACGCGCCGAACACCTGCATGGGTTTTGTGGAGTAGGATAATAAAAATTTCACGGTGATGAGATCGAGAACAACGCGCACGATGCGGGTATAGCTGTACTTGGATTTTCCAAAACGCCGGGGGCGATGGTTGACCTTCATCTCCGTTACCCGTGCGCCCGCCCAGCTCGCCAGGGCAGGAAGAAAACGGTGCATCTCACCGTAGAACTGAATGTGCTGGGCCATATTCTTTTGATAGGCCTTGAGCGTGCATCCATAATCGTGCAGGCGAACCCCAGTCATCCACGAGATTAACAAATTAGCCAGTTTTGAAGGAATCCGCCTGCTGATAAAATTGTCTTTGCGGGACACGCGCCATCCACTTACGACATCATACCCTTCGTCGATCTTCGCGACCAAGCGTTCGATATCGGTGGGATCATTTTGCAGATCCGCGTCCATCGGTATGATGAGGTCGCCTTTAGCTAGATGGAATCCAGCGGCCAGAGCCGCCGTTTGGCCATAATTCCGAGTAAATTTTATAACATGCACATGATTGGGATCGCGCTCATATAGCTCACAGCATATTTCGTGGCTGCGATCCGTGCTGCCATCATCAATAAAGATAATCTCATAACTCTCGAAATGCGCTTGAATTAGCGTATCCGTAATCTCTTGATATAAGGCAACCAGAGATTCTTCTTCATTCAGGAAAGGCACAACAATAGAAATATAATGGCCCTGGGGGGTGTGTGGCGGCTTCACTGCTTTCCACTCTTCGACTATCGGAGAACGATCGGTAGCATCTTCTGGCGCAAACGTCTTTTCGGTAACGGCGTTATCGGCAGGGCATACAGTTGTTCCCCGCCCATACCCCTTCTTGGGCTTGGCTGACTTCACCTCTTTAGGGTGGCCCACTGCTGTCTTCATGCGATAGCCTTGTCTTCGTGCGCTAATGATAGGAAACACCCTCTAGAACAGGCTGCGTATCTCAAATCGGCACAGCCTTTTCCACTAAATGCGCATTTACGATTTACTGCACCCGCATTATTGTAACTTAACTCGGACGTTCAGGCAAGAGTAGATTCTTCTGAAAGATCCCCCAAAATTCGACAAGAACACTTCCATAGACGGGTAACTCTATTCAATACAATTAATTGCGGTTATCACTCCCATTTTTTGGGGAACTCCTGTGTGGAATGAGCTCCGGGCATATAGGTGTTTATACCATGTTCGTGCCGCCACCATGAATACGGGTATGATGTGTAATCTTTCACGATAAGGAGAAATATCAGATGGTAAACAAGGGTGATAGTGTGTTGGAACCGGGCCAGCAAGCGCCTGATTTTGAGTTGAATTCGAATAATGGCGGAACCATCCGATTATCGGGCCTCGTGGGTAAGCCCGTGGTGCTTTATTTCTACCCGAAAGATGATACGCCAGGCTGCACCATCGAAGCCAACGGTTTTCAGCGGCATCTGCAAGCGTTCGAGGATGCAGGCGCGGTAGTGCTGGGCGTAAGCCCAGACAGTGTGAAATCCCATTGCAAGTTTGCGGAGAAGTATGCGCTGGCGTTCCACTTGCTGGCGGATGAAGCACACCACGTGGCGGAATCGTATGGCGTATGGGTCGAGAAGAAGCGTTGCGGCCGCACGTATTGGGGAATCCAGCGGGCGACATTCCTCCTCGACGCACGCGGAAAAATCACGCATCTTTGGCACGATGTGAAGCCGGAAGGGCATCCCGAGGAGGTGCTGTCGGCATTAAGCGGCTTAACGTCTTCGGAATGAACACGGAAATAAAAATCCCGGAGAAGCCTTTGTATCAGGCCTCTCCGGGATTCGACAGGCATCAAGCTCATTGAAATCCTGGACTCGGATTAGGAACCAGGTCCGTTTCTTGGTAGTAGCTTACCCGAGGGAATTGCTCAGGTAAATCGCCTACTTGGTTTCCATCGAAATCAAAATAATAAACCAGCGGCTTAGATTCCTTGTGGTGTAATATGAAGTTAGTAACTTTCTGAGCTTTATCCAGGCCTTCAGGATCATCTCGTGGAATAGCAGGATCAGTTGCGTACACGTCGAAGTTATAACTAACAATGACTTTGATAGGCCGTTCGAGAGAGTTTTCCATTGTAATATCTTTGATTTCAGAACCGGTAAATTCACGATACGCTTTGGCGTAGACTCCCCATGTGGGATCAATAGGATGCCCCATGCATTGATAGAACATGGCTTCATCTTTATGTTGATATTCAAGCGGCTGGAACCGTTCAATTTCCTTTTCCGCGAGCGTGGAAGCCGCCGCCCTAATTTTTGCAATATCGTTCGCCCCGAACTGCTTGCCGCCACATCCATAAAAGACCAATCCGATGGCTATGGCCATACAACAAATTCCCACCAACCGTTTCATTAAAAAACCTCCTTGAACTTATTACGCGCACATCTGTGTAAAAAAAAACGTTGCCGGAAGCTTTATTACGAATGGGGATTTTCCGGCCCGCCTCCTACATAGGCGACTTTTCCCGATTCATCTTCGTATTTCTGCCCTTTGTTCATGAAGCGCAGCCGTTCTTCAAAGAAGATGCGCTTGATGCTCGAAAGTGCCTTAGGCGGCAGATTGCTCGATTTGCGGATGCCTTCGTATATGGTCCAGCGGTTCTCCGCTTCGCTGGCCACCATGAGGGCGGCCCTGTCTCGATCTCGCGACGAGCCTTCTTTTTTATATTCCCGTGTGCGCAAGATGGATAGCATGCCGTCGCTGCGTTCCCACGCATGGCCGGAATCCAGCAAAGCCATCACGAGAGAAGAGCGGGATATGCGGGTTCGGATTGCTTGCTGCACTGCTTCATCACTCACAACAATGCCATCTATATCCTGGAATGACGCCTGGCGGTCGCCTGCGAACACCGCTTTCTCGATGGAGCGAGCGGCTTCCCGCATCGCTTGTTCATTTATATCAGAGTAATCCGCCTTTGCATGGCTGAAGACGCCTTGGACGGTCGAGCAGCCAGCCGCCGCTACAAGCAGAACGAAGCAGGTGAAATATCTCACGAATCAGGCCTCCTGTGTATGCCGCAGTAAAATCGCATCTATATACCCGGTGCAACAAGACGGAAGAACACTCCCTTCTCGTTTCTGGCGCATCCGGAATGCACTGAAGCCACATGCGCGCATAAGCGCTATTATTGCCGCCAAGCAAATGCTTGTCAAGATGGAGGGGCGGCAGGGACTGGCGCATTGGCCTCCGGGGGTTGGGGAGCCGCATCCGGCGCAGGCGCCATGCTGGGATTATACACATCCACAATATCGACTTGCGTGGAGCGGACGATAAGATCATAGAGTTCTTCCACGTCTTCCTTATGCATGCGCGCGCAGCCATTGGACGCGCATGTGCCGATTGTTTCGGGATGAATGGTGCCATGAATGCCCAAATCTTTAGGCAATCCCTCGGCGATTGGAACTAACGGCATCCATCGTGTACCTAGTTCATTTTCGGGAGCAAGCGGAGCTACCATGCCCGCACCCGGTTTGTACCAGGCGGGGTCTTTTTGTTTGTTGCCTATCCGGTAGCTCCCTAATGCGGTTTCCTGGCCTGGCTTGCCAAGGCCGCAATAATAACGCTTGAACAGTCCATCTTTATCCCGCAAGAACAGCCGGCATGTCGAGCGTTCGATGATGATTTGAAAATCTTTTGGGGTGTATTTCAGGCGCTGGCCGATGTGCAAGCGGGGCTCTTCAGTTCCTAAGTTATTGGCGCGCATCAGCATGCCTTGAGTCGTATTGAGCTGGTTGCCAATCGAGGTGATGCTATCCCCTTTTTTGACCTCGTAAATCTTGCTTTCTGGGGTAGGCTCCGGGGAAAACACGAGCGACACGTTCGCTTTTCCTAATTCGTCCAGCGCATCATTCCAATCCGCGCTGTTCCAAGGGGCGTCTTGGACGGCTTGGGCGAATAACGCATGCGCCCCCAGGGTGTCGCCGGAAGCCATGGCTTTCCGGCCCTGTTCGACTAGTGCGGGAGCGCGCAAATCTGGCGGCGCTGTGTCGCGGACGCGCTGAAGAAGCGCCGCGGCTTCCTCGGCCCGCCCACTCTTCTCGAGCAAGCGGGCATAAACGACTTGGGCGCGGGCCAAGCTTGGGCTGGATGGAAATTCCTCAACCGCGCGCTTCAGGTTTGCAAGGGCTTGTTCCGTCTCACCAGCGGAACTCTGAATCTGAGCCAGCAGCATAAGGGCTTCGGGGGTTACGCCGGAACTTTTTACGATGGATTCGAGCAGCGGGCGCGCTTGCCCCCCATTTCCTTCCTCGATCCATTTTTGGGCTTGTTCGATATCCGAGGAGGCGGATGCGTCTGGGGCGCCCGTTTGAGGCTGCCGCATGGCATACCAGCGATACGCTTGATATCCGCCCAAAAGCAGTACGAACAGGCATAAAACAACGATAATGATTTTCACCAGATTGAGTTCTTTGGATTGAACGGCCATTTAGATGCGTGATTCTCCTATCCGGGTCAGGTCCAGCAGCATCTCCGTCATGGTTTGGAACCGATGATCAGGCTGGCGGCGCAATGCCTTGAGGATTGCACGGTCCAGCACTGTTGGAATTTCCGGGTTGATTCTTGAGATATGCTCGAATTTATATCCATCTCTCCCGAGTATCTGCCTGCTGACTTCTTCGGGGGTTTTGCCATTGCAGGGATGGCGTCCCGAAAAAAGCTCATACATGGTAAGCCCATACGAAAAAATGTCTGAACGTGCATCCAAGCTTTTCTTCGCAAGCTGTTCCGGGCTCATGTATCGCCTGGTGCCGCCACGTTCTTTAATCCAGCGGGAGCGCCAGCTCGTATTTGATTTCGATAATCCGAAGTCCACGATTTTTACTTTTTTCATATCGCGCGAGAAAAGGAAGTTCTCGGGTTTGATATCTCGATGCACGATGCCATTTTGATGCAGGAAATCAATTCCATGGCACAATCGGATGCATAGATTGATCATTTGGGGCATGGTCAGCTCGCGGGTATTGATAAACTCCCGCAGATTATGGCCGTCAATATATTCCATCAGCAGGCAGCGGCGCACTTGCCCGTTCCGGTCTTCTTGCTCGATGATTTGCGGGAACATCTGAATGATGCATTCATGGCGCAGATTCGCCGCAATGCGTATTTCCTGGCCCAGATAGTCACGTTTGCGTTTCTTTTTGTCTAGATCATACCGGCGGTCGAGCACCTTGATGGCGATAACTTTGTCTTGCTGGCGATCGACGGCTTTATACACGGTGCCCATGCCGCCTGAACCAACCTGGGCTACAATTTCGTAGGGGCCGACGTGTGTTAATTCAAACCCGGAGTCGGAGCCATCTTGCTGGATATGGGAGGCATTTTCATCTAGTTCCTCGATATCATCCTTTTTGCGAAAACGTAACAGATTTCTCAATTGCACAGCGCTTCATGACTCCTACAGTGGAATGAATTTATAAATAATTGCGTACCAAACGGACTATCCGCTTTTAACGCCTTGAGCCCCTGTCGGAACAGCCACTTCCTGGATTATATCACGCAGAACCGCATGTGTCGTGACACGCCGCAAACGGCTTTCTGGATTCAAAATCAGGCGGTGCTCAAGGACCGGCATAGCCAGCGCCTTCACATCATCCGGCAGCACATAACTGCGGCCTTGGACAGCCGCAAAGGCTTGGGCGGCCCGGTAAAGCGCCATGGATGCGCGTGGGCTGGCGCCCAGCGACAAGTGCGAAGACTCGCGGGTGCGATACACGATGTGTAATATATAGTCCCGCACCTTTTCATGCACGGTGATCTCCCATATGGCGCGCTGCATCCGGCGGATGGTCTCCGCATCCGCGACAGGCCCCAAAGAATCCAACGGATGGGCCAGCCGCATTCGCTCCAGCATGTCCGCTTCCGCCATGATGCTGGGATAGCCCATGGTAAGCCGCATCATAAATCGGTCGAGTTGGGCCTCCGGCAGCGGAAACGTGCCTTCATGCTCCACGGGATTTTGCGTGGCAAACACGATAAACGGTTGTTCAAGCTGGTGCGTTTTGCCATCGATCGACACCTGGCCTTCCGCCATGGCTTCCAGCAATGCCGATTGCGTGCGCGGCGTAGCCCGGTTGATTTCATCCGCCACGATCATCTGGGCGAACAACGGCCCGGGGCGGAATTCGAATGTTTGCGTTTTTGGACTATAAATGGACACGCCCGTCACATCGGAGGGCAATAGATCCGGCGTGCATTGAACCCGGCTGAAAGAACACCCGGAAGAGATCGCCAGCGCACGGACCAGCACGGTCTTCGCTACGCCGGGCACATCCTCGAGCAAGACATGCCCTCCCGCAAGCACTGCGGAAAGGGCAGCTTTAATGACATGGGATTTGTCGAGCACCACTTGCTCAACGTTCCCGATGATCGCTTTTATGGTTTCTCGAAATTCACCCATTTCAGTCCGGTGCGGAGCACCCCCTTATCCAAAGCGATGATACTAGGCCTGCAAACGGAACGCAAGAAGAAGCTGAGGGGAGCCTTCGTAGTGGTTCATTGCAGAGGACGTACAAAGAAAGGCGCCTACTTTCCTTTTAGGGCCGCCTTGATGATGGTCCGGATGTCCGCCGCGCTGACCGAACCATCATCGTCCATATCCGCAGGCAAAAAATCGGCTTGCTGGCCAATGGTCTGGTTCACGGCGATCTGGATGTCCACGGCGTTGATGCGCCCATCCGCATTCACATCATGAATCCCGACCAGCACGGTTCCATCTGTCGAATAGGCCAAAATAGACATCACCTCCGCACGGGTAAGATAACCATCTCCGTTGGCGTCGAATAGATTGAATATTTCGGCGGGCGCATCGGGAAAAACCGTGGCGATCTCCGCATACTCCAACACGCCATCCGAGTCAGAGTCGCCCCGTATAAGCGCTTGCAACAATTCTTTCCGCATATCTTCGAATGGTGGAATCGGGTGGTCCGGCATATCAGCCAGCGTGATCACGTTGTCATCATTTCGATCAAGCTGCGTGAAATATGTGGAGGTGAAGCTGGGTAATAGGGATTGAATATCGGCGAGTTCCACCGCGCCATCGCCATTGTCATCAGCCAAGGCTAGATACTCAATGAAAATTTCCCGGAAATCCCGTTTGCCTTCCGGGCAGTCCGCGCTCGTAATCACGCCATCGCCGTCTTGGTCGAGTGCGGCAAACCACGAATAATCCCCTTCGGACGCCACGGCTTGGAATTCTTCTTCCGTCACCGCGCCATTCGCATCAACATCCATCTGATTTAACATTTGGCGCAAGCGGGCGGCGGAACTGCATGGGAGAGGGGGCTCATCTTCTTGTGACAGCTTGCCATCCCGGTTCCGGTCAAGCTGGCGGAAAACAGCGGAAACGTCTTGGTTGCTATACGCCCGGAGTTCCGCGTATGTGGCCGCGCCATCGCCATTGGCGTCCGTGTCCATAAGCACACACTGTAACCGCGTGTCCGCGGGTTCTGGGAACGGCGGCGTATCGGCCCGTGTCAGTAGGCCATCGCCATCGCGGTCCATTCGTTGGAACTGGGCGCTGGAAAGGGAAGTATCTAGCATTTTCGCATCATCAAATGCCAATGCGGAATCCCCACGCAACTGGGCGAAGCGCAATAAGCGTAATAGACTCTCGCGAGGCGCGCATAGAACGGCTTGTGGGGCGTCATCCGGAGTGAGCACCTCATCTCCGTTTCCATCCAAAAGAACAAACATCACTTGCGCCATGCCAGGCATCAACGCTTGCAGTTCTGGCATGGTCACCATGCCGTCACGATTGGCATCCGCATCCACAAGAAGCTGGAGAGTCAGGCGCAGATATGCGCTCATATCCGCGGACGCGGATACGCTAGAAAACAGAAGAACGGCTGCCAGCGCCGGGAAACATATCCTGTGCAATCGAGCCACTGTGGTTATCCCTGAGTCTGCGGCATACGTACCCATTCGTATTATACCACGAGGGCCTCGATTGTCAATAATATCCAGCGCTTTTCCAGGGCGGACGCATCTAATAATGCTGAATTCTGGATAATGTCTATCAGCTTGTCCTGCCATTCTTTTTCCGTTTTTTGTTTTTGTCTTGTTCCTGGCGTGTCCGACGGATGATTTCGTTGGCATATTCCTCGGCCAGCTTACGGAATTGGTTGTAGCCATCAATGGCCTCTTGGAGGGCCTCCACCTCGTCGGTGGGAACGTAGTGCACCACGTTACGCCCGTTTTGCCATGTCTGATGGTTGTAGTGGGGCCGGCCGGCCATCGCGCAGATCTTGCCGCGTTCCATCCGCTCGATGGCCGCCATCTTTTCTAACAGCCGCTGGATTTTGCTTGTTTGTTTCATGGCAATATGATATAGGAATATATATAAAAAGTCCAGCGTTTAGGAAGCGCGTCAAAATAACTTGACTATTTTTTCGCATTCAACGCAATTTTCATGGCGATAGGAATTACCGCTTCCTTTCCGAGTGGTGGGAGAAAATCGGTAAGTTATTTTGACGCGACTCCTTAACTCAGGAGATAAAGCCGTGGGCAATGAGCATCATCCCGTTCCGAGACAGCGCGGCATCATGGAATACTTGGAGGAAATCCCCGATCCGCGTGTCCGCCGCAGGCGGTTCCATAAGCTGGCCGATATTCTGGTTATCGGACTTTGTTCGATGTTGACCGGCGGCGAGGGATTCAACGACATGGCGTTGTTTGGAAGGATCAAACGAGACTGGCTCAAGACCTTTCTCGAGTTGCCTCACGGCATCCCGTCGCACGATACCTTCAACCGGGTTTTCTCCGCCATCGACCCCGATTGTTTTATGGACTGTTTTGTGCGCTGGGTCCAAAGGATTTGCCCTGCACTGCAGGGGGAAGTCGTTGCCATCGATGGAAAGGCGTTGCGCCGAGCCTTGGATGACGGCGATTCAATCCCGTATATTGTCAGCGCCTGGGCTTCGCAAAACGGGCTGGCCTTGGGACAGGTTAAGGTGGACGATAAGTCCAATGAAATCACCGCCATCCCCGAACTGTTGCGGGCGTTGGCCCTTCAAGGCTGCATCGTGACCATTGACGCCATGGGATGCCAGAAAGACATCGCCGCCCAGATCATCGAGAAGAAAGCTGATTATGTCCTAGCCCTCAAAGGCAACCATGCTACGGTTCACCAAGAGGTCCAGGATTTCTTTGCCGACGCTGTTTTGCCCTGCGCTTCCGAACCCGCCACTACCGTTGCCCCCAACACCATGGCCTGCTCCAAAACGCTCGAAAAAGACCATGGGCGCATGGAAACGCGCCGCTACTGGCAATCCACCGACATTGACTGGGTGGCAGACAAAAAGCGGTGGAAGGGCTTGCGCAGCATCGGCATGGTCGAGTCGATCCGCTGCGTCAAAGGCAAAAACACCATCGAACGCCGCTATTTCCTCACCAGCCTTCCTCGTGATATTGAGGCCTTCGCAAAAGCCGTGCGGGGCCACTGGGGTGTCGAAAACCAGCTCCATTGGTCTCTCGACGTGACCTTCCGGGAAGACCAAAGCCGCGCCCGGACCAAAAACGCCGCACAGAATCTGGCCACGCTGCGCCGAATCGCACTCAACCTCATCAAGAGGAACACGGAAGAGAATATTTCGCAACGACAAAAAAGGATATTCGCCGCACTTGATATGCCGTTTCTCCAGCAATTATTGGGATTTTAGATGCGTCTGCCCTGGCGCTTTTCCAGGGCAACCCTGCCCAGGTTCCACGCCTGCCTTTACATTATTTCCCATCCATGGCAGAATCGCGGCAGTGAGTAGGAGTGGCCTAGATGAAACGAGTTTTATATATGGCGGGCGTGTCATGCCTGCTGGCGCTGGCGATTATCGCCTATGTTTATATTCTACCCGGCCCGCTAGATCTGTCGCTTGTGGAGCCGTTTCATCAGGAAGAGAATTATGTCCGGCTCATCGAGCGCGCCACGGCGCGGCCCGCGCCCGATGGCTGCTTCACCTTCTGTGTCACGGGCGACACGCGCAGCAATTTCGAGGTAGCCCGCATGATCATGACGCATGCGGCGGCGGAATCCCCCGCTTTCATCTTGAGCGACGGCGATATCGTGCGCAGCGGCGCGCCGGAGGAATTGGCCCATCATCATATGGCGCTGGTGCAAGCGGTTGCCCCAATACCGGTAATCCCCGCGCCGGGCAATCACGAACATGGCCCCAATCGGGACTTCGCTCCCTTCAAGGCCATCTACAGCAATGACCAGTTCAGTTTCGATTATGCGGAATGCCGGTTCATTGGCATCAACAACACGGACGGCTTTCCCAGCATGGGATATGATGACTTGGCATACTTGGAGCAAGAACTCGCCAAACCCGGCGCGCGCCATGCCTTCGTCATTTTGCATGTCCCCCCGCTGTTTCTCGAAAAGGCCGTGGATTGCACCGATGGCCGGGGTTTCCGCTGGAACAGCAAACGATTCCGCGCGCTGATGTCGAAATATAAGGTGGATGGCGTTTTCGCGGGGCATATCCATGGCATCGCTTCTACTAATATTGACTGCACTCGCTATACCATCACGGCGGGTGGAGGCGCGCCGTTGACGGATCGGCTCAAGCCTGAGGATTGCGTGAACAACTACGTGGTGGTGCATGTAACGCCCGATGAAGTGAAAATGGAAGCGGTTCGGTTCGCTAACGCGCGATGGACGCGCACGGTGCTCGAATGAAGTTCTCGGAAGAATATGGCCGCCTGCGCTCGTTTCGGGCCGCCGCCAAGGAGGCGCGCCAGCAATGCTCCGAGGAAGTGCTCCAATCCGTCTGGTACGACCAGTTGTTTCGCGAGGAGGGGCTTTGCACGCATGACGGCCAGCCGCTGCGCGTGCTGTCGCCAGGCTGGTGGAACCGCTCGGAAGGCCCTGATTTTAAAGGGGCGCAATTCCAGATGGACGGGCGCCTGATCACGGGCGATGTGGAGATCCATTGGGACCATGCCGCGTGGCGGCAGCATGGACACTACCTCGATTCGCGCTACGACGATGTCGCGCTGGTGGTGGTGTTCACCTCGAATCCGCCGGAGGCGCTTCCCGCCACCTCCCAAGGCCGGAGCATTCCATGCCTGCTGCTGAGCCGCTTCCTGGATACGGATATTGGAATCCTTGCGGACAGCCTGCAAGATGATCATGCGGATGGGCCTCTCGTGGCCTCGGGAGGCTTAGGCCAATGCGCCGCTTTCACCGAAGCATATGGCAAGGAGCGCGCCCAGCAACTCCTTTTCCTGGCGGGCGAATGGCGGATGCTGGCGAAAGCGCGGGGCATGCGCGAACGCATGGACCATGCGGGCGGGAATCAGGCTATTTACGAGGCCTTCTTGTCCGCATGCGGATTCAGCCGCTACAAAACCCATTTCCGCGCACTAGCGAAAAACCTGCCCTACGAGCGGGTCCGCCAGCTTGCGCTGCGCGATCCACTGCTTCTGGAGGCCGCCTTGCTGCAACTTGCGGGACTTTTTCCCGAGGCGCTCCCGGAAGGCGCGGCGGGCCTGCCGCATTTTGCCCGCCTGCGCGGCCTGCGGCGCGATGAACTGGGCGGATTGAAAAGCTTGCCGTTGGACTGGAAGCGCATCGGCGTGCGCCCGAATAACTACCCGGAGCGGCGCTTGGCGGGGGCGGCTTTGTTCCTGGCGCGAACCGCCCACGCGGGACTCGAAGAAAGCCTTCGGGCTATCTGGACAGAGCCCATGACGCCTGCGGCGCGGAAACGGCGTTTCGAAGGCATGTTTGGAAAATCGCTCGGATTCTGGGCGTCGCATTGCTGCTGGACGGGCAAGCGGATGGCGAAGCCCGCCGCCTTGCTGGGGCCGGGGCGCATCTTGTCCATCATCGGCAATGTGTTCGTGCCGGTGGAATTGGCTTATGCGCGGCGCATGCGGGACCATATGGAGGAAGAGCAGGTGTTCGATTTTTTCGGATGGCTGCCCAAGGAAGAAGGCAACCATATCCTCAAAGCGATGCTGCCAAGGTTTTTTGGCGATGTCCAGCCGCCGAAACTGGGCTTTCGCACCCAGCAAGGCCTGATGCAATTGTATCAAGATTGGTGCGAACCGAATCCTTCCTGTCGCAACTGTTCGATTATCCCGCTGCTGGATATGGGGTATAGGGCATAACACCGCTTTATTGCCAACCAACGTAGCAGAAGCCTTTTACCCAAGAATCGAGGGCGGAGCCATTGTTGCGCGGGCGAGACATCCGCGCATGTTCGAATAGGAGGCCTTCCAAAAATATGCCCCGTGTGAATCTACATCGCCATAAAGCCGAAAACGGGGATTCAAACGAAATCCCCATAGCAGAGATTACATCGTTAATCATAACAAAAGCGCTGCTCCATGGCCTTGTTTTCATCCTATTCTTTGCCCGGCAATGGGAGAACTCCGCAGGTTATCTGCAGGAGTTCCCCCAAAAAAATGGGGGTGGTAACCGCAACTAATTATATTGAATAGAGTTACCCGTCTATAGAAGTGTCCTTATCGAATTTTGGGGGATCTTTGGCATTCCATATTCGCATTCTTGCGCCCATGAGGCGCTTGCCCGTATACTGACGGCTCTTCATGGACTCATTTTCGAATAGGCGTGATAAACCCCTGATAGGAGGCGCTGTGTTACCAAAAGGACTTGGAAATCTGGGCAATCTGGGCGGCATGATGAAACAGGCCATGCAGATGAAAGCCAAGATGGAAGAAATGAAGGAGAAGCTCGGTTCGGAGATTATCGAGGCTTCCGTGGGCGGCGGCATGGTTTCGGTGGTCATGAATGGCCGCTTCGAGGTGATTAAAGTCGCCATTGACCCCGAGATCATTGATAAAAACGACCCAGACACCCTCGCCACCATGGTGCAAGCGGGTTTCAATGAGGCCGTGCGCAAGGTTCAGGAGCTTATCCAGGAAAAGATGAAGGAAGCGGCGGGCGGACTCGATATCCCAGGGCTTTTATAGTGCGCATCGTTTTCTTTGGAACACCGGAACTGGCCGTGCCTTCGCTTGCGGCCATCGCAGGGCGCTTCGGCGTCATAGCGGCGGTGTGCCAGCCCGATAGCCCCCAGGGGCGCGGGCGGAAGCTCGAGGCGCCTCCCGTGAAAAAATGGTGCATCGAACATGGCGTCCCCGTGGAACAGCCTGTAAAACTCAATGACGGGGCTTTCGAGGCCTGGCTTCAATCACAGTCGCCGGATATCTGCGCCGTGGCGGCTTATGGCCGCATGCTCAAGCAGCCGCTCCTTGATATTCCGCCGCTGGGCTTTCTCAATTTGCATCCAAGCCTGCTGCCCAAGTATCGCGGCGCTTCGCCCATTCAAACCGCTTTGCTCAATGGCGACGCCACGACGGGCGTAACCATCATGCGGGTCATTTTGGCGATGGATGCGGGGGATATCCTGTTGCAGGAAGAAATGCCCATTACGCCGGATGACACCTGCTTAAGCCTGTCGGAACGGCTGGCGGCGCGCGGCGCGGAGTTGTTCGTGGAAGGCATCGAGTTGGTGGCGTCGGGCAAAGCGGTTTTCACGCCGCAAGAAGAGAGCAAAGTGGTGCATTGCCGTTTGTTTGAAAAGGGCGATGGACTGATCCAGTGGCGTCAATCCGCGCCAGAGATTCACAATCTCGTACGCGCGGCCATTCCGTGGCCCGTGGCGCATACGCCCTTTCGGGGCGAGCCGCTGCGCATATGGCGCACGGAGGCGCTTGATGAGCCTGCGGCGTATGCGCCCGGCGCCATCGTGCGTGTCGAAAAGGAGCGCATCGCCGTGGCGACGGGAAATGGTGTGTTGGCTATCCGCACCCTGCAAGCGCCGGGAAAGCGGGCCATGAATGTGGATGAATTTCTTCGTGGCCGGGCGGTATCTCCTGGCGAACATTTTGGAGACGCCTGACCTTGGCCGAGGATGAAGTACGCGATACAGCGGTCCGCGTGTTGTTGCGGGTGTTTACGCATGGCGCGTTTATAAACGTAGCCGTAGACAAGGCCCTTAGACGCCGTGAACTGTCGGAACGCGGACGCCGTTTCATGACGCAGCTCGTGTATGGGACAGTCCGGCATAAACTGCTATGCGACTATATCCTCCAACCGCTGTTGCGGCAGCCTATGGAGGAGCTTCCGCCCGCTATACACACCATTCTCCGGATGGGCGTCTACCAGGCGTTGTTTTTAAACCAAGTGACCTTTCCCGCCATGGTGCATTCGAGCGTCGAGCTGGCGAAACATCATGGCCATATCGGCACAGCTCGGCTCGTAAACGCCGTACTCAAACGCACGCCGCAATGCTTGGATGATGTGCATTTCCCAGACCCGGAACGCGATAGGCTGGCGTATCTCAGCGTGCGGTATTCCATGCCGCGATGGCTCGTCGAACAGTGGAGCGCCCAATTCGGCCCCGAAGAGGCGTCCGCTCTCTGCGCGGCGATGAACGAACAAGCGCCTACGGCGTTGCGCGCCAACCGGCTCCGTATTACGGTGGAAGAATTATGTGCGGGCCTCACCAAAGCTGGATATGAAACCGTAAAGCGTACGCCGGTACCAGAAGAGGTGACGGTGCTGTCCGGGATGCCGCCCGCGCGGGCCAAGCTTTTCCGGGATGGGGCCTGCATGCTGCAAGATCCGGCCTCGATGCTGCCGCCGCATCTGCTGGAACCCCAGCCGGGCGATTGGGTATTGGATCTGTGTGCGGCTCCGGGCGGTAAATCGGCGCACCTGAGCGAACTGGCGGGCGGCCAGGTGCGGGTGGCGGCGCAGGATGCGCATTTCCGCAAGTCAGCGCAGATTGCCGAAAATATCGCGCGCATGGGCACGCCGAATGTGTTCCCGCTATGCGCCGATGGGCTGCATCCGCCTTTTACCGAAGGTTTTTTCGACCGTGTTCTCGTGGATGCGCCGTGCAGCGGCCTCGGCACGCTGCGGCGGCACCCTGATTTGAAGTGGCGCACGGGGCCTGAGGAATTTGAAACACTGGGCGTGGCGCAAGAAGCGTTGTTGCGCTCTGCTATCCGGCTCTGCAAAAATGGCGGGCTTATAGTATATTCGGTATGCACTTTTTCCCAGCGGGAAACGGAGCATGTGTTCCGCACTATCGCCGGTGAAGGGTTTGTGCAGCCAGAAGATGGACCTAAATGGTTAGAAGAATGGAAAATCGGGCCGGGACAGTATCAAACGCTGCCGCATCGCGCGGGTATGGACGGATTCTACTTGATGCGGTTGCGGAAATCGTTCTAAACATCACGATCTTCATCCTCCGCTTTTTCCTGTGGATATGGAAGTGGAGCTTCGCGGCCTTGTTTCTCGTAGGCGTCATGGCGGCCGCGGGGTATTTCGTGTTCATACGGGCCGTGGCGGGGGGCGAATATGTCACCGTGCCGGATATCACGGGGAAACCGGTTGTCGAGGCGTATTCGGTCTTATATGAGAAAGGCCTTGAAGTAGGCAAACAGACCGAGATACTCAATAAGGAAGTGCCCAAAGACTACGTCATTGGCCAGAATCCTCCAGCAGGGAAAGTGGTGCGCGCTGGACGTAAAGTTTCGCCCACGATTAGCGTAGGCCCTGATCTCGAACAAGCGCCGAATTTGATCGGGCAGAATTTCCAGGACGCCTTGAACCAGCTTTCCCAACAAGGCCGTTTTGTACTCGCTTCGCAGCCCGCGAGCATACCCAGCGACCAGCCTCGAGGCGTCATCATCGGCCAGGATCCGCCCGCTGGCAAGCGCATCCCACGCGGTGCGGAGTTAAATGTGTTGGTCAGCGGCGGCGCGGGCGCGGGCAGCCTTATGATGCGCAATCTGGTAGGCATGCCCCTCGAAGAGGCCAAAACCGTGCTGACGCGCTCGGGCCTTGTCCCCGTTGTGATCCGGGTGGACCGCTCGGACGTTCCGTATGATCAGATTCTTGAGCAGCTTACTTCGCCCGGCAGCCTGGTGTCGCAGGGAGATGAAATCAAGCTCAAAGTGCGCACATCCGCGAATGTGCCTGACGCATGGCGCGAGGTGATCATCAATTATGCGGTGCCTCAAGGCCTGTATGACCAGGAAGTGCGTATTGACCTCATTAATAACGAGGGCGTAGTCTGGACCTTATTCCCCCGCTCGAAGCATTATGTGAATGGCTCGCCGCCTCGCTTCAACGCCGGCGAGCGGATCACGGAAGATGGCCAGCCGTTGCGGTTTTCTTTCAAAAACCAGACGACCGTCAATATCTATCTCAATGGGCGGCAGGTCCGTTCCATGTTTTATGAAGGAAATGCAGATCCAGTCGTGACGAACTTTGATCAAGCTAGTGGAGGAAACAATGGCGTCTAAGATCAAAATTGCCCCTTCGATTCTCGCATCGGACTTTGGACGCCTCGGCGAGGAGATCGAGGCGGTTATAGAAGCAGGCGCGGACCTCATCCATGTGGATGTTATGGATGGCCATTTCACGCCCAATATCACCATCGGGCCGCCTGTGGTGGCCTGTCTGCGCAAACACTGTTCCGTGCCGATGGATGTCCATCTCATGATCACGGACCCCGAAACCTATGCGCCCGAATTCGCGAATGCCGGGGCGGACATTATTACGTTCCATGTCGAAGCGGCGCGCCATCCCCACCGGGTCATACAGAAAATCAAGGATGCAGGCTGCAAGGCGGGCATTGTGTTGAATCCAGGCACTTCCCATGATGAGATTGAATACCTTGTGGACTATGTGGATATGGTGTTGCTGATGACGGTCAATCCCGGTTTCGGCGGCCAGCAGTTCATCCCCGAGATGCTCTCGAAGATCCAATGCGTCCGCGCCATGATTGGTGATAGGGATCTCGAAGTGGATGGCGGCATCGACGCCACGACCGCTCCTGATGTCATCCAGGCGGGCGCAAATGTCCTCGTCGCAGGCTCCTATGTGTTTCGCAGCCCTTCCTATATCGAAGCCATTGACAGCCTGCGCCCACGGGAATAAGGATGATTCTGATATAATCAAGGATACATGCATTTGTGGCGGAAAATGAACCGTGATAGGCCACAAGGTGAGAGGAAATCGCAGCGAGACATGGCCGCAACTAAACGGCCTGCTTTTGAACCGCGAATGGACGCCATGAACGCCAATGGATTTTTCTCCATGCTTTAACTCCCGTAGCATGGGTGTCTCGCCCATGTGATGAGTAAGTTGTAGGGTGGGGCTTGCCCCACCGTTCAACGGAGGAGACCATCAAAGCATCTGGTAAGGATTGTAAAGCGTAAGAAGTTGATGTACTTTGGTTTACACGGGAAATTTCCACAAGAAAACTGCATTTTTGGGATAGTAGTGCAAAAAACGTTTTTGCGCCTCTTGCGCCTTCCGTGGCCAGCAGTTCGCTAAAAAAGGTTGAGCTCAGCTCCTATGAATACACGGCATCCCAAAAGCGTCCGCCGACAGGTATTGTCACTGCTATACGAGCGTTATATGCAAAATCCGCTCGAAATGCTTTCGCCCGCTGATATGCTGGAAGCAGGGGAATTTGTCCGGGAAGAGTTATTATCCAATGCGCATTATCTGCATGATCGCGGCTTAGTGGAATTGCTCATGGGATATAATCCGCCGGCGTTTGCGGCGGCGCGCATTACGGCAAGCGGCATTGATCTCGTCGAAAATCGCTTCGAGTTTGATCTCCGGTTTCCCCCTTCGATGGAAGAGTTGGAGGCGGCGGGTGCGGAGATTCCTGCATTGCTCGAAAGCTTGGCGCAAGAAGCGGAGTACGCCGCACTCGATGGAGAACAGCGGCAGGCGCTCATCCGGGATGTGCAGTTCTTGCGGGAAGAAGTGGCGCGGCCTGCGGCGCGCTGGCGCATGCCGGTAATTCATGCGTTTCTAGATTGGATTCGCGGGCATTTTGCGGACGCGGCCGAACCGGTGGAAGAGTCGCTGCCTTCCCTCGAGCTTCTCCGCCAGGCCATCGAAGGCCTATCGATTAATCGGTATTAAGCACGCCCAGCAGGTCATCGATTCGTCCGCTGCTTTCGCGCACGCGCTGTATCACATGTTCCCGTTGTTCCGGCCGCAAACCGAGCAGCTCTAAGGATAACTGCATATCCGGCATCAGTATTTCCACGTCCGCCCTATCTCCCATGCCGGATTCATACGCCAGCACATTGGCCAGCGCCGTAACATGGACAAGCTCCGCATGCGCCACGCTGCGTTCCGGTTCGTGGTGCCTCCGGATCGCTTCAACGACAGGCAGCGGCAAATTCCAATGCTCTCCCAATGCGGCCCCTGCGGCGCAATGATCGAGTTTTAATACACTGCGTTCCGCTTGGCATACAGGAATGCCTTCCTTTACCACGAGCTGGACCGCTTGTTCGTATGCGGCTGGGTAAAGCAGGCCGAGGGCGACTTTCCCAATATCGTGAAGGAGCCCCGCGCTAAAATAACCGTTGATGGGAGGCAGGTGCAGCACGCGCGCGATTTGCTCCGCGGCCATTGCGGCAGCCAAGGAATGCCGCCAAAGCTGCGTTAAATCAAAAGCGCCCGGGGCATGCTTTAGTGTTTGGAACGCTGTAGCGGTAAGAGCGATATCGCGCACTTTCGAGAAACCGAGAACCACGATGGCATCCGTCGCGCTGGATATGCGGCGGTAGAAGCCATAATATGCTGAGTTGGCCATGCGCAGCAGCGTCGCGGACAAACTCTGGTCTGGAATGATATGGCGCGCTAAATCGAGCGCGGAAGCATCTGGATCCGCGGCGGTGGCCACCACCTGCAATACGACGCTTGGCAGCGTGGGCAGATTATGAATCTGGCCAAGGGCCTCTCTTGCCTCGCGGTCTTCGCCTATCGGATGGTGGTTCACGGCCTTCATCCTCACGCCAGCAAATGCATTGCGCCGGTTATATTTGCTTAAGGCTGCCGATGTATTGCAGAAGTCCAATCACGATATCGAGCAAAAAGGCAACATCCGTGTTTTGTTCGCTATCCGTTTCCGCGCGGCGAGGCGCGGTGCAAAACTGCATATGCCGTTTCATCATGCTCCCGGATTATCCTATATCTAGTGTTATTCAGCATAGAACTTCCACCTGCGCCTGTCAACTTGCCCGCAATGCGGGAAGAATCAACCCGCCATAGGAGGTGAAATGACGCCAAAGCCCAGGCACGTATGCTAAAAATAGGGCATTATGATGCAGGCGGCGCTTGTTCGGAAGGGCCCCAGCTATTGCCCGTGGCCCGTTCGAGCGAGGCGTTGGCTACGGCGTAATCGCGCAAGGCTTGCACGAGATTGGTCTCCGCGCTGGTGAGAGCCAATTCCGCATCCAAGGTTTCTGATGGCGTGCCTACGCCTTCCTTGAAGCGCAACTGGGCCAGCCGCAAGCCTTCCCGGGCCAATTCCACGGTGCCTTGTTCGCTCGGGATTTTCACCATGGCGTCTTGGAGCTGGATATAGGATTGCGTCACATCCAGTTCCACGATGTGTTCGAGATCCAGTAATTCATGGCGCAATTTCTCGATCTGGGCCTTCGATTCGGCGCGCTCGAAATGGCGGCGTCCGCCAGAATAAAGTTCCCATTCCGCGCCTACCGTCAAGGTCCAGCCATCCGCGACAGAGAAACTGCCCCCATGGGTGTCGCTGTAACCCGCCGTGGCGGCCACCTGGGGTTTGTATTGGCCGTTCACCCTGCGCAAATTCTGTTCGGCGGCTTTGACGCCCGACTCGATGGCGGCGATCTCCGGCCGCTGCTTATACGCCAATTCGACCATTTCCTTGACGTTCATAGCCGCAGGCATCCATTCGAGTTTGGGATTTATAGATACGGGCGTATCTTGCGGCAGATAAAGGATGCGGCGCAGGTTCGTCAAGGCGAGACTATGCAGATTCTGCGCGGTTGCGAGGCTTGCCTCGCGGTTTCCTAGTTCCGTTTTCGCACGAAGCACATCAAAATTGCTGGTCATACCCTCATCGAACATCTGCTGCGCATCCGACAAGGTGCGTTCATACGTATTCACGCTTTCATCCGCCACCCGGACAAGCGCTTCGGCGAGGACGACATCATAGAATGCCTGCTTGGCTTGGTACTCGATTTCCGCGAGTGTGGCTTTGCTTTGCCATTCCTGCGACTGGGCCAAATATTGCGACGCCTTGATGGCCGCCCGAATTTGCCCTCCCGCGTAGAGGACTTGCTGGACGTTCATTTGGCTGGTGATGAGATCGTCATCCGGGGTCGTGTCCGGGGTTAATCTCGCGGATAGTTTCGACATAGCGGAACTCAACACGATGGGGCCGCCGACATCCACTAGCGTGTTTCCAGTCTCAAGCTGGATCCCGCTGCTCATCGAGCTGCCTAACGCGCTAAATGCTTTCATCAGCAGAGTGGTTTTTGGAGCGACATATTCCGTATGCGTGCGCGCGAGGCTCCCAGTTACCTGGGGGAACATAGCGGAGCGGGCCTGGCCGATACGGGCCTTGGCGGCGTCCACTTCATCTTGAGCCATAAATACGGCGGCGTTTTTACTCAGCGCCATTTCCACGCACTGCCGGGCGCTAAGCTCAACCGTTCCTGGAGGTGGAGCGGTTTCCGCCGGGACGCTTGAATCGGACAAGTGTTTTTCGATGGCGATGATGACATCGTGATAAGAATGCAACGGATCAAGACCAGATCCGCTCCCGCCCGCCACGGACTCAGGGGAGGGCTGGGCTTCAACAGTGGTCTGTGCATAAGCGGCGAAGGGCAAGCACGCTAGTAAAAGCAAGCAATACTTCATGGCGCGAGTCTTCCTTTGTCCTCGTTGATCTGACGTTTCCACGATAGCACACCCGGAAGAAACATTCAAACGTTTGTTTGCATAAGGCTGGCTAATGGCCGCCCCCGTCATCTGATGGGATTCCCGCGCACCGGGAATATGAGCCGACTGTATGGGAATAAAGGTTTTAACGCCTTATGTTGACACATAGAGAGGCAAAGAAAGCCTCTTATATCGGGTATGGAACGCGGGATATGCCGGGCTGTACCGTCTGCCACGGATGCGAGGGAATCCAAGAGGTGTTTTTATGTGAATGGAGTGGTATGTTTACATGACGCGCCGCCGCATCTATCATGCATAACAAGAGGTATAAGGGACATGGAAGTATCAGACACGGAAGCATCGGGGCCCAAATATAAGGGCAGCCGGATAGAACAGAGCAACCGCGAGGTGGCCGAACTGGCCAGCCGCGAGTATAAATATGGCTGGGTGACGGATATTGAATCCGATACCATCGAACGCGGGTTGAACGAGGACGTGGTCCGCCTGATCTCCCTGAAAAAGGAAGAGCCAGAATGGCTCCTCGAATGGCGATTGAAAGCCTTCCGCCATTGGCAGAGCATGCACGAGCCGAATTGGGCCAACGTCACGTATCCGCCTATTGATTACCAGCAGCAGCGCTACTATTCCGCACCCAAGAACAAGAAGCCAGGCTCCATGGGCGAAGTGGACGCGGAATTGCTCGAAACGTTCAACAAGCTGGGCATTCCGCTCGAGGAGCAGAAACGCTTAGCGGGCGTTGCGGTGGACGCGGTTTTCGACAGCGTATCCGTGGCCACGACCCACCAGGAAATTTTGTCGAAAAAAGGGGTCATTTTCTGCTCCTTTTCCGAAGCAGTGAAAAATCATCCAGACCTGGTGCAACAATACCTCGGCTCCGTGGTGCCTTATGGCGACAATTTTTTCGCGGCCCTCAATTCGGCGGTGTTCAGCGACGGGTCTTTCTGCTACATCCCGAAAGGCGTAAAATGCCCGATGGACCTGTCCACGTATTTCCGCATCAACGCCGCCGAGACAGGCCAATTCGAACGCACCCTCATCATCGCAGAGGAAGGCGCTTCGGTGAACTATCTCGAGGGATGCACCGCACCCATGCGCGATGAAAACCAGCTTCACGCCGCCATCGTGGAATTGATCGCCATGGATGATGCAAGCATCAACTACTCGACGGTGCAGAATTGGTACGCGGGCGACGCGGAAGGCAAGGGCGGCATTTATAATTTCGTCACCAAGCGCGGCATCTGCAAAGGCAGAAACTCGCATATCTCGTGGACCCAGGTCGAGACAGGCTCGTCCATTACGTGGAAATATCCGGGATGCATCTTGCAGGGTGACAATTCCGTGGGCGAATTTTATTCGGTGGCATTGAGCACCAAGCGCCAACAGGCCGATACGGGCACGAAGATGATCCATCTCGGCAAGAATACGCGAAGCACGGTCATCTCGAAAACCATCTCGGCGGCCCATGGGAATAACAGCTACCGGGGCCGGATTCAAGTGATGCCGAAGGCCGAGAATGCGCGTAATTACACGCAATGCGATTCGCTATTAATTGGCGATCAATGCGGCGCGCATACCTTTCCGTATATCGATGTGCGCAACCCAACGGCCAAAGTCGAGCACGAAGCCTCGACCTCCAAGATTAGTGACGACCAATTGTTTTACTGCAAGCAGCGGGGCATTGGCACCGAAGACGCCATTTCGATGGTGGTGAATGGATTTTGTAAGGAAGTATTCGAGCATTTGCCCATGGAGTTCGCCGTCGAGGCCACAAAACTGCTGGGCGTGAGTTTGGAAGGGAGTATCGGATAGATGTTGGACATCCGTAATTTACATGCGTCCGTGGAAGGCAACGAAATTCTACGGGGTATCAGCCTCAAAGTGAATCCAGGCGAAGTACATGCCATCATGGGGCCGAACGGGTCAGGCAAGAGCACGCTGGCCCAAGTGCTCGCGGGCAACGAAGCGTATGAGGCCACGCAGGGCGAAGTCGAGTTCCTGGGTGAAAACCTACTTGAACTGCCTGCGGAAGAACGTGCGCGCCTGGGCTTGTTCCTGGCGTTTCAATATCCGATTGACATCCCCGGCATATCGAACGCCTATTTCCTGCAAGCCGGGTTAAACGAGATTCGTAAGAGCCACGGCCTCGAGGAACTCGATGCCCTCGAATTCCGGGAAATCCTGCAAGAGAAAATGCGCATGGTGGAAATAGACCCCAAGTTCGCCGAACGGCCCGTGAATGACGGATTCTCCGGCGGTGAGAAAAAACGCAACGAAATCCTCCAGATGGCCGTGCTCGAGCCAAAGTTATGCATTCTCGACGAAACGGACTCGGGCCTGGATATCGACGCCTTGCGCATCGTGTCGGAAGGCGTCAATAAGTTGCGCGACGGCTCACGCGGATTCATCGTCGTGACGCATTACCAGCGTTTGCTCAACTATATCGTGCCAGACGTGGTGCATGTGCTGTACAAGGGCCAGCTCGTCAAGACCGGCGGAAAGGAACTCGCCATGGAGCTTGAGGAAAAAGGATACGACTGGGTGAAAGCCGAATTGGCAGGCGTGTGATGAAAAGATTTTTTAGACATGATTTACAAGATGGACGAGATTTTTAAAGATGGTGTTCAGTTAATGGATTTGGCGAAGAGATGAATCGTTTAGAATGAATCATTTGAAATTGCTCATCTTTGTCTTATCTTGTAAATCCTGTCCAAAAAAAGAGAGATAGAACAGTGGACATTAACGAGTTGACCAAGCTAGTGATTGGTTCCGCCTATACTGTCCATAATGTTTTGGGCCCCGGCTTTCTGGAGAAAGTATATGAAAACGCGCTTCTAGTCGAATTGTTGGAGATAGGGTTATCGGCAAAACAGCAGGCGGATATACCAGTTTACTATCGAGGGAAAAATGTCGGAGACTTTGTAGCGGACTTGGTTATCGAAGAAAGGCTTATTTTAGAACTGAAGGCCGTGCAATCTCTTTCCAAAGAGCATGAAGTCCAGTTGGTCAATTACCTCAACGCGACAGGAATTGAGAATGGATTGCTCATCAACTTCGGACCTTCTGTCACGGTAAAGCGTAAATTCCGCCGATATGAAGCAGTGGAAGACATCAGATAGGGTGGTGTTTTTTAGACATGATTTACAAGATGAACAAGATTTCTGAAGATGGGAATCTTAGAAATGATATGGAGATAAGTGTTAGATAAAACATACAGTATGAATAATAAAATATGGACTAATGAGGATGCTGCAAGTAAAAATCTTAGATTTATCTTGTCCATCTTGTAAATCATGTCTAAAAAAATGTTCAACCATATAGGTTAAGCCAATGAGTCAAACGGAAGTATCGAAAAGTGGTTATACCAACGCCCTAGATGCCGCGGTGTCGTTCGAGGCCCCCGAGTGGGCGCAATCGTTTCGCGCACAGTCACGCAAGCGGTTCGATTCGCTCGAATGGCCCCACCACAAGCTCGAGGCGTGGCGTTTCACCAATGTGAATCCCATTGTGCGCACGCCGTTTCAATCGCTTCTTGAGCCTACCGCGCACAAACTGTCACGCGCGGATATCGCCCCGTGGCTGTTCGGCGAAGCGGACTGGACGGAGCTGGTGTTCGTGGACGGGTTTTACGCCCCCGAGCTGTCACGCATACCGGATACGGCGAAAGGTTTGCGCGTATCTTCGCTCCGCCAGGCCCTATCAACAGACAGCTCGCTGGCGCGCGGGCAATTGGGCGTATGCCTCAATTGCGGTGCAGGCGTGTTCGCCGCGCTAAATGGCGCGTTCACCCTGGATGGGGCTGTCGTGCATATCGAGCCGCATGCATCCATCGCGGTGCCCGTGCATGTGCTGTACATCAGCATGGGGCGCGATGAACCTACGGCCCGCCATCCGCGCAATCTGGTGCTGGCCGATGAAGACAGCGAGGCCACGCTCATCGAGCATTATGTAGACCTAAACTCGGGCCAGCCCTATTTTAACAATGCGGCAAGCGAACTCCAGTTGGCGGACTCGGCGCGATTGTGTTATGCCAAGCTGCTCGAGGAGGGCCCGCAAGGGTATCATATGGCCACGACGGCGGTGCGCCAGGCGCGTTCGAGCGTGTTTACGGCATTTTCGTTCGCTTTGGGCGGCCAAATCACCCGCAACGAAATATCCGTCCGCCTCGAAGGCGAGGGCGCGGAATGCGGCCTTCATGGCTTATACTTGGCCGATGAAGGCCAGCTCGTGGACCATGCGCTCTCCATCGAACACTTGGCTCCCCGATGTACGAGCCGCATCCACTGCAAAGGCGTGCTCGATGGCAAGAGCCATGCGGTCTTTAGCGGGCGCGTTTACGTCCATCGCGGCGCACAGAAGACGGACTCGAAGCAGCTCAATCAAAATCTGCTTCGCTCCGACAAAGCCATGGTGGACACGAAGCCGTTGCTCGAAATTTTCGCGGATGACGTGCAATGCACCCACGGGGCCACCGTGGGCCAGCCGCCAGACGAACAGATCTTCTACTTCCAGACACGCGGCATGAGCCGCGCCATGGCCATCGGCATGCTGGCTTATGGTTTCGCCGATGAGGTGGTCCAGGAAGCGCCTATTGCGCGCCTGCGGGAACGCCTGGATAAGCATGTGTTTGACAAATATAGCCCGAAATGAGGCAGGATGATGGGCGTGATTATAGAAACAAAAAAACAGACTATTCCCCGGCCGCGCTCCCTCTCGGAAGCGGATGTCGAACGCATCCGGTCGGAATTCCCTATATTGGGATACCTCAAGGACGGCAAGCCGATCATTTATCTCGACAACGCCGCCACGAGCCAGAAACCCCATCGGGTGCTCTGCGCCCTAGATAAATACTATCGGACGCAGAACGCCAATGTACACCGGGGCGTGCATTTTTTGAGCAGCATCGCCACGGACGCCTATGAATGCGCGCGGAAAAAAGTCGAGCGGTTTATCAATGCGCGGCTTTCCTGCGAGATTATTTTCACGCGAGGCACGACCGAGGGCATCAATCTGGTCGCCCATAGCTTTGGGCGCAAGCACGTGGGGCCAGGAGATGAAGTGCTCATTTCCTATATGGAGCACCACTCGAACATCGTGCCGTGGCAGATCCTGTGCGAACAGCAAGGTGCGAAACTGCGCGTGATCCCCATGACGCCGCAAGGCGAACTCATCATGGAGGAATACGAACGCCTGCTGAATCCCCGCACGAAAATCGTGGCGGTGACGCACGTATCGAACGCCCTCGGCACGATCAACCCGATAAAAGAGATGGTGCGCATGGCGCATGCCCAAGGCGTTCCATTCCTTGTCGATGGCGCGCAATCCACGCCCCATCTCCCGATAGACGTGCAGGATTTGGGTTGCGATTTCTTTGCCCTATCAGGCCACAAGATGTGCGGCCCCACGGGCATTGGCGTTCTTTATGGCCGCGCGGAACACCTCGAAACGATGCCGCCTTATCAAAGCGGCGGCGACATGATCTTGTCCGTGAGTTTCGAGAAGACCATCTACAACTCCTTGCCCTTTAAATTTGAGGCCGGCACACCTGATATTTCGGGCGCTATCGGCCTTGGCGCGGCTATCGAATATTTGAACAGCATCGGCATGGACCGCATCGCCGCATACGAAGAAGAATTGGTGCGCTACGGGACCGAGCTGCTGTCCTCGATAGAGGGCGTCCATTTGATTGGAACCGCCGCGCACAAAGCGGGCGTGCTTTCGTTTGTGATGGACGCGGCCCATCCCCATGACATCGGCCAGATATTGGACGATGAAGCCATCGCCGTACGTGCGGGCCACCATTGCGCCCAGCCCGTCATGGAATTTTACGGCGTGCCCGCCACCGCGCGCGCGTCGCTGGCCTTTTACAACACCAAACAGGAGCTTGACGCCCTGGCCGCGGGGCTTCAGAAAGTGAAAGAGATTTTCGACTGATGAGCAGCAACCGGGCACTATACGAACAGGTCATCCTCGAGCACAATAAGAAGCCGCGCAATTTCCGCGAGATGCCTGAGGCGACCTGTAAAGCCAAAGGGCTAAACCCGCTGTGCGGGGATCATTTCACGATCTACCTCAAGCTCAATGGTGATGTGATTGAGGACGTGAGCTTCCATGGCGCGGGATGCGCCATCTCGAAATCCTCCGCGTCCGTCATGACCACCCTGCTCAAAGGAAAGACCAAGGCGGAGGCGGAAGCCCTGTTCGTCAAGTTCCATTCCATGATCACCGCCAATCCCGAAGACATCATCGACGAAGAAAAACTCGGCCGCATAGCCGCCTTCGCGGGGGTCCGCGAGTTTCCCGTGCGCATCAAATGCGCCACCCTCGCCTGGCACGCCATGCTCTCCGCCATTGATGGCAAAGGCGAGGAATCCACCAGCACGGAGTAGATGATTTGCGACAAGGTCCACACAGAGATGCAGACCTTTAGGAGGTATAGTAAGCCCGTGACTAGTTATGTATTTATCTAGTAAATTTGGCCGTTCTTGTTGGGGGACCGAATTGGGCTATCCACCGAAAGACGCGGGGGCTAACATGCAAAATGTATCCAGAGATATTATAGAAATTCTGCAGTATCTTCTGCCTGGGTTCGTTTGCGCATGGGTCTATTATGGTCTGACTTCACATAAAAAACCTTCTGAATTTGAGCGTGTAGTGCAAGCATTGATCTTTACTTTAATGATTCAGTCTTTGGTTTTTATAGAATCAATGGCGCTTTTCTGCATCGGGAAGCACACTATCATTCTTGGTTCTTGGAGTACGAAAGTAGAATTGGTGAATGTGACAGTATTAGCCATAGTGTTCGGGGGAACGATGGCTTTCTTTGTCAATAATGACATTCTACACGGAATCGCGCGGAAACTCCGAGTTACCCAAGAGACATCATTCCCCTCCAACTGGTTCCACGCGTTCTGCACTCACAGAACACCATATATTGTACTTCATTTGGTTGACGAAAGGCGTGTATATGGACTGCCATATGAATGGCCATCGGATCCAGCAGAAGGCCATTTCGTTATAACAAATCCTTTTTGGTTAACCGACAATACGGATCTAATCGATGGTAAGGAAGATAGAAGTGAAATGAGAAAGATGTCTGGTGTAGAATCGATATTGATAAACGTCAAAGACGTGAAATGGGTAGAGTTCATGGAAGCTACGGAGAGTAACAATGGGACATAAGGTGCCGAACAAATTGCCGGGCAGAGGACTCAATGAAGGGATCAATGTCCCTTCCGCCCCTCCCCCTCCGCCGCCGCCGCCTCCGCCTCCTGCACCGCCCCAAAAGGGTTGAGTCGGTTCAGAATCAGACTCACAAAAGGGTAAGATGCTCCAGAAGATGGGAATTGTTATGCCTATTTTACTTCTGTAAGTAAGTCAATATACGAAGATGGACAAACGGCGTACATGCTATATTGCTCAAAAAAGAATACTCATTGTAGTTGATAGTACCTATCAACCAGCATATCGAGTCAGCATCCCGTCTTTTCCTTTTTTGACGTAGCCTTTCGCGGATGCTAGCATGGCTCCTCGCGCGTGGTAGCGTACAATTTATCAAACGATATCTGAAGAGCCATAAGGACTTATCGTCATGACGACTGCCACGGCCATCCAGCAGGCGGCGACCCTCGAGGAAACGCGGGCGCTGATGATTGCTAAACTAAACCGCTTCATGCCGGAAGCGGAGATTACGCTCAAGGCTGAACTGGCCTTCGAGATCAACCGCCTCAAACGGGAACGCAACGCGGTGATCCTCGGCCACAATTACATGGAGCCCGCGCTGTATGCGTCCGTGCCGGATTATATGGGCGATTCCCTCGAATTATCGCGCATTTCCGCGTCCACTAGCGCTGATATCATCGTATTCTGCGGTGTCCAGTTCATGGCCGAAACCGCCAAAGTGCTCAGCCCCGGGAAGACCGTCCTCATTCCCGCCGAGAAGGCGGGCTGCTCGCTGGCGGAAGGCATTAGCGTCGAAGAGGTGCGCACGCTCAAGCAGCGGTATCCGGGAGCGCCGGTGGTCAGCTACGTAAACACCTATGCCGATGTGAAAGCCGAATCCGATTATTGCTGCACCTCGGGCAATGCGGGCGCGGTGGTCCGCCATCTGCTTGATAAGGGGCATCAACACATCATCTTCCTGCCCGACGAATATCTCGCGCGCAATACGGCTCTCGAACTGGGCATTGCATTCGTGCAAGGCTGGGCGGGCGAAGCTGTCGGCGCGGAACGCGCCATCATTGGCTGGAACGCCCACTGTGAAGTCCACGAATTGTTCACGGTGGATGATGTCCGCACGGTGCGCCGCCAATTCCCCGAGGTGACCATTCTCGCCCATCCCGAGTGCAAGCCGGAAGTAATTGCCGAAGTGGATGTCTCCGGCAGCACGAAGAAAATGCTCGAATATATCCGGCAATCGGACGCCCAGCAATTCATGCTGCTCACGGAATGCAGCATGGGCGACAACATCGCCGCCGAGAGTCCGGACAAAGACATGCTGCGCTTGTGCAGCCATCGCTGCCCGTACATGGCGCTTATTACGCTCGAAGACACCCTGGATGCACTGCGGAATACGCAGTACCAAATCGAGCTGCCCAGCGCGATCATCGAGCGCGCCCGCAAGCCGATTGACCGCATGCTATCGATTGGCTGAAAACGGCGGTCATGCGTTCTCGGATGCGTCCCACGCGGCGGGATCGAGCTGGTAATACGCGCGGAGGCCCGCATACACCTTGGGATGCTCCGCGCGGAGCAGGCGCGGTTTCTCGAAGAAGGCCTCGGTGGATACCGCGATGAACTCGGCGGGATCCGTGGCGGCGTATGCGTCCAGCATCTCGTGGGAAAACCGCCCGGCGTGCGTGCAGAAAGCCTCGTACTCGTTCCGCATGCGTTTCGCCCATTCGCCCAAAGGGCCATCTTCTTCGAATAGCGAAGCGCCCGTTTCCTCATCGAGCTGGTGGGCGAATTCATGCAGCGCGACATTGGTTCCATCCTGAATAGTGGTGTTGGTGCGTTGCACCTCGTCCCATGCCATCACCACCGCGCCACTCCGCCAGGATTCGCCCAAGATCTCCTCGTCTCCATCTTCATGCATACCCGCCAGGCCTGCGGTGCGCTCCGCGAAGGCATGTGGATATACCAGAATCGAATATAAGCCAGGGTAATCTGTTGGCTCGCGGTTGAGTTCGAGCAGGCAGGCATGGGCGGCGATGGTCACGCGGCTTTCGTCCGTGAGGGTGAATCCGCCGCAGCCTTCAAACGATTTCCCGGCAAGAAAAAGCAGTATCCGCTGATGCAGGCGTGGACGCAGTTCCGCTGGCATGCACGCATACGCCGTCAGGTTGCGCTCCAGGATGGCCTCCCACTCGAGTGGGAAAGGAGCGCCGAACGCCCGCTTCCGCGCCTTTCTGCGTTTCAACCATTCAGTAAGCAGGATATACGCCATCCATCCCACAAGCAGTACAAAAGCGGAGAATACAAAAAGCACGACGCGTTCTCCCTACATGTCAACAAGCTGGCTGCTTGTATGTTCATGTATGTTCTCGAGAATTTCATCTCGGGCGCTTACAGTAATCCAACGCAAAGCGCCGTGGCTAACGCGGCCACTTCATCCGTGCTATAGACGCCGCCTATCGCTTTATCGTAAAGCAGATCCATGGTGGCGGGGAATTCCTCGTCGCCGCTCCGGTACACAAGCGTGACATCGATTCGCCCGATGGCGTGGATGCGCGCGCTGGCGTCGCCTATATCGTGAGGCTCATGGGGATAACGCGCTAAAGCCTCCCGTAGGCGTTCCGTGTCGTTTCCATATGTCTTCAACAACATTTCCGTGGTGCGCTGGGCGAGGGCGGAAACGTAAAACAATCCGCCGGGCAAATCACGGAAGGTGATGTCCTCATCCAAGGGGCGCACTTCCCGCTCCGTTTCGAGATAACGTAAAATCAAGTATGCCGTGGTGGCCGAGACTTTTTTCCCGTCGTCCGCCGTGATATCGAGCGAACCGGGAGCAACGTGCAGTTTCCGGCCCAGAAAAACGGCCTCGATGCGGCCATTCGCATCGAGCACTAATCCGCCACGTGCCGCCGCGCGGGGCAAATCCACGTTAGCCATGCGCTCGCGCAGCCGTTCGAGGGCCTCCTGCTTAGCCTCCGCCTGGTAATTGGGGGGATGATTCATGAGTTTTCCTTGTCTATTAAGTGATTGCACCGGATTTCCCGTTCCGCCAAGGCGCGGCCCGCGCCCGTGTGAAAAGCTTGGCGCGCCCACGCCGCGCCGTCGGCCTCCAGTGTTTCGCTTCCTTCCATCAGCCGCGCCAGGCGGGCGGCGTCGGACACAATACTGGCCTCCGGGGTCTCCGGTGCGTTGTTGCGGCATGCGGCCAGCGTGTCCCGGATGGCCTCGGCCAATCCGGTCTCGGCGCGCTGGCGTTCCAGGATGCGCCCGGCGCGGCATCCTTCTGGCTCATCCAACTCGAGCAACACCGCCGCTGATTTCACCACCGGCGCGTTGCCTCCCTCGATGGCTAGAATCTCTTCCGCGCGGTCGAGGGTATTCAGGGCGCGTTCGATACGGCGGCGGTCATCGCCGAGTGCGGTCTTCATCTCGACGATCAGCCGATCCCGAAGCGAACCGTCTTCGCTGTCCTTTTGCGCAAGCGCGCCGAGGCATTCCTTGGCCGACTTGCACCACTTCGCGCAGCCCAGGTCGAGGCGCGGATTGCGCACGGAATGGCCGCAGCCGCGGCAGGTGTGCGCGGGCTCATCCTTCCAGAATTCGATTTCGGCGGCGCACCATGGGCATGCCATGAGGAATATATCTTCAGGTTTCCAGTTGCGTTGGTCCTGTCCAGGACATCGAAGATGAGGCATGGCGCTCTCCTTATTGTGCCTATGCAATTCCGTTTTTTTCACTACAAGACACAAAGGAAAACACCATTTTTTCTCTACCTATGCCGCGCCGGGCAGGATGGACTCGAACGTCTTGCCGAATATCCACTCCATCTGTTCGGGGGTGAAACCATGTTTCTCGAAGATCCGCTTGCTCAGTTCATACGTGGGCTTGAGGGGCAGTTGGGGGTGGTCCGACCCAAACATGATGCGCTTTGGCCCGAGTTTCTTGAGGACGAACATAAATTGCTCCTCGAAAGGCGTCTCGAAGAAATACGTGAGCGCGGCGGAGACATCCAGGTAGACGCGGTCGTTGGCGGTGGCCACGGCGAGGGCGTCGAGGTAACGGAAGCCGCCCGAGTGGGTCATGATGATCTTCGCCTGGGGCACGCGCTTGCAGAGGACATCGATATTCATGGGCATTTGCACGGCGAGAGGCGTGGGTTTCCAGAGATAGGCGTCCACGGCCACGGGCAAATCGAGTTCGGCGGCTTTCTCGACCAGGGGCACGATGCGCGGATCCGCGGCGGAAACGCCTTGGAATCGGGGATGGAGTTTGAGGCCCTGGAGATTATAGCGGTGCACATCTTCTTCGAGGCGTTTAGGCGCTTCAGGTTCGAGGGGGTGTATGGCCGCAAATCCGATGAATTTATCCGGGTGTTTGGCGCAGCATTCGGCCACGAAGGCGTTCTCAACACTTTTGATATAGGGCACATCCACCGCTTCACCGAGAAGCACGGCCTTGTCGACCTCGCACGATGCAAGGTTTTCCAGCATGAATTCGAGGGTGGCGTCATAGCGGCTGCCCATGCCGTCGCGGTCGGGGTGGACGTGGGTGTGTACATCAATGATCATGGCGTGAATCCTTCGCGTTTGTTGGCTCAATTATGGCCACAAAAAGCGCAAGCGACACAAAATCTTGTGCGTTTTGCGCTTCTTGTGGCCAAAAAATATTCCCTTCAGTCTCCGTGTGGAGCATGCGGTTTTGGCTTACCGCCCGCGTATTCGATGTGGCAGCAGCCTTGGCAAATACAGAAGAGCGACTTTCGGACGCGCTTGCGAAAGGCGCGCATTGATTCGTTATTCCATAAGCTGGCGATGGAATTCTCACGCACATTGCCTACTTTATGAATAAAACACGGATATACATCGCCTTGCGCGCCCACGTAGAGATTGGTCCATGCGGAGTGGCAGGTGAACAGGCTGACATCGGAGCCGCCATTATGGTAGCGGAGGATCTCGCGCTGGGGCATGTCGGGCAGGCGCAGTTCGATGCCCGCTTCTTCGGCGGCTTCGCGCGTGCGCACGAGGGCCTTTTCGAGCCGCACCGGGTGGATATGGGGCAGCGCCGACTCGGCGGGACACAGTGTTTCGGGATTTATTTCGCCCAAACCTTCGAGGCTGGGAAACGTGACTTCCATGGTGAGGTTCAGCGCGTCCACGCCGATGGGTGCCAGAAGTGCGGGCAGTTCGGGCAAGATATCTAAATTTTCTTCTTGGATCACGGCGGTGACGTGGAGCATGGGGCATGGCTTGCCCGATTCCCGCCGGAAACGCGCCAAAGCCTTCAAGCCGTTCATGGTTTGCTCGAAGGCCCCTTCGCGCCCCCGGATGGCGTCATGGCGCTCTCCAATCCCATCGATGCTGACGCCCAAAAAACACAAGCCACGGCCCGTAAGGTGGCGGGGCGCCAGCTCAACGCAGAACCGCGCGCGGTCCTCATCGAGGAGCGTGCCGTTGCTGATGACATGCGTGCGGCGGCGCTGGCTGGCATAGGCGAGGATGTCCGCGAAATCTTTCCGCACCCATGGCTCGCCGCCAGTGAAGGTGATGAGGCTCCATGGGCTTGTCTGATCAACGAGCCCGCGCCACTCGTCCCCCGAGAGTTCGGCGTCCGCTTGATCTCCGGCGGGATGCCGTTCAAACCAATCCTTATACTGGCACATGCGGCAGCGTAGATTGCAGCGGCGCGTAACCTCGAAGAAATAGTGCCATGCGGGAAAAGCGTGTCCCGTAGGAACAAAATAATACGGAAATGCGCTATGCAGGCGCATGAACCACCGGTAGAGCCGGGCGGAACTCCATTGAAATAAACGTTTTTTAAAAGCCATGGCCTTCATCCGTATGTTGCCAATTTTGGGGAGTATACACGATGCCATCCAAGAATGCCCCACGTTGCCGAGGCCGCGAGATGAAGCGTAAGGCGGCAACATGATAATAGGGCCATTTATTCAAGTATACGGTTTTCCCCGCTGCAAAATCACAAATCCTAACTCTACAGGGGGTGCCCTGGATTCATATTCTAAGTGCCTTTTTTTATTTCCACCTTGTTGAAAAACAGGAATTCCCCCAAGAAATGGTGGTTTATAACTGCAACTAATTGTATTGAATAGAGTTACCCGTCTATAGAAGTGTCCTTGTCGAATTTTGGGGGATCTTTCGTCAAGTTGAAACGGCCTCCCTGGTGCGAGAGAATCTTGGTGTGAAAAGCCACAACTCCAACGCAATCAAGGAGGACCGCGGATGAATGCTACCAGAGTTGCTCGAAACTTGCGAGTTCGCATAGGGCGATTTTCGGGGGATCTCTCGAAAGGCCTTTGTGTAGCGGCCCAACGCTTCGTTTCCCAGATGGTGTACGGCATTCAGGCTTCCGAATCGGTGCTGCTCACGGAGATAGGCCGAACCCTGGGGGAGGACATTCCCCTGCGCAAAACGCACAACCGGCTATCGAGGAATTTGCAGCGGCCCGAGTTGGAAGAAACCATCCAGGAAAACGTGCTGCGCATGGCATCGAGCCGGGTGGCGCAGGACACGCTGCTCCTTATTGACCCTTCGGATCTTTCCAAGAAGTACGCCCAAAAGATGGAGTATATGGCCACGGTGCATGACGGCAGCGCGCACGATTTGGCCCAGGGGTATTGGACGCTTCACATCGCCGGGTGCGGGGTGGATTCCGATGGCATGATTCCATTGTATCAGCGGTTATGGTCCGCCGATGCGCCGGGCTTTACCAGCGAGAATGACGAGATTTTGCGCGGGATAGATGCGGTGGCGGCGCACGTGGGCCGCCGTGGCTTGTGGGTCATGGACCGTGGCGGAGACCGCATCCACCTGCTTGATGCCTTGCTGGACCGCCAGCTACGGTTTCTTTTCCGACTGGTGGGCAACCGGAATGTGCTTCACAAAGGACAGTTGATGCTGGCGGAGGAAGCCGCGGGCAAATGCCCCATGATGCACTCCCAAACCATAGCACGCATCGAAGAGGGAGAAGAGAAGGTGTACACCTTGCATTTTGGATATTGCGGAATCCGCCTGCCCGAACGTCCAGAACCCCTGTATTTACTGGTGATTCGCGGTTTTGGAGCCAAACCCCTCCTGTTGCTGACCAATGAGCCTCTGTCCAAAAGCTACAAATGCCTGTGGCGCATGGTCCGCGCCTACCTCAAACGATGGAGTATCGAAGAAACCATTCGCTACGCCAAGACCTGCTATGACCTCGAGAACGTCCGGGTGCTGAACTACCAAGGCCTGCAAAACTTAATGCCGCTGGTGTTGGCCGCGATGTATTTCGCGGCCTGCGTGCTCGACAACGATTCCCGCTTACGGGTGATGGCTGGTTTTGTAGAAAAGGCCGCCAAACGCCTCTTCGGCATCCCTGATTTCAAGTACTACGCCCTCGCCGACGGATTGCGCGCCATCCTCACACGCTGCCCGGGAGCCCCCGTGACGCCCTGTACAATCTCCCAAACAGTCCCAGATGGCCCTGTTTGCATTCGATTCCTCATGAAAGCAGTTCCCCTATGAATATTTTGGGGGAACTCCTGGCGCTTTTTACACTTGACAAAAAACAGATTAACAGATTATCTTGTATCCACGTCCAAAATCCAAGGCTCATAAAGCAACGGCTCATAACAGCGGCGCAGGTGCTTCTGTAGCCAGCCCGCGCAGGCTTCCCCGTCCGCCAGTATAAATGCCCGCCGCGCCGAGGAGGCGCTCATGATCTTGCTCATCCCCCAGCAAGCCCGGGTTCACCGCGTCGTAACGGACCGCGTCAATGTGCGCATAGCGCGTGTGGCCCGCCAGCACTGATAAAAATAGCGTGCCCAGCACATCCCTCTTGCGCGGCGCATTATTGCTGGCGGACGCCAGCGGACAGTCCTCCACCCACGCTTCAAAAAGCTCCGCCGTCTTGAGAAAATCGATAAAGAACGCCAACTGGCCAAACGGCGTCGTTGCCGCCTCCCGGTCCCATTCCACATGCACCCGGCCCCCGTAGCTATCTACGAAAATCGGCGCCTCCAAAGACAACCATTCCTCCTCTCCCAATGGGGGAGCATCTTGCTGTTGCGATTCTGTTTCCATGTTCATTATCTTGAACTACTTCCAGCTCGACACTCAAGATTCAACTGGCGTTTTTAGGTTGAATAGCCCATCTGGCTTGGATGGGATGCAGCGGTGAAGAACCGCTTTTTTTTCGCGTAGAAGCAGTTGAATGAGTTGAGGATGCGCCGGTGCGGGGAGTTTTTTCTTCGCATCGGCGCTTTTTTTTGTTGACTTCTGGTACGGAAGTATATATACTTCCGTACATGGAAGGGAAACCTGTCACGAACTCGGCGGGACGCAAGGTCCAGGCGCGCCTGGCGCGTCTGGGGCCCTTTCTTCCCGCCACGCTCACCATCACCCGCAGCCGCTGCGGGAACCCGCGCTGCCGGTGCGTCCAGGAAGGGCCGATCCATGAAACGGCCCTGCTGACGTGGAAGGAGGGCGGGAAGACCCGCACCCTCCACGTGCCCCGTGAATTGCGCCGCGAAGTGGCGCAATGGATTGAGGAATGGAAAAAGCTCAAGAAGCTCGTCGAGGCCATGGGCGCGGCCCAACGGCAGTTCCTGCAAACCCGCAAGAAGAGCATCCGGAAATCATCCGGGCCTTCTTGAGGACGTTCACCCACTTCTTTGGCCCGGTGCGCAAGCGCTTTGCGGGCTTGCCCGATCCCCGCAAACCCGAGCAAGCCGGCGACGTGGACTACAGTGTCGCGTCGCTGGTGTTCTTGGGAGTGCTGATGTTCGCATGCCGGCTCGGGGCGCGCCGGCAAGTCCGCCTGCAGTTGTACACGACGTTCATGGTCCATCTGTACAAGGTCTTGTTTGACGTGGACAGCGTGCCGCATGGCGATACGATGAACGGGGTATTTCGCGGTTTGCCGTTCGAGGCGGTCCAGGAACTCGTTTCCGGCATGACGCAGACGCTCATCGACAAGAAGGTGTTGTACCCCCACCGCCTGTTCGGGCGCTACTACGTGGCGGCCATCGACGCCACGGGGACACGCAGTTATGATCATCGCCACTGCGCCCATTGCCTCACGCGCAAGCACAAGAGCGGCAAGATCACCTACTACCATCCCGTGCTGGAGTCCAAGATCGTCACGCCAAACGGGTGGGTCTTTTCGCTCATGACGGAGTTCATTGAGAATCCAGAGAAAGACCTGGCGAAAAGCGAGCAACAACGCAAGCAGGATTGCGAGACCAAAGCCTTCTACCGGCTGGCCCCACGCCTGCATGCCCGATTCCCCCGCTTGCCGCTGCTGTTGGCGATGGACGGCCTGTACGCCACGGGACCGGTGTTTCGGCTGTGCCAGCAATATGGCTGGAAGTTCATGATTACGCTCACGGACGGCCAATTGGCCACCGTGAACGAAGAATTCGAGAGCCTCGCGGCCGCGACGCCCGAAAACCAGCTTACGTGGCGTTGCGGCAACAAGAAGGAAATCCACCAGCAGTTTCGCTGGGTCAACGACATCCCCTACCGCGATTCCGAGCGGCGTGAACACATCCTGTCCGTGCTCGAATGCGTGGACACCCGCCCGGACGCGGAAGGCATGATAAAGAAAACCAAGTTCAAATGGGTGACCAACGTATCCGTATCCGCGCACAATGCGGCCGCCTTGGCCAATGAAGGAGGACGCTTACGCTGGAAGATTGAAAATGAAGCATTCAACGTGCAGAAAAACGGCGGCTACAACCTCGAACACGCCTATACCCAAAACGAACAGGCCAGCAAGATCTACTACCTCTTGATGCAGATAGCCCATCTGCTCATGCAACTCCTGGAGGATGGCAGCCTTCTGGCCGCCCACTTTCCAAAAGGCTTTGGCTCCGCCAGAAACCTTGCCCATCGCCTCCTCGAAGCCCTGCGCAACGCCACCCTGTCCCGCGAACAATATGACGCCCTCTGCACCGAGGCCATCCAGATCCGCTTCAGTTCCGCATAGGGCGCCCGCGCGTTCCCGGTTGCGCCGCCGCCCTACACGTCTCGCCCATCCATTCACCGGCTTTACGCACAGCCGCTGCCCCTCCTGTCGCCTGTCGGCCTCGCCACCCCCCGTCTAACCCGCATCACCTCAACGCCTGACCCTGGGGCGCCGCTATTCTTCACCGCTGGATGGGATGCCGCATACTTGCCGTGGCGGCATGAACCAGGGTATCCTTGTGCATGGTTTGTTTTATGACTAAAGCTAGGCCGCTATAAAAAACAGCGGATCTGAAACCAGGGGGAATCACGTTGAAACATATTCATACGATTGCGAAACAGCCGCCCATGCGCGCCTATTATGTGGATCAAGGCCCATTCATGGATTTTCTCGCCAAAGCGCTGCCCTTCGCACTGGATATAGCGACACAGGACAAGCAAACGGCGTAGGCGCATGCGAGAAGGCATGCGCCTTTCCGGCGCTTACTCTTCGGTTCGGTGAATTACTTTGCGGAGCTGGTGGGCTTTTTTGCGCGCATGTGCGTTAGCGGGGTCAATTTGGAGGATCGACTCCATGATTCCGAGCGCACGCACATAGTCATGTCGTTTGATATGCTGGACGCCAATATTGTAATGGGTCGCAAGCAATTTGCGCTGCACACGCCCGCATAACGGATGTTTGTGTTTCGCCATGTCATATTGCTCGAGCGCGGCTTCATAATTGCGCGTCTCAAAGAAGAAATCACCCATGGTCTCCTCTTGAGACAGATCGCTGCCGCGCAAGGCGGACGCCCGCTCTTCCTTGCGCCGCGCCACCATCCGGGCGTATTCCTCTGTCGAGTATACACCCGAGATCGCTGTCTTCTCGACCAGTGCGCTGACGGTATTCGTGGATTGATCTTTCAAAAAAACGGCAAAGCGTGCGGCGTTCGGGTCGGACTGGTGCAGCAGATAACCATGCAGCACATCGCCATCATTAAATTCCACGACCACTTCCCGCCCCAGATTTTCTGCTTGCACATAACTCTGGGTGCGGTCAAACTCACCATCTACACTTTTCACGTGCAAAATGGCTTTCAGATCCTTGAAGTGTACTTGCTTGGACTCGCTGGTCACCCGGCCTTGCATATCCACCCGGTCTAAATAGAACGAGTCATTGCGCGGATTGAGGTTATAACAGACTCCATACTCCGTGTGTCCATCCGAATACCGCACGCAGAAGATTTGCCGGTGATGACGCGTTCGGTTATCTTCCGCGTGTTTATCTTCTTCTGGCTGGGCTTGTTCTTTATGCTCGCGCCAGCGCTGGAGCAATTTATCCGCCAAGCCTGCCTGGTGTATGTCGATGACAATCAAGCCCGCGGAACCGATCTCGTGCAGCGCATCCGCCTCATGGGGAGCCTCAATAAGCCCCGAGCACTCTTTGCCTTCTCGATCTACGGCCTTATACGCGAATCTCGGCACGGCGCACCTCCTTCACCACCGCGAAACCCCTGAATGGCGCGTTACTCGCCGAATCAGGTTTAGCGGTATCTCTAATAAAATCACTATTTATACTTTACCATCCCTTCTCTGGCTTGTCAAAAACGCGCAAATCACGCATTATGAAACCCTTGGAATGCTGCAAAGGTTCCCGCGACTTACTGTTTCTCCTTTCTATCCATTTTACAGTTGAAACGATTTGCTCATCTGATTTACCGTGTCGCGCACGCATATCGCTCGATGAAGAACATGGAACAGCGTCCGCAACCAAAGAGCGGATTTTAAGAAAACTAAATACACTAAGATTTGTAGGGTGGGGCTTGCCCCACCGCTCAAGGAATACGCCTATGTAGTCCAGATATAACTATTTGATAAGCAATGCTTTATCATGTAAATCCATGCAAGAAAACAACATTCAGGCAGATAGTAATACGAAATAGCAGGAAGGACTACATACCATGCAGAAACTCAGATGTGGCGTTATCGGCCTAGGCATGGGGCGGTTCCATGTGGCAGGATATATCAGCCATCCCAACGCCGAGGTCGTGTCGATTGCCGACATGTCGCGGGAACGGCTCGACGAGATTGGAGAAATACACCATATCGGTGCGCGCTATACCGATGCGGAGGAGATGCTCCAGAAAGAATCGCTGGATATCGTGAGCGTGGCCACGCCTAACGCCTATCACAAGCCGTTGACATTGGCGGCGTTTAAAGCAGGCTGCCATGTGATTTGCGAAAAGCCGATGGCCTTGAATGCCCGGGAAGGCAAGGCCATGGTTGAAGCCGCCAAAAAGGCCGGTAAACGCCTTATGATCAATTTCAGCTACCGCTTTTATAATCAATCCTGGGCGCTCAAGCAGCAAGTCGAGGCCGGATTACTCGGCAAGGTCTACTACGCGACCACGCAATGGCATCGCAGGCGCGGCATTCCCACCATGGGGAGCCATTTCACCACGAAGGCCCTTTCCGGCGGCGGGCCGCTGATCGACCTAGGCGTCCATCGGCTCGATCTCGCGTTGTGGCTCATGGGTTATCCCAAGCCCGTGTGGGTCATGGGCGGCGCGTATGACCCCATCGCCCGGGAACTGGCGCTGCAAACAAACAAGACCTACGACGTGGAAGATTTCGCCGCCGGGCAAGTGCGCTTCGAAGATGGCGCGACACTGACCATCGAGGCGTCATGGGCGTCGAACCGGTTTGAAAACGAGCATATGGAAACGCGCTTGTATGGCGATAAAGGCGGGCTCGTGCAGCACAACATCAATCAAGACTACCAGTTCGAAGCGGAAATGTTCATGGAAAAAATGGGCAGCCAATTGGATGTTAAAGTCCATTCCGTAGGGGATTGCCCCCCCTCGGCCATGCACCACTTCGTGGACTGCATCGTGAACGATAAGCCCCACACCGCTACGGGGGAAGAAGCCCTTATTGTGCAGGAAATCCTGGATGCGATTTACGCCAGCGCCCAGAAGGGCGCGCCGGTGCGCATCAAGTCCTAGCAGGCCGCCATTCCAGGAGCGGCCCCGCCTCTGCTAAAATGGCCGCCTGGATTTGGGATGATATGGGATGACCTATCGGCGGCGGATAGTATGGTCGGCTGTGGCGGCCCTGGCGCTCCATGTGATGTTTCTCATATGGGCTGCCTGGGCCGTTACCTGGACTCCTGCGCTGCCGGGGCGCATGGTCCGGGAAGAGCCCCTCGTGCTCAATTTGAAACCGCCCCAGCCGCCCAAACGGCTTATCGATACGCAAGTGGCCTCCGAGGAACCCATCGATCCGCGCACGGATCTCATCTCGGACAAGAATTCCAAGGCCAGCGATAGGTCCGGCATCGAAGGAGAACGCCCCGCGCCGCACATGGACAAGGAGTCTGGCTTTGACGAACTCGGAGGCGTGGCCGCACCGCCCACACCGCCGGTTCCCGTCGTAAAACCTGCTCCTCCCGCGCCTGCTCCTGGACCGCCCGCGCCCAAGCCTGCTCCTGAAAAACAAGCTTCCCCCTCTAAAAGCACGGTCGTAGCGAAAGAACCCGCGCCAAAACCTGCCGCACAGGATGAGTCTCAGGCAGAACGCTTCGATGTAGCCCGGGCGGAACCTACTCCGCCCGAAGCGGCCCCATCCCTCCCTCCTGCCCCAGCGAAACGGACCGCCACGCTGGAAGGGCGTCCGCAGGGCGGAGTATCCGACAGAGGCTTCGTGGGCTTCGAGGCGTACAAAGATGAGCTGGCTCCCTATCTCAAAAACATCCGCAGCCGCGTCGAAGGCCAATGGAAGGCCGCGCTGCAATTGCGGTATTCCGGCACGGAGCCCACCGAGGCCGTGCTCAATTGCGCCATTTCCCCCGATGGCCGCCTGGTGTCCGTCGATATCATCGAGCCTGGCAATTCGCCCACCTATGCCGCCCTATGCAAAATGGCGATGGAACGCGCCGCACCTTTCGGGCCTTTCCCTTTTAAAGTGCCAGAGATCTACCGCTCACAGAATCTGGAAATCCACTGGACCTTTTCATTCTTCAAATAGCGGCGCAAGGCCGTCGGCTTGACAGCCCGGCAGAAACAAGGTATAACTATACATATGAACAGCAATGCATACGTTAAATCGAATGGGGCGGACATCGCTCCGGTTGCTATTCCCCCCTTGTCGGAACAGCAACAGCAACGGCTGGGCGAGATGTTTCGCCTGCTGGGCGAGCCCAGCCGCTTGCGCATTCTGCTGGCTTGCCAGGAAACGCCCCGGTGCGTATGCGACATTGCCCAAGAATCCGGCTTGTCGCCCTCGCTGGTGAGCCAGCATCTCCGTTTGTTGCGTGCGGGCAACCTGGTGGCGTGCGAGCGCGACGGCAAACATGTGTTTTACCGCGTGGCCGACAGGCACGTGTTTCAAATGCTATCGGTGATGGCCGAACATGCAAACCACGAGTGGCGCGAGCCCTTAGAGGAGCTGGAATAAGATGAAAGTGCAATGTGCGTGTACAGCGTGCTCCACTGAAATGGAAAAGGAAGAGGCGTTTGAAAAAGATGGCCTCTATTATTGCGGCGAAGATTGTGTCACCGCTGGGCACGATACCAAGGCCCAAACCAGCGGCTGTGGCCATCCGAAATGCGAATGCGCTTCATGAAACCAAATAGTTTGCGCCAGCAGTACCGCGCGAAGCCTGGCAAGTATAGCAGTGCTTTATGTGTTATATTATTAATAATTTAGAACTCTCGCCACGGGAACACACAGAGTACCTAAATAGGTTTCGGCTCCACCGGCAGCATGGGTGGTAAAAACCTGTTCGCTCAATTTCTTCGAGTGTATAGATAGCTGGCCGCCGAATTTATTCGGCGGCGGGTAGCGCTTCGGCGTCGAAAGCTATGGCGTCGGCCTGCACGGGCACATTCCAGAAATGAGTATCGAGAAAGCGCTGCCACACGGTAAGTTGATCGGCTGGAACACGCATGCCGAAGCGCGGCAGCCATGCGGGCCGGACGGGCCGCCGTAGAAGGGGCATGCCCGCCTCTTCGGGGGTGCGGCTGCCTTTATGTACGTTGCACTTCATGCAGGCCACCACGAGATTCTCCCAGGATTCGCCTCCGCCGCGCGAGTGGGGAATGACGTGGTCAATCGTGAGCTGCGAGCGAGGCAAGAGCGTTCCGCAGTATTGGCACAGGTTGCGGTCACGCTCGAAGATACTCTGGCGGGAGAAACGCGCTTCGCATCGGATAAAATCATTGAAATGCGTGAGCAGGATTACTTCTGGAATGCGTACACGCAGGGTCGGGGTGTAAATGTGCCGGCCACGCAGGCCAGTCTGGGAGAGTTCGAGCCAGTCTTCGAATCCGTAAAGCGAGTAATCCTCGGGGTGTACCGCGCGGGCCATGCCAATGTAAAGAAGGCTCAGGGCGCGGCGGGCCGCCGTGATATGTACGGCTGCCCAGGACTTGTTGAGGACGAGGACGTGCGTGTTCAACATCGCAACGCCCCCCCCACGCGCAGGCGCAACGTTTGCCCGCGCGCCGACTCCGTACATCGGATTCCGGGATGCTCCCGGATTTTAGTACTTCGAGCGTTCTTTTGACTACCCTTTCGACAAGGTATCGAGCTTGGTCCTTAGCTCGTTAAGCGCCAATTTAAGCTCCAAATGCTGCCCCTCGAGCCGGGCTTGATATCGGGATATGCCCGCACCCAATAGCAGCACCACGGCCACTACAAAAAGCCCTGTCATGAGCATGATATCGGTGGCGCCTTCGCTAGGCGGATTCTCCGCCGCACCGGACAACACTTGTTTCAAAAACCATAAAGCCCCTAGAAGGGCCGCGATGAAGCTGGCCAGATTGACATACCAGCCGAAACGGAATAAACGCCACGTGCGCTCGCCTCGTTCTTCGGTAAGCCGTTCCACCGCGTTCTCCTCATGATCTTCATGCACGCAAGGCTCCGCCGCCCCATACCCGCTACGCTGAGTATAGGACTCCGTTCAAAATGCTGTCAAATTAATCTTGCATGAGGCTTTGCATCAGAAAAGGCGTCCGTCCGCCTAAAACTCCGCTTGCGGCGTGAGCTTGAATCCCGCATACCGGTATAATCTGCTGATGGTGTAAGTTTTCAGCAGCGTATGGCCGCGCCGCACCTCGACCGTTTTCAGGCATTCGCCGCGCTCGAAGACATTCAACTCCACGAGGCCATCGATCCATAATTGCGCCTTTTCGAGTCCGCCACCCGTGACAAACAAGGCGTCGCGCCCCTTGAGCTTTTCCCAGCCGCCCCATAAATCATACTGGTTTTGCCTGCGCTCGTACGGGAAACAATAGGCCTTTGGCCGGCCTGAAGTGTAATAAGACAGCCATGCCGTGAGCTGGTATCGGTCGCTAAACAGGAAGGGGCCATTCTTGGAGTCGCCCGCCAGCCCTTCGAGCGCCTGGCCGATCTCCCGACCCCCGCGCATCTTGTCCGTCGGGTCCATATCCGGGTTTATACGCAACGGGCCGATATAGATGCGGTCTTCCCGCTCGCTGGGCTGGGGCGCGCGGCCCAAGGCATAAAGCGCATCCGTGGAGCGCCCGATAACGCCTATTAAGCATCCAAGGATAAGGGCCGCCGCCAGCCACTTGCGCGCGTGTCCGCCGCGCGGCTGGGAAGTCCATGCCCAACCCAGGGCGATGGCCGCCGACAAGTAGGCCGCTATAGGCCAATTGGGCTCGGGATCGCGCACCAGCGCGACCAGGGCGTAAAACACGAATAGCGCTCCGCCGCAGAGGACCAGATAAACGGCGTCCGTGTTTTGGCGGAAACAGCGCAGGCACCACCACCAGGCCCAGAAAAAAAAGCCGAAGAGTAATGGCGACACGATGCCTGCCTGTGCTCCCCAGAATTCGCCGATGCGCTGGAGGAGATGCGAGGCTTTCGCGCCTTCGCCCGCGCCGATGCTCGCCGTATGGCGGAACGACACCCAGTCATGCTCATAGTTCCAATACAGCACGCCGGAGAGACAGAGCAGGCTAATCAGCAAGGCGATATAAGGGCCGCGTGTCCGAAGCAGCTTCCGCTCCGCCACGAGCAGATGGAGCGCGAACGAAACCATGAGCAGCGCCATGGTGTATTTTGACAGAAGGCCCAGCCCGAGCGCGAAGCCGGTGAGCGCCCACATGCCCCAATCACCCTTAATAGCGCGGTGGAAAGCATACATCGCCAGCGCCCAGAAAAAGAGCAGCACAGGATCAATGGTCATAATGACGGACCCGGCCCACGACGCGGGCATAGCTATGGCCGATACGGCCGCGATAAGGGCGGCGCGCTCATTGCGGGCGATCCGCAGCGTGAGGGCGTACACCAGGGCCAATGCACCCGAGGTGAACAAGATGGCCCCCGTGCGCAGCGACCATTCCTGATTGCCGCCCGCACTCGTGAATAGGTGCATGACATACGCGATCATGGGCGGCTTGCTGTAGTATCCCAAGGCCAGCCGCCGAGACCAATCCCAATACTGGGCCTCATCGCCCGCCAAATCGAATAGATTGAGATGGACATAGATAAAATTCATGGCGGTCCACCCACCGAGTAGCCAATAAAACAGCACGCGCTCCCGGGGGGGGCTGGGCCGGGGCGCTTCTATTTCGGAGGCTTGCCCCCAGATGCGGCGAACGGCCCAAAAACAGAGATTAATAGATACGAACGCGCATAGGGAGCCCCAAGCATAGCCCGCGAGCACCTGGGAGGGGTAGTGGTTGCCGGTATAAATGCGAGATAACCCCACCAATAGCGCCAGCGGAACCGTCACCCATAATGTGCGGCGGCTCAGAAAGGCCAGCACAACGGCAATCATGGCCATGTTCGAAGCATGCGAGGAAGGAAAGCCGAAACTCCGGCGCGGGTCGTGGGCATACCATACTGACTGGTATTCGGTCCATTCGCCATTTCGGTGCAGATGCACCAGCTCCACATCGCCATAAGGCCGGTTCTGCTGCACCAGATTCTTGATAACCTTCTCGGAGCCGGTATCAGACAACGCCAAGCCTATCAATAACACCAGCATGCAGGTGCGCACGTAGCGCCCCCCGAAATAAAAGAGCACAATCAACGCCATAAGCCCCGGCAGCACGACGAAATCTTTGTCGGACAACACCGGCATAAGCTGGTCGAGCAAGGGGCAGCGCATCGAATCATTGATGAGTTTAAACAGCGCCGTATCCATGCCGGGAGTATACGGGACTGAGGACGCCGGACGCCAGATTTTCCCAAAAACCGGATTGCCCCGATAAGCGGAATGGAATGGCCTGCGAGCGTATGTACTGGATACATCGATAATGAACTTCTAACGCATTTCTAACAAAATTTGACTTTTTAGGCCTGGAACCCAATACTGATAGCCATTCCAAGGCAGTGTGCCTTGCTTTTGGGAGCGCAGTAGCGCGTTGTGGGCTGCGCTGGGCGTCAATTCAGACAGGTTCCTCATGCGAAATCGATTGCGGCTCTTGATCTACGGGTGTGTGTGTGCGCTGATTCCATGTCTTTCGGGATGTATGTCTTCAAGCGGCCTTGCCGCCGACCGCATCCGAGTGGATACTTATGCGGGCGGCGACAACCAATGCGGCATGTATGGCGAGCCGCTGGCCAAGCCGTTACGGGTGATGGTCGAGAGCGCTGTCCAGCCAGGGCTTCTGGGAGGCGAAGGGGAACGCCATCCCGTTCGCGACACGGCGGTGACATTCCAAATATTGGATGAATCAAGCGGTGCGGTGTTCGTAGACAGCAACACCTCCACACTCAAGACCACGACCGACGCGGGCGGTATTGCCCAAGCGCTCGTACGCCTAGGAGATAAGCCGGGCGATGTGCGGATATCGGCTGCTGTCGACACAGCGGCAGGACCGAAAACCGTAGAGATGCGGGCTGTCGCCGGCGTGGAGTCGTCTAATACGGATCTCGAAGGCTATACCGGCCAAGTGCTGGAAGACGTAGGCATCGTGCTGTATGACGCGCCAGGCCATCCCGCCTCGGGCGTAACGGTATATTTCCATGTGGAAGGGAATAACAGCAGTTCTTTCGTCAAGCCAGCGATGGCCGTCACGGATGAATCAGGACGCGCCAAGACCACATGGACTCTGGGCTCGGATAGCCAGCAGTATTTTCTAAATGCGGAAATACAAGACAACCGGCTGAACATTCCCGCGGAACGCCAGTTTCATGCGCGGCAGATCTCGATAGAGGCCATGGCTATCAACAAGATGAACATGGCCGTCATCCTCATCGGCGGCCTTGCGCTCTTTATTTATGGTATGAAGCTCATGTCGAATGGCCTTCAGCGCATGGCGGACCGGCGCTTAAAGAAAATTCTGAACGCGGTCACCCGCAACCGCTGGCTCGCCGTGGGCGTGGGAACTCTTGTCACCTCCATCATTCAATCATCAAGCGCTACTACGGTCATGGTAGTGGGATTTGTCAATGCGGGCTTGCTGACGCTGGCGCAAGCGATTGGCGTGGTGTATGGCGCGAATATCGGCACCACCGTCACGGCGCAGATCATCGCATTTAATCTAGATCAAATGGCCTATCCCGCCATTGCTGTTGGGCTCATACTAGCTTGCCTGGCCAAGCGCCCCGCATGGCAGGCATTTGGCGAAGGCATGCTCGGCTTCGGCCTCCTCTTCCTTGGCATGACCACCATGTCGGATGTGCTCAAACCCATGCGCTACAGCCCAGAATTCAGTTCGTGGTTCCAAACGTTTGATTGTTCGCCCATCGGAGGCGTCATCCCTTGGCGCGCCGCTTTAATGTCCATCGTCATCGGCACCGCCACCACGATGGTCGTGCAATCCAGCTCGGCGACGGTAGGGCTCGTGATGGCCCTCTCCGGGCAGGGGCTATTATCATTCTACACGGCCTTCGCGTTGGTCTTAGGTGACAACATCGGCACCACCATCACCGCCCAGCTCGCGGCGCTCGGGGCCAACCGCAACTCGAAGCGCGCCGCCATGGCCCATACCTTATTCAATACGGTTGGCGCCACCTATATGTATATACTGCTCTTTCTACCACTATGGAATGGCCAGCCCGTGTTTTTGGGCTTCATCGATTACATCACGCCGGGCGAAGTATTCGCGGCTGTGCCGGAGAATATCACGCGCCATATCGCCAACGCCCACTCCATGTTTAATGTCTTTAACTGCATTCTGTTCACACCCTTCATCGGGCTCATGGTAAAACTGTGCTCGCGCATCATACCCATGAAAGATGCCCCCCAGGAGACCCTGTTCAGATATCTCGAACCGCATTTGCTCCATACGCCCTCGTTGGCGCTGGCCCAAGCGGTGAATGAAGTGTCGTATATGGTGCGGCGCGCCCAGAAATCCATCGAAGAAGCCTGCGAATTGTTCCACGGCGGTTCGGTTGAACTCGAACCGCGCATACTCGAGCGGGAGAAAAACATCGACCGTTTGCAGAAAGAAATCACGTCGTATCTCGTGGGCATTTCACGTGAAAGCTTGACTCCCGAAGAGGCGGCCTTGATTCCTAAGCTCATTCACGCGGTGAACGACGCCGAACGCATAGGCGATCATTCGGAGGACATTGTGAAGCTCTCCCATATCATGCGGGAGAATGAATATGCGTTCACGCCTACGGCGAAAGAAGACATGCGCCAGCTCGAGACCCTCGTGGCGGAGCAATTCGAGGCCTCGATCAATGTCCTCAATGGCGGCAATATGGAAGAAGCCAAGCGGGCAAAACGAAACGAAGCCGCCATCACGGAACTGATGGCCCGCATTTCGGAAAACCATGTGGCCCGCCTGGAATCGGGCGAGTGCGACGCCCAAACAGGCGTCATCTTCCTGGATTACGTCGCCCACTTGGAGCGCATTGGCGATCACCTCATCAATGTGGCGAAACGGGCAAAGAAGGTTCTCCAAGTGACGGAATCGTGATATGCTCACGGTATGGAGAAGCCGTTTATAGTGTGAAGGAGCGAATTCATGGCGCGTAGAAGCTTGCTTTGGCAAATCTCAGTGCCATTCATTGTTATTTTGCTCTTATCGTTGTGCGCGGCCACCTGGTATGCCGTCCATTCCACGGATGCGCTCTACCGGGGCCGCATCGTCGATGACCTCGAATCACGCGCCCGGCTATTCAGCAGCATCGTGGTCCAAATGCTTCAAGAAGGGCGGGTTGCCGAAATCGATCCGCTGTGTGAACAGCTTGGACGTGAAGCCGCCACCCGCCTCACCGTGATCCTGCCATCCGGCCAAGTCATCGGCGATACGCAAGAAAAGGCAGACCGCATGGAGAACCATGCGAGCCGCCCGGAAATCGCAGAAGCGCTGCGCGGGAAAATCGGGAAGGCTTCCCGGCTAAGCTCCACCGTAAACGAATATTTTCAGTATGTAGCGGTTCCCATCATGGACCAGGGCCGTGTGGCGGTGGTGATCCGGGCTTCGACGCCTCTGCCCGCCATCGGCATGGCGATACGAAGCGCGTTCGCCCACATGGCCGTGGCCAGTTTTATCATCGCCATCATCGCCGCAAGCGCGGGCATATCTGTTTTCCGCAGGATGAACCGGGATGTGCGCGCTATTGCCGAGGGAATGGAGCGGTTCGCTAAAGGCGAACTCGATAGCCATATTGCCCCGCCTTCGGTGGAAGAGCTTTGCGTGATCACCAGCACCGCCAACCGCATGGCCACGGAACTAAACGACCAGATCCAACTGATCACCCAGCAGCGCAATGAGTTGGATGCGATTCTGCTGAGCCTCGAAGATGCGATGATCGTGGTGGATCTCGAACAGCGCATCCTTCGCATGAACCGCACCGCCGCCAGCATATTGCGCGCGGACCCCATCAATATAGATGGGAAACCCTTGTTCGAGCTCGTGCGGAGCACCGCGCTATTGCGCCGCCTTGAACAATTGCTCGCAGGCAAAGACCAGCCGGAAGATGAATTGCTCATGGTGGTTTTGGAAGAGCGTTCCTACCGGGTGCGCGGCGCTACGCTGCGCGGCTTGAAGGATGATTGCGAAGGCGCTGTGCTCATTCTCACGGATGTCACCAATCTACGGAAGATGGAACAGGTCCATCGGGAATTGCTTTCAAACGCCGCGCATGAACTCAAAACACCCATCACCGCCATTCAAGGGTATGCGGAGACACTGCTCGAGCCTTCCATGGAAGAAGCCGACCGGCAATCTTTTCTCCAAACGCTGTTGCAACAAGCCAAACGCATGGGCGCGTTGGTCGATGATCTGCTGCTCGTGTCGCGCCTGGACTCCGAACGCGAACAAGGCCTTCTCGACGCGGACTATGCGCCACTGTCCGGCCTGCTCGGCAACGCCATTGAAACCTGCCAAGACATGGCCAAAACCCGTGGCGTCACGGTGTCATGCGCCTGTGAGGAAGGCCTTGAAGCCAGAGTGGATGCGCGCTTGCTCGAACAAGCCGTGGCGCAGTTGCTCGCCAACGCCATCCAGCACAGCGAACCGGGCGGCGTGGTGGAAGTTAGCGCCATGCGCGGAGGCGCCAGCATCACGATTGGGGTCGAAGATCACGGGAAAGGCATTGATGCGTCTCATTTGCACCGCTTGTTCGATACGTTCTACCGGGTGGACAGTTCGCGCAGCCGCGCGCTTGGTGGAACGGGCCTGGGGCTTGCCATCGTGAAACGGGTCGCCAGTGTGCATGGAGGCCGTGTATCCGTGAGCAGCACGCCTGGGCGCGGTAGTGTTTTCGAGATTCATCTGCCCGTATGAGCATCCGCCATATAAATATGCGCGCATTCGCATAATCAACAATTTATACTTTCCTTCGCTAGAATAAATGTACGCCAGCTTATTGTTGAGCGGATAGGCTCATGGGCGTGCAGCATCCCATGAGCCGATGCAAAGCAAGGAGTTCCCATATGCCGCATCAAACAAAGGGCTTCACGCTGATCGAATTGTTGGTGGTGATCGCCATTATCGCTATCCTGGCCGCTATTTTGCTTCCCGCACTCGCCCGCGCCCGGGAAGCCGCCCGCCGCGCAAGCTGCCAAAGCAATCTGAAACAGCTCGGGGTGGTGTTCGCCATGTATTCCGGCGAAAATAAGGGCAAATATCCTCCCACATACGGGATGGCGTATTATTACCGGGATTGCACCGGCAAGCCCGCCAATTATGATGACTGCCGGATGCAAGATGAATTTGAATTATCTCCTGATCCGAAAAGCATCTATCCGGATTACCTGAACGATTTCCAAGTGCTGGTGTGCCCGTCCGCGCCCGATGCGGGGGAACCCGTCGAGGAGATGCTGGCGGTGATCTCGAGATATGACGCCAATGGCAAAACCTGCAAGTATGCCGGATACCCGGATAATCCGTCCGACAGTTATTTGTATATTGGCTGGTTGATGGATCGGTGTAGCGGGCCAGCGGATGATGCGGAGTTGCAAAGCAACTTTATTGATCTATCGTTGCTAGGCCTGGGAAACGCCGGTGAAAATCCGCCCATTCCCATTCAGATGGCCTCGGCTCTTATATTCTTGATGAGCCCATCGATTATGGCGGTGTTTCCGTTTCCGGGATTTCCCGCCCTTCCAAGCGCCTGTGGCTCTTATGCGGACGCCACGGCATTTTACAACAAGATATATGACAGTGATATCAGTCTTTCAGCGATATCATCGCCATTCAACCGAGGCGGAAATGGCGGCGGCGCGACTCTTCAACGGCTGCGGGAGGGGGTGGAACGGTTCTTGATCACCGATATCAACAATCCTGCGGCGGGCGCGTCCGCCCAATCAACGATGACAGTGATGTTTGATATCGTCAATACGGATAGCAGTTCTGGCGCTTCATTCAATCATATCCCCGGTGGCGGCAACGTCCTATATCTAGATGGGCATGTCGGATGGCTCAAGTATGAAGAAAACGGCGAATTCCCAATCAATGGCGGCATGGCCTCCACCGTGAACGCCGTGAACTGAAATGCACTGACATGATGAAAGGGGAATCTCCCGAAAGAGATTCCCCTGTTGTGGTTTGGGATACGATTAATATTTGCCGTAGAGCGGGCCGAAGTCCGCGCACGCGCGGTAATCCGAACCTAGCAGGTCCATGGCTCCAAACGACGCCCAAGCGCTCGGGCGGAAAATGGCGTCATCCGGCACGTTGTGCATCGACACGGGAATCCGCAGCATGGACGCCAGCGTGATGAGCTGTGCGCCTACATGGCCATAGCAGAACGAGCCGTGGTTTGCCCCCCAATTCGCCATGACCGAATAGGCGTCTTGAAAGGGCGTTTTGCCCGTAAGCCGGGGGGCGAAATAGGTGGTGGGCCATGTCGGGCTCGTGCGCTGATCGAGCGTTTTATGCACCTCATCCGGCAAGGCGACGCTGTAGCCTTCCGCAAGCTGAAGGACCGGGCCAAGCCCTTTCACGAGATTCACCCGAATCATCGTGATGGGCATTTCGGCCGAGGTATAGAAATTCGACGAGAAACCAGAACCCCGGAAATATCCGCGCTCGCCCGGCCGCCACGAGGTGGCGTCGAGGCATTTTTGCGCTTCTTTCGGCGTAATTTCCCAGAAGGGCTTCATGCAAGGCTCGCCGTCGCGTTCCTGGCAGCCCGAGCCATCGAGCGAAGCCGCACCTGAATTAATCAAATGGATGAAGCCTTCGGCGGCCTTGCCGGTCAGGTTGTATCCAGTGACGCGCTTCACGGCGTCCGGGCTCCAGAACGTCCGCACATCCGCGAACACCTGCGCCGTGTCCGTGAGTAAATGGCCGAACAGCATGGCCGTGCCGTTGAGCGAATCATTTTCCGTGGCGAATATGAAAGGTTCACGGATGCCGTTCCAGTCGAACGACGAACACAGCATGGCTTCCATGAAATCGCCGTTCGGCGAGTGGTCCGTCCACTGGCGCTGCCCCTGGAAGCCCGCCGCGATGGCGTTATGGCCCAGTGCTTCCTCGCCGAAATCTTTCGGAAGCGCCGGATTGCCAATCATCAAATCGCGGCCGATAAGGGCCATCTTCACGCAGGTTTCCCACACCTGGTCAAGCTGCTTGCGGCCCAGACGCAGGTGTTTCGGATTGGTGTCAGCGCCTTCTTTGCAGTTCTGCTTCACCCATTCAAGCGCGCGCTTAAATTCACTCTTGTCATAAATCTCTTCCTCGATGCGGCGTGTGAATTCCGACATGTCCACGCACATGACGCGCATGCCGAGATACTTCTCGAAGAAATCGTGGTTCACCATCGAGCCCGCGATGCCCATGGACACATTTCCCAGCGAGAGATATGTCTTACCGCGCATGTCCGCCACCGCGATGGCTGCTTTGGCGAAGGAGAGGAGTTTCTCTTTCACATCTTGCGGGATCTCGGTGGTGTCCGCGTCTTGCACGTCACGCCCGTATATACTGAATGCCGGAAGGCCCTTTTGGTTGTGGGCCGCCAGCACTGCGGCCAGATACACCGCGCCGGGGCGTTCCGTGCCGTTAAACCCCCAAATGGCCTTAGGGATCAAGGGATCCATATCCATGGTTTCAGCGCCATAACACCAGCAGGGCGTCACCGAGATCGACGCGCCCACGCCCGCCCGCGAGAATTTGTCCGCACAGAGCGCCGCCTCCGCCACGCCGCCAATACAGGTGTCCGCGATGACACATTCAACCGGCAATCCATTCGCATGGCGCAGCGTGTCCGTGATCAGCTCGGCCACGGATTTGGCCATGTTCATCGTCTGCTCTTCAATGCCTTCCCGAACACCTCTGCGCCGGCCATCAATGGTAGGCCGGATGCCGATTTTGGGCATTTCGCCCACGAGATAATTCTTGGGTGCGTTCACCGATAACTTGCCGCTTTTCGCCATTGTTCTCCAGCCTTTCTATTCGCCGCACAGGCGGACCTTATAATTACACATGGCATGCCCGTAAGTATGGCATAGCGCTTTTCATGCATCAAGAATTAAAGTATACACCATCTGAAAGTAAGGTATACCCAGCAAGTAATATACTAAAATATGATTAAAATTTCCACATAAAGAATCAAATGATTGATATATGTTTTTATACTATGCCTGCTTTTACTCGGTTGTCTCAGGCGAAGCCACGCTCTTATGCATATGGTTGCATACGCTCTCGGTTAAGGGTTCTAGGTGGCGCTGACTTTATATATATAGGTGAAGCAACCTAACACCTCACGGGCATCGAATTCAACATTTATTCTATGTTATCAGCATATATTCGAATGATTTTTATTATATATACGATATAAAGTATTCTTTTTCCCATGCAGCGCCGTGTCCTATTGCCCAGCCTTCCGCACGATGGGAAGGGGATTAGCCTGTTGCCATTTCACGATGGAAGCATGGGGCGAACACCGGTATAATCACGCGCGGGCCGTTCCATGCGGGCCGCTGGCATAGGTGCTCATAATTTCCAACAAGGAGATAGTGTTACGGCGCCTTCGGAATGCCGTATACATCGTGAAAGGACGAAAAGCATGAACATGCAGTGGATGGGATTAGTGGCTTTTGGCATGGCGGCCACCGCGTGCGCCCAACAGCAAGTCGTTCCTATTTGGCCGGAAGGCAAAATCCCGCTTAAAACGAGCGATGCCCCCGAGCGGGTGTGTTCGCCAAGCGATAGTTCCGTCGTCATGCTAACGGATGTGAATGCACCTAATCTCACGGTGTTTCCGGCAAAAGATACGGGCAAGCCCAATCCAGCCGTCCTGATTTGCCCTGGCGGCGGATATGCGATTCTGGCATGGGATCTCGAAGGCGTCGAGATAGCGGAATGGCTGAACACACAGGGGATTTCCGCTTTCGTCCTCAAGTACCGTGTTCCGCATAACCGCGACGCGGCGCTCTGCGACGCCCAGCGGGCCATGGGTGTAATCCGTTTTAAAGCAAAAGAATTCAATATCGACCCTAACCATTTAGGCATTATGGGCTTTTCAGCCGGAGCGCATCTCTCGGTGCGCACCAGTACGAACTACGATAAGCGCTTCTACGAACCCGTGGATGACGCGGACGCGCAGCCAAGCCGTCCCGATTTCGCGCTCATCATCTACCCAGCCTACCTCTATATGGATGGCTTCAAAATGATGCCGGAACTGCCCGTATCCGCCGGTGCGCCGCCGACCTTCCTGGTTCAAACGGAGGACGACGACCTCTATATCGACAGCAGCCTGGCTTATTATATTGCGCTGAAGGCGGCTAAAGTGCCTGTGGAAATGCATCTTTTCCCAGAAGGCGGCCATGGATATGGGGTCCGCAAATCTGGGAAACCTACCGATGCCTGGCCCAAGCTGGGGGAAGCGTGGCTTGCGGCGATTATGAAAGCCAGTGCGAAATAAATTTTCCTAGAGTCCGGCTCTGCCCGCTGTTTGCCAATCGCGGCGAGCAGAGCGCCGGAATAATGAGGCTTATATGAGCTACGGTGGCTGTGGCTTGATTTAGAGGGAGGCCAGGTGCAATGCGCTATTGTTTTAAAGCAAGATCCGTGCTCGTGGGGATTTCTCTAGTGGCTGGCTTGGCGGCGGGCGCCATGGGTGTTTCCCATGCCGAATCAACTCCCGCGCCTGCCGTAACAGATGAAGGCAAAAACGCCATGGCGCAGCTTTATCATGAGGCGCTTCGTCCGCAATTCCATTTCACGGCCGCCAAGAACTGGCTGAACGATCCCAATGGGCTTGTATATTACAAAGGCGAATATCATCTCTTCTTCCAGCACAATCCCTCTGGCATCGACTGGGGCAACATGACGTGGGGCCACGCGATTAGCACGGACCTGTTGCACTGGAAACAATTGCCCAACGCCATCGAACCGGACCAGATGGGGACGATTTATTCCGGCTCAGCGGTTGTGGATGAAAATAATACGGCGGGATTCCAGAAGGGGGATGAAAAAACGCTCGTGGCGATCTATACCGCCGCAGGCCTTCCTTCCGATATCTCGAAAGAACCTTTTGTCCAGTGCATCGCCACCAGCAACGACAGGGGGCGCACCTGGGCCAAATATGAAGGAAATCCCGTCCTCCCATTCATTGTTGACGCCAACCGTGATCCCAAGGTGGTTTGGCACGAACCCACCAAAAAATGGGTAATGGCCCTATTTTTGGACGGGTGCCGGTATGGTTTTTTTTCGTCACCAGACCTAAAGCAATGGACCTTGTTGCATGATATGAATGTTCCCGAGTGCGGCGAATGCCCCGATTTCTTCGAGATACCCCTCGCTGGCGCGAATGGCGAAAAGAAATGGGTCTTCACTGCGGCGAATGGCCGTTATCTGGTAGGGTCATTCGACGGCCAGCGCTTCACCAGTGAAACGCCCGTGCTTCAGGTGGAATATGGCGCTAACTGTTACGCCGTGCAGACCTACAGCGATATCCCCGAGTCCGATGGCCGGCGGATTCAAATCGGCTGGATGCGGGACGGGAAATACCCAGGCATGCCATTCAACCAGCAGATGAGCTTTCCTTGCGAGCTCAAGCTCCTCGATACGCCCCAGGGGATGCGCCTCACGAAGACTCCCGTGCGTGAAATTGAATTGCTGCACAAAGAAGGGCGGGAATGGAACGAGCTGGCGCTTCAGCCGGGCGAGAATCCCTTGGCGGGTTTGGAAGGCGAACTCTGGGATATTCGGATGGAAATCGAACCAGGAGAGGCGACTGAAGCCGGAATCAAGATACGCGGCCAGGCGGCCAGCTATCATGTGAAAGAGAAAACGCTCACTTGCCAGGGCTCCTCAGCCCCGCTCGAGCTTTCGGAAGGCCGGATTCAATTACAGATATTGGTGGACAGGGCTTCCATCGAGGTATTCGCAAAAGGCGGCCAAGCGGCGTTGTCTTCTTGCTTCCTGCCGCCCGCCGATGATCAGCGCTTGGAGCTATACGCCGTCGGGGCCCCCGTGCGCGTGATCTCACTCGAAGCCTATCCGCTGCATTCTGTTTGGCCGTAAGACAGAGCCCAATTCACCAAGCACGCACTACGAAAAACGGCGGGGGGAAGCCCCGCCGTTTAGCTGATTCTACCGCATATTACCGGCATTTTTACTGTGTAGCCGCCAAACTGGCCATGGGTATGATGTCGTCGTATACGCCAGGTACGCCTCCACATGACTCACGCACGACCAGCTTTGGCTTGAAGAGTTCATGGTAAGGCTTGGCTCCATGCCCGGCAGGAATCACTTTTTCCAGTAATAAGCGCGTACCGGTGGCGGCGATGTCAAAATCATTGTGGTGAAACGTCGTGAGTTGAGGTTGCACTAAAGACGCAATAGCGGAATCGTCGTACCCAACAATCGACAGATCGCGTGGGACATGGTATCCTAACTCGTGCGCCGCCCGAATCGCGCCTACCGCCACCACATCGTTATACGCCCAAATGCTGTCAGGCCGGTCTTTCAACGCCAGTATGCGCGATGCGGCTTCGTATCCGCCTTCTATGGTGGGCTGTGTATGGACGATCCATTCATCCCGGATCGACAGCTTTTCAAGCCCTAATTCAGTGCGATACCCGCGTTCACGGGCCACGGCGGGTTCGTAATTATCCGTGCTGGCCAAAAAGGCGATGTGCCGCCGTCCGAGCTGCACCAAATGGCGCACGGCAATGGCCCCCGCGGCCGCCTGATCACCATCCACATAGTTGCAATCTGGGAATCCCGAACTGCCGATAATAACAAAGGGGATGCCCCATTCATTCAACAAAGAAATCGTCTGATCATCATTTCGTGGAGCAACCAGCAGGACTCCCGCCAAGGGGACGCCAAACAACAAATCCACCTGGCTATCACTGGCGAGCGGATCTTGCACATTTAAAAATACGTGGTATCCACGGTCCCGGGTGATGGATTTAATGCCATCTATGACGCGCGCCGCGCTCTGTGAGAAGTTCGGATCTACGCTCAGCGGCGCGCCTACATGCACGCCAAGGACATTCGACTTGCCGGACAATCCCTTGCCAAAGGCGTTGAGTTTATAACTCTTGCGCTTGACGACCTCTTCCACCCGTTTGCGGGTTTCTTCTTTTACCGGGTATCCGTCGTTGTTTATCACTCGGGAGACGGTCGCGGAGGAGACGCCTGCTTCGCGCGCGATCTCGATAATGGTGGGCCGTTTTCTCGGCTTTGTAGGCATTTCAACTACCTCAATTCGCGGGAATACCTCATTGCGTTCCCCTATTATATGGTATGCGGCCTTTCGGAATGCAATTGGAACCGGAGGCCGATTTTTTCTTCTATTGGCTCCATGATAGTATACCGCAAACAGTAACCGTTTTCTAGTAAATCTTTTCTTACCACGCTTCCACATAGGCAAAAAAATCGCCAAGCATACTGCGCTTGGCGATTTCTCTCTCAGGAACAGCCGTTTTTTATTTGGCCGATTGGAGCGCTTGCTCAAAATCGGCGATGATGTCTTCCACGTCTTCGAGGCCCACAGACACCCGGATGAGATTGGATTGTACGCCCGCGGCTAACTGCTGTTCAGCCGAAAGCTGTTGATGGGTGGTGCTTGCCGGGTGAATGACCAAGGTCTTGGCGTCTAAAATATTGGCGAGATGGGAAGCCAGTTTCACGGAGTTGATGAACTTCACGGCCGCCTCAAACCCGCCTTTGATGCCAAAGCCTAGAATAGCTCCTTGGCCTTTTGGCAGATACCGTTGCGCGTTTTTATAGTCGCGGTGGCTCTTCAGGCCCGGATAGCTTACCCAGTCAACGCCGGGATGCGCCTCCAAATAAGCCGCCACTTTCAACGCGTTTTCCGAATGGCGCGGCACGCGCAGGTGCAGCGTCTCGATGCCTTGCAGAATGAGGAACGCATTAAACGGGGAAAGGCATGGCCCTATATCCCGCAGCAGCGTCACTCGCGCTTTCATAATGTATGCAATGTTGCCGATAGGCTTTAGCGCTTCAAACAGATTGGCGCCATGGTAGCTTTCATTCGGGCCGTCGATCTCGGGAAACTTGCCATTATCCCACGGAAATTTCCCGCTATCGACGATAACGCCCGCGATGGTGGTGCCATGGCCGCCCAAGACCTTGGTGGCGGAATGGACCACGATATCCGCGCCATGGTCGATAGGCCGGAACAGCAGCGGCGACGCCACGGTGTTATCCACGATAAATGGAATGCCATGGTCGTGGGCGATTCGAGCGATCTCCTCGAAATCCGGCACGTCATTGGCCGGATTGCCGATGGTCTCGCAATACAGGAACCGGGTGTTGTCATCAATCCGTGCGGCGAAATTCTTCGGGTCGCTGGCATCCACAAACCGCGCTTCAATGCCGAAGTTTTTGAATGTATTGGCAAACAGCGTATATGTGCCGCCATACAATGTCTGGGAAGAGACAAAGTTTTGGCCAGCCTTGGTGATGTTCAACGCAGCCAGCGTCACGGCGGATGAACCAGACGATACGGCTAATCCGCCGATCCCGCCTTCCAATGCCGCCACGCGTTTTTCAAGCACATCATTGGTTGGATTCATGATGCGTGTGTAGATATTGCCGAATTCCTCGAGCCCAAAGAGCCGCGCGGCATGATCCGTGTCTTTAAACACATACGAGGTAGTCTGGTAAATAGGCACGGCCCTCGCCAGTGTCGCCGGATCTGGTTCTTGCCCGGCGTGCAGCGCTAAGGTGCCCAATCCATGCTGCTGTGTACTCATATCCGTACTCCTGCGCCAAACGCGCGTTACATGTCAAACGTCCTGGTTTCTGCTTCCCGCTTCACTCATACGTCAAACAGCGGCGTCGAGAGATACCGTTCACCGGAATCAGGCAGAATCACCACGATGGTTTTGCCCTCATATTCATCACGGGCCGCCAAACGCAGCGCCACCGCCGCCGCCGCACCGCAGCTAATCCCCGAAATAAGCCCCTCTTCCCGAGCCAAGCGCCGGGAAGTATCGAAAGCTTCTTCGTTGCTCGCTTGCTCGATTTTGTCGATCAAGGTCAAATCCAACACATCCGGCTTGAAGCCTGCTCCAATGCCTTGGATCTTATGGGGGCCCGGCTTTCCACCCGAAAGGACTGGGGAAGCCGCGGGCTCCACCGCCACGGACTCGATAGCCTTGCCTTTTTCCTTTTTTAGGTATCGAGTAATGCCCGTGATCGTGCCTCCGGTTCCCACCCCGGCAACCACTACATCCACCGTTCCGTCTGTGTCATTCCAGATTTCCGGGCCGGTCGTTTTAAAATGGATTTCCGGATTCGCCGGATTTTTAAACTGTTGCGGGATAAAATACTCCGGATGTTCCTCCGCGATAGCTTCCGCTTCCCGGATAGCGCCAGGCATGCCTTTGTCGCCCGGCGTCAAGATTAATTCCGCTCCAAAGGCCTTTAACATCAAGCGCCGTTCGATGCTCATTGTCTCTGGCATGGTCAGCTTGAGCTTATATCCACGCGAAGCGGCTACATACGCCAATGCGATTCCCGTATTGCCCGATGTCGGCTCGATAATCGTGCCCCCGGGTTTCAATACGCCCCGCTGCTCCGCGTCCCAGACCATAGCGGCTCCAATGCGGCATTTCACCGAATAGGCGGGATTTCGCCCTTCAATTTTGGCGAGCACTTTGGCCTTCAAGCCTTTACCGAGCTTGCTCAATTGAACGAGCGGCGTGTTTCCAATGCTTTTGCTTGCGTCTTCATAAATCTTCATGTTAACAACCTCCCGCTATGCGCGTACGCCGAGCAACTGTTTTACAGCGAGGCTTAGGATAACCCAAATCCAAGCCATGGATTTTCCTTGCTCGAACACCCATCCTAGCACCCTCACGCACCCAGTTCAATTTGAGAAACCAGGAAACTTATGCGTTCCGGGTGTAATCCTGACTAATTCTACCGATTTTGTAACAATAATGCAAGCCCCTTTTATTCTTCATTAGAGCCATGTCTTTATGCCTATCTATCTACAGGGCCTCATTGTCTTTAGAAAGATATTTTCCTTTTGGATGCTCTTGGACCACGTGTGTATACCGGCCAATGGCGTTTGTTGTCTTATAAGGAAACAGATATACTTCACCAATTTACTTGTCTTTAGGGTATCGATTGCCGGAGGGGTAATTTTTACACACTGAACGTGTGGCTGATTCAGCAAATTACATGATGCTTTTCGGAATGAGGAGCGCACTTCGTGATGGATCGGTGAATCGTACAAGCGTTTCCAACATTGAAGCAAGCGTGTGGTGATTATGTTATGTATGCTGGCAAATGGAGCTTTTATAGATTCTCTTTTTCTCGCATCTCCGGTAGTATGCAAAAACTGGTATGAAGTAGGATAGGCAAACATGAGGAAGCAATAGATAAGATCTTTTCAAGAGATTCATATACGAAACCAAAATGGAGGATTATAGATAATATGAGCGTATCCCGTTCACATCAGGTGGCCTCGTTATTCGCATTACCTTTCACGCGCGCATTGCTGGCGTTGCTGGCCATTGCGTTGCTGGGGGTGTTATTTCCTGGCGGCGGCATGTTTGATGAGCACGGCGGCTTCAACTCCAGTGCGGCCTTCTATAAATGGAGCACTCACCGTGATATGCTCCGCCAGACTTCCGTATATGGCATTCTCGCGTGCGGCATGACCATGGTGATCATTTCCGGCGGCATCGACTTGGCGGTGGGCAGCATCCTTGGCCTGAATGCCGTTGTATTCGCTATTCTCTCGATTCATTGGGGATGGCCAGCCTGGCAAGTTATCCCCATATGCCTTCTGTTGGGAAGCGCATGCGGGCTCACGTCCGGTTTTTTTGTGTCGCGCTTCGCCATTCAGCCCTTTATCGCCACCCTGGCCATGATGGTTTTTGCACGCGGCCTGGCAAAATATGTATCCGGCGGCATGAAGATCTCGCAATATGTCCAGCGCCCGGAGAGCGGGTTTGTAGAAGTTCCGCTGCCTGCGATCTTCCGCCATATTGACAGCCGCATTCTGGGCGGCAACATCTCGGTGGTCACGCTCATTTTCATTGCCGGATTGGTATTGGCGGGCATCCTGTTATCCCACACGAAAGTGGGCCGCCATCTATACGCCGTGGGAGGCAATGAAGACGCCGCCCGGCTTTCCGGCGTGCCGGTGGGCCGAATCAAGGCGATGGCGTACGCGCTCAGCGGATTCTGCTGCGCCGTGGCGGGCATCTGCCAGGCGGCGCAAGAAACCCAAGGCGATCCGGAAGCAGGTTCGAGCTACGAGCTTACGGCGATCGCCATGGTGGTGATTGGCGGCACGAGCCTGATGGGCGGGCGCGGCGGCATCCTGCTCACGCTGCTCGGCGCATTGGCTATCGGGTATCTCGACAAAATACTGAGCATCAACGCCATGAGCGAGGCGAGCCGCCTCATGCTTACGGGGGCTATCATCATCAGTGCGGTGCTGTTCCAGCGCTCGAAGAAATAAGTGGCATAGAACGAAGGGGAGATGTAATCATGTACATCCGGATGGGCTTAGTTTGTTCGCTGCTGTTTGTTGTGTCTTGTTCGCAACCGAACTCCGCCCCGACTTCGGCGGCGGATAAGGCGTCTTCCGCGCCTTCCGCGCCGGTGGATGCAAAAGCGCCTCAAAATCGCATCTGGCGGATAGGAATGAGCCAGTGCAACCTGGGGGAGCCTTGGCGTGTGCAGATGAATGACGATATACGCGTGGCGGCGGCAAAATATCCAGATATTCAAGTAACGTATAAAGACGCCCAGAATGATACGTTGCGGCAGCGCTCCCATATCGAGGAATTCCTCAGTGAAGGCATTGACCTATTAATCGTTAGCCCGAAAGAGGCGGCTCCGCTCACCAAACCGATTGAGGCCGTATACCAAGCGGGCATCCCCGTCATCGTGCTCGACCGCCGAATCATGGGCGATCAATACACCACCTTCATCGGCGGGGATAATAAAAAGATTGGAAAAGCCGCAGGCGAATGGATCGCACAACGCCTGGGCGGCACGGGGAATATCGTTGAACTAGAAGGACTGATGACCAGCACTCCGGGCCAGGACCGGCACACGGGCTTTCGTGAAGGCATTGCGAACACCGGTTTGAATGTCATTTTCGAAGTGGATACGCAATGGTTTGAACCCAATGCGCGCAAGGAGATGGAGTCCGCCCTCGCCCGGTTCAGTGACATTAAATTGGTATACGCCCACAATGATCCCGCGGCTCACGGCGCTTACCTCGCCGCGGAAGCGGCTGGCCGCGCAAAAGATATCATTTTCGTAGGCATCGACGCGCTCCCCCAAGAAGGGCAAGCCTATGTGAAACAAGGCATCTTGCAGGCCTGTTTCGAATATCCCACCGGCGGAAATGACGCCATTGAATCCGCGCGCAAGATTTTACGAGGAGAAAAGATTCCCAAGGAGATCACCTTGCGCTCCCGTATTTTCACGACGGAGAACATAGAAAAAGGCGGCCAGTGGCTGGATGAATTACCGGTTTCCACGACTGCACAACCGTCGTGAGAACACAGCAATCGGTTCTGGCATGTTGGGCCCGCCGGGGCGTTTGGTATATAAAAATACACCCGGCGAACACGGCGGGCGCAACATGCCTCCCATACCGCATCAAACGCCTGACGAGCTCGATTCCGGTTTCGTAGACTAATTCCGTCCTCATCCTCTGGAGGCATTTGCGAAATAAAGAAAATCCGTATTGACAAGGGTTTACAAAGCGGCGGAATTGGCGCCTACCCCGGAGAATGCGGGGAAAGGGGCTTGGCGGGGGCATGAATAAGGATTTTTTGTGAAAAATCACCCCAAATGCCCTCGGCGAGCGGGAAAAGGCGTAACGTCTCCCGTGTGTGATTGTAGTATAGTTGACCACATAACCACGCACACACCAAGGAGACGTTTGCGATGGCCATTATACACCAAATGGGGTTGTTCTCGTGGAACCAGGTCGACGCGGCGTCGGATCTGGATCGGCTGAACCTGTTGCTGGCGGCGCTGCCGGATGAAGATTTGATGCGGGCGATGGAAGCCGAACGCAAGGGGCGGCGCGACGATTATCCTATCCGCGCGATGTGGAACAGCATACTGGCGGGGATCGTCTTCCAGCACGACGGCGTCGAAAGCCTGCGCCGCGAACTAGCCCGAAACGGGCAATTGCGCCAGTTGTGCGGATTCGACGTGTTGCGGGGCGCCAAGGCGGTCCCGCCCGAATGGGTGTACACGCGGTTCTTCGCCAGATTACTGCGCCACTGGAAAGAAGTGGACCGGATGTTCGACGCGCTCATCGTCCGGCTGATGGAACGCTTGCCGGATCTCGGGGTGCGTCTGGCCGTAGACTCGAAAGCCATCCAAACCCACGCCAAGCCTCCGCGCAAAGACGCGGTCCTGGAAAACGAAGAGCCGGACGGGCGGCGCGACCGCGACGCAGACTGGGGCACGAAAACCTACAAGGGCGTTCACAAGGACGGCACGCCCTGGGAGAAGGTCAAACGGTGGTTCGGCTACAAGCTGCACCTCATCGTGGACACGAAATACGAATTGCCGCTGGGCTACGCGGTCACGAAAGCCAGCGCCAACGACTCGCCCTTTCTGCTGCCCCTCGTGGCGGCTCTCGACGCGCGCCACCCCGAACTCGTCCAACGCGCCGAGTACCTCAGCGCCGACAAGGGCTATGATTCCGAAGCCAACAACAAGGGCCTCTTCGAGGAACATGAAATCCGGCCCATCGTGGACATCCGGGCGACCTGGAAAGAAGAACCGGAACGGCCCCGCCCTTTATATCCCGAACGGGTAGACACGATCTTCCATACCGAACGAGGTGAAGTCCTCTGCCGGTGTCGTAACGGCGCCCCAAACGAACGCGACAACTATGATTCCATGGCCTACCAAGGATTCGAGCAAGATCGGGGAACCTTGAAATACCGTTGCCCAGCCAAGGCACGCGGGAGCGCCTGTACCCAGCAAGACCTCTGCAACCAAGGATGCCAGCCCGAACACGGACGGATTGTCCGCGTGCCCATCGCTATCGACCGGCGCATCTTTACCCCCCTGCCCCGCAGCGCCAAATCCTGGCGCCGCGAATACAAACACCGCACCGCCATCGAGCGAGTCAACAGCCGACTCGACGGCGCATACGGATTCGAGCGCCACTACATCCGCGGTATGAAAAAGATGCGCGCCCGCACCGGATTAGCCCTCCTCGTCATGCTCGGCATGGCCCTGGGATGGCTCGAAGCCGGCCAGGCAGAACGCATGCGCTCGCTCCTCGGACAGCCCCGCGCCGCATAGATCACATCGAATCCGCACAAGCAATGATGGCCCGAATCAACCTAAAAAAGGCAGTAGGAGCTTGCTTTGGGATTTTTCCAGCCCAATTTTGTAAAGAAATAACTGTCCTGTCCCGCTCTTTACGTTGGCGCCGGCAGCAGGTTGGGGGTGGCCAGCGGCCTTCCCTCGAGTATTTTGGCGAAGATCCGGCTGAGGATCGTCCGCCATCGTTCGTTCCAGTTCAACTGCCGCGCAGTTGCTTTCACCTCCAATAAAAAGGCGTTTACGGATTTCAGAACTTGTTCCATAGCATGTCCTTGCGCATGCACGGGGGTGATGGTGAGCGTGGTTTGGCCTCCGTGGCGGGTCTGCTGTCCCACACCATACAGCAGCAGAGGGCGGCTTGTGATCGCTTCGGCGTGGCGCTCCGGAATCGCCAAGCGCACGTACAAAGACCACCAATTGTAAATCAGGGCTATGATTCGCGCCATGATTTGGCAGCGCTTCATATCGTGGGTGGTATACCCGCCCCACCCCCACTGGTTTTTCTGTTCATCGTAGATGTTTTCCGCATCGCCCCGGTCGCGATAATGCTGGGCCAAGGCCGATAGGGGGCCTGTCAGCGAAGTGGCCAGCACCGCGTATTCATACTGCTGCACGGCTCCCGCTTGGATCTCAATGAGCTGTAGTTGGGGGGAGGGGTCAGGCAATAGCGGCTCCGTTTCCAGAACGATACTCCCTTTGAGCTTGCGCCGCAGAACGATTACCCGGCGTTTGCTCGTCCATCCCATAAGCTCCAGACGGTCTTCCAAACCTTCCCAGCCTTGGCCTGCTGGCGTCCAGTCCTTAGAACAAAAGGCCTGCTGGATAAGCCGTTTCACGTTGCTGGTCTGCCGCAATTTGAACAGATAGGGCACTCCGCGCGCTTCGGCTTCGCTCATGTCGCGTTCGTTGCCGAAGGCGCAGTCGCCGCGAATCATGCCCGGCCAGGCCGCGCGCGGCAAGCCATCGAGAAAATGCCACAATCCAGGCATGGTGTATTTCGCCGCCGTCTCGTTGCCCGGCCGGACTTCCACGTCCAGCACCAAGCGCGTGTTCGCCATAAAATAGGTATGCAGCACATGAGAAGGACGGCCCTGTTTCGCCGGATTGTAGCCCAGCACGGCCCCTTCTTGATGGCCGAACAGGGGCTTCACGCTTGTATCCACGTCCAAAATCCAAGGCTCATAAAGCAACGGCTCATAACAGCGGCGCAGGTGCTTCTGTAGCCAGCCCGCGCAGGCTTCCCCGTCCGCCAGAATAAATGCCCGCCGCGCCGAGGAGGCGCTCATGATCTTGCTCATACCCAGCAAGCCCGGGTTCACCGCGTCGTAACGGACCGCGTCAATGTGCGCATAGCGGGTGTGGCCCGCCAGCACTGATAAAAATAGCGTGCCCAGCACATCCCTCTTGCGCGGCGCATTATTGCTGGCGTACGCCAGCGGACAGTCCTCCACCCACGCTTCAAAAAGCTCCGCCGTCTTGAGGAAATCGATAAAGAACGCCAACTGGCCAAACGGCGTCGTTGCCGCCTCCCGGTCCCATTCCACATGCACCCGGCCCCCGTAGCTATCTACGAAAATCGGCACCTCCAAAGACAACCATTCCTCCTCTCCCAATGGGGGAGCATCTTGCTGTTGCGATTCTGTTTCCATGTTCATTATTTTGAACTACTTCCAGCTCGACACTCAAGATTCAACTGGCGTTTTTAGGATCAAGGGCAAACCATGCCCATTCGGGCCGCAAGGGTCCTACACGCGAACCTCCTGCATGATTTATTGCACCCGTAGCGGAGGCGTAATCCCATTGCCACAGGCGAAAACCGCTCCGCGTGTGCCCGCACCGTCCGCGCGTTCGCAAACCACGCTATTTCGCAAATGCCTCCTCTGGAGGCATTTGCGAAATAAAGAAAATCCGTATTGACAAGGGTTTACAAAGCGGCGGAATTGGCGCCTACCCCGGAGAATGCGGGGAAAGGGGCTTGGCGGGGGCATGAATAAGGATTTTTTGTGAAAAATCACCCCAAATGCCCTCGGCGAGCGGGAAAAGGCGTAACGTCTCCCGTGTGTGATTGTAGTATAGTTGACCACATAACCACGCACACACCAAGGAGACGTTTGCGATGGCCATTATACACCAAATGGGGTTGTTCTCGTGGAACCAGGTCGACGCGGCGTCGGATCTGGATCGGCTGAACCTGTTGCTGGCGGCGCTGCCGGATGAAGATTTGATGCGGGCGATGGAAGCCGAACGCAAGGGGCGGCGCGACGATTATCCTATCCGCGCGATGTGGAACAGCATACTGGCGGGGATCGTCTTCCAGCACGACGGCGTCGAAAGCCTGCGCCGCGAACTAGCCCGAAACGGGCAATTGCGCCAGTTGTGCGGATTCGACGTGTTGCGGGGCGCCAAGGCGGTCCCGCCCGAATGGGTGTACACGCGGTTCTTCGCCAGATTACTGCGCCACTGGAAAGAAGTGGACCGGATGTTCGACGCGCTCATCGTCCGGCTGATGGAACGCTTGCCGGATCTCGGGGTGCGTCTGGCCGTAGACTCGAAAGCCATCCAAACCCACGCCAAGCCTCCGCGCAAAGACGCGGTCCTGGAAAACGAAGAGCCGGACGGGCGGCGCGACCGCGACGCAGACTGGGGCACGAAAACCTACAAGGGCGTTCACAAGGACGGCACGCCCTGGGAGAAGGTCAAACGGTGGTTCGGCTACAAGCTGCACCTCATCGTGGACACGAAATACGAATTGCCGCTGGGCTACGCGGTCACGAAAGCCAGCGCCAACGACTCGCCCTTTCTGCTGCCCCTCGTGGCGGCTCTCGACGCGCGCCACCCCGAACTCGTCCAACGCGCCGAGTACCTCAGCGCCGACAAGGGCTATGATTCCGAAGCCAACAACAAGGGCCTCTTCGAGGAACATGAAATCCGGCCCATCGTGGACATCCGGGCGACCTGGAAAGAAGAACCGGAACGGCCCCGCCCTTTATATCCCGAACGGGTAGACACGATCTTCCATACCGAACGAGGTGAAGTCCTCTGCCGGTGTCGTAACGGCGCCCCCAAACGAACGCGACAACTATGATTCCATGGCCTACCAAGGATTCGAGCAAGATCGGGGAACCTTGAAATACCGTTGCCCAGCCAAGGCACGCGGGAGCGCCTGTACCCAGCAAGACCTCTGCAACCAAGGATGCCAGCCCGAACACGGACGGATTGTCCGCGTGCCCATCGCTATCGACCGGCGCATCTTTACCCCCCTGCCCCGCAGCGCCAAATCCTGGCGCCGCGAATACAAACACCGCACCGCCATCGAGCGAGTCAACAGCCGACTCGACGGCGCATACGGATTCGAGCGCCACTACATCCGCGGTATGAAAAAGATGCGCGCCCGCACCGGATTAGCCCTCCTCGTCATGCTCGGCATGGCCCTGGGATGGCTCGAAGCCGGCCAGGCAGAACGCATGCGCTCGCTCCTCGGACAGCCCCGCGCCGCATAGATCACATCGAATCCGCACAAGCAATGATGGCCCGAATCAAGGGCAAACCATGCCCATTCGGGCCGCAAGGGTCCTACACGCGAACCTCCTGCATGATTTATTGCACCCGTAGCGGAGGCGTAATCCCATTGCCACAGGCGAAAACCGCTCCGCGTGTGCCCGCACCGTCCGCGCGTTCGCAAACCACGCTATTTCGCAAATGCCTCCTCTGGGAAACTGCTTGATTTTATCGTCCCGATAATGGTGAAATACAGGCTTGATGTGCGTCCGGCATTTTCGGTGGGCGTGTTGGAAATAGGGCATGAAATTAAACTCAAGGCGCAGGAGGAATCACTTTCGATGTACGTACCTTCTAAGTTGTTTTTGACTCGGGGCGTTGGCAAACATCGCGAGAAACTCGCAAGTTTCGAGATGGCGTTGCGGGCTTGTTCTATTGCCCAGTTCAACTTGGTGAAGGTATCCAGCATTTTCCCACCCCAATGCAAAGTCGTTAAAAAAGAGACGGGCCTCCGGGAATTAAGTGCGGGCCAGATTGTCCATGTCGTCCTGGCGGAGGCTTCCACCTGCGAGCCGCGCCGCCTGCTGGCGGCGTCCATTGGCGTGGCGATTCCTCGTGAACCCGAGCAGTTTGGCTATCTGTCCGAATTCCATGGCTTTGGCGTCACCGATGACAAAGCCGGCGAATATGCCGAAGATCTGGCCGCGCAGATGTTCGCTACGGTCATGGGCGTCGAGTTCGATCCCGATAAAAGCTGGGACGAGCGCAAAGAAATTTGGCGCATCAGCGGAAAATTCCTGACCACGCGAAACATCACCCAGAGCGCCTTAGGCGACAAAGATGGATTGTGGACTACGGCTTTAGCGGCTGCCGTTCTTATTCCCTAGCACAGCATAGACGTGAATAATTGGAGAACGTAGCGTGGGAATTTCCCCATGCTATGATGAGGTGAGCGCTGTGCCCATTGCCGCCATTCGTGGGTCAAGGTTTTCTTGTTCTTTCAACTAAATTGAAACCTATGTACAACAAGGGGGAAGACATGTCCCAGCACCAATGGCTTTCAGGAAAACGGATCGCTCCCCCGGCGGTATCCGCCTGCGGTTCCGTGCGCGAACTCATTGACAAGACATTTGTCGCGTATAACGGCGCACGCTTGCGCGAGGCCTGCCAGCTCTTTACGGAGAAGATGCTGCGTTCCGATGTGACGATAGGCATGTCGGTGAGCGGCGCATTGACGCCTGCGGGACTGGGTTGTTCATGCCTCGTGCCGCTCGTGCTGAATGGCATGGTGGACTGGATCGTGAGCACTGGGGCCAACCTCTACCACGACACCCATTTCGCCCTGGGCATGAATCTGCACGCCGGTTCGCCGTTTGTGAACGACTTGGCGCTGCGCGAGGACAAGATCATCCGCATCTACGATGTATTGTTCCACTACGATGTGCTCCTCGATACGGACATGTTCTACAATGAGCTCCTACGCACCGAGGAATTCCAGCACACCATGGGCACCGCCGAATTCCATTATCTTATCGGCAAATACCTGCTCGGGCGCGCGGAAACCTTGGGCGCGGAAGATCATAGCCTCCTCGTGGCGGCGTATAAGGCGGGCGTGCCCATTTATACCTCGTCGCCGGGTGACAGCTCGGTGGGCATGAATCTCGCCGCCGTGGCCTTGGATGGCAGCCAATGCCGCATCGATCCCAACATCGACGTGAACGAGACGGCCGCTATCGTGTACCACGCCACGCGCCAAGGCAAAAGCGCCGTGGTGATCCTGGGCGGCGGCTCGCCGAAGAATTTCGTCTTGCAGACGGAGCCCCATATCCAGGAGGTGCTGGGGCTTACGGGCGACGGCCATACGTATTTTATTCAGTTCACGGACGCCCGGCCCGACACGGGCGGCCTGAGCGGCGCTACACCCTCGGAAGCCGTGAGCTGGGGTAAAATCGACCCGAATCATCTGCCCGATTCCGTGGTGTGTTATCTTGACACGACGGTGGCCCTGCCGTTGCTGACGGCATATGCCTTCGAAGCGCGTGAAGCCCGTCCGCGCCGCAGCCTCTATAATCAACGCGAGGCCATCATGCAAGCCATGCGCGATGACTATGCCAAACGCTTAACGGAAAACGCATAGCCATGAAGTATCGCAGGCATTTGCCCACGGAAGAGAATTTTCTTGCCCTCGAGCCGGAGGATTCTGATCCGGATACGGCGGGGGTGATTGTGCTCGCCGCGCCGTTCGAGGAAACCTCGACTTATGGCGTAGGTTCGGCGCGCGGCCCAGAAGCCATAATAGCCGCTTCCCACGAGGTCGAACTGTTCGACGCCGCGCTCGGTTTTGAAGCCTACCAATCGGCGGGCGGCATTGCCACTTTGGAATTCCTTGATGTCGCCGGATGCGATGGGCCTGGCCTGGCGGCGTTGCTACGGGAAGAAACATGCTATTGGATAGAGCGGGGCCGTTTCGTCATGGCGCTGGGCGGCGAGCATACGTCGGTGGTGGGCGCTATCGAAGCCCATTGCCAGGCGTATCCGAATGTGACGGTCCTCCAGCTCGATGCCCATAGCGATCTGCGGCCAGAATATTTGGGCGCATCTTGGAACCATGCCTGCGCCATGGCGCGCGTGTTGGATTTTCATGGCCGCCTCGTGCAAGTGGGCATTCGCAGCCAAGCCAAGGAAGAGCGCGAACGCGCGAACGCCACGCCCGGCATTACGGTTTTTTATGCCCATGAAGTGCTGGATAGGCATGACGCCCATGAAGACTGGATAGCGGATATCGTGGCCGCTTGCACGCCGAATGTATATGTCACCCTGGATTGCGATGTGCTGGATCCCTCGATCATGGCCGCTACCGGCACGCCGGAGCCTGCGGGCCTTTCCTGGCGCATGCTGGACGCCCTGTTCGCCCGCCTGTGCGCGGAACGCCAGCTTGTGGGTTTTGACGTAAACGAACTCGCACCTATCGAGGGCGTCGCATATCCCGAATTCTCGATGGCGAAATTGATCTACCGGATCATTGGCCGCCGCTTCCCCGAGGCGTAATGATTTTTCTGATGGCGCTCTCGCCAGTGGTATAGTATCCCCAAAAAGCCGCATGGGCTCTCGCCCATGGCGCACGCGCTAAAACCTAAGCTTCATGGGCGGGACGCCCATGAAGCGGAATGTATGCACGGGATGGCATGAGGGAAACGGACTCCGCAAAACGTCTAGAAAAGACCATTATCGGATGGTCTGAGTATGTGGATCTGCCCGAATGGGGCGTGCTGGGCCTGCATGCCAAAGTGGACACAGGCGCGCAGACCAGTGCGTTGCATGTGGAAGGCTTGGAAGAATTAGAAGACGGATGGGTGCGGTTTACGGTTATTTTGAGCCGCCGCAACCGCCATAAGCGCGTGGAAGTCACGGCCCGGGTTCTGAAATGGGGCCGCGTGCGTTCGAGCACGGGCCATTTCACCGTGCGATGCTTTGTCCGCACGCGTATGCGGATTGGACTTGTCGAGAAACTCATCGAACTCTCATTGGTCTCCCGCGAAGAGATGGTGTACCGTATGTTGTTGGGCAGGCAAGCGCTCGAAAAGGACTTTCTGGTGGATGTCAGCCGCAAGCGCACGTTAGGCCGCGTACGCGCCAAGAGGAAACCAAGAGCGTGAAAATGGGCATTCTCAGCCGGATGGCCCGAAGCTATAGCACGCGCCGCTTGAAAGAGGCGGCCGTACGGCGCGGGCATAGCGTCCAAGTGCTCGATACCTTCAAGTTCAGCATCATGCTCGAGCAGGAAGAGCCCGGCCTCTTTTACCGCCACCGGCGCTTGCCCCATTTTGACGCCGTCATCCCGCGCATCGGAGCCGGCATCACGTTTTTCGGCGTGGCGGTGGTGCGCCAGTTCGAGCAGATGGGCGTGTATTGCGCCAACGAATCCATGGGCATTACGCGTTCAAGAGACAAGCTCCGCGCCATCCAGATTTTCAGCCGCTACGATGTGGGGATTCCCCCTACCGTTTTTGTACGCGATAACGAAGAAGTCCTGCCCGCCATCAAGCGCGTGGGCGGGGTGCCCGTGATCATCAAGCTCATCGAGGGCACCCAAGGCGTGGGCGTTATCCTCGCCGAGACCGAGAAAGTCGCGGAAGCCATCATCCAAACCCTGCAAAGCGCCAAGCAAAACGTCCTCATCCAAAAATTCGTCAAGGAGAGCCAAGGCCGCGATATCCGCGCGCTGGTGGTGGGCGACCACGTGGTGGCCGCCATGCGCCGCACCGCCAAGCCGGGCGAATTCCGCAGCAATGTCCACCGGGGCGCATCCATCGAGGGCCTCCGGCTCGAGCCGGAGTATGAACGCACGGCGGTGCGGGCCGCCCAAATCATGGGGCTGCGCATCGCTGGGGTGGATATGCTCGAGGCGGAGCAAGGCCCCCAATTGCTCGAGGTGAATTCATCTCCGGGCCTCGAGGGCATCGAAGCCGCCACGGGCGTGGATGTGGCGGGAGCCATCATCGAAGACATTGAAAACCAGGTGCTTTTCCCTGAAGTGGACCTACACCAGCGGCTGCGCCTCACGGGCGGATATGGCATCGCCGAATTCACCGTGCATCACATGCCGGAGCTCGAAGGCAAAGCGCTTCGGGACACCTCGTTAGCCGCGCACAATATCCACGTCATGAGCATTACCCGCCAGCGTTCGGTCACCCCCAATCCAACCGGAGACGACATCATCCAGACGGGCGACGTACTGCTTTGTTATGGCGATCTGCGCATGCTGCGCGACATGATGCCCGCCCAGCGCAACCGGCGCGGCAAAGGCCGGAAAAAAGATAAATAACGTGGTAAGTGGTGAAGAATGACCGGCGAGGGCGCCGGTCCCACACATTGCATAGTAAAAAAAACTGCGGGACCGCCGTCCCCCGGCGGTCATCAGATGGAAAATGAATTCGGGATGCGCGATCTGCACGGATGTGCTTTTGGTGAAAAATATCAAAAATGAGGGTAGAGTTTCGTGTATTTCGGGTAATATTTCGAATACACTGTAAATTTAAGCCATAAAACAATAAAGAGTGAACCGATAATCGCGCATCGTAGATAGGATTTGTTGACATGATACTGCGAGCGTGCTAATCTGGTAAACAGTTCGAGTCTCTGTTTTTTCTTCGCGCGGATAGGTAGACGAATGAATCGCCAATCGGTTCAGCCGTGGCGGGGTCTGCCGGTTTTTTCGCGTGGAAGGGCGTAGTAACGCGTGGCTGGGGCTGGACAGGGGCGGGTCATGCTGGACGCATCAATCCAAGCGCAAGTAGAACAGCTCTCCGAAGCGCTCGTGTTCGCGGAGCTTACGGATATGCCTGCCTTGGCGCAGTTGCATACTCAGTTTCAAGAATTAGGAAACTGGGCATTAGCGGCTGACATGCCCATGGTAGTTTCCGCCATGGAAGCATGCGCAAGCTGCATTGAGAAAATAATACTTGAGGAGACTGATGAGCCCCAGGCGCTCCTGAGTGGTGTGGGAGAAGCGGCCGGGGCGCTCCAGGCCATTGTGCGTGATGGGCGCGACCCCGCCGAAGTGGCGTTTCCCGCGATATTGGGATTGAATCCGCCTGCGGCTCCCCAGCCGAAAAGAGCGGTTCTTTTCGACGAACATAGAGAACCCGATACGACGCCCGCAGCAGTGGCAAGCGACGTTTCCGATGATATCATGGCCCGCGCTGCGCAAGCGCCGGGCGCTTCGCTTTCTTCCGTGGTGGATAACAAAATCTTGAGCGATTTCGTGAACCGCCAATCCAACTCCCTAGAGGAGATGGAATCGCTTGTTTTATCGCTCGAGCAAGAACCCGATGAATCTAAAAAAGCAGAATTGCGCCGTTATATCCACACGCTCAAGGGTGAGGCGGGCCTGGTAGGTTTCTTTGATGTCGAGCGCGTCTGCCATTTGACGGAGGATGCGATCAATGAGCATCCCATCAATACGCTGACGGATATTTTGCTCGATGTGAAAGACTGGCTATCGCGTGTTTTTGTATTTTTCTCGGGCAAAGGTGAATTGGCGGAGCCTGCCGACAGCCTTATTCAACGCATTATTGACCTTCATGGCTCCCCTGATCCCGGATCACCCGAGGAACCACAAGCGGCCCAGCATGAGCCCGCCGCCCAAGCGGAATCTCGATATTTGACCGGCGCGCCGGATTTGTTGTGTGAATTCGTGACGGAAGCCCTCGAGCATCTGGATAATGCGGACACCCATCTTTTGACGGTGGAAGTCGAGCCCCATAATGAAGAAGCGCTGAACGCCGTTTTCCGCGCCTTTCACACCATAAAGGGGGTTTCGGGCTTTCTCGATTTGGGTGATCTCCAATCCATTGCCCACGAAGCAGAAAATCTGCTGGATCGCGCCCGAAAAGGCGAAGCCGAACTTATCGGTATGAATATGGACTTAACCTTCGACGCCGTGGATATGATGAAGCGTTTGGTCCAGTTCGTGGCGGACGCCCTTTCCTCCGGTATGCCATTGGCGATGGAAAACGGCTTGCCCGCCCTCATCCAACAGATGCGCACTGCGGTGGCCAGCAGTAAAGACGCCGTAATTGCGCCGCATCCGGCGCCAGCCGTAGCGCCAACTCCCGCTGTTCGGGTGGGAGAGATATTAGTAAGCTCGGGAAAAGTGACACCAATCGAGCTATCGGAAGCCTTGCATGCCCAGGGGGAGATCAGCCATCAGGAGCTGGGCGAGCTTCTCATCAAGTATATCGTGATTACGCGTTCACAGCTCGATGAAGCCCTTCAGGTGCAGAGGGAGCAAGGGGGCGGCCAGCGGCTTGGCGACATACTGGTCTCCCTGGGAATGGCAACCCAAGCAGACATTGACCGCGTACTCCGCTATCAAAAACAAGGCGCACTGCCGAAAATTGGCGAAATCCTTGTCGAACAAGGCATAACGGCCGCTAAAGACGTGGCGCAAGCGCTACGCGCCCAGAAACAGGCCCCGCATCCTCAGCAGAAGGTGGAAGTGCGCGAGGCGGTTCGTATTGATGCGGATCGCCTAGACCGGCTCGTGGACCTCATCGGGGAAATTGTCATCGCCGAGTCCATGGTGAGCCAGTCGCCGGAATTACGGGCCCGCGCATCCAGTGCGTTGCGGCAGCATATTAGCCAGCTAGATAAAATCACGCGGGAACTTCAGGAAATGGGCACTTCATTGCGCATGGTGCCCGTGCGCGCCACGTTCCAGAAGATGGCGCGCCTGGTGCGCGATCTTGCCAAAAAAGCGAATAAAAAAGTGGAATTCGAGATGCATGGCGAGGAGACGGAACTCGATAAGAGCGTTGTGGACAAGATAGGCGATCCGCTGGTGCATATGGTGCGCAACGCGGTGGACCACGGCCTGGAGGCGACGCCGGAAGAACGGATTCGGGCGGGCAAGCAGGAAGCGGGCATGGTGCAATTGCGGGCGTTTCACAGGGGCGGGAATATTTATATCGAAATCGAGGATGATGGGCTAGGCCTTGATCGTGAAGCAATTATCAGCAAAGCTATTGAACGGGGAATCATTCGTGAAAGTGATTCGTTAAGCGACCGGGAAGTCTGGAACCTTATTTTTGAGCCCGGCTTCTCGACGGCCAAGCAGGTCACGGATGTCTCGGGGCGCGGCGTGGGCATGGATGTAGTCCGCCGCAATGTGGAATTGCTGCGGGGCCAGATCGATATCCACAGCGAGAGAGGCTTAGGCTCCAAATTCAGCATCCGGCTGCCGCTCACGCTGGCGATCATTGATGGCATGGTCATCCGAGTAGGCAAGGAACGCTATATTATACCCACGTTATCCGTCGTGCGCTCGGTGCAGCCCGCTCCGGAGAATCTGTTTTCCGTCGCCCGAAAAGGAGAAATGCTTTCGCTCCAAGGCCAGTTGATACCCTTGTTCCGGCTTGACCATCTCTTCAAGATTCCAGATGCGATTCAAGATCCGACTCAAGCGCTTGTAATCATTGTGGAAGACGATGGGAAGCTGGCGGGGCTTTTGATAGACGAACTCCTGGGCCAGCAGCAGATAGTGATTAAATCGCTCGGTGATGGCTTGGGGAGCATTCGTGGCGTATCGGGCGGGGCGATCATGCCGGATGGCCTTGTCGGTTTGATTTTAGATGTGGGCGGTTTGGTGCGTATCGCCAATTCGATGACGGAAGCGCCGGGCAGTGCGCCGTATGCGGACGTACTTATGGTGCGGGCATGAGAGATACCCGCGCACGCTGGCAGGCGGCGCTACAATAGACACGGAGAAGGGAATTGTCCGGCTTCTTCATGGGAAGGGGCGGATGCCCATATGTGTAAGAAGGAGGCACAGCATGGCGGAACATAGCAATACGACACAATCAGGTGGCGCAGCCACCAGTTTGCAGGAATCAGTTGCGGGGCAGTACCTCACGTTCAAACTGGGCGATGAAGTATATGGGCTGCAGATCCTCAAAGTGCAGACAATCATCAATATTATGCCAGTGACCCGTGTCCCACGCACGCCAGAATATGTGCGCGGCGTCATTAACCTGCGGGGCAAGGTGATTCCAGTGCTTGAATTGCGCATCAAATTCGGCATGGGGGCCGCGGAGGATACCGCGCGCACATGCGTCATTGTGGTGCAAGTGGAAAACGAGAACCAGGCCTTCACCATGGGCATTGTGGTGGATGAAGTGTCGGAAGTTCTTGAAGTTGCAGCCGAACAGATCGAGCCGCCCCCCTCGTTTGGCGCTGCCGTGGCCACTGAATTCATCCTGGGTATGGGCAAGATAGGTGAAAAAGTAGTCATGCTGCTGGATGTGGCGCGAGTCCTGTCCGGAGCGGAGCTGGTGGCGGTGCAGACAGTGCAGAACGGATAGTGCGGAAGGATTTGCGCCGCCATGGCGTTTGCCACGGAGGAGCGCGAAACCATAGGCCGTCATGCATTAGCCAAAGGCTGCCGCGTTGGGCTATAATCTTAGCTGATGCTGCGGCTTGACCTTCGCCTGAGTCTTGCGGTGTAAGTAGCCGCACCCGTGGAGGTGTATCATACGAAGTGCGGAATGAGGGCTTATAAGCAAACCTGGAATAATTGAATAAACCCCGCGCGGGGAGTGTTGTGAAGGAGCCAATGCCGTCATGCAGATGAAAGTCGAATATATTAATCCCTTTATCGAGAGTGTGGATGACTTATTTAATACCATGTTATCCGCAAAAGTTAAAAGGGGTAAAATTGGAGTCACGACAGGTTCCAACAATCCGCGCGAGATTGTGGCTATTATTGGTTTGAGCGGCCCGGCCCGGGGAACCGTCGCACTTTCTTTTCCTACGGCGACGGCATTGAACCTAGTCAACCAGCTTTTGGGCCTTGATACGCATATCGTGGATGAGAGTGTTTCGGATGGCGTCGCGGAACTGGTGAATATCGTGGCGGGCAGCGCAAAAGCGAAATTGGTTTCAGACAACGCTGCTCCTATTGACCTCAGCTTGCCTACGGTGCTGCGAGGCAATGATTTTACAGTGGAATACCCGTCGCAATCCGTATGGCTGGAAGTGCCATTTACAAGTGATTTAGGACCGTTCAGCCTAAGGGTGACGTTCGAGTTCAATAGTGCAAAATTGTCCATATAAAGATGCAACAAGGAGAATATAGGCATGAAAGCCCTCGTGGTCGATGATTCCGCTGTCATGCGCAAAGTGCTGATAGGAGCGCTTGCACGTGCTGGCATTACCGAAGTTGACCAAGCCGCGGACGGACAAGAAGCCGTCGATAAATGCCAGGCCGATGAATATGGCTTGGTGTTGATGGACTGGAACATGCCGAATCTGCTTGGCATCGACGCGGTCAAAGCTATCCGCGCCAATGGGAAGACCATGCCTATCATCATGGTGACGACGGAAGCGGAGAAAAGCCGTGTCATAGAGGCCCTCAAAGGCGGCGCGAACAATTATATCATCAAGCCGTTCGAGCCGACCACGATAGTCTCGAAGATCCAGGATGTGTTGAATAAATAGTTTCATGTATGCGTGCGGGCGCATACGGCCTTGCCCGAAATCGGGCCATGAAGAAAATAGGCCCGCTCAAGCAAGGCTTTAAACGATGGAATTATCCGAAGGAAACAGCTACTTCCTGGAACCGGGATTCATTTATTTTAGCCAGCGCCCTGCCACGGTGCGCACGGTAGTGGGCAGTTGTGTCGCCGTATGCCTATGGGATCGAGAACTCCGGTATGGAGGAATGAACCATTTTATCCGCCCGGTAACCCATGATCCGCAAGAGGCCACGCCGAAATATGGCAATGTAGCCGTGGCCGCCCTTGTCCGCATGATGGAGGACGCGGGCTGCTCGCGTGCGGACATCATCGCCCAAGTGCTGGGCGGCGGCGCGCCCCAGGGAGCCGGCGCCAATCATCTAGGCGCACAGAATGTGCAAGTAGCCCGTGAATTTCTTGGACGCAAAGGCATCAGTATTGTCGCCGAGGATGTGGGAGGCCATGTGGGCCGGAAAATCGCATTTGATACCGAAACGGGCCAGATTGCTGTTCTCAAGGTGCATCAATTACGGGAAAGTGACTGGTTGATTTAGGAGGACTCGAACGCTTACAAATAGAATGAGCTGTCGATTTGCATGGCGTGAGGCATCTAGTGGCGCTGGATAGGTTGGCGCAAATGGGGCGATATGAGCGGACTCAGCAAAGCAACATTCGACTCGTTCCGAAAGCTCGTGTATGAGAAAAGCGGGATTTCGTTAGGACCCCAAAAAGAAGCTCTTGTTTCCGCGCGCGTCGGCAAGCGCATGCGCGCTTTGCAAATCGAGCGGCACGATGAATATCTAAAATATGTCATGAATGACGAAAGCGGCCGCGAACTGGTCGAGATGCTTGACGCTATTTCAACCAATACCACGAGTTTTTTTCGGGAGCCGGAACATTTTACCTTGCTGTCGGAGCTGCTCGAGAAATGGCGGCAGCAGGGGCAGCACCGGTTCCGAGTCTGGTGCGCCGCGGCATCGAGCGGCGAAGAGCCGTATACCATCGCCATGACTCTCTGTGAGCATTTGGATCCGCGCACCCACGATATCAAGATCCTTGCGACGGACATCTCCACGCGCGTGCTTGAGCAATGCCGCGTGGGCGTATACACCAAAGACAAAATCCAGACCATCCCCCCCGCGCTCCGGGAACGCTTTTTTAGTTTTACCGGGGTCCATGAAACAGCGGAATTTACCGTGAAGGATTCTCTTAGGCGGCTTATTTCTTTCCGTCGCTTGAATCTTTCCCAGCCTCCTTTTCCAATGAAGGGGCCGTTCGATGTGATTATGTGCCGCAATGTCATGATCTATTTTGATAATCGCGTGCGTACGAATTTGATACGGGAAGCATATCGCTTGCTAAGGCCTGGCGGTTATCTTATGGTGGGGCATGCGGAAAGCCTTACAGGGATTGCCACCGAGTTTCGGACCATTTGTCCGTCTGTTTACGTGAAATAAGTTGCATGGGCAGGAAAACATGCAAGGCCGGAATAGAGAATAGAACTAAAACCGCGCCAGCAATATGCCCTGAAGGAGTTACCTAGTGAATCATACGGTCGGGATTTCGGAGATGAAGGTTTCCAATCAGCCCGGCGACGTTATCGTTACCTATTCGCTGGGTTCCTGTGTCGGGCTGGTGCTTTACGACCCCATCATACGGGTGGGCGGAATGATCCATTGCATGCTGCCGCTTTCCCGAATAGATCCCGACAAAGCACGGGCAAACCCCTATATGTTTACGGACACCGGCGTGCCGGCGCTCTTGCAAGCCATTTTGGATTTGGGCGCCAGCCGGAAAAGGCTCATCGCCAAAGTGGCGGGCGCGGCCGCGCCGCTAAATGATAATAGTGTGTTTAAGATAGGCGAACGCAATTACGTCGTGCTTCGCAAAGTGCTTTGGAAAAATGATATCCTGATTTCTTCCGAATCGGTGGGAGGAACAATAGCCCGGACGTTATATCTGTATATCGAGAACGGAAGGACGCTTGTCAAGTCTTCTGGCCAGGAGACAGAATTGTGACACGAAGGGACGAGATCTTGGAGCGAGTGAAAAGCGTGCCTGTGCTGCCTGCCAGCGCGGTGCGAATCATGGAACTCGCCAGTGATCTTGATACGCCCATCAACGAACTCCGCATCGCTATCGAGTTTGATCCCGGGCTTACCTCGAACGTATTGCGCCTAGCCAATTCGGCGTATTACCGGGGAGCGGGCGAGATCAGCACCATTCGAGATGCGGTGGTGCGGCTCGGGGCAAAATCCATCGTTCAAATGGTGCTGGCGTCGGCCATCGAGCCGCTTGCGCGCCAGCCCATACGAGGGTATGGATTGCCGGCGGGCGCATTATTGGATAATGCGGCTGCCGTTGCGATTGCCGTGGAAGAGTTCGCCCAAAAATTACAGATAGAGGCGCCGCCTTATGCCTTTACCGCAGGGCTTCTCCACGATTTGGGCAAGATTGTGATGGGCACGTTTCTCGAGCTGGATGCCGGCCCGATTCTGCAACTGGCTTTTGAGGAAGGCCTGTCATTCGATATGGCGGAACAGCGTGTTCTGGGCGTTGACCATGCGGAAGTAGGCGCGGTGTTGCTGGAAGGATGGAATGTGCCCAAGGCGATTTGTGAGACGGTGCGATGGCATCATGAACCTGGAGGTTATACGCAAGAAGACACCCGTGCTGTCGATTTGGTCCACGTGGCGGATATCGCTGGGCGCTTAGCTGGCTTTGGCGTAGGTTCTGACGGATTGAATTATGCGCCATCCATTCGAGTGCTCCGTCGGCTGCGTATTACAACCCAGATAACGGAAGAAGTGGTAAGCCAAGTATTAATTGAGATGAAACGTCTGGAGCCTATTCTAGACAGAACGCCTGGAGAATAAGACAATGGCCTTGAATATACTAATTGTGGACGACTCGGAAACGGTTCGCGAGATCATCGCAAAAACGCTATCCTTGGCTCAAGTGCCCATTTCCGAGATTTTTATGGCGGCGAATGGGAAAGAAGCGTTGGAAGTCCTTGGCGCAAATTGGGTGGATCTCGTCTTTTCGGATATCAACATGCCCGTGATGAATGGCGTGGAGATGATTGAAAAAATGCATGAGGATGAGCTCATGCAGTCTATTCCCGTGATTGTGATCTCCACGGAAGGGAGCGCCACCCGCATTGACCAATTGAAGACCAAAGGCGTGCGCGCCTATATCCGGAAGCCTTTCACTCCGGAATTGATCCGCAAGGTGGTTGATGAAGTGATAGGAGTGTGATGTTGTGAGCGACGAACAACGGCAAACCATGCTGGAAACATTTTTCGAGGTTATCGAGCAAATGGCTTTCATGTTCGGCGAAGCGGCTGAAATCTCGGATTTGCCGGGCAACATCGAGAATGGCGTGCGCGCCTCCATGAGTTTCAAAGGGCCTTTCTCTGGCGATATCAAACTAGCAGTGCCTGCCGGTATTTGCCCTGTCATAGCGGAGAATATGCTGGGAGTAGAACCTGGCGACGAACGGGTCATGGATAAAGCGCGCGACGCCCTCAAAGAGGTGTTAAACGTGACATGCGGCGGCTTGCTTACCCGCATCGCAGGCGAAACGCCCGTTTTCGACCTCACCGTTCCGGAAATAGCGGATATCGGCAGAGAGCAATGGTTCGAAATGGCCCAATCCTATACGGTGGTAGCGGGAATCGTGGAAGATTTTCCTGTTCTGCTCGAGCTAAAGATCTGGTGACTATAGTAACATGTATAATATATAATTAATATCATTGCCTTCGTTTGGGCATGTGCTGGCCTTGGGATGCATGAATCGGGTGGAGGATAATGACATGAGCCCAGTATTCGATGATATGGCTTCCCGAAAAATCCGCGTGCTTGTCGTGGATGATTCCGCTATGGTCCGTGAAATCCTAGTCAAAGAGCTTTCCCGCGACCCGCAGATTGAAGTTGTTGGCACGGCCCCCGATCCGTATGTCGCACGGGACAAGATCGTGCGAGTGAATCCGGATGTGATCACGCTGGATATCGAAATGCCCCGCATGGATGGCATCACTTTCCTGCGCAAGCTGATGAAACACCATCCATTGCCGGTTATTGTGGTTTCTTCCCTAACGCCAAAGGGCGGTGATCTCGCCATGGAAGCCCTCGACTCCGGGGCGGTGGAAGTGATGTGTAAGCCCGGCGCGGCCTACACTATTGGCGACATGTCCGTGGCCCTTATTGACAAGATTAAGGCCGCCGCACGTGTCCCTGTCAAGAAAAGAGATGCGATTACTGCAATTGGCGCACCCACGAGGCTGTCGCTCACCCGCACCACCAACAAAGTGATCGCCATTGGCGCATCGACCGGCGGCACCGAAGCCCTGCAAGTCGTCCTGCGCTCCATGCCCAGCAACTCACCGGGCATCATCATCGTCCAGCATATGCCCGAACACTTCACCCGCTCCTTCGCCAAGCGGCTGAATGAACTCTGTGACATCGAGGTGAAGGAAGCCGAAGACGGCGACCGGGTGGTGCCTGGCAAGGCGCTTATCGCGCCAGGCAACTACCACATGCTGCTACGGCGTTCCGGAGCGGTGTACTTTGTCAACGTGAAGACAGGCCCCCTCGTCAGCCGCCACCGGCCATCCGTGGATGTGCTGTTCAAATCCGTGGCGCGCTACGCTGGACAAAACGCCGTCGGTGTGATCATGACCGGCATGGGCGCGGACGGCTCCGAAGGCATGAAAGAAATGAAAGACCAAGGCGCGGAGACCATCGCCCAGGACGAGAACACCTGCGTCGTGTATGGCATGCCCAAGGAGGCCGTCGAACTCGGTGCAGTCAATTATGTCGTTCCGCTACAGCGTATCGCACAAAAGGCCCTCGAGCTCTGCTGAGATTTGCCGGAGCCATCTATAAACGTGGGTCTACGGGTTCGCTTTCAAGGGCCAGCACGCCAAAGACACATTCATGCACACGGCGCAATGGCTCATGGCGTACGAAACGCTCCAGCGCCTCGATGCCTAGCGCAAACTCATTCAAGGCCAGAGTCCGTTTTATGCCAAGCCGGCGCGCGCGCAAGCGTTCCATATGAGCAGCGTTAGTATACTCAGGGCCATAGATGATACGCAGATATTCCCGCCCGCGCACTTTGATGGCCGGTTGTATGAGGCCTTTTTTGCCCCGCTGGATGAAATCAAATGGCTTTACCACCATGCCTTCGCCGCCGTTTGATGTGAGTTCTTCCCACCACTGTATACCTATCGTTTCGCTTTTAGGCTCTGTAACATCGATAGTTTGGAAGGGGGTGGCCAGTAACATTTCTGTATCTTCTTGGCATATTTTTGCCAATGTTTCCATGTGCTGGACATGGTTCATGCCTGAATGAACCGCGCCTTCCGTGGCGAGGAGATGAAAAGGCGCGAGTTTCATATCCTGAATGGAATGCACAGGCCAACAATATCTGCGATACGCATCCACATATCGTTCGATTGTATCCGCGCGCGCCTCATAACGAGCCAAAAGCTGGCGCACATCGGCAGGCTGCGCGGTAGTGTGGGGCGGAGTTTCAAAATGAGCGGTGACATCCGGACGAACGGCGGCCGCTTGCAGAGCAGATATCGCCCCATCGAATCCTAAGCGCCCTGCTGTGCCAACAGCGGCGTATTGGCTACGCAATAGATCATGCGCTTTTGCCGACCACGGCATGAGTTCACAGTCCAATATTGCCCAGTTGGTTTTGTACGCCTCCCATAATCCAGAAGCGTCCATGGCGGCGCGCAAGCGCGACAATAATTCGGTTTCCTGTGCGTTTTCAGCAAAAAAACGCCGTCCTGTTCGGGTATACACTACCCCCGCACCTTCGTCGATGATGCCAAAACGTGTCCTTGCCGTGTCTTCATCCCGGCAGATTGCCACCACGGCTCGAGATCCCATATGCTTTACTTCGCACACCACCTTGGGCACGCCCGCCGAACGGAAATACGCAAAAGCTTGAGATGGGTGTTCAAGATACTCACCCGCTGGCGCTGTTTCGCACGGCGACATCGTTGGAGGCAAATAGGTGAGCCATTTCGGATTAATGGCAAACCGGCTCATCACTTCAAGAGCAGCCGTGGCATTTTCTTCGCGCACCATGATGCTGCCACGCAATCGTGTGGTTATGATGCGCTTGCCTAGTACATCACATATATCTAGAAGTTCATCACTGGCTTGTTGCATGCTTAGGGGAGAAGCTTCCCCTTCCGGTAGAAATGGTTTTGCTGGTTCTTGATATATTCGTTCCGCGGGAACCGAGACGAATTCCATCTCAGGATATCGCAAAGCGGTCAGTTTTCCACCAAAAACGCAGCCGGTGTCGACATTTACAGTACGATTCACCCATTCCGGTTCGGGTATGGGTGTGTGGCCATACACTACCCGTGCCTCTCCACGGTATTCCGCTGCCCAATCGCAGCGTACGGGCAAGCCGAAGACATCTGTTTCTCCGGTGGTTTCGCCATAGAGGGCAAAATCGCGCACTTTCCCCGAACCACGCCCTTGCATATTGGCTTTCATGCCCGCATGGGCCACGACTAGCTTGCCGTCATCAAGCACATAGTGGCTCACGAGACTATCGAGAAATGCGGCTAAATCTGCTTGGAAAGGCGGCCTCACCTCCGGCGGTTCCGAATCCAGTTCCGCGAGGCTGCACTCGAGTCCATGCGTTACCTGCACTTTTTTACCGCGCAGTCTACGCAGCAGTTTCATATCATGATTGCCAGGCACGCACAAGGCGTTTCCTGTCTTTATCATGTTGCGTACGAGACGAATGGCGGCTAGGATTCCTGGACCACGATCCACTATGTCTCCGAGAAAAACCGCCTTGCGGCCCTCTGGATGGGTAAAGTAGCGGCTTTCCCATATTGGTTCGGGCGAATCCATCTCTTGAGGCGCATATCCGAGCGTAGTAAGCAAGGTCTCCAGTTCGTGGATGCAGCCATGCACATCGCCAATAATATCGAAAGGGCCATGATCACCGCGCCGGTCATTCCACAGCGGCACCCGCTCGATAACTAACGAATGCAACTCTTCAGGCGAGTTAAACGTGAATACATGCCGGAGACCTTCCCGGGTAAGATTCCTTTTGGAGCGGCGAAGTTGCGCACACTGTTGTCTAATCACATGAGGGCCAAAATCCCGGTCCGCCCGTGTTTTATTACGTTCTTGGCATAAGGTCTCTGGTAAATCAAACACGATAGCTACGGGAAGGCAATGGTATTCCCGTGCGATCTCGATGAGGGCCGTACGAGATTCATGCTGCACATTGGTAGCATCCACTACCGTGAAACGTCCAAGCGCAAGACGCCTGCGTAAAATCTCATGAAGCAGTGAAAACGCTTCTTTTGAAACCGATTGATCATTTTCATCATCGCATACAAGCCCCCGGCAGAAGTCAGAAGATACTACTTCCGTAGGGAGAAAATGGCGTTTCGCAAAGGTGGATTTGCCCGAACCGGATGCTCCAATCAAGAGCACAAGGCTTAGTTTTGGTATCTGGATTTTCATCGGGTGAAGACTCCCATCTGCGATGGCGAGCCTACTTCTGAATCTTCCGGTCCAATGCCGAGAAAACGCACTTGATATCCATGCCTTTCGGCGGCGTTATGCGCCCAAGCCTGAAATTCCGGACGTGTCCATTCAAATCGATGGTCGCCGTGCCGTAGTTTTTTCGTCCCGACTTGCTCCCATTGTACATTGTACTCCCGGTTTGGAGTGGTCACGACGGCCATACGCGGTTTTATGCAGGTGAACAATACCCGTTCGAATGAATGGAGGCGTTCCAAATCTAGATGCTCAATCACTTCTACGGCAGTAACGGCCTCAAATCCCTCCAAGCGTTTGTCCCGGTAGGTTAATGAGCCATGGAGCAGAGAAAGCCTGGCGCGTTGTGGCTCCGGCATGCGGTCTAGATGCAGCCGCAGTTTTGCCAGTTCAAGCGCGCGTATAGACACATCCATGCCCATAATTTCATCAAACTGGGGATCGTTGAGCAGCATAGCCAACAACCGGCCTTCTCCACAGCCGATATCCAAGACACGACGCGCCCCACTCGAACGAATCACCGCCAGAACAGAGCCTAAACGCATGTCGTTTAAACTCTGTTCATGTTCCAGCGTTATAGATTCCGTTTCCTCTTGGGGGGCCTCTTCTTGCACCAGCCGCTCCAGGGCTTCCCGCGCCAAGCTCCTCTGGAATTTGAGATAACGCCGCGTGATGAATGCACGCTCAGGATGAGAAGCCAGCCACCCATCACCCTTGCGTAAAAGTTTCTCGATCTCGTCTTCCTCTATATAATAATGCTTGAAATTATCCAACACAGGAATCAACACATATAGATGCGCCAGCAGCTCACGAAGCGTAATCTGGTTTTCCAGCTCCAAGGTGTAATAGGGCCCTTCACCCCACTCCGGGAAACGGGAATCAAGCAAATGGCGCTCTACTCGCACGGTATATCCTAGCGGTTCAAAAAGTTTATACAATACCATTTCACCGCCGCGAACGGGAAGAGAAGCAAGTTTGACTGTGAAAGGAAGCGCTTGCAAAGGCAATTCCGGCCGTTCCGCACATTTGCCATGGAAGGCGGAACTGAACACTTTGCCCATGGCTACGCTAAGGAAAGATGATGCCGAATATGGGCGGTCATTGACATATTGGTCCAGCAGCCCGGCGTTTCGGGAGCCCTGTTTACCCCGGACTATAGCGATAGGATCCACATCCAGCAGCAGCGCCACAGTACATCGCTCTTTCGATGCTTCCGGGTAAAAAACATACGCCTTCCCGAAGCTCATCTCGAATGACTGGCATCGCGCGGGATTTTTATGAACCAGGTATCCCAGATCTGTAGCGGGATCATGCGTGGTTGTAATAGCCAGCAGCATGTTGGCTCCTCTCCTGCCGCTTCCAATGGCGGAATGCCCTTCCCTGCCTATACTGGCGGGCATGCATACCAAGGCGTCGGCAGTAAAGCATTATGGCCGGAAAGTAATCTAAACATAGAAAGGGCGTTCACAGTAATCTGTGAACGCCCATGATACGGAATTGTTACCGCGCCTGCAAATTCTTTGCAGTGGCGATGGAGCCGATGCGCTTGCCGAGTCCCAGTTCGTAGTTTTTGATGTTGCTGATTTTACCGGTGCGGCGTTCGCGTTCGGCGATCCAAGCGTTCATGCGTTCGCGCATGAGGTTCACCACGCCCGGTTCTTTGCTGGCCAGGTTAACCGATTCTTGGGGATCTTCGACAAGGTTGTAGAGTTCCACGGGCGGCTTGCCGTGGAAATCGGGCTCCATGGCTTCCCAGAATTTCCAGATGGGCGTGCGCCATCCCTGTTTACGCATCCAAGTGCATTCGCTGATATAGAACTCCGAGCGAGGCGTGCCTGAAACGCCCGTAAAATAAGGCTTCAAAGATACGCCGTCGGTTTTGATCCCCTTGGCGAAGGAACGCAGGCCGCAGGCATCGAGTATGGTCGGCATGAGGTCTTCATGCAGCGTATACGCGTCGCTGCGGACGCCCGCTTTGATTTTTCCTGGCCAATAGTAAATCAGCGGCACGACGAGCGTGGGCTCGTAGAGGCCATGGTGGTCGAAGTAACACTCATGATCGTTTAGCGTCTCGCCGTGATCGCCGGTGATGACAATGAGGGTGTCTTCGGCGATGCCCAGTTCCTCGATGCGCGTGAAGATGTGCTGGATGCAAGCATCCATGTAGGCCAGTCCGCCGTCATACAACGCGATGATGGCTTCGATATCCCGAATGCCAGGCGGCATCCATGACTTGAAGAACTCCGCAAACGGCGCGAAGTCAAACACTTTTTTCATGGTGTCCACTTCATCCCGGCAGGGATCTTTCGCATAGAAGAGCTGGTCATACGGCGCGGGAGGAAGGTAAGGTGAATGCGGGTCCATATGGCGCAAAAAGAGCAAGAAGGGCTTTTCACTGGATGCCATCCGCTCGAGTGCTGGCAGCGCCACCGCATTTAAGTTCTCCGCCTTGCGCAAGGGCCGGTCTTCCCAAGCGCCCCAGCCCTCGAAGTTCTGGTATTCGTCGAATCCCCGGTAGAATTCGCCTCCAAAGCCCACGCACGTGGACACGTAGCCCGCCGTGCGGAGCACATCCGGCAAGGTCGTGATGTCATCCGGCAGGGGGCCTTTGGGAGACAAGGACGGCATTTGGGTGTTGATGACATCGCAGCCCGTGAGGATGGTCGAATAAGCGGGCGTCGTAGGGATGTAAGGACTGAAGGAGTTCTCGAACAGGACGCCGCGTGAGGCCAGCCGGTCCATGTAGGGCGTGGTCAGCCGCGGATACCCATAACAGCTCATGTGGTCGCGGCGGATGCTGTCGATAGCAAAAATAACAATATTGGGATGTCGCTTGGCCATGATGGCGTTCCTTCTAGCGCGCGCCGCACGCTTTCAAACACGCATTCAAATACCCATAGGATTCCGCCGCGATAATAGCGCAGCGGCTCAGGGAATACTCAGCCGCGCCGATGACCTCGAGGTCCACCGGCCCGGTATAACCCGCTTCCGCCAGCACTTGGCAGTAGCCCGCCAGATCGATATCGCCCCGCCCGCAGGCTTGGAGTTCGGGCGTGCCCGGCGAAGGGCCAAGCCCTGCGCAATCGCGGATATGGACATGCCGCACGCGGCTGATGACTTTTTTGAGGGCATCCTTCGGGATCTCGCCGCTCCGGTGGATGTGGCTGGGGTCCATGTCGATGCCGAAAGCGGGCGAATCGATTTGGGCCATGGCTTCGAGGGTGGTGGGCGTGTTCCAGATGGCCGCGCCCACATGGGCTTTTACGCACAGGGTGACGCCGTGAGTTTCCGCCTTGGTGGCCACGCGCGCGAGCGTTTCAATCGAATGCTGTACATCTTCCGCCTTATTCGATTGGCCGCCTGGGCCTACATTGACCACCGGTATGCCAATGGCCGCCGCCGCCGCGAAGGCGCGTTCGAGGCGCGCCTCATCGAGAGCGGCTTCCTCCATGGCCATGATAGGAAGGTCCAGATCGGCGGATATCGCCTTGATGTCCGCGGCCTGTTTTTCCCATTCATCAATGCAGAGGTGTTCGCACATGCCTTGGATGGCGGAAATCTCCGCGCCGTCATATCCCGCCCATTTGATGTGCTCCATGGCGGTGCGAAAATCATATCCCGCAAATAATACGGTATTGACACCTAGTTTCACATTACCCCCTTTCTCCGCGGCCGGGTCACGGGGCGGATGCCTTTTCACGGAACGCTTCCAGTTGATTTTGTAATTCAGCCTTCATGTCCGGATCTTCGGTGATCGCGATCGCTTGTTCCTGATACCGTATGGCTTCATCCGCCTGGTTCATGGCAAAAGCCACATATGCGCGCGCGGCCAGGGCTTGCGCGTCTTTGCCGCCGCCCAATTCCTCGGCCCGCTTCGCGGCGTCCAATGCGACAGCCAGTTCCTCCGCGGCCGCACCGTCTTTGCTGGCGATCAAAATGGCGAGCTGGCTAAGCGATTCGGTGTCATTCGCCCCATATTTGGCGGCACGCTTGCACACTTCTAATGCCAAATCAGTTTCACTGGTGTTGTTCACGAGATACATATAAACGGGAATCAACGCTTTTGCTTTAGCGGCTTCCGCCTGTTTGGCCGGATTGAAGCTGCCTGCGATGACGCCATCAAGCACTTTTTCCAGATTATCCATTGGGTGCCCATGCCATACGATATTTCCCGCTTTATCCACCACAAAGGCATGGGGAATGCCGGAAACACTAAACGCCTTCATATAGGCGTCTGATGTTTTCTGGGCGTCATCGACACCTACGGAATAGGCCATTTTGTCGCCCATCTCGCTGACAAACGGCTTCACCGTCGCCGCATCTTCACTCGATATGCCCGCCACGATGACGCCTTTGTCCTTATACTTCGCCTGGAGCTCCGTCAAATGGGGGATGCTGGCCTTGCAAGGCCCGCACCACGTGGCCCAGAACTCGACCACGTAGATATTCTTGTCCTTGCCGTCCGCCAGATTCACGGCATCGCCCTTGACCCACTCCGATACAGCCAGAGGTGGCGCGGGATCTCCAAGCGCGATAGCCGAAGCCGCTCCCGCAGCCAGACAGAACGCTAGGACGGTTAAGAGCATTTTGGAACTGTTCATATCGGATTCCTCTTCGCGGGTTACGCCAGCTCTACGATCCGGCCCGTATCAAATGATTCGATGGCGGCTTCGATGACCAGTTGCGCTTTCAGGGCGTCTTCACCCGAGCCATCGATTTCGCTCGGAGCCGCCTGGGCCGCATTCTGTTCCAGCCACCGGTGGATACGGCTCGGAAATGTCTCGCCGAATCCCGTCATGCCGCCCAAGTGGTGGTAATGCTCTTTCTCTGTAGTGCTTCGGCTCGAAAACTCCAACTCTTCGCAGGCATTTTCGATGACGAAGCGCCCCAAGCTGCCCGTGACCTCGCAGGTCTCAAGCCCGAAACCCGCGCCTGCGTCGTAGCTGCCGCACAGATGGCCCAATACGCCGTTTTTGAATTGCATGTTCACCTGCACGTTGGACCAGCACACCCGCTCCTTGCCGTCGCGCGTGTGGCCATGGGAGTAAAACGCTTGTACTCGCTGCACATCCCCGCAGAAATACCGCATCACGTCTATGGAATGGGGGTGCAGCGCCCGCATGTGGAAATGAGGCGAGGTTTCATTCGGATTGTCAATCCACATTTTCATATTGATCATATGGAGCTTGCCCATGCGCCCTTCCTCGGCCCAATCTTTTGCGCGCCGGGCGGCGGGGGTGAAACGATGGTTTAGATTAACGCCATACCGCAGATGCTTGGACTTCGCCAAGGCCACCATTTCCTTTGCCTTTTCAATTTCGTTCGAGATGGGCTTCTCGCCAAGCGTAGGAATGCCCGCATTGAGCAATTCCATGGTTGGCGTGTAATGATCGCCGCCATTCTCCTTGCCTGCCGTACACATGCTCGCGCAATCGATGGCAATACCGCTCTTTAGCATGTCCTGCACGCTGTAAAACGCCGGGCAGCCATAGGCCTCCGCCGCCTTATCGGCCTTCTCATGAACGATATCGCATACTGCCACGATTTCGGACAATTCATCGTTCGTGTAACATCGGGCGTGGTTGTTCCCAATGCCGCCCATGCCCACAATTGCAACCCGTAACGCAGCCATGATTGCGTCCTTTCTTTAGTGATGCTCCAAGTCATCGATTATCTATATCATCGTAAAGCAAACAAAGCCAGTATTGAAGCACGACGTGCATCGTAAATCAATTATTTGCCGAAGCACTTGAATCTGGCAAGGTTGACTTCCGTCATCCAGTTTCGCAGAATACACGATAATGTGCGAAGACTGGTTCATTGGGCAAAGAAGAACGAAATGAAACAGCCACGGCGTGTGTTCCTGAGCACAGAGTGATGTATGATGGGTGCATGCGCCAAATGCGCCGGCATTAAAATGTAAGGCCGGAGCCAGGAGCATACGTAGGCTCAGATAGAAAGACGACCGATTCGTGTCAGAGGGCTGGACTGGTGACATCGCAAAAACGCTGGGATAGAACCTATGCTAAGGCCAATCCCTTCCAACTTCCCCAAACCATTAAGCGCACGGTTCGGACGTGTTCCGATATGCATGAACATAATGGAAATGGCTCGTTGCAGTATTTATGGGCCTACCTCGCGGAAGACGGCTTAAAAGATATTGCAGGCGGAGAATCGCGCCTGAACCTCGAAGAATGGCTCGGCGTCATAGATGAAACAGCCAGTTTGGGCGTCACTTGTGTCATTTTGAGCATTGGCGCGCCCCTGGCGGAATACCCAGAAGCTATCGAGATTTGCCGGTGGGCACAAGACGCCCATCAGATGATGGTCGGTTTGCATCTGTATGGTGTTTCCATTACCTCGCCAGACGTAGCGCTGATTGCTACGCTGGACCCTGGCCGCACGCATCTTTTTATCGATCCCGACTGCATGGAAACAGCAAAACCCATTCGAGATAAAGGTTTCCAGGTATATGACGCCATAGGCCAAGACCAGGATATGGTCGAACCCGAATGCCGGCTTCCCGAAGAGATGGCCTGCGTGGGAGCAGGCGGCACCATGTATACCTGCGGGCTGGTATTGGGCGATGAAGAATTCCTGCTCGGTGATTTTTATGCCCGCAAGCTCAAATCGGTCATGAAAGACGAATCGCTCCCCCACACTGTGCCTGCGGGTCTTCCAAAAGTGCGCAATAAGTGCAACGGCTGCCCGCCGCTCATGCTTCAGCGTATGGAAGAAGCCCAGCCTACGCAATAGCATGCGTAAAAAAAAGGAAGAATGAAAATTAAGCACTCTGCCCTACGTGTGCTCCCAAAAAGCCCCATCCCCTCCTTCCACAGCCACCTGTGCCAATAATGCGCCCTCCGTAAGGAGAGCATCGAAATGGAACCCCAAACGGCTCTGGAGCTCAAGCACTTATACCTGAAAACAAAAGACGGGAAGGCCGCCGGGTGGGGTGAAACATGGGCATACTCACTTATCTTTTTTTCCACCACGGGGACACGGGGAAGCATGGGGAATGCATACCGCGCCCCATGGCATTCAGCATTATACTCGTTGCCGTTTACCCAGAATGTTAGTCCTGTTTCTTGGGTATTTGTTTCGTGAACGCCCTGCGTTCCCCGTAGCTCCCCGTATCCCTAATGCCCCGACTGTCTGCGGATTCGTATATGAAGGCGCGGAATATGCTACTATCCGGCCTTGCAGTATAGGCGAATGCGCTCATTTGTCGCGGGAATATTGCCATGCTTGTCGGCATCCACCAACCCCATTATCTGCCTTGGCTGCGTTATTTCGAGAAAATAGCGCGGAGTGATGTATTTATTGTATTGGACAATATCCAATATTCGAAGAATGGCTGGCAGAATCGAAATCGGGTGAAAACGGCGTCTGGCGTGGCCACCTTGACCGTGCCCGTACATGCCCGGTTGGGCGACACGCTGGAGCACGTGTGTATCGACAACCATATCGATTGGGCGCGCAAGCATGAACGCACCATCGAGCAGGCGTATGGCAAAGCGCCTTATTTCGGCCAATACGCCCCGATGCTCCGGGCCGCTTACGCCCAGCGCTGGGAGCGCCTGAATGCCCTGAACCGGCATCTGCTTGAAGGGTTTGCCGCAGCTCTCGGGATTCAAACGCCTATTCGGTATGCATCGGAACTCGATGTTCCCGGCAAAGCCACGGAGCGGCTGGTGAATCTTATCAAAGCCGCCGGGGGCGATGCATATTACAGCGGGGCGTATGCGCTCGATGCGTATCTCGACGAAGCCGCCCTGCGGGCGGCGGGCATACCATTGGTGTTGCAGGAGTGGCATGCGCCTGCGTATCCTCAAGCCCACGGGCCATTTACGCCTGATTTGTCCATTGTGGATTTGCTGATGCATTGCGGCCCGCGCTCGCTGGCCATTCTCATGGGAGAAGACGCATGATCCAGCACAGCGCCCCGTTCATCGGGCCGGAAGAATACGAAGCCTGCGCGCGCGTGCTCCGTTCGGGCCGCCTGGCCCAGGGGCCGGAAGTCGAGGCCTTCGAGGCCGAATGCGCCGCGTTTGTGGGCCGCCGGTACGCCGTGGCGGTGAACAGCGGCACAAACGCCCTTCATCTGGCCTTGGCAGCGCTGGGCGTAGGGCCTGGCGATACGGTCCATATTCCCACCTATTCCTGCGCGGCTTTACTGACCGCCGTGGCCTTGCAAGGCGCGCGCCCGGTATTGTGCGACTGCACCCCGGATTTTAATATGGACGCCAGCGCTGTGCCTGCCGGGGCGGTGGCTATTGCGCCCCATCTTTTCGGCAAGCGAGCTGTCTTGCCTGAAAGCGCGACCGTGATCGAAGATATCGCCCAATCCATGGGCGGAGGAACTGGCGCGGGATCCTGCGTGGCGATCACGTCCTTTTACGCCACCAAGCTCATGTCCACCGGCGAGGGAGGCATGCTATTCACGGACGACGAAGGTTTGGCGGAATTCGCACGCGACCGGCGCGATTATGATAACCGGGATGATTTCCAGCTTCGATACAGCTACAAGATGACCGATCTGCAAGCCGCTTTGGGGCGCGTGCAGCTTAAACGGCTGCCTGGCTTCATTCAAACACGCCGCGCCATCGCGGCGCGTTATACCGAGGCCTTCATGGGCCTCCCGCTGGAATTGCCCGGCCCGGAGAATCATGTGTTCTTCCGTTATGTCGTGGGCGTGGAAGCGCGCACGGAACTGGAATCGCATCTGCGCGGCCGTGGCATAGAGGCGAAGCGGCCTGTCTATTGCCCGGCGCACCGCCTTACGGGGGTAGATTCAGGCGGAATGCGTTTTCCACATGCGGACCATGCCCATGCATGCGCCCTTTCGCTTCCGGCCCACCCGGTTCTCATCGAAGACGATGTGCAAAATGTGATAGAATCTTGTCTCGATTTTTTCCATTGATGTTCGGGCAAGGCCGTGCCGTATCGTTTCTGCAAACAGGAGGCGCATCGAGGGGCGAATATGTTCAGCCATTTGCCATATTGGCCAAAAGTATATTTGCAAACGGGCCTGATTGCGTTTGCCATCGCCGCAGCCGCCATGCCTATTGCCATTATTCTCTTGCGGAGCATGGGAGTAGTAGATCCCGTGTGCAAAGACAAACTGCACCGGAAACCCACGCCCCGGGGCGGCGGCATCATCATTTTCGTTGCTTTCGCCGTGGCCGTTTTACTGCCGAATTACCGCGACAATCCCATGAAAGGCGTCGTGCTCGGGGCCTTCATCTGTCTCATCGTGGGAGCCATTGACGATTTTCGAGGCGGCATCCCAGCGGTGTTCAAATTCATCACGCTGGTCATTGTGACTTTTGTCATGGCGCGATACGGCGTATGCCTGCGCATCTTCAATTGGTATCCACTTGATTTACTAGTCACGATTCTCTGGGTAGTCGGCATGACCAGCGCATTCAACGGGCTAGACAACATGGATGGCCTGGCGGGGGGCGTGGCCGCCATTGTGTGCGCCATGTTTCTCATCATCGCCGTGCAAGATTTCGCCCTCGTGGGCACGGAAAATGAGAAATCGTGGTTTGGGCTCCTCGCGGCGGGAATGGTGGGGGCGACGCTTGGTTTTCTTGTGTATAACTTCAAGCCCGCGCGGATTTTCATGGGCGACTCGGGCAGTTTTTTCTTGGGCTTTACGATTGCGGCCTTGAGCGTCATGGGGGAGTGGGGCGAAAATCCGGTGACGGATTGGACTATCCCGCTTCTGATTCTTGCCGTGCCGCTATTTGATTTCAGTTATATCATCATCGCCCGCATCATTCGCCGTGAGACCCGCAGCCTACGCGCCATCATCGAGCATTGCGCCATGGACCATCTATCCCACCGCCTGTGCTGGATTGGCTTTTCCCAGCGCAACGCGGTGTTGTTCATATATGTGATCACGCTGACCTTGGGCATCACCGGCATCCTCTTGCGTAAAAGCTTGGATGTTTCCGACAGTTTTCTCGCCCTGCTGCAGGGGTTTGCCGTGGTGTTTATCGTGATCATTCTTATGGCCACCGCCGCCCGGCGGCATTCGGATTATATCCTCGAAGAGGCCACCCGCTTGTACGAGCAGATGAAAGAAACCCGCAACGCCCAGCAGCAGCTCGAATTTCCCCAGTTTCCTCCGAAATCGAAGCGAAGTGAATAATAAGCGGCGGCGTTATCGTTTGGCGCCGTTTTCTGTTTCACTCTGGACCAACTGGCGCACCGAGGCGATGATTTCCGGGCCGATGGCTTCGTTCTGGGGCGGCGTATTTTCACCCGAAATCTCATACACCACACAAATCATGCGCTCGCGGGCAGGGATGTATGCGGCCCGCACAGTATCATCTGGCCGGTCAATCACGATGGATACGGCGTTAATGCTACCCGCCAGGAGCGTTTTCATCGTAGTAGGATCTGGCGTCCCATCATCGCTGGGGGAAGGAGCCGCGGCCAGGCTTTCTTGCACGAATGTTTGCGCATCCAGGCGTTTTGGATTCGGAAACGCCGCGGCGGCAATCAAGTAATCCGGCACTCGAATCGCATCTACTTTAAGGTGCTCGGGAAGCCGCATGGGCCCCACAATAGTGAGCCGTTCCTGGCCTTCAATGCAGCATACGGCGTCAATGGGGTACAGCAAGGCGTAATGCATGCCCACAAACACGGCGAAATGGCTGGATATGGGCCATTCCATCGCGCCCGCCGATAAACGAATAGCGCGGTCCGTGTCCAGGCAGGCGGGGACGGCCAATTGCCGAAGCCGGGCCGAATCGAAGAATGGGGCCATGTCCGCCACGGCCCATCCGTCCCCATCCCGGCGCAAAAATGCCGTGCCCGATTGCACGGGTCCAGAGGCGTCGAGCGATACATACGCCCGCGCCCACCGGTCGGCTACGGCTTGCAGCTCCATTGCGGGAACTACGCTTTCATCTCCCAGGTACACTTGCACCGCCGCCGACATGGCTTTATACAACTCTCCGATAGGCGGGACGTCTCCCACGGAAGGTATCGGCAATCCCGCCGCCGCCATGCCGCACCATCCCGCACAAGCAGCAAGGGACAATGCCCAGCATGCATTTCCGCGCCATGCCATGTTGAATCCATATCTCCTGTTCAAAGGCGGCCTTATTAACATTATCATTCCTGCGGATGCTTCCGTTCGATCTCATGTTTTTTCAGCCGGTATTGCAATGTCTTATACGTCAGCCCGAGTAGTTCCGCCGCTTCTTTCACCCGCCCCCCGGAACGGGCCAGCGCTTGGCGAATCAAGTCTTGTTCCAGATCCTCGAGCACGAGCCCGCCAGGCGGCAATACGAAATTGCCTGGTTCGGGCATGCGGATGCGCAGCTTTTCGGGCAGATCCTCGGTGCGTACGGCATCGTGGTCGCACAGGATGAATATCTGTTCAAGCGTGTTTTCAAATTCGCGCACATTGCCCGGCCAGCGATAATGGATGAACGCCTCGATAATATCCGGCCCCACCTTGGGCGCGGGCTTGCCGATGCGTGGCCCGAGCTTTTCGCGAAAATGAGCCACTAGCATCGGCAGATCTTTCACTCGCTCGCGTAGAGGCGGCAGGCGCACGGGAAGCACGTCCAGCCGGTAGTATAAATCTTCCCGGAACTGGCCCCGCTCGACGAGGCGCCGTAAATCTTGGTTGGTGGCGGCGATCACGCGCACATCCACTTTTGCGCCTTGCGTGGCCCCGACGCGCTCGACGACGCCGTCTTGCAGCACGCGCAGCAGCTTAGCCTGGCTTTCGTGCTGCATGTCGCCGATCTCGTCGAGGAAAATGGTTCCTCCGTCGGCGGCTTCGAATTTGCCCGGGCGCGCCCGGTCCGCGCCGGTGAATGCGCCCTTTTCATGGCCAAACAGTTCGCTTTCAATGAGTGATTCTGGAATGGCGGCGCAGTTGACGACGATGAACGGTTTGTCTTTGCGCGGTCCATTGAAGTGAATGTGCCGGGCGATGAGCTCTTTTCCCGTGCCGGATTCGCCCAAGATGAGCACCGTGCAGGTGAGCGGCACGGCGCGGCGCACAACATCAAACACCTGCTGCATGGCGGGGCATTCGCCCACGATGTTGCCGCCTAATGAGACCGAATCCGCCACCATGCGCCGAAGATGGCGGTTTTCTTGCACGAGCGAGCCGCGCTCGATGGCCTTCGCGATAACCACGAGGAGTTCGTCTTTATCGAAGGGCTTCGCCAGGTAATCGCTTGCGCCTTCCTTCATGGCGGTTACGGCGGTCTGAATGGTGGCGTAGGCGGTCATTACCACGACTTCGAGTTCCAGCCGCAGTGCTTTAGCCTCGCGCAGCAATTCAAGCCCGTCCATCTCGGGCATGCGCAAATCGGTCAGCAAGACATGGAAGCTCTCCTGGCGCAAGGCGTCAAGAGCGGCTTTTGCCGTCGCGCAAGCCGTTACGTCATAATGCGACGCCATTAGGATATCCGTAAGAATTTCCCGCTGCGCCGTATCGTCTTCGGTGATCAGGATTCTCGGATTCATGCACTCCCTCATTTTTCCAATCATGGCTTTTTGTGGAATGGGCGCAACCGCCATTGCCATGCCTGGCTAGGGCTTGCTCTCTTTTCGCAACGGCATTGTAATCAACACTTGCGTGCCCTGGCCATGGAAGCTATAGAGTTCAATGGAGCCGCCGTGCTCCTCAATGATACCGCGCGTAATCGAGAGGCCCAAGCCCGTGCCTGTCGGCTTTGTAGTGAAATACGGATCAAACGCGTGCTCGATGGATTCCCGGCTCATGCCCGGCCCATCATCGCGCACCTCGATTTCACAGACGGAATCGTTCAAGCGCGAGAAAATGCGTACACGCCCTTCGGGCGGGCAGGCGTCCAGCGCATTGAGCAATACATTTACGATCGCGCGCCGCCATTGCTTTTGATCAAGCATAAGCTCCGTGACGCCCGTACGCAATTCCGCGCTGAGGCGAATTTGCCGCGATTTGGCGTCTTGCTCGATGAGATGCACGCACTCTTGGAGCAGGCTATCCACATGGCAGGGTTCGGGCACGATTTCGCGTTCGCGCGCCAGCGATAGAAAGCTCGATACGATATCCTCGATACGGTCCACTTCCTCGCGGATCGTACGGATTTGCTTGGCGGCGCGTTCACTTTCGGGGGCATTGCCGAGGATATCAATCGTATGGCTTGACAGAAGCTTGATGGCGTTGAGCGGATTCCGCACATCATGGGCTACGCCGGCGGCCAGATTGCCTATGGCGGATAACCGCTGGGCCTGCCGCAACTTGACCTCCATCACTTCCTTCTCCCGCAGCGATTCGACCATCTGATTGAACGTCCGCTCAAGCGCGAGCACTTCCCCGCTGCTTTTACGCATGGCTACGGTCTTAAGATCGCCCGAGCTGATTCGGGAACAGGTTTCCGATAATTCGCCCAGAGGCCGTAACGTTTTTCGGATGAAATAAATCATGAGCGTGAGCGCGACGATAAACACAGCAGTGATGGCGAGCAAGTTTTGATCTTTGAACGCCCGTACGATCTCCGTTTCGGGCGATAACGAGACCGTGGCGGTGAGTAGAATGCGCCGTCCTGCAAAGTGGAGCGTGGTCCGGGCGGTTTTTGTGACATTGCCGTTTTCATCAATCGTGACGGAAACCTGCGTGGGCACATCCACATCTTGCAGATCACGGAGCTCCACGTTGGTGTAATCATTTTCGAGGTAGGGGGCGATTTTGCTCAAATCCTCATTTGGATGCGTGCTCAACTGCACCTGGATGTCGCCCGCAATGGCCTCCGTATGGGCGATCATCTCGGACTTGAGCCGCGAATAATAGTGGGTCGTAAGCAGATAGACGGCTCCCATGAGACACAACACCAACACCACGCACAATAGAATAGTGCGAAAAATAAGCGAGTTGCGCCATCGTACGCGGACGGGGGGCGTTTGGATGTTTGAGTTCATTCTGCTGGGTTATCCAAATAATGGGGTGTCCCCGGTTTCCGGCGGGTGGGGGTCTTCTTCGCCCTTGAGCACACGCATCACGGCCTTGACATCGTCGCTCACTTTCCAGCTTTCCGTTTTATATTTCTCTTTATCCGGCTTGCAGTGGAGCAAATACGATGGATGGTAGGTCACACGGACGGGAATACCATGAAAGAAATGCCATTTGCCCCGCAGGCGGGTGGTGGATTCTTCCGTTTTTAACAAGGTTTTCGCCGCATGCCCCCCGAGGGCGCAAATCACTTTCGGATTCACGAGTTCGATCTGGCGGATTAAGAAATGTTCGCATTCCGCCTTCTCATCCGCACGCGGATCCCGGTTTCCAGGCGGCCGGCATTTCAATGTGTTGCAGATATACACCTCGCGGCGCTTGAGGCCCATGGCTTTTTCGATGATGCGCGTGAGAAGCTGCCCCGCTGCTCCAACAAATGGCACGCCTTGCTGGTCTTCATCGGCCCCCGGCGCTTCCCCCACGAATACCACGCGCGCATGCGGATCGCCATCGGAGAAAACCGCTTGTTTGCGCGTCTGGCTCAAGGAACACCGGGTGCAATTGCGGGCTTCTTCCGCCAGCACGGCCAGCTCCGACGCCACTGCGTCTTGCAAGCTGAGATTCTCCAACAATGCAACGACTTCCGGCGACAAGGATAGCGTTTGGCGGCGCGGATGGGCCGCTTGGCGCAACAACGCCTTGGTGTCTTCAATGATCTCGCGCATCAACTGGTCCCGGTCCATGTAATGGCCTCCGTAAATAGGCATAGGATACCATAAATCGATGCAAAATGGTTCTGCATGCAAACGGTCAAACAGTCCAGGCAACAGCAGGGAACAGGCCATCCGCACTTCACCGTTCCAGAACTACACCACGATATGCTAAAATAAAAGCTAATAAAGGAGTAAACGCCGGGACAATGAGCAATGAGGTGTTGGCGTGCCTGATGACCAATTGATAGAGAAGCAGGAATATGAAGGCACCCCGCCAGGCCATGCCGCCCTCCCATTCAATATGGATGCCGTGGAAAAGCAGGCAGCCCCGCCCGCACCTGATCGAGAAAATGGGATCGAGCCTTTCGCGATCGTGGGCATGGGCGCTTCGGCGGGCGGATTAGAAGCACTTATACAGTTTTTCCATCATGCGCCCATGGACGGCGGCCTCGCCTTTGTCGTGATTCAGCATCTATCGCCAAACCTGAAAACGCTCATGCCTGAGCTGCTTGCCCGGCATGCTGGCATGCCGGTGCAAACGGCCCAGAACAGCCAAGAAGTGCGGCCCGGCCATATCTATCTCATTCCGCCTGGGAAAAATATGACTATCCAGCAAGGACGCCTGATGCTGGCCACGCAGATTCGCACGCGGAAACCCAATTTTCCCATTGATGTTTTTCTGCATTCCTTGGCGGAAGATCAAGCCCATCGGGCCGTGGCCATCATCCTCTCGGGCACGGGCAGCGATGGGGTGCGGGGCATTCGCGCGATCAAGGAAGCGGGCGGCATGGTCATGGTGCAAGACGAAGAGACCGCCAAATTCGATGGCATGCCGCACAGCGCCATTTTGACGGGAATGGCCGATTATGTCTTGGCGCCTCGGAACATGCCGGCGCAGCTCATGAGCTACGCGAAAACTCCCCGTATCGAGACGCCGCGCATGGAACTCCAGATCCAACTGGATAAGGAGTATTTCATGAAAATTGTCGGTTTGCTCACCGCTCAAGGAAATACCGACTATTCCCAATATAAGCACACCACGATTTTGCGGCGTATCCAGCGTCGCATGAGCCTTAATCAAATCGATAGCATGAGCAAATATTTTGCTTTTTTAAAACAGTCTCCACGCGAAACATCCGCCTTAGACCAGGAGATCCTCATCGGCGTCACGCGATTTTTCCGTGATCCCGAGGCGATGGCTTTTTTAGAGCAGAAAGTGGTCCACGAGTTATGTCGGCGGACGGAGCCGGGTGGCGCTATTCGGATTTGGACTCCAGGATGTTCGACCGGCGAGGAGGCTTACTCTCTTGCGATACTTTTTCTTGAACAAGCCAGCGTGTCCGAAAAACCCATCCATGTGAAGATATTCGCGACCGACATTGATCGCAAAGCGATTGAATTCGGCAGTGTAGGCGCATATCCCGAAAGCATAGAAACGGACCTCACCAGGGAAAGGCTGGAACGTTTCTTCATCAAGCGTGGCGGAACGTACCAGGTGGGCCATCGCTTGCGGGAAACGGTCATTTTTACCCGGCACGATCTGTTGCGGCATCCGCCATTTTCGAAAATCAGCCTCATTTCCTGCCGGAATCTTCTCATCTATTTCAAGCATGATACCCAGCAGCATGTGTTGTCGTCATTTCATTACGCACTCGAACCGGCCGACTATTTGTTTCTAGGGATGAGCGAAACGATTGGCGGCCATGCGGCGGAATTCGAAGCCATTCACACCAAATACAGCATCTACCAGCGACGTGCGGCATCCATGGAGCATCCTGCGCGCAATCTGTTGCCCGCGGCTCCCCCTTCCGAAAAGCTGGATGCGGAATGGCTGCCCTGCATGAGCCATCTGGAGTGCAGTGCTTTCGATAGAAATACGCGCAATCCACAGCCCGCCGATGGCGTGCAAGGGAGCGTCTCGGAGGAGGCTGCCCGCCAGCGCATCGAGAAACTCGAAATAGAACTGAAATGCGTAAAAGCCCATTTGCATGCAAGCATCAAGGAACTCGAAACCTCAAACGAAGAGCTTCAGGCCGTCCGGGAAGAACTCCAGGGCACAAATGAAGAATTGCAGTCCTTGAATGAAGAGCTGCACACGATCAATGCGGAGTATTTGGCTAGAAGCCATGAACTTGCCCTCCTGAATGATGATATAGAAAACTTGCTGCGCAGCATGAATGCGGCTTCCCTTTTCATCGACCAGGAGCTTCGAATCCGAAAATATTCGCCTGCCGCCAGCATGCTGTTCCACTTGATCCCCCAAGATATCGGCCGCACGCTCACCCATCTCTCTTTGACTTTTGGCGAATGCCGCTTGCTCGAGGAGGTGCATAAGGTGATGCAAACGCTGTCGCCCGTCGAAAGAGAGATTCGCACGGCGGCGGGCCGCTGGCTGCGCATGCGCATACTCCCCTATCGTACGGACATGGACCGCACCAATGGCGTAGTAGTTACCTTGGTTCCAATGGATGAACTCAGAAAAGCGCAAGAAACGCTGCAGCGGGAACGCGATGCCACGGCCCGGCAAATGGATGCAATCCCTCTGGGCATTGTGATGACGAATGTCCAGGGCGTAATCACTTTCATCAATACGGAAGCGGAAAAGATACTGGGCGTGCGTAAGGAATCCGTGCTGAAACGCCCGTGCCATGACGCAGGATGGAGATGGCGCCTGCCCGGCGGGCAGCGCATGCCCGATGAAGAATCCGTGTTCCGCCGTGTGATGCATACGGGCAAGCCCGTGCAAAATGCGCGTTGTTTCATCGAAAGGCCCGATGGAATCCATATGATGCTTTTAATGAATGCCGCGCCCATTTTGAATGGGCTTCAATATATAACTGGCGCTATAGCCACTATCCAAAACGAGGCCGCTTTATCTGAATCGATTGGCAACGGACAGGTTTCATCCCTAACCCACAGATTCGTTATAGCAGTCAATCGGGATTTCCAGGTACAATATTGGAGCCAAAACGCGGAGAACCTATTCGGACATATGAACAAAGACGCCCTCGGATTGCCTCTTAAGAAAGCATTGGGTGGCGGGAACGAGGAGTTCTGCTGGGATGCCGTTCGCAACGCGCTCAAAGCCGAATCCAGTTGGGAGTCCGTGATAATGCTGCACACGGTGAGCAGCGCGCCCATTCAAATGTCCGTGCAAGCCGAACGAGTGGATATGCCGGGTTCCGGGATAGCCTATTTGTTTAGTTTTATACCAATTTCCAATTAGGGAGTATCGGCAAACGTGAGTGCCTTGAACGAGAAATGAACCTGCAACGCATATAGCAGCATAGTGCGGGGCGAGATCGAGGGGCGTTATGACTAAAATCCTCGTGGCCGACGATGATCCGGTGGCGCGGTATGTCTTGGAGGACACCTTATCGGAATGGGGCTACGATGTAGTGCTTGCCGATAATGGGCCTGATGCGCTTCAGGTGCTTCTTGGGCCTGCTCCTCCGCAGATCGCCACGCTGGACTGGGTCATGCCGGGAATGGAAGGCCCAGAAATCTGCAAAGCCATCCGGCGGCAGCCGCACATTCCCTTCATATACGCCATCGTGCTGACCATAAAAAACAATAAGGAAGAAATTGCCGCCGCGCTGGACGCTGGTGCGAATGATTTTTTATCCAAGCCCGTAGACATCGCCGAACTTCGCAGCCGGCTCGCGGTGGGCGTACGCACCATCGCATATGAAAAAACCTTGCTCGAGAAAAACGCGCAGCTCGACCAGTATGCGCGCGAAATGGAGTCGCTCGCCGAAGCGCGGGCCAAACAATTGCTCCATGCGGAACGTCTGGCGACGCTTGGCACGCTTTCCGCTGGCGTCGCCCACGAGATCGCCAATCCCGTTTCCTTTATTTCGGGCAACCTCAACACATTCGAGACCATCTGGGATTCCATCGAGCCTCTATTGCGGGAATGCCGGGAAAAAGGCATAGGCGACGCCAAGAAGCTCGATAACATCCTTACGGAAGCGCCTAATATTGTCCGCGGCATCGGCCAGGGCGTACAGCGCACCTTGCGCTTGGTGCGTTCGCTCAAAAACTATGCCCGCCGGGGAGGCGAAGAGCCTGGGCCATGCAATGTAAATGATTGTATCGAGAATGCTTTCTGTTTGTGCCATAATCGCCTTAAGTATAATATCGAAGTGCATAAGAACCTAGACGCGGAGCTGCCTCTTGTACAAGGTGTTCCGCAACAGCTCGAACAAGTGCTGGTGAATATCATTATGAACGCCGCTGACGCCATGGAAGCCACCAGCAAGGCCATGCTGGATATCACAACGCGCCGGGAAGGCGGCTATGTGGTGATTGGCGTGGACGACTCGGGCCCGGGGATCCCGCCAGATAAAATGGGAGCCATATGGGAGCCTTTCTACACCAGCAAAGGAACCGATCGGGGGACAGGCCTGGGCTTGTCCATTGTGCTCGGAATTATCGAGGAGCATCGCGGCAAGATCACGGCGACGAACCGCCCGGAAGGCGGGGCGCGGTTTATAATTGAATTGCCTATTTAGGAAAATATCTCTTGCGCGTAGCGCGCCAAGTGTATAGCATGCAGCCAAAGGAGACTCTGTAATGCGAATACTAATCGTGGAAGACGACGTGGCCAGCCGTTTTCTGATATCTGAATTGCTTTCTCCTTACGGTCTCTGCCATGTGGCCGTGGATGGGGAAGAAGCAGTGGCGGCCGCCGCTAAGTCTATCGAAGACGGCTTGCCTTATGACCTTATTTGCCTGGACATTATGATGCCGCGCAAAGATGGCAAAGAGGCGCTTATCGAAATACGCGATATCGAAGCCCGCCATGGAATCCGGCCTGGCGACGGCGCGAAGATCATCATGACCACGACTGTTTCGGATTCGCGCACCATTATCGAGTCCTTCAACGAGCAGTGTGAAGCCTATCTTATCAAGCCGATTACAAAAGAGAAGCTCATCGAGCAACTCCGCGCCCTAGGCCTTGTGGAGCATTGAGGCGGCCTAGTCCGCCTCCGTGTCAGAGGGCGGGAGCGCTGTCTCGACACGCGGCTCGACATCCATCAGGGGAGGCTCCGTGGGGAAGGCAAATTCGAGTTGTTGATCGCGCACAAGCTTATAACGTTTGAGCAGCCGCAGCATTTGCAGGGCCGGAGAACCTGGATAACTGGCGTTGATGCTCACCCGGGAAAGCAGATCCTGTAGGATTTGAGCAAACTCGAGGACATAGTCAATCCCCGCATCTTTGAGCAGCGCCAGCGAGCGCTCGCGCAATTCCGGGGCTACCGGAAGCTCTGAAATCACAAGTATCTTCACGTATGGCCGCTCGCTAAAAATCAATCCCGCAATTCCCTTCGACTCCGCCGCGTCAAACTGGGAGAACACGGGGCTCGTCTCGATCATGGAGGGGTAAAAGCGGTCGGCATGCCATGCCCGCACATGCACAATAGCGCGCTCGATAGCACATACTTGTGCGGAGCGCAATACGAATGGCATATTTCCCAAGGTGCGCGGCTGCACATTTTCCACAAATAGCTGGGGGCCGCATTCGCTGGCGCGCTGTTTCCAAGATTCCTGCTGCCAGTTGGTGAGCACACGAAACACATTGAGTTCAAAAAACTCACGTACAATCTGGAGATCGACATCGGCCACGGCAGCGCTTACTCCGGCCTGGCGAGCGATTGGGCCAGCCGGTGTTCCGGATTGGCCTGTAGAATGCGCTCGCCCATCTCTCTTGCACGCGCCGTTTCGCCAAGCCGCTGATAACATATCCCCTGCTTGGCCAGCATATCGAGCCGGGTAAAGTTCTCGCCATACGCGGAATAGATGCGGCCATCCTCCGCCCGGTCCGCGGCGTCACGGAAGCAATCCAGCGCCTGGGAGTATTTATCCCGCGCCAAGTTCAATTCACCCCTCAAATAGTAACTTTCCGGCTGATTCTCAGCGAGTTCCTGCGATTGACCGGCAAGTTCATCGGCTTGTTCGATGGACTTTTCCGCCAGCACCGTGTCGCCCGCCAATTTCGCGGCCCTTCCCAACAGGTACAGGGCGGGGAAATACGGCCCGCTAAACGCCAAGGAGCGCTTCGCCCATTCCACGGCGCTTGCCCAATCACCTTCATTGAACGCCACATCTGCAATGCCAAACAACCCGCGGCTGTTCTGGGGCTCGGCCGCGATGACCTCTTCGAATTGGCGGCGCGCTTCCGCCGTACGGCCTGCCGCGACCAAGGCATGGCCCATATCAATGCGCGCGGCGATGTGTCCCGGCTTTTCCGCCAGCACTTGGGAAAAGCGTTCCAAGGCGCGGCTTGTTTGGCCCATCCGCATATCGCACCGGCCCAATTGATACCGTGCGCCTAGATAGGACGGGTCCAGTTGCAGCGCTTTCTCGAAGTAGCGGACCGCTTCATCGAGCTGCCCGCGCATGCTGGCCGTCAATCCGTCATCGTAATAGCTTTCCGCGTTTTCACCGCCGAATGGCATACGCTTGCTCCTCTATGCGCCGCGCAATGCTTCCAGAGCCCTGCGGGCTTGCTCCTCCGTGATATCGGTCCGGTGCGCCACATGGCCAAGATTATCGGGCACGATGAACTTCATTGCGCCCGCACATGCTTTTTTATCATGTTTCATGGCCGCAAGCACAGCGTCAACGGGCGCTTCCGGCCAGGACACCGGCAGGCCATATGTGGCGATGCATGCGCGCTGGCGCGCGGCAAAGGCCTCGTCCACCAGGCCTAACTCGCACGCCAAGGACGCGGCGCAGACCATGCCCAGCGCGACCGCCTCGCCATGAAGAAAACGCCGGTATTCGGTGGCGGCTTCAATGCCGTGGCCAAATGTATGGCCATAATTCAAATTGGCGCGCACGCCGTTTTCCCGCTCATCCTGGGCGACAATGGCGGATTTGATGCGGCACGATTCCACAATCGGCACTTCAAGCGCATCAAGCTCTTTCGCGAGAACCGCTTCGGCATGTTCTTCCATATATTCAAATAGCGCGGGATCCGCAATCACGCCATGCTTGATCACCTCAGCCAGGCCCGCGCGCAATTCACGGCCAGGCAAGGAGCGCAGCAAAGGCATTTCGATGAGCACCGCCGAAGGCTGGTGAAAAACGCCTATCGTGTTTTTTCCCAGCGGGTGGTTCACGCCGGTCTTGCCGCCGACACTGGAATCCACTTGCGCCACAATGGTCGTCGGGATTTGGATGAAGCGAACGCCGCGCATGAAGCACGCCGCAGCGAATCCCGCTACATCGCCCACCACGCCGCCGCCCAGGGCAATCACGATGCTCGAACGGTCCAGCCCGGCCTCCAAGAAGCGGCCGCAGAACTCCTCGATGCGGTCCAGGCGTTTATATTCTTCCCCGGCGGCCATGACACATAAAACAGGCTCCGCGCCCGCCGCGCGCACAAGGCCCGCGATGCGCCCGCCATATAACGGCGCTACATTGCTGTCCGTGCAGACCGCAACAGGCCCCTTCGCATTCAAATCCGCCAGCAATGCTGGCAAGCTTTCGAGGACTCCTACCCCAATGCGTATAGGATAGGAACGCGCTCCTAAGGCTACGGCCAGTTCGGTCATCGAAAAAATCCCTATGGGTTGAGGAGAGGTTTTTCATGTAAATGGTACCTTCCCCGATGCAGCCTGCGGGCCTATTCTACTGTTCATGCCACGCACGCCGCAAGCAGGCGAATAAACGGGGGCGTTTCCCATGTTCATTTGAAAAGCGCCAGGCGAAAAATGATGGAAACCGCTCTTCTACAGGTTCGACAGCGGCCTGGGCGCTTGTGTATTCTACTGGGAATGGGGGCGGTAGTTCGAATGAAAATGGAACGTCCATAAACAGGCAGCCGCCTTGTTTTTTGTAGAATCACTGGCAACGAAGAAGGATATAATTTCATGAAAAGTTTTCACGCGATTTCCATGCTGCTTGTTTTAGCGTGCTGTGCAGGGTGCCCCCAAACGCCTCCCGATCCGAGGCCCGAGGGCGCTGTAGCGCCGTTTGACGCCCGGGGAACGTATCAAGGAACGTGGAGCGCCAATGGCGATCAGAACCAGGCGGATATAACGAATTGCACCATCACGATTACGATCACGTCCCATGCGATGAATCCAAGCCAGCCAGAGGGAGAAGAAGCCCGTGACCTTATTTCGGGCACCGTGGCCATTGACGGCGCTTGTCTTACGCTTTCCCAAAGCGCCGTACTATCGACAAGCACCATGAATGTGGCGGGCTGGGTGACGCAGTCGGGGCAAATCCAGGTCCAATCCACGGGAACCTCCACGGGCGTGGCCCCCACTTCCATCTTGTTAGGGCCAGGCGCGGATACGACAAGCGATAAGCGCTTGGACAGCTTCACGGGAAATATTGGGCTGAATGTGGCGAATTACAGCACACAGCCGCCCACGTTCATCAACTCTTGGAGCGGCTCCTTCTCGACCGCACGGCAATAATTACGCGTCGAAGCTTACAAGCTTGGCGCAAGGGGAAACGTAATACGGCGGCCCTCGTGCGCGGATTGATAGGCCCCGAGCACCATTTCAAGCGCCACGCGCCCATCTCGCCCCGTGGCCGGTAGAGGCGTGCCATTGAGCAGGCTATCCACCCAGGGCCGGGGCACGGCGCAAATGCGTTCGCCATGGCTGGCCGGGCGCGGCACGTCTAAAGGCTCCCAGCAGGTATTGCCATACCGGAAAATTTTCAACGCGGGGCCTTCTGGGCAAGGAGCGACGTTACAAGAAGGCGCATCCCCGTAATTCTGAATCAACACGCCCTTCTCGCCATAGATTTCCGTGGTGTTCTCCCCCACGGACACGACGGAGCTGTTGAATATCGTCCCCATGGAGCCGTCTTCAAAACGGTAAATGGCGATGCCGGTGTCATCTGGCGCGGCATTCGACAAGACTCGGCCGATCTCCGCCATTACGCTCACCGGCTTGCCAAAAGTCCAATGCATCCAATCCGCGGGATGGGCGGCGTCATCGGCGAACATGCCCAGGTTTTTATCCGCTTCAAGATGCCAATGGGAAGGGCCGTTGACGAAATTCGGATCGAGCAGCACGCCGATGCAATGGCGGCGGCGGACGGCGATGATCCGGCCAAGCTCGCCTGATTGGACCAGCTCACGCATACGGATATTGGCAGGGTCATGGCGCATCTGAAACCCGAGGGCAAGGCGCACGCCCGCGTGCTCCGCCGCCTTGATCATGCGGTTGCAATCCGCTAGATTCAGCGCCATGGGCTTCTGGCATAGAATGTCTTTACCGGCTTCAGCAGCAGCGATGCACCATTCCGCATGGCGGGACGTTTCCGAGCCAATAATCACGGCCTGGACGCCAGGATCTCCGAGGATGTCTTCGGCATGGGGCGTATACCGCATGCCGGTTTCCTCGCAGATGGGTTGGCCCCGTTCCGGTTTATCGTCGTATCCGGCAACGAGCCGCACATCCTCGAATCCGCGCATCACCCTTGCATAAGCCGCTACATGGCCGTGGGCAAAACTCAAAAATCCGATGCCGATAGGCGCGTTCATGGCTGCCTCCCTGTTTCGTTTCCCATTTTGTGAAGCGACATTGTACCATGAGGCGTCTATCCGCGAGGCAAGTTTTGAAAGGAGCCTATGCATGGCCGAAAAAGGGCACTATACCTACGATTATCCACGGCCCATGGTTACAGTGGACGCCATCATCTTCTCGGAGCAAAACGGCGAATGGCATGTCCTGTTGATCCAACGCAGGTATGATCCGTATGCGGGATGCTGGGCGTTGCCAGGCGGCTTCGTCGAAATGGACGAGCCCCTCGAAGCCGCCGCCGCACGTGAGTTATTCGAAGAAGCAGGCGTTTCTGGGATTGCGCTCGAACAAGTGGGGGCGTTTGGCGCACCTGGGCGGGATCCGCGCGGACGCAGCATTGGCGTGGCGTTCTGGGGAGTGGCGGTCCAGGAGCAGCATGCGCCCCGGGCGGATGATGACGCGCAAGATGTGGCCTGGTTTCCAGTGGATGCGCTGCCGCCGCTCGCGTTTGATCATGGAGACATGGTGGCGTGCGCCTTGGCTAAGATGGCGTTGTCTCGAAAAGGAAAGTAACCTCCAAATCGCGTTACATGCGCCGTGCGGTTATTTTAACTTCTCCGGCGGAAGTTCACGGAACGGGATGCGCCACATAACCAGCAGATCGCCCGTGTCCGTATCCAGCACTTCGTGGCGTTCGATAATGGCCCCCGGAATGGGGGCGTATTGCACGCCAGAGCCTGGCAACTGAATCGGCTTGGCCAAATGGGCGGGGTCCACCTCCCATTTCCGCTGGGCATACCCATCACCGGCGTCACGCTTCGGGATCCGGTATGTTTTACCAAAATACACCACATTCGGAGGCCCGTCTGGATTGGCCTGGCCCCGGCTCGTAGACTGGTAATAGACGGCGGACTCCGACGAGGCGTCCGCTTCATGCTCGCGCCGCTTCACCTGGACCGCTTCGACATCTTTGCGATAAAAACGCCGCTCATGGCCAATCGCATAGGCGCGAATAAGGCCATGGTCGGCCATGGCCGCCGCTTCTTCCTCGCTCACACCCAATGCGGCGGCAAGCTCTTTTTCCGTTAAGAAATCACTCATGACCAGAGAGCCTTCCATGCAACTAATGCAGTGATGGCAAACGCATACTTCAGCACGCGGAAGTATATCAAGAAAACCATAGGATGAAAAATGGGCAGTAGTTTGACCAATCGGCGGCAAATGACCTGCGCGGGGCCGGTTCCGCAAGCCGTTTTTTGAAAGAAATGAAGGCCCGCCGCACTCAAAGCGATAGTCATAACATGCGAAAATCCATCTTGCATTCAAGGCAAAAAACAAAATGGCATTCTACGTGATGGTTGCCGGATCTTTGATCTTTGAACAACCTTTCGCAAGCATGTAGAATAGCCGCACAGGTGCGCATGGCGCATCGAGGATGGAATGACAGAGGCGCGCGATGGAATCCTTCGCAACAAAACAGGTATCAGGCTGGGGGCGCTACCCATGGAAGACGTGCCATGTCTACCGCCCGGAGAAGCGCCGGAGCGTGCCGGAGATCCTCGGTTCGCACCGCCAGCCCCATTTTATCGCCCGTGGCCTCGGGCGCAGCTATGGCGATACGGCGGTTAATGAGGACAGCGGCGTCATTGATATGACCCGCCTCAACCGCATGCTGGCATTCGACCCCGCAACAGGGCTCCTCGAATGCGAGGCGGGCGTGTCGCTCGCGGAAATCCTTGAGGCCTTCGTGCCCCGGGGCTTTTTCTTGCCGGTCACGCCAGGCACCAAGTTCGTGACCGTCGGCGGGGCTATCGCCAATGACGTTCATGGCAAGAACCACCACGTGGATGGCACGTTCGGCCAATTCGTCCGGTCATTCACGTTGTTGACGCCCGAAGGCAGCCCGTTCACTTGTTCGCCGGACGAGCACGCCGACGTGTTCTGGGCGACCATCGGCGGCATCGGGCTCACGGGCGTGATTCTGACCGCAAAAATTCTATTGCGCCGCATCGAGACGGCCTATTTCTTCGTGGACTACACCCAGTCGCGGCATATTCATGAAACGCTCGAACGTTTCGCTGAAACAGACCAGCGCTACCAGTATTCCGTGGCATGGGTGGATTGCCTGGCCAAAGGCGAATCGCTGGGGCGTTCGGTGCTCATGCAAGGCAACCATGCGCCCGGCAACGAACTGCCCATTAGTATCCGCGAACCATTAAAAATATCCCGGAAGATGGACAAGAACGTCCCCTTCGATCTGCCCGCTTTCGCGTTGAATCCCTGGAGCATCAAGGCGTTCAACGCCATGTTCTACAATCGCCACCGGACCGTCGAGGGCAAGCTGGTGGATTACGATACCTATTTCTACCCGCTGGACTTTGTCCACAATTGGAACCGGCTATATGGCCGCCCTGGATTCATTCAATACCAGGCCACGCTCCCGAAAGATAAATCCGCCGGGCTGGTCGAACTGCTCGAACGCCTAAGCGCGTCGAACCGGGCGTCGTTTCTGGCGGTGCTCAAAAGCATGGGGCCCGCCAATCCGGGGCTGCTCTCGCACCCCATGGAAGGCTACACGCTTACATTGGACATCCCCGTCCGCCATGGGTTGGCCGCGTTCATCCAGGAGCTGGATGATCTCGTGCTGTGCAATGAAGGGCGGCTCTATTTGGCCAAGGACGCCATGGCGTCGCCGGGTGCGATTGCGGCCATGTATCCGCGGCTTGGCGAATTTAAAACGATTCAGCATCGGCTCGATCCCCACGGCGCGCTCTCGTCCAGCATGGCGCGCCGCCTCGGAATCGTGGATTAGGCAGGGCATAGCATGGGAACCGGAACGGAGCAACTCGGCGTGGTTATCCTGGGCGCGACTTCCGCTATCGCGCGCGCCATCGCACGGCGTTTCGCCGTGGAAGGCTATCCCATCGTACTGGCGGCGCGGGATGTGGAGGAAGCGGAGTTGATCGCCGCTGACTTGCGCGTGCGCCATGAGGCCAAGGCCTCCGTACTGCCCTTCGACGCCTTTGATACGGCGTCTCATGTGGGATTCGTGGACCTGTGCCGCCAGCGTTTGAGCGGCGAACTTGGCGGTGTTGTCCTTTGCTTCGGCCATATGGAAGACCAGCAGGCCGCCCAGCGGGATTCCGCCGCAGCCCGGCGCATACTGGACGGAAACTTTTTAGGCGCGGTTTCCATTCTCGATCACTTCGCCAATTATTTTGAGGCGCGCGGCCGGGGATTCATCGCCGCCCTCTCCTCGGTCGCGGGAGACCGGGGCCGGGCCAGCAATTATTACTACGGCGCGGCCAAGGCGGGGCTTTCCACGTACTTACAGGGCTTGCGCAACCGCCTCTACCGTTCGGGCGTGTCCGTGACCACTATCAAGCCCGGCTTTATCGACACCAAAATGACTTATGGGCTGGAAGGCTTGTTCCTGGTGGACTCTCCTGAACATGCCGGGGCAGCTATGGCCCGCGCCATCCTTTGCCGGCGCAACATCTCTTATGTGCCCTGGTTTTGGCGCTTCATCATGCTCGCCATCCGGCTTATCCCTGAATGGCATTTTAAGCGCATGCGGCTCTAGCGCACGGCGGGTTTGATGGCGAAACGCGCTTCTTCGATCAATAAATTGCTCACCGGCCTTTCCGGGCCGCTGGGGGGCGCATTTATTTATCTCCTCGGGCGGACGCTCCGGCTCATCTGGGTGAATGAACACCACCGCACCGCCATCGACGGCCCGGTCCTATACGCCTTCTGGCATGCGCGCATGGTCACCCTCGCCTTCTCCCACCGCTTTCGCGGCATCTTAATCATGATCAGTGAGAGCCAGGACGGGGAATTCATCGCACGCCCCATCAAGCAATTGGGTTTCCAGCCAGTGCGGGGCTCGACGACCCGTAGCGGCATCCGCGCGCTATTCGACATGGTGCGCAGCATCAAGGCTGGCAGAGATGGAGCCATCACGCCCGACGGCCCGAAAGGCCCGCGCCATGTGGCTCAGATAGGAACAGTCCTTATCGCCCAGCGGGCGGGTGTTCCGGTCATCCCCATCATACCTGCCGTTGAACGCTGCTGGCAGTTGCACAGTTGGGACCGGTTCATCATTCCGAAGCCGTTCTCTCGAGCCGCCATTCTGCACGGCGCGCCCATCCATGTGCCGAGGAATTGCACGCCCGAGGAACTCGAGGCCAAGCGTAAAGAGGTGGAAGACGCCATGAACGCCTTAGTGGAAGAGGCGGATAACTTTTTTACCCCACCAGCATGACAGTGTCGCTTAGGAGTCGCGTCAAAATAACTTACCGATTTTCTCCCACCACTCGGAAAGGAAGCGGTAATTCCTATCGCCATGAAAATTGCGTTGAATGCGAAAAAATAGTCAAGTTATTTTGACGCGCCTCCTTAGCCTTCCACCGGCATCTCCGAGGTGCAATTCGGGCAGCGCACCGCCTTAATCGGAATCGTGGAACAACAGAAGGGGCAGTCTTTCGTCGTTGGCTCCGATGATTCCGCTGGGGCCTTGAATGGCTTCTCGAGCTGGTTTATCCCTTTGATCAGCATGAACACCGCGAATGCGACAATCAAAAAACTGATGATCGCATTTATGAATAGCCCATAATTGATGGCCACCGCGCCCGCCGCCTGGGCAGCCGCGAGGGATGCATACGGCCCTGGCGTCGCACCTTGCTTCATCACAAGGAAAAAATTCGAGAAGTCCACGCCCCCGAGCAGCAGCCCAATAGGCGGCATAATCACATCCGCGACCAGGCTGTTCACGATCTTCCCGAATGCGCCCCCGATGATGATCCCGATGGCCATGTCCATCACATTGCCCCGCATGGCGAATTGTTTGAATTCCTTCAGCATGGCGTGCTCCTTTCGGGATTTCTCACTGTTAATATCTGTATAGTATTGATTTGGATGAAGATGAGATCCTATGTTACTTTTCCGATGAAAATCACGGCCTTGAATGATTATAGATCATTCTGCTATCAATTACGCTGAAAAAACTGTTACGGTTTGGAGATTCATTTTGGATTTTGTGGTTAAAAATCTTCGGTTAGCTGAACTCATCACGGTTGTCAATGCGAATCGAGAGTATTTTAACGAATTTGTGGTTTTTTTACAAAATCATGGGTATGCTACTATTCGCGAATTTATTGCTGAGACTTCTGATGAGAAAGCGGTGGCTGTAATTAAATCCTATCTGACATTGCATTCTGAAACACAGTTTTTCGACGGTATTTTTCGACCGTTTCCAGAGGCTAAAGCCCGATGGTATTTCCTGGCATGGATCTTTCGAGATGCTCCAGCTCAACGGCTTAATCCTCTTATTCTTCATATGCCTGGTGCTTCAAAGCTAGAAAAGCAGACTCACATTCTGAATGAAATAAGAAAATTCGTTAATCCTTTGTTTCCAAATGAAAAACAATGGGATTGGTATACACTTGCTGAGATTTTCCTTAACCGACTAGAGGGCAGTAGGCGTTCACTTAAAGGCAATCTGTTTGAAGGCATCATTCGCAAGATTCTGACCGAGCTTTTTGCAGAGCATAACCTTCACTTACATATTAGCCAAGGTCAGCGTAAGCTAAATGATGAAACATATGATATAGAAATTATTGGTGTAAAGGGATCCATTCTAATTCCAGTAAAGACTCGTGAAACAATGGGCGGAGGGCATGCCATGCTCTTCACTCGAGATATTCACAAATCAATATCTGTTGCTGTTAGCGAAGGGTTCACATGCATTCCTATTATTATAGCAGAATCATGGGGTGGCGATTTATCTGGTCTTGCGTGCAACAGCTTTATTCATATTCGAGCCAACCCGAATCAAATACATGAAATTGCTCCCTTGCTTATCATGGAATTGGAAAAAAACATCAAACTCTTTGAAAACATCAATTCTTAACCAAAAGGTAAAGATATTTGGCACTGGCGTACTCGTTCATTGGCCATAACACAATATTCATTTGAACAGTCTACCCCAACATAGTTTCGGCCAAGTTTTGTCGCAACTAACGCTGTAGTGCCACTCCCCATAAAAGGATCAAGAACTAAGGCTCCTTCTTCGCAGCTAGCCAAAATGCAATTCTCTACTAATTTTTCAGGAAACACCGCGAAATGGGCTTCTGGAAACTTTGAAAGTGGTATTTCCCAAACAGTCCGTTTGTTACGCCCCTTCGGATGAAATGCTTGATCCCACCGTGCAGTATGAAGATTTGGATTGCCTGCATTCTTTCCACTTTCTGGTGTCCCATTTCTCTTTCCAAAATGATTACGTCCACCACGCATCTTCGAATTTTCAGTGAAGGTCACATGTGGTTCCCGAATAGCATCTGCATTAAAGTAATAATCTTTACTCTTCGAAAGCATAAAAACATACTCGTGATCTTGTGTTGGGCGCGTTTTGACAGATGATGGCATCGCGTTTGTCTTATGCCATATTACATCTGATCGAAGCAACCACCCCTGCTCATCCTGAAGTGCAAGAGCAACACGCCAGGGCATTCCCATTAATCGTCCATCGATGTACTTATCCCCCAGATTCAGCCAAAATAAGCCTTGTGGTTTCAAAATCCTTTTACACTCAGAAAACACGATCAAGAGGTTTTCCAAATATTCCTTAGGATCGCTCTCTCGACCAATTTGTAAATCTGTCGAATAATCCCTTTGGCTGAAGTAAGGAGGGCTTGTGACCACCACGTCTACACATTCAGCAGGAAATTTCCTCAATTCAAATCTTGAATCTCCGCAGAAGATTTTCCCGCAAAGCTCTTTCTGTTCGAAGTGATTCTCCCTATTTATTTCATGTACCCGATTATGCATTGCATCCATAATTCATCTACCTCTTCTTCTCAAGAGCAAAGAGAATATGGTCTAAGCTCTGCTTTGCATACAATCGATATCCGTTTATTGGATGTCGCTGTGGAACCAATTTTCCACTTCTATCCCAATTCCGAAGTGTAGATGTCGAGACTTTTAAATATTCTGCTGCTTCACTCACAGTAAAATAATCCGCGAATGTTCTTACATTTGGTTTAGATACCGTTTTTTTTCGCATTAAGCATACCTAACCTTATCAAACATTGTCAAGTCTCATATGGTTCAATTATTCATTAATACTTATCAAACCTTAAAAAGACGGCGACTCAATACCTATGAAATAGAATCAACAGATGGTTATGTCTCCCGGATCACCAGTTCCGGCTGCACCACATACTGAATTATATTGCTGTCTGCGTCGCCATCATTTTCCGGATGTATCAATTGCGTCAAAATGCGCGCCATTTCAGCGTTGTGGGGATCGACTGTGGTGATGGGCGGTGTGAAATACCGGCTTAGGTCCGTGTTGCCATAACTCACCACGTTGAATTCGCCCGGCACGGACGCCCCTTGTTCGTGGAGGCGTCCAATGACCTGGATGGCGCTCACGTCGTCGCAACAGAGGACGCCCGTGATGCCGTCATGGCGCAGGGCGCAGGCTTCGATGGCATTGGCTCGGGGTAGCGCCATTGCCGGGTGATGGGGCCGCCGGCGTCGCATGATGTCGAGATAGGTCTCGCGCATGAGTTCGAGGACCATATTGCGGCCCGCCCACACTTCATTTTCGACGAAGGCGACGCCGCCGTTTTTCTGTTCGAGCAGATAACTCATCGCGCGTGCGACGCCCAAGTCGTAGCTCTGCACCACGAATCGGAAGTCATTACTCGTCATCGTATGATCGAGCAGCACCACGGGCGAATCCTGTGGCGACAGGCGCGAATAAAACTCCCCTGTCCGCGATTCATCGAACGTCGGAATGACCACCACCGCCTCGAACCGCTCTTTCAGCATAAAACCCACCAGGCGGATTTCCTCTTGGTAGTCGTTGTAATCGCAATAATGGCGCAATTCACGCCCGAGAGCCGCTGCGTGGCGGGACACATGAAAGATAAGGTCTTCGTATTGGATGTTGTAGAAAGGAAATACAAGGCCCCAGATATGCTGCACGGGCCGCCGATCCGACACAAACGAGCCTTTGCCCGCCTGCTGGACGATATACCCTTCCTCAGCCAGCGTGTGGAGCACCCGCTTAGCCGTCTCACGGGCAACGCCGAATTTTGCTTGAATCTCGGCGATGGAATTGATGCGCTGCCCCGGCATCAAGCGCAAATGGAGAATATCATCTCGATACCGCTCAAAAAGCTGGCGGTACAAAGGAACAGAGGTCACGGTATCATTTTGCATAAGAATCCATCACAATTCTGACGTATCACATCACATCACAGTGCGTATTGTATATTTATAAGCAGAGATTGTCAATGGGCGGAAGTCCTCCCATGACCAATACGAGTAAGATCCTTTTTCTAAAAAAGAAGAAGACGTATAATTGTTCCTAAGATAAATGTGTATAGCCAATGGGGGAATTTGCCGGAATGCCTGTTTTATCCTGGAATGAAATCCGCATGCGCGCCGTCGACTTTTCCCGCGAATGGGCGGGCGCACGGGAGGAACGAGCCGAGGCGCAGACGTTCTGGAACGAGTTCTTCCATGTCTTCGGCATCCGCCGCCGCACGGTTGCGACCTTCGAAGAGCCTGTTAAAAGCCTGAAAAACACCTATCACCGCATCGACCTATTCTGGAAAGGACGGCTTCTCGCCGAGCATAAAAGCGCGGGGGAGGATCTGGACAAGGCCAAATCGCAGGCTTTCCAGTATATACAAGAGCTTGTCGCTTCCGGCCGACAGGACGAAGTTCCCCGATACATACTGCTGAGCGATTTTAACCGCATGGTGCTTTATGACCTTGAACCGGAAGAAGGCGATCCGGAGCATGTCTCGTTTAATTTGATTGATCTGCATGCCCATCTTGGGCATTTCGCGTTCTTCATCGGGCAGAAGGTGCATCGGTTTGGCGAAGAAGACGAGGCCAACCTTAAAGCTGCGGCGATCATGGCCGATCTGCATGATGCTGTCTCCGAAGGGCATTACGACGCGAAATCCCTCGAACGCCTGCTGGTTCGCCTGCTGTTTTGCCTTTTCGCTGATGACACGGGCATCTTTGAATCCGCCCAGTTTGAATGCTTTATCCTGAACTGCACGCGCGAAAACGGCTCCGACTTAGGCGCACAACTTAACGCCCTTTTCGATGTGCTCAATACGCCTAGGGAGAAGCGGCCCAGTTATCTCGATGATGATCTGTCCGTGTTTCCATATGTGAATGGCGAGCTGTTCAAGGAATCGCTGCCAGTCGCTGGATTCAGCGCCACCATGCGCAATGCTATCATCACCGCCTGCCGTTTCGACTGGTCGCGCATTTCGCCCGCCATATTCGGCTCCCTGTTCCAGGGCATCATGGACGCCAAGGAACGCCGCCAGATTGGTGCGCATTACACTTCCGAACGCGATATCATGAAAGTGATCCGCCCCCTATTCCTCGATGCATTGCGGGAGGAATTCGAGCAAATTCAAAAAGATAGCAGGAAAAGCCATCGACAAAACCGCCTGATGGCATTGCGGCAAAAGCTCACCACCCTGCGTTTCCTGGATCCGGCCTGCGGTTGCGGCAACTTCCTCGTCATCGCCTACCGGGAACTACGCCGCTTGGAGCACGATATTCTGCATGAGCTGTATCTATTTAGTTTACATGGCGAGGAGCTTGATCTCGGTGAAGAAGGCCGGGTGTCCCGCGTCGATGTGGACCAGTTCTTCGGCATCGAGATGGGCGAATGGCCTGCCCGCATCGCCGAGACCGCCCTCTGGCTCACGGACCACCAAATGAATCTTGAACTGTCCAAAGCCTCGGGCCATCTCTTCCAGCGCATACCCTTGCGGGCCGCGCCTCATATCCGATGCGCCAACGCCTTGCGTTTCGATTGGAATGACCTTCTTCCCTCCAAGGAATGCAGTTATGTGTTGGGCAATCCGCCTTTCGTGGGGGCAAAATTCCAGACCGCCAGCCAGAAAGTCGATGTGAAGCTGGTGGTGGGCGATGAGGACCACGCCGGATTGCTGGATTACGTCGCTATGTGGTATTTCCTCGCCGCGCGATACATCAGGGGAACCCGCGTCCGCTGCGCCTTCGTGTCCACAAACTCCATCTCGCAAGGCGAACAGGTGGGCGTGTTGTGGTCGAAATTATACAGCCAGGGCGTCAAGATTCATTTCGCCCACCGCACGTTCGCATGGCAAAGCGAAGCGAAAGGCAAAGCCCATGTCCATGTAATCATCATCGGATTCGGACTAGGAAATGTGGAAAAGAAACTGATCTATGAATATGAGGACATCAAAGGCGAGCCTAAAGCCATCGAAGTCTTTAATATCGCGCCCTATCTCGTCGAAGGAGGCGATATCACCATCCGCAACCGCATGAAACCGTTATGCGATGTGCCGGAGATTGGCATTGGCAATAAGCCGATTGATGGCGGAAATTATCTATTTGACGAAGAGGAAAAGGCGGCGTTCCTTGAACGCGAACCCAATGCGGAGAAGTACTTCCGCCCCTGGATAGGCTCGGTCGAGTTTCTTCATGGTTACCATCGCTGGTGTTTGTGGCTCGGTGACGCGTCTCCGAAGGAGTTGCGCGAGATGCCCGAGTGCCGGAAACGCATACAAGCAGTCAAACGATACCGTATGATGAGTAAAAGCTATCCCACAAGAAGATTAGCTGAAACACCGGAACGCTTCCATGTGGAGAATTTCCCTGAGAGCAGTTTTCTAGTACTTCCCGAAGTGAGTTCGGAAAAACGCAAGTATATTCCGATTGGTTATTTATCCCCTCCAGTGATTTGCAGTAATCTTGTTAAGATCATGCATGATGCCACTCTCTACCACTTCGGCACCCTAACGAGCGCCATGCATATGGCCTGGGTGCGGCAGGTTTGCGGGCGGTTAAAATCGGATTTTCGTTATTCCGCCAAGCTCGTGTACAATAATTACCCTTGGCCGCTGGAGGCCACGGAAGCCAAGCGCGCGCGAGTCGAAGCATGCGCCCAGAAGGTGCTCGACGTGCGCCAGCGGTATCTGGATACAGGCAATACGCTGGCGGATCTATATGACGCGGTTTGCATGCCCGCCGTGCTGGTGAAAGCCCATATCGCCCTCGACCGCGCCGTGGACCGCTGCTACCGGCGCGAACCGTTTCCATCCGACCGCGAACGGGTCGAGTATTTGTTCGGCCTTTATGAATCCCTCACCGCGCCACTGGCGCCATCCGCGCCTGCTAAAAAATCGCGGCGGAAAAAACAGGTAATCGCATTCATTTTTTCTTCACCCGCTCCGCGACCAAGCAGGCCGCGCCGAGGGCTACGGCGTCATCACCCAGGCGGGCGGCCACAAGGCGCACGCCTTGGCGCAGGAAAGGCATGGCGTGGTCCTCGATGCCGCGTGCGGCTTCATCGAGATAGAGCGCGGGCATGGCCTCGACCAGCCCGCCGCCCAGCACCACCGCTTCCGGGCTGAGAATGTTGATTAGGTTGCCTGCTGCGATGCCGATGTAATACGCCGCCTTGCGCACCACGCCTTCAACCAATGCGTCGCCCGCCTCGATGGCCTTGGCGATGGCGCTGCTGCGGATGTTGGCGAGGTCCGTGCCGCAGTTTTCGAGAATGTAGGGTGCGTCCTCGCGGGCGGCGAGGGCGGCGATCTCGGCGGCGATGGCGATGCGAGACGCCACGGCTTCGAGGCAGCCCCGTTTGCCACAGCCGCAGTAGGGGCCGTTCACATCAATGGTCATATGGCCAATTTCGCCCGCCGCACCGGAGAAGCCGTGGAGCAGCTTGCCGTTGATGATGATGCCGCCGCCTATGCCCGTGCCGGGGAAAATGCCCACGGCATCCTCGCAAGCACTGATCTCTTCGTTGAAACGCCATTCACCATACGTGCCCATATTGACATCATTGTCCACGGCGGCTGGCGTATTGAAATGCTTTGACAGCACATCGGCCAAGGGAAAGTTTTTCCATCCCAGATTGGGTGTGTCGATGATCGTGCCCGTTTTGGGATCAAGCGGCCCCGGCGAACCCACTCCGATGCCTTTAAGCTTAGGCTTGCCCGCATCTTCAATGGCTTCTTCGATCACCCGGATGATGCGCGTCTCGACAGGTTCATCGCCTTTCCGGGTCTTGCTTTTTTTACGGCAACGGCCCACGGCCTCGAACTTATGGTTGTACACCACGGCCATCATTTTCGTACCGCCGATATCGAGGCCTATGACATGTTCTCCTGGACGCAGCAGCTTCTCCATGGCATTCCTCCCGTGATTTCCAAAGGCAGCATAACATCCTGGAGACAGTGGTTCTAGGTGGTTAAAAAATTCGGTTTTCCTCACTACCCAGAATTCAGACTATCAGCGCCATGCCCGTCTTTACGCGAGCGCCAGGAGCCCCGCGCCGTCGGCGGGAGTCGAGACGAAGGCGCGGCCATTAAGGCCGGTGTGCGCGTGGTAGCCTGCGAGAAGTTGTTCCGTGAAGGTAGCGATGCGGCCTTTGGCCACGAGGCTGACGGTGCAGCCGCCGAATCCCGCACCGGTCATGCGTGACCCATAGCAGCCTTCGATGGACTGCGCCACGGCGGCCATGGCGTCAAGTTCGGGGCAAGTCACTTCGTAATCATCGCGCAGGCTGGCGTCCGATGCGTTCATAAGCGTACCCAAGGCCGCCGCATCGCCCGCGCGCAAGGCGTCGCAGGCTTGCTGGGTCCGGGCGTTTTCCGTGATGATGTGGCGTGCGCGGCGGTAGATCACATCGGCCATTTCGCTGCGCGAAGCTTCTAGGTCTTCGAGTGTGAAATCGCGCAGGTGCGTGCCTGTATGCCCGAGGCGCTTGACCATGGCGGCCACGGCTTCGCGGCATTCGGCCACGCGTTCGTTGTATTTCGAGCCGGTGAGGCCGCGTGACACGGCGGTATCGGCGATCACGAAAGCGGCATTGGGAAGCGCGGCAGGCACGAGCTCGTATGCATGGCTGCGGCAATCGAGAAAGAGCACGTGGTTTTTACGGCCCATGCGCACAATAAACTGGTCCATGATGCCGGAGTTGAGGCCGAGGAATTGGTTCTCGACGCGCTGGCCGAGCTGGGGCCCGGCAGGGCCTTCGATGTGGAAACCGCCCAATTTCTCGAAAAGAACCAGTGCGGCCATTTCGAGGCTCGCGGAACTGCTCAGTCCCGCGCCGATGGGCACATCGCCCAAGATAAGCACATCCGCGCCGTGAAGCGGCTTGCCCAGCTTGGCCAGCTCATCCGCCACGCCCACGATGTAGTCAATCCACGGCTCTTCCGCATTACGCGCACGCTGGGTGAGGTCCGTTTGCACTTCCCGGTCAAAGTTGCCCGCATACGCATGGAACACCTGGTCCGCGCGCGGATTCGCCAGCAGCAGCGTTTCCTGCTCGATGGCCATGGGCAGCACGAATCCGTGGTTATAGTCCGTGTGTTCGCCAATGACATTCACCCGCCCCGGCGCGCGCGCGATAATGGCCGGCTCCTTGCCGAACCGGGAAACGAACTGTCCCACTGCTTGATGCACATCGATACTCACGGTAGCCTCTCCTTATATAGGGCAAACACGACACAGATTTTTTACCACGAAATACATGGCGCAGCTTGGCCGCAACCAAAGATTCGGATTTTGAGACCACGAAATACACGAAACACACTAAAATTTGTAGGGTGGGGCTTGCCCCACCGCTCAAAGGATGCATCTGCCATAATACTATATAAAATCGTAAGTTCTAACCAGTTAATACATATTGATTTCCCAAGAGAATCTTCTCAAGAAAACAATGTTTTGCCAAATATTAGTACGAAATACACTAAGATCGGCCAGCAAACATATTGTTTAGAGTCTTCCTTTGCTTTTTACACACTCATCAAATCTGTGTCATCAGCGTCATCTGTGGATCCAAAATTTTGAAATCCACAGATGACGTTGATGACACAGATTCAACACCACACGGGCAACATGACCCTTATCAATTCTGGTGTCGTTCGTACTACTATTTGGCAAAACGTCGTTTTCTTACGAAAACCTTCCTGAGAAACCATTGCATATCAAATAATTATGTCGAGGACTATATAGGCGTATTCTTTGAGCGGTGGGGCAAGCCCCACCCTACAAATTTTAGTGTAGCTAGTGTATTTCGTGGTCTTAATCCGTTACGCGCCATACCCTTTCGGATGCGCTTGCCGCCAGTTCCAGGCGTCGCGGACGATGGAATCGATATCGCTGTGCTGGGGTGTCCAGCCCAGCGTCTGGCGGGCCTTGTCCGCTGAGGCGATCAGGCGGGTCCGCGTCGCCCGCGCGCCGCACGGCGATGGTATACGGCACTTCGCGCCCCGTGACTCGCCGACAGCCTCGGTGACTTCCAGCACCGATGCGCCGTTGGACCGTGCCCAAATTAAAGATATTCGAGCCGCCACCGCCGCGCAGGTATTCCATGGGCCTTGAGATGCGCGCCGGTAAGGTCGGCGATGTGGATGTAATCGCGGATGCACGTGCCGTCGGGCGTATCGTAATCATCGCCGTAAATCGTGTGAGACGTTCCTGCGAACCTTCGGCGGCCATGAGGATGTTCGGAATCAGATGCGTCTCGGGCGTATGGTTCTCGCCAAGGCGGCCCCAAGCCCCCGCCGCGTTGAAATAGCGGAAGACCACATACCGCAGCCCATAGGCTTTGTCGTGCCATTCGAGCATTTCCTCGATCATGCGCTTCGACAGGCCATAGGGATTCAACGGACGGATGGGCGCTTCCTCGGTGATGGGCACCGCCTCGGGATGGCCATACACGGCGGCGGTGCTACTGAAGATGAAGCGTTTGACGCCCGCTTCCTGCATGGCCTGTAACAGGCGGTGCGTGCCCACGACATTGTTCTCGAAGTATTTGCCGGGATCGGCGCACGATTCGCTCACCACGATAAACGCCGCGAAATGCATCACCGTGTCGATGGCGTGTTCAGCGAAGACTCGCTTGAGCAGCCCCGCGTCGAGGACGTTTCCCTCGACCAGCGCCGCCTCAGTCGACAATGCGTCGCGGTGGCCCGTCGAGAAATCATCGAGCACCACCACCGATTCCCCCGCCGCCAGCAACTGCGCCACGGCCACCCCGCAATATATCCGGCTCCGCCGGTCACGAGTACAGACATAAGTAGATATTAAACTCCTTTAGTAAAAATACTTTTTTCTTTTTTACACAAAGACTCGAAGACACAAAGAGGCTATAACCATTGGAATGTATCTTCAGTTTCCTTGTGTCTTCGAGTCTTTGTGGTGAACAAAAAAACGCTATTGCTGAATACACCTTGTTTGAAGCATATAAAATGAAGGCAGGTTTGCTCAAATATGCATACCTGCCTTCTTTAAAACTACATCTTGCTTCGTATCTACCGCAATATGGCCGCCTCGGTGTCCGCGTCGAAATAGTGGCCTTGGCCATGTCCACATCCAGGACACGAGCCTTGTTGACGGGCGGTTCGGAGGTGGTGTCGATACGGGCGGTGACGGTGTGGCCAGCCACATCCAGGTAGAGGTAGATCTCGGAGCCCATGGGCTCGACAACCTCGACCACGGCGGTGATGCTCCGGCCTGGCGCGGCTTGCTGGGTGGGATTATCGATAAAGCTCTCCGGGCGGATGCCCAAGTAGACTTTCTTGCCCGTATATTTTTCGAGGGCGGCGCGGTGCGGCTGGGCCACTTCGAGTGACACTTGGCCGTTGCCGTCCGTGAAGTACATGGACCGCTTCTCCGCTTTAATCAGCCCCGTGACGAAGTTCATGGGCGGGCTGCCGATGAATCCCGCGACGAATTTGTTGACGGGCTTGTTGTAGAGTTCGAGGGTGTGAAGCGATCTGCTGGATGAATCCATCAAGCATCACCACGATGCGGTCGCCCATGGTCATGGCCTCGACTTGGTCGTGGGGTCACGTAAATCATGGTCGATTGCAGGCGCGTATGGAGCTTGCTGATCTCGGCGCGCATTTGAACGCGCAGTTTGGCGTCGAGGTTCGACAACGGCTCGTCGAAGAGGAATACCTTGGGCTGGCGCACGATGGCGCGGCCTACGGCGACACGCTGGCGCTGGCCGCCCGACAGGGCTTTCGGCTTGCGGTCGAGCAATTCCGTGATTTTGAGGATTTCGGTCGGCCTCGCGCACGCGGCGGTCGATCTCGTTTTTCGGATATTTGCGGAGCATGAGGCCGAAGGCCATGTTTTTGTAAACGGTCATATGCGGATACAGCGCGTAATTCTGGAATACCATGGCGATGTCGCGGTTCTTCGGCGGCACATCATTGACGAGCGTATCTCCAATATAAATCTCGCCTTCCGAGATCTCCTCGAGCCCCGCTATCATGCGGAGCGTCGTGGACTTGCCGCATCCCGAGGGGCCCACGAGGACGACGAATTCCTTGTCGTCGATGACGAGATTAGCGTCATGCACGGCAACGACGTTGCCTGGATAGATCTTCTTGACATTTTTCAATTCGACACGCGCCATGATGTGAGGGCCTCCTACTCGGCAAAACCAAAATGATGACCGGAAAACCAACAGCCGCAAAACGAGAATAAGGATACTCGTTTGCATACTACTTGATGGAATTTTCCCAGTCAAGTTGGCCGGAGCGGCAAATTGGGCCCGAATTCACCTCTGGTTTTCGCCAGTTTCACAAAATCCAATGATTGTACGTATCGCAGATGGGGCTTTGTTGTTACTTTTTTAACATGAAAGCTACCCCAATCCACCATGGCGTCAAAGCCCAAGAAGGCGTTTGCACACATCGGGCCGGTTAGTAATGAGGGCATCAACGCCCCAATCCGCCAGCCGGCTCATGTCATCCTCAAGGTCAACGGTCCAAGCGGCGACCGATTTGCCATGCTCATGTATCCATGCAATGCGTTCTGGCGTGAGTGAGCCATGATGGCAGTTGAAGCCTGCTACGCCAAGGGATTCGCCTGCTTGCATAAAATCCGCCCACTCCTGTGGGTGTTCTCCAACGCCGAGAAGCTCGATGCGCCATTCCGGGACTAGGCGGAGGGCCGTGGCGCATGCCGCCAGTGAAAAGGATTGCAGCACCACATCCTGGCCCATGCCCCGGGCGCGCACTTCTTCGATAATCCGGCTCGTAAACTCGGCGTTGGCGCTTGTGCTTGAAGCAAGGATTTGCCGGATGCGCGCGCGGGCTTCCCGAGGCGTAATGGCCTCGCGCGCATACTGGCTGATGCGCTCGACAAGCATCTCGTCGCCGCCTTGATCTTTAATTTCGATATAGACGCCTATTCGGCCTTTTGCGACAGCAAGTGTTTCCGCGAGCGTAGGTATCGCCTCGTTTGTAAATGCGGCGTCTTTCCAGGAACCAGCATCTAGCGCTTTGAGCTGTGTGCAGGTATGAGCGTTCACCGCGCCCTTGCCATTGGTGGTGCGTTCGAGGGCGCTGTCGTGGATCACCATGGCTTCACCATGAAGCGCAGGCTGGCAATCGCACTCGAACCAATCCGCGCCCATGCCAATGGCCAAACGAAATGCGGCTAATGTGTTTTCCGGCGCATAGGCGCTTGCGCCTCGGTGGGCAATTACGGCGGGCTTCCGGGAATGGGCGTTAAATTGCATGTGTATCCTTCCTTGGATGGCGGCAAAACGCCCGATAAGGCGGCTGCCTGGGCTTGTTCGTATGCTTAGTTTACTCGGGAGGCATTCATGCCGCAAGGATGCATTCCTGCCCGATTCCATGCTAGACTCCGCCACGGTTGCCCGCCAAGGGATTTTGTGAAGGAGCAAACCGGAGCCATGCGTCCCACGCTATTCCATGTATTCGGAACCAGCATCCATGCCTACCCGGCCATGCTGGCCCTCGCGTTTATCGCGGGCACGTTGCTGGCGGTGCGTGATGCGGAGCGCCAGCAACTATGGCTTCCCCCCGAGATAGGATTATGGGCCTTTTTTGGCGCACTCATAGGAGCCAAGGCCTTTCATATTATTCAATATGATACGCCGTGGCATGTTTGGAAGGCGCTGTTGATCTGGCAGGGCGGGCTGGTGTTTTATGGCGGGCTTCTAGGCGGCATGCTGGCGGCGCTGTTGTTCACGCTTTCGCACAAGACGCCCCCCATTCTAACGGCGGATGTGATCGCGCCTTATCTGGCCTTGGGAGAAGCCATCACCCGGATCGGCTGTTTTTTGAATGGGTGCTGCTATGGCGCGCCAGCGCATGCGCCTTGGGCGGTCCAATTTCCCACCAACAGCCCCGCGCATCTTCGGCAGCGATTCGAGGGGCTCATTGGCCCTGATGCGCCTCTGCCGCTTCCGGTCCATCCAACCCAGTTGTACATGATCGCGGGGCTGGCAGCCGCTTTTATCATCTTAAAACTCGTGCGGCGCCGGCAACGTTTTCATGGGCAGGTGGCCTTATTATATGCCGTTTTATATGGGTTGATCCGTTTCACCGTCGAGATATTTCGCGGCGACAGCGCCCGTTCGGTAGCGGATATGACGGTTTCGCAGTCCATCAGCCTTGCGCTGATACTGATTGGCGTGGCGATATATGGCGCCGCCATATGGCGGGGCTGGGGCGCAATCCCTTGTGAGGCGGGATGCGTTACGAAAGAAGCCGATGGGCATAGCTGATGCGTTTTTAGTTCATGGCGCATAAGACAACACGGGATATGAGAAAAACGATGCGCGGACAGGTGATGCTACAAGGAGCAATGGCGGTATTGGCGCTAGGATTCTGCGGCTGCTGGATGCTACCGGCCAAATTGAACGCGCCATTACAGCCAGGCCAAGCGCGGGCCATGCATGTCACGGAAAATTTTACCGCGAATACTGAAGGGGCCGCGAAAGGCGCAATCTTTAGCCAGAACGTAGACATGGTGATGCGCCTCCAGGCGGAAGCAAGTGGAAATGGCGGCCAATCACGTATCTCGGCGGCATTCGATTCATTCAATTTGACGCAAGCAGGCACGGCGGGGCCCTTAGTATTCGCCCATCCGCCCATCCCGGTTATTGCGCGGTTCATTGCACCGGATCTGTCTGGGGTAATAGGGAAATCGATTTCGTTCGCCAGGACGCCTGATGGCCGGATATCTGAATTGGAAGGACACGACGCCCTGCTGGCCGCCATGCATGTTCCAAGCGACTTGTCGCCCATCATGTCCGCTTTGAAATACCCCAGGTTATCCAAAGCACACGCCGAGGAAATCAGCAAAAAGCGTATGGCTCAGCTCGAACGACGGTTTAACGCTGAAGGCGAAACGGCATTTTTCCAAAATCTATTGGTGATGCGGCCGGATAAATCCATGCGGCCAGGGGAATCCTGGAGTGAAACTGGGCTCTATGTGGGAGAACTGCCCGTGCCCGCCACCTTTACGTACACCATTCGCTCGAAAAACGCCATGCGTGTGATCGCGGATGTATCTATCACCATACCCGAACAGGAAACCGCCGAACCGTTCTGCTTGACCTTCGGCGAAATGACGCTCCGGTTCAAAGAAGGCAAAGGCGAAGGCGAGGTTTGGCTGGATCCAAAAACAGGCTGGCTCCTGCGAAGCCATTTCGCCATTGATGCATCGGGGGAAATCACCCCCAGCCGGACATTTGACAAGAAAGCGCTTCCGTTCACCATGCGTTTGACCAAGAACGTTACCGTATCGATTGCTGATGGCACACCTGTTCCTACACCTGAATCCGTTCCTACACCTGAATCCGTTCCAGCACCTGAAACTGTTCCAGCACCTGAAACTGTTCCAGCACCTGAAACTGTTCCAGCACCAGAAGCTGCTCCAGCACCAGAGGCTGTTCCTGCGCCAGAAACCGTTCCTGCATCGGAACCGCCCTCTACACCTGCGCAAGCACAATAGTTGCGGCGGCCCTATTGAACCAATGGCTTCATTATGCTATTACATCGGTATCGGGGCATGGTTCTCAACCGCACACGAAAGAGGGGTTCATGATATGAGGACGCATCGCATTGCATTTTCCATGGCTGCTGGATTGTTTGTATTCGTTTTCTTGGCGGGGTGCTCGAGCAAACCCAATTTTGACTTGCGCCTGAAAGCGGGCGATGTGCGCCAAGTAGAAAGCATCTCCACATCGGCGACCAGCATGCAGGTCATGGGCCAGAGCATGAAAATAAAAACCAGCGCGGAATATGCGATGGAGTTGAAAGTCGATGGAATCGGGGCGGATTCCGCCGCCAAAATCACCGCCACCTATACCAAATACAACATCGATTTAAACATGGATGGAGCCAAGATCGGCAACCTGGATCTAGGCGAAAAAATGAAATCGCTGCTGCCCGACTTTAGTTCTCTCATAGGAAAATCCTTCACGTTTGAAATCCTGCCCAACGGCTCGATCCGCAATATGATCGGCCACGACGAAATCATGAAGGTTGTCTTGGACAAAATGGCTCTGTTGACTCCGGATAGCATGGCCGCCCAACTAAGCAATGAACAAATGTCCAAAATCCTAGAAGCGCAATTATCCGTGCATCCAGGCCAGCAAGTACGCGTGAAAGATACCTGGACGGATACCGTTAAAGATCCGGGATTGAAGATGGCGGTGCAGCGCACCTTCACGTTGAAAGAACGCTCGAAGGGCATGCTGCTGCTGGATGTGCAATTGAAAATCGATAACGCGGCCATCGAAGGAGCAGGCGGCGGGCCCATGGGTGAAATGAAAGTATCAGGCCAAGGTTCGGGCACAATGCAGGTGGACGAGAACACCGGCTGGGTCGCCAGCAGTGATATCACCATCCAAGCCAGCGGCCAAGCGGGTGCGGGCGTGATGCAAATCCCCGTGAGCGTCGAAGCGGCATCTAAGTTCACCTCCACGCCCGCTGTGAAATAAGGCGGATGGGGTGGAAAAATAGCCCAAAGAGATTCACCACCAAGAGGCATATCATCCAAAAGGAAATACATGGCCAAATGGTTTATTACATATAATGAACGATAACGTTTTTGTGCCTTGGCGTCTTTGTGGTTAATAAAAACGGTTCAAAATATGACTGAAACCCATACGCCTGAATTCACCTTGCTGATGCCGTGCCTCGACGAGGCGGAAACCCTCGCCGCGTGCATCCGCGCGGCGCAATTTAAAGTGATAGGACGTATTAGCGGGCTTGTCATCGCAGTTGTTCTATAATCTGCGTTCATTTTGTTCCAAAATCATCGCACATTTTACGGAGGTTAATATATAGTAGTACAAGAGATTGTATATACACTTTCGCAAGTTTGTGAGGATATCTGCTATGCCGAAAAACGCAATACACCTGAAAATTTTCCTAATGGTGATTCTGTTTGGACTTCCTGTGGTTGCACAAAGCGAAGAAGGCAAGAGTGCATCCGAACAAAAAGACACCGAACTCATTACCGGAGTGACTCTAGACAGTCCCGACAAGACACATTCTCTATCGGTAAAGAAAGACGAAGCCGCTGGAGGGGAAATCATACTGAAAGATTTTCGTTCTGGTGAAGAGCGGGAAGTTTATGAATATCCCCGAAGCATCTCCGCCATCTGGTCGCCTAATAGCGCGTTGTTCCTACTCAACGATGCGGGAGGAAGTGATTATTCTGACTGCTTGGTTTACATCTTGAATGACAAGACACTCATCGATCTTCAAGATATCCTGAAAGCAAATAAATCATTGAAAGGGTTCTCCGATGATATACCCGGCAAATCCTATCTAGAGGCCAAGAGATGGATCTCAAATAAACGAATAGAACTCACTTTGGATGGTTGGATAGATACGGACATAGACGGATCGGGATTGTATGATTTTAATTTGAAACTTATATTCGATCTAGACAAAAAGTCATTTGAAGTGATATCAAAAAAATGAAGCGCTTCAAAGTCGGCGCAGACATGCCGAATAGCCATAAAAAATAAAAATAACATTACATCCACTTGTAAAAGAATGATATGTAATGCCAAATTGCCATAAGAAGCAATTTGGCACATAAACCAGTGAATATATGAGTATGGAAAAATGGCGAACACGGGCTTTGATAAATTCGAGTCTTCTGTCTCATCGTTACATGCGATATTTCTGCTAGTGTGGCAAGATAACCTTAAATATCTCGATAATGAGCAACCTCAATGCTTATGCAAGTGGGAAGACAGAGGAAATGAAAGTGATTTGTCGACGCCCCCATTCTGGAGTGAGGAATTCTATCGAAATGTGATTTGGTTAGCAGATAGTTATTCATACTTGAAGATGTTCTATGAAAATGGAAGACATGATCTGCTTTCGGATAGCAACATACGAGGGAGCGGATTATATTCAAAGGTGAGTTTAAGCTGGTTTACATTCAAGGCAGCGCTGGGCTCAATCAGCAATACTACTCACGAAACATCAGAAGTATTTTATAGGATTCAACAGGACTTTGAAGATGGCGTATTCCTGGTACTGCGAAAAATACAAAAGAAGAAACCATATAAACCGTTCAAGTGGCGTGAACTTATTCAAAGCGAAACGCCAAAAAGCTTGATTGATCTTGATGAACTACCTGATATCAAACGTTTTTTGCATCCTTTTGCATTGGCTGAAAAAGTTATCTATTCAAACAGAAGGCTATTTGTTTCTCAATCATGTAGAGTAATGAAACAATTACAAGAACTATCATTTGCAGTCTCCTTCATTCTAAATGAAAGCAAAGTAGGAAAAGGGTGCTCCCTCAATATGATAACCTCAATTGACCCCGTGGCGGGCCACGTGTTGCCAGAACTGGTCCCAACGGCCCTCGGTCATCTCCAGCGACCTGAGCGCGATCACCGCGCTCGCGCCCGCTTCCTTCCACCGCATCCCGGAGCATGCCAGGCGTTGCTTGATCAGCGTCTTGCACGCCGCCTCCGTCACTCCGCTGCCGATGGGAAGGCGCTCCGCCGTGTGCCGCCAGTATTGCATCTTCGAGCGGTGATTGCCGAAGTAGGTGATCGCCTTGCCGAGTTCCTCGCGGCAAGCCTGGGCGCGCACGCTTGGCAAGCTCGCCTTCATCTCCTCCAGCAAGCGTCCGGCTGCGCCCCTCGTGTGCTTCAGCCGGTGACTCCAGTCCGCCTCCCACTCCCGGCGGCGCGCGCCATGACCGTGAATCGCCTCCGCCGCCTTCCCCACGTATTCCCGCGCGTGATAGAAATCCAGCATCTGCCGGTCCGTGCGCGGCGTCAAAAACTTCCAGTTGTCCGGCGCGCCGTCGGCCAGGCCGATATACAGCGCCGCCGGGTGCCTCGCCCTCACGCGCTCCACCTCGCGGCCGAAGCGCTCGAGGAAAGTCTGCTTGCCGTACTCGGGCGATGCGCCCGCGTAGATCGTGTGCAGCCGCTCCCCGTCCTTGTCGTACAGGCTGATGGACCCGCACATCGCCTGACGCCAGCCGTCCTCCCTGAGCAGCATGCAGGTGCCGTCCAGGCCCACGGCCACCGACGCGACCGGCCTGTCCAATTCCGGCAGCTCGTACTCCCACGTCTCCTCCCTGGCCTGCGCCAGGGCGCCCACAAAATCGCCGATCTTCTTCACATAGTCGCGCGAGATTGCGCGGCCTGTCGACTCGAGCAGGTCGCGGCGCATGACATCGGCGCCCATGCGGGAGTATTTGCCGCTGACGATCCGGGCGTAGCGCGGCGTGGCGTTCATGACCATTCGCGCGTCCCGCTCCAGCGGGCAGAAGGTGCGCCCGCCCGTGGCGGTGTTCTGGTAGACGTGCCGCTCGACGCGGACCGGGCCGTGGGGCGTCTCGTAGGTCTGGCCGAAGCGCCCCTTGGTTTTGAAGGTGGTGGCGCCGACGCGGATGGGCGAGCCGTCTGTGTCGAAACGGGCCAGGGCCTCGGCCATGACTGCGCGCCCCACCCCGTTCAGGGCCTCCTGGACCGCCTCCTCCATATCGAGCATCGAACCACGCAGCCTCAGCGAGAAACTCACCTCGAACGTGTCGCCGTCGCGCCTTGTCACCATCGCTGCCATCGGTCTTCCTCCGTTAAGGGTCCGGCATACTTATCGACCCGACACGAGGATTTCTTTAGCATTCTGCGGGAACACCCTAGGAAAATACGATTTACCCACATTCTATTCATTGATTGCATATCTGCATGGAATTGTAATAACACTTGAAAAAGAGTCAAATCTATTGCGGTATATTGTTGTTGGGATTTTCAATCTCTAGATATTCAGTAAAAACGATACGCGTATTCTCCCTGATGCGCGAAATTATTGCGCAACACCAGCGATAAGCTATAGTGTCCTTGTGTCTTAGTGCCTTTGTGATGAAAAAACATACAGTATGTATTAGAGTGCATTGGATGGTTGAAACCCATACGCCTGAATTTACCTTGCTGATGCCGTGTCTTGACGAGGCGGAAACCCTCGCCGCGTGCATCCGCAAAGCACAGTCGTGCGCGGAACGGCTCGGTCTCGACGCCGAGGTGCTGGTATCGGATAACGGCAGCGCCGACGGCTCGCCCGAGATCGCCCGGCAATGCGGCGCGCGGGTGGTGCGTGCCGAAGAACGGGGCTACGGGGCCGCGCTGATGGCGGGCATCGAGGCGGCGCGGGGACGCTATATCATCATGGCCGACGCGGACGAAAGCTACGATTGGTCGGCCCTTGATGGTTTCGTCGAGCAGCTCCGGGCGGGAGGCCAATTGGTCATGGGCTGCCGGTTTCCCCAAGGCGGCGGCGTGATCGAGCCGGGCGCCATGCCGAAATTACACCGCTTTCTCGGCACACCGCTCTTGAGCGGCATGGCGCGGCTGTTCTTCGGCTGCCCTGTGACGGACATCAACTGCGGCATGCGGGGTTTCGCGCGCGAGGCTATCCTTGGCCTCGAACTGCGCGCCACGGGCATGGAGTTCGCCTCGGAGATGATCGTCAAGGCGTCCCTCGCGGGCCTGCGCATCCGCGAGACGCCCATCACGCTTCACCCAGACCGCCGGACGCGCCCGCCCCATTTGCGCACATTCCATGATGGCTGGCGGCACCTGCGATTCATGCTGTTATATAGTCCGCGTTGGCTGTTTCTCGTGCCGGGGCTGCTGCTCCTCGCTTTTGGCGTCCTTGGTTTCGCGCTGATACTGCCGGGCCGGCTGCGCATCGGGGGGATCGAGTTTGATGTAAACACCCTGCTCGTGTGCGCCCTCTCGATCCTTCTGGGTGCGCAATGCATCGCCTTCGGCATTTTTGCGAAGGTTTTCGCCATCTCCGAGCGCCTGCTGCCGGATGATCCCTTGCTGCGGCGCTTGTTCACGCGGATTAAGCTAGAAGCAGGCCTGCTGTTGGGTGCGGGTATCGGATGCCTTGGCTTTTTGCTATTGCTGGGAGGCGTGGGGTATTGGGCCTGGCACGATTTTGGCAAGATTCCGTATCCCGTGGGCTTGCGCATCGTGATCCCGGCCGTCACCTGCATCACGCTGGGCGCGCAGGTGGTGCTTTCGAGCCTGTTCCTCAGCATTCTAGGCATGAAACGGAAGTAGACCACCGCCGGAACGGCTGGAGTACAGGGTAATCGCATTAAAAACAGCCCAGATTTAGCCACAAAAGGCACAAGGGGCACAAGGAAGAATTATTTTTGTGTTTTGTGAGCCTCTTGCGGCTCATTTTCCGGCGATAGAGAAAAGAAATAAGACTTTTTGATGCGATTGTCGTGGGTCCCTAAACCTCAGAAAGCATAAAAAAGTTTCGCACTTTCCATGCGTCTTTACATTGAGAGAGGTAAAGCAAGCCAAATGTACTAGCACATTGTCATTCCCGCGAAAGCAGGAATCCACAGAAACGCCCCGGATCCCCGCCTTCGCGAGGATGACGTTGTTAGGTATATCTAGCCTTTACCGTGTTTTTTTGGTTGAGGCTGGGCCGCGATGAACTGGAGTATACATGAACATCCTTGGCGTTAACGCCTTCAACCATGAACCCAGCGCATGTCTTATTTCAGATGGCCGCGTCGCCGCCGCCATCGAGGAAGAAAAGGCGGTGCATCGCAAGTACGTCGTAGGTTTTCCCGAACGCGCTATCCGGGAATGCCTCGCACTTGCAGGCGTGAAGCCTTCACAAGTGAATGTGGTGGCTTTGCCCCGGCGGCACGGCTTCGAGCTTCGCGCGCATGCGATGCATATGCTCCGGAATTTCCCCCGCAGCCTAAATCTGTTGCGTTCCGGCAGCGCCGCCATCGGCGGCGATATCAAGCGGGAGCGCTACCTGCATCTGCGGGGGATGCTCCGCCATGTGCTGCATCCCGGCGTTAAGATCGTCGAAGTGGGCCACCACGAGGCCCATGCGGCGTCGGTCTGTTTTCAAAGCGAATGGGATGATCTCGCCATCGCCGTGGCCGATGGCATCGCGGAGTTTGACACTACATGGCTTGGCGCGGCGGAGGGCGGACAGCTCCGCTCCCGCGCCACGACGCCTTTTCCCCATTCCTTGGGCATGGCCTATGCCGCCGTGACACAGTTTCTCGGATTCGAACCTTTCAACGACGAATGGAAAGTCATGGGCATGGCCGCCTACGGCGCGCCGCGTTATTATGAGGAATTGCGTCCCTTGCTGGCCGCCACGCCGGATGGACACGTGCGCATTGACTGCAAGGCCTTCGACTTCCCGTGCTATGGCCGCAAACGCTGGTTTAGCGATGCCTTCCGCCTACGCGGACTCGAGCGCGCGCCGGATGCGCCCATCTTGCAGGAGCATTACGATTTCGCCCGGTCGTTCCAGTCGGTTATCGAGGACACCCTGCTCGAACTGCTCCGCTATGTGCGGGAGGCCTATCCCGAAAAACGGCGGCTGGGCCTCAGTGGCGGCGTGTTTCTCAATTGCCTGTTCAATGGCCGCCTGGCGGAACAGGGGCTTTTCGATGAAATCTATGTAGACTGCAATCCCGGCGACGCAGGCACGGCCTTGGGCGCGGCCTGCCATGCCTGGCGGGCAAGCATGAGCCGCATGCCCAAGCCCATGGCCCACGACAACCGCCTGGGCCGGGCCTTCGGACCCGATGCCATACGTGAGGCCATCGAGCGCGCGGGGCTGTCCTGTACGGAATTGCAGAACCCGGCGGATGTAGCGCGCCTTATCGACGGCGAGCGCATCATCGGGCTCTTCGAGGGGCGCAACGAGTTCGGCCCCCGCGCATTGGGCGCGCGCAGCATTCTGGCGGACCCGCGCCTGCCCCAGATCAAAGACATCATCAATAGCCGCGTAAAATACCGCGAACACTTCCGGCCTTTTGCGCCGTCCATCCTCGAAGCGCACCAAGAGGATTGTTTTGCGGCGAAGATGTTCTCGCCGTATATGTCCTTTGCACTTCGTGTAAAGAACGGCGTGGCCGCACGCATGCCCGCCGTCATCCACGCCGATGGCACGGCCCGCATCCAGACGGTGAGGCCCGGAAACAACCCCTTCTACCATGCCGTGATCGAGGCGTTTTACCAGCGCACCGGCGTCCCGGCGGTCCTCAACACCTCGTTCAACATTCGCGGCGAACCCATCGCCTACACGCCCCAGGACGCCATCGAGACATTCAAACGCGCCAATCTCTCCGCGCTGGTGCTATGGCCGTATGTGATCGAAGCGGCGAAGTGAGCCACGGAAGGGTGCAAATATAGTTCATTCAGATAATTTACCACCAAGGCACAAAGACACAAGGAGGCTCATAGGAATTTTATTGTATTTATATATATGATATATTTGATTTCAGCACCCTTAAGAAATAAACAGGGCAGACTAACAAGCGTTTATAACTCCTTGTGTCTTCGTGTCTTTGTGTTGAAAAGATCCGGCGTCACTGCCCCGGCGTTGCGCCATGTATTCCTTCGACCTAAGATTCCCGCATCCGCCGGGTGTATTCCGTCCATTCCGTCTGGGCGTTGCGTTCCCGGATGCGGTCCGCGATGCCCGGTTCCGCCAGGGCGATGGCTTCAAACACCTTGTTCGCGATGAGCATGTTGCCAAGTTTGTTCGGATGCACCGTATCCTGATGCACCAAGTGGTCTTTGCATCCTTCGGCGCTCCAGACGTCGGCATAGATGCAATCCGTCGACTCCGCCAAACGGCGCAGCATGGCATTGTATTGCTGGGTGGCCTCGACGCTGCCCCGGTCGAAAGGCGGATAGTACCGAAATGACGCGATGTGGTAGACGTTGACGATGACGATCGCCGCGTCCAGGGCGTCACGCAACCGGGTGAGGATGGCTTTGATTTCCACTTCAAACGCTTCGGGGGCCATGCCCGCCCGCATATCGTTGAGTCCGTATGCGATGACCACCAAGTCCGGCCGATGGGCGATGACCTCGCTATCGAGCCGTTCCGACGCGCTCGGTTTGGTGGATTCGGCGTACCCAGGGCTTTGCGGTGATATCACGCTGGCGCCGACGCCGGCATTGTGATACATGATCGAGCTTTCTTGGGCCGTCTCGAGCAAATGCCACAATAAGTCGGCCCATCGTTCGCTGGCCTGCGCCAGCCATCCGCCCCCCTCGACCACGCTGTCTCCCAACACCACCAGCGATTTGAACGGACCTTTTGCCATGTCCCGCCTCTTTCTTCTGGGTCTTTCCAAGATTTCAATATTTCCGGCATTTCAGTTCTAAACAGTAGAGCCCGATGATAATCATTATCTTCAATGCTGGGCAATGTTGATGCCCGCTACACATTCAGTGCATAAACCGGCGCTTAAAAGTATGCCATTTACACCGTATGGTTAATCGAGGAATTTTTCGGACAATATCGCTCCACAGATGAACGCGGATGGACTTAAGAGGCGCGTCAAAATAACTTGACTATTTTTTCGCATTCAACGCAATTTTCATGGCGATAGGAATTACCGCTTCCTTTCCGAGTGGTGGGAGAAAATCGGTAAGTTATTTTGACGCGACTCCTTAGCGCAGCGTAGACGCGGCCAGATATCCTTTACCTCACCATGAATGAACGCCAATGAATCATTAGGAAGCGCTTTAGCCCCCCTCGCATGTATGCATACTATATGTAGTCATTAAAATATATTTCAGCATGATTATATCCATTATATGTATCAATCAAACCAAGTATTGCTCACTTCATGCAACAAAAAGGCCGTATGGCATGAAATCCATACGGCTTTTCTGCGCAGTATCCATTTTGTGCTGGCGCTATATCTTCCACTGGCCGGTGTAGACTTCCGTGGCGGGGCCTTCCTGGTAGACATAGCCGTCTTCGGCCCATTCGATGGCCAGGACGCCATAGACAAGATGCACCGACACGCGCCGTTCGACGCGGTGGGTGAGCATGGAGGCAAGAGCCGAACCGCAGGAACCGCTGCCGCTGGCCATGGTGATGCCGCTGCCCCGCTCCCATATGCGCATGACGATGTTCTGGCGGTCGATGACCTGTACGAATTCGACGTTCGTACGTTTAGGGAACGCTGGATGGTGCTCGATCTTCGGCCCGATTTCCGCCAGGGGCGCCGCCGTGGCGTCGGGCACGAAGATGACCGCGTGGGGATTCCCCACGTTCACGCAGGTGACGCGGAACGATTCGCCGCCGGGAATCTGGAGTTCCTCTTCGATGACCTGTCCCGGTGCGCCAAGCATGGGGATCTCGGAACGCTCGAAGCGGGGTTTGCCCATGTTCGAGCGGACGGTTGCGACCTTGCCCGCCTGCACATCGAGCCGCACGCGGTTGGGGCCGCCGCCGGTCTGGATGGTGAATTCGGTTTTATCGGTCATGCCCCGTTCGTAGACATACTTGGCGAAACACCGAATGCCATTGCCGCAGGTCTCCGCTTCGCTGCCGTCGGCATTGAAGATGCGCATGGTGAAATCCGCACCCTCCACGCCGGGCTGGATCAGAATAATGCCGTCGGAACCCGCTCCAAGATGGCGGTGGCTCATCTGGCGCGAAAGCTCGGCGGGATCCTCAATCGGAAACCGTGAGCAGTCAATGAAAAAATAGTCATTCCCGAGCCCGTGCATTTTCGTGAATTCGATCATATCGGCTGGCCTTTCCCTGTCGTTCCTATTTCATCAAGTAAATAGTTATTGGGCCACAAGAGGCTCAAGAAACGCAAGATAGTTATTTGCGCGGCCGTATGACGGCGCCAATGAGCATGCCCACCAGTTGTTTGTACGATATCCCGGCGGATGCGGCGGCCTGGGGCAACAAGGAAGTCTCCGTCATGCCGGGAATAGTGTTTGCTTCCAGCCAAACCGGTTCGCCTTCGACGATGATCATATCGCTCCGGCTCATGCCTTCACAGCCAATGGCGCGATGCGCCGCCACGGCCATCTCCTGCACGATACGGGTTTCTTCGGGGGTAATGCGCGCCGGGGTGATCTCGCGGCATGCGCCCGGGGTGTATTTGGCGTAGTAGTCGAAAAATTCGGATGTGACCGGGACAATCTCGGTGACTGGCAGCGCGCGGGGCGGCTGGCCCGGTTCGATATCGAGCACGCTGCACGTCACTTCCACGCCTTTGAGGTATTCCTCCGCCATTACGACATGGTCCAGCTCGAACAATTCCGGCAGCACGGCTTCCAATGCGGCGCGGTCTTTGGGGATGGCCATGCCCAGGCTCGAACCTTGGCAGGGGCTCTTCACCACGCAGGGATATCCGAGCGCTTGTTCGATGCGGGCCACGGCGGACAGCGGTTCGCGCAGCCATTCGTCTTTCCCGACGACCAAATCCCGGGCGACCCGAATACCGGCCTGGGCGAGGATGCGTTTGCTGCGGACTTTATCCATGGCCAGCCCGCTGGCCATGCATCCCGAGCCCACATAGGGAACGCCCAGCAGGTCGAGCATGCCCTGCACGCGCCCGTCTTCGCCAAAAGAGCCATGCAACGCCAGAAATGCGCAATCGAGATGCAATCCATGCAGCAGCGGGATCGCTTCGTGCAGCGGAAGCGGGCCGCCTTCGGGGAATTTCCAAGCGCCATCCAGGCCGATGGTGATTGGGAACACCTCGAAAGCTTCCGCGTCGATTTGCTCTAGGATTTTGCCGCCGCTTTTAAGGGAAATCTCATGTTCAGAACTTATGCCGCCCATAATGACAGCCACCCGGGACTTGCTCATCTCCATCTCCTGACCGATGTGTTCCACGACGGCTTTCATAGCCGCCCTGGTGTAAAATACCTTTGCCTATTGCATAGTTCCGCCGCCGAAACGCCAGCGAAAACGGAGAAGAATCATAGCACGGCGCGCCTATAAGATGGGAATTGATTGAAAAGGTGCGGGCAAAATGGCGGCGCTTTTGCTATGCTGTGCGGAAATGGGCCGGGGGATAATCCAAGGAAACCGTTTCATGATGGAATTGCTAACGATAGACAGCCTGACGGCGTTGCTGACGTTGACGGCGCTCGAATTGGTGCTCGGCATTGATAACATAGTCGTACTTGCGATCATCACCGGCCGGCTTGAAGCCCGCGTGCAGCGCAAGGCGCAGCGGATTGGGCTTTTCCTGGCCATGGGCGCGCGCATCGCCTTGTTATGCACGATCAGTTGGATTGCCTCAATGACCGCGCCACTTATGCATGTAGTCGGGCATGGCGTATCCGGGCGCGATTTGGTGCTACTCGGCGGCGGGCTCTTTCTGATTTGGAAAGCCGTACGCGAGATACACGAGAAGACCGAGGGGGCCATCGAATCCGCCATTCATCCGCACAGCGCCCCATCCATGGGAAGCGCGCTGGTGCAGATCGTGCTGCTCGATATCGTTTTTTCGCTCGATAGCGTGATCACGGCCATTGGCCTGGCGCAGCAATTGCCGATCATGATCGCGGCCATCGTGCTGGCCGTGCTGGGCATGATGGTGTTCGCCGGGCCGGTCAGCGGATTCATCCACCGCCACCCGTCGGTCAAGGTCCTGGCTTTGGCTTTTCTGCTGCTGATCGGCGTCATGCTCGTGGCGGAGGCTTGCGGGAAGCACATCGAGCGCGGGTATATATATTTCGCCATGTGCTTCTCCCTTGCCGTCGAGATGCTCAACATCCGCATGCGGAAAGCAGAGGAGCGCCGGGCCAAAGCCAGGTGATGAAACCATGGAAAGCGGGCATAGTAGCCGCAACCAGCAAGTGCTGCTCGACATCATTTCCGACGGCCTGTTCACCGTCGATGCGCAGTGCCGCATCACTGCGTTTAACCAGGCGGCCGAGCGAATAACCGGCGTCGCCCGTGAAGACGCCATAGGCCGTTTATGCCAAGAGGTGTTCCGTTCGGAATACTGCGGCGAAGAATGCATCCTGCGAAGCCGTTTTGAAGCAGGCGACACGGAGCCTGCGCATATACGGCTCCATGCCGTTTTCCGGGATGGCCGCCATGCGCAGCTCGATGTCTGTGCGGCGGCTTTTTCCGATGAAAATGGCGCGTTCGCGGGAGGCGTCATCGCCTTTCACGAATATATGGCGCATGCGCCGGGGCGGCGGAGGGTGCGCCGTGAAGCCGCGGCTGTCCATGGAATCATCAGTAAAAATACGGAAATGCTGCGCCTGCTGGCGTTGCTGCCCGATTTGGCCCGCTGCGGCAGCACGGTGGTTATTGAAGGCCCCAGCGGTTCAGGCAAGGAGCTTTTCGCGCGCGCTATTCATAATTTAAGCCCCCGCCAGAGCGGGCGGTACGTCGCCGTGAATTGCGGAGCGCTGCCCGATGCGCTTTTGGAATCGGAACTATTCGGATATAAGCGAGGCGCATTCACCGATGCGCGCCAAGACAAGCTGGGCCGGTTCGCCCTGGCGGAAGGCGGCACGCTGTTTCTCGATGAAGTGGGCGAGCTGCCCCGGACGCTCCAAGTGAAACTGCTCCGCGTATTGCAGGAAAAAGAATACGAACCGGTCGGCGGCGTGGAAACCCTGCGCACGGACGTGCGCGTGATCGCCGCCACAAACCGGCCGTTGCTCGAACTGGTCGAGCAGGGCCGGTTTCGGTCGGATCTCTTCTACCGGCTCAATGTAGTGCGGCTGGCGCTGCCTCCGCTGTCCCAGCGGCGCGAAGATATCCCGCTGCTGGTGGAGCATTTCATCGAACACTTCTGCAAGGAAAAGGGGAAAAACATCGTAGGCGTTAACCGGGAAGCGCTCGGCCTGCTCGTTCATCACGCCTTTCCGGGAAATGTGCGGGAACTCGAAAATGCCATCGAACACGCCTTCGTGCTCTGCCATGGAGCGGAGATCCTGCCGGAGCATCTTCCTGTTGAATTGCGGGGTAAGATTACAGCACCAAGTGCGGACGCCCCGTCGAGCGGCCGCCCGCTCGAACGCTCGGAAGCGGCGGCTATCGAAGAGGCCTTGCGGCGTCATGAAGGCAATCGCGCGCAAACCGCCCGCGCCTTGCATATTCACAACACCACGCTGTGGCGCAAAATGCGGAAATACGGCATACAGTAGCTGCCGGGGCGGGAAGCTAAACTCAGGAGATTACCGTATAATTGGGTTGGTGGAATCACGGATGATCAAGCGCGGCTCCACCAATTCCTGGATGATGAATCCGTCGTTTTTCTTTGAACTCAACCGGTCCAAAAGCGCCTTGGTGGCCATCGCGGCGATTTCCTGGTCCGGATGGCGGAAAGTCGTCAATAAAGGTGTTACCGCTGACGCAAAGGGAAAGTCATCATACCCCATAATACTGATATCGGCAGGCACTTCATATCCAAGTTCACGCGCGGCTTGCAGCGCGCCCACCGCCAGAAAGTCCGTAAACGCAAAGATGCTATCTGGACGATCCTTCAAGGCGAACATGGCCAGCGCCGCATCGCGCCCGCCTTCGATTTTCATGGGAACGCTGCTGATCCATCTGGGATTCAACGGCAAATGCTGGCGTTTAAGCTCATCTTGAAAACCACGCAGCATGACCAGCGAATCCAGCCGGGGAGTATTGTTTTCCGAACCGCCGATAAAGGCGATTTTTTTGCGCCCGATTTGTGCGAGATGCTGCACGGCGAGGCGTCCCGCTATATCGTTATCGGCATCGACATAATTACAATCCGAGTACACGGACGAACCGATCAGAACGAAAGGGACAGAGCCTTGGCGCAAGATTTCCACAATCCGGTCGTTCTCACGAGGCGCAATATGGAGCACGCCGGCGAGAGGTATGCCCGCGAAAACATGCAAGCCCGGATCTTCGGACGCATCATCGATCTCGAGTATCACATGGTATCCGCGGCTGCGCGTCACCGATTTGATGCCATCGAAAATGCGGGCGATATTATGCGCCGCGCCGGGGTCCATGCTCAGCGGAACACTCGTCGAGACGCCAATGATATTGGTTTGCCCGGCAAGGCCCTTTCCAAACACATTCGAGGTATAGTTTTTCCTTTTGATGACCTCTTCAACGCGTTTGCGGGTATCGGGATCAATAGGGTGGTCCACCTTGTTGACGACACGCGAAACCGTCGCCACGGAGACGCCGGCCTCTTGAGCGATTTCCGCGATAGTCACCCGTTTTCCTGGTTTTGAAAACATTATGCGCCTGCTTTCATAAAGAGATGATGCATGGGATTCGTCTGGCGTTCTTCATGCGCCAAGCATGCTCCGCAGGTGGAACCTATTGCGGTGCAACGCCGTATGCACACAGCCAATCCCCCATTACCTTCCATAGCATAATAACGCTTAGCCTGCCTGAATGCAATGAATACCGCCGACATGTTGCCATCGGAATGTGCCATTCTCATCCACTTCTTGCCGCATAATGCGTTATGAACCGCCATTGCCCAGCCCAGCACCCTGCATCCATTTTCTGGCGCTTGATGCTGGGATACATGTGCATTTCACCTTTCGCGCAGCCCATGCCGCCGGGAAGCGCTTTCTTATAGTATAGCATCTTTAGCTCTAGGCGAATCAAGAAATGTGCTCCCTGTTTATTCTAATCCATTCTAAGCCAGCATGTTGAACAGTACAAAGCGCATGGCCCCATTCACGCAACGGAATAGCTTGCCTATCCAGAAATGTATACGTTTACTATCTGGCGGGCGGATTCCTGCTTTGTAACGCGGAGCCATGCGGCATGCGTCGCCATCTTGGGCTTCTTGTGCGGTAACGAGGGGCATTCTGGCTGGAAGCCCGTTCCTGCGTGTACAATACCCCTATCGTGTTTCGCGGGATAGTCATTGCGAAGCGCGGGGCATGTTTGCGCGGGTGCCGTAAGTTGCCGGGCAAGGAGGAATGCGCATGGCGGCGGATGAGGCAAGGACACTGCGAATTTATTGCATCTGCGGCCAGAAGATGAAAGTGACGTCCGCCATGTCCGGGCGTCCTGGCAAATGCATTGCATGCCGCCAGAAACTGCGCATTCCTGAGTTTGACACCCTGCCAGAAGAGATCCAGTCGATCTCGCTCCATGATCACCCGGAATACTTGCGGGCGACCGTCGCGCTCCGTGCGCGGCAATCCCGTAAAATCACGGGCAAGCCTGCCGCACACCCGGCGGTGGAGCAAGTGGAGTATGAGCCCATTGAAATGGAGCTTCCGCAGGGGCGCGAGCAGGAACGCCGCATACCGCTGGATGTGCTCGAGCCGCTCCGGCTGCTGGTGAGCCTTGAACACCGCCTCAAGCATAAACTCAGCCTGGCGGCGGAAACCGAGGAAGGCCGGGCGAACGGGTTTTCCAGGAACGAACTCGAAGAGCGGTTTAGCGCGGTGCGAGACGCCCGGGAGGCGTTTGATGAATCCTTGCGCCAGCGCTTGACGGAGACCGTGCTTGAACTGGAATCCATATCGGCGCGTGTTAAAAAAATGCGGCAGTCCGCCTCAAAAAGCGAGGTGGGCTTTTCGGAGTACTTGGGACACATGGCCCGGCTGCGGTGCCGCCGCGACACCCTTGAACGCCGTAAAGCCAATCTGCGGGGATGGCTGGCCGTGGAAACTCCATACGAAGCGGGCGGCTATATCCGGCTGGCGCTGGATCGCCTTCCTGAAGAGGGGAGCATCGAATTCCATCATGAGCCCAATGGCGATATTCCGGCTGTTGCTTGGTGGATGCAGGCGTTGCGGGCCGCACTCGAGTCGCATGGGGATGCGGACGACTCCGGCGGCAACGGTTCCGAAGACCAGCATGAACGGGCCGCCCAGCGCTGCGCTTTTGAGCGGAAAGAAGCGGAGATTGCATTTTGCCGGGGGCGGATTGGACGCTGCGCCGTGGATTGCGGCGAAGACCTCGATGTGCTCGAACGGCAATTGGGCGCGTTGCGGGCGCAGGTAAGCAAGGGCCGGATAGGCGTCAAAGCATATGATGTCCGGGAGAAGCAGTATCGAAAACACCATGACGCACTCGAACAAATCCGGGAAACGGCTGAACAGGCGCTTGCCGCTAATACGCCCAATAGCCTGCCGCCCGCGCTCCACGCGGAAGCCATCGAAGCGCCGGATAGTGCGCCTCAGATGCCGCCTCGCGCCAACACCCACTTGATGCGGCTAGGCAGCTTGCTGCTTTTTCTCAGCTTATATACGCCGTTGTTTGGCGCTCCGATGCTGGCGCCCATATGGATGTCACCTGGCCCAGCCCAGAATACTGGCCTGATTATGTTGGTGGCTGGAATCGCCATGCTGCCCATGTTGGGAAGCTTTATCTTGGCGGGCAAGCCTGCGGTTCGGGGAATGCTTGCGCTGGGATGTGCGGCCACATTGGCGGCCGGGGCGGGCGTGTACGCCCTATGGCTAGGCGTGCGCCAGGAATCACCGCAGGCGGCCCAAGCCGCCTCGGATGTGCTCGCCGCATGGCCTGGCCTGGCGGCATACGGCTTGGCGGTGTTAGTTTTGCTGGGCAGCGGGGCCGCCACGGTGCTGGGTAGGCATGTGCGGCGGCTCTCGATAGCCGCAACGGTGGCGCTTGCGCTGACGGGAATGGGCCTTGCAGCCGCTGGAAAAATAGATGCCCATTTCGGGCCAGCAATGGAAGTCCATATCGAAACTCCTGATAACAGCGGAGCCTATCCGGTGCAGCTCGATATGCTGCCCCGGGGATTTGGCATTCCTTCGCTTGGCCAGGATGGCTCCACCGCCCATTTCATGCTCGAACGGGCGGAAGCGGCGGGTGAATGGTCTTTCGCGGGGCCGCCCCTTTCCATTATACGGCTCGACTCCAAAGATTCACGGCCGGATGAAACGGATAGCTTGATACAACCTGGTTTTTCCCAGCCTGCTAGATTCAGCTACCGGTTGCCGGCGGGTTCATACCGCGCGGCATTAGCCGGTAACGTTTTAGCGTCGTTCGAACTGGAAGCCATTGCCGCGCCATCCCCGCCGCCTCCCGTGCAGGCGGCGCTTCCGAACGAACCTGCCCCGGCCAGCGAACAGGGCCTTATTCCTGCGCTTGAAGAAGCCCAAATCCCAAGCGAACCAGGAGGGGAGCCCGCTGACGGTTCTGCCCCTTCTGCCCCGGCGGTTTCCGCGAATGGCATTGAAGTGGAGCTGCGGGGAGTCATGGCGGCGCAGGGCCGCGAACCGCAATTCACCTTGGACATCTACTATCCCGATGGGCGAGTGCAAGATCGGATCGTTTCACTTGGGGATACCATCGACGAGCCATGGTTTGTAGCCGAATACAATCCATCCTTGCAGACCTTAACCTTATCAAATGAAGAGCGCTTTTTGATCTTGAGGAATGGCCAAAGAGTATCACTTGAGGAGATCCCGGAAGGATATGATTCTCCTTAAGAAGGTGGGTGAGGCGCGGCGGAGCGTTCCATAATGAACCACTTGAAAAACATCGAAAACTAGATTGTTGACAATCCTGCACCTAACTGTGAGGGGTGCAATCAAAAAGACGCGAAACCAGGCGGAAGCAAAAATTCATGAACGAAAGGGTTGCGTTCTACGCGAGAGCGTGTTAAACTCTAATTGGTCAGCGCCACATGTGGCGTTTCTCCTTCCGCGGAGGCCCTGGCGATTACGTCCTGGGCCTCTAAAATAACTCGCGGTCGGAACAGCGTTCCTGGATTGCGAGAGAGTATATGGACCGCGAGTGTAACGCTCGCGGTTCTCTTTTTCTGGCAAGCATTGCGACGGCCTCCGTTGCTCTTCCCCTCCTCCAAAAAAATCAGGCCTGCCTGGAGCTTGTTACGTGTTGCCGGTGTAATAGAAATCCCCGCAATTTTGACATTGAAGGGGATCTCGACTAGAATTAGCCGCTCAGGCATATCTTCCTAAAATCAGGCGCGTTGCGGCAGCAGGGACGCTGGGGACGGCGAATGAGAGTCACGCAAAATCAGGAAAAACTCCTTTCCAACAACCTTGCCGAAGAGGCGCAAGAACGCGGAGAAAACACTCCGAGTTTTGTTGCGGCCCTGTTCAATGGTGAGCTGCGTTGGGACTTGATTCATCCCTTTCCCGAGCAGGATGCCGCGGAAAAGAAAATTGGTGATGAATTCATCGATAAGATCCACGCGGTGTTGGAAGAGTACATCGATCCGAATGAAGTGGATCGCCTCGGTGAAATCCCGGAAGAAGCGCTGCTCACCTTATCGGAATTAGGCTGCTTCGGCATGCGCATTCCGAAAGAATATGGGGGCTTGGGATTCTCAGAAACGAATTACCACCGGGTCATCGGATTTGTGTCCAGCTATTGCAGTTCCACGGCGGTATGGCTCGCCGCGCACCAAAGCGCGGGGGCGGTTGAACCGCTATTGCTGTTCGGCACGGAAACCCAAAAACGCACCTATCTGCCCCGTTTGGCGCGCGGAGCCTTGTCCGCTTTCGCTTTGACTGAACCTAGCGTCGGCAGTGACCCCGCCATGATGAAGACGTTGGCTACTCCCAGCGCGGACGGCGCTTCATACCGCTTGAATGGGGAAAAACTGTGGTGTACGAATGGCCCCAGCGCGGAGCTTATGCTCGTGGTGGCGCTTGCGCCGCCGAGAAAAGGTTCTGGACAAGATAAGCCCCAGCCCACGGCATTCCTCGTGGAAACCAGCCAGCCCGGCTTCGAAGTGCGGCATATATCTTCGCTCATGGGCATTCGCGGCGTTTCGACCGGCCTTTTGCGTTTCAGGAATTTTGAAGTTCCCGCATCGAATATGGTGGGCGAATTGGGCCAAGGCCTCAAAATCGCCATGACCACGCTCAACACGGCCCGCCTCACCTTGCCTGCGGCGTTAGGCGCGCTCGGGAAACTCAGCGTTCATTACGCGCGCGATTGGTGCCGCAAGCGCGTGCAATGGGGCGTCCCTATCGGCCGGCATCAAGCGGTGGCGGTGCGGACGGCCCATATGGCGGCTTGCGCGTTCGCCATGGACAGCATCAGCACGCAGGTGAACGCCATGGTGGACAAGGGCGGAGCTGATTTCCGCGTGGAATCCGCTATGGCAAAATACTACTGCTGTGAAAATGCGTGGCGGATTTGTGATGGCTTGGTGCAAGTGCGCGGGGGCCGCGGCGTCGAGACCGCCGAATCACTGGCCAGCCTCGGAGAAGATCCCGTACCCGCCGAACGCATGCTGCGCGACGCCTTGGTGGCCCGGCTGCTTGGCGGCACCAGCGATATTATGCGCCTCTTTATCGCCCGCGAAGTGATGGACATCCATGTAAAACGCTTCGCCCCCATTGTCGAGGCGGGGAAAAACCACGGGCCGCTGTTTTGGGAGGCCGCCCGGTATTACGCCAAGTGGTATGCGAAACAATGGATTCCAGCCTTCGCACCGGGCGGCGCGCGCCATTTATCCCGGCGGAATCGCGCCCATCTGCGCTTCATCGCCCACACCAGCAGGCGCCTTTCCCGCGCCCTTTTCCATACGATGCTCCGGTATCGCCAGCGTTTGGAACATGAGCAAGTCGCGATTCGCGCACTTGTGGATATAGGCGCACAGCTTTTCGCCATGTCCTCCGTGCTTTCCCGGACAGAACACCTTGCGGCAAAAGGAGCGGTGGATGTGCGGGCGCTTCAGGAACTGGCCGATTTATTCTGCACGGAAGCGCGCACCCAGGTGGCGCAAAGCTTCTCTTTGTTGCACCACCGTAAAACGGAACTCGCGCATGCCGTGGCGGAATCGTTTCTATCGGGAAGCTATGCCTGGCTGTCCAGTGATATCCATGAAGAATTCCCGCCCCAATTTCAATCCAAGGCAGGCGGACGCCTGGAACTGTATTGTGAAGAGGAAGGCGAATTGTCTTCGCCGGAACCCGCAATCGAATCCCGTTCGCCTCGCGCCAAGAGCAGATTCCGTCGCTCCTAGCGCATTGCGGCATGGAAATCCCGTGACACTTTGGCCGACTGAAGCAGCCTCTTATATTTGGCAGCCTTGTTTATTCTCTTTCGACGGTATTGATACCTCATTTTGCATCTGACGACCGGCGAGGGCGTCGGTCCCACACATTGCTTTCTAGAAAAAAGTGGGAGGCCGAAGGGGCATCCCAAGAGTCATTCTTTTCACACCGTCAATGTGTTGTAGATTATCGCGCTGAGGACGCGGAGTCTCGCGGAGGAGATGTCTGCTCCGCGAAACTCCGCGCCCTTGGCGTTCTCTGCGTTAAAGCTTATTCCCATGGACGCCCTTGCCCTTCGGGCGTCGGTTTTCTGTTGCCAGCGGCTCGGCCTATGTAGGGCATGCGGCCTAGTGTATCGATACGGACAGGGATATGCGGGATATGCGCTTTTTAAGTGAAAATCCGGCTAATTCGGAATGAATGGGAAGCCATCGCTCTAAAACCTTTAATGGCAAAGGCATGTGTGCGCTTCGCTTGACATAAATGGGGGGCGGCGCTAGTATATCTAAATTGAGCAGTGCGCAGTTTGCGGCGCATAAGCCGCGGAATTATAGAAAGGCGCCGGAATGGGCGGTGTAAAAGATCAAGTCTTTACGAGTGGTGAAGTCGCACGCATATGTGGAGTTTCGCCCGACACGGTTTCCCGATGGTTTGACTTAGGCCAATTATCCGGTTATCGCTTAGGCCCTGGCGGCGACCGCCGCATCCCGTACGATAATTTGCGCCAATTTATGTTGAATCATGGCATCCCGTTGGATCGGCTCGAAGAAGATGAACGCCGTATCCTGGTAGTGGATGATGATCCGTATTATCTGGATACGATTCCAACCGCGTTGTCTCGAGTGGGGGATTATACGGTCTTTACGGCCTCCACTGGCTTTGACGCAGGGGCCATGGTCGCTGAACACAATCCCCAGCTCATCATACTCGATATTCATTTGTCGGATATGGACGGCCGCATGGTGTCCGAGCGCGTACGCACGCGGCCCGACACGAAAAATACCCGCATTTTAGCCATTTCGGGCTATATCGATGATGCGGAAGCCCAAGGCCTATCCCAATTCGGCTTCGATGATTTCCTCAAGAAACCGTTCAGTTTGGCGGAATTGACGGAGAAAGTCCAACTCCTGCTCGGGCAAGGCCCCACCAAACGGCGCTCGAAACGCGCCTGATCCCTTCTGTGGTTTGCCTGCGGAACAGCCGTGTGGCGAGCTGTGCGCACACCCCATCCGGAACAATATCTTGTGTCTACGAAAAGACTTGCATAGATATTGCGCTTGTGTTATCCTCCCTTTCAAGATATAGCGTTGCAGTCTGGACACCTGCTGATGTTATACCACCCGTTGGGGTATATGGGGTGCTAAGCCGGGAGTAAATGGCCCGGTAGGGAGCAGCCGTGAACACGCGCAGTGTGCTTGTCCGGATTCCAGGATATCCATTCCATCCGGCCGCGCTTCAGCCAGATCGCCGTCTTGCTGAGGCCGCCGCATCCCTGTTCAGCGCTGGCCACGACACCCAAATCCGGGATTTCGGCACGGTAGGCTTAGTGGCGTGCATGTTTCCCGATGAATGGCGCGAGCAAGCCCGGCAACTGGTGAGCCGTTTTCTACACGAGCGCAGCCAAAATCCCCTGGTGACGTTGCACACCTTGTGGCGGGTCCGTTCACTCGATAAAGTGTTTTGTACGCGCCGGATTCAAGTGGCCGTACGCCTGGCGGACGAATTAGCTCTAGAAGGCTCGCCGGATTTTATTTGCTTGTCACTATCGACGCCAGATGATATGGAGAGCGCGGAGCCCTTTATGAGGCGGTACCGCCAGATTCGCCCTCGAGTGCGCTCCGCGGCGCTTGGCGCTTTGGTGGATACGCACGGCGAGTTGCTGGCGCGCATGCCGGGGCTATTTGATTGCCTTTTTACGGCGGGCGGCGAATCAAGCCTCCCGGGCTGGGCCGCGCATCTGGATGAACCCGCCATATGGGCAGGCCTGCCTAATCTCATTTATAACGACAATGGGGCCATCCGCCGCACGCGACACCAAGCGCCAGACTCATCTGGGCCTTTTCCGGCGTATGGCGAGGCGATCTATCCGTCATTACATGGCGGCGGGGAGATGAACGCGCTCAAGCTCCGGCTGTTCGAGCTTGAGGAGAGCCGGGGATGCCCGAGGCGCTGTTACGCGTGCCTGCACGACGCCAGCGAAGATGGGCTGCACGCCAAATCGGCGGCGCGGATCTCGGCGGAAATTCGCACACTTGCCGCGCTGTACGGTGCGCGGGCGTTTCATATGCTTCCTTCTCCGCTTGGAGCCGCGCAGGCGGGCGATACCGCTGCGGCCATGCTGCGCCAAGGCCTTGATGCGTCTTATAGCCGGTCTGATCATTTGTGTTATGCATCCCCGGGGGCGCTTCCCCTGGTTCGCGCCTCGGGCTGCGCCGTAGCCTCCTTTCTCGTGGACACGGGCAGCCAGCGGCTTCAAGAGGATTTATATGGGCGTTCGATCACGGTGACGCGCATCGAGGAGCTTCTCAGCCGTTCCGTCGCGGAAGGGCTCTATACCATCGCCCACCTCACGTTTCCCAGTCCGGCGGATGACGAGCATACCCGCGAGGAGACCTTGCGCCTCCTTGCGCGGACGCGCCCGCATGCCGCAACGGTCGCGCTGCCCCAGTTGTCCCCCCATTCGACTTGGCGCAAACAAGCGGTTTCATTTGGTTTTGGTGTGCTCAAGGCCGCGGGCGGCTCCGAATGGGATGGGATGCGCACCCGGTTCCCCTTGCCCCAGGATCGCTGGAATCAAACCGCATACCGTATTGGCGGGCTATCCGCAGGGCAGGCGCTGAAGGCCCAGGAAGACATGCTGGAGAGCATTGAAAAGCTGGGCATCCAAACCACGGTCACGGAACATACCGCGCTCATGGCTTTCATGCTGGGCCATGAAGAAGAAACCGGCTCATTCGCCCAGCATGTCATGCGCGCCTTCTTTACGGGAGAAATTGACACCTTGGCCAGTTTGATTCAGGATTTCAATACTGCCGCCACTCATGCCGCATCGGCGTCTGACCCCAAAACCGCCGCGTAACCGCTATTATGCCGCCCGCTTTACGGTTCCTCCACGGCGGGCATGCCCAGACAGCGATTCCGCAAGGTGGGGCCACGGACCGCATTTTGCTGGGGCAAAGGGCGTTTTTGAGTACGGAGCAGTTTCGGAAAGACGCCAAGGGCGTTTTTGCCAGGCAGTGGGGCCGCGCCAGAGGGGTCGTATCAGGGGCGGGGGAGTGAAAAGTGGGCGTAGGAGCAATAGTAGGGCGGTCCGGGTGTTGGCCGGTCGGCTGGGAACGGAGCGGTTGTGGGCTGAGAAGCCGCTATGTGGGCGGGCGCAACTGGCTGTAGAACTCAGCGGCGATGAGTCTAGCGAAGTATAGAGCCGTATGTCCCTGACGAAGTTCGGGTTTGATGTCACGAGTGAGCCAGGCATGGAACAGATTGTAGGCCAGCATGAGTAGGAGGAGTATCGCCACGATGGCGTTTGGGTCGTGGTGGTAGACGTGGTCGGCGTGCCAAAGTCCGGCCAGTTCGTTGAAGGCGTGATTTTCGATGTCCCATCGGCCGTGGCCGATAAGCACAATCGCAGTGGTAGTGGCCTTTTGAGCACTCAAACTGGCGGCCCAAAGCCATTCACTGGTGAGGGTTTGATCTCGCTCTTCCTTTTTGCCTCGTTGACGGCGCACGGTCCATGTCTCGAAGGAGCGCACGACCCGTACCTTGCGTCCGAGCTGGGTCCAGGAGTCAAAACCCTTTATGTCGTGGCATACGCACTGTCTTTTGCCATAGCTGAAGGGTACAGGATCCGTCTTTCCGGCTTCGAGTAGGGCTCGGAAGTCTTGAATCAGGCCGCGGTTCTCATTCTTCAGGACGGCGATGAAATCCTTTTTGTGGTTCAGAATGAGCGTGCATAGGTGGGGATCGAGATACAGCGCGTCGCCCGCAACCACGTTGAACGCGCGCGGACAAACCTGCAACAGCCGTTTGAGCAGTCGCATGGCGGCGGCGATTTCGCCTTCTCCTTTCTGCTGTAGTTCCAAGTCCAGCAGCATGCGCCCGCCGTCGCACAAAAGATAGGCCATGACATAGCGGTGGTAGTATTGAGTCCGTTTTTCCCTGCCCTTGCCATAGGTTACTTCGCGTTCCGAACATTCAGGGCAAGAGCGCAGATAACTGGCGCACATCTCGTGGCCGTCCAAGATGAGCACCTGCAGGTTGCCGGGTAAAGGGCGCAACGTCTTTTTCCGCTTGCGCTGACGGTAGTGTTCGTATAGCAGCCCGCGCACGGTGTCCAAATCCATCAGGGCCGACACCTCACCCAGACGATCGGCGCTGGGCAGGTTTCCGTCCATCCAGCCATGCCACCGGCTGCGTTTGGATTCTATGTTCCCAAACGCCTCCTCGACGCCGTTGAAGCTGCCCAGGCGCACGCACAACGTGAAAAACACCTCCATGACTACCCGCATCGTAGGGATTTCCGGGGCCTTACGCCGGTCCGTAATCCGCCTGAGTTGATTGCGCAGATCGTAGACCTTTTCCCCATATTTAAGAAGGCGACTAAGAATCAGGCTGTTCCTTAAGCTCCTTGAGCTTCTGCCACGCGTCCTCCGACAGCTTCTCCAGCAATTCCTGCACGGCCTGGTAGTTCTTCACCCACGCGCGGACCTCTTCCTCCAACGACGGGGGTACAAACATCTGCCGCCGTTTCCCCTTCACCGTACACACCAGATACAGGGCCTGATGTCTTTCCCCTTTGGCGCAGCGGCACCCTGCTTTACCGCAGGTGACCGAGCGCGGATTGAGCGTGGCTCGAATCAGGGGGCGTTCGTGAACCAACTGCGCCAAACGGGACTGAAATTGGCGCTCTTGGGTGGACATTTGTATACGCGACATGCGACCTCCATCTTGTACCCTTATAATATACAAGACATAAGCCAAAAGTCAAGGTCAAAGATGAATGCGAATCTGATCGGGAAAAGGTGAGCCCGCCTAAGCCCGCCGCTCCTAAGAACTTACCCCCTCACACAAACCCTCGCTTGCGGAATCGCTGATGCCCAGGCGGCAAACGGCCTCGGGCGTGATGAGGGCGTCAAAGGCGTCTTCAGCAAGGATTCCCTCTTCCAATACCAGTTGCCGGATGCTTCGATTTGAAGCCGCGGCGCGTTCAGCGATACTGCCTGCGGCGGCGTAGCCCAGGACGGGCACGAGGGCCGTGGCGGTAGCGGTCGAGGCCTCGACATGGGCGCGGCATCGGGTTTCATTGGCTTCCATGCCTTCGATGCAATACCGGCGCAAGATATTGCACGCTCCCGCGAGTAGCTGGCAACTATCGAGCAGGCACATGGCCACCAGCGGCAGAAATGCGTTCAATTCGAGATTGCCCTGAGAACAGGCGAAGGCGATGGTTTGGTTATGGCCCATGACGAGCATGGCGGCTTGGCTGGCCGCCTCGGGTATGACGGGGTTCACCTTGCCCGGCATGATCGAGGAGCCCGCCTGGCGCGCGGGCAGCCGCAGCTCGCCAAAACCCGCTTCCGGCCCCGAGGAAAGCAGGCGCAGGTCCGTACAGACTTTTAGGAGTGTGGCGGCGCACGCGTTGAGAATGCCCGAAACCTCGACGAACACATCCGCATTCTGCGTCGCTTCGACAAGGTTCTCCGCGCGGGCGAAACCAATGCCCGTGCAATCGCGCAAAGCGTCCACGACCCGGAAAATATACTGCCGGGGCGCGGCGAGGCCCGTCCCGATAGCCGTGCCGCCCAGGTTGACGACGCGCAGGCGTTCTTCGCACTTATAAATGCGCCACCGGTCGCGGCTGAAGGCTTCGGCATAAGCGCCCATCTCGCGCCCGAGCGTGGTCAGCACCGCATCTTGCAGTTGCGTGCGGCCTACTTTGACAATATGGGCGAATGCCTTTTCCTTGGTTTGGAATGCTTCCTGCAAGGCCACAACACGCTCTTCGAGGATATACAGGAGCCGGATCGCCGCGAGTTTGAGGGCGGTGGGATAGGTATCGTTGGTGGATTGATGGCGGTTCACATCGCCAATAGGGGAAACGCAGCCATACGCTCCATGCGGTTCGCCCAGCATTTCCAGCGCACGATTGGCGATGACTTCGTTCACGTTCATATTGAGGCTAGTGCCCGCGCCGCCTTGGAGGGGATCCACGGCAATGTCCTCATCGAGCAAACCATCGGCCATTTCCTGGCAAGCCCGCAGCAGGGCATCCGCTTTGGCCGTATCCTCACGCCATACGCCGAGTCCATGGTTAGTTCGGGCGCACGCCAGTTTTACGAACCCATACGCCCGAATGAGTTCGGGATGTACGCGGCGGCCCGTGAGCGGGAAATTATCGAGCGCCCGCGCGGTATGCACCCCATATCGTTTCGCCTTCGGCACGCTCACTTCGCCCAAGGCGTCTCGTTCGACTCGGAATCCACCTATCATAGCTGCTCCCATTGGCGCACTCCGTGCGCATGGGCTTGATTATGGCACAGAGGCATGCCTGTTTTCGCACCGCATGCTCGGCATATGGCCGCCACATGACCGAATACAATAAGAAACCTTGTATATGCGGCCAATGTCAAGGGAACAATCCAGGAAACCGGGACAACTCAGGGACGCACGCCAATGCCGGCCCGAAATGCTCCGCACAGAGTGCCAGCGGCTTCCCCACATAGCATAAAGAAAAAGCCCCAAGGACCGTATTTTATAAGTCCTTGGGGCTATTGACATTATATGGTGCCGGTGCACGGATTCGAACCGCGGACACGTGGATTATGATTCCATATTTGCCGGTAATTTCGAGAAACATTAGGCTATATTAATACATGCGGTAAGCGCTAATATTATTGGTGTTTTTGCGTTTTTTACATTCCTTGTTGACTCTATGAATTTCCCGTGATATATTTCCGTTGGATCCCCGGTGGATCCCCAGAAAGGAAGGCATGTCATGGCGCGCGTAAAATTGACGGCAAAGGTAGTCGATGCCACCAAGCCTAAAAGCAGGGAATACAGCATACCGGATACAGAACAAAAAGGGCTTGTGCTTCGTGTTCGGCCATCCGGGGAGAAAACCTATTGCTTGCTCTATCGAAATGGGCAAGGACAGCGAAAGCGCTACACTATCGGCAATGTGGACAAATACACTTTGACTCAGGCCCGCGCCGCCGCCACCCAGCAACTAGGCAAGATTGCATTAGGTACGGATGTACAGGAAGAACGAAAAGAAGCCCGCCAAGAGCGCCACACGCTAGAAAGCTTCATCACCCAAGTATACGCCCCATGGGCAAGCGCGAACCGGAAAGCAGGTGCGCACACCGCCCGCCGTGTGCTTCGAGCGTTCAAGTCCTTGCTTGATCTCGAACTGGCAACGATCACCCCGTGGCATATCGAGAAATGGCGGAGCGCCCGGACCCAGGACAGTGGCCGCCGTTCGCATGGCAACCGGGATATTGCCTGTCTGAAATCTGTTTTCAGCAAGGCCAAAGAATGGGGCTGTATCAGCGAGAGCCCGATCCGGGATGTGCGCCTTGCCCGGCAAGATAAGAGCATAGCCGTCAAGATCCGCATTCTTAGCCCAGAGGAAGAGGCCCGCCTTTGGGATGTCCTATTCGAGCGGGAAAAGCAGATACGCCACCACCGCGCCTCACATAACTTGTGGCTCCGTTCCCGAAAACTTGAAGAGCGCCAAGACCTAGATAAGTGCATGTTCGCGGACTGGCTCCGCCCTATGCTGACGATCATGCTTCATTGCGGATTGCGCCGAAGCGAAGCCTTTCTCATTCAATGGGGCGATGTGGATTTTCAGACAGGTATGCTAATCATCCGGGGCGAGATCGCCAAGAGTGGACAGACCCGCGTGATTCCATTGAATGCCGCCGCCTTAGAATGTTTCAAGGCATGGCGTGCCCAGAGTCCCGGAGCGGATGGCTCCGTTGTGTTCCCAAACCCAGAAACGAGGCTTCCCTTCACCACGATCACCAAGACGTGGCATGAAGTACGCAAGGCCGCCGGACTGCCCGCCCTACGGCTTCATGATTTGCGGCATACGTTTTGTAGCCGCCTCTTGGCCGCCGGTGCGGACTTGCAGACCGTTCGAGAGCTTGCAGGACACACAAGCATATCCACGACGGCAATATATTTGCACAGCACCCAGGACAGGAAGCGCGCCGCCGTGGAACTGCTAGGCCGCCCCTCGAACGTGATATCCCTCGATACCCACCGGGAAGGCTGTGCATGAGCGCCAACACCCCGCATGAGGCCGCGCTAAGCGCCGCGAACGCCCCGCAAGCCGATAATCATACACGAAACGCCCTTGCTTCGATTGCGGGGCATCCTAGGCCGCCTCTTGGCCATCTTGACACGTGAGTAACAATAGGATATTATTAGTATGACTTTAGGGTAGCCGAAGCCGATTGCAACGGCCCGGCGCACGTGGGAGCTTTCGTGGTTCTGTCCTTCTGCGAGGCTTCTCACGGCCCTAAAAAAAGGACACAATCATGAAGCAATGGGTTCAGTTCTTCCCTGACGGTAAGTTTATTGGTCTGCGCGTTGACGGCGATGAGCGGACCGTCACTATACAGCGGGATTTAGAGAGGAAACTTCGTGCTGCGTTTGATTCGTTGGATTACTCAATAATTCTCAGTCTAGCCCAGAAAGAATACCCCATTTTCGGCATCGGCGATTTACCAGATCCTACACCAATCGATCACGCAATTGCCTGGCTATCTCTTTTTGCACCCCCAGATCAACGCGCCGCATCTATTCCTGTACTTTGCAATGCGTTTAAAGATGCGGTTTTTGATTTTCGAATCACTCTTTTGCCCAAAGAAGACAAGTTTTTCGTCCGACTTGCTCTTTTACGTGATGCAAAAGATATGCTTATCGCAAGACTAAAAGAGGAAAGCATCCAAGCCCTTGCCCCGGCGCGCCCGTGGAAACCTGGCGATGAATATACACCGGATGGCCGCCTTCTGAATGATCGGGAGCTTGCAGTCATGAAGATTATTGCAAGACATAAAGGTATCAAAATGGATTCCTTGCTTGAGGAACTGAGCGAGCTTATCGATTGGCAACCGGACGCCAGCACGGTTAAGGCTGCAATCAAGCGCCTTCGAGCGGACGGGATCCCGATTCGCAATGATGGCGGAAAGCATTCGGCAGGTTACTACCTAAGCTGACTTTTACACTACTTTTAACATGCCTGATAAAGCAGTAATGGCGTGTAAGCTATCTCTATAGTCAATCCGCGATGGTGCGGAACAAACGAATGGAGATAGCCAAAAAAATGGACAACAACACCCCCCGCCTAGTAAACGAACAAGACGCCGCCCAGATCCTTGGACTCAGCCCCCGAACGCTCCGCAAGGCCCGGTGTACCGGAGCACTTCCGAACGGAATCCCGGAACTGCCGTTCTACAAAATCGGGAAGGCCATCCGCTACGATGTGAACGAGCTTGCCGCCATCGTGGCCGCGTGCCGGGTGTGTCGATAGATGCGCGCCCGAAACCTCAAGCCAGCACTATTTGTGAATGAGGATCTAGTGCAATGCTCGATACCCGCTAGATACCTTTTCACTGGTTTGTGGTGTATGGCGGACAATCGCGGATACCTCGAAGATAGACCGCTTAGAATTGCAGCCACGATATATCCCTATGACCGCGATGTAAACGTTGATCAGCTATTGACGGAATTAGCGGATCATGGCTTCGTGGAACGGTTTGAATTCGACGGAATTAAGATAATTTGGATTCCCAAATTCCACAAGCATCAGCGACCGCATGCGAATGAAAAAAGCTACGGCCTTGCGCTCAGTCCAAACGATTCGGAAAAAAGTCCGAACCACTCGGGAAAAAGTCCGGACCATTCGGATATGTATGATGAAAGATTAGATCATGTCCCATGTCCCCCCCTTTCTGGATCTGGAAGGCAAGGGGAGCCTATGCCGCGCCTCTTGAAGAAACCGCTGGACTTGGGAGCATTCGCGGATGAATAGCACAGCCCCCATAGGCCAAAGCTTTCAGCGAGCACTTGATCGCCTCGAAGCCGCTATGCAGGCCCGAAGCAGCGAAGAGCGAACCCAGGCCGAAGAATCATATCGTCAATGGGAAGCGGAGCACGAAGCCAGCCTGAAGCATTTTGAGCAATGGTATGCAAGCCGCACGCCCGAAGATACCGCCGAAACCAAACCCAAACACGCCCCACGCAAGGAGCCCGAACATATCAGCGAATTCCGCGCCGAAGTGAAAGCCGCTGGCGTTTCTGAGCAAGCGCTTGTAACGGCCATTGTGAAAGCCGTACGAAGCTATTACATGCTCCCAAACGGCGATTACCATACAAAGAAGGTCGAACGATGTGTACAGAGGCAAGGTATAGAAGAAACACTCGAAGCCACATTGAGCCTCTTGAGAATTCAGGATATCAATAGCGTTCATGACGTTTGGAGCCTACTTGAATTCAAGGCTAAAGCATTAAGTGACTAGCACGCCGGTTATCGGAATTGATGCCGATTCATGCGCGCTCGCATGGAGCTTGTGGCGCAACGGCAAGATTGAATCCGCCGGGACAATTCGACGCGCAGATGCAAAAGGTAAAATCTATCCCGCGTATGATTCAGCCCTTGCCACCTTCATGGAGCGCGCCCAGGCCATACGCGCCACCGTATACGCTGAAGGAATCTTTCTTGCCGAAACCAAAGGCCGCGCTACACCGCGAAATGTGCAAGCCTTCCTGAAACTGGCGCATGTCCAAGCGGAGCTATTGCAGGCCGCCCGCGTTCATAGGGTGCGTATCGAGTGTGTATCTCCCAACACATGGCATGCCGCCATACTGAGCTTCACTACAGACAGGCCGCGCCTTAAAACAGCCGCCCGCGACTTGGCCGAAATGCACTTGCCTAATCGCGAGATAAGCCAGCATGAAGCTGATGCACTGTGCATCTGTCTTTACGGAGTTTCGCAACACACAAACCACTTTACACCCGGAGCAATCCGGATAGCACCCCCGTGTTCCGCGCCGCCCCCCCAAAACAAAAGGTACTGTACTAGCGGGAAGATACCAGGCAGGTCAGGCATCGACCAAGAAGCTGCACATTGACACCCCATAAATCAGACCGGATTACTCAAGTATACCAAGCCTGCCATCCAGGCCGCCGCCACCCAAGCCCGCCGCGCCGCGCCACAGATCGAAGCGCCCATGCAAATTGTTGAAACTGCCGCAATGATCGTGTGCTGTACCAAAGGCCCAGACCCTTTAGAATGAGTTTGCCAAGCCGTTGTCAATTATGGTCTTTTGTGCTACATTGATCGAAAGACTAAGAGAGTTTGCATAATAGGTATCAAGACTTCTCGGGTCCATTTGGACAGATGAGCGGATTGTTCAAGGGGGGAAGTATGAGAAAGCCTATCATCTTGGCAACAACACTGGGGATACTGTCGTTTATATTACTATCCTGTATAGATACAACAAATTACAATTCACTTGATGAAACCTTACTGGCAGCGCAAAGAGGTAATACAAAGGCCCAGTTTATCATTGCGATGTATTACTATGACAACAAAGACTATGCGGAAGCAATAAAATGGCATCTCAAAGTAGCTGAAAAGGGGTTTCCTCATTCGCAATGCATTGTTGGGCAAATGTACGAAATGGGCTTGGGCGCATCACAAGACTACGCAGAAGCAATGAAATGGTATCTCAAGGCAGCTGAGCAGGAAATTCCTAGAGAAAATGCGGAGGAAATGAATTGGTATCGCAAAGCCGCTGCATTCGGAGTTCACAAGAACAATGTGCACGAGATGAAATCGTATCTAGAAGGAGCTGAAGCGGGAGTCTATAATGCTCAGTGTTGTATCGGCAGTATGTATGAACAAGGCAAGGGCGTTCCCCAAGACTACGCAGAAGCAATGAAATGGTATCTCAAGGCAGCTCAGAATGGACTGAGTAGTGCACAGGACAGCATCGGAAGTATATATGAGCAAGGTATAGGCGTTAATCAAGACTACTTAAGGGCCGCACAGTGGTATTTCTTAGCAGCTGAACAGGGGGATACTGAAGCACAGGTAAAACTTGGCGTGATCTACGAAATGGGTAATGGTGTTCCTCAAGACTATGTCAGAGCCCACATGCTTTATAACCTTGCCAGTGCATCGGGTAATCAAGATGCTCCGATACATATGAGTATCGTTTCAAGTTTTATGACTCCGCAGCAAATAGCCGAAGCCCAAGCTTTGGCTACTAAATGGACGGTTGAATTCAAGAAACGATCTGGGAAAACCGAATAGTGCTAAGAACGCCATTGTGATAAGCCGCCAGGTATGCCCCCTGGAAACGCTCGACAGGAAACCGAACCGGAACCGAGCTAGGTTCTCTCCAAAGCACCCGAAATGCCGCCCAGCGGGATACAGGCGGGATACAGAGCAAGCCAAAAGAAAACGCCCCATAGGCCATAGCACCATAAAAGCCTATACAATAATGCCTTACAAAGAATTGCCAAGCTGGCTTGAACTAACAACCCTCTGCCTACTAGGCAGGTAAAAGCCCGAACCGCGCCATTTCGACCGCCCCCGGCATGCATCCTAGAGGCCGCCCCACGGGAACCGCTCAAAGCCTCCTTTTTTTGTCTGCCGGATCCCCGGTGGATCCCCAGCCCAAACACAAGAGAAAAGCCCCGAGGACCGTCTTTTATAAGTCCTTGGGGCTTAATGCTTTATATGGTGCCGGTGCACGGATTCGAACCGCGGACACGTGGATTATGATTCCACTGCTCTAACCGACTGAGCTACACCGGCGTTATGGCCTTTTAGAGGCCAGAATTTAGCATATACGCATCCGAAAATCCAGTTTTTTACGGCGCGCGTTTGATTCAGTTTCTCAAGCTCTGGAGGGGCGCGGGAATGCGGCCTCCAAAGGAGATGAATTGGCTTGATGCGCAGCGGTTGCGCACGTCAATCACGTAGCCTTCTCCAAATAGGCCGCCAAAGACGGCCAAGTCGCCCACGCCTTTTCCTGGCGCGGGGATGAGGCGCGCGGCGGTGGTCTTTTGATTGACGACGCCTATGGCCATTTCGTCGGCGATGATCGCGGCAAGGGTGGTGGCGTCGGTGTCGCCGGGTACGACGACCATGTCCAAACCCACGCTGCATACGCTGGTCATGGCTTCGAGTTTCTCGAGAGTAAGGGAGCCATTCCGGACTGCTTCCGAAAGGGCTTGGTCTTCCGACACGGGGATAAATGCCCCGGAGAGGCCGCCGACGCTGGAAGAGGCGAAGAGACCGCCTTTTTTGACGGCGTCGTTGAGCATGGCGATGGCGGCGGTGCTGCCGGGGGCGCCGATGGCGCTAATGCCCATGGCTTGCAGGATCTCGCCGACGCTGTCGCCAACGTGTGGCGTAGGCGCTAGGGATAGGTCTACGACGCCGAAGACGACGCCGAGACGTTCGGCGACTTCACGGCCCATGAGTTCGCCCACGCGGGTGACGCGGAAGCTGGTGCGCTTGATCTCCTCGGCGATGCGGCCAAGGTCTACGTGTTCGGGGCCCGCGATGAGGCGCTCGAGGGCGCGCTTGATGACGCCCGGCCCGCTGACGCCGATGTTGACCACGGTTCCGGGTTCGCCGGGGCCTAAGAATGCGCCCGCCATGAAGGGATTGTCTTCGGGGATATTTGCAAATATGCAGAGTTTCGCGGCTCCGAAGCCGTCTTTATCGCGGGTGCGTTCAGCGGTGGCTTTGACCTGTTCGCCCATGAGCCGCACGGCGTCCATGTTAATGCCGGCCTTGGTGGTGGCGACGTTGACGGAGGCGCACACGCGGGTAGTGGAGGAGAGCACGTCGGGAATGGATTCCACGAGGAGCTTGTCGCCGTCGCTGAATCCTTTTTGCACGAGGGCGGTGTAGCCGCCGATCACGTCCACGCCCACTTCCGCCGCTGCTTCATCAAGCGTGCGCGCGAGTGGAAGGCATACGCTGGATGTATGCCCCTCGAGCAGGTCACTGATTTTTGAGACCGCCATGCGCTTGTTTACGATGGGAATGCCGTATTTGCCGGAGACGGCATCACAGGCGCTGACGAGATTGCCCGCGGCCGCATGGATGCGGGAGCGTATCTTGCGCAGCATTTTCCCCGAATCGCTATCGGCGCAGCCTAGCAAGTTAATGCCCAGCGTGACGGCGCGCACATCCAGATGCTCGGTCTGTATCATGTCGATGGTATTTAAAATATCTTCCGTGGGAATCATCACAACACTCCTTGCAGCGCTTAGGATTGAAGGCAAGCCCGTGGGGCATGGACGGATAAGGAATTGGTGGCGATAAAGACATCTTGGTGCTGCATGGTCAGTGTCATGCCAAGCGCTTCTGCTACTTGTTCGAGTTCATACCGCACATCTCCGGCGTCGGCGTGGGGCGGCAGCGTGATGCGGAATATGACGATGAACAGCCCATCGCGCACTTCGTTCCACACATCATCCAGATTAATGCCTTTTGTGGCGAAACAGCGCGTGAGGGCGCGCACGATGCCAGGCTTGTCCTCACCGGAAACCGTCGCGACATAGGGTTCGCCCGCAGATGGCGGCAGTAAGGCCCCACCATTAAAAGGCAGCACGGTCGCTTGAAAATCCCCGGCTTCTTCCACGGTTTTTTTGATGTCCGCAGCCGCTACTTTCTCGGGAAAGGCGGCGCAGATGATCATGGTGAACCATCCCCAGACGACGGTTTGGCTGAGGGCCTCGAGATTCGCGCCAAGCCCATATAGGGCCTCGCTCACATCGGCGATGATGCCCACCCGGTCACGGGCAAGCACATTAATGGTGAATCGGTTGGGCAATTTCACGGCATCGGCCTCCTTTTGCGGGCAGTGTATCATAGACGGGGCAGTCCACACATCGGATTCACCGCCTCGCGTTTCCATGCATGCGGGCCATATGCTTATACGAAAAGCATGCATATTTCGTTACACTTTAGCCCAATGGTGAAGAACGACCGGCGGACGATCATCTCAACCAAGAAGTTGAGCCTGCGCATTCCATGTTACACGATTATGAGGACTGCTTTTTTGAGCAAATGCGCCTGTTTATCAGAAAATAATAGGTCTTACCCGGCGATTAGGGATTTTCTTGTTTAACGATGCATCGGGCTAATGCTGTAGCTCCGAAATCAACGGGCGATGACGTGTGTTACAATGGAGAATAAAGTACGCACGAGCGCACCGCTTCGGCGGTGATATCGAGAGGAGGGCGGCGGCATGGGCCCCATGAGGACCATCGATATTCTGCGGAAGGCGGAGCAATTTCACCAGCAGCTTAGCGCCTACTATGCTAGCCTTGGCCGTGCGGCCCATCGTGAGGAAGTCAAGCAGCTTCTTGATTATATGAGCCGGCACGAACTGTATCTTGGCCATTGCATACAGGAATATGAGCGTGGCGGGTCGAAATCGGTCATGGAAGCCTGGTTCAAAATCTCACCGCAGTTTCCCATGGATAAATGGCTCAGCACGGTTGCTTTTACTCCTGAAATGACTACGGAGGAGGTGGCCGGCATTGCCATGCAGCTTGATGCGTACTTGCTCCAGATATATGAAATGCTCATCAACAGGGCTACTTCGCAAGAATTGCGCGCTTCGCTGGCCAATTTATTGGAGATGGAGAAACGGGAAGAGATCAAAATCATGCGGAGCGCATTGACCAACTAAAGTTTCCGTAACACTTTAGCCATCTGGAGCAAAAGCAGTGGGCCGATTTTTGAACCGCGAATGGACGCGATAAAGTAAATCGTGTTCTCTCTAAGTCCTTTCTCCCCAATATCTTACGCAACATCTCCCATTTACCTAAAATATTTTTGGGCAATTCGTAGACAACTCCATTTTACATGATATTGCGCGATATCTCCATTTCCTCCTTCCAGCGTTTCCAGACAAATGAATATGCACGCATCTTACCGGAAAAAAAGGAGTCCAAGAAATGAGCTATGATATCACAGCTAACATAAAGAAAAACGGCCAAACCACTTACACTGCAAGAGTGCGAAAGAATGGTGTTGCCAAAACGGCAACTTTCAAACGGAAATCAGATTGTAATGAATGGGCGATTATGACAGAACAAAAAATACTGGAATCGATTCATCTTCCACACCGGATGATTGAAGAAGAAAAGCCAATTGAAAACCATACGCTCATTGAAGCTATCGAACGCTATAAAAAGACGGTCCTTATTCACAAAGCAAAAGCAACACAAATCGCAGCAACACAAATCGGGGAAACTTGCCACTTGAACCATTGGATAAACTCCCTTGGAAAAGATCTCGATATTTCAAAAATCACCCCGGCACATTTGAACCAAAAACGCGATCAAATTCTGTAACACTTTAGCCGGCTGAAGTAGCATCTGATATTTGGCAGCCTTGTTTATTGCCTTGCGCCGGTACTGATACATTATTTTGCATCTGAAGACCGACGAGGGCGTCGGTCCCACACTTTTTAATGTAATCAAATTGTGGGACCGGAGCCCTCGCCGGTCATTCTTCACCACTTGGCTAAAGTATTACAAAAATAGAATCCGTCAGATAGCATAAGGCCGCAAAGACAACGTTTCACCTCAAGTTCGTTGGCAGGGGAAGCGGGAACGCGGCTTCGTCCTTGTGCTTGCGAAAATCAGCAGGAGTGACGCCCGTGGCGCGCTTGAAGCTATGGATGAAATGGGCCGTATCGGAAAAACCTAGATTATGCGCGATCTCCGTAACGCTCTGCCCTTCTTCCGCCAGCAAGCGCTTGGCGTGTTGGATGCGCCGCCGCTGGTAATAGTCCGTCATGCTTGCCCCTGTCGCGGCCTTGAATGCCTTCGAGATAGTTTTATAGCACATTCCAGACTCATGCACTAGCAAGTCCATTTTAAGCGCGTTCCCGCTCTCGATGGCTTGTTCAATGATAGACGCGATTTTCCACACTTCCTTCGGCAGAAATGAGTCCGCCCTTCCATGCCCGTGTATGAAGTTCTGGTTGGCCACAACAATCATCTTGAGAAAGCAAGCAAATAGATAGGTGAGAGATGGCTCCCTGTTCAAGGATTCTTTAACCATCGAATCGAATTCATGTTCACATTGTTGGGTTTCAGGCTCATTTAAATGTAAAGTCCATATTCCTTTATCCGCAGGCAATCCAAAAAGCGAAGAAGACAATAACTGGGTAATCAAACCCTTTTCATTCCATAATGCTTTGAGTGCATACGTGAACCATTGCGGCTGCACAAGCGCCTCGGTAAGGTAGAGCCCGTAGACGGGACGATAAGCATGCGCCATGCCCGGCGCAAGAATCAGCATGTCTCCGCGCCTTAACGGCGTCTCGCCGTAAAGCGTGACATGAAGGTTGTCGCTCGATTTGTGAATCAGCACAAATTCGTAGAACTCGTGCGAGTGAAGCGGAACTTCTCTCGCTCTCCCTGTTGAATTCAGAAACCAGACTAACACCCGCCATCCATCATCAAGCACCGGATCATCACCGGCGGCGATGGTCTGGCCTGTAGTGTCCCAATGCATGGATTTCACTCGAAACGGCCGGCTTGTTCGAAGCTGAACATCAGCATTCGACGTGCAAACGATATCCTGAGAGTAATGGGCTTTTTCTTCCAACGATTCTTCCCTCTCAATACAATACGCTTTAATCCTTTTTATCATAATATACATTTACACACACGGCCCCGCAAGGGATTTTGCGGCAAAATCAACCCCATTAACAAGGCTCAGGAGGATCGCGGCCCGCGTAACAAACGTCTACTATTACAGCCAACTTTGGAGGATGAACTAATGAACAATGCACAAAATGTTAAATGGCGCTCTGGATGGGCAATGGCAGTAGTGGCGGCAGCCATAACGTGGTGTGGTCTGGGGCATACGCTGACGCTTAGTGAATATGCGGTTTCAAGCCAGTATACCGGCTGGGAAGGTTCGAAGGTCAAAGATGGGCTGACTGGCTGGGGCAATTGCTGGTCAAGCGGCCTGCACGGAGGGGAAAACTACACGGAGTGGGTAGTCGTTAAAGTGGCGAACACTGCCTCGGGTGAAAATCATGCCGTCTCCAGTATTACGCTCACGCCGCGGCCCGATGGCCACTGCTTCCCGAAAGATTTTCGGATTGATTACACGACCGATCTGGGAAACACTTGGTACACGATTCCATCCATGCAATTCACCAATTACACCACTCCCACCAGCGACACGCCGATCACGTTCTCGTTTGACACCATAAGCGCGTACTTCATCCGCATCTACGCCACGAAAATAACGACGGACGGCGTCGGCAATTGGGCGTTCCAACTGGGGGAAATCGCGGTGAATGGCCAGGACAAAATGTGGCCGTTCCACACCTCCCTTTCGGATAGCCCGAATTCAACGTATGACTACTCGCATTATATGGACGCCGACGTAAACAACATGTTCAGTGTTTATGGCATTGCCTACAATGAAACGGGGAGCACATTCGATGCATGGACCCCAAACACATGCGGCGTCTTCTACTGGGGCGAAGCCGTGGCGTCGGCCAACCATGTCCTTGCGGACAAAGCGGCTTGGCTGGATCATTGGTGGACATCGGGCATTGTACAAGACCATGTCCGCGATATGATCAATTTCCGCGACACCGATGGTTATGTCTGGATGTCTGAGAGCCAGGCGGACTATATGGGCGAAGGGTATCACTTCGACCAAAACGACAAAGCCTTAATGGGCGTCTCGGCGTTAAATTGTTGGGACGGAAATCTGACGTGGCTCAATACCAATATCGGAACGCTGCGCACGATCATGAACTACCAGCTCAACCAGTTGCAGGGCGCAAATGGGCTGCTCATCATTAATGATCCCTACCGTCCATCCGCCAGCGAACCGGATAACAACGGGCGGTTTTTCAACCCCAGTAATCAGATCTTGGGCGGCGAGGCAAGCAATTACTGGGACGGCTGGCCTTTTGGCTACTTGAGTGCGCTCGATAATGTGTATTTCTACGCCTCGTTGCTGGCCATGGAAAAGCTGGAGCTCCAGCTCGGTAACACCGCGAACGCTGCTTACTATGCCAATCTTGCCGCTACCGTGAAAACCAACTTCAATAACACCTTTTGGGATACCACGAAATTGCGGTACATCGGCTGCATTGACATTGATGGCGTATCACATGACTATGGCTTTACATTCTTGAATCTCGAAGCCTTGTATTACGGCCTAGGCGACCAAACGAAAGCGGATTATATCTTTAGCTGGCTGGATGGCTCCCGCACGATCTCGGGCGACACTTCGACTGGCTCGGATATCTATACCCATGTGTGGGCGCCGCGCAGCAACACCAAATCCGCCGAATCCGTCTCGTTAGGCGGCAATTATTGGTGGTATTCCAACGACAACGCCTATAACACCTGCGCCGGTACAAACGCTCCATGCACATGGGGAAATTACCATGAGAACGGCGGGGCCATTTTCTATGTGTCGTTCTATGACATCATGTCCCGCATCAAGTACAAAGGCGCGGACAACGCATACAGCCGCCTCCGGGCGATTACCGATCAGTTCCACACCGACCAGCTCCGGCGCGACCCGGACAACAACGTAGGCTTGAACTGGAAATATGGCATTTCCGGCGAATATCCCGAATCCGGACTGGTGCCCTGCGTCTATCTGTACGGCTTCATCGGCGTATCAGTGGATGCAACCCAAATGACCGTGAAACCGGCCTTGCCCACGGGCTACACCTATATGATGGCGCAAAGCATCAAGTATCGAGGCACGGTCTTGGAGATCACGTCCTATAGCAACCAGGTGCGCATTCGCTGCACGAGCAACACCGTCGGACGCACCTTTGACTTCGAAGGCGAATCCGTCAGCGGTGCGTTTGACAAAACCAAATCGCTTTCAGGCGGCGATGTCAATCTGATTCCGACCAACTGAGAGACATTCCTATGCGTAATGCCCTGGCCCAATCCTGCTTGGGCCAGGGCAGGCATTATGGGCAAGCACGGAGCCATCGCTCTCAACTCAATCCACCAGCGCCAGGCCAATCTCGTTATTCAGCTCGAAGCCTTTCCTTGTGGGCTTCATATAATCCCCATCCTCGATTAGCAGGCCGCGTTGGCATAAGACATCCAGCTTCGCGCCAAACTCCTGTTCCGGCAGTGCGCCAAAGCGTTTGGAAAAATCGGCCTTGGATATCCCCGCCGCCAGGCGAAAATGCTGGATGAGCGTCTCGACTTGAATCTCCTTCGGTGTAAGCGCCAGGGATTCTGCTTTAGCGCCAGGCTGCGCAAGATAGGCCTCAATATCCGGCGCGTTGCGCATACGCGCGCCGCCGATGAATGCATACGCCCCCGGGCCAAATCCCGCATATTCGCCGTTATGCCAATAAATGAGGTTATGCGCGCAGGCATAGCCAGGCTGCGTGAAATTAGATATTTCATAATGTGCGTACCCATCCAGCAAGGCGTCCGCTAGGCGGTACATATCGAGCGAAACATCGTCATCCGCCGCCTCATGTTTCCGCATCGCGAAGCGAGTGCCCTCCTCATACGTAAGTGAATACGCCGACACATGGCGCGGGGCGCGCGCGGCGGCTTCGGCCAGTGTGTGCTCCCACGCCTCGATGGGAGGCGCGCCGTAGATCATATCCATGCTCCAATTATCGAAACGCGACGCAATAATGTCGCAAGCGCGCCGTGCGCCATCCGCATCATGCCGCCTGCCCAGGTAACGCAGCACGCCATCATCAAAACTCTGGACGCCCAGGCTTACGCGGTTGATCCCAAGAGCGCGCCACGCGTCCGCCAATGCGGGCGTGACATCATCGGGATTCGCTTCAAGCGTGGTCTCGGGATGCGCCGTAGCGAAACGGAAACGCCGATGCAGCGCCGCCAAAATCTGTTCCAAGGCGCTTGGCCGCAGCAGCGAGGGCGTGCCGCCGCCGAAGAAGATCGTTTGGGCGGCACCCGGCCCTTCGCATCCGGAGATTTCACGGCATAAGACATCTACGAACGTTTGCGGGACATCGCCGTCAATGGGACAGCTTACAAAGTCGCAATACGGGCATCGCGTGCGGCAATAGGGAATGTGGATATATAAGCCTAACGATTCCATGATGATCTCGCATCGAGATACGGATTTTGGACCACTAAATACACCAAATACACTAAAATTTGTAGGGTGGGGCTTGCCCCACCGATCAGGGCGGTGCGCCCCCACAACGGCACACGAAAAACGAATACCGTATATAGTGGCATATCTAGGCTCGTTACATGGCGTTTTGCTTGAGCCTTACTCATCGCATGTGCGAGAAGCCCATGCTACGGGAGTTAAAAACTATTGGCGTTCATTCGCGTCCATTCGCGGTCAAAAAAGCAGGCCATTTGATTGCGGCCATGCCGCATTGTGTATGTCGTGGTCGTAAATCTACCGCAGCCAGCGCGGGATGGGCCACCATGCGCCTTGCACGGGACCGATTAGGTTCTGTTTCGGCGTCCAGCCCAGGGCGCGGCCATCGGGGCCTGCTTCGAGCGTATCGGCCAGGATGAAATAACACCCTTCCGGCGCCTCGCTGTATTCACGGCTCTTCGAGCGGGCGTAGGGGCCTGCCTCGTTGGAGGCGGGATACACACGCCCAGCCAGCGGCGCATCCTTCACCGGCTCGCCATTGATGGTTAAGCGGCCTTCGTCGAGAAACACCTTCTCGCCTGGCAGCCCCGCGATGCGGCCCAACAGAAAGGCCCTTTCTTTCTCATCCTTGTCTTCCGCCAGATATAGGACCAATTCGCCCCGGCGCGGCGGACGGCCCGCCGTGAAGCGCCGTCCCGTGAAGGGAATCGGAATTCCATACGCGGCGCGATGGATGAAGAGATGCTCTTTCGAGCGCAGCGCGGCATCAGGCGAAGGACTTGGCACACGCCAGGAACGCCCGAAAAACAAGCGCCAAATGGTGAGCGCCGCCGCCATGGCCACAATCACACGCCACCACCAGGTATCCGAAAAACCCGTAAAATCGCGCCAGCGTGTGGGCGGCCACCAGATGCTGAATACCCGGCCGACAATATGATCGCCCGGCAGCCAGCCCCATACCCGGCCATCGCGGCTGCGTGCGCTGTTATCGCCCAGAACCAAATAGTGGTCCGGCGGCACGATGGAATACATATCACTGTCGATGACGCCGTACCGCATATCCGTGAAGCCCGGCATCGGGGAAGTATATTGAACGGGCGGCATGCCGGGCGGCAATTCCAGGGGCTCGCCATTTACATACACTTTGCCATTCGCGATATGGATGCGCTCGCCGGGCATGCCAACGATGCGTTTGACGAGCGTGTCGGCTTTAGTGTCCTTTTCCACCGTTTTGAACACCACGATATCCCATCGCTGCGGCGCTTTCAGCCGGAAAATACGGTTCTCCGTGTAATGGATGGTATAATGGGTGAATGGGATGCGGAAGTCGTTGAGAGGCCAGCGCAGGCCGTAAATCCATTTGTTGACGAACACGCGGTCGCCCTGCCCCAAGCCTGGCGCGCCATGCAGCGTCGGCTCCATCGAGCCGGAGGGGATTTTGTACGGTTCAGCGATAGCCCAGCGGATCACGAGCGCCAGGCCGCCCGCGATGAGCAGCGTGCGCCCCCACTCGAGCAGCGAGGCCTTGCCCAGGCCTATGGCTTCGGCGAATCCCCAAAAACCGCCCATTTCCGTAGGCATCGGGGCGGATTTTCGGTTGTTTTTCTTTGATGGTTTGTTGGTCTGGGCCATAGTAAACCTCATCTGGAGTTTGCACCTTGCGAAAGACACCGCGTATACAACCTGCCCTCCGCTTATTGTTCATCCAGCCCGGCTTCCACGTCATCTCCCCGAAAGTGGAGTTCCAGAGGAAACGCCCTGGATTCCCGCGTTCGCGGGAATGACGCAGCGATAGTCGCAACTGTTCTTTCAACTCGAGGCGGAGCGCTTGAGTCTGCGCAGCAAGTGCTTGCTCGGTTCGTACAAGAAAAAAGCAACAGGAATGCCATACAACAGCAGCATGCCCCACCAGGTATCCGAGAAGCCTGTAAAATCCCGCCAGCGCGGAATGGGCCACCATATGGCGAAAGCCCGGCCCAAAATATTTGCATTTGGCACCCAGCCGAACGCACGCCCATCGCGGCTTTCCTCGCTGTTATCTCCGAGCAGCAAATAATGGTCCAGCGGCACGAGGCTGTATTCGTCGTCCGTCCGGACGCCATACCGCATGAGCCCCATCCGCGCATATTCCTCATCCACCAGAAGCCGCATGACATCCATGGATGACGCCGCAAAGGTGCTGGTGAGAGTCTGGGCTTCCGCATCGGAGATGCTGGCGAGTTCCCGTCCGAGGATTTTTTCCCGCAACGCGGCAAGCTCCTCCATCAGGCGTCGCTGCGCTAGGTCCCGGGAATTGAGTACCTTCGTGTAGCGCCCCGATTGGGCCAATTGCAGAATAGCCGTGCGGACGACCTTGTCCGTAGGCACCGTGGTGTAGTGGAGGATGCCGCGCAATTCCTCCGGCGGCTCCACGGGCGCGCCGTTAATGAAGATCTTTCCATCTTCGATATGCACCCGTTCGCCAGGCAAGCCCACGACGCGTTTGATTAATGTTTCACCGGCATTATCGTCTTCCGTGGAGCGAAAGACGACGATGTCCCAGCGTTGAGGTTCCGCGCCACGGAAGATGCGCGCACCCGCATACCGGATCACATGCTTTGTGAATGGAACGCGCATCTCGTCAAACGGGAACCGCAAGCCATATATCCACTTATTGACGGACACCCGGTCGCCGCGAAAGAACCCCGGATCGCCATGAAGCGTAGGCTCCATCGAGCCGGAAGGAATGACGAATTGATCGATGCCCGCCCAGCGGATGGCAAACACGAGAATAAGAATAAACGCCCAACTGCGTGCGTTGGCCCATGTCGCGGGGCCTAAAAAAAAATACGCCAGCCTGCGCAGTGCACCTGCTGTTTTTTGGGGCGCACGTTCTTCATTCGGCTGGCTGTTCAAAATTTAGCGTTCCTCTTCGTTGACGCTCAAGAGGGCCATGAACGCCTCCTGGGGCACCTCGACGTTGCCGACCTGCTTCATGCGGCGCTTGCCTTCCTTCTGTTTTTCGAGCAATTTGCGCTTGCGCGTGATGTCGCCGCCGTAGCATTTCGCCGTAACGTTCTTGCGCACGGCCTTGACCGTTTCGCGCACGAGAATGCGGCTGCCGATGGCGGCTTGGATAGCCACCTCGAATTGCTGGCGCGGGATCAGCTTGCGCAGGCGCGTAGCCAGCGTCCGGCCCACCCATTCGGCCCGCTCGCGGTGTACGATGCACGACAGCGCGTCCACGGGATCGCCGTTCAACAAGATATCGAGCTTTACCAGGTGGCCCGGACGGTTGCCGATAATATGGTATTCGAGCGAGCCGTAGCCCCGCGTCAAGGTCTTCAACTTGTCGTAAAAATCCAGCACGATCTCCGCCAGCGGCATTTGGTAAACCGCCATGCAGCGCTTGTTGTCGATATAATCCACCCGGACGTGAATGCCGCGTTTTTTCTTGCACAAGTCGATGACGGAACTCAGATATTCCGTGGGGCAGATGATCTCCGCCTCGATATACGGCTCCTCGATGCGCTCGATCTCGCCCGCGGGCGGCATCTTCGAGGCGTTCTCGATGACCCGTTCTTCTCCATCCGCCGTATACACCCGGTACGCCACATTCGGAACTGTGGTCACGAGCGTCAAGTTAAATTCGCGTTCGAGGCGCTCCTGGATGATCTCCATGTGGAGCAATCCAAGGAAACCCAGGCGGAATCCCAGGCCCAATGCGTCCGAACTGTCGGCCTGGAAGATGAATGAAGCATCGTTGAGCTGGAGCCGCTCGAGGGCGTCGCGCAATTCCTGGAAATCCGTCTCGACGGCGGGATACAGCCCGCAGAACACCACCGGCTGGACTTCCTTATATCCGGAAAGGCGGTCCATGGCGGGCTTGAGGGCGTCCGTGACCGTGTCGCCAACTTTCACGCTTTGAAGTGTGCGGATGCTGCAAATCAAATAGCCCACTTCCCCCGCATCGAGCGCGTCCATGGGCCGCGCATCCGGGGTGAACGCCCCCAGCTCGGTCACTTCATATTTATCGCCCGTGGACATGAACAACACTTTCTGCCCGCGCACGGCGCGCCCTTCGACCACGCGTATATACACCACTACGCCCCGGTACGAGTCATATTTGGCGTCGAAAATGAGCGCGCGCAGCGGCGCTTCGCGCTCGCCCTTCGGTGGCGGAATGCGCTGCACGATGGCCTCGAGAATGTCTTGCGTGCCAATGCCTTCCTTGGCGCTGGTGAGAATGGCGTGTTCGCTATCGAGGCCAATGACATCCTCGATCTGCTGCCGCGCCGAATCAATATCCGCGCCCGGCAGATCGATCTTGTTGATAACCGGAATGATCTCGAGGTTCTGCTCGATAGCCTTATAGGCATTGGCGAGGGTTTGAGCCTCGACGCCTTGCGCCGCATCCACTAGGAGCAGCGCGCCTTCGCACGCCGCCAGGCTGCGCGACACCTCGTAAGAGAAATCCACATGGCCGGGCGTATCGATCAAATTCAAGACATATTGCTGGCCATCGCTGGCGGTATAATCAAGGCGTACGGCCACCGACTTTATGGTGATGCCGCGCTCGCGCTCGATATCCATGGTATCGAGCGTTTGCTCTTTCATATTCCGCTTGTCCACCGCGCCCGTACATTCCAGGAGCCGGTCCGCCAGCGTCGACTTGCCATGGTCGATATGGGCGATGATGCAGAAATTACGAATGTGATCTTGGGGCGTTGTCATATTTATGTTGTTCTCTCAGCCGAATATTTGGTCAATGACGCGAAGGCTCCGAAATTCCGTATCAAGCTGGCGCGCGGCGAATCTCCGCACCATGGCGAACACGCGCCCAATATCGCCCGTATCGAGCGTGGGGCAGCCCCCACGGGCTTGCGCCAGCGCGCGCAGCGCCTCGTATTCACCGGGCCGGAACCGCACATCGCATGGCTCGCCTGCCGCCGTGGAGCCGTGGCTATACGCGAATCCGGCTGGCTCGCCGCCACATTCCATGGACGGCTCATATCCCGCCGTGGACAGAACCTGAAGGGCCATCCAGGCCGCATGGATTTGGACGCAACCGGTCCAGTTTTCCATGCCTTCCAAACCCGACGCCACGGCTTCATACAGTTCGTAGGCCGGTTCATTCTCCTGGGCCGCCTTATACGCCAGCTCCAGCGGAAACGCGGCGTACACCGCCTTCGCCAGCTCGCGCTTGACGCCCGGATACCCATCCAGCAGCGACGCCTCGCCAAGCTTTTGCACATTCCGCCCATCTTTCCAATAATAGATGATTTCCAGGCGGTTGAACGTGTCCAGCAGTGCAGCCATCGGGCTTTTCGGCTGCCGCGCGCCGAGGGCCATGCATGCCAATTTGCCGCGATCCGGGCAAAGAAACGTGACAATGCGGCTCGTTTCACTAAAATCCACGCCGCGCAGCACTACGGCCTCGGTCCGTTCTTGCGACAATCCTGCCTCCTGCCGCTGGCGGCTGCTAAAAGCCGCTAAAGCATACCATTCCACGGCATATCAAGCAAGCGGAGCATCCAAGCAGGGCTTACGCATCTAATAGTGCTCAAGAGTCGATTTATCCTGTTGTGCATGATTTTTTCTGTCAACGTGGCCTGGGATTTTTCGCTTGGGGGAAGGTCTTTGCGCGCTCACGGCGGGTTTGCTTGACGACTTCGTCCACGTAGCGTTCAGCCAGCTTCATGAAAGCCTGGTAGCCATTGATGGCCTCTTTTAGGAACTCGGTTTCGCGCGCCGGCACATAGCGAACCACGTTCTTCTCGTTCTCCCAGCTCTGGTGGTTAAAGTGGGGACGCCCGCCCATTTGACAGAGCTTTCCGCGCTCCATCCGCTCAATCTGCGCCATGCGCTCCAGCAATGCTTGCATCTTTTTGGTGTGCTTCATGGATTTTAATATATAGAATTCTATATACTAGAGTCAACAGTGCTTCGGCGCATGAATGAAAGGAGCACCCCATGACCGCTGAAAAGAAATCCCTGCCCAAGCCCAAGCCTATTATCGAGTGTTTCGCGGGCCTGCCTGATCCCCGCATGGACCGGACCCGCAGGCACAACTTCATTGACATCTTGGTGATTGGGCTATGCTCAGCCCTCGTGGGCGGAGAGAGCTTTTCGGATATGGAGCGCTTCGGCCGGCTCCGGGAGGATTGGCTGAAGGGCTTCCTGGAATTGCCCGGCGGCATCCCCTCGCACGACACCTTCAACCGGGTCTTTTCCGCCCTCGACCCCCATGCCTTTCTGGAATGCTTCGGCCAATGGGTGCAGGGCATTTGCCCCAATCTGAGCGATGAGGTCGCCGCCATTGACGGCAAAGCCCTGCGGCGCGCCTTGAATCAGGGGGAGGCCATCCCCTACATCGTCAGCGCATGGGCTTGCGAGCACGGCCTGGCGCTGGGGCAGGTCAAGGTGGACGAGAAATCCAACGAAATCACCGCCGTCCCCAAACTCCTCAACGCCTTAAAGCTCAAGGGAGCCATCGTCACCCTGGACGCCATGGGCTGCCAGAAGGATATCGCCTCCCACATTATCCAACGGCAGGCCGACTACGTGCTGGCCCTCAAAGGCAACCACGCCACCGCCCTAGAAGAAGTGAAGGCCTTTTTCAAGGACGCCGTTCCCCCTTGCGCCACCCAGTGCGCGCCAACAGCCGACGCCACACGGATGGATTTCCACCAGACCATCGACAAGGGGCATGGCCGCATCGAAACCCGCCGATACTGGCAATCCACCGACTTGGGCTGGTTCGAGGACAAAGGACTTTGGAAGGGCCTCAAGAGTTTCGGCATGGTCGAGTCCATCCGCAAGGAAAAAGGGAAGAACACCATCGAGCGGCGCTACTACTTGAGCAGCCTGCTCCTCGACGCACGACGATTCGCCCACGCCGTGCGTGGACACTGGGGCGTGGAAAACAATTTGCACTGGTGCCTAGACATTATCTTTCGCGAAGACGACAACCGCGCCCGAACAAGAAACGCCGCCCAGAATCTCGCCTCCTTGAGGAGAATTACACTCAACCTCCTCAAGAAAGACAAGACCAACAAAGATTTCCTCAGGGGCAAGCGCTTCGCTGCTGCACTCGACCCCGAATACCTTCTACGTTTACTGGGAATTTAGATGCGTAAGCCCTGAGCATCCAAGGTGCAGCGGTGAAGAATAGCGGCGCCCCAGGGTCAGGCGTTGAGGTGATGCGGGTTAGACGGGGGGTGGCGAGGCCGACAGGCGACAGGAGGGGCAGCGGCTGTGCGTAAAGCCGGTGAATGGATGGGCGAGACGTGTAGGGCGGCGGCGCAACCGGGAACGCGCGGGCGCCCTATGCGGAACTGAAGCGGATCTGGATGGCCTCGGTGCAGAGGGCGTCATATTGTTCGCGGGACAGGGTGGCGTTGCGCAGGGCTTCGAGGAGGCGATGGGCAAGGTTTCTGGCGGAGCCAAAGCCTTTTGGAAAGTGGGCGGCCAGAAGGCTGCCATCCTCCAGGAGTTGCATGAGCAGATGGGCTATCTGCATCAAGAGGTAGTAGATCTTGCTGGCCTGTTCGTTTTGGGTATAGGCGTGTTCGAGGTTGTAGCCGCCGTTTTTCTGCACGTTGAATGCTTCATTTTCAATCTTCCAGCGTAAGCGTCCTCCTTCATTGGCCAAGGCGGCCGCATTGTGCGCGGATACGGATACGTTGGTCACCCATTTGAACTTGGTTTTCTTTATCATGCCTTCCGCGTCCGGGCGGGTGTCCACGCATTCGAGCACGGACAGGATGTGTTCACGCCGCTCGGAATCGCGGTAGGGGATGTCGTTGACCCAGCGAAACTGCTGGTGGATTTCCTTCTTGTTGCCGCAACGCCACGTAAGCTGGTTTTCGGGCGTCGCGGCCGCGAGGCTCTCGAATTCTTCGTTCACGGTGGCCAATTGGCCGTCCGTGAGCGTAATCATGAACTTCCAGCCATATTGCTGGCACAGCCGAAACACCGGTCCCGTGGCGTACAGGCCGTCCATCGCCAACAGCAGCGGCAAGCGGGGGAATCGGGCATGCAGGCGTGGGGCCAGCCGGTAGAAGGCTTTGGTCTCGCAATCCTGCTTGCGTTGTTGCTCGCTTTTCGCCAGGTCTTTCTCTGGATTCTCAATGAACTCCGTCATGAGCGAAAAGACCCACCCGTTTGGCGTGACGATCTTGGACTCCAGCACGGGATGGTAGTAGGTGATCTTGCCGCTCTTGTGCTTGCGCGTGAGGCAATGGGCGCAGTGGCGATGATCATAACTGCGTGTCCCCGTGGCGTCGATGGCCGCCACGTAGTAGCGCCCGAACAGGCGGTGGGGGTACAACACCTTCTTGTCGATGAGCGTCTGCGTCATGCCGGAAACGAGTTCCTGGACCGCCTCGAACGGCAAACCGCGAAATACCCCGTTCATCGTATCGCCATGCGGCACGCTGTCCACGTCAAACAAGACCTTGTACAGATGGACCATGAACGTCGTGTACAACTGCAGGCGGACTTGCCGGCGCGCCCCGAGCCGGCATGCGAACATCAGCACTCCCAAGAACACCAGCGACGCGACACTGTAGTCCACGTCGCCGGCTTGCTCGGGTTTGCGGGGATCGGGCAAGCCCGCAAAGCGCTTGCGCACCGGGCCAAAGAAGTGGGTGAACGTCCTCAAGAAGGCCCGGATGATTTCCGGATGCTCTTCTTGCGGGTTTGCAGGAACTGCCGTTGGGCCGCGCCCATGGCCTCGACGAGCTTCTTGAGCTTTTTCCATTCCTCAATCCATTGCGCCACTTCGCGGCGCAATTCACGGGGCACGTGGAGGGTGCGGGTCTTCCCGCCCTCCTTCCACGTCAGCAGGGCCGTTTCATGGATCGGCCCTTCCTGGACGCACCGGCAGCGCGGGTTCCCGCAGCGGCTGCGGGTGATGGTGAGCGTGGCGGGAAGAAAGGGCCCCAGACGCGCCAGGCGCGCCTGGACCTTGCGTCCCGCCGAGTTCGTGACAGGTTTCCCTTCCATGTACGGAAGTATATATACTTCCGTACCAGAAGTCAACAAAAAAAAGCGCCGATGCGAAGAAAAAACTCCCCGCACCGGCGCATCCTCAACTCATTCAACTGCTTCTACGCGAAAAAAAAGCGGTTCTTCACCGCTGTCCAAGGTGGGGGAACCGCAGCAACTATTTTGGGCATGGTTCGTGGATGCGCCCATTCGAGATAGTGGTTAGGATATCTGGTTAGGATATAATCATTAGCCATGTCATGCGCGTTTATTGATGATTTTCGGCCGAACTTGCTTTGCTGAAGCTCTCTCTGTGGTCCTCCGTGGCCTCTGTGGTGAAGAATCCGGAATTTTCACCACAGAGGCCACAGAGGACCACGGAGAAATCCGTACCAACGTTTTTCCGTTCCTCAAAACATGCTGTACCGAAGTGGCAAATCATCTGGTTTTTCCACCACTAAGGAGGCGCGTCAAAATAACTTGACTATTTTTTCGCATTCAACGCAATTTTCATGGCGATAGGAATTACCGCTTCCTTTCCGAGTGGTGGGAGAAAATCGGTAAGTTATTTTGACGCGACTCCTAAGACACAAGGGGTGAACTGCGCGTTGCTCGCTTCCACCTTCAGATTACCCTATACAATGAATTCCCGTGAGCTTCTTCGCGCCCTCGCGCCTTCGCGTGAATAATTGCTTAACCTCATGGGCCGCTTCAGACGGAGTTCTTACGTTTGCCGCTGACGCTCACGTAGCGCGTTCTGATGTTCGATATACCGCGCCCCGGGGCGCAGGAGGCCTTCCGCCAATACAATCGCATAGAGCACGGTCAGGATGTCGCACGCTATGCCCGCACGGACCGAGGACAGGTCTTTCAGCGTCGCCAGCATCTGCATCATTCCAATGATGGTTCCCAGCGCGCCCGCCGCGTAAGCCGGCGGAATGAGGCCGCGCAAAACCCGGGCCTGCCTGCCGCCGAGGGTCTCATCCGGCACACGCACCACGAAAACCCGGAGCGCCCACAGTCCGTCCCAGAGATCCTTGAAACCGAAGGCCATCAATCCCGCGCCGAGGGTCAGCCCGGCGACGATGATGGCGGAAGGCATATCGACGAATGTATCGGGCGCCCCTCCCATGATCGCCGCAAGAACGAGAAGGCCAAAGAAACACCCCAAACCGATAATTCCGGAAATGTTCATCGCTTTCCCCTTTCTGTAACACTTTAGCCATCTGGAGCAAAAACATTGGGCAGATTTTTTAAACCGCGCATACGCATAGATGTGAATCAAAAAAAACAGCCGGGCGAGCATTTGCTCAGCGGAGCGCGTCGGCAGTTCTCCCAAGCGCACCTATATAGTGCCATAAAATGGCCAGCTCATTAATTGATGCCGTCATCCGCACTAAACACGCATGTGCCAGGCGAACTCAATCGCATCGCGGACAGGGGCCGCAGGGCTGAATATGCCCGGGAGTGATTTGGATTGAGATATGGCCTTCGATGCGGGTCGCATCGCCCTCTAGCGCGATGCTGGCGGCGAGGCAAGGGTCATCCGGGCCTCCCGGCTCGCGCCCCATATACACGCGCAACGCGGACTGGACCGCCGCGAAGTGTTTCTGGACCAGGAATTCTTCGAGAGGCGAACACGGGGAATGGGCCTCGATATACGCATCCGGGCGCATGCCGAGAATGTCTTCGAGGGTGCGCCCGGCAAGGTGCGCCTGCAACAGGGAAGGCTCTCCCACGCTGCGCCCGCATGTTTGTTTATGCAAGGCATACCGCATGAGCCGTTCTTCCGCGTCGAGCCAGATTTCAACTATTTCTGTAACATCCATGCAAGGCATGGCCACCTCTTGCGTGTGAGGATTTTGCCCAGTAAAAAAACTTGCCCACTTCGATGGCCGCCCCGCTTCGCTCCCTATCATGGCGGCAACCACATCCCGATACTACTAGCTGTTGTGATGCCCAAGCAAATGAAAATCAATCCAATGAGGTAATGCGTACATATCATAAAATGCGCGCACAGCGTATACGTGATGAACAATAATTAAAATGCGATGTATTCTATTTTAGCCAAATACGCGAATAAAGGCAAAATGGGATTACTCCGCTAAATATCCTGTTTTTATAATTTAATGATGGATATTTTGCGGTCTCTTCGGATATAATTAATATGAGAAGTTAACGAGCGCCGTATAATACGGAGCAAGAGACAGAACCGTGAACGCGAAACAGAAGCCAAAAATCCTCGTGGTGGATGATGAAGAAAACATCCGTACCGCCGTCAGCCGCTGGTTTGACACAAATGGATTTGAGGTGGATGCCGCCGAAGATGGCTTGGCCGCGCTGGAGAAATGCCAGCATGCCGACTACGATATGTTGCTCATGGACCTCGAGATGCCGCGAATGGGCGGCAAAGACGCCCTCAAGGCCATTCGAAACAAAAAGCCCAGCCAGCGATTCATTGTGGTGACAGGTTTTTCGAGCGAAGTGGATGATCCAGTCATGCGGGATGCTTCTGTCGTGCTTCTCAAGCCGATAAGCCTTGCATTGCTGGAAAAAGAAGTCCGAAAAGCCTTGAGCTTGCGGTAGCCTCCATTAATAACGTGTGTATGATACGGCCAATCGCACGCGCGCAGCAGCCAGGGGCAATTACGTGAGATCAGCAGGCGCTCCCCAAACAAAGGATACCCCTGCCGTAATGGCCCGCCTGTTTTATATCCCCAGGTGGGTGTGGGCCGCCGCCCTTGGCCTGGCCGCTCTTGAACCCGCAGCCTATCTGTGCTTCGAATACGCCATCCCACAAGGCAGCGCCCCGACGGGCATGCGCATCCAAGATGACGCCCTATTCCGAGTGTCCATGCGCATGGCCGAATCGGGATTTTATTCGCCCTATGCCCCTCCAGATGCGCCGTTGGGCCCTCATTCCATTCACTATTTTCGCACCCCCTATTATTGGCTGTATGGAGCCGTGGGCCTTGCGCGCTGGGCGCTTGGACTGGATGAGTTCATTGCACTGGGCATCGCCAATGGCATCGGCGCGCTGCTTTATTTATTGGCGGTATTTATCTTTTTTCGAGAAGCCGCGCCTCGCCTAGCGAACTCCGCGTTCTTGCTGTTTATCCTGGCGGGCGGATGCGGCGGCGTCCTGTATGGCCTTTCCCTGGCCATGGGCTGGACCAGCGCGCCAGGCTTCGAAGACGCATTCCGCCGGTTCGCGGTCTACCAGCTTATCGAAGGAGCCTATATCTATCCCTACCTGCAAATATCTAGGCTCTATTACACCATTCCCCTTGCCATGGGATTCCTGGGATTAACACTTTTCTGGCGCTGGCTTAAAGGAAACGGCTCCCAGCGCGGCCTATGGGCGTCTGGCCTCCTGCTGTTCGCCGCATGCTGGATCAACCAGCGATTAGGCCCGCTGTTTTGGGCGGCGGCAATATGCTACTCCCTCAGCCGCAATGGACGGCCTTGGCGGCAGGCGTGGACCGGCCATGCGGCCTGGGGAATGGCCATAGGAGCCTCGAGCCTGGCGAGCTGGGCCATGATGACGCCCCAATTCAAGGCCTCCACTGAGCATTCGAACGCCGCTACGATTTGGCTGACTCCATTTGTTTGCGCGGCATGCCTGCATCTCCTGCTGATTCCCCGCGCCATCCAGCGCGGCATAGCCGCCATACCCCTGCCTGCGCGATTATGCGCGGGAGCCGGCCTCGGCTATATCACCGCTTACACGGCCCTGTTTGCCTGCTACCAGCTCTATTACGGAAATCTAACCATTTTGAGAGACGCCCCAGCGGCGGTGGCCGTGTCGGATTGGGCGCTCCTCGGGGCCTTGGCGGGAGGTATTCTCCTGTACTTCCGGCGGCGTGCTCCCGCGCTTCCATCAGATTCCATCGATGGCGAAGACTGGGCCAGCCTATGGTTTCTGGCATTCCTGGCGGGCGGCCTTGGCGCGTTCATCGGCGGATGGACCCTTCGCTTCTCGCCATATAAACTGTTGGTGTTAATGGGTGCGCCGCTATGCCTGTTAGCGGCGTCCACATTGACGGATATACGCCGCGGCCATCCCCGGGGGGCCTATGCGTTGTGGACCGCATTGCTCACCTCAGGCGTCCTATCCATCCTGATGGCGTGGCTGTTTTTCCAGGGGCCTTTCGGGTGGCGCACGGGCGAAGGGGCCTTCGCTCCGCTTCATGTAGGCGCGATGACGGAAGCGGATGCCCGCGTGCTCGAGCAGCTTCCGGAAGGCCGCGTGCTCGCTCCCGCCACCATGCCGCTATTCGGCGATATCGCCGTGGTGCGGTATAATCGCCGGGCCGTCTTTGGCGAGGGCATGCTTGGAATCCCATGGCCCGCGCTCGATGAAATCCGCCGCGATGTAGACCGGTTTTTCGCTCCGGATACGCCCGATGCCGAGAGGCAGGCAATCGCCATGCAATGGCATGTGGGCAGTGTGTTTTGTCCCGATTCGACGCCCGTGGACGCGCGCACCATGGCCGCATTGCGCGCCGCGCCATGGCTTCATGAAACGGCCCATGCGGAACGGGCGGCGTTGTTTGTTGTGCATCCATACACACCGGCAGAAACAGAAAGGACATCCCCGTGATTCGTGCGCATGCCGCGCGGCGGCATCGGACCCCGTTCCGGATATGGGCCATCATCGCCGCCCTCGCCGCCATCACACCGGCGCAACACATCTGGCTCGCCTATTTCCCGCCAGCGGGAACAGCGCCCACGGGGCTTCATATCCTCGATTCGCTTTTTTTCTTGCAGACCATGCGCACGGTCGAAAACGGCTTCTTTTCGGCCTACGCCACATGCCAATCCACCTACGGCAGCCAAAGCTTTCATTTCTATAATCTACCGAGTACGTGGTTATACTACGCAATCGGAGCAGCGGCGCGCGCTACAGGCATAAGCGACTTCATGGCTTTGGGCATTGCAAACGGCCTGGGCCTGTTCGCGTATCTGTGGGCGTCTTACAGGCTGTTTTTATGCATTGTCCCGCGTTTCGCTGGACTCGCCTTCACGTTTTTCAGCCTGGGCGGCGGACCCGGCGGGATACTCTACCTGCTCACCGGCGCACTGGGCCTTCATCAATCCCCGCAGTTTGACGCCTATTTCTTGCGTTACGCCATGTATGGCTTGATGGAAGGGCCGTTTTTATCCCCTATTCTCATGGCGCCCCGGCTCTACTATACCGTGACGCTTGCGCTGGGTTTTGCCAGCTTCACGCTGATCATTCGATATGTCCGGGGAGCGTCCTATGGCGCATTGCTCGGTTCCGCATGCTGCCTGGTTTTAGGCGCGTTTTTGTACGTACGCCACGGGCCCATGTTTTGGATGGTGATCATAGGCTATGTGTTATCCGGAAAATTGTCCCGCCGCAGAATACATGCCGCAGCTACGGCGACGGCAGCCGTCGCCCTCGGCACGCTCCTGGTCTTTTTCCATATGCGCCTGGGTTCCGTGGACGCCCATCTCGCTTTTGACCGCACCGCCATGTGGTGGTCCCCGTTTCTGGGCGCGGCCATATTCCTGCTAATCCCCGCCATTCCCGCCGCCATCGCCTCCGCGAAGCCTCTTCCCCTTCTGCCTCGCTTGGCGTCGTTCGCATGTATGGGGTACATCGGGCTGTATGCGATTTTATATGTGCTCTACCAAGTCTATTATGGTAATTTCTGGCTTTGCCTTGACGCCACGGTGGCTATCCGGATGTGCGATTGGGCGCTGTTGGGCGCGCCCATCGGCGCGGCGTATGGATGGCGATGCAAGCCCAGCGCGTTGAAACCGGCCATGCCCGGCTGGGTGGCGCTGTGGTTTGTCCTGTTTTGCAGCGCCGCGTTTTCCGCTCTCGGCCAAGGCTGGACCTTGATATTTTTACCCCAGCGCGCCATGGCCATGTTGGGCGCGCCCCTCGCATTGCTCGCGGCGGCGGGTGTGTATCGCTGGCGTACGGCACACCCTGGCTGGGTGAAAATGGCTGCCTTCTGCATTGTTGGCTGCGGCATATGCTCGATAGCCGTAGGGGCCCTTTGCTTTCAAGGCCCCCTGGGCCACCGGCCCGGCCAGGGGCCATACGCGCGCATTCATCACGAACTGATGACGCCCATTGATGCGGAAATGCTGGCCCGCCTCGAGCCTGGCTATGTGCTGATACCCCCCGAAGGCGCGCCCCGCTTGGGTGACATCGCCGCCCTCCGGCCTGGAATCCAAACCGTAGTCGGCGTCGGCACGTGGGGTTTGTCCGATCAGCCCATTTTCAAGATGCTCGAACGGACGCAAGAATTCTTTACGCCCGGCCAACAAGCGGAAAATAGAGCCACATTCCTGCGCGAGTGGTGTGTGAACCATGTGTATTGCCCCGAAGTTCCCGCCGTGAATCCAGAAGTCGTGGAAGAATTGCGCGCACTCCCGATGCTGGAAGTCCTCGCGGAATCCGGCCATGCCGTGCTGTTCCGCGTCCGCCATGAAGAGTAATGGGCTTCGGCTATATAGTTCGATTAGTACAGTTAAGCCTTCGAATATGCTGTATTCCCCACCACGAGAGCGCCGCCAGCAATCCGTAATATTTCAGGCCAAGCCGGGCTGGATGATCCGCTGGATCATTGGGATCATATCCTTGCAAGGCCTCCTCGCCATCGCCCCAGCCGTCCCCGTCGCTATCCCATCGCATGGGATCGGTGCCGGTATGCGATATGCCTTGAAAAACGCCATCATTCGATTCCACATGATTATAGAGTCCATCGCCATCGCTGTCGGTGGCAATCCCCGCTTCGGACCAATAGTCCGTTTTCCAATAGGGCGTATTCTGTATGCCCCGGTTGTCCACGGCGGGAACAGCAGGCCAAATGGCGGCAGGCTCCGAGCCCCACCAGCCTAACTGGAAAACCGTGAGGCTGCCTGGATCAAAATCGTTGAACGCAAGGCAGAACCGGAATGACTCGTGGCCGCCGTCCGTGAGCGCCAATCCCGGGGCGATCCCTCGTAGGCGTATTTCATAAAAGGTCCGCTGTAGCATCTCATCGCGGAGATAGGCGAAAGCGGCATGTGATTCGGGAATGGGCTCGCGTGTGCCATATTGTCCGAGCGCCACCGTATGTCCGGTGGCCTTATCAAGCACATTGCCCACGAAACGCGCCTGGATAGGCCCGGCCGATTCAGTCCAAAACTGGACTTGGCTTGGGCTGGAAATCCCCAATTCAACGTTTTCCCGGCCCGAGAGATCGACAAAAACCTCGATGCCGTCTTCAGCGGCCAAATCGGCCATTGGATTCGCCGTCACATCGTCAACGGGGGGATGAGTCTGGAAATCATCGTATGCTTCCGCCAGAAAATACAGATCATTTCCATGGCAGGCGGCTTTAAAACGGCCCGCCCAGTCCGCTGTCGAGCCGGGTGGCGTAGCGCCCCACATAAGGTCATTGCAAGCCACCCACTCGATTGCCGCCCAGCAGGGATCCTCGGCGCCGTCGATAACGGGAGCGGCCTCGAGCGGCAAGAACCACACTTTATACTGGCCATTGTGGGGCCACGAGGCGCAAGCGTCCATCGCGGCCCACACGGTCCATATCGCAACGAACCATCCGCTCATAGCGCGCATGGCGTGTCCTTCCGGCTATTTGGGCTTTTGCACGAAATCGAGGTAACTGGACACCATCTTCGTTTTGGCCTTATCCCGCGCGGCCTTAAGGGCGGCGGCCTCGTCCGCACCCGTCACGGGGCCGAATTCGAGGTGGAATGTTCTGCTCTCGCCGGGCTTGAGCGAGTGCAACAGGCCATGCTGTTTATCCACGGCCCATCCTTGGACGCCGCAGGTGCAAGGCTCGAAACCAGTTACATATGCCTGTTCGCCCATCTGCTTCCAATGCGTGAAACGGGGCAGTTCATTCTTGTTGAACTTCACATACACGCCAAAGCCATTACCCTCTTCGAAACCATTATTGAGAATGGCGCAGGTGACGGAGCCGTCTTTGGCTGCCTGCATATCATGATAATACACCTTTTCGGCGTAGTTTGAAGTGGGCGCATCACATTTCCACCAGTTCTCCTGGCCATTAACAGCCTCGCCGTCGCGCGGTGCAATCGAGGCGCTCGGCGACGCCATCTCGGAGCCTTCATCGAGCGCGGGCCATCCGATATTGCAATGATAGAGAAGCTGGAATGGCTGGGGCGCGAAACTGTCATTCGTCAACACGTCTTCGATGGAAAAGCTGCGGCTGCCCAGTTTTGTGGAGACCGTGCGAGTAAGCACTAAATTCTCGCCGAAAAGCCGTGTTTCACGCATCGAGCCAGATACGCTCAACACATAGTCATTGCCTTGCCATTCTTGCGTAACCTTGATATTGCGCGCCGGGATATTGCCGATCCGGCCATGAAGGCCATTCCCGTTTAGCTCACTGCCTTCGGCGGGAGAGCCCACATTGATCAGCCCGCACGTGGTTACAAGCCCTCCCGTAAAAGAGCGCAGCGGCCTCAAGCCTTCCGTTTCAAAATACTGCGGAGCCACATCGCCCGTCGAGGAGCGCCAGCCCATCGCTTTGCCTTGGAACGACGCGGCGGCGATATCCAGGCAGCGGTCCAGCATCACCGTGAATTCCAGCCCGCTCCCCGTGTGGAATAGGGCGGCGCGCACGGGCCGCTCATTGCCATCGTCAAACTGGACCAGCCGAATCCCCGCGATTTGGTCCATATTCCCTACGCGCTTGCGCAAGGCATTCGTAGTCGCTTTTTTACCATAGAGTTCCATGACTGTATCTCCTTCCGCTTACAGAACAAGAGCCTATCATTTCAGAATAGGCGGGCTGTTGCAAGGCTGCGCCAAATCCAGAGAAAACCCGTGAAAAATATCCCCGGCGCCGCACAATAACACAACTGTCCGCAGCCTTGCCAACAAAGGCACATGCAGATAGGGCGGTCGCATTTAAAATAATCCCAAATTGGCCTCAAGAAGCACAAGGGACACAAAAATAAACGAGGGTGCCTCTGCGCGGCGGGGGGACCACGCAGAGGCTGGGGGTAGGAGGAAGAGCAGGGGTAGAAACGCCGCTGGGTGTCAGCGGCGGAATCAGCATTAATTAAACTGGATCGCGATATGCTTCGGCTTATCTTCTTCTTGCTTAGGCACTTCGAGCGTCAGCACGCCATCCGCATACGTGGCGCGCACTTCACCGCCGCCTACGCCTTTCGGAAACGCCAACGTCCGCTTGAAGAGGCCTTTGCGCCGTTCGGAGCGGAGCATTTTAGCGCCGCCTTCTTCCTGTTTCCGCTCGGCGCTTATCGTAAGGGTGTCTTGTTCGAGCGCCACTGCAATCTCGTCTTTCTTAACGCCGGGCAGATCGATTTGGATGACATAGCCGGATTCTGTTTCTCGCGCATCCATCGGGGGAATCCATTCTTGTTTCGTGGCGGCGCTTTCTCCGAAAGCCCGATTAAAGGCCTCTTGCATGCCTTGCCATGCCGTAGCCGAGGGTGAACACGTTGCGTTGTGGCAGTCCATATATCGCATTGCTTGCTCCTTTTCTAGCTCGTTGCACCGGTGTATCCCCGGCTCCGAGTGTTTTACCGTTCGGCATGGCAAGAGCAATGGGTGTGCCAAGAAAAGAAAAGGCGCAAAAAGGCCCGTTTTTCAACGAAATGGGGCGGAAAAGAGGAAAGGGGCTTTTTGTGGACGTTTCAATTTGCCATACCAGTGTTTCAGGATGAAGCGTCCCCGGGGCAGGCATGTCGCCATTCATAAATAACACGGGCGCTCCCACCGAGGGGAGCGCCCGCGAAATGGCACAAGTAAAAAATCGTGTTCTAGCGCTTGGAAAACTGGAAGCGTTTGCGTGCGCCCGGCTGGCCGTACTTTTTACGCTCCACTTCACGCGCATCACGCGTAAGCAGGCCTGCACGCCTTAACACGGGGTGCATGCCCTCATCCGTTTCCGCCAAGGCCCGGGCGATGCCCAGCCGAAGCGCTCCCGCTTGGCCGGATAAGCCGCCGCCAGCACAACGGGCGCGGACATCAAATTTATCCACCGTATCCGTTGCCAGGAACGGCTGCTTGGCCAGCATGACCAACACCTCGCGCGCCAAATACTGCTCGACGGGCCGCCCATTGACGATAAGCTTCCCCGTGCCTGGGCTGAGGCGCACACGCGCACTTGCGGCCTTGCGGCGTCCGATAGTTACGACTTCCTTAATGGGTGCTGCCACGGTCTACATTCTCCTTGCTGTGCGTCTATTTGCCCATGGGGTGGATGTTGGGGAGCTGCGCGTCATGGGGGTGGTCCGCCCCTGCATAAACTCGTACGCCCCGAAGGAGTTTCCGGCCCATGCGGTTATGGGGCAACATGCCCTTCACCGCCAACATCATGGCCCGAGTTGGATGCTTTTCCATAAGGCCGCTATACGTCCATTCCCGCATGCCGCCTTTATACCCCGAGTGGGAGTAATACTTTTTCTGCTCTTCTTTAGCGCCCGTAACACGCGCTTTCGCGGCATTAATAATAATGACGTGGTCGCCGCAATCGAGATAGGGCGTAAACTGAGGTTTGTGTTTGCCGCGCAGCAATTTCGCCGCTTCAGCAGCAACGCGCCCGAGCACTAAGCCTTCCGCATCCAGGATCAACCACTTTTTTGTTATATCTCCCTCTTTGGGGACGTATGTCTTCACCGTTTCCTACCTCCGGCACGCAGTTTCGCGGGCGCAATAAACACTTCTTCCTAGAGATGAGCCGCGAAAGGATACCAAACGCCTGCAAGAATGTCAAGCGCGCTAGATTCATAAAAACTAGCCTGTCTTTTCCCTCAAACCGCCCAAAAGATAACAACTACGGAAATTATACATCCAAATGAGGCATAATAAAAACCATGAGGCCGGAGCCATGCCTCCCGGATTGTAGCGCATGGGTGCAACAGCCCTTTGAGCATGGCTGCCCGAGCCGATGAGGAATGCGGGCGTTTCATGGATGCCGTTCAGGGAAAACAAGCGCCAATGCCGTCAAACGCGCATGGGTTGCCAGATAGGATTGCCGTCGCTGGCGGTTGGGGCTACATTGGCCGGAAAGTAGTGAATGCCGCTCTCGAGCTGGGCATCGAAGTCTGCGTGCTGGACCCTGCCCCTTTTCCCGAGGAATTGCATGGCGTATATGGCTTGCGCATATACAAAGACCCAGAAGCCTTCTATGCGCTTCCCGCTGGATTTTTTCATCTGGCCTTGCATCCGCACATGCGCGCGGCCGCTCTCGAGCATCTATTCAAGCGGGCTGCTCGAGGCGAGGCGGTTTATGTACTCAACGAAAAACCAATGACGGCCCCAGAGACGCCGTGGGAATGCCATGAACTCATCAAGCTGGCCGAAGCGTCCCGCATATACATGGCGTTTGATTTTCTCGAACTCTTTGATCCGATGACGCAACACATCATGGATTACTTGTCCGGCTTTAATCAGGTGCAGTTTACCCGCATCTCGCTGCACCGCTCGAAAGACCGGGAGAATCCAGATAATCCCCGAAATTATAAAGTCATCACCCCCATCCCATATCAAGAAACGGTCCACGACTTTGCATTCCTATTGGCCATTCTGGGCCATACGCATCCAGGCGGCCTCCCGGCGGTGCTTGAGCAGCCGCTCTCGCTGCAAGGAAAATCCGAACCGTACATCCCGCCTAATCCCGCTGATTATCCCTACATGGTGGATGGGCGCACGGAGGGATGCATGGCCCTGGGCAAGGCCAAGGCCCATTTCTACACCGATTTTAAGGCGGGCGCTCCGTTCCAAAAAACAAAAATACTCGAAGGCATGGCCGACAACACGCCGTTCCGCATCGAAGCGAATTATCTAGAAGGCGCCAAATACCTTCGCATCAACAGCGAAGACCAAGGCTTCGCCCCGGATAGCAATACATACCAAGCCATCATTCGCCAGCTCTGGCGCTGGCGGAACCGGCTCCAGTGGGAAACATTCACCCATGGGCTATATCCCAATATGGCTTTCGCGCGCTGGACTTATCTGCTCTCCGCCGCACTTTGGGACGCCTGCCATTCGCATCAAACCGTGCTGATACCTGGCAAAAACGCACTCTTGTCTTATGCGCCGTCCTTTCCCGCCGCTGTACGGAAACTGCCCGCCTACGCCGCAAGAACGCGCCAGGAGATGCCCGCGGGCTGAAAGCGCCCGTTATGCCTTGCGCTTATCCCGCCGATCAGCAGGCGCGCCGCCTTCCCCCCGCACGCCAGCCAGAAAATCCCATATCCCGCGGATAAATGCCTTGTGGGCGGGCCAATTGGCGAATCCATATGCGCGCACTTGCCAGTACAGCGTGCGCATGTAATGCAGCGAATGCCGGAGAATGCCTAGCGGTTTTCCATAACGGAAAAGGCAGATCAAACGGTTGCGGGTGAAAAAATAAGTGATGAAGGGGGAAATATGCCCTGTGGTCTGGCCGTGGGCATGAATGACCTCGGCTTGCCCCACCGTGAGCAATTTATAACCCTTCCGCAAGAACCGGCAGCATAAGTCGTAGTCCTCCCAATTCGTGAACAGGCGTTCGTCAAAAAGCCCCACTTCCCGAAGCGCCTCGGGCCGGAACATCACCGCGCACGCGGGGGCGAAACCCGTTTCTACCGTGGCCCGGTATTCCTCCGTGAGCAGTTCGCCTTCGTGCAAGTGGGAATGATAGGCGCAATCCGGGACGATCACGCCCGAGTGGAAATCCATGCGCTTTTCCTCACCCGGACGCAACAGCACGGCGGAGGCCATCGCGGCATCGGGCCTTTGTTCCATGGCATCCGTGAGATGCTGGATGGCGTCCGCATGCACGATGGTGTCGTTATTCAGCAGGAAGACATAATCCGCTCCCATATCGAGGGCGCGCTCGATGCCGCGATTGCATCCGCCGGTAAAGCCATAATTGCGGTCGAGCTGGACCGTCTCGATATGCGGAAACCGTTTTTTAAGCATTTGGCAAGAAGGCGGATTGGTGCCATTGTCCACCACCACGATATCGGCGGCGGGATAATTGCCGGATTCGATGGATTCTATACAGCGGGATGTCATTTCCGTATCATTCCAGGTGAGAATCACCGCAATGACATAAGGCGCTGTATGGGAAGCCGTATTATCGCGCATGTGGCGAACTCCTACGAGTAATCCTTGCGTAAATGGAAAACCGCACCAGACATCGCCATAATACCGGCCTCGGCGAAGGCCTGCAAATCCGCCCCGTTTCGTAGCATGGGCGTCTCGTCCATGCGCATGGCCGGGACGGCCATGCTACGGGATCACCCCCAGGGCTTACGCATCTAAATTCCCAGTAAACGTAGAAGGTATTCGGGGTCGAGTGCAGCAGCGAAGCGCTTGCCCCTGAGGAAATCTTTGTTGGTCTTGTCTTTCTTGAGGAGGTTGAGTGTAATTCTCCTCAAGGAGGCGAGATTCTGGGCGGCGTTTCTTGTTCGGGCGCGGTTGTCGTCTTCGCGAAAGATAATGTCTAGGCACCAGTGCAAATTGTTTTCCACGCCCCAGTGTCCACGCACGGCGTGGGCGAATCGTCGTGCGTCGAGGGGCAGGCTGCTCAAGTAGTAGCGCCGCTCGATGGTGTTCTTCCCTTTTTCCTTGCGGATGGACTCGACCATGCCGAAACTCTTGAGGCCCTTCCAAAGTCCTTTGTCCTCGAACCAGCCCAAGTCGGTGGATTGCCAGTATCGGCGGGTTTCGATGCGGCCATGCCCCTTGTCGATGGTCTGGTGGAAATCCATCCGTGTGGCGTCGGCTGTTGGCGCGCACTGGGTGGCGCAAGGGGGAACGGCGTCCTTGAAAAAGGCCTTCACTTCTTCTAGGGCGGTGGCGTGGTTGCCTTTGAGGGCCAGCACGTAGTCGGCCTGCCGTTGGATAATGTGGGAGGCGATATCCTTCTGGCAGCCCATGGCGTCCAGGGTGACGATGGCTCCCTTGAGCTTTAAGGCGTTGAGGAGTTTGGGGACGGCGGTGATTTCGTTGGATTTCTCGTCCACCTTGACCTGCCCCAGCGCCAGGCCGTGCTCGCAAGCCCATGCGCTGACGATGTAGGGGATGGCCTCCCCCTGATTCAAGGCGCGCCGCAGGGCTTTGCCGTCAATGGCGGCGACCTCATCGCTTAGATTGGGGCAAATGCCCTGCACCCATTGGCCGAAGCATTCCAGAAAGGCATGGGGGTCGAGGGCGGAAAAGACCCGGTTGAAGGTGTCGTGCGAGGGGATGCCGCCGGGCAATTCCAGGAAGCCCTTCAGCCAATCCTCCCGGAGCCAGCCGAAGCGCTCCATATCCGAAAAGCTCTCTCCGCCCACGAGGGCTGAGCATAGCCCAATCACCAAGATGTCAATGAAGTTGTGCCTGCGGGTTCGGTCCATGCGGGGATCGGGCAGGCCCGCGAAACACTCGATGATAGGCTTGGGCTTGGGCAGGGATTTCTTTTCAGCGGTCATGGGGTGCTCCTTTCATTCATGCGCCGAAGCACTGTTGACTCTAGTATATAGAATTCTATATATTAAAATCCATGAAGCACACCAAAAAGATGCAAGCATTGCTGGAGCGCATGGCGCAGATTGAGCGGATGGAGCGCGGAAAGCTCTGTCAAATGGGCGGGCGTCCCCACTTTAACCACCAGAGCTGGGAGAACGAGAAGAACGTGGTTCGCTATGTGCCGGCGCGCGAAACCGAGTTCCTAAAAGAGGCCATCAATGGCTACCAGGCTTTCATGAAGCTGGCTGAACGCTACGTGGACGAAGTCGTCAAGCAAACCCGCCGTGAGCGCGCAAAGACCTTCCCCCAAGCGAAAAATCCCAGGCCACGTTGACAGAAAAAATCATGCACAACAGGATAAATCGACTCTTGAGCACTATTAGATGCGTAAGCCCTGGGATTCAAGAGATGATGCTTCACTTTGCTTCGTTTATTGCTTATACTGCACGTATGGATACTTTGCAAATACTACGCCAAACGCTTGCCGCGGAGCGGGAAGCCATAGAAATCATCGAGCAAAAAGTAGGCGGGGAGGCGGTTCGCGCCGTCGAGTTGTTTTTGCAATGCCAAGGCCATGTGGTCATCACCGGCATTGGGAAAACGGGCTTGATAGGCCGCAAAATCGCCGCCACGCTAACGAGCACCGGAACGCCAGCCGTTTTTCTGCATGCGGCGGAAGCGATTCACGGCGACCTGGGCGTTATCGGCGAGCGGGACGTCATAGTCGTGTTATCCAATAGCGGCGAGTCCGGTGAAATCGTTGCATTACTTCCGCATTTACGGAGTTTTGGCGTGCCGATTATCGCCATGACGGGGCACACCGAGTCGACGCTGGCGCGCCAGAGCGATGTGGTGCTGGATGTGGGCGTGCCGAGCGAGGCGGGGCCTTTGGGCATGGCGCCGACCACCAGCACTACGGCAGCCCTTGCCATGGGTGACGCCCTTGCCATGGCGGCCAAGATCCTCCGGGGATTTAGCAAAGCCGCCTATGGCCGGTTTCATCCTGGCGGCAGCCTGGGCCGGGCGCTGTTGCGTGTCCGCGATCTCATGCATTCAGGCGGGGCGGTTCCTTTGGTGCAGCCGGATATGCCATTGCGGGAAGCCATTGTCGTTATGTCAGCCAAACGGCTTGGAGCCGTTTTTGTTGCGGACGACGGCGGGCCTCTGCTAGGGATTATCACCGACGGCGATCTGCGCCGGATTTTGCAGCGTGAGGCCGACCCCTTAAACCAATGCGTCTCGGAAGTTATGGTAAGCCAGCCGCAAACCGTTCTAGAAGAATCCTTTGCGAAAGATGCCTTGGACCTGATGGAATCACGCAGCATCACCATTTTGCCGGTAGTTAACACTGCGGACGAGCCTATCGCGGCGCTGCATATGCATGATCTCGTGCGCGCGGGCTTAGCCACATGGACCGATCTGGGCGACTAAACGATAATATAGAAACGAAGGAAGTGTCTTGACATGAAAAAACTGCTCTTTATTGCCGGGCCATGTGTCATCGAAGACAAGGATATGGCGTTCGCCATCGCCCAGCGGCTGCGCGATATCACCGCCCGCCATGACGTGGATTTCGTTTTCAAAGCCAGTTTTGATAAGGCCAACCGCACTTCCGTGGGCGCGTTCCGTGGGCCGGGCCTCAAAGAGGGCCTGCGTATTTTGGGCGATATACGTGAACGGCTAGGCGTCCGCGTGCTCAGCGACATCCATACCCCCGAGCAGGCCGCTCCTGCTGGCGAAGTGCTGGATATGCTCCAGATACCCGCCTTTTTGTGCCGCCAGACCGATCTGCTGGTGGCGGCAGGGAACACCGGCAAGCCCATTAACGTGAAAAAAGCCCAATTCATGGCCCCGGAGGATATGCAATACGCCGCGGCGAAGGTGGCGAGCACCGGCAACACGCAGATATATCTCTGTGAACGCGGTGCGACGTTCGGCTACAACAATTTGGTGGTGGATTTCCGCTCGTTCAGCATCATGGCGGGCCTCGGATACCCGGTCATCTTCGACGCCACGCATTCGGTGCAGATTCCCTCACAAGGCGGGAAATCCTCTGGCAGGCGGGAATTCGTCTTGCCATTGGTGCGCGCCGCCGCCGCATACGGCATCGACGGCCTATTCTGCGAAGCACACCCCGAACCGGATAAGGCCAAGTCGGATGCGGCGAATTGCCTGCCTCTGGACAGTATCGATGGAATGCTCGAGCAAGTGCTGCGCATCCGGGCGTGCCTGGCGTAAGCGTTAGCGTTGTGGGGTGATTCGTTCCACGAACTCGAATCCCCAAAACGACCGCAGGCTGATGCGGAGCCGGTTGGGCTTGGGCGGCAGTTTGGTCCAGGCGGAAGGCTTTACGTTCAAGCCAAAGGCATCCAGTACGCGTAGCCAGAATTCGGGCGTGGCGAAGGGATTCTCCATCGGCACAAACCGGCCTACATCTTGTCCTACACTATCCGGCTCCACAAAGAGGAATGGATACGTGTGCAAATGATGGCCTGCCTTGCCCAGCGCCCGCGCCTCAATGGAGGTGCTGGAAGAGATGCTATACACCGCTTCGACATTTTCATGGGACATCAGATAATAGAAATTCTCGTTGCGCACCGAACAGCGCGGCGAAAGGCTGCGCAAGACGGCGATATCGTTCGAATCCGGCAGGTTGGGATGCGGCTTGATGATCAGGTGGTCCACCTGCCGCAGCGCATCCTCCAGCGGGCCGGTAAAATCTTCCATGGAGAGAAAGCGGCCCTTGTGCATTAAGACGCGATCCCGGTCGTATTGCAGGGCGGCGATAGCGGTTTTGCCTTCGAGCGGCAGCCGGGGCAGGCGGTTCATGGCGGCCATTACCAAACCCGCCGCCACGGGGATGACATCGGGCGGCAGCATGAACGCGCGCAAGCGCTCATATGCGCCTGCGTGGCTGGTTTGCGCGCCGATAAACAAGTCATCCGCGAAACGAATCGGATGCAGGATAAAGTCCAGGTATGGAATATCCAAGGCGTCCATGGCACGCTTCATCACGGGCGGCAGCTCGAATCCAATCACCAGCGCATGCCGCAGGTGCAGCCAGCAGTATTGCAAGAGCGTCTCGGGGAGCGTGTCCGGGTCATACACGTGCGCCCACCCATCGAATCCTATGCGCTCGCCCATCGATTGGTATAGGCCCATGGCAAGGCTGCCGGTTTCCCGGGAAAAATCGATGCGGGTAACATCTAGCCCAGTGGCGAGTTGAACAGGCTGGCGCACGACGTGATGAAGCCAATGGATGCCCACATTGCGCCAGTTGTCCCGTGCGGAACGCGGGCGCAAGATGTCGCCGGTGATGATGACTTTTTTCACGGGGCGTGGCATGTAAGGCCTTATCCTGTCGTGTGCGGAACCGAGCCATGGGAGAAGAGGGAATCCACAAATCGGTATTCCCCATCCATCCCGAGGCTGATGCGCGCCCGGTTCGGCTTGGGAGCGAACAAGTATCCGGTATAAGGGGAAACAGTTAAACCCATGGCCCCCAGCGTTGTACGCCAGAAATCGGGCTCGTAAAAGATAAAGGGGATGGGCAGATAGGCGGCGCCATCATCTTGCGCGTCCGGGTTGTCCATAAAACGGAAGGGATATGCCTCGATGTGGACGCCTTGTTTCCCGAAGTAAGGCGCTTCGACGCATGCGCTTGATGTAATGCTGTATACGGCTTCGACTGCTTCGTGCGACAGCAGATAGTAGAAATTCTCGTTGCATACGGTGCAGCGCGGCTCGATGCTCGCGAGGCGGTCCGCTTCGGGCGCGTGCGGGTCCATGGGATGCGGCTTCACTAGCACGGCGTCATACGCCTGCATGATCTGGGCGAATGGCTCCGCATAATCAGCAAAAGATGCGAACGCGCCCTGGCGGATAAGCGTTCTTTCATGTACTGGCTGCAGGGCCGCAACGGCGGTCCTCCCTTTCAAGGGCAGACGGGGCAGGCGGCTCATGGCGGCTTGCACCCACCCGGCGGATAGGGCGATTTGCTCGATGGATATTCTTTCGCCGCCTATCGCGCTGAACGCTTCCGCTGAACTGCATCGGAATCCGAAAAGCAGGTCATCGAGAAAACGCGCCGGATGCATGATGAACTCGATGTATGGGATGTCGAGCTGCTCGAAAGCATGGCGCATGAGGGGCGGCAGTTCGAAGCCCACCACTAGGCTTCCGCGAAACTGTTTCTCTAAATGCGCCAGCAACGCATCTGGCGGCTCCATCGCATATAGGCGCGCCCAGGAATCGATGTGCAATGGCAGGCCGAGCAGCTCATACACCGTTTGGGTGAACGAACCAGGCGATAGGTCAAATTCGAGCTTGTGGACTTCTAGATGCGCCGCGAGAGCGATGGGGCGCTGGATTAACGCATGCAGCCAGCGGGCATCTTTATTGCTTCCAGCATCGCCTCCGCAGGGAGGCTGGAATACATCCGCCATGGCGTAGGCGCGTTGTATGGATTTCGGCATTTCCACGGAATCTCCGCTCGTTCAAGGAGCTGGTTCGGACGCCACCTCGGGGAAGATGGATATATGGGATACTTTGACGCCTAAAAGCCGGCTGTCTCGCGAATCTCTGAGTTCAGAGGGGCGTACGGTTTTCGGCGCAATCAGATCCAGCGTGAGAAAAGGCGCGGCGCATTCTTCAGCCAGGATGAACGAACCGCTGAACACGTGCTTGTATTGTTGCTTCTGGCATGCCAGCGCGCATTCCAGATCATTCACATATAAGCGAAGTCCATCCGCCAGGCCAGGGGAAGCCTCGCCTATCGTGGTGAATTCCACGGCATATGCCCCCTGGGGAAGCGGCGGCAGTACGAGCGAGGACACTCGGGCCGGGCCTGTCCACCTGCCTTCTTGTTCCGCATGATGCCATCCCGTGCCCACAATGGGATTGCGCAGATTCAGCGATATAATCTGGCGGTTTGCGCCACAGAGAGCAGCGTTTGAGGCCTGCGCGCTTAAAGGAAAAGGAGGGCCCGCCACATGCGCGGAAGAGGTGGATACTGAAATCGCATAAAGCTGGGCACGCAATTCCGCCAGCAACTGGACCGTGGCTTTTATATCTAGCCCATTGACGCCATCTTTTTCCCGGACAATTTGCGCATACGCCAGGCGTTCGTATTCGGACAGCAATGCGGCGTATTCGGATGAGTCCAATTTATGGGGGGGCAATGCGGATGGCCTTTCCGGTAAAGAACAGCCATCGGTTTTACTTGGGCTGGTTGTTTCTTCAGAAGCCACTATGCGCTCCTTGTTATGCCAGATAGAGCGGCCTTTTTGCCGCCGCTGGAACTTGGAAAAGCAGAGCGAGGGCAAGCCCTCGCTCTGTTGTCATATTGGGTATTGTAATGCAGATGCGGCCTGCGCCGCCATCAAAACCTTAGCGGCGGCGGAACAGTCCGCGGCCTCGATGGCGGGGCGCATGCTTGGATTTTTGCTTATCCAGTTCATGTTCATGGAAAAGCGACAACACCGGCACGGCCCCATCCCATTCCGTGCGGGGCAAATTGCGGCCTAACGCCTTTTCGATGGACTCGAGAGGCACGGCATCCTGCGGCGAAACGAAGGTGATCGCGTCTCCTTCCGTGTTGGCGCGGGCCGTACGACCGATGCGGTGAATGTAATCATCGGAATTCACCGGGATATCGAAGTTGATGACATGGCTGATGCCATCCACATCGAGTCCTCGCGCCGCTACATCCGTCGCCACCAATATGGGGTATTTCCCGCTGCGGAACCCATCAAGGGCTTGCTGGCGTTGCTTTTGCGAACGGTCGCCGTGGATGGCCTGGGCCTTGAATCCCGCATGGTGCAGCGCTTTCGCGACGCGCTCCGTGCGGCTCTTGGTTCGCATGAACACCAGGGCCGAGGTAAAGGCGTTTTCTTCCAACAGCTTGACCAGCAGTTCATTTTTCTTATCCGCTTGGACGGTGTAGAGCACTTGCCGGACCATATCCACCGGTTTGGCGATGGAGCCTACTTCGATGCGTTCCGGGTCGTGAAGCATATCCTGGGCTAAGCGTTCGATTTCCGTGGGGAATGTCGCCGAATACATGAGGGTCTGGCGGCTCTCGGGGATGTCGTGCATGATCTTGCGGATATCCGGCAGGAAACCCATATCCAGCATGCGGTCCGCTTCGTCAAGGACCAGAATCTCCGTCTGCTTAAACGCGACGTTTCCACGGCCCATATGATCGAGCAAACGGCCTGGCGTGGCCACAATGACGTTGCAGCCCCGGCGTAACGCCCGCGCCTGCTGTTCCAGCCCCACGCCGCCGTAAATGCAGATGCTTCGGACGCCAAGCGCACGCCCGATCTCTTCAAACACCGAGTTGACTTGCAGTGCCAGTTCACGCGTCGGGACAAGCACCAGCATGGCGTTCCTCCCTTTGCGGCCCGCCGCGAGGCGAGTGAGAGCAGGCAAGACAAACGCAAGAGTCTTTCCCGTTCCCGTTTGTGCGATGCCAACCACATCGCGGCCCTCGAGGGCCAGCGGAATAGTTTGCGCCTGCACGGGAGTAGGTACAGTGATTTTCTTTTTGCGCAGCACGCTCATGCAGCGCGGGTCGAGTTCGAATTGTTCAAAGGTAATCTCAGGCGCAGGTTCGCCGTTTGATTCAGCGGCGATGACTTCATCTTCTTGTTCTTGGACTAATGGTTTCTTTGGTTTCATTGTGTTTGGTTATCTCGATTTTCCATAAAAATATGGTGAGGCGCTATCGCAATGCCACGCGGAGGAAGCAGATCGTGGAGGCCGGCGCCCGGATGGCCAAGCGTTCAAGGTTACATCACCCTGTGCTCTTTCCATTTATCATCCTATGAGATTATAATGCCTTACCCCAAAATAGTCAAATGGGCCTAAAGTAGCCGAATGTGGCGCTTGCCCCACCGCTCAAGGAATACGCTTATATAGTCCAGGCATAACTATTTGATATGCAATAGTTCACCTTCTTGGTGAAGCTGAGTCATGTTCAACGCAGAGGCGCGGAGAACGCAACGTATCGCAGAGAATCCACTGTTCTCTATTCACGAATATGCGAATAAATGGTTCGAGAGTATTTTTCCTACTTTGCGGATCTCTGCGTTCTCCGCGCCTTGCGTTGAAAATGACCGTCAATATCAAGTTGTAAAAATATCAACTATAATACAACAATCTTATCCGGCGAGTTGAGGACTCCGTGAAGGCTGGTATTGGCAATAGGCTGCGGATTTATGCCAGAATGAAGCGAATCTTGAGGCTGGTTTTATCCATCAAAGGAGGGCGTACACATGCAGGCAGTGATTATGGCGGGATTGCTGGTATTTTTTTCGGGCGTAAAGGTAAGCGATTTCCCTGGCCCCGTGGCGGAGGTGCAAGCAATCGGCGGCGTGCCCACGTTCACCGTCGACGGAAAGCCGTTTACGTCGCCTTGCTTCGAGACGTATGCGCCGGAGACGCATTATTTCGAGCAATTCGCCCAGGCCGGAACGAAAATCTACAGTTTCAATATTGACGCCGGGGGGCATCCGTATAGCGGTGAGGAAGTATGGAAAGCGCCGGATACGTGGGATTTCTCGCTCATTGATGAGCGGATGAAGCGTGTGCTGGACGCCGATCCGGATGCGCTTATTATTCCGCGCATTTATATTGGGCTGCCCCAATGGTGGAACGAGGCGAATCCAGATGAACTCATGGTGTTGAACACCGGCAAGACCACCTACGAGGAGCCGAATCCCAATCCCTCGGTGCCCAAAGGGAAGACGTTCCCGAGCATTGTCTCCGAGAAATGGCGCGCCGGCCTCGATATGAGCCTGCGGAAAGTGCTCGAACACATTCACACCGGCCCGTATAAAGACCATATTTTCGGCTATCTCATCGCGGGCCTGGATACGGAGGAGTGGTACCATTGGAGCAGCGGCTCGAACCAGCTCGAGGGATACTGCAAGCCCATGGAGCTGGCGTTCCAGAAATGGCTGCGCGCCCGGTATAAGACGGATGAGGCGTTGCAACAGGCGTGGCGGCGGCCAGGGGCGGTGTTTGATGCCGTGAAGGTTCCCAGCTACGAATCACGCTATGACCGCGACAAGGCGACTTTCCGTAACCCTGAAACGCAGATGGATGTCATTGATTTTTATACGTTTTACAACGATATTGTGCCCGATACGATCGATTTCGCCGCGAAAATCATAAAGGACTACACCAAAGGCACGAAAGTATGCGGGGCTTTTTACGGGTTTATGTTTGCCTTCCGTGGCGATCCCGAGTATGGCCATAATGGGCTCGAACGGTATCTGCAATCAGATAACCTCGATTTCATTTTCGTGACGGCCACCTACATCAACCGCAACTTCGCCACGGGCGGCACGTTCCAGCGCGGCCCGGCGCGTAGCATCATGCTCAACGGGAAGCTGTATTACCACGACTCAGACAGCATGTCGTTTGTGTCGCCCGAAGTGCTCAAGCGGATGAACTGGACAAAAGAAGTGCTGGATGAATGCCTGTTTTATCATGTCGAGATCACGGATTCAGCCCAGAAGAGCCGGTGGGTGTATCAGCGGGACGCGGGCTTCGCTTTGGCGAACGGATTCTATACCAGCTTCTTTGATCTGCATGGCGGCCATTTTGATCATCCGGAGTTAATGGATGAAATCGGGCGCTTAAACCGCATCATGGAGGCTTCCACGGAGTATCCGAGGGGATCAGCGGCGGAAATCCTCGTCGTATCCGACGAGCGTTCCTGTAATTATGCGACGATGATGAGCAAGTTGTTAGGCCAGGCCCTCACGGAACCCCAGTATGCGTTCATGCAACTCGGTGCGCCGGTGGACCAAATCCTGCTCCACGACCTGGAGAAGGTGGATACTTCGCCCTACAAGATGGCGGTGTTCCTCAATACGTACAATCTTACAGACCAGGACCGTGCGCTCATCCAGGAGAAACTGGCCAATAATGGCCGGCACTTGGTCTGGTGTTACACATCCGGCTTGTTCAACCAGGCCGATTCATCCGAATCGCTGATGTCCGATATCATGGGCATTCGGATGAAAGCCGCGGACGACCCGGCGTATATCGCGCCCCGTATCGAGCTTGCGGCCTCGGGAAAACAAGCATACGCGGACGCCTTGCGGCGTGCGGGCGATGTGATTGGACATCAAGACGCCTCGTGCCAAATGTATTACGCGGATGATCCGGGCGCGGCGGTGATGGGCGTATTGACCGGAACGGATAAGCCCGCCTTCGTCGTAAAGGAGCAGGGCGATTGGACTTCGGTATATTCACTGACCGCCGCGCTGCCTGCTACAGCCTACCGGGAAATGGCGCGCATGGCGGGGGTTCATATTTATAACAACCATGACGACACCTTCTACGCTAACCAATCATTCATTACCCTTCATGCGCGTGACGCTGGCGTACGGACAATCACCCTGCCTGGAAAACATACCGTGTATGACTTGATTTCAGGCCGTGAAGTGGCCCAGAACACTGCGGCGTTCACCCGCACGCTGGCGCAAGGCGAAACGCTGTTGCTGCGCGTGACGCCGCCGTTGCGCTAAAAGGTTCAGGCATATAAGGGAAGCGCTTTACATGAAAGCCTGGTTGAGCGCTGAATTTGGAGTGAAACCAAAACAGCGCTCAACCGGATGATTTTTGTAACGCTTTTGTTTATACTATGTTGTAGAGTATGGAGAGGTGGAGCCGGGTATGGTGAGGGAAAGCAAAAATAAAGGATTGACAAAAGAAAACGCTTTCCTTTATACTTTTAGTAGAACAACGGGCGTTTCCCATTCGACGCGCAAGGCCGCCGCGTCCAAGAAGGCCCGCGCAATCCATCCAGGCGAAATTGCCAAGGGGACGGTTGCTATTCATTACGTCATTTTTAGAGATGGAAAGAGAATCACATCACAGGAGGAGCAAACATGAGAACGCCAGCAAAGGACAAAGGGTTCACCCTCATTGAACTGCTTGTCGTCATCGCCATCATCGCTATTTTAGCTGCCATCTTGCTTCCGGCGTTGGCGCGGGCGCGTGAAGCCGCGCGCCGTGCATCCTGCGCGAGCAACCTCAAGCAGTGGGGCATCATTTTTAAGATGTTCGCCGGTGAAAACAAGTCGCAAAAATTTCCGCAGAACAACCTATGGTGTATCGGGAATCAATGGGACACGTTTGGCGTGAACTCAATAGAGTTATATCCCGATTACTGGAACGATCCGGCGATCATGGTGTGTCCATCGGATTCGCGCACTGTTGAAGCCGGGCAGGACTTCCCGGGGGGGTGGAAGCTGAGTGATAGCATCATCGACGATATCAAGCAGATCAAGGAAAACAATGTGGAGGTTGGCGGCGGCTTCACGATGGCGGAAGCGTTGACAGCCGGTATTCTGTCTTGGCCGGTTTCCTACGTGTATATGGGGCACGCCTGCCGTTCGACGCAAGACATGGTTATGCTGTACTTCCAACTGCTGTCGGGCGGCGACTCTCTTGTAGACTCGACCAAATCGATTGACTTCGGCAGCTATGCGATTGCCGGGCCAAGCCTGAAAAACGTTAATGCGCCCAGTGCATTTTGCGTCGCTTGGCCTACCGGCATCGCGCTTAAGCTCCAACCCAATATGAATCGCGACACAGACTACAAACTGAATGACAGCGATTGGGCGGTGAGCTGGGATTATTGCGATGAAGATGGCACGAAGTACAAGGGGTCCAGCCGGACGTTGAATCGGTTGAGGGAAGGTGTGGAACGCTTCTTCATTACCGATATTAATAATCCCGCTGCAGGCGCAGTGGGCCAGTCGACATTGATTACCATGTTTGATGCGTACGCATACAGCAATTCCACCATTATGGCGTTCAACAACCACGCTGATGCGGCGGGCGGCGCGACCATACGTACGAACCATGTGCCGGGCGGCTCGAATGTGTTGTTCATGGATGGCCATGTGGAATTCCGGCGCTTCAAGCAGGGGCATCCGCTCGAGTTCAATGCATGGCCGGATGCGTCGTACGTTGCGCCGTTGGTGCAGGCTTGCATGGGTGGCGCTGGCTGAGTTCTTCTACCTGCTCCAATGAACATGAAAGGGCCAAGCGCGCATATGCGCTTGGCCCCTTTCGTAAACAAGAAACTCAATCGGGAAATATCTCAGCATACGCATCAATGGAAACAACCGCATCCAGACTCACTTTGCTGGTGGGGAGGCTGCGTGGAGTGGCTTCGATTTCGAGTGTGGGGCATCCTTCGCCCGTATTGGCATCATTGGCCTGGATGAGGTCGAGGAAGTCCACGGTTCCGACAGGCAGCAGCTCGATCACGGTTCCGAACCCATCATTATCCGAGGCCGCGCCAAGAATCACCGCCTGTTGTTCTACGCCGTTCACCGGCTTGGGGATATAGCGCAGGGTGATGGCTGATAGAAACGAGAAATCGCCCTGCGTAGCGGTGAGCGCCGCGCCCGCAAGCTCAAACCGGCTCATACGCACCAGGCTGCTGAGATCCACTCCCGCCGCCTCGGTGAATAGGGTGTTGATGTCCTCTTCGGAAAGGAGATTGCACAGCTCCTTGTCGAAGGTATAGCTTAGGCTGAGTTGCTTGCCGGATATCAGGTCTTGCGGGATGTCCATGGAACCTAAAGGGATATCGAGCCGGAAAGGCCCGATCTCGATGGGAGGCGCGGGGCATCCTGTCCACGCCATGGTTAACATGACAACTAAACTCGAATATATCCAGGATTTTGTGGCATGCATATGCAATCTCCTACGTTTACGCCATACCTAAACTGTCCCCGGTAACAGTCTGAAAAGTCAAGGGTATTCCGGGGACAGAGAATTGCTAAAAAGAAACCAACAAACCTAAGGCAGAAAAAAGGCTGTATATGCGAAAGAGAACATGAGTGCGGCAGCTTGCTGCCGCTTTGGAGGATGTATCCCAATGAAAAAAAAGCTGTGTCTGCTCATCTTGTTTTCACTGATTGGTATTAGTTTGATGCCGCTTGCGGAAGCGGAAGACGCCACCTGTCCATGTCCAGGCGGTATAGATACGGATTTGTGGATTTTGGCGGGGCAATCCAACATGTATGGCTGGGCCCCGCTTCCGTTGGAACCTGATAAGCCCAATCCACATGTCTGGATGTTCGGACTGGACAATCGCTGGATGCTCGCCCAAGATCCGCTCCATCGCGGCTACGAAGCAGAAGCCCCCATTTACCACGAGTTCATGTTAGGCATGTGCAAGACCGAAGAGCAGTATCTCGAATACCGCGCCCAGAGCAAAAAAACGCCCATTGGCGGCGTAGGGCCGGGATTGTTTTTTGCGAAGCAACTCGAACGCGTGCTGGACAAACCTATCGGGCTTATCCCCAGCTCTCCCGGGGGCTGCCGCATCGAGCATTATTCGCCCGCCCTGAAAGACAAACAAGGCGGCTCCGTCTATGGCGCACTGATGGAGCGCATCGCCATGGCGGGCGGGCGCGTGAAGGGCGTGCTCTGGTATCAGGGAGAAGGAGACGTGCCGAATCCGGAGACCGCCCAAGGCTACGGCAAGGCCCTGCTGGAGCTCATCGATGCATTGCGCCGCGACACGGGCAATCCGGAACTGCCGTTCTTGTGCGTCCAAATAGGGCATTATACGCGGGCGAATAATCCCGCTCTCGACCATAATTGGGACACCATCCGCGAGGCGCAGCGGCAAGTGCAAAACCTGCGGGAACATGTGTACGTAGTGAGCGCCATCGATCTCCCCCTCACGGACCACATCCATCTTTCGTATGAGGGCCAGGAACGCATGGGGAAACGGCTGGCGGAAATCGCGCTGTCGAAGGTCTATCATGTGCAAGGGCACGGCGAATCCATTGATTTCACGGGCGCGGAACTCATCGAGCCAGATAGCGCCACGCCTAGCATACGCGTCCATTTCACCGGCGTAACGGGAAAACTGCTCGCGCAGGGGCGGCCCACGGGGTTCATGGCGCGTTTCCCGAATGAGACGGGCGAGATCCCCGAGCCTTACCAGGTAGACTTCGATCCCAATGATCCGGCAACGGTCATCCTGCGGTTCTGCAACCCACTGCCGAAAGGGCCCGTGGAATTGTTCTACGCCGAAGGTATGAATCCCTATGCCAATATCACGGACGAGAAAGACATGCCCCTTCCCGCCTTCGGCCCCATCGAGCTGGCGCGTCCGGAGAGCGAAAACAAACAACCTTAATCGTCAATTGGGCTCTTCCATAGCATGGGCGTCTCGCCCATGAAGCATGTGGTATTGCCATCGCTTCATGGGCGAGACGCCCATGCTACGGTTTGGTAAGGTTGCATTCCAGACACGGCGCTTTTATGCTGGCTATGAACCAATGATGAATAGTATCCAATAGGAGAATGCTCATGCCTACGCAGGAACAAGTGCTGGATTCCATGCGGCACATCATCGATCCCGATATCGGGCGCGACATCGTGTCCCTCGGGTTTATAAAGGATCTTGAGATCACGGGCGGGAACGTGCGGTTCCGCCTTGAATTGACTACGCCCGCCTGCCCGATGAAGCAGCGATTCGTCGAGCAATGCGAGGCGGCTGTGAAGGCTGTGCCTGGCGTCGAGTCGGTGAAGGTCACATTGAGCGCCATGCAGCCGAAGGCGCGCCCCGAGGCCCAGATCAACACCCTCGAAAAAGTCGGAGCGGTGCTGGCGGTGTCGTCGTGCAAAGGCGGTGTCGGCAAGTCCACCGTGGCCGCCCAACTGGCGCTGGCCATGCGGCGCGAGGGCCTCGCCGTGGGGCTGCTCGATGCGGATGTCTATGGCCCTTCCGTGCCCACGCTGTTCAACCTGCACCATCCGCCTGTCACGGCGCGCGATAACCTTCTCCAGCCCGTCGAGGCGGACGGTTTGAAGATTATGTCGCTCGGTTTCCTGCTGGGCGAAGCGCCCGCCGTCCTGCGCGGGCCTATCGTGTCCAACTACATCCAGCAGATCCTCCGCCAGACCGAATGGGGCGTGCTCGATTATCTCATTATCGACCTGCCCCCCGGCACGGGCGACATCCAGCTCACTATCGTCCAGCAGGCCGCGCTCGACGGGGCGATCATCGTCACCACGCCCCAGGCCCTCTCGCTGGTCGATGTGGCGCGGGGCATCCTCATGTTCGAGAAGGTGAATGTGCCCGTCCTCGGCGTCGTCGAGAACATGTGCTCGTTCACCTGTAGCGACTGCGGCGCGGTCCACTATCCCTTCGGGCGCAGCCAGGGCAAACTGCAAGAGAGGTTCGGCCTGCCAACGCTGGCCGAATTGCCCATCTCGAACGGGGCCGCCGACATCCACGCGAAGAATGCCCAGGACATTCGCACCTCAATGGCCGCCATGGCCGAACAGGTCCACCGCGCCGTGGGCAAGAGCCGTGTCGCGGCGGTAGCGCTGCCCGAACTCGACCCCATGCCCGAGGCGCTCCTGATTCATTGGCCCGACGGGACCGATACGGCCCTCGACAACCACGCCCTTCGTTGCGCATGCCCTTGCGCTGTCTGCGTGGACGAATATACCGGCGCGCAACTGCTCGACCCGCTCCAAGTGCCGCCCGATGTCTCGATTGACGGCATCGAACGCCTCGGCAACTACGCCGTGGCCTTCACCTGGAGCGACGGCCACACCACGGGCATCTATTCATGGGAGTATCTCAAGAAGCTCGCGGCAAGCGGGGAATAGGTGAGGATAAAAGCCGGGGACAACCTTTTTAAAAAAAGGTTTTCCCCGAACCCCTTTCCAAAAACTTTCTATTCGCTTCGCGAAGCGAACATGGCGTTCTTTGGGAGGGGTCTGGGGAACCCTTTCTGCAAAAGAAAGGGTTCCCCAGAAAACCGCTACATCGGACGGCTTTATCCTTTCAAACCATCCGGCTTCTTCTTAATGTCCTCATAGCGTTGGAACCACTCGGGGAATGCTTTTTTAAAGGGGACAGGCTTGAAATCATCTTTGCGTACGACAATATGCGTGGTCGCTCCTTCGGCGCATAGGTCGCCATCTCCGTTGATGATGTGGTAGCCATAGGTGGTCCGCAGGCCCTGGTTCGCCTCCACCCATGTTTTAACAAAGACCCGCTCGCCGTAACGCACCGGTTTTCTATACGTCACCTCCGCTTTATATACCGGCGCATAATATCCTTCCTTCTCCATATCTAGATAATCATATCCCGCATCATACACCAACTGGGTCCGGCCCAGCTCGAGCCATTTCAGGTAATTGGCATGATAAATGACACCCATCATGTCCGTATCGGCATAGGATAACTGTATTTCAACGGTCGAGACCAGATGTTCGCTCATCGAGCTTTCTCCTGCGATAAAGCACTTCTCAAATCATGGAACAATAACGGTATAATGTACAGATATCCCTTCTCTTCACGCAAAGGCATTTTCTTGGATTGCATCAAGCAACCTTTTTTTCAATGCCGTGTATTCCATCAACTGTCTACTTGTACTAAAAAAGTTCTTGACGGATTTCTAAAACAGGTACATACTGCATCTAATAAGTGATACAGCCAAAGAAGGAGGATAGGGCAATGAATCGCCATGGGTTTTCATTAAAGCTTGTTTTCCTCGCTATCACCGTCCTGCTAATGGCCGGGCTTCCGGCCATCGCACAGTCTCCAAAAGAGTCGGAATGTGAATCCCAACAACAAATAGACAAATGGGCCGATGAACTGTCCAAAACATCAAAACTCCGGTATGATAAAAAATATGATGAGGCGATCGCGTGCTACGACCGCGCCATCGAAATCTCCCCCAACGCCGAATACAAGGCCGAGACGTATTTCCATAAGGCGCAAGGCCTGGAAACCTGGGATCGATATGAAGCCATCGCCAATTACCAAAAAGTATTAAGTGAAAAACCGACTGCCGCCCTGCGCGCGGAAACTTGCTTCCGGCTGGGCTCGTTGCATCGCAATATTTCGCTGGGGAAGAGCGAAGAGGAGGCAACGCAGATCGTCGAGACGGAATTCAGCAATGAAAATTGCCTGCCCTATTTCGAGATGGGGGCCGCCGCCGCGGGCGAATATGACAAGTATGCGATGTCATGCCGTGTTTATGTAGCCTTTGTATATCAAGATACCGGCCGCACGCAAGAGGCGGAAGCCATACTCGCCAAACTAGCGGCGCTAGACCCATCCAAAGCAGAGCTTTTTCCCGATCAATTTCTAGTGTCCTGCCAGTCTCCTAGGCTTTTCTTTGTTCGCAAGGAAGAAACCCTTCAGCATGTCCAGATGACTCGCGAGATTGCCGCCGAGACTTTAGTGGAGTCTTGTATTGTCCAGCGGGATGATGAATCAACGATAGCTCGCCTGCAAGAACTCTGCGCAAGGTATCCCAAAACCCTGATTGCTCAAGAAGCAGAAAATAAAATCGCAACGATTGCTTCTACAACAAATCAATCGTAATCACAAGATCCAGTTATAATATAGACAGGGCGGGCATCATGCATGCAATCCATCTGTATTTACCTCGATCGCCGAATAAATGGGGCGTTTTTAAGCGAGTGGATGCAAATACTACTTTTATTCACGATCATTCCATACACCGTCATGATCCATCGTACTTATTTGGTGAGATCCCGTAGCATGGGCGTCTCGCCCATGCGCATGGCCGGGACGGCCATGCCACGGGAAATGCATATCTATTTTACCTTTTCCGCGATTCAGTTTTTTATTCGTGCCCATTGGTGTCAATTCGTGGTCAAAAAACGTTTCCCTGAAACTTCCCGGGCAATGCTAGTATTATATATTCTATTAATCATATTTCCCCAATATGTGCGCAGGCAATGTCCGCCACAAGTGGACAGGAGGGAAAGGCAAATGAAGCGGCTGATGGTGTTGCTCATGGGATGTGCTTCGGTCTGGGCGTATTCGGATGAATCTACCGTTTCACTCAAGAGCATTTGGCAAGAGAAGACGGATATGTGCTTCTTTTCCCGGTTCAATCTGCCGTTCTCTCCTGCTGGAAGCTCAATGTCCGCTGCGCTAGTCAGCCAAATCAAAAAGAAACCCGGTTTGGCCTTATGGCAAATCAACAAATCAGGTTTTCAGCGCCTTGCTGAAATGGCTGAAGATTTCTATCCTAATGGGGCTGCATACGGTGACATTGATCAGGATAGCAAGCCCGAGTTTGTTTTTATTGGTTATCTCCCCGGTATAAATAGTCATGTAATTCTTGCTATTAGGTATGTTAGCGAAATACTCGCGAGCACCTTTTATCCCATTCAAGAAAAAACAGAATTCCAGGGTCTTGCAATAGATGATATGGATGGAGACGGCAAAAATGAGATTGTCTACTACCGTGTAGACAAAGGCGCAGAGGAATACTGGGAAGGCTCTCTGGTGATGGCGCGCGTCGAGGGCGGCGAATTGAAAACCTTGGGTGAGTCAGGCGGACATCCCATGTCGGGGAGCATAGCGATTGCCGATTTCGACGGCGACAGTCTGCCGGAAGTGGCAGTGCTGGAAGGCCATGGAATGCGGACGAATGAAAAACTGCGTGAACGCGCCCCCCACTTGGCGGCCTATTCTTGGACGAATGGCCAATGGGTCAAGGAACCGAAAGCGTTGCTTCCGCTCGACCCAGCAATGGAGTTGTTGGATTCCCCGAGTCTCGTGGCATGGAAAGACGGTGGCAAACAGAAGGCGCTGGTGGGATACTATCGGACCATATCCACCTACGAGATGTCGGACGGCAAATGGTCTGCCGGGGAAGTGGTCGTTACGCTCGATAAAAGCAGTATAGGCTGCCTCGGAACCGTGGACTTGGAAGGTAAAGGCAAGGAATCTATTTTGGCGTGGGGGAGTTTGCCTAGCGATGATCCTGAGAAGCCCGGTCCGCCTGCCATGTATGTCTACCAGCGCGAGAAGTAAATAATCTCACCTCGCGTTTGCGGGCAAACGCATATCTACACTTCGCTCAATGCTTTGAGCAGGTTTTTCGTGGCGATGAGCATGCGGTCTGGGGTGTCCGCGTCTGGGGTGTAGGTGATGCAGGGGTCGCCCTGGAATGCGTATTGGATGCGCGGGCCGAAGTGTTGGCTGAGGGCCGTCCTCGAGGCGCGATTCAAGAAGCGGGCGGACTCGAATTCGACGGCGATGGCGGTCTTGGCGGCGGCGATGCGTTTGACGCCGAGGTCCGCCGCTTGCGCGCGAATACGCATGATGTCGATGAGCCGCTTGACGGGCGCAGGGATCGGCCCGAAGCGATCGGCGATTTCTGCGTTCATCTCATCCACTTCTTCGACGGTCATGGCGCTGGCGATGCGCTTATAGAGCGTGAGCTTCTGCGCCTCGGAGGGCACATACGCCTCGGGGATATGGGCGTCCACGGCCATGTCGAAGGCGGGCAGCACACGGTGGACCACCGGTTCGCCCTTGAGTTCGGCGATGGTCTCCTGGAGGAGCTGGCTATAGGTTTCAAGGCCGACGGTGGCGATGTGTCCGTGCTGTTCGCCGCCGAGGATGTTGCCGCAGCCTCGGATTTCCATGTCGGCCATGGCGATGCGGAAGCCCGCGCCCAAGGTCGAGAAATCCTCCAACGCCTTGAGGCGTTTCTGGGCCACTTCCGTCAAGGCTTTGTCACCATTTACGAGCAAGTAGGCGAAGGCGCGGTGTTTGTAGCGTCCGACGCGCCCGCGCAACTGGTATAGCTCGGATAAGCCGAAACGGTCAGCGTCGTTGATGATAATGGTGTTGGCGTTCGGGATATCGATGCCGGAGCCGATGATGGTCGTGCAGACCAGCACATCGATCTCGTGGCGGATGAAGCGCGTCATGACGTGTTCGAGGTCGCCCTCGCGCATTTGCCCGTGGCCGATGGCGACCCGCGCCCGGGGTGCGAGCTTCTCGACAAGCGTGGCGAACAGCTCGATGGTCTGCACGCGGTTATGAACAAAGAAGACCTGCCCTTGGCGCGAAAGCTCGCGTTCGAGCGCCTCGCGGATCAGGTCTTCACCGAATGGCTCGATACACGTATGGACCGGCAGCCGGTCATTGGGGGCCGTGTTGATCAGGCTCATGTCGCGTACGCCCAACATCGAAAGGTTCAGCGTGCGCGGGATGGGCGTGGCCGTCATCGTCAGGACATCCACGATATTGCGGACTTGCTTGAGGCGCTCTTTTTGCGCCACGCCGAACCGGTGCTCCTCGTCGATGATGAGGAGGCCCAGATCCTTGAATTCGATGTCCTTCGAGATGAGGCGGTGCGTTCCGACCACGATATCCACGTCGCCGGACTTGAGTTTCTCGATGGTCTCTTTCTGCTCTTTGGGGCCTCGGAACCGGCATAACAGGTCAACGCGCACGGGGAAATCGGCCAGGCGCTCGACGAAGTTCAAATAATGCTGTTCGGCCAAAACCGTCGTGGGCACGAGCAATGCGGCTTGCTTGCCGTCCTGCACGGTCTTGAATGCGGCGCGCAGGGCGACCTCGGTTTTTCCGTAGCCCACATCGCCACAGACGAGGCGGTCCATGGGTTTTATCGATTCCATGTCGCGCTTAACATCCGTGATGGCGCGGGCCTGGTCGGGCGTCTCCTCGTAGGGGAAGGCGTCCTCGAATTCGATCTGCCAAGGCGAATCCGGTGCGAAGGCATGGCCCTCCTGGCTCTCGCGGGCGGCGTAAAGCTGGAGGAGTTCATTCGCCATATCTTTCACGGCTTTTTTAACGCGGGCCTTCGTGCGCGCCCATGTCGCCCCGCCGAGGCGGTCGATCTTGGGCATGGCCCCGTCGCCGCCGCTGAATTTCTGGATGGCGTCGATCTGGGTGACGGGCAAGTACAGCGTGTCGCCTTTGGCGTATTGGACCACCAGGAAATCGCCGGTTTTATCCGGGAAGCGCCGCATGCCGAGGTAGCGCCCGACGCCATGGCTGGCGTGGACGACGAAGTCGCCGGACTTCAGATCACCCAGCGCGGTGATCGTCGAGCCGGCCTCGAAGCGGCGGCGGGAGCGCCGGATGTAATGGCGTCCGAACACCTCGCGTTCGCTCAGGATGGCCAGATTATCTTCATAGGAATCAAAACCCGCATGAATGCGCCCGATGTAGATGCGCAGATCGAAGCTGCTTTTGTCCGGCTGGTAACCATGCTCATCGAGTAATTCGAGCAGGCGCGTGCGCTCGCCCGTATTGTTGCAAATGAGCGCCACGGTATATTTTTTGCGGTCCCATTGTTCGAGCTGCTGCCAAAAATCCGTGGCGGGCGGCTCCCAGTTGCTCATCGAGCGCACGGGCGCGGCAATGCGCTCCGCCCCGGCGTCTTGCGCCACGTGCATCAGCCGGAGCTGGCGGAATGCTTCGAGCCGGGCGTAGGCGTCTTCCCACGGCATGATGTACTCGGAAACGCCGAACTGCTCCTCGAGTTTACGCGCTTCTTCTGCAATCGCCAGCGGTTCATCGAGCGCCACGAGGGTGTTGGGCGGGAAATAATCCGCCAACGTAGCGAGTGCGTCTTTCCGTTCGTGGAGCAAGTGTTTTTCCGAACGCGGCAGGAGCGCCACGCTGTCGGCGGGGCCAATGCTTCGCTGGGTCTCCGGTTCGAAACGGCGAATGGACTCGATCTCGTCACCAAAGAATTCGATGCGAAACGGCAGTTCGCTCGATATGGGGAACACATCAAAAATGCCGCCGCGCACGCTCATCTGGCCGCGTTGTTCGACCATGAGCTCCCGCTCATAGCCCAATTTCGTGAGGCGCAGCAGGAGATCATCGAGATCATATTCCTCGCCCACGGCCAGCCGCACGGTGCGGCGTTCGAGATCCTCGCGGGGCGCGACATATTGCAGCATCGAGCGCAACGGAACCGCCGCGCACATGAGAGCGTCCTCGAAGGCCGACGCCAGATGCTGCAAGGTGTTCATACGTTCGGCGACGATATCGTCCGAGGGGTCCATGGCGTCGGAAGGAAGCACCTCCCAGGAAGGCAGCAGCAGCGCGCGGTCCGGCCCGGCGAATGCCGTCAGATCATCGAAAATGGATTCGGCTTCGATGCGCCCCGCCGTGAGGATGAGCAGCGGCGCGCCCAAGGCCTCCGCCGCCTGCACCGCCGCCAGCGTTTTGGCGGAACCCCACAGGCCGGTAACATCCATGGCGCGCCGCCCTTGTTCCGACAGGCGGTTGGCGATGAACCGGACGCAATTCAATTGAGGCAGCGTGATGTGCATGGCGTGCTTCGCGGCTTCCGTGTTTGGGCTTTCAGGTAGGACTTGGAACGACAGGCCAAGACCTCTTATCATTGTACTCATGCATACATGGGCATTCCAAACGAGCCATGGTATTTGGGAATATCAGGATTATGTTCATCCATGGAACGTGGCATGGCCGTCCCAGCCATGTTTTGAGATGCATTTCTGAAATTAAGTGGGATGAGGTGGTGTGGGACCGGCGCCCTCGCCGGTCATCTGGGCCGATATACTGATTGCAATAGGTAAAAAATGCCAACAAATAAACCGAAATCACTCCGCATGCGTGTGGTGTCTGGCGGGCCGTTTCAACGGCCCGCGGAACCCTACGAGCCTTGTTTCCGCCCGCCAGACGCTTCGAGGGCCGTGCAATTGCGGGCGTGTTTTCCGATTGCCGAGGCTGCGGGGCCAGGTACGGATTTCACGCGGATGCGGCGGCTTATGAATTGGGTGCGCAGCCGCTGGAATCATGGCTTCTCGACGGATGTGGGCGGCGCGGACGCCCACATCTTGCTCGAAGCGGCGGCACAGGGCGCATCGTTTTGCTGCGGCCATTACGCCCACACGCTGGTCCAATGCGCCGTTTCGCTTGGCATCCCCGCGCGGGTGGTGAATTTATCCCGAAAAACCGCCGATTTCCCCTATGGATGCAAAGGCAATTTCGGCCATGTTGCAGCGGAAGCGTACTGCCGCGAAGCGGGGAAGTGGGTGCTGTTTGACGCCGATTTGAATTGCCATTTCGCACGCGGCGGCGAACCGCTCCATGCGCTGGATTTGCATCGGGCGTGGCATGGCGGCCAAGTGGACGGGATCGAGCAAGTCTTGGATGAGCCTTTTTTTGTGCAACCCCAGCCTTGCCAAGGCTATACCGCCGCGGACGTGCGCGGATTCTGGCGCGATTTTACGCGGCATCGCTCCATTGATTTCTACCACCATATTCAGACCTCGCTGGCGCAAGGCTTTACAGAGCAGGAGACGCCGGGAATGCCGGATCGCGTCCTGTGGTTTTCAGGCGAAGCGCACCCGCTCATGGCCATAAATTTCAGCGGCGACCTTGATCTCGACGCCCATGTGCTTACGGCTCGGGAAGAGCAGTTTAACTGGCCTATCCAGCGCACCTATATCTTGGCGCATATGCTCGGAGAAACGCCCTCGCGCCGTGTTGAAGTGCGGCTGCAACACACCATGCCATTCTTCAGCTATTTCGAGCTGGCGGTGAACAATGGCCCCTTTCGGCGCATGCCAGGGAATTACCACGTGTTGAATCTGCCCGATGGCCGTACGAAGGTGCGCGCCCGGTGTGTGGATGTTCTCGGGCTTCCTGGACATGAGGCGCATCTGGTGATTGAAGTGAAGGCGCTTGAGAGAAAGCCCCAGCGCCCAAAGAACCGAGGGTGAATCCAGATGCCCGCCAGCAGTGATGCTTTACCCTTTTCTCCAAAACGTTCGAATCCAAGATTTGTAGGGTTGGGCTTACCCCACCGCTGCCTGCAATATAGTTACACGCAGTTCTTTTTCCATATGTCATCCTCCTGTCCTAGCATAACAGAATTAAAGCATAAACGCACCAATATGTCTACTAAAATCTACTCTACCTACTTAAAAAGAAACACACGCTCACTACCAACTCAGTGTAAAATGGAGAAACCCCAGGCGGCAGTTTGATGCCGTTTTGGGGGTGCGGATTTCATGTGAATGCGATTTTTCGACTCTGGGGAGATATAAAGCCGGGCATGGGGCATTTGGGGAAGACCCTCTCAAGAAATGCGCCCGTTAATGCAGAGGTATATACAACATGCAAAACGGTCGAATCTAGAACATAACTATTTGATATACATTGGTTAAAAATATAACTTTGGCAACTATGCAATGAATGTCGTTTGAGGGAATGCGGTTCGTAACTATTAACAAGGAGAAAAAAAACATGGCGAATACTTTCAGGATTTCCCTTTGGTCGGGCGGCAAGGCCGTCATGGTCCACTACATCAACGAAACCCCAAAAATGAGCGAAGGCATCTGCGCGTTCCGGCTTGATGACGGCACTATCATCCGCATCATGGGCACCGTGTCCATCGAAGAAGGCACGTTCGCGGAACGTCCTATCAGCGGACGGATCGGGCGGTAGAAAGTATGCCAATCCGCGTGGCATGGGTGCCTTGCCCATGCCACGCAGAGTATATTTCTTGGCATCCGGAAGTACACGGTTTTGCCATATTTGGTCTCTGTGAGGCTTGTTCATGACTTGCGTGATTGGCATCAATCAAGTAAATTCATACAGAATAGGCCCCCTTTTGAAGCTTTCATCATGCCGCCAGTTCTCTAGACTGTTGATGATATATGGCTGTACGTCAATAACACTATTCGCTACACAACCGACAAAAGACGTGGCAAGATCGTAAAATACGTGGCCCTGTGCGCTACGAAAGGAAAAGAAAAATGATTAAAGGAATCCTTTATAAACTTGCATTGACTATCGGTTTGCTTTATTTGGTTATGATGGCACTTGGCTTACTCGCAGTTGGGTTCGCTTGGCTACACAATATTTTGCATCCATAAGTGAAAGATGAAGAAGATTTATTAATCAGATTGTATCTTGATTAGTTGCATGGAGATCACTCTTCCCAATGGATGCATTAACGAAGAATAGCGGCGTTCTTAACGGAGAACCTAGAAAATTAGACTATCGGGTGAGCGACCCCAAGAACAGTCCGCAACTTGACGTTTGGCAACAAAAATGGCTCGGTGCGCTCCCTCAAGTGCTGAACAGTTACAATCTATCTGCATACTCGGCCGAGTTTCTGCGCGCCAATGAGAACATCGTCTTTGGCGTGACGGAGAAGGAATCCGGCAACCGGTACGCCTTACGCCTGCACGACTCGAAGAACGGCGCATTCAGTCAACTCCGCCGCGATGCCGCCTCCATCACCTCCGAACTGTTGTGGCTCGAAGCCCTTGCAAAAGAAACCGATGTTATTGCGCCACAACCGGTACGCACCATAGACGGCGAACTGACGGTGGAAATCCTCCTCGACTCCTCGGACGGATGTATTAATGGTTCGCTCTTACGTTGGGTTGATGGCTCCAATTTCGACAAGGCCGTTCCCAACGCCGCATGGCTCGTGCGCGAAATCGGACGCACGCTTGCCCGCCTAGAGGAGCATGGCCGCTCATGGAATAAACCCGAAGGCTTCACCCGCCCCACTTACGATCGGAGATACTTGGAGGAATCACTGCGCGTCATCTCCGATGGCATTCCTCTAAATGTCTTGAACGAAGCAGATTACGATATCATCAGCCGAACCGCCCAGCATGTAGCTTCGGTCATGGACGAGCTTGGCGCGGGCAGCGAGGTATGGGGGCTTGGCCACTTTGACTTGGGAAGCAGCAATTGCCTCGTATTCGGAGAAGCCATTCGGCCGATTGACTTTTCCCTCTGTGGTTTCGGACATTATCTTTTCGATCTTGCCACCGCGATGGGCGATCTCCCGGTTGCGCATCGCGGGCCTTGCCTGGCGGGATATCGGGAAGCCACCGGCATGCCTAACGGCTATGTCCCATTGCTCGACGTATTTCTGATGATGAGCATCTTCAACTGCTGGGCGTTCCACATCCGCGACGAAAACCAACACCACTGGCTGAAACCACATATCGCGAAAGTGGTGCGGAATAAGTGCCCACTGGTATTGAACGGCGAGTCGTTTATCCTGCGGATTCCATAACGCGATAAAGGCGCCTTCGTGGAATGTCCTATCAGCGGACGGCTCGGGGGATAGCGCTTAAGGCTAAAGCACTCACCGTTCAGGGGATGCTATTCCGAGGCTGTTCATTTCTCTCGCTGGTAGACATGGATAGTGCTCCGGAATCGATCATAGGGGCCTTCCGGTTTTTCTTTCGGAAACAGCACCCACGCTAAAATGGACTCTTGGCCTTTCCCATCGAGGTCCACCGCACCAATGCTGCGTATGCTACCCTTTTCAAGTGAAACCAGCGCTTCTCCTGGCGACCAATTTCCGTTCGACAACTCATATACAACAATCTTTCTTGATTGCTCCATCAACAGGTTGCTCTTTCCTCTATCTTTCCAGACCGCAAGGCCCGGCGCCGCGTCCAGTTCAATGTTCGGATCCAGAGCAAGCCACGCCTCCGGCTCCTTGGCCCATTGATTATCTACCCAGGTGTACGCGGACAAATAGGGAGCACGCATAGTCGGGCTTTCATGTTCCCGTATTCCTCGTCCTTCCAGCACGGCTGCTTTCTGCCGGTGGTCCCCGTCAAAGTCGGCTATCACGACACTGCCCACCAGAGGATGGCCGCCTGACTCGCCGAGCACCTTCAGTTCGCCGCCTTCCACGCGCGCCATCACCAAAGAGCCTTCCCAATACTCCTCAGCTGCTTCCTCGACACGATAGTAGACGATCTCGCTTTTGCCATCGCCATCCATGTCACCTACCGCAAGGCCCCGAAAATCGTCCCCGTTTGGAATGGGATACAGCGTCGTTTCCAGTGCGCTATCTTTCAATCTTGCGGAAAGAAGTACATGATGTTGCTGCGACGCAGGCAAATAACCCATGAAGGCAAATTCTGGGATTTGATCGTGATCAATGTCCCCATATGCCGCTCCGCTGGGAGAAAAACTATCGGAGGTTTCCGTGATACGACTCAGACCAGTCCTATTCAGGTGCGATATCGCTATATGCGGGAAAGATGCATCGATACGCACGATGCTTGCCAACATTGCAGGCTCATTTTTGTTGGCAGAGACAGTAGGCATATTCCCGTCCGGAAAATAAAATACGCTTTTTTCACCTTCCCATATATATTTGAGTGAAACGGTTGATTCTTCCGTATATGCCCACACAGGTAAACACAGCATGAAAAGCAGCGCCAGCCGGTTCATCGCCGTTCCCTCCTGCCCACACGCAGTGGGCCATCCCTTCGCTTCGACGGGGAAAATGGTTTACTGCATATACTATACGAACAATAATTGGAAAGTTGCGGAGAAACGTGTCTATGTCTTTACCACGAATGGACGCCAATGGGCACGAATGCCTTTCCCTTTGACACGCAAGTAAAACGCCAGAGGCCTTCCTATGGAAAAGCCCCTGGCGTATTCTCTCTAGTTTTTTTATAAAAACCGGTTCAGTTCTCTCGCTGGTAGACATACATGGCAGGTTGGCCAAGATTGTCAGGTTCATTACCAGGCAAATGCACCCATGCCAATATGGATTCCTTGCCTTTGCCTTCCAGATCAGTGGCTCCGAGGCATCTGATGCTCCCCTTATCGATTGTGGCGACCACTTCCCCGTCAGACCATTTGCCTTCCGACATCTCGTAGGCCTTAATGGTCTGGTAAGACGCCACCAGCGCCTTCGGTTTGCCGCCGTCTTTCCATGCGACAAGACTCGGTGACTCGCACAAATCTATACTTGGATCTACCGGAAGCATCGCCTTTGGTTCTTTGGCCCATTGGCCATCCACCCAGGAATAGGCCGCCAAGTGGGGGGCGCGCTCATAAATTTCCTCATTCTTCCCCAAACCATGCCCCTCCAGCACGGCCACTTCCCGCTGGTTGTCGCCATCAAAATCGGCAATCGCAATGCTTCCCACCATACGGTGCCCGTTTGATTCGCCCAGGGTCTTCAATTCACCGCCCTCGACGCGCGCCATCACCAAGGAACCTTCCCAATACTCTTCTCCAACTTTATCTTTTCGATAGTAGACAACTTCATTGTTACCATCGCCGTCCATGTCGCCCACCGCAATGCCCCGGTAACTAGATCCCTTCTCGATAGGATAGACAGTACTCGCGAGTTCGTCGCCCTCAAGTCTAGCAGCAACAATCACACGGGCATTTGAATCGCGTATAAATCCGATGAATATGAACTCGGATTTGCCATCATGGTCAATGTCGCCGTAGGCGGCTCCATTAGGGTAGAAATCTTCGGCTTTTTCAGCAAGACGCTGCATCCCTGAATTGCTTATTCGCCATAGAGATAAGACGCGGGTCACGGTGTTGCAATCGGCCAGCATGGAAGGTCTATCGATTCCGGCAGGGGACAGCGGTATATTGAGTACAAGAGACGGAGATATATCCGTTTTCTCTCGCCATATGCTTTTGAGCGGAACTGTTGATTCGTCTGCATATGCACAAGCGGCCAAACACACCAAGAGCAACCATATGAGCCGGTTCATCGTCGTTCCCTCCTGTCCATATGTAATGGACAATATCTCTACATCAACGGGCAAAAATTCTCATGAGATATATGATACTAGCAATACTCGGGAAGTTTCACGAAACCAAAGTTTTTCGATCACCAATACACGCCAATGGGCACGAATGCCTAGCTATTCGCCATACAAGCAGAACGCCAGAGGCCTTCCTATGGAAAAGCCCCTGGCGTATTGCCTATTAGCAAAGCCGAAGCCGGTCAATTTTCTCGCTGATAGACATACATGGCGTATTGATTTCGGCTAGGCTTGCCATCCTTTTCCTTGTTTGGAACCTGAATCCACGCTAAGATAGAATCGCTTCCATCGCCTTTGAGGTCCACCGCTCCAATATTCTTCACATCGCCTGCTCCAATAGTGAAAAGCGCGGTTGGAGCCGTCCATGCGCCGCTTTGCATGTCATCGGCATATATGGTTTGCCCGTGAAGCAATATGATTTTCTGATTACCGCGATCATTCCATCGGGCAAGCATGGGCGGGGGCATGAAATCCCAAGTGGTATCGAGAGGCAGCGCCGCTTTGGGCTCCGTGTTCCATTTGCCATCGCTCCAGGAATATGCAGCCAAGAATGGCGCATAGCTACGATGGGTTTGCCCAACGTCTCGACCCTGCACTACGGCTGCTTCCGGCCGGTTGTCGCCATCGAAATCTCCAACCACCACACTGTCAACCAACGGAAGCTTGGGCAGTTCCCCGAGTATGTTCACCTCGCCTCCCTCGATGCGCGCCATGACCAGTGTCCCCTCCCAGTATTCATCCATGAGGCTATCGACTCGGTAATAGACGATTTCGTCACGTCCATCGCCATCCATGTCGCCAACGGAAATGCCTCGGAAGCTATGGCTCTTCGGAATGGGATATAACGTTGATTTGGATGTTTCTCCATCCATTCTTACAGCAAGAATCACTTGCTGCCCGGTGCCCACTGGAATGCCAATGAAGATGAACTCCGGAATGCTATCGCCGTTTATATCGCCATACGCTGACCCGTTTATAATGAACTGGCTCGGGATGCTTTTTGAGCGGTTTAAGCCGGTTTCACTCATATTCCAGAACGTTAGTTCGGATGGTTTTGGGAAGAGATGGTCTCAGCCATGAAGATCGCCGGGGCATCGCCTTTTGCGGGAACAGTCGATATCGCCTTAAACGGCGGCAAAGTGCATCCTTCTTCCGCTTTCCATGTATGTTTCAAGATAATGTTAGGTTCTTCGGCAAAGAGTGACAAGGAAAAGGTTAAGTACACCAAAAGTGCTACCTTCATTTTCATATTACATTCCTCCTTACTTAGAAAAAATATTACATTTTATCTAGAGTGACCCACAAAACGATTGGAATAGGCTAATTTTTAAAATGGAAGATTGTCGTAGTCCATCCAGTCTACATGCAAAGCATTGTGTGGATCTAGACCTCCGCACCAATAAAAGTAGTGTTCATTCAGCACGCCGAGAATTACATCCTCGATGTAGTCAACATCATCAGTTCTTCCCGGATTATTGCTATCTGGTATAGGCGATAAATCAATAGCATAACCATATTGGTGTACACTTTCCCAAGATGATCCTTGTAGTGTTTCATTATATTCAGGATTTCGATATCCTTCATTAATAGGTAAGTTTGCGCTAGGATTATTTGCCCATGTTCTGTACATTTGGACAAAGGTATCATATTCAGAAAGTACAATTGTTCGAAGCAGAATAACAGCTCCGCTAAACCAGTCCCGTGGGGGCACCTTTATGTCGTGATCGACGTACATTTGCCGTATCTTATCTGTTGCACTCTGAGTAGAAGTGCTTGCTAATGATATGTTTGCAACGGTCGCTTGTACGCGAATCGTCCAATTTTCGGGCCGGTTTGTCGCTCTAGGATCGTGATCTGGCACGGTCGCCGAGGCGGTGAACGTATCTGTATCGCTTGCGCTGGTGGCGCTTATATTGGTCCAAGTTGGCGGGTAGGCCTGTAAAATCCAATCAGCGGCGTAATTGGTCTTAACAGTTATGACGCAAGAGGTTTCGGTGCTCGTGATAAACGAGGTGTATGTATTTGGACTCCCTGTTGTTACGAGTGTTGGATAAGGCGAGCGCCCCACTTCAACTGAAGTGATGTTGAAAACTTTGTATTCTCTCCATGCTTGCAATTGTCCATAGCCGTCTATATCTAGTAGACTTCCGACAACATCATCTCCCTTGACCGGAACATCATCCTCAAAAAGTGATGCTCGAAGTGTGGACAAGCTATGATCCATAGGCACATAGTACCTCACAGAAACGCCGGTATCTCCATTGATGAAATAGCCGCCTGGGCAATACCATCTCGGCCATCCTGATTTGAGCTGGTCCATCTCCAGTGCATAGGTGTCAAGATTAATATCCAAATCCCCGGTTGCCCTAGTTCCCGTAAAAGTAATTATGGAACCCGGGCATATATATTCACAATTTGGGCCTGTTATCGTGCCTGCAAGCAAATCTTGTCCTTGCCAATTCCCTGTGCCAATTCGAGGAAAGGGGGAATAAGCACCCATGGATGCCGCACAAAACAGCACTATAAGTAGCGTAGAGCATATAGCCTTCATGATTTCGCCTCCCGTATAAGCGCCCATTTACCCCGCTGGTTTAAAAGACATCAGTGTTGGATGGAATTGATCTCATCGATTTTCGCCTGCGCTTCTTCGGCGATCAGCGTATGGGGATACCCCGCGCAGAATTCTTGCATCCGCTTGAGTGTCAATTCGTCTTCGCCCGGGATGGCATTGAAGTTGATCAACTGCTTGGCGGCTCCTTCTCGAATATACTGGACATATTGTAGGGTTTCCCCTTTGCGTTCGAAGAAGGATTTGGGCGACAGGAAGGAATATAGAAATTTTTCCGGGAAAAGCTCCGCCTTGGAGGGGTCTAGATACGCCAGTTTGATGAGAATGGCGTCCGCTTCTTCTTTTCGCCCCAGATCATAGTACACCAGCGCCACATAGATGCGGCATGACATGGCGCATCTATCGTATTCGCCCGCGGCGGCGGCCCCCATCTCGAAATAGGGCAGGCAATTCGCACTGCAGAATTCCGTCTCGACGATCTGCTTCTCTTCTTCCAAGCTCTTCCCCAGCGAGATGTTGCGATGCAGCGAGCCAAGCCGGAAGCAGGTTTCGGCGCGCAGGGCGGGCGTCGGTTCTTCGTTCAATACTTGCTGGTAAGCAGCGATGGATTCCTGGCGATCCCAGGTTTCCAGCCTTTCCGCTTTATGGAAATACGTTTCGGCCTTGTATTGGGGATTGGGGGCGATCTCGGCGGCGCAGTCATAACACGCCTTCGCTTCTTCGGTTTTTTTGTCGAGCAGAAGCTGCTCCGCCTTTGCGAGCTCATCGGCCCATTTCGTTATTTGTTGCGGAGATACACATTCCGGCTCTTTTGGAGACTGTGCGCTGGCCGGAAGCCCGGCCATGAGCAGGACAGCGATAGCGAGGAAAACAAGCATTAATGAAAACCCATGGCGATTCATTGCCCTATCCTCCTTCTTTGGCTGTACCACTTACTAGATGCAGTATGTGCCTGTTTTGGAAATCCGTCAAGAACTTTTTTAGCACAGGTAGCAGTTGACACATCGGATAAAATTGGAAAAATAGCCGCGTGTTACATGGGTTTGGGATCTAGGGTCTAGGGTATAGGGTCTAAGATTCCGAATGCCGAATCTCAGACCCAGACCCCAGACCCCAAACCCCAGACCCTAAACCCTAGACCCCAAACCCTCAGAATCCCGCCACGAGCGGCGGCAGCGGCGCGGGGCCGCCGGCGTAGCGCGTCGTGTCGAGATAATGGCCCAGCAGGGCGCAGCGGTCGGCGTCGATGATGTGGTCGTTTCCCTTTTCGTAAATGATTTGCCCCGATATGCCCACGGAATAGGTGTGCGAGGCGTATTGCGATTCCCGGGCAGGCAGGGGCGGAAACACGAGGGTGTGTTCGGCCAGGCGGCGCTCGATGAGGCCCGTCATGAATTGCTTCACGGGACGCCGGTCCGGGCTGCCATCGGGCAAGGGTTCGAGGTCGATGCTGCTTCCGAATTCGACAGAGACGATCTTCGCGCACCATTCCTCGCCCTGCGCCATGAGGCCGTGGGCGATGGCGCGGCCGTTGTTGCCCGCGTCGATGGCGATGGCGCGGAAGGCGTACACGGCGTCGAGGCACGTGATCACCTCCTGCTGCCGGGCGTAGTTGACGCCGTGAAGATGCGCCCGCAACACGTTCACCAGATGCGGCCCTTCGGCGCGGTAGACCACCAACTCCGACGGATCCCGCGCGTAGCCTAAGTCACACCCCATATAGTACGCGCCCGGCGCAACGCCCGAGGGCGCGTCGAACGGCTCCTGCTCGCCCAATTCGATGTTCTGGAAGTCCAGCCCTCCCTGCACGCACGCCAGGTAGTCATCGAGTTTGAAGACCGCGAAGGCGGGCGAACCGTGGCGGCCCAGGACGCGGTGAATATAGCCCGGCGAATCCTTGCCGCCGTAGAGGTTCGCCAGTTCGGCGTCCTTCTCGGGCGTGAACTCCGGATTCAACGAGGAGGGCCAGTTGTATTGCTCGATGTCGCGCATGCGTGTCATGCGATGGAACGTGTTGCGCAAGCCGTTGGGCACGCCATAGACCCAGCGCCAGCCGCCGCCGTTCAGGGCTTGATAGAGTTCGCCCCACGCAGTCTCGGTCATTTCCTGGGCCTCGTCCACGACCTGCCAGTCCACGTGCATGCCCTGGAAATTCACGCCGCCCGGCCCCGCGATACGCCCCCACAGCACAAAACCGTTCGTGAAGCGCAGATGCCACGAGGGCGTGCGCTTCACTTCGGCGAGGCAGGCCGCAAGTTCGGGCGTGGTTTGGAAACGGCGCACGAGGCGGTCCATAAGCGGATAGAGATGGTTTTCGCAGGGTGTGGCGATGAGCATCTCGGCGTCGGGCCGCGCCACGGAGGCCCATGCGGCGATAAGCTCGATCTCGGTCGTCTTGCCCACATCACGCCCGTCGCAATGCACCTTGCGCGGCGCGTAGGACTCGAGCGAATCCATTTGGTAGCCACGCGCCGCCCATGGCTGTCCTTCCCGGTCTTTCAGATAGGCGGCGGCGAACCGGGTCCGGCGATGCACGAGGAGCCACGCCCGAATCTCCGCTTCACCGAGGCCCCGCTTCTTGAGTTGGTTGCGCGCGCGGCGCTCGTTAAACGTCATAACAACTCCTGCCCGATTAATCGCCACAAAAAGCACAAGAGACACAGAGATTTTGCACCTTTTGTGCTTCTTGTGGCCAAATCATTCATCCTTCTTCTGTTCCTTCGCGGAACTGGCCGTGCGCTTGGCTTCATACGCCAGGGCGTCTTCGAGCACGCCTTCCGACGCCTTGAGTATGGGCTTCATAGCGTCAGCCAACCCTTTGCCGATAGGCGACCCTAGCCGTTCACAGGATTCTTCGAGTTCCTTCATCGCTTTGCGCAGCCTTTCCCTTGCCTTGGCCGCCGACTCGACGGCGGCGGTTTTGGGTTCGTCCGTGGCGGCCAGCGTTTCCTCCGCGCCGAGCACATCCAGAAACGACGCCAGCACATCATGGACCCGCAACACCACGAGCGGCGTCTGGCGGACGCCATGGCTTTTCAGAAACGCCGCCATGTCCTCCACTAGGCATGCGGCAAGCGCCCGGTGCGTATCCCTGCACGCATATTCGCTCAAGCGCTCGATGAGCAGCAGCCGCCACAAATCTTGCTCCACGGGCATTGATGGCCTCCCTCTTCACGCCACTCCCCTATCTCTCGGGCGTTTTTGTTGCACTTGGAAAGACCATGATTGCTGCGGTATAGTTTTTTCATGGAAATTCCTCTGTATAACAAAGACATGCAAGTGCGCCTCGCGGAGCAGGGTGAGCTTGAAACCGCGTGCCGCGTGGGCACGCGCGCGTTCAATCAGAACGGCCTCGAGTGGTATCCCCCGGGCCAGACGCTGGTGGGTATAGCGCCGGACGGCGAACTAGCGGCGGCGCTGTTATTCCGCACGGAGCCATTGTGGTGGGGAACCGCTCAAGTGCCTGCCGCGGCGGTTTCATGTGTTGCGGCGGATCCGGCGCAACAGCGTAAAGGCTACGCTGGCGCGTTGATGGTGGGTGCGATTCACTATTTCCGGGAACTGGGCTGCGCCGTGTCGCCGTTGTGGCCGTTCTCGATCGCGTATTACCAAAAGTTTGGGTGGGAATTGCCCGCATGCGACACGGGCCTCTTGGTGTGGCCGGACATGCTGCGCCGGATGGCGAATCCCGCGCCCCATACCCCGGCAGGCTCGATACGCCCCGCCAGGCGGGAAGACTTGCCCGCCATCGAATCGGTGTATGAGAAAGCCGCTATACGAACCAATACCCAAACCGTACGCCCGAACACCTGGTGGAGCGAGCGCAAAAAAGATTGGGCCGAGACCACCCTGGCGCATCTCGACGCCAGGGGAACAATCACCGGATACCTCATCTATCGCGTGTTCCCCCGTTCCCGGGCGCAGGGAGTGCGGATTGACATCGCGGAATTGCACGGCCTTGATTTAGCGGCCGAGGCGGCATTGTTGCGCGCCACGGCGGATTTGCCGGACGCTGTTGAGATTCACGCCACGTTGCCGAATGACACGCTATTGCCGGATCTCTTTCCCGATTACATCACCCTCGAACGCCTCCAGCGGCTCATGCTGCGGGTGCTGGATCCATGCCGCGCCCTCGAGGCGCTTCACGCGCCGAAGGAACTCAAAGGCAAACTGGGATTTGAGATTTATGATCCCATTGTCCACCGCGATGAACCGGTTTATCTCACGGCGGATATCTCCGAGGGGCGGGTGTGTGCAAAGCCCGCGCGGCAACCCGATGCCATTTGCTGCGATATCCGGGCCTTCTCGCGCCTATTCTCCGGCGGATTGCGGGCCGCGCAAGGACGCGCGTTGGGGCTCATTACAGGGGGATGCGCTCCCGTGGACGCCTTGTGTGACGCCCTGCTGCATGGCCGGACTCCTTACCGGTCCGGTATGGAGCCGGGCTAAATATATGGATTGACGTGGGCGTTGCCCACAACCTAATGTAGCGACATAGCATTGATTATTCTCGTTTACCTTTGCGTTCTTGGCTGCTGTGCGTGCGTATCAATCGAGTGGGATCTTTGGTTGTAGTACAACGCGCTAGTTTTATTCATCTATTTCGCGCAAAGCCGCAAAGAATGCAACCATTAAAAGCACGACATAGCTGTAATAATAGAGCTTAGTAACGCTTTAGCCATCTGGCGCAAAAACATTGGGGTGATTTTTTTAGACGCGAATAGATGTGAATAAATGCGAATTCATGACAAACCTCCGTTAAGAGGAGATTTTTGACAGGATTTACAGGATGAACAAGATTTTTATGTAACACTTTAGCAACTGAAGCAGGTTTGGCCGTATAAAGAGTCGTTGCGCTCTTGTCCTATCTTGTTTTCTTATTGAAGCCGGAGCTTAAGGTGCTAGTTTACCCGCATATGGAGGTTTTGACAGATGCAAGTAAAGGCATTGCCTGCTCAATACCGAAACAATACTTTACGGGTAGGCGTACTGTATAAGTTGATGCTCATGATTATTCTAAACCTCAGCCTACCAGACACCGTACTCGCTCAGTACACTTCCACCGAAGTTTATGAAAAAATGAAAGCGGCGGATTTATCGTTCACCACCAACATCACACTCAAAGGTAGGACGGTTCGGCTTCCAGATCGTTATACACCAGGGCTTGGTGCATATGGCATGCGTTTCGCATTTACGCAAAACACCGATCAAAGGGCGATTGCTTTTGTGGCGACAGATTTACCGGAAATCAAGACCATTCCAGGCCATATGGAACGATTTGCTCCTTTTCTAAAAACATGGGTTTACTGCGGTCCCAGCGCCGAAGGTCAATCGCATATATGTGGAAGCGATGATTCAAGCGATTCCGTGGAGAGCCTATTGAATACAGCCGACCACATATCGGCACTCATCACGATCAGTTCGCCCACAGGGACATCCGGACTATATATGATCGAATTGCTAAGGGCTATGGGCCGCGGCTTCACCACGGACGCCACTGCATGCACAAGCGCGAATGACAAGGGAGAAGGCGTTATCGCGGTCACATTAACAACGGAATATGGGGAGTGGTCCTTGTTGGTTGAGCCTGACAATGAATATGTAGCGCGAGAAGGAAATTTCACTATTAAAGGGGATACAGAGCCTTCAATCCACATGAAGAATTCGGGCTCCATCATTATGGGAGTTCCATCTTATGCCACCTATGAAGAGAAAAAAGGAACGGGTGTTCCCGCAGAATGCTAAAGAAATCCTCGTGTCGGGTCGATAAGTATGCCGGACCCTTAACGGAGGAAGACCGATGGCAGCGATGGTGACAAGGCGCGACGGCGACACGTTCGAGGTGAGTTTCTCGCTGAGGCTGCGTGGTTCGATGCTCGATATGGAGGAGGCGGTCCAGGAGGCCCTGAACGGGGTGGGGCGCGCAGTCATGGCCGAGGCCCTGGCCCGTTTCGACACAGACGGCTCGCCCATCCGCGTCGGCGCCACCACCTTCAAAACCAAGGGGCGCTTCGGCCAGACCTACGAGACGCCCCACGGCCCGGTCCGCGTCGAGCGGCACGTCTACCAGAACACCGCCACGGGCGGGCGCACCTTCTGCCCGCTGGAGCGGGACGCGCGAATGGTCATGAACGCCACGCCGCGCTACGCCCGGATCGTCAGCGGAAAATACTCCCGCATGGGCGCCGATGTCATGCGCCGCGACCTGCTCGAGTCGACAGGCCGCGCAATCTCGCGCGACTATGTGAAGAAGATCGGCGATTTTGTGGGCGCCCTGGCGCAGGCCAGGGAGGAGACGTGGGAGTACGAGCTGCCGGAATTGGACAGGCCGGTCGCGTCGGTGGCCGTGGGCCTGGACGGCACCTGCATGCTGCTCAGGGAGGACGGCTGGCGTCAGGCGATGTGCGGGTCCATCAGCCTGTACGACAAGGACGGGGAGCGGCTGCACACGATCTACGCGGGCGCATCGCCCGAGTACGGCAAGCAGACTTTCCTCGAGCGCTTCGGCCGCGAGGTGGAGCGCGTGAGGGCGAGGCACCCGGCGGCGCTGTATATCGGCCTGGCCGACGGCGCGCCGGACAACTGGAAGTTTTTGACGCCGCGCACGGACCGGCAGATGCTGGATTTCTATCACGCGCGGGAATACGTGGGGAAGGCGGCGGAGGCGATTCACGGTCATGGCGCGCGCCGCCGGGAGTGGGAGGCGGACTGGAGTCACCGGCTGAAGCACACGAGGGGCGCAGCCGGACGCTTGCTGGAGGAGATGAAGGCGAGCTTGCCAAGCGTGCGCGCCCAGGCTTGCCGCGAGGAACTCGGCAAGGCGATCACCTACTTCGGCAATCACCGCTCGAAGATGCAATACTGGCGGCACACGGCGGAGCGCCTTCCCATCGGCAGCGGAGTGACGGAGGCGGCGTGCAAGACGCTGATCAAGCAACGCCTGGCATGCTCCGGGATGCGGTGGAAGGAAGCGGGCGCGAGCGCGGTGATCGCGCTCAGGTCGCTGGAGATGACCGAGGGCCGTTGGGACCAGTTCTGGCAACACGTGGCCCGCCACGGGGTCAATTGAGGTTATCATATTGAGGAAGCACCCAAAGGAACATTCATTGGAGCGCAGCCTTTATGGATTGAAGAAGCATCTCATTCGATAGATGCCAATCTTTTGAAGGAAGCGGAAGCATCTTTATCGCCGGACTTTTTCCAAGGCATGTCAGTATTAGTAGATGATATACGCAAGCCCGGCGACACGCGCATTTGGTCGAAAGAACCGGGTGGCGAACTAAAAAGAATACCCTGTTCAGATGGGAGAATCTCGGTAGACGACATTGTGGATGTTCTCAGTGGCGTTTCCGATACTCGAGACTTACGGTTGGAGTGCGAAATAATCATCCGAAATCTGAACAGAAAACTCTGGCCGCACGCACGAAAATACATAGGATTTTATTTGGGGGGATGTGTTATAGCCGTGGGCCTATTTGCCGTCATATGGAGAGTTCGTCGGAGAAATAAAGGCTCATGATAATAAATCGATATATTTGCATGACGCTCCATAGAATAAACAACGATTGGGCCATCTAGCGTAATAGTGTAACATTCTCAGGTCTACATTAGAAAAAGAACAGGGCCGTAAAGACGAGGTCGACCACGATAATAAAGAATATGGCCGTCACCACGGACGAGGTGGTCATGCGGCCGACGCCTTCCGCCCCTCCTTCGACATGAAAGCCTTTATACACGCCCACCCAGCAAATCACCACGGCGAAAAAAACGCTCTTGGTCATGCCCGTCGCGAAGTCTTTCATGGAAAGGGCAAGCAGCGTGTTTGTGATGTAGATATCTGAATCCACGCCTAAAACAAAAACGGAAAGGCAATATCCGCCCAGAATCATAATGAATACCGCTTGAATGGTCAGGCAGGGCACGGCGAACAGCATACCCAGGAATTTCGGAACCACTAGGAATTTCGTGGGATTGACGCCCATGACTTGCAATGCGTCAATCTCTTCGGCCACTTTCATGGCCCCGATCTCCGCCGTAATGGCGGAACCGCTGCGCCCGGTGACCAGCACGGCGGTCATCAAGGGCGCTAACTCGCGCATGGCCGCCACGCCCACCAGCATGGCGATGTATGCCTTCGCGCCCCAGCGTTCGAGCTGGTAAGCGGATTGCATCGCCATGATGGCCCCGATAAGGAAACAAATAAGGGCTACGATGGGAAGGGAATGCACTCCGTATTCGACAAAGTGCTCGACGGCGCTCCGAAAACGCAATCCCCTGCCGCGCAGGGGCTGCACAACCACCCAATTACAGGTGTCTGCGATTAGGACGCACACATGCAGGATGCGATGAACGGCGCTGATGCTCGAGCGCCCCGCAAATCCGGCGATGCGCGCGGCGGCGTTCACAAGTTGTCCTGTATCTGGAATACCGAATCCAGCCGTGACAGCTTCAACACCTTCATGACGGGATTGGACGGCGATACTAAAATAAACGTCATGTTCTTTTTAGCGCTGGCGCGCAGCCCCTCGACAAGCGTCGCCACGCCGGAGCTGTCCATGTAGGGCACGCCGCGCAGATCCACGGCGAGGGCGGACGCGGACGCGCCAGCCGCTTTGGTAATCGCCGCGCGCAATTCCGGTGAATTGTATAAATCCACTTCGCCGGCCACTTTGACGACGCAGGTTGTGTCTGTGTTGGAAACTTCGATATCGAGCGTCATTGGATCAGTCCTTTGCCTTCTTCACCGTGGATTTCCGGAGAGGCCGCTGGCCGCCGGAGCCGCATGATAATATGATTGCCCCGCTCCGCACCTGAATCAAACCGCACCTCGTCAAATACGCGGCGCATTAATGAAATCCCTAATCCTCCCGGCTGCACGGTTGTTGCATCCGGCGGAGGCGACTCTTTGCATTCCAGGCATTCTTTGGGTGCGGGAAAGCCTTCGTCTTTCAACTCAAACTCGATATATTCCGACGTACACCGCAATGCCAATTCCAGCACGGCCCCGGGCTGGCCTGCATAGGCATGCCGTATCGAGTTGCTGCACGCTTCATCCACCGCAAGCACCACCTCATCGGCGCGCTCTTCCGGGAAACCGGCGTTTTCAGCAAACCCGCGCACCAGCCCGCGCACCGCAGCGAGCAGCCGGGGCTCCGCGTGCAGCCTGGCCACGATATCCCAGTTTTGTTCCGCTAGCATTTAAATCCCAAGCGCTCAGAGTTCGTAGCTAATGGCTATCATGGTGCAATCGTCATGCGGCGCGGCAGGAGCCGTGTACTCTTGCACACTGAGCATGACACCGTTGATCATTTCCTTGGGAGACTCCGACGAGAAGCCTTGCGCCACGCGGCATAAATTGCGCACGCCGAATTCGTCCGAGGTGCGCGCGGTGTCGCGGCGCGTATGCATGCCTCTCGCCTCGACAATGCCATCCGTGTACAGGAGCACCGTCTCGCCAGGTTCGAGCACCGTTTCGCAATCCGTCCATGCCGCGTCCGGCGTGACGCCTATCGGCGGGCCCGATGCGGGGCCGAACTCTTGGATGTCAGTGTGGCTCACACGCACCGGCGGGTGATGCCCCGCATTGGCGCACCGAACCGTGCCGGTGTTTAGGTCCATAGTAAGGTAGCAAATCGTGCAAAACGTGCCGAAGGTGCTCCGGTTCACCATGGCCGCATTCAGCATGGCAAGCACCTTCGCAGGCGAGTCCGACTCGCGGACGCATAGGCGGAATTCGGCGAGGATTTGGGCCATGGTCAGCGCGGCGGGCACGCCTTTGCCGCTGACATCGCCTATCAGCACGCCCACGCGGTTGCGCTCGGGCCGGACAAAATCATAGAAATCGCCTCCGACGATCTTGGCGGGACGCGTCTCGCCATACACGCGGAATCGCGAATCGTCTTGGGGCCAATCGCGCACGAGGAAGCCTTCCTGAATGGTCCAGGCATGGCGGATCTCCTGATCGACACGCTCCTTCTCAATGATCTGCTGGCACATGCGGGCGTTCTCGAGGGCGAGGCCAGCGCTGTTGCCCACCGCCGTGGCCAGCAGCATGTCTTCACGTGAATACATCTGTCCCGGTTGATTCGTATCGAAGTACAGCAGGCCCGGGATCCCCTGCTTGCCCTTGAGCGGCACACACATAATGGACCGTAAATTGAGCGAAACGATGCTCTCCGCCGCGCTCACATCATCGGAGGATTGCGCATCTTGCAACAGCACGCTTTCGCCACGGCTCAATACGCGATGGGCGACGGTATTGCTGATGCGCACGCCTTCCCGGTTCACATGGCGCAAGCGGCCATTCTCGACGACATGGAATTTCCCGCACACCGGGCAGGGCAGCAATTCCTCCCGGGCGGGCCCCGCGAACAAAATAGCCCCGCGCTGTGCGCCGATGGCTTTCATGCTGGTATCAAGGATCTGGTCCACCAGGCTGCACGGTTCATAATTTGAAGCGATCTGGTTCATGACCGTGTAGACCGCCCGGAGCATTTCTTCGGCTTTAGATTCCTCCGGCGATGCTTCAAGGGCTTCACCATCCGCATCAATCAAGGTTTTAAACAATGTCGATTCATCTGTCTCGCCCGCTTCCGCGACCACTTCGACCTCGAACCGGAGCACGGTTTCGCCGATTTGGATGCGGTCGCCATGGTCGAGCACGCCCTCGAGCATGGGAGAGCCATTCACCAAGGTGCCATTCGTGCTACCCAGGTCTTTCCAGAAGAACCCCATTCCCGCGCGGCGCACCTCGACATGATGGCGGGAAGCCGCCACATCATCAATCGTGATGTCGCAGTCCGTGGACCGCCCAATGATGATCGAGGCCAGGACCGGCGTGCGGCGCTTGCCTCGATGACTGTCTTCCGTTACCAAAAAACCCCGCTTCACAAATTCCACCCTCCACGGAGATATTTGCCCAATACATGACAAACTCATTCTAAACACTGGCCGCCTGCAACGCAAATGCCTAAAAATGCCATTTCTATTTACAACAATGGTTTTTCTTTGTTTTCATATGCCGCTTGGTTTCAAGCTGGCCGCGTCCGCGGCAATTTGCACTGCTAAATCCTCCATAGCTCGCGAGAGGGCCTTCGCCACTTCAGCGGGCTGGGGCGCGGCGGCGGGAATGCTGGCTTCATACGTGCGTTCCAACAGGGGATGCTCTTTAGGGCCAGCTCCCGGAGCGCGGATTTTGATAGCCAGTTTCACATGGGCCTGCGCGGAGCCATCTTCCAGGTCTGCCTGCTCGAAGGCGAGAACGGTTCCGCTGACTTGCAGCGCCTCCGGCGTAGCGGGATCGCCGAATTCGGCCTGTAGTTTTTGCGCCGCCAGCTCCGCCACGGGCGCGGCCCAATAGTCGCGGGCATAATATTCGACCTCGACCGGCGTGGCTTGAATGAGGATGGCGCTGCGTTCCAGCGGCTCAGCGGCGTCCAGGCGTTCAACACGCAAGGGGCAAAGATTTAATGCTTTTCCGGACGGACGGAAATCGAGCGTATAATATTTCGGCGCTAATGGTTCTGTTGCACAGCCTACGGCCAGAAAGGCCAGTGCAACTGCAAGCATCCGCTCCATGCTACTATCTCCCAAAAAATTAGGTGTATTGCATTTTTTGCGATACTGCATCTATTCAATCATTGCGCCCTACATTCACTTCTCATTAGCTCAAAATGACTTCATGATAATGTCTATTCCATGAGTCTATTCCTGCCTTTCTTTCAAACGTGTGCGTGCCTCACTAAGCTCGCTCTCTGTGAGAAAAGGCCAATATGGGCCAATCCCTAATAAAGGCACGTTAGTTAGTAATTCTCTTTTGATCCATGCCCTAAACCGCCTTTGAACAGGCCATTCATGCCATCTATACGGTGTCAAGGAATCAAGAAAGAGAATGATTCTCTCAATGTATTCTCGTTCCCCTTTTCGCCCGCTGAATCCTTTGTCACGAAAGAGAGTCGTGTCGTAATCGAAAGTTAATTGAAAAAAAATCTCACGAATTCCAGAATCTTCGGATTTGGTGAAAGCAGATGCGTGTTTCCCTACAGGAATATCCTCAGTTAAGGTATCCATCGATATCTTCATGTCTAGATACTGGCGCAGTCTCTCCGAAAGCACCTTTCTGGCCGCAATGTCTATAATATCAGGTAATCCCATTACCAGCAGTCCCATACTGCGTGACCAATCCGGAAAGACTGAAAAGCACCCTCAGCAATAATGCCTATCTGGCCTATGCGAACAACTCTACCTGCAATCGGTAGTTTACATTTCCACATATTATCGAAATCATGAAGGATCGAGTGTGCTCGCTCTACTATTTCACCTGGGAGTTTTTCCTTATTCATCCCCGATGCAACCCATCGCGTTCCTTGCTCTATTCTACGCATAATGAATATCCCCCGCAAAGCCGGGGCTTTATAATGAGAGCCGCTCAAAGCGGCTATTCGGGGACGCTAACGCGGCCCCGACTAAATAATTTAGTGTATTTCGTACTACTATCTGGAAAAACGTTGTTTTCTTGCAACGATTTTGCCTATAACACAAATCATATCAAATAGTTACGGGATATATTTTTTCTTGTGCCGTGGTATGGGCGAGACGCCCATACCACGGGAGTTGCAAAAACATTCTAGAGGATATATTTGCATTCATTCGCGTTCATTCGCGGTAAAAAAACTAAACGCTTTGGTTGCGCCTACGCAACGCTGTGTATTTCGTAGTTTAAAATCCGGATCGTTAGTTGCGGCTATGCCGCGTTAAGCATTTCGTCCTATTCCGTGGCCCGTCCGGCAGGCTCGACACCACGGATGAGCGATTGCGGATTCGTGGAAACGCCGCGGGTGAACTCTTTCGCGTTGAAAGCGGCTTCCCGCAGATCCCGCACCAGCCGTTCGAGTTCCGGGCGGTTTTCCTCGAGGGCGCCCCGCGCCTCCGCGCTCATCGCATCGGCGTTCCGCATCGTAGACTCCAATGAATTCGCGATGGCGTCAAGGCGTCCGGCCACCGCCTGAACCTGCCGCAGAATCGCATCCGTGCGGGCCGCGGCGGACTTGGCCGTTTCGACGGCCCCCCGCGCGCCTTCCACCGAGCCGCGAATGTCGCCACGATTCTCCGCAATCACGGTATTGAGCTGCTCCATAAGCCCCTTAGCGCCTTGCTCGATTTCCTCCAGCCGCGCAATGGTGGCCGATATCTTCTCGCGGTTATCCGACATAAGCCCGCGCATATCGCTGATAGCGCCGTCCACATTATGCAGCACCTCGGGGATAGCGATGGGATGGCCGTTTTTGTTTGCCGCCGGATCCGCGCCGATGAGGCGCTTCAAGCCGTCCAGCAATTCGGCCATTTTTCCGCTTACTTGGTTGGCGGTTCCGAACAGGTCACGCTGCTGGCTGGGCACTTCAGAACCGTTCGGCAGCACTTCCGCCGCTGGTTCGCCGGTGCTCACTTCGAGATGCTTGGCCGCCGTCAAAGTCGTCTGGGAGACATAACATATGCTGGTGGTGTTGATGGGCGTGCCAGCGGCGACATCAAATTCGACCCGCACGCGCGTACGGTCCTCGGGATCAAGCCGGACCGCCGCCACGCGGCCCGCTTTTGCGCCTCCGAAGCGCACATCCGCGCCTTTATCCAGGCCAAGGGTGTCGTGAAACGTGGCGTAATACGAGGAAACCGCTTTCGGCGTGCGCAGGCCGTAGATGCCTGCGGCGAATAGCGCGAACAGGGCAAGGCTTGTGAGCACCATGAGCCCCGCTTTGATCTCGGTCCATGTATAATTCGATTTGGCTGCTGGCATGGATTCACCATGGTTGCGCGGGCCGGTCAATCACCGGTCAGCGACGCGATATACATTTCGTTATCCTGTTCCTCTTCTTCGTTAGGCCTGCGTTGAAAAAATTGCTGGACGAATGGCTCGTTGGAGCGGCGCACCTCGTCCAGTGTGCCCATCGCCGCGATCCGCCCGCCAGGCCGCAGCATGCACACGCGGTCCGCGATCACCTCGACACTGGACATTTCATGCGTCACCACGACGCTGGTCAGATTAAACGTCTGCTGCATCTTGCGAATCAACACATCGAGATCGGCCGCCACAATGGGATCAAGCCCTGCGGAAGGCTCATCATAAAAAATGATTTCGGGGTCCATGGCCATGGCCCGGGCCAGGCCCGCCCGCTTGCGCATGCCGCCGCTCAGTTCCGATGGCAGAAAATGCTCAAATCTCCCTAAGCCTACCAGTTCCAGTTTGATCTTGGTCATGATGTCGATGGTGGATTCTTCAAGTTTCGTATGCTCGCGCAACGGCAGGGCCACGTTGTCCGCCACGGATAATGAATTGAGCAGCGCCGACCCCTGGAAACACATGCCCATGCGCCGCCGGAAAGGCATGAATTGCTCGTCATTCATGCATGCGATATCTTGGCCATTCATGAGGATTTGCCCGGCATTAGGGCGCAACAGGCCCACCAGCGTGCGCAACAACGTGCTCTTGCCGCATCCGCTGCCGCCGAGGATTACAAAGATCTCCCCACGCCGCACATCGAAGCTGATTCCATCGAGCACGGTGCGTTCGCCATATTTCACGCTCAGGCCGCGCACCTCGATGATGTTGCTGTCGGCCTCGGCCATCCCGCTTCTCCCCTTCGACCTTGCATGAAGCGTACTCGATTATTCGAAGGATTTCAAAGACGAACAACCGCCATGCAAGGCCATATTACCTCATTCCGGCCAGCCGGCTTGAACGGTGGGGCACGCCTGGCCCTGCTTTAAGGGCGGTTTTGCCGTTTTGTAGGGTGGAGCTTGCCCCACCGGTTCGGGAAGAGCCCGCCAAAATATCCGGCATGGATTGTAAGGCGCAGCAAGTTTATATACTTTGGTTTACACGAGAAATTTTCTCAAGAAAACCAGAATAGCTGTTATCAGTACAAGAACCGCAAAAAGGAGCGCCTCTTTCATACGTCTCTTGTGCCCGGTGGATTGTCTGTTGAAACATTACAGCTCCCGCTCGAAGGGCGGTATGGCCTTCTGGGGTAGATTGACAGCCTCCGGGTTCAGTTTGGACGCGCCCAGGCTAAAGGCCCAGTACATGCTTTCGTTCCAAATCATCCCATTTCCATCATTCACGGGCTTGATGCGAATGGATATCTTTTTCTTGCCCTTTGTGTAAGAAGATGGAATGAAGAACTCATCTTCAAGCCATCTGGCCTGGGGATTTCCGTCCGCATACAACCAGAGCCGTTCTGATACCCGTTTCCCATCCACAAACACGGCGGCCCGCTGGCCATTCTTCGACTGGTCCGATCTCCTGCGCAAAAGTACGCCCTGGTTCTCTGGGGCAATCCGAATCACAAATTGGCTCTGTCCGGCGAGTGTTCGGCCATTATCGGTGATCGAGACCTCATCGAACTCCCCTTCAAGCGCGGAAGTTAGCTCCCACACAACAGACTCGGGGGCCCGATATTCATGCGCCGCTTCCGAATCGGAATCGCCCACATCCATAAAGTCTGTCAACGCCATGGCCGGTTCTGGTTCTCCATACCAGAATACCAATCCCGACCGGATGTCCGTGCCGGACTCATCACCCATGCCGCCTTCCACGGTCATGCGTAAATGGGTGCGAAATGGGTAGCAATCACCCATGAGCAGGCGCAACATCGACCAGGAGGCATTGTTCGTACCGTCGTAACTCGATGCAGGATTGGCTTGGGGCGGGAACTCGAATCCCCAGCCATAACAAGACCAGGATTCCGAGCCATCACTTTCAATCGAAGGGGTGCCGCAGCCGTCGATATGCACCCGGACATCCCCTTCGCACATGGATTTCTCCGCACTAATCAATCCTGCAACCACATGTCCGTTGCCAGAGATTTCCGCCACATGGGAGTCACGGCCCGCTTGTTTTGGCGTCATTGGCTGGTACGCCGAGGCCCGGAAGTGGCCTGTGCGAGCCTGCGGATACGCCAATGCCGAAGATGGCTTGAAGTCCACCGTGCCCGTTATGCTGAGTTCACTCTCGCCACGGTTTTCAAATTCCACCTTAGCGGATTTCCAGAACGGCATGGGCCAATAGTTGTACATCGTCCCGTCGGCGGTGACACCCTGTATCAACGTTTGCAAACGGTTCAGTCCGAACTCATTTCCAAAGAAAGCGCCCACCGGGCATTCGACCGCCGGTGTGGCTTCTCCATCCCAAGTGATTTTGAGCCAGAGTTCCCCGAGCGACGCCCGGTTCATAGGCTCAAGGCGCATGTGGATGGAGGCGAGACTGCCTTCGCCCGGCTGTTCGAAAATCGTCTGCATGGTATGAGCCGGAAGCGTTTTTTCGAAAGCGGCCTGCTGGTTGCCGGTGCGAGGTTTGGGATCTTCGCCGAGGCGCTTCCACATTCCGAGCAGGGCTTCCATATCCTCTTTGCCGGTGAACGAGCGCACGCCCTTGGCGTTCGGATAACTATGCCAGATGGCGTGTCCCCAGCCGCCCCCGGTCGTATCGTTGCCCTGGAGTTTGATGGATGAGGTAATCCGCAGCGACTTCGAAAACGGCATGGGACAGAAACTGCGAACGATTTGGAAGTCGATCGTTTTCAACCGCGCATCTTTCGCTGCATCCGGCTGGAATTTATCAACCAGCGGCGCGATAAATGGAGGTTTGCTTCCGAACTCCGAATGCTTGATCTCAAAAACCGGTGACACGCCGCCGTCAATGTAAAATCGGTACACCGGATCGGAATGGCCAACCGCATGGTGGACCACGAAGTTCCACAGGCAACCCGGGCCTTCCGCCTCGGCAATCACCCATTCCTGGGTGCTCGTGTCCTGGTAGAGACACCAGTTCCAATCCGCATTCTTGCCCTGCTTGTCGATACTCCCTTCGTAATGGACCTGCACATCTGGCCGCAATAACGGCATCTGTTCAATATGGGTTAATTGCTCCAATCCCCTTTGGGGCATTTCATCCGCCCATATAGCCGAGATGGATAGCCCGGCACACATGATTGCTCCGACGATTTTCATGCCCATTGCTGCTCTCCCAACGTTGCTATAGTTGCACTTAGGATATGAATCCCGGTCTTCATTTAACACGAGGCAAGTAAGTATACTCAGTATGCTCAAATAAGGCCTGGAACGCAACTCCTCCATTTTCCTCATATAAAAGCATTCTAAGAAAATTCGCCGCCTCCTAAAAGGGAAGCGCCTGATGTATGTTATTTATCCACACGCGGATCGTAGATAAATTAAAATCAACCCCGAATTGGCCTCAAGAGGCACAAAAGACGCAAGAATCAGATCATTTTTGTGTCTTTTGCGCCTTTTGTGGCTCATTCTCAGGAAAGGTGGGGAGTAACGCTTCAGATAGGCTTGGACAAACAAACACAAATACTCTGATAAGAGGGGAAAGCACTGTTTTTTTGATGCGATTGCCCGTAGATAAAAAGCTGTTTCCCCGTCATAGCGGCATGATGGTATGATAGGGGCTGGAGGAGATGAAGGTTTCATGATGCGATTGATACAACGAAACTCTATCTGGAGTTTGATTGTTGCCGCGTGCATGTGTGCGGGCTGTTTTCCCGTGTCGGATGCGGTGCCAAATAAAGAAAAAGAAGACGCGAAAAGCCGTATTACGTATACCTATGGTCCAGAACAATTTACCATTCCCCAGCCGGCGCCAGCGCCGGATACATCCGCCCAAACGCCAACGGAGCAGGTTCCGGTATCGGATGTAAATCCTCCCGCGCCGATTCCAGACGGCGGTGCCGCATCAGTCGAAGCCCCTGTTACGGTAGAAGCCCCTGGGGAGGCGGCTTCCACGGAGACGCCCGGCGGTGCGTTTGCATCGGGCGAGGGAACGGCCACGCTCGATCCGGCGGTGGCGGATTACTGGCTCGCTTTGGCGGAGGATATTGATACGATGCGGGAACAGCTCACTGGGCTGACCCAGCGCGTCGAGCGGCTCGAACAGAAAAACAACGATATGCTGAATTCCATGGTGTCTGATTTGAAGGACCAGAATCGGCAGCTCGTGCAGGAGCTTCAGCGTTTATATGCTAATTTCCCCACTAATGGAGGGTATACGCCGCCGCCACAGCTTCCAGCGGGAGCCGCCATGGCGAGGATGGAGCCTGGCGCTACAGGGATACCGGCGGCGCATGCGCCGGGCTCCGAGCCGATTTCCGCCGTGGCCACCCCATCGAACGGGATCGTGCAATACCGCATCTTGAGCGAATGGGGCCGGACGCCGGAAGAGGCGGAACGCGATCCCAATCTGAGCTCCCAGAAAAATATGGTCTGTATTGTACCGCAGGAGAGCACGGGCGCTTCATTGGAAGCTCTTGGAAAACAAATAAGCGAGCAATTCAAGACATATCAGAATCTGAACATCCAGGTGTTTGACGACGCAGGCGCGGCAAAGAGCTATTATGAACAAAACGCCGAACCTGGACCGCATCGGGTGTTAGCCGTCGTGAAAAACAAGGCCACAACAGCTTCCGTTCAGGTATACCGCCAGGAAACGCCTGCACAACCACCTGCCACACCGGCGGCTCCCGCGCCAGAGGCCTCGCCGGAAGCCAGTCCTTCCGCGTCGCCGCTCGTGCCGGTGGCCCCTTCCGAGCCAGCGGCTCAGCCTTCCGCCGCGCCGCCTATTACCGAAGCCAAACCGGCATCATAATATTCCCAGAAAAAACCATTGTTTAAGTAAAATACTTTCCGTGGCATGGGTGCCCCGGCCCAAGCCTCGGGAGCGGGAAAACCATTTATTTTTCTGCATACAATCTGGAACCGCTCTAGATCTCGTCTTTTGTCCAGATCTGCCGATCTATGTGCGGGAGATATTCCGACCATGCCTGACCGCGGCTTCGGGTTTCTTCGATGACCCGGGAAATCGCGTTCGCCTGCGCATCCAAGTTATCGATGTGGTAGAGCACGATGGCTTCGATGGTTTTAGGCACAATGGGAGACCCATTCAGCAATTCGCCGTGGTGCGCCAGAATGCAATGGAGCAGTTGCAGACGGAGCTTCTCCGGAAAACCTTCGATCCGGCGGATGCGCTCTTCCACCATGCTCACGCCGATGGCGAGATGCCCGAGAAGCTTGCCCGCCGTGGTGTAATCCACACAGAGGTCGTGGCTCATTTCTTCGATCTTTCCCGCATCGTGAAATAGAATGCCCGCCATCAACACATCGCGGTCGATATTCGAATATAACGCACACATCGTTTCCGCCACGCGGGCCATTTCGTAACAATGCAATACCAGCCCGCCAGGAAAGGCGTGATGCCATTTTTTCCCTGCCGCCGCCGCAACGAAGCGCTGCATGAAGGACTCGTCATCTAGAAAGCCTTGGACCAATTCGAGGAGATGGGGATTGCGAATCGACTCGAGAAACGCCTTGAATTTAGCGAGTATTTCCGGCGTATTTTCAAGGGCTTGCACCAAGTCCGCCGTGTCGTATTCGCCTTCCCGGAGCGGCAAGACCTGATCAACCCGGACTTGCAGCCGGTCCTGATAACTGGTGATGGAGCCTCGCACATTCACGACATCACCCACCTCGAAGAGCTGGGCGACGGACGCCGCATTATTCCAGAGGATGCCTCCGATGTCGCCGGAACGGTCTTTAAACACCATGCCGAGAAACTTGCCGCCGTTTTGCTGGGTGCGCAGATCTTTACGTGTCGCCACGAAATAATCGTTGACCAAGTCGCCTTCCTGCAGCATGTCTACAAATTGCCGCTTCATTCATCCTCCTGAATCTATGTTCGAGCGTATCGCGGTATGCTTCGCGCATGGCTATGCAAACGCCCAGCCTATCCTTTTTCGGGGAGCGCATGCAAACAACGGGGGGCCGGTATATGCCTCAACGCGCACAAGCGTTATGGGGAGAGCCGCCTTTTCGGCCGGCCGGCGCAAGCCAGCTCATTTCTTCTTTTCATTCTCTTTACGCCAGTCCAGCAGAAAAGCAACACTCGGAAGCTGCCGGATGCGAATGCAGAGTTCCAGCGGGTTTTCTTTGTTTTTATCTTTAATCTTCAAGCTTGCCCCTGCATTCAGCAGGGCTTGCATCGCCGTGGTAAGGCAGCGTTCAGAAGCGTAATGAAGCGGGGTGCGCCCTTGAATATCCTGGCGGTTCACATCAGCTCCAAAATTGATGAGCTGGACGACGGCCTCTCCGCTGCCCTGGGTGCATGCATAATGCAGCGGCGTTAAGCCTAATGAATCCGTGTCGTTTACATTTGCTCCATGGGTGCATAACAGTTTGACGAATTCTGGCGAGCCCTTTGCGCCCAGGCTCAAGGCCAGCGCCAATGGGGTAAGCCCAGCTCCATTGCGCACATTTGGATTAGCCCCGTATTCCATCAGCAATCGCGCGGCGCTGAGCCGGTCAAGCTGGACAGCCCAAATGAGCGGCGCAGGCTCGTTTGTTTCCTGGGAGGGCTCGATAGGCGCGCCATGCTCCAGGAGCACTTGCGTGGGCCCCGTCGTATCACTCTCGATGGCCACCAACAGGGGGCTGCGCTGCATGCTATTTCCGTCTTCTTGGATGAACGATAACGGCCGCGCAAGGTCTAAACCGCCATCAATCAACGCTTCCACCAGCTCGGGATATCGGCTGCAAAGAGCCGCCGCCGCCACGGGCCCCTGCACGGTTGTGCCCACATATTTTAATGCGGCGGTATCGTAAGGACCGGCCCCTAAAAACAAGTGCTTGCGCACATCTTGCACATCATTCGCGCGTATTGCTTCGATAAGGGTAGGATGCGCGGGCTTGAGGAGCTTATAGGCCAAGAATGCGCCGCCGAGTAAGAAAATAACCGCCAGAATGGCCGCCACTACCGTGCGTTTGCGTAATTTCATATCGCCACCCAGGTCATTTGCCCGAGGCCGTCCTAGCGCGCCCAAGCGCGCACGCATGCCTGCCGAGCCGCACTGCATTTTTCAGCACAAAGACACTAAGACACAACAATAATTATATCTTTTTGTGCCTTAGTGTCTTTGTGCTAAATGAATAGATACGCCTTTTTTTCTAAAAACGGCGGCAACCCTACACGGCGCCGCTCTTCTTACGCCGATGCGGAGCCATTAAATATCTGGTAAATCCAATCCAGAATAAATTGCAGGAACGTGACAAAAAATGAGGTCCATAGCCAATCTATCATGCCGCTTACTCCTTTTTTGAGCCGGCCTGCGTGCAAGCCGACTAATTGTTACCTGCAATCTAGCGCCTATTCCGCTTCGACGATGGTAATAAGGTTTTCCTTGATCATCGTAGCGGCATGTTGGCCGTTATACACCGTTAAGGTTACGGTGTAGACGCCTGGCTCGCTATAATAATGCTTGGGATTCTGCCTATACGACAGTTCGGAGGAATCGCCAAAATCCCACACCCACGTTTGAATGTTGGATTGGTCCGATGCGACAGCCGACTTATCGGTGAACTGAATGAACTGGCCTACGGACACTTGGGTGTTGTTTGCCGAGAAGTTTGCCACGATATGCGCGCGGGCGGTTACACTCACGGTGCGTGATTCCACGCCTTCGGCACTGACCGTAAGCTCGGCTGCGCTGGTGATGCTCGTGAGCTTGTCGCGATCCACGGCGACGGTGATCGTAACAGGATCTTGCGGGCCGGTGCTCGTGCCAGTGGCGGGATAAACGGACGCCCACCCAGCGCTGCTCGATACGGTGAATGGATTGAGCGGTTTCGAGGTGTAGACATTTGAAACGGTAAATGTGGCGGAATTGGAGTCTGCGTCGATATCGAGGCTCGTGGGGCTAACAATAATGGCTGGCGCATAAGCCGGAGGATCGCTCGGACAGCCTACGAACACTACCGCGCATATGGCGGCGCTTACCCATAACTTGTGCATCCCTGTCATGTGACCTCACTCTCCTTCTCTGGCGGCAATCTTGCGCAGCTTTCCCCAGCAAACTTAGCTCTTGATTCTCAGCACCTCATATAATGCCAGCGGAATTGCAGAAAGGTCAAGAATATTCCTGCCCATCGGGCTTTGCTTTCTCTTTTCCTTCCCGGGAGGGCAGCAAAATCGTGAAAAGGGATCCCCGGCCAGGCTTGCTCTCGACGAGCACCTGGCCCTCGTGCGTCTGCGCGATATGCTTCACAATGGCGAGCCCAAGCCCTGTCCCCCCGAGCTGGCGGCTTCGCGCCTTGTCCACCCGGTAGAAACGCTCGAAAAGCCGGGGCAGGTGTTCGGGGGGTATGCCGCAGCCATGATCACGCACTTCGATGGCCACATCGCTCCCGCGCGCCTGCGCCGAAACTTCCACAATGCCCTTGGGTTCGCTGTATTTTATGGCGTTATCGAGCAAATTCACCACCGCCTGCTCCAGCAGCGGCGCGCTGATATACGCATGAAGCTCCTCGGGACACTGCATTTCGACGGCAATCTCCTTCGCAGCAGCGCTCGGCGCGCATAATTCGATGGCGGCCTTGAGGACGGCCTGTATTTTGCCATGCCGCATAACGACCTCAGCCTTTTCGGCCTCTTGTTCGACCCGCGATAAGGTGAGCAAGTCTTCAATAATGGCATTGAGCCGGTCGGCTTGCTTGCCCACGATCTCGAGGAAATGCATGGCTTCGCCCGCATCTTGGAGCGCCCCATCGAGCAGGGTCTCGACGAATCCCTTGATCGACGTGATGGGCGTGCGGAGTTCATGCGAGACATTCGCCACGAAATCGCGTCGAATCCGTTCGAGCCGCCGCAGCCGGGTGACATCGTTCAAGACGATGACCGCGCCGATATCCTTGCCTTGCGCATCCCGTAATACCGTGCCATGGGCTTGGAGCATTTGCTCGGCGGGATCGCTCAGCACGATCTCGCTCTCGACAGGGTGGGCATTGCTCAGGGCCTCGGCCACGAAGCGGTGCAAGGCGGGATTGCGGACCACTTCCTGGAGCCCGCGCCCGGCGGCTCCAAGGCTGTCAATTTTGAAAAGCTGGGCGGCTGCCTTGTTGAGGCTGATCACATTCTGTTCCGTATCGACGGCCAGCACGCCTTCCACCATGCTCGATAAAACGGCTTCCTGTTCGCATCGCTGCTGGACTTCGTTGCGAATGCGTTCGTGAAGCTGCGCCGCCATTTCGTTGATAGCCTCGGCCAATGTGGCGGTTTCCATGGCGTCGGGAATAACAAGCCGGTTGCTGAAATCACCCCGGGCGAACCGTTCCGCGCCTTGTTTGATCGTTTCCAGGGCGTGATTGACGCGCCGGGCAAGCAGCAGGCTGGCCGCTATCGTGAAAAGCACCGCCAGTGCGCCTCCAAACAGGATCCGAAGATTGATGCGCCAGAGCATTTGCTCGAGAGGCTCCATGGATGTGGAGATGCACACCACGCCCAGGATACGGCCATCCCCTTGGATTGGAACCGCGGCATAGAGCGTGGCGCTTTTCGCGCCCGGCTTGGAACGAAGTTCGGTATGGGCATGGCCTTTGAGCGCTTCCGCCACTTCGGCGCGGCTGGCCAGATTCTCTATTCTTTCCCGCTCGATGCCTGCTCCCGTAAAGACTTGCCCATCGGGCAGCATGAGCATAAGCTGCGAACCGTCTTCCAGGTGAAACCGTTGCAAGGCGTTCTGGACAGCCTCGATGCCGCCTGCCGATAAAGAACCGCGCACTTGGTCCGCGAAGAGGTTTCCCCACGTTTCAAGCTGGAGGCGCATTTGAGCTTGGTGAAAATCACGGACGGTATGCGAGGTGAGCATCGCGATGAGCAATAGAACCAAGAACAAGGCGCTCAAACAGGCGGCGAGCAAACGCCAGATCAAAGGCTTTGGCCGCATGCGCCGTTACTCCTTAAATCGGTAGCCGACGCCTCTGACCGTCTCGACATAATCACCCGCATGCCCCAGTTTTTTCCGAAGCCCCGCGATTTGCACGTCAACGGACCGCTCGGTCACGGGATAATCCACGCCATGCACCGCATCCACGATTTGGTAGCGGGTGAAAACCCAGCCAGGCCGCCGCGCCAAGAAATGCAGGACGCGAAATTCCGTGTAGGTTAGCTCAATGGCGCTGCCGGACAACAGCACCTCATGGCGTCCAGGGTGAATGACCAAGTCATGCACCGTGATGGTGTCGTTCTCGCCGATGATAGCGCCTTCCCGCCGCCGCAGCACCGCCCGCGCCCGCGCCACCAGCACCCGGGGGCTGAACGGTTTGGTGATGTAGTCGTCCGCGCCTAATTCGAGGCCGGTGACGACATCGGATTCTTCGCCCTTGGCTGTCACCATGACAACAGGAATTTTATCGGTCCGTGTGTCTTGTTTGAGCCGCCTGCATACCTCCAGGCCATCTAAACCCGGCAGCATGAGGTCGAGCAAGATGAGGCCAGGCTCTTCGTCGAACGCCTTTTTAAGCCCTTCTTCGCCTGTAGACGCTCCCGATACTTCGAATCCTTCTTTCGCCAGGTTATAAACGATGAGTTTGAGGATATCCTCTTCATCTTCCACGACCAATACCGTATTTTTCGCCATGTTCCATCTCCAGAAGCTTTCATAAGCCCGGGATGATATACCACAACTTTGTTAGCGGAAGGTTAAATTTTGCCTAGTTTATGTGCGGGGCGTTTGTGAATAATTTTAGCACGCTGGCACCGTGGCATAAACCAGGCAACTCGTTTAATTGAATGCTCAACATTTTTCGTCCAAAATACACTACCTTGTATACACTAGAATATACATCCTATTTGGAGAATACATCATGACGGAAAACTCGGAACTCATGACCATCGAAGAGGTGGCGAAGTATCTGCGTGTATCCGAACGTACGGTATATGATTGGGCGCAGGAAAAAGAAATCCCATGCGGCAAACTGGGAACGGTGTGGCGGTTTCGGCGTTCTGAAATCGAACAGTGGGTGAACTCCCGGCTGGGAAATGCAAGCCGGACCCCAGATTTCAGCGGGATAAACTTGCGCGTTGTCCTCGAATCCGCTCGGGTGCTGCAACTTGCCTGCACGCACAAAGTGGAAGCCCTAGATGCGCTTATCGGCGTGCTGGCCACGGCGCCGGGCGTGAAAGATAAAAAAGCCCTGGCCGAAGGCGTCTATTATCGGGAAAAACTCATGAGCACCGGCATAGGCATGGGTATCGCCGTTCCACATGTGCGGCTGGATTCCATTGATCATATCGTCATGGCCGCGGCTTCATGCCAGAATCCCATTACCGACTATGAGAGCTTAGACAACCAACCGGTTCGCCTCATTTTCATGATCGCCGCAGGGAAAAATCAGCATGCCCAGCACATTAAGGTATTGGCAGCCATCAGCTCGCGCCTAAAACAATCCGCACTGCAGGAATCCCTCCTCCTTGCGCCGGATGGCGCGGCATTCGTTGACATACTTGCGGGTAGGGAAGGCTAAGATTATGCAAGGCATCAGTTTGGGAGTGCTCTTTGTTATTGGCTTGGGCATTTTTGGAGGAGTCATCGGGGCGTGGATCTTCCAAAGGCTGCGCATTCCGCAAGTTGTTGGCTATATCGCCGTGGGATTGATTATCGGCGAAACCGGCTTTCATTTCGTCACCCAAGAAGATGTGCGCATGTTGCGCCCTTTCAGCCTATTCGCGCTCGGCATCATCGGCTTCCTGGTCGGCGGCGAACTTAAACTGGCCGAATTTCGTAAATATGCGCGCCAATTTGCCGCCATGTTGCTCGGGGAAGGCGTTGCGGCTTTCAGTCTAGTGGGCGTCATGACCGGCCTTGTGGCGTACACCGCCGTTCATGATGTCGCTACCGCCGTGGCGATAGGGGTCGTTTTCGGCGCTATCGCTTCGGCGACGGACCCGGCGTCGACCATTGATGTATTGTGGGAATACCGGGCGCGCGGCGTGCTGACGACCTCCATTACGGCCATTGTCGCGCTTGATGACGCCTTAGCAATGATGCTGTACGGTCTTGGCACCAGCCTGGCGCAATTATTGACTACGGGGTCCGGTTCGATTGCAGGTGAAATGGCCAAAGTGTCAATGGAGCTGTTAGGGGCTGGCGTCTTGGGTTTCGCATTGGCGATGCTGCTGGTTGGTGTGTTACGTGTGCTGCATGAACCGGAAAAGACGGTTTCCATGGCGGTAGGGGTCATTTTATTATCCATCTGCATCGCCCAGGCGTTTGATATGGATGTCATTCTAGTTACGATGACCCTCGGGTTCACGCTGGTGAACATGGCTCCGCGCCGCAGCATGGAGCTGTTCCGGCTCATGCGGAGTTTTTCGACTCCGATATATGTGCTCTTTTTCGTGCTGGTGGGTGCGCGGCTCAGCCTGGCCAGGATGCCTGGCTGGCTTCTTTTAATCGTATTCCTGTATGTCATCGGCCGTAGCGTGGGTAAAATGGGAGGAGCGTATTGGGGAGCCCGGCTCACGGGGAGTGAAGCCTCGGTGCGGAAATATCTGGGCATGGGGCTCTTTGCGCAAGGCGGTGTGGCGGTCGGCCTCTCCATCATGGCCAGCCAGCGCTTGGGCAATATACAAGTAAATGACGATTTGGCGTTAGGCGATGTGGTGATTTTCACCGTGGCTGCCACCACGCTCATTGTGCAGATCATTGGGCCGCCCATGGTGAAACTCGCCATTAAGCTGGGAGGCGAAATCGGCCGCAATGTGACGGAAGAAGATGTCATAGCTTCATGGACGGTCGCTGATGTCATGGATACGGATATCGAACCCATCAATGAGGGAATGCCTCTTCGCCGCGTCATACAAGTTTTCGTGGACAATGTCTATACCACCTACCCCGTGGTGAATCTAGGAAATCAGACCGTGGGAACCGTGTCATTAGAAGGCCTCAAGGATGTTATCGCGGAACAAGACACTTGGGAATGGCTCCTCGTATCTGATATCATGCAGCCACTACAAGATAAGGCTTCTCCGAAGCAGCCATTAATCGAGGCGCTTATTCAGATGCGAGAATTGCAGATAGATGAGATGCCTGTGGTAGCCGACGACAGCGGGGGTTCGCCCGCTGGCATGTTGAATCAAATCCGCATCCGCAAGCGCCTGAGCGAAGAGCTCGTCCGCCGTCAACAACCCGAAAGGTTCTCCATCGTTTCCGCGTAGCTGCCGCTGAGCAGTTTACATGGGACCGGTTTTTTACAGGCGTCGCAAATGCCTTGGCCAGGAAGAACTTTTTCAAGCCCTATATGTTACTATAACCATTATAGAATACGTGAGACCAAGTGCAGCGCCGCCCCCTGTCCTGCACTGCTTTTTTGCAGCAGTCACAACATGGAGGAGACTACGCCATGGCCAAGAAAACTGTGCATATCGTGCCGTATACCCATTGGGATCGAGAGTATCAATGGGAATTCGAGCGCACCCGAATGCGCCTTGTGGACTGCATCGACCATCTTCTCGACCTCATGGAAGAAGAACCCGAATTCAAATCTTTTCTGCTGGATGGCCAGTTTTCCCTGATCGAGGATTATCTCGAGATCCGGCCCGAGCGCAAGGATGCCCTCGTCCAACTCGTCAAAGAAGGCCGCCTCGAGATCGGCCCGTGGTATACGTTGCCGGATTGTGTGCCTGTCCATTGTGAAACGGTTGTGCGCAATCTCATGTATGGTTTTCGCAAATCCGAAGATTTCGGCGGCGCCATGCGCGTGGGGTATAGCGTGTACTCATTCGGCCAAATCGCCCAGATGCCTCAGATTTATGCCCATTTCGGAATAGATACGGTTTTATTCCATAAGAATGTAGACCCCAGCCGTACGAAATACCATGAGTTCATCTGGGAAGCCCCCGACGGCACCCGCGCCCTCGCGACGCGCTTGGGGCCGCTGGCCCGCTGGAATTTTTTCTATGAAGGGCATATCCCCATCGTGTATGACCGCGAGCCCGAACACACCGATTGGCAATACCGTTGGGGCGATGGCTTAGGCAAAGTGTTTCATACGGCGAATCCGGATGATTATGGCTGGTGTTATGAGATCCTCGATCCGGAGGCTTCCTTCCACCCCATGCGCATAAAAGAAGCCATGGCGCGCGCGCTGCAAACGACGGAAGGCACGGCGTGCCCTGAAGATGTGCTCCTATTCGATGGCATTGATGGCGCGGAGCCGCATCCGTTGACGCCGCAGATTTACGCGGAAATCCAGCGACAGTATGTGGACGAACTCGACATTGTCCACGGCACGCTCACGGAGTATGTGGCGAAGCTCAAGGCATCCTTAGCCGGCCGGGAAGACCTGGATGTGCTCGAGGGCGCTATGCGTGATGGCCCTACCGGCGCCGCGCACGGCGATATTATGACGGTTCATCCCGAGATATTGAACGCCAGCGGTTTGGCGGAAAAAGCGCTGATGCAATATGCGGAGCGTTTATCGGCGCTGGCGTGGCTGCAAGGCATCGCAGAGTATCCCACCACCTATCTCGATAAAGCATGGAAACTCCTGTTCCAGTCGCAAGCCCATGATTCGCTTCATGGGCTGGGTCCGGCTACACTCGTCGAGGGCCAGCTTGCCCGCCTAGATCAGGTGTGCGCGACGTCCCGGGGGCTTGAACACCGCGCGTTGCAAAGCATCACCAAAGAGATCAACACCAGCAAAATCAAAAGCGCCGAGTTTTTTCTAGCGGTGTTTAACACAACGAGTTTTGAACGAACGGAAATTGCTGAAGCCTATGTCGATTTACCTGCGGACGTGCGCCTGGATTATCTCATCATCGAAGATATGGATGGGAAGCGCATGCCCGTACAAGAAATGGAGCGCATCGAGGGCCATGCGGGCGTCCGCCACCCCCACAGCCGCAACATGCCGTATCATTCCACCAAGGCGCACCTCTTTTTCTTGGCGGCAGGCATTCCCGCCATGGGCTACAAAACCTATACGCTCAAATGGGCCGTGAAGCCAGATTCTTCCCATTCCCACGAGGAATGGGAGTCACCGCGTATTCCAGCCGACAGCTTGCTCACAGGCCCCTATCAGGCCGAAAACGAAGTGGTGCGCCTTTCCATCAATCCGGATGGCACTTTCGATGTGATGGATAAAGAGACGCATTGTTTATACCGCAATCTGAACTATTTCATGGATGAGGCCGAGACAGGCAGCATGTGGGTGTCTAAAACACCCGCGAATTGCCAGCGGGTATACAGCTTGGGCAAGCCCGCTGATATCTCCGTGGCGTTTCAGGGGCCTCTTGCGGCGGCATTTGATATTCGCACGGCCCTTTGCCTGCCCGCTGAATATGACGGACGGACTAACCAACGTTCCGAATACCGTAAAGAGATGCCTATATCGCTGCGGGTCACGATATGGAAAACCTCGCCGCTCGTGGGCGTCGAGTTGAAGGTGGACAATACGATCAAAGACCACTATCTGCGGATTTGTTTCCCCACGGAGATCAAGTCAGAGCGCACCTGGGCTGAGGAGGGCTTCACCGTGACGAACTATCCCGTCAAGCCCAGCCGCGACGGCGAATTGCGGGGCAAGGAGCTTGCGCGCCATCCCGCCCAGCTCTGGTTCGATTTATGGGATGGCGAACGAGGACTGGCCATCCTCACGGAAACCGCCAAGGATTATGAGATCGCCGAACATGACATTCCCGGCGTCATGGCCATGGGCATACTGCGCGGCGTGCGACTGCGCTTCCCTTGCGATGAGCATATACAGATGGAATATCCTGGCGATGAAAGCGCCCAGGCGCTCGGTATGCACACGCTGCGCTATGCGGTCATGCCTCACAGTCAGCGATGGGACCACGCGGGTTTGTCCCGGCGCGCGCAAACATACCGGGTGCCTGTCCGTGTCTGCCAATTCGGCCGCCAAGAGGGCGCGCTTCCTGTAAAAAAGAGTTTTCTCGCTATTGAAGATGCGAATTTGATTCTTGCCGCCTTCAAAAAAGCCGAGGACCGCGATTCGATCATCGTGCGGTTTGTCAACGCGACTGGCGCGGAAAAAACGGTCAAATTAAAAGTGGGATTTCCCGTCGAGGAAGCCTACGAAGCCAGTTTAAATGAAGAACGCCTCAAACCGCTGCCCTGTGAGAATGGTGAAGTGAGTGTCACTGCGGGCAAAGGCAAGATCATGACCATCGAGTTTGTGCCGGCCAGAGAGGCGAATTGACCAATAGGCTGAAATTGTTTTTGTTGGCTACAAAACACATGGAGCAGCGCAGCCGAATAGTTCATTTACGAAGCGGGCGGGTCTTGCACGAACGAGGGCCAGGGGCCTACGGCGTAAATGCGGTAGATGCGCCCCATTGATTCCCTCGCCGAGGCGGCTTGTTCGAGCGTTTGGGCGTCAAACTCGATATCGTCGTGAATGACATAACGGATGCCGCGCCGGGCGAGGAAATCGGCCAGCGCGAAGGGGTTTGACGCCGTTTCCGTAGAGATGAAATAAATGGGCCGGACACCTATCGGCTGGCATAATTGCCCCATGAATAAAATAGTCTTGCTGTTATGGCAGCTCACCAAGGCGACGGGCATAGGGTGGGCGATGGCATCACGAAAAAGAATTCCGCTGCTCTCGGGGAAAATATAGCCAGCAGGATCATACCAAATGAAGGAGCGCGCCGCGGCGCGCGGATGCGAGGCGAAATCGGGCCGCATATGCGGAGCGATATAACAAGAAGTGGATGCGAAGAATAGGGCGTATGCCGCTTCGAACAAGGCGATGCCTACGCATCCGAAGAGCCAAATCGCCAAAACGGGCGTGATTCTCCCCAGTTTCACCTCACGCAAATAATGAAACGCCCATGCGAAGACCGGAAGGCCCAAACCATGCAGCCATAACGTATGGCGGGGGGAACTGTTTCCTGGCCTTAACAGGAAAACGAAAATCGACAGGGCGATCAGAAACCACAACGCCGGAAGGCGGTCAGCGTCACAGAAAGGTACAGCGCCTGGTTTGCGGCGGTTTCCTATGGCTAAAGCGGCCCATGTGCATAATCCCAAGACGCCCCCACACAACCATGTGAATCCTAGGCCGCCTTCACGCGAATCATACTTTTGGATGGACTCGGGCCAGTTTCCAAGGCCTTGCAGCCACACATAGGGCGCATGCAGCATGCGGGGCATATCGTCCACTCCCGCGGCGATTGCGGTTTTGCGCACGGCCTCGTTCAACTCGGCATACGAGGGGCCAGGCAGCACTTGCGACGAGCCAACCGACAGGCCTATCGGATACACCGGATTTCCGGTATGAGTAAAATTGCGTATGCTCCAATAACACCCAACGCATCCGCCAATGAGCAGCGTGCAGCCAAGCCATGCCCCAGAACGCTTCAGGAAGGCTTTTCGGATTGCAGGCAAAGACGCTGCGGTCCGCAGGCATCGCAGCATTAAGAGCATTGCGCCAAGCGGGGCGAACGCATATCCCGTTATTTTCACGGATAGCGCCAGCCCAAAGGCGCATCCCAGCGGAATGGCTAGCCGCCAGGGGATGGAGCCGCGTGACAGCATGGCGCAGGCTATCGCGCCCAGCGACATATACGATATGAATAGGGAAGCCGTCGAGGAATCCACATATGCCGTCACGCCTTGCGCCACATTCACGGGCGCTAGGATATAGAGGCAGGCTACGATCGAGGAAAGCGGCCTATCCGCTCCGAAAAAACGGGCCAGACAATACACCGCCAGCGCACCCATGGGCAGAAAAAGCAGATTCAATGCGTTATCGAGTTCTTTCAGCCCGGTGGCTTGAAGGAATAAAAAATGGACCACATGCGCGCATTTCGGAGTGGCGTTCCACGCGCTGTTGATCCGTTCAGTCCATTCGGAAGCGCCTGGCGTGATCCAATGGACATATCCTTTCAACATCCAGAAATGGATCGTGGGGATATGGCAGCCGTTGCCGTCCCAGGTGAGATCGGGCTTTATCCAAGCCACGGCCCATTGGCAGGCATATATGGCAAAGGCCAGCAAAGCCAGAATCACGGCAAGTGCGTATATAAGCCTATTTTTAGAGCCGCCCGGCAAAGGCGGCCCTCCCCGGAGCATCCATGCGCATCCCAGCGCGGGCGCAAAGCCCAGCAAAAGCAGCAGGATGGCGCGCCCTTGGGTGATCGGCGCATGCAGGACGCTGAGCGCCAAGGCCGCCAGCACGATGAATCCGAGATACGCCGTCCATGCCGCCAGCAACCGCAAGGAACGGCTGCGCCGGATAAACTCCTCCGGGACAACGAGGATCCTCGGAACACTAGATTCGCCTGCGATCATCCAACTACCTTTGTAATAAATTCAATCTGAATAACACCTTAGCCACTTAAAGCAAGGGCGGCTCTTTTAGACATGCCACGCGGTGAAGCTACGCCTATTCCTCCAAAAACGTGTTTTTCTGGCGTTCGCGGATGGCGCGAAAAAAGGACGTGAGCAGCGCGCCGCATTCTTCCGCCATGACGCCCGGCATGACGGCAGGCGAATGGTTAAACCGCGTGTCGGACAACAGGTTCATAAGCGTGCCGCAGACGCCCGCTTTCGGGTCGGGCGCGCCGAAATACACCTCGGGGATGCGCGCCAGGATGATCGCCCCGGCGCACATTGGACATGGCTCGAGCGTCACGTAAAGCCGCGTCTGCTCGAGCCGCCAGCTTCCCAATTTCGCCGACGCCTGGGTGATGGCCAGGATCTCCGCGTGGGCCGTGGGATCTTGCAGCGTCTCACGCTGGTTGTGGGCCTTGCCGATGATCTCGTTCTCATAAGTAATCACGCAGCCCACGGGCACTTCCCCCACATCCCGGGCGCGGATGGCCTCGCGTATGGCGGCTTCCATGAATCTATTGTGGTCATCTTGCATATCGAGGAATCGAACTCCAGTTTATGGTATGGTGCTGGGTGATTGTCAGCATTGCCGGGGCGGATGTCAATGCGTATATCCAGCCCGCCTGTACTCCATGCGAGTCCGTGGGGTACACTACAGCAGCTCAAGCGGAACGGAATAGGCCTTTTTGTACCACGAATGGACACCAATGTTCACGAATATATCCGTGAACATGTTTTTGCAACTCCCGTGGCATGGGCGTCTCGCCCATACGAGAAAGGAGAGGGCGCATGAAAAACGCATGCCGTAACTATTTGATATAAAAATAGTTTTACACAAAACATTCGTGATAAAATAATATTTTTCGGATAGTAGCACGAAAGATGGCCGACGAATAGGAAGCAGCATCACACTCAAGGTATTTTCCATTTTTAGAATATCTTATCTATATTTTGACATTTTTACACATTAAACGTTGTTTAATATTCGTGCTCATTGGTGTCCATTCGTGGTCAAAAAAACACCTATTTTGAGGTGATGATCAAGCATATGCCAGACGCTCCCGATATCAACAAAGACTGGTTCGCGCATTCCTTTGATGCGCTATATCCCATTATTTACGCCCACCGCACCGTCGAGGCGGCGGAGCCGGAAGCGCGCGCGGCGGCGGACTGGCTCGGCGTCACGTGCAACGATGATATCCTTGATTTATGCTGCGGCGCAGGGCGGCACATGGTCCATCTGCGCCCCCGCGCGGGCAGCGTTACGGGTCTAGATTACTCAGCCGACTTGCTGGCGCTTGCATCCCGCTCTCTAGGGCCAGGCGCGCGCCTCGTGCGAGCCGACATGCGGGCCATCCCATTCGTGGAAACCTTCGACGTAGTGGTGAATTTCTTCACGAGCTTCGGGTATTTTTTCACCCATGCGGAAAATCTGGCGGTGGCGCGCGGCCTGGCGAGGGCGTTGCGGCCCGGCGGCCGGTTCTTCATTGACTATGTGAATGGGCGGCACGTGGAACAGCACCTTCAACCACATACGGTCCGCGAGTCGGCGGGTTACATGATCACCGAAGATCGATGGCTGGACGCATCTCCGCGCCGTGTCAATAAACGAATGTTTGTGGTGCGCGACGGCGTCGAGGTGCGTCGGCAGGAGGAATCCGTACGGCTCTATACGCCGGAGGAATTCATGCAATTGTTGTCAGAAGCGGGCCTGGAAGTGGAGCGGCTCATGGGCGAATACGGCGGCTCTCCCCTCGAAGACGCCCAGCCCCGCATGATCGCCGTGGGGCGCAGGCCATGAAGAGTTTTCTCGCGGCTTATGTCGCTGAAGAGCCGGGCGTGGCGGCGCTGTTCGGGCGCATGCCGGACGCCTTGCTGCGTGAAGGCGCGGAAGCGGCGGCGTGGGAGCCCTCGCTGGTGGCGGCCTTGGATGCGCATCAGGCCCGTTTAGGCTCGAACGCCCATGCGCCCGCGCATGCCGCCGCCATCGTCACGGGGCAGCAGCCGGGCCTGCTCACGGGGCCGCTCTATACGATTTACAAGGCCGCAACGGCCATACGCCTGGCGCACGCCATCGAGGAAACCTCGGGTGCGGCATGCGTCCCGGTGTTTTGGTGCGCCAGCGAAGACCACGACTTCGAGGAAGTCCGCGAGGCCCATATCTTCACGAAACAGTGTGACACCTTGACACTGCGCTATGCGCCCGAAGCGGACGTAAATGAATGGCCCATGTATCGCGTGCCCGCCGAGTCTTCCTTGCACGCCCTGATCGACCAAGCGGCGGAAGCCGCGCGCGGCTCTCTCGAACGCGCCACTGTAGCGGAGTTTCTGCATGAGTCGCTCGATGCGTCGGAGTCTTTCGCGGATTGGTTTATGCGCATCCTGGCGCGCCTGTTCCGCGATACGCCGCTCGTGTTGTTCGCGCCCCATTGGCCCGAGGCCCGCGCCGCCGCCGCGCCTATCATCGAGCGGGAGATTCTAGAACCGTTAGCCACGACGCGCCTGTTGCGGGAAGGCGCGCGACACGTCGAATCCCTTGGATTCGACCCGCAAGTGCTCAAACGCGAGGACGAGTGCTGTTTCTTCCTGGAAGTGGATGGCCACCGATGTAAGGCGCTTTACCGCGATGGACGCTACCGCATTCCCGCCGCCCGCCTCGAATATTCGCCTGATGAACTCGCCCAAGTCTTGCATGCCGAACCCGGACGCTTCAGCCCCAATGTCGCCTTGCGCCCCATCGTACAGCAGCATCTTTTCCCCACGGCGGCCTACGTGGCCGGCCCGGGCGAACTGGCCTATTGGGCGCAACTCAAGGGCGTCTTCACCCATTTCGGCCTCCCCATGCCGGTGGCGTATCCGCGCGCACGCGCCGTGCTCGAATCCCTAAAGGCCCGGCAGCTTCTCGAAAAAACAGGCCTCGCGCTCGAACGCCTCACGGAGCCGCGCGAAGCGCTCATCGAGGCGGCCCTGCGGGCGGAGCCGCCGAATGAGGCATCGAAGGCGTTCGCAGCGCATCAGCAGGATATCACCGAACGCATCGAAGCGATGCGCGCCGAACTCGCCCAGCAAGACGCGCGCGCGGGTAAAATGGCGTTCCGCTTAGCGGAACGCACCCAGAAAGGCCTCGGCCGGATCGAACGGGCGCTGCTCCGGGCCGATCAGGACCGGCTGGACGCGGCGGAGCGGCGCGTCACTCGTTTGTGCGCCGAACTCGCCCCGTGGCGGAAACCCCAAGAGCGTGTGTATACTATATGCTCTTTTCTGTTCGAGTATGGATGGGAACTGGTTCCGAGGCTTACGGAAGAACTGGATATCCGTTCTTTCACGACGCAGGAGATTGTATTGTGACGGTGGACGTGCTGGCCGTCGGGGCGCATCCCGATGATGTGGAAGTGGGCATCGGAGCCTTGGTGCATAAATTGGCCCGCAGCGGCAAACGCGTGGCCATTCTCGATCTGACGCGCGGCGAAATGGGCTCTCGCGGCACGCCAGAAGAACGCCGGGTGGAGGCCCTCGAAGCAGCGCGCATCTTGGGCGCAACACCGCGTGAAAACGCCGGTTTGCCAGACGGCTCCGTGGCGAACATCCCCGAGCAGCGGCAGGCGCTCATTCCGATTCTGCGCACCCTGCGCCCGTCCGTGCTGCTTGCACCCATGCAAAACGACCGCCACCCGGACCACCACGCCGCCCATTTCCTCGTGCGCGACGCCAACTACCTCGCGGGCCTCACGCGCATCGACACTGGCCAGGAACCCTATCGCATTCCACGCATGTACTTTTATCCAGTTTATATCGAGAACCGCATTCCCGATCTCATCGTGGACGTATCCGAGGATTTCGAAGCGAAGCTCGAGGCCCTCGCGGCGTTCCAATCGCAGTTCTATAACCCAGCATACGACGGCCCGCCGACCTACATATCGAGCGAGGCCTTTTGGCAATCGTTCCGCACTCGGGCGGCCTACCTGGGCGGGCGCATCGGCGCGGCCTATGGCGAACCGCTGTACATAGATGGCCCACTGGGCGTCGCATTTCCGCCAGGATTGGAGGTTTGCACATGAATATCGGCATCACCTGCCACGCCAGCGCCGGAGGCAGCGGCATCCTCGCTACGGAACTAGGCATCGCCCTGGCCCAGCGCGGACACAAGATCTTTTTCGTCACCTACGAACCCCTATTCCGCCTCCAAGAATTCCAAGAGAACATCGTCTGCCGCTACGTCGAACATGTCTCCTATCCGCTTTTCTCCCATCCGCCCCACACGCTGGCGCTGATGAATATGATCGCCGAAGTGGCGGAGGAAAACACCATTGACGTCTGGCACGCCCACTATGCCGTGCCACATGCGGCGGCGGCCCTCTTCGCACGCCAGATGCTCCCCCCGGAGAAGCATTTCCGCATCATCACCACGCTTCACGGCACCGACATCACCCTCGTGGGCAGCGACCCTTCGTTCTTCCGCACCACGAAATACGCCATGGAAAACAGCGACGCCGTCACGGCGGTGTCGGACTGGCTTAACAAAGAGACCCAAAACGCCTTCCAGCTCTCGCGGCCCGTCCGCACGATTTACAACTTTCTCAACGAAGACCGCTTCAATGGCGAAAGCGATTGCCGCTGCAAGCTGGCGAAGGCGGACGAGAAAATTGTCATGCACATATCGAACTTCCGCCCCGTGAAGCGCGTGACGGACATCGTGCGCGTGTTCAAACGCATCACGGAAAAAATGAACGCCCGGCTCATCATGGTCGGCGACGGACCCGAGCGCATTTCCGCCGTGGGCGTCGCGCGCCAGCTCGGCATCACGGACCGCATCACTTTCCTTGGCACCTACGAGCACATCGAGAAGATTCTTCCCTGCGCGGACCTCGTGTTCCAGCCCAGCGAACACGAGAGCTTCGGGCTGGTGCCCCTCGAGGCTATGGCATGCCAGGTGCCCGTACTCGCCACGGCCAGCGGCGGTATCTGCGAGGTCGTCGAGGATGGCGTCACGGGGTATCTGTGCGAGGTGGGCGACATCGACGGCATGGCGCGCTGCGCCATCGAGATTCTGTCGGACACGGAACGCGCCCATGAAATGGGCCGCGCGGGCCGCGAGCGCGCCTTGCGCCTCTTCTCGAGAAGCGCCATTGTCCACCAATACGAACAACTATATGAGGAAGTCCTCGAGGGCGCGCCCGCCGTGGCGTAAGCGCGAAGGAGCAATCATGCGCGCCTGTTATTTCGTGCGCGCTTTCCATCCATAGGTTACATACTCGATTTTCGATGAACCATCTTCGTACAAATCCACGAGCGCATAGCCCGGCTCGAATTCAAGATAGGGCTTCTCCCATCCGTATCCTGCGACCGAACCATTGCAGGCGTATTTCACGCCCAAATATTCACACGCATCCACCATATGCATGTGCCCGGATAGGCACAGCCGGACGTTCGGATGTTTGTAAAATAAATCCTTGATGCGCCGCGCGTCCAGGTGCATCCAATTGCCGGGCACCACCCAGTTGCCGGTCTTCTCATTTTCGCCATCAAAAAACACACTGACAGAGCAGATGGGGATATGGCTGGCCACACAAATGTGCGTGTCTTGGGTGGTGTCCTGGAGGACGCCTTGAAACCACTCGAATTGCTCTTCATCGAATTTGGCGATGAATTCTTGGCCTTGCGGCAGCGTGCTATCCAGGAAAATAAAGCGCCACCTGGCTTCAGCCCTACCAAGTATAGGCATATTTTTTCGTCTCGGTGCCCTGAGCTGGAGGTTATTTTTAGTACCACTCCCATTATATCCGGGATTTATCAGTAATAATACTTTAATATTTATATAACTCTTCTATATAGTACCGCCAGCCAAAAGGAGGTGCTAGAATGGAGCAGAAAAAACATACGGTGATCCAGCAGGTGGAAAGATTGGTTGACATGGGCCATGTAAAACGCAATGCCTGTGTGGTCCGGCACGTGACGCGGCTCGTTTTCTCGCCGGGCGCGGGGCCAAGCCAGACGGCGGGCAGCAAGCAAGCGGCGTGGGCGGAATCGAAATCATGGTATGACCTCATCAACAACCCGGACGTCAGCGTGAGCCAATTGCGCGAATTGCGGGCGCGAGTGGTGCTGGAGCAAGCAAGCGGGTCTTCCCTATTGGTGCTGCACGACATTACCGAGTGCGATTTCTCCAAACATGCCGCCATGAGCGAGAAGATGGAGATTGGGGACCATCATGGAACCGGATACGAATATCATCCCTGTGTCGCATGGGACTTCGATGAGCGACGCTTTGTGGGGGTTCTGCACGACACGGTCATTTCCGCCCTGGGGCCGGATGATGTGGGGGTGGCCGATTATGACAGCGACCCCGCGCTCAAGCACGTCACGGCCGAGGAGCGCCAGCGCCTGCTGTTGAATCATCGGCATCAACTGGCCACGCACATTCGCTATCTGGCCACCCAGGCGGCGAACCGCCATCTAACACACGTGGCGGATCGGGAATTCGACGATGTCTTGGCGATGGCGGCCGCCCGCGAGGTGGGCGCCGGCTTCGTGTTTCGCTGCCTCGGCAACCGCAACGTGCGCCTGGAGACCGGCGAAGACGTGGACATGGCAAGCCTCATCGCGTCGCTGCCGATGCGGCCGTACAAAAGCCTTGGGCTTGATGCCCGGGGACACGTGGCGTACGGGAAAAATCGCCCCAAACGGGTGGCCTCCTTGTCCATTGGGGCCTGCCGCGTATTCTTTTTCCGCCCTTGCACCCGGGGCGAACGCCGCAATATTACTCTTGAGGAGCCCTTGGGCGTCCATCTGGTGGTGATCCGCGAACTCGAAGCGCCCAATGGCGAGAAGCCTCTATGCTGGCTGCTGTTCACCTCCCTTCCCATTGACACGCAGGAACGGCAAACGCGGGCGGCCGCCTACTACGAGCAGCGCTGGCGCATTGAAGAGTACTTCAAATTGCTTAAGAGCGGCGGGTTTGACGTGGAGAAGAGCCATTTCACCCACCCGGACCAATTCGCCAAAGTCCTGGTCTTTTATTCGCTGGCCGCCATGGCGCTGCTCACCATGAAACAAGACTTGGGGCTCCAGGCCATCGGTTCCCTTCCGCCCGAGCAGTACGAGAAGGTCCGCCATGCCATGCCATGCGATGCCCCGATGACCCTGAAGTGGAGCCCTTGCTCCTGCTGTTTGCCCTCGTGGTACGCTGTGGAGGATGGATGGGACGCCGCACCGATCCCATCGGTCCAACCATCCTCATGCGTGGCCTCCTACAACTGATGACCACCTTCGCGCTCGTAAACCAATTCCCAGACCTCATAAAAGAATGGGCAAAAACCTATGGAGCGGATGTAAAAAATGCCTATACTTGGAAGGCGTAAGAGAGGCTGGACTTGTTGAGGCTTTGGGATACGCCCAGATGCACCAATTTCCCCAGGGTGCAGGCAAGGCCATTGCAGATTTCCCGAAGAGAATCGGCCCCCACAAGCTGGCAGAATAGCTTAGAGACGAATTGGATCCAACAGGTAAACCCCTTGGCGTGACGTTCAGCCCGGTGCTTAGAAACGAGCGCTTCAAAATCGTTGCGCTGGATTTGATGGAGCAGTTGACTAAACAGACTGGCCGTGCGTACCATGAAATCGCCCTCCTTTTGGGGTGTGAACCAAGTTTTAGACTACCTTGATTCTCCCACCCCAAGGGAGGGCCTCGTCAATCTAACTTTATGCATGCCTATTTAGGACAAGAGTGACAACTATAGTATGTCTGTTCTGCTTAATCCTTTTGCGGTCGGCATTGGTTGAGCAAGAAGATGCCAGTTCCTGCGAGCAACAGCACTGCTAACGGCATCCATTTTATCGGCAGTGGCATGCTCGCCGGGTCGTAGGGGTCAGAGCCGTATGCCCATTCGACTGCATCCGGGATGTTATCGTCGTCGCTGTCGAGGTCAAGGTAGTTGGGAGTGCCATCATCATCGGCATCTCCGGTTCCTTCGATGCTGTCCGGGATGCCGTCGCCGTCCGAGTCTAAGCCCACGTATACACTGGCGGAACCGCTTGCACTCCAGTTACCCGCATCATCGCGTTCCTGGACAAAGAGCGGGTGTTCTCCATCGACTAGATCGGTGGCTGGAGTGAAGCTGGTCTCCGTTGTCTCTGTCCAGCTTTCTTCGGCGTCGAGCGCGTACCGGAAGGTCCCATTACCTCCACTGCCACCGGATACCCAGGTCCACGTAGGAGTGTTGTCGTCCATAGGCGATGGTGGACCCGAAACCACTGGAGCATTCGGCGGCGTTATGTCGAGGGTGCCAACGAACATCTGCATATCAAATGACACTATGTTGCAGCTTCCATCTGCCACGATAAGCCGGATCGTGTGCATTCCTTCATCACGGCCCGTGGTGTTCCATTGCCCCAGCAAGGCGTCCTGCACCGGGGTGTAGACCATCCCCGTGATATCCGTCCAGCCCGTCGTGGGCGACACCCCCGGCGCATACTGCAGTTTGTACCGCGAGAAGTTCGACGTGTCGTTCGCCGTGCCGATGATGTCCACGATCTCGCCTTCGATCACGGCTTCGTCTTGGGCGGGACTCGTGATATATGCCGAAGGAAACGCGCTGTTGATCGTCACGCTGACCGAGGCGCTGCCCGTGTTTCCCAAGGCGTCCGTGGCGCGTACGGTGAGCGTGTATGCGCCGTCCGACGGCGGCGTCCAGCCATAGGCCCAGGTCTCTGTGCCGGTGGCTTCCACCCATGAGCTTCCGCCGTTGGCGCTGAACTCCACCTTCGCAACGCCTGCCACGCCGGAGTCCGTCACGGTTTCCGACACCTGGATAAAACCAGACGGCAACGCGGAACCGGGCTTGGGGAAGGCGATCATCACCTGCGGCCCGACATTATCCACGGGAAGGGCGTTCGACCGCATCGCGCCCGAGGTATTGCCCACTGCATCCTTCACCTGCACGTCAAGCATCACCTGAGCGGCGTCCAGCGGACTGGGCAGTGTGAACGTCCCACGGATGCTGCCATTCAGGTAAATGACGATCTGATCGGTCACATCCGCAAGCACAGCCTTGCTCGCACCGTCCACCAGCAGCGCGCTCGCGCAGGTCACACCTGGTTCGGCGGACGCCGTGATGTGGACCTCGTTCCCTGATTTCACCGCCGTGGCCAGCGTGCCGCCTTCGATATACAATGCATCCGGCGCATTCGGCGGGGTTGTGTCGTGATCCACTTCGACCACCATCCAGGTCTCGACGGTGTCGAAGCCCGCCCCGTCCGTCACCGCCAGTTTCACCACATAAGGGCCATCATCACGCACCGACATGGCCCAGCCCGAATACAGCGTGCCGCTGTTTACTAATGATTCACGCGCACTCCGCGTAGAGTGATCGGTGCCGTAATACATCCCGCCGCCTTCCCAGCCAGCCGAGTTACCTGTGAATGTGCAATTCGTAGCTGTGCCGGAATGCATCCAACCGCCTCTGTAGTTCGTCATATTTCCCATGAACGCGCAGTTCACGGCCGTGCCGTCAATCATCCCGCCGCCATTAAGACCATTTGAGGAGTCCGCTTTGCCTTGGGATAGAGTGAAACCATCAAGTGTGGCGTCACTTGCATTTTCACTGTTGACGCATCTTCGAGCGCCTTGGCCATCAATCTTAGTGATGTGGGTCGTCCAGTCGCGCTCGGAGCGTTCCGTTTTCGTGGCCGCGACCCCCCCGTAGACGTTCACGCCCGATTTCATCGTGACCACGTTGCCGCTGGAACCTGTATACGTTCCCTCGGCGACTCACACTTCCCCGCCACCTGCAGAAAAAGCAGCATCAATAGCTGGCTGGATGGCAGTAAACGCCGTAGCCCAAGTGATGCCGTCCTATGTACCTAGTGCGTTGCCTACGTCCACATACCACACGGCTCCAAAAGCGGCTGATGTGCAACCCATCACGATTCCGAAGAACACAATCCATCCGCGCATGTGTCGAGCTCCTGTGTTATGAGTTAAGAAAAGCAGCCTTCGATTTCCCCACCGTACTCACTTCACCGACCAACAATAAAATATATTGACACTACCTGGTATTCAGGCCATGTGGTGATTTGAACATGTTAAATCGTGGTGGCCCAACTCGGATGGAGCGTTGATGCAAATGGTATGGATATTAATCTCTGCAAACCTTGCCAAAATCGTTCCTACCTCGCATTATCCCCGGAAAGCGTTAGCGCATTTTATTACTACATAAATCCCGCCACAACAATCATATGCCCAGATAAGGAATAATGCAATTGATTTATTTGATTTTGCCGCGAATGTTGAAGAACCAGTTCCACACCATATTACCGTCGGTTGCGTTGTGAACTGAACACTGTTCAACTGGATATCCGATGCAGAAGAGATGGTGATCTTATCTATTCCCTGCATCCAGTCCCATTATCACACACCATCGTTGCAGAATCTGCGACATAACAAGGTATGTTGAAAGCACCAGATTTTTCTCAGGAACTCATCGAATGAATGACCTATTCATTCCTCACAAAACATATTTAGAACGATGCGGGAATGTCCCGCAAATCTGTGCCCAACGAACCAGTGCGGTACACCTGCGCCAAATAGCAGGCCTCATCATTATACTTTACTGCTTTCGCGTAAATCTCTTGACATAAACCAAGCGACCGCCTATGTTAGTAGTCAGAATAGATGGGCATATCCTTTATAACGCATCACATAAGCTGGTGCGATGTCTTTGAGGAGGGGAAATGGCAATAGTCGATCTTGCATTTCGCATTGAAGGGGAAACGATTGCTGTCGATCATGGTTATGCGCTTTACAGTGCTCTCAGCCGGATATGGCCTGTGCTGCACGCAGAAACGGAAGAGTGGATGAAATCGACCGGCATCCACCCTATAGCAGGTCGCCTGGCTGGCGATAGGCATAAATCTCTGGACCGTTCCGTGAGCCGACTTGTCATCCGAATGCCAGCAGAACATATTTCGGATGCGCTATCGCTGACGGGAGCTACATTACAGGTCGACGGCTATGAGGTTCGCATTGGTGTGCCGGAGGTGCGCGCTCTCGTTTCGGCCCCGCGTCTTTACTGTAGATTGGCCATCATCAAAGGCTTCACTGAGCCCACGGCCTTTCTTGATGCGGCTCGCCGACAGCTTGACATTCTTCAAATTAAAGCAGATCTAGGCATCCCAACGCGTGCGAGCCAATGTGCCCGAGAAGGCAATTCAGAACGGGCAAGCGCTCAAGGAACGCCTTTACGGCGAACCATGCGCATAAAGGACAAGGAGATTGTGGGATTTGCTTTGCTCGTTGAAGGGCTTAATGCAGATGATTCCCTGCGCCTTCAGGAGATTGGCATTGGTGGCCGAAGAAAATTCGGTTGTGGCATCTTTGTGCCAGCGCGGTAAAACATTATGAATATACAGTCTCCGTTTCTGGCGAAACGCCCCAGAGACTTTTTGCATATACGCGATGCAGAAACTTTATCGGGCCATATCCGTGCCGTGTTAGAGGCTTTCAAAGCACTTTTTGGCGATTCAAATAATCAAACGCCATTTGGATGCGCTTGGCTTAGATTCATGAGAATTCCTGCAAAGGAACATCCCAGATTTTACGCTGCCGCAACACTTGCCAGCGTACTGCATGATATAGGTAAAGCCAATGACGGATTTCAAAAACTTGTCAAGGGCGAGAATGGAGGATCTCAACAGATTCGGCATGAGCATTTGAGCGCTCTCATTCTACGTCACGAGGCAGTTGCCCGTATTTTACCGGTTGAATACCATGAAAATGAGCGCCTTATACTTGCTTCAGTAATGGGGCATCATTTGCGTGTGTCGGACAATGACAACGATACCCGGCTTGCTCGACCTCTAGTGCCTTTGCATCCATTGCCTATTCATATTCCCGTGAATCCATTGCGAGAAATCATTTTGATCGCATATGAGGCCATTATGTCTTCTCCGCCCGAATTGTCACTTGAGTGTTTCCCGGAAATATGGAGTTTTGAAAGCAATATTGGTTTTAACCTTAGACCGGTCGCGGATAATCTGTGCAAATGCATGAGGGGATGGAAGCGGGAGCTAAAGAGAAATGATGAAGAGCGGCAGTTATTAGCAGCGGTGCGGGCATCAGTCATTCTAGCTGATGCTGCTGGTTCAGGGCTACCACGTGAAGGAAAGCCCGTGACAGAATGGATCTATTCAGTGATGCACGACATTCCTTTACTTTATGGAGGCACCATAAAAGATAAGATTATCGAGCCTCGTATAAGTGAGATACAACGGAAAGGCACCGTTTATCGGCCGACAGATTTTCAGGAAGCCTGCGATTCTCTCCCAGGACGTTCGCTACTACTTGCCCCATGTGGCAGCGGGAAAACACTCGCTGCTTGGCGCTGGATTGCCGCACAACTCACTGTTTCGCCCCGGCGACGAGTGATTTTTTTGTATCCTACTCGGGCTACCGCGACAGAAGGATTCCGCGACTATATATCATGGGCACCGGAAGCAGATGCAGCATTGATGCATGGCACATCAGACTATGAATTGAAATCACTTTTCGAGAATCCTCTGGATAAACGAAGTCAAAAGGATTTCTCTACAGAAGACCGGCTCTTCGCCTTAGGATACTGGGGAAAGAGAATTTTCAGCGCGACAGTGGACCAATTCCTGGGATTCATGCAACACGATTACCGCTCTATATGCTTAATGCCTCTGCTGGCGGACAGCGTCATCGTATTTGATGAAGTGCATAGCTACGACAAAACGTTATTTTCCGCGCTCAAAAGATTTCTGGAAAAGTTTGATATCCCCGCACTTTGCATGACGGCGTCCCTCACGGAACGCCGCAGACATGATCTTGAAAACATAGGACTGCGCACTTTCCCGCAGGCCGCAGAACGATTCAGCGATTTGGAAGCCATCGCGAGCATGAAGCGTTATCATGTTTGCCGTATTGGTAAACCCGAAGAGGCGGAACAACAGGCTCAACAAACCCTTTCCGACGGAGGAAAGGTGCTCTGGGTGGTCAATTCCGTGGAACGCTGCCAGGGGCTTGCTCAAAAACTGAACGGTTTGTGTTACCACAGCCGGTTCAAACTAGACGACCGAAAGCAGCGCCATCATGAACTTATGTCACGCTTTCAAGAACCAGGAAGTTCTGTATTGGCCGTCACTACGCAAGTGTGTGAAATGAGTCTTGATATTGACGCTTCCCTTTTGATCACCGAGGATGCGCCTATTCCATGCCTTATTCAACGCATGGGCCGGTGTAACCGCCACACAAGACCCGGTGATACATCCCGGCATCTCGGCGAAGTCCTTATTTACCAGCCAGAATCCTTCCTGCCCTATCATAACGAGGAACTAAGCGGACTGAGCCAATTTCTTGATGTTGTCCATGGGCGCGAGGTCTCTCAAAAAGAATTACAGGAATTACTAGAACAGTTTGGAGCAGATACGCCTGAATGGCAACAATATGCCGCGTTTCTCGAATCAGGGCCATGGGCTATTGCCCACGAAAATCCTCTACGGGACAGCAATGATTTCACAGAACCGGCTGTTCTCGATACAGATATTCTTAAGTTTCTTGAACTGCGCCAAAACCATCAACCCACAGATGGCTTCATCGTTCCCGTGCCTCGCCGATTCACGCAATATGATTCCTGGCTCGGCCGTTATCCACGCATGGCCCCCGCCAGCCATTATGACGAGAAATATGGCTTTGGGGAACAGACAAAGGAGGATGCTTGATGCCCAAGAAAAAAACGCATGACCGGCAGGACGGAAGCTCACTCATTATCGAGTACAACCTACACGATTTGCCCACCGCCCAGCACAAAGCAGGACTCGCCGGGCTTGTGCTTATGCTCCGCTCCATGGAAATGCGTGAATTATCGCCCATTCCCAAAATCCTCGAACTCACACCATCCACGCTGAAATTGGAAGTCACCGAGAAAAGCCTCCAAACTTTATTCGACGATCTTTACGACGCGGAATGGGTCGAAGAGCCATTGAAAAAAAAGGCAAATAAAGCGGACTCAACACTACCGGAAGAAGACGATGATAATGCGGAAGAAGGAGAAAATGGTGGAACCGAAAAGGGAATAAAAGTTTCACCAAAAGGTAAATTCTGGGAACCTCTTCTACCTCAGGATAACGCCGTTTGGGTGGAACTGTGGCGAGATATGCTTTGGCAAACACTTCGCGGAAAAGATAGACAACGGAATGACTATAAGAAACGCGCTAATGGAAATGCATACAGCAAAAATCCTTGGAATGATCTAAAAAATGCCATTGAAGCAAGAAGCAAAAACAAACTCGTTACAGGTAAAAAAATTGCCGGTACGCTATTCGTTGGTGCGCAAGAACACAACGCTGAATATATAGATTTCCAAGGCACAATTCATCACAATTTACTTCTGCATTTCTGGACATTGGCATGTCGCGTGTATTGTCCATCAACTATTGATATAAAGAATGGCACATTGTCTTACGAAGGCTTTGTGCTCGTCATTCCAGAACCGGCGGCTCTAGATGCTTTTCTCGAAGAAATGGCAGATGCATGGCGGACCATCGAAACAAGAATTGTAAAATACCGACCAGCGGCGGCGCAGATTGATGTGCCGGAGGAAGGAGGGCTTGATTTCCTGTACTCATTGGCGCACGCAAAGGTCCGGCAATGCCCCGTTACTGACCTCGTTGCGGCAATCGAATTCTGCTTTCTCAAAAGAAAAGGTAATAACATCAACATGAAGGATTATGGACGGATCATTCCAACCCAGAACATAGTAGAACAATATGAGGAAATCCGTAATCGCGTGTTCAATCCATTGTTTAAGGCGGTGCGTTTGCGAAACGTGCTTTCAGGTACATCCTGGTTTGGTGGGATGGATGACGCATTTTCTTCGTTTCCTAGGGAGTTCTTTGTATCAACAGATAAAACGCCGAGAAAGCTGTATTTTTTCGGGATTGACGTTCAAAGGGAGTTTAGACAAATCGAAAATCGTTGCCAAGCATTGGCGGCCATGAAGGGAGGTGAAGATATTATGAAGGAAAACTTCGACGAGATACTGGCGCGGCGTGTGTATGTGCTCATTCGGAGTTATGTGCAATGCCGCACGAAAGAACGTTCGGGTTGTAAGGACGACGATTTCAAAAACAATAAGAATGAAAAGGGGCAGATCATCTATCCACCGGACTACCGCGAAGCGCGCGAAAAGGTATGTTCGGACGCCTTTCTAGCCATGCGCGGACGCACCGATAACGATTTCGTTACCTATTTTGCAGGCACGATATGCTCTATCCCCCAATTTCTACGCGAGGAAGACTATGTGCTTGTAACACAGGCATTGATGACGAATTGGGAAATGGTAAAGACCTTGTCCATGCTTGCATTGTCAGCCCATTCCTACTTATCGCAACCAGACTAAAAAAGGGAAGGAGACATTACCAATGAACCTTTTTGCATCTATTTTGACGAACATCGCTCCGAGCGCGAATTATCGTGGGGAAAGCGCTGAAAACAGAGCAGTAATTCAGAAGATAACCAAAGGTCGCCACGAATATGCGATTATTTCGCCTGAAGCGATACGCAATGCATTACGGGAGACGGTAAAGGAGTTGGGATTGCCCTGCAATCGCGAACGTCTGGGCGACGAAGAACAGCTTGCTGTGAAGTTTCAGGACTATCCAAATGCCGACAAATACGCAGATGATTTTTTTATGGGATGGCTAGTAGCGGCAGGGAAAAAGGACAGGGAAAAGATAATCAAGGAACTGGAAAAAGAAAGTAAAGAACGAGCCACTCATTTCACGTTCAAACGCGACAGTATTCTGCGGATGAATATGGCCGTTGCACTCGAACCTTATCGCCACAACAGCGTGTTTACACAATCTCCACAGAATGTCGATAGCCCCTGGGCCAATGCGGAGAATTCCGGACTGCTTCACCGAGAGACCGTCGTCACGGCATACCAATATCCCTTCGCCTTGAACATAGAGGAATGCCGGGCTCAGGCGGAGTGGACAAAGACGTTGCTACAAGCCATTGGGCAACTTAACGGCGTCGCGGGAAATCATGCTCGCAGCTATTTCGAGTTCGCACCTGCCAGCATTGTAGTCCGGCTAACCAAGCAGTTAGTTGCAGGATATGACACTTACGGATTCCGAATCACGGACGAGGGAGTGCACCAAGCGCCGGAGATTATCGAAGGCATCTTGAAAGAGGACTATCCAGGCAGCGAGTTTTATCTCGCGGGTAAATTGGTCAAAGACTTATCCGATGAGGATAGAGATGCGTTGAAGGCAAAAGGCACCTCACTTGAACGCAGTCCCCAGCGCTTGCTTGAAATCGTGGCGGCGACCGCGTTTGACGGAGCGTGAACCATGCTTACTCTCTATGTTCAAGCGCCATTCGCGGTTTTTCGGACGTTCACCGCAGGCAGCTTCCGTCCAACGGCGGGGTTTATCACCCCGTCCGCGGCTTACGGTCTGTTGCTCAATGTCGCGGGTATCGAGATGCGCCATTACGATGAAGAGCAACCCATGACCCTTATCGCGAAAAACTTGCCCCATTTTGATGTGGCTCTAGGCGCGCTGCAAACACCCCTCGAACACACGCTATATCAGCAACTGCATAATTATCCCGTAGGAAGTTCGGGACAGGAGCGGGCGGAGTCATGCAAGGGCAACAAATACAACATCACGCCCGTGCGCCGTGCATTCCTATCCGATGTGCGCGGGTATATCGCAATGCGCAACAACGAAGCCCTCGAAGAACAAGTGAAGCTGGGATTGCGAGGAGAAACGCCGCATGTGTATGGCCTACCCTTTCTCGGCGACAACAACTTTCTGCTGGATCGCTTGCAGCCTGTGGGCGAGCCAGAACCTGCATGCTGGTATGAACCGCTCAAGGCTGAAGCGGAAGGGGAAGGACCACGCTTTGGCGTTACGCGCTTGACAGTTGCTATTGATCGCGCTGACATGTCGCAGACGCGTTCCACACTGTTCGCGCCGGGAAATCAAGCAACAAAGGAGATACCCGAAACTGCCTGGGTCAAGGTCGGCTACTGATGTCCAACGAACCCGAAACCGCCAGTCCGCGTGATGGCCCTGCATGCGCTGGCCTATTGCGAACGCCTCTTCTACCTTGAAGAGGTGGAAGAGATCCGTGTGGCCGATGAGCGAGTTTACGCAGGGCGGGCGCTGCATGAGGAACTGGCAGACGAGGACGACATCACCGACTCGCGCACATTTGAACTCGAAAGTGAGGTATACGGCATTAAAGGCAAGCTCGATGCCGTGCGCCATAGGGAGGGTGCATGGATTCCATACGAACACAAACGAGGCCGGTGTTTTCGTGGCAAGGATGGCCAGCCAGAAGCATGGCGGTCCGATGCGCTCCAAGTCGCGGCGTATGCTCTACTGCTGGAAGAATGCACCGGGAAATCACCCCCCGAGGGCCGGGTGCGCTATCATGCGGACAATCTCACGGTTCGCGTTCCAATCGATGTGGAAATGCGAGAAGCTGTTGTAGATGCCATAGCGCGCGCACGTGAATTGCGCGTTAGCGCCGAACGCCCGCGCATCACGGAAAATGACCGGCTTTGCCTGAAATGTTCGCTTGCGCCCGTATGCCTGCCGGAGGAAGAGCGCCTCGCCACCGATCCAGAATGGGAGGCTGTGCGGCTTTTCCCACCAAATCCAGAAGGGCAGACAGTGCATGTAACCACGCCAGGTGCGCGCGTGGGCCGCTCCGGCGACACGCTGGTGATCACCGGCGAAACCGCCGATAAGGAACTGAAAACATCCATTTTAATGCGTTGCTCAGCTTTGGATACGCCCTTCTATACCGTTCTGTAATGCAAGCCGCACTTACTATCGGCCTGGAACCGGCTTTCGGCTTCTATCATACGCCGCGTTCGAGCGCTTATCCTCTAGTGCTCGATCTGATGGAACTCTTCCGTGTACCCCTGTGGGACATACCCCTTATAGGTTCGATCAATCGCCGCCAGTGGGATCCTGCTGCTGATTTTATCTCTACCCGCGCCAAAGTGTGGCTCAGCGAACAAGGCAAGGCCAAGGCCATCGCCCTCTATGAACGCCGCCTCGCCGAACAATGGAAACATCCGGTTCTCGAATATTCATTATCGTATGCGCGAACTATCGAACTCGAAGCCCGGCTCCTTGAAAAAGAATGGACCGGGCAACCGGGCCTGTTCGCCCGCGCAAGATTGAGGTGAGCCATGCGCGCCTGGTATCTTATTAGTTATGACATCCGCGACGAAAAACGCCTTAGAAAAGTCGCCAAAAAACTCGAAGGATACGGAACACGTATGCAATACAGCCTGTTTCGATGCCAGCTATCCCCTCGCGGCCTAGAGCGCCTCAAATGGGAATTGGCCCAAATCACGGAAAAGGAAGACAGCCTCCTCGTGATTTCGCTCTGCCAGAGTTGCACCGGAAAACTGCGCATGCAAAACCCTAAAACAGACTGGCCCGATGAAAATCAAGCCTTCACAATACTCTGAAACCTCGATCAAGGATCTCTGCGTGAAATCCTTTCATTGCAGCGCAATCCTCATAAACCGTTCGGCCCAAAGAAGATTCAATGCACCAACCGCTTTCGAGATACTTGAAAACCGATCTCCTGCCCTTGTAACCTCTCCTACAGCAACCATTAACCTAACCGGACGGTTTCATATATCAACACGGGAGAAGCGCATAATCCATTGCCCTATCCGATTTGCCTGTAGATGCTTGAAAAGCGATCTGCTAAGTGCTTCGCCTCCAATGGTTTGGAGAGGGCGCAGTGAAATCACCTCTGATGCCGAAAGGCGTTGAGCACATGTATACGGGCGATGTTTCTCCGCTGGCTTCCTGTGAAATCACCTCTGATGCCGAAAGGCGTTGAGCACAAACAAACATGTTTGGATAGATATGGAGTTGAATATGTGAAATCACCTCTGATGCCGAAAGGCGTTGAGCACACGGCAGGTGGCGTACGAAGCAGGTGGGCTTTTTCGTGAAATCACCTCTGATGCCGAAAGGCGTTGAGCACCCCTCGGCGTGCAGATGGCTGAGGCCAGCCCCTACCGTGAAATCACCTCTGATGCCGAAAGGCGTTGAGCACCACGGCGGCGGTGTTACCCCTTGCAGCCCTCTCCGGTGAAATCACCTCTGATGCCGAAAGGCGTTGAGCACCCGCCAACTGCGCCTCATTCATGGGCTGCCGCTCAAGTGAAATCACCTCTGATGCCGAAAGGCGTTGAGCACGAGGCAATCCCGGCCGGGAAATACCTGGCAAAGATTGTGAAATCACCTCTGATGCCGAAAGGCGTTGAGCACCCGAAGCGTGAATCACAAGTCGCCACGGAGTATCTGGTGAAATCACCTCTGATGCCGAAAGGCGTTGAGCACGAAACGGAGCCATGGCAAGCAAAATAGATCGGAAATTGGTTCTTGTCAGACATGCTCATCTACAGCCATACTCCATGTAACCGCGAGATCAGGCTTTGACGATAACAGTCACAATCCTCAGCGGCGTTGATAAACATGCATCGGCCGGGCTTGATGGACAACCGTCGGACATTGTTTTCCAGACGACAGTTCTAAACAAATCGGCGCTTGTTCGCGCAATAGAGAACGGCTTCCCGTTTGAAGGCATATTGGCAACTCATGCATTGCTCCATAATGTTCATCCTTACTCTATAGTATCTTGTAACCTTTCTGCGCATATCATTGTCATACTGTTACTACTATACTTAAAAAATCAACTTCTCTCTCCGAACAGTGCTAACTCATCCAATAGTGCTCAAAAGTCGATTTTCCCTTCTGTGCGTGATTTTCCCTTTCGGCGTGGCCTGGGCGTGGCCGTTTTTGGGAAGGTCTTTGCGCGCTCGCGGCGGGTCTGCTTGATGACTTCGTCCGCGTAGTGTTCGGCCAGCTTCATGAAGGCCTGGTAGACATTGATGGCCTCTTGCAGGAACTCGGTTTCGTGCCATCTCGATCTATCTCTTTTTGCGCTTCCCTATATTCCTGGAACGCTTCAAGCGCAAGCGTGAGATGAAACTGTTTATGTGTTTCAAGCGCACGCTCTGATAAAATGCGCTTCCACTCCTTCTTAGCTTCCTTATCTATAATGGAAGGTGGACAAGGCGTTATATTCATGTGTTTCTCCTTTAATAGTGTTAATATCGATAAATAGTGGATTTCCGGGGGCCTGAAAAATTCGACTTTCATACGCGGAAAGCTGGGCGCGAGGTCTTCCGTCCGAAATCGTATACTTTTACTATCCCCCTAGTACAGTCCGCACGGGCAAAGTGATACAGATTTCCGTCAACTTCACTTGACATTTGCTGTCAATATACGCATTATTCATACACAAAAAATCTTTTGGAAAAATCTTTTGAAATCGATCAAAGACATATTGTCTTCGAGTATCAGACGCATATTCGATTGAACAATTTGTTTGAACAAAGAAGATGCATCATGCATGCAACCTTGCCTCTCTCTATATGCGTACCCACTAGGGGTATTAAAAAAACATCATTGTCCAAAACAACACGAATCAAATATCTCAAACACATTCCACCAAGGAACAAACACAACTAACAAATATGTTTGCAATATCCATGCATCCATTCAATGAAGCAACATACTAATCACTCTCATGAAATAGAAATGAAAATGAAACGAAGATCTGGTGAATCATGCGTGAAGGAACATTCACAGATTCTTATGGGAAAGACTCCACAAACAATGCAGTGGTGATCATTATGAACAAAGATGAATTCGAGAAATATAACTGGCAAGGCTTAACTGGTAGGCCTATCTTGGAGCAATTCGAGAGTTCATGTGAAACGTTTTCGATTCACCCCGGTATTCAAAAGGAAATCGATCCCAAGGATATTATTTTTTACTGAATAGTATAATAACTAGTACGGCCCTATTTTTCTATCCAATTTTTGGACAACTTACATGTGTTTTGATGGATCTTAACGTCTTGACAAAAAATGCCTGATATGATATAACTATCGATATCGCAAGGAGTTAGGGCAATGATGTGCGCTAATGCACGTAAAGGTAATTTGGCATTGTGTTCCGCGAATGGATACGAATGCATGGCAAACCTCCGTTAGGGGGAGCATTTTTTTAGACAGGATTTACACGATCTTGAGAGTGCCGAGTTCTCATTGTGGAAGACCCCGTTCTTTCATAGGTTTGCGAGTGTGCCACCAATTAAACGGTGGTGGAAGTCTTGCATATCTATCGAAAAAAGATACCTTCTTTTGTCAATGTCTTCTTTTTGGTTATTTTGCGCATCGGGATCGCCAGAGAACTCGGCACTCTCAAGACAAGACTTTTTTAAAGGCAATTCCGCTGCATGAAAGATACACACTCGCTTTTTTCATGGTTTTGCTTTATGAAGAATCGTTGTGATCTTTTCCAATCTTGTCAATCATGTGAATCATGTCTACAAAAGCTTGCCTGAGCGGAAAGTACGCCAATGGAATTCTTATCCGCCTTTTAGGTACCCTTGTATCTACAGGGAGTCTGTGGAACAGAGCGAATCAGAGGGACGAGCGATGATGCCTGAACAATTCGGACCGGACGAATCTGTAACGCGGCCTTGGTTTGGAATCTTCCCGCCAAGCACCCAGCATATCACTTCCAATGACCCCATCAGCCGGAACATCAACGCTATTGAATCCTGGCTCTATTCAGATGTAGAACCTATCAAAGGATGGGAATCCCATTGCGATAACAATCGCAAACAAATTGTTACCGACGAATCCATCAAACCACCCCAGGCGTTGGGATGGCCTGATATACTTGAAAACACGAATACTCTATTTCGCTGCACGGCGCGCATGCCCGAGCGTTTCGCAGGTAAACGGGTGTCTCTGATGCTCGAGTCTTACGAAAATGGCCTTCTATTGGTCAATGGAGAGCCGTATTACGGCATCACTCCCCTGGGCAATACCCTATTGATTACGCCATCCGCAGTGAGTGGAGAGGAGTATCAGTTTGAACTGAGGATTTGCAGTGATAGCGCAATAATGCCTGAATCCTGCTTCGCGGTGGCGGATCCCGAAATGATGGAAATCTATTGGGATTTCCTCTGCGCGTACACGGCTATGTCTTCCACGACAATGAGCCCCGAGGTACGTGATTATTTGAGAAATGCGCTTCTCCTCTCATTTGAGCAATATGACCGTAACGAAACCAAGTACGAAGCTTTCCGCCAGCAGGCGCTCCGTGCGCATACTGTGTTGCGTGAAGCCGTTTATGACCCGGCGCAGGCCTCCCGCCACCGCATCGGCCTTATCCATGCGGTGGGCCATGCGGATATTGATATACGGGAAACCTGTGATGAAGAAGCGCGTATGCGTCAGATGGGGCGTATCTGTTCGAGCGTCTTGCACCTTATGGAACAGCACCCGGATTTCCGATTCGCCCAGCACCAGCCGTTCTTGTACGCGGAAATGAAGAATGCTTATCCGGGATTGTTCGAGCAAGTGAAAGAGCGCGTGCGCGAGGGACGCTGGGAAGCCATGGGCGCATTCTATACCGAGCCGGACGGCACGCTCCTCTCGGGCGAATCATTCATCCGGCAAATCCTATTCAGCATGCATTTCTACGAACAGGAATTCGGCGTCACACCCCGCACCGCATGGCTGCCGGAAGAGATGGGGTTGATGTGGACACTGCCCCAAATACTCGTGCGTTCCGGCTTCCGTTTTGCCGCCATGCCCAAGATGGCCGCATGCGAAGAAGCTCAGGCAACGCATGCGTTCTGGTGGGAGGGCCCCGATGGCAGCCGCATCTTCAGTATCGCACTGCCTGCGGATACCTCCGGTAAAATATTGCCGGAGCGCCTGCTCACACACTGGCGGCAATACTCGGACAAATTCACCCTCCGCGAGAGCCTATATGTATACGGCTCGAACAGCGGGCCGGATACGGAAATGCTCGAATCCATCAAGCGCTTCCAGGATTTCCCTGGCATGGCGCCCATCCGGCATTCCACGGCCAGCGAATGCTTCGAACGCTTATTCGAGCGTACGCCTAACGCCCATTTGCCTGTCATAAATGACGAATGCGGCGTCGAGAGGAGCCGGGGCGCTTATTCCGCCAACACCCTCTTCAAAAAACTCCACCGGTGCAGCGAGATCGTCTTCCGTAAAGCGGAAATGTTCTCCTGTTTCGCTGGAGGAGCCTATCCCAGCGAAGTGCTGCATCAAGGATGGAAAACGCTTTTTACCAATCAATACCTTGCCCCCCCACGCGAAGATTCGTCCGAATCGTATTATGCACCTATTCAAATCGGTGAGAAGACATTGCGTGAGGCATATAGCTCGATTCTGGAGCGCATCGATACGCGCGGCGGCGGATACACGTCGGCCGTGGTTTTTAACAGCCAGCATTTCGAGCGCAACGGCCTAGTCTATCTTGATTATACGGACGAGCGCCGGGAAAACCTTCACGTGGCGCTGGCCAACGGCGAGACCGTGCTTTACCAAATCATCGAGCATTTTGAGACCGGCAAACGCATGCTCGTGCTTCAGCCTAAGGGCGTGCCGCCTTTCGGATACAAGCTGTACCACATTTTACGCATCAGCAAAGGCGCGGCGAATGCGCCTGAATACGCCTCGCCGCTGCGCGTGACGCCCACCACCCTTGATAATGAGCATATCCGCGCCACGTTCAACTCACGGGGTGAACTCATCTCTCTGTTCGATAAAGAGACCCAGCGCGAGTGTATCGATCCCGTGAAGCGAGGCAATGTATTCCGCCTTTTCGAGGACAAATCCAGCTACAGTTTCCTTTCAATGGATGTGGATAACAAATCCCAACCGGCAGCCACGGAGCCGGCATGGGGCTGGAACGAGTTGGACATGACGGGCGATGTCCAAATGGAAGTCATCGAAGAAGGCCCCCTGCGCGCGGCCATCCAGGTTACACGCACCGTCAGCCAGTCAAAAATCATCCAACGCATTACTCTCGCCCGTGAAGGAAAGCGGCTTGATTTCGAAACCTGCATCGAGTGGCGGAAGATGTGTACCCTTCTTCAAGTGCAATTCAATACCACTATCCGGGCGCGCATGGCCACATATGACATCCCCTTCGGCGTAATCGAACGCTCGGCGGCGCGCGGCAGCGCATACGGCGATGCTCCCTGCGAGACACCCGCGCATTTCTGGATGGACATGTCGCAGCCGGATTATGGCCTTAGCCTATTGAATGACGGCCGATACGACCATGAAGCCCATGGACAAATGATGGCTCTAACGCTCTTGAACAGCTCCATTTTCTCGAAGCGGTCTGACATCGAAGACCGGTTTTGGTTCACCTATTCGCTATATCCCCATGCCGGTTCGTGGCGGGAAGGGCGCACCCACGAGCAAGCGCTGGATCTGAATGACCCCGTGGACGCCGTATTCGTCGATTCGCATCCGGGCGAATTGCCGCCAGAACATTCTTTCGTTCAGATACAAGCCCGCACCAGCGCGCTTGAAGCCTTTAAACAGGCCGAAGAAGGAGCCTGGCTCATCCTGCGGATAGCCGAGCGCCAAGGAGCGCAAGATAACGTCCGCGTGGCATTCGCGCAACATCTGGACACCGTACACGAGTGCAATCTCCTCGAACGGGAAGATACGCCAATCGTCCATGACGGACAGCAGTTCGAGTTCACGATCCGCCCCTTCGAGATCCGTACATTCAAGGTGCGAATGGCGTGAATCGCGTACGGACAGTCTGGCATATCGAAGCGTGATGATACGTCTGCAAATGCATAACAGGCCTTGCCAAGCTGCATGCGCCACCGTAGCAATGCTTCTATGCCTGATAATGCTGTATGCGGACGCGGAGCGCCCGCCCGAGGCGGCAGTGCCAGGCGTATTGCTTTCCACGACCATGCTTCCGGCAGACGCTGCCGCCGATGCGCCCCGCTGGGCGGCGGCGGGTTTTCGAGGATTTCTGTTCACGGGCTTTCAACCCGATGCGCTGACGGATCTGGGCGAGGAGCCGGAAGAGGCCCAAATAGCCAGTGCGGGCGCGGCGGCAATCCATCTATTGTATGCCAAGCTCGACCAGAATTTTCTCGTTTTCCCCTTAGCGCCCGAAATGCCCTTCTTTGCCGATGACACCCTAGCGGCGGATACCGTACGGCATATCGGCCACGCCACCCGGTTCGCCATGCGGACCGGCATGGCCGGAATCGCCATCGAGACCTGCTCCGAGAGCCTCTTCCATGACTATCAATGGTCCGGTTACGATTGGAAAACCACACCTCCCGACGAACTGGCCCGCCGCGCGAAAGCTTTTGGCCGTGATGCGGCCCTGGCCGCCGCACACGCGTATCCGCGCGCCCAATTGCTGCTGATCGCCGATTCCTTGGAGATGGCATCTCCGTTGTGGTTTCGCCTGTTCGAGGGCGTCGTGGCGGGCGCGCGCGAGGCGGGATTGGATGGGCCCCACCTGCTTCTCCGTGCGAATGCCGAATTGGCCAGCCATCAAGAGCTGCACGCCTTCTCCAACCGCGCGCAACGCCTGCTCACAAACACACTCCCAGGGAAAAGCCAGGAATACTGGCTCCATGCCGGTTCCATCGGCTTATGTTTACAGCCTTTTGATATGGCTAAAGCAGACGCCTTAATCCCACGCCTGCCCATCGAATCCTTCCGTGTGCAGCGCCTGGCGGCGCGCCTGTTCTCCGGGCGGTATGCGTGGGTGGAAAGCCCGGCTCTTCCATGGTGGGCGCCGCCAGAGGAACAGGCGGAACCTGAAAATGGCGGGACGCCTAAGCCTGCCGACGGCCTGACGCCCTACACGGTGGGAACGCCTATCGACACGGCCGTGCGAGCTGGAGCCTTCACGTATCAAGACGCACCTGCGTATGCATTACGCGGCGAAAAAGGCGCATCAGTGGTTTTCTGGAATGGGCTGGGCGAATCCATCCAAGTTGAACAGGCGACGGAAATGTTCACGGCCATCGACATCGCCACCGGCGCACCGGTAAAGCTCGAGGCCGCTGATGGCTCAATGAAGGCAGCTCCCGTTTCAAACGCCGTGCTGGCCAATGGCCTCCCCTTTCGAGAATGGGGATTGCCGTATACCTTATGGGCGGATTGCGATGGGGCCGTTCGCTCCTCCATGCCAGTGTCTTTCGGCGTGGCCAATCGCGCGCCGGTGGCGCTGAATGGACTATTGAACGCCACAGTAAAAGACTACGGCGGTATCGAACCCGAATCGCAGCCCATCACACTGGAACCCAGCCAAGACTTCGAGGCGGCGGGCGTCTTCTCCTCGACAATACGGCCCGGCGGGAGCGTGCGGCTCGGTTTTCATTTGGCCCTCGCGTCCGGAGGCTCCGCGTCCCGTGCGTTTACCTTTCCTACGTATCCCGCTCCCAGATGGCGGACGGCTTTGAATACGCCCGTTGCGGGCAGCCTCCTCCTCCACGATTTAAACGGTGATGGTTCGCAGGAAATCGTGGCATGCACCTGTGACGGCGAGGTGGCGTGCCTGGACTGCGATGGCAAGCTTCTCTGGCGTGTTTGGCTGCCGGTCCGATTCTCGTATGGCCCCGTGGCGTGCCCATTATATCCTCAAGGCGTCCTGGTGGCGGTCCAGGATCAGGACGGCATCGTGCATGCCTTCACACCCACGGGCCGGCTTTCGTGGGAGTTGGATATGGAACGCGCCCAACCTAGCGCCCCCATGCTTTCCGGCGATTTGACGGGGGATCCCAATAACGAATTGGTGGCGGCGTTCGATAACGGCGCGGTGCTGGCCATTGGTGCGGACGGAAAACAAGCTTGGCGCTACGAGTCGGGCGGAACCCAGCCGCGCACCGCGCTGGCCGACATATCGGGCGACGGACGCCCGGAAGTGTTTATCATTTGCGCTGGCGGCGCTCCCGCCCAATGCCTCACTCGAAGCGGCGCACTGCTCTGGCGCACCCAAGCCCGTGTGAAAACAAGCTGTGTCCCTCTCGCGCAAGATGTGGACGGAGACGGCTGGATGGACTTGGCCATAGGCAAGCCCGATGGCGGCATCGAGATCCGCGACGCCTTGTTGGGGCGTATTAAGCTACAGGCCGTGCTCGAACCGCCTGAACCAATACGGAGCCTCACCGCTGCTCCTTCCGCGCATGCGCCTGGATACGAATTGATTGTATCTGGCGCTTCGGCGATTACCTGCCTTACTCCGCGGCTCGAACTCGTATGGCAGACGCCCCTTGCATGCAGCGCCGCCCCGGTGACGGTCAGCACGAAAACGGTAGCAGGCCTCCTGGTTTCCACGATGGATGGCCAGTTTATTTTACTCGACGCCAGCGGCCGCCGTTTATGGAGCACGCCACCGGAAGGCGGCCCGTTACTGCCGCCTCCCGCGATACTGGATAACGAGGGCGCTGGCCCCCCGGAATGGCTTGCCGCATTCCCGCATTTCACGCTCCAAGCGGCTCCGTTGGAATGACCGCTTTATTCCGCGGGCGGCTGGATATCAGGCGCGCTCGTGGATTCCGGCGCAGCCGGGGCCGCTGGCGCTGCAGGGGATTCTGAACCGGGCGCGGCGGCCTCACCCGTGCTATTTCGCTCACGAATGGCGGCCACCGCCTCGCTGGCCGCATTAACTACATTCGCCCCCACCACCACGCCTTTCGAAAAATCCTCGAGCGGATGAATTTGAGCAGGCGTTCCGAATTGGCCCAGCGTCTTGATAATCGCCAAACGGGTGCTGTCCCAAGGCACTTTATACAGGGCGTCAGTCAGAATCTCCATATCGAGCATATCAGGCGGAACCTGGCACAATGCATAAGCCACCCGATCCCGTTCAAAGAGCTTAACCTTGGGATCGCGATACAATGACTTGAGCTGGTTCACCGCATTCGGATCACCCAGAGCCGCTAATCCGCCCAGCGCGGCAATCTTGACTCGATTGTCACTATCGGAAGCAGCCGTTTCCAGCAAGGGCCGCAAATCCTGGCGAAGCGCCGCGGAAAGAATCTGAGCGGCGCACGCGCGCGTGGTGGCGTCTTGTGAAGCATCCAGAAGCGGCTTCACTCGATTGATGGCCAAACTGCCATCTTCATCCATTTGGGTTACCGGTTCGAGCGTTATTGTAGCAAGCACCTTCAAAGCGGGAGTGCTATCCGGACTCTCGAGCGCCTTCAATACGGGATCAAGAGATTCTGGGCCTCCCGCGGCAAGTTCGTTCCCCAGTTCGGCGGCGCGCTGATTCCCAATGTTCACATCCGGATTCTGCGCCAATTGCCGCCACTCATCAATGGCGGCCTTCGCCTGCTCTTTTTCAACAGAAACAATCTCCGCTTTCTTGCAGCCGCCAACGGCCGCCAATGCAAATATGCACAGAGCTGCATACCAAAAACGTCGCTGATACATTGCTGATCTCCCCACCATGCTATAGCTGCTTTCCTGGGCGGCGCACGCATGCGCCTCATAAAGAAACACCATACGTATTTGCCGCCGGGGATGCAACTTGCTTTTTCAAATTGGGTGTGCGCCATGATTGTGTTTCGTTGCGTCCAGATGTTTTTTGCGGTATAATTTTGTGTCTGTATAGACACAAATGGAGGCCGCCATGAACATTGAGACGATTGAAGCGCAACGGGAATGTATTTTGGGGCAGATGCGCGCCATTCGAAGCGCCCACCCGGGCGGCGTGTCGGAGCAAATGGTCAAGGGCACACGCAAGGACATGCCGGAGGCCGTGGAACGGGGACCTTATTACTCCCTGCAGTGGTACGAGCAGGGAAAGCCCCGGCGGCAGCGGCTGCGAAGTCCCGAGGACGTGCGGCGCGCCCGTGAACAGACGGACAACAGCAAGCGTATTCACGAACTCGCCGAACGCTTTTGCGAGCTGACACAACAGCTCGGAGAGCTTGAGCGCGACAAGGAGGCCGCCCACGAGCGGCAAAAAAAAGGGCTCTAGTCGAACTGGAAAGGTCCGCGGAAATGTCGCGGGCGCTGGCGCTAGTCCGCCGGGACCGCGGCGTGGACTTTGAAGCAACGGAGAAACTCATCCGCACCGCCGCCCTGGAAGGCGCGGGAAAGACGCTGGCCGTCCTGTTCGACAAGGCAAACGCCATTGTCCAGGGCCAGGAGCATGCGTGCCCGCTGTGCGGCCATCCCATGCGCCGCGCGGGCATGCGGGCCAGGCGCATCACGACCATTCTGGGGAACGTCACGCAGGAGCGCGCGATGTACCGCTGCCCATGCGGGGCCACCGCCTATCCAGCGGACGAACTGCTGGATGTCGCGGGCACTTCGCGTTCGCCCGGCGTCAGGCGAATGACGGCGCGCCTTGGCGCGCGGGAAAGCTTCGCGGACGCCGCCGGGGATCTAAAAGAACTGGCGGGCATCAGCGTGAGCGCCAAGGACTGCGAGCGGTCCAGCGAGCAGACGGGAGCGGACGTGGCCGCGTGGGAAAAGCAGCGGCGCGGGCATCCGTCAAACCCCGCGCAGCCCAGCACCGGCGATGAGATTCCCGTCCTGTACATCGAAATGGACGGCACGGGGGTTCCCGTCGTCAAGTCCGAAACGGACGGGCGCAAGGGAAAGGCGCAAGACGGATCCGCCAAAACCCGTGAGGCCAAAATCGGATGCGTCTTCACACAAACCAGCACGGACGAGAAGGGGGAGCCGGTGCGCGACCCCGGCAGCACCACCTTTTCCGGCGCCGTGGAAAACGCCGAAGCCTTTGCAGGCCGCATCTTCGCCGAAGCCCAGCGCCGTGGACTGGAACGCGCGCAAAAGGTGGTGGTCCTTTCCGACGGCGCGCAATGGATAGCGAACATCGCCGCCGACTACTTCCCCGGGGCCGTTCACATCCTCGACCTGTATCACGCACTGGAACACCTGGCGCTGTTGTGCGCGCTGCTCTTTGGGAAGACCACTGAGCTGGGGATGCGGATGCGCCAAAGCCTCAGCGAACTCGTGCGGCAGGGAGAGGCCGCGCAGGCCCTGGAGCTACTGCGGCCACACATGCCCAGCCACGACGATGACGGCAAGGCGGCCTGGGAACATTTTCTGTATCTGGGCAGCCGCGCCCACATGATGCGCTATGCCGAATTCCGGGAACAAAAACTGTTCGTCGGCTCCGGCGTCATAGAGGCCGGCTGCAAAAATGTTGTAGGAAAACGGCTCAAGCAGTCCGGAATGAGATGGACGGTCAACGGTGCAAACAAGATCATTACGCTACGATGCGCCTTCTTGAACAGAGACTTCGAAGACTTCTGGGCCGACAGAGCTAGGAAAGATGCCGCATGAAAGCACAATTGGGACGCACACCCTTTCAAATTCACGTAGAGTATTCCAGAATATGACCTTTCTGATTATTCCGTTTGTTCAATATTCCTATTTACGGGCCTTCAATTTCTCCCGTTTGCGTTTCAAAGCCCCCATCCGTATGCCTCTATCGAGATTTGATCTTTTCATCACATTTCGTGCTGTGAATTAGGTATACTTGTAAAGAGATAGGAAAAACGCCAGGCCATGCCGCATACGCTCCACCCAGATTTAGAAATGAATGATTTCATAAATAGGTTTACATTTTTTATACTTTTTGTTATTATACTTCGCGGAGTAAGCGACGTAGACGGGGAATATTGAATTAGCGCGGCTCGAATGGTTCGGCCTGGCGGCGGGATGGGGCGCTTCATCCTATAAGGAGGAGCTCGGTATGCCCAGGCAGTGGTTTTTAGTGATGGATGAGGAAGGTGAGACGCCGCTGAGCCGTGCTCGGAAAAGTGGCCATCTCTCGTTGACAGAGCTCATGCTCCGGCAAGAAGTCGAAGACGCTCCAGAATCAGGGGCAGGCGAGACCTTGCTCCAGCGTGCGGCCTATTGGGGCCTCGATAATGCCGTCAAGCGCCTCCTGGAAGCCGGTGCGGATCCAATGGAGCACGACCGGCAAGGGGAGACTCCCTTGCATAAAGCAGGGCGGCGGGGGCATATCGATGCCGTACGCGCCTTGCTCGAACGGGGTGCGGATGTCAACGCCCGCAACCGGTTCGGGATGACGCCGCTGCATTGGGCGGCGTTGAACGGGCGGGCGGATGTAGCGGAGATCCTCGTGGCGTCCGGCGCGGATGTCAATGCACGGGACCGCCACACAGGCGGGCTTACGCCTTTGGGGCTTGCCATGCTGATGGGGTATGACAAGCTGGTGCAACTATTAGACGGCCATGGCGGCACGTGGTAAAGCCCGCATAACCCAAACAAACAGGACACGCCTGTCTTAGCGATCTGCCGCGTTCTGCAAGGCTTTCCCGCCTTCCTGCAAATCGAGGCCGGCTCCTCGCATCGTATTACATCCCATCAATGACATCGCCGCCAAAACCATGGCGAACAGCCAAATAAATATGCCGCAAAATTTCATGCGCCCTCCTTCATGTATCCAAACCTCCTAAAATGATAAGAAACCGTTTCTAAAACGTCAAGTTTTCGGATTCTTGCGAGAGTCCTTGCGGGCGGCTATACTCATACCCATGAACTATTGGCTGGCATTTCTTTTCGTCTGCATCCCCGCGCAGATGCCCGGGCGTGATGCCCCGCACACCTATGAGTTTCAACTCAAAAAGGGCGAGCCCCAGTACGGATTCATTAAAAGCGAAGATGACACCCAATATGTGGTGGAGCTGGATGAGCCCTCTTTGGCGCCCGGAACCGCCACCGCCATCAAAAAAGACGACCTGGTCATGAAGGCCGCCGAGACTCCTCAAGAACGCGAAACCCGCATTGATGCCTTGCTCAACGCCCGAAACATGGTGCGCGCCGTTCTCCCCGATGGCCGGTGGCTCCCCGTGTCCAAACCAGAATATGCCCTCGCCCAGCGCGCCCGGCAAATGGCTATCGAAGTGGGCGCATTTCAAGACGCCCAAGACGGAACGCCGCAGGAAAAAACTTGGCGGCTTCAGCCTGCTGAGAATTCCGAATCCCCTGCCCTGCATCCCAAACGCATCATTGTAGCCGCCGCGCTGGCCATGGCTTCCATCGCGCTTGCCGCCGTGATTCTCCGGAAAATTGTGCTCACTTGAATTGCTGTGCTGCCATTACCCGCCCCGTAGGAATGGTAACACTTTAGCCAACTGAAGCAGCATCTGATAATTGGCGGCCTTGTTTATTCCCTTTCGCCGGTATTGATACATCATTTTGCATCTGACGACCGACGAGGGCGTCGGTCCCACACTTTTTAATGCAATCAAATTGTGAGACCGGCGCCCTCGCCGGTCATTCTACACCAATTGGCTAACTGGACGGATGTTGCGTGGAGGCGAGGGGTGAGCCGTGATAGGCCGTTTTCCCCATTGGCGCAACCTATATGCATCGAGCTCTCATGGCGAAAACGGGCTTGCTTGAAGACATGGCCCATCATTTTCGCGCCATTTCCTTGATCCGCCGGGTGCGCCTATATCACAATTGAAGCAGATGTTTGCCTGGACGCGATTGGCGCGGCCGATGGCGTCTTGGAGAATGGCATGAAGGCTGTCCAATGGTTCGCACCGCATGATATGCGGCTGGCGAATATTCCTAAACCTGCGCCCAAACCTCATGAAGCCTTGATTCGTATCGAATCCACTGGCGTGTGCGGCTCGGACATGCATTATTTCGGAGAAGGCCGAATCGGCAAAACCGCGATCTCGGAGCCGTTGATCCTGGGCCATGAATATGCCGGTATCGTGGAATCGGTGGGTCCGGACGCGGATCCCTCTCTAATCGGCAAGCGCGTGGCCGTCGAGCCGGGCATTCCCTGTGGGGAATGCGAATATTGCCGCAAGGGACTCTATAACGTATGCCCGCAACTCCAATTTCCCGGCGGGCCACCGTATGACGGCGCGCTGGCCGAGTATATCGCCGTGCATGCGGGCTTTTGTTTTCCGGTGCCCGAAAACATGAGCGCTGGCGAGGCCGCCTTGATTGAGCCCCTCGCGGTGGCGGTCCACACCATCGAATTGGCTTGCCTGCGCCCCGGCGACACGGTGGCCGTGCTCGGGTTAGGGCCTATCGGCCTCATGGCGGCGAAGGTGGCCCAATTGTCCGGCGCGCAATGCATTTACGGCACGGACCTGTACGACTACCGCGTCGAGGCGTCCACCCATTGGGGCGTGGATGCCGCATTCAATGCCAGCCTGGTGGATACCGTGGAGGCGATTATGGACGCAACCCACGGGCGCGGCGTGGATGTAGCCCTCGATTGCGCCCGCTCCGTCGAGACGCCCGGGCTTGCGTGCCGCATCTTGCGCGGCGCGGGACGGGGCGTGCTCACGGGCATTTCCGGCGAATCCGAAGGCGTATTCCCCGTGGACATATGCCGCCGAAAGGGGCTTACGGTCACCTGGTGCCGCCGGTTCCGGTTCAGCTTTCCCGCCGCCCTCCATCTCGCCGCGACCAAGAAGGTGGACCTTCGCGCGCTCATTACCCATGCCTTTCCGCTGGAACGTTCCAATGAGGCCTTCGAACTGGTGTATGCCTATGCGGATAACGTATTGAAGGTCTCGATAGACCAGTGATGGAATTACCCCAGCCGCCGCCATTGCCAACGCTCGCAGAGCCTCCCAGGCCCCGCTTCTACCCCTTCTGGGTAGGCGTGGCGCTGCTGGCGCTGGGCGTTATGGCCCTCGCCGTGGGTGCGGCAATGGACATGCAAGCCTTTGCGGGCAATCCATGGCGCGACGCCGTCCTCGTATCGGGTGAACAGCCGCCGTGGGAGGGCATGCGTCCGGGCCGTTTACGCCCCATCCTGCACGAAGAAATGCGCGTGTTCGATGAAGCGCTACGTGCGGAGCCTGACGGTGCGCAATATGCAAACGCGCTCCAGCTTATGCATTATGAAGACGTGCTGTTGCTGGACCTTACGCCGGACGAATGGAAGACGCTGCTAGGTGGCGGGCCGGTTCCGCAGTCCGGGGCATTTGAAGCGGCGGCAGGTGTGTGGTGCCGCTCCAATTCATTTACGCTCGATGGGCAAGTGTTCCAAGCCACAAGCCGCATCCCCCGGGAAACACCCTTTCTGGCGTTTACCTATGTGTTGCCATTCTCACCAGACACCGCCCGTTTTTTCGCGGATGAGGCTGGGGGCGAAACCGTTTGGCTAGACTTGCAGGGCCGCCAGCGGTTGGAGGCCCTCTCCGCAACTGAACAAGGGGCCATCGAATCCCACCTCGCCATTAGCCCCGCACCCGCGCCTTCCGGAGCGGTTCGATGGGCCATTTCCGGCATGGCCCTTGCCGCGCTGGGCGGTTCTTTGGCATGGCTCACCCTATTCCGCCGCATACCAGCGAAACGGCTTCGCATTTGGGGAGCGGTCTTCCAAGATATGCAAGCATTTCCCCGGCTGTTCCAGGGGCTTCATGTCATGCTATATGGTGTTTTTTTCGCAAGCATGCTCCTTGCCTGCCAGTTTCCCCTCTGGAATTGCCGGGCCGGCGCACTCATGAAAAGCATGTTTGTGAAAGGCGATCTGGCATTCATCGGACAAGCATATGCCGCAGGCGATATCGTGCGCGCCGCCGTGGCGACATGGCTCTGGAATTATGGCGCCGCGACATTGGGCCTGTCGCTGCTGCCTTCACTTGTCATTCCTTGCTGGGGATTACTGAAAAACCTCGCCTCATTCGCGGTGGTGGGATTTGCCATGCCGCCCATTTGGAGCGGCTCGATCGCCCCGATGACGTACCACATCGGCACAATGGTTTTGGAGCTGGAAGGGTATATTCTCGTGAGTTTCATGGCCGTGGCGTATGTCATCCACGGATACCGCCTCATTCAGGATGGACATGTTAAAGCCCATGGCCTGCATGCTTTGGCGATGATGGCCGACGGTGCGGCGCTTATCGGAATCATCCTCGCCTTAGCGGCAGTATATGAAGCCGTTACGCTGATCCTGTTTCATTTTTAGCCGCTCGAGTGGGCGGGCCAGCGCCTCTTATCCTGTTTTGATTTCGATGGTGCGCGCTTGAGCTGACGACACTTTCGGCAGGCGGACGCGTAATATGCCGTCCTTGAACGTCGCTTCGGATTGGCTGGGGTCCACTTCACAGGGAAGCGGAATCACCCGGTGGAAAGCGCCATAATTGCACTCCGAGTAAAAGTAACGCCGCTCTTGCTTCTCGTGGGCGGACTTTTTCTCTCCATGGATAAGGAGCCGGTGAGACTCCAGTTCCACTTTAAAATCGTTTACAGCCAGTCCCGGCATTTCGGCCATGACCAGTATTTCGGAAGGGGTTTCTTCGATTTCCACCACGGGGCCGCCTTGCGCCTGAAAGGAAGAAAACCAAGCGCTCTGTCCGAAGGGCTCCTCTTGTACGGTCCGGCCATGAGCGTAGCGGTCGAACACCGACAGCAGCCGCCCCCGGAGTTCATCAACCGATTCGCGCACGGTATGGGGAACAAGCGAATGCATGGATTCCGCGCCTCCTTGGGTTATTTCATCTGTACATACTTTCCCTTTTAAGGAGACAACGGAAAAGCAGGCTTCTATTCCAGGAGGTTTCGGAAAAACAGCGGCTCAACGGGTAAAAAAAACTGTGAGTGCCTGCTTATAGGCAAGGACCTGAGAGACATTGCGCTGAAATGACTATCATCGGGAAACGAGAGTCAGCAGACACCCACAATTATAAATTATACTTTTTTATTCACATGGAATCAAACGCTTTCCTTCAGCCTGGAGCGCCCCTGGCGGGTGTCCATGCTACACCACGTATTCGCGTTCATTCGCGGTTTCTCAAGTTTATCCACCTTGTTGCGGTTATGCCGCGTCAAGATTTCACTTGCTCCTGCTCTGCCCGCCATTTGCGGTATTTACCGATGTCCAGCCGCACCAAAGACAGACAAGCGGTGATGGCCGTCGCGTCGTCGATCAGTCCCACTATGGGCAGAAAATCCGGGATAAAATCCAGCGGGCTTAATACGTAGAGCAGCGCCGCCACAATGGCGGCGATGGAGCCAAAGGGGACTTCCGTATAGCTTCTTTTCCAATAATCCGAAACCATGCAAAACATATCGCGAATATCTCCGAGCATCTTAAGCAATGAGCCGGAGTGCGCCTTTTTCATAATCTTGTCTTCATTTTTAACGACCTTTTTGATGTCATCTTCTTTTATCCTTTTAGACCGCTCCTCGATGATCTTTTCACCATCTTCAACGGTATATTTGGCGCTCATATCATCTCATTCTCCCTGTTGTGTGTCTTTTCCTGCATCCAACAGGCTGGCCATTTGGGCTTCGAGGGTTTGGATGCGGCGTTCCAAGGCTTCGCTGGGGCGTTCATGCTGGATGCGGTGGGCGAGGCGTTCAGCCATGAGGTCATCTTGGATGAAGAGGCGGTCGGCCCAGACTTTCAAGAGGGTGGCGAGATAGCGGCGGCCCATTTGGCCGATGCTGAGGCTCGACATGCCCCACGTGCGGCCATACCACGCGATGGGGATCTCGATGATGTTGTAGTTGCGGATGAGGGCGCTGAGGCTCATTTCGATGGTGATGTTGAAATGGCTCGCGCGGTAGGGGCCGCATTCCTCGATCACATGGGTGCGGTAGGCCTTGAACGCGTTGGTGAGGTCGTTGAACCGGCTCCAGAACAGGAACTGGACCATGCGGTTGACGATGCGATTGGCCACGAGCTTGACGATAGGGTATTTGGACACTTTCGAGCCGTGGCGGAACCGGGAGCCGAAGACGCAGTCGTAGCCCTCCTCGATCTTGGCGTAATAGCGCAGCGCGTCCTGGGGGTCGTCGGACTGGTCGGCCATGTAGATGATGACGAGGTCGCCGGTGACGAGGTCGAGGCCCGAGCGGATGGCGCGGCCGAATCCGCCGGGGGGCGTGCGGTCGATGGTGCGGATGTGGGGATTCTCCGCCATGAGGCGCTGGATCACCTGGGGCGTGCCGTCGCTGCTGTTGTCGTTGACGAGGATGAGTTCGTAGGGTATTTCGTTCGGTTCGAGGACGCGGACCAGTTCACCCACGGTGTTTTCGATGTTCTTTTCCTCGTTGCGCGAAGGAATCACGAACGAGGCCTTGAGGTGGTGCTTTTGGTTGGACATGGCGTACATCTCCATATTAGAGCGCGTAAAGAAACGGCGACAATATCGAGGCCGATCCGCTCACGAGCATAAGCAGCCCAAGCAGCACGAGTGCGAGGACCACCGGGGCGAGCCAGAACAGCTTGCGCGCCCATAAAAAAGCCCCCAATTCGATCAGCGCATTACGGTGTCCGGACGCGCCGTCCGTCTGCGACTCAGCAGGCTCCCAATAGGTGGGCGCATCGGGCTTCCACCGGCGCTTGAGCGGATCTTTGCCGAGTAAAGACATCACCGCGCCCATGGGCGTGATAAGCCCATAGAACACCACGGCCAGCGTAGCGCGTGTCATGAACCAATTCAAGGCGAGGGCGAGCTTGAGCCAGCCCGCGAGCAACGGCATCAGGAGGCCAGGCGTGGCGAGTCCCGCAAGGGCCATGAGCGCGGCTATGTCGATGAAGAGCCATGGAGGGCCGCCCATTTCGCCGGCGCGCCAACTGTGGAAGCCCCACCGTAGCAGGCCCAGCACCGCAACTGCCGCTGCCATGACAAGTCCGAACCGGCGCTGTTCGCGGCGGCTATGGATGTCTATTTCGTCAAACGTGTCCATACCGTTCTATTGTTCCACCTCTTTCGATTCCGGTGAATCTCGGGCTATACCGAGGATATTGTATAGATTGAATCACACATTTGTCTTTTCTATTTCAAATATTATGGATCCTCGTAGTGCAGCATAACCGCAACCAAAGATCCAGATTTCACCACGAAATACACGAAACACACTAAAATCTGAAGCTTTGAGAAAGTCCTCCACATAAATATTGCGCTTAAACACGACAATAAGCTGAGTCACTTTAGTGTATTTCGTGTATTTAGTGGTAAAAAAGAGCTTCTTATGGCCGAATTACGATATAAGGAGGAGGTCTTCGCCATCCCTTGCTAATTTCGGCCATCACCCAACGGTGGCTATCCATGTCGATAAACTTTCATACGCTGATTCTCCCATCCGCATACCCAAATCCAATGCAATATGCCTTTAGTCCAGTTCCAGCGATTCCCGCCAGGCGTCATCGCGGGGCCAAGGCTCCTGGAGTTCTTTATCCAGCAGAAACGAGCCCATGGCCAGGTAATCCATGTCCGTGCGCATGAAGCACGCATAGGCCTCGGCGGGCGTGCAAACAATGGGTTCGCCGCGCACGTTAAACGAGGTGTTGATCACAAGGGGGCAGCCCGTGCGCGCGTGAAATGCGGTGATGAGCCGGTGGTAGAGCGGGTTGTCCGCCGCATCGACGGTTTGAATGCGGGCCGAATTGTCCACGTGCGTCACGGCGGGGATTTCCGAACGCGCCACACGCAGTTTGCCGAAGCCTTCGGCCTGCTGCTCTTCGGGCGACAAAGCGCGCAGCCGGTCTGCCCGCACGGAAGCCACGAGGAGCATGTAGGGGCTGTCGCACGGCAGCTCGAAATATTCCGCCGCGTGTTCGCGCAGCACCGAGGGCGCGAAGGGGCGGAAGGATTCGCGGAACTTTATTTTAAGGTTGAGTTTCGACTGCATTTCCGGCGCGCGGGGGTCGGCGAGGATACTGCGTGAGCCCAATGCCCGGGGGCCAAATTCCATGCGCCCCTGGAACCAGCCCACGATTTTCCACCGCGCCAGCAGTTCGGCCACGAGGCGGCACATTTCGCCTTCTTCCAGCCGTTCATAGGGAATTTTGTACGCATCGAGATACGACTGGATGATCTCATCCGAAAAACTGGGGCCGAGGTACGAGCCTTGCTGTGTACGCGCGCTGGGCGTGCGCGGATGGCCGAGCAATTGATGCCATGCAAACAGGGCGCACCCGAGGGCATTGCCCGCGTCGCCTGCGGCGGGTTGAATCCACATGCGCTCGAAGGGGCCTTCACGCAATATACGGCCATTGGCGACGCAGTTTAGCGCCACGCCGCCCGCTAGGACAAGATTGCGCTGGCCGGTCTCCGCGTGGGCCGTCCTCGCCAAACGAAGTACGATGTCCTCGAGCACCACTTGGATGGAACTCGCCAGGTCCATTTCACGCTGGGTGATGGGCGATTCGGGCGTACGGGGCGGGCCGCCGAAGAGGTCCGCGAAACGGCGGTTGGTCATGCGCAAGCCCGCGCAATAGTCGAAATACTCCATATTTAGCCGGTACGAACCGTCGTCCTTGATGTCGGCCAGTTCGCGGCGGATCACGTCCTCGAAACGTGGCTCACCATATGGCGCGAGGCCCATCAGCTTGTATTCGCCGCTGTTCACGCGGAAACCGGTGAAGTACGTGAAGGCCGAATACAGCAAGCCGAGGGAATGGGGGAACGGGATCTCCTTGGTTAGCTCGATATGATTGCCCTTGCCGATGCCCTGCGTGGTGGTGGCCCATTCACCCACGCCGTCGAGGGTCAGGATCGCCGCTTCCTCGAAGGGACTCGGGAAAAACGCGGCGGTGGCATGGGATTCGTGGTGGGCGCAAAACAGCACTTCGCCGCGATAGCCCAAGGCCCGCCGCAAGGTCCGGCGCATAAACAGCTTATCCTTGAGCCAAGGCGGCATCTGCTCCCAGAACGACTGGATGCCCTTCGGGGCCATGGCCAGGTAGGTCATGAGAAGCCGTTCAAATTTGAGAAACGGCTTGTCATAAAAGGCCACGTAATCGATGTCATTTATGGTGATGCCGCCCGCCTCGAGACAATACGCCACCGCATGATAGGGAAAGCCAGGGTCATGCTTTTTGCGGGTGAACCGTTCTTCCTGTGCGGCGGCCACAATCGTGCCATCGCGCAGCAGGCATGCGGCGCTATCGTGGTAAAACGCAGATATGCCAAGTATATACATGGACTATCCTTGCTCAACAGGACGAATAACGGCCCTTCGTTGCGCCAGTGTGCCCCATATAGCCCCTAAAAGCAAGGAACCTCTCACCCGTTTCCGGTAGTGAGAGGTTCCCATGCAATAGGGCGAACGACGGATCATTTGCCTTTAAGTTCGATAGTAGCGCCGACGGCCTCGAGCTTCTCTTTGATCTCTTTGGCCTCTTCTTCGGTCGCGCCTTCTTTAACGGCCTTAGGAGCGCCGTCAACCAGATCCTTGGCTTCTTTCAAGCCAAGGCCGGTCATCGCACGCACTTCCTTGATGACCTGGATCTTCTGCGAACCAACGTCTTTCAGGATCACGTCGAACTCGGTGGGGCCTTCATCTTCGACGGGCGCGGCAGCGCCGGCCATCGGCATCATGCCGCCCATCATCATGGGGGCCGCAGCCGTTACACCGAACTTCTCTTCAAACATCTTCACCAATTCGCTGATCTCGAGCACGCTCAGCTCGGACACGCTCTGTACGATGGCTTCTAATTTCTCCGACATGGCATATATCTCCAATTCCTGTTATAGGGCCGTGTTAGGCCGCTTGGGTTTCTTCTTTTTTCTTGCGGATTTGATCCAGCACGTTCACGAAATCGCGATTCGGCGCGTTGATAACGCTGACGAAATTGCGCAGCGGCATCGAAATGACGCCCACCAACTGGCCCAACAGGGCTTCGCGCGAAGGCAAGCTCGCCAGGGCGTCTAACTGCTCTTTCGAGATCACTACTCCCTCGAGAACGCCGCCCGCCATGGACACCTTCTCGACTTCTTTATTGTATTCCTTGAGCACTTTGGCGGGAGCGACCGGATCCGCACAGAAGGCCCATGCCGTCGGGCCCTCGAGATATTTCACCGCACCCGACAAGCCCAATTCATCCAGCGCACGCTTCACCAGCGTGTTTTTATACACCTTGAGCAGGACGTTTTCGTCGCGCAGTTTCTTGCGCAAGACCGTGGACTGCAAGGCATTGATGCCGATGAAGCGCGTGGCGATAGCCACCTTGCTTTGTTGCAGCCGATCCTTAAACTCCTGAATGGCTTGTTCTTTTTCTTGCGTCGGCAATTGCATTCACCTCCCTTCGGCCTGCACATAAAAAAACCGCACCGTCTGAAGACAGTGCGGGACAGATCACAGTTGTGTATATCCGTCCGTGCTCCCAGTCTCGGCAGGCAGAGATTAAGGCCTATAGGCCGCCGGCTGTCTTCGACGTGAACATCGGATGACCGATTTATGAGGAAACCTTATCAAATCCAAAACTAGAAAGTCAAGAAATCAACATCGCTTGCAGCGGTGAAGAATAGCGGCGCCCCAGGGTCAGGCGTTGAGGTGATGCGGGTTAGACGGGGGGTGGCGAGGCCGACAGGCGACAGGAGGGGCAGCGGCTGTGCGTAAAGCCGGTGAATGGATGGGCGAGACGTGTAGGGCGGCGGCGCAACCGGGAACGCGCGGGCGCCCTATGCGGAACTGAAGCGGATCTGGATGGCCTCGGTGCAGAGGGCGTCATATTGTTCGCGGGACAGGGTGGCGTTGCGCAGGGCTTCGAGGAGGCGATGGGCAAGGTTTCTGGCGGAGCCAAAGCCTTTTGGAAAGTGGGCGGCCAGAAGGCTGCCATCCTCCAGGAGTTGCATGAGCAGATGGGCTATCTGCATCAAGAGGTAGTAGATCTTGCTGGCCTGTTCGTTTTGGGTATAGGCGTGTTCGAGGTTGTAGCCGCCGTTTTTCTGCACGTTGAATGCTTCATTTTCAATCTTCCAGCGTAAGCGTCCTCCTTCATTGGCCAAGGCGGCCGCATTGTGCGCGGATACGGATACGTTGGTCACCCATTTGAACTTGGTTTTCTTTATCATGCCTTCCGCGTCCGGGCGGGTGTCCACGCATTCGAGCACGGACAGGATGTGTTCACGCCGCTCGGAATCGCGGTAGGGGATGTCGTTGACCCAGCGAAACTGCTGGTGGATTTCCTTCTTGTTGCCGCAACGCCACGTAAGCTGGTTTTCGGGCGTCGCGGCCGCGAGGCTCTCGAATTCTTCGTTCACGGTGGCCAATTGGCCGTCCGTGAGCGTAATCATGAACTTCCAGCCATATTGCTGGCACAGCCGAAACACCGGTCCCGTGGCGTACAGGCCGTCCATCGCCAACAGCAGCGGCAAGCGGGGGAATCGGGCATGCAGGCGTGGGGCCAGCCGGTAGAAGGCTTTGGTCTCGCAATCCTGCTTGCGTTGTTGCTCGCTTTTCGCCAGGTCTTTCTCTGGATTCTCAATGAACTCCGTCATGAGCGAAAAGACCCACCCGTTTGGCGTGACGATCTTGGACTCCAGCACGGGATGGTAGTAGGTGATCTTGCCGCTCTTGTGCTTGCGCGTGAGGCAATGGGCGCAGTGGCGATGATCATAACTGCGTGTCCCCGTGGCGTCGATGGCCGCCACGTAGTAGCGCCCGAACAGGCGGTGGGGGTACAACACCTTCTTGTCGATGAGCGTCTGCGTCATGCCGGAAACGAGTTCCTGGACCGCCTCGAACGGCAAACCGCGAAATACCCCGTTCATCGTATCGCCATGCGGCACGCTGTCCACGTCAAACAAGACCTTGTACAGATGGACCATGAACGTCGTGTACAACTGCAGGCGGACTTGCCGGCGCGCCCCGAGCCGGCATGCGAACATCAGCACTCCCAAGAACACCAGCGACGCGACACTGTAGTCCACGTCGCCGGCTTGCTCGGGTTTGCGGGGATCGGGCAAGCCCGCAAAGCGCTTGCGCACCGGGCCAAAGAAGTGGGTGAACGTCCTCAAGAAGGCCCGGATGATTTCCGGATGCTCTTCTTGCGGGTTTGCAGGAACTGCCGTTGGGCCGCGCCCATGGCCTCGACGAGCTTCTTGAGCTTTTTCCATTCCTCAATCCATTGCGCCACTTCGCGGCGCAATTCACGGGGCACGTGGAGGGTGCGGGTCTTCCCGCCCTCCTTCCACGTCAGCAGGGCCGTTTCATGGATCGGCCCTTCCTGGACGCACCGGCAGCGCGGGTTCCCGCAGCGGCTGCGGGTGATGGTGAGCGTGGCGGGAAGAAAGGGCCCCAGACGCGCCAGGCGCGCCTGGACCTTGCGTCCCGCCGAGTTCGTGACAGGTTTCCCTTCCATGTACGGAAGTATATATACTTCCGTACCAGAAGTCAACAAAAAAAAGCGCCGATGCGAAGAAAAAACTCCCCGCACCGGCGCATCCTCAACTCATTCAACTGCTTCTACGCGAAAAAAAAGCGGTTCTTCACCGCTGCATCGCTTGGGCCTGCATGGATTGCGAACGGCGCATGCTCCTGCTTCAGCCAGCCACCGGGATGCCCAAAAACTTGCCAAGAGGCATCTCTCGATGCTCATAAAGAGGAGGCCCCCGCACGAGAGGCCTCCTCTTTGGCTAAAACGCTCTCTGAAGTCTGGCTTTACCCATTATCTTCGGACGCGGTGCTGGCACTATCTCCCTGGGTTGCGTCCTGTGGGCCGCCAGGCCCGCCCGGGCCGCCGGGACCATGAGGGCCGCGAGGCGGGTGGGCTTCTTGCCAAGTTTTAAACTCTTCGAGCGTTAGCGCGCTATTCTTGTCTGCGTCCATCTCGTCAAATTGCGTCGAGGGATCGCCGCCAGGCCCCATGCCTTCTGGGGGGCCGCCAGGGCCGCGCCGCTGGCCTTTGCCTTGTTCGCAAGCGCCTTTGTCTTGTTCATCGCCTGGGGGTGGAGCCATGCCTTCCGGACCGCCCGGGCCGCCTGGACGCGGATTGGCTTTGTGCCACGCCACAAATTCTTCCTTAGTCACGGCGCCGCTCGAATCGGTATCCATGGCGTTGAACATCGCCGTAAAATCCGGCTTCGGCGGCGGTTGCGGAGTTGTTGCATCCGTGGTGGTTGTTTCCGTGGTGGTGCTCCCGGTGTCGGCAGCCCACACGGCGTTCATCACGGTGGGGCTTAAGGCGAACCCCGCAAGCAGCGCCGCGCCTATGGCGGCGTAAGAAAGTAAGCGCGTTTTCGTTTTCTCGTACATAACACAAACCTCCTTCGGTTGGTTATCATCCGTATTGGTTCAATTCGTCTTGCGGGCCTCTTTGCCCGCCATCCAAAGCTTACCTTGCCAACATGACAGCGGCATGGTCGTTCACATTACATGAATGTAATCTTCGTGATGGCGCATGAAGCAGTGCGGCATGATATACTGCGGGGCATGAGAGTGCTGGTCGTAGAAGATGAAAAACAGATAGCGTCTTTCGTACGTAAAGGCCTGGAGGAGCAAGGCTTTGACGTGCAGGTCTGCGGCAATGGCGACGAGGCGTATGCGATCGCGGTTACGCAGCCGTTTGATGTGCTCGTCCTAGATATCATGCTGCCCGGCCGCGATGGACTCAGCATCCTAAAGAATCTCCGCAAGCAAAAAAATCCCGTGCCGGTCATTTTGCTTACGGCCCGCTCCGAGTTGGATGAACGTATAGAAGGCCTCGAGCTGGGCGCTGATGACTACATGACAAAGCCGTTTTTCGTCGAAGAACTCGTGGCGCGCATTCATGCGGTCGTGCGCCGAACGGCGGGCGAGGGACTGAGCATCTTGAATGCAGGCGGATTATCGGTGAACCTGCTTTCCCGCGAAGCGAAACATAATGGGGAGCCGGTCCACCTTACCGTCCGGGAATTCAGCTTGCTCGAATATCTCATGCGCGCCCCGGGCCGCGTATTCACCCGCACGCAGATCCTCGAACATGTATGGGGGTATGATTTCGACCCCAACACCAATCTCGTGGATGTGCATATCCAGCGCTTGCGCAAAAAGATCAGTGCGGACTCTTTCGAGCGCTACATCGAGACCGTGCGCGGCGTGGGATACCGTTTCCGCAAAATGCCCTGAGCAGGAGTTCCTATCTCGAACCGCCATGCCGTTCAAGGCGGAAGGCTTCCCCATCCCACACGACATATGATTGGTGATTCATCCAATCGCCAGTATTGATGTATAGCCGTACTCCATGTGGTGTGGAGATGTGTTCCAGCATCGGATGATGGCTATGCCCGCACATGACCACGTCCGCTTCATCCCGTTCGAGGACGCCGCGCGCGAAACGCAGCAACGCCTCGACTTCCGGCCCCTTGCTAAGGTCTTCCGCGCCGAACATGTGGCGGCTGCCCCGGGATACTCTCTGGGCGAGCGCCATGGCCCAATCGGGATGAAGCAGTCGAAAAAGGCCGATTACGAGCGGCGCGCGGGCAATGCGCTTATAAATCCGGTAGGCCCGGTCCTCGGGATTGATGCCATCGCCGTGGGCGAAAAGCACGCGCTGGCCGCCAAAATCCAGTGTTACCGGTTCGCAATGAATCTCGAATCCCAGGTAATCCCGTAAAAAGCGTCCCGCCCAAAAATCATGGTTGCCACACACGAAATGGAACGCCATGCCATGATCGCGCAGATCCACGAAGGCCCGCAATACATGAAAATAGTCCGAAAAAATCACATGGCGGTACTCGAACCAAAAATCAAAGAGATCGCCCAACAGAATCATCCGCTGGAATCGGGCGGGATCGACGCCACGGAGAAAGGCCGTGAAATGCTCCATGTTTTCCCGTCCGTCGGGGGCCACATTGAGATGGATATCCGACAAGATCAAGGTGTTCTTGGCGGGGAACAGGCCGGTCATTTGAGGAAGCCGAATTTGCTCAGTGGCCAGAAACGGAGGACGGCCTTGCCCACGATAGCTTTGTCGTGGATAGCTTTAAAACTCCGGCTGTCCTTGCTGACGCTTCGGTTATCACCCAAAACATAATACTCACCTGTCGCCAGTCGGACCTCGGGATCGCGTTCCCGCCTGTCCATGGCGTCTTTAGGGAGATAATTTTCTTCAACAGGATGATTATCGACAAATACGCGCCCTTCCGCGATACGGACCGATACATAGGGCTCCGCGGATTCTTGAGCGCCCACGACATTGCCCCGGGGTGCGGGCGGGCCTTCCGCGATCACCCGCTTCACATACCGTTTATTGGAGCTGTCGGGGCTGTCGAAAATGATAATGTCCCGGGGCTTGATGGCTTGGACGCCGCCCAGGAGCCCCATGCTGCTCAATAAGTGGGGCAATTTAAAAACGAGTATCTGGTCGTTTTCCTGAAGCGTGGGCAGCATGGACTCGCCTTGAACTTCATATCCTTCAATGACGAATGATTTGAGCACGATGAAAATCGCTAGGAACAGCACGACGAGCTTCACGAGTTCACGCACTTCGCGTTTCAACTCGCGCTTCACTTCATCCGGAGTCTTTTCCGTGCTCGATGGGTTCCCGTTCACCTGTTCATGTTCCTTTTTGCCGGCAGGGCGCTACTTGAAATCTACCATGCTTCAAGGCCTTCTGCAAATCCGGCATGTTTTGTATGGGGTCGAGAAACTCCGTCGTGAAACGCCCCACGTCACGCAACACATGGGCGTCGCTCGCGGCAATTCCTGGAACCCGAACGGTTTGGGCGATCTTGGCCGCGAGTTTGCGTTCATGCTCTTGCATGTTCACGCTGCACACTTCCATGGCAGCCAGCTTGAGTGTCAGAAGCCGTTCGTCAAAACCCATGCCCGCTCGAGTAGGATGGGCCGCCACACATACCGCGCCAAATTCATGGGCGATGCGAATGGCCTCGGCGGGCTCCCAGCCGCGCTTGAAAGACGCCACGGCGTGGGCCGGAACGCCATATATCAGCAGATCGCCTTTGTTCGATGTATACTCGAAACCAGAAAGCACTAGAAAACCAAGATGCCCGGATTGCTTCACTAGCGCGTCCAGTTCATCTTGCGGCCATTGCTGGTGGTGTTCCGTTATGACCAGCCCATCCACGCCCGCCGCAATGGCTTGGGCGATAAGCCGGGAGGGGTCAATCTGGCTGCAAGCCGAATACCGTTTCGTATGCAGATGGATATCGAGAAATAGCCCCATGCGCCGCCTATGCCCGAGAACCTGCCGTTAGCCCGAGCACGGCTGGGATCGGCGAATCCGTACGATAACGCGGAACCAGTATTTCCTGGCCGCCCACCAATTGCCGTGCGAGGAACAAAATAGATGCGGGATGAACATAGGCCAGTTCTTTAAGGTATTGCCACCACGCACCTCCCTGGATAACGCGGCCGAGCAACATGGCGGTCACGCGCATGGGATCGCCGCCGAGCTGGGCTTCCATATTTTCCGCTAAGACGGCTCCCGAACGCTCTCCTTCTTCCAAGATGTGCTGGAGGCGTTGCTGAATATCTTGGGCCAAATGGCACGCATCGTGATACCGTTGAAGAAATTCACCCCAGCCGGGATCACGCTGGCGCACGATTTCATTGAGCAATCCCACTTGCACCTCCAGCGGGCGCTCCTCGAGGGCCGCCGCCGCATGGGGGCTTAAAAGCAAATAAGAAAAGGCCATGCGCAGGAAATGGCTGGCCTCTTGCATGGGCAGGCTGTCTTCAGGGCGCTGGGGATACTCGCCATGCAGCATCAAAGCGCGCTTTTGGAAGTCCGGCACCAGGGGCAATGGTTCCGGGAAAGCGGCATAATTGTATTCCAGCCCGCTGGCTATCAGGTAGCCCCGTGCGGCTTTCACGAAGTTTTTCGCGTCGAGCGCCGCTTCCGCTTGCCGGTAGAATTCTTCTTGCATGCGCCCACGCACGCGCAACAACTCATAGGCTTGGGCCGCACTGGTGTATTTGCCCAGCCGCACCGCGTTGTCGGCTAAGAGCATGAGCAATTCCGACGGAAGCCGGGCGGGACGGTCTGCTTTGAGTTCTTGTTGAATATGCGCCCATGTCTGCCGCTCTTGAACCCGTTTGAGGATTTCTCGAAACGCATAAGTTTCTTCTTCTTGCCCGGGCAGCAGATAAGCATATTTGGGTGAATCAAAAAACTCGGTTTCACTACCGCGCGCGGGCGAAAACGGCATGAACAAAAGCCGGAAATTGACAATATCGCCATCGGCTATCGCCTTCGCCAGTGCCTTCGCCACGATTTCGGGCTCTGGCGCTACTAGGTCTTCCGCTTTTTTTTTGCGCCGCAGCCATGCCATACCTAATTCCTCTCCGCCAAAATAGCTGCTACAGTCTTTGCCCGCTCCTCCCAGTTCACTTGAGGCGGCGTGACATGCACATATGGCAGCCGCTCGAGTATCTGCTGGTAGAGTGTTTGCCGGTAATGCCGCAAAATACGGAAGGCATGGCGTTCGTGCGCCATGTCCCAATTGCTGGCCTCGACGCATTCTTTATTGCGTCCGGCATCGAGCATGGTTTCTTCGATATACCGCGACAGAAAATCCCGAATCCGGCGGTCAAAATCACGGCGAAGCTGTTCCGCCTCCGGCTGCCCGGCTTCAACCGCGGCGCACCAAGCTGCTTCAAGCTCTATCAGGCCGTTGCGCTCATTCCAGTACGCTTCGCGCAACGCACTATCGCTCAAGATCATAAACGCCGCGTTGAGCTGGGCCATTTCGAGCAGATACCGCGAACGCCGCTCTTCGGTAATCTCGACTTCGGCGATTTCGCACACGAGATTCTTCATGCGCCGCCGGTACTCTTTGCGCACTTCGCCAGGCTTCGCATCTATGGGAAGGCCCAGTATGGCGAAATAATCGATGTATCCGTCTTCTCGATTTTCCATGAATCACCTATGTTTTGGCCGAACCCGTATTGTAGACGCTCGATACCCCTCGGGACAAGGCCGGCGGCCTAAACCCGCAGCCTGGGCGTCTCGCCCATGAAAAGTAGGCGCCAGCGCGTGCAACATGGGCGGGACGCCCATGCTACGTTCGAGAATCATCGGGCTGTTTATTTGCCATATCGCTGGGTGTCCTTTACGGCAGGCGGAGGTAATCATCGGCGGCGGACTCCTCTTGAGACGCCTGTCCGCCCGTGCGGACAATGCGCACGTCCAGCGGCCCCATGGTATCAATATGGATATCCCGCTGCGGGTAGGCGATGGAAATGCCCGCTTCCCGGAAAAGCTTGTCAATACGAAACCGTATATCGCTCGCCACGACACGGGAATCCGTAGACTCGGCCAGTTCGAGCCAGTAATAGGCGGTGAAGGCCAGGGCGTTATCTCCAAAATCCTCGAAGAGCACGAGCGGCTCGGGATTTTGTAGAATCTTCCCATGCTCCTCGAGCACCAGCATCATCAGTTTCGATACTTCCCGCACCGGCGAGCCATACGCCACGCCGACGCTGACTTGGAATCGGATAATACGGTCTGACAGCGTCCAGTTGGTTACATTCTTCTCGAGGAAAGAACTGTTGGGCACCAGAATCTCGATGCCGTCAAAGCGCCGCACTTGGGAACAGCGCGCCCCGATGGACGATATGCGGCCATGAACGCCATCGACACTGATGATATCGCCCACTTTGATGGGACGCTCGATGAGCATGAGCAGCCCGCTGATGAAATTGTTGATCAGGTTCTGCGCACCAAAACCCACGCCGATGGCCAATGCGCCTCCAAAGAATGCAAAGACCGTGAGAGGAATCTTAACCGTGTTCAGCGCAAAAAACACGGCCACGAGAATAAGCAGGTAATATACGCTCGTTTGAATGGGGGCTGCCCGCCCCTCATCCAAATGAAAGCGCTGCGCCACGACCCGGCGGATCAACGCGGAAATGCGGCGTGCGAATAAAAGGCCCGCGAATAGCAAGAGCAGGGCATATGCCACTTTGCTGGCGGTAATGCTGCGTTTGGCCCCATTTTCCTCCACGGTGAACAATTCAAAATCCCAAATGGTTTCAACGTGCCGGGCAATCTTGACAGCGCTCGAGCGAAGGCGCTCCCATAGGGATACATTGAGCGTGCGTTCTTCGAGTTCGCTCTGCCAGCGGCGCAGCAATTGCTCGACATCTTTCATCCGATTAGACATCTGAGTCATTTTTGCCGCGCGCTCTTCGTAGGCCTTGAGCGTGTCTTCCGCCTGCGTTTTCGTGCTGGCTCCCGCCGCGCCCGAAGCGAGCTGCTGGCGCTGGTTGGCCACGAGCGTCAGCGCTAATTGCAGATTTGTTTCGGAATATGGCTTCCACTGTTCGATGATCTTCGACATGGACGTGATCATATCGCGCGCATTCGCCAGGCTATCGTAGCTGGGGTTTTGCGCCACGGCAAAACGGTTGCGCCAGATCTTTTCTTGGGCGGACAACAGATCCTGGTCGATTTGGCTCGATTCGACGACATAGCGTGCGGTATCGGCGCGGGCTTTACACGCTTCGACGGACGACTCGAGCATGGAAATCCGCTGGGTGTATAATTCCGGCGTCTCTCCTTCCGCTGGCGGAGTTTCACGGGCGGACTTGAGTTCCGCGCGGGCCTGCTCCAGCGCCGCTTGGGCCGATTCATCCGCCCCTGCCGCCTTATCGAGTTCTTTCTGTAGTGTTTTCCGATCGGCTGCGATAGTCGCCAGCTTCTCATCCAGCACCGGCTGCGTCAGCACCGCCAACGTGGAAGCAATTGAAATTTTGCGCTGCACGAACTGGATGTACTTCCGTTTATTCTCGATGGATTCCTGGGCGGTTTGGCGTTCCGCTTGCGTCAGCGCTAAGGCGGCCCTCGTGGCGAGCACTTCGGCATCCGCCAAGTCTTTCAGCCATTGAAGCCGGTTCTTTTGCGCCGGATCTTGCACGCTGTCGAGCGCCTCGGCGGCTTTCCGGGCTTTCTGTTCCGCCGTGGCCAAAGCCGCTTGACTGGCCGCGGCAAAATGGCTGGTGATCGATTCCTCGGCCTCGAGCGCCTCGCTTTCCAATTTGGCGGCATGGCTCGAATCCCGCAGACTGTCCGCCAGATCAATCGTCGCCTGTTTGGGATCCGAAAACCCTTGCCAGGCGGCGATCTGCGCATCCAAGTCGGCTTCCGCCGCACGCACTTCCTTCAATTTGCGCAAGGCGTCTTTGTGGCGCTCCAAGCTACGCACCAGAAAACGGTACTGCCGCGTTTGTTCCGCTATCTCTTCCGGCGTCGCGCCAAGCTGTAACGGCGCGCCGCTCTCTTCCGCTGCTTGCGCCCGGGCATATTGATCTTTGGCTTCAATCTGGGCCGTATCCAGGCGGGCGAGTTCTTCATCAAGTGAAGGCGCGGGCGCTGGGGCTGGCGAGGCCGCATCTTTGGACGTTTCGCCTACAGCCTTTTGAAGCAGCGTGCTTTGGCCATATACAGGGGCAGCCAGCAGCAACATGCAACAACAAAGCATCACCACATAACCGCCGCCGGTTCGCTTCAATATCGGGAAACGTAACGAAATACACATTCGGTGAACCATAACGCTCCTTCTCAATTCCAACCAATACAACCAACGGGCTATAGCATACCGCGTATTCCACCCGGATGGGAATAGGCGCAGGGCCCCCCTTGTTTACATTAAACAGAGCGGGAATTTCTGGGCTCCCCCCGGCCCATCCCGCTCCTTCCCGCCTATTCTTGCTTAGAAGCGCCTCACCAGCGGGTGAGGCGCTTCCCCCCAACACAAGAAACGCAAAAACAAATTCGCAACACTACATACAGTCGGCTGAAGTAAGATCCATTTTTTAGACAGGATTTACAAGATGAGAGAAGATCGCAACGATTCTCTGTAAAGCTATACGAGGAAGACTCCAAACGTGTTTTTTTACGTGGCGGAATTGCCATCAAATAAAAATCTTGTCAATCCCGCAAATCCGGCCTAAAAGAATCCTCCCATGAACGGAGGTTGGCCTGGCATTCGCATTCATTCGCGTCTATTCGCGGTTCAAAAATGGACTCCATGGCCCTTATGGGATACAATTCCGCCCGATAAATGCAATCGCCCCATGTCAAGGAGAAATTTCATGGCTATCCGCCTATATAATACCCTTACACGCAGTAAAGAAGAATTCACGCCCGCCGAGCCGCCAAAGGTCAAGATGTACACGTGCGGCCCGACAGTGTACAACTACGCCCATATCGGCAATCTGCGTACGTTCATGTTCGAGGATTTGCTCCGCCGCTTTCTCCAATACCGGGGCTTCGATGTCAAGCATGTCATGAACCTTACCGATGTGGAAGACAAAATCATCCGAACCTGCCGCGAGACAGGTGTCAAGCGGGAAGAGCTTACCAAGCGATTCACACAAGCGTTCTTCGAGGATCTCGATACCTTGGGCATCAAACGCGCGGACGCCTATCCCCGCCGCCACTGAATATATTGATGAGATGGTGGCCATGATCCAGACCTTGATGCAAAAGGGCCATGCCTATGAGTCAAAGGGCAGCTACTATTTCCGGTTGAGCACCTTTCCTGAGTATGGCAAATTGAGCCATTTCGACATCGACATGCTCGAACAAGGCGCAAGCGGCCGCGTGGACAGCGACGAATATGAAACCGACGACGTACGCGATTTCGCTCTGTGGAAGGCCTACGACGAAGACGACGGCGCGATCTACTGGGAAACCCCGCTGGGAAAGGGCCGCCCCGGCTGGCATATCGAATGCTCCTGCATGAGCATGAAGCTGCTGGGGCCTTCGCTCGATATCCATTGCGGCGGTGTGGACAACATGTTCCCCCATCATGAAAACGAGATCGCCCAATCGGAATGCACGACAGGCCAGCCCTTCGTGCGTTATTGGCTCCACAGCGCTCATTTGCTGGTGGAGAACCGGAAGATGGCGAAATCGTCCGGCAACTTCTTCACCTTGCGCGATCTCCTCGAAAAGGGGCATGACCCCATGGCCATTCGATGGGTGCTCCTGGCCACGCATTACCGACAGCCCAGCAATTTCACCTTTGAAGCCCTCGACGCCGCCAAGGAATCCCTGCGCCGCATCGCGGATTTCCGTGAACGCCTCTCGGGCGTCAAACAAGAAACGGGGCTTGGCCTGGCGGGCGAAATAAATGCGTGCGAAGAGGAATTCGGTGCGGCGCTGGATGATGACCTGAACATATCCGGAGCGCTCGGCGTGGTCTTCGAATTTATCCGCAACACCAATAAACGCATGGATAACGGCGAATTGAGCGCCTCGGGCGCGCGCAACGCATTGGAATTGCTGGATCGGTTCAACGCCGTGGCGGGTGTTTTCGCGCCTGCGCGGAATGATGAAGCGCCGCAAGAAATCCTTGCGCTGGTGCGGGAACGAGGGGAAGCGCGCCGCTCCCGCAATTTCGCACGGGCCGACGCCATCCGCGATGAATTGGCGGCGCAAGGGTGGGTTATCGAAGACACGCCCGATGGCCCCCGCGTCAAACGCATCTAGCCATTTCCCGTGGCATGGGCGGGATCGCCATGCCACGGGAGCTAGTTTTTTCACCAATAGGTGAGAGCGATGCTGGCAACGCGGAGGGAATCTTTGCCGTGAACAGGCGGCGTTCTTAGGAATGGGCAAGAATCCCATGCTTCTAATCTGGCGATTTGGATAGGGAACCAAACGAGTCACATCGTGTTTAACTTCATGGAAGCAAGGTGCCAAACAGGATGAGCGGCCCGTCAGATTGGGAGCTGGTGTCGCGTGCCCGTGAAGGTAATGACGATGCCTTTGCGGAATTGGTGCGCCGCTACCAATCGCCAGTCATACACTTTTGCCAGCGCATGCTCGGGTCGTTGCAAGAAGCCGAAGACCTTGCCCAGGAAAGCTTCATGCGCGTGTATCGCTATTTGCCGCGTCTCAGGCCCGACGCTAAGTTCTCGACGGTCCTGTTCGGCATCACACGCAATCTGGCGCTCAACGCGATTCGAGACGGCAAGCGCCGGGGCCGGGGCGCTGCTGTTTCGCTCTCACAAGACGCAAACGGCGAATGGGAGCGCCCGATTCCCGATAAACGCGCACAGCCCGATGAAGCCGCCCGGCGTATGGAAATTGAATCGTTGCTGGCGCAAGCCCTGGAGGGCTTGTCGCCAGAACATCGTGAAGTGCTCTTGTTGCGGGAATTTCAAGGCATGGACTACGAGACGATTGCCCGCATCGTCCAGACGCGCCCAGGCACGGTGAAAAGCCGGCTGGCCCGTGCGCGGGAGCAGCTTCGAGCGCGATTGATTGCGCTCGGAGGGGAGTTGGTGTGATGAACGAAAAACAGCGCAATGAATTATCGGCTTATCTAGACGGAGAGGCCTGCCCGCTCAATGACATCGAGCAACTATTGCGGGAAGAACCGGAAGCGGCGCGGTATGTAGCGGAGTTAAAACAACTCTCGGCACGGCTGCACACTCTGCCCGCGCCGGAAATCCACCCGGCATTCGCCACGCGCGTCATGGCGCGCGTGAAAAACGAGCGTATGGAGCATCGGCGGCCGTGGGCGCGCGTATGGCTGCCCGTGGCTGCGGCCGCGGTGTTCCTACTTATGGCGGGAGGATATTGGCTCCAAACAGAAACCGGGCAAGGCCTGTCTGGCACTGAAGTAGTACAGCCTGCGCCCGATATGCTCGCGGAAGCCATCGAATCACGAATAGAAACGAGTGAGGATTTACCGTCCATCGAACCTCTTCTGCTCACCCCTGATGCGGACGCGGTCTTCTTGCCTCCGAGTGAACAAGAAGAGACCGTTGTGCTTGCAGCGCTTACGGATTTTTCGCCTAGCGTTCTCGATTCAACGCCGGCGGACGACTTGGAAACCATGCTAGACTCGCTGAGCGACGAGGAGTCACAAACCCTGTATGCGCTCATTGCCGAGTATGTTGGAAAGGAGGATATGTCATGAATCCGCACAAATGGGCTATTTTTATGATGATAGTGTTCGCCGTGGCGCCTTGGTGTGCGGCTCAGGCCGTTGATCCGCCCAACACATCCGCACCCGTTCCGGCCCCAGCCTCACCTGTTCCAGGGCCGGGCATGCCGGGCATGGCGCCCAGCGGGCCTCCGGCAGGCATGCCAGGAATTCAACCGCCCCAAGCGGCTGAAGTGCAAGATGCTTTTCCGCCGGATTGGAAAAACAAGGACGTGCGAGAGCTGATCGAAATGGCCCGGCTCGCCAAGCTCACCCGGGAAGCCGGGCTTAATGACGAACAAACAATTCTGTTGATCCGCCGCTACGAGGAAGTTAAGGAGCAAACAGCAGCCCTTGGCAAGGAACGTGCGGAAGCCACCGCGAATTTACGCAAAGTGGTCGAGAGCAATGCCAGTGATGAAGAAGCCGAAAAAGCGCTCGAAATCCTTCGTGATGTCGACCGCCGGTTTGCTGAAATGCGGATCGGGGCCATCGAACGCTTTGGCGAAGGCCTTACTCCCATGCAGCGCGCCAAAATGTGCCTTGGCATGCAGGATTTCCGGCAAGATATGATGAAGATGATCGACCACGCCCGTGAACGCCGCCAATCCGCTGATGGCGGGAACGACAAGCGCCAAATCAACCCTACTACCTGCAGCTCGGATGGACCTGAGACGACTCCTGCTCCGGCGGCTCCCTCCACTCCCCAGCCCTAAGCCGGAGGCCGCCCTGGGAGGCGCACCATCCCAGCCTCCCAGGGCATAGTTTTCCGTCCCAAAAATTATCCGCTCACGATGCGGACATAATTTTTATGGCACCCTAATCCTGCCAGCGCTCACACTACGGCCTTCTCTTGAACATGCCTTATCAATCACGAAAAATACTGCATTCCAATAATAAAAAAACTGGCGAACCCGAGGATTCACAACCTCATCAGCCAGCAACGCTGGCACTGAAGCCCCTCTCAACATAAAGAGCGCTTTTCTTGCTCTCTCTGGCGTATGCGCCAAATTGGAGCATAGAAAAACGCCCTGCACCCTATCTCTGCGAATTAGCGTTTCCGTGCAGCCCTGCGAGCAGCGATAACACCCAGCCCAATACAGGCCAGCGCAATGACACATCCGCTGGCGGCAGGCAAATCACCTGCACTATCCACTTCGAGCGTATATGAAGCGCTTTGGACGCCGGTGCCATCATTGAAATATACGGTATAAACGCCGGCATCACCCGTCTCGATAGAGGTAAACGACAACGTCTGGGAATTCGTTCCCGTTACACGCGGCGCATCATCGGACAGCACCTCACCATCTTTCTCCCAGTGATAATCCGTAACACTGGCCGGGCCAGTCAAGGTGAGCGCTCCACCGGCAACAACCGGGTTCGCGGGATCCGCAGTGATTTCATACGCAGCGGCGACGCCTTGCGAGCCCGCCCAGGTCTCTGCGCTATTGCCGCTGCTATACGTAGCCGCTACGGAAGTATCGAGCAGTTTGTAGTTCCCTGCCGCCGCATCCACATATAGTGGATCGCTGACGTCTAATGCGGTCCAATGCGCACCTGGATCTACGCTTGCAAACTGAAACTCACAATCCTGGAACACGTTATAGTCGTTCGTTATTGTTCCACCAACACCCCAAGGATCCCAGCAAGCGACGCCTGGATTGATTCCGTAGAAAACAGAATCGGTTAGAACCACGTTCGACTGCCCCGCTAGCATGATGCCCCGAAGGATGCCCTCAGCTCCTATGGTTTTTACAAAATCACAGTTATCGATGGTGATGTTGGGCACGACAGGGGGGCAATCACCTGGGCGAACCATCACGATGTCCGTGCCGGATGGGGGCGTGGCCTTAATGAGACACCGATTCATATTGATGTTGATCGTGGTTACCACATCCCAGAGATTAAATGTGCGAATTCCATATCCCGCATAATGAACGATTTCACAATCATTCATCGTCAAATTTAGCGCCTCATAAGTGCCAGCAAGATAAAGGGCCATTCCTGTAGCGCTGGCTTCGATCAGGCAGTTATTGAAGACAGCGCTGCCGCCCAAGCTGATGACACCAAAATTGTTCCCTTTGATTGTGCAGTTGTTAAAGGTGTTGGTGCTTCTATTGATTTGTCCAATTGCAGACTCAACATTTTGGCCAGGATCAAACTCGCAATTCTCGAATGTCGTATTATCGCCGAACCTGCACTCAACAATAAAAGACCAGGGTTCAGGACCATCGCCATTTTTGTCTATTGATTGAAAAATGAGGTTGCGGATGATGCAGCCATTGGGATAGCCGCCAAATGCGAGTGTACAGACGCTATCGCCTCCCCCTTCGACAGTGTATCCTCCCTGGCCAATGATAGTAGGTCGGGGATCGAGGCTGGGCGCTCCTTCCAGCGTCACCACTTTATTAATGAGGATGGTCTCTGCGAATGGAGCGCTATTGTCGATAATGCGAATGGTGTCGCCGGCTACCGCCGCCGATAATGCATCAGTGACACTTGAATATTGGCCAAAGCCAGGCGTGTGCGTCACTTCAAGTATGGCGGCATTTGCGGGGGCAAGTGCCAACATTCCAGCGCATAGAATCACCATGACCAAAGAAAATCGCAGAATGCTCATGACTAAAATCCTCCCTTCCAAGTTATGGTTTCTGTGGCCTCATACATTGGTAAAGCCGTCTTCATCGAGCCTGCCCGCTCAAAGAAAATAGCAATCACCCATACTTACACGTGCAAGTTAATCGTAATATACGTTAGTTCATTCTTGATGTCAAGAGGGTACTTTAGAGAATCTGAAAAAGCATCTTGACAACAGGGTTAAAATGAGATATATTACGCCTGAGCTTACACGTGTAAGCTGATTGTCGATGCGTTTTGACAGAAGAGAGAACTCGTTAAAAGGGACCTAACTTGCACCAATGCCGCTTTTTTGAATGCTTAGATTTATTCTAAGTATGCCGAAGTTTTTTGTTTATCGATATGTTACGGATCCTTATTGCGTTTGCAGAATACCTATCTTACATATAGGCCCGTAGGAGAGGAAAATTGCTTGCTTCGTAACGTCAGATTTCGTGCGTCATTATGTCTCGAAGAAATTTTGAATAATAGGAATGAGGGGGCATTTTAAATATAGGAGGAAATGGTATGCGCCAAAATAGCACTAAACACAGCAGTGGTTTCACGTTAATTGAGTTGCTTGTGGTAATTGCGATCATCGCGATTCTAGCAGCCATATTACTGCCTGCGCTCGCACGAGCGCGGGAAGCCGCACGGCGGGCAAGCTGCCAATCCAATCTGAAACAATGGGGCATTATTTTCAAGATGTATGCCGGGGAGAACAAGAGCGGGTATTTCCCTCCCAAACAGCAATATAGTAATTATGACTGGTTCATTCCGATGGGTGTTGGCGCGCATGAATTGTTTCCCGACTACTGGAATGACGCCAGCATCGTAGTATGCCCTTCCGACCCGAGGGGTGTCGGCAACAACCCGTTGGCCACCGGCGCTTCCGAGTACTTTTATATGCCGGAAGATATCGGCGAGGCAGTGCGAAATGTTGACACCAGCGTGAATCCTGAAGTGGCTAAGGTTTGCCAAATGACCTTGTTGTCCAATCCCACTTCTTATCTCTACACGCCATGGGCCGTACAGACAATGGCGCAATTGTTTGACATCATGTGGCTCGAAGCAGGATGGGCCGGTGTCTACAAAGAAGTGACCGGTGAAACCTATCCATATCGGGTAGCCTTGTGGCCAGGAGGGGCTGGTAGCGTCGTAGAAAAAGTAGGATGCCCCGCTACATGGCTCTTCATCAATTACTTGCCCTACATAGGTGAAAAAGATATCACCTCCGACTGGCTCGCCATTGGCGGCTACCGCAATAACCGCGCCAGTGCCGATGAAGATGGCGCTGCACTTCCCTCCCAATATTATAAGCTGCGCGAAGGGATTGAGCGGTTTTTCATCACGGATATCAACAATCCCGCGTCAGGCAGCATCGCCCAAAGCCAGTTGCCCGTCATGTGGGACGCATGGTCTGAAAATGAGAACACCGCCAATGACTCCGCTATTGTATATTTCAACCATGTGCCCGGCGGAAGTAATGTTCTTTATGTGGATGGACACGTCGAGTTCGTGCGTTTCGGCTCAAAATTCCCGATACATGTGCCAGAGGACGGAATTTCCATACTCGAAGATTGCCCTGGACGGTTGAACCTATTCGGAGGCTGGGGTTGAAAACAGGAGGAAATCCGCCTCGTGTTCCCGTACTCGTAGCATCCATGATATAGCAACACTCGTGGACAAGCATGGCCCTCCTTCCAAAGTCTTTTCGCATGCTTTGGATGTGGCCGCTTGTCCACTCTGTTCATCTTGAAATATATAAACCAGATGAGACTGAAAAAACATCTCATGAATATAGTAGAATGCTTTGGCTTTCTTTCATATGGGGAATCTTATGAACGCACCAGCCATTGGCATTATTATCCCGAATTGGAACCGATGCGCCGATACGCTCGAGTGCCTGGATTCGTTGAGGCTGAGCGCATATCCGCATAGCCAAACCGGCATTTTCGTGAGCGACAACGGCTCGACGGATGGCTCCCTCTCCGCGATACGAGAACGATTCGATGACATGCGCACCCAAAAATGGCGCGAACTGGTTCTTATTGAGAATGGGCGCAACGCCGGATTCGCCGGAGCCGTCAACGCGGCTTATGTCCGCATGGGGCCTGATTACGAGTTTATCTTTCTAACGAATAACGATGTGGCGTTCCGGCCGAATACGTTGCAGTGGTTGCTTGACGCCATGCAGCCGGATGATTCCATCGGCATTGCAGGCGCGAAAGTGCTGTCATACCGCCATCCTGAAACGCTCGCCCACGGCGCGGGTTATATCCGGCCTTTCTTGTGCGGCACGCGCTCCGTGGATGCTCCTGAAGCATGCGTTTGTGATTTCGTAACGGGCTGCGCCTTGTGCGTCCGGCGGGCCGTAATCGAACGGCTCGGCGGCTTGCTCGACGAGGAGTATTTCGCTTATTGGGAAGACACGGACCTGTGCGCGCGGGCGCGGGAAGCCGGTTTCCGTGTGGCCTATTGCCCGGACGCTGAGATACTCCATAAAATCAGCGCTTCAACGTCCTCCGGTTCCACCCGGCTAACCGCACCCTCCAAGGCTTACCTGGAAACCTTCGGCAAAATGCGTTATGCCCGAAAGCATCTTCCTCTATGGGAACGGGCCGTATTTCATGCCCTTTTCGCGATACGGATTCCCTGCTTTATTGCGAGGGCTTTTATATGCGCTCCCCGCCAAGCCTCGCCCGCCGTGCGCGCATATCTGAAGGCGGTCATAGACGGCTGGCGCGGCGGCGCGGGCGGGCCTTATGCGGAATAAGCAAAACCATTTCATCCAAAATGCCGTCCAAACAATGTATACGGAAATAGGCAACGGCATATTGGCATCACGCTAGAAATTTTACTATCCTTAGAATCGTTAGAAACGGAGGAGGATTCGCCATGCCAAACACGGCCCCAAAAATAGAGATGGTGAGCTACAACGCGTTTGCGAAATTGGTGGCGGTGGCGGTTATTTGTGCTGTATCCCTATCGATTCTTGCAGGCGTGCTCGTCTTCGCTTTGGCGGGCGGATTTGATCGATTTGAAGACCAAGCGCGATACCGCTCGCCGCAAGGCAATGCGCCTCTTGCGCCCAGCGGCGCCTCGATTGCCGTAGCGGGCCATACCGTTTATGCGCCCGCATACTCCCACATCTATGTCCAGGAAGGCAGCGCCTACCGGCTGGCGGTGACGCTCAGCATTCGGAATACAGACACGAATAATCCTATTTTTATAAATTCCGTCATTTACTACAATAGTGAAGGTGCGATGCTTCGCACCTATCTGGATAAACGGCTCGAACTCGCTCCGTTCGCCGCCGCGGAATTTTTCGTTCCCGAAACAGACACCCAAGGCGGTTCTGGGGCCAGCTTTCTCGTGAAGTGGGACGCCCCCACTTCGGTGAATCCGCCATTAATCGAATCCGTAATGATTGGCACAAACGGCCAGCAAGGCATCTCGTTTGTATGCACGGGCGTAGTGGCCGATGAAAAACGTCCAACGGACCAGCCTGCGGAAACAACCGCCGAAAACTCTCCACAACCTGCGTCATGAGCGTTGGCATGCGTGGCATCTTACGTGGCCCATGCCTGTTTTTAGTTCTGAGTTTGTAACGCACAGGGCCTTTTTATGATTCAAATCCCTCAAATCCTCCTTATTGCGGGCGCGATATTATTAGCGAGCGCCGTGGGCAACAAACTGTCTGAGCGTCTGGGCGTGCCCACGCTGCTGGTGTTCTTGCTGGTCGGCATTCTCGCTGGTTCAGAGGGTCCTGGAGGCATCTATTTTGATAATCCGGAGATTGCGGCGTTTGTAGGCTCCATCGCCCTTGTCTTCATCTTGTTCGATGGCGGACTGAGTTCCGATTGGCGGCGCATCCGCCCTGTGCTTGGCCGCGGCATCATGCTGTCTACTGTAGGCGTGGCGGTGACGGCGCTGGTAATGGCCGTGTTTGCGTGGGCAATTCTGGGTCTCCCGATGGTGGATTCTCTCCTCTTAAGCGCCATTATATCATCGACGGATGCGCCGGCGGTATTCGCCGTTCTCCGTTCGCGGCGCGTGCGCCTGCAAGGGCAATTGGGCCCATTGCTGGAATTCGAGTCCAGCAGTAATGATCCGATGGCCGTGTTTTTGACCATTGGACTGCTCCAATATATTACACTGCCGGAGCATTCATGGCTTCAGATGCTCCTGTCGTTTTCTCTAAGCATGCCGATGGGCATATTGGCAGGCGTGGGCATGGGCAAGCTCGCTTCTTTGTTATTACGCCGTATACGGCTGGACCATGAAGGCCTTTACCCTGTCCTGAGTGTGGCGTTGGTTCTATTAACTTACGGAGCCAGCGAATGCGTGCATGGAAATGGGTACTTGGCCGTGTATGTGTGCGGCATTGTGCTGGCTGGAAGCGATTTACCCTTCAAGAGAAGCTTGGTCCGGTTTCATGATGGTATTGGATGGCTCATGCAGATTGCCATGTTCGTGGTGCTTGGGCTGTTGGTTTTCCCAAGCCATCTCTTGCCTGTGGCGGGGGCTGGCCTGCTCATGGCGTTAGCGCTGATGTTCGTGGCCCGGCCCGCCGCCGTATTGCCGTTAATGCTGGGCAGTGCTTTTTCATGGCCGCAGCGCATGCTGGTGGCGTGGGTAGGATTGCGCGGCGCAGTTCCTATTGTGCTCGCCACATTTCCCTATACCGCGGGATACCCACATTCCGATCTCATATTCAATGTCATTTTCTTTATCGTGCTGGCCTCTTCGCTGATGCAAGGCAGCACAATCATGCTGGCGGCCAGGCGGCTTCATGTGGACGAAACCCTCGTGACTCATCCCCGCTACCCCTTGGAGTTTGACAAGAGCGAGGGCAGCCAAAGTGAAACAAGAGAATTTGAAATCCGCCCCGATTCAGTGGTGGTCGGCAAACAAATAGCGGAGCTGAAACTGCCGCAAGACGCTCTTATCTTGTTGGTTCGGCGAGGCGGGCGTTTTGTGGTGCCGAAAGGCTCCACGATACTGGACCCGCTGGACAACCTCTTGGTGATTGCCGAATCGGCTTCATTTCGCGCCATCGAAGCAATATTAGGTGAAACACGCGCGTGATGCGCCGCCGGAATCAGCCGTTCCGCACCCAATCGGGTATTTGGGTGATCTGGGTGATGACCTCCACCCCCGGCGCTTCCAGGCGATGGCGTGATTGGTGGCCTTGTGCGATCAGGACACATTGAATGCCCATGGCTTGCGCCACTTCATAGTCATGTAACGTGTCGCCCACGAGCAGCACGCGGCCTGGTTCGAGCCTGGAATGGGCCAGCCATACTTGCCCCAGCTCGACTTTGCTCGCGGCGTAAAAGTCGCCCAGTCCGAGAATGGGGTCCACATACGCCGCGACGCCAAAATGGCGGACGGCCTCCACGAGTGCGCCGTGCTGGTGGGCAGAGAGAATGGCCTGGGGGATGCCCCGCCGGCGCAGGGTTTCCAACACATCCAGCGCGCCATCGAACAGCGCCGCTTCGTTCCACACCCGCGATGTATACTGGGCCACCCATTCATTTGCGGGGCCTTCGAACGGCTCGCGTTCAAGGTCGAATCCCACGGATTTGTAGTAGTCGACAATCGGAAAGGTGAATTTGTCGCGATACTCTTCGATGGCCACTAGCGGAAGACCGCGCTGGCGGCACAAAACGTGCAAAATATCCAGGCACAACGCTACGTCATCGAGTAGCGTGCCATTCCAGTCCCATAAAATATATTGCCATGCTTGGCGGTTGCGCTCGTTCAATCTGATTCTCGCTCCAGTTCGTCCATACGGCCTTCTTTGTGGAAGATATCTACCGCGCTGACGCTTCGGCATGGTTTTATTGTTCGAAATGGATTCCTAGAGCACTTTGATAATAGCCCAGGCCGCCACGAGTATTCCGATGCCCATGCCGATAAAACACTTCACGCGGTCTTCTGGAGAACCATCGCTCCGCAAACCCTCGATTGCTGTCCATAAGGCGAACGCCGCTGGCAAGAGGCCGATTAAAACAAATTTAGTTTTGCCTAAAATCCCTACCACCACCAAACCGAGCAAGGCCGCATAAAGGCTCGTTTTCCATTCCGCCCGGGGCTGGTAACCGCTCACACCCAGCGCTTCCGCGCGGATCTCCGGTTTTCTCTGTTCTTCTGGCCGCAGATAAGGCTCTTCCGCTAACGCATCGAAAGCGGTGCTTTCAGTGGCGTTCGCCTTCGGCTCGGCCGGAAATTGCTGCGCCGCCGCATGGTCGGCCGCTTCGAGGGCGTCCTGCCCCCCCATCAGCGCCTCGAAACTGGTGGATTCGATGGGCGTGTTGTTCTTCTCTGGGTCTTGGTTCATAACCGTATTCTGCTCCTTTTGTTGTTCTGCATAGAGAGGCTGACTCTAACATAGGCGATCCGCGTATGCAACGCACGGTGGTCAAGAATCTTCAATTCAAACGCCAACTACAACGTCTTGTTTCATGAACACGATGGTGAAGAGGCCGCTTCGCAAATCCAGGCCTTCGAGGACACTTGGCGCTGGGACCAAACAGCCGCGCGCGCCTATCAGGAAACCGTCGAGGCGGGCGGCCAGCTATCCGAGACGCTTCAGGCGTTCCGCAAGATCGTCGGCGCTTCGGACATGCTCGCCTATCTCGCCATGATGGCCCCGCGGTTAGCAGAATTAAAACGTGTTCTCAAGCTTACTGGGTCAATATATTTGCATTGTGACCCTACGGCGAGCCACTACCTCAAACTACTGTTGGATGCGGTATTCGGATCCAAACAATTCCTCAATGAGATTACGTGGAAACGCACGACTTCACATAATGACCCGCAACGCTTTGGACGAATAACGGATCGAATACTGTTCTATGCAAAAGGGAAGGCACGAACATTTATCCGCCAGAGTGGCGATTACTCAGAAACACAGTTATCTAGATATAAATACGAAGATGGTGGAGGAAAATATCGAGCAGAAAATCTGACCGCTCCTCATTTTTCATCCACCAGGACATGTGAATGGAGAGGAACCCATCCGGGAAAAAACCGGCAGTGGCGGTTTGGGATAGATGAACTAGAGCGCCTGTACAACGAAGGCCGGATTTTACTTCGCAGCGATGGCTGCCCCCGCAAAGATGGCTTGAAAGAATACTTGCATGAAGCGCCAGGCCAGGCATTACAGGATCTGTGGGCTGACATCCTCGTCGGTCCAACCTCATCCGAACGGCTCGGTTATCCCACGCAGAAGCCTTTGGCTCTCCTGGAACGCATCATCAGTGCATCTTCTTATGAAGGCGATGTCGTCCTTGATCCGTTTTGCGGCTGTGGCACAGCCATTGACGCCGCGCAAAAATTGGGCCGCCGATGGATCGGTATTGACATCACCCACCTCGCCATCAACCTAATCCGCCACCGCCTGCGCGACACCTACGGCGACGATATCGAATCCTCTTATCATGTCATCGGAGAGCCTGCCTCCGTGCCCGATGCCCGCGTTCTGGCGGAGCAAGATCCGTATCAATTCCAATGGTGGGCGCTGAGTCTTGTAGGCGCGCGGCCTGTCGAGCAGAAAAAAGGCTCCGACAAAGGTATTGATGGGCGCATCTATTTCCATGAAGGAGATGGCGAAACCCGCCAAGTGGTGTTATCCGTCAAGGCGGGCAAATCCCAACCCGCGCATGTGCGTGATTTGCTGGGCGTTCTCGAACGGGAGAAAGCCGCCATCGGCGTGTTGCTCCTCATGCACCCGCCCACCAAGCCCATGCGCGAAGAAGCGGCTACGGCGGGCTTTTACACATCGCCCTGGGGCCAGCATCCCCGGCTGCAAATCCTTGCCATTTCCGATCTGCTGGAAGGCCGGCGCATCAATATGCCCCGGCTCACGGGTTCCGATAAAACCTACAAAAAAGCCAAAAAACACGTGCAAAACGGCGGCTCCCAACTGGTGCTCGAAGAGAGCGGCGAATACTGATACCTTTCGCCTTATCTTGCCCACATTCTTCTCCGCCGTTTTTGGAAATCAACACGCCCGCTGATATATGGTATTTCAGCAAACTGACATCAACCATGGAGAAGGGCTTCGAACATGACACCCAAAGCGCGCGTGTTTGCCACTTTTAATCATCAGATTCCGGATCGCGTTCCTATCGATTATAGCGCAAATCTTGATATTGACCGGCGGCTGAAAGAACACTTCGGCCTGAAGCCTGATGATTGGGAAGGCCTGCTGGAAGTTCTCGGTGTGGATTTCCGCGCGATAGGCGCTCCGTACACCGGGCCAAAGCTTCACGCGGACATCCCCGATCGCGGTGTGCAGGTGGATGATTGGGGAATTCATACGCGCTGGATCGAGCACCCATCCGGCGGTTATTGGGATTTCTGCGATTTCCCGCTGCGCAACGCCACCGAAGAAGAAGTGGCCAATTGGCCGCTGCCGAATCCGGATGATTATGACTATAGTGGAATCGCCGATTTGTGCCAGCATCATGGACAATACGCCTGTTTCGTGGGGCATCCAGGAACAGGCGATATCATCAATTGCAATGGCATGCTGCGCGGCATGGAACAAACGCTGATCGATCTGGTGACGGAAGATCCAGCAGGGCTCTTATTGGCCCGCCGCCGTACAGACATCCATCTGAAGATGCTCGAACGGATACTCGATGCCGCCAAGGGCGGTGTGGATTTTATGTGGCTGGGCGAAGACCTCGGCTCGCAAATCGCCCCCATGATTAGCTTGGATACCTTCCGCGCGCAGATCCGTCCATTGCATCAACAGCTAATAGACCTCGCAAAAAGCTACAATCTCCCGGTAATGATTCATACATGCGGCTCCAGCAGTTGGGCGTATGAAGATTTTATCGAAATGGGGATCAACGTGGTCGATACCCTTCAGCCCGAAGCCGTGAACATGTCGCCGGAATACCTCAAGAAGGCCTTCGGCGGGCGGCTCGCATTCCATGGCTGCATCTCGACCGCAGGCCCAGTCGCCACAGGCTCTGTCGAGGAAACCGTGGCCTATTGCCGGAATACCCTCGATATCATGATGCCTGGCGGCGGGTATTGTTTTACGCCCACACATGCGCTTCAAGACAACTCGCCGACGGAAAATGTCTTGGCCATGTATGAGACGGGGAAAACATATGGGACATACCGCTAACGCCCCAGGCGTTGGCGATATGCCCCATATTTAAAAACGTGCTATTGGCGCTTACAGCAATTCCGCGATCTGTACGGCGTTGAGAGCGGCGCCTTTTAGCAGGTTATCCGCCACAATCCACATATCGAGCGCGGTCGGGTGCGAGATGTCTTCACGGATGCGCCCTACAAAGGTTTCTCCGCGCCCAACGGCATCGATAGCCAGCGGATATAGTTGATTCGCCAGATCGTCTTGGACAATCACGCCAGGAGCCTTGGACAAAATCTCCCGCGCCTGCTGGGCGGTCAACTTGATCTTAGTCTCGACATTCACGGACTCGCTATGACCCGTATGGACTGGGACGCGGACGGTCGTGGCCGTGACGCGGATGCTGGCGTCGCCCATGATCTTTTTAGTCTCGTTGACCATTTTCATTTCTTCGGAGGTGTATCCATTCGCTTCAAAGGCATTGCTTTGCGGGATTTGGGGAATGCAGTTAAACGCGATTGGATGCGGAAACACCACGCATACCGGATGATTTCCATCCAGCACGGCGCGGCTCTGCGCGTCCAGTTCCGCCAACGCCTTGACGCCCGCTCCCGAAACCGCCTGGTAGGTGGACACAACGACCCGCGTGATCGTCGCGGCGTCATGCAACGGCTTGAGAATCACCACCATTTGAATCGTCGAGCAATTCGGATTGGCGATGATCCCTTTGTGCTTCGCGATGTCTTGCGGATTCACTTCCGGCACCACAAGGGGCACTTCCGGGTCCATGCGCCATGCGCTCGAATTATCCACCACCACGCAGCCATCACGCGCCGCGCAAGGAGCATACTTCAAGCTCGTGCCGCCGCCCGCGCTGAACAGCGCCACATCGACGCCCTTGAAGGAATCTTCACACAGCACTTCCACCGGCAGCTTCTCTCCCTTAAAGGCCAGCGTCTTCCCCTTGGATTTCTCGGAAGCGAGCAACTTAATGGATTTAATGGGAAAGTTGCGCTCTTCGAGCGTTTTGAGCATTTGCGAGCCGACGAGCCCGGTGGCCCCGGCGACCGCGACGACTTTGGGGGTCATGGCCTGTTTTCTCCTCTTACAAACGGTTGCGATTGATTGATATGCCCTTATGCACAAAATATGGGCGAGCCCACCTGCGAATGCCCGGCGGTGAGTCGCATAATATAACGCAACGATACGCAATATTTCCAACTCACTTGCTTTTTCCACGTGGCCGATGTACAAAATCAACCTGCCCGTGATTATTACCTAAACGCTTTCGGAAGCGTTTATGTTTCCACAGTCAGGCCCGCATCATTCTCGAAGGAGCAGCACTATCATGCAAGACAACGGACGCATACTCGCCATTCATTGCCATCCAGACGACGCCGAGTTCACCTGCGGCGGCACACTGTCGCTGTTGCGAAAGAAAGGCTACGATGTCCATATCGCCACGATGACCGCAGGCAACGCTGGAAGCCATGAGGAATCACATTTCGTCACGGGCGGCGTCCGCCGGGAAGAAGCGCGAAAATCCGCCGAATCGATTGGCGCGCATTACTACTGCCTTGAAGTGGATGATCTCTGTGTCGATGTGACCGACTTTTTACGGCGGCGCGTCACCGGCCTCATCCGCATGGTGGACCCCTTCCTGATCATCGCGCCTCCTCCCGAGGATTACATGTTCGACCACGAGAACACCAGCCGCCTCGTGCGCGACGCCACGTTTTGCGCGCCAATCCCTTTGTATGGCGCGCAAGGAAGTTATCCAGGCGCCTCGACGCTTCCATATCTCTATTATACTTCTCCTACCTCGGGCCACGATCAGTACGGCCATTTCGTCGAGATGCCCATCATAATTGACATCACCACGGCCATCGAGACGAAGAAGGCCATGCTCGCCTGCCATGCGAGCCAGCGCGAATGGCTTAGGCTTAAACACGGCATGGATGAATATATCGAGTCCGCATTGGCTTGGTCCGCCGAGACTGGTAAAAGCGCCTGCTGCGCCTATGCGGAAGGATTCCGCCAGTATCTCGGCCCCTATTACCCGAATGACGATATCCTCAGCCAAATTTTGAGGAAAGAATGAGAGTAAGGATATGAGGCCCCACCAGCCTTGATATGGCGGCTACATGCCCATATCGTTCATGGTTTTTTCTTGCTGCTGGGTGTGGGTATCGGCGATGCCTTGCGCGCCGCCACGCATGCGCGAGCCGGCTGATGACGCTCCTGCGTTGCTCATGGCGTTCAATTGCTGCTGCATGCCTAGGCCTGTTACGGCGCCTGCCATCCCTGCTCCACCTCCTTGTGGGGCTCCTCCGGGCGGATATACCGCGCCTGCCAATGGATCATACGTAAAATCCTGGCCGTTCGATGCTTTCGGCACCGCCAGCATATAGCGGGGCGCTAAGACTTGCAACGCGGGCGGATACTTGCCATTGGCGCGGGCGTATGTTGCGACGGCGCTGCGCAGGGCTTGCAATGACAATGCATCATTACTATTCAAGGCGGCGGGGCTTGCCAGCGCGGGCGCGGGAGATGCCGCCGCACGGCCCTCGAGCAGATTGCCGGTTGCCGGGTCATACCCATAAGGCGAACCGTCCGGCTGCTTCGGGATTTCCGTGAGATATCCTTCCCGAACCATCGCCTCGAGAGAGGGCGGATTCACGCCTTTTTCCGCGCGATATGCCTGAATGGCTTCTTGCGGCCCAAGCTTGCCGGTAACCTGTTTGGCGTAATTGATTGCCTGAAAACCTTGCTTGGCGTTTTGAGCATCCATGCTCGAGCCTATTGCCGCCGCCCCGAGTATTTCCAGCCCGCATCCCGCCAATGGCAACACCAACAACACGAAAATGATACAACGCATAGTGCAAAATCCTTCTCATATGAAAGCATCCCATGAACGATGCCGCTATCAAAAAGAAGCCCTCTTTCCCGAGCGCCACGTTTTATTGATTGTATCATATTAGCCAAAGGCTGCTTCCAACATCTTGCTTTAAGAAAAAATTGTAACTGCCTAGCCGTTTCCGTTGTATTGTGTGGGATGCGGCTTCCTTATGACGCATACCTGCACTTGCATCAAAAAGACCTTTGAAGAATCGCAATTCCTCAAAGGTCTTTTTTCATGCCCACAAAAGGCTCAAAAACACAAGAGAGAGATTCTTTACGCCCACGTGCGCCTTCTGTGGCGAAATGACCGCCATATGGCTGGCCGAGATTCGATTCGTAGTCCTGCGCGGTTTAGGGTAAAATAGTAGAAAAGGAATCCGTGGAGTATGGATAAGATTTCTGCACAGGGTTGTGGGGTTTTTTTGGGCATTCTAGCGGCAGGCATGGCGCTGGGAGTCTTTTCGGTTCCAGCGCTGGCGCTTGTGGCGGCGTTGCTCGCGGCGCTGGCGCTCCTGGTGAGTTTTTGGGGGATATGGGAATCGCGGCGGACCCGCAAGGGCGTGGTGTTTGCGGCTGCTGGCGTTATTCTATCACTGGCGTCGTTGGGCGCCATTGGAGCCGCACTTTTATCCAATGCGGCCGGGGTGAAGACGCCTCAAGACAGCGCCCAGCTCAATGCCCCACAGACCCGCCGGCAATCGCCTCCCGCTACGCATGCGATTGCGCCCCCGCCGCTGCCTAAGGAACCTGGCGAACCGGCCAAACCGTCGAGCACAAACAAACCCGTTGAGCCTGATGCGCGCGTGACGCCGCCCGAAAATGGTACAGCCACTCCCACTCCATCCACGGCTCCGGAAGAAACGACTTCCGCTGATGGCATGCTGCGTTCCGTGGATATGGGCCAGCCCCAAGAACAACCGCCTTCTCAGGCGGAGCGCCTGAGCGAACGGATCAGCGCGTTATCCGCGGAAAGCGCAAGCTTGCCGGAAGCGGAATTATGGACGAAAGCCAGCGCATTGCGCGCCGATATCCGCGCGCTCGGAAATGATGTGAATACAACGGCTCCACTGGATACGCAACTGGATAAGGTGATTGCAGACAAATTGGAGCGCAAGGCGGAGGAGCCGCTTGCCCAGGCGCAACAAACATATAACGGGGGGGAGCTCGAAAAAGCCATCGCGGCAGCCCGCCAAGTATACGCGGTGTTTCAAGCGCCGGATGCGCCGCTGCTTGCAAATCCCCAATCCCTGCAATCCAAGGCATGGAGCCAAGCGCAGATGATCGAAAAAACCGCCCAGGCGCGCATGGAAATGGCCGATAATCCCGCAGTGCGGTTCCGGCTGCGCGGCATCATGGGCGGCGCGGAACACACATACGCCTTGCTCGATGATCTGCTACTGGGCAAGCAAGCCAGCGTGCGCGTTGGCGACCGGCTCGATACATTTCGCGTGGATAGCATAGACGCCAAACAAGGCACGGTAATACTCAGCCGGGGCTCGAAAACCGCCACGATCTTTCGCTGAAACGGGCTTATATTCGAGATGTTCATGGCCTAGCATGCAGCCAGGCCATGAACAATGCAATCCTAAAAAGCAGTTAGATGGCGGAATGCCTCGTACCGTTTTTCGATGATCTCGCGGTCAATTTCGGTCAGCCGTGCGGGGCCGAATTGTTCGCAGGTGAAGGAGGCGGTCACGGTGCCGTAGACCACCGCCCGTTTCAACGACGCCAGATCGATGGTCTCATATTGGGCCAGATAGCCCATGAATCCTCCGGCGAACGAATCGCCCGCCCCCGTCGGATCAGCTACATGGGTGAGCGGGAACGCCGGAACCGCGAAGATGTCATCCTGCCGGAACAGCATGCAGCCATGCTCGCCTTTTTTGACGACGACGATGGAAGGCCCCAGCAACAATATGGCGCGCGCGCCTTTCACCACGTTGGATTCACCGGTCAGGTCTTTCACTTCGGAATCATTAATAATCAACACATCCACCCGCGCCAGCACCTTGAGGAGATCCTCCCGCGTGGTGTTGATCCACATGTTCATGGTGTCCAGGCCCACAAAAGCCGCCCCGGCCTGGTCTAGCACGGAGATCTGAAGCGTGGGATGGATGTTAGCCAGAAAAAGGAATTTCGCTTTGCGGGCCGCATCCGTCAATTTGGGCTGGAATTGCTCGAATACGTTGAGCTGGGTGTCCAGGGTGTCCCGCTGGTTTACATCTTCATGGTACCGGCCCGACCAGCGGAACGTTTTTCCGGGGGCGTGTTCGAGGCCGTCGATATCAACGCCGCGACCCGCTAGCAAATCCACATGGGCTTGGGGAAAATCATCGCCCACAACGCCCACCACGTGCACTTTCGTGTAATGGGAGGCCGCGAGTGAAAAATAGGTGGCCGCGCCGCCCAATCCATCCAGATTGCGCCCCGCGGGGCTTTCGACGGTGTCCAAGGCCACGGAACCAACGACGGTAACGCTCATGGGATGCTGCTCCTTTGGTTGCATGTCCGGGCGCAAATGCTATACGCAGGATTATCGCGCCACTTTCGTACAGTTTCTTCAACAAGATACAAATCATTTAATATAGATACGCGGAGAACTGGCCACGAAAGGCGCAAGAGCCACCGCAGAATGATTTTTGCGTTTCTTGCACCTGTTGTGGCGTATCACGTTTTTTCTGTTTTTATATGTGATTACCCCGAATATACGTATTTCACTTGGCAACTGGTGGGGCAAGCCCCACCCACATGCTTGCGTTAATGCGCCTCATCCGCGCCTACCTCGGCAGGTTCTTCGCTCCGCTTCTCGAAATCGAATTCCTCTGTCTTCGGGATTTGCTGTGGAATACGCACCTCGCATTTATCGCCGTCGCAATAGAGGTCCTGGGCCTCGTCCGTATTGAGATCATAGAACTCGATAGGCTTCAGCCGCGCGATGGCATGCTGGTACATCTCCGCGCTGATTTCTTGATACGGGGCTTGGGCGTACTGGTGGTCGCTCAAGGGAAGAAAACTGACGGATTTCAATCGTGATTCGTACAGCTCGAGAATCTGCGGCAGATCACACGCCTCTTCGGGGCGGAAAGTCACGGTGACGCTCACCTGATTATCGGCCCAGTAATATTGCATCTGCGCCGCATTCTCGACTTGCTCCCAGATGGATACGTCGTTCTTCGAACGTTCGAAATTCATGGACTCGACTGGAAACGAGACCACCCATGTGTTGTCCCCGTAGACGGATTCCTCGATGTGGTAGCCCGCATTGCGCAATGGCTCGACGAGCGGGCTGGTTTTGTCAAGGCGGATGGCGCGCAGATAATAGCGGGAATGGGGGTAATGGATGCCCGGCGTCACGCCAGGGAGCAGCGAGACCGTGCCGCTGGGCTTTACGCTGGTCTTCTTGATGCTCTCGGGAATGCACAGCCACTGGGCGTAAATGCGGTCCAGATCGCAGATATATTGGTAGCCTTTATCGCACCACTCGAGATGGGCGCGCCGGCCATGCTTCTCGAAGGATTCGACAATGCCGGACTGCGACAATCCGATGCGACGGTTGCGCAGCATGATGGCGTTGGTGCGCTCGTTGTGCGTCGGAATGAGGGTCACTGTTTTGGCGTATAAATAGGCAAACTTGAGGGTGCGTTTATATTCATCGAAGCTTTCATGCAGCGACGGGAAGGTTTCAACGAGGTTGCAGATCTCGTAGGATTCGAGGCTTTGTTCGGCGCAAGGATTTGTACCGGCGACTTTAACATCACGGTACGTAGGCCCGTCTTTCAAGCGGCCATACGCGCGCGCGTTTTCGAGCCAGAAGTAGCCGGGCTCGCCATTTTTGGCGGTTTGTTCGCCCAGCATCCGGTAATCCATGCCCATGGAGGCGGAAACGCTGTTGTTTGAAGCCCAGCGCCAAGCCATCAGTTTTTTACTGTTCAATTCCGGGTCTTTGAGTTTAAGGTACTCCGCATCGCCAGGATCGCCCAGGGCCAGTTCCGCCGTCCGGCGCACGCCTCCGGATACGACGCATTTCCCGATGACATTCATCAGGTCCGTGATATCCACGGAGCTGATGCGGTCGCCCGTGCGGGGCTGCAGAATGGCGTGGATATTCTCGATGCAGTCCATCAACGGCTTGGGGCCGGGGGCAATGCCGCCAAAAGTGCGGATGGGCGACCCGAGCGGGCGTATTTTCGAATAATCAATGTGTAGCGGCAGCTTGTCCCGCCCGGCATAGGACTCGAGCACGCAACGGACCAGATCGACCCAGCCCTCTTTCGAGTCATCCACCACATGCGTGTAATCGGCGGTCTTGGGCTCATGTATCAGCAATGCGCCCGCGCCTTTCGTATCGAACGCCACGCCCACGCCCAGCAGGGACATATCCATCAAAAAGCAAAATGGTTCGGAAAAACTAAAATCTATCTCCGCCGTGGACACAAAGGCGCAGTTATTTAAAGCAGCCGAGCCCCGCTCATAGATGTAGTCCGTGCCCATCATCCAAAGGCCACGGCCTGGGGGCAGAAATTTGAATTCCCACATGAGGCGGAACATTTCTTGGGCGGAACGCTGGGCCTTATGAGGGTTCCAAGGCAGCTTGAGGTTGCGGCAATGGTTGATCTGGATGGTGTAACATCCCTCGACGACCCGGCGCACGGTCTCCCAGTATTCCTCGGTGCGCCCGCCACTATCCGGCACGGCGCGGGCATAGGTGCGCTTGAAGGTCACATATCCCAGCGGGCCCCATTTAGGCTGGCCGCCTCGATAGCGTTCGATAAAATTGTCCGATAATTTAAAACGTTCTTTGGCTTCAAACAGCATTTCTTTCACCTCATATTTCCTTCAAAGCGCCCCCGCTTAGCCTGCCCCAAGTCCCCTATACATTTCCATGAGGTGTTTTCACCCATGGCAGTCCATCCACGTACTCGGCTTCATAATCCCCAAACACATTTGGATACCGTTTGCGGACTATATCGAACACCTTGCCAAAGACAAGGCGGATCTCCTCTTCCGCGTGCGGATCCGTGCGTACCTCCAGAACATGGCGGAGCGTCCGAAAATTGCATGTCCAGCCTACGGATGTCGCCAGTCCGATGGGGGCCATGCGCCGGAAGGCCGAGGTCAGCTTCTTCTTCCGGTCGAAAGCGCTCTCTTCATCGATTTGATATAACTCGGCCAGTTGCCGCTGTAGCTCCTCTAATTGCTCCATGGTGCGGACGAAAATCTCCATCGCCTCTTCGCTTTCCCGGATGTGGGTGGGCGCCCAGGCAGACAAAGAATCGAGGCGCACATATCGCAGCGATTCCTGGGAGATGGCCGTGCCGGCGCGGTGGCGCACCAGTTCGTGGGTGAATACGCGGCTTACATCCGCGAACACAAAGTTCACCGTGGCGTGCTCGAGCACGCTGCCATGGCCAGAAGCAAGGATATTCGCCATATAGGGGGCATTGCCCTGCCGTACGCGGGTGACATTGGGATTAAGCCCCGGCTCGAAGGAGCGGTAGCATAAGCGCCCATAGAATTCGCATAGCCGTTCGCCATCGCTCGGCGCATCGGTATTCCATTCCGGCGCGCCGAGATGCTCGAGATAGGCGGTCAAGCCTTCTTCCACGACTTGAGTCTCACCGACTAAAAAAACCTTGGGTTCTATGAGTTTCATGCGGCAGCCCTATCCTCGTCTATTTGCTTTGCGCGATGAATCCGCAAGCCATGCCATGGAGGGGGCATTATAGACTCTCCTTTCCTGTTCTGTCCAATGGAAGAGCAGCACCGCAACATGTGGTAGCCAATACTAAATACTATACCATATATTAGGTATCTCCAGGAATAAAAATCCCAATGCGGCCTAGATGTTGAATGGTGAAGAGATAGCAGATGGCCAGTCATTCCCTTCATCGGCTGGTCATGGCGCAAAACGGAGATCTGGCATATCGAATTGGGAGAGCACATTATGCTTGACAAAAGCCATGGGTAGATACGAAAGTAAGAGATGTATTCAATCAAGGAGGGGAGGGAATAGTGGCGGAGTCTCCTAAACACCCGCCGGTGGATCCAGTCCTCATCCTGCATCCGGCGTTTTTAGCGGTATTTCCCATTCTGGGATTGTATGCCCATAACGTGGCATACACGCCGCTCGAAGCGCTATGGAGGCCTCTTTGGATTGCAGGCGTGGGAGCCATGGCCTTGTGGTTCGTGCTGGCTTTGGCGTTGCGGCGGCTTCACAAAGCGGCGGTTGTGGCGTCCTTGCTGGTGATAACATGCTTATCCGGCTGGCAAGTGCTCGAATTCACCATTCATAGCACCTTGCCGTATGTGGGGCAAATCCCCACGGTGGGTTATTATGTGGCTTTCGGGCTGCTGATGCTCCTCATGCTGGCGGCCATTCTACGGCGGGAATGGAGCCATCCGCGAAAAGCACTGGCTTGGGCGGGAGTAGCGGCCGCCACGGGCTTGCTTGTAGTTTTGAACGCGGAGCTGGCGCTTTTTGGCGCGCAAAATCGCGGCGCGGCATGGTATATTTCGCTGTATTTGGTATTTGCCGTCGCGCTGCTGCTCATCACGCTGCGGGCCTCGTGGGATTTTAAGGCTATTTCGCGCACGGCCAACTGGTTTGGCGCCATTTTAGTGGTGTTGTATGTGGCGCTCATTGCCTTCAATCGCGCACAGCTCACCCCCATAGAGCCGCCCCCATTCGAAATGCCCGCGCTTGCGCCACGCGCTCAAAATGAATCGCCGTATCCGGATATCTATGTGATCTTGCTGCGCGGATATCCCCGCGCGGATATGCTGCGCAGCCAGCTCGGATTTAATAACTTGCTGTTTGAAGAGGAAATGGCCGCGCTGGGCTTTCAAACCGCGGCGCGCAGCACCGCCAATTATACGGATGGAGGGCTTTCACTAGCCGCCTTGCTTAACATGGATTACGTGCAGGCGCTGGTTCCTGAGACATGCCTTCTTGATGAGGCGTCTGCCAGCCTGTATCGGAACAATCGGGCTTTCCAGCTATTCCGGCAGGCCGGTTACGCCATTGCAGCCTTCTCGACCGGATTCGAATCGATGGAGCTATATGGGCAATCCGACCTGTATCTTGCCCCTCCGCACACGATGACGGAATTCGAGCTGGTGTTTTTTAGTGAAACCGCCGGTTCGCGGGCGCTCCAGTGGTATTATGAGCACCGGTATGCCAATCCCGCGTATTGGCGATTTGAACCGCGCCGCAAGCGGATCGAGTATGCATTTACCGAACTGCCCAAGCTGGCCGCCGCCGAATCCGATGCGCCACGGCTAGTCGTGGCAGCCCTCGCCATCCCCGCGCCGCCTTTCTTGTTTACGCGCGAAGGCCTTCGCGCTAAACCATTCGGCCCACCGGCCGTAGGTGATGATACGGCGTATCAAGGCACCGCGCAGCAATTTTTCGATTCGTTCACGGAGCAAATCCAATATGCCAGCCAGCGGCTCCTAGAAACAGCCAAGGGCATTTTAACAGCATCGCGCTGTCCGCCTGTGATCATTATTGCGTCCGGCCAGGGAATCGGCGGCGGAGAAGAAAATGAAGAAACAGCAGTATGCGCAAATGCCCTATGGGTGCGATTCCCAGAGGAATCAAGCGCCCAAGATGCATTTCCTGAAAACCTTAGCTTAGTGAATGTACTGCGAATTACCGCCAATCACGCGCTGGGCGCGCAATTGCCATTATTGCCTGACACGGTATATGCCGCCACTGGAGACACCGTCGGCAGCCTGCAAGCATCCGCCGCGCCCTAAACATGGCCAAATGGCTTATTGGCCCGTTCCGGACATCATTTGCTCCGCATTGCGCAATATCTCGTTTTGGCTACCCGCCGCATCGGATTCATCGAAGGTGTCGTCCATGGCCGGAGGGGTGTTGCGCCGCTGGCGCAGCAACCAGCGGATAGCTTTCGCGTCATCATAAGCGGAGTCCCAAGAGTTGTGTTCCGTCCCGGGATACTCCGTGTATTTGATTTTTCCGCCAGCGGCTTTAATTGCATCCACCATGTGGCGCGATTCGTCCGGGGGCACTACGTTGTCCTCGGCCCCATGAAACGCCCAGATGGGGAGTTTCGCTAAGGCCGGCGCATCTTCGACGCGTCCGCCGCCGCAGATGGGCATCAGCGCGGAGAACAATTCGGGATGGGCGGCTCCGTAATACCAGGTGGCGTATCCGCCCATCGAGATGCCAGTAAGCGCGATGCGTTCCCGGTCCACGTTATATTCGCCGATGGTTTGTTTGATGGATTTCTCGATAGGCTTGACACCTTTATCCCAGTACCCGGACGCCGGACATTGCGGCATGGCCACCAGGCAGGGGAAACGGTCCGCATGCCGCCTTATGGCGCGGCCAATGCCTACCTCCGTTTGCAGCATGCCGTCCTTGCCCCGCTCGCCCATGCCATGTAGGAAGACCACGAGCGGCCAGGCCTTCCCGGGATCATAATCGCGCGGCACATAGAGCACATAATAGGAAGGTTTTCCATCAATGAGGGCTACTTTGTTAATAAAACCCGTTTGAATGCCTGCACGCATGGCGGCAAGTCCTTTCATGTTCATCGTGGCGCAACCGCTCGAAACTATCGCTACGGCGAGCAGAACAGCCACCGTCCACATATACGTCATCCGGCGTATCATGCCAGTTTTCCTTTCCAGATTCGTGTGAATGGCTGAAGCCGGGCGCTAAGGAGAGCCTGCTCAAGCAGGCTAAGCGGCCAGGTGCTTTGAGTATCAACCTTCTCTTTCTCGGTTTTTACTATATCACCCTGCTCAAGCAAGCTAAAAGGACGGCGATTCTATAACCTTCCTTTCTCAATTTATAGACATTGCATCCTCTCATATTGCCCTACTGCATCCGGGCCTGCACGCTTGGGAAGCGGTTCATGTCCGTGTGGGGCAGAAACAGGGACGCCATGTATTCGTCCATGTAGCCCGGCGTGTTGCTCAGATCCATATAGGTCATTCGGCGGGCGATGTCAAGCTGGCGTTTCCGGTACTCTTGCGACACGGCCACCATGTAGGAGCCCATGAGCGAGGCGTTGCCGATGTATTGGAAGCGTTCCCGGGGGATGTCGGGCGCGAGGCCGAGGATGATGGTCTTCTCGAGATCGAGGAAACGGCCAAAACCGCCCGCGATATAAATTCGCGCCAGATCCTCGAAGCCGATGCCAATGTGCTGAAGCATAAGCGAGCAGGCGGAATAGATGGCCCCCTTGGCGCGCACGATGTTTTCGATGTCCATCTCGCTGATGGCGATGGCTTCGCCGTTGGCGCTTTCTTCGGCGGAAGCGATGATATACCGCGCCCGCTTGCCGTCGTTCTTGATGTACGGCGACGGGCGGTCGCGGTCGAGTTTTCCCGCGGGATTGAGCCATCCCGTGATGAACAGGTTCGCCAGCAGCTCGATCATGCCCGAGCCGCAGATGCCTTGGGGCGCTCCTCCGCCAATGGTGTGATATCGCGCCGCGCCGGTATCGGGGTCCACATCGACGCTCTCGATGGCCCCGTGTGCTGCGCGCATGCCACACTGGATGCCGCCACCTTCAAAGGCGGGGCCTGCGGAACAAGCGCAGCTCATCAGAAAATCGCTATTGCCCACCACGAGCTCGCCGTTTGTGCCGATGTCGATAAACAGGCTGATCTCCTCGGATTCGGCGGCGAGGTCGGTGCATAGGAGGCCCGCCGTGATGTCGCCTCCTACGTAGCTGCCATTGTTGGGCGAGAAACAAATCCAGGAATCGGGATTGATCGGCAGGCCCACTTCGGCTGCGGTGACATAGGGCACTTCGAGCACCGTGGGAGTGTACGGATCTAGCCGGATGTACTCTGGATCAAGCCCCAGAAGCAAATGGTTCATGGTGGTGTTGCCCGAGATGACGGCATTGGTGATCTCCTCGGGTTCAACGCCGTTCTCTTCGGCGGTTTTTGTGATGAGCGTATTGATGGTGTCCAAGACACGCATACGCAATTCTTCGAGGCGTTCGGGCCGTTTCGCATAGTTGATGCGGCTGATGATATCGAGGCCGCACACCACTTGGCCGTTATACGCCGTGTGGGTGGACATGATCCGCGCCACGGTAAGGTTGATGAGCTGCACCGCCACGGTCGTGGTGCCCACGTCCACGGCAATGGCGTAATGGCGCGTGGTCTGGTTGCCCGGCTCGATGCGGATGACGTAGAGCTTGTCATCCTCGCGGACAAGCGTCACCGTGACCGCGCCATCCTTGGCGCGAAGGCTGCCCGCCAAGGTGCGTAGCACGCGCAAGGAATACACCACCTCGTGGCGGCCCCATTGAAGCTGGATCGCGCGCGTCAGCCGGTCTAGATCCGACAACCCGTCTTCCGGCTGGGGCTGCGGCACGAGAAAGAGCCACTTGACCGCGAGGGGATCATACTCCCATTCGCGGGGCAGCAATTCGCGGCGGATGAGGTAGGTCTCGTCGCCGTCGGCGAATTGGCCGCCTTCGCGGCCCGAGGGGCGGGGCACTTCAACCGTGATGTCCGATGTGAGCAAATGGGTCTTGCAAGCCAGCACATAGCCGTCGGCAATCATGGTGGGAGGAAGTGCGCCCCGGCCTTCCGACTCGATCTTGCCTTGTGTGATGCGGACGATGCATTTGCCGCATGTGCCCTTGCCGCCACAGGGCGACTCGACTTCGACGCCCGCCTTGCGGGCCACATCGAGCAGTTCCGCGCCAGGCAAGGCCTCCGCGATGGTTCCACTAGGCTCGAATGTCACCTTTGGCATGGGGTGCTTCCTGGTTACAAAAGCAATCATTTTCTGGGGGACCCTTTCTTTCGCAGAAAGGGTCCCCCAGACCCCCCTCCCAAAGAACTCTCATTTGCTCCGCGAGCAACGCCTAATCAAAGGTTTTTGGAAAGGGGTTCGGGGAAAACCTTTTTGCAAAAAGGTTTTCCCCGATCTTCGTATCCACAATATACCCGCATTCATCTTCCGAGACTACGCCGCGAGCACGTTTTTTATGAAACTCTCGAGATCGCCCGCTTCTTGCGGCCCTACGATGATTTCCCAGCCGGGCATGGCTTCCTCGAGTTCACCCGAGATCTGCGCCACGTAGCCGGGAATGACGATTTTGCGGTTCTTGGTTTTCGATTCGAGCTCGAATTCTTTGGCGAACTTGCCGATCTTGTCGCCGCCAAATTTGCCCGCCGCCCAGGATGTCAGCACGCTCATGCCCTCACATTCGGGTATCAGCAGCCAGGCCGAGAGGCCCGCGTTTTCGATTTCGCCCGACACGATGAAGTAGGTGAGCGAGAAGTTGGTGGTGACGAATGTCGGGCTCGTATCCGTAGGCTCGCCGATGGCATAAATCTTCGGCTCGACTTGGATGGGCTTCTGCGGGTCGGTATAAATATTTTGTCGCAGCGCCAGCAGCGACACCATCACCGCCGGGTCGAATTCGGGCAGAATCACAATGCCGCCGTACTTGGTGATCTCGAGGCCCGCCTCGACGGCGTCATCCATGGCGTTGCCTGTGTTCACGTAGGCGAGGGACGGGTAACCGAGCGTCTTGAGGCCCGTCTTGAGCGCGCCGCGCCGCATGATGATATGGTTTTGCACGTGTTCGCAAAGGCTGTCCGCTCTCAATTCAAGCAGGATATCGCGAAATTCCGCCGCCATGCAGGTTTCGACCATGGCCGCGAGGGCGTTGAAATTGTCCGCCGCCAACGCCAGCACGGCCCCATTCGCCTTAGCCGCTTCACACAGCGGGCCCACGGTTTCGGGCGTGGCTGATGCAAGGATGGGCTTGCGGCCCTTGAGCGTTTCAGACGCCGCCATAAGCAGGCTGGAATCGTCCGTGCGCACCACGATTGCGCCGCCCCACAAGGCCGCCACGCGCTCGATGCAGGCCAGATAGGCGTCGCGCGAGCCGCTCGAGCAGGCCACGCTGATGGCGTTGAGGCGGAGCTGTTCGCCGACGCGGTCCAGCGTGTAATCGGCCACGGCCTTCACGCGCGCTTCGAGTTCCGCAATGTCCATGGCGTCATCCACGGCCACGCCGATGCCCGTCTCGTGGACAAAGGTTTTTTCATGGCGGTATGCAACCGTTTCTCCGCCCACGGAGAAGGCCCGCTCCCCCGCGCCGATAACGATGGTGCGGATGGGCGGTTCAGCAGCCGCACCGAGGATGGCCTTGGCTTCCTCGGACGCATAAGGGCATTCGGATAACTCGGCTTTCTTCGCCGCGAGCTTCATGGCGAAGGCCAGGCACGTGTTCGAGCCGCATTCCTTGCAATTCGTTTTCGGGAGCAGTTTTTGTATCTGCAAGCCAGTCAAGGGGGCCATGGTGCATGATCTCCTGGCGCCGTTATTCGGGCCGGTTGTTGGCGGACAGCTTCTGTACGTTGCGCCGCAGGATTTCCAATGATTCGGGATGGTGCAAGATGAGCAAGTCCGCGCCGCTGGTGAGCAGCGTCATAGCGGTCTGCACTTCCCACAACACCGCGCGTTTCTCGATAGCGCCCCAATTCGGGAACGACGACTCGAGCGCATGGCCTTCCTTGGCCTTCCAGGCCTCCTGGCCCACATGCCCGAACAAGGGGAAGGCCAGCGACGCATCGCCGCCGAATCCTGTTAGGCGGATGCGTTCCATGACCGAGAAGGTGTATTCGAGGCCGTAACCCAGTGCGCCCACCATGGGGTCCATGATAATGCGGTCGCGAGGCAGGTCCATGTTACCGAGCAGGATATTGAGCTGTTTGGCGAGGTTCACGTCAATCGGGCTCTGCGCCACGACGCAATGGCCATAGGCCAGCGCCGCGCCCGCTATGGTGCGGTAATTGTCGCCTTCCACCCAATTGAGCAGGAGGCGCTCGCCCGCGCAACCCGAGGCGACTTTTTTCATCACCTCATTGGTGGAATCGAAGTGGCTATGGCCGGTGATGATGAGCGGCACATCCACGGCGGCGAGGATATCCTTCACCAGCGCCAGGGCGTCATCGGGACTTTTGCCACCCTTTTCGGGATGCGTGCCTTCGAGGCGCACCGAGATGATCTCCGCACCGTATTGCTCGACGGCGGCCTTCGCCATCTCGGCGGGCTTGGCCGCGAGATCGCCCCAGACGCCCCGCAGCACCGGCGACAGCTTCGGGCTAACGGTGTCGAACACTTCAAGCGCAAAGACCGGCGAATTCGGAATGGAGCCCTCGAAATAGTGGAACGGCAGGCAATTCTGGCCGCCAAGGGCCACCGTGCGGCCACGGGTGCCGCCATCGGCGGATGTCGCGCCCAGCACCACGGCCTGAATGGTCTCGCCGGGCGATTCGCTGGGCAGGGCGAAAGCCGACACTTCAGCCAGCTTCTCCGCCGCATAACGCGTGGGAGCTTTCACCTCAACCACTTCGATCACCGGTTTCACCGGCGCTTCCGCGATTGGAGAGAGTGGGAGCGTGGCAGGCGCGGGAGCCATTGGCGGGGCGGCAATGGCCATGCCCAGTGGCGCAATGCCTTGTAACACCCCCGCAATCGCGCCTACCACGTCCACAAGCAGTTCTCTTTTTAGGTCAGGAGAGGGCTTCACTTCAAGTTCTTCTTTCAGAGAGGCCTTGATATCCTCCATGATCGATTTCCGCAGTTCCGGCACTAGCTCCGTCTTGAGCGTGTCTTTCAACTGCGCGGATACTGTATCTGTAATCTGCTTAAATAATGCTGACAATAGATCGCCAGCTCCGCCGTTGCTGCCCGGAATGTGGGCTGCCGCAGGCGGCGCCGGGGCTGGCGGCGTGGAAAGCGCGGCGGCCGATTCGGCGGGCTTGGCCTTTGGTGCGATGGCAACGAATTTAGGCTCCGGTTTCGGGGCCGCCTTGGGCGCTGAGGCCTCTGCCTTGGCTTCGGGCGAGGCCATTTCGTAGACATCTTCCTTGCCTACCCACATCGTCGCCATGTCTTCCATCGTGACGGCGGGATGGCCTACTTTTTCCATGTAGGCTTTGATTTCCTGTGGATCCGTGGCGATGGTTTCATCGGCGATCTTGCCCCACAAATCCGGGAGTTCCAAGGCTTTCGCGCGCGACTTAAAATCGTCCGCCAGGATATCCTTGAGTTCCTTCGGCATCCAGACGACGCGCGCAAGCCCGCCATCGGCGTAGAGGAACTTCGGGCTTGAGAGGAAGGCCTTGCCCACGCCCATGAAGCCGGGCGTCTGGACGCCGCCGCCCACCATGCCCGCGAGCGAACTGAACGGCATGCCGATGGGCGTGTCGCCAGGGAATTCGCGATTGACGATCATGACGCCGTTGCACTCGGGCACATAGGCCACGATGCTCTCGAAACAGCCGCACGAGGTCATGGGGTTGTCCATGATGCTGTAGGCCGTGAAGCTCTTGATGGCCTTGTGCGAGTTTTTATACACGTATTCGTTGACGCCTTCCCATATGCCGCGCTTCGGGTCAAGGCAGCGCCCCTTCTCGACGGGCTGGTTCGGGCCGGTCTCATCGATCTCGTGGGCAGCCTTGCCATCGAGCCAGTTGTACGCGCCGCACAGGCCGAGGCGTTCGGGCGTGATGATGCATACATGATCTGGCGCGAATGATTGGCACAGCAGGCAGCTATAAAATGTCTCGACGGATTCGTCGGTCATGGCCGCCAAGCGGTGGTTGCGCTCGATATACACCTTACGCGCATGGGCGAGGCGTCGCTCGACCTCTTCTTTTTCCGTCACCAGCGTGACCTTGACCTTGTCCACGATGGCCGGATATTCATCCAGGAATTTGGCATGTAGAATCTCGCCATAGTGTTTCAGACGCAAACCTTTAGCGAAACCGCCCTTGCTGACGCGCGTCCACACGATGTCGCGCTGGCCCATATGCCAAAGGCCTTCCGCGCCGTTCAGCAGATGGTGAATCTGGCGTTCGAGAATAGGCTCGAAATCGGACTGCATCTTGCGGCCCGCCACTTCGACCCAAATGGCCAGCGGCAGCGCCGTGCCCTCGGGCACCTGGTCGATATCCGGGCCGATAATCTCGATCTCGCCGTCATTGATATCGTCCAGTTCGACCATGGTGGCGAATTCGAAGGCGGGCGTGATGTTGCCGCCGAATTCGGCATGCACGTCGGCCTTCCGGATGCGTTCGCCCTCGAAGGCGGGGCCGTAGGGCACGGGCACAGGCACATTTGCCACTTTAATTTTGCAGCCGCGCACCTCGAGGGAGCGTTCGACGATTCTATCAAGGGGCACATTGCTCACCACGTGTTCGTAGGTGCAGACGCCCGTGGGCAGGATCTCGGGGATATCCGTGTCGGCGATGGTCGGGAAACCGTAATTGATCGCGCCCGCCGCCGCTGCGTATTTCTCCTGGTCCACCTCGCCCAGCGCCATGACAAAGGCGAAGATGCGGTTCTTGTTGTAGCGCAGGTTTCGCTCGAAGTCGCCGGGCTGCACGCCGCCGAACGATAGAGCGGCGCGGCTGGCGAAACCGAGGGCATAGATGGCCGCCGACACATCATGGCCGAAGGGCACGAGGCGCGTCTCCCAGCCCAACTGCACGCCTTCGGCGGCGAGCTGTTCTGCGAAGGTCACGCCATCGACCGCACCCGCCATGAAGACATACAGGTTCTTCTCCTGCAACTGCCGGGCGATCTTCACCGCCGTGGCGTTGTCCGGCGCGGCTCCCACCACGGCCGCGAAACCGGGCGCGGTGCCATCCACGAATTCGATGCCGCGTTCGCGCATGATCACGTCGTTGGCCGCACCGAGCCAGATCCCATCGACGGGATTCGGGCCGATCAGATATTTGCACGCTTCGATGGCCTCGAAGGCAAACAGCGTAGCCACGCCCGCGTCGAGTGCGTCGCCCAGATAGGGCAGCCATACATTCTCGGATGGCGGCTCGGGCAGCAGGTTGTGGCAGTCTTGCATCACCTCGACGAGGTCGCTTAGTTTCTGCACTTTCCGGCCCGTAAACGAATAAATGACCGGAAGATAATAGGCCGTGCCGGGGAATCCCACGGGATGCTCGGCCCCCTTGGCTTCGATAGTCCGCGCAAGCATGGCGTTGGCCCGCTCGACGGCTTCCTTGGCTCCTACGATGGCGTCGGTGCAAATGGCCTTAGACATTGAGCGCTCTCCGGTCTTTCATGTCGAACAGTTTACGTTCCGCTTTCTTGTTGATCCCCAGGGCGTCGCGCTTCTTCTCGATATGGGCGCAGATCACCTCGATAGCCTTATGGACATCGGACTCGTAATGGAACTTGGCCCCCACTTCGGCCTCGAGGCCTTGCGTGAGGTATTCGGTGACATTCTTCGAGCCCATGGTGTGGAAAGGATGGCCCAGCACCACATCCACGCCCGACGCCACGAAGTAATGGCCGATAGCCACGGCCTTTTCGCTCATCCACTCGGGGGCCGCGCCGATGGCGGGCACCTCGGAGAGGTCGTTGCCGAGTCCGCCTTCTTCAACGATGTACGTAGCGGCCATGAGAATACGGGAGTTGTCCACGCACGAACCCATATGCAGCACCGGCGGAATGCCCACCGCCTCGCACACTTCGCGCAGGCTGTCGCCCGCCATTTGAAGAGCCGTCTCGGGCGTGAGCAGCCCCGCTTTGCCGCAGGCCACCGCCGCGCAACCCGTCTGCAAGACGAGCACATTGCGCTTGATCAGCTCCTTGGCCAACGTGAGGATGTATTCATCCATCTTGCCGTGGCGCGCATTGGTGCAGCCCACGATGCCGCACACGCCGCGAATGCGGCCCGTGATGATGGCGTCATTGAGCGGGCGGAAGCTCTTGCGGAATGTGCCGCCTAGGATGTTGAAAATCGTCTCCGTGCTGAATCCAGCCACGAGCGGACTGCGGTGATCGGGGATGGCCACCTTTTTCGGATCCCGGTTCGGGAAATTATCAATGGCTTTCCAGAGAATCGCCTTGGCGGACGCCAGGCCGTCCTCGGGCTCGTAGTTCACCGGCTCCGCGCCGATATTCATGGCGATGGGGCTGGTGGTCAGAATCTTGGTGTGGTAGCACTTCGCCACTTCCGGCAGCGAGGCCATGCAGCACTGCACATCGGTGATCATGAGTTCGACGGCGCCCGTGATGATGGCGAGTTCCTGCTGAAGGAAATTACCCGCCACGGATACGCCGTGGCGCATGAGCACTTCGTTTGCCGTGCAGCAGATGCCCGCGAGGTTGATCCCCTCCGCGCCCACTTTCTTCGCGGCGGCCACCATCTCGGGGTCGTTCGCCGCCACCACCAGCATCTCCGTGAGCGCCGGTTCATGGCCATGCACGAGGACATTCACCATTTTTTCTTCGAGGACGCCCAAATTCGCCTTGGCCTTAACGGGCTTTGGCGTGCCGAACAGGATGTCGCTCACGGCAGTGGCGATCATTGAACCGCCCCAGCCATCGGCAAGGGACGTTTTGAGTGCGCCTCGAATGATGTTTTTATAGTCATGGTCCACGCCGATATGGGTGCGGTGCAGGCATTCCACTACGGAGGCGTCCACGCCGCCCGGTGCGATTTTCATGTGGTCCCACACGCTTTGGCGTGGCTTGGGCGCCAGTTCGAGGGTTTTCAGTTTGCCTTCCTGCAAGCGGAATTCATCCAGAAACAGCTCGGCCAGATTGCGCACGACATCAAGGGTGTCCACACCCGCTTCCTCGACGCCCCATGCCCGGGCGGCGGAGCGCAGCTTGCGCTCGTCGCTGATCTTGTAATCGCCGCCGTTGCCTTCGCCGACGCGCTTAAGCAACAGCACCAAGTGGCGGCCATGGTCCGAATGGGCCGCCGTGCCAGCCGCCACTTCACGGAGCAGATTGCGCGCCACGACGGTGTCCAGGGTCGCGCCGCATACGCCCGGCGTGAAGTCAGATATCTTGCAAGGCCCCATATGGCAAATGCGGCAGCACGTGCCTTCCGAGCCAAAGGTGCAGGGCTTACCTTGTTCATCCGCCCTCGAGAAAGCATCGTTCTCGACGCCGTCCGCATCGGCTTTCCTGAGCATTTCGATGCTTGCCTGATCAACGGCCAAGTCTTCGATGCGCCGCTCACGATCATCCGCCATTATCTATCCTCTCCAGTTGGCTCGCGTGCAATCTACTGATTGCCCTTAGGAGCAAAGGTCTTTTCTTCGGTCGTCCATTGCATAAACTCCACGACCGTTCCCGCGTCGTATATAAAAGCGGCCACCACGTTCTCCATGGCCTGGAACGGGCCAAGAATCACGTTCTTGCCTGAGATTTCCCGTTCCAAATCATCCGTCGTGAAGGCCAAGTGCGGCTGCATGCGCAACGGGCCCGTGACGGGCGAATCGGATTCATAGCGCAAATACTCGATTCGATACGGATGATTGCCCGGCTCCGTCACGAACACCTTCGTCTCCGCCACGTAAATCTCGCCGTCGTGTTTTTCATCCGTCGGCAGTCCCAAATGATGAAACTCTCGCATGGCTTTCTCTCCCTTAGGTACCATGGCCGTCCCAGCCATGCGCATGGGCGGGACGCCCATGCTACGGTATTCAAGATCATGAGCCGCTCTAGCAAAAAATGGCGTCAAGCCGCCATGTATCCGAGCATGTGTTCCGCCGCTTGGTATGCGGCGCTATTCTTGGATAGCTCGAACACAGGCGCGCCGGTGGCGTCTTGCCTGGCCACCTCGGGGTCTTCCGGCAGGCCGCCAAGCACCTTCACGGGAGTGCCCGCGAACAGCTCTTCGGCGCGGGCCAGGCAGGCCTCATCTCGAAGCCGGTTAATCACGACACCCATGTGACCCGCCTTCATTTCCATCTCGAGGGCGAGGTCATATAGCCGCCGCGCCGTCAAAATGCCGCGCGCGGAAGGGTCGGCCACGAATACCAGCCAATCCGTTTGCTGCACGGTGCGGCGGCTCAGATTTTCAAGTCCTGCTTCGTTATCTATCACCACGGCGGGGTACTGGCCAGATAATTTCGATAGCACGCCCCGCAACACATTATTCGCGTAACAGTAACAGCCGGGGCCTTCCGAGCGGCCCATGGCGATCAGGTCGAACCCTTGCGCCTCGACCAGCGACTCCTGGATCTTCATGTCCAGCAAGTCCTGTTTGCTGACACCCCCCGCAATGCCCGCTTGCGCGATGGCCTTGGCCTCCTCGCGCACGCCGCCCACGGTGTTCGACACCTGCACGCCCAGCAGCGCATCGAGGCACATGTTCGGATCGGCGTCCACGGCCAATACGGGGCCTTTGCCCCATTCGCCCAATAGGCGCACCGCTAACGCCGCCAGCGTGGTTTTCCCTACGCCGCCCTTGCCTGTCACCGCCAGCGTCCAGCTCATCCCAAGATCTTCTTCATGGTTTCAGCGACGGCTTTAATATGCGCGGGCGAAGAGCCACAGCAACCGCCAATGAATTTCGCACCAGCCTTCAACAGCACCGGAACGGCATGCTCATATACATCAGGCGTGGCCTTGAACACTGTCTTGCCGTTTTCATCCACCATGGGTTTGCCCGCGTTGCCTTTCACCCAGATGGGCACATCATCGCCGCATTGGGCGAACAACTCGGCGATATGGGCGAAAGTCTCGATGCCCGCCCCGCAGTTCGCGCCCACGAAGCTCGCGCCCATGGACTTCGCCAGTTCATAGGTCTGGAGGATGCTGACGCCCATCATGGTGAATTCATTGTTTTCACCCGAATCGAAGGTCATCGACACGCCCACCGGGAGTTCCGGCGCGCCGCGCAGGCAGCCGCGCAATGCCGCCGCCACTTCCACCAGATCGCTCTGCGTCTCGACGACAATCGCATCAGCCCCGCCATCGGCGAAAGCCTTGGCTTGTTCCGCGGCGGACGCCTCGACCTCTTCCTCGGACACTTCGCCCATCATGACGATCTTGCCGCAGGGACCGAGCGAGCCGAATACATAGGCTTTGCCCAATGCCGCTTTCTTCGAGATCTCCGCACCGGCTTTGGTCAGTTCATACGCCCGCTCCGCGATGCCGTGCTTGGCGAGTACGATGTGGTTGCTGTTGAAGGTATTGGTCAGGATGACCTGCGAGCCCGCGTCCACATAGCCCTTGGCCACTTGGAATACCTTGTCCGGCTCGTCCACATTCCACGTATCACACATCTGGCCCGGTTTCGCGCCGAGTTTCGCCATTTCGGTGCCCCAAGCGCCGTCCGTGCATAACGGGGGGAGGTCTTTGAAGTTTTCTTTGGTCAGTTTCTTCGTCGCATCAAACTGCATCATATGCCTCGCTTTCTTATGGGCTCCCGCCGTTAAAATCCGTACTTGCTCTTCAGCAGTTGGCTCGTCGCGCCGAGTTTCTGGAACACCTGCTCCGCGTCCGCCACTTCCATCGAGCCCGTGCCGCACGACGGCGTGATAAAGGCCTGTTCCAGAATCACTTGCTTGTCGATGCCCGCCTTCTGCGCTAGATTGTCTGCAAGCGTCTCAAACCTCGCCGCCAAGCCTTCCGGACTCTGTTCACGGATAGCAGGACTTGTCGGTACTACGCCCCAGGCCAGCGCGTTATGGTTGTCCATAAGATGGCGCTTCATAGGCTCGGGATACAGGGCCACGGTTTCACCATAGTCAAATGCATCGAAGTTCAGGATATCGACACCCGCGTCCACGAGGATGGACCACTCGGTGTTGCCGCAGCAGTGGATGCCCGCGAATGCGCCTTCCAGGTGGACCGCCTCGATCACTTCGTTCAACCGCGCCACCACGTCATCGCGTTGCACGGACACGTAGGTCGAACTGCCGAAGGCCGACAAGATGGGCTCGTCAATGAAGCAGATGATATTTTCCGCATAGGGTTTGAACTTCTGGATCTGCCAGCGACATTTCATGGCCAGGGCCTTCACCACGACATCCAGGAACTCTTCGTTGTAATAAATGGCGCGCTTGTTCTCGTCCACGATGGTCAGTGCAAAACTGATGGGGCCGGTGGTTTGGCATTTGATGTACGGCAGCTTGGCCCCCAGCGATTTCACTTTCGCCTCGAGGGCGGGAATGCCCGCGCTGAACGCCGGGCTGATGGCCCCCGCCGAGCAGTCGTTCTCTTCTTCCGCCAGCATGTAGCCTTCATAAAACGCCGCCAGCTCTTCCGAGTAATCGCCCGAGGTGTCGATGTACATGCGCGACTTCGCCTCGTCGATTACGACGCGCGGGACGCCCTCGGAATACTGGATCTCCATCTGCTCGTGCAAGCCCAGCTTGGGCAATTGCGGCCAGATGGGGGCTGTGGGGATGCTGCTGAAGATCAGCTCGATGGCCTTCGCGGGGTCCGCATAAGGCAGCGAACCAATCGCCGTGGCTGTGCATTTCGCCTTGATGTCCATAGTTTGCTCTCCTTACTGCTTTGCGTTTCAGCAGGGCGTCTATTATCCGAAATAGGCCCCGGGGCCCCATTATACCAGCTTGGCTTCACTTCCAATGCGCGCTTTAGCGCTCTCCCACAACTCCTCAAATACGCCTCTTAGCCGTTCATCGGCGATATCCACCAGCGGTGCGCTGTCGCGGTCCGCCCGGCGAATCGTTTCGTCATACGGCAGCCAGCCCAGCACATCCTCGCCCGCGCACGCTTGCGTGATGAACGCATGGTCTTCCGGCGACGCGATTTTATTGGCGATGACCGCCACGCGCTGGACGCCGATCTCCGCCGCCATGCGCCGCACCGCCGCTGCTGTTTCGACCGAACGCGCGCCGGGCTCCACCACCACCACCATGAGGTCCACGCCCTTGGCCGTCGCCCGGCCCAAATGCTCCAGGCCCGCTTCGAAATCAATAATGACGCAATCGTCTTTATACAGAATCACGTCCGTCATCAACGCCCGCAGCATCACGCTCTCGGGGCACGCGCACCCCGAGCCGCCGCTCTCGACCGCTCCCAACACCAGCAGATGAATGCCCCGGAATGAAGCCGATTCCTGTTCGGCGATATCCGACACATGGGGATTGAGTTTGAAAATTTGGCCGTATTGCTTGACCTTCGCGCCCGTGCGCTCCTCGATAAGGGCGCGCCGCTCCGAGAGGGGGATGATCGCGTTACGGCCTTCCAGAGGCATGCCGAGGGCCTCCGCCAGGTTCGCATCCGGATCAGCGTCCACCGCCAGCACGCGCAACCCTTCGGCAGCCGCCAAATGGGCGAACATCGCCGCGATAGTGGACTTGCCCACGCCGCCTTTGCCGCTGACCGCGATCTTGAATCCCATGAAGGCCCTTTCTGCTGGGCGGGATTTATAAACTCATCACATCACATCACATCAACCCAGCCTCAAAATGGTATCCCAATCATGGCGCGGCGTCAAACATATTAATTTTTGATTCCGTATTACTGGCTCGCCCTGATTTCTAGGGCTCTATCCACTGAGATCGTTGTGAGAATCAGATTTTCACCACGGGGGCACGGGGAACACAGGGGAGGTGTTCTGTAGTTATTTTTCCATTGAAGCGATGTCTCGGATATATTTAGAGGCATGAATAAAGCATAACTATTGAGCGTATTATTTTAAGCGACTGCATTTTAAGCCGCCCCGTGTTCCCCGTGCCCCCGTGGTGAAAAAACCTTGTTATACATCCCGTTTACGTGCGGCTTGCCCTCGCGCGGTTCATCGGGTAATGTGATGGGGCCATGTTAAAGAATAACGGCTCATCAAAGGAGAACATCAATGAAACTGAATAAAGAAATGGCGGATATTTATGTGCCCGATGGCCTGGAAATAGACCAAGCCCTCGCGCGCACCACCCATATGGCGGTTGGAGCCCATCAGGACGACCTCGAGATCATGGCCTTTGCAGGCATACTGGCCTGTTTCCAACGCCCGGACAAATGGTTTTCCGCCGTCGTGGTGACGGATGGGCGGGGTTCCGCGCGTGATAACATCTACAAGGACTACACGGACGAGGAAATGCGGCTGGTGCGCCTTAAAGAGCAGAAAAAGGCGGCCTTCGTCGGCGAATACGCCACGCAAGCGTTTCTGGATTATCCAAGCTCCGCCGTGAAAGACGGGAAAAACAAGGCCCCGGTCGAAGATCTGCACGCGCTATTCACCGTTGCGAAGCCGGAAGTGGTCTATACGCATAATTTAGGCGACAAACACGACACGCACGTGGGCGTGGCGTTGAAGACCATCGAAGCCCTGCGACGCCTGCCCGAGGCGGACCGCCCGAAGCAGGTGCTTGGCTGCGAAGTGTGGCGCGATCTCGATTGGATGACCGATTCGGACAAGCTACCCCTCGATTGCTCGCTCCACGAAAATCTGCAAGCCGCCTTGTTGGGCGTGTTCGACTCCCAGATCGCTGGCGGCAAGCGCTATGACCTCGCCACGATGGGCCGCCGCAAGGCCCATGCGACCTACTTCGCCTCCCACGGCGTCGACGAGACCACCGGCCTGAATTTCGCCATGAACTTGACGCCGCTGGTGCTGGATACGAGCCTGGAGCCGTTATCCTGGATACAAGCCCATATCGACCGTTTCCGTGAAGAAGTGACCGCACGCATCAACAAACTACAAGGCTGATCGTTGAATGTGAGGAGTAAAAAGGCTCAACGGCTAATCATCCGTTGAGCCTTTTTTTGCGTATTATTCTGGCGCGCTTCGCGCGACCCGAAAACCGACGGCGTGATTGCCCGCGTCCGGATGGCCATTGGTGCGATAGGCCGTGCGGCAAAAATCGGTTCCGGGCTGCTGCCAGCTTCCGCCCCAGCATCCCCCCCGCAACACACGCAATTCGCCCGTGGCAGGCCCCATGGGATTCGCATCGCCCGTGGGCGGCTCCTCGTACCAGTCCTGGCACCATTCCCACACATTCCCGCTCATGTCATGTACGCCCACAGGGCTGGCGCATCGAAAATAGCCGCGTGGCGTGAGGTAAGGGAATTCCGTGAACGCCAGAGGATTGTTATAACCGGTGATCAGATCATAATAATTCACCCGGCCAAAGGAAATCGTGTCCGAAGAACAAGCGTATTTCCACGCGCCGCCCGAACCGCCGTCCGGCAACGCCACCGAGTCGAGGCGCGTATCCCAGCCCGCCGCACGCTCCCATTCCGCCTCCGTCGGCAGGCGGTATCCATGGGGCCACGGGGTGATAGGCTCCCAGGTGGACAAGTCATAACAAGCGTCCAGGCCTTCCATTTCGCTCAACCAATTGCAGTACGCCGCCGCGCCATACCAAGTCACATGGACCACGGGGAAATCATTCATGTTCACGTTTTCACGTACGCGGACCAGGAATTCGTTGTTTACGAATAGGAGCTGCGCATCCGCCTGGCTGGCCTTGTAGATGCGCTTGAGCGAACCGCCCGCATAGACATCGCCGCCGCTATACGACGAGCCGTCCTCGTTGGAGAGAAGGCCTTGCTGATACGCCCAGTTAAGCACCTTCGCGTATTCCGCGTTGGCGGTTTCGTATTTCCCTATGCAATAGGCATCAAGCTGGACAAAACGCGGCGGGGAGGATTGCGCCGTCCCGGCGTCATTCAGCACATCCGCCGCCCCCATTTGAAACCATCCGCCCGCCACGCCTACTATAGGAGGCGCTACGGATTGCGGCGGCAGCGCCGGACAGCCCGCCAGTAAAATGCCCGTGGCCAAAATCCCAAAAGCCCTGTGTTTCCATTGTGTGCGCATCGCTAATCCCTTATGTACCGGTACACCTGTATATTTTGTCTTATGGTTCTCCGCCATTGTATGCATTTAGTCTTGACCATCCAACATGCCAAGGAGCTGGGATTTGATGAGCACGACGACAGCGCAGCTTGCGCGGGTGTTCAAGCCTCTTCCCCTCCTTCGCCAACCTTTGAGACCGGCCAATTGATGTCTCTGCCGCCCGAAAACGCATCTATCGGCTAAAACACGCCATAGGGATCGAGGTCCACTTTAAGCTGCACGTTCGAGGTCGCAGGGCTTGCATTGAACACTTCGCGTACGGCGCGCACTAACGCATTGAGCCTTGTGGCGCGGTGTGAGAGCAAGCCGATATTCCAGCGGTACTTTTTTTTCACCTTGCGCACCGTGGCGGGCGCGGGGCCGATGATCTCGATTCCCTGGTATCCCAAGGCTTCGCGTTGTTCCCGCACGAGACGGTGCAATAGCGCCGTGGCGCGTTCCGCATCAAGGGGATCCTCGCATTCGATGGCGAGATTGGCCATGCGGCGGAACGGCGGATAACCCGCCTTTTCACGGTGCGGTATCTCGGCGGCAAAAAAACCTGCGTAATCCTGGGCGGCGGCAAACTGGATGGCGTAATGCTTGGGGCGGTAGGTCTGGATGATAACCAAGCCGGGCCTGTCGCCCCGGCCCGCGCGCCCGGCCACCTGCGTCAGCAGTTGGAACGCCCCCTCGGCTGCCCGGAAATCGGGCAGCGCCAGGCCCGCATCGGCGTTGATGATCCCCACCAGTGTGACACCCGGATAATCATGTCCCTTGGCGATCATCTGGGTGCCCACGAGGATGTCGATCTCCCGCGCCGCGAGCCGGCCCAGGATCTTCGCGTGGCCGCCTTTGCCCGAGGTCGTGTCGGCGTCCATGCGCTCGACGCGCGCATCAGGAAACGAACGCACGAGCAAATCCTCGACTTTTTGCGTGCCCACGCCAAGAAAGAGAAGGGGATTGAAATAGCACTCGTCGCACACCTGGGGCACTTCGCGCTGGGCGTTGCAATAGTGGCATTGCAGGTAGCCGCCTTTGGCGTGGTAGGTCATCGTGACTTGGCAGTCATTGCAATAGGCCACCCAGCCGCACGATGGGCACATCACGAAGGGCGCGAAGCCCCGGCGGTTGAGCAGGAGTAGCACCTGCCCGCCCGCCTCGACGCGCACCTTCACTTCCGCCTCAAGCCGGCGCGATAAAAAAGTGGCGTTGCCGGTCTCGCGCACCTCCTGGCGCATGTCGAGCAGCTCGACTTCGGGCAGCGAGGCGTTCGTGGCCCGCCGTGGGAGCAAGATGCGTTTGGATTTGCCCGCCACGCTGTTGTGATAGGATTCGATGGACGGCGTCGCTGAACCGAGCACGCACACGGCTCCGTTCATCTTGGCGCGCATGATGGCCACGTCGCGTGCGTGGTAGCGCGGCGTCTCGCTCTGTTTATACGAGCCATCGTGCTCCTCGTCCACGATCAGCACGCCCAGATTCGGCAACGGCGCGAACACCGCCGAACGCGCCCCTACCACGATACGCACTTCCCCGCGCTTCGCCCGCCGCCATTCATCGTAACGTTCGCCCGCGCCAAGCCCGCTGTGCAGCACGGCGATGTCCGTGTCGAACCGCGCCTTGAACCGCCCCACGGTTTGCGGGGTAAGGGAGATTTCCGGCACCAAGATGATCGCGCTGCGCCCGAGCGCCAGCGCGCGCTCGATCACTTGGAGATACACTTCCGTCTTGCCGGAGCCCGTGATGCCTTGCAGCAGAAAAGTCTGGAACGCGCCCAGTTCCATGGCCTCGACGATCGTGTTATAGGCCGCCTGCTGATCGTCGTTAAGTTCGAGCTTGCACCCCGCGTGGCTGGAGGTTTGGAATTCTGGTATGCGGTAGTGCTCACGCTCTTCGATGCGGATGTACTCCCTGCTTTCGAGGGCGCGCAGGATGCCCATGTTGGCCTGGTGCTTCTCATACAACAACGGGGCGGGGCGTTCCGGCTCGCCATGCAGCAAATCGAGATACACCGCCGCCTGCTTCGGCGCGCGGCGTTGAAGCTGTTCGAGTGTTTCCGCGTCCGGGATGTTTTCCTCGATAAGGCGCGCGAACGTCTCCGTACGCATCCGCACCGATGCCGCTTCCGTTACCGGTTCCGCCAGCAGAATGCCTCGTTTCACGAGCGTTTGGAGCGTATTGCTCAGGGCGGCAGCCCCTACGGCTTTCGCAAGCTGGGCCTCCGTCAACGGGCCGCTGCGGTTCAGTTCGCCCACCACGGCGCGCTGGCGGTCGGTATACCGCCCGGCGCTGAGCTGTTCGAGCACGAGGGTGTAGCGCATTTTGCTCCGCACCCGGATGCCCGCCGGTACGGCGCTTTGCAGCGCCTCACCCCAAGAACAGCAGTAATAATCTGAAAGCCACCGGCACAGATCGAGAATCTCGCGCGAAAACACGGGCTCTTCATCAGGCAGATCGATAAGTGCGCGCGTTTTCTCGACGGGGCTTTCTTGTTCGAAGCCCACGATATAGCCCGTCTCGATGCGTTTCTGCACCGGCACGAGGGCGCGCATGCCCGGAGCGGCCCGTCCCCGAAGACTCTCCGGCACCCGGTACGTCAGTGGCCGCTCCAATGGCATCGGCAATGCGACCTGTGCAAACGGCAGGCAAATTTCTGGTCGTTCCAATGGCAAACGTTTCACATCCTATTTCAATCCGCTTGCGGCGGCGCTTCTGATTCGTGGCTCAACCTATTATAGACAAATACGCCTACTCCATGCCCTGGTGCTGATTCTTCATTTCGCTTCACCAACAAATGAAGGACAAGAAGATGCATGCGCATACATCGCGTATACTGTGGAAAGGAGGCATGCCGCATGAACCTGAAGCGCATCAACGAGACGACGTGGGAAATCCCAAAAACGGGCGCCATGCTCGTGCCGGGGCGCATCATCGCCAGCGAACGGCTGTTGCCGAAAATCCAGGAGGATAAGGCCGCAGAACAGGTGGCCAACGTCGCCTGCTTGCCCGGCATCGTGGGCTATGCACTGGCTATGCCCGACGCCCATTGGGGCTACGGTTTCCCCATCGGCGGCGTGGCCGCCACGGATCCCGAACAGGATGGAGTCATCTCGCCGGGCGGCGTGGGCTACGACATCAATTGTGGCATCCGGCTCATGACGACGCACTTGGATATCGGCGATATCCGCCCGCGCCTGCGCGAGGCCGTGGCGGCGCTCTACAATGATATTCCCTCGGGTGTGGGCTCGAGCGGCGCTATACACACCTTGCGCGGTGGCGATTTGGATGCGGTGCTCAAGAAAGGCGCTCGCTGGGCCATCGAGCAAGGCTATGGCGCGGAAAGCGACCTCGACGCCACCGAGGAGCAGGGATGCCTAGCAAGCGCGGAAGCGGGAGCCGTCTCCGAGCGGGCGAAGAGCCGGGGCGCGGACCAACTCGGCACGCTAGGCTCAGGCAACCATTTCCTCGAATTGGGCGTGGTCGAGCAGGTGTTCGATGCCCGCGCGGCGGACGCCTACGGCCTGCGGCCCGGCCAGGTGACGCTGCTCATCCATAGCGGGAGCCGGGGCCTGGGCTACCAGGTGTGCGACGATTCGCTGGCAGTGATGCTCCGCGCCCAGGCGCGCTACGGCATCCAATTGCCAGACCGCCAGCTCTGCTGCGCACCGGTGAAGAGTCCCGAAGGGCGGGCCTATCTGGCCGCCATGGCAGCGGCGGCGAACTATGCCTGGGCCAACCGGCAGATTATGATGGAGCTGGCGCGGCGGGCGTTGCAGAAGAGCCTCGGCGTGACACCGCGCGAACTGGGCGGGCGGCTGCTCTACGACGTATGCCACAACATCGCCAAATTCGAGGAACACGAGGTGGATGGAGCGCGGAGGCGGCTCTGCGTCCACCGTAAAGGCGCGACGCGCTCGTTTCCGGGCAGCCGGAGAGAAGTGCCGATTGCATACCGCGAAGCTGGCCAGCCCGTGCTCGTGCCCGGCGATATGGGCACGGCATCCTACGTCTTCGCGGGCGCGGAGGGCGCGCTCGTGCAAACGTTCGGCAGTTCATGCCATGGCGCGGGCCGGGTCATGAGCCGCACGGCGGCGCGCAAGGCCGAAAGCCCTGAACATCTGCTCGAAGAAATGGCGCGCAACGAAATCATCGTCATGGCGCGCAGCATCAAGACGCTCACCGAAGAAGGCCCAAGGGCCTATAAAGACATCGACGCCGTGGCGGAAGTGGTGCAACAAGCGGGCCTAGCCCGCCGCGTCGCCCGAATCCGCCCCATCGGCGTCGTGAAAGGGTGAGGCGTTTCTTAATCGATAGAAGTAGGAAAATCTGGTTAAACCGGCCTCTTTTACCTCCAAACCGTACCTGCGGTTTTCGCGCATATGGATCTCGCGGCTCTCACTGATTCATATATGCCGCCTTCATGGATCAAAAAAAGAGGCGCGGGCGAATTGCCCGCGAATGGAGGGAGGTGCGGGCCCCGCTTAGGGGAGAACCACCGAGGGGGGCGGTGGTGGAGGTCGCGGGGCCCGCCGTCAGGCTGTATTGATTAAACCATGTTTTTTATGACGAATGTGTGACAGTTTTTAGACATATTTTTAAAGTTTTGGCGGTGTATACGGATTATTCGTCGGTGGAACCATCCGCGTCTGGCTCGTTTCCATCTATCGAGGGAGCAAGATAGGCTTCGGCTTGCGTAGTGGCTTCCAATACGTCATCGGTCGCCACAATGCGCAGATTAGACCTATCGGGCTGTTCCGCCATTGCCGCGACGCGTTGCACCGCACCCAGGAGGGCGGCTAAAGGTTTTTCATTCGATTTACTGGCCAGCATGCGGCGTTCGAGCTCTTTGAGCGCGGGTTTAAAATCATTGGAAAGCCAGGACTGAAAAGACGCCTCTGTTTCGGGAGAGCGGGCGCGGATGCGGTCGAGATATTCCGACGTAAGCTGGGCGAGCTGTTTTGATAAGCCGCGGATTTCATCGCCTTCGGCTCGATGCGCTTGGGCGCGGGCCAGCAATTGCGCGGGATCTTCCGTGGCTGTGCGCACGACGGCATAACCGATGGCCATGCTTAACGCGCACGCCACCACAAGCGCGGCAGCGTACCAGCAGGTGCGGGATATAAACATGAACTCATTCTCCTTATCGTAGCAGGCGGCGCAAATGGGCGGGATCAGACTGCCAGGCCAGTGCGCGGGCGAAATCAGGATACGCCCTCTCCATACATTTGAATTCGGGCGGATGGATGCGCCGCCGTCCAGATGGGCTTTTTTTGACGCCTAAATAGGCGTGCAGCATCTCGTGGAAGACAATATAGCGTACAAAAAAAGCCGGTACGAATTCTTGATCGAGCGCCGGATGAATGCGGATGAGCCGGGCTTGCTCGAAATACGCCCCGAAGCGGATCGAACGGCGCTGGCCTGGGCCCGCATCGCGCCCCCATGTGATCGAGGCCTCGACCGCTCCGTTGAACGAAGCTTGGTTTACTTCCTGGTAAAAGGCCTGCAAATCATGGCGCCGGCCATGCGCACACAGCGCCGCACGGCGCGGGCTTTTCTTTTGAATGAGATGGCCATGGCCCCGGATAAACCGGTCGAGTATCTCGCCTTGCCGCTGTCCCTTGGGATGCTTCACCCATTCGGCCACGGCGGCGATAACCGATGGATCGGCGGATAGAAACATATGGTGCAGGCGCAAGCAAAGCGGTGCGCCTTTTCCGCCGCGCCGGAGCGACAACATCGAGGAGCCATTATTCGTAATGGCAATATCGAGCGCCATGCCTGTCCGTGACTCCAGTTCCGAACGGAGCGCATCTTCATCACGCCAGGACAATTCAAGTTGCGGCTGGCTTTGCTTTGTGAAATCCGTCAAACGCATATATAATCCGAAACCTAGCATGAAAGTTTCCGCCCTCGGGCGGGGGATTTTGCCATTAAGGTAGCGCAACAAGCAAAAGAATGCAAAACGCGGGAACGCAGCGCCTGGCGCATGCCCGCCCGCGATTAACTGGAAAGGAAGGCTCATGCGTGTTCTCGTTACCGGGGGAGCTGGTTATCTCGGGAGCCATTTAGTCCCGATGCTCCTCGAAGAGGGCCACACGGTGCGCGTGTTCGACCGGTTCTGCTTCGGCGAAACGGCCCTAGAGGCGGTATCGGGCAGGCCGGATTGTGAAATCATCCACGGCGACGTGCGACGCCTGCAAGAAAGCGCGGGGCTGCTACAGGGAATCGACGCCGTTATCCATCTCGCGGCGCTCTCGAATGACCCTTCGTGCGCCTTGGATGAAGATATGGCCGAGGATGTGAACGTCGAGAGCACGCGCGAACTCGTGAACCTTTCGCTCCAAAGCAGCGTGAAACGGTTCATTTATGCGTCTACATGCAGCGTGTATGGGCAAGGCGCGTTTGAACAGTTGGACGAGTTGAGCCCGGCCAATCCCGTATCGCCCTATGGAGCCACTTGCCTGCGCGCGGAGCAAGCCCTTCTCGGCATGCGCAACGCACGTTTCGAGCCGGTCGTGGCGCGGCTGGCCACTTTGTTTGGATGGTCAGGCCGCATGCGCTTCGATTTGGCCGTGAACCAGATGGCCGCAATGGCGCTGCGCACGGGAACTATTCAGGTGTTCGGCGGCGGCAGCCAATGGCGGCCTTTCCTCCATGTGCGCGACGCCGCCCGCGCGCTGCTGCTACTGCTTCATGCGCCAGAGGATGTGAGTGGCGAGATCTATAATGTCGGCAGCGATGGGCTCAATTTCCGAATCGCCAGCCTTGCGGAAAAGATAGCCGCGTTCTTTCCGAATGCGGCGCTCGATACGCGGCGCGATGATGATGATGTGCGCACGTTCCATGTCCGCTTCGAGAAGTTCGCCAAGGCGTTTCAGTTCGAGCCGGAGCATACCCTGGCCGATGGCGTGGCCGAATTGCGGGCGCGCCTCGATGCGGAGCCTATTGATCCGACGGCGGACGCCTATTTCAACGTACACACCATGAAGCGGCTTCTCGCCACGCCCGTGGGGGAAGGCGGCGAGCCCATGGCCCCGCGCCTGGTGCCGCTATACCGCCCCACGCTGGGGCCGGAGGAAGAGGAAACCGTCGTGCGTACATTGCGCGGCGGCTGGCTGACCTCGGGCGCGCGCGTACCGTCCTTCGAGAAACTGCTCGCGGAGACCGTGGGTGCATCGAGCGCCGTAGCGGTGAATTCCTGCACGGCGGCGCTCCATTTGTGCCTCATGCGCGCGGGCGTGGGGCGCGGCGACGAAGTCATTCTGCCGCCTATTACATGGGCGTCGACGGCGAACACGATGTTCCACATGGGCGCGAAGCCGGTCTTCGTGGATGTCTTGCCGGATACGCTCAACATCGATCCAGCGGCGATTGAAGCCGCTATCACAGACCGCACCAAGGCCATCATGCCGGTCCATTTGGCAGGGCAGCCTTGCGACTTGGACCCGATATACGCCGTGGCGCGCAAGCATGGCATCGCGGTCGTCGAGGACGCCGCGCATGCCCTGGGCGCGGCATACAAGGGCAAGCGCATCGGCGAATATGGCGGGCATACCTGCTTTAGTTTTTACGCCATTAAAAACATTACGACCATCGAGGGCGGCGCGGTGGCGCTGAAAGACCCCGCAGAAACAGAATGGTTCCACCGCATGGCCATGAATGGACTCGGCCATTCCGCGTGGGACCGGTATGGCCGGAGTTCGAGTTCGCAGCCCGTCGAGGTGCTCGAGCCCGGCTTCAAATACCATCTGAATGATGTCAGCGCCGCCATCGGCATCGAACAATTGCGCAAGTTCCCGTCGTTCCGCGCCTCACGCACCCGGCTCGCCCGGTTGTACTACAGCGTGTTGGGCGAAATTGACGAGATCGCGCTCCCGCGCGTGCTGGCGGAAGTGGAGCATGCGTGGCACCTTCTGATCATCCGGCTGCGGTTGGATAAGCTCAAACGGACCCGCGACGAGATCCGCGATGAGCTGCGGCGCGAGAACATCGGCACGGGGCTCCATTTCTACGGCCTGCACCTACACGAATTCTTCCAGCGGCAATTGGGTCTCAAGCCCGAAGATCTGCCGAACAGCACGGCGGCGTCCATGGATATGATCTCGCTGCCGCTATACCCACTGATGGAAGACAAACATATCCAGCAAGTCGTGCAGGCCCTCAAAAAGGTGCTGGCGCACGCGAAGTAAAGACTACCATTGAAAATGTAACACTTTAGCCGATGAAAGTAGCATCTAGTATTTGGCAGCCCTATATATTTCCTTTCGCCGGTATTGATCCTAAAAAAGGCAGTAGGAACTTGCTTTGGGATTTTTCCAGCCCAATTTTGTAAAGAAATAACTGTCCTGTCCCGCTCTTTACGTTGGCGCCGGCAGCAGGTTGGGGGTGGCCAGCGGCCTTCCCTCGAGTATTTTGGCGAAGATCCGGCTGAGGATCGTCCGCCATCGTTCGTTCCAGTTCAACTGCCGCGCAGTTGCTTTCACCTCCAATAAAAAGGCGTTTACGGATTTCAGAACTTGTTCCATAGCATGTCCTTGCGCATGCACGGGGGTGATGGTGAGCGTGGTTTGGCCTCCGTGGCGGGTCTGCTGTCCCACACCATACAGCAGCAGAGGGCGGCTTGTGATCGCTTCGGCGTGGCGCTCCGGAATCGCCAAGCGCACGTACAAAGACCACCAATTGTAAATCAGGGCTATGATTCGCGCCATGATTTGGCAGCGCTTCATATCGTGGGTGGTATACCCGCCCCACCCCCACTGGTTTTTCTGTTCATCGTAGATGTTTTCCGCATCGCCCCGGTCGCGATAATGCTGGGCCAAGGCCGATAGGGGGTCTGTCAGCGAAGTGGCCAGCAGCGCGTATTCATACTGCTGCACGGCTCCCGCTTGGATCTCAATGAGCTGTAGTTGGGGGGAGGGGTCAGGCAATAGCGGCTCCGTTTCCAGAACGATACTCCCTTTGAGCTTGCGCCGCAGAACGATTACCCGGCGTTTGCTCGTCCATCCCATAAGCTCCAGACGGTCTTCCAAACCTTCCCAGCCTTGGCCTGCTGGCGTCCAGTCCTTAGAACAAAAGGCCTGCTGGATAAGCCGTTTCACGTTGCTGGTCTGCCGCAATTTGAACAGATAGGGCACTCCGCGCGCTTCGGCTTCGCTCATGTCGCGTTCGTTGCCGAAGGCGCAGTCGCCGCGAATCATGCCCGGCCAGGCCGCGCGCGGCAAGCCATCGAGAAAATGCCACAATCCAGGCATGGTGTATTTCGCCGCCGTCTCGTTGCCCGGCCGGACTTCCACGTCCAGCACCAAGCGCGTGTTCGCCATAAAATAGGTATGCAGCACATGAGAAGGACGGCCCTGTTTCGCCGGATTGTAGCCCAGCACGGCCCCTTCTTGATGGCCGAACAGGGGCTTCACGCTTGTATCCACGTCCAAAATCCAAGGCTCATAAAGCAACGGCTCATAACAGCGGCGCAGGTGCTTCTGTAGCCAGCCCGCGCAGGCTTCCCCGTCCGCCAGTATAAATGCCCGCCGCGCCGAGGAGGCGCTCATGATCTTGCTCATACCCAGCAAGCCCGGGTTCACCGCGTCGTAACGGACCGCGTCAATGTGCGCATAGCGGGTGTGGCCCGCCAGCACTGATAAAAATAGCGTGCCCAGCACATCCCTCTTGCGCGGCGCATTATTGCTGGCGTACGCCAGCGGACAGTCCTCCACCCACGCTTCAAAAAGCTCCGCCGTCTTGAGGAAATCGATAAAGAACGCCAACTGGCCAAACGGCGTCGTTGCCGCCTCCCGGTCCCATTCCACATGCACCCGGCCCCCGTAGCTATCTACGAAAATCGGCGCCTCCAAAGACAACCATTCCTCCTCTCCCAATGGGGGAGCATCTTGCTGTTGCGATTCTGTTTCCATGTTCTTTATCTTGAACTACTTCCTGCTCGACACTCAAGATTCAACTGGCGTTTTTAGGTTAAAAGGTTATATACATATATAGTTATTCCCGTGAAATGGGCCTTCCAAAAATGGAGCAGGCAAGCCAAAACAAGGTAATACCCGTGAAATACACCAAAGAGAACAAGAAAGCGGTAGCAAGCTACCGCACACATGTGCTCTAAGTCTTTTTTTGTGAAACTACTTGCGGCAGCTTGCTGCCGCTTTTTGGGTGCGGATTTCATTTGTATGCCCGTTTTCCGGCTTATAAGAAGATGGCCCGGCCGCCATCCATGCAGTCGAAGAGATGCACGCCCAATTCGCGCAAGAGGAGATCGAGGCGGACCATGGGGAAGCCCAGCACATTCTGATAACAGCCCTGGTATCCTTGCACGAGGAGGCTGCCAGGCCCATCGACGGTATACGCGCCCGCGCGGTCGAGCGGATTGACCGCCTCGACGAACTGCGCGATTTCGCGTGGGGAGAGGGAACGGAATTGCACGTCCGTGGACTCGAATCCCTCCGCCGTTTTTCCGGATGCGGTGTCCATCAAGGCAAGCCCAGTCAGGACTTGGTGGCTGCGGCCAGACAGGCGGCTGAGCATGGCGCGCGCCCCGGCCGCATCGGCGGGCTTGCCTAGGACATGTTCATCGACAAACACGAGCGTATCGGCGGCGATGACAATGGCGGGGCCATCGAGCCGCGCCACGGTCTCGTCCCGTTTGGCGCGGGCATTCGATATAACTAATTCGGCGGGCGATGCGCCCTCGAAACTCTCGGGCGCATCGCTCGGTATTACCTCAAATACAACGCCCAGGGCCGCCAGCAAGGCGCGGCGGCGCGGCGATGCGGAAGCCAGCACCAGGCGCATCACGCTTTGGGTTCGCCTTCCGTGGCGGCTTTTTCTGCTGGCGCGGCGGCGGGAGCTTCCGCAGCAGGCGCTTCGAGCACCTTGGCCGTTGGCAGATACTCGATATCCTGCTCGACGGTGCGGAAATTCGTTTCGTCTTCGACGACCTTTGTGCCTTTAGGAACAGCGATCTGTGTTTGCTTGGCGTCCACTGGCTTGTTGATGGAAAAATTCTCGAACGTTAGCACCACTTCAGATTCCGCGTCATTGATGATGTGGATTTTTACGGGCAGGTAATCCTCCGCGCGCAAATAGACGCGCACCCGCTCGAACAAGGGCCGCTCGCCGCCTTCGGTGGTTTTTGGCCGCAGCAGCAAGCCTTTCGCGGCGCGGGGATTCTCAGCGCCAGGCTCGAACAGTTCGATGTCGTAGGCCTTTTCAAGGTCGGAAAATTCGCTCTCGAACGCGGAGAAGAGGACATCCATTTGGAGATCCGCCGCGCGGTTGTAAATAGAGACTTGCTCGTTTTCAGGCTCGTATTGGAACAAGCGCGTGTGGTCCACCAGCATGACCATGCCCGGCTTGCCTTCTTTCTGGTCAATGCGGAACACCAAGCGGCGGGGTTCCGTGTAGAGCAAGTTGCCCGAGTCGGTGAGGGTGTCTTCCACGCCGCCCGCGCGCGTGGTCACTTCTTGCACGAACGGGGCTTGCAGCGCATGAATGCCCGCGCGTTTGCTGGCGAGTTCTTGCAGAAATGCGTTTACATCGGCATTGGGCTGCGCCGTTGTGGCGGCAACCAAGGCCAGCATTAGGGATAGCATAAGATGGTCTCCTTCTCGATCATAGTTCCCGGTTATCATGGGCGCTATCTTTTGCGCGCCATTTTTTTGGACTCAACATATTTGTCCACGACTTGCGAAGAGGGCCTCCAGGCAAGGTGGCGTTATCCGCTTCGCCATCGGGGTCAAAGCGGGGCGCTTCCGGCAACTGTAGCACAGGCGCGGGAGCAGGCGCCGGAGCAGCCGGTTTCTCGATGGCGGGGCGCTCCGGATGCTTGGGAGGCGCAGGCGGCGCAGCAGACTCCGCAGGCAGAGGCTCGACGGTCTCGATAAGCTGGCGGTGTGTTTCGAGCAACGCCAGCATGTCCGTGCGCAAGCGATTGCGCTTCGCCTTGAGCGTTAAAACCTCGTCCGAGAGCTTTTCGGTGGCGCGGGCCAGTTCGAGCTCCGCCTGGGCCTGTTTAGTCTTGGCGTCCTCGAGGATAGCGTCCGCTTTCCGGCGGGCGGAATCCACCATGTCCGCGCTAAAATTTTGGGAAGAAACCAGGGCGTTGCGAAGGGTCTCCTCCATTTGGTGGCATTCCTCGAGCCGGGTTTGCTGCTCGCGGTTTTGGCTTTCGAGCGCGCGCACCCGCGCCGCGAAAGTTTCCAGGGTGGCGGCTATCTGTTCAAGATATTCGTCCACCTCGATGGTTTTATAGCCGCCCATGGCCGCCCGCTTGAATTGGCGGTTCAGCACGTCGTTTGCCGTGATACTTGGGATTGGGCCAAATTGATCCGCCACAGCACGCTCTTTGCTCATACGTCCTCCATATTGCATAGACGTCCGCCAGGCTTAACCATTCATTTTCCCAGTTCTTTCGAGCGCGCGGCGGCGGCCTTGACGCCCTCTCGAATCATATGCTCGAAACCGAGCGCGCGGAATTGCTCGAGGGCGGCGAAAGTGGTGCCGCCTTTCGATGTGACGCGCTCGCGCAGCACGGCAGGGATTTCACCCGACTGGGTAAGCAGGAGCCCGGAACCCAGGCAGGTCTGGGCGGCCAGGCGCGTGGCCTGGTCTTCCGGCAATCCCAGCTCCACCGCCGCTTTCACCATACATTCGACAAGATAGAAAAAGTAGGCGGGGCCGCTGCCCGACAACGCCGTAATCGCATCAATAGCCGATTCCGGCACTTGTTCGGACATGCCCACGGAATTGAAAATAAGCCGCGCGATTTCGGAATCGGAAGGGATGCAATGCGCGCCCAGGGCAAACGCGGCGGCTCCCGCATTGACCATGGCGGGCGTATTGGGCATGACGCGAATGACGCGCAGTCCCGCGCCTAAACGCGACTCCAAGTACTCCGTGCTGATGCCTGCGGCAATCGAGAGCACCAAGGCGCCGGCGGCGAGATGCCCGCGAATCTCCTCGAGGGCTTCTTCCATGGTTTGCGGCTTCACGGCCAGTAGCAGGCAGGCGCAGCGCGCCGCCAGGTCCGCCGGAGATTCCGCCACACCCGCGCCCATCGCCCGGGCGGATTCCCGCTTAGCGGGGTCAATATCATACGCTAGGATGGAATGGGCGGGGATGGCTCCCGTGGCGGCCACGCCTTGAGCGATGGCATGCCCCATGTTGCCGAAACCGAGAAATCCTAGCAGGCCTTGAAACGCCATGATGTTATACCTCGAGCGGCGCGGTTTCCTCTGAAAGCTCATTGGCTGCCAGGCCGCGAATGACAGCCACTTCGTCACAATCCAGAAACATGGGACACCGGACGCAGTCCCGGAACACCTTGTTTGGCAGCACATGCTTGTCGATTTCCTCGAAGCCATGCCGCTTAAAGAAGCCGGGCACGCGCGTTAAAGCATACACCCGCGTGATGTCCAGCGAACGGGCCTCATCGAGAACGGCATGGACCAGCCCGGTTCCTACTCCTAGGCCCCGCAATTCCCTTCGCACCACCAGCGTACGCAATTCGGCGAGATTTTCAAGGTCGATATGCAACGCGCAGCAGCCGCCGATGCCGTTTTCGTCCACGAAGATATGGAATTCCCGGAGGCTGGCATAGAGTTCCACGGTCGTGCGGGGCAGCAAAGTTCCATGGGCCACCTCCGAGTCGATAAGGGCCTTCATGGCCGCTACATCCGTCACCCGGGGCTTGCGAATCCTTGCGATATCCACTTGATGTGTCATCAAAGCCTCCTTTGGCCGCAAGAGGCGTCCGCCAAAGCGGAGTTTCATGCTCCACGCCACAGCCGAATAAGGAACCCATTAGCGAGAAGGGGATCCCCCATCGGGGATCCCCTTAAATGGCTTCTTGTAACCCGTCACGCCGAATTTAGTAGATCAATTCAAACCAGCGTTTCTTCGAGATAAGGTCTTCTTTTGTGCGCCGCCACACTTCTTCCGAACCAGCAATCTTGCTCAACGCTTTGTCCAGGGCTTCCTGCACGGAAATTAAGCCGGCGACATAGACATTCGTGAGCGGGTCTTTAACCATTTCCCACACTTCCACTTCATTCTCTTCGAGGCTGCGGTCGAGGGCGACCGGCGCGCCCATGGCCGGGCGGGGGCTTAAGGACTCGAACGCCTTGAACGACTCTTGGTCGTAATAATTGGTGAAGTCATTCTTCACGTCATTCATATAGAGCAGTTCCATGCCTTGTTTGGCGCCGTAGAATAGGCGGACTTTGCCTTTCCAGCTTCCGCCCTGCTCTTTGTAGATCTTCTTGATGAATGCGCGGAAGGGGGCGATGCCCGTGCCCATGCCGATCATCAGCAAATTAATATTCGGGTCCGTGGGCAGCGCGAACGCGCCGCCGTAGGGGCCGGTGATCGTGACGGCGTCGCCCGGTTGGCGGTCGCACAAATAATTCGAGGCTACGCCTTTCTCACTTTCGCCGCTGAAATCGTCAATGTAGAAGCAACGGCGCACGGCAATGGCGAAACGGTTCTTGCCGCCAGCCTCACCCTTGCTGCTTGCGATGGAGTACAAACGGAAATGTTGCTTCGCGCCAAGGCCCGGAGCCGCAGGGGTCAGGATACCGATATTCTGCCCTTCCACCCAATCAAAAGCGGGGTCGTCCACGTCCAAGACGATGTGGCGCACTTCGACTTCGCTATTTTCGGGCGTGATCCGCTCCGTTTCCACTATTTTTGCCTGATAGGTCTTGCTGGTATCGTAGTCACTCAGTCGCTGATGCATCGCGTGGTCTCCATGGATTGCGCTATGGACCGTTAGGAATCCGTAACAATCGTTTCCCGCTTCAATTCATTCGGCGCGCCTCGCCCCAATAGGCAAGACGCAGGCATTTTGGCGAATGTGCGCGTCCCACGGCAAGAAAAAGCGGCCTGCGCGCAAGTTGCACACCCTCAATATCCTACGAATTATGGAAGCGCTCTGTCAAACCTGTCTGAAAAACTAAAAATTTCGGATAAGAATGCCCCTATGCGGAAAAGGCGGGGCGCGCGCATGGTGATGAAGGCAACAGTGTTCCAGCATATTTTTTCGCAACATAGCCCCCTTCACTATTCTTTATCTGCCTATCAAAAGAGGAAAGCCATTGGCGCGCATCTTTCCGTTGGTGTAGAATCATACGGGCATGGGGATATGCGCCTCGCAGCATATGACAGAAGGAGATAGGCGTTGAATGGCGCTCAAGCAGCATAAAACAGCCGTCTTTTTCGCGGAAGCAGCGCTGGACGCCATGTGCATACTGGCCGCTGGATGGCTCGCGGCGCGGATGGCTTTTCCAGAAGGGAAAGAAGCCTTTAGCGCGTATTTTAATGAGCGGCTGGGCTATATCATCGTATTCGTCGTGGCATGGTGGGTGGCTGCGGGCGATCAGCGCCTTTTCACTTCCCGCCGTGGTGAGTCCATTCGGGCGCAGTTGTACCATGTGGCCAAAGCAGCGGCGATTGCATTGATTTTCTCTGGCTTCCTGGTTGTTTTCTTCACCCAGCGCCGTATCGAACCGCGTTTTATGCTGGGTTTCGGCGCATGCGCGCTCGTGGGGCTGGCGCTATGCCGCGCGGGAGTGCGGGTGTTTCTCTGGGTTATCCGGCGCAAGGGGTACAATTTTCGACAGATTTTATTCATTGGTGCGAATGAACGGGCGAATAAGCTGCTCGTGCAAATGGTCGGCGAAGGCGAGCATGGCTACCAGCTTGCGGGCGTATTGGATGATGATCCGACGCGCATGCATTTTTTTGAGCCTCACGAAGTGCCGTATCTCGGGACGCTTAATGAACTCGAGGTCGTCCTGACCAACCATGTCATTGACGAGGTGTATATCTGCCTGCCCATCCGCACCTATTACGAGCGGATGAGCAGCATCGCATATTTATGTGAAAGTTCTGGGACGCCTATCCGGCTGATTACCGATTTATTTCCCCCGCGTTTTGCCGTGCGCCGCATCCGGCAATATGGCGATATCCCTATTTTATCCATGTCGGCCGTGCCGGAAGCGAAGCTCGAGCTTCTGCTCAAGCGCTCCATCGATCTGCTGGTTTCCTCCGCGTTCATGCTCCTGGTGGCGTGGTGGCTGTTTCCCATTGTGGCCCTGTGCATCAAGCTCGAATCAAAAGGGCCGGTGTTTTTCCGGCAAGAGCGCGTAGGGCTCAATCATCGCCGCTTCAAGATGATCAAATTCCGGTCGATGGTGGCCAATGCGGAAGAACTCAAGCGGAAGCTCGAGGAGCAAAACGAGGCGGTTGGGCCCATATTCAAGATGCGGCGGGATCCGCGCATGACCCGTATCGGGCGGATTATCCGAAAGTTCAGCATTGATGAACTGCCCCAGTTTATCAACGTGTTCGTGGGCCATATGAGCCTGGTGGGCCCCCGTCCGCCGCTTCCGCGTGAAGTAGAGCTGTATACTTGGGAGCAGCGCCGCCGCTTGAGCGTGCGCCCAGGCATCACGGGGCTTCAGCAAGTCAGCGGCCGCAGCGACCTCACGTTCGAGCAATGGGTGGAACTCGACCTCCAGTACATTGACAACTGGCGGTTTATGGACGATATCCGCATCCTGATCCGCACGTTTGAAGTGGTGGTGCTGGCGCGCGGCGCGGCATGACGCAGCCAAACTGCTTTTTCGCCACCGGGACACGGGGGAGCGCATGCCGCATCTTTAGGCATCCAGAGCGCTATTCAAATACCCAGATTGTTTTCCAAGGCGCATAACCGCTTTTTCGGATGAATTCTCAGGATGTTGTGTTTACAAGAGCGGTTCAAGATTGTACATAGCGAGATGGCCCTAAGATCCAGGTCTTTTATGAATATGGTGGCATAGGCGTATCGGCCATGCCACGGGAGAGGAAAAACCATTCAAGGCAAAAAAGGATTCTTGATACGAGATAGACGAAAGCCAGAGCGGTTTTTATTGCGATTGCCCCGATATCCCCGGCGTTTCGCTTTCATTCCGGCAGATGCGAAATCCCAGCATGCTGGATGCGGCGTTCGGGTTTGCATGGCCTCGGGCGCTGGCGCTGCAAAACGCCGCAGGGCTGGCCCACGAGCCGCCGCGCATGACGCGCTCCATCCCCGAGGCGGGGCCTTGAGGATTTTCCCGCGGCCCGATGGCGTAATAGGTGGGGGCATACCAGTCCGCGCACCATTCCGCCACGTTGCCTTGCATGTCATACACCCCCCAGTCATTGGCTTCTTTCGTGCCGCAAGGCTGGGCGCACGACAATGGCGGCTTGGCCGCGCTGGCATGCCAGGCGTATGTGTCCAGCGCTGCTTCGGATGGCTCCCGCGAACTAGCCCGGCAGGCGTATTCCCATTCGGCTTCCGTGGGCAGCCGGAATTCGCCGCCCGCCAGAGACTGGAGTTTGGCGGCATAGGCCTGGGCGTTGTGCCAGCTTATATACACCGCAGGGGCATTGCTGTCGATATTCACCTCCCGGCCCTTCGCCCAAGGGCGCGCACTCATGACGGCTTCCCATTGCGTTTGCGTCACTTCGGTGGCGCTTAACCAGAAACCCCGGGTGATGGCGGCTATATGGGCGGGGGCGGCGTCGCTCTGTTGTATTCCATCTTTACCCATGACAAACACGCCTGCCGGAATATGCACGAAACGCATGGAGCCGCCGCCCGGCAAGGTGAGCTCCGCCATGCCGCGCTCTTCTTTCCAGGCGAGCATGGGGGCAAATTGGGCCGGTGTACGGGCATTCCGGGCAGTTTCGATGGATTGCGCCTGGCGTTCGCGGGCAATCATGCCTCCCAAATAATAGATTGCCATTCCCGCCATCGCGACGACCGCCAAAGCCGCCACCCAAGATGCGGCGCCTGTTCTGGGGCGTGAACGGGAAGGCGCCGCGGCCACTGGCTGCGGCGAAGGCGCCGATTCAATGCATTGCTCCAGGGCCGTACGGAACTCCCGCATGCTGGGGAATCGCGTTTCCAGCGGCGCAACCGCCCCCGAAAGGACATGCTGGCAGGAGGGGCTGAGGGTTTGAAAAGCTTCGGAGCTTTCCACCGGCGGCTTAAGGCGTTTGCCTGCCAGCAATTCGCCAAAGATGACGCCGAGGGCGTATACATCGGCCCGCCCATCCACATAGGCTCCTTCTTCGCCTTGCTCGGGGGCGGTGTAATACGCTTTGCCCCGGGCCTTGTCTGGCGGAGCATCCGCATTCAATAATCGGGCGATGCCAAAATCTAGCAGCTTGACCCCATCACCAACCACCATGATGTTTTCGGGAGAAATATCTTGGTGTACTAAGAGGGTATGCGCCTGTTCAAGCGCGAGGCACAATGGTTGCAGCAAGCGTACGGCGGCGCGCAACGAGAAAAGGCCCTGTTCATTCATGAGCGCCCGAAGTGTTTTCCCTTCCAGAAGCTCCATGGTGTAGAACAAGAGGCGTCCTTCGCGGCGCACATCATACACCGCCACCATACTCGGATGGCGCAACCGGCGCGCCAGGGTGGCTTCTTGTAGAAAGCGGTCGATCACGCCGGGCCGTTCCAGGCGGGAGGGCCGGATAGTCTTGAGGGCCAGGCGCTGCTTCGTCACCCGGTCGAACACTTCATACACCACGCCCATGCCGCCTTTGCCGATCACATGGAGCACTTCGAATTGCCCCGTGATCACCTCGCCGGGCGCGAAGACAATAGGGGCCTCCGGCAAGCGTGCGCCTGCCGCCGCATTGTCGGGCGGATGATTCCACTGCTGCTCATTTCCGGCCATGGCGGACTCCCTGTGTGCGTTATCATACAGGAGAAGCCTGTTCGGACGCAGCTTGAAGCACCGAATTGATTATTTCGCCGCATCCCCGGCCATGGGCACATCGAGCGGGCCGAAGCATGGAATTAGCATGTCGCGCTCGTCGGTGACATTCATCACCGGATTCAACCCGCCTCCACAAATCAGCTTCACCGGCGATGTGATGGGCGTGGGCACGTGAAGGATCAGCCCCGCGGGATCCTGCGGATCGAGATCCACCCGGTAAACCACCCATGGAATGGGCGTTGATGGTGCGCCAAGAATTTCAAACTGCTTGGGTTCACCCGCCGCTTTGAGCCGCCCGCTTACCCCACTGAAGTGCAGCTTGATAATCCCCTGGCCCCGCTCTTTTACATCCTCATATTTGATGGATTCCAGATCGATGGGCTGGCCGTGGTCCGGTTTTTGATATACACACGTCAGCGCGACTTCGGCCAGGCGCTGCCCTAGATGCCGCTGCCCTTCTGCTGAAAGGTGGACGTGGTCCGTCATTGGCAGGTCCGCCGCGGACACCATATATACATGCTGCCGCAACCTTGGGATCTGGCGCTGTATTTCACGGATTTTCTCCCAGTTCGCCGCATCCTGATTGTCTGGCGTGATCATTCGCGCGGCCTGGACCGAAATAATGGGCAGGTCCGGCACGCCGGTATCACGCCGCAAGCAATCCACCAGGTGCAGCATGCTTTCTTGATACGTTTCGGAGGCCCCTTGTTGGAACCAGAGCACTCCCTTGATCTTCCCGACGCCACCGATGGTGCGGATGCGGTTGATCATCGCGCCGTAATGCGAGTTGCCGCCTTTATCTACAAGATCGGGATTCCATTCGTCGATAGTGGTGCCGCCTTGGGCGCAGGGGATCAAGGCGATAGGCCGCCCCGTCTCCTTGAGCACCGCGCGGGCAAAGCTCAAGCCGGGGCCTACTCCGCCAATCGGGTGGGCAAGGCTGGCTTCACGCAACGAATTCAACCTTTGCTCCAGCGCGGTCTTTTCTTCGGGTGTTTGGGCCGCTGACATTAAATGCTGGTGATAGACAGGCGCTTTGGTCAGAAATAACCAATGAATAGGTTCCTGCGCGATCTTCCATTCGTCCATCATGCTGAACATCATCAACCGGGGATCTTCGTTCTCCGGCTCAGTAGCCAGTTCGACTCCCCCTATATTGGAATGGCCAGCCAAGATCCATAGGTCGGCATCAATGGGACAAGGGTTGATATGCCCGTCATCTTCATTGGGCGATGCGTACAAAGGGGTCATGCACCCAAGTGCCAAAATGGCGATTACCAGCAGATGTAAACAGCGGATTTTCTTCATTGATTCACTCCCATTCCTTAATCGATTGCCTCTGTTCACAACCTGCACATCCTGGCATATGATTCGTGTCGATTCAGGCGGCATTTCAGATCCTGGCATACGGTTGACAGTGCAGCAACACTATATAAACTCATATTTGAAGTCAATGCCGTTTTGGTTTACACGGGATTCCATGGGTTATCGGGGCAAGCGCTAACGGTGTTGTTAACGCCATCTAGTTTTATTTTTCCTTAACATAGGCATGTTGTAATGTCCGGGGTGCGCCATATGCGCACACAGTGGACGCTTCATATATAATATGCCGTTCCGTCCAATAGCTAGCGAAACAATGAGGAGGCGCATGGTTGGAATTCTGGAAACAAGCGGAAAGGTCAATTTCACGGCGGGCTCGTTTTTTGACATCCCACACCTCGGACCGGGGCGTTCAAGCGCCCATGAAGCTGCTCACGGCAAGCTTGCTGGGAGGCAGCATCGCCTCCATTTTCTTTTTCGATTGGCCCATTGCGGCGTTTTTTCATGAACGCTATTACACGTGGCTTGTGCATCTCATCGACTTATGGCAAATATGGGGCGAATCCCAGTGGTATATTGGCGGCGGATTGCTGGCGTATGTGCTGTTTTGGCGAAACCGCCCGAATGCCGCATGGAATGGCTTATACCTGTGCGCTGCCGTGGCGTCGACGGGCGTGGCCGTGAATGGATTAAAGCTCCTATTCGCCCGCGCGCGGCCCGATTTTCCGCTGTATGAAGGCATCCATGGTTTTTGTAACTACAGCCACATGTTCCTGGTGAAATCTTTTTCGTTTCCCTCGGGCCATACCGTGACGGCGTTCACGGCGGCCACGGCGCTGGGATATATGCTGCCGCGGCTTCGCGTGCTATGGTATATGTGCGCCTTTTTAGTGGCCTTTTCCCGGGTGATGACCACGGTGCATTTTTTAAGCGATGTATTGGCGGGGGCATGGCTCGGCATCGCGGGCGCGGTATTCATATCCAGGTTGATGTACAAGGAGCCGCTGCGATGATGGATGACGGGCGCTCGGAGGCGCGCCAACAGGCCATTCTGGCCGTGCTGGTGGCGTTTGCCGTGATTGGCGGGCTGGGCGGCATGCCGCTGTTCGACCGCGACGAAGGCGCATTTTCGGAAGCAACGCGCGAGATGGTTTCGAGCGGCAACTATCTCATGACGTATTTGAACGGCGAGCCGCGCTACGATAAGCCCATTCTGATTTATTGGTTCCAGGCCGTATCGATGCATATTTTTGGCGTGAATGCATTCGCCGTGCGATTTCCATCCGCCGTGGCCGCCGCATTGTGGGCGCTGATTACATACCGCTTCACGAAGCGCCATTTCGGCGCGCCGAGCGCGTTTCCCGCCGCCTTCATGCTCGTGGCGGCCATACAAATCAACCTGATCGCCAAGGCCGCCATCGCCGACGCCCTGCTCAATCTCTTGCTGGCGGCCACGATGTTCCAGGCGTACGCCTATTATGAATCCGCACGCAAGCGCGACCTCCACCTTGCCGCCGTAATGATGGCCCTCGGCATGCTCACCAAGGGGCCGGTAGCGGTATTGATTCCCTTGGGTGCGTCCTTCATTTTTTGCTGGTCCAACAAGGAGCTGAAACGCTGGCTGCACGCCGTGTTCAATCCCGCCGCCATTGCGATTTTCTTGATCATCTCCGCGCCTTGGTATATCTATGCCATCGCCACCCAAGGGTCCGCCTATCTCGACCAATTCTGGCTGAAACACAACGTGAAGCGGTTTACTACGCCCCTCGAGGGCCATGGTGGGAGCCTGCTCTATTATTGCTTCGTAGTGCCCATTGGCCTGCTTCCCTACACCGCGCTGTTGTTCAAGGCGCTGCGGCGGACAAAGATATACTGGGGAGCGCCTGAAACGCGTTTCTTGCTGGCATGGTTCTTCTTCGTATTCGTGTTCTTCAGCCTCTCGGGCACGAAACTGCACCATTACGTCATTTATGGCTATACGCCGATGCTGATCCTCATGGCGCTCGAACTGCCGCGCGTGCGCCATCCCTTCTTGCTGGCCTTACCCGCGCTGCTGCTCATGGGAGTGTTGCTTTTACTACCGGGCACGCTGCCTTGGGTGGCGGGCCGCGTGAACGACGCCTTCGCCGCCCAAGTCGTGTCGGAAGCGGGCCCCTACTTTGATGCGCGCTACATGGCGGGCATGACCATCGCCTTTATCGCGCTGCTGGGGATTGCATTCGCGCCCCGCATTCCCATCGCCGCACGGCTCGTAGGGATGGGCATTATCGTCCTTTTAGCGCTCAATTGCTGCGTAGGGCCGGTCGTGAGCGCGCTCCAGCAAGGGCCCGTGGTGGAAGCGGCGGCCATCGCGAAGGCGCATGATTATGACGTGGTGCTCTGGGAAGCCGATAATCCCAGCTTCGCTTTCTACCAGGAAAAAGCATCCATGGTCCGCGCCCCAAAAGATGGCGACATTGTGTTCACGAAGAAGATTTGCCTCGAACGGCTGGAAGAATACGAGACCCTATTCGAGCGGCACGGCCTGGCCCTCGTGCGGGTCATCCATGCGGGCGAGGGAGCCGCTCAAACAGTCGAGGGCATGCCGCGAAACATGAAATAGGCGGCCCCGGCTAGGCAGCATCCCGCCCAGAGATAATCCAGTTTCAACGGTTCGCGCATATACACCACCGCGAACACCGCGAACACGCACATGGTGATGACTTCCTGCATCACCTTCAACTGGCCTAGCGAATAAAACTCGTGGCCAATGCGGTTGGCGGGCACTTGCAGGCAGTACTCGAAAAAAGCTACGCCCCAGCTCACCATCACGGCGACGAAAATGGCCTTCCCACGCATATCGCGCAGATGGCCATACCAGGCATAAGTCATGAAACAATTGGAGCCAATCAACAACAGAATCGTAGAATACTTATTCATCCTCTTGCCTTCATCATGGGGAAAACCGGCAGGTTTCCATTGCATCGCCATGCACAGAGCACGGCGAAACCAGCGGCGCATTGTACTGGATGAAAGGCAAAATCCCCAAACACGCAAGACGGTAAATCCAAGCGATGGAGAAGCCGGCGCCTCTTCAGTTTTGTGGTTGGGCGGGTTGTGTTTTTGGCAATCGGTCTTGCTTTTCTTTTCAAAATCCGCCCGAATGCGGGCGATTTTGGCCAATAGCTCCGGCGCAGGCTCGATGGTGCGCAGGAGATTCGGATAGTATCCCTCCCAATCCTTATATCCGGATTGTTTCGCTTTTTCGAGGCGCTGCTCGTACGGGAGATCCGTCATCATCAAGTCGAAGATCATCAGGAAAGGCTCGGAGAACTGTGTGAGTCCCGAATCGCCCTTGGTCACACTGATATAGTAATGTCTGGATTTGAGATCCCTCACTTCACTCTCATATTTACCACGTATGTCTTGAAGCAATTCTTCGTTCGTGGGCTTGGGTGGGGGCGGCCAGTCGCCTAAGCCCCAGGAAATCGCCTCGCCATCCGCGGATACGATATCGAAACAGCCCTCATGGAAATACGCTGGATTATATCGCACTTTCCAGTCCGCATCTTCCCGCTGGCTGGCTTTCTCGAGATCGGCCACCAATCGACGGGTGGCCTCTTCTTTGGGAAAATGCTGGATATAATACATTTCCTTGGCATTCCAAAACGCATGCGCCGCTTCACATTTGGTTTCGGGTTTGTAAAAGGTAATGGGATTGCCTCCATTCGGTGGTTCACTAGGATTTTCTTCGATGAGCTCCGGATCCGGAATCGGCCAGTATTCCCAAGGAGTCGAGATCGGCTGGCCGTTCAAATACAGGTTCAAACCGCGCCGTTCCACGATATACGGTTCCGGCGCATAGGCACCGTTCATGATGAGAATCGCCCCATCGCGGATCTCGGTCTTTTCCTGCCCAAACTCCTGGATGAGCCGTTGCTCGACTTCCAGATTGACTTCTACTGCGCAGGCGGGGTATGCGAGGAGGGCAGCCATTGCGGCAAGAATTGAAGCGAAGTGCATACGCATGGCGATGGTTCTCCCTTCCTGCCATATAACTATCATGACCGGGCACAACGAATGGCTCAAAGGCGAATTACTTCATCAACTGCTCGAATTTCTGTAGTTTCTCTTGTAAAGCGGGCCGGTCACGTAGAAGCCCTCTTCGGTTGCTTTCGATTTTATTCACGAGCTCCGGCGTGGGCTCGAGCGTTTCGGTAAGTAAACGCTGATACGCTTCCCATTGCTTAAAATTGAACTGCCGGGCTTTTTCGAGGCGCTGTTCATAAGACAGGCTCGACATCATGAGGTCAAGCACGATCATCAGGCCTTCGTTATAACTCGCCTGTAATGCGCTACCCTTGCTTGTTCCAATGATGAACATGCTTTTCCTGCGCAAATTATCAACGTTGGATTTATACCCCACGCGAACGTTCGCTAGCAATTCCTCGTTGGTGGGTTTTGGCGGGGGCGGCCAGTCGCACAAGCTCCATCCGATAGCCATTCCCGCTGGCGAAATGATTTCAATGAATCCGTCTTTCATCCCCCCTGGAGTGGAGCGCACTTTCCAGTCCGCATCTTCTCGCTGGCTGGCCTTTTCGAGGTCGGCCGCCAGGCGTTGCGCGGCCTCCTCCTTGGAGTAATGCTGGACGTAGTACATTTCCTTGGCGTCCCAAAAGGCGTGGGCGGGCTCATAGATCTCTTTTGTCTCGTAAAAGTCGATGGGATTGCCTCCGTTGGGCGGTTCGCCAGGATCAATCTCCACGAGTTCCGGCTCCGGAATGGGCCAACACTCCCACGGTGTGTTGTGGGGGATTTCATTTTGATACAGGTTCAAACCGCGCCGCTCGACGATATACGGCTCCAGCACATACTTGCCATCGACAATGAGAACTGCTCCGTCATTGATCTCTGTCTTTTCCTGCCCAAACTCCTCGATGAGCCGTTGCTCGACTTCCAGGTTGATTGCTGTTTGGGCATAGACGGTAAAAGACATGCACGCGAGAAATCCAAAGGCTATCCAACGGCTTGAAGCAAGAGGATTTCGTATCATGAGAAAACTCCCTTCCAGCCATATGTTCGTCGTGCTGCATTCAACACGGCGTATATGCCCAAAGACGCCTCGCATCTCTCATCGCATTCGTTTACTCTTGGCCTTGGGTTGCAATGTCCGGGGCGGATGGCATCGGTGCAATGCCAGCCTCGATTTGTTTCTTTTCCAATTCCGTGCATAGCGCTTGCAGTTTGTCAATAAAGGCCTCTGAGTTTTCACGTATGTTTACGGCCATCGCACGCGCATAGGTGCGATCACCACCAAAAAGCTCATTGAGCAGGCATTCAGACTGTAGGATAGATAAGCCAGACCCACTAACAACAGCATCAAGGAGCCATTTAAGATTCATATACGAAGCAACTCCTCCTTGAACGCCATTCTCTTGAATCATCAGCACTTCAGGCTCTCCAAGGTTCTGTCGATAAAAATCCAATTGGGTTTGCGCCATTTCCTTAGCAGTGATATTTACAGACATATTATCCTTGAGTGGCCTACCCGTATTTATATCCATTGGACCAATGATAGGGTCAGCCGGAATATCTGGTTTATCAATGTACGTGATTACAATAACCGGATCGTAGATCGAAACCTCGTCGGAAAGAATGCGGCTCACAATTCGCTGGGTCTTGAGAAAATCGCGTATCTTCTCCTTAGCGGTTTCAGGTCCATATTTATCCACCAATTGCGGCAAAAGAACGTAACTTAGATATCTGCTCAAGGAATTCTTATCCTCGAACTGCCCCGACTCCGGCAAGGCGGGTAAAGGTTGCTCCGGCTTGGGTTCGGGAGGAGTCCTATCAAACGATGCCACTACCAATCCATTAATCGTTACATTGGAATGGTAATCATCGGGAGTTTCTGTGCCCAAAAAATACGGTCCCGGAATATAGTGGCCCTTGTACACGAGAATTCCGGTATCCAGAGTTTCATCGGTTCCCTTTGCCGATACCATGGGCGGGACGGACGTGGTGCATGATTCTATTACGTCTGCCTCGGTTAAGGCCGGATCATAGTTAGGGGAAATCTCGGCCTTGACATGCCATATATTACCCTCTTCTTCAATTCGGGCGCCCGGGGAGACGTTTATATTCGACGCCCACCATACGGCATCTGACCACGAATCTGGCCGATAGATAGACGCATATGTCTGCACGTCGCAGTCGTATACGACCGTACGCCCCGTCTGTCTGGCGATCTCATTGATGATATCCTTGGTGGGAACGCAGCGGGCCTCGACGTTGATCTTCCCGTTCTCCCCCACGGTAACCTTGAGGTGGCCAATCGGAAGGCTCCTCACATCTGCCGCCAGCGCCTGCCCGCTGATTGCTAGAATCAGCGATAGAGATGCAAATATGACGAACAATCGCGCATTGCTTCCCATCATCATAGTGGAGCCTCCTTTTGGATACGATGCTTAGAGTGGTTTAGGTGAGCCGGTGGGCATGCAGCGGGGGAATGGGCGAGTGAATAGAGGATCCACCAGAAATGGCGCATGGCGCTAACCTCCCGTATGCATACAATAGCCTGGCGTAGCCTTACTATTTATACCATATTTTCCATCGAACAACGCATACTTTTTTTATTTCCATAACTATTTCATATAAGCGACAGGATATTGCAATACATACAGACATTCATCGGTGAAAAATGAGCAAACATGGAAATATGTACTCGTCAGAATTTTTTATTTGGCTTGCATTAGGAGCGCTTTCAGCCGGGGATATTGTTCGAGGAGGTGTTGCGGCAGAGGCGATGCGGGCGCGGGCTGGCCAAGGCCGTGCTGGAGTTCGATGGCGTTCACGACCGCCTGGCCCCGGTAGTGGTTGTTGGTGATGATGAACATCTCGTCCGTCCGGGCGCGGATGGCCTGGATGCGGGTGAGCCAGGATTCGAGTTCTCCGGCGTTGTAGAGGTAATCGTACCGCGCGTTGCGGCCCGCGCCTTCTTGAAACCAATGGGCGGCGTTGCGTCCATGGAACCGTACATACGAAAAAGGCGCGGTCACGGCGTCCACGGGGCCGATGCAATCGTGCAGGAGGGGCTGGTCGATGCTGCAAATGGCCACGCGCCGTTCCCGCAGGCCCTCGAACACCTCGGGCCGGTCCCACGAGGCGTGGCGGAATTCGACGGCTACGGGCCAGCCTTCGAAGGCGTCGAGGATGCGCGCCAGTTTAAGGCGGTTGGGGGGCGTGCGCCGGAAGCTCCAGGGAAATTGGGCCAGCAATGCCCCGAGCCGCCCGGCATCCGCGAGAGGCTCCATGGCCGCGCGCACGGCGTCCACGTCCACGGCGCTGAATTCCACATCTTCATGGGTGAACCGGCCCCAGAGTTTCAGCAGAAACCGGAAGTCCGCCTCGGCGGGCAGCAGCCGCACCCACGATTCGGCGGCGCTTCGCGGCAAGGGTCGGTAAAAGGTGGCGTTCACCTCGACCGTGTTGAACCATTGGCTGAGCCACGCCAGCGGGTGGGTCTTCATGCCGGGCGGATACACGATGCCGTTCCAGTCGGCATACGACCAGCCCGCCGTTCCGATATAGACCCGCCCCTCGGCCATTGACTCCGTTCCCTCCGCTACATAATGCCATTGCATTATATCGTGGCATGGCAGTCCCGGCCATGTGCATGTGCATGTGCGGGACGCTCATGCTACGAGATTGTGTAGTGTTCAATCCCCAGCTTCAACACGCGCGCGGCATGTGGTATAGTTTTCCTTCGCCATGATTTCCCAACGTTACCCTTGTTTTAACACATGGCGGATGGAGGCCGGTTTTTTCATGTCGAATGGTATATACGATCATCAGTCTATTGAAGCGAAGTGGCAAGCGTATTGGCTACAGAATAAAACGTTCCGCTCGGAATTGGATCCCGCGAAACCCAAGTATTACGTCCTCGATATGTTCCCGTATCCGAGCGGCGACGGGCTGCACGTGGGGCATCCGGAAGGCTACACCGCCACGGACATCATCGCGCGTTACAAGCGCATGCGTGGCTTCAGCGTGCTGCACCCCATGGGTTGGGACGCCTTCGGGCTCCCCGCCGAGCGCCACGCCGTACGCACGGGCGAGCATCCGGCCATCATCACCAAGAAAAACTGCGAGACCTTCAAGCGCCAGATCCAATCCCTTGGCCTTTCCTACGACTGGGACCGCGAGATATCAACGACCGATCCGGATTACTACAAGTGGACCCAATGGATCTTTACGATCCTCTTCGAGCGCGGGCTGGCCTACAAGACCGAGATGCCCGTGAATTGGTGTCCCGCGCTGGGCACCGTCCTGGCTAACGAGGAGGTGAAGGACGGGCGCTATGTCGAGACGGGCGACCCCGTCGTGAAGCGCCCCATGAAGCAGTGGATGCTCAAGATCACGGAATACGCCGAACGCCTGCTCGAAGACCTCGAAGGCCTGGATTGGCCCGAAGGCATCAAGGCCATGCAGCGCGAGTGGATCGGCCGGAGCGAAGGCGCGGATGTCGTCTTCAAGGTGGCCGGGACGAACCAGCAGTTCACCGTGTTCACCACACGCCCCGACACCCTGTTCGGCGCGACCTATTGCGTCCTGGCCCCGGAACACCCGCTCACGCGGACCATCGCCACGCCTGAACAGCGCGGGGCGGTCGAGGCCTACCTCGACGACGCCGCCAAGAAGAGCGCGCAAGACCGCATGAAGGAAGAGCGCGAAAAGACGGGCGTCTTCACGGGCGCATATGCCGTCAATCCGGTGAACGGCCAAGAAACGCCCATCTGGACCGCCGACTATGTCCTCGCCGAATACGGCTACGGAGCCATCATGGCCGTGCCCGCCCACGACACGCGCGACCACGAGTTCGCCCGCAAGTTCGGCCTCCCCATCATCGAGGTCATCGGCGGCGAGCCGGTGGATGTCCAGCAGGAGGCGTGGACCGGCAACGGCACGCTGGTGCATTCTGGATACGATGCCATGGCGGATATCCCCGAACAGCAGCGTAAAAACCTCGAAGGCTGCTGGAAAGATCCGCAATGCGCGATCAGCATTAACGGCCTTTCGGTGCCGGAAGCGAAAAAGAAAATATCGGCCTGGCTCGAAGCGCAAGGCATCGGCAAGGCTACTGTCACCTACCGTCTTCGCGACTGGCTCTTCTCGCGCCAGCGCTATTGGGGTGAGCCGTTCCCGCTGGTGGAACTCGAAAACGGCGAGGTGCGCGCCGTGCCAATGACGGACTTGCCGGTAGCGCTTCCTGAATTGGATGCCTATAAACCTACACAAGACGGACAGCCGCCGCTGGCGCGCGCCACGGGGTGGGTGAATACGACATACAATGGCCAGCCCGCCATGCGCGAGACCAACACCATGCCCCAATGGGCCGGGTCATGCTGGTATTACCTGCGCTTCGTCGATGCGCGCAACAACGCCGCCGCGTGGTCGCCCGAGGCCGAACAATACTGGATGCCCGTGGACCTCTACGTGGGCGGGGCCGAGCACGCCGTGCTGCATCTGCTCTACGCCCGTTTCTGGCACAAGGTGCTGTATGACGCGGGTTACGTGACGACGAAGGAGCCCTTCCAGAAGCTCTTCAATCAAGGTATGATCCTCGCCTATTCATATCAGGATGAAAAGGGGAAATATTACTACCCTCATCAAGTCGAGAAACGCGGCGAAACGTGGTACGTGAAAGGCACGGATACGTCCGTGCATACGCAAGTCGAAAAGATGAGCAAGTCGCGCTACAACGTGGTCAACCCCGACGACGTGGTGCGTGAGTTGGGCGCGGACTCGATGCGCCTCTACGAAATGTTCATGGGCCCCCTCGAACGCGACAAGCCATGGACCGACGAGGGCATCCAAGGCGTCCACCGTTTCCTCAAACGCGCCTGGGCGCTCTTCATCACCGAAGACGGCGGGCTGAGTGCGAAGCTCGTGGAATCGGGCGGCGATGCGTCCGTGCGCAAGACGCTCCACCAAGCCATCAAGTCCGTGACTTATGACATCGAGCATATGCTGTTCAATACCGCCATCGCGCGGCTCATGGAATTCGTGAACGCCGCGACGCGCGCCCAGTCCGTGGACCGAGCCGATCTCGAATCTTTCGTGCTGATTCTAGCCCCTTTCGCGCCCCACATGGCGGAAGAGTTGTGGGAGCGCCTGGGCCATGGCGAGTCGCTGGCCTACGCGCCTTGGCCCGGGTACGACGAGAGCCTGCTCGTCGAGAACACGGTCGAATTGCCCGTACAAGTCAACGGCAAACTGCGCGCTACGATACAAGTCGCCGCCGACGCCGGAAAAGAAACGCTCATCGAAGCCGCCAAGGCCGACGCGAACGTCCAGCGCTGGCTCGAAGGTAAACAGCTCGTGAAAGAGATCGCCGTGCCCGGCAAGATGGTGAGCTTCGTGGTGAAGTGATATATCGCTAATCCGTCATCCCCGCGAAAGGGGATTTTAAAAATGGAGCAATCAAGCCAAAACAGAGAGATGCTAGTGAAATACACCAAAGAGGACATGAATACGATAGATTGCTGCCGCTTTGAGTGTGAGGGTATAGTTTAGGTAGGTGTTTCGGCAGCTAAGGCAATCCGTGTAAGCGTGTATAGTATTTTTGCAAGGTCTCGATAGCAGAGATCTCAAATATCGTACAGGCGGTGATTGGTGCAAAGAAACGTGAGTAAAAGGAGTGACTATGCCGAACGAGCAGGAAACCGCTTATTGGCTTGATCTATTCACCGGAACAACTTGGGAAGAATTTCTCAAGGCCGGTGGAACGGTCAGTGGTTTCCGGCATCGAATGCGTAAGACAGTAGAAAAAATCCAACCGAACGATATATTACTTTGCTATTTAACGGGTGTTCAGCGTTGGGTGGGTGCGCTTCGCGTGATCGGTCCCAGCAATGATCAATCTGGAATTTGGAGTTTTGCCGAATTTCCTGCTCGACTCGCGGTTGAAATCATCGTCAAATTATCACCAGAACAGGGAATCCCTATGGCCGATCTTGAAGGCAAGGTTGCTTTCTACAAAGGCCCGAAAGACGCAGGCAAGTTTAAGGCCTTCCTGCGTGGCAGCCCGCGCTTATTTCAGTCATCCCAAGATGGACAACTTATCATGAACCTTCTTCGTGAAACGGAGAAGAATCCCGTGAAACGACCTGTCGATCCTCGTAAACTTGCTCGCAAACCTCTTTTTGTAACTCAAGAGCGCCGCGGGCAGAAAACAATTGTGACAAAAGTTTCTATCCCGGATTCAGAGGAAGACACTAACGAAGATAATCAGCCGCAAGAATCCTGGCCCAAGGATGAATCCGTCACTAAACATACTGAAATACAATATCATCTTTTGAAACTCGGTGCTGAGATGGGTCTTGATGTCTGGGTAGCCCGCAATGATCGAAGCCGAATTTGCAAAGGAAAAATGCTCGGTGATTTGCCCCGTATGATTCCTGAATTGCCTACACAGTTCAACGAAGCCACAAACCGTACAATTGAGCTAATCGATGTTCTCTGGATACAAGGCAACAGCATTGTCGCTGCTTTCGAAATAGAAAGCACCACTTCGATTTACTCTGGACTGCTGCGCATGAGTGATTTGCTGGCACTCCAGCCCAATCTTGACATTAACCTGTTTCTTGTTGCTCCTGAGGAGCGAAGGGGAAAGGTTGAACAGGAAATTCTTCGCCCAACATTCAAACTGCGCAATAAGCCTCTAGCAAATGTTTGCGGTTTCATTGGCTTTTCTGATTTGTGTGAGCGTCTCAATGCTATAAGAAAGCTCCAATTGGCTAAGTCGCTCAAGCCTGAGTTTTTGAAGGACATGGCCGAGTACTTTGGTGAGGAGAATAAAAAATAAAGGCTGTCCGTATAGGTGTTTTTAATTGATTGTTTTATGATTATATCCAGTCGTTCTTGGAATATTCAGTAAAAGCTTCATTAATGATGTAGTAAATGATTTTATTGTGTTTTTCAGGACGGCTGATAATCAACGAGATTGAATCTTGTCCATCTTGTAAATCATGTCAAAAAAAGGAAACCGCGATGAACGTACCGTTGCTCGACCTCAAAGCCCAGTTGGCTCCGATTGAAGAGGAGATCACCCAGGCCGCACTCGATGTGATCCGCTCGACGCGCTATATCATGGGGCCGAAAGTCGAGGAGTTCGAGCAGGCCATCGCGGAGTACGTGGGAGTTGCTCATGCCATCGGCGTGTCTTCCGGCACGGACGCCTTGCTGGCGTCGCTCATGGCGCTCGATGTGGGGCCGGGCGACGTAGTGGTGACGTCGCCCTATTCGTTTTTCGCCACGGCGGGGGCCATCGCCCGCCTGGGTGCTACGCCCGCGTTCGTGGACATCGATCCCGATACGTACAACATGGACCCCACGGCGCTGTACGACTGGTTCGAGTCGGAAGGCGAACGGCGCGGTCCCGTGAAGGCGATCATCCCCGTGCATCTGTATGGCCAATGCGCCGACATGGAAGCGATTCTCGAAGTGGCCGAGGCATTCGGCGCACCTGTCGTCGAAGATGCGGCCCAAGCCATCGGCGCGAAGTATCCCACGGAGGAGGGCGTATTGCGTGCAGGAGCGATGGGCGCGATGGGCTGTTTCTCGTTTTTTCCGAGCAAGAACCTCGGCGGCGTCGGAGACGGCGGCATCATCACCACCAACGACGAGGCGCTCGCCCATCGCCTGCGCATGCTGCGCAACCATGGCATGGAGCCGAAATACCATCACGGCATGATTGGCGGCAATTTCCGGCTTGATGCGCTCCAGGCGGCGGTCTTGCGCGTAAAGCTCCGGTATCTGGAATCGTGGCATGAAGGCCGCCGGAAAAATGCGGCGTACTATGACGAACATCTCAGCGGCATGGGACTCAAGACGCCCACGGCGGCCTACGGACGCGAGTGCCATATCTACAATCAGTACATCGTGTCCGTGCCCGAAGGGCGTGATGAACTGCGGGCGTTTCTCCAGGAAAAACAAATCGGCTCGGAGATCTATTACCCCGTACCCTTCCACTTGCAGCCGTGTTTCGCATCACTAGGCTATCAGCGCGGCGATTTCCCGCATAGCGAATATGCGGCCGACCACACCATCGCCTTGCCCATCTACGCCGAACTCACACAAGAGATGCTCGATTACATCATCGAGAGCATTGGCGAAAAAATAGCCTGATTCAATTAACCACTAAATACACGAACCACACTAAAATAAATGGCCTATTTTAGTGTGGTTAGCGTATTTCGTGGTCTATAAAATAGTTTTCCTAGACAGGCAGGGCCGCATCGGAGGCCAGCCGCGTCGCGGCCTTGAGCACCCTTGCGGAATCAGGGTCGATGCCGAGCAATGCCAATACTTCACGGGGGCGGACGCCGCGCGTCTCCACGACTTGCGTTTCAAGCTCAATTTCGAGTCCGCTCGGGTCCGCATTGGCCAGCGCCAGCCGCGTGATCATGGGGCGGACATTCACCGCGACGGTCTCCGCGCCCGAGCGCGCCGCCTTGCCTTTCGCCTTGCGCGGCATGGGGAGATGCTCGGCGTTCAGCACGGCTTCGATGCGCGCCTGCACGGCCGCCGCATCACCCGGCGCGCGCACGATGTAACTGAACCCGGTCACATCGCTCATCAGCGAGGGGGCCTTGATTGGGATCTCCATCGCATCGAAAACGCGAAAACCTTCCGGCAGCGTGGCGTTCAACTGTTCTTGAAGAGCAGCGGGATTCAGTGGTTCGCGCAAGAGGATATCCATATAGTCCGCTTCCGACTCCTCGCCCACGGGCGCGGCGGTGGCGAAGTTAATCTTAGGGTGGGCGTGGAAGCCCTGCGAGTGGGATAACGGCGCACCCACCCGCCGCAAGGCGCGAATCCACATACTCACCGTTTCGAGGTGCGATAGGAACCGCACCAGGCCCCGGCGGGCGATGCGTAGCCGTATGCGCTGCGCCGTGGGAGGCTCGGTGAACTCAGGAAGCGGCTGCGGTGCGGGCTGTTCGGCCCGCGTGCGGGCTGCCTCCATGGCTTCGCGCAAGGTGCGCTCGCAGAGCGGGCGGTCCGGATTGGACACGCCGCATCCGTGGCACCCCGCCTGCCTGCAATCGGCCACATGCTCCATATCGAGGGCGCGCTGCCATTCCGCCCGAAGCCAGGATTTCGGGATCAACACATCGATGTGATCCCACGGCAGGCGTTCGTTCAAGTCCCGCGCACGGAACGCCTCTTCGACGTTATAACCAGTCTCGTCAATCGCACCGCGCCAAGCCATCATGTTCAGGTGTTCATCCGACGAATCCATGCGCGCGCCGAGACGCCACGCGGTTTCGATCAGGTCCGCCGCACGGCGGTCCGCCCGCGACAGCATCCCCTCGATGAAGGTCGATTCTGGTGTGTGGCGTCCGAACTTGATGCCGTTGTGCGGGGCGAATCCCTCCCGCAGCAGGCCTTGCCGCCGGATGGTTTCCTCCATGGGGATCTGGGCCGCCCACTGGAATGGCGTGAAGGGCTTGGGCACGAACGTGGACACGCCTGTATGCACCCGCGCCCGGCGGTTCACGGTTTTGCCCGCATCGAGGGTCCGTAGGCACAAATCCACAATCGCCTCGACATCTTCGTCCCGCTCCGTTGGCAGGCCGATCATGAAATAGGCCTTCACGTGGGTCCAGCCCCGGCGGAACGCCTCGCGGCTCATGGCGATGAAATCCTCGTCAGGGATCCATTTGTTGATGACCGCGCGCAGGCGAGGGGTGGCCGCTTCCGGCGCGAAGGTCAGCCCGCTCCGGCGCACCCCCGCGATACGGTCCGCTAAGTCGATGGCAAATGTATCCAGCCGCAGCGACGGCAGGGAAACGCTGGCGTCGGTGGCGCGGGCGCGTTCCGCAGCGCGCTGTACAAGCTCAGCGGCATGGCTGTGGTCGCAGGTCGAGAGCGACACCAGCGACACCTCTTCATAACCGGTGCGATCGAGGGCCTCCTGCATGAGGCGGTCCACGGTGTCCACGGTGCGTTCGCGGACGGGACGGCCCACCATGCCCGCCTGGCAGAACCGGCAGCCATGGGTGCAGCCCCGCAATACATCGAGGCCTACCCGGTCGTGGACTTGCTGGGTGAAGGGCACAATATAACACGTGGGGAACGGTGCGCGGTCCAGGTCCGTGACCACGCGCTTCGTGATGCGCGGGCCGTTTTCCACGGGCACGATGCGCCCATCGGGCAGCGTCTCCATGGGGTACAAGGCAGGCACATACACGCCCGGTATGCTGGCCAACGCTTCAAGACGTTCGCGGCGCGAACGGCCCTTCAGCGCCCGCAGGCATTCCGCCACTTCGACAACCGCCTCTTCGCCATCGCCGATGACGAAGAAGTCCATGAACGGGGCCATCGGTTCGGGATTGTATGCCGTAGGCCCACCCGCGCACACCAGCGGGTGTTCTTCCGTGCGGTCCGCCGCCCGTAATGGCACGCCTCCCAAATCGAGCATGTTCAAGACATTCGTATAGGTCAGCTCGGACTGGAGCGTGAAGCCCAGCAAATCCATGCGGTGCAGCGGGTCTTTCGATTCCACGGCGAACAAAGGCGCGCCCAGTTCGCGCAGCAACGCATCGAGGTCCGGCGCGGGCGCATAGGCCCGTTCGCAGGCGCACCACGGCAAGTCGTTGAGAATAGCGTAGAGGATCAGCAGGCCCAAATTGCCCAGCCCCAAATCGTATAGGTCGGGAAACGCTAGCGCCACCCGCAGGTCCACGGCGCGGGGGTCTTTGTGCACGGAATTTAATTCAGTGCCCAGATACTGCCCCGGATGCTCCACTCGAGACAGAATATCGCGTTCAAAATCAACGGTGTGTGCCATGATGCTTTCTATCGGCGGCGGCGCGCCAGCGTATGCTCGTGTGGCGGGAAATACAATACATGCGCCGCCACCCGATGGCGGATGGCGGCGTGAGCCAGCAATTAGAGTTGTGCGAGCGGGATGGCTTCGTCGATGAGCATGATGGGGATATCATCGCGAATGGGGTACAGATACGCTTGATCCTCGCGCACCAGCCCGCCGTCGATGCGTTCCTTGACAGGCTCTCCGGCGCGATTGTTTAATTTGCCCGCCTCGATGGCCGCATTAAGTTGCGCCACAAGCGCATCTTCCGCCAGCGCCACGGGCGTTTTGTTCTCGGGGCATACGAGAATTTTTAATAATTCGGCGTCAATCATGGTGCTCTCCCTCTTGTGATGCGTGTTCGAGGGCGTATTGTAGCCCAAAATGGAGCGGCGTCCAACTTTCCTAGAAGCCACAGCGGCTACAGCAAAAGCGCCTCGCCCATGGCGCGAACGATATAGCCATCGTTTTCACGGGCGAGGCGTCCATGCCATGCGAGATTGGGCAAGAAATAGAATGATTCTGAATATGCCCGGCGGCTATTCGAGGTGCAGTTCCACCCGCCGATTCAAGGCGCGGCCTGCGCTGGCCGTGTTGTCGCCCACAGGCTGGGCGGCGCCCACAAGCGTGACGCGAATACGTTCCGCTCCGACGCCTTGCTCGATAAGCGCCCGCTGAACAGCTTCGGCGCAACGCCTCGCCAGGTCCATGTTGTAGGTTTCCGAGTGGGTGTTGTCCGTGTGCCCGGCGACGTTCAGGCGAAGAGCGGGAGCCGCCGAGAGCAATAAAGCCGCGCCGCGCAGATAGCCGCGCTGGTCCGCTGTCAGCGTCGCGCTGCCTTCCGCGAAATATACCGGGCTGAGTTCCGGATAAGCGTCCGGCGCGCCGTCGTCATCCATCCACCGGTTCACCGTCTCGGGTTCATTCGGCGCTCTATCCAGCATGTCAGGGATGTTGTCGCCATCGTTATCGAGGTCAGGCGCGCCGTCCTCGTCTTGAAAACCATCCGTATCTTCGGGCGTAAATGGCGCGCCATCCGCCAAATCAACAATGCTGTCCGTATCAGCGTCTTGTTTATCGAGGCTGTCCATGGCCTGGGTGGCGTTTGTGATGGATTGCGCCGCTATGCGCCACGAGCCGCGCTTACCCAATTCCTGTTTTGCCTGGCTCATCCAAGCAGTGATATCGGCGTACGCCACCGGAGCCACCACAACGGCTTTTTCGGGTAAAATGCCGCTGTACCGCTGCTGGGCCTGCTCGAAAGCAGCTTGGCATTCGGCCTGGCTCGCGCATGTAGCGGGAGGCGCGGCTTCCACGGGCGCATCGCCCAGGGCCGCCGCCGCATGCTGTAACGCCATAATGGAATAGCTTTGCTTATTGCGGCCCTTTGCCTGGCGGGCCAGATCGAGGTAGCGCTCGGCGGCGGCGCACTCGAACGGTTCGCGCGTGGATGCGCCCGTGCGCCGCGCCTGGTCCACTGCGGCCATGGCCTGTTCGAGTTCGGTGCGTTTATCTCCAGCCGATTGCTTTCTTGGAGCCGTTTGGCAGCCCGCCAATACAAAAATGAGTGCAAGGGCAAAGAACACCAGACGCCAGCGCGGAATCATAGCGGCGCTCCTCCTTCCAGGTTACAGATTTCATGGATTAACTTGCCAGAAATGCTCTTTATTTGGCAATTCGTGACACACCCCGGTGCCGCCACCTCCGCAGCCCTACAATGTACTATCCAACAGAACGTCCAATAGTTTCACGGGGCGTCTGCTATTTATCGAAAAGGCCAGCCTCCGCGCATCATGGCGCGGAGGCTGGCCTATGCGGGCATATGCCGCCAATGCTTATTTGTACTTCGCCTTGATGCTCAAACCTTTTTTGGCGCTCTTGCAGGCGAGGTCAAGGATATGAATCGGGCGGCGCGCCCATTCCGGCGTAATGACCAGCTCTTCACCCTTGGCCAGGTGATCGGCGACATTCTGATAGAAACGCCAGCCTTCCGAGGCCGGATTGCTGCCGTGCTGGATGTTTGCGCCTTCCGTGGTTTGAGTGATCAGTTCCCACGCGCCATAGTCGAACAAGTAGGAACCTTTCGTACCCGTCACTTCCACCCATTTACGTTTGGGATTGGAATCAATGCTCGAAATTGTCAAAGCCAGCCATTTGCCGTTCGTGAAACGCGCCACCGCGAAGCCTTCGTCTTCATTGGTGTCATTTTTCCACGCGGTTTGTTCGGCCCAATACCCGTTCTTCGCATAGCCAGACACTTCGGCGAGATTGGAATCGATGATCTGGAGGCTATACTCGAGGAGGTGGACACCCCAATCGTATAGGACGCCGCCCGAGATGGATTTGCTCGTACGCCACCAATCGCCCGGCTTCCCATAGCCGCTCATATGCGCTTCGATACGGACAACATCCCCGATGACGCCCGAGCGGATTTTTTCGACGGCCTTCATGATGCAGCCGTCCCAATGCCGGTTGTGGTACGTCGAGAGCATAACCTTATTTTTCTTTGCCGCGGTGATCATCGCATCACACTCTTCCGTGGTGATGGCGAGCGGCTTCTCACACACGACATGCTTGCCCACGTTAAGGCATTGAAGCGCCAGCTTGGCGTGGGTGTTATGCGGCGTGATGATCGTCACGAGGCTGGCATCCGACTTTTTCAGCATCGTGGCCACGCTCTTGAACGTTTGGATGCCGGGAAAATCCTGTTCCGCTGTTTCGAGGCGCTTTTCATCAAGGTCCGAAACAGCCACCGGCGTCATGCCCGCTTTCTTCATCTCATTGAGGTGGGCCCGGCCCATGTTGAATGCGCCGCCATATCCGATCACGCCAACTTTGATCTCTTCCGCTTTCTCGAATCGTTTCATGACTCATCTTCCCCTGGTTCTGTTCTGCTATTTCCGCACATGATGATAGCCCCTTCACCTAAGCATTACGGTACCCCTTTGAGGATCGATGATCAAGGCAGTGGGCATTGCAGTAGCTGGGAGAACCTTGATACGATCATACTTATGATTTATCTACGACTCTTGTTTTGCAAACCCAAAGTGATGGCTGTGTGCATACTCGCGCTCGCCCTGGCCGTGCATGGGCGCGTGCTGGTGGCGGGTTTGGTCAATTATGACGACGGTTTCTTCCTGGCGGACAACAGCCTGGTGCAACAGGGCCTTTCGCTGGATGGCGCGCGCCAAGCTTTCATGGAAGCCAGGGCGAGTTATATCCCGCTTACCACGCTCACGTATATGGCCACGTGCGAATTCTTCGGAATGCATCCGTCAGCCCATCACGCCGTGAACTGGCTGCTCCATGGCCTCAACGCCGCCTTGCTGTTCCTCTGGCTTTACGGCGCGACGGGCCGCCGGTGGCCTAGCGCGCTCGCGGCAGCGCTGTTCGCTATCCACCCCGTTCATGTCGAACCGGTGGCTTGGATATCCAGCCGGAAGGATGTGTTAAGCACATGCTTCTTGTTACTGGCGCTTCTCGCCTATACGCGCTATGCGCGTAAGCCGCGATTCTCCGCGTATCTGCTCATGGCTTTCCTTTATCTGTGCAGTCTTCTTTCGAAGCCCATGATGCTGTCTTTTCCATTCCTGCTGTTATTGCTCGATTATTGGCCCCTGAACCGCGCGGCGGCAGGCGGATGGATGTGGCGGCGGGCGGCATGGCTGGTGTTGGAAAAAGCGCCGCTGGCGGTGGTGGCGGCGGGCTGGGTGGCGCTGACATATTGGGCGCAGCGGGATGCGGGGGCCATGGGGGAGGCTATGCCTGTATTGGCCCGCATGGGCAATGGTTTGGCGGCATATGTGCGCTATATTGGATTGATGTGCTGGCCAGCCGGCCTCTCGCCGTTTTATCCGCATCTTGGGGCCAGCTTGCCAGCGGCATGGATAGGGGGGGCGGCGGCCCTTTTGGGCGCAACCACCGTGGCCTCGCTGCTTCTGGCCCGGCGATTCCCTTTTTTGCTGGTGGGCTGGTGTTGGTATCTGGCGGCGCTGCTGCCCGTCAGCGGCATTTTAGTGCAAGTGGGCGCCCAGTCCATGGCGCTCCGCTATTTGTATGTGCCCGCGTTGGGATTGTATCTGGCGGCGGCGTGGGGAATAGCGGCCCTTGCGCGGCGCTCGCGCGGCGGGCGCATTGGCGTGGGGATTCTGCTGGCGGCGGCCATGCCTGTATTGGCTGCGCTCGCCTGGCAAAATACGGGGTATTGGAAGAACAGCGTGGCGCTGTGGAGCCACGCAGTAACGTTAGAGCCGGACAATTACATGGCCCAGAACAGCCTGGGCGAAGCGCTTATCCAGGCCGGGCGGCCCGGCGAAGCCGTTCCGCATGTCAGGCGCGCCCTAGATGGCCAGCCGAAACTGCTGAACGCCAACAACAACATGGGCATGGCGCTGGCCGAATTGGGGCGGAGCCGTGAGGCGATTCCGTATTACCAGAAAGAGTTGGAATACAATCCCCGGCATGCGAAAGCGCTCAACAATCTCGGGAACGCCTGCCTCGGGATGGGCGATTCCGCAACCGCCGTGGCTTATTTCCGGCGCGCCTTGTCTATCGAACCCGCGCTGTCGGACGCCCGGGTGAACATGGGCGCTGCGCTGGTTTTCCAAGGCGATTTCGATGGCGCCATCACCTGCCTGCGCCAAGCCATCCACGAGGTTCCGAATAACGCCATGGCGCGCACCAATTTGGCGGTTGCCTATCTTGGAAAGGGCATGCTTGCCGAAGCGGAGCATGAGGCGAAGGAAGCGCTGCGGCTCGAACCGTCCTATGAGAAAGCAAATGCGCTGCTGGCGCACCTTCGCGGCATGGCCGCCGCGCCTTAATCCGTCAGCCCGCTTTCTTGATTAGGTCGTTAATCTCGGCGCGGATCTGCTTGGCCACATCCTTGCGCGTATTGTCCGGAATTTTATAGTGCTGCGTCTGTTCCAGCAGTTCGATGGTCCGCATGGCCACTTGGTGGGCGAAATCCTGCACTTTCATCTCGATATCCTTTTGGCCTACAGCTTGAACAGGCTCCCGTTGCTTTCAATGCGCAGCCGGATCGAGCGTTCTTCGCCTTGTTTGGTAATTCCTTCTATCTGAAGGCCCCACGAGTTATTTTCCAAGCGCTGGGCCAATAACCGGTTCACTTTGCGGAAATGCTCCATTTCCCGCGCATGGCTGATACCCATTTGGATGATCTGGACTTCATTCATCATCGAGCCGATTCCCAATCCGGACGCGCTGGCCGCATCCCACTTCGGAACGCCCGGCGGCATGATGCGCTGTCATGCGCTTTTCCCCGCCGGACGAATGCTCCGAAAAATCACTGTCTGTATGGCCGCCCCGGCCCCACAAATTCCCAGCGGAGGCGATGCCTTAGCTTTCCTTATTCTACTGGCTTCCCTGAAAATGTCAAAAGCGCCTTTCTTGCCGCTGGGGCCGCGCCGAAGGAGCTGTTCCCTTATTTACCTTCGAAAAAGCTGGAGGGCCTTCTTTTTTGAAGAGATTGTATAGCTTGTCATAGGGTTAATTCTACCGTGAAGGCCCAAGCAGACGGAATGCGCGGATAGGTGAAACAAATGAGCCTTATGTGGAAAAACAAGTCCTGGCTAGCAAGCATCATTGTTGACACTATGGTATAAACTGAGTAACATAAAGCTCGCATCATACCGGGAATGTGTGGTGCAGATAGATGAGAACGGAATAAAAAAATTCCGCTCTCATAATATCTTGGGGATGTAACACAAGCAACACACTGCTAGAAGGAGAGAACAATGGAAAAGGATATGGCAGGCTTTATTACGGATCCGAGCGACTTTCTTTTCTGGATTTGGTGGCTCTTTTTCCCGATCACCATTCCGGTAACGGTCATTTGGTGGCTGGTTGACTCCGTCTTCTAAGCCAATTACCCATTTTTTGAGGAGCAGGTGGAACGCAGCCGTTCCACCTGTTTTTTGTAATACTTTAGCCGCCTGAAGTAGCATCTTATATTTGGAGGCCTTGTTTATTCCTTTTCGCCGGCCTTGATTCGTCATTTTGCATCTGACGACCGGCGTCCTCGACGGTCATTCTTCACCACTTGGCCAAAGTGTTACAAAAAATCTTGTTTCATCCTGTAAATCATAGCTAAAAAAACCGCCCTGCTCGGAGATTTACCTTCTTGGTTGTGTTGAGTCATTTTCAACGCAGAGGCGCGAAGAACGCAAAGTATCGCAGAGATCCACTTTTCTCTATTCTCGAATGTGCGAATAAGCGGTTCGAGAGTATTTTCTCTACTCTGCGGCTCTCTGCATTCTCCGCGCCTCTGCGTTGATAATAACCGTCCGCCGGCCGTTCTTCACCACTGGGTTAAATTGTTACTGTTTTTTCATACGCCCGGCGGAGCGCGGGCATGAGTCCGCTCCGCCAAACCCGAAGCATATCGCTATGCCGCTTTGGAGCGGTTGCTTTCGTGTAAGCCAATCGTAATCCACATGATGCGGGCCAGCGTGCGAAACGGCAAGGCGGGATTCATTAGCTCGACAGGACGCACCCGCACGGGAATGCTATCGCGCGCCACATAACTGCACGCCACCGCCGCCCCGGCGCCGCCTACGGCGGAAATGAGAAAGCACAGCCTGAAACCCTGAATGCCCCAATACTCGATAGCGATCCCCACCAGTATCGGGACAATGAACGCTACTATGGAATTGACGATGGTCCATGTCGAGGTATAGGCCACCTTGCCATTCTCTTTCACGAAACTCAGCACCGCCCGGAAGCTCACGACAAAGAAAGCGGCGCCAAACATGGTCGCCAAAACGATGCATAGGGGAACCGCCCACATGAGCCACGGCGCGCCCGGCCATAACAAGAGGAAACAAAACGCCACCAGGCTGTGGCCGGTGAGGGTGTTGAATAAGGCGCGGCCGCTGCCGCTATGGTCCGCATACCGCCCCCAAAAGCGCACCGTCAATAAAACGCCTAAACTGCCCGCCGCTGTCATGTACATAATTTGCTCGGCGGGAAAGTGGAGCACATCGCGGAGATATAGAATAACGGCGGAGCCCAGCCACGAGAGGCAGCCTACGCACAGGCCCGAGGTCAGGAAAAACCGGCGAAATGGCTTATCCGTGATGGCGTCACGATAACCGGCAAAGCTTGCGAGGGCGCTCTCCGCCGTTTCGGGGCGTTTGCCGCCAGGAATGCGGCAGAGCCTATAGACGCTGGCCAGCCCCCCCACGACTCCTACGGCGTAAATGATCATATACGGGGTAAGGGTCTCCGAGTGGCGCAGCAGAAGGGCCTGGCCCAGAATAACCAGCACATTAATGATATGGGCTACGCCCGCTTCGGTGCTAAAATACGCGCCGCGCTGCCGTTCGGATACGATCTCATGCAGCCAAGGAAAGTAGCCGCCCGAGCCAAGCGCGCCTACGCAGGCAAACAGCAACGCTTCTCCCAGTAACAGCCCCCATTGGGCATGCACGCCCCATGTGGCTCCCACCCAAGGCAGCAGAAGGACAACCGCGGCAATCACGGTCCGTGCGAGCCAAGCAGACATCATGAGCTGCTTCGAGCCATAACGGCTGACCAGCGGCACGGACAGCACCACCATCAGCCCCGCAAAGGCCGGGAATGAAATCAGCACGCCGACCCAGGCGGACGGCATGCCGATGCCGCGCGCCAGCAACAACAACGCGGGCCCCAGCACGCACTGGTAGGCGGTCATATTGAAAACGACAAACCACATGACCTTGCGCGGGCCGGGTTCGAGTTCGCGCACGCTGCCTATCAAGGGGATTAATCGTTCGGTTCGTTCAAGTAACGTATGCTGTTTTCGGCTTGCAGCGCCCGCCAGGCGCTCTCTAGGTGCCATACCGCCTCTTGCTTGTCCCGTATTGCAGCGCATCCGTTGCGTTCATTGTTTTTGGAAACGCATCACGCGATGCGCCCCGGCCAGCCTCATTGGTATGTATTAAGAAACGTAACATTCCTCGATAGTGATTATATGCCTTCTTTAATACGGAACTGCGGCGGCGGCATTAAGACTACCGAATGGGCCGTCTCGAACGTTTGTTTCTTACTCTAATACTCAGTGGCGTTTTATTTGTTCCATGGAATAGGGCGGCTTGCCGGAATTCCGTGAATTGAGGCGAGGTTATAGCACGTTAGTGGATGGCCGGGCAACGAAATAGCCAATACTTTTTTTTGGCAGGATAACGCTTGCCTCACCATTCAAGGCGGCAGGCAATGTGAAGCAGAGCAAAGACCCCTCCATTAATCCATTTTCAGAGCCAATGCGCCCGGCCCGCATCCAGGCAACGGGCAGCCGGTTAGCACGACAAAACGGGCTAACTGGGATAGGGCTCCGGGCATGGCGGCCGAAGCCTATTCAATAGCTGCTATTACATTATATGCGTTACACAATGGTAAATAGCGTATGCAAATTTAGCTCCATAAAGAGCTGGCGGATGGCCGTCGAGGGATTCTCGATGCGAATGGAGCCGCCATTAATGGCGAGGTCTTTATAAAAGAGTAATAATTTGCCAATGCCGGCGCTTCCGATGTGCGAGACATTGCTGAAATCGAGCACGACTTCTTTTGTTTGAGTAAGATCCAGGGAGCGGAAATGCTCCTTGAGCTGGGCCGCTCCGGATTCATCAATGTGGCCTGAGATCACAAACTGGGCGCATGTCCCTGTCGTGCTTAGCTTGAGGTCCATGGAACTCTCCCTTCTAGGTTGTCCTATTCCCATAGATTCAGCGGCCGTTTGAGGCGCCGGCCGCTGGCGCTTGCACTATACCGGCCGAAAGACGCCACCATGTGGTTTCCCCGGCCATACCAGCTCACGTCATCCGCGAACAGGCGCATCATGAATATGCCGCGCCCCGATTCTTTAACGACATTTTCGGGCAATGTGGGATCGGGTGCCTGTTCAAATTGGAATCCGGAGCCTTCATCCACGATTTCAAACCGAAAATCATTGCCGCACCACCAGCGCAGGGCAATGGCCCGCTCGGGATTCGATTCATTGCCATGGCGCCAGGCGTTCAGCGCTGCTTCATCGAGCGCCATGCGCAGCCTGCTGGAGTCGATAGCCATTCCCCATCGAGCGGCGTCTTGGAGCATCCGTTCCACGGTTTCTTGGAGGAGGCTCCCAAAATGGCATTCGTCTGCTGGATGCCAAATACACTCTTGCTGGTCCATGGGCTGTTCGAACTCGAAACCGGCAATGGTCACATCGTCCGGTGACGTATTGGCTCCGCCAGGGGCCACCTCGAGCCCACAATTCCGGGCAATCTCCGCAAGCACTATCCGCATAATAACACATATCGGGATTTGATGATCGCCAGCGAGCCGTTCGATCTGTTTCTTCAAGTCATTGGTCGTAATGGCCGGATGGCCGGACGCAATGGGCATTTCCACCAGCCCATCGGTATAGAGCAACACTTGATCGCCCGGTTCGAGGACAATCGAGCGGGCGGTATAATTCACCTCGGGCAGCGCGCCCAGGGGAAGGTTGCGCCCACCTTCTGGCGTTCCGGGCAACGCGATGGCGCTGCCGCCTCGGATCAGGATGCAAGGAGGATGGCCAGCGGAAGCATAACGCATTTCCCGTGTTTCGTGGTCGATATCGAGCACGATAGCCGTGAAGAAATCTTCTTCTAGAAACGCGTCCGAGGCGTATATGGCGTGGTTCAATGCGCCGAGTGCTTGTTCAATGCCTCGATGGGCGTCGCGCAGGAGGGCGTTATGGAAAAGGTCGGTAATGATGCTGCGCAGGATGCAGCTCACTTCGTGGCCCGATTGGTCTTTGAGGGCCATGATCGTTCTTTTATGGCCCGTGCCGGGCTCCCGTATCGTGCGGGCAAAAAAATGGTCGCCTCCTTCCGCATAACAGGGCATGGACAGCGCCTCCAGGAACAGCGCGCTTTTGGAGTCCAGTTCGATGTAGCGCGGCGTAGCGCCATTTACGAGGTGCAACACGCGCTTCGCAAGATCGATGCTCACTTCCTGGCGCTTTTGGATTCGTTCACGCTCCGCTACTTCGGCTTTGAGCTGGGTATTGATGGCGAGAATAAGATCCCGGCTGCGTTTGAGCTCGATGTGGGTGCGGACGCGGGCCAGAAGCTCCGCGGAATTGAAGGGCTTGGAGACATAATCGACCGCCCCAAGCTGGATGCCGCGCACGACATCGCGCTTATCGCTCAATCCCGTGAGAAAAATAATGGGCACGTCCCGGGTGGCGTCTTTTTGTTTCAGCCGCTGGCATACCTCGAAGCCGTCCATTTCCGGCATCATGACATCAAGCAGCACCAGTTCCGGGATGCGGCGCAGGACTTGTTCGAGGGCTTCCTGGCCGCTGGCGGCCAGGACCGTCTCATAACCGGCTTCGGCCAGTTCATCGGCCAATAATGTCCGGCTCACGGGGTCGTCATCAACGATCAAGATAGCCCCGATGTTTTCCATATTGCCTGTTTCCACCGCATAGGCCTCCCGTGGAAGCATCTGTTTTAAATGGAGCCGCATGCCCTCGTATGGCGAGGCATGTATTATTCGTGGTCAGGTTCAAAACGGTAGCCTTTTCCCCAGACGGTGACGATGCGTTTGGGATTTGCAGGCGATTCCTCGATTTTTTTACGCAAGCGGCCGATATGGACATCCACCAGGCGTTCATCTCCCATGAAATGGTAATCCCATGCCTGGTTGATGAGCTGGGTGCGCCGGAATACCTGGCCCGGCCGCTGGGCCAAGGTCAGCAATATATCAAATTCGATGGGGGTAAGCTCGACTTCTTGCTCGTCCTTCCAGACACGGCACGCCGCCACATCGATGCGCAAACCTTCAAAGATGAGTTCATTTTCCACGGGAACGGCGGGCTTTGCGCGGCGCAAGATGGCTTTGACCCTCGCCACAAGCTCCGAGTTATTGAATGGCTTCGTAATATAATCGTCCGCGCCCAGTTCGAGCGCGGACACCTTGACGTAGCTGAGCGAGGTGACCGTGAGCATGAGCACGCAAACGCTGGAATGCTCGCGCAGGCGTTTCAGCACCTCGATTCCATCCATCGCGGCTCCATCAGCGGGCGAAAGCTGGATATCCAGGATGATCAACTCCGGATTCTGGCTTCGGGCTATTTCTAGGGCATGAGCGCCCGTTGCCGCCTCCGATACGGCGTATCCTTCCCGCTCGAGGAGCGGGCGGATCTGCTCGCGAACGCCTTGATCATCATCCACCACCAGTATGCGATGCTCGTCCATGGCGTTCCCTCCTCCACTCCCCGCCTGCCCGTGCCTGGCGCTTATGACGAATGATGCGCGAAAATAGTTTAATAAAGTTCTACCGTGTCTGGGGGGTCAAGTTCAAACAGGATGCATGCGCCTTTATCCGGCTTGCCCTCCGCACGCACGGCTCCCCCATGGCGCTCGATGATGCGCTGAACCATGGCCAGCCCGACGCCGGTGCCTTCGTAGCGGTCATCCGTATGCAGGCGGCGGAACACCTGGAACAGCTCTCCGGCGCGGGACTGTTCAAAACCGATGCCATTGTCCTGCACGAAATAGGCGCACGCGCCGCCTGGAAGCGTGTGGTAGCCAAAATGAATGCGGGCCACCTCCCGCGTGCGGGTGAATTTAAGCGCATTGCTGAATAGATTCGCCAATACCTGCCTGAGCAGCGAAGAATCGCCCATGCAAGGAGGCATGTCATCTATTCGCGATTCGATCCGCCGTCCGTGTTCCAAGGGGAGCAGTTCGCCCAACACTTCCTTGGCCAGGGACGCCATATCAACCTGGCGGCGCTGGAGCTGCTGGCGGCCCGTTTTGGCGAATGCCAGCAGATCGTTGATCAACTGGGTCATTTGCGACACCCCTTCCGAGATGAACCTCAGGTATCGGCGCTGTTCATCGGGGGCGTCATCCCGGATAAGTTCCGTGGCCATCTCGGTGAAAGTGCGTATAAAACCCAATGGCGCACGCAAATCGTGGGCCACCGAATAGCTGAAGGATTCGAGATCCTTCATGGCTTGGCGCAGTTCTTCCGTGCGCATCGCGACCCGTTGCTCGAGTTCCGTGTTCAATTGGCGCACCGTATCTTCCGCTTGGCGTTGTTCCGTAACATCGTGCGCCACAAACGCCACGCGCCGCGCCACGCCGTCTGGGCCTTCATACGGATAAAACCCAATATCCAAACACCGGTATCCGATGCCGGGCAGCTCGAACCAGCTCTGCTGCTGCACGGTCCCGCCCTCGAGCACACGCTCCAAGCAAGGTTTCCAGATCGCATCAAAGGCCTCAGGCCCCCAGAGCGCCCGCAGCGGTTTTCCCGCGAAATCGTCAATGGCGCCTCCGTGGGCGCGCGCACAGGAGACATTCAACGCCTCATACTGGAAATCCGCGCTCACCAGCCCCATCAACTCGTGGGAGGCGTTGGCGATGAACTCGTACCGCGACCACATCTCTTCGATGGCCACCTGTGGCGATACATCCTGATGGAGCCAAACATAGACCGGAGGGCCTTGCGCCGGGAAAATGCCAGGCAATACATGCACCATGCACCAGGCGGGGATGCCATCCTTACGCACGAAGGGAATCGTTCCACTGTATCGCCGGCCCGACTCGAGGGCGGCGTTCAGAGGGGCCGAGGAAGGATTTCCCTCGTCTAGAAAAGGATGGGGCCGCCCTAGCAATTCCTCTTGCTCCAGCGCCATGATGGCGCAGAGAATGCTGTCCGCGTATAGCATAGCCCCCATCGGCTGGGAGGCATCGCTTATCGCGACACCCATTCCGCCTTCCGCCATGGCATGGGCCAAGATATATTCCATGGACGCCTCTGGAAAATAGGGAACGGATGCATGTGGGGGGGTGCTGCAGGATTCGGATTCAAGCCGGTCTGCCATGGCGTCATCCTCTTGGCTTGCCTGCATGATATGGTAGCATACCTTTTCCATGTTTGTGCAACGCGCGCGGGCGGCGCATGGGTAAAAATAATGCCTATGCGCCTAAACAGCACCATTTCAAGGGCATGCTGAACCGTTAGATTGACTCGTGAGGACCGGCGGCAAGCGCATGATGGGCGCTGCGGAGCAAATGCTCCGTGGCCTCCCAGCCGATGCATGCGTCCGTGATGCTGACACCATAACGCAAGGAAGCCACACCGTTCTTTAACTCCTGGCTGCCTTCAAACAGGTTGCTTTCGAGCATAAATCCGGCGATGGAAGCAGCGCCATCCAGGCGCTGTTGGATCACGCTGCGGAGCACATGGCGCTGTAAGTCATGGCGCTTGCCAGAATTCGCGTGGCTGCAATCCACCAGAAAACGCGGATAACAAACAGGCGGTTTTAGGCCAGCCTGGGCGAGTTGTTCTTCCGTGTGGGTGATGCTGACGGGATCATAATTCGGCCCCGAACGCCCGCCGCGTAGAATAATGTGGCCGTACCGGTTGCCGCGCGTGGTGACGACGCTGGAACGGCCATCTTCATCTATGCCTAGAAAATGGTGCGGATGATGCGCCGAGGAAAGGGCGTCAATGGCGATTTGCAGGTTACCATCGGTGCTGTTCTTGAAGCCCACCGGCATGGATAAACCGCTGGCCATTTCCCGGTGGGTTTGCGATTCAGCGGTCCGGGCGCCAATGGAGACCCAGCTCACGAGATCGGATATGTATTGAGGCACAATGGGATCGAGCACTTCCGTAGCGGTGGGCAAGCCGGTTTCGTTGACGGCAAGCAACAGTTCCCGTGTTAAATGCAGCCCCGCATCAATGTCATAGCTCCCATCCAGGCGCGGATCGTTGATAAGCCCCTTCCAGCCGATGGTCGTTCGCGGCTTTTCGAAATAGGTGCGCATGACAATGCAAAATTGGCTGCTCAATTCATCGCGCAACACCGCCAGGCGCTGCGCGTATTCGAGGGCCGCTTTGCGGTCATGAATCGAGCAAGGGCCGACAATCGCCAGCATCCGCGGATCATCGCCGCGCAGAATAGCCTCGATGTCGCGCCGCCCTCTCACAACGGTGGCGTTGGCCGTCTCGGACATGGGCAGCGCGTTCTTGAGCTGCCGCGGCGTGGGCAGCGGATGCAAGGACACTACGTTAAGGTCTTGCGTACGTTCCATGGGATGCCTGTCTATTCCGTCTGGGTGGGCTGGCTGAGTTCATCTACGGTGGCCGCCTTATACGTGAGGGGCAGCTCGTCTTGGTCTTCATTCATATGGCAGGCATACCGGCCCGCCATGATGAGCCGCCGGAACTCGTGCGGCGTAGCGAAGGACTCTTCCGTCTCGAGCCAGAACCGGTTGAGGTAATTGAGGCCATGGGCGTCCGAGGCCCACACTTCCGCCTGGCCGTTGAGTTCCGCGTAATGCTTAGCCGCGCGCGCGCGCTCTTCTTGGAAATGATGGCACGAACGCACTTCCACTGCGTCGGCGAAGCGGCAAAATTCGGGCAGCTCCCCCGACCAGCGGTATGGATGGGCGATAATCGTCAAGTATCCATCCGCGCATGCCTTGGCGAATAATTCGCTGGGATTTTTTAGGGTTTCGTAAACTGGATCGTTTGCGCCCAGCACCAGCACATCCACGCCGGATTCTAGGGAGATCTCGATACCGGGGAAAATACGCATTTCTTCACACTGGGCTTGCAGGCGCTTGAGTGCTTCGGGCCGCCATACCTTGTGATGTTCCGTGAGAAAAAGCGCCTCATATCCAAGGTTTTCGGCCAGCGAGAACAGCTCGCCCGGCGGCATCACCGAGCAAGAAGAATACATGTTCGTGTGGCTGTGTATTTCTACTTTCATATTGAAACCCTTGCCACTGCTGCATTTTCTGTGGCGGCGGCCATCAAAGGAACATTTAGCCGGAGTATACCATGCCCGCCCGGATGATTTCCTCTTTCTTCCGTGCGATATCAGGGCATGCCGCGCCGTTGAACGCTTCAGCCCGCATCCAGTACGATGGAAGGCATGTAACGGAAATGCTTGCACTTGCCCGCGCACCTGCGTGTCCGCTGGCGGGTCTTGAAGAAAGGGAGAAGCGCCGTGAAACGAACGATTTGGGCTGCGGCAGGCTTGATGCTCCTTTGCGCATGCGCGCAATCCCCGAGCGATGTTGTCGAAAAAGTAAAATATGACTTTGGCATAGGCGAAAAGCCCGAGGGCTATGTCTCGGGCGCTGAGAAAATCATGGCGAACCTGGATAAAGTCGGCGCGGTCGAGTTGAAGCGCCTGAATGGCGAGAGCCGCCATGGAGAAGTGAAATTCCAGGAAGAAGAAGGGTTAAGCGGCAAGTTCTATAAAGAGGCGAAAGTCTATGAAAGCTTTTATCCTCTCGATGCGCGCGCGGTGACTTCCGCTTCGGAAGGAAATCCAGGATATCTCGGATATATTGATTATTCGTATCGCATCTGCCAAAGCGAGCGCTTCAACACCCGCCCCGAAGCCGAGGCGGCTTCCACGGATATCCGCACCGACGTGCAAGGGCGCGAGACTTACCGGTACCGGTTCAGTTCTGGCGGTGTTTGGGATGGCCAAAAAGGCGAACGCTCGCGCGATTAGTATAATCGGTTAGGCATTTCGGGCGTTTTTCCTATCGCCGCATATGCCACGCAAGGAGGCGCGCCGTTGGAAGAGCCGTCATTCACGCAACGCAGGCCCGGCTGGGAAATTGCCGTGGCGCTGCTGGCGCTGGCCATCGCATCAGCGGTCTGGACCGTGGGGTATAACGAGTCGTATTTCGTTTTCCCTGACGCCGTGGATTACGCCCAGATGGGAGCCGAACTCCGAGAGGGCCATGGTTTCGCCACGCGGCAAATCTTTCCGATGGAAGCGCCCTGGCTCAAGGCCAGGGGTTATCTAAATGGCGCATACTGGCCCAATCTGCACCGCTTCCCCTTGCCGACGCTCGCCCATGCGGGGGCGCAGATGTTTTTCCGGAGCCCCATCGACGCGGCTATTTTTCAAAGCGGGCTATGGTATTTGTTGAGCCTGCCCCTGGTGTTTCTACTGGCGCGGCGGTGCATGGGGCTTGCTGGCGCGCTCTTGTGTATGCTGTTCGTGGCGGGCGATCCCCATTTGTTCGAAAACAGCTATATGGGCATGGGCGAACCCCTCGCCACACTGATTTTGTTATGCGCAGTGTATGTGGCCGTATGCTGGCCCGCCCGCGCCGCAACCTGGGCTACATTGGGTGTAATATGCGGACTGGCCTATTTGGCGCGCACTAATTTTGTGTATCTCACGCCTTTTGCGATGGCGTGGGCGTTTGGGCAAGGGCGCTGGCGTGCGGCGGGGCTGGCGCTGGCAGGCTCGCTCGTAGCCGTGTCGCCTTGGCTGCTCCGGAATATCCTGGTGGCTGGCAGCCCAGGCTTCTCGTTCATGAGCGCCTACACGTTGGCCTGGGGCGCGGTTCCTGGAACGCTGCTCTACCATCTCCACGACGCACCCTCCACGCCGGGCGGGATGATGGCGTTGTATGGCAGCGCCATCCGCGCCAAAGCAATGGCTAATTTCCTGCCGAATATCCTCTCGATGTCGTTCTGGGGAGACATGTTCCAAGCGAAAAGCTGGATGTATCCGCTCGAACGCAGCCAAGGCGTATTCGCAATCCCCTTTCTGTTTCTATGCCTAGTATCGCTGTTTCATAGTGCGGCGCGGCCTTGCCGGGCCTTGCCGTGGGCCGTGTTATTGCTGGTGGGCGGCAATTTTTTACTCATGTGCATGGCAAACCACGAAGCGCGTTATTACGCCCCTTTCCGCCCGCTGGTGATCATCGCAGGCATGGCGGCATTGCTGGCGCTGATAGGCCTCGTGAATAAAACACCATATCGGCGAGCGCTGGCGGTGGGAACGCTGGTGGCGCTGGCCGGGGTGGCCATCACCCAATATTATAGCGTGGCGGCGGCCCACCAAGCCGTGCGTGACGCTGAAACGCAGCCGTTTCCGCCGTTATCTCCCGAAGACCTCCAGGCCTACGCCCGTCTGCGGGAGATCACAGAGCCAGGTACAATTTTCGCTTCGGATGTGTCGGACGAAGTGGCCCTCTTCACCGAACGCCGCGCCATACGACTGCCGGAGATACCTACAGAATTGCTCGAACTGGACCAGGACTTCTTGCCTATTGATTATGTCCTGGCGGGACGCCGGACGCTGAGCTGGCGGCGCGTGCAATATGGGTACAAACCCTACGCAGAATTTTTCGAATCGCCGGAGTTTTTAGCCCGCTTTGAACGGGTGGAGGAATTGCCCAACGGGACGATTCTCTTCCGGCGGATATAGCTCATTTTCACCACAAAGCCACTAAGGCACAAAGAGTTTATTCAAAAGCCACGTTGGTTATCCACAGGCGATAGGGCTGGCCCCTGAGCGGTGGGGCAAGCCCCACCCTACAAAATCGCATCGAATTTTAGTGTAGTTTAGTGTATTTCGTGGTCTAGAATCCGGCTTTTTGGTTGCGGTTATGTCTCGCTGTGAATATATGGGGAAGTAGGTATTTGAGCATCCATAGGAGAGGCGCTCTGCTGGAGTATATTTTTGCAGGCATCATGGAAAAAGGAGCACATATCGAGAATAACGCTTCGCTGGCGCGCCTGCTCGAGGAAGTGCGGGCATGCCGTTTATGCGCGGACAAGCTGCCGCTGGAGCCCCGGCCGGTCCTGCGCGCATCCGCCACGGCGCGTATTTTAATTGTCGGCCAAGCCCCCGGCTTGCGCGTCCATGAAACCGGCATCCCTTGGAACGATCCGAGCGGCGGCCGCCTGCGCGAGTGGATGGCGGTGGACCGGGAAACCTTCTACGACGAATCGCGCATCGCGATCATCCCCATGGGGTATTGTTATCCGGGACGCAATGTCCGAGGTGGCGATCTGCCGCCGCGCCCCGAATGCGCTCAAACCTGGCTGCCCCGCCTGCTGGCCCATCTGCCCGCTATCGAATTCACTCTTCTGGCTGGGCGGTATGGCCAAGTGCGGTATCTCGGCGCTCAAGCGCATAAAACGCTGACGGAAACCGTGCGCGCCTGGCGTGGTTACTGGCCCACGTTCATGCCGCTGCCTCATCCGTCGTTCCGAAACCTGCTATGGCTCAAACAGAATCCCTGGTTCGCCGAGGAAGTGCTGCCATCTTTGCGGCGGCGGATACGCGAATTACTCTAACCACATAATGAACCAAGGATGTTGAGTGATTTTTTCTATAGCCATACCGTTCCCCCGTGCTCACCGTGTCCCTGTAAAGAAAAACCTGCCATTGCATAACGCTTGCGGCAGGTGCGCCAGAGGGCTAGAATGGCCCCCGGTATGCACTTAACGGATGGCAGCAAACAACTATCGGAGAAGGAGAGCCAGGCCATGCCCGCAAAATCCCATAAGATGACATTTGGATTGCTTGTAGGCAATCGCGGATTTTTCCCAGACGCCCTTGCCGAAGAAGGCCGCACCTTCATGATGGCGCTGCTCAAAAAACTTGGATACAACACGGTGGTGTTGTCTCCGAATGATACGAAATTCGGCAGCGTCGAAACTTGGGAAGACGCCAAAAAGTGCGCCGCACTCTTCAAGAAAAACCGTGAAACATTGGACGGCATTATCGTGACGCTGCCTAATTTTGGCGACGAGCGCGGCGTGGCGGACACCATCAAGATGGCTGGGCTTGATGTGCCCGTGCTCATTCATGCCTGGGCCGATGACCCGCTGAAAATGACCATCAAGCACCGCCGCGATTCTTTCTGCGGAAAGATGAGCGCATGCAACAACCTGAAGCAATACAACATTCCATATACACTCACCACTTTGCACACCATGGACCCCGCCACACCCGCATTCGAAAGCGAACTGCACTATTTCGCCAGCGTCTGCCGGGTGGTGAACGGCCTGCGCAAATGCCGCGTCGGCGCGCTAGGCGCACGCCCCGCGAATTTCAACACGGTCCGTTTCAGCGAGAAGCTCCTTGAAGATTCCGGCATTTCCGTCGAAACGCTTGACCTCTCGGAGATTTTTGGCCGCGCGGAGCGCCTTAAAGATAACGATGCGCTAGTCAAAGAAAAAGTGGCGGCTATCCAGGGGTATGTCGAGACCAAAGGCGTGACCGCAGCCGCCATCACCAAAATGGCCAAACTCGGCATCGTGATTGATGAATGGATGAAGGCCGCGGAACTCGATATCACCGCCATCCAGTGCTGGACCTCCCTCGAGGAGTACTACGGCGTCGTGCCTTGCACGGTCATGAGCATGCTCAGTGATTCGCTGCGCTCCTCGGCCTGTGAAGTGGATGTGTGCGGAGCGGTGGGCATGCATGCCCTCGCTTTGGCCTCGCAAACCCCGAGCTTCCTCCTCGATTGGAACAATAACTACGGCGATGATCCCGACAAGTGCGTCTGCTTCCATTGCTCGAATCTGCCCAAGAGCTGCTTCAAGGAATTCCGCATGGACTACCAGGAGATCATCGCGGGCACAGTCGGCAAAGCCAACACCTATGGCACGGTCGTAGGCCGTATTAAGCCTAAGCCCATGACCTATTGCCGCCTCTCGACCATCGACACCGAAGGCGTCATCGCGGGCTATCTTGGCGAAGGAGCATTCACGGATGATCCCCTCGATACCTTCGGCGGCTACGGCGTAGCGGAGATCCCCGATCTCCAGGGGCTTCTCGAGTACATCTGCCAGAACGGCTTCGAACACCATGTAGCCGTCAATTTAAGCGAGACTGCCCAGGCGGTCTATGAAGCCATGGACAACTATCTTGGCTGGGATATGTATTGGCACGAATAGCAGTTGAAGTTTGAGGCAACGGGGCTCTTCCATGGAGAAGGGCCCCTATTTTTGTGTATACCCCGAATTCCCCGCGCCTGCCTACTGAAATAAAGTAGATTTCGGGCGGCTTATTTTCAAACATAATCCCTATCTTTTTTGAATTCCCCTCAGGTATACTTTTAGTGGGGTTGGACAGATCATCGCGCTACAGTTGATATCGGTCTATTTGGACGGGAGAGTGGGAGATGAAGTGGACGGCTCTGTTCTTTTTGTTACTTTTTCTTCATCCTGCATTCGCGGCGGAGCTGCCTCAATTAATCAATTATCAAGGTGCGCTCGTCGATGAAACAGGCAAGCCGTTAGCCTCTGGCCTATATACTATCGAATTCCGCATCTATGACGCTGAAGAAGAAGGCAACCTAATCTGGGGCCCGCAAATATTCGATGGCGTGGTGGCGTTCGGCCATGCATCCAAAGTACAGGCCGTAGATGGCAACTTTAATGTATTACTAGGAACCATAGACACCTCGAAGCGGAAATTATCGAGCGCTTTCGCCGCCGCGCCGCGATATATCGAGATCACGGTCCACGATCCCGATGCGAAAGCGGAGCATACTCTCGCCCCACGGCAGCAGATCCTCAGCGTGCCGTTCGCCTTAAACGCGCAAACCGCCCAATCAGTAGCCGCACGTTCGATATCCGAAGAATCCATCAAAGAAGGCGCGGTGAATGCGGGCATTATGGAGGATGGTTCGGCGCTCACGGAAATCCTGGATGACGACGGCGCGGGCTCGGGACTCGATGCGGATACGCTAGACGGGAAACACGCCAGCGATTTCATTGGAACTCAAGGCGGAGCCATTACGGGCAATCTCACGGTGACTGGCGACTACAAGCTAGCCGCACCGCGCACTATCAAGAAGCACATCATGGCGGCGGCGTTCCAATCCGCGAATCCCTCGGATACAGACAATGTATTACATAATTCGTATGGTGTCTGGAGTATCTCCCCGATGAATGGCGCTAACGAAACAATAGAACTGACCGCGCCAATCGATCTGCCGGATGGAGCCGTCATCCAATCTGTTTCGATATCGTATCGCGACGATTTGAATCCAGTAGATATCCGAATACGACTCTATTTGGTTCGATGGAGTATGGGCAGCATAGGGGATACGAGTATTGCCACCATAGATGAATGGACAAGTGGAGATTCATTCAATTGGAAAACCTTCACTACGAATACCATTACGGAATCCGAGGTGGACTCGGAATATTATGGCTATTCGGCATTCATTCAACTTAGCACCAATCAGAATGTAACAAGCGTATCTAGCACCTTCGTGATTAGGTCCATCACCATCACCTACACACTCGATCATGCGCCGATTCGTTAAGGTTGCCAGAGGAAAAGAAACAAGGAGAATCAATATGCTGAAAATAGGGATGGCATGCATATGCGGTGTTCTATGGGCGGGCGCGAGCTTCTCAGCGGAAGTGCCTTCCATGATCAACTACCAGGGTGCGCTCGTGGACAACGAGGGCAAACCGCTGGCGACGGGTGAATACACCCTGGAATTTGAGATTTACGACGCACTCACCAATGGCGCACTGGTGTGGGGACCTATGGTCTTCGACGGCGTAACTGCTTTCGGCCATGCGGCGAAAGCGCAAGTCGTGGAAGGGAATTTTAATGTGCTACTCGGGCCTATTGACACCAGCAAACGGCCTTTGATCAACGCCTTCGGTGGTACGGCCCGGTATGTCTCGATCAAAGTGCATGATCCCGTGACGAAAGCGGTCCATACCTTGGCCCCACGCCAGCAAATTCTAAGCGTACCTTTCGCGCTGAACGCCCAATATGCCGCAACCGCCCAGACCGTGGCTGCCGGAGTCGTGGACGCCGCCGCCATGGCCGACGGCGCTGCGCTCGAAGAGATTTCCGATAACGATGGCGCTGGTTCGGGCCTGGATGCGGACACAGTGGACGGCAAACACGCCAGCGAATTCATGGCCGCCAACAAGGATATCTGGGTGGATGCGCAAGGCGACACGCTAACAGGCGTCTTGGCCATCAATGGAAAATTAGCCGTGGGCCGGGCCGATGCGGACACCAAGCTCCACGTACAAGGCGGCAACTGGGATTTAACGAATACCGACGGCGACGTAAAAATCGGCAACAGCGGATATGAACTCAAGATGGGCATCGCCACTTCCGGCGGCGGCGCGGGCGACGCCCGCATCCGCTCCCAAGGCGGCACTAACCGGCTGATTCTCGGCGCGGGGATCAACGACGCCTTGGCCATGGACAGCGCCGGGCGCGTGGGCATTGGCATACTAGCTCCCGAACAAAAACTGGATGTGAATGGCAATGTCCAGACCACGGGCGAGTACCTGTATAGCGGCCCGCGCACTTTCCGGTTATTCCTATCGGCAGCCGCATTCAATCCTGCTAACCTCCAGACCAGTTCGGACTGGAGGGTTACCAGTAACAACCGAGGCTATATCGAAACGTTTGGCTCAAGTGACGACATTGCCCTTTGCGCACCGGTGAACTTGCCTCAAGGCGCACAAGTGACCAAGATGAAGGTGTATTACTTTGACAACTCCTCGTGGAGCATCTACATCGATGCAAAGCTGCAAAAAGGCCAAGCATATGTTGGCGATGCTGTGCCTGCGGTGACCATGGCGCAAATCACATTCCATTCCGGAACCTTGGGAACCTCTCCGGATGTGCGAAGTTACAGTGATGAGACCATCGTTGAACCCCAAATCAGCAACCTTTCGTATTCCTATGCCGTGCAAATAGATTATGTGCAAGAGGCGCTAGACGAGGGCCTAATTCCCACATTCGTCGGCGTCGGCATCGAGTATACCGTCACCAAAGCCTCCGGCGAGTAAGGAGAGGATTATGCACAGATTGAAAATAACCCGCATAATCAGCCTTCGAGCGGCGGCCTATCTGGCCTTGATAGCCCTATGTATGGCGGCGAATCCCGCGCATGCCGCTTCGTTGAAATACTCGAAAGCCTGCGTGGAATTCCAAAACCGCTGGCACATGGCGCAAGGCCCCGAGTCGCCATCAAGCACCACCTGTTTTAATGGCCATGTGGCCACGGGCGCGGGCGACGCCAGCGCCCCGCATGATGGAAGCTATACCCTCGTGCGCTCGCAATTCGGCCTGCCGTTTTACGGCGGCGTGAGCCTGCGGCCCGTGGACTCGGATGCTGATGGCATCCCGAACAGCACCGAAGGAGAAAGCGACCCCGACGGCGATTCACTCGGCAACTGGCAAGATCCGGATTCGGATGACGACGGCGTCCCCGATCAAACCGAAGCGGGGCCGAATCCGTTTACACCCCTCGACTCCGATGGCGACGGCGCGCCTGATTATATTGACCTCGATAGCGACGATGACACACTGCCAGATACCTCCGAAGGATTGGGCGATCCGGATTTGGATGATCTGCCAAACTACCTCGACCTGGATAGCGACGAGGACGGCTGGCCAGATGAAGACGAAGCCGCAGCCGGTTCGGATCCATATAATAGCGATAGCGTGCCGCTGCCGTTGCGAAGCGGGCTCCTAGGCATGGCCTTCTTGATGGCAGGGATAATCAGAACCGTCTGGTGGCGCAAGCCGCATATAAGGTAAAAACCGGGCAGCATGAGCAGGCCGCCACACCGAGGAAAACTCTTGTCCGGCGATTTGAAGCGCGGCGCAATTGGTTGAACGGCTCCTTGCCAGTATGATACAGTCTTGGCGTTCGTTTCCACGTTGTGGAACGGAAAATGGGCGACTAGCTCAGGTGGTTAGAGCGCCGTCTTCACACGGCGGAGGTCACTGGTTCAAGTCCAGTGTCGCCCACCATTAAAAACGTTCAGGCCAATAGCTGCATTCGAGCTATTGGCCTGTTTGCGTTTTATGCGATGTATTTGACCGGCGTATCAGGAGCCGTTTGGGCGTTTATCGTCGTTCCCGGATTCATCCTCGGGTGAATAGATGCCGCCATAGGGCAGCGTCTCCGCCTCGCCTGCGGCTTGCTGTTCATCCTCTTTGCTAGGCGCTGGGGCATCTGTATCCGATTCGCCGGGAAGGTAACTCATTTCTCCCGGTTCAAAGGGGACCAGCCCAGTCTTTTTTTTTTCGCCGCTGTAACTCACGGCGGCCGGATATTCTTTCGGAGATGGTGTGTCGAAACCGGCTTTTTTGTTAATGACGACATTGCGCGTGTTGAGGTCTACGCCTACGATGACATCATCTCCCAGCAGCTTGCGGCCATGTTCCGCGATCAAGTCTTTGAGGCGCGCTTGGATCTCCCGCGTGCTGGCGCTGGCGGCTTTAAAAATATCCACCACGGCGCAAATGCGCACCCGGCGTTGATCATCGGCGGGCTCGAAATGCACATTCGACCATTTCACTTCCGGATCGCGCGCCAACAGCCGGGCGAGAGTCCGCTCCATGCCATTTAATTGAATCACGTTCTGGCCCAGGGCATCCGGGAAGGAAATGGATTTTCCCCGCTGCCTTCTGGGAAACGGGATGAGCGCCCATAGGGCCACGGCCACGATTAGGATGGCCACAACGACGCGCACAAGCCCGTTGTCTGGGGCCAGCGTCGCCACCATGCGGTATAATTCGGATGAAGGCTTAAATATCAGCATCACGCCAGAAGCAAGCAGTCCGGCGCAAATGGCCTTCAGCGCAAGAGCTTGAAGCATTCTCATCGCTGTGTGTTCTCCTTAGCGGCGGCGCGGAATAGTTGGCGGCCGCCTGCCGGTTGAGGCGCATGTTGCAGCTTTACGTTGCGCGCACCAATAAAGCAAGCGTACCTGAAGCTTCCCTAGCGCCTCAAGTTTCCAGTAGAACCGATGTTTTCCGGCCTAGCGGAAATAGTGCTTGAACCCGATTGTGAAAGCCGAAGCGTTAAAATCATAATCACGGCGGTTGAACCAGGTGTAGCCTGCGTTGAAGCTCAGGGCGCTGTGTTCGTTGACCGGCACATCGACGCCTATGTTTCCATTGAAGCTCGGAATCAGCCATTCGTCACTCAACTCGACGCCCAAATGGCGCATCGAATCAAAAGGTTTAATCGATGTACGGGCGCGGGCGCGGTAGGTGGCGTAGGTCCAGGTGGCCCGTCCGCCCAGCACCGGTTTCGCGGCGCACAAACGTTCGCCCCACGAATCATAATGCTGGAGCACGGGCATGCCAAAGGGGAAATAATCGAGCCCTATGCCCGCATACAGCGCGGTGCGTTTGATTTCGAAATCCGTATGAAGCGGCAGGCCAGCGAAGATGCTGCGGTCATCTTCCTTCGTGCGCACCTTGCCGCCGGTGTAGCCCGTTTGCACGAACAACGCCCAGTGGTTCGACAAGTTGCGCCCCAGGCCGAAATGGGGTGCCCACAGCAGATGGAGGTCCCGCAGGTCGCCCACGGTCATTGCATCGTCATACCCTGGGGCCGCGATGCGCATGGCGTTGTCGTATATGGAAACCAGCCGCTCACTCTCCATCTTTGGATACACATTCACGAGAGCGAAGAAAACAAACCACGGCGGTATGGAAGGAGAAGCTTGCGCGTCCGGGGCGGCTTGTTGTTCTGGTGAGCTTGAACCGGCATTCGTATGTGCTTCTTCGCATGCCGCTGGTATTGTACCGGCCACTACTATGAATACCACCGTTGCTTGAGCGAGCCTGAGCGCAGCGTATCCCAGTTTTTTCATCGAATCTTGCTTCCCCCGCATAAGCATAAGGTCGGCCTGTATTACCGCGAATGTACGGAGAACAAGCCGTATACTATGGAGAACGAAGATAACAGATGTTCAAGCCAGGCTCAATAAGCAAAAAGCCCGGGTAAATCGCCAGCCGACTGAAACAGTTTGAAACAGCATGGCAAAATGATTCAATTGCTCATTTATTATGTATTATTAAATTTTCAGTAATACTTTAGCCATATGAAGCAGCATCTGATGGCTTTTGACTTGTTTATTGCATCGCAACGGTATTGATATTCCATGTAACGACCGCCGGGGGCGGTGGCCCCACACTTTTTTCTAGTAAGCAATGTGTGGGACTGGCACCCTCGCCGGTCATTCTTCACCATTTCGCTAAAGCGTTACCATACTTTAAGAAATACCGCAATATATTGTGCTTTTCTTTTCTGTACGAACAGTGGAGTGCGCGGCATAAGGGAGAGGTGGTCCTTCGTGTGTTGCGGGGAGAGCCGGTGGACACGTTGTGAGCCGTGAGCTTGAGGTGGGGAGTGAACAGGACGTCGCTATTCACGGTGGAGGAAGGCCACGTGGGGATTTCCCAAATACATTGTACAATTCTTTTGACCATCTGGCCTTCAGCGGGGACATACATGTAGAGTTTAGTTAATCACTAAGGGAGTCAGCGACCAATGGAAGACGTGGATAGAATCGCATTGCAACAATGGATTGCATCTCGAGATGCCGAAGCGTTCAAAGAGCTCACAACTCGCTATGCAGGGATCGTCTATGCCACCTGTCGCCGTATCTTGGGCAATTCGACGGATGCAGAAGATATCACCCAGGAGTGTTTCGAGATCCTTGCGCAAGCCAAGGAAATCACCAGAATCCATTCCGTCGGTGCATGGCTGCACGGCATGGCCACAAACCGCTCAATAAAACGCATTCGGAGCGATCATCGCGGGAAAAGCCGGGAGGCTTGCTTCTCGAGCATATCTCCCAGAACGACGGACGTCACATGGAATGATCTTTACGAATATGTGGACGAAGCTGTTTGCAGACTGCCCATGGAGCTTCGGGAACCCATCCTCCTCCACTTCTTTGAAGACAATACGCACGAATCCATCGCAAAGAAACTCGGCGTCGCACGGTCCACCATCAGCTACCGTATCCAAATGGGCATCGAAACCATTCGCAAGCAACTGAAACGACAAGGGATCGTGGTTGCGGGTTCCGCGTTGACCGTCTTGATGACACGACATCTCGTAGCCGAAGCCGTCCCGACAACGCTGACTGCTACCCTGGCAAGGATCGGATTGGCCGGCGTGACGCGCACAAATACAGCAGGAGCTTGGGGATTCATATACGAGATCATGCACCCGCAAAGCGTCATGATCGCGGCGGCACTGCTCTTTGTAGCCGCTCTGGCATCGTGGGCTTTGTACACAAGACATACCACCGAATCAACGATGCAGACTCCACAGACGGCAACCCTCGAAGCGCCGACGGAACCGCTGCCTTTGAAGTCGGTCCAGCCGCCGCCGGTAATCAATCTCACGGACGCCCAGAACAGCAACACGCCGCTTGTGGCGCCTACAACCGAAGCCACATCGCCTAACGATAGTGTCTCCAGTTCCGCCGTGGGAACCATTCACGGGGCCATGCGTTATCGGGGAACGCCAATGGCTGGTATGGCAATTCAGTTGAATCGTCAAGAAAAGTGCACCGAGGCGAAAACAGACAAGGCGGGAACATACATCTTTGAAGATGTACCACCCGGCCAATACACGCTTCTGGGTTGGTTGTCTCCTAGTCGCGAGGACCGTTTTCCCCAGCTTATCCGAAAAGAGCAAATAACACTAAAACCGGGCACTGACACCATAGTGGATTTTGATTTTCCCGCCCCTGGTGGATTCCTTGAGGGCGTACTCACGTACCAGGGTCAGCCAATAGAACATACCAGTCTTGCAAGGTGCGAACTACGCGTAACAGATGAAAAGGGGACTGAAGTGTATGCAAATGGGACGGGAGTAGGTCCGAATGGGAGGTATGCTTTCGAGAAAGTGAACGGTGGTTCTGCCTTGTTTGAAGCATGGGCAACCCTTAGCGTGGAAGGAGTAAAGAGCCAACTACGGTATACCTGCAAGCTGAAAATACCGGAAGGGAAGGAAGTATTCAGAACGATAGAAATGGACAAGCAGAAAGACTCTCTGATTGTGCATCTCCAGGGCAACACAGAGCATTCCTCCGGAAGCCTTACGATGCTAAGAGGGAAAGTCGACATTGAGTTTGGCAAGCTGTCGGAGAAGTATCTCGAATCATTCAGTCCTCTAATAGTTACCTATAGAGATGTCGACAGAAGTGATGCCTGCCAGTTTGGCCCACTCGAACCGGGAACCTACACCCTTCTCCTCATGGCGATTGATCGAAAGTACTTGGACAAACCAGAAAAGGAACAGATCGAGAATGGGCAGTTTCTGACAAAAACAGTGAGCATCATCGCGGGGCAGACGCAGGAAGTCACTTTTTTCTTGGAATAATGAGATCACTCGCAGGAGCGCGGTGCAGCAACGCTTATAGGATCTCTTCGGCTTAGGCCGCGCCGAAGAACAGTTAACACAACACGCACGCCTTTCATAAACTCCTTCTATAAAACTACTTATGCCGACGAAAACTCCATCCGGAGAAAACTCAGGTTAAATATATGACACTTTTGCCAGAAAACAATCAGTGACATGTTAGCCCGTTCAGGAAAGTGCTTACCGACTGAAGCTAGCAGCCTAGGGAAGGGATACTATAAACGTCAAGCCGATGCCCGTTACTGCATTACATTACCGGCTACCCAGTAATACAAAACCGCCCCGGATTTTGTGTGAATCCGGGGCGGCTGGCGGCATGAGGATTCTTACTCAGGGATAATATACAGATCGTTCGGGTGATACAGTAAATCGCGGTATAGCGCCGTGGCTTTCCAATATGGCCCGGACGCATTTTCCTTCACGCTGTAGAAAGCGTAGGTGCTGGTGGATTGGTCCGCATTGGCGTCGAATGCATAGATGCCGCCCAGGCCGATAGCGCCATTGGGATTGCTGATCTTCGCCCAAAGCGTGGCGGCGTCCGCGTCAAGGCTTGTGGTGGCATACCCATACGTGGCAAGCCAAAGCGCATCATATGCGCTGATTTCATTCCAGGCGGCGGACCCATCCAGCAGCGGCTCCAGATACGAACCGAGCGCGTTGCGCATGGGCGAGAAGCGTCGCATCCCGGCCACATCATAGGTGGAACAGGTAAGGCTGGTCGCTTTAGCCGCCGCCAGCGCCTGCTCGGAAGCCAGCAGTATACGGCTTTGGCAAATGCCGTCCGTGCCATACCATTTCACCGTGGTCAATGGGCCTTCCTCGACTTGCTCGAGCAGTTGGACGCCTTCTTGAATGCTCACGACGAGTACGGCGGCGTTCTCCGTGGATTCGGCGTTTTCAATATGCCGCTCGGCGGCGTCCAGCACATCCGAGAAATCCGTCGTATCCGCCGCATACGGAATGGCCGTGGCTTCGCCCGCGAAAGCCGCTTGGAATGCCTCCACGAAATCCACGCCATAGGTGTCGTCGATGTAGAGCAAGGCCACATCCGTTTTTCCTTGATAAGTGAGCAAGCGCGACACCGCCTTGGCCTGGCGTGCGTCTGTCGCCGTCATGCGCATGATGCGGTCCACTTTGGCCAATGACGGGGCGGTGCTGGTGGTGCTGATGGCCACCATGCCCGTCTCATTCACATATGCTTCCACGGCGGCCAGTTCGCCGCTGCTGATCGGGCCGACTATCAGGTTCACCCCCCGGGCGTGCAGGGCCTTGACCTGCGCCAAGGCCGTGGCCGGATCGCTCCTCGTGTCGCACACATCCACATTGAAGTGAATATCGAGCCCTTCCGTGACGGGGTAATAGGTGTTCGCTTGATCCAAGGCGAGATAGATGGCTTGCAGCGCGCCCAAGCCATCTTCCGCGTTCGCACCCGTGAGCGGCAGCACCGCGCCAATCGTGGCGGTTCCAGACTCTTCCGTGAAGAACGAAGTGGCGTCGGTGATATACGGCCCCAACGTGATGTGCTGGATGAATACGCCCGCGAAATTCCATCCGGGCGTTCCATTGCTTCTCTCGCCCATGGCGAAGCGGGATTGCATGACGACCGACATGTCGCCATTCGCGTCGAGGATACTTAGTTGTCCAAACACGCTGAAGGTGCTGCCGATCACGGTCTCGAAATTCGTCTTCAACGTGGCGGCGTCCGCAGTGGGATTGGCATGGTAGGTTTCGCCAATCACCCATAGCGCGTCCCACGTGGACAACGAAGAGGGCATCGGGGCCGTGCCCAGCGTATTGCTCATCACCGCGTCAGCCAGCATGATGGGCATCACGGGGATGGATTCCTGGCAGGGGACCGTGAAGCCTTCCAGCTTCACTTTGCTGGCGAATGCCGAAGCGTCCACGTCTGAAACGATGGAAGGATGCCGCACGATTTGGTCCGTGGCATACCACTTCACATGGGCCAGCGTGCTGTCGAGTCCCGCCGCCTTAAAAAGGCCCGCCGCGTCCGAGTCCTGGCCAATCAGCAAGATGGCAGTCGAGGCCGTGTCCAACCCGGCGATGGCGTCCGCGATTTGCCCCGCCAATAGGGTGTAATCGACATTCGTGGGATCATACGCGATGGCATCCAGCGCCACGACATCACTATCGGCCTCTTCGATATCCGCGCGGAACGCCTCCAGAAGGTCGCGCCCATACACATCATCGAGATAGACAGGAAGCACATTGGCAATCCCTTGCCGCTGCATGAGCATCGCAAGGGCCTTGGCTTGGTTCGTATCGTTCGGTATGAGCCGGTAGAGATTGTCGGGCAGCGCGAGCGAGATGGCCGTACTGGACGGGCTGATCAAAATGATGCCGTGCTCGTTGGCGTAATCCACGACCGCGGCAGCCTCCCCGCTGCTCATGGGGCCTACGACCATCCGCACGCCTTGCGCGTCAAGAGATTTTAGGGCCTCGAGCGCCGTGGCGGGATCGCCGCTGCTGTTATACGTCAAGAGTTCGAGCTGAAGGTGTTCGCTGTCATAATACGCATTCGCCGTATCGAGCGCCTCATACAAAGCCACGTTCGCGCTCTGGCCTGCGGTGGCCCATAGCCCGTCCATCGGCAAAATAGCGCCCACCTGCACCGTTGTGGTTTCCGTGGGCGCGGCGCCTAAAGAAACCACCAAGTTGACGGTAGTCCCTCGCGTTACCCATGTACCCGGCAGCGGCTCTTGCGTTATCACATCGCCTTCCGCCAAGATATCGTGATATGCGGTAGTGACAGTTCCCACGCTTAAATTGTTGTCTATGATCATGATCTCGGCATAGTCCTGGGTCATGCTCGTGAGATCCGGCACCCGAATGCCCATCGGACACCCGCATGTTAGAACCACCAGCACAAGCCCCATCCCGATGCTCAACAATCCCCTACTACCCATTGCCCTGTTTCTCCTTAATTAAACCCATCTCCGCCATTGCACAAAGTGCGCCTTCATAAAACCACTATCCCGGTAGAATTTATGATATTTTCTATATTAAAACAATCCGCATCTTCCGAATCAAGGGCAATCTCCTTACGAAGAGGTCATCACATTATTATCCTTTGAATCGTCACACCGGGGGAATCAAAGGTCCAGATGATTCACCATAACGTCGTAAAGGCACGAAAGAAACAATTGCAAGACGATTACGCTTCTGCCCGGGTGTGCTTCATAAGCCGAATAAGCATGTAACCCGCCATGCCCAGCAATGCGCAGGCGGATATCGCCAGTCCGATGCGAAGGCTCCAAGGGAAATAGGTGTAGGTGATTTCATGGATGCCGGGCTCCAGCATGATGCCCCGGAAAGCGTGGTACACGGGGAAAATGGGTGTGGGCTTCCCGTCGACTCGAGCCTCCCAGCCGGGGTAATACGCATCCGCCAGCACCAGCACTCTTGGCCCTTCGGCGTAAGCGCGCACGGCCACATGGGTGGCGGTGCGGCTCGTCACCTCGGCGGAGCACCGCTCCGGCTCCGCCCGATCCGGCAAAGGCCCCGGCGGCGGGGCGTCCGTAACGGCTGTCCGGGTAGGATCAAATCCTTCTTCCTTCATGCGCGCGAACAGGGCGTCCGTGCCGTTCACGACTTCCAAGCGCCCCACCAGAAAAGCCCTCGGGCAGGCCCATGTATCGCGATACACCTCGATGCCGTCGCATACCGCCACCTGCTCGAAACGTCCAGGTTCCTCCAAAGGGAACAGCGGCTTCGAGTACGCGGGGTCATGGAGGCAATAATCCACGGCGCAGGCAGGCTCGATGGTGGCAAAGAAGCGTTCCCCCATGCGCTTGTGCAATTGGATGGTGCGCGGCGGAAACAAGCCGTCATAGCCGAACAACTCTTCGATGCCGTAAGCCTGGAGGAATCCGGCGGGCACGCCGCCGGATTCGCAATACACCCGGCACGGTTTCGGCAGGCTTTCAAGATATTTCGTGAGGGCGGTCTCCGGATACAAGAGCCGTTCGGGAAACGTAGGATTCAACCCGCGCGTAGCCATAAGCAGATCAACGGCCAGCACGGTGGTAAGGAGCACCCATGTGGCGCGGGACGGCATGCGGCGCAGCGCGCCAATGGCGAGTGCGGCCAGCCCAGCCGCCGCAAGAACGCCGCCGATGGCGACTTGTTCGAGGACATAATCCGAGAGCTTCGCCAGGCGCAAATAGCCCGCGTTAAACGAATAGGCCAGCCACACCAGCCCGGCTACCCCTATCGCAAGCGCCAGCGGCCACGCCAGGTCGCGCCAGCTCCGGGGCCGGGACATCCAGTGCTCGATACCCAGCGCGCCCAGCACCGGCAGGGCCAGAAAGAGGAATCCGGCGTAATATAGGCCCATCATTAGCCGGAGCACCGGCAAGCGCGCCAGCAATGGGGTATCGAAAATCTGCGTCGCCGCCAGCAGGGCCGCCGCCGCTGTAATGCCCAAACAAACCGCCTGGGCCTTGCGCGGTTTTACACGTTCCCCCCGGGTGAAGAGAAGCATGACGCCAAACCAGACCATCAGCCCCGCGTAGAGCTGGATGTTTACGTTATGGTTGAGGCCTTCCCACGTGGTGTTTTCCACCGCCGTGCCGTAAAACCGGGGTATCCAAAACGACACCAGCATGCCCGGCGTCAGGAATAGGGAGCGTGAGGCATTGGCCGACTCCGGTTCCGAGGCCACGAGGCACAGATATTCGAGAAATGGCAGTAATTGCGCCGCGCAGAGCGCCAGCGCCAGCGCCCATCCGCCCGCGCACGCCGCCATGGGTTTCCATAATGCTCCGCCGGTCCGGCGTTCCCCCGCCAGCCGCAGCGCGAAGTACAGCCCGAGGCCGAGGCCCATGCCGAAAGCCGATTCGGGATGCCCTGCCAAAAGCAGCATGGCCCCGCCCAGAACCGTGGCCCAAAATGCGCCCCGGTAACGCCCTTCAAGGGCCAGCTCGATCGCACCCAGCAATACAGGAACCCAAACCGCTACATCCGTGAGCGGCCATTCGCACCACACGGTGGCGTATCCGCCCAGCATGCACGCCACGGATAGAAACCGGGCCGCGGGCGCGTTCAATCGCCATATGCGCCCGCACCAATAGGCCGTCGCGCCGCACAGCCACAGCTTGAGCAGGATGAACAGTGTCGTGGCCAGATGCAGCGAAAACACCAAATGCAGCAGGCGAGGCGGATAAAATACGGCGCTTTGGCAATTGGCCAATAAAGGCGTGCCGAAAAGCTGAAGGGGATTCCACAACGGCCATTCCCCATTTTTGATAGCATTCTTCGTGTGCAGATAGAAATTATTGAACGCGGTTAAGGGATCGAGTTGCAACGGGTTCGCCGGGCGCGTCCAGCCTTCGGGCGCATAAAACTTCCACGGAGCGTAGGCGAATAGATTGTCGCCAGGCACGATGCGCTCCCCGCGCAAGAATACGCCAGGAAACAGCACAACCAACAGCGCGGCAAGCAGGAGGGCCTGCGCAAGCCATTCGCGCCGCGTGATTTGGGGGACGGGCATGCTCATACGGCGAGTGTAGCCCCCTACCTTTCCGTGAAGCAATAGGTGAAAAATTCGTAATCCTGTAGCCGACTGAAGAAGCATCTGATATTTTTAGGCCTTGTGCATCGCAACGAGGTTGATGCATTACATTCCATATAACGGCGCAACTAGATTTTCGATTACCCTTGCGTTCTTGGCGGCTTTGCGTGCGTATAAATTGGATTAACGCAAAATGCTAATTAAGTTAATCATTTAAATCATTATATTTCACAAGAAGGCGCGAAGCCGCAAAGACTCAATAAGCCGGATTGCCATTCAATCATTCGTCTGTATGCTCGTGAGCGTTTCAAGTTGCTGGTTTGCATGGATATTGCCGGGCTCGATGGCGAGGGCGCTATTAAATGCGACGCAGGCGTCTTTCGTCCGGCCTTGCGCGCGCAGCGCCATGCCAAGGCCAATGAATCCCTGGGCGTCCATTGGATTCACTTCTGTTTGGCGGGCAAACAGGCGCTCCGCTCCAACGTAATCATTCTTTTTCAGCAACGTCTGGCCCAAGTTATAGAGTGCGTCCACGGAATCCGGCTCTGATTCGAGCGCTTCCCGGAGCAGCCGCTCGGCTTCATCGAGCCGGTTCTGCATGGCGCATACGATACCCAAGTTCAGCTTGGCCTGCGCCGATTGTGGGGCCGCTTTTATAAGCTCTCTAAATATCGCATCAGCATCCGCCAGGCGTCCTTGCCGCATATAAGCGATGCCCAGGTTCGTATACGCCCGGCTGTCATCTCGATTGCGTAAAATGGCCAAACGGAACCGCCGGGCCGCGCCATCCCAGTCGCCTTTGGCCAGCAGCGCCGTACCCAGGTTGTAGTCGGCGTCACGCGATTTCGGCGCGATCTCGAGCACGCGCTTGTAATGGGCGATGGCGTCATCACAGCGGCCTTCGGCCAGCAGCGCGCCTGCCAGATTTTTATGGGCGACAAAGTTGCGCTCCTCAACAATCAAGGCGTTCTCGAACAGCGCGATGCTGTCACGCCAAAAGCCAATTTGATGCCACGTGAGCGCAGCCAGAACGGCCAGCGCCCCCAGCGCCGCAGGCGCGAGCAGTCCGTTTCGCCGGGGAAGGTGGCGCGTGAGGTTTTCCGCGCTCCACGCCAGCAATATGAACAGGCCCACGAGCGGCACGTAGGTGTAACGGTCCGCCATGGCCTGCGCGCCGACTTGCACGATGCCAATGACCGGCGCGAGCGTGCCGAGAAACCAGAACCAGCCCACGGCTGCCCAAGGCGCGCGCCGCCATAGTCCAATCACGAGCGCTGAAACCAAGACGAGTCCCGCAGCCGAAAGCACAATATAGATAATGGGCGGCATGCTTTCCGGGAAGGGATAATAGGCGGAGAGCGGACGTGGCAGGAGCGTTTTGCCGATATACGCCCAGCAGGAAACCAATGCGTTGGCGATGCGTAAATCCATGGGAGCGGCATCGAGCGTCCGCAATGCGCCGCCTTGTTGCTGCATAGATAGGGTGATCCACGAAGCGCCCGCGCTCAATAAGAAAAGCGGCGCTTTTTCGAGGATGAGCTTTCCCGCGCCCCGCAGCCATGCCCGTGCGCCCTTTGCCTCCCGCAACCGCCCGAAGGGCCAATAATCCAGCAGCAGGAGGGTGCAAGGCAACGTCACAAGCATGGGCTTAGACATCAACCCCAACGCAAACCATAGAGCAACCAAGCCATATCGCCAGATAGAAGGTTTCTTCACATATTGCAGGTAGGCCAGCAACGCGAGGAACCAGAACAAGGTGCTGAGGACATCTTTCCGTTCCGCCACCCACGCCACGGATTCCACATGCAGCGGATGCAGCAGAAACAGCGCCGCCGTGAACGCGCTGGGCCATCGCGCCCCCGTGGCGCGAAGCAGAAACAGAAAAAGGAGCAGCCCATTGAGCGCGTGCAACGCGATGCTTGTGGCGTGGTGCCCTCGAGGCTCAAGCCCCCAAAGCTGGCAATCCAGCATATGGGAAAGCCAGGTAAGGGGGTGCCAATTCGAGGCATGGCCGGTGGTGAACGCCCATGACACACCGCTCCAAGAAAGCCCGGCTTGTGTTTCGACGTTCTCAGTGACATACAGCCCGTCGTCCAGATTGACAAATCCGTTCTGGATGGCGGGCGCATAGGCCAGCATGGCCGCGGCCAGCAGGACAAGCCCGATCAGCGTATCTGTTCGTGAGAACCGAAACGGCATGGAATCTACGCCTCCCGAAAAACCAACATTTAATATAGGCGAATCAATACATTAAATGATAAAAATACGGTCCTCATAATCGTGTGGCATGGAATGCGCAGGCTCATCTTCTTGGTAAAGTCGAGTTATTTTCAACGCGGAGGCGCGGAGAACACAAAGTATCGCAGAGGTCCACTCTTCTCTATTCTCGAATGTGCGAATAAACAGTTCGAGCGTATTTTTTCTACTTTGCGGATCTCTGCGTTCTCTGCGTTGAAAATAACCGTCCATATCGAGTTGTACAAATAGGGTGTTCCGTATCATAACAATCTTGTCCAGCATGTAAAGTAAATCATGTCTAAAAAGAAGCGCTGATGGCCTTCACGCCGTTTTGGGCGTCCGTGTTTTTCGGGTCAAGCCGCAGGGCCGCCTGATACCGTGCGAGCGCTTCTTCCTGCTGGCCCAGCGCTTGCAGCGCCATGGCGGAATTCACCAGCGCGCTCACGCTGTTAGGCTCCTGCGCCAGATAGCGGTCCAAGTATTCGAGGGCCTCCTGGTGACGCCCCATCGCACGCAGCGCCACGCCTAGGTTGAGCCAGCCGCCCGGCGTATCTGGGGCCAGCGCGCTGGCCTGTTGGAAATAGGGAAACGCCTCGCTGATACGGCCTTGAGCGGCCAGCGCCGTCCCGAGGCAGGTGAGCGCTTCGGCGGAATCTGGGTCGAGCGCATGGGCTTTCCGCGCGGCCGCCGCCGCTTCTTCCATCCGCCCGGTGCGAAAATAGGCAAGGCTGAGATTGATATGCGGCTGGCTTTCCGTGGGGCCTAGCAATATGGCCTGTTCGAGCCAGGACACGGCGTCCGTGGGCGCGCCGTGTTTGAGAAGCACCGTGCCCACATCATAGAACCCCTCCCATTTGTTGGGGGCAAGTTCGGTGACGCGCACCAAATGGCGCAACGCTTCGTCGATGCGGCCCGCGTCTTCCAACCCGCTCGCCAGGCTTTTATGGGCCGAGGGATTCTCTTCCGTCACGGCAACGGCCCGCTCGAACATGGCGATGCGGTCCTTCCAGAATCCCACTTGCCGGCAGGTGAGGCCCGCCAGGATGGCCAAGATAAACAAGGATATGGCCCAAGGCAGCGCCCGTGGCATTCGGAGGCGGCGCGGCAGCGCATCGAAGCTCCACGCCAGCGCGATGAACAGGCCAATGAGGGGAATGTAGGTATATCGTTCCGAGATGATTTGATCGCCTACCTGCACGATGCCGATGACTGGCGCGAGCGTGCCGAGATACCAAAACCATCCCACGATACCCCAGGGAGCGCGGCGGCGCGCCATCCAGCAGGCAGCCGTGACGCCCGCCATCCCCAGCAGAATAGCCGCGATGGAAGCGATACTGGGGGCGTACACCGCATAGATGGGATGCATGATGGTGAGGCCGCGCGGGATGAACATGAGTTTGACGTAGAGAAAATACGCCAGCACGATCTTGAAGAACCGTTCATCCAGGGGCAGGTTCTCGAGGCTCCGCACCGCGCCGCCATGATTTTGCACCATATAGGTGATGATGCTCGATGCGATGGTCAGCGCGAACAAAGGGATTTTCTCGAATATGAGCCACGCGCCCCGGCGCACGAAACCAGATGCCCCTTCGAACCGCCCCAACGGCCAATAATCGAGCAGGAGCAGGACGCACGGAAGCGTCACCAGCATGGGCTTGGCCATCAGCCCGAGGGCGAAGAACACCGCGGTGAGGGCATACGCCCCGAATGTGCGACGGCGCACGAAGCGCAGGTAGGCCAGCAGCGCCAGCATGGCGAAAAACGTGCTGAGCACGTCCTTGCGCTCCGCCACCCACGCCACGGACTCGACATGGAGCGGATGCAGCGCAAACAAAGCCGCCACCAGCAAGCTAGGCCCGATACGGCCCGTGGCCTTGCGCAAGAAAAGGTAAAGCAAGAGGGTGCTGGCCAGGTGCAGCATCAGGTTGGTGAGCAAGTGCATGCCCGCGTTCAGGCCATATAACGTGCAATCGAGCTGGTGCGAGAGCCAGGTGATGGGGTGCCAATTGGCGACCTCGCCGGAGCGGAAGGCCCAAACGGCGTTTTCGAGAGACAGGCCCGTGCGTACGTGGGGATTATCCATGATATACAACGGGTCGTCGTAATTGGTGAACGAATGGCCCACGACTTGGGCGTATACGGCAATCGTGGCCGCCGCCAGGGCCGCCACCCACAACGCCTCCGCCCGGCGGCTCATCAGGACAGTCACGAGAAGAATCCCTTTCCCTGGCTACCGAAGCTGTTTGCCCGTCGAGCTCATGGAGACCGTGGCGTGGAGCACGCCCTTTTGCTGGCGGAGCTGTTCGGCCAGTTCTTGGATGATGCTGGGCTTTCCCTTGGCCATGATCATCTCGGCGCACATGTCATGGTCCAGATGCACATGCGTGGTAGCCAGAATGGCATGATGGTGTTCATGCTGGAGCGAGGTGAGCTTATCCGAGAGCCGCCGGGTTTCGTGGTTATACACCAGCGTGATGGTGCCCACCGCTTCTTCGCCTTCTTTCCATTCCTCTTCGACCAGCCGCCCGCGGATCAGATCCCGAATGAATTCGGAACGATTCCGGTACTCGGTTCCTTGCATGAGCTGGTCCATGCGCTCAAAAAGCGAACTCTCGATGGTGAAACTCAAACGGATTAAGTCGCTCATATATGGCATCCTCGCGGCTATTCGCCGGCATGCCGCACGGAAAACACCCTCGCGCAGCGGCCCCACGTGATTCCCTCCTTGGAGTATAACAAAGCAGGGGCGCGCCTCCAAGTGAACGACTTCGCTATGCCCATGGGGCAGCTTGGTTGACACTCTTGCGGCATGGAGATAGAATTGCGTCGATCAAGTGGGGCGAATGGCCTAAATAGGTGGCGCACATGAAACGGTACAGTTTCAGCAGCTTTCTGGTGGATGATTCAAATCGGAAGGCATATCAGATCTGCCAGGATTTCGCTGAGTTGCGTCCGGTGGAGCCGCAGCCCGTGCTGCTTCTGGGCGATGAATCCAGCGGCAAGACGCATCTGCTCTATTCCATTGTCAACCGGGTCCGGGCAAGCTCCGCCCGGGCGGGCATCGCGTATATGAGCGGCCGCGTCTCGGAAGAGGTGCGTGCGCTGTTGGATGATCCCCGGCCCGTGCAGGAAGCCGAACACGCCATTCTGCTGGTCGATCAACTCGAACAGTTCAGCGAATTGATGAACGAACTCGAGCAAATCGCCCGGCTCTTTCTCGAACAAGGCCATTACATCATGCTGGCCAGCAATATCCATCCCAGCCGCTTAACCAATATCCCCGCCGGATTGCGCCAGTTGGTGTTATCGGGCCAAGTCGTGGTGATTGATCCCCATGGCGCGGAGACGCAGCTCGAGGTGGTGCGGCGGCAAGTACTGGCCGATAACGAAGGGGAGCTGTCGCGGCAGCGCGAGGAGATCGAGAACCTCCGCCAGCTTCTCGAGAACACGCAGCAAGCGGTGCAAAGCAACAGCCAGCCGGAAACGCCCCGGCTGCGTTCGGAACTCGAGACGGCGCACGCGGAGCTCGAAAATCTGCGGACGGAAAAACTCCGCCTGGCCATGCAGCTCGAATCGAAGCCGCAAGATGACGGCCTTGCCAAGCGCCTTGACGAAGCCCAGGCGGAACTCGCGCGATTACGCGCCGAAAACCAGCGCATTCAGGAAGAGCTGCAAGCCGAAAAGGCCATGCCGCGTGCGCCGGAGACGGAAGTAGAGGGCCTCGCACAGCGCCTTGCGGAAGCGGAACGGGAACAGGTGAAAGCCCAGCAGAAGCTGGCGGAGTTCCAGGCCGCATGGGAGTCCTTAGAAGCGGGCCGGACCAGCTTGCAAGAAGATCGTGCGCTCCTGGATAACGAAAAAACGGCGGTTGCCGCCGCGCGCGCCGCATGTGACCGGCAGCGGGCCGAATTGGAGCGTGAACGGGCGGGTTTAGCCGCTGTACAAGCGGAGCTCGAACATGAGCGCGCCGCCGTAGGGCCTGTTCAGGAAGAATTCGAAACCGTGCAAGCCGCCGTCAATCAGGAAAAAGCCCTGCTCGAGTCGCTGCGAAAAGAAGCTGAAACCGCACGCGCCGAATTGACGCATCATCAGGCGGAGCTTGCCCATGCGTCGGATATGCATGCGACGGGCCGCGAGATGCTGGATTCCTTGCGCGCCCAGCTTTCCACGGAACAGGCCGCATTTGACACGGAACGGGCGGAATTCGAACAACGGCAGCACGTATTCACTCAAGAATCCCGCGCACTATTGCAGCGTTACGAGAATCTCGAGCACGCCAGCACGGAATTAGAGGAACGCGCCAGCAGCATTTTAGAAGGCGCACGGCAGGCAGTGGCGCAATTGGACGAAGGCGGCGGCCGCTTGGCGCGTTTCGAGGCCGAACGGGAGGCGCAGGCCGCCGAATTGAGGTCTATGTTCGAGTCAGCCCGCGCCATGGCGGATGCGCGGCCGATAGCGGATCAAGCTTCCATGGATGCGCTTCACACGGAATTAGCGAATGTGAAGGCCCAACTCGAGGAAGCACATGCACAGCTTAATCAGCGTATGTCGGCTATCGAGGATATCCGTGTCCAGCTCGAACAAGAGCGGGCGGCCCGGCTCGAAAGCGAAGAGCAATGGGCGTTGCGCATGCACGAGCAGGGAAACACCCTCAAAGAGGCGCAAAGCGGCGAGCAGGCGGCGCTTAGCCGGTTCGAGCAGTCCCAATCCGATTTAGCGGCGCTTCGCGCCGAGCTTTCAGAATTGCGCAAAGAAGCGGCCGGCCAGGTAGCCGAGGCGCAAGCCTATTCGGGCGAACTCGAGGGACGTTTGGCGCGCCTTCATACGGAAACCGTTGAAGCGCGGGAAAGCCGGGCGAATGCCGAAGCGCGGCTGCGTATGATGCAAGAGCGCGTATCCGCCGCGAAGAAGCTTTTACACGAGATCTCCGCACCCGTGCGGCAAGAAAATGACATTCTGCTCGATGAATTGGGCGCTCAGGATGCGCCTGCCGCATCTCATGAAGCCTAAGCTCTTCGCTGCGCCCTAGTGTTAATCCCCTTCTGAACAAACAGAACCGGCCCCAGAACACCTATCTGAAGCCGGTTCAACTTCGTGGTTCGCCTGGCGCGACGTTATTTTTTTACCGCGGCAGGGGTGATGGCGTCTTTCGCGGCCTTGGCGATGCGGAACTTGAGCACCTTCTTGGCCGGGATTTTGATCGTTTCACCCGTGGCGGGGTTGCGGCCTTTGCGCGCTTTACGGCTGACTACGACCAGCTTGCCAACGCCCGGAAGCGTGAATCCCGTTTTGGCTTCTTTGTAGGCCATTTCGGTCAATCCCGCGAGTACATCCGTAACCTGTTTTTTCGACAGGCCCGTCTGCTCCGCTAAATTGGCTACGATCTGCGCTTTTGTCAAGGGTTTCTTCGGTGCTGCCATGCTTCAGTCTCCTTGGTTAGGGCCCGGCTCCCCGTTCACAATACCCTTCGCGCCCACAGTAAATCGCACGAAAAGCGTACTACCGCCAGAATATTCACCGGCCCCTGTCATGCTTTTTTCACCACTACTGTATTCCTTAGCGTGTAAATATCCTTTTGTCAAGCCCTTTTTTCAGGGTGAAAATGAAATTGAACGCCGAATCGCCCCGTCATTAGGGGCCAAAATGCGTTTTGCCTACTAACATACTACGGATGAACAAAAATAAGCCCAATCGCAGCAAGCACTTATGGCTTAATTGATCTATCCCGCCTTCTGGGCTATATTTATCAGAACAAAGCGTTTGAATCTGGCGCCCAGTAGTGCAATCGCAGCTAAAAGGAATGGTGGAAGTATGTGGCTGGCTATAATCGGAGATATACATGGAAATTTGCCGGCCCTGGAGGCTGCCGTACAATATATTGACAGCCGGGGAATTCAAAACATTATTTGCACGGGGAATCTCGTTGGCAGGGAGCCTTTCACGGATAGTGTCATTCAGTTAGTTGGCGCGTACCGCATCGAGAGCGTGCAGGGGGAATACGATAAATGCGTAGCCAATTATAAACGGAAATACGATTCTCTCCAGCGCCATTTTAGCCCTGAAGAGTTGGAAATCATGCGCTGCGCGTATCGAAACACGCGCAGTGAGAACATCGAATACTTGCGCAATTTGAATAAGCGCCTCGTCACCTCAATTGAGGGGCTAAGCATTTGTGTGTGCCATGGCTGCCCTTCAAGCCCCGCCGAACCGTTGCACGAAGAGGATGCCGAGCATATTTTCCGGCGGCAGCGGGAATATGCGAATGTCCATATCATCGCCTGCGGCAAACCAGCCAAACCTTGGAGCCGCATGGTCGATACGACCTTATTCATCAATCCCGGCAGCATTGGCATTCCATCCGGCAAAGAGCCTGAAGCCACTTTCGCCATCATTAACACCGAGGCGCATCCTTGGGTGGTGGATTTCGAGCATATACCCTATTGCCGCCAACGCATTTCTGAAGAGCGCAAACGGCTGAAATGGGGCACATGACCGTTGCTGTATGGCGTCTTCTGTTTTTGGGCCTATAGTTACGTCAAATTATGATTAAGTTGGGGTGCAGCTCTGGCATTACCGCTCCATTCGCCTTGCCGAGGGATAGCCGCAATTTATTTGGAGCCGTTCTTGAGCGCGCGTATGAACCAAAATACATGGTGGATTTGCCCCACCGACTAATAGCCTTTGTTGTATAAAACCCTGTAAACTACCTTATTGTCATTCCCGCGAAAGCGGGAACCCAGTGCAAATTCTCTGGATCCCCGCGTTCGCGGTCTTCCAAAAACTCCACACGAGCGAGTTTATACCGCCTTGGCGTCGAAATTGCACATTCAAGCGAGAACCGCACGCCCAAAGCGGTAGCTTGCTACCGCTTTCTTGTTCTCTTTTACATCCTTTTGCCGCTATTTTCATGCTCGGGCTTGCCAGCTCCTTTTTTGGAAATCCCCGTTCGCGGGGATGACAGGTAGGTGGTTTTACGTTATTTCTTCAATACGTACACATGATATATTCTTCCGGGAGCGGTAATAACAGAGCTGCACCCTTAAATTGAAAGTCGTTGTGTCGGCAAATTGGAACTTCTGAAGAGGTTACACGGAGGCGGTGGCCATGTATGTTATCGCGGCGGCAGCCCCTTTTATGGGCTTTGTCGTGAGCTGGGGACTCACGATCGGTGTCCTAGTTGCGGGTATTGTGCTGCTCAGGCGAGTTTTTAATCATAAGCGACTGAAGGTCAAAAAGGGCGCTTCTTGGCATATAGGGTTTTGGTATGTCTTGGCGGCGCTTTTCCCGCCGCTCTTTGTTGGCCTACTCGTGTATGATTTATCGCGCATCTCTGGGCGCAATTCAAGGTCCGCAGGTTGTGTGGCTGCAGCACTATGTGCAATGGGTGTGTGGTTCTATATCATGGATTCTCTGGCTTTCCTGAAACTGAAGATGAGACTAGGGGAACCGTGTAATGGATGTGATTACGTTGGATTTGCGATAACCTTACTGGAGCCGCTTATCGTAGTGAGCGTAGCGCTAATAACCTTGGCAATAGAGAAGCGACAGAGGAAAGATGACGGTTGAAGTAGATGCCCCGTGGGCTTGGACCGATGCAAGCCCCGGTCCTACACCGTCTGCATCCTATCAAGGGCAGCACCCATTATATATCGCATTGCACCGGCAGTGATACGCTCTATTTCATAACAATCGCCCTCGCCGGTTATTCATCGCATTGGCCTGGCTATTACGAGTTTATCGGAGCAAGCGCCGCCTAAACCCCATCTTGATGAACCCCTATGCGGTATAATTACACCAGAGCTAAAGAATTGCGCCGCTAATGCCGATATATCGATTAGCGCGATAGGCTGGGCGGCGGCAAAAAGGCTATATGGCGCACAAAGGCCGCAGGCATTATGATAATTTAGAATAGACGCGGCATCTTAGGTGTTTGGCCTATATAGAGTTAGCCAGTCCGCGAATGAAAAATCCCCTATCTGGGGAACGGTTCACGCAACCACGTGATGGCATAAGTTTGCTGGGCTGATGCTTGGCGCGAAGGCACAGGAGGTTTGGACATGTCCGGTTCGATTTCGTCAAGCGGCCTTATCAGCGGTATGGATTGGGAAACATTGATTTCCCAGCTTATGTCCATCGAGCGCCAGCCGGAAACGCGGCTGCAAGCGAAAATCACCGCGCTCGAGACAGAACAAACGGCCCTCCAAAGCCTGCGCACTTCTCTCACCAGTTTGCGTGACATCGCCCAAGATTTCCGGCTGACTAGCCAATTCGAAGAATACGCCACGACAACTAGCGATGAAGATGTGGCTACGGCGGAAGTGACCGGCTCCGCTCCTGCGACGGGTTCCTATTCGATAGAAGTGATTCGTATGGCGACGGCTTCGGTGGCGAAGAGTAGCAACTCGATCAGTTCCTCGATCAATCTAGATGCAGCGCTCAACAGCAGCGGAAGCATCACTGCCTCCATTTCCGAAGGCGTCTTCACGATTAATGGCCAGGAATTCACGATTTCCGAAGGCCAAAGCCTAAATGACGTGTTAAGCGCCATTAACTCCAATGCCTCCGTCAATGTGACGGCCACGTATAATGCTGATTCGGATAGGATCGTCTTCACGAACCGGACCGCGGGTGACACGAGCGTCGTTGTTTTCGGCGGAGCCGATGACGAAAGCAACTTCTTATCCGCGATAGGCGTCACTACCGCCACGCAAGGCGATAATAGTGCTGGCACGACGCAGGTGACGGGCACCAAGAACCTTGGAGCGGTGGACACGCTGGATTCGCTGTCTGGGGTTAACTTCGTTAATGGCGCGGTTACATCGGGCTCATTTTACATAAACGGCGTCGCCATCACCATTGACGCCTCCACGGATAGCATGTCCGACGTGATCCAGCAGATAAATGAATCCGACGCAGGAGTCACCGCAAGTTACGATTCCTCCACGGATGGCATTCGGGTCGTTTCTGACACGTTGGGAAGCCGTACGGTTAGCTTTGCCAGCGGCTCGAGCAATTTTCTCGATATCGTAAATCTGGGGGCAATCGGCTCGACCAATGCCGCCACGCAAACCGCTGGACAGGATTCCCAAATTTCGGTCAACGGCGGCGATACGATCACCAGCAATAGCAATGAAGTGACAGACGCCATTAGCGGTGTGACTGTAGACTTGATCAGCATCGGCACAACCACAGTGACGATCTCGGCGGACCAAGATGCGATTGTTGAGAATGTGCAAAACTTTATTACGGAAGTCAATACCATTTTCTCCTCGCTTGACGAGCTGACGGGAGAAGATGGCGACCTGGAAAACGACTCCTCGATCAAAGCCATCAAGAGCCAGCTCCAGTCCATCTTGCTCAGCGCCGTGGGCGGATTATCCGAAAACTACAATAGCCTCATCAGCATAGGCCTAAGCACCGGCGACTCATTTGACGCCGAATCCACGATTCAATACGAACTCGACACGGACGCCTTTGCGGACGCCCTTAGCGAGCACGCTTCCACGATTGCATCGCTCTTTTCCAATGATGACGACACGGGCATCGCCAATTTGATCGAAGACTACCTCACCAGCATCGCTGACACCGATGGATTTATCTACCAGCGCGCGAAGAGCAACGGAACCATCGATACGCAAATCGAGCGGTATAATGATCAGATTGACGCCATCGAAGAGCGTGTTTCCATGAAAGAAACACGGCTTCGGACGCAATTCACGAAAATGGAGCAAGTTCTAGCGACCTACCAAACGCAAAGCTCATCGCTTTCGTCCATCAGTTCGTCGCTTTCATCGTTAATATAATGCAGAATTCTCATGCGATAAAGGAGTGCGGCCATGGCGTTCAATAGTTATGGGGCATATAAAAAGGTCAATGTGGAGACCGCTTCGCAGGGAAAGCTGGTGGTGTTGTTGTTCAACGGCGCCATTCAGCGCGCATCCCAAGCGAAAGCGAAGATCCAATCTGGCCGCCTGCCGGACGCCCACAACGACCTGATCCGCGCGCAAGATATCATTAATGAACTGCGCAAATCCCTAGATCTGAAAACGGGGCCGCTTGCCTGCCAGATTGACCGCATCTATGAATACTTCCATCATTTGCTGGTCCAGGCGAATCTGCATAAAGACACGTCCTATATTGATGAATGCGTCGCGCTCCTCTCGGATATGCGCGATACCTGGCAAGAAGCTTTTGGCATTTATGAAAGCGAGCAGGCTTCGTTAAGCCCCGCGCCTATCGCTAGTTTCAATGGCTCGATGGCCGTAAATATAAAAGGCTGACCCGATGCATCGGCGCGCCCCACAATCATGGCGGATAAGACACAAACCATGGGGCGCATATGCATACGAATGAAACAATCCCTCCAGCGGCATTCACCATCTGCCTAGCTTGTTCCCATGGCGGCCATCTCAATGAAATGCTGGCCCTGCGTGAAGCATTCGAAGGGCATGATACCTTTTATTTCTGTTATGACGCCGATACGACGCGCCGGCTGCCTCGGGCGTATCTCGTGCCGAACATGGCGGCGAATCCCATCGAATTGCTGAAGAATCTGGTGCGGGTGTTTCGCATATTCCGCCGGGAACGGCCTGGATTGGCCATATCCACAGGTGCGGAGATCGCCCTTCCCGTCTTGGCAATCAGCAAGGCGTATCGCATCCCTTTCTTTTATATCGAATGCGGCGCTCAGGCGCTTCACCCTTCGTTCACGGGACGGATCATGTATTGGCTTGCAGACCGGTTCTATGTCCAATGGCCGGAGCTGCAAGCCGTTTACGGTTCCCGGGCGTTATACCGGGGTAGTTTGATTGATGAAGCGCCGCAACCGTCTTTTCCTGTTTCGGGATAACACCGCCCCCTGGGCAGGTCAGAAGGCGTTCGTTATCACCACTTCATCCAAAGGAAGCTGTCCCGGGCGGGGCCAGGCCTCTTTGACGCCTTTTCCGATGGCCACGAACATGGCGATTACATGGTCGTGAGGCAGGTTAATGAGCTTGCCCACGGCATCGAAATCGAATCCGTCCATGGGGCAGGAATCATAACCCATGTCTTTGGCGGCGAGCATAAGGGTCTGGGCGGCGATGCCGCACGAACGCATGGCTTCGTCATGCTGCACTTGCTCGCGCCCGTTATAATAATTGTGTATCGCGGGCAAGAGATATTCCTTGACGGGCTGGGGCGCATTTTGCCAATACCGCTGAGGTTCTTTTTCCCAAGATTTCGTGTCCGCGCACAGAATAATCAGAAGCGAGGCCTCGGTTACTTGCGCTTGATCCCACGCGGCTACACGGACGCGCTTGCGCAACTCCGGATCTCGAACCAGCACAAAACGCCAATTCTGGATGTTGTACGCCGTCGGCGCGAGAAGCGCCAGCGACATGAGTTGCTTAATTTCGTCCTCGGTCATTTGATGATTCGGGTCAAAGTGCTTGATGGCGCGCCGCGATTCAATGGCCTGTCTCGTTTCCATGTGTATGAACTCCTCCTATGGTTTCCCTTACTGCTCCCCTAAAAACCGGTTTTACAACCTGCCTGTTTAAGGGTACATACCAGTGAGTGAACACATTTAACTGCCAGAATCTTTCACCCGAAATAAAATGGCTTTGCCCTCCTGGGCTATTATTTCGAGTTCCGGCATGCCACGCAAGGCCTCTACCGTTGCAGAATCCAAGGCGGGAAAATGCGGGCAATAGACATACTGGACGCCCCAGCGGCGCAATAAGGCGGAACGCTGGGCGGTATCGGTATTGGGAGCATAAAAGGTATTGACTTCCTCCCGCCGCTCGGCATACCGGGCGTAGGAGATCACCGTGGTTCCGACGCCATACACCGCGCGGACGCCTGGCCGGAGTGCGGCGAAATCCGCGAACGTGGGGAGCGAAGCGGGGGCAAGAAAAACGCCCGGCTCCACCAGGGCCAGGCAATGGGCGTCCTCGATGCTGATCACGGAATAATGGGTGTGGGCGGTTTTGCCGGGGCCAATCCCGAGCGGGCCTTGATAAAACAACGCCCCTGCCGCTATCGAGCAGAGCCCACAAGCGATCATGGCGGTTTGCAGGCCGGTGGAAATCCGAGGCATGTGCGGGCCGATGGTTTCGAGGGCGCGGGCGGATAAGATGGAAAGGGGCAGCCCGAGTAGGAGCATGGTGCGCTGGGGGGCTTGATGGGCGAATACGCCACCCCCCCATGCGGACAGGCCCACGGCCAGGAAACACAGCACCCATAACACGACCCACGCCTCCGGAGCAGGCTGCGCCTGTTTGCGCTTGCGCAGGCTAAGCCCGCCAACAAGAAGCCCCGCGAACCCGCCCGCTAAAGCATAGTCCGAAATATGCACCGCAACGAATTGATCGCGAAACGCGAATATCGAACCATAATAGAGCCGATGCCCCACAAAGAGCAGCACATAGGCCATGAGATATCCAATGCCCGCCCAGGCCAATAGCCAAGCCGCACCGGGCATGCCGCGCATATTGCGGCCGATGGCGATAGGCGCAAGCATACAATGAAAAAAAGCGGCGCTGATAAAGGCGGTCAGCCATATTACGGAGTACATGACGGGATTGGCGTTGATTGGCATGTAGTTCGGCTGCAACTGCATGAGCCAATAGCCCGCCAGCGCCGCAATCACCATGGGCGCGCCAAACGCCATGCCCGCCCCTATCCGGAAACGCAAAGGCAGGTTTGTTTTACATAGCAGGAATGCGCCCATGATGGCCATCATGAGCGGCCCGAGCCGCATATTGAGCAGCACGCCCAAAAACGCCAATAGGGACGCCCCCAGCCAGGCGCGGGTTCTCGAGGCCCGCAGGCCCCAAGCCCACCACGTGAATGCGCCCAGGCAAAACGCCAGAGGCACTGTATAGTACAAGCGCAAGGCGTGGCGGACGGGCATGAGCTGTGCCCCTTCATATAATTCGTGCAACGAGAAACGCAGCAAGGCGTCGCCATACGCGGGCTCGGCATCCCAGCCGCCCGCCCGCAACACAAAATAGCCTGCGCCGCCTAATCCTCCTGCAAGGCAGAAGAGGATAAATGCGCGCGGTGCAAGCCGGGGTGATACTTCGCGCAAAAACAGCCATGCCGCCAGTAAATAAGCGGCCATGGCCGCGCCGTTGGCGCAATCGAGCCATGCGAGCGGGCTGATGGGAAACAGCCGGCCCAATTCCCCCACCACGCCATACAGCCAATAAAACGGGGTGCTGAACCAGCGGATATCGCAAGCAGGCTCCCCATCGGAAGGCAGCACGTACGGGATATAGAAACCGGTTTCGAACATGCGCATGTAATGATAAAAGACGATATCATCGCAGGTGCGCACACCCGTGGCCGCCATGCCGGACGGCGGGAAACAACTGATCCAGGCATGCGATATGGGTTCGATGCTGGCCAGAACGAACACCAAGGCCAGCACCCATTTGGGGAAACGGGGGCGTTTCGCGCGCGGCGGAGATTCTTCGATAACAAGCTCCACGGAATTCATGCGGCTGCTTCCGCCATAATTAAGCTAGGTTATTCGCATCAGTAAGAGAAACGGCCTCAAAAGGCGCACGAGGCACAAAATGAGTAACACTTTAGCGGACTGAAGCAAGATCTGCTTTTTTTAGACATGATTAACAAGATTAACAAGATTGGACAAGATCACCAGGATTATTTACAGATTTGAAAATTAATCTATGAAGCGTCCGGGCGCGTTCTTTTATGTAGTAAATTGCCATTAAAAAAATCTTGTCTCATCATGTAAATCATGTCTAAAAATAAACGCCTCCATCATAGGCGGTTTATTATGTATTCTCAGTTCAAAAACCGTCCCGATGCTTTTACTTCTGTCTGCTAAAGTGTTACCAAAATGAATATCATTTCATTGCGCGTTCTTGCGCCTTCTGGGGCCAATCACCATTCTATTCAAACGGGAAGTATTACTTTGCTAAAGGCAATTGTTCCATTTGCTGGATAATCAGTTGGGCGAGCGGCGAATCAGGCTCGATATGGCAAATCTCCCGGAACACGCCTTCCACACCTTTTTCCTTGATCAACGCCTGCACGCGTTGCGCCGCTGGATCATCCGGATAATCAAAGCGGAGGGCCGCCGCCGCGCCCATCGCCACATGGACGGGCTGAATGCCTTGTTCGAGGCACATCAGGGCGGAACCAATAAGCCGGTCCTTCGGTCCTAATTTACGTATGGGGTCTTTCGAGATCCGCGCCACTTGGTCGCCCAACGCCTTATTTTGATACCGATGGATCAAGTCCCTGGCATGTTCTTGCAGCGCCGCGAGGTCCAGCCCATGCTTTGCGCTCATGCCGGCGCAAGTTTCTTCGAGCGCCGCCTCGGCGATGCCGCGCACCACGGGGTCTTGAATGGCTTGCCAGATGTACTCATGCCCGCGCAGGTAGCCTATATAAGACGCGACGGCGTGGCTCATATTATGTACAAAGAGCTTGCGCTCGACATACGCCCCGAACTTGTCCATGGGCTTCATGTTTTTAAGCTCGGGAATAGGCCCCTTGAAGCCATGCGCATCCACCGGAAGCTGGCAATACGGCTCCACGCAAACGAGGAGGATATCTTCGTTCTTTTCTTTTTCGGTCATGATGGGCACCATGCGCCCGATGCTCGCTTCGACAAAGCCCACTTTCTCGTCCAATGCGGCATGAAATTTGGGGTCCAAATGCTTGCGCACTTCTTCCCGCAGATAGGGGCCCGCATCGATCATGTTCTCACACACGATGAAATTCAGCGGAGCCGCATCGGGATTTTCAAAACGCTTCGCTATGCCTGCGGCGAGCGTGGGGGCGATTCTCGGCAATATGGGCACGCCAACCGCCGTAGCGGCGAAATCGGCCTCGGCGATGGCTTGGGCCACAGCCGGAACGTTCATCGAGTTCAGCGCGGAAGCGTTGCCGATGGTGAGGGTATAGGCCTCCTCGCCCACGATGCGCAAGGGATACTCATGGCGCTCGTTGAGCGCCTTTATCGTTTCTTCCACGACATCGACAAAGGTGGTTTCATAGCCTGTCTCGAAGAAAAGCTGCCCTAGAAATCCGCGGCCGATATTGCCCGCACCGAATTGCACTGCCTTTTTACTCACCGTACCGTTTCTCCTTCTTCGCATAAACGAACCGTGCCGTACAGGCCGGTTTCAACAAAAGGCCCTGGCGATGTGCTGGGCGCTCCAAAACATTTTTCTCCCTTGGACAGGTTTTATGAAAGCATAAGAATACCATGCTGATTGCCGGAATGAAATGATCGCGGCTTACATCCAGAATTACCGGGTAAGAAGAAAGAGATATGCATTCGCGTGGCATGGCCGTCCCGGCCATGCACATGGGCGGGACGCCCATGCCACGGGATCTCACCAAACATGAATAGATGGGGTGTTTGTATGCACACGTTGTAAACATCCCATTTATTCGGTGTTCAGGGGCTTACATCATTCCAGCGCGTCGCGCAAGGAATCATCACGCCGGGAGAGGAATTCATCAAGCATCGCCTCTGCGATTTCTGGGTCGATTTTGAGCATCGCGAGGCTGTCTTCGAGGCCAGCGAATGTATTCCGGTTCTCTTCCAGGTTCGCGCCCATGGCGTGCGCCATGGCGTCGGCTAATGCGATGACGGCGACGGTCTCGCGCGCGTGCGTGGCATCTGCGGGCCGGTGATGGAAACGGATGGATTCCGCGATTTCTGGCGGCAGGCTCCAATGCAGTGCAAGCTCATAACCGGCTTCCGCGTGTGAAATGCCGATGATGCTCTCTTCCAGTGCGGCGAGTTCGTTTGTCTTGTATGTGGTTGGAATTTTCCGGCATAACCCTGGCGCTACTTCCGCCAAAACCAGACGTCCGATATCATGCAGCAAACCCGCCGCGAAAACACCCGTCAAACTGCGCCGCCCGCTGGCTTTGAGCACAAAACGGGTTGCCGCGGCGCAGCACATGGATTCGACCCAAAAGCGTTTGTAATCAAAGTGCTTCGTCTTTTCGAATACATTGAGCACGGCGGCGGATAATATGATCGAATAGGTCTCACGCAAACCCAGCAAGGTCATGGCGAGGGTCAGATCTTCGATCTGGCGCGGAAACCCATAGGCGGCAGAATTGGCCACGCTAAGCACTTTTCCGGCAATGGGCGGGTCCATCACGACAATCTTGCTCACATCGGAAATCGAGCTGAGTGGATTGGTCATGGCTTCCCGGGCCCGGTGGACCGTCTCGGGCAAGGCAGGGAAGGTATCGATTTCGCCCACTAACCGGGCTACCAGTTTGAGCCGGATAGGTATTTCAAGGCCCCGCAACCGGATTTCATCGCATGTGGGCGGCCCTGCGGTTTCCGCCTGAATATAATACCGATCAATCGCCGCGCGGACATCATCCGCATTGCATAGCACTGCCCGGACAGGCAGGCCAATACGCGCTTCAATCTCATGAACCGAATCCGGGCTTAATGGATGGGCGGCGCCGATGCGCAAAAGGCCATTGGCCCGGTCAATGGGAAACAACTGGTGCCGTTCCGCCAATGCGCGCGGCACAAGTTGGACAATTTCCGGTTCGATCTCGAATTGGGGAAAGGGCGGCGGTGTGGACGCCGGGCAGGCGGGCAAGAAAGGAAATAAAATCCTCCACATCAACATAGCCCAGCGCGATGAGTGCGCGAACGGCGTCGCCCCCATATTGGTCTTGGATTTTGACGGCATGCTCAAGCTGGGCGAAGGTGATCATGCCTTCACCACACAAAAGCTCGCCAAAACGCCCGTTGGCTAATTGCTCCATGCGGTCTAAATGCTGTTTCCCGGCGTCCGCCGGAGCATCTCGCCCCTCATATCGGCCACGAAGACGCCCATCTGTACAATTGTCTTCGGGGGACATGAAACTACCCCTTTCATTGTTCCGGCGGCTCCATTTGTATACCGGAATCCCAAACCATTCCCCATTCGCCCAGTGTAGGCATGCACGCTGAGATAGTCAAGCCTTATCCCTGTTGGCGCAAACTACGCCGTGTTCTTTCGAACGGGCCAGCGTTACATCGTATTCATCGAACGCGGATGCCGCAAGCTGGGCCTGCGCTTCCGAATGGCATACGCCGAACATGGTAGGCCCGCTTCCGCTCATGGCCGCGGCGCTGCATCCGGCTTCCAGCAGGCGCTCTTTAATGGCTTGTAAAGGCGGATAGTGGCGGAATGCCGCTGTTTCCATCCGATTGAATACGGCGCCCGCTATGTCGCCCGCCTCGAGGCGTTCGAGCGCCCGCCGGAACGAAGGCGTCCGCCCATCGAGCGCGGGCTCCAGGTTTCGAACCAAATAGGGGCTTGTGTAGATGCTGCGGGTGCTCACGGCAATTGGCGGATGCACCAGCACAAACCACATCGGCGGCGGAAGGGGCAAGGCTTCGAGGCATTCGCCCCGCCCTGTGGCGGCTTTGGCTCCGCCTTGCAGGCAATAGGGAACGTCTGAACCCAATTCGAGAGCCAGCTCCGCCAGCTTGGCCTCGGGCAAATCCATGCGCCACAGCGCATTTAGTGCGATAAGCGCCGCAGCGGCATTTCCCGAACCGCCCGCCAGCCCCGCCGCTACGGGGATATGCTTTTCCAGCCGCATGCGGACGCCTTGCCGCACGCCTGCATGGTTACGCAGCAGCAACGCGGCGCGATACACGAGATTCGTAGAATCACAAGGCAGCTCCGCGCCAACGCATTCCAGTGATATCTCGCAGGGAGCTTCTTCGAAGGACAGTGCATCCCATAGATCCACGGTTTGGAAGACGGTCTCGATATTGTGATATCCATCGGGCCGTTTATCGAGCACATCCAAATAGAGGTTAATTTTCGCATACGAGCGATACTGCAGCATGCCTAGTCTCCGGTATTTCCTGTTATCATTCCAGCCGTATGAAGCAAAGACGTTTTTTGTAACACTTTAGCCAAGGGGTGAAGAATGACCGGCGAGGGCGCCGGTCCCACAATTTGATTGCATTAAAAAGTGTGGGACCGACGCCCTCGTCGGTCTTCAGATGCAAAATAATGTATCAATACCAGCGCAAGGCAATAAACAAGGCTGCCAAATATCAGATGCTACTTCAGTCGGCTAAAGTGTTACCCGCTTTCATATCCTCTTTTATTGTAACAGTCGCCATATCCGTTTTCTGGCGTACCCGTTCTGATTACCGATATCTTGTCCCCTTTCGTCACAAAAACTGTCCTGCTTTTGGCGCCTTCCAAAAACTCGCTGCGTGCGATTTTGTATCGCCGCAACGTCGAAAAAGTGCATTCAAGCGAGATCCGTACGCCCAAAGCGGCAGCAAGCTGCCGCACTCCAAATCGTTTCAAAAGAAATACTTAGACTGTATATGGATTGCGGTAGCTTGCTACCACTTTTTTGTTCTCTTTTGCTTATCTCGCCAGTATTTCCTCGCTATTGGCTTGTCCACACAGTTTTTGGAAATCCCCTTTTGGCGGCGGCTATATTTGCCACTTAGTAATTTTTCGAGCGGAGGATCGAGATCACGAGGGCAAGGCCGAGCACGCCCGCCATGAGATAGCCCGCCATGCCAATATGGCGCACCGCCGAGCCGGTCGAAATGAGCAAGCTCGAACCGATGATGATAGACCCGGTGATCACGCCGACCGTCAAGCGGTTGCTGGCCCGGTCAAGCACCGCCGCCACATAATTCAGCTTCTCGTGCTGCAGATGGATTTGGAACTTGCCGCGCCGCAGCATGCGCAGCAAATGGCGCACATCGCCTGGAAACTGCCTGGCGAGGTGCAGCAGCGAGGTGAATTCTTGACGCACATCACCGAGGATGGCCATGGGCGAGAAACGCTCGGCGATGATTTGCTCGACGTACGGGCGTATGACCGGGATCATATCCATATCAGGATCAAGCTGCCGGCCTGTCGATTCGATGGTCGCCAGGGCCTTGAGGAGCAGGCTGAAGCGCGGGGCGAGCCGAAGCTTGTGCCGCCGCAGCACCACGATCACCTGTTCAATGGCCTTGCCCACCATCCCCCCCGCCACGACCGCTTTGGCTTGGAAGGCGATATACTCCGCGATATCGTGTTCGAGGGCCTCCGGGTCGTCCACTTCGCCATCCGAGGTGAACATGAGCACGGCTTGGGTACAGCCTTCAGGATTCTCATCGAACACCGCCCGCAGCAGGTCCGCCATGGCCTGCACATCGCTGCGTTCGAGATGCCCCACCATGCCGTAATCGAGAAACGCAAGCTGGTTATTCTTCGTCACGAGAATATTGCCGGGATGCGGATCCGCATGGAACAAGTGATCCCGGAAAACTTGCTTGCACAGCACATCGCAGCCGCGGAAGGCGACGATTTTCGGGTCGCTGTGGCGTTCGGGGAAACGTTCGACGGCGTCCACGCGCACGCCATCGATCCAGTCCATGGTCAAAATCGTGTTCGCGCAGCAATCGGGATAAGTTCGCGGTACAAAGACAAAAGCGTTGTTCTCGAAGTTCGCACGGAACCGGTCTATGACACGCGCTTCGAGCATGAAATCCAGCTCGCGGCTAATCGCGCGCTCGAATTCCTCCACCATGCCCTTGGGGTCCATGAGCCCAAGATCCACGGAGTGTTCGGCGGCCCAATCCGCTGCGCCGCGCAACAAGCTTAGATCCGCCTGGATCGTCCCAGGCGCTTTCGGCCGCTGCACCTTGACCGCCACGGTTTGCCCGGTCTTGAGCCGCGCCCGATAGACCTGGCTCAGCGATGCGGCGGCCACGGGTTCTTCCGGGAATTCGCTGAACATCTCGCTAATCGGCCCGCCAAGCGCCTTTTCAATGGCGGGCTTCATGATATCAAACGGTTCCGGAGCGACCTGGTCTTGCAGCCTGCACAATTCCTTGGCCATATCATGGCCGACAAGATCGGGCCGCGTGCTGAGGAGTTGCCCGAGCTTGATGAAAGTCGGGCCCAATTCAGTAAGGGCCGCGCGCAACCGATAGCCCACATCGTGCCGCTCTGGGCTTGGCGCTTCGATCACGCGAATGCCGCGCAATATCTTGGCGGGAATACCTTCATACACGCCGATGCGCCGGAGGAGGTCAGCAAAGCCATGGCGCAGGAGCACCCGCACGACATCCGCAAGCCGCAGACCGTTGCCTACGCGTTTCTTTAAGGTGTTATACGGCATTCGTCCTCATCCCGCCGTGGCGGCAATACATAATGAATAAAGCTCATTATATTTATAAAACATATCATAAAGCACTCGAAATCGGCATCTTGCATCCTTTGAATCAAACGCAATCCTGTGTATACTACAGTTTTAATAGACCTTTTCCATTTGATGGTTTCATATTGAGCATAAACGGGTTGAACAAAACCAATCTGTTCCATCTAGAAGATGTTTGGCCGGAGGCAGATACAATGCTGAAGCAATTAAGAATATATAATTTTAAAGGGTGGCAAGACACCGGCTTGATTCGCATGGCTCCCATTACGTTATTCTTCGGGGTGAATAGTTCTGGTAAGTCGAGCATTGGCCATTTTTTAATGATGCTGAAACAAACAGTCGAATCGCCGGATCGAAAGGCGGTGCTTTACCCAGGGGGCAGAAATTCCGCTATCCAACTTGGTTCTTATCGGGATATGGTATTCAAGCATGACGAAGAAAAGAAAATTACTTTTGAATATGAATGGGTGCTTCCAAAGGATTTAGATTTTGATGATCCTTTGACTAAAGAAAGGTACTCGGGAAACTCGATGTCTTTTGAGGCCCAAGTCGGTATCGATAAAAAAGCAGGTGATAAAAAAGACGATGAAAAGAAAGAAGAAAAGCCTTTAGTCGCTGATTATTTAAAGTATCAGCTTCACAAAGACAATGATTCCACGATTTCTTTCACAATGACACGCAAGAATGGCGGAAAAACTGAATTTGACGTGCAAGCAGATAAATATAAGTTGGTTAGACAGTTAGGCCGCGCTTGGTCTATCAAAGCCCCCTATCGCTTCTATGGAATACCCGATGAAGTGGTGGCGTATCATCAAAATGCAGGATTCGTGCAACTACTCAATCTATGCCAAGAGAATCTATACCGGTCTGTTTTTTATCTAGGGCCTCTCCGCACAAAACCGGAGCGGTTATACGCTTGGAGTGGAAATGAACCTGAAAGTGTTGGATTCTCGGGTGAAAATGCTATTGCCGCCATTTTGGCTGCCCGGAAGCGCAAGATCAATTTTGGTGCAAACAGACATACAAAGCCATTTGAAGCGCTTCTAGCATCGGAACTCAAGGAGATGGAGCTGATAGAAGAATTTAAAGTCAATCCTATTTCGATCCATCGACAGGAATATGAAGTAAAGATACGGACAATAGGATCAAGTGAATGGGTGGATTTGCCTGATGTCGGTTTTGGTATTTCCCAAGTGCTTCCAGTGTTGGTGCAGTGTTTTTATGCGCCACATAATTCTATTATCTTAATGGAACAGCCAGAGATTCATTTGCATCCGAAAGCACAAGCCGCATTAGCGGATGTGATGATTGATGTAATCAACTCTAGAGAAAATGGCAAAGATCGCAACATCCAGCTTATTATCGAAACACACTCTGAACATTTTCTGCGAAGATTGCAGAGGCGAATCGCAGAGAATTCCGATCTTTATGAAAAAGTATCTGCATATTTTGCCAATATGACAACGCCCCCCCCCTGTTTGGAGCCGCTTCAAATAGATTTATACGGAAACATTCTAAACTGGCCTGAGAATTTCTTCGGCGACGAAATGGGCGATATTACCGCACAAGCCAAAGCAGCTCTGCAAAAACGGAAACAACTACAGAAACAACAGGCTTGAACAAGATGGGAAATCATGGATGAGACGCTTGCCTGCTATATGTGTGGTTGATACAAATGTGCCTAAAACGGCCAATCGTTCTATAAATCCCGCAAACATACCCGATGATTTAGTTGATTGCGTGGATGCATGCGTGGATGCAATTGAACATGTTATCAATAGCAGGGGCTTAGTTCTTGATGATGGGGATGAGATATTTGAGGAGTATCGGCGGCAACTAAAGATGAAAGGCCAGCCTGGGGTTGGAGACCGGTTTATGAAATGGGTCCACGACAATCGATGGAGGCTTCCTGCTGCAAATCGGGTGAAAATAACAAAAACCGCCAATTCATACCTCGAATTTCCAGCTCATGTTGGATTATCCAGATTTGATCCTTCTGACCACAAGTTCCTCGCCGTCGCGAATGCTCATCCTGAGAAACCTGCTATTCTGCAAGCTGTTGACAGTAAATGGTGGGGATTCAAAGATGCTCTCACTGACGCTGGAATCACGGTTCACTTTCTATGCGAGAGCTACACAGAAAAGAAATACACGAAGAAGATGAAGCAATAAGGCTACAACGGCTTCATGAAACTTGCCTCTATTGCGCTCTTCTTCCTGTTTGTTTGATGTAATGTTCCGCCCGCAAGAGGGCGATGATGCTCATGGCGTCGGTAATGGCTCCCTCATGAACCATGTCGATGGCGGTTTGAAAGGGAACTCTGCGCACTTCGAGCACTTCCGTGCCTTCGGGGTCAGGTTCATTCTCTTCCAGTTCTTCCGCTAGATATGCGTAGGCGATCTCGTTTGAAAAGCAATTGCTCAAGTGAATCGGCCCGCCTAAAGACGTCCATTTTCTTGCGGTAATGCCCGCTTCCTCCCGTAATTCGCGCTGGATCGCCTCGATAGGTTCTTCGCCGGGATCGGCCCCGCCCTCGGGAACCTCCCAGGAGTAGGCATCGAGCGGATAACGGTATTGCCCCACCAAATACACCTGCATATCTTCGGTGAGCGCCACCACGCCCGTGGCGATGCGGGTCTCGACGACGCCATAGATGCCTGGTTTGCCATCTGGCCGGATCACCTTGTCTTCGCGCACGGTGATCCAGGGATTCGAATAGACCATGCGCTGTTCGAGTGTTTTCCATGGATTATGGGAGGACATGCCATTACTTCCTTTCTTCTGCCGCAAGCCAAAGCCCCAGCATAACAGAACTTGGCGCTCATTTCCGCACGAGGCGTATTCGAGGCATTTGCGAAATAAAGAAAATCCGTATTGACAAGGGTTTACAAAGCGGCGGAATTGGCGCCTACCCCGGAGAATGCGGGGAAAGGGGCTTGGCGGGGGCATGAATAAGGATTTTTTGTGAAAAATCACCCCAAATGCCCTCGGCGAGCGGGAAAAGGCGTAACGTCTCCCGTGTGTGATTGTAGTATAGTTGACCACATAACCACGCACACACCAAGGAGACGTTTGCGATGGCCATTATACACCAAATGGGGTTGTTCTCGTGGAACCAGGTCGACGCGGCGTCGGATCTGGATCGGCTGAACCTGTTGCTGGCGGCGCTGCCGGATGAAGATTTGATGCGGGCGATGGAAGCCGAACGCAAGGGGCGGCGCGACGATTATCCTATCCGCGCGATGTGGAACAGCATACTGGCGGGGATCGTCTTCCAGCACGACGGCGTCGAAAGCCTGCGCCGCGAACTAGCCCGAAACGGGCAATTGCGCCAGTTGTGCGGATTCGACGTGTTGCGGGGCGCCAAGGCGGTCCCGCCCCGAATGGGTGTACACGCGGTTCTTCGCCAGATTACTGCGCCACTGGAAAGAAGTGGACCGGATGTTCGACGCGCTCATCGTCCGGCTGATGGAACGCTTGCCGGATCTCGGGGTGCGTCTGGCCGTAGACTCGAAAGCCATCCAAACCCACGCCAAGCCTCCGCGCAAAGACGCGGTCCTGGAAAACGAAGAGCCGGACGGGCGGCGCGACCGCGACGCAGACTGGGGCACGAAAACCTACAAGGGCGTTCACAAGGACGGCACGCCCTGGGAGAAGGTCAAACGGTGGTTCGGCTACAAGCTGCACCTCATCGTGGACACGAAATATGAATTGCCGCTGGGCTACGCGGTCACGAAAGCCAGCGCCAACGACTCGCCCTTTCTGCTGCCCCTCGTGGCGGCTCTCGACGCGCGCCACCCCGAACTCGTCCAACGCGCCGAGTACCTCAGCGCCGACAAGGGCTATGATTCCGAAGCCAACAACAAGGGCCTCTTCGAGGAACATGAAATCCGGCCCATCGTGGACATCCGGGCGACCTGGAAAGAAGAACCGGAACGGCCCCGCCCTTTATATCCCGAACGGGTAGACACGATCTTCCATACCGAACGAGGTGAAGTCCTCTGCCGGTGTCGTAACGGCGCCCCAAACGAACGCGACAACTATGATTCCATGGCCTACCAAGGATTCGAGCAAGATCGGGGAACCTTGAAATACCGTTGCCCAGCCAAGGCGCGCGGGAGCGCCTGTACCCAGCAAGACCTCTGCAACCAAGGATGCCAGCCCGAACACGGACGGATTGTCCGCGTGCCCATCGCTATCGACCGGCGCATCTTTACCCCCCTGCCCCGCAGCGCCAAATCCTGGCGCCGCGAATACAAACACCGCACCGCCATCGAGCGAGTCAACAGCCGACTCGACGGCGCATACGGATTCGAGCGCCACTACATCCGCGGTATGAAAAAGATGCGCGCCCGCACCGGATTAGCCCTCCTCGTCATGCTCGGCATGGCCCTGGGATGGCTCGAAGCCGGCCAGGCAGAACGCATGCGCTCGCTCCTCGGACAGCCCCGCGCCGCATAGATCACATCGAATCCGCACAAGCAATGATGGCCCGAATCAAGGGCAAACCATGCCCATTCGGGCCGCAAGGGTCCTACACGCGAACCTCCTGCATGATTTATTGCACCCGTAGCGGAGGCGTAATCCCATTGCCACAGGCGAAAACCGCTCCGCGTGTGCCCGCACCGTCCGCGCGTTCGCAAACCACGCTATTTCGCAAATGCCTCTATTCCTGGCTTGCGCGCAAGGCGGTGGCAGGCCCTTCCCCCAGTCGGCATTCTTTTCCTAGCATGCGGGGCCATACATGTCCTTTTTGGCATGTTTGGCCCTGTTTTTTCTTGGCATACTCTTTGCTCTTCATTCTACATGCCTGATTACAACCAGGTCATTTGAATTGGCTGGCCCGGACCCGTTAAGTGGCGTCCCCATCGCTGCTTCGCGGCCGCTGTTGTCCAGACTGCAACCGGGCCACCGCATATAAGCGCCTTCGGGCGAAACGATAGATGAGGTAGAGGGCGATGATTTCGGGATTGTACGCGGCGGGCCTCGGCATGATGGCCCTGGAGCAGCGGCAGGACACGGTGGCGAATAACATCGCCAATGCGTCCACGCCGGGCTACAAGCGTCAATACGCCGTGGACAAGGGCTTCTACCAGCTTTTGTATCAAAGGTCGCGCGACCCCTTTTGGGCCAATCGCGTCACGGCTCCGGGCGGCGGCCTCCAGCTCAACGAGACCTACACGGATTTTGCATCGGGCCCCATCACGACTACAGAGAATCCGCTCGATGTGGCGCTGCGCGGGAATGGCTATCTTGCGGTCAACACGCCGGAGGGTGAGCGTTACACGCGGGACGGCGCGATGCGCCTCGATACTACCGGGCAGATTGTGAATTCAGATGGGTATCCTGTGTTGGATGAAGTCGGCCAGCCCATCGTCGCAGATGGGAGCAAAGTCGAGATCAACGCCGATGGCACGGTCATCGTGGATGGCCAAGCTACGAGCAAGTTGCGCATCACCGAATTTCAAAATCCCGGCTTGTTGCAGCGTGCGGGCAAAAACCTGTTATCTGCTTCTCCCGAGGCCCTTCAACAATCCGCGCCTGCAACGGAAACAACGCTTATCTCGGGGGCCATCGAGCAGTCAAATGTGCAGCTTCCCACTGAAATGATCAGCATGATTCTGGGTGTGCGCCATTATGAGGCCAACCAGAAAGTGATTAATACGATTGATGAAACCATGAACCGGTTGATCGATCAAGTGGGTATGCCGGGTTAAGCGGATAAACGCGTGAGCCCATCCACTTTATCTCGGCGGCCAATCAAGGAGGGTAGCCAATGATCCGCGCGCTGTTTACCGCGGCCACCGGCATGATCGGCCAGCAACTCAATGTGGACACTATCGCGAACAATCTCGCGAATGTGAACACCACCGGCTTCAAGAAGAGCCACGTCCATTTTCAAGATCTTATTTACGAGACGCTTAAGCCCGCCGGCACGGAAACGACGAATGGGCAGATTATCCCCCAAGGCATTCAAGTGGGCCATGGCGTCCGGCCTTCCTCGATTGCAAAAATATACACGACAGGCAGCTTTGTCCAAACAGGAAATTCTCTAGATATCGCCATCGAGGGCGATGGTTTTTTTCAAGTGCTGCTGCCGGATGGCACCCGCGCCTACACTCGGGATGGTTCGTTTCAAATTGACGCCAATGGCACCCTTGTCACGGCGGATGGGTATTACCTTGATCCGCAGATCACCATCCCCACGGATTACCAGCAAATCGATATCGGTTCCGACGGGGTCGTTTCGGCGACGGTATCAGGCCAGGATCCGCAAAATGTGGGCCAGATTCAGCTTGCCCGCTTTGTGAACAACGCTGGACTCGATGCGAGCCGGGGCCGGAATTTGTTGCTTGAGACCGTTGCCTCGGGAACCGCCACGGAAGGAGTCCCCTCCGATCCCGGTTTTGGCACCATCGAGCAAGGCTTCCTCGAAAACTCGAATGTGCAAGTCGTGGAGGAAATCCTCAACCTGATTATCGCCCAGCGGGCTTACGAAGCTAATTCCAAAGTGATCACGTCCTCCGATGAGATGCTCCAGACCGCGAACCAATTGAAGCGGTAAAACGGGCCTGGACTCCTCGCGGATAAAGTAGAAGAGTAACCGCCTGTGCATGGTATGAATAGGAACGCCGCCATGAACAAGATACTAACAGCCATCCTCTGCGCGTCGCTGGCATTGCCAGCTATCGCTGCGGATCGGATCGAGGTGAAACCCGACGCCAGCGTCGCCGGTCCGGTGTTGCGGCTGGGCGATGTGGCCACGATCTCGGGCGAAGACATCGATCTCCTCAAGGATATCGAAATCGGCCCCGCCGCGTTGCCCGGGCAGACCCGCGTGGTGCAAGCCTCGCTGATCAAATCAAGCATCGAGCGGCAGGGATTTGACCTCTCGAGCCTCGAAATCAACGGCGCGGAGAATGTCCGCGCTACCACGTCGCATCTTGCCCTTGACAAGGCCGGCCTTGAAAAAGACCTCCGGCATTTTATCGAACTGGAAATGCCTTGGGAAGCCGCCAATACGACTGTCGATGTTGTTGCCCCCAATTTCGAAGTCGTGTTGCCAGAAGGCCAAGTGACGATTGACTGGCGGTGCAGCCCCACTTACCGGTATCTAGGAACAGGCTCCTTTCGAGGGGATGTGAAAGTGAACGGCGAGGTCCAGCGCTCTGTGCTATGCCGGGCTGATATCGAAGCGTATGGCGAAGTGGTGGTCGCCGCCACGGACATTCCCCGGGGCGCGATTTTCTCCGAGAAAAATCTCACCATCGAGCCGCGCGCCCTTTCGACCGTGCCTCGAAACACCATCGAAGATCCGGGCGAGCTGCTGGGGCAGGCCGCGAAACGCACTCTATTTCTGGGACAGATTCTCACCACTTCGCATGCCTGTTCGCGCACCCTCATCAAACGCAACCAAATCGTATCCGTCGAAGCGCAGACAGACGCTTTGCGCGTGCATATGCAAGCGAAAGCCCTCGCGGATGGCGGAGAAGGGGATGCGATTCCTTGCCAGAATACCTCGTCGAAACAAGAATTCGTCGGAATCATCCAGCCGGGCGGAACCGTCCAGGTGAAATAGGAGCGTAATCAAATGAATACGCCGATCTTGAAGATATCCATAAACATGGCGGCAGCGTATTTCGTGGTTTTTGGCATGCCAAACGCCTACGCAGACAGCCTGTTCAATGCCCATTCCGAGAAAAAAGGCTCGCTTGTCTCGAATAATGTCAAAGAATTCCAGGAAGGCGACATTATTAACGTGCTGGTTCGCGAGACGATCGATGCGTCGACCCAAGCGAACACCAACACCACGAAGAAGTCGAATATCGAGTCCCAGGCCGATGCGGCGGATAATGGATTTCTAGTGGCGGAAAAACCAGGCTTGAACCTGCTGCCTCAAGAAATGCTCCCGAATTGGAAGATAGAGTCAGATAAAGAACAGAGCACTAAAGGTAATACCGCTCGTAAAAATACGCTGGTCATGACCCTCGCCTGCCAGGTGAAAAAGGTGTATGACAACGGCAATATTGATATCGAAGGCGAAAAAACAGTCACGGTGAACCGGGAAGACTGCAAAATGTTCGTATCGGGGCGGGTGCGGTCCAAGGATGTAACGCCTGCAAACACGGTGGACTCAACATTAATCTTGAACGCCCAGGTGAAGCTCGACGGGAAAGGCCCCCTCTGGAATAACCAGCGGCGCGGATGGATCACCAAATTCCTGGATTGGTTTTCGCCTTACTGAAAAATGGAACCGCGAATGGACGCAAATGAACGCGGATACGTGGAGAGTACATCGGATGGTTCGCCCAAATAGACATAGCAGGCCTCTTGAGAACGGAATGCCGCTGGCTATTCATTCGGCAGTATTCGCGTCCATTTGCGTCCATTCGCGGTCAAAAATCGTTAAGCCAAGCATTTTGAATGGCGCCCAGTTTGAGGGATGATCTCAAATGGACGCAGATAAAATAGAGAGCCAACTCGTATATCAAGTTGTCGGATGCGCCATGGAAGTGCTGAATGGCCTTGGGCATGGCTTACGTGAGAAAACATATGAACGGGCCTTATGCATAGAACTTGAGCTTGCAGGAATTCCGTTTTCCCAGCAACAAATGCACAAAGTGTTATATAAAGGTAGGCATATCGATGATTATATTCCCGATTTGGAAGTGCCAGAGCGGCTCATCATCGAGACAAAAACCATAGATAAAATAACTAATGAAGAAATTGGCCAGGTATTAAACTATCTTAAGGTCACAGGAATACAAGCTGGACTGATATTAAATTTCGCTCATCCCAAACTTGAATGGAAAAAGATGGTTCATACCCATTTGAGCAGTAATTGATGGATAAAGACCGCAAATGAACGCGGATACGTGGAGAGTACATAGGATGGTTCGCCCAAATAGACATAACAGGCCTCTTGAGAACCGAATGCCGCAGGCTATTCATTCAGAATTATTCGCGTCCATTCGCGTCTATTCGCGGTTCCCAAAAGCATATAAGGATGCAGTCATATGAAACAGATTCAGCAGAACGGAATTGCCCGCCGCGTGGCGCTCGGGAGCTTGGCGTTCTTGCTGGCGCTGGCGCTGTCGGAAAATGCGTGCGCGGCGCGCATCATGGATTTATGCGATGTCCAGGGCGCGCGGGGCAATGACCTCAAAGGCATAGGCCTCGTGGTGGGCCTTTCGGCCACGGGCGACAAAAGCGCGGAAGCGGTCCGCGCGCAACAGCGCTTGTTAAGCCGTCTGGATGTGGAAGTGGCCAGCTATGACAATCTCAAATCGGATAATTGCGCCGTAGTCCTGGTGACCGGCACATTTCCCGCCTTTGCAAAAGAAGGCACACAGATAGACGTGCAAATTAGCTCCTTGTTTGATTGCAAGAGCCTCGAGGGAGGCATCTTGCTCGAGACCCAGCTCACGGGCGCGGACGATGAAGTATATGCGGTGGCGCAAGGCGCGGTTTCCGTGGGCGGGCTGAACGCCACAGGCGGCGGCGCAAAGGTGCGTAAAAATTATGTGACCGTGGGCCGAATCCCTATGGGGGCCTATATCGAACGGGAGATCCCTTCGACCATCACGGACGGCGAGCGCATGAGCTTTCTCCTCAAGAATCCCGATTTTGGCACCGCATCAAAAATCGTCACCGTCATTAATGCCGCCCTGGGTTCGGAACAAGCCAGAGCATTGGGCGCGGGCACGGTGAATGTGGTCATCCCGAAAGAAAATCAAGGCGATTTGATTACATTCATCGCCCAGTTGCAGTCGTTATCCGTGGAGCCCGTTGCGCTTTCGCGCGTAGTGATCAATGAACGCACCGGTACGATTGTAGTGGGCGGCGAGGTGGCGATCCGGCCATGCCAGGTGGCCCATGGCGATTTAGTCATCGAAGTGGCCACGACGCCGGTCTTCCCGGAAAGCGGCGCATTACTGCCAGACGAACGCAAAGGCGAAGTGACGGATGTGAAGGTGAAAGAGCAGCCCGCGCATTTCTTGCCGATAAGCGGCGCTTCAGCAAGCGAAGTGGCCGTGGCGCTAAACAAGCTGAAAGTGACGCCGCGCGATATGATCGCCATTTTCCAAGCATTGCGCGAGGCCGGCGCTCTCGATGCAGACCTGGATATCATGTGATGCTATACGTCAATCCCATGGCTGAATCCTATACGCCCCAAGCGGGATTATCTTCTGTCGATACCCAAAAACGCCAGGTGGCGGTGCGCGAGCTCGAGCAGTATTTCATTTATACCATGCTGCAAGAGATGCGCAAATCCTTGGATTCGGAAACGCTACTAGATGGCGGGCGGGAAAAACAGATGTTCGAGGGCATGCTGGATGACGCATTGAGCAAACAGATGGCGGAAACCGGCCAGCTTGGCATCGGCAAGATGATCGAGGAACAACTCAGGATCAATGAAATACAGTCAAAGCTGCAAGCAGGGAAAACAAGCGCGCAGGATGCGCGCGTGCCTGGCGGATTCAAGCTGGCTTCCTGATCTGCCGATAATACGTATGGCGCGGACAAGAACCGTTCCATACATGCAGAGCGAAGAATGAGGATACATCCGCATGTCGGAGATGTTAGAACATTTATGCACGTTGCTCGAGGCGGAGCTGGCCCGGCAGGGGGAAGTGTATCAAGCATGCCTTGCCCAGCGGGCGGCGGTGGCCCGGCAGGATATCGCCCAGGTGGAGCAAAGCGCCAAGGCCATTAACGCGCTTATACGCGCAGCCAAAGCCGCGGAACGGGAACGCCTTCACGTGGTGGGCGAAATTGTACAAACTTTTCAATTGCCGCTCGAGCAGCAGACATTGACCGGGTTAATCCAGGCGGTTCCTGAGCCGTGGAGACACCGCCTGGCGGTGTTCCAGGCGGAGTTGCGCCGGATAGTGGCCGCCACACGGGCCCAAGCGCATGAACTGAGCCGCAGCATCCAATATGCGTTACGCGCCGCGAACGAAGCGATGGGCGCCCTTACGCCACGCATGGAACGTCCATATGACGCACGGGGCGTAAAATCGGCTCCATTGGGCTTAGCGCCCGCGCTTATCGATCAGAGAGGATAGAGATGAGTTACACGCGCGTATCACAAAGCATGCTGGTTAGCCAGGTCATGAGCAACCTCAACTCCCAGACCCGTAAATTGATGGATCTGCAAAACCAGCTTTCCACCGGCCAGTGCATCAATGCGCCTTCAGATGATCCAATTGGCGCACGCACCGCCCTCAACTCGCGCAAGACTATCCAAAAAAATGAACAGTATGTGAAAAACATCGCGCTTGCCGATCCGATACTAAACGATACCTCGTCCACCCTGGATACGGTGATTAACATTTTACAACGCGCGGAAGAACTGACCGTCCAAGGCAGTACGGGCACAAACAGCCAGGATGACCTAGATTATATCGCCCTGGAGGTCAATGAGCTTGTCGAGATGATGGTGGACAGCGGCAACCATGTCACCAACGGGCGGTATATATTCGGCGGAACATGTTCGCTGGACGAGGCGTTCACGGCCACCACGGATGCTACAACAGGCGAAATCACCGCGGTCACGTACAATGGAAATAGCGAAAAAATCGAGATGCAAGTATCCGACCGCACCAGTGTGGCTATAAATGAAACAGGCGACGCCGTATTTCAAGATTCCGAAGATATCTTTCAAGTGCTCATAAACATCCGCGATAACCTGCGCTCGGGCGATCAAACGGCACTAGGTTCCAATCTCACTGATCTGGAAAATGCGCAATCGCAAGTGCTGAGCGCAACAGCCCGCGTGGGCGCCACTCAAAACCGCCTAGAAACAATGACTAGCCAGTTGGAAGATTACATCTCCAATAGCGAAGAATTGCTGTCTCTCACCATCGATATCGACTATGCGGATGTATATGTCGATTTGAGCGCCCAAGAGAACGCCTACCAAGCCGCTCTATCCGCCGCAAGCCAAGTTCTTCAGCCCAGCCTGCTGGATTTCCTAAGCTAAACCGTGTTCTTTATTTAGCAATTACCAAAAGAACTCGTGGCATAAGGATAGTTCAATTGTTTACCTCTGCTTCTTCGGACATCTCGCTCAGAAGGCCATTAACATCCTCTAGCTCAAGCTGGCGCTTTATCCAAGCCTCCTTGAGTGAAGGATCCTTTGCAAATGCTTTTTCGATGGCAAGTGTTTCATAATATTCTCTAGCTTTGGCGGTCATGGTCCATTCTGCTTCCAACCCAAGATCTTCAACTTCTTGGCGTATGTGAGTGATATCCGCTCTAAAAAATTCCTTTCTGTGATTCACTTTATTCATTTGCATAAATAAGAAATGCTTATGCAGTTGACTCTCTAGCGACGGTGCGTCCTCGCTAAAAATCAGGGCATGAACATCGAACTCAAATGGAACACTAGAATCTCCAAGTTCTCGTATGCGATCTATGGGATCGAGACGGCGGGTTAGGCCAATTTTATATATATTTTCTCCAAATGAGCCGACATTCGAAATTATATATACATGGCCTCTTTTGGTTTGCTGCGCCATCGAAAGGGCGCGCTTATTTCTTTCTTCCGCTTCCTTTAATCTCTCGCTTAATTCCTGCAATTGCATTTCATATTTGACCCGTTGTTCATCTGTGGCCTTTTCCATTTGCTGCTTGGCCTTCTCCATTGCTTTTCGCAGCATGTCCTCTTGCTTGGCGGCTTCCTTTATAGCGCGTTCGTAATCCCGGCGCGCCTTTTCTTCTTCACGTAGCTGCTCTTTGATGCGCCGTTGCTCTTCCCGCTCTTCTAGCCTTAACTGATGGACCACAGACGCCCACCTAAGCTCATTTAACCGTGCCTGCAAATAAGCTTCTGTTATGCGTGCATCACGAAATGCTTTTCCATTGTAATTCACCAACGTAAAAGCATCGTTGACTTCTTGCATCAAGGTGCCTGCATTGTCGCTTTTCACTCTTGAAAGTATGGTATCGACTTTTCCATTAAAAGCGTCTATAACGAAATTCACGGCCGTTTCACGCCTGTTTGTTTCAACATAATCGCAGGTGGCGGCAGTATTATTTCGGATCATGGCTTTTGTGAGTTCTCTTGCTGTTCTTAGTTCCCGACCGGCGTTGGTGTGACCGAATTCCACGGCCAATTCATCCAGCAGGCTATAACTCGGCATAAGGTATTGGTCACCATATCCCTCTATGACGTTTTTCATTGCTTTGGCAGTACGCTCATGTAGTGCCATGTTTTTCAAAGCGTCATATGCGCTTCCTGCTATTTCTTTCGCTTTCTTTTCGGATTTCTCAAGGATCGAAGCAGTTTGCATAGCGGCTGAATCCAAAACAGCTTGAGCCTCGCTTCTTAGGTTATTCGCTTTTTCTTTGGCTTCTGATGCGGTTGAAATAGCTTGAGCGTTTGCCTCGGCAACTAATGCTTCTGCCTGTTTTGTCGCATTGGCGATTAACTGTGAAGGGGTGTTCCCGCAGAATGCTAAAGAAATCCTCGTGTCGGGTCGATAAGTATGCCGGACCCTTAACGGAGGAAGACCGATGGCAGCGATGGTGACAAGGCGCGACGGCGACACGTTCGAGGTGAGTTTCTCGCTGAGGCTGCGTGGTTCGATGCTCGATATGGAGGAGGCGGTCCAGGAGGCCCTGAACGGGGTGGGGCGCGCAGTCATGGCCGAGGCCCTGGCCCGTTTCGACACAGACGGCTCGCCCATCCGCGTCGGCGCCACCACCTTCAAAACCAAGGGGCGCTTCGGCCAGACCTACGAGACGCCCCACGGCCCGGTCCGCGTCGAGCGGCACGTCTACCAGAACACCGCCACGGGCGGGCGCACCTTCTGCCCGCTGGAGCGGGACGCGCGAATGGTCATGAACGCCACGCCGCGCTACGCCCGGATCGTCAGCGGAAAATACTCCCGCATGGGCGCCGATGTCATGCGCCGCGACCTGCTCGAGTCGACAGGCCGCGCAATCTCGCGCGACTATGTGAAGAAGATCGGCGATTTTGTGGGCGCCCTGGCGCAGGCCAGGGAGGAGACGTGGGAGTACGAGCTGCCGGAATTGGACAGGCCGGTCGCGTCGGTGGCCGTGGGCCTGGACGGCACCTGCATGCTGCTCAGGGAGGACGGCTGGCGTCAGGCGATGTGCGGGTCCATCAGCCTGTACGACAAGGACGGGGAGCGGCTGCACACGATCTACGCGGGCGCATCGCCCGAGTACGGCAAGCAGACTTTCCTCGAGCGCTTCGGCCGCGAGGTGGAGCGCGTGAGGGCGAGGCACCCGGCGGCGCTGTATATCGGCCTGGCCGACGGCGCGCCGGACAACTGGAAGTTTTTGACGCCGCGCACGGACCGGCAGATGCTGGATTTCTATCACGCGCGGGAATACGTGGGGAAGGCGGCGGAGGCGATTCACGGTCATGGCGCGCGCCGCCGGGAGTGGGAGGCGGACTGGAGTCACCGGCTGAAGCACACGAGGGGCGCAGCCGGACGCTTGCTGGAGGAGATGAAGGCGAGCTTGCCAAGCGTGCGCGCCCAGGCTTGCCGCGAGGAACTCGGCAAGGCGATCACCTACTTCGGCAATCACCGCTCGAAGATGCAATACTGGCGGCACACGGCGGAGCGCCTTCCCATCGGCAGCGGAGTGACGGAGGCGGCGTGCAAGACGCTGATCAAGCAACGCCTGGCATGCTCCGGGATGCGGTGGAAGGAAGCGGGCGCGAGCGCGGTGATCGCGCTCAGGTCGCTGGAGATGACCGAGGGCCGTTGGGACCAGTTCTGGCAACACGTGGCCCGCCACGGGGTCAATTGAGGTTATCATATTGAGGGAGCACCCGTTGGGAGTTAGGGTGGGATTTGCCCAAGCGCTCATGGATACGCCTATATAGTCCAGAACTTAACTATTTGATATGAAATGGTTTATCAGGGAAATCCCTGCAAGAAAACAATGTTTTGCCAGATAGTACGAAAATCTTGTCCATCATGTAAATCATGTCCAAAAAAGCTACCCCTGTTTGAGGCGGATGGATGGTCATTTGATGCTACTATCTTCTCCAGAAGTGCGATGATCTTTTCCTGGTTTTCCAGGCTCTTGCGGCTGATGGCCAAGCTTTCATCCACTGTTTGCATGGCTTGTTGCTGCCGTTGTATCGATTCTTGTTGCATCTGGAGATATTTTCTCTGCCGAGCCGCTGAAAGTATCAAGATTGCGATGCCAACAGTACACATAGTCACAACAAAGAGGGTGCGGTAATCCATTTTTTATCCCTTTCAAGTTACTGCCAGATGACTATCCGCTGATTCGCATTCCCACTTGGCGCGTTTCACGTGGCGGGTGATGGCGAACCGTTGCGGGAACACCTCGATCCGGCTGAATTCCCCGTGCGTGCCCGCTGATGGGCGTTTATATAAAAACGCCCCCGTGGTCAAATGACTGATGTTCGGATAAACAGGGTCTTGCATGTAGCTAAAGCGATGGACATGGCCGGCCAAGTAGAGGATGTGTTTGCTGCTGTCTCCTAGTACGGTGCGCAATGCGTCCGCGCCCGCCAAGCGGCGCGTCCAGGCGCTATGATAGCTGGCGGTGTCATGCAAGGCGGGATAATGGCCGGCAACGAGCACGGCCGGGCCACAATCTTGCAGCAAGGAGCCAAGCTGTTCAAGAGCCATTTCTTGTATGCGGCCCCGCGAGGTGAGCCAATTGGGGGTTACGGTGGGGATGAACAGCAGCGGCGTGCCGCCGGGCAGCGTGATGCGCGCGGGCAGCGCCGTCGCAGGTGAAAAGGAACCGAGATACGCCTCGAATCGGTGCCTCCGGCAGGATTCAAAGGTGTATGCATCATGGTTGCCGGACAGAATGTGGATATCCAGGCCGAGCCCTTGCAACCGTTCGAGAAAGGCGCGCGCCAAGGCGAATTCCTCGTCCGTGGCGGTGCAGGTGAAGTCGCCGGTAATGAGGATGGTGCGCACGCCCGTGGCCGCCAAGACTTCGGTATATGGTTCCGCCTGCTCCATGAGGATATGCCTACCGCGCCGCAGCACGGCGTTGAGGTTGCCTAAGAACCGTTTGTTAAGCAGCCGCAAGGGATTCCATACCGCCCGCCAGAAATGGATATCCGTTATATGGAGCGCGGCGTCTATCAGCAGGGAGTGCTCCATGGCTTATTCACCCAGCACTTCACGTAATTTATTAATAAGCTGGGCGGTCTGATACGGTTTTTGAATAAACCCGGCAAGGCCTTTTCCGGCAAAGCGATCGGAGATTTCCTGTTCATTGTAGCCGCTGGTGAGAATCACCGGGATGCCCTCCTGGCGGTGGCGAAGCTCGCGGAACGTCTCTTCGCCATCCATGTGCGGCATGGTGAGATCCAGTAATACGCACGAGATCTCGGGACCTCGCTGCTGGCACAGGACAAGGGCTTCCCGCCCGTCCGAAGCCGTAAGCACTTCAAATCCGATGCGCTCCAACATGCGTTTGCCCACGGCCCGCACGCTTTCCTCGTCGTCCACCAAGAGCACAACGCCGTTGCCCCTCCAGGTGCGGGCGTTTGCCTGTTCACGCCGGGACATGTCGATGGGCTTGTCGGCGGCGGGCAAGAGCACCTTGATGGTAGTGCCTTTGCCAGGCTCGCTATAGACCTTGATGGCCCCACGATGGCCCCGCACGATGCCAAGCACCGCCGCGAGGCCAAGGCCGCGCCCGGTGAATTTGGTGGTGAAAAAGGGATCAAAGATCCGCTGCCGCGTCTCCGCGTCCATGCCGCATCCGCTGTCGGCCACTTCGAAATACACGTAGAACGCTGGCGGCAATTGTTCGTCGAGAAAAGTCTCGCGCAAATAGGTTTCATCACATTCGATGGCCCCGGTATTAACGGAGATCACCCCGCTTTTATCTCCCACGGCGTCGGAGGCGTTTGTAATCAGATTCATGATGATCTGGCGGATTTGGGTCGGGTCCGCCTCGATAGGCGGGAGGTTGTCCGCGAAGTAGTATTTCAACACCGCCTTCTTCGATATGGATACTTCGAGCAGATGAGCCATTTCTTCTACGAGTTCATTGATATGGAGCACTTGGACTTCAAAGCGCCCTTTGCCCGAATAAGCGAGCATCTGTTTGCATAACTCCGCCGCCCGCCGCGCCGCCCGTTCGATATCCCGCACATTATCCCGGGCGGGAGACACCGGCGACAGATCGAGCAAGGCCAGATCGGCATTGCCCAAGATGCTCATCAGCAGATTATTAAAATCGTGCGCAATGCCTCCCGCGAGCACGCCCAAACTCTCCAGCTTTTGCGCATTGAGTATTTGAGCCTCGAGGCGGCGCTGTTCTTCCTCGGCGCGAACCCGGTCTGTAATGACTTCGACAAATAGGATGATCCCATCTATGTGGCCAGTCACGCACCGCCACGGATGAATTTCCCATTTGAGCCAATCCGCCGCGCCGCTGGCGCGTGTGTACATGCTCCGTTCCGAGCGTTCCGGAATCCCCGACAGGCCGCGGGCGCACGCCTCAATCCAATTCTCGGGCAAGAATCCGCCGAAGACTTCATGGAAACAACGCCCGATAATGGAATCCGCGCCGGAATGAAAATATTGGACCCATCGCTGGCTGGTGACGAGATAATTCATTTCACGGTCAAGCATGGCTACGGCAAGCGGCGCATGTTCGATAATGAGGCGGAGTTTTTCTTCGCTTTCCCGCAATGCTTCTTCGGCTCGTTTGGCTTGGGTGACCTCGAGGTCAATGCCCACCAAGCCGGTAATCGCGCCGCCGTTTTCCCGTAACGCGACGCGCGACGCGAGGTACCAGCGTTCATTGCCCCCATTTGTTTGGACACATATAGGCTGGTCCAATATGTTGCGGCCGCTCCGGAGCACATCGGCATCGCTCACCAATGGATGGGCAAGCCGGCGCCGGACCGGCAAATCGTCTTCCCGATTGCCGAAAAGGCGCTGAGGTTCCACCCCAAGCTCTTGGATGAGGCACTCATTTGCGGTGACGAAGCGCTGCTGCAAGTCTTTTGCGAAGATGGGGCACGGGATGCTGTCAATAATCGTCCGCAGTAGATTGCGTTCATGGGCTATGGCCTCTTCCGCCCGTTTGCGCTCTTCGATTTCGTGGGCGAGGGAGGCGTTGGCGAGGGATAATTCCGCCGTGCGGACCAAGACATTGCGCTCTAATTCTTCACGAACCGAGCTCAAAGTGTTCTCGGCTTCTTTGCGCGCCGTGATATCGTTACCCACCGAGAAAACCTCGGAAACGTTGCCCTCTTGATCAAAGAGCGGCTTATTGGTCCACGCCACCCATACCCGTTCGCCGCCACGGCGGATATTTTCATTCTCATTATTGGCGTATTGTTCCGGGTGGCAGGGTATGTCGCCGATATGAGCTTTCAGATCTCGGCCGCTGGACTCCGTCTCGGGGACAATGGTTCCCACGAGGGGGCGCCCTATGATTTCGTGTTCTTCATAGCCAAAGAATTCGAGGGCGAACCGGTTCAGGAATGTGATGCGCCCGTCCGCCGTCCATCGCAGAATGATGCTATTGGTGCATTGCACCAGATCCCGGTATCGGGCCTCACTTTCGGCGAGAACATCTTTCGCATGGGCGCGCTCTTCGGTCATGGAAGCCAGCACCAAAAACGAAGCGCCTGATATGGCCAGAAAGATCTGGAGGGCATGCATATTTTGGCTGATGTCGGCGGCCATATAGAAGCCCTGGCCCGACAAAGCTTCCCGGGTGGTGATCAGCGCAAGGACCGCCGTGGCCGTGGCCGCGCCCCGAGGCCCGAAGCGGATGGCCGCCCAGAGCATCATCGGGAGAGGCGCATATAAAAGAGAAGGATACCGGCTGGAATCCTCATCGGATTTGCAAAACACCAACACTCCCACTAGCGCCAGTGATGCCGCCAGGATAAGCGCTTCCATGTATCGAGGATGCTTCAGGCGAGGCACGGGCAGCCGCATCCAGGCCAGAATGCACGGCGTGAGCGCCAGATGGGCTAGGGAGTCTCCCATAAACCAGGCCGTCCAGGCTTCCCAATATCCGGCCCTTGCGTTGCATGCCGCTACAGCGCCGGGAAAAGCTGCAAGCATCGGGGCCGCAAGCGCCGCAACTAGAATATACCAGGTGGTTTCGCGCACCGTGGTGAAGCATTGGGATGGGCCTATCACTCGGCGAAGGATTCCCGCCGCCGCCAGCGTTTCGGCCGCCCGCGAAGCGAAGATGCCCGCCGAAACGCCCCACGAAACGTTTCCCCCGCTGTCGCCAGCAAATTGGCCCACGGCTGCCGCCAGCAGATACACCCCCCATTGCCGGGGAGGCGACAGCATCAGCGCCGCTAGGAGCACGGCGCTTGAGGGCCATATAGGAGCGCCGCCGCCGGGCTCGAGGGCCGCCCATGCGCCCAATCGCACGCCAAAGGCATAAGCTATGCCCACCGCTAGTCCTGCCGCACAAATCCAGCAAGCGGTGTTTATCGAAATGCTCGCGCCTTTTTTGTGCAATGGATTAAGGCTCCTATGGGCAGAGGCTGCCAGCGGAATGGCCATGCGCCAGCAAGCCAGATTATTCCCCCACACATTCTCTTTATCTCAGAAGACGGTTTTTCGCCGTGCAAACTCCCCCGAGGCGCGCGAACGTTATAACATCATATACCATACCTGTTTGAATCGTATCCGCGCCACTTTTTGATAGGCTTGGAGTATTCCGCAACCTAATATCCGTTGAGTTATCAATGGCGGCGGTTTTTAATTTAACCGTATTATAATGATGCGTTCCATGTGATATCATGGAACTCCCCCTGCACATGGCTGAATACAAGTTCCATTGGCTTGCCAAAGGAGCGAAGCTTTTATAAAAGCTATAATTGCAGCTTATTTTGAAAAAGAGTATAACGCAACGCTAAGCTTGCCCGCCAGTAAAAAAATTGCTAAGATGCTGTTTTTAAACAAGATAAGGTCTTTTGATGAAACAAGGAAGCCCACGTATTCTCATTATTCGATTAAGCGCCATAGGCGATGTCGTGCGCGCGCTGCCCATACTGCATGTGTTGCGTGAGGCCCTTCCGAACGCGCGGATCGATTGGATTGTCGAACGCCGCTCGGCGGCGGTTGTTGAAGGCCACCCCTACCTGGACACGTTGCATATTTTCGAACGCCAGAAACAATTCTGGCCATCTCTTCAGGCCTTCCGTGAACTGTGCCGCACGATTCGCGCGGAACAGTACGATATCGTTTTGGACGCCCATGGCATTCTTAAGAGCGGGGTGCTCATGGCGTGCTCAGGGGCCCGGCGGCGTATAGGATTCGCCCCGCCGCGCGCACAAGAACTGAGCTATCTCTTTAGCAACCGGCGCGTACGGCTGGGCAAGGCTCCCTTGAACCGGGTCGAAGAAAACCTTCAGTTATGCCACTGCGTCACGCCGCGGGTCACCTACCCTTCCGTGACGATTTACGTGCCGACCGACGTACAGGAACATGTGGACCGGTTTTTCGATGAAACGTTTGATGGCGGCAAGTATGTGCTGGCGGTGCATGCCCCGGTTGAACGTCCGGAAAAACAATGGCCGCTCGATTATTTTGCCGCGTTATGTGATTTGTTGCTAGCCGACGGCCGTTATGACGTGCTTCTTACTTGGGGGCCAGGGCAATTCGAGATCGCGGAACAGGTGATGCATGCTTGCCGCCGCAAGCCGGTCATGGCTCCGGAAACGCCCGATTTAAAGCATTACGCCTGGCTTATTCACCGGGCGAATCTGTATTTCGGAGGCGATACGGGGCCTATGCACATCGCTTCCGCCATGGGAACTCCCGTGGTGGCCGTATTCGGCGGTACGGACCCCGTCCGACATGCGCCTTACCGTCCTCCGCGCAAAGTGCTCTATACGCAAGATGAGCCGGGCTGGCGGCGCATGCCCGCAAAAGAACGCTTGCGGCGCATTACCCCGGAAATGGCCTACGACGCCTGCGTCCGCTTGCTGGCCGAAACCCATTCGCCCGCATCGAGTGGCTCGAGCTTCGATTAAGCCTGCGCAAGTTGTTCGTCCGCCAAAAAAAAAGGATCCAGCGGCCATTGATGTGCAAGCTAAATCCGTTCTAGCGTTTCACTCCGTTTGTGTACACATGCGGCATACAAAAATGGCGTTTTGAGAAAGAGATTTAGACCACGGTGGAAAAATGGATTTGAATACCGCAAAATAGAAGTCAGGAATTGAGCAGCGCCTATTCGAAAGGAAGGAAGGAAGGCAGAATACTCATGTGTGCCGAAAACGAATCGTCCTACCACGGCTCGGAAGGCTCCACCCAATGGGATGCCCTGCCTATTCTGGATATAAACCGGTTGCTTGTCGCTTCGCAAGGCGATACGAGCCTTATTGAGATGATCATAGACTTGTTTCTGGACAAAGCGCCTGAGCAGATCACCGCATTACAGAACTTTCTTCATGCCGAACAGATCAACCACGCGGCATTGTCGGCGCATACGCTTAAAGGTTCAGCGGCTGAAGTGGGCGGAAGCCGCTTGCGGGGATTGGCGGAGTCCATCGAATATGCGGCCAGGGACGGGAAAATGCCTTTACAACTCGATTGCGAGGAGCTCTTGCAGCACGAATTTTTAGCCCTGTGTGAAGCATTACGCACAACGGATTGGAGCGCAGCAGAAGACGAATAGGCTTCATCTTACTCTTGCCGCTTGCATAAAACCTCGACAATAGGTTTCCCTAATCGCTTAACATGGAATGCGCAGGCTCACCTTCTTGGGGAAGCCAAGTCATTTTCAACGCGTGGAGAACGCAAAGCATCGCAGAGAATCCACTCTTCTCTATTCTCGAATGTGCGAATAAATTGTTCGAGAGTAATCTTTTCTACTTTGCAGATCTCCGCGTTGAAAATGACTGTCTATATCGAGTAGTAAAAATATCAAGTATTATAAAACAATCTTATCCGGCGATTTTTGAAGTTTCTCTATATCGAGCCCTTGCCAGCCTGATGAATGTTCATGTATCGGAGTATTGCTCAGGCCGAAGCCCGATGTTGACAATACTGCACGCGTGTATCGCCTCAAGGCCCTTCGCCTGGGCGGCGGCAAGCACTTCATCGTCCGCTGCGCCTGGATTAAAAAAAACTTCTTTCGGGTGTTTGGCGGCAATGGCGCCAAGAAGTGTCATTCCCACGCGGGGGGGCACGTATAGCGAAACCCGGTCAAGCGGTTCGGGCACATCCGAGATGGACGCATAACAGGGAATGCCCTCGATGGCGGTCTCCTTAGGATTCACGGGATATACCGTCCAGCCGCCGTCACGAAATGCGCGGACAGCTTTGTTCCCATATTTGCTTCGATCCGCTGAAGCGCCGATAATCGCAATGGACTGGCCCATGGCGGCCTCCTTTCTCATGTGTTGTAATGGGAATTGACATATTCGTCGATAATCCGGCAAAACTCCGTGGCGAGATGTTCTGGTTCGCCCTCAAGTGACAAGCGTTTCTCGCCGTCGATGAAGACCGGGCATCGCGGGGCTTCGCCCGCACCCGGCAGGCTGATGCCGATATTCGCGGACTTGGATTCGCCGGGGCCGTTCACCACGCACCCCATGACGGCCAGCTTTAACGTCTCAACGCCTTTACGCGATTTGCGCCATTGGGGCATCTGGAGGCGGATATGGGCCTGCACCCGTTCCGCAAGCTGCTGGAACGTGGCGCTCGTCGTGCGGCCGCAACCAGGGCAGGAAGTAATACTGGGGGCGAATTGCCGTAACCCGAGCGATTGCAACACTTCGCAGGCGGCATACACCTCCTCGCGCCGGTCGCCTCCCGGGCGTGGAGTGATCGACACCCGGATAGTGTCGCCTATGCCTTCCGCGAGCAGAATGGCTAAGGCGGTCGAAGACCACACAAGGCCTTTCATACCCATGCCGGCTTCCGTAAGCCCTAGATGAAGGGGCTGATTTGTACGCGCGGACAGCTCGCGGTAAATCTGCACCAAGTGCAGCGGGGTGGAGGTCTTGCACGAAATAATGATCTGGTCTGGCCGCATGCCGCTTTCGAGAGCCCGCTCCGTCGATTCAAGCGCGGAAAGCACCATGCACTCGCTCAGCACCTCCTCCGAGGTCCGGCCAAGGGCGTTTTTCGTGTTTTCCTCCATCTTGCGCGCCACGAGTTCTTGGTTCAGCGAGCCCGCGTTCACTCCAATACGGACCGGCTTGCCATGCTCAGCGGCGATGCGGCAGATGGCGCTAAAGCGTTCGTCTCGCGATTTGCCATGGCCGACGTTGCCAGGATTAATACGATACTTGGATAACGCCTGGGCGCACTCGGGATGCTCCGCCAGGAGTTTATGTCCGTTATAATGGAAATCGCCGATGATGGGCACGGAACAGCCTGCGTCCCGCACGCGGGCATGAATCGCCCCTACCGCCGCCGCCGCTTCAGCCGTGTTCACGGTGATGCGGACCAACTCCGACCCCGCATCCGCCAGCGCCACAATCTGTTCCGCCGTGGCCGCCGCGTCGGCGGTTTCGGTATTGGTCATGCATTGGACCACCACCGGAGCGCCGCCGCCCACGGCGACACTGTCTATCATTACGCGTATAGTTTCACGCCGGTTCGCAAGTATCATTTTCTTTAGCAACTCCTGCTTTTTCGTAACAATGAACGCTCGATAAATCCTACCCTGAGAGATGCAAGCGAGGCAATCAATGCCTATTTCTTGACATGTTCCCCTCTGTATAAGGCATGATACCATTTTACTGGGAAGTTCTCCGAGAAAGGCAACCGCACCGCATGGCATCTCTTGAAAAACCGTTACGCGTGCTGCTCGTTACACCATTGAGCAGCAATTCGACGCTATGTATTGCGGATCTCGGGCTTGGTTTTTTGGCTACCGCCGCACGGGATGCCGGCGCGGTCGTGGATATGCTGGATTGTACGCGCGACGGGCTGGACATGGCGGGATTCGAAGCGCGGGTGCGGGAATTTAACCCGGATGTGCTCGGTATAAAAGCATTCTCCATTAATGTGAGTTCCGTCAATGCCATGTCTCAAACCGTCCGGCGCATTTTGCCGGATGTCCAGATAATTGTAGGCGGCCCTCATCCTTCGGCCAGTCCAGATACGGTGCTTGATGAGCTTCCGCAAGTGGATTTCGCCTTTCGAGGAGAAGGGGAACGGGCGTTTGTACAGTGGCTGTCGTGTGTCGCGGACAACCGTTTAGAGCCAGACGACTTGAAAGATATTCCTGGCCTCATTTATCGCCTCCAGGATTCATCCGCCGCCAACGAACCGGACATCGATGTGGATATTTCCAAAATTGGGATGCCCGCATGGGATTTACTCCAGCCTGAAAAATACATGCGATTCGAGCCTATGTGGTCATTCCCAAAGACTCAAGGCCCCGCCGCGCCGATCAATCTAGTTCGAGGATGCCCGTTCAAATGCCGCTATTGCGCCATGCATATCATCACGCACCATAATGTGCGCATGCGCAACATCGATTCCGTTATTCAGGAATTATTGCTTCTGCGTGACCGGCATGACGTGACCGAATTTCATATCGTGGATGATTTTTTCACGCAAAAACGCGACTATGCCTTGGCGTTTTGCCGTGCGCTAAAACAAGCCCGCGTGAATCTGCCGTGGTGTATGCCCATAGGCGCGAGAATAGATTCATTTGACGCGGAATTGCTCCATGCGCTCGAGGATGCGGGCTGTTATGGAGTGGCCTTGGGACTCGAGTCTGGTTCTGATCGGGTGTTGGACTTCATGCGCAAGCGGCTCACCGCCGAAGAAATCGAGACTTCCATGGCCCTGCTGCGCCGGGAAACCTCTTGGTGGGTCCATGGCTTTTTTTTGATGGGCATTCCCACGGAAACCCGCGAAGAAATGATACAGACCATTGAATTCGCACGAAAACTGCCGCTGCACTCCGCGACGTTTTCAACATTCCGGCTATATAAAGGCACCTGGTTTTATAACTATGTCATGGAGCATGAAGCCCATTTGATTGATCCGGTGTATGGCATTGAGAAAGGCTATGCCCCGGAAGGAATGACAGTCCGAGACATGCAGCGTATGCGCCTTTATGCATACTGGCGGTTTTTCTCCACACCGGGGCGTATTTTTAAAGCATTATCTTGTATACATTCGTGGCGTTCATTATGTTTTACTTGTACAAAGATCCGCCAGCGCATGCTCCCAGCCAAAGAGCTTACTTTTTGACATGCCGCTCGATCGTTAGGAAATAGGTGTGTGTGCAGTTGTCGGCAATCGCCAGGCCCATTGAACCTCAGATGAGCCGATACGCCTGAAATCGGGTGTTTAACATGGGCTTGGGGATAGTTTTGGAGTTTGGTTGCAGCCCACGGGGAAAGCCTTTTATGATATGCCCCTTATGGCGGCATGAAATTTGCTCTCTACCCATATGGTAAAGGAACATCAGCAATAGGAGTTCAAGGATATGGCGGTGGATGTGAAACAAATTGGCGAACGGGTTGAACGCGAAAGCGGGCTCATCGGGCGGGTCCGTGAGGAAGTGCGTAAAGTCATCATCGGCCAGGAATACCTGATCGACCGTTTGCTATTGGCGTTATTATGCAACAACCATGTGCTGATCGAGGGCGTTCCCGGCTTGGCCAAGACCTTGAGCGTCACCACGCTCGCCCGGGCCGTGCAATGCACGTTCCACCGTATCCAATTCACGCCCGACCTGCTCCCCGCCGATGTCATCGGGACGCTGATTTATGACCCAAAGAACGGCGGTTTTGTTGTGAAGAAAGGCCCCGTGTTTGCCCAGATCATCCTGGCCGACGAAATCAACCGCGCCCCCGCTAAAGTGCAAAGCGCGCTGCTCGAGGCCATGCAGGAACGCCAAGTCACCATCGGCGATGAAACGCATCCCCTGCAAGAGCCTTTCTTGGTGCTCGCCACTCAAAATCCCATCGAGCAAGAAGGCACATATCCCCTGCCGGAAGCGCAGGTCGACCGTTTTATGCTCAAACTAAAGGTGACATATCCCTCGAAGGAGGAGGAACACCGCATTTTGAAGCGCATGGCGCGCTCGAAAATGGATGTTTCCGTATCGCCTGTAATCGAGCCAGGCGATATTTTGCGGCTGCGCGAGCTGGCCGACGAGATTTACATGGATGACAAGATCGAGGAGTACATCGTGAATCTCGTCGAGTGTACGCGCAATACCAGCGCATACCAGCTCAACATCGGCAATTTGATCCGGTATGGGGCTTCACCGCGCGCCACCATTTATCTTGCCATGGCTTCCCGCGCCCATGCCTTGCTGCAAGGCCGGGGGTATGTGACGCCTCAAGATGTGAAATCCATCGCCATGGATGTGCTGCGCCATCGTGTCATCCTCAGCTACGAAGCCGAGGCTGAAGAGAAAACGCCGGAAGACCTCGTCAAGCAAATCCTCGATCGGGTGGAGGTGCCATGACGCCCGAGGAGCTGGCAAAAAAAGTCCGCTTCATCCAAATCCACTCGAAGAAGACGGTAAACGATGTCCTTTCTGGCGAATACCATAGCGTCTTCAAAGGGCAGGGCATGGAATTCGAGGAGGTGCGGGAATACCTTCCGGGCGATGAAGTGCGCAGCATCGATTGGAATGTCACGGCCCGCATGGGCAAGCCCTTTGTGAAACGCTTCCGCGAGGAGCGCGAGCTGACCATTCTGTTTCTGGTGGATTTGTCCGCCTCGGGCGCATTCGGCTCCGCCAGCCAAATGAAGAATGAAATCGCCACCGAGTTATGCGCTCTTATCGCGTTTTCTGCCGTCAAAAACAACGACAAAGTAGGGCTCATCCTCTTTACGGACCAAGTCGAGCTGTTTATCCCACCCGCCAAGGGCGTGGCCCATGTGCTGCGGCTTATTCGAGAGTTGCTGGCTTTTACGCCCCGCCACAAACGCACCAATATCACCGCTGGGCTCGATTACTTGGGCCGTGTCACCACTAAGCGCTGCATCGTATTTCTCGTATCGGATTTCTGGGGTGAAGGCTTCGAGCGCTCCATGCGCATCGCCAGCAAGCGCCACGACCTGGTGTCTGTGGCGGTGTCGGACCCGCGTGAAACCTGTATGCCCGATGTGGGCCTCGTGGAGCTTGAAGACGCGGAGACGGGCGAGGCGTACCTGCTCGATACCAGCAGCGCCGCCGTACGCAAACGCTATGAGCAGCTCGGCGTGGAACGCGTTGCCCGGTTGCGGAACCTGTTCGCCTCCATGGATGTGGACCATGTCGCGGTAAGCACGGATAAAGATTACACCCGCGAACTGGTGCGCTTCTTCCGCCAGCGGGAGCGGAGGCGGTAGATGGGCTCCATGATGCCAAACAGAAGTATGAAAACACGCATCCGCCTCGGCGGCGCATGCATGGCCGCATGGGCCATGCTGCTTCTTTCGGGCTGCCACCAACCGCCCCAGGAAACCGCCCCAGCATTCGCATATGAGAAAGAGTTCCCGCGTGACGCCATCACGGTGGCGGAACGCATTAATCTCGACCACATCACCACCGCACAAGCGTTCGAGCTCACGCTGGCGGCCCGCCACACGGAAGCCATCGAGTGCGCCTTTCCGCTGTTGAAAGACGGTGAGAAATTGGGCGAATTCGCCGTGCAATCTTCCCGGCAGTCTGAACCGGCGTTGAATCCGGATGGCCAAATCGCCGTCACGAAAACGTATGTCCTTGAACCGTTCTTGCCCGGCGAATACGAACTCCCTTCGATGTCCATCGAGTACTGGGACAAGACCCAGCCGGACGCCGCACACCAAACCGTGCAGACGGACGCCGTGAAAATCACCGTGGCGTCCGTGCTCGCCCCGGGCCAAGAAGCATCGGAGATCAAAGAGATCACGCCGCCCATGGAATTGCCGCCTTCCGTGTGGCGCTGGCTGGCCCCTCTTCTCGCTGCCTTGGCGCTGCTGGCGTTGGGAGCCGGATATTGGGCATGGCGCGGGCGGAAGCGTGCAACGGCGGCCATCGCCGCTGAACCGCCGCATATTACGGCCTTGCGCCGCCTCGACGCCCTCCGCGCGGAACGGCTCCTCGAACAAGGCGAGTACAAGCTGTTCTATTTCCAGGTATCCAATATTATACGCCATTATCTCGAAGATGGTTTTGGCATGCGCGCCCCCGAACGGACCACCGAGGAATTCCTGGCGGAACTCGACGCCAGCCGGACGCTGGCCGCCAGCCATCAGATGTTGCTGCGCAGTTTTCTTAAGCATTGCGACCTCGTGAAATTCGCCGAACACCATCCCTCCGAGACAGAAGCGGAAGAGGTGTTTACGACATGCAGGCGCTTTGTCGAGGAAATGCACGCCGCGCAGGCGCAAGCCGCGTCCGAAGCCTCGGCGGGGAGGAGTTAGCGCATGCGGTTCGAGTCGCCATACGCCTTCCTGCTGCTTCTACTGATTCCGGCGCTGCTCTATTGGAACCTGCGCCAGCGTGGCCCTACCCTGCGCTTATCGAGCCTCATGCATGCGCGCGCGGCGGGTTATTCGTTACGCCAGCATTTCGCGCGCATGCCGCTGCTGGTGCGCGTCCTTGCGCTTGTGTTGTTCATCATCGCCCTCGCCCGCCCGCAAGAAGGCCGCGAACGCGTACAAGATGTGAGCGAAGGCATCGCCATCATGATGGTGGCGGATCGCTCGGGCAGCATGGGTGAGGAGATGGATTACCACGGCCAGGCCATGACTAAAATTGATGTGGTGAAGAAGGTCTTCGCGCAATTCCTGTTTGGCGGCCAAGACGGGCTCGAAGGCCGCCCAAACGACCTGGTGGGCCTCGTGTCTTTCGCGCGCTACGCGGACACCAACTGCCCGCTGACCTTAGGCCATAGCGTGCTGGCGCATCTGCTCGAACGCGTTGAGCTTCCCCAAACGCGTGAAGAAGACGGCACGGCCATCGGCGACGCCATGGCCCTTGCGGCGGCGCGCTTGAAAACCGCCGAAGATGAAATGAAAGAAGAGCGCAAGCTCAAAGGCGACGCCTACCGCATTAAAAGCAAAATCATGATTCTACTGACGGACGGCCAGAATAACCGGGGCGAGCGCCAGCCCATGGAGGCCGCCGCATTGGCCGCTGAATGGGGCATCAAAGTGTACGCCATCGGCGTGGGCGGCGGAGGCGGCGTCGTCATGAATACGCCCCTCGGGCCGATCCGAATGGGCGGCGGCGCGGGATTTGACGAAGACACTTTAAAAGCCATCGCCACCAAGACGGGCGGCCAATACTTCCGCGCCAATGACGGCGAAGCCTTGAGCCAGGTATACGAAACCATCGGCCAGCTCGAAAAGAGCGAAATCCATGCGGAACGCTATCTCGATTACCGTGAATGGTTCGCCCCATTCGCCGTAGCGGGGCTGCTTTTACTCGCCTTCGAGATATTCCTGAGTTGCACCGTGTTCCGGAGGGTTCCGTGATGGACGCGCGGTTATACCATGTCGAAATGCTCTTTCACCTTTGGGCGCTCCCCATATTGGCGGGATTTTTTATTTATGCCGCCCATCGACGCCACATCCATACGCGCCGCTTCGCCGAGGCAGGCCTGCTGCCCCAATTGAATCCCGCGTCAAGCCGCGCGCGCCGCGCATGGAAGGCAGTGCTGATTCTGGCCGCTGCGGCGCTCACGGTGCTGGCGCTGGCGCGGCCCGCGTGGAATCCCAAGCCGAAGGATGTACAGAGTTCGGGGCGCGATGTGGTTTTCGTGGTGGATGTATCGCGCAGCATGCTCGCCGAAGACTTGGCCCCGAGCCGGCTGGGACGGGCGAAAATGGCTATCTTGGACTGCCTGGATAAACTCAACGGGGACCGCGTGGGCCTGGTGGCCTTTGCGGGGACCGCCGTGGCCGAGTGCCCGCTGACCCTCGATTACGGTTTCCTGCGCGGGGCCGTCGAACGCATGTCGCCCAATGACGTGCCGCGCGGCGGCACGCTGCTCGGCGACGCCGTGCGCATGGCGTTGAAAGAAGTATTCGATGGCCAGCAAAAGGCGTATAAAGACCTTGTCTTGATTACCGACGGCGAAGACCATGAGAGCCTGCCTGTCGAAGCGGCGCAAAAAGCCGCCGAGGAGGGAGTCCGCATTATCGCGATTGGCTTGGGCGATGAAAACCAGGGAAAACGTATCCCCATCACCGACGAGTCTGGACAGCAGAAATTCCTGACGTACAACGGCCAGGAAGTGTGGTCGAAGCTCGACGCGGACACCTTGCGCAAAATGGCCGAAGCCACGCCGGGCGGGAAATACCTGAATGTAGCCACCGGCGCATTTGACCTTGGCGCCATTTACGAGTCGCTCATCGCCTCGGCGGAAAAGACTCAATTTGAAGCAAAGACCATGACCGTGTATGAAGAGAAGTTCCAGGTCTTCCTGGGCATGGCGTTTGCCCTTGTATGCATCGAGATGCTGGTGAGCGATAGAAGGCGCTTGAGAACATGATGAAGCGTTTCATATATGGAGCCGCTTTAGGGCTTATACTGGCCGCCGCGAGTGCGCATGCCGATTCGGTGCGCGCCCTCGTATCGCAGGGAAACCGCGATATCGCGGAAGGGAAATTTAGCGAAGCCCTCGAAGCGTATAACCAGGCCGCCGCATCCACCCCTGAAGCGCCGGAGGCCCCTTTCAACCAAGGTGTCGCGTATTACCATCTCGGACAATTCGACAAAGCCAAGGACGCTTTCGAGCAAGCCGCCATCCGGGCGAAAGACCCGTCGCTGCAAGCCCGCTGTGAATATAATCTCGGCAACACGGCCTACCGCGCGTCGCAAGCGCAAAAAGACCCGAAAGAAGCCCTCGGCCAGCTTGGCCAAGGCGTCCGGCATTTTCAGAATGCCCTGGCGGCGGATCCGTCTCTCGCGGACGCGGCGCACAACATTGAAGTGTCGCGCATGGCCATGCAAGCTATCCTCGAAGAAATGAAAAAACAACAGGAACAACAGCAGAAGCAGCAAGAGCAACAGCAGCAAATGCAGGATAAGCTGGATAACCTCATTAACCAGCAGCAGCAGAATAACCAAAATACGCAACAGGCCGCCCAGGAACAGCAACCTCAAGAACAGCCTCAAAACGGGCAGAACAACGAACAGCAAAATCCCGAACAACAACAGGCGCAGGGACAGCAGCAACAACAGGCGCAGGAACTTGCGAACCAGCAGCAGCAAACACGCCAGCAAACCGAAGAGTTGTCCAAGGAAATGAGCCAGCAACAACAGCCTTCTCCCGCGGAACAGGCGAAAGAGCATGTGGATAACGCCGCGCAACAGCAGCAAACAGCCGAAGAGCAGTTGCGCAACCAACAGCTTGACGCCGCACAGCAGGCCCAGCAAAAAGCTTTGGATGAGTTGCAGGAAGCTAAGAAAGCCATGGGCCAGAATCAAGAACAGCAGAAACAGGATGAACAACAAGACGGCCAGAAGCAGCAGCAAGGCCAGCAAGAACAACAGCAATCATCGCAGCAAAGCCAGCAGGAACAAGATGCGCAACAGGCCCAGCAAGGCAGTGCTGAGCCTGATATGAATGCACAGCCGCCCGATGAAACGGCGCAGGAAATCCTGCGGGAAGAACAGCAAAACCAACAGCAGCGCAATCAAATGAATGTACAAGGCGGGAATCAACCCGTGGATAAGGACTGGTAAAACGCCATGTGGGTGTGGAATAAAACGATATGGACGCTTGCCGCCGCCATGGCGATATGCGCGGCGGCCATAAGCGCCCACGCCCAGCAAGCAGGCGTCACCGCACAGGTGGACAAAAACGAGGTGGCGCTGGGCGAACCGTTGCTCTTGACGCTCGATGTCGAGGGCGCGGACGCCATCCAGCCGCCGGATCTATCGCGTTTGGAGGGTTTCGCTGTTCAATATAATGGCGGCCAGCGGAACAGCGGCACATCGGTGACCATCGTCAATGGCCAGATGAGCCGAGTGGTCCGGCGTGGCTATGTGATGCAGTACCGCCTCACGCCCCAACGAAAAGGCGAGCTGTCCATACCGTCCATCTCCGTGGAAATAGACGGCGCGGCCTTCTCGACGGAGCCCATTAGCATCCATGTGGGCGAGCCGCAGCAAACCAACGAATCGAAATTCGATGTCACACTCTCCAAAACGCAATGCTATGCGGGCGAGCCGGTCGTCCTCACCGCCACCTGGTATTTCGCATCCAGCGCGCGCAATGTGACCTTCTCGATGCCGGTTCTGGAAGATAAACGGCTCCTTCAAGAAGACATGCCGCTCGATCCCCATGCCAAACATCCGATTGAGGTGGAGATCGGTTCGGTGCGCGTTGTCGGCGAGCAAGGCCAAGTGCAAATCAATGGCCGTGTGTACGGCGCATTGCGTTTTCAACGCGTTATTATTCCTCCCGAGCCCGGCGAATACCGGTTCTCGCCTGCGACGGCGGCCGCGGAATTGCTCACCAATGAGCGGCGTCCGCGCAGCCCTTTCGATGATTTTTTTAATGACGCGTTTTCTGAAGGAGGCACATACCGCACGTATGTCGCCACTTCAGAACCATTGGCGCTCACGGTGCTGCCGCTGCCCGCTGAAGGCCGCCCCGATAATTTCACGGGGTTGGTGGGGGAATATGCGATTAGCGCGAGCGCCCGGCCCACGGAAGCCAACGTGGGCGACCCTATCACGCTGTCCGTGCATCTGAGCGGACCGGAATTTCTCGGCAGGGCGGAGCTGCCTTCCCTGGAAAAACAGCCCGAGTTCACCGCTCAATTTCAAATCCCTAAAGACCATTCGCCCGGCGTTATCGAGAATGGCGTGAAAACCTTCACCCAAACCATCCGGCCTATGAACGCGGAGATTACGGCAATACCGCCGATACGCATTAGCTTTTTCGATACCAAGACGGGAACCTACCAAACAGCCGAGACCGCACCGATTCCCATCACCGTGCATCCCGCAAAAGTATTGACGGCGGAGGACGTGGAAGGCCATGACGGAGGGCGCATCCGCAACGAATTAACCGCCTCGCGCGAAGGCATCGCCCACAATTACGAAGGCCCTTCGGTGCTGGCCAATCAGGCCTATGGCATGGAGCTCTGGCTTCGTTCCCCCCTATGGATGGCATTGGCGGGCGGGCCGCCGCTGGCTTGGCTCATACTTGCCTTGGGCGCATTTCTGGCGCGCAGGCGCTGGGCCAGTCCAGAACGCCTTCGCGAACGCCGCGCCTACGGCGATTTCGCGGCGGCCATGCGCAAACTCAAAAAAGCGCCGGGCGGCGCATCGCCGTACGCGGGCCTGCATGAGGCATTGCGCGCCTACTTGGGCGCGAAGCTGAGAGCCGCCGCTGCTGCGCTGACGTATAACGATGTCCGTGAGCCGTTGCGGGCTAAAGGCGCAAGCGACGCCGCGCTCGATGCCTTGAAGGCCATCCTTGCGGAATGTGAGGCCCATCAATACGCGGGCGGACATACGGCGGAGTCAAGCGCCGGCTCCGTGCTGACGCGGGCGCTGGATGTGGTGAAAGCCATCGAAAAGGAGGCAGGCCGATGAATGCGATGCGCCTATTCATCCTGCTGGCCTTAGCCGGTTTATCCACGCTAAGCGGCGCCGCTTATGCAGCCATGCCGCCCGACCCAGCGGAGCTTGACGCCACGCTGTCGGAAGCCAACAGCCTATTCGAACAAGCCAACGCCCAGGTGTCTGCCGCGCCTGACGCGGCAAAAGAGCTATATAAAAAAGCGATATTGAGATACGAGCGCCTGGCCCAGGAAGGCGGCGTGCGCAATGGGAAACTGTATTATAACTTAGGCAACGCCTATTTCCTCTCGGGCGATATCGGCCGGGCCATGCTCAATTATCTTCGGGCGCGGCAATACATTCCCAATGACTCGAATCTTCTCCAAAACCTGGCCTATGTGCGCAACCAGCGGGCCGATGCCATCCAGGAACCCGAACGCGCGCGCGTATTGCAAACGATTTTCTTCTGGCATTACGACTTGTCCGCCAAAACCCGCATGTGTACGTTCATCGTGTTTTTCATGTTGTTGTGGACCGCCGCCGCATTGCGCCTCTTCATCCGGCGAACGGCGTTGCACTACGCCATCGGCATCACCGCCGTATTCAGCTTGCTGTTCTTTTGTTCTCTCGCCGCCGAGGCCGTATCCCAATTGAAAGACGCCACGGGCGTGATTATGCCCGATGAAACCGTGGCGCGGATGGGCAATGGCGAATCCTACCAGCCGGCGTTCAAAGAGCCCCTCCACGCGGGTACGGAATTTCAACTCGAGGAAGTGCGCGGCGATTGGCATCGCATCGAGCTTCGGGACGGGCGTTCCTGCTGGATACCCGCCTCCGCGGCGGAATTGGTGCGGCCCGAAAAACGCGGTGCGAAAACCGTCGAGTAAGATAACACGGAACACTTTAGCTATCAGAAGCAAAATAACCGTTGTGGTTTAGTTTTATATTACTATATGCTACCTTTCGCAAAATATTCGAAGATTTTGGAACGAGCGATAATGCAGACGGACACAGCGCAGCTTTTCCGCAACCAAAGCGGCTGAAATTTGTAGGATGGGGCTGGCCCCACCGCTCAAGGAATACGCCTATATAGTCCCGACATAACTATTTGATATGCATAGAACTGAAATCATATCAAATAGTTACGGTATTCATTTTCTCGTGTGCCGTTGTAGGGGCGCACCGCCCTGATCTGTGGGGCAAGCCCCACCCTACAATTTTTAGTGTATTAAGTGGTTCATGAATTCGGATCTTGTGAATCTTGTCCATACGCATTGCCCTTGCTTCAGGCGGCGATATCAAACTCCCGCATTGATTCTTTGTGAAGCCCAAGGCATCATAAACAGGGAGTTTTTTATGAAAATGAGATTTTCTACAAACGAGATGTTGCGTGGCTTCGAGCGCTGCATACTTGGTGCGAAGCAGGCCTGCGTGCGCTCTGATTATGCGCCGCTTATACGAGCGGCGCTATTTGATGGCGTGGGCTGTGAAGCGTGGAGTCCCGGTGGAGGGCGTGGGGCGTTATCGAGGTTTCCCCTTGGCGATGGCTGGGGTGTCGTGCGCCGGTATAAGCGCGGCGGCGCGATGCGCTTGTTATCGCGTGACGCTTATCTATTCGGCAACCGCCCGCTGCACGAATTGGACATCCTCATCCGGCTGCATGCGTCCGGTTTGTTGGTCCCCGAACCGCTGGGCGCATGCTGGGAACGGCGGAACGGCCTCCTGCGCGGCGCACTGGCCACCCGCTGGGTGGACGCGGGTGATTTGGCCCATTTTGCCGCAAACCAGCCCGCCGGGACTGTTGAAGCCGCCGCACGCGAAGCCGGGCGCGCCATCCGGCGCTTGCATGATTTGGGCGTATTCCATGCCGATCTCAACATCCGCAACATCCTGGTGGGCGATGCGGGTGTGTACTTGATCGATTTCGACAAAGCCCGCGCATCGGCAGGTTTATCGCCATTGCAGCGCGCGCGAAATCTCTTGCGCCTGCGGCGCTCCATCGAAAAGCTGGGAATAGCATCTTCTGTTTTTATGGCTATATGCGGAGGATATGGCGCGGCTGATTTTCCGCCACTCCTGGAATGGGCATACCGCGCTAAAGGCAGATTAGCGGATACATTATCCCGGCGGAAGACTGTGAAAAACGTAATACTTTAGCGGACTGAAGCAAGAGCTGTTTTTTTAGACATGATTTACATGATGAACAAGATTGGACATGCTCGCAAAAGTAATCAAAGGATGTGAAAGCTAATCGATGAAGCGCCCGAACGCGTTTTTAGGGCAGCGAAATCACCATCAAAAAAATCTTGTCTCATCTTGTTAAATCATGTCTAAAAAAAACTAGCCCACCCATTGGGTGATAAAAACTTTTCTGCGTTACGCCAAGTGTTCAATAGGCTAATTGTATAGGAACTGGCCTCAACGGTTTAATTTAGGCTTAAAAATCATCCCGATGCTTTTACCTCAGATGGCTAAAGTGTTACATTCTTACAAAGATCACCCAGTTCCCTTATCTATTACTGTCACATTTATGCTCCCTAGCGTTAGCGCCTATCGCATCGGACGCTTACACTCATTGCCCGGCAATTTTTGTTCCCTTTAAAGAACATATGGTTGACGGCGGCTCTTTTTTAGCGGATACTACGCGAAGGTATATCCCTGTGTCGGGCTGGGAAAAGGTGTCTTCATGTCTATAGAACGCCAAAAGACCAAGGCGGAATTAATAAAAGAGCTGGAAGCTCTTCGGCTGGAAAATGCCGAGTTGCGCGAGGCAGTGGCTCGTCCCACTCCCGCGGCGGAGGCATGGCGTAAAAGCGAAAGCCGGTTACGTGCGGTTTTCGACAACACTCCCATCTTTTTAGTGGTGGCGGACACAGCCGGCCATTTGGTTTATGCGAATCGTTATACGGTGCATTCGCTAGGATATCCTCTGGAAGAATTACTCGGCCTGGGCATCACGGACATTATCCACGAAGAAGATCGGGAAGCAGTCCAAGACGCATTCCAGCGCGCCTTGCGGGGTGAAATCGCGGATTACCGCCTTGAGGAGCGGTTTGTCCGAAAAGATGGCAGCTATTTCTGGGGCCTTCTTACCGGAACCTCGATATGCAATGAAGCCGGTGAAACCGTGTTGATAGCCGGATATGTGGCGGACATCACCGAACACCGCCGCATGGAATGGGCGCATCGCGACGCGGAGGGGCGGTTCCGCGCCTTATTCATGAACGCGCCGGTTTGTTTGCTCGAAGAAGATTTTAGCGCCGTACTGGACTGGTTCGCCACGCTTCGCGCCGATGGAGTGGATGCGTTGGAAGATTATCTGGGAGAGCATCCCGAAGCGGTGCGCCTTGCCGCTTCCATGGTGCGCATCACCGACGCCAATGAAGCCACCAGGCGGCTATTCGAAGCAGATAGCCGCGAAGAGATACTCGGCCTGCTCGGTGATCATATGGAAGACGGATTTGATGCGTGTTTTGTAAATGAACTGCAAGCATTATGGGATGGGCGCATCCAGATCAACACCTCCTTTCACGGTAAAACCCGTAAAGGCGCTCCTATAGACTATGTGGTCATTTGGACGGCATTGACCAGTGAAGGCCGTCCGGATTTTTCACGTGTCATAGTGGCGATTCTAGACATATCCCAGCAACAGCGCATGGAGAACGCGTTGCGGGCAAGCCAGGAACGCTACCAGCACCTGCTGGAATCCATCAATGGCGTCATTTGGGAAATAGACCTGAACACGATGAAGGCCACTTATGTAAGCCCAAAAATCAAGGAAATCCTGGGCTTCACATGGGAAGAGTGCCAGGCGCTTGCTCATGAGCCGAAAAACGGCCTGTTCCCTGATGGACCTGAAACCGTGCTCGAAGCCATGAAACAAGCGTGCGAAAAAGGGCGTTCTTCCGAGATTGACTACCGCATGAGGACAGCCGATGGGCGTATCGTTTGGATACGCAACCACATAAGCCAGATAGATTGCACCCAGACTCCCCCCCTCGCCCATGGCATAATGACCGATGTCACTGATCGCAAATATATTGAAGACGCCTTACTGGAAAGTGAAGCGCAATATCGCAGCCTATTCGAGACTATGAGCCAGGGCGTCCTGTACCGTTCCGCCACGGGAGAACTCATTACGGCCAATCCCGCCGCCGTCGAATTCTTTGGCTTGACGAAAACGGAATTGTGTGAACATGCGTCCCTGGACCCCAAATGGATTTCCATCCATGAAGACGGTTCCGCGTTTTCACCCAATGAAATTCCGGGTATTGCCGCGCTCGAAACCGGCCAGCCCGTGCGCCATGTCGTCATCGGAATGTATAATCCCCGCGAACAACGCCATCACTGGGCGCTCGCCAGCGCATTTCCCCAGTTCCGCCCAGGAGAAGACGCGCCATACCAAGCGTTCACGGTCTTCACCGATATTACCAAACTCAAACAAACGGAAGACGCCTTGCACGAAAGCCGTCGTAAACTCGAAACGCTGCTGGCGAATCTGCCCGGCCTCGCATACCGATGCCGGATCGACACGGAATGGACCATGGAGTTCGTGAGTGAGGGATGCCGGGCGCTGACGGGATATGAAGTGTCTGATTTATTAGGCAATCATACGGTGGCGTACAACGATATCATCCACCCAGATGATCGCGAATTCGTCCGGAATGAAACATTGCGGGCCGTGCAAGCCCAGGAGCCTTTCCTCTTGATGTATCGAATTCGCACGGCTCAAGGCGAAATCAAACAGGTATTTGAACGCGGCATCGCGGTCGGCGATGTCCCGAACAGGCCGGACGCGCTCGAAGGCTTTATTTCGGACATCAGCGAGCGCATGCAAGCGGAAGAAGACCGGCTCCAGCGGGAAAAGGAAGCGCACCAGTTCAGCGAACTGCTCAAGGCGCTGCTCGATGTAGGCAATACGCTCACCCGGGCCGCCTCCATGGATGACTTATGCCGGCAAGCCGTTGAATTGGGCCGGGAACGCCTCGGGTTCGACCGGCTGGCGATTTGGTTCTGGAATCCGCGAAGCCAGCGCTTGTCCGGCTCGTACGGCACGGATGCATACGGCCAGACGCGCGATGAACGTATGTGCTGGATAGCCGCCGATGGAAACGGCGTGCTGCAAAACCAAGACGGCAAAACGCTCCGAAGCCCCGGCCCCACTTCCATTATCGAGCATCTGCGCTCACATACGGTGTACCGGTATCCCTTCTCCACGGATCTCCACCTCATTGAAGATGGCGGCGGCTTAGCCAAGCCTTGCTATGCCGGGCTTTGGAACGGCGAAGACATCATTGGCCTGCTTGCCATGGATAATGCCCTCTCCGGCGAGCCCATCACGAAAAATAACCTCCAGATTCTCGCCTTATTCGCCTCCACTATTGGCCATCTATGCGCCCGCAAGCAAATCGAAGAGGAGCGCGAGAACCTCGAGGCGCAAGTGCGCCATGCCCAAAAACTCGAGAGCCTGGGCGTGTTAGCGGGCGGCATTGCCCATGATTTCAATAACTTGCTCATGGCGGTCTTGGGATATTCCGACCTTGCGCTCCAAGATATCCCCGCCGGTTCGGCAATCCGCCCGTATCTTGAAGAAATCGAGAAAGGCGCCAAGCGGGGCGCCGAACTCTCGACCTCGATGCTGGCTTATTCCGGGAAAGGCGCGGTCTCGAAAGACTGGTTGGATTTGAATGCGCTTATTATCGAAATGGGACACCTTCTCGAACACTCGGTATCCAAAAAAGCCCGCTTGCACTACCGGCTCGCCAGCACGCTGCCGCAAATCCTGGCCGACCCATCGCAAATCCGCCAAGTGGTCATGAACCTCATCATCAACGCCTCCGAAGCCATCGGCGAAGCAGAAGGCTTCATCAACATCGCCACGGGGGCCATGCCATGCAAACCGGAAGACCTCGCTTCCATATACGCCACGGACCCGCTGCCTGCGGGAATGTATGCCTATCTGGATGTATCCGACACGGGATGCGGCATGGCGAAAGAAGCACAAGACCGCTTGTTTGATCCCTTTTACACCACTAAATTCACCGGGCGCGGCCTAGGGCTTTCCGCTGTGCTCGGCATTGTCCGGGGCCATGGCGGCGCTATCCACCTGCGTAGCGCCGTAGGCGCAGGCACGACATTCCGGATCTATTTCCCCGCTTCACAGCCAGCCCGGATAAACACCTGGGAACACCTAACGGCTCAAGAGACGCCTTGGAGATGCGAGGGCCTCGTGCTGCTGGTGGACGATGATGAAACCGTGCGGAATATCGGGAAACGCATGCTCGAACGGACGGGGCTAACGGTCCTTACCGCCGCGGATGGAATAGAGGCCATCCAGATCTTCCGCGAGCACGCCCGTGAAATCCGCTGCGTCATTCTTGATCTGTCCATGCCCCGCATGGACGGCGAGGAAACCCTTCATGCACTAATGACTATTCACCCCGGAGTGCCCGTGATCATGTCAAGCGGATATGGAGAAGAAGAGATTTTCCAGCGCTTGAAGGGCCGCCATGTGGCCGAAATCATCAATAAACCCTACACCAGCGATATGCTATATCAAAAAATCCGCATGCTCCTGGAGCCCGAGTCATTCCAGGGCATCCCGCCTCATTCCTTTACGGAATAAACTTGAATATAGGGCTCCTCTCGTGTTGAATGCCTATGTCGAGCAGAACTAGATGGAGTGTTTATCTTATGCGTGCGCTCGTATTTGACAATACGCCGGAGATTCGAGACATTCCCATTCCGCAGCCTGCTGAAGGCGAGGCGCTGATACGAGTCCTTCTGGCGGGAGTATGCAACACCGACCTCGAAATCCTAAAAGGCTACATGGATTTTCACGGCGTGCCTGGGCACGAATTCGTGGGCATTGTCGAGAAGGCTTCCAATGCAAGCCTTCTTGGACAGCGGGTGGTGGGAGAGATTAACTGCGTGTGTGGACATTGCCGCTTCTGCCAAATGGAAATACCCCACCATTGCGCGGAACGCACGACACTTGGCATTTTCCGGCGCGACGGCGCTTTCGCGGAATACCTGGCCTTGCCGGAAGCGAACCTCCATATCATCCCAGAAGGGCTCTCAGACGAACAGGCCGTTTTCGCGGAACCCCTCGCCGCCGCCTTTCGCATCCCAGAACAAATTGACATATCCGCCCATGACCGCGCCATTGTCCTTGGCGATGGCAAGCTGGGCTTGCTCGCCTCCCAAGTGGTATGGCTATCCACAAAAAATCTGGTGTGCGTGGGCAAGCACAGTTGGAAGCTGCAAATGCTAAAGGAGCAAGGCATCCCCATCGCTCATACGGGCGACGCCATCGAGCCCGGCGCGGATATTGTCGTGGAAGCCACGGGAGCGCCTTCTGGGCTGAATCAAGCGGTGGCGTTGGTGCGCCCGGAGGGAACAGTTGTCCTAAAGACAACCGTTGCAAGCGCATCGAATGTAAATTTGAGCTTGCCTGTCGTGAATGAAGTGCGCATTATCGGTTCGCGCTGCGGCCCATTCCGCCCCGCGCTGCAAGCGCTGGCCCAGGGCGCGATTGAAGTCCGCCCCATGATTTCCGCCGAATATCCTCTGGAAGACGCGGTGGCCGCGCTGCACCGCGCCGCTGAACACAGCGTGCTTAAAGTGTTGATACGCATGTAACCGCCATGCGCCGCACGCCAGGCGCTGGGCTTGGCTGCGGGCAGGGGCATTGGGAGGTTTCGCCATGAAGGTAGGTATGCTGACCGTTCCATTCCAAGACACGCCGCTTGAAGAAGTGCTCGATTTCGCGGAGGAGGCGGCCATCCCATGCCTCGAAATATACGCGAATCCGGGAAGCAATCATATCGACCCCGCCACCGCATCAGCCGCCACCCTTAAGGCCATGCGCAAGGCCGTCGAAGAACGCCAGCTTACGATCACCAGCCTCGCCTACTACACCATGAGCCTGGCGGAGCCGAAAGAAACGAAGAATGTGCAAGCCCACGCGAAGAAGGCTATCGACGCCGCCGCGGCCTTGGGCGTTCCCACGGTATGCATGCTCGCAGGCGCTCCCGCGCCGGGCCTGTCCAAACTCGAAACCATTGAAAAAGTGCTGCCAACGGCTTTTGCGCCCATCCTCGCCCATGGACGTAAAAAACACGTCAATATCGCCCTCGAAAATTATTACGCCACCTGCCTGCAAGGCATTGACACCTTCGAGTGCATATTCGCCTCGATACCGGATGAGAATTTCGGGCTGAATTATGACCCATCGCACCTATACCACCAAGGCTGCGACCACCTGCTGCCGGTCTCCATGTTTCCAGAGCGCATTTTTCATACCCACGCGAAAGACACCCTGGTAGATAAGGCTAAACGCGCCCGAGTGGGCATTTATGCGGGCGGCTGGTGGCGCTATGTAATCCCGGGATTCGGCAACATCAATTGGGGCGAATACATTTCCCATCTGCGCGCGAATCTTTATGATGGCGTGTTGAGCATCGAACACGAAGACTACACACAGACCCGCGAAGAGGGCTTTATCCGGGGAGTGGCGTATCTCGAACAATTCTGCTGAATTCAACCCCACAAAAGGGCGAATGCTCCATTGGGCCAAGGCAAAAATAAGCTAAAAGCCCCTGGTTTTCCCTGTTGCCGCCAAGCGGAAGCGAAGCTTGACGAGTGGGTGGGGAGATGTTAGTCTTTGAATGCGTTTTTCATGGCGTAACAGGCTCGATGCGAGGTTTTTATGCGCGCGTGGTTTAGCTCGAACGCCGTTCGTATAGCCACAATTTATGCGCTTTTCGGCGCTGCATGGATCCTGTTGTCTGATAAATGCGTTGAGTGGGTATTTCATGATGAACATGTGGCGCATATGCAGACCATTAAGGGGATTGTATACATCCTCATTACGGCCTCGCTGGTGTACGCCCTTGTGGCTCGTTTCAGCCGCACCCTTTTCGGAAATGAAGCACGTTACCGGCTCCTGTTCGAATCGAGTCCCGACGCCATGTTCGTGGTCGGGCTTGATGGTAAAATCCTAGACGCCAATCAGGTAGCCATATCTCGGTACGGCTACTCCCGCAGCGAACTGCTCTCCCTTTCCATCACTCAATTGACGCCCGAATCCATCCGGTCAGAGATTTTCACCCAATTGAAACAAGCCGGCACGGCAGGCGTCCAATTCGAATGGCGGCATTGCCGCAAAGACGGCTCGGAACTGCCGGTCGAAGTCAATGCGCGCCCGCTTCTCTTTAAAGGAGAGAAACTTATCCTGAGCAGCGTCCGAGACATTTCGGAAAAAGAACACTCCATCAATGCCGTGCGTGAAAGTGAAGAACGGTTTCGCCTCCTAGCGGAATGCGCCCCTGAACCCATCTTCATTCAAGCCAACTGGCGTTTCGTTTATCTCAATCCCGCCGCACTCCGCACCTTTGGCGCTCAATCTGCCGATGAACTGCTGGATACGGCCGTACTCGACCGTTTTCACCCAGATTTTAGAGAAATTATTAGCTCACGCATACGAATTTTGAATGAAAAAAGAGAAGAAGTGCCTCTGCTCGAGGAAATCTACCTGCGGATGGATGGCACGCCATTCCACGCGGAAACGACCGCGGCTCCATTTTCCTATTTGGGGCAGCGGGGTGCGCTGGTGTTTTTCCGCGATATTACCGAACGAAAACATGCGGAAGAAGCGCTGCAAGAAAGTGAAGAACGGTTCCGCCGGCTCGCCGAACAAGCGCCTGAACCTATTACCATCGTGACGGAACAGGAGATACTCTATATGAACAAGGCGGCTTGCCGGTGCATAGGCGCCAGCTCCGCCGAGGAAGTCATCGGCCTTGCACCCAGCAAATGTGTGCATCCCATCCATCGTGAAGAAGCCGCTAAACGGCTGAATCGCATCGTCGATAACGCCTTGGAGATCTCGAATGTAGAAGAGATCTACCAGCGCTTGGATGGCACTCCATTTCATGCCGAAATCGCCGCCACGCCGTTTACGTTCAACGGGCAAGCGGCCGCGCTGGTCTTTTTTCGCGATGTGACCCCGCGCAAAAAAACCGAGCGCGCGCTGCAAGAAAGTGAAGCGCGCCTGCGCGCCCTGTTTGATTCCGTCCAAGATATCATTTACTTAAAAGACACGGAAGGCCGGTATACCCACATCAACAAAGCCATGGAACATGCCTTCAACAAACAGGCCCATGAGATCGTCGGCCATACCGATGAAGCTCTATTCTCCCCTGAAGCCGCCCGCGAAATCAGAACCATTGACCTGCAAGTTCTCAAAGGGCGATTGATTCGGGGAGAATACTCGCGCTTCATATCTGGCGAACAAAAAATAATCGAGTCGATTAAATCCCCCGTGCGCGATGAAGACGGCTGCATCACCGGCTTATGCGGCGTATCGAGAGATGTGACGGAACGGAAAAAAACCGAAGAAGCGCTGCGTGAAAGCGAAGCGCGATACCGCACCTATGTCGACCACTCACCTGTCGCTATTTTTATCGCGGACGAACAGGCCCGGTATCTCGATGCGAATGACGCCGCATGCCAAATGTCTGGCTATACGCGGGAGGAATTATTGACGCTGCGCATAAACGACCTGGATGCGTCCGAAAATAATATCTCCGCCGCGACCTCCATAGACGATCTAAAGATTAAAGGCGTATTTCGCGGCGAGCAGTGCATGAGGCGCAAGGATGGTTCCATTGGGTATGTGAACACGGACGCTGTCGCTATTAGCAAGAACCGGTATATGGCCTTCTGCTCAGATATCTCGCTGCAACGAAAGCTGCAAGCCCAATTGCAGCAGGCGCAAAAGATGGAAGCCATCGGCCAGCTCGCGGGCGGCGTCGCACATGATTTTAATAACCTGCTTCAAGTCATTAATGGCCATATTGAGTTCGTACTGCAAGAATTGCCCACCGAAGCGCCTGTCCGCCAAGACATCGAACAAGTCGCCATGGCGGGTGAAAAAGCAGCCCGCTTGGTGGGCCAGCTTCTTGCCTTCAGCCGCCGGCAAGTCATGAAGCCTGAAAACCTTGATCTCAATGAGGCCATCGAGAATATCATGAAAATGCTTCGGCGCGTCATCGGCGAACATATCCAGCTCGATTTTGTTGCGGGCCATGAGCTTGGAACGATTCATGGCGATCGAGGCATGATCGAGCAGATCATCATGAATTTATGCGTGAATTCACGCGATGCGATGCCTAATGGCGGATGTATTATCATCGAGACGGAGAATGTCTTGATCGATAGGGGCTACTGCGAAACCCATGCCTGGGCCATTGCGGGGCGGTATGTGCTGCTCAGTGTGACCGATTCCGGCTGCGGAATGGACCGTGAAACGCTCGAACACATATTCGAGCCCTTCTTCAGCACGAAAGAAGAAGGGAAGGGCACGGGACTTGGCCTTGCCACGGTGTATGGCATTGTCAAACAGCATGGCGGCATGATTCAAGCCTATAGCGAAACGGGCAAAGGAACCACTTTCAAGATTTACCTGCCGCTGTGTGAACGTCCGGCTCGTACAGTAGGCACAAAAGTTGAAGGCTCCGTACGGGGAGGAGAAGAAACCATTTTGCTGGCGGAAGACGATGGGATGGTGCGCCATCTGTCAAAAATGATCCTCGAAATGGCCGGCTACACGGTCATGGCCGCCGCGGATGGTGAAGAAGCCTGGGCGTTATTCCGACAGCATGGAGACCATATCCATTTGCTCCTGCTCGATGTGGTGATGCCGCATCTTGGCGGCCATGAAGTATATGAACGCGCCCGGGAAATACGCCCAGACATCCGTACGCTATTCGCCAGCGGTTATAGTGAAAACGCTGTTCATACTAACTTTATCCTGCACAAAGACCTATCCCTCATTCAAAAACCGTTCGCCCGGGAGACGCTTCTCCGTATGGTTAGGGATATTCTAGACCGCTGACTATGGCCCGAACGGGATGCATGTTTTGACTTTCCCGTTTCGCCGATTATATGATTCGCCATTAGGCGCTGGCCAACACCAAACAGGACAATCCCATCGGTGGGGCAAAACCATGGCGCCAGCGTATTCAGGGGAGCATTCAATCAGGCAGGGACTGCCGCGTTTCCCCATTTCACCCCTGGTGTGGGCGTCACTTCGCCCTCATCCCAATACGGGGGTGGCGTCCCAGATCGAAAGAGAGGACATTCTTTCATGAGCACGACGGCCTCGACCTTCACTCCGCTTCAAACCTTGCCTGGCGATGATGTCCGCCAGATCATGTGGCGCTTCACGGACCGCTATGACCTGCAAATGCTCATTCAGTCCACTCGAGCCGTGGCGCGCGGGCCGGTGGCGCGGCTGGTGGCGGATGGCGGGCGCAAAACCCATGAATGGACCGCGCGTAAGGATGAACTCCTGCGGGCGTTCGATGAAGCAGGCGTCACGGGCGCGTTCCTCGAACCCGAATTCGGCGGCTTTATTGATGGCCCCAAAAACCTCGTTTTCGCCATGATCGCCTACGAATTGGCCTGGGTCGACGCGGGTGCCGCGACCGCCAGCCTGGCGGGCAATCTCGCCTTCGCACCCATCCATGAACGCGGCACGAAAGAACAATACCTTGAATATATGCAGCGCATGAGCCCGCCTGCTCCCGGCGAAGACCGAAAGCCGCTGCGCGGCTCGTTCGGCCTGACGGAGCCTATCCCGTACGTGGGCGTCGAAACAGGCACATTATGCGGCAAAATCCGCGTCGAAGAATGGAAAGAAGGGGAAGAGCCTATCCTGCATGTGGATAAACGCGGCCGCTTCATCACCAATATGGACACGGCGGGCTATGTCACCGCCGCCGTGGACAGCGCCGATGAGCGCATCAAGGGCACCTGCATGGTCATCGTCGAGGAAACCGACCCCGGCGTATTCGACCGGGGCGCGCCCACCATGAAACTCGTACATCAGCTTTCCTCGACCCGCGACCCGATCATCAGCGTCACCGTTCCCGCCAGCCGTATTATCGGCGGCTATACCATCAAAGATGGGGTGATCGTGCCGAATTACAGCCATGGCGACATCATCGAAGCCGTATTCCGCCGTACGCGGGTCACCGTGGGCTGCATGACCCCGGCAAAACTCATCAGCGCCGTCGAACCGGTCATCCGCTACCAGCGCAGCCGGTTCCGTGGCAGTGCGTCGGTCCAGCCCGGCACGCCGCGCTTCGAGCAAGGCCTTCAACAGAAAGAAGACTCCTTGCACCGCTTGGTGGACATCTGGGCCACGGGCGAGGCCGCCGCGTCCCTCGGATTCGCCGCCGCCCGCGCGTTCGACGTGATCGACCCCATCGAGAAACAAAAAGATGTCATAATGGCCGAACAAGGCGCTACCGGCGGCTGGAGCCAAATGAAGGTCTTCCGTAAAGTACAGCCGCTTGCCATCGAGTACATCGAACTCGCCGCCATGCCCGAAGAGAGGCGTGACGCGGCGCGCTTCCAGGAATTGTCGGATAATGTCCTCGTCCAATTCCTCGTGCAAGACGCCGTAGGCAATGTGCTGTGCCCCGCTTGCAAACTGTGGAATACGGGAACCGGAGCCACGGTGATGCGCGAAGCGCTCAGCCTCATGGGCGGCTACGGCATCACGGAAGACTGCCCGGGCTTCTTGGCGCATAAATGGATGGACGCACAGCTCGAGGCCACCTATGAAGGCCCAGAGGCCGTACAGCGCCGCCAGCTCAGCATCACCATGGCCATGGACCTCTTCTTGGCCCAATTCCGCCATTGGATCAAAGACATGCGCCGCATCGCCGCACATAAGCCCGGCACGGGCGCTTGCACACTGGCCACGGCCATGGAGATGTGGCTCTGGTCCCTCGAACACCTGCAAAAAGGCCAGGATGCGGACGGCGGAAAGCTCTACAACAATCCCCGCCAAGGCGTCACCTTCCCATTAGCCGACGCCCTTTGCTGGCTTCTGGCCGCCCGGCAGCTCATTCTGGATGTGCTCGAACTCGAAACTAAAGGCCCCGATAATCCTGTCGTGGCGGAAGGCCTGGAGGGCACGTTGCAGTTCTTCTCCGACTTGTGCCATGTACAATCCGCACGCGCCGCGGGTGAAACAGGCCGCATCTGCGCCGAACTCGTCCATGGCTACAACCGGCATCCCGCCTGGGATACGGAAGCCTGTGGCTGCTATACGGAATGCGAATTAGATGAACTGGAGGAGGTCGTGCCCGGCATCGAAGCCATGGCGGAAGGCCAAGGCGATGTGGTGTTGAAAAACGGCTCCCGTCCGTGTAAAGCCGGCCCTTGCGTGAAATTCGACGGGCTTGAAACGTTTTCGCAGATGCGCATGAAAATGGACGGCTGCCTGACGGGCGCACGCCTAGCCAAAGACCGCGCCGCCTACAGCCTCAGCCAAGTCATGATCCCCGAAGCATTGGATTATCCGCAATAAGCACTTGGAAACAATTTATCTGATAGAGCGGCGTCCACGGGAATTCGTGGACGCCGTTTGTTGCGTATGCCCAAAACGATCAACGGTGTCGTGCAGCCCGCGCCAGGCTGGTTATAATGCGCCACGAATCCCGCATGCGATGAAAATGGGAGGTGGGATTGCCCGCTTCGTATATCGTACGAATGGGAACCGATGCGATGGCGTAGCCCTCACGCACCGCTTTGGCGAGTATCTCCATCTCGGTTTCATAGCGCCCGCCGGGTACGTCCTGGATGACTGATTCGGCAAAACGCCGGGAATGGAGGCGGTAGCCGGATTGCGTGTCCGGTATACGGACGCCGAGCAACATAGAAGCCAGCGAGATCGTGAAAAGATTGCCGATGCGGCTGCGAAGTGGAACATCCTCTTGGGCGAATGTGCGGGAGCCGATCACCAGATCCGTATGTTGCTCTAAAAATGCGGCGTAGAGCCGGGGCAGCTCCTCGGGATCATGCTGGCCGTCCGCGTCCACCACAGCCACACAGGTGATCTCCGGCCATTCGAGCGCAGCGGCGAAACCGGCTAATATCGCAAAACCTTTGCCTTGGTTGCTTGGAAATGCAATCACCTGCCCGCCATGGCGTTCCATTTCCGCACGAAGCGCGCCAGGCGCGCCATCCGTGCTGCCGTCATCGACCAAAATAAGCCGCCCCGCCAGCCCAAGCAAGCCCTTGACAACCCCGGCAAGCTGCTCCCCCGCATTGTAACAGGGAACAATCGCCGCAAGCGGCTCTATCCGGGAAATCACTTAAGCAAGCCTTTTGCAAGCTGGCTGGCTTCCGCAACCAAACTGGTGACACGCTCCGCATTTTCGAGTATGCCCCGGATGAGTTCCTGGGCTTCGACATTATGCTCCAGATCCAACGAAAGCAAATCGGCCCCTGCATAAAGGGCCTGCAACGGGCTGTTCACATCGTGGGAAAGACGGGCAAAACGCTGGTACACTTCCGCTGCATTGGGGCGCTCGGCGGAAGCGCTCCGCTGAATAAGTTCGCGCTGTAATGCGCTGATGCGCAAGGTGGCCTTCACCCAGGAACGTAGCGCCATGTCTTCAATAGGTTGCGTCAGATAGCCATCAGCCCCCGCGGCAAGGCCTTCCCGAATGCTGCTGTCATCCGTCCGGTACGCGGAAATGAGGACAATCGGGATATAGGCGGTCGCGGGGTCTTTTTTAAGCCGGCGGCATACCTCGATTCCATCCACCCCTGGCATGACTACGTCGATTAAGATAAGATCAAAACTGGGATTATTGCGGACGATATCCAAGGCGGACAATCCGTTATCGCAAGCGACCAGATCATAGGCATCCTTGCTAAGTAGCGCCCGAAGAACGCTTAGATTAACAGGGTTATCGTCTACTATTAAAATAGATGCTCCCATCGCCTTTGTCCTTTCCATATTGCCTCGTCTTCCCAATGACAGTTCATCATAGCGCCTCACCCGTCTTCCCGCAAGATGCCCATGGGGAGCATGAGCTCGAATCCATAAAGCACTCAAAACCGGTTCCTCAAAACCGGCTCCTTGACAACTTCTGCTCGAGTCGATATTCTTGCACCTTCGAAACTGGGCAATCAGGTGGAGCGTTTTCTCTATGCATCCCTATAGAACGCATACATGCGGCGTATTGCGCAAGCAAGACGTTGGAATTGAAGTGAAACTGTCGGGCTGGGTCCATCGGAAGCGCGATCACGGCGGTGTTATATTCATCGACCTCCGGGATCATTACGGCCTGACACAGGTGGTCGTCAATCCCGGCAGCAGTTTTTTCGAAGCCGTGGAACAAGTGCGGAATGAAAGCGTCGTGACACTCACGGGCGCGGTGGTGGCGCGCACGCCGGATACGGTGAATCCATCCATGGACACGGGCGAGATCGAAGTGGTGGCCGGCAGCTTTATCGTCGAATCCGCCTGCGATATGCTGCCGTTCCCGGTGAACCAAGACCTCGAATACCCGGAGGAGGCGCGCTTGCAATACCGTTTCCTCGATTTGCGCCGCGAGCACATGCACCGGAACATCCTGTTGCGCGCCAAAACCGCCCAGCTTGCGCGGCAGCACCTTATTGAACAAGGCTTTATCGAGTACAACACGCCTATCCTCACCAGTTCGTCGCCGGAAGGCGCGCGCGATTACCTGGTTCCCAGCCGCTTGTATCCGGGTGAATTTTATGCGCTGCCCCAAGCGCCGCAGCAATTCAAACAGCTTTTGATGATCAGCGGATTCGACCGCTATTTCCAAATCGCCCCGTGCTTCCGCGATGAAGACTCCCGCGCCGACCGCAGCCCGGGCGAGTTCTACCAAATCGATATCGAGATGTCGTATATCACCCAGGAAGACCTGTTTGGCGAGCTGGAACTGCTGATGTGCCGCTTGTTCAAAACGCTTTCGAACCGGAAAATCGTGGCGGAAAAATTTCCCCGCATCCCCTTCCGGGAAGCGATCGAGAAATACGGCTCAGACAAACCCGATATCCGTTTCGGCTTGGAAATGGTGGATTGTACGGATCTGTTCTGCTCGTGCGAGCTCAAAGTGTTCAAAAACCAAGTGGAAACGGGCGGAGCCGTGAAAGTGCTCTGCGCCAAGAATGCCGCCGCGCAGCCCCGCAAGTTCTTTGACGACGCCGAAGCATTCGCTAAAGGTGAAGGGGCTAAAGGCTTGGCCTGGATCGCCTTGCGCGATGGCGAATTAAAGGGGCCCATCGTCAAATTCCTTAGCGATACCGAAAAGCAGGCCCTCGTGGCGCGCATGGGCGCGGCGGATGGCGACGCTTTATTCTTCGGTGCGGGGCAGCGCGCGGAGACCAATGCGCTGCTGGGCAAAGTGCGCTTGTATCTGGGCAACGCATTGGGCTTGATTGATCGCTCGCTGGCGGCATTCTGCTGGATCATCGACTTTCCCATGTTCGAGTGGAACGAAGAAGACAAAAAGATCGATTTCTCGCATAATCCCTTCTCGATGCCTCAAGGCGGCCTGGAAGCCCTTGAAACCAAGGATCCCCTCGATATCCTGGCGTTCCAATACGACATCGTCTGCAACGGCATCGAGTTATCCTCCGGCGCTATCCGCAACCATCGCCCGGATGTCATGCTCAAGGCGTTCCAGATTGCGGGTTATGACGAGGAAACGGTTCGCTCGAAGTTTCCGGCCTTGTGGAATGCGTTCCATTATGGCGCTCCGCCTCACGGAGGGATCGCCCCTGGATTCGACCGCATCGTCATGCTCTTGGCGGACGAGCCCAATATCCGGGAAGTAATTGCATTCCCATTAAATCAAAAAGCGCAAGATCTCATGATGGGTGCGCCGAGCGAAGTGATGCCGAAACAGCTCCAGGAACTGCATCTTCAAATCAAATATCCGCCAAAAGCGTGAGAATGGAATAGTTTCTCGAATGCGGCCCCAGGCAGAAAAACGCGCCTGGGGCCGCTCGCGTTTTATTGGATAGAAAGCAGTTGATCCATGGCAATTGGCCGCACATTTTTAGACATGATTAACAAGATAAACAAGAATTGCATATCAAATGGTTAGTCGGGATATATAGGCGTATTCCTTGAACGGTGGGGGAAGCGCCACCCTACAGATTTTAGTGTATTTACTGGCCTTGAAATCCGCCTCGTTGGCTATGCTGTTTCTAGCTCACTTAAAGTAAAAGCGCCGGTTTGGAGATCATCCCAAACCGGCGCATGGTGTGTGTAGCTGATGGGTATGCCTACATCCCGCCAGGAGCAGTAGGCATGCCAGGCATCGCATTACCGCCGGGCATACCAGGCATTCCAGGCATGCCGGGCATTGTGCCTCCTTGCATGCCGCCCATACCGGGCATACCGGGCATTCCACCAGGCATCGTGTTGCCTGGCGCAGCGCCTGGCATAGCGCCTGGCGCCGCTGCTTCAGGGGTCGCGCCTGGCGCACCGCCCTGTTCCGCTTGTTCCGCTAAGCGTTTCTGCTCAATTTCAAAACGCTGTTTTGCACTGCTTACATCTTTTACTTTCTGCGCGGACTGATCAATCAGTTTCTGTTTCTGCTCGCTCTGCGGCACGCTCGAATCATTGGGGATCACCGACAGGATGCCGGGCACGCTCTCGAACTTCGTACTCGCTTCTTCAAACGAACGGCGTTCGAGGAGCGCATCGCCATCATCCAGGGCGTCCTGGGCGTCATCTAATACGTCATTCAAGATATTGTTGATGGCGGCTTGCGCATCGCTTGCGGCCTTTTTGGCGGCGGCTGTTTGTTCGGGGAACATGTCGTTATTCGCCACATCCTCCGCTTTGCTGATGACTTGGTTGAAGGTGTTGATGGCGATCTCATATTGAGGCGGCGTTTCACCCGCGAGGCGGCCGGCTTCTTTCATATCACGTTCGATGCTCGCCACCATTTCGATGGTTTGTTTGAGCAGTTCATTACGCTCCCGAAGCTTAATCTGGGCGTCGTTGAGCAAGTCGGATGCCTGGCTGTTGCCAGGATCGGATGCGATAGCTTCCCGGAACGCCACGATAGCGTCATCTAGCGCCCGCTCCGGCGGATGGGGGCCTTCCGCCGCATCCAGCAATTCTTTGCCTTGCTCCACGTAATAGCGCCCGATTTTCTTGATGATGCCCTGGCGGCTTGGCCCGGAGAAGCTTGCCGCATACCGCCACTCCTGCACGGCGCGATCTTTCGCGCCCGCCGCAAAGAAGTAGTCGCCTACCTTGTCATAGGCTTCGGTAATGCCAGGATTTACGTGGGTGAGCTGGGCATAGGCCTCTTGCGCTTCTTCCACGTTATCTTTCACCACCAGGAGATATTGGATATCATCCACGAAATACCAAGTCATGGATTCCCGTGAGGGCGTTTTCCCCTCGGGAGTTTCGCCTTGGCGCAAAACCGTGTGCCAAGCGTCCGCAACAGCCTGCACGGCTTTCATGAAATAGGGCTGAACGCTTTGCGATAGATAGCCATTATAGCCTGTGCCGCGCGCATAGTCGCCCGCGACTATCGCTTCGGCGTCTTTGACATAGCTCAGGTCGGAGCGAAGATAATCGGCGGGCGAGCGCATGAAATACAACTCGCGGCGCATCGGGGTCGTCTTCAGGTTGGCGATCTGCGCATCAATATCGCCATTAATCTCACGGCGAAGCTGCTCGCCTTTGACGGATTTGTCTAGTCCGATGCCAAACGGCATATGCAAGTCGGCCACCAGCGCCCCGAGAACGCCCAATCGATACGCAAAATAGCCGCCTATGCCATATTGCCGCGCTTCACGCAGCAATTGAATCTGATTGAGGATTTCGTTTACGGCGTCAGATTCAGACTGGAAATTCGTTTTGAGCGCCAGCTCATAACCGTCTTGCGCGCCTTTTATCAAGTCATCATGGAAAATAAAGCGCGTATTTTCGAAATAATCTTGCGAGTAGACTCCGCGTAGTAATTGAAGGGAGGTGTTCATTACGGAGCGTTGGGCCTCGGGCCCCCAGGCGTTTGCATTGGATGCGATTAGGCCCAAGCCGGCTAACACCCAACACACTCGCCACACTGTTTTCCTCTTCATAGCAAACCTCATGTTTCCGCTGGCCTCGCGTTCACCCATAGCGCACCCGGCGGCGCCTTACCGCACGAAATCGCGAAAATACCCCATTCTTCGCGCGTGAGGGTAAACCCGCCGCAAACATGGAAAGCCGGTTCCCCAAGGAGCCATCTCCCACCAGCCATAAACCTAGAAAGGACAATATCATTTGCCCCTGAAAACTGTCAACTATATCCCCAAAATTGATTTACCCCCATTTTGCGCCCCCAATTCCGGCATGCTATTCTTCGGGTAAGCGGGGCGCGTTATAACATGCCCCTGCGAAAACGGGGGCATGATGCACACAGTTCTGTACTTCTTGTTTAGCGTGATTGGCGCGTATATCGCGCTATTCGCCGCGTATCTTCTATTGCTTTCCGCCGCTTCGTGGTTTCATCGCAAACGCACCCAGCCGGATGCTGCGCCACTCCGCCTCGCCGTGGCCATACCTGCCCACAATGAAGAGAGCGGGATCGCCGCTACCGTTGCCAGTGTGTTGGGCTGCGCATATCCCGAAGAAAAACGGGCCGTTTTTGTCATCGCGGACAACTGCACGGACGGCACGGCGGACCGGGCGCGTGAATCCGGCGCGGAGGCGGCTGTCCGCACGGACATCGAGCATCGCGGCAAAGGGCAAGCCATCGAATGGTTCCTGAAAACCTATGGCGGGCAGCTCCGCGCATTTGATGGCATTGTGCTCACGGATGCGGATACGGCGCTGGATCCCGCCTTTCTGCAAGAGGCCTCCGGCAGCTTGAGCCATCCGGATGTGGCCATTATGCAAGGGTACGACGGAGTGGGCAACGCTGGTGAAAACTGGCGCACCGCACTTACGTTCGCGGGTTTCGCTGGTGTCAACCATGTCCGTCCCGCTGGCCAGGAAACCCTCGGCGGCGCGGTTACGCTGAAAGGGTGCGGCATGGCGTTCCGCTCTTCCGTGCTGCTCGATATGGGATGGCCCGCCCATGGCGTCGTCGAAGATATGGAACAAGGGCTCGATTTTTTGTTGTCCGGTGCGCGCGTGTCGTATAACCCAGACGCTGTGGTGCTATCGAGCATGCCCGCACACGCCCGGCAGGCCCATTCCCAGCGCACGCGATGGGAAGGCGGCCGTATGCAGCTCATGGCGCGCATGGGGCCGCGCCTGGCGTGCGCCTTTCTGCGCGAGCCGCGCTGGCGGTGGCTGGACGCCCTTCTCGAAGTGGCCACGCCGCCCCTGTCCATGCTGGCCATTGCCCTTGCCGCTTTATTTATATTAGCGCTGCTGGCATGGAATAGCGCCATGCTGCTGGCGGCATGCGTCCTAACCGCCGCTATTGCCGCGTATGTGGCCACCGGCCTGCTCCAACGCCGCGCTTCCCGCCGCGTATGGGCCGCCCTCGCGCTGGCGCCTTTATTTGTGCTGGCCAAGCTCCCCGTATACGGCGCGCTTCTCCTCGGGCGGCGGCCCACGCAATGGGTGCGCACCGAGCGCAGCGAAACGGCCCACCGGGATGATGCGTCATGAACGCCCCAGCCATCGACATCTCTTTCGTGGTCATCGGCTTCAATGAATCCCCCATCCTCGCCGATTGCATCGCTTCCTGCCGCCGCGCCGCGCCGCGCGGCCTTCAAACGGAAATCCTCTACGCCGATGGCGGCTCGACGGATGGCAGCATCTCCATCGCCCAGCAAGCTGGCGCGGACCGCATCCTGGGCGGCGACAAGCGCAGGCGCGCCGCGGAAAATCGCAATCTCGGCCTGCACGCGGCGCAGGGGTGTTATGTGCAATTCGTGGACGGCGATATGCTGCTGGAACCGGATTGGCCTGCGGCTGCGGTTGCCGCTCTTGAAGCGCGCCCGGAAACCGCCATCGTCTGCGGCGCACTCCATGAAAGAGGTGCGGGATTATTGTCGCGCGTGCTCGAGCTGGATTGGATTCCCGAGGAAGGCGATGTCGCCTTTTGCGGCGGGGCGTCCATGGCCCGGCGGGATGTGCTGCTTTCCCTCGGCGGTTTCCCAGAAGACGTACGCTACGGGGAAGAACCCTTTTTATGCTGGCGCATCCGCAACGAGCTGGGATTATATATTCACAAATTGAACTGTACGATGGCCCAGCATGATTTAGGAATACACACCTTTGCCGCATATTGGCGATGGAATGGGCGCAATGGCCGCAGTTACGCGGAGATCGCCGCCCGCTGCCTGCACACGAAGGACCGCTTATGGCTCAAGCCCTGTATCTCAAACGCAGCCTGGGCGCTCCTGTTGCTCGCATCCGCCCTGATACTGCTCTTTGCCCCCTGGCCCCTGCGCGCGGCCATATTCGTGGCATGGATAGCCGTGCTGGCGCGTAAAACGATTCATGCTTACCGGCGCACGGCGTCGCTTGCCACTTCCGCCGCCTATGCCGGACACATCTATTTCGTCAAACTAGCATTGGCCTGGGGCCAGCTTTGCTGGATAACAGGCCATTTCGTCGCCAAGAAAAAAGGTAACAATTTAGCCGACTGAAGTGAAAGTACCGGGACAGTTTTTGAACTGAGAATACATAATAAACCGCCTATAATGGAGGCATTTATTTTTAGACATGATTTACAAGATGGGACAAGATTTTTTTTGATGGCAATTTTGCTACACAAAAGAACGCGCCCGGATACTTTCTAGATTAACTTTCAGATTTGCAAATAATCCTGGCGATCTTGTCCAATCTTGTCCATCATGTAAATCATGTCAAAAAAAACAGCTCTTTCTTCAGTCGGTTAAAGTATTACGAAAAAAGAATAATTGGCTGAGTACGACAACAACGCCAACCAGGAGAAGCGCGCATGCCATGCCTCATTGACCACGTAAACATCGTCGTATCGAATTTGGAGCGTTCGGTGGACTTTTACACCCGCCTATTGGGTTTTGAGCAGACGCGCCAGGCCACGCTGGAAGGGGAATGGATCGAGTCCGTCGCGGGGCTCAAGGGAGTCCATGCGGAGGTGGCGTACATCCAGCCGCCGGGCGGCGGCCCACGCATCGAACTCATCGAATACCGTTCGCCCGCGGGCGAAGTCCTGCCCGCAAACGCCATGGCCAATACCGTGGGCTTGCGGCATCTGGCTTTCCGGGTCGAGGATGCATGGGGGCTGTATGAACGGCTGCGGAGTGAAGGGGTGGCGTTTCTCGCGCCGCCCGTGCGCGTACCGGGGAAAGTCGTGCGGCACGATGAAGGCGATAAATCGCTCTGTTATTTCCATGACCCCGACGGCGTGCTGCTCGAACTGGCGCAATATGACGAAAGCGCCCCTCGCCAGGCGTAGGCCAAACAAGAGGCGCGGTGTCACCACATCATGGAATAAACGTCATATCCTTCTTGAGGCCCACGAGCCATTCCGCCAGCAGCCGGGCGGCGTTCTCCGCATCCGCGAGGCTGATCAATTCCACGGGCGAATGCATATAGCGGTTCGGAATGCTGACCAGCCCGGTGGCCATGCCGCCCCGGCTGAGCTGCATGGCGTTGGCGTCCGTGCCCGTGCCGCGCGGCGCGGCGGCAATCTGGTGGGGGATCTTCTTTTTGCGGGCGGTCTCGATGAGCTGCTTGCCCACGACGGGATTGATGTTCGCGCCCCGGAAGAGAATCGGGCCGCCATCAATTTTTCCTTCCCGGAACCGGCGCGCATCGACGGTCGGATAATCCACGGCATGGCCGACATCCACCGCGACGCCCACTTGGGGGTTGCAACCATATGCGCTCGTGGCGGCCCCGCGAAGCCCGATTTCCTCCTGCACCGTCGTAACCGCATACACCGCGCACTCAATCGTGCGCTCGGCGAGCAGCCGCAGCGCTTCCAGGATAACGAACGCGCCAATGCGATCATCAAACGCGCGCGCCACGGCCCGGCCGTTTAGCAGTTCCGTGAATCCCGCGTCAATGGTGATGGGGTCGCCAATGGCCACATGCTTTTCCGCTTCTTTTTTATCTTTCGCGCCGATATCCACCCAAAGCTGGTGAAGCTTGAGCGGCTTGCCGCGTTCTTCCACTTCCATGAGATGGATGGCCGTACGGCCGATAACGCCCGGCAGGCTGCCTTTCTGGCCATGCACCTCGACGCGCTGGCCATCCAGCACCGATGGGTCAATGCCGCCGATGGCCACGAATCCAATGAAACCGCGATCATCAATATCATTGATCATGAGTGCAATTTCATCCACGTGCCCCGCGAGCATGACCCGCAATTCCGCGCCCGGATTCTTGACATGGTATTGATTGCCATGAACATCTTTATATATTTCATCCGCGAACGGCTTGGCGTACTGGGCGCACACTTCCTGGGCTTTTTCTTCAAAGCCCGAGGGGCTGGGCGTCGTAACCAATTCCTGTAGAAAACCGAGAGATTGCTTTTTCATATGCTCTCCTTGCATTGCCGCTTCGTGTCAGCGGCGCATAATGGCCGAAATTCCGGCCACGCCAGTATCGCTCTGCACGCCTAAATACGTATAATACCGTTTCCACGCGCATAGTCCCAATAGCGCGGGGCGCCCGGAATCGCAAGCGGTGGATGCAGAAAAATGCAAAGCAAAGTAGATTCCCCGGGCGGTGGGGGATATGATAGCATTGGCGCATGCAAAAGCCGAAACGCAAACCCGAGCCAGCCGAGATTTGGGCCATATGGCGGGCGAGATTGCATCCCGACCGGGTTGGGGTGCTTGTCGGGTTGTGCATGGCCATGGCTGTCATGGCGCTGGGATTTTGGCGTGGAACCGGATTTCTGGATGTCTTGTACAGGACCGCATTGGCTTTTGTGGTAAGCTGGCTGGTTACGTTCGCTGCCGTGTTCGTGGTATACCACATTTCGGACAGGGAACTGGCTCCTCCACCGGAGCCTAGCCAAGAAGCTGAGGATTTGGATAAAACGTCCCCCGAAGGGGGTGCAGGAGAACAAGAATGAAACGAATAGCGGTCATGGCCTGCTGTGGCGGCGTTATGCTGGCGTTGTCTCAGCTTACTGCATGGGGGCAAAGCGCCCCCGCACCGGCAGCCCAATCCGATATCGTGTTGCGGTGTGTCCCGGATGGCCCCGTCGCCCGGGTGGATCAAGAAGCGATTGCTCCGGATGAATTCCGGGACTTGTATGTCGCGGAGCTTTTACGCCTACAGCATACGGGCGGGCAATTGGAGGATATCGAACGCATGGAACTGGCCATGCGATGCCTGCGAATGCTCATCGAGCGGAGCATGCTGTTCCAAAGCGCCCAGCAACAGGGCCTTGCGGTCACGGATGAAGAAGTCGCCACCGCTTGGAAAGAAGAAGTCGAACGCATGAGCAAAGGCCTCGCGGGCCAAAGCGGCAAGCCGCTCAGTGAAGAAGAAATTCTCAAGCTGGCCAATACAAGCCGCGAAAACGCGCTCAAAGAACTCCGCCGCACCATGCTGATTGATAAAATGCGCGGCGTCATTGTGAAAAAAAAGAATGTAACCGCCACGGATGAGGAAGCGAAAAAATACTTTGACGATAATAAACTGAATAACCGCATCCCCGATTCCGTGCGCATACAACAAATCTATATCAAAGTGCCTAAAACCGCTGGCGCGCCAAATCCCGCAATCGCCGAAAAGGCCCGGAAAGAAGCTGACAACGCGTTGGCGCGGGTGAAATCCGGAGAGAAATTCGAGGCGGTGGCCAAGGCCGTCACCCAAGCCCCCAACAAACAGGGCGCCGAGGAAAATGGGACGCAAGTCGCCGTGGATGGGCTTCCCGCCGAATTGCGCCAGCCGGTCATGGCGTTAGCGCCTGGCGAAGTCAGCCCGGTAATCACGAGCGAATACGGCTTTCATATCGTCAAGATGCTCGAAAAAGTCGCAGGCAAAGAGCCTACCTTCGAGGAAATGTCCGCCGGGATTAAAAAGCTCTTGCTCGCCCAACGAGGCAATGAGGCCGTACGCGAGTATTGCAGCGAAATGAAAAGCGAAATCACGATTTACATCGATTTTGACCGGGAAATTAAAGCCCGCCCCGACCTGCAAGAAGCCTTGAAAAAACTTCAAAAAGAAACCGATGAAAGCGCTCCGCAACAACCGGCGGCGGCCCCCAAAAAGCCCGCTTCAAAAAAATGATGCGCCAGGGATGCCATAATGCTGTTTGATACGAAAGGGGAGGCCTTGAAAAAGGGCTTCCCTTTTTTCATTAGGAGTTATGTCGTGCTCGATCATGATATTAGAGCCGAATGCCGCGCAATGCCGTATAAGCGCTATGTTTTATTTTTTTGCATGGGCATACTATGCGCCATGGGAGCATTCGCCGAAGAAGCATTCGCCTGGCCGCTCGAGTTGCCGCGCGCGCTCACATCGAGCTTCGCCGAATACCGGACAGGCCGGTTCCATGCGGGCGTGGATTTGCGCACCGGGGGCATCGGCCAGCCCGTACATGCATGTAAAAACGGTTACGTATCGAGGGTGCGTTGCAGCCCTTATGGGTATGGTAAAGCCGTCTATCTCACCCTCGAAGATGGCCGCACGGTGGTGTACGCCCATCTTAATGATTACGCCCCCGCCTTGCGCGAATATGTGCGGAATGAACAGCATGCCCGCGAGACCTATACCGTGGATCTAGCTCCAACGCCGGGGCAGTTTGCCATCCAGTGCGGCGAGGTCATCGCATATAGCGGCGACACCGGGATAGGCGCGCCGCATTTGCATTACGAGTTCCGGGAACCAGATGAACGTCCCGTGAATCCGCGTCTTTTGGATATTGCCTGGCCAGACGCCACCCCTCCAGTGGTGCGTACTATTCTTATCACCCCCATGGACCCCAGCGCGCGCATTAATGGAGACATGCAGCCGGTTATGCTCTCCGCCCATCCTCAAGGCAATGGGCGTTTTTTATGCGACGCTGTACATGCGCGCGGGCGGCTCGGTTTCGGAGCCGATATCATTGATCCCGCCAATGGGGGCGATAATATCTTGGGCGTCTACAAACTAACGGCGGCGGCTGGCGCCGCCGAATTGTTCCGTGTTCAAAATGATTACTTGTCGTATGACACGATACGCCACGGAGCGGTCTCCTGGCATCCGTACCTGCTGGCGCAAGGCATGTTCCTGCTGCTCTGGCGCTGGCCGGGCAACACCGCGCCCAGCTACAGCTTCTCGAGCGGCGACGGCATCTTTGATATGGGTGATGCGACCACGACGGTTACGCTGCAAGCGGAAGACTTCTCGGGCAATTCGGTCTCTATTGAGATTCCTCTAGAACCTGGCGGCCCCGGGCAATCGCCGATTCTCGATACCGCCATACCGCCGGAGAATACGCCGGGCGCGGTGGAGCTTTCCTGCTTCGGCACATGGGCCTGCATCACGGCGTCCTTCCCGCATGCGGAGCCACGGCCCCCCGTGATGCAAATAGAAGGCCCAGCGGCCAGCACGGGAGGCCGCTTTGTCCGAATTAATGACCGTACATTCCGGGCGGCCTATGACCCTTCCACAACCGGCATGGCCGCCTTGCACATCCAACATCCACGGCTGCAGGAACAGTCCTTCCGGGCCGCCGTTTTCCAGCGCGGGCAGGGAGGCCCGGCGCAGTGGGGAGATGCGGGCGTCGAAGCCGGCGCCAATGCCGCCTATGGGACACTCTTCATCTTGGAAGAAGATAAGCCCGCCGAATCCCCCGAAGCCTTGCGCATGCTGGGGCATCCCTATCGCTTCTGGCCGGACGCCGCTCCAATTGATGAGCCCATCACGATCACCCTGCCGCTTCCCGAAGGCATTAGCGACCCATCAACGCTCGCCATCTATCGCAAAACGAACAAGGGCTGGGCCATGAAAGACACGACACGCAAGGATGGCGCGCTGTGCGCACGCACCAATGAACTAGGTGTTTTCGCGGTGTTGGCGGACGAACAGCCCCCCCTCATCGACCAAGTGCAGCCGGGTGATGGCTGCTCCACGGCGAAGCGCCCCACGATTCGGGCGAGTATCGCGGATGGCGGAAGCGGCGTGGAAGCGTTCGAGATACGCGCCAATGGCCAATGGCTGTTAGCGGAATATGATCCAGAAGAAAACCGGCTCGAATGGGCGCGTGATGAAGACCTGCCCAGCGGCAATGTCTGTATCGAATTCCGCGTGACGGATAACGCAGGAAACACCGCCACCGCCATGCGGAACATCCATGCCGGCGAAGCAAGCAAGTAGGGTGCGCTTGCCCCCACTGCTCAAGGCCATTCGTTCGACAAGCAGAAAAGCCTCGACATAACCCGTCATGACGATTGCCTTTTTCCCACCACGAAGAACCGAAGAACACGAAAGGATTGGGAAGGATTCCGTGAGTGATGGTATATATCAGATAATCTTCCGTAAATACGAAAAATGAAATAAATGAAAAAGGATTGTTTTTTTACACCTATTGTGCTAATTTGCATACTAGTAGTTGTATCCCGCAGATTATTGATTGGTAATCGGACGCCGGATTCCTTGTTATATACATGGGGATAAACAATCAAATGGACACGACTGTAGTAGAAACACTAAAAGACATAAAGGGAAAACTAAAAAATCATGCCTATTATAATGAGGAACATACACGAATTAACGTAGTATTACGGCTATTAATGGATCTTGGTTGGAACATATGGGATCCATCTTTCGTATATCTAGAATATCCTGTCGCAAGAGAAGAGGAGTCAACAAAAGTAGATATTGCTCTATTTATTAACAAGCGCACAGCCATGTTCATCGAGGTAAAAGCACACAAAAAACTCGTGACCGATATAACCAATGTCGAAAGACAACTCAGAAATTATAACCGAGATAATACAGCGGAAATAACAATCGCAACAGATGGACAAAATTGGCGTCTATATTATTCTCAAACAGACGGAAAGTTTGCAGACAAATTATTCCATGAACTTGACCTTCTGAAAGATAAAGAGGACGATATCCATCTTTGGTTGGATTCCTTTTTGTCATTTGAAGAAATACGTAGTGGAAACGCACTAAAAACGGCCAAAGAATTTCTTGAACGAGAAAGACGGCAGAAGTATTTGCAGGATTGCTTCCCTGACGCCAAGGAACTCACAATTACAGATCCCAGGCTAAGCGTGTTCCATGCGATGTGCCAGAAATTGAAAGAACGTAATGTTGAGATTCCGGAAGATGAAATCATTGAATTCTTAAAAAGCCCCCAAATCAAGCCAGTGTCCTCTGAGGAATTGCGAGTTACAGATGATACTGTTCATGATACAAGCGTTTCCTCTGTTAGCGCTGGTCACACGAAGACTCATTATGACTGTTCTTTGCCTCCCGACGGCACAAAATGCAAAATTGAGATGAAGGGCAAATCGTACACCGGAGTCGTCGTCAATAATAAGAAAATCAAAATTGATGGACAATCCGATCAATATTCATTAAGTGGGGCATCAGAAAAGCTTTACGGTGGACCACATAATGGATGGAGAGAATGGGAGTTTTTCATAAACGGTAAATGGATCCTAGCAGAGTCATGGCGAGAAAATCGCAAAAGATAATAAAATATTTATAACATATATATAATGCACATATTTTATTAGTCATTTTGACTCTGAATTACTTAGGTTGAATTTTGGAGAAGTCCTCGATTCTTCTTGCAGAGCACATGAAAGGAATGACAAATGTCATGTGAGCCACTAATCTCTGCAATTATTGGCGGTGGACTTGCGGGATTATTCACATTTGGAGGTGTCCGGTTAGCTGAGAAATATAATAGAAACAGAAAGGCCGAAGACGAAAAAAGGGTAATCGCGGGGCTATTGCATTCCCTTCATGATGAAATTGAAGCAGTTAATTTGCAGTATAGAGAAAGAATGGGAAAACAGATTGAAGCACTTAAAAAGGGAGAGCCTCTTTTGAGTTTTTTTCCCCGTAGGACAAGATTATTTCACAGTGTTTAATTCAAATGCGTCTCTTATTGGGCATATCAACGACAATGAGCTACGTAAACAACTCGTGAAAACATATACTCTAGCAAAAGGATTAATTGACACTTATAGCATGAATAACGAACTAGTCCTAAAGTATGAGCAGTGGAACTTTATGGCAAGAACCTCTCAAGATCCTACACACACATTATTTGTACAAATTCTACATGATCAGCTTATCAACTATGCTCTGGCAATAAAAGATTCTCACCAGATTACTCAGATTGCTGTAGATAGCTTACTCAAGAAGTTGAAAGAGCACTTGTGAGCGGTGGGGCAAGCCCCACCCACAAAATTTACGTGTATTTCGTGTATTTAGTGGTCTCGAAATCCGGCTTTTGGGGGTGCGGCTAAGCAACGCCATGTACTTCGTGGTGAAAATTTCCGGGGGCCTACGGCAGGAATTGCGCCAGCATGTCGCTCGTGATATCGCCCCGGCGGAACCGGTCGCTACGGATAATCCGGGCGCAGAGCTGGGCGGTGGTTTTCACCCCTTCCGTGGAGAATTCCTCGAGCGCGCCCGCAAGGCGGTTAATCGCCTCATCGCGGTTGCGCCCATACCCAATGACTTTCGCCAGTAAGGAATCGTAGTACCGGGGCACGGTGTAGCCCGGGAAAAGATGGCTGTCCACCCGGATGCCCGGCCCTCCCGGGAAGTGGCAGCGCGTCACAAGGCCGGGCGATGGCGCGAAATTATTATCGGGGTCTTCCGCATACACCCGCGCCTCAATCGCAGCGCCTTTAGGCTCGATAACGCCAAAGCTCAGTTCTTCGCCAGCCGCCACGAAAAGCTGTTCCTTGACCAGATCATACCCCGTAACCTGCTCCGTTACCGGATGCTCGACCTGGATACGCGCATTAAATTCGATGAAGAAGAAATCGCCATTCTGCGAGAGGAGAAATTCGGCGGTTCCTGCATTCGTATATCCCATGGCCTTGGCGGCGATAACGGCCGCATCGGACATGCGGGCGCGCAATTCGGGAGAAAGCCCCGTTGAAGGCGTCTCCTCGATCAGCTTTTGATGGCGGCGCTGGATCGTGCATTCGCGCTCGCCAGGCTTACCACATGGCCATGATTATCGGCGAAAATCTGTATCTCGACATGGCGGGAATTCTCAAGGAATTTCTCGAGATAGACCCCTCCATCGCCGAAGGCGGCTTCCGCTTCAGCCGAAGCCATGCTCACGGCGTTTTGCAGGGCCACTTCGTTGTGGGCGATGCGCATCCCCTTGCCGCCGCCCCCCGCGGAAGCCTTCACCAGCACGGGGAATCCGATCTCGCGGGCCAGGCGCAAGGCCTCGTCGGGGTCTTTAATCAATCCCTCGCTGCCCGGCACAACCGGCACGCCTGCATTTTTCACCGTCTCGCGGCACATGGATTTGTTGCCGCTGAGCGAGATGGCTTCCGGCGTAGGCCCGATGAAGCCGATGCCGCATTCGCGGCAAATCTCGGCGAATTTGGCGTTCTCGGAGAGGAAGCCGTAGCCGGGATGAATCGCATGCGCGTCGCAGATCTCCGCCGCCGCGATAATGCTCGGCATATGAAGATAGCTGTGCGTGGCGGAAGGCGGGCCAATGCAGATGCTCTCATCGGCTAAAGAGGCGTGCAGGCTGTCGCGATCCGCCTCGGAATACACCGCGATGGACGCCGCACCGATCTCGCGGCAGGCGCGAATCACCCGGACAGCGATTTCTCCGCGATTGGCTATGAGGATTCGACGGAACATGGGGCGGAATCAGCCCTCCTCGATGGGCCGCAAGGCAAAAAGCGGCTGGCCATATTCAACTGGTTCCGCATTCTCCACAAGCACCTTCACGATGACGCCGCTCATTTTCGCCGTCACTTCGTTCATGAGCTTCATGGCTTCTACGATGCACACAGTCTGGCCTTCCTCGACGACGCTCCCCACTTCCACGAAGGAGGGTTCGCCGGGGGCGGGCGCGATATAGAATACGCCCACCATCGGGGAATTGATGGTGGCAAGCCCCTCTTCTTCTTTAGCCGGTTCCGGCGCCACTGGGGCGGATGCCGGCTGGGCAAATCCCAAACCAGGCTGCTGCGCCAAGGCGGAAGAAAACGGCGCTTCATACATCTGGGGTATGGAAGCTCCCATATGAGTATGCGGAGGAAGAACGAATTCCTTGGGGCTCTTTTTAAGCAGAATACGGCTGCCCTTCTCTTCAATTTCTATTTCAGAGATATTGGCGGCCTCGAATACTTGAATGATTTCACGCAGTTTATCCAAGTCCACTTATGAGACCTCCCACGACCCGCCGAGAAGGCGCATCAACTGCTGACGCGTTCGATATACGCGCTTGTCCGTGTGTCCACCTTGATAGTCTCGCCCTCGTTTACGAAGAGCGGCACTTGGACCGTCACCCCCGTCTCGAGCGTGGCGGGCTTGGTGCCGCCCGACGCCCGATCTCCTTGTATGCCCGGATCGCATTTAGTGATCTTCAATATGACGGATGCCGGCACGCTCACCTTGATGACTTTGTTGTTGTGGAACAACAAGGTGACCTTGTCGTTTTCTTTCATCCAATCCGAGCTATCGCCTATAACGGTGCTGCTGACTTCAATTTGTTCGTAGGAGTCGGGGTCCATGAAGTGAAACAAATCGCCATCGTAATAAAGATACTGCCAAGAACGTTCTTCGAGCCGGGCTTCTTCCATCTTTTCACCCGAGCGGAAGGTTTTCTCGAGAACGCGCCCCGTCAACACATTCTTAAAGCGGGTGCGCACAAACGCGCCGCCCTTGCCGGGCTTGACGTGCTGGAATTCGACAATTTCCATCAAACCGCCGTCCATTTCAACCACTAAACCATTCCGAAAATCTGCTGTCGAGATCATGTGCCAAGTATCCTGAGTTCTCGAGGCGCGCTGCTGAGTATAGAGCACCCCTGTTCTGTGATTGCGATGACATCCTCAATGCGAACCCCGCCCCGCCCCGGTATATACACACCCGGCTCGACGGTGACGACCATGCCGGGCTCGAGTATCGTATCCGAGAACCGGTTGGCGCGGGGCTGCTCGTGGATCTCAATCCCCACGCCATGCCCCAATCCGTGGCCGAAATGGGCCCCCTGGCCTGCCTCGGATATCAAGCTGCGTGCGATAGCGTCAAATTCCCGGCATCGCATGCCGGGGCGGACGGCTTCAACCGCCATCCGTTGCGCCGCCAGCACAAGATGATATGTTTCCTCAAACCACGTGCCGGGGATCGTACCGAATGCATAAGTACGTGTCAAGTCGGAGCAGTAGCCATCAAGCCGGCAGCCAAAATCCACCAGCACAATATCCCCCCACTCGAGGCTTGCGCTGCCAGGCTCCCCATGCGGCAACGAACTGCGCGCGCCAAATAGCGCAATGGTGGGGAACGATGCCCCTGAAGCGCCTTTCCGCTGGAAAGCATACTCGAACCGGGCCGCCAGCTCCCGCTCCGTCATGCCTATCTCCACCAGCTCCATGGTGTCGGAGAGGACATCCTCCGCCAGCTCGAGCGCTTTGCGAATCGATTCGATCTCTTCCGGGGATTTCACCGCACGCATGCTTGATACCAGCCCGGCCTCGGGGCATGCTTCGCCGTGAAGCTCTTCCTCGAATCTACGAAGCTGGCTTACCAAGAGGTAGTCCGGTTCAAATACGGCGCGCTTCGCCCGGCGCTTGTTGAAGAACGCCGCCACGGCCTTCATTTGTTCGCCGGTCACTTCCTCGACCGCCATGCCTTGCACTTGCGCCTGGGCTTGCTCGGTATACCGGGAATCACAAAAAAAACGCGCATCATCCAAGGTCACGGCCACGGCCGAAGTCGTGCCGCGAAACTCCGTGAGATACTGATTGGCTGGCGGAGCCGCGCTAAAAAAGGCGTCGCACTGCGCCTCCTGCATCCGCGTGCGCAAGCGTTCTATTCGTTCCAGCACGATGTCCGCCTCCTTACACAAAACAGTTGTTTCCTGCGTAGTATACACCCCACGTACGGCGTCTGTTTCATCCACGCAGTGAATTAAAAAACCAAACCTGGCGCTCCATAGTGCTCCATCAGCCAGGTGCGCGCTTCCCCGACCGTGAACACGGACCCCGTGATCACGAATGGCAGGCCCGCATGGGCATGGGCCATGCCATAATCCACCGCTTCGCCTAGCCGCTCGAAGCGGCGGTGCGGACGCCCATGCGCCGCCGCGCATAACACATCCACCGGCAACGACCTCGAACCGGCATACTGCGTCAACAGCAATTCCGCCGCGTACGGCGCTAATTCGTCTATCATGCGCTCCGCGGCTTTATCGCCCGATACAGCCATCATAATAATCGATGGCCCGAGCTGCGGCGCAAGCTGCTGGGCTCCGCTGTAATTATGCGCGACATCCATGATGACGGGCGGCGTTTCAAGCACGCGCTCGAAACGGCCCGGCCATCGCGCCTGGGACAACCCTTGGGCGATAGCTCCCGCAAGGAGCCGGGGAAACTGCTCCCGGAGCGTTTCCGCCACGGCCACGGCCACGGCTGCGTTCACGCCTTGATATGCTCCCTGGAGTCCTAGATCAACCGGGCCAATACGCAGACGTTCGCTTTCGTACGTAAAACGGCCACCAGCCAGCGCGTAATGAAAATCACGGCCCAGCAGTTTCGCGGGGCTATCCAGGGCGCGCGCCTGTTCAAGAATGACGCCAAGCGGCCCGAGGTGGGTTTCCGATACCACCACCGGCACGCCGGGCTTAATAATCCCCGCCTTCTCGAAGGCAATCAACTCCAGCGTTTCGCCGAGGTATTGAGTATGCTCCAGGCCGATATTCGTAATGGCGGCGCATGCCGGGGTGATCACATTCGTCGAATCGAACCGCCCGCCAAGGCCCACTTCAATGAGGCCCATGTCCACCCGCTGCTCCGCGAACCACCGGAAGCACGCCGCCGTGGCGGCTTCAAAAAAAGTAGGATTGGGCTGCATGGGTTCCGCGATGCGGCGGACAAACGCAAGCTGGCGGTCCAGCTCATCATCACGGATCGGGGCGGCGTTCAACAAAAAACGCTCGTTCAATGTAATGAGATGGGGGCTGGTGAAGCGCCCCGTCGAGTAGCCAGCGGCGCGGAATATCGCATCGAGCATCGCCACGACGCTGCCCTTGCCGTTGGTGCCCGCCACATGGATGGAAGGAAACGCACGCTGGGGCTCGCCCGCCTGCTCGAGCAGATACCGGATATTGTCCAGCCCGAGTTTTATCCCGAACCGTTCAAGGCTATATAGATATGCCCGCGCATCCAAGCTGGAGGCCGTTCAATGCCGTTCCCGCGGGCTTAAATAACGCAGGAGTTTGCCCAGGATAGTGCGGAGTTCCGTACGCGGCACAATCATGTCCACGAATCCGTTTTTAAATTGGTACTCCGCCGATTGAAAGCCTTCCGGCAGTTTAACTTTGAGAGCGCCTTCAATAAGCCGCGGACCGGCAAAACCCACATGCGCGCCCGGCTCCGCAATGGTGATATCGCCCAGGCTGGCGAAAGAGGCGTACACGCCCCCTGTCGTGGGATTGGTCAGTACGACGATATACGGTATCGCGGCGTCGTTCATGGCGCGCACGGCGTCGGAAGTCTTCGCCATTTGCATGAGGCTCAATATGCCTTCTTCCATGCGCGCGCCGCCTGAGGCGGTAATCACAATAAAGGGAATGCGTTCCTGGATGGCGTCTTCAGCAGCCCGGCAGAATTTTTCACCCAGGGCCGAGCCCATGCTTCCGCCACGAAACGAGAAATCCATCGCACCCAGCACCGTGCGTACGCTATCGATACAAGCGAAACCCGTCACCAACCCTTCATTCAAGCCCGACTTCTGTTTGCCCTGGAGAATCTTATCCGGATACGAATAGCCGACGGCCTCGATGACAAAGCCTAGGGGATCCGCGCTCTCGATGCCGGCATGTGTTTCTTCGAACGTATCCGGATCGGCCAGCCAGGCGATGCGGCGGCGGGCCTTCACGCGGTAATGATATCCGCATCCCGTGCAGACCATCTGGTTTTCACGCAAGTCACGATGGAAAATCACTTGCTTGCAGCCATCGCACTTGAGCACCAAGCCGGGAGGCACATTGCTCTTGCGGCCCACTACCGAAACGAAACGCCTACGACTTAAAAACGCCATGGCTGCGTGCTCCTCCCCCTGATTACGCGTCCGCGCTTTCGAGATGGTCTATATCGTAGAGCAAACGCCCGCAATGATTACAGGCATGAATTTGGCCGGCCAGCACTTCGTTCACCAGTTGGGGAAGCACGCTCATGTTGCATCCAGAGCAATAATCGCCCCGAAGAGATACCACCGCATGGCCTGTCTTTTTGCTGGTGCGAATCCGATCATACCGGGAAAGCAGCGAGGGGGCCACCGCTTTCACCAGCGGGGCGCGCTGGTGTTCGAGGGCTTTCCGCGCATCGACAGCCTGCGCCAGTTCTTGGTCGATCATGTCGCATTCCTGGCCGATAGCCACCAGTTCGTTCTTGATGCGCTTGCGTTCTTCATCGAGCAGCGCCCGCGCTTCATCAATCTCCATCATGAGTGCGATGATGCGTTCTTCTTTTTGGGCGATATGCTTTTTGAGGGTGTCGATCTCATGCAGGAGGGCTTGGTATTCTTCGTTTTTCTTGATGGCGAGAAGCTGCTTGTCGTATTTAGTGATCTGCGTTTGCATCAGCTCGATATCCGACTCGGCGGTGCGCTGTTGCACCTGGAACTCCTTGAGCACTTGCTCACGCTCCTCGAGTTCGGCGTTCAACCGTTTACGCTGCACATCAAATTTATTCTTCTGCTTTGGGATCTCAAATTCGCGGGCTTTATACGCCTCGATTTTGAGGTCCAGCTCTTGCAGGCGCAGCAACGTTTTCAAGCGGCATATCCTCCCTGGCTCAGAGACTCGAGGGGCAAGCGTAAACAAACTGGCCTCCCGCCTGGCCCCTATAGCGATTCAAATGAAACAAACCGCACCCCGGACCACAGCCCGCCAGACACGGCCAGCCATTATCCACGTTTTAGACCTCTTCCGCAAGCCCGACACGCCTGGGAAGCATGCCCTACTTCGGAGAACGGGCGATAGCGACCTTGCCCGTGCGCACAAGCTCCTCCAGGCCGAAGGGACGCATCATGTCGATAAAGGCGCGCACTTTGCCCGCCGACCCCGTCACTTCGACGGTCATGGCGTTCTTGCCGATGTCGATCACTTTCGCGCGGAAGATGTTGGCTACTTCAATAACTTCACTGCGGGAGCCATTGCCTGCGGCCACCTTGACCATGACAAGCTCCCGCTCGACATGATCCTCACTGGTCAGATCCAGCACTTCGATGGTATCCACGAGCTTGTTCAATTGCTTGACGATCTGTTCGAGCACTTGATCATCGCCGCGCACCACCACCGTCATGCGGGAAACGGCGGGATCATCCGTTTCCGCTACGCATAAACTGTCAATGTTGTACCCACGGGCGCTAAAAAGCCCCGATACGCGGGCCAGCACGCCAAAATGGTTCTCGACGAGAATGCTGATTGTATGCCTCATAGCGTTCTCCCCGCTGCCAGGCGGCGCTTCATCGCCTCCCGTTCAGCTTGCGCCAGTGTTAAACCGGTTCATGGCTGCTTCAATGCCTTCAGCCGCATAAACCAGCACCGCATCCGCACTGCGCTGGATCGCCTGCTGGATCTCCGGCTTCTCCTCGGGGGTGAAAGCGCTGAGCACATGGTCCGTAGCGCCTGCGCCCGGTTCATTGCGCCCAATGCCAATGCGCAGCCGGGGAAATGCATCCGAACCCAGATGCGCAATGATGGACTTCAACCCGTTGTGGCCGCCTGAACTGCCCTGCATGCGCACGCGAACGCGCCCCACCGGCAAATCCAGATCATCCACAATCACGAGGATATCCTGAAAATCCTCGATCCGGTTGCGCACCGCCTGCGCCACCGCCGCGCCGCTGTTGTTCATGAAGGTGAGCGGTTTTAACAACATCAACCGGCGACCCGCATGCGGCGCTTCCACAAATAGGCCTCCGAACTTCTCACGCGAAAAATCCACGCCGAGCCCAGAGGCCACTGCATCTAACACCATAAAGCCCACATTATGCCGGGTGTTGCGGTATTTCGGGCCAGGATTGCCAAGCCCCACGATCAGCTTTCGGCTTGATGCCGCGCCATTGCCGCCATTCACGCCGCATGCCTCCCGTGGACCATCTTCAACAGGCGCGCCAGGCTATTCGCCGCCGCCTTCACCTTCTTCGCCTTCTTCACCCGCCGCACTGGACTTCTCTTCCGCCACACGCGGCGCAAGGACGCCGGCAATCGTGCGCTCGCCATCGGTCACGATAGTGACATTCGGCGGAACCGTGATATCCGACACGTGAAGGTTTTCACCTACGGCCAAATGGCTGACATCGACCTGGAATGATTCCGGGATATCGAGGGCCAGGCATTCCACTTCCAATTCACGTAGATGGTGGTCCAGAATTCCGCCATCATTCACCACGCCAATCGGGCGGCCCACCAACTCGAGGGGCACCAGCGTAATAATGCGCTCATCCAGCCGGATGCGGATAAAATCGGCATGCAGAAGGCTGCCGCGCACGGGATGATGTTGGATCGTCTTGAGGAGCGCGGGGCTGCTCAGCTCCGGCTTATCCGTCACATCAAGCTGCACGACCGCTTGCTCACCAGAACGGCGAAGCAGAAATTTCTCAAATTCGCGCGTATTGATTTCGATGCTCGCGGGTTCTTGGCCCCCGCCGTACAATACAGCCGGCACTGAACCGGTGAGGCGGGTGCGGCCTGCCGCGCCCTTGCCGCTCGTTTGGCGATTCTTCGCACTTAATACATGCAGTTCCATAGTCGTTTTTTGCCTCCAGCGAGTCTACTTGAACAATATGCTGACCGATTCTTCCTCATGGATGCGGCGGATGGCTTCGCCCACAAGCGGGGCGATGGACAACACCTTGATTTTAGAGCAGGCCATAGCCTTCTCCGTGAGCGGTATCGAGTCGCTCACCACCACCTCATCCAGCACCGAATCGGCTATCAGGTTCAGCGCCTCTCCGCTGAACACTGCATGCGTGGCGCAAGCCGACACAGCCAATGCGCCCCGTTCTTTGATGGCGGCCGCCGCTTTTACTAACGTGCCGCCAGTATCAATAATGTCATCGAAAATCAACGCGTTCTTTCCGCTTACATCTCCGATCACATTCATCACTTCCGAGTGGTTCGCCTTGATGCGGCGTTTGTCCACAATCACGAGCGGAGCGTCGATCCGCCGCGCGAACTCGCGGATGCGGTGGACACTCCCCGTGTCCGGGCTTACCACCACCGGCTTATCCACGCCTTTGGATAAAAAATGCTCCGCAAACACGATATCCCCGCTCAAATGATCCACGGGAATATCGAAAAATCCTTGAATTTGCCCACAGTGCAGATCCACCGTCAATACGCGGTCCGCTCCTGCCGCAACTATCAGATTCGACACCAGCTTGGCTGTTATGGAAACGCGGGGCTTGTCTTTCCGGTCTTGGCGGGCGTATCCAAAATAGGGCAGCACTGCCGTCACGCGCTTCGCCGATGCCCGGCGCGCCGCATCGATTAAAATCAACAGCTCCATCAAATGGTCATTCACCGGCGGCGATGTGCTGTTTACGATAAATACATCGCAGCCGCGCACATTCTCTTGAATCTGCGTATGCACTTCACCATCTTTAAAACGAGACACGGACGCCTCGCCTTGTTTCATGCCGAGATGATTGCAAATTATCCCGCCCAAGGCAGTAGACGCCGAACCGCAAAAGATTTTCTTTTCGGAACTGAAAGACACGGTAGATGCCCCGTTAATGGGTTCTGGCTGGGGCGGAAGGATTCGAACCTCCGAATGCCGGGACCAAAACCCGGTGCCTTACCGCTTGGCGACGCCCCAGCATAACAGCATACGCGCGGCAGCCCGGCTAAACGTAGGCTTCCATCGCGCAAACTACGCCAAAACAGATAGAAAGTATAGCAATCCCCCGCCTTCCAATGCAACCATATCCCATGGCCCACAGCGGTGAAGAATAGCGGCGCCCCAGGGTCAGGCGTTGAGGTGATGCGGGTTAGACGGGGGGTGGCGAGGCCGACAGGCGACAGGAGGGGCAGCGGCTGTGCGTAAAGCCGGTGAATGGATGGGCGAGACGTGTAGGGCGGCGGCGCAACCGGGAACGCGCGGGCGCCCTATGCGGAACTGAAGCGGATCTGGATGGCCTCGGTGCAGAGGGCGTCATATTGTTCGCGGGACAGGGTGGCGTTGCGCAGGGCTTCGAGGAGGCGATGGGCAAGGTTTCTGGCGGAGCCAAAGCCTTTTGGAAAGTGGGCGGCCAGAAGGCTGCCATCCTCCAGGAGTTGCATGAGCAGATGGGCTATCTGCATCAAGAGGTAGTAGATCTTACTGGCCTGTTCGTTTTGGGTATAGGCGTGTTCGAGGTTGTAGCCGCCGTTTTTCTGCACGTTGAATGCTTCATTTTCAATCTTCCAGCGTAAGCGTCCTCCTTCATTGGCCAAGGCGGCCGCATTGTGCGCGGATACGGATACGTTGGTCACCCATTTGAACTTGGTTTTCTTTATCATGCCTTCCGCGTCCGGGCGGGTGTCCACGCATTCGAGCACGGACAGGATGTGTTCACGCCGCTCGGAATCGCGGTAGGGGATGTCGTTGACCCAGCGAAACTGCTGGTGGATTTCCTTCTTGTTGCCGCAACGCCACGTAAGCTGGTTTTCGGGCGTCGCGGCCGCGAGGCTCTCGAATTCTTCGTTCACGGTGGCCAATTGGCCGTCCGTGAGCGTAATCATGAACTTCCAGCCATATTGCTGGCACAGCCGAAACACCGGTCCCGTGGCGTACAGGCCGTCCATCGCCAACAGCAGCGGCAAGCGGGGGAATCGGGCATGCAGGCGTGGGGCCAGCCGGTAGAAGGCTTTGGTCTCGCAATCCTGCTTGCGTTGTTGCTCGCTTTTCGCCAGGTCTTTCTCTGGATTCTCAATGAACTCCGTCATGAGCGAAAAGACCCACCCGTTTGGCGTGACGATCTTGGACTCCAGCACGGGATGGTAGTAGGTGATCTTGCCGCTCTTGTGCTTGCGCGTGAGGCAATGGGCGCAGTGGCGATGATCATAACTGCGTGTCCCCGTGGCGTCGATGGCCGCCACGTAGTAGCGCCCGAACAGGCGGTGGGGGTACAACACCTTCTTGTCGATGAGCGTCTGCGTCATGCCGGAAACGAGTTCCTGGACCGCCTCGAACGGCAAACCGCGAAATACCCCGTTCATCGTATCGCCATGCGGCACGCTGTCCACGTCAAACAAGACCTTGTACAGATGGACCATGAACGTCGTGTACAACTGCAGGCGGACTTGCCGGCGCGCCCCGAGCCGGCATGCGAACATCAGCACTCCCAAGAACACCAGCGACGCGACACTGTAGTCCACGTCGCCGGCTTGCTCGGGTTTGCGGGGATCGGGCAAGCCCGCAAAGCGCTTGCGCACCGGGCCAAAGAAGTGGGTGAACGTCCTCAAGAAGGCCCGGATGATTTCCGGATGCTCTTCTTGCGGGTTTGCAGGAACTGCCGTTGGGCCGCGCCCATGGCCTCGACGAGCTTCTTGAGCTTTTTCCATTCCTCAATCCATTGCGCCACTTCGCGGCGCAATTCACGGGGCACGTGGAGGGTGCGGGTCTTCCCGCCCTCCTTCCACGTCAGCAGGGCCGTTTCATGGATCGGCCCTTCCTGGACGCACCGGCAGCGCGGGTTCCCGCAGCGGCTGCGGGTGATGGTGAGCGTGGCGGGAAGAAAGGGCCCCAGACGCGCCAGGCGCGCCTGGACCTTGCGTCCCGCCGAGTTCGTGACAGGTTTCCCTTCCATGTACGGAAGTATATATACTTCCGTACCAGAAGTCAACAAAAAAAAGCGCCGATGCGAAGAAAAAACTCCCCGCACCGGCGCATCCTCAACTCATTCAACTGCTTCTACGCGAAAAAAAAGCGGTTCTTCACCGCTGCATGGCCCACTCTTCGCACCCATAATCCAGGCTTTTCAAGCGCGTCAGGTTGAACCGCATGAAGCGGGGAGATACAGTGCAAGCATGAAACAAGCAGATGGGAATGAAGTGGAGCCATCCCGTGAAACTGCCCAGGCGGCAACGGGAAGCTATCCGATACTCGACCCCGCCCAGTGGGTGCGCGCAGGCCTTGCGCTATTGATAGCGGCCGTGGTGCTTGCCATGTATCCCACTACGGGCGATTCGACAGGACCTATCAAAACGATCCTTTTGAGCTGGGGAGTCTGCGCCTTGGCGGCGTTCTATGGCGTAGCGACAACCGCGCAAGGCATCTCCTGGCGGAAGCCCGGCCTGCTCCTGGGGGCGCTCATAGCCTTAGTGCTGCTTGCCCTGTCAGCGGCGCTGGCCTCGAACCACACGGGCTTCGCCCTTGTGGAGGTGCGGCGGCTGGCGGCGCTTGCTTTAGCCGCCTGTTTGGCCGGGCAAGTTTATCGCACCCGAGTCCAATGCGACGCCTTTCTCGCCACCGTGTGCTGCGCGGCAGCCGTAAACTCATTATACGCCCTGGGGCAATATGCGGGCGCGGATCCCTTTCCCTGGGCATATGAACACGGCGTTCTATACGCCCAACTCCCAGGAACCTTGGGCAATCCCAATTACGCGGCCCACCTGGTGGCCTTGGCCGCCGTGTTGTCCATCTATCTTTCCACCACGGAACGCTGGCGATGGTGCATCGTTTTCGCGCCGTTGTTCCTGGTGCATTTGCGTTTCACCGGCCAGCGCGGCGGCGTGGCCGCGTTGGCAATTGCATTGCTCGTGGCGGGCATCGCCATCGCAATTAAGCATACCCGGCGCAAGACAGCGATCACCATGAAACGGCTTTTCGCTGGGGCGGGATGTCTGTGTTTGGCGGGCATATTGCTCGCCGCGGGTGGTTCCTATGCCAAATATGGCCGTTTGTATCCTTTAGACTCCAGCCTGCTCGAACGCTACAACGGCTATGTCAGCGCCGCTTCCATGGCGGCCAAACGCCCGCTCTTGGGCTTCGGGCCTGGCAGCTTTGTCATCGAGAATCCGCCGTTCTGGACCGCATACGAGCAGCTCCGTTTCGCCCTCAGCCGCGAAACCAATGCGCGCGTACATAATGACATCCTGGAATGGGCCGTGGATGCGGGCATACCCGCCGCAGGCCTGTATGTCCTGTTCCTGTCACTCATCGCCGCCACCGGATTATGGCTCTATTTTCGCGACACAGGCCCACGAGGCCGTTTGGGGCTTTGTTTCGCCGTTTTTGCGATAACCTTCACCGTGGATGGATGTTTTGGTTTTAATTTTCGTCTGCCCGCTTCCGCTTTGCTCCTCGTCGTGGTGTCTGGACAGGCGGCGGCTGCCATCACTTCCGAAAATGCGCTATTCCCCGCACGGCTGCGCGGCATGCGATGGGCTTTTCTGGCGGCCATACTGGCGGTTATAACAGCCATCGCCGTGGGCGATGCCCGGGTCTTTTTGAGCCAGCTTGCCTACACCCGGGCCGCGAGCAATGTCCGGCTGGGGAGGTATCGGGACGCGGGCGAAGCGCTGGCCAAAGCGGAACAACTAGCGCCTTGGAAATGGAATTATTCGAGCGAACGCGGAAGCCTGCAACTGGACCACGGCAATCTCCAAACCGCCGCCGTACATTTCACCAAGGCCCTCGAAAAAAATCCTAACTCGCTCATGGCGCTGGCTAATCTGGCCAAAGCCTTGATGGAACAAGCCCTGGCCGGGCAAGGCCCGCTAGACGCCTCCCAAGCCCAGGCGCTCGATGCTTCCGCGCAAGCCATCCAGCGCGCATTGTCTTTATGCCCAGTTTTGCCAGCGGCGCTCGAACTACAGGGCCGGATTGAGTACGCCCTCACGCAACGAACCTTGCCGCCAGGCATACAGCCCCCCAGCGGCGTCACGCCACAGCCAGAGGCCGCCGAGAAACATCTGCGGCAAGCGGTCCAGTATGGCGTTGAAAAACCAGCGCCCCTATATCTTCTTATCGCACAAATACGGCAAAATGACGGAGATATAGCGGGCGCGGCACACGACGCCGCACGCGCCGCGGCCGTCGACCCGGCATCCAATCCCGCATGGGAATACTGGTTCTCGATTGCTTCACAGGCGAATGCCATCGATGCATTCGAACAGGCGCTGCAAGCGGAATGGGAAAAGGCCTCCCGAAAACAGCCGCCGCAAGAAACCCTCTTGGCGGTCACGGCGTACTGGCAGGGCCGCGCAGCCCAAGCCTTCCAACAAGATACAGCGTTAGCGGAATCCTGGTACGTCAAAGCACAGCACTATGCCCCCTACTGGCCCGTGGCATGGATGCCCTCCACCGAACTCGCGGACGCATCCGGCCGCCGCGATGCGCTCCGGGAACAGCTTAGGAAAGCCCTCTCCGCTATTCGCGGCACCCCGCCCATGCCCCCCGCCATGGAAGCCGTGCGCATTGTGTTCGAGGATAAAGAAACCGCCGAGGCCGCCGCCATTCTGCGCGCGGAACTGCCTGCAAGCAGCGCCCCTCGCGATCAAAGCCAGCTTGAGCAACTGGCATGGGCCGCCCAATGGGTTGAAGAGTCCCTAACGGATCATAGCGCGGAGCCAGCCAAAGGGGGCGCCGCCTATGTCAACCTGGGACTCGTCTACGCCGCCGCAGGCCAGATGGAACGGGCGGATGCATGCCTGGGCCGCGCCGCCCTGTTTCTAGCCCAAACAGACCCAGCCCAAGCGCTTCCAGGAGGCGAAGATACCGCACGCCGTATCGAAGCCTGCGCGGCAGCTTGCCCTAGCCAGCCGGAATGGGCGTATCTTGCCGAACGATTCCGGGTGGAAACGAAATAGCTTCACATCGCGATGGCTATCCCCCCCAGCGCGCCCAGCAAAAATGCCGCCAGCGTCTTGGCAAGGATGCTGCTAAGAATGCAAAGAAACAGATAAGTAACGATCAGATGAAAGGGAAAATCCAGTCTCATCCAGAGATATGCCAGCACAAACAGAAATCCAAAAATCGGAATCATAAGCAATACATTTATAATAATAGTAGATACCAACACCGACGCTAGATTCATGGCCATATCATCCGAAGGCAGCATCTTGGCCATGTGAAGCACCAAATATAAAGAAAGGAATACCGGTAGAAGCCGCATCGCGAAGCAAATGCCAAGAACTATAATATACACGGAAGCCGGCAAATCCTGCTCAGGCGCGTTAGCCATTTCGCCGCCGTGCGAGTATTCCGCCATGTTTTCCGGCTCGCTGAACAGGGCCACATATACCCCGAGCAGCATCACCAAAATCGCCGCGGTCCAAAGGGCTGCTCGAAACAGCTCCGGATGTCCTTTCGCAAAAGCAGGGATCTTCGGACTATCGTCCTCACTTTCGTTCAGCGGCGGCAAATGATGAAACGCTTGGGGCGGCAATGGTTGTGAGGTGATGACTTCACCTTGGACAACGGTATACCCTTCTGGGCTGGACAAGCGGGAACAGATATGGCAAATCACACCGATATCGGTTTCATACCGGTCCCATTCCCCCCGGAACGGTTTGCCGCATCGGGCGCATGCCCCTCCCGCCACGCGAGGTGGAGAATCATTCGAGATGAATCCCTCCACCGCCGGATTTAGGCTTTGTGGCGCAACCGCCACGGGGGCGGCTTGGCGCACCGGGGAAGAGGCAAAAGGCTGGGTATTCTCGCTGGTGACATCTAGGACACTGTGGCACTTGCTACAACGCCCTTTGGTCCCCATCGCATATTCCGGCACCCGCATCCGGTTGCCGCATTGGCCGCAAAATAGCACTAAATCCGACATGTTCCTCCACTGCGAACCCGGGCTTCAGTGTAGCAAGGGAGGTGTCTGGCATGCAAACAGCGTTACAGGGCAATAACATTAACATGCCAAGAACCGGCTATCAGCGGCGCGACAGGCAAACAATGCCCCTAAATCGCAAGATGAAATATACGTTTCTCGTAGCATGGCCGTCTCGGCCATGCGGCATGGGCGGGACGCCCATGCTACGTTTTTTAATCCAGCGCGAGCACAAACGTGCTTACACTGTGCCAGGCATTGTGCAGGAAAAGGGCTTCCCGCTGCGCGCCGGCTTTCTTGAAGCCCAGCGCCTCTAGAAATGCCTGGAGCGCGGGCTCCCGATCTGCGGCTTCGACCAGAATCCGGCGAAGGGATTGCTGTTTGCCCGCCTCGGTGAGGAGAAACCGGAATCCCTTGCGGATGCGTTCCTGGGCATACAGCGCTTCATCATGCAGGAAGATGCTGGCGCGCATGGCGCCCGTAGCCATATCTGGCGTCATGCGGACCAGGCCAATGGGCGCGCCGCCGCGTAGCGTGGCGACCATTTCCTGCACGAAAACTTGCGGGTGAAGGGCGTCCATCTCCCGCTCGTATTGCGTGGTCATCAATACGCAGCCCGGATGTAACACAAAATACGAAGCCTCGCTCCAGTTTTCCCACTTCACCAGCATCTCGGCGTCCGCTTCCGCGATAGGCCGCATCAGCACATTCAATTGGAGCGCGGCGCGCGCCATCGTGGCGAGGGAAAACAACGACGGCTTGGACGAGGCGTTCATGCCTTGATAAATCGGCGTGAAGTTGACCCCCTGGCCGGAAAGAATATTGAAGGCCGATACCGCCGAGGCCATCCACATGCGCTGCGCCTCGCACCAAGGCCCATGTGGTTTGCGGAAAGAGCCCGAAAGAGCTTGATGTACGGCGGCCGTCCCGCCGCCGCATAAATTGCGCGCCCAGCAGTTCCGGCACGCGGAAGTCGTGAGCGAGCCCACATCGTCATATCGCTTTAAGGCTTCTTCATCGACATGCCCGTCCACGATAGACCCCGCCCGGAATTCCGGCATCCCGAAAAAGCGCCAAGAGGGGTAAATGCCGCCGTCGGCGTCCACCGCGAGTTCATTCGTGCCGGTTGCATCCGTACGGGCTTGCGGCTTGCCTTCGTGAATACGGTAAAACAATGCGGCAATGGGATCGAGCCGGAAATGGCGTCCCTTGGCGAGTTGTTCCGCATAATACACCGCCGACTGGCTTAATCCCGGCAGTATGGCGGCAGGTTCGAGCGCGGGATTGGCGATGAACGCGCCATCCAGATCGATCTCGATGACTTTGAAACCCGCCTTGTCCAGTTCCGGCACCACTCCGCCGTATTCCGGATGATTCGGCCGTACAACGATGCGCCCTGACACGCCTTCCGCGCCAGGCTGCAATACTTTCACCAGGCGCGCCAGCGACTCCGTACTGCCTTTCGCCAAGGCATTCAAATGCGGCGCAATGCCGCTTGGATCTTGGAACGCCAGTTTGGCGGAAACGGTATGGCCTTTCAGCGCTTCTGGCGGATTCGACAAGGCAATGTCCGCCACATGCACGACCGCACTCAGTTTTTTCCCCGCGAGCGAGGCGAGGCGTAGCGCATGGGCGCATAAACCGGCAAGCAATTCGGGCTGGCGCACGGCTCCCGGAACGATGAATTCGATAGCGAGTTCTTTCTGCTGTTCGGAGCGCGTGAGCAACAGTTCGACGGCTTCACGGCCTTGCTCGCGGGCGGAGTTCGACACCACCTGCACATCCTTGCCGAACCAGCCGCGCTTGCGCGGCGCTTCCACGGCATCCTCGCCCGGCAGCGAAACCGCTAAATGCTTGATTCCACGCTCCACGGAAAAGGTCTTCACGAAATCTTCTGGCGCAGGCTGCACTAGAATGGATTTGGTCGTGCGGAGCCACTCGAGTTCGCCCACGACTTCCGACAGTTCCTTCGGGTTATGTTGCTCCCCGAGCAGCCGGATGATGCGCGTCACGGACGCATCGGGGTAATACTCGAGCACATCCCAGGAGATGCCGTCGCACTCGAAGCAGAAACAGGTTTCCGGGTCAATGGCAAACCGCTTGCCGCCCAGCTCGAACCGATGAATGCGTTCGCCCGCCATCAATACGCTCCCAGCGTGCCCTTATCGCGGCTCCAATTCTCACAATACCGGAAACAGGCAATCCCAATAGTGGTCCATAACATGCAACTGATGAGAAAGAAGAAAAAGGACGGCTGATGGAAAACAGACGAGAAATAGGTCTTGTATTTATAGACCGGCTTCATCTCGGGCTTGCCTTCCGCATCCATGACCGGCTTGCCCCGCTTGTCCAGCACAGTCTCCTGTCGGACAAGCATTTTTTGGCCATTCTCATCCAGCAGAAATTCCGGCGAGCCTTCGGCATCCAGCACGGGCAGTTGCTGTCCGTCAATGAGGGTATAGCGCAGGCACCGGGATGCATCCGTGACGGGAAGGACGTGCGCCACGGCCCGTGCTGGTGCGGGCCACGCTTGCGGGCCTGTTTCGGAGAAGGTGGAAAAGGTGGCCAGCCCTATCAAGATAAAGCGCAGAATCATGGCAATCGGGCCGACATCCTTGAAGATCAAGACCAGGCCGCCCACCATGAAGCCAAAGCCAATCAGATTCAGATAGGTGAGGCCGAGCAGCGCCACCGTAGCAGCGGGCGCGAAATGGAGCGAGCCAGGCGCGACAAAATGCGCCACCAAGCCGAGCATGATCGCTGAATTGGCGATGCTATTGACCGAGGAAACAAACGAACGCGCCAGGAAATTAACCACCAGCCCGTACGGGCTTAGGCAAACCTGTTCGAGTTCGCCCGTGCGCGCCATGCCTTGGATGCCTTGGGTGAACATGCCCACGATGCCAAAGGCGAATACGCCAATGAAGAATCCCAGTACGAGGCTGACATACCCGCTGAGGTTATCCAGGGCATTTGTACCGCCCAGCGTGATGACCATCTTCACCGCTCCGCCGATCATGGCGAAGCCCATCGACAAGCCAATCAACGCCGCGAACCAATACCGCCGCATAATGATGAAGCTGCGGACCAATTCGGCCTTGAGTATGAGGAAAAATCCGCCTATCGCGTATAACACCTCTAATATGCCCTTTCCACTATTCTGTTTGCGCCGTGGCGGCCTGCTGCAACGCGGATACGCCGAAACCCGCGGCTAAATGGAACTCTCCGTCAGCCGCACAAACACATTCTCGAGTGTTTGCTGGCGCTGGGTCACGTTGCGCAGGATGCATCCCGAGTCATGCAACCGCGACATCACCGCATACAGCGCTTCAGAGCGCTGGGATTCCTCGTCGGCCAGCCGAATGAGCAAGAGCTTGCCATCCGTTCCGTCATCTTCAACGGACACATGATGCACCCCGGGGATATCCCGCAGCGGGGCAAGCTCCGGCATCGGGTCCAGGCGCAATTCGTAGGTCTGGTCCGCGAACACATCGAGCAGCTCCGCCGTGGGGCGGCACGTCACCAGTCGGCCCTTATCGATAATGCCGATGCGGTCGCACATTTGCTGCGCCACATTCATGTCATGCGTGGTGACCAGCACGCTCTTCCCCATTTCGCGGGTCATCTCGCCCACTTTTTGGCGGATCGCGCGGCTGCTCTGCACATCCAATCCCGTCGTCGGTTCGTCCAGCAGGATCACCGAGGGGTCGGCGATAAGGGCGATGCAGATGGCCAGACGCTGGCGCTGCCCTCTCGATAGGCGGCGCACCTGCGTATGCATTTTTTCCCTCAAGCCGATGAAATCGAGCAGCTCCTTGGCGCGCTTCTTGAGACCCGGGCCGCGCACGGCGCGTAAATTGCCGAAATAGCATAGATTCTCATAGGGCGTCAAAGGCCAAATCACCGTGCGTGTGCCCTCGAGCACCACGCCAACCCGGCGCAGCACTTTCAGGCGCTGCTGCTCGACATGCATTCCTTGCACATACACCTTGCCCACCGTAGGCCGGACAAGGCCGGAGATCATCTTGACGCACGTCGTTTTCCCCGCGCCATTCGGGCCAAGGAGGCCCAGCACTTCGCCTTTACGGATGCCAAAACTCACATCGCGCACCGCATGGATCGTCTTGCGTTCGTATATTTTACGTTTGCCCGTGTCTTCGTTCTTATTGAAGAAATGATGGGTGTAGAAAATCTTATCGATATGCGAAAGCTCGACGGCAAAATTGCTGTCCGCGCATGAATCGCAAGCCGTGGAGGCATTCCTTAATTCCATCACATCCGCGTTGCTCATGAAATCTCCGCCCGGGGAATTTTAAGGATGGTGGACTCGACCTCCCGAGCCGCCAGCGCGGAATCCCCCAGTTCTTCCCGTTTGATGACGTATTCCAGATAGGTGATCTCGATGTCGCGAAGGGCATGGACGACGATCACAAGGATGAAGCTGCCGGTCCAATGATATAGGAGCCCCAGCAGGATTGCAAAACCTAGAAATTCGAGTGAAACCATGAAGCTGTTTTCAAAGAAATGCCGGTGCGCCACCGAAAACAGAAACGCGGCAATAAAAATAGCCCCATACACGCCCCATGCTCCCGCTAAACCGCCCAGCCAGGCCACCGCCATGGATTGAAACGCCACGCGCCAGATCATTTCCTCGGCAAACGCCACCAATGCGAACCGGCCCAGCACGATGGGGCTTTCCATCGTATACATCCAAAGATCACCTAAATCGATGAAATGCTCCCAGCAATCCCGCAAGTTGCGGTGAGTGATGAGCAGGGAGATTCCGAAGATCAGATGGCCCACCAACAGGCCCAGGCCGATATGGAGCGGCGAGATCAGCTCCCTCGAAAACACGTGATAGGTGAAGAATCCGAATCCGCAACTGATATACAACAACGGCAATTGCGTGAGAAACCCCGCCAGCCTCGAGCGCGGCGTCTTGTGAGTGTCTTCGGAGGAATCACCGCTTGCCCCCATACGCGCCACGATGACGGAATGAATGATATGGCCCACAAGGAACATAAAAAATAGGCATTTCCAGAATGCCAGCCAGTTCACCCTTCCGCCTCCGCTTCTTGCAGCTCTTCCTTCATGGAAGCGATCATCGAGGCGAGCGTCAACTCGCTGAAACGTTTTGAATAGCGCGCCTGCATTTTTTCGTATTCCGAACGCAAGAAGCCATAACAATGCATGTCATACAGTTTGCCATCCCGCATCACATGATCTTTGAGAGTCATCTCGCGCACGGCTCCGCTGAGTTCCATCAAGCGCCACGAGGGCGAATTGAACGAATAAATATACGCGGATACGCGATGCAGATTCAGTTCATCGAACGCATATTCCATGGCGCGGAAAAAGGCGATGGCCCCCACCGTGGCGTTGCGCATGTCTTTCCGCCCGATATACACATCAATGCTGCATGCGCGGTTGCGCCAACTGATGGCTTGCAAGGATAGAAGTCCGAGAGGGCCTTGATCGGAATCGATGATTAGATAAATCCCCTGCGGCATGGCTTGATTGCCCGTCCGCCCGAGCATGCCCACAATCTGCTCGCGCACCTGCTTGGGCGAGCGCGCGGGATCCCCATACAAAAACCGCTGAAAATCCGGATCCTCCATCCATTCGACCACTATATCCAGGTCACTCCGGTCCGCCCGCCGGATAAACGCGCCAGTCTTTGCAGGCATACTATCCTCCCAACGCCAAACATCATACGCAAGAACGGGCTAAGCGCCTGTTCCTGGTGCGCCCGCCGCCTGTTCCTCGTATTGCACCCGGAACAAGCTATATGTTTCCAGATTGTTATACCGGCCCCGCGCGAAAACAGCCTGCCGCTGGAAACCATCAAGGGCAAACCCCGAGTGCAAGAGCAAGCCGCGAAAATCCTCTTCGCAGTCCAGGCATTGCGCAAGAATCTTGTGCCGCGCATGGTCCACAAAGGCCATGTGCTTGATCATTTCCAGGGCTTCTTCCGCCATGGGGCTCCGGTAATCTTCCGGCTCGATAAAGGCGCACACCAATTCCGAATAAAACGCGCTTTGGTTCGAGCCCTTCAACAAGAAAAGGCCGCGCACTTCGCCGCCTTCATTTTCGACAATATACATGGGAGTGCGCTTGAGCTCTTTCGAACGCAGCATTTCACAAATATCATTGAAGGTGGGAGTTTGGACCTCGCGGCGCACATCAAAAAAAATCGACCTTGCCACTGGCGGATTGGCGATTTCCACAATGGCGGCCGCATCATCCAGATCAGCGGTGCGAATGGCCCCAGAGACTCCCGTGATCATGTAATGTGATTCCTTACGCTGGCAAGCGCTACTCGATAAGCCGCATCCCCATTCCGCTCCATGTCCCGAAGCAAAATACTCGCGGCGCTTAGAAATAAGGACGCCGGGACTTCCGCCCTCGAGCGAATCCCGGCGCCAAATCTTGCGCTGTGTTTAAATTTAGACGTATTCGTTCTTTTTCGCGAACACAAAATCGGACCACGCCTTTTGCAGGTCATTCAAAAAGTCCGTAAATGCGTCGGCTCGCCGGGCTGAGATTTTGCGGATGTGCTTCACTATCAAACCTCCACGTACAATTGTCCGCCACTCGATGCGGACAGGTTCCTGTCCTCAAGGCATTTACTTCACGGTTATACATCCGCTGCTGGCCGCCCAGGCGCTCAACAAATACGCCTTGCGCTTAGGCTTCAGCAGCCTTTTTAGTTTGAAGCGCCGTCAACACGGTGACCGCGAACTGCATCGTCGAGAGGATAAAATCCACATCCACGGTGTCATCGCTGAGATCGGGCCATTTGGTCATTGCTTTAATGTGATTCACGGATTACATCTCCTTTTTCCCTGTGTGCGGACAGAGCGCCTAACTCGTTTACAGCCAAGCGTATACCCCAGAGAACCACGCCGAAGTATAACACCCTGCCCCTTCTAAATCAACCTCTTGCCGCATGATATAATCCGCAAGAACCGGAGAGGGTTCCTCGTTTAACGGCCCTTTCGATAATAAAATACACCTAGCCATCCATTCTGTTACGCTCCGGGCGTGCGCACCGTATCGTATCCATAGGTGAACCGGCTGGGAAGGTCTGAACAGCCCATTAAATACAAATCCACGGCGCGGGCCGCTTCACGGCCCTCATGGATGGCCCATACCACCAGCGATTGCCCCCGCCGCGCGTCGCCTGCGGCGAAAACCTTGTCACGGCTGGTTTTAAAGCTACGGTAGACCGCTTTCACATTGCCGCGCGCATCCCGCTCAAGCCCCAACTGGGCTGGAAGATCCTCTTCCGGATGCACAAATCCCATCGCTAACAACACCAGCTCGCACTCGATCTCGAATTCCGTGCCCGGCAATTCCTTGAAGTTTCTCCGGCCTTGCGCATCTGGTTCGCTCCACTCGATGCGCACCCCGTGCAACTGCTTCACCTTGCCGCCTTCGCCGCTGAACGATTTCGTTAGAATGTTCCAATCACGTTCGCCGCCTTCCTGGTGGCTCGAAGATGTACGTAGAATCAACGGCCACAACGGCCAAGGCGTCTCTGGATTTGTTCCCTCAGGCGGCCGAGGCAGCAACTCAAAGCTATAGACCTGCTTGGCGCCTTGGCGGGTGCTGACGCCCAGGCAGTCCGAACCGGTATCGCCGCCGCCAAGAACGACGACATTCTTGCCCGTGGCGCGGATTTCTTCGCCCTCGATAGGTTTGCCCGCCAACCGGCGGTTCTGCTGGGTTAAAAACTCCATGGCGTAATGAACGCCATTCAGTTCGCGGCCAGGAACGGGCAGATCGCGCGGCTCCGTGGAGCCTATCGTTAGCAATATGGCGTCATATTGGCTGGCGAGTTCCTCGCCCTGGATGTCGCGCCCCACGAAGGTCTTGCATTTGAAGGCAACGCCTTCCTCCTCCAATTGGCGCACCCGCCGCCGGACGATCTCTTTATTAAGCTTGAAATCGGGAATGCCCGACACCAGCAGGCCGCCCGGTTCATCATACCGCTCGAAAACCGTTACGGAATGCCCTGCCCGGCGTAATTGCTGGGCCGCCGCCAGGCCAGAAGGGCCTGAACCTACCACGGCCACTTGCTTGCCGGTTTCCCGCTCCGGCTGCTTCGCCCGGCTCCATTCTTTCTTGAATCCCGTATCCGCGATGGATTTCTCGATCAGTTTGATGGATACGGGCGGATTTGTAATGCCGAGAACACATGCCGCCTCGCAAGGCGCGGGGCACACGCGGCCCGTGATTTCCGGGAAATTATTCGTCGAAAGCAGGGTCTCAAGGGCGTCTTTCCAGCGATTATCCTTCACGCAATCATTGAAGTCCGGCATGATGTTGCCCAGCGGACACCCCGACATGCAGAACGGCACGCCGCAATTCATACAGCGGTACGCCTGGGTGCGCATCTTGTCTTCATCAAAACTGGTCGTAAACTCATCCCAATGCTGGGTGCGCTCCTCGACGGGCTGATCCGGGGGCAATTCCCGGCGAAACGCCATGAATCCTTTTTCTTTATTCGGAATCATCTATATATAAGCTCCTCTTAGCGGGGTAAAAAAACACCTGCTAATACGCATCTCCTCGAGGTCCGATGTATATGACACGTATAAACTGCTTTTCTTCTTCCACATTGTAAACCAGCCGGATGTGGCCTATTCGTATTCTCAAGAGGCCGTCCAAGTCGCCCTTTAAGCGTTTAGCGAACTTCGCATAGGGGTCGGCGCTTAATAACATCAACACGTCCTTGATGCGTAACGCTAGGTCTCTCGGGGCATGTTTGTAGTAATTTCTCGCCTGCCGCGTGAGAAGAACGTCATAGATCATCGCGAATCAGCCGCCAATCGGATAAATCCTCCGATGCGCGAAGCGCATTGATTTCTATTATTTCCTCTTCCGTGAAATAATCTTCATCGAGCAGTTCGAGCAACGCTTGTAGTTTCTCAATAGGCATTCTATCCACAAGCCCATGCGCAAAGGCTCGCATACCGGCTGGCATAGACATGGCGCTTATACTCCTCTTTCTGTCGAGACGTTCTCTTCGGAGGCCCTCGATTAATACGCCGGCTCCGGCCTCGCAGTTCCATCGCTATTATAACTTATTACACCGTGCGCCTCCTTATTTCGCCACGCCGGTTAATGCGGAATCTGCGTCATGCGCTCGAACTCGCTTTGCATCTGGCTCTTGAGCACGCGCGCATAATCACGCGGCATGACGCGCACGAATTTTTCCACGGACTCGGCATAATCCGCCAGAATCCGCCGGGCGGCCGCACTGTCCGTATATTCCACATGGCGCACCAGCATATCGCGCAATTCGGGTATGCTCTTCTCGTGCAGCGGCTTGAGGTCCACCATGCCCGTGTTGCATTTCGACGCTAACGAACCGTCTTCATCGTAAACGAATGCGATGCCGCCGCTCATGCCCGCCGCGAAATTACGCCCTGTTTTGCCGAGAATAACGGCCCGGCCACCGGTCATGTATTCGCAGCCGTGATCGCCCACGCCCTCGACAACCGCCCACGCGCCGCTATTGCGCACGCAGAAGCGTTCGCCCGCCACGCCCCGGAAGAACGCCTGACCGCCCGTGGCCCCGTACAGGGCCACGTTGCCCACGATGATATTGTGCTCGGGGCTGAAGCCGCCATCTTTCGACGGGCGCACTATGATTTTTCCGCCCGACAGGCCTTTCCCGATGTAGTCGTTGGCTTCGCCTTCGACGCACAGCGTGACGCCTTGGATCGTGAACGCGCCGAAGCTCTGGCCGGCCGCGCCTTTGCAGTCGATCCAGATCAAGTCTTCCGGCAGCGTGCCGCCATATAGCCCCAGTTTGTAGCGCCGGGTGAGTTCGCTCGAAAGCATGGCCCCGACGGTGCGGTGGATGTTTCGGATGTTGAGGCGGAACCGGACCGGGGCCTGGCGTTCGATGGCCGGTTCAGCCTTTTTCATGATCTCGAAATCGAGCGCCTCCTCGATTCCATGCTCCTGCTTTTTGCTGCAATACAGCGTCGAGCCTTCCCAGGGTTCCGGCTTGGTAAGGATGCGCGTCAAATCTAGTTTCTGCGATTTCCAATGCGTGGGCAAGGGGTCATACTCGAGCATATCGACACGGCCAATCATCTCGTTCACCGTGCGGAACCCGAGCTGGGCCATGATTTCACGCACTTCTTCAGCCACGAAGAAGAAAAAGTTGATGACATATTCCGGTTTGCCATTGAATTTCTTCCGCAACTCGGGATCTTGCGTGGCGATGCCGACCGGGCACGTGTTCAAGTGGCATTTCCGCATCATGATGCAGCCCGAGGCGATGAGCGGCATCGTGGCGAAGCCTACTTCGTCCGCCCCGAGCAGGAAAGCGATGGCCACGTCGCGCCCCGTTTTCATCTGGCCGTCGGTCTGCACGCGGATGCGGTCGCGCAGGTCATTTTGCACGAGCACCTGCTGGGTTTCGGAGAGGCCCAATTCCCACGGGATGCCCGCGTGCTTGATCGAACTGAGCGGCGATGCGCCCGTGCCACCCGCGTCGCCGCTGACCAGCACCAAGTCGGCTTTGCCCTTCGACACGCCCGCCGCGACCGTGCCCACGCCCACCTCGGATACGAGTTTCACGGAGACGTTGGCGTGAATGTTGGCGTTCTTGAGGTCATGGATAAGCTGGGCCAAATCCTCGATCGAGTAAATGTCATGGTGCGGCGGCGGCGAGATCAGCTCGACGCCGGGCGTCGAGTAGCGCACCGTGGCGATTTCCTGGAACACCTTGTGTCCGGGAAGCTGGCCGCCCTCGCCGGGCTTCGCGCCCTGGGCCATCTTGATTTGGAGCTCGTCGGCGTTGACGAGGTATTCGTTCGTCACACCGAAACGTCCCGAAGCCACCTGTTTGATGGCGCTGCGGCGCGAATCGCCATTGGGCGCGGGCGTGAACCGGCGCGGATCCTCGCCGCCCTCGCCCGTGTTGCTGCGGCCGCCGAGCCGGTTCATGGCGATGGCCAGATTTTCGTGGGCTTCTTTACTGATCGAGCCGAAAGACATGGCCCCCGTGCAGAATCGCCTGACGATATCCTTGGCCGGTTCAACCTCATCTAGAGGCACGGCATCACCGGTTTTGAATTTCAACAAGCCCCGCAATGTGGCAAGCTGCCGGTTGCGGTCGTTCACGATGCTCGAGAACTCGCGGTATTTTTCGCGGTTATTTTTTTGCACGGCATGCTGGATGCTCGCGATAGTCTCCGGGTTGACCTGGTGATATTCGCCCCGGGGACGCCAGCGGTAGATGCCGCCCGGATCCAGCTCGCGCGAACGCGCATGGGTTTTCGGATACGCAATAGCATGGCGCATAAGGGTCTCACGCGCTACATCCGCGATATCGATTCCCTCGATGCGCGAGGCCGTGCCCGTGAAACAGCGCGCCACCAAGGCCGAACTCAGGCCAATGGCCTCGAAGATTTGGGCGCTACGATAACTATGCAGCGTCGAAATGCCGATCTTCGACATGGTCTTCAGGAGGCCTTTTTCAATCGATTTAGCGAAATTGGCCTGCGCTTTGGCGAAATCGCTGCCGGGAACCGCGCCTTTGAGGACCAGTTCATCCAATATCTCGAACGCCATGTAGGGATTCACCGCGCCCGCGCCGTATCCGGCCAGCAAGGCGAAATGCATGACTTCACGCGGTTCGCCTGATTCCACGATTAGGCCGCATTCCGAGCGGCGCTGCGTGCGCACTAGATGCTGATGCACCGCGCCTGTCGCCATGAGGCTCGGTATCGGAGCCATAAGCTCGTTTACGCCGCGATCCGAAAGGATAAGCAGCGTCGCCCCATTGGACACCGCGTCCGTGACCTCCGCGCAAACCCGGTCGAGCGCTTTATCGAGAGCGCCCGGGCCCTCCATGGCGGGAAAGAGAATGCTGATCTCCGCCGCTTTCAAGCCGGGCTTATCGAGCTGTTTGATGTAATCGAGCTGCTCGTTCGTCAGAATCGGCGAATGCAAAAACAACTGCTGGCAATGCTCCGGCGTCTCATCGAGCAAATTGCCTTCGCTCCCGATAGTCGTCACGAGCGACATGACAATCTCTTCGCGAATCGGGTCGATGGGCGGATTGGTCACCTGCGCGAAGAGCTGTTTGAAATAATTGAACAGCAACTGCGGGCGCTCGGACAACACCGCCAGCGGTGTATCGTTGCCCATCGAGCCCACGGGCTCATGGGCGTCGCGCGCCATGGGGGCCAGCAGGATCTCGTGGTCTTCCTGGGTATAGCCGAAGATTTGCTCCCGCTCGATGAGCGGGGCTTCCTTTGCGGGCCAGCCTTTGCGCGGGCAGCTATCGGGAAGCGTGAAGCGATGCATATCCAGCCACAGGCGGTAGGGCCGCATGAGCGACAAGCGGTTCTTGATTTCGTCGTCGCCCACGATGCGGTGCTCCTCGGTGTCGATAAGGAACATGCGCCCGGGCTCGAGCCGCCCTTTCTGGACAATCTTCTCTTGCGGGATATCCAGCACGCCCACCTCGGACGCCATTACCACGAAATCATCGTCCGTGACCCAATACCGCGAGGGGCGCAAGCCGTTGCGGTCGAGCACCGCGCCGATGCGCACGCCGTCGGTGAAGGCCATCGAAGCCGGGCCGTCCCAAGGTTCTTGCAGGCATGCATGGTATTCATAAAACGCCTTCTTCCCGGGCGGCATGCTTTCATGCTTGGCCCAAGGTTCGGGGATCATCATCATCATGGCGTGGGCCATCGAGCGGCCGCCATGCACGAGCAGCTCGAAGGCGTTGTCAAAAATGGCCGAATCGCTTCCCGTTTCATCTAGTACGGGCAGCAGGTCATGCACATACCCCCCAAAAAAGGGGCTGGCTAAATGGCGCTCGCGTGAACGCATCATATTGATATTGCCGCGCAAGGTATTGATTTCACCATTATGCGCCAGGAACCGAAACGGCTGGGCCAGGGGCCATGCCGGCAACGTATTCGTACTATACCGCTGATGGACCAGGGCAAGCTGGCTCTCGAAGCGCGAATCGCTCAAGTCTTCATAATACCGAGCCATTTGAGTGGCCAGCATGAGGCCTTTGTAACAAATCGTTCTGGCGGATAGCGTCGCGAAATAAAAACAGCTTCGGGATGGAATATCCGTCTGCGCCACGGCGCGCTCGATGCACTTCCGGATCACGAATAGCATCCGCTCGAAACCGTCCACATCCAGCCCAACGCCACGACCGATAAACACCTGGTAAATGACCGGCTCATTCTTCCGCGCCAGCCATCCCAGCGCATCCGAATTACGCGGCACTTCCCGCCAGCCTAGAAAATGCTGATGCTTATCTATGATGGCCTTCTCGGCGATTGCCATGCACTTCTTCCGATCTTTCGCGTCCGAAGGCAGAAAAATCATCCCCACGCCATATTCGCCCTTGCCCGGCAAATCAAACTTCAACTCCCCCGAAATCTCCTGGAAAAACCGGTGGGGTATTTGCATCATAATGCCCGCGCCGTCGCCCGTCTCGGGGTCGCAGCCGCATGCGCCTCGGTGTTCGAGATTCTCGAGCACTTGAATGCCCTGCTCGATAATCTGGTGGGTCGGGCCGCCTTTCAGGTTGGCCACGAAGCCTACCCCGCATGCATCATGCTCATAAAAGGGGTCATACATCCCGTGTGGTTCTGGGTAATTCATAGGAAATTCACCTTGCCTTTCAAACACATCCTCGAAAAGACCATTGGCTCACCGGCCCAATAAAAGATAGGACGCCAGCCCGCAGGCCCTGTTCGCCTCGCCCCTTGCCCGCCGTCTTTGTACACCCTGCCCGCCATGCAGGTCTTTGGGTGCGCTGATGATTCATCAGCTCAAGATGCGGGAGCGAGAGAGGCGCGCGGCAGCGAACTCCACCTTAGGTGAACATCAATGCCGCTTTACAAACCGCACCACGGCGCCAGCCCAGCAATTGCCCAGCTTTGCTTCCATTTCTACAACATGTTGTAGTTTTAACGCCGCGAAAGACTTTGATCTGGTGGGTACCGCATACCGCGTGCCAAGTCTTTTTCGGGATGCGCGCGCAAATGCGTCGCGCGCAAATGGGTGAATGATAAGAGCTTATACGGATTTATCTTCATGCGTGTCTTGTGTGCGGCTATAAAAAAACATACATTTGCGTAGGAACATTTCCAAAATGTAGTACATTTACGTAGGACGTTATGCGCCCATGTTGTTCTTTCTCCTCGTCTTAATCTCACAAAAAAGCCATACAATTTGTTCCTTTCTTACATAAGTTGTGTTAGACTAGTGAAGCGGCATATCACTTGCTTGGCCATGAGTACAGGCTTATGTGGTGAGGAAGGAGACAAAACATGCCTTCAGTAAACAATGAACTCGGTAAGTTATTGGAAGAAGTGGGCCAATTTGTCACCAAGCAGAAAGGGGCTTGGGAGCATGCCGACTGGGAGGCTTTTCTTGTAAAAGTCGAAAAGCTCGGATTCCATCTGACCGACGAGACCAAGCGCTTTGTAGGCAATTTACTGGAAGATTCAAAGCATCTTTTCCAGGTGTTGTCCACCAAAGCGGTTAAGCCGAAAGCTGCTCCAAAGAAAAAAGCCGCCGCTAAAAAAGCATAGTATTCTGTCGGTCTGCATCACAAGCAACGCGGATGCATGGCTGCCGACAGTCATGCATCCATTGAGATGCGGATGGTCCTCGATCAATTATCCGGGGAATGGCTGGTTGCGGCATCGGACATCTGGCGCCAGCGAAGTTCCGTTGCAGGTTGATAAATGGAAAGGTGGCGCCGTTTGAGGAATGCCAGCTCCCCAGGAAATCCGTAATCGACAAAAGGATTCCGAACACGCGGCGGCACTTCATCGAGCCCTTGCACGATCATCCGCTGGACTTCGGAAGTGTATACTTTATGGTGCTCGTCAAGGTTGTAATACCCTTGCCTCGAGCTGAGCAAGGCGCACGCCGCCATGATCAACAATCCCAATCCGCCGATGCTTCTACGCCAGCGATGCGCCCATAACCAACCGTCTCCCATGGGCCTTTTCTGCAGCATCAACGTAAATAAGAACACGATGCCTGTCCAGAACAAAATGGATATGGTGATATAACGCGGCGCATTGAAAACCTGCCAAATACCGCCGACTTCCGGGCGCGCGCGCGCCATGCCAGTCATAAGAGCGGAACCTACGGAAATGCACATCAAGGCCGTGAACGGGGCCAACGCCTCGGGCGGTACGCGCCGGGCGCGCCAGAGTCCGGCGTGCGCCCATGCGGCAAACAACAGCCCTATGGCGCCCGCTATTAACGCCGCCCATGGCCGGAAATAGGCGATTCCAGCTCCGATATACACAGCGGCATACCCCGCGAGCACCACTGGATTGGCTTGGATAAGATGAGCAGGCGGGCGGACGACATCCTGGTTAAAATCCCAACAGTAGAACCCATACACGGCAAACGCCCCAATCAGCCACAATACAAGATACGCCCAACAGCGAGGCGCGCCACGTCCATGCCGCATCGCCAGCACGATGAATGCGCCTCCCCAATATACGATGCCGATGCCAAAGGAATAAGTGGCGGCTACGCCGCATATAAATGCAATGCACACATGGCCCCAGCCTAGGGATTCCGATGAAAGCATCGCTAATCCAATATAGACGGCCAGCACGGCCATCCAAATCTGTATTTGCCAGCCCCATTCCCAATTCAGCCATTGGCTGAGCGAAAACATCAATATGGACAATACCGGCAAAGCCGCCCACGGAACGATGCCGCCCACGCGGCGCATCGAGCGAAACAACATAAAAACCGCCATCCCGAAAATGAGCGCACCCAATATAATATTGGCTCCCACGGGATACCGATGGTCCCAGTCCGTCCAGCGGATCAATGCGAGCAACACCGCCCGGGGCAGAAACAGCCGGTGGTTGTTGTGCAGACTATACAGCTCCTGCCAGGGAATAGTTCCGTTCCAGACCTTCTCTACAAGCGGAATAAACAGCCATTCATCGGAGTGAGGATAATTGATGTAATACCGGGAAGACGCCCAGAGAAGTGCCCCAAAAGGCAACGCACAGGCGAGAAGCCCCCCAAAAAAACGTATGCGGCTCCGCACCGTTGCTGGCAAATCCTGAATGATATACATGCCGCTTCCCTTTTACTCCAAGTTATTCACCAAAAATCCATTGCGGAAGGCTTATATTTCTAGTGAGGCATCACCGCAACCAGAGATCCGGATTTAAACCACATTAATTACACCAAAATTGATAACGTAGGGTGGGGCTTGCCCCACCAGTCAAAGGAAGAGTCAGCCAAAACATCTTAAAAACGCATACTATAACAAGTTGATTCAATTTGACTTACACAGAAAATCTTCGCAAGAAAATAAAATTTTGCTCGTTAGTAGTACACTACTATCTGCCGAAAATACGGTTTTCTTGCGAGGATTTCCCTGAAAAACCATTGCATATCAAATCGTTAGGTCGAGATTATATAGGCGTATTCCTTGAGCGGTGGGGCATGCCCCACCCTGCAATTTTTAGTGTATTTAGTGGTCGCAAAATCCGCCTCTTCTTTTTTCCATCCACTCCTTCGCCTCAAGCGCCCACGGGTGCGGATACATCAACATGTTGTTGTCGAATAGGTAATTGATATATGCAAGAGACGCCGCTTCCAGAGAGTGCTGCAACTGCTCAAACACCCTGTCATAAAAGGGCGGCCGTCCATTTTGATCCCAGGACAATTTATCGGCGATAAATAACGCCATATCATAATCCGAAGGCTGGGCTTTTAGCGTGGTATGGCACGCAATGGCGCACAGGATTCTCTCATCATCAATCTGAAAGCGCTCCTTGGCCATAACAGCGGCGACCCTCTGGTGCAACAAGAAGGGATATTTCAATTCCGCTTCATACAGTGTCCAGGCTCGCTTTTTCGCAAATTCCAGTTGTTCTGCTGGGCTTAGTATCGCGCTGATATCATGCAGCAGCGCCGAAATGATACAGCTTTCATTGTCCAAGCCATATTGAGCGGCTATGCGTTCACCTATTTTCGACACCGCGAGCACATGCTCGTATGTTTTTATTTTGCCGTGTTGTTGAAGCATGTTTTCGATACCGGCTCGCAATTCTGGGCTCATCATTTCCTATCCCTCAACATGTGTAAAGAAAGAGCTTATCCCCATTACTTCCCGGATGCTTCCCGCCAGCGCTGTTCCGCATCCGGCCGAAAGATGGATAACTGCTGCTTCTTGATGAAGGCCAGTTCATTGGGAAATGTATAGGCGAAAGGATTCCGGACGCGCGGGGGAACCTCCGTGAGTTCCTGTACAATCATACGCCGCACTTCCGGCGTGTAGACTTTATAGTGTTCATCCATATTGAAATATCCTTGCCGGGAGCTGAGCAGGGCGCATGCCGCCACCATCATTAGCGCAACGCCGCCCAAACGCCTGCGCCACGGATGCGCCCACCCCCACCCAATGCCCAAAGGCTCTTTCTGCATCACCAGCGCCAACAAGAAAATGACACCCACCCAATACAGCGACGATATCGTAAAATAACGCGCATTGACGGCCTGCCATATGCCGCCCACGGCTGGCCTGGCCCGCGCCATGCCCGTAAGCGCCGCCGAAGCCGCGGCGATGCACATCAGCGCGGTGAATGGGGCGAGCGCGGACGCGGGCACGCGCCGCGCCCTCCACAGCCCAATATGCGCCCATATGCCAAATACGAGCCCCGCGAAACCCACGAGCGGCGCGGCCCATGGCCGGAAATAGGTGAGCCCCGCGCCAATATAAATCACCCCATACGCGGCAATCTTCAATGGATTGGCTTGTATGAGCCGGCTGGCGGATTGGGCCTCCGCCTGTTCGTATCCGTAAGCGTAGAGCCCATAGAGCACACAAGACGCGAGCGCCCACGCGAGCAAATACAGCCAGCGGCGCGGTTCACCGCGAAAATGCCGCATGGCCAGCGCCACGAATGCGCCCCCCCAGAACATCGCGCCAATAGCGAAAGAATAGGTAGCAGCGGCCCCAAACAAGAAAGCGAGCAGCAAATGCCATCCGCATAAACGCTCCACGGAAAGGACCGCCAGTCCAGCATACACCGCCAATACCGCCATCCAGATTTGTATCTGCCATCCCCATTCCCAGTTGGTCCACTGGCTGAGAGAAAACACCAGCAGCGATAACACGGGGAACGCCGCCCAAGGGCATGTCCCGCCCGCGCGCCGTGTCGAACGGGCCAGTAAAAACGCGGCAAGCCCGAAAATACACGCGCCCAGCGCGATATTGGCAGCGACCGGATACCGATGGTCCCAATGCGTCCACCGGACCAGCCCCAGCAAAACCGCCTGAGGAAGAAATAGCCGGTGCCCATTATACGGCTGGTAGAATTCGGCCCACGGAATGGGGCCATTCCATGCCTGCTCGATCAAATGAATAAACGCCCATTCATCGGCATGGGGATAATTAAAATAATAGCGCGAGGACGCCCAAACGAGGGCCAGGAACGGAACCAGGCACGCCAAAACCGCCAAAATGAATCCCATACGGCCTTCCTGGGCGCGTTCTGGCTTCTTCATATGCCTCTCCTCTTTCATCGCACCACACGGCCGTTGCGATTTTTACGTGCGAGTTCAGTTCTTCGGGATTATCGTTGCGCACTGTCTATTTTTCGCAGGTGGGCCTGCAAGGTGGCATATAGGTCTTTCGATTGCACCGGCTTGACGATGCAGGCCGTGCAGCCAGCGGCAAGCCATTCTGGCACGCGTGATTGGTCGCTGGGCATAACCATGCCGATAATGGGCAATTGTGTGAACTCAGATGCGGCCCGCAAGGTGCGGACGGTGTCCATCCCGTCCCGGCCCGATAAGCGAAGGCTGATCAAAATAAGCTGGGGGCGGCGAAGGGTGGCCATCTCGAGTGTTTCCGAGCTATCCCGGGCCGCCAGCACTTCAAGCCCCAAAATCCGCAGCATGCTGTACAGCACTTTGAGATGGCTTTCATTTTCTTCCGCCACCAGCACCGTGCGCCCGATAAGGCCTTGCTGCAACAACGAACCTGTCGTGCGCATGGCGGCGGAACGGCGGCTGCTCGTAAGGGCGCGGAACGGCACGGTGAACCAAAACGTGTTGCCGTGTTCTGGTTCGCTCTCGACGCCGATGCGCCCGCCTTGGAGCTCCACAAGCCGCCGGGCTAAAGCCAAGCCCGCGCCTGTTCCTTCCAAGTGGGCGTATCTCGATTCTTCCGAACGGAAAAATGTTTCGTAGAGATTTGTCTTCAGGGCTTTGCTAATGCCTTCGCTTTTATCCGTGACGCTGATGCGGGCCTCTTCACCGCTGATTTTTTCCGCATGTATAGTGATCTCGCTTCCGCTAGGCGCAAGTTTGATGGCGCTCAAGAGCAGTTCGCTCAAGACATGCCGGGTCCGGTGCGGATCGGCATATAAGGAAGGCAATTCAGGTTCAACATGAAGAGACAGCTTGATCTGCTTGTTTTTAATCTCGCCCGTAGCGTGGTCCACTGCATAATCTATGCATTCCTGCGCCGTAAAGAATGCCGGAGTGATATCGAGCCCCCCGGTGTCAATGCTCGCTAAATCCAGCAAATCATGGATAAGAGAAAGCAAATGCGCGCCAGCGCCCCCGATATGCTCGACATATTGCTGTTGTTTCTCGTTCAGCTCGCCATGATATTGCCGCGCCAACAAATTGGCGAATCCCAGAATGGCGTTCATCGGGGTGCGCAGTTCATGAGACAAATGCCTCAAGAAAGCGTTCTGAAAATCCCGGGGACTGCTCTCAATGGCAGCCTCGGGCTGCCCTTCTGGTTCTGGCGCGGCTGCGTTCTCGGGGGAGGCTTCCGCACGTTCGAGGGCTTGGCGCAACGATGCCCGCGTTTCCTCGTGTTCAATGGCGGCGCTGGCCGATTCGGCGAATGCGCGCAACGCTGGCCCGTTCGATTCATCCCATGGCCCATTTTGCGCTTGGACTACATAAGCAAGAACCCCCGCCAGGCGTCCCTGTATCCGAACAGGCGATAATAACAAAATCGACGCATCATGCAGCGACAACATTTCGCGGACGGATGCGGGCAGCGCCCGCGCATCGCCTCGAATCGATTCGCCGTTTTGCAAGCGTTTCCGGGCCTCCGCGAGGGCCCCTGACCATGGCAGGCCGCCTGCATCTCCCGGCTCCGCCACGCCCCCGTTAGGCCACGCACACGCCACATGCGCGGCAGGCGCTTGTGCGCTGGGATTTGTTTCCCGTAAATAGACTATCCGTTCGAGCCCTACCGCACCGCCTAAAATGGGAAACGCCTCTTGCAGGCGGGATTCAATAGGTCCTGCGTGCTTTGCCAACAGCCCCACGGCTTCCGCCAAGCCGCGCAACGTCCGTTCGCGCGCATCAAGACTGTGGCGCAAAACCGTGCGCTCGGAAATATCCTGCACCCATAACCAGGCGCACTTTCCTTCGCGGGGCGTTTCCACCGCCTGTATGGCCGTATCCAGCAGCCGCCATGCGCCACCGGAAACACGCCAGCGCAGTTCACGCTTGAAGGAAGCAGCGGGCTCCATGCGCACCTGCTCCAGCCCGTGGCGCAGCCGTTCCTGGTCGCCAGGATGGAGCCACTCTTCGACGTTCTTCGCGGACAGCGCATCTTGTCCCACCCCGAGCAGCCGCAGGAATGCGGAATTGGCCAAACGGAATTCGCCTTGAGGAGTGAGCCAGGCTATCGCATGTGGCGCGTCCTGGATGGCAAGCAACAGGGATTCTTCGGCTGCTCCGTCTTGCACTGCTACAGGCTCTTCTTCAAGCACCGGTTCCGGAGATGGGATATGCTCGGGGGGCGGCGCGATTACAGGCGGAGGCACGGCAATGAACTCGAAAAACGCATACACTCCCCGGGGCGGCGCCAGGGCGGCCGTGACGAGAACACGTTCTGCGCCTGCGCCCGAACGGCTGGGCCACGCCAATTCGCGCTGCACAAGCTCCCTGCTGTGATATCCTTCCCGCAAGACCTCATCAAGCGCTTCATTAGCGGGATAGATTTCTTCCCGGCTTTTGCCAAGCTGATGGGCGGCTTTCCCCTCCAATATTTCCCGCGAAGCGCGATTGCATCCCACCAAGATAAACTGCCCGCCGCGCCGCTCCCATATAAGGGTGGGAACCGGCAAGGCCGCAAAAAAAGTGCGGAACCTATTAGGTTGTTCCCCTCGATTTTCTTCCCGTTCGCGGAGCAGGCTTTTCAATAGAAATCCTACCGCACCCGCCGCCAGGCACGCGGCAAGGGTCCAAGCCAGGGAATTGGGCTCGGGAATCGCGGACCACCATCGTGAAATGGAATCGGGTGGAACAATGGGCGGCGATTCCTGGGCGAAAGCGCAGGACGCGCCGGCAACTATCGCCGTGAAAAAGATACAGGCTCCTCCCTGGCAGGCCAACACCATGAGCCGCCCGACAATCCCGCTGCGTGTTCTATTGCGATATAGCCGTTTCAACGATTCAACCACATCTCTGGCCTACGCATCAGCGTGCATGCATGTATCTTCGGCTGCGCCCGGTAGCTTTGCTGGGTCCATAACAGAAATCGCCCACTGGATGATAATCCGCGGAATCCCCCGTTCCCTTGTATAAAGCGGAATGGCTATCTAATGTTTCCACAACATTTTACCATATGTCTTCACGATTGGGAAAAGCATGGCGAGATATAGCCGTTCATGGCGAAAATAGCCTTTTCGGGCCGCCCCGCCGCGCATGGGCAAACTGCGCCTGCATTTCCTTTTAGAGGTGTGTATAATGCCCTCCTGTGCGCCCAATGGGGATTTTGAAATGCAGACGCTCGTATCGGTGGTTGTGCCGTTTTACAACGAAGAAGAAAATGTGCCGCATGTCGCGGAGCGAATTCGCGACGTGTTCGCGGGGCTGCCGGATTATGAATACGAGTGCGTGTTCGTGAACGATGGCAGCGCCGATGGCACGCGTGCGGCCTTGGATGCGTTGCGCGCCTCCGATGAACGGGTCCGCCCGTTGCACCTTGTGCGCAATGGCGGCCAATCGGCGGCCATTGTGGCGGGCATGCGCCGCGCCCGGGGCCAGTTCTTACTCATGATTGACGGCGACATGCAGAATGACCCGTGTGACTTTCCCCGCATGCTCGAGCTGCTCCAAGGCCATGACTGCGTCTGCGGCTACCGCGCGAAGCGCCGCGATACGTGGATGAAACGCAAAGCCAGCCTGATCGCCAACCGCATCCGGCGGAGCTGGCTCGATGACGATATCCGCGACGCGGGCTGCGGCTCGAAAGGCTTCCGCCGCTGCTGCGTCGAGCACATGATTCCTTTCAACGGCATGCACCGCTATTTCGGCGTTATGATGAAAGCGGCGGGCATGCGCATCGCCGAGATGGAAGTGACCCACCACCCGCGCCAGTTTGGTCAATCGAAATATGGCGTATGGGACCGTATGTGGCGGGGCATTTATGACCTCTTCGGGGTGGCGTGGCTGCGATGCCGCTACGTGGCTGTCCGCGTGGAAGGCGAGGACTAGATGCTCGATAAACTGGCGGGCCAAAGCGGGCTCTGGATCATCTTCTGCATCGTGGCATGGGTGATCTTTAACTCACGCTTCTACGTCCAATGGCTCGCTTCCGAACGGAAGAAACGCAGCGTCATTCCCATCGCGTTCTGGTATCAAACCGCCATTGGTTCGTTCATGCTGCTCTTATGGGCCTGGCACACCACCTCCGCCCTCGGGGCCGTGAGCCAGTGTTTCACCCTCGTGCCCTGCGGACGGAACCTCATCCACATTTGGCGGGAGCGGGGCGTATTGTCACGGCGGCTGCACCATGCCACCCACATCGCCGTGGCGATTGTGGTCGTGCTCGGCATATTTGTCGTGTATGCCGCCAGCATGTCCGAGATTAACGATCATCAAGATTCGAGCGCCGCCGAAGTGAAGTGGGCCGTACTCTGGCTGGCCATCGGGCTCATCGGGCAAGCCCTGTTCGCCCTGCGCGTTTTCATTCAATGGGCGATCACGGAAATGCGCCGCAAAAGCATCGTACCCTCATCCTTTTGGTATATCAGTGTCGTAGCGACGGTGTTGCAAGCCATCGCTTTCGCCGCCCGGGGCGGCGGCGACTGGGTGTACGCGCTCGGCATGATCTCGAATCTGTTCGTGTATTTGCGCAATATCTGGTTTCTACACCGGGGCGGAAACGAAGCCGCCATCAAAGCAGAGTGAACTGGCCGCCGCTGGCGCCCGGTTCCGCAGGCGCTTGCCACGCAAAATTCGTGACCAGCAATTCCTCGATAGCCCCGCGCCGGTCCGCCCGGCTGTTCACATTACGGGTGGCATATACGGTTTGCTGGTGAAAGCCCTCATACAAGGCTTCAATAAAGCGCGTTTTCGAGTTCGAAAGGATGGCCATGACCCCGCCTTCCGACAGTTCCCGGAACACGCCCGCGAGGCGCTCCTGTTCTTTCCCGCCAAAGCCCGTGCTGGCATAACTCGTGAACGACGCCGTGGATGAAACCGGATCATACGGCGGATCAAAATAGGCCAGATCACCGGCTTGCGCCGTATCGAGCACCGTGTCGAACGGCCGGGCCTCAATCCGCGCATGCTGAAGCGCACTTGATACGGCCCGAAGATTCGCCTCGTCACATATGACCGGATTGGCATACCGGCCCATGGGCACATTGAAAAGGCCTTTGCTGTTTTCCCGGAACAGGCCGTTGAAACAGGTCTTGTTCAAATAGATGATGCGTGCGGCGCGTTCTACAAGCTCATCAGGCGTTCGGGAGCGCATGGCGTAGTAATACTCTTTGCAATGGCGCTGCTTATGCTCATGCAGCAGCGCGATGACGCGGCCTGCTTCGTTGCGCACGCCCAAATAGGCTTCAATAAGCCTTATATTCGTATCGGAGAGGAATGCGTCTTTTTCGCGCAGGCGGCCCGTGCGAAACAACTCGAAAAACAGCGCGCCGCCGCCGATGAACGGCTCATGATACGCGCGAAATGGACCAGCCGCTTCCACACACGCCGCCAGCGGCGCTAAAAGCTGCCCTTTGCCGCCCACCCATTTTAAGAAAGGCCGGGGCGTCCCATTCCTTGCACGTTTGTCTTGCATGGAAACTACCTATCTAGATCGGTTCAAGATTGGATGCCGCACAGCAAATGGATTCTACTCTACCGTGGCATGGCCGTCCCGGCCATGCACATGGGCGGGACGCCCATGCTACGGTAAATCATGCCCTAAATAGTCTATTTTTCCTTCGTGTGCTGGGCCAGATTCACCAATGCCGCTTCTTCCGTGCTGGCGTGTCCGCCGCATTCCACATAACACACCACATCCTGTTTCATCGTGTCGGCGCGCAGCTTGACGGGGAATCCATCAGGCCGGTGGCCCACTTCAATGACGCGTACGATGTGTTCGTAGCTTCGCGCCTCCGGGATAAGCTGCACGAGCCGGTTAGGAGATTGCTCGAAGAATTCCGTGTTCAGGTAGTTGCCTTCATGCAATGGGAACAGGGCGAGATACAGGATATTCATCTCGACCATTTCCGCGAAAAAGTGGGTGCCAAAGGAAACGTCTGGAATGAGGTCTTCCCGCATGGCCACGATTTCACACAGCACGGATACATGGTTGATCTCGGCAAAAGACACCGGCACGCCCAGCGAAGGCGTCGTGGTGCCCCAGCGTCCGGGGCCAAGGAGCATCGTGACCCGTTCCGGATCGCGCGAGCCGGGAAGCTGGTTGATGCGCCCAATGAGACGCGCCACGGCATAGCGTTCTTTAACGGGAAGCTGGCCGTAAATCGAGGGAACCACATAGACGATCCGGTTTATCGTATTGAGGCGGCTATGGCCAATAACCGGGCCATGGCTCTGCAACAACATATCCCCCGTCTCAATCTGCACATCGAACTGGGCGAACTGGGCTTCGCTTTTCACTTGCAGCGGACGGCATTGCACAAGGTCGATGCGCGGTTCGCCCTGCGGGGTGAAATTGGTTGTAAACTCGATGTCCACCGGATTGTCGTAGGCTTTCTGGAGCGTCTCGAGCATCGAACGCATTTCTTGCACAAAAGAGGTTTTAGACAACAAACTATCGAAAGTCAATATGAGCGATGACGATGTGGGTAGATTCTTATCCCGGGCCAAGCGGGCCAGATTGCGGTCATGGCTGGCAAACAGATGCACCGGCATACCAGGATCTTCCGTTACGGTCTCCTGGAAATCCGTCGTGTGAAAACGGTTGTTCGCCAGGTCGAGCACATCCACTCTGCGCTGGGCATGGCGGGTCAAATCGCCCGAGCCGGACTCAGGCCGTTTGCTGGGGGCGTTGAGCGCCACCAGGCGGGTGTAGTCATCATCCGAGCGGTCCACGGCCCGCGTGCCAAGCCCATATACAAGCCGCAGCACGCCCGCCCGAGGATCGATTTCTTCGTCCCACACATAAGGATTGAAGGAAAAGCCGACGCCCGCGATGTGGGGGTAATGATACCGGCCATGCTGCGCTCCCGCGACACGCTGGACGAGCAGGGCCATTTGCTCATCCCGGTCGAGAAGGCCATGGCGCGCCCGGTAGCTGAGGGCGGCCTTGCTCATGGTGCTTGCATATATGGCTTTCACCGCATCGAGAAAAACTTCCAGGCGCCGCTCGGGCGAGCCTTGGTTCGTGCAAAATACGCTATCGTATTTCCCCGCGAACGAATTGCCAAAATTGTCCTCGAGCAAACTGCTTGAACGGACAATGATGGGCGATTGTCCGTAATAATCGAGCATGGCGGCGAATCGCTGGCATATATGGGGGGGGAAAACGCCATGCAAGAAACGCTCGCGCGCTTCGTCGGCCCCACGCAGATAATCAGAAGCCTTGAGCTGCCGTTTGCGCAGCTCCCAGCAGCCGTTGCGCACAATAAACGTGTAGAACACATCGGAAGGAATATAGAACGAATCATGGACGGCAAGCACATCTTTCCAGTGTGGGTCCGCCCGGCGCAAAATGGCCCGGGCCAGGAGCATGCCCACCGACTTGCCGCCGATAAGGCCCGTGCCAAGCATGCGTTTGCCGATATTCACCAGGTCATCCAGCGTCAGGTATTCGCGGGCAAGACTCAACACCCGGTCATCGCGCGAGATAATCATACGAAGCAGGCGGTGGAACATGGCGCGCACGACTTCCGGAGGCGCTTCCTCGCGCTTATGCATATCGAGGAGCGCTTCGGCTTCCACCAGGGTGCGCGTCCATACGCCGAGATGATACTGCGACACCCCCAAGGCCGCACGGGGGCACGAGGTGAGCACTTCCGCGATCGTGTGGCTTTCCGTCACGGGGACCACCGTGTCCCCTTCCCACTTGTGCAAGGTGTACATATATTGGGAAGTGCGTTCTTGCACTTTCAGCGGCTGGACATATAAGTGCGAATCATGCCGGTATACTTCGATGAGAATCTGGGTCGTTTCGGTGATGGGCGTCATCGCGTAGGGCGAATGGGTGTTGCGCATGAGGGCGAAATACGCGATGGTCTCGAAATCATACAGATATGGGCAGGTGAGCTGGAAAAAATTTCCCACCATCTGGTCGCTATACCAGTCCGCCGTCAGATCCGATAAGCTGTCGAATACGAAATACGCGCCCCGCCCTGCTCGCGCGATAGTGCCCCGAATGCCGTCCAGAAACGTCTCAAAACCCGCCTGAGGATCCAGATTGACCACGTTGAAACCAATATTATCCGCGATTAATGGGGCATGGCGCGCAAACCGGAAATAGTACATCTTACGGTCTATGTGCAGTTTCGCGCGCTGGCGCAAAGCATAATCGACAAAAGGCGAAACAAACGCGGCGTAGTCTTCCGTGGACGCCACCTGCCAAACCACATTGTCCCCCGGAATCAGGCCACACAAGACTTGATCCAAAGCGGGGATGCCCGTGCTGGGAGAGGGAAGAGACGGCTTCATCATGTACCTCGCGTGTCCAATTTCGATTTCAAGAACAGTATGCCTTATTTACAACCAAATCTCCTCCCCCAAACCCTATACCCTATACCCTATACCCTACCTAATAGCGCTGATACCGCTGGACATGCTGGCAGCCCAGATATACACCCAGCGGCCGCACGAACGGGAACAGCCAGGCGGCGGGGCCATCAAGGCGGCCATGCGCCGCTTCGCGCAGCCATTGGAGATAGACGCGCGGTGTGGCCAGATCGCGCAGGCAATCGAAAACCGAATATGGGAATCCCAGATCCCGCAACGCGGCCCCCTCGTTACGGCAGCGGATGGCGAGCATGTGCAAGGTGTACGTATGATGATGCAATACCGCCGCGTGGGCGGGAAACGCCACGCGCAAACCTCCTGTTTCCAGCTTGAGCTGGAATTGGAAATCTTCCCCCAGAATCTGGGGCGTGAAATGAAACCGTTCCCACACCGAGCGCAACACCGCCGCATTAGCGAAAGACATACCGCGCCCATGCCGCGCCGCATATCGCCGCATTTCCCGGGTAAAGTAAAAATAGCCATTACGCTCCCAGGGAAATTGAGGATACGCACGCTCCGGATCAGGTGTGGATGGGCCGCACGAAGCGCCTACGCCCGTTTCTTGAAGCGGGCGAATCAGGTTTTCGAGCCAATCTTCGTGCGCCGGAATGGCGTCTTGCGACAGGCAAGCGATAATCTCGCCTTGAGAAGCGGCGAACAGCCGTTCCCGCGCCGCACCCCAATTGAATGGGCCGTCCTGCTCCAACACCCGCGCGCCATGCTGCGCCAGCAAGCGCGGCGTGCCGTCCGTCGAACCGGAATCCAGGGCGATGATCTCGAGCGGACGCGCCGGTCGCTGGGCGCGCACGGCCTCCAGGAGCCGCGCGAGCAACGCGCCCCCATTCCAGGTGGCTAAGGCTATCGTGACGCTGGGATGCATAGGCTCACGAGATCGATTTTTGCCACAGAAAGCACAAGATACACAAAAAGAACCTTACAAATGCTTAGCCGAATCGGGCAACGTGGATTCATATTGCTGGAGCACTTCTTCCGTCTCGCCGGACGCTTTCACGACGCCATTCTCGATCCATACCGCCCGGTTGCACATGCGCCGGACTTGCAGCGCATGATGCGACACAAACACAATCGTGCTTTCATGGGAGCGGATGCGCTCGTTCATGGCATGGAACGATTTTTCGCGGAACGCGATGTCTCCCACGCCCGTCACTTCATCCACCAACAGCACATCCGGCTCGACTTGGAACGCCACGGCAAACGCCAGCCGCGAACGCATGCCCGAAGAATAGGTCGAGATGGGCTGCTCGAAGAAATCGCCCAATTCAGAGAATGCCAGAATGTCATCGAGCCTGGACTCGATATCACGTTTCTTCATCCCTAAAAACATGCCGCCGAGAATGGCGTTCTCGCGTCCCGACAGATAATCAAGAAATCCCAGCGACAACGTCAGCAAGGAAACACTCACGCCATTATTGATGAATACGCCCTTGTCCGGGCTCATCACCCCGGCGAGGATGCGCAGCAAGGTCGTTTTACCCACGCCGTTGCGGCCCACCACGCCCAGCGAGTCGCCCCGGTATAAATCGAATGATACATCCTTAAGCGCCCAATACACGCGCCGTTTGAACAGCCCGCCCTTCAGCCAGTAATACATGCCCACATGCTGCATCGAGAGCAGGGGCTGTTCCTCCTCTGTATGATGGATCATGACGTGACCCTTTTTGCATAAATTTTCTCGAAACGTGAAATAAGCCATGCGCCTATGTAGATGAAGACTAAAGAAGCGGCCACCGTGATACCAAGGCTTTGCATATCCGGCCAGCGCTCGTTGATCAAGATATCCCGCATGCCTGTGATAACCGTGACCATCGGATTGAGCAGCACCCAAGGCCGGTATTTTTCCGGATAACTCTCAATAGTGTAAAACACGCACGACAAAAAGAACATGATGCGCAGCACATATTCCACCAATTTAGCCACATCGGGTATAAACGGCACTATGGCGCATAACGGAAGCGTCACTCCCATGATCAACAATAATTCTATCAGCAGCAACCCGGGCAGCGCCGCCATATAGGCATCGGGCGTGAAGCCAAAAAGCGCCAGTACAAAAAACAACACCAATAAGCTGAAGAAGAACTGAAGCGTGGAATTGAGAATCACGCACAAAGGAAAAATAATTTTCGGGAACGCCACCTGGCGCACAAACGGCATGCTTCGCAAAATAGATGTGTTGGTGCTCAATATGGTCGAAGAAAACCACTGCCACGCCACCACGCCCACCGCCAAATTCGGGATATAATTCTCTCCGCCCCGCTTAAAAATCAACCCGAAGACCAGATAATACACCCCGATGTTAATCAACGGCTGAATCACCCACCACAGAATGCCCAGATAGGTGCGCTGGCCATCCGCCCGGAAATCCGCCCAGGCCTTATGTAAAATCAGATTCCGATAGGGAAACACATTTATGCAATTGAACATGTAAATTTAGCCCGCCTAATGACATACGCCAGAAGAAACTCCGCCATTGTAGGAGCGCTTCATACAGAATGCAACCTGGCCCGGAACTGTTTCCGTGTCCATCGCCACACCTGGATCCCCCTATGCTAATCGCCAAATAAAGTAGCAGATAGCAACAAACAGTAATAAACAACAAATAACTTGACGTATTCCAGGCAAGCCGATATAATCCATCCAACGGAAGCGGAAGCCATCACCACAAGGAGCGGGCCATGGATGCAACGGAACGCCAATCATCATCCCACATACTGGCGTATATGGATGGCATGCTGCGCCATCGGGAAGACTATTTTAGTGAGATCTTTGAAAACCGGAATATCCTGAAACACTTGGCGTTGCTGCTCGGCATTATCATCAGCCTGTCGGCATTTTATGGATTCGTGATGGGCGCATCGAGTGGATGGTCTCAGATGCTGGCCTCCGCCATCAAGGTTCCCGTGTTGTACCTGCTGACGATCCTTGTTTGTTATCCCGTACTGTACGTGGTCATCGTCATCATGGGGTCGCGACTGAGCTTTTTGCAGACCTTGTGTTTGATCCTCTTGGCCTTGGGCCTGAACGCCGTGCTGCTCGCCAGTTGCGCGCCGATTATTTTTTTCTTCACCGTCACGGGAGCCAACTATCATTTTCTGAAGCTCCTGAATGTAGCCATATTCGCGTTCGGCGGATGCTGGGGCATGCTGGGCCTCTGGCGCGGCTTAGTGGCCATGTGCGAACAATCGGATTTATATCCGCGCCAGGCGGTGCGCATCTTGCAGATATGGCTGCTCGTGTTCGCCTTCGTGGGCATGCAAATGACATGGTGCCTGCGGCCTTTCGTGGGAAATCCCGAGATGGAATTTCAGATCTTCCGCGCACAGCACGGCAATTTCTATGAAGATGTGGTCAAATCAGCGGTGCAGTTGGTGGAAGGCGCGGTTTCACCACCCAAGACATCCGTCTGATCCGTCCGATCCGTCCGATCCGCCCGATCAATCATTTCTCGAAAGCGAGGTGCCACATGATCGCTAAAACGATTCGGAAGCATAGAGGCTGGCGCATCCTATTTTTTGCAGGCTGTGGGTTGTCAGCTATAGCGGTCAGTTTGCTGATCGGCGCAGGCCTTTGGATTCACCATGACGTGGCGGTTATCGTACACGAAGCGCAAGCCATGCATCCCGGCAACCGCATCGAGGCCCTGGCGGCCTTGGCCGAAACCAACATAGCTCCTCTAGACCAGCGAAACCGGGCGATCTGGGCTTTAGGCCAGTTAGCGGATTCTCGCGCGTTGCCCGCGCTGGAACGGCTTCAAACGCATCAAGCTTGTGATCATGCACACCAGGTTTGCCAATATGAACTGGAGAAAGCAATAGGCTTTTGTGCGGGAACGCGCATCCAGTTATTCGCGAAACTCTTGCACGGAGGAGAAACGCATCCATGAAGCGATTTTTTTGCATTGGTGCTGCCATGTTGTTCATAGACTGGTTGCTTGGCTGGGGATGCGCAGCGGACATCCTGCCATCATGGTTGTTTTTTCTGGCCAATATCCCCTTTGGTGCAGCATATGTGTGGATGGAATCACACTGGACCGGCGCGAATTATGAAATCCTCATATGGGGCCATCGCTTTTCGGATCTGGATTCGCTGGCTTTATGGGCAGCCGTCGTATTCTTGCAAACGGGAGTTTATTACTTTTTGCTGCGCTGGTGGAGCAGATGGCATGGCCGTCCCGGCCATGCGCATGGGCGGGACGCCCATGCTACGAGAGGATAATAGGATGTCCAACCAAGACATCATGACCATCGAGGATGTGGCGAAGTACCTCAAGCTCAAACCGCAGACGGTGTATAAATGGGCGCAAGACGGCCAGATCCCCGGCACGAAGCTGGGCAAGGAATGGCGGTTCCGGCGCAGCCTCATCGACGAGTGGATTGATACCTCCATTGCCCTCTCCAAGGCGGGATTCGATTTGCTCCACCAGCAAAGCCTGCTGGATGTCCGCCGCTCCGGCGTATCAGCGGCGGACGTGGAGCGCTTGTTGCAGGAGTTGGACCGTGGAGGACAGTGAATCGCACCTCCCGCGCGTTGTCCTCGGGCCAGATGTGCTGGCAGGGAGTTTCTTCGATGTGGACTGCCTGGCCGTGCTCGAATGGTGGCGCGACGGCAACGCACGCCTGGTGGTGACGCGCGGCTTGCTGTCGGCGTATCTGGGCGTTCTGCGGTCGATGGGCATATCCGATGGCCTGCTGCGGCGGTGGGCACTCTGGTTCACTTCGCGAGATACCGCCGACACGCATATGGATGCATCCGCCCCAACCATAACCGCTTGCCTCGAACAGGCCGCAGCCTACGAAACCTGCTGCATCATCGTGAATCATCCCGCTTGGCGGGATGCGCTATCACTCGATAGGCAGGTCTATTCCGCCCGCGCCTTCATGACGGAACAGATCCGCTAATGACGGCATCCTTTTCCTCCCATCACCTTCGCTGATACGTGATTTCTGGCGCGGCATTGACTTACCACGACTTTTCTTACTAGGATAACGCGCCTTCCGTCCCCGTATCGCGGGAATGGAAGGAGGATATGCGCCGTTTACGCAACAGAATGGACTGTCATGTGAACGAGCCAAGATATCGACATATGCATCTCTGGCGCGCCAGGGGATTTACCCTCGCGGAAGTGATGGTCGCGTTGGCGGTTATATCCGTAGCCGTCACGATTGGCATCACGCTCTACAGTGCCGCCGCGACAATCGGCCAAAACACCCGTAGCGCCCAAGCGGCTTCGACGCTTGCCGTGGAAGCGCTGGCAGCTCTCCGAAACCATCCCCATGACTATGTATGGCCCGCATTGCAAACAGGCGAACAAGTAGAAATCAAAGCGCGCAGTGGCGAACAGGCATGCAGCGCGCCCTCTGTATTGCCAATTGAACCGCGCGCAAACCGCCGGGAAGCGGCATTCTACACGCGCTGCGCCTGGCAGGCATACGCGCGGCTGCCGGAAGAACATGCGCCTTATATGGAGCTTGCCATCGTGATTCGATGGAACGCCGCCGGACAGGCGCGGGCGTTCACACTCACCACTCTCGCGCCACGCGCCCTGGCGGAAGGAGGCGCATGATGCGCACCCCGTTGAAACAGCGCGGCTTCAGCCTGGTGGAGCTTATCATCGCGATTGGCATTCTAGGCGTGGTGTCCACCATTGGCGCAGTCATGTTCATCCGCATGTCTGATTTGTGGGGCGGCATGCTCCATCGTGTAGACCTCGATATTACGGCGGATAATGCGTTCGACACGATTGGACGGGATGTGCGGGGATTGCTCCCGCTTGGGCTGGCGGATAAGCCGTTCACAGGAATCCGTGGAGATAGCGAAAGTGAAGGCGGGCCTTCCTTCGCTTGTGACCAGTTTTCCTTTCCTGTGCGGATGTGGGTGAGGCAGCCCAGTGAACCGCCTCTTGAAACAGTGGGCCTTGCCACCTATGCGCTGGACCGGGAAAGCCATTCGCTGATCCGCACGCTCACGCCTGTATCCGCGTCCGATTCGGAGGGCCAGCGTACGCTCATCGCCGCAGGCGTATCGAGTTTTCGCGTGGAATATGATCCAGGGCCAGGCGGAGCGGGATGGCTGCCGGAATGGAAAGAAAGCCGCCTGCCCCGCGCCATCCGCGTGAGCATAGTCCTGATGAATCCCGATCCGCCGAACGAACAAATCGCCCGCAAAGCGGTGTTCCCCGTGGAGGCCGAGTGATATGCGCGATGTGTTTCGCATATACAGACGGAAAACCGATGAACGCGGGATGGCGCTCATCGCGGCGTTGGCGCTGCTGGTGGTGTTCTCGCTGCTCGGAGCGGCGTATGTGCGTTCCATGATGCTCGAAATGGACCGCACCAATATGCTCGCCGCCCAATTGCGCGCGCGCGAAGCAGCGGCGGCGGGGGTGCGTGCGGCGATCTGCAAACTGGAAATGGCGGTGGCGGCCCACGAGGCGGAGGCGCTGCTGGCGCAGCCGTTGAACTTCGATTTGCCTGGATACGCGGCGGATGCACAGGGCGGTCTTACCCCGTCATCAAATTGGAAGGTGTCGGTGGAAGCCGTTCTAAGCGATGAAAGCGCACGGCTGAATCTGAATCATGCCCCATCAAGCGTGCTGGCGCTGGCCTTGGGGATTGACGGGGAAAAGGCCCGCGCGCTCGCCGCTTCGCTGCCACGGGCGGGCGCATCAGGCGAAGGCGCATGGCTCACCAGCCCGGATGAATTGGTCTTGCGGGGCATTCTCACGCCGGAAACCTATCAGCACCTGAATCCCAATTGGTTCACGGTATACACGGTCCCGGAGCCCGCCCAGCCTGCGGCATGGTTCAATGTCAACGGCGCACCCCCAGAGTTGCTGGCGGCGGTGCTTCATATCACCCCGGAAGCGGCGCAAGCCGTGGTCCGCGCCCGGCCCTTCATAAACGTGGCCCAACTGGCGCAAGCAGCAGGGAAAGAGCCTTCGACGTTCGGCCTCAAACCCGATGAAGCCAGCCCGGATGGCTTGCCCGCCGCGCTGGCGTTCGAGCCAGTAAGCTTCCGCATCCAATGCCGCGCCTCGGCGGCATATACCGGTGGAAGCGCCTCCGCCAAAGCGCAGGCGGAAGCCGTCGTTTGTTTTAACAATCGGAAAGAACCAGCGATTACGTATTGGAATGAATCCTCGCTGGACGGTGAGGCCGCTGAGAAGCGCATGTAGCCGGAACCAGCGTTGGTGAAATGGAGGTAGTGCAATCATGCCCGAACAATCGTCTGAAGGCGAAATCAAGCGCGTCCGGCGCACTCCCGCGAAGCGCGCCGCCAAGAAGCTCGATATCACCGCGCAAGAAGAAACGCCGTTCACGCCATCCATTGACCCCGCCGCCCCTGTCCCGGCAGGATTCTGGGCCACCCAATTTTCGTTAGGCATCCGTGAAAGCGATATCCTGATTTTTCTGCGCCAGCTCATTTTACTGGTCGAGGCGGGAACGCCGCTGCTCAAGAGCCTGCATACGCTCGCGGCGCGCAGTGAGCGGCCCGCGTTGCGCGGCCTGGTTTCAGACATGGCTCAATTCGTCGAAATGGGCAATCCGTTATGGCAGGCCTTCGCCCGCCACCGGCGCTATTTCGACACGGTATTCGTGAATCTCGTCAAAGCCAGCGAGGCCAGCGGTACGCTGCTCACCGTCCTGAAACGGCTCACGGAATACCGGGAACGCCGGGTGCGCTTCGCGCGCCGGGTGCAAAGCGCCATGATCTACCCCATCATCGTGCTCGTGGCTTGCGCCGCCGTCGTGCTGCTCGTGGGCAAAGTCGTTCTTCCCACGCTCACCACGAATGTGTTCGACAAGCTGGGAGCCCAAGTGCCCGCATTCACCAGCGGTTTCATTAGCACGGTCGCCTTTCTCACCAATAGTTGGGTGATTTTGCTTGGCTTCCTGCTGCTCGCGGGGCTAATCGCGCTTTATTATTATTGGGTGCGGAATCCGCTCAACCGGCTGCATATGGACCACCTCAAGCTGAGGCTCCCGTATGTGGGGCCGAATATCGTGCGCAAGAACGCCGTTGTCGAAATGACGCGCAGCTTGGGCCTTCTCCTGCGTAGCGGGCTTTCGATGATGACATGCCTAGAATTGACCCGCAGCGCGATTCGCAACCGCGCGGTGGCCCGCGTGCTGCAAGATGTCCTGGATTCCGTCGAGCGCGGGGAAGGATTCGAGCGGCCCTTGCGCGCCGTGCCGCATATCGTGCCGCCGGTAGTCACCGACATGCTTGTGACGGGTGAAGAGACCGGCCAGATCGACTCCATCGCGGAACACATCGCGGAAGCGTATGAAGAAGAAGTGAATGTCCACGTGAACACCCTGGCGGAACTCGTTCCGCCCGTCATCGCGGTGGTCATGGGCGGATTTGTGCTCGTGCTCGTATTGGCGGTATTCCTGCCGCTGATCTCGATGATCAACCAGCTCAGCGCGGGCGCGGGAATGCCCATGTGATTGATGTTCTTGTGTAATACGTTAGCCAATTGAAGCAGTATTTGATGGTTTTTGCCTTATTTATTGCACGAAACGGTATTGATACGCCATTCTTTTTCAGGGTGGGCCTTAATGTGTTGAAGTTCATATGAGGCCTGTGTATCATACCTGTGTGACCGGTGGTGGTATGTACTGATATACCGGATTTTGTTGCATGATTGTATGGAAGCCTTCGTTTCCCCGCTATAAGCGCCCCTTGGGATACTGGCGTTTGCTGCACGCACGGCAGCGCTATTTCGACACCTTGAAATTGGGCTTCGGCGGCACGCTGGGCCTGCGCCTCGAACGGCGGCCCGGCTATCAATCGCGCATGTGGCGCTGGCGCAACCGGTATGCGGGCCGGCGCTGTTTCGTTATCGGCAATGGCCCCCAGCCTGCGCGAAATGGATGTATGGCCGTTGCGGCGCGAAGTCACCATCGGGTCGAACGGCCTCTACACGCTCTTTGGCGGAATGGGGTTTTAGCACCCATTACCTCCTCTTCGAAGACATCGAGCAGACGGAACTGCGCGGGCCGGAGCTCCATCGCATCCGCAATGTCGTCAAACTGGCCGCTTTGTATAACGCCTACGCCATCCGCCCCGACGCGAACACCTATTTCTTCAATGCCCGGTATGGCAATAAGCCGTATTGGCGTGAGATGGCCCCCCGGTTCAGCACGGATTTCGCCGATATCGTGTATCTTGGCTCGACGGTCACGTATATCGCCTTGCAGCTTGCTTTCTATCTCGGCTGCGACCCGGTATATCTCATCGGCGTGGACCATGATTATGGTGAACTGTCCAAGCGGTATCCTCCGGGCAAAATCACCATCACCGAAGAGAATTACCCACTGGTGCAGCAGTGCCATTTCAGTGGGCGGTATTATACAATCGGGGATCAAATCGGCGTGCCCGATGTAGCGCGCCAAGAACAGGCTTATGCCATGGCCCGGAGCGTGTATGAATCCCATGGACGCCAGGTCCTGAACGCCTCATTATGCAGCAAGCTCGATGCGTTCGAGCGAGCGGACTACGCTTCTTTGTTTTGATCCTGGGCGCGCAAGGGGGGAAAGCGAACATGCGCATCCTATTCATTACGCATGCCATGGACCGCACCGGCGCGCCTATGAGCTTGCTGGCGTTGTTGCGCTATTTCCGCCGCCATACGGATTGGGACATGCGGATTCTGGCGCGTCGCGGCGGACTCATCGAGCCGCTCTTCCACGATATTGCGCCCGTGGACGCTTATTTGATTCCACCCGCCAAGGCCGGCCTGGCCGGTGCGGCGTGTGCGCTCCAGCATATCGGAATTGCGCGCCGGACGGCCACGCCATGCATTCAAACGGCTGCTCGGCTTCGAATCCGCTGTCCCTGGACTCAATGAACAGCGGAAACGCCTCCAGCGTGAACATACCGGCGCGTTGCGCGCCATCTATCGCGGATGGCGGCCCGATGTGGTCTTTTCCAATACGGCCATGAATGGCGATTGCATCGAGGCCCTCGAATTGGATGCGCCGCTTTTAGTTCATGTGCGAGAATTGGCGGGAACCCTGCGCCAATTGGAGGGGGTGCGCCTCGACTCATTTCTTCAGCGTCCCGCCCGGTATCTCGCCGTATCACATACCGTGCGCGACTACCTTGCCACCCACTATGGGCTTCCTCCTTCCCGAATAGGCCTTGCGCCAGCAGCCATTGAATGCGACGCCGTTATCGCAGGAGCGCGCACATTGGACCGCGCGTCCGTGCTACGTGAATTGGGCCTTGGCCGGGACGCCCCGCATCGTGGGAGGCGTGGGGCATGTAGGGGCGCGCAAAGGCGTGGATATCTTCGTGGCGGCAGCCCGGCGCATGCTGGACCGGCTCGATGGCCACATGAACACGCATTTTGTCTGGATTGGCGATGGCCCCGAGCTCGATGCCATTCGCATGAAAGTGCGACAGGCAGGCTTGGCGGGCTCGGTCCATTTTATCGGTCCGCGCACCAATCCTTATCCATATATGAACGCTTTCGATGTGCTCTTAATGACATCGCGAGATGACCCGTTTCCGCGCGTTAATCTCGAATGCGGTATTCTGGGCGTGCCAGTGGCGGCGTTCGAAGGTTCGGGAGGCTCCAAGGAATTCATCGGGAACGATTGTGGCGTGTTAGCGCCGGGATTCGACCGGGAAAAGCTGGCGGAAGCAGCGGCAGCCTTGTTGCTTGATGCCGGACGCCGCATGTCCATGGGGGGCCAAGCCGCGCGGAACGTGCGTGCGCGCTACGATATATCCTCGGTGGCTCCCGGCGTGCTGGAGGAGGTGATGGCCTTAGCTTCAGGCGCGCGAGGGAAGCTTCGATAACGGTAACAGCCCAGCAGCCTGCTCAAACCTCCTTGCCGCGGGAGCCGCTCGTATCGGTCTTAATCACCAGTTACAATTATGCGCGTTATTTGGAGGAAGCCATTGGCAGCGTGTACGCGCAAACCTATCGAAACATCGAATTGATCATCGTGGACGACGGTTCGGAAGATGACTCCAGGGAAGCCATCGGCCGGGCCGTGCGGCATGCCCCTTTCTGTACGAAGAGCATTTTCAAGACCCATGGCGGCCAGGCAAGCGCATTGAACGCGGGCTTCGATATGGCGCGCGGCGAATTAGTCTGCTTGCTGGACAGCGATGACGCCTGGCGTCCGGAAAAAGTGGAACGCATGGTGCGTTTCGCACTCGAGCGGCCCGATGGCGGCGTATACCAGCATCAGCTTGACGCGGGAAACGGCCAGCCTAAGCGGAATAGCCTCATGAATGGGGATATCCTGGCGCAATGGCGCGAGCTGGGCGAGGTGAATGTCGCGGTTCATTCCGATATGGTGGCGGTTTTCGTTCCATCGACGGGGCTCATGTGGCGCAAGGCCATACTCGAACGGATATTCCCGATTCCCGAGGCGCTGGTCGCCTGTCCTGACGCCTATCTTACGCGCTCTGCTTGCTGTTATGGCCCGCTGTATTCGCTGCATGAAGTGCTGGGCTCCTGGCGCGACCACGGTAAGAATGCCGGTAAAAACGGCTTTAACTTCCGGCGTTTCTGGGTGCCTGTCGTCATGCCAGCGATTAATGAATTCTTCGCCCGCAATGGCGTTCCCGTGCGGTATGTCCACCGGCCAGAGGAGAAAATCGGATGAATGAATCGAGGCCGCCGTCAGAATTGCTGGACCATACGGTGCGTTCCGCGGCTCGGGGCATGTTAAGCCCGCCCAAAGTGCGTTATCTGAATCAGCTATACGAAGTACTCGAACGCCATGCCCCAGCGCACATCGAAGCCATTCTCGAATGGGGCACGGGCCACAGCACTTCCTACCTTTATGATCTGGCGGAGATGCGCGGCGCACGCCTTTTCGCCACCATCGACCATGAAGCGGATTACCAAGCAGAGATGCTCCGCGCCTTCCCGCCCGCGTCTTTTTTCGAGGCCCATGTCGTAGACCTCATCGGAGCCCGGTTACGACAAGGACGGGACGATTCCTATAATTACGCCACATACCCATTCCAGTATGGCCATGCATTCAGCCTGATCTATATCGACGGGCGGCGGCGCAATGAATGCTTGCTGGTGGCGTCGGAGCTGCTTGATGCGGACGGCGTGGCCATCCTGCACGACGCCACCCGCCGGCGGTATGAAGTAGGTATGCGCCTTTTTGAACAGGTAGCCTTTTATGAACGGGCGGGCGGTATCGCGGTGTTGCGGCGCAAATAAGTTTTTTGAGACAGGATTTACAAGATAGGACAAGATTTTTTGATAGCGATTTCGTTGCCCCAAGAAACGTGTTAGGGCGCTTCATCGATTAGCTATAATGATTACGAGCATGTCCAATCTTGTTAATCTTGTTAATCCTGTCTAAAAAGTTCTTGCTTTATTCCGCTAAAGTGTTACCAAAATTTGAAGCTATTTGGATCCAGGGATGACACTGATATAGGATCAATAACATCGTGATCGGAGTCACAAAGCATTCCACTTAATATTTCAGCCGGGCATATATTTTGGTCTTGCGGCCAGCCCGGCGAAAAGATGCGCGGGCCTGGAGTCACCTATGGTTTCGGTACATATCATTGCAGATAAGAAGAGTGCGCTTTTCGCTGCTTGGGCGGAAAAACTTGCCCGCGCCCTCGACTATGTTACATGGGGGCATGAGCCGGATTTTACCGCGCCCATCCAATATTATATACCTTATGCCCTATATCAGAGCCGGGTATCGGAAAGGGAACTGGCGTTATTCATGCAGCCCGGTTCATCGATGAAACCCATCGAGCGCTTCACCCAAGCCGCCGCCGATATGGATTGCTGCGTATGCCTGTCCGAAGCCTGCGCGGCGGAATTGTATGGCCTTGGCGCGGCGCAGGTGGAAATTCTCCCACCGCCGATGGATGAAGAAGCGCTCGATCCTTGTTTGACGGTGGGCGTGCCCGGCAGCGCGTTCGACGATGAGGGCGAAGGCGCGGCGTTGGTGGCGGAAGTATGGGGCATGCCGGGTGTCATCTGGCGTTTCCAAGGCGAAGGCTGGCCAGCGCCGCCGGATCCTACGGCGCACTGTTCGCACCGCGCGTTTTATCAGAGCGTGGATTGTATTCTCATCCCATCGGGCAGCGAACAGGCCGCCTGCTATGCCCGGGAAGCGCTGGCATGCGGCAAAATAGTCATCGCACCCAAATTACGCTGGCATGCATATGCCAGCGAACTCCATATATACGAGCAAGATAGCGTCATCGAATTAAAACAGGTGCTATCACAATTGGCGGCGCGTCAAGCCAAACCGCCCTCTTCTTCCATAGACGCTTGGATTGCCGCGCATGACGCCCTATTCCAGCGGATCGGGAGCGCGCTACCCGAGGATGCCCGTGAGAAACGCCTTTCTGGCCCTGTGGGATTGTGGATGGAAAAGCAGCGGGAAGGCGCAAGCCGGGGCGGCCCGTCTTTACGGGTTCCGCGAACAGTGGCGGAACTGCGGGCGCTGGGAGTGCGGGCGGGAAGCATCGAGCGCCGCCAATTGAAATTCCATCGTTTCAGTCTTGTTCATGGATTCAACATATGGCCGCCGGAAGCCGCTGGGGCCTTCGTGGAAGAGGCGCGCGCCTCGGGCGCGTCCATTGTCTTTTCTCCAATCCTATTGGATTTATCGGAGAGCCCGCTATTCGAGGAAGAAATCCCAAACCTCTTTAAACACGCCGCCACATCCGTAGAGATCGACGCCGGTTTCGCGGCGTTGCGCCAGCGGCGGGCGAAGGAAATCGAGGTGGGATATGCGTTGCGTGAAGGGCGGTCCGGGTTGTTTGGCCGTATCCGGCGCGTACTTGACGCCGTGGATCATGTGATTTGCCTGAGCGAGGAAGAACGGTCGCTGCTCCACGCCATGGGGGTCGAGCCTCGAGCCGTGTCGCTCGTGCATAACGCCACGGACGTGGAATTTTATGCTTCGGGTGATCCGGAGCTGTTCGCCCAAGCCTATGCCCTGCGCGAGTATGTCTTATGTGTGGGGCGCATCGAGCCGCGCAAGAACCAGCTCACGCTGCTGCATGCGCTACGGGGCGTGGACATCCCCATCGTACTGCTTGGGCATTCCGAAACACCCGATTACCTCGAACTGGTGCGTCGGCATGCCGGGCCAAACGTCCACATCATCGACCGGCTGTCCGCCGGAAGTGAGATGCTCGCATCGGCGTATGCGGGCGCGCGGGTGTTTGTGTTGCCAAGCTGGTGCGAAGGGGCGTCGTTATCGACCCTCGAAGCAGCGGCGGCGGGTTGCGCGCTGGTGTTGTCCGACCGTTCCGCCGAACAGGAGTATTTCGGCGAATTCGCCCGTTATTGCAGCCCCGCCGACCCAGACGCCCTGCGCGCGGCCGTACTTGATGCATGGGAGCATCCGCTTACACCTGAAGCACGCGCCCGGCAGCAAGCGTTTATTCATGAGCAATACAATTGGGAGCGCCACACACGAGCGATCACTCGAGTGTATGAGGCCACCCTCGCCGCCGAAAAACGCCCTCACCGAACGCTTGTATGTGGTTCCACGCTGCCGCATATCTATGTAGACCTGACCTCCAGCGCCCGCCGCCTCGGCCCGCCGACCGGCATTAGCCGCCTCGAAACCATGTGCGCGTTGCATTTACAGCGTGTCATGCCTGAGCGCATCACCTTCGTGGCGTGGCATTGGGGCCTCGAAGCCTTCTCGCCGATAACCCCCGGGCAACTGCTGGATGGATCTTATAAAATGCTGGTCCATGAAGGCACGGGATGGGATGGCGATGCTTCGCAGTCCGAGGAGAACCACACGCCAAAACGCATCGAGCGCGCGGGCGTGCCGCCTTTCGGACTGGTGGATTTCGAGCCAGGCTCCTTGTTTCTCGTCATGGGCGGCATGTGGATGAACCGGAAAGACTATCTCGATGGATTGCTGGCTACGAAGCGGGTGCGCCGCCTGCGGCTCATCGGTTGCGTATGCGACGTGATCCGCGCCCAGTTTCCGTATCTATATCCTGAAGACATATCGAGCCATTTCACCCACATGGCCAGCCGCTTCTTGCGCATGCTGGATAAAGCCGTGGCCATCTCGGCGTGCGGCGCGCGTGACCTCGAAGCCTTCTGCGAACGGCGCCTAATACCCTTAGCGGACCTTTCCGTCATCCGGCTGGGCGACGAAATAGGGGAAATCACCGAGCCTGGCGGCGATGTCTTGGCGGAATTGCAAGCCCTGCTGAACGGCGAGCCGTTTGTGCTCTGCGTGAGCGCCCTGGATGTACGGAAAAACCACACGCTGCTCCATCGGCTCTGGCTTCGGCTTATCGAGCAATTCGGCGAACGTACGCCCCATCTCGTCTTGGTGGGCGCGCCAAGCCATCATGTCGATGACTTGCTGGCTATCATGCAACACGATGAACACCTGATGCGCCGCGTCCATATTTCGCATGAAGTGCGGGATGGCGCACTTGATTGGCTCTACCGCAACTGCCTATTCACGGTTTATCCATCGCTGTACGAAGGCTGGGGCATTCCCGTCGCCGAAAGCCTGGCGTATGGGAAGGTATGCCTGGCGTCGAACGCGGCGTCCATCCCCGAGATCGCACCCAGCCTCACGGACCTGCTCGATCCCTATGATTTTGCCGCTTGGTACGCCGCGATTCTGCATTACGCCTTCAACGCGGCGGGGCGGCGGCATCGCGAGTCGGCCATCGCGCGGGATTATGTACGGACAAGCTGGGCGGATACCGCCCGACGCGTGGCGGCGCTGCTGGCGGAACCCATCGCCATGCGCACCGTGTGCCCTGGCTATGAATTCGGAACGGTCCTGGGATTTGGCTCGGAACGCGAGCCGGGCATGCAGCCCGCCGAACCGTATAAAGCGGGCGGCTGGTGGCGGGCCGAGCGAAAAGCCGCCTGGACCGTTGGCCATAGCGCCTATGTGACGATGGAACTGCCGAAAGTGGAGGGGCCGCTGCTGCTGTTTTTATATGCGGCCCCGTACCGCAACGCCGCAAGCGCGCCCATCTCCGCGCAGGCCGTTATCAACGGCGAACCCGTGGCGCACTGGACCATCGCGGAACCGCGTAGGATTGCCGCCTTGATCCCAGCGGAAGCCGCCCGGCGCACGGGGCTGATGCGCTCGTGCATCATTGAATTGCGCATCGAGAATCCCTGCCGGCCAAGCAGCGAAAGCGATAGCGAAGATACGCGCCCCCTTGGACTATTTGTCGAATCCCTTGAATTGCGGGCCGTGGCCCCATGCGCGCTGGATGAAGCCATCTCATTCGGCGTGGATGGCGGCGCGGGAAAATACCAATTTAGCGGATGGGGCAAACCCCAGGATAGCGCCACATGGACCAAAGAAGCCGAAGCGTCGCTGGCGCTGCGCCTCGAATCGCCGCCCGCTGGCGTGATGGAGCTTTGTATAGAAGCCAAGGCCTATGTTAATGAACGGAAACCGTCGCAAACCGTCGAAATTATCGCCAATGGCCATTTGTTGGAACGCGGCGTATGGGAAACGCCGGGCATCGAGCGGCGGCGGCTCCATGTGCCGCACGAAATCCTTGATAACCAAGACGCCCTGCTGCTCACCTTCCGATTCGAGCAGTTGCAATCGCCACGTGAATTAGGCTTGGGCGCGGACGACCGCAAACTGGGCCTGCTGGTGAAAAGCCTCATGTTGCGCCCCGAGGCTCCATAAGCAGCCTCCGTAGGCGATGCTATCTTAATGCAGCATGGGCGTCTCGCCCCTGTGCATGGCCGGACGGCCATGCTACGGAAATCATTGCCTTCATTACACGGTATTTTCTTGCACGGACAAGAACAACATGCCTTCTATCCGGCGCTGGTTAAAAAGGTTTTCCCTTAAGGATATAATGCGGTATTCTAGTGTTTCGGCTTCATGGAAAGGAAAAAATACATTACATGCGGACGCTTGTTTTCGGCGTGAAGGGCCAATTGGGCCGTAATCTCTTGCGCGTCATGGGCGAAGCCGGTGAAACGGCGGGATACGATGTGCCCGAATTGGATATTTGCAACACCGAAGCGGTGCGGTGCGCTATCGAAGCCTTTCAACCGGATGTAGTCATCAACGCAGCCGCATATACGGATGTCGAGAAGGCGGAATCGGACCGGGAGGCGGCATTTCGCGTGAACCGGGACGGAGCGGCCGTGGCGGCGAAGGCCGCCCACGATGCGGGCGCGCGGATTATTTACTACAGCACCGATTTTGTGTTCGCTGGCAATAAACACACGCCCTACGAAATAGATGAGCCTATTGCACCCAAAGGCGTGTATGCGGAATCCAAGGCGGCGGGTGAAGAAGCCGTACGTGCGGCCCATCCCGGCGCGGCGATCATCCGTACGGCCTGGCTCTATGGCCCCGGCGGAAACCATTTTATCGAGAAAATTCTGCGTGCGGCAGCCCGGCCCAGCCTGCGCGTGGTCGAAGATGAAATAGGCTCGCCGACATTCACTCAGGATTTAGGTGAAGCGACACGCGCCCTGTGTAATGTGAATACCGCCGGGATTTTCCACGCGGTCAACGAGGGCGCATGCTCGCGGTTTGAATTCGCACAGGCCATATTGCGGCTTGCAGGGATAAATATCCCCGTCGAGCCGTGCAAGGCCACCGAGTTTCCAAGCGCCGCGCCGCGCCCATCCTACTCGGTATTGTCCAATGCGGCGCTCGAAGCGGCCTGCGGGTATCACATGCCGCCATGGGAAGATGCGCTGGCGCGCTATATGCTCGGAAGGGAGAAACAATCATGACACGCATGATGGTGACAGGGGGCGCGGGATTCATCGGGTCGAATTTCGTGCGCTACCAGCTTAAAACGTATCCGGATGTCCATATCATCAATTTCGACAAGCTCACCTACGCGGGCAATATGGATAATCTGAAAGGGCTTGACGAGGCGCGCCACACGTTCATTAAAGGCGACCTCGCCGACGCAGACGCCGTGGATGCGGCGGCGGCGGGCTGTGACTGGCTCGTTAATTTCGCCGCTGATACGCATGTAGACCGCAGCATCCTGGGCGCGGCGGACTTCATCGCAACGAATGTCACCGGCGTCCACCACCTCGCGGAAGCGGCGCGCAAGCACGGCGTGAAACGCCTGTTGCTGGTCTCGACGGATGAGGTGTACGGCAGCATCTCCGCAGGTACGTTCCGGGAAACGGACCGGCTCAATCCGCGTAATCCCTATTCGGCGAGCAAAGCAGGCGGCGAATTGCTGGGCATGTCGTACTTCCACACGTTTGGCCTGCCGGTCATCGTGACGCGCGGCTCAAACACCTACGGGCCATACCAGTATCCCGAAAAAGTCCTGCCGCTTTTCGTGACCAACGCTATCGACAACGAACCGCTGCCCCTGTACGGCGATGGCCGGAACATGCGGGATTGGCTGTATGTGCGCGATCATGCACGCGGCATTGATTGCGCCCTGCGCCACGGCGAACCGGGGCAAATCTACAACATCGCGGGCGGCAACGAGAGGGAGAACATCGTTCTCACGAAACGCATCTTGCACGAAACCGGGCGCGGGGAAGAGTTGATCAAGCCCGTGCAGGATCGCCCCGGGCACGACCGGCGCTACGCCATCGATTCCGACAAACTAAAATCCCTCGGATGGAAGCCCGAAATGGACTGGGATGAAGGCATCCGCCTCACCGTCCAGTGGTATAAAGACAACGAGTGGTGGTGGCGCAAGATCAAGAATGGCGAGTTCCGCGCTTATTACGAACGGCAATACGCGGGGCGATAACGGCCTCTCCCTTCATCCTGCCGGAGCGCTATGTGCATCCTGATCCGAAGCGGGCTCCACGCGCAATAGCACGGTTTCGCAGGGAGCGAGGGTCAACGGGAGTTCCTGGCATACATCGGGAAACATGCGCGAGCCAAAGGCGTCCACTATGCGCGCGGGAAAGGGCAGATGGATTTGCCTAACGCCGCCTGGCGCGGAGTGGATGCCCAGCCAGCCCCGGCCCGCGTACAGCACGTCGTCCTCGTCATCATAAATGTGCACGCCCGCCTTGCGGGCCAGAGCGCGCAGCTCGGCGGCGGTCCACTGGTATTTCCCCGGCAACACCTCCGGTGCGACGGCTTGCGGACGGCGGATTTCCGTACCCTCTTGATAGGTTCGGGACACGGTGGCTCCGGCGTCGGTCCAACGTTGGAGCAGCGCGTTTTCCGCATCCGATAGGTTGCAGACCCCGAGCAGCCACACCCACCGGTATTGGCCATCGAGCACTTGGGGCGAAATGGCCGCCATATCCGTGCGCAAGTAAAACTCATAAGGGGCGCCTATTCTTCCTAAAGGATGCCGGTTGGCCAGGACAGGAGCGGCAAGTTGTCCGAAGCTGGCATCCCAAGACGTGAATTCTTCATCCGCAATGACACATGCTTGGGCCTTCATCCGCGGTATCTCGCGCGGCGGCTGGGCCGCGTACAATTCCTGGGTGCGGCGCAACACCGCCAGCAAGCGAGGCTCGCTGAACCAGCCGCCCCACATATCAAACCACCAGCCGCCATAGCCGCCCGCCAGCATACGCGCGGCGTTCTTGCGCAGAAAGGCCACCGACTCCTCGGCCGTGGTGGGGCCGAGCCACACACCGCTGGCGTATTGGCCGGGCGGGCACAGATCAGGAGCCTGATCTTTCAACAGCGTGGTCTTGAACGTGCGCGTATCATTTTCCGCCAGCCACAGTTTGCCATGAAGCTGGACCGAGTCCACGGCGGCCATGGGCGGCCAGTCTTCCCCCGCCACGCGGTAATAGTCATTGGGGCTGGAAAGGTAGTCCAGATCCGGACAGCGCAACAGCTTGCTCAACGCGAAATGCCCAAAGCGGGGATCGGGGAGGTTGAAATGATAACCATAGAACGCGCCTGTCAACAGCTTGCCGTCGCTCGCTTCTTTCACCACATGGCAGAAAAACGCGATGTCATCCACTATTTGCTCGCTGTGGAACCGGAGGGTGTCGAAAATGGGCTGGTCCGTATCGGTTTTCCGCCAGCGCAGGGCCGATGGGGCCGTGGAAAGGTCCACGGGCTCTGCCGTGTCGAACGTGATATCCGCGCCGCCCCATGCCTTGCGCAAAGCCTTCACATCGCAGTGATACGCATCCGATAGCCAGATGCGAAACGCGGTGGTCCGCGCCGGATTGAGGTCGTTCAGCATGCCGCCACGGTGGTACATCCATTCCTCCGTTCCCCCAGCGGCTACATGAATCCCGATGAGCCGCTCCGCGTAGAGGGAGCCGCTTAATTGGCGCAGACATTCGCGCATCGCTTCGGCCGTGGCCTCGCGATATAGCGGCGAGGAGAAGCATTCACGGAACGTCGTGCCATCCGCCAACTGGCAGCAGCCTTCCGGATGGGCATTCTCCCACCATTGGGGAGGATCAAGGTAAAGCCGCAAGATGACCAGCGCCTGGGGATCCGCGTTCAGCAGCACCTTGAAAGCATTGAACACCGGCCCTAGGTCATAGGCGTTCTCGGCCATCCAGAGGGGAGGATTGAACGCGCCAATCCCCGATTGGGCGTTAATCCCCCGTCCGCCCAAGTTCATAGGCAGGCAATAGAGGTGAATCCCCGTGGACGCGGCATCACGATAATAGGGCTCCCGGCCAAGATAGGACATATAGGCGAACGGCGGAACCGTTTTACCGCCGATTTGCAGCGTAGGAATACCGCCGTCCATCACGATGCGGGCTATCGCGGCTTCAGAGGACTGCAAAACGGAAGCGCCCGAAAAAAGTATGCACACCAACACGGATCTCGCTAAAGGGCTAAGCATATGCATGAGCAAATCTCCCTTCCAAGCTGTTATAGACGGGATTTGCGCCATAAACAAGGCTGGAGCGCAAGACACGAGACAGCAATGCATTCTCGCTGCGTCAATCCCGTGCAAAGGGCCTTCTAAAAACGTCTCATGGGCGAATCCGCACCGCCGCAAATCGCAAAAGGCCATTCGAGTCGAAGCTTCCGAACTCCAAACTCTTTGCAAGAAAGGACTTAGCGCTTGTATGGAGTGCGGCGGCTTGCTACCGTTTTAGTAACACTTTAGCGGACTGAAGCAAGAGCTGCTTTTTTTGACATGATTTACAAGATGGACAAGATTGGACAAGACCGCCAGGGTTATTTGCAGATTTGAAAATTACTCTGAAAAGTGTCCGGGCGCATTCTTTTGTGTAGCAAAATTGCCATCAAAAAAATCTTGTCTCATCTTGTAAATCATGTCTAAAAATGAATGCCTCCATCATAGGCGGTTTATTATGTATTCTCAGTTCAAAGACCGTCCCGATGTTTTTACTTCAATCTGCTAAAGTGTTACCCGTTTTATTGTTTTCTTTCGGTGCAAGTAGATCGTTTTCCGGTCTTGCGGCTTGCCAGCTCTGTTTTTGTAGATCCCCGCAAATGGGAATCCTGGGCGTTCCCTGTGAATCCCCGTTCACGCCAAAATACACCCTATGGCTGATTCAAGCGGTTAAAGTGTCATAAATCATAAACCTTGCCAACACGCCCGCCAATTGGCACAATAACGCAAACACTATCTCGACACCTGGAAGGAGACACTTCATGAGCACATTTCAACACATCCATATCCCTGCGGGCGAACCGATCACGGTGCAGCCATCGGGCGGGCTTCAAACTCCGGATAAACCTATCATCGCTTTCATCGAAGGCGATGGCACCGGGCCGGACATTTGGCGCGCATCGAAACACATTTTCGACTCCGCCGTGAAACACTGTTATGCCGGCAAACGCGAGATCGCCTGGATGGAAGTATACGCGGGCGAAAAAGCCAATACTCTGTATGGCGCCTATTTACCCGATGAGACCGTGGACGCCATCCGTGAATACGTCGTCGCCATCAAGGGGCCGCTGACGACGCCTATCGGCGGCGGATTCCGCAGCCTGAATGTGACGTTGCGCCAGGTGCTCGACCTGTTCGCGTGCGTCCGCCCGGTCCGGTATTTCGAGGGCGTCCCCAGCCCCGTGAAACATCCCGAGAAGGTGGACATGGTCATTTTCCGCGAAAACACGGAAGACGTGTATTCGGGCCTCGAACTCGAAGAAGGGACGCCGGAAGCGGCAGGGCTCATCGATTTCTTGAAGGAACGTTATGGCTGGAAGATCCGGCCCGATTCCGGTATTGGGATCAAGCCTATCAGCGCCACGTGCAGCAAGCGCTTGGTGCGCGCTGCTATCCGATACGCCGCAAAGCATGGCCTCAAGAGCGTCACACTCGTTCATAAAGGCAACATCATGAAATACACCGAAGGCGCTTTCCGCAAATGGGGCTATGAGCTCGTGCGCGAGGAATTCTCCGATATCGCCGTGAGCTGGGACGATTGCAACGGCGAACCCGGCGATAAGATCCTTGTGAAAGACACCATCGCCGATATCTTCCTCCAGCAGGTGCTGACACGCCCCGAAGAATTCGATGTGGTGGCCACCATGAACCTGAACGGCGATTATGCCAGCGACGCCCTTGCGGCCCAAGTGGGCGGCATCGGCATCGCGCCGGGGGCTAATATCAACTACGAAACCGGCGCGGCCATCTTCGAAGCCACCCACGGCACTGCCCCCAAATACGCGAACCAGGACAAAGTCAATCCGAGCAGCGTCGTCCTCTCGGGCATCATGATGTTCGAGCACATGGGCTGGACCGAAGTATCCGACACCATCATCAACGCCATGGTAAAGACTTTCAAAGCCAAGACCGTGACCTACGACTTCGCACGGCTCATGGAAGGGGCCAAGCTGCTTAAATGCAGCGAATTCGCCCAAGCCGTCGTGGACAACATGTAACCACAAGACGCCGTAACATGCGGGGCGGTTTAAACGCCGCCCCGCTTATAGGCTTGGCATGCCGAGGTGTGCTTAGCGGTTATAACGCATCAGACAAAGGCAGGCACAGGCGGAATTCCGTCCCCTCGCTGGGCGATGAAGTAAAGCTAACCTTGCCCTTCAAGAATTTCTCGCCGAACAGCTTCATCGAATACGTGCCTATTCCACGCCCCGAATCGGCTTTGGTACTAAAATGCCGCTGGAATATGCGGGGCGCGACCGTATCGAGAATCGCTTGGTCATTCCATACACAAAAACAAAGCGCATGGTCTTGCGAATCTATCTTGAGCCGGACTTCACCTCCAGGTTCGGTCGCTTCAAAAGCATTGAGCACCATGTTGGTCAATACTCGAAGCACAAGCGTGGCGTCGGAACAGATGGATAGAGACGGCTCAATATGGGGAACCGCCAGCCGCTTGCCTTGCGCGGCGGGATGATTGATGAACGCCTCTTGTATATCATAGATAATCTGTCCGATGAACATCTCTTGTGGAGAGACTTGGTATTCGAAGACGCCCTGCCGCAGCAACATGGCTTGCAGCTTAACTTCATCCGTTAAACGCATAGAAAGGGCATAAATGATCTCTATCAACTCACGAGATGGCTCATTGTTATCATCGAGCGCCAGCAAATAGCAATTACCCGCCAATCCGGACACGAGATTAATGATATCGTGGAAAAACGTCCGCTCCAGCATGGCCCAGCGTTCATACGCCGTGATATCCTGTAAAAAGAGCACTACGAATGGCCGGTCATCCAAAATAATCCGGCATGCCCGGACCCGCAGGCTGATATCGGTTTCTTGGCCGTTCACGAGCGCGGTTAATGCGCATTTCCGTTCCACCGGCTCAGCGCTGGCGAGGCTGGATACAATTGCAATAGCCGCACCGCACGTGGCGCATGGCTTCGCCGTTCCACATCCACCGGACATTTCAGATGCATGCACGCAATTCACCACTTCGCCGGGGCGCATGCCGAGCATTGTGGCGGCATCGCTAATTCCCAGCATTTTCAGGAATGTCTCATTCATAGCCAGCACTTGCCGGTGTTCATTCAATATGGCGAGAATGCCGCTTGCAGCAGTCAGCAGGCCCTTGATCACCGGATGCCCTGAAATGTAATCGATATCCTGCTGAAGCTGTTCTTTAGGAATCCTGGCTGCTGATGCAAAATATGTGTCATTCATGGAAGGGTTCCTTGCGCTGTTCATCGTCCAATCAGATGGAATATTACCATACTCGAATGCAATTACGCCGATTCATTACGCCGATTCATGATTCTTATCCGCCCCTACGAGCGGGGATGGAATTGCTTATGGGCGCGGCCCAGGCGCTCCGCGCTGACATGGGTGTAGATCTGCGTGGTGGCAATGTCGGCATGGCCAAGCATTTCCTGTACATCACGCAGGCCCGCGCCATTATCGAGAAGATGCGTGGCGAAGGAATGCCGGAGCATATGGGGCGTCACGTTCATCGGCACATTCGCGGCCCGGGCGTAGCGCTTGACGAGGCTCCATATGGACGAACGGTGCATTCGCTTGCCCCGGCTTGATACAAACAGGGTGTCATCCAGTACTTTCCCTCGAGCGCGCACCTCCAGCCAGCGGGCCAACCGTTCCCGCGCCTGGCTTCCCAATGGCACCAAACGCACTTTGGTTCCTTTCCCGCGCACGCGGACGGCGCTCTCCTCGAGCGACACGTTGCGCAACGGCAGATTAGCCAGCTCAGAAATCCGCAGGCCGCTCGAATAAAACAATTCGAGAATGGCCGCGTCGCGCAATCCCTCATCGGTTGTTTTATCCGGCATGGCGAGCAAACACTCGAGGCTCAGGGGAGACAGCACATCCGGCAAGGCGCGGGTGAGATGGGGCTGCTCGAATCCGTCCGACGGATCGTGCGCGGCAAGGCGTTCGTCACGCAAAAAACGATGAAACCGGCGGATGGCGCTCAAGTGGCGCGCCGCCGAGCGCGCGCATAATCCGCTCTTGCGCATCTCGATGAGATGATCGAGAATATGCTCCCGCGTGGCCTCGCCGATATCATGCACGCCACGCCGTTCGAGGAAAGCAAGATACGTACGCACATCCGCGGCGTATGCAGCCAGCGTTTTCTCTGATAGCCCTGCTTCAAAAATGATCATCTGCAAGAATTGATCATGCAGCGGAGCCAGCGGGCCAAGCGCTTCCGCCGCGTCTTCTGCTTCTGTTTTCATGGCCTATATCCTGCCTTGCCGGAAACCGAAGTGCAAGGCGCGCGCATGTGGGCGTCTCTTATCCATTTTGCCTACTCGATTGGCTCCACCGCCAAGGGCATGTTCATGAGGGCAATGACGCTAGAGGGATGAGAGGCTCGCGCACGCCGTTTAGGCTGGCCTTCTTCGGCTGGCCGGAAAAGGCTGAGCTGCTCGAAAGGCGCTTTCAACGAAAGGAGCGGGGGCGGATTCTTGCCCAATTTCCATGCGGCGGCCTCAGCAGCCTTGCGGATCATCGCGCATGCCCGTGCGGGCGGTATGTGAACAGCCCCCGTGTAGCGGCGCGCATACTCCGCCTCGGTGCATTCTTCACCGGTTCCGGGCATGACGCCCCGCTTCACCGCACACGTGACTATGCCCGGTGCAAAAGCCTCTGCTTCTTGGGTGAACGCCCGGTCGCCCGCCCCGAAAAATGCGGGCACGCCCAATTCGGCCGCGCATAAAGCAAGCTGGCCGAACTCACCAATCGATACGCCGTTCACCGACAGGTCGATGTACTGCATGTTTTGCGTGTGTGGCAAATGGGCGTGTTCCGTCGAAGCCTTCGCGTGCTGGCCCACCCAAGCAACGCCATCAAATGTGTCATCCAATCCAAAAGGCCAGGCCGGATGCCAGCCACGGGAATACTCGGCGCGTGGGTCAAGATGGATAAAGTCAATTCCCCCAGCGCCATGGCCATCCACGGCCAATACTTCATCCGCGCCCCCAGCGAAAAATCCGTCAATCGCCGCATTCGCCTCTTGCGTGAGCAGGCGGCGGCCCATTTCATAATATCGCGATTCCGGGAAACACCACGTTGGAAAATCCAGTACGCCGGAAACGCCTTCCATATCGGTCATGAGGCAAATCTTCATTATCCATTTCCTATAACACGTGAGCCGTCTGAAGCATGGGCGCTATCTACATTCGTTTCGCGCAATACTTTCTGATATGCCTCCTCGAGCGTTTGCGCATAGTCCTGCGGCTGATGCCGCCATTCCACATCAAGCCGGGCCTGCCGGCCCAATGTCTGCCGCAACCCTTCGTCGCGGAGCAATAACACAAGGGCTTCCGCGAAAGCCGCTTCATCGCCATCCTCGACGACGAGCCCATTGCGCCCGTTTTCCAGGGGATGCGCGCCGCCATGGCATGCCACGATCGCCTTTCCCGCCGCCATGGCGTTCAGCAGTTTCATGGGATAACCGGACCATGACACGCGCGGGCACGCCACAACAGCGCTGCGCTGCAATACCTTCCGCAAGGCGTCCAGATCGGGCGTGGCGCATACTTCGCACGGTTCCAGCGGACCCAGCGCCGCCGATGCAATCCGGGATGCCGTGGCAATGCACAGAACTGCTTCCGGCATCACGCGGCGCACCTGCCGCATGGCGCGGCCCAGCAAAGGCAGATTTTGGTAGGCGTCCAGATTGCCCATATACAAGACCACGGGCGCATTCGCGGGCGGCCCGCTAAACACCGCATCAAACAGCGCCGCGTCACACGCGGGTGGCGCGACGGATACCTTCCCGGGACGGCACCCGCAGGCGATCAAATAATCCACGAGGACGCGATGAGGCGCGATCACCCCGTCCGCATGGGGCGGCAAATGCCGGTCCAGCCAAGCCCCAACGCCCGCAGCGCCAGGGATGCGCGGGAGGAAATAGGGCAATTCGTCGGCCATGGCGTTATGGGCGTGATAGAGCAGCGGAATATGCATTCTCCCGCACCCACGCAGCGCCGCCAATGACGCCAGCAACCCTTCGTAGTTGTGGGCATGCACTAACTCGATATGCTGTTCGCGCACCAACCGGCGAAGTGCGGCGGCGAGTGCGGCGTCAGCCACTGGCTTCATGAAAGCTGGCCCCGCCGCCGTCCGGCGCAAGCCGGGAATGTGCGTGCAACGGTGAATCGCCATGCCACAAGGTGCGTCTCCAATTCCATAAGAGTACACCACAAGATGGACTTCATGGCCCCGTTCCATCAACGCCCGAGCGGTTCCCTCGAGCAGCACCTGAGAACCTTGCGGCACGGGAAAAGGGCATGCGCCCACCATGGCGATGCGTAATGGTTTCATATGCTACTCCAAATACCCGAGCGCCCGCAGGCGCTCTTCGATGATGCGCTCTTCTTCCTCGCTGTACGGCGCGGGCGGCATTTCTACGTCGCTAAACACATCGCCGGAGTGGGGGAGGGCGTCTTGGCGGAACAGATCAACGCCTTCCAAGGGCGGCCCTTGCACTCCGAGGCGCGCGAGAACCGTCGGGGCCACATCGAACAGGCTTGCCCGTCGTGCCAACGAGGGTTCTGATAGGAACAACACGCCCGTGGGCCGATGGCTGCCGTTCATGCCGCGCTCCTTGCCGCCGAGACGCTCCGCCGGGCCAATACGCCGGAAGCATGGGCCGCCCCGGCTCCGCAAGCAGGCATGGGAATATCCGTCCTCAAGCGCCAGCTCGAGAATAATGTCCGGCGCTTCGGAAACATATGGCCCTTCGTACAGCTCCTCGCGCCGCCAAGCCTTGGCTACGGGAGGCCAGGCTTCAAGCGTCGCGCACAGGTCCGTGCAGAACGCGCCATAATCAGATGGCTCCACTTGGCCCAGCGCCTCGCGCCCACGCAGATTCACCCGGATCGACGGGAAGTAGTTGAGTTCCTCCGACCACGCCCGCGTGGCGGGCCAATGGATGCCGCCAAAACGGGAGCGGCTTTCCGCCTTCGACGCCAGCCCATGGAATCGGCGGAACAGGCGGCCTTGCCAGCTCGAGGGAATCGTAGCCAAGGCCAGGCCTTTGAGCCAGCTATCGGATGTGGATGCGAACGCCAAAAGACCTTGTTCCGCCAGCCAATTGTTCAGATGGACCACGCCCGTGCCCGCGCCGCCAAATCCATGATCCGACACCACGCCCACGGTGCAATCGCCGCCTGCGGCGGACTCGAGCGCGCCCACGGCTTCATCAAGCCGGGCATACACCCGCAGAACGGCATCCTCGAATCCGGTAAGCTGTCCGCTGGCGCGCGGCGAAGCGGGATCGTGAAACGCCCAGAAATGATGCGCCACGGTATCCGATTCGCCGAAGACCAGCATGAAAAAATCCCAAGGCTCTTCCGCCAGCAGTTCGCAAGCGATACGCTGCTTGATGGCGATGCCCTCGAGTAGTTTCGGCAAGGCCTGCGCATGCCAGCCGGGGCCGATATGGGACTCCTGGAAATCAGCGAAGCGCCAATCCCGCACTCGAGGATAGTATGCCGGCGGATACACGAAGGAACGATCCACGCGGGTGGCGACCGGCGAATCAAATCCCGACACCAGCACGCCGTTCACGGGCTCCGGCGGATACGTGGCCGGAACGCCCAGCACACAAACACGCCGCCCGGCCTTCGACAAAACATTCCACAAGGCGGGCGCGCGGCGGTAGGTGGCGTTGGTGAAACGCAAGGCATAAGCCCCCGGCGCAGGTGTAGTAAAGTCAAACACGCCATGCCGCCCGGGATTCACGCCCGTAACACAAGTAGTCCATGCGGGGAATGTGGCGGGGGGGGTTACGCTCGCGCACGGCATGAATGCGCCTTCGTTGAGCAATCGGGCCAGATGCGGCAAGTGGCCCTCGCGCATCCAGCGTTCGAGCAGCGAATGCTCCGCCCCATCAAGGCCTATCAGTAGAAATCGCGGCATGGAGGGCATTGTAGCAAACCATGCGCTTCGCGCACGTTATAATTCCAAAGATGGGCCATTAAGTTGATTCCATACCAACCGGCAGGTAGAATTCACACTAATTACGCTGCGTCTTGGGCGCGGCGAAAAATCAAACCTAACCCTATTGCCGGATACACGGAAAATCATATATGAGCATTCTCGGAATTGATATACCGGAAGAAGCAGTGTGCTTATTCTCCGAGCCCATCGCCAAGCACGACATGCTGGCCCAGCTTGCCCATGCCGTGGCATCCACGGGAGCGATCACGAACGAGGAAAACTTCGTCAAGGCCCTCTTCGACCGGGAGCAGGTCATGAGCACGGGCATCGGTTCGGGTGTGGCTATCCCGCATGTGCGCATCGAGGAAGTGACCAGGCCCGCACTGGGCGTGGGCATTTCCAAGACGGGCGTCGAGTACGACACCCTCGATAATGACCCGGTCTATGTGGTGGTGCTATTCGCCATGCCGGCAGGCTCGCACAAGGAATATCTCAAGCTCCTTGCGGAAGTCATGATGCAGCTTAAAGCGCCGGGTTTCACGGAAGAGCTGAGGGCATGCACGACGGCCAAGCAGATTATCAGCCTCATGACGGAAGGGGTTTGAACAGCCCACTGCACTACATTATAGCGCCAGCCGGATCTGTTCAAGCGAGGGCTCGCCAAAACAACGCCGGATAATATCCTCGATACCCGCATGCAGCCCCTTCCCGCGCCGCCGCCGGTTGCAGGGGAAATCAAAGGCTCCATCTTGAACGGCAAGCACCGGGATATCATCTTCCGATAGCGCCAGAGGCCACAGGTAGCAACTGAACGGTTTTACACGCACGGGGTCATAGCCGCGCTTGAGCGCCGCCGCATGAAGGCTGCACCACACGGCCCCCTTCGACCGGTAGGCGAATGCGCAGAGGCCGTTTTCATCCGCCGCCAGAACCGTTTCGCCGTCGCTGGACTCCTCGAATACCTCGGAGTGGCGCAAGCGGGACGCAAAACGCATGGCGTCGCCCAGCCAGCCTACCGCCGCGGATTGTTCCGCATCAGACACCACGACTTCATAGCAGGCGCAACAGCTCGTTTGCCCCGCGCATAAAACCGGGTCGCATATGTGGGCGATCCCGCGCAAGGCCTTCAGGTCGGCGCGGAGCGTGCCCGCAAAACCAGTAATCTCGATATGCATGTATGGGCCTTTGAAACAGTAGCGCCCCAGCGATTTGTTTCTATCCTTGGTGATGCACCGTCATCCACGGGAGCGTCAGCGCGCGCAGTATCGTGGCCACGGCGCGGGATTTGTTCAGGCAATAAAAATGCACGCCCCGGCATCCTCGTGCGACCAAATCTTCCACCTGGCGGGTGGCATGATACACCCCCACGTCAAACTGGCCTTGCGGGTCATCCATATGCGACTCGAGGCGGGCCAGCAATTCAGGCGGAAGCGTGCTGCCGCATAAGGACGAAATGCGCTTGATCTGGTGAAGATTCGTGACCGGCAAAATGCCGGGAACTATCGGCACATGGATGCCCAGCGCTCCACACCGATCACGGAACCGGTAAAAATCGTCATTATCATAAAAAAGCTGGGTGATAATGATATCCGCCCCGGCGTCCACTTTACGTTTCAAGTGATCGAGGTCCGCGGCGCGATTGGGGGCCTCCATGTGCGTTTCCGGGTACCCAGCGACAGCCACGCCAAAATCGGGAAATTCGCTCCGAATCAAGGCGACCAATTCGTTCGCATGCCGGAAACCGCCCTCGACTACCGGAAACTCCGAAGCCCCCTGCGGCGCATCGCCACGCAACGCCATGATAAAATCCACATGCCGCGTTCGAGCGTCACGCAAATAATCCCGCAATTGATCCGCCGTCGAACCGACACAGGTTAAATGCGCGGCAACATGCACGGAAAACTCATTGTGAACCCGCTCAACGATATCGAGCGTCCTTCCTTGAGTCGAGCCGCCAGCGCCATACGTACAAGTCATGTAGGAAGGCCCAAACCGCATCAATTCTTGGATATGCTGGAACAAGTCGTTTTCACTGGCGTCTGTCTTGGGCGGAAATAGCTCTATCGATATCGCTACTTTGTCAGAATGGTAGAAGTCCGCTAACTGCATGATGGCTTCCCGGATTCCTTTCTTTCGTACATGTACTGCTTCATCCGGATTATTGTATGCGGCATCGCTCCAAGCCGCAACCTTTTATTTAATGAGAAATCGAAGCCTAAGATAGCATGAACCATGCTTTTATGCGGATAATGGGCAAGATAAAAACTTGAGGGCCCTCGATGCGGGGGGGGTTGCTATCGAGGGCCCTGCCGGGACCGTGCGCTTCGTCATGTAACGCCACTACGAGGGAGCAACGTTTATGCCAAATCTATTCCCATTCCAGAAAACGGCGCTAACTATCTTATTTGTAATGAGTTATAGCTTCTATCGCCAACCCAGGCCATACATGCCATTACGGAAAATGGCAAAATTCTGTCATAATGACAAACATGCTATCCGGTTGGCGCTTATAAAACGCCAAATCGTTGCCACATCATCCGCGTCTTCCCGAGGATCAAAATCTTCGGACTCTTCGCGGAAGCTCCAACATACTGGTGGAGAGCCAGGCCAGGCAAATCACGTTAAAAACTACCCCGAATTGGCCTCAAGAGACACAAAAAACGCAATAATCCGTTCATTTTGTGTCTTTTGCGCCTTTTGTGGCTCATTTTCTGGAAATGAGGGGAGTGGCATGTCAGATATGTTTGGACGAACAAACACAAATACGCTGATAAGAGGGAAAAGCACCCTTTCTTAATGCGATTGCCCTGCTGCCAGGCCCCATTGCATCCTGCATTTCAACGGGCTACAGTATACAAGTAAAATCCATTACATCGGTTCAAGGAGGTTTATATGACGATTCGAACTCTCGTCCAAGATGCGCTCAAAGAGGCCATGAAAAACAAAGATACCTTTCGGCTCGAATGCCTGCGTATGGCGAAAGGCGCTTTATTGCTCAAAGAAAAGGAATCCAGCTCAGAGATTACGGAAGAACAAGCCATGGCGGCCCTGCGCGCGGAAGTAAGAAAGCGGCAGCAGAGCATCGAGATTTTCCGACAACACGGGAAAGAAGAGGAAGCCCAAGAGACCGAGCGCGAGATTAGTGTCTTCAACGAGTTTCTCCCCCAGCAACTATCCGAAGAAGAACTCGAAAACCGGGTGCGGGCGTATTTGGCGGCGCATCCCGAGATGAACCATCCCGGCAAACTCACGGGAGCGATAAAAAAAGAACTCGGCGAACAAGCGGATGGCAAAGCCCTCAACGCCATATGCCAGCGAGTGCTTGGCGCATAAAAAACAAAGTAAAGCCTCGGAGAGCTTCAAACCCTCCGAGGCGTTCCAAAATTCCAATCTATTCAGGCCAGTTCGTCGAACAAGAGTCCTTGCACCTGCCGAACCCGCTCCATGATTTGAAGCTGTTCCTCGGGAGGAATCTGCTGAATGATCTCACCGTCTTGCCCCATAATCTGGGCAATGACCTGTTTGCTTGCTTCATCGAGACGTAGTTTTGTCCCGGTACGTTCCAGTGCAGCACTCTGAACAGATTGCGCCTTTTCCGTTTGCGAATCGTCGGAAGCTGTCTCCGGCTCCGTCTTTGGCAAGCGCACCATGGGCGCACTCGCAGCCGCTTCCTCATTCGAGGAGCTTTCTTGCTGCGTAGTCCGAGGCTGGAACTGGGCAGCAAGGGCGGCGCGCACATCTTGACTGGCCACGCTATTCACTGCCATGATCCATTCCTCCTATCAAACACCCGGCACACTGCCGCTACCCCAACAACGTAAGTGCATTTTGAGGCAGGATATTTGCCTGAGCAAGCACCGACGTGCCTGAACTGACGAGGATCTGGTTCCTGGTGAAGCCTATCGTCTCTTTGGCGATATCCGCATCACGAATCTCGCTCTCGGCAGCCGTCGCATTTTCTTCCTGCGTCGCCAGATTATTTATCGTGTAATCCAAGCGATTCTGATACGCACCCAACTGGGAGCGCATGGAAGATACGGCGTTAATCGCGTTATCAAAGGTTGTGATGGCTGTCTGAGCCGTTGCTTGAGTCGTGAGCGAAGAAGCAACAATCGATGTCGCTCCAATGCTGCCTGCGTTGACCCGGATGCTGTCCGTCGAGAAATTCAACGTAAACGTCTCGCCGTTCTTCGCGCCGATTTGCAGAGTGATGTTGCCATACCCTGTACCGGTGCTGCTCAGCATATAGATGCCGTTGAAGTTCGTCTGCGACGCGATCGACTCGATCTGCGCCGTGAGCTGGGCGCGCTCCTTATCGAGTTCCGTCCGGTTGGTGTCCGTATTCGTGCCGTTCGCGGCCTGCACCGCCAATTCACGCATACGCTGGAGCATATTGCCCACTTCGACCAGCGCGCCTTCCGCCGTCTGCACCATGCTGATGCCGTCTTGCGCATTGCGCTGCGCCACCTCCGAACCTGTCGCCTGGGCCTTGAATCCCTCAGCGATATACAGGCCAGCCGCATCATCAGCGGCGCGGTTAATCTTCAAACCGCTCGATAAGCGCTCCAACGACGTATTCAACGCGTCAGATGACTTTTCCAGTGAACGCGAGGCGTTCATTGCCGGAATATTCGTATTGATATTGAGACCCATGTTCAAACCCTCCTTGAGTGCTATACGGGGAGTCCCATCCCCGATCTAAAGGCTCGCCTGTTCAGGCCATCCTCCCATTGGATCACCCTCTTTAGCTCGCCGCCGGCCTTTCTGCACGGTGTGTCCCTCACCTTACAGTACCGGTTCTCAATCTGTTGGCTTCACCTCCTTCACGCAACGATGTTGCTGGATTGGCGGCATACTTCCTCTTTCGCTAACCCATTATTCCCGTTATTGAAGCAGTTGAAGCGCTGACTGCGGCAACACATTAGCTTGCGCCAGCATGGAAGTGCCCGCGCTCACCAAGATCTGGTTTCGCGTGAAACTAATAGTCTCTGTTGCGATGTCCGCATCACGAATCGCACTTTCCGCCGAGGTCGCATTCTCTTCCTGAACCGCAAGATTATTAATCGTATAATCCAAACGATTCTGGTATGCGCCCAACTGGGAACGCATGGAAGACACCGCATTGATCGCGTTGTCAAATGTCGTGATAGCCGTCTGTGCGGTCGCCTGGGTCGAGAGCGATGACGCCAGAATCGATACCGTCCCAATTGTTCCTGAATTGATCCGGATGCTATCCGTCGAGAAAGTCAACGTGAAGGTTTCGCCATTCTTCGCGCCGATTTGAAGCGTGATGTTGCCATACCCGGTGCCCGCACTATTGAGCATATAGATGCCATTGAAGTTGGTTTGGGTGGCGATCGATTCGATCTGCGATGTAAGCTGGGCGCGTTCTTTATCCAATTCCGTCCGGTTGGTGTCCGTATTGGTGCCGTTCGCAGCCTGAACGGCCAATTCGCGCATCCGCTGGAGCATGTTTCCTACTTCAACCAGCGCGCCTTCCGCCGTCTGCACCATGCTGATGCCGTCTTGCGCATTGCGCTGCGCCACATCCGAACCCGTAGCTTGCGCCTTGAATCCTTCTGCAATATATAAGCCCGCGGCATCATCCGCTGCGCGGTTGATCCGCAGACCACTGGATAGCCGTTCCAGCGAGGTTTCTAAGGCCGATGTCGATTTTTCAAGCGAACGGCTAGTATTCATCGCAGCTATATTTGTATTGATATTAAGGCCCATGTTCTTTCCCTCCTTGAGCGCCCGGCGGGGAGTCCCTTCCCGCCATAGGGCTAAGTTGAATGTGGTCCATTTCCCAGCGGCCAGCTATGCTCACGCATTGTCCCTTGGCCAGCCGCCGGGACATTTATCTATTCGATATGCGCCCCCTTTCTTGCAAATCGCTTCATTCGTATTACCCTTCCCTTGAGCGCGCTCTACTCTTTCCAGTGTCCCTACTGGAGGAGTTGGAGCGCTGTTTGCGGAACCACGTTGGCCTGTGATAACACCGACGTGCCCGCGCTCACCAATATCTGATTCCTGGTAAAGCTAATCGTCTCTTTAGCCATATCCGCGTCACGAATCGAGCTTTCAGAGGACGTTGCATTTTCTTCTTGCGTTGCCAAATTGTTAATCGTGTAATCCAGCCGGTTCTGGTAAGCGCCCAACTGGGAGCGCATGGAAGATACCGCATTGATGGCGCTATCAAATGTCGTGATAGCCGTCTGCGCTGTCGCTTGAGTTGTCAGCGATGACGCCACAATTGAGGTCGTTCCAATAAGGCCGCCGTTGATGCGGATGTTATCCGTCGCAAAAGTCAGCGTAAGCGTTTCACCCGTTTTTGCGCCAATCTGGAGCGTAACATTCCCATACCCCACACCTGCGGCGTTGAGCATGTACAATCCATTGAAGTTGGTCTGGGTGGCGATGGACTCGATCTGAGATGTTAGCTGCGCTCGCTCTTTATCAAGCTCCGTCCGGTTCGTATCCGTATTCGTGCCGTTCGCCGCTTGAACGGCCAATTCACGCATCCGCTGGAGCATATTGCCTACTTCAACCAGTGCGCCTTCCGCCGTCTGCACCATGCTGATGCCATCTTGCGCATTGCGCTGCGCTACCGCGGAACCTTTCGCCTGCGACCGCAATCCCTCTGCAATATACAGCCCGGCTGCATCATCCGACGCGCGGTTAATGCGTAATCCACTTGATAGACGTTCGAGGCTGGTATTCAGAGCTTTTGTCGATTTGTTAAGGTTGCGGTTCGTGTTGATGGCCGCAATATTTGTGTTGACGACTAAACCTGCCATTGCTACATCCTCCGTGAGTACATTGTTGCGTATCCGTACGCAACTGCCCAAAATGCTTGCACGTTTTCCATAAACGCATCGTCCCAACGCGCCTGAACTATGGAAAAACATGCTCCGCTTCCAAACAATAGGCCCGAAAGCAGAACCCAGCACCGCATCCCAGTTCGTATGGCCCCGGCTTCATGCACCTGTCCTTGTGTTATTCCCAAACAGGTATCGCATGCAGCCGCAGGCCCACGGGTCCCATGGAGTGCGCTACTGGCGCGGCCACCCCGTTTCATTCCAGCGGCGCGTCCCACCACGCCAGACTAGAAATCCCTCAGCGCCAACTTGGCTTTCCCTGCCTGAACACGCCCGCCGCGCCGCATCTAACCGTCCCGAAAGAGTGCTTCACGCCTGCCGTGCTCGAGTCGCCGCCGAGCCTCCCCGTGAAAGGGAGACCGGATGTCCGCTCATTCAACTGTATATCCAGGTCTTGCCCTGGTTAAAGTGCTACTCCTTTCAACCGTCCTCCGTGACGGCCCCTCCGGCTTCTCGCAGCGCCCAGTCCCACCGTGCGCCACTCGCCGCCTTCGGCGATTTCCAGCATCCTTGCCTTCCGAGCCTCTGGGCGGCTTCACCAGCCACTTTCCAGCGCTCTCGACGTATTTATCGGCAGGCTTGAGCCAAACTTTAGTCATTTTTTTCGAAACAACTCATTTTTTTTGAAAACAGTTTTTTAGGCGTAAAAACGCTTTGCGCCTGGCCAATCATTGTTCTAGAATATGCCCATATAAAACCGTACGGTAGTTTCGAGGAGCATACCCACATGCCTGACGCCGCCAATTTCCGCTTCGACCACTCTCTTGGCCCTATTTATGGCTGGTTCAGCGAACGGGGCTTGCGCTGGTTGAAATTGCCCAATCCGGCTCATCAAGCTCCACGCTTGCCCCTACTCCACTCCTCCGTGAACGATATGCGCGTCTGGACACTCCATGCCGCTCTGGAACGGTATTTCGCGGGCATTCGCCAAGACTTTCAAGAGGTGCCGCTCGACCTTCAGCAAGGCACTCCTTTCCAGCACAGCGTCTGGCTCACGGCCCGGGATACCGTATGGGGTTGCGCTTCCTCATACGGCGCACTTGCCCGTCAATTGGGTAATCCCAACGCCTCCCGCGCCGTAGGCCAAGCCCTTGGCGCCAATCCTGTCCCCATACTCGTGCCTTGCCACCGCTTTCTCGCCCACGATGGCCGCTTAGGCGGATTCTCCTGCGGCCTAGAATGGAAACGGCTCTTGCTCGATACCGAAATAATCTCCGCCAAAACCCGCGATTGATTTCTCCACACAAGAGAGAAATAATGCTTCTACAGATCCACTCTGACGGCATAGTGAGTATTATAATTATAGTGAGATTAGGGAGAATTCTGAATGCCGGCATGCATCCATGCTCCATTTGAGGTGATTTTTCTAGGCACAAGCGGCGGATTCATGATTCCCTCGTTTCATTGTCCATGCGAACGATGCCAGGAAGCCCGGCAATCTCCCGCCAAGGCCCGGACCCGTGCATCCGTATTAGTCCGTGGCGTAGAAACCATCCTCATTGACGCGAGCGCGGACATGGCTCTCCAGTTGGAGCGGGAATCCATTCGCCAAATAGATCGCATGTTTATCACCCACTGGCACTATGACCACATCCAAGGCTTGCCCGACCTCTTAATGCCCGCTAAGTTCGGAGGATGGAAACCGGTCGAGTTATATTTTCCCTCTCAGATGGCCCACCACTTCGATGAAGACTTGGATTACCTGAATGGCATTGTGCAGCTTCATCCCGTTGAGCCAGGCGATTGCCTCGAGCTGCCCGATGGGCGCTGGGAGGTCGTCAAGACCACCCATACCCCGGAAAGCATCGGATTCATCTTCGGAAAAAAGGAGCGCCTGGCCTATCTGGTCGATGGGGTTGTACCGCCGCTGGAAACACAGGAAAGGCTCAAGGACGTCTCTGTCTTGGTATTGGAATCCACCTTCGATGAAATCGAACCGCCCGAGGCGAGGCAATGGCCAAACTTCCATGCCCAGGCCGCTATCGATTTCTGGAAAAAGACCGGCATTCCTAAGTGCTATCTCACCCATCTGGCGTGCCATAGCTTCATCAATGGCCTGGTCGTGGCGGGCTTTTCAGACGAGAAACGAAAAGAGCTGGAACAGGCATACTCAGGGCTGGTTTTCGCTCATGACAAGATGCGTTTTCAATTGGCTTAAAGTAAAAACTGATAAAAAGAAACTCAGCAGCTTCATTTTATCCTTTACATTTTCAACTCCCCTATCAATTAAAAGGGACACGAACATCGAGTGCCATTTCCATATGCAATATCTCCTTTCCCACATTCCATTGAAGGTGGAACCGCCCATTTATTCCAACATCACCAATGTAATGCGAGCTATACATAAAAGATCCTTTCTCCCCAACAGAATCAAACATGCTGGGAGCCTGCCATTTTCTCCTATCAAAATAGTCCTTCCACTTTTTCCTAAACGCCAAGGGGATACTGTATCCTATCCCACGGGAATTGATGTCAAAATAGACTTACATCCATCGTTTGTGTATCAGCGAATATCCTCGCATATATCCGAAATATTCATCGATAATCCGGGATGTCTATATAATCATGCTTAAAAAGCCGCAAAGCGAATGGGTCAATTTATATGTACATTTTGATTTCGGAAACGTTGAGCCGGGACGAGCCGCCCACCTTCCGCACTGCGCCATGCAACCAAAGCTGCTGGATGAATTTTCAAGCGGCAGCCCCGTTACCTGAAATGATGAAATGTATTATGTATTTAACAATGCCATCCGAAATGATGCCCAAAAAAGCAGCTCAACATCAGATAGTTCTAAATCCAGCCACGTAGACAGCCAAGATGAACGCTCATCATGGAGATTCCATGCGTGATGTAATTTAGGATTTACTTTTGTGGTGGGACTGAAAAATGCCTTGTGTTATGCTAAGGGCTTCCATCAGGGATTGATGGGTCCACGACGCTGCTTCTCGAAATCGTCCAATTTACCTCGAGTATGCCATCGCAATACGGCCCGAAATAACCATGGCAAGTGCCTTGAGAACAGAAGTAGGAGCTTTCCGTGGCCGGATACCACTACCTCGAAGCGCCGCTTTTCGAGGCCGTGAAGAATAGTTTTTGCCGCTTGCTGGGGTGATATGGCGAGCCAATTGGGAGCAGGATCAGGGGCGTCCGCATGGAAATTTCCTTCATTATCCACCTTCCGAAACTCCGTCGCGACAAGGCCGGGCTCGATGCATGTGACCGAAATTCCTCGTTCCGCAAGCTCGTAATAGAGTGATTCCGCAAGGCCGCAGAGGGCGAATTTGCTGCTGCAATACGCCGAAGCCGATGGAGAAGCCATGCGCCCCATCACGCTGGAAACGATTCCAAGACGCCCTTTGGACACCGCCAAGTGCGGTAAAACAGCATAAATGGTATCGAGTACGCCGAAGAAATTGGTGTCGAATTGGCGGCGATAATCGCCTGTTTGGAGCTTTTCAAAAGGCCCGCTGACGCCAAATCCGGCGTTGGCAACCACCACATCGATGCCTCCAAAGGCCTCCACGACGGTCTTCACGGCGGCGTCCAGACTCGCGCGCGACGTGACATCGCACGCTACCGCCAGCGATTTCCCTCCCGCCGATTCGATACGCCGCGCCAGCGATTCGATCTTTTCCATCCTTCGAGCAGCCAACGCGACACGCGCTCCCTGCTGGGCGAAGGCCTCCGCGAGGGCCGCGCCAATCCCCGCCGAAGCGCCCGTGATGAAGACGGATTGGCCTTGATACGTCTGTTTCATGCTTGTCACCTTCTTGCGTTAACTTCAGATTTCCCGAATATGCTACCTTGGCGGTTCTCCAGTTGCCCGCTGCAACGGCAGCCGAATCTCGAACAACGCCCCGCCTTCCGCCCGGTTACGGTACGTAATCCGCCCGCCATGCGCTAAAATCGTGCGCTGGGCGATGGTAAGGCCAAGCCCTGTCCCGCCTTCTTTCTGGGTAAAGAACGGTGTAAACAGATCTTCATCCGCATTAAGATGAATGCCAGGCCCATCGTCGGCGATTTCAAACACCGCATCGCCTCCTTTTTGGATGGCCCGAAACGTCACCTCGCCATTCTCCGGCGCGGCATCGACCGCATTCACCAAGATATTTCCAAGGGCCTGCGCCACCATTTCGGCATCAACATAACATGTTGAAAGATGCTCTTCGCTCTCATACGCGATCCGAACTTGCTTAGTTTGCGCCCGGCGTCCTCCAAACTGAAGCGCCCGCTCCACGAGATCCCGAGGCGCACACCATTCCGGTTGCATGTCAAATGGCTTTGCAAAACCAAGAAACTGGGCTATCGAACGCTCCAAGCTGGTAGCTTCTTGCAGAATGGCCTTGGCATGGCTCCGGCGGGTGTCATCAGCCTCCATTCTGCGCATCAACAATTCCGCCATGCCGCTGATCACACTCACTGGATTGCGCAATTCATGCACCACCCCGGCGGTTAATTCCCCCAAGGCGGCCAATTGTTGATTAGCAGACGCGGCGCGCTCGAGGCGGCGCCACTCCGTAAGGTCCGTAAACAATAAAATGGCACCATTAAAAGGCGCTTCCCCTTCAAGTAAACTCGCGGATAATCCCACTTCCCGCTCGCCATTTCCGGGCAGCGCCAGCAATACCTCCCGGCGGCTCACCGCTTCGCGGGTCCGGGCCACTTCATCGAAAACATCCGCCAATGGCCAGGCCGCCTCGAAATCGCGCAAGCGCATGCCAGGGCGAAGCGCGTGGGGGGGAACACCAAGGCAAGCGCGCGCCGCGGGATTGATAGTGATAATGGCCCCATCGGCATTCAGGGCGACCACTCCACTGGAAAGGCTCGATATGATTTGTTCGTTATGATCTCGCGAATACGGTGCTGGCTGATTGTTTTCGTCCATGCCGCCTGCCTCCTCACTCCTGCGTCGGCCCCTTTTCCGCGCGTAATCCCGCCTTCACCGCTCGCGCAAGACTGGCGAATTCATCCAGCGAAAGGGTTTGTGGGCGGCGCTCCCCATCGATTCCAACGGCATCCATGGCGTCGAGCACGACTTCCTTAGGCGCTCCGAAAGCGCCTGAGCGTGTGAGCGAATTGCGCAGCGTTTTCCGTCGCTGGCTAAATGCCGTCCGGATGATGCGCATCAAAAAAGACTTTTCGAGATCTGGATAGAGTTCTTCCGTTCGATTGCGCAAACGCACCACGCAGCTATCCACGGCGGGGATGGGGCGGAAACACGTCCGCGGCACTTTACGCACGATATCCGCTTCCGCATGCAGTTTTGTAGCCAGCGCCAGCACGCCATAATCTCCGCCGCCAGGCTCCGCCACCATGCGCAGAGCCACCTCCTCCTGCACCATCACCACCATATGGGCGAAAAAAACGGACGATTCCCAGAAATGAAACAGAATGGGCGTGGTGATGTAATACGGCAAATTGGAGACCATCTTGCGGCTGGTTCCGTCTGGCAGGTATTCATCGAGCAATTTATTTACATCGTGATTCAGCACGTCGCCCCGGAAAAGCTTGACATGCTCGAGCGCGCCAAACCGGTCTTCCAGGCACGGCATGAACGTGCGATCAATCTCGATGGCCAGCACGCGGCCCGCCTGCTGGCTCAATCGCTCCGTCAACGCACCGAGCCCCGCTCCCACCTCGATGACATCATCCGCTTTAGTGAGCAGGGCCGCGTCGCACATAATGCGGTTGATATTCTCATCCAGCAGCAGATTCTGGCCCAATTGCTTCTTAAATTGGATGCTATATCGCTTGCACAATTCCTGAAGCGTCATCGCCTGTTCCCTACCGTTGTTGCAGATCCCATTATTTCAGGAACACGCCATTTTTGGCAATGGCTTCCCGAGCGGAACATGGCTTCCACGCCATGCAAAATACCCCGCTTTTGCTATAACAGATACAGGCAGCCCATTATGCGCCCGCTTCAAAAACAAGCCGCCGAACTTGGGACTGCCGCGCCGCTTCATGAATAAGGCTTGCGGCCATGGCTGGCGTCGAATCTTCTTCCGGCAGCCGGATGGCGGCAGGCGGAGCCATGGGAAAGATTGAGTGGAAACGCCCCATCATATGGATATAACCGGCTGATGACTGGCGCGCCTTGCTGGCGTACTCCACGCCAGGGGTATAATATAAATCGTGTGTAATCGGGTTGCTCTTGATCACCCCGCGCGCGGGATCACGGAACGCTCGGATATCAAGCGCTGCAAACCGGGCGCACACCTCGCTGTCGCGAACGGGGACCGCCTCGAAATGCAGGCCGAATTCCTCGCTCAGGCACACGCCCTGTTCACGCACGTACGAAGCGAGCCGCAAACCCAATTCGAAGGCTTCCTCGCTCTCATGCATCTGGCGTCCGGACAGCATTTGCACACATTCATTTAATCCCGCGATGCCAATGGCATAACACACATCATCCAAATCAAGAAGCGGCGTTCCTTGGTGTTCCGCCGACAGGAAACTCGATGGCCCGAATGACTTAGCCACGAACAGCCGCTCGAGAAACGCCCGCTTTGCCGTGTGGGCTTGTGCGGCAAGCCGGGCCAAATGCGCCAGTTCAGTGCGCACCCCTTCTTCGCCGCCGCCCCGATACGCCGCTCGAGGCAAATTCAACGTCACCTGATTGGCCCATACGCCTCGGAGCTGCCAAGCCTCCCGCGGCGGCTCCCCATTCAGGGAGTCCGTATCTTCCCGCTCGAACGCCACCATCATAGCGCCGCCAGAAGCCGCATATGCGGCGGCGCGCTCGAGCCATTCCGATGGCAGGGGCCGTGAAGGATCAGCCGCGTCAAAATGCACGCATAGCACCGGATCCACCGCATCCCCTCGGGAAAAGCGTTCTTCCGTACAGACATCGAACAGAGCCAGCGCCACCCGGCGGGCCAGGCTGCGTTCTCCCTCCTCGCCAGGCGGCCCTTCCCATGCGATATGCACCACCCCAGGGGTAACGGGATAGCGAGGCGGGGGGGATCGATACGCAAGGCCGATCAGCGCCAGGCGCACAAACTGGCGCAACGCGTCTTCACTCAGTCCCGCCGCATAAGGGGCCAAATGACTATTCAAGGCGTCCCATCGCACGGCGCCCATGAAATGCGGCCGAATCGCCGCGCTAAACCGGCCCAGATGGGAGAGAAAGCTTTCCGCATTCCGAGGCGGGCGCGCATGCCGCGGATGGCCTGGCGCAGGCATCCCAAACCGGGTTACATACGCGAGAGAAGCGCTGCATGCCTGGAATCGGTCAATAAACCCCAAATCATGGAGGTGGATGTCGCCCAGCATATGGGCGTCCGCCTCCTCACGGCCATACACGCGTGTCAAGGCGAACTCACGCTTAACCCGTTCCGCCAGCTCTAGATCCGTCGCCAGGGGATCACGCGGATAGGACGATTCATCCCGGTTCGGCACACAGATGATCTGTTCTGCATCAAACAGCGGAACGCCCAGGCGCATGTGCCGCAAGCGAAATTCTTCGAGGCCATGCTCGATAAGCTTCGCATCCACCAGCTCGCGCACCAGGGAAGCGGTGAGCGTCTTCACCTCCGAGGAGAGTATCTGCTGCTCGACTTCCAGCGCCACCAGCCGCGCGCGATCCTCATCCATACCCGTTTCGCGCATGAGCGCTTCCACGATTTTATGCGTATCCCAAGCAGCCAGGGTGTCGCCGCTCGTGCGCACAAACATCGAAGCGGGCGAAGCCGTCTCGCTCTCCAAGCGTCCCCGCCGGGCCTCCGCCAATTCATAGAGAAGCGGCTTCATATTTCCTTCGCGCAATTCCCGGATCCGGGCGCGCTTATCCCGGTACCGCGCATACACAAGGGCGATATCACCGTGGCCCAATTCGATCAGGACGCGTTCGACCGCGTCATTCACTTGGTCCACGGTAGGCGTTTGGACGCGAAGGGATTTAGACAGATACAGCGCCACCCCCGAGGCCAGGCTCTCGGCGCGGTCCCGGTCGATCTGGCCCACGGACTCCATGGCCCGGATAATCGCGCTGGCGATCTTAGCTTTTTCAAAAGGGGCTTGGCGTCCATCCCGTTTAATGATCGAGGTGAATGCTTCCGGAGGCGCGCCAATTAAGGAAGGAAACAACAACTGCGCGTCGTACGTCCCTTCTTGGGCGTGCGGCGCGTCTACAGGCTTTTCATACGGATTGTCGGCTTGGGATGCGGTCATGGCTCCACAAGGCGCTTGGGGCAACCGGAAACCTGCTCCGCCGTGGAGAGGCTTTTCTGTTTACATTATAGACAGCCGCCCATGCGAACCGAAGTGTACCGGATCCAACCCCTGGCAGACAACATGCATCTAGAAAATGGCATGCCGCCATTGCCCCGGCTAGGTTTCACCGGCTCCCATTCCTGGCAAGAACAAACAACAAGTGCAAGATATATGCGCCCGGCAGGTTCGCTGCACGCAAACCGCCGGGCCATTTATGAAAACTAATAACGCGATTGATAACCGCCACGGGCCGGGCTTCTTTCCTCACGCGGACGCGCCTCATTCACCTTGAGGGTCCGGCCGCCCAAATCCGCGCCATCCATTTTCTGGATAGCCGTATGTCCTTCCGAATCGTTCTCCATCTCGACAAATCCGAAACCACGGGAACGATTGGTCATCTTGTCCATGATGACACGCGCCGACGTAACCTGGCCGAATTGTGCAAACGCATCTTCGAGGTCCGAATCGTTGGTCTGATACGACAAATTGCCTACATAGATCCTCATAATAATCCCCTCTTACACTGTACATTTGGGTTGATGCGCGTGGAAATCCATGGCGGCAGGCCGGACACAGGCATATATGCCGTTCGCGGCGGCGTTGCTTTAGCCGCTCGCGACCGAACTCTCTCGCGAATTCTAGGCGCTCTCCCCTTTTCCGACAAACACCTCCCGTGTCCGGTGAGCGGGCAGCAGATCCCGTTACCCTCGTGAGGCTGTTTTAGCATATCCATGAACTCTTAAAGAGTCAAGTTTCTGTGCTTGTTTCCCATTTCCGCCTAGAAGCCAACACAGCAGTCGAATAACCATCCATCACGCCCATACGCGCCAGGCCGTTTCTTTTCATCCGCCCCGCGCATTTGTTAGGATATCGGATAATGGGTGCATATGTATATACCGGCTCAGACCAGCGCCGCATCACGCGCGTGATTCCCGATCTTATCCGCCATCGGGAGCTCCTGATGGAACTCATCTGGAAAGATTTGCGCGTTCGGTACCGGTATGCCGCCGTCGGTTTTTTGTGGGCGGTGCTCGAACCCCTATGCATGACGGTCATTCTGTCCCTAGTGTTTTTTATCTTGGTGCCGTCGAAGACTGGCCAGCACGGGCTTACTCCCTTATTGGTGCTGGGCGGATACGTCCCTTGGCAGTTTTTTTCCAATTCCATCTTAACCGCCACCCGTTCGCTGGTGGATAATCCCCATCTGGTGAAGAAGGTCGCTTTTCCCCGCGAGATCATCCCACTGGCGGCGGTAGGCGGCGGATTGGTCAATCTAGTCATCGGCATCGTGCTCTTGGGCGTCATCGGCGCTTTTCTCGGCCTGCGTCCCGGCATCGAGCTTCTCTATCTCCCCCTCGTGCTGACGATTCTGATAGCGATGGCCATCGGCCTGTCACTGCTGCTATCCAGTTTGAACGTATACTTCCATGATGTCAGCTATTTGGCCAGCGTGGCCCTGATGTTCGCTTTTTACGCCTCGCCGGTGTTTTATAGCATCGATTTGGTCCGGGGGGCCCTTGAACAACATGGCGCGCCGAGGCTGTTGTATCTCTACCTCGCCAATCCCATGGCGGGGCTTATTGGCGCGTTTCGCCAAGCCGTGGGAGTTCCCATAGAATCACCTGCTCCCATCCCGCATATGCTGGTTTGGCCCGCCATTTGTGCTGTTCTCCTGCTGGCGGTGGGCGTCGTGGTGTTTCGGCGCAACGCCCCCACCTTATCGGACAATTTGTAATGGCGCTCATTGAAGTAACAAACGTCACGAAGCTTTTCCGAATGCACCGGGGAACGCGCGTGCTCGTTGGGCGCGGCGGGCTTGCTGACTGGCTGCATGGCCGGAAACGCGAAACGTTCGCCGCCCTTAAGAACGTGAACTTCCACGTCGAGCCGGGCGAATCCGTGGGCATCATCGGCCGGAATGGCTCCGGGAAAAGCACCCTCCTTAAAATCATCGCGGGCGTCACGGTTCCTACGAGCGGCGGCATCACCGTGCGCGGGCGCGTCGCCTCCCTCCTCGAGCTAGGCGCGGGCTTCCATCCCATGCTCACCGGGCGCGAAAATATCTACCTTAACGGAAATCTGATCGGCATGCGCCGGTCGCAGATCGACGAGGTCTTTGACGATATTGTGTCTTTCTCCGGCATCGGTGAATTTATCGATAATCCGGTGGACACCTATTCGAGCGGCATGTTTGTCCGTCTCGGATTCGCCGTCGCGGTCCATTCGGATCCCGATGTCTTTCTCGTTGATGAAGTGTTGAGCGTGGGAGACGAAGAATTCCAGCGGCGCTGCCAGCAGCGCATCAGCGAATTAATGGCCCAAGGCAAAACCATTGTATTCGTTTCGCACGACCTCAATATCGTCAACACCATATGCCGCCGGGTGGTGCTCATGCAGCATGGCGAAATGCTCATGCGCGACACCCCGCAATCCACCATTGATTTCTACCTGCGCCAGATAGGTTCCGAGCAGGGCATTCACAATTTCTCGAATGAACCTATCGAAGCCATTGCCTGCCATGGCCGCTTGTCCATGTTTTATGAACGCCGTGAAACCACCGCGCCCAGCGGATTTCTCGCCGCCGTACGCTGCATGGAGCAACTCCATTATTCCACTTCCGCCACATGGGCCATCGAGCAACGCCAGTCCTCGGGCTGCCTGATGCTTGGCCGCATGCCTCGCGTCCCCATCACCCATATATGGACCCTGCGTATCGAGAATGGACGGCTCTTCTGGGATATCGCGATTGATTGCAGCCAAGACGCCCCCATACAAATGCTCGAAATCCAAATGCAATTCCCCGCGCGCTACACCCAATGGATCAATGGCGATTTTAACGGGACTTTCCCGGATATACTTCCTTCCGATTTGGAATGGTCGCTCGTAGCCCCCGCACAACATGGGTATCATGAAGCCGCCATTTACGGAGAAGAGGCATGCGAATTGCCGCCGCTCCTCATCCATGTGCATGCGCACAATCCCTACGTGTCCCTGCAATGGTTCAACACGGACTACATGGCAAGCGCCCGGGCGCTCACAGTGGCTTGCCGCATACCCGAAGCCGAATGGCCGCTCAAGGCGGGACGGCACGAATTGATGTCCATTGAAGTGCGGCCCGCGGAAAACCATGCGGAAGTGAGCGACTGGGCGCATAACCGCGAAGCCCAGCGCCATCTCATTCTGGGAGCGCTTCAAGCGCGATATTACCGAGGCGCTATCCAATTAATGTATGCCGGTGAAACGCTCACCGCTTTTCTGGGCTTCTATGCATCCATGCTCATCGGCGGGTTATGGAATGACAGTACGGCTTTGAAATGGAATGCAGCCACACGCACCGGCGATTGCATCGAAGCCACGGGCGAATCGAGGCGGTTCCCCTTCCGCCAGCATTGGCGTATTGAAATCACACCGGAAGGCCTTGCCGTGTCCATCGAACTGGAGGCGCTCGAGCCGCTCGATGTCGAGGAATATCACGCCTGCATATGCTTGCGGCCAGAATATGAACACTGGCGGACCGAACACGAATCAGGTGCATATCCTGATTTTGATCCCGACGCCGAAGACTGGCGGCATGCGAACCGCCTCTATGCGCCTGGGCGATTCGGCGCGGCGTTGAGTTCAACCTATCCGCGTGTTACCATGGCCAGCGTAGCCAATGCGATACCATTTCGGTTCACCGCAATCAATTCAGGCTATATGCAACACGCCCGCGTGCTGGAAGCGTTGCGCACGCCGGATGTCGGCTGTATCCACTTCGAGCCAGGCCGGCGCCTGTATTTTGCAGGCCTCATTAACGTGGGCGAACCAGACCCGCCGACCAACGGCTAACCCAAAACCGGCAGGGCATCGTATGCGCCGCCGCGAAAGAATAGGTTATTTACAATGGATAGCGTGGAGACTCGCGGCAAGCAAGCGGCCCAATACCTTTCGGCGATAAAAAAAACCAAACGCAGGGTGATCACGCGGCGCGCCGTGATGTGGCTCGGGCAGACCTGCAATCTCCGCTGTTATTTCTGCTATTTCGTCAACCGTATCAGCGATTTCCGCCACCCCGAGCACCCATTCATGTCGGTGGAAAAAGCAAAAGCCATCTGCAAGACCGTTCGCGAATATTATGGATGCAGCTCGATTGACATCCAAGGCGGCGAACCTACTATTCATCCCGATATACTCGAATTGATCACCTATTGCCGCGATATCGGCTTATACCCCACCTTGATCACTAACGGCCTGCGCCTCGCCCACCCTGGCGAACTGGAAAAATATGTGGATGCGGGCGTGCGCGATTTCTTAGTCAGCCTCCACGGCATCGGCGCAGTGCATGACCAAGTCGTCGGCCGCCCTGATGCATACGAAGACATCACGACCGCCATTGGGCGCATGCGCGAATTGGGCGTTCCATTCCGCTTCAACTGCACCATGTCGGAGCCGGTCGTGCCGCTGCTTCCGGAGATTGCCCAGAAGGCTATTGAATACGGCGCGCTTGGCGTGAACTATATCGCCTTCAATCCGTTCGGCGACCAGGAAACGGGACAGCGCACCTCCAAAAACGTGCCCCAGTATGGCCAGATACAAGCGCCGCTCACGCAAGCCCTTGATATGCTTGAAGAAGCACACATCGAAGTGAACGTCCGCTATATTCCGCTGTGTATTGTCGAGCCGCGCCATCGGAAAAATGTCTACAATTACCAGCAATTGTCATATGACCTGCATGAATGGAATTATGCGAGCTGGCTTTGGACCATGATGCAGCCCCAAATGATGCAGGAGGGCAAACTCGCACCGGTATTTCATGCAGGCGCTACCGGCAGCAAATATTACCGCTCGCTCCCCACGTATTGGCGCGATTACGCCGCCGCCCATCCCATCGCGGCGCGGCTGCGCTTTGGGCTTCATAACATATTGGGCGCTCTAGACATGGCCATGCGGGGAAAAGACGCCATCTTCCGGGATGAGGCGCGAATCCGCGCCGCGCAAGACTGTAAATACCGATATCACGAAGCGTGCGCCCGCTGCGCCGTGAAGAGCATCTGCGATGGTTTCCATGGCGATTACGCGGATCTGTTTGGCACCGAGGAAGCACGGCCCATGACGGATATGCAACCCGTCGATGATCCATGCTTTTTTATTCGCGAGCAAGAAAAGATCGTCGAACCAGAAGAGCAGGGCTGGGCGTTATAGCCTTTATTGAGACGAAAATACCCTATTCCATGATTATCATTTCTTCACAATACGGGAAATAGGGCCGTAATTTATTATAATTGCGCTCGAATCGCAGTTTGGAATTGATTTGTTTCACCAATAGATCCGTTGAATGCTCATTGTATCTTTTACAGATAAATCTGGTATCTAGGCCGAGGATTTTGCACGCTTCCAATGTAGGGCAAAAATTGATGGAATGAAAAACTATCTTGCCGCGCTCCCGAGTAGTGATGGGCGCCTCCTCTTCGACAATGCCAAACCGGCATAACAATAGCTTGTAGGCGCTTTCCACTGGCTCTTTATCAAGAAATGAAAATGATTCTTTGTTTTCTTTAAACCACGCGAGGCGGCGCTGGACAGAGTCTTCGTTGAACGCGGCCAGCTTTTCTTCGGTGATATGGCGCAATCGCTTTATTTCATCCCGGACACTCTTTAAGTAGAGTACTTCACATTCCTTATGCAATATATCTGGATAGATGGCGACTGTCTTGCCAGCCCTGTCAAATATCTCGCTACAGGATATACAAATCCGGTTTCTTCCTTGTTTGCGTGATTGCTCTATTGAATATCCATATGCGACTTCCGTAATCCCTGCCCATACAATCGCGGAAGAACACATCGGACAGGGTTCATGTGTGGATACCATCACGCATCCAGTAAGGTCTTTCCCGATTTCTTTTGAAGCCCGCTTTATTGCATTGATTTCCGCATGGGATGTGGGATCGTTCGCCGTTTCTTCCTCATCATGAGCCTGAGACAAAATCTGGCCATTCTTGATGATTACTGCACCAAATCCATGATTTCCTTCCCGCAGGCTTAACCGAGCCTCCGTAAGTGCTGTGTTCATGCCGATTTCATGCAGGTTCACTGTCCCCCCCCAAAAAGCATCTTTGGTGATGAAACCCGTAGGACATTACGACTTAGCCGCGCGGCTTTATGCGCCGACTGTATTCAACGAGGAAAGAGCCGATAAAGGCCGTTCACCGCCTTTATTCTTCGCGAATCCAGACCTGCATTTCGCCCGGTTTCCGGTTGTCCCATAAGGCATAGGGAATAGCCACGACATGGCAGGGCCGCCGGAGAGGCTCACTCGATGTATACAGCCCTTCTTTCCAGCCTTTCTCGGGAATCTCCCATCCTTCCGTCTTCAAGGCGACAATGCCACCCAAAATCCGCTTCTGCATCGTGCGAATCGGAGCGGAACGCGGCAGCACGATGCGGTCCAAATTCGCGCCATTATCCGCTTCTTCCAGACAATACACGATCGGCCCGCGCTGGAGGGCGATGCGTCCCATATCATGACGCACCCGAGGATGGGCGCGCATCCGTTCCACCGGCATGGGCAGCTCAAGCTCCAAGACATCTCGTTTGTTCCAAGTCCGGGTGATATGCGCATATCCATTTTTCATGAGGTCCGCAAGTGCTTCCGTCCGGCCATTGACCTTGACCGAAGCATTACGGCACCATCCCGGAATGCGCAACGCCAGCGTAAATGCGCAGGTCGCATCAGGTTCCACCGAGACTCGAATACGTCCATCCCAAGGATACTGGGTGCGCTGTTTCACGACGACCGGCACGCCTTCCATATCGAAGCGCGCCTCGCTCTGTCCATATAAATGGATGAAGCAAGCGCCCGGGCGCACGCCATAGAAATATTGCCCAAGAGACGCCAGCAGCCTTGCCACATTGGGCGGACAACATGCGCATCCAAACCATTCCTGGCGCGACACGGTCCCGAATTCGCCTCCGTGCCGTTCTTCATTCGGCCGGACCGCCAGCGGATTGACATAAAAAAATCGTTTGCCGTCCAGCGACACCCCGCTCAACACGCCGTTGTATAGCGCCCGTTCCATGGCGTCGCCATATTTTCCTTGCGGGTCGATGGCAAGCATGCGGTGTGCAAAAAACACCAAGGCAATGGACGCGCATGTTTCGGCATATGCCGCCTCGTTGGGCAGATGGTAGTCGGACGTGAAACCTTCATTTGACGCGGTGGAGCCGATGCCCCCGGTGATATACATGCGCCGCTCGGTGAGGCTGGTCCAAAGCCGGCGGCATGCATCCAACAGGGTGGAATCTCCTGTCTCCGCCGCCACATCGGCCATGCCGGAATACAGGTACAAGGCGCGAACGGCGTGCCCAACAGCTTCCCGCTGCTCCCGCACCGGTTGATGGGCCTGGAAATATTCTTCGGAAAACGGAAGTGATTCACCGCGTTCAAGGGCTTCTTGAATAAAATAATGCGGCTCCACCCCCCGTTCATCAATAAAATACGCGGCCAAATCCAAATATTGCCGTTCGCCTGTGGCGCGGTAGAGCTTGACCAAGGCCAGCTCGATCTCCTCATGGCCCGGATATCCCCGGCGCTGGCCTACACCCCGGCCAAAAGTGCCTGCGATGTGCTGGGCATACCGGCGCATGACATCCAGGAAACGTTTTTTACCCGTTGCGCTGGCATATGCCACGGCCGCTTCGATTAAATGGCCCGCGCAATAGAGCTCATGCATCAGGGCTAGATTGGTCCAGCGCTTTCCAGGCTCAACCAGTTGGTAGTAAGAATTCAGATAGCCATCATCGAGCTGGGCCTTCTCCATGCGCGTGACCGCGCGGTCGATCTCCCGCTCGAGTTCAGGATTGGGATGGGTGGCAAGGCTATAAGCCGCCGCTTCGATCCATTTGGCCAGGTCGGAATCCCAGAATGGATGCGGCGTGTTGGGCATGCCTGGCCGCCATTCCATTTTCCACACATCGAGCCGGCCGGTGTCCCGCAGATTCTTCAATTCCACTGGCAGCGTAACTTCCCGATTGGTGGCGGCACGGGCGGACCAGAACGAATCGGACAAGGTGACGGCTTGATAGGGAATGGGCGTCAGAGGTTCAGCCTTTGCGGCATGCATGGGCGGGTGCTCCTTATTATGGGAGAGTCTTATGTAAGCTTTTAGGAAAATTCGTCAAAAAGACGGGAAACACCGCGACAGCGCCCTTAACCTACCGCTTGAGCCGTATCCTCGACAGCCGAACACCCCGCGAATTGCGATGAGGCGCGGCGGAGGGCTGGCTTTCGTTTATCAAATAAACTGCGCCATTTCTCGCTCTGTGCATAAGCCATCAATCTGCGAAAATATTCAGGGTTCATATCGGGGAACGCATGAGCGCCTCGAAGCGCCTTATCCGTATTGGTGCGGTCAAAACTGGGCTCGAGGCCCATATAAGGCCGGTAATTGCTGAAACTCGATGCGATCAATCCCTCGAGTGAGGTGAGTTCTCCTTCGATTTCAGATACCAGCTCGATCCGCTGGCTTTTTTCACTCAACAGCACATTGGACCACATTTCCATCTCATAATGGGTCATCGGGTTGGAATTCGTGAGATGGTACGCAAGGCCGGTCGGGCCTTCAAGCTCGATAATGTGCCACATGGCCTGAACCGCCCAGTCCACGGGGATGAGGTTTTTGGTGCCGCGTATATCGGCCTCGACTCGGATGAGGCATTCCTGATTCGTGCGCCGTTGCGAAAGAAGGTCTATCATGCGCATCACGTTGTAAAAATTCATGAACTGGAGAATGCGTCCATCCGTCGACGAGCCCATAATAATGCTTGGGCGGAAAATACACCCGGTGGCGCGCCCTTCCTTGAAGGCGCGGCGGACCATTTTCTCCGACTCAAATTTGCTTCGTTCATATGCGTTATTGAATTCTTGGCCTTCATCCAATTCCGTCTCATGCGCCACGCCCACGCGCTTGCCCGCCACATAGGCCGTGCTTACATGATAGAGCGGTATGCTTGTGCCTTGAATGAACTCAAGAATATGCGCCACGCCGTCTACATTCGTGGCCCAAATCTCATCATCTTGGCTGGGATTAAAGCTCGTGCATGCCGCGCAATGAACAAACGCGCCTATACATTCCCGCAACTCCGCTTCTTCCCGAGGAGCAAGCCCTAAATGGGGATGGCGCGCGTCACCCAGTACGATGCGAATGCGCTCCATGTCGTCTGGCCTGCCCAAATGCTCGAGCACCGTCTCGATGCGCGCCGCCGCTCGGGCATGGTCCGGATCCCGCAACAACACGACGGGCGAGAAACCCCGAGCAAGAGCTTCGCCCAACACCCAACTTCCCATGATCCCTGTGGCCCCGGTCAGCAGCACATTCCGGTTGCGCATCAGTTTCCTCTCTAGGAGTAATCCACGATCTTTATGAGACACACTACCTCCCGGCTCAGGAATCCGAAAACCCCTAGTACGGCGGGCATGAAGGGCATTCAGCCACCCAGTAATGAACCTATCCACTAAGCGGATAGGCAGTTAGAGGGTTGCATTATGCCCGTTTGGCCTCATAAAAGTCAATGAGTGATTTATATGTTCCAAATACTAACAAAATAATCACGCCCATACAAAACCTCTCGCGCGGCGCGATACAATTGTATATACTACAGACTAAAGCCAAGCTTGTCACGTATCCTGGAAGAATGAAGCAAACCAGAAGCCCGCACGCGGCATCAAGGAGAAGGACCGGTTGGCTCGCATTCTTATAGTGGACGACGACGAACAAGTTCGTAACGTCTTTCACCGATTATTCGAAAATGAATCCTTCGAGGTCCATGAAGCCGCCGACGGCAACGAAGCCCTGGAAAGTATCCGGAGGTTTCCAGCCGATATCGTCATCACTGATATCGTCATGCCGGAAAAAGAAGGCTTTCAAACTATTCGTGAATTGCGCAGGGAATTCCCAGCGCTGAAGATCATCGCCGTTTCAGGAGGCGGGCTGCTCGATCCCGGCCTCTATCTGGAATGCGCCAAACAAATCGGGGCAAGCTACGCATTTTCCAAACCAGTTGACCGGAATGTCTTGTTGGACGCCGTACGTAAACTTCTAGAGACATAAGGGGGAACCAATGCCCAGGCGGAATGCCTGCCAACTAGGCGTATGGGCCATGCTCTGCGCCCTGCTCGCAATCGCTTTATCTGGATGCCTGACTCGCTCCTCGCATGCCACGGCTCCGCCAAGCATTTGGCCGTTGCCGGCATCGTACCGGGAGGTCACGAGCGAGTTTGGCCGCCGGGCGAATGGCCACTTCCATAAAGCCATTGACATCCGCGCCCCGAAAAAAACTCCCGTTTGCGCCACCGCCCCCGGCGTCGTGATTAGCGCGGAACGGAACGGCGATTACGGCAAAGTCGTACGCATTGACCACCAAAACGGATACGAAACCTGGTATGCCCATCTAAACCGCATCAAGACAAAACCGGGACGGTACGTAAAAAAGGGGAAAGTCATTGGCAAGGTCGGAAAAACAGGAAACGCCACGGGCTATCATTTGCATTATGAGGTGCGCAAGAATGGGCAGCCGATCGATCCTCGAACCGTGCTTCCCCGCCAATAGAACCGATCTGACTGATCGGACATATTGGACCGATCATACAAAAATAAGCGCCTTATAGAGCGCTTAGTTTATTTATTTAGGTTTCTTGGCTTATGCCAGGTGGCTCGCCACAATGGCGAGGCCGCTCGCCACACTGGTAAAGGTGTCCCGATGGATTAAGCGCTCCCAGCCGAACCGTTCCGCAAGCATATGGCGTACAGCGGGGATCAAGCTGGTGCCACCCGTCGTCAGCACATAGTCGAGTTCATCCGGCTGCACGCCTGCGGCTCGTTCGGCTTCTTTGACGCTGTCAAGCATGTATTCAAGAGCCGCTTCGATGATATGGCCGAATTCCTCGCGATTAATCATCACGCCGATCTGCATGGCGTCGCCATGCCTAAGCTCGATAGGAGCCTCTTGCTCTTCGGATAACCGCCGCTTGGCATACTCGACCCGGCGCACCAGCGGATATCCATAATTCCTCTGGATAAGGGTCCGCAACGCGCGGATCGCCTCCGGACTCGGACAGCTTGCCTCCACGGCGATCAGCCAATTCACAATCTCTTCCGTGTTGAGCTTGTACATGCTTTGCCAATCGAGAATATTATTATAAATGAACTGCGGCATGGGCAAGTTCGATGGGCCATAACGCGTCCGGCTGCCTAGGCAGGGGAATATCTTGGCGCGCATGATTTCCCTGTCCAGCACATCGCCTGCGATGGGAACGCCCGCGACACCCAGAATGCGGCTCTCGGCAAGCCGTTCCGCGACATCCTGTGCGCCGCCAAATTCCATGATGCACACATCACAGGTGCCGCCGCCGATATCCACCACCATCAGCCGCTGCCGCTTCAAGGTGGCTACGGCATACTCCACGCAAGCAGCCACCGGTTCATAAAAGAATGCCACCTGCTTGAATCCGGCCAGATAGGCCGCCCGCTGCAAACGTTCCTCGGCAAGCGCTCCTCCGTCGTCATCGCCGCTGAACCGCACCGGCCGCCCAAATACCGCCGTCTGCACATCTTCTTGCGCTTCCGCATCCACCGCCGCTTTTATCGGTTGCAAGATATGCGCCACCAATTCCTCAATCTGGAAATGCGTCCCGAAAACTTCTGTTCCCTTGAACGAACGGTTGCCCAGCGAACTCTTGATGGACTGGAAGAGGCGTCCTGGCGAATTCACCTCGATTATGGCCCGCGCCCGCACCGCCTCCCGGACGCCTTCGCCTTCCGAGGGGGGGCGGTAGCCATCTTCTTTATCCGGTTCGGAGGCGACGTATCCCTCGATATCAATCCCGAGGTCCACTTGTTTCAGGATGACTTCCCGGTCCACATTGCGTTCGATGAACGCATTGGCTGCACCGCGCCCGACAATATGCTCCCCATCCCGCGATATATACAACAACGAGGGAAGAGAACGCGGATTATCATTCAAGGCGTCCAGTTCGAGCACCCGCACTCCGGAAGCGTCCTGAACCGCCGCGCTCGAGTTGGTCGTCCCAAAATCTATGCCACAATTTAAAACAGCCACGTGTACGCTACCATATCTTGAACGCCAAAAAGCGGCCACGCAGCCGCTTCAGAAACAACACTCATTTTACATTGCGTGCCATCAGGAGCCAACGCGGCGCCCGAACCCCGTATCAATATACGATCCACCCTGCCTAATGCAACAGTGTATACCAACCCCTTGCCAAACTTCATTCGTAAGCATACACTACTCAAGGCTTAAATGGGAGAACGCCCTATGCTCGAAACCATCGATCTGAACGTTTCGCTTCCCAAAGAGGAAACCCGGAAGACCCTCGAAGAGTTAGACATCCGGCTGGGGCTGCTGCAACGCGAACTGCGCGACAAGGGCATTCCATCCATCATTATTATGGAAGGATGGGACGCCGCAGGCAAGGGCACCGCCATCAATCGCTTTTTGCGCCCATTGGATCCCCGTGGATTCCAAGTGCATGCCACACGCTCCCCTACGGCCGAAGAGGCCTATCATCCCCCCATGTGGCGGTTTTGGCAGCGCTTGCCCAAACAAGGCGCCATTGCCGTGTTTGATAAAAGCTGGTATGTCCACGTACTCGAAGACCGGGTCGAAGAAAACAAATCCACGGATGAGTGGAAGCTGGCCTATGAGCGCATCCGCACCTTCGAACGCCAGCTCGTGGATGACGGAGCCGTCATCCTGAAGTTCTGGATGCACATCAGTAAAAAGGAACAGGCCAAGCGCTTCCAGGAACTCGAGAATGACAACGCCCTATCCTGGCGGGTCACGAAGGAAGACCGGCGCCGCCATAAAAAATACAACGAATACTACCAAGCCGTCGAGGATATGCTGGTCGAGACTTCCACCGCCAACGCGCCATGGACGGTTATTCCCGCCCATGATCGCCGGTACGCGCATGTCCGCATCGCGGAGACCATTGCCGCCGCCTTCGAGCAGGCCTTGGCGCGGCCCGCGCCCTTGCCCGCGCCTGCGGCCAAAATCCCCAAGCGCCGGGTCAGCCCCCTCGATCGCGCCGACCTCACTCGGTCCATTGCCCGGGAAGAATATGACAAAACAATCCCCAGCCTTCAAGATGAGATGCGCCAGCTCGAGCATCTTCTCTATGGGCAGCGCGTTCCCGCCATCATTCTGTACGAAGGATGGGACGCCTCCGGGAAGGGCGGGAATATTAAGCGGCTCACCCGCGAGCTCGACCCCCGGGGATACGAGGTCGTTCCAGTCGCCGCTCCGGCGGGCGATGAAAAGGTTCACCACTATCTGTGGCGATTCTGGAAGGCCATTCCCAAGGCGGGGCACATCGCCATCTTTGACCGAAGCTGGTATGGCCGGGTATTGGTCGAGCGCGTGGAAGGTTTCGCGACTCCTCAAGAGTGGCAGCGCGCCTACCGGGAGATCAATGAGTTCGAGCAAGAGCTGGTCTCCTACGGAACCGTCTTAGTGAAATTCTGGATTCACATCTCTCCCGAGGAGCAACTGGCCCGCTTCAACGAGCGCCAAAACACACCCTATAAGCAATGGAAAATCACGGATGAGGATTGGCGAAACCGGGAAAAATGGGGAGCCTATTGGGACGCGGTTTCCGAGATGATCGAGAAGACTTCCACCACGTTCGCTCCATGGACCATTATCGAGGGGAACGATAAACTCTACGCCCGCATCAAAACTCACCGCGCCGTCATCGAAGCCTTATCTAGCCGCTTGAAAAAATAAAGCCAAGATAAAGCCACCTCCAAAGCCGGATCCACAGCGCTCTTATTCAAGAGCGCTGTGTCATGTCTACTAGACATATCAAAACTCCGCACCAGAAAACGAGAAAGAAATCATATGTAAAATAAAATAAAAATGCTTAATAGAAGATTATAAATTTATTTGACAATATATTACTTGTTTGCATTTTCTTTCACCGGTCCTGAAAACCCATCCTCGTTAGTTCCGGGCTTTTAGAAAGGCTGCCCAGTTTTAATGAAAAGACAAGGATGCTTGTCATTTCGCGAGCATTGATGGCGAAAGATAGATTCAGAAAAAAACTATTCCTTCATTTTGGAAAAGGCCCTCAAATTCGAGTGGCCAACGAAATGAAAAGCAGCCGCACCTGAAGCGGATTATTTGCCCTCCGTGGCCATTCCAAAGGAGCAGGCGTGAAAAATCCAACCTTCCCCACCTCAGTTTTTACTTCAGTTCGCCGTGTATATCATACAGCATTTTCCCTGATTTCATGTTGAGTCATGCTGGATTTTGCGGGTAAATCCATCCTTCCCTTTCTCATGCCTTGTTGAAGGCATATACCCATCTTTTTGCGCTTTTTCCAAAACAGCACGCCAGCATGGACATGTTTAATTATGCAACAAACCTTATGCGGGTGCTTCTGTAGGAGAGGAAGCATCCATATCATGTGGGCATGTCCTGATAAACACTAGAATATTTCGCCAGAATCAAACATATAAAGGGCTGCTTACTGGATTAAACGCATAATGCCTCGCTATCTAGAATCTCATTTACAGATAAAGAATATCCCATATGTCATGTAAGCAAGCAGAGAGCATTCGCATCGAAACTTCCCGCAGATCATGGATGCACAAAAATGTACGTCCATACCGGTGTAAATCTGCTTTTGATCAGTGTTTGCACAAAAATGTACGTGAAAATCCAGGGGTATGCCCTCCAAAACATATCCTTGCCAATGCGCACTCGCTTTGGTACACTGATGTGCATGGAAACTAAACTATACGTTGCAAATCGAGTCCGGGAGATTCGCTGCCGCTTACGGATGAGGCAGCAAGATCTAGCGGATCAGGTTGGTGTAAGCCGGCAAACGATCATTTCCATTGAGCGCGGGCGCTTGTTTAATCCGACGGTGCATACCTGCTTGATGCTATCGCGCGTGCTCCGCGAACCTGTGGATTTTTTGTTTTACCTGGTGCCTCATCATGCCGCCATTCAACAGGAAGCGTTTCCTGAGCCCAAAGAAGGAGCGCATGATTTGCGCGCGCCTGATGATCAGTCCGCCTTGAACACGGATACTCCTCTTGAATCGTTTGCGGAACGAAATGAACCCCAAGCAGAAGCTGCTCCCGTTCGCTCCTCGGGATATGGCGCGGATGCTTTGCAAGCGGAATCCAATGCGGAGAAGCCATTCCACACACCCCAGTACGAATATGCTCAAAATGAAAATAAAGATATTTCTTCGGAAGAGCCGAAGTTGCCTTCTGAAGAAGAAAATGAGGAGCCTATCGCACAAACGGTGTGGGATTTTTCGAGGGCATAATAAGGCGGCAGGACTGGGAGCGACGCGCCTGTTCTTTGACGGCGGGAACGAGGTATATAAACAAGATGGACATCCGAGAGCAAATTGAGAAAATCGACAGCTTATCTCTAGGTTTCCAGCATTCGCAAATCTTGTTCACCGCCCTTCGGGCAGGCGTATTCCCGTTGCTCGATACGCCCCGCACGGCCCCAGAAATGGCCCAGCTCTTGGGCTGGAGTGAGCGGGGAACCCGAATGCTCTTGAACGCCTTGGCGGCGCTTGAGCTTCTTACGATTCAAGAAGGCCAGTACCAGAATACCGAGACAGCCGCCAACTGCCTTGTATCAGGCGCCCCCGGCGATCAGACCCATATCGCCGCGCACCGGGCGGAAGGATGGGCGGCATGGTCCCGCCTGGCGGAATCCGTACGTACGGGTGGGAGTGTGGTTCCAGGCGCTCAGGTGCGCAACACCGAACAACTGCGCGCCTTCATCTGCGGCATGTCTGACATCGCCCGTCACAGCGCCCAATCCATTCTGGACGTGTTGGACCTATCACCTTATCACCGCCTCCTCGATTTAGGTGCAGGGCCCGGCTCCTATTCCATCGCATTTTTGGAACGCCATCCGGAAATGTGGGCTACCCTTTTTGACCGCCCGGAGGTATTGGATATCGCCCGTGAAGAAGCTGGGCGAGCGAGTTTGGAAGCGCGCATGAACTTTATGCCGGGGGACCTGTTGCGTGACACATTGCCGCCAGGCCATGACCTGATGCTGTTGTCAAACATCCTTCATTCCTTTGGCCCAGATGAAAACGAGTCACTCGTCTCCCGCTGTTATGCCGCTATCGAGCCAGGCGGCTTGCTCATCATTAAAGATTTTCTTCTCGATAATGACAGCGCAGGCCCGGCATTCGGGCTGTTATTCGCTCTGCAAATGCTGCTCCATACCCCTAATGGCGACACGTACTCCGCGGCTCAAGTGGCCGAATGGACCAGCCGAGCTGGGTTTTCGGCGGGCGAACTCCTTTCTCTCACGCCCCACACACGCCTTTGGCTCGTGCGGAAATAAGGTTTGGCGCGTGAAGACATTGCTTCCCGGACAGAAAAGCATGCCTATGCCAGAAAGGCAATCATTCGCCACACACATCCATATTCTTTTTTGCCCGACGAAATGGTAAAATAATTAGACTATGAATCCAATATTGATCTGGTTGAGAAAGGCAAGACAACGGTGTTTTTTCACAAACGCAATAAAGCGGTTCCTCCTGAAGTCCGGCAGCAAGCTGGCCAAGACAAGATGGCGCCTTCCGGTTTTTTCCGTATTGATTATGACATGATGCGCAAGGGGAATATCACCATGCGCAAACGTACGCCCATCCGCCAATTTTGCGTCACGGTGGACGGCGCGTCCCGGCTGGTGACTAGCGGCGACACCGTGGACCGCAAAACGTATCTGGCGCTTGTGGCCGCAGGCGCGATTGACCCCATACCGGAAGCAATGCCCTCCCATGCGGAGGAGCACGTTGCCGTACCTATTCTAGAAGCCGACGAGCCCATTGACATGCCATGATGCCGCGCATGAGCACCCATATCTAGCAGGCATTCCACATGCTTGCCGTCATGCTGCGTATACATTGGTAGATGCGGGAGATAGGGCTGTCTTTAGAACGGCTTAATGCATGTATCCAAACCAGATACTAAAGATTTGTCCGGTTTCCGCCGATACACCAATCGGAATCAGTAAGAGATTCCAGCCGATGCAAGGATGCAAAGGCGACAATCATTCAAGGAGGAATGAACCGTGGGTCTCCGGATCAATACCAATGTAGCCGCCATCAACGCCGCGCGCACACTTCAAAAATCCACCCGCGCCCTCAATGTTAGCCTCGAACGTCTTTCTTCAGGGCTTCGTATAAATAGTGCTAAGGATGATGCGGCAGGATTAGCCATTTCTGAGGGCTTGCGAACGGTCACCAAAGGTTCAATCGTAGCGCAGCGCAATGTACAAGACGGAATCAGCTTGCTGCAAACCGCGGAAGGCGCTCTGACAGAAACCACCAACATGTTGCAGCGAATCCGTGAACTCGCTGTCCAAGCATCCAACGGCACGAATACGACAGATGATCGAGAAGCCATTCAAGCCGAAGTAGACCAGTTGATCGAACAGATCAATTCGGTTGCCAGGGATACGGAATTCAATGGCATCCGCCCCCTGGACCCTTCTAATACCTTGCAAACAGTGAACACTGCTCCTGTTTCCACCACCGGAAAGCTGACGCTTCAAGTGGGATTGCGGGAAGGCCAGACGATGCAAATCGATTTGAAAGCGGGAATGTCCGGGATTGGAGGGTCTTCCGCCGCCGCTCTTCCAGGTGCTGGAACCTTCACGACAATCGCCGATTTGACAACGACAGGCGTCTCTACCCAGGCGAATGCAAGTGAAGCCATTACCGCCATCGATAGCGCGATTAGCTACATATCCGATTTACGGGCCCAATTTGGAGCGCAGCAAAACCGGCTCGAATACAACTTGGATACGTTAGCAATCCAGGAAGAAAACTCATCGGCTTCTGACAGCGCGCTGCGCGACGCCGATATCGCCCGCGAGACCACTAATTTCACCCGAAACCAAATCTTGGTGAGTTCAGGCACTTCAGTCCTCGCGCAATCGAACGTCATCCCGCAAACCGCATTACAATTGCTGGGACAATAACCAAAAACGGAACAGCACATATACAAGAAGGCCCCTGGAAGCACCAGGGGCCTTTTACATAAATAACCGATTCCGCATAGGTAGAAGACGAAAGGTTCTAAGCAAGCAGCGTTTTTAGTTCATCCATAAATTCATTGAGATCACGGAATTCACGATACACCGAAGCGAACCGTACATACGCCACGCCGTCCAACCGTTTCAATCGGTCCATGACCGCCAAGCCTACTGTCTCCGTGGAGACTTCGTGTTCACTCGAATTGAATAGGGAGCGTTCCACATCATCAATAAGCGACTCGATCTGCTCCAAACTCACGGGGCGTTTTTCGCAGGATTTGAGAATGCCGCTTTTGATCTTCCAACGGTCGAAAGGCTCCCGCCTTCCGTCTTTTTTGATGACCATTTGGGCGACTTCTTCGATTCGCTCATACGTCGTGCAACGGCGGCCGCATTTAAGGCATTCCCGCCGCCTGCGAATGGAATCGCCTTCTTTTGACGCTCGAGAATCAACCACCTTGCTCTCGAGATGCCCGCAAAATGGACAGCGCATTCTAGTGCCTGCTCCTGTTTCTCTCGCTCTAACACCACAATAGGTTCTAATCTAACGCGAGAAGTTTCTACATATTGTGCATCACACTCTAACAGACCTGTGCCTTGGGGTCAAGAAAAAAACGAAAGACTCGTTTGTCCATATCGGACGTTACGAACGCATTGAAATCCCGCCCTATCGAGGGGGGGCTCTTGCCGGGCGTCATGCTCGATGATGATGCATCCTTCCTGCGCCAACACGCCGCCCGCCTGGAGGGCATCCAGCAATGCGGGAAAATCCACCTGCTGATAGGGCGGATCGGCAAATACAATGTCGAAAGAGGATTCCCGCCCGCCAATGAGGCCTATTAACCCGTTCGGAAGCGTTCCGGTGATGCAATGCCCTGAGGAGGCAACCTTTGCGCGCTCGAGGTTCTCATGAATGAGGGCGATGCTGCGCTTGTCATTATCGACAAACACGGACCTGGCGGCTCCACGGCTCAACGCCTCGATCCCATTGGCCCCTGTTCCTGCATATAAATCTAAAAAGCGGGCACCTGACATTCGAGGTGTTAGGATATTGAATAACGATTCCCGGACCCGGTCTAACGTAGGGCGGACTTCTTCTCCTTTTGGCGTAGCGAGCCGGACGCCTCGGGCGGTTCCCGCAATGATCCGCATAGCTACCCCCGATTCCGCATATTCCCACGGCAAGGGCGCTAAGCCCGCGCGACATGGGCAAGAAGACCTGTGAGATGATCAGTGCTGGCAACGGGCTCGGCGCTTACCGAACCGACGATATCCTCGAAATTCTATTGTGGACAACCTTCCGCCAGGAGGGCTCCGATATGCGATTTTCCCTTATTCCACCGCAAAAATCACGCAAAGCGGGCTGTGGATAACTTGTGGATAACTTGCTCATCCGCACACTCCGCAGAACTCGCAGTTTCCGCTTTTTTGGCCAGATAGTCAGGCACCTGCATTCCCTGATTCTCGAATGCCACGCGCGGTGCGAATCAATGTTGTGTGCCTGCCGCGCGGGCGGTCTTAATCGTATCAAGACGCGGAATAGAGTATGTGCCCATAATCATTTGATCCACCAAGCTCTGCTCGGTGGCGTATTCCTGGGCATGCTCGACCGAGATGCTGCCTTTTCGATATAAGCGGTGCAAGTATTCCTCGAACAAGAACGAATGCGAGACCGATTGTTGCATGCCGATGCGCATGGCGTCCGTATCACCTGCCACAATGGCGTCATTTATGGGTTTGATATCGTTGAACATGAATTCGAGCGCGGGAACCCGGCCGCCGCCGACTCGAGGCACCAGGCGCTGGCAGATGACGCAGCGCATGCAGTCGCGCAATTGGAGCTTGACGAGGTCGCGCTCGACAGGATCGAAGAAGCTGATGATGCGGTTGACGACCTCGGACGCCGTGTTGGCGTGGAGCGTGCTGATGACGAGGTGGCCGGTGGCTGCGGCATTGATGGCGGCGCGAATGGTGTCGGGATCGCGCATTTCACCGATGACGATAACATCGGGGTCGTGGCGCAACGCGCCGGTGACCGCATCGCGGAAATCGATCACATCCTTGCCTGTATTGCGCTGGGAGATCACGGCGCGTTTGTTCCGATGCACATACTCGATGGGATTTTCGATGGTTAAGATATGCACGTTCTTCGTGGAGTTGATCCAATCCACCAGGGCGGCGACGGTCGTGGATTTGCCGCTGCCCGTCATGCCGGTCACCAGCAAAAGCCCCCGGTGCATTTCGCCGAGTTTTTTCATAGTGTCCGTCGGGATATTGAGTTCTTCGAAGGAGGGTATGATTTCAGGAAGAAAGCGGAATGTGATATGCGGAGCGCCCTGCTTCATGAACGCGGAAACGCGGGAATATCCAAGGCCTACTTGGTGGAAATTAAAACTCGTCTGCATCGTCTCATGGAATTCTTTCCATTCGACTTCCGCCGTAATCCGCTGGATAAGGTCTAGGATTTGCACGGCGGAAATATCGCCGATAAGTTCGGAATTGCGGATGTCGTTATCCACACGAAATACGGGAGGCTGGCCCGGGCATAGATGGACATCGCTTGCTTTATATTGGAGCATGGCCAAAAAGAGCAACTCGACGCTGATGGGTTCGACGCGATAATCTTCCCCATGCACGCGCCAGATTTCCGGGAGCGCCAAGGCGCTCGAGAACGTCTCGATGGCGGCGCCAATGCGTTTTTCATCGGAAGCGTCTTTGCCTGCGCCAGGGCATTCGAATATGCGCCATTCGTTATCCGGCAGGAATGTGCAGACATCCGCATACTGTTCCACGATGGGCTTTAGCTGTTCATCTAGTTCTTTGCTGGCCAGGACGCGCAACTGGTACCACTCGAATGGCCCCTTGAATTGTGGCCGGGTGGCGGTGATCTCCGCAGTAGCGCCGTGTGCGATGATTTTGCGTGGAAAGCCTTCCACCTTGCCCAATATCTCGAGGCTAAGGGAGATAATCTCCCGGACGCTTTTCTTGGTTCCCATGCCGAGAATATGCTCTGCCATCGCGCCTCCCCTTTTGCAGCCTCGCTCGCGCCCTATCGAACATTACCCATTACTTCTTAATCGTAACCTTCTCTCCCACCTTGATGACATGCTTCTTATCCCAGGCGTTCCACTGGGTCAAATCGGCTACTTTAACTCCATACTGCTTGGCGATGCCCGAGGGCGTGTCGCCAGCGGCTACGATATGAACCGCGGAAGCGGGAGAGGCCTCTGCCTTGCTTGGTTCTGCCTTGCTTGGTTCTGCCTTGCTTGGTTCTGCCTTGCTTGGTTCTGCCTTGCTTGGTTCCGCCTTGCTTGGTTCCGCCTTGCTTGGTTCCGCCTTGCTTGGTTCCGCTGCGGGCGCTGTTTCGGAAGCGCCGCCCTGAAGGGCATATGCATCTCCTACTTTGAGCACTTTCTTGGCGTCCCAGCCATTCCACTTACAGAGGTCTTCGACGCTTACGCCATGCTTCTTCGCAATGGTCCACGCGCTTTCACCCGAGGCAACCTGGAAAGCCCCTTCTTTCTTCGATACGGGTTCCGCTTTTTCTTTCTTCTCCGGTTCTTGCGCCGCAGGCGAAGCCGCCGATTTCGGATCAGAAACGTAATACTCTTTGCCTGCTTGGATGTTCGAGGAACGGGCCAGCCCGTTCCAAGCCAAAAAGTCGGAGGTTTTGATGTTGTATTTTTGCGCGATGCAGCCCGGAGTCTCTCCGGAAGCGACTTTGTGCATCTGGGTGGATGAAGATGAAGCGGGAGTCGATTTCTCGACGGAAGCCGTTTGTATCTCGTCCGGTTTAGGTGTTTCGGGTGCGGCGGCAGGAGCCGCATACACCACCAGTTTATCGTTCGCCCGAATGACGGATTTATTGGTCATGTTGTTCCATTTGAGCAACTCATCCACGGATACGCCATATTTCGCGGCAATGGTGCCGGGGAATTCGCCTGCTTTCACGACATGCAACCGCTTTTCTTGCCCGGCGGAAGCGGATTTTTTCTCTTGCGTATCGCTTGGAGGGGCGACGCGCAATTCCTGGTTCACTTGGATATTGTGATCATCCAAGCCATTCCATTGCTTCAGGTCGCCCGTGGAAATATCGTATTTATCGGCAATTTTGGAAAGGGTGTCGCCTTTTCGGACCTGATGGATATCCACGCCTTTTGCGGAAGCCAGCTCGACTTCTTCGGGGGCATCGCCATCTTTCCCCGGGATTGTGAGCGTTTTGCCTGCCGCCAGATTCTTTGACGAACGCAATTGATTGGTTTTCATCAAATCTTTGAGCGGCACACGGAACCGGGAGGCGATGCCGGCCAGCGTGTCTCCCCGGCGCACTTTGTACTTCATGGTCGATTGGGTCGAACGGCTTGTGGTGACGCTCGATTCGTCGTCAATCGAAGCCAGCGCGACGCCGCCGCGTTCTTCGGGGATTTCACTCAATGCGGTAATCAGGCGTGCATTCGCCTCTCCCGGAACCGCCAGGGCGAATTCGCCCGAAGGGGGAGTCACGCCGCGTACGAGATCCGGGTTGAGGCTTTTCAGGGTGTCATCGGGAAGCCCGCACGCCTTTTCGAGCTTGGCGAGGGAATACATGCCTTTGACCGGCACGCGGAGATATTGATCGGGCGGCTGGGGATTGACCTCGAAACCGTAGCGTTCTGGGCTGCTCGCCACTACGACGCTAGCCACCAGCTTGGGGAAAAATTTTTGCGTCTCGCGCTGCATCCGGTCGGCGGCGGGGCCCTCGAGGATCTTCCACAAATCCTTCTCCCCTCCCGCCATGGCGACGGTGCGCTCCATGCCGTATTCGCCGCAATTGTAAGCCGAAATGGCCAGCGGCCACTCGCCAAACATCTGGTATAAGTCTTTCAGATAGGTGACCGCCGCATCGGTGGCTTTTTCCCAATTCCGGCGCTCATCCACATAATTATCGACACGCAAGCCGTAGCGGCGTCCGGTGGCGGGCATAAATTGCCACATGCCCACCGCGCCTGCGGTAGACTTTGCTTGATTCTTAAATTGGCTTTCGACCATGGCCAGCCAGACTAAGTCTTGCGGCAGACCGGCCTCGGCCAGTTTATGGCGCACCATGGGCGCATATTTGAAGCTGCGATCAAGACCTGATTGATATCCATTCCGATAGACTTCTTGGATCTCTTCGATCTCGGCGATAATGCGTTCGTTCAGTGGAAATGGAATCGGCAGATCCCCCACCACGCCCGTGTCGGACATGGCGACATCGCTATATTCACGAGGGCGGCCTTTTTCGAGAATATAGGCCTGCTGCGTCGTGTTATCTAGTATGCGGCCGAATTCGTTACGCAGATTATAAAAAATGACGGGATCAGGATCGGCCTCGATGAGGAGCTCGAGCATCTGCTTGTAGTTGCGCAAAGCGGCTTCGGTATCCCCGGATTCCTGGGCTTTATTGCCTTCCTGGAAGGCCCGGTCGGCAGCGCGCAACAGCTCCGTGGTGGAACGAGGCTTTGCGGGTTCTAAATTGGCTGTTTTAACTTGAGGAGTTGGAAGTGGAGTGAAACGGTGTGTCTTGGCTTGCTGAGGGGTCGAGGCGCAACCGGCCACGGCGATAATAGACCCCACGGCAAACAGACGAGTGCATAATCCGAATACGCTCTTCACTGGGCAAATACCTCCCGAAACGCTACAGGCTCTTGTGTTCTGTTGTCAGAAACAACAAGATGTTCCTGATTACGTAGTGTAAACATCAATCTGTGGTGTGTCAAGGATTATCCCTGCTAGATGCGGTATATGACACACTCGTGGACCCCCGTGCGCGGTCCATTATGAACCCCAACTACGGTATATAACGCTTATTACACGTAAAAAAGCGACTTCCCCTTTTCCTCCAAAACGTATGTTTACTTAGGCGCTTTCATGCGCCATATAGCAGACTTGCCTTCAGCTCCTTGCCGTTTCGTAAAATAAATGTAGTCCTCCCGGCTCCAGGAGGGTTGCATTTCATCCGCCGGGTCCGCTGTCAATTGGCGCACGCTACCGCCCGTGGCGTCCATCACGTACAAGTCTAAATTGCCTGTGCGTTTCGTGGCAAAAATAATCTGGCTGCCATCTGGGGAAAAACTGGGATTGATGTCGTCGCCCGGGCTGGAGGTGAGCTGGGTTTGCATGCTGCCGTCGGCATTCATGATCCATATTTCATTATCTTTGGTGCGGCGCGATACGAATACAATTCTTTTGCCGTCGGGACTGAACCGAGGTTCATCCCCATCCGCCAAAATAATGCCCGGAGCCAGCGACGCATCGTCCTGGAATACGATGCGCATATCATGGCGTATCAAGTTGCGGGCCACGGCGCGGGCAAAGAGGAGGCCTTTGCCCTTGGGCGCATAGGAGGGAAACTCCTCCATGCCTTTTTGGTCTGAAAGCTGAAGGTATCCCGAACGGCCCTTGGCGCTCACCTCGTATATATCGCCGCCGCCTGTGCGTTTGGAGGAAAAGAGGATCTTCGAGTTATCCGGCGACCAACTGGGATAGCGGTCGTCTTTTGGGCTTTCCGTCACTTGATAGGTGCCGCCGGTCCGATAGTCAAAGATATAGATGTCGTGATTGCCTGTCTGGTCGCTCGCAAAAGCCAGCATATTTCCATCCGGCGAGATCATGGGGTCCACCTCGCGGTGTACGCCCGATGTCATTTGCCGGGGCTCCTGGCCCAAGGCGTGGATGGAGCACAGTAAGCCGCCTATCATAGCGGCTATAAAAACGTATGGCGCTCGGTTCATGACAGCCCTCCGATCTTCAGGCCGGATACTTCATCAACTTAAGAGGGTAGCAAGCAAGCGCTTCTCTGTCAAGCTTTCCTTTCGAGAAAAATCTTGCCGTGCGTGCGGCGCCATCTGCACGTGCGGTGTCCTCATTGCATTCACCCGCTGGATACAGAAACCGCATGGGCGTATCGAGCAAGCAGCGCAGGCTCGATGGCCGTTTTTTTGGGGGCGGTATGGCCATGCGCTGATTAGCCAAGTGGAGAACAACAAAAAGGCGGTTGATGAAACGCATGTAACGTTGCGCAACTATGCAAATTTGCAAGTCCGAATGGAACGCTAATCAGAAAAAATAATATAAATCTTTATAAAAAAAGACGTTATATAAAATATGGTTCGTGGCACAACATTTGCTTACTTACCGGTAGGGTAGAATAGTTGTCCCTCCCTCTCCTCGTTCTAGGAGCCAGCCCCCCTGATGGCTTCTAGGCAAGTGAGCGCAAGCTTGCTTTTTGGAGAGTTCTTGAGCCAGGCGGGGTACGCCTCGATGTTATCGAGCGATACCCCGCCTTGGTTCTTATATGGACCCGCCAATACGTAACGTTACATGTGTTGCGCAACGCTTCTGAACGTTACCTCTCATTTGACGTCTTCTCCTACTTTCAAAAGGCTACACTCGTAAATCCTTATAAAAAAGCGTTTTACGTATCAATATGCCGGATTGGCACACATCATGCTTTAGTTATATTGAAAGCCGGATACCAACTCGATGTATAGGTGAAATGTGTTGCTTCTTGAGGAATGGACGGAAACCATATTGGCGCGCATGTTGTGCGAGCCTCGGTTGGTAATGGTGGAATTTTTCGCCCACTGGTGCGCGCAAAGCGCGGCGCAAGAGCCGGTCATGCGCGCGCTGGCCCAGAAGTGGAGCGGGCAAAGCGTTTTCGGTCGGGTAGAGGTCGAACGCTGGCCCGGGGCGATGGAGCGCCACCATGTATCGAGCATTCCGACATTGATTATTTTTAAAAACGGGGAAGAGTTGAGCCGGTTTGTCGGCGTTCAGCCCCAAGACACGCTGGAGGCCGCATTACGGTCTTGCATGTGAACCAACTGGCGGATAGGGCAGCATCGCCTTTCGGGCGAGCCATCCAAGAAGGAGAGTGAACATGAAATTCAGCGACCGTATCGTTGAAGCGTCTGTAGACAGGCCCGTGCTAGTGACTGCGGGCATGGTGCTGCTCACACTGGCGCTGGCGCTGCTGGCGGCATTGCCATCGCTGGCCCCCCAGACATTTTCGATGCTGTATCCGCTCAAGGTCGATACGGACCCGGAGAACATGCTCAGCAAGAGCGAACCGGTGCGGATTTTCCACGAACAGATGCGCGAAGCGTTGAGCCTGTACGACATGGTGGTGCTGGGCGTCGTCAACGAGAAGGATCCGAACGGCGTGTTCACGCCGGCATCGCTGGGGCGCATTTATGAGCTGGCCCAATATGCCAAGACTTTGCGGGGCGAGGCGCTGGGCGTGAAAGATCCCGATGCGGGCGTCATAGAAGTGGATGTGATCGCCCCTTCGACCGTGGACAATATCGAGCAGGGCGGGCCGGGGGAAGTGAAATTCGAGTGGCTGATGCCACAGCCTCCAAAAACCGAGGAAGAGGCCGTGGCCGTGCGGACGAAAGCGCAGCGAGTCCCGTTTCTCGATGGCACACTGGTCTCGGAAGACGGCAAAGCCCTTTGCCTGTATCTGCCGCTCACCTCCAAGGACCTTAGTTACAAGGTCTACCGGAAGCTGAACGCGAAGATTGACGAGATCAAGGCGCGGAACACCGTTCTTGGCGATGAGGAGCAATACTATATCACCGGCCTGCCGGTGGCGGAGGATACGTTCGGGGTCGAGATGTTCATCCAGATGGCGATCTCGGCCCCCACTGCCATGCTGGTTATTTTTTTGCTGATGCTATATTTCTTCCGCAAGCTGGCGCTGATCATCGCGCCAATGATTTTGGCGGTGGTATCGTGCATTATCACGATGGGACTGCTGATCGCCACGGGCAACACGATCCATATCATGAGTTCGATGATCCCGATTTTTATCATGCCCATCGCGGTGCTGGACTCGATCCATATCTTGTCGGAGTTTTTCGACCACTATCAGCGAACACGCGACCGGCGCAAGACCATCATCGAGGTCATGCGATCATTATATACGCCCATGCTGTACACCTCGCTGACTTCGATGGCGGGCTTCGCATCGCTGGCGCTGACACCCATTCCGCCGGTGCAGGTGTTTGGCCTCTATGTGGCCTTCGGCATCATGATCGCCTGGGTTTTCACCGTGACCTTCATCCCGGCGTACGTCATGTTCATCCCAGAGCGGCGGCTGCAAAACTTCGGCACCGCCCACGTGGAAGGCGAAGACACCCATGCCAAGACCTTCGTGGGGCGGCTCCTGCATGGAGCGGGGGAATTCACCTATAACCATGCCAAACTTATTATTGGCGCGAGCGCCGTGATCGCGGCCGTAGCCATCTATGGCATCAGCTTGATCCATGTCAACGACAATCCGACGAAATGGTTCCGCGCCTCGCATCCCATCCGCGTGGCTGACCGGGTATTGAACGCCCACTTCGGCGGCACATATATGGCGTATCTGGCGCTGTTTCCTCAAGGGGAATCCGTGGAGGACATTTTAGCGAATCCGCAAAAGCCTATGGCGGATACCAAAACCACACCCGCAAAGGCGGAGCCTTCCGTGCCGCAATTGCCGGGCGGCTTAGGCGGCGCATCGGAAATGCCCGCTTTGCCGGGCGGACTCGGAGGCGCGCAGGAAAGCGCCGCACCCACGCCTGCACCCTCGGCCACACCCGCAAAGGCGGAAATATTTAAAAATCCAGAAGTGCTCCGGTATATGAACGAGCTCCAACAGTCCATGCTGGATTCGGGGATGGTGGGCAAATCGAATTCGCTGGCGGATATCGTGAAAACGGTCCACCGGGAATTGATCGACGGCAAACCGGAATCATTCCGCGTGCCGGAGACCTCGAGCGGCGTGGCGCAATGCCTGCTGCAATATCAAAGCAGCCATCGCCCCAACGACTTGTGGCACTTCACCACGCCCGATTACCGCGTCTCGAGCATTTGGGTGCAACTCCAAAGCGGAGATAACCTGGATATGCAAAAAGTCGTGGCAGTGGTGGCAGATTATATGAAAGCGCATCCGCCTGTCTTCACCATTGATGGCCAGCAAGTAGCGCTGCGCGGTGAATGGTTCGGCTCGACTTATATCAATGTCATTTGGCAGGAGAAAATGGTCAAGGGCATGCTCACTACGTTCCTGGGCAGTTTCCTGGTCGTGCTGCTCATGATGATCATCCTGTTCCGGTCGGGCCTATGGGGGATCCTGTCCATGATACCGCTCACGATCACGATCGGGTTGATCTACAGCGTCATCGGCTTCATTGGAAAAGACTATGATATGCCGGTGGCCGTGCTGTCGTCGCTGACGCTCGGGCTTGCGGTGGATTTCGCCATTCACTTTCTTGTGCGGGCGCGCGCCCTCTACGCCGAACATGGAAGCTGGGAAGCCACGCACGCCCACGCCTTCGGCGAACCGGCCCGGGCCATCACGCGCAACATCATTGTGATCGCCGTAGGATTCCTGCCGCTGCTCCTGGCGCCGCTGGTGCCGTATAACACCGTGGGAATTTTTCTTGCGGCGATTTTGTCGGTCTCGGGTGTAGGCACGTTGTTGCTGTTGCCCGCCTTGGTGCGCGTATTCGAGCCCTTGCTGTTCCCGAAGAGCCGTGTAGCGGGAATCACGTGCCGCTGCGGCACATGCATGCTTACGGCGGTAGTCGCGGTGGGGACGGTTTGGGTCAACGTGGTGCAGTTTTTAACAAAAGGCGTGACCACGTTTACGATAGCCTCGATCATCGCTGTCCCCGTGCTGTTGCTGGTTTGTTTCGTGGCGGGACGCCGTTCGAGCTGCAAGACGCCATGACATGGATTTTTGAATCACGTAATACATAGCGCGACATGGCCGCAACCAAAGATCTGGATTTGAGACCACTAAATACACCAAACACACGAAGATTTGTAGGGAGGGGCTTGCCCCACCGCTCAAGGCTAATACGGTAAGTAACCAAAGGAGCCAAATCATGAGGCATCTTAACTGGATCACGTGTTCAGCGGTCTTCGCCCTGCTGGGAATCACCGCCGCGGCGCAGGACGCGCCATCAGTGGATGAGATCGTCAAGAAGACCAACCATATGGCGTATTACCAAGGCGCGGATGGCCGGGCGCAGGTGAAAATGACCATCACGGACTCGCAAGCCCGGACCCGCGAGAAGGCCTTCACTATCTTGCGCAAAAACATGGACGACAAGGAAGAAGCGCAGGATTTCTATGTGTATTTCACCGAACCGTCGGACGAACGCGGTACGGTCTTCATGGTGCATAAGTTCATGGACAAGGATGACGACCGCTGGCTGTATCTGCCCGCCCTTGATGTGGTGAAGCGCATCGCCGCTTCGGACAAGCGCACCAGCTTCGCGGGGTCCACATTCTTTTACGAGGACGTGACGGGCCGAAACATCAACGCGGACACCCATGAACTCTTGCAGACCACGGACGTGTATTACGTCTTGAAAAACACCCCGAAAGATCCCATCACGGTGGAGTTCGACTCGTACACCATGTATATTCACAAGGAGACCTTTATACCGGTGCAGATCACGTTCGAGAAAGGCGGCGAGATTTACCGCACGGCCACGACGCTGGACGTGAAGGATATCCAGGGTCATAAAACGGTCGTTAAAGGTAAAATGGAAGACAAGAAGATGGGCACGACGACCGTGCTCGAATACCCGAGCGTCGAGTACGATGTAAACTTGCCCGCGGATATCTATACGGAACGGTATCTGCGCAACGCGCCGGTGGATCAACTGAATCTGAAGTAGGACGTTATGTCCCGCTGGACATAACAGGAGACGGACATGCTGAATCATCTGGAATTGAAGCATGTTGGCCCCGCGACGGAAATGACGATTGACTTCGCGCCAAGGCTTAACATCCTTACCGGAGACAACGGCCTCGGCAAGACGTTTGTTTTGGATGTCGCCTGGTGGGCGCTCACCGGTTGTTGGGCCACGCAGCCCGCGTGGCCCCAACCGGGCAAGGCCCGAGAAGCTGAAATCTCTTACGATTTTCAAACGCTGCCGGAAGCCAAGTGTCACGGCACAAGTCATTATGATATCAAGTATGAGGACTGGCGAGAGATTGGCAAAGGACCGGATAAACATGGCCTTGCGCTCTATATTCGTGCGGATGGCGGTTTCTCTGTTTGGGATCCAGCGCGGGATCGTGGGAGAGGAACGCCTTTATCCACGTACGATAGTGAGGAATTCCCCGCCACATATGATTTTACTGCGCGGGAAGTATGGGATGGGTTGCCCGGTCCAAAAGGAATACCTGTTTGTAATGGGCTCATACGCGACTGGGTTTCATGGCAAGATAGAGATGATATCGAATTTGAAAAACTCCGCGAAGTACTTCACGTCCTTTCCTCAATTAAAGAAGAGAACCCTGAACCCGGTGAAGAGAACCTAGAACCCGGTAAGCACACACGCGTTTATGTGAACGACGCCCGAGATCATCCCACCATCAAGCTGCCATACGGCGAAATCCCTGTGGTATTCGCTTCGGCTGGCATGAAGCGCATTCTGGCGCTCGCATACCTCATTGTATGGGCGCAAAGGGAGCATGTTAGCGCGTCCAAGCTACTAGGCGATGCCCCTGCGGAAAATGTCACCATACTGATTGATGAGGTGGAGGCGCATCTCCATCCACAATGGCAGCGAATGATCCTGCCTGCCTTACTGAGCACCTTTACTGGCATGAAGCATCAGATCATCGCCAGCACACATGCGCCTTTGGTGATGGCTTCCGCCGAGCCCATTTTCCAAGAAAATAACGACAAGGTATTGAGCTTCGACGTTGAAGAAAATGAAGTGCGCGTGAAGGAGGTGGGGTGGAGGAGGCGTGGCGACGCCACCGCATGGCTAACGAGCGAAGTCTTTGGGCTTGAATACGCTCGTTCGCGTAAAGCAGAAGAGGTCATGGAAGAAGCATTCCAAATCATGAAGAGCGACGTGATAGATGTGGTGAAGGCGCGGCAAGTTCATGAAAAGCTATCAAATCTGCTGAGCGACATCGATCCTTTCTGGATTCGCTGGCGGTATGTGGGGGAAAAGAAGGGGTGGCTGCATGATACCGGTACATCCGAAGCCTGAACCGGCGGATTTTGATGCAAAGGTGCGCCAAAAGGGCTTGGCGTGGCTCAACAAGAATGGATTTCTTGTTTCTGGACCCATTCCCGCTGGCACCAAATTGCCTTCATATTGGAGAGACTGCCTAAAAGAGCTGCATGCCGCTTATAATGGCATTTGCGCGTATGTCTGTATCTATATCGAGCCCGTTACTGGCTCTAGAACCGTCGAGCATTTCGTAGCAAAATCTAAAGACATTGGCCTTGCATATGAATGGAGCAATTACAGACTCGCATGCGGCAAGATGAACAGCCGCAAATGTGACTTCGACGATGTTCTAGATCCTTTCCTTATTCAAGATAAGATTCAAGATAAGACTTTCTTTCTTGATTTGGTGACGGGAGGGATCTTCTCCAATCCGGCATTGGAAGCGGAAACCAAGCAAAAGGCAGATGACACCATTAAGCGTTTGGGGCTTGATGATCCCGAATGCCGTCAAGTGAGATCCGCTTACTTCGACGATTATATCAATGGCCAAATAACCAGTGATTACCTGCGACGAAAAAATCCTTTTGTATGGATAGAAGCATTCAGGCAGAATCTACTCAAACCGGAAGATCTAGCATATGACTACTTCGACGCTTTACAGAATATCAAGTAGCGTGATTAGTCTGTGTCTCCTACTCTTCTGCTCAACGCAGGCGGGGTTCGCAGAAGACGCGCCGCCCTTGCCGCCGGGACTCGGCGGTGGCGCGTCGGATGCCGGTCCGGCGTTGCCTGCGGGACTGGGCGATAGCGCCTCCTCGACGACACCGTCGCTCCCACCGGGCCTAGGCGGAGGCGAGACCAACGGACCTGCGTTGCCGCCTGGACTTGGCGCTGAAAGCGCCGATTCGGCGAAAGAAGCGCAAACAGCGGGACCGCAAACACTGTTCGAGCGGCTGAGGCTGCATGGATTCTGGGAGGCGCGCGGGGGCGTCCGCACGCAGGAAGACGCCGCGCAACCCGCTGACGCCATCATCGGTGAAACGCGTTTGCAGTTAAAGTCTCGCTATGATTTCGAGGCCCATGCCAACGCGCGCATCGAAGCCACCGCGGACCTGTATCTCGACGGCGTCCTCGAGGACCCCGAGGCGGACTTGCGGATGCTGCGGCTCACATGGCCCGTGTCGGACACCGTGGACGTGCGCATCGGACGGCAAGTGCTCACGTGGGGTACGGGCGACATGCTGTTCATCAACGATTTGTTCCCGAAGGACTGGCCGTCGTTTTTCATGGGGCGCGACGCCGAATATCTCAAAGCGCCTTCGGATACGGTGCGCATCGGCTGGTATCCGGGGCCTGTAAATATCGAGTTTGTCTACACGCCGCAGTTCACGCCGGACCGTTTCATCACGGGCGAACGGATTAGCTACTGGAATCCGCTCCTCGGGCGGCATGGCGGCCAGCACGAGCAGGTGGATTACAACGCCCCGAGCACGTGGTTCGAGGACGATGAATTCGCCCTGCGGATTTATAAGAACATCGGGGGCTATGAATTCGCGGTCTACGGATACTCTGGTTACTGGAAAAGCCCCGGCGGGCAGCGGTTGATTCCGCTCATGCAGGCGTCGTTCCCGAAATTGAACGTCTATGGGGCCAGCGTGCGCGGCACGGTGGGGCGGGGCATTGGCAACATCGAGGTGGGTTATTACGATTCTAGGCAAGACCGCCCGGGCGGCAATCCGCTTATCAACAACAGCGAATTCCGCCTGCTGGCAGGATATGAACAGGAACTAGCGAAGGAATTCACCGGCGCGTTCCAATATTATCTGGAACATATGATGGACTATGGCGAGTACGAGCGCGCCCGGTTCTTCTTCGAGCCGAAACGCCATCAAAACCGCCAGGTGCTCACGGTCCGTTTGACGAAGCTGCTCATGAACCAAAATCTGACGCTGTCACTATTCATGTATTACAGCCCCACAGATGGCGACGCGTATTTGCGCCCGCTCACTCAATACAAGATGAACGATCATTGGACCTTCGAGCTGGGCGGGAATGTGTTTGTGGGCAGGTTGGATACGTCCTTCTTCGGCCAATTCGAGGACAACACGAATGTGTATGCCTCGGCGCGGTATTCCTTTTGAAAAAACATATCCGGGGAGCCGATAAATCAGTAAGCTCCCCGGATTTGGCGGCGCAGTTGCGCCGAAGGGCCTGTATTCCCCACGCGATTTATACGCTGGCTTTTAATTTGTTAACGTCTTCGGTGGAATAAAGGTATTTGCCGGAATCACATTCGGCTTTAGATGGGATGGAAGTGACACTCATGGGACGGACATGCTTCATTAGATAATTCTCCTCTTTTTCAGATGCAGCGGCAACTACACAAAAAACATTGCCCCAAACAAATTGTGCGCCATAAGAAGGCGGCTTGTCAAGAAGTAAATAATTTACTTCAACATATATGTCTCAAATACATATGGAACGGTGTGGCTGTTATGGCTGTTTCTCCGCTTCATGCAAACATTCATTCAGCCGCTGGGTGAGCACCTCGACATAGGGGGAGGCGAAAATCGCGGCATGGTTGCCGGGGATGGATATTTGGGTGACGCCGCCGTGTGCATAGTCGCGCCATCCGCAGGCCGTAGCTTCCATTATAGCCGCATAAGCGGGTTCGGGGGCCGTGTGCATCAGCGTGATGGAGCCGCCGTAAGGCTTTGGCTGGTAGGCGTTGTACTCGCGGGTGTTGGCCCGAAGAGTCGAGAAAACTTGGCGCGTCTCGGGTATGTCTATCATCGACAGGCGCTCACTATTGGAGAGCGTGTCGGCCACATTCGCTTTGCGGCGCAGAATGCGGTATACGCCATCGAGCAAGGCCCAATTCAGAAAATCCCAGAATGCCATGCGATTGCCTTGGCCTTGCATACGCTTCTGTAGCACCTGTAGCATCATGTAAATCCCGTCGCGGATGTACGGTATGGAGTCGCGCGTGTAGGCGGCGGTGACGTGTAGTATGCGCCAGATTCGCCCGAGGCGTCCCAGTATGCCTCGAGGAGGCTGCATGATGTCATGCTTCAACACGGCATCAAACAGGATGAGGCTGTCCACGCGCTCGCCTTCGGCTTCGAGCTGGCGCGCCATTTCGAATGCCACGACGCCGCCATAAGACCAGCCCCCGAGAAAATACGGCCCGTGCGGCTGCACACGCCGCATCGCGGCGATGTAGTGCGTGGCCAGTTCCTCGATGCTGGATATGGATACGGGCTGGCTGCCCACGCGCGGATCTTGCAGGGCGTAGAAGGGCCTGCCCGGCTCGATATGCAAGGCCATGCCATAATAAGGAAACGCAACGCCAGTGGCGGGAGCGGCGCAGAAAAATGGGCGCTTGCCGCCTTCGGCGCGCAGGGGGACCAGCACCCCGCCTTCGACCACGGGAGCAGAATCAGGCGCATCCGGGCCGCCCGACAGTGACGCGGCGAGGCCTTCGACCGTGGGAGTCGAGAACAGCGCCTGGATGGATACTTCCATCCCCGTGGCTTCCTTGAGGCGGGACAGCAACTGTATGGCGGTGAGGGAATGCCCGCCTAACTCGAAATAATTATCATGCACGCCCACGCGCTCGACACCGAGGACTTCTTGCCATACACGCGCGATGGTTTCTTCCTCGGGCGTTCGCGGGGCCACATAGGCGCGCGTGGCGGCCAGAGGCTCATCGAGTTCGGGCAGCGCCCGCCGGTCCACTTTGCCGTTGGGCGTGAGGGGGATGCGTTCGATGGCCATGTAGCGGGCCGGAACCATGTGGTCCGGCAGGGCCGCGCGGAGATGGGCCGCCAAGTCTTGCGGCGCGGGCGCGCACCCTTCCGGTGCATAATAAGCGACAAGCTGTTTGCCGCCGCGCCCGTCGTCGCGTGCGTCCACCACGGCCTCGCGCACTTGCGGGTGGCTGGCCAGCACGGCCTCGATTTCACCTAGTTCGATGCGGTAGCCGCGCACTTTTACTTGCGTGTCGATGCGGCCCAGGAACTCGATTTGGCCGTCGCTCCGGTATCGGACCAAGTCGCCCGTGCGGTACATGCGCGCGCCGGGCGTGTTCGAGAAGAGATCTGGCACAAAGGCTTTCGCGGTCAAGTCCGGGCGGTTCAAATAACCGCGCGCAAGGCCATATCCGGTGATGTGGAGTTCGCCCGGCACGCCGATGGGCGTGGGGCGGCCATGCGTATCGAGAATGTAGACGCGCACGTTGGACATGGGGCGTCCGATACTGGGTGCGCCATCGATGCCCGGTTCGAGAATGCTGCCTGTCGCCATGACCGTATTTTCCGTGGGGCCATATAAATTCGCGAATTGGGATGGAAACGATTTGGGCGGATAGCGGTGGAGCGTGTCGCCGCCAGTATAGATAAACCGCATCGAAACCGAAGTGGGCCATTCCAGGCCGAGTATGCCTTCCGCGATGGAGGTCGGCAAGAAGCAACCTGTTAGCCGTTCCGACAGGATCCAATCGCGCACGGCTTCATATGACGATAAGGAATTCAGATCCTGGACGTGCAGGCTGCCGCCCGCCGTGAGGGCCCACCACGTTTCATACGTTGCCGCATCGAATGCGGGGCCGGAGACGCAGGTCGAGCGGTCTTCAGGCGTACAGGCGAATGTCTCATGGTGCCACTGCAACAGATGCCGGAGCGGGCCGTGGTTAATCTCGACTCCCTTGGGCTGGCCCGTCGAGCCGCTGGTGTAAATGACATACGAGCGGTCCTCGGGGCCTATCGGAATATTCAGCTCCGAATCCGGCTCTTGGGCGAAGGCCGTCCATTCGGGGTCCACGGAGAACATGCGTACGCCGCTTCCCTCGAACTGGGCGGCGCATTCCGGCCCGGCCAGGAGCGCACGTGCGGCGGAATCCTCGAGCATAAAGGCGATACGGCTAGGGGGATAGGCGGGGTCGATGGCCACATAGGCCGCTCCGGCTTTCCATACCCCCAGCCACGCCACAGGCAATTCCGGGCAGCGTTTCATACACACCGCCACGAGATCGCCGGGTTGCACGCCATGGCGGCGCAGCGTATGGGCGATCTGGTTCGCGCGGGCGTTCAGTTCGCCATAGGTGAGGCGGCGTCCGCGCCCTTCGATGGCCAGCGCCTCGGGGCGGGCCATGGCGTTGTCGCGCACCCAATCGGGCGGGCATGGCGCATCAGGATATGTACGCTCCGTGGCGTTCCATTCGACCAGCACGCGGTGGCGTTCCGCTTCGGACAGCGTGGCAATGGTTCCCAAAGGCGCGTCTTCATTTGCGGCGATGTGTTCGAGCGCCGTGCGCCATTGTCCAAGAACGCGCTCCACTTCCGCTTCGCTGAAATAGCGGCGGTCGTATACCAGCCGGAGCAGAAGGGTTTGCCCGACGGCCACGGCGGTGAGGGGATAATTGGTGCGTTCATACATGCCGTGTTCGAGGAGCCGCAGATCGCCCATGCCATCTCGGAGGGAATCATCCATGGGGTAATTCTCGAACACCAAAATACTGTCGAACAGGGATTTCGAGGCCGGGATTCCGCTCCAGCGCTGGATATGCGCCAGCGGGGCGAAATCAAACGCGCCCGATTCGATGGCGCGTTCATGCAGGGAGCGCAGCCACGCGGATGCCGGCTCGTCTTCCGGAATGGACACCCGCACGGGGATAGTGTTGATGAATAGGCCCACCATGGACTCGATGCCGGGAATTTCCGGTGGGCGGGAGGTCACGGTGGCTCCGAAAACGATATCGTCTTCATCGCTCCGGCGCGCCAGCACAAGCGCCCATGCGCCTTGGAGTATCGTATTGAGCGTGATGCGATGCCGCCGCGCCAAGGCATTCAACGATTCGCGCATTTCCGGCGGCAGCGTGGCCTGCATGTTTCCCCGCCCTGCGTCCGCACCCGCCGCGCCTGCGCGGTCCGCGCACAATGGCGTGGGATGGGTGAAACCATCCAATACGCCCCGCCAATACGATTCGGCGGCGGCGTGGTCTTGAGATTCGAGCCATGCAATATAATCGCCGTAAGGTGGAGCAGCAGAGCGCGCGCCCGCGCCGCCTTGGCGCATGGCTTCGTAATCAGCCAGCGTTTCCCGCAGCAGGACGGGCATGCTCCACCCGTCAATCAATAGATGGTGAGTGGTCCATACGAGCCGCCAGGCAGTGTCGCGCAGGTGCAGCAAGGTGAACCGGGTCAGCGGCGCGCGTTCGAGTGCAAACCCGCGTGCGCGGTCGGCCTCGATGAAGGATTCGAGGCGAGTAGCTTGTTCTATTTCGTCAACGCCGCGCCAGTCTTGCACGGTAAACTCGGGTTCGGCGCGGCGGAACACCACTTGGCGGGGTTCGCCCGCGCCTTCATACACAAAAGCCGTGCGCAGAATGGAATGGCGGGCGCAGGCGTTGCGCCAGGCTTGTTGGAATGCCGCCACATCAAGGACGCCGCTCAACAGGCCGTTCCACTGCTCGATGTACATGGCTTCCGAGGGAGCAAGAAGCGTGTGGAAGAGCATGCCTTCCTGCATGGGTGACAGGGGGTAGATATCTTCGATATCACGCGGGCCTGCCACGCCTTCAAAACGCGCGATGAGGCGGTCGAGCTGTTCCACATCCAGGTGGGATCGAGGGAAATCGGAAGGCGTGCACCCCCCTGAAGCGGGGTCTTGGCAATGGGCGATCAAGGCGCGCAAGGCGTTCATGTAGTATTCGGCCCATTGCGCTATCGTTTCGGTGCGATGCAGGTTCTCACTATAGCTCCATTCCAATCCCAAGCGGCCATTGAGCATCATGGCGTTAATGACGATGGCATGAGTCCGGCGGTTTCTCGGATCGTGCATCGGGCCGGCCGACTCATCCGCTAGAGACATCTGGGGCGCATCGAACTGGCCTAAGTAATTGAACGCCACATCTGGCTCGGGGGTTGAAGCGAGAGCGTCACGGTACGTGGATTCTTTACGGAGATACCGCAGCAATCCATATGGCGCGCCATGCCCTGGTATGTGGCGAAGCTGTTCTTTGATAGACTTGATGCGCTTTCCGAGGTTTGCGCCAGGCAACGTTTTCAGTAGGACAGGATACGCGGACGTGAACCAGCCCACCGTGCGCGAACAATCCGGCCCATCGGGCAAAACGTCGCGCCCATGGCCCTCGATAGTTAAGGAAACGGCCCGTGAACCTGTCCATGCGGTTAAGGTATCCGCCAACGCCGTGAGCAACAGATCATTAATCTGCGTGCGATACGCCCGTGAGATGTCCTGAAATAAAACGCGGTTCTCTTCGGGATTGAGGAAAACCAAATGCACTCGAGCCGAGGCTTCGGAATTCCCTCCCCCAGGAAAATCGAGTGGAAGGAGCGCGGCCTGTTTCCAGGAGGCATCCAGCCAATATGCAGCGCAAGCAGCCACTGTCTCGGACTCGGCGTATTCGGCCAAGGCGTCCGCCCAACATTTATACGAGGCTGTTTTCGAAGGGAGCACAATTGCCCGGCCTTCCCGGACTTGGGCGTATGCGGATTGCAGATCCTCGATCAGGATACGCCAAGAGACGCCATCCACAACCAAGTGATGCGCCGCCAGCAGCAGCCGCGAAGAGCGTTCCGCGCCAAGGTTCATGTATAACGCCCGGAACATGGGGCCGCGTGTGATATGAAGGGTTGCTTGGAACGCGGAAGCGGCAGCCTCGATGGCGGCGGGCAGGCGTTCGGAATCCCATTCCGATAAATCGCACGTTTCCAGCAAGCCATCGAATGAAGGCTCCGCATATGACTGGACCCATCCATCCACGGATGGCGCATACCTCAGCCGCAAGGCGTCGTGATGCTCGACCAAGGCCTGCAATGCTTTTTGCAATGCTTCCGATTCAAATCTCTCCCGAATCTCAATCAGGGGCGCTTGGTTCCAATAATGCTGTGTTTGGGCGTCCGCGCCCGGGCCTTCGAAGAACCAGCGCTGGATAGGCGTCAGCGGGACGGTTCCCGATGCGAGGCCCTGTTCCGCGGCGGGCAGCGCTTCGCGCCCGCCCATGGCCGCGGCGAGGCCCGCCACCGTCTGATGCTGAAAAAACAACTTGGGCGTGATGGCCAGCCCGGTTTGATTGGCCCGGGCCACGACCTGAATGCTCAAAATTGAATCGCCGCCCAGCTCGAAGAAGTTGTCGCGCCTTCCCACACGCTCGACGCCGAGCACTTCGCGCCAGATGCCCGCGAGACGCTCCTCGGCGGCATTGCGCGGGGCTTCGTAGGCATCGGATTCGCGTGCGTCATAATCGGGGGCAGGCAGCGCGCGGCGGTCAATCTTGCCGCTTGCCATTAGCGGCATGGCGTCGAGAAAGACGAAGTGCGCGGGAATCATATACGTGGGCAGGCTCGATTCGAGAAACGCACGCAAAACCAGCACATCGAGCGGCGCGCCCTTTGATACGGCATACGCCACGAGACGCTTGCCGCCGGATGCGTCCTCGAGCGCCACGACGGCGGCTTCGCGCACGTCCGGATGGCGCTGCAACGCCGTTTCGATTTCGCCCAATTCGATGCGGAACCCACGTATTTTGACTTGGAAGTCCGCGCGCCCGGTGAATTCAATCTGCCCATCCGGCAGGAAGCGCACCACGTCGCCGCTTCGGTAGAGCCGTGCGCCTGGGGCGTCTGAGAACGGATGAGGCACGAAGCGTTCCGCAGTGAGTTCGGGCCGGTTCAAATATCCTCGTGCGAGATTCGCGCCGCCGAGATAGAGTTCGCCCGGCACGCCCATCGGAACGGGCTGCATCTGGGCATCGAGGATGTACGCCTGTGTGTTGGCGATGGGGCGTCCGATGGTGGGCGCGCCATGGGTGGCTCCGGGTGGAAGATCGAGGTACGTCGAGACAATGGTGTTTTCCGTCGGCCCGTAATTGTTGCCCACATGGGCGCGGAATGAGGAGGGCGGTCCGAAATGGAGCTTGTCGCCCCCCGTGAGCAAGAGGCGCAAAGCGGCGTGCGGAGGCCATTCGGCCACGAGGGCTTGTTCGGCCATGACCGACGGCATCGTGGCGATCGTGAGGCGCTCGCGCGCAATCCAGTCGATCAAGTCCGGCAAGGAAGTGCGAAGCGTCTCGGGCATTATCACCAGCGACGCGCCCGCGCACAACGTGGGCCAGATCTCCGACGCCGAGGCGTCGAACGTCATGCTAATGAACTGCGTTTGCCGTTCGCCCGGGGCAAGGCCGTAGGTTTCAATGGCCCAATGCACGAGATTGAGCAGGCCGCCATGTTCGACTTCGACGCCCTTCGGGACGCCCGTCGAACCGGAAGTGTAGATGACATACGCGCGGTTGGACGGCGACAGTGCGGCGCCTATATTTCCGGCGCTTTCACCCTCGAAGGCGGACCAGTCCGGCCCGAAGCGCACTAGGGGGCCGCATCCCGCAGGGAGTTCCACCGAGACGCCTTCGTATGCGAGCACCACGGCGGGGCGGGCATCCTCAAGTATCGTCTGAATGCGGCCCGGCGGGTACGCCGGGTCGATGGGCACATAGGCTCCGCCCGCTTTGAAAATCGCCAGGTACGCTACGATTAAGTCGGCGGAGCGCGGCGCGCATACCGCCGCCAGGGATTCCGGCCCCACGCCGAGGCGCAGTAAATGATGGGCCAATTGGTTGGCCCGTGCGTTCAGTTCCCGGTATGTGATGCGGCGGCCTTCGTCCGCCAAGGCTTCGGCGTCCGGCATGGACAGGGCGAGGGCTTCGATGCAGCCAGGAACGAGCGGCGTAGTGGAATACGGCTTGGCCGTTTGATTCCATTCCACCATGATGCGCCGCCATTCGGCATCCGGCAATAGCGGCAGCCGCGCGATGGAGCAATCGGGGTCCGTGGCGGCGGCTTCGAGCAGGCGCATGAAATGCCCCGCCATTCGCGCGATCGTGTCTTCGCGGAACAAGTCAGAATTGTATTCGATATGGGCGTTGAGGTGATCCTCGAATTGCACGAGCGAAAGGCTCAAGTCGAATTTGGTGGTCGAGCGCTCTTGGGCCATGGTTTCGAGCGCAAGCCCCGCGAAGCGCATGGGGGGCAGCGCCATGTTTTGCAGCACGAACATGGCCTGGAACAAGGGCGGATGGGCAGGCTCGCGCGGGATGCGCAGATGATCCACCAGCGTCTCGAAAGGCGTATCCTGGTGGGCGAACGCGCCGAGGGCGGTTTCGCGCGCGCGGGCCACGAGAGCGCGGAACGTCGGTTCGCCTGATATGTCCATGCGCAGCGGCAGCACATTCACGAAGAAGCCGATCAATTGCTCCGTTCCGGGCCGGGTGCGGCCTGCGACGGGAGAGCCCACCACGATGTCGTCTTGGCGCGAATAGCGGTGGAGCAGCACGTTGAACGCGGAAAGCAAGGTCATGAACAGTGTCACGTGTTCGCTACGGCTGAAGGCTTTCAACTGCTCCACGAGGGGGGCGTCCACCTGGAAGCGGTGCGCCGCTCCCGCGAAAGATTGGGCTTGGGGGCGGGGAAAATCCGTGGGCAGTTCGAGCAGCGGCGGTGCGCCTTTGAGCTGTTCCCGCCAATACTCGATTTGTTCGCTGATTTCCTGTCCCGAAATATGGCGGCGCTGCCATTGGGCGAAATCGGCGTACTGGCTGGCTAGCGGGGCATCCAACGCCTCGCGGCCCGCCGTGAAGGCCTCGTAGTACCGCGCCAATTCCTGCACCAGCACGACCAGCGACGAACCGTCCGAAATGATATGGTGCAAGGTGACAAAAAGCCCATATGCCGCTTCGCCGGTTTGCACAAGCGTAAAACGGACTAAGGGGCCTTTGGCCAGATCAAATGGGCGGGACGCCTCTTCGCGTGCGAGGCGGCGCAGGCGTTCCTGCCGCTCGATTTCGGGTAATTCACGGATATCCAGATATGCCAGGGGCACATCCAAGGAGGGATGAATGAGCTGGGCCGGCTCGCCGCCCACGTCGATAAAGGTCGTGCGCAGGGCTTCATGGCGCGCGGCTACGCGCTGGATACTCGATGACAAGGCGTCCCGGTGGACACGCCCGCTGACCTGAAGGGCAATCGGCGTGCTATAGGCCGTGCCGATGGACTCGAATTGTTCGAGAAACCAGAGGCCGCGCTGGGCGAAAGACGCGGGGGCCACTTTGTAGCCGCCTGCGAGAAAATCGAGCAATTCCGGTTTGTTTTCGGCCAGCGCCTTGCGCAATGGCCCACTGAGCGCGCCTTCGGGCGCACGAAAACACAAGCCGCCCGCATCGGTCCATAACTGCACATTTTGGCGTATCACTTCTCCCAGCACGCTGGGAATCGCGGCGACAGTCATTGTAAACTTCCTTGCCTGCCCCAGATGAACCAGAGCCAACTGCCGATATATTGGAAACCGCGAATGGATGCCAATAAACTTATCGCAGTATAGCTGCAATTAAAGATCCGGATTTGGGGACCACGAAACACACGAAATACACTAAACTTTTGTAGGGCGGGGCTGGCCCCGCCACTTAAAAGATACGCTCAAACAAAATTTTACTCAGGTTTTTACACGGATATATGGAAACATATAGATTTACGGAGTAAAACATCCGAGTATTCATCATGTGGTGAAAGCGTCATAAAAGAAACAATCTTGTTTATTCTTTTTCGCCGACCTTGAATTGAGCCATTTTCAACGCAAGGCGCAGAGGCGCGGAGAACGCAAAGTATCGCAGAGATCCACTTTTCTCTATTCTCGAATGTGCGAATAAGCGGTTCGAGAGTATTTTCTCTACTTTGCGGATCTCTGCGTTCTCCGCGCCTCTGCGTTGATAATAACCGTCCACCGGCCGTTCTTCACCACTGGGCTAAATTGTTACAATGTTTTTTCGTGCAGCGGAATTGCCATTAACGAATCTTGTCCATCTTGTAAATCATGTCGAAAAAAAATCTCCTCTTCACGGAGGTTTGCCATGTATTCGTGCCATGTATTTACGTTTATTCGAATCCATTCGCGGTTCAAGAATCGGCCCGGTGCTTGAAAGGGCAAATACCGGAACAGAAGCTCGGTTCGTCGTACGGCCATTTGCTCCCCTGGAGCGAATGTCGTAAGAGAACCGGCATGCGGATTCAAGCGACGTTCCGGGCCTCCTGGGCCAATATGCGCGCAAGCGTCCATAAGAGTAATTGGGGGCGTTCGAGCAGGTAGAAATGGTCGCCGGGGAACATATGCTTGTCAAATGCCGCGCAAGTTTGTTCGGACCAAGCCCGAATGCTCTGTTCCGGCACCATGGAATCTTGCAGGCCGCCTAATGCCGTGATTGGGCACTCGAGGGGCGCTTCGTCCGTATACGAATAGGTTTCACACACCTCGAAATCGGCCCGTAACACAGGCAACAGCAATTCGAGCCATTCTTCATGTTGCAACGCTTCTTCGGGCGTGCCGTTGTAGCCGCGCACGCATTCGAGGAAAGTCTCGTCGGGCAAGCCGTGTATGGGCGGGCCTGGATACGGCAGTTGCGGCGCGGAATGGCCGGATACCAGCAGCCGCATAGGTAATGACGCGCCTTGGCGGCGCAGATGCCGCGCCAGCTCGAAACCGATCAATGCACCCATGCTGTGCCCGAAAAAAATGAACGGTTTATCTAAAAATGGCTCGATAGTTCGCGCGAGGGAGTCGACCAGCGGGGCCATGCGCGTGAAAGGCGCTTCATGGGCTTGCCCGCAGCGCCCGGGAAGCTGCATGCAGCAAAGCTCGATGGACTCGGGCAGATGCTCCGCCCATGGCCGGAAAACAGAAGGATTGCCCCCTGCGTGGTGGAAGCAGAAAAGACGCATGGCCGCCGACGGATTCGGCTTGACCATGCTCCCTGGCTGGCTAATCCACTGCGAAGACTTCATGCGTTTCCTTTTCGGCACACCGCTTCTAGCCTGCTAGGCTTGGCGACGCGCCATCCTCGTTTCAACGTTGGCGCAATTATTATATGCGCCCTTCCTCGAATACTTCCGTTTCCGTGGGATGCACCCTAGCATCCGCTTCGGCGGGAAGCTCATAACCTAATTCCACCGCAATCTGGCGGGCAGCTTCTCCCAGCGGATTCGGCAGATGAATACGCCGCCACGCTTCGCCCAAGCCGCCTTCGATGCGGCTGCGCGCGAGAAAGTTTGGATCGCCAATACCTAGCGACGATTCCTTGACGCCGTCGGTCATTCGTTTCCCATTATACGGTTCCAGCACCGCTGGATCGAATAAAATATCTAAAAAGCCGCATACTCGGCGCATCACTATTTCGGGAGCGCTCACGAGTTCTTCATATTTCACAAGCAAACAACGTTCTTTACCGACACTTCGTCCAAATTCGAGGAGGTTTCGGTTGCTGCGAACCCATACTTCTTCCGCGAGTGCATAGGGATCCACCCCGCCCGCTCCGATCAATTTGTCGAAACGGTTTCGCACAAATGACTCTATCACCGCATACGGGTGCCGCGCCAGATGTATATATCGAGCCCCCTCGAACCACATCTCCGCCCGCAAGAGCGTACCCTGTTCTACCGCGTACGACGGTGATTTGTCCAATAACAGTTTTGGGGCCGCCGCTTCCAGAAGGAGGCGGTACATTTCCCATGTGGGCTGCTCCGCCGCCACCTGCTCGGATACGAGTGCTTCGGCGGATGCCAGGGCGCGGCCGTCCAACTCCATCAGCGCCCGCTGAAGGCCTTCTCCAAGATAGCTCAAACCCAGTGCTTCTTGCCGTTCGCTCATGGTCGCGAAGGGCAGCAAATGCAATTCCGGCGGGCAAAATAGCCCGGGATGCCCCGCCAGCATGACGCGCATGAGCGTCGAACCCGAACGTGGGCTCGATAGCAAGAACGCCGCACCTGGAAGCCGCCGTGGCGGAGCTTCATCTGGCGTGCCGCCGCCCCGCACCCAGCGGGCCAGCGATTCGCTGTCAATGGCTCCCGAGGATGCGCCGCCCCGGCCTTCGGCGCGCTCTAGTTCTTCCGATAAATAAGCCGCCAGCTCGGCGACAACGGGGCGCTCGAAGACTTCGCGCGGATGCACGCGGAATCGCAGATCGTGCTCGAGTGTCCGCACAATCTCCATAACCATAATAGAGTCAAGGCCCAACTCGAGCACGTTTTGCTCATCGGGTATCGCGGAACCCGCCATACCCAATACGCGGGCCAGTTGCACCCGAATATAACCCCGAAGGAGGGCGATTCGTTCCATTGGAGCCGCCGTGCGAATAGCTTGCGGGCTGGGGCCTTCTTCTTCCAGCACCGGCGCGGATAGAAGGCTGTCCAAAAATCCCGAATCCGCCAGCGCATGGCTTGCATGGGCCAGTTTTTCCCAATCGGCGCGAAAAACGCATACATGCGTCCAGTCGGCTTCGAGGGCGCGCCAGAGCGCCGCCATGGCTTCTTGGGGCGGAAGGCCGGTGACGCCCCGGCGTTCGAGCTGGGCGTTCATGCCCGTCTCGACGGCCATGCCCACTTCGGACCATGGCCCCCAATTCATCGCCAAAGCGTGCAGGCCTTGGGCGCGCCGCCATTGGACAAAGGCGTCGAGCCAGGCGTTGGCCGCCGCGTAATTGCCTTGTCCCGGCGAACCCAGGAGCGAAGCGGCGGATGAATATACGATGAAGAAATCGAGGGGCTGGCCCTGAAATAGCTGATGGAGCGCCCATGCCCCCGCAGCCTTGGGCTTGATCACGGACGCCAGCGACGCGGCGTCCAGATGAAGCAGGAGCTTGTCGTCTAGAATCCCCGCGCCGTGCAACACACCGGCGATGGGCGGGGCTGGGGCCTGGAGGAAGCCCGCATGCCACGCGCGTAGCGCTTCGAGTTCCGACACATCCACTGAGGCCGTATACACGGTTGCGCCTAGGGCTTCGATGCTCCGGACCGCCGCCACGCGCAATCCGTCCCGGCTATTCGGCTCCAAGGCGTTCCACGCTTCGCGCGGGGGGAGAGGCGTGCGCCCGAGTAAAATAATATGCCGTGCGCCTTGTTCCGCCAGGCCGCGCGCCGCTTCGAGGCCCAAACCGCCCAATCCGCCGGTGATGAGATAGCTGGCGTCCGGGCGTATCCGCATCGGCGGCATGGGAGCATTGGACGTTTGTTTACGGGCCAAACGCGCTTCATACCGCACCGCGCCGCGCCAGGCGGCTTGCCGTGCGCCGGGGGCGTTCATGGATTCGCGCCATAATGCTTCCACTTCCGGCGGTGCGCTCATCGGATCGAGGTCAACGAGCACCGGCCCGAATTCGGGATGCTCCTGCATGACCACCCGTCCCAGCCCCCATAATAGCGATTGCGCCAGCGCCGGCGACTCCAAGCTATCCGCGACGGCTTGCGCGCCGCGCGTCACGATCATCAGGCGCGCATCGGTCACGATGGGGCGCGTCAGCAGGGCTTGGAGCAGATAGACCAGGCCCTCCGCCGCCGTGTGGTGCGCAAAACCCTCGGAATGCGCATCGAGGCCCCACGCATAAAGCACGGCGCATGCGGCGGCATCGCCGAGTGCCTTGTCGAGCAATTGCCGGTATTGCATGGGGGAGGCGGACGCAAGCTCCGCGCGTTCGCCCTGATACGTAAATGCAGCGCCGGGATAGGCCACGACACATCGCCCGCCCGCCGCGCGCGCTTGCGCCGCGAATGCCTCCGCCACGCCAGACGCATCGGCGAAAATCAACCAGGGCGCTTCGGTGAGGAAAGCGCCGTTCCCTGCGGACGCGCCGGTTTGTTTCCATTGCAATTCATATAACAGCCCATCCACATCGAGCGCCGCCTTCGGCGGTGGTGTGGCTTGCCGGGCGGCGGTGCGCGCCTGCCCATCGGCGATCCAATAGCGTTGCCGTTGGAAGGGATACGTGGGCAGCGCCATGCGGCGTCCTGGGCGAGCCTGCTCGAAGGCCGCCCAATCCACGGGCGCGCCTTGCACATATAGCGCCGCCAGCGAAGGCAGCAAGGATTCCCAATCGCCGCGTCCTTGTTTGAGCGATGGCAGCCAGGAAGCCGTGTTTTCTGGCAGACAACGGCGGCCCATCGGAAGCAACGCGGGCGTAGGGCCGATTTCGAGATAGGTGTCTATACCCGATGCGGCAAGCGATTCAATACCCGCCTGGAAGCGCACGGCGGCCCGGGCGTGACGCCGCCAATACGCGGCGTCGAGGACGGTTCCCGGCGGCAGCAGCGTCCCATCCACATTGGACGCCAGCGGCATCGTGAGCGGGTGATACGCCACGCGCTGGGCGAACGACTCGAAGGCGTCCAGCATAGGTTCGATGCAGCGGGAATGGAAGGCGTGCGACACATCCAGGCTTTTCGTGCGTATCGCACGCACTTTGGCTTCCTGCAACACGGCTTCTAGCGCGTCCGAACGCCCGGAAATGACGGTGAGGTCCGGGGCGTTCACGCCCGCGATGGACATATCCGCCCCATGGGGTGCGAGCAATTCGGCGGCGGCATCTTCGCTGGCATACACCACGGCCATGCCGCCTTCGCGGGGCAAGGCGTCCATCAGCCGGGCGCGTTCCGCCACGAGGCGCAGGCCGTCTTCTAATGAAAACGCCCCCGCCACGCAGGCCGCCAAATATTCGCCCAAGCTGTGTCCAAGCGCCGCCACGGGCTGGACGCCCCAGGCGAGTCCGCATTGGGCCAGGGCGTATTCGAGGGCGAACAACGCGGGCTGCGCCCAAGCAGTCTGGCTAATAATCGAGGGGTCTGGGCATGCGCCGAACAGCACATCCCGCAGCAGCAGGGTCCGATGCGGGCGCAAGATTTCTTCGCACTGCGCGATGATTTGGCGGAACCGGGGCTCGGTTTCGTACAACTGCCGCCCCATGCCCGCGTATTGCGCGCCTTGCCCCGTGAACAGAAATGCGATATGGCGCGAATGGGCGTCCGTACGCGCCATCGTGCGCGCATCCGTCTCGCCACACGCCAGGGCTTCGAGGCGCTGGGCAAGGGCCGCCATGTCTTCACCGGGCGCGAGCAATAGCGCCGCACGGCGTTCATGGTGCGTGCGCCCCGCCGCGACGGTATGGCAAACGTCGCGCGCGCTTATATCGGGATGCTGTTTAAAATATCGGGCGTAGACGCGTGCGAGGGCGTTCAACGCGGGTTCGGTCTTCGCGGAAAGAAGCAACACCTCGCTGGGCCGGGCAGGCAAAACCTCCTTCACGGTCGTTTCGGGCGCTTCCTCGATGATGACATGAGCGTTCGAGCCGCCGAATCCGAAAGCGCTCACGCCCGCGCGGCGGGGCTTTTCGCTCTTGGGCCATGCGGCGGCTTCTGAAGAAACCGCTAATCCGGCGCCGAGTGCAATTAAGGGATTAATGTCCTTAAAATGTAGATGCGCGGGAATAAGTTCGTGTTGCATCGCGAGCACGGTTTTGATGAGGCCCGCCATGCCCGCCGCGGATTCGAGGTGCCCGATATTGGTTTTCACGGACCCGACGAGGCAAGGCTTGCCAGGCGCGCGCCCTTCGGCATACACGCGCTGGATCGATTCCATCTCGATGGGATCACCCAGCGAGGTGCCCGTACCGTGGGCTTCTATGTACTCCACGTCCGAAGCGTCCACGCCCGCGCGCGCGAGGGCGTCGCGCATGACGGATTGCTGCGCCGCGCCATTGGGGGCAGTCAGGCCATTGGTGCGCCCGTCGTGGTTGACCGCCGCACCGCGAATGATCGCCGCGATGGGATCACCATCGGCGAGGGCGTCGCGCAGGCGTTTCAACACCACCACGCCACAGCCTTCCGAGCGCACATAGCCGTTTGCGCTGGCGTCGAAGGTTTTGCATCGGCCATCTGGGGCGAGCATGCCCGCCTCGGAAAAGGCGATGGTGATATCCGGCGTCAGGATCAGGTTGACGCCCGCCGCCAAGGCGCAATCCGCATCGCCGTAGCGCAGGCTTTGACAGGCCTGATGCACCGCCGCGAGCGAAGCCGAACAGGCCGTATCAAGGGCCACGCTGGGGCCATGCAAATCGAGCAAATAGGACAGCCGGTTCGCCGCGATGCTGAAGGCGCTGCCCGTGGACGTATAGACGCTCAACGGCCCGCCGCCAAATTGGAATTGAGAGTAATCGCTGCTGCTGATGCCCACGAAAACCCCCGTGCGCGAGCCCGCCAGCTTGGTGGCTGGAATGCCGGCGTCTTCGAGGGCCGCCCAGGCCGTCTCGAGCAGGATGCGCTGTTGCGGGTCCATGGCCGTGGCTTCGCGGGGGGATATGCCGAAAAAAGCGGCGTCGAATTGGTCCACGCCGTCCAAATATCCACCGAAACGGGTGCAGGTTTTGCCGGGCGTTCCCGGTTTTGGGTCATAGAGCGCATCGGCGTCCCAACGGTCCGGGGGCGTTTCACGGATGGCGTCACGGCCGCCGCATAACAGCTCCCAGAATTCTTGAGGGGAAGAAGCGCCGGGGAACCGGCAGCCTATGCCAATGATGGCGATGGCGTCCTCGATGGCCCCGTTACTGGAAGCGGAATGGGCGGATGATTCCGCTTCACCGGCGAGATGGGCGGCCAGCGCGGCTACCGAAGGATAATTGTATACGATGGTAGGCGACAAGCTGCGGTCCAGCAAATCCTCGAGGTCGCCTGATAACGTTACGGCGTCGCGTGACGACAAGCCATAGCTCTCGAAGGGGGCGCCGGGATCGATGGCTTCAGGGGGAATGTCCAGTTCGGATGCAATCTGGGCGGTGAGCCATGCCTGGATGTCTGCTTTGCTCTTCACGTCGCCGCCCGGACTCCTTCCAATGCTCCCGATAGATATAGCGCCTTGCAGGCGCGCCGCTGGAGTTTGCCACTGGTGGTCATGGGGACGCTGCCCGTTTTCACGAGCACGATGTCATGAACATGCAGTTCATGAACTTGATTTACTGCCGTGCGGACCGCGCGTTCGACTTCCTCCGCGTTCAGGTTGCGCAAATAAGGCAAGGCGACTTCCTGTATGATGACGAGCAGTTCCTGGCCGTCTTCTTCGATGGAGAAGGCGGTTCCTATCGCGCCCTCGAGGGCGGGGTGGCTTTGGGAGGAGGTTAATTCGATGTCTTGCGGATAATGGTTCACGCCATCAATAATGATGAGATCCTTGATGCGCCCCGCTACAAAGAGCTCGCCGTCGTGCATAAAGCCCAGATCGCCGGAGCGAAGATAGGGGCCTTCGCCCGTATCGGAGATATAGGTGTTGACGACGCGGGCCGATTCTTCCGGCGCTTCCCAATAACTGGACATCACACACGGCCCGGCCACCCAAATCTCGCCTACGCGCCCCTCGGGGCAGCGCGCCAAGGTTTCCGGGTCCACGATGGCCAGTTTCGTTTCGGGCGATGGCTGCCCGGAACCGGCATGGATGCGCCCCGTTCCTGGCGCGGCAAGGACGACTTCCCGGCGCGTGAGGGCTTCGGGATCGACTTCGAGCCCCACGGGGCGTTTCGGCCCGCCACCCGCGACAAACAGCGTAGCTTCGGCCAGCCCGTAGCAGGGCAAAAACGCCTCCTTGCGGAATCCGCATGGAGCGAATTTCTCGGAGAATCGCTCGATGGTGCTGTATTGCACCGGCTCCGCGCCATTGAACGCCACTTTCCACGAGCTGAGGTCGAGCTCCTTGAGTTGCTCGGGCTTGACTTTGCGCACGCAGAGGTCATACGAGAAATTCGGCCCGCCGCCGGTGCGCCCTTGATAGCGAGTAATGGCCCGCAGCCAGCGTATCGGGCGCTGCAAAAACGCCAAAGGCGACATGACCACGCCAAAAGAACCGAGATACATGGGCTGCAAAATATTCCCGATAAGGCCCATATCGTGGTAATAAGGCGTCCAACTGATGACCGAGGATTCTTCGGTGTGCTGGAAGGCCTGTTGGATCATCACCTGGTTATGCAGAATGTTGCCATGGGTGACTTGCACGCCCTTCGGGAAGGCGGTCGAGCCGGAAGTATATTGTAGAAACGCCAGCGTATCTGGTTCCGAGCAGGGGTCTTCCCATGGCTCGTCCGGCAGGCTGTCCACATCTTCCATGAACAACCATTCGAGGCCGGCGGCCATACCAGTCTCTTCACGCAAGGGAATGAGCCGCTCAAAAATGCCGTGTTCCGTAAGGGCGAAGCGCGCCCGGGAATTGTTCAGGATATTTTGCAATCGAGGCATGGTGCGGTTGTTATGGGGCGGGCACACGGGCACCGCCACCACGCCGCCATATAAACATCCGAAGAATGCGAGGATGAAGTTCAGTCCCGGTGTGAACAGGAGCACGGCCCGTTCACCATGGCCGCCCCGGCGGGCCAATTCCGCTCCGAGCGCCCGGGCGCGCCGGTCCAGTTCGGCATAGGTTAACCGGCTTTCATCTTGTTCGCCATCATTCAAAAATATATACGCTATTTGATCCGGCTGATGGAGCACCCGCTCGCGCAATAATTCGACAAGCGTACGGTATCCGACCTGCCGCCGAGAATCCATCATCGGCGCTATTCTCCTGTTTGGATGTGTTCACCCGCTGGCATGCAGACGGGCATTTTACCATTTTCAGGCATGGAATTCACTAAAAACGCGCAAGCTGCCATATTGGACAACTTGATCCGACCCGGCCATAAATCAATACAAACTAGAATACAATTCGAGTGGCTTTCGGTTACAGGCTTGATACAAAAAAAGGTTTTAGTTATACTCCCTCGCATTATGCGAGATGAAATGACATTATCGATACCGGTATGGGCGGATGCGCATGAGCGGAGCGTTGTGTCCGCTGTAATGGAATCGATTGCGGTGGCGGGCGCAATGGCGCTGGCCGCACGGGTTCAGTTTTCGCTGATGCCATTTTCCCCAGCGCCACTCACGTTGCAGACGTTTGTGGTGTTGTTGGCGGGATATATGGTAGGCCCTCGGCGCGCATCGGCGGGCCTGATGGCGTTCGCGGTCCTTGGCGCGTTTGGCGCGCCCATCCTTGCCGCGCCGCTCGGCGTGACGCTGGGTTATCTGGCGGCGTTTTTAGCCGTGCCATGGGTGGCCACCCGGTTCCGCAACACCGTCGTAGGCGTGGCGGCCGGGACGCTCCTGATTTATGTCCTCGGTGCAGCCTGGATGGCCCTCTACACCCATTCGCTTCAAACAGCTATCGTTGCGGGCGTATTACCTTTCTTGCCCGGTGACGCCCTGAAAGCAGCCGCAGCCGCAAAACTGGCGGAGCGCTATCGCCGCGACTAACCAACACATGGGACTACAGCTACCGGTATGGCGGTAAATTCTATGGGTTTACATCAAGCACAGGAAGCGACACGGTGTATGATTATTGCGGAGACGGGACGCGATGGAAGCGCTCTGTGGATGGAACGGTGACGAATGTGTATTATTGGGATGAGAACTATACAGTCGTGAATGAGGAGATAGGCGTACGTGGGTTTATGCATGTAGGCAGGACGCTGGCGTATCGGGATTTTGATGCGGGAGCGCAAACCACCACGTGGATATATTACTACGGCGACCAGCTTGGTTCCACGCGGCGGCTTAGAGATAGCGCGAAGAATTCCATGGCCCAGTTTGAGTTCGATCCATACGGTCTTTTTTATGCACAGTCGGAAACGATCAACGCCACCACCCACCTCTATGCCGGCCTTGACTATGACTCCGTGGCCGCGTTCCATTTTGCGCCTTACAGAATTTGCGCCTTACAGGACTTACAAAGCTCACTGGGGCCGATGGTTCTCTCGTGATCCGCTCGGTATGGTCGATGGGCCAAATGTATATGCGTATGTGAAAGGAGCATCTTTGAATAGACGCGATTTTACAGGGCTTTATCGCAAGGCAATTGCCCTGAAATGCCCCTTTTTAGGCCGTTGGGGGCTCTGTAGACGTTCCACGAGGGGTTCCGTAATTTGGACAGGCTAACGCGCCGCTCGGTAGACCTCATCCTGAAAATCAGGAAAACGGACCGAAAACCTGTCCAAAAGACTAACGAATTCAACTATACAGGTCCGATGGCGGCGCTAATTTGGATAGCAGTGTCATCGGGCGAATGCTCGGAGAAATAAAGCGAGAAAAGCGGAGTGCAGTGTATGTTTCCTTGTGGAACTGATTTGGCTAACGGAACTAGTGTCTTGAGGTGGGCTGCGGTATGGATCATAATTTTGTTGTTGGGGTTTGGTAAGAGGAATGGAATTTGTTGGATTGTCGGAGTTTCCATATGCCTCATTTCTACGTGGTTTTTTGACGAGATCATAAATGACATATTATTCTATATTGATGGTGAACGACAAACGCCTAATGTAGGATCTACAGTGTTGTATGCTTTTCCATTGGCAATAGCATTAGTAATACTTGTTTCGCCATATATTTTTCTGGTAAGACAATTTTTTGGCAATCGTTTTATTGTACCAGCGCTACAATATTTCTTTTTACTATCTATTGACTTTTCTTATACAGCTTTGTTGGTGCCAAAATCTATTCCACTTTCCAGTGTTTTTAGGTTATTAGTAGATTTTAGGTTCTACTGCATACCTGCTCTTGTATTGGTTTCTTTCTACTTATACGCGAAAAGAACGATACCTTCCAATACTACGATTCTGAAAAGAGCTAAGCCTCTTGCTATACTTCTGTCAATACCAATAGGGCAGTTGGTTTTGCTGGTTTGTTCGGGGGTTTTGTGTTCGGTTTTTGCAGATGGTATATTTTATGCGTGTGTCGTAGGGTTACAATTGGCATTATTAGTTTGTGTTTTTCATGCAGCAATCTTGCTCGTGCCATATTGTATTTGGAACATCTTCAATGTAGGTTTGCTAGAGAGGTTTAGAGCTATCTACTCATAATTGCAGACGGACATCCGCCTGTCTCGGCGAAATTCAACATGAAGATATGCGGTCGCTTCTATCAGTAAATCTACGTGTGCTTTTCCTATGACCTGGAATCATAGGGCCGTGTTCCGGCACATATCCTGTTATAGAAGGCGTTGCCAGGATGTTGGGTACCGGGATATTGGGTATTTCAGCGGTGAAGAACCGCTTTTTTTCGCGTAGAAGCAGTTGAATGAGTTGAGGATGCGCCGGTGCGGGGAGTTTTTTCTTCGCATCGGCGCTTTTTTTTGTTGACTTCTGGTACGGAAGTATATATACTTCCGTACATGGAAGGGAAACCTGTCACGAACTCGGCGGGACGCAAGGTCCAGGCGCGCCTGGCGCGTCTGGGGCCCTTTCTTCCCGCCACGCTCACCATCACCCGCAGCCGCTGCGGGAACCCGCGCTGCCGGTGCGTCCAGGAAGGGCCGATCCATGAAACGGCCCTGCTGACGTGGAAGGAGGGCGGGAAGACCCGCACCCTCCACGTGCCCCGTGAATTGCGCCGCGAAGTGGCGCAATGGATTGAGGAATGGAAAAAGCTCAAGAAGCTCGTCGAGGCCATGGGCGCGGCCCAACGGCAGTTCCTGCAAACCCGCAAGAAGAGCATCCGGAAATCATCCGGGCCTTCTTGAGGACGTTCACCCACTTCTTTGGCCCGGTGCGCAAGCGCTTTGCGGGCTTGCCCGATCCCCGCAAACCCGAGCAAGCCGGCGACGTGGACTACAGTGTCGCGTCGCTGGTGTTCTTGGGAGTGCTGATGTTCGCATGCCGGCTCGGGGCGCGCCGGCAAGTCCGCCTGCAGTTGTACACGACGTTCATGGTCCATCTGTACAAGGTCTTGTTTGACGTGGACAGCGTGCCGCATGGCGATACGATGAACGGGGTATTTCGCGGTTTGCCGTTCGAGGCGGTCCAGGAACTCGTTTCCGGCATGACGCAGACGCTCATCGACAAGAAGGTGTTGTACCCCCACCGCCTGTTCGGGCGCTACTACGTGGCGGCCATCGACGCCACGGGGACACGCAGTTATGATCATCGCCACTGCGCCCATTGCCTCACGCGCAAGCACAAGAGCGGCAAGATCACCTACTACCATCCCGTGCTGGAGTCCAAGATCGTCACGCCAAACGGGTGGGTCTTTTCGCTCATGACGGAGTTCATTGAGAATCTAGAGGAAGACCTGGCGAAAAGCGAGCAACAACGCAAGCAGGATTGCGAGACCAAAGCCTTCTACCGGCTGGCCCCACGCCTGCATGCCCGATTCCCCCGCTTGCCGCTGCTGTTGGCGATGGACGGCCTGTACGCCACGGGACCGGTGTTTCGGCTGTGCCAGCAATATGGCTGGAAGTTCATGATTACGCTCACGGACGGCCAATTGGCCACCGTGAACGAAGAATTCGAGAGCCTCGCGGCCGCGACGCCCGAAAACCAGCTTACGTGGCGTTGCGGCAACAAGAAGGAAATCCACCAGCAGTTTCGCTGGGTCAACGACATCCCCTACCGCGATTCCGAGCGGCGTGAACACATCCTGTCCGTGCTCGAATGCGTGGACACCCGCCCGGACGCGGAAGGCATGATAAAGAAAACCAAGTTCAAATGGGTGACCAACGTATCCGTATCCGCGCACAATGCGGCCGCCTTGGCCAATGAAGGAGGACGCTTACGCTGGAAGATTGAAAATGAAGCATTCAACGTGCAGAAAAACGGCGGCTACAACCTCGAACACGCCTATACCCAAAACGAACAGGCCAGTAAGATCTACTACCTCTTGATGCAGATAGCCCATCTGCTCATGCAACTCCTGGAGGATGGCAGCCTTCTGGCCGCCCACTTTCCAAAAGGATTCGGCTCCGCCAGAAACCTTGCCCATCGCCTCCTCGAAGCCCTGCGCAACGCCACCCTGTCCCGCGAACAATATGACGCCCTCTGCACCGAGGCCATCCAGATCCGCTTCAGTTCCGCGTAGAGAGCCCGCGAGTTCCCGGTTGCGCCGCCCACCCTGCACGTCACGCCCCCCGTTCACCGGCTTCTACGCATAGCCCACGCTACTCCTATTGCCCGTCGGCCTCGCCACCCCCCGTCTAACCCGCATCACCTCAACGCCTGACCCTGGGGCGCCGCTATTCTTCACCGCTGTGCGCTAAGGCATTGTTATGTTTGTCCTCTATATGATTAAATACTGTAGGGTGGGGCTTGCCCCACCGGACTGCGGAGCGCTCACATTAAAGGGTCTTCGTATTACTATCTGGCATAATGTTGTTTTCTTGCGAAGATTCTCGATGCAAATCCAGCCACATCACGTAGTTGCATATCTCGGCTCTTTACAGGGCGTTTTGCTTGAGCCTTACTCATCACATGGGCGAGACGCCCATGCTACGGAAGCCAAAGCATCAAGTGATGATTTATTGGCGTTCATTTGCGGCCATACCGCGTTAAGATATCTATGCTCTCTCATATGTATTACTCAAAATACATATAACCTGCATTGCCTTATCTTCCGCCGAAACAAATATCGGCGGAAGATAAGGCTCACAGAGCAGATACGAATCCTATGGACGAGACGGGATTTGTCTTTTCGGATTCTCGTCCTCCTTTATTGAACGGTCTTTGCGCATTCCTCAAAAAGCGCTTTCGCGGCCCCTGCCTTGCCGACAAAATATACCGGTGAACTGGTGAGGCGAACACTGGGTCCCTTCACGGTACGGCCCATAATGTCGAGGCAAGCCGCTCCTTCCGGCACATTTACGGTTGCTGTTTCATCCGGATCCCACAGCACGAGGACGGACTGGCTTCCGGTCTCAAAAGCGAAAACAAGGCCCCCTTCAGTCTTATCCGCCACATGCTTCGGACTGGTCCCCATGAGTTCCGTGAACACGGCCACGGCAGGGAATACCTTGCGCACGGCGCCATCGGCAAACATGCAGCTTTCCGTGCCCGGTTTATTGACCGATCCGGTGCTTCCCGAATGCAGGAAGATGCGTTCTCCACCACGGCCAAGGAAGATCGTGCAATAGCGGACGGTATAACCCGCGACATCTTTTTCACTGAGGAACTTGTCTTCAGACCATAAGCCGGGAATGGGTATGAATGGATCGCGAGGCAGGTCGTCGGAGCCGAAATAGGAGAACTCCGTCATCCACATGGGCTTGGGGCCGCCGTACTCCTTCATGACCGCCAGCAGTTCGTCGTATGGGGCGATCCGCTCTTCGGGCTTGGCCTTGACGGGATAGTCATGAACGCCGTAGATATCGACCAAATCCAACACTCCGGCTTTTAACATCAAGGTAGTGTATTCACCCGTGGAAGCCATTCCAGGGCCGCCCATGATGCGGGCTTTGGGATTGGCGGAGCGAATAGCGGGTGCGGCCTCCTTGAGCAGTGTCAGGTAATCATCCACCGTGTGGCCTTTGATCGTCTCGCTACTCAAGGTATTTGCATCCGGTAGCGAGTAGGAAGTGTAGAGAGGTTCGTTCAAGAACTCCCACACTTGAATCTGCTTCTGATATCGGCTGACGACGGTGGAGACAAAACCCGACAATTCCTTCACATCCCGGGGCATCCATGCCCAGCGCGCCCGAAGGAGCAGTTCGCGCTCATCGCCTTTGCCCCCGCTTTTATAGCGCGGCGATTGGGCCATGAGGGTATCGAGAGCCGGAGCGGTCGAGTTCCATTCCGCCGAGGGAAAAGGAATCATGGCCATCAGGTTCACATCCTGGTCGGCAATGCGATTCATCTGCGGGTCGCTGATTTGCCATTGATAGTTTCCCGGCTCCGGCTCGATGTGCTGCCATTTGAGCGACCAGTCGCGGTACCAGCTCACACCGGCTTTTTTCGCTATCGAGATCAAGAATGCCGTGGGATACGCGTGGTTCACTCCGATGACCGTATCACGGGTGGTGCGAGGAGGCACAATCGCCACACGCAACAGGTGCTTCTCCTCCGCTTCGCCACTTTTACACAATGCCACGACCCGGTAAAAACCTTGCCATTCCGCAGGCAAGGGCATCTGTTTCTCGCTTACGGACCCTGCCGGAACCTCCAAAGAAACGGCGGGTAGCTCGACAGGCTCATCAAAGAAATCGGCCACTTGAAAACGAATGTCCGCCCGCGCTGGCGCAGCACTGTTGTTATAGGCCGTAATCGTGAGGCCCGCTTCACCTGTGGTGAATACCCCGGCGGGAGCAGATGGAACAACGCCTATTTCCAACTCACTGCGAGGTGCAAAGCTGGTGGCTGTGGCGCCTTTTTCGAGCTGGATGGCGTCCACATCCACCAAGACATCTTCCTCAAACGTCAGGTCTGGCCCAGCCAATACAAAAAGAAAGGGATACTTGGGCACGAAGGAGTGCGTGTACCGTTTCCACTCCGTGGTAAGGAGCACCTTCGTGAGAATCTCCTCTTGCGCGCCATTCCAGCCTTGGCCCGCGTCTTCACTCTGCACGCCAAAAGATGCAGGTACTCCATCACGCGACGCACGCATATCGACGGAGATCACGTAGGGCTGGCCTGGCGCCACCTCGATCCATCCGAGATTCGCGGCCAGTGGCCGAAGCTCCCGGTGAACAACCGGCTGGAAATAATCGTAATTGAAAACAGGGGTATTCTCACCTCCCAAGGGTATGCGCAAAAAGGCCCCGCCATGAGAACCACCGAATTTCTCGACTGCGCCATGCAGGGATGCAAAATTACCCCAGTTGTGAACGAGGCACGCCCAAAGATTTTGATAGCCGACACCATGCCCCAGAGATGACCAATCCGCTTGGCCCAATTCAAAGGAACCGTTGGGCACTAGGTTTTTGCCTCCTAACGCGGGAACCGTATCGGTGAAACGCACCATTTCCGTCGTTTCGCCTCCCCATGAAGTGCCTGCACCGCAGTAAATCAAGAGCGTACACAGAAAAAACGCAGTGGCAAGACAAGGTTTTTTTTGAGCTTGGCGCATGGTTATTTCCATCCCCTTTTGTTCAAATCAGGTAATCCTCTCAAATATACTCCTAGAAAACGCCGATAAATACCCGGAAGTCAGGTGCTTTTTTTAACCAAAAGAGAATAGATCAGCACATTTGAGATGTCAAAAAATCGCGGTGGTTCTGAGTCACAAGAGAAAAAAGAACGCTAGTGGAAGGGCCAGTCTTCTGAAACGGCTCACGAAAGAGTCCATCATGTGGAATATTCAGTTTTGCGCAGCCGTAGCATAGGTAGAATAGAATAAAAACGCTCAAAGTCCTTGCGCGTCCCCCGGCGGAGGAGCCAATTGAAGCGCCATCGCGAAAATCGTCATCCCCCCTCCATCCGGTTCGAGTTCGAGCTTGCCGTTATGGGCGCGGATGATCTCGCGGGCAAGGCTGAGGCCGAGGCCCATGCCGTCCACGGCGCGATTATGGGCCTTATCGCCGCGATAGAATCGTTCGAATACCCGCTCGCGGTCCTCTGTCGGAATACCCGGGCCGGTATTGCCAATCCGGAAAAAGGCATGCTGGTTCGCCTTGCGCAGTTCAAGGGCCACCTTGCCATCAGGATGGTTATATTTGATGGCGTTACTGGCGAGATTCTGAAGCACTTGGTTGAGCAGATCCGGGTCCGCCATGACGAAGACATCCGGCTCAAGACTCGCCTTTAGGGTCAAGCCCGGTGCAAGAATCTGGATATCATCAACCATGGACTCGATCGCTTCGCTTATATTGACCGGTTCGAGGTGCAGCCGCAATTGCCCGGTGTCGGCCAGCGACAGCAAGAGGAGTTTGCGGCTAATGGACTTGAGCCGCTGGACTTCTCCCAGAAGCTGCGAATAGCGCTGTTGATGCGGCGAGCCGGCCTTCGCCGCTTGCAGCGCCTGTTCGAGTTCGCCTTGCAAGATGGTAAGGGGCGTCTTGAGTTCGTGCGCTGCGTCCGCGCTGAACCGCGTGGCTTGATGGAAGCTTTTTTCAAGCCGGTCCATCATTTCATTGAACACGGTAATCAGCCGCATGAATTCGGGGTCCGCGTGCTCGAGGGGGATGCGCTGGCTAAGGCCTTTGGCGGTGATGCCTTCCACGGTCATGCTGAGCGTTTGCACGGGGCGCAGTGCGCGCTGCGATAGCAGCCATCCGCCGCCCGCGATTAGAAACAGCGCCGCGCCGAATGCAATGCCGAAAGACAAGCGCAAGTAGCGTGCTCGGGCCATGTACTCTTTCAGATTGAGGCCGAGCACAAGCGTGATGTCTGAATTGCCCAGAACGGCTATGCGCCAAGACTGGCCATTGGCTTCGCGGGTCAGGAATCCCGGCGGCGAGGGTGGAAGCATTACCGGCGGGCCCATGCGTTCGCCTGGCGGGCCGCCAGGCCCCTGGCGCATGCGGACACCGCCCTCGTCACCCCCAAATGGCCCCTGGTCTCGAGGGCCTTCAGGCGGCCCAGCAAACATCGGCGCATCCGGCGGTTCTGGCATTTCGAACTTCGATGGGACTAATGCTTCCGGAGTGAGGCTTTCAGGCCAATTGGGAGATTGATATAACGTTTTGCCATCTCGATCTCGCACATAAAGGATGAACGCGTCATTCTCGCCTTCTCCATAAAGGAATTGAAGGGATTGCCCCATGCGTGACCAATATTCCGTCGAGCGCCGTATTTCAATATGGCGTCCTGCTATGTGTTGGATATCTCCATCGACGCGGGTAAGCTCCATGCGTAGGATAATCGCCAGCGCCCACCCGCCAAACGCCGCCAGCACGACTCCCGAAAGCGCCATGGACAACAGCGCAATCCGGAGCTTGAAGCTCAAGCGGGGAAGATGAAAGGTTTGCATGATGTTCCGCATTGGCGAACGCGCATCCTCTTGTGCCTGTAATCATAGTAGCTGCACGCAGGTGGAGAATTACAGCCTGGATTCTATAAATAAGTGTGATTAATGACTGGCGAGGGCGCAGACATATGGAATATCGATTATTGCACTCCGTGAGCCGTTGCGATAAAAACAAGCGTATGCTTCAGAAAAACAGCATATAGGTTGCCCTTATCTGGCGCGGTTTGTTATCGTGCCGTGCGGCAACGCTGGAGGAGTATCCCGATGCGAATCGACATAGCGGCGCAGAGCGATGTAGGACGGCGTAAAAAAAACAACGAGGATAGCTATGGCGTGGTCCGCGAAGGCGCGCCAGGCGTTCAATTGTTTCAAGAAGGCGCATTTTTATGCGTCGCCGACGGCCTTGGCGGGCATATTGGCGGGGAGATCGCGAGCAAGCTCGCGGTGACGCTCGTGCGTGAAGCCTTGAAAGAGCCTTGCCCGCCGCCTCCGCCGGATGCGGAAGAACTCGATGAGCAAGGCCCGATTCCCGTGCTCCGGGATGCGTGCGGGCGGGCCAATGAGAATATCTACCGGACCAATCAAGATCTGATCACCAAAGGGCGGCCCATGGGCACCACGCTGCTCGCCGCAGTCGTGATGCCGAAGAAAGCCTATCTCGCCAATGCGGGCGATTCCCGGGCGTACCATATCCGCGAAAGCGGCATCATCGCCCGCACGGAAGATCACTCGTGGGTCGATGAACAAGTGAAACAAGGCCTGATGTCGAAAGATGAGGCGGAAAAAGACGCACGAAAAAATGTCGTGACCCGCTGCATTGGCACCCATCCCCAGGTCGAGATCGATACCTACACCTGGCATATCGTGCCAGGCGACATGCTGCTGCTCTGCACCGACGGGCTGGTGAACATGGTGCGCGACACCGAGATTTCCGCCGAGTTCCGCAAAGGCGGCAGCCCCGCCGAAATCGCACACCGCCTGGTGGCGCTGGCGAATGAGAATGGCGGCAAGGACAATATCACGGTGGTGGTGGCGGATATCGAACCGAGCCCGCTGACGGTGTTCATGCGCCGCTTCAAAGCGTTTCTTCGCGGGCCGGGAGCAAAACTGTTTTGGGTGCTTGCGGCCCTCCTGTACGGAGGATTATGGTTCCTCGGGGGCCTGCTCACGGGGCGTTCATTATAAATAGATAGAATAGTAAGCCGTTTTTGGAGGCATGCATGATCAATCGGGAATATTTGAATGTCATTTCATGGGAGCAGGTGCATGCGGACGTGTATACGCTGGCGGAGCGCATCACCAGTTCCGGTTATACGCCCGATGTGATTGTGGGCATCGGGTATGGCGGCATTATTCCCGCGACGCTGCTCTATTTCGCCCTGCCCGAAGTGCGGTTCCGCATTGCCTATCCCACGGCAAGCCAGCATGGCGTGATTGAGCCCCTCGAGGGCATCGAAGGCAAAAAAGTATTGCTTGCGGACGACCTGGCGATCTCGGGCGACAGCCTGATGGAAATCCGTGCGGAAATTCAACGTCGCGGCGCAAGCGAGATCGCGGCGGCCTGCCTGTATTGTTCAGAAGATTACCATGGCTTGGAGCATTATGTGCGGCGGCTCCTCCCTGGAGAATTGATGGTTTTTCCCTGGTATGCCCGGGCCGGCGGCGGCGGCGTCAAGGTGTTCAAATACAAGAACCGGTTTGGCAAGCACGAGCCGATGCTCTAGAACGATTCAAGATTGAGTATAGCAAAGCGAATGAATTCACCTCTCCCGTGGCATGGACGTCCCGGCCATGCGCATGAGCGGGGACGCCATGCCACGACATTTAAAACCGGCTTGGATTTGATAGTGCGATGGGTGCCGCATCGTTGCAAATAATGTAGATCCGATCGAGGTATAAAATTCGCTGTAATATGTAAACAGTGAGGAGAAGCATGGACATGCCGGAGCGCCCCGTATATCCGCTTACGCTGTACTTCATGCGGCATGCCCATTCCGTTTCACAAGAAGATCGAAGCATCGTCATCGGCCGGGCTGCATCGCGCCCCTTGAGCGCCGAGGGCCGCAGGCAGGCCGAATCCGCCGCGAAATCCGCGCACCTATTGGGAGCCACGCGCGTATATGCCTCCACGTGCGTCCGGGCGCTGCAAACGGCAAGCTTCATGGGCCGCGCCTTCCAGATGCCTGTCATCGTAGATGAATTGCTCATCGAACGCTCGCACGGCGAACTCGATGGCCGCAAAAAAACGGAAGCATATACGCCCGAGCTAGTGGCGGAAATCCATGCGGATCAATTGCATTGGCGACCAGCAGGCGGCGAGTCCTTGGCGGATGTGGAAGAGCGAATCAAGCGCTTCCTATCCAAAATCGCAGTATCTCCGCCAGAAGGCCCTTGCCTTATCGTCACGCACCTGATGGTGTTGTGGGCCTTATTCCATCTATGCACCCAATGCAGCCATGCCATTTTGCCTTTCTTGCATGTGGATAATGCCGGTTTGGTGGAAGTGGAAATGCACAGCCTCGATTCGCTGCGCTTGATTCGCTGGAACAGGCCGTTTATATGATATGCATACGCTTTTTACGGCGCGCCCCGGTATAGGGGAGGAGAGGGAGGGGCCAAACGGCGCGAATAACCGAACACTCCGGGCATAGCATCCGATTATGGGAGCCTTAGGTGCGCGGTCCGGCCCCTACCCTCTGGTGGTGGCATTGCAAACAGGCTGGCCAGCCCAGTATACCGGCGCTGGCGGCGTCTTCCGGCCACGACTCTTTTCGCAGGAATACCCACAAAAACCAGCCATGCCACTCCAAGGCGGAAAAATGACTCTTCCCTGGCCTTGGGCGTCAAAACCCATTCATGGGCGCTCTATTCTTCTGCTCCTATGTGTGCTCGCTTGCCGCGGTTCTCATGTAGCCGGATTACTCATTCAGCCTAACGGCATATCATTAAGCAGATCTTATGCCAGCATTGGCCTCAAGCGGTTTTATTGCGTAAATACTTATAGTTAAATAACTTACAAGCATATATCGCCTGCGCGCCCATGCATCTCGGGCAATGCCTGCTACCAAATTGTATTATTTACAAGCATAAAAAACGGATATGTAGCCTCGCCGAAGTAACTGCTATATCAATCGCGTCCTACCTGCAGAAGGTTTCTCTTTGGACGGTTAAATTGTTACAGAGGTGAGAAAATGACTCAATACAGGCGGCTTGCCTCAAATGAGGAGAAACTTCAGGCGGCACAGGGGCCGCATATACGCTATCATTTTGTGTAAATATATGTAAATAGGCAACATAGGAGTTGATTGCAGCAGCCAGAGAGAATTGGCACGGACCATGCTCTTATTCATGGCATGCGGCGTTAGGAATGTAGATGCCTACCGCCGCGGGAGCGAGAAGGCGCCGCTTGCGTAGTGTGTGTGCTACGGGGGCGTGAAGCGCTTTGGTCCTGTCCAACAGCAAATCGAAAGGGTAGTAAGATGAAGAAGACTGTATTGGCGCTAGGTCTGGCAATCGCATTGTGCATGGTTACTATGGCTGGCGCGTATGCCCAAGCCGCAGCACCGGCTCCGGAAGCGAAAGCTCCTGCCGCAGCGGCTGCAAAAGAGATCAATGTAACGATCACGGGCAAAATCGAAGTCAAGACGGAAACCAAGGACGGCAAAGAAGTGAAGACGGTTTCGGTCGTCGTAGCGGATGCAAAAGGCGCGGACGGCAAAGAAGTGGCTTCGCTTAAAGGCAAGACCTTGACCGTAGTCGGCGCGAAGTGCGCGGATGTCGAGAAAGTTGCCGGCAAAGACGCTTCTATCGTTGGCAAGATGAAGGAAGGCTCGACGGAACTGCAAGCGGTTAGTTGCATTGAAAAGCCGGTTGAAACTCCTGCGGCTGCTCCTGCTGCGAAGTAAGTAGAACCCAGTTTTTGCGCCAAACGGCAGTAAATATAATGCCCGTGGAAGATGGATGTCTTCCACGGGCATCTATGTTTTTGGGCGACATTTGTAACACTTTAGCCCAGTAGCGAAGAATGACCGGCGAGGGCGCCGGTCCCACACATGGCATAGTAGAAAAAATGTGGGACCGACGCCCACATCGATCGATATATGGAATATAATGTATCGACCTCGCTGCGGCGCAATACACAAGGCTAAAAACCAACAGATACTGCTTTACTTTGCTACAATGTTAAAGAATAGTTATGAATGTCAAATAGAAATGAAGGATAGCCTCTCTGCGAAATTCTGCGTTCTTAGCGCTTCTGCGTTGAACTGGTTTTCGAATGCTTGCATGCCTGAATAGGAGGCCGTACACTGGCGGCAAGATGTGCATATTTTTGCGTTTGATGGCAATTCAATATTGAGCTAGGAGCTGCGCCGCGGATGCAAGAAGAACCAATCGAGGCGGAGCTGCGTTCCCCATTTCGCCGCCGGGCGGCGGCGATGTTTCCTGCCCTGCGCCACCGGAACTACCAGCTCTTTTTCTTCGGCCAAGGCGTATCTCTCATCGGCACCTGGATGCAACTGATCGCCTTGAGCTGGCTAGTCTACCGGCTCACCGGTTCGGGATTCATGCTGGGCGTCGTGAATTTCACGGGCCGGGTGTTCACCTTTATCATCGCCCCCTTCGCCGGAACTATCGCCGACCGGGTCGAACGCCGCCGCCTGCTCATTGCCATTCAATCGCTGGCCATGCTGCAAGCCTTCATGATGGCCGCCCTGGTGCTGGGCGGCGTGATCACCGTCTGGCAGATTATTCTGCTTAGCATCATGCTGGGCATCGTCAGCGCCGTGGATGTCCCCGTCCGGCAGTCGTTCATGATGGAGATGGTGGAAAGCCGCGCCGAGCTGCCCAGCGCCATCGCCCTCAATTCTTTTTTGGTGAATGGGGCCAAGCTCGTGGGCCCAGCCATGGCGGGTGTCATCGTGGGAATAGTGGGTGAAGGCGTCTGCTTTTTACTCAACGGCCTCAGCTTCATCACGGTGATTGCCGCCCTGCTCTACATGAAAATACCTGCTATCCCCCGCCAGACTTCCCAAGAACGGGTGTTGGAAAACCTAAAAGAAGGCGTCGCCTACGCATTCCACCATAAACCCATCCGCGCCCTGCTCATTCTGCTGGTCATGATTAACCTCATTGGCACGCCCAATGTGATAGTCCTCCTCCCCATCTTCGCACGGGACATTCTCGGCGGCCACGCGGATACAATGGGATTTCTGATGGCCGCCGCAGGTGCGGGGGCCGTATTGGGGGCGCTATTTTTGGCGTTGCGGAAGTCCGTGCTCGGCCTTGAACGCATGCTGGTGCTGGCCACCATCCTGCTGGGGCTGTCCATGGTCGTATTCGCATGGTCAACGAGCCTGATGCTGTCGCTGGCCATGCAGATGCTCATCGGATTCGCCACCATGTCCGTAATGGCCTCCTGCAACACCCTGCTCCAAACCTTATCGGATGACGATAAACGGGGCCGCATCATGGGATTTTACACCGTGGCCTTCATGGGCATGGCCCCCTTCGGAAGCCTGCTCGCGGGGGTGTTCTCGTCGCGGTTAGGCGCACCCTGGGCGGTCGTGTTGGGCGGCATGGGCTGCCTGCTCGCCGCACTCGTGTTCGCCCGGCAACTGAGCGTGTTCAAACCCGCCAACACGAAAGAATCGGAGATGCCGGTGTAAGGCGCATCCATGCAATTATCCGTCAAATGCCGTTTTTCTGGCGAAGCTTTTGCATAGAACTCATATCATATCAAATAGTTACGGTATTCGCCCTTTCGTGTGCCGTTGTAGGGGCGAACCGCCCTGATCGGTGGGGCAAGCCCCACCCTACTGTTCGTCTCGATCCATCTTAACCTGAACGGCTTTAAATGAAGAACCCGCCCAAGCGCATTGGGCGGGTTCTTTTCTGGCATATCGGTGTTTGAGTTTGCTTAGATATCGTAATACAGCATGAACTCATACGGATGGGGCCGGATCGCAACTTGCTCGACTTCTTCTTTGGTCTTGTACTCGATCCAGGTGTCCAGCACGTCTTTCGTGAACACATCGCCTTTGAGCAGGTAATCGTGGTCGTTTTCCAGATTCTTCAAGGCTTCCGCAAGGCTGCCCGGAGTTTGTTCGATGGTGGCTTTGATCTCGGGGGGCAAATCGTAGAGATTCTTGTCCATGGGCTCGCCGGGATCAATTTTGTTCTGGATGCCATCAAGGCCCGCCATCAACATGGCCGAGAAGGCGAGATACGGATTGCAGCTCGGATCCGGCACGCGGAATTCAACACGCTTGGCTTTCGGGCTGGGTGAATACATCGGGATGCGGCAGCACGCGCTGCGGTTGCGGCTGGAATACGCCAAGTTCACCGGGGCTTCATAACCCGGCACGAGGCGCTTGTAGGAGTTGGTCGTGGGGTTCGTGAAGGCCACGAGGGACTTGGCGTGTTTGAGCAAGCCGCCGATGTACCAAATGGCTTCCTGGCTCAGACCGGCGTATTTGTCGCCCGCGAAGAGCGGCTTGCCGCTCTTCCACAAGCTCTGGTGGCAATGCATGCCGGAACCGTTATCCTGGAAGAGGGGCTTGGGCATGAAGGTGACGGTCTTGCCAGCGGCCTTGGCGGTGTTTTTGATGATATATTTGTACAGGGTGAGCTGGTCGGCCATCTTGGTCATGGGCGAAAAGCGCAGGTCGATCTCCGCCTGGCCTGCCGTGGCCACTTCATGGTGGTGGCACTCGACATCCAGCCCGCACTCGAGCATGGTGGCGACCATCTTGCTGCGGAGATTCTGTTGCGAATCCGCAGGAGGAACGGGGAAATAGCCTTCCTTGAAGCGAAGCTTGTAACCCAGGTTGGGCATTTCGTCGCGGCCGCTGTTCCAGATGCCTTCCACGCTGTCTACTTCGTAGTAGCCGCTATAGGGAGTCTGGTCATACCGCACGTCATCAAAGATGAAGAATTCCGCTTCCGGCCCGAAATAACACAGGTCGGCGATCCCGGTCGAGATCAGGTAATTTTCCGCTTTTTGCGAGATATTCCGAGGGCAGCGCGAATAACGCTCCTTGGTGATGGGGTCGAGAATGTTCGAATACAGAATCATGGTGGGGATGTCCGTGAACGGATCGAGCGTAGCCGTTGTCGGGTCGGGCATGACTAGCATGTCGCTTTCATTGATGGCCTGCCAGCCACGCATGCTGGAGCCGTCAAAGCCCAGTCCGTCTTCGAACATGTCTTCCGACAATTCCGATACGGGCACCGTGAAGTGCTGCATCAAGCCGGGGAAGTCCATGAACCGGAAGTCCACGAACTGAACCGCATGTTCTTTAGCGAATTGAACGACGTCTTTTGGGGTGAAATCCTTGTGCATTGCAACCTCCGTGCCTCACGCAGTCTTCGTGTCGTATATGTGCCGCGGAAACAACCCGCACTGGCGGGCCGCCCGCATGCTCCCAACCGGCTGTGGCGCATCACATTGCGCCGCGAAACCACCGGCATGCTGTAACTTGGCCTTACCCCAGAGCCACGTCGCCGGTTTCGCCGGTGCGAATGCGCACGGCTTCGTCAACGGGAAGCACAAAAATCTTTCCGTCGCCGATGCGGCCAGTAGACGCGGCTTTGACAATGGCCTCGATGACCTGTTCCAGCTTGTTATCCGTTACGACGATCTCGAGCTTCACCTTGGGTAAAAACTCGACTACATATTCGGCGCCCCGGTACAGCTCTTTATGGCCCTTTTGCCTTCCAAAGCCCTTCACTTCCGTGACGGTGAGCCCTTGGATGCCCACGCCTGCCAGCGCTTCTTTCACTTCTTCAAGTTTGAATGGCTTGATAATCGCTTCTACTTTCTTCACACCCTCACCTCTCGTTTCTGTGCTGCGCATACGGCGGAAGTATACCGAAGCAATGTGAAGCAACACAAGATTCACCCAGTGGCTCTGGCAAGCACAATGCACTTGACGCATTTTCTATGCCAATAAAATCCCCCACACCGGCGGAAGACCCTCATCGGACGTAACACCTTGTCTTAGAGCATATTATGCGCCACGGCACTTTTTCGGGCGCATGACTTTCCTTTTATACAAACAACATTTGTGTGTATTTTATTTTTCGATTCCTACCAAATGGTATCCCGTGGATGGAGCTGGGCTTATCCCATCACGAGCGCCACGTTATGAAAATCGGTAATACTTTAGCCGACTGAAGTAGCATCTTGTATTTGGCTGCTTTGTTTATTTCTTTTCTCCGGCCTTGAATTGAGTCGGTCGATACATGGAATATAATGTATCGGTCTCGCTGCGGCGCAATACACAAGGTAAAAAACCATCAGATACTGCTTCACTGGGCTAAAGTGTTACGAAAATTTTGTACAGCCAGGCGGCAGCGATACCTATCGCGCCCAATCGCCAAAACCACCGTATAAATGCCGCCGAATCAAATATTCGCCACCACCATCCGGCCAGCGAAGAGGCGAAAAGCCCAGCCATGAAAAGAGCGGTTCCAAACGCCAGAAGCGCGCCTGCGGGCTGGGCGATGAAAGCGGCCCGCACTTGTCCGTGCGCCATGCAGGCAAAGGCGGTAGTCATGCCGCAAAACGGACAGGGAATCCCCAGCAGCGATTGTGTCATGCAGGGAGGCAGGAAGAACTGCTCATGCGTGCCATATCCCCGAGGATCCGGATGAAGCCAGTATGCGGCGATGAAAAGAACTAGCAACCCACACGCCGCACCGAGCGCCATACGCCGCTCGATTGTATCCAAGCGCCGCCAGGCGCGATGGGAGATTGGAAGCCTGGCTTCCTTGCTTGCGGGTGGGCATGCCGGCATTTTAGCTATTCCTTCCCCCTTGGGGAGGCGGCTGTTCGGCGTTACCACTTGGCGTTACGCCGGGCTTGTACAATCGCCGTGCGCGTATGCAGATCCACGTCACTCAGGAAATGGAATCGCGGCGCTAAACCTTCCCGCCCGATGCCTGCATCGCCCCGCGCGCAATCCTCCCGCACGATAGTGAATCCCGTCTGCCGCATGAGGCGGATATGGACGCTATGCGGCTGGCGGTTCAGCAAATACGGCCGGTTGCCCGAGATGCAGCGCCACACCAGGTCGCCATATCCCCAGTGTCCATTCCAGGTATTGGCGAGATTATGGCATTTATAGTCAATATGGTGTGAGGCGATGCATCCCGGCTTGAGCGCCCGGTGGATGGTTTCATATGCATGCGGCAATTCGGTCACATGCTCCATGACGTTATGCGAGAATAAGAATTCCACTTGGCCTTCTGGGAAATCCTTCGTGTCATACCATGGCGCGCAATAGCGCACCATGATGCCGTCCGCAGGCTTGCCCGGATTCGACAACGCGGCGCGAATGGCTTGCAGGCGGGCGGGCGCCAGCGCCGCAACCAAATTCGGCTCCGCGAGGATGGAGCTAGGAAATGCATACCCAGGCAGCTCGGGCAGCAAAATGGGATCTTGAAATTCGTTGGGAATCGGAGCGCGCGCATCGAAAAGGGCATGAATTTCGTCGAAATAGGCGAGGTTGCGTTCCGTATCGCTGAAGGCTACGGCGTCAAAGGCATGGTATTCGCGCGCGCCGGAAAACAACGCCGCGATGCCAGCCCCCAATGAATCGCCCGGCCCGAGTTCAGCGACAACCGAGGGCATCGCCTGGAGCCCGCGTTCATGGGCAAGCGTTAGGTGGCGCATCCATATGGAATAGCATCGCCGGGCTGAGGTGCGCCCTCCTGCGGTATTGCGTTTAAACCAGGGCTTGATGATGCGCCATCCTGGCAAAAATGTGGCAAGTCCTGTGGCGCAACGGTATAGAGTCAGCCGATCCACGCAGTGCCGCCTTTCTGGTCCGGAAGGGATTGAATTCATTCCATGCACGGGCGGGATCGTATGCCATACGCCACGTGGAATCAACCGCATGCCCCGTGCGTTGAATGAAATTCAACGGTTCATTCCTGAACGAGGGGATTTCCAAAAATGGAGCAAGTAAGCCAAAACAAGAAAATCCCAGTGAAATACGCCGAAGAGAACAAGAAAGCGGCAGCAATGGCGTGAAAAGAATGACTTTTGGGATGCCCATACAGGGCATTTCGGGGGAGCATTTGTACCCAGGGGCTCCCTTGCCCTTCGGGCGGCGGTCGGCCCTGGGCTGTGCTGGGATGTCCCTTCGGGACACGCTTACATTACCGGCATGATTCAACATATATACCCGCATGATTTGGCATACACGAAAATGAAATGAACCAGTAGTAGGGGCAAGAAACCAACAGAAAATACTGCATTGACAGTTTTCCAGAGGAGAAGTAGAATTAAGCAGTATTCTTATTTTATCCGAATGGGGTGGCTTGTCGATTTCTTGAACTGGAGCAAGGAGGACGGGGCATGTACAGGCTGCTTGCGTCTGGATGGTTGATATTGGCGGTTTCGTTCGGCGCGTACGCGGTGACGGGGAGCGGTGATTCGGGCACAAGTCCGCTGGAGACCGTGCCGCCGATGTTGCAATCCGTTTCGGCGGTGACGGAGCGGAGCTTATCCGTGACGTTCAGTGAGGCGATGGGAACGCCAAGCATCACCACGCCGGGGAATTACGCGGTATTCGGTGACGGCTCAGGCAGTCTTTCACCGAATCCGGACAGCATCTCCGGCAACGGTCCGTATGTGTTGACTTGGTCCGCAGGCGAAATGCGCCATGGAGAGACCGTCACCCTTGTCGCGGACGTGCAGGACGCGGTGGGCAATCCCATCGATCCCTTCAATAGCAGCGCCTCGACTTCCGGAATCGGCGTGGCTCCGGTCTTTGATAACTTGGTGGTAAATCCAGCCCAAGCTTCCATCGGCGGTGTTGTCGACATTTCATTCTCCTCCTCCGAAGCGCTAAACGGTAATCCGAACGTTACCGTGAACGGCCATGCGGCGACGCTCGCCAACACCGGTAAATCTGTTAATTTCACCTATGAGTACACGGTCCAGGAAGAGGACGCACCCGGCGCAGCCAGTATTCTTATCAGCGGAATTGACGAGGCGGGCAACTCCGGTTCTCTGGAAAACACCACTCTTCTCGATATTGTGGAAGGAGAACTAGAGCTACCCTTACGCTGGTTTCCATCCGCCCTTGTGCTGGCGTTAGCAATCATCGCCGCACTAGCATTCCGCCGGCGCAAAGGGGTGGGCCTGCTGGTTCTGCTCGTTCTTGCCGCGCCTATGGCGCTGGGCCAAGCGCCGACGGTCTCCAACGTGGAATTCGTGCAGCAGGACAATGGCGAAGGGGGTACGGAAGTCGTTATCACCTATGATCTCGACGCGCCAAATGCTCCTTGTGATATCACCGTTGCCCTGTCGAAAGACGGCGGCGCGGACGGCTTCATTTATCCAGTAACGAGCGTTACGGGCGGCCTTGCCGGTGTGGCCACTGGCGCGGGCCACACCATTACTTGGGATATCGCCAGCGATTACTCCAACGAGGAAATTCCGAATGCGCGGATTCGCGTGACAGCGGATGACGGACTCGAGCTCTACACTCTTGTCTATACCGCAAGCGCCGGAGGAAGCATCCGGGGCGATTCGCCGCAATATGTGGCGGAGGGGAACGACGGCGCGGAAGTGACCGCCGAGGCGGATGCAAACTACCACTTCGTAAGCTGGTCGGACGGCATATTGACGGCGACGCGGCAGGATTTGGACGTGGACGCGGATATCAACGTAACGGCCAACTTCGTATCCGATTTTCTGACGGAAATCACATCGTTTGCAATCAACACCGGCTCGGTAACGACAATGGCGCTGGGGGTGACGCTCGACAACACGGCGACGAACAGCCCAACCGAGTACATGGCGAGCGAATCTTCCGACTTCAGCGATGCGTCGTGGACCGCTTACAATACCGCGCCGTCATTCGCACTTTCTTTCGGCGTCGGAACGCGCACCGTGTACTTCAAGGTGCGCAATGCGAGCAGCGAATCGGGGGTAATAAGCGACACTATCTTTATTGTACCAGACACGATCTCGATATCAGCGGGAACGTTCGAGATGGGGCGGACCTTGCTGGGCGACGATGCGAACGGCTACAGCGATGAATTACCGGTGCATTCGGTCGAGTTGTCCGCATACCAGATCGGCAGATATGAAGTGACGAGCAAGGAGTATTGCGACGTATTGGGCTGGGCGCTCGCGCGGGGCTACCTGATGGACAGCGAGGGCGGGGAATGGCTGAATTCTGGGGACAGCATTTATGCGGGCGGCCCTTCGGCGCGATATCGAATCGTCGTGAATGATTCAACGGATTGTAATATCCAGTATGCGGGAGAAGGCGTGTTCACGCCCAGGAAGAGGGTGGGTTTGCCGGGCACGACCAAATACTTGATGTCCACACATCCGATGGACATGGAATCGTGGTATGGTGCGGTGGCGTTCTGTAACTGGCTCAGCGAGATGCAAGGCTTGACACCCTGTTACGACATGACGGCTGAAAACTGGCCGTTGATAGTAGCGCCGCCCACATCGGGCGGATATCGATTACCCACCGAAGCGGAATGGGAACGGGCAGCCGCTTGGGACGGCGAGAAACACTGGATTTATGGCTTCACGAGCGATTTGATCTCCTCAAATTGCTGCAACTACAAAGGTTCGACTTGGACGAATCCGTTGGGCCTGACCACGACACCCTACACCTCGCCGCGCGCCTGGTTTGACGGCGTGAACGTCAGCCCGAACGGGAACGTGACGACAGTGAACAGCGCCAGCCCGGTGGGCGCTTACGATATGAGTGGGAACGTATGGGAATGGTGTCATGACTGGTACTCGTCGACGTATTACCGTGGCGGCTCGATGACGAATCCAACAGGACCAGATTCCGGTGAGCAACGCGTAATACGGGGCGGCGGTTGGTACGACGGCAGTTGCCGTTCCGCGCACCGCGGCATCACCAGCCCATCGAGCACGTTCAACAGCATTGGCTTCCGCATCGCCAAGTCTTAATATATGCCGTCTGCATTGCTGGAACGGTTGCGTGTTCAATTACGCTCGGGGGCCGGGATCACGCCCGCCATGCGCCCCATCCAATACGGGAGAAACACATCGATACCGGGATACTCGAAGGGGATATCGCTGTTCCCATACAATATGCATGGGCTGCGCTGCCAGAGAAAATCAGAAGGCACGCGCTCGCTGGGCAACAACGCGAATCGTGCGAAGCGTCCATGCAAATACAGATGGTCCGGATCGCCCCGGTGATCCACCCAATGCCTAAATTTGGGTGGTTCGGGATAATCCAGCAGCAAACCCTGCACGCATGCACGCGCCGCCAGGCTGTTCGTGCAGCCCGTAGCGGCTAGGTATAGGGCAGCAAAATGGGCATTTAGGTGGGGCTCGGTCTTGCGCTGCATACGGTCGAATGTACGGCGCAGCAGCGCTTTACGCTCGGGGGCATCTTCCAGCGCGTACATGCTGAACACCCGGGCGTACGATAGGTTGTTGGCGTAGTATTGGAAATCCCACCGGCCATGGAGGAGAAACCAGCTATTCGGCAGCCAGCGGCAATCCCGCACGTAGGATGCTTCGAACGAGGCGTATTTCACCGGATTCACGGAAAGGCATAGGCGGCGCACGGCCATGCGGAGCGTACGCCCGCAGCGCCAAGCGCTTCCTTTGCCATCCATGATGCGGAAGCCATCGGCCAATAACCGGTCAGCGATGCATTCAGCAAGCAAGCGGACTCGTTCACGCACTTCAGCATCGTCCACATACGCCCATGCGGCAGCCAAACCAAAAACGACACCGGAATAGGTGTCGGGCGAACTGCCGCCCAGCCAGACCCAATCGGCATATTTGCCTTCGCCCCGGTGTGCGCGGCGGCCAAAACCAGGCCGTTTGGGGTCCGCGCCGTAAAATTGCACATATGTCGCATGATAGGCGGGATCATCAGCCAGCCCCGCATACCGGGGCATGTATCCCACCCGCCCGCTCACTCGGGACAAGTCATCAAAGGCGTCCAGCACATCGAATATGCGTCCGCGAACAGCGGATTCACCCGTGGCGCGGTATTGGCACGCCAGGGCGGCAAGGTAATGGCCCGTCCATAGGGCGCTATCGGCGAGGCCCGATAAGCGCCGTATACTCGAGCGTTCATAATCATTCCACCAGACATCGACGGCCATGCCTTGCGGCATATGATGCCGCTCGAGTAAATCCTGGTACGCCGCTGCTTTCTGGTATATGGCATCCGCTTGCGCGGGGGTGATTTCCGGCCAGTCGAACGGCGCACGGCGGGCGATGGCGCGCAGTGCGTCACGCTGTGGAGCGGAAAGCCCGGTTTCGGCATTTGATGTGGCGCAAAACACCAGCGCCAGACATACCAGCGGCATTCGGAGATGGAAATTAATCATGCATTTTCCTTGCTACAATAAATCCGCTCTTGAGCTGGTGCTTTGTATTGAAACATTGATGGAAGACCAGCAAGGCCATAAGCATGCAGCCCAGCGAGGTGGCGGCGGCTATCATGAACATCACGACAATCTGGTATTTGACCGCGACCAGGGGATCATCGCTGGCTAAAATCTGGCCAGTCATCATACCGGGCAGCGATACGATGCCGACAACCATCATCGAATTGATGATGGGCACCATGCCTTTCCGGACGCCATCCGCCAGCGGGCCGCGCGCCGCTTCCCACCGGGAGGCCCCGTGGGCCAGTTCCATCTCGACTTCCGCCCGCCGCTCGGCAAAAGACTCGAGAATCTGGTCGAGGCAAAGCGAGATGCCCGTAAGGCCATTGCCCAGAATCATGCCCAGGAGGGGAATGGCGTATTGCGGGCGATACCAAGGCTCGACGCGGATAATCGCGCCAGTCACTAAAAAAGTGACGAAAAAACCGCTGGCCACGAGTGTGATGAACGACATCAAATGCACGCCAGGAAAAGTGCGGATTGAACGCCCGACGGCGGCTCGTCCGGCGATCACCACCATGGACGCCATGAGCAACAGCACCAGCAGCGGCGAATCGAGCGCGAATACGAACTGAAGCACATAACCGACGGCGAAGAGCTGGATTACCGTGCGCACGGCGGCGATGGCCAGGCGGCGTTCGAGCCGGAGCCCCAGGCCCAGGCTAACCCCGCCCGCCATCAGAATCAGCGCCGCGGCAATGGACATATCCATGAGATCAAGAGGTATAACGCCGCTCGATACGGGCTCAGCCATGGGCTTCTTCCTTCCCGGCAGGGGCTGCCGCATACGGCGCAAGGTCCAGCACACGAGGCCCCCACCGTTCCGCCAGCGCCCGGTCATGCGTGGCGACAAGAACCGCCAAGCCATGCGTGGCGGCTTCCATTCGTAAAAAATCAGCCACTCGCTCGGCGGAGGCTTCATCCAACGCGCTGGTGGGCTCGTCAAGAAATAAGAGGCCGGGTTCGAGAAGCAGCGCGCGCGCGAGGCACACCCGCAATTGCTGGCCCACGGATAGGGAACGGGCGGCCTGCTCCATACGGTGCGCCCCCACGCCGAGGGCTTCCAGCACGGTTTTGGCTTTTTCTGGGTCGAATGCGGCGGCAGCGGTGCGATAGCGAAACGGGCGGGCCAGATTTTCCGCCACGGTCGTATCAAACACCACGGGGCGTTGTTCCACCAAGATGGCAGTGCGCCGGTATCGGGGCCAGCCCATCGCCTCAGGAAAGACGCCCTTGAATCGGAACATGCCCTCGGCAGGGTCAATTAGGCCCGACAAGGTGCGCAACAGGGTCGTTTTGCCGCAGCCGGACGGCCCCGCCAAGGCCATAATCTCGCCTGCTTCGAGGCGAAAATCGAGACCGTGCAGAAGCCGGACGCCGTTCGAGGCTACTGACAAGCCGATGATTTCCAGGAGCGTTTCCGCCATGCCCACGCCTTTCTCATGCCGTATGCGAAGCGCATCACGACATGCGGTCCGCCGGCCCATTTAGTATGCCGGATTCCCTTCGAGAATTAACAGAAAGGAAAAGCCCGTTCTTCCACATATGGTTTCAGTTTCATACTGGAGGCACACACGTTGCGTTTTTGAAAAAGGAGAGGTAGTATTGTTGTGAAAGGGTGGTCCCACCCGGAAATGATGCCCACGAAAAATAAGTGACCTCGAGGGATGCCATGAAAACAGACAAACCGCAAGTGCTGGCGTCATGCGCTCGATGCAACCGCTTATTTACTAGAATAAACTACGCGGTTTGTCCGACCTGCCAGGAAGTGGAACGGGCCGATTTTGATAAAATCAGGGACATCCTGGCGCAAAACCCGGGATTGACCTTGGAGCAGCTCGCGGAACAAGCGGGCGTGTCCGCAGCTTGCGTGATGCGCATGATAGAAACCGGCATCGCCCGCATGGAAACGATCAACGAACTAGATCCCCCCATCTGCGGCATGTGCGGCGCACCGGCCATCAGTTATTCAAAGCGCATCTGCGAGTCGTGCCTAAACCGGCTCGACTCGCAGGTGGCTTCCATTTTATGTAACACCCGGCTGGGGAAAAAGAAACCATTCAAATCCACCATATCGGGCGTGCATGCGGCCGTACGGAAAAAACGCAAGGGAGAGTAGCATCTCCTCCCCAAGCGTTTCATTACCGGTCCGTTCTGCGGCGGTCATAGAAAATGGCGCTCTTGCTGTCCGGCTGGGCCATCTGGCGCACTTGGGCCAGCACTTCAAACATTCGCTTCGCGCTTTTAAATTGCCGGTACTGATTGTTGGCGACGCCGATGGACAATGCCATCAGCGGATGGCGAACCAGATTACCCGAACGGTCTTTGCATTTCACGCGGCCTTTTTGGGCGTCCTCGGGATTGTAGAGCTGCTTCACGTTGGCGTCGAAAGATTGCATTAATGCATTACAAAAGCGTTCGGAATCCTCTAGATTTAAAATCACGACAAAATGTTCGCCGCCCAAATGGGAGATAAAGCTCTCGTAAATGCCCATATTCCGGATAAGTTGCCGGAGAAGCTGCGCAATGTACTGCAACGCGCGATGCTGGCCTTCCCGCCCGTATGCGGAGCAATACGGTTTGAAACCGGCCATATCCATGTAACAAACGCTGATAGGCGCATTCCGGGCGAGACGATGGTTCAACTCCCGTTTAACCGCTTCCGTGCCGGGCAAGTCTGTTATCGAATGTTTCTCCCGGACCGCTTGTAATAATGATTGCAGCCCCGCTACTTTTTCCATCAGATGCTCAAGCTTGAATGGCTTCGCCAGGTAGTCGTCGGCCCCTTGTTCGAGACCATGAAGCATCTCCGGTTCTTCACCCAGTGCGGTAAGTAGTAAGATAGCGACAGGATATAGCTCTGGGTCTTTGCGGAGGCGCCTGCAGATTTGGTAGCCCGTAACGCCAGGAAGCATGATATCTAATAGAATAATGTCTGGTTTGATTTGTTTTGCGGCTTCGAAAGCTCCTTCCCCCGAGTGTATCGAAAAGACTTCATGTCTTTCCGCCACCAGTTTCATTTTGATAAGTTCCGCCAGATCGGCATCGTCGTCAACTACTAATATTTTACTCATGGTTCTCCTCGCGCCACAGGCCCTTCCCGCAGCGTTCTACTGTTTTGATAATTATACCCGGAAATGTCTTCTTCCTGCATCAATCAGGGCAATCGCACTAAAAACAACCCCGAAGAGGCCTCAAGAGGCACAAAAGACGCGAGAATCAGTTCATTTTTGCGTCTTTTGCGTCTTTTGTGGCCCATTCTCTGGAAATGTGGGGAGTGGATTTTCAGATATGTTTGGACAAACAAACACCAATACTCTGATGAGAGGAAAGAGCACCGCTTTTTTAATGCGATTGCCGTGCTGCATCAATTGGCGCGCCGCGTGGTGAGGCTGGTATACTGTCTACCTGAATAGTGCCGCGTTAGCGAAGAGGAGTGAATCCCTTGCATAAGCATTTGGTATTGCTGCTGCCGCTGCTGGGTGTGCTGGCGGCGGGGTGCATGACTGTGGGCCCAGCTTCCGAGCGGGCTGTCATTCAGGCGAAAGATAAAGTCGCCCCCGCATTGGTCCATATCCGCCCCGTAAAAGAAGTATACGCCGGAGGAAAGCGCGAAGAAATTGTCGTCGAGGGAAGCGGCTTCATCATCTCGCCGGATGGCTATGTGGTGACCAATGAGCATGTGGCGGGCGAAAGCCGGGTAGTGCGGTGCGTCCTGTTTGCTAAAGAAGAGATGGACGCCAAAGTCGTGGGTGTAGATGGGCTCACCGATATCGCGGTGATCAAGCTCGATACCGCCCGGAAGGATTTGCCTTATGTGAAGCTGGGGCGTTCAGACAATTTGGTGGCGGGGCAAACCGTTCTGGCGCTCGGCAGCCCCCACGGGCTGGCGCGCTCCGTATCGCAAGGCATCGTCAGCGTGCCGGATCGTTTTTTGGATGATGGGGGCGGCATGACATCGCCGTATAACAACTGGATCCAGACCGACGCCGCTATCAATCCGGGCAATAGTGGAGGCCCGCTGGTTAATCTGAAGGGCGAGGTCATCGGCGTGAATGCCCGCCGGTTGAACGGAGCGGATAATGTAGGTTTCGCCATTCCCGTGGATGTGGCCAAACAAGTCGTTGAAGCCATCATCCGCGACGGGCGCGTGCGCCGGAGCTGGGCCGGGGTGTCCCTGCAAGAAATGATGAGCAAGACGGATGACCCCTCCATCAAGGGCGTCGTGATTGGCAATGTGGATCCGCTGTCACCAGCCGCGGAGGCGGGCGTCAAGCCGGGCGATACGCTCCTGGCCGTGAATGGCGCGCCCGTGGATGCGCGATATGCGGAGGATCTTCCCGCCGTACGCCGGCTCATCGCCAGCCTGCCCGTGGGGGAAGAAGCCGTATTCCAGATTTCCCGGGGCGGGGAAACCACGGAACTGAAGGTGAAGACCGAGGAAGAAGCGGAGCTTCAAGGCGCTGAAGTAGAATTCAAGGATTGGGGTTTCACGGCCACGGATTTGACTCCTGAGATTATGCGCCGCGCCCAGTTGCCATCGAGAAATGGCGTCATGATTACCGGCACGCAAGACGGCGAATTGGCCCAAAACGCCGGGCTTGGCCAATCGGATATTATCCTTGGCTTTGATGGGCAGGAAATCACGAATATGGCCGCGTTTAAACGGCTGGTGGAAGAGGCAGTGGCCTCGAAGAAACCGTTGGTGCTGCTGGATGTGAAGCGGGGCGCATTGACGCGCTACGTGCTGCTCAAGCAGGATGGCGAGGAGATGACAAATGAAGGCGAGGCCGACGATGCGGGCCTGTAATCCTATCGGAATCGGCGTATGCCTGGCCTTGGCGGCGGGGCTGGCGGCGGGGCGCGCCTACGCGGATAGTCTGCCGCAGTCCGTTATCGACGCCCAATATGCGCGCATCTCCCCCGCATTATGTATCGTTTCGTATGCCTCCGAGATCACGAACGAACGCACCGGCGACACCAATAAACGCCAAACACGCGCCATGGGCGTCATCGTTTCACCGGAAGGACTCGTGATTGGGCCCGGCCATATGCAGCTTGATTACAGCAAACCGCTCAACGTGCGGATAAGCGTGGGCCAGGGCGATGCGGAGAAAGAGTATCCGGCGGAAGTCCTGACGAAGCCTGAAGACGTGAATTTATGTTTCATGCGCATCAAACCCGAGACGCCCGAAAAATTTCCATATGTCCGCTTTGCTCCAAACGCCCGGCTGTCTATCGGCGAGCCTCTTATGGTATTGGGTCTCTTCGGAGAAAATCTGGATTTTGCACACGCGGCGCAATTTCGCTCCATCGGGGCGATCCTGGAAAAACCACGCACGACATATTGCCTGGATGAACCCGTTCCGCTGGGATTTGTCGCGGGCCCAGTAGTCAACGCCCAGGGCGAGGCGGTTGGGGTCATCGGCCTTGACTTGTCTCCGCAAGAAGGCGGGGAACTATATACGCACGGCGGGCATCCGCTGGTGTATCAAACCAGCCTGTTTCAACACTATATCGAGCAGCCTCCCGGTTTGCAGGAAGAACAGACCAACGCCTGGATCGGCGTATTCTCGCAGCCTCTTTCGGATGACCTTGCGGAATATTGGGGCCTTCCAAAAGAAGGCGGTGTGGTGGTGAGCACGGTCGTGCCCGATGCGCCCGCCGCGAAAGCGGGGATCCAACGCGGCGACATCATCATTGAATTCAATAACACCCCCATTCATTCCAAACTCGACCGGGATATCGCCGGATTCACCAAGCTCGTACGGGAATGCCAGCCTGGACAGGAGATTTCCATCCGCCTGCTGCGTAATGAAACGCCCATGGATGTGAAAGCCACCTTGACGGAACTGCCCAAGAGCGGCAAGGAAGCGGGCGAATATGAAGATTCCGTGTTCGGATTCACCGTGCAAGAACTCACGCGCGATCTGCGCATCCGGCTGAATTTGGATGAAGACCTCCAGGGCGTCATCGTATTCCGCGTCAAATCGGGCAGCGACGCCCAATTGGCGGGATTCCGGCCCGGCGTCATCATCCTGCGATTCGGCGAACATCCCATCGCAAGTATTGATGATTTTAAAGCAGCGGTTGAAAAAGTCGCCGCGGACAAGCCTGGCGAAATTCCTATTTTCTGCCGCGTGGGGCCGCGCACCGGATTCTTCCGGCTCATTCCCAACTGGAACCGGGGCGAGGAGGGTTGACGTGCGCGGGTGGATAAGCGCGGGATTCGCGTTAGTAGCGGTGTGTGCGTGCGCCGGGTGTCCGAGTCCGGCTCCCGTCGACAAACGCTTCGAGCAAGCGGAATACCTGTTGCTCGAACAGCGATATGTGGAAGCGCGGACGCTCCTCAAGGAGTTTTTGCTTGATAATCCCACCCACTCGGGCGCGCACTATTATTTGGGCCGCAGTTACCTGGGTTCGGAAGATTTTTCGCTGGCCATTGCGGAAGGCGAGATCGTCACCGGACTCGATTTCTTTTTACAGCAAGACAAGCATAGCGCCATTTCCCGGTTTCCGGATGGATATTTTGAATTGATTTGCCATGTGGATATTACGCGAATCAAATGCCTGCAAGCGCGGGTGGTCATTGAGAAAAATTTGCCTCCGGCTCTCGCGCGTGCATGCATTACCGAGGCGGAGGAAGCCGTCGCACACGCACGCGCAGTGAGTCCGGACGCGGGAGAAACAGCGGCGGCACAGGCCGAATTAGAACATACGAAAGCGCTTCTCGCGCAGTACCTGCATATGCCTGCGGTTCCTTCCGTTCCCGATGCGCCCGAGCATCCCGCATCCTCCCCCTCTACGATGGTTTGATCCGTAATCCCATTTGAGGGGATTACCGCAAATGACCATCGAGGACGCATGTCCCTTAATTAGGCACTGGCAAACGCGTTAAGCCCCGCCCCCAGTTCTCCCCTTTTCTCTATTGGAAGTGAGTGATGGATCCGTACTATTTGGCAAAGCGTTGTTTTCTTGCGAATATCTGGAGCAAATAGTTTCGGGATATGCTTTCATGTGCCGTTGTAGGGGCGTGTTGCACGCGCCCTCCCCTTTCCCGCATGGGCGAGACGCCCATGCTACGGGAGTTGCATGAATAGTGTAGAGGATATATTCGCGTTCATTCGCGTCCATTCGCGGTAAAAAACGAAACACTTTGGTTGCGGCCAAGCAGCGTTATGCCTATTCATAGTCAAAAAAAATACGCGGGGAGAAAAAGCTCCTCCCCGCGCAATGATTACTTCTCCAACGGATGCTTGAATGGTTCTACTTTCTTCGGTTCTTCCTTGGGTGCTTTCTTGGCTTCATCCGCCGGAGATTGTTCTTCTTTCTTTTCCTCTACGATATTCAGCGAACGCAACGCCCGATCGGGAAACGGCGGGAATGGATTCGTGGGCAGCAACTGGTACCAGTAGGCCGTTGCGCAGACATCATCCGAGCGCTCGTGCAATCCGCTGAATTTGATGCGATCCCATTCGCCGCGCTTGTAAAATTCATAGTACGGATTGCCCTCTTCCGGGATCGCGCCATTTAATAAATCATAACCCATCTGCTGGATGGTGACCTTGATGTTCTCGTGGAAATACACCGGATCGAGGCAATGATACCGGTACATGGACATGTATTTAGTCGTATTGGAGTCGAGCAGCGAGCCGGAGTATTGGTTTTGCCACACGCCCAATCCCCATGCGGAAAGGACGTAATCTTCCGCCCCGGTGCCGCAGATCGTGGGGAAGTCCTTGTCTCCGTCAATATACATTTTGACTTCGCCCTCTCCCCACCACTGCCGAATACCATTGAACCGGTCGATAACGCCGATATTCGCGCCCATATAGCGCCCCTTGCCCTTGGTCTCTAAGATCACAAAATCTTCCCGGAGCTTGGTCACGGCCGTGCGGCGAAATTGGGAGTGGAAATAGGGCGTGTTTTCATCGACTTTGTCGCCAAGGGTGTAGTCAAATTGGAAAAATACCGCACCGATGTCTTCACCCACGTCGTTACAAATCTCGACGCGCGCTTTTTTGGCGAACGGCATCGGGAAAAAGCAGTTGAATCCGCGCGCCTCGGGCACCGCAAAAAATGCGCACTCGTATGCGACGCCATGTCCATGCGACATGCCGAAGAAATCACCAAACGGAGCTTCCACTGACGGAATTTTCTGGTCATCCCAGTAAAACCGTATAATCAGGTTGCGCAGGACCAGCGGATCATGCCGCCGCGCGATGGTGAACCAAATATGGCGGATGCACCCCGGGCCTTCGATTTCCGCGACCGTCCGCACCTCATCTTTTACCAGGTTGTAGATGGCGGCGCTGCCTTTGCGTCCGCCTTGGGCTTGGCCGCCCTGCCCTTTCGCACCTGTTTGGTTTTCCATGGAAATGGCCCGGCTCTGCAACTGAGGTGAATACAGCGGCATCCCGCCCAGCGACATGTCCGATGCTCCCGTATCTGCCGCTGCGGAAACGTCCAGCATCATCATGCCAGCACCCAACAGCAACATGACAAACCACATGCTTTTTTTCATCATCATCCTCTCCCTTGTGTGTGGATAGGTTCTTGTATGAGAACCATCCAATGCTCATTTTTTACAAGCAAATTCTATAACCCCTGTGCAGTATCTTTAAGTTCTCATGCGCAAAAACGTGATGCCTGATAAACGCAATAGACCTTTCGTTATGATATGAAGGATGGGAAAATACCGCTAGAACCAAAAATGGGATAATTTGTATGATTTACCGATCAGGCGGATTCCATATCTGAAGGTAAATACCCAGAAATTCAGTTTATTGAAGAGCATGAGAGGAAAGCCTCACTGTGTTCTTTATGGCCAAACCATAATTAACAAAAAACACATCTTGCGGGAACTGTTTCACTTGCATGGTAAGCGCTGCTGCTGCTAAGGTGTTGGCGCAGGTACGGGAAGGGTTGTTATTCGTACAAGGGGATGGATCGCCATTACGCCCTATGAAGAACGTCTATCAGATACGCGAAGTCTCAACGCTCTCCTTTAACGAGCGCGTGTTGCAAGAGGCGGAAGACGGCCGCAACCCACTTCTCGAGCGCCTGAAATTTCTCGGCATTTTCTCCTCCAACATGGATGAATTTTTCAAGGTGCGCGTCGCAAGCATGCACCGGCGCATCGAGTTGGGCAAAAAAGGCATGATCGAGGTGCTCGAGATCATCGCCGATAAAGCGCGCGATCTGGATGAGCGCTCCCAAGCGGCATACACGGATATCGTTTCGGCTCTCGAAGCGGAAGGCGTGAAAATCCTGGATGACCAAGATATCCGTGACCATGCCGAGATCGCCGAGTGGCTGCATGATTATTTCCGCACGAACGTATTGCCGAGCTTGGTGCCGGTGATTGTGGGCAAGAAAATCCCCTTCCCCCAGCTCACGGACGGGGCGCTATATTTCGCCATCAAGATGTGGGCGGATAATCCCATGTACGCCATCCTCGAGATTCCGCCCGAACTGCCCCGCTTCGTCACCGTTCCAAACGGAAACATCATGTATATTGATGATGTGATCCGCCATTTCCTCAATGACATTTTCTACATATTCCACTACGAGCGCATCGCGGCGTATGAATTCAAGATTTCGAGGGATGCGGAGCTCGATATTGATAATGATTTCTCGGAAGGCTATGTCCGCAAGATGGAAAAAGTCTTGCAGCAACGAAAAGGCGGGCGGCCGACACGGATCGTGTGCGACAATGAAATGCCCACCGGCCTCCGGCAGCTTATACAAAAAGGCCTTATGATTTCCGAAGACGACACCGTCATTAGCGGCGGGCGCTACCACAACATGAAAGACTTAATGCGGTTTCCCGCCAACCGTCCGGATTTGTGCTTTAAGAAGCTCGAATCGGTGGAGCACCCCGTACTGGATTTCGAGCAGCTTCCCATGCTTGACACCATTCAGCAGCGGGATATCCTCATTACCTATCCGTACCAAGCTTTTGACCATTTAATCCGCCTGCTGCGCGAAGCCGCCATCGATCCGAGCGTACAGGAAATCAAAATGACGCTGTACCGCGCGGCGGCCCGCTCCCAGGTGGTGAACGCCTTATTCAACGCGGCGCGCAACGGCAAGAAGGTCTTCGTCAGCATCGAACTGCAAGCGCGGTTCGATGAACGGAACAACATCAAGATCGCCGAATTCCTCGCGGAACAAGGCGTCAATGTCGTGTATGGCGTACCGCCCATGAAAACCCATGGCAAGCTGCTTCTGATTCAACGCGAAGGCAGCCTATACGCGGGATTATCCACGGGCAACTTCAACGAAGTGACCGGGCGCTTATATGTCGATAGCCTGTTGCTTACCGCGGACAAACGGCTCACCAATGAAGTGGCCACGGTCTTCCAATTTCTGGATGAAGCCTCGCGCATGCGTACGCTAACGCCGCCTAAGTTCAAGCATTTGCTGGTCTCTCCATTCAACTCGCGCAAGACCATCATGAAATTGCTGGCGCGCGAGATGGCGAAAAAGAAAAAAGGCTACGTCCTCATCAAGGTGAACCATCTCACGGATGAGAAGATCATCACCCGCATCCGGGAAGCGGCCAGCGCGGGAGTGCGGATGGATCTGATTGTCCGCACCACCTACGCCATGCTGCCCCACAAAAATATCCGGGCCATCTCGATACTCGACCGCTATCTCGAGCATCAGCGGATCTATATTTTCGGGCGGGACGACGACCGCGTCGTGCTGATGAGTTCGGCGGATCTGATGGAACGCAATCTCGACTGGCGTGTTGAAGTGGCCTTCCCCATTTTTAACCGGGATTTACAGGATGAAGTCGTCCACATGATGGAGCTTCAAGTGGCGGACCAGTATAAAGCGCGCATTCTCGACGAAACGCAGTGCAATCAATATGCCGGCGAGGGTAAGGGCGAAATGGGCGCGCAAAACGCCACCTACCTGTTCTTCAAGGAAATGGCCGCCTCCATGGAATCCTGAGTGCCAGCAAAGCCCTATTTTCATATCAATAGGTCAAAAAGGCGTAGCGCAGGATCAGCGCCAAAGCGATCACATACATGATCGGATGTACTTCCCGGGGCCGGCCCGATAAAGGCTTAATGACCGCAAATGAAATGCATCCCATGGCTATGCCTTCGGTGATGGCATATCCAAAAGCCATCATCACGACAGTCAGGAAGGCTGGCAAGCTTTCCGTGAAGTCATCCCATTGCACCCGGCGCAACGGGGCCATCATGAGGTAGCCCACGACGATGAGCGCGGGAGCCACGGCGGGATACATGGCCACGAAAACGCCTGAATCAGGCCCGTAAAAAGCAGGCCCAATATCCTGGCCCACAATATGGACGATGGGGCGAAACAACAGCGCGCCTAAAAAGCATAAGCCGGTGACTATCGAAGCGAGGCCTGTCCGCGCACCCGCCGCCACGCCTGCGGCGCTCTCGATAAATGAAGTCACCGTGGAGGTGCCAAACAACGCACCCACGCACGTCGCCATGGCATCTGAAAAGAACGCCTTGCCAGACCTCGGCAAACGGCCATCTTCACCAATAAAACCCGCCTGTTTGCCCACTCCCACAAGTGTGCCAACCGTGTCAAAAAAAACAAGAAAGAAGAAGAGGCCAATCGCAATTAAAGCATTCTGCCAATTCGCAACCAGCTCCGAAAAATTGAGCGCGAAAAAGGTCTCGCCAGACCACTGGACCGGTTCGGAAGTGGCCGGGAGTATGCCCGTGAGCACGCCCAGTCCTGATGAGAACAGGATGCCAAACAAAATAGCGCCTCGGAATCGGAAAGAAAGCAGCGCCGATATGAGCAAGACGCCAATGAGCGTGATCAGGGGCGCACCCTTATGCAGGCTGCCAATCTTGACCATGGTCGAACTGCTATGCACTACAATGCCGCCCCATTGAAGCCCGATGAAGGCGATGAACAGGCCAATGCCTGGGCCGATGGCGTTTTTGAGGCATTCCGGCATCACATCAAGCAGCCGCTCCCGCGCGCCAATGAGGGTGATTAAAACGAATAGAACCCCCGAGATGAACACGATGGCCAAACCGGCTTGCCAGGAGAAGCCCATCCCTCCCATTGCCGCCGTTCCGCAAACGGTGAACGCAAAGAGAAAATTCTCGCCCATGCCCGGCGCAAGGGCGAATGGATATCGCGATAATAATCCCATCAAAAAACAGGCGAACGCGGATGATAAGCAAGTAGCCAGCAAGACGGAGCCAAAAGGCATGCCTGCCGCAGCCAGGATCGTCGGCTGGACAAAAACGATGTAGCTCATGGTGGCGAATGTGGTGAGGCCGCCAACGACTTCCCGGCGTATGGTCGAGCCTGATCGGCTGATCCCAAAATAGGCATCAATCCGGTGCAACACTTGAGACATGGATTTCCCCTAAGCAAAACCGCTTTTGACGGATACGTGAACATAACACAATAAAGTATAGCGTTCATTACCGGATTATGTCCAAGCAACGCGCAGTATTTTTAAATTTCCATGGCTCCATTTGCTTTCAGTGGTTCAGGCCTATACTATCGTACAGGTAGAGCATGCTTTGGGGAAAAATGAATGCTTCGCCTGGCGTACGGTTCAATACCCGTATGAATGGAGGTTTCGCGGTGGGAGCGGATGTACAATACTTGCAAGATATGCTGGCGCGGGCGCGCACGGAAACGGCCAAAGTGATCATTGGCCAGGATGCCGTGGTGAATATGGCGCTCACGGCTATCATGGCGAACCATCACGCCTTGATCGAGGGCGTTCCAGGCGTCGCCAAGACGTTACTGGTGCGGACGCTTGCCCATGTGCTGGGCTGCGAATTCGCCCGCATCCAATTCACGCCCGATCTCATGCCCGCGGATATCACCGGCACTAACGTATTTAATATGCAACAAAATGCCTTTACGCTGGTGAAAGGACCGATATTCACCACCTTTCTGCTTGCGGATGAGATCAACCGCGCACCCGCTAAAACCCAGTCGGCCCTCTTGCAGGCCATGCAGGAGCGGCAAGTCTCGATTGATCGGGAGAGCCATCCGCTCTCGCCCAATTTTACGGTCTTCGCAACCCAGAATCCTATTGAATATGAAGGCACCTATCCCCTGCCGGAAGCGCAAAAAGACCGGTTCATGCTTAAAGTGATTATGGAATGTCCTGAACGTGAGGAAGAATTGGGCTTGGCGCGGCGGATGCTGGGAAATGATTCACCGGAGGAAGTACTGGCCAGCGGCGCGGTGAGCGCCGTGCTTGGACCAAATGAACTGGCGGGATTGCGGCGGACCCTCCTCGAAGTGTCCGTGCGCGATGAATTGCTCGGGTATATTGTGGATTTGGTTCGGATGACCCGCCAGGACGACCGGGTGATGGTGGGCGCTGGCCCTCGGGCCACGCAGGCGCTTGTCGCCAGTTCGCGCGTCGCGGCCATATTGGAAGGGCGGGATTTCGTCACGCCTGATGATGTGAAAGGAATGGCCGCGCCTGTGCTGGGCCACCGCCTTATACTCAGGCCCGAATACGAAATCGAAGGGCTGGGCATAGGCGAAGTCGTGGACCATATCTTACAGGCCGTTGCCGTGCCTAGATAATTGCCTTTGGCGAAGTGATGAGGTGCATCAGCGAATACGCATGAAACGTTCTTTGACGCCTTCAAATCGGTTACTGGCCATGGCTGCCATAGCGGGCATTCCGCTTGCGGGGATAGCAGGAGCGCTCCCTGGATGGGGAGCCCTTGCAAGCGCATTTGGAGTGGGGCTACTTTTTGCGATTATCATGGATGCGTTGCTTTCCCGAAATCAGCTCGAGCATGTCCAAGCATTCCTTCCCAAAATCATTCACTTAACTAAGGATAGAGAAAGCGGAATTGCGATCCACCTTCGCCATTCTCCTTCCAAAACAGTGAGGATTCAGCTTGGCCTCGACATGCCTGTACCATTTGAAACGCTCCAAGAAGAGATTTCCGTGTCGTTTCCCGCCAATACCGAACATCTGATCGTGGAGTGGATTTGTACGCCTCGAAGCCGTGGGCGTTTTGAGCTGAACGCCGTTTATCTGGAAGCCGCGTCCTTATTTGGATTCTGGACCATACGCGCCACGAAACCCGTGGAAGCAGAGCTTCGCGTGTATCCGAATTTGTTTCAAGACCGGCAAAAACTCGCGGGATTGTTTTTGAATCGAGGTCATTTTGGTATTCATGCCCAGAGGCAAATAGGAAAAGGGCGCGAGTTTGAACAACTGCGGGATTACATCCCAGGCGATAGCTATGAAGAGATTAGCTGGAAAGCCACCGCAAAACGAGGACGGCCCATCACTAAAGTGTTCCAAATCGAACGCACGCAAGAGATCTATGTCATTATCGATGCTTCCCGGTTAAGCGCGCGAAATGCGCCCGATGCCACTTCTCTGCGGCCCTCCAGCCAATTGGAGCGCTTTCTTACTGCTGCATTAATTCTCGGATTGGCCACGGAACAACAGGGAGACTTATTTGGATTGGTAGTCTTCTCTGACTGTATCCAGCAATTTGTACGGGCGCGCACGGGCAAAACCCATTTCGGCCTTTGCCGCGACGCCTTATATCAGCTAGAGCCCGGGAAGGCCAGTCCGGATTACGGAGAATTGGCTTCTTTTCTCCGAACAAGGCTGCGGAGAAGATCCTTGCTGCTATTTCTAGCTAATCTGGACGACCCCATAGCCGCGGAAGATTTCACGCGTGTGGCGCCGTTGCTTACTCGGCAACATTTAGTGTTAGTGGATATGCCCGCACCCGCAACTATCCAGCCCCTATTCAGCCATGGCGGCGTGAAAGAGGAAGAGGACGTGTATAGCGCGCTTTCGGGGCATATGCAATGGCATGCCCTAAAACAACTGGAGCAGATTTTGCACCGGGAAGGCGCAAGCTTTTTTCTAGTCAATAACGAGAACCTGTCTGTACAGCTCGTGACGCAATATATGAATATTAAACGGAGACAATCGTTGTGATCATCGATCTGGAACGATTCATCCAAGCCGAACGGCCATGCTGGCAAGAGCTTGAACGCATACTTGAACGGCTTGAGGGTGATCCGGGCGCGGCGCTGGAGATGGCTGAACTTCGGCGATTCCACTACTTATATCAGCGGGCCGCCAGCGATCTTGCCCGCGCGCAAACATTCGCTTCCGAGCCAGAGCTTCAGCATTATCTGGAAGCCTTGTCCGCGCGCGCATACGGGGAAGCCCATGATGCCAGGCGGCGTGGGCATCGATTCCGTCCCATACACTGGTTTTTCCATCTGTTTCCGCAAACTTTCCGAAGACGAAAAATCGCCTTTGCCGTTTCTTTGGTGGTGACGCTTGCGGGCGTGGTATTTGGATGCGCCGCGCTGGCGCTCGATCCGGAATCGAAAGACGCACTAATCCGTATGCAGCATCTGCAAGGAAAGCCTTCAGAACGGGTGGCTCACGAGGAATCTGAAATAGACGAGAGAAATGCTGGGGAGATGTCCGCATTTAGTAGTTATCTAATCACAAACAATATTAAAGTATCGATTCTTACCATGGGATTAGGCGTTACGTTTGGGATTGGCAGCATCATTGTTTTATTTTCGAATGGAGTCATGCTTGGCGCGGTGGCGATGGATTATCTACTCGATGGCCAAGCCCGCTTCATGCTGGGCTGGTTGTTGCCACATGGCTCCATCGAGATCCCGGCGATAGTGCTCGCAGGCCAGGCAGGTTTTGTGATAGCAGGAGCTATGATAGGCTGGGGAGATCAGGAAAGCATGAAAGCACGCTTGCGCAAAGCAGCTCCTGATACGGTGTCTATCATCGGCGGGGTGGCCGTCATGCTGGTTTGGGCGGGAATTGTTGAAGGTTTTTTATCGCAGTACCATGAGCCCTATTTTCCATATCTGGTCAAGATCGCTTTTGGAGCAGCCGAGTTCATGTTATTGTGGATGTTTCTTGGCGTATCTGGCAGGAATAAAGAAGTAAAAGAATAGCGAAGCAGAATAATTAAAAAATGGGAGAAGCAGAAATGAAGCGGTGGAATGGAAAGATAATTCTATTGGTGTTGCTTTTGGCCGTATGCGCGGGTTGCCTGCCATTTGGACAAGGAAAGTTATATCAATATTCAACTATCAATGCCTTGATGGTGGGGGTGTATGAAGGAAGCCTATCCGTGCGCGAGGCGAAAATGCGCGGCGATTTCGGCCTTGGCACCTTCAATCACCTGGATGGAGAAATGGTCCTATTGGATGGCATGATGTATCAAGTGCCTTTCGATGGAAAAGTAAAGATTATGGAAGATGGGCAATGCATTCCATTCACTGCCGTCTCTTTTTTCGACGCCGATCAGGAAATACCCATAGCAGCAGGATTATCGTACGTGGAATTCCAAAAAGCTATTGTTGAGAGCTTTCCTTCGAAGAATGTGATTTACGCCATTCGCCTCGATGGCGTTTTCACCACCATGCACACGCGCAGCGTACCTCGCCAAGATCCCCCATATAGGCCATTATCGGAGGTTGTAAAAGAACAAAGCGAATTCACCTTTGAAAACGTACAAGGAACATTGGTGGGGTATTGGCTGCCCGCATATGTGGAAGGTATTAACGTTCCGGGGTATCATCTCCACTTTTTGACCGCGGACAGAACCGCGGGTGGGCATGTATTGGATTTTACCACCAGCGCGGGAACAGTCAAAGTAGATGCTTTATACAGCGTGGATATGGAATTGCCCAATGATCAAGCATTCTTGAATGCCGATCTGATGGGTGATACGTCGGACGATCTTGAGGATGTGGAAAAGCCGAAGTGAGAATGCGAGGGAAAATGGCATGGCGGCCCTAACCAAACAGTTACGCATAAGCACTCCTGAAGGCGTGGAATTCAGCTTTCTGCTGGCAGGGTCGCTTTCCAGATTCATTGCTTGGGGGATAGACATAGCAATGATTCTGTTATTGTTGTCCATTTTAAGCAAGATTATACAGTTGGTCGGCCAATTTTCTGGCGGCCTGGCAATGGCTTTCAGTATTTTGGCTGGTTTTATCATTCGAATAGGCTACGCCATTGCATTCGAGTGGATGTGGCGGGGCCAGACAGTAGGAAAACGGCTATTAAAACTCCGAGTGATTGACGAATCCGGATTGCGGCTGCAATTCAGCCAAATAGTATTGCGCAATTTGATGAGGTTTATTGATGGCATTCCCGTATTGGGATTCGCCGGAGGTGTCGCCTGTTTCTTTTCCGCTAAGGGGCAGCGTATGGGAGATTACGCGGCAAATACCGTAGTCATTCGAGAGCCTATCATACAGGAACCCGATTTAGAGGCTTTATTCGCGGATAAATACAATTCTTTTCGAGAACATCCCCATTTGTGCGCCCGTTTTCGACAGGTTATACCCATTTCTTTAGCCAGGATAGCCTTGCAAGCCTTAATGCGGCGGGAAGAACTGGAACCGCCCGCTAGGATAGAAGTGTTTAAGAGCATTGTAAACCAACTAGAAACCCATAGAGTATTTCCTGAGCATCTGTTAGCCACGCTTACGGATGAGCAATACATCAGAAATTCAGTGGATGTGTTATATCGAGGCGTTGTAAGTCCAATGAAAAAGGATTAAGGGAGAAAAAGCAGAATGGGCAAGGAAATTGAGCGGAAATTTTTGGTGCGTCATGATGGATGGATGGAAAGTGTAGAGAAATCATTTAAGATTACTCAAGGATATTTATGTTTTGGCCCACCTGCTTCTGTTCGTATTCGTATAAAGGATGAAAAAGCGAATTTGAACATCAAGCAATCCATTGTGGATATCGAACGCAGTGAATTTGAGTATTCGATACCATTAGAAGAAGCAAAGGAGTTAATGGGATTATGCGCGGGTGTAATAATAGAAAAGACACGCCATGAGGTGTTTTTCGAGAAAATGAAGTGGGAAATCGATGTCTTCGAAGGTAAAAATCAAGGATTAGTGCTCGCAGAGGTTGAGATGGACACAAAAGAGACAGAAATTGGCATTCCAGAATGGGCAGGAAACGAAGTTTCGGGAGATATACGATTTTTCAATACCTACTTAGCCCAGAATCCTTATGTAAATTGGAATAAATAATATGTTCCACGTGGAACAATCAATTCGAATCCTGGTTCTGAATAATCGATAACCTGCCTCGCCGAAGATGTGTCTCCGTCCATCTATCCACTATATGTTCCACGTGGAACATATGGTGATCCCAACATACGGCCTCTCCTGTCTGGCACAAAAATGTGGCTCCATTCTGTATGCAAGGTTTTACGTGCTTCATAACTTTCTTTGGCTCTTCCACCGCCCTGGCCGTGATAACATTACAATTCCTTCTACATAAATCGGAAGTAAACTCTCCCTGAATGATTTCTATTCCTTTCAAGCCCAGATTGCCTGCCACTTTCCTTAAAAATCCGGTTTTTTTAAATGATCGCTCCACACATACCACTTCCAGTTCGGGTAACGCTACCTTAATAGGGATAACTGGGAATCCTCCCCCACTCCCAATGTCCACCCATAGCGTTTTTTCCTTTACGGATTCTTTCACGTAATTTGCCAGGCTTAGAGCGTCAATAACGTGTTTCCTTACCATTTCCTTCAGGTCATTTTCTGATACCGTAGCAACCACGGAATGCCATTCCTGTATCAAGCGTAAATGTGCCGCTATTAGCGTCTCTTCCTTTTCACTCACCATTATTCCTTCTGTACCTAAAATCTTCTTACATTCGTTCCATTCTTCCGAGTGCATTTCTTCTCTAATTACGTTTTCACACATATTCTCTTGTTCTCTTTCCATATCTTTTGCTATTCTCTCCCTTAAATTAACCTATTTACCATTATTTTTTCATATTCCACTCTCTTTTACTGATTTCTTTTTTTTAAGTGCGCATACTAACAGGTAATCAAAAAAAGGAGAATACATTTTGTCCTCTTCTGTTGAAATATATGATGTCACTCTTCGTGATGGCGCTCAAGGTCCACGCATCAAATTTTCTTCTGACAACCAGATCCGTATTGTCCGGGAGTTGGATGCGCTTGGAATTTCATATATTGAAGGGGGACAACCTGGTTCGAATCCTAAAGCCGCCGAATTGTTTTCCCGTGCTAAGGATATGCAACTCAAACATGCCAAAATGACTTCTTTTGGCAGCACCCGCCATCCAAAACAAGCGGTCGAGGATGATCCTAACCTCAAAGCGCTGCTCGCCTCGGGCACCGAGGTTATTACCATTTTCGCCAAGTCTTCCGCCACCCATGCCATGGAGGTGCTTCGCGTTTCCCTTGATGACAATCTTAAGCTCATTCAAGAATCCGTATCCTATCTTCGCGCCCAAAACCGTCGTGTTTTCTTTGATGCGGAACATTTTTTTGACGGGTATAAAGAAGATCCCTCGTATGCTTTGCTTACCCTTTCTACCGCATACGAATCTGGCTCGGAAGTGCTCGTATTGTGTGACACCAATGGCGGTTGTTTGCCTTGGGAAATCGCTGAAATAACCCATGCAGTCCGTTTACATCTTCCACATGTCCAATTGGGTATTCACGCGCATAACGACTCTGGCTGTGCAGTAGCGAACACTATTTCTTCTGTTCATTCCGGAGCATCCCAAATACAAGGCACTATCAATGGATATGGCGAACGCACCGGAAACGCAAACCTTATTTCCGTTATAGCGGATTTACAACTTAAAATGAATATTCCCGTTATCGATGAGGTCCAGCTTTCCCGTCTCACGCATTTGAGCCACATCGTTGCGGAATATGCCAATATATCCCCCCGTGATTCGGATCCTTATGTTGGCCGTGACGCCTTCACCCATAAAGGCGGCATGCATGCGGACGCCGTGAATAAATATAAAGCAAGTTATGAACATATTTGTCCTGAACTTGTGGGTAATCACACTACTATATCTGTAAGCGAAATGTCCGGCCGCTCGAGCTTACTTCAAAAAGCGGCTGAACTTGGCGTGCTTTTGGAACGGGATGATCCGGCGACTCTTCTTGTTTTATCCCGCGTTAAGGAACTAGAGAATGAAGGTTATGAATTTGAAGCCGCTGATGCTTCCCTTCATTTGCTCATGCTTCGCGCCCAGGGAAAGCATCATTCTTTTTTCTCGCTCTGCGATTTTCGCGTCTCGGTTACTTCCCATCCCAATAGCTCTGGTCTTAGTGAAGCGACGGTTAAAGTGCTGCTCCCTGATACTTCACTCATGCATACCGTGGCGGAAGGCCATGGCCCTGTCGATGCGCTGAATGCCGCTTTGCGCAAAGCGCTTGAACCGACTTATCCAGAAGTCGCTTCCATTCACCTGGAAGATTACAAAGTACGTATCTTGGATACCCAGGCAGCCACTGCTGCCAAAACACGTGTATTGATTGAATCCAGCGATTCTGAAGCTACTTGGGACACCATTGGCGTGAGCGAAAATATCATCACCGCTTCGTATCTGGCTCTTGTAGACAGTATTGAATATAAGCTCTACCGCACAAAAGGGCTTATCTCATAAGTGGCGGGGTGTCTTTAGCTGTACCTTAGAAATGCCTGCGTCTCTTTAACTCGTTTTGTTTTAATGCATTCCTTAGGTATTTTGTTGAGTTATCCACAACCTTCTTCATTCTATCCACATTTTTTCAAACGGGTAAAAAGAGCTTTTTTTGTGCTTCTTCTTCTTTTTTTTATTTTTTATAAAGCGTTACCATATAACGCTTTATATGGTAATGCCTATTTCAATAACACTTTTCAAACCATCACGTTTTATTTTTATTCCACACTTACTAAAAAGTTATCCACATGTTTTCCACATACGCTATATCTAAACTTTTTTCCTCATTGCTCCCCCACATATAGCGCATCACTTTTTCTTCTATCCTCTAAATCCGAATAGGCATCACTACATTAATGTAATTTTCCTCTTCACTATTTTCTTTTCCTGGCCGTATCATTCCAGGACTCATAGCATCTTTTAACTGCAAACACACCTTTTCACCTTCAATATGACGCAACACATCAGCTACAAAGTCCGGATTAAAAGCAATCTCAATTCTCTCTCCATCGTACTCGATAGGAATTTCTTCTTCGTATTCGCCCACTTCCGGCGTAACTACTCGCAAGGTCATGACATTATTATCGAGTAAAAACCGTACGGAGTTAAATTTATCATTGGTCATGGTGCGTGTTCGCCGCACGGACTCCATGAAACTCGCTGTGGAAGCATATGCTTCCTTGTCATGCTTTTTTGGCACGACCATATCATAATTGGGAAACGTTCCTTCTATTAACGATGTCACCATATGCAGTGCGCCAAACTTGAACCCAGCTTGGGTCTCATCGATAAAAATCTCGACGTTCTCATCTTCTCCCAGAAGACGCTCCAGCTCATTCACCATCTTTCCTGGAATGATCACGCGCACGTCACCGGAATACGTGGTTTCTTGCTTGCGTTGGTATAGGCTCATTCTACGGCCATCCGTAGCCACCGTGGTAATCTTTCCTTCGGCTATTTCAAACAAAAGCCCCGTCAGGTTATATCGTGCTTGATCATTGCAAATAGCAAAGGAAGTCTTCGAAAACATCTTCTTCATTAATCCTTGCTTTAAGATCAATGGTTCGATGTTTTCAAATTGGCGTATCGGAGGAAACTCATCCGCGGACATACTGAATAAACGGGTTTCAATTTTTCCACATTTGAGCAGAATTACCTTATTCTCTTTCATTTCAAGCGTAATATCCGCTTCAGGCAATTCTGAAAGAATACTGGCGATTCGCTGGGCGGCCACGGTCATCGTACCCGGTTCTTCCACGTCGCAGTCCACCGTGTATTCGATGCTTACTTTTAGATCCGTCGCCGCTAACCTCAACTGATTATCTTTTGCTTCAATCAGTATATGGGACAATATAGGGAGAGCAGACTTCAGTGACACGACCGTTTTTACTTTGCTGACCGCATCAAGCATTTCCTGCTTTGGAATAGTGATCTTCATTACTCTTTCTCCCGGTTGCCCTTGTGTGTATGTTTTTTTAGATTCTATATCAATCTATATAGTAAAAAACAAGTAGTAATAGTCGTCGAGCCTGTGGATATGTGGAAAGTCCTCGCAAGTGCTTCTGGCATATAGCTATCGCCTGTGGATAAGGGTTGGGATATTCTGTGCATGTAATGCACATTTTATACACATCCGCTTTACCTTACGGTTGGCTTTGCATGATCCATCGCTTTTTTGTGGATAAAGCAGCGAGGTTTTCCACTAAGTTTCCAAAGTTATCCACAGCACCGCTCCACTACGAAATCCCCCAATCTCGAAACTTATCCACAAGTCTTTTCCCACTGAAACTAAAGGCGTTAGGCCATATTCCCGCCGACATATCCACAACCAGGATAATGTATTTTGTTAAGGATATCCAAAAATTATCTCGCGTTGCATTTCCTTTATTTTCAAACACTTACGAATATTGCGAATAAAAGATGTAAACAAAATCTCTATCGATAACTCATGTATTTCTAACAACTTGAATACCATAACCCCCATTTTTGGGATAATGGAGAAGCGTACGCCTCGACAGGTTTTCCACAACTTATCCACAGTCGTTAAGTTGATATTCATATTCCCGCATTCGCTACCTGAAATGTCAAGTTCGATGAATGCGTAAAAAATCCTCGGGTGATATAAGACCTTGACGGAGTTTAACTCGGCAGCGGTCTGCAATAGTCTTTATATTAGCTGCTTCCGAAAAGCGTTCAGGAGTTTCCTCGGTCGAAATCAAGCGGCGCACTTCTGGCGTCACTTCCAAGATCTCGAAAACACCGGTTCTTCCCCGATTGCCCGTGTGATAACAAGCATCACATCCCATTCCGCGATGCAAGGTCTTTACGGTTTCCGGCAGCCCTAACGATTGTAACAAGGCTTTATTTGGACGAAAGGCTTTTTTACACTCAGGACAAATGGTCCTTACCAGCCGTTGGGCGATTACGGCGGTAAGTGCGCTGGTAAGTAAATAAGATGGCACGCCCATATTGCGCAAGATGGTAATAGCCTCTGGCGCATCATTCGTATGCATCGTGGAAAATACCAAGTGCCCCGTCATCGCGGCGCGTATGGCGATTTTGGCCGTTTCCGGATCTCGGATCTCACCGACCAGCAACACATCGATATCTTGCCGCAACGCCGCACGCAACGTATTGGCGAAGGTCACGCCAATGTCGGGATCAATTTGAACCTGATTAATACCCGATAATTGGTATTCGACCGGGTCTTCTAGCGTCACAATGCTTTCTTCAAGCACATTTTTTTGGTTCAATGCCGCATACAGCGTCGTGGTCTTCCCGCTTCCGGTTGGTCCGGTTACCAAAATCATTCCGTACGGTTGATGAATGAGGCGCAGAAGCGTTTTTTCATCTTCCGCCTCGAGTCCTAGATCCTTGATCCCGGCTAAAACAGAGCTTTGGTCCAACAAGCGCAACACAATGCGTTCGCCCAAATAGGTGGGCAATGTGGCGACGCGTATATCGTATTCCTTTTTACCCGCTTGAACTTGTATATGCCCATCCTGGGGATGGCGTGTTTCCGTAATGTCGATATCCGCCATAAGCTTGATCCGGGAAATCACAGCGGACTGAATGCTTTCATTAACGCTCATGACATCATGGAGAATGCCGTCGATGCGATATCGCACGCGCATCTCGGGATCTTGGGGGTCAAGATGTATATCCGTCGCGCCGGCGTTGATGGCGCCTTCTATAATGGTCTGCACCAGCCGGATCACGGGCATTCCAGATGTCTGCTCGGCAATATCTCCTAGATGGACTCGAGGACTGGGATTCACTTGCCGGTTTTCGTTTCCATCCGGTTCGTTTTTCTGGTGACGTGTTTCTGTTGATTTAGACGGATGGATATCGTTCGGTTTGAGATTTTGTACGACGGGGTTGTCGTTTTGACTTTTGATGGAGCTGGATTCGTATCGAGAGCGGATCTCCTGCCGCATATCATTCACGGAGGTCAATTTGGCCTGGATTCGGAATCCCAACAATACTTCCGTATCTTTTAGGGCGTTTCGCGCCTGGGGATCCGCGAGCAGCACGATAAGCACATCACGCTCTTTTTTGTGGGGAATGAATTGATTGCGCAAGGCGATGGACTCGGGAACGAGGGAAAGCACTTCCGCGTCGCTCGGAGCGTCCTCCAAAGGTACGAATTCCATACCGTGCTGGCGTGCGAGGGCTACAGCCATGGTGTGCTGGTCTATAAGGCCCCGCTCCAGGAGAATTCTTCCCAGCAGCCTTCCGCTTCGCTCCTGCTCCTCGAGGGCCTCCTCGAGGTCGGCTTCGCTGATGGCTTTCATTTCCACCAGGGCTCTTCCCAGGTTCTGGTGCTCGATACGGCGGGAACGCGGATGAAATTCGTAACGCAGGCTGTCCTCGAGCATGCTAAAACCGATTCGGCCCGCCTGCAACAATTGCCGATACAATGGAAGGCCGCTGGTTTTCTCCACTTCCCTCGCCGCATCGAGTTCTTCGCGGGTAAGCACTTCCCTTTTAATTAAGGTCTCGCCGAAATCGTTTCCTCTTAATTCATCGGCCATTCGACTGCTGTTCCTTTCCTTCGAGGGAGAAGCTGCCGTTTATGGGCAATTCATCTGATGGTACTCTACAACCAATCGCGGTCCGCATCCAAATGGCCTATTGCGCCGGTATGGCTTCTTGAGATAGTATTCATAACCGGGTTCAGCATTACATAGAGGGCATGGACATGTCAGCACCAACGCTTCTCGGCTCGCAACCTATGCGCGTGGTCAGCCATATCGACGACGCGATCCAACACACGACGCAAATGATGTTCCGTCCGTTTAACTTTAGCAAGTGGCTCTTGCTGGGAGTGACCATTTTTCTAGCCAGCCTGGGGAGTGGCGGCGCTGGGTTCGGTTATAAAGGTTTTTCCAATTTTAATAATCCAAACAGCCCGTTTAAGTTTAGCAAAATTGTCCAAACGTACGACAACGTGAATGCGTGGCTTTCCAGCCATTTTTTGTTTTTGTTACTAATCGCCTTGCCCGTCATGCTGGTTCTTCTGGCGATTACGTTTCTTCTGCTCTGGCTGCGTTCGCGTGGGGAGATGATGTTCATACGCGCCGTATCGCTGAATGACGAGCGTATTGGGGAGAATTAGTCGCACGTGTCCGCGCCCGCCCGGTCGTTACTCTACTTCCGTTTTTGTTTGGCGCTGGTCGGAATGGTTTCTTTTTTGATATCGCTGATATGGCTCTATTGTATTGCCGGGCCGCTGATACATCAGAGCGTTTTTACCTTTCCAGCCGTGGCGGCCGCCTTGAGCCCAATAATAGGGTTCTTCTTTTTGACATCACTGGTCATTTCCATTGTGTCGGTGCTACAAACCTGTTTCGTCTCTCCCTTGATGTTGCGTTTTGACCTTCCTTGCCTGCAAGCCTGGGGCGTATTTATGTCGCTCCTGTCTGGCAATGTCCTAGCGATCATCGGCTTTCTGCTACTGCGCTTTCTGTATTCCGCCTTAGCCGGGATTGTTATGATGCTTGTAGGCTGCGTCACGTGCTGTATCGGACTCTTACCCGTGATAAGCCAAACGGTTATGTCACCCTATTATGTCTTTGATCGTTCGATGTCTCTGTATATGCTTCAAGACTTGGGGCCGGAATATACCTTTATCGCACAATGAAGGGGTATCCGGCAGGGCAATCTCGATAACAAACCGACGTGGGCGTTGCCCACAACCCAATGTAACGACATAGCATTGTTTATTCTCATTGACCTTTGCGTTCTTCGCGGCGTGCGTATAAATAGAATGGGATTACTATTGGTTTCTATTGGTAGTACGGCGCGCCAGCCTTGCTCATCTATTTCACGCGAAGCTGCGAAGCCGCAAAGAAGGCAACCGTTAAAAGCGAAACATATCTGCAATAAAAGAACTTCGTCACAATTCAGTCATCTGGATCAAAATCTGGATCAAAAACAGTGGGCTGATTCTTTAAACCGCGAATAGATGCGAATTCATGGCAAACCGCCGTTAATCCTAAAAACGCCAGTTGAATCTTGAGTGTCGAGCAGGAAGTAGTTCAAGATAAAGAACATGGAAACAGAATCGCAACAGCAAGATGCTCCCCCATTGGGAGAGGAGGAATGGTTGTCTTTGGAGGCGCCGATTTTCGTAGATAGCTACGGGGGCCGGGTGCATGTGGAATGGGACCGGGAGGCGGCAACGACGCCGTTTGGCCAGTTGGCGTTCTTTATCGATTTCCTCAAGACGGCGGAGCTTTTTGAAGCGTGGGTGGAGGACTGTCCGCTGGCGTACGCCAGCAATAATGCGCCGCGCAAGAGGGATGTGCTGGGCACGCTATTTTTATCAGTGCTGGCGGGCCACACCCGCTATGCGCACATTGACGCGGTCCGTTACGACGCGGTGAACCCGGGCTTGCTGGGTATGAGCAAGATCATGAGCGCCTCCTCGGCGCGGCGGGCATTTATTCTGGCGGACGGGGAAGCCTGCGCGGGCTGGCTACAGAAGCACCTGCGCCGCTGTTATGAGCCGTTGCTTTATGAGCCTTGGATTTTGGACGTGGATACAAGCGTGAAGCCCCTGTTCGGCCATCAAGAAGGGGCCGTGCTGGGCTACAATCCGGCGAAACAGGGCCGTCCTTCTCATGTGCTGCATACCTATTTTATGGCGAACACGCGCTTGGTGCTGGACGTGGAAGTCCGGCCGGGCAACGAGACGGCGGCGAAATACACCATGCCTGGATTGTGGCATTTTCTCGATGGCTTGCCGCGCGCGGCCTGGCCGGGCATGATTCGCGGCGACTGCGCCTTCGGCAACGAACGCGACATGAGCGAAGCCGAAGCGCGCGGAGTGCCCTATCTGTTCAAATTGCGGCAGACCAGCAACGTGAAACGGCTTATCCAGCAGGCCTTTTGTTCTAAGGACTGGACGCCAGCAGGCCAAGGCTGGGAAGGTTTGGAAGACCGTCTGGAGCTTATGGGATGGACGAGCAAACGCCGGATAATCGTTCTGCGGCGCAAGCTCAAAGGGAGTATCGTTCTGGAAACGGAGCCGCTATTGCCTGACCCCTCCCCCCAACTACAGCTCATTGAGATCCAAGCGGGAGCCGTGCAGCAGTATGAATACGCGCTGCTGGCCACTTCGCTGACAGACCCCCTATCGGCCTTGGCCCAGCATTATCGCGACCGGGGCGATGCGGAAAACATCTACGATGAACAGAAAAACCAGTGGGGGTGGGGCGGGTATACCACCCACGATATGAAGCGCTGCCAAATCATGGCGCGAATCATAGCCCTGATTTACAATTGGTGGTCTTTGTACGTGCGCTTGGCCATTCCGGAGCGCCACGCCGAAGCGATCACAAGCCGCCCTCTGCTGCTGTATGGTGTGGGACAGCAGACCCGCCACGGAGGCCAAACCACGCTCACCATCACCCCCGTGCATGCGCAAGGACATGCTATGGAACAAGTTCTGAAATCCGTAAACGCCTTTTTATTGGAGGTGAAAGCAACTGCGCGGCAGTTGAACTGGAACGAACGATGGCGGACGATCCTCAGCCGGATCTTCGCCAAAATACTCGAGGGAAGGCCGCTGGCCACCCCCAACCTGCTGTCGGCGCCAACGTAAAGAGCGGGCCAGGACAGTTATTTCTTTACAAAATTGGGCTGGAAAAATCCCAAAGCAAGTTCCTACTGCCTTTTTTAGGTTAATGGGAGTTTTTTCGACAGGATTTACAAGATTTTTTGAAACACTTTAGCAACTAAAGCAGGTTTAGCTTTATAAAGAATCGTTGCGATCTTGTCTAATCTTGTGAATCATGTAAATCATGTCAAAAAAAAGCTGCCATTGCTTCAGTCCAGGGTCAGTCAAAGTATTCAGAACTTCTTGTTTTCTTGTTGAAGCTGGGGCTAAGGCGCTGGCGTGGGCGTTGTCCATACCCCAGATCGTTGAAATAACCGCCGCAATTTTCACCCATTATAAATCATAGCCTATCAAGCTGTTACGCAAATCGATTCAAAACTTCTTGTTGTCTTTAAAGAAGTTGGAGTTTAGAAACAGGCCACAAGAGGCGCAGAAGACACAAACAACGATTCTTTTCTGCTGCCTCTTGTGGCTCTTTTTTAACACGATTGCCCGGTGGTATTTTCAGAGGCCTATCGCCGTATCGAAGTGGTCAAGCGTGCTCTCTCCACCGAATTCCTGGTCGAACAGATATGCGCCTTCGCGCACAAGGCAAACCGTTCCGGCTACATAGAACATCTCCGTGTCACGCGTCATGCGAATGAGTTTCTCTTTTTCTGTAACCGAGAGCATACAGGTCTTGTAAATCACGGCATTATCCGCCGCCGCGTTAAGATGGCTGCGCGCCTCGTCCACCAAACGTGTGCGCACCTCCCCATCGGGGCTGTTATGCGCCGCACTTGCATAGACCATGGCAAGCTGATAATCGCTAAACAGGTGTATCAGCGCCTTGGTCGATTTCGCCATGTTATTTAATCGTTGTAATTCCACGTTCTCCGGTTTCAGCGCAAGGGCCTTGCCCATCATCTCCTCGCAACGATCTCCAATGGCTTTCTCCTCAGATAAGGTAAAACGTTCGAGCCATGGTTTCATGCCGTCCGATGTAAGGGTCTTGAATGCTTCAGGCCGCGGTGCTTGGGGAAACATGAAACCCTGCTGCGCGATACTGGCCAAGGTGGTCTGCCCGGTTTGGTCTTTACGCAAGCCCGTGCGTTCCAAGTCGTCCATGCTCACCGCCCATGGCTGGCCCACAGCGCCCCAACGGTATAGATCGAAGCTCTCGTTGGCGTTGGACTTCGTGTCGAGGTGGAAGGCTTCTGTTAACCGGTGCGTGCCCGGCAGGGCTTCATACACATAATCGCCCGCTTCGCGGCCGTATTTGGCCCGGCACCAATTCCTCATGAACGTAGACGGGTCGAGATCCGGGTGCCACCACGCCACGTCCATACCGGCGACCGGACTTACCGCGCCCACCATACCGCTGTCAGGAGCCCCATATCGTTTGAGCTTGTCGAGATAAAGCGGCAAAGGCCAGCTTATATGGCTCATGGCGGGCGATATCGGCGCTACAATGCCGGGCCCGCCGGCCTCATACCAATGGAATAGATAGAGGAGCGAGAGCCCTTGGCCTAAGGCGGTGGAATCGGGGGAAAGCCAGGTCTGGACATCGAATCCAGGCGGCGTCGTGGCCATGAGCCAGAAACCCTCGATGTCGTTGCCCAATCGTTCTTTTAGCAGACTCATCCCCATGGTGGGCTCGTTCGCCAACGAGCGATCCTCTTCGGCCATTTTATTGACGGTGCCGCTTCCGAAGAAGAAGAACCGTAATTTAGGATTCACCTCGCGCGCCGTGTTGATGATGAGTTTCGTGTAGTCGATCTCCCTGTCCAAATAGGAGGACTGCTTGCATCGTTCGCAATTGCACAGCAATTCGCCCCCTTCATCGCTGGTCTGAAGGATGACTACTTCGAGTTCGGGAAATGCTTCGACCAATTCTCGGAGCATGCGCGTCACCAAGCGGCGAAACTCCGGGTGTGACGGGCACAGGCTAAGCGGGTATTTCGACTCTGGTTGCGCGAGGATTCCTGGGTATTCCTCGGAAAGCACCTTGCGCGCGGACTCGAGGCCGATGGGGGCCCATTGAAGGGTGAAGAAATTGTAGAACAGCGTAGGCGCGCTGCCGTAACGCATCATGTCGGCGAAACGCTCGTGAAGCGCCTGCCGTTGTTTCTCGATCTTGGCGCGGTGGGCCTCTCCGCCCAATTCCGGATAGTCCGGCAAGAACAGCAGGCGTGGCCAGAAGGCGCAGTATTCCGGCGACATGTTGTAGCGCCAGCGGCCGCTCACTCCCAGCGGCGTGGGCACCTCGTGGTTATGGATAGGCCAGCCGCGATAGCGCATGCGTGGCGCGAACGCCTGATCGAGCCGGGGAACGCCCCGACCCGTGGACCGCTCTTCCAACTCATACGCGCCGTACATCGCCCCCCGGCTCACGGGAGATGCGACAAGCAGTAGATGGCGTTCTCCCGATTCTAGAGGTTTCACCCAGAAACCATCGCCGTTCAAGGCCTCATCCGTCACCTCGATGCCGGCGGCATTCGCCAGCGAAGCGGCCAGCTTAAAATCCTTGGGCGCGCCCAAGACGATGTAGTATTTCCCCGGCAGGCCTTCCGGCAAAGCGGCTTGCTCCGGCTCCACCGTGATGATGGGGACTGTGTGCCCCACGATGGACTGCAATGTGCTTTGTAGCGCCTTCGCGCCTATCTGGATGGGTGAATCGGCCTTCGCCTGAGTGACGATGCCGTCGACTTGCGTGCTCCAGATCGGCTGGTTCATCAGTTCCTCTTCGGTGAAGCGCAGCGCAAACGGCTTTTCTGGCGTTTCCAGGGGAAGGCCTTTTATGCCGGACATGCGCTCGGAGAAGTCATAGCTGGTGGTTGAAGTTGTCGCGAGATACGCCTTCAGTTCCTTTATCTTGTCCCTTGTGAACGCGAGGTGGCTGGCGATATCTCCTTCCGTGAGGCTTGTGCGCATATAGCATGGCTGCATCTTCGAGAAGCTGGTGAGCAGATCGCAGAATCGTTCCTGCGTCTCAATATCTTTCTGGACAAGCTCGCGGTACTTCATTTGTTGCTTGCTGGCGGATTGCTCATCGCCCGCGGCGCGCGCCTTTTCTATCTCTTTCATCAGAGGATAGGCGCGGATCAAATTGCAGCGCTGCATGCATATCGCGTTGGCGAAGGCGATGGAGGAATGGTTCAACTCCGCATATGCTTTACATGTCGGGGGCCCATCCGGCCCTTCGTAATAGCAGATGCCGATCCGCTCCTCACTGCTGGCCGCGTCCACGGCCTTCTGCGCGTATTCAGCCGCCTGCGCCAGGTGGCTGTTCATCAACTCCATCTTGTCCAAGAACTCGGGATTCAGCCCGTCCAGGTTGTAAGGCAGTATCTTTTCCGGAAGTATCGCGGGGGGCAAGCCTCCGATCTCGGGTCCTATTTTAGCGAAAAACTGGCTTCCGGCCAGCGGAAACGCGGAGGACTGCACGTCGTTCCAGACATCAAAGGCTTTTTTCATCTCCTCCCAAGCGCCGCGCATCTCTTTTCCGGCCGGTTCGCCGAACTGCCGCCGCGACAGGCTATCGAGCACGTTCTCGATAGGCTGGTCCGGCTCCCATTCAAACTCTTTGGTGATCAAGGCATTGATTGGATTCAATTCCGCCGCGATGCCGAAGATCTCCATCACGTTCTTCACATCCCATGCCTTATACTTTCTTAGGGCATCGGCGGCGTGGTAGGGAAACGGCAGGTTTTTCGGGATGGCCTCGAGGCTATTGAATTCGGCCAGCAAGTAAAACGGGACTTCTTTTTCCTTGCATATTTCCTGTGAAAGGGTGAACTCGATACTGCGCTGCGCGGCGTCGGGAACCATCAGCGTGCGGTCCGAGCCGGTCCAGGAGCTCAACAATCCGTCGAATCCTTCCGTTGCGTGGAGCATCTTTTCAAACGGCTGGCCGGAGTAATGCACTGCGCCCCAAAACTGAAATTTGAACTCCGGCCTCTCTTCGTGGGCGGCCTCGGCCAGCAAGCTGACCAGCTTGGCCTGCGTCTCCCACGGGGTGGATGAATCTGGCGGAGAATCCGTGCAGACCTGCTTGCAACGTTCACACAGTTCGGGCGTGCAAAGCCATGCGCCCCCATCTAGGTTGTAGAAATTGACGCCTTTCACATCTGGATATTCCTGAACGAATTTTCGCATCATACTGCGAAGGTATTCCTGGCCAAGGGGGCTGCTGACACATAAGGTGGTCGACAGGCCATTCTCGTCGCCGCCCCAGGACCGTTTCACTTTACCGAGCGCCTCTTTCGGATAAAGATCATAACTCCCATTGATGGGTTCGATGGTCGGTTCATTCAGGAAAATGTACGCATCGATGCCATATCGGCGAAGGAGCGCCGACATGTCCTTCATTCGTTGCTGGAATACCGGGTCGGGGGGCGTCTGAAACGGAAAAACTTCGCTCTTGACGAATTTGCTTAGGTAACCTCCGATTCCTTGATCGGTCATTTGGTTGATGCCCAGCCTGGACAGATAGATGGCCATCTCTTCGGGAATGGCATCCAACGGAGCGCCAAATCCCACTTTGGTCAAGTACAAGCCCGTGCCCCGTTTCCGGTAATAGGGAACCTTCTTGATATCCAGTTGTCCCTTTTCCCCCGCGCCGATGAAATCTTCAAACGCATATACGCCATAGAGGACGCCCCGTGTATTCGCTCCGGCGATGACGACGTGTTTGCCGATTTGTTTCAGGTGGAATCCATCGTCTTCCGGAGACACGTCCCGGATGTTGATATCTCCTTTATCGCCCAAGGCCCGAATGGCCCTAAGGTTCGACTCGCGTCCCAGCAGGAATTGTTTTTCCCCGGCGGCTTCGGATTCCGTAACGATGCTGGCGTCGATGGCGGCCTTCGCCAGGAAACGGCGCGTCATCTGGGCGGCGGTGTCTTCGACGATATCCCGTTCGTCCGCGACCACAATCTGATAGCCTTCTTCAATCCCCAGCGCCTTTAGCCCCGCTTGGAGCGCTGGCGCGTCGGTGGACGCCGCATCGGCATCAATGGCATAAAAACAAGCGAGAAGCGCCGCCGCGCAAAGCGCCCATGGAAAATAGTTGTGGCTGTTTTTCATCACTAATCCTCCGGTCCGCGGCATCACATCAAGCCCTGCGGACATTTTCCTCGTTATCTGTGGGTATATTTGCCGCCTTTTGCTCAAGACTTTTGGCTGGAAACGGATGTTTTCGCGAGATACGCCTTCAGTTTTTCTATCTTGTTTTTGGTAAAGGCGAGGTGATCGGCGATTTCCTTTTCCGTAAAGCTTGTACGGGTATAGCACGGCTTCATCTTCGAGAAGTCCGTGAGCAGATCGCAGAAACGCTCTTGTAGTTTAATGTCTTGCTTGACAAGTTTGCGGTACTGCGTTTCCTGTTCGTCCGCCGTTTTCTCATCACCGGCTTCGCGCGCCTTTTCAATCCCCTTCAACAGCGGATAGGCCCGGAGTATGTTGCATCGCTGCGTGCATAACGCGTTGGCGATGGCAATGGACGCATAGTTCAACTCGGCGTATTCCTTGCAAGTCGGGCGTCCATTTGGCCCTTCGTAATTGCAAATGCCAATGAAGTCTTTACTGCTGGCTGCATCCACGGCCTTCTTCGCAAAGCTGGCCGCCTGCCCCAGATGATTGTTCATCGCCACCATTTTGTCCATGAATTCGGGGGTCATTCCGTCCAAGTTGAAAACAAGGGCTTCCTCCCGAAGTATTGAACAGGGAAGGCCTCCGATGGCTGTTCCCATTTTTACGTAGAATTGGCTTCCAGCCAAAGGAAATCCGGCGGATTGCATGTCATTCCAAAGGTCAAAGGCTTTCTTCATTTCTCCCCAGGCGGCGCGCATCTGCTTTCCGGCCGGCTCGCCGAATTGCCGCCGGGATACGTCCGCGAGCACGTCTTCGATGGGCTGCTCAGGATCCCATTCAAACTTCTTGGTGATGATGGTATTGATGGAATTATGCTCCGCCGCGATGCCGAAGACTTCCATGAGGTTTTTTACGTCCCATTGCTCATATTTCTTCAAAGCGTCAGCCACGTGATAAGGGAACGGCAGGCTTTTCGGGACGGCCTCGAGGTTGTTGAATTCCGACAGCATATAGAACGGGATTTGTCTCTCTTTACATAACTCTTGCGAGAGGAGGCAGGGGGCCAATCGTTGCGCGGCGTTTGGAACCATCAGCGTGCGATCCGCTCCTGTCCAGGAGCTCAGCAGGCCGTTGTATCCCTCCGCTGCGTGAATCAGCTTTTTCAGAGGTTCATCCGCAAAATGCACCGCCCCCCAAAACAGAAAGTCGAAATCTGGCCTCTCCTCATGCGCGGCTTCGGCCAGCAACGTGACCAGCTTGGCCTGCGTTTCCCACGGGGTGCCAGAATCCGGCGGTGAATCCGTGCAGACTTGCTTGCATCGTTCACACAATCCGGGCATGCACAGCCATGAATGCACATCCAAGTTATAAAAGTACGCGCCTTTCATATCCGGATATTCTCGAACGAATCGGCGCATCATATCGCGAAGATATTCCTGGCCAAGGGGGCTGCTGACGCACAAGGTGGGCGCCAGGCCTTCTCCGCTGGCGCCCCAATCCAGAGAGCGTTTTGTCAAGCCGAGCGCTTCTTTCGGATAGCTGTCATAACTACCATTGATGGGAATCATTGCCGGTTCGACCACTAATGCATACATATCAATGCCATACCGCCGAAAGAGCTTCGACATCGCCTTCACCTGTTTCTGGTATTCCGGATCGGGGGGAGGTAAAAATGGAAAGATATCACTCTTGACGGACTTGCTCAGGGCGCCGCCGATTCCTTGTTCGGTCATTTGATTAATGCCCAACCGGGACAGGCAGATGGCGGTCTCCTCGGGGATGGGATTCAGCGGAGCGCCCCAGGCGACATCGATTAAATACAGGCCGGTGCCCCGCTTCCGAAAATAGGGAACCTTCTTGAGGTCTAGCGCTCCCGCCGCCCCACTGTCGACAAAATCCTCAAATGCATAGACGCCATACAAGACGCCGCGAGGGTTTGCACCGGCGATGATGATTTGCTTGCCGACTTGCTTCAGGTGGAATCCGTCATCCTCCGGCGATACGTCCCGAATGCGGATATCCCCCTTGTCGCCCAAGGCCCGAATAGCGGCGGAATTTGCATCTCGTCCCAGCAGGAATTGCTTTTCTCCCGTTGCCTTGGATTCCGCCACGATGTCTGCTTTGATGGAAGCTTTTGCGAGGAACCGCTGCATCATCTGGGCGGCGGTGTCTTCGACGATATCCCGCTCATCCGCCACCACGATCTGGCAGCCGTCCGCGATCCCCAGTTTTGCCAGCCCCGCCTCGAGCCTGGACGCTTCGGCGGACGCTGCACCGGCTTCAATGGCGCAGAAACAGGCGAGAAGCGCCGCCATACAAAGCGTCCATGGAGAATAGTTATGGTTGTTTTTCATCAGAGATCCTCCGGTCCGCGGCAAGGCATCAAGCCCTGCGGGTGTTTTCCTTATTATTTAAAAGTGTATCTTTTGCTCTTTGCTCAGGATTTTGGCCCGACAATGGGTGTTTGTTCGAGATACGCCTGCAGTTCCTTGATCTTGTCCCTTGTGAACGCGAGGTGGCTGGCGATTTCTTCTTCCGTGAGGCTTGTGCGCAAATAACACGGCTTCATATTCGAGAAGCCCGTGAGCAGATCGCAGAAGCTCTTCTGCGTTTTAATATCTTTTTCGACAAGCTCGCGGTACCGCGTTTCTTGCTCGCTGGCCGATTTTGTATCGCCGGCCGCGCGCGCCTTTTCGATCCCCTTCAGCAGGGGATAGGCTCGGATTAAATTACAGCGCTGCATGCATATCACATTGGCGAAGGCAATGGAGGAATGGTTCGACTCCGCGTATTCCTTGCGGGTTGGGGGGCCATCCGGCCCCGTGTAGTAACAGATGCCGATCCGCTCCTCGCCGCTGGCCGTCTCCACGGCCTTCTGTGCGTAGCCGGCCGCGCGCGCCAGGTGGCTGTTCATCAACTCCATCTTGTCCAGGAACTCGGGACTCAGCCCGTCCAGGTTGTAAGGTAGAATCTTTTCCGGAAGTATCGCGGGGGGCAAGCCTCCGATGGCGGTGCCTAGTTTCGCGAAAAATTGGCTTCCGGACAGCGGAAACGCGGAGGACTCCACGTCATTCCAGACATCAAAGGCTTTTTTCATCTCCTTCCAAGCGCCGTACATTTGCTTTCCGGCCGGTTCGCCGAACTGCCGCCGCGACAGGTTCGCGAGCACGTTCTTGATGGGCTGGTCCGGCTCCCATTCAAACTCCTTGGTGATCAAGGCATTGATTGGATTCAACTCCGCCGCTATGCCGAAGATCTCGACCACGTTCTTCACATCCCATGCCTTATACTTCTTCAAGGCATCGGCGGCGTGGTAGGGAAATGGCAGGTTTTTCGGGATGGCCTCGAGGCTATTGAATTCGGCCAGCATGCAAAATGGGACTCCTCTTTCCTTGCACACCTCCTGTGAAAGGGTGAACCCGATGCTGCGTTTCGCGGCGTCTGGAACCATCAGCGTGCGGTCCCAGCCAGTCCAGGAACTCATCAGGCCATTGTAGTCCTCCGCCGCGTGAAGCAATTTGTCTAGAGGCGCGCCGTCGTAATGCACCGCTCCCCAAAACCGGAAGTCGAAATCCGGCCTCTCTTCATGTGCGGCCTTGGCCAGCAAGGTGACCAGCTTGGCTTGCGTTTCCCACGGGTTGTATGCATCCGGCGGCGAGTCCGTGCATACTTGTTTGCAGCGTTCACATAGCTGCGGCGTGCATAGCCATGCATTGTTATCCAGGTTATAAAAGTTTATCCCGTCAAGATCAGGATACTCCCGGACCAGTTTTTTCATCATCTCCCGCAGATATTGCTGGGCCAGTGGACTGCTGACGCACAGCGTCCGGGCACGGCCGTCTTTATCGCCTCCCCATGGCATCCGCACCGTTCCAATCGCCTCCTTCGGATAGCTATCAATACGATCCATTTCCACCAATCCAGGTTCAATCAAACATAGGTATGCATCGATCCCGTATTTCTTGCAGGTGGCAAACATCGTTTTCACGTTGCGTTGAAACTCAGGATCAGGTGGCGTTTGAAATCCGAAAATATCGCTTGTGACAAATCGGCGCAGATGCCCCGAGATTCCAGAGTCCGTCATTTGGTTGATTCCCAATCGGGAAAGATACTCCGCCTTTTCCTCGGGAAATGCTTCGAGTTTCGCGGTAAACTGCACGGCCCAGTACGAGAGGCCGCTTCCGCGCTTCTGGAAATAGGGAACCTTTTTAACATCAAGGTTCCCTTTTACTCCCGCGCGGATATAGTCCTCGAAGGCATAAACTCCATACAGGACTCCGCGAGGGTTTGCTCCGGTGATGACGATCTGCTTGCCGGCTTGCTTCAGGTGGAATCCGTCATCCTCCGGCGATACGTCCCGGATACGGATATCCCCCTTGTCGCCCAAGACCCGAATGGCTGTAAGGTTCGCGTCACGTCCTAGCAGGAATTGTTTCTCCCCCGTGGCCTCGGATTCCTTGACGATACTGGCTTTGATGGAAGCCTTTGCCAAGAATCGCTGCATCATCTGGGCGGCGGTGTCCTCGACGATATCCCGCTCATCCGCCACCACGATCTGGCAGGCCTCTATGATCCCCAGCTTTTCCAGCCCAGCCTTGAGCCTTGATGCTTCGGCGGAAGCCGCACTCGATGTGTCATCGGCCCCGGCGCTATAGAAACAGGCGCCAAGTGCTACTACGCAAAATACCCACAGAATACATTTACATCTGCTTTTCATAGTATATAACCTCCATATTGTAATACGTTTTTCGATATATACTATTTGGTTCTGTATCTTTTGATATAGCTATTTATAGGGCCGATTGTATGGTTCTTGTATTCCCTCGCAATGATCGAAGCAACGCCGCGCGCCTCACATTTATCTCTTGTGTACCGAGTGCCGCGATATTCCGACGGAAGCTCATTCGCGAGACCACTCGAAAAACGCGCGCAACCATATATAAGCATGCCATGCTGATCCCCCCAGTGCTTGTCATGTAACGGGAATTGCTTGTATGATTCACCGATTTTTGTATAATAAAGCATTGTTTTGGAGAATGATTCTTTTGCAACAAAGACGGTGGGGGAAGTGTTTTTGCTAGGAGGCGTTCCGAAAGCTTCTTTCTAAATATGTATTTTGGTTTAGTGCTACTATTGGTCAAATTCTGGGCATCTTGCGATGATTTTCTTTATATTCCAATGTGTAGCTATGTGTTAGGATCGTATTTTTACAACGAAGCGGATAGCATAGCGCGGCCGCAGCCAAAGTGTTTCGTTTTTTACCGCGCATGGACGCGAATGAACGCGAATATATCTTCTACAATGCTTTTGTTGCTCTCGTGGCATGGGAGTCTCGCCCATGCGAGAAAGGAGAGGGCGCGTGCGACACGCCCCTACAACGGCACATAAAAAAGCATATCCTGGCTTCGAGCGAGGCGCTCATTCTAAAACAGGGCGCGCATGGGCGAGGCCTTCGTGGAGATGCACCCAGGCGTCGGCGCGTTCGGCCAGCTTTTCATCGTGCGACACCAGCACCAGGGTCACGCCTTCATCGCGGCTCAGTTCCCACAAGAGGCGCATGACGCCCGCACCGGTGCCTTCATCCAGATTGCCCGTAGGTTCATCTGCAAGGAGCACGGCTGGACGGTTATAGAGCGCGCGGGCGATGGCGACGCGTTGCTGTTCGCCGCCGCTCAGCATGCCGGGCTTGTGGGTCATGCGTTCGGCGAGATCCACTTTGCGCAACAGCTCCTCCGCCCGCCCCCGGCAGGCCGAGTGTTTTTTGCCTTGGCATAAGGCGGGCATCATGACATTTTCCAGCGCCGTGAACTCCGGCAGCAGGTGGTAGAACTGGAACACGAAACCAAGCGCTTCGTTGCGGAACCGGTTGATCTCGGAGCGGCCCATGCGGCTCACGGGCTTGCCCCGGTAAAACACGCCGCCATCCGTCGGCCGGTCGAGTGCGCCCATGATGTGCAGAAGCGTGCTTTTTCCCGCGCCGGAAGGGCCGGTGATGGCCATGATCTGCCCTGCGCGCACGTCCAGATTAAGCCCGCGCAGGATGCGCAGCTCCCGGCTGCCGTCATGGTAGGTCTTTACGACGTTCTGGCATTGGATGATGAGATCGTTATTCATTTCGCAGCGCATCCACTGGGTCCACCCGCGCGGCGCTCCACGCGGGATATACGGTTGAGAGAAACGTTAATGCCACCGCGGAAATGGTGATCCACATGATATCCGTCCACATGACCGCTACGGGGATGCGGTCGAAATAATAGATCTCGGAGTTGAAGAGGTCCACGCCCAGGAACCACGCGACGACCGCGGCGACGGGATTGAGATTATAGGCCAGCAGCGTGCCGAGAATGACGCCCGCCGCCGTGCCGCTCAGGCCGATATACAGCCCCTCGAGCATGAATAGGCGCAGGACAGCCCCGCTGCTCGTGCCGATGGTGCGCAGAATGCCGATGTCGCGGCGCTTCTCCATGACGATCATGATGAGCGTGCTGGTGATGTTGAACGCCGCCACGAGGACGATGAACACGAGGATGATGAACATCACCACTTTTTCCTGCTTGAGCGCGTCGAAGAAGGCTTGCTGGCTTTCCTGCCACGTTACCGTGGCGTAGCCGAGTTTCTTCTCGATGAGCGTGGCCACCTTGTCGGCGAGGAAGGGATCGGTTAGTTTGCAGTGAACTCCATCTACGCCTTCCTGCCCCTTGAGCATTTGGGCGGTTTCTACATCCACCCAGCCATACAGCGAATCGAAATCGGTCATCTGCGCCTGGGAAATGCCGCTCACGCGCAGCCAGACTTGCTGTCCCGGCCGAAGGCCGAAGGGCGTTCCCTTGCTGTTGGGCGTAATGACGGCGAGTTCATCGCCCACGGACACCCCGAGTTTGCTGGCCAGTTGATAGCCCAGCATGATCTCTTTATGGCCCGGCAGCTCGCCATAGCCATTGGTGCGGCCGTTGGCGCTGGTGAGATTTTCCGCGAGCTGGGTGACATGCGTCTCGCGCTCGATGTCCACGCCCAAGATATACGCGCCTTCATACCGTTGATCCCGCCCGCTGGGCGTCTTGAGGAGGCCCAGCACTTCGACGAAGGGACTGGCGGCCACGATATCCGGTGAAGCGCTTTCGATTTCCTTGATGACCCGTCCCGGATCGAGCATGGGCACGCCGCGCGCATCCAGAATCGAGAGATAGGAGCGGTTGCCGATGATCGTCGAGCGTAAGGCTTCGTCGAAACCGGTCATGACGCTCATTACGACAATCAAGGCGATCACGCCCACGCTCACGCCCGCCACGGAAATAAACGTGATCAGGCTGACAAAGCGGTTCTTCCGCTTTCCCCGCAGATAGCGGCTCGCTACAAAGGCTTCAAATCGCACGGTATTCCCCTAACATTAAAGCGTCCGCAATTGCGGGAACAGGATTACGTCGCGGATGGACGGGCTATCCGTGAGCAGCATGGACAAGCGGTCAATGCCGATGCCTAATCCCGCCGTGGGCGGCATGCCCAATTCGAGGGCGGTGATGAAATCCTCGTCCAGTTGCTGCGCTTCGTCATCGCCTGCCTCGCGCTGGCGCACCTGGTCCATGAACCGCTCTCGTTGATCAATGGGATCATTCAACTCCGAGAAGGCGTTGCCGGTTTCCAGGCAGCCGATGAACGCCTGGAAGCGCTCGGTGATCGCCGGATTATCGCGTTTCTTTTTCGCGAGCGGCGAGATCTCGAGGGGATAGTCATACAAGAACGTGGGCTGCACGAGTTGAGGCTGCACCTTTTCTTTCATGACTTCATCCACGATTTTGCCATATCCCAGGCCCGGCTTGATCTCGCACCCGATGCCGCGCGCCAGGCGTTCCGCCTCGGTGCGGTCGTCCTTGAGCGGTTCGAGGTCGATGCCCGCATACTGCCGGATCGCCTCGAAGAGCGGCAGGCGCTTCCAGGGCCGCGCCGCGTTGATGGCCTGGCCTTGGTAGGTGAACGAGGTCCCGCCCGCCACCTGCTCGATGATGTGGACCAGCATCTCTTCCGTCTCGTCCATCAATCCCATATAATCTTGGTACGCCTCATAGAGTTCCATAATGGTGAATTCGGGATTGTGCTTGGTGTCCACGCCCTCATTACGAAAACAGCGGTTGATCTCGAAGACCCGCTCGAATCCGCCGCAAATCAGGCGCTTGAGATGCAACTCCGGCGCGATGCGCAGGTAGAAATCCCGGTCGTAGGTATTGTGGTGCGTGATGAACGGGCGCGCGGTCGCGCCGCCGGGGATGTAATGGAGCATAGGCGTCTCGACTTCGAGAAAGCCCCGGCCCGTAAGCCAGGCCCGAAGTTCGGCCACGAGCTGGCTGCGCTTGCGGAATGTGCCCATCACCTCCGGATTCGCCACCAAATCCAGATACCGCTGGCGGTAGCGCGTCTCGACATCCGTCAAGCCGTGGAATTTCTCGGGCAATGGCCGCAGCGATTTCGTCAGGATGGTGAATTCTTGGACGCGCACGGTGATTTCTCCCGTATGCGTACGGAATACGCCGCCCTTGACGCCGAGGAAATCGCCGATATCGAAATCCTTGAGCTGGGCGTATGCGTCGTCGCCGATATCATTTTTGCGGAAAAAGAGCTGGATGCGGCCCGACTCATCCCGCAGGTCCGCGAAGCTGACTTTGCCTTGGCTGCGGAAGGCCGTCATACGCCCGGCCAGCGCCACCGGGAGCGCGATGGTAGCAGGGTCTTCCGTGGCCTTTTCGGCGGTTTCATAGGCATCGAGCGCCTGGCGAATGACGCACGAGCGCTCGAAGGCATATTTGAACGGCACATCGCCCCGCTCGCGGATGCGTTCGAGTTTGGCGATGCGGTGCTGCCGCAGTTCTTCTTCCGTGGAGTGATGTGCTTGGTCTGGCATGTACACCTCGTATTATTGGTTTATGTGGTTTGAATGAGTGATTGTAATCCTTCACAAAAGATTTGAAAACTTCGAGACCTATTGCGCGAAGGCTCCATATGCGTGGCAATTTCACGCGCGGCTTTTATTTTGGCTAGTCCGCCTTGATGATAGCCTGCCTTTTGGAGCAGCCGTTCCAGGGCTTCCCATGTGCCGCCTCTGACCGCATCCGGGTCGCGAAATTCTCTCTGCTGGGCAAATATGGGCACTCGAGTATATGCCGTACGAATAGCCTGCTCATCGCCTAGAAACCACGCCTCTAGCTCTTCCACGGCGATTCGGGTGAGTACATGGAACACTCCCGATGGCGCAGGAGAGGATTTCGTAACTAATCCTTCCCATTTGGTGGCTTCTTCCAATATTACCTTTAGATCATGGCAATTATCGTCATCTCGGTCAACCAAGATGATAATGCGAATGTCTTCTCCGTTTTTCATTCGTTGGTTATACGCCTTAAGACGCTGCCTGAGTTTAGATAGAAGATCGTTCTTTCCATTGAATGGATGAACACGAAACGCTGCGTCAGTGATCTTTGGTACAATATATAATAAAGCTTGTTCCGCCGAAGGTTCTTCCACAAGAAACTCGAGCTGCATTCGCGCGCCTCCTAACGGCTTCTTCTAGAAGGCTGGGCTTCGGTAAGCGGATCGCCAAACTCGAACTGATTCTCGGTCCACAAGTCACCCAGTAAAGCGCCGGAGTCGACGAATTCTCGAATGCCATGCATATCACAAGCTTTTTTTGCGCGCGTGAACCCGTGTTCATCGCGCGATAAGATAAACAGCTCTTTGTCCGAGATATGATTAATAAACTCAGGTGAATGGGTGGTCACCATAAGCTGAGAATGGGCGGCGGCTTCGCGGCATTCTTCCGCGAGTCCCGCCAGCAACCTGGGATGCAAATGATTCTCAGGCTCTTCCAGCCCAATAAGGGATGGCGGTTCGGGATCGTTTAAAACGATGAGATACGCCAGCATCTTCAAGGTTCCATCGGACGAGAACTGCGCTAAAATGGGCTCTTTAAATGGCGCGTCTTTGATCCATAGCCCAAGACGCCCATCCGCCATCATTTCTTCGATGATGGACTCAAGCTGGGGCACGCGGGACACCAATCTCTCCACGATGTTTTGCCAAATCTCTGGATAGGTCTCCTTAAGGTATTGGATGACATTCAATAAGTTTGAGCCGGTTCTGCTAAGCCGTTCCTGCGGTCCCGCTTCGGTGGCGGTCCGGGCGCTATTAGGGCTTAAATACGAGAGATACCATCCGGTGATAAACGCGCGCAACGCGGCGACGCGGGGATGTTCCTTGAACTGCCCCAGCGTGTTGACGCCGAGCAAATCGGAACTTGCGAGTTCGACTGGCATGCGTGTCTCTTCGGTTTCTGGCACTTCGCCCATCACCGCTGTGCCTTTACCGTTTTCAAGCTCCAAAAAACGAAAAGGCCGGCCAGCTCCCTCGCTCTTTGACCAATGGAGCCACTCTTCCGAGATTACTGGCCCCTTGGATGTATCGTTAATGGATAAATGATAGGTGATGACGTGGGAGCGCTGCTCCCCTTTTTTGTAAGGGATTTCCCGATACTTGATCTCGAATTCGATGGGGCCTTCCGCGCCCTTTGTACGGAGTTCGCGCATACGTCCACGGGCGTCCAAGGCCCGCCGGAGGCCGATGGTGAAGCAATCCGACAGGAACGCGAATACATCAAATACGGTCGATTTGCCGCTCCCGTTTGGCCCGAGCAACACTGTAAGCGGCGTAAGACCGGAAAGCTGCATGTCCTTGAGGGCGCGGTAGTTCTTCACACGCAAGGATTCGATGCGTGGCGGCCCGGCGATCAGTAGTTGTGTAGTATCATCTTGTTCAGCCATGGGTCTTTCTCCCGCGTAAAACCCATTAAATCGTGTGCGCTTTGCTGCGCTGCAATTTCCATTTCAGAAACGCCTCGACGAACATATCCAAATCGCCATCGAGGACGCGGTCGGTGTTCGAGGTCTCGGCGTCGGTGCGCAGGTCTTTCACGAGCTGGTACGGATGCAGCACGTAGCTGCGGATTTGGCTGCCCCAGGCCACATCCATCTGCGCTTCCCGCTGGGCGGCGGCCTCGGCTTCCTTTTTTTTCATCTCGAGGTTATACAGTTGGGATTTGAGCAACTGGAGGGCCGTGGCGCGGTTGCGGTGCTGGCTGCGCTCGATCTGGCAGGCCACGACGATGCCCGTGGGCAAGTGCGTCAAGCGCACCGCCGAACTGGTTTTGTTGACTTTTTGGCCTCCGGGGCCGCTCGAACGGAACACATCCATCTTGAGGTCTTCTTCGCGCACTTCGATGTCGATATCCTCATCGATTTGCGGCAGCACCTGGATGGCCGCGAACGACGTATGCCGCCGCGCGTTGGCGTCGAACGGCGAAATGCGCACCAGACGGTGGACGCCGTCCTCGGATTTCAGGTTACCAAATGCAAAGGGGCCTTCGATGAGAAGCGTGGCGCTTTTAAGCCCGGCTTCATCCCCTTCCTGGTAATCCATAAGCTCGACGGTGTATTCATGGCGCTCGCAGAAGCGCACCACCATGCGATACAGCATGCTGGCCCAATCACAGGATTCCGTGCCGCCCGCGCCGGGATGGATATTGACGATGGCGGCCTTGCCGTCACGCGGATCACTGAAGAGGCTTGCGATCTCGAGGCGGGTGAGCTTAGGCTCGAGGGTATCGAGCGCGTCTTTGATTTCCGGCCCCAGCGATTCATCAGATTCCGCTTCGGCCAGCTCGATGAGCACTTGGGTGTCCTCGATCTCCTGCGCCATCGCGTCTGGGGCCTCGATCATGTTGCGCAAGGCTTTCATTTTCTGCATGGTCTTCTGCGCGGCGTCCGGGTCATCCCAGAAACCGGCCGCCGTGATTTCCTGCTCGATACGGGCGATCTGGGTTTTCGTGCCTTCGATATTCAGGCATTTGCGCAGTTCCGTTAGGCGGCTTTGAAAATCATTTACGCGTTCTGCTGCTTCTTCGTACATGGGTATCCGTCTCTTTCCTTAGGACGTGGCAAACAATGGTGCATAAATATAGTACAAGACGGGCGTCGCGAAGAGAAAACTGTCGCACCGGTCCAAGACGCCGCCGTGTCCGGGGAAGAATCCGCCCGAATCCTTCACGCCCGCGTCGCGCTTGAGCACGGATTCCGTGAGGTCGCCAATTTGAGCCACAATGGACAATAGCGCGCCCGCGCGCAGATAGGCCCATAGATCCCAGCCAGGCAATCCGTCCCAATGCATGATTCGGCGCAAATGGAACAAAATAAACATGCCCGCCAGCGCGCCGAGGAATCCGGCGATGGAACCCTCCCAGGTTTTATTCGGGCTGACCTTGGGGGCGAGTTTATGGCGGCCTATAAGTGAGCCCGCCGCGAACGCCATGGTGTCGGTGAGGATCACCACGACAAACAGCATCGTGACCATGGCCGGTCCTACGGTGGGGATGCGCTGGAGGAGCAAGATATGGGCGCCAAACCAGCCGACATAGAATACGCCGAAGACCGTGCTGGCGAGTCCGGCCACGCTATGCTGGCCGCGAACGATATGAAGCGTCGAAACCAGCAGGCAGCCGCCATACAATAAAAGGTTCGTCATGGTGACATCGCGAAAATACCCGCTCAAGGCCACAATGGCCCCCGCAAGCATGCCGCCGATGGTCTCGGGGCTGATGGCGCGCGCGCGCACGATGGCATAATACTCATACAACCCTACGGTGACGAGTACGCCGATGAACAGGGCGAATGCAGGCTCGAGGCCTGGCCGCCACATCAATACGAGCACGGCGGGCAGCGCCACGCAGGCCGTGGCGGTCCGGATAAGTACGGATTTGAAGCGCGCGCTCATGGCGCCTGCTTGCGCCCGCCGAAGCGGCGGTCGCGCTGTTGAAATTCATGAATCGCCTGGCATAGATGCGGCTTGCGGAAGTCGGGCCAGTAGACAGGGAGCACAACGATTTCAGCATACGAGAGTTGCCAGAGCATAAAATTGCTCAAGCGCATCTCGCCGCTGGTGCGTATGAGAAGGTCGGGATCGGGCAAATCGGGCCGGTATAAGCGCTGTTGAATGGCCTCTTCGGTAATGGTTTCCGGGTCTAGCAGGCCATCACGCACTTCCCGGCCAATGGCGCGGGCGGCGTCGGCGATTTCCGCGCGCGAGCCGTAGTTCAGCGCCACATTGACGGTCAAGGCGGTATTGCCCGCCGTGCGTTCCATGGCGTTTCGCAAATCCGCCTGCGCCCGCGCGGGCAGCCCCTCGATGCGGCCCATCGCCACGATGCGGACATTTTCCTTATGAATCGCGTCCAGTTCCAACGATATATATTTGCTTAGCAGGTGGAACAGCGCGGAGACTTCCAATTTCGAGCGCCGCCAATTCTCTGTCGAGAAGGCGTAGAGGGTAAGGATTTCGACGCCTAGTTCGCGGCAGGCCTCGATCGTGGCGCGGACGCTTTTAGCGCCGGCCTCATGGCCTGCGGCGTGGCTGACGCCTTGCTGTTTCGCCCATCGGCCATTGCCATCCATAATGACGGCGATATGCCGGGGCAGGCGGTTCATATCGAGTTCGGGCGGCTCCATGCGACGCTTTCCCGTGCTCCTTCGTGGTTCATATATTCTGTTGTGAATATCTGGCTATGTCTGAAATTTCGCATAGGCGAAATCACACATCTGTATTTTCAAATTTAAACGAATCGGACTACTGCGTCACTTTAACCCAATTTGTCCTGTCTACCCACTTGTCTCGTGTTAACCAATCCATATCTTTTCAGTTCTTGTTTCCAAGTCCTTCTATTTCTTACACTTCCCGCAGGCTGTATCTGCCCGTTTCCCGCACATCTTTCTGCTCTACCCACATCTTGTTAGCCCGCTTGAGCGGGCTCTCCTTAGCACCCGGCTTTAGCCGGGGTGGTAGGGGATCAATCTGTAATAGAGCGCGCTTTAGCGCGGCTTCTCGAAATGCTTTAGCTCATTCCCACCCGTTCCAAAACGTCCGTTATGGTATCCAATCGGTGGTGTTCTTTTTGGTATTCTACATATTCCTCAACCACCCCAATATGCCGTTTTGAAAAACTGACCACGCCGTAACCACGTTGCCACTGCAGCATTTTCCGGCCAAACGTATGGTTGATCTCATGGGCGCTGGCGCCTTTTATCTTGCCCATCACATCACTAATCAAAACGAATGGTTCAATTTGCATGATAAGGTGCACATGGTTTTCCGTTCCACCCATTCGTCCTATATGTACACCCTTATTTTTTTGGCCGTACGTGGAAATGAATGGATACAGCGCCTGCTCCACTTCAGGCGTAAGCATGGGCCTGTTTTCATGGCAATGCCAAGTAACGTGAAGAAATAGCTCGCTGAATACGTGGCTCAATCCATCAGGCATATGGCTAAAGCCTCTTCGAGAAGCCGCGCTGAAGCGTGCTTTCCATTCGTTGCTTCTCGTGGTCACCCCGGCTGAAGCCGGGTGCTAAGGAGAGCCCGCTCAAGCGGGCTAACCGGACTAGTTTTTTCCGGAAGTCTGCGCTTTGTTCCGGGGGTCTGCGTTTCGCTTTGACTCCTGGTTATTATAGACGTCCTCTTCGGGGACGATATCACGATGTCTAGCGTATTTGGCGATGCCAATTCAAACCAAGCATGTGCTCTATTGACCATGGCCGCCCTATGGACCGGGCCCGGCTATTACTTCCGATATGCCCTAAATCAAAGCCGCGGAACAGCATCCGGTGCGACGCTCGTCCGCGGCCAAGATTCGATTCAGAGTCTTGTCCCGCCGCCTGTCCGGCGGCCTGTTTCAGACCTCCATGACCTCTTCTTCTTTGAGCTTCAATGCTTCATCGATCTTGGCGATGTAGTCATCCGTGAGCTTCTGAATGTCGGCGGTCATGCGGTGGGCGTCATCCTCGGGGAGTTCGCCATCTTTTTGTTCGGTCTTGATTTCATCGACGAGGTGGCGGCGCACATTGCGCACCGCGACACGGGCCTCTTCCGCAAGTTTGTGCAGCAGCTTGACGAGATCCTTGCGGCGCTGTTCCGTGAGCGGCGGAATAGGAATTCGGATCACCTTGCCGTCGTTCGCGGGATTCAATTCGAGAGGGGAAGACAGGATGGCCTTCTCGATGGCTGGAATCTGGGATTTGTCCCAAGGGGTGATCACCAGCAACCGCGCTTCGGGCGCGGTGACCGTGCCGACCTGGTTCAATTTCATTTTTGAACCATACGCATCCACCTCGATGCTATCGAGGAGTCCGGTTGATGCCCGGCCCGTGCGAATGGTGGTTAATTCATGCTTGAAGGCTTCAATGCTTTTACTCATTCGTTCATGGGCGTCTTTGGCATGCTTGTGTTCCATGGATTAATCTCCCCTCACAATCGTCCCGATACGCTCACCTTTTAGCGCCTTCATAATACTGCCTGGCCGCGTCAGGTTAAAGACCAGGATGGGCAGTTTATTCTCGCGGCACAGCGAGATCGCCGTACCGTCCATTACCCGCAGATTTTTCGCCAGCACGGTCGAGTAGTCCAGCTCATCATAGCGAACCGCATTCGGATTCTTCATGGGATCGCTATCGAAAACGCCATCGACTTTCGTGGCCTTGCAGAGGATTTGCGCGCCAATTTCGCTGGCGCGCAAGGCCGCAGCCGTATCGGTCGTGAAAAACGGATTGCCCGTGCCCGCGCCGAAAATGACAATGCGGCCTTTTTCGATGTGCCGGATGGCGCGCCGGCGAATATACGGCTCGGCAACGGGAGGCATTTCAATGGCTGTCATGACTCGCGTGGGCACGCCTTTAGCCTCGAGGCACGCCTGGATGCTCAAGGCGTTGATCACCGTAGCCAGCATGCCCATATAATCGCCCGTGGGGCGATCGGGCCCTTGTATAACGCCCTTCGCCCCACGAAAAATATTGCCGCCCCCTACTACCAGGCCCATTTCCGCACCAAGTGCGTGGACTTCCCGGAGTTCATCGCAAAAATGGTTGACCACCTCGAAATCGATGGGGCCCGCATGGCCGTCGCCCATGAAGGCTTCGCCACTCAATTTCAATAAAATGCGCCGGTACGGGGTTGGTTCCAATGTGTTTATTTGCCTTCCACTTCCGCAAGCTGTGCGGCGACTTCTTCCGCCAGATTGGAAACTTTCTTTTCGATGCCTTCACCGCGTTCGAACCGGGCAAAACGGCGCACATCCATCTTCTCGCCTACTTTGCCGCTCAGCTCTTTCACCAACTGTTCGATGGTCTTATCCGGGTCTTTCACAAATGGTTGTTCGAGCAGGCACACATCCTGGAACCATTTGTTCAACTTGCCTTCGGCGATCTTCTGGCATACGGCCTCGGGCTTGCCGGTTTCGGCGGCTTGTGCTTTATAGATGGCGGTTTCGGCGTCAATGGCGTCTTGTGGCACTTCCTCGCGGCGCACCCATTTGGGGGCGGCGGAACAAATCTGCAAGCAAATGTCTTTGCACAGCGTTTGGAATTCCTCGCCACGGGCGACGAAGTCCGTCTCACAGTTGATTTCGGCGAGTACGCCTACCTTGCCCCCCATATGCACATATGAGGTGACCGCACCTTCCGATGCCGAGCGATCTTGCCGTTTCGCCGCACTGGCCATGCCCTTTTCGCGCAGCCAAGCCACTGCTTTTTCGAAATCGCCCCCGTTTTCATTTAGGGCTTTCTTACAATCCATCATGCCCGCGCCGGTTGCATCGCGCAAGGCTTTCACATCACCTGCTGTAATTGCCATAATTTATTCGTCTCCCATATCTTCTTTGTCTTCAGCGTCAGCCATGGACAGGTCTTCGACTTCGCCTTCCGTTTCAGGGGCCGACGCAAGCGCTGCTTCTTGCACGGGCGCGCCGCCGCGTTTAGGGCGGATGGTGCCCGCTTTTTGTCCCTGCCCCACGCCCTCGAGGATGGCGTCCGCGATGGTCGAGCAATATAAATTCAGCGCGCGGATGGCGTCATCATTTCCGGGAATCGGAAGCGGCACGGTGTCCGGATCACAATTGGTGTCTACAACGCCGATGCACGGAATGCCCAGGCGATCCGCTTCGCGAACGGCAATGGCTTCTTTTTTCGTATCGATGACAAACATCAGGCTGGGCAGGCGATGCATGTCCATGATGCCGGATAAATTTTTCTCGAGCTTGGTCTTTTCTTTACGCAGGCGCGCCGCTTCTTTTTTCGAGAGCAAATCAAGCTTGCCGTTGGTTTCGCGCTCTTGTAAATCGCGCAAGCGGCGTACGCTCTGCTGGACCGTCTGGAAATTGGTCAATGTGCCGCCAAGCCAGCGATGGTTGATGTAGAACATCCCGGCGCGCTGGGCTTCCCGGGATACAGGTTCTTGGGCCTGCTTCTTGGTGCCTACAAAAAGCACCGTCCCGCCGTTCGCAGCCGTGTCGCGGGCCAGGATATAGGCCTTGTAGAGCTGGCGGAGGGTTTTTTGCAGGTCGATGATGTAAATGCCGTTGCGTTGTCCGAAGATGAAGCGGTTCATTTTCGGATTCCAGCGGCGGGTTTGATGGCCGAAATGGATGCCGGCCTCGAGTAGCTGCCTCATAGTGGCAATAGGCATAATTCAACTCCTTTTGGGTTTACCTCGGGTTCCGGCGGCCGGCCCGGAATACAATCCGGGCACCCAGGCCGCTCCATTAGGCGGAATCCCTGTGAATTTTTATACGGCCCGAGTTTATCACAAGCCCCCGCAGCCCTGCAACTTGCATGAATTCTCCTAATCTCGGGCAAGGCCGCAACCCCAGGACCGGATTTCAGACCACGAAATACGCGAAATACACTAAAATTTGTGGAGCAGGGCTTGCCCTACCGCTCGGAGCGGGGGGGCATAGTATATTCCCTCCACGGCGGTTCAACGGGAAATTTTGCTTTTTCGCACCCCGGCTTGGTACGATCAACATAGTTTTTGCTTTTTGAATGCAAGTAAGTTGTTTTCCCGCACAATCGGTTTTCCGCTTTCGGGAAACGGTGTTGTACCGCAAGAGGATAAATATATGCCGCTCTTTCATTATATGTGCGAGGATTGCGGAACGCGGACCGAGTTGCTGGTCAAGGCGGATGCGAAGCCCGTTTGCCCCGGTTGTGGTTCGGACCGCATGCTCAAGCAAGCAAGCGTGTTTTCGGCGCGGGTCGCTGCGGCGCATACCACGCCCGCAGGGCCGCCCTCTTGCCATAGCTGCTGCCATTCCGATGCGTGCTCGATGAAACATTAGCGGTGGAGGAGCTATAAGGCTGTGCAAAATCGCCCGGATATGGCGCCGCCGCCTGCTGGCATGTCCTGTTCGAAAACGCTCCTCGAACATTTTAGGTGCGCTTATCGAAATGTAGCCGCTTCGCGCCCCACGAGCTTCTATTTGCTCTTCGCCCTCCTGGCCATCGCGCTGCTCGGCTCTCAAGTCTATTTCATCCGGCGCGATCCGGAACGCTTGGGGCTTTTTCTCGCCTTGAACTTCACCGTTTGTTTTGTCGTGATTTTTATTGCATTGCTCGATTGCCGGGACATTATACGCCGCACCTTGCGCGAGCGCAGGCGCGCGTTTCGTGAGACGCTCGGGGATGACGCCTTTTTAAAGCGTATGCGCGAGCGCACCGGTGCGAAGCGGGGCCAGCCGTGAACCACATCCTAGTGTTACTGCCCAATTGGCTTGGCGATGCGGTTATGTGTACGCCTGCATTGCGCGCCCTGCACCGCCGGTTTCCTGCTGCGCGGATCACCGTGGCGGGCCGTAATGTGGCGTGCGCCGCATTGCGCGGGCTGCCGTATTTGAGCGGCGAGATCGCGCTTCCCGCGAAGCCGGGCATATTGCGTATGATGGCCTTATCCACCCGCCTCCACCGCGCGGGCGCGGATTTAACGGTCGTGTTTCCCCATTCGTTCCGGGCCGCGCTGCTGGCCTATATCGCCCGCTCCCGACAGCGCCTGGGCTATGATCGCGGCGGACGCCGCCGCCTGCTCACGGACGCGCTCGAACCGCATAAGTCCGGCGACGCCATTCAACCTATTTATATGGCCCGCGAATACCTCGAATTGGTGGCCCATCTTGGATGCAAGGATGATGAAAAAGGGCTCGAACTGCGCGCTGAGCCGGAGGCGGCCGCCGCCATACGTACGCGGCTCGAGGGGGATGGCCCGCTCGTGGGCCTGGCCCCGGGCGCGGCCTTTGGCCCGAGCAAACGCTGGCTGCCCGAACGGTACGCCCAAGTGGCCGACCGCCTGCATGACGCCCTGGGCGCTCGGTGCGTCCTGCTCACCGGGCCTGATGAAGAAGACACCAGGGAAGCCGTCGTGGCCGCGACGCACACGGGTTTCCGCGTCGCCGATGGCGGCCATCCGACCATAGATACAGTGAAAGCCACGATTTCGCAGCTCGACCTCCTGATCTGCAATGACTCCGGCACCCGCCATGTCGCGATAGCTTTCGGCGTGCCGGTGCTATGCATCATGGGCCCCACCTCGCCCGATTACTCGACGGGCCCGTATGAGCGCGGCGAAGTGCTGCGCGTGCAAGTCCCGTGCGGCCCCTGCCAAAAAACCGTGTGCGAGACGGATCATCGTTGCATGACAAAGATCACCGCCTCCCAGGTGTTCGAGGCCGCCAGCCGCCTGCTGGGCGCGTAGCTTGTTTGCCCTTCATCTGTCTGGTGAGGTCTCGTGGCATGGGCGTCTCGCCCATGCTACGAGAAGCGCTGATATCTTTTCTTTTCTCCGGCGATTTGGCTTCCTTTGGACTTCTTGCATACAATAGAGGGCAATTGTGTAACAAGCGCGGAAGCGTGCTGTTTGAATGGATCTTGCCGTGCGAGGCGGTTTTTTTTTCCCGACATAAAAAGATTGAAAAACAGGCTCCAGCGGAGGAAGCCTGCCGGCAGCCCGTTTTGGCGCAATCGCCGGATGGCGTGATAACGGCCTTCAACGCGGCGGCCGCGCGCTTCTACGGCTACCGCGCCGAGGAAGTGATGGGCAGGCCCGCGCTCCTGTTTATACCGCCTGCCGCACACGATGCCTGGCGGCATATCACCCAGCACGTGCTCGAGGGAGATTGCGTAGGCAATTACCGCATGGAGCACTTAGCCGCCAAAGGCCGCCGCCTCCCCGTTTGCCTTGATCTCTATCCCGCGCGCGCCGCGGACAGCTCCATCACGGGCGTCATCATCGCCCACCGTTCCGCTGGCGCGCCTGCGATGCTCGAAGAGGCGCGCGACGCCGATAAATGGACCCGCGCCATCGTCGAGACCGCCGTGGACGGCATCATTACCATTAGCGACAGCGGCCTGATCGAATACGTTAATCCCGCCGCCGAGCGCATGTTCGGCTACGAGGCCGCCGAAGTCGTCGGACAAGGCGTCCGGGTGCTTATGCCCCTGTCCTTTTTCGAAAGCCACGAACACTACGCCGAGCATGAGGGCAGCCGTGGCGCGGGAGCCACGCAGGAATTATCCGGCAAGCGGAAAGACGGCTCGACGCTGCCCCTCGAACTCTCCGTGAGCGAAGTCGCCCTCGAAGACCGGCGCATCTTCACCGTTATCCTCCACGACATCACCAACCGCCGCCTCCGCCAGGAGGAACTCAACAAGCGCAACATCGAGCTGACTTGCCTCTACCGCGCCGGTGAAGCCATGCGCTCCTTCGAGCTGCTCTCGGGCCTGTTCCAGGAAGTCGTGCGCCTCATTGGCCCCGCGTTCTCCTATCCCGAGATCACCCGGTGCCGCCTCACATTCGACAACGACCGCTACGTCAGCACGCCCTTCTCGGCCACGCCCTGGCGGCTCGAATCCGATATCACTGTCGCCGGGCGCAAACGCGGCGAGGTCGAGGTGTTCTATATCGAGGAGCGCCCGCCCCTCGATGAAGGCCCCTTCCTCAACGAAGAACGCGAACTCATCGACGCCATCACCAGTTCGCTCATGTCCACCATCGAACGCCGCGAAGCCGAGGCCCAAGTCATCCAGGCCTCGAAACTCGCCTCGATCGGCGAACTCGCCGCGGGCGTGGGGCACGAGATCAATAATCCCGTCAACGGCATCATGAATTGCGCCGACATCCTCGCCAAAGAGTTCGCGGAAGGCTCGAAAAGCCGCCAATTCGCCGACCTCATCCGCTCCGAAGCCGAGCGTATCGCCACAATCGTGCGCAACCTCCTCACCTTCGCCCGGCAGGAAAAAGAACACCACAGCCCCGCCCGCCTGTGCGACATCGTCGAAGTGGTCCTCTCGCTCAGCCGCAAAAAAATCGCCAAGTCGCACGTCCACCTCGAAGTGGATGTGCCCGAAGACCTGCCCAAGCTCCGCTGCCGCAGCGAACAGCTCCAGCAAGTCGTCATGAACCTCATCATCAACGCCCTGCACGCCCTCGATGAGCGCTACAGCGGCATGAACCCCGACAAAATACTCCTCATCAAAGCCGTCCGCACCGAATTATCCGGCCGCCCCTTCATCCGCTTCACCATCGAAGACCACGGCTGCGGCATCCGCCCCGCCCACATGGAACGCCTATTCGACCCGTTCTTCACCACGAAAGGCCGCGACGTCGGCACCGGCCTCGGCCTCAGCATCTCCGACGCCATCGTCCGCGAACACGGCGGCCAAATCACCGTCGAAAGCGAACTCGGCCGCTACGCAAGGTTCTACGTGGATCTGCCCCTGAATCCGTAGGGTGGCGAAATGTCAAGTTGCATGCGTATACTTCCTTTTGCATATGTCTTGGTCATATCTTTGGCCTGAGCTCAACTATTTCTAAGTGAGTCATTTTTCCGGTTCTTCATCAAAATCACCACGTTCCTTAGCAGCTTTATACTCTTTCTTCGCTTCTTTCATCATCTCTTTCATGTTTTCACTCTGAATAACCGTTTTCGCGATCTCTTGCAGGTTTTCCGCAGACATAGCGGTTGGATCATGTCCCGCTTGAAACACTCTGGTCAGTATTTTTAGATATACTATGCCAGAGGCTAACGTCAGAGCATAGCACGTGCCGCCCACAATGACAGATGCACCAACGCTACCCACTCCGGGAAAAAACGAGAATGCCGCTGAAAGGGCTATACTGCCAACTGCGTATGCGGCAAGATTAGTTGCAATACCAGAACCCACTGATTTTATGATGTTTTCAGAAAAAGGTAGCTCTATTTTACCATTTACTCGACCGTACATCGTCCACACAAAACCTGCCGCAATCACGACGGCTGCGGTTCCTCCGACTCCTGGCACCCATCCACCAGCCACACCGGCAATCGCCGCGCCCGCTGAATGAGTCTTCACGATCTCAGCAATTTCCTCAGGCAGACTATCGTCCGCAACCTTGTTCATAGCTCTGACCAAATCTGTAGCAGTCCTGAGCAAGGTACTATTATCCATTTCTGCCTCCTCTTCCAATTTTAAATGATGGACACCTTCTTTCACTATACAATACCATAAATTTACTACATGCAGAATACTGTATCATTTCAACTTACGAAGTTTTCTTAGCCATTCCCCAAGCCTCATATCTATCCAAATCACCTTGCGCAACCTTATGAAATGCCTATGCTACAACGAGATCGTCAGCTAGTACTATTATTAAAGTGCAATCTGGGAGTACGTCAATTGAGCAAATCATGTAGGTAAGAACAATAACGATGCTTGTGATGGTTTTAAAAGGAACGACCGTATTGTAATCACTTGTTATGGCCATCATGTAACGCGTGATGTTGAGGCATTTATCGAGCGGATTACTCACGGGTTCGTGGAAGCTAATCTTATCGTTGATCAGCCACTTGATATCGTCTTCCAAAACCTGAGGAGCATTCTGTCAGGGCTTACGCATCTAAATTCCCAGTAAACGTAGAAGGTATTCGGGGTCGAGTGCAGCAGCGAAGCGCTTGCCCCTGAGGAAATCTTTGTTGGTCTTGTCTTTCTTGAGGAGGTTGAGTGTAATTCTCCTCAAGGAGGCGAGATTCTGGGCGGCGTTTCTTGTTCGGGCGCGGTTGTCGTCTTCGCGAAAGATAATGTCTAGGCACCAGTGCAAATTGTTTTCCACGCCCCAGTGTCCACGCACGGCGTGGGCGAATCGTCGTGCGTCGAGGGGCAGGCTGCTCAAGTAGTAGCGCCGCTCGATGGTGTTCTTCCCTTTTTCCTTGCGGATGGACTCGACCATGCCGAAACTCTTGAGGCCCTTCCAAAGTCCTTTGTCCTCGAACCAGCCCAAGTCGGTGGATTGCCAGTATCGGCGGGTTTCGATGCGGCCATGCCCCTTGTCGATGGTCTGGTGGAAATCCATCCGTGTGGCGTCGGCTGTTGGCGCGCACTGGGTGGCGCAAGGGGGAACGGCGTCCTTGAAAAAGGCCTTCACTTCTTCTAGGGCGGTGGCGTGGTTGCCTTTGAGGGCCAGCACGTAGTCGGCCTGCCGTTGGATAATGTGGGAGGCGATATCCTTCTGGCAGCCCATGGCGTCCAGGGTGACGATGGCTCCCTTGAGCTTTAAGGCGTTGAGGAGTTTGGGGACGGCGGTGATTTCGTTGGATTTCTCGTCCACCTTGACCTGCCCCAGCGCCAGGCCGTGCTCGCAAGCCCATGCGCTGACGATGTAGGGGATGGCCTCCCCCTGATTCAAGGCGCGCCGCAGGGCTTTGCCGTCAATGGCGACGACCTCATCGCTTAGATTGGGGCAAATGCCCTGCACCCATTGGCCGAAGCATTCCAGAAAGGCATGGGGGTCGAGGGCGGAAAAGACCCGGTTGAAGGTGTCGTGCGAGGGGATGCCGCCGGGCAATTCCAGGAAGCCCTTCAGCCAATCCTCCCGGAGCCAGCCGAAGCGCTCCATATCCGAAAAGCTCTCCCCGCCCACGAGGGCTGAGCATAGCCCAATCATCAAGATGTCAATGAAGTTGTGCCTGCGGGTCCGGTCCATGCGGGGATCAGGCAGGCCCGCGAAACACTCGATAATAGGCTTGGGCTTGGGCAGGGATTTCTTTTCAGCGGTCATGGGGTGCTCCTTTCATTCATGCGCCGAAGCACTGTTGACTCTAGTATATAGAATTCTATATATTAAAATCCATGAAGCACACCAAAAAGATGCAAGCATTGCTGGAGCGCATGGCGCAGATTGAGCGGATGGAGCGCGGAAAGCTCTGTCAAATGGGCGGGCGTCCCCACTTTAACCACCAGAGCTGGGAGAACGAGAAGAACGTGGTTCGCTATGTGCCGGCGCGCGAAACCGAGTTCCTAAAAGAGGCCATCAATGGCTACCAGGCTTTCATGAAGCTGGCTGAACGCTACGTGGACGAAGTCGTCAAGCAAACCCGCCGTGAGCGCGCAAAGACCTTCCCCCAAGCGAAAAATCCCAGGCCACGTTGACAGAAAAAATCATGCACAACAGGATAAATCGACTCTTGAGCACTATTAGATGCGTAAGCCCTGAGCATTCTGTCGTATCGCATGCTCGCCGCCTACTGCGTATAATATCGTCGGCATAACAAACCTTTCCTCCACTTTATATGGAGAGGATGCATGCTCAAAACTCCACCCCCCATCTGTATTCCTATATTGAGCTTGTGTTACCAAAATGTCAATATGGCTATTTAATATTGGCTACTTAAACTCAGCGTGTAATCTTGCACTAGGTGTTTCGCGATAAAGTACCCTATAACAGCGTTTGTTATGCGCTTTCATATCGACACAAGGAATAAAGGATACATTCGGGCCAGGTTCCGTACACTCAAAGTGACAAAAAGCTGCCGCACTCTATACTTGCGGATACCGAAACCGCTCCTAGTATCTTTTGCCTAAAGGAGTTAGAATATACCAAAGACGCTAGGGTGGTGTTGCCTGTTGGAAAAACGACGGAATGTATCATGATTATGTTGGATATACAGCGAGTAAGACTTGGTGTTGGTTCAGTGCAAACGGAATTGGAGCGAGTTTTAGATGGACAATAATGGAGGCAGGATCGACATGAGCAGTTTTGGAACATTTAGAGTGACCGACAAGAAATGTGCAACATGTAATTTCTATGAAGGGGAACGGCATATAGAATTGCGTAACTATGAACCGTATTATGTAAAGGCTGATTCCGGCAATACGCCTTGTCCGGTAAATCACGACCGCATGGTGTCGGGGGCCTATCATTGTTCTTCATGGCGTATATGGGTAAGTATTGCGTAATCGCGTCTGTTTGCGATGTGATTTGGGTATGCAGGCGGCACTAAGACGAAACAGAGTATATTACCCAATACTCCCGTCAGCCTGCTTAAGCAAGCTCCCCCTTAGCGCCTGGCTTTAGCCAGGTGGGGAGGTTCAACAACTGATTGCAAGCGCGCTTTAGCGCGGCTTCTCGAAGGCTTTAGCAAGAGACCTTTTTGCTCAAGTTTTCGAGCAAGATTTGCCTTATTCAGCAAGAATCTTCTCAACCAGCCTATACACTGTTGTACCCGGAGTGCGGGGCCAATCGCAGCACGGAGGCGTATCTTTCTGTCTTGCTCTTTGGATGGCTTGCTTGATTCGGTCAGGTGTGAAGAATCGTAGATAAATATGCTTGTGATATTCGCTGAAATGCTTTTTTAGCTGTGATGTACACTTGTTGGACGTGGTGATTCCTTGTGCATCCTCGAAATGCAGTAACAGCCAGTATTCGAATTTCGGATTACTAAGCGCGAAACCATAGTTGGGATCTGTTTTGGCCCAGCCATGTAGCTCCTTAAGCTGCTCATCAGTCCAATTGTCTTTGTCTACGACAAGCCATGCTTCATCATCGCCTTTCAAGCTTTTCGTCGCTAAAAATTGTCGCATTCTTTTTAACACGTGGGCTGGAGAGCTTTTACAGGAATCCGAAAGGCATTGTATATAAATCGTACTGGTTTGGCTATTGAGCATATTGAAGTATTGCGGTTCTGTGATTTGGCCTTCCACGGAGACCACGTATCGTTTTCGATAGCTTCTTATGCCGGTCTCACGCGTGAACCGCTTATTGCTGAGTTTCGCCATCTATTGCGCTTCTCCAGCGCCACTTGAAGATGATGCTTCGGTAAGCGGCTGGGCCAGCAGGATGCGCGGAACGCCGCCAAGCCTTCCTTGGAGATAGCTTTTCCGGATGTCTTTGTCATACCGGATGTCTTTGTAATCGCTGAAGGAGAATAGCGATGAAGCGCCTGTATGATCGCGTTCCGCAACCCACATTTCATCGCGGCGGAATAACTCTTGATCCATGAGTAAGACATCGTGTGTGGTAAACAAGAGCTGGGAACGGCTTTGCGGAGAACAGCTTTCCAAAAAGAGCAGGAGAAGCCGTCGTGTTAGCAACGTGTGAAGGCTGCGGTCCACCTCGTCGATAACGTATACTTTAATTGTGCTCGATTCACGCAGATCCAGAAATGCCGGTAATAAATCGATCACGCGTCGCGAGCCATCTGATTCATGCTTTATCTCGAATTGGACGTCTTTCCCTTTATTGCCCATATGGTATGAAAAGAGTTTTTTGGCTCTTAGGCCATCCTTGTCTCTAGTGACTAGGAGACGCTCATTTCCGGCATCGCCGCTTATTTGAGCGGATTCTCCCTCTTTGATCATTTCTATAAGCTCTTTCTTGACCTCGTCTGGGATTGGAAGGCGCTGGAGTGAGACTGCCTCCCCGCCAATATGGGCTATGCCGGTATCTAAAGAGGCGAGCATCGCATTCATTTTTGCGTATAAAGGATGCTTCTCATTAATGAATTGCTCGAACGGCGCGAAGCGATCATCGGGAGCGATAAGCTCAAGCGTATCATCAAACCAATCATAAACCGGTTTAAACGTATCGATCTTTTGGTGAACCGAGTTCGTCAAGAAAAGCTGATTCTCACGCGTTCCTTTGAATGCATATAGCAGGCGTTCATCCTCTTTGAACCGCTGTTCTGGCTCTGGACTGTCCGCTTTGCGATCATATAAGACCTTCTCGCTCGCGCTATGGAGCAGAACGAGCTTTTCTTCGAGCACTTCACGGCGCGTAACAGCGAAACTGAATTCATACACGGTGTCGTTGATAAGCAGCTCAAAGCAAAAACGGCTTGGTTGCTGTAGATAGTTTTCCTCAAGCCTGAAAGGCTCTACCGGAATCAAGCTATTCGGTTGAGAACCCTTGAGAACCAGTTTTTTAGCGAAATTGATGGCGTGAAACAGATTAGTTTTTCCCGAAGCGTTGCCGCCATAAATCGCGGCGACGGGAAGCACGCGCATATTAAATCCATCAATGCGCGGGACTCGTTCGCTATGCTGCCGTTCCCGGCTTGCAATCATCGAAAATGTCGCTTTGTCTCGAAACGACATCCAATTTTCAATCGAAAAACGGATTAACATTTGGTTTTTCCTGTACGTGAATATTTCACTTTATCGTAGGTATTTTACTTCATAATATAGTAAATAGCAAGGATTAAGGAGAAATTATCTCTTTAGACAGTCTGATTTCGGAGCTGATAGCGCCAACCGCCGTTTTTGCGGCGGCTCCGTTCTCTTTGGCGTATCGCTACAACCCTGTATTCCGCCGCAGTTTTCGCACGTTGACATACTGGCCTTTGCGTGTTACTGTGCCTTTCTGTGTGTCTGGAAGAGACATCCTTCCCGGATGTATGTTGGGAGCCGTCCATGTTTATTGGAAGCAAAGCTACAAGCACCATTCTTGATATCCTGCAAACCGGTATTAATGAGTTGATCCGCATGGCGGGTATACCGTCCGAATGCAAATTCACCACCCTTGACTGCGAAATTCAGGTGTTCTCCGCTGATATGGGCAAGCGGCTCGACCGGGTCCGCATCGAATATGCGGCCAAGGAGGACGCTTCCGCGGATGATGTGGCGGAAACGCTGAAAAAGGTAAACATCCCGACGCAGGTCCAGGCGAATAAAGGAAAATTGATCATTACGCTTCCGCCCTTCGAGTGGCGGCAGCTCAAACAATTGGTCCCAGTGGATGATGTCCTCGAGGCGACGGCGGCCCATTCGTTGCGCTCCCTTTCCTGGAACGTGGTGGCCAAGAAGTATAAGCGGCATGAGGTGAACATCAACCGCTTGATCGAGATCATGAAGGACCGCAAGGCGTCGGACCTCCACCTTCGCGCCGGTTCGCCGCCCTATGTGCGTGTGGATAACGATTTGCTCCCGCTGGATATGCCCCCCCTCTCGGCCAAGGACATGCAGGAAATCGTCGATCAGTTGGGCAGCGAAGATGAAGTCCAAAAACTCGAATCCGAGCGTGAAAGCAGTTTCCAATTCCATGCCGCAGGCGTCGGTTATCTGCGCTGTTCGGGCTACTATAAACAGGGGGCCATGGCCGTTGCGCTCCGGTTGATTCCCGAGGAGCCGCTTCCCTTCGAACAGCTCAATATTCCCGACATTGTGCGCGCCGTATGCAACAAGCCGCGTGGATTGTTCTTGGTGGCGGGCGTGACGGGCAGCGGCAAGTCCACCACCCTGGCCGCCATGGTGGACTATATTAACCAAACCCGCCACACGCACATCATCACCATCGAAGACCCCATCGAGTATGTGTACCGGGACAAGAAGAGCATTGTCTCCCAGCGCCAAGTAGGCCGCGACACCTTCTCGTTCGCCAACGGCCTGCGCGGGGCGTTGCGCGAAGACCCCGATGTGATTCTCGTGGGCGAAATGCGCGACGTCGAGACCATCCGCGCCGCCATCAGCGCCGCTGAAACAGGCCACTTGGTGTTCAGCACGCTGCACACCATGACCGCCGTGGACACCGTGAACCGCGTGATCAGCTACTTCCCGCAAGCCGAGCGCGACTTGATCCGGCAAGAGCTGGCCTATTCGCTTCAAGGCGTCGTCTGCCAGCGCCTGCTCAAACGCATCGGTGGCGGGCGTATTCCTTGCCTCGAGATCCTCGTGGGTAACAAACCCATCGTGCGCGACGCCATCCTCGAAGCCGACATCAGCCGGCTCTACAGCATCATCGAAGTCGACTCGGATATGAAGTCCTTCGACCAGTATTCCGTCGAGCTCTATCAGAAAAAGCTGGTCGAGAAGGACGAGGCCATGAGCGCTTGTTCGAACGACGAGGCCTTCGAGCGCATCATCTCAGGCATCAAATCCTCGGAAGGCCGCAAACTGCTAGGGTAATTTTTTGACAAGAAACCAGGACGCATAAAAAGCGATAGACGCTGTTTTTTCGGCATGATTTGCCAGATGGACAAGGCTATTTATAAGAATATTTTATAGGGTGCTCTGAGTTAATTATTATAACTGTTTCTATTTATACACCAAAATGTCTTGTCCATCTTGCAAATCATGCCGAAAAAGCTTATCCATTAGCGTTGGTGGTGCGGAACCCTCTTCATTCCCAGATGAATTCTCAGGCATTTCATAAATCCCAAATTCTTTTTCCTCCATAAAATTTGTGTGTGTGCCATTCGTTCCCTGCGAACCGCGCATTGGCCATTGATGTAAGTAAGCGCTTACTGTATAGTGTTTTTTTGGATATTTGGCAACTAAGAACACATACCAAACGATGGCTGGCAGCCAAAAGAGATTTCTATATGCTTCAAAAAATAAAAGGATTCACGCTGATTGAACTGCTTGTGGTGATTGCAATCATCGCCATTCTGGCAGCCATACTGCTCCCCGCGCTCGCACGAGCTCGGGAAGCGGCCCGCCGTGCAAGCTGCCAAAGCAATTTAAAACAATTTGGAATCATCTATAAAATGTACTCGGGCGAAAATAACGGCAAATTTCCACCCGCCTATGGCATGGGCTATTATTATCGTGACTGTTCAGGAAAGCCGGCTAATTTTTCCGACTGCCAAATGGCGGATGGATTCAAGCTATCTCCGGACCAGAAGAGCATTTATCCTGATTACTTGAACGACTTGAAGATTCTGGTTTGTCCATCTTCACCGAATGCTGGAGAATCTATCGAGGAAGCGCTTGCAGTCATCAAGCCCTATGATTCGAGCGGGAGAGCCTGCAAATACACCGGTTTTTCCGATAACCCACAGGACAGTTACTTATATTTTGGCTGGTTGCTGGATTTATGCAACGGTCCTGCTGATGACATGGAACTACAATCCAACTTCACCGACCTGGCCCTGCTAGGTCTCGGGAAAGCCGGAGAACGGCCTCCCGTCCCTCTGCAATTCGCCGCTATGCTGGAAGTTCTCTTGGATCCCGCCGTTATGGCGTTTTTTCCGTTTCCGGGTTATCCCGCTCTTCCGAGCGCTTGCGCCACCTATTCGGACGCCACCGAATTTTATAATAATTTCTTTGATAGCGATATCAACGTATCGGGCCTGCACAGTCCGTTCAACAGGTTCGGCAACGAATATGGCTCTACAATCCTACGGCTGCGCGAAGGTGTCGAGAGGTTCATGATTTCCGACATCAACAACCCGGCCGCTGGCGCAACGGCCCAGTCGGGTATGGTGGTGATGTTTGATGTCATCAGCTTGAATGATAATTCCAGCTCCCCATTTCACCACAAGTTTAATCACAAACCTGGGGGCGGCAATGTGCTCTATATGGATGGGCATGCCGAATGGGTTAAATATGAGACGAACGGCCGCTTTCCCATTAACGCTGGAATGGCCGCCATCCTTAGCTTGGAGGATTTGGGAACGGGGAAATCTCTTTGAAAAAGGGATCTTCGTGAGAATTTGTGGGCGTTTGAGCGCTAGGAATAACATGCAGGCAGTGGCAATCCTGTTCAAAGAAGCTTCTTTTTAACCACGGGGACATGGGGAGCCACGGGGAACGAAAGGCGTTCACAAAACAAATACCCAGAAATAGGACTTAACTTTCTGGGTAAACTGCAACGACTATACTGTTGGATGCCATGGGGCACGGTATGAATTTCCCGTGTGCGAGCGCCTATTACAGCAGCGCGGATTCTTCCATATTGAGCCGCATTACCGGCGCGGGTCTTGTCGGCGGCTCCGGCATAGCGGGCGCTTCCGTCTTTTCCATTGGCGCGGGCGTGTCATCGGCTGCCCCGGCGGCGATCCATTCGCGGATGACATGCAGTTCGCCTTCCGACAACGGCGCACCGCCCTTGGGCATTTGGGGCTGAAGCTCGCCTCGAATGTACCGGACAATGGCGCTTTGCCCGGGCCGTCCAGGCGTTACCGCCGCGCCCGATTCCTCGCCTGGTTTCAACATGGACGCCACCGAGGTGAGATCCAATCCGCCGGAGGCGCTCGATGGATTGTGGCAGGCTGTACAATGCCGCTCGAAAATGGGTTTCACATCCTTGGTGTAGCTCACTTGGGCCGCCAATTCCGGTTCGATAGGATGCACGGGCAACAGCGCCTCCTGCTCCTCGCTGCCGGTGGATTCAACAGGCTCAGCGGCCTCTTCAGCGGGCGGCGATGGAGGCGCGGTTTCTGGCTGCGGAAAAGCGGCTTCAGGCATGGCCTCCATTTCGGGCGGCGCGGGAGTTTCCGCTGGAAGCGGCGGCGATACGGTATTGGGCGCGGGAACGGGTAGTGTCGGCTCCGGGGCTTCCGCAAGGGGAAGCGGGGCGCGGTTCTCCACGGATAGCGGCTTGGCGGTGTTTTCGGGGATAGAAGGCGTGGTGATGGGCGGCTGCGGTTTGTCGGGTATTGGCGGGTATTCAAGCGAAATGGCTTCAGACGGTGCAGGCGGGACAGCCTCGAAGGAGGCCGTCATGGCGGGCGTGCCCACGCCATATTGGTACACCAGCGTGCCGCCCAAATGGCCGACAACCGCCACCCAAAGCCCAACGGCGATGCTGGCGATCATGGCCAGCGCCAAAGCCGTATTCCGCACCCACTGGAAGCGAATCAGCGACAGGGCCAGAAACGCCGCCGTTCCCGCGGCCAGCATCCAAAGTTTTTCCGCCATTTCCCTATGATTATCAATCATTGCAAGGGCGGCTGGCCCGGCGGAGCCTGGAACTTGCGCCATCGCTTGTTCCCCAAATTCCGCCGCGAGCAGCGCGAATAGGGCCAGCAAGATATATCCGCCTAGCGCCACGCGCAGCAGTATAGGCCGGGCATGTTCGGCCAATGCGCAAAAGTACACGAGCGGAATGCCCAGAATCGCCAGCGCCACGGGGAAGTGGACCACCATGGCGTGGAGCATTTGGGGATGTTGCAGTATTTCAAGCTGCGGCATAACGACTCCTTCCTCCCCTGGGCGCACCCAGAGGCTTGCATATATGGCGAGCAATAAGCACGCTATCAAACCCGGACGGAGCTGTCAAGAAGCCTTTATCAACACGCAAATGAAAGATCTCAGCAATACGTTGAGCCGCATTGCATTCATGACGGCCGGGGACGGCGGTTCCACGCTCTTAACAACCAAATAAATGTGTAGGGCCGGCGTCCTCGCCGATCATTCGTCGTGAGAGCTTTGCTCCGCGCCGCTATAATGAAGCACGATGGAGCGTCGCACATGCCGGTAGCGGCGGACGCCTTGGACCACTGAGGCGATGGCGATGGGCATGAGCGCATACCCGAGCACCCGCATGTCCACACTGTCCGGAAACACTTTAATGATGGTGAAGGCGGAAACGAGAATGATCAAGCCGGTTCGAAGATACGCCAGCAGCGTCCGTTCATTGGCTAAATGCGTCCGTTCAATGGCTAAATAGTCTCGAAGGATCAGCTTATCCGGTTGCTCTTCATTCGGCATGGTATCATCAGCCTCTTTCGATCTGTTTTGCGCCCGCGAGCCTGCTCACGAATATGATTTTAACGCAATGAGCCGCTTGTTGCCAGGCAGCGCCACAAGGAAATCGGATTAAAAAAAGCGGTGCTTTTCCCTCTCACGGAGTATTTGTGTTTGTTTGTCCAAACATATCTAAAACGTCTTTTCTCCACATTCCTGGAGGATGAGCCACGAAAGGCGCAAAAGACACAAAATTGATTCTTGCGTCTTTTGTGCCTCTTGAGGCCAATTCTGGGTAGTTTCTGATATGATTGCCGTGGGCAGCTCCCTTTTTCAAGTGAAAGCAACAAGTAGCAAGGTGCGGCCAGCCGTGGAATCTGCTAAAATAAGCCTACTCAACCAGCTAACCGTCCCAAACTTCGCCATGAAGCGGAGTTCGAGATGGTGCAACCTCCGGCATTGGAGCGGTTATGAATCTCCCGAACAGATTAACCATGGCCCGGATAGGCATGTCGATTGTGTTCATCGCATTGATGTCAATCGAACACTTTGCTTGTCTAGTCTTGGGTTATATGGTCTTTATCGCGGCTTCGATCACGGATTATTACGACGGAAAATTGGCGCGCCAAAGAGGCCTTGTGACGAATTTCGGGAAACTTGCCGACCCCGTCGCGGATAAGATCCTCCTGTCGGCGGCATTCATCATGGCCATGCTGCTGGATGACTTGTATATCCCTGGCTGGACGGTTGTCGTTATCTTGGCCCGGGAATTCCTCGTGACGGGCGCCCGTTCTCTGGCGGCGAGCGATGGAGTGATTATCGCCGCGAACAAATGGGGCAAGACGAAAACCGTACTGCAAATTGTATACATTAATTGCTGCTTTAGCTTTGTGGTCCTACGTAATATCTTGAGTTACGCCGCACCAGATTTTGTGCCTCTTGTTAAGGGCGTGCTGTACCACGCCTCCCTTTGGGGGGCCGTCGCAGTGGCGATTTTTACGGTGTACTCGGGTTTTCAATTCATTCGCAGCAACTGGAGCCGCCTCAACCTGGATAACATGTGATGCTGGAAAAATTCGCGTCAAAGCTCATCATCGATCTGAAGGCATATGCGCATAACTTGTCCGTATTGCGTTCACGTACGCCGCGCGGCTGCAAACTGTGCGCCGTCGTAAAATCCAATGCCTACGGGCATGGCGCGCTGCCCATTGCCCGGCGCGCCATAAAAGAAGGCGCGGCCATGCTTGCCGTGGCCCATGTGGGTGAAGGAGCGGAACTGCGCGCGGCGGGCATTCAAGCGCCCATATTGGTGCTGGTCCAGCCGCAGGCCAGCGATCTCGAGGCGATCATCGGGCTGGATTTGCAGCCGATGATATCGGATCGCGCCTCCATGGAGCGGCTCAGCATGCTGGCGTCGCGCATGAATCGAGTGGCGGTTGTGCATGTGAAGATCGATACCGGCATGGGACGGGAAGGCTTTCCGCTCGATGAGGCCCTTCCCGCGCTCCAGCATATGCCCCATTTGCCCAACATCCGCCTGGCGGGCGTGGCCACGCACCTATCGAGCGCCGATGAGCTTGCCCACCCGGAAGTGACGCTGGAGCAGCTCGCCCGGTTTCGTGGCCTGCTTTCCGCGTGCGCCGTGCGGGGCATCCATTGCGGATGCATCCACGCCGCCAGCAGCGGCGGAGTACTAAATGATTTTGACGCGGCTTTCGACATGGTGCGCCCCGGCATCGCCACCTATGGCGTCTGGCCGAATGCGCGGCCAGCCTCCACGCCTGCGCTGCGGCCTGTCCTGCGCTGGGAAGCGCCGGTCGTATTCCTAAAAGAACTTCCCGCCGGTTCGCCCATTGGCTATAACCGGCGCTTTATTACGACCCGGCCCACCCGCCTGGCCATTGTGCCCGTTGGCTATGCGGATGGCTATTTACGCGCGTTGACGAATAAAGGTGAAGTATTGTTGCATGGCATTCGCTGCCCCGTTCGAGGCGCGGTGTCCATGGACCAAATAACCGTGGATGTGACGGAAGCGCCGCGCACCGCCGTGGGGGATACCGCCACGCTGATTGGCGCGGATGGGGCGGAAACCATCGGCGCGGATACGCTGGCCGAACGAGCGGGAACCATTTCGTACGAAATCTTCACGGGTTTGGGCCGAAGGTCCGAGCGCGTATACATCGAGTGAAGCCCCTGCGCTGATGCAACAGCTTTTCCTCATAGACGGCTACAATGTCGTCCATTTTTGCCCGCGCCTGCTTGCGCTTGCCCAGAATGGATTTGAAGATGCGCGCGATGCCCTGATCGAACTGGTGTCGCAGTATTGCGCCACTTCGGGAAATGCGGCCAAAGTCGTATTCGATGGCCGTGGGCGGCATGCGCAACGCTCAAAACCTTTCCGGAGCGGGCCGGGGCTCGAGGTGCTCTATTCCCCTGAGCATCTGGCTGCCGATACGGTCATCGAGCGCATCGTCTACAACACAAAATTAGACCGCAAAGACATTGTCGTCGTGACGGGCGATATGGGGATACGTGATTTATGCCGCGCCATGGGTTCATTGGTGATGGCCCCAGCGAATTTCCTGGCGTTTACGGAAGAGCGCATGAATCGTTCCCGCGATGAACTCCATGCCGCCACGGAATCCTACCGCCGCTCGATGCTCGAGGACCGGCTGGATGAAACCTCCCTCGAACGGCTTCGCGCATGGAAAAACAAACTACAAAAATAGATTACATAACCTCAGCACGGATTTTGGGACCACTAAATACACTAAAAAATGAAGCTCCGCCGCCGGATACATCCAGGTATCAATAGCGCGAAATGGCTCGCTTTTGGGATGCCCATACAGAGCAATTCGGAGGAGGGGGCATTTGTACCCAGGGGCTCCCTTGCCCTTCGGGCAGCGGTCGGCCCTGGGCTGAGATGGGATGAACCCTCGGGACACGCATACATTACCGATAGTACAAAGGGTGTCTTGTTGAATGTAATTATCTTGTAAATCAATTCAGATCATATAGTTAGGGGTGCTCTTGTTTGGGGAATCTCTTGAACGTTGGAGCCAGCCCCACCTCGCAAAAAAAAGCTACTAATTTTTTAGTGTATTTAGTAATTATTTTACTGGGACGTCTTTCCCATTGCCCCGCTTCAATCGGTCTAGATTCCATAATTTGGCGTATTTCATGAACACGGAAAACGCCGCTAAGCCACAGAGCACCACGCCGTGATATCCATCCCGGAATCCAGAACGCACAATATACATGTTTAGGAAACGAGTGATAGGCCGGACGAGTAAATCGAACGCATTCGCACGCTTGCCCACATCAAGCAAATCCATGGCGCCCCACGAGGTAAACCGGTGGAACGTGGCGAAATACTCTTCATAATCTCGATAGGTGTCGTGATACATAGGCTCGATGATCCGGCCTACCGGGCCGTCCACTACCACTCGAGAATGCACCCGGCGTTTGAGATACCGCCCTTTTTGCGTGCGGAATAAGCGCAGGTTGTAATCTTTCTGCCACCCGCAACCTTTAATCAGGCGTCCGAAAAAGTAAGACAGACGGCGGATCATATACCCATCAGGTCCGCCTGGCGTTTGAATGATGTCTTGAATCCGATTCGCCAGCTCCGGAGAAACCCACTCGTCCGCGTCCAATACGAGCGTCCATTCCGTAGCGATCTGAGGTATGGCCCAATTGCGCTGGCTGGCGGCGTCTTCATAATCTCGATACACCACTTGGCTGGTATACCGCCGGGCGATTGCATCCGAGCCATCCGTCGTTTTCGTGTCGATCACGCAAAAGATACTATCCGCCCATGCCACGCTGTCGAGGCAGCGGGGCAGGCGGTCGGCGGCATTCGGAACCAATGTCAAGACCGTGATACTGCTCACGTGAAGAATCCCGGAGGTTCAATTCCTTTCGCCACGTCTCCTCAAGAGGTTCGCGGCCCAGGCCATCTGTACAATAACAAAATACCCACATGAATGAAACCATCGGGCATCCCACCGGAATCCGCATATGGATTTCGGCAGTTTCGAGAAAGCTTGAAATAATCAGGCAATTAACGGCAAATGACCAGCGAGGGCGCCTGTCCCATGCATTGTTTATAAAAAAAGTGATTGGGGTAGGGAAGGCCGAAAGCGCCCGGCCTCCCCTACCCCAATCGGGTATTAAAAAATTGTAAAGAATGTCCTATTCGCTTAAATTCCCGTCCATTCGCGGTGTCCAGAATGGTGTTTGCGGTTCTTTGTCGCGGATTGGGCTTTTGCTCAACTGGTTGTCGTATCCGTCAAGTCAGTGACGAAATCGATCATGCCATCCAGGTAGATGATGAAATAGCTTAAAAGCATATTAAGCCACTCGACAACTTGGTCCCAGATTGCATCCCAATCGATATCTTCTTTCTCATCACCTTTGAGCTGGGCGAGTGGCGCGGCGCTCGCCCCATGGCCTGTTATCGAGGCGATGTACGCCCCGCTGGCGGGCCCTGCCGCTTCAGCCGGCCCTGCTGGCCAGGCCAGCAGCACGGCGGATGTTATGCCAAAACACAACACGATCAAAAAACGGCCCATCTGGCAATCCTCCTCTTAATGGATCTGGCAATCCAATCCGAGTGCTACATTCAGAATATATTCGCCAGCCAGTTTTCAACAACCGTAAGAAACTGTATCACCGCATTCTCGATGCGGTCGGGAACACAATTGATCACATTACATGGCGGAATCGAATTCACAAATGTGCGAATCATCTCGAACAGGTGAAGCATACCGTTCTCCTTTCGGTTTCATATCCGCATCATCATAGCGAATCTCATGGAACCGGGCAAAACCGCAACCGCATGCAGCCACCTACTTAATAGGTGTATACGGAAGACGTGCTTGTTTCATCTTTTTATTGCTCATAAACAGGCGTCTGGATACTCCCTCCCCGTGCCCCTCGTGGCAAATCCATCCTCCCTACCAGCGGTGAAGAACCGCTTTTTTTTCGCGTAGAAGCAGTTGAATGAGTTGAGGATGCGCCGGTGCGGGGAGTTTTTTCTTCGCATCGGCGCTTTTTTTTGTTGACTTCTGGTACGGAAGTATATATACTTCCGTACATGGAAGGGAAACCTGTCACGAACTCGGCGGGACGCAAGGTCCAGGCGCGCCTGGCGCGTCTGGGGCCCTTTCTTCCCGCCACGCTCACCATCACCCGCAGCCGCTGCGGGAACCCGCGCTGCCGGTGCGTCCAGGAAGGGCCGATCCATGAAACGGCCCTGCTGACGTGGAAGGAGGGCGGGAAGACCCGCACCCTCCACGTGCCCCGTGAATTGCGCCGCGAAGTGGCGCAATGGATTGAGGAATGGAAAAAGCTCAAGAAGCTCGTCGAGGCCATGGGCGCGGCCCAACGGCAGTTCCTGCAAACCCGCAAGAAGAGCATCCGGAAATCATCCGGGCCTTCTTGAGGACGTTCACCCACTTCTTTGGCCCGGTGCGCAAGCGCTTTGCGGGCTTGCCCGATCCCCGCAAACCCGAGCAAGCCGGCGACGTGGACTACAGTGTCGCGTCGCTGGTGTTCTTGGGAGTGCTGATGTTCGCATGCCGGCTCGGGGCGCGCCGGCAAGTCCGCCTGCAGTTGTACACGACGTTCATGGTCCATCTGTACAAGGTCTTGTTTGACGTGGACAGCGTGCCGCATGGCGATACGATGAACGGGGTATTTCGCGGTTTGCCGTTCGAGGCGGTCCAGGAACTCGTTTCCGGCATGACGCAGACGCTCATCGACAAGAAGGTGTTGTACCCCCACCGCCTGTTCGGGCGCTACTACGTGGCGGCCATCGACGCCACGGGGACACGCAGTTATGATCATCGCCACTGCGCCCATTGCCTCACGCGCAAGCACAAGAGCGGCAAGATCACCTACTACCATCCCGTGCTGGAGTCCAAGATCGTCACGCCAAACGGGTGGGTCTTTTCGCTCATGACGGAGTTCATTGAGAATCCAGAGAAAGACCTGGCGAAAAGCGAGCAACAACGCAAGCAGGATTGCGAGACCAAAGCCTTCTACCGGCTGGCCCCACGCCTGCATGCCCGATTCCCCCGCTTGCCGCTGCTGTTGGCGATGGACGGCCTGTACGCCACGGGACCGGTGTTTCGGCTGTGCCAGCAATATGGCTGGAAGTTCATGATTACGCTCACGGACGGCCAATTGGCCACCGTGAACGAAGAATTCGAGAGCCTCGCGGCCGCGACGCCCGAAAACCAGCTTACGTGGCGTTGCGGCAACAAGAAGGAAATCCACCAGCAGTTTCGCTGGGTCAACGACATCCCCTACCGCGATTCCGAGCGGCGTGAACACATCCTGTCCGTGCTCGAATGCGTGGACACCCGCCCGGACGCGGAAGGCATGATAAAGAAAACCAAGTTCAAATGGGTGACCAACGTATCCGTATCCGCGCACAATGCGGCCGCCTTGGCCAATGAAGGAGGACGCTTACGCTGGAAGATTGAAAATGAAGCATTCAACGTGCAGAAAAACGGCGGCTACAACCTCGAACACGCCTATACCCAAAACGAACAGGCCAGTAAGATCTACTACCTCTTGATGCAGATAGCCCATCTGCTCATGCAACTCCTGGAGGATGGCAGCCTTCTGGCCGCCCACTTTCCAAAAGGCTTTGGCTCCGCCAGAAACCTTGCCCATCGCCTCCTCGAAGCCCTGCGCAACGCCACCCTGTCCCGCGAACAATATGACGCCCTCTGCACCGAGGCCATCCAGATCCGCTTCAGTTCCGCATAGGGCGCCCGCGCGTTCCCGGTTGCGCCGCCGCCCTACACGTCTCGCCCATCCATTCACCGGCTTTACGCACAGCCGCTGCCCCTCCTGTCGCCTGTCGGCCTCGCCACCCCCCGTCTAACCCGCATCACCTCAACGCCTGACCCTGGGGCGCCGCTATTCTTCACCGCTGCCTCCCTACAAGGCGTTTTTACTCCCGCATGCTGATATGGTATGGTGCTAGGGGGAACACAAACGCGGCTGGCGTTCGCATGGCCGTGGAGGGTAAGCGTGGTGCAGGAAGCAGAATGGTACTATGCCGCGGGCGGTGAAGCGAAGGGGCCGTATTCAGAAGAAGCCCTCGAACAATTCGCCCAGCAGGGTGTCATTAACCGGGATACCTTGGTCTGGACCACCCGCCTATCCGGGTGGCTGCCGTATGGCCGCATCAAGCCCGGCGCACTGGGGCAAGCAACCTGCGCGGTGTGCGGCGTGCAGCATCCGCACGAACAGATGCTCTCCCTGTTCGGGCATTCCATTTGCCCCGCCTGCAAACCCGCGTATGTGCAATGCCTGCGGGAAGGCATCGCGCCTCCCAACACGGTGCTGTATGGTGGCTTCTGGCCACGCCTGGGCGCGAAAGTTATCGACGGCGCACTCGTAGGATTCTTTATCCTGGTGATCGCCAGTTGGATTGGCGTGATACTCCTTCCAGTCCTGGACAATGACGATTGGTTTCCCTTTCTCTTCAGCGGCATGCAGATGGGATTCAGCCTGGTTAGCACAGTGCTCGGGGCTGCCTATTATACATGGTTCGTGGGAAAGTTCGGCGCGACAGCAGGCAAAATGGCCTTCGGTCTGCGCGTCGTCACGCAGGAGCTTGGCCGAGTCTCCTATCTTCGGGCGTTCGCGCGGTATTGGGCGGAGATGCTGAGCGGGATGATCCTATATATCGGCTACATCATGGCGGCCTTCGACAACCAGAAACGGGCGCTGCATGACCATATCTGCGGCACGCGCGTCGTCGTGGCGGGAAGGAGGCGGTCATGAGCGATCATCTGCTGGTATGCGCCACCTGTAAGAAACACATCCCCATCGAGACTCTTGCGCTTTCCGAAATGACGGCCTGCCCCTTCTGTGGAGCCGCTTTCGCGGCCTATGTGTTTCCCGCCGCCATCGCCGCGCCGAAAGTGGATGCGCCAACGGCGGCCATCGACGGCGAGAGCACCTGCTTCTACCATGATACGCGCCCGGCGGAGCATGTGTGCGCCGCATGCGGACGGCTAATCTGCGGGCTGTGCGGCATCGAACTTGGGAATCGCCAGATGTGCCCGAAATGCTTCGAGCAGGGCCTTACCGAACAAAAGGACCTCAGCCTGGCCGGAAGCCGCATCCGGTACGACAGCATAGCTTTCACGCTGGCCATAATAAGCCCGCTTTTTTTGTTTTTTTGTTTTCCCACTATTGTGGCATCGACGGTGGCGTCCATCGTGCTGGCGATCCTGCATTTCAAAAAGACGCCGAACCGGACTCGCTCATCGAATGTCCAAGCCATCGCGGCTATCATCATCGCCTCACTCGAGCTGGCGGGTGTGGCGGTGGCAATGCTTTATTTTGGATATGCGGCCATTTCCGAAATGATATAGGAGGATGCATACGTTGAACGCCATGGGCGGTATCTATCAGGCGCTTCCATATAAAGCATCAGGCGCCTCCTTTTTATCTAGGATAACCTACCAATTGATGCTGGCGGATAATCATCTGATGGAAGTGAGCCGGGGCAGCTATCAAGAGAGTTATAAGCGCTTCTACTTCAAAGACATCCAGGCGCTATCCATCTCTCAAACGCACCGGTTTTATAACCATCTTTTGATGGCGGGCATTCTGCTTACTCTACTCATTCCGGCCGTTATCTTTTTTATAGCAAGTGGTTCTTTCGGTCTCATGCATGATTGGATTATCCTGGCGATCTTTTGCTTGCTTGTTGCCGCGCCATTCGCTATCGCTATTATCACCAGCGTTCTGAAAGGCCCCACATGCGTGATGCGAATCCGCACTGCCACACAATTCACCGAGCTGCACGCGGTAAACCGGTTGCGCACGGCGCAATTGGTTGCCGAATTATTACGGGGCTACATCGAACAGGCCCAGAACACGGCACTTGATGAAACCGTTGCGCGGACGGCATTAGCCCAGATAGACGCCCCGCCCAAGCTGCGCCAAGCCATTCTGGACGACGAACCGGAGGGGCCGGTTCGCCAGGAAGCAGGCCGGTATCATGCCGCCGCGTTCACGTGTCTGGCCTTCAATGCCGCTTCGTGCATCGTCTCGTTCACGATCATTCATCCTGTATGGACCGCTATAGATAGCCTCCTGGTTTTGGCGGCAATGGTTTGTTTCCTCACGGCAGTCATTCGGCAGAGCGGCTGTTCCGTCCCCTCGGGTTTGCGTATGCTGGTGTGGGTGGGCTTGGGCTGGACATGCCTTTCCTATATGATAAACCTGGTATATGGCGTGGTGCTCTATACGATGGATCCCGAGTTGGCGCAGAATATTTGGCGAGGAGCCGTGACGTCGCCAGACGTAATTCCAGGCAATTTATTGATCACCGCCATTTTTCTCGTCATTGATATACAGATTGCCATCGCTGGGCTGGCCATGACGTTTCAATACCAGCGGAACTTGCGCGCGGCGGAACCGTCCGCGCCGCCAACGGACGAAGCGGGAGCGGAATAGCCCATGTCCATCCTGGCCCGCCAGCGATGCTTCAACCATGGCGAACGTGAGGCGGCGGTATGCTGCCCCGAATGCGGGCGGTTCTTCTGCCGCGAATGCGCCACGGAACATAGCGGGAAGATGCTATGTGCGCCTTGCATACGCAGACGGGCTGTGCGGAAGGAACAGCGCGGCTCGCGTTGGGCCGGTGGCGCGGCGCGGATGCTTCTGTCGGCGGCGGCCTTGTGTCTGGCATGGCTCTGCTTCTACTTGGTGGGCCATGGTTTGCTGTTGATCCCGAGCGAATTCCACAAAGGCGAGTTCTGGAGCACCGGATGGGAAGAAGAATACCACCCGTCCGATTCTGACCATACCGAGGAAGACCGTTCCCCGCCCGAGGCAAGCGACGCACCCAAGCCGGAGGCCGAATCATGAAGCGGCGCGCCCCCGAGGTTTCCGCCATTGCCCTCCTGGACGAGGCCACGCACCTGTTGCGCGCGGCTTCCCCTACGGCTTGGGCGGCCTACGCCGTGGGCGCGCTTCCTTTTATACTCGGCCTGCTGTATTTCTGGGCCGACATGAGCCAATCGGCGGGTGCGGAACGCCGTTGCGCCGACGCCGCGTTCGGACTGGCGCTGCTGTTTGTATGGATGAAAGCCTGGCAGGCCGTGTTCATGCGTTCGCTGCGGGAAAAGCTTGGAGGTGGCTCCCGGCGCTGGACATGCGGGCGGGCGTGGCGCATGGCCATGAACCAAGCGCTTATCCAGCCCACCGGGCTGGTGGTTATTCCCTTGAGCGCGATGTCCGTACTGCCGCTGCCTTGGGTGTACGCGTTTTATCAAAATGTGAGCGCACTCGATGACGGTGAAGACGGCGCTTGGCGACTCATACACCGGGCGTGGACTGAAGCCTTGCGGCGTCCCGTACAAAACCTCGTGGCCTTATGGGTGGCAAGCCCGCTGCCACTGTTGTTGGGCGGAAGCGTTTTTCTGGCGTTCATCCCCATCGCCACCGCCGCCGCTCCATGGGAAGTGGTGGACCAAATCATTTGGTTTTATGGCGTCTTGGCAGGCCTGGCGCTTGTGGTGTTGTCCCCTCTGGGCGTGCTCTTATGCATCAACATCACGGCGGCGGTATACGCTGCGCCCATGCTCCTGCGGAGCTTGCTCGGTGTCGAAAATCTCTTCAATCAATCCACGGGGGCCATGCTGAATACGACGCTCGGAGCGACAGTAGCCGCGCTGGTGTTTTTGATGATGGACCCCGTCATCAAGTCGGTCTACGTGTTGCGCTGCTTTTACGGCGAATCGCGCCATACGGCGGAAGATCTGCGCGCGGAACTGCGGGCGCTGGCGCGCCGGGCGGTCCTCCTCGTGCTGGCGTGTGGTGCATTGTGGACCGCGACTCCCGTATACGCCCAAGAACCGCCCGCCGCCCCGCAAGCCGTACAATCCGTTGAATTGGAGCAATCCATCCAGCGCGTGCTCACCCAGCGCGAATACGCCTGGCGGCTGCCACGCGAAGCGGAATTGCCGGAAATACCGCAAACCGGCATGATGGGCCGCTGGTTCGAACGCATGGTGGATTGGAGCCAAACCGTTCGGCAATGGGTAAACGGCACGATGGAGCGCTTGCGGAAATGGCTGGAGGCCCACGAAAAAACCGCCGTGACGGATGGACGGGAACGGCTCTCCTGGCGGGGATCCGTGGAAATACTCGCATATATCCTGCTTGCCGTGGCGTTGTCCATCATGGCGGTACTGGTGTTACGGGTGTGGGCGTCGGCGCGCGGTAAAACCGCATCCGCCACTGCCGCCGCTTCGCAAAGCATTGATATTGAGGACGAGGGGGTTAGCCCGGAAGCCTTGCCGGAAGACGGCTGGCTCGCCATGGCACAAGATTTCCTGGCCCGAGGAGACACCCGCCTGGCCATGCGCGCCCTATTCCTGGCCACGCTGGCCTGGCTGGCCGCCCATGGGCGCATCAATCCCGCACGGTATAAATCGAACCGCGATTATTTGCGTGAACTGAACCGGCGCGGCCACGCGGAACCGGCCATCGCCACCGCCTTCCAGGAAGGCGTCACGCTCTTCGAGCCGATCTGGTATGGAAACGTCCTGGCGACGGAAACGCGGTATGGCCAGTTTCTCGCCTGCCATCAGAGGATATGCGCCCATGAACAGCCTGTCCACTAAGTTCCTGGCGGCCTTAGGCGTCTTGGCGGCGGTCCTGTTCGCCTATGGCATCATCCAGCTTTTCCTGTTCCGGGCTGGCGTGGGCGATTCGCTCCCCCCCTATTCCAGTTATCGCGCCGATCCCGTGGGCGTGAAAGCCTTCTACGAAGGCTTGGCCTCCCTGCCCGGCATGGAAGTCCGCCGCAACCGGGACAAGCTGGCTAAGCTCGCCACACAGCCCGGCGAGACACTCTTGTTCGTGGGAACGCCTTATTACGGCGACATTGACGAAGTCGAAGAAGAGATCGTCGAGGCGCTCGAAGCCGCCGCGAATGCAGGCGCACGAGTCGTGCTGGCGTTCATCCCCGATCCGGAAGGCGGATTCCGTGGTGCGTCCTCACTCGAAAAAGAGGAGGAAAATAAGCCGGAAGAGAAGAAAGAAGATAAACCGGCGGAGAAGAAAGAAGAAGATCCTTTCATGGCCCCACCCCCCACCGTTTCCCTGCGCGAACGCTGGGGCCTCACTTGTGCGTTCGCCCGCCTCGAACAGGACGACAAGGGCGAATACGCGCCCGCGACGGCCACACTCGCCCAGAATTACACGGGCGCGGACTTACCGGAGTCCCTCTCGTGGCATGCCGCGCTGTATTTCACCGAACTAGCCGGGGAATGGCGGCCTGTTTATGTACGCGGCGAATGGCCCGTCCTCATCGAGCGGCCTTTCGGTGCGGGAACGCTCGTGCTGTCGTCGGACTCCTATTTCATGAGCAACGAAGCCTTGCGCATCGAGCCCCAGCCGGCGCTTTTGGCGTGGGTGGTGGGGCCTGCCCGTGTGGTGCTCTTCGACGAATACCTCCATGGAATCCAGGCCAATCCGGGGATCATGGCCCTTGCACGCCGCTACCGGCTGCATGGTCTCGGGCTGGGACTCCTGGTTCTCGGCGTGTTGTATATATGGCGCGCGATGTCGCCCCTCGTACCGCGCCGGACGGATCCAGCGCCCGAAGAGGCCGTGCCCCTCGAAGGACGCGATGCGGCGGCCGCCTTGCAAAACCTGCTGCGCCGCCATGTGCCCCGCCACGAATTGCTTGGCACATGCCTTCACGAATGGCGGAGCGCCCAGCCGCGTATTTCGGCTGAGGAGGAGCGGCGATTCCAAGAAGCGGAAGCCATCGCCGCCGCCGAGGAAGCGAAGCCCGCAAAATCCAGAAACCGGGCCGAGGCATATAAGGCCATTTCGGCGTTGCTAGGCAAACAAGCCGGACGCGTAATACGTTAGCCGACGGACGAAATGGCCGATTTTTTAGCCCTGTATTCGCGTCCATTCGCGGTTCAAAAAAAACAGCTCAACGGCCCTTTCGCGGTCCTTTGGGCCGGGGTGTTTGGGAGTTTGCGCCGCGTTTCTCCGCGCCGGGGCGGGCGGCTCGGGAATGAGATGGCAGTTTAACGGCTGGCTGCGCCGCATGGGCTTCCTTCTTCATGATGAAGAGATAATTGAAACCGCGCAGGAAGAAATTCCCTCGAACGGCTTCCGTTTGATAATGGCGGCGTTTGAGGGTTTTGTTGTGGCGCACGACGGCGATGATATCCACCGGCGTGAAGTAGCGGCAGAGCAGGTTAAATAAGGTGAATCCGATGGGACTCAACGGCTTGCCTTTTTTATACGAGTCACAGCAATACAGGGCCATATACCGGTTTTCCCGCAGGATGCGATTGATCTCCGTGATGACGCGCCCCATGGCCTCATAAAATTCCGGTTCCTGGCTATCCAACTTGCCGATGCAATCCGGGTCATCGCTGTATTCGATATGCGTCGAATAGGGCGGATCGACAAATACGAAATCGGCTTTTCCCGTCTCGAGGGGAAGCTTTCGGGCGTCGGCGCGGAAAATATCTGGCCGGTATGGGGCGATATCATAGCCGAGTGCCCGCCGGTTCAACTCACGCGCCACGTCAAGCGACGTGCCGCTGCCGCACATGGGATCGACGATTAAGTCTTTTTCGCGCGTATAGCGCTGGAGCACATTCCAGATGATGTACGAGGGCGTCGCTCCCGCGTAATCCGGGTCGCCTTGCAACGTGTCGCCATAGTGCTGCGAAGGGTAATCCCATAACGTGGTCGATTGAATCTCGAGCGGAGGCTTTTTAAACATCTATGCACCTATTTTCCAGGGAATGTATGGGCCATAAAAAGCACAAGAGGCGGACGAGCGCCTCTTGTGTATCGTATGCTTCTTGCGGCTGTGATTACAGCCGGTGCTTATACAAGACATAATACGAAGCGGTATTAAACTCCGCGCCATGCCGGTCAAAAAAGAGATAACCTGCCGTAAGCGACAACGTGCCATTTTCACTCACCGGAATATCGTAGCCGATACGCGGGCTTAGGTAGATAAGGTCATAATATTCCGCATGCTTGACCTTGGCGAAATCATTCAATACCGGCAGTTCCATGATCACTTGGCCAACGGTATAAATATGGACATATCCGATACCGCCCTCTAAATATGGCTTGCCTGCACGGATGCGGTTCAAGAGCCAGCCATCGCCTTCCACATCATCAAAAGACGATTTTCCCCACGGATAATAGTCCACGCCCGCAGAGATGAACTGCACTTTCCGGTGGAATTTTACATTTACGTCCAGGAGATTGGCGAGATAATCATTATATGTCCGCACCGTGCCCATAATGAATCCAACCGTCGAAAAGACCGACCATTTTTCATTCAGGCTGCGGCCAACGCCCAGATGAAGATCCCATAACATGAACTGGTCGCGCCAGTCCGAAAAGGTGGCCGGCTCTTCCCAATTAGGCAGCAGATTGCCATATAAACCATTGATATCCCGGTCGATTTCGTGTTTGCTTTCGCTGAGCCTAGGCCATACATTGGCGACGCCCGCAATTAAGTACCAATACCGGTCCGTGCGCTGCTTCGGCGTCTCGTTTGGATCGGTGAGAGGCTTGAATTCGGGTTCTTTTGGAGTGTTGTCGGAATTCGCTTCCGTGCCTGCTTGCTTATCTGCCGCGCCCGGGCTTTGCTCGGTATTTTCTCCGGCCCAGCACACACCTGCTAGAAATAGTGTAAAAATGAAACACAATACCCGATGAACATGCATGACGGTTTCCCTCCTGATGCATACAGCTTTGCCGGCGAACACTCCGGCATACGGTGAATTTTTGAACTGGCTTCCCCCTGCAGGTCACCAGACAACCGTATGATAGCATAAGAGTCTGTTCGAGGCATCCCTTTTCTTCTTCATTCGGCCAGCTTTGTATTCCACATTTTCCGCATTATAATGGCTTTAGCAATCCCATTAAGGCGGGCATGAACCATATGCGCGCGTTTTCGAACCGGCTCGCCACAGCTATCAATGTGTATGAAAGGATTATGAATCACGCAAAACAGATGCTCTCGATAGGGTTTGGCATATTTACCCTATTAGCGCCGCCGTTTGCGTATTCGGATGAACCTATGCAAGAGCATACTCGAGTTCCTGGCGTCATCATTGATTACATACCCGCCGCAACGCAGCAATATATTGGGTGCCCGAGCCTGGTGATCATGGAAGACGGCTCATATGCCGCTTCCCATTCGTTTTTCGGCCTCGGCTCCACGAACGACGTGTCTGTTGTCTTTTCGTCCCATGATAAGGGCGCCACATGGGAAAAACTCACGGAACTCAAGGGGCAATGGTGGTCCACCCTATTTTTATATCAAAATGGTTTATATATAATGGGCGTCGATAAAGAATATGGCCGGGCAGTGATCAGAAAGTCTCTGGATGGAGGGAAATCGTGGACCAATCCCGTGGATGAAAAAAGCGGGCTTCTCATCTCCCAGGGGGAATATCATTGTGCGCCTGTTCCGGTAGTCGAATATGAAGGCCGAATATGGCGGGCCATGGAAGAACGGAATCCGCCAGAAGGATGGCCGGATAATTTAGTTTCTTTTGTCATGTCCGCACCTTTGGGCTCGGATTTGCTAGACGCTCGAAACTGGCGGGCAAGCAACCGCCTTCGATTTGATAAAGCAGTTTGGCCGGGAATCGGCTGGCTCGAAGGCAATATCGTGATTGCCCCGGACGGTTCCATAAAGAACATATTGCGCGTGCATGGGGAGGCGGATGAAAAGGCCGCCGTGGCCGATGTGAGTCCTGATGGGGCCACTGTATCATTCGAGCCCGCCAGCGGATTTGTGGATTTTCCTGGGGGGAGTAAGAAGTTCACGATCCGGTGGGATTCCACGGCGAAAGCCTACTATACGCTATCAAATTACATCCCAGAGAATCATAAGGGAGGCCGGCCCGACACCATTCGGAATACGCTCGCCCTTGCCTCTTCGCCCAATCTGCGCGATTGGTCCGTGCGGTCCATAATCTTGTATGTTCCCGATGTGCTAAAAAGCGGCTTTCAATATATCGACTGGCAAGTCGAGGGAAAAAATATCATCTTTGTGTCCCGAACCGCTTACGATGATGGCGTGGGGGGCGCCCACAATTTTCATGACGCCAACTATTTCACTTTCCACCGAATTCCTGATTTCAGAAATCGGACGCTGCAAGATCCGATGTTGGAATGAAGGCCAGGCATGCTTGATACAACACGCATGATGTCGTATTTCCTTTTCACGCGGACGCATTCGTTGTTGCCTGGCAAATATGCGGAGTGGTTCTTGATGCCCTATACAAACTATAATGGGATTTATTGCTTGAAACCGTTTCAATTTGGGAGAAATGGCCACATTTTGAAGAGAAGGGGAGGCCAGTATGGCTAAGAAAAAACTAAATGTCGCGTTGATCGGTACGAAGTTCATGGGGAAGGCCCATAGCAATGGATTCCGCAAGGTGGGCATGTTTTTCGATCTGCCGTATGAGCCCGTCATGAAAGTGATCTGCGGCAAGGATCCGAAAGGCACTCAGGAAGCGGCGGAGAAGTTTGGATGGGAAGAATACTCGACGAACTGGGAAGAGGTGGTGGCGCGGCCTGACATCGACATTGTCGATATTGTAACCTCGGGAAACATGCACCATCCCATGGCGGTCGCGGCCGCAAAAGCCGGCAAGCACATCATTTGCGAAAAGCCGCTCGCCAATACGCGCGCGGAAGCCCAAGAGATGCTCGATGCGGTCAAAAAAGCGGGCGTGAACCATATGTGCGCGTTCTCGAACCGTTTTGCCCCGGCCATCAACACCATCAAGAATATGATTCAAAAAGGCGAATTGGGCGAGATTTTCCATTTCCGCGCCGCCTACCAGCAGGATTGGATCGTAGACCCCGAATTCCCCATCAACTGGCGCTTGCAGAAGAAGACAGCGGGTTCTGGCGCGCTGGGCGACATTGGCGCGCACATCATCGACATGTGCCACAATCTCGTAGGCAATATCGATGAAGTGAGCGCCACCCTTCAGACCTTCATCAAAAAACGTCCCATCCCAGAAGGCCAGGCCACCTTCGCGGGGAAAAAAGCGGCCAAATCGGCGAAAATGGGCACGGTGGACGTAGACGACGCGGCCATTATCCTGGCGCGCATCAAGGGCAAGAATACCTTGGCCACCTTCGAGGCGACCCGCTTCGCTCCCGGCCGCCGTAATTATAATGCTATCGAGGTGTACGGCAGCAAGGGCAGCATCTTGTGGAATCAAGAAGACATGAATATCTTCCAGTACTATAATTGCAGTGATCCAAGCACCCTGCAAGGCTTCCGCCGCGTCAACGCCACGGACCCCGGCCATCCCTACACGCAAGCCTGGTGGCCCAGCGCGCATATCATCGGCTACGAACACTTGTTCGTCCATGAAGCCTACGAATTCATCACGCAACTGGGCAAGAAGAAGGTGACGTATCCGACCTTCGAGGACGGCCTCGCTTGCCAGAAAGTGCTCGACGCCGTCGAGGAAGCCGCCGCGAGCAAACAGTGGGTGAAGGTGAAATAGGTGCAGTTATGAATCTGCCCATCGAGATTGATTCGGATGCGATTGCCACATTTTGTAAAGAGCGGCACATCGCTAAGCTTGCTTGGTTTGGCTCCGTTTTGACGGATCGGTTTGGACCCGATAGTGATGTGGATGTGCTTGTAGAGTTCGAACCGGAACATAAACCAGGCCTGATTGGCCTTGCGGGGATGGAGATAGAATTATCACAACTCTTAGGCCGTAAGGTGGATATGCGGACGCCGAATGACTTGAGCCGTTATTTCCGGGATGAGGTTATTAAGATGGCGGTGGTGCAATATGCCGCATAGCCCGGACACCACACGTTTGCGCCATATGGCCGAGGCGATAGAAGATGCTCAAGCGTTCACCGCGGATGTCGCGGAAGAACAATTTCGTTGTGACAAAAAGATACAATTCGCATTAGTGCGTTGCGTTGAGATTGTGGGCGAAGCGGCTGCACGGCTTTCGCCCACATATCGAAACACGCATCCAGAAATACCATGGGCGAGTATTATCGGCATGCGCAATCGATTGGTCCATGTGTACTTTGACATTGATTTGGACCTTCTCTGGCACACCGTGCGAGTTGAGCTTCCTAAACTGTATTCCCAGGTATTGTTATTCCTGGAGGAAATAGATCCTGTTTGATGTTTTGTCACGAGGAGTGCCACTTTATGATAATCACTTGAGTTTAGAGAGAAACACGAGATGGGAAAATCATAATGGCCGTTATTGACCCCCAATACGCCATGTGCTACCCCGTGTTCTCCGTGTCCCGTGGTGAAAAATCCGGAAACATAAACCATTAATCAACCTTCAGGAGGAATGATCCATGAAATTAGGTTTCTTCTCGGTGCTCTTCAGTGGCAAGCCGCTCAAGGAAGTGCTCGAACTGATTAGGCCGCTCAAGCTCGAGGCCATCGAACTGGGAACCGGCAATTATCCGGGCAACGCCCATGCGCCGCTCGATGAACTCCTGGCGTCGAAGCCCAAGCGAAATGAACTCTTCGCCATGGTTAAGGGCGAGGGGCTCGTGATCAGCGCATTGAGCTGTCATGGCAACTGCCTGCATCCGGACAAGGCCTTCGCTAAGAAAAATATCGACGTGCAGACCAACACCATCAAGCTCGCCGAAATGATGGGCGTCAAAACCATCATCGAGTTCGCGGGCTGCCCTGGTTCGGACGATCAATCGACGAAGCCCAACTGGGTCACATGCCCATGGCCGGATGATTACCTTCAGATCCTCGATTGGCAGTGGAATGAGAAAGTCATCCCATACTGGACCAAGCAAGCGAAGTTCGCCGCCGAACATGGCGTGCAAATCGCCTTCGAAGCGCACCCAGGGTTCGTAGTCTATAATCCCGAGACCCTCCTCAAACTACGCAAGGCCTGCGGCAAGAATGTGGGCGCGAACTTCGATCCGAGCCATTTCTTCTGGCAAGGCATCGAGCCGGTCGACGCCGTGCGCGCCTTGGGCAAGGCCATCTTCCATGTCCACGCCAAGGACTCGGTCGTGTATCCGCAGAACGCCCGCGTCAACGGCGTCCTGGACACGAAACACTACGGCGATGAAATCAATCGCTCTTGGCTCTTCCGGGCCTGCGGCTACGGCCACAGCCTCGAGTGGTGGAAAGATTTCGTCTCAACCTTGCGCATGGTGGGCTACGACGGCGCATTGAGCATCGAACACGAAGACAGCCTCATGTCGAACTGGGAAGGCCTAAGCAAAGCGGCTGAATTCCTGCACGAAGCGCTCATCAAGCAGAAAGTCACTGCCATGCATTGGGCGTGATAACAGAATTAACTGAGGATAAAACCGGTATGGCAGAGGCGCAATCCAAACGCTTCTGCCATTTTTTTATAATGTGCCTCTTCGTCAGAATCCGTGGGTGGATAGACTTTCCGTGAATGGTAACTTATTTTAGCAAAAGAACTTAAACGATTCGATGGAGCAGCGGATATATATGTAAGCTATATATATAACGTCATCCTAGCGAAAGCGCTCGGGATTTCTGTTTTCGCGGGAATGACGAAGTAATAGTACAGTTTTTTACCGCAGTATTCATGTCTGGCGATTCCGAGAGTAAATCATTCCCTTTACGAAACTCCCCGCCCTCGGCGCTTCTGCGATAATGTTGTCTGCACAGCAGCGGAGCGCCGCCCTCCCCGGCAAATCAAAAAGATCGTAATCAAATAGGAGAATATATGCCAGAATGGGATTTCCAGTAACGAAAAAGGCTGTTTTTTAAATCTTGAGCCGCTCTAGGTTGGACCCATTGTTCGGCGCTCTTTACCCATCCTAAATGATATCCATTCCTTTTTTTATATCTTCTTCCATCATTCTTATCTTGCTTTTTTCAATAGCAAAACTATCCCCCGTTTGGGTATATGACGGTATAAACCTTATTCCACTATGAATATATTCTTCATTTCTTATTTTATATGTGGGCCCATTGGGAATTATTCTTTGTTTATGTTTTCTTTTCCATATGTAGTTCATTGATTTAATGGCAAAATCGCCCATTAACAGGATTACCTTCACATGAGTAAAAGGCTCTATTTCTTTTTCCAAAAGGAATGAGCATTCTTCGATTGTTTTTGCTGATACTAAATACTCTTTTTTTACGCATTTTATGGCCGTTGTTAGATAGATACCGTTATTCAAATAGTCCTCGTATGTTTTGTACGCATATCCAATTCGATCAAATAACGTGTTGGTGTTCTTTATAAATGCTGGAATTCCCTTCCCATCAAAATAATCGGGTATATGGGGGGGCACAGACTCTGATATCATAATCAGTCTTATCTTTTCATTATCTACTTTGATTCTCTGAAAATGTTTGACGGGATTCACATCCGGACAACATGAATCACATACCAACATTTCCGTCTCTTCCCTTTTTCATTTTACCCGCGCGAAGCGTCCTCCGAACACAAACCAGGTCAACCTACCACCCGCGCCTTAGAACAACCCTGTCACTTCGCCGTTTTCGTCGATATCGATCTTCGTGGCCCCTGGCGTCGAGGGGAGGCCGGGCATGAGCATGATATCGCCGCACACCGCGATGACGAATCCCGCGCCCACGGCGGCCCGTAACTCCCGCACAGGCACGATGAAGCATTCGGGACGGCCTTTCAGCGAGGGATCGTGCGACAAGGAGAGCGGCGTTTTGGCCATGCATACCGGCAGATTGGCATATCCGTTTTGCGTGAGCCATGCGAGCTGTTTACGTGCTTCAGGTTCGAAGCTGATCCCTTTCGCTCCATACAGCCGCGTGGCGATCGTGTGTATTTTCTCTTCGATGGGGGCGTCGAGCGCGTAGAGCGGCTTGAATGCGTTCGGACGCGCCGCTGCTTCAGCCACTTTCTCCGCCAGCTCGAGGCCGCCTTCGCCGCCCTTGGCGTGCATGTCGCTGACAACGGCTTCCGCGCCCGCCGCGCGGACCAATTCGCACACCAGGTCCAGTTCACTGTGGGTATCGGTGGGGAATCGATTGACCGACACGACTACGTTCACGCCAAAGGCCTGCACGTTTTCGATTTGCTTCACCAGATTGCATGCCCCCGCGCGGATGGCATCCAGGTCTTCGCGCATCAGCCCCTCATCGAGCGGCTTGCCCGGCTTTACCATGAACCGGCCGCTATGGACCTTGAGCGCGCGCACGGTCGCCACGATCACGGCCGCATCGGGAAAAAGGCCGCTGGCGCGGCATTTGATGTGGGCGAATTTCTCGAAGCCCATATCCGCGCCGAAGCCCGCCTCGGTGATGACATACTCGCCCAGCTTCAAGCCCATACGGTCGGCCAGCACGGAACTGTTGCCGTGGGCGATGTTGGCGAAAGGCCCGGCATGGACAAAGACCGGTGTATTTTCCGTGGTCTGCATGAGCGTGGGCCGGATGGCTTCATGCATGATGGCCGCCATGGCCCCAGCGGCTTTAAGGTCGTCCGCCGTCACCGGCTTGCCTTCCCGGTTCGGGCCAATGACGACGCGCCCGATGCGCTTGCGCAAATCCCGCAAATCATCCGCCAAGGCCAGAATGGCCATGACCTCGCTCGCTACGGCGATGTCGAATCCTGATTCGCGCGGCACGCCGTGCGCCTGGCCGCCCAAACCCACGATGATGTGGCGCAAGGCGCGGTCCGACACATCCACCACCCGCCGCCACGAGATGAGGTGGGGCGCGATACCTAGTGCGTTGCCATGGTGCAAATGGTTGTCCACCATGGCGGCGAGTAAATTGTGGGCGATGGAGACGGCGTGGATGTCGCCGGTGAGGTGCAGGTTGAATTCATCCATCGGGATGACTTGCGAATACCCGCCGCCCGCCGCGCCGCCTTTGATGCCGAAAGCCGGCCCCATTGAAGGCTGGCGCACGCAAATGATCGCGTTGCGCCCCGTCTTGTGCAGCGCCTGGCCCAGCCCGACGGTCGTGAGCGTTTTCCCCTCACCCAATGGAGTGGGCGTCATCGCGGTGACAATGATGTATTTGCCATTGGGCCGGTCCGCCAGGCGTCCGAGCAGGCTCAGATCAATTTTTGCCTTATACCGGCCATACGGATGCACCTCTTCATCCAGCAGCCCCAGCGTCGAGGCGATCTCACGGATAGGTTTTAATGGCGTATTTCGGGCGATTTCCAAATCGCTCAGCATTTCCAGCTCCTTGTAGTAGGCTATTGCGCGGCGTGTGCGGCCATTTTGCCGTCCCGTGCGCATCAGCGCCCCCTACGCACGCCAACGGGAAAATCCATCATACGGGACACCTTATGTAGGGTCAAGAAATGACAGCAATCGCCGGTCATTCTTCACGCCAGGAAATACTAGAAATTCGGTGGACGCATGTGTAACAGGCTCTTGCGGAACTCTGCGTACTCCGCGCCTGGCGAATATGGACGTTTGAATAGAAAGCGCTTGAGCTTCATCGCTTGCTAAAGTATGCTGAGTATACTTTTCGGGCCAGGCTTTGGGTATGGAGAAATTCGCAAGGATCGGGAGGCAAGAAAAGATGGTGCTGGTACGGCGGGCCAAAGCCTGGTTCATGCGTGAATTCTCAATTGGAATGCTCTCCCGTGGTGCGGATTCCCGTTTTAGCTACATCGTCAAGTTTCATTTGAACTCTACCCTAAAGAATGCGGAAAAACTTTGTACACAGCCAGATGGAGGTCCCGTGTTCATGAAGAGGATAGCGGCATGGTGCGTGCTACTGATGATTTTAGCGGCAGCCCAGGGGTGGGCGGGAGATTTATCAGACGAATTTCAAAATCCGCCAGCCGCGGCCCGGCCGTGGGTCTGGTGGTTTTGGATCAATGGCAATATTTCGCGTGAGGGCATCACCAAAGATCTGGAAGCCATGCAAAAAACCGGGATCGGCGGCGCGCTAATTTTGGAAGTGGTCCTGGGTGAGCCGGCCGGGCCGGTGTCCTTCATGAGCCCCCAGTGGCGTGAACTCTTCAAACATGCCGATGCCGAGGCGCGGCGGCTGGGGTTGGAACTGGATATTCAAAATGATGCCAGTTGGCAGGGCAGCGGCGGCCCCTGGATCAAACCTGAACAAGCCATGAAAATGGTCGTCTGGAGTGAGGTTGACGTTGAAGGTCCGTGCCATTTTGACCAGCCGCTTGACCAGCCACGAACGGTTGAAGGCTTTTATCGCGACATCGCCGTGCAGGCCATCCCCGCCACGGATGGATATCGCATTGAGGGCATGCAGTCCAAGGCGGCCTATCCAGCCGATTATCCGGCTATTGCCGGCCAGGGACCGTTGACCCAGGCGTCGCTGGTTCATCGGGATCAAGTTACAAACCTAAGCGCCCGGATGGACGCCCAGGGGCGTCTTACATGGGATGTACCGGCTGGCAAGTGGACCGTGCTGCGTTTTGGTTACACCTGCACGGGCGCTAAAAATATCCCGGCTCCGGCCAGTGGGATCGGTTTGGAATGCGACAAGATGAGCCCGCAGGGCATCGAGGCCAGTTTCGCCGGAATGATGGCCAAGCTTTGTGATGACGTTGGCCCGGCCCGGCCCGGCCGCGGTCTGCGGGCCGTGCATATCGATAGTTGGGAAAACGGCTCACAAAATTGGACCGGCCGGATGCCCGAGGAATTCCGCACCCGCCGGGGCTATGACCTTGAACCCTATCTGGCGGCGATGACCGGACGAGTGGTCGATGACCCCGCCGTCTCGGAGCGCTTCCTTTGGGATCTGCGCCAGACCGTCTCGGAACTGATTGTCGATAATTACGGCAAGCGGATGCAGCAATTGGCGGCCGAGCGCGGCCTGCGCTTTACCGTTGAGGCGTACGGAGGTCCTTGCGATGCCTTGCCTTATGCCGGTATCAGCGATGAGCCGCAGGGCGAATTCTGGATCGGCGGCCTTGCGGCTGCCACCTGCCGTGGCATGGTTTCAGCCGCCCATACCTATGGCAAGCCGGTGATCGGCGCCGAGGCCTTAACTTCGGTCGATCAAGACCGCTTTCTGGCCCACCCCGCCTCGATTAAAATTCTGAACGACCGCATGTTCTGTATGGGCATCAACCGCATGCTGTTTCACCGGTTTGTGCACCAGCCGTGGGACGTGGAGCGCCGGCCCGGCATGGGCATGGGGCCCACGGGCTTCCATTACGACCGCACCCAGACCTGGTGGGATGAGACCGGGCCGTGGAACCTTTATTTGAGCCGCTGTCAATACCTCTTGCGCCAGGGAAATTACGTGGCGGACATCTGCTTCTTGCAACCCGAAATCCCCATGATGACCTGGGAGCAGCACAATTTGCCCGGTTACGCCTGGGACGAGTGTTCAGCCCAAGCCGTGCTGACGCGCATGTCCGTTAAAGATGGCTGGCTGGTGCTCCCCGATGGCATGCGTTACCGTGTGCTGGTCTTGCCCGATCAGGACTTCATGTCGCTCAAATTGCTGGAGAAGATCAAGGATCTGGCCGGGCAGGGCGCTACGGTCATCGGCCGGCCTCCGCTGACGACGCCGGGCTTGGGCGGTTATCCGCAGTCCGATGCAAAAGTTCAGGCCTTGGCCGCCCAGTTGTGGGGCGATTGCGATGGCTCCACGGTCAAAGAGCGGGCCTATGGAAAAGGCCGCATTGTGTGGATCACGGACCCTGCCCAGTGGTTGGGGCAGCACGGCGTGGGCAGGGATTTTTCGAGCCAGCATCCCCTGCGTTATCTTCATCGGAGCATGAAGGGGACGGATATATATTTCGTTTCCAACCCCCGTACGTCTGCTGATACGGCGCCAGCGATTTTCCGCGTGCAGGGCAAGGCGCCCGAATTGTGGTTTCCCGAAACCGGCCGCATGCAAAAGGCTCCGGTTTATGCCGCCCTGGGTGACTCCACGAGTGTCATGCTGCCGCTGGGCCCAAGCGGTTCGGTCTTTGTGATCTTCCGCGAGCCCTGCGGCTCGAAGGAGGATCCGGTCGTGCGCGTGCAGCACAATGGCCAGCCGCTGTTTGCCGCGTTGATTGATCCTGCGGAAAAACCTGTGCCGGTGACAGTTGAAAAGGCCGTCTATGGCGTGCTGGAGGATCCTTCCCGCACGTGCGACCTGGCCGCCAAAGTTCAGGCCATGTTCGATGCGGGCAAGACGGACTTGGAGATCACCCCTACGCTCGCTGATAAGGGAGACCCGGCCCCCGGAGCCCTCAAGACGTTGCGGTGCGATGCGCTGATCGCCGGGCAGCGCGCGAGTTTCTCCGGCCAGGATACGACCCTGATCGATTTGGCGGCATTCGTGGGGGCGGCCGTGCCGGCTGGGCCACAGCCTCCGGCTGATATCGAAACGGACGGGACCGGCCGGTGTGTTCTGTCGGTTTGGGAGGCAGGCCTGTATGCCTTGACTGCCGCGTCGGGTAAAACATGGAGCTTGGATGTCCCGGCCGTGCCGGCGGCGCTTGATGTTACCGGAGCCTGGGAGCTTGCTTTCGATCCGGCCTGGGGCGGACCGGCCCATCTGAAGCTCGACCAGCTTGTTTCGCTCAGCGAGCATCCCGATCCCGCAGTGAAGTATTACTCCGGCTCGATCATTTATCACAAAAAAATCCAAATTCCACCCCAGAAGAACCGTAAAAGCCGCCTATTTCTAGATCTGGGCCGGGTGGAAGTCATGGCTGAAGTCTCCCTCAACGGGAAGAGCGCAGGCTTGCTCTGGAAGCCGCCCTTTTGTTTGGATGTTACAGAGTTTGTACAGCCGGGTGAAAATGATTTGACCGTCAAAGTGGTGAACCTATGGCCCAACCGCCTGATCGGAGACGAGCAACTGGCCGAAGACAGCCCGCGCAATCCCGACGGCACGCTCAAGCAATGGCCCCAGTGGCTGCTGGAAAACAAACCCAGCCCCGTGGGGCGCTTTACCTTCACCACGTGGAGCACATGGAAGAAGGATGATCCCCTGCCACCCTCCGGGCTGATCGGCCCGGTGCGGCTGCGTACACGGCTGGATTTCGTCATCCCCGCAAAGGGATGGAAGAAATGAGACTCTTGGTGAAAAGCGGTCCATCCCGAGCCTATGTGCGCGAATGGGCCTGTGAGACCGTCCACACGCTCAATGGCGGCAAACATGCCTGCCACCTTCTCCTCATCCGAAGGGAACGCCTTCAAGACGCTCGCTTCTATGGCCCCTACGCCTGCCATGCCCCTTATCACCAACAGGGCTGCCCTTGGAGGAGCAGATCGGGAGCCGAAAACGGGGCCAATGCGACAACCAGATAGAAGAACTCAAGTGGGATTTTGAGCCGCGCGCCTCCTTATAGCCACGCCGCCTGCCATTCTGGTATTGTAACGGAGTTATATGGCGAGGCCTTGAAATGCAGAATATGGCTTTTCTCACCATCCCGGTTACGGTTTTAACGGCGCTGGCCAGCGTATGGGCCGTAATATGGAGCGCGCGGCGCGTCCACATCGAGGAATCACATCCGGCCGCCCTAACAGCAAATCGCGGCGGCGGATACCAATTCACCTGCACCCTTTGCCAAAAAGCGATGGCGTTCACTCAAAACGAAATCAAACCGCTAACAGGCATCGAGAAAGGCATGGTGGTGGCGTCTATCCCCGAAGCCCGGAGGCGTCCCCTTGGATTTCATGAATGCCCCCATTGCGGGGCCGATCATTATTTTCTGCTCGGCAAAGGCTTGCCGCAATGGGCAGGCTCCAATCTTTATGTGGCGCAAGATAAACAGGCCACTTGCATCCAATGCCTGCGCCCGCTCCGAAAGCCTCCTTGGCCCAATGGCGCGTACGAAGGACGCCCCGGCGACGCCCCGAGCCAGGCGATTGATTTCGGACTGCACTGTTCCCGGTGCGGGGCTGTGGTGTGTATTGAATGCGCGCGCCGGTCCACGCGGGAGCCCGCGCCAGGCGGGATCATGGTATGCCCGCGCTGTTTCCGGCCTTCCCTAAATGCGTATTATTATTTTTGAAACGGTGGATACGCCGAATTAAAGAAACTTTAGGATCAAAAAATGGATGTTATGCACATGCATTCGCGCCACAAACAAAAATATACCTTGGGACGATGCGCCCGGCAAATAGCTATAGCCTTGCTGGCGGGCTTGCTCGCATCATGCGCCACACCGCAAAAAACGCCTACCGAGGAAAACGCCGGAGCGGACGCAAAACCCAGTCCTAAAACGCCCCGCAGCACGCGCCTAACTCTTGCCCTTACGAACACAACGCTGGGAGAAGCCGTCCGGAAGGCAGGCCAGGCGGTAGGCGGGCCTATTGCTATTGCGTATGGAACCGAGGAACTCTCCATCGCCGACCTGAGCTTTGTCCGGGCGGATGCACGAAATGTAGCGTATAAACTCGCGGAAAAAACGGGCTTGGCCGTGCAAGCATGCCCGCACTATTATTTTCTCTTTCCTGCTCATTCGGAAGCCCTTACCCAGATTACCCTCGCGGGACAACTCGGCCCTACATATCAACAGCCGGTCGAACAGCTTTCATTTGGAACGGGTTTCCCCCTTTATGCCGTTTTTGACTGGATCAGCCAAGCGCTTGGCGTTACCGTAGTGGGCGATAGCGCCGTGGGCGAAGTCCGTTGCGGCGAAATGGCGCTGCGCGATATCCCGCTGGATGAAGGCCTCGAAGCCATCCTCAAATCGGCCCGGGCCGCAGGCATCCGCCTGGATGTCACGGATGAATATGTCTTCTTCCTGGCGAAAGATAATCCATGCCCCGCGTCAGCGCTCCTAAATGGCGATGCGCTGGATAACCGCATGCAGGAAATCCTCGAAAAACGGGTAAACGTATGCATGCCCCGCCCACCCAAAGCGCCGGGCCGGATCGAACTGGTTGGAGAAGCAGAACCGCTTTCGGAGGTGCTGCCATCCCTTTCCCAGCAATTAGGCATACCGGTAGTGGCCGAAAAAGGCCTTGGAGATATCCCCATAAATCCCGCCGCATTGAATAATGTGCGGGTGCGCACCGCAATGGACTTGCTCATCCGGCAATGGCTCACCGCTGATTATGGCTATCAAATCACCCACGACCGCATTGTCATTCAACGCCGGCCGCTAAACCGGCCTTAACGCTATCCGCTTCACACGATCGCCGCGGCAAAATATGGGAAACGCCAGCACATCACATAAATAGAAACAAACCCATTTCGTCTATGTACTTGTATATAAGCGCCATTCACTGGTGTTTATCCGCGAATGAGGTGACGCGCCCACTCATTGCGTGGAATCCGCAAGACTGATAACATGAAGAGTGGCGCTTGAGTAAGGGAGAAGCGCGCCGATGCTGGAATGCAACAGCCAGGCAGCAAAATCAATGGCTAATAACGAGAGCACTCATAAAGGCGATAGCACCCAGTTCTTCTCAGAAGAAGATGTCCGCAATTTGCGCGCGGAGCAAGAGGAACTGCATGCAAGCCTCATCATTGTCGCGGGCGAGGAAATCGGCCGCGAAATCGACCTTAGCCAGCCGGAAATGATCATCGGACGGGGAGAAGAAGCGGGCGTTCGCATCTTTTCTCGCTCTGTCTCGCGCTCGCACGCCCGCATTACTCGAGCCGCCAGCCTCAAAGGCTATGAGTTCATGATTCATGACATGGGAAGCATGAACGGCATCCTCGTCAATAATGTGCAGATTACTTCCACGGTCCTGCGCGACGGCGATAAAGTCCAACTGGGCGATGTGGTCTTTAAATTCATGGTGCAAGACGCCATCGATGCCCAGTTCCACGAGCAGATTCATCGCCTTATCCACTTCGACCAGCTCACCGGCCTCATGACCATGGACACGTTCCGGCGCGTGCTCGATGACACCATCCGCTATTCCCACCATTCGGAAGTGTTTTCGCTGGCCATGACCGATCTGGACGGTTTGAAAAAAGTCAATGACACATTGGGCCACTTGGCGGGCCGAAAAACCGTCGCCGCCATGGGCATGATGATGCGCGCCGCGATTCGCCCCACGGACCGCGCCGGACTCTACGGCGGTGACGAAGCCATCGTGCTCTATCCGAAAACACCCCTCAGCCAAGCCTGTGATATCGCCGAGGGATTGCGCCGCAATATCGAGGCGCGCGCTTTCGAGCATAATGGCCGCGCCTATCACGTCACCATCAGCCAAGGCCTTGCCGAGTGGCCGCTCCACGGGCGCAACGCCGAAGAGATCATCGCCGCCGCCGATTCCGCCCTCTATCGCGCCAAGGCCGATGGACGCAATTGCGTGCGTTTCGCTATTTCGCCACAAACCCCGACGGCCATCGCCAAACCGGGTGAATAAGGTGCGCCCTTGCGTCACGCTTGTCACGGACTTTGGCGGACGCGACCCGTATGTGGCTTCCATGAAAGGCATACTCGCCTCGTTATGCCCGGATGCGTCCGTGATGGACCTCACCCATGATATCGCTCCGCAGGATGTTTTCGAGGCCGCCTTATTTATCGCCGCCGCCGCTCCCTATTTCCCGCCAGGCGCGATCCATGTGGCGGTAGTTGATCCCGGCGTCGGTACGGCGCGCCGCCCGCTCGTTGCCCACGCGGGAGGCCAGTTCTTCGTTTTTCCCGATAATGGCTTGCTCACTCTGTATTTACGCGCCCACGCCCTGGAAGAAGCACGTATCATCGAGAATCCCGCATGGATGCGCCAAACCATCTCGGCCACCTTTCATGGCCGGGACATATTCGCTCCTGCCGCCGCCCGCTTGGCGTTAGGAGCGCCTATGGAAGATGCAGGCCCCATCGCGGAAAACCTTGCCGCCCTCGATATTCCTCTTCCCATCCGCACGGAGGAATCCATCACCGGCGAGGTGATCCATATTGATCGCTTCGGTAACGCCATCACCAATATCCACCGTACGGCTTTGGTTAAAATTCATGAATACACGGTTTTTGCCGCAGACAAATCAATAAAATGGGCAAATGCCTATGGAGAAGTTCCATTATCCGAATATCTTGCCCTTTTCGGCAGCGCGGATTTTCTCGAGATTGCCCAAAACAGGGGGGACGCGGCAGCCACGCTGCGCTTGGTTCGTGGAACAACCATACAGGTTCTTTTGAAAAAATGTAACGATCGGTAGATCGCGTTGTATTGTACATCAAACGGGCTTGGGCCAGTTCCCAGCCCAGGGAGTCAGGCTTTCCCCGCGGCAGCGGAAGGAGAGCGCAAATGCGCTACAGCGCGCGCTAAGGAGAATAGATATGAAGCACCTGAAGAAAGTGACAAAGCCGGCCGTCGCAGACAATTGGTACGATGAAATCGTAACCTTCTTTGAAGATCTCTTCGGCAAAAACGACGAATAAGCGGTACGCCTGTTAAAAACGGGCTCTTGCGGGGATATTCTCTGCAAGAGCCCGTTTTCTTTGTTTAGTTCGTGCGCAATCCCTGGATGCGTAATTTCAAGTCCTTGGGGCTAGTGGCGTTAAGGAGCGCCACTTCCGCCGTAATACGGTCGGCTTTATACAAGGCATAAAGAGCCTGATCGAAGGTTTGCATGCCATATTGCTCGACGCCTTCCTCGATCAGTTTGACGATTTCCTTGAAACTTTTGCCCAACTCGATGAAGTCGCGCACCGTGCGGTTGCCGATGAGGATCTCGGCGGCGACGCATCGGCCTGCGCCCGCTTTTATGGGCAGAAGCCGCTGGCTCACCACCCCGCGAATCACGCTCGCAAGCTGCTTGCGAATCTGAACCTGCTGGTGCGGCTCGAAGAAGTCGAGAATACGGTTCAACGTTTCCACCGCGTCCACCGTGTGCAGCGTCGAGAACACCAAATGGCCCGTTTCCGCCGAAGCAAGCGCCGTTTTGACCGTCTCGGCGTCGCGCATTTCACCGATGAGAATGACGTCCGGGTCTTGCCGCAACGCCCCGCGCAAGGCGTTCGCGAACGACAGGGTGTCATGCCCTACTTCACGCTGCGTGATGATGGCCGTCTTGTCGCGATGGACGAACTCGAGGGGATCCTCGACCGTGACCACATGGACCGCGCGCGTGGAGTTGATTTCATCAATGAGCGCGGCAAGCGTGGTCGATTTGCCGCTGCCCGTGACGCCCGTCACCAGCACCAGGCCATTGCGCAGTTTGCAGACTTGGTGCAGCACCGGCGGCAAGGTTAATTCATCGATCCGCTTGATGTCCATGGGAATCGTGCGCAGTACCACCCGCGTATCGCCGTCGTCGCAGCATACATTCACGCGGAACCGGGCGATGTCCTCGAGCATATACGACGTATCGAGTTCTTTGACCTTCTTGAACTTGTCGATATCCTCGGGCTTCACAATGGTCCGGAGCATGGCGAGGATGTCGTTCTCGGTGAGCGGCTCGCCCTCGAGGCGCATCAGCTCGCCGTCAATGCGGTAAATGGGCGGATTATCGGTTTTCAGATGGATATCCGACGCGTTTTGCTCGATGGCGCCTCGCATCAATTCCTTTAAATTCATGGCCGTTATCTCCTCTTCTCCGCCAGAGATCCAGATTTTTCCACCACTAAGACACTAAGACACCAGGAGTTTTAAGTGTTTTCTTGTCTGCTCTGCTCTAGATTTGTAAATAGCAGACTTATTTACTGGCTACAGCCGCCGGATAATTCTTGCGGGCCTCCTCGTGCCTTTGTGCCTTGGTGGTGAACTCTCCGGAAGATTCATCACGAAGAGCGCCGCGCGGCATGTCCCATGCGCACATTCGTGGTTTGATCGTTACATTTCTTCCCCGCCCGCGTGGCGCTCCGCGATCTCGGCCACGGCGTCTTTGTCGAGCTTCGGGAAGAGCACTTCCGGGGTATTCAGCGGCGCGCCAGCGGGCAGCAGCGTTTTCGCGGCTTCCCAGCCATTCTCGCCGCCCTCCGGGCCGCCCGTGGGCAAGGTGATGTTCAAGATGCCCGCGAGTTTTTGCGCGCCATCAGGCGTGAATGGCGCCATGAGCGTACACAGCGCCCGCACCACCTGGCAGCACACATACAGCGTCGTGGCGGTGCGTTCGAGGTCTGTCTTGCGCGTCACCCAGGGCTGTTTCGTGTCAAAATACTGGTTCGCCTTGCGGCCTGTGTCAATGAACCGTTCGAGGGCCAGGCGGAACCGGAACTGTTCGATGGCCTCGCCCACGGCGTCGATCTGCTCCGGCAAGCTGGCTAACAGCGCCTGGTCTTCCGCATCGAGCGGGCCGGGCGTGGGCACGCATCCGCCGAAATTCTTCACCGCCATGGTGAGCGAACGATGGACGAAATTGCCCACCACATCGCACAGCTCGCCGTTGTAGCGATTTAAGAATTCATCCCAGTCGAACGCGGAGTCTTTCGTCTCGGGCATGATGGCGCTCAGGTAATACCGGATGGCGTCGCGGCTGAAATGCTGGACGAACCACCGCACACTGATCATGTTGCCCTTCGATTTCGAGCCTTTTTCCGTCTTGCCTGTCGTGCGGTTGACCACGTTGAGGTATTCATTGCCGACGACATTATCCGCCAGATTATAGCCTGGCTGGCCCATAAGCATCGCGGGGAAAATGATGGCATGGAAAGGCACGTTGTCTTTGCCAATGAAATGGAGCAGCCGCGTGCTCGAATCTTTCCACCACGTTTCCCATGCGGTATCGCCCAGGCCATGGTCTATCCCCCATTGGCGCGTATTGGTGACATACCCGATGGGTGCGTCGAACCACACATAAATGCGCTTGCCTTGGGCTTCCGGCGCGTCGACGGGGATGGGGATGCCCCATTCCGTATCGCGGGTGATGCAGCGGGAGTGGAGATTTTCAACCCAGCCATAGGCGATGCCGCGCACATTGGCCCGCCACTCGGGGTGGCTATCGAGCCATTGGCGCAGCCGCTCCGTAAAATCGCCCAGGCGCAGAAACCAATGCACCGATTCCTTGAGGACAGGCGTCGAGGAATCGCCGGGTATGTTGGCTTTCGGATGAATCAGCTCTTGGGTGGCGTATTGCGCGCCGCAATTCTCGCATTCATCGCCCGTGGCCTCTTCATAGCCGCATTTTGGGCACGTGCCTTTCACATACCGGTCGGGCAGGAAGGTGTCGGATTGTTCGGAATACCACAGCTCCATGCTCTCCTTCGAGATAAAGCCCTGCCGGTCGAGTTCTATAAAAAATGCCTGCGTGGTTTCGACATGCAAGGGCCACGAGGTGCGCCCATAGATATCATACGAAATGTCTAAGTCCGCGAACGATTGTGCGTTGGCCTCGTGGTAGCGGTTGATCACGTCTTGGGGCGTAATGCCCTCCTTGAGGGCCTTGAGCGTGATGGCGACTCCATGTTCATCCGAACCGCCCACATACAACACCGGAGCGCCTTTCATGCGCAGATAGCGGACATAGATATCCGCGGGGATATACGCCCCGGCGATGTGCCCCAGATGAATGTAGCCATTGGCATACGGCAGGGCGCTGGTCACTAAGGTGCGCTGGAATTGCAAGTGCGGAGTCATGGCGGCGTTCTCATTCCTTTGTTGGCTATATGGCGTTCATTTATGCCGCGAATTGCGGAAACTATAAAACAATGACGGCTGGCGTATGCGCCCCATCCAGCGGTGGGGCAAGCCCCACCCTACATATTCCTTGCTTTATACGCATTGTGAGGGACCGGCGTCCTCGCCGGACAATACTCGAAGCTTTAGCTGGCTTTACGCTTCGCGTTCACGCCCTCGAGCACGAGCGACGAACCATCCCAGGTGCCCGATTTCGACTGGCCAGCGGCTCCTACGGTGATCGCGCCGTCCTTCACACTATATTGTCCATTAATTCCGCCCGGAATCGGCACCGCTTCACCGGAAATATGCACCTTAGGCTCTTCGCTGAATTCAAGTACGTACTTGCCTACTTCCCAAGCCGTGCCCGCCAAACTGGCGTATGCGCCTGGCGCGGCCGGATTCGCGGCTCCATCCGCCGCAGATGCGGCGGGGGCATTCGTTTGCGGCGGTGTGGGCGGATTCGCCGGCTCGGCGGGTTTCGAGCAGGCCCAGCCCAGCAATACAAGAGGAAGCAACGCAAGCAGACAGCGTCCGATGGACATGTTCATTTCCTTTCCTAGCCTTGAAGGAAGCCGATTCAACAAAACGGAATTGTACCATGCGAATGGTTTGTTTCCAATTCGCGAGGGTGTGCGCCATGATTGTGTTTCGTTGCGTCCAGATGTTTTTTGCGGTATAATTTTGTGTCTGTATAGACACAAATGGAGGCCGCCATGAACATTGAGACGATTGAAGCGCAACGGGAATGTATTTTGGGGCAGATGCGCGCCATTCGAAGCGCCCACCCGGGCGGCGTGTCGGAGCAAATGGTCAAGGGCACACGCAAGGACATGCCGGAGGCCGTGGAACGGGGACCTTATTACTCCCTGCAGTGGTACGAGCAGGGAAAGCCCCGGCGGCAGCGGCTGCGAAGTCCCGAGGACGTGCGGCGCGCCCGTGAACAGACGGACAACAGCAAGCGTATTCACGAACTCGCCGAACGCTTTTGCGAGCTGACACAACAGCTCGGAGAGCTTGAGCGCGACAAGGAGGCCGCCCACGAGCGGCAAAAAAAAGGGCTCTAGTCGAACTGGAAAGGTCCGCGGAAATGTCGCGGGCGCTGGCGCTAGTCCGCCGGGACCGCGGCGTGGACTTTGAAGCAACGGAGAAACTCATCCGCACCGCCGCCCTGGAAGGCGCGGGAAAGACGCTGGCCGTCCTGTTCGACAAGGCAAACGCCATTGTCCAGGGCCAGGAGCATGCGTGCCCGCTGTGCGGCCATCCCATGCGCCGCGCGGGCATGCGGGCCAGGCGCATCACGACCATTCTGGGGAACGTCACGCAGGAGCGCGCGATGTACCGCTGCCCATGCGGGGCCACCGCCTATCCAGCGGACGAACTGCTGGATGTCGCGGGCACTTCGCGTTCGCCCGGCGTCAGGCGAATGACGGCGCGCCTTGGCGCGCGGGAAAGCTTCGCGGACGCCGCCGGGGATCTAAAAGAACTGGCGGGCATCAGCGTGAGCGCCAAGGACTGCGAGCGGTCCAGCGAGCAGACGGGAGCGGACGTGGCCGCGTGGGAAAAGCAGCGGCGCGGGCATCCGTCAAACCCCGCGCAGCCCAGCACCGGCGATGAGATTCCCGTCCTGTACATCGAAATGGACGGCACGGGGGTTCCCGTCGTCAAGTCCGAAACGGACGGGCGCAAGGGAAAGGCGCAAGACGGATCCGCCAAAACCCGTGAGGCCAAAATCGGATGCGTCTTCACACAAACCAGCACGGACGAGAAGGGGGAGCCGGTGCGCGACCCCGGCAGCACCACCTTTTCCGGCGCCGTGGAAAACGCCGAAGCCTTTGCAGGCCGCATCTTCGCCGAAGCCCAGCGCCGTGGACTGGAACGCGCGCAAAAGGTGGTGGTCCTTTCCGACGGCGCGCAATGGATAGCGAACATCGCCGCCGACTACTTCCCCGGGGCCGTTCACATCCTCGACCTGTATCACGCACTGGAACACCTGGCGCTGTTGTGCGCGCTGCTCTTTGGGAAGACCACTGAGCTGGGGATGCGGATGCGCCAAAGCCTCAGCGAACTCGTGCGGCAGGGAGAGGCCGCGCAGGCCCTGGAGCTACTGCGGCCACACATGCCCAGCCACGACGATGACGGCAAGGCGGCCTGGGAACATTTTCTGTATCTGGGCAGCCGCGCCCACATGATGCGCTATGCCGAATTCCGGGAACAAAAACTGTTCGTCGGCTCCGGCGTCATAGAGGCCGGCTGCAAAAATGTTGTAGGAAAACGGCTCAAGCAGTCCGGAATGAGATGGACGGTCAACGGTGCAAACAAGATCATTACGCTACGATGCGCCTTCTTGAACAGAGACTTCGAAGACTTCTGGGCCGACAGAGCTAGGAAAGATGCCGCATGAAAGCACAATTGGGACGCACACCCAATTCGCGATTCTATGCACATAATGTGAAAGGAGTGTTATTTCTTCGTACTACTATCTAGCAAAACGTTGTCTTCTTACAAGGATTTCCCTGATAAACCATTGCATATCAATTAGTTATGCCTGGACTATATAGGCATATTTCTTGAGCGGTGGGGCAAGCCCCACCCTACAGATTTTAGTGTATTTGGCGGTTCACTTGATACGCAAAAAAAGAAACCGTTCTTTCAGCGCACCGCGACCAGGCAAACGCCTAATTCCTCTTCGAGCTGCTGAAGCTCTTCGAGCATATCGGCCGTGATGGGCGCGCTCGCCACTTCCATGTCTTTCATCGCCAGTAAGCGGACGCCCGCCGCTTGTTCGAACCGCTGCACCACTGACAATTGCGATGGATCCAGTTGGGCTAATACAAACATGGCGGCATCCTCCTTTTTTGTTCGCGGTCACGTCCCTGGCGGATTGCCGGGCGTGCGCTTGGGCACTTTCAGTTTGCTCCCTGTTCGCAAGATACTGTCTTCATTCATGCCATTCAATGTAGTCAGTTCACGTACCGAAATGCCATATTGCCGCGCCAAGCTGAATAAGGTTTCGCCGGACGCCACGATGTGGATATCCGTATCCTGAGCCGATACGGAGGGGGGGGGCGGGGGAGCAGGCCCTGGCTCCGGAGTGGGCGTAGGGGCGGGAGCCGGCGCTGGCGCTGGCGCGGGTGGGGTTTCTACATGCGGCGGCTCAGCAGGCGCGGATTCGGGAGCCGCCACCCTTAAAACTTGGCCAATCCGCACATTCGTATCCTTGAGCTGATTCCAATCGAGCAAGTTTTGCACTTTAACCTTATACCGGGCGGCAATGCCGCCGAGATGCTCGCCCGCCTGCACGGTATGCGAGGTGGCATTAGCGGGAGGCGCGGACGCGGGAGCTGGTGTGGGGGCGGGCGGCGGCGCGGCCTCGACGGCAGGCAGGGCATGGGCGGGCGCGATGGCCACTTGCGGCATGGCGGGCAGCGGCCCCGGCAACGGTTTCGGATTGCGCAGCCAGGCCTGCCAGGCATCGAGCCGCTTCATGCTTTCCTGCAATTGGGCGCGCGGAATGCCGCCCTCGTTCACGGCCTTCTCGATGGCCTGGCACAAGCCGCGCACGCGATCAGGATTGCGCTCCACGAGGATAAATGCGTCATTGCCCGCCTCGAGCGCCTCGACGGCGGCCTCTTCCACTGGGCGTTCATTGGTGACGGCTTTCATGCTGATATCATCGCTCAGAATGACCCCCTGGTAGTCCCATCGCGCACGCAAGAAGCCATCCAGAATGGGGCGTGACAGTGAAGCGGGCTCTTTGGGATTGTCGGGATTCAGGGACGGCACGGCGATATGGCCCACCATGACGCCGGGAATGCCCGCCGCCACGGCGTCGCTGAATGGCAGCATGATATCCGCCATGCCGCTTTTATTGCGCGCCAATACGGCGATAGTCTCATGGGAATCCTCGAGCGTCGAGCCATGGCCAGGGAAATGCTTCACCACCGAGAGTACGCCCCCATCCATGAGGCCGCTCGAAAACGCAAGGCCCATGGCCGAAACAATGCGGCTGTCGCTGCTGAAGCACCGTTCTTTGATGCGTTCATTGCCCCCTTCATCATACACGTCCAGCACAGGCGCGAAAACGACGCCGATGCCGATGGCGTGGCAGGCATCGGCATAGATGCGGGCCACCGCCCGGGCTTTTTCGATATCCGCCAGCGCGCCTAATTGCCATGCGCCAGGCGCATCCTTGATGTTTAGTCGATTGACCGGACCGCCTTCTTGATCAATGGCGATAAGCGGCAAATCGCCTATGCCCTCGCCCAGCCCCACGGCCGCCTTGATATCCTTAATCAACGCGCCCGCCTGCTTTTCCGACTGGAAATTCTCCGCGAGCAGCACCACGCCGCCGGGCTTGATTTCACCCAGCAGCGCCCGCGTTGCGCTATCCAGCGCCACGCCATCGATTGACAGAAACAAATGCCGTCCTGGCCAAACATCTGCTTCTTCTTCCAGCGGCTCCACTACGGGCGCAGGTTGGCTGGCGCTCGTTTCGGACGGCGCGGCGGCTGGGGTTTCGGGAGCAGGAACGGAAGGCGGCGCGGCCAAATCCGGTGTGGTGGGCGTTGGGGGCGTTTCGGGCGCAGGAGCCGCAGGCTCCGTTGCCGCTACTTCGATGGGTGCGGTTGTGTTGTCACGAAGCGGCATCTGCCGCTCCCCCCACAACATGTAGCCAATAATGACGCCGCCCGCCAAGCCAAACAAAAATAATCCGCCTGACACGGCATACCAAAGCAAGCTCCATGTGGATTTATGCGCTTCCGGCACTGATATGGCTCCCCTCTGCCTGCAACCTATCCCGCATTTCGGAACCGCACGGCGAATGGCTTCCGAAAAAGAGTATACCCGTCCAATGTGCTTGCCTACCTTAGCATAGGAGCATGCGGGCTTTCACACGGCGCGGCGCGATGGAATCTACTCGAGAACATGCAATGGGCCTTCATCGGCTGTTTGGTTCTGATGCCAGGCATATGCGGTTACTGGATGCAAGAGTGAATATCCAAGGCGCTGGTACAGGCGCAGCGCGGGATTGGCGGCCGTGACGCCTAATGCGGCCCGGAACATGCCTGCCCTGCGAAACCATTCCGCCTGTTCACATAGCAGTTGCCCGCCGATGCCTTGGCCTTGAAATTCCGGCCGGACAACGGCTTGCAAGACGAATCCTATTCCCGGCGCGATTTCACATCCAAAAACGGCTCCCGCCGCCTGGTCTTCCCGGCGTATCATTCTGCAGAAGCTGGCGTCCGCCGGGCCGTATCTTCCCAATAAAGCGCCTTCGACAAATTGGAGGGCGGATTCCGCGCTGGACACTTCCCGGTGTAAAATGCGGTCCATATGGTTCTGATATGCTTCCGAGATGAGTGAGGCGACATCCTTCCAGTCGCGGCGGGTGATAGGCTTGCTTTGTATCCGCTTGGGAGCAGCCAACGCCAGCGAGTCCAGGCTGGCCTGCATGAGCAGGCGCGGCACGGCATGGAAATGGAGCACCGCCGCGCAAGCATCAAGATCGAGAGGGCACAAGGGCAGGCACTCGCACACGATGGCTTGCGCGCCACGCGCCTGTAGCGATTCAACGGCCTGGGCATACAATTGCGTTTCCTCACCGCATCCGGCATGTGAGCGAAGCACATGGATATAAGAAATCTGCCCGAAGCCATTCCTCAAGACGGTGATGAGCAGGGCTGCGGCGCGGGGGCCCTCCATGCAAGCCCAGGTTTCGGCGGCGGGAAAATCTACTGTGGCTTCGAGCATGGGATAGGCCTTCCGGCGGTAGGCCTCGCCCGCGGGTTTTCCATAAAGCCCCGCTAAGCCTTCTGCAATCTCATCAATGAAGCTTTCGCAATTCTCCGGAAGCGTGTGAATTCTCTTTACTGCATACATAAGCGCGCCCCTTAGATTGAATGCATGGTATCTTCCTGGCCGCTTCACAGGCAAATTGTTGAAAGTGCGCATGGAAACGAGAAGAACGGCATTGACGGGATGGCCAGCGCCTTCATATAATTAGGGAGACTAATTAAAAGGCAAACTAATGATTTGGAGCGCACGGTTGTGAGACAGGATTCAGTGGAACAGGCGCGGCTGCTTTTCGAGACTTCAGAGCTGCTTCGAGATTTTGTGGTGCGCAAACATATGGCGCACATGCGGGCGAATGGGGAGCCGGAAATTGATATAACGGTGCCGCAGATGCATGCCTTGCACATTATCCGTACACAAAAAAAAGTGAGCATAAAAGAACTAGCGGCGGCGGCGAATGTGTCCGCGCCTTCGGCTTCGGCAATGGTGGACCGTCTCCTAGAGATGGGCATGGTGTCGCGGGAGCCTAATCCAGCAGATCGCCGTGAGGTCGTGGTGCGTCTTACCGATGAATCAAAGGCCATCATAATGGAAATCGAGCAGCATGTGCTGGGTTCGCTTGCGGATTTATTCGTGGAAATTGGGCCAGAATATACCAGACTGTGGCAGCAGGTTTATGGGAAAATCCATGGTGTATTGTCGGAAAAGCTACGTTCGAGGATAGCGGGAAATGATTGAATGGCGCTCAGTGCGCAGGCCGTAAGGGGAGCTATGTGTCGGCATAACAAGGCTGCCTGTTCAAGGAAGCGGAGTCGTTTATGAAAGCATTGTTTAAAAAGATCCTGACGCGCATCGAGCTCGTGGTGGCTTGTGTGCTGGTTCTGGTGGGGGGCGTTGCCGCCCTGGTGCTAATGCCGCTGCTCAAACAAGAGCCCCCGAAGGCGAAGAGTGCTGAGCAGGCGATTTTTGTGGAGGCCGTGGCCGTCCAGCCAGAAGATGTGCCGGTGGTTCTCAAGGGATATGGGGAAGTGCGCGTTAGGAACCAAGTAAGCATCACGCCGGAGGTGCCGGGGCGTATAGCGGAGGTGCATCCCCGCATGGATGTGGGCGAGGTGATACCGAAAGGAGAGGTCCTGTTCCGCATCGAGCCAGGCACATATGAGGCCCAGCTTGCGGATTCCACGGCGGCGGCGCGGCAATTGGCGGATAGCGTCCACCGCCTGGAAGTGCAATACGCCGCGGACCAGGCGCGTTTGGAAACGATGCAACGCACCTGCGAATTGTCGAAGAATGAATTTGAGCGGGCAAAAAGCCTTTTCGAGAAAGACGAGGTAGGAACAAAGTCAGGGGTCGAGCAGGCCGAGCAGGCATATAACAGCACCAAAGACGCCGTGGACCAGATGGAGAGCCAATTAAAGGTGTATCCGATTCAGATCGCGGAGGCGAAGAGTTCGAGCGCCGCCGCCGAGGCGCGGATACAGCTCAATGCGCTGAATCTCGAGCGCACCGTGGTGGTGGCTCCATTTGATGCGCGGATTGTGTCGCAAAGTGTGGAGGCTGGGCAGTATGTGTCGCCTGGCGCGCCTGTGCTCGAGTTGGCGGATGATTCGCTGCTCGAGATATCCACGCCGCTGAATAGTAAAGAAGCGAGGAACTGGCTCGATTTCGGAGGGCAAAACGAGAATGATGCGGCGTGGTTCCAGCATCTAACGCCGCTCGAGTGTACGGTTCAGTGGACGGAAGATCCGGGCCATCATTGGAAGGGAACGCTGCACCGGGTTGAAAAAGTGGATGAGAACACCCGGACCATCTACGTCGCGGTGCGCATCGAAGGCGCGCATGCCTTGGCGGCTGAAGGCGATGGATTGCCCCTGGTGGCGGGGATGTTCTGCGAAGTGGGTATTCCAGGAAAAACACTGAAACAAGCCTACCGGCTGCCGCGCACGGCGGTGAGCTTTGAAGGCACGGTGCATTTGGTGGTGTCGAGTGGCGAAGGAGAAACCCGCCTGAAGACAGCGCCCGTCACACTGGCGTATGAGGAAGGCGGCATGGCTTATGTCAGCGAAGGCTTATCGCCTGGGGACAAGGTTATTACGACGCGCCTGGTGAATCCGCTCGAGAACGCCCTCGTTCAAATAAAAACCAAAGATGCCGGGGAGGCGGCCTCATGAGGCAATTATTGGCCGCATTCGCGCGTAATACGGTATTTGCGAACATTTTAACGCTTGCGGCGCTATTAACCGGCGTAGCGGCATCGGTGAATATGGTTCGCGAGATGTTCCCCGAGATGAGTATCGACATGGTCACCGTTAGCGTGGTGTATCCGGGCGCTGACCCAGAAGAGGTCGAGGAAGGCATTTGCCGGAAAATAGAAGAGGCGATTGATGGGCTCGAGGGAATCAAGAAGTATACGACGACCTCCCAGGAAAATATGGGTTCGGCTGTCATCGAACTGGTCGAGGGCTTTGATGCCCGCAAGGCGAAAGACGACATCAAAACCCGCATTGATGCGATTTCGACGTTTCCCGTGGATGCGGAGCGGCCCATCGTCAACGAAGTGACTTATAGGCAGGAAGTGCTCTCGCTGGCCCTTTCCGGCCCGCTGGAAGAGCGGACCATGAAGGAATGGGCGGAAAAGGTCAAGGATGAGATCCGCAATCTGCCCGGCGTGACGCAGGCGACGGTGAATGGCACGCGGGATTACGAGATCTCCATCGAGGTGTCTGAAGAACGGCTGCGGGAGTATGGCCTCACCTTTGATCAAGTGGCGAATGCCGTCCGGACAAGCAACCTGAATCAAGCGGGTGGAACGGTGCGCACGAAAGGGGAGGAAATCCGCCTGCGCACGATGGGCCGGAAATACTGGGGCAACGAATTCGAGAATATCGTGCTGCTGGCGAAACCCACGGGCGAGGTCATCCGGCTTGGGCAAATCGCCACGGTGAAAGACGGATTCATTGAGGAACCGCTTATGTCGCGGTTTAATGGCGAGCCCGCCGCCCTGGTGACTGTAGCGAAAACCTCCGAAGAAGACGCCATCGACATATCGAATAAAGTTAAGGCGTATGTGGCGAAGAAACAGCAGGCGCTTCCACCGGGGCTGCATATTTCCGTGTTAAATGACATGTCCACGATGATCCAGGATCGTATCGATTTATTACTGAGCAATGGGCGGTTCGGCCTCACGATTGTGTTCATCTTATTATGGTTGTTTCTCGATTTGCGGCTCAGTTTCTGGGCGGCGATGGGGATCCCCATATCGCTTTCGGGCGGATTGGCGATCATGTGGCTGCTGGGCGGCACGCTCAACATGATCTCGCTATTCGGGCTTATCATGGTGCTGGGCATCGTCGTGGATGACGCCATCGTGGTGGGCGAGGCGATATATGTACACCGGAAAAAGCGGCAAGAGCGCCCTGGCCGCCGCCGTGGATGGCGTGATGGAAGTGGGAATGCCCGTCGTAGGAGCGGTGACCACGACGCTGGTGGCGTTTGTGCCGCTCATGTTCGTCGGGGGCATCATGGGCAAGTTCATCCGGATTTTGCCCATAGCAGTGATCAGTGCGCTCTCGATTTCATTGTTAGAATGCCTATTCATGCTGCCCTCACACTTAAGCCATCTGCCAGATCCAAACGCCCCGAGCTGGCTCCAGCGGCATGATTCCAAATGGAGCGGGCATTACTTGCTTGCTCCGTTCCGTTTCTTGAGTGCGTTCCGGGAGCGCGTGAGCGGGGGTATGGATTGGTTCATCGAGCACATGTATATGCCGTTCTTGAGGCGGGTGATTCGCGTCCGGTATCTCTCCATGTGTGTCGCTATTGCGGTGTTCTTGTTTACGATCAGCTTAATCAGCGCGGGATATGTGAAGTTTGTGCTTTTTTCGGATGTGGACGGCGATATGCTGACGGCCACCATCGAGTTTCCTAACGGCACGCCAATAGAGAAGACGGAACAAGCCGTACTGCGGCTGGAAGATGCGATTCACAAGGTGGCCGAAAAGGCCAAAACCGCCAGCGGCGAGCCGTTGCTTACAAACCTATATAGCGTCGTGGGCGGCATTATCAGCGATGATCCCTTTGCGGGCGGAGGCTCGGGAACGCCGTATAAAGGCTCCGTCCGGGCGCAATTGCTGGAATCGCAATTCCGGGGATTATCCTCGGAAGCCCTTAAATACGAATGGGAGCGCGAGACGGGCGACATACCGGGCGTGGTGTCGTTTACCATAGAAGGCCAAGGCGGAGGCCCCCCGGGCAAGCCCATCGAGGTTTGGGTGCAAGGCCAGGATATGAATACGATTCTCGCGGCTGCGGACGAATTGAAAGTGCATTTGGCCCAGTATACGGGCGTTTCCCAGATTGAGACCGATTTTCGCCCCGGTAAAAATGAGATTAAGTTTGAGCTGAAGCCGGAAGCGCATACGTTGGGCATCACGGTGTCGGATCTGGCGCAGCAAGTCTACTCGGGATTTTATGGAGAAGAGGCGCTGCGGCTCCAGCGCGGGCGCGATGATGTCCGTGTGCGCGTGCGGTATCCCTTGGATGAACGGAAAACGCTGGCCGATCTCGAGCAGGTGCGCATACGCACGCCACAAGGCTATGAAGTCCCGCTACAGACCGTGGCGTCGGCGTCGTATGGCCCAGGCTATGCCAGCATCATCCGCACGAATGCCATGCGCCGGGTAGCCGTGACGGCGGATGTGGATAAGGAACGTGCGAATACGAATGAGGTGATCGCGGACTTGCAGGAGAATTATTTCGATACGCTCATTTCCCATTATCCGGGATTGTCCGTATCGGTTGAAGGGTCCCAACGCGATACGACTGAATCACTCAACTCTTTATATATAGGATTTCCGCTGGCGCTGGTAGGCATATTCGTGATCATCGCCACAATCTTCCGCTCCTACATGCAGCCGTTTATTATCATGTTCACGGTGCCCTTTGGCATCATCGGCGCGATCTTCGCGCATCTGCTGATGGGGTATGATGTCACGATGATGAGCCTGTTCGGCATCGTGGCGCTGGCGGGCGTGGTGGTTAATGACGCCATTGTGCTGATCGAGTGCGTAAATGATTATTTGGCTGAAGGCGCTCCATTTTATAAGGCCATCGAACTTGGCGGCACCCGGCGGTTCCGGGCGATTTTTTTGACATCTGTGACGACCGTAGGCGGGCTTGTTTCGCTCATATTCGCCAAAGACATGCAGGCGAAATTCTTGGTGCCCATGGCGCTGTCCCTTGCAGCCGGCGTGGGCTTCGCCACCATCCTTACCTTGTTATTGATCCCATGCCTGATGGGCATCCTAAATGATTTCCGCCGCATTGCCCGGCGCATGATCTCTGGCGTGTGGCTGGCCCCGGAAGAAGTCGAACCCGCACGGTTCCGTAATGATGAATTGCTCAGTCTAGACTCCGCGCCACAGCCGGAAAAGCCAGCGGCGGCGCTGGATTCGGATTAAAGGAGAAGCATGCCATGCACTCAATCATGTTGGCGGTGATTCTGTCTTCGCTGGCGGCCGCCCAGGCGGAAGAGCCAGCGGGTATTCCCGCCGTGCTAGACCTTGCCACGGCGCAGCAGATCGCCCTGCGGGACAATCCTTCACTGCAAGCCGCAGCGGAACGCGTGGCGCAGGCCCGGGAGCGGATCAAGCAAGCGCGGTCCGCTTATTTTCCTATGGTGGATGCCACGGCAAGCGCGTCGAATACGTGGCTGAGCGATAACAGCTTGGATAGTGCGCGCGGTGAGGCGTTTCGAGGTGCGCTCCAGAGCGGCGCGGCCACGGCCAGCCTATCGCCTACAGGCGGAGCCGCCGAGCTTCCTTTGTTGACAGTATTTGGAAACTATGCGGGAGCCTATGCGGACGCCATGAAGGCGCATGCGGCGGTGGATAATGATTATAGCAGCTATAACGCCGCCGTGACGGCGCAATGGCTGCTGTTTGATGGTTTCGAGCGCAAGTTTAAGTATGCGGCTGCGAAGTTCAATTCCCAGGAATTCGAGGCAGCCTATGACGAGTCGCGCCGCTTGTTGCTGTCGGCGGTGGCGTCGAGTTATTACTCGGCAGCGCTGGCGCGCGAAAACATCACCATTGCCGAGGCGGATGAAGCATTTAACGCGCGGCAGCTCAAGGATGCCAATGCCCGGCGCTCCGTGGGCTCGGGAAGCCTGAGCGATGTGTTGAACTTTGAAGTGCAGGCAAACGCGGCGCGCGCCAGCCGGATTTCGGCGGAGAACAGCTATGCGTTGTCGCGGCTCGGGCTGGCAAGCCTATTGGGGCTGCCGGAAGGCGCGTTGCCAGCAGAAACCGAGATCGCCCCGCTGCCGGAAGAATGCCTGGAGGAAATGCAGGAGCCCCAGGCGGAAGAACGAATCAGTTATGCGCTCGAACACCGGCCCGATTTGCATCAGAGCGCGTATGCCGTCGAGCGCGCCGATGCCACCGTGAAAGCAAGTCGCGCACCGTTCTATCCAACCGTGAGCGTATCGCTGTCGCAAGCGGCCTCCACGACGGAGCGGAAACCCGATATGAATGATTTCGCCACCTCAGTGGGATTGAATGTAAGCTATTCGCTGTATGCGGGCGGGCGAAATAAAGCGCTGTTGATGGAGGCGAAGTCCGCCAAGAGGGAAGCGGAATTCCAATGGAGCGATGCGCAAATCGGCGTGGTGTCCGATGTGCGCCAGCAAATCGAGAATGTCCTGGCGGCCCAGAAGCAGCTCGCGCTTCAACGGGCCAATGCCGTTTTTGTCCAGAAAAACCGGGATTTGGTCGAGAAGGAATACAACGCGGGCCAAACATCGCTCGTGCGGCTCAACGAAGCCCAGCGCGACTTGACATCCGCCCAGGGGCAGCTTGCCCAAGCCCGCGTGGCGCTGCGCCAGGCGTGGCATGATCTGCGCACGGCCATGGGCGCTACGCTCGAAACATGCACGGAGGAAAATTAATTCATGGATGACCGCGAGACAGGACGCTATTGGGAACGCAACGCGGAGACGTGGGCTCCGCTGGCCCGCATGGGCTGTGATGTGTACCGCGACGCCTGCAATACGCCGGGATTCATGGCGATGCTGCCGGATGTGGCGGGACTCGATGGGCTGGATATCGGCTGCGGCGAAGGATATAACACACGGATGGCGGCGCGCCGGGGCGTGCGTATGACGGCGCTGGATATCGCTTCCACGTTTTTGGGATACGCCCGCCAGGGTGAATGCGAGACGCCGCTAGGCATCCGCTTCTTGCGCGGCAGCGGATTGGCATTGCCTTTCGCGGATGGCTCGTTTGATTTCGCCATGGCTACCATGAGCCTGATGGACATGCCCGGCCACGCCTCGGTGTTCGCCGAAGTGCGGCGCGTGCTGCGCCCGGACGGATTCTTCCAATTCTCGATCTGCCATCCGTGTTTCACTACCACTCGATGGAAATGGGTTACCGATGAAGAAGGCCGCCGGGTGGCGCTTGAGTGCGGCGATTATTTTACACGCCGGAATGGTGAATTGACGGAACTCTGGATGTTCGGCTCCGCGCCGGAGGAATACCGGACGCGCGTGCCGCATTTTGAAATACCGACCTTTTCCCGGCCTATCAGCGAATGGCTGAACATGCTGCTCGATGCCGGTTTCGCCATCGAACGCTTGGGCGAACCATATCCCAGCGATGAGGCCCTGGCGGCGCATCCAGAAATATATGACGCCCGAATCATCGCCTATTTTTTACACATCCGCTGCCGCAAAAACGGAAGATAGCGGAAAACTCCTATTCTCGCAGCACAACAAATTCGACAGCTCGCGTTCGTGTTACTACCATGCAAAACGTTGCTTTTTGCGAATATTTACATGGTAACCAGCGCGTTGCCTCGCAAACGCACCCACATATCAGAGCAAAAGAGGAATTTACTTAACAACAAAATCATACTAATGCTATATTCTATTTCTTTGTAATTGGTGTGGCGCTAAAAACCAGAAAGTAATGAGGCTCAAAATTCGTAATAAAGTGAGCAAAGCGTTCACAAAACTCCTACCAATAACTCTATCTCATTAATAGATACTCTCCTTTTATGTCTTTTAAAAACAAGCACTTAGGAAAGCCTTTCGAATGCGGAAAAAGGCCATTGACAAAAGCGTGAATTAATGACACAATAAATTTAGCTTATTGAACATTTCTTTTCTCGGCTTTTTTCTGGAACTGCGATATCACGTATTTCGGAAATGGATCATATCTCGCGGACCAGTTCTTCATGGGTTGGGGGTAAGTGGGCAATACAAACCATAGGAGGAGGCCAGTAATGAAGTCTGAAAGACAGGGGTTCACCTTAATTGAGCTGTTGGTGGTCATCGCCATCATCGCCATCCTGGCGGCGATTCTGCTGCCTGCACTGGCCCGGGCGCGGGAGGCGGCCCGAAGGGCTTCCTGCTCCAGTAATCTCAAGCAGTTTGGCATTATCTTTAAAATGTATGCCAATGAAAGCAAGGGGATGATCTATCCGCCCCATGCGCGCTGGTGTTTGGCTAATTATAACCTGTTTATGGGCTTGCCTTCCGATGATTTGTATCCCGACTATTGGAATGATCCGAATATCATGATCTGCCCATCCGATTCGCGCGCGACAGCGGACAGGTTATCGGATTTTCTGCCATCAGGTTCTTTGGAGATTCCAGAGGACATCGAGGAAGCGGTCAAGTCGGTGAACATGAATAGCACGGGAGGGAAAGCGTGCCTCAACAGCCTTCTCTCCCATCCCATTTCTTACATTTATACTCCTTACGCCGTTCAAACAAGCGCTGAGTTTTATGTAGTGGCGGTGATGTCCGGGTATATGGCGAAAGGATTGGGCACGGTTTCCCAGCCAGCGCTAAAAAATGCCGGATGCCCGGCAGCATGGACACTCGTGGGACACTACGAAGATTACGGCGATCTAAAACAGGATGCCATAGACTTATTTGATGGCTGGGGCGGCGGCGGTTGGTGCAATAAGGGCAATATAGTGTTCAAACCCATCTACCGCCTTCGCGAAGGCGTCGAACGGTTCTTCATCACGGATATCAACAATCCAGCGTCGGGCAGTACGGGACAAAGCCAGTTGTTTGTCATGTGGGACGCTTGGGGCCAGATCCTGCAAGGCGTGGCGTTCCAAGGAGACGGACAGCCAGTAACCCGCTTCAACCACGCACCCGGCGGAAGCAATGTGCTGTACATGGACGGGCATGTCGAGTTCAAGAAATACGGAGTGGAACCATTGCCGCCCATCGATCCCAATACGTATCCTGATCTCAGTGGGCAAGTGGGCTCCCTCATGATCACCTGCGGAGGATCTGGTTGATGGGGTTTGTTCCATCTTACGTTGATAGTCGTGTTTGTTCGTTTCGGTAGGGGCGCGTTGCACGCGCCCTTCCTGTTTGACACCGGTATGCCTCCATTGACGGTGGGGCAAGCCCCACCCTACAATTTTTAGTGTGTTTCGAGGTCAACAACATCCGTCGCTGACGAGCAAGGAAATAAATATGCGGCACATTACAATCTGGACATTGCTTATGTTGTTGCTTTCGGGGGCCTCTTTCGCTGGAGAAGAAGCACAACCCGTATTCAAGCTCGCGCCGATTTCTGAGGTGCAACTGGGCGGTGAAATTGGACGCCGCATCGATTTGACCATTCAAGGCAACCTGCTCCAGTTGGACTTAGCGCCAGGCGGTTTGTTTTTGGGGCCGTTTCAGAAACAAACCTGGCCGCAGGACATGGGCGACTATGGCGGCTATGTAGGGCTTGGAAAGACAATGGACGCCTTGGTGCGCTTCACCGCCTACTCGGGTGACCCAAAAGTCCTCGCGTTGAAGGATAGTGTGTTCCAGACGCTGCTCGCCACGCAGACTGAAGACGGCTATATGGGTGCATTCGCGCCGGAAGCCCGTGTCACCTCGGCGTTCGACTTGCACGAAATGGTCTACATTATGCAGGCATTGGCGGATGACTACCGGTATTTCGATAGCCATGAATCGCTCGAAGCGGCGCGGCGCTTGGCGGATTTTATCATGCGCGCCAAACCGGCCGAGTGGATTTTCGAGAACATAAATGATGTCCGCAAGCTAAGCATCGAGCGGGCTTTTCTTGCCGTGGCCGACACGACAGGCGAGGCGAAATATCGGGAGTACGGCGTGGCTACCATGGACCTGCGCAATTGGCAGCCGCCGGTGGAAGGGCATTGCTACTGGTTTTTCAACCGCTGCGTGGCGCAAGTGGATTTGTATCGCGTGGAAGGCAATCCCAAGTTGTTGGAGGAAAGCCACAAGGCCATAGACTTCCTCATGGCGAATGACGCCCAGGTCATCACGGGCGCGTGCAGCCTCGGTGAATATTTTCATACGTCGCAAGAAGGCCGGGGCAACCTGGGCGAAAGCTGCGCCGTGGCCTACCTGATCCGGCTCTGCCACCAATTGCTGCAAGTCGAGGGGAACAGCATATATGGCGATATCATGGAACGGGCCATTCTGAATAGCCTCTTCGCGGCGCAGTCCGCCGATGGACGGCGGCTGCGGTATTACACTTGCTTCGAAGGCCCCAGGGCGTACATGAACACCGACACCTATTGCTGCCCTGGCAATTGGCGGCGCATTGTCTCAGAACTGCCCGAAATGATCTATTATGTGCAAGATGGCGGCTTCATGGTGAATCTCTACACGGCTTCTTCCGCCCAACTGAAACTAGGCAAAAAACTGTCCGCCGCCGTGCGGCAGGAAACGGATTATCCCAATTCGGGGAATGTCACGCTCCACGTGGAGCCATCCAAAAAAGCGGCGTTCGCGGTGCAATTGCGGATACCGCGCTGGTGCGGGAAGCCACAGGCTTCCGTGAATGGCAAACCCATTGAAGGCGTAACACCAGGGACGTTCTTGACCATTAAGCGGCAATGGGAAAAGGGCGACCGCGTGGAATTGTCATTGCCCATGGAAACGCGCCTAATCCAAGGGCGCAACGCCCAGTCGGGCAAGGCGGCGGTGATGCGCGGGCCAGTGGTGTTTTGCCTGGGCAATCAGGACAAGAGCTCGAATGAACTCAGCCATCTCCGTGCGCGTATCGCCGAGGTGGATGCGGAGCTCGGCGGCTTGAGCGGCAGCCCCGTGAATCTCGCGGATATCGCTGGCGGCGGCGGCGGATTCGGCGCGGGGCGAACAGGATGCGGCATTGACGCCCGTTCCGGAAACGTCGTGGGCGGCATGTACGGCCAGGTCTGGTGGCACACCGCCAATGAATTCAAAGCCTCCGAGTCTCCCTTCGTTGACGGTATTGTCGTGCCGAATGGCTCCCGCGGCCCCGTGCCGATCAGCGCCACGGGCCTCACCATCGAGGGCGTTCCCGCCACGTGCGGCATGGCCATCGGATACGCCATGGACGGCCCCAAGAACGCCAGCCATTGGACGCCCGCCGACGGCCCGGAATACGCCGCGACGATATCGCCCATGTGCGCCTTGCCCCAGCCGTATTGCAACACGTGCGTGGGAGGTGTGGAGTATAGCGAGCCAGGCCATTCCATGCTCGGCCTCGAGGCGAACAAGGCCCTTACTTTTGACCTCGCGGCCATCCGAAAGGCCACCGGCTACCAAAAACTCACCTTCCAATCCATCATCGGCTATTGCGCGAAAGCGGACCCAACAGTGGACGTGGCCATCTATACGGATGGCAAGGCCGCACTCGAACGCACCGCGCTCACCCGGGAGCCGCTGCCGGTGAGCATCCAACTCGACACGGCGGCGCGATTCCTGACCCTGATGGTGACTGACCAAAATCAAACAACCTTTGACCACGACATCATCCCCAGCGACGCGGTGATTTTCGGAGACCCGATGCTGGTTCCCCAAGATGCGGCAACATCAGATGGCGCGGCGGCAAAGCGCGCACACTTGGAAAAAGAAATGGCCTCACTGAAAGAGCAGTATCAACGCTATATTGAACCGCTCGATGCGGCGCGCGATATCGTGATAGACGGCGCGTCGGTGGAAGGCCCATTCCCCGACACAACGGTCCGCCCCGGCGGGATGGCATTGCACGTGAAGGGATGGAGCCCCGGACGCGATACGGCGCAGCCGCCCAACCTGGCGCTGATCCTATCCGAGTTTCCCGATCCCGAAGGCCGCGCCACGTATTTTAAAGTCAAGACTCTTGCATCCGCCGTGGAGGATGATCTAATTTCAAGTAAGTAAAGCCATAGTATGTTACTACAAAATTGGGGATATGTATTCCATGAAAGAACTATTTATTTTTGCAGTGCTGGTTATCCTATGCGCACAAGGCAAGGCCTGGGCTCAAGAAGCCCAAATTAAAGTGGACGCAAGTGTCGTGACAAACTCCATTAGCCGCCACATGACGGGGGCGTGCATCGAGGATGTCAATCACGAGATCTACGGCGGCATCTACAGCCAGATGATTTTCGGCGAGAGTTTCCAGGAGCCCGCATCCACCCCGGAAGCCGTCAGCGGCATGTGGCGAAGCGTCCAATCCGGCACGGCCAAAGGTGCGTTCGCGCTCGAACCGGGCCAGGCGTTTCTAAGAACCCAAAGCCAGCGGCTCACGTTTGCCGAAGGCCAGGGCGAACTGGGCATCGAGAATCAGGGCCTGAACCGGTGGGGCCTGTACTTCGTCGAGGGAAAACCATATGAAGGCCGCCTATGGGTGCGCAGTGAAAAACCAGCGGACCTGTATGTGGCGCTCGAGAGTGGCGATGGCGCGAAGGTGTATGCCGAAACTCGCCTGCACAGCGCCAGCGCCGAATGGCAGCCGCTCGATTTCAACCTGGCGCCCTCCGGAACGGACACGGCAGGCCGCTTCACCATCAAGCTCAAACAACCGAGTTCGGTGGCCGTCGGATATGCGTTTCTTCAGCCGGGCGCGTGGGGGCGTTTCAAAGACCTGCCCGTGCGCAAGGATGTCGCCGAGGGCTTGCTCGAGCAAGGCCTGACGGTCTTGCGCTACGGCGGCAGCATGGTGAACGCGGAAGGCTACCGCTGGAAAAACATGATTGGCCCGCGTGACAAGCGCCCTCCCTATAAAGGCACTTGGTATCCCTATTCGACGAATGGCTGGGCGATTGTAGACTTCGTGGCCTTTTGCCGTGCGGCCGGATTCCTATGCGTGCCCGCCTTCAACATGGGCGAGACCCCCGAGGACATGGCCGATTTCATCGAGTACATGAACGGCCCCGCCGACTCCGAATGGGGGCGCAAACGCATGGAAGACGGATTCCCGGAACCATTCAACTTGAAATACATCGAGCTCGGCAATGAAGAAAAGATCGACGAAAATTATTGGCAACACTTCAAGCCCATGGCCGAAGCCATCTGGGCGAAAGACCCCAATATTACCGTTGTCGTCGGCGACCTTGGCTATGCCGGTGTTATCCAAGATCCCTTTAATTTCACGGGAAATCCGACGGGCCTCACCACGCTGGCCACTTACCAGCAAATACTCGAGTTGGCAAAGAGCCACAACCGGACGATATGGGCTGATATCCATCTCTCGAACAACGAACCAACCGAACCGAATCCGGAACCCATCCGCTCCTTTATCGAAGCATTGGGCAAGCTGTGCCCCGGAGCCGATTATAAAGTGGCGGTGTTCGAGGAAAACTCCGGCAACCATTTGTTGCGCCGGGGCTTGGGCCACGCGCACGCGATCAATGTGCTCGAACGCATGGGCGGCAAAGTGCCGGTGGTCTGCGCGGCAAACTGCCTCCAACCCTACAAACAGACCGACAACGGCTGGGATCAAGGCCTGCTCTTCCTGTCCCCTTCCCAAGTCTGGGGCCAGCCCTCGTACTACGTCACCCAAATGGTGTCACGCAATTACCTGCCAAAATGCGTAAAATCAGAGCTCGAATGCCCCGATAACACCTTGGATGTCACCGCCAAAACGAGCGAAGACGGGACCGTGCTCACCCTTCAAGTCGTCAACATGGTCGAGCGCGCCGTTCCAGCCCGCATTCATATCACCGGTTTCACCCCCACGAAACCATCTGCCGAAGTATCGACGATCTCAGGGAGCTTGGAGGATGAAAACACCCCCGAAGAACCCAAACGGATCATCCCTCAACAACGGGAATGGGAACACCAGTTCCAGAACGGCATCATGCACTACGAGTTCCCCGCATACTCATTCACCATCTTGAATCTGAATGGCAAACCCGAATAGAGCGATACTTTGGCAAATTACGTTGAATGCCTAATACCGTGATGAGGCAAATAATGGATCCAAATCTCTATAACAACACCAGAAGGATCATATTTAGCACTATACATGATCCGAAAAAAGGATTTGATGCTGCGTTTGATTACATGGAAAGAACATATCGCACTAAACTGAGCCATAATTCCTATACAGGCCTAATGGCCGAAATCCAATTCTATAAAAACTACAAGGATGCGTATAGTTTAACTGTTTCTGCTGATGTAGGAGACCATACGGATTTTTCGGGCAATCTAGATGGAAAGCCTACTAGATTTGATGTAACGACTAACACTGACTTTAAAGACTTTGAAGATTATGAACCTTATATGGGGTCAGGCATCGAATATAAGATCGCCCATTATGATCACTCTACCTTTAGCTTAGTCGATATTCTAGATTTAAGATTTGAGAAATGCTCATGTGGTGGATATCTTTTTCCCTTTATCTTGATGAAGACCGAGAACACTAATAGAAAAAATGAACCCTGCGGTAGTAACGACCAAGTGCTCATTAAGATATGCAATACATGCCTTCACTGGTCCGAACAAACTAGGTGGTCACATATATCCTGCTGTAGCCCTTCTGAGTTTTATGAAAGTATTCGTGGAATTAATGAGGAAGAGAACCATGCTTTAGAACAACTAGATATTTATAAGACCGATATGTACAAAACATTTCGGCGTGAAATTAACGGAAGTATTATGGCACTTGCAGAACATAACTACAAAATAACCAAACCAGATGGGGATGGTGAGTGGTTCTTTGATTTTGTATTCATAAACAGGGCCGTTTCTAAGCACTTCCCTCTAGAGGTGGAAGTAGGGCTTATTGATTAGGTATACCTTTTCACACATATATGCAGTTAAAGTATTTTCTATCATTATTCGCTCAATTCAATTGTGCTAGCGCCTTATTTCTTGCCTTTAATCAAGAGATGTCCACATAGGCAAATGACTGCGGTGGCTTAATTCCATAAGCTTGTATAGGGCAAACAGGCTTTTCAAATACTCGAACATCCCCTACTCTAATGGCATAACCATATTCACGTCCCTCGAAATAAGCCTCAAAACTTTTCTCGTCGATGCCCGAAAACAGTCTTGTCCTTTGCCATAGTATTGACACTCTATCGCGTATTATCTCGAGCACATCAAATTCAGCTACAACCATTTTGACTGGCGCGGTTACATACATAAAAACCGTTTCAACTGGTCGCTTAAAAATCGATCTGCGGAATTCAAATCGCTTTTCCCCGGAAAGTATCACTTCAGCATATTTTGGTTTAATCGACAATAAAGCGTGTGTCGGTCTTGGACAACTTGAGTATCGTTTCAAATTGTTCGAGCGTGAGTCGTTCAAATCCTCGCGGAGCGGATTCAGTATCCCTAATGACATGATTCTCTATTAACTCCTTCATATTCGGTCGGGCGGGAAACGAATAGGCATACATAAATTCCACGATAAATGGTCGTGATCTTGAATTATAGTTCCAATGCTTACGAAGTTGATCATCGGTAAAAACACTACGCTTACGACAAAGGCTCACGAATCGTTCCTCACTATTTATATTTAGATATATCGCTTCAACAATGCCGAGAGTGGTAACAACCGATTTGTAGTATCCTCCCGTTCGATAAAATACGATCAAATCACCGGTGTATAGATCTCGGTTGATGGATCTTGAAATGTAGACCTTTCGAATAGCATTTCGATGAGGCTGTTGCTCTACATAATCATCCGGGGATTCGTTTTTCAGAATCGAATCTGGCAGGAGCTCGGTGTGATATTCAGGATATATTGGGACGATGAATACACGAGACTCTCGGCTCATATAGGGAAAAGTCTGGCTTGGTCTCGCAACATAAAATTGCTTTGCCATACTACGAACAAATACGTCTTCTTCACCGTAGTCATTTTTCTTCTTGCCATGAAGACAAAAACCAAAATCCTTGAGGAGATTAATCAGTCTCTCTTGCTCAATCGAGTGCGAAAAGATCGTTACATATATCTCATCTACATTTTGTCGCACGGCATTATCGAAAATGATCTTCAGAAAACGCTCACCTAACTTAAACCGGGTGCTCCCTCAATATGATAACCTCAATTGACCCCGTGGCGGGCCACGTGTTGCCAGAACTGGTCCCAACGGCCCTCGGTCATCTCCAGCGACCTGAGCGCGATCACCGCGCTCGCGCCCGCTTCCTTCCACCGCATCCCGGAGCATGCCAGGCGTTGCTTGATCAGCGTCTTGCACGCCGCCTCCGTCACTCCGCTGCCGATGGGAAGGCGCTCCGCCGTGTGCCGCCAGTATTGCATCTTCGAGCGGTGATTGCCGAAGTAGGTGATCGCCTTGCCGAGTTCCTCGCGGCAAGCCTGGGCGCGCACGCTTGGCAAGCTCGCCTTCATCTCCTCCAGCAAGCGTCCGGCTGCGCCCCTCGTGTGCTTCAGCCGGTGACTCCAGTCCGCCTCCCACTCCCGGCGGCGCGCGCCATGACCGTGAATCGCCTCCGCCGCCTTCCCCACGTATTCCCGCGCGTGATAGAAATCCAGCATCTGCCGGTCCGTGCGCGGCGTCAAAAACTTCCAGTTGTCCGGCGCGCCGTCGGCCAGGCCGATATACAGCGCCGCCGGGTGCCTCGCCCTCACGCGCTCCACCTCGCGGCCGAAGCGCTCGAGGAAAGTCTGCTTGCCGTACTCGGGCGATGCGCCCGCGTAGATCGTGTGCAGCCGCTCCCCGTCCTTGTCGTACAGGCTGATGGACCCGCACATCGCCTGACGCCAGCCGTCCTCCCTGAGCAGCATGCAGGTGCCGTCCAGGCCCACGGCCACCGACGCGACCGGCCTGTCCAATTCCGGCAGCTCGTACTCCCACGTCTCCTCCCTGGCCTGCGCCAGGGCGCCCACAAAATCGCCGATCTTCTTCACATAGTCGCGCGAGATTGCGCGGCCTGTCGACTCGAGCAGGTCGCGGCGCATGACATCGGCGCCCATGCGGGAGTATTTTCCGCTGACGATCCGGGCGTAGCGCGGCGTGGCGTTCATGACCATTCGCGCGTCCCGCTCCAGCGGGCAGAAGGTGCGCCCGCCCGTGGCGGTGTTCTGGTAGACGTGCCGCTCGACGCGGACCGGGCCGTGGGGCGTCTCGTAGGTCTGGCCGAAGCGCCCCTTGGTTTTGAAGGTGGTGGCGCCGACGCGGATGGGCGAGCCGTCTGTGTCGAAACGGGCCAGGGCCTCGGCCATGACTGCGCGCCCCACCCCGTTCAGGGCCTCCTGGACCGCCTCCTCCATATCGAGCATCGAACCACGCAGCCTCAGCGAGAAACTCACCTCGAACGTGTCGCCGTCGCGCCTTGTCACCATCGCTGCCATCGGTCTTCCTCCGTTAAGGGTCCGGCATACTTATCGACCCGACACGAGGATTTCTTTAGCATTCTGCGGGAACACCCCTTAAACCCATTGATCTCAACTTTAAATGTTCCAATTTTGAGTCGGCGAGCAGGAGCAAATACCGGAACAATATCAGTGTAAGGCTCAGTATGATCTTCAACTTTTAGATAAAGAAAAGCAACAATACTGGAATCTTGGTAGCATAAATATGCTGTTTCATCAGCTTTACGATTAAACCATGAATCGAAACCTGGATAGTCAGAACGAAAGCTATCAAAAAACTGACTTTCTATATTTGTGTTTCCAAATAGCTCTTTTTTGACAGAAAGAACATGGTAGTCAACTAGTTCTGGGTTTTCCGAAACGACCTTTTCAAGAAAACTGTCAATCGTGAACACACGATCAAAAATGCCTAGCAAATCGGCTTTTCTTAGAATGCCACGGTCTTCAGAAATCAATATATCAACGCGGTTACAGAAGAGTTCATTTAGTATTATTGTATCATTACGATCATTTGGCGTGTTATCCATTGATGTACTGAGGCTCTCGACCTCATCCGCCATTGGCGCTGTCGTCTTAATCATGCTGTAGGCCTCGAGCTTCACCGAGAAAGCTTTTCGTACCCTCTCATCATTATGTTGCTTGATCTCTTCCAAAGTAACTGGATGCACACATTTCTCATACTTAAGACGATCAAGCCAAGCAAAAAGTTTGCCGATTGTTGGTTGGACGACAGTTGAAGCTTCGCGGTGAATGATTATGTTGGTGTCCAGTAGAGCACGCATGTTGCACCTCTTCTGACGCTTAGCTTTTTTCTCGCCAGTAAAAACAGAAATTACCTATATAACACCACCTATATAAATATTTACTATACCAGAAGCATATTAAAAATATTTTATATGACATAGGCTTGCGAATTAAGCTGAAACCCCTACTTTCGATTTCTTGATATATTACATATTACGAGTAAAGGTGATTGTTTTCAAGATTAATCACCAATGGAGACGCCTATTAGCAAATCCATTTTTCCTATTTCTGTATAGTGTTTCTTTTTAGTGCCGCATCTTTTCAACGCAAGGCGCCAAGAACGCGGAGGTCCGCAGAGTAAGAAGAGCGAATGAAACCTTGCTTACGATGAATTCCTTTTTACATCTAAAAATAAATTTGTTCGGAAAATAGAAACATAGTATAGCCTCTCCGATAAACTCTGCGTTCTTAGCGCCTCTACGTTGAAATGGTTTTACTTTGCCGCCGCCCCCGCCAGCGTGTACACTACTCGTGCATGGCGGATGGATGGTCCAGCCGGAAAAATGAATGGGGATTACTGATGAGTTTGCGTGAAGATGCCTTAAATTATCACCGTTGCGGGCGCAAGGGGAAAATCGAGGTCGCGGCGACGAAGCCGTGCCTGACCCAGCGGGACCTCTCGCTGGCGTATACGCCGGGCGTGGCGGCACCGTGCCTGGACATCGAGAAAGACCCGTCCCTCGTCTTTGATTACACCGCGAAAGGCAATCTGGTGGCGGTGATCTCGAACGGCACGGCGGTGCTCGGGCTGGGCGATATCGGGGCCATGGCGGGCAAGCCGGTCATGGAGGGCAAAGGGGTGTTGTTCAAACGGTTCGCGGATATCGACGTGTTCGATATCGAGCTGGACTCCCACGACCCGGAAGCCATCGTACAGGCCGTGAAGCTCATGGAGCCCACCTTCGGCGGCATTAACCTCGAGGACATCAAAGCGCCCGAATGCTTTTACATCGAGGAGCGCCTCAAGGAGCTGATGGACATCCCCGTGTTTCATGACGACCAGCATGGCACGGCGATCATCTCGGGCGCGGGGCTTCTAAACGCCCTCGAAGTCGTGGGCAAGCGCATCGAGGACGTGCGCATCGTGTTCAACGGCGCGGGCGCGGCGGGGATTGCTTGCGCGAAGCTCTACATCAAGCTTGGCGTCCGGCCCGAAAACCTCTATTTGTGCGACAGCAAAGGCGTTATTTATAAAGGCCGCACGGCGGGCATGAATCCGTACAAGGAGGCGCTGGCCGTCGAGACGGACGCCCGCACGCTCGAGGACGCCATGCGGGGCGCGGATGTGTTCGCGGGGCTGTCCGCGGCGAACACGGTGACGAAGGACATGGTGCGCTCGATGGCGGCCAATCCAATCATCTTCGCCATGGCCAATCCGGACCCGGAGATCACCCCCGAGGACGCGATGTCGGTGCGCGATGACCTCATCATGGCCACGGGACGCAGCGATTATCCGAACCAGATCAACAATGTGCTGGGCTTTCCGTTCATATTCCGGGGCGCGCTCGATGTGCGCGCGCGGGCCATCAACGACGAAATGAAGATCGCGGCCACGCACGCCCTCGCCGATTTGGCTAAGCAACCCGTGCCTTACCAGGTCGCCCAGGCCTACGGCGTCGGCCATCTCCAGTTCGGGCGCGACTACATCATCCCGAAGCCCTTCGACCCGCGCGTGCTCATCTGGGAGGCGTCGGCGGTGGCGAAGGCGGCCATGGAAACGGGCGTGGCGCGCATCCAGATCGACATCGACGAATACCGCGAGCGCCTCGAGGCGCGGCTGGGTTATGGCCGGAAGATTATGCGCACCATGATCAACAAGGCGCGAAAGGCCCCGAAGCGCATCGTGTATCCCGAGGGCGACCATGCGCCCATCCTCAAGGCCTGCGAGACGATCCTCGACGAGGGCATCGCCCAGCCCATCCTGCTCGGCCCCGCGAAACGCATCGAGTCCATGATGGACGAATTGGGGCTAAACCTGAAGAGCCGCGTCGAGATCATCGACCCGCGCAACACGGACCGCCACGACCACTACGAAGAGCACCTGTACGAACTGCGCCAGCGCAAGGGCGTCACGCGGCAATTCGCCCACGAGCTCATGGTGATGCGCAATTATTTCGGCGCGATGATGGTCCATCACGGCGACGCCGACGGCCTGGTGTCGGGCCTGACGAGCCAGTACGCCGATACGCTGCGCCCCGCCCTCCAGATCATCGGCGCGCGGCCGGGCGTGAAGAAGGTTGCCGGCATGAACATGCTCGTGACGCGCGACCAGATCTATTTCTTTGCCGATGTGACGGTGAATGTCATGCCCACTGCGGAGGAACTGGCGGATATCGCCCTGCTTTGCGCGGACGCCGTACGGCGCTTCGACATCGAGCCGCGCATCGCCATGATCTCCTTCACGAATTTCGGCGGCGTGCGGTTTCCCGAGAACGAGAAGATGCGCCAGGCGGTGGAATTGGTGCGGGCGCGCGAGCCTAAGCTTATTATTGATGGCGAAGTGCAGGCCGACATCGCCATAAGCCCCGAGATTCTGCGGCGCGATTTCCCCTTCACCACACTGCAAGACGGTGCGAACGTGCTCATATTCCCCTGCCTGACATCCAGCAATTCCGCCCTCCGCATTGTACAGCGCCTGGGAGGAGCAGAAGCCATCGGGCCCATCCTGCTGGGCATGGACAAGCCCGTCCACGTGCTGCAATACGGCGGCTATAATGAGATTGATGTGATCCACATGACCGCCTTGGCGGCCGTCGACGCACAAGAGAAGTAGAAGACAAAAAAGCGGGGAGAACCTTTTTGCAAAAAGGTTCTCCCCGCACCCCTCTCCAAAAACCTTTGATTTGACGTTGTTGTTTTCGTGGCATGGGCATCTCGCCCATGCCACGATTTTGTGTGCCAAGCATGGCGCGGATCTAAGGGGTGTAAGTCCCCCTGCAAGCCCTGATGGTGGGAATTGCTAGCCAAGAGCAAGGGCGTCGCCGCGAGGCGGGGTCTGGAGGAAGCAGGAGGCAAAAGTCGGACTCGACGCACAGAAACCGGATAGAAGGCCGGGGTGGCGGGGCAAGCCAGCAATGGATGGCGACGCCCAATAACCATTCGGACACACACCTTGGTAAATCCGGCGAGGCCCGGCGGAAAGAGGCGCGTCTTACCTTGGGAGACCTGTTCATCTGTCTGGAAGAGCCAGACTAGCGGGATGGCAACATGTCGCGAGGGGTGTGGGCAGGAGTCAGCCGAGGCCATAATACCCGCAAGGGGAAGGGCCGAATCGATCATTCAAGGAGCAGCATTGAACGTCTCGTGGGATAGGGAGCGGCAGGAAGTAGCAGGTTGCCAGATGGAGTTCCCACTGGAGTCGGCTTGCCACGGCGCAATCGGAGAAGGCGGAACCGAATCGGATGCGTTCGAGGCGCGGCAACTATCCCCGGCGGCGAACAAGAGGCGAGCCTTGACGCAAGACTTGATGGAACGGGTCGCGAGTCTTGCGAACCTGACGGAAGCGGTACGCCGGGTGCAACGGAACAAAGGCGCGGCGGGTGCGGACGGCATGAGCGTACGCGACCTGAAGCGTTGGTTTCCGGAACACTGGCGGGGACTGCAAGAGGAACTGACGGCAGGGCGCTACCGTCCCCAACCGGTGTTGGGAGTGCAAATCCCCAAGCCGGGCGGGGGGATGCGGCAACTGGGCATTCCGACGGTGGTGGACCGAGTCGTGCAACAAGCGCTCTTGCAGGCTCTCGAACCGCTTCTAGACCCGGCCTTCTCGGAAAGCAGTTATGGATTTCGTCCAAGGCACAATGCACATCAGGCGCTGCGGCAAGCCAGCACGTACGTAAGCGAAGGCCGCTGCATTGTTGTGGACATGGACCTGGAAAAATTCTTCGACCGGGTCAACCACGACATCCTGATGGCGCGCGTGGCGCGGCACGTGTCAGACAAACGCGTACTCCGACTCATCCGCTGGTTTCTTGAAGTCGGCATGATGCAGAACGGCGTATGCATCGAACGATACGAAGGGACCCCGCAAGGCGGTCCTCTATCGCCGCTGCTGGCCAACCTGCTCTTGGACGACCTGGACAAGGAGTTGGAGAAACGAGGGCATCGTTTTTGCCGCTATGCGGACGACTGCAACATTTACGTGCAGACGATACGCGCGGGAGAACGTGTCCTGACATCGGTCACGCAGTTCCTTGAGGGGAAGCTGAAACTACGGGTGAACCGCGAGAAGAGCGCGGTGGCGTTCGTGGGAGAGCGGAAATTTTTGGGTTATCGCTTGCTGGGTGGGGGGCGATTGGGCATCGCGCCCAAGAGCCTCGACCGGGCGAAAGACCGCATCCGCGACATCACGCGACGCAACCGCGGCGACGCCAAAGTGCGCCAGATGATTGAGGAGCTCAACAGCTTCCTGAGCGGCTGGATAACCTACTATCGGTTTGCCGAAGCAAAGGGCCATCTGGAACGCCTCGGGGAATGGATGCGGCGCAAACTGCGCTGCGTCATCCTCAAACGCCTCAAGCGCACGAAAACCATAGCGGACTTCCTTAGAAAACTAGGCGTGCCGCAATTTCAGGCGTGGATACTCGCAGGGTCCGGGAAGGGCTGGTGGCGCAAAGCGGGGAGTCCTCCCGCGCAACACGCCATGGACAAACAATGGTTCGCGAAACAAAAACTGATAGACCCGGTTCAACGGTACGAAACGTTCAAAAATGACCGAAACCGCCGTGGTACCGAGCAGGTATGCCCGGTGGTGTGAGAGGGGGGGACCGTGAGGAACCCCCCTACTCGATTACCGTTGATTTGGATTTGCACCGCGCGATGACCGCCATCGTGCTACATACAATTTTAGTAATACTTTAACCGACTGAAGAAAGAGCTGTTTTTTTTGACATGATTTACATGATGGACAAGATTGGACAAGATCGCCAGGATTATTTGCAAATCTGAACGTTAATCTAGAAAGTATCCGGGCGCGTTCTTTTGTGTAGCAAAATTGCCATCAAAAAAAATCTTGTCCCATCTTGTAAATCATGTCTAAAAATAAATGCCTCCATTATAGGCGGTTTATTATGTATTCTCAGTTCAAAAACTGTCCCGGTACTTTCACTTCAGTCGGCTAAATTGTTACCAATTTTAAACCGCTTTATATGGGTGCAACAAAAATATTTGAGGCCGGCCCGCCTCCGGCGGACCGGCCTTCTGGAGGAGGAGGCGCCATTCCGTAGCTACTTGGCCACGGCGGCCTGTTGAGGAGCAGTAATGTGTCCGGCCACTATGCGGGCCGTGTCTTCTGCTATAACGAGTTCTTCGTTCGTTTTGATGACAAGGGCTTTACAGGTCGAATCGTCCGTGCTGATCACGCACTCGTTGCGCGCATTGCGGTCCGCGTCGAGATGGCAGCCGAGGTATCCGGCGTTGGCCAGGATGCGCTTACGCATCGCGAAGCCGTTCTCTCCGATGCCCGCCGTGAATACGATAGCGTCGCAGCCGCCCATGACCATCGCGTAGTTGCCGATGAATGCCGCGACGCGGTACGCGAACATCTCGAGCGCCAGCTCGCACAGCTCATCGCCCGCCGCCGCGCGCTTTTCAATGTCGCGCATGTCATTATGGCCGCTCACGCCCAGCAAGCCGCTCTGCTTGTTCAGCGTGGTATCCACTTCATCCACGGTCATCCCGAGGGCCTTGGTCATGAACAACGGCAGATAGGGGTCCAAATCTCCGGGGCGCGTGCCCATCATGAGCCCGCCCAGCGGCGTCAGGCCCATGCTCGTATCCACGCATTTTCCGCCCTTCACCGCTGAAACACTGCTGCCATTGCCCAGGTGGCACGTGATCACCCGCGTGTCCTTGGCTGGCATATCGAGCAATTCAACGGCTTTTTTCGAGACGAACAAGTGCGAGGTGCCGTGGAAGCCATATTTGCGCACGCCGTGTTCGGTATACAGTTTGCGGGGCAGGGGATATTGATACGCCACCGGCGGAATCGAGGCATGGAAGGCCGTGTCGAAGACCGCGACTTGCGGCACGTCCGGGAATATTTCCTGGCACGCCCGAATGCCTTGCAGCGCGGGCGGATTGTGGAGCGGGGCCAGTTTGCAACATTTCTCGATGCAGCCAATTACGGCGTCGTCGATCAATACCGAATCACTGAATTCTTCACCGCCATGCACCACGCGATGGCCGATGCCCACGATCTCCGAGATATCCTCGATGATGCCGCATTGCTCGCTCAAGAGTATCTTGCAGATCGCATTGATGGCGGCCCGGTGGTCCGGAAGATTAATCTCCCCTGCTTTACCGAACATCTGCGCCGCGCATTCTTTAGAATGGACTAAACCGCAATCGCAATTAATATTTGCCGTGCAACCGCCCACCCGTTCAATAAGCCCATGGGCCAAATCCACGGATTTTCCGTTGCTACATTCAAACACCCGGTACTTCACGGAAGAAGAACCGGTATTCAACACAAGGACTTTCATAACTTCCTTTCTTCTCGCCGCCCATTCAGGCGGTGGCAGGCTCGAGTGCGCCTGTCCCATTACATTGTAACCTCAATTGCTCAAAACCGGCAACTCGTTTTATGCGTTTCTTTTCCGAGTGATTTGGCCCTGTACCACCGTAATGGCCGCAACGCCTACGATATCCTCCGCCACGCATCCGCGTGATAAGTCATTGACTGGCAATCGGATACCCTGGATGATGGGGCCGTACGCCTCCGCGTTCGCCAATCGCTGCACCAGCTTATACGCGGAATTTCCGCAGTTCAGGTCGGGAAATACTAGCACGCGCGCCTTACCCGCCACGGGGCTGCCGGGAGCTTTCGACGCGCCCACCTTCTCGACGATGGCCGCGTCCACTTGGAGTTCGCCGTCCAGCACGACGCCCTCTTCCGGCTTGAAATGGCTGCCGAGCCGTTCGAGGGCGATGCGCGTCGCCTCGACTACTTTCTCCGTCAAATGGCTTTTCGCCGAGCCCTTGGTGCTGTAGGAGATCATCGCGACCGTCGGCGGAATGCCAAAACTCAACGCCGTCCGCGCGGACGACAAGGCGATCTCCGCAAGCTGTTCGGTGTTGGGGTCTTCCACCAAGCCCGAATCCGCGAAGATAAACGTCCGTCCATCCGCTTCCGGCATGGCCATGAAGAAGAAGGCCGATACGATGGAACTGCCGGGGGCCGTACGTAGAATCTGGAGCGCGGGGCGCAAAGTGTCGCCCGTGGAATGAATCGCACCGGCGACGAGCCCGCCGCCTAAACCCTTGTGCAGCATCATCATGCCATGGGGAATGGGCTGGAGCATCGTGGCGCGGGCTTGCTCCTCGGTAAGCCCCTTCGCTTTGCGCATTTGATAAAACTCGTCGATGAACGCGTCCAAATGGCCCGCCGCCGCCGGGTCCACCAGCTCGAATTCGCGCGTGATGCCGAGTTCCGCCTGTTTCGCCGCCACTTGATCCCGTGCGCCTACTAATACGACGTGGGCAATGCCCTTGTCCTCGATTTGCACCGCCGCGTGGAGCGTGCGCTCATCTTCCGGCTCAGGCAAGATAATGGTGCAGGGATCTTGTTGCGCCTTTGCGATGATGGTGTCAATGAATTTCATAGGTTCCTCTCTTGTTTCGCCCCGCTGGGCGGATAGGATGCACACATATTCCGCGGCTGCGCCGACATTACATCAGGGGCATTACTGCTTGTTTTTTGGGAATTTCCTCAATCAACCAAATGCCTCGCACACATGAGAATCGTTCAACCTGTCTCTTGGCGGGCATTTGCGCATGAAAATCCCTGAACAAGGAAGCATGATTCATGCCGGACGATCCGCGAAAATCCCGAAAAACCAGTATCTCATTATCGGCCAAGTGGTTACTATTCAACATGCTGCTATACCGTTAGGTCAAGTTGCTTCAGAGCTTCGCCCAAGGGACAATATTGTTCAGGACACATCTGTCCTAATCGTCAGCAGGGCGCTCGATTTCCCAGGCTTTCATTTTTTGGTACAGGGTATTGCGGGCCATGCCCAGGATGCGCGCCGATTTGGCGATATTCCAATCCGTTTGTTTCAATACCGTTAAAATCTGCTCGATGGTTTCACCGGTATCCTCGGCGTCGTGGAGTTCGAGGTCGTATCTGTTTTCATGCGTGAATTCGGGGGGCAAATGTTCCGGCAGCAGCATGGAGCCGCGGCACACAATGAAAGCCCGTTCGATGCAATTCTCGAGTTCGCGCACATTGCCCGGCCAGGCATGCTTCATAAATAGGGCCATGGTTTCCGGGGCGGCCCCTTCAATCGATTTTTTGAATAGGACGTTGTAGCGGCGGCAAAATTGCTCGACCAGCAAGGGGATATCTTCGAGGCGCTCGCGCAGGGCGGGCAAGTCAATGCGCACCACATTCAGGCGGTAATACAGGTCTTGGCGGAATTCGCCTTTCTGAATCTTGCGTTCGAGGCGCTGGTTGGTGGAGGCGATCACCCGCACATCCGTACGAATGGGCGTCGATGAGCCTACCCGCTCGAATTCCCGTTCCTGGAGAACGCGTAACAAGCGAAGTTGGAGGCGCGGCGTGATGTCGCCCACCTCATCCAGCAGGATGGTGCCGCCGTTGGCCGCCTCGAACCGGCCGATGCGGTCTTTATGAGCGCCCGTGAACGCGCCCTTCACGTGGCCGAAGAGTTCGCTTTCGAGGATATTTTCGGATAGCGCCGCGCAATTGACCTTGAGAAACGGGCCTTTGGCGCGCGGGCTTCCATGGTGCAGGGCCGCCGCCACCAATTCCTTCCCCGTGCCGCTCTCGCCATAAATAAGGACCGTCGAGTCGGTCTCAGCCAGCTCCTTGATCAGGCTGAAGATCTCTTGCATCCGCACGCTTTTGCCGATCATATCGCGGTATTGCTGGGTCTCTTCGACTTGCCGTTCCAAGCGGGTGAGGCGCGTCACATCGCGGATCATCAGGAGCGCTCCGCCGAAAGCGCCCTCGTCGTAGAGCAATGGAGCAGCGCTTACGACGATGACTTTTTCGATGCCGCCAGTTAGTGTGAGTTCGATATGGCGTTCGAGGACAGGCTTGCGGGTATGAAGGGTTTGTTCGAGGGCTTCGCGGGCGGCTTCGAGGCGCCTGGGCAACAACTCTCGAAAGGGCCTGCCCGCGAGTTGCGCCAGGCTAAGGCCTAGGATGCTTTCCGCAGTGGCGTTGGCTTGGCGGATCCGCATATCCGCATCCACCGTGATAATGCCTTCATTGACGCTATTAAAGATCGCCTCGAGATCGCGGCGGTAGCGGTCCAGTTCCGCAGCGTAATGGTCGCGCTCCGCGGTGAGCCGCCGCCGATCCACGGCCAATCGGGCCACCCGCGTAATATCCTGCCGCGTGACCGGCTTGGCGAGATAATCAAACGCGCCGAGGCGTACGGCCTCGGAAGCCGTCTCGACATTCGGTTCGCCGGTAATCATGACCACGGGGCAATTGAGGCCTTGCTCGCGGATGGTGCGCAGGAGGTCCACGCCGGTGCGCCCCGAGAGAATGATATCCGTGATAACCACATCGAACTCGATCCGGTCGATCAAGTCCATGGCTTCCGAATAATCTTCCGCCGTATGGACCTCATACCCTTCTTCTCGAAGGAACTCTCCGAACGTCAGCCGAAGCACCGCCTCGTCTTCTAGGATCAACACGCACGCCATGAAACATTCCCTATCTGGATTAGCCTCTAAGGCGATCATACGGGCCTGTCATACCGGTGTCAAAAATAGCCGGGAAACAGAAGTATCGCGGCAACCCGTCTTCTAGGATAACATTTTACCAAGCGTCAAGAATGGCCTGCGTGGACGCCGGTCGAAATATAGAATATAACGAGTCGATTCCGCTGCGATACCGCATACAATGCCAAAACCATCAGATGTTTGTTGAATCGAAGATATGGTAGAAACAGCTCTTGGTTCGGATGTTTCTCCGAATTTATTGGGATAACTGCTGGAACCTGGAAAACGCCGGGAGATTTCAGGTATCGTTGAATGAGCAGCGTGAAGAGGCATTTCATGGAGGTGCGTGCGGTGAATGACGAGATGTTCTTCTCCACGGACAATAAATCCCTGCGCCGGGGGAAACGGCGCGCCGCTCGTACGGAGACCTGCCGCCCCTGCACCGTGTGGGTGGTGGAGGCGTCTGAGGTCATGTTTCATGGCGTTGTAGTGGACGTCAATCCGTATGGCATGTGCGTCCGCATGATGGATAGCTTGCCGCCGGGCACGCACATCAAAGTGCAATTGATGCGGGATGAGGATTTTAATATACCGCTCGCGGCGGCGCTTAACGGCATGGTGGTGCGCAACCAGGAAACGCATGATGGGTTTGTGGATCATGGCGTCCAACTCGAACGGGAAGAGATTCGCCCTATAGAAACCTCGAAACTGCTGCCTGCCGCGCGCAAACGGGTGGCGCGGACCCGCCGTAGCGGCGGGCAATCCCGCATGCATACATCGGATATCATCAATAACCGGCTGCGGGGGCGCTGACATGGGCGGACAAAAGATCCTCGTGGTCGATGATGAGCCAGATGTGCTTGATATGATTGTCCGCACGCTCGAAGCGGACGGATTCCGCACCGTGTCCGCGTTTGATGGTTTAAGCGCGCTCGACTTAGCGGAATCCGAGCAGCCGGACCTGGTGCTGCTGGATATCATGATGCCGATGATGAGCGGTTATGAAGTCATCGAGCAGCTCAAGTCGAATCCACAAACCCAGCGCATTCCCATCATATGCCTCACTTCGGCCGAAAGCATCACCGCACGCGCACGCAGCCGGAAAGCTGGCGCGGCCAAGTTGATCATGAAGCCCTTCTCGCCTGCGGAATTGGTGCATGAACTTCATGCGGTGCTCGCTCAGGAAGCGTAGCACATTCAAGCTGGCAGGAATCACCCACGCGCCAGCGGCGTTCCAACTCTAGCATCAAATACCAAGGAGATCTGTTCATGGCTAACATAGACGAATCGGCTGCGCCAGCCATCCCCTCCCGCTATTGCATCCCGCAGGAGGCCATGGCGACAATCGTCATTTTCGGCGCGACGGGCGACCTCGCCGGGCGCAAATTGATTCCCGCCGTATATAACTTATGGAATGCAGGCTACTTGCCGAAAAAAGCCGTCGTCGTCGGTGTGGCGCGGCGCGCGAAAACAGACAATGAATTCCGGGATGAGATGTGCCTCGCCTTGAAGAAGCATTCACGCACCGGCCATGGGTCAAGCGACACGTGCGATCCCTTTGTCGGCAACCTGTTTTATCATCAACTCGATTTTTCGACGGATGGCGGCTTCGATGAACTCGGCACGCGCCTGGACGCCATCGAGGCGCAGCGGGGCCTCTGTGGACGGCGGCTGTTTTATTTGGCCGTGGGACCTGAGTTTTTCGCGCCTATCACGGAACGCTTAGGCGCGGCGGGGCTCATAAAGGCTCCCGATAAAGAGCCGTGGACGCGGCTTATCATCGAGAAACCTTTCGGACGCGACCTCGAATCGGCCCGCGCCCTGAATAGCCGCATTAACGCGGTCTTGGCCGAAGACCAAGTGTTCCGCATTGATCACTATCTCGGCAAGGAAACAGTGCAGAACATCTGGGCGTTTCGCTTTGGCAACGCCATCTTCGAGCCCCTGTTCAACCAAAAATATGTGGACCATGTCCAGATTACCGTTGCGGAGACGGTGGGAATGGAAGGCCGCCGGGGGCCTTTCTACGACGAGACCGGTGCATTGCGCGATGTCGTGCAGAATCACGCCCTCCAGCTCCTCTGCCTCGTGGCCATGGAGCCGCCCGCGCGCTTCAACGCCAAAGATATGCGCGACGAAAAAGCGAAAGTCTTGCGGTCCGTCGTGCTGCCCAAGGAAAATCCGCTGTCCACGTGGGCGGTGCGGGGGCAATATGCGGGCACGCGGGAAATCCCGGCGTATGCCTCCGAGGAAGGCGTTTCCGAGAATTCGACAACCGAGACCTATGTGGCCCTGCGGCTCTATGTGGATAATTGGCGCTGGGCGGGCGTGCCGTTCTATATTCGTACGGGCAAGCAGATGAAGAAACGAGTCACCGAGGTGGCCATTCAATTTAAGCAGCCGCCCATGCGCCCGTTCCGCAATATCGAGGGTGATATCCCGGAACCGAACGTCCTCGTGTTCCGCATCCAGCCCGAAGAAGCCATCACGCTGTCTTTTAACGGAAAGCCGCCGGGCATGGATTTTCATATCCGTAGCGTGCCCATGGACTTCAAGTATGGCGAGATGTTTCACGAGGATGTGCCCGAGGCTTACGAGCGACTGCTGCTTGACGCCTTACGGGGCGATTCCACGCTTTTCATGCGCGCCGACGAAATCGAGGGCGCATGGGAGATTTGCACGGAAGTGCTCGATGCCTGGGAAAAAGCCCCTCCGCCCGCTTTATACCGTCCGGGCTCCTGGGGGCCTATCGAGGCCAATCAGCTTTTTTCGTGCTGCCAGGGCATGTGGCGCGAACCGGAAGCGTAACTGCTCCCTATCGGACCCAGGAAGCCAGCCACAGCACGGTTTCGTATGGCCGCAGCATGAGAATGGCGATGGTGATGGCGTATGCGGGCAGATAATACATGGCGCCCTTGAACACGACCTCGATGGGTATATCTTTAGAGCGTCCAGCGATGATAAAGCAGCAAATACCGATGGGCGGGGTAATGGCCCCGAGGGTGGTTATGACGCAAATGAGGACGCCAAACCAAATCGGGTCGTAGCCTAAAGCCTCGACGACTGGGTAGAAAATGGGCAGGGAGATGAGCAAAAAGGCCAAGGCGTCCATGATGCAGCCGCCAATGGCGTAGCAAAACAGCATCATGAGTAGAATGGTCCATCCGGGCCAGTTCAGCGTGCTGATCCAGCTCGCTACTTCGTATGGCAGGCGCGTGACGGTCATGAAGCGCCCGAAAACCACCGCCCCAGCCACGATCATAAAGATCATGCATGAGATACGCAGCGTATCGTACACCGCGGCGTTCAGTTTCGCCCAGGTGATCTTGCGGCGGATGGCGCATAAGATGAGCCCAAGCGCGCAGCTCAAGGCGGCAGCCTCGGTGGGAGTCACTTTGCCGGTGAACAGCGCCGCCATGATGACGGCGAACAAAATAAAAATGTCCATCGAATCGGGAATGGCGCGCAGGCGTTCCATCCAGCTTCGCTTTTCGCCTTTTGGACCCCAATCCGGATGAAGCCAGCAAATGGCGCTAACGGTCAGGATCATGCATATCGTCAGAATGGCGCTCGGAACGAGCGTTCCGAAAAAGAGCTTGCCGATGGATTGGCCCCGGTCAAGGCCATAGACCACCAGCACGATGCTCGGAGGAATCATGACCCCGAGGGTCGAGCCTGCCGCGACAGCGCCCGCGCTAAGCAAGGGGTGGTAGTTGTATTTTTTCATGGAAGGAATCGCGACGGCGCTCATGGTGGCCGCCGTGGCGGTGTTCGAGCCACAGATGGCCGAGAATCCCGCCGACGCCAAGATGGTCGTAATGGCCTGGCCGCCCTTCCAATGGCCGAACCATTTATATGTCGAGCTATAGAGCCGGTCGCTATATCCCGCATGATAGATGATCTCGCCCAGTAAAATGAACATGGGGATTACCGTAAAGCCATAATTCGAGAATACGCCCCATAATTCGCTTTCCGCCATATAGAGCGCCGCAGACATGTTGGTAGCCAGGGCAAAGCCCGCGAAACCGGTGAGCGCCATGGCGAACGCGGCGGGAAACCGCAACAAAAAAAGCGCCACCAGCATCGCAATGACACCGTATAAACCAAGCATAGGGCCATTCATGAAAGAGGTTCCTTTCGGCGGATGCAAAGCGTGGCAAAATCCGCCGCCATGACCAAGGCAAGTATGGCGAATCCCAACGCGACCACGTAGATGACGGGATAATAGGGCAGCTTCAAAGTTTCGGTCACTTCGCCGGATTGCCGGAGTGTTTCAGCAAGATGGAAAACGCCATACGCCAGTGCGCCAAAAAAGGCCATGCTCACCAGGTATTGCAATCCATCTAGTAGGCGGAGCAGCCAGGCGGGAAATCCCCGGGTGAACAAATCCACCATGATGTGGTCTTTGCAGCGCTGGGTTTCGCCAAGGGCCAAAGCCACCGAGAGCGCTCCCAATAAACCCACCAGCTCATATGTGCCCGAAAAGGGATGGCCCAGCATGCGCGAGACCACATTGCCCGCACCCAGAAGCATCAAACCCAGCAGGGACACGCCTCCCAGGACAAGCATCACACGGTGTGCGTCCATTGGCTGAAGCTCTCAAAAAAACGAAACACCTTGCTTTCCCCTCATCATGCGGCGATACATGGCATGCCATATAGTTTCTTATATGCTTATAGACATCGCAGGGTAAGGCTTGGCCAGCATCCTTGAATGGTGGGGCAAGCCCCACCCTACGAAAGTCTTGTATTGTAAATGGACGGTATTACGCCCGCTTATTGTTGCTTCGGGGCCTCTTGCTCGAACTGGGCTTTTAGCGCTTTTACATCCTCGATGATCTGCGCTCCGGGCAATCCCGCCGCCGTCACGCGCGTGATGTATTCATCGATCATGGGTTTCACCAATTCGGGAATCTTCGCCTGATCTTCCGCCGAGAATGTGTAGACTTGTTCGCCTTTATCCGTCTTGGACCATTCAAGGGCGTCCTCCACGTGCTGGTCCACATACTCACCGGTCCACCGGGCTTGCTCGGTGCGGAGGGCGTCTATGACGGTCTTTACCTCATCCGGCAGCGACTCCCATTTGGCCTTGTTCATGACGACCGCAAAACTCACTACATACAGGTTGGCCATGGTAACATTGGGGCAATACGTGGCGTAGTTCATGTCCTTTAGCACTTCAAGCGAGGACACCATGCCCTTGACAACGCCTTTTTGAATGGCATCCGGCGTTTCACTCTGGGGCATGGCCACGCCAGTCGCGCCGAGGCGCTTGATTACATCCAGGCCCGTGCCCGACACACGCAGCTCTAGGCCGCTCAGATCCGCAAGGGATTTGACCGGCACGGTGGTCATGAAATTCGAAGGCGGGCAGGTGAACAAGGCAATCAATTTGACCTCTTCGAACTCTTTTGGATTGTACTTGTTAATCAAGGCGTCGAGGGTGAGCGACGCCACTTTGGCGTTCGTGAAGCCGAGCGGCAGGTCTACCGCTTCGCTCACAGGGAACCGGCCCGGCTGATAGCTCATCGAGAAATTACCAATATCAGCCACGCCGCTTACGACGCCGTCATACATGTTTTTCGCACCGGCCAGCGTTCCTCCCGGAAACGTTTGGATGGCCACTTTGCCATCCGTGCGTTTTTTCTACTTCCTTTTTCCAGCGCTCCATTTGGACGCATGGGAAAGTGGATGCGGGCGGGAAATTGGCGTACGTCAGCTTGATGGCGGGTTCGGATTTCACTTCAGCGGGCGCAGGCGCGGGTACAGGCGTTGGTGCGCCGGCCGCTTGAGGCGCTGGCGCGGCTGGCTTATCGGGCGCAGGCGCTTGAGGAGCGGGCGAACAGCCCGCCAACAGTGCAATAACAGCAAATACGGCCAAGATGCATAGACTGGCTGATGTATTCTTCATGGCATGGAACCTCCCCTTTCATGTGGATAGTGCATTCATATAGGCTTTGTGGTGCCCGTGTCAAGAAAGCGCCAATGAAAGCGGCCATGAAGGGCTATTCCTTGCCCAGCTCTTGTACAGGAAATTTAAAAGAAAGGGGCGCGCCCTGCCGGTCTACCGTGAGGGTGATCGTATCGCCTACGAAAAGATCCCATATGGCGAAATCGATATCCTGCGAAGAAGCGGTCTCCTGGCCATTGATGGACGTGATCACATCGCCGGGGCGCAGGCCCGCCTCGTATGCCGGGACGTTGCGCATGATATTGACGATAATGCATCCGCTTTGCGCCGTGATGCTTTGCTGGCGCAGTGCGGTTTGCGCAACTTCGCTGATGTTTTGCACGCGGAATCCCGGCCATGGATCGCGCCGGTGTCCATAGGCAAGAATTTCCTGAGCTACGCGCTTGGCGCGGTTGATGGGAATGGGCGAAACCCAGGCCGTTGCTGCCGCCGTCACGGGAGAAAATCATGGTGTTTACGCCGATGACCTCGCCCATGGCGTTGACCAATGGCCCGCCGCTGTTTCCGGGATTGATGGCGGCGTCCGTCTGGATCATCCGCTGGTACAGGCGCTCGCCCTGCCCGATGGTGGGGCTTAATCGGCGCTTATTCGCCGACACCACCCCCACGGTTACGGACGGCTCGGGGTCGGTGATCAGTCCGCCGAAGGGATTGCCAATGGCCACGGTCCATTCCCCGATGATGAGGTTATCCGAATCACCCATCTGGGCGAATGGCAAATGCTCTCCCTTCGCTTTCAGGACAGCCAAATCCGTCCGTTTATCTCCTCCGACAAATTCGGTCTCGATTTGGCGGCCGTCGGGAAGCGTGACCGAGTGGATGTAATCCGCATCGGCTACGACATGGTAGTTCGTGAGGATATGGCCTTCTTTATCGAAAAAGAAGCCGCTGCCGGACGTCTCGATTTCCCGTTTCCGGGGCGAGGGCATATAGAAGAAATCCCAGAATCCGGGTTCGAGCGGGCTGGTCCGGGGCGACACGGCTACATTAATGCTCACCACGGCGGGCGCTGCGCGCTCGATAGCCTGGGTAATAGCATTATGGCGGGATTGATCCACCGGCGTTTGCGCAATGGCGCTGGACGTGATCATAACGCCCAGCGCCATCGTTCCGAATATGACTTGTAAGCGCTTCATGATGCGCTAAACCTTTCCTCGAAGCTTCCTATTCCGCCGCAGGGGTTTCCGCCGGAGGCGCAGGCTTCACTTCCACGCTGGGAGTGGGTGCCGGAGCCGGTTTTATTTCCGGGGTAATCGAAACCGCTTGCGCAGGAGGTTCAACCGTGATGGCTGGCGCTGCCGCCGGAGCCGCTGTTGCAGGCTCCGCCGGGGCTATCGCACCTGCCGGGGCTGGTTCCGCGGTTTCGGGTTTCGCGGGTTCCGCTGGCGGCGGGGTGAGCGCTTCCGCATTTGGCAGCAGTTCCGTGGCGTCCACTGAGGATAGCGCGAACACCGGAAGCTTCGTTCCGAGCATAACCGGAACTTTGTTGTCTTTCTCCACGCCGAAGTTTACTACGTTTTCGTCTCCCTTCGCCGTGCGAATGCGCAAGACCGATGCCGGTTCGCCGCCAAGAGACGTTTCCGTGAACAGGATATCTTCCGCTTGGGCGTCCGTGATGGCGGCCACGAGATGTTCCACCGCTTCCGAATTGGCGGGCTGCTCGTTGCCATCCGCATTGAGTTTCCAGCCGTCCGGCCCGCTCGTTAGTTCATACTTCGCTCCACCGCGTTCGACGGTGATGCTGGCAAGGTCTTCTTCCGCCACATCTAAAAGCTGGCGGCTGAACAGATCCTTGAGTGCGGGGAAAAGCCGGGTGATATCGGAACGGCGCACGAGCAACACCGCTGGATTGGAATCCAGCCGCGCATAAACGCCATCCAGGAACGCCGAGTCCTTGCCCAGCGTGAGGGTATGCGCCGAGCCGTCCGCCAGCGTCACCGTGATGGTCCGCGTGGGCGCATCCAGGCCCGTGTCCACGCCTTCGGCGCTCGTTAGGTATTCGGCTGCTTTCCACGTGCTCATGGCGCGCACAATGCCATCGGCGGCGGTGGTTTGCAGTTCCAGCGCGACGGCGGGCTCGAGCGCTTTCCAGCCGCTTTCTTCCTTGGCCAGGCGCACATTGCCTTCCGGCTGGGTGATGGCCACCTGGGCGGCTTGGTCGGTTTGGAACGTAAGCCCTGGCAGTTCAAAGCTGTTCATCGAGGTTTCCATGCCGAACAGCATTTCGAAGACATTCTTGGCCACTTCGTAAATCCGCTCCGGTTCACGTCCCGGGACGAGGATGTAGCCATTGTCGCTGGGCTTTTGGCGCGCGCCTTGAATGACGATGGGCGCTTCCTGGCCTTCCACGGCGATGGTGCAAGTATACGCCGGCGCATCCAGGCCCAATTCCGCCTTTTTCGCGGGGTCCGCGAAATCCGTGGCGTTCAATTTTGACAGGGAACGCACACAGTTCATGAATCCCGCTTGTTTCAGCTCGACGCCATCCGCGCCCTCAGCCACTTTCCATTCATATTGCTTTTCTTTCGGCTCGGGAGTGGCAGGGGTTTCGCCTTCCGCGCTTGCCGGTTCAGCGGGCTTCTCCTCGGGTTTCTCTTCCCGCTGCAACACGAGATGCTTATACGGATTCTTCATGTCGAACCGGGTCAGTTTTGCCTGGTCCAACTCCAGGACGCCCTTATCCAGCCATGTGGCAGGAGTGGGAGCGGCTTCATTTTCACCGCCGCGAAGCCCCGCCATGGCGCGCACGTCATGGGCAATCAGATATACGTTTTTCGATTCTCCAAACCGGGCGAAGGACTGGCGGTTGGCCAGGCTCTTGCCAACCAGGAGTTCGCAGGCCGGTTTCGCGGGATCATTGGTATATGCCGCTACATGGAAGGCCGTATCATTGGCCAGTTCATAATCTTTTAGCCCCTCATCCGCTACTTCCTGTTCGCGCGGTTCGCCCTTGATGTCCGCCAGCGCATCCAGGAGTTCCGTGATCTTCTTTTCCGCCACCGGGGCATTAAAATGGTTAGCCGCCTGCCATTTATCGGGCGCATCCGCTGTCCGTTCGAGGACTACTTTTTCATCCGGTTTGCCGCCGGCATACAGTTCGATCTTCGTGATATCGGTTTTTGCTACGCCTTCCGGCATCAACGCGGTTAGCTTCACCGCATCTTCAATGGACGCCGGTTTATCTTTGGCCTGCTTGAGCACCACCAGCGCGGCCAGCACCACCAGAATCCCTACGAGAAGGATGATCTGTTTCGGTTTCATTGTGTGTATTCCTCCGTGTCTTTTTATTGGGCTTCTCTGAGCCTGGCCGTTATTGTTTGTTGTTGAACGACATGGTGTACGCCGTGCGCGACTGTTTCCGGACAAGGGCCACCACGATGCCAATGCCGACAATAATCAGATTGACCGCCGCATAGTTGATGGTTTTCCAAAATACCCTTGCGCCCTTGTCGGGACGCTCAATCGAGCGGTTCACCAGTTTCTGGCCGCGCACATTAATCAAGTCAGGGCCTAATGTCATGACATCCACGCTGTTCAAGACCATGTCGCGGTTGTTGCCGTACTCCACGAAGTTATCATTGAATAACTGGGCGCAACCCAGGACGATCAGCTTGCCCGGCGCGGGGGTGATAGGCGCGGCGGCAGGCTCGTTGGCGTCAGGCGGCTCTGGCGGCATGCCAGGGCGCGGCTGCGAAGGCGCCCATGCCGGACGCGGCTTGTCTTTGTACAAGTCCGGGAATTGGCCTTCCACCATCACCATGAGCGGATACTGCTCGCCCTTCTCGGGCGGCTTGCGCATGAGCGCTTCATTGATGGCTTGATTCAACTGATCGGGCTGTGCGCCTTCAAACGGCACGGACCACGCCCGATTTGTCGTATGCATCAACACACGGTTTTCGAGCTGGAGCGACGCCAGTTTGTCGGTATCGACCGTGACCGCCGTTCCCCAGAAATACAGCACTTCCGAGAGCCAATTGGTGACCGCCGTATCCGGATTCATATTGGCGGAAGTTTGGTACATCTGAATGGGAAGCGTGATAGGCTGGCCCATGCCCAGCAAATCGGCCAAGGAGCCGCCCTCGCTACGCACATTCACTGCTTGGTTGTTCACATCCATGAGGATATCCGGTGAGACGCTCAAGCCGTATTCCTTCAGCAATTCATTCACGCCCGGCTCGACATCCGTGCGGCTGACCGACGTGCCGTTGCGCGTGACGCGGTAATCCCACTCATAATTCTGGACGGCAAGAAACACGGGCTTGCCCGACGCCAGCGCGCGGCTGATTTCGTAACGCTGCCGTTCCTGGAGTCTGCGCGGATATAAAATCACCAACGCATCGTATTCATCCGGCAATGGGCTGTCTTTTGTAAGCGACACCCGGCGCACGTCGTACTTCTCCACTTGGAGCCACTTCATGAGGCGCTGATAGGGGTCTACCGATTGTGGAATGGGCTGCCCCATCTGGGCGTAGATCTGCTTCATCTCCTCGGGAACGGTATCTTCCGGGGCCACCAAGGCGATAATAGGCTGCTTTTCCCGCGTCAGCTTATAGATGGTATTGACAAGCTGGTATTCGAGTTCATTCAGGTTTTGCGGCACGATTTGGGGGATGATTTCCTCCGGCTTGTCGCGGTATCCCACCAGGATGCTCGAATAGACCAATTTTTGGGTGATTTGGTCTTCATCCATGGCTTGGACGCTGAAAGGCGCTACGCCTTTATCGAGCATGCGTTCTTCGAGGGCCTTGCTATCGTCTTTTTTCTCTTCCTTTTTCTCTTCACCCATCACTTCGGGCTTGGCGATGACATTCGCGGCGCGCAGATTCAATACGGAATACTCGAGTTTGCCGCCCGACGCCACCTTCAGCTCTTCGAGCTTGTCTTGCACATCCTGTTCGAGGGTGGCCAAACTCGCGGGCATCTCATCTTTCGGCGTGATGTAGTACTTGATCTGCACGGGGGCCTTCAGGGATTGCAGGATGTTTTTGGTGGCTTGCGAAACCGTGTAGATCTTGTTCTCCGTGAGATCGAGACGGCCTACGCTCTGGCCCGTGATGAGCCAGTTGAAGGCCAGGCCAATCGCCACACAGAGCGTAAGCGTGACCGCGAACGAGAAACGCGCCTTCGGGCGGCTGCGCCCTTCAATGTAAAGCATATTCAAGGCCAGGAAAACCATGGTCCAGGCCAAGAAATACAAGACATCTCCGGCTTCAATGACGCCCCGGGTGAAGGACGAGTAATGCTCGATGAAGCCGACCGTCTGGCTGAGCCATGCGCCGAGGCCGGGGAAGAATTCATCGATCTGCATAGCCACGAAATCCGTGCCCGCCAAGAACAGGCCGAAACATACGAGCAGCGTCACCACAAAGGCCACGATCTGATCTTTGCAGAAGCCGGAAAAGAAGATGCCTATGCTCAGGAAAAACGCCCCGAGGAGCAGTGCGCCGAGGTAACCGCCGCACGTAGCGCCCAAATCCGGTTTGCCCAGGCTGATCAGCATGAGCGGCACCGTCACCGTGGACAGCAGCGTCAGCGCATAGAAAACTAATGTCGTAAAGAATTTGCCCAGCACAAGCTCACGGGCGCGCATGGGGAACGTCAGCAGCATTTCCCATGTGTTTTCCTTGCGCTCTTCCGCCCATACCCGCATGGTCACCGCAGGGATGAAAATGCATAACAAGATGGGCAGATTACTAAAAAAGTTGCGCATATCCGCCATGGGATACGCGAAGAAAGTGGTCATATACAAGCCCACGCTAATCAACAAGAACACGATCATGAAGATGTAGCCGATGGGCGACGTGAAATACGCGGTGAAATCGCGGCGGAAGATGGTCAGCATATTTCGCATGGGGTGATACCTCCAATCATGGGCCCGGCTTATTCGCCGACGGCTTTGGCTCGTTCTGTTAGGGCTAAGAAAGTTTCCTCGAGGGTGAGAGGCCGGTCAGTAAGTTCACGAATGTCCCAATTTTTGGTTTTGGCCAGCCGGCCTACTTCACGCCACATCTCGCTTCCGGGTTTGCCTGACAAAACGAAGCCCGAGAATCCGTTGTGTTCGCCGTCATATTCCACATGGTCCACGCCGTCGCATCCGGCCAGGAGCCGCTGAAGCTCTTCCCTGCTGCCCGCCAGTGACACTTTGATACGGTCCTGCTGTTTGATTTGCGCACGCAGTTCATCCACGGTGCCGTCGCCGACGATGCGGCCCCGGTTAATGATGACGATGCGGTCGGCGGTGGCCTCGACTTCCTGCAAGATATGGGTCGAGAGCATCACCGTGCGCCCTTCCGCGAGTTTGCGGATCAATTGGCGGATCTCGATGATCTGATGCGGGTCAAGCCCTGAAGTAGGCTCATCGAGAATGATGATGTCGGGATTATGGATCAAGGCCTGGGCGAGAGCAGTCCGCTGGCGGTATCCCTTGGACAACTCGCGGATCACCTTGCGGAACATGGGACGCAAACCGCATTCCTCGACCACCAAGTCCATCCGCTCACGCAAGTTAGCCCCCTCGAGCCCGCGCGCCTTGGCGACGAACTCGAGATAGCCCCGCACTTCCATATCCATATACAATGGAAGCACTTCCGGCAAATATCCGATGCGTTTGCGCACTTCGAGAGGCTTAGCGAGGATGTCCATGCCCCCCACCTTGGCCGTGCCGGAAGTCGGGTGAAGATACGTCGTAAGGATTTTCATGGTGGTGGACTTGCCCGCCCCATTAGGCCCCAGCAAGCCTACGATCTTGCCTTCATGCACTTCGAACGATACATTGTCCAGGGCGACGACCGGACCGTAATGCATCGTCAGCTTTTCCGCTTTGATCATGGTTTTATCTCCTGCATTCTTTACGCCCTAGCAATACCGCGCGCATGTAAGCCGCACGCGCCTGACGAGCGGACAATAAAGCCGCCTAAACACACACACCTATCCCCCTCTGCGAAGAGCATACTCCATGCCGCATGTAAACGCTTGCGGCATGGGGAAAATAAGATAAACGCAACATATTATAAGATCAAGATTTACTAGAGTCACGCGCCATAAGGCCCCTCAATGCGCCATGGCCCATTTGAGGTTCCATACCCGATATGAAGCAGGCGCGTACGCAAAGAGATTACCCGGCTTTTGTGTCATACGCATTAATCACAGTGATCACGGCATCAAACGAAAAGACCCACCAGCTCCAGAAAGACTCCCATGTAATTTTATCGGTTGTATCGTCCGTAGTTTGCGCCCGCATCGGCATCGCCTTCGAAACAAACCGTACATGTTTCATACATCGAATCCCTTCCTTGTTCCACGCCTGCGCCATCGATCATTCCTCACCGCTGTTTGGCTGTTTTTCCCGGATAAGCACCCGTACAATCTGCACCATTTGTACGATGAACAACCCGGCAAGCGCTCCATACAGCCCGCGAAGCGAGGTTCTATCGAGCCGCAACGCCCACACCAGCGCCATAGCATACACGCAAAGCCGGGCCAGCGTCCACGGAGGCCGAAGCGTGCGCAAGGCATCGCGTCCGGCGCGGGCAAGTTTCTCCATACGAAAGGAAAGGAACCAGAACGGTATGATTCCGCCCATGCCCCCCAATAAGACGCCTTCAGCGGCGGCGCGGCCCCAGCACAACGCAACGGCGGCCCCCATGCCCATCAACAGCAAAGAGAACAGCACGGTAAAGCGGCGGAACTGCCTTAATTCTTCCATGTAGCCGCTTTCATCAAAACGCGATAGGCTTCATACCCCCCGCACGCCAAGCCAAGCAGCACGCCGAGCACCAGAAACACGGCCGTCGTGCCCAGTTTTTCATCGAGGTATTGGCCCAGCCATACCCCCGCCACGATGGGCAGCGCGATGGACATGCCCAACTGGCCCGCCAGCGTGAGAGCCGCCAATGAGGCGGGATTTGGTTTTTCCCGGGAATCCATGATTCTACTCGCGCTCCAAACACTCGATTTGACGCTATCACTCCATGCGTCCGGTGTCAAATAGGATTATACCTTCTCAAATACATTGTTTTTCCCACGCTCTCGCGGGATGCAATGACATGCCTCTCAACAAATGTGTATAAAAAAGAAAAAAGGCCCAAGCACACCACATTCTTGGGCCTTATGGAAGCAAAAATTTTTCGAGTTTATTCGGTTTAGCTTGTTTCCTTAAACCGCTTGATATACGCCATTCCCAATACGCCCGCCAATATCAGCAATCCCGCCGGTATGATCAAGCCAAAGGCGCTTATGGCAGGGACGGCGCTCGCAGGATCTTCCGCAAATGCAACAAGCGAGTGGCAATACCGGTTCACGGTGTCATCCGTCCACCCCATGGCAGTCTCACCCGCGGCGCCTGCTGCTTTTGTGCTGCCTGCGCTCAAGCTGCTCACGGCGGCAATATTCCACCGTTGTACATTGCCCGTGGCAGGATCCGGGGCATACACCGTCGCCTGGTTCCCCGTGCTGATGATGTCCACAATCCAGGCATTGTCGGAAACGGTCGTGATGCTGTTTGTAATCGTCGTGGGTACGCTGCCATTCAAACTAAATGATGCGGAAGCCTCCGGCGCTTGTTGTTTCACACCCGTCAACGACACGGCGCCCGCCGTGATATCTTCTGCTTTGGCATCCAGATTCACCACCACATCATACGCGCCGCCAGCAGGAAGATCTGCTTCCAGCATATAAAACATTTCTGTCATTAGCTTGTATCCAGTGCCTGTTTCGATGCCTGTATTCGGAACTTCCGTCATCGCGACACCGTTGTAGGTGACACTGGCGATACTGGGCATTACAGCGTCCACACTTGTATCCACTTGGGTTTGCTCGACCTGCACACCCACCACCAACGCGCGCCCCGAACCGCCAGTGATGGTGTGCGAGAACGTAAGGATATCTTGATCTCGCCCGTTGGAAGCCGTGCCCACTTGTGCCGATGAAGCATTGTCAAATTCAATTGCTGCTTCCGCATTCGAAATCATGAAGAACATCGCTATCAAGATTAGTGTCGTAGCAAACAAGACTTTGCTGCTCATTGCTTTTCCTCCTTAATAACTTGCCCTTTGCCCCTGTACGTTTCTCCCTGTTCACAACACACATTGTTAAGCAGCTCAACGGCGAAAAGAATGTGCTCTCCTAGCTATTTTCATAAAATACACTAAATATATATTTTTCATTATTTGCGTTTAAGATACCACAAGAAATCGATTTTGGCAATCAAAAAATGCATCAAGAAATGCGAAAGAAATGCGAAAGAAAAGTGATATTCTGCATTACTAACGGGCAAAATCTTGTTTTCTGGCAAGGATATTTTGTGTAAGTCAAATCAAATAAAGTTGTTATAGCATACGATTTTTCATGATATTTTGGCTGGCTCTTCTTTTGAATGGGGGCCAACCCCACCCTACCGCTATAAACTTTAGTGTATTTCGTGGTTGAAATCCGGATCTTTGGTTGCGGCTTTGCCGCGCTAGGTTCTTCGCGCCTTGTGCGTTGAAATGACTCCACTGCACCAAGCGGGTGAACCTGCGCATTCCATGTAACACGGCAATGATGCCTGCTTTCATGGGTTAATGCGCCTTTTTGCCAGAAGGGGATGGGCCTTGCCCAGCGATTAGGGCGAAAAACAACAGCGCTTGCATGTTTTCCATGTGCTCGTATACGATAGGGGTGCAGTGCAGGGGATGCATTCAAAAACATCTATTGGGCGCGCGTAACCGTTTTCGCCCGCCGATTTCACCTACTGAAAAGAGGTGCAATCCCATCTTTGCGGACGCACGGTACACGAATCGCTGCACTATCCAGCAGAAGAAAGGGATATCTTGGCCTATCGGCTCTATCTTATTGATGGCAGCGCATTCGCGTACCGGTCATTCTTCGCCATTCGCGGGCTCACGAATTCGAAAGGCGAACCCACTAACGCGGCATTTGGCTTTGCTCGAGTGCTGTTACGCATCCTGCGCGAGGAAGACCCCAGCCATGTGGCCGTCGTATTCGACGCGCCTGGCGGAACGTTCCGGGATGGCTGGTACCCCGAATACAAGGCCACGCGGCCTAAGACACCGGAAGAACTCGTCGTGCAAATGCCCATGCTCGACGCCTTAGTCGAAGCTTTCAACTTGCCTATGCTGCGAGTGCCCGGCGTCGAAGCCGATGATGTCATGGGCACATTGGCGGCGCAAGCGGCCCAAGCAGGCATGGAAACCGTCCTTGTGACGGGCGATAAGGATCTCCTCCAACTCGTTACCAGCGCCACGCGGGTCTATGATCCGAATAAGGGCGATTCAGGCGCATGGTATGGCCCGGCGGAAGTGAAAGAACGTTTCGGCGTGGGGCCAGAACATGTGATCGACGCCCTCGGCCTCATGGGCGATACGGCGGACAATATCCCCGGCGTGAAGGGCATCGGCGAAAAAACGGCCTTCAAGCTCCTCGAACAATACGGCTCCATCGAAGGCGTCTACGAACACCTCGATGAAATCAAAGGTAAAGTGCGCGAACGCCTCGAAGCGGACCGCGACATGGCTTTTCTCAGCCGCAAACTGGCCACTATCGTGACGGATATCCCTCTTGAACTCGGCGTCGCGGACCTCGCGCGCCGGCCATTTGACCGCCAGCGCATGGCGGACATATTCGCCCGCCTCGAATTTCAATCGCTCCTGGAAGAATTCACACCCGACGCCGTGGAGACGGAAACGCTCGATTACCGCCTGATCATGACGGAAAAGGAACTCGATGCGGCCATCGTGGAGATGCGCGACGCGGGCGAATTCTCGGTCGATACGGAAACGACTTCGACGGAGCCTATGCGGGCTCGCCTCGTGGGAATCTCGTTAAGCTGCAAAGCTCAAACCGGCTATTATATCCCCGTGGGGCATATTCACCCTTCGGACAGCCTTCTTGATATGGGGAACTCCGAAGCAGATGGGCCATCGCCTTCAGACCAATTGTCGCTGCCGCTGATCATAAAAAAACTGGGGCCTTTGCTTGCGGACGCCTCGATTGGAAAAATCGGCCATAACATTAAGTACGACTTGATTGTGCTCGAACGGGCGGGTTTGCCGGTCCAAGGCGTCATCTTTGACACCATGGTTGCTTCCTATTTGACAGACCCCTCCCGTTTGAGGCATAATTTGAACGAAGTAAGCCTCCACTACCTCAAGCGTAAGACCATCCCCATATCCGATTTAATCGGAACGGGAGCAAAAGCTATCACCTTCGACCGTGTTCCCATCGCTCGAGCGTGTGAGTATGCATCCGAGGACGCGGATATAGCGTGGCGGCTGGCGGCAGCATTAAGGCCGTTCTTACGTGAGCGCGGGTTGTATAGCCTCTTCGAGCAGGTCGAGTTGCCGCTCATAGGCGTGCTGGCGCGTATGGAAAAGGCCGGGATCGCCATTGATAGCAGTTTATTTGGCGCGCTCCGGCTCGAGGTGGAGAAACGTCTTGCTTCCCTTGGGGAAAGAATAATTGAAGCAGCCGGCGAATCGTTTCAAATAAACTCGCCCAAACAACTACAACACATCCTGTTTGACAAGCTCGGGCTGAAGCCCTTGCGCAAGACTAAAACAGGATACTCGACGGACATGGATGTCCTGGAGGAATTAGCGCTCGAACACCCGCTTCCTGCTCTCGTATTGGAATATCGGACACTCGAAAAACTGCGCGGAACGTATATTGACGCACTGCCCAAGCTCGTGAATCCAGAGACTGGCCGTATTCATACCTCGTTCAACCAAGCAGTGGCGGCCACCGGAAGGTTATCGAGCAGCGACCCGAATCTGCAGAACATTCCCGTGCGCACCGATATCGGGAAGCGCATCCGGCAAGGTTTCATTGCTCGAACGGGCGGCTGGAAATTGATTTCCGCCGACTACTCGCAAATTGAATTACGCATCCTGGCCCATTTATCGGGCGACGCCGCTTTGCGCGAGGCATTCCAGCAGGACGAAGATGTCCACCGCGATACGGCCGCCCGCATTTTTGGCGTTCCGCCCGAACAGGTCACACCGGACATGCGCCGCCAAGCCAAAGCTGTAAATTTCGGCGTCGTTTATGGCATCAGCGCGTTTGGGCTCGCTAAAAACTTGGGCATATCAAATAAAGAAGCCGCGGATTTTATCGAACACTACTTCGCCCAATATCCAGCGGTGCAAACGTGGATCGACGCCACCATCGTTCAGGCGAAACAGGATGGATATGTGACGACGCTATTGAACCGGCGGCGGTATGTGCCGGAACTCGATGCATCGAACATGGCGGTGCGGCGCGGTGCGGAGCGGGTGGCTATCAACACCCCCGTGCAAGGCAGCGCGGCGGACATCATCAAGCTGGCCATGGTCCGGCTCGATGAAGCCATCGAGAGCACGCGGGCGCAACTACTGCTCCAAGTACATGACGAATTGCTGGTGGAAGCGCCCGAAGACGAAGCAGAGGAGACCGCCGCCCTCATGCGCGAACGCATGGAAACGGCGTTTAGCCTGGATGTGCCGTTAAAAGTCGATGTGGGCATCGGCGGCCATTGGGCGGAAATTCATTAATATAAGATGCCTCGTGAAATGTAAATGCTGGCCCTTGTTATCTGTACATAATAGTTTCGGCTTAAACGCTTTGCGCGCTATGTTGGACGCGGGCAAGGTTTCCCCGAAAGCAAAGAATCGAAAGGATTATGAATGTCCGAGCACAACGAAAACGGCAAACCCCAGCCGAAACCGCGCACCCGTGTTGCGCGGCCTTCGGGCAACGGCGGACGCACTACAACCCGCAACTATCGGGGCCGCCCGGCGGCGAGCAGCAGGACCCAAGCTCCTGTTTCGGAAAGTGCGGCGCCTATCGAGCAGCCTAAAGCCACGGAGACCGCTGTCATAAATGCCAGCGAGGGCGAAAAACCGAACGGCGGCCAGCCCGTATCTCCAGCGCCTGAGATCTCCATCGGCGCTCTCAAGCGGATGACCATGACCGAGCTGACCAATGCGGCCCGCGAGCTAAATATCGAGAACTACAGCGGCCTCAAAAAACAAGATTTGATCTTCAAAATCCTCCAGTCGAGCATCGAGTCTTCCGGAGCCCTCTACGGCGAAGGCACCCTCGAGATCCTGCCGGATGGATTCGGGTTCTTGCGCTCGGTGGACTACTCGTACCTGCCGGGGCCAGACGATATTTATGTGTCGCCTTCGCAGATTCGTAAATTCGGATTGCGCACAGGCGACTCCATCCAAGGCCATGTGCGCCCGCCGAAAGAAGGCGAACGTTATTTCGCCTTGCTGAAAGTCGAGGCCATCAATTTCGAGAGCCCCGAGATGGCCCGCGAGCGCATCCTCTTCGACAACCTGACGCCCATCCATCCGAATGAGCGATTGCATCTCGAAACCACGCAAAAAGAGATCGCCATGCGCGTCATGGACCTCATTTCGCCCATCGGCAAGGGCCAGCGCGGCCTTATCGTGGCGGCTCCCTTCACCGGCAAAACAGTGCTCCTGCAAAAGATCGCCAATAGCATCACGCAGAACCACCCGGAAGCCTATGTCATGGTGCTGCTCATCGACGAGCGCCCGGAAGAAGTGACCGACATGGCCCGCTCGGTGAAAGGCGAGGTCATCGCCTCGACCTTCGACGAACCGCCCGAGCGCCACGTGCAAGTCGCTGAAATGGTCCTCGAGAAGGCCCGCCGCCTCACCGAGCACAAGCGCGACGTGGTGATCCTCCTCGACTCGATCACGCGCCTCGCCCGCGCGTATAACACCATCGTTCCATCGAGCGGCAAGGTGCTCTCGGGCGGCGTGGACGCCAACGCCCTCCAGCGGCCCAAGCGCTTCTTCGGCGCGGCCCGCAATATGGAGGAAGGCGGCAGCCTCACCATTCTCGCCACGGCCCTCATCGAGACGGGCAGCCGCATGGACGACGTGATCTTCGAAGAATTCAAAGGCACGGGCAACATGGAGATCCACCTGGACCGCCGCCTAATGGAGAAACGCATCTTCCCCGCCATCGACGTGCTCAAGAGCCGCACGCGCAAGGAAGAGCTGCTGGTCCAGGCCGACGAACTCGAACGCATCTGGCTCATGCTCAAAGTCCTCGGCGGCCTCAGCGCCCTGGAAGCCACGGAACTATTGGTCGAACGCCTGAAAAAATCCAAGACCAACGCCGAGTTCCTAGCCACGATGCAGAAGATGTAGGCGCGTTCCGTATTAGGGAGCCTGTGAATGGACATTAATGTCAGCATTGTCGATCAGCGCCTGGCGGGCCTGATGGATGAGTATGCCGCTTCCCTGCCCGGAGAAGGAGATCTAGTTAAGCGCAAATCAGCGGCGTTTGTATTGCTCAGCATGGCCTCCATGCTGGATATACCGCTGGATGAAGCGCTGGAGCTCTTGACGGAGGGAGGCGGCGATGCGGGTGTGGACGGTCTTCATATTGGTGAAGTGCTGAACGATGAATTTGCCGTGACATTGTTTCAAGGCAAATACAAGCAAGATCTGAGCGGCGAGGGCAATTTTCCGGAAAACGACATACGCAAGATGATCAATACGGTTTCCGTGCTGTTTGATCCCCAAAAAGTCGTGGAGCTGAATCCAAAACTAGCCCCAAGAATCGAGGAGATCCGTTCGCTGGTTCGGGATGGATACATCCCCAACCTCCGGGTTGTGTTTTGCAACAACGGAAAGCCCTGGACTAGCCAGGCCCAGGCATGGATAAACCAATCAGGACTCGATCCGCAACAGGTGGAGTGGGTTCATTGGAACCATGATTCCATCGTCTCGGTCATGCGAAAAAAGAAGGCGGTGGCCCACACCCTTCGGTTGACCGGGAAAGCGCTCGTCGAGGATTTCAATTTTCGGCGGGTGCTTGTTGGGAAAACACCAGTAACGGAAATCGCCGACTTATTCCGGGAGCACGGGGATTTATTGCTGGAACGCAATATTCGCCGGTACCTGGGCCTTCGCGCCAACCGGGTCAATTTTGATATCCATAGAACCTTACGAGATCCCAAACAGCGAGAGAATTTTTACTTCTACAACAATGGCATCACCATCATCTGCAAGAAATTCCGGCATAACGCCCTGCAAGGGGAAAACTACCAAGTCGTACTCGAGGACATGCAGATCATCAATGGCGGGCAAACGTGCAGGACTATCCAGCAAACTCTCGCTGATCCAGAATTGTTTGATCAATTCGACCAGGTGTATGTGCTGGTGCGTATCTACGAGTTGTCCGATGATGACCGTTCTTTTGTTCAAGCTATAACCTATGCTACCAATAGCCAAAATCCCGTTGAACTGCGGGATCTGCGCTCGAACGACGAGATCCAAGTCCAGTTGGAATTGGGCATGAAGGAACTAGGATATACCTACAAGCGGCAGCGCGATGATTCTGTAACGGGCGACAAGGTGATCACTAGTTCGGCGGTGGCGGAGAGCGTGCTGGCGATCTGGCGACATCTTCCTCATCAGGCCCGGCACCGGCGTAAGGAGCATTTCGGCGCTTACTACAATATGATTTTTAGGGACCTGAACGCCGCCCAAGCCGTGCTTGCGGTGTTGATCATGCGGTATGTTGAAAATGAACGCAAAAGGCCTGCAATGACGAATCCGCCTCGCTTTCTCCCATATGCGTCGCACTATATTGCGATGTTAATAGGTATTTTTCTTACACAAAGTGAATCTCTGGAAATCACACATAGGAATTTTGGTGAATTAGTGCAATCATTCAACCAAAAAGTAGATGATGTCTATTTGAACGCTATTGCGCTCCTCGATAGGGCCATGGGGGCTTTATATGGGGATAGGCAAGTATCGTTACAGCAATTATCAGCTACCTTTCGCCGTGGAGATCTGTTATCTTTTGTGTTGAAGCCGCAATAATCCAATAGACGTCTTTCTTTCCGCTCGGGTGCAAATCGTAAAGGCAGGAAAGGAAGACTGTTTTTTTGTACTAAAGCCGCGGAAGGAAATGTATACCTTTGCATAAATTGTGTTTTTATGATTAAGAATCGATGCGGACATCAGGAGCAATACCATGGAACGACCTTATGATGTAATGGCGGCGGGGCATTTGTGTTTGGATGTCATTCCACGTTTTCCCGACACGGGCGCGAAGACGATAGGCGATATTATCCGGCCGGGCAAATTAGTCGAGATGGAAGAAGTGAAAATGTGCACCGGCGGGCCGGTGTCGAATACGGGCATCAACCTGAAAACGCTGGGCTGCAAGCTTATCTACTGCGCACGCATCGGCGATGACGAATTTGGCCGCCTCACGCGGGCCTTCCTTGAACAAAATGGCAATGCCGGCGGCATTCATGTGGTCCAAGGCAGCGCCAGCTCGTACACCATCGCCCTCGCCCCCCCAGGCATTGACCGCGTTTTCCTGCACAATCCCGGCACAAACCACGAATTTGGCCCGGAAGACTTGCAGCCGGAACTGATCGCACAATGTCGGCATTTCCATTTCGGCTATCCGCCGCTCATGCGGCGTATGTTTGAAAACGACGGCATGAGCCTCCAGCAAATATTTAAAACAGCCAAAGAAGCAGGCGCCACCACCTCGCTCGATATGGCGCTTCCAGATCCAGATTCGGCTTCCGGCAAGGCTCCTTGGATGAAGATCCTCGAAAACATTCTGCCTTATGTTGATATTTGCCTGCCTTCCATCGAGGAAGTCTTCTTCATGCTCGAACCTAAAAGCTTCCTCCGCATGAAAGAAGAAAAGGGCGGTGCGGAACTGATTGATTTCCTTAGCTCCGCGGATTACACACGCCTCGCGGATAGGCTTCTCAGCTTGGGCTGCAAAATGACCGCGCTCAAATCGGGCCATCGTGGATTCTACTTTAAAACCAAATCGAAGGATGCGTTCGCGGGCATGGGCGCGGCAAAACCTGGCGATATGGACGCCTGGAGTGCGCGCGAATTGTGGTGTCCGGCGTTCAACGCCCCCAACCTCGCCAGCGCCACAGGCTCGGGCGATTCCTCCATCGCGGGATTTATCGCGGCCTTCTTGCGCGGCAATACGCTCGAGACGAGCCTCAAGTACGCCAACATGGTGGGCTGGGAGAACGTGCAGGAACTCGACGCCATCAGCGGCATCCAAACCTGGGAGCGCACCACGGAGCTGCTTGGTGAGAAGAAGCCCATGAATGAGGTGCATATCAATAACTCCGGCTGGAAATGGTCGGATAAATATGAGTTGTGGGCGGCTCCAGGCGATCCGCTCCACGCATAGCATCATGTATTTCCCACAGTTGGAGAGGCTTTTCTACGGAGAAGCCTCTCTTTTTGTGTGCCAAGCATGGCGCGGATCTAAGGGGTGTAAGTCCCCTGCAAGCCCTGATGGTGGGAATTGCTAGCCAAGAGCAAGGGCGTCGCCGCGAGGCGGGGTCTGGAGGAAGCAGGAGGCAAAAGTCGGACTCGACGCACAGAAACCGGATAGAAGGCCGGGGTGGCGGGGCAAGCCAGCAATGGATGGCGACGCCCAATAACCATTCGGACACACACCTTGGTAAATCCGGCGAGGCCCGGCGGAAAGAGGCGCGTCTTACCTTGGGAGACCTGTTCATCTGTCTGGAAGAGCCAGACTAGCGGGAAGGCAACATGTCGCGAGGGGTGGGCAGGAGTCAGCCGAGGCCATAATACCCGCAAGGGGAAGGGCCGAATCGATCATTCAAGGAGCAGCATTGAACGTCTCGTGGGATAGGGAGCGGCAGGAAGTAGCAGGTTGCCAGATGGAGTTCCCACTGGAGTCGGCTTGCCACGGCGCAATCGGAGAAGGCGGAACCGAATCGGATGCGTTCGAGGCGCGGCAACTATCCCCGGCGGCGAACAAGAGGCGAGCCTTGACGCAAGACTTGATGGAACGGGTCGCGAGTCTTGCGAACCTGACGGAAGCGGTACGCCGGGTGCAACGGAACAAAGGCGCGGCGGGTGCGGACGGCATGAGCGTACGCGACCTGAAGCGTTGGTTTCCGGAACACTGGCGGGGACTGCAAGAGGAACTGACGGCAGGGCGCTACCGTCCCCAACCGGTGTTGGGAGTGCAAATCCCCAAGCCGGGCGGGGGGATGCGGCAACTGGGCATTCCGACGGTGGTGGACCGAGTCGTGCAACAAGCGCTCTTGCAGGCTCTCGAACCGCTTCTAGACCCGGCCTTCTCGGAAAGCAGTTATGGATTTCGTCCAAGGCACAATGCACATCAGGCGCTGCGGCAAGCCAGCACGTACGTAAGCGAAGGCCGCTGCATTGTTGTGGACATGGACCTGGAAAAATTCTTCGACCGGGTCAACCACGACATCCTGATGGCGCGCGTGGCGCGGCACGTGTCAGACAAACGCGTACTCCGACTCATCCGCTGGTTTCTTGAAGTCGGCATGATGCAGAACGGCGTATGCATCGAACGATACGAAGGGACCCCGCAAGGCGGTCCTCTATCGCCGCTGCTGGCCAACCTGCTCTTGGATGACCTGGACAAGGAGTTGGAGAAACGAGGGCATCGTTTTTGCCGCTATGCGGACGACTGCAACATCTATGTGCAGACGATACGCGCGGGAGAACGTGTCCTGACATCGGTCACGCAGTTCCTTGAGGGGAAACTGAAACTACGGGTGAACCGCGAGAAGAGCGCGGTGGCGTTCGTGGGAGAGCGGAAATTTTTGGGTTATCGCTTGCTGGGTGGGGGGCGATTGGGCATCGCGCCCAAGAGCCTCGACCGGGCGAAAGACCGCATCCGCGACATCACGCGACGCAACCGCGGCGACGCCAAAGTGCGCCAGATGATTGAGGAGCTCAACAGCTTCCTGAGCGGCTGGATAACCTACTATCGGTTTGCCGAAGCAAAGGGCCATCTGGAACGCCTCGGGGAATGGATGCGGCGCAAACTGCGCTGCGTCATCCTCAAACGCCTCAAGCGCACGAAAACCATAGCGGACTTCCTTAGAAAACTAGGCGTGCCGCAATTTCAGGCGTGGATACTCGCAGGGTCCGGGAAGGGCTGGTGGCGCAAAGCGGGGAGTCCTCCCGCGCAACACGCCATGGACAAACAATGGTTCGCGAAACAAAAACTGATAGACCCGGTTCAACGGTACGAAACGTTCAAAAATGACCGAAACCGCCGTGGTACCGAGCAGGTATGCCCGGTGGTGTGAGAGGGGGGGACCGTGAGGAACCCCCCTACTCGATTGTGAGAGTGGTTCACGATTGGATGCAACAAGCAAATGGATTCCACTCTTCCGTAGCATGGCCGTCTCGGCCATGCACATGGGCGGGACGCCCATGCTACGGCACAAAACCCCGCGCTCGAATCATGCCGGTGGTTTCCGGTAAGATCACCCAACAGGAACGATCTTTCATGCGGGCCAGGTTTCCCGCTTACCCTACGGATGATGATGTGGCGGCGGCCAATCGGATAAGGCAGTTGCAACGGGCTTTGCTGGAATGGTACCGGCGGGAGGCCCGCGATTTGCCATGGCGGCGCACCAGCGATCCGTACGCCATATGGCTCTCCGAGATCATTCTCCAGCAAACCCGCGTCGATCAGGGGCTGCCTTATTATGAACGCTTTCTGGCGGCATTCCCCGATACCGCATCCTTGGCCGCCGCATCCCTTGACCACGTGCTCAAGCTTTGGGAGGGGCTCGGCTACTATTCCCGCGCCCGCAATTTGCACCGCTGCGCCCAAGTCATCGCGGAACAATACGCCGGAAAATTCCCCGCGACGGTCGAGGAGCTCCTTGCCCTGCCCGGCATCGGACCTTATACGGCGGGAGCCATCGCCAGCATCGCCTACGGTGTTCGCGCGCCCGTCTTGGATGGCAATGTAATCCGCGTGCTGGCGCGCGTTTTTAATTTAGACGCTTGCACGGATGAATTGGCGACGCGCCGTGAACTCTGGCGAATGGCAAAAACGCTGGTGCCCGCCGATGCGCCCGGTGATTTCAACCAGGCGGTGATGGAGCTTGGCGCACGCATTTGTACGCCGCGCACGCCACGCTGCGATGAATGCCCCATCGCGGAGGCATGCCAGGCGCGCAAGACGGACGAGCAAGATAAACGCCCCGTCCGCCGACGGCGTCCCGAAGCGCCGCATCAGGAAATTGTAGTGGCCGTGATCCGGCGCAAAGACGAATATCTGCTGGGAAAGCGGCCTCCCACCGGCCTTCTTGGAGGCTTATGGGAATTCCCCGGCGGGAAGGTCGAGCCCGGCGAGACGCATCAACTGGCGCTTCGGCGCGAAGTGCGGGAAGAATTGGGCGTGGAAGTGAAAGTGGGCAAGCTTATCGCCTGCGTGAACCACGCCTACACCCATCTGCGGGTTACGCTCAACGTATATGCTTGCACGCTTTCCGAGGGCGAACCCCAACCCCAGACACATGTCGAGCTCAAGTGGGCGAAGCGCGAGGATTTCCCGCGCTTCGCCTTTCCCAAAGCGAATCATAAATTTCTGGCGCTCGTGTAAGCCGCGCCTCGTGTATTAGGATTCGTGGCCGAATTCGAGGAGCTGCACCTCAAGGCCATCCACGGCTTCCAGCTTCACCTTGAGTTCACGGCATTTCTGTTCGTCGCCGAACATCTCGAGCAAAATCACCCCGCCCGGCGAACAAAAATTATCATGCACTTCATGCAAGCCAATGCGGGTCTTGATGTAGCACCCAAATTCCGAAAACAGATTTTGAAGGAGCGTGGCGTCTTTCATGCGATTGCGCACATGAATACCCATGACGATATGCTTGTTTCCAACCATTTTGTGGCCTCCTATATCAGCTTGATTTCCCGCCTATGATTATACCTATACGCCGCACGCGCTGGAACCTATTTGTTTAGGACAATGGAATGCGTCAATCCTGCCTGCTCAATAAAATAAAAAATCCACTGTTTTCAAAATCATCGCCACATACGTCCCAAGAGACTCAGCAGAAAAAACAACCGCACTCTTGCGTTCTCTTTGTGCTTCTTGTGGCAGTTAAATCCTTGTGCATGTTCCTTCTTGCTTCGCTGCTCAGTCCGCCGCTTCATGGCGATCTAGAGGGATATGGAATGCAAACTCCGCCCAGCGGCCTTCTTCCGATTGCGCCGCGATTGCGCCGCCATGGGCCTCGATAATGCGCCAGGTGGTGTACAGGCCGACGCCAGTGCCTTTTTGCTTCATCAGCTCCGGTTTTTGGATGCGCGAGAATTTGCGGAATAGCTTGTTACGCTGGTCTTCTGGGAATCCTGGCCCTTCATTCCATACGCCCACCTGCAACTGGCCTTCGGCTGCTTCCGTTTTTATCCGGATAAGGCCCTTTGGATATCCGTATTTAACGGCGTTTCCCAGCAAATTGGCCATCACGATTTTCATGAGGTGCGGATCGCATTCGAGCAGCGGTTCCGGGGCGGGAAATTGCTTCTCGATACGCATCGCTTGATGCTCGAATTGTGGGCGAACCAGCTCGAACGCAGGTTCCACGATATCTTCACTAAAATGCACTTCCTCATACGATGGTTTGAGCTGCCCGGATTCGATGTGGGCGTAATCGAGATATTCGCCCACCAGGTTCATCAGGTATTCCGCCTTGTGGGCCATGCGCTCGATGGATTCCTGTTGTTTAGGCTCGAGCGCGCCGACATAGCCTTGTGTCATGAGGCGCGCATCCATGATGAGCGAGGCCAGCGGGCTTTTCAATTCATGGCTGACGAATCCGAGCATTTCCGTATACGCGCGATTGGCGTTTTCAAGCTGCTCGATGCGCCATGCTTTCTCGACCGCCTGGCTAATCCGTTCGGCCATCGCGAGGTGGAGCATCGCATGGCGGGCCGTGTAGCTATGAGGCGCGCGCGAACTGCGAAACAGAAAACCTACCGGGCGGCCTTCCACCACCAAAGGGCATGTCATGCTCGAACATACCCCTTCCTCAATCAGCAAGCGCGTGGATTCGCTCGATGGTTTCCGTTTGAAATACGCATCGAGGTCATGAATGATGCGCAACCGGCCTGTCTTGAGCACGGCGGCGAGCGAGCTGCCGCGCATATCCGCCGCATAACCTTTATCCAAGCATAGCGGGCCATACAGGGCTACGGCATGATGGGACACCACCCGCTTGCCTCCATCTTCCAGGAACGCCACGCTTACACGGTCGCATGGCGTGACGCCGCGCGTCGCTTCGAAGAGGAACGTGATGATATCCGCCAGCGATTCTCCTGCTGCAATACGGCGGTTTACTTCATGGGCGGCAGCGAGTTCAGCAGGCGGCAGGGCTACCGCATCGGCTCGGAGTTTCGCCGGATCGATATATTCGAGTATATGCGGTTCATGCTTGGCCATCAGGTGTCCCGTCATTTGGCGCAATAAATGTGTTGTATAGTGTCCCAAAACAAGGGCGAAATACAATAGTTTCCCGCTTCTGGGCGGGAAACAGGCCGAATGCGGCCAGCGCTTCATTGTTTTCCGCCCGGAATAGTTTTCAACTGTTTTTACTTGTACTTAAGAATTTTGCTCAAGCCCGCCATCCATTCTGCCGATATACGTAATGGACAACAGCTATAATCAGGAGACATGAGATGGGGAACAGCCTAGTTTCGCCACTTTTAGACGCGTCCATATTGGGAGCGCGCACGCAATCCTTGCTTGCGGAATTACTCCAGCGCTTGAATCATTCGAGCGATACCACGGAGGCCACAGAGTCCACGGACACGGCGGCCGCTGTTCCCACGGATACTTTGGGTGCTAACCAAGACGCCCAAGTCGATGATGCGTTTCAATCTTCGGTATATCAATCCAAGATGCAGCGCGTCTCCCTGGCCGTCCAGTTGCAGCAAGTGCGTACCCGGATCGGCGAGTACATCGAGCAAAACAGCGACGCCGAGGGCAGCGAAACGGATGCGGGCGCTTCGGACACCGCCGCCACGGCGGAAGCGAAGCAGCTCAAGTTCGACTTTTTCGCGGAGACCCGCTCGGTGGAACTGGCGCTATTTCAACAGCGCACGGATGCGGTGGCCAGCAAAGTGGGTGGCGAACAGGGCCAGCAATTCACCGCCGTCAGCCAGCAAGTGAGTTTCCGGTTCCAGATGTCCCTCGAGATCACCGGCGCGGCCCTGAGCGGATACGCGGGTGCGGCGGAGAACCTATCCGACAGTTCCAGTGACGCCTTGGATACGTTCATGAGTTTCGCCAATGATTTGCTCGAAAAAACGAACGATTTCATGAACCAAGCCCTCGAGATGCTCCAAGGATTCTTCTCTGGCGGCGAAACCAATATCCAAGACCAACTGAATCAGTTTCTGCAAGGCCTTAGTGATATTGGTTTTCTCAATTTGGACAACATTCAAGGCCTCACTTCTTCGGATGACGCATCCAGCCAGGCTGCAAACACTCAAAACGCAAATACGCAAAACGCCACCGTGCAAGTCATGGGCATGAGTTTCAACATTGAAATTCAAATGGAATTTGCGTTTTCGTATGAAGAGTTAGGTGTCCAGCAATCTGATCCCATTACCTTCGATCTGGATGGAGATGGCGTTGAGCTCACCGGTTACGCCAATGGCGCGAATTTCGATATCACTGGCAGCGGCCAGAAGGTAAATACCGCATTTGTGGAAGGCGGCGACGCTTTCCTGGTCTTTGATCGCAACAACAATGGCTCCGTGGACAACGGGAAGGAGTTGTTTGGCGACCAGAATGGAGCCAGCAACGGCTTCGAGGAATTGCGCAAGCTCGATTCCAATAAAGATGGCGTCATTGACAGCAATGATAAAGATTTCGCCCAGCTCAAGCTCTTCAAGGATAACGGCAACGGCATCACGGAAGAGGGCGAATTGGTCTCGCTAGCCGATGAAGGCATCACATCCATTAGCCTCGGTTACAAGGATGTAGACGAGGCAGCCGCCAACGGCAACCGCATCACGCAAACTGCTTCGTTTATCCGAAACAATGGACGTTCCGGGCGAGTGGTGGACGCTGTTCTTAATTATTTGGCGTAAGAATAGAGGTGACAATTGTGGCATGGGCGTCTCACCCATGAAGCGCCGGATTTAGCGTTCGCTTCATGGGCGAGACGCCCATGCTACATATGAATATGAAAAATCACTTTGTTCTTCATTCCTCTAGGCGCTTCGTTTTGATACAATACTTTTCCGGAAAGGGGATGGTGTTGTGAAACGAACGCGTCTTGAAGCAGAAAAAACGAGTATTCTTGTAGCGACGGCGGATGTGCCCTATGGCGACACGCTCGCCCGCTATCTCGATTTAGACGGTTATGCCCTTGAACGGTGCCATGACGCCCGGGGCGTCTTGCGGCTCGTGAGCCGCAAACCCTTTAATGTCATTGTGCTCGATCTTGAACTCGGCAATGAAGGCGATGTGGACCTGATCACCTACGTACGCCGCCAGTTGCCCGCCGCGAAAGTGATCTTGCTCTTTGATATGGCGCGGATTGAACGGGCCATCGAGGGCATCCGCCACGGCGCCTTTTTCTATCTCCCCCGCACCTGCCAGCCGAGTGATGTCATGCTGGTGGTGCATAAAGCCGTGCGCAGCTTGGGCGCGGATACGTCCGTGCGCCAATTCGAGCGCGGCATGCTGGATGAATTGCTGGGCGGTTCGCCCGCCATGAAGCGCGTCATCGAGATGGTGTCGAAGGTCGCCCCTACGGACAGCACGGTGCTGCTTCTGGGCGAGAGCGGCACCGGCAAAGAACTGCTGGCCAGCATGGTTCATCGTTTGAGCCAGCGTGCGGATACGCCGTTCATCGCCATCAACTGCGCCGCCTTGCCGGACAATTTGCTCGAAAGCGAAATGTTCGGGCATGTGAAGGGGGCTTTCACGGGAGCCGACTCGGACAAGCGGGGGCTATTCGAGGAGGCGGATGGCGGCACGATTTTCTTGGACGAAATCGGCGACATGGCCCTCATCACCCAGGCGAAACTCCTGCGGGTGTTGCAGAACGGCGAGATCAGGCATGTAGGCGCGTCGGTATCCCAGCGGGTCGATGTGCGGATCATCGCCGCCACGAACCGGGATCTCGAAAAGGCCGTGGCCCAGTACACGTTCCGTGAAGACCTTTACTTCCGGCTGAACGTCATCCAGATCCGCATCCCGCCGCTTCGGGATCGCATGGAAGCGTTGCCTAAACTTATCCGCCACTTCGTGAGCCGCGCCAACGCCCAATATGGCAAGGAAGTGAAGGAGATGGACGAACCGGCGCAAATCCTCCTGCGCAACTATGATTACCCCGGCAATATCCGCGAGCTCGAGAGCATCATCGCCCATGCGGCGATTATGTCCGAGGACGGCGTCATCCGGGCGCAAGATTTGCCCGACCAGGTCCGGCTCGGCCGGGGGCCGCGCCTCGCATTACCCAACTATTCGGCGGACAGCATCCCCTCGATTGCCGATATGGAGAAGCAGCTCATTCAAACCGCCCTCGAACGGCTGCATGGCAATCAGACGGAAGTGGCCAAGCGGCTGGGCATTTCGCGCTCGACGCTGTGGCGGAAGCTGAAAGAGTATGAACTCGAAGGCGTAGGCGGATAACGGCGCGGCAGCCCTATGCGCCCGCCGCAGGCAGCATCGCACGCACATAGCCGCCGGTGAATTCGTTGGCGAGGATGTCCATCAGGATAACGTCCCACATGCGGCCCGCGACAAAATGGGATTGCCGCCTCACGCCGGCATGCTTGAATCCACAGCGCTCATAACAGTGAATCCCACGGGTGTTGTACTCGAAAACCCATAAATTAATGCTGTGCAAATTCAGCACGTTGAACCCGTAATCCAGCATCAGCATGGTGGCCTCTTGGCCATACCCTTTCCCCCAATACGACTTCTCGCCGATGGAAATGCCGAATTCGCCTTTGCGGTTGATAGGGCTTATATTATGCAGACCCGTTGCGCCGATCACTTGATGATTGGCCAGATCATAAATGCCGAATATCGGTTCGCCGCTTTTCTGGAATCCCTCGATCCACGTCCGCTCGGAGTCCGGCGTCTGCGAGGATTGAATGCCTTTCCCCAGGTTGATGGTTACTTCGGGATCATTCATCCATCCCGCCAGTTGCTCCGCTTGTTCGAGCAGCAATGGCGCAAGATAACATTTCGAGCCGGACACCTTCGCATGATTCGCCATGGCGATGCACTCCCTCTTGGTTGCTAGACGCTTTATATCTTTGTCGGCATTATGCATACCAAACATCATCTGGCTGGCCTTTAGTATGAATAGAGAGCAGATACGACGCTTCAGCGGCTCCGCGATTTGGCTTATACTACAAAGAGATACAAACAGGGCCCCAATGCGATAGGATACCTGACATGAGCCGGGGAGCACGATGAATACACCTATCGAGAGCAGTGAGTTCGTAAAACTCATCGAAGCGCATCGCGACGAGTTCTACCGGTATGTGAAGCGCATGCTGTGGGAACCGGGCGCGGCGGATGATGTGTTCTCATCCGCCGTATTGTCGGCCTACGAGAACTTGCCTCGATTCGAGCCTGGCACGAACTTCCGTGCATGGGTTTTTCGGATTCTAACCAACAAGTGTTTCGTGGCCAACCGCGAAACGGCCCGCGCACCTCAGCCGTTGGATGATTCCTTCGATGAGACGTGGGCCGCGGTGCAAGAGGGTCCCGATTACACGGAGATGCTCGATGAGCCCATGAGGGTGCTCGATGCCTGCGGCGGCGAAGTGTATAACGCCTTTCGCCTGTTGTCGGCGGCGGAGCGTTCATGTTTATTATTAAAGGCTATCGAAAGTTTTTCGTACAAGGAAATCGCCGAGATACTCGATATGCCGGAAGGAACAGTGATGACGCATTTAGCCCGAGGACGCGCGAAACTGCGAAAGGAATTGCTCGATTATGCGCGTGAAAGGGGCATCTTGGGCCGCGCCTCGAACCGTACGGAAGATAAGCCGGAGGGTGGGATATGACCGTGGGCCGGGATGAACAGCGTTATCTGGATGGCGAAATGACGGACGCGGAAGCCACGGCCTTTTGGGAGGCGTTGCCAGAGCCGGAACAAGAACGGCTGAACAAGGAGCGCCGTTTTGAAGCCGGCTTGAAACAGGTGATGGACCAGGATGTGGGATGCCCGGACGCCGCATGGCGGCGTCTCGAATGGCAATTGCAACATAAGCGCCCGGCAAGCCGTTCTAGCGTGGTGCGATGGACGCTTCGATTCGCCGCCGCCGCCGTGGTGGCCGCAGGCGTCTTGTTCGCCATGCGCCAAGCGGATGCCCCGGAGAGCAGTGAGGCCTTTTTGCGCGTGGCGGAAGCCAATGTAACGGATTTCGCCCAACATGCCCAAACCGAGCAGCCTACCATCGAGCACGTGCGGCGTTTCCTGTCCGAACGAGGCTTTTCCATCCAATTGCCTGCCGAGGAAGCGCTGTCCAACCGCACCCACGAAAAAATACACCTGCTGGGTGCGCGTTGCGAGTCTTGTCCATGCGAGGACGTAGGTGAAATTCTCTTCGACTGCTGCGGGCAGCCGGTGAAGATCGTCATGGCGCACAAAGGGGGCCGGGCGGCGGATTTGTTGAGTAAGGCGCATTCCAACCACGCATGCAACTGCGAAGTGCAGCGCGTGGAGGAAATAGGCGAGTACATCGTGGCCGTCGTAGGCCGGCACCCGTCGCCACAACTCCTGGAGCTTCTCGCCGCAAGCCCTTCAACGGACCCTACTTAAACGTTTTACTTCATACGCTTCTCTTCGCATGGGCGTCCCGCACATGAAGAGACGTCTTTAATGCATGCTTCATGGGCGAGACGCCCATGCTACGGGATGCATTAAAACATATTGATTTCAGGCGCTTGAAATATACCCGCCGCCGCATGGGTTGTCACTACTAAACCCAATACGTATACTGGCGTTGCGCAGGATAGGCATGCTGGGATATTGGGGCATGTTGTTTTTTTAGCGGAAGGAGAAGAAGCATACCATGGAAAATGTCATTATTATCGGTTCAGGGCCGGCAGGCTATACGGCGGCGCTCTACACAGCCCGCGCCGATTTGAATCCCCTCGTGCTCGAGGGTGAATTGAGTAAAGATATCCTGCCCGGCGGGCAGCTCATGACTACCACCGAAGTCGAGAATTTCCCCGGCTACCCCGATGGAGTTTCTGGGCCAGAGATGATGGAGCAATTCAAAAAACAGGCGAAACGGTTCGGGGCGCGCATCGTATCGAAAACCGCCACCGCCGTGGATCTTTCTTCACGCCCGTTCAAAATCACCGCAGGCAAAGAAACCTATGAGTGCAAGGCCCTTATTATCGCCACGGGGGCTACGGCGAGATACCTCGGCCTGGAGTCCGAGCAGCGCTTCATGAACCGGGGCGTATCGGGCTGCGCCACGTGCGATGGCGCATTGCCGCGTTTCCGCAACAAGCCGCTAGTGGTGTTGGGCGGCGGCGATACGGCCATGGAGGAATCGCTGTTTCTGGCTAATTTCGCCAGCGAAGTCCATGTCATTCACCGGCGTGATCAGTTTCGCGCCAGTAAAATCATGGCGGACCGCGTGATCGCACATCCTAAAATCATCGTCGAGTGGAACACCGTGGTGGACGAAGTGTTGGGCGATGACGAAAAAGGCGTCACGGGCGTGCGCGTCAAGGACGTGAAAACCGGTGAAACGCGCGTCATCGAGTGCGTCGGGTATTTTAGCGCCATCGGCCACAAGCCCAACACGGACCTGTTTGTGGGCGTGCTGGATACGGACGAGACCGGCTACCTGGTCACGAAGCCCGATTCGAGCTACACCAATATCGAGGGCGTTTTTGCGGCGGGCGACGTGCAAGACCGTATCTACCGCCAGGCCATCACGGCCGCTGGCTCCGGGTGCATGGCTGCTCTCGATTGCACCCGCTGGCTCGAAGCGCAGGAATAGGCAGGCGAAATAGTGTGGATAGCCCGGCGGATCCCTTGGTCCGCCGGGCGTTTATGTGGCCAAACTGTAGTGCATAACATCCGGGAATCCGATGAGTTTCTTATCTGTTCTTTTAATTGCCGTAGGCTTGTCCATGGATGCATTCGCCGTGGCGCTGGCCTCGAGCATCGCCCTGGGCCGTCCCACGGGACATCAGTTGTTCCGGCTCTCATTCCATTTCGGACTGTTTCAGGCCTTCATGCCCGTCATTGGCTGGTTCGCGGGGCGTACGGTGGCGGTCTATGTCCAGGCGTGGGACCATTGGGTAGCGTTTGGCCTATTGTTGGCCATCGGCGTCAAAGCCATCACCGAATCCTTGCGTTTTCATGAAACGGCGTCTCGATGCGGCGACCCTACCAAAGGCTTGTCACTCGTGGCGCTATCCGTCGCCACTAGCATCGACGCCTTGGCCGTCGGGCTCAGCTTCGCCATGTTGGAAATGCAGATCTGGTGGCCGGTGCTTATCATCGGGATTGTGGCAGGCATACTCACCTTGGTGGGCATGCGGCTCGGCGGCAGGCTCGGGGCCAAATTCGGCGGGCGCGTGGGCGTCCTCGGCGGCCTGATCCTGATCGGCATCGGCGCGAGAATTTTGTTTCAGCATTTGATCTGACGGATCTGACGGATCCGGCTGATCAATCGCCATTCCCGAACAACGCTTGCACGAACTCCCGCGCGTTGAACGGCTGAAGGTCATCCACGCTTTCGCCTACGCCGATGTATTTGATGGGAATACCCAATTGCCTCTGGATGGCCACCGCCACGCCGCCTTTGGCGGTGCCGTCGAGTTTGGTCACGATAAGCCCCGTGACAGGGATGGCTTCCGTGAACACTTTGGCCTGCTGAAGGCCATTCTGGCCGGTCGTGGCGTCGAGCACAAGGAGCACCTCGTGGGGCGCGCCAGGCAAGCGCTTGGACACCACACGCTGAATCTTTTTCAGCTCCTCCATGAGATTCACTTTCGTGTGGAGCCGCCCTGCGGTGTCGATCAACACGCAATCCGCTTTGCGCGCCGCCGCCGCATCCACGGCGTCAAAGGCCACCGCGGCGGGGTCCGAACCATCCTGGTGTTTGATGAGCGGCACATTCGCCCGCTCGCTCCAAATGGTGAGCTGCTCGACGGCGGCGGCCCGGAAGGTGTCCGCCGCGCCCAGAAGCACGCTCTTGCCTTGGGCTTTCAAATGCGAGGCTAGCTTGCCGGTAGTGGTCGTTTTACCGGAACCGTTCACTCCCACCACGAGCGTCACATGGGGGCCGCCATTGGCTTCCCACGTCATGGCGTGGTCGCCCGGTTCGAGGGAGCGAATCATTTCTTCTTTCAGTAATTCATATAACTCTTCGGGGGTGGGAACTTTTTGCTCGCGGGACAAGCGGCGCATGTCTTCAACAATGGCAAGGCTCGCATCCACGCCGAGGTCCGCTGCGATGAGGATCTCCTCGATTTCGTCGAAGACCTCATCATCTATCCGCGTCCGCCCGGTGAAAACGCTCTTGATGCTATCGCTAAGGCTCGTGCGCGTTTTGGAGAGCCGTTCACGCAGCCGCCCGAAAAAACCCTTTTTTTCTTCCGACATGATGATAGTTCCTTAAATAGTAAAGATGATAAACCAGATATAAATCAGTACGTAGCATGGGCGTCCCGCCCATGCGCATGGCCGGGACGGCCATGCTACGGAACTGGGCCTTTCGCTTCAACCTTTATCCGCAAGCTCTTTCGGCAGATTGAAATGGACGGACTCCGCCATCACCTCCGATTCCACCACTTCAACCACCCCCTTGGCGCGCAAGTGCTCGACGACGCCTTGCACCAAGCGTTCGGGAGCGGATGCGCCTGCGGTGATGACGATGGTCTCGACGCCTTCCAGCCATGCGTCCTCGATGTCGCCCGCATCGCTAATCAAATGGGCGGGTTTGTCTTTCGCGCGGCAGATTTCGGCGAGCCGGTTCGAGTTGGCGCTTTTGCGGTCGCCCACGACCAGCACGAGGTCCGCCTCGGGCGATAACGCGTTCACCGCCGCCTGGCGGTTCGTGGTGGCGTAACAAATGTCCGCCTTGGGCGGCGATTTGATGGTGGGGAATTTGGCCTTGAGCGCATCAACCACCCGCTGGCAATCCTCGACGCTCAGCGTCGTCTGGGTGATATACGACAAGTTATCCGGATTTTCCACTTCCAGGCGCTCCACGTCTTCGATCGTCAACACGCGCTGGATATGATTCGCGGCCCAGCCCATCGTGCCCTCGGTCTCATCATGCCCCGGTTCGCCAATCAGGATAATGGTGTATTCCTTCGCCGCGAAACGCCGGGCCTCGTTGTGGACTTTTTCGACCAGTGGACACGTCGCATCGATCACCTGCATCCGGCGGTTTTCCGCATCTTGATACCGCTGCGGGCCAACGCCATGGGCGCTAAACAACACATGCGCGCCTTCGGGCACATCTTCCAGGCGCTTGACGAATACCGCGCCTTTCGTTTTCAGCTCATTCACCACATGGGCGTTATGAACGATGTCGTTGAGCACATAGATAGGCGCTCCGAACCGTTCAAGCGCTTCCTCGACGCATTTGATGGCGCGCTCGACGCCCGCACAAAAGCCCCTCGGACGGGCCAGAATCAGTTTCATACGTTCTCCAATCATTAGGCGATATTATCCGGCGGCAAGGGCCTTTGCGCCCTTGGCGCGATTTGTGCCATAATACCTGATATGCCAGTTTAATTGCATGCCCGCCTCGAACAACTCACCGAGGAACATGCGCTCCAGTAAGCTGGGGGCGACCAGGTTTCGACGGGGGTGTAGAAGCATGGGCTGCGTGCCGAGGTTAATCGGCTGGCCTCGTAAAAAGCCGATTAAAACACAAATGCCAATCAACCTTTGGCAATGGCCGCCTAACTTTAGGTTGCCCGTCTTACCCTTGACCGCCTGCTAGGGGGATAAGGCGCCGACAGCGGGCCTCAAGGCTGGAGAACGGCGGAGTCTCCAGCGGAGAGTATCGACTCCGCCTAGCGGCCCTGGAAAGCGAGCCCGACGCGCTCCCGAGTGGCGAATCCTAAAGGACGGGCTACGCACGTAGACGCTTATGTGGACGCGCTTTCGGACGGGGGTTCGATTCCCCCCGCCTCCACCAATTTCAAGAATGCAACCACGCTCTCTCGGGCAACCGGCCCGAGAGGGCTTAAGCTCCTACCCCATTCGTTGCACTTAGAATATAAGTTCAGGCGGGTGCTCCCTCAATATGATAACCTCAATTGACCCCGTGGCGGGCCACGTGTTGCCAGAACTGGTCCCAACGGCCCTCGGTCATCTCCAGCGACCTGAGCGCGATCACCGCGCTCGCGCCCGCTTCCTTCCACCGCATCCCGGAGCATGCCAGGCGTTGCTTGATCAGCGTCTTGCACGCCGCCTCCGTCACTCCGCTGCCGATGGGAAGGCGCTCCGCCGTGTGCCGCCAGTATTGCATCTTCGAGCGGTGATTGCCGAAGTAGGTGATCGCCTTGCCGAGTTCCTCGCGGCAAGCCTGGGCGCGCACGCTTGGCAAGCTCGCCTTCATCTCCTCCAGCAAGCGTCCGGCTGCGCCCCTCGTGTGCTTCAGCCGGTGACTCCAGTCCGCCTCCCACTCCCGGCGGCGCGCGCCATGACCGTGAATCGCCTCCGCCGCCTTCCCCACGTATTCCCGCGCGTGATAGAAATCCAGCATCTGCCGGTCCGTGCGCGGCGTCAAAAACTTCCAGTTGTCCGGCGCGCCGTCGGCCAGGCCGATATACAGCGCCGCCGGGTGCCTCGCCCTCACGCGCTCCACCTCGCGGCCGAAGCGCTCGAGGAAAGTCTGCTTGCCGTACTCGGGCGATGCGCCCGCGTAGATCGTGTGCAGCCGCTCCCCGTCCTTGTCGTACAGGCTGATGGACCCGCACATCGCCTGACGCCAGCCGTCCTCCCTGAGCAGCATGCAGGTGCCGTCCAGGCCCACGGCCACCGACGCGACCGGCCTGTCCAATTCCGGCAGCTCGTACTCCCACGTCTCCTCCCTGGCCTGCGCCAGGGCGCCCACAAAATCGCCGATCTTCTTCACATAGTCGCGCGAGATTGCGCGGCCTGTCGACTCGAGCAGGTCGCGGCGCATGACATCGGCGCCCATGCGGGAGTATTTTCCGCTGACGATCCGGGCGTAGCGCGGCGTGGCGTTCATGACCATTCGCGCGTCCCGCTCCAGCGGGCAGAAGGTGCGCCCGCCCGTGGCGGTGTTCTGGTAGACGTGCCGCTCGACGCGGACCGGGCCGTGGGGCGTCTCGTAGGTCTGGCCGAAGCGCCCCTTGGTTTTGAAGGTGGTGGCGCCGACGCGGATGGGCGAGCCGTCTGTGTCGAAACGGGCCAGGGCCTCGGCCATGACTGCGCGCCCCACCCCGTTCAGGGCCTCCTGGACCGCCTCCTCCATATCGAGCATCGAACCACGCAGCCTCAGCGAGAAACTCACCTCGAACGTGTCGCCGTCGCGCCTTGTCACCATCGCTGCCATCGGTCTTCCTCCGTTAAGGGTCCGGCATACTTATCGACCCGACACGAGGATTTCTTTAGCATTCTGCGGGAACACCCGTTCAGGCCTTCACATCGCTTGCGCCGGAAGCCATCTTCTTTGCGATTGAGCCGGGCCTGAACGCCCTTGAAGCCTATCAGCAGCCTATCACATCTCGGCCAGCATTCCACGAAGTCCACGCCGAACTGGCCAAGCGTTTTAGGCCAGGAGCTTTCAGTCGATCACCGCATACTCGATGCGCGGGCACTTTTTGTGAAGATCGCTGAATAGCTTCAGCATGATCTCCGCGTCCTTGGGAAATTTTTCTCGCACCGCCGATACGCCACGGAACTCGATCAGGACTGGAGACTTGGAAAATCCCCAGGCCATGTCCCAGATCGCGTCCCAGTTCTCACTGCAATCACCGGGCAAGCCCAGCTTTTGCTTGAGCAACCCGAAGATGTCAAAACGCGATTTCCATTCCTTCAGGTCAATTTTAATGGGATTCTCCGTGGCCGGCGTGTACGGCATCATTCTGTCGCTGGACTCTTTGTCTTTGGCCATTGTGCAATTCTCCTGCTCAGTTATAGTCCGATCTCGATGAATATCTGGTAGCCACCAATCGAGAAGAAAACCAAGCAATCGTTTGAATACAGAATCCTCTTGTCGTTACGCTGGCCGTCCGAATAGTCGACATCCGCTTCGTACCATACCCGTCCGGGCGCATCGGGAAGCTTGCCTTCGCGGTTCTCAAACACATCTCCGCCAATCATGCGCCCTGGCAGAACATCCGCCAGATTCCCCTCTTCCGGTATCCAGCCCAACCGTTCAGCCTCTTCTTTCGTGATGTAATAATCGGGAAGCTCGCAATAGACCAGCAGCCAATAGTCCGCGCCCTCTTCGCCTTTGTCAGTAGCCTTACCAGCTTCTATGAGTGGCAGGGCCTCGAGAACACACTCACAATTCGGGTGGAGTGGCGGTCCAACGGGCGGGCCCTCATCCATGTCGTATATCGTGCCGTGAAGCGTCCTGCATTCGTCGCATGTGCGGGGAGTCATCATGGCGCGCCAGGTTTTCCAGCGCGTGCTTTTTCGCGCGGTTTCCCCTGTTGTTTCCCTTCGCCCATGTCCCAGGACGATACGTATGGCTCTTTGCAGGCGGATGGAATCAGCCCTCTTAAGCGTATCGACTCGACATCTCTTGGCCAGTTGCAGCGTTTTCATCAGCTTCACCCTTTGCTGTTGGCTTCACGGCGTTTCTGCCTGGAAGAGACAGCGCCCTCCATATATATAGGCCCCCTTGTTGCGCTGTGAATTGGCGTCACGCCTGGCGAGCGGATACCGGGGGGAGCCTTTATGAGGAGGATTCCTACTGGAAGCCATCTGAAGAGCTACTGAAGGGAGGGCGATGTTATGAAGGAGCCGCCGCGATTGCTATACTGAGATCGAATCGAAATCTTGCATCGTGTTCTTAAAACAACTCCTGGCTTACCTCATACTCTTGGGCTCTTGACCAACTTCGCGCCTTCGTGCCTTCGCGTGCGTCAAAAACTGCTTTGTACGCCCTACGGCGGATGTTATATGGTCTAGTCTTGAAATAGGAGGGGAAAAATGTCTGATTTCAATGCATCACGCGAAGACGCGAAGGCGCAAAGAAATATCGAGGAGATCGCTGCAATTGTGGTCGATACGGCGTTGCAATTGCACCGGGACTTGGGGCCGGGATTATTGGAATCGGTCTATGAAGCCGTATTGGCCAAGATGCTGCAACAGCGAGGGCTATTGGTCGAACGGTAAAAGGCGGTTCCGTTCCAATATCAGGATATCGAATTCGACGAAGGCTTTCGGCTGGATTTGCTGGTTGATCACCAATTGATCGTCGAATTGAAATCAGTCGAAAACCTCCATCCCGTCCACCCGAATCAACTCCTGACTTATCTTAGACTCATGAACCTGCCCCTTGGACTTCTGATTAACTTCGGGGCGCCGCTCTTGAAGGATGGCTTGCAGCGGGTGGTCAACAACCATACCAACTTCGCGTCTTCGCACCTTCGCGTACATCAACAACAGGAGGCGTAACCATGAAACCTTACGGCTGGGCCGGCATTCACCTCAGGGGAAGCTACCTTCACGGCAGCGAACGCTCAAACAGCACTATGCTTCGCTCTGGCGAGAGGGCGTCTGCGTGAAAGGCAAAGCCTTCGTGCTGCTTCAGGAACGGATGGGCGCCGCAGCCGGGCGCGAGGCAATCGCACTTGCCCTTGGGGCAGGCCCCGAAGCAGCACAGCCGCCCTAGATAGCGGTTGCTCGCTGGCTCCATGATGAATAGTTCGGCCTGGTGGTGTGCCACGCCGATGTTGCGCTCGCGCAATAAGGCGTTCAGCGCAGTAGTGCGCGCCTTCTGAAGCGCTTTGAGGCCGTCCAAGACATCAATCCAGACCGCCAGATCCACGTCCTTGCATTCGTGCCAGAGGGTTGTGCCCGAGCGGGCGTATTTACGGAAACGTGGCACTTCTTTTTTGAGCGGCACGGCCACCGAACCGAAGAGGGCCACCTTGCGCACGGCCGGAAACTCCGCCAAGGCGCGGGTGATATATTCGGCCGCCAAGCGGAATTCACGCTGGCGGCGCAGCATACAAGAGTCGTCCTCGGCAATTTGGCTCCGCGTGGGCGGCGAATAGTCGTCGTCCCAGTCGGGCGCGTCTTCGTAGTCCACTTCGGTATCTTCAAGACCCGATTCTTGCGGCAACTGCCCGCCATGTGAAACCTGGTTTGCATAATACGCGTCCAAGGCGATCAGTTTATCCATATCCATCTCCGAGACCGGCATGAGCTGGAATTGCCACTCGGATGGATCATATTCCGACGGCGGTTTTTGTGTGGATTTACGGCCGCGCATTCCGCAACGCTCCCTGGTGCGATCTTGGATTTGATAATCTCCGTGCCGCTCACTATATTCGAGCAGTATGTTGGAGCGCAACGATAAGGGGAAGGGCAATGCCGTCCACGATTCAGAAGAGCAAGAGAAAATCTAAAATCACAAAGGCCAAGAGCGTCGGCGCACCGCCCAAGAAAACCCCGCGCACTCATAAACCCGAGGATATGACGTTGGAGCAGTGGCAGATCGCCCTGCGCCGCGAGTTTGGCCAAACGCAGGAATTCACATTGGAAAACCTGGGCGAAGAGCCGGTCTTCTCCGAGTTCCGCATCACCAATCCGGCCAGCGGCGGCCTCTACCGCGTCGCCATCCGTGGCGAGGCTCCCGGCGTCAACTATTGCTCCTGTCCCGACTACGCCATCAACACGCTGGGCACCTGCAAGCACATCGAATTCACATTGGCGGCATTGCGCCGCAAGAGAGGCGGCAAGGCGGCCTTGGCCCATGGTTTCCAGCCCGCCTTCTCCGAGATCTACCTGCGTTACGGCCTCAAGCGCGAGGTGGTCTTTGGCCCGGCCACCGGGTGTCCCGAAGCGCTCCGAACGCTGGCCGAATCGTATTTTGATGGCGAAGGGCTGCTCATGCCCGAGGCCTATGCCCGCTTCGACGCCTTCCTGCGTGAGGCCTCGCCTATCGCCCGCGAAGCGGAACACGAGCTGCGCTGTTACGAAGACACGCTCGGTTTTGTCGCGCAGGTGCGCGATCAGTTCCGGCGGCGCGCCGCAGTCGATAAGGCCTTTCCGCAAGGAATCGAAAGCCCTGCCTTCGATGGCCTCCTCAAGGTGGCGCTCTATCCTTACCAGCGCCAGGGGGCGCTGTTCGCCGCGCGCGCCGGGCGCTGCCTGCTTGCCGACGATATGGGCCTGGGCAAAACGATCCAGGCCATCGCCGCCTCCGAGATCTTGGCCCGCACCGCTGGCATCGAGCGCGCGCTGATCATTTGCCCCACCTCGCTCAAGCATCAGTGGCGGAGTGAGATCGCCAAGTTTACCGGGCGCACGGCCCAGGTGGTCGAGGGCTCTCTCGTGGCGCGTGAGGCCGCCTACGCCGCCGAGTCCTTTTTCAAGATCACCAACTACGACGTGATCTATCGCGACGCCGAGGCGATCCGCCGCTGGGCGCCTGACCTGATCGTGCTTGATGAGGCCCAGCGCATCAAAAACTGGAAGACCCGCGTCGCACAAAGCGTCAAGCGCCTGCCCAGCGAGCACGCCATCGTCTTGACCGGCACGCCGCTGGAAAACCGGTTGGAAGAACTGCACTCGATCGTCGAATTCGTCGACCGCCACCGCCTGGGGCCTGCGTTTCGCTTTCTGGCCGAGCATCAGCACGTAGACGAAGCAGGCAAGGTGGTTGGCTATCACAACCTTTCCGAGATCGCCCGGACGCTGGCGCCGATTCTGCTCCGCCGCACCAAACAGGAGGTTTTACGTGAACTTCCCGAGCGCCTGGACAAGACCTTCTTTGTCCCAATGACCCCGCAGCAGCAGAAACATCACGACGAGAACCAGGAGACCGTGGTGCGTGTCGTCGCCAAATGGCGGCGCTACCATTTCCTCTCCGAGGCCGATCAGCGCCGCCTGATGGTCGCCCTGCAGAACATGCGCATGTCTTGCAACAGCACCTGGCTGCTCGATCATAAGACCGACTACGGCGTCAAGGCCGACGAACTGGCCACGCAGCTCGAGGAGATCTTCGAGCGTCCCGAGATCAAGGTGGTTGTCTTCAGCCAATGGGTGCGCACCCACGAACTGTTGCAGCAGCGTTTCGAGGCCAGGCGCTGGGAGCATGTCTTTTTCCACGGAGGCGTGCCGGGCCCCAATCGCAAGGGACTGGTGGAGCGTTTCAAGGAGGATCCCGCCTGCCGCCTCTTCCTTTCCACGGACGCCGGTGGCGTGGGCCTCAACTTGCAGCACGCTTCGGTGGTGGTCAACATGGACCAGCCCTGGAACCCGGCGGTGCTGGAACAGCGCATCGGACGCGTTCATCGCCTCGGGCAGCGCCGGCCGGTCAGCGTGATCAACTACGTCGCTCAGGGAACGATCGAGCACGGCATGCTTTCGCTGATCGATTTCAAGAAGTCGGTGTTCGCGGGAGTGCTCGATGGCGGGAGCGACGAGGTCTTCCTGGGCGGCTCGCGCCTGAAAAACTTCATGGAGACGGTCGAGCGAGCCAGCGGCGGCATTCCGCCAGCCATGCCGTCCCAGGAGGCGCCTGCCCCCGCGTCCGAAGAAGCCGTATCGGAAGCGCAAATGGCCGAGGAAGAAGCGGGCGCTGCGGCGTCCGCGCCCGCCGCCACGGACGCCGTCTGGAACGAACTGGCCACCGCCGGTCTGGCTTTTCTGGAAAAACTCGGCCAGGCGTTCCAGAGACCGCACTCCGGTGAATCTGTTGATTCGTCCACCCCGTCCTGTCCGTCTGGCAAATCGATGCCGGGCGTTGGATTATCCGAGACCCTGCTGTCGCGCGACGAGAGGACCGGCCAGTCTTGCCTCAAGTTGCCGCTGCCCAGCCCCGAGATCCTGCGGACCGTCGCGGAGCTGCTTGGCAATCTGGCCGGACTGGGCAAATAGAAAGAAGTGTAATACGGCCTGGCCGCAACCAAAGATTTAGCACCTAAACTCCAGCTTCAACGAGAAAACAAGATGTGAATATTTTGTTTGACTGAAGCAATGGCAGCTCTTTTTTTGACATGATTTACAAGATTCACAAGATTAGACAAGATCGCAACGACTCCATATGAAGTCAAACCTGCTTCAGTTGCTAAAGTGTGACGAAGTTTTTTATTCAGGTATGTCGCGCTTCAAACGCTTGCATTCTTTGCGGCTTTGCGGCTTCGCGTGAAATAGATGACCAAGGCTGGCGCGCTGTACTACCAACAAAAATCCCATTCTATTTATACACACGCAAAGCCGCAAAGAACGCAAAAGTAAACGAGAATAAACAATGCTATGTCGTTAAATTGGGTTGTGGGCAACGCCCACGTTAGTTTTTTGAACGATCCCTCTTGACCCTATTGGGAACGTTTTACTCATCACGAGACAAAGCCGGTTTCGCGTAAATCTTCGTGCCTACCGCGCGAGTGGGCGCGCCACCAGCCGTGCCCATAATGCGTAGCCCGCCCGGTTGGGGTGTACGCCATCATCCGAGTATTCGGTCTTCAATTCGCCCTTCTCATCGCAAAACGCAGGATGAAGGTCGATGAACTTGACGTGATGTTTGCGGGCAACAGCTTCGAGTTCCCGGTTTACATTCAGCACCATTGTGTTCAGATCGGCGGACTCGATATTGGCGATTCGCCCGCGCACCGGCAAGAGCGACTGCACATAGATCCGGCAATCGGGGCAGTTCTCTTGCAATTGGCTCAACAAATAATCATACAGCTCGGCATATTCGCCCGGGGACATCTTGTTTATGAAAACATCGTTGATCCCGATCATGAGGAACAACGTGCGCGGACGAAGCTCATAGGCCGAAACATCCAGGCGGCGGAGGAGGCCCCAGATCGAATCGCCGCCAATGCCTCGATTGGCGATGGGAACATCCGGCAATACCTCTTCAAACGGGAATCCGGCCGTGATCGAGTCGCCACAAAACACGATGCCGCCAGGTGCGCGCGTTTTATTATCCTCGCGAAACTCGATTACTTTTGATTGTTCGAAGTCTGGCAATTCCGAACCAAAATATTCCTCCGCTTGCGGCAAGGTGGAAGGGTCGGCGATGGCTTGCGGTTTGTCTGTCCGCAGCATTTGGCATCCGGCCAGCATACAGACGATCACCGCGAAACAGAACCAGTTTTTCATCAACAGTCTCTCCAATCCATCAGTTGTGTGGAACGCCACAATTTTCAGAGATAGCTTCCAATCATTTGGGCATGGTAGCATCAGGCCTAATCAATACCCAAAGACGAACAAATGTTCCATCGCTTAAAACAAGCGGCCAGCGCCGTACAGACAAGTGTGGCTTGAATGCGCTTCATTAAGGAGCAACGAGATGCAACGAAAACTCGCGGGATTTGTGCTGGGCCTGACACTGGCGGCGATGGGCATTTGCCACGCTTCGCCGGAACGCTCGAAAGGGATGGTGATCATCGTTCCTAGCGCCACCACTCCCGTGGTGGACTTGGCGGCGCAAGAGCTTCAGTATTATGTCGAGGCGTCAACCGGCGTCAAAATGCCGATTCTAGCCGAGGATGACGCTCCGGCAACAATCAAGCGGCGCATCTATCTGGGTGCAACCAAAGCCGCACGCGATTCGGGGATCGATCCGGCTACATTGCCGCGCGATGCGTATCACATCAAGACTTCGGGCGATACCATTTACCTCATGGGGGGTGACGGAGATGGCCCGCCACTAGCTGATAATCTACAAACGCCCGTAGGTACGCTCTTTGCCGTCTATGATGTGCTCGATAACGACCTCGGCGTGCGCTGGCTTTGGCCGGGAACATCCGGTGAATTCATCCCCAAGCGAACTGCACTCAAAATCAAGAAGCGCGATGAAACGGTCTTGCCTCGATTCCGTTTTTGTGGACTCCGGACGAACAGGCCCGAGGAAGTCCACTGGATGCGCCGAATGCGGATGCACTGGGCCGACGAGATGAGCTATGGCCACTCGTTTGAGAAGTGGGGAGATAAATATTTCAAGGACCACCCCGACTGGTTTGAGATGAACGCGAACGGCGAGCGCTATCCAGGCAAATCCATGTGCGTATCCAATCCAGGCTTTCACCAGCAGATTGTCGAGAACTGGTGGTCCGAACGGCGGAAGCATCCTAATTCCCGATCCATCATCAACATTTGCGAAAACGACGGCCCTGGAGCATGCTGCTGTCCCAACTGCCTCTCATGGGATGGCCCGACACCTCCCTGGCCGCGCCCAACTCCGTACGATAACGTCCACAATGTGTCTGAGCGTTACGCCCGTTTTGCGATGGCGGTACTCAAACTAGCCCGTGAACATGACCCCAATGTGGAAGTGGTTTTCTATGCTTATAGTAACATTGTCTTCGCACCCGTAGGTGTGGAGCTCGACAAGCATGTCATTGCGGGCTATGTGCCGGATGTGTTTTTCCCGCGCACCCAGGAGTCGCACGAATGGGTTCACCGCCAATGGCAAGGCTGGGCAGATGCTGGCGCATCGCTGTTCATGCGCCCGAACTACCTGCTTCATGGCTATTGCATGCCCGTTAATTGGACCCGGCAGCTTGCCGATGATTTTCAGTTTTTTGAATCACACGGAATGATCGGCACCGACTTCGACAGCCTGACCGGTATGTGGTCCACGATGGGGCTGCCGCTCTACGTACTTGGCCGGCTGCACGTGAATCCAAAGAAGCCTGTCGACAAGCTTCTAGATGAATATTATTCTGCATTCGGGCCTGCGGCGAAGCAGGTCCGGGCCTACTGGGAATACTGGGAGCGCCATGACCAGGAGCACATCGATGTCCTCCGTGATGGCCTCTGGCATTATGTGCGTTATCCCGAACAAGCCGACAAGCGTTATCCACTCGAATCATTCGAGCCCGCCGAGAAGCTAATGGAGGAGGCCGAGCATGCTGCTTCAAAAGACCCTAATGCAGCGGCCAAGGCCGCCTTCCTCAAGACCGGCCTGCAGCACGCGAAGTTATGTGTGAAAACGAGCATGGCGATTGCGGCGGCAGGAGCGGATCCAGACAAACGCAGGGCCGCCATGGCCGGGCTGCTGGCTTTACGCCAAACCATCACCGATCCCATGGCGGTCAATCTGAGTGATGGGGACTCCTCTTGCAGAGCTCACGAAATAAATCTCGAATGGCCGGAATGACCCGAAGGGGAGAACCAGATTTACAATACATCATCAACGAAAAACGGGGCGCATGTATTCCGCAGCCGCCTTACAACCCGGCGGAACGCCTTTTGGGCTATCTGTGAAGTAGCATCTGATAATTGGCAGCCTTGTTTATTGTCTTTCGCCGGTATTGATACATCATTTTGCATCTGACGACCGACGAGGGCGTCGGTCCCACACTTTCTAATGCAATCAAATTGTGGGACCGGCGCCCTCGCCGGTCATTCTTCACCACTTGGCTAAAGTGTTACCTTTTATTTTTGTTAGTGAAATGAAAGGAAACGCCCCCGGAGTCCATTCGTGGAAACCGGGGGCGTTTTGTCGCACTAAATAGCTTCGTTACTTCTTCGCTGCTTTCTTCTTTGGAGCGCTTTTCTTCGTGCTTGCCTTGCGGGGCCACTGGATGGCGGCCTGGGCGGCGGCAAAGCGCGCGATGGGTACACGGAAGGGGCTGCAGCTTACGTAGTTCATGCCGACGCGGTGGCAGAACATGACCGAGCTAGGCTCGCCGCCGTGCTCGCCGCAGATGCCGACCTTGAGGTTCGGGCGCGTCGAACGGCCCTTCTCGACGCCGATCTGCACCAACTGGCCGATGCCTTCCTGGTCGAGAACTTCGAACGGATCCTCGGGGAGAATCTTCTTCTCGAGGTAATAGGGCAGGAAGCCGCCCACGTCGTCGCGCGAGTAGCCGAAGCCCATCTGCGTGAGGTCGTTGGTGCCGAAGCTGAAGAATTCTGCCACTTCGGCGATCTTATCCGCAGTCAACGCGGCGCGCGGAATCTCGATCATCGTGCCGACCATGTACTCGAGGTTGCGAATGCCTTTTTCTTTCTTTACCTGCTCCGCGACGGAATTGATGATCGCGGCCTGATTCTCGAGTTCTTTCTTCGTGCCTACGAGCGGAACCATGATCTCAGGCATGACCTTGATCTTCTCTTTGGTGAGTTCCGCGGCGGCCTCGAGAATAGCGCGGGCTTGCATCTCGGTGATTTCGGGATACGCGACGCCGAGGCGGCAGCCACGGTGGCCAAGCATCGGATTCAGCTCGTGAAGCTGGGAGATGCGGGCTTTGATCTTCTCCACGGGAATGCCGATGCTCTTCGAGAGTTCGGCGATCTGCCCGGCATCAAGTCCGCCTACGAATTCATGTAGAGGCGGATCCAGCAAACGAATCGTCACCGGCTTGCCCGCCATGGCCTTGAAGATGCCCAGGAAATCTTTCTTTTGGAACGGCAACAACTTCATGACGGCCTTGCGGCGGTCTTCCTCGGAAGCGGCGAGGATCATCTCGCGCACATGAATGATGCGCTCGGGCTCGAAGAACATGTGCTCGGTGCGGGTGAGGCCGATGCCTTGCGCGCCAAACTTAACCGCTTGCGCGGCGTCTTCGGGGCGGTCGGCATTGGTGCGCACATCAATCTGGCGCGTGGAATCCACCCAAGTCATGAGGGTCTTGTACCATTTGTTGCTGTCCGGATCCGCCGGCAGCACGGACACCTGGCCTTCATACACTTTGCCGGTCGTGCCGTTCATCGAGATCCAGTCGCCTTCTTTGAAGACTTTATCGCCTGCGGTGACGGTTTTAGCTTTGATATCGATGTGGAGGGCTCCGCAGCCTACGATGCAGCATTTGCCCCAGCCGCGGGCCACGAGAGCCGCGTGCGAGGTCATGCCGCCTTTAGCGGTGAGGATGGCTTCGGCCACATGCATGCCATGCACGTCTTCCGGCGATGTTTCATTACGCACCAGAATGACCTTCTTGCCTTTTTTCACCCATTCCGCGGCATCATCGGCCGAGAGCACCACTTGGCCCAAACCGCCGCCAGGGCCTGCAGGCAGGCCTTTAGCCAGCAAAACGGCCTTCTTTTCGGCGGCCGGATCAAGCATCGGGTGCAGCAATTCATCGAGCTGGTTCGGAGCGACGCGCATGATGGCGGTCGTCTTGTCAATCAGCTTGGCATCGGCCATTTCGACGGCCATGCGGATCGCCGCCATGCCCGTGCGCTTGCCGACGCGGCACTGAAGCATCCACAGCTTGCCTTCTTCGATGGTGAACTCGATGTCCATCATGTCTTTGTAGTGTTTCTCGAGCTTCGTACGGATGCCATCGAGCTGTTTGTACAGCTTCGAATACGCTTTTTCGAGAGTCACCAGCTCGACGCTTTGCTCGCTTTGCGAGGATTTATTCAACGGGCTTGGCGTGCGGATGCCGGCCACCACGTCTTCACCCTGGGCGTTCACGAGCCACTCGCCGTAAAAGGCGTTTTCGCCTGTCGCGGCGTTGCGCGTGAAGGCCACGCCCGTCGCGGAATTGTCGCCCGTGTTGCCGAACACCATGGCCTGCACGTTGACCGCCGTGCCCCAATCGTCGGGGATGCGCTCGATGCGGCGGTACGAGATGGCGCGCTTGCCGTTCCAGGACTGGAACACGGCCTTGATGCCGCCCCACAACTGGGCTTGGGCGTCATCCGGGAACGCCTTGCCAAGGGTCTTCTTGACGATGGCCTTGAACTGATCCGCCAACACCTTGAGGTCGTCCGTCGACATATCCGTGTCGGTCTTGTAGCCCTTTTCTTTCTTGAGGGCTTCCATGGCGTGCTCCATCTGGAGGCGGACGCCTTTGCCGTCTTCGGGCTCGATGCCCGCGGCCTTCTCCATCACCACATCCGCATACATCATGATGAGACGGCGGTAGGAGTCATACACGAAGCGCTCATTTTTCGTCTTCGCGATAAGGCCCGGGATGGTCGCTGTCGTGAGGCCCACATTGAGCACCGTGTCCATCATGCCCGGCATGGAGCGTCGGGCGCCGCTGCGCACGGAGACCAGGAGGGGATTCTTGGGATCGCCAAACTTCTTTCCCATTACTTTCTCGACGCCTGCAAGGGCCGCCGCGACTTCCTTCTCGATGAACTCGAGTTTGCCTTTGTGATTGTAGTACTCGGTGCATACTTCGGTGGTGATGGTGAATCCGGCAGGCACGGGGATCTTGATTCGGCACATTTCGGCCAAATTCGCACCTTTGCCGCCCAGCAGATTCTTCATACTTTCATCGCCGTCGGCCTTTTCGCCGCCAAAGAAATAGACGTTCTTAGCTATTTTCTTCGCCATTGTTGACTTTCTCCTTGTTGTTAGCGGCAGTTAGGCCTTATCGATTAAGGCAATGCTCTGCCGGGGGCTATCTGCGCGTAGCGTGGGTAATCCCTCGAGCGCGTGGCAAAACGGGAAATAGAATACTAAAATGCCTTATGGGTATGCAAATTCCTATATTTCTCCTGTCAAAACTCGTCAAAAATGTCCTCAGTCCATTCACATCAGTCCATTCACTCCATTCACTCCATTCGCTCAATTCCTATATTTCTCCCGAATCGCTGGGCAAGTTAGCTGCATTATACGAAAAGGAAATCCATACGTCTCATTTTTATCGCAGATACGCGGAGCTTCGCGGAGTAACACGAGCAGGAAAAGGGTTGGTTTCTGACAACTTCTTTGCACACTCTTAAAGAGCTTCATTGGGGAAAATAGTGAAGAGCATCTACTCCACGTAACTCCGCGTTCTCCGCGCATCCGCATTGAAATGATACGCTTCTCCAAACGGGTGAGCCTGCGCACATGCAAAATGAGCATGAGGCCTGTTTTCATAAACGTATTGGTCATTGCTTTTCACGCATCCGGCTTTTCACCAACTTGAGTATCGAGCCGCGCGCGTTGCTCGCGATATGTTCGGTGTGGGCGGGCAGATAGAAGCCATCGCCCTTGCGGGCTTTGTAAACGCCCTTGCCCGGCAGTTCGAGGGTGAGTTCACCCGCAAGAATGAGGCCGCACAAGTCCGTGGTGTGGCTTTCCGCTTCCTGGATGCGCGTATGGGGGGCGTATTCTTCATATACGAGTTCGGTCTTGATATCGGGATGGCCGGTAAAGACATACGTCCAAGTGCGGTCTTCTTCCGCGAGCATTCGCATTTGGCCATGGGGAAACACAATGGGCAGAGGCGATAGATCGAGCTGGTTCGTGCTGAAGAAATCCGCTACGGCGCATTCCATCGCTTCCAGGATCTTTTGCAATGTCATGATGGTCGGCGATGCGTTTCCGGCCTCCACTTTTGAAAGAAAACTTACCGCCACGCCCGCGCGGCCCGCCAGCTCACGCATCGAGAACTGCCGGGCTTTGCGCATTTTGCGCAATTGGGCGCCAAGCGATTTTCCATCCCATATCCCATTTTTCATACAGATAACCTCAGATTGGCTTTTATGGCGTTCCACTAGCCAGCCTCTATGCTGGGGCGCATCTCGGTTTCCGGCGAACCTCCTATCCGGGAGGGCCAAAAATCCTAGAAATCTATACAGAACAACCCTACTACTTTAGCGTGAACCTGCTTATTTGTCAACTCTCCGGGCACCCGGATTTCTTTTAGAGCAAAGTGGCCAGGCAGGGGCCACATGTTAAATTTTGCTTGCAATTTGATATGCGGGCGGTGATCCAGGCAATATATCTAAAGGACTGCCGTTCCACGCGTGACAACCCTGCGCATCGCCGTGCGCAAGGCATCCCTTGAGGGCTGGGGCTATTGGTATCCGGAGCGGTGCGGCGGTTGCAAAAGAAAACGCCAAGCGTACAGAGGGAGTCCGCGAAGACGGCTCGCCCAGAAGGAAGGAGACCGAGTATGGCAACCATCGATTTCGGCGGGGTAAAAGAAGAAGTCATCATGCGCAAGGAATTCTCGCTTGCGCAAGCCCGAAAGGTGCTTAAAAACGAGACCATTGCGGTCATCGGCTACGGCGTGCAAGGCCCAGCGCAATCGCTCAACATGCGCGACAATGGATTCAATGTCATCATTGGCCAGGCCAAGTCGTTTAAGAAAGACTGGGATCGCGCGGTGAAGGACGGCTGGGTTCCCGGCAAGACTTTGTTCGATATCGAAGAAGCTGTCCAGCAGGCCACGATTGTCCAATACCTCGTCTCGGACGCGGCCCAAAAGGCTTTGTGGCCTGTCGTGAAGAAGAACCTCAATCCCGGCGACGCCCTGTATTTCTCCCACGGGTTTTCCATTGTGTATCGCGAACAAACGAAGGTGATCCCGCCGGAGAATGTGGACGTCATCTTGGTGGCTCCAAAGGGTTCCGGCACATCGGTGCGCCGCAATTTCCTGTCCGGCGCGGGCATCAACTCGAGCTTCGCCGTCCAGCAGGACTTCACTGGCCACGCCCGCGAACGCGCCATCGCCATTGGCATCGCCATCGGCTCGGGCTATCTGTTCCCGACCACCTTCGAGCATGAAGTCTACAGCGACCTCACCGGCGAACGCGGCGTGCTCATGGGTGCGCTGGCGGGAATCATGGAAGCGCAGTATGACGTGCTCCGCAAAAACGGCCATAGCCCGAGCGAAGCCTTCAACGAGACCGTCGAAGAGCTGACGCAAAGCCTCATCCGCCTCGTGGATGAGAATGGCATGGACTGGATGTATGCGAACTGCTCGGCCACGGCCCAGCGCGGCGCCCTTGATTGGAAGCCTAAGTTCAAGAAGGCCGTCCTGCCGGTGTTCAAAGAGCTTTATGCGCGCGTGAAAGACGGCTCGGAGACCAAGCGCGTCCTTTCGGCTTGCGGCAAGGCGAATTACAAAGAACTGCTCACGAAAGAACTCGATGAGATGGGCAACAGCGAAATGTGGCAAGCCGGCAAGGCCAGCCGCGACCTGCGCCCGAAGGAAAAAGCCCGCGAAATCACCAAAGACACCAAAGGCATCGCAGGCCGGAAATCCAACTAATTACTACAAATCGAGGGGCCTCCTTAATATCGCAAGGAGGCCCTTTTTTTATACGTGGTGTCAAAAGAACCAATGCCGCGTAAGCCGCTGTGTGAGGCTGCTGCTCCGTCGCCGCCGCACGGATGTAGATAGGGTATAGCCTAGCTTTCGCAGTTATTTTTGTAAGTGGTTGATTTTGTTGGATCGAGTATCAAAAGTCTTCACTACATTTTATGTATTTTGAGCCGTTGAGGCAGTTGAAATCCCAGTCGTTGCAACAAGAGGCTTGGTGTTCTTCGGACGCCATTCCCCGGTCCATCACCCAGATGCGGTTGAAGCGCCCGTAACGCCGTTCCATGGTTTCCACGTTCTCTTCCAGCGTCGTGGAGTCTTGCCGGTTCCACGCGAACACCTCATAGCCCAGCGGCATCCCACACCGCCCGGCGTTCCCCCTCCGGCAGCATCCCCAGACACGCCAGTGAACATGCATATCTTGATCAACTTCATCGGTTATAACCGGGGGAAAACTTTATTGTAATATCGTACCGGTTTTCATGCGGTTTCACGTATTATCAAGCGGGAGGCGCTGCCAGACACCATGCCACAAATTCGTATCGAGCAGCCCGGCGCGGCCCCTGTGCTCCGGGTGTTATCAGGCTCAGAAACCACCCTTGGCCGCGCGGAAGACAATGATGTCGTCCTCGTGGCCGATGAGGTGTCGCGCCATCATGCCAAGCTGTGCATCCGGGGCGGGCGCGTGCTGCTGATGGACCTGAACAGCCTGAATGGCACCTATGTAAACCGCCAGCAGATCGTCGAACGCGTATTGTCCCATCAGGATGAAATATGGTTTGGAAGCAAATGCCGCATCCTGTTCGATGAGAATCCTAAAATCGCATCGCGCACCGCAAATGAATTGCCGGAGCCATCGTCTGTTCTGGTGAACGATCTGGCGCGTATCCGGGAAGACATGGCGCGCGTAGGCAACAACATGACCCTCATTGGCAAGGCGGGCCAGGCGGCGCGCGCTGGTGACGAGACTCCGTCGGCCTCGAAGGAAGAGCTAGTGGCCATGGGGCGCGCCTACCGGCGGCTCGCGGCGTTGTATCAAGCGAGCAACCAGGTGTCGCGCCTCATCGCATCAAACGCGGACCTGCCCACGCGGCTTGCGGCGGTGCTGGACACGGCTATCGAAGTGGCCGAGGCCGAACGCGGATTCGTCATGCTTCGTGACGAACAGAGCGGCGGCTTGCTCGTGCATTTGGCGCGGGAGATGGGACAGGAATTAAAGGCCAGTTCACCCAGCATGAGCATCGCCAGCCGGGCCGCCAGCATGGGCGAACCTGTTCTCATGCGGGACAGCGCACTGGATGAGCAGTTTGGCTCGAGCGACAGCATTATCGCCCAGCGCATCCATAGCGCGATGTGCGCGCCCCTTCAGGTCGAAGACCGCATTCTCGGGTCGATCTACGTGGATACGCGCCAGCCGGAACACATGTTTCAAGAGGAAGACCTCGAATTATTCGCGAGCCTGGCCGCTCAATCGGCGATGGCTATCGAAAATGTGCGCTTATCCGAACAGATGCTCGATACGGAAAAGAAACGGGCCAACTTGGGACGTTTCCTGTCGCCCGCTATCGTTGAAGCCATTATGAACGAGGACAAGGAACTCGAGTTGGGGGGGGCGAAAGCAGGAGGTGACGGCCCTGTTTTGCGATATTCGCGGATTTACGCCTATCGCGGAACAGCTCGCGCCTGCGGTGCTTGTGGAAATGCTCAACGAGCATTTCACGGCGCTCGTGGACATCATCTTCCGCCACCAGGGCACGCTCGACAAATACATTGGCGACGCCATCATGGCCGTATTCGGCGCGCCCATCGCCCAGGAGGACGACGCCTGCCGGGCTATTCAGGCCGCCGTGGCGATGCAGCGGAAAAATGCGGAACTGAATAAGGCCCGCATGGCGGCGGGGCGTCCCTGCCTTGAGATTGGCATCGGTATCAATAGCGGGGAAGTAGTGGCGGGCTATTTCGGCGCGCCCGAGCGCATGGAATTCACCATCGTGGGCGATGAAGTCAACGTCGCCAGCCGCCTTTGTTCGATGGCGGGCGCGGGCCAAATCGTAGCCGCGGAAGCCACGTACGCCCGCGTGCGCGGGCGGGTCGAGGCGGCATCTATTGGGGAAATGACGTTGAAAGGCCGCACGCGGCCTGTGAGCGCATTCGAGATCCTGGGCACCTGTGAGACGCCGGAAAAACCTGCCGGATAGCATTTCCATACTACTATTTGTCGAAATCTTGTTTCCTTGCATGGATTTTCTGTGTAAATCAATATACATCAACTCGTTAGAGACCAGATTTCCAACCCGAAGAACATGAAGTAAACGATATCAATCCTAGATTTTCATCTGTGTCATCGGCGCCATCTGTGGAAAACCTTCGTGTTCTTCGTTTCTTCATGGTTCAAAATCTGGATCTTTGGTTGCGACTATGCTGCTGTATGAGATATGTCGTTCATTTGCATTTCCGTAGCATGGGCGTCCCGCCCATGAACATGGCCGGGACGGCCATGCCATGGGATATATTTCATGTACGGGCAAGAAAAACATGCCATTTACCCCTCCCGATCCAGGTTTGATTTCCCTCTTGACTCCGCGTTCGCAAAGCCATATGATCTTAGGCCAGCCAAACATCAGGCGTTATTCTTGGCAAGGAGGAATGCCGGCCATGCCGGGTGATACGTTGAGTGCGAGCCTGGAGGATTACCTTGAGGCCATATTCCACATCGTGGCGGAGAAACAAGCCGCCCGCGTGAAGGATATCGCCGCCCGTTTGTCCGTCAACAATTCTTCCGTAACGGGGGCGTTGCACGCCCTCGCCGAGCGCGGCCTGATCAATTACGCACCGTACGATATCATCACCTTGACGGATGAAGGCCGCCGCGAAGGCCGCGAGATTGTCCGCCGCCATGAAGCCCTCCGGGATTTCTTCGTCAAAGTGTTGGATGTGGAGTCCGCCGAAGCCGAAGAAGCCGCATGCCGGGTGGAACACGCCATTTCGCGGGGAATCCTGGATAGGTTTGTTGTGTTCCTTAACTCTATTGAAGTGTGCCCGATGATGGCGGCGCGCAGCGGTGCAGGCGTGGGTTTTCCGTGCGCGGACGGCCCCAGCCGGGAAGCATGCGTGCGGTGCATCCAAATGTGTTTGGCCTCGCTGCATGAAGAGGCGAACGCGCCTGCTGGCGCGGCAGGCGGGCGGCTGTTTTTAGATAGGCTTGCCGCCGGGCGGAAGGCGCGTGTGTCGTCCATGAGCAAGCGAAGCCGCGCCGAAGCGCGTTACCAGGAAATGGGGCTTGCGCCCGGTGCGTTGATCGAAGTCGAACGCCCCGGCGAAACGGGCGCGCCTATAGAAATAAAGGTGAATGGGTATCATGTGACGATTGAACGGAGGGACGCCGCCGAGATCGCCGTGGAGCCATTCTAACGATAAGACCTCTCCGGTGGCACAGAACGACTAGTAACAAGGCGCTTCATTTTTTCCTAAAAGTGCGAGGAATAGATTGTCATGAACGAAACGAAAGAGGCTCCGTCCGATAACACGGTGCCTCTTGCTCAGATACCGGCGGGCTCCCGCGTGCATTTGGCGTCCGTCGAGGCGGGATTGGGCTTGCGTTCGCGGCTTGCGGCGCTGGGGCTCATCACTGGCGCGGAGCTGCATGTGATTGCCAACAGCCTGTGGGGGCCGTTCATCGTGGCCGTGCGGGAGAGCCGTATTATTTTAGGCCGGGGCATGGCGGAAAAAATTAAAGTGAGATGACGCCGCCCAGGCTGCGGACAGGATCCTGTACACATGAATGTTTACGCGGGAAAATCCATTACGGCCGCCTTGGCGGGCAATCCGAATTCGGGCAAAACCACCCTGTTTAACGCGATTACGGGCGCACACCAGCATGTAGGCAATTATCCTGGCGTAACCGTCGAAAAAAAAGAAGGCCGTTGCCGGACCAATGGCGTCCAGCTTACCGTGGTGGATCTTCCCGGCACCTATAGCCTCACCGCGTATTCCACCGAGGAAATCGTGGCGCGCGATTTCGTTATCAAAGACAAGCCCGATGTGGTGGTGGATGTGGTGGACGCCTCGAATCTCGAGCGCAACCTGTATCTGGCCGTACAGCTCATCGAGCTGGGCGCACCCCTTGTGCTGGCGTTCAACATGAGCGATGTGGCGAAGAGCCGGGGCTTTGAATTTGATATCCAGGCGTTATCAAGGCTCCTCGGCGCGCCGATTGTGCTTACGTCGGCCCATAAAAGCAAGGGCGTTGAGGAACTCCTCGAAACGATATTGAAAACTGCGGAACAGCCGCCTCTAACGAAATCCATTCGTATTCAATATGGAAGCGAAATCGAGGCGGAGCTGGCCAAGCTGCAGCGGCTTATTGAAGCGAAGGGCGTCTTGCCAGGCGTGTATGCCCCCCGATGGCTGGCGCTCAAGCTGCTCGAACAAGACCGGGAAATCTCGGCGGAGATTCACGAGCCCGAGTTGCTGGCTTTGGCGAAAACGAGCGTGGCCCGGCTTACGCGCATTTTGGGCGATTCGCCGGAAATGGCCATCGCCGACCGGCGGTACGGATTTATCTCGGGGGCTTGCCAGGAAACCGTGCGCTCGACCGTCGAACAGCGCCATTACGTCTCCGATCAAATTGACGCCGTGCTGGCCCACCGCATTCTAGGCCTGCCGATTTTCTTGCTGATGATGTACCTCGTGTTCGAATTTACCTTCACGCTGGGCAATCCGGCCATGGGGGCCATCGAACACCTATTCTCATGGCTCGCGGATACGATTATCCATTGGTGGCCCCGGGGTTCGGAAAGCGCCTTGCGTTCGCTGTTGGTGGATGGGGTGATTGGCGGCGTGGGCGGCGTGATTGTGTTTTTACCGAATATTTTGCTGCTGTTTCTGTCCATCGCACTGCTCGAGGATTCAGGCTACATGGCCCGGGCGGCGTTCGTGATGGACCACATCATGCACAAGTTTGATCTGCACGGGAAGAGTTTCATTCCCATGATGATCGGTTTCGGCTGCACCGTACCTGCTATCATGGCCACGCGCACCCTCGAGAACGAGCGCGACCGGCTAACGACTATGCTGGTGGCGCCGCTCATGAGCTGCGGCGCACGGTTTCCCATTTACGCCTTGCTCATTCCAGCCTTTTTCCCGAAAGCCTGGCAAGCGCCCATGCTGTGGCTCATCTATTTTATTGGCATCGTATTGGCGCTGGCGCTGGCCAAGCTGCTGCGCCTGACCCTGTTCCGGGGCGAATCGACGCCGTTTGTGATGGAATTGCCGCCGTACCGCATGCCGACGGCGCGAGGCGCGCTGCACCATATGTGGGGCCGGGGCTGGCTGTATGTGCGCAAGGCGGGAACCGTGATTCTGGCGATCTCGATTCTGCTGTGGGTGCTAACGGCCTATCCTAAAAAGACCGTGTTTGATCTGGATTACAACGCCCTCAAGGCGGGCGAGCGCGATGCCTATTTGGAACAGGCGCGCAAGCTCAACACATCGCTGGGCCTGCCTGCGGAATCCGGCTTGCTCGAAGAGGCCCTGCGGGCGGAACTCGAACGACAGGATGAACAGGCCGCGTATTATCCCGATGAACCTGGATACGCCGAGGCGCAATCCCGCTACGAGGCGCGTCTGGCGGAGCTGAACGCTCAAGACGGGTCGGGCCGCATTGCGGCGTTTCTCGTGGTGCGGGATGCGGTAGTTGCGGCGCGGGCAGACTTCGAGGCCGCTGTGTCGGAACGGGGGCTTGAACCCCACTCGCCCAGCCATGTCGCGCTGCGGCATGATTTGGAAAACCAGCTTCAGCGTCTGCGGCAACAGTCGCCCGCGCCCGTCGAGGCGGCGCTTGCCTATCTGGATGGGGTGCATGAACCGTATTCCGAACGCCTGCGCGCACTCGAACACCAACAGCGTTCGGAAGAACTGGCATATTCCATGGCGGGGCGGATTGGCCGCGCCATCGAGCCGGTCTTGCGGCCTATGGGATTTGACTGGCGCATCGGCACGGCGCTGGTGGGCGCTTTTGCGGCCAAAGAAGTCTTTGTCGCCCAATTGGGCATTGTATACGCCGTGGGCAAAGAGAGCCCGGAAACCGAAGCTTTACGGGCGAATCTACGCAGCCATTACACGCCGTTGACAGCCTTCTGCATCATGATATTCTGTTTGATCAGCACGCCCTGCGTAGCGACATTCGCGGCCACGCGCAGCGAATCCAATTCCTGGAAATGGCCCTTGTTCCAATTGGCGGGGCTGACCGTACTGGCTTGGCTCGTTACGACGTTGATATACCAAACGGGCAGCCTGCTGGGCGCGGTATGATAAACATAATTGGTAACACAATATAAGGCTGTAGATTCGACTTGCCGCCAAGTCACATTATGGAAATATCTTGATGAGTTTTGTTCATTCTGTAAATCGTGTCCAAAAAACGCCATTTTTGCTATTGCGGCCAACAAACGATATCGCTGCTAAACAGCAAATTATCCTATCAACCGAGGAGACCGGCTCATGATGGAAACGCTCGTGATTATCGCAGTAGTGCTCGCCGCGTGCGCCTTTCTGGGGCGGGGCATCTACCGCACCATGACCGGCAAAGCCAGCACATGCGGCTGTGGAGAAAAAACGTGTCCCATGCAGAAAGATTGCGCCAGCCGGGATTGTTCTTGCCCGGAGCCGCCCGCTTCGCTGATGCACGGAAAAACAAAATCATGAATGCTGGCCATCTCGTAGCCGCATTGTTGTCTGTATGCGGGCTTGCCTTGGCGCAACTGCCCGATCAGCCATTCGCCATGGAGCGGGGGCGCATCATTGCGCCTGTTTTTTTCCATGGATTAGGCCCGTACCCTTTTCTACTAGATACGGCGGCGGTGGAGCCGGTATTCGATGCCGCCATGGCGGCGCGTTTGGGTCTTCAGAAAAGCGCGGAATCACCGGATTCTGTAGCATGCACCGAAGCGTTATCGCCCGTCGTGTGCGGACATGCCATGCCGGAATCCACGTTTCTACTTGCGGACTTGTCTGGATTCGAGCGCATCTTGGGGCGGCCCGTGGCGGGCGTATTGGCCGGGCAACGCCTGGAAGGCGTGCTCGTGTTTGATTTCGAGGCCAAGCACATGTCGTGGCGTCCGGCGGACCCGATCCCCATCGATCCATATACCACCCGTTTGGAGCAAACGCCGGAAGGCCCCGTTCTCGACCTCACGTTGAATGGCAAGCCCATGCGCGCCGTGCTCGACACCTCTTTTGGCGGCATACTATCGCTCTCCGAATCGCTGGCGAACCAGATGGGCGTGCTGGGCGATGCCACGCCACGGCTGAAGCTGCTTGCCGGCGGCGAAACCACGGCGGGTGATGTCCAATTCCGTGCAGGCAGCCTACGCATCCCCACCATTGAAGTGGCAGGGCCGGTCTGCGCCCTGGACGCCGCCTCCGGAACCGCACGCATCGGCTCGGGATTGCTGGCGTGTTTCCGCGCTGCGATTGGCTTTCCCGCGTCCTTTGTGCGCCTTGAACCTATCGGGGCGCTGCCGGTGACGAGTGCGCCAATTGAAGGAACCGGCCTCACGCCGGTGTCGCTGCAAGAGGGCTATTGGACCGTGGGGGTGGCGGAAGGCTCACCCGCGGACGAAGGGGGAGTTTCGCCGGGGGATGCCGTGCTGGCCGTGAACGGCGCGGCCATGCAAGGCGTGGCCTGGACACAGTTGTCCGCGCTGCTGAATCCGATTACAGGCCAGGAAGTGCGCTTATCGCTCCGGCATGCGGGCGAAACGCAGGCATGCGTCCTGGTCTCCCGCCGCTTGCTCTAGGCCCAACATACACTCAATCCCAACAACCACCATAAGGAGTATCGCACGCATGGAACAATGGATCCGCCGCGAGCCTATCTATTCAGGCCGCGTGATTTCGCTTGAGGCCGGAGAAGTCGCCCTCGATAACGGAGAAACCGCCCCTCGCGAGATTGTCTTGCATTGCGGCGGCGTAGGCGTCGCGCCCTTGGTGGACGGCCAGGTCATTTTGGTCAAACAATACCGCATTGCCGTCGAGCGCGATGTCATCGAGCTGCCCGCAGGCAAGCTGGAACCCGGCGATACGCCCGAAACCCGCGCCGCCCAGGAACTCGAGGAAGAAACCGGCTACCGTCCAGGCCGGCTCGTACAGGTGGCGTCCTGCTATTGCTCGCCAGGATTCACCAACGAACTCGACCACATCTATCTGGCGTTCGATTGCGTGAAAACCAAACAGAATTTGGAATACGACGAGCGCATCGAGTTGGTGCATATCCCGCTCGATGAGATCGAATCCCGCCTGCAACGCCGCGAATTCATCGACGCCAAGACCATCATCGGCCTGCGCGAACTGCTGGCGTATCTAGCGCGGGTGGATGGGGAATAACCTCGCTCGATGCCCGCGCCGCCCCATTGATAAGATCCACTGCAATAGGCAAAGGGAAAACACCACAATTCTGATTTTGCTCATATCAAAAAGCACCATATATGGCTCGTCTTCTAAAAGCCACATACGGTGATTTTACGGAATTATTGAGGTGAATCCGCAACCAAAAGGGTATTCGGGTCCCAGGAATCCATATATGGGAGTATTCGATGGTATTTAATTCTTGACGCTAGTGGTTTTTTCTCTTGACAAGTACTATATGTTGTGGTAGATTGCCCTTGGTGTCTGGAACATAGTACGTGGGCATGCAACTTCAACGCACCGTGAAGTTCGTTCCGCAGCCCAAGCCAACATGTCCACGTCCAGGCAGGCGCCTATATCCGCAGCCCATGGGCGCTTGGCCATAGATAGAAACCGTGTCCCTCTTGCGCCAAAGACACACGGATCGAGGTTTCGGACACTCCCCGCATCGAGCGGCAAGTTCCCAAGGCTTGCCGCTCCCTCCTTTTTTTGAGCGAAAAATGTCTGTTGAAGAGCTGGCCTCACGGTCAAAATTGAATCTATTTTCCCTGCATGATACGATCTTGAGTGTAGCGAAAAGGTGTGTTTTGGACATCTTATTATTGCCGGTTATTCATATGTGCAAGCTGGCTAGGCGCTTGGGCGCCGCGAAACACTATCCGCTTGCGAAAGAAGGGAAGTATATTCAAATGAAAACAATGCGAACCTGTTCCATACTAGCGCTTCTTCTATTGTCATGGGCTTGCTTGGCTGTTGCCCAGGATGGGACTGCCTCGGAAGAGCTTGCTGCTACGGACGGCAGCCGGGGAGTTAATGACACGCCGCGCTTGACGCTCACTTTGCGGGGTTGGTATGCGAATCTGGATGGCGACACGAGCATGTTGCGTGAGCTGGACAGCTCGAATCTGGACATAGATGATGAACTGAATATTGGTGACTATCTCGCCCCAGAAGCCCGGATGAGCCTCCGGATCGCGGAGCGGCATACGCTGGAATTGCGCTATGTCCACCTACAATACGATAGCGATGAGCATTTGGCCAAGCCTTTTGTGTTTGACCAAAGCTTGGCGGGAGTCTTCAACCGGGTGGAAGGCAAACTCAAACTGGATTACGCCCGCGTGGGCTGGCGGTACCGCCTTGTGGGCGACGGTGGCGGCGCATTTGATTTGGACACGGTGCTGGACGCGGCCATCTTCAAAGGCAGCGCGAAATATAAATTGTACAAATGGTGGGATCCTTACTACGTGGATGAAAAGGATGAATTGGACGGCTGGGGCGGCTTGCCGATGCTCGGGCTGTCGTTCACCGCACGCCCAATAAACCGGTTCGAGCTGTTTGGCGAAGCGGCGGGCATGTATGCGGGCGATTATGGCCATGCGTTTGACGCCGAAGCCGGCGTACGCTTCCTGGTGACGCAACACTTGTCCGTTGAAGCGGGGTATCGCCTGTTTAATCTGCGCGGGCAATGGGACAATGACCATGACAAGCCTGGCCTGGCCGATTTGATCCTGGATGGCCCCGAAGAACTCCTGCAAGACGCCATCGTGCGCGAGATTTATGGCGGCGATACCGACGATGCGGACCTCTCCATGGCGGGCCCATTCGTGGGCGCATCGCTGCGATTCTAACGGCTCTGGAATTTCGCTTCATACACGCGCTTGCGGCTTCTCATGAAGACTGCAAGCGCGTGTTGCTTTATGCGCCCATGAGCCTGCGCAGCAGCGCGGCGATGGCGTCCCGATTCCCCTCATAAAAAGCCGCCGAGAACCGGACGTAAAAAAGGGCCATGACGCCGATGAGCCAGGCGGCGGCCAGCGTCCCGAGCAAGCGGTCACGCTTCATCGCGGCGCTCCAGTTTCTTGACGCGGTTTGACAAGAGCGCCACTTCCTGGGCGAGCTGGCGATTGCGTTCGGCAAGCCGTGAGATCACGATGGTGAAGCTGAGCATGAGGAACAGGACAAAGAGAAACGATAAGATCACGATGACGGTCAGGAATTGAAAGTGAAACAAATTGGATAGCAAAATAATGACGCGGGGAAAAACGCCGATGACCAAGCCCGCGAGAGCGGTTCCGAGCCAAAGCAAGGCGTAGCGCTCCTTGAGGTATCCGCGCCGCACCAACTCGAGCACGAGGCCGAGCAAAAAGATGGAAAGCACGGCGAGGCCGACGCGATGGACCAAATACAAATCGAGTTGTTCCGTGCCTGGCATGGAAGTCAATCTCCAGGTGTGCGAGGAAAGGAGCGGCACATGCTAATCAGCACCGCCAGCGCCACTTTGACGATATAATACGCCGCATGGGGCGGGCGGATCGAGGTGCGGCCGCCTTGGCGTGGCTGCATGCGGACGGGGATTTCCGCCGCCTTGAATCCGGCGCGATACACTACAATGAGCGCTTCCGTTTCGGGGTAATCATCGGGATAATAGCGCGCGAAGAGGGCGATCACACGCCGGCTGGCGGCGCGGAAACCACTAGTGGTGTCGGTGATGCCGCCGCCAATCATGGCGTTCACCAGCCTCGATAGGAGCGATTTGCCTATCCGCCGGCTTATTGAAGGCACGTAACCCGTGTCGGCCACATAGCGCGAGCCAATGACAAGGTCCGCCGCGCCTGCTTCGACGCGCGCCACCAGCTCCCGCACTTGCTCCGCCGGATGCTGCCCATCCGCGTCGCATTGCACGGCGATGTCGTAGCCGTTGCGCAAGGCATACTTATACCCCGTCTGCATGGCGGCCCCAATTCCGAGGTTCATGGGCATGCGCACCAAATCCGCTGCACCGCTAGCCTCGACAATGGCCGCTGTCCGGTCTTGGGAGCCATCGTCGATCACCAGAATGTCACATTCAGGCGCATGCTGGCGCAACGCCGCGATGACATCCGCGATGGTGTCGGCTTCGTTGTACGCGGGTATGATGATCAGCGTGCGCGACATCAGGCCTGGCCCTTCCTCCGAATGAAAAACCGCCAGACACCTATCGCCATGCCCGACGCCCGCGCCAAATCGCGCAGAAACGCCACATCGCCGAATTCCAGCAGTTTTAAACTGCCCGTGCGCCGCACCATCCGCAATGGCATGGGCAGGCGAAGGGCCAAATACAGGAGCGATACCAATCCGCCAATGGCCGTATACAGGAGCAGAAGGCTTTTCGGGAGTAGAAACGCCGCCGGGAGGAACACGAGGAACGCCAGAAACAGGACCGATAACGGCGGCGCGGCGAAATCGGCCAGCCCCGCATAGCGGTCGCCCCGGGCGCGTTTGGGATGTTTAGCGTACAGCTTCATCCGCCAGAATCCATGGCGCATCTGCGTGCATAAGTACGAGCCCAAGCGCGTGGGATGGTGATGGGCCACGATGGCCAGGGGCGCATACCGCAGCCGCCAGCCTGCATCAGCAAGGCGGTAAGCCAAGTCGTTGTCTTCGCCCGATGCGGCGCGGAAGTGCTCATCGAATCCGCCGGTGGCCTCGAGGGCCGTGCGGCGGTACATCACATTGAACGAACCCAGAAAATCCACTTCAGGGCCGAACCGGGCATGCCGGATGGCGATTTCTTCTTGGATCATGCGCGCCAGGAGATGCTTGGGATTGGCGATGGCGTATGTGCCGCCCACGCCGCCCACGCCATCTTCGAAACCTTCCAGCAGGCGGCTAATCCAATCATGCCCGGGAATGCAGTCCGCATCCGTGAAGGCGACGAATTCGCCATGGGCCATGCGCCAGCCTTTATTGCGGGCGGCGGCGGGGCCTAAGTGATGCTGTTGCAAGCATTCGGCGGCAAACGACCGGGCGACTTCGGCGGTGTCATCCGTGGAGCCATCATCGACCACGATGATCTCGGCTGCATTTTGCGATTGCTGGACACAGGCATCCAGGCATGCCGCGAGGGTATTTCCAGCGTTATATGCGGGGATGACAATGGAAACGAGCATGCGTATTCACCCCTCTACGGATATTCCGGGCCGCCGCATTTACCACAGCTTATTTTCTTCGCCTCGAAATATCCGCTGGATATTGCTTCGATGTTTGACGATGACCAATACCGCCACGAGTATCGCCACAATGCGCAAGGTCCAGCCGTATGGCATCGCGACAACCGATATGGCCAGCGCCAGCGCCGCCAGGCAAGAGCCCGCACTCACCATATGAGTGGCCGCCACCACGAGAATAAATACAAGCGCCGCGATCAACATGGGCCCGGGGCACAATCCCAGGAATACGCCTGCGCTCGTGGCCACGCCTTTGCCGCCGCGAAACCGGACAAACACCGAGAAGGTGTGCCCAAGAATCGCCGCCACGCCGCACGCCAAAGGCGCCCATTCATACGGCGCAAACCGGGCGAACAGCACGACGGGCAGGTAACCTTTGGTTATATCCAATAGCAAGGCGGCGGCCCCGAGGGGTTTGCCGAGGACGCGCAACGTATTGGTGGCTCCGATGTTGCGGCTGCCATGCTCGCGGATGTCAATCCCCTTGAAGCGCAGGCCCAGCCATAAGCCGAAGGGGCATGCGCCCAACAAATACGAGCAGGCCAAAGCGGCGAAGGCCGCGATCATGCTTCTTCCTCCTCGCTTTCGGTGCGTTTTGTACGCGGGCCGCGCGCAGGGCGTTCCGTTTTCTCTTCCCGCACTTCGAGCGTGAGGGGCACGCCGTCGAAACCATACTTCTCGCGCAATTGGTTTTCGATATACCGCAAATAACTGAAGTGGAACAAACGCTTCTGATTGACGAATAGCACGAACGTTGTAGGCCGCACGCCCGCTTGAGTGACGTATAATATCTTGGCGCGCTTGCCTTTGTGCATGGCCGTCGGCAAATCCTGCTTGAGGCTCTCGACGAAACGGTTCAATTCGCCCGTGCCCACGCGGAACCGGGCCATGCCCGCCACGCGGTCGATATATTCGAAAATCGAAAACAGGCGCTGGCGAGTCAGATTCGAGATGGTGACATACGGCACGTATTTAAGGAAGGGCGCTTTAAGCTCCATCTCGCTTGCGATGGATTTAAACTTCGCTTCTTTATCCTCGATCAGATCCCATTTGGTCCATACCAAGATCATGGCCGTGCCCTGCTGGCGCACATACTCGCAGATCCGCTTATCTTGTTCGGATAGGCCGTCGGTGGCATCCATCATGATGAGACACACATCCGCCCGGCGGATGCTCCGCAGCGAGCGGGCCACACTGTAGCGCTCGACTTCCCGCGTAATGCCTGCTTTGCGCCGCAAGCCCGCCGTATCAATGAATAAATATTCCTTGTCTTGCCAGGTGAACTCGATATCCAGGGCGTCGCGCGTCGTGCCGGGGATATCGGTGACGATGGTGCGCTCTTCGTTGAGAATGGCGTTGATGAAAGACGATTTGCCTACGTTAGGCTTGCCGATGACGGCCACTTTGGTGATGATTTCTTCTTCGGCGGATGCTTCGCCTTCCCCTTCCGGCTCTTCAATCGCTTCGCCCTCGGGCAAAGCGGGCAGGTGTTCCAACACGGCAGCCATCAGCTCATCGATGCCCATATTATGGGAGGCGGAGATGGCGTATGGTTCGCCGAGGCCCAGCGAGTAGAATTCGGTGCGGTTTTGTTCGAGCTTGGCGTTATCGAGTTTGTTCACCGCCAGCACCACCGGTTTTCCATACCGGAACAGCTCCGAACACACTTCTTCGTCGACGCGCGTGATTTCCTGCTGGCCATCCAGGACAAACAGGATCACGGTGGCCTCCTCGAGGGCGGCCCGGGCCTGTTCCTGCATTTTATGCGTAATCGGGTCGAGCGGATTCTCGACAATGCCGCCCGTATCCACGAGGCGGAACCGGCGGCCCTCCCACGCGGCGCTTACGATGAACCGGTCGCGCGTGATGCCTTCCTCTTTATGCACAATGGCGCTTTGCCGGCCCGTGATGCGGTTGAATAGGGTGGATTTGCCCACGTTGGGCCGGCCGCAAATGGCCACCAGGGGCAAACGCCGCAGCTTAGTCATGCGAAATATCCTCATTTCCAATTTGTTTGACGCCATCACGTAAATAATCGAAGAACGATACCACGGATACGGCCAGCGTGACATACACCACCAGCAGCGTAAACCGCATATCGAGCAACACCGCATACACGGTGGCCATTTGAAGCACCGTGTTCAGCTTGCCCGAGAACCGGGGCCGTATATTTACGGGACCGTATAGCTCGTTTATCAAATACGCTCCAATGCTGATAATAACGTCCCGGCTCAGCATAATCACGGGAAACCATGCCGGAATAGGATACGCCAGCTCCCTATTCACCGCTAAGAACACGAAAGCGACATTGATAAGCAATTTATCCGCCATCGGATCGAGCACGGCCCCGAGGCGGGTTTTCTGATTATACACCCGGGCCACGAAGCCGTCGAGGCCATCCGATACCGACGCCACGATGAACACCGCCAGCGCGGCATACCGGAACACCTGCTCCTCGCGCGTGAACGACATGATCAACACGGCGAACACCGGAATCAATATGATACGCGTAATGGTAATCCGGTTTGCGAGCGTCATAAAAATCCAGCTCCCCTGGCGATGCGTTACCTGCGCGCTTGCCCCGCTGCACGCCCCTCTAATGTCCAAATGCCAAGGTATAGATACCATAAAGGAGGGGGATATAAGAAACGGGGGGCGTCAAAAGTGAATTATTATACGATGCAAGGCTGGATAAAAAACGGCGCATTGGCGGCATTCATGAAAATCGGTAGAGATGCACCACTAGCGCGCCCCGCTCAAATGGCGCGCCAGCCAGCCGGTGATGGGCTCCATTTCGAAAGAAGGCTCCTCCACCGCGCCGACGTTCTGGCCAAGGACGGCAGCGATGACAAATGGATCTTTTCGGATTTCCTGGTCGAACCAGTCCAGCCACGCTTCGTATGGTTCAGGTGCGCCGTTCCCGCCGCTTCCTGTCCATGCGGCATGCACGAGCAACGGCATATCCGCCAGCCTGGGATGGGTGCGCGAGAAATAGTCATAAGCCATGCGATAGCGCAAGGAGGTTTCACGCGCTTTCGCGGGGTCCATGGAAAGGTCCGTGGAGTAGGCGGGATATCCCCAGGCTCCATAACAGTGTTTCGCGGCGTATAGGGCGGGCGCATAGGCGTCCAGTTTCGCTTCCATTTCCTCGAGCGGGCCTGGCGGAATGGCCGTGGTGATGGGGCCGATGCAGGGCCGCAATCCCATTTGTGCGATTCGTTTGGCGATGCGCGCATCGAAACGGCCCCGCCAGGCCGCCGATTCGAGCGTTTCCCAGCCGGGTATGCCATCGCACCCGCTTGGCCCTTCGAGAAAACCAATCAACGCGCGTTCTCCTGGCGCAAGCTTGGCCAGCGCCGGGGCCAGCACCCGGGCAAACCAATCATCGGCGGAGGCTTTTGGATTGCCTGCAAGCGCATAGCGGATTCCCGTGGCGTTCTCCGTGATGCGCACCACCAACCCGCCTGGGGGATGAAGCCGTTTGTATTCGCTCATTGCGATACGCTGGCTGGGATTGCGTTGCGGATCGAGCGCCTGGAGGACACGCGGGGCCGCCTCCACCACTTCCTGTGCGCCCGGTGTATAGTCTTCCGCCACATACAGCGAAAGCTTGCTTTTCGAGAGGAACGGCGAATCTTCTCCACATGCGCAAGGCGATGGTGCATGGGCGCATGCCGCCAGCAGCAGCGCCGCGCCCGACGCGGTGATGACGCGGAGTCTCACGTGGAAACGCTCCCTACGATTTTTGCTCCGCTGGAACGGCGGCGGCAGGGGGGGCTGTTGATGGGGCGGCGGGATCTGCATTGGCCGCAAAGGGGATGCCGTCCGCCACGGATTTCGTGTCGGAATGCACGGTGAAATCGATGCGGCCACGCAACTGCCCCTTGGGCGCCGTTTCGGAGATACGCACCTCGATCACGAGTTCATTCGGGTTTTGCCCGGGCCGGACATTCGGCTGGACGAGTTCATTGGACGCTTTTAAGCCGTCGATTTGGATAGGCGTATCCGCGCAAATCGTCAGCACATTCGGCGAGACTTGCCCCTGCGCGACGCGCCCTAAATTCAGCAAATGATTAGGGGTGATTTTATAGAAGGGAACGACTTGCCCTTTCACTTGCACGGTAAAACCTTGGGCCATGCGCGCTACATTCGTAAAAAGGCGCACCACGCCTGGCACCTTGCCACGCGCCGCCGTCTCCGACACTTTCCCTGTGATCCAGTATTCCGCCTTGCCCGGCGAAAGCCATTCGGATTCGGGCCGTTTTTCGAATGTATATATGATATCCTGGTTTGGTGAGGAAAGCGCTACGCGTTCAATCGCCACTGGCTCTTCGCGTAATTGGCGCAGCAAAATCCGCCGGGTCACGGATTCGCCTTTAGGCACGTCGCCAAAATCAAACAGGCCCGGCTCCAAACTGAATTCTGGATCAATTTTAGCCGTCATCTTGACCGAGAGCGAGCGCGCGGTCGGATCATCCGTGATTAAAACGATGCTCTTTTGCGCATCAAACCCCGCCACTTTTGCCGGATCGAGCTCCACTAACAAGCGGGTCGTAGCTCCTGGCGCAAGCACGTCCTGCTCGATTTTTCCCGATACGCACCCGCAAGACCCGCGCACGGATTTGATATGCAAATCGGCATCCCCCGTATTCTGGACCGTGGTTTCGCCTTTGGCGATTTGCGTGCCGGGCACCGTGCCCATGTTAATCTCTCTGGTTCCGGCCACTACCACCGGCCCCGCATAGGCCATGGCGGACGCCAGCAGGCTGAACACCCATATCGGAAGCACATAACGAGGAAGCAGTATACGCATACGAATGGACTCCTGAGCAGCTCATTGTCCCGTGCGCCAAAGTGGACCGTATTTATTCCACATTTTTCCGCCTCTTGATGCTATCGGGAAGCCCAAAAGACGGCCGGGATTGATTGTGCGCCTTGCAGGGCCGCCCATGCAACTCACCCAACCGGCGTGGCAAAAAAAGACTGCAATTGGAAGAAGAAGCCTTTTTCTTTTTCATGCCGTTGTGTATCATGCATTTCTTGGATGAATGAACGCCTCAAATGGCCCCAAGTTCGAGGCGAGCAGGAGCGGATTGTGCGATTGCCATTAGTGCCATTATTGCGGGAACTCGACTCGGCCCCCCGCCGTTTTTTGGTTTTTTCCGTATTTAATGTGATCTCATGGCAATGTATTGCCGGTCCCATGCTGGTGCTGTTGGGCCGAAAAGTAGGCATGCCCGCCTCCTGGATCGGGATGCTGCTCTCTTTCCTGCCCTTTTCCATGGTGTTGCTCATCGCCACGGTTCCCTTGATGCATCGTTTTGGGTGCAAACGGCTCATGCTGGCCACGTGGCTCTTGCGGAATCTAGCCGCGTGCCTGGCATTCGCCATGCCTTGGGCCATGGCTGCCTGGGGCGTACGCGGCGGATGGTATGTGCTGCTGGCGTCCGTGCTGGCGTTTTGCGTGATGCGCGCCGCAGGCGTTGGCGGATGGTTTCCTTGGCTGCATTCCTTATTGCCGGTGCGGCAGCGTGGGGCCTATTTCAGCGCGGAAGCTTCCGTTGTGCAGATTGTCACGGTTGCCGTGGGGATCATCCAAGCCCAGTTATTGAGTGGCGACGCCAGCCTGGGGCGTTATCTTTTCGTATACAGCATAGGCGTAGCCGCAGGGATCTTCAGCCTGTTGTTGATGGGCCGGATTCCGTACGACGAGAGCATCGAGGTCGAAGCGCAAGAACACGCCGGACTCCGGTCGCATTGGCAAGCGCTGCATGATCGGAATTACATCCACTTTATCGCGAACGCGGCCGTTTCGTATTTCGCCATGTCTTGGCTCACCTCCATCATGGTGCTCTATATGCGCGATATACTTAATCTTTCCTCGCAATCCATCCTCATCCATACGTCCATCGGCAGCCTGGCCATTTTGTTGACCATCCGCTCCTGGCAAAAATTCGCGGAGTACAACGGCGATACGGCGGCTATATCCAGTTCACTCGCCGCGACGGGATTATCCGCCACCTGTTTTCTCGTATTAATACCTGGTACGACTTGGATCGGCGTGGCGCTGCCGGTGTCGGTGATTTTGGCGTATGTGTTCACGGCGGCCTACAATATGGCGGTGCAGCGCTCCATGATGAATCTTGTGCCGGAGAGCGAACGCATGGGTTACATGAATGTATGGGTGATTGGCACATCGCTGGCGCAAGGATGCGCGCCCATTCTCGCTGGCAAGATCATTGATCAATGGGAGCTGGCGGGCTTTCGATTTTGTTTCGCCCTCTCCGCGATATTATCGTTGCTGTGCGCGTTTGCGGTTCGGTATAAAGCCAGGTCCGAATCGGCTTCGAGTGGAAACATGCTGTATATGTTGAATCCGGCGTTCTCTTTGCGGGGGCTGGCGCGGATCGCTTGGATCACCATTGGACTCGACAAGAGCAACACGGATACAACCGCGAAGGACACGCGTGAATAAGGCCGGATTCGGGTGTGGGCCTTCATGCTTGAAATTAGCCCTGTCGAATGCCCAGGCCACGAGTGAGCACAAGCAAACAACCTTATCCCTCGCTGCGGCGTGAGTAAGGGCTTCTTTGGCCTGTCTATTTTTGGAGGATTTCGCCTAATTGGAAAAGTCTGTTTCGTTCCGGGCAAGGTCTTTGGTATAATCGCCCCCCTTACGTGGTACGCGCACGCGAAAACCGGCTGTCGGCCATGCGGCGTGCTTCCCATAACAAAAGAAGGAGCCTACTTGTGAAGAGAATACTTGATGCGGGATTGATCCTGGCCTTGCTGCTTACTTTTCTGCCCGCTTGCGCGCAGGAAGCCGCGCCACCCGCGCCACCGCCAGCCGCTGCCGCCGCTGATCCCGCCACTGATCCCGCCGCTGCCGCCACACCAGAAACGTCTTCGGCCTCAGTTGACTTCGCTAACGATGATGAGAAAATTAGCTATCTCATGGGAGCCGATATGGGGGCAAGATTCGGCAAATACGGCTTTACGATTAGCCCTGAAAAATTCATGAAAGGTTTTGAAGATGGGAAAGCAGGCAATCCGCCAGCCTTCTCGAATGAAGAACAGCAAAAACTCGGGATGGATTTTAAGGCCCGCATCGGCACCAAGCAGAAGGAAGAACAAAAGAAACTGGCGGATGAGAATATCGTGAAGGCCAATGAGTTCCTCGAAAAAAATAAGGCCGCGGAAGGCGTCGTCACGCTGCCCAGCGGATTACAATATAAAGTGCTCACGGACGGCACGGGCGAAATACCAAAAACCACCGATAAAGTGGAAGTGAATTACAGAGGCACGTTGGTTGATGGCACGGAGTTTGACAGCTCCTATAAGCGGAACAAGCCATTCGCCACGGCGGTCAACAAGGACGTCATCAAAGGCTGGCAAGAAGCGCTGCAATTGATGAAAGTCGGCTCGAAGTGGCAGTTGTTCGTCCCGCCGGCGCTTGCCTATGGCGAGCGGGGCAACCGCGGCATTCCTCCCAATTCGGCGCTTATTTTTGAAATAGAAATGCTGCGAATCGTTCCGCCAGAGGAGAGCGCGCCCAAAGCTGGTCCGAATATGAATCCGAACGTGCAAGTCGTTCCGTCTCCCACGACTGTAGCGCCCGGCGTACCGGCTGCACCGGCTGTTGCACCGGCAACCCCGGCTACTGCACCCGCTGCACCTGCTGCTGCACCGGCTGCACCCGCGCCTGCGCAATAATACGAGTTGTACAGTAAAGGGGGAAAGCAGCCGAATCCGGGCTTGCTTTCCCCTTTATCTTTTCGGTCTTCTACCAAACAGCGTATTCCGCCGGCCTGGCAATATAGAACAACAGCGCGACACCGATATAGACAATCCCCAGCAAACGGTGGGGCGTATTGCCTTTCGCCAGCCAGGCTTCATTGAGCACAATCATGGGCTCGGGCAGGAGCAAGTTCACCCCGCCCGCCAATACGTGCGCGAGCACCATGGCCTCGAAGAAGAGATCTTTCCAGCCCGCCCCTTCTTTGAAGAAAAACAGCATCAACGCCAGCGCCACCAGCGCCGTCCCGAACATGCGCACCTTGCGAGGATGCGTTAATGCCGTGATAAAGCGCCGTTCTATTGCCGTGAACGCCACGCTCGATACGCCGAGCAGGCCATACATCAAGATAAAGGCCCAATCCACCATTAGCGCGAGAACCATATGCTACGCCCTTTCTTATTCCCGGCCTGTGCTTGTTGGTTGATTATAAAATCCCCGTGCAGGTGAAACAATGAGTGGAACCATGCCGTATCCTTGGGGTTTAAAAGAACGGCAGCCGAACCTGCAAATGGAAACGAATGAAAAGGAGCAAGTAGCATGCATAGGCAATCCCGTATCTATTGGTGCGTATCCGTGATGATTCTGGCGCTTGCGGCCTGGGGCATTCCCGCATGGGCGCAGCCTGCCGAAACCGGCCAGGAAACAAAATATGCTGGCCCCGCCAAAGCGGACGCCAATGGCGACAATCAAGTCACTTTTGATGAACTCAAGGCCGTGCGCACCGATTTGACCCAAGAGCAGTTCAACAAAATGGACACCAACAGTGATGGCGTACTGACGCAAGCTGACCGGCCAGATCCCGCAAAACGCCGGGAAGCGTTCATGGCGAAACTATGGGAAGCGGATGCAGACTCGAACGGGCAAATCTCATTCGAGGAACTCAAGGCCAAGATGCCCAATCTCACCCAGGAACGGTTCAATAGAATGGACGCCAATGGCGATGGCGTTATCACCAAGGCGGATCACGAGGCCGCCCGCGAATCGGTTATGAAGGCGGACGCCAATGGCGACAAGCAAGTCTCATTTGATGAGCTCAAGGCGGTTCGGACCCAATTGACGCAGGAGCAATTCAACAAAATGGACCGGAATAGCGATGGCGTGCTGACTGCGGCGGATGTGCAGCGCCCAGCCCCCAGTGAAGTCAAGGGCGTGGAGGAAAAAGCCAAGAAAACCGCCAGCGAGGATAAACCGGCGTCATGATAGGCCGCATGTTTTCCTTATAATCGAGCGTGGCATGGTCGTCCCGCCCATGAAGTAAGCGCTTCAGCCATTGTTTCATGGGTGGGACGCCATGCGACGGGAATGAATGAAAAACCGCCCCTGGGCCGTGAAGCGCAGGGGCGGTTTGGCATTGTATGGAGTTTAGCGGCTTAGTACATGTCGCCGCCCATGCCGGGGCCGCCCGCTGGGGCCTTGTCCGTCTCAGGAAGCTCGGCGATGAGCACTTCGGTCGTGAGCAGCAAGCCCGCCACGGACGCGGCGTTCTGCAGGGCCGAACGGGTCACCTTCGTCGGGTCGATGACACCGGCCTTCATCAGGTCTTCGTATTCGCCCGTCTCCGCATTGTAGCCCACGGAGCCTTTCCGGGCTTTCACGTTCTGGACCACCATCGCGCCTTCGTCGCCCGCATTGGCGGCAAGCTGGCGCAAGGGCTCCTCGAGGGCGCGTGCGATGATCTTCGCGCCAATGGCCGCGTCGCCCGTCAATTCGAGCTTCTCGACCATTTCCTGGCAGCGCAGCAACGCGACGCCGCCACCCGCTACGATGCCTTCTTCGACGGCCGCGCGCGTGGCGTGCAGGGCGTCTTCGACGCGGGCTTTCTTTTCTTTCATTTCGATCTCGGTGGCCGCGCCGACATTGATGACGGCGACGCCGCCCGCAAGCTTCGCCAGGCGTTCCTGGAGCTTCTCGCGGTCGTAATCCGAGGTGGTCTCTTCAATCTGGCGGCGGATCAGGCTGATGCGGCCCATGATGTTCGAGCTCAAGCCCGCGCCTTCGACGATGGTCGTGTTGTCTTTATCGATGACAACGCGCTTGGCGCGGCCGAGGTCGGCCAGCGTCAGGTTTTCGAGGCTCATGCCGAGGTCTTCGGTGATGGCCTTGCCGCCCGTCAACACGGCGATGTCCTCGAGCATGGCTTTGCGGCGGTCGCCGAAGCCCGGGGCCTTCACGGCGGCCGCTTGGAACGTGCCGCGGATCTTATTCACTACTAATGTCGCCAGGGCTTCGCCCTCGACATCTTCCGCGATGATCAAGAGCGGCTTGCCGCTCTTGGCGATCTGTTCGAGAAGCGGAAGCAGGTCTTTCAGCGACGATACTTTCTTCTCATGAATCAAGACATACGCGTCTTCGAGAATGACTTCCATGGACTCGGAATTGCTCACGAAATACGGAGACAGGTAGCCCTTATCGAACTGCATGCCTTCGACTACTTCGAGAGTCGTCTCGATGCCCTTGGCTTCTTCGACGGTGATGGTGCCGTCATTGCCGACCTTCGCCATGGCGTCGGCGATGATCTGGCCGATTTCCGCGTCGCTGTTCGCCGAAATAGTGGCCACGTTCTTGATGACCTCGGCGTCATTCTTCACTTGCTTGCTCGATTTCGCCAGCGCATCAATAACCGCCTCGACTGCTTTGTCGATGCCGCGTTTGAGGGCCATCGGATTCGCGCCCGCCGTGACGTTGCGCAGGCCTTCGCGATAGATGGCTTCCGCCAGCACCGTCGCCGTCGTCGTGCCGTCGCCGGCCACGTCGGAGGTCTTCGATGCGACTTCCTTCACCATCTGCGCGCCCATGTTTTCGTATTTATCTTCCAGCTCGATCTCTTTGGCGACCGTGACGCCGTCTTTCGTGACTGTGGGGGCGCCCCATTTCTTATCGAGCACCACATTGCGGCCCTTCGGGCCCAGGGTGGATTTGACGGCGCGGCTCAGCTTCGTAACACCGGCCAACACATGCCGGCGAGCGTCTTCACCAAACTCAAGTTGCTTGGCACTCATTTCGTGTTATCCTCCATATTGCTCCTTATGCGGAGCGTGTCACCACCGACCATATCACTGAATAACCGCCGGGGTTTCAATTTATTCGATGATCGCCAAGACATCGTCTTCGCGCATGATGATGTGCTCGATGCCGTCAATCTTCACTTCCGTACCCGCATATTTGCCCATGAGGATACGGTCGCCTTTTTTCACTTCGAGAGCTACGCGCTTGCCGTCTTCATCCAGTTTGCCAGGGCCGACTTCAACGACGCGGCCTTCTTGCGGCTTCTCTTTTGCGGTGTCCGGAATAATGATCCCGCCGCGAACGGTCTCGCTCGGTTCTTCACGCTTCACCAAAATTCTATCTGCAAGCGGACGAACTTTCATGGTCTACCTCCTGTTAGCGGCGCGCTGATGTGATACCAGCTTCGCCTGTCAGTTTGCTGTTTATTGTTATTGCCATTTTGACATATTCAGAACGCGAAAAGCAACTGTTTCGTGGCCGTTCCGCGCCTGAATGCACTTTTATAAAGCAAAGGGCATGCCAAGTTGGTTGTCGTATATATAAAAGCTTGTAATATAATATGTTACGTAAATTTTTATGCGTTCGCTCCTCGGAGTGAAAAAGTGGCGTTTTGCCCATTTGGCATGCTTCCTTCCGATAAATCCGCAATCGAGGGGTATTGTCCTGCCAAAATGGCATGATAGTAGCACTCCTTATAATTGAGTGCCAAGGCGAAGGCGCACAACACGTCCCGCCAGCCGCGAAATCTCCACGCATCCCGTGCTCATGAAATCCTAACTTCTTCTAAATGAAACAGTTATATCATGCTCGCGTTGATTTGCGGCTTTAGAAATGATCCGCGCCATCGCTCGCGAAAAAGGATACCCCATACCATGATGTCCATCTCGGAGAAAACAAGCGCCGCCCTGTTTAGTTATGTGCATGGCAATAATCTGGTCTACAACACCTGCTGGGAAGACCCCCGGATTGACCGCGTGGCCCTCGAGTTAACGCCGGATGACACGGTGGCCGTGATCACCTCGGCGGGCTGCAATGTGCTCGATTACGCCCTCGAACAGCCCAAGCATATCTACGCCATCGATATGAATTACCGGCAGAATGCTTTGCTTGAGCTTAAAATGGCGGGCATCCGCCACCTCGAGTTTGATGAATTTTTCCAACTGTTCGGCCGGGGCCGCATGCCCGGCTTCCGCGAACTCTACCGCAGCCGTCTTCGCTACGCCCTGCCGCCCGCGGCGCAGGTGTATTGGGATGACCATCTCTATTTCTTCGAGGAGTCGGGCCGCCGTTCGAGTTTTTATTTTCATGGCACTTCGGGTTTATTCGCATGGCTCATCAACGTGTATCTGAACCGCCGCCCCGGCCTGCGCGACGGGGTGAACGCCTTGCTGAACGCCCAATGCATCGAGGAACAGCAGGAGGTTTACTTCGGATGGCTGCACAAGGCCTTCTGGAACCGCTTCATTCGGTGGGCCGTGGGGCGCGATGCGTCGCTGTCGCTCTTGGGCGTGCCGCAGGCCCAGCGCCGCCAGGTCGAGCGCCATTATGAAGGCGGCATCGCCCGCTTCATCGAGGACTGCGTCGAGGCGGTCTTCGCATACCTGCCCCTGGGCGACAATTATTTCTGGCGCGTCTACCTCACGGGCGAATACGCCGGGGCGTGTTGTCCCGAATACTTGAAAGAAGACAATTTCCATGCCCTCAAAAACGGCCTCGTGGACCGCGTAAGCGTCCATACCGACACCATGCAAGGCTTCCTGCGTTCTAATGACGTAGCCATCTCGCGCTATGTCCTTCTCGACCATATGGACTGGCTCAGCGCCCACCGCATTGCCGCCCTCGAGGAGGAATGGCAGGCGATTATCGAGCGCGCCGCGCCGCGCGCCCGCATTCTTTGGCGCAGCGGCGGGCTTCATGTGGACTTTGTGGATCCCATCCGGGTGCGGGTGGGCGGCGAGGAGGCGCGCCTCGGTGAACTGCTGGCCTACCGCTCCGAGTTGGCCGCCGAACTGCATGCCCGCGACCGGGTCCACACCTACGGCAGTTTCTATATCGCCGATTTGGCGGCGGGGTGAACGCCATGGCGCTGCTGGGCGATCTTAAAATCCTGCTCCACATGGCCTTGTCATCGAACCGGGGGGAAACCCATGCCGGGCGTATGGAAGGCTTCTATCGCGGCCAGGCCGAAGGCTACGACGATTTCCGCCGCCGCTTGCTGCAAGGCCGCGCGGAGTTGTTCGCCGCCTTGGATGTGCCTGAAAACACTATCTGGGCCGATATGGGCGGCGGCACCGGTTCGAGCCTCGAATTCATGGGGGACAAATTGTCCCGCATGCGCAAAACCTATATCGTGGATCTCGCCCCTTCGTTGCTCGAAATGGCGGGCCAGCGCGTGGCGGCCCATGGATGGAACCATGTCGAGGCCGTCGAGGCCGACGCCACCCGTTTCGCGCCCGAGGCGGGCCAGCTTGGCCTGGTGACATTTTCCTATTCGCTTACAATGATTCCCGATTGGTTCGCCGCCATAGACCACGCTCTCGAATTGCTCGAACCAGGCGGCCTCATTGGGGTAGTGGATTTCTATGTGTCCCGCAAGCATCCCGTTGAAGGATTCACGCGCCACGGCTGGGCCACGCGCAGCTTATGGCCCATCTGGTTCGCCCGCGACAACGTGTTTCCCAGCTCCGAGCATCTGCCTTATCTGCACGCCAGATTCGAGCCTCTCCTTTGCATCGAGCGCCTTGCCCGCGTTCCATACCTGCCAGGCTTCCGCACGCCGTACTATCTATTCATCGGGCGAAAACGCTGAAAACCTCCACCATGGTGGAATCCGGGAAAGGGGTCCCGAAGAGACGGCCCAACACAGCCCAGTTCCCTATTTTAACGCTATTCCCGTTTCCGGTTTTATGGCGATGTGAATTCACACGGGGCATTCTCAGAAGGCCCCTTTCGTGAAAGAAAACACAGTTCTTTGGTGTTTCCAGCTTAAATGCAAGGCATACCGGGCCGAGTTTGGCCTGAAACCGTGGCGGCATGTACACTAAGGAGTTTCTGGTGTTGCGCCAGGCAGTGGCGGAAAGGATGTTTTCGTGCAACAAGCCCCGAAAGGCTTTCGGCTTCATATCGGCCTGTTTGGCCGACGCAATGTGGGCAAATCGAGCCTGTTAAATGCGATTACACGGCAGGCGGTATCCATCGTGTCCGATACGGCGGGCACGACGACCGATCCGGTCGAAAAACCGATGGAACTGCTTCCCCTCGGCCCCGTGCTCTTCATTGATACGGCGGGTGTGGACGACGAGGGGGCGCTGGGCGAATTGCGCATCCAGCGGACGCGCCAGACCTTCGACCGCACCGACCTGGCCGTCATCGTGGCCGAGGCGGGGCATTGGGGCGATTTCGAGCGCCGTTTGCTTGACGCCTTCGCGGAACGCGGCGCACCCGCGCTGGTGGTGTTCAACAAGGCGGACTTGGCCGCGCCAGACGCAGCCACGCTGGCGGAACTCGACGAGCATGATACGCCCTATGTCCGCACGGTGGCGTCGCGCGGCGAGGGCATCCTCGATTTCCGCCAGGCGTTGCTCGACCATGCGCCCGATGAATTCGTCAACAATCCCGCCATCCTGGGCGACCTCGTAGGGCCGGGCGAGATGGCCGTGCTGGTCGTGCCCATCGACAAGGAAGCCCCGAAAGGCCGGCTCATCATGCCGCAGGTGCAGTCCATCCGCGACTTGCTCGACAGCGACGCCTTTTGCATGGTGGTGAAGGAGCGCGAACTGCGCGAAGCGCTGGACCGCCTCAAAAAGCCGCCGAAACTGGTGGTGACGGATTCGCAAGCTTTTCTCAAGGTCGCGGCGGACACGCCGCCGTCGATCCCCATGACCAGTTTCTCGATCCTGTTCGCGAGGTTCCGGGGCGACCTCACGGCGCAAGTCGAGGCCACGCTGGCCATCGAGCGCCTGCATACGGGCGACCGCATCCTCGTGGCGGAGGCGTGCAGCCACCACCCCATCGGTGAGGATATCGGCCGGGTGAAGATCCCCCGCTGGCTCACCCAGTACGTGGGCGGCAAGCTGGAATTCGACACCGTGCAAGGGCATGATTTTCCGGATGATGTGTCGCCCTACAAACTCGTGGTCCATTGCGGGGCGTGTACGACGAACCGGCGCGAAGTGTTGAGCCGGCTCATGCGCTGCCGCATGGCGGGCGTGCCCATGACGAACTACGGATTAACCATCGCCTACAGCCTGGGCATCTTCGAGCGCGCCCTCGAACCGTTCCCGGCGGCCCTCGATGCGTACCGGGCGGCGAAGGCGGTGTAGATTTTGCATTATAGAAACAAGAGTTTTTTGACATGATTTACAAGATAGACAAGATTCATATGATTCATTAAGCAGGATAAACAGCGCCAAGTTTTGTGTTATATATTTATGTTTTCTATTTATTATTAATCAACTCTGAAAAATCTTGTTCATCTTGTAAATCATGTCTAAAAAGTAAAACACCGGATGTAATATGTAACCTGCTATTTTGTTTTAAGGATCAATATGGACAAAACAGAAATACTCCAATGGCTGCGTGAGGAAAACGAATCCCGCCTCAAAGAGTTGTGGCGCATGGCCGATGCGGCGCGCCGCGAGCACGTGGGCGACGCGGTGCACCTGCGCGGGCTGATCGAGATATCAAACTACTGCTGCCGCGAATGCGGGTATTGCGGCCTGCGCGCGGGCAACCGGGGCGTCGAACGATACCGCATGGGCGAAGACGAGATCGTGGAGTGCGCGCATCAAGCGAAACACTACGGATACGGCACGGTGGTCATGCAGTCGGGTGAGGATTACGGCATCGAGTGCGCATGGATGGTGGGCGTGATCCGGCGGATCAAATCCGAGACCGGCCTGGCCGTCACGCTGAGCTTGGGCGAACGTTCCGATGAGGAACTCGATACGTGGCGCGCGGCGGGAGCGAACCGTTATCTGCTGCGTTTCGAGACTTCGGACCCGGAGCTGTTCCGCCTGATCCACCCCTCGCTGCCCCATCGCCCAGCGTCGGACCGCATCGCCATGTTGCGCCGCCTGAAGGCCTTTGGTTACGAGGCGGGCAGCGGCGTCATGATCGGCATTCCCGGCCAGACCTATGACAGCCTGGCGAATGACATCCAGATGTTCCAGACGCTCGATCTCGATATGATCGGCGTCGGCCCCTATATCTCCCATCCCGCCACGCCCCTGGGCGCGGGTGATATCCCGCGTGCGCCCGAGGATGAGCAGGTTCCCAATACGGAGCTGATGACCTATAAAGTCGTGGCCCTCACGCGCCTGGCCTGCCCCGAGGCCAACATACCGAGCACGACGGCCCTAGCCACGCTCAATAAGGAATCGGGGCGGGAACTGGGCCTTCAACGAGGCGCGAATGTGGTGATGCCCAACCTGACTCCTGTACAATATCGCGATAAGTACGAAATCTATCCAGCGAAGGTATGCATCCACGAGACGTCAGGGCAATGCCGTTCCTGCATGCAGGCGCGGATCGTCTCGATTGGCCGGGTGGTGGGCGAAGGGCCAGGTGGGCGCATAAGCCATAGCGACGCCTCGCGTTAGGCTTGAGAGGGGGAAACAGCATTATGATGGAACATAAGGATGAACGGCTTCTCAAGCATGCCTTGCTCGAGCGCCTCATGCATTATCATTACATCGTCGGAGAGAAGCACAAACCCAATGCGCCCGGCGAACCGGCTAACGAAACGATATCGAGCGCCGAAATCGCCAAATATCTCACCATGGACGACACGCTTGTCCGCAAAGACCTTGCGGCCATCGGCGTCCGGGGATATCCCCGCGTGGGATTCAAATCGGCGGAGGTGCTTAAAGCCATTCGGGAGGTGCTGGGATTCGACGACGAGTTTCGTTCCGCGATCATCGGCGCGGGGCGCATGGGCGGGGCGCTGGCGTCTTACCGCAATTTCGCCCGGTATGGCCTCGCCATTATGGCCGCTTTTGATAACGATCCCGCCAAACATGGAACGTATCTCGGCCAGATTGAGGTGCAGCCCATGGAATGTCTGGAGGAAGTGCTCGAGAGTTTACATATCCGCCTGGCGATTCTCACCGTGCCCGCAGGCCCTGCGCAAGCCATCACGGACCGCCTGGTGCGGGCCGGTATTCGCGCCATCTGGAATTTCGCCCCCGACACCCTCGCCGTTCCCGACGGCGTGACCGTCCGGCACGAGCATATCAGCGTGGGCCTGGCGGAACTGGCCTATCACCTCAAACAATCCGGCGCTGGCCGCAGCGAGGAGGAATGAGGATTCTGGACCACGAAATACACTAAATACACTAAAATCTGTAGGGTGGGGCTTGCCCCACCGCTCAAGGAATACCTCTGTGGACTGGATGTAACTATCTAATGCAAATTAGCTTCCAAAGAGAATCCTTGTGAGAGAACAACTTTTTGGCAAATAGTAGTACGGAGCAGCATACACGTAGCCAAACAGGGGGCTTTATTAAATTATCTATTTAACATAAATAGCTTGGAATAGGCATATGTAGACATATCGAGGTATAGGTATGATCACTTATTACAAAATAAGGTATATTGCCTGGAAACTGCTCTATGAGGCTGTTATAGGTGCTTTCTGGGGAACTATTGGAGGATCGTCCATCATGATACCGCACGACGTGTTGGGGCTCAATTGGTTTTTATCACTGATAATAAGCATCTTTTCTTTTACGCTTGTTGTTCTATTCCTCGTCCTTATCAAACATATCATTGATAGAGCAAAAGAACGAAGAGCCACCAGCTAGTCATTTTCGTAGTACTATCTGGCAAAACGTCGTTTCCTTGTGAAGATTTTGCATAGAACTCAAATTCTATCAAATAGTGGGGCGCACCGCCCTGATCGGTGGGGCAAGCCCCACCCTACATATGTTGGTGTATTTAGTGGTCCGAAACCGTTTCTTCGAGCATATTCATGTGGCAGCGCAAGAGTTTGCCAGTCCGTTCGTCCCGCAGATGAAGCCCGTTGCCTTCGCACCATGTCCAGGAAGGACAGTCCGCGCACTCTTCCGTACGCGCCCACGAGCGGTCGCGCATGTTGGCGAACCGGTTATTCCAGCAATCGAGGAAACTGTCTTTATAGATGTTCCCTTGGATGTAATCGCCACGCAAGCTCGGGCACGCGCTGATCGAGCCGTCGGCCAATACGGAGCCGATGCATATCCCCGCACGGCACCAGAAATATCCATTGCGCACTTCCCCCTCGAAGGGGCCTAGGAAGCCTTCGCAGCCGTAACTGGCCTTAATCTGTTTTTCGTTGCGCGCCGTGCGGATGAATTCGAGGAGCGATTCCAATTGGCGGCCCGAGACATCAAGAAGCGCATTGTCCTCGGCGCGGCCTTTCGGGAAAATCGTGAACAAGCGCCATTGCCGGACGCCCCGGCTGATGAGCAAGTCGCGCACGGTTTCGAGTTCATCGAAATTGCGCTGGTTCACGCAGGTCACCACGTCGAAGGCCATATCTTCCGCTTTTGCGGCAATCGTGATGGCTTCGAGCGCGCGGGCATAGGAATCGGGGCGGCCCCGCAGCCAGTTATGGCTTTCTTCGAGGCCATCGAGGCTGATGGTGAGCGAGCGCAGCCCACTTCGGCGCAATCCATTGAATCGCTCCGCCGTGAGGTGGTAGCCGTTCGAGACCATGCCCCAGGGGAATCCACGTTCGAGGAAGGCCGCGCCGCACGCCTCGAGATCGTCGCGCATGAGCGGCTCGCCGCCCGTCAGGGCCAGCATGACCCGTTCCGGGCGGCATTGTGTTTTCACTTCATCGAGCACGCGCAGGAAATCCGCAAGCGGCATATCCCGCACCACGCTGTCGCGGTGGCAATCGCTGCCGCAGTGGCGGCAGCCCAGATTGCAACGCAACGTGCACTCCCAAAACAAATACGTCAGGTCATGCAGCGCCGCTTGAACATGACGATACCGCGCGAACACCCCGAGCGTCATGCGTTTTTTAAAGCCGGGCCGTGTGTCTTTCATTTCTTAGGCAGTTCAATGCCTTGCCGTACGGCGTCCGCGACTGGAGGCGCTGGCTGCTCGATTGTGATTTTCGCTTCCGGCACGCCGTATAAAGGCTCGACGCCATATTCGGGCGCGGGGCCATACATGACCGTGCATGGGCAGCCGGCCAACGCCAGCCCCATCACACCCAGTAAAAGCGACAACACAACACTTCGCCCCCGCAACCCCATCCGGCGCAGCCAATGGGCTGCTTGTTTTGCTTGCGCCATTTCGTTGTCCTCCCTTAATCGTACCTACTTACCAATGTATACAGTATGCATTATGTTTTGTTTCGTGTAAACAGAAAATTCAAATAATTTCCCAAATAGTATTGAATTCGCATAATCGCGATGCATGCGCTTTTGCCAATCCATGGACCACTTAAGCAAGGAATTCAGCCTGCAAGCTGATTCATCCAGAATGTTACGCCATGTTCCTTGGGCATATGTTTCGTAAACGCCTTTCGTTCTCCGTGGCTCCCCGTGTCCCCGTGGTTAAGAAGCTTCTTTGAATAGGATTGCCACTACCTGCATGCTATCCCTAGTTCTTCAACACACATAAATTCTCACGAAAACCCTCATAATGCTGTTTTCTTGCGAAGATTCCGGTGTAAATCAAATCACATTAGATAGTTGCATGTCTCGGCTCTTTACATGGTGTTTTGTTTGAGCCTTACTCATCACATGGGCGAGACACCCATGCTACGGGTGTTAAAACAGGGAGAAAATTCATTGGTGTCCATTGGTGGTTCAAAATAAACGTCCCGGCTTGATTGCCGCCGCGCCTCTTGTGTACCCGGTCTTGGCATGAAATCCTGTTAAAAAATACACGGCGTGCTATAATCGCACGGCCATTAAGGATGAGAAGTATTGATATGGCGCAAGCAGCGGCACATCGGACATCGCAAGGGAAACAGGGCGCGCTCACCCTCGGCAATCTGGCATGGTTTGCCGTAGCAGTGTGTGCGGTCGCCGTGGCGTTTCTCGTGCGCAGCCCGTATATGGCGTATATGCTATACGCCTTCTTGCTGCTGGTTGTATTGTCCCATATCACCTCCCGCGCCTGGCTTTCAGGACTCGACTGCACGCGCACGCTCAGCGCGGATACGGTGCGCCAAGGTGAGGAGGTCGAGATCGAGACGACGATCACCAACCGACGGGGCTGGCCCATTCCGTGGATTTTCTTCGAGGACCATATCCCGGAAGGCTTCCCGCTGCGGGGCGACAACCTGCGCCTGGCGATTCTCATGCCGGGACGTTCGGTCACGCTGCGCTACGCTTTACGCTGTACGCGCCGGGGCTACCACCGCGTCGGGCCGCTCTTGATGGAATCAGGCGACCTGTTCGGCCTGCAAAAACGCTTCCGCACGGGTGTGCGCCAGGACTACGTGTCGGTGCTGCCCACGGTGGCGTATATCGACACGTTCAACATCAGCGCCCGGCGGCCCCAGGGGCCGGTGCGCATCAGCAACCGGGTATATGAAGACCCCACGCGCATCACCGGCGTGCGGGAATATGTCCCCGGCGATCCCATGAACCGCATTCACTGGAAAGTGTCAGCGCGGGCGGGCGAATTGTATGTGCGGCAGTATGAACCATCGAGCGTGCTGGGCGCGACGCTTGTGCTTGATCTCTTCACGCCGTGGTACCAGGGAGAGGATGGCCCCAGCCGCATGGAGCTGGCCATTACCACGGCGGCCTCGGTGGCTTATCTCCTCCAAATGTCGGGCGAGCAAGTGGGCCTCCTGACGAACGCCCGCGACGCCGCCGAAGTGGCGCGCTATGAAGTCGAGTCATCGGACACCCTCAGCCGCCAGGAGGCTGACGCGGGTATGGCGGGCGAAGCCGGTAGTGATCGCCTCAATCCGCTTGAAGTGCCCACGCGCCGCTCGCCCATCCAGGCGCGGATGATCATCGAGAACCTGGCGCGCGTGCTGCCCTCGGACGGGCTGGATGCGGGGCGGCTGCTGATGTCCGCCTTCCGGCGTTTGCCGCGTGACGCCGCCTTATTGCCCATCGTGCCCACGGTGACGGAGGATTTCGCACTCGCGCTGGGCGCACTAAAGCTATCTGGATTCGCGGTGACGGTTTTTCTCATCGCCAACGCCGCGCAACACATGAAAGTGGCGGACCTATTGGCCGCCCAGGAAATCAACCTGATTCATATCGAACACGAGCGGAATTTGCATGAATTCTCACCCGCCCAAATCGGACGATGATGCATCGAAGAACACCGCCAGCGGCGCGCCCGTCCCGCCGGATGCCTGGAGCATGCCTGAAGATGATCCGGGCGAGTTCGATGAGTTGATTTGGCCCGGCATCAGCAGGCAAAAGAAAAAAACTGCGCCTGCGCCCATGCCGCCCGCCTCTTTGCCTGCCGCGCCGAAACCGGTATTTGATGAACTGCCTGTGTTCGACTCCCTTGAAGCGGAGCCGCCCGCGCCAAAACCATCCGCGCAACAGCCCGCGCCCGTGGAAGCCACGGATTTCTTTTCATTGCTCGCGGCGGAATCGGCCCTTGAACACACTCCTGAACACCAAGAAGACACCAGCTTCGAGGCCTTGCGCAAAGATGCGGTATTGGGCCAGCAGCGGAAGTTTTATCACCGTACGCTGAGCGACTACCTGATCGAGTCGTCTACGCCCATTCTTATTTTCCTGATGGTCCTATCCGTGGTCGAATTTTTGCTCGAGGTGCGTTTCGTATACACCGAGAAACACGCCATGAACATCCAAATCGTGGCGTTCTTCTTTTTCATGGGCGTCGTGGCGCTCAACCGGCTCATCGCCCGCGATGGCGTAGACGAATCTCTGCTCTACATCCTCGCGCTGGGCGGCGCATCCATCCTGTATACGACGGGCTTGCAGGCGTATGGAGCAGGTTCTCTCGGCGGCGCATTCCTGGAAGGCCCTTGGGCGGTTGTATTCAACATGATACTGGTGTTTTTCATGTGGGTGCTCACGAGCCGTCTGACACATGAGTGCTGCGTGGATTCCCACCCGGAAGCGGGGGATATCGGCATTCTGACCGGCACGGCGCGCCGTTTGAGCGAAGCCCTGGCGCCCCGCGAAAAGCCGCCCGCGCCGGTGAAGCCGCGCACGGTATTCCACGGCCTCGTGGACGAATATGTCCCCATGGACCCCGGCGAATGGAAGCCGCCGGAGAAAAAGAAAGCCCCGCCGGTCGCCGCCGCTAATAAACGCCTGGGCAGCCGCCATCCAGGCATCTCGATTCTGCTGTTCAGCGTGCCAGTCATGTTTGTGTTCGCCGTGGGCCATCGCGTCGTGCAGCACGGCGGCGAAGGCATGTTGCGGCGCACGAATGCGTATGTGCTGGCATATACTGCGGTGGCTTTGTCGCTGCTCATGCTCACGAGCCTGGGCAAACTCCGCGAATACTTCCGCGTGCGGCGCACTAAAATCCCAAACGCCCTATCCATTTTCTGGATCGGACTCGGGGCGTTCATGGTGGCGCTGGTGTTGTTCGGGGCGGCTGCGCTGCCCCATCCCGATGCGCCGCCTCTGGCCCATGTGGCCAAGCATGAATACGACCCTTGGAATCCCGGCTCCACCTTCCAGCTCCGCAATGAGCTGGTCTCGAAAGAAAAACAGGCCATGCAAAACGCTTTTGCCCGGCGCGTGGGGCAAGTGGTGCTCGGTATGCTGGGGCTTTTTATACTTTATGGCTTGCTGCGCGCGGCGTCCGCCGGAGCATTCGCACTCGCGCGCCGGCGGGATATTCTGCCTGGCTTTTTAGCCCGTTTTTTTGTCCACCTGGATCGGGGGCTCCAGCGGCTGTCGAATTTGCCTCGTTTGCCCCAATGGCGCAAGCAGGTCCGTGTTCGTCCTGAGGTGGCTTCATGCAGTATTTACCGCAATCCTTTAAGCGATCCTCGCGCGGCAAGCATGGGCATCAACGGCCAAGTGGAATACGCCTATGCGGCCCTGTGCGCCCTCGCGCTCGATCTGGGCCATCCCAAAGAACCGGGCCAAACGCCGTACGAATTTCTCGATCAATTCCCCCAGGCGCTCGATCGCTTGCGCGAGGAAGCCACGGATCTGACCCATTTGCTGGTTCAATCGATATATGCAGGCGTGCGCTTGGATGAAAAAGCCGCCGACCGCCTGCGGCGTTTCTGGCTTTCCTACGAACGCGTCCGCAACCGCATCGTGCGGTGAAACGAGGCTTCGTAGGATCGGCGGGATTAGCTTTCTCCCGCGCCGCCCCAGGCGTACAGCGTCACATCGGCGCTGGAAGCTTCATCCAGCTTCTTCATGTTGCCCTCCACCCAGGCGACCTCCGGTGCAAACCGTGCATGGAAACTAAACCGCCGCCATTCCGCCAAATAAAAACCTTTGGGATGCGCCGCCATGTAGGTTTTCAAATCATCCAAGAAGGGGAGGCCCGGCAAGCCGGATTCGATGGTTTCATATTGCAAGGCGCGGCTAGGATACCATTCGTCAATACGGCCCACATAATACAGGACGGGAAGCGCCGTTGTGCTGAGCACCACGGTGTCCGGGGTGAGATGCTCGCGCACATACGAGCAGGGTTTTCGCCATTGCGGATGGCGGCGCGCCAAAGTCACGTGCGCACCCGCCGCCGCATGAATCGAGTCGCCTGTCAAGCGCGCTGCCGATACCCCCAGCCGCGCCAGAAACAACACCAGCAGAATCGCCAACGCCCGATCAAACCGGCCCCGTTTGGGCGCTGCAAGAAAACGCACGATCACCACGAGACCATATGAAAACACCGCGATGAAAAATGGCCACGCGAAAAACAGAAACCGATCGCGCCGGTAGCCAACAAGAAAACTGAGCACCAAAAATGGAGCCCACCACCCAAGGGCGGCGTAGAAGCTGCGGCGGTTCCGCCGCACCAGCATGGCGGCAGTTCCCACGAGCATGGCGAAAATATAGCCCGAGCTGAGATTGGTGCGAATCCATTTCGCGTAAAACCAGGGATCCGACTGTATATAGTCACGCAAATCCGCGGGCTGCGAGCCGCCTAATCCCGCATTGGCTCCAAAAATGACGGATTTTTCAAATGGACTGAGCAGCAGAAAGTAGGCGCATAACACCAGTCCGGCGGATACAAGCGCGCCCGCGAAAACGGCCGCTTCGCGGGAGTCCCATCGCCTGGCGTACAAGGCCATGCATCCCGTGTACGCCAATACGGATGCCAAGTAAAAAAGGCTGTGGAAGGAGATCAAGTTCCCGAGCGCCAGCAGGCAAAAGGCCGCCGCTCCCCATCGTATGGCGCGCGCGCGTGTTTCCGATTCGAGCGCCGCCCACACGCACCACAAAAAGCCCAAATAGACGGTGGCTTGAAAGGTGTAGAATCGCGCTTCCCGTGACCACGCGACACTCCAAGGCGAGAGCGCGTAGAAAAACACGGCGATTAATGCGGTGGGCGCGCCTAGCAAGCGCCGGATGAGCAAATAAAGCAGCACCACGTTCGCTGTGGCGAACAGCACGGAGGGGATGCGTACGGCGATTTCACCATCACCTGCCATATAAATGAAAACGCCCAAAATATAGCTATAGGCAATGGCGTTTTGATAAACACCCCCGCCAGGCAAACGCGGCACGCCCGTGTCCGCCACGCTTTTCCCCGCGAACACATGCACCAATTCGTCATGCCATAGACTAGGACCGGCCAAGTTCGCCACACCAAGCGCCAGCGCGGCGGCGGCGGCCAATGACACGAGCGCCACGCGCCAAGGCTTGCCCGGCCCTTCATTGAGCAGATGCATTGCCCATTTATGTATCAACATGGCTCATGTTTCCATTTTTCTATTCCGCGTAGCATGGGCGTCCCGCCCATGCGCATGGCCGGGACGGCCATGCTACGAGAAGCGCATAGTTCTTTTCTCTTACCCGGCGATGAGGGGTCTATTCCATTGCATTCTCGCTCTTCATTTCGTATACTTCGCGACGTGCAAGTTGTATTGCGCCGCCGGGATGGCGAAATCGGCAGACGCGCCGGACTCAAAATCCGGTTTCCGCGAGGAAGTGGGGGTTCGACTCCCCCTCCCGGCACCATTGAAAACAAAGGACTTACATAAATCTGTGAGTCCTTTCTTTTTTTGCCCATAGGGCCGCTTGGACCAAAACGGTGACACGCCCCCAAAAATCCGCCATCAATCCCTAATTTGTATTCGCCTAATAAGGGGATGATAGCATGGCGGCACAGGAAAGGGCCAAGCAGGCCTTCCTGCTATTGCCAAGTTCTGGATTCATCTCTTGGAGGCATTTGCGAAATAAAGAAAATCCGTATTGACAAGGGTTTACAAAGCGGCGGAATTGGCGCCTACCCCGGAGAATGCGGGGAAAGGGGCTTGGCGGGGGCATGAATAAGGATTTTTTGTGAAAAATCACCCCAAATGCCCTCGGCGAGCGGGAAAAGGCGTAACGTCTCCCGTGTGTGATTGTAGTATAGTTGACCACATAACCACGCACACACCAAGGAGACGTTTGCGATGGCCATTATACACCAAATGGGGTTGTTCTCGTGGAACCAGGTCGACGCGGCGTCGGATCTGGATCGGCTGAACCTGTTGCTGGCGGCGCTGCCGGATGAAGATTTGATGCGGGCGATGGAAGCCGAACGCAAGGGGCGGCGCGACGATTATCCTATCCGCGCGATGTGGAACAGCATACTGGCGGGGATCGTCTTCCAGCACGACGGCGTCGAAAGCCTGCGCCGCGAACTAGCCCGAAACGGGCAATTGCGCCAGTTGTGCGGATTCGACGTGTTGCGGGGCGCCAAGGCGGTCCCGCCCGAATGGGTGTACACGCGGTTCTTCGCCAGATTACTGCGCCACTGGAAAGAAGTGGACCGGATGTTCGACGCGCTCATCGTCCGGCTGATGGAACGCTTGCCGGATCTCGGGGTGCGTCTGGCCGTAGACTCGAAAGCCATCCAAACCCACGCCAAGCCTCCGCGCAAAGACGCGGTCCTGGAAAACGAAGAGCCGGACGGGCGGCGCGACCGCGACGCAGACTGGGGCACGAAAACCTACAAGGGCGTTCACAAGGACGGCACGCCCTGGGAGAAGGTCAAACGGTGGTTCGGCTACAAGCTGCACCTCATCGTGGACACGAAATATGAATTGCCGCTGGGCTACGCGGTCACGAAAGCCAGCGCCAACGACTCGCCCTTTCTGCTGCCCCTCGTGGCGGCTCTCGACGCGCGCCACCCCGAACTCGTCCAACGCGCCGAGTACCTCAGCGCCGACAAGGGCTATGATTCCGAAGCCAACAACAAGGGCCTCTTCGAGGAACATGAAATCCGGCCCATCGTGGACATCCGGGCGACCTGGAAAGAAGAACCGGAACGGCCCCGCCCTTTATATCCCGAACGGGTAGACACGATCTTCCATACCGAACGAGGTGAAGTCCTCTGCCGGTGTCGTAACGGCGCCCCAAACGAACGCGACAACTATGATTCCATGGCCTACCAAGGATTCGAGCAAGATCGGGGAACCTTGAAATACCGTTGCCCAGCCAAGGCACGCGGGAGCGCCTGTACCCAGCAAGACCTCTGCAACCAAGGATGCCAGCCCGAACACGGACGGATTGTCCGCGTGCCCATCGCTATCGACCGGCGCATCTTTACCCCCCTGCCCCGCAGCGCCAAATCCTGGCGCCGCGAATACAAACACCGCACCGCCATCGAGCGAGTCAACAGCCGACTCGACGGCGCATACGGATTCGAGCGCCACTACATCCGCGGTATGAAAAAGATGCGCGCCCGCACCGGATTAGCCCTCCTCGTCATGCTCGGCATGGCCCTGGGATGGCTCGAAGCCGGCCAGGCAGAACGCATGCGCTCGCTCCTCGGACAGCCCCGCGCCGCATAGATCACATCGAATCCGCACAAGCAATGATGGCCCGAATCAAGGGCAAACCATGCCCATTCGGGCCGCAAGGGTCCTACACGCGAACCTCCTGCATGATTTATTGCACCCGTAGCGGAGGCGTAATCCCATTGCCACAGGCGAAAACCGCTCCGCGTGTGCCCGCACCGTCCGCGCGTTCGCAAACCACGCTATTTCGCAAATGCCTCTCTTGAAGCCATTGTTGCAAACGGCGGAAAACCATGCTAGGATTTCCGCATGGGTTCGATTGCGTGGCAATCGGAGGTAAATTTGGATGGTCGGGCCGCCGTCCTCTTCAATTTGAATTGAGGAGGATAGGCTATGGCCGGTTTTAATCACCCTAATCACACCAATCCGCAAGAAAAAAAAGAACAAAGCACTTGTGCGTTGCTGTTACGCGTGTTTTGGATGTTCCTTGGCAATTCGGTTCTTGCATTAAGCGCGCTTCTGATTATGCAAAAAGGAATGTCCTTCTCTCCTATAGACATCCTCTATTGGCTGATCATACCTCTTCTTATAGCAGCAAGGTATGCGGATATTTCTTGGTTCAAAGGGGACACCGCTTACGGGGAGCCGGCCTCAATGACTCATTGGCGGCAGTATGCTGTTAAGCTCCTGCTTATTGGAGCCGGGGTGTGGTTCGCCGCCCATGGCGCTGGATATTTAATCGCCAAATAAAACTGCATTTCAGTTGCACTGGTGAATGGCGTTTTTATGCCTGCATCCTCGTGTCGACTACTTTGTGCCCGCTCCTGGAAGAATATATCATGCGTATGTACTGGAAAAATGACGTAAAACCGCCTACCTGTCATCCTCGCGAAAGCGGGAGGTCGACTCCCCTTCCCGGCGCCATTGATAACAAAGGGCTTGCGAAGATTCGCAAGCCCTTTTCTTTGGTGCGCCCGGCAGGGCGTGTTTACTTGAAGGTGCAAGTCCTTTACCCTAAAAAAGGCAGTAAGAGCTTGCTTTGGGATTTTTCCGGCCCAATTTTGTAAAGAAATAACTGTCCTGGCCCGCTCTTTACGTTGGCGCCGACAGCAGGTTGGGGGTGGCCAGCGGCCTTCCCTCGAGTATTTTGGCGAAGATCCGGCTGAGGATCGTCCGCCATCGTTCGTTCCAGTTCAACTGCCGCGCAGTTGCTTTCACCTCCAATAAAAAGGCGTTTACGGATTTCAGAACTTGTTCCATAGCATGTCCTTGCGCATGCACGGGGGTGATGGTGAGCGTGGTTTGGCCTCCGTGGCGGGTCTGCTGTCCCACACCATACAGCAGCAGAGGGCGGCTTGTGATCGCTTCGGCGTGGCGCTCCGGAATGGCCAAGCGCACGTACAAAGACCACCAATTGTAAATCAGGGCTATGATTCGCGCCATGATTTGGCAGCGCTTCATATCGTGGGTGGTATACCCGCCCCACCCCCACTGGTTTTTCTGTTCATCGTAGATGTTTTCCGCATCGCCCCGGTCGCGATAATGCTGGGCCAAGGCCGATAGGGGGTCTGTCAGCGAAGTGGCCAGCAGCGCGTATTCATACTGCTGCACGGCTCCCGCTTGGATCTCGATGAGCTGTAGTTGGGGGGAGGGGTCAGGCAATAGCGGCTCCGTTTCCAGAACGATACTCCCTTTGAGCTTGCGCCGCAGAACGATTACCCGGCGTTTGCTCGTCCATCCCATAAGCTCCAGACGGTCTTCCAAACCTTCCCAGCCTTGGCCTGCTGGCGTCCAGTCCTTAGAACAAAAGGCCTGCTGGATAAGCCGTTTCACGTTGCTGGTCTGCCGCAATTTGAACAGATAGGGCACTCCGCGCGCTTCGGCTTCGCTCATGTCGCGTTCGTTGCCGAAGGCGCAGTCGCCGCGAATCATGCCCGGCCAGGCCGCGCGCGGCAAGCCATCGAGAAAATGCCACAATCCAGGCATGGTGTATTTCGCCGCCGTCTCGTTGCCCGGCCGGACTTCCACGTCCAGCACCAAGCGCGTGTTCGCCATAAAATAGGTATGCAGCACATGAGAAGGACGGCCCTGTTTCGCCGGATTGTAGCCCAGCACGGCCCCTTCTTGATGGCCGAACAGGGGCTTCACGCTTGTATCCACGTCCAAAATCCAAGGCTCATAAAGCAACGGCTCATAACAGCGGCGCAGGTGCTTCTGTAGCCAGCCCGCGCAGGCTTCCCCGTCCGCCAGAATAAATGCCCGCCGCGCCGAGGAGGCGCTCATGATCTTGCTCATACCCAGCAAGCCCGGGTTCACCGCGTCGTAACGGACCGCGTCAATGTGCGCATAGCGGGTGTGGCCCGCCAGCACTGATAAAAATAGCGTGCCCAGCACATCCCTCTTGCGCGGCGCATTATTGCTGGCGTACGCCAGCGGACAGTCCTCCACCCACGCTTCAAAAAGCTCCGCCGTCTTGAGGAAATCGATAAAGAACGCCAACTGGCCAAACGGCGTCGTTGCCGCCTCCCGGTCCCATTCCACATGCACCCGGCCCCCGTAGCTATCTACGAAAATCGGCGCCTCCAAAGACAACCATTCCTCCTCTCCCAATGGGGGAGCATCTTGCTGTTGCGATTCTGTTTCCATGTTCTTTATCTTGAACTACTTCCTGCTCGACACTCAAGATTCAACTGGCGTTTTTAGGTTTACAGGCCTGACAGGAGGAACTGTTAGCCGGACGGCAAGGGTGTCCATCGCGAAGTGGAATCTGGAGGAAGCCGCAGGCAAATCACTGGCCCGACGAACAGGAACCGCATAAGAGGCAGCCATGCTGGGTGAGAAGGCCAATAGATTCAAAGCCCCATACCTGTACGGAAAGCATGGAAGTAGATGCGGCGGGCATAAGTGTGAAGGTGAACGCGCATTACCCGAGGAGATCTGCCAGTCTGCCTTTGCGCTACCAGCGTCGAGAGGCGTTGGGATGGGCTGGCAGAAGTCAGCAGAGGCCATAGTAGTTGGCGTAAGCCAGCGAAGGGCCGAACCTACGGGAGGTTGTGTACCGGATTTCTAAGTGCTTTGAGCAGATGCCTCGCAAGAGGGCCTAAAGCTGGAAGTAGCGGGCGGAACTCGCAAGGTAAAGCTGGGCGCTTATACGGCACAAGGCAACGAGGTAGTAGAAACAAGCGAACGTAGGAACCGCCGTATACGGAACCGTACGTACGGTGGTGTGGGAGGGCGGCGGAGGCGACTCCGCCCCCTACCCGATGTGTGCCAAGCATGGCGCGGATCTAAGGGGTGTAAGTCCCCTGCAAGCCCTGATGGTGGGAATTGCTAGCCAAGAGCAAGGGCGTCGCCGCGAGGCGGGGTCTGGAGGAAGCAGGAGGCAAAAGTCGGACTCGACGCACAGAAACCGGATAGAAGGCCGGGGTGGCGGGGCAAGCCAGCAATGGATGGCGACGCCCAATAACCATTCGGACACACCTTGGTAAATCCGGCGAGGCCCGGCGGAAAGAGGCGCGTCTTACCTTGGGAGACCTGTTCATCTGTCTGGAAGAGCCAGACTAGCGGGAAGGCAACATGTCGCGAGGGGTGGGCAGGAGTCAGCCGAGGCCATAATACCCGCAAGGGGAAGGGCCGAATCGATCATTCAAGGAGCAGCATTGAACGTCTCGTGGGATAGGGAGCGGCAGGAAGTAGCAGGTTGCCAGATGGAGTTCCCACTGGAGTCGGCTTGCCACGGCGCAATCGGAGAAGGCGGAACCGAATCGGATGCGTTCGAGGCGCGGCAACTATCCCCGGCGGCGAACAAGAGGCGAGCCTTGACGCAAGACTTGATGGAACGGGTCGCGAGTCTTGCGAACCTGACGGAAGCGGTACGCCGGGTGCAACGGAACAAAGGCGCGGCGGGTGCGGACGGCATGAGCGTACGCGACCTGAAGCGTTGGTTTCCGGAACACTGGCGGGGACTGCAAGAGGAACTGACGGCAGGGCGCTACCGTCCCCAACCGGTGTTGGGAGTGCAAATCCCCAAGCCGGGCGGGGGGATGCGGCAACTGGGCATTCCGACGGTGGTGGACCGAGTCGTGCAACAAGCGCTCTTGCAGGCTCTCGAACCGCTTCTAGACCCGGCCTTCTCGGAAAGCAGTTATGGATTTCGTCCAAGGCACAATGCACATCAGGCGCTGCGGCAAGCCAGCACGTACGTAAGCGAAGGCCGCTGCATTGTTGTGGACATGGACCTGGAAAAATTCTTCGACCGGGTCAACCACGACATCCTGATGGCGCGCGTGGCGCGGCACGTGTCAGACAAACGCGTACTCCGACTCATCCGCTGGTTTCTTGAAGTCGGCATGATGCAGAACGGCGTATGCATCGAACGATACGAAGGGACCCCGCAAGGCGGTCCTCTATCGCCGCTGCTGGCCAACCTGCTCTTGGACGACCTGGACAAGGAGTTGGAGAAACGAGGGCATCGTTTTTGCCGCTATGCGGACGACTGCAACATTTACGTGCAGACGATACGCGCGGGAGAACGTGTCCTGACATCGGTCACGCAGTTCCTTGAGGGGAAGCTGAAACTACGGGTGAACCGCGAGAAGAGCGCGGTGGCGTTCGTGGGAGAGCGGAAATTTTTGGGTTATCGCTTGCTGGGTGGGGGGCGATTGGGCATCGCGCCCAAGAGCCTCGACCGGGCGAAAGACCGCATCCGCGACATCACGCGACGCAACCGCGGCGACGCCAAAGTGCGCCAGATGATTGAGGAGCTCAACAGCTTCCTGAGCGGCTGGATAACCTACTATCGGTTTGCCGAAGCAAAGGGCCATCTGGAACGCCTCGGGGAATGGATGCGGCGCAAACTGCGCTGCGTCATCCTCAAACGCCTCAAGCGCACGAAAACCATAGCGGACTTCCTTAGAAAACTAGGCGTGCCGCAATTTCAGGCGTGGATACTCGCAGGGTCCGGGAAGGGCTGGTGGCGCAAAGCGGGGAGTCCTCCCGCGCAACACGCCATGGACAAACAATGGTTCGCGAAACAAAAACTGATAGACCCGGTTCAACGGTACGAAACGTTCAAAAATGACCGAAACCGCCGTGGTACCGAGCAGGTATGCCCGGTGGTGTGAGAGGGGGGGACCGTGACATAAGCGCTAACCTTATTTGATGTCTCCTGACGAATCTTCTATACTGGGTGCATGGAAGCAGCGTGGAATGAGAATTGGCAGTGTTTACAGCGTTTTCTCCCTGCTGGATGGGAGGACAAGGCTCGTGAATTGGGCGCGTGGCACCGCAAGCCTCGTTCTATATCGTCGACGGAATCGCTCCTGCGCTTGCTGTTGATCCATTTGGCGGATGGGTGTTCTCTGCGTGAGGCTGTCGTTCGTGCTCGAGAAGGGAATGTGGCGTCCGTGTCGGATGTGGCACTTCTTAAGCGGTTGCGTGCTTCGGGGGAATGGCTGCGGTGGATGGCCGTAGAGATACTTCAACGTCGCGCGGGACCGTGCGTTCGGCCTGCATGGCTGGAGTATTACCGTGTTCGCGTCGTGGATGCGAGCGTTGTCTGCGAACCGGGAAGCACGGGAACGGACTGGCGCGTTCACTACAGCCTATGTTTATACGGTCTTCAATGCGATGAGTTTCATATTACCGGCCCGAAGGTTGGAGAGAGTTTCGCGCGATTCCGAGTCTCGCCTGGCGACCTATTGCTCGGAGATCGTGCTTATGGGCATCTCAAAGGTTTTCGTTATGTGCTCGGCCATAACGGGAACTTTCTGACGCGTCTTAAGAATAAAGCCTTCAGTCTTCGGAATGGCGCAGGGAACACCTGTCCACTGGCTGGATTGGTGGCGTCTCTAGAGGTAGGGGAAGTGGGTGATTGGGCCCTGATTGGCCAGGCAAAGGGGCAGGAGGAGCTGGCGCTACGGATCTGTGCGCTGCGTTTGAGCGAGGAAGCCGCCGCGCAAAGCATCCGCCGGGCGAAGAAAGAGCTAAGCAAGAAGCAACGGAGTCTGGATCCCGAAACGCTTGTGCTGCATCGCTACGTCATACTGGCCACATCCTTGCCGGATTCAATATCGCCGCACCAGGTTATCGAGTTGTACCGGGCGCGCTGGCAGGTGGAGTTGGCCTTCAAACGGATGAAGTCGATTATGGGATTGGGACACTTGCCAAAGGAAGACGAGGAGTCGGCCAAGGCTTGGCTCCACGGCAAAATGCTTGTCTCCTGCCTTGCCCAGGCCATTGTTGATGAGGGGCGCTTTTTTTCCCCCTGGGGATATCCACTGTGACGATATCTACCGCGAGGCCTCCTTGTGGCGCGAACTCTCTTTCGCCTTGCACCTCCTTCGCCAAGCGGTCAATCCGACGCTTGGATTATCCGAATGCATCAGCCAGTGGCGGGAAATCGCGAGAGATCTGGCAGAGCCCCCAAGGAAGCGAATGCAACAGTTGCGTGGTTTGATGGAGGCAATATAAGGTTAGCGCTTATGGGGGACCGTGAGGAACCCCCCTACTCGATTCTTGCGTTTTTTTGGCCAGTGGAGTTGGGTCTCTACTTGCGGTTATCCCGGACATGATCTTCGCGGGATTTCTTTGCCCTGCCGCCGCCAGCGGGCGATTTGGCGGGCGCGGCGCTCCGCTTGCCCTTGCCGCACGCGCTCGAACCACTCTTCCGCCGTATAGCCGGGCGCAGGCTCCATGGCTTGTACAAATGGGCCCAGATAGGAGTCATCTAGAAAATCGCAGAATGAATCATAAAGCTGTATGTGGTTTTTCAGGCGCATAGGCTCCGTATACGGCTGATCCAGGATAACACTGTCGAGATCAATGAAGTCGAACGAACTGCCGCCTCGCGTTAGTATATTCTTCCCCGACAGATCGGCATGGCGCGCGCCTGAAGCGCATAACGCCTGGACCGCGTGCGCAAGGCCCCCCAGAAAGACATCAAGCGTTGTACGAGCTGCCCCGTCTTGCACCAAGGACTCGGCATGCTGTTCGACCGTGCGCGCGCCATCCAGGTATTCCGACACCATGGCGTTTCCCCACATGAACCCGAAACGATTCCATTCCACAAACGCCAGGGGAGCAGGCACGCCGACACCAGCCCGGCGCAGTCTCCAAGCAGAACGCCAAGCCTGGCGGTAGTGCTCGCGGCAGCAGGTGTGCTTGAGTGGCCCGAGCCCGCCCTCGAACCGGCTTTTTTTGAGGATGCAGCCGCCAATCCGCCACGTAGCCGACTTGCGCGAGGTTTTCAACAGCACGCCAGGCATGGCCAATGCATCCAGGACGGCATCTAGAGAATAACCGCGCCAGTGCTGAATCCGCATGGCACCGATTCGCGCCGCCACGATATCTGGGCTATCTGGTTCCGTGCGCACCTGCCGCTCCTATATCTTCACGAGTTTATTTTTCAGTTACATTTTAGCCATCTGAAGCAAAAGCATCGGGACGGTTTTTGAGCTTAGAATACATAACAAACCGCCGATGGTGGAGGTTTTTTAGACATGCTTTACAAGATGAAACAAGATTTTTTTGATAGCAATTTTGCTACACAAAAAAACGCGCCCGGACACTTCATAGATTAGCTTTCAAATCTGTAACTAATCCTGGCGATCTTGTCCAATCTTGTTCATCTTGTTAAATCATGTCTAAAAAAGAGGTGTAGCTCTGTTATTACCGCTCCCGGAAGAATATATCATGTGTACGTATTGAAGAAATAACGTAAAACCGCCTACCTGTCATCTCCGCGAACGCGGGGATACAGAGAATTTGCACTGGATTCCCGCTTTCGGGGATTTCCAAAAAAGGAGCTGGCAAGCCCGAGCATGAAAATAGCGGCAAAAGGATGTAAAAGAGAACAAGAAAGCGGTAGCAAGCTACCGCACTCCATACACGCCCTAAGTGCTTCTTGTGAAAGCATATGGAGTGCGGCAGCTTGCTGCCGCTTTGGGCGTGCGGTTCTCGCTTGAATGTGCAATTTCGACGCCAAGGCGGTATAAACTCGCTCGTGGGGAGTTTTTGGAAGACCCCTTTCGCGGGAATGACAACAAGGTAGTTTACAAGGTTTTATACAACAAATGCTATTAGTCGAGGCATTTGCGAAATAAAGAAAATCCGTATTGACAAGGGTTTACAAAGCGGCGGAATTGGCGCCTACCCCGGAGAATGCGGGGAAAGGGGCTTGGCGGGGGCATGAATAAGGATTTTTTGTGAAAAATCACCCCAAATGCCCTCGGCGAGCGGGAAAAGGCGTAACGTCTCCCGTGTGTGATTGTAGTATAGTTGACCACATAACCACGCACACACCAAGGAGACGTTTGCGATGGCCATTATACACCAAATGGGGTTGTTCTCGTGGAACCAGGTCGACGCGGCGCAGGGCTTACGCATCTAATAGTGCTCAAGAGTCGATTTATCCTGTTGTGCATGATTTTTTCTGTCAACGTGGCCTGGGATTTTTCGCTTGGGGGAAGGTCTTTGCGCGCTCACGGCGGGTTTGCTTGACGACTTCGTCCACGTAGCGTTCAGCCAGCTTCATGAAAGCCTGGTAGCCATTGATGGCCTCTTTTAGGAACTCGGTTTCGCGCGCCGGCACATAGCGAACCACGTTCTTCTCGTTCTCCCAGCTCTGGTGGTTAAAGTGGGGACGCCCGCCCATTTGACAGAGCTTTCCGCGCTCCATCCGCTCAATCTGCGCCATGCGCTCCAGCAATGCTTGCATCTTTTTGGTGTGCTTCATGGATTTTAATATATAGAATTCTATATACTAGAGTCAACAGTGCTTCGGCGCATGAATGAAAGGAGCACCCCATGACCGCTGAAAAGAAATCCCTGCCCAAGCCCAAGCCTATTATCGAGTGTTTCGCGGGCCTGCCTGATCCCCGCATGGACCGGACCCGCAGGCACAACTTCATTGACATCTTGATGATTGGGCTATGCTCAGCCCTCGTGGGCGGGGAGAGCTTTTCGGATATGGAGCGCTTCGGCTGGCTCCGGGAGGATTGGCTGAAGGGCTTCCTGGAATTGCCCGGCGGCATCCCCTCGCACGACACCTTCAACCGGGTCTTTTCCGCCCTCGACCCCCATGCCTTTCTGGAATGCTTCGGCCAATGGGTGCAGGGCATTTGCCCCAATCTGAGCGATGAGGTCGCCGCCATTGACGGCAAAGCCCTGCGGCGCGCCTTGAATCAGGGGGAGGCCATCCCCTACATCGTCAGCGCATGGGCTTGCGAGCACGGCCTGGCGCTGGGGCAGGTCAAGGTGGACGAGAAATCCAACGAAATCACCGCCGTCCCCAAACTCCTCAACGCCTTAAAGCTCAAGGGAGCCATCGTCACCCTGGACGCCATGGGCTGCCAGAAGGATATCGCCTCCCACATTATCCAACGGCAGGCCGACTACGTGCTGGCCCTCAAAGGCAACCACGCCACCGCCCTAGAAGAAGTGAAGGCCTTTTTCAAGGACGCCGTTCCCCCTTGCGCCACCCAGTGCGCGCCAACAGCCGACGCCACACGGATGGATTTCCACCAGACCATCGACAAGGGGCATGGCCGCATCGAAACCCGCCGATACTGGCAATCCACCGACTTGGGCTGGTTCGAGGACAAAGGACTTTGGAAGGGCCTCAAGAGTTTCGGCATGGTCGAGTCCATCCGCAAGGAAAAAGGGAAGAACACCATCGAGCGGCGCTACTACTTGAGCAGCCTGCCCCTCGACGCACGACGATTCGCCCACGCCGTGCGTGGACACTGGGGCGTGGAAAACAATTTGCACTGGCGCCTAGACATTATCTTTCGCGAAGACGACAACCGCGCCCCGAACAAGAAACGCCGCCCAGAATCTCGCCTCCTTGAGGAGAATTACACTCAACCTCCTCAAGAAAGACAAGACCAACAAAGATTTCCTCAGGGGCAAGCGCTTCGCTGCTGCACTCGACCCCGAATACCTTCTACGTTTACTGGGAATTTAGATGCGTAAGCCCTGACACCAGGAGGCATTTGCGAAATAAAGAAAATCCGTATTGACAAGGGTTTACAAAGCGGCGGAATTGGCGCCTACCCCGGAGAATGCGGGGAAAGGGGCTTGGCGGGGGCATGAATAAGGATTTTTTGTGAAAAATCACCCCAAATGCCCTCGGCGAGCGGGAAAAGGCGTAACGTCTCCCGTGTGTGATTGTAGTATAGTTGACCACATAACCACGCACACACCAAGGAGACGTTTGCGATGGCCATTATACACCAAATGGGGTTGTTCTCGTGGAACCAGGTCGACGCGGCGTCGGATCTGGATCGGCTGAACCTGTTGCTGGCGGCGCTGCCGGATGAAGATTTGATGCGGGCGATGGAAGCCGAACGCAAGGGGCGGCGCGACGATTATCCTATCCGCGCGATGTGGAACAGCATACTGGCGGGGATCGTCTTCCAGCACGACGGCGTCGAAAGCCTGCGCCGCGAACTAGCCCGAAACGGGCAATTGCGCCAGTTGTGCGGATTCGACGTGTTGCGGGGCGCCAAGGCGGTCCCGCCCGAATGGGTGTACACGCGGTTCTTCGCCAGATTACTGCGCCACTGGAAAGAAGTGGACCGGATGTTCGACGCGCTCATCGTCCGGCTGATGGAACGCTTGCCGGATCTCGGGGTGCGTCTGGCCGTAGACTCGAAAGCCATCCAAACCCACGCCAAGCCTCCGCGCAAAGACGCGGTCCTGGAAAACGAAGAGCCGGACGGGCGGCGCGACCGCGACGCAGACTGGGGCACGAAAACCTACAAGGGCGTTCACAAGGACGGCACGCCCTGGGAGAAGGTCAAACGGTGGTTCGGCTACAAGCTGCACCTCATCGTGGACACGAAATACGAATTGCCGCTGGGCTACGCGGTCACGAAAGCCAGCGCCAACGACTCGCCCTTTCTGCTGCCCCTCGTGGCGGCTCTCGACGCGCGCCACCCCGAACTCGTCCAACGCGCCGAGTACCTCAGCGCCGACAAGGGCTATGATTCCGAAGCCAACAACAAGGGCCTCTTCGAGGAACATGAAATCCGGCCCATCGTGGACATCCGGGCGACCTGGAAAGAAGAACCGGAACGGCCCCGCCCTTTATATCCCGAACGGGTAGACACGATCTTCCATACCGAACGAGGTGAAGTCCTCTGCCGGTGTCGTAACGGCGCCCCAAACGAACGCGACAACTATGATTCCATGGCCTACCAAGGATTCGAGCAAGATCGGGGAACCTTGAAATACCGTTGCCCAGCCAAGGCACGCGGGAGCGCCTGTACCCAGCAAGACCTCTGCAACCAAGGATGCCAGCCCGAACACGGACGGATTGTCCGCGTGCCCATCGCTATCGACCGGCGCATCTTTACCCCCCTGCCCCGCAGCGCCAAATCCTGGCGCCGCGAATACAAACACCGCACCGCCATCGAGCGAGTCAACAGCCGACTCGACGGCGCATACGGATTCGAGCGCCACTACATCCGCGGTATGAAAAAGATGCGCGCCCGCACCGGATTAGCCCTCCTCGTCATGCTCGGCATGGCCCTGGGATGGCTCGAAGCCGGCCAGGCAGAACGCATGCGCTCGCTCCTCGGACAGCCCCGCGCCGCATAGATCACATCGAATCCGCACAAGCAATGATGGCCCGAATCAAGGGCAAACCATGCCCATTCGGGCCGCAAGGGTCCTACACGCGAACCTCCTGCATGATTTATTGCACCCGTAGCGGAGGCGTAATCCCATTGCCACAGGCGAAAACCGCTCCGCGTGTGCCCGCACCGTCCGCGCGTTCGCAAACCACGCTATTTCGCAAATGCCTCTTAGTCGGTGGGGCAAATCCGCCATGTATTTTGGTTCATAAGCGCGCTCAAGAACGGCTCCAAATAAATTGCGGCTATCCCTCGGCAAGGCGAATGGAGCGGTAATGACAGAGCGGCACCCTCTTTAAAGGGAACAAAAAAAGCAAGACAATGGGCGCAAGCATCCGATGCGATAGGCGCTAACACTAGGGAGGGATGAAATAATTTGGCAATTGAACTATTTTTCTCTTTAAATGAGATATTCAATGGATGTAGATTGGAATAGTACTTCCATTTTGTTCGACTTGATATCAACAGAAGAGGAGGATTAGAAGAATGCTACTGATGTTGTTTGTCTTATGCATTATTTTGACTATTTCCACGATCACCGTATCTGCATTATTTTTGCAGCATAGGAAGTATTCCGAGCAATACAAATCTATGCTTGATTCACTAAATCAAAAATACCTGCTAGATCATAACCAATGGACGGAATACACAAACAATCTCAAAAAAGAACTGCAAAGGCTATCGAAATGGCAAATTGTGGCGGACGCGGACGTGAAAGCCAAAGAGCTCATTCAGGAAGCTAGAAGTATTCTAGATCGAGCAAATAGAGAGACTTCACAGGGGTGCTCCCTCAATATGATAACCTCAATTGACCCCGTGGCGGGCCACGTGTTGCCAGAACTGGTCCCAACGGCCCTCGGTCATCTCCAGCGACCTGAGCGCGATCACCGCGCTCGCGCCCGCTTCCTTCCACCGCATCCCGGAGCATGCCAGGCGTTGCTTGATCAGCGTCTTGCACGCCGCCTCCGTCACTCCGCTGCCGATGGGAAGGCGCTCCGCCGTGTGCCGCCAGTATTGCATCTTCGAGCGGTGATTGCCGAAGTAGGTGATCGCCTTGCCGAGTTCCTCGCGGCAAGCCTGGGCGCGCACGCTTGGCAAGCTCGCCTTCATCTCCTCCAGCAAGCGTCCGGCTGCGCCCCTCGTGTGCTTCAGCCGGTGACTCCAGTCCGCCTCCCACTCCCGGCGGCGCGCGCCATGACCGTGAATCGCCTCCGCCGCCTTCCCCACGTATTCCCGCGCGTGATAGAAATCCAGCATCTGCCGGTCCGTGCGCGGCGTCAAAAACTTCCAGTTGTCCGGCGCGCCGTCGGCCAGGCCGATATACAGCGCCGCCGGGTGCCTCGCCCTCACGCGCTCCACCTCGCGGCCGAAGCGCTCGAGGAAAGTCTGCTTGCCGTACTCGGGCGATGCGCCCGCGTAGATCGTGTGCAGCCGCTCCCCGTCCTTGTCGTACAGGCTGATGGACCCGCACATCGCCTGACGCCAGCCGTCCTCCCTGAGCAGCATGCAGGTGCCGTCCAGGCCCACGGCCACCGACGCGACCGGCCTGTCCAATTCCGGCAGCTCGTACTCCCACGTCTCCTCCCTGGCCTGCGCCAGGGCGCCCACAAAATCGCCGATCTTCTTCACATAGTCGCGCGAGATTGCGCGGCCTGTCGACTCGAGCAGGTCGCGGCGCATGACATCGGCGCCCATGCGGGAGTATTTTCCGCTGACGATCCGGGCGTAGCGCGGCGTGGCGTTCATGACCATTCGCGCGTCCCGCTCCAGCGGGCAGAAGGTGCGCCCGCCCGTGGCGGTGTTCTGGTAGACGTGCCGCTCGACGCGGACCGGGCCGTGGGGCGTCTCGTAGGTCTGGCCGAAGCGCCCCTTGGTTTTGAAGGTGGTGGCGCCGACGCGGATGGGCGAGCCGTCTGTGTCGAAACGGGCCAGGGCCTCGGCCATGACTGCGCGCCCCACCCCGTTCAGGGCCTCCTGGACCGCCTCCTCCATATCGAGCATCGAACCACGCAGCCTCAGCGAGAAACTCACCTCGAACGTGTCGCCGTCGCGCCTTGTCACCATCGCTGCCATCGGTCTTCCTCCGTTAAGGGTCCGGCATACTTATCGACCCGACACGAGGATTTCTTTAGCATTCTGCGGGAACACCCCTCCCAACCACGAATAGACACCAATCAACGCCAATGTAGAGCGGCATTCCTGCTATGCACTTTTTCTGGGCATCATCAGCGTAATCGGTAGAAAATCAGAACTGGTATTATTGGAGAGCATTGGAGCTCATTCGTGGTTCAAAATCCGGATCTTTGCTTGCGGCCATACCGCGCTGCGAGAATTTGTGGGCGTTTGAGCACTAGCTCAACTTTCGCAGTTAGTGGTTGGATTTGCTGTGAACAGGGGTAAATCGCATCCATAAGCTTTCATACGTCCAGCAAAATGAATGAGGGCGGTTTCGCCGCCTATGAAAACAGCGGTGTAGTGAAGACTTTTGATACTCGATCCAACAAAATCAACCACTTACAAAAATAACTGCGGAAGTTGGGTTAAGCTCCAGCTTCTGTAGAAAACAACAAGAAGCTTTGAACCTAAAAACGCCAGTTGAATCTTGAGTGTCGAGCAGGAAGTAGTTCAAGATAAAGAACATGGAAACAGAATCGCAACAGCAAGATGCTCCCCCATTGGGAGAGGAGGAATGGTTGTCTTTGGAGGCGCCGATTTTCGTAGATAGCTACGGGGGCCGGGTGCATGTGGAATGGGACCGGGAGGCGGCAACGACGCCGTTTGGCCAGTTGGCGTTCTTTATCGATTTCCTCAAGACGGCGGAGCTTTTTGAAGCGTGGGTGGAGGACTGTCCGCTGGCGTACGCCAGCAATAATGCGCCGCGCAAGAGGGATGTGCTGGGCACGCTATTTTTATCAGTGCTGGCGGGCCACACCCGCTATGCGCACATTGACGCGGTCCGTTACGACGCGGTGAACCCGGGCTTGCTGGGTATGAGCAAGATCATGAGCGCCTCCTCGGCGCGGCGGGCATTTATACTGGCGGACGGGGAAGCCTGCGCGGGCTGGCTACAGAAGCACCTGCGCCGCTGTTATGAGCCGTTGCTTTATGAGCCTTGGATTTTGGACGTGGATACAAGCGTGAAGCCCCTGTTCGGCCATCAAGAAGGGGCCGTGCTGGGCTACAATCCGGCGAAACAGGGCCGTCCTTCTCATGTGCTGCATACCTATTTTATGGCGAACACGCGCTTGGTGCTGGACGTGGAAGTCCGGCCGGGCAACGAGACGGCGGCGAAATACACCATGCCTGGATTGTGGCATTTTCTCGATGGCTTGCCGCGCGCGGCCTGGCCGGGCATGATTCGCGGCGACTGCGCCTTCGGCAACGAACGCGACATGAGCGAAGCCGAAGCGCGCGGAGTGCCCTATCTGTTCAAATTGCGGCAGACCAGCAACGTGAAACGGCTTATCCAGCAGGCCTTTTGTTCTAAGGACTGGACGCCAGCAGGCCAAGGCTGGGAAGGTTTGGAAGACCGTCTGGAGCTTATGGGATGGACGAGCAAACGCCGGATAATCGTTCTGCGGCGCAAGCTCAAAGGGAGTATCGTTCTGGAAACGGAGCCGCTATTGCCTGACCCCTCCCCCCAACTCAGGGCTTACGCATCTAAATTCCCAGTAAACGTAGAAGGTATTCGGGGTCGAGTGCAGCAGCGAAGCGCTTGCCCCTGAGGAAATCTTTGTTGGTCTTGTCTTTCTTGAGGAGGTTGAGTGTAATTCTCCTCAAGGAGGCGAGATTCTGGGCGGCGTTTCTTGTTCGGGCGCGGTTGTCGTCTTCGCGAAAGATAATGTCTAGGCGCCAGTGCAAATTGTTTTCCACGCCCCAGTGTCCACGCACGGCGTGGGCGAATCGTCGTGCGTCGAGGGGCAGGCTGCTCAAGTAGTAGCGCCGCTCGATGGTGTTCTTCCCTTTTTCCTTGCGGATGGACTCGACCATGCCGAAACTCTTGAGGCCCTTCCAAAGTCCTTTGTCCTCGAACCAGCCCAAGTCGGTGGATTGCCAGTATCGGCGGGTTTCGATGCGGCCATGCCCCTTGTCGATGGTCTGGTGGAAATCCATCCGTGTGGCGTCGGCTGTTGGCGCGCACTGGGTGGCGCAAGGGGGAACGGCGTCCTTGAAAAAGGCCTTCACTTCTTCTAGGGCGGTGGCGTGGTTGCCTTTGAGGGCCAGCACGTAGTCGGCCTGCCGTTGGATAATGTGGGAGGCGATATCCTTCTGGCAGCCCATGGCGTCCAGGGTGACGATGGCTCCCTTGAGCTTTAAGGCGTTGAGGAGTTTGGGGACGGCGGTGATTTCGTTGGATTTCTCGTCCACCTTGACCTGCCCCAGCGCCAGGCCGTGCTCGCAAGCCCATGCGCTGACGATGTAGGGGATGGCCTCCCCCTGATTCAAGGCGCGCCGCAGGGCTTTGCCGTCAATGGCGGCGACCTCATCGCTCAGATTGGGGCAAATGCCCTGCACCCATTGGCCGAAGCATTCCAGAAAGGCATGGGGGTCGAGGGCGGAAAAGACCCGGTTGAAGGTGTCGTGCGAGGGGATGCCGCCGGGCAATTCCAGGAAGCCCTTCAGCCAATCCTCCCGGAGCCAGCCGAAGCGCTCCATATCCGAAAAGCTCTCCCCGCCCACGAGGGCTGAGCATAGCCCAATCATCAAGATGTCAATGAAGTTGTGCCTGCGGGTCCGGTCCATGCGGGGATCAGGCAGGCCCGCGAAACACTCGATAATAGGCTTGGGCTTGGGCAGGGATTTCTTTTCAGCGGTCATGGGGTGCTCCTTTCATTCATGCGCCGAAGCACTGTTGACTCTAGTATATAGAATTCTATATATTAAAATCCATGAAGCACACCAAAAAGATGCAAGCATTGCTGGAGCGCATGGCGCAGATTGAGCGGATGGAGCGCGGAAAGCTCTGTCAAATGGGCGGGCGTCCCCACTTTAACCACCAGAGCTGGGAGAACGAGAAGAACGTGGTTCGCTATGTGCCGGCGCGCGAAACCGAGTTCCTAAAAGAGGCCATCAATGGCTACCAGGCTTTCATGAAGCTGGCTGAACGCTACGTGGACGAAGTCGTCAAGCAAACCCGCCGTGAGCGCGCAAAGACCTTCCCCCAAGCGAAAAATCCCAGGCCACGTTGACAGAAAAAATCATGCACAACAGGATAAATCGACTCTTGAGCACTATTAGATGCGTAAGCCCTGCCCCCCAACTACAGCTCATTGAGATCCAAGCGGGAGCCGTGCAGCAGTATGAATACGCGCTGCTGGCCACTTCGCTGACAGACCCCCTATCGGCCTTGGCCCAGCATTATCGCGACCGGGGCGATGCGGAAAACATCTACGATGAACAGAAAAACCAGTGGGGGTGGGGCGGGTATACCACCCACGATATGAAGCGCTGCCAAATCATGGCGCGAATCATAGCCCTGATTTACAATTGGTGGTCTTTGTACGTGCGCTTGGCGATTCCGGAGCGCCACGCCGAAGCGATCACAAGCCGCCCTCTGCTGCTGTATGGTGTGGGACAGCAGACCCGCCACGGAGGCCAAACCACGCTCACCATCACCCCCGTGCATGCGCAAGGACATGCTATGGAACAAGTTCTGAAATCCGTAAACGCCTTTTTATTGGAGGTGAAAGCAACTGCGCGGCAGTTGAACTGGAACGAACGATGGCGGACGATCCTCAGCCGGATCTTCGCCAAAATACTCGAGGGAAGGCCGCTGGCCACCCCCAACCTGCTGTCGGCGCCAACGTAAAGAGCGGGCCAGGACAGTTATTTCTTTACAAAATTGGGCCGGAAAAATCCCAAAGCAAGTTCCTACTGCCTTTTTTAGGTTGAATCGATTTGCGTGACCGCTTGATAAGACTAGGTTTATCATATGTGAAAACTGCGGCGATTATTTCAGCGATCAGGGGTATGGGCAGCCTCCACGCCAGTGTCTTAGCCCCAGCTTCAACAAGAAAACTAGGAGTTTTTTCATTGCAGGTATGTCGCGCTTTAAATGGTTGCATTCTTCGCGGCTCGCGTGAAATAGATGAGTAAGACTGGCGCGCCGTACTATCAACAGGAATCCCATTCGATTGATACGCACGCAAAGGTAAACGAGAATAAACAATGTTATGTCGTTGCATTGGATTGTGGGTAACGTCCACATCAGGCATTTTCTGCATTATCCGGTGACAGAATGATTCGCGCTGGAACGCCAACCGCTAATGCGCCGGGAGGCACGTCATGCAGCACCACGGCGTTCGCGCCGATCCGGGCGTGATCTCCAATCACCACATTCCCTAGGATTTTCGCACCCGCCCCAATATCGACATGCCCGCCTAGTTTGGGGACATCAAGCTTTTTTGATTCAGTCACGGTTCCCAGAGTGACTTGATGAAAAATGAGGCAATTAGGGCCGATCTCCACGGAAGGATGGATAACGACGCCATTTGGGTGTATCAATAACAATCCGCCGCCTATCTGTGTCGTAAGCTGAATCTCCGCACCCGTCACCACGCTCCAAAACCGGTGCCGTAAGGCATGCCAGCGGGCGATACACCGTCCTGCGATTCCCCAGCGGTTGCGCCAATATTGATAGCGGCGAATCGAATGGAGAAGCTGGCGGGAGGGATCCCACCATTGCCGCCGGCTCTCCCGGCTCCAGTCTGGGACGCTTGCGGAGACATTGGATTTGCCTGCCAATTGGAGTAGCCTCCTCTCTTCAGCCTGTTGCCCGATCAAGCCCTGCAAGCTTCTTCGGGTATCCGGGCATACGTCCGCCCATTGCGCAGCACATCCTCCGCGCGTGCGATGGATTGGGCCAGTTGTAAAGTGAAAGCGGTTCCATATGGGCTCCCCATCTGCCCTCGAACCGCAGCCAGCCAATCTTCAAGCGCCACTGATTCCGCACACAACGGATGCATTTCCCGCCCGGAAAGCCGCGCGATGCCGCCTACATACTCGAAGACATCATACGCGCCCCGCACCACGACAGGCTGGCCCGGAGCGGCCCCTTTCCGGCATGCCACGGCGAAGGTATGGCCATTCGCGTATTCCAGCGTCAACAAAGCCCCGCCGTTTTCATAGGCCCCCGCGGAACAAATCCGAACCGGACTCGATTCACCCGTGGCCAGCATGACGCCCGCCAAGCATCGCGGCAGCTCCATTCCCGCGCATTCCAGATCGCATGCCGCCTGGCTCCAGCGCGGCGCGCCCAACCGCCCTTCCTCGATTATTCGCCGAAGCGACAGCCATACGCCCCATTCCGAACCGGACGGCAACACATGCAGCGCTTTACCCGAACGGGCCGCCGCGCCATCCAGCATACGGGCCTCCGCTGCACCTGGCCATGCCGAAGCCGCATATGCGGCGTGGCAGCCCGCGTCCAGCACATCGCACGCCAGTTTTGGGCGCAGCGCATCCGGTGCGGCGATAACCACGCCATCTATCTTCGCCTCACTCAAGCATACGCGCCCAGCCATCCACTCCGCGGCCGTTCGCCAATGCGCGGCAAGCGCCGCGCCATCCAGCCGGGCAAGCGCTCCACGCCAAACGGCGGCAGCCGGTTCGCCGCCGATGACGCCGATACGCAGCGGGCTTGTTACCGGAGAAGAGAAACCACGGGCGCCCGGATCCCATGCCAAACAGCCCAATCCGGCTGCGCCTCGAACCAAGAAATCACGCCGCGACATTGCCGTTATGGATGCGCCTGCCATCATGTAGCCTCTATTCCTTAACCTGTCACGCACGATAAAAAATGCTTGCCAACAGAACCACCGTAACAAACGGTACTCGATTCGAGCCTGGCAAGTCCAAATGAAGATAAGCCATGGATGGGAAAGAAAGCAGAAATCAGGAAAGTTACGACAAACTTGAACCGATGGCGTTCTTCGCGTAGCCTTTAGGTGTCAAGGCGCTGGTGAAACCACTCCTCGGACAAGCCACTACGAAACGCCCCGATAGTTCAACGGATAGAACGGCCGCCTCCTAAGCGGCAAATCCGGGTTCGACTCCCGGTTGGGGCGCCATCCTTTGTTAGGCGGCGCACCTAATTGCGGGCGCCGTGGTATGAAGAGGCATAAAATGATCAAGCACATGGCAATAATAGACAACCGCATCGTAGAATCCACTGAGGGAATCGGGGAGGTTCTGGTCGCAAGTGCTCCGAATGAGTGCGAACGGGCGGTCATCCAAGAACAGTTTGCTCTAGATGAGTATGATCTGAACGCGATGCTCGATCTAGATGAAGTTCCTCGACTCGAGTTCGCCGACGGACGGGCGCTTCTTATCTGGAAAATGCCTGAGACCACATCGGTTTCTGAAGCCATTGAGCTTGCCGTGAGTGTAATTGGCCTGTCGCTCCTCGAAAATCGGCTCGCCTTTGTGCGGGGTTCGGCAGAGCTCTCCTTCGCGGACAGGGAATTCCGCAAGGTCAGCGATGTCAGGGATGCAATGCTGGCATTTCTACTTCGCACCGTCCGCCACTTCGTGGGCCACCTAAGAGTCATAAAGCAAATCAGCACCGAGTTGGAGGAGAAAATTACCGTATCAATGGAAAACAAGCATCTACTGCAGATGTTCAGTCTGAGCGAGAGTCTTGTTTATTATGTGGACGCTATCGAAGGGAACGCGGTTGTACTGGCAAAACTGCGAAGCCTCGGTGTCCAGCTCGGATTTTTACCTCGGCATCTTGAGATGCTTGATGATGTAATTCTCGAGAACACTCAAGCCGCGCGGCAAGCAAGCATCTACAGTTCTGTGCTCAGTGGCCTGATGGATGCTCGTGGCACTATTGTGAACAACAATATGAATGTCCTGCTCAAGAATCTCACCCTGATCAACATCGTGTTCCTGCCTCTAAATCTTATCGCCAGCATCGGGGGCATGTCGGAGTGGAGCATGATGACCCAAAGACTTGATTGGAGGCTGTCTTACATTCTGTTCTGCCTCGGGATGGTGATCTTAGGCTGGGGCATGTGGATTTTTATGAAGAAGGTGATCGATCGACGCCCGGCGCGTGCGGGCAATAGAGCTGCCCGAACGTTGCACGAACCCCGTCTAACAAGCCGATGAAGCTTGCCTGTTCTCCGTAGCGCCTCGCTGTTTGTTAGCGGCGCGCTAACTGGATGCGGCTTGGGCGACATGGGATGGCCTTAGCGAGAGCACGGGGCATAACGCGCGGCGGACGACTTTATCGGCTACGCTCCCAAATAAGAAGTGCGAAATGCCGCTCGCGCCATGTGCGGGCATCACAATAAGGTCCGCCGCAAGCTCTTCGGCGGTGTGGCAAATTTCGCGGTAAGGCACGCCTATGGCTAAGCGCGATTCGACGGGAACGCCTTCTATGCCCTTTTCAAGCCGCGCCAGCGCTTCATGCGCATGGGCGTCTATATCCGCTCCAAAATACCCCACTGTATCAGGGGCGTATTCTGGCATCACGATGGCCGCCTCGGTGACATGGCAGAGGGCCAGGCCGGCGTTGAATTCGCGGCATAGTGAGGCCGCATAGAGCAGGGCTTGATCGGCATATTCGGAAAAATCCGTTGGGAATAGTATTTTGCGGATATGCAGGTCGAGTTCACTTCCATCCACGAATTCATGCTCGGGGTGCTTGATGCACAACACGGGAACCGTGGCGTTGCGCACGACGCGCTCCGCCACGCTGCCAAACACCATGTGGTCGAAACCGGTGCGGCCATGGGTGGCGATGGCGATGAGCCCGCAGTTTTGCTCTTCCGCAAGCCGGACAATCTCCGCATCGGGCCGGCCTTGCACCATAAAGCTGACTACGTCCACGCCTTCGCTAGAGATAATGCGCTCCACGCATGCCAGCCGTGTTTCCGCTTGCTGCCGCATGGCGGCCGAGGCGCGCTCGGGGATATTCGAAGCGCGCCACATGCCATGCTTGCCGCCGGAAAGGGCCGGATCAAGCACATGGGCCAAATAAATGGGCCCTCCAAATTTCTTGGCGAAGGCAATGGCGTATTTCATGGCATATAGAGCGTAATGGGAAAAATCGGTGGGAAATAGGATAGGGCTCTTGTGAAACATGGCGCTATCTCCTCAGCATGCCGCCTAAAAACCAGACCGCTGCTTTTGATAGATATCTTACCGCTGGCGCGATGGAGGCGCAAGCTTCTTGTGGACAGGCCCGGGAGCCACCTCATGTAATTCCTGAATGGCTTCGAGAAGGGCTGCCGCTTCCGTCCACGGTAAAAAATGATTCCGCCCTTCGAAGGTGTTCACCCGCTTGAGCACGCCAGGCGGCAAATGTTTTTGGATATACGCTACATTGGCATACGGAGTAAAGGTGTCTTCCGTGCCATGGAATACAATCACCGGACATCGGATGCGCCCCAGCATTGGAGCCAGTTCTTTGAGTTGCTTTTTCAGTGACACCGCCTCCATCCGGGCATTGCGCAAACTCGAAGGCATGAGCCTCCGAAACCATTTTGAACGAAACACTTTTTTCACCGGTGAGGGCGGTTCAAGCAATTCCGGATCCAGGGCCGCGCCGATTAACACCAAGCCGCCTACTTGTTCCGGGAACTCCGCGGCGGCGCGGCAGGCCACCGGCGCTCCGTAGGAATGGGCCACCAGAATGGGCCAGCGCTCGTTGCGCTCGACGAGCAACGGCTTGAGGGCTTGCGCTTGTTTGCTTAGGGTGGGAAAGGCTTTTTCTGGGAGTGTCGCACCAAATCCAGGCCGATCATAGGCGGTAAATTCCATTCCGGGTAGCGGCGAGTGTAGCAGTGGGCTCCATTCGGCTGCGAAGCCTGGCGTGCCATGGATGAAGATGACCCGCTGGCCTTCTTTATCACCCGCGCTATACCAGGTAATAGCGCCTTCCTTCCAGGCCGATTTTTCTTCTTGGGCTCCGAGCAAACTTTCCACCGGAAGGGCATGCGCCTCTAATCCCACAGCCGCAGCTATTCCAACCGCGATCCATATGCGCCCGAGAATTCCACTCATGGCTGGCCCTCAACCTTTTATCGATCCAGTAGAAAAGCATATCATAATTGCATGCCAAGACTGGGCGAAGCATGAAAATGTACTTACATCCGTCCAATGCATGCCGAAACGAAGAGTAATGTGTGCATTTTATGGTTTCGTAAGCTGTGCGCCAATATTTTGTTAGAGCGTTATTATTTACCAGGCGGCGAAGGAGAGTAAGTGACAAATGGGCCAAGACCTGTCATACTAGCCAGGGCAGCCGCGTGGGAGAAAATGGGCGCGGCGCATACGGGTAATGAAGCCCGCAATCTCTGTTACAGAAAGGAGGGAAACAAGGCATGTTCGGCATAGATGATCCGTTAATCTGGTCGGCGTATCTCGGCTGCATTCTAAGCACGCTGTTATGCGTGGTGTATGGCATGGTGAACTGGAACCGCGGCGCGGACGATGAACCCACCAAAGAAGATGTCGATTGGGCCTCGGAAGAAGACAAAATCGGCGAAGAACTATAAGTACATCGTGTATGCCCGGCGGCCATGCAATGTGGATCTGCCGGAAATAACCATTTGAGCTCGGGCGTATTTCAATCAGGGGGAATTACCATGAGCGTGGAATTACTGGCGTTTGTCGCAATTCTGTATTTGGGCGCCGTGGCCTATCTGGGCTTCCGGGGCTACCAGGCCACCCGGTCCACATCGGACTATCTCGTCGCAGGCCGCAAAACCCATCCGTACGTGATGGCGCTGTCATATGGCGCTACTTTCATCAGCACGTCCGCCATCGTCGGCTTCGGAGGCGCGGCGGCGGCTTTCGGAATGGGGCTATTGTGGCTCACTTTCCTCAATATTTTTGTGGGGATATTTCTCGCCTTTGTCGTGTTCGGCAAGCGCACGCGGCTGATGGGCCACCGCTTGCAGGCGCACACGTTCCCGGAACTCCTGGGGCGTCGCTTCAATTCGCGCTTCATCCAGGGATTTTCTGGATTAATTATTCTGCTGTTTATGCCGCTATATGCGTCGGCCGTGCTGATCGCGGCGGCGCGCTACATCGAAACCACCTTCACCGCCGTGAATTATGAAGTGGCGGTGGTGCTGTTTAGCATCCTCATCGCGGGCTATGTGGTGGCGGGTGGCCTTAAAGGCGTCATGTACACCGACGCCTTCCAGGGCGTCATCATGTTTGTGGGCATGGTGATTTTACTAGCGTTCACCTATGGCCAATTGGGCGGCATCGTGACGGCCCATCGCAGACTCGCGGACTTGCCCGCCCAGATCGACGCCCAGTATCAAGAACTAACTCCAGCGATACGCGGGATAGCACCGCCGGATGTGCAGGATGCCCAATTGTTCGGCTGGTTCGCGGGCAAAGCTACGGCATTGAAAGAAATGTCGGAGAAGAGCGACGCGGAGAAAGCCGCCGCCATGGGCGCCGATCCCTCCTTGAAAGCCGTGGGCGGCCTTCTCAAGGAAAATCCGGCCCTGACGAATAAGCTCGTCATCGCCAAACTGGCGAAAGGCGGTTTCTTGGGCTGGACGAACATGCCCGCCACCGGCAGCTCGATGTTTTACGTCCTTGTGACCAGCATCATCATGGGCGTGGGCATAGGCGTGCTGGCCCAGCCGCAGCTCACCGTGCGATTCATGACGGTTAAGAGCGCGCGCGAGCTGAACCGGGCCGTGCTCGTGGGCGGCGTGTTCATTCTCGCCATGACCGGCGTGGCCTTCATCGTCGGCAGCCTCTCGAATGCCTGGTTCGCCGATCCGGCGAATGGCGGCAAAGTGTCGCTTGCGGCCGTTCCGGGAGGAAACATAGACTTGATCATACCGCTGTTCATCAAGCAGGCCTTGCCGCAGTGGTTCGGGGCGATCTTCATGCTGACCTTGCTATCGGCGGCCATGAGCACCTTAAGCTCCCAATTCCACGCCATGGGCACTTCGATTGGGCGCGACTTTTACGAAAAGGGCATATTGGGGGCGCACGATCACCAAAGCACCGTGCTCATCACGCGCGCGGGCGTTATCTTGGCTATATTGGCCACGATGGTGCTCTCCTTTATATTGCCCGAAGGCATCGTCGCCGCGGCCACGGCCATTTTCTTCGGTTTGTGCGCCTCATCTTTCCTGCCCATGTATATTGGCGGCTTATTCTGGAAGGGCATGACCAGGGTGGGAGCCGTATCAAGCCTGTGCGCGGGTTTTGGCGTGAGTTTTTTCTGGCTCATGTTTGTCCAACAGCCTAAAAGCACGCTGGATGCGATACTCGCGCGGGCGCTTTTTGACAAGGCGACGGTGTTTCCCGAGCCAATTTTTGGGATTCATTGGAATTGGACAGAGGCGTTATTCGTAGCGCTGCCCATCTCGGCCATCGTGGCGGTCGCTGTAAGCCTTGCCACGAAACCGGAATCCGCCGAACATTTAGCAAAGTGCTTCAATAAAACAAATTGAGCCATATAATGCGGGCATTCACTCCCAAGGCTTCGCTCCACGTGAATGCCCGCTTTTTCGCGAATTTCTCCCCAGGCCTCCGCGTGCAGGCGTGATTTTCTTGCACTGTGTTCGGACGTATGCTATAGTCCCGTGTTGCGTCTGGCGCTGTACAGGGGCATTGTCTGCGTTGTTCATCTCATTTCAGATGGCGCGGGCAGGCCTGTGCGCGGCGCTCGGGAGAACAGGGTGATTGAACGGACATTCGTAATGATAAAGCCTGACGGCGTAGGCCGGCGGCTGGTGGGCGAGGTGATTCGGCGCTTCGAGCGCAAGGGCCTCACGTTGGTGGGATTGAAAATGCAGATCATCCCGCGCGGCCTCGCCGAGAAGCACTACGCCGAGCACAAAGGCAAAGGGTTTTACGACGATTTGTTGGCGTTCATCACCACCGGGCCAACCGTCCAAATGGTGTGGGAAGGCCTCAATGCCATTGCCGTGGTGCGCAAATTGAATGGCGCGACCAATTCGCAAGAGGCGGTTCATGGCACGATTCGCGGCGATTTTGGATTAACGGTCCAGAACAATATTGTCCACGCCTCGGATAAGGCGGAGACAGCGGAGCGCGAGATCGCACTCTATTTCGATGCATCCGAGCTGATTACGTATGCTATGCCCGACGGCCATTGGCTTGGGGCGTAACTGCGCATAATCTTGACAAGAAAGGAGGAGGCGCATGGCCGGAGGTAGAAAAGTGCGGCGGGCGAAGATCGCCAAGCATAAACGCAAAAAGAAGCGTCGCGCGAACCGCCATAAGAACAAATAGTAGGTCCTAAGCCTGCGTGTCCTGTTTATTTCCAGGCGCATCGAAAGCCGGTGCGCGCTCGGGAAACAGCATAGTTCCTATCGGCTTCGGCCCCGTGTATGCGGGGCCGAAGCCTTCTGAATGTGTTGGCCGCGAACAAGCCACGGCCTAGTGACAAAAAGGAGCCTGGAGCATGGCTGGCGACGAGCCAAAGATTTTCATCGACGAAGGCTGGAAAGCCCAAGTCCAGCGGGAAAAAGAATTGGCCGAAGAGCAAGCTCGCGCCACCGCTGGGACTGAACCGGACGGTGAGGATGCCGAGCAGGAAGAAAAAGGCACACCGTTCATGATGCTGGTGAACAGTTTGGCGACGCAAGCCCTGTTCGCTCTGGGCCTCATCACCCCGCCAAATTCGAAGCAAGTATACATCGATATTGAAGAGGCGGGTTTTTCCATTGAGATGCTGCTCGTTCTCCGCGAGAAGACCAAGGGCAATCTAGAGCCTGAAGAAGAAGGCATGCTGGCGGAGAGCATTTCCGAACTGCAGCGGGCGTACGCGGTGCGTGCGCAGCAAGTGCAGGAAGCCGCTCTCAAAAACGCGGGTGTCCATCCGAACCATCTCAAGAACCGGCCCTAACCGGCAGGCTCGCGGCTGTTATTTTACGTGCGTTCTATGAACGCGTCCTGCAAGGAGCATGCTCCAACTCGGAGGAACTACGATGCCCGGATATGTTATTGTCGGTATGCAATGGGGCGACGAAGGCAAAGGCAAAATCGTCGATTATCTAACCAGCAAGGCGGATATGGTGGTCCGCCATCAAGGCGGCAATAACGCGGGCCACACCGTGGTCGTCCAAGGCAAACAGACGATCCTGCATTTGATTCCCAGCGGTATTCTGCATTTGAACACCCAATGCGTCATCGGCAACGGCACCGTTGTCGATCCCATCGTATTGTGCGGTGAACTAGATACTTTGGCCGCGGGTGGATGCTCCGTCGAGGGGCGGCTATTCATTTCGGGCTCGGCCCACATGATTCTGCCGTACCATAAAATGCTGGATAAGCTGTATGAGGAAACTCGCGGCGAAGGGCGCATCGGCACGACAGGCCGGGGCATTGGCCCCGCGTATGCCGACAAGGCCGACCGTTCAGGCATCCGATTCGCCGATATTGTCGATCCTGAGCTGTTTCTGGAAAAGCTCGAGAGCGTGTTGCGCCAGAAGAACCGCATCTTGACGGGCGCGTTCGGCGCGGAGCCTTTCAGCGCGGCTGCTATTGCCGCAGAATATAAGCCCTATGCGGAGCGGCTCAAGCCTTTCCTGGCCGACACCGCGCCTCTTGTCCATCGCGCGCTGCGCGCGGGCAAGAAGGTTGTGTTCGAGGGCGCTCAAGGGGCTATGCTCGATATCGACCATGGCACATATCCGTACGTGACCAGCTCGAACACCTTGTCCAACGGCGCGTGCTCGGGCGCGGGAGTAGGCCCACGCGATATTCAAGGCGTCATCGGCATCGTGAAAGCCTACACGACCCGCGTGGGCGAAGGCCCCATGCCTACCGAGTTGCTCGATGAAATGGGCGAGCGCCTGCGCACGACGGGCCATGAATATGGCGCAACGACGGGACGCCCGCGCCGCTGCGGCTGGCTGGATTGCGTGCAATTGCGCCGGGCAGTCATGCTCAATGGAGCCACGGGACTGGTATTGACGAAGCCGGATGTCTTGAGCGGGCTGGACGTCATCCGCGTCTGCACCGCATACCGGCTGGATGGCCAAATCATCGAGGAGTTCCCCACGCAGCCGGACGATTTGGCGCGCGTGGAGCCGATCTTCGAGGACGTACCGGGCTGGGCGGAAGATATCACCCAATGCGCGACGTGGGCTAGCCTGCCGGAGAATGCGCGGCGTTATTTTACGCATATCGAGGAATTAGTAGGCGCGCCCATTCAAATTGTTAGCGTGGGCCCTGGCCGTGAACAGACTATGTTGCGCCAAGATCCCATGGCGTAAGGTTTTTATTTACGAAAGGCATGGGCCATCGCCCATGCCTTTTTCGATGTGTGCCAAGCATGGCGCGGATCTAAGGGGTGTAAGTCCCCTGCAAGCCCTGATGGTGGGAATTGCTAGCCAAGAGCAAGGGCGTCGCCGCGAGGCGGGGTCTGGAGGAAGCAGGAGGCAAAAGTCGGACTCGACGCACAGAAACCGGATAGAAGGCCGGGGTGGCGGGGCAAGCCAGCAATGGATGGCGACGCCCAATAACCATTCGGACACACCTTGGTAAATCCGGCGAGGCCCGGCGGAAAGAGGCGCGTCTTACCTTGGGAGACCTGTTCATCTGTCTGGAAGAGCCAGACTAGCGGGATGGCAACATGTCGCGAGGGGTGGGCAGGAGTCAGCCGAGGCCATAATACCCGCAAGGGGAAGGGCCGAATCGATCATTCAAGGAGCAGCATTGAACGTCTCGTGGGATAGGGAGCGGCAGGAAGTAGCAGGTTGCCAGATGGAGTTCCCACTGGAGTCGGCTTGCCACGGCGCAATCGGAGAAGGCGGAACCGAATCGGATGCGTTCGAGGCGCGGCAACTATCCCCGGCGGCGAACAAGAGGCGAGCCTTGACGCAAGACTTGATGGAACGGGTCGCGAGTCTTGCGAACCTGACGGAAGCGGTACGCCGGGTGCAACGGAACAAAGGCGCGGCGGGTGCGGACGGCATGAGCGTACGCGACCTGAAGCGTTGGTTTCCGGAACACTGGCGGGGACTGCAAGAGGAACTGACGGCAGGGCGCTACCGTCCCCAACCGGTGTTGGGAGTGCAAATCCCCAAGCCGGGCGGGGGGATGCGGCAACTGGGCATTCCGACGGTGGTGGACCGAGTCGTGCAACAAGCGCTCTTGCAGGCTCTCGAACCGCTTCTAGACCCGGCCTTCTCGGAAAGCAGTTATGGATTTCGTCCAAGGCACAATGCACATCAGGCGCTGCGGCAAGCCAGCACGTACGTAAGCGAAGGCCGCTGCATTGTTGTGGACATGGACCTGGAAAAATTCTTCGACCGGGTCAACCACGACATCCTGATGGCGCGCGTGGCGCGGCACGTGTCAGACAAACGCGTACTCCGACTCATCCGCTGGTTTCTTGAAGTCGGCATGATGCAGAACGGCGTATGCATCGAACGATACGAAGGGACCCCGCAAGGCGGTCCTCTATCGCCGCTGCTGGCCAACCTGCTCTTGGACGACCTGGACAAGGAGTTGGAGAAACGAGGGCATCGTTTTTGCCGCTATGCGGACGACTGCAACATTTACGTGCAGACGATACGCGCGGGAGAACGTGTCCTGACATCGGTCACGCAGTTCCTTGAGGGGAAGCTGAAACTACGGGTGAACCGCGAGAAGAGCGCGGTGGCGTTCGTGGGAGAGCGGAAATTTTTGGGTTATCGCTTGCTGGGTGGGGGGCGATTGGGCATCGCGCCCAAGAGCCTCGACCGGGCGAAAGACCGCATCCGCGACATCACGCGACGCAACCGCGGCGACGCCAAAGTGCGCCAGATGATTGAGGAGCTCAACAGCTTCCTGAGCGGCTGGATAACCTACTATCGGTTTGCCGAAGCAAAGGGCCATCTGGAACGCCTCGGGGAATGGATGCGGCGCAAACTGCGCTGCGTCATCCTCAAACGCCTCAAGCGCACGAAAACCATAGCGGACTTCCTTAGAAAACTAGGCGTGCCGCAATTTCAGGCGTGGATACTCGCAGGGTCCGGGAAGGGCTGGTGGCGCAAAGCGGGGAGTCCTCCCGCGCAACACGCCATGGACAAACAATGGTTCGCGAAACAAAAACTGATAGACCCGGTTCAACGGTACGAAACGTTCAAAAATGACCGAAACCGCCGTGGTACCGAGCAGGTATGCCCGGTGGTGTGAGAGGGGGGGACCGTGAGGAACCCCCCTACTCGATTGCAAGCCCGTTCGGAATGAAATAGGGCCATTCTGTTTTTCGCGCATTCACTTCAATGCCGGAAGGCTGGCGGCGGCGATGGATTGGCCGACCCGGCGCGCCTTCTCGTCGGGGAGCTGCACGTTGATGCGCGCGGCTAATTCGGGGAATTCCCCTTTCAACACTTCCATCGCGCCATCGACGAGCAAGTCGCCGCCCCGGCCCGAGGTGCAGCGCCCGAGCACGAGTATGTGGTTCAACGCATAAAAATCCGCGTAATGGGCGATGCCGTATCCCAGGTAGTATCCCATGCTGCGCCAGATATCCGTCGCGCCCGCCTCCCCGGCTTCGAGTTTCGCTTGCACGATTTTGAGGCGTTCCGCGTCGGTGATGTCCGTGGGCAGTTCGATGCCCACCTTCGGCGCGAGTCGGAACACGCATTGCTGCGAGAAATACAGCGCGCCTACGCCGGCGTCTTTGGACCATTCGTCGGCGGGCGCTTCTGGATTGTAGTCGATGGGTGCAAAGGCCAGTTCATTGAGCCAGCCAGTGATGTTGCCGTCCATGGTCACATAGCCGCCCGCCTCGCTCGAACCCAGGGCGATGCCTAGCACGCCGTTGTCTTCGAGCGACATCGAACCGGCCAGCGCGGTCACTTCGCCATCATTCACCACATCGAAGGGCACGCCGAACTCCTTGCCCAGGCGGAGAAACATCGAGCGCACTTCGTCGAACCGGTCTTTCGGGATGCCCCGGAACAACGAGGCGATCATGGGGCGGTTGTTGATGTAGACGCCCGCACTGCTGCCGCCGATGGCGTCGACACGCGGCATCTTGGACGCCGCCGTGAGGAGTGCGGTTTTAATCTCGTTATAGTGGTAACTGGGGTCCGTGTGTTTGCGCGGCTCCCACACGACCTCTTCGCTGTAAACGGCCTGCCCGTCGATGACGGCGGACACCTTGCGGTCCGATGCGCCTAGATCAAAGCCGATGCGGCAGCCTTCCAGGTGGCGGCCCAGGGCTTGCGTGGTCTCGTGTTCAGGCGGCACATCCTCCGCCGTACACGAGACAACCTCGAAGGTCCGCTCGTAGACATCCTCGCCCATGAAATGATAATCGAAAGCCTGCGAGCCATCGGCGGCATAGCACTGGGCGATATACGCCCCGATGCTGGCCGGGCCGCCCACGTAGACCTTACACCCGCCGCGCTGCCAAAGCAGGAATTTCACGATGCGCTCGACATACCGCAGATTGGCGGTGGCGCGGGGATGGCCCTCGGGAAACACCTTCGTTTCATAGCGCGATACCGAGCCATCGGACCGTTCTAGGCCCAGTACCAGCGGCGCGCCGCCCTCTCGATTCACTTCTTCGAGAAAGGCCCGGTTCGCCAACACGGCGGGACGAAATCCAGGATCCAATGGCGGTACAAAACGAGGCTCTACAAGTTTGAATGCATCCAACATGTCATAGGGCTCCTTATGATGATTCAGTTAAAAGAGGTTAAACGGTGAAACGATAGCATAAAATAGCAGCGCGTATCATACCGCGAAGCGGTTTGGCGATAAATGCAACCATTTGCCTGCTCTGATGTCGTTGCGCTGAAATAAAAACACGGCACCCACTACGGACAAGGTCCATATGGTGACGCCCAATCACTTGGAATGGCGGATAGATGGCCGTCAAGAGTAGTTTTAGCGCAATGAGAAGATTTGCGAATCCGTTATCTATTTGAGATAGATCTTGGTGGTGCCCCATAAAACCACTTGAATCACCCCGGCGTCCTGGGGATAATCACGACATCAGGTGCTCCATTTTTACGCCGCCACCTGATTCACTTCTAAAACTAGCGCCGCCATGCGGAAAGCAGGCGAAGGCGCGGCCTTTGCCGGGAAGGGAATAACGATGCGTTTACAGCATTGGATCACTCTTACGTTCATTGTGGTTTTACCCCTAGGTTGCACTGCGCCCGAACAAGCGGGCAGCCCAGCGGGAAAAGCTGTGCAATCAAGTGAAAAGGAAGCCGCTGCACCTTCCAATCAAGCCGCCGCGAAAAAGCCTCGGATTGCCCTGGTGATGAAGTCGCTGGCGAATGAATTCTTCAAGACGATGGAGCAAGGCGCGCGCGACTATAACGCTGAACACGCGGATGAATTCGAGCTTGTGGTGAACGGGATCAAAAACGAAGAAGACATCAGCGGCCAGGTGGCGCTGGTCGAGCAGATGATGGCCATCAAAGTCGATGCGCTGGTAATCGCCCCCGCGGACTCGAAGGCCTTGGTGTCGGTGCTTGAACGTGCTACGAAGAGCGGCATCAAGGTGGTGAACATCGACAATAAGCTGGATGATGCGATCCTTGCGGAGCGGAATTTGCAGATCCCCTTTGTGGGCCCGGATAACCGGAAGGGCGCCCGGCTGGCCGGTGAATACCTGGCGGCAAAACTCGAACCGGGCGCGGAGGTGGCCATCATCGGCGGGATTCCCAGCGCCTTCAACGCGATCCAGCGCAAGAACGGGTTCGAAGATGCGATGGCGGCAGGGAAAATGGCTATTGTCGAAAGCCAAAGCGCCAATTGGGAGATGAGCAAGGCGAGCCAAGTCGTCTCGGGTATCGTAAGCGAACACCCCGGCCTGAAAGCGTTGTTATGCGCAAACGACAGCATGGCCTTAGGCGCGGTGGCCGCGCTTGAAGACGCTGGCAAACTCAAAGATGTCCTCGTGGTCGGCTATGACAACATTAGCGCGGCCCAGGCGCTTGTGCGTGAAGGCAAAATGCTCTGCACCGTAGACCAGCATGCCGATAAGCTGGCCGTGTATGGTATTCAGTATGCGTTGGAGCTTCTGAAAACAGGCACATCGCCCACCAACCAGGAAACGGCTGTAGAAGTGGTGTCGGCTGAGGACCTCGCGTGAATCAATTGAATTTGCCTCAGCCAAAGGAGGGAACGGCAAACCCTCGATGGAGAGCGCGCCTTGGCAGTGTCTTTGGCATGGCCTTTGCCCTCATAGGACTCATCATTTTGTTTGGCGTGCTCACGGACCACTTCCTGAGCATGGGCAATGTGCGCACCATCGCCAATCAGATTCCGGCGCTGTTAATTGTTTCCGTGGGCATGACCTTCGTGCTGATTTCCGGAGGCATCGACTTATCCGTCGGTTCTGTTTTGGCGCTATCCAGCGGTGTGATGGGTGTGGCGCTGGCGCGTTACTCTGTTCCGCTCTTTCCTGCGCTGCTGCTTGCGGTGTGTGCTGGACTGCTATGCGGCATGATGAACGGGATCATCGTGGCGTGGTGGCGGCTGCCCTCCTTCATCGTCACCTTGGGCATGCTCGAGGCGGCGCGCGGGGCCGCATACCTTGTGACCGATTCACAAACGCAGTACATCGGCTTGAAGATCGAAAGGGTCGCGGAGGCGGGTGTGGCGGGCATCTCGGTTCCCTTCCTTGTGGCGCTTCTTGTGGTGATTTCTGGCCATGTCATTCTGACTAAAACCGTACTAGGACGCCATCTGGTCGCGACCGGGTATCGTGAGGAGGTGGCCCATTATAGCGGCGTCAAAACGCGCGGCATCCACTTTTTCGTATTCTCGCTCGCGGGCGCTTTGACCGGGCTTGCGGCGATCATGCACACGGCCCGGTTATCCGCGGTGGACCCGAATGCGGGCTTGGGGCTGGAGCTCGAGGCGATTGCGGCGGTTGTCATCGGCGGCACGAGCCTGGCTGGCGGCCGGGGTTCCGTGCTGCGCACCACCTTTGGCGTCCTAATCATCGCGGTGCTGGGAAATGGCCTGGCGCAAGTAGGCGCTCAAGAACCCACCAAACGATTGATAACAGGCCTCGTAATCGTCGCCGCAGTCATCCTGGATCATTACCGGAAAGATTAACATCCGCAAATAAGCTTTGGAGTGAAGATCGAATAGTTCTACAGTGATGATGGGTATCTGCAAATAAGTTCCCGCATTATGGTGAATATTCGCAAAAAGCAGAGTCAGGACCATGGCCCTGAAGCGGTCCAGCTAAAAAATTCGGACTACCTTGTGCGAGTGAGGAAGCGAGTGGCGCGAGAAAGGCCTCCACTGCCTCTACAATATCGCGGAATGAAGCAGGAATGTGATCTTGTTGCAGGCGTTTCCTGAAGGCCGTCCATTGAACCTGTTTGGCGTCGTTGAATGGCCTTTTATCGCTCTTGGCGCGGTTGAGGAGGCGCTGGTGAACGGATGCGGACACATTTTTTATGGGCTTCATATACTCGTTTCCAGGTAGGGACGCATCACTTTTTCGACTCGGCAGATTTTCGCGTATTTGAGTAGTTCACCAAAATCGAATTTCTTACGTGTTTTGTAGAGTTTTAAGGCCTCCAGCACCACGTCCATACCGATTTTATTTCGGAACTTGAAGCAATCGGCGAGTGTTTTTTCAGGAGTATAGATTTTGACGGCTACGCCGTCGATTTGATGTTCCTCAATACCCGCGCGCTATGCCTGGCCGGAGAATCGGTGAACGAGGAGAGGCGGGTAATCAAGCGATGGCGCCCGTGACTCCCTGGAAATCGCTACGGAGACGTTATGCGGAACTTGTGTCGTGATATCATGGTAAGCCAGCGCTGAGACGAGGCAGATGATTGCGTTCGGGAAACGCAGTCCAGTCGTCGCCAGGTCGGGATTACTGATGGGTGGAAGCTCCGCCAGACGATATACTCCTCTGCTTACTGGTTCAATCGCTCCTCTGTCCCTAAGTGAATAGAGCATATAGCGAGTGATCCCAAGCTCAATGGCTTCGCTCATTCGTAGTTGGCCGCCATATGAACGGAAAATATTTTCTGGATTCTCTTTCATGCCTGGTCCCAGACAAATTGTCGCCACTTATACACAAGTGGTAACAATTTGTCTGATTTGCACCGAAAAATCAAGAAGAAAACAAGAAAAAATGAAAACTGGCGCGGCACATACAGACTTTATCTATTACATCCATTCACGCATCCGGCTTTTCACTCCGTGTGTGGAATCTGTATTTCACTTATTACGTGGGCAGGGTGGAAGCGGAGATCAGCGTATCTTCGAATCGCAGCGTGCTGGATTGCCGGTAGTGGGAGGGAGACAGCATAAAACACGCTTTGAACTCCCGGCTGAAATGAAACGGATTGCAGAAGCCGGTTTGTTGGGCGATTTGGGCAATGGATTCGCTGCTGGACATGAGCAGTTTACAGGCCTCGTTCAATCGGATTTGTTTGACATAGTCCATGGGAGAGCATTTCATATGCTCTTTGAAAAAGGCGTGGAACCGCGAACGCGACATGTGGGCCAAGCTGGCCAGATGCGCCACATCCATCGGCTCGGCCATATGCGCCCGGATGTGGGAGAACACCGAAGTCAGCCGTTCCGAGTGTTGCAGGATATTCAGGCTCTCGGGCCGCATGGGCGCACTGGCGCAAAGAATGCGCAGAATCGCATATGCTTGTTCCTGGCGCCAAGCCAGCCAATACAATGAATCGTCAATCTCTTGAGGATTCACATCCAGCAGGTTCTCCACGACCTTGCCCATTTGGGCGGCTTTGCTGGCCTCCAAGCACAGGGGCATGTCCAGCAGCGAGGTGAGGTCCACCGTGCCGAATAACGTGAAATGAAAATGAATCCAGCGCGCCCCCATCCAGCCGCCGCGCCCGGGTTCCGCGTGATGCACAATCGTCATGATACGGTTGGCGGGTGTCAAAAAGGCTTCTCCAGGGCGAATGGCCTCGGTGCGCCCATCACAGGTGATTTCATATGCGCCGAACAGCACTTGCGCGAAAATCGTGCAGGGAACAATTTTCTGATGGACCAAGCCATCGGGAAGTTGCTGTGATTGGCCTGGAGCCAGAAAATGCAGCGTTAAAGCATCAGGCGGAATCGCGGATATCGAAAATTTCACGGCGGTATTCCTTAAGTGGCATGGCCTTCCCGGCCATGCGCATGGGCGAGACGCCCATGCTACGGAATAAAGTTCATTGGCTCCATCCTATCAGAGCCAGCAAGGAAACGGAAACCACTTTTTAGAAAACAAGACTCTCAGATATATCTTCGAGATTCGCGGGCATTCTCATATAACTCGTTGTCTCTTATAATCATATATAGATTCTCAGCCTTAAAATCATAGGAGAGTGCATCATGAGCAGCAATGGACACGAACTCGACCGGCGGGATTTCATTAAAACGATGGGCGCGGGTTTGGCGTTAGGCGGGGGAGTGCTGGCAATGAACACGGCGCAAGCGAGCGCGCCCAGCCGCGTATCCGTATCGGATTGGAGCCGTCCCGCGCCGTTTGCCACCCCGCATCATTTGTCGGACCAGACGCATGTATTGGCCCAGCGCGGATTGGCGGGCGAACATGGCCGGGCGCTCGTGAATGCCGATTTTAAGATCGATGAGCAAGTGACGAAAGCCCTTTCACCGGATATGCATTATGCCCATGCGGTCCGTTTGATGGCCGAAAAAGCGCCCTTGCGGGTATTGCCAGGAGAACGCATCATCGGCTCGGCGACGCTGCGCGAGTCTTCCACCCATAAGACGCCGGTGTTCGAGCAATACAGCACGAGCCACCTGACCATCGGCTTCGATCAAGTGCTTCCGATGGGATATAAAGGCCTGCGGGAGAAGATCCAGGAACGTCTTTCACGCGGCGGCCTGGATGAGCAGGGAACCGAATTGCTGCACGCGATGCAGATGTGCCTCGATGGGGCTGCAATCTGGAACCAACGCCATATCGAGTTGCTCGGCCAGCTCGCCACCCAGTCCAGCGGCCCGGAACAAGCCAATTATCTTCATTTACGAGACATCTTACAGCGAGTGCCGGAAAATCCGCCCGCGACCTTCGAGGAAGCCGTGCAATCGCTTTGGTCCATGTTCGCCTTTCAACGCTTGTGCGGCACCTGGTCCGGCATTGGCCGCATTGACCAAATGCTGGGTGGTTATCTGAAGAAAGATTTGGCGGAAAAACGCATCACGCTCGATGAGGCGCGTGAACTGCTGGCCCATTTCTGGATCAAAGGCACGGAATGGACCGGGGCTAATCCAGGCCCTGGTTCGGGCGACGCCCAATTTTATCAGAATGTGATCCTGGCGGGCGTTGATGCGCAGGGCCAGCCGGTGCTCAATGATGTGACTTATCTGGTGCTGGATGTCGTGGAAGAGCTGCATATCAGCGATTTCCCGATTGCCGTGCGCGTGAGTGAAAACACCCCGAAGAAGCTGCTGCGCCGCGTCGCGGAGGTGCAGCGCCATGGCGGCGGAATTGTAGCGCTCTACCAGGAAGACGTGGTTATCGCCGGGCTCGTCAAGCTCGGGTATCCGCTCGAAGAAGCGCGTAAATTCGCCAATGACGGCTGCTGGGAAGCGCAAGTGCCGGGAGCCACCTGTTTCTCTTATGTGGCCTTTGATATGTTGGGCATATTGCAGCGGGCGTTGAAAGTGGACAAGCCGGAAGAGGCCGTCGCCGAGTTTGCCGATTTTGAAGGATTTTACACGGCATTTCGCACGGAAATGACCCGTGTGCTTGACGAAATCGCGAATTTGTCGGATGGCCACGCCATGGCGGATCCCAAGACAGGGCCGCCCACGCCGCTGGTCTCGATGTTCATCGACGATTGCATCGAGCGCGGACGGGGCTATTACAATCGCGGGGCGCGGTACAATGTCGTATCGCCTCACGCGGGCGGCATGGCCAACGTCGCCAATAGCCTGCAGGTGATTAAGCGCCTGGTGTATGAAGAGAAGGCAATCACGCTGCCGGAATTAGTCGCCACATTGCGTTCGGACTGGAAAGGCCAGGAACCGATGCGGCGGTTGATCCTGAACCGGTTTGAATTCTATGGCAATGACAATGAGCAAGCAGATGCCATGATGCAGCGCTTGTTCAACGATTACACGGATTTGGTGTGGCGCACGCCGGAGCGCAATGGCGTGCTCCGTCCGGCGGGGATCAGCACGTTTGGGCGTGAGATCTTTTTCTCCCACGAGAGCTATTTTGGCTGCACGCCCCGGCTGGCGACGGCCGACGGCCACCACCAGGGTGAATTCTTGGCCACGAATTTCTCGCCCTCTCCCGGAACCGATCAAAAGGGCCCATCCGCGGCGTTGAATTCTTACTGCAAAATGGATTTCAGCCGGGCTCCCAATGGTGCGACATTGGAACTGAAGATTCATCCGTCCTGCCTTCAAGGCGATGCGGGCGTCGATGCGCTAGTCGGGCTGATGCGCGGTTTTATCCGCCAGGAAGGGTGGTTCATGCACGTCGACGTCGTGGACTCCGCCATGCTGCTCGATGCCCAAAAGCATCCCGAGAAGTATCCAAATTTGCCCGTGCGCGTCGCTGGCTGGTCCGCGCGGTTTGCCACGCTCGACAAGGAATGGCAAGACATGGTCATCAATCGCACGCAGCAGATCATTTGAACCATACATGAACGAAGCGCTTGTTTTTCAAATTCAGCGGTTTTGCACGCACGATGGGCCCGGTGTTCGTACCACGGTGTTCCTCAAAGGCTGCCCGTTGCGCTGCGCGTGGTGTCATAACCCTGAATCGCAACGCTTTGAAAAAGAGTTATCGTATTCACCGGCTTTATGCATTGGTTGTGGGGCATGCGTCCAGGCATGCCCCGCAGGCGCGCATCGCATCGTAGAGGGGCGGCATGTATTGGACCGCAGCCGCTGCCAAAGCTGTTTTCGATGCGTCCAGGCCTGTTCCGCCAGGGCCTTGGAGGCCGTGGGCCGGGAGCAATCAATCGAGTCCATCATGAAGGAAGTCGAGTCGGACCGCGTCTATTACGAAGAAACAGGGGGGGGATTGACCGTCTCCGGCGGCGAACCGCTGGCTCATTTTCCCTTTATATACGCCCTGCTGGCCGAAGCGCACAAACGAAAAATCCATACCTGCGTCGAAACCAGCGGATATGCCCCGCCAAACAGAGTACTAAGCCTGCTGGATGTAGTTGATTTGTTTCTCTGGGATATCAAGGACACTGAGCCCATCCGCCATCAGGCAATGACAGGCGTTTCTCTCGATACGATTTTGGATAATCTGCGCCTGGTGGACGAAGCTGGGGGGCATACGCGGCTGCGTTGCATCTTGGTGGATGGGGTGAACATGGCCATGCCGCATATCGAAGGAGTAGCCCGGCTGGCGCTATCGTTGAAACATTGCCAGGGTTTAGCCCTATTGCCCTACCACCCCATGGGGGATGCGAAACTGGAGCGAATCGGACGCACGCGATCTGGATTGAATCTAGGCGCACCTTTTCCCAAGGCCCTCGATGAAGCACGCGCTCGTTTAGCCGATCTGGGCGTAGCTTGCTTTGATTCATAAGTGGCGCTGAAAAGCCCTTCTTCGGGAACGGCTTCCATCCGATGTAAACGCCTTTGGAACAAAGAAACGGATATCTACAAATCCGTTACCGTTTGCATAAAAAGCAGAATTATGCTAAAATATAAAAGCATGAGCGCAGTAGCTCATGGAGTCTTGTCTCCAGCATTTCCGAACGAGTCATACCAGAGACTTATATGGAAAGGTCAATCCCATGAAATCAAAGCGCCCACTTAAACAATTCTTTTCTATCTTGGGCATCATCATATTGATGCTGTCCTTGAGCCCCCTTTTAGGTGCGGGTTGTAATCTGGTACAAACGACGCGCCAGCAAACCGTCTGTCCAATCGCAGTGCCAGCAGGCGCGCCGGAAATCCCGCCCTCCTACGTGCCCGAGTATGAGCTTTACGGCTACAGCGCCTGGAAGACAGGCCCCGGTGTGGACGATGGCCGGAGGTTCGACCTGATGCGGGATGGCTACACAGGTTCACCCAATCGTGCGCGGCTCCTGTCTTTCTTCTCGCTAAGCGATATTCATATCACAGATAAAGAATCGCCCGCCCAGGTGGTCTACTTCGGATGGAGCGCGCCATTTGGGACAACGGGGCTTTTATCGCAAGCCTATTCTCCCGTTATGCTTTCCACCACGCAAGTCCTGGACGCCGCAATCAGCACCATCAATTGCATGCATCTTCAGACTCCGTTTGATTTTGGCATAACGCTCGGTGATATGGCCAACGCTTCCCAATATAACGAGCTTCGATGGTTCATTGACGTGCTTGATGGTAAATACATCACGCCAAGTTCTGGCGCTCATCTTGGCGCTGGCTATATTGATTATCAGACGCCTTTCCAGGCCGCTGGGCTTAATAGCTCGATTCCCTGGTATGCGACTGTCGGCAACCACGATCAGTTCTGGATGGGCGTCTCCTATCCAAGTGATAAAATTCGGGACACCCTTAAGGGCGGCGAAGTCCTTAACATGGCCGATGATCCCTTTGCAATCAATGCCTCAGAAGGCAATGGCGTGTATACAGGCGTGATCGACGGCACGACGATATATGGAGATGTGATCAAGGCTGGACTAACAGGTGATTTTGCATCAGCCCCGACCGTTGTTGCCGACGAGAGCCGCCATTCCCTTACGACGGCGGACTCTTCCACGGCGGAATTCATGGAAACCTTCTTCGACACTACATCGTCTCCCGTGGGGCATGGGTTCAGCCAGGCCAATCTAGACGCCGATTTTGCCTCCTACACCTTCGAGCCAAAGACGGATTTGCCGCTCAAAGTCATCGTGCTGGATGACACCTGCAAAACGATAAGCCCTGACGGCGGGCCGTCCTATTATGGTTCAGGCTGGCTCGATGAGGAGCGCTACGCCTGGCTCACCAACGAACTACAGAAAGGCCAGGACGAAGAGAAGCTCATGATCATCGCGACCCATATCCCCGTCAATCCGCAAGAGGATCTCTACAAGACGGACCGGGAAGCTCAATTCTATCCAGAATCCTATCAAACCGACGAAGAATTAATCGCCACGCTCAACAACTACCCGAATCTCATCATGTTGATTGCGGGCCATCGCCACCTGAACACCGTGACTCCGCAGCCATCTCCAGACCCCGCTCATCCAGAAAATGGTTTTTGGGAGGTGGAAAATTCCTCGTTGCGAGACTTCCCCCAGCAATTCCGTACATTCGATATCCGCCGCAACAAAGACAACACCATTTCCATCCTAGTGACCAACGTGGACCCCATTGTTGAAGAAGGAAGCCCTGCCGCGAAGTCACGCGACTATGCGGTCGGCGCATCGCGGACATTCGGCAAAACCGCCCTCGACGACACGTCATCGCATGCGTACAATGCCGAGTTGGTCAAGCAATTAACCCTCGACATGCAAGAAAAAATCGCTTCTTACGGAACAGCGCTATAAAGCCATCTCCCTTGATGCGGCAGGCCAAACCCACCTGCCGCATCAATCTTTATATATCCCCAGTTATTTTACCTCCAGCGAGCCGTCATCGATCTGCTGATTGATATCGAGAGGCAAATAGGAATACAAATCGGCATTCTTGAGAAAGAACCGGACCTTTTTGTCTTTGTCCGCCAGCTCTTCGGGGAACTTAGTGGTCTTCCAGGTGAGCGTGTGCCGCACGGAGTCCCCGGTGAAGGAGATACATTCCTGGCGCGAGAAGCCGGGAATCACTTTGTTTTTCCGGTCCAACAATTCCGCCGCTACGTAGCCGTCCGGGCCGCAGCACTTGGCATTGATCAAGACTTGCGGCGTGTTGAAAACCTCCCGGCGGCTGATCAGCCAGCCTTCTTGTCCACCGGCATGCATCGAACAAAAGCCATCCAGGCGAAGCGTAGCTAGGCCGATAGCGCCATTGGCCCTGGGGCCGTCATGTTTTTGGTCGAACCCGGAATAGTAAAAAAACAATTGGTCTCCCATAAGAATAGGTGCGCGGGCGGTGAACGCCATCTGCGAGTCGAACGCATCGGGGGAACCAAGGCCGATGAACGGCTTGCGCTCGGGCGGGCGCGTCCATTGGAGCAGATTCCAGCTCCACGCGAATTGCACATCGACGGTAAGCGGGCTTCCTTCCTGGGCTTCGTACATGACGTCGGGGTCGGTGTATTGGCCATACTTGATCCACCGGGCGTGATAGACCCAAGGCAGGCCGATATACAATCCCTGATACGGGAAAACCGGCATGCCGTAGATTTGCGTGGCGTCTGGATCAAGGTCATCCGCGCCGAAGACCGCGCCCTCGACCGGCTTATGCCACTTGAGGCCATCTTCCGACACGGCGACGCCAACGGCCCGGTGTCGGCGATTCGCTGTCTTGTACGTGGCCGTATACCGGCGCTGATAGGGATCATAGAAAAAATTAGTCACATCGGACGTGCCGAACAGATGTTGTTGCTCGGGCGGGCGATTCCAGTCCCAGTGCAAGCCATCTTCCGAATAGGCAACCGACGCGCCTGCTTCACCCGCATAGCCATACATGGCCCACTGCTTGTTAGGCGCAGGCGGAGCGGGCACGCGGATCACGCTGGGTATGTGGCAACTGCCGCCCGGAGCCACGATGTTGTTGTCCGTGGAGCCTTGGCAATCCACTATGCCGAGTTTGGGCTTTGTCCAATGAATGCCGTCCTGGGATTCCGCATACGATACATCCGCGTAGTCGTTTCCAATCCCCTGATACCACATTCGCAGCTTTCCATCGTCCCAAAGAACGGTGCCGTAGACATATGGCCCCCACCCCTCCCAGGGATGTTCTTTGCGGATGATAGGATTCTCCGCATATTTCTCCGCGCCATGAAACACTCGCGCAAGGCCATCGGACTCCTCGAGCACCATGGCGTCCAGGAAAAGCCTGCGGTAAGGCGGCTCGCCCGCTAGAGGATCGCTTGCTTCAAGCGCCCATGCTTGGCTGGCCCAAACCGCCATTTGAAAAAACAAGACACTCATGATTCTAGGGGCATACCTGTTCATTTGGCTCAATCCTCCTTTGGAATCCCATTTTCTGATCCTCAATAGTGGCCGATAGTTCCCCTGGAGATTCATTGCGCGGCCTGGAGATGGCGCTTATGCAGGCATGGCCCTAGAAGTGGCCAGGGTCAAAATGAAACAAAAACGGAGACAGCCCAGTTTCCACCATCTCGGTTCGTTTTAACTGTACGGCATAATGACGCATATAGCGGCTCATGTTTTTAGGTAATTGGCGGCGGGCGTCCTTTGTTTTTTGGGGTGTTGTGGATTCGGCCAAGGAATTTTCACCAGCATGCCCTTCCGTATGCCCGGTGATTTCGGTGTAAAACAAGCCTGAAAATAGGTATGATAACGATACTGAAAATCCATGGGGTACTAACCAGGCGCGTGAATTCTATTAATGCGGCTTATTCACACATCAGACATACATTTAGATGCGAGCTTCGCCATGCCTGGCGCGCCAGCGGGATTTGGCAACCGGCGCCGCCAAGCGGTGCGTGATGTGTTCCTGCGCATTTTACAGCGGGCGAAGGAATGGCCTGCCGACGCCGTGCTCATTGCGGGCGATTTGCTGGATTATGAGCGCGCCAGCCGGGATACCGTGGTGTTTTTGCAAGAAGAATTCAAACGCCTTGCGCCTATCCCGGTCTTTTTAGCGCCAGGCAACCATGATCCTTATACGGTGATTTCACCCTATGCCACCGAAGAATGGCCTTCGAATGTAACGATTTTCCACCGGTCTGAATGGACGGCGCATGCGCTGGCGGCGATTCCGCTTACAGTACATGGCTTCGGTTTTGACGGCCCGGATATTTCGGTGAATCCATTCGGGAATTTGCAAATACCGCGCGATGACCGCGTCCATGTCGCGGTGGGCCACGGCACCGCCATGGGAAGCGCGCCTTCTGAAATGGGCGCGTATGCGCCGTTCTCGCCCGCGCTCGCCGCGGATCACCGCTTGGCGTATCTGGCCTTGGGCCATTTCCATGGCATGAAGGCCATCGAGGCACCGTTCGGCACCGTGATGTATTATTCGGGAGCGCCCGAAGGGCATGGTTTCAACGAATGCGGCCTCCATTATTTCCTGGAAGTGGAGCTCGATGCGGGGCGCGTGCAGGTGAATCCCGTGCCTTCCTGCCAGTCTCTATATGAGGTCTATACCGTGGATTGCTCGGCCTTTGTGTCGAAACAGCAAGCCATTGACGCCATTCGCGCCCTAGCGCCGCAAGATGGCCGGAGCCGCATCGCCCGCATTTGGCTCACGGGTTCCTGCGCGGATGCGTGGCGTGGCGAAGCGCTGGTGATCCGGGACAGTGTCGCGCCATTGTTCGAGTATCTTGATTTGGTGGATGAACTCGAGCCCGCCGAGGATTTTGAAATGCTGGCGCGGGATGAAACCAGCCTGGGCGTCTTCGTGCGGCGCATGCTTAAGGAATCGGACATGGTGGCGGAGCCCGCCAAGCGGCGCATGCTGGCGCGCGCCCTCGAGGTGGGCGTGGCGGCCTTCCGGGATCGGCCGCTGCCGATTCGCGGCGCGGGAGGGGAATAACCATGCGCATCCGCACCCTCTGGCTCGATGCTTATGGCTGTTTCCTGGGCCGCGAACTGCCGCTCGAGGATGGCCTTCAAGTCATTTATGGCCCCAACGAGCAAGGCAAAAGCACGGTGCGCAGTTTCGTTGGCGATATGCTGTTCGGGCAAAAGCGCAGCACCAACCAGCGGCTCTATGATGATCATCATGAATTGCGGCGTCCCTGGATGAATCCGGAATCGTATGGCGGGCGGATGCGATATGTGCTCGACAATGGCCACGAGTATGACATACAGCGGATATTCGACCGGAACAACGAGTCCGTGCAGGTATTCAATCGCTCGCTGGGCCGGGATGTAACGGGCGATTACGCCCGGCAGCGCAATCGCGAACCCGGCTTCGCGGATGAACAGCTCGGTGTCACCAAGGCCGTTTTCTTGAACACGGTCACCATCACCCATGTGACGCTCGAACAATTGGGCAACGATGAGGCCATGACGCAGCTCCGTGAAAAACTCCTCTCCCTCGCCGATACGGCCGAGGAATCACATAGCTCGGAATCAGCCATCAGTTATATCGACGCGCGCATTAAAGCTATCGGCAACCAGCAGGCCCGCACGCGGCCTTTGCCCGCGGCACGCGCCCGCCTGGCGGAACTCGACACCGAGCATGCCCTGGCCACCGGGGTGCGGCAAGAACTCGAAGACTTGGAACGGCGGCGGCAAGATATCCGCGCCGCCATGGCCAGGCAGCAACAACAACATGCCGCCATCGAGGCCGAGCGCGCCGCCATCGAACGCTCACAACGCGAGCAGCTTCTCGCCAGCGCCGAACGGCTGCAAGAAGAGATCGACCTGATCACACACCGGTGCTTCTCGCTGAGCAACGTGCGTGATTTTCCCATCGAGCGGGAGCCGGAGCTTCAGCGCGCGCTGAATGTCCTCAATACAGCGCGTACGCAGCTTCGCCGCACGGAGATGGCCAGGAAGGATGTCGAGGAGCAGCTTAGCGACGAGCGCCATCGCTTGGGCGAACTGGCGGACCAGCGCGTCGTGGATGTTTCGGACGAATGCGAGCAGCGTTTGGCCGATCTCGAGACGGCCATCACCCGCCTGACGGAGCGCCTCGAACAATATGATGCGGAACGCGCCGCAGCGGAAGGCCGCCTCGAGGCCGCCCATGCGGAACTGGCCCGCCTGCCGGATTTCGCGCAATTAGCGCCTGATCCCGTCGAGTGGCTCGGCCGCCTCGCCGCCGAATTTCAACAGCGCCGCCAGGCGTCTGAGCATGAACAGGAGAAATGGGAGCAGCTTACCGCCGCCATCGCGCGCCTTGAACAGCGGCAGGAAGGCCTTGACGCCATATTCGCCGTATTTGAAGATTTTAATGCCGAGGCGGATGAATACAAACTGGCGGTGCGCCTCTACGAAGAGAAAACAAAAGAACTCGAAACGGAGACCGAAAAAGCCCAAGCTCAGATCATCGAACGGGACGCCGCCGCGCCTTTGGCCCGCAGGTGGGCTATTGTAAGCGCGGCAGGCGCGGGGCTGCTGGCCGGGGCTGCCTATTATTTTGAAGAGCCAAGCGTTTTTATCTCCGTAGCGTTTCTGGGATTGGTGGCGGGCTGTTTTGTGGTCCGGCTGGCCCTGGCGCTGCAAGGCGCGCGGCAGGGCCGCGCACGGCTGCTCAACGCGGAAACCCAGCGCGCCTTGTTGGAAAAAGAGACCGCCCAGAAACGGGAACGCATCGAGCACGCCCTCCAGGTTTCGGGCCTGGGCGCGTTGCGGGAACTCGAAGCCCTTCATGAGCGCTTTTCGAGCGGCCAGGAGGCGCTGGCCTCGTATCGGGCGGAGCTTGAAACACAAGAAGCGCGCGTGCGGGAAGAAGAGGCTTCCCTGGCCCAGCATTTCTCGAATTTGTGCGAGGCGTTCGCGGGTATTGGCGTGCATTTAGAAGACGCCGGGGGCGTGCAGGAAGCCGTGAATGCGGGCATTGCCCGCTACCAGGAATACCGTGACGCCCTGCGGCGCGTGCAAGAAAACAAAGATACGCCCGCCCTGCTTCAATCACAGTCGGCGCAAGCGCGGACGGAACTCGATGCGGCGAAAGCGGAAGAACGCGAGCGCGCCCTCGAGGTGCGCGAGATCATGCGGTCCCAAGGTTTCCGTGACGAGGCCCGGCATACCAGCGCGCTGCGCGCCGTGCGCGCTTATCGGACGCGATGCCATCAGGTGCGCGAGAAACAGGGCCGCATGCATGTGCTTGAAGAAAATTTAGCGGCCTACAAGCGGCAGCTCGAAAACGAACGGCGCGACATGGAGCAGCAGCAAGCGGCGCTCGAGCGCTTCTTACGCAGCGTAGGAGCGGAATCGCCGGAGCATTGGCGCGAATTGGCGTCCCAAGCGCGTGAATATCGCGAAGCCCGAGAACGCCGGACCAACCTGCGCGATAAACTCGAGGCTCTGTTGCGCGGCGAAACCCTGGAAGGTTTGCGCGTTTCTCTGGATGGCGGCGGGCCGCATGAAAATGTAGTACTGTCCGGGCGCAGCCCTGAAGAACTAGACGCCGCCTTCCAGCATACGGCGGCGGAATTGGACGCCTTGGCGAAAGAAGATCATGCCTTGCACCTGCGCATCGCCCAACGCGCCGCAGGGGTGCGCCCACTGAACGACATTGAGGAAGAGCGCGCCAACGTGGCGGCGCGGGCGGAAATCCTCGCGGAAGAGCTTCAGGCCGCCGCGTATGCCGCCGCCATCATCGAGGAAGTGGCCAATGACCGCCATGCCCGCATCGCCCCCCGCCTTGCGGCGTCCGCCAGCGCCTATCTCGCGGAAATCACGGGTGACATATATGACGAGCTGCTCATTGGGCGTGATCTGCGCGTGAGCGTGCGCGTGCCGCAGACCAAGGAATTAAAAGAATATCCAGAGATGCGCTTGAGCAAGGGCACGGTGGACCAAATCTACTTGGCCTTGCGGCTGGCGCTGGTCGAGGGCATGAGCCGCACCGGCGAACGGCTGCCGATGATCATGGATGATCCCTTCGTGAATTACGATGGAGGGCGCCTGGCGAACGCGCTGCGCGTCCTTATCCGTATCGCGAGGGACGGACAGATCCTGTTGTTTACCTGCCATGAAAACATGGCGAGGCTCGCCCGAGAATCGGGTGCGGCTGTGCTCGAGTTATAATTCAGCCGGAGGAGCGAATCGATGATGGGCGTCTCGGTGGTGATTCCGGTGTATAATAGTGAAGGCTCGCTTGGACCGCTGGCCGAACGGCTCGAACCGGTGCTGGAATCCCTCGGCGGGCCGTACGAGCTGATCCTGGTGAACGACGGCAGCGCGGATGCGAGCTGGCAAGCCATCCAGCAATTGGCGCGGCGCTATGCGTGGGTGCGCGGCGTCAATTTGATGCGCAATTATGGGCAGCATAACGCCCTCCTATGCGGGATCCGCCTGGCGCGGCACCCGATTACCGCCACGATGGATGATGATCTGCAGAATCCCCCCGAAGAATTGCCCAAGCTATTGTCCAAATTGGCGGATGGATGGGATGTCGTATATGGCGCGCCCGCGCAAGAGCAGCATGGCTTGTGGCGGGACATTGCGTCGAAAGTGACGAAAATCGCCCTCCAGGCCGCCATGGGCGTCGAGGCCGCCCGGAGTGTGAGCGCTTACCGGGTTTTCCGAACCGATGTGCGGGAAGCGTTCGCCAATTACCATGGCGCATATGTCTGCATAGACGTATTGCTGACCTGGGCGGCGAGGCGGTTTGCCGCCGTGCAAGTCGAACATGCCCCCCGCACGATCGGCGCATCGAATTACACTTTCCGCAAACTGCTGACCCACGCCATGAATATGCTGACGGGATTCAGCGTGCTGCCTTTGCAGGCCGCCAGCTTAGTGGGATTTGTGTTTACGTTGTTTGGGATGGCGGTGCTGTTTTTTGTACTGGGGCGCTTCATGATAGCGGGCCAGGTCGTCCCTGGCTTTGTATTTTTGGCGAGCATCGTGGCGATTTTTTCCGGGGCACAGCTTTTCGCGTTAGGCGTGATCGGCGAATATCTTGCGCGCATCCATTTCCGAAGCATGGATAAGCCTCCGTATGCCGTGCGGGAAGCATGCGGCGGAAAGGATGAAACCTGATGCTTCGGGCCATGTTGCAAGGCCTTACGCGCATTCCGTCCGTTTATGCCGCCTCGCAGTATTTTGCGGGTGTCCGGATGGTGCATGCGCGCTTATCCGTCCGGCTGTCCCGGCGGAAGTTGGGAACGGTGCTGGATGTGGGCGGCGGCGTAGGCCTGGTGCGGCCTTTATGCAGGGAAACACGCGCCTATGTGTGCTTGGAATATGCGCCGCGTATTCTCGCCTCCTTTCATCGTTCATATCCGGCGGACGGCGCGGTGCTGGGCGATGCGGCGCGGCTGCCATTCGCCGATGAATCCTTCGATACCGTGTTGTGCGTGATGATGCTCCACCACCTGGATGACTCCGCCGCCCGGGAATGCTTGGCCCAAAGCGCGCGGGTGTTGAGGCAAAGCGGGCGCTTGCTCATGGTGGAGCCGCTCTGGAATCCATCCCGGCTGCGCGGACGGATGCTCTGGCGGCTGGACCGAGGCTCCCACCCCCGGACCATGCAAGAGAACCTCGAGCTGGTTGGGGCTGCTTTTGAGATTGTCTATGCGGAACGGTTTTCCGCCCATCATGAATATGTTTTGTGCGAGGCGCGTCTTCGCGGACTATAATCATTGCCGCAACCAAAGCGCTTCGTTTTTTTACCGCGAATGGACGCGAATGGACGCGAATATATCCTTTAGCATGTTTTTGCAGCTCCCGTGGCATGGGCGTCTCGCCCATGCGATAAAAGAGAGGGCGCGTACAACACGTCCCTACGACGGCACATAAAAAAAGCACATCCCGTATCTATTTGATATGATTTGAGTTCAATGCAAAATGTTCGTAAAAAACAACATTTGACAGATAGTCGTATGGAATCAACAGGCCAAATCTGGGGTTATTCTCGTGTGTAACGCTGGCCCGGCATAATGGCACTGAGTACGCATAGGCCGTTCCGCCGAGGTGGTTGGGTTCAGACGCCAAAGCCCGCAATGAAGTACCGGGTATGTTCTATTTTGGAACACATCCGCCTACCTGAGATGGCCGATTGTTGCCAAATTCATGAAAAATAGGGTACAGTTCTTCAATGACTTGGTGTTTTTCGAACGCCCGCTAGGAGGCCATTGGTTTGTTTAAACTCCATTATTTCCGAATGTTTCTATTCTTTTTCTCCGCCGTTTTCGTGGGGATAGGTTTCTTCCCATCGGCGCAAGCAGCGCCGCTTACAGAGCAGCGCTGGACAGCGCTTTCCACCAGCGCATCCGCCGGTTCGGGCATTTCTGTCGAGGTGGAATCCCAGGCAAGCGGACTTCATGTGTCCTGTACGTTGGGTGGCGTGTGGATGCGGGATGTGGAACTGGATAGCGTGGCGTTCACGAAGCTGGAAGTGCCTGGGGCAGGGGTAACGGGCTTGGATGGCGCACCAGAGCTGCCAGCATGGCGTCGCCTCATCGAAGTGCCGCTCGATGCCACGAATGTGCGCATCGAGATGGATAGCGCGCTGGCGAAAGCGTCCGCAGCGCCGCTATCGGCCAATCATCCCATTTGCCCGGTGCAGCCGCCTCAGCCGAAGACCGCCAATTCAGTTGATGTAAAACCGTTGGTATGGAATAAAAGTTTGTACCAGGAATCAGGCTCGATGCTGCCGGAAGCGGCGGTTGTCGAGGAATACGGCGTGATTCGCGGACACCGTTATGTGATGGTGACAGTCTATCCTTTTGACTATAACCCGGCATCTGGCGCATTAACTCCACGAAAGACGCTGGATTTTCAAATACGGTGGGAGCAATCCAAGAGCGCCGCGACGGGAACGGATGACCGCCTCGATTCGCCAGCCTATGCAGCAATGCTTCACGATAGCGTATTGAATTCTTCTGGCGCGAAATCAGAGGCATCCAGCGGCGTGGAAGGCTATTTGATCATTGTCGCGGATGCGCTGGCGGAAAATGCCCAGCTACAGACATTCGTGGATTGGAAGCAGGCGCAGGGATATAAAGTCTCGATTGCAACGGCAACTGAAGCGGGAACAACCAATGAAGGCATCCTCGCCTATATCCGCACCGCGTACACGACATGGGCGCTGCCGCCCACCTACGTGCTTTTAGTGGGCGATACAGACACGATACCCCATTGGGTTAGCACGCAAATGGACAATCCGGCGACGGATCTGTATTACACGATATTGGATGGGACGGAATGGTACACGCCCGATGTCATGCTGGGCCGCTTGCCCGTGGCCACGGAAGAACAGCTCGATGCGGCATTGAAAAAAATCCTCACTTTCGAGCAGATGTCGTGGCCGGCGTCTTATGATGGATGGGAACAGCGGGCGGCTTTTCTCGCGGGAAGCGATAACCGGTCCGTTACGGAAGGCACCCATAATTATGTCATCAAAACCTATTTGACCCCTGCGGCATTCACGAGTGACATGCTGTATAGCGTCGCCTACGGCGCTACGGCGGCCAGCGTCACGGACGCCATTAACGCGGGGCGTTCCATAGTGGCGTATTCAGGCCACGGCGGTTCGGCGCTGTGGGCGGACGGGCCGGCATATACTCAAGCCAACGTGCGTTCCCTCACCACTGAAGCGCCCCCCGTGGTGCTCAGTTTCGCTTGCGATACGGCCGAGTATACATCGAGCGAGTGTTTTGCCGAAACGTGGCTGCGCGCGGAGCATGGCGCCGCCGCGTTCTTCGGCTCGTCGACAACCTCGTACTGGGGTGAGGATGATATCCTCGAGCGAGTAATGTTCGAAGGGCTTTTCGCGGAAAATAGCGCCACGGTAGGCGCTATGATCGCGTACGGCAAAACAAAGCTGTACCAGCATTATTCCTCTTCTACAGCTATGATGCACCGGTATTTTGACATGTACAACACCTTTGGCGATCCTTCGATGGCACTCTTCACCAGTGCGGTGGAAGAGCTCGATGTTTCCCATCAGGCCTCGTTATCGCCAGTGGCGGCATATTTGAATGTAAATATTGCCCAAGATGGCGCTCGAGCGGCGCTATCCAGCGAAGACGGCGTGATTGGCGTGGGGATCAGCGCAAGCGGCGTTGCCCAAATACCCATTGCGGAACCCATTTCCGCCACGGAGCTTCAACTCGTTGTCACGGCCCAAAATCACCGCCCCTATATCGCTTCCATTATTGTGGCTCCTGAGATCGATGGCGTGTTATCCCTCGATGAAACGGCATATACGTGTACGGACACCATCCAGTTCACCTTGATCGACGCGGATCTCGCGGGCGCTCAAAGCAACGAGATCACCGTATCTTGCGGCGCCGATACGGAGACCGTTGTGCTGGAGGAGGGAGATCGCCAGGGAATACTGCGGGGCTCGATTGAGCTCGCATGCAGCGAGGCTGCGGCGGGGGACCACGTATTGCAGGTTGCCCACGACGAAACGATCACCGCGCAGTATGAAGACTTGAACACGAGCACTGGCGTGCTGGAGGCCAGGACTGCTTCCGCACTAGTAGACACCCAAAGCCCCGTCATCTCCAATGTGGCGTTTGTGGAGGGCACCTCCACTACGGCCGTGATCACGTTTGAAACAAACGAGTCCGCCCAGCCCTCCGCGATGTATGGGCCTTCCTATGGAGAGCCGTATCCGTCTTCCCAATCATCCGCGGTGAAAGGCGTCCAGCATACGCTCTATTTATCGGATTTAGAGCCTAGCAGCCTTTACTTTTTCCAGGTCTCGGCGGTGGATGGATGCGGCAACAAAGCCGTGAGTGAAGAAGTGCTGCATTTTAACACCCTGGCGCGCATGGAGCATTTCACCCAATGTTTTGATACGGAACTCAATGATTTGACCAACCATACCATCACTTTCGTGCCTGACGGGTCGGATAATTACTATGCGGCGTCCATTACCGCCGCTTCGGTGTTTCCCACCCCGATCAACGGCAGCAATCCATTAAGCCTGAAGGATGACAGTTCCTATTACATTGCCCTATCGGGCAGCCAGTTCCCGTTTTATGGGGTCAATTACAGTGGGTATTACGTCGGAAGCAACGGCTACATCACCTTTGGCAAAAGCGATGTGACCATGCTCGAGGATATCGATACCCATTTCGCCTTGCCCCGGATTTCGGCGATGTTCAATGACCTTGATCCGGAAAGCGGCGGCGCCATCGCCTGGATGCAATACACAGATAGGGCGGTCGTCACATTTTTAAACATACTTAAATACGGCTCAAACGCAACGAATAGCTTCCAAATCGAGATGTTCTTTACGGGCGTGATTCGCATCACGTGGCTCAATGTAGAATCTTCGGATGGCTTGGCCGGGCTTTCTGATGGCCTCGGCATGCCTGCGGATTTCACCGAAACGGATCTGACTGCGTTATCGGACATCATTCCGTCGGTAACATCGAGCCGCTGCATGGGGCCGCCATCCGGTAAAGCCGCGAGCATCGAGTTTTTAGTCACGTTCAGCAAGCCCGTGCTGGGCGTGGATATCCCTGATTTCCGTGTGACTACCACCGGGGTGGATGGCGCCGGGGTGGAGAATGTAACGCCGTTGAGTGATTCCATTTACCTTGTCGAAACGGCCACAGGCGTGGGCGAGGGCACCATCCGCTTGGATGTGGTTGATGATGACACCATTACCGATACGCTGGATGTGCCATTGGGCGGCGGCGGCAAAGGCAATGGAGATTTTACGGATGGCGATGTGTATACGCTGGATAACGTCGGGCCAAGCGTAGTATCGGCCCGCGTCGCCGCTCCTAACGCCCTCTATGTGGAGTTCTCCGAGGCCATGGATGCCGCCAGCGCGCTTGATCCGGCCTGTTACTCTATTTCCGGCACGGGCCAAGGCACTCTCGCGGAAACGCCTGATGAGGTGGTTTGGGTGGAAGGCAACATCTATATGCTCCTCTGGACGCAAGGCGGGATGGTTTCTGGCGGCGATATCACCGTTACGGTCAATGGGGCGGAAGATGCGGCGGGCAATTCCGTGGGCGAAAGCAACACGTCCACGCTCGAGAATCTGGATGCCTCCCTGCCGATGACATGGGCCACGGAATTCCTTGTGTTGCTGGCCATGGCGGCAGGCATGTGTTATCTCGGGCGCATGCGGCGGGCAGGACGTTGTTACCGCCACGGCAAGTGACGCCCGGGATAGGCGAATCTCGTGTAACACGGTAGCTCCACCGCGCAAAGCGGCTTGCCGCCGCATTGGGCTTCATAGGAGGGGATACCGCCATGAACCGCTTTGGGGTCAGCGCGGCAAAAGAAGAGGAGCTGGCCCAGCGCATGGCGGCTTGCGGGCTTATCGAGGCTGAACTCGAAGAATCCTTTGTCCGTTCGGGCGGGCCTGGTGGCCAAAAGGTCAACCGTTCCGCCACCTGCGTCCATTTGCGCCATATCCCCACGGGATTGGACGTAAAAATGCAGGAAGCCCGCTCGCAAGCCTTGAACCGGTTTTACGCGCGCAGGCGCTTATGCGAACTCCTGGAGGAGCGCCTGCTGGGCCATGCCAGCCCGGAGGCCGTGCGCCGTGATAAACTCCGCAAACAAAAAGCACGCCGCTCCCGCCGCTCCGCCCATAAAGCGCCCCAGGATTCCGAGCCCGCGTGACGGCGCTCTATTCCTCGCCTCCGCCGAAAATAGTCGATATGAGATCGATGAGCGATGTGATCGGCTTCACCACCGAACTATACACGACCATTCCGGCGCTCAATAAGGAAAGAGGGAGAGCCAGCAGCAAACTAAACACAAACAAAAAATCCATATCACGCTACTCCTTTATAATAGGCCAGCAGAACTCGGACGGCCACCAGCCGGAAGTATAGCTTAAATGGCCTGCGCGATTCTCCCCGATTTCTGGGTATGGGTGTGCCCACCATAAGAGTATTGATGTGTTTTGCAGGGAAAACCGCCTTTCTTTTGTATATGAACATATACACCGTGCGCCTTCCCCGATAAAAAGGTTCGTATCGCCTGTTGAACGCTTCAAGATTGCCTGCTGTTTCTTTCATTATCCGCACGTCCCCTTAGCCCGCTTGAGCGGGCTCTCCTTAGCACCTGGCTTCAGCCAGGGTGGATCGTCGTGAAGCGCCTGAAGAAGCACGCTTTAGCGTGGCTTCTCGACCCGCTTCAGCAGGCCTCTTTTCGCTTAAGCTCCCCGTGAAGCCGCGCTGAAGCGCGCTCTTGATTGTTGGTCCGAACTCTCCACCCTGGCTGAAGCCAGGTGCTAAGGGGGAGCCTGCTCAAAGCAGGCTGATCGGAAAACGCAAGACATTCCAAGCACACCGAAACCGGGATGGCGCACATTTGGATTGGAGCCGCTCACAACGAAAACCTCACCCTATTTCAAAGCGCTCCTTCTTTTATGGCGCACACCCTCTGGGTGTCCGGCGGCCAGGTTAAATTCCTACAGGGATAAACGAAGCCCTGGTTTTTTTCTTGCCCATTTCTTTCCCCCGCCTTTCCCCAAGGCCATCGGGCGAATACGAAACAAGATAACGTAATGAAAGCGCCAGGACAGAGCAGCTCCGCCTAGATTCGCCTACCATCCCGTGCGTGCGGCCCGATGCAGGGACGCAAAACGCATATATAGGAGGCGAATCATGGAAGAGTGGGATAAAGTGAACCGGCATGAAGTGATATTGAGTCCAGAGGCGCTCAAGCACTTTGATATTACTGCGTCCGCATGGCACGAGACGCCCGAGGAAATCGAGGCGGGTTTGGCATGGGGGCGGGAAAAGGCCATCTTGCTGCGCTGGGTGCGCCGCCAAATCAAACGGCGGCTGACGGCGTGTGAACAGCGCTGCATGGAACTCTATTTCTTTGAAAACATGACCTATCGGGAAGTGGCGGCGCAGTCGAACCGGAATGTGACTTCCGCATACCGGGCGGTCCAGCGCTCCCTGCGCAAACTGCGCGCCGCCCTCCAAGAAGGAGATGCGCCCCGGCTCCGGCGCAACCGGCGTGCGCCATAATGGATCCCGAATCGCCGGATAAGAGGTCCGGATTTTTCACCACGAAGATACGAAGGACACGAAGTTTTTCTTTAAATGCTGTTCACAATACCATGGGCTGAATACCGTTTCGAGAGGCAGCCATTGGTTATGATCATACCGTTTTCTGCTTCGTGCTCTTCGTGCTCTTCGTGGTGAAGTTATCCGGAAATTCAGACCACATATATACACAGCGCAGCAGAGCCGCAACCAAAGCGCTTCGTTTTTTTACCGCGAATGAACCTAATATATCCTCTGACGTGGGCTTTGCCCACAACTTAATATTTGCCGCGGTTTTATCAGTTCCGTCAACAAGGCTAAGTTATTGATTTTAGGAAAATCACATTCTGCAGGCACTATTGGCGCCGCAAGTTCTTCATGTTCTTTGCAGCTTCGAGGTTTTAAGGTACTAATGGTCCAGATGATGCCCCATCCATGCAAAGGGCATGCAGGCCGCCGTAAAGGCCGAGTGAGCGGAGCCATATTGCTGGATGAACGTATTGAGCATGGGTGCAGCCGCATAATATCCCGCGACAAGCGCGCCGCCGCCGGGAACGCGCAGCAAGCCGTTATCACGGAATGCGCGTAGACCGGCTAATGCATAGGGGCTGTTCTTGAGCGCCTTGGACGCTGGGCAGTCTCCTGGAGTCGAGGTTCCGCTAAGCCATTGGGATACGGATGAATAGAACGACGCGAAAGAGGAAAAGTAGTCCATATTCCCGGTATTGTCGGAGCAGGAATGGGTAGGGCCGTTGCTTAGGCATCCCACCAAGACATAACCGGCGCTGGCCAAAAACAACCCGGAACCCGAGGAGCCATCCTCGGTGACGCCATCATCCCAATGGACTTTATTTTGATGCAGCCAGTCATAGCGCGCCAGATCCGTATCGACGATTTCCCCATATGCGATCCGCATGTGGGAGCCGTCGGCGTGTCCCATGGTGATCACCGCATCGCCCGCTTGCAGAGCTTCCGTCGAATATCCGGCGTATGTGCGCCCCAGCGTGCCCGATGCCACGGAGTCCAGTTCGAGCAGGCTTATGTCTAGAGTAGCGCTGGTGGCCAGAAGGGATTCTCCGGTGCTGCGGGGCAGTGAGGAAAGAGCCGGGGCCGATGACGAGCCGCAAGCCGTGGCCCGGTAATCCCACACCACATCGATTTGCGTGGCTTCCCACTGCGAGGTGATACAGTGATTGGCCGTTATAAAATAAGGTTCGAGGGTGGTGGTGTCGGGATTGTTGATCAGCGTGCCGGTGCACATCGCGCTGTCATAATCGGCGCTTGGGATGACAATGATGCCGACGCCCGTGGACACCGATTGAATGACGGAATCGGTCTCGCATGCGATGTTGATATTGCACGAAAGCAGTTTGCCTTCTTGGGCTTCCGCGAAGCTGCGGTAGAAATGAGAAAGGCCCAATACCGCCACTTGCGGCGTATGCGAGGACGAGGTTCTGGCCATGAGAACCGCCGTGTCGCCTTCGATGGTAGGCAGCCACGCGCCGCCGGAAACCGCGTTCGCCGCCGTATACGGCCCGAAGGCCCGTGCGCTGGCGGGATCAACAGCCCATATTTCCTCTCCAGATTCCAGGCCCGACAGATCTACAATCAGCCGCAATGCCAATGCGCCGGTGGAAGTGAGCGAAGCCAAATACACCGTCTGTCCGCCATCCTGGAACACGCTCGACCATAACTCAGGCGGGCGAATGTCCAACGGCATGCCTGCCGCCATGGGCAAGCCCTTGGCTTCATTGCCCGAGGCGCGCAGCGCGTCGTTTTGGCCTGCATACGCATCAAGAACAAGGCGTTCCGCCAGATGGGCCAAATAGCTTTCGACTTGCGCGCGCGCCATGGGAAACAGCGATTGGTCCGCTTGCTTGACCGAAACCGGCGGAGCGAAAGCGGGAGGTGCGACCACCGCGTGGGCGGATAGGCCAACCACGAAAAGGACGAAAATGGACAGCATATGCAGTTTCATTAGGTTTACTCCTGTATGGCGCGGCTGGCCCGCCAGCCGCTTGTTTTCGTGGAATTATACTGCTAAACGGACCAGGTTGGATCAAATATCCATACTCGATACAATTCTATAGGCTTGACAAAGCGGGCATGGCCTGCTTCGTATACATCCATACGCTGTGTTGAACAACGCGAGGAGGTGCGCATATGCCGGATCCATTGAAAATCGTGGTGGTGGGAGGTGTGGCGGCGGGGCCCAAAGCCGCTTCTAAAGTAAAGCGGCTCATGCCGGACGCGGAAGTAATCCTTATCGAGAAAGGCGCGTTATTTTCGTTTGCAGGCTGCGGCCTTCCCTATTATGTATCGGAAGTGGTGCATGAACAAAAGGACCTGATGGCGACGCCCGTGGGCGCGGTGCGCGACACCGCGTTTTTTCAGAAAGTGAAAGGCGTCCGTGTGTTGAACCGTACGGAAGCCATCGAGATTGACCGCGAGGGCAAGCAAGTGCGCATCCGCGCGCTCGAATCGGGAGAGGAATCCTGGCTGCCCTACGACAAGCTCATGCTCGCCACGGGTGCGGGCCCGGTGGTTCCGCCGATTCCCGGCGTCGAACGCAAGGGTGTTTATACCCTGCATAGCATCGAGGACGCCGAACGGGTGAAAGCGTCGCTGGCGGAAGGCCGCGTGCGCAATGCCGTCATTATTGGCGGCGGCCTTATCGGCATCGAAACAGCGGAGGCGCTGGCCGCGAAAGGCTGCCAGGTCACGCTGGTCGAGATGCTTCCCCACATCCTCGCAATGATGCTCGATTTCGAGATGGCGCGCCTGGTCGAACTCCACATGCAATCCAAAGGCGTCCGGATCATGGCGGACACGAAAGCCCTTGCAATTGTAGGCGAAGGCGATGCCGTATCTTCGGTGCAAACGGATAAAGGCCAATTGCCCGCGGAAGCGGTCATCCTGGCTGTCGGCGTCCGCCCCCGCACCGAGCTGGCCATGAAAGCGGGCTTGGCAATCGGAGAGAAAACGCACGCCATTGTCGTGGACGAATGCATGCGCACCTCCGATCCGGATATCTACGCGGCAGGCGATTGCGTCGAGTGCAAGGACCGTATCACCGGGCAGCCGTGTTTCGTCCCCCTAGGCTCGACGGCGAACAAGCAGGGCCGCGTGGCGGCCATTAATATGTGTGGCGGGCACGACACCTTCCCTGGCGTGTTCGGCAGCACGGTATGCAAGGTGTTCGATTTCTGCGTCGGGCGGACCGGCTTAACGGAGAAAGCGGCGCGGGCGAATGGGTATGACGCCATCACAGTCCTTTCGCCGGGGGCGGACCGCGCCCATTACATGCCCACGGCGAAGACGCTGATGATAAAGCTCATCGCCAGCCGCGCCACACGCAAGCTTCTCGGGCTTCAGGTGGTGGGCCCCGGGGCAGGCGACAAGCGCGTGGATGTGGCGGCCATGGCCTTGGCGGCGGGCATGACGGTGGACCAGCTCGCCAAAGCCGATTTGTGTTATGCCCCGCCCTTCTCGGGGGCCATGGACAATATCATCACGGCGGCGGACATCGCCCGGAACAAACTGGACGGGCAAATGGCGTCGCTGACTCCCATGGAAGTACGCGCCAAGCTCGATGCGAAAGAAGATTTCGTGTTCTTGGATGTCCGTTCTCCAGGCGAATGGGAGGAGGTGCGCCTGCCCGGCTCGATGTTAATCCCCCTTGGCGCATTGCGCGAGCGCTCGGGCGAACTGCCCAGAGATAAGGAGATCGTCGCCTTTTGCAAGGCTTCGCTGCGCGGATACGAAGCGGCGCGCATCCTGCTCGGACAAGGCTTCACCGACGTAAAGGTGATGGATGGCGGGGTGGCCATGTGGCCCTTCGCGAAAGAGAAATGACAAGTGGAGGGGGCGGCTGTCTGCGCCGCCCCCGAGTAATTCCATCTATTCGTCGCGCGCGGCGGGAGCAGGATTTAAAAATGCCCGCTTGTTTTCCACCTCTTTAAATTCCTCGGAAGTGGGCATGGGCTCTTGTGTCTGGGTAATGACCGGCCACATAGCCGCGTGCTGGGCGTTCAATTCGAGGAACTCCAGCCATTTCTCCGGCAAGTCTTCTTCGGGATAAATAGCGCTGACCGGGCATTCATCAATGCATGCGCCGCAGTCGATGCATTCATCGGGATCAATCGCCAGCATATTCGCTCCCTCGTGGAAACAATCCACGGGGCACACCGCCACGCAGTCGGTGAACTTGCACTTGATGCAGGGCTCCGCCACTACATGCGTCATATCCAATCATCTCCTTATCAAAACGGGGCTGAGTACATCACCGGGAAGAATACCATTATGCGCGGGTGCGGTTCATATTCCCGCATGCCCGGCCCTTTGGTTATCATGGGAAGGCGGAATAAGTCAAGCGGCTGGCTAGGAATCATTGGGTGCATGGAGCAGCGTCCGCAACCAAATATCTTTTACTTCACCACGAATGAACGCCAATAGATTTCTCTCCCTGTTTTGACTCTCGCGGCATGGGCGTCCCGTCCATGCTGCGGTGGGAGCATACTCTTGTGCGTCAAGCCATTCGCGGCATTGACTCTTTCGCTTCGCATCTGCAACCATCTCGTTTGTTTTACTCACGGGGCGCGTGCGCCCATCAGGAAGGAAGGCGCATCTGTATTCACGTTGCAAAATCGGGCGCTGGCTTTGGGCGGCGCTGGCTATATTGGCCGCCGCCGCGCCGCTGTCTATTGCCGCTGAAACGGGCGGGCTCCATGTGGCGCATCGTTCAGGGCAGACCTTCCTCACGTGGCGTGAATCGGAAGCGGCTTCCTATCGGGTGTATGCCAGCGAGAAGGCCATCACCCGTGCGCATATCGAACAAGCGCTGCTCTTGGCGGAGCTGCCCCCTGGCTCTGGGCGTGATCCGTATTTGCCTGCGGCGGTGCGCCAGGATCCAGCGGCGGCAGGGTTGTATGAACCTTCCATGCAGATTCTGGAAGAGGGGGGCGCGCCGCTCGATGTGGGAACAGGCTTATTCGTGGCGGCCATACAAGAAGCAGGAAAACGCTATTACGCTGTGGCCCATATAAACTCCGGAGGCGATATTACCCGAGTGGACGCCCTTGACGCGCCGGTGGCGGAAACGCCCGGGATGCCCGCCCTGCTTCAGTTGGGGTCGCGGTTCGAGGATGCGCCTGATCCGGCGTTCCGGCGCTACCGCACCGAATTCGTTCATTGGAGCACGCCCGCGATGTGCCACCGGCCCAGCGTGCCGTTTCACTTGGCGGTCTTGACGAAGGAGCCGCTTGATTCCGCGCGTGCGTATACGCTCGTATTCTCTTTCTATGGTTTCGGCGGCGGATATGAGAATTTGGGATATCCGATTCCGAATGAAGATGAGATGGTGGTGCTCCCTTCTTGCTATTATCCTTTTTTGCGCGAGGTGAACGGCGGCGACTCGTGGTGGAGGGGGTATGTGCCCGCGCTGGCGGACCCGGATTCGGATGATTTGGCGTGGCATGATTTTGATGGAGAACGGCTAAACTATTATTATGAAGAGTTGTCTAAGCGGTTTCATGGCGTTCCGGAAGCCGCATGGGCATGGGGCGCGGGCGCGGGTGCTGCCGGGGCGATTCATTTCGCCATGAATACTCCCGCCCGTTTTCGTTATGTGGCCGCCCAAACGCCCGTGCTGGATCCCGCCACGAGCGCCGATTGGGTATACCGGCAACTTGCCCCCTTGTATGGCGCGCCTTCCGCTTTGCCCGATGTATACAGCCATGTGTCGCTGATGGAGCGCATTCAACAGCCGAATGCGGATACGCCACCGCTGTTGCTGCAATTCGGGGTGTTCGATTCGATCACGGACCGAAGTGTTGTTGGGCGTTTTCTCGGTGTTTTGGACCAGCGCCGGCTGCCGGGCATGGGGGTGATGGGACTGTGCGGCGAGGTGTTCGATAGCGCCACTGCGCCCCGCCTGCCCTATTTCCCGAGTGAGTTCCGCCCAACAGTGGTCTTGAGCCATTTGCGCATCGAATCATGGGAAGGCGTGTCGTCTTCAACGCCCATCGAGGTGAACCAGGCCCGTGGATTCCGCACCCGCTACCAGGGGTATGTTTTAACGGATGAGCCAGAACGCTGTACAGTAGTGATTTATCCGTTGGGCGGTGACATGACCATTTTTCAGCCCGAGGACATTGCAACCCGCGTGAAGGTCTCGGCGGATCAAGATCCGGATGGGCGGTTTGACATCCCGTTCCTTCCGAATGCCAGCGAACGCCCCGTGCTGGCGAATGGCGAAGCGTATCCCGCCTATTGGTCGGCGCCGCTGCCCGCGTGGATGGAAGTGGACCTGGGAGCGCCCCGCCGGGTGTGCCGGATCGAATTAGCGCCTCCGCCGGGATATCCGCCACTGGATTGGGCGGCCTTTCAAGCGATTGACGCGGAGGGGAATCTCATGCTGATGGAGTCCCGCCGGGACGCCGTTTCGACCTTTCCTGGGAGCTGGATCCACGTCTACCGCCTCAAGCCCGCCGTCACTTCCCGGGTCCGCATTTCGTTCAACTCGCCAAGCGACCGCGCGCTGCGCGTGGGCCGCATCCAGGTCTTCGGCACGCCCCCGGAAGAGGAGGCCATCGCAGATGTCACGCTGCGCGGATTGGCTACGTTTCCCATGACGGGAGCGGTTTCATATGAATGCCGCGACACGGCCCGGCCAGAGCGTGTGTATACCGTGGCCCCGTGGGAACATGGTGCGCTCAGCATCGAGAATGTGCGTATCGAGGGCGAAACGATTCTGGAATTACATGCCAAACAGGCTCCGGTGGACGCGGAAGCGTCCGCACCGCCATCCGCCAAACCGGGCTGCCTGCAAAATGGCGGCTTCGAGATTTGGGAGGATGGCCTTCCCAAGGGATGGAATGGAGCGGCGGCAAACCAGCCATATGTGCGCCGCATGCGCGGGCAAGCGCCGGAAGGGGAGTCTTGCCTGTTGTTGTATGGCCAGTATTACTTCATGAATCTATCGCAAACCTTGGATGGATATGGGCCGCTTGCAGGCAAGCAAGTTACCGTATCGGTGCGCATCCAATCTTTCGAAAAGGACTCGGCTTCGGTTTCCGTACATCAAGAGGATCTGGGAGACCTGTATTCGGAGCCTCATCCTGGCGATGGGTTATGGCATGAACTGCGTGTTTCGTTCCGTGTGCCCGAATTCAGCGTGCATGATTCATTCATCGTTTCCATTGGCAACGGCAATCTGCCCAGGCAGCCTTGCTATTTCGACGATGTGCAGGTTCATGTGGAATAGAACGCCGCACCGGGCTCAAATCGCCGGACAAGATGGTCATTTTCGACGCAGAGGCGCTGAGAACGTAGAGATCCGTAAAGTAGAAAAAATGACTCTCGAACAATTTATTCGCACATTCGAGAATAGAGAAGAGTGGATTCTCTGCGATGCTTTGCGTTCTTCGCGCGCTGCGTTAAAAATGACTCCGTTTCACCAAGAAGGTGAGCCTGGGCATTCCATGCTACACAATTATGAGGATGGCTCTTTTGAGCCAATGCGCCTGTTTGCCAGAAAAAGATGGGCTTTGCCCGGCGATTAGGGAGCGGGCGGCCTGTTTTGCGTGGATCTGTTTCACCTGATACCATGGACTCGCGCCGTAAAGAATCGCACTAGAGAGGTTTATTCGCATGCCGCTGGTTTCATTACAAAGCGAGGCCTTGTTCGCCAATGAATTCAGCGCCATGATTGCGCTGGCGGTTGGATTGGCGTATTGCCTGTTTGGATATCCCGTGCTCAGACTCATGGTTGGTCTTACAGGCTTCGTGGCCGCGGGGGCCGTGGCGGGCGCGCTCGCCAACATCTTCTCGGATGGCCAAGCCATGGTGGTGGGCGGGGCTGCCCTTGTAGGGGGAATATGCGGCGCATTCGCCTTATTCTTTCTGTACCGGCTTGGCATTTTCATCATCGGAGTCGCCGGGGCGTTTTTATTGGCGAGAGCCATTCTAGAGGGCGGGGCCGCGCCATGGACGCCTTGGGCTATCTTGGGTTCGAGTGTGTTGGGCGGCGTGGTGGCGCTACTGCTCGAACGGCCCATTCTCATCTTCGCCACGGCGGTCATTGGCGCTTGGGCAAGCGTGCATGCGGGTTTATTTCTCTGGACGCATGAGGCTAATCCGGCCTATGCCAGCATCGGCGGCATGGGTTTCCCCGCCGAATGGATTCGCTTGGGGGGATGGGCGCTTTTTTCTCTGTTAGGCCTGATCGTCCAGTTCCACCTATCGAGCAAACACCACGAGCGGCGATAAGTTCAAGAGGTGATCTTCAAAAGCTTGTCTAGGGTGTCTTCCACGGCTATTCGCTCCACGCACGGGGCGGGCCTGCGGCTGAACTGCCGGTAGCGGCAGAGCCAGTTACATTGAAAACAGGGCATTTCATGCGTGAGTGTCCAGTTGCGCATGGGGCCTTCCGCGTTGGGATACGGATAGAAGCGCCCGTATTGGCCTCCGCCCATGAGCACGAGCGTATGCAGGCCTACGGCGGAAGCGATATGGGCCGCCGCCGTGTCGCTGCTCAAGGAAGCCCGCGCCCGCGCCAGCACGCAAACGGCTTCTGGCAGGCTGGTGTGGCCCGCTAAAGTGATGATGCGGGGATCAGAGCTGAGGGGAGCCATCGCGGGACGCTCGTGCGCGGTTCCCATAAGAAGCACGCGCCAGTTGGGCCGGTTTTCGAGAAAGGCGTGCAACAGCCCGGCATATTTGGGAATAGGCCAATTCTTGAGCGCCGTGCTGGTGAATGGCGAGACGGCGATGAACGGGGCGTCCTGTTTCATCTCGACTCCGCATCGGGCCATCACGCATGCGAACGTATCTTCAGCCAATGCTTGCGGCAGCGTCCACTGGGGGGTGCGTGCGCGGCCAATCTCTTTATCCGGTGCAAGCCCAGCCACTAAGCGCGCATATCGAGTGTATTCTGGTTCATCCAATAAAATGGGAATCAACTGGTTGTAGAACGATTGATGGCGCGTATTCGCACGGGCCGTTTGATTCGCGTGGTCGCCTTCCGAGGCGATAGTATAGCCCGGAGCCAGCGCCAGCAGCCGGTCCATCGCACTGGTGCGCGAGGAACTAAAATACACCAGGGTTTGATACTGGGCCATGAGCGCCGCCGCATGCTGGAATTCCGGCCATTGCGTGAGCTGTTCCTGCGCCAGCGGGATGAAGGCGTCGAATAGGCCCACTTTCCCCTCGATAATCGGATTTTCGTTCAGCCATTGGGCCAGTTCCGCCCAGGAAGGATGTCCAATCAGATGAATCTCCGCATGGGGAAAACATTGCCGGAAATCGTGCAGATAAGAGGAAGCGAGGACGAAATCGCCGATGAGGTCCGGCTTGATGAGCGCCATAGTTCCTGGACGTATGCTTGATGCGGCCATTTGGGAACGCATGCGCCGCGCGTTCCGATACGTCTGGCCCTCGCGCATGCATATGCGCAACGCTTTTAGAATCACGGAGGCCTCCGATGGTTTAGGTATTCAGGCCCCGGCCCTGATGGCGTCGGAAACGACTTTGACGATGCCTTCCGCCCGCTCGATGGTGGGCACATAGGCGGTCGCGCCCGCTTGTTTGGCTTGGGTGGCGATGGCGCGAACATCCCCGCCATCTTTGCCATAGACGAATTTGAGCATTTTTGCTAAGCGCGGCGAGGCGGACAGAATCCGGCACACATCCACGCCGGTGCATGCGCCTAATTCATACGACATGAGAATCGCTACTGGCAAGGAATAGCCTAGCCGCGCCATGGCGGAAACGGGGTTGTCGGTGGTGGCCACGTCGATGTCATGCTGCCGGAACAGCTCGCGCAGGGAAGCGACGCTATCGGGGTTGGGCTCGATCATCAGCACCCATGGCCGGCGGTGTGTGCACACGCTAGGGCCTGCCTGGGCGATTCCAAGGAAGAATTCAATTCCGGAACGCTGGATTTCCGTCAGAGCTCCAAATGCCAGGCCCAGGATATGCCCATCTGGGGCCGGAGATACGGAACACACTTTCACGGGCGCTTCTTCAAGCGTGCTCTCGGCGGGGAGTTCGATGCACAGTTTGAAGGAGAGGCCCTTCCCGACGGCTGCTTGGACGAGTACTTTACATCCGCCCAAGCTCATATCGATGGTTTCACCGGATATGGCTCCGCCGCCTTCGTTGATGAGCAGGCATGGGGCATGCAATTCGACACGTTCGTTGCGCCGGATGGGCACGGTTTGAAATGTCTTTGGCCAGGTAAAACGGAAAAACGAGTAGTAAGCGCCCGTGCCCATATCGAGGATGCTGGAGGTGAAGGCGCATGCCTGGCCATGCGCCATAAAACGGACGACGCATACCTGGTTCTGCTGCAAGTCCGACGCATACTGCCGTTCGGAGGGGGCCTGCATAAACAGGTATTCGCCGGTATGCCATCCCCGGAGCATGGAAGAAAACCGGCGCCTGCTCACCATGCTAGGTTCCGCATCGACAATAAAGGTAAGCCCGACGGAGAGCAATGACTCCAGCGCCGGATTTTCTATTTCCCTGTCGGCCATGCGCATCCGCCCCGTGTGTGTAAGTTCCGCGATATAAGCACCCCGATGCAATTGTATGCCAAGGGGGTGCGCAAGGCAAGTGCAGTATGATGGACGAACATGGTATGGGCGTCTCGCCCATGAATCGATGGCCCATGATACTCGCTTCATGAGTGGGACATCCATCCCTAGAATATGGCCTCTTCAACTCGTTTTCAGCCAAAGTACACATATAGACTTATATTTTTTGCGGTTTTCTATTGTAAAAGACAAGATGCGTCGGACAATAACGATTAATGCAGCTTTGCGCCAATGCCTGCCGGAATGGAAGTTACAGAGTTATGGCTCATGGATGCTTATTGCAAAAAAGGCGGATAATTACCGCATTAATGGAGCTCAACTAAAACACAAATCGGTTTGACTGATTTCACCTCACAAAAGGCACACGAAGAGACAAGAAATCTGGAACCGAGGCAACTATGCCGCCACAGGTAAATCGGTGACTTAATCTCGGCCTCCATTTGTCCCACTTTCGCTGATGATATACAATCGTCCTATCGCTGTCGGGCTGACATGAAAAGTGGGTATTCATTGGCCGGCGTTGGTTTCTACTATGCTATGAAAGATACGACGGTGTAAGTGCATCTGGCCAAGCGCGGTTAGCGAAAAGGAGTAAAGGCTTGCTATGAATCAACAACCGGTAATGGCGGCAGCGAGACGCTCTTGTTCACTTTCGAGAACACTGATTCAGATTCTACTTTCATTTGCCGTTGCTTCAGGCGTTCTCGTCGGCGCTGTTCCGGGCCAAGGCTCCGCCGCCGCAGAAAGTCTCCTGGAATTAGGCAAACTGCGCAAGGGGATTACCCTAGATCGAATGTTCCATACCGTCCCACCTGAGGAGATCATGAAGATCAGAGCTTGTGACATCCGATTGCTCCATTGCATGGGATTTGACTATGTGAAACTGCTTGTGAATCCGATTCTTTTCATAGAGGATTCTGGCGTGAATTCCTCGAACATGTGGTATATCGACGAGATTGTCAATACGGTCGTAGACGAAGGTTTGGCGGTGGTGGTGTGCATTCACCCGATGCCTGATTTCAAGTATACCTATCTTGGCAATCCTTCAGACTTTCAAAGTCTGCTCGGGTTCTATGAGGCGTTTGCAGGCTACCTGGCTGCGAGATGGGGAGCGGATGAACTTGCGTTCCAATTGATGACCGAGCCATTCGGGAACTACACCAGTTGGAATGAATTGCAGCCTCAGATGTGGGCTGCCGTCCGCCGTGGGATGCCGGACCATACGTTGGTGTTGAGCGGGGATGACGTGGGAAAAATCTCCGCCCTGGTCAATGTCAAACCCGTAGACGACGATAATGTCGTATACGGATTCTCGAGGTACGAACCCTTTCTGGTCAATTTGCAGGGCGCCGCTTGGGGGGACGGGTGGTGGCCGTACCTGGGTGATGTTCCCTATCCTTCCAGCCCAGAAATCATTGCGGCCGCGATGGATGACATCTTGGATAGCGTGCCAACCCAGTGGCGCGATTCCGTTCGAGCCGAAGCGATAGCCTATGGGAATGAGCGTTGGTCCAAGGAGGCGCAGATAGCGCAATTTCAGAGCGTTGTGGACTGGTGCAATGCCTACGGCGTCCAGGCGTGGTGTGGGGAATTTGGGAATCTCGATCCTATCCAAGGCGGATCGAAAGGCGGCGGGATCAATGCGGAAGACCGCTATGCCTATATACGGGATATCCGGGAAGTCTTCGAAGAGAGCAATATAGGGTGGACCTATTGGTCGTACAATGAAACCTTCACCGTCTTGAACCCCGAGACAAGAACGCCCTTCGGCTATCCCAATTACGAGAATGTCGACGCGCAGATGCTGGCTGCGCTTGGTCTTCCAGCATTCGGTGATTGTGAGCCTCTGGAATGTGAAGGTGAGGGCGAGTGCATGACGCTGCTTAATGATCCTGACTGCACGATCGACGACCAGTACACGTGCTGCGGTCTTCCCGAGTCCGACGTGACAGCCGGGCTGGAGAATGTGGCGTTTGCCAGCCGCGGCGGGGTGGCGTGGGCTTCCTCCGAGCACGAGTACGATTACCACAAGGTGTACGCGTTGAACGATGGCACTCCCACGGATTTTGGGGACGTCTTCATCACCGGCGGCGACACGTGGTCCGACGATGAGTTCATCGGCATCACATTCGCGGCAGCCACAGACATCAACATGCTTGCGATCCACAGCCAGCCGCAATTTGGCCGGCCACATCCCCCGTTTACGACCCAATACACGACCGTTCCCAATCCGGACGAGACGACCCCCGACGGGGATTGGATAACGATCTGCGGCCCTGAATCCATACGCGCCGGCATATCGTGTCCAGCGGAGGACTGTGGAACATATTGCTCCGAGTGGCGTCACGTATACGGATTCGATTCGGTCAATGCCACCGGCATCCGCCTCTTGCTTCCGGACTCAGGCCCTGCGTCCTATGCCGAGTTGGAGGTATATGCCACCCCATCTATCGGCCCAGGCGTCCCTGTAGCAGGGATAGTAGGTTTGGGTCTGATCTCGAGCGTCTTATGTCTCAGCGGAGGTATGTTGTTCGTGCGGAAACGGAGATAGGATTCCAGAGATTTGACAGCCTTGTTTATTGCCTTGCGCCGGTATTGATACATCATTTTGCATCTGAAGACCGACGAGGGCGTCGGTCCCACACCTTGTAATGTAATCAAATTGTGGGACCGGCGCCCTCGCCGGTCATTCTTTACCATTTGGCTAAAGTGTTACTTTTTCTTTAATAGGAGATGCTGTCGTTATGATTACTTAATTGGAGCGGCATTCAGCCCAAATCGAGGGCCTCGACCAAATCGCGGATGGCCTTGATCTCGTCCGCCGCCAGTTGGATATCGCCCGCGACCGCGTTTTCTTCGACTTGCCGCTCGTTGCGCGCGCCCGCCAAGGCCGCCGTAAGGCCGGGCTGCGCCACGACCCATGCCAGGGCCACTTGCGCCAGCGTGGCGTCGTGGTTTTCGGCGATGGGCTTGACGTGTTCGAGCATATCGAGAACCTTCTGGCGATTCTCCCGGGTGAACCAAGGGTGCCCGTGGCGCAGGTCGTCTTCTTCGAATTCGCGCTCGAGCGTGATTTTACCGGTCATGAGCCCTTGCACCAAGGGACTGTAGGCCAGTATGCCTACTTTATGCTCGATGCAGAAGGGAACCACATCCGCCTCGATGCCCCGATTCAGCGGGCTATATAGGGGCTGATCGCTGGCGACTTCGCCATGTTTCAAGCAGGCGGCCATCATCTCAGGCGTGAAATTGCTGACGCCGATAGCGCGAATCTTGCCTTCTTTGCGCAGTTGGAGCAGCTCCGCCATGGTGTCGTCCAATGGGCACGTGGAATCGGGCCAATGGCATTGGTACAGGTCGATGACATCCACGCCGAGGCGTCTAAGGCTTTGCTCGCATTCAAGGCGGATGGACTCGGGGCGAAGATTGCGGTATACCTTCAGCGCTTTACCATTGTTGTCTTTGGTGATGAAGAAAAACTCGCCTTGTTCGAGATCCCAGCGCAATCCGCATTTGGTGGCGACCACGACTCGATCCCGGCGGCCCGCGATGGCTTGGCCCACGACCTGCTCGCTACGGCCCATGCCATACATCGGCGCGGTGTCGATGCAGGTGACGCCCAGCTCGACGCCGTGCTGGATGGCGCGTATGGCGGCCTTGTCATCCGAGCCGCCCCACATCCAGCCGCCAATCGCCCATGTGCCAAAACAAACTACGGGCACATGAATATCGCTTTTGCCTAATTGCCGGAATTCCATATCGAAGAACCTCCTTGGCAAGCCGCCAACGGCCCGCCTCGCTTTGTATCGCTTATTGACATGCAGCCATGAAAACATGAGTATAGCAACGGTTCAGACGAGATGCACAACGTAGCATGGGCGGGACGCCCATGCTACAAGAGGTTCAACGAGCTATGCGCCCATCGGGAGAATGGGTATGCGAGTAATCGTGATCGGCGGAACCGGCCGTATTGCGATACCGGCCCAGGTATTCACCGCTGGAGGCGATCTTCGAGTCGCTCGAATGGCTCATCGCCCATGGCGTGCTTAAAGTGGACCGGAATGGGGGCTGAGGAACGTTGATTATAGAAAAATACAGCAAAATAACCGATATACTATCACTGAATCATTCCCGCGCAAGCGGGATTTCCAGAAATGGAGCAGGCAAGCCAAAACAAGGAAATGCCCGTGAAGTACGCCAAAGAGCACAAGAAAGCGGTAGCAAGCTACTGCACTCCCCATAGGCTTCCAAAAATTCCGCAGATTGTATGGAGTGCGGCAGCTTGCTGCCGCTTTGGGGGTGCGGATTTCTTCTGTATGCCCGTTTTCGGTTTTGTGGCGATGTAGATTTACTCGGGGCGCATTTTTGGAAGGCCTCGTTCGTGGGGGATGATGGCAAGGTTGGGTCTCAGATTATTAGTCAGAAGTGAAACGGCTAGGTAGGGCATTGCATGGACGCCGGTGAATACAAACTCATGTATGAAGTGGAGGCGCGCTATTGGTGGTATGCGGGGCTGCGCGGCATGCTCGGGCTTTTCCTGAAGCGCCATGAAAGCCACTGCGGCGGCCAGACGCTCGATGTGGGCTGCGGCACAGGCGCGAACATGGAGTTGCTCACGCGCGAGGGCGGCATAGCCATGGGGATCGATTTTGCGCCGCAAGCCATCTATTTTTGCCGCCAACGGGGATTGGCGCGCACCGCCGTGGCCTCCGCGCTGGCATTGCCGTTCCCCGATGGCCATTTCGACCGCGTGCTGCTCATGGATGTGCTGTATCATAAAGGCATTCCAGACAAGGCGGCCGCTCTTCATGAAGTGCGGCGCGTGCTGCGTCCCGGCGGCATGGCGTATCTGAATCTACCCGCGTACCAGTGGTTGTATTCGTCCCATGATGTCCATGTGCATACGGATCACCGCTTCACACGCGGAGAAGCCGTGCGCCTGCTGGCCTCGTGCGGGTATACTGTGCTGGACGCTACCTATTGGAATATGCTGCTGTTTCCTCTGGCGGCCGCGGGGCGCTTGTGGCGGCGCTGGCTGCCCCGGGAACAGTCGGATTTGGATACAGATACAAGCGGAGCCAGCAACGCGCTGTTCACGGCCGTGCTGGCGTTCGAGCGTTTTTTATTGCGGCGCATGAACGCGCCTTTTGGCCTTTCCATCATGATTACAGCGCGGAAGGATTAATTTTTGATGGATGCGCGAAAGACCAACCTGCTTGTGCTGGGATGCATTTTGATCTTGGCGGCGGCGCTGCGCTTTTGGGGGATCAGTTTCGGCCTCCCCCATCCCGAATGCAAGCCCGACGAAACGATCATCGCACGCGCCGCCTTGGGCATGCTCGCCTCCGGCAGTTTCAATCCCCACTTTTTCGATTATCCGTCCTTGTTCCTCTATCTCACCGCCGGGCTGTACGCGCTGCTTGGCCATGCGCGCGTGGCGCTGGACATAGACCCATCCTTCAGCGCGTTTCTGGCGTCCTATGAAGCGGACCCCACACCCTTTCTGATGCTTCAACGGCTCGTGTCCTGCTTGGCGGGCATCGGCGCCGTCGGGATGGTTTATCCGCTGGGCAAGACATTCGCCAGCGCCCGTGCGGGCCTGCTCGGGGCCTTTTTCATGGCCGTGGCGTATTTGCCTGTGCGGGAGGCCCATTTCGGCGTTACGGATTCGCTGCAACTGCTCTTCATCTGCTTGTGCGTGTATGTGCTGGCGCGCGCGCGCCATGCCCCGCGCCTTAGGGATTACGCGCTGGCGGGGTTTCTGGCGGGCCTTGCAACGTCCACTAAATACCCGGGGATTTTTTTGGCCGCACCAATGGCCGTGCTTCATCTGCTCGATACGGCGCGCCAACGTGGCGGCTTCATCCGGCGGCTTGTGCTGGCCCCCGGCCCCTGGCTCTTCGGGCTCATCATGTGCGGCGTGTTTCTCATGATCACGCCATTCGCCATCCTCGACTACCCTGCTTTTACTGCCCACAACGCCAGTGTGGCCCAGTCGCTCAATGACGGTTTCATCCACATCTCTGGACACGGCTGGGTGCGGCATATCACCTTCTCGCTATATTACGGCATGGGTCCCGTCCTGCTGCTCGCCGCCGTGGCGGGAGCTTGCCTGCTGGCCAGGCGCGACTACCGGAGCGCATTGCTCTTTTTATCGTTTCCGGTGGTTTTTTATACCGTCACTGGGCGCAGCCTGACCGTGTTTCCCCGCTACATTCTGCCGGTGGCCCCGTTTTTATGCGTAGGCGCGGCCATATTTGTGGACCGGTTCGCGGAATGGCCCACGAAGCGCCATGCGCGCCTGGCCTGGGGGCTGGCGCTGGTGGCGCTGATCGCCTTGCAGCCACTGCGCGCCTCGATACGCTGCGACAAGCTGCTTGCCCGGAAAGACAACCGTCTCGTAACCACCGAATGGCTCTATGCGCGCATCCCATCCGGCAGCACGATCTACCAGACCGGCAACCAATACGACCGGCTGGACCTGCCTGCCGCCCCCGCGAGTTATGGTATTTGGTGGTACAACTCCGAGGCCGACCAATTCATCGCCCAAGGCCAGCCCACGGACGCCGAGCCGGATTACATTATCGTGGCCCGTTCCGCGCTGTTCCGCTGGGATTGGTTTCCCCGCACCCTGCCCGGCATCGAGCGCCGCGTCCGCAACAATTATGAACTCCTGCAATACTTCTGGGCGCAGGAATTGGATTATCCTTATAACTATTATGACAACCAGGACGCATTCTATTTGCCCTATGCGGGCGTCCGGGGAGCCAAGCGGCCCGGGCCGAATTTTTACATCTACATTCGCAAAGACTTACTGAAGCAGGGCTAGAGCGTTTCAGAATTGGATGTAGCACGGTACAAGGCTTTGTGGCATGGCCGTCCCGGCCATGCGCATGGGCGAGACGCCCATGCCACTTCGCTACACACCATCTTGATACACTCTATCGACAGGGAGAATGGGGCGATGTTCACGTGTTCCCTGACAGATGCGATGCTGTCCCGTGAAGAGCAAGCACGCTTTCGCGATTTCCTCCAACGCCATGGCGTGGATGACGCCATCTGGGAGCCATACGCCCGCGCGCTGGCCGTCTCCTCACCCATTACGAAGCCCATGGCGCTCCGGGTGTTTCATGAAAACAAGCTGGCGGGCGCGGCGTTTGTCGTGAAATGCAAGGCGTATGGGCGGGCGATGTTTGACCATCCGCTATTATATCGCTCCATCGACCTGGCTGGCTTGCCTGCATTCATCTGGATGCGCACGGGATTTTGCGCCGACCTGCTGGCTAATCCGGGCTTTATCGCCGAGGGTTTCGAGGAGCAGGCGGTCCTACAGTCCATGCTGGCGGAACTTCGCTGCAGCGCTTACGGCGTGATCGTCACGGATTTCCCCGCCAACCAGGCGCTGCACGGCGCGGCCAGCGTGTTCTCTTACGTGAAGAATGGCGCGGTGTCGCTGCACGGGATGCATGCGCGGGTAGACTTCATGGGCCAACACCACCGCTTGCGCCGCAAAGTCCAGTGCTTCACGCAACAAGGTGGGGAAATCGAGGTGGTGTGTGGCGCGATGACGGTTGAAGCGCTTCAGGCGGTGCGGCGTTGCATCGACGCGACCGTTCGTGAAAGCATTATTTATACGCCCTTCCAGGATATCTTCACGGAAGCCGCCTTGTCGGCATGCCAGCTCGACTCGATCCAAATGGTGCATGCCGTTGCGCGGCTGCATGGAGAGATAGTGGGTTATCACACCTTTGTGCGGAGCGGGCGCGGGCTGCATATGTTGCATGGCGCATTCGACCGCGGCTGCTCGGATTTGCACCATTGTTATGAAAACGTGATTCTGGCCGCCGTGGAGTACGCCCTCGAGCATCAACTCGAATGCGTTCATTTCGGCCCCATCCTCAACGAGACCAAACGGCGCATGATGAACCAAACAGCATCCTGCGCCATCTATTTCCATAGCCAATATGCCTGGCTGCGCTTCTTGATTCCCATCGCATTCCGTTGCTCGAAGATGCAAAGCCCAAAGCTTTTGATGTTTGGGTAGTAGCGGCTCAGGCTTTGCCCATGATCATGGCGAGGCTGATTTGAATGACGTTGATGTCGAAGATGAGCTGTATCGCCGCGAGCAGCACCAATACGAAGATGATGCGGTTGAACAGTTTTTCGGATACCCGCGTATGCATCCATTTCCCCATATACGAGCCGATGGGCACCAAGGGGATAAGCACGAGATCAAACAGCAGCACGTCTTTTTGCATAAGCCCCACGCCGAAAAAGAAGGGCAGCTTGGTGATGTTAATCAGGGCGAACGTCCACGCCACAGTGCCCACGAAGAGTGACTTGCCGAGTCCTTGTGCGAATACATAGAGGTTCACGATAGGCCCCGCCGCGTGGGCGATGGCGGAGCAGAATCCCGCCGCAATGCCCGTGGGAATAGCCACGCGCAGGCCGGGCCGGTATTGTTCGACCCAATGGAGCGCCGCTTCTTTCACGAAAATGTAGATCGCAAAGAGCAGGGCGATGATGCCGACAAACAGCTTGATGGGCCGCTCGAATGATTCAATGCCTTCCTGTCCCACCCGGTACCATACCCATGCGCCGAGCAGGATGCCGATGATCGAGGGCAGGTACATCTCGAGCACTTTTCGCCATACTTTATTATCCCAGTGATGGTAGATGGCGTTGATGTCGCACAAGATGAGCAGCGGCAGCATGGTGGCCGACACCAGATCGACCGGCATGACCAGCATCATCAGCGGCAGCGACAGGATGCCCGCGCCGCCCGCGAATCCGGATTTGCTAATTCCCTGGATCAGAATGGCCAGCGCGACGAACACCCAAAAAATGCTTATCGGCACATCCGGCAGGACAAACGTGGAAAACACGGGGCGCTCCTTCTATTCTTCGTATTCGGCGGTGACGACGCTCGATAGCCCGCCCCGGGGATTGCAGGCGATCACCACGCGCATCCGCTTGGGATGGCAGGCCTTCACCAAGTCATCGAGCATGCGGTTCACCAAGTGCTCATACCAGATGCCCACATTGCGATAGGACAACAGGTAATACTTGAGCGACCGCAACTCGATGCAGTAGCGTCCCGGCGTATAAGCGATGGTGATGCGGGCGAAATCGGGCAGGCCGAGAAAGGGCACACGGACGTGAATTCGTCCGTCTCGGTGACGATCTCCATGGCCTTGCCCACGGGCTTATCCGCATAAGCGTACTCGAAGCATTCGAGGCATCCGGCGTCAATGGCCTCTTCGCCTTGAAACGGGAGCGACTTGTCTTGTGCTTGAAAGGCCTGCCGGACGCTGGGCTGCTGTTCATTCTCCATAATAGTAACACCTCGCGGAATTGGTCTCTTGGACCACCGTGGCCAGGGGCGTTTGGCCCATTTCGGCCAGCCGGTTCCAGAGCCATTGGCACATATGCTCGCACGTCGTTCCCTCGAGGCCCGGCGTTTCATTCAGACAGGTATGGTCAAGCACCGCCATATATTTCTTCGAGTGCGGCGCGCAGGGACTCCATGTCCGCCGCCCCCGCCTCGACGCGGTAGCTATGCCCATGCAGCAAATGGCATGGGTGGCTATCGGGCAATTGGGGCAGCGATTGGGCCGCCTCGAAAGTGAAGCGCCAGCGCGCGGGCAATTTCTTCGAGGGCTCGGCCTCGAGTTGCACCGGCTTGAACGCCAGATCGCCCACGATGGACACCCGCACATCGGCGAGCATCGGCAATTGCGGCTGCAAACGTTCCAGAATCCACGCCCTCAGCGCGGGCAGCCGGGTATCCTGGAGCTCCGGCGTATTCTCATTCAAATAATGATGGTCCAGTTGCGCATACAGCGGCTGGAACAAGGCCTTAATATCGCCATAGTCCATCAGCCACCCATATTCCGAAGCCACCTTGCCCGCCACGACGAGATCAGCGCGATAGCTATGGCCATGGACACGCTGTTGGCGCGCATCGCCACGGGGATTCCGATGAGCCGCCTCGAAGAAAAACGTACGAACCAATTCCACCTTCACGGGGTGCGCCTCCTGTATGCCGGAGCCCCAAACGGCTCGGACGGCAAAGGAGTATTATGCGGCAAAGACAGGGCGGCATGCCACTGCGTGGTGGTGGGGAACTGCTCGTAACCGTATTCCGTAGCATGGGCGTCCCGCCCATGACTCGATCCTATGTGTTATGGGGGAGAGGCCTACTTGTGCGCACCCATTTTTTCATGATTTATTTGCATGAACTCCTCGCACATCGCTTGAATCGCTTCCTCCGAATGGCCCGCGCCTACGGGATCGGCATACCACTTGGCGATATACCCGCCGTTGTCGCGTCCGAGCAGGCTGGCCAGTTTCCGGCAATAGGCGCGGATATCATCTAGGCTGCCCCGGCACATCATGTTTTGTATGTCCACTGGGCACCAGAAACAGATGCGCCCGCCAAACCGGTTTCCGAGCACCTCAAGCCCCATATTCTCCTGCTGGTCCATTTGAATGACATCAAGCCCGGCCTCGATAAGGTCATCGAGAATATCCACGATATAGCCGCAGGAATGCATCAGCGTGATTAGTCCGGCGTCATGGCATGCCCCAAACACCCGCGCATATCTCGGTTTCCATATCTCCCGCCATTTGTCTGGGGAGATCATCAAACGATCCTGCAAACCCAAATCATCCGCCAAAATAAGGCCGTCGAGTCCGGCTGCCGCAAACTTCTGAATGGCAACTAGGTTCATGTCCGCCAATAGGTCGATCAAGCGGGCCAGTTCATTCGGATACTCGTAGATATCCGTCCAGGTGTTTTGCAGTCCTCGCACGAAGTGGACCCGCTCGTAGAGCGATATGCCCGTAGCAAGCAGGAAACGTTCTCCCGCGGCTTCCCGCGCTCCTTCCAAGGTTTGCCATCGGTTCGAGGTGTTTATATCGGGTATGGCCAATTCATCGAAATGCGCCCAGTCCTTCAATGGGAACTCCTGTACTTCTCCCAGGTTGCACGCGCCAATGTTTTTCCAGACAGCGCCCCATTCATCTGTCCCATTGGCGGGCCGGGCATCCGGGTGGGGAGCCATGCCCGTCCATGCGAAGTCAGACCCATAGGGCTCCGGGAGGTCCATGGGAAGCCGGTCAATTCCCTGAAAAGTGGCGGCGTTTCGCACAAGTTCACGGCTGGTCATTGGTATTCTCCTATACATCCTGGCCTGCGGTTGCGGGCGTCTTGCCGTAGAATAACATAATATATGATAAAGTTGCGAGGGCTAGATCTTTGCAGCAATTCATAGCATGGGCGTCCCGCCCATGTGCATAGCCGGGACGCCCATGCTATCGGAGCTGGTAATTGCCCCGCCGCCAGGGCTTGCAAACCATCCTCCGCCTCAGCTACAACCAGATACAATTCATGTTGAGGATACTATCATGGAAACAGCGGACAAGCGGCGGTATTCGATCTCCGAAGTGAGCGAACAGACCCAAGTGCCAGCGTATGTCCTTCGCCAATGGGAAGAACGCTTTCCCCAACTCAAGCCCCGGCGCGACCGCGTCAAACGGCGTTATTACCTCTTGGAAGACATCCGGATTGTACAACGCATCAAGGAATTGCTCTGGCAGGAAAAGATGACCACCACGGGGGCGCGGCGGGTGCTGGCGCAGGAACTTCGGGGGGAAGGCCGCCCCCGGACGCGCCAGGAAGCCATTGACTTGCTGGATCAGATCGAGGCCGAAGTCCGCGCCATGCTTGCCATGCTGGATGAATATCTGCCGGAATGATATCGCAGCCAGGAATACATGGTAAACTTCGTCGATGGCGGAATTATTTTAGACATGATTTACATGATGAGACAAGATTTTTAATAGCGAACTCGTTTCCTAAAAAAGCGCGCTCGAGCGCTTCATCGATCCGCTTTCACCTCTGTAAATTATCATGGCGGGCTTGTCCAATCTTGTTCATCATGTAAATCATGTCTAAAAAAAGGCTCTTGCTTCAGTCCGGCAATATGCAACGAGCATTTGAATCAACATTCAGATGATGAAGAGGAAAAATAATCCAAGCGCATTGAAAAGCTTGCTTCCAACGATTGGGATGCTTAACGTAATACAATCGTCTATGGCAATACTGTGGGGAATAGCATGGCTCGTTTACTGATTACATCCATCCTCCGCCATACGAAGCCGGAAGAACCATCCGGTTTTCTCAACACAGTGGAACTCGCTTCGGGGATACTTACCGGCCGCTGCCCGCTGCCGGAGCCGCCGCATACCCATGCCGATCCGAATCCACGTGGGGGCATGCGGGGTGCGAAGGGCATTACGCTGCTGCCCGATGGCGTGCTAGTGGCGAACCATAGCGAAGTGTTCGACTTCGATACGGCATGGCGCATCCGGCGGGTCATGTCGCATCCCTCGTGTTCGGGGATTCATGACATCCTGTATCAGAGCGGCGAACTGTGGATCACCTCTTCACGCAATGACCTCGTGTTCGTGTTCGGGCTGGATGGCGGGCTGCGGCGGGTAGTCAATTTACGGGCGGAGAAAGCCGTGCGCCAGGCGCTGGGCTGGGGCGCGCCGAATCTGCTCGATGAACAGGCCATCGCGGAGGGCCGCATCGATTTCCGCGACCCGCGCACGCATACCTATGAAACCTATGATGGCGCGCATGTGAACAGCCTGGCCATGCTGCCGAGCGGCGATATCTTGATTATGATGGGCTTGGTATGGACGCGCTCGATGACGCGCTTGTTCACGCTCAAGAAATATTTGAAGCGCTGGCATTTGTGGGAGCCCCTGGTGGCGGCGAACAAAGCCGCCGCATGCGCCTTGGGCCTCAAGAAGCAACTGAACACGGACATGGCCTTTCACGCCGCCACGGGCCAGGCGGCGGTCGTGCGCGTGCATCCCGAGGGCCGGGTGTCCGTGCCGCTCGTGTTGCGCCAGTGCAACACGCCCGTGCATAGCCTCCTGGCCGAACCGGATGGGACGGTCCTTTTCGATGACACCAGCGCGGGGGATATCGTGCGGTTTCATCCCGATACGGGCGCGATTCTGGCTCGGACGCCCATCGGCGAGCCGTTTTTACGGGGTTTGGCGCGGGTGTCTGAGCGCGAAGTGGTGGCGGGCGGCGTGCGGGGCATCTACCTAGTGGAACTCGAAGCGGGCCAGGTGGTTCAGCGCATTCCGCTGTTCGAGAATCCCAACGAATCGGTTTACGATATCAAGGTGCTGCCGGATACGTTCCATTCATTGCCAGAAGCCTTGGCGCGTGAGGATGTTTGATATGGCTCGTGCGGTCTATCTGTCTCCCGGTTCGAGCATGCTTGCCGGGCACTGGCTGCGCCAAAGCGGCGCCGAAGGCGAAATCGTCCTCCTTGCGCCTGATGCGGCTCGAAGCGAGGCCGAAGACCTGCGCGCGCGCTATCCGCGTATGGTCCGCGTGGCCGGTTTTCCGGGCGAGCCCCTTGATGCCGCCCTGCTCGAGGAAGGCGTGGCCATTCCCGCCGCGCCCGGAATGTCCGTCTTGCGATTCCAGCCCAGCGTACGCATTCCCGATTGGAATCCCCTGTTTCCCGTGTTCCGCGCTTTATGGCTCAAGGGTTTTCGCCGCTTCACCGTCTGCACGCCCGCCGGGGCGCGCACGGTTGAAATCCCGCATATGCTCGATGCCTTCCAGGGCGTTCATGCGGGAAAACGCTGTTTCGTGGCGGGCAATGGCCCCAGCCTGAACGCCATCGACATGGCGCGTTTGAACGGCGAGATCACCTTCGGCGCGAACCGGTGTTTTCTGGGGTATCCGGCATGGGGGTATTCATTCACCTATTGGGGCATCATGGACCGTGTCCAGATCGAGGAATACGGTCCGGAGTATGAAGAGAACGCACGGGCGGAAAGCGTGAATTTTCTGCCGTTCGAATACTTGCCTTGGATGAACACCCCGAACGCATGCCCGGTGCATTTCGACTACGAATGGCGATTGCCGCCTCGGTTCTCCGAGCAGCCGGACGTGCTGCATCAAGGCTATTCGGTCGTATATATGCTGATCCAGATCGCCGCGTACATGGGCTGCAATCCGATCATCGTGATCGGCATGGACCACCGCTACAATCTGCGCCGCACCTGGCGGCCCTTGGAACGGATGCGGGGCGAACTGGCCCAGCGGCTGCATGATACGCGCTTGTACCGGTTCTATCAGCTATGGCGTTCTTCAACCCGCGCGGAAGGGGCAGCCGCTCCCAGCAGCCACTATTGGGAAGCGCGGGACGCTACAAAACCCACCCATTTCACCCGCGAATACACCCACGAGAAGCATTTCGCCCGGCCTCATCCGGAACGCACCGAGGCGGCCATGGCGGCGGCGTCGCGCTGGGCAGAGGCGCATGACATTCAGATCCTCAACGCCACACCCGATAGTGCGTTGAAGGCGTTTCCGCTGGTCCCGTTTTCGAGCTTGTTCTGAACCCGCTTAGAAATACGGAACGGATATGAAAACGGATGAATAGTCTTGTTAATCAATCTACGAATGCTCTCCGTATTCCCGTATCAATTGACCCGCCCATACAAACAACGGCTCCGAGAACTGTTCAAAATCTATATCCTGAGTTTGTTCTTTGAGCTTGGCCGAGGCCTCGAGTATGTGTTGTTCCCGTGGAGGCAGCAGCGTCAGCAGCTCCTTTTTCGTCTTGATATAGACGCCCGCGCGTTCAAAATAAACGGCCTGCACCACAAAGACCGCCGCCTTATATAGAGATTTCAGAATTCCCAAATCCTTTTCATGTACGATGTTGTGGCCGCACATATGATACATATTGCATGCGCCAATCCGAATGGCGCGCCGGATATCCTCCTTCTTGAGCATCGGACGCAAGTAGTCAATGCTTCCATAAAGTGGCGTTGTATCATGGTAAAACTGAAACAGATCGGATTTTTCCCAATCCATGAGTTCCTGTTTGCCTGAGATGAACCCGCAGACTTTATCCCGATAAGGCAATGCTGAAATAGCATCATCATACGATCTCAGGTCCTGTACTGTTGCTTCGTCCAGAATGACCACCACGTCGATGTCGCTGTCTGCTGTAGCTTCGTTCCGGCCATAACTGCCCTGCAAACCCACAAACACCAGCCGCTCTCCAAACAGCTCTTTTACCGTCTGAATATATTGTTGAATCCAAATGCCGATATCGAAACTCATGGAATTCTCCTGTTTTTGCCATTACCCGATCTGACATAAGTTATGCGCACTGCACATTTCCGCCATGCCAGTAGCGTGATTTCCCCTGATCGCGTAGATAGTGGGATGCTTGCGAGCCGGTGCATACAAATACTGCATATTTTCATGCTCATTCATTCCAGGCCGCCGCATGATTCCTTTCACCTATTTAGTGAGATCACATGGCATGGGCGTCCCACCCATGCCATGTAGAGTGCATATATCCTTTTTATCCGGCGATATGGGATCGATGCGAGCTTGCGTTCCGACGCGGCCTTAGGTATACTCAGTATACTTTATAAACATTTGGCCCTTTCTACTCGTGTGAACGGAAACTACAAGATATTGGGTTATTCGATCATCGTTCTAGTTTCGTTTATGTTTTTCGATGTGAAAAAGCAGGCCTGTTTGCCGTTCTGTTTTTTGATATACTGATCAGTGCTGCGGATACGTCAATTAGGGGAATGACATGAAGCGATTCCTTGCGAAACACTCGCCGCTTGTAATTTTTGCCGTATTGTGTATTGTGCTGGCGTTTCTGAGTGAGAATTTCGGCAGCGCATCCAACCTGCAAAGCGTGTCGATGCGCACCTGTGTGGTGTCCATTGTGGCGGTGGGCCAGGTGTTGGTCATTATTTCGGGCGGCATCGATCTTTCCGTGGGAAGCGTGGCGGCGTTGGGGGGCATCATGGCCGCATGGGTCATGAACAGTGCTTGTTGGGGTGGAGCGGGCGTTCATCCGCTGTCGCAAACCATCGCGGGGGTGTTGGCCGGGGCAGGCGCGGGTATGTTGTGCGGGCTGCTCAATGGCCTGTTGGTGACCGCGGGGCGCATCCCGCCATTCATCGCCACGCTGGGCATGATGATGGCGGCGCGCGGAGTGGCGTTGCTGGTGGCGGGCGGCAGCCCGATTTATAATTCGCCCGTGCCGTACCGGTATCTTGGCGGCACCCGGGGCTGGTGGATTCCGGTGGTGATCGCGGGAGGCATCATGCTGGTGTTCGCCATCGCGCTGGCCACGACTCGTTTTGGACGGCATCTGTTCGCCACGGGCGGAAATGCCTTGAGCGCGCGGCTGAGCGGCATCCGGGTGGACAGGGTCCGGCTGGCGGCCTATTCCCTATGCGGCCTGCTCGCTGGTTTTGCGGGCTGCGTGCTCGCTTCGCGTACGGGCATTGCTGATCCCACGGCGGCGGAGGGCATGGAGCTGGACGCCATCGCGGCTTGCGTGATTGGAGGCGCGAGTCTGATGGGCGGAGAAGGCGGTGCGATTGGAACCGTGGCGGGCGCGCTGATCATGAACGTGCTGGTCAATTATTGCAACCTGGAGAACATCGATTCCTATTGGCAGAAAGTGCTGATTGGCGTATTGATAGTAGCGCTGGTGTGTTACGACACGTATCGCAAACGCCGGGCAGGGCTGTTGCGGGATGAATAATCTTAATCGTATCATGGGCGTCCCGCCCATGCCAGCCGGGCCGCGATGCCGTTTAGCTGCGCCATGATGCGCTAAAGATTTTGCTGCGAATGCCCTGTTTTTCTAGATGCGGCGATGCCTCAAGAAAAAGTTGGCATTCTATATGCTTTTTATGGTATTATACAGTTTCCGTTACAGGAAGCCGCGAAGCCGGATATACAGGCTTGACAAAGCAATATGAGTATGCTAACGTTGCCGTTTGTGCGTCCAATGATATCCAATAGGTCTTTTCGAGAGGCCCGAGTTTTTCTCGGGGCTCTCTTCGTGTGTCTGTTCAGCGCCGTGGCCTAGGCAGGTTACAGGTGCGCACTAACCAAACCACGAGGGGTTAACCGCATGGCTGTCGCTCCCCAAATAACTCGAGGGCGTCCTTCTTTGGGCCGTATACCGGACCAGATGGATCTCCCCGACCTGATTGAAATTCAGACCAAGTCGTACGCGGATTTCCTTCAATGGGAAGTGCCGCCCGAAGAGCGCCATCCGATCGGGCTCCAGGAGGTATTCCTGGACGTGTTTCCCATCTCATCGCCAGACGGCATGACGCGCCTGGAGTTTGTCTACTATTCTTTTACGCCGCCGAAATACACGGTGCAGGAGTGCCAAGAGCGCGGGCTTACCTATGCGGCCTCGCTGAAGGCGTTGCTGCGCCTGGTGCGGTATGAGGAAGTCGGAAGCTCGGGCGAAATGCGCGAGCGGCTGATGGTCGAGCAGGAAGTATTCTTGGGCGAACTGCCCATGATGACGCCTACGGGCACTTTCATCATTAATGGCGCGGAGCGCGTGATTGTAAGCCAGCTCCATAAATCGCCGGGCGTGTCCTTCGAGACCAAGCTGCACCAGAATGGGCGTTCGCTGCTCACCGCGCGTATCATCCCGTATCGCGGCGCATGGCTCGAATTTGAATATGATATTAACGATATTCTGTGGCTGACGATTGACCGGCGTTCGCGCATTCTCGCCACGGCTTTTCTTCGTGCTTTCGGATTCCAGGATAACGCGGGCATTCTCCAGCTTTTCTACAAAATGGAGACCGCTATTCTGGGCCGCACCCGTGTGAAAATTGACACCAAATCCATCGGAGTCGAGGAGTTGGTGGGCCGCATACTGGGCGAAGACGCCGTCGATGACGAAACGGGCGAGATTCTGGCCGAAGCGGGCGATGAACTGAACCAGGCCGCCGTGGACCGCTTGTTAGCCTCCACCGCAAAAGAGATTCAGCTTCTTCGCCATGAGGATGTCACCAAGGATTCCTCGATCATCCATACGCTGGCGCTGGATAACACCCAGACAGAAGAAGACGCCCATCGCGAGATTTACGCGCGTATCCGCCCCGGCGATCCGGCCACGGACGCCACGACGCGCAACTTCTTCCAGAAGCTGTTTTTTGATGCCAGCCGTTACGATTTCGCGTCGGTTGGACGTTATAAGATCAACCGCAAGTTGGGTTTGCGTATTTCGCAAGAGATCAAAACCCTCACGAAAGAAGATGTGATCGCCACGCTGCAATACCTGGTGCGCCTGCGCACGGGTGAGGGCGTGCTCGATGATATCGACCATTTGGGCAACCGCCGTGTGCGCGCCGTGGGCGAATTGCTGGGCAACCAAGTCCGCATCGGCCTGGTGCGCATGGAGCGCACGGTCCGCGAGCGGATGAACTTCCAAGAAGAAGATCAGCTTACACCCCAGAGCTTGGTGAATCCCAAACCGGTGAGTGCGGTCATCAAGGATTTCTTTGGCCGCAGCCAGCTCAGCCATTTCATGGACCAGATCAATCCCCTTGCCGAGCTGACGCACAAGCGCCGTCTGAGCGCGTTGGGCCCGGGCGGCTTGAGCCGGGATCGCGCCGGATTCGAGGTGCGCGACGTACACGCCACGCACTATGGCCGTATTTGCCCCATCGAGACCCCTGAAGGCCCGAACATCGGTTTGATGGCGTCCTTATCGACCTATGCCCGCATCAACGAGTATGGCTTTTTGGAAACGCCGTATACGAAGGTCGAGAATGGGTCGGTCACGCACACCATCGAAATGCTTTCGGCCTACGATGAAGATAATTATATCATCGCCCAGGCCAATGAACCCGTTGACAAACGGGGCCGCTTCAGCAATGCGCAAGTGCTGGCGCGCCGCCGGGGCGATGTCCCGCGCGTCGAGCCGGAGCAAGTGGACTACATGGACGTGTCGCCCAAGCAGTTGGTAAGTGTGGCGGCCGCCTTGATCCCCTTCCTCGAGCATGACGACGCGAACCGCGCCCTCATGGGTTCGAACATGCAGCGCCAAGCGGTGCCGCTGTTGCGCGCCGAATCCCCCTATGTGGGCACGGGCCTCGAACATGTGACCGCTAAAAACGCCGGTACGGTCGTCAAAGCCGACCGCCCTGGCGTGGTCGAATATGCGGACGGCGAAGTGATCCGCGTCCGCCATATCGCTGCGGGAAAAGAGAAAGACGAGAATCCTTTCCGGGCGGATGAAGATGTGTACCGCCTGAAAAAGTACGTGCGCTCGAATCAAAACACCTGCATTAACCAGCGTCCCATCGTTCAAAAAGGCGATGTCGTCGAAGCGGGGCAGATTATCGCGGATGGCCCGGCGGCGGATCATGGCGAGCTGGCCCTTGGACGCAACGTGCTTGTGGCGTTCGTGCCTTGGGAAGGATACAACTTCGAAGACGCCATCCTCATTAGCGAGGATTTGGTGAAAGAAGACACCTTCACCTCGATTCATATCCAGGTGTTCGATATCGAAGCCCGCGACACCAAGCTGGGTCCCGAGGAAGTCACCCGCGATATTCCGAATGTCAGTGAAGACGCCCTCAAGAATCTCGATGAGAGCGGCGTAGTGCGCATTGGCGCAAAAGTGAAGCATGGCGATATTCTGGTCGGCAAGGTTACTCCGAAAGGCGAGACCGAGCTTGCTCCCGAAGAAAAGCTCCTGCGTGCTATTTTCGGTGAAAAGGCCGAAGATGTGCGTGATGCCTCTCTCACGGTGCCGCCAGGTTGTGAAGGCGTGGTGGTGGATGTCAAAGTGTGCAGCCGCCGCGACAAAGGTTCGGATAATGCGGCCAAGAACTCGTTGACCGCCCAAGTGACGCGCCTCAAGCGGGAATACCAAGACCAGATCAACGCCATTCGCGATACGTTCGTGCGCTTGATGAAAGATGACCTCATTGGCCGCAAGATCCTCGAGGATGTCGTCGATCATAAAACCGATGAGCTGGTGCTCGAAAAGAACAAGAAGGTCAAGGTTTCCCATATCGAGAAGGCCGAATATAGCGTCCTGGCCCGCTTGCGCATGGAAGACAAGAAAATACAAGAAAAGCTTACCCGCTTGGTGAATATGGCGGCCATGGAAGAGGCCAAGCTGGTGGCGTTCCGCGATAGCAAAATCGAAACGCTCCGCAAAGGCGATGAACTGCCTCCCGGCGTGATCAAGCTGGTGAAGGTGTTTGTGGCCACGAAACGCCGCCTTTCCGTGGGCGATAAAATGGCCGGGCGCCACGGCAATAAGGGCGTTATCTCGCGGATTATGGCTGTGGAAGATATGCCGTTCCTGCCAGATGGAACGCCTGTGCAGATTGTGTTGAATCCGCTGGGCGTGCCTTCGCGCATGAATGTGGGCCAGGTGCTCGAAACGCACTTGGGCTGGGCAGTCAAACAGCTTGGATTCAAAGTGGCTACGCCGGTGTTCAACGGCGCTTCCGAAGAGGTGATACGGGAATACCTCCGCAAGGCGGGCTTGCCGGAATCGGGCAAGACCAAACTGCTGGATGGACGCACGGGACGAAGATTCGACCAAGAGGTGACGGTCGGCCAAATCTACATGATGAAGCTGAATCACTTGGTCGATGACAAGATTCACGCGCGCGCCATCGGGCCGTATTCGCTCGTGACGCAGCAGCCACTCGGCGGTAAAGCCCAGTTCGGCGGCCAGCGTTTCGGCGAAATGGAAGTGTGGGCGCTTCAAGCGTATGGCTCCGCCTATACGCTGCAAGAATTACTGACCGTGAAGTCGGACGATATTCAGGGCCGCACGAAGGCTTATGAGGCCATCGTAAAGGGCGACAAAGATGTCGAGCCTGGCACGCCAGAATCGTTTAATGTGCTTATTCGAGAGATGCAAAGCCTTTGCCTGGACGTAATTAAGCTGGTCCGGGTTGAGGATGGCAGCGAAGGTGACGAAGAAGAAACGCTGGAGGGCTAAGACCTTGGCGAAGTATGTTGCAACGACAGGCGAGCGTTTCGACGCTTTGCAGATCCGGCTGGCTTCCCCCGAGGAGATCCTCAAGTGGTCTCGCGGCGAGGTCAAAAAGCCGGAGACGATCAATTACCGCACCTTCAAGCCGGAAAAGGATGGGCTCTTCTGTGAGCGCATTTTCGGCCCAGTGAAAGACTGGGAGTGCGGATGCGGCAAATATAAAAAGGTCAAACACCGGGGCATTACATGCGACCGGTGCGGAGTCGAAATTACCGAATCTAAAGTGCGCCGCGAGCGCATGGGCTGCATTAAGCTGGCCGTGCCCGTGACCCATATTTGGTTCTTTAAGACGACCCCGAGTTGTATCGGCAATCTGCTCGATTTGTCGATCCGTGTGCTCGAGCGCATCATTTACTTCGAGAACTATATCGTCATAGATCCTGGCGACACCAGCCTCGAAAAGATGCAGACGCTTACGGAAGACGAGTATCAAGACGCCCGCGAGGAATGGGGCGACCGCTTCGCGGCCAAGATGGGCGCGGAAGCCATCAAGATGTTGCTGGATGAAATTGACATCGAGCAACTGAGTGAAGAGCTGCATGGCCAGATCACCATCACTTCTTCGCAGCAAGCCCGCACGAAGGCCATCAAACGGCTGAAAGTCGTCGAGGCCTTGCGCAAATCAGGCAATCATCCCACGTGGATGGTCCTGGATGTAGTCCCCGTTATTCCGCCGGATCTGCGCCCGCTGGTGCCTCTCGAGGGCGGCCGATATGCGACGAGCGATCTGAACGATCTGTATCGCCGGGTGATCAACCGCAACAACCGCCTTAAACGGCTCATCGAACTGCGCGCGCCGGAAGTGATCCTGCGGAATGAAAAGCGCATGCTCCAAGAAGCCGTGGATGCCCTGTTCGATAACGGGCGGCATGGCCGCACCGTGCTGGGCGCGGGCAACCGGCCCCTTAAATCCTTGAGCGACATGCTGAAAGGCAAGCAAGGCCGCTTCCGCCAGAACTTGCTGGGCAAGCGCGTGGACTACTCGGGCCGCTCGGTTATCGTGGTGGGCCCCGAGTTGAAACTGCACCAGTGCGGTTTGCCGAAAAAGATGGCCCTCGAGCTTTTCGAGCCGTTCATCATTCGTGAGTTGAAAGAGCGGGGCATCGCCTCGACCATCAAGGCCGCCAAGCGATGTATCGCCCAAGGCCGCGAGGAAGTGTGGGATATCCTGGAAGAGGTGATTGCGGACCACCCCGTCTTGCTCAACCGCGCACCGACGCTCCACCGCTTGGGCATTCAGGCGTTCGAGCCGGTCCTGATTGAAGGCAAGGCCATTCGCATCCATCCGCTGGTGTGCGCCGCCTTCAACGCGGACTTTGACGGCGACCAAATGGCCGTGCATGTGCCCCTAATGCCTGCGGCGCAACTCGAAGCGCGCCTGCTGATGCTGTCGTCCACGAACGTGTTCTCGCCTTCAAACGGGCGGCCTATCGTGACGCCTTCGCAAGATATCGTGTTGGGCATTTCTTATATGACCAAGCACAGGCCAGGCGCAAAGGGCGAATGGAAGCCCGAATGGAGCGGTCCAAACGGCGTTATTCTCCAGCCGGGCCGCCTGTATCATGACCTGGCTTCGGTGATTCTCGCCCACGAAATGGGTGCGGTTGATCTACATGCCGCGATAAAAGTGCTATGCGGCGGCCAGCTTGTCGATACAACCGTTGGCCGTGTCTTGTTCTGTGAAGCCCTGTTGGATGAAGTGACGCTGCATGATGTGAATGCGGAGCAAGACAAAGGTTCCATCGGTGACATCATTGCGAACGCTTATGCGCGCAATGGCCACGCGAGGACCGTTAAGCTCCTCGATTTGCTGAAACGGGTCGGCTTCAAATACGCCACTTTGGCGGGCATCTCCGTTGGCATTTGCGATGTATTGGTGCCTGAAGAGAAGAAAGAGCTTATCCTGGCCGCGGAAAAAGAAGTGGCTCGGATCGACGATATGTATCAAAACGGGCTTATCACCGAAGGTGAGCGCTACAATAAAGTGATTGACCAATGGACTTCCACGGCGGAAGCCGTTTCCACGGCCATGCTTAAACGTATGGCGGAGAATGAGCAGGGCTTTACCGGCATCTATTTAATGCTGTCCTCCGGCGCACGCGGTACGAAGCAGCAGGTGCGCCAGCTTGCGGCCATGAAAGGCCTCATGGCGAAGCCCTCGGGCGATATCATCGAATCGCCCATCACGTCCAATTTCCGTGAAGGCCTGACCGTGCTCGAATACTTCATCTCGTCCCACGGCGCCCGTAAAGGCTTGGCCGATACGGCTCTTAAGACCGCTGACGCGGGGTATTTGACCCGCCGCCTTGTGGATGTAGCTCAGGATGTGGTCATTCAAGAATTCGACTGCGGCACCCTCAATGGCATCTGGGTGGAAGCCCTCATGGACGGCACCGACATGGTGTCCCCGCTCGAAGAGCGTATAGTCGGTCGGCATGCCTTGGATGATATCACGGTGCCGGGTGAGGCGGAGCCCATTGTGGCCGCTGGCGAAGTGATTACGGAAGAAAAGGCCAAACTTATTGTCAAAAAAGGACTTCCAACGGTCCGCATCCGCTCGGTGCTGACCTGCACCTCGAAGCGGGGCGTGTGCCAGCTTTGTTACGGCTCCAATCTGGCGACAGGCAACCTGGTGGAATTGGGTGAAGCGGTAGGCATTGTTGCCGCTCAATCCATCGGTGAGCCGGGCACCCAGCTTACCATGCGCACCTTCCATATCGGTGGCGCGGCAAGCCGCCAGGTCGAAGCCAGCGAAGTGCGCATGTCCGAGACCGGCTCCATCGAATACAACAATGTCCGCACGGCCATGAACCGCGATGATAAACGCATTGTGGTGAATCGCGGCGGTGAAATCATCGTGCGCAATTCGGATGGCAAGGAAGTGCAGCGCTACGCGGTTCCTTCTGGCGGTTTCTTACTGGCTGAAAACAATCAGAAGGTCAAGAAAGGCCAGACCATCTTTACGTGGGATCCGTATAACGTTTCGATTGTCGCCGAGGCTACGGGCTCTATTCGCCTCGAGGGCATGATTGAAGGCGTGACGATGCGCAAAGACATCAATCCGGATACCGGCCTCGAAGAGCGCGTAATCACCGAGCATAAGCAAGACTTGCATCCGCAGATCACCATTCAAGGCGAAGGGAAGGAAGTGCTTTGTTTCGCGACCATTCCCGCTCAAACGCACGTGATGGTGATGGATGGGCAGGATGTTCAAGCGGGCGATTTGCTGGCCAAGACCCCGCGCCAGTTTAGCAAAACCAAGGATATCACGGGCGGCTTGCCCCGCGTGGCCGAGTTGTTCGAGGCGCGCCAGCCTAAAGACCCGGCCATCATTAGCCATATTGACGGCATGGTCGAATTGGGCGGCGCGGCCAAGGGCATGCGCAAAGTCAAGGTCATTCCCCCGGTGGGTAAAGAGCGTGAATATACGATTCCGCCCGGCAAGCACCTCAACGTGCAGGCGGGCGATCGGGTGTACGCGGGACAGCGCCTGACGGACGGCCCGGTGATTCCCCAGGACATTTTGGATGTCCAAGGCGAACACGCCTTGCGCAAATACTTGCTCGATGAAATCCAGCAAGTGTACCGCCTGCAAGGCGTTCGTACGAACGATAAGCATATCGAGGTGATTATCCGCCAGATGCTGCGTAAAGTGCGTATCAAAGACGATCCAGGCGATTCGCCGTTCTTGGCCCATGAAGAAGTGGACAAGATCCGCTTCCAGGAGACGAACGAACAGGTGCGCGCCAAAGGCGGGCGTCCCGCCGAGGCGGAGCCTATCCTGCAAGGCATCACCAAGGCCGCCCTGAGCACGGAAAGCTTCGTAGCTGCAGCGTCCTTCCAGCAGACCACCCGCGTCCTTACAGAGGCGGCCCTGTCGGGCAAGCGCGATTTCCTGCGCGGCCTGAAAGAGAATGTGATTATCGGCCACTTGATCCCGGCTGGTACAGGAAGCCCGCATCATCAGAATACGACTTCGGTGCTGACGGAAGACTTGCTGGCGGATTTCACCGAGCATCTCGAGGTCGGCCCCAGTTTGGAAGAACCGATGATGCTGGATGAGGAAGAAGACGCCACGGCATAGCGCCGTGGCGGCGGGACCCTCCGCTTCAAAAAAAGGGGAGTAGAAGTTTTTTTCACTTTTTGCTTGACATGACCGATTCTATGTGATAGATTAATCGGCCGCTGTCTAGAGGGGCATGGTGCGCTGGCAATTTTTGTCGGCCGCCGTTTCCGAGTAGAGATTGGCTCTATCTTGGCCAAAGGAGACTAGGTTTTGCCGACCATTAACCAACTGGTTCGAAACTGCCGTAAGAAGGTAGAGACGAAGACGAAGTCGCCCGCATTGAAGCGTTGTCCGCAAGCTTCAGGCACATGCACCCGTGTGTACACGGTAACACCCAAAAAGCCGAACTCGGCTTTGCGCAAGGTGGCCCGTGTGCGCCTCAAGAACGGCATGGAAGTGACGGCGTATATTCCTGGCGTTGGGCACAACCTGCAGGAGCACTCGCAGGTGATGATTCGCGGCGGCCGCGTTAAAGACTTGCCGGGCGTGCGCTATCACCTTATTCGCGGCGTGCTGGACGCCAATGGCGACTGCGGCGGTACAGCCAGTTTGAAAGATGACGGCGGCAAGAAAATTCATAAAGGCCGCTGGGTTAGCCGTTCCAAGTACGGCGTGAAACGGCCTAAGGGCTGAGGTAGGGAGGAATAGCACCCCATGCCGAGAAGACGTGAAGTCCCGAAGCGGATACCGCTTCCGGACCCGAAATATAAAAACGTAATCCTTGCCAAATTTATCAACACCGTAATGGTGTCGGGCAAGAAAAGCGTTTCCGAAGCGATAGTGTATGGCGCGTTGGATGTGCTGAAGGCCAAAGGAGCCAAAGAAGAACCCATCCGGGTATTCGAGACGGCTATCGATAACGCCAAGCCGATCCTGCAAGTGAAGTCCCGCCGAGTGGGCGGCGCCACTTATCAGGTTCCGGTTGAAATCGCACCGAAGAACCAGCAAGCGCTGGCATTCCGCTGGATTATCGAGTTCTCCCGCAAGCGCGGTGAAAAAACGATGGCTGAACGCCTTGCCGCTGAATTGCTGGATTGCTATAACAAGCAAGGCAATACCATCAAACGCCGGGAAGATACGCATCGCATGGCGGAAGCCAATAAGGCATTTGCCCACTTGCGTTTCTAGCGGGAATCCGCTTCCGCCTTTTCGCGGAGAGCGTAGCATAGTTTGAATTTATGCCGCATGCGCTTCAGGGTGCTATCGGCTTATACCATGCAACGGGTGCCATGCGCCTAGAACAGTTGAATCTTAGCCAAACAAGGACGTTCGCCGGAAAAGTGCTTCGGATAGCCTCGGCGGGCCAACTTCAAGCGGATGGCGTTAAGAATCATGCAATTACAAGCAACAGAAAGCGAGAGCAGGCGCTTAGCCTGTGATAACACCCCGGTCTCTGGGTTTCCAGAGGCAGTGGTGTCGCTTTAAGTTGCTGGAAAGGTCTACGTTTCAGTGGCACGACAATATCCGCTTGAAAAAACCCGTAATATCGGGATTATGGCCCATATCGACGCCGGTAAAACGACGGTCACCGAGCGCATGCTCTACTACTCCGGCCGCATCCACCGCGTGGGCGAAGTCCACGACGGGACAGCGACCACGGACTATATGGTCCAAGAGCGCGAGCGCGGCATCACCATCACCTCAGCGGCGACCGCATGCATGTGGAAAGACTATCGGATTAACATTATCGATACGCCTGGCCACGTGGACTTCACCGCAGAGGTTGAACGCTCGCTCCGGGTGCTGGATGGCGCTGTTGCGGTTTTTTGCGCAGTCGCGGGAGTGCAGCCTCAATCGGAAACCGTCTGGCACCAAGCCCAGCGATACCGGGTGCCATGCATCGCGTTCATCAACAAGATGGACCGGGTCGGAGCGGATTTTCACCGCGCCGTGCGCACCATGCGGGAGCGTTTAGGCGCTCATCCGGTGCCGGTGCATTTGCCGATTGGAGCGGAAGATACGTTCGAGGGTGTGGTGGATTTGATCCGAATGCGCGCCCTTACCTGGGACGGAGAAGGCATTGACGCCAAAATACTCGAGTCCGAGGTGCCGGAAAATCTTCGCGAAGAGGCGGAAATCGCCAGGCATGACTTGATCGAGGCCGCGGCTGAGTTTGATGAGGTTGTCATGGGGAAATATATCCATGAAGAGCCTATATCGGAAGAAGAACTCATGACGGCGTTGCGAAAAGGCACCATGGCTTCGCTGGATCCCGATAACACCCATAAGCCTATTTGCCCGGTAGTATGCGGTACGGCATTGCGGAATAAGGGCACCCGGCTGGTGCTGGATGCGGTCATTGATTACCTCCCGTCTCCGCTCGATGTGGGTGCGGTGACCGGAACGGACCCGGATAATGACGAGGTGTCGATAACACGCGAACCTGCGGATGATGCGCCTTTTTCGGCATTGGCATTCAAGATTTTAACCGATCCCCATGTGGGAAGGCTGACGTTTATTCGAGTGTACTCGGGCACGGTGAAAGCCGGTGATATGGTGCTCAACATTCGAACAGGCCGAAAAGAACGGCTTGGACGCCTCCTCGAGATGCATGCCGATGAACGCATTGACTTGGAAGAGTTGCGCGCCGGAGATATTGGCGCGGTGATCGGGGCCAAGAATACGACGACCGGGGATACGCTGTGCGACCCGAAACATGAATTGGCCCTTATGCCGCTGACCTTCCCAGAGCCGGTGGTGCATGTGGCCATCGAGCCTAAGACGAAGGCGGACCAAGACCGGCTGTCGGACGCGCTGAACAAATTGAGCGACGAAGACCCGACGTTCCAGGTCCGAAGCGATGAAGAGACTGGGCAGACGATTATTGCCGGCATGGGTGAGCTTCACCTCGAGATCATCATTGACCGGATGTTTAGGGAATTTAACGTGGGCGCCAACGTGGGCAAACCCATGGTGGCGTATCGCGAAAGCATACGTAAGCGGGCGGAATCAGAAATCCGCTTTATACGGCAGACAGGCGGCCGTGGGCAGTATGGCCATGTGGTGGTCGCTGTCGAGCCTGGGGAGCCTAACTCCCACTTTACATTTGAAAATGCGACCGTCGGGGGCGTTGTTCCGAAAGAATACATCCCGGCCGTGGAGAAAGGGGCCAAGCAGGCCCTCGAAAGTGGAATCGTGGCGGGATATCCCATGGTGGATGTCAAAGTCACCCTCCTTTTCGGGTCTTATCACGAGGTGGATTCCTCGGAGATGGCCTTTATGACGGCGGCCTCGATGGCGGTCCGGGACGCGGCGCCAAAGGCGCAGCCGGTGCTCATTGAACCGGTGATGCGAATCGAGATTGTTTGCCCAGACGAGTATACGGGCGAAGTGATCAGCGATTTAAATGGCCGCCGCGGTCGGCTGGAGGGAATGGACCTTCAGGATAATATACGCAAAGTACATGGGTTTGTGCCGCTCGCGGAAATGTTTGGGTATGCGAATGACATTCGTTCGCGGACCCAAGGCCGGGCGTCCCATAGCATGGATTTTGAACGGTACGAGGAAGTGCCTGCGGGCATTGCAAACGAGATTATGGAACGGACAGGTAGTTCATTCCGGTTTAGATAAGATTAAGCCCTATTGGGGCGGTAGGTTAAACCGCCTACGAATGATAACGTATTCGGGAAAGCCAGTCCCATTACGTGACGCGTTGAAGGAGATGCATCATGGCCAAGGAGAAATTTGCGCGGACCAAGCCGCACGTGAACATCGGCACGATTGGGCACGTCGACCATGGTAAGACGACGCTGACCAGCGGCATCACAAGGGTGCTGGCTGAGCAGGGTCATGCGAAGCTGATGGCGTTCGACCAGATCGACAAGGCTCCCGAAGAGAAAGAGCGCGGGATCACCATCTCCATCGCCCACGTCGAGTACGAGACCGATAAGCGCCACTATGCGCACGTGGACTGCCCCGGCCACGCGGACTACATCAAGAACATGATCACCGGCGCGGCGCAAATGGACGGCGCGATCCTGGTGGTGGCGGCGGACGACGGCCCCATGGCCCAGACGCGCGAGCACATCCTCTTGGCCCGCCAAGTGAACGTCCCAGCCATTGTGGTGTTTCTGAATAAAGTGGACATGGTGGACGACCCCGAGCTGCTCGACCTCGTGGAACTCGAGCTGCGCGAGCTGCTGACCAAATACAATTTCCCGGGAGATGATATCCCCATTATCCGCGGTTCAGCGCTGGCGGCGATGGAAGGCAACAACGAAGAGCTGGGCAAGAAAGCCATCATGCAGTTGATGGACGCGGTGGACAATTTTATCCCCACGCCCGAGCGCGCGCTCGATAAGCCATTCCTGATGCCGATGGAAGACGTGTTCACGATCACGGGCCGTGGTACGGTGGTGACGGGCCGCATCGAGCAAGGCATCGTCCATGTGCAAGACAAGGTCGAGCTAGTGGGCATCAAGCCTGAGACGCAGAACTCGGTGGTGACGGGTGTGGAAATGTTCCGCAAGCTGCTGGACGAAGGGCAGGCGGGCGATAACGTGGGCTTGTTGCTTCGAGGCATCGACCGCACGAACGTCGAGCGCGGCATGGTGGTGGCCAAGCCGGGCAGCATCACCCCGCACACGAAATTCGAAGGCAACGTCTACGTATTGAAGAAAGAAGAAGGCGGCCGCCATACGCCGTTCTTTAATGGATACCGCCCGCAGTTTTACTTCCGCACGACGGACGTGACCGGGGCGTTGGACATGCCGGAAGGCGTGGAAATGGTGATGCCGGGCGACAGCGTGACGATTACGGCGGAATTGATTATGCCCATCGCCATGGATGAAGGCTTACGCTTCGCCATCCGCGAAGGCGGCCGTACGGTCGGCGCGGGCGTGGTCACGAAGATTTTGAAATAACGAAGCAGGAGACCGGAAAAGGCCATGGCTGGAACGCAAAAAATACGGATTAAGTTGAGGGCGTACGATCACCGCTTGCTTGATGCCTCTACGCAAGAAATCGTGTCGGCAGCGCAGCGAACAGGGGCGGGAATCAATGGCCCCATTCCATTGCCGACGGCCATCACCAAGTATACTGTGAATCGGTCCCCGCATGTGGACAAGAAATCGCGCGAGCAATTTGAAATGCGTACGCATAAGCGGCTTCTAGATATCGTGAATCCTACGGCGCAGACGGTAGATGCGCTCATGCGCTTGGATCTGCCTGCAGGCGTGGATGTAGAGATTAAACAATAGCCCGAGAGGGAGACGGTGTTCCGGCGCAATAGTGCTGGAGCCATCGCGGTATCGCACAGCGGGGTGAGGCCGAAAGAAAGGCCGAACCAGGGATGAGAGCGCCCCTCTTCAAGGTGGCGCAAGATACTGACGAGGACATACACAACGATGCTCACAGAATTGATGGGCAAGAAGCTGGGCATGACCCGCATCTTTGCCGACGATGGACAATGGATACCGGTAACGGTGCTCGAAGCGGGGCCGTGTACAGTCATCCAGTGCAAGACCCAGATGAGTGATGGCTATGAGGCCGTGCAACTGGGCTTTGGCGATATTAAAGAAAAGCACTGCAAAAAACCGCTTCTCGGCCATTTCGCCAAATCGGGAGTGGCCCCAAAACGCAACCTGCGCGAAGTTCGCGTGGACGCTTCGGCTGAATGGAAAGCCGGTGATGAAGTCCGCGCGGATATCTTCCAGGCTGGTGACCTTATTGATGTCATCGGCACTTCAAAAGGCAAGGGGTTCCAAGGCGTGCAAAAACGCCATGGGTTCAAAGGCGGCCCCGGAACGCACGGCTCAAACTTCCATCGCCGTCCTGGCTCGATTGGACAGAGCGCCGATCCTGCGGAAGTATATAAAGGCGTTGGACTTCCGGGACAAATGGGCAACGTGCGCGTCACGGCCAAAAACCTCCAAGTGGTGACGGTAGACACCGGCAAAAACTTGGTGCTGGTCCGTGGTACGGTGCCTGGTGCAAACGGCGGCTTGGTCGTGTTGCGCAAACGCGTGAAAGGAGCCAAGTAACCATGGCATCGGCTATTATTTATAAGATGGATGGCACGGAAGCGGGCTCCACGGAATTGGATTCTCGCATCTTCGAAACCCCTGCAAATACCGTAGTGGTGCATGATGTGGCGGTGGCGCTTCGCAACGCGCAACGCCAGGGAAATCATGAGACGAAGACACGCGCCCATGTCAGCGGCGGCGGCATTAAGCCTTACCGCCAAAAGGGCACGGGCAACGCCCGCCATGGCAGTACGCGCGAACCTCAAATGAAGGGCGGCGGCTCGGTGTGGGGTCCGCACAAACGCAGCTATCGCCAGAACGTCTCCATTCAGCTTCGCCGCCAAGCCTTGTGCGTCGTGCTCAGTGAACGGGTGCGAAAAGGCGTATTACGAATTCTCGATAACCTGGCGTTTGAAGCCCCCAAGACAAAAGATTTTGCCGCAATGGCCACTCGCCTGGCACCAGGGAAAGGCAAGACGCTCTTTATAATGGCGGAAGTGGATACGACGGTGCTGATGTCCGCACGGAATCTGCCCCGAGTGAACGTATGCACGGCAATGGATTTGAATGTGTTGGATGTGCTCGATGCGGGTCAAGTGGTGATCGTTCAAGACGCCTTATCGACACTAGGCGAGCGCCTGGCGAATATGAAGATCGGTAAGGAGCGCGAGCAATGAAATCCGACATCAATTACATTATAAAAGCCCCGATGCTGACGGAAGAATCGACTATACAGACCGAATCGAAGAATCAGTATGTGTTTCGGGTCGATCCCAAAGCGAATAAACATCAGATCCGGGATGCAGTGGAAAAGATTTGGTCTGTGAAAGTAATGTCTGTGAATACGATGAACTACCAGGGCAAAAAACGACGCAGGGGCCGCATCGAAGGCCGCAAGCCGGATTGGAAGAAGGCCGTGGTAACGTTGCGCAAGGGCGATTCGATCGAGCTGCTGTAAGAGTTGATCGGGCTTATCCGTTGGAGTGTTAAGGAATGGGTGTGAAAAGATTCAATCCGGTGACCCCCTCTCGCCGGAATATGACGGTCTCGGACTTTGCCGAAGTGACCAAGAGCACACCGGAGAAGTCGCTGCTGAGGCCAAGAATGCAGAAGGCCGGCCGCAACAATCTGGGGCGTATCACCATGCGGCGGCGGGGTGGCGGCCATAAGCGTCGCTATCGGGATATAGATTTCCGGCGTGAAAAACAAGGCGTGCCCTGCAAAGTGGTTTCCGTTGAGTATGATCCGAATCGTTCGGCGCGTATCGCCTTGGTTGCATATGCGGATGGTGAAAAGCGCTATATCGTGGCCCCGAAGGGCATCGAAGTAGGCGCCACGCTGCAAAGCGGACCGAAAGCGGAATATCAGTTAGGAAACACGTTGCCATTATCGAGTATCCCTCTGGGCTCGATGGTGCATAATGTGGAGCTTACCCCGGGAAAAGGGGCGCAAATGGCCCGTTCCGCAGGGGCCGGGTGCCAGTTGCTGGCGAAAGAAGGACGGTTTGCCGCGTTGCGGCTTCCCTCGGGGGAGATGCGGCGGGTGTTCATCGAGTGCCAAGCGACCGTAGGCCAGGTAGGAAATGAAGAGCATTCCAATTTAGACAAAGGTAAAGCGGGTCGTAACCGCTGGTTAGGACATAGGCCTAAAGTGCGCGGCGTAGCCATGAATCCGGTGGATCATCCACACGGAGGCGGTGAAGGGCGCACCTCGGGCGGACGGCATCCGGTGTCTCCGTGGGGCGTGCCCACGAAAGGGTACAAGACCCGTTCCAAGAAGAAGAGTTCAAATCAGTTCATAATCAGGCGCCGCAAGGTCTAAAGCGTCGAAGCAGGAGATAGATGCTGTGGCTCGTTCAGTAAAGAAAGGCCCGTTTATTGATGTGCACCTGATTGAGAAGGTGCAGAAGGCGCAAGTGGCGGGGGATCGCAAAGTGATCCGTACGTGGTCGCGCCGTTCCACGGTAGTGCCCGATATGATTGGGCTGACTGTGGCGGTACATAATGGGGCAAAGTTTATCCCGGTGTTTGTCACGGAGAACATGGTAGGGCACAAGTTAGGAGAATTTTCTCCGACGCGCACTTTCCGTGGACACTCGGGCACGAAATCGGACAAGAAATAGACTAGACGGCAACCGTGGATGCATGGACTGTCCACGAAGGAGATAAAGGTCATGGCGAATGCCGTTGCGAAAGCGAAATACCTGCGAATTGCGCCGCGCAAGATGCGTTTGGTGGCGGATTTGGTGCGGGGCCGCAAGGTGGTGGAAGCCAAGGAGATACTGAACTTCACCCCGCGCGGCGGAGCGCCGTTGCTGAAGAAGGTATTGGATTCGGCGGTGGCGAACGCGGAGAGTAAAGCTGCGGAGACCCGCAAACGGATCGATACGGACGGCATGGTGGTTCGTGAGGTGCATATCGATGGTGGATTCACGATAAAGAGGATGCAGCCGGGCCCTCGAGGCCGGCGCTGCATGATTCGCAAGCGCACGAGTCATGTCATGTTGATTATCTCGGATTAAGGGACGTGGGTCTGGAGGACAGGCTTTAACAAGCTGGTTCCGGTTAAGGAGAGCGTTGTGGGTCAAAAAGTTCATCCCTTAGGCTATCGCCTGGGCGTGATTCGGACGTGGAGTTCGATATGGTATGCTGGGCGTGAATACGCGAATTTGCTTCATGAAGATTTGAAGCTGCGGGAGTATGTGAAAAAGCGCCTGTTTAACACAGGTGTGGCCAAAGTGGACATCGAACGCGCGGGCCACAAGGCGAAAGTGCATATTTACACCGCACGTCCCGGTTTGGTGATTGGCCAGCGGGGCGCGGAAGTGGATAAGCTGCGGTATGAACTCGAGCGGCTTACCGGGCGCGAACTCCTGATTAATATTCATGAAGTGTTAAGCCCGGAGTTGTGTTCGCAGCTTGTCGCGGAGTCGATTGCCGCACAAGTGCAACGCCGCGCTTCCTTCCGCCGTGCAATGAAAAAATCGGTGCAAAGCACGATGCGCTTAGGCGCAAAGGGCATTCGCGTCCGCATTGCGGGTCGGTTGAACGGTGCTGAAATTGCCCGCCAGGAGCAAGCGCGCGAAGGCAGCGTGCCGCTTCACACCTTGCGAGCCAATGTTGATTATGGATTTGCCATTGCGTATATGACCTACGGAACCATCGGCGTCAAGGTATGGATTTATCACGACGACGTGGAGCCTGGCCAAATGGTGACAGGGCCCACGGAAGCGCGCACGACGGCGGGCGGACGCCGCTCCCGCCCTGCTGGCGGCCGAAGCTAAGGAGAGCATGAACCATGTTGATGCCGAAACGTACCAAGCACCGTAAAGTTCAGCGTGGCCGCCGTAGGGGCATGTCCAAAGGCGGACAGAATGTGGATTTTGGCGAATATGGCTTGAAGGCCATGCGCGACGGCTGGATAACCGCCCGCCAGATTGAGGCGGCTCGTATGGCGCTAACCCGCACGATTCGCCGTGGCGGAAAGGTGTGGATCCGGGTATTCCCGGACAAGCCCATCACGAAGAAGCCGGCTGAAACCCGCATGGGTAAAGGCAAAGGCGCCCCGGAAGAGTGGGTAGCCGTTGTAAAGCCTGGAAGGGTGATGTTCGAGTTGGAAGGGATTACCGAAGAGCTTGCGCGCGAAGCCGTGCGCTTAGCGGGCCACAAACTTCCTATTGAGACGAAGTTCGTAAAGAGGGCCTAATACAGGGTTTGTGGCGGGCAGGCCGAATGGAGAAGATCGGTGAAAGCAAGTGAACTGCGAGAATTGACCGGTGAAGAGTTGCAGCAGCGGCTGCAGGAACGGACCGATACGATTCGGACTTTCCGGTTTCAGATGGCTACGAGCCATGTGGAGAATGTGCGCGGGGTGCGCAATGCCCGGCGGGATGTAGCGCGCATTAAAACGATCCTGCGTGAACGGGAACTGGCTGCAACCAAAGAGGCGAAGTGACGAAGATGGAAGAGCAAGGCCGCAGGAAAGAGCGCATAGGGCTAGTGACCAGCAACGCCATGGAAAAAACCGTGACGGTGAGTGTGGAACGCCTGGTGCCGCATCGCTTATACAATAAAGCCATTAAACGCACGAAGAAATTTAAAGCCCATGATCAAGAAAACCAATGCAGCGTGGGCGACGTGGTGCGGATTCAGGAGACGCGGCCTTTGAGCAAGACCAAGCGGTGGCGCGTCGTGGAAATCGTTAAAAAGGTGGAATAGCGCTGCGGCGCTGGCCGGAGCGGTGGGCCGCTGGGGCCTGACCAAGGCGGGATGGATACCCATGATTCAGATTTATTCGAACCTCGATGTGGCGGATAACACAGGCGCGCGGCGCATCCGCTGTATACAAGTGATGGGCGGCACGCGACGCCGGTATGGACGCTTAGGCGACATCATTACCGCGTCCGTCCGTGAGGCGCTGCCGAACTCGGCCGTCAAAAAAGGCGATATCGTGAAAGCGGTGATCGTTCGCACCAAAAAGGACACGCAGCGCCCGGATGGGACTGTGATCCGCTTTGATTCGAATGCGGCCGTGATCATTAATGCGCAAAAAGAGCCTCGTGGAACACGTATTTTCGGGCCCGTGCCGCGTGAATTGCGTGATAAGGGTTATATGCGTATTGTTTCACTGGCGCCGGAAGTCGTTTGAGGAATAGAATCCCGCAGGCGGCCTCAACATCCGCTGGAGTGCGAGAAAAGGAAACAAGGCCATGCATATCAGGAAAAACGACACCGTCGTGGTTATCACGGGAAAATATAAGGGACGCCGTGGGCGCGTATTGCGCGTGCTGGCGAAAGAAGACCGGCTTGTGGTGGAAGGCGTAAATATGATTAAAAAGCATATGCGCCCTCGTACGCAAAACCAGCAAGGCGGCATTGTGGAACGGGAAGGCACCATTCATATGTCGAATGTGATGCCGTGGTGTGAGACCGCAAGCCGCCCATCGCGGATCGTGATGAAGCGGCTGGAAGATGGCTCCCGTGTCCGCACGTATAAAGTCAACGGTGAAACGTTAAACGATTAGTGGACGGCAGTTGGCGCATCGGCGCAAGCGGATGCGGGGAACGGTTGAAGGGCGGAGCGATCCGTAGCCAGCCAGGCGAGAATCCTGGCGTTTGGTCAGCGAGACGCTACGCGAAGAGAGGCAAGAACCGTGGCAGCAAGATTACGAGAGCGGTATGTAACTGAAATCCGGCCCGCTATGCAGAAAGAATACAACCATAGCACCGTGATGGCAGTGCCCAAGCTGGACAAAATTGTCATTAATATGGGCGTCGGCGAAGCGCAGACGGAGCCCCGGCTCCTGGATGCGGCCATAGTGGAGCTGGGCGCTATCACGGGCCAGAAAGCGGCTATCCGCAAAGCCCGCCGCTCGATTGCGGCGTTCAAAGTGCGCGAAGGCGCGAACAATGCATGCATGGTCACCCTTCGCGGCGATCGGATGTACGAATTTATGGACCGCATGCTGAACATCGCCATTCCGCGTATTCGTGACTTTCGCGGCATATCCCCTAAGAGTTTCGACCAGCAAGGGAATTTCACGCTGGGATTAAAAGAGCAGACGATATTTCCTGAGATTGACATGGACAAAGTGGTCAAGGTCCGTGGAATGAACATTACGTTTGTAATTGGAAACTCGGCAAACATAGATGAGAATCGGGAACTGCTCCGCCGGTTCGGAATGCCTTTCAGAAACTAGGCGGACGGGAGTTTACATCGTGGCAAAGAAATGCAAATTCGAGAAAAAGAAGCGGTTGACGAAGCTGATTGTGCGCTATGCGGCGCGCCGCGAGCAGATCAAGACGGTGATCGCGAATCCCGAGTCGACCATGGAAGAGCGTTTGGCGGCGTATGGCAAGCTTGCTCGCATGCCGCGAGACTCGAGCCCGACGCGGCAGCGCAATCGGTGTGACCTTTCCGGACGGCCGCGGGGATACATGCGAAAATTCCGCTTATCGCGTATTGCGTTTCGCGAGCTTGCCCTTGAAGGGCAGTTGCCCGGCGTGACGAAGTCGAGCTGGTAGGATAGAGCGGATCAACGAAGTGTTTGAGGAACCATCACCATGACGATGAGCGACCCTATTGCGGACCTGCTGACACGCGTACGGAATGCGTTGTCCACGGGGAACACCCGAGTGGATATTCCCGCCTCCACGATCAAAGAAGAGATCTGTAAAGTGTTGGAGCGGGAAGGGTATATTGAAGGCTATAAGAAGATCGAGACGGAACACCAAGGCGTCTTACAGGTGTCCTTGCGTTATACGTCCGACCGCAAGCCTGTAATCCAAGAAATACGGCGCATCAGCAAGCCAAGCCTCCGCGTTTATGTGAAGAGCGATGACATTAAGCAGGTTCGCACCGGGCTAGGTGTCTCCATTCTAAGCACTTCGCGCGGCCTTATGACCGGCAAGCAAGCCCGCCAAGAGAATATAGGCGGCGAGTTGTTGTGCGAGGTATGGTAGGCGGCATCCGCCAAGGCAAGCCCGCTGGGCGTTCCGTTCAGCAAGGAGCTTGATAGGAACAGTTACTGAAGACCCTTCTAAATAGGGCGTGTAACGAAAGGAACGAGAACCGTGTCACGTATAGGTAAACTTCCGGTGCCGGTGCCTGCCGGAGTAAAATGTGAACTTGCGGGCGCGCATATCACAGTGACGGGCCCAAAAGGTACGCTCGAGCGGACCTTGCACCCCGCTGTACAGGTGGCTCTTGATGAAGGGGCGTTGACGGTCTCCCGGCCCAATGACGAGCCTAAGAATCGGGCTCTGCATGGATTGACCCGCGCCTTGATCCAGAATATGGTGGCTGGCGTTACGCAAGGGTATGAGAAGACGCTCCAAATTGAAGGTGTTGGCTATCGCGCATCCATGCAAGGCCAGACCCTTCAACTGTTGCTGGGATATAGCCATCCGGTGCTTGTAGAGCCTCCCGAGGGAATCACATTCGCCGTCGAAGGCACGCAGACCATTAAAGTGGCTGGGATCAATAAAGAACTGGTTGGCCAGACCGCCGCAAATGTGCGGGCATGGCGTAAGCCGGAGCCGTATAAGGGCAAAGGCGTACGATATAGTACGGAACGGGTCCGTCGTAAAGTGGGTAAAGCGGGTGTGAAATAATCGTAGGCGGCTTCATCCGAAACTGGGATGCGGCAGACTATCGTGTGGAGATATAGGCGGATGGCCAAGGGATTTACCAAACAAGAGCGGCTTGCCCGGCGGCATGAGCGGGTGCGAATACTCATTCAAGGAACGGCTGAACGCCCGCGCTTGACCGTGCGCCGTTCCAGTAAGCATATCTATGCCCAAATCATAGATGATTCCACGGGAACGACCCTTGCCGCGGCTTCATCCGTCGCGTTGAAGATCGTGGGTGGGAATGTGCAAGGGGCTAAGGCCGTTGGAAAAGCCATTGCGGAAAAAGCAGCAGCGGCGTCCATCGAATGTGTATGTTTTGATCGGGGCGGCCGTTTATATCACGGCCGCGTGAAAGCGCTGGCCGATGCAGCTCGAGAAGGCGGCCTGAAGTTCTAGTAGGAAGCAGCGTTCAGGAAACGAACCAGTATCGAGATGGGAGAGCAAGGTTGAGTACCATGCAAAGTAAACGCGAAGGACGGGGCGAAGGCGCCCCCCGCGAGCGTGATTCCGAAGAATCGGGCCTCATTGAACAGGTCGTAAAGATCTACCGCGTGGCGAAGGTCGTTAAAGGTGGTCGTAATTTCCGCTTTAGCGCCGTGGTCGTGGTGGGCGATGGCAAAGGCCATGTGGGCGCCGCTAAAGGCAAAGCCCGCGAAGTGCCCGAAGCCATCCGGAAAGCCATTGAACGCGCCAAACGCAACATGCACACGGTTCCGATTGTCCATACGACCGTGCCTCATGATGTTCTAGGCCGGGCGGATGCGGCGAGCGTGATGCTTAAACCGGCCTCGCTGGGTACAGGTGTCATCGCGGGCGGGCCGGTGCGCGCCGTCTTGGAGGCGGCTGGATATAAGAATATCCTGAGCAAATCCTTGGGTTCAAACAATGCCACTAACGTGGTATGGGCGACCATCGATGCGTTAGGCCAGTTGCAGACTTCGGGAGCCGTAGCGGTACGCCGGGGGCTGGCAGAGGAAGCGGTGCTTTAAGCCGCCTAATTGGCTGGTTTAAGGGCATTATGTTGAGTTAATATGAGTTCATTTGGGTTCTTATAGTTACGCAAAAAGGGATGAGTTATGGATTTGAACACGCTCAGCAACGCGACCTGCGCTCGCAAGTCACGCAAGCGCGTCGGACGCGGCCCTGGCTCCGGCACCGGAAAGACCAGTGGGCGAGGACATAAAGGGCAGAAGGCCCGTTCAGGTTATTCGCGCAGGGGTGGTTTCGAAGGCGGGCAGATGCCCTTGAACCGGCGCTTGCCCAAACGGGGTTTCAATCACGATGACCGCTTCGCCATGTTTGTGGTGAATTTGGATGTGCTGGACAAGTTTTTTGCGGATGGCACGGAGGTGACCCCGTTAGCGCTTGTGGCGGCGGGTTTGGCCAAGGAAACCAAAGGCGGTGTCAAGATTTTAGGGCGCGGCGAACTGACGAAGAAGCTGGCCATACAGGCCCATGCCGTCAGTGATGGCGCTCGGGCGAAGATAGAAGCGGCGGGAGGCTCTGTCACGCTTGTCGCAGTATTAGCCCCGGCTGTCAATGAAGCTTAGGAAGGAGTGAGCGGTGTCCCAGCCAGTTGAGGCCTTTCGCAACGCCTTTCGGATACCCGAGCTGAAGCAGCGTATTATATTCACGCTGGGGATGCTTGCGGTGTATCGATTAGGCTGCCATATTCCCACGCCAGGGATCGATGGCGGCGCCTTGGCGGCCAGTTTGGCCGGAAAAGGCGGGCTACTGGGCTTGTCCGATATGTTCACCGGCGGTGCGTTGCAAAACGCCACGGTGTTCGCGCTGGGCATCATGCCCTACATCAGCGCTTCGATTATCATGCAATTACTCACGGCGGTCGTGCCGCAGTTGGAGAAGATTGCGAAAGAAGGGGCTGAAGGGCAGAAAAAGATTACGGAATATACACGATATGGCACGATTTTATTGTGCCTAGTCCAATCGTGGGGTATTGCCACCATGCTGGTTCACATGAACCAAGGCAGTGGACCGGCGATTGTGCCTCATCCGAACCTTGGCTACTATTTGATGTGCATGCTGACCTTTACGACGGGTACGGCATTTATCATGTGGCTGGGCGAGCAAATCAGTGAGTATGGCGTCGGCAACGGCATGTCGCTCATCATCTTCATCGGCATTGTGTCGCGCATGCCTCATGCGTTAGCTCGCATGGGCCAGATGGTGCTCAGCACGGGCGAAATGTCCATTTTCCGGGCAGGCATCCTGATTCTAATCATGGTGGCGGTAGTGGCTGGCGTGGTGGTCATCACGGTGGGCCAGCGGCGCGTTCCGGTCCAGTATCCCCGCCAAGTGCGCGGAACCAAGGTCCTGGGCGGCGGTCGCAGCTATCTCCCCTTGCGTGTGAATCAAGCGGGCGTGATTCCGATTATTTTCGCCAGTTCAATCCTGATGTTACCGAGCATGATAGGCGGGGCGATTAACATTCCTATTGTACAGAGTTTCTTTAATGACCATTTCCATGGCGGCACGCTAGCGTATTCTATTACTTATGGCGCGCTGATCATGTTTTTCTGCTTCTTTTATACGGCGATCACCTTTAATCCGGTCGAGATGGCGGATAATCTGAAAAAGTACGGCGGGGTGATCATGGGCGTGCGTCCTGGACGTACCACGGCGGACTACTTGCAAAATGTGATGACACGCATTACACTGGTAGGCTCTGTGTTTCTGGTGGCGGTCGCGCTTATACCGAACGTGATTAACTATGCGATGCAAGTAAACGACTGGCAGATCGCCAGTTTCTTCGGCGGCACCAGCCTGTTGATTCTGGTGGGTGTGGCGCTGGATACGGTGCGGCAAATCGAGCAGCACTTGATTATGCGCAACTATGATGGATTTATGAAGGGCGGCGGGCGTATGCGGGGCCGGCGCTTATAATTGAAAGGATGATATGGGTTTGCGAATTGTGATGTTAGGTGCGCCTGGCGCCGGTAAAGGCACTCAGGCGGAGACCATAGCCGCTAACTATGGGCTGCCCCATATCTCGACAGGCGATATTTTTCGTAAACACTTAAAAGAAGGCACGGACCTCGGCAAGCAAGTGCAAGGGTATTTGAATTCGGGCGCTTTGGTGCCGGATGACTTAACCTGCTCTATCGTCGCCGACCGGCTTACCCAAGCGGACTGCGCCGCGGGATATATTTTAGATGGGTTTCCCCGCTCCCAAGTGCAAGCGGAGGCGTTGACAAGCCTGTTGGATAAAAAAGGCGAACAAATTACATTGGCGATTGATGTCGATGTGCCCGATGCGGAAATTATCGTTCGACTGAGCGCGCGCAGGTCGTGTGCAGTGTGTGGGGCCATCTATAACTTAAAATTCAAGGCTCCCAAGGGCGAAGCAGGAAAATGTGACCGGCCTGGATGCGCGGGCGATTTGATACAGCGGGAAGACGACAAGCCCGATACGATTTGCCAGCGGTTGAATGTATATCATGAGACGACGGAGCCGATCATCGCCTACTATAAGGAAAAAGGTTTATTACATTCGGTTCCCGCTTCGGGGTTAACGCCTGATCAAGTATATGGTGAAATCGAGACTATCCTGAAGGCCTCGAAGACGGTTTAAAAGCATTGATTGCAATACGTTCGGAAAAAGAAATTGGCTTTCTTCGGGAAGCGAATCATTTAGTGGCCGATATATTGGCGGCCATGGCGGAAATGGTGGAGCCGGGCATCACCACGGCTGATTTGGAAGCAGTCGCGGCGAACATGATTCGGCTGGCTGGCGCGGAGCCGGTATTTTTAGGATATCATGGGTATCCGGCGTGTACGTGCATATCCGTGGATGAAGTGATCGTACATGGGATACCCGGCCGCCAACGCCTGAAAGCGGGCCAGATAGTCAGTATGGATGTCGGAGTCCGGTGGAAGGGATATGTAGGCGACGCGGCGTTGAGCGTGCCATGCGGCGAGGTGGATGATACGCGCCGCCGCTTGATGGACGTAACGGAGCGCGCGTTAGCGCGGGGAATAGCCGCCGCATGCGCCGGGAATCACTTGCGGGATATATCCCGGGCGGTGCAACAGACTTGTGAAGCGGCGGGATTCTCGGTTGTGCGCTCTTTTGTAGGGCATGGCGTGGGCGTCCGGATGCATGAAGAGCCGCAGATCCCGAATTTCGATACCGGTGAGCGCGGGCCTCTTTTGCGGGAAGGCATGGTGCTTGCGATTGAGCCCATGGTGAATGCGGGCGTCTACGACGTAAAGATATTGCCTGATGGCTGGACGGCGGTTACGGCGGATAAAAAGCCGAGTGCGCATTTTGAACACAGTGTGGTCGTGCGGAATCGGGCGGCGGAAGTGCTTTCGACAACTCCGCGGCGCGTGTGGGGCATGGGTGCCGTTTAACTGGCAAGTAGCCGTCGCATGAGCTAGGCGCTTGTTCGGCTAAGGACGCAAATACGAATGGGAATGCAAAAGGAAGAAGCAATCGAGGTGGAAGGCACGGTCGTAGAGCCGTTGCCGAATGCCATGTTCCGAGTCAAGCTGGACAGTGGCCATATGGTGTTAGCCCATGTATCGGGGAAGATGCGGATGAATTTTATTCGGATTTTGCCGGGTGATCGGGTCAGGCTCGCGATGTCGCCTTATGATTTGACTCGAGGGCGCATCACGTATCGATATAAGTGAAGTGGCGCGCACGCCGCTGCATAGGCGGAGCTCGCGGAGAGGCAGAGATAAGGCCCATCGGAAGCGCTTGAGGGCGATACGGCTGGAGCCGCTTGGAGTTAGGCAATGAAAGTACGCAGTTCGGTAAAGAAGATTTGCGAGAAGTGCAAGATTATCCGGCGGCACGGCAGCGTGCGGGTGATCTGCGAGAATCCCCGGCACAAGCAGCGCCAGGGATAGGTGATACCGGCTGGGCGGAGCATTTAGCTCCGAAACACTAGCAGGCAACGTGGAGAACGAAGCGCATGGCACGTGTAGTTGGTGTGGATCTCCCCCGCGATAAGCGGGTGGAAGTGGCCCTAACGTACATTTATGGCATTGGCCCAAACAGATCGAGGGAGATCCTTCGAGAGACGGCGGTGAGCCCAGACACTCGAGTCCGTGATTTAACGGACGAAGAGGTGAGCAAGATCACTGGCGTAGTGACGAATAATTATAAGACGGAGGGTGACCTCCGGCGCGAGGTGGCCGCGAATATTAAGCGGCTCATGGACATCAACTGCTATCGCGGGTTGCGGCATAAACGCGGCCTTCCAGTGCGGGGACAGCGGACGCATACTAATGCGCGCACCCGTAAGGGACCGCGTGGCGCGACGATCAAGAAGAAATAACGAGGAGGATCCGGTCATTGGCCAAGGAGAAGCGCAAAGGTAAAGCGAAGAAGCGTCGCACCACGCTCAGCGTTACCTCCGGCGTCGCCCATATTCAGGCGACCTTTAATAACACGATCGTATCGATCACGGACGCCCAAGGCAATGTAGTGGCGTGGTCGAGCGCAGGCCAGGTGGGTTTCATAGGCTCTCGAAAGAGCACGGCCTTTGCGGCGCAGGTTGCCGCAGAAGCAGCAGCCCAAAAGGCCAAGGAAGTTGGGCTTAAAGATGTACGCGTCCACGTGAACGGTCCGGGAGCGGGCCGTGAGTCCGCCATTCGCGCGATTCAAGCGGCTGGATTGGACATCACCTTAATTCGAGACGTAACGGCGATCCCGCATAATGGATGCCGTCCGCCGAAGCGCCGGCGTGTATGAGAGCATAAGGCGGCCTAAGGGCCGTGGCGGTGACTCCATGAGAATCAAGCGCCTAAGAATTGAAAACGGGCGGTTATTGAGCCCTACTGCCGGAGGCGAGAAGGCATGATATCGAAGGAATTTGTGATCCCAAAGACGGTCAAAGTCGAGGACGGTGCGACGGACCGGTATGCGCGTTTTGTCGTAGAGCCGTTTGAGCGCGGTTATGGCACTACCGTAGGCAATTCATTGCGGCGGGTGCTGCTGGCTTCGTTGCAGGGCTCCGCAGTGACGGCTATCCGCATCGAGGGGGTTCAGCACGAATTCTCCGCGATTCCTGGCGTGCAAGAAGATGTGACGGACATCGTACTAAACTTTAAAAAATGCCAGATAAAGTTAAACCGTGAAGAGTCCGTTATTTTCACCTTTAAGACAAAGGCGGATGGAGCGGTGACCGCAGGCGATATTTTTAGAGAACACGATGTGGAAGTGTTTAATCCCGAGTTGCTTATATTCACATGCACGGCGCCAGGGACCGAGGTCGAGATGGAGATCAAGGTCGCGCGAGGGCGGGGATATGTCACGGCGGATCAGTTCGAGCTCGAGCACGCTCCGATTGGAACGATATATTTAGATGCGAGTTTTTCGCCCGTCACCAAGGTGAATTTCTTGGTGGAGGATGCTCGAGTGGGCCAGCAGACCGACTATGACCGTTTGCTGCTGGATGTGTGGACGAATGGGTCCATTTCGCCGGAAAAAGCAGTGGAGAGTGCAGCCAACTTGCTGATCGATCATCTGCGGATACTGGCGACGCAGACCAGGGAAGATGAAATCAATTATGCCGATGGCATGCCGGAAGACCCGGAATTGACGAGGAAAATGTCGAGGCCGGTGGAAGAACTGGAATTGAGCGTACGTGCGGCCAATTGCCTTAAATCCGCTAACATCAAGACGATAGGCGATTTGGTCACACGAAGCGAACCGGAGATGCTTCAGTTCCATAATTTCGGCAAGAAATCGCTTGATGAGATTAAGGTGATTCTCGAAACGCTAGGCCTTTCGCTGGGCATGAACCGCGACAAGTCCAAAGATGCGTTTATGGCGGCGTCGCAAGAAAGCAATCCAACGCCGATGGATGATTCCGCCGAAGAGATAGACGACGAAGAAGACATAGAAGAGTAACAACGAGGATAGAGGTAAGAATCCATGAGGCATCGTAATGCAGGCCGCCGCTTAGGGCGGACCACGTCTCATCGCAAGGCTACCATGAAGAATCTGGCGCTGGCCTTGTTCACCCATAACGCCATCGAAACGACGGTGGCGAAATCCAAAGAGCTGAAGATATTCGCGGAGCCCCTGATTACTTTGGCGAAGACGGATTCCGTGGCCAATCGCCGGAGGGCCTTTGCAGCGCTTCGTAGCGACAGTGTGGTTAAGAAGCTGTTCACGGAAATCGCGCCTTCGTTTGCCACGCGTCCGGGTGGGTATACCCGTATGCTGCGAACGGGCGTCCGGCTGGGAGACGCCTCACAGATGGCGCGTCTGGAACTGGTCGGCATGGGAGAGCATTCGCAAGACTGAGTGTAGATTCAGTTTTTGGCGCTGCTTATATTCACGAATCATTCATGCGGGAGAATCCCCTCGAAGGGCTTCTCTCGCATGTGTTTTATGGGAAGCATGAAAAAAGGGCCCGCGAGCGAGCCCTTGCGCGTGGACAGGGAGTACGCCTCAGTGCATTTCCTGGCCGCCGGTGACGTTGATGGCTTGGCCGGTCATGTAGCTGGCGGCGTCGGAAGCGAGAAACACGACCACATTGGTGACATCGCGCAATTCGCAAGGCCGCTTCATGGGGACCTGGTTAATGTATTTCTGCCGTACTTCTTCCTCGGTGATTCCTTGATTACGGGCATACTGCTTGAGCAGGCTATTTGGCCCTTGGGTCCAGAGGGTGGAATTGAGCAGATTGCCCGGGCATACCGCATTGACGCGAACACCGCGTTCGGCGAATTCGAGCGCTAGGCTTTGGGTGACGCCGATGCCGCCAAATTTTGACGCCGCATAGGCGCTGTTGCGGAAGCTGCCCTTTTTGCCGGATTTCGAGTTGATCTCGATGATGGAGCCGCCGCCGGACGCCAGCATGGCGCGGGCGGCTTCCCGAGCGCAAATGAAATAACCCACGAGATTGACATCAATCACTTTGCGCCATTTCGCCACATCGAACTCCAACGAGTCGCCGGAGAAAAGAATGCCGGCGTTGGCGACGAAGATATCAAGGCCGCCGAGCCATTTCACGGATTCTTCGACGCCTTGGCGGACGGCGTCCGCATCCGTCACATCGACTTTCCGGGCGAGGAGGCGCTGGCCGGTTTGGGTGGAAACGGATTGTGCGGTATTTTCCATGGCTTCGAGATTGATATCCCAGCCGACGATGTCACAGCCTTCTTCCGCAAGATGGGAAACGATGGCTTGGCCCAGGCCTTGGGCTCCGCCGGTGACGATGGCTTTCTTACCTTTTAAAATGCTCATAATTAACTCCACGCAATAGATTGGTTTCGATTAAGGATTCTGCAAGAAGACGGCGGCTTGTCTGAAGCCGCCGCCTTGTGTGGATTTTGTCCAAGAAGCTGTTCGCGAGTCTAGCAGCTTCTTACAGATTCATGGAGATCAAGGCTTCTTCCGCTTTTTTGGTCCAAGCGCCAGCTTCGCCGAGCAGGTCTTTGAGTTCGGGAAGGCGTTCGGGGACTTCCTCGAGGGCCATCAACGGCAGATCGGGGATTTGCGGATAGATGACCGTTTTACCAGGGAAGCGGGCATTCTTTACGCCTTCCAGGCCTTCGCGAGCGGCGTTAAGGCCGCCGATGGCGGCGACGCTGAGGTCGGTGTTCAGATCACCGGCTTCGACCATCTCGAGGATACGGCGCAGATCGCTGATCCGTGAGCCGCTCGAACCGATAATTTTGACGCCGCGGCATAGATCGTCGAGTTCGATGGGGGCCGGGCTTCCGATAGGAATACCGGCAAAGGCGTTAAGGAGGGCGTTATCCGCCGCAAGGCTCACCGCAAAAGCGACGAGCGCCGGAACCGGGGCGAGGACGCAGACATCGTTATAGCCGTTGGGGGCGAGCTCGCGTATGCGGGCATTCATCGCGTCTTGCGATTCGAATTCGGATGGGCTCAGTGTGAACAGCTCGATTCCTTTGCGTTTGGCCATCTCGCCGAAGCGGTTCACAATGTGGTCCAGGCGGGAGCGGTCGAGATCGGTGACGACGACGCGTTTGGAGCCGCAGGGGATCTCGATGGCGCGCTGGACGTGCATTTGGCCCATGGGGCCGCCCGCGCCGATGAAGATGGATGCGCCTTGAGGCATGAGGTCAATGCGGCTGTTTGCGTCCTTGATGGAAGCCACGTCGTCCGCGCCGCCGTAGAACCGGATATTCTCGTAGTGGATGCGGCCGATATCCAGAATAACGGGGCCGGACTCAACGGGCTTGCCTACGAGATACATGTTGCCGTTTTTGTCGAGGCGGTCTGCAAGCGCCGCCACTAGATCGGGAGTAGGCTCCGGCACGATGATATCGGTGTATTTCTCTTCGCCCAAGCCATCCAGGCTGCGGGAAATCACGGTGGCGTCCGGATGTTCGGAACACCATTTCGCGTCGAGATCATCGGTAATGATAAGCGTGCCGCCTTCGCCTGGCTCGAACCGGTCCTGGAGGTTATACGACATTTCCACGCAAGCCCAAGGTTCGGCGAGTGCGGATTGGCTGTAGCCGGTCTCATCTTTCACTGGGAGGAGGTAACAGCCCTCGTCGCCATCCAGCACCCGTTCATCCACATAGCAAAATTGTTCAAGGCCGCCTGGAATAAGGTAGCCGAAGGCGAAACCTATGCCGTTGACATAGATGTCGGCCTGAATGATGAATCGTTGGCCGGGCGTGAATTTGTGCGCCCAGTTTTTGCCCACTTTCATGACAGTCGCGGAGCATTCATGGCCCAATACGGTGGGATCCGTGGCCAGGTCGCGCCCGCGAAGGCGGGGATGCTTGCTGCCTTGGTTAATGATTTTGATATCCGATAGGCACAAGCCCAGGGCATCCACGCGCAACAGCAATTCGTTGTCGCTGGGCTCGCGCAGTTCGAGGGTGACGGGTTTGCCGTCTTTGCCAATGTTTTCGAATCCCGCTCCGAAAATCTGCCATGCGTCATAAGACGCGGGCAGCGGAAGCTGGGCCTTGCGGTATTGTTCCATCTTGCCGTTCACCGTGGGCTCCTTCCTGCTCCAGTTTTGAGGTGGTTTAGTATGTGTTTAGCTCCGAATGCTCAACATTATTCGGGGCGATGCTTGTTTCTGTCATATACTGGCTACTATTCACATAAAGTAAAAAGCGGCGTATCTGTAGCGGTAATTTTTGCCTGCTCATTCCTCGGCGGCATCCATCCGGTTCTATTTTATACAATATTCCGCATAGGCTCCAAGCCGACAATTACTCTAGTGTAGCATGCCCAGGGATTCTAGCCAAATTGGCCCGCACCATTTTTCTGAAATCGCCGAAATAGAAATGGGAAAGAGCACGATGAAATGCATAGCCAGCTTCTTGTAGCATGGGCGTCCCGGCCATGTGCGTTTGTAACACTTTAACCAATGTCTTTTTTTCACCACGGGGACACGGGGAGCCACGGGGAACGCATACCGCGCCCCATGGTGTTCAGCATTATGGTCGTTGTTTTTACCCAGAGAGTTAAGTTCTATTTCTGGGGGATTTATTTCATGAACGCCCTTCGTTCCCCGTGGTCAAAAAGGCTTCTTTGAACAGGATTGCCACTACCTGCATGTTATTCCTAGTTCTCAAACGCTCATGAATTCTCCCGACAACTCGTTTTTCATAGATCGAACCTATGGGTTCATGATATGGTCCATCTGTTATTGCGCTCGGATATGAAGCTGCCGTTTATATGTGAAAGGCAGCCTCTTGCTTAAACGGGGCAGCCGCCCCATACTTAAGGAGAAGCGCCGTATGTCCAGCCGTGTGCCTGAGTGTTTTGAGCAAGTCACTGCCGTGGTGAAGGCCAATCTTTTTTTTGAAGGAAAAGTGGCCAGCCACACGTTGTTGTTCCCGGATGGAACCAAGAAAACGTTGGGCCTCATCTATCCGGGCGTGTATACCTTCAATACTGGCGCGCCTGAGCGCATGGAAATAACTTCCGGTTCCTCCAAAGCCAAGGTTGCTGGCGCATCGGACTGGACGGGCTACAGTGCAGGCGCGGCGTTTGATGTGCCGGGCAATTCCTCTTTTGAGATTTCTGTTGAAGAAGGCGTCTTGGAGTATGTGTGCTCGTTTAGGTAGGGGATAAGCGGACGCGCAGGAGATCAATCCTAAGTTTGCTGCGTTTTTTTAGCCTTGGACAAAATATCAATATAGGTGTGTATTTTAATCATGAAAGCTGAATATATTTCCTTATCTGTGTTTATAGTGGCGTATATCCTTTTTGTGGCGTTGCCAGAGCGGCGCAGTTTGACGGCAATCTGCGCCGCGCTATTGCTTGCATTGTCCCCGGTGCTCACATTTCGCGAGGCGTTGGGGGCGATCAATTGGAATGTGATGGGCATATTCGTAGGCACGCTTATCGCGGCGGATGTGTTTATTGAAAGCCGGTTTCCCGCCTTTTTCGCGGAGGCGATCATCAATCGTGCGAAAAGCGTGACGTGGGCTATCTTGTTCATCTGCGCGATGACGGGATTCGTCTCGGCGTTTGTGGAGAATGTCGCTACAGTGCTGATCGTCGCGCCTATTGCGCTATCCTTGTCAAAGAAATTGAATATCAAGCCAGTGAAAGTGATGATCGCCATTGCGATCACGAGCAACTTGCAGGGGGCCGCCACGCTTATTGGCGATCCCCCTAGTATGCTGCTTGGCGGGTACGCCAAAATGACGTTCATGGATTTCTTCTTCTACCAAGGGAAGCCCAGCATCTTTTTTGCCGTGGAGCTTGGCGCAGTACTTTCGATGATCGTACTGTATTTTGTGTTCCGCAAGCATCATGAAAAACCGGTCTTCATTGGTGTTGAAACAGTGAAATCGTGGGTGCCCACGATCATGCTGGTGCTGCTGGTGGCGGCTCTGGCGTGCAGTTCGTTTTTCGACAAGGATTTCTCCATTCTGGCGGGCGTGTTGTGCATGGTGTTCGGCGTGGCGATGCTCATTTTCGAAACGCGGTTTAACCGAGGCCACATCGTTAGCAGTTTACGCAAACTCGACTGGGACACCACGTTTTTCTTGATGGGCATCTTCATTTTGGTCGAGAGCCTCACGTTAACGGGCTGGATTGATGCGGCGTCCACGTGGCTGTCGCATATGGTGGGCAGCAATGTATTGCTGGGATATGTGATTCTGGTGGTGTTCGCGGTGATGTTTTCGGCGGTTGTGGATAATGTGCCTTTTTTGGCGGCGTCGCTGCCGATTGCGCAATCCATGGCGGCGAAGATGGGCGTTCCGCCCTCGCTGCTGCTTTTTGGGCTGCTCATTGGGGCGAGTTTAGGGGGGAACATTACTCCCATAGGCGCATCCGCCAATATCGTGGCCTGCGGGCTTCTGCGGAAAGAGGGATATACGGTCTCGTTCCGGCAGTTTGGCGCGATATCGATACCGTTCACGCTGGCGGCAGTGATCCCGGCGTCTGTTTTTATTTGGTGGATATGGGCTCCGTGAAGGGCTTAGTGTTTGCTTCGTAATCGAACGTGGCATGGGCGTCTTCCCCATGGAGTGATGGCGTATCGCACTTGCTTCATGGGGGAGACGCCCATGCCGTGATCAAGCCTAGCAAAATGCCGCGCTATATAACCGGCCACCTTTTTCGCCGTGTTTTTCGGGTAAAGTGGAAACTCTCATCGTGTTGTGGGCATTGTATTACGGTAGGGATGGCATGGCGGCCGTGGCATATAGATTGCAGCGCGTCGGGGGATTAGGATACGATAGAGGGCTTGAAGGAGAAAGGCGCTGTCCAAGAAAAGGTGAAAGCCGCGCCGATGAAAGCCACAGATGAATACCGGAACACCGCATGGCCCACTCAAACGCCGCGAGAGCAGGGCGATTCCATACACGCGGCAGCAGCCTAAGCCTTCCCCTGGACGGGCATATGAAAAGGCGTTGTATAGTTGGTATCGAGATTTGTGGGAACACGCGGAAAATAGCCGGCGGCTCAAATATGCATTAATTATATCATTGGTGCTGCACGGACTTGTTTTTTTGGTGCTATTTTTTGGAATGCAGTATCGCCCACCCATCAAACCGGCTGGAGTGTACCACGTATCTTTCGTGACGGATGCCGCTTCGCCTAATTCGCTGGCGACGGCAGTGAAGCCGCCTACGCCAGAGGTTAAAAAACCGGAGCCTCCGAAGCCGGTCGAGAAGAAAGAGCCACCCAAACCGGTGGTCAAAAAAGATCCTCCAAAACCGGTTGAAAAGAAGGAGCCTCCGAAACCCGAGGTGAAAAAAGAAACTCCCAAACCGGTGGAGAAAAAGACAGAAACTCCGAAACCGCCAGAAAAGAAAGAGCCGCCGAAAAAAGAGACGAAAAAAGTGCCGGATATGAAGCCGCTGGCGCCGCCGGATGAACCTCAGCCCGATATAGAGCCGCTGGCGCCGCCGGATGAGCCGGTACCCGATATGAAGCCTATTGCTCCGCCAGATGAGGCCCTTCCGACAGATCCGAAGAGCCTAGACACGGTGATCGGCATGCAGAGCAATTTGCCGAGCGAGTTGAGCGGATGGAGCCGCCTGGTGCAGCGCCAGGTGTTTAATTCTTGGCAAATGCCAATTGGCGTGCGTGCGGACCCCGAGGAGAATCAGGCGGAGATATCCGTATGGGTGAACCGGAATGGAGAATTGGTTGGGGAGCCGGTGGTGTTGAGCCAGGGACTAGACCCGGAGCTCGCGCAAACGGGTATCGAGGCGGTCAAAAACGCCGCGCCATTTCCGCCATTTCCAGACAATTTTTCGGATCCGGAGCAGCAGGTGGTTTTTACATTTACGCCTATGCTGTAATATGATGGACTTAAAAGAAGCCGCCCTGTGGGGGGGCAAAAGGATAACGATTGAAGGAGATTGCTGACGTGAGATGTTTATCACTATCGTTGATGGTTGTTTTAGCCTGTGCATGCGCTGGTGCGGAATCGGGCATTAGCATTAATATTCAGAAATCGCTGGGCCGCACACCTATCGCGGTGCCGGATTTTGGAACTGCGCCAGGCCAGGAGGCGCTCGGCGTCGAATTGGCCAACATCATGCGCTACGATTTGGAATTCACGGGCATGTTCCAGATTGCATCCCGTGCGCAATATCCCCCCTCGTTCACCGGCTTTACAGCGGACGCCACTAAGATTAATTTCCAAGACTGGAAAAACGCGGGCGTGGAATATTTGGTGTACAGCTATGTACGCCAAGAGGGGGAGAACCTTGTCATCGAATGCCGTTTATTTGATGTGCTGGCGGGCAATCCCGTGGTGGGCCAAGCGCCAACCGCCAAGATGGAATGGAAGCGATTCGCGGTGCATTTACTTTCCGATGACATTGTGAAATATACTTCGGGTGTCCCAGGCATCGCGACTTCACAGATCGTTTTCAGTGGCGGCGCAACGGGTAAAAAAGAGATTTATGCGGTTGATTATGACGGTGCAAATTTGAAAAAAGCGACGAGCCATCAATCTATTTCGATCATGCCACGTTTAGCGCCTGATGGCAATCGAGTTGCCTATCTATCCTATAAAGACCGGTATCCGTTCCTCTATGTGTTGAATCTCCGCACCGGCGTATCGACGCCCTTGTCCAAGGATGTGGGAATGAACGTGTCTCCCGCATGGTCTCCTGGCGGCAATCAACTGGCCATCGCGCTCAGCAAAGATGCCAACGGGGAGATTTACATGGTGAACCCGGACGGCTCAGGCAAGCGCCGCATCACGAATGATAAATCACTAGATACATCGCCGTGTTTTTCTCCTAGCGGCAGCGAGATTTGCTTTGTCAGCGACCGGCAAGGGCGGCCGCAAGTATTCGCCATGGGCGCGGATGGAAGCAATGCGCACCGGCTTTCGTTCCAAGGCGGGAATTCCTACAGCCCCGTATGGTCGCCCGATGGCAAGTCGATTGGCTATGTGTGCGATATGGGCGGCCTCAATATATGGGTAATGGGCTCGGATGGTTCGAATCCCCACCAGCTCACCTCTTCGGGTGGCGAAGCGCCAAGCTGGTCGGCGGATTCGAGGCATCTCGTTTTCGCTTCGACACGCGGGGGCCGTTCAGAACTTTGGGCGGTGAATGTGGCGACGGGTGAGGAGCGCCGGATTCCGATCCCCGAGTTGAGCTGCCAAGGCCCTTCGTGGGGCCCGCGCCGCGCGGCGGGATGAAGTAGCAACTAATCAAGGAATCAGAAAGGCCTTGCTCATTGCGAGCAAGGCCTTTTTTTAAGTAGAACAAGATTGTATACACCGATGCGGCGCTCATCGAACCGTGTAGATCCAGGTCGATTTTGAATGCCGTGGCATGGGCGTCGCCATCCATGTGCATGGCCGGGACGGCCATACTACGGGAGAGGTGAAATCATCTGCTTTGTTGTATCCAATCTTGAATCGATCCAATGGCGCATTATTTTCCGAGAAAAGAAAAATGCGGCATTATTGGCCTTGCTACTTAATCACTCCCAATCCATGCCGTATTTTTGAAGGCGGTAGCGGAGCGAACGGGGGGTGAGGCCGAGCAATTGGGCGGCCTTTTTTTGGGAATAGCGGGCGCGTTCGAGCGCTTGCTTGATCAGGTTGATCTCGATATCAGCCACATGGGTTTCTAGATCGAGCCCTTCCATGGGGAGCTGGCCCGGGGGGCGAATCGCGGAAACCGCCGTGGGCGCGGCGTTGTCGCTTGCATATTGCTGGACATTTGCCGGCAGATCATTCACGTCGATGCATGCGCCGCGGCACAGTGCAACGGCCCTTTCCATGATATTCTCGAGTTCCCGGACATTTCCCGGCCATTTGAAACCGCAGAGGCGCTCTTCCGCTTCGGGGGTGATATCAAGGGGCTTGCGTCCCATTTTGGCCGCGTGGGCGGCGGCGAAATGGCGGGCAAGCAGACGTATGTCGTCTCCCCGGGTGCGCAGTGGGGGCACAGTGATAGGGATGACATTGAGGCGGTAGTAGAGATCCTCGCGGAACTTGCCTTCCTTGGCCATTTGTTCGAGGTTCCGGTTGGTGGCGGATATGATGCGGACATCCACGGGGATGGCTTTTGTGCCGCCTACAGGCGTCACAATGCTGATATCGAGGACGCGCAGGAGTTTGACCTGGAGCGGCAAGGGCATTTCGCCAATCTCGTCCAGGAAAAGCGTGCCGCCGTTGGCGACGACAAACAGCCCTTCCTTGCGCTCGACAGCGCCCGTGAAAGCGCCCTTTTCATGGCCGAACAGTTCGCTTTCGAGTAGGTTTTCCGGGAATGCGCCGCAATTGATGGCTACGAAGGATACGGATGCGCGCTGGCTGAGCTGGTGGATGCCCCGGGCGACCAGTTCTTTGCCGGTGCCGCTTTCGCCATGGATGGCGATGGTGCTCGATAAGGTGGCCACGCGGCGGATCATGGTGCGCACTTCTTCGATGACGGGGCTGTTGCCCACGATGTTATCGAGCTGGCCGCGCAGGGCCTGGTCTTTGCGCAAGGCGGTGTTTTCGCGTACGAGGTCGCGCTGTTCGATGGCGCGGCGGATGATGATGCGCATTTCATCGTTTTTGAAGGGCTTCATGATGTAATCGGCGGCCCCCCGCTTCATGGCCTCGATGGCCACCTCGACGGAGCCGTGGGCCGTCATCATGATGGCGGGGGTATTGGAGGCGTGTTCGGCGATCCAATTCAGCAGCGCCATGCCCGCATCGCGCTGGGTGCCCATGCGAAGGTCCGTGACGACGCAGTCAAACGTGGAAGCTTCTAAGCGGGCTTGGGCCTGGGACACATTGGCGGCGGATTCGACTTCATACCCATCGTTCTGCAAAACGATCTCGAGCAGCTCACGCATGCCGCTTTCATCATCGACCACGAGAATGCGCGCTTTTGCGGGCTTATTTACTCGTTCCACCCCATGTGCCGCCATAATCCGTTATTCTCCGAAGCGGGCCGCGGGCAGCCGCACGATGAGCGACGCTCCGTGTTCCCGGCGTGATGTGACATGAATAGTGCCATCATGAGCCGAGATAATCCGCATGCACACGGCAAGGCCCATGCCGACCCCCGATTCTTTGGTAGTATAGAAAGGCTCGAAGATCCGCGCAACCTCATCCGGTGGAATGCCCGGGCCTTCATCCTCGAATACGACCGCCACCGATACCTGATCCCGCGAAGCGGAAATGGTGAGGGTTCCGTTTTCATTCATGGCTTCGACCGCGTTTTTGCCGATATTGATGAACACTTGCTTGAGCTGGGCGCGGTCGCCTGAGATAGGGCAATGCTCCGCGCCATGCTTGAGTTCCATATGGAGGCCGTTTCCGTTCACGCTGCGCTGGAGCAAGCCAGCCACTTCATCGAGGAGTTCCCATAAATCAAACGGATGGCGCTCCATGCGGGGCTCCCGGGCGAAATCGAGGAACTCGCTGACAATATAGTTCAATTGGTCGCATTCGCGCATGGCGATGCTAGTGAGGCGGCGCGCCAAGACTGGTTCTTCCATCGAGCGTTCTAGTTCCTCGATAGCGCCGCGGATGGCGGCCACCGGATTTCGGATTTCATGGGCAAGGCCCGTGGACAATTCGCCCACTGCCGCGAGGCAGTCTTGGCGTTTGAGTTCATCGCGCATGATGGCCAGCTCGGTGAGGTCGCTGAAGGCGACGATGCTGCCGTTCAGGATGCCTTTCGAGTCATACATGCAACTGGTGCTTAAACCGAGCAAGCGGACATCATCTTCGCCGATAATCGCCTCGAACTCATACCGGGTATAGTCGCGCCGGGTGCGAATCGAAGTAAGCACCGGGCATTCGCCGCTGGCGGCGGTGCGAAGCACTTCTTGGACGGGCAGGCCGACCCCTCCGCCTTCTTCGAGCGCCAAGATGCGGCAGGCGGCTTTATTGAGAACCATCACGGCGCCTTCGGCGTTGGTGATGATGAATCCGTTATTCATGTTGTCCAGGATTTCGCGCTGGAACTGGTTCAAGCGGCGCACCCGTTGGTTCCAATAGCCGCTAATCGCGGCGGTGAGGTAATACGCCAGGCCTTGTACGGCGAATTTGTAGGCCATGTCGGGAATGGCCTCGATTTGCCAAGCATCCCATCCCACCACATGCCCGCCGAGTGGCGATGAAGTCATGACTTGAATCGCCATGAACACGGTGGCCAGCGATGCGAAAACAAATCCTTGCGCGGGGCTTAACAGCAGGCTGGCTTCCAACACCACCACGACGAACAGGAAAGTGGCGAAACTGTTCGAGCCGCCCGTGAAACTGATGGTGGCGGCCACGACGCAGAAGTCCACCAGCATTTGCGCCCAGGTGAGCAAGGTGGCCTTGACCAGCGGCCCGCGCACGAGCGACGCCAGATACCAGCAGCAACTGATGAATCCGAACAGATAGAAGCCGCTGAGGAGCCCGAGGCGGAAGCTGCTGGCGTCGTCCATGAGGATATAGGCGCCCAAGGCCATGAACAACAGCACGCCCACGCGGATGGCTCCGACATACCACAGCCAAACGGCGGGGCCTTCAATGGAAACCCGGAAAAGGTCGGCGGAGTTGGGCCGTTTCTTCACGCGCCTCCTCGTTCGATGAGGCGCTGAAGGCCTTCTGGATCGTGGCTGCTCTTGAAGGCGGTTTCCATGGTGATGAGGTTGCGCCGGAGCAGGCGGAAGAGGGATTGGTTCATGGTGATCATGCCTTCGCCAGCGCCGATTTCGATCATGGATGGGATTTGTTCGAGTTTTTCTTCGCGCATGAGCGAGCGAATGGCCGTGTTGGGTATCATGATCTCGAGGGCGATGACCCGCCCGCGGCCGTCGGCCCGGGGGAGAAGTTGCTGCACGACCACGCCCTCGAGCACAAAGGACAACTGCGTGCGGATCTGGGCTTGCTGCGCGGCGGGAAACACGTCCACGATGCGGTTGATCGTTTGGAGAGCGTCGTTGGTGTGCAAGGTGGCGAACGCGAGATGGCCCGTTTCCGCCGTGGTGATGGCCGCCGAGATGGTCTCGGGATCGCGCATTTCACCGATGAGGATCACGTCGGGGTCTTGGCGGAGCACATGGCGCAATGCGGCGGCGAACGACTTGGTGTCCGCATGCACTTCCCGCTGATTGATGACGGAATGGTTATGCCGGTGCAGGTATTCGATGGGATCCTCGATGGTGACGATATGTACGCTGCGTTCGCGGTTGATGCGGTCGATAATCGAGGCCAGGGTCGTGGATTTACCGCTGCCGGTGGGGCCGCAGACGAGGATCAATCCGATAGGGCGGTGGGCGAAATCGGCCACCACGCGCGGCAGGCCTAATTCATCGAATGAGCGAATCTCGAATGGAATCGCGCGGAACGCCGCCGATATGGAACCCCGGTCGCGGTAGACATTTAAGCGGAAGCGGCTTAGCCCCGTGATGCCAAAGGAGAGGTCGCATTCCTTGTCGGCTTCGAACGAGGCCACTTGTTCTTCATTCATGACGGAGTACGCCAATTCTTGTGTATTTTCCGGGCGCAAGAGCGGATATCCTTCCAGGGCTTGAAGCGCGCCATGGACACGGACAATAGGGGGCACGCCGACGGAGATGTGCAGGTCGCTTGCACCCATTTCGATGGTCTTGGTGAGTAGTTCCTTGATGCTCAGTTCCATACCGCCTCCTCCAGTTCCCCCGCTGGTTAGTATTCTAGCAATCGACCAAGACTTTTCAGCTTTGTTCAGTCATCATAGACATCTCCATCATGTCTATCCGAAAATATCATTCGACTGGCCTTATCTTGTTTTCAACTGAAGATGTCGAATCGCTACTTTCGAGTTCCCGATACGGCTTGTGTATGCATGCAGGTTGTTTGTGTATTTTCGATTTCTTCGTAAATGGTCTCTGGGGCGATATCCGCGCCATTTGGCCAAGTGATAGCGCCACCTTCAATAGCAGTCATTTTGAAAAAAGCTATTTTCCGAAGCGGCTCAAATACGGCGCCTCTATTCACCCATTTAGAAAAATCGACTTCTCCCATTAATCCATTATCGAATTCGATTTCGTAGGTGTATTGTGATTTATAGCTAATCCTGACAATATCGTTGAGATTCCACATCAATCTTTACTCCAAAGGCGCTATCTGATTTATTAGCGTGCATTGGCTGGCTCGTTCCCAGTTCTCCTGTACTTCAATTGCATGCAGATCGATCCATTCTCGAACGAGTTTAGTTGCCGTTTTCGATTGTAGATCACCGGCTAAAATATTACCTCGAAAGTCAAACAATGCTTTTACTCCATACTAATATCTGGCAAAACGTTATTTTCTTGAGAAGATTCTCTTGGGAAACCAATATGTATTAACTGGTTAGAACTTACGATTTATATATTATCATGGCAGATGTATCCTTTGAACGGTGGGGCAAGCCCCACCCTACCTTTAAAATTTTAGTGTAATTAGTGTATTTCGTGGTTTAAATATCCGAATCTTTGGTTGCGGCTGCGCCGCGCTATGATATTCTATGTGGAGATTTGGGGGATTATGATCTTCATAAAACAATCGGACGACAATCCCGAAAAACATAGAAATCACAGGTATTACTGAATTTTCGCTCCGTGTCACCAATCTTTCATTAATCCGCCGCAGACACGCGCAGCACTTCTTCGATGGTGGTCATGCCATGAGCGGCCTTGGACAGGGCGTTCTGGCGCAAGGTGCTCATGCCGCATTCGATGGCGCGCCGTTTGATGTCGCTCGAGGTCGCGCGTTTCATGACCAATTCCTGGAGTTGCGGATAATTGGGCATGGCTTCAATGACCGCGAGGCGGCCGCTGTATCCGGTGTCTTTGCATTTGGCGCAGCCGCGCCCGCGCACGAATTGCGGGGGCGGAGCGCCTTCAGGATGGCGGTATTGGATGCGCTGGAGCACTTCGTCCGGCACTTTGATGGTCTGTTTACAGTTTGAACAGACCTTGCGCATCAGGCGCTGCGCCGCCGCGAGGCCCACGGAAGATTGCACGAGGAAAGGCTCGACGCCCATATCGGTGAGGCGGGTGAATACGCTTGCGGCGTCATTGGTGTGCAGGGTGCTCAGCACCAGGTGGCCGGTAAGGGCGGCCTTGACCGCGATATCGGCGGTTTCTTCGTCGCGGATCTCACCCACCATCACGATGTCGGGGTCTTGGCGCAGAATACTGCGCAATGAGGCCGCGAAGGAGAGGCCGATTTCGGAATGCACCTGCACTTGGTTGATGCCGAACAAGTCATATTCGACGGGGTCTTCGACCGTCACGATATTGCAGTCGGGTTTGTTGAGCTTGTGGAGTGCGCTGTAGAGCGTGGTGGTTTTGCCGCTTCCCGTGGGGCCTGTCATCAAGATCATCCCAAAAGGGAGCTTCAAGGCGTCATTAAACGCTTCCATAGGCTGTCTTTCGAAACCTAGGGCGTCCAGGTCAAGGGTCAGATTGCCCTTGTCTAGAATACGCGCCACGATCTTTTCGCCATGGGAGCAGGGCAAAAACGAAATACGGAAGTCGACTTCGCGGCCCTTATATTTAATGCGGAACCGGCCGTCTTGAGGAACGCGGTGTTCCGCGATATCGAGGTCGCTGAGGATTTTGAACCGGGAAGTCAAGGCGGCTTGGACGCTCTTCGGGGGGTTTTTGGTTTCCTCGAGCATGCCGTCGATACGGTAGCGGACGCGTAGTGTGCGCTCGAAGGGCTCGATGTGAATATCGCTCGCGCCGGAATCGAGGGCACTGGCGATAATAAGGTTTACGAGCCGGATGACCGGGCCTTCTTCCGCCTCGAGTTTGAGTGTGCCGATATCGCCAATGTCATCTTTTTCCTCGATGACATCCAATGTGTCGCTGACGCCGTCATCCGCTAAAAGCTCGTTATAGAGTTCCGAGTTTTGTTTGCCGCTGTAATGGCGGTTGATGGCGGCGCTCAACTCGGACGCCACGGCGACAACAGGCTCGATCTCATAGCTGGTGAGCATGCGGAGATCGTCGAGCGCCATGATGTTGAGCGGGTCCGACATGGCAAGGGTGAGCACGTCGCCGGTCACGGAGACGGGAAGCATTTGGTATTGGCGGGCCAGGGATTCGGGCACTTCATTGAGCACTTCCTGGGCGATTTTATAATTGGCCACCCGGATATGGGGTATGCCGAGCTGGTCGCTGAGCGTCACGACCAAGTCTTCCTCGCTGAGGTAGTTTTTGCTGAGTAAAATGCTGGCGAGGCTCTGGCCGGTGGCGCGTTGTATGCTGACGCATTCGCGCAGTTGTTCGTCGGTGATAAGCCCCTGTTCGAGAAGGACATCACCCAGCCTGCGCTTGGCTGTTTTTGTCAATTTTCGGTCTCCTGCCATATGGCGTCCCCCCAGGTGCGCCCAATATCCGAACGCACTGGGCATAGCCCAGGCGGCTTACTTGGGCAACGAAGCTATTATCTCATATTCCAGCGTAAAACGTGTAGTGGCGGATTACTCCCCAAATCACCCGATACGGTTTTTTGTATCATACTTGATAGCGTTACAACTCAATCTAGGCAATCACTTTTAACGCAAAGGCGCGGAGAACGCGGAGGTCCGCAAAGTAGAAAAATCATTTTCAAACAGTTTTTCGCACCTTCGAGAGTGAACTCCGTAAGCGGCAATGGAGAAGAGCGGATTCTCGGCGGCGCTTCGGATTATTCCGTAACGTCTTCGCCGATATGTCCGAGTATTTCGCCCACGAGGTCCGCCGTGACGGTTTGCCCCATGAGATCGGCATACGCGATGATTTTGCGGAGTGCGCCGGTCATTTTGCGCACGTCGCTCGAGACGCGGGTGGCGATGAGCACCAGCAGTTCTTCGGGCACATTCGCGCTGGCCTGTTTGACTTGGTGGCGCAAGATGCTGAGGCGGGTTTCCCATTCGGGAGGGACGAGGCAGGTGACGATACCGCTGCCGAAACGGGAGACGAGTCGTTTTTCGAGCTGGCCGAGCCGGTCGGGGGCTTTATCGCCGGCGATAATGATTTGGCGGCCTTCTTCGTGGAGGGTGTTGAAGATGTGGAAGAATTCTTCTTGCGCTTCGATGCGGCCGCCCAGGAATTGGATGTCATCGAAAATGAGGACATCCCATTGGCAATAGTTTTCGCGGAATTCATCCAGGGTGCGTTCTTGAAGGGCGTCCATGAGCTTGCGTGCGAAGCGGCTTGATGAAACAAACCCGACGCTGGCATCCGGCTCGGATTGGAGGATGGCGTTGCCGATCGCGTTGATCAAGTGGGTTTTTCCGAGGCCTACGTCGCCATGAACAAAGAACGGATTGTAGCTTTCTCCGGGATTTGCGGCCACGGCGGTACTGAGGCGGAGGGCGAATGCATTGGCTTTTCCGCAGAAAAACGTATCGAAGGTATAACCGGCGAGGGGGGATTCCGACTCGAGGGCCATTTGGATGCGGTCGTCAATATGAAGCTTGACGCCGGGGCCTTCCATGGCTTCGAGGATATCTTGTTCAGTTTTTCCGAGCAGGGCGGCGGCTTGGCGGCGTTTGCGCTGGGCTAATCCGCCATGTTGGAGCGAGCGGCGGGTGAGGGTGCTGACGGAAGCGATTTCAACTTGGTCGGCGGCGCGCTGGGCTTCTTTTTCCGCGCGGGAGGCGGCCTCTTGTGCGGCTTGGGTGGCGGCGAGAAGCTGGGCGGTTTGGTTTTCCTGGCTGGCCATGGCGGTCTGAATGGCGGCTTGCGCGGCCTGTGCGGCCTGCATGGCGGCTTCCGTGAGCTGGGCCATGCGCGCTTCCTGCGCCGCTTGGCTGAGCTGAATGGTTTCGAGTGCTTCGATGGCGGCGCCGCCCAACGGTTCGCGGTTCAATTCTGTTTCAGGCTGGCCGGCTGTTTCGGCTTTGGAGAGAAGCGACTGAGCGCGCAGCATCTGGGCCATGTCGCCCAGGGCTTCCCGCATTGCGTCGCGCAGGCTGCCATGCATCACCTGCGCAAGCTCCTTTGGCGACGGCCCGGCGGGCGGGGCGCTTTTCACCACGGTGCTCATGGCTTCTTTCATGGCGTCTTGCAGGGTGGCGCGCATCTCGCTCACGACGGCGCGCATGGTGGCTTCCGGCGCGTCGGACGCCCGGGGCGTGATGCTGGATAGGGAGTCGCGCATGGCTTCCCGGACGCTTTCGCGCATGATGGCCGCGATATCGGCCGCGCTGGGCGTAGTGGAAGCAGGCGCTCGTTCGGCTGCACGGCGCACTTGCTCGGCAATGGCGAGGGCGGCGTCTTGCATGGCCCCGTGGACGCTTGCGCCCACGGCGCGGGCTAATTCCTGCGTGTCAATCGCAGGGCCTTGCGTAAAGTAAGCGTGGCGTGGCGGCGCTGTTTCCAGCGCTGTTTCGATTGCTTCGTTTTCCTCTTCCTCCTGCGGAAGAATTGGCTCGGGCGGTGGGGCGGGCGCTTCCTCTTGGGGAGGGAGATGCCGCAAGGCGGCCAATCCGAAACTGGCCATGCTGGTTTCTTCCGCGGATTCTTGGGAGCGCTTGAATAGGCGGCTGGCCACCTGAATGAAGTGGTTGTATTCGCATAAAATGGGCTTTATTTTCAGATCGGGGCATGCCGTACGCACTAATTCGAGCGCCCGATCATCCAGGGGATCCACCATGGCGACGGTGAGGATCTTCCCGAGTCTATCAATGGGCAGCACGCCATGCTCGAAGCAGGTTTCGGCGGGCATGAGGGAGAGAATGTCTTCGGCAATGTGGTAATCGAGCAGGTTAATGTGCGGGATGCGGCATTGTTTGACGAGAAAGGTGAGCAGCACGTCTTGCTGGATATGCCCCAGTTCGACCAATGTTTGGCCTAGAAACGCGCCGGTTTCTTTTTGGCGTTCGAGGGCCTCCTCGAGCTGCTTGGGGGTGATGATCCCTTCCTCGAGCAGAATATCGCCTAACCGGCGGCGATTGGGGGTTAGGCTGTCCACACCCGGCGCGGAGTCGTCCGCGTCGTTTCTTTTCATTCGTCTAAACATGCCGTCTCGCGGCTCCCTGCTGCACCTATTGCTCTGGATGAATGGTATCATTCAGGAACATGGCGGTCAAGCGATTTTCTTGCGTAACCCTTTAATCATCAATTAGTTGTCAAATGAAGCTAGCTTGAACGAGCTTGGATGTGTGATGTATGGCCGTGCATACCTGCCGCATCTGTTTGTTGTATGAAGGAATAAAATCCCGTGGCATAGGCATCCCGCCCATGGAGCGTTTGGATATTTTGAGGCGCTGTAGTGGGTTACTTCAAAAATAGGGCTGGCCAGCCGCAGGTAGAAAGAGGGGCGTGTAGGATTCGCGCTTTTTTGAAAAGGAGGTTTTCAGGAAAAGAGCCTTTCGCGCATCAGGCAGGCGAAGCCCGCCATCAGTACGGGAAGAATGGCGGCGCGCATGGGCGCTTGGGGGACACTGTCCGCATTATATGGGTCCGTGCCGAGGGCTATTTCCACCGCGTCTGGAACGCCATCGCCATCCGCGTCGTGTGTGGGATTATAGGTGATGGTTATATCGGCGCTTCCTATTTCAGCGCCGCTGGCGTCCAGGGCGGTGATATGCAGCATATTCTGGCCAAGAATCAAGGGGAGCTCGATGCGCCATTCGGTTTCGTTTGGGGGGTGGGCGTAACGGACGCCATTCACGTCTAGTTCCGCCATGCCGGTTTCGCATGCGCCCTCCAAGGTAAAAGGGGAGATGCCAGTGGTGAAATCCTGCCCATAATTCGTGGAGATGAGCAGGGGTGGCCCGGGGCCTTCGCCGCCGGTGAGTTTGAAAATCCGCTGTTCGTTTTGCTCGAAGTCTGCACTCCAACTGGTGATGGCCGTTCCGATGAGGGCATTTGCGGTTACGTCAACGACATCCACGGGCGAGGCTCCGTCTTCGAGAATGGAAATGTCGTCGAAGGCGATATTTGTGGCGGCATACGTTCCATACACCTTCAACAACACCCGCAGTTCGTTTGTGTAGTCGGCGGCGGTGTTCGAGAAGGTGAAATCGCCGGAAAAGGAAGTCCAGGATTTATCTTGCAGCGGCGAAGCCGTTCCCGTGGCGAGCACCGCCGTGTAGGACGCCGTACTCCATTCATGGGGTTGAAACACCAGATAGATGTAATCCGATGCGCCTGCGGCGCTGGCGTCCAGGCCATCTATGTATACGCTGCCGGAAACGTGATAGGTTTTGCCTTGTTCCGCCTGGAGGGTGATGCCAAGCGGTTCCGAATACTGGCCGGGCGTGCTCGTGAACGGCCCTGTTTGCAGGGCGTTCGCGCCCGTATGGGCGAGCGCGCTGGTGGCGGTGCAGACAGGCAACGCGCCATACGAGGGGCTTATCCAGCAGCCGAATCCGCTTGTGGGCAGCGCGCCGGTGAATTTCTCGAAGCCGCCGTTGGGCGCTTTTTCGCCTGGAATCTGGAAGCAGCGCCTGCCGCCGCGCTCCCGCGCATACACATATAAATAGCGGCCATTGTAGTTAGCGGCGTCCGCCGTGCTGAGCGTGCCGGCATCCACCAGCAAGTTGATTCCGGCATACCGCGCCAGGCTCCGCACGAGCGGAGCAGACAGGCTGGGAGCGCCGCAGAAGACGCTGTTCCATTCATTATTTTCTTGTAGCAGCAACGCGGGCAGCCCGTTGCCGCTATAGGTTCCCAGTGTGGTGAAGCCGCCTTTGGTGGAATCGCCATAAAACGAGGGGGCGATTGTGGAGGCGGACCCGAAGGCATGCCCAGCGAGGCCCTGTGCAATAGGTGATACGCCCGCCGCCATGGTGATAGTGGTATTGGCGGGCGCCGCGTTTTTCAGGAGTGGGAAGCCTGTGATGTCCTGCATATCCGCCAGCGAAAGGCCGGTTTCATTCACGTAGCCTGGCGCATACAGCCACACGAGGGTATGGCCGTTGTTTTTAGCGCCTTCCACGAGCGCCCGTTCATTCGCGGCCATGCGGAACGTATTGACGAAAACATACAGTTTCACGCTGGATGGGATATTCGGAAGGTCTTGGATATGGTAATACCCCACGGGAACGCCGGATTCCTGGAAAACGCTCCGCTGCGCATAGGCGTTGGGCTGGGTGAGTGCGTTGCAGCCGGATTTGAGCCAGTAATAGGTTTCTTCGTCATAGATAAGGGCAACGCTTGGTTTGTAGGCCATCGCGGCGTCAATGGAATCCTTGTAGGTTTCAGAAACCACGGCGTTGTTGCTCCAGATCGAAGGGGAGTTGAACCGCCCATCGGCCCATAGGTCCATCCACCATAGTGCTTGATTGTGAGCGATGACATTGCCGTAATCGCGGCGCAGGCATTGCATGGTGTCCCATTCCGTCGAATACCAGGGATTAAAATTGTCCGGATTTCCGCTGGGGTTCACCACATAGGTGTTCGAGTCGTTCTCCTGCAAGTACATTTTGCCCGAGAGCGCCACGGAATCCACCATGGACATCATGTTGCATGGCCCGCCTATTTGCCGGTCAAAATACGATACGGGGCTGCATAGGATATCGATGTCCGGCGATTCGAGGAGCCGCCGCAGGGCCAAGTGGCCCGAATGGGCGATGCCCCGGGTATAGCCGTTATTGATCAATTCGGTTTGATAGCCGTAGAAGGCGGCCACCAGGGATTTATGGCTGGTGAGCTGTTTGACGAAGGCCGCCAGCTCCGCGATGCGGTCCGCCACGAGGTTGTTATGGTATTCACAATAGTCTGGCACGGCGCGCTGTTTGGCGGGATCGCGAAAAAAGCCGTCATCGCCTTTTTGCCATTCGGCGGCGGAGGGGATGGAGATGGCGTTGAACGCGGCGTAGCTGGTTCTCCATGCGGTGTTCAGGTTCTCGATGGAGCCGTACCGTTTTTCGAGCCAGGCCACATACCGCAAGCGGTTCACTTCGCTATAGTCCCAAAAGCTAGATGCGATCTCGGGGTAGAACCACTCACCTCCGGATAGATAGGTGAGATGATAGCCGATGATGCGGTCTTTGTAGGGCGTGTTGTGGAAAAAGCGCACCAGGCTCTCGATTTGAGCTTTCGCGTCGGTAATGAATATATCCGAGGCGAGTGAAGGCCCGGCGGCATAGGAGGTTTGCCCGCCGTTTTCGTCCACGAAGAGCTGATCGGCGTGGTTGGTTTTCCATACCGCGGAGGGGAAGATGGAAATGCGCGGCAGAATCCATGCGTTGGGATTCGCCTGGAGCAGGAGGTCCGCCATGCCCGTGCTCATGCCCTCCCAGGGCAGATTGATGGGGATTTGCACCAGGTTGACGCCCGCCGACGCCGCCAGGGCGGCTTCTTCGTAGACAGCCGGATTGCCCGAATTGCCGAAGAAAAAATCGGGCGTTTGCACATTGCCGTTGATGTACAAGCGTGGCGAGCCGTTGCGATCCCGTTTGATTTCCGCATGGGGAATGTCTGCAGAAAGCTCCCCTGGTGTGTCCATGATCTCCATGGATACGCTATCCAGGCAGGCCGCGCCCGAGACAATGCCCGTATTGAGCACCATCTGGATGTCCGCGCGGGTTGCGCCTTGCGGCAATGCACTCACGATTTCGACCGGCATATACTCGTGGGTTCCCGCATAATCACCATTGGCGTAATGGTAGGCGAGTACTTGGCTCGAAGCGTTCCAGATGGCCACCACAAAGCGGAGGCCTTGATTGGGATTTGCCAATTGGAGGTTTTCCGTCTTGATGCAGAGCCGCACTTTCAAGAGCGAGCCTGCGGGCTGTGTGGCCACGCTTACGCCATTATGGAGAATCAACAGGCTCTCCGTCCCGCCGAAGGCGGTTAGCGCCGCGGCATACGAGCCTTCATATATGTGGTCCGCATTGTTGGTTGTATTCCAACTCAGGGCTTGGCTGTCTGGATTGTATACGGTCCAACCGCTGGTGTTGCCTTGCTCGAAACCGCCATTGGGGAGGTTGAGCATGGCGCTCGAAGCTTCTGGAGCGCCAATCAGCGTTATGAGGCATAGAATTGCGATGGGGATGTGTGCCAGAACAAGCATGAGAACAAGCTCCTTTTCCTGAGGCGGTATGTACAGATTCATGCTACTGATTTTGGCGGTATTGCGCCTTCACAATCTCAAAAGCGAATAGGACAATCTAGCGTATCTGTGTTGCGGAAGATATTGGAATGCGTGATTTGTTTACTGGAATAGAGGGGCTAGGCCCGGCGGGAAAAACGGAAGGCTGCTTGACAACAGAGGGGGAGGCAGGATATACTGAATATATTAACAGGTATATGATGGCGAAGGCCTTCAAGGAGGTCCATTATGGCGACCGCACCGTATCTGTTCGAGATGGAGCCGTTCAAGGTCCGGCGCGCCATGCGTTTTCGGAGGACATCCGCGCCGCTGCCCAGCGGGGTGCGAAATGCGCTTGATCATTTAAAGCAAGTGCTGGACGCCTTGCCGCCGGAGGAAATAGAACGGCGCCGGCAACGGTATGAGCGGGTTTGCGGGATAACTGGGCCGCGCTTGCCAAGATCGAGTTGATAGGTTCGAGAAAAGGCGGTTTGTTTGCGCTTTCTATGTGGAGCGCTGGCGTTGAAGCAGCGCCTAATCTTGTTTTATTCAGGCAACGGAAGCGCTAGGTGATTTGCTGATGGCCAGATAGCGCCTGATTTCCGCGAATGCTTCCGCTGCGCATTCGGGGCAATATCCATGGCTGACATCTTCCGGGCTGCACGGAAGCTCCCTATCGAGCCATGTCCCGTTGAGGCGGATTTTTTGGCACACGCAACACTGCACCACCATTGCACTTCCTGTTTCCGTGTATGTCTGCATTTTGTAACTCCCGAGTTAGTTTTTGTTTGAAGCGGAATACGCAACCAAGAGGAGGGAAGCATTTCTTGTGCCTATCCTTGCGTATGGGAGTATTTTCTTTTCAAGCCATTGAAGACGTGTGAGTTGCGTAAATCGGGCGAAACGGGTTTTCCCGGATGGATTGACGTGGGGTGTCCTAGAGCGGAAGAATATGCCGCCTATTGTCAAAAAACGAGCAGTTTGAAGTCTCTGGGGAAGAAGAAGGGGCCTGCGTTTGAAAAATCCCGAGGGGTGTGCGTCCCAATTGTGCTTTCATGCGGCATCTTTCCTAGCTCTGTCGGCCCAGAAGTCTTCGAAGTCTCTGTTCAAGAAGGCGCATCGTAGCGTAATGATCTTGTTTGCACCGTTGACCGTCCATCTCATTCCGGACTGCTTGAGCCGTTTTCCTACAACATTTTTGCAGCCGGCCTCTATGACGCCGGAGCCGACGAACAGTTTTTGTTCCCGGAATTCGGCATAGCGCATCATGTGGGCGCGGCTGCCCAGATACAGAAAATGTTCCCAGGCCGCCTTGCCGTCATCGTCGTGGCTGGGCATGTGTGGCCGCAGTAGCTCCAGGGCCTGCGCGGCCTCTCCCTGCCGCACGAGTTCGCTGAGGCTTTGGCGCATCCGCATCCCCAGCTCAGTGGTCTTCCCAAAGAGCAGCGCGCACAACAGCGCCAGGTGTTCCAGTGCGTGATACAGGTCGAGGATGTGAACGGCCCCGGGGAAGTAGTCGGCGGCGATGTTCGCTATCCATTGCGCGCCGTCGGAAAGGACCACCACCTTTTGCGCGCGTTCCAGTCCACGGCGCTGGGCTTCGGCGAAGATGCGGCCTGCAAAGGCTTCGGCGTTTTCCACGGCGCCGGAAAAGGTGGTGCTGCCGGGGTCGCGCACCGGCTCCCCCTTCTCGTCCGTGCTGGTTTGTGTGAAGACGCATCCGATTTTGGCCTCACGGGTTTTGGCGGATCCGTCTTGCGCCTTTCCCTTGCGCCCGTCCGTTTCGGACTTGACGACGGGAACCCCCGTGCCGTCCATTTCGATGTACAGGACGGGAATCTCATCGCCGGTGCTGGGCTGCGCGGGGTTTGACGGATGCCCGCGCCGCTGCTTTTCCCACGCGGCCACGTCCGCTCCCGTCTGCTCGCTGGACCGCTCGCAGTCCTTGGCGCTCACGCTGATGCCCGCCAGTTCTTTTAGATCCCCGGCGGCGTCCGCGAAGCTTTCCCGCGCGCCAAGGCGCGCCGTCATTCGCCTGACGCCGGGCGAACGCGAAGTGCCCGCGACATCCAGCAGTTCGTCCGCTGGATAGGCGGTGGCCCCGCATGGGCAGCGGTACATCGCGCGCTCCTGCGTGACGTTCCCCAGAATGGTCGTGATGCGCCTGGCCCGCATGCCCGCGCGGCGCATGGGATGGCCGCACAGCGGGCACGCATGCTCCTGGCCCTGGACAATGGCGTTTGCCTTGTCGAACAGGACGGCCAGCGTCTTTCCCGCGCCTTCCAGGGCGGCGGTGCGGATGAGTTTCTCCGTTGCTTCAAAGTCCACGCCGCGGTCCCGGCGGACTAGCGCCAGCGCCCGCGACATTTCCGCGGACCTTTCCAGTTCGACTAGAGCCCTTTTTTTTGCCGCTCGTGGGCGGCCTCCTTGTCGCGCTCAAGCTCTCCGAGCTGTTGTGTCAGCTCGCAAAAGCGTTCGGCGAGTTCGTGAATACGCTTGCTGTTGTCCGTCTGTTCACGGGCGCGCCGCACGTCCTCGGGACTTCGCAGCCGCTGCCGCCGGGGCTTTCCCTGCTCGTACCACTGCAGGGAGTAATAAGGTCCCCGTTCCACGGCCTCCGGCATGTCCTTGCGTGTGCCCTTGACCATTTGCTCCGACACGCCGCCCGGGTGGGCGCTTCGAATGGCGCGCATCTGCCCCAAAATACATTCCCGTTGCGCTTCAATCGTCTCAATGTTCATGGCGGCCTCCATTTGTGTCTATACAGACACAAAATTATACCGCAAAAAACATCTGGACGCAACGAAACACAATCATGGCGCACACCCAATCCCGAGGAGGGAGTTCCCATTTGTCAACGAATCCTGCTATCATACGCGTTCATAAAAAGATGCACTACGGTTCGAGCCATGCTTTTTGAATGATTTTAGTTGGCGCGGAGGACGCCCGCGAGGGTTAAAGATGATCCAAGTCGAAGGTTTGACTAAATACTATGGGGCCGCCCCCGCCATTGATGGCGTTTCTTTTCGAGTCGAGGCGGGGGAAATCGTTGGATTTCTAGGTCCGAATGCGGCAGGGAAGACGACGACGATGCGTATATTGGCGGGATATATGCCCGCCACGCGGGGCAAAGCGGTCGTTGCGGGATTTGATTTGGCGCAGGCTCCGCTGGAAGTGAAGCGCCGTGTCGGGTATATGCCTGAAAACGTGCCGCTCTATCTCGAAATGGTCGTCGGCGCGTTTTTACGGTATGTGGCGGAAATCAAGAATGTGCCGCGCGCGCAGGTGCGGGGGGAAGTGGGGCGGGTGATGGAGCGGTGCGGGCTTGGCCATATGCAAAACCGCATCATCCGCAATCTCTCGAAAGGATACCGCCAGCGCGTGGGCCTCGCACAGGCGCTTATTGGAAGCCCGCCGGTGCTGATTCTTGATGAGCCAACGGTAGGGCTGGACCCGTCGCAGATCATCGAGATTCGGGAAATGATCCGTGGATTGGCTGGCGAACACACGTTGCTGCTGAGTTCCCACATTCTTCCCGAAGTGGCCATGGTCTGCAAGCGGGTCATTATCATCCATCAAGGCCATATCGTGGCGGAAGACACCATGGATAACTTGGCGGGCAAGGCCACGGGGCAGCAAATAGATATTGAAGCGGAAGGTTTGGGGGCAACGATTCGAGAAATCGCGGAAAGCGTTCCCGGTGTGCGTTTTGCTTCACCGGAAGGCGCGATGCGCTACCGCATCACGGCGGAAGAAAACGCCGACCCCCGGGCGGCGCTGGTATCGGCGCTTGTCGAACGAGGCATATGCGTGCGCGGGCTTTCGGTGCGCCGCCGCACGCTCGAGGATGTTTTTGTGGAAGCCATATCGCACGATCATGCGGCTGGAAAAGGAGGGCCGCGGCGGTGAGAAGCATCTGGGCCGTCTGCAAGCGGGAATTCGCGAGTTATTTCACCACGCCCATCGGATATGTGGTCATGGGCACGTATGCCATGATCACCGGGCTGGGCTTTGTGGCGAGCTTCATTTATTACGCCCGCATTTCCCAGTCGCCAGGGACATTTGACTATCCCGGCGTGCCGGACTTGGAAGAGACCATGCTGAGTCCTTTCCTGGTGTTTTGCGGCCAAGTCATCTTGTTCATGGGGCCGCTCATCACGATGCGGCTGCTGGCCGAGGAGAAAAACCGGGGCACGATGGAATTGCTGCTCACGTATCCCTTGCGCGACCGTGATGTCATTTTCGGCAAGTATCTCGCCGCGCTTGGCATGACGCTGTCGTTGCTGGTGGTGGTGGGCGCGCATCTGGGCCTGATTGCGTGGTTCACGGCGGTCGAACCCGCCGTGCTGGTTTTTGGCTTGCTGACGGTGTTCCTCATGGGGGCCGCGTTCATGAGCATGGGCCTGTTCATTTCGGCGCTCACGAACAACCAAGTCACGGCAGCCACCTTGTCCTTTGGCGTGTTTTTCGTGTCGTATGTGCTGGGGGCGCTTGGCAAAGACCTGAAGACCATGAATCCGGCCCCGGCGCAATGGAGTGAGAACATCCGGGACGCGGTGGGATTCTTCTACTCGATATTCCGCCGTATGGTGCTCGAATTGCCCATGGATGCGCACGCCAAGCAAATGGCCCAGGGCATCGTGGCCCCGGCCGATATCGCCTACTATGTGTTGTTCGCCGTCTTTTTCCTGTTCCTCACTTTCCGCGTACTAGAGTCTCGTAAATGGAGGGCCGTTGCTTGAGCCCTGAATCGACTACGCCCAAGAATCGCGCCATGGTAGTGATTGGCGTTTCATCACTATTGTTTCTCGATATTGCGTTCAATGTCTTGCTGCTCAAACAGAGTTTGTTCCAAATGTGGGTGGTGCTGCCATTCGCCATTGGAGCGTTTCTGGGTGTTATATGGCTGGCGTTGCGCATCACGCGATTGGCGGGCCAAGCGGTCCATGAAACCCAAGGCACGGCCGCGCGCAGCCTGAATATGGTTGTCGCTTCGGTGGTGTTCTTTGCCATATGCGCCACCGTGTACGCTTTCGCCCATCATTTCAAGTCCTCATGGGATCTCACGCAGGAAGGCCGCCAGGAATTGGCCCCGCAAACGGTCCAGATTCTCGAGAGCTTGACCAAAGAAGTGGAAGTGCATGGCCTTTTCGTCACCGCCGCCGACAATCTGGCGTCGGTCACCCAGGACAAAACGGAGCGTTTCTTGGAGCGTTGCCAGGAGCATACGCCATTTTTAAAAGTCTCATTCCATGATCCGGAACAGGATCCGCTCATTCGCAAGCAGCTCAATCTGGCGCGGTTGTCCTTGGAAGGCACGGTAGTGATTAAATGCGGAGCGCTGCAGAAAGTGATTCCGCTTCAAGGAGTATCGCCCCGGCTCGAGGAGCGCGACTTTGTGAACGCCCTCATCAATGTGGTGCGCGGCTCCGCCCCGAAAGTCTATTTTCTTTCGGGCCATGGCGAAATCGCGCCGAGTGATCAAGATCCGGAACAAGGCGCTACTATCTTGAGCCAGCTTCTCGGCGCGGAATCGTATGCCGTCGCGCCTCTGGAACTCTCCGTCCAAGAGGCGGTGATTCCAGCGGATTGCAGTGTTTTGGTCTTGAATGGCGGCACATCCGACCTCAATCCGCGCGATCTTGCGGCGGTTCAGGGGTATATGCAAAATGGCGGGCGCTTGCTGGTGCTGACAGAGATTTTTAAGGGGGAATCCCAACTATTCAATTGGCTCAAAGCGGCGTATGGCATCAGCATCGGACAAGATTTGGTGGTGTCGCATCGGGATTCGCCCGCGGAGATAGTCTTAGTGCCTAATTACGGGAAGGCCCCCGAGGAAATCAAGCACCGCGGCTCTTTCAATGACAACCACCCCATTACGAACGGCCTTGACCGCACCATGCTGTTGACGGGCGTGCGGAGCGTCCGCTTGGATGAAAAACTTCCTGCCGGCGTCGCCGGGGATGTGTTGTTGTGGAGCATGCCGGATTGCTGGGCGGAGACGGACCTTGACAAGCTGATGCAGACCCGGCAGGCCATTCCGGAACCGGGTGAAGAGCAAGGGGCCATCCCGCTGGCCGTGGCGGTAACGGCGAAGACAGATAGGCCCATGAGCGGCTCGGAACAGAATTTAGATGCGCGGGTGGTGGTGTTTGGCAACCGCGAGTTCGCTTCCAACGGCAAAGTGCAGCAATTCCCGGTGCATGTCAATCTCATCATGAATGCTTTTGCGTGGCTGACGGAGGAAAAAGAGCTGATCGGTTTGCGCGCCGCCCATGCGGAGGACGCGGCAATTGTGTTGACACCGCTCGAAGAGCAGGTTGCAGCATGGATTGCGAGCCTTGGCATGCTTCATTTGGTGGCTCTTGCGGGGCTGATTATGTATCTCATGAGAAGGAAATACCAGTGAAGTTCCGAAGCACCATTTTGCTCCTCATTGTCCTGTGCGCCTTATGCGCGGGCTATTACGGCATGCTCAAATACCAGGAGCGCGGCCGGCGGCAAACGGAAGAAGCCAAGCGGCTCTTCACGTTCGCACCCGAGGATGTCCGCATGCTAACCATCAAGCAAAAAGGAAGCCTGGCCGTGACGGGCGAGCTTGGGGAAGGCGGCGTTTGGCGCATCACGCAGCCGTATGAATTGAAAGCGTACCAGCCGATCTGGGCGCGCGTCGCTAAAAGCCTCGCGGAACTCACGAAAGAGCGCACCATCGATTCAGCCGATTTGACGGCGTTTGATCTGGATGAGCCCCAGCTCACGGTAACCGCCAGCCTCGCCAGCGGAGAAACGGTGGATGCTGCTTTTGGAGCCGTCGCCGCTATTCCCACTAACCATTATGCCCGCATCGGAGACGGCCCGGTGATCCTCGCGCCGGAGAATAGTTTCTTTGAATTAAACCGAGCGCTGGATGTGTTGCGGGAGTTCAATTTGTTTGACACCGGCAACGGCCCGGTGGCGCGCATTGAATTCGCATGGATCCGCCCGAATAAGGAGACGGGCGCTCCTGAAGAATCCATTCCAGTTACGGTTGAATTGCAAGACAACGGCCGGTATCAGATGACCCAGCCCATGGCGTGCCCGGTCAATATGGACCGTGTTGGCCGGTTTATTGTCGAATTGGGAACAGAGGCTTGCAAGGGTTTCGTGGATGCGCCGGAGAGCCTGGCGGATTACGGCCTTGAACCGGCGAATGCGCGTGTCTCGTTATGGACGCAGAAAGATGGCTCGGCGCAGGTTGTTTATTTTGGCGGTATGGAGGGCAAAGGTGAAGAGGCGCGTATGTTCGCTAAAAAAGCGAATGAAACACCTGTATTCACCGTGCGCGCGGAGTTAAGGTCGCTGTTTCCGGAATCACCCAGTTCCTTCCGTGAGCGCAGGCTCTTTACGCGCGACGCCAAGAAGTTGAAACAGTTCCAATACCAATCGCCCAGCGCCAGTTTCTCGCTGGAGCGGGATGACACCGGGCGCTGGCGTTTCACGACGGAAACGGATGCGGAAGCGGACCAGGCCGCGGTAGCGCAATTCCTTAACGGTTTCACCCGGCAGCAAGCGCGTGATTTTGCAACCGAAGCATCCATCGCCCCCGGTAGTGAACTGGCCACGCTCACGTTCACCACACAGGATTCGGAACAGCCTTCGGTGATCCGTATCGGAGCGAGAACGGCGGATGGACAGGCCTATTATGCCGTGCAGGATATCGGCGTTACGGTGTTTCTCGATGAGAAGAGCGCGGAAGGCTTAATCCATTTGACGCCATTTGATTTTCAAGCGCGTGATTTGCTGGCCTTCCAGGCGGATGAAGCAAAGAAGGTTGAACTTCATTTTGACGGTGTTGACTATGTATTCGAGCGGCCCTCGACCCTGTGGCGGATATCGCTGCCCGAGGGAAAAGCGTGGACCAGCCAGGACGACATGCGGGCCCTTTTGGAGGCGCTGAACTCGATTAAGGCCGTCGGGAAAGCGGCTGAAACGTCCGCCGATAAGGCGCTGTATGGCCTGGAAGCGCCTCTTCTCACGGCTCGGGTCACGGTGCAAGATGGGGAATCAGAGCGCGCTTCGTCCCTCCTCCAGGTAGGAGGCGTGCTGCCTACGGACGAACATCAGCGCTACGCCATGCTGGAAGGCCGGACCGAGGTTTTCCGCGTGCGCCAATCGGCCATAGATGATATGCGCAAGGCGCTGGCGGGCGTCCGGGACCAATGACCAGAGGCGTTATACCTACGCGGATGTGAAGGTTTTTTTCGGACGGGATTTGCGGGATGTGGCAAGAATTCCGTTTTTAATGACACTTCAGTCCGAAAAATCTGGTCTAAACCAAGTTGCCTTTATATGGAAGGCGCTGGCTTAGAAAAACGGCGTTATTTGTTTTGGCGGGTAAAATGAACCCGAAGCAAGTAGAATTTCCATGTCTTATTTGCTAGAATGCGCTGTTATTGGCTCTACCCGCCATGGGGCGGGTAAACTACATTATTTGAGGAAAGGGAGGTATACGGAATGCCGGATATTGATGTGGCAGAGGCCGTAAAAAAGATCGTCGTCGAGCAGCTTGATCGCAAACCGGAAGAAGTCACCATGGACGCCAAATTTATTGATGACCTTGGTGCGGACTCCTTAGACCTGACGGAATTGCTGATGAAGCTCGAAGAAGAGTACAACGTGGATATCGACGACGAAGCAAATGAGATTCAAACCGTCGGCGACGCAGTTCGGTACATCGAATCCAAGCTCTAGGCCGCGATTCGCGGAGTTGCTGAACCATACACATTCGCCAGGGGGCATCGCGCGCCCAGCCCGTAAAGAACAGCATGTGACGGGCTGGGTGTTGAACTGTGAGGAGAGCAACTAAAAACCATGGTGGAGCGCTCATGAACCGGAGAGTTGTGGTGACGGGTTTGGGCGTCGTTTCGCCCGTAGGGAACGATGTCGATACCTTTTGGAAATCGTTATGCGCTGGCCAGACAGGCGTGCGGCGCATTACGAATTTTGATCCTACGGGCATGCCTGTCCAAATCGGCGCGGAGTGCCCGCCTTGTGTTCCTGCAGGGATGGGTCCGAAGGATTTGCGCCGCCGGGATCGGTATTGCCTGTTTGCGTTGTGCGCCGCGGATGAGGCATGGGCCAGCAGCGGGCTTGACATCGCTAAAGAGAACCCCGAGCGTTGCGGCGTCGTGCTTGGCAGCGGTATTGGCGGATTGCAGACCATCGAGGATGAACACCTGGTCTATTTGCAAAAAGGGCCAGGAAAAGTGTCGCCCATGATGTTGCCGAAGATTTTATCCAATATGGCGGCGGGCGAAGTTGCGATTCGCCTTGGCCTGCGCGGGCCTAACAAAGCGGTGGTTACGGCATGCGCGTCGGGCTCCCAGAGTATCGCGGAAGCGGCGAATAATATTCGTTGCAACCATGCGGATGTCATGATTGCGGGTGGTTCGGAAGCCAGCGTTGTGCCTTTTGGCGTGGCGGGATTCGCGGCGATTCGCGCCCTCTCGACCCGCAATGATGAGCCGGAGAAGGCCAGCAGGCCGTTTGATCTGGACCGGGACGGCTTTGTGATCGGTGAAGGCGCGGGCATTTTGGTGCTCGAGTCGGAAGAGCACGCCAAAGGGCGCGGGGCGAATATTTTATGTGAATTTGCCGGCTATGGTGAAACCTGTGACGCATATCATGTGACCGCGCCACGGCCGGATGGTTCTGGCGCGGCGGCGGCCATGAAGATCGCGCTCCAGGATGCAAAGATAAACCGTGAAGAGGTGGATTATTTTAACGCCCACGGTACGAGCACGAAGCTTAATGATATGGGCGAAGCCCTCGCGTTGCGCACGGTGTTCGGTGATAACATGCCGCCTGTGAACTCGACGAAATCCATGATTGGGCATTTGTTGGGCGCGGCGGGCGCGGTGGAAGCGGTGGTATGCGTGATGACCATACGTTCGGGCATCATTCATCCGTCGGTTAATTATGATACGCCGGATCCGGAATGCCCGGTGAATATTGTCGCGAATGTGTCCCGGGAAGCTACGGTTCAAGTAGCCATGTCAAATTCACTCGGATTCGGCGGACATAACGCATCCATAATAATCAGGAAGTATGATTGAAGAAGAAGAACGGGCGCACACCCTGGCTACGTTTGCGGAGCATTTGGGAGTCGCCTTCCATGATATGGATTTACTGGACCGCGCCTTGACGCATGCCTCGACCGCAAGTGAGGGGGGCGGGCCAGGGTATAACTATGAGTCACTCGAGTTTTTGGGTGATGCTGCATTGAGTTTAGCGGTTGCCCATGATCTTTTTGAGCGCGCGCCGGACCGCACTCCTGGTGAATATAGCCGGATGCGGGCGGCGGTGGTGAATCGCAGAAGCCTTGCCCGGATGGCCAAGCAGATTGGGGTGGCGCATGCCATCCGCCTCGGCAAAGGCGAGGAGATGTCTGGCGGGCGGCAGCGGGATGCGTTGCTCGAGGATTGCGTCGAGTCGGTGATAGGCGCTTTATATCTGGACCAAGGGTGGGCCGCCGTGCGGGAGTTCATCACCCGGGTGTTTGGAGAGGAACTCACGCGGGCGCATACGCTTGACCGGGTGTGGGATTTTAAGTCGCGTTTGCAGCATCACTGCCAAGCCCTTCATATCCCCTTGCCAACGTTCCGGCTGGTGAGGACGGAGGGGCCTGACCATAAAAAAGAATTTGAAATAGAAGTTCTGCTCCGGGGCGAGTCTGTAGGGCGCGGCTCCGGATCGAGTAAGAAAGAAGCGGAACAAAACGCCGCCAAGGCAGCCCTCGAACACGAACGGTTGTCTGGCGGAAAAGCAACACCAACCAAGGGCGGGCCGAATGAATAATGCCGTCCGAAACGAAAGGCTACAGGAGAACGCATCATGGGGACTTACTTAATTCCATCAGGCGCGGCCAGCATATTGGCATTGCTGTTCGTTGTATACCTGATAAAGCACGTACTAGCCCAGCCGCAAGGCAACGAAACGATGGCCCATATTTCGCTGATGGTGCAGCGGGGCGCCCGGGCCTTCCTATACCGTGAATATCGGTATGTATCGGTCACGGTGATTTTAATCGCCATCGCCATCGCCATTCTCGGCGCCATGCGCCCTGATCTGCCTCTTGGCTGGAAAACCTCGATTGCCTTCCTTGCGGGGGCTCTCGCCAGCACACTGGCGGGTTTCCTGGGCATGAATATCGCCACACGCGCCAACGCCCGCACCACGGCGGCGGCGGAGACCGGCGGCGTTAAGGGCGCGCTCGATGTGGCGATCAGCGGCGGCGCGGTCATGGGCATGGGCGTGGTCGGAATCGCGTTACTGGGCCTGGTGATTGTGTATTACATTTTCGGTGGCGACTCCAACATCGTGAATGGATATGCCATGGGCGCTTCACTCGTAGCCTTGTTCGCACGCTCTGGCGGCGGCATCTACACCAAAGGCGCGGACATGGGCGCGGACCTGGTGGGTAAAGTCGAAGCCGGCATCCCGGAAGACGACCCCCGCAATCCCGCCGTGATCGCCGATAACGTGGGCGACAATGTGGGCGACGTGGCTGGTTTGGGCGCGGACCTACTGGAATCGTACGTTGAATCCATTATCGCTGCGCTGGCGATAGCAGCGATCATTTCCACTACGCCGGAAATGACAGCGGGCCGTGATTATGCCACCGCATTCCCCTTCATAGTGGCTTCCATAGGCATTGTGGCTTCGATTTTGGGCGTGCTGTATGTCAAAATGTTTGCGAAGAGCAATCCCCAGGGCGCGCTCATGAATGGCACCTATATTAGCGCCATTCTGACCATCGCTGGCATAGCGGTCTATTCGGCCATGAAGGGCCAGCCTTTCGAGCTTCAGGGTGCTCAATACGGCGCATGGGGCCCCTTCTGGGCGTGCGTGCTGGGTATTATCTCGGGTTCTGTCGTGGGCTTCGTGAGTGAATTCTTCACATCGGGCAAATACAAACCTGTGCAGAAGCTTGCCGAGCGCTGCCAGACTGGCCCTGCTATCGCTGTGACGGAAGGCTCTGCCATCGGCATGGAAAGCACGGCGCTGCCCGTGATTGTGTTAGCGATTTCAGTCATTCTCGCCTACCATTTCTGCGGCGTGTATGGTGTGGCCATCGCGGCGTTGGGCATGCTTGCCACGACGGGCATGGTAGTGGCCGTGGACTCGTATGGTCCTATCGCGGATAACGCGGGCGGCATCGCGGAAATGGCGGGCTTGGATCCGAAAGTCCGCAAGATTACGGATAATTTGGATGCCGTGGGTAATACCACTGCTGCCATCGGCAAAGGTTTCGCCATCGGCAGTGCGGCGTATGCGGCTATCGGACTGTTGAGCGCCTTCATGCTGGCGACGCACATTGATCCCCTGAAATTGACTTTGAGCAGTCCGTATATTCTTGCGGGCATGCTTATTGGCGGCATGATGCCGTTCCTGTTCTCTTCGATGTTGTTCCGCGCGGTAAGCAAATGTGCGGACACGATGATTCAGGAAGTGCGCCGCCAGTTCCGCGAAATCCCGGGGCTGAAAGAAGGCAAAGCGGGAGTTCATCCCGATAGCTCGACCTGTGTGGACATTGCCACCAAAGGCGCGATTAATGGCATGATGCTTCCTGGCATTATGGCGATAGTTTTCCCGGTCATCATTGGCGTATGTATGGGTGCGGCGGGCCTCGCGGGCATGCTCGTGGGCGCTATCACCACCGGCGTCATGCTGGGCATCCAGACAGCCAACAGCGGCGGCGCGATGGATAATGCGAAGAAGTACATTGAAGAAGGCCACTTTGGCGGTAAAGGTTCGGAAGCCCATAAAGCGGCTGTCGTAGGCGACACCGTCGGCGATCCGCTGAAAGACACCGTCGGCCCCTCGATCAACATCTTGATCAAGCTCATGTGCGTAATTTCGCTGGTGCTGGCTCCTTTGTTTCACTAGTCATACCGCATAAGTACATGCTTGAGGCCCGTTTCCGGATGGAGGCGGGCCTTTTTCTTGTTAAAAAGGATATCAGGGGATATAGTTGGGGTGGGACGTTGATTGCCATCACGTGATCTTCTAGAAGCTCTAGGGAAAGTTGATTATGGGAGGATGGGGATATGAGCAGGAGCAATTCAGGACACAAAACGCTGATGCATATGGTTTTCTTGGCAGGCCTTTCCGTTGTATGGCCTTTATTGGCGGTGGCGGAAGATGAGCTCGCATGGGTGCGGACCGCACCCGGGGGAACATCACAAGTGCAGGATATCGCCACGGACACGGATGGAAATGTCTATACGGCGGGCCGGTTTGTTGGAACCGTCGACCTTGATAATGGGCCAGGCGAGTATGTGTTGGTTTCAGGGGAGCTAGACGATGGCCTTATTGTAAAATATGATTCCACTGGCCACCTGCTCTGGGCGGCGAAGTTGACGGGCCCCGAGCAGATCATTTGTTACGGAATTGATGTGGATAGTCTTGGAAACGTCTATGCGACCGGTTCATTTTGGAATTCAATCGATTTAGATCCAGGCGCAGGCGTCGATTCGCATACATCGCATGGGGGAACAGACCTATTCATTGTCAAGCTATCCTCTTCAGGCAATTTGGTCTGGGGATATACGATGGGCGGCGCGTCTGGTGATGAAGGACGGGATGTATCCGTCTATGGCCGTGGCCTTTCCGAGAACCTCACGTTTGCGGGCTCGTTTGGGGGAAGTGTGGATTTTGATCCCAGCAAAACAGAGCATACTCTAGTCAGCGCGGGAAGCAGCGACATTTTTACATGCCGATGGTCTTTGGATGCGGCTTGGGCCTGGTCGTATCGGGGGGGAGCGGCGCTGGCGGACACGGCCATGGACATCGCCGTGGATGCCTCGGGGGTGTATGTGGCGGGCGCGTTTTCAAGTAGTGTAAGTTTTGGCGGAAGCACGCATACCTCGTTAGGCGGTACGGATGCATTTTTGCTGGGCCTCAATTCCTCTGGCGTGTATGTATGGGATTATGCCATTGGAGGGAGCGGCCAAGATGAAATAAGCGCCATTTCGCTAAGCACGGATTCGGTATTTGTGGCGGGCAATTTCCGAGAACAAATGGACCTCAATCCAACCAAGGCAGCCTATGTCATCACCTCACAGGGCGAGGCGGATGCGTTTGTAGCCAAACTCGACAAGAGTGGCGGTTTCGCATGGGGGCGCGGTTTTGGCGGAACGGAGAGCGACGCCGCAACCTCCGTCTTGGCAGGCGAGGATGGCGGCGTGTCGTGGGCAGGATATTATCAAAATGAAATGGATGCGGACCCCAGTGGCGCAGTATATGAACTCACTTCAGCGGGAGAAACCGATATTGTCTTTTCCCGCCTGGATGTGAGCGGTGGTTTGCTATCCGCGTCCTCGATTGGCAATACGTCATGGGATAGCGCACAAGCACTAGGTGGAAATACCGCAGGCGAGCATTTTGTTGGTGGTTCATTTTATGGCTCCGTGGATTTTAATCCTGGGCCTGTCTCGAACATCGTGGAATCCGGCCCAAGCAGTTCCTCGTTTCTCATGAAGCTCTTCGGCCCCGATCCGGATGGGGACGGTTTGCCGAGTGAATGGGAAGGTGATTGGGATGCGGACGGTGATGGTCTAATGAACTGTATCGACAAGGATAGCGACGGGGACGGCATACTGGATGTCGATGATTTGTCAGATAATGGTGATGATGTGGATGGCGACGGGGTCTATAATCCGTATGACACGGATAGTGATGGAGATGGCATTCCTGATGGCGCGGAGATGAAGCAAGGCTCGGATCCGTATGATTTCGCGAGTTCCGAACCTATGCCGTTAGGTTCATGGGTGATGGGTGGGATTTTGGCGTTAATCGCGATACGCAAGGCGAGAAAATATTCGTGAGGAAGCAGATTAAGGTAGCGATTATTGGCCTGGGCAAAATGGGCCGTATCCGCGCCACTGAACTCGAGCATCAACGGGATGCCGTTTTATGGTGCGGATGCGACCCGGACTCGATGCGGTATTCGGATTTTCCAGGGCTTCGTTGTTTTCCAGACTGGCGCGAGGCGCTGGCCGAGGATATCGATGCGGTTTTCGTAGCGACGCCCAACCGGGTTGCGCCAAAGGCGGTATGCGAGGCGCTCGATGCGGGCAAGCATGTTTTCTGTGAGAAGCCGCCGGGATGCGCTGTTTCGGATATCGAGGCCATTCGCGAAGCGGAACGGCGGAATCCGGGCCTTGCGCTCCAGTTTGGATTTAACCATCGGTATCATGGTTCGGTTCAAGATGCGTATCGTATCGTATCGAGTGGCGTGCTGGGGCGCATTCTTTGGATGCGGGGCGTATATGGCAAAGCGGGCGGCGCAGGCTTTGAGCATTCCTGGCGGAACGATAAGGCCCAGGCGGGCGCGGGCATACTGCTCGACCAGGGCATCCACATGCTCGATCTGTTCCGGTTCTTCGGCGGGGAATTCACGGAAGTGAAAAGCATGGCTGGTACGTTGTGCTGGCCGGTTGAGGTCGAGGACAACGTTTTTGCCCTGTTGCGCGGTGCAAGTGGATGCATGGCTATGCTGCATTCTTCGAGTGTGATGTGGCGGCATCGTTTCCAGCTCGAGATCATGGGCATGGAGGGATATGTGCGCCTGGATGGGATTCTGTCGGCCTCGGGGGCATATGCCCCCGAGGCCTTGGTGCTGGGGCGGCGTACGGCGGATGGGACGGATCGGACAGATCGGTCGGATCGGTCGGATGAGACTATCACCACCTATGACGCGGATTGTTCCTGGCGGCTTGAAATAGAGGATTTTCTGGGCCATGTGCGGAATGGCGCGCCGGTGGTTTCGGGTTCTTCGGAGGATGCGCTTCAAGCAATGCGGCTGGTTCAGGCCATCTACGAAAATGATCGTGTGTTCATGAATGGCCAGAGCCGTCCTATGGAGGGTGGCGTCCTATGAGTATATGTGTGGCCATTGGGCCATCTTCGTTTGGGGAAGCCGATGATGCGCCGTTGCGCATGCTGCATGAACGCGGTGTTGAAGTGAAGCCGAATCCGTTTGGGCGGCGTATGACGGAAGCGGAGGCCATTGCGCATGTGGCGGGGGTGGATGGCCTTCTTGCCGGGCTCGAGCCGCTTACGCGGGCGGTGTTTGCCGTATCGCCTCAGCTTCGCGTAGTGTCGCGGGTGGGGATTGGCGTCACGAATGTGGATTTTGCGGCAGCTAGGGAATTTGGAGTCCAGGTGTCGAATACGCCGGAGCCGCCTGCGCACGCCGTGGCCGAAATGACCCTTGCGGCGTTGCTGGCGTTGTGCCGGGGCCTATTGCCTGCGAATGCGGCGCTCCATGCTGGGCGTTGGGAAAAGCGTATTGGAACGGGCTTGGCTGGGTCGAAGGTGCTGTTGATCGGTTGCGGGCGGATTGGCAAGCGGGTGGCTGGGTTGTTGCAAGCATTCGGCGCTATTGTTTGGGCGTATGATCCCCAGGTCGAGTCGAATGAATTGCCAGCGGGCGTTGCTAAAGCAACTTCTTTGACGGATGGCCTGGTGTGGGCCGATGTCATTTCGCTGCACGCCAGTGGAACCGGCTGCATTCTGGATGCGCCCGCGTTTGACGCCATGCGCGAAGGGGTGCTGCTGCTTAACTCCGCCCGGGGCGAGCTGGTGGATGAGGACGCGCTGGCTGCCGCGCTTGAATCGGGGAAAGCAGGCGGGGCATGGTTTGACGCATTCGCGCAAGAGCCGTATACAGGCCCATTGGCCCGGTTCGAGCACATGCTGCTGACGCCCCATATCGCCACCTACACCCGGCAATGCCGGCTGGCCATGGAAGTGGAAGCCGTGGAAAACTTGTTGCGCGATTTGGGCGCAGTCTGAGTATTTTCTTCAAAAACAAAACCGCCGCAGGGCCTCTTGGCTCCTGCGGCGGTTTCTGTGTTAGCTTGGTTTTTCTTATTGGTTATTGGCCTAGTGTAACTTCAAAGACCACCCGGCGATTCAACGAACGGTTGGCTTTCGAGGTGTTCGGGACCGCAGGCTGCGATTCGCCGAAGCTCTTCGTCGAGATGCGGGCTTCAGGAACGCCGCTCTCGAGCAAGTACTTCTTAACCGAATCCGCGCGGCGCTGGCCGAGGCCCATATTGTAGGCGTCGGTGCCGATGTCGCACGTATGGCCTTGAAGAAGGACGGTGCTCTTCGGATCGGTATTCTTCATGAAGTCGACGACCTTATCGGTCTCGGCTTTGCCTTCGGGCTTCAGAACGGACTTGTCGAAGTCAAACAACACATTATTCAGTACAGGCTTCTGAATGACCTGCGCCGGGGGAGGCGTTACTGCGGGCGTGGGAGGCACGACAGCGGGTTTTTCCGCAGCCGGCTGCCAAATGTGATACACCACGCCGCGGTTGCCCCATGCTTCGGAATCATCCGCATTCGAGGCTGGTTCGGTCGGCCACCACCAATAGCCAGAACGCACCGCATCCTTTACTGGATCCGGTTGCGCGCCACTGGTCGCCCACCATGAATAGTCATCCCACACTTTTGGTTCGTACGCTAATGCTGTCCCGCATGCCAGGAGGAGAGTCAGCACCAGCGTGCAAGCAAGCACGTGTTTCATCTTGGTCATCTCCTTTTTCCGCTTGTTCCGCTTGATAAAGCTAACACCAATTGTTATTTAACCATAATCTACGGGGGCTGTCAAGTGATATGAATGCGTTATCGCACTATTCCAGTTTTTTTAATGCTGATTTTTTTGAAAAAGAACTTGTTTTGAATGTGTATAGTGGGAACAGGGCGGCTCCATACACTGGGCATATGGATACGGTTTAAAGGAAAATTGCGTTGCGCAAGCCTGGCGGCCATGGTACAATCTTGCCTCAAACTGGGTAAAGTATGAGATTTGTCGCGGAGCCATGGCTTCCCCCATAGCGAAGGAGCTTATATGAAAATCGCCATTATTGGAACAGGATATGTGGGCCTTGTTGTGGGCACGGGGCTGGCCGAAAACGGCCATTCGGTCACCTGCATCGACCGGGATCCCGAGCGGATTGACATGCTTCGGAATGGGAAGATACCCATTTACGAGCCGGGCCTTGAAGAGCTTCTCATGCGCAATATCGAGGAAGAGCGCATGTCCTTCACCACGGATACGGCGGAAGGCGTGGCGGATAAGCTGTTGATCTTTTTCTGCGTGGACACGCCGACGGGAGAGGATGGCGTGCCGGACCGCTCGAATGTGGTGGCGGCCGCGGAGGCCGTGGGCCGCGCGCTCACGAAATACGCCATCATGGTGGTCAAGAGCACATGCCCCGTGGGCACGGCGGAGAAGATTCGGGAGACGATTTCGGGGCTGACCTCGATTCCGTTTGATGTGGTGTCGAATCCGGAGTTCTTGAAAGAGGGCGCGGCGGTAGACGATTTCATGCGTCCGGACCGGGTGGTGATTGGCAGCGACGATGTGCGCGTGCTCGAGATCATGCGGGAGCTGTACAGCCCCTTCCTGCGCACGGGCAAGCCGTTGATAGCCATGGGGATCCGCAGTGCGGAAATGGCCAAGTACGCCATGAACACCATGCTTGCGGCGCGCATTTCGCTGATGAATGAGCTGGCGAGCATCGCTGAAGCGCAAGGGGCCGACATCACGCAAGTCCGCGAAGCAGTGATGGCGGATTCGCGCGTAGGCTCCTCGTATCTATTCCCGGGACTGGGTTTTGGCGGCTCCTGCCTTCCCAAAGACACGAAGGCCGCATTATGGATGGGCAAGTCGAAAGGCGTTGCAACGCCGATGCTCGAGGGGGTCATCGAGACCAATGACCGGCAGCAATCGAATTTCGTACAGAAGATGCTAGATCATTACGGCGAGCGCATCAAGGGCGCCCGCATCGTGCTATGGGGTGTGAGCTTCAAGCCGCGCACGGATGATATCCGTTTTGCGCCAGCGCTGCGCGTGATGGATGGCCTTTTGGAAGCAGGCGCGGAGGTGACGGTATTTGATCCCGTGGCGGGGCCGAAGGTCGCGGAACAATATGGCGAGCGCGTGACGGTCGCGAAGAAGATGTATTCTTCCATTGAAGGTGCGGACGGGCTTGCGATCATCACGGAATGGCGTGAATTCCATTTCCCTGATTTCGAGCGGATGGGCACGCTGATGAAGGAAAAAGTCATATTCGACGGGCGCAATCTGTATTCGCTGCAAACCATGCGCGAGCAGGGATTCCGTTATATCAGCATCGGCCGCCCGAGTGTGTAAGCAGTGGGGGTAAGGCTTCGCACTGAAGCGAAGGGCTTGGTTTACCCAAAGGAGGGAGTCGTTTTTTGGCTATCACGAATCTGGTAACCGGTGGAGCGGGCTTCATCGGCTCGCATTTGTGTGAACGGCTTCTCGAACGGGGCGAAGACGTAGTCTGCTTGGACAACTTTTTCACGGGTGATAAAAACAACATCACCCATTTGTTTGCGAATCCTCGATTCGAGCTGATCCGGCATGATGTGACGCAGCCGATTCTGATTGAAGTGGACCGCATCTATAATTTGGCGTGTCCTGCTTCGCCCGTGCATTACCAATATAACGCCATAAAAACGATCAAGACCAACGTGATGGGCGCGTTGAACATGCTGGGCCTTGCCCGGCGCGTGAAGGCGCGGATTTTGCAGGCGTCGACCTCGGAAGTGTATGGCGATCCGGCGGTGCATCCGCAGGTCGAGACCTACTGGGGCAATGTCAATCCCATAGGCATCCGTAGTTGCTACGATGAAGGCAAGCGCGTCGCGGAGACGCTGTTTTTTGATTACCACCGGCAAAACGGCGTGGATATCCGCGTGGTGCGCATATTCAACACGTATGGCCCCCGCATGTCGATTGCCGATGGGCGCGTCGTGAGCAATTTCATCGTGCAGGCGCTGCGCCATGATCCCATCACGATATATGGCGAGGGACAGCAGACGCGCTCGTTCTGCTATGTGAGCGACCTCGTTGATGGGATGATCCGTATGATGGACTGCGAGGGCTTCACGGGCCCAGTGAATTTAGGCAACCCCGGCGAGTTCACGATTCGTGAACTCGCCGAGGCTGTCATGGAATTGACTGGCAGCGATTCCCGGCTGGATTACCAGCCGCTGCCTTCCGATGATCCGACCCGCCGCAAGCCCGATATCAGCCTGGCCCGCCAGAAACTGGGGTGGGAGCCCGCCGTGCCCTTGCGCCAAGGGCTGAAATGGACCGTTGACTATTTTAAGGCGATTTTAGGGGCTTAATGGCGGCATACGGATGCGGCCAATCGAGGGCGTTCATTCAAAATCACATATCAGCCCGCGCGGGGTGGAAGCGTTTCGGCGTGTTTAGCGGCTTCAGCTCCCTGCCGGAGGTATTTGCGGCCTTCATCGGCGAATCCCGCATCGAGCAGGGCGTTGCCCAGTGTGTTGGCGCGGCTGCTGTATTGGCTCCATACTTCCTGTGATGTGGGATAGAGCCGGGCGGCTTCCTGGTATTCGGCGGCGCTGCGTTTCAAAAGCTCCGCCTTTTCATCAGCTTGTGCGATTCCTCCTTTGAGCCAAAGTGCGCCCGCGTATTGAACGCGGTGCGACGCCTGGAATGGCCCCCGGCGCACGGCTTTTTCCCCCCAGTTCACGCAGGAGTCCACGAACCGTTCCAATTGCTTGGGGTCATTTTGCTTGGGGTCATTCTCGAAAGACGCGAGGAGCTGATAGAACTGGCAAAGGCGGGAGGCCAGGCTTGGGCTGTGGGGATACCGCGCATCGGTCTGCTCCATGGCGGCAATATGCGCAAGAACGGCTTCGTGCGCCGCCCGCCATCCTGCCGCGCGATTGGATATCACGAAAGATTCCGCGCCCGACAGCGGGGTATCCGGCGCTATGTCCGCCCACGCTTCCGCTCCCGCGTTGCGGGTTTGGAACACGCCGAACGCTTCGAGTTCGCTCCGTTCGCTGATCAGCGGCTGAAGCATTTTTAGGGTGATACGCGGCGCTTCAGCGGGTTCGGGCGCATCTGGCGCGCATGAAGTGAACAGGTAGCGTGCCGCCTCCATGCGGGCGTTCGATGCGGCCCGGTCGCCCACCAGGGCATCCACACTGGGTAAAGGCCATGCCGATGCGCCCAGGACAAGCGCGGCCAGGGCCAGCCCGCCGAGAGCGGCGCGCCCGCGCGGTTTTAGCGCACGCCAGGAATCTGGCGTTTGCATCATGGCAATGAAGACGCCCGCCAGCATAAATTCCAGGCTGGCCAGGCTGGGATTATTGAAATCGAAGTCCATGGCGGCATGCATCAAGAAGGCGAGCAGCCCCGCGAATAGGCCTGCCATTAGCCAGCGTTCACTGGCGTTTTCCTCGAGCCGAATGCGTCGCGCGCCATGCGCCAGTAGCCATGCCCAAAATCCGATGAATGCGGCGAAGCCCAGGAGTCCCGTCTCGCATAACGCTTGGAGGTAGTCATTGTGCGCCACGGTCACGTCTCCCGCGCCTGGGTATTGATAGGCTGGATACGCCGCGCCGAAATTGCCAAGGCCCACCCCGGCCAGGGGCCGGTCCGCCGCCATGCGCAAGCCGGTGCGCCAATAGGTCATGCGGAGCGCCGCCGTACTGAGGTTGGCCAGCTCTTCCATACCGGGGGCGTGTCCAGGAGCGGCTTCTTCGATGCCGCCCGCTTGGCCTTCCGGTGTGGGAGGCGTGTCCGCACCCATGGACACGATGGCTGTGCATGCTATAAGCACGATGGCTGGCGCGGGCAGGCGGCCATGCAGGCCTCGGCGCATGAACAGCAATAGGCTCATGCACGCCAGCGCCGCCAGGAAAGCCAGCAACCCGCCCCGGGAATAGGTCAGGATTAATCCCACGACGGAAAGTGTGAAGGCCGCCAGGCATGCCGCCGTTTGCAGCGCCATGCCGTAGAAATGCGCGCCACGCCGGTGGACGGTGTCATAGGCTAGATAGGCCATTGCCAGAGGAACCAATCCGGTATAAAAAATCCATGGCCAGGGGTGGGCGGTCCACGGGCCGGCATGGAACAAAATGCGGTAGTAACACGCGCTGTAGGCGGCAAACGTGATGGCGGAGGAGACGGCCCAAACGGCCACGGCGGCGAACCAGGGGATCTCTAGATAATTGTTCGCGTTTTCCTGCACATCGTTTTTGGGGCGTTTCGCCAGCTCCCACAGTTTTATTATCCGTGACGCCGCTGCTCCCATCGAAAACAGTGCGGCGGGCAAAAAGAAGGCTGCCAGCGCATTGGCGTATACGAAAGAGCCATAGGCGCGGTTCGAGTAGAGCCGTTGTTCGAAGGGAGAGCCGCCTGTTTTGCCCGCGTGATAGGCGAGCAGCTCGGGATGGTCTTGCAAGACCGCCCGGGTCAGGGGAAGCAGGTACTTGAGATGCAGCACGGCATAGACGGCTTCGCCGATGGCCACGCACGCCAAGGCGCTGAGCACAATGCCTTGTCCTAAACGGCTCCGTAAACCGCACGCCGCCACGGTGCATATCATGACGTAAGAGGCCCATTGCAGCAGGGCGCGGAACGTTCCGTCGAACTGGATGGACCAGGGTGACACGAGCAGTGCGGCGGCGAGAAAGGCGGCGGGCATGCATAGGAGGAGCCGTTCTTTTGGACATGCGCCGCCACGCAGCGCCGCATGCCCGGCCCATACGGCGAAAATCGCGCAAGCGGCCCAAAAAAAGTAGAGGTTTGCTTCCCGGTGGACCACGCCGTCGACAAGGACGCGCAGGATGAGAAAGACGGCGAGGGCGTTGGCCAGAAACAGTTCATGCTGTTTATCCGGCTCGTGCGGGAACACGAATCGCGCGCCCGCATACAATGACGCCGCCCATAATACGCACAGCGATATCATGGAGACGGAATTGCTGGCCACGAGGATAAGCCCCGCCACGGCCGCCACGACGGCGAGTTCGTAGGCCGCCAGGCGATGGCCCGCGGGTGCGGCGGAAGGGTGCGGCGTTTCAGTCGCAGGCTCTTGTATACGTACAGGCGGTTTATGGCGGGATTTATTAGCCACGGTGCTTATCCGAGCGCCCGTTCATGCCTACGCGGATGAGCAACGCGATGAGGCCATATAAGCCGATGGCTTGGGCGATGAGGATCACGGTGCCCCATCGATCCACCTGGCGAAGCAGAATCGCCCCGAGGCCCGCCAGCACGGCCACCAATAAAATGAACGCGACTGCTTGAAACTGTGTCATGCCCAGCGCCACGAGGCGGTGCGAGAAGTGGCGTTTGTCGCCTTTCATGATCGATTCGCCCCGGCTCCAGCGGATATAGACGACGCTGAGCGTGTCGAACAAGGGGACGCTCAAGGCCAGCAAAGGCGCGATGACGGCCACCCTCGAGGGCGTGGTGGAGGTGTAGAATGTGCCTAATACCGCGCCCACCGACAGCACATAGCCGCAGAACATCGAGCCAGCGTCACCCATGTAGATGCGTGCGGGATTCACGTTGTGGACGAGGAATCCCGTCACGGCTCCCGCGAACACCACCAGCAACACGCAGACAAAGGTGTCGTGGGGCGAGACGCATAAAAACATCGAGAACGCGGCGATGGCTGATACACCCGCGGACAGGCCGTCCATGTTGTCCAGGAAATTGAGGGCGTTCATCATGAAGATGATCCAGAACATGGTGATCCCGCTCGCGATGAGCACGGCGAGCCAGGAATTATCAAGCAAGGAAGGCATAAACAATTCGAGGCGTGTGCCGCTGAGGACGACCACCAGCGCCGCCAAGATTTGGCCCGCGAGCTTTTTCTCCGGTGAAAGTGCTTTCAGGTCGTCCACGACGCCTAGGATAAACACAATAAGCCCGCCCAGCGCCAGCGCTCCGAGCTTCCAATACAGGCTGCCGCCGAAAAACGACAAGATATTAGTTTCCAGCCATTCGAGCCCGAAATGGCGGACAGGTTCGAGGAGCAGCAGATTGCCGAGAATCACTAGGTAAAAGGTGGCGAAGATGGCCACGCCGCCCAGGAGCGGCACAGGCTCTTTCTGCATTTTACGTTCGCCGGGGTGGTCGTACACGCCCCAGCGTATGGCCAGCGAACGGACAACAGACGTGAGCGCCACCGAGATCCCGAATGATACGGCGAATGCATACGTGTAAATGAGATACCAGTTAGTCATGGTCTTTCCGTTCGGCCAAGCGCGCTATAGGAGCGACGCATAACACTCGAATTCCTGGCGCGCAATCACAGCCGCATCGAATTCGCGCGACACGCGCAGCCGGGCCGTTTCACCCATGCGCCGCCGCAGTGCGCCATCGGCGAGGAGGCTGTTCACGGCCTCCGCCAGCGCATCCGCGTCGCGGGGCGGCACATTCCATCCGGTCTCGCCGTCGCGGTTGACGAACTCGACCCCCGTGCCCAGCCGGGTCGCCACCACGGGCTTCCCGCAGGCATGGGCTTCGAGCATGCTGATGCCGTAGGCCTCGCTGCGCGCCACGGAGGGAAACGCGAACACCTCACACCCGTGGAGATGCGCCACTAATTCCTCGTGCGGCAATTCCCCTGGAAACGCGATCTGGACGCCGAGTTCCTTTGCAAGCGCTTCACAGCGCGGCCGTTCGGGGCCATCGCCCGCGATTACTACCGGCGCTTGGATATGCACAGCGGCCCGTACCAGATATTCGATGCCCTTGTAATACCGGTGTTTTCCGGAGAAGAGCACATATCCCCCGCCATACCGCTCGCGCAACTCCTTTATGCGCGCTGCGCCTGGAGCCGCAAAGGCCGCCGGTTCGATTCCTAATGGAATCACCTTGCACCGCGCCCGCACATCGAGTAGCGTAGGCGACGTGGCCGCATACTGCTCCGAGGCGGCTAAAATCATATCAGCTTTCTTCAGGAAATTCATTTGCAGCGGCCCATAAAAACGCATGGCGGAGGCCTGCCGCACCACATCACTCTGATAACGCACCACGAGCCTGCCGTTGGGACGCGCCAGCAGCCAGCCCAGTTCCGCCGTGGGATTCGGGACATGGACCACATAGATATCCGCGCGGATGCGACGAATATGCCAAGGAAACAGGGGAGAAACCGGCGCGCTTTGGAAACGGCCAAATTCAGCCACCTCGGTCACGCGCACGCCTTCGCGTACGACGGTGCGCGTGCGCATGGTTCGGCTGCACGTGAGGGCTTCCACCTCCGCCCACGCTTGCTGGTAGCGGCACATGAGGGCCATGTGCCGTTCCATGCCTCCATGGACGGGCGGGTCAAAATCTTTATAGATATGCAGGATCTTCATCTGAAATGGGCATATTTCCGCCAGAGCCGGCCTTGGCGCTAAGCGTACATCTTACACCAGAAGCCGGGGGCGAGATCGAGGAGAACAACCATCTAGGGCATTGGCTTCAAATGTGCTGGCTCTTTGCGTGGCGTTTTGCTTGGCCTTATTCATCATCGGACGGATTGGGGGGATCGGACGGATCGGTTTTACATGGGCTGGACGGCCATGCTTTATATTCGATTTCTTTTTTCCTTGTTCGTATAATGATGCGGCAATAACTGATGTGGGATACGGCGTCTCCGATTGGAAACAGCATATGGCGAATCTTTACCATCCCGAAAAGGCCACTAAGCGCATAGGCGCGCTGCTCATCGAGAGTGATCTGATCACCGAAAAGCAGTTGCAGGAGGCCCTGGCTCTTCAGCAGAAGCAAGGGGGGAAAATTGTCGAGACGCTGATTTCGCTGGGATATCTTAACACCGCCGAATTCACCCGTTTTTTAGCGAGGCAAGGGCTTCCCGCAGTCGATTTGTCGCAATATGAGATTCCGCGTGATCTCCTGGAATTGGTGCCCAAATCCCTCGCCAATAAACACAAGATTGTTCCCATTGATAAGCTGGGCTCACATTTAACTATTGCCATGGAATGCCCGCTCGACTCGCATGCTATTGAGGAAATCCGTGAGGCCACCGGGCTCAAGGTGCGGCCTGTTTTGTGTTCCGCGAAGGATGTCGAGGCGGTTCTTGCCCGGTATTATAGAGAGCCAGTGGATGAGGAAGCCGCGCATTTAGAGAAACTGCATGCGGTCGCTGGGCTTAAGACATTCCCGCTCCCCCCCGCGGCGCCTGTCTCGATGCCGGCATTGGCCTCCACAGCCGAACTGCCGGAAGCAGGCGGGCCGGTGTCGATGCTCAGTGCGCCATTGAAGCTAAAAGGGATTTCGACGCTTATCCGCAACCTCGAGTCGCTTCCGACATTGCCCGACACGGTCATGAAGGTGCGGCAGGCGTTGAACTCGCCTTATAAAGGCGCGCGGGATGTGTCGCAGATCATCCTTTCGGATCCGCCCATCGCCGCGAAACTGTTGAGCATCGTGAATTCACCGGCATATGGCCTCCCCCAGAAAGTGAAAGATATCGGCCTTGCCGTTTCGCTTCTCGGGATTGATGAGACCTGCTCGATAGTCTTTTCCGTGGCGGTGATTCAGGCCATGGGCGGGAGCAAACAAGAGGCCTATCGCCGTTTTTGGAACTCCGCGCTGCGTTGCGCCCGCATTTCCAATATCATCGCTTTGGCGCGCGGCGAAAAGCTGAGCGGAGCCGTGTTCTCCGCAGGGCTATTGCATGATATTGGCAAGCTTGCCCTGATCCAAGTAGTTCCGCAGCGGTATGAAAGCATACCTTCAGAGCTGTTTGGAATGGACCTGCTGGCTGCTGAAGAGGAAATGATTGGCCTCACCCACGCCGAGGCGGGCTATATTTTAGCGGATTACTGGAATTTGCCCGAGGAGATTGTGGAGGCCATTCGGCATCATCACCACCCTGAGCGCGCGGAAAAAGCGCCCGGACTCGTGGCCACGGTGACTGTTGCTGATGTGCTCACCCAGGCGGATCGCGTCCTGGTGCGTGAATGCGGGGGCGCTTTTACTGTGCTCAAATCCAGCCCAGATATCGTTGTCGAGATCATGCGCGCGGGACTCGGCCTGTTCGACGAATCCATCCGTATTCCGTCAATGTGAACTTTCGGGCTAGGATAGAATCAGTACACCGCAGTCGATGGAATGGCTTTTGCGAGTTTTTGTTGAGTTGAACGTAGCATGGGCGTCTCGCCGCAAAAAACCGTTTCATTGATTGAATAGAAGGCGGTTTAAATTTGTTTGTCTTATGTGCGGAATATGCTGGACGTTTGGGCTGCAAGTGTTCATAATATAGGTGGATTCGGAGAAACGCGAATCGAGCTTGCTGATGATGGCGCCGAAGGTGTTTCGTTCAGATATCGCACAAGGCCTTCGGGATTTGGGCGTGAAACGGGGAGATGCTGTGCTGCTGCATAGCTCGCTGCGCAGTTTTGGCGAGGTGGAGCAGGGCGCGGATGGGGTCATTGACGGTTTTCTCGACGCCGTGGGCGCGGAAGGCTTGGTGATGGCTCCTACGCTGACGGGCGGGCCGCAATTCTCGCCGGAGAATCCGCCGCAACTGGATTTACGCACCGCGCCATGCTGGACAGGCCTGATCGCCGAGACGCTTCGCAAACGGCCGGGCGCTATCCGCAGTGTCCATCCAACCCATTCCTGCGCCGTATTAGGCGGCCGCGCCGGGGAGTTGACACACCGCCATTTCTTGTCCCCGACGCCATGCGGTGCTTTCTCCCCCTATTTCCGCTTGGCCCAGGCGGGCGGATACATCGCCATGGCGGGCTGCGGACTAGAATGCTGCACCACCTTCCATACCGTTGAAGAATTGGCCAATGCGCCCTACCATTTGCAGATGGGCGTTTCGTTCGGCGCGTGCATCGGCCCAGACGGCCAGCAGGTGGATACGCCGTGCCGCTTGCATTCTTATCATGGCCCCGAGCGCGATTTCCCCGTGATGGAATCCGTGCTTTTAGCGAAAGGCTCCATGCGGAAAGGCCGGATCGGCGCGAGTATGCTCCGGCTTATCAGCGCGATGGAATTGATAGAATTGGCATTGGACAGGGTCCGATTCGACCCCTTCTACCTCACCGTGTACCGGGGACGAGGAGCTGATTGGATGGCTGCGCGCGCCCGGGCGCAAGACACAAGGCTTGCAGGAAAGCTGGCGGAGCCTGGTTGACAGGCTTTCATAGTGAGTGGTATGATCCGCGCTTGCGTCACGCGGACCTAAGTATAGGAGGGACAATAGATTATGCGCATTGCAATCGCCGGACGCCATATGGAAGTCACAGACGCGTTGAAATTGCACGTCGAAAGTGGCTTGCAAAAAATACGAACGCACTTTGATCGCGTGATGGATGCGGATGTTGTGCTGGACGTGGAAAAGCACCGGCACATCGCGGAAATCACCCTGCATGCGAATGGCATCCGCATCCATGGCAGAGAAACCTCTGATGACATGTATGCATCACTCGATGCGGTGATCAGCAAGCTCGAGAAACAGGTCCAGAAATTCAAGGATCGTATAAACCGCTATCAGCCGCGCAAGGGCGTGGAGATGCGCGATTATATGCACAATATCATCGCGTATGAGCCCATGGAAGGCGAGGGGGGCATTCAGGAGACCTCTCATCGCGTAGTCAAACGGGAACAGTTGCCGATGAAGCCGATGTCGGTGGAAGAAGCGGGCATGCAGTTGGAGCTTTCGGGCGAGCATTTCTTGGTGTTCTCGAATGCGGACACCCAGCAGGTGAATGTGATTTATGCGCGTGAAGATGGCACGTTTGGGCTAATCGAGCCTCAATTCTAAACGCCAGCCCCAGGGGAAATCCGTTTCGAGAAGCGGATTTCCCCTTTATCATGCGCATCGTTGCCAGCCTATACAGTTGAGTTGGCTTTCCTCTGTGCGGTTGTGATAGGGTGCAAACTCGATGGACACGGAAAATCTTCCCATCAACCGAAAAAGCAGCATCGCGGTAGCCCGTCTCATCGAGGAAATGGCGGACGACCTGGATATCCGTGTCATTGCGGGATTCCAGGGCTCGGGCCGCCCGATGTATACTTCCGATGTCAACCGCCCCGGGCTCGCGTTGAGCGGGTATCTGGATTATTTCGCCAGCGACCGCATTCAGATCCTGGGCAATACGGAAATTCATTTCATGGAGAGGCTGTCCGCCGCGGAATTGCAGGGGCGGCTGAACCTGATGTTCTCTTTCGAGATACCCGCATTCCTTCTTTCGCGCAATCTCGAGCCGCGCAAGGTCTTCCTCGATATGTGCAACCGGCGGGGCTTGCCCGTGCTTCAATCGAGCAAAAGCACCGATGAAGTCATCAGCCGGGTCATTTTATTCCTGGCCGATGAATTTTCGCCGGAGACGATGGTGCATGGCTCGGCGGTGGAATGCTTTGGCGTGGGCTGCTTGATTGTGGGCGTGCCGGGCATTGGTAAGAGCGAGACGGCCGTCGAGCTGGTCGAGCGGGGCCACCGGCTTGTCGCCGATGACATGGTCACGTTGCGCCGGCGCCGCGAGGATTCCTTGTATGCGGAATCCACGCCAGTCATCGAGCACCACATGGAAATTCGCGGCCTCGGTATTATTGATATCAAGAGCGTATTCGGCGTTGGGCGGGTCCGCAATGTCAAACGCATCGGCCTTGTCATAGAACTCGAGGAATGGAAGCAAGACGCCCAATATGATCGCACGGGTCTGACGGATGAGTATGTGACGATATTAGGCGTCAAGATTCCGTATTTGTTGATTCCGGTGCGTCCTGGCCGTAATATTGCGGTGATACTCGAAGTAGCCGCGCTGAACCACCGCTTGAAGGAGCTGGGCGTTCATCCGGCGCAGCGGCTGAACCAGCGGTTAATCAGCATGATGAATGCGAGCGATGCCTGATTCCCCCCGATTCGTGCTTGTAACCGGCCTCTCGGGCGCTGGAAAAAGCCAAGCCCTCCGCTTCTTGGAAGACCTGGGTTTTTACTGCGTGGACAATCTTCCCGCGGAGTTGATCCCGACGCTCGGCGAGGTGGCGCTGGCTCCTGGCCATCCGCGAAGGCGCATGGCGGTTTGCGTGGACGCCCGCGCGGGCGATGAGCTTATCAAGCTTCCGGCCTATATCGAGGCCGTGGCGGAAAGCGGCGTCCGCCCGGACACGCTATTTCTTGATACGTCGAATGAAGTGCTTTTGCAGCGGTATAGCGAATCGCGCCGCCGCCATCCGAATGCGCCGGATGGCGATGTGGAGGCGGGCATCACGCGCGAGCGGAAGCTCCTGGGGCCCATTCGTGAACGGGCCGATCTGGTCATCGACACCAGTACGACTTCCGTGTCGGAATTGCGCGAGCGCATTGCCGAGGCGTTTCACGGCAAACGCGAGAACCAGGAATTGATCGCTACGGTGATGTCGTTTGGTTTCAAGTACGGCCTTCCTCAGGAAGCCGATGTCGTATTTGATGTTCGTTTCTTGCCTAATCCCCATTACGACAAGGATTTGCGGCCCTGGACCGGGAATGAGCCCGATGTGCGGGATTTCGTGTTACATAACAAGGTGGCGGAAGAATTTCTCGACCGCACGCAAGGCCTGTTGAAGTTTTTGCTGCCGCATTATGCGGCGGAGCCGAAGTCTTATTTGACCATTGCCGTGGGGTGTACTGGAGGCAGGCATCGTTCGGTGGCCGTAGCCCATCATCTCGCCTTGTTTTTGCGGGAGTTGAAATATAATACCCGGCTTCGGCACCGGGATATTGAGAGATAAGGCGGGATATGGAAGGCATGGAGCGAAACGGGGCGGACGGCTTGCGTAAAAAACGGCATGTTTTCCATATGAAACGGGATGTATTGCTCTGCCCGGCCGCTTTTCTTGCGTCATGCGTGAATCCGCCATTTGGTTTGAGTATCATAGGCCATATTCGTACAAAGCCAGGTTATTCTCGGACGCACTAATAGGGGCTGTGAAGCCACGGGAAAGCATTATGCTAGAGATTAGTGAGGAGCTTACTATTCAGAACGCATTGGGGCTGCATGCCCGGCCAGCGGCTTCGCTGGTTCAAACGGTGCTGCAATACCGATGCGATGTTCAAATTGGGTCGGGCAATCACCGGGTGAACGCGAAAAGCATCATGGGATTGCTTACTCTCGCCGCTGCCCATGGGGCCCGCCTCATTATCACGTGCCGGGGCGAGGACGCCCAGGAAGCCATGGACGCCGTACGGACGCTTATTGAATCGGGATTTGGAGAAGAGTAGTGGAAATCTCCATCAACGGTATCGGTGTGTCGCCGGGCATTGCTATCGGCCCTGCGCTGACATTTGGAGTGCAAACACTAGATATTGCACGCTATGAAGTGGCCGACCGGGATGCCGAACTCGTGCGGTTTCATGAAGCGCTCAAGGATGCGCGCAACGCGATCCAGCGCCTGCGCGAGCAAACCGCCGAGCAGCTTGGCGACAAGCACGCGGAGATTTTTGACGCCCACCTCATGATCTTGGACGACCCGTTATTCCGCGAGGAAATCGAGAACCGAGTCCGGGATGAAGGGATTAATGTCGAATACCTCGTGGATGACTTCATTGCGCGGATGTCTAAAGCCATCGAGTCCGTGGATGATACGCGGTTCCGCGAGCGGGCGCGTGACCTCATGGATGTGGGTACGCGCATTCTGGGCAAGCTGTTAAACGCGCCCATGCTCTGCTTGAACCGCCTCGAGCGGCCAAGTGTTATTGTCGCGCATGATTTATCGCCTTCCGACACGGCGAATTTGGATCTCACCAACACCCTGGGCCTGGCGACTGATCTGAGCGGACCCACGTCGCATACGGCCATTTTGGCGCGCGCTCTCGAAATCCCCGCCGTGGTTGGCCTCAAATATGTGGGCCAGCATGCACTTTCCGGCGATACCATCATCATTGACGGCTCGCAAGGCCGCGTGATCATCCGGCCCAATGAACAAACGCTGGCGGTGATGCGCGCGAAAAAAAAGCAGGAAGAAGAACAGCGCAGCGCTCTTATCCGCACGGAAGTCAATCGCAGCGTCACCCAGGACGGCCACGATGTGCCGATTCTCGCCAATATCGAGCTTCCGGTCGAGGTGGCGCATGGCTTGCGCAACCGCGCCCAAGGCGTCGGGTTGTACCGTACGGAATATTTGTTCTTGAACCGCCCCTCGCTGCCTTCGGAAGAAGAGCAATATGAGGCCTACTGTGAAGTGGCCCAAGCCCTTAAGCCCAGCCCAGTGGTCTTGCGCACCCTTGATTTGGGGGGGGATAAATTTGTTTCTCATATCAATTACGCCGAGGAGCTGAATCCCCAGCTTGGCTGGCGCGCCATACGTTTTTGCCTGGAGCGCCCCGATATTTTCAAGGCCCAGCTCCGCGCCATTTTCCGCGCCAGCGTCCTGGGCAATGTGGAAGTCATGTTCCCTTTGATCAGCGGCGTGGACGAGTTTGACCGGGTCATGGTTGTCGTGCGGGAAGTGTTCGCCGATCTGGAACGGCGCTCGGAGCCTTTTGATAAAAATATCCGGATAGGCACGATGATCGAGGTGCCATCCGCGGTGGCGGTGGCCGATGTATTGGCGAAGCGGTGTGATTTCTTCAGTATAGGCACCAACGATCTGATTCAATATTCGCTGGCGGTAGACCGTGTGAACGAGAAAATCGCCCATATGTATGAACCGGCGCATCCCGCCGTGATCCGCATGATTCATCATACGGTCAGCGCCGCTAAAGCCGCGGGCATTCCGTGCAGCATATGCGGCGAAATGGCTGGCGATCCGCTTTTTACGGAGTTGTTGGTAGGCCTCGGGATTTCCTCCTTGAGCATGTCTTCGGTGGCCATACCGATGGTGCGCGCGGAAGTGGCCAGCATCCGCCTTTCATCCGCCAAACGTTTTGCGCGCAAGGTGCTCGATATGGGCTCCGGCAATGAGATCAAAGCCCTCATGATGAAACGCTACAAGACCCGCCAAAGCACGGAGCGATTGCTCGATCCCAAAACAGATGGCGCACCTGCGCCGCAGGCGGAATGAGGCGGGCTTCCTTGAAACGGCAAATTTGCATATTAGGTTCAACCGGCTCCATTGGCCGCAGCGCGCTGGATGTGGTGCGCCGCCATCCGGATCGCTTTGAAGTATCCGGGCTCGCCGCCCACTCGAACCATGCGCTGCTGGCGGAGCAAATTGCCGAATTCCATCCCGCTACAGCGGTCTTGGCGGATGAAGAAGCGGCGGCGCGCTTGAGGCGGGACTGCCCAAATACCACGGTGTTGAGCGGGCCGGGCGGGCTCGAAGAACTGGCTTCGAAGCCGGTGGATGTAGTGCTGTGCGCCGTAGTGGGCGCGGTGGGGCTCAAGCCGATACTCCGCGCTATCGAAGCAGGCAGCCGTATCGCGCTGGCCAATAAAGAGCCGCTGGTCATGGCGGGCGCGCTCATTCTCGAACACGCCCGCGCCCATGGCGTCGCTATTACGCCAGTGGACAGCGAACACAGTGCGATCTTCCAATGCCTGCATGGCCACCGGCCCGAAGATGTGGCGTGCATTTTTCTGACGGCGTCGGGCGGGCCGTTCTACGGGCGCAAGCGGGAAAGCCTCGCGCAGGTGTCGCCCGAAGAAGCCGCCAGCCATCCCACCTGGAATATGGGCAAAAAGATCAGCGTGGATTCGGCCACCCTCATGAATAAAGGGCTTGAAGTGGTCGAAGCGATGTGGCTCTTTGGATTGTCCGTGGACCGCATCCATGTGGTGATCCATCCGCAAAGCATTGTGCATGGCCTGGTCGAGTTCAACGACGGGAGCATTCTGGCGCATCTGGGCTTGACGGATATGAAGTTTCCCATCGAGTTCGCACTGGCGTGGCCTGAACGCATGGCGTCGCCCATGGGCCGCCTCGACTTGGCCCGTGCGCGGCAGCTTACGTTTGCAGCGCCGGATTTTTCGGAATTCCCCTGCCTGGGTTATGCCCTCGATGCGGCGCGCCAGGGCGGCACGGCCACTTCGATCTTGAATGCGGCCAACGAAACCGCCGTGCAGGCCTTCTGCGGCCACCGGCTTGCCTTCCTCGAAATCGCGGAAGTAGTCCGCCGTGTGATGGAGTCCTGTCCCGGCTCAGTGCAGACGAATCTCGACGCCATCCTGCACGCCGATGCCGAAGCGCGCCGTATGGCGGAAGAAGTCATCCACCAGCTTGCGCACTGAGTTATTCTCTTTTGTTGACAAGTACGCTCAAGAATTTCCACAATTGGTGAATTTTGCCGTTGCAATCGGTGCATCGCCGCAGTGTTGAAAAGCGGTGCTTAAAGGAGCTGCGTATATATGGTTGATTTACTGGTATTTTTTCTCGTGCTCGGGCTTCTCGTGTTTTTTCACGAGATGGGCCATTTCATCGCCGCGAAGGTTTGCGGGGTGTATGTCGAGCGTTTTAGCCTTGGAATGCCGCCGCGCATTTTCGGCATCAAGTGGGGCGAGACGGATTATTGCATCGGCTTGACGCCTATTGGCGGCTACGTGAAAATGGCTGGGCAGGAAGATGTGCCCACCAGCGAGGAAGAACGAGAAAAAGAATACGCCAGCATTCCCAAAGAGCGCTGGCTGGATCAGAAACCGCGCTGGCAGCGGGCCATCGTGTTCGCGGCAGGGCCGTTCATGAATATCGTGCTGGCCGTGCTGCTTTATGCCCTCGTGGCGGCTTGTGGCGAGGATGTGCCCGCCTCGAAATTCGACAACCGCATCGGCGCTATCCTTCCGGATTCGCCCGCCGCGACGGCGCAGCTCTATAAGATGCCCGCCTCGGGTGAGCCGGATTTCTCCGCGCAACCGGACGCCATCGGTTGGAAGACAGGCGACCGCGTCCTCAGCGTGAATGGCGAGCGCATTGAAAGCATTGCAGACGTGGCGTTCAACGCCATTCTGGGTTCAGGCGAAAAAATGCGGGTGGAAATTGAGCGGATCGGCCCCGATGGGCAGCCCGCGCCATTCATATCTTTGGTTGAACCCGTTCCGCTCGAGGGAGAACGGCATCCGCGTTTTGGCATTGCGCCATTTAATGCCGCATTGGTGGGGGAAGTGCTCGATGACACACCGGCCAAGGCCGCAGGCCTCCAGCCGGATGATATTATCGTGCGCGCGGATGGCGAGCTTATTGATTCCCAGTCATTCTCGCAAGCCGTCTCGAAAAAAACGGGGAACCAGCCCGTGGATCTCGAGATAAAGCGCGGCGATGAAACGATACATATCCAAACGGTTCCCAAAGTGATTGGCAGTTTGGGGGCCGTGTTTACCCCGCCGCTGTTTTCGGAAGAAGCGGCGGAGCGGGAAGAACAGCCCACGGTAATCGCGATTGAGCGGCGGAACACCGCCGGTTCGGATGCTAAACAGGCTGGCATTTTCGAGCTCTTCCGCCGCATGTTGCAGAAGGATACGGAAGCGCCTGGAAAATCCTGGCTGCTGCCCAAAGATCAGGTGCTCGAAATAGACGGGCAGCCCGCCACCGTGGCGGCGCTTGACGCGCTTACGCTGGCCCGGCCAGACGCCACCGTGCAGCTTACCGTGCATCGGCCCGCGATATTGGGAGGCTTGCTGCGTCCTGAAAGCACCGAGACGTTTCCCGTGACGCTCAAGCCCGAGGGAAAACTCGGCATTGTGTGGAAAACGGAGATGGTCTTCCACCGGGTGCCGCCAATGGAAATCGCATCGGACGCGATAGCCCGCTCGAACCAGGCGCTGGCGCGCACGCTGCGTGTGCTGGGTTCGCTGGTGACCGGCGGGCTGGGCATGAAGGATTTGGGCGGCCCGGTGATGATCTTCCGCGCTACGACTCAAGCGCGCCAGATGGGCCTGACTTGGCTGATCGAGATCACGGCGTTCATCAGCATCAATCTAGCGGTCTTCAATCTGCTGCCGCTGCCGGTGCTGGATGGCGGACATTTGATGCTGCTTTGTGTCGAAGGCGTGCGGCGCAAGCCCGTCAACGTGCGCATTGTCGAAAGAGTGCAGCAGGCGGGGCTATTCCTGATCCTCGGGCTGTTTATATTTGTCATCTTTAATGACATTCGGACTTGGATCAATGATGTTATACCGTAATAAGCTCCGACTGATCCGACCGATCTGACTGATCCGTCGGATTTGACAATATGGCAAACCGCCCCGGAGGGGCCAACAGGAGCAGCATACGCATATGGGCACGCTAACATGCAAATTCGGCGGCAGCTCGCTTGCCGACGCCGGTTGTTTCCGGCAGGTCGAGCGCATCATCACCTCGAATCCCCACCGGCGCTTCATCGTCCCGTCGGCCCCGGGCAAGCGGTCGCCAAACGACAAGAAGATCACGGACTTGCTGTATGCCTGGCATAACCTGCTTAGCCAAGGGCTTGACGCTTCGGAACCGCGCGGGCTCATTGCGGAACGTTTCCGTGAATTATCCGCCGAATTGGGCATCACCTTCGATATTGACGCCCACCTGGAACAAATCGTGGCCGAGGGCGGGCATCATCCCGAGCCGGATTATATGGCTTCACGCGGTGAATACCTGAATGGCTTGCTTTTAAGCGGGCTGCTGGGCGCGACGTTTGTCGATCCCGCCGAGTGCATTAAGTTTGACATGGAGGGACGGCTGGATCCGTTCTCGTACGAAATGCTCGGGCAGCGCCTATTTGGGCAGGGGCTGTTTGTCATACCGGGATTCTATGGCTCCACGCCGGATGGCCAAATCAAGACGTTCTCACGCGGGGGCAGCGATGTATCGGGGGCCATCGTGGCGCGCGCCTCGGATTCGAGCATGTATGAGAACTGGACGGATGTCTCCGGTTTTCGCATGGCGGATCCGCGCATCGTGCCGGACGCCAAACGCATTGACGAAATCACGTATAGGGAATTGCGGGAGCTTTCGTATATGGGCGCGAATGTGCTCCATGATGAAGCCATATTCCCCGTGCGCGAACCGGGTATCCCGATCAACATCCGCAACACAAAAGACCCGGATAATGCAGGTACGATGATTCTGCCCACGCGCGAAGCCAAACACCCGGTCGTGGGTATCGCGGGGCGCAGGGGCTTCACAATGCTGAGCATCGAGAAGACCTTGATGAATAAAGAGCGGGGATTCGGGAGGCGGGTGCTCTCGATCCTCGAAGAATTCAATATCAGTTTCGAGCATATGCCCACCGGCATTGATACGTTATCGGTTATCGTGGAGGACAAGGAGCTGGCCAATCATAGCGCGGCGATCCTCAAGGCCATCGAGCGCATCTGCGAGCCGGACCGCGTAACGGTGTCCCAAGACCTCGCCATGATCGCCACGGTCGGCCAAGGCATGACCGGCCACGTGGGCATGGCGGCGCGGCTCTGCTCGGCCCTGGCCAAGGCTTCCGTGAATATCCGTGTCATCGACCAAGGCTCTTCGGAAAACAACATCATTGTGGGTGTGAAGGCGGAAGCGCTCGAGATCGCCGTGAAGGCCATCTATGGGGCGTTCGCGGAAATATAAAGAACGAGACCACGAAATACACTAAATACACTAAAATATGTAGCAAATTGAACGATCTAAGTGAATTAGGTCGCTTAGACAAGCATTTTTGTAACATATATTATTTAGATCCGATAATGCCAGATCCGACATATCCGAGTAGGCTTTAGTGTATTTAGTGTATTTCGTGGTCTAACAACCTAGAGGAACCTCGTCATGCGCCGGACAAAAATCGTATGCACGATTGGGCCTAGCTCGGAGAGCGAAGAGCGGATCCATGAATTGATCCGCGCGGGCATGGACGTGGCCCGGCTCAATTTCTCTCATGGAGAGCATGCCGACCATGCGCGCGCCCATCAGCGGATTCGAGAGGCCGCGTCGGATTTGAACCGGCCCGTGGCCACGCTGATGGACCTCCAGGGGCCGAAGATCCGCACGGGCCTCCTCGAAAACGGCGCGCCCATCGAGCTCAAAGACGGCGCATCTCTGATCATCACCACCGAGAACATCGCGGGAACCGCCGCGAGGATCTCGACGACCTACGCCGAACTGCCCCAGGATGTAAAACCTGGCGATACCATCTCGATGGCGGATGGCGTCCTCGAACTCAAAGTCGAAGCCGTATCCGCGCCCGAGGTGCGCTGCCGGGTTATCCATGGCGGAAGCCTGGGCCAGCATAAGGGCATCAATCTGCCCGGCGTAGCCGTGAGCGCGCCCTCGGTCACGGAAAAAGACATGGAAGACCTGAAGTTTGGGCTTTCGTTGGGCGTGGACTACGTCGCGTTGTCCTTCGTGCGGCGTCCCGAGGATATCCGCAAAGTGAAACGTGCGATTCAGGAGGCCGGTTCGCGCGCCCAAGTGGTGGCGAAAATCGAGCGGCCCGAGGCCCTTGAATGCTTCGAGGATATACTGGCCGAGACCGATGTGGTCATGGTGGCCCGGGGCGATTTGGGCGTCGAGGTGCCGCTGGACCAAGTGCCGCAGATCCAGAAAGATCTGATCCGCAAGTGCAACGCTTACGGCACGCCCGTCATTACCGCCACGCAGATGCTCGAGTCCATGATGTCCAATCCGCGCCCCACGCGCGCCGAGGCCAATGACGTGGCCAACGCCATTTATGACGGCACCGACGCCGTCATGCTTTCCGGCGAGACGGCGGCGGGGCGTTTTCCCATTGAATCCGTATGCACCATGGCCCGCATCGCGCAAGCCGCCGACGAGGCCATCGCCCGCATGCCTGCTCCGCACGGGGATGACCATTTCGACGTGCATGCCAACGCCTTCAGCAAGGCCATCGGCAACGCGGTGTACCACACGTGCGAGGCGTTGCGGCCCCGGCGCATCGTCTGTTTCACCAGTTCCGGCTACACCGCCGCCCGCATCGCCCGTTACCGTCCCCGCGCGCCCATCAGCGCTTTCACGCTCACGGAAGAAGCCCAGCGGCGTTGCGCGCTCTATTGGGGCGTCGATGCGGTGCTTTGCCAGGAGGAGCGGACTATTGATGAGATGATGGCCACCATGGACCAGATGCTGTTGGCGCACGGCCTCGCGCAAATGGGCGACACCATCATCGTGGCGGCAGGCACGCCGCTCGCCGTGGCGGGGCGCACCAACCTAATGAAGCTGCATGTAGTGGGCGATACATGAGAGTCGTAGCATGGCCGTCCCGGCCATGCGCATGGGCGGGACGCCCATGCTACGGAATGCGGCAAACCGGAAACTACGGAGGCGTCCGGTATATGTGAAGGGCGTATGCATTACAATGGATTTTTTATTTCACCACGGGGACACGGGGGAGCGCATGCCGCATATTCACGATAGGAGTTTTTTGACCGCATAACAGCATCTCTTCTTTCTTTATACATAATACCAGTTCTTTCGATTTAGGCCACTTTTCCCGCCTCGCTCTAGCTCCCCGTGTCCCCATGGCAAAACATTTACGCGCCCACCTGCGCTAGAATCACTACGTAGTTTTTCCCGTATTTCTTGGCGCATTTCGGGCATGTGGTGTAATAGAAATATAACTTTTCGAGGCGTTTGCCCTTGCCCGCCACGAACGCCTTCATCTCCGTAATCCATGCGCCCATGTTCCGGTACGGCCCCTCGAACACCTTCGAGAGAAACGTTCCGGAAATAGTGGCCATTTGCGCGCCGGGCACATCTTTGGCGGTTTCGATATACACATCCGCACCCCATAAGGAATTTTCATCCGAAAGGACCACCATGTTTTCTAGCCCCGCATCTGCCGCTTGGATGGCGGCCATATTCCGCCGCATCACCGCGCCGAAATTGAGCGGAATGTGGAACACGCTGATCACGCGGTCTTTGATGAACCGCCTGTCCTCCCAGCGCAACTCCTTTTCGTCCCAAGGCTCCGGTTCAAACTGAGGGCAACATACATCGCTTGCATCGGTATCCATCGGTTTTTCCTCCCTAGAAATCTAGCCCCAAAACAGAGTCATCTTTTTCATCGCAGAGGCGCAGGGAACGCGGAGATTCGCGGAGAGGATTCCATCCTATGTGATATCTCTGCGCATCTCCGCGCCCTCCGCGTTTGGTCTCATATCATTTTTTCTTTTTTGACAAGATTTACAAGATGCACAAGATTACCCTTCTGGTCACCCTGCACCGTTTACGCCCTCAGGCTCCGGAAAACGGATCTCGATCTCTTCGTCTCTCTTCGGCAGCATCTGGAAAAAGAGCGCCATGGGCGCGAGCATACACCAAATGATAGAAAGCGGAATCCACATAAGGATCTCATCCACGGAGCTGCGAATCCTTCTACCCGCAAGGGATCCGGGATATTTTATTTTAGTGAAACCGGACACTTCCCGGCGGGCGTCGAGCAAACTGCGAACGGAAGGGAAGGGTGTAAGGGCTGTCTCCATCAAAGATGTGGTTTTCCGTTCGCGCCGCGAGTTGAACCAGAAAAGCGCCATCGAGACGGGTCCAAACGGTAGCGCGTAGATATAGAAAAAGCCTCCCGCGATGGATGGAATCAGGCCTGGAAGGCATAGGACGAAACATATGGCGGCTATCACGTTGGTGGAGCCCCATCGCCACCGAGGAGACGCCATCCTGAGTTCCCTGGCGGACTCTAGAAGCAGGAGATGCCGGTTGAAGTAGTCCCATTCTTCTTTTGAGGCGGCGATTGGATGGTCTTTGCAATCATCGTAGAAGAACCACAGTTGCTTCCGGACGAAATGCACGGTTTCGTCACCGGATGTGGCCTCGATTTCTCCGAGCATGTCGTCAAATTGAAAAGCGGTGATCTCCTCGCTCATGTACGAACGTATCGCCTGCGCCATCTGGTTTCGAGCGTCTCGATCTACCATTTATACCTCCAAATCCACCTATGTTGAAGAAAGCATACTTCTTTTCATCGCAGAGGCGCAGGGAACACGGAGATTCGCGGAGAGGATTCTATTTCATGTGATATCTCCGCGCATCTCCGCGCCTTCTGCGCATCTCCGTCTTAGTTAAATTCAATATTAATACGTAATCCTCGTTTTGCTTTGCTTGTCTCTTTCTGGCAGTACTTGTAGGAGAAGCACGACAGGGGAGAATAAACACCAAATCAAGAAAAGCGGGAGCGCAGTAATCCAGCTTTGTCTTGCTCGTCCACTCAATACTAGGTCTGCACGCGAGACTAAAGAGCTTATAACTTTAACATTGTTCTTTTCGCTGTAATTATTAAGCAAGATATCTACCAAACCAAAAGACTTAAGCCTTGTTTCCCAGTTCGAATTGGCCTCTGCAATATACTTCGCGCGAAACCAGGCGAGACATATCGATACCATTGTACATCCCAACAGACAGCAACCCAACAAAAGAGTCGAATGTGGGGACTTGCTCGCTGGCAATGCGGCCGCAACAAATACGGTGTAACAGGCCGCAGCTATTGCTTGCCTGAGCCCCCATCGCCACGGAGTCACCGTGATTTCGATCTCCTGATCCGAATCTAGGAGTCGGATACAGCGTTCCAGAAATTCCAATTCCTCTTTCGTGGCGACGATCTTGTGAGCTTCCATATCGTCATAGTAATACGCCTGTATTTTCCCTATTACAAAGGCTGCTGTTTCGTCTTTGGTAGCCGCCCGGATTCCATAAGTCGTTTCATCAAATTCATCGGAGGTAGTCTCCTTGCTCATGTATGACCGTATCGCCTTCGTGATTTGCTCTCGTGTGTTTTGTTCTACCATTTTTACCTCCAAGTCCACCTAAGTTGAAGAATACATGCTTTTTTCATCGCAGAGGCGCAGGGAACGCGGAGATTCGCCGAGCGATTATCCGTAAAAACATCAGCAAGGTTATGAATTTCAAGTACAGATATTTTTATGAGTATGCCTATGTTGTATATCTGGATTATGTTCATGGGTATGGATGATCTCTTCGTGTGTATGTTCGTGGGTATGCTTATTGTGGAGATCCGGATCTATTTCATGGACATGATTGTGATGGCCATCACTGTGAATATGCATGTGAATATGAGTGATTCTATGATGGGCGTGTGTATGGTTATGGGATGGAATGTTGCTAAAGAAAATTCCAATACATAAAATTATTACTGCAACTACTGTAATTGTGGTTACCGGTTCTTTTAGGAATATAAACGCTATGGCTATTCCCCAAAAAGGTGATGTGCTGAATAATACTTGGCTTTTCGTGGCTCCCAAGTTTTGCGCGGAAGTAATATAAAAATATATACTTATTCCATATGATATAATTCCTATGATTAAGGCGGCGCAAATATATTTTGCCGATATGCTTTCATTGCCCAGCATCATTCCTATACACAAATTTACTGATCCTCCAAACAATCCTTTAATAAAAGTGGTTGTTTGCGGGGTAATTCCATCGACAATCGATGTTAATTGATTATCAACTCCCCAGCAAATACATGCAGCAAGAACAAATAATCCGGAAAGAAATCCGCTAGATTCCTCTTGGTATGATATCAATATTCCAGCTATTAATGTGAAAATAATTCCTATTAAGGAAAATTTGTCAATATGTTCTTTGAAAACCAATACTCCTAGTATGGCGGTAGCGGCCAATTCTAGATTCAACCATATGGAAACAGACATCGAAAGAGCAGTTTTGAGACCGAGCATCAAAAAAAGTGGCCCCAATAATCCACCAAAGAGAACGATTCCCGCTACATGCTTTGCTTTTCCAGTTTTAGCTAATGTTAGCAATACATCTCTTTTATTAGCGATAACGTATGGAGTGAAAGCTAATGCAGAACCGATATACAGCAATCCGGCCAATTGAAAGCTATTCAAAACAGACAATGAGACTTTGCTTAGAGGCGTTGCCGTTCCAAAAAGCAATCCGCTTAGCAATCCTAATAATATTGAAAACATTCTCATGCCTTAACACTTTAACCGAAAATTCTACTTATCATATTTTTATTCAATTGCACCGCTTCTTCCACGTGAATCTCCTCGACTCTGCGTTGCATCTAAAACACCCATTGGAACGGATGGAAACAGCCTATTCGGTTTCGATACTGCCGGGGGCCACGGCGCATACGATTTGGTTTTTGCCCCGTTTTTTAGCTTCATACAGGAGCGCATCCGCGCTTCGTATGATGGCTTCACTAGTGTATTTCTCTTCCGCCGGAGCCCAGATAAGCCCCATGCTGGCCGTGACCGTGAGCGCGCCGGCGAAGGTGTTAAAGGGAACCCGATTGATCGACTGAAGGAATCGTTCGCCCAAGCCTTCGATGGCGCATGCGGGTATTTCCGTGGATACGACTAGGAACTCCTCGCCGCCGTAACGTCCGACCATATCGTATGAACGGCATACGGCGTCCAAACGGCGCGCCACTTCCACGAGCACCTCATCGCCGCAGAGATGGCCATGGGTGTCGTTTATGCGTTTAAAGTTATCCAGATCGCACATAAGCGCCGCGATAGCGCCAGAGCGGCGCTGCTGGCGCGCCAGTTCGGAATTTAAGTGTTCCATGATGGCCATGCGGTTGGCCACATGGGTGAGCGGGTCGGTGCGGACGAGTATTTCCAACTGTTCGTTGGCCGCCTTTAATTTGAGCTGGAGATCGACGACGCGCTTCCCGGCATGAATCCGCGAACGCAGTTCATCCATGTCATACGGCTTCGTGAGAAAATCATCCGCGCCGCTATTGAGGGCGGTCACGATATCTTGTTTTTGTGATTTGGCGGTGAGGATAATGATGTAGGTGAAGGCTTCATCACCGCCCTGGCGTATTTGGCGGCACACCTCGATCCCGTCGATATCGGGCATCATCCAGTCGAGAATAGCCAGCCGGGGTGAATTGGGCGTGCGCAGAACATCGAGGGCTTGCCGCCCATTTTCGACGGAGGTCACCTCGTTGCCCCATTCGGTGAGATGCGCCTGGAGCAAGCACCGGGACACCTTGTCGTCATCGGCGATAAGGATTCTTTTCATGGCCGCACCCCTATATGGTGCGGGCTATTCCCCTCGATATGCGATGAGAAGCGTGCAAACATTCGAGTACAGACGCCTTTGGGTTAAACACGCTGTAACTATAATAATATAATCCGCCGCCCCGCTGTCATCATACTTGTTCCGGCAAGATCCTGCAACAACTTGTGGGGTGATCCCAGGGCTTACGCATCTAATAGTGCTCAAGAGTCGATTTATCCTGTTGTGCATGATTTTTTCTGTCAACGTGGCCTGGGATTTTTCGCTTGGGGGAAGGTCTTTGCGCGCTCACGGCGGGTTTGCTTGACGACTTCGTCCACGTAGCGTTCAGCCAGCTTCATGAAAGCCTGGTAGCCATTGATGGCCTCTTTTAGGAACTCGGTTTCGCGCGCCGGCACATAGCGAACCACGTTCTTCTCGTTCTCCCAGCTCTGGTGGTTAAAGTGGGGACGCCCGCCCATTTGACAGAGCTTTCCGCGCTCCATCCGCTCAATCTGCGCCATGCGCTCCAGCAATGCTTGCATCGGGTGCTCCCTCAATATGATAACCTCAATTGACCCCGTGGCGGGCCACGTGTTGCCAGAACTGGTCCCAACGGCCCTCGGTCATCTCCAGCGACCTGAGCGCGATCACCGCGCTCGCGCCCGCTTCCTTCCACCGCATCCCGGAGCATGCCAGGCGTTGCTTGATCAGCGTCTTGCACGCCGCCTCCGTCACTCCGCTGCCGATGGGAAGGCGCTCCGCCGTGTGCCGCCAGTATTGCATCTTCGAGCGGTGATTGCCGAAGTAGGTGATCGCCTTGCCGAGTTCCTCGCGGCAAGCCTGGGCGCGCACGCTTGGCAAGCTCGCCTTCATCTCCTCCAGCAAGCGTCCGGCTGCGCCCCTCGTGTGCTTCAGCCGGTGACTCCAGTCCGCCTCCCACTCCCGGCGGCGCGCGCCATGACCGTGAATCGCCTCCGCCGCCTTCCCCACGTATTCCCGCGCGTGATAGAAATCCAGCATCTGCCGGTCCGTGCGCGGCGTCAAAAACTTCCAGTTGTCCGGCGCGCCGTCGGCCAGGCCGATATACAGCGCCGCCGGGTGCCTCGCCCTCACGCGCTCCACCTCGCGGCCGAAGCGCTCGAGGAAAGTCTGCTTGCCGTACTCGGGCGATGCGCCCGCGTAGATCGTGTGCAGCCGCTCCCCGTCCTTGTCGTACAGGCTGATGGACCCGCACATCGCCTGACGCCAGCCGTCCTCCCTGAGCAGCATGCAGGTGCCGTCCAGGCCCACGGCCACCGACGCGACCGGCCTGTCCAATTCCGGCAGCTCGTACTCCCACGTCTCCTCCCTGGCCTGCGCCAGGGCGCCCACAAAATCGCCGATCTTCTTCACATAGTCGCGCGAGATTGCGCGGCCTGTCGACTCGAGCAGGTCGCGGCGCATGACATCGGCGCCCATGCGGGAGTATTTTCCGCTGACGATCCGGGCGTAGCGCGGCGTGGCGTTCATGACCATTCGCGCGTCCCGCTCCAGCGGGCAGAAGGTGCGCCCGCCCGTGGCGGTGTTCTGGTAGACGTGCCGCTCGACGCGGACCGGGCCGTGGGGCGTCTCGTAGGTCTGGCCGAAGCGCCCCTTGGTTTTGAAGGTGGTGGCGCCGACGCGGATGGGCGAGCCGTCTGTGTCGAAACGGGCCAGGGCCTCGGCCATGACTGCGCGCCCCACCCCGTTCAGGGCCTCCTGGACCGCCTCCTCCATATCGAGCATCGAACCACGCAGCCTCAGCGAGAAACTCACCTCGAACGTGTCGCCGTCGCGCCTTGTCACCATCGCTGCCATCGGTCTTCCTCCGTTAAGGGTCCGGCATACTTATCGACCCGACACGAGGATTTCTTTAGCATTCTGCGGGAACACCCCTTGCATCTTTTTGGTGTGCTTCATGGATTTTAATATATAGAATTCTATATACTAGAGTCAACAGTGCTTCGGCGCATGAATGAAAGGAGCACCCCATGACCGCTGAAAAGAAATCCCTGCCCAAGCCCAAGCCTATTATCGAGTGTTTCGCGGGCCTGCCTGATCCCCGCATGGACCGGACCCGCAGGCACAACTTCATTGACATCTTGATGATTGGGCTATGCTCAGCCCTCGTGGGCGGGGAGAGCTTTTCGGATATGGAGCGCTTCGGCTGGCTCCGGGAGGATTGGCTGAAGGGCTTCCTGGAATTGCCCGGCGGCATCCCCTCGCACGACACCTTCAACCGGGTCTTTTCCGCCCTCGACCCCCATGCCTTTCTGGAATGCTTCGGCCAATGGGTGCAGGGCATTTGCCCCAATCTAAGCGATGAGGTCGTCGCCATTGACGGCAAAGCCCTGCGGCGCGCCTTGAATCAGGGGGAGGCCATCCCCTACATCGTCAGCGCATGGGCTTGCGAGCACGGCCTGGCGCTGGGGCAGGTCAAGGTGGACGAGAAATCCAACGAAATCACCGCCGTCCCCAAACTCCTCAACGCCTTAAAGCTCAAGGGAGCCATCGTCACCCTGGACGCCATGGGCTGCCAGAAGGATATCGCCTCCCACATTATCCAACGGCAGGCCGACTACGTGCTGGCCCTCAAAGGCAACCACGCCACCGCCCTAGAAGAAGTGAAGGCCTTTTTCAAGGACGCCGTTCCCCCTTGCGCCACCCAGTGCGCGCCAACAGCCGACGCCACACGGATGGATTTCCACCAGACCATCGACAAGGGGCATGGCCGCATCGAAACCCGCCGATACTGGCAATCCACCGACTTGGGCTGGTTCGAGGACAAAGGACTTTGGAAGGGCCTCAAGAGTTTCGGCATGGTCGAGTCCATCCGCAAGGAAAAAGGGAAGAACACCATCGAGCGGCGCTACTACTTGAGCAGCCTGCCCCTCGACGCACGACGATTCGCCCACGCCGTGCGTGGACACTGGGGCGTGGAAAACAATTTGCACTGGTGCCTAGACATTATCTTTCGCGAAGACGACAACCGCGCCCGAACAAGAAACGCCGCCCAGAATCTCGCCTCCTTGAGGAGAATTACACTCAACCTCCTCAAGAAAGACAAGACCAACAAAGATTTCCTCAGGGGCAAGCGCTTCGCTGCTGCACTCGACCCCGAATACCTTCTACGTTTACTGGGAATTTAGATGCGTAAGCCCTGTCTTGAATCCGGGCTTTTTTGTTTCCCTTCTCCGGCCCTTGCATGCTACCTTATTAAGCCGTTTCCGTGGCGGTCTTGGCAAAACGATAGGGGAGTCCTGCTTTTATGAAGATCCATTCGCACTTTGTAGGTGCGCGAACCAAATTGCTGGAAATAGACGCTACTGGGCGGTTAGGAATGAACTACGCTGCGTCAATTGATGATTATAATCCGTTGTATTTCGATGATGCGCAAGACGGTGGCGCTATCTTGCCGCCCATGGCGAGCCTGGCGCTGACGTGGCCTTTCACGGGCAATTTTTTGGAGACTTGGGATCGAAACACGCTCACCAGCGATTTTCCGGTTGAAGTCATGCGCCAGCAGGTGCATTTTGGCGAAACGCTCTTCTGGAACCGCCCCGTACAGGCCGGGGAAAAACTGCATCTTCAAGGTTCGATGGCGGCCATTTTCCCCCACCGGGGAGGCACGGAAATGGTTGTGCGCTACGATGCACGGGATATGCAAGGCAACCTAGTATTTACGGAATATGAGGGGGCTTTATTGCGGCGGGTGCGCTGCGGGGACGAAGGAACGGGGATGGAGAATCTGCCTGCCGTGCCAAAATGCCCGCCAGTGGAACATCCCTTATGGGAAGCGAGTTCGCCTATTTCAAAAACGGCCGCCCATGTGTACGACGGCTGCACGAATATGCATTTCCCGATTCATACCTCGGCTAAATTCGCCCGGTCCGTGGGATTGAAAGGCATTATTTTTCAAGGGGCCGCCACGCTCAGCATGGCCGTGCGCGATCTCACCAACCGGGAAGCGGCAGGCGATGCATGCCGGGTCAAAGCAGTGTCGTGCCGGTTTACAGGAATGGTCATGCCGGGCAGCGAGATCACCCTCCGGCTTTTACGACGGACGCAGTCGGAAACCGGCGCAGCCCTCTTTTTCGACGTGCTCAATGCCGAAGGAAAGCCCGCTATAAGCCAAGGATATGTCTTGTTATCACCGTGATGGGCTCAAGAAGCGCCTTTGCCGTTATTTTCATGGAAGACCCGTTTGGCTTTCCCTTCTTGCCGGGGCAGGCCGCCGATAGGGAAGACATCCCCTTTCGGGCTGAAGCCTAGGCTTTCCTTGAGGGCCTTTTCGACGATATACCCCGTGACGCCCGGCTCGGCCTCGACATGGATGCGCACATCGCGCACGCCATCGGCCTCTTCGATGATGATTTGGTAATTCGAGCCTACGCCGGGAATCTGCATCAAGGCCTGCTCGACTTGGCGCGGGAAGAAATTCACGCCCTTGACGATCAGCATGTCGTCCACCCGGCCCGTAATAGGGGCGATGCGCACATGTGTGCGGCCGCAGGCACAAGGTTTGCGCGACACCACACGGGTCAAATCGCCGGTGCGGAAACGGATGACGGGCAGCGCCTGACGGGTAAGCGAAGTGACAACCAATTCACCGATTTCCCCATCTTTTACCGGGTGGCCGGAGAAGTGGTCCACGATTTCGGTGATGTAATGGTCTTCCCACACGTGGATGCCGTTATGGGCGGGGCAGTCCATTCCTAATGTGCCTACGCCGCCGGTCTCGGTCATGCCATAGATATCGAAGGCCTCGATGTTCAGGTTCTTGCTTATTTTCTGTTTCATCGACTCCGAGAAGGCTTCCGCGCCGAAGATGCCGATTTTGAGGCTGGGCAAGCTCTGGTCCAATTCGCTTAGCACTTCCATGATGCGGATGCCGTAGCTCACCACGCCCATGAGAATGCGCGTTTGGAAATCACGGGCGAGCTGGAGCTGGCGGTGGGTGTTGCCCGCGCCGGTAGGCAGGATGAATAATCCCGCTGCACGCGCGCCGTGGTACATGCCGAATCCGCCGTTGAATAGCCCGAAGGAGGGGGTGATCTGCACCGTGTCGCCCGCTTCGGCCCCCGCCATGCGGTAGCACCGCGCCATGCATTCCGCCCATTGCAGCAGGTCGCTCTGGGTATAGGGCATCACCACGGGCGTGCCGGTCGAGCCTGAGGACATATGCATCTCGGAAAGCATATGCTTTTCGACGCAGCATAATCCTAGCGGGTAATTCTCGCGGAAAACCTCTTTATCCATGAAAGGGATCTTGCGCAGATCATCCAGGGATTGAATGTCTTCAGGGTCCACATTCGCTTCTTCGAAACGCGCATGCTGCGCGGGGTTCAACTGATAGACATACCGGAACGTCTCCTTGAGCCGTTCGAGTTGCATGGCGTTCAGTTCATCGGCGGATGCCGTTTCCATGCGTTTGTTGTGGAAGTGGCTTCCATCGCTCATTGGGCGTTCCTCCCTACTTCAAAGGCCTGCATGTTGAGTGCGCGAAAACGCTCCGGCACACTCGACGCCACGGCCTCGCGCCAGGCGTCCACGGGCAGTTCGAGGCCCCGTGACACGGCGCCTACAATAATTACATTCGCTACGCGGGTGTTCCCCAGTTCTTCGGCGAGCTTCACGGCATCCAAGTATATCAAATGCGGAAACGCCCCGCGTATCCGCTCTTCCGCGTCTTCGGGATATTTCGCCGCGCCCATGCTCACCGTAACCGGAATGGTCATCTGGCTGCTGACGACGGCAAGCCCGCCGGGGGCGAGATAGTGGGCGAAACGCAGCGCCTCGATGCGTTCAAGGGACGCCAGCACGCGCGCCGCGCCTTCCTCGACCAGGGGGCTGTAGACTTCCGCGCCATAACGGATCTGCGCGACCACCGAACCGCCGCGCTGGGCCATGCCGTGGACTTCGTTGGTTTTCACTTGGAAGCCGGCGGCCATGGCCGCACGGGCGACAATTTCGCTGGCCAGCAAGATGCCCTGGCCGCCCACGCCCACTAATACGACACTCGTGGCTTGTTCTGTTTTCATCGAGTTTATTAACTCCCCACACACCGGCTCGTCCGCTTGGCAAAGCCGCGCTATTTAAAACGCGCAAAGAACGCAGAGCATCGCAGAGAATGCGCTATGTCTTAGCGGCCCGTTTCATACGTTCGGTGGCGTATTTAATCCAGCTTTCTATAAATCAACGCAATATACGTTAATGTATTCATGAAACAAACTACTCTATAGATAACTCTATCGAGTTTGTCCAATCTTGCTCATCTTGTAAATCATGTCTAAAAATGGGCTCTTGCCTTCATCCGCCAAAGTAACCTAAAAAAGACCTGAACAGGAGGTCTTCTTCTCCCGGCGGGCCTCCGCGTTCTTTTCCGCTATCTGGAAAAATGTTGTTTTCTAGCTTTTTTATACGCCGTTGTAAGGGCGCGTTGAATGCGCCTTCTCCTTTCTCGCATGGGCGAGACGCCCATGCCACGGGAGTTGTAAAAACATTAAAAAGATATATTCGAGTTCATTCGCCCCGCTATCATTCTTCCACGGTAATCACCGCGCCATGGCGGCATACCTGCACGCATAGGCCGCAACCGCTGCATAAGTATTCGCTGATATGCGGCTTGCCATTGCCGCCCTCGATAGCGGGACAACCCAGCTTCAAGCATAAACGGCAGCCCTCGCATTTTTCCTCATCGATTGCTTTGCGCACGCCCACGGGCTTGTGTTCATGTAATGGGCACGGGGCCACCGAGACGATGAGCGAGGGCTCGTCCGCCTCTATCTCTTCCGTAATGACCTTGAGCGTGTTTTCGAGGTCATAGGGATTAATCACCTGGACCCGTTTGATGCCGCAGGCCCGGCCGATTTCCGCGATGGACGCCTCGCCGGTTTTCTCGCCCATGAGCGTGCGGCCCGTGCCGGGATGGTCTTGATGGCCCGTCATGGCCGTCGTGCGGTTGTCCACCACGATGATGGTGGATTTGCCCTTGTTGTACGCAATATCGAGCAGGGCCGTGACGCCCGAGTGGAAAAACGTCGAGTCGCCGACGATCCCGACGACCTTCTCCGGTTCGCCTGCCTTATCCATGCCATGGGCCATCGAGATGCCGCCGCCCATGCAGAGAATGACATCTATGCGGTCGAGCGGCTTGAATACGCCAAGGCTGTAGCAGCCGATATCGCCCGTCACCACCACATCGTGCCGCCCTAGCGCCCAAAACACCCCGCGATGGGGGCAGCCCGGGCACAGCACCGGCGGGCGGGCAGGCAAGCCCTGCGCATAAGCGGGCGGTTCTGACACCGACGGTTTCGCCCCTTCCATCCGCGCCCGCGCCGTGCGAAGCACGGTGGGCGACAATTCACCCACGCCCGGTATAAATGCCTGGCCCGCACAGGTAATACCCATAGCCAGGACATGCTCCTCCAAAAAGTCGTCGAGTTCCTCGACAACCAGCACCCGCTCGACGCCCGACGCGAACTCACGAATCAGGGCGTCCGGAAAAGGATAGGAAAAACCGAGCTTCAAAACAGACGCATCAGGCCAGACTTCGCGCACATATTGGTAAGCGATGCCCGGGGCGATGATGCCCAGGCCTTTGTCGCGCCATTCGATCCGGTTCGCCTTCGAGCGCGACGCTTCACCCTCGAGATTGGCCAGGCGCGTCTCGAGGTTCCGCCGCATCACGCGCCCCCAGATCGGGATCGGCACATGGCGCGGCGGATCCTTTATAAATCCAATTTCCCGGTCCAATTCCACCCGTTCGCCCAGTTCGACAAGGCTTTTCGAGTGGCTCACGCGCGTCGTGCTGCGCAAGATCACCGGCGTGCGGTAGGCTTCCGAGAGTTCGAGCGCTAGGCGGAGAAAATCCTTGGCTTCCTGCGAATCCGAAGGCTCGAAGATGGGGATCTTGGCGAACCGGGCGTAATGCCGCGTATCTTGTTCCGTCTGGGATGAATGCATGCCCGGGTCGTCGGCCACGCACGCCACGAATCCGCCTTCAACACCGATATAACTGAGCGTCATCAGCGGATCCGCGGCCACATTCAATCCGACATGCTTCATGGTTACGATGACCCGCGCGCCGCATAACGAAGCGCCCGCCGCCACCTCGAAGGCCACCTTCTCGTTGGGCGACCACTCGCAATAAATAACGTCTTTATATTCAACCGCCTTCTCGAGGATCTCGGTCGAGGGCGTTCCAGGATAGCCCGTGGCGACGGTTACTCCCGCCTCGAAAGCTCCCCGGCCTATCGCTTCATTACCCGATAATAACTCAAACAAACGTTTGCCTCCTTCGCATGGGATTCGCGCCAAGCAGTGGGAAGTTAGTTATAACATCTCGGGCGGCGCACTTTCTAGCAGGGAAGAATGGAGGGAAGGATGGAGCAATATTACAATAATATATCACTTTTTATTTGGATGGCGTGCTTCACGCGTGCGGGTGGGTCTCCCGGTACACTTGCTTCAAGCGGTCAATGCTGACATGCGTATAGATCTGCGTGCTCGATAGGCTCTCATGGCCCAGCAATTCCTGGACAACCCGGAGATCGGCCCCTGCATCGAGCAGGTGCGTGGCGAAGGTGTGCCGCAAGGTATGGGGCGAAATCTCATGGCGCGTGGGCAACACTTGGCGGACATACCGTTCGACGATGCGCTGGACGCTGCGCGTCGTGAGGGGGCCGCCCCGGGCGTTGACGAACAAAACCGGGTGGCTTGGCGCGCTTAGCCAGCCTCGAATGCCCAGATAATCATGGATGGCCGCAACGGCTGGACTGCCCAAATAAGCGATGCGCTCCTTGCGCCTTTTGCCTAGCACCCGCATGGTTCCGCCATCAAGATCGATATCTCCCAGCTTGAGCCCCGCCAGCTCCGCCGCCCGGATGCCGCTCGAGTAGAGCGTTTCGAGCAACGCCCGGTCTCGTTTGCCCAGCGGCGTGGAGGTGTCGGGGGCCTCGATCAGGGCCGTCACTTCGGGAATGCTCAATACATCCGGCAGATTTTTCCCGAGCTTGGGCGCTTTCACGCTGGCGGCGGGATTCTCGCCAAGGCTCCCGATGCGCGTGAAAAAACGGTAGGCGGCGCGAATGGCGGCCAGTTTGCGGGCCGAGGTGCGCGGCGTGCCGCCATGGGTCTGCACATGGGCGAGGAAGGCGCGGATGTCGTTGCGCTGCGCCCGCCGCAGCGTATCGAGTGAGGCGGGCGGGCGTTCTCCTTCTTCACGCTCGAACGCGGCGGGGCCATGGGCGGCATAATCGCAAAACTGATTCAAATCGTTAATATAGGCGCGCAGGGTATGCACCGAATACCCGCGTTCCCCTTGCAGGTAATCCTCGAACTGCTGTAACACATCGCTGTTCCGCATACGGGCGCACGCCCTCTATTTGTACAAGCTGCTGATTTCCACGGCCTTGCCGGTCCGGGCGGACTTATAAATGGCGTTGGCCACCACTACGCTGTGTTTGGCGCTCGATATGGGGATTAGCGGCTCCCGGTCGTTGCGGACCGCCTTCACCATATCCTCGAAAATCACCACGTGCCCGGCGAACGACACCGCCATGGGGTCCTTGGCGACGGCGGCGTCGTGCGAGGCGGAACTGAATAAACCCAGCATGCGCTCGCGCTCTTTTTCCACACCCATCGCATACGATTCCAATACGCTGCCGCGCCGGACAAACGAGCCTTTTGTCCCATACATGTAGATGCGTTGTTCGCTCTCGGGCACCGCACAAGTAGTCGAGGCGAACGTACCCAGCGCGCCATTTTCGAATTCGAGGGCCGCCGCGGTTTGGTCTTCCGCCTCGATGTGATGGTTGTGGATGCCGAAAAATGCCGCCACACGCCTGACCGGTCCGGCAAGCCAAGCGACGAGATCGAGCGTGTGGATGCCCTGGTTCATCAGGCTGCCGCCGCCATCGAGTTTCCAGGTGCCATGCCACGCCCCATGGGGGCCTTCGTAATAGGCTTGCGCGCGAAACCAGGGCAGATGGCCATGAACGCCGATGAGCTGGCCCATTTGGCCCTTATCGATGGCCTTCTTGAGCAATACATTGCACGCATCCACGCGGGATTGAAAAATACAGCCGCATTTGAGCCCTGTTTCCGCCACGGCGTCCTCGAGCAGCTTGATACGCGCGGGCGTGATATCCACGGGCTTCTCGACGACAATATGCTTGCCCGCCCGCAACGCCTCGACGCCCATGGCGGCATGCTTGCCGCTTTCGACAGCGATGCTGATCACATCAATGCTTGTATCCTTCAGCAATTCCGAATACCGGCTGTATCCTTTACATCCGTGCTGTTTAGAAATGCACTCCAGGCGCTCTGCGTCATAATCGCATACGGCCGCAAGGCGGGCCCCATTGGCGCGCTCGAGTGCGTTGCAGTGATGGCCTCCCATCCCCAGGCCCACGACGGCGAATTGAATATCTTTTGGCATGTTATGCGGCGCTCCCCGGTTCCGGCATACAAAGCATCCTTGCAATATCTCCATATCCCATCCGGTGATTTGGAGTTTTACAGCTTTACAATAGGGCAACGCAGGTATCTGATCAAGCGCCGTTTATAGTGCTGGATACACCGCGTTACTGTTCCCCTGCACTTCACGCGAAGAGCGAAGCCGTGTAGAACGCTACGGTTCAAAGCGCGGCATAATCCCATCAACAGAGAACCGGATGGCGGGAGTTTTCATTCATGTCATGTCATGTAATGAAATGATTCATGTTCGTAACAAACATTATTGACATTTAACGAACACCGGACTATAGTCAATCTCGATCAGGCATAACAACAGGCCTTCCACCGGCAACAGAGGAGGAGTTCGTGCAATGAAACATTGGATTTCCCGTCGTTCTTTCTTGAAGGGCGCCGCTATAGGCGCAGGTGTTGTGGCCGTGGGCGGCAAGGCAATCGCGGAAAACAAGCCGATACAGGGCTTTGAAGATACGAAAAGCAACACCGATACAAACAAGGCGTGGACGCCGGTGTCGGACCGCAAGATCCGTATGGGGATTGTTGGTTTCGGAGTGTGCCAGTTCGGAGCAGCGTTTGAATTGCAAAACCATCCCAACGTGGAAGTCGTTGCCGTCAGCGATCTGATTCCCGAGCGCTGCCAAGGATTAGCGGCGGCATGCCGTTGCAACAAGACGTATCCTTCCCTCGAAGAACTGGTGAAAGATCCCAGCATCGAAGCGGTATTCGTCGCGACGGACGCCGCCAGCCATGCCAAACATTGCATCGATGTATTGAAGCACGGCAAGCATGTGGCCAGCGCGGTGCCCGCTGTATTTGGCTCGCTCGAAGATGCGGACCGCCTGTACGAAGCGGTCAAATCGTCTGGACTGAATTATATGATGTTCGAGACGTCCTCCTTCCACGATGATTGCTATGCCATGCGCGAGATCTACAATATGGGCGGTTTCGGGAAGATGGTATACACCGAGGGTGAATATTTCCATTACATGCCTGAGCCGATTGATTCCTACAAAGGATGGCGCGTGGGTTTGCCGCCCCAATGGTATCCTACCCATTCCAACGCCTATTACGTAGCCGTCACCGGCGGTAGTTTCACCGAAGTCTCCTGTATGGGCATGCCAAGCATTGTTTCCCATCTGCAACCAGCCAACAATCCCTACAAGAATTCGTTCGGCACGGAAATCGCCTTGTTCCGCACGAGCGAGGGCGGCATGGCGCGCATGGCGGTCAGTTGGGACACGGCAGGCCACGGGGGAGAGATAGGGCGTGTGCGCGGGCAAAAGGGCTCGATGATAAACCTGGCCTATGATGGCATCGAAGACATTTCCAGTGTGAACCTAGCCAAACCGCCGCTGCCGCCTACGGTGGCGCCTGGCGGCCATGGCGGAGCGCACGGCTATCTCGGCAATGAATTCGTGATGTCTATCCTGGAGGAACGCGCGCCGTTGGTGAACATCGCTTGGGCCTTAAATATGACCGTGGCGGGAATTGTCGCCCACCAGTCCGCGCTGAAGGACGGCAAACTGCTCAAGATCCCACAATACAAATTCTAGAAAAGACATCCGGATCTAGGGCGGAAAGATTCGTCGGGAAGAGTTTGCAGATTTTTAGACCACGGATTATAAAATACCGGAGAAGAGGGCAGCCATGCCTCGCCTATAAGGTGAGACGTGGCTTGCGCTTTTAAATTTGAGAATCACGCGTACTACTTATATGCAATAACGTCGATTTCTTGAGAGGATTTCCCTGAGAAACCATTGCATATCAAATAGGTATGCCGGGATTATATAGGCGTGTTCCTTGAGTGGTTGGGCAAGCCCCACCTTGCAAAAATTAGTGTATTTCGTGAATAGGATTCATAAGGCTTTGCCTTGATCCGGTTAGCGGATATCGGCATCGAGCCTGTTCAGCAAGGACAGCAGCCCCTTATCCCGCTTGAGCATGGTGGCGTATAGTCCATGGGCTAATAGCTTTTCCTCCGCCTCAATAGGTGTCCGGGCCACGACGACGCCGCCGACAAAAGATTTCTCTTTGTCGTTTTCGACGCGTATCGCTTGATATTCGAATGACGCCATGCCGCTGCCTTTTTCCACTTAACACCTTTTTCGCCCATGCGTAAAAGGATTATACAGCACTTAACGTAAAAAGTACGAATTTTTTTTACGCAGCATTTTTTGATCATGAATCAGGAAACCGTAAGGCCGAACTCCCCTCTGCGGGCTTGTGCGGCCAATGCTTGGAGTTGTGGGTAGGCATCTCCCCGGCCAATGGCGACGAGCATGGCCTCGTCATGCGGCCCCTCATCCGGACGCACCGTGAACGCGGCGGGCGACCAATCGACATAACGCCAGGCGCCTTCCGAACGGATGAATCCTTTCACGCGGTATAAGGCCTCGCGCAGCGCGCTAAACTCTTTTCTTAATGCCTCGATATCCGTGTCGCTGGGGAAGCGCAGGGATGCCCGCGCATAATGGGGATCCGCGCATTTGGCATACTCCCCATCGAGTCCGCGAATAGCCCGTTCGCCAAAAAGGTCGATGCTCCCCTCCCCAGCGCCTAGGGGCGCTTCGCAAAACCGCGTGCGGAATATGCGCATGCCCGGCCGGATGCGCGTGATCTCGGCTTCGGCGCGCGCCAGGATTTCCTCGTCGAACAGGTCTGATTTATTCAGCACCACCGCATCGCTCGCTTTCACCTGGGCGATGATATTGGGGAGGGTTTGCACCAGCACGGGGAATGTCCCGGGGTCGGTGATGCTCACGATGCAGGAAAGCCGGTAGAGTTCATCCAAGTGGGTCTCGCGCAGCAATTTCTCGATCACGCCAGGATTGGCGACTCCACTGGCTTCAATGACGACGCCGTCAATGGGCGCGCCATCGCTATGGAAGCGTGCGGGAATGCTGGTCATGGCTTGCACGAACTCCGAGACAAGGCACGTGCAGAAAATGCTGCCGCCCGGCAATGCGAGGACGCCATCTTGCTGGGTGCTCAGCATTTGGCCGTCTACATCAGCTGGCGAAAATTCGTTGACGAGATAGATGAGTTTTCTTCCGCGAAAATGGGCGATCACCTGTTGAAGGAAGGTGGTTTTTCCACTGCCGAGAAAGCCGGTGATCAGTGCCGTCGGTATCATATCGCACCCTCTGCGTTCCTATGCTGGCTTACGCCATGCCCAAGCATACCCGCAAGCATCCAATCGCTCCTGTTTTGGGCAGGTTTCGAGTGTTATATATAGCCATCGCCCTCATCGGTTTTCAAAGCGTCGAATGGCCTGCACCTCATGTGTAGCATGGACAGTACTCACAGGTTCCGAAAAGAACCTTCGTTGACCGCTATGCCTTTTCGCGCTATCATCACTTTGGTGTGGGCCAAACGAGAGGAGAAAACAGCCATGGCCAAGATCTGTTTTCTAGGAGCAGGCAGCACGGTCTTCGCAAAAAACGTGCTGGGTGATTCGTTATCGGTGGAGAGCCTGAAGGACGCCCAAATTGCTTTGCTGGACATCGACGGCGAACGGTTGCGGGTGTCTTACAAAATGCTGCGCAATATCGACCAGACCCTTGGCGCGAATGCCTCCATCGAATCGTTCCTCGCCGGGGATGCGCGCAAGGCCCTTGCAGGCGCGGATTATATCGTCAACGCCATCCAGGTGGGCGGGTATAAGCCCGCGACAGTCATCGATTTCGAGATCCCGAAGAAGTATGGCCTGCGCCAAACCATCGCCGACACCCTTGGCATCGGCGGCATTTTTCGCGGCCTGCGCACCATCCCCGTGATGCTCGAGTATGCCCGCATCATCGAGGAAGTCGCCCCGAATGCCCTGCTCCTGAATTACACCAATCCCATGGCCATCCTTACCGGCGCACTGCTCAAAGGCGCTTCCGTACGCACCGTGGGCTTATGCCACAGCGTCCAGTGCTGCGCCAGCGGCCTTTGCTCGATGCTCGATCTGCCTCAAGACAGCCTTCGGTGGAAAATCGCGGGCATCAACCATCAAGGCTGGCTGCTCGATATTTCCCGCCATGGCGAGGATCTGTATCCTGAAATCAAACGCCGCGCGGAACTGCCGGAAAACCGGGATAAAGACACGGTCCGCTTCGAGATCATGAAGCGCTTCGGGTATTACGTCACCGAATCGAGCGAGCATTCGAGCGAGTATATGCCTTGGTTCATCAAGAGCCACAAACCGCAGCTCATCGAGCAATACCACATACCCCTGGATGAGTATCCGCGCCGATGCGTGCAGCAAATCGAAGGCTGGGCCAAAATGGAACAGCAGCTCACCACCGACCAGCCCCTTGTACACAAGCGCGGCCATGAATACGCTTCATATATCTTCGACGCTATCGAGACCGGCAAGCCCTATACCTTCGGCGGAAATGTGCTCAATAAGGGCCTTATCCCCAATTTGCCTAAAAACTGCTGCGTCGAGGTCATGTGCGTCGCCGACCGCAGTGGGGTCACGCCAGCCTATGCGGGCTATCTGCCGCCTCAATGCGCCGCACTGAACCGAACCAACATCAATGTGCAAGAACTCACCATTGAAGCGGCGCTCACCCTGCGCCGTGAACATATCTACCAAGCCGCCCTTCTCGATCCGCACACCGCCGCCGAATTGAGTGTGGATGAAATCGTGGCGTTGTGCGACGAGATGATCGAAGCACATGGCGATTATCTGCCAAAATATAAATAAGGATAACGTAACACTTTAGCCAAGCGGTGAAGAATGACCGGCGAGGGCGCCGGTCCCACACATGACTTGCTAGAAAAAGTGTGGGACCGACGCCCTCGTCGGTCATCAGATGGAAAATGATGTATCAATACCAGTGCAAGGCAATAAACAAGGCTGCCAAATACCAGATGCCGCTTCAGTCGGCTAAAGTGTTACAAGATAATATACTGGGAGCGACTACCGTTATTTGTTCTACTCGACCGTGGCTGGGTGTCTCGCCCATGCCACGGATGAGAACGCTCTAGGTTTCTATCCGCGCCCATGCCCCAACGCGGTCCGCCTTGCCGATATAAAGATGCTCCGGATAATTTCCTTCGGGCCAATACACGGCTCAAGTCAGTATGCAAATATGTAGCAAATGAAGTATGGACGCATAAAGGCCGCTTTCTTTCAGACAAGGATGGGCAAAACGGAAAGGATTCCCCCGGATATCCTAAACATATATAAAGTAAAATAGCAGGCGATCCAGTAGCACTCATCGATTGGCTCGATTTCTGGGGCAAAGAAAAAACAGACGACCCGCAAGGATGTCGGTTCCACACTTCTCATTACTATTGGGGATGTCATTTTTTGTACCTGTAACTATTACAAAGAACCTCGCATGCCAAGTTATTCCACTTTATTATGTCTTTTCTTGCATTTTGGCTTGTCAATTGAAGCTCCTCGAACTCCCTCTTTTGACAGTGATAATAGCGTCTGTAGTTTGCGCCAAGACCCTTAAATGGCACTGGAAACATATTGATCTCACGAATATTAGATGATTTCTGTTCTTTAAGCCATCCAGATGGTGTTGGAAAAAGGCGGTCATAAAACGTGAATGCTTTACCCAATTGCGAAATAGGAATTCCCGTTTTCTGACTCAATAATAAAAACTCCTGTTCTTCATAGTCTTTGAGGATAAACCCCCCGAAAACCCAAAGAAACCATTGCCAGAAGATGGGATAAAGATGGAAATATGGTTCTTGCTGTATTTCAGGAATCACTGAGACAAAACTTTCGGGTAATAACTTTTCGAAGGGAATCTGGATGCCTTCTTCATCAACAATTCCTCCTATTTTGTCAAACTCATCAGCCTTGTTATATAGGCAATAATCTACCGCTGCCTTTAGTATTGCGAGGCGAGCTCTGTGTTCCACATACATCGAGATTTGCAGATCTGTATACTTGGCCTCAAAAAAAGTCTTCTTGTATGATTCCTCGGTACAAATGCTATATTCCTCATCGAAACTCTCGCCATTCCCTTCATGTGAGACTTTTGCCGTTATATGGGGATTTCTGCGAAAAGCAGTATATAGTCTGTCGGCCTTATCTGTGATTGATGGACAGAAAAATGTACCGTTGTTTACTTCATATAGATATTTATCCAAAGCGACATGTCTTTTGGCAGCCTTATCCCTTTTCTTTCTCTGTTTAAGCTCTTCAATCAGTGCCTGTTCAAGCCAATATGAATAGCGCCACGTGGCAATATCCCGCGGATCTAGTTCAGAATCTCCGAGATGTGCCTCTAAAAATTTCTGCGTCAGACTAAGATCGGAAATCGGTACTAGGTCAATACCGAGGTGCTCAGCCACTTTCTCATAAGGCATAAGCTCTTGGGGTGGCTTCATAGTAACAAATAATCCCTTCTGGAGATTTAATAAATCCATCCAGCCACGAATTTTGAAGACCTCATTCATTCCCCAGTCGCCAGATTTTACTTCCACTAATGTCATTTTATGAAAATCCTGACGATAGTCCGTAATATGAATATCTAACTCAAGAATTTCTGTTTGGGAAAAAGCACCTTCTTTCCGAAGTATAAGGCTTCTGTCCACATAGAAACCTGCGCTGTTAAAATATGCGGCAATGTATTCCTCAAACTCTTTTCCTTCTGGTATCTCTGGAAGAGTAATGGAAGGCATGGCTGCATATCTCCTTTTGGGAAATCATATAGGGACAGATTATGCTCTACTGCGCCAAGTATAAGATACTGCTACCATAGCAGTTTACGCGCAACTACATATAGTAGGTCGTTCTGATAAATTAGAGCGAAGCACACGGTTCAGTGTGGAAGGATTCATGGTACACGCCATAATACGCAAACTCCTAGCTTCAAAGCTAATATATGTCAAAGCTAATATATAATAAAACCACACAACAACATTATTCCAGCCCCCGCGTGAAGTTCATCATGGTTTCCTGCTGGGGCTCATAACCGGCCTTTGCTTCTAGTATGTTTCGCATACGTTTGATTCCATCCGTAAAGGATAAATCATACAAGAGGCCGCCCAAGCCGCGTTGGGCATAGTCACCCGCCAGGTGGCGCAAGGAGAGAGGGCGCACAGGCATGACATGCAGGAGCTCGCCTTGGCGCTCCATGCGGAGCTGTTCGCCCGGCTCCGTTAAGCGCAGCCGCATAATGCCCGCAGGGCCTGGCGCGCGGGATTGGAACAGCGGGATGGGGCCATAGACGGTGAGGGCAAGCCGGCTGGCTGTTCCAAGGGCGAGCAATTCATCCAGGTTTTCCGCATCGCCTTCCATGGCATAAGAGGCCATGGATGCGCCCATTTCCATGAGTTGTTCCAGGCAGGCGCGGTTGAGGCATCCGATGGCTGGGGACACGAGCATAAACAGCCGTTTGCGGCCCGTGGCGTGAAGCATATGAAAATGGGATAGATTCGAGACTTCAAAGCGGCGCACGCCCAGATCGAGCGCGCGTTTGAGCCAAGCCGCTTCCTGTTTCCGCGCTTCCGTCCGGAACGAAAACGTGGGCAGGGCGAGCAGGAGGGTGTCGCGCATGCCGGGACGCAGCAAAAACCGCTGGAATTCGGGATGGCCCACGGCATCTAGGGGCAGAATGGCGGCAAAAGGCGGGGCGGTTTCTTCTTGTGTATCAAATAATGCCTTGGCCTCCTGAAGGCCCAGGAAGCGTACGAAGCGTTCCGTATACGCTTCGGCTGGGGCGGCAGGCAAAGGCCTGGATATCTCCTCTTGAATCTCCGAAAACTGCGCATCCAAGCGCTCGATTATGTTGCATATCACGCTGGTTCGCAGCGCCTCCACTTCCTCGACAGTCATAGGCAAATCATCGGTGTCTGCATCGGCGGCCGCTTCGATGCGTATCGGATACGCTTCATCCTCCATGCTCAGGAGCCGGACGGCTTCGGCTGGGGAAAGAGAGGATTCCCATGAAGCGGCATGCTTGATGGAAAGGGGTGCGCCGCCTGCTTCCACATGAATGAGCACCTCGCCACGCGGGTTCAATTCGAGCCGCGCGGGAAACACGGCGCGCGATGGGCGTACGATTTCCGCCTGCCACCGTTCGAAGCGCTTTGTCGCGCCGCGCTCGACGGCATCCGCGTCAGCGGCTTTGACGATAATGGAACCGGCTGGGACGTGAAAGGGCGCTTCCAGTTCAATGCGGCGGCCCGGGCGGCAGCGTTTGACCGTACGGCCATCAATATAGATATTGCGCACGACAAAGCCTTTGGGGGCTTCATCGCGAGCGGTCTGAATGCGCAGGCGGTCGCCCGCTTTCACCATGCTGCTGGGCACGAGGGCGAACCGGCCCGGGCCCGCGTATTGGGCTTCGCCCAAGGTGCGGCCCGACTGGGTTTCACCGCCGCCCAGTAAACGGCTGGGAGTTGGCGAGAGATAATAGCCCGTGCTGGGTTCCCGGCCGACGGCGACATCCAGGCGGTTCCGGGCCTCCTCAATCACTTCGCGGGTAATCCGTGGAAACGCATCTATGAGAATACGGTAGGCCTTCACGATTTGGGCGATGGTCTCGGCGGGTTTAAGGCGGCCCTCGATTTTAAATGAGCGGATGCCCGCCGAGATAAGCTGGGCGAGAATCGGGGCGGCCTCGAGATCATGCATCGAGAAGCAGGCGGATTCTTCGCTGTTTTCCGTTTCGTATAAGCGGCGGCAAGGCTGGGAACAGCGCCCGCGATTGGCGCTTTTGCCATGGGCGTAGCTGCTGAATAGGCATTGGCCAGAAATGGAGTAGCAGAGCGCGCCGTGAATAAAGGTTTCCAGTTCCATCGTGCAGGCGCCCCGTATGGCGCGTATCTCGTCAAGCGTGAGTTCTCGTGCGAGAATCACGCGCTCGAAGCCCATGCATTGCGCCTGTAACGCGCCATCCAGGTTGTGGATGGTCATCTGCGTCGAAGCGTGTAACGGAAGCTCGGGAGCCATGCGCCGCACCAAGCGATAAACGCCCAGATCCTGGATAATCAGCGCATCCGGCCCCATGCGGCGCAAGTCATCAATCAGTTCGATAAGCTCCGGCAGTTCTTGCTGCTTGATGAGGGTATTGAGCGTAGTGTACACCTTGCGCCCCTTCTCGTGCGCCCAGGCGATCATGAACGGCAAGTCATCGAGCGTGAAATTCTGTGCGCGCATCCGCGCATTGAAGTTTTGCACGCCGAGATACACGGCGTCCGCCCCCGCCTCGATGGCGGCGTAGAAGGTTTCCATGCGGCCGGCGGGAGCCAGCAGCTCAGGTTTTTGCTTAGGAGCTGCAAAGGTTTTTCTGTCTAGCATGTTTCAATCCATGTCCTTTTCCGCCAGTATACGGGGTGTCCGGCGCGGGCACAACATCAAGGAGTTGCGCGCCCTGGATGCGGAGAGGTATCGTGGGGGTATGAGGAAACAGGACTGGATCATAATAATAGCAGTGGTGGCTTTTTTGGTCATCATTTCCGTTGTCATGAAATTCGGAAGCGTAACGGAGCGTGGCGTAATTAATACAAAACCATTTCGTGCTCAAAGCGGTAAAATGCGCGATAATGTCATGCCTATGGTGTCCAAGACGCAAGAAGAGTTTTCGGATGTTCAAGTAGAAACGCCAACAGAGAATCCCCCTGAAGAAGACGATACGGAGCAGCCGCTGAATATTACCGTGCATGAATCCGTCATTGCGGAAGCAGCCCAGTTGGCCTTGGACAATCCCATCCCGGAGGATGGCATTAACGATATAGAAAAACGGCTTGCGGAGCAGCACGACTCCGCTGAAGAATCCGACATGAACCAGGCTTTGGCGATGTTGCGTTTGCGCGTAATACCCGCCCAGGCCGATAAAGCGGAAGAAGCCGCCAAGAAAGCCGCGGAAACGGCCCGTACGCCAGAAGAACGCTTGCGAGCGGTGTTTGTGGAGGCTACTATCCAGCAATTCCGGGGCGACAACGAAGAAGCCCGGAAACGCATTCAAGAAGCGCTGGCGCGCGATCCCGAGACTACCCTTCCATCCCTCAAACTGCGCCTGCTCGATGCCAGCTTGGCGGCTCAAACGGGGGATGTAAATGGCGCTATGGAAGCCTGCCGCCGCGTCATGGCGCAGTCAAGCGAAGTGGCTCCAGAAGCCCAGGCTGCCGCCCGGGATAGTTACCGCTTGGCGGCGCTCAAACTGACACGCCTATTGCGCGGCCAAGGCCGGACTGTAGAAGCCGATGAGCTGGCGGAAGCGGTGAAGAAGCAGTTATCACCTTCGAATGAATCCCTGCCTTGATGTCCCGATGATTAGGGACTGCGCGCGGCGTTAAAATGCAACGCGCCTTCTTTGAATGTAAGCGAGATTCCTCCATCAAGGTCCGTGCGGAACACCTTGGCGCCTTGCTGTGCATAGCGGGCGGCAATAGCCGGATCGGCAGGTTCCCGGCCAGAGGTTCCACCTGAGGAAATGATGGCGCATTGGGGCGCAACCGCTTGAATGAATCCCATCGTACTTGAGGTCCGGGAACCGTGATGGGGAACTTTAATAACGTTGGCGCGGATATCGAATGAACGGAGCGCGGATTCGGCGCGTGCCTCGATATCTCCCGTGAGCAAGACCCGGAAGCATCCCCCTGGAGCCGACGCATCTGGCCATACTAGCCGGAGCACCAGCGAAGCATCATTTATGCTATCCATGAGAGGCCAGCCAAGCGGCGGATGCAGCACTTCCATATAGGCCCCTGATAATGGGATGGTATCGCCGCGAGATAACAATTTCACGGGCGTATGTTGCTCGGCACATTGCTCAATCAATTGCTGCACGAGTTTTGGCTGGGATTCGGCATAGCCGATAAAGACTGTTCCCACAGGAATTTGTTCCATAACGGAGAACAGCCCGCCGATGTGGTCGCGGTCGCCATGGGAAACAAAGACATAATCGAGCCTATCCACGCCGTTTGCACGTAAGAATGGAACGATATCGCGCGAACCGGCGTCCACGTATTCTGAACAGTCTCCGCCGTCCACAAGGGCTGTTGCGCCACCTGGCGTATGGATGAAGGTGGCGTCGCCATGGCCGACATCCAAAAACACCAACCCCGCCGGAGGAGCTGCTGTTATCCATGCAAGCAGATATGCGCCAGCCAGCCCGCCAGCCGCCACCCATCGTACTCGGGGCCATGGAATACGAAATGGCGGCGCTAACCCAAGAAATACGGCCCCGTAGAAAGGAATTAGAGCCAGCCAGGAAGGGCTGGATATGCCAAAATGATTACCAGGGGTGGATGAAACGGCCGCCGCCGTATATCGGATTAACGCCACGACGGGCTCCAGCGCCTGGCCAAACAAAGAGGCCGCTGGTTCACAAACAAGCACCGTTAATGTCGCAAGCAAGGAAAGCCATAGCGCTGCGCCAAGCAAGGGGACGATAACCAAATTGGCTAAAGGAGCGAGTAGGGGAATTACATGAAACGCATGCACCGCGATGGGAAACGGAAGCACTTGCACCGCCAGTGAGGTGGCCAGCGGCTTGCGAAGGATGCCGGGCAGCACGGCCATGCGCCCTAAAGACCGTTCGGCGAAGAGCAGGATCGAGGCCACGCTCAAAAATGAAAGCTGGAAATCTGTTCCAAAAAGCGACAGCGGATTCATTAATAAAAGCGCAATGGCCGCTACGGCCAGCGCATTTGGCGTGTCGCGCTCGCGCCCAATCAAGTCGGCTGCAAGGTATAGGCATACCATGAAGACCGCGCGTAGCGCAGAGACACGCGCTCCGGATAACAGCGCAAACGCGCATAGAAACGCCATAACAACATACGCGCGGGCCTTTCGATGCGTGATCAGTATGCGAAGAAGCCACTCCACGCTCATAAAAACGATCCCCACATGGATGCCGGAGACCGCCAGGATGTGAGCCGTCCCAGTGTTGATATAGTGTTGGTATTCTTCCCCGCCCACACTACCGCGTTCTCCCAGCCAGATGGCGCAGATAAAAGGAAGTATGTTTGGCGGGACAATATGCGCAAGCTTGGCGGCGATGGCGGCGCGAAGCCGGGATGCCCCATGGCGGGGCGGCCACCAGGAGTCTTCGCTCATGCGCTCCACCGAACTAGCGCCCCATGCGCGCAAAACACCCTCGACCCCTTGGCGGCGGTAGTAATCTTCCACGCCGGAAACACCGGGATTCGTATGCCCGATGGACGGGGAATAGCGGCCTCGAATGCGGAGATGCTCTCCCGCACGCACCCAAAACGCGGGCTTGTTCCATTGGACACGCAGGCCGCCGTTCACCTCTTCCTCATGCGAGCCGATCCGTGCATGATTTGTATCAAGGATGAACCAACAAGGCTGGTTTGGTTCGATGTTCAAACTGACCTCGCGCACGACGCCTTCGAATTCGGCGAACTCCCGTCCAGATGCGGTATTCATGGATGGCAGCCTATTCTGGGCCAGATACTGGGATTGCGCCCATTCACGTGCGCCACCGGCGGCGATGAGGCAAAGGACCACGCTCAAGGCGCGCAGGAAGGGATGGAAGCGATGCCACACCGCGCAGCAGATTCCCGCCAGGCTAAGGATAAAAATGCCTGGGAGCCGGGCGCTAGGAAAAAGCGTGGCGAGCAGCACTCCGCTGGCCAAGGCAAGGGCGGCAAGGACAAGGGGCCGTTTCATCCAGACCTCCTGCTCATCTAAACAAAGGACCCCCCGCGGTTGGTACTCCGCGGAGGGCCCTTGTAGTCAGCTGCCATCTTTGTTCCGCCCACGTTACACGGCCGGAACCTTCACCAAACACACCTTAGAAGGCAAGCTTGGTCTCGACGAAGAAGTAATTCGGGTCGTCATCGCCAGCACCACCCGTGAAGCCAAGGCCGTTAAAGACCGAGAAGGCGCCGTCCGTCAGGCCTTCGCCAGCGAACAGGTGCGAGTAACCGGCTTTGAACGAAAGGTCTTCCGTGTAGTGGTAGGTCGCATACAGGCCGACTTCCCAGCCAAGTTCGTTGTCATTTTCGGTCGTAGCATAGGAGCGAACCGGCATGAGCGGGATGCGGAAACCGCCGAAATCCCAATATACCGGCGAATCAAACTCTTCCTGAGCCAGGAAGTAGGACACGGACAGCAACAATTCGATGCTCTCGGTCGGCATAGCTTTTACGCTGCCATGGAACACATGAGCATTGCTCAGGTCGGTGCTATCAAGGAAATCACTGTACTCGACATTCGAGAACAAGCGGTTGAAGCTAATGCTTGCTTTCGGCTTGTCAAAGGGCGAAATCCACTCGAGCCAGCTAATGTCGCGGTTGTCTTCACCACCAAGATAGGCATAACCCAAGCAAACACGCGGCTGCCAGGCGATGTCAAAGGTGTAACCGACGTCCAGATTGGCGCCCCATGTGCCGAAATCAGCGCCATCGTCACCATACAGGAACGGCGCGAAATTCCAACCAACAGCAGAGGCATTGCCCCACTGATACGCAACTTCAGCATCAAAATCAAAGGCACCAATCGTGCCGGCTCCGCGGAGGCCGATGGTGTTCAGGTTGGTTACGTCGTAATCATCGACGCCGATCCAATTCTCGACGGTTTCAGGCCACCACGAGAAGTTGGTGTCATTAAAGCTGCGAGCGTCACGAACGAGCATGTAGTACGCATCAATCGTGATGTCTTCAAGGCCTAAATAGCTGCCATACAAGGCGTAGAAGTCGACGTCGCCGTCTTCTTCCGCCAAGCCGCTTTCAGCAAGCTTCGCCGCGATGGCGTCTACGCTGAACATATCGGTGGCATAGGTCAAGCGCAACGCGTCAAAGGACAAACCCGTGAAGTTCGACGCGGTGTCATTCACGCCCACGAGCCATTGGCTGCCCAATTTGATCTCTTGACGGCCAACGCGAGCGCGAAGCGGCATGCCCCACATCTCATTGGCTTCGATGTAACCCTGGTAAAGGGAAACGTCGTCATTCGCATCATTCTGGCGGAAGTCCGCGCCCGAGATGTAGTTCGAGCGGAAGTCTTCACCATAGATGTCATAGCTGTCCATCTCGATGTATGCACTTACTTCATCCGTAAAATCCGCTTTCACGTTCAAGCGCGTGCGCTGTTCCGTAAATTTAAGCGAATTGCCGTCCGCATCCCACGCAAATTGAGAGAGGATGCCCGTGCCGCGCCCGCCAATGGGACGGCCTTGAAGCCAGCCATTTGGCCACGCAACAGCGAAACCGTTCGGCGACGCATACACCGAATCCACATAATTGTAGCGGATTTGAATCTCGCCGCCCACCTGTACGTTCTGCAATTCAGCGAACGCAGGCACTGCGGTGACGATCATAGCCGCAGCGAGTAAGAACATTATACTTGTACGCATCGTGCGTAATCTCCTATCAAGTTTAACTCACCCCCGCAGGCCTATATACGCCTGCGGTCCAGTGGAGAAATCGACATTTATCTATAGACACATCGTGTTTTAACAGCCTCGGACTCTATAGCTCGGAACTCGCTTGCATCCCTCCTCTCTTGTCCGAAATGAGGCCATTAATGATGTTGTTGTCTGACGTTCCCCGTTAGGAATTCGTAGTGTAATGCTTCTTTCCCTTTATTTAGTTAGCAAATATAGCACCATCGCCATAGGTTGTCAAGTAATTGTTCGCCTATTTCAGGCTGGCTCAGTTTCCAAACATACGCTGGCTCAGTTTCCAAACATACCAGTAGTTCGAGTTATTTCAACTCTGTTCCGCTTGCTTTCGGGGTGTCGCTTATCTCCACACGGGCGTTATCGAAATACGCCGGGCTCGAGGGCGAGCCGCCATGGCCGAGGGTAATGGTAAAGGCCGTCTGGTCGGAATCCTTCGGCGCCTCGTACACAACCTGCAACCGGCGCCACTGCTTGTCCCCGGGGTGTTTTTCTCCATATATGGATTCGCCGCCAATCTGGATAATGAGATTGGGTTCAGAACCGGCGGCATAGGTGTCGGCATAAAACGTGATGGTTTTTCCCGCTAACGGTTTCCCGTAAAAGACGTCTTGCGAGACTTGGTTGTAATAATAAGGTGGAATAGTAGACAGCGAGGCGGTTCCACTCTTCACCGTGGTGCGGGAAGGCTCGATGGAATCCGGCAGCTCGGTTTTCCATCCCACGGGGGATTTGCCGTTCCATTCCTCGAAGCCGGGATTCACCAGTGCGGCTTCGTTAGGATTGCGCGAGGGCTCCTGCGCCGCTGGCGGCTGGCCCAGATTGGGCGGCGCGGCCACTTCGGGCGCTTTCGGCTGCATACACCCCGCCAAACTTGCCAGCACCAGCAGAGATATAGCCAGCATTCTATTCACGCTTCACCCCTCCTTGTTCGAGACCGATAAAGCCGCAGGCCGCCTTAATCTAGTTCATGGATGGAATGGATAATGCGCGCAATAAGGCCATATTCTTGCGCCTCTTTCGCGCTCATCCAGAAATTCCGGTCGCTGTCCGTTTGAATCTTTTCAACAGGATGGCCCGTTTCTTCAGCAATGAGCTGATTGAGCCGCTCCCGGATTTTGAGCAATTCTTGCGCCTCGATGCGTATATCCTGCAAATTGCCGCGCACGCCGCCGCTGGGCTGATGCAACAAAAAGCGGGTGTTCGGCAATGCGGAACGATGCTCCTTTTTAGCCCCAAACATAATAGGAACAGCGATGCTGGCAACCCATCCGGCGCCAATTGCCTGCAAATCGGATTTGATGAAGCGCATCACGTCCATGATAGCGAGACCCGAGTCCACATGCCCGCCTTGCGAGGAGACGATCACCCGAATAGGGTCATTCGATTCCGCATCCAGGACTAACAACGTGGATATTACGCGTTCCGCCAATTCTTGATCCACTTCGCCCGCCAACAGCAATGTGCGCGATTTTAAAAGCCGTTCGGCTACGCTGAAAGGCGCTTTGCCTTCTTCTTTATTCTCTTCAGGGCAACTCATGCGTCGTTCTCGCTCTCCGGGGTTGATTCCTATCACCCGCCACGGCGCGCATAGGCGCGGCGGCGCGCTGCAAACCCGTATTGTGCCATGCCTTCGAAGGAGGGTCAAGGCGCCGCACCCTTGCGAGGATAAAAGAGATGCCTGTAAGCATGTCGATACAAATAGCAATTCCACGACGCAGTCATGAACGTAGATCCCGTAGCATGGGCGTCCCGCCCATGCGCATGGCCGGGACGGCCATGCTACGAGAACTGCATCTCTCTTTTCTCGTATCCGGCAATTTGAGCCGCACTGCGACGCATCATCCGTGGAGCAATATGGGCGCTCCCCGCCGCCCGCGCCAGGGATCGCGGGCGGGGGAGAGCGCCAGATGGCAAGCCCCATCAATACGCTGGAGGACTGATGCGGGCGATGATGGGCAGTTTGGCTAATGCATTGATGTCTTCGACGCGGATGCTGGCCAGCACTTGCTTGCCGCCTTCGTTCTTGGACTTGATCTTTACACCCGCCTGTTCGAGCTGCTGGAGCGCCTCATCCGACCAGTTGGCCAGCTCGATGAACACATCCAGGCGGCCATCGCGCACCTTGACCGCACCTTCCTCATACCGGCCTTCTTTCACTTTGGCCGACAGATCACGCAGCGCGGGATCAATTTTCGCCAAAGCGGCTGCGTCAAGCGCTTCCTCTTTTTTCGTGGACTCTTTGCGTTCCAATTCGGGTGATGGCTCCCCTGGTGAATTTATTATTGTATCCGCTGAAGATGAGCTTACTCCGCTCGAATCCGCAGCGAGAGATGAGGGTGCTAATTGGGGCGAAGTGGCGCTCAAGGATTTATATTTCGTCACTCCTTGGGCTCTCACGCTCTTAACAGCCATCATTTCCTCGCCGAACACCCCCTCGTAGCTCACGCCATCGGCCATCTCGATGGGCACTTGCACCGTCTTGGTCTTGCCGTCTTTATTGATGACCTTCTCTTCGACGGCCACGAAGCTGGTGTATTGCGTCACGAGATTGAACTGCAAGCCAGTTTGGATGATCTGCTCTTTGACATCCCGTTTCGGTTTCCCCGATTGCATGCCTTCCCAGTCCTGATTCATCAAATCCTCGACGCGCGCCCGCGCCCATAATGACGCTAGGGCGTCGTGTTCAGGGGCCGTCCGGGGCAAATCAAACGACAACGTGCGCTCGAAGGCTCCCGTGGCGGTTTTACCCTTTATCGTGACCGTACAAGGCAGCGAGGGGCCGGACGATAATTCTGGCGCGAAGCGGCCCGTCAGAATAATCGGACGCCCCGCGAAAAGATCCGGCAAATTCTTGGGATCGGGATACACCTCTTGCACGCCAGTGAGCCCCTCGATGGTGATGTCCGCGAGCAGCGGGCTTTGCGTCCAGGCGTGGAAGCGTTCCGCCGCTTTGTCGGCCTGGTTCTCTTCGGCCTGGCCGGAGATGGTAATGACCTCCGAAGCCCCCCGGCCCACGCGGCCCATGCCCTCGATGAGGAAGCGGTTGACGCTGTTGCCGATGCCGAAGGCGAATACCCGAGCCTTTCCGGCGTTCCGCTGGATGGCCTCGAGAATGGCCAAGTCGTTGCCAATGAAACCGTCCGTCATGAAACAGACCACACGCAAGCGTTCGGGGTCATCCTGCCCTTCGAGCGCCTTCTGAATCGCGGCCATCATCTCCGTTCCGCCGCCGCCCTCGAGGTTAGCCAGGTAGTCCAGCGCTTTCTTGCGGTTTTCCTCCGTATTGGGCACGGGCTTCTCGAAGCATTCGCCTAACCCCCCCGAGAACGACACCAAGTTGAAGGTATCATTGGGATTCATCTGTTCGATGCAGAGCCGCATGGCCTTCTTGGCCTTCTCGATGGGAAAGCCGGTCATGGAGCCACTCTTGTCGATGACGAATAGCAGCTCTTTCGGCAGCACTTCCTCGGGAGCGGTCCGCGCGGGAGGCTGAAGAATCAAAGTCACGAATCCGCCGCGTTCCGAGGCATGCACGAGCGCCGCATCGGCCACTTTTTCTCCCGCCACTTTGTATTTCAGGATAAAATCACGGTTCGGGATCTCCGCCTTGTTTTTCAATGCCACCACCGCCTTAGTATCCCCCTCGCGCTGGATATCCACCTCATGCAAATCGGAGCGGATATCCTGGAGCGGCACGCCTGCATCTAGTTTTACGGTGAGGGCGATATCATGTCCGGCCCGCGTGCCTTCGGGGGTGATAGGCGGCGTGATGCGGCTCGAATCGGGCACTTGATCCGTGCTGGCGGGCCCAGGCTTGAGGCCCGTTTCGACATCGGACTCGATAGCGTCATCCGGCGACGGCGTGATCTGGCCAGGGATATACCTCGGCCCCACCGTCATGGGAAAGGCGAATGTGTATTCACCGCCGTCATACACGAGCGTCTCGACATACGATATGGTAATGCGGATCGTGTCGCCAGGCATAATATTCGCCACGGACTGGGTGAAAATATTAGGCCGCTCCTGGTCGAGGAGGCTTGCGGCCTTGCCCTCATCGCGGGCCTTCTCATAGATCTTCCGCGCTTCCTCGCGCTCCTTGATAAGCCCTTTGATGACCCGATCCCCGATCGACATGGTCATCGAGTCCACCGCCGCCCGCTCGGACATCGGGAAGGTATAGACCGCTTCGATGGGGCTGTCAAAGGGATTGGTGAATTCCTGGGTCAAGGTGATGCGGGCGATAAACCCGGCGATGTCGGCTTGGACATCCGTATGCTTGAGGGGGCACATCCCTTTGGGCTGGCCGTCTTCATCAAACGCTTCGAGCGCGCCCGGGTTGGACGGGCATTCCTCGAAAGCGGCCGCATTAGGCCCGCCCAGCACCGCCGCGCATATGGCAAGCATTCCGGAAACCAACAACTTGTTCATAATCGAACCTCCCTATCGTTTAGCGCACATTATGTGCGCGCACATATTTCTATCTCTAAGACACCATAATAGGTTTCAGGTTCGAACTTTTTTTTTGGTGCGCTTGATGCGTATGCACAGCCTGGCGATAGGCTCATAAAAAGATCAGAAAGCGGTAGCATGCCACCCCGCCCCACATGCGCTCTAAGCCTTTTCCAATCCAAGAGCATGGTACGGCAGCTTGCTGCCGCTTTGGGCGTGCGGATTCCTTCTGGATGCGCCATATTGGTCATGCCAAAGCGAGTCGAGCGGCAATGATGGAACGGCACTTTTAGTAATACTTTAGTCGGCTGAAGTAGCATCTTGTATTTGGCAGCCTTGTTTATTCCTTTTCGCCGGTATTGATACATCATTTTGCATCTGACGACCGACGAGGGCGCAAAGTATCGCAGAGGTCCATTTTTCTCTATTCACGAATATGCGAATAAACAGTTCGAGAGTGTTTTTTCTACTTTGCGGATCTCTGCGTTCTCCGCGCCTCCGCGTTGAAAATGACCATCCGCCGGCCTTTCTTCACCACGAGGCTGAAGTGTTACTACTATTATTTTAAAAGAAGAGCCCAACTGGAAGCCCAACGACAGGATGCCGCTTCGTCAGCTATCCAGCACTTCACGCACTTTCTGGCCAAATGATTGCTGCGAAAATGGCTTCTGAAGGAAGTTGACCCCCTCGTCCAGCACGCCCTGGTGGGCAATCACATTCGCCGTGTAGCCCGACATAAAGAGGTGCTTGACGTTTGGGTAAAGCGATAAGAGGTGTTTAGCCAAATCGCGGCCGTTCATATCTGGCATCACTACATCGGTGATTAACAGATGGATGTCATCCGCGTGTTTTTCCGCCAAGCAAATGGCCTCTCCGGGAGTAGAGGCGGCCAGCACATGGTATCCCCACCGTTCAAGCATCCTCGTTCCCATCGCCAGGATGGCCGGCTCATCTTCCACCAGCAAGATCGTCTCATGCCCCTTCGCCACCGGTTGGGATGGGATTTGTTTTCGCGTCTCGTCGTTTTTCGCGGCATTGCTCACGGGAAAGTAAATGCGGAAAGTCGTCCCTTGTCCCAGTTCGCTGTACACGTTGATGAAGCCTTGGTTCTGCTTGACGATGCCGTACACAGTGGCCAGCCCGAGGCCGGTGCCTTCGCCCACATCCTTCGTGGTGAAGAAAGGCTCGAAGACCAGCGCCTTTGTTTCTTCATCCATGCCGCAGCCATTGTCGCTCACCGCCAGCATCACGTAGGAGCCAGGTATGAAGCCTATATGGTCGGCGCAATAGGCTTCGTCAAATTGGACCTGCCCCGTCTCGATGGTGACTTTGCCGGCCTCGTGTCCGATGGCGTCACGGGCATTGACGACTAGATTGGCCAGCAATTGGTCTATCTGGGCGGGATCGATTCGAATCGTCTCCAATCTTTGAGCCGGTTTCCAGCGCAGGTCGATGTCCTCGCCAATGAGGCGCCGGAGCATCTTGAGCAAGGATTCGACGGTTTCATTGATGTCTAGAATCTTGGGCGCGACCGTCTGCTTGCGGGCGAAAGCCAGCAATTGGCGCGTAAGATCCGAGGAGCGTTCGGCCGCCCGCTTGATTTCGTTGATGTCGGTGCGCAAGGCGCTGTCGGCGGATAAATCCTCAAGCGCCATCTCCGAATACCCGAGGATGACATTGAGCATATTGTTGAAATCGTGCGCCACGCCCCCCGCCAGCCGCCCGACCGATTCCATCTTTTGGGCTTGAGCCAATTGCCCGCGCAGCTTTTCCCGCTCTTCCTCTGATTTTTTCCGCTCCGTAATCGTTTCCGTGTAGATGATGATGCCGCCGATCACTCCATTTTTTTCATACCACGGGCGGCATTCCCATCGGCTCCAATCTACCGTGCCATCTGCCCGGTAATACGGGTCGTCTTCGGCGCTAGTTATTTCACCCGCTAACGCCTTCTGGTGGGCGTCCCGCCATTTTTGAGGAAGGTCTGGGAAAATATCGTAATGGCTTCTCCCGATAATGTCCTGTTCCTTGATTCCATACTCTTCCATGAAGCGCTGACTTACATAAATATAATTCATATCCTTATCATACACTGCGACGGCGCTTTGGGTATGCTCGATGATGTATCGCATCATCTCATAGGAATGGGCAATCTCGTCCGCGGCGCGTTTGCGGTCCGTAATATCCCGGCTCACGGCAAGCATGGCCTCTTGGCCGCCGAAATGCACTTTCGCCGTCTTGATCTCGACTGGATACACATCACCGTTCTTGGTGCGATGATACGATTCCAGAACGCTGCCTTCGCCAGGCGCCCATTGGTTCCATTCGCGCAGGATATCCTCCCGTCTGGATTGGCTAGGGTGCAGATCGAACACACTGCTTTGAAGCAACTCCTCTTTGGAGTATCCCGACTGTTCAACAGCCGCCCTATTCACATCTAGGATGCTCCCATTCACATCATGCACGAAAACGCCGTCCGCCAACTGCTCGAACAGAGACCGGTATTTTTCATCACTTATACGCTGGGCTTCTTCGGCCCGTTTACGTTCGCTCAGGTCGCGGCAGAAACAAACAAACTGGCCTCCATGCTCGGGCAAGAAGGAAGTTGACACTTCAACGGGAAACGCGTGGCCGTCCTTGCGCCGATGGCATGCCTCGAAAAGCATCGAACCGCTTTGGATAATACGATGAATGAGTGCGGCGGTTTCTTCAGGCGCTTCAGTTGCGTCGACATCGCTTATGGCCCGCCCAATGATTTCCTCGCGGGTATAACCCAGCATGGCGCAATATGCGTCATTCACCTCGAGAAAGCGCCCTTGGTTGTCAAGCACAAAGAATCCGTCCGGCGTGGTTTGCAGCACCATGCGCAGGAATTGCTCCCGTTCTTTGATGGCCTTATCCGCCTGCTTGATTTCGGTGATGTCCGCATGGGTGCCGAACATCGACAAGGGCTTGCCGTCCGCGTCATAACTCATTATCCGGCCACGGTCCGATATCCAGACCCAATGCCCATCCTTGTGTCGCATGCGGAATTCGCACTCGTAGTCGGGCTTCTCGCCTGCCACGCAACGGGCCAGGTGCTCTTGCGCCTTCTGCAAATCATCGGGATGCACCAAGCGCTTCCATGTGTTGTAATCACATGGAGCCAGTTCCTCAAGCGTATAACCAACGATGCCCGCCCAGGTTTCGTTGAAAACGGTCGCGTTGGTCTGGACATTCCATACCCATGTTCCCTGGCGGGAGCCGTTTATGATAAATTCCAGCCGCTGGCGCTCCAGCCGCAGGGCGTCTTCGATTTGGTTGCGCTCGGTGATATCATGAATTATGGAGAAGAGAAGCTGTCTTTCTCCGAAATGAATCGCGCCGCTGTAGACTTCCACATCGCGAACCGCGCCGTTTGCAAGGCGATGGCGGAAATAGAAATGATTGCGTTGCGCTTCACGGGCGGCCTGCATATCTTGTTTGATTTCGTCGAGCGTCAGGGTGTTGACATCCGAGACTTTCTTGCGTCTCATCTCCGCCCGGCTCCATCCGTAATACCGCTCCGCCGCAGGATTTACGTCCACAATGCCGCCATCTTCCGGATCAACAAGCACCATAACGGCATGGTTGTTCTCGAAGAGGCTGCGGTAGCGCTCATCGCTTTCCGCAAGCGCCCGCACTCCCAGGCGCTGCCGTTCTCCGGCTAAAAAAACTTGGGCAATCAGTAGAAATGCCGCTGGATAACACAGAAGTATGGGCAAACCGAAGTGGCGCAGGATGATTAGTCCCATTCCTCCCGGTAGAAGCAGTTGCAGCGCCAGCATGACGGCATGCACGACAAGGGAAAATAGGAGCAGAGGGGCCGGCCGGACCCACCATTCATTCCGGCGGCGCAGATAATGCAACCCAGCGCCCAGCGCCGCCGATTCCACTACAACCGCCGTGCCCACCCACGCGCCCGGGCCTCCGACATAAAAAAAACGATATGCTCCGCAGAACAGTGCAGCAACCGCCGCCGGGACCGCGCCGCCGAAGAGTCCAGCCAAGCTCAATACGATGGAACGCCCATCATAAATCACGCCTGGCGCAAACCGGACGGGCGTCATCATGCCTATGACGCCCACCAGCCCAAATAGCAGGCCTACCACCAAGCGGTACTCGAAGCGGCGGCCTTCAAACCGATGCGCCAGCATCTGGAGCGCAATGGCCAGCGCTGTCAGCAGAGCTATGTTGTGAATCAGGTCGAGCAGCATTGCGTATACCTTTAGCCTATTTACTCCCCGGCCTTTCGGCGCGAGTATCTAAATGTTTCGATGGCTATTGGCGCACGGGCTCCTTTTTTCTATGTGTATACGGCATCGGCAGATCCATCCCGCATTTAGTATCAACACTTTGGGGGGGCGGTTCAAGGTTTTGCGGTCCGCATGCTTATTCTTGGATAAACTGTACTCCGCCATTGCGGGATTGGTATGATGCTTGGAAAATAGAAATGGCCTTGTATGTCATCGTAGAGGAATACGTATTATGAATCGCATTGCATGGGCATTGTTGGTGGTGTTGGGACTCAGTGGGTGCTGGCAGCCGGAGCCGATTCCGTTCGAGCCTCCCAAGGGCGAACCAGGAGTGAAGCCCGCAGCACCCGTGGATGACACATCCGCGGTCATGGGCAAAGAATTGAAGGTGGGCGATGTCGAACAAACCGTCACGATAAATATGTCCCTATCGCAGCGTTCCCAGGCCCGGAATATAACGGAGGAAGTGCTTGCCGACAAGCTCGAGCGGGTTCGATTGCTGACGATTAATATCAATCCGCCGTTCCCGAATTCCTTGTGGCTTGACACGGTAGTGAAAGCGAAAAACGACTTTCATTACACGCCGGTCGTATTGCGAGGCTCCTATCTTCGTAATGAAAAGGAATCGCTAGGGGATATCAAGCTGGTCTTGGCTGGGCGCTTCAGCGACGATTATAATTTACAGCCAATCGATGTCCTGGCGGGATTGGAGCAGGTTCCAGAGACCATGCTCATCAGCATGGACCTCGAAGCGCTATTGATGCCGCCAGGCACAGACCCTGCCGCGATAAAGCCGGATACCGCTACTACGCCGCCGGAGCGCATCACACGGGCCATGTATTATAAGACCGCTGTTCGTATTAATTTTAACAAAGGAGGCGGCGCGCAAGCATCCGAATCGGCGGCGGCGGTTCCTTTATCGGAGAACAGCGCCGCGAATACCGCCGCGCCGCCCGCACCGTCCTTGGCGGCCCCTCCGCCCGCACCACCGGCTTCGGCGCAATAGCGCGTTTGGCGGGCGGAACTGCTTTGCATTCCAGCCGGGGAATCTGGGATGTGAATGATGGGAAGGCTTTTTACGTTACAATTAACGAGCATTTCGTGCAAACGCTCGTTTTTTGACAGGTTCGGCTTCACGAAATTACAATTTATTCACACTATTAGGAGGCCGTGTCGTGTATATTGTACGCATAGAAGATGTGAAACCGGATCAGGTGCTTGCTAAAGCAGTGACTAACCGGACGGGCGCTACGCTGTGTCCGCCTGGATTCAAAATGACTGAGGCCGCCATTGCCCGGCTTAAAACGGCTGGCATCGAGTCGGTAATCCTGGAAGGCGGGCCCGATGAAGACACTCATTATCAAGAACGCCTAGATGAGTTGAATAAGCGTTTCGAGGGGGTCGATGATCCCATTATGTTGCAAATAAAGGCCGCTCTGGTCAAGCGCATCTCATTCATGGCCATGGAAGACGGCGAACAACGGGAATAAGCGGCGTAAGTTGATAGCGGCAGGCAGCAAATGAAGGAGCCTTTAGGTGCCTCTGACCGAAGCAAAGATAGAAGCAAAAGTCATCGAGCTGGTTAATTTGCCGACACTTCCGGGCATTTTGAAAAAGATCAGCAAGATGACGGAGAACCGCGAATCGAATGCGGCCGATGTCGCGGAGATCATCAGCGCGGACCAAGTATTGAGCGCCAAAGTATTGCGGCTGGTCAATTCGCCAGTGTATGGCTTTCCGGGCCGCATCTCCTCGATTACGCATGCGGTGGTGCTGTTGGGTTTCAATGTGGTCAAGGGGATGGTGCTCGGAACGGCGGTGTTTAACTCGATAGGCTCCCACGGCCAGGGCCTTTGGGAACACAGCCTCGGTTGTGCGATCTTGAGCAGGCGAATCGCCAAAGAAATCGACCTTCATGATGTGGAGGAAGTCATGATCGCCGGCTTGCTTCATGACTTAGGCAAAGTCGTGTTGTCATATCTGTTTCCAAAAGATTATGAGCGCGCCGTGGCAATGGCCCAGATGCGCCATTGCCATATTAGCGAAACGGAACGGGAAGAGCTGGGAGTGGACCATCCCCGCGTGAGCCGGTGGCTCGCGGATGAATGGCATTTTCCCGACCGGCTTTCTGAACCGCTCATTTATCATCACATGCCGGAACGCGCCCGGCGCAGCCAGGAAGTCACCGATGTCGTGCATATAGCGGATATTTTGACGCGAGGCATGGGATATGGGTATCCTGGCGATTCCACGATGCCGCTGCTGGACCATGAGTCATTTCACCGACTCGGGCTTTCTTTTGACCAAATCGACCGGATCCTTGCTGACGCGGAGATGGAGTTCCTGGCGGGCGCTGATGTATTTGCAATGGGGGCATAACGAATACAATCATGACGGATACACCCAAAATCGTGCTTGTAGCCGATTCACAGTCCAGCACGCTCAATTTATTAAGCGGCGCGGTTGCGGCGGCAGGATTTCTGGTGCGTCCCGCGGCATCTTTCCACGAAGCGATTGAATCGTTTTACGCCCAGCCTCCCCAATGCATCATTACGCGCTTGGAAATGGAAGATTCGCCCTGCTCCAAACTGCTGGATGAAATCAAACGGGATAACTTTTATGGCCATTTGCCGGTCATCCTCGTGGCGAGGCAGGAATATATCGAGCGTGGCATCGATTGGCATCTCGTTCCAGCGGATGATTATTTGATAGAGCCGTTGAGCGTATGGGAGGTGGCTTCCCGAGTCCGGTTGTGCTTGTCCAGGGCGCTGCGTGATGTCAATGCGAATCCGCTTACGGGCCTGCCGGGCAACTTAACCATCATGCGCGAGGCCGAGCGCCGCCTCAGCACGGGCCAGCGCTTCAGTTTCGCCTATCTCGACGTGGACAGTTTTAAATCGTTCAATGACAAATATGGCTTTTCACGCGGCGATGAAGTGCTCCGAATGACCGCCCGGATCATCGTTAATGCCGTCCGCTCCCTTGATAGCCTCGATACTTATGTCGGCCATATCGGCGGCGATGATTTTGTCTTTATTACGCCATGTGAGTTCATGGCCCACGCCTGCCAGCGCATCGCCAGCAATTTCGACCTTATCGTCCGCGATTTTTATGATGCCGATGATCGGGAAAATGGGTTTATCCAGTCCATGGACCGCCAAGGCAAGCCCCAGACCTTTCCCCTTATGAGCGTTTCCATCGGAGCCGTGGACACGAGCACTGCGGAAATCCAGCATGTAGCCGATATGTTCACGCGCGTCACGGAAGTCAAATCATTCGCCAAGCGCCTGCCCGGCTCGAATTTCATCATGGACCGCCGCCGCGGATAATACATCGCCCCCCCCTTCATGTTAGAATACCGTCAGGAAGGGCAGGGAAAATGGAATGCTTGCCCCTATGCAGAAAGGGCGCAGCATGAATTCTTCCGAGCTTTTTCCCAGCAAGCCCCATCACCGCCCAACCCGGCTGGTCATCCTATGCTCCATTTTAGCGCTCTCCGTGACCGCTGGCGCCGCCCATTTTGTCCGCGTGCATCACGACGAAGACACCTTGCTGGAATATGGAAGAGCCATCGTGGAACAAGCCAATGCGGAGGATCCGGTTCCAGTCTCCGAAGCAGGCCCTGAAGCGGATGTCGAACTCGAGGCCTACTGTTCGTACGCTTATCTTGTCGCAGGAAAGAAGACGGGGAAGATCCGCATGATTCTAAAGCCCCGCCCCCATGCGCCCGTCCAAAAAATGACCCCCATTTGTTATATCTGTGATTACCAAGAGGGTGCTTGGCGTCAGGTCGAAAGCTATTCCGAGCATTGATTCGCGGCCGTTTCCATGATGCTTCCAACTGAACGGCCCGTGCAGGCGGCTGTTTTTTAGGCAGCAAAAGCGGGCAGCCCTTCCGGGCGGCCCGCTTTTTATTCCTGTTCCGCTTTCCTCGATAGGTGTAATCAGTTCGTTCGGGACAATTCCATATCTCCGTAGAAGAGTTTCCCGCCGCGCACCGTGACGATATAGGACATATCTCCTGTTTTCACCGTGATTTGCCCCGCGTCAAAGGTCCATTCGCCAGATTCCGAGCCGTTGGCCGTCAATTTGCCGTCTTGCCCGAAAGCCAGCGTGAGCGGGCCCGCGCTCCAAGCGGTTCCTGGCAGCGATTCCGCTGTCAGGGCAGCTTCGGGCGCTGGATTCGCCGCAGGTGCGGAAGCGGCGCTAACTGGTTTTACCGTTTGTGCGGGCTCTGCCGGCTTGCCGGTTTCGCCGCCACAACCAGTTGCCAGAATGACAACCGCTAATGCCATGGCTCCATGCAAGAAGATCCTCCAAGGGGCCATTTGATTGCTGTTACGCAGCCATTTCCCGCTTTGCATCTGTCGGACGACTCCTTTTTACTTTTCAGCAGCCTTGCCCAAGGCCAGCATGATGGACGATTGTGCATCATCTTTTATGACCTTGATGCTTAATGTACGCGAATCCTTGCTATAGGTCATCGTGTACATCAGGCCGCCTTGATCCGCAGACATCTCTTCCGTCCACTGATTAGCTTTCGCCTGCTCTTTGAAGCTCTTGACTACCTGGCCATACGTATCGGGCGTTACCGCGGATAGGGTATAGACGCCCTCTGCCGCACCCTTGGCGCACATCTCGATCTTCATGTCTTTGTAGAGCGGCACATCTTTTGGAAAGTCTTCAGGAATCTGTGCATCTTCACCGATCAGCACTGGCGGGGCATCGGATTTCTTCGACGCCGCCGACTCTGCGCCATCGGCCACCCCGGCTTCGGCGATAGAAGCCTGAGCCGGGGTGACCAATTGATGGTTTAGTTTCCCGCTGGGGCCGGGGCTGGCGCTGGCGCTGGCGCCGGAGCTGGTGCCGGAGCCGCAGGGGCTGCCGGAGCTGGTGCCGGAGCCGCAGGCGGAGTTATCGGAGCAGGCATAGCCGGCGGCGCAGGCGGCTTCGGCATGTCAGGCTTTGCCGTGTCAGGCTTCGGCATCGGAGCTGGCTTCTCGCCCACGCCTGGTTTTTGCACAGGTTCCGACGGTTTCTGTCCGCATCCTGCTACTACGAGCGTCACCGCCAGCAGTATGCAGCACGCCAATCCAAGAGCTGCCATTTTCTTCATAGATGCACTCTCTCCTCTCGCTGGCAACACGAAGGCTGCCTGGTTGAGTGTTTGTTTACGTGCAAAGGGCAGACGAACTTTCGTTTGCCACAACAATTCTTCGCACGCTCCTTTAGACTACACCTGATGCACATTCACGTCAACATGCACCGGTACATTAATGTAATCCGCCGAATCTGTCAAAAGTTTCACCGATTCTTTTCCGCTTGTTCCATATCCCGAAACACGGCGGCGGCCAGAAAAACCAACAGCAGCGCCCCGGCGGCAGGGACTGCCCAGAAGATGCGGTAATCAATGGCCCCGTCCGCATAAGTAAACCATTGGGCGAGTTTTCCAGCAAGAAGGCTGCCTCCGAGCACGCCTCCGCCCGAGAATATCATGGCGAAAATCTGCTGGGCCCCCGAGCGCTCGCCTGGCCGGCAATAGGTGTCCAGGCAAATGAAAGCCGCTGCGAAATACAACGCATAGCACAATCCATGTGACGCCAAAGCCATCAATACTAATGTATCCGGTTTGCCGATAGCTAACGCGCCATAGCGGAACACCTCCGCCAGCAACCCGGCTATCAATACCCGCTTAAACCCCCACCGCGCCAAAATGCGGCCCAGGCAAATCATGACGCCGACTTCGGTGACTTGGCCCAGGCTCATGGCGGGCATGATATAGGCGTCCGCATAGCCTCGGGCGTGCAGAAAGGGCGCCGCGCCAAAATAAAAAAAACGGTCCACCACGGCCGCCAAAAAGGTCAGTATTCCCAATCGCGCCACGGAACCATTAAAGTATAGCTTTAGGGCGTCCCATGGAGACGCCTTTAAAGCGCCTGATTCTTGGCGGCGGCTTTGAGGAAGGGCGAGAGCGCCCGCGGCGAATACGAACGATACGATAGCGGACAGCCATAAGGTATCTTGCAGGCGGCCCGAATTTAACTCGCCCGAAGGCGTTCGCAGCCAGCCGAAGCCGAATATGACTGCCACGACGATGCAGCTTGCCGTGCCCCATAACCGGATGATCCCAAAATCACGCCCATTTTCTTTCAAGTGGTGAAAGACAATGGCGTTGGTCAAACCGAATGTAGGCGCGAAGCAGAGGCTGTATATTAAGTACCATATTATAAATGGACCATATTTGGTTTGCTGGGCCAGCATAAGCATGGCCAATCCGCCCAATGCATTGCAGAGGGACAGCAGGCGCTCGTCGCTGATCCGATGATTCGCAAGACGCATGATGAAAAGCGGCGCGATGATTGCCGCCACCGCAGGCATGGCCAGCACTTTTCCTATTTGGAATGCCTCGAAACCAAGCGTATCTTTCAAATAGAGGCTCAATATGGGCACGGTCGCACTTGGGATGAGATGTTCCAGGAACATCATGCTGTTGAGCCGCCAGCGAATGCTTCGTTTCACGGATTGATCCAGTCTGTTGTGTGAATGCCGATAACGCAAAATCGGGTATTCTAGCCCGGCAGGCCTGTTTCACCCGGAGCTGCAAGATGATAGCGCATCTTCGTGAACCACGCCAGGATGTTAAATCATAATAAGATTTTGCCCCGTGGTGAAGAATGGCCATCGAGGGCGGCGGCCACACACATTGCTTGCTAGAAAACAAGGCCAAAAGCCTTCAGATGCGGCTTCCATTGGGTGAGTGTTGCAGGTCAATATACGTGAATAGCAAGCCTATCTTCGCGTAATATGGGAAAGGAGGATATTTACACAGCATATGGGGAGGATGCGATGGCTTGGTTATCCTGGCTGCTATTGATCAGCGAATGGACGATCCGCATCACCATGCTGCTCGTGGTGGCGCGCAAGCGGAGGCCGAATTCGGCCGTGGCCTGGCTATTGATTATCTTTTTCGAACCGCTCATCGGATTGGCCCTATACCTGCTCATCGGTGAAAACCGCCTGCCCCGGCGGCGCATGGGCGAGTATAAGGAGGTGCTCGACGCCGGGCATGTGCGGGAACGCTTCCGGGGGCACTCCGGCATTGTGCAGCCGCGGGTCGAAGAGCGCTTCAAGGCGACGATCTCCATGGCCGAGCGATTGGGCAATCTGCCCATTCTGGGAGGCAATCATGTGGCGCTTATCGGCTTGGACGGCGATTTTGCGGAACAGCTCGTTCAAGACATTGATCATGCAAAAGACCATGTACACTTGCTGTATTACATTTTCGGGTGCGAAGACATAGGCGAGCGTGTGGGCCAGGCGCTTGCGCGGGCGGTCGAACGGGGCGTGGCCTGCCGCGTGTTGATGGACGGCGTGGGCTCCCGAAAAACGCTGAAGCGGTTTGGCCCCGGCTTGCGGCAAGTGGGTGTCGAGGTGCATGCGGCGCTTCCCGTGGGCGTCTTCCGGCGGCGGGTGGCGCGTTTTGATCTCCGCAACCACCGCAAGCTGGCGGTCATTGACGGCTCCATTGGGTATACCGGCTCGCATAACCTCATCGGCGCGTCATCGTATGGGCGCCAGGATTTGGCATGGGTGGATTTATCCGTGCGCGTGCAAGGCCCGGCGGTGCTCAACTTGCAGTCGGTTTTTATGAGCGATTGGAATTACGAAACTGGCCAAGCGCTTGACGAAGAGCGGTATTTCCCCGATGTGAAACCTAGCGGGAATGTGGCCCTTCAAGTGTTTCCTAGCGGGCCAATATATAACATCGAGATTTTCCAGCGCCTAGTTGTGTCTGCTCTGCATGCCGCACAGCGGCATGTGGTGATTACGACTCCCTACTTCGTGCCGGATGAGGCGTTTTTACAGGCCATGCAGACAGCGGTTTGGCGGGGGGTCATGGTGGAGATCATCGTGCCGGAACGGTTTGATCAACTCTGGGTTGGGGCGGCGTCGCAGGCCTATTTCGAGGAATTACTCGAAGCGGGCGTACGGATTTACCAGTATCAAAAGGGCATGCTCCACGCCAAAACCTTATGCGTGGATGATGCGATGGCCTTCATCGGCTCGAGCAATTTCGACATCCGGTCGTTCGCGTTGAATTTCGAGATCAATAGCGTGGTTTTCGATCCGCATATCGTGGAAACCTTGCGACAAGAGCTGGCCCGCTACCGAGCGGATTCGCGCTTGCTGATACGGGAAGACTGGGCGAAGCGCTCGTTGGGGCTCAGGGCGTTCCACCAATTGGCCAAACTCATGAGTCCGGTATTATAGATATGTGAGGGCATTGGCGATGGCAGGCCTATGGATGCTGGCTATCAAAAATCTGGTGTTTCCGCAATTCTGCAAGCAGTGCGGCATGCGGATTCTCACTGAGGAGAACTGCCATTTCTGCCCCACGTGCTGGGGCTTAAGCCCGAGGATCGAGCCGCCGTTTTGCAGCATATGCGGGCGTCCCCACCCAGAAAGCGTGGGGTTGTTTGCCATGGAAAGCTCGCAGGTTTTCCCATGCGGGCCTTGCGCATCCGGAAAGGAACAGCGGCATTATGGGCGCACCGTGGGGGCGGCCGTGTTTGACGGGCCTATCGCCGAAGCGATCAAGCTGCTTAAATTCCATGGGCGGACCAATCTCGTCCCGCCATTGGCGGCGCTCTTGCTCGATACGGCGGCACGCTGCCTGGATACCGAGGCGTACGAGGTGATCACCCCAGTGCCGCTACACCGCATACGCCAGCGCGAACGCGGCTTCAACCAGTCCGAACTGCTGGCGCAGGCAGTGCTCCCCGCTTTCACCGGGGCGCGATTCGAGCGCTTGCTGCTCCGCGTGCGGCCCACCCGCACCCAAAGCCTTCTCGAAGGCCGCAAAGAGCGCCTCGACAATGTGCGCGGGGCGTTCGCACTGGCGGAAGGGGCGCGGGTGGCAGGCGCGACGGTGCTGCTCGTTGATGATGTGGTCACCTCGCACGGCACCGTATCGGAATGCGCCCGGGTGCTCCGGCAGGCGGGTGCAAAACGGGTGGATGTGCTGGCGGTGGCCTTAGCCAGCGCGGCAGGATAGCATATAAGTAAGGATTTTGCCGATCAGTGGCTAAGGATTGCATTCTAAGATCCGGATTCTTTGGCCACGAAATACGCTATAACTTGAGTAGATACTTTTGTAGGGGAGGCAAGCCAAACCCTACTATTAACCGTGTATTTGATGGCCTGGAAATCCGTATCTTTGGTTTCGGCTATGCCGTGCGGTGAATACTCGATCAAGCCGTCTTAAACAAAGTAACTATCTGCTCGTTACTTTTGGCTCTTGAATTCAATATTTTTGTCAAGTAAACACTTTCCTTTTTCGCAGTTTTGCGGTACCATTACAGGGCGGGGGTGTTTAGGAAGGGAGAACGTCATGCGAAAGGGAAGCGACATGGCTCCATCTATACGGTTTTCGACTATGTGTTGCACCGCCGCCGCACTGTTGGCGATAGTTTTTTTGCTTGCGCCAGCGGCGTGGGCGGGCAATGTGCTGCAAGTGCGCGCCAATGACGTGGACGGCGCGGCGCAGGGGTATGTCCAGTATTTCCGATGGGATGACACGGCGCAAGCGTATAAGCCGCTCCATTCGAGATATGTCAAAAAAGGTCTGGACCGCATCGCCTTGGCCCCGGGCAAATATTGGGTCAAGATGACCTATACCGAGACCTGCGCCGAGCAAATCCAGGAAGAAAAGGACATTGTCCTGGATGACGGCCAGGAAAGGGAGTGCTTTTTCTATTTTCCAAAAGGCGTGGCGGAGTTCAGCGCGCAAGATAACGACACCTGCGTGACCGCGAACGCCATGCTGACGATTTCGTATTGTGATGGAAACGAATTTAAGCGCCTCAAAAGCCGCCGGATTGATTCATCCATGAAATGGGACGACATCTTTCTTGCCCCAGGCATCTATAAGGTGCGCTTTGATTATCTCGAGACACGCCCCCACATGGAATACGCGGAGCGGACCTTCGAGATTAAAGATGGAGAAGTGGTGTCCATATTGGGCCTGTTCCAGCATGGGCCATGGGAAAAGATCAGTGAAATCCACGCCGAAGAGCAAGTGAACGGGCCGATGGATAAAGGCCCGGCATGTAACGAGTAAGCGCTGGGTGTTTCTTTTGGACATGATTTACTTCCGGTCAGCTCGCTAGAGCGCCGCTGCTTACATAGTTATATCCATCTAAACACCCCGGCTTCAGCCGGGTGCTAAGGAGAGCCTGTTTAGACAGGCTAAAAAGGCACCGTAATATGTTAGCCGACTGAAGAAATGGCCGCTTTTTTAGACATGATTTACAAGATTAACAAGATTGGACATGATCGTAACAATTCTTTATAGAGTTGAGCCATGAAAAAGCGGACGTGCTTTTTCGTGTAGCGGAATTGCCATTAAAAAATCTTGTCCATCTTGTAAATCCTGTCTAAAATAATTCTCCCATTAACGGAGCTTGGCCATGTATTCGCGTCTATTCGCGTCTATTCGCGGTTCAAAAATCTGCCCACTGCTTTTGCTCCAGATGGCCAAAGTGTTACAAGACGCCAAGCAACCTGGTGTCTATTGCATGCAAGGTTGGGTTCTCCTGGCTACCGTACTGCGCAAAAAGAGAAACATGCGTTAATCGGCCGGATTTTCGTCGGTATTCCCCTCTTGACAGAATGGGCGGGAAGGTGTACAGTATTGTTTAGTAAACGTTTTCTGGTTGCGCGGGTTTGGTGAGCAGCGGGCGCTATGGTGCTACTGGGCAATGAAGTCTGGGGCTCAGTATCGTATGAAATGCATGAGCGGGTGGGATAGGCAATTTTCGCACGCTTGATTAGTAAGCGTTTTCTAATCCAGGCGCGGGCAACGGGAAAAAGAATGGGTCAGCATTCGCATTATAGAATTGGGTGAGTTGGAGTGGTAAGGACGCAGTCATTCAAAAAAGGAGGAATGGAACAATGAACAAGGTCCGCAGGCGGGGTTTCACCTTGATTGAACTCCTAGTGGTTATTGCCATTATTGCGATTTTGGCGGCTATTTTGCTGCCGGCATTGGCGCGTGCCCGGGAAGCGGCGCGGCGCGCTTCGTGTTCGAGCAATCTCAAGCAATGGGGAATTATCCTCACGATGTTCTCGAACGAGGCGAAAGGGAATTACTTCCCGACGATGTCGCCGTTTGTATATAAGATGGACGAAGATGCCAAGGCAACGACGTTTTATTCCCTTTCCATTAACGCTTCCACGGTTTATCCCGATTATTGGAATGATGCAAACATCGCCCTTTGCCCGTCGGATTCCCGCGCAGGCATGAGCTATGTGGGTGTGGAGGAAGATTTTCCGGCGCAGATCACCGAAGCCGCCAAGGCGTATTCGAGCAATCCAACCCCACAAAATAAAAGTTGCCGGGATCTTTTAATGTCAATGCCTGTCTCATACCTATATTTTGGGTACATGATCACTAGCTTGGGCGAATGGGCGCTATTTGGTGAGTTGCGGCGCAACTATTTAAATTACTATATCAATATCATTCATGAATATAATGGATATACTGGGAAATCTGGTGAAATCTGTAATACAACATGGGGGGAAGCCATATCGGACTTTTCGGAAAAAGATCTTGCTCGAAGTTCCAAGCAAGGAGACTACAATCATACATATTGGGATGGCTATTCCTATTGTAAAGACGAAAACGATAAAAACATCGATGTGGCGGCGAAGCCGAGTTTCATTCGTCTGCGCCAAGGCGTCGAGCGATTCACCATCACCGATATCAACAATCCCGCAGGCGGTTCCACAGGCCAAAGTACGATTGTCACGATGTTTGACGCGTGGGGCGGCAGAAGCGTAGACCCACGTGAGGCATGGAATGGTTTCGGCCATGAGAAGGCGATTCAGAATTTCAACCATGTACCGGGCGGCTCGAATGTCCTGTACATGGACGGCCACGTGGCATTCCAACGGTTCCAGGACAACAAGTTCCCCATTGGCAGCGGAGATGTGGCGGGCAATGATGATATCTCGATTGTACCAGCGCTAGTGGGGCATTTGTATGGTGGAGTGGGCTGATCAACCGTATCTGATGTTTTCGATTGGATGCGGATGAATGTCAGAGAGGGGGAAGAGCTTAGTGGCTTTTTCCTGGGTAGACAGAGGAGCAGGAATGAGGAGAATGAACATGAGCAAGACGAGAATCGTTGTGGCAGCGCTGGCGCTGCTGTTCGTGGTGGCCTCCGCCGATGCGGCGACTATCCATGTGTCCAAGGCCTACGCTGGCAGTGCGGACCTGGGCGGCGGCGTGTACCAGACTCCCAATATGGGATATGCACGGTATATCGCGAGTTGGGTGTCCACGGACACTGCCGTGACTGATGAAATCATCGTCGAGGACAGTTCCACTTATTATGAGAATGATGGCGATGATGGCAATTTCCATTTTGAGAACGCCGGTCCCATCTATTTGCATGCGGCGGAGGGCGCACACCCAGTTTTCAATGCCGATGTGACGGCAGCGAATGCGATTCTAATTCTGAAAAATCCGACGGATTGCGTCATCGAAGGCATCACGTTTACGACCAACCGTGTGTTCATGGATAATGGCGGCAGTTACAATGAAAGCATGCTGATGTGTGGTGATTGGGCCAATGCCTACACAGCGCCGATTGTCCGGGATTGCATCTTTATCAGCACCAAAGGCCATGGCTGCATCTCGTACGCCAGTGGTGGCGTCGAAGCGACGGATGCTGTCGAGATTGATCATTGCGCCTTCTATTTTTCCGGTGATGGCGATAAGATTGAGAATCGTGATCCCATCCACTGGAACAGTGGCTGCTACGGTAATTACGACATCGACCAAAGCACGATCGTGATGAATAATTGCAACTATGTGGGTTGTCATTTCCCGGGTGGAACTCTGATTACTTTCACCAACAGCATCATCACCAACGTGCAGGAATGGGGCGCCTTCACGAGTCCGACGACTAATATGATCGACCGCTGTTTCCTTTCCTATATGGGTAGCTGGAGCGGCAATTTCCCGTCTCCCGACACCAATCTGCCCGCTGGCCATGATGGCGGCGTGTTCGCTGATCCCGTGTGGGCGGGCGATCCCGCGGCGGGGAACTTCATGATTCAATCCCCGTCTCCCTGTGCGTTCAGTGGCGCGGACAACATCGGCTATGACATCTGGACCACGAGCGGCGCGACGCCGACCGTGCCGGATGTGTCGGGCATGACACAAACGGAAGCCACGACGGCGCTCGAGGACGCCGGATATGTCGTCACGGTTGAGCAGGAAGCGAGTGACACTATTCCCGCGGGCACGATCATCCGCACCGAGCCGGCGATTGGCAGTGAGCTTGCCGAAGGCGAGACGGTCACGTTGGTGGTTTCCACCGGCAGCGCTTCGACGGACCTGCCCGTAGCGGGCTTGTTTGGATTGATGGCGTTGGGTGGCGCTATTGGGCTTGGAGGAACGCTGCGGATTCGCCGCCGGCGCTAATTCCCGCTCCTCTACCTAAGTAATGCATAGGTATATGGGATGGACCGCTGGCCATTTTCGGCCGGCGGTCCTCATGTTTAGGATTTGAGAAGAACAAACATGCTTGTAGCATGGGCGTCCCGCCCATGCGCATGGCCGGGACGGCCATGCTACAGGGGCTTACATTTATAAAATGGGTGTTTCATGAACAATTTATTCATATCTATCGCTTCATTTAGCCTTATTTGCGCCGCATGCCTGCCGCCAGCTTGGGCGGCGGATGTGACGGTAGATACATCCACCGTGCTGTGCCCGGATTTCATGGGATTTGGCTGCCACGGTTTTTATTATCTCAATTGCGGATTTAATACGTCGCGGGGGGTGGGCACGGCGGACCGCACCTTGAACAATGAGCGCATCCGAAAGATGCGCATGGATGTTTGCCGTGTGTTTTGGGCGCATAAATGGTGGGAGCCCACGGAAGGCGTTCAAACTCCGGATGACGAGAATATTCAAGATCAAGTGCGTTTTTTCACGCTCCTTAAAGAATCCGGATGCCAGGTGAACCTTGTTCCTTGGGGGGACTGGTGGTCGTATCCTAGTTGGTGCGTGGATGGGGAGCGCCGTTTGCCGAAGGCGGAAAAACGGGATGCGGCCAACCGGAGTTTTGTTGATTACATCCAATACCTGCGCGAAACGAAAGGCCTGGACAATGTCTCACAAGTAACGTTCATGAACGAGCCGGACAACAATCCGGCCACCGCTCCCACCGTGCCGGAGTATCAAGCCATGGCGCTTCAGCTCGATGCCGAGCTGGAAAACCGGGGCCTTCGCGGCAAGATCTCGTATATTGGGATCGACGGCTCTTCCTGGTACGCCGCCAAATCCGGGGAATGGTTTTATGACGTGGCCCATAGCGCGCAAGGGCTCGAGTATTGCGACGCCACCGCGCAGCATACGTATGGATATAAGCTGGATCTTTCCACGGTTTTTGGCAATGTTCCCCCGATGAGTTTATGGATTGATTCGCGGAAGAACGAGATAGGGGAAAAGCCATGGACCGTGCAGGAATTCAATATTTATAACACGGACCCGGACGCGGGCACATGGGGCCCGGCCCCCGGCTCGGATTTTTTTGAGCATGGCCTGTATGTAGCGGATTTCGCCTTGGAGTGTGTGAATCGCGGCGCATCGAGCGTGGTGTTTTGGTGCCTTTCCGACCAGATTTTGGATTATGCGGGCAATCAGCAGCATTACGGTTTATGGAAATACAAAACCGATGGGTGGGAGCCGCGCCCGGCATTCTATTCCTGGTCGCTGGTGACGCGGTATACTGCCGCGAACAGCCAAGTATATGCCCTTGATGGCTTGCCTTCCGGCCTGAAAGGAGCGGCCTTTATATCGCCCCGGAAAAAGATGACGGTGTTCATTTTGAACCGGACCGCCTCAGACCAAACGCTAAATATGGATTTAGGCAGGCCGGTTCCCACGTCATTCCGCCATTATCTGTATGCGTCCGACACCGTGCCTACGGCGACCCAGGGCATGCTCGATGCCTGTGAATCGCTCATTTACGACCCGAGCCATCGTATGCCATTCGTGTCGCGGGCGAATAGTTTCAGCGTGTTGTCCAGCTTGAATCCCGATGCGGGGGATGATGAGCCGGTTCAAGTTCCTGCGGCGCATGCGGCAGGATTATTTTCAATGGTGGCGGGCATTTTTGCAGGTGTTTTCCATTATGGGTGCGCCAAGCCGTCAGGGTGCATATAAAGAAGCAATGGATGAAACTAGGGCCGTTTATGGGCTGTGTCGAAAAGAATTGAAAGGATTCCAAACAATGCCGGAAACAAAAAATGAGTTGAAAGAAACATGCATGGGCAATGGACAAGCCAATCCCAGCGCGTGGTATAAGCATGCCTATCGGCGAAACGTGGTCGATATGCACATACCAGACTGGCATGAGTCCTTTCTTTCGCAGTTTGATCCCAAGGCGTATGTGCAGACGCTCAAAATATCGCGGGCGCAATCAGCGGTTCTATATGCCCATTCCCACGCGGGCCTCACATTTTATCCCACAAAATATGGGCAGATGCATCGCGGCCTCGATGGGCGGAATATTTTCGCGGAGACGGCGGAAGAATGCCGCAAAAACGGCATCGCCGTGCAGTTATACTTCAGCCTTATCTACGATACATGGGCCTATCGCACCCATCCCGATTGGCGCATCCGCCGGGCCGATGGCGCGGGCGCGGGCGATGAGAGCCGTTATGGCGTTTGCTGCCCCAACTCCCCGTACCGGGAGCATGTCGCGCGCATGGTGGCCGAGATCTGCCAGGAACAGAAATTCGATGGCATCCGTTTCGATATGACCTTCTGGCCTACGGTCTGTTATTGCATTCATTGCCGCAATCGATTCCGCGAGGAAGTGGGCGGAGAATTGCCCACGACGGTCAACTGGGATGATCCGGCGTGGGTGGCCTTCCAGCGGAAGCGGGAGGAATGGCTGACGGATTTCGCGGGCGTGGCCACATCGACCGTGAAGCAATACCGGCCAGACGCCAGCATTGAACACCAGTCCTCGACCTATAGCCTTTCGTGGCGGTTTGGGGTCGCATGGCATCTGGCGCAACAGAATACGTTCTTGCAGGGCGATTTCTACGGGGATATTTTGCAGGGCAGCGTGGCGCGCAAGATGTTCTATAACTTAACGCCCGAGCATCCCTTCGGCTTCGAGACGAGTTTCAGCGTGAGCCTGAACAACCACACGGCGAAGAAGAGTTTCGATTGGCTGCGGTGCAAGGCGTATGCGGCCATTGCGGATGGGGGCGCGTTTGTGTTTATCGACGCCATAGACCCCGTAGGTACGATGAATCCCCGGACCTACGAATGCATGGGGCGCATTTTCAGCGAGACCGAAGGGTATGACCCGTATCTTGGAGGGAAACGCTTACAGGATGTGGCCGTGTATTTGAGCACGGAATCCAAGTACTCGCTCAATGAAAACGGTTTGCGCCTGATAGGGGATGATTCCGCCGCCACCAATCAAGAGGCCGCCCCGAGCATGCCGCACGTGGACGGCCTGTTCTACGCCGCCGAGGCCCTTATTCACAACCATTTGCCCTATGGCGTGCTCACGCGCAAAAGCCTGGGCGATTTGAGCAAGTTTAAAATTGTCATTCTGCCGAATGTGCTCATGATGTCCGAAGAGGAAGTGGAAGCCATCCGCGCCTATGTGGCGGGCGGCGGCTGCGTGTATGCGAGCAAATATACCTCGTTGCAGCGTACGGACGGGGTGAAGCCTGGCGGCTTCATGTTGGGCGATGTGTTTGGCGTTTCCTATGTGGGCGAGACGCCGGAAAACTTCACCTTCATTGCACCGGCCAAGGATAAGGAAGAGTTTTTTGATACATATACGGAGAGCTGGCCCATCGGCATGGCGGAAACGCAGATTCGCGTGAAGGCGAATCCGGGCGCGGAAGTGTGGGCTTCGCTGGTGCTGCCTTATTCCAATCCTGCGGACTATGAGCGCTTTGCCTCGATCCATAGCAATCCTCCCGGCATCTGGACCGGCGAGCCAGCGATTGTCTTAAACCGGTATGGAAAAGGCAAAGCGATGTACTGCACGGCTCCCCTCGAGACGCCGCGCATGTTTGGCGATATCTTTGTCAATCTGCTTCGTGTGTTGAGCAATGATTTCGCCTTTGAAGCCAGCGCGCCGCCCTGCGTTGAAGTCACGGCCTTCGAGCAGCCGGAACACAAGCGCAGCATGATCTGCCTGCTCAATTTCCAGAAAGATCTGCCCAATGTGCCCGTGCAAGGCGTGCGTGTTTCCGTGCGCACCGATGGCCGCGCTGTCCAGCGCGTCGTGGTGGCGCCGCATGAGAAAGAACTCGATTTCACGGTGCAAGAGGGCCGTGTGTGTTTTGAATCGCCCGTGGTGGAGAACTTCCAGATGATCGCCGTCGAGTATAAGTGACGCCGCCAGGGAGGCAAGGCGGGAATGGGGATGCATCACGCCCCCTTCGGGCGCAAATCCGAGGGGGGCATGCCCGCCACTTTTCGGAAAACACGGCTGAAATAAAAGGGATCATCGTAACCCACCGACTCGGCCACCTGGTTGATCGGCAGCGTGGTTTCCCGAATCCAGTACATCGCTTGTTGAATGCGGACGCGCGTGAGAAAGGCGTTGGGCGTTTGGCCGGTGCGGCGCTTGAACAAGCGGTGGAGATGGCCTTCGCTGCATCCAAACCGGCGTGCAAGATTGGCGACCGATATGGGCTCGGCGAAATGGGCCGTGATATGGCGCACGACTTCCTCCACTAAATAGCCCTCGGAGGCATGCGCGCCCGATTCGAGCGCGCGCAAGAAACGGCCTAAGACCGCTTCGATCAATCCATCGAGTTCAAAACCCGTTCCGGGGCCGCCGTGCTCGCCCACCATCCAAATCTGCTCGACAAGCGGAGCTAATTCGGGCGCTTGCACCCCTACCGGATGCCGGATATCCCATTTGCCAAGGCGTGTGCCGTTAAACTCCACCCAGATGGTGTCCATGGGGGTGCTGGCCCATTCGTCGTGGAGATACAGCGGAGGTGTGACGCACACCAAGCCCCCCGACATATCGAGCTCGTGTTCGCATAACAGCCGCCCTTTGCCGCTGATGACGCAGGTGAGTTCCCAATTGTCGTGTGCGCGGCGAGAATCGCTCAGGCGTATGCCTCGAAAACGGCCAATCCCGCAGACCGTGAGTTCTTGGGAACGTCCCGCAAGGGGGCCTTCCCAGAGCGAATCAGGCAAAGCATGCAGCGTATTGTACCCTACCATTTGCACCATCCTGTTTTATTTTCAGTTATACGCCTCAATGGAGCATATCAGAATTGTCTATCCCTTAGGATTCTTTTGTGCATGGATTTTATACAGGTATTGATTAAAAATAGCGCTCTGAAACAAAGCAACCGTATCGAGTGCCTAAACAGAATAATGCATGCGGCCCGGCAAGGCAAGCAGCCGTGCGCAACTGGCTCGATTGTAGGCGGGAGCTTGGCGTAAGGCCTCAAACCTGGAGAAGGATTTCGAATCGTGAAGCTCAACGTAGGCGTCATTGGATGCGGCAATATCGCCCGGTTCCATTTTGATGGACTCGAACAGGCGGGCGCGCGGATTGCCTGGGTCTGTGATGTGGATGCGGAACGCGCCCGGGCCGTTGCCTCGAGGTTCAATGCGCGCTGTACGCAATCATACCAAGATATGCTTCAGGATCCGGAAGTGGATGTGGTGGACATCGCCGCGCCCTCCTCGCTGCATCTTGAGGCTGGCCTTGCCGCCATCGAGGCCGGCAAGGCGGTTATCTGTGAGAAAACACTGGCGACTAATGCCGAAGATGCATTGGCTCTGGTCCAGCGGGCGCGGGATAAAGGCGTGATTCTGTATACGTCTTACATGAAGCGCTTCATCCCCGCCGTGGAGCGGCTCAAGGAATTGCTGCCACGAATCGGCCAGCCCATGAGCGCCTCGATTCGCTCCTACCAGCAATGGGGGGATTTATGGAGTGTGACACCGCAAGAAGGTTTCTTTCACACGCCGCCAGGCGGCGTGTCCGAGCTGGTGAACCGGTATGGCGGCGGCGTGCTGGTGTGCGGCGGCAGCCATCTGCTGGACCTAGTGAATTTCGTATTCGGCAGGCCTAAGCGCATTTACGCCCAGATGCATATCCCGGAAGGCCGTGACTACGATTTAACTGCGACCGCGATTCTCGACACGCCCGAGTGCCCCGTCCACTTTGAAGCCGTGGCCCATCCGTTGAAACATATTGGTTTCTTGCGCGATGGATGGGACGAACGATTGGAAGTATCGGGCACAAAAGGCCGGCTCGAGTTTTTCAGCGCTGCATGGGACCAATTCGAGCACAAGGCCTCCATGCTGGCGCATTATGATAATGAAACCGGCGCGTCCACCGAACATCGTTTCGCGCCCTGTTCGCCCTTTGCCCGCGCCTTGGCCTTCTTTTGCGAAAATATTGCCCGTGGCGAACAAGGAGCCCAGCCCGCCACGACCGGCTACGATGTGGATGAATGCATCGCCGCCATCACGCGCAGTGCGCGCGAGGGGCAAGCCGTGGATGTCACCTATAGGATCGAGCCGTAATGATGGACGGAAAGCAGCGGATGCTCAATGCCTATCGCGGCGTGTTCAGCGACCGAATCCCGATAGCGCCCGAATTGTGGTATTACTACCCCGCCAAACTGATGGGCGTGGATATGCTGGCGTTCCAGCGGGAAGTGCCGTTCCACCAAGCATTGAAAAATGCATTTGCCCATTTTGACTGCGAAGGCTGGGGGATTGCCTTTGGCGATAGCTTGGCCCCAGATGTGAAGCGGACCGTGAAAGAGACCTGGCGCAATCCAGACACGCTCGAAGTATGCACCACTTTGCACGCGCCATCGGGAGACATCGAACAGCGGGAAGTTTATGCGCGCCACGAACCTTCCTGGCTCACCGAACGCTACATCAAAGATCCGGCGCGCGATTTGGATGTATTCCTGCATGCGTGCATGGCGGACCCCGAAAAAATGGATGTGTCCCCTTTCACGCGCGCCTGGGAGGAAATCGGCGATGCCTATTTGCTCGAGGCTTGGCTTGGCGTGCCATTTTTTGATTTTTACGGGGGTAATCGCGAAGGCGGGCTCGAGGCCGCCGTCATGGACTTCTTCGTGCAAGAGCCTCTTTTTGAAGGTTTGCAGGAGCGATATACCGATTATATGGTCCGCTTGGCGCGCACGATTTGCGAGCGTACGCCGTTCGAGAGCCTGTGCATCGGCTGTTCATGGAGCTGTAACAGCTTGATTGGCCCGGAGATGTGGCGGCGGTGGGACAAGCCGGTCATCGCCGCCGTGGCGCAAGAAGCGCACCGCCACGGGCGTCTGCTCCATATCCATTTCCATGGGCGCTGCATCGAGACCGTGGCGGACTTCGCCGAGATGGGGATTGATTGCGTCTGCCCCTTCGAGCGCCCGCCCGGCGGCGATGTCGTGGGCCTGGACGGGCTTCGCCAAGTGGTGCGCCTGCTGGATGGCCATACCACGATGAACGGGAACATCCACACCGTCGAGACCCTCATTCGTGGAACCGAAGGAGATGTGCGCCGGGAAGTGCGCGAGGTGATGGAGGCCTTCAAGGGCAATCCCCGCGTGATTTTAGGTACGGGTGATCAAGTGGGGTATGAAACGCCTGAAGAGAATATATACGCCCTAATCGACGAGGCCCGCCGACTGTCGCCGGAATGGCGCGGCGCGGGAAGCTAGCGATATCTTCCTAGAGCCTGCCGGTTTCTTGATAGGCGTCATTGAGAGATTGCAAGGCGGAGAGAACGCCTTGCTTGTGCGCATGATATTCTTCTTTGAAAATTTTGCCAGCGGTTTTCCAATCAATGCTGGAGCCTTGGGTATGGTAGTCTGTATTCTCATCCACGGTGCTACCGGTAAGATGAAGCCCCCAAGTCTCGACATGCCACTTGGGAATCCAGTAAACAATGCGTTCACTTGGTTCTCGATGCGGATTTGCTTGCGAATCTAGCATCTGCCTGCGCTGGGCCACCGTTTGTTCATCGGCTTCCGTGCCTAGAAGCAACGCTCTGTTTCCGCCATATCTACGTAATATGACAATTTCACTTTGGCACTTCCTGTCTACATATTGTTTTCCAGATCCTTTGCCTTGTCTGGGATAATCCGGTTCTACACGTATTTTATTTCGGTCAAACCCTAAAGCCTTCAGCGCTTGCCTGGCAAACTGCTCGAGCCGTTGGTCTTCGACAATTACCACGATTTGTACGCCACTCTTTTTCCCCATTAATCTTCCCATCCCCTGGCGACGATTTCCGCGGGAGATATTCCGTCCGCTTCCCATTGAAAAGGCTTGATCCGGGCGTGGCCGTTCTCGCCGCGATACATACGCATGCCATTTTCGGCAGCCAAGGTGTTGATGAGTTCCGGGTGATGAGATATCAGGATGCATTGGCGTCCTTGTTCTTCAACCAAATCTCGAACGGCGGTCAGCCAAGGCTGGATTTCCCGCAAAGAGACATAATTATCCGGTTCGTCCCACAACAAACTGCACTCCTCATTTTCTGCAAGAACAAGACTTGTGTAGAGAACCGTTAGGCAGCGCTGGCCATCGCTCAGACCATTGAATGGCACATCGAACGGCCTCTTGGACCCATTTTCTCCAAAATCAAACGTAAAAACGAGCTCCTTTGTCGAGCCTCCAATATCCTTAAGCCGCATCCCTTCAAAACCATCAAGCACGGGCTGCAATAACTCTTTGAGACGGACGGCGTATTCTGGCGTATTAAATAAATAGCGCAACCAGGAGACATAATGAGCAAGCCTGCAGTCTGGTTCCGCCTTTTCACTCTCCGAAATGCCACGCATATCCTGTGGAATGGGCGAGAATAGGTGGACATGCCGCAGCCGTTTGCGAAACCACGTCAAGCGTGTATTATCCTTGCGCTCGGGTATTGACTCAATGAGTGATTTGGACCAATCAATCGGGAAGTAGGAGCCTGCGGAACCGTCGTCTCGGAACAAGTGGGCCTCACTACCATCGAACTGATACAATAGAACATCATTGTATTTAAGCTGTTCCTGTTTAATACGGTTGCGCCGATTGTCTTCGTGGTGTTCAATGATCAAGCCATAGGTATAACGCCCTTCGTTTCCGAGGATGCCTAACTCGAATGTTTGTTCCGTGCGATTTCCTGTTGCGGTGCGGGTGTTCGAGGGAAACGCGGTTTCCGTCTTCATTGGTTCGGTGAGAAACGCCTGCAATGTTTTTATGACATCGAAAAGGCTGCTCTTGCCGGAGCCATTGTCGCCAAGAAGCAATGTCAAGACGCCTGGCTTCCATTCAAAATTCGTGAAGCAGCGGTAATTATCTATGTACAGATGGTCAATCATGCCGATATCCTTCTCTGCGACGCAAGCCTGTAAGCTCAATGCCGTATATAGCTTGTGCGAAGTATTATGCCAATGCCATGGAATATGTGCAAAGCTATAGACAGATAGTTTTTTTACTGTTGTTTTCCCCTTTTGCCGTTGCTGTCATGCACTCGGTTCTCGGGTATCCGCCAGATCGACAATACGTTTCCGGCAGTATAAGATGGAGGCGTAACGACATCACGCCATACCAGGCTAAACAGGAGCGTGGCATGCAAAAACCGAATCTGGTTCCCTTACAAGTGCTTGGCGTAAGCAGCGATGGCCGTTTTTCGCCGCTCGTGCTGCTGCATCATGAAGACCGTGTGCTGCCTATTCTGGTGGGCACGGCGGAGATGGACGCCATTCTGGCCGCTCTTACAGGCCGGGATCTGGGCCGTCCCATGACCCATGACCTTATCTGTAATCTTCTGGCCGGCCTGCGGGGCGAGCTCAAGAGTGTGGTGATCTACAAGCTCGAAGAGGAAACCTTCTACGCCCATCTCAACATCGAACAAAAAAACGCGGATGGCCAGGTCGAGCAAGTGCTGCGCATCGATTCGCGGCCCAGCGACGGCATCGCCATCGCGTGCCGGGTGCATTGTCCGATCTTCGCTTCCGAGCGCGTCATGGAGCAAGCCTCCGTGGACCGTTCCATCATCAGCAATGCGGATGAAGAGGAGGAAGAAGGCCCCGAGGACGAGGGTGAAGATACTTCCGAGTTCGAGGAAGGCTGATGTTCCGAAGGTGCGGATTTTGAGACCACTAAATACGCTCAATACATACAGCAGCATAGCTGCAACCAAAGATCCGGATTTTGCACCACGAATAAACGAAGGACACGAAGAATTTCCACAGATGGCGCAGATGACACAGATGAAATCTAGAATTGATATCGTTTTACTTCGTGCTCTTCATGGTGGAAATCTGGTCTCTAACGAGTTGATGTATATTGATTTACACAGAAAATCCATGCAAGGAAACATGATTTCGACAAATAGTAGCACCAAAATATTAAGAGGGATACTTTGTGACTCTGGTAACTCCGTTATTAATTGCTCATCAGTGTCATCAGTGGATCAGAATAGCTTCAAATTCTGAAGTGGTTGTAAGGTGGGGCTTGCCCCTCCGTTCAAACAAGATCTGACAATTTCTCATGTTGAAAGAATCACTGGCCTCCAAGCGTTCGCGCGCCGCGCATATCTACGAACGATTGCGTGCGGCGTATCCTGATGCCTGTTGCAGTTTAGACCATGGCAGCCCGCTCGAACTCCTGGTGGCCACCATTCTTGCCGCGCAATGCACGGACGAACGGGTCAACCAAGTCACCAAATCGCTTTTCCTCAAATATCCGGACGCCCTGGCGTATGCCAGCGCACCCCAGGAAGCGCTTGAACAGGATATCCACTCTTGCGGTTTTTACCGAAACAAAGCCAAGAACATCCAGCACATGTGCCGGGCGCTTCTCGAACGCCACGGCGGGCAAGCGCCCGGAACGATGGAGGAATTGCTGAAACTCGGCGGCGTGGGCCGGAAGACGGCCAATGTGCTCTTGGGCGAATGCTTCGGCGTGCCCGGCATCATTGTGGACACCCATTGCGGGCGCATCGCCCGGCGGCTCGGGCTCACCATGGCGGAGGAGCCGGTAAAGGTCGAGCAGGATTTAATGAACCTTTTGCCCCGGGAAACGTGGACGGCTTTTTCCCATGGCATGGTGTTCCACGGCCGCGCCACGTGCCAGGCCCGCGCACCTCGCTGCCCGCAATGCCCCGTCCGCGAATGGTGCCCTTTTCCCCACACGCCGGAGGGACGCACATTTGCCTCGGGATGACTCATTTCGCGATTTTGTGCTTGATCAGCTTGCATCCGTGCCCGGCGTACGTGCAAAGGCCATGTTTGGTGGGCATGGGGTGTATGCGGGCCCTTACTTTTTTGCGATCATCGCGGATGGGCGGTTGTTCTTCAAAGTGAGCGCGGAGTCGAAGAAAACATACGAGGTGTGGGGCATGGAGACATTCCGCACCGGAAAGTCCTATTATGAGGTGCCTTCCGATATTTTAGAAGATTCGGAGCAACTGGCGGAGTGGGCCGAAACCGCCATTCAAGCCGCACGCAAGGCTGTTGAAAAATGAACAGAAAACGCCCGCCGATATGGCCGCTCATCGCCTTGCTGGCCTATGTGGCCGCCGTGCATGCGGTGGACACGATGGCCACGCTGGGCTTCCGCGAGCCCATTGCATGGCGGATGTTTCATTGGACCGCCTGGCCGGGCAGCGCCTTTTTGGCCGCCACCAATGGCGGGCGTGTCTATATGCAGCCTCCGCCCGTTGATCTGTTCAAGTTCGCGGCATGGTTTATCTTGCCGTTTTGTTTCTGCCTGCCGTGCATGGATTGGGGCGCTCTCGGCGTCACACGGTGGCGGCGGATGGATTGGGGGCTGCTGGCGGGCCTGGCGGCCTTAGGGGCCTTGGCTGTCCTCGTGATCCTCGCCGTACCCGGATTGCGCGGATTTTATCCCTCGCTCGAAGGCGCGGCGGCGGGCGACAAAGCCTCCTACGCGCTTCATACGACGGCCTACACCTTGTCATGGCTCATGGGGTGGGAGTTCATCCACCGCTACGCGCTGCTGCGCGTCCTTGACGCCCGCTGGCCGCGCTACGGCTGGCTGCTCATCCCCGTCTATGAAGGGGCCTACCACCTCGTGAAACACCCCCTCGAAATGGCGGCCATGGTGGCGTTTTCACTGCTTCTTACGTATTGGGCCAAACGGCGGCGCAACGTACTCCTGCCTTTTCTCGCGCACCTGGCCGTGGAACTCGAACTGCTCGCCTTCATGGTGTTGGTGTGACGAGTTGGCGTAGGGTGGGGCTTGCCCCACCGCTGACTCTGGAAGCGTTTCAAGATTGCATGGCGCACGGATTGTAAATGATGCGTGGAGATATGAAGGCCGCCTCTACAAAAGATCCTCAAGACAAATAGAGTCATCGCAGAGGCGCTGAGGACGCGGAGTTTCGCGGAGAGAATGCCTACTCCGCGCATCTCCGCGTCCTTAGCGTTCTCCGCGATTAAAAAGCTTTTTTCCCGATTCCAGCCTGGCCGCTGCTGCCCGAGCCTGATGCTACTGCAGAAAGAAACCTTGTTGCAGCTTGCAAATCATGTCCAAGAAAACAACTTTTACATCACCAAATAACTCGTCTCATTGTATCCAATCCTGAACCACGCAAGCCCCGCGTTACGCTTCTTCGCTGGGCGTAAGCGAAATGAAGATATCTTCGCCTTCGACTTTCACGCTATATTTGCGCAGGCGCAGGGAGTCGTGGGTGAGGCATTCGCCGGTGCGGATGTTGTAGGACCATTGGTGGCGGGGGCAGGTGGCGATGTCGCCCTCGATGCGGCCCGTGGTGAGGTCCCAGTTCTGGTGTTTGCAGGCGCATTCGATGCCGTAGAACGAGCCGTCCGCCTCGCGGAAAATAGCGACTTTTCTTGCGAGCAGCGTATAGCGGTTAAACCGCTTGCCCTCGAAATCCTTCACTTTGGCGATGCGGACGAATTGCATCGGGTTTCCCTGCGTGCTATTCCCACTCGATGGTGCCGGGGGGCTTCGAGGTGATGTCGTAGAGCACGCGGTTGATATGTTTCACTTCATTGCAGATGCGGTTAGCGGTGCGCTGGAGCACTTCGGGCGGAAAGCGGAACCAGTCGGCCGTCATGGCGTCCTCGCTCGTCACGGCGCGTAGCGAACAGACTTCCTCGTAGGTCCGTTCGTCGCCTTGGACGCCCACGCTGCGCACGGGCAGCAGGTCCACCAAGGCCTGCCAGATGTCATCGTAGAGCCCCGCGTTTTTGATCTCGTCGATGAAGATGGCGTCGGCCTCGCGCAGCGTGTCGAGCCGTTCCTTGAGCACCTCGCCGATGCAGCGCACGCCCAATCCCGGACCGGGGAAAGGGTGCCGTCCGACGATTTCCTCGGGCAGGCCTAGTTCACGGCCCAGCGCACGGACTTCATCTTTAAACAGTTCGCGCAATGGTTCGAGGAGCTGGAGATTCATCTGCTCGGGCAAGCCGCCCACATTGTGGTGGCTCTTGATGGTGGCGGATGGGCCGCCCGTGGCCGAGATGCTCTCGATGACATCCGGATACAGTGTGCCCTGTGCGAGAAAGTCCATATGCCCAAGGCGCTGGGCTTCTTCCTCGAATACCTCGATGAACACCTTTCCGATGGCCTTGCGCTTCAACTCGGGGTCCGTGAGGCCGCGCAAGGCGCTGAGGAAACGTTCTTCAGCATCCACATAGCGCAAGTCGATGTGGAAGTTATCGCGGAACACCTGTTGCACGAGTTCTTGTTCGCCCTTGCGCAGCAGGCCGTTATTAACGAAAACACAGGTAAGGCGGCTGCCGATAGCGCGGTGGATAAGGACCGCCGCGACGCTTGAATCCACGCCGCCGCTCAATCCGCATACGACGCGCCCTTCGCCCACGGTGGCCTGAATACTCTGTATGGCCGTATCGACAAAAGAGCCCATATTCCAGTCCGCGCCGCAGCCGCAGATGGTGTGAACGAAGTTCGAGAGGATATGGGCGCCTTGGGGCGTATGGACCACCTCGGGGTGGAATTGCACGCCGAAGAAGCGGAGCGGCGCATTCACGATGGCGGCATACGGGCAATTTTCCGTGCGCGCGATGGACTGGAATCCGGGCGGCATCTGCGAGATGGCGTCGCCATGGCTCATCCAGACTTGGGTGTTTTCATCGACGCTGTCGAAAAATCCCGTCGAATCCTCATGGACAAGATGGGCGATGCCGTATTCGCGCTTCGTAGAGCGCTCGACCTTGCCTCCGAGCATGTGGGCGAACACTTGTACGCCGTAGCAGATGCCGAGTATCGGCACGCCCAGCTCAAAGACTTTGGGATCGGGCAGGGGGGAGCCGGGGGCATGGACGCTTGCCGGGCCTCCGCTGAAGATCAAGCCAGCGGGATTGTGTTTCTGGAGCGTGTCGATGGGCGTATTATACGGCAGAATGAGGCTGAAAACATTCGCCTCCCGCACCCGCCGGGCGATGAGCTTGCTGTATTGCGCCCCGAAATCGAGCACAATCACCGGCCTTGAAGAATGGTCCATTTATTACCTCACGTCCATCGGCGTAAGATGAGGCCTGCCCCACCCACAGCACGAAGCAAGCCCACCTCTGCTACTATGCGAAGCGAAATCAATCCAATTCTCATACATGGGCGGGACGCCCATGCTACGCTAAACCCTACTGCTGCTCCGTGCCTTGAGCAGCACATCATGGGCGAAGCAAGCCCACCTCTGCTACTATGCGAAGCGAAATCAATCCAACTCTCATACATGGGCGGGACGCCCATGCTACTCTAAACCCTGCTACTGCTCCGCTCCTTGAGCAGCACATCATGGGCGAAGCAAGCCCACCTCTGCTACTATGCGAAGCGAAATCAATCCAACTCTCATACATGGGCGGGACGCCCATGCTACTCTAAACCCTGCTACTGCTCCGCTCCTTGAGCAGCACATCATGGGCGAAGCAAGCCCAGCCCTGTTACTATGCGAAGCGAAATCAATCCAATTCTCATACATGGGCGGGACGCCCATGCTACTCTAAACCCTGCTACTGCTCCGCTCCTTGAGCAGCACATCATGGGCGAAGCAAGCCCACCTCTGCTACTATGCGAAGCGAAATCAATCCAACTCTCATACATGGGCGGGACGCCCATGCTACTCTAAACCCTAGACCCTAGACCCTACTACTGCTCCGTGCCCGCGTCACGTTCCTTGAGCAGCACATCATGCGCGCCGCCTTCGCGGATGCTTGTGGAGGACACTAAGGTGAGCCGTGCGTTTTGTTGTAATTCACGAATGTTGAGAGCGCCGCAATTGCACATGGTGGATTTGATCTTCACGACCGACAACGCCACGCTGTCCTTGAGGCGGCCCGCATAGGGGACGTAAGCGTCCACGCCTTCCTCGAACGACAAATCGTTCTTGCCGCCCATGTCATACCGCTGCCAATTGCGGGCGCGGTTCGAGCCTTCACCCCAATACTCTTTCATGATGCGCCCGCCCACCCAGAGCTTGCGGCCTGGGCTTTCATCGAACCGGGCGAAATAGCGGCCCTGCATGACGAAATCCGCGCCCATGGCGAGCGCCAGCACGACGTGGTAGTCATGCAAGATGCCGCCATCCGAGCAAATCGGCACATATTCGCCGGTTTCTTGCAGGTATTGATCGCGGGCCTTGGCTACTTCGATGACCGCCGTGGCCTGGCCGCGCCCGATGCCTTTTTGCTCGCGGGTGATGCAAATCGAGCCGGGGCCGATGCCTACCTTGACGAAATCCGCGCCCGCGTTGGCGAGGTAGCGGAAGCCTTGGTCATCTACTACGTTTCCCGCGCCTACTTTTGCCCTCGGGCCGAAGATTTCTTTGATGTAGCGGATGGTATCGGCTTGCCATTCGGAAAAACCGTCCGAAGAGTCGATGCATAAAATATCCACGCCTGCTTCGAGCAAGGCGGGCACACGTTCTTTATAATCGCGTGAGTTGATGCCCGCGCCCACCATGAGCCGCTTTTCCACGTCCACGAGCTCTTCGGGATTTTGCCGGTGCTCCTCGTAATCTTTGCGGAAAACCAGATAGAGCAGTTTTTGGTCGTTGCTGATGATGGGAAGGCAGTTCAGTTTGTGCTCCCAGATCAGCTCATTCGCTTCCGTGAGGCTTTGGCCTTCTTTGCCGTAAAAGAGTTTTGAGAAGGGCGTCATAATCTCGCGCACGGGCGTGCTCAAATCCGATTTGTGGGGCCGGAAATCGCGCCCGGTGAGAATGCCCAGCAGCGTGCCGTTGGGCGTGCCATCGTCCGTGATGGGAATGGTCGAATGCCCCGTGCGCTCGATGGTGGCCACCACATCCTCGAGCGTGCTATCGGGCCGGAGATTCGCGTTGCTGATGACGAAGCCCGCCTTGAATTTTTTCACGCGCCGCACCATCTCCGCTTGGCTCTCGATGGGCTGGGAGGAATAGATAAAGGAAATACCGCCGCTACGCGCCAGCTCGATGGCCATGACATCATTGGATACCGCCTGCATGATGGACGATGCGAACGGGATATTCAGGCGCAACGGCTCTTCGTTTTCCCGGTAGCGGGTGAAGGGGCTGCGCAAATCCACATTCCCGGGCGTATGTTCTTTGCGGGTCTCATTCGGAATTAACAGGTATTCCGAAAATGTGCGCGAAGGCTCGTCGTAGATAAATGCCATCCGATGCTCCCTTGCAAGTGCATGCCATGGGGCCATTGTTCCCATTTACGGAGGATATGCGCCTCCCGCTGGGGCGGAATGGGCTTTTCCCGCGTAAATGATTCCGTCTTGTAATCAACCAGAATATGGGATTTCGGAGTGTGCTGTCAAATTTATTTGGAAATTATCCTGAAAACGGTGATTTTCGGCCTATATTTCAGTACAGTATGGGCGTTGCGCGTGTATCCGGCGCTATCGGATTCCGGGCCAATCCTATGGATAGAGATATTCATGCGCGGTTTGGCTTTGATCATGATGTGAATATCATTGGGCGGTTCCGTTACAGTGGCGGCTTCCCATCGGAAAGAAGGAAATGAAATGAGCGAATATCGCTATGTATTTGGCCCCGTATTATCCAGGCGGCTGGGCCGCTCGCTGGGGATCGATTTGATCCCATTTAAAACGTGTACGTTTGATTGCATCTATTGCCAATTGGGTTGCACGACGGTTCATACGGCGGAACGGCGGGAGTATGCGCCGCTCGATGAGGTGTTCGCTGAACTCGAACGCAAGCTGGCGGAGGGCCCGCGTCCGGATTACATCACCCTTGCGGGCTCGGGCGAACCTACGCTGCATGTTGGGCTGGGACGCTTCATTGAAGGGGCCAAACAGCGCGCGGATATCCCTGTTGCGGTCATTACCAACGCTTCGCTCGTGGGCGGCGTGGTGGTGCGCCGCGAGTTGCTCGAGGCGGATCTATTGATTCCCTCACTGGATGCGGGCACTCCGGAAACTTTTGCGCGGCTCAACCGTCCTCATGCGGATGTGGCGTATGAAAGCATCGTGGATGGTTTGGAGGCGTTGCGCGCGGAATACCAAGGGCTGATTTGGCTCGAGGTCTTGCTGGTGCGTGGGATAAACGATTCGGAGGAGGAAGTGCGCCAGATCGCCGGGCATGCTCGGCGCATTCGGCCTGACCGCATCCAGCTCACGACGGTCGTCCGGCCCGCAATGGCCTCGGAAGTCCTGCCGGTCGAGGCTGCCGAACTCGAACGCCTGGGCGCAATACTGCGGGAAGCAGCGGAATCGTATGGCGGCATCGCCGAAGTCGTGGCGGCATATTCCGGCGGCGGGAGTGAACAAGCTGGTGATTCCAGCCCCGAGGATGTATATGCCTTGCTGCTCCGCCACCCCTGCTCGATGGATGGCGTGGCCCAAGGTTTGGGCTTGCATCCCAACGTGGCGCTCAAGCATATTGCCCGCCTGCTCGAGGCCGGGCGCATCACCGCCGAGCGCCTCGCAGGCGAAGTGATGTATAGGGCGATGAAATGAAGATCTGACGGATCCGTCGGATCCGACGGATCATGATTATAAGGGAAGCGAGTAAAGCATGAACGAAGTAGAAGTGTTGTTTGAGCCCGAGGGGATCCGGGTGCGTGTGCCAGCGGGTACGCTTCTTAGCAAAGCGGCAGTGCTGGCGGGCATCGCCATTGACATGCCCTGCGGCGGAAAAGGCGGATGCGGCAAATGCCGGGTGCAAATCATTGGCCATGCGCCGGACGCCTCGGCGGAAGACTTGAAATCATTTGGCGCCAAAGATATCGAGCAAGGCATGCGCCTGGCCTGCCAGACGCCTGTTCATATGCCCATGACGGTCGTGGTTCCCCATAATTCCCGTCTTACGGAGACGAGCCAAATCCTGGGCAGCGCGGGCGGCATCCATGACGTGTCGGAAGCGCAAGATCCGCCCATATGGAAGCGGTATGTCCGCCTGAATGCGCCCACGCTCGAGGATGACCGCGCGGATATCGAGCGCCTGCTCGATGCGATTGGCCCTTGTGAGGTTCGCCTGGAAATGGCGCGTTTATTGCCTGGTAAGCTGCGAAAACAAGGCTTCCGTGGCACGGCGGTGCTCTCGGAACGTTATCTGCTCGATTTCGAGGAGGATAACACCGAGCCGGAATGCTATGGCGTGGCGTTTGACTTGGGCACGACGACGCTGGTGGGCGTGTTGCTCGATCTCGCCACGGGCCGGGAGATCGCCTCCGCTTCGCGCATGAATCCACAGACGCAATACGGCGATGACGTGTTGTCGCGGATCCAGCGGGCGCGCGATGAATCGGGCGGGCTCGAGGAGCTCCACGGCATCATGCGCGACGCCTTGAACGCGATGATCGCGGAATTGTCGGAGAAAGCATCCATTCGCACGGAACGCATCTACGAGGCCACCTTCGCGGGCAACACGACCATGCAGCATTTCCTGGCGTGCATCCCGCCCAATGCGCTGGGCGAGATCCCCTTTGCGCCCGCCTTCCGCCGTTCGCTTCTGTTTCCCGCCAGCAAGATCGGCATGGAAATCCATCCGCGCGGCTGTGTCGTGGTGTTTCCGGTCATTGGCGGATTCGTGGGCGGCGACACCGTGGCGGGCATACTCGTCACGGGGATCGCGGAGGCGGCCAAGCCTACGCTGTTCGTCGATATCGGCACGAACGGCGAGTTGGTGGTGAAACACGGGGATATCCTGCTGAGCGCTTCGACGGCGGCGGGGCCTGCTTTCGAGGGGGCCAACATCAAGCACGGCATGCGCGCCATGAGTGGGGCTATCGAGCAAATCGTGCTTGATGGCGATGTGCATTACAAAGTGATCGGCGGCGCGAAACCCGTGGGGCTGTGCGGCTCGGCCCTGATCGACATCACCGCCGAATTGCTCCGCAAGGGGATTTTGTCGTATCACGGCCTCTTGTTGTCGGGAGATGAACTTCCTGCGGATTTACCGCCTCGACTGCTCGATCGGGTGATAATGGGCGAAGACGGCCCCGAATTCGTGGTGGCGCTGGAATCCGAAAGCGGCACAGGCGCGCCCGTTACCGTGACGCACCGCGATTTCCGTTCACTCCAACTGGGCACGGGTGCGATCCGCACCGGCATCGCGATCTTGCTCAAGCAGGCCGGGCTTACTCCCGCCGAACTCGACCGGGTTTATGTGGCGGGCGCATTCGGAAACTACATCCGCCCGCACAACGCCCAGCGCATGGGGCTGCTGCCCTTCAACGTCGAGCTGCCGCGCGTCTCGTTCGTGGGCAACACGTCGCTGGCGGGGGCGCGCCGTGTGGCGACTTCACGGACAGCGCGCCAGCGTGCGGAGGAACTGGCGTTCCTGGCCAAGCACGTCGAGCTTTCCCGCGATCCCAACTTCCAGATGGAATACATGGAGGCGATGTTTTTTCCTATGGAAGAGCCGGTATAACCGGGAGGCGGATGCCAATTACTCGTGCGGAGCAGTGGGCTGGGATTCGAGGCAGAGCCAGGAATCACCGTGCTTAAATATGATGGATTCGGGCCAATCGAGCAGCGCCTCGAGTTCCGGCTCGGAGGCCAGGAGGGCTTTCCACTCGCTGGAATCGCGCCGTAACGCCGTACAGGTTTCACCGGCATACCCTGCTTGCCGCCATACGCCGCCATGCCACTCAAAGAGCCGCGAGCCTGCCGTGCGCGGGCTTGCGATGGAAGATGCATCATCTTTAGAGCTACCGCCGAGGTTTTGAGGCAGATCTTTTATCTCTGATGCGGCGGACATGGATTCCATGCGTTTGCGCGTGTTCTCGTCTTCCGCGCCGACGCCTGCCGCTTTGCTTGCCTTCTCGCCTACAACCACGGTGTTTTGGACTTCATACAGATAGTCGCGCGGTTTGGCTGTGGCCTGCGGTACGGCTTCCATGGATTCTGGTTTCAACTCAGCGGCGGATGGCGCTGGACTGGCTGCTGCTACAGGCGGGCTGGCGGGAGGTGCGGCAGCGGATTCTTTTTCATTTTCAAGATATGCCTGCCCAGCATGCACCTTATATGATTTCAAATCCAGCTCGGATTGGGGAATTCTCTGTAGCGGCTGGGCAGGCTCCAATTCTGCTTGAGGTTCGCCGCGAGAGGTGAGAGCACCGCCAGCGCAGGATATGTTTTCGTTAGTCTTTGCCACTCGTCTGTCTGCATCAACAGTTGTAACGGCATCCGCGGCGACGGCCTCGTCTGGCGCTGGCTCACTAAGGGGCATGCCGGGTTTATTTTCCTCCGTTTTTTCGCAGATAACGGAGTATCTTCCTAATGCTTCCTGCGGTTTCCCACTCGCCGCCATTTCCCGCTTCGCTGCTTGCCTGCCGCCCATCGAGGAGGGGAGCATTATGATTCCCGCTACGATAAGCAGCGCCGCCGCCGCGGCTATTGGAAGCGCTATGCGCCACACACGCCGATGGAGCGCCGCTGGGCGCTGGGCCGCTTCGATGCGCGCCCGCACGTCATCGGCGAAGCCTTCCGGGGCGGCCATCGGGGAAAGGGAGCGGTAGAGTTGATCCACCCGGCGCAGGGCGTCCAGTTCCGCACGCGCCTCCGGGTCCGCCTCGATACGCTCCTCCAGGATGCGGCGCTGCTCCGGCTCGAGTTCATCATCGAGCAGCGGGGATAGCTCTTCTCGAATGTCATCCGTATCCATGGCTCACAAAACCGCCAGGGCCTCCAATCGCTCACGCAGCAGGCGACGGGCCTGGTTGAGGCGCGATTTCACCGTACCCGCCGGACATTCCATCACGGCGGCGATTTCTTCATAACTCAAATTCTCGAATATGCGCAACACAAACGCTTCGCGGCACGCCTCGGGCAAGTGCATCAACGCGCCATGCAATATATCGCTCAATTCGCCTGCGGAGGCCGTATCAGCGGGAGAAGGCAGCGGCGATGCGGCCATTGCGGCCACGGCAGGCGCATCCGTTGAAATGGCGTCTAAAGGAACGCCCATGTTTCGCCCTTTGCGCGAACGGTTGCGCAAGTGGTTCCGGGCCATGTTCACGGCGATGCGGTACAGCCACGTCGAGAACTGGGCGTCGCCCCGGAAGCCATTCAGGCTTTGATAGGCGCGCACAAACACCTCCTGTGCCACGTCCAGGGCGTCCTCGCGGTTTCCCACGAGCCGGTAGGCGGCGTGGCAGATGCGGTCCTGGTGCCGCCGCACCAGGATATCGAATGCGTGCGACTCTCCTTCACGGCATTGTTCCACCAATGCCGCGTCAGAGATGGCGTTTGTATCTGGTGCGGCTGCCACCGGCTGCTGTTGCCCGGCCTCTCTATGTAGTGGGGCTTGTCCCACTGGCTACTTCCACCTTGTTAGACCCCATCGCCTCACTTGAGTTCGGACTGTCTTTCACCGCGAAGCGCGGGCGGCTATCTGCGTGACGAGCGGCATGCCCGCGTCAGGCTCGGCCAATCCGGCGATTCCCACCAGGCATGCCCCGGCTTGCTGCACCACCAGGCCCTTATAGAGCGGATCGCGCGTGACGGCGCGGCCTTCGGCTTGATCGGCGTCTGTACCTAGCGGCAGTTTTTTCTCCCGCAGGTAGGCGCGGTAGGCGTCCAGCCCTGCTTTCGCCGCCGCCGCATCCGCGTACAATACGACAAACACCCGCGCATCCGCCTCGCCAACCCGAGCATCCGCCGTCATGCCGCGCGGGAAAAAGGCGTATCCCAACACGCTCTTGGCGAGATAGCGTTCCGTGCCGGGCGTTACGCCGTCTACTTGGAGCATATCCAATTCGGGTGGGCGCGCCGCTTTTGGGAGGCGCATGCTAATGGCCTTGGCGCATTGTTGTAAAGCGTCTTGGGCGCTTGCATCCGCCGTGGCAGCGTATAGCCGGACAAAGTATTCGCCCTGATAGAACATGAGTTGCTGTTCCGAAGCGAAGCCTTCCGCGCCTACCGCCACCGGCTGTTGTGTGGATGAGCGGTAATTCGAGTAGACGCCGAACGCATCCAATGCCGAACCCATCTGGTACACATCGGCGTTTATCCGCATGGACGGTTCAGCGGCGCGTTCATACGCCGCAACGCGCGCCTCTTTGAATCCATACGGCATGTACAGATCCGCTTCCCCGTCAATGTAGTTGAAGAGATTCTCGGGCGTGTATGTCTTGATGCCTTCGGGTGCGGCCCAGCCCTCCGCGAATCCCGGCAACGGCAGCCATTGGCCATCGGATACAGCGGCTGGGTTTGTTGCGCAGCCAGCTAGGGCTGTGGCGCACGCCACGGCTGTGCATAATAAAATCAGGTGTTTCATAACACTCCTTAGAGGCCGGGATTATGCAAACAGCGCCCGAGCCGTGTTCATCCGTTCCCCGATGCAAAGCCCATGGATACACTGGGCCACACAGGTGTCGCACTCCCCGCATATAACCGGGCTGGCGTTCAGCGGAATCCCGTGGTATGTGGCGCTCGCCAGGCGCATATCGCCATACCCTTCCGCATACATCAAGCTGCGGTGGGCCGTCTTGATATCCACGCCAAGGGGGCACGTGCCGTTACACCCGCCGCAGCGTTTACAGTAGACCGAACTAATGGCCTGGGCGTATTGCATCAGCACTTGCGATTCGATGCGCGTCAGTTTCAAATCATCCATCATGACCGCCACATCTTCTTCAACCTGCTTGAGGTCCACCATGGACGGGATGGCGCAAGCCACATTTGTATTCTGAAGCACCCATTTCAACGCCGCCTGATGCGGGCTGATAGCGCCCAATTCCGTTGTCTTATATCCTCCGGCCTGCGTCTTCATTGCGACGATGCCGATGCCCGCTTTCGCGGCGCGTTCGATGGCTGCGGTATGCTCGGGCGGACTCTCGAAGTTATAGCCCACGAGTACGACATCGTATATTTTGTCCGGATCCGCCGCCACTGCGTCGAGCACTTCCACATGCCCCTCGTGAGTCGTCACGCCCGCGAAGCGGATCTTGCCTTGTTCCTTGAGTTTGGCCAAGGCTTCCTTCGCCCTCGGTTCCGCGACGTTGTCTTTGGAGGATATGCCGTGCATTTGCAGGACATCGATATAATCCACCTCAAGGGCTTTCAAGCTTTCTTCGGCGGACTTGATGGTGGCTTCATATGCATCTGCGCCATTCGAATGCCCGAATTTGGTCGCCACGTAGACCTTGTCCCGGTAGCCTTTCAAGGCCTTGCCTACGATCACTTCATTTTGCCCGCCCATATAGCCTCGGGCCGTATCCACATAGTTCACCCCTTTCTCGAAGGTGGCTTGTAAAATCGCGGGTTCACTCGTGCCCATTGCGCCCACGCTGACGATGCTCACCTCGAGCTTGGTGCGGCCTAGCGTGCGGTGTTTAGCTTTGCTGGGCGCGGCGGGTGTGGAGGCTTCTTGCGCCCAAGCGCCGCCCGCCAAGCCTGAAGCCGCCGTGGCCAGTCCGGCAGCGGAACCGAGTTTGAGAAAGGCTCTTCTGCAGAGTTCATTTGGGTGGGAGGGATCGCTCATAACCGGTCTCCATCTAATAAGGATAGTGAATTCAGATTGCTGTATGCGCATGCACAGGACATCTCATGCATCTCAAGTCTACGCCCTCACGCCAGCGTGGTCAATTTGTCTCCAGCCTGGACGCGCCGGAATCAATGGGCATGAAATGAAAAGCGCATGGTAATCCTGCCGGGGGTATTTATGCCGGGTTATTTTCTGTGTTATCATGAAAGCTATGGGTTGTCGCCACTATGGAGGGAGTAATGTTGCTAGAACTAATCCAAAAAGCTGCTGATGAACTGCGAAACACGGAATCGGGCTGGGTCACACGGCGAGACGCCGCTGAATTGTTGGGGAAGGCTGCGGCATCGGCGTTGGTGGTGCTGCATGAATGCCGTGATGAAATGGATGTGGATGTGCGCCGTTCCGTGGATAAAGCCCTTGCCCAGGCCGAAACCATTTTGCGGAGTGCGCCTAAGGAAAGCAGCAAGCATGGGGGGCCCTGCACGCTTGAGGCGCTTGCCAAAGTGTGCGCCAAACCCGGAGAGCGGGAAGTTAAGCAGAACGGCGAGGGATATGCCATCCAAGTAACGCTCAAGATGGGCCGCAAGCAGACGGTTTTTCTGGAGCAATTCCGCCGCAGGGATGACTTGGTTTTGATCCGTATTTATACGTATTGCGGCGCATTTTCCGAAGATTCGGCCAAATGGGCCTTGAAAGCCAACACGAAATTGGCCCAAGGGGCTATCGCTATCGCGGAAAAAGACGGCGAAGAACATTTTGTCATCATGAATTGCTTTTTAGCCAAGGAAGTGTCGCCAGCCGAAGTCAAGGCTTCCGTAAAAGAGATCGCTTTTTATGGTGATTGGCTGGAGCATAAGCTGAGCGGGATGGATGATTTCTAATGCCCGATACCCCCCAATCGGACGCCGCTCGCGCCGTATTGCTCGCTGCATTGCTGGAAGGCAAGGGCGAAGGGGCATGCCTTGAGGGGGTGGATCTGTCGGGCATGCGTCTTTCCGGCGTATGCCTGGCCCACGCGAATTTGCGCCATGCGCATCTTCGCGGCGTGCTGCTGGATTTTGCGAATTTGCGCCAAGCGGATTTATGTGGCGCGGACCTCGAATTCGCCGTGTTGGGCGGGGCCGATTTGACCCAGGCCAATCTGGCGGATGCGAATATGAAACGATGCAATCTGGTGGGCGTAAAAGCTTCCGAAGCGGATTTTCGCGGTGCGGACCTTTACTATGCGCGCACCGGCAATGGCGATTTCCACAAAGCGGATTTTCGGAACGCGCATATCGAGCGGACGATATTCCGCCGCGCCAATTTGTCAGGAGCTGATATGCGGGGGGCGACAGGCTCGCCCATTCTCGATCGGGCGAATCTGGATGGAGCGCTGCGATGATCGAACCGGCCGCATTGGGATTCCGCCATTTCCTGACCTCGTCGAATGAGAGCAACGCCTATATTGTTTGGTGCGGCGAAGAGGGCGAGGCTTTGCTGGTGGATGCAGGCGCTTTCGCGCCCGCCATGGCGGATTTTCTCGAACAGACTGGCCTGCGCTTGCGCCAGGTGTTCATTACGCATGATCATTATGACCATACAGGCGATTTGAACATGGCCGTGGCGCGTTATGGCGCGGAAGTGCTTGCTGCGCGCAATCCTTGCGGCGGCTGCCCCACGAAGATGGTGCGCCATGGCGATACGGTGCGCGTGGGACGCCGTGAGGGCCATGTCCTGGCGACGCCAGGGCACACGCCCGATTCGTTGAGCCTCGCCTTGCCGGGCATGGTGTTTACCGGCGACGCCCTATTCGCCGGGTCCGTAGGCGGCACGGGTTCAAGCGCCGACGCCGCTCGGCAAATCCAGGGCATCCGCACGCACCTTTTCTCGCTGCCTGCTGAAACCATCATCTATCCCGGCCATGGCCCGGCAAGCACCGTCGAGATCGAAAGCCGTTTTAATCCGTTCTTTGTTTAAGGGCGGCTGGAGAGAAAAATCTCCAGCCAGCCCATGTGTTTCGCCGTTATTTATACGGCCTGCCAGAGCGTACTGATCGGCAGCGCATGCAACGCCGGGCCAAACGACACCGCTTCCCGTCCGGTGTAGAGCACGATGCCGCATTTGAAGCGTTCGCCTAGCTCCTGCTGTAAGAACCGGAGCTGCTTGAAATCGTGGCTGCTGGCCGAAGCGGCGGCTTTCACTTCGATGGCTACGATGCCGCCGCCGGGGCTTTCCAGTATCAAATCCACTTCCTGCCCCGTGAGCGCACGGAAATGGTACAGGCTCGGCTGCGTAGCGCTCCAGGAGGCTTGCTTCCGCAGTTCCACGGCCACGAAGCTCTCGAGCAACTGCCCCGCCAGTTCCCGGTCCTGGGTAAGCCGGGCGGGGTCCGCCCCGAGCAGATGAATGGCCAGGCCTGTATCACAAAGCATGGCTTTGGGCGATTTAGCCAGCCGCTTGCTCAGGTTAACAGACCATGCGGGCAGGAGCTGGACGAGGAATGTCGCCTCGAGCAGCGCCATGTAACGCTTGAGGGTCGTTTGCGGCATGCTGAGGCTGCGCGACAAGTCCGAGTAGTTCAGAAGTGTTGCGGTGCGCATCGCCAGTATCGCCAACAGCCGGGGCATCTCGGCCATATGATCAATTTGGGCCAGATCGCGCACATCCCGCTGGAGAATGGCGGTGACGTAAGAGCTAAACCATGCCCGGCGGCGGGACTGGTCCTTGCGCATATACGCCTCTGGATAACCGCCGCCCACCATCATGCCAATAAGATCCTGCATCGCGCACGGCTGCGCCGTTGGCCAGGATGCCTGCCCGGCAAACGCGCGGTCGATGAAGGTTTCACGCACCCCGTTGATTTCGCCTTGCGAAAAAGGCCATAGGGTGATGATTTCCATCCGCCCCGCCAGCGATTCCGAAACCGTCGGCAGCATCATGATATCCGCGGAGCCGGTCAGCAAAAAACGGCCCGGCTGGCGGTTGCGGTCCACCTGGCTTTTGATGGCCACCAGCAAATCCGGCGCGCGTTGAATTTCATCCAACACCACGGGGCCTTGAAGGCCGTCAATGAATCCGGCGGGGTCACTGGCCACGGCGGATAGCACCGTATTGTCATCCAAGGTGACGTACCGCATGCCCGGCGTATTCCCGGCCAATTCGCGCATGAGGGTGCTCTTCCCCGTTTGCCGTGCTCCGTGGAGGAGGATGACTGGGGTGTCCGCAAGGGCCGCCTGAATGGCGCTCTGGATATTACGCTGGATCATGGTTGAATTTTAACCGTTTAGTGGTTAAATTTCAACCACTAAATGGTTAAATTTCAGCTTTTTAAGATGGGCCTGCTTCAAAGAGAAGGAACAGCGGTGAAGAACCGCTTTTTTTTCGCGTAGAAGCAGTTGAATGAGTTGAGGATGCGCCGGTGCGGGGAGTTTTTTCTTCGCATCGGCGCTTTTTTTTGTTGACTTCTGGTACGGAAGTATATATACTTCCGTACATGGAAGGGAAACCTGTCACGAACTCGGCGGGACGCAAGGTCCAGGCGCGCCTGGCGCGTCTGGGGCCCTTTCTTCCCGCCACGCTCACCATCACCCGCAGCCGCTGCGGGAACCCGCGCTGCCGGTGCGTCCAGGAAGGGCCGATCCATGAAACGGCCCTGCTGACGTGGAAGGAGGGCGGGAAGACCCGCACCCTCCACGTGCCCCGTGAATTGCGCCGCGAAGTGGCGCAATGGATTGAGGAATGGAAAAAGCTCAAGAAGCTCGTCGAGGCCATGGGCGCGGCCCAACGGCAGTTCCTGCAAACCCGCAAGAAGAGCATCCGGAAATCATCCGGGCCTTCTTGAGGACGTTCACCCACTTCTTTGGCCCGGTGCGCAAGCGCTTTGCGGGCTTGCCCGATCCCCGCAAACCCGAGCAAGCCGGCGACGTGGACTACAGTGTCGCGTCGCTGGTGTTCTTGGGAGTGCTGATGTTCGCATGCCGGCTCGGGGCGCGCCGGCAAGTCCGCCTGCAGTTGTACACGACGTTCATGGTCCATCTGTACAAGGTCTTGTTTGACGTGGACAGCGTGCCGCATGGCGATACGATGAACGGGGTATTTCGCGGTTTGCCGTTCGAGGCGGTCCAGGAACTCGTTTCCGGCATGACGCAGACGCTCATCGACAAGAAGGTGTTGTACCCCCACCGCCTGTTCGGGCGCTACTACGTGGCGGCCATCGACGCCACGGGGACACGCAGTTATGATCATCGCCACTGCGCCCATTGCCTCACGCGCAAGCACAAGAGCGGCAAGATCACCTACTACCATCCCGTGCTGGAGTCCAAGATCGTCACGCCAAACGGGTGGGTCTTTTCGCTCATGACGGAGTTCATTGAGAATCCAGAGAAAGACCTGGCGAAAAGCGAGCAACAACGCAAGCAGGATTGCGAGACCAAAGCCTTCTACCGGCTGGCCCCACGCCTGCATGCCCGATTCCCCCGCTTGCCGCTGCTGTTGGCGATGGACGGCCTGTACGCCACGGGACCGGTGTTTCGGCTGTGCCAGCAATATGGCTGGAAGTTCATGATTACGCTCACGGACGGCCAATTGGCCACCGTGAACGAAGAATTCGAGAGCCTCGCGGCCGCGACGCCCGAAAACCAGCTTACGTGGCGTTGCGGCAACAAGAAGGAAATCCACCAGCAGTTTCGCTGGGTCAACGACATCCCCTACCGCGATTCCGAGCGGCGTGAACACATCCTGTCCGTGCTCGAATGCGTGGACACCCGCCCGGACGCGGAAGGCATGATAAAGAAAACCAAGTTCAAATGGGTGACCAACGTATCCGTATCCGCGCACAATGCGGCCGCCTTGGCCAATGAAGGAGGACGCTTACGCTGGAAGATTGAAAATGAAGCATTCAACGTGCAGAAAAACGGCGGCTACAACCTCGAACACGCCTATACCCAAAACGAACAGGCCAGTAAGATCTACTACCTCTTGATGCAGATAGCCCATCTGCTCATGCAACTCCTGGAGGATGGCAGCCTTCTGGCCGCCCACTTTCCAAAAGGCTTTGGCTCCGCCAGAAACCTTGCCCATCGCCTCCTCGAAGCCCTGCGCAACGCCACCCTGTCCCGCGAACAATATGACGCCCTCTGCACCGAGGCCATCCAGATCCGCTTCAGTTCCGCGTAGAGAGCCCGCGAGTTCCCGGTTGCGCCGCCGCCCTGCACGTCACGCCCCCCGTTCACCGGCTTTACGCACAGCCGCTGCCCCTCCTGTCGCCTGTCGGCCTCGCCACCCCCCGTCTAACCCGCATCACCTCAACGCCTGACCCTGGGGCGCCGCTATTCTTCACCGCTGGAGAAGGAATGGGAAGGTGGAAAATTCAGGTGAAGATATGCAAGAATATACATGAGGCTACGCCTGATCTTTAAAATCGACAAATTATACTATATCCAAGATGGAAGAAAATGGTAAAACGTTATAATATAAGTGGATAAGCTTTCTATGCTAATCGAAACGACATATATTATCAGACACAAAAGTATGAATATCATCCACCAAGTGGATGATATTCAACCACTTGGTGGTTAATTTTCGTCTATTTCTGGCGGGCGGGCCTCCATGGGATGATAAAATTCCGCCTCATGATCCGATAATATGCCGGACTTTATCCTCTGGCGTATTTCATCCATATAAGCGCCCTCCTGCTGTGGGCTTCCTTCAACACTTTGGATGCTGGGGGGCGCTTCTTCGCTTAAAAAAGCATGGGACAAGGAGAGGCCCACAAAGGCGGCAACGGACAAGGCCAATCCGATGAAGTATGCGGTATCACGTATTCTCATGGCGGCACCTATCGCAGCACAGGCAATCCAAGTCTGTGCCCTTCTCCACGCCGAGGTCGCAGGCGGGCGGCCGCACGGCGGGCCTCCATACCCGCAGCATGCGTATGCCATTCAGAAACGCCAGAAAAGCCCCCGCTGGACAGAGATTGCGGCACCAAAAGCGCCGGTAAAAAAACGACAGCGCCACGGCTCCGCCCGCGAGCAGCCCTATTCCGTGCTCCCAGACGCCAGCGAATACGGTCAACAACGGGTCAGCGGCAAGCGCTGCGTAGTCTCGGGTAAAGGCGAACAAGGCAATGACAAAGAGCAGCACCAGATACTTGACCGCGCGGCCGTAACGCCAGAGGCGTTTGGGCGGATCTGTTTGCAGGACGGCGGGACGCAACTCTCCCACTAATTCCTGCAAGGCCCCAAAGGGGCAGGCATAGCCGCAATAGACATTCCCGAAAAGCAGCACAAGCGCGGGCACGCCGATGGCCAGGAGGCAAGGGCCATCTAGATGGAATCCAGGCCATTCCAGCGCAAGCAACTGGAGCACTTGCTGCGTCGAATACTGCATATTCAGCCAGAGCCCGCCGAGTAGCAGGCTCGATAGGAGCACCACACGGCGCAGCCAAGGCCGGGGTTTGATGCGCGCCACAATACTGGCCAGCAGGAGCAGCGCCAGCAAGATAAAATCTTTGCCCGGCCGCCAGGTTCCCTTGTCCTCTTTTGTTTCGAGCGTGCGCCCCAATGCTGCCGCGAACAGGCGGCCTGCGCTTTCGATGCTATCCCGGATGGCGTTCGATGAAAGGGTGGCGCCGCTTGCGGCGTCCACGCCAATGAAGGGATCCGGCGCAAAGATGTTGCGGCCCAGCAACTGTGTTTGCCACGATTCCGTCCTTTCGAGATAGGCGGGGGATTCGCGGGATTTCATGACGCGGCAGGCGTGCAGGACGCCTTCGGTGTCGGTAAAGACGGCGAGCTCGATGGGGCCAGCGTAGCCGGAAACACCCGGCGCAAGAGGAGCCGTGCTGAATACATAGCCTTCAAGCTGGCCTGCCGGGCCCAGCACGCGGAGATAGGGAAGGGTTTCTCCATTGGGCATGCGGGCTTGGGCGGTTTCCGGGGTGCGTTCTTTTCCCGCCAGCATAGGCACGATGCCAGGCGGCAGTGCGGGTGTGGTTGCGGCGCGCGCTTGCTCGACAAAATAGGAAGCCGTTAAGAGCATAACCGCCAATCCGGCTAATACATATTTCGTGGGCCGGGCGAGCCGTTCGAACGCGCCTTCTGCGGATGCGGGCCGGCGCCGTTCCATGAACCACGCCGCATTCGCGGCTAGGAGAAGCGCGATGGCTCCCGCAGTGGCATTCGCGCCAGCGGCCGGGAGCAGCAACAGGCTGGCGGCAGCGCCTCCCGCCGCGCCGCCCAAGGCGTCGAGGGCTTCGAGAAGCCCTCCCGCCATGGCGGCGGATTGCCCGGCTGTTTCCAGACGGTGCGCCGCGACGGGGAAATAAACGCCCGTGAATATCCCCCCCGCCAAAAAGAAAACCACGAAGAGGATATGCGGGGCTTGCATGGGCAGATAAAGGACGGATAAGAGCATCGCCGCGTGAAGGGGAAGGCAGATGGCTAGGAAAAGGCGGGGGCTAAGCCCGTGCTCCAGCAGGCGGCGCGCCAATAGGCTTCCAATAAAAATGCCACACATGAAAAGCGCGGAGATGAGTCCAATGTATAAAAATAAGGAGCCATGCTGGATTTGATAGAGAAACATCAGGAGTATGGAAAACGCCATGCCTGCAAAGCCTGTGGTGAATACCAGCATGCCATTGTCGAATGTTGCTACCCCGGGATTCTTGCCGGTTCGGAATCGATATCCGGCTCGTAGGACGCCATAGATGCATATGGCGGCCAAAAGGATTTTCATCGAGCATGCCCGCGCCACATCCGCCCATGCGCTGGGATTGGAAACACCCGCTTGGCGCAACACGAGGAGCATGGCGTCAAACAAACAGGCGGGCTTCCGGTCCGTGTTTATAAGGGTTTCGCGCGCGCCTCGGGCTTCATAACTCGCAAGGACTGCGCGGTACGCGCCCAGTTGAAAATCTATACGATCCCGGCGAAACAATGAAGGAATCCCCTGGACGGGATACAGGGCATTCGCGCCGGGAATGCGGGCGTAGTTGCGCCGCAAGCGGCCCGGCCTGTCCGCGAAATCTTGTCTGGACGCCATGAGCCATGTCTCGCCGCCAGGCTTGAGCGTGACATATGGAAATACGGATTCGAGCGTGGCCAAGGCCGACGCGCCGATCACCTCCAGTTCGCCGCCTAGGTAATTCTCGCCTCCGGGAATGCGTAAAGACACTATTCCATTGGGCGTGAGGCGCGATAGGAGCAATGAAAAGCATTCCCGCGTGGCGTAGCGGTTGAGGGCGAGGGAAGCGGCATTGGGCAAATTCAACAGGATGAGATCGTAGGCCGGGCCATCTTGCGCCAAAAACGCGCGCAAATCGCTGCTCTGTATATCCACGCGTGAAGCCCCGGCTTGAAAACGGGGCGGCAACGCTTGCATTAGCGCTTGCGGGTATTCCGGATCGGGGCATAGCCACGTGGCGTGTTCGAGCTGCGGTATATCCAGCAGGCGCATGCATATGGACATCGAGCCTGCGCCAAAAACCAAGGCGTTCCGAATGCCGGGGCGCTGGGCTAGGTGGGCCGCCGCGATCGCTGAGGCGTGTTCTTCATCCGGCAGGGCCTCGGCCACGCTTCCATTGGCTACGACGACAAATTGCCCGTTTCGCTCGCCGTAGGCATATGCGGCTTGGGCGGTCGAAAATGTCCCGGCATATGCCGCGCCGGGGAGCATGCGCTCCCAGGCCAGGCGGTTCGACGCGTCCGCCCAGCGGCCTCCAACTCCCATGGCTAATAGCAGCAACAATAGCGCCGCCGGGAGTCCGTGCGCCCATCGCCTGCGCCACATGGAAGCCAAGCCGCTGGCTGCGGCTACGACAAACATTCCCGCAAGCGCGATGGCCTCCGGGGCAGTGTGGTGCGCCAAAAGCAGCGTCACAACAACACCGGCAACCGCTCCGCCCAGGCTTTCAGCGATATACACCAGCGGAACCGCGCCTTTTTTCCCAGGAAGCCATTCGCATGCCGCAGTGAATAATGCGCCGGTGGCGAGGCTTACCGGAGCGCTGGCCAGCCAGGCGAGCAGCGCCATGCGGGTGAACGGGAAAACCTCGTAGGCTGCTGCGCCCGCGATTGCGCGGGCATGCATGAATAGATAGTACTGCGCGAGAAATGCGGGGATGTAGAGCAGCGAGGCCCATTCCAATTCCGCCGCCGCATACCGCCGCAAAGCAGCGATATGCCGCACCGCCATGGCCCCTGCCGACACCCAAAACAGCCACGCGCCAAAGTAGCAGCCAATGGCCAGCTCGTTTCCCTCGAACACCGGCAGAAATTGCCGGAACAGCAGCGTCTGCGCCAGTAATGCGAATAAGCCCAGGGCGAATACAAGGCTTAGCCGCGCATAATTCATGCGCCATGCTCTCCGAACACGATAGCTTCAAACACGGTGTACGATGCGCCTTCTTTCCAGGCATCGGAAGACAATCCCGCTTTCATCGAGAGATGGCTAAGGGTTTGCTCCAGCGTCCAGCCTTGCTCGGGGGCCACTTGGGGCAGAAACACGGCGCGGCGTCCATCTTTGCTCAAGACCATGCCATGTTTCCCGATGATGATGTCTTGGTAAGACCCCACCGGACGCGGAGGAGTAAGGGCCGAAATCTCGATGTCCACCTTGGGCAATTCTTCCGTGGTAAGGGGCGAGAATCGCGGGTCGCTGAATGCGGCGTTGATGGCGTTGCCGATCACGGCCTCGAAGAGCGGCCGCCGTGGCTCGATCTCGCCGATGCATCCCCGAAGCTGGCCGCGTTCGTGCAGGGTGACAAAGGCCCCCATGACTTGCCGCATGCCGGAGGCCACCGTCACGCCGAGTTCTTCCGCCGTGGGCTGTCCGTGATGCGTAAAGGCCCAATCAATGGTTTTCCGGGCCAGTTCGAGCAGGCTGCGTTTTTCATCCTCGGTTAATGCTGGCGTGTCATGTGGTTCCACGGAATCGCCCCCTTTCTTGCTCCATTTCCCAGTTGCGGCTGCGCTGACATAACTGACCGAAAGAGTGTAATCGTTCGTAAGCTCTCCTGACTTGCTATAGTGCAGTAAATGGACGGACGCATCGGCAGGCAGCATCTCCAGCAACACGCCAATGGGATTGCGCCCGCAAATCGTAGCCTCTTTCTCTTCCACATACGACTGGAAACCGGCGGGGTCTTTTTTCTCGATAAACGCGAACGCGCCCATGTCCAGCGCTGTAATGTTTTCCGGGATATTCTCCGTGAACGGAGTATAGCCGTAGTTTGCGCCATAGTGTGTAAAATCGCTGCTGGCGATGACAAGCGTGCGTTCATCGATAAGGCCGGCGAGGGTTTCCGCCATGGCCTGGCTGGTTTTCGCATTCAGTTCGCCTACGATAACCGGCACGAGCTTGAAAGCGCCCAGCGTACGCTGTAACAACGGCAATTCGATCTGCACGCTATGCTCGCCGCGGCAAGCCGCTGGTTCGCTGATGAATTCGGGATGCTGTTTGAGCGCCACGATGAATTCCACATCCAGGGGAATTTCACCCAAAGGCGTTTCGTATGCGGTGGCGTCTGGCACGCCAGCCTGGTTGGTGAGGGCCGCGTGGTGCGATGGCCCCATGACGACGACGCGCGCATACGATTTGCCAGCGATTTGCTTGACGCCATACGCCGCTGTTTGGCCCGAATAGGCATATCCGGCATGGGGCAAAATCAGGGCGATCACATCCGGATACGTTTCATCAGGAGTCTTCGCCAGAAAGCCATCTATCTGTTCTTTCAGCGCTTCTGGCTCCTTTGGATACCATTTGCCCGCCAGCGTGGACGCCGCCACGCACGGTGCTGGCGCGGCTGGCTTTTCAACGGCTTCATCCTGGCCTGCCTGCGCCGTTTTCCCATGGGCTCGCAGCAAGGGGATGGCCGCCACGGAGGCCGCCAGCAGTAAAATCAAGAATCCTAGGGTTAACGCCGGGGCCAGCCACTGTTTCTTGCTCATCGCATCACCCTTTCCATGGGCCGGGCGTGTTTATCTTTTCACGGTCGAGACGCGCCACGCGCCCGGGATATGGTTTTCCACGCACGGCCTCTATCCAGTGCATTCGGGCCGTGTTTGCATATACCGCCAGCGGCGCAGATAGCGCCGCTGCCGCGCATGCGCCAAGCGCCGTGCGCAGGAAACAGCGCCGGGGCATATCCCATTTTATGTCCATATGCCGTGGATCTCCGCATTGCAGCCCGGGCAGCGCCCGTTCCGCACTTCGTTGCGCAAAATCGAGAAGCCTTTCCGTTCGATGAGCAGCATGCCACATGCGGGGCAATGGGTGTTCTCCCCGCTGGGACTCAGCACGTTGCCGATATAAACATACTGCATCCCTTCACCGCGTGCGATATTTCGGGCGCGTTCGAGGGTCTCGGTGGGCGTGGGTGGCAGATGTTGCATCTGGTACTGGGGGAAAAACCGGGAAAAATGCAGGGGGGTGTCCACCCCAAGGTTCCGTGCGTGCCACCGGCACAAATCGCGCAAATCCGCATCGCTGTCATTGAGCGTGGGAATGACAAGGTTCGTCACCTCCACCCAAATGCCCAATTCCTTCGATTGCACCAAAGCGTCCTGCACGGGCTTCAACGTCGCGCCGCATATCGTGCGGTAGAAATCGTCGCGTATGCTCTTCAGGTCAATGTTCGCCGCATCCGTAACCCGCCCGATGCGCGCCAATGGCTCGGGATTGATATAGCCCGCCGTCACCAGCACATTTTTTAGTCCTGCTTTGCGGGCTGCCAGCGAGCAATCATATGCGTATTCGTAATACGCAATAGGGTCCGTATATGTATAGGCAATGGACAGGCAGCCATTCTCTACTGCAAGCTGCGCGGCCTCCACTGGCGAAAGGGCTTTGGCTTCCAAATCTTCCGGATTCGCCTGGGATATCTCCCAGTTTTGGCAGTTCTTGCAATGCAGATTGCAGCCCACGGTAGCCAGCGAAAAAATGGAGGTGCCCGGCAGGAAATGGAATAGCGGTTTTTTCTCGACGGGATCTACATGAACGGCGCACGGGTGGCCATAGGTGGCCGCCACGAGCCGCCCATCCATATTGAAACGAATCCGGCACTCGCCTCGCTGTCCGGGCCCAATGACGCAGCCTTTTGGGCATAAATCACATTGCAAGTCCATGATGCACACTCACTTCACGCCATCATCATAGCATAAAACGCTTGTTTGCCGGATTAACGATGGGTGTGCTAGAGTGGCCTTTTATTTGGAATTCACCATGCGCGCGGATATGCCTCAAGCATATGAGTATCAGCGGGCCCGCGTTTGAAGTGCTTCTCGAACATAAGGGGATGGGGAATTGTCTTCAATCGATACAGTGGATCTGGCGCAATACGATTTCCTGGATTTCGGCTCATCGAAGGGGGCTTCGACGGATTTCGCCCAGCATCATCTCGGGGGCAAGCGCGGCCTTGGCCTCGATTTTGATCCGCGCAAGGTCGAAGAAGCCACGCAAGAAGGCTATGAATGCGTCTGCACCAATCTGATCGAGGTGGATTTGCCCGAAAAATGCGTGGACTTCGTGATAGTGAACCACCTCCTCGAGCATTTACACAGCATCCCGCAAATCCGCAAAGTGATCGAAAACGCGCTGCGCTCCGCCCGAAATTTCGTGTTTATCGGCGGGCCATGGTTCGACGCGGACGAGTATCTGAGCAGCCTGGGCTTCAAATTCTACTGGTCCGACTGGCATCACCACCGCGTGCATGTGACGTGCGAACTGCTAACACGCCTGTTTCGGCAATTGGGCGTGAAGGACTACGCCTTTCTCGGAAGCGAGCGCATTTACGATTCCATGCATTCGACCATCCACCCGTTTGAAGCCCCGCCGAACCAGCATCATTACAAAGAAGCGCATGGATTCAAACCCTACATGCGGTTTTCGAAGCCATTGTTTCGCGAGATGATGTGCCTGGTGTATTTGCAGGATTTTCCAGGCAGGGAAGGGCTGTTGACCATGGCGGATGGCGTGTGTCCGATTCAGCCGCTGTTCGAGGAGCGCCTCAACCATGAGCACCTCTATACAAAGGATGACATCATCAATGATCAAATTGTTCTTTCTTGGATGCTCCGCGAGCGTCTCGAAAAAGAACGCTTAAAAAATGAATTGCTCGCCAAAGGGATTCCCGTACAAGAAGAGGATGTGGCGAATACGCCTACGCGGCTCACTCGGTTTTTGGATTTCTTCCGCAAACAGGCCCGCAACGGCGGATAGGAGCTTGGCGGCCATATGCCGAACCTCGGAAACGAAGCGGATATGCGCCCTTGTCCCGAAAACGCCCCTCTCGTCTCGGTCATTCTCACCAGTTACAATCATGAGCCTTATATCGCGGAAGCTATCCGGAGCGTTTTTGCACAGAGCTACCGGCCCATGGAGCTTGTCGTCGTGGATGATGGCTCGAAAGACGGCTCGCGCGGCGTAATCGAAGAGGTGTTGCGCGATGCGCCCATTCCCGCCACGCCAGTATTCAAAGAAAACGGCGGGCAGGCCAGCGCCTACAACGCCGCCTGGCCCCATGCCAGGGGAAGCCTGGTCTGTTTTATTGACAGTGATGATGTGTGGCTGCCGGACAAGGTGGAACGCATGGTTTCCTTCTGGCGGGAACACCCGGGCGGGGCGCTCTATCAACACCAGGTGCTCGTGGGCGGCGGGGTGAGCCGGCATGAATTGGTTTCCGGCGATATGCTCGCCTATTGGAGCCAATATGGCGGCGTGCTCAACATCGCTACACACGGCAGCCTCATGAAGCGGTTCGTGCCGTCGGTAGGGCTCATGTTCCCAAAGGCTATATTGGAGCGCCTGTTCCCCATGCCCGAAACGCTGGTGGTCTGCCCCGATGGCTACCTCACGCGCACGGCCTGCGCCTTGGGGCCGCTCTATTCGCTCGACACGCCATTGGCGCGCTGGCGCGATCATGAGCGGAACTCGGGAAAGGCTTCCTGCTTCAGCTTCTACCGGTACTGGCTGCCGGTGGTCATGCCCGCCGTCAATGCGTTCTACGAAGCCCATGATGTGCCGCTGCGCTTTGTATACGACACATCCTCGTGGCATGCCAAACTATGCGATTGGGCCACCCGCTGGCGGCAATGGAAACGACAATGGCTGCGAAAATAAGAAACCGGGTAACAAAACCGGGTAACACTTTAGCCAACTGAAGCAAAAGCACTGGGCCGTTTATCAAACCGCGAATAGATACGAATATACGCAAATACCTGGTAAACTTCCGCTAATGAGAGATTTTTTGGACAGGATTTACAAGATGGACAAGATTTTTATAATGGCAATTCCGCTACATGAAAAATACACGCTTTTTCATGGTTTAGCTTTATAAAGAATCGTTGTGATCTTGTTCAATGTGATCTTGTTCAATCTTGTCCATCTTGTTAATCATGTCTAAAGAACTGCTCTTGCTTCAGTCGACTAAAGTATTACGAAACCGGAGAGCTTCCGGATGCGGAACAATCCGTGGAATCCGGGCAAACCGCTTCGTGGCGAATCCTCACGGCTCTTTCTCTACAAAGCCACGTTTTCCATATATCCGAGCTGTCCCGCGCTATTGGTTCTTTTGTAGCTTTTCCTTGAAGTTGTAATGCGCGGCATATTGGCCCGCTTTGTAGAGCGCGCACGCTACGAGGGCATATCCAACAAGAAAGGCGAAAGAAAAGGCGATGCTTGTCGCGATGCCGTGTAATTGCGCGGTAGACGAAAGAGAAAAAACGACCTTTGTCGCGCTGCTGCTTATTAATTGCGTGGCGGACGAAGAGGACTCCAGCTTCGTCAGATGGTCAATATTCGCCACCGTCGATGAAAAAAACATCCATATAACCCACCAGCCTGCCGCGGTTCCCATCGCCCGGGCTTGTCGAGGCGGCCGGTCACACCACCAGAGCCATGTCATGCATATGAACACGGGAGATGCGGTTATACTTATCATGATAAGCATCAAAAGGCCCTGTGGCCACATCGATCCTGATCCTGATACAGGTGTTGTGTTGAACAAGTTCAAGGAAATTCGTACGAGCGATTGAATTGCTAAAAGAGCCGTTATGGAACCAGCCAAGTATGCGGGATGCCACGTGAGGAACCATGGCGTATGTCCCGCATCCAATCGCCGCTGGTAGCGCCACAGAAGCAGCCACGAGAAAATAACTGTTAGGACAGAACCAACAGCAAGTAACGCCATTAATACGCCCATATTCCAAGTGGTTGGCCATAATCGCCTGACTGCGATTCCCAAGGAGAGGCAGATGATTTCAACTCCCGCAGTAACAATCATCGCCGCCGCCAGCCGCCGGAAAAGGCTCACATTTGTTTCATGGCTATGCACTTCTTGAAATAACGCTTTTACTTGCGACGGATCTCCGAAGTGCTCGCGGACAAGGATGAGTGCGTCTTCCTCGGCAAGCGTTTCCTCGCCATTCAGATACGCGAGCAGCTTATCCTCCATGTGGGCGTACAGCTCCTCCTGGATTTCCGCATCCAAGTTATGAGCCACGGAGATCTTCTTGCACAACGCCCGCATCTTCTCAGACGTATACGGCTTCAGTTGCTCACCCATTGCGCGCCTCCCCAATCTGTAGAACCATCGGATTGAATGCGTTCCACTCCTTTGTACCTAAAAAAGGCAGTAAGAGCTTGCTTTGGGATTTTTCCGGCCCAATTTTGTAAAGAAATAACTGTCCTGGCCCGCTCTTTACGTTGGCGCCGACAGCAGGTTGGGGGTGGCCAGCGGCCTTCCCTCGAGTATTTTGGCGAAGATCCGGCTGAGGATCGTCCGCCATCGTTCGTTCCAGTTCAACTGCCGCGCAGTTGCTTTCACCTCCAATAAAAAGGCGTTTACGGATTTCAGAACTTGTTCCATAGCATGTCCTTGCGCATGCACGGGGGTGATGGTGAGCGTGGTTTGGCCTCCGTGGCGGGTCTGCTGTCCCACACCATACAGCAGCAGAGGGCGGCTTGTGATCGCTTCGGCGTGGCGCTCCGGAATGGCCAAGCGCACGTACAAAGACCACCAATTGTAAATCAGGGCTATGATTCGCGCCATGATTTGGCAGCGCTTCATATCGTGGGTGGTATACCCGCCCCACCCCCACTGGTTTTTCTGTTCATCGTAGATGTTTTCCGCATCGCCCCGGTCGCGATAATGCTGGGCCAAGGCCGATAGGGGGTCTGTCAGCGAAGTGGCCAGCAGCGCGTATTCATACTGCTGCACGGCTCCCGCTTGGATCTCAATGAGCTGTAGTTGGGGGGAGGGGTCAGGCAATAGCGGCTCCGTTTCCAGAACGATACTCCCTTTGAGCTTGCGCCGCAGAACGATTATCCGGCGTTTGCTCGTCCATCCCATAAGCTCCAGACGGTCTTCCAAACCTTCCCAGCCTTGGCCTGCTGGCGTCCAGTCCTTAGAACAAAAGGCCTGCTGGATAAGCCGTTTCACGTTGCTGGTCTGCCGCAATTTGAACAGATAGGGCACTCCGCGCGCTTCGGCTTCGCTCATGTCGCGTTCGTTGCCGAAGGCGCAGTCGCCGCGAATCATGCCCGGCCAGGCCGCGCGCGGCAAGCCATCGAGAAAATGCCACAATCCAGGCATGGTGTATTTCGCCGCCGTCTCGTTGCCCGGCCGGACTTCCACGTCCAGCACCAAGCGCGTGTTCGCCATAAAATAGGTATGCAGCACATGAGAAGGACGGCCCTGTTTCGCCGGATTGTAGCCCAGCACGGCCCCTTCTTGATGGCCGAACAGGGGCTTCACGCTTGTATCCACGTCCAAAATCCAAGGCTCATAAAGCAACGGCTCATAACAGCGGCGCAGGTGCTTCTGTAGCCAGCCCGCGCAGGCTTCCCCGTCCGCCAGTATAAATGCCCGCCGCGCCGAGGAGGCGCTCATGATCTTGCTCATACCCAGCAAGCCCGGGTTCACCGCGTCGTAACGGACCGCGTCAATGTGCGCATAGCGGGTGTGGCCCGCCAGCACTGATAAAAATAGCGTGCCCAGCACATCCCTCTTGCGCGGCGCATTATTGCTGGCGTACGCCAGCGGACAGTCCTCCACCCACGCTTCAAAAAGCTCCGCCGTCTTGAGGAAATCGATAAAGAACGCCAACTGGCCAAACGGCGTCGTTGCCGCCTCCCGGTCCCATTCCACATGCACCCGGCCCCCGTAGCTATCTACGAAAATCGGCGCCTCCAAAGACAACCATTCCTCCTCTCCCAATGGGGGAGCATCTTGCTGTTGCGATTCTGTTTCCATGTTCTTTATCTTGAACTACTTCCTGCTCGACACTCAAGATTCAACTGGCGTTTTTAGGTTGTACGTTCCTCTAGGGCCTCCCTGCCCTCGGCGGTTATGTAGTAATATTTGCGCCGGGCTCACGCCACTTGCTAAGACCGCTAGCCCAACTTATGAAACAGCGTGTATTGCCCCGCTTTGTAGAGCGCGCACGCTACGAGGGCATAGGCCACGAAGGAAGTAAAAGAAAGGGTGATGCTTGTCACGACGTCGGATAATGGCATGAAGGGCCACAAGGACACCCGCTTTACCAAAGTGTCGATATAGGCGGGCGAAAATGAAAATAAAAAACTCCAAACAACCCAACAGCCTGCCGCGGCTCTCATCGCCCGGGCTTGTCGAGGCGGCCGGTCACACCACCAGAGCCATACCATACATATAAACACGGGATGCATCGTTATAGGGATTATTATAAGAATAGAGTTCCAGGACCACGCCACAAATGATCTTTGTGCCGCGTTGGCATATAAGTCGGCATATAATAAGTTGAAAAACGTATCCGTGCGTGATTCTAGAAAAAATAAGGCTGCAATAACGCACGCTAAATATAGGGGACGCCAAGTGAGGAACCATGGCGTATGGCCCATATCGAGGCGGCGTTGCCAGCGCCATAGAAACAACCACGAAAAAACGATTGTAAGAGCATACACACAAGCTAATACTGCCTGGGGAGGGGCAAATGCTAGTGTCTCTGGCGGCAACCTCAGGAGGGTGATTCCTAGGGAATCGAAAATGACGCTAACGGCCATCGTGACAACCATCGCCGCCGCAAGCCGCCGGTAAAGTCTTACATTTGTGTCATACCCATGAACCTTCTGAAATAATGCCTTGACTTGTGACGGATCTCCGAAGTGCTCGCGGACAAGGATGAGTGCGTCTTCCTCGGCAAACGTTTCATCGCCATTCATATATGCGATTAGCTTGTCCTCCATGTGAGCATATAGCTCCTCCTGGATTTCCGCATCCAAGTTATGGGCCACGGAGATCTTCTTGCACAACGCCCGCATTTTTTCAGATGTGTCCGGCTTCAGTTGGTCACCCATTGCGCACCTCCCCAAGACGTAGAACCATCTGGTTGAATGCGTTCCATTCTTTTGTACGTTCCTCAAGGGCTTCCCGGCCCTCGGCGCTTATGTAATAGTATTTGCGGCGGCGGCCCGTGTCGGCCTCCTGCCATTGCGTGCGCACGAGTTTGGCTTTCTCCAGCTTGTGCAACACGGGATACAGCGTGCCCTCTTGCCAGAGAAACACGCCCTCGGCCTCTTTGTTGAGGCGCTTGACGATCTCGTAGCCGTAACTTGCGTGTTCCGCCAACACGCCCAGCACGAGAAGAGCGGTCGATGCACCCACCAATTCTTTGTTTGTCATGACGGCCTCCATACATAGAAGTTCTAAGGCTATGATACCAAGAACTTCTTGGCGTGTCAAGCCCCTTTGTGGCTCCAAATCACCAGGGGGACGAAAAAGACTTCTCAAGCGAGTTCCAGACGTCCAAAGCGGCAGCAAGCTGCCGCACTCCAAATACTTTCGCAAAAAATACTTAGGGCGTGTATGGAGTGCGGTAGCTTGCTACCGCTTTCATGTTCTCTTACGCGCATCTTGGCAGCATTTCCTTGCTTTGGCTTGCCGACGCCATTTTTTGGGTAATTCCCTTTCGTGGATATGACTCAGTAATAGTACATTACATTCGCCATCATATTTTTACCCGGCGACTAAAGAGATTTTCCCGTGTCTTGTTTGTGGTGTATCATGGCTATCAACCAATCCAGGCGGTGAACTTCGTGAAGGAGAATATACATGGACATCCCGCGTGCTGAATATCCGCGCCCCCAATTGGTCCGGGAGCGCTGGCTGTGCCTGAATGGCGAATGGCAATTCGAGATGGATTGCGGTGATTCGGGCCTTGAACGGGGCCTGCTGGGGCGTGAACTCAAGAGCCGCATCATCGTTCCTTTTTGCCCGGAATCCTCGTTGTCTGGAATAGGAAACATCGATTTCATGCCTGCGGTATGGTACCGGCGGACCATCACGATACCGGATGATTGGGCAGGCTCGCGGGTGTTGCTGCATTTCCAAGCGGTGGATGAAGACGCTACGGTATGGGTGAATGGGATCGAAGTGGGCCGCCATCGTGGCGGATTCGCGCCGTTCACGTGCGATGTCACCCGTGCGGCGCATCCTGGAATGGAAGCGGTGATCGTGGTGCGCGCGCGCGACGACGCCCGCGAGTGGAAGCCCATGGGCAAGCAGTCGCGGGCCTATGCCAACGCCGCATGCCACTACACGCGCACCACCGGCATCTGGCAAACGGTGTGGCTCGAGCCCGCGCCCCGCACGGCGCTCGAGCGGCCCCGCATCACGCCGGATATCACCAACGGCTGTTTCTATATCGAGCAGCGGCTCGATGGCGCGCGCGAACCGGGGCTGCATATTCGCGTGCGTTTGTGTACGGAAGCCGGGGAAATCGCCCGCGTGGATTGCCCAGCCGACCAGGACTTCCAGCCGAAGGCCATGCTGCTCGTGCCCAGCGAGCACCGGCGGTTCTGGTCGCCCAGCGATCCATTCCTGTATACGCTTTATATTGAACTGCGTGATAGCCACGGCAATCTGCTCGATCAAGCGGAGAGTTATGCGGGCCTGCGGGGCATATGCCTTGACGGGAAAACCATCCGCATCAATGGGCAAACCATCTTCCAACGCCTGGTGCTCGACCAGGGCTATTATCCAGATGGCATCATGACCGCGCCAACCGAGGAAGCATTGGTGGACGATATCCGCCTGTCGCTCGAGGCGGGATTCAACGGGGCGCGCCTGCACCAGAAAGTGTTCGAGGAGCGTTTTCTGTACCATGCCGACCGCATGGGATATTTGGTATGGGCCGAATTCCCCAATTGGGGCAGCCGGGAAGAGCCAGGGAAGGAACACACCCGCGCCACCTACATCACCCAGTGGCTCGAAGCCATCGAGCGCGATTACTCGCATCCCAGCATTATCGGGTGGTGCCCGTTGAATGAAACCGTCGAATACCTTGGCGACCGTATCACTGAACTCGATGATGTCACCTGGGGCATGTTTCTCGCCACAAAGGCCTTGGATGGCACACGGCCCGTGCTGGATACTTCCGGATATGCCCACCGGATTCCCCAGAACGATGTGTACGACTCGCATGATTACGACCAGAATCCGGAAACCTTCGCGGCGCGGCATGCGGCGTTAGCCGATGGCAAGCCTTACCTGAACGAAGCCAATGGACGCGCCATCTCGATTCCCTATGGCGGCCAGCCCTATTTCGTGAGCGAGTTCGGCGGCATCTGGTGGAATCCAGAAGCGCGCGAGGGCGAGAACTCGTGGGGGTATGGCGACCGGCCCACGAGCATTGAAGAGTTTTATACCCGGTTCGAGGGCCTATGCGCGGCGCTGCTCGATAACTCGGATATGTTCGGCTATTGCTACACGCAATTAACGGACGTTTTCCAGGAGCAAAACGGCATCTACACCTTCGACCGCCGGACCAAGTTCGACATGAAGCGCATCCGCGCCGCCCAGGAACGGCCCGCGGCCATCGAGCCAATGTCGTTTTAAAAGACTAGTATGGCAATTGCCCACTATCCAATGGAACGGCGTTATGCCGTATATGCTTATTTACCTTTGTGTTCTTAGCGGCTTTGCGTGAGATTGAATGGATATCCTTCATCGAAGGCGTTTCTCCGGTTAGCTTTTGCATCCGTTGATAGCTTTTGCGAGCGTATCCAATCTTGTTCATCATGTAAATCATGTCAAAAAAAAGCTTTTGTTTTTTCACGCAAAGCCGCGAAGCCGCAAAGGATTCAATGCGCGGCATAACCGTAATTAAAACACGGGATTGTAGTTACGGGTGGCTGTAGGCGAAAACGTTTTGTATTTTCTTGTAGAAGTTGGAGCGTAAGGTATTTAGTCATTTTGCTAGACGGCGCTGTGTAGCGACGTGGGCGAGCCCTTGCGCGTCGAGGGCGAGTTCGTCCTCGAACCATGCCGCGTTATTCGGGGCATATGCCATACCGTGCCGCTGGAAATGCACCGCCATGGCCTGTTGCAATCGTTCGTAGCAGAACGCCCCGAGGGCCTCATCCGGCGCATCGGAGGCCGCTGCTTCGACAAGGATAGCCGCCATGTCTTCAATGGACGCGCGAAGCGACGCCGCACACGTTTGGATATCCTCGACAGGGCCGTAGTGGCTTAAATACACCCGTTGCGCGCCCGTGGCGAACAGGCGTTCCATGGTTTCGAGAGTGGCGTTGGGATCAAATTCCGTGGGTGTGGCCGCGCACAGGAATAAGGGCTTTGCGCCCTGCCGAAACTCGGGATAACACGAACCAAACACATCGCCCGTGAATACGCCCGCCGAGGCCGAATCATATATGCAGATATGGTGCCGCGCATGGCCCAGCGTGTGCATCATCACGAGCGGGCGTTTACCCAGCCAGATGGTTTCGCCGTCCTCGACGGCCCGCAAACGCGCCTCGGGCAAGGGCAGTATTTCGCCGAATAGCGATGCGAACCGTTCCGGCCCATATACCACGCGCGTGGCTTCGATGAGCCGTTCTGGATGGGCCAGATGGCGCACACCGCGCGGATGCACCAGCACCGTGGCGTTGGGGCACACTGCCGCCAGCGCCGATGCGCCCGCCGCATGGTCGAGATGGATATGGGTTAGGATGATATAGCGCACCTGCCCGGGGGCGAGCCCGTTCGCTTGAAGCGCATCAAGGAAGAGAGGCAGGGCATGAGGCGTTCCCGCCTCCACGAACGCCGCTTCGCCGCCATCTTCGAGCAGATAAGCGCTGAACCGCCCCGGATGAATATAGTGGCAATCAAAAGGGATGACATGAGTATTCACTTGCATGATATGTTCTCTTCACAGTTCTTATATACGCACAGCCAGACAATATCCGCACATGATATAGAAATTGGCCGCCTGTTTCGATTCGTTATGAGAGCTTGCTTTCATCCGCACAAAAAAGCATCCCTAAAACGTGGTATAGGTAGTTGTAACTAGGAAAGAGCATGCGGGATACCTATGCAGACAGCATAAAAGCGGCCTACCACGAAAATAGCGCTGCTTTATTGGCATATGCCACGGCGTTGCATCCATGCCGGGAAGCCGCTGAAGACGCCGTACATGACGTTTTCGCGCGAATTCTAAAAAACCGGCCCCGCGTGGACGAGTGGCGGCCGTACCTCTTTCGAGCCGTACGAAATGCGTGTATGGATGGCCGCAGAAACCAGCAGCGCGAAGAACGCAGCCAGGCGCGGCTTCACTTACTTGATGCGGATCCAGCGGATATGCAAGAGCGTCTGGCCATCGAGGATGCGCTGGGACAGCTTTCCGCCAATCACCGGGAATGTATTGTGCTGAAGATATATATGGGCTTCACGTTTAGCGAGCTCGGCTCCATCTGCGGTGTTCCGGCCAATACCGCGGCTTCGTGGCACCGCCGGGGCCTTCAACCTAAAAAAGGCAGTAGGAACTTGCTTTGGGATTTTTCCAGCCCAATTTTGTAAAGAAATAACTGTCCTGTCCCGCTCTTTACGTTGGCGCCGGCAGCAGGTTGGGGGTGGCCAGCGGCCTTCCCTCGAGTATTTTGGCGAAGATCCGGCTGAGGATCGTCCGCCATCGTTCGTTCCAGTTCAACTGCCGCGCAGTTGCTTTCATCTCCAATAAAAAGGCGTTTACGGATTTCAGAACTTGTTCCATAGCATGTCCTTGCGCATGCACGGGGGTGATGGTGAGCGTGGTTTGGCCTCCGTGGCGGGTCTGCTGTCCCACGCCGTAGAGCAGCAGAGGGCGGCTCGTGATCGCTTCGGCGTGGCGCTCCGGAATCGCCAAGCGCACGTACAAAGACCACCAATTGTAAATCAGGGCTATGATTCGCGCCATGATTTGGCAGCGCTTCATATCGTGGGTGGTATACCCGCCCCACCCCCACTGGTTTTTCTGTTCATCGTAGATGTTTTCCGCATCGCCCCGGTCGCGATAATGCTGGGCCAAGGCCGATAGGGGGTCTGTCAGCGAAGTGGCCAGCAGCGCGTATTCATACTGCTGCACGGCTCCCGCTTGGATCTCGATGAGCTGTAGTTGGGGGGAGGGGTCAGGCAATAGCGGCTCCGTTTCCAGAACGATACTCCCTTTGAGCTTGCGCCGCAGAACGATTACCCGGCGTTTGCTCGTCCATCCCATAAGCTCCAGACGGTCTTCCAAACCTTCCCAGCCTTGGCCTGCTGGCGTCCAGTCCTTAGAACAAAAGGCCTGCTGGATAAGCCGTTTCACGTTGCTGGTCTGCCGCAATTTGAACAGATAGGGCACTCCGCGCGCTTCGGCTTCGCTCATGTCGCGTTCGTTGCCGAAGGCGCAGTCGCCGCGAATCATGCCCGGCCAGGCCGCGCGCGGCAAGCCATCGAGAAAATGCCACAATCCAGGCATGGTGTATTTCGCCGCCGTCTCGTTGCCCGGCCGGACTTCCACGTCCAGCACCAAGCGCGTGTTCGCCATAAAATAGGTATGCAGCACATGAGAAGGACGGCCCTGTTTCGCCGGATTGTAGCCCAGCACGGCCCCTTCTTGATGGCCGAACAGGGGCTTCACGCTTGTATCCACGTCCAAAATCCAAGGCTCATAAAGCAACGGCTCATAACAGCGGCGCAGGTGCTTCTGTAGCCAGCCCGCGCAGGCTTCCCCGTCCGCCAGTATAAATGCCCGCCGCGCCGAGGAGGCGCTCATGATCTTGCTCATACCCAGCAAGCCCGGGTTCACCGCGTCGTAACGGACCGCGTCAATGTGCGCATAGCGGGTGTGGCCCGCCAGCACTGATAAAAATAGCGTGCCCAGCACATCCCTCTTGCGCGGCGCATTATTGCTGGCGTACGCCAGCGGACAGTCCTCCACCCACGCTTCAAAAAGCTCCGCCGTCTTGAGAAAATCGATAAAGAACGCCAACTGGCCAAACGGCGTCGTTGCCGCCTCCCGGTCCCATTCCACATGCACCCGGCCCCCGTAGCTATCTACGAAAATCGGCGCCTCCAAAGACAACCATTCCTCCTCTCCCAATGGGGGAGCATCTTGCTGTTGCGATTCTGTTTCCATGTTCTTTATCTTGAACTACTTCCAGCTCGACACTCAAGATTCAACTGGCGTTTTTAGGTTCAACGGCTCCACGAGATTCTGGATGGGCAAGACAATGGATGAATGGGAATCGCCACTAGAAGAGAGGCTGGCGCGGCATTCGTTGCAGACGCCGCGACCCGAGTTCGACGCGCGCATGGAATCGCTCTTCAATCGGCGGCGCTTCCGCTTCGCGGGCTGGTCCCGGCCCGTGAAACTCTGGCAATGCCTGGCGGCATGCGCTGCCTGCCTGCTGCTCGGGCTGGCCATCCAAACACTTCGCACGCCAGCCGCACCATCCATGCAGCCGCCGATCCAGCGTACGGTCGTGTATGTCATGCCACAAGAAGAACAGCAACTATTCGATGCAACTACCCGCGCCTGCCGCCCCTGGCGGGGCGATGCCACCGTCACGGTGGAGGCTGTGTCCGGGAAGAACAATAGAATCTAGAGTGGTTTGAGTCGGTATTCACGGAATCCAATAGAGCATGCGCCAATTTTGATGCTGGATGAATAGGAGGCCAGGCGCGTAATGCCAAAAAAACTATGCGCCATTTGCCGTAGGAGGATGTGGTTAATTATCCAGTCCAGAAGCCCTTGCGCCCTGCCTGCTGCTCGGGCTGGCTATCCAAACACTTCGCATCCGATCAGCCCGCTTTGAGCGGGCTAAAAAGAGGCACCAGATAACCTGTGGCTTATTGCATGTAAACTTGAACTGCTCTCGGGAGACTAACGCCATGAAAACCATGCTGGCAATAGTATTTTTAGTGCTTGCTTCCGCCGGACTCGCTGCCGGTGAAGAGCCCGCATATCTCCAAATCGAAACCTGGGTGTTAGGCTTCGACCGGCTTGTTGGCCCGATCACGGGCGTTGACAACGCCGCAGTGGTCCCGGAACAGGCTTCAGAGAATAATGGCCTCGTGACTGTCGAAACCATGGGGCCATCTCTTACCCTTTCCGGAATAGGCCTCAAATTTCTCAACACACCAGAAGGAATCCGTTGGAAAGCCGCTACCGCCTCCGACGCAAAGACCTTCGAGGAACTGCAAGAGGCAGACTTGAAGGGCTACGCTCTGGTCCTCAAAAGGCAATTATCCGTCACGATGGCGGAGAATCAGCAGACCGACATGCGGATCAATCAGGAAGCCGGACAGTATTTCGAGCCCGCTTCGGATAAGGATGAAACGCTATTTCGATTGGTGAACATTTCGGAGTCGCCGGGGGCGGTGACATCACCAGGGATGACCTTTCGGGTGCGCGCCGAGCGTATAGGCGAGGAAACATGCCAGCTACAGACTCATCTGACCCTCACTGAATTAGTGGAACGAGAAAACATGGACGGCGTGGCGCTCGATGTGGGCAAGCCCAGCGTGCGCAAGACGGAACTGCCGGACACCGACGCCTATTACCATCCATACACCCTTCGGTATGAAGACCTGCTGGCGACCTATGTCGAGACAGCTCCGGCGAATTCCTATCTGCTCCTCACGCGCGTTCAGAAAGCAGCCAATGAGCCGCCTGCGCCTGCAACGCCGTCCAGCACGAAACAGGCGTCCTTCTCGTTTCCCTGTTACTTGATAAAGGGCGGCAAAGACGATGCCCGGTCTTTTCGACATGCCTTTCTCAACGCGCTCATGCCCGCCAGCGACATCCCGGTGAACCAGCCGGACACGATCCCTTTCCGCACGTTGAAGTGGGATGCCCTGGCGCGATGGATGCCGGAAAATGCCTCCGCAGCTCCACCGGATTCCGAGGGATGGGCGCGTTTGAAGCAGTTACTAGACGCGAATTCGAGTTCTTGTGAACTCTTGCCTTGCCTCCGTTTGACGATAGGCGCAAAGCCAACTCCGGGATCCGGCGACTACATATTCGTGAGATCTGCTAGTCCCAATCAGGCGCCCGTGGCTAGATTGGAAGGAAAGAACGAACAAAGCGCGTCAACCTACTACATTGACCATATGTCCGAATACTCGGATGCGTTCGATTGGCTTTTGAAAGGGATAAACCAAGCAAAGTCAGATACCTTGGGGCCCAGCATTGTTGCTGATTTTTCTACCCGTATGTTTGAACGGGATGGGCTGATACAACCAGTAGACGCAGGTATTGCCTGCGGCATCCTGGCCAAATGGCCCCAATCCGGTGATGTATCGCCGGTCCGGTTCTCCTTTCGAAGAAACACACTCACCAAGTCCGCGCGGGGCGGCAATGGGTTTCTGGCGGATATAAAGCGCCATCTGTTCGGCGAGATCAAAGGAGAGCTCATTGATAAACAGAGTTTCGATTCAACATTTACCCTGCCGGATGGCGGGATTGTTTGTTTCGTTGGCGACGCGCTCGACACGGATGCGACGGTATTGGTGATCGCCACCATGAAGATCAGTGACCCCAATCGGCAGGGATCTTCTGAAGCGGATGAACCAGGATGGTAATGGTTTGTCCACTCGACCAGGATTCAATCCATTTTTAGGAGTCTAGCACCATGAAGACCATGCCGGCGCTAATAATATGGGCGCTTGTTTTCACGGGAATCGCCGTTGGTGAAGAGCCCGTGAGCTTCGAAATCGAAACCTGGGTGCTGGGATTCGACCGGACTGTTGGCCCCATTGCCCTTGTTGGCCAAAACGCGCCTCAGGGACAGATTTCGGGAGATAAAAGCCTGCCAAGCCTCATGAAAGCCGTAACCGAAGGATCGCCTCTTCTCGTATCTGGTATAGGCCTAGCGTTTTTCAGTACGCCGGAAGGAATTCGTTGGACCGCCTCTGCGGACGGCCACGGCAACACAAAGACCTTCGATGAATTGGAGGGAGCGGATTTAAAGGGATGCTCTTTTGTTTTCAAGAAGCAGCTATGGGCCGTAACAACGGAGAATCAGCTTGTCTCGATGCGGATCTTGCAGGAAAGCGGGCAGTATTTTGAGCCCGCCTCGGATACGGATGAGACGCTCTTCAACCTGGTGAACATGATGGAATCACCAGGGATGGAGCTGCGGATGTTTGCCGAGGACATTGGGGAGGAAATCTGCCAGCTACACACCCAAGTGGCGCTCACTGAATTGGTGGAACGGGAGAAGATGGATGGCGTGGCGCTCGATGTGGGCAAGCCCTGCGTACGAAAAACGGAACTGCCAGACGCAGGCGACTTTGGCAAGAGCGCCCTTCGATACGGCTCCCTGCTGGCGACCTACTTTGAAACCGCCGCGACCAATTCCTATTTGCTCCTTACGCGCGTCCAGAAACCATCTGGGCCGGGCCAACACACCGTATCGCCCTACAGAGGGCAGGCTTCTTTCAGTATGCCTGTTATTGTGATAAAGGGCGACAAGAACGATCCTCATTCCTTTCGCCGTGCTTTTCTAGACGCGATCGTACCAGCCAGTGACATCACGGTGAATCAAACTGGGGTCGTTCCTTTCCGTACCATGAAATGGGATGCGCTGGCGCGATGGACGCCCCAAGACATATCGGCAGCCACGGAACCGGAACGTCTCCGGCAAATACTATGCGGCTCAACATGCTGTGAGCTTATCTCAAGTCCCCGGCTGACAACGGGAACACGCCCTATTTCTGAATTGGATGGCAGCATAGTAAAAGTGGTGTCCTCCAAACCCGATCCTTTTCCTGCGGACACAGGGGAGAAAGCAGCGGAGCAACGCGACGCCATCCGGGAATACGCCCCTCTCACGATTGACGGCATACTGGAACAGCTTTCAAAAGGGAAAAATCGGGCGAAATCGGACGTTATGAAGCCGGGCATCCTCACGGATGTATCGATATTCAAATATGAGCAGGATGGCGTGGAATACCACGCGAATGTAGGACTTGTATTCGGCGTCATGGCTAGATGGCCCAAGTCCGGCGGGCCATTGCCCGTCCGATATTTGTTCCGAAACTTCACACGGAACGAGTCCGCATTTGACGAAAGCACGCTCATCAAGGGAATGAAGCATCTGAAAAACAGCGCCGGTGAGCCCGTGAATACGCAGGCAATTGACGCGGATTTCACGCTGGCGGAGAACGCCTTTGCAGCCTTCGCCATGGATGCGGCCGATATGGACGCGACTCTTTTGGCCATTGTCACCGTTAAAACACCCGACGCAAATGGACAATGGAATTTTAAATCGGGTGAATGGTAGTGATTTAACCAATTGGCGCTAGATGCCCACTGGGGGGCGCCGGTCCCACACCTTGATTATGACAAAAGTGTGGGGCCGCCGCCCCTGGTGGTTGTTAGTGGAATGTGGTGCGTCATCGATGCCATGATGCAGCCATAAAGGCCAAATAGCCCGCCATGGCGTTATTCGATAACGCCATTCCATATTGCTTCAGCCTGCGCGGTTGCAGCGCACCGAGGCTCTTGGTACACTTCATGTTCACCGGGCGCGTGTTTGCCAGGAGAATGACAGCTCATGCGCCGCTTCGTAACGCCAGGCCGGCGGACGGCAAGGGCGGCGCTTTGAACCCATTTTGCAAAGGGAGTTACAACGAGATGATGGTAATGAGATGGATTGCAGGCAGCATGATGGCGGCATTTGTGTGTGTATTGGCGGCCTCGGCGCCGGTTTCGGCGCAGGAGAACACGGCAGCCGCCGCGCCGCGTGCTCAGAAAATTGGAGTCGTGGACCGTTCTAAAGTAATGGCGGGCTACACCAAATTCCAAACCGCGCGCACAACCCTCGAAGCGGAGATGAAGGCGAATAATGCGCAACTCGATCAGCGCGAGGCGGACCTGAAGAAACTTAAAGAGGAATATGAAAAGAGTGGCAATACATGGTCCGCGGATGTACGGTCGCAAAAACAGCAGGACGCCGAATCAAAGGTCATCACCTTCCGCGCGGAACTCAACCGGCTTCAGGCGGAATTGAACAGCAAATCCAATTCGCTCACCAAGACCACTAAAGACGAGATCGAAACGGCCATACGCGAGATCGGCCAGGCGGGAAGCTATGACTTGATTCTCGAAGGGAATCCGGAGAGCGCATCCGGCGTGTTGTATTTTGCGGCGGGGATCGACATTACCCAGGCGGTAATAGACAAGCTCAATAATAAAAAATAAACCGCTCGTATAAATGGATTTAGGTTTATGCGCGCCTTGGGCGGCGGAATCGCCCAGCGGATACGAATGGAAACCAGCTCGTCCGGTTGCGGCGTTGTGGTATTTCCACCGCTCACACCATATGGGGATAATGGCGGATGTTTGATATTGTAGTGCCAGTGTTTAATGCCATGCACCATGTTCGCGCTTGCATCGAGAGCGTATTCCGCTACTCCGCGCTGCCATTTCACTTGTATATCGTGGATGACGCCAGCAAATCGTACACCGCCCAAGCCATGGCGGAACAGCTTGCCCAGTATGATCCAAGCTTGTACACGATCGTCACGAATGAAGAAAACATGGGCTATCTGAAGTCTTGCAATGCGGGCATCGCGGCGGGCTCGAACCCCTATGTGGTCGCCCTCAACTCAGACGCCATGGCGACCCCAGGCTATTTGGAGAAAGTGCGGGACGCCTTCGAGTCCGATCCGTCTATCGCTATCCTCAATCCGGTCTCGAATTGGGCGAATTGGACTCGAATCTCCTTCCCGGAAGGATATAACGTCATTGAACTTACCGAGGAAGTGGCGAATCTGTCCTATGGAGAAATCCCGGATATCTACAATGCCTCCGGCTTTTTTTTCGCCATGCGGCGCGACGCCTTGGACAAGATAGGCGTGTTCGACGAGGCGTATGGAGCGGGATATTGGGAGGAAACGGATCTTTGCATGCGCGCCTTGCAGGCAGGCTACCGCGTGGTAGTGGATGACAGTCTCTATATTTTCCACCACGGATGGGGCACTTTTGCCGATGATGGGCGCAACGAGAACATGTCGAAGAATGAGGCCGTTTTCATGAAGCGGTGGGGCGCGCAGTACGAGCCGCTCAAAAACGATTGGAAAAAACGCAATCCGATCGCCTATTTGCAGCGCCGCCTCGAAAAACCGGCGTTATGGGAACGCAAAGGCCTGCTTTCCTCGACGGGCCGGGGCCTGTCGGTGGCCCAGGTCCAGCGCAGGCTGGATACGTTGATGGACCTCGACGCCAGCCTGGAACAGATCATGGCGGATATCAAGAAGCATACGCCTGAAACGGAAGCTCCGTCGGAACGCCGTAAAGTGATCTATATCCTGCCCGCCGTCGTGTTGTATGGGGGCATTATTTCGGCCTTGCAAGTCGTGAACCAGCTTGTCATGCGCGGCTACGACGCTAATGTGGCCACGTACGGGAAAGTGGACGAAAGCGTATTCAAGCTGTTTCCCACGTATTTCCGCCCGTATAGCTTCCCCGACATGGCTACCATGGTGGCGGAATTCCCCGATTGCGACTTGGTCGTGGCGACGAAATGGGAGACCGTGTACGCCGCGCAGGTGCTTAAAGAAATCAAGCCCGAATTGGAATTGGCTTATTACGTGCAAGATTTCGAGCCGGATTTCTACCTCCCCGAGCATCCCAATCTCGCCGCCCAGGCGGAGCGGACGTATTCGCTTGTCCGCCACCAGATCGTGAAAACGCGCTGGCTCCAGGAGCTAATCGAACAATATGGCGGCCAGGTGCGCCGGATTCCGCTCGGCTTGAATCTGGATTATTTCCACCACACCGAGCGCAAGCGCGTGCTGCAAATCATCTCCCTGGCGCGGCCTTCCTCGCTGCGCCGCAACTTCGATATGCTGAAAGCCGTGTATGCGGAGCTGCATAAGCGCCGCCCGGATATCCAGCTCGCATTATATGGCGAAGGCTATACGCGCGCCGATTTGCCGTTCCCGGTGAAATCCTACGGCAAGCTCACGAAGCTTGAAGATGTGGCCCATGTGCTGAATACATCCACTATTCTGTTGGATTGCTCGACATTCCAGGGATTTGGCCGTCCTGGCCTCGAGGCCATGGCGTGTGGCGCGGCTGCCGTTCTTACGCGCGAAGGCGGCATCACGCAATACGCCAAGCACGACTACAACTGCCTCCTCATCGATCCAAATGACAAGATGGATATCGTGACCGAGATTCTCGAATTGATCGATAACCCCCCAAAACGGGCTTATCTGGTCCACAACGGTTATAAAACAGCGAAAGAATATTCCCTCGACCTCGAGGGCGGGCGCACGGCGGCTTTCCTCGAAGAGCTTGGCCTGCGAACCTCCATGCCGAGTTGCGCCGCCAATGCGGTTGGCCACGAACCAAACGGAATAGCGTAACCGCAACCAATATCCTTCACTACACCACGAATGGACGCGAATGAACGCCAATAAATATTTCTCCGTGTTTTTAACTCCCGTAGCATGGGCGTCTCGCCCATGTGATGAGTAAGATTCAAACAAAACGCATGCAAAGAGCCGGGATATGTGGCTCCAAAATCTTCGCGCTCTTCACGAAAGCAGATTCTAGTTCTTTATAATGTGGGGCCAGCGCCCCCGCTGGCCATCGGTTTTTATGCAATCAAAGTGTACCAATTAAACACATACATGCCTATTGTGTATGCAACCGCGTTCCTTTTTGTTTTTTTATGTTCGTATAGGTAGAATATACGCAGATTCAAAATTGGCGGCTTTCGTACGGTTTCAATATTCCGAGGCCCTCCGGAACTAGGTCCGGGAGGGCATCGTGGCAGGTATCCGGTAACGCACACGAAATGCCGCATGACTAGGCGCTGCAAGCAACTAAAGGAGCAAAACATGGCTACGACACCGTTTTCGACGTTGGAATGGGGCAAAGTGGATCTCACCCGCTACCCGAACATGGTGGCGCCCCCGCCAGGGCCAAAATCCAAGGACCTCCATGGCCGCTGCACGAAGTACTTCAAAGGTCTCAGCAGCCAGGTGAAGCTTTTCCCGGTGGCCTTCGAGTCGGGTGAGGGCTGCGTCCTGCGCGACGTGGACGGCAACGAGTATATCGACTTTTCGTCGGGCATCTACGTCACCACGTTGGGCCATTGCCATCCGAAAATCAGCGAGGCCGTGGCGAAATACGCCCATACGCTCATGAACGCCCATGACTTCACGACACCCATCAAGACGGCGCTCGTCGAGAAATTGGCCGAGATTTTGCCGGGCGATTTGAATGGATTCCAGTTCTACGACTCGGGCACGACGGCGGTCGAAGCGGGCCAGCGCGTCCTGCGCGCCGCCACGAAGCACAACGAGATGCTTTCGTGCTTCAATGATTACCATGGCAAGACTTATGGCGCGGTATCCATGGGGCAGATCCGTGGGGCCGTATATGGAGCCGTGCGTGCGCCCGGCATGCACATGGTGCCGCGTCCAGATGCCTACCACCCCCTGTGGACCAAAGCCGACGGAACCATTGACACCGATCAGTATCTGAAGTTTTACGCGGAATATCTCGACAAAGCGACCGTGCATGACGTGGCGGGATTCGTACTCGAACCCATCCAAGGATGGGGCGGCTCGGTCATGCCTCCCGACGATTTTTTCCCGAAGCTGCGCGCTTTCTGCGACGCCCGCGGCCTGCTGCTCATGGCCGACGAGGTGCTCACGAGCTGGGGCCGCACAGGCAAATGGCTCTGCATGGAAAACTGGGGCGTCCTGCCCGATGTCGTCACGATCGGCAAAGGCTTCGGCAACGGCTTCCCGGTCACCTGCGTGGCCGTGCGCGAGCCGTATAAAGAGAGCTTCGAGTCTATCTCGGCGTCGAGCAGTTACGGCGGCAATCCAATGGCCTGCGCGGCGGCGCTGGCGTCCATCGAGGTCATCGAGGAGGAGAATCTGCTCGAGCATTCGGCGCACCTGGGTGAAATCGCCCTCAAGCGCATGGAGAAGATGAAAGACGAGCACCCCATCGTGGGCGATGTGCGCGCCAAGGGCTGCCTGATGGGCATCGAGCTCGTGAAAGACAAAGCCACGAAGGAGCCTTTCGACGAGGCCGGCAAGCGCGTTTACCAAAAGGCCTTCGCGAAAGGCCTCGCCTGGATCCCCGCAGGCCATATCCTCCGCATGAGCCCGCCCATTGTCATGGACGATGCTACGCTCCTGAAAGCGCTCGATATGATCGACGAAGCCATCGGCGAGACCGAGAAAGAATTGATGTAACCAATAGCGCTTGGCGCATAGGCGTCTAATCAGGAAAAACGCGCGGAACACGTTGGAAGTGATTCCGCGCTTTTTTGTAGGCCTAAGCAAGCGCTTACTTTTTTAAGGACAGTAATACTATTTCCGGGAAGTGCTTAAAAATAACGGATTTACAGCATAATCCCTTGGAAAGCAATACACCCGGAATCACCTATTACCGGCTTAATCGAACCTTTCCCTTGACAAAACGCTGGTTTGGGTCTATGCTGGCGTTGGTCAGTGTTTTAAAAGTGCAAATATTGCGTATCTCTTTAGGTATGCGTTTACCTATTCGGAGAGAGGCGCATCCAGAGCGGCATGGAATACCGGCCATTCCTCATACGGCCAAACGGCGGGGTATGAGTGAAGAATAGGGCGAGAATGCAACAAAAACGGAGGATGAGCAATGAGTAGGAGACTTGGTATTTTTCTGATGCTGCTGGCGATATGCTGCCTGTATGCAACATCCAGCCAGGCGGTGATTATCCACGTCGCTAAGAGCTATGCGGAAATCGAACGGTTGAATGAGTCGGGAGGAGTCTGGACGGATGGCGTCGATAACGCCGACTATTATGAATTTCGCGTGAACAATATCGGCCGTCTGAAAAGTGCGTGGACCTGGAATGGGGGCGAGGCGCTCCGGCATACGGTCCAAGACTACACCGACCCGGCCACGAGCACGGTCTATCCCAACATGAGCATCATCTATTTTGAGGACAGCAGCACTTATAATGTGCGTGATGATGTGACAACGTATACTCCCGATGCCGGTATTGAAAACCTCTTCTTTGACTGGTGGGGCATGTTTTTTGATGCGACGAACGGATTTGGCTCCGACGGCCACGGTGGTATTGCGATGATCGCTGCCGATGGACAAGCGCCGGTCATCGACTATTCCACGGTTTCAACCAGCCAATGGGGTGCTGGACGTAATTTTGTGTTAACCGCCAACCACAAAGCGGGCCAAATCTATTACTTTTTTGAGGGACTACATTTTACCGACACCGCGACAGGATATGGCGATCCTTGGGGCAGCGGCGCTTTTGCCAACGGCGGCGATGGTTCGGTTCCTGGTTTCCGGGACTGTGAGTTTAACATTATTCACCAAACCTTTGGGTCCGGTGGTGGCCAGACACATACCATGCTCAATGGCCCGGAATATTATCATTGCGCATTCCGTCTCCTGGGCGATTCTTCGGTAGCGGATCGTGTGTTTGATCCCTACGGCAGCCTTACCGGCGGCGATGGCAGCGTCGATTTCGTCGATTGCACGTTTATTGCCGCGGACGCCAATTCCATTTGGTCCCCTGGCACGAACCAAATCACCACGGGCAATGCTTATACGTTCACGCGCTGTATTTTCAACAACATCGACCATCTGCAACAAGATGACGCGGATGTGGTGACGGGTTATACGGACAACTGCGAGTGGCCGGCATTCGCGGGAACGGTGCTCAAGCCTGCGGGTGAAACCGGCACGCTCACCGAAGATCCCCAATTGGTGGACATCACCGCGGACGATTTCTGGCGCATCGCCGATACATCGCCGTGCGTGGTTCCTAGCGGCTCCAATATCGGCTACGACAAAGATGCGGGCGGAGCCGTGGATACCGATGGCGACGGCTTGGCGGACACCGTCGAGACCGATACCGGCGTGTATGTCAGCCCGACGGATACCGGCACGGACCCGGCCGTAGCGGACACCGACGGCGATACCTATAACGACGGCGATGAAGTGGATGCGGGAACGGATCCGACGGATCCGGCGTCATTCCCGGGCAGCGGTTCGGAATTGCCTGCCGCGTCCCTGTTGGGTCTTGCGGCGCTCATTAGCGCGACAATTAGCGCTGCCGCGCGCCGCCTTCGCGCATAGCCACTTGGGCTTTGCTCCAATAGCCGGGGCCGCTTCCACGCTCAACAGGGAAGCGGCCCCGGCGCTTTTTATGGATTCAACAGGTGTGAAGGGCGTCGTACAACGCGGTGAGTTCGCGGTGCGCCTTGAAAGCCAGCGGCGGCCGCGCTTCCTTGGTGAAGAAACCCAAGTCCAATGCGTCCGACATCGCGGCGGCCTCGCCTCCCCATTCCTCGATGAGATACCCCAGTACGACCACGGAGCCAGACAATGGGCTGGGCTGGGTGCTTACGCCCAGGAGGCGCACGCCATGGGCGCGCAAACCGGTTTCCTCGAGTAATTCCCGTATGGCAGCCTCTTCGGTGGTCTCGCCCATTTCCACGAAACCGCCCGGCAGCGACCATTGGCCGTAGCACGGTTCAATGGCGCGCTGGACCAGCAGAAGTTCGCTGCCGCGCGTAACGAAACAGCAACATGCCGGAACGGGGTTCGAGTAAAAGAACCGCTGGCAGCCGGCGCAATGCGGCCGTTCGCTCTCGCCATCATGGCGAAGCGCCAGCGGTTTCCCGCAAGTAGGGCAGAAGTTCCAAGCGAAAGGGCGTGCATTCATCGTCAATACCTTAACTAAGCAACAAGGCGGCTCTTTAGGAGCGGCATGCCGCCGCCTTGTTGTTTCCGATTAACCGCGAGGGAGTTCGATCCGCCGCTTTTCCTCATTCGGCTGCCACCGGTAGAGGATGGCCACATGGCCTAGCAAGCTGACTTGCTGGCTGTTGGTCCGTGCGGTGATCTCGGCAAGAATCGATTCTTTCTCTTCTTTTTTATCCACGAACTTCAGCTTGATCAATTCATGGGCTTCGAGCACCTCATTCACGGCGTGGATGAGCGTATCCGTGACGCCCAGCTTGCCCACCTGCACGACGGGCTCGAGATGATGCGCCAGGCTGCGCAGATGCCGCACTTGCGCTCCAGTTAATTCGGCCATGTGATGAACTCCTCGAGCCGGTTATTGTCCGGCCTGCTGAAAATACACTTCCTCTTTGGGCTGGATCACCACGAATCCGCTGCCTCGAAAGAGCATCTGAATCGATTCGCCGCTGCCGCGCCCTAGAAACGTCTTGAATGAGATATCCGTCTTGAACTCGGGATTCAAGGTTCCCGACCAAGCCACCGTGGCGTTGGGGTCCGTACATACCGGCGATTGGGGCGTCACCAGCAAGGTAAGGGGATCATAATGCGTCGAGATAGCCGCCATGCCTGTGCCGGACAATTTCACATTAAACAGGCCGCCCGCCATCATGCCCGCGATTTTGCGCATCATCTTGATATCCCACTCGATGGTTTCCTCGAACGCAAGAATGTCATTGCCATTTACATAGAGCGTTTCATTCGCGAGATTCAAAATCGAAATCTTCTTGCCTTCATCGGCCAGATAGACCCGCCCAACGCCTTCCGCTTTCGTGAGGCGCGTGCCCTCGCCACTCACGGCGCGTTTCAGCAGTGTGCCCACGCCATGATCGAGAACGCCTTCGCGGGTGAACTTGACGTCTCCCCGATAGGCCACCATGGAGCCCATCTTTGTCCAAACACGGCCATCAAGGTTGATTTCGAGAAGGCGCTCATTCTCCATCTCGAAAAGCCCCTGCCCTTGATCTTTTTGGCCCGTCTTGGCGATAAACTCGTTTAGCGTATATCTCGGCATGCTTTATCCTCCACGTGCTGGTTTCCCTGAACCCATGGCCCAGCCACGTACACGATGTCAGAGCCTTGGCGCATAGTCAAGCCATATCTTGGCACAAGCCGGATATAACAAATTTTTTCTTCTGCTCCAGCATGGCCTCACCTATCTGGAAAGAGAACCGCTTTCCGTAGCATGGCCGTCCCGGCCATGTGTATGGGTGGGACGCCCATACGAGGGATTCCATGTTTATTCCACCGTGACGCTCTTGGCGAGATTGCGGGGCTGGTCCACATCGCAGCCCCGGTTTATGGCGACATAATACGCAAAGAGCTGGAGCGGAATGGCCGAGACGATTGGGCTGAATGGCTCGAAGCATTCCGGCACGTAAATGACATCCGCACAATATTGCTTGATCCCCTCGTCGCCTTCCGTGGCGATGGCCAGAACGATTCCTTGCCGCGCGAGGATCTCTTGCACATTGGACACCATTTTCTCGTAGGTTCCACCTTGGAGGCACAGGCATATCGCTGGCAATTCATTGGTCACCAGGGCGATGGGGCCATGTTTCATCTCGCCCGCCGCGTAGCCTTCGGCATGGATATAGCTGATCTCTTTTAGCTTGAGCGCTCCCTCGAGGGCGTTCGGGAAATTGTAGCTGCGCCCGATATAAAAGGCGTCTTTGGCGTTCATATATTTCGGTTCTTTGGCGAGCCGGATAATTGTATCTTTGTGATCGAGCACCCACTGGACTTTTTCCGGAATGGCGCGCAAATGGGCGATCATCTCCCGCGCGTGCGCCTTGTCCATGACGCCGCGCACTTCCGCGAGCCAGATGGTGAACAGGGCGAAGCAGGTGACTTGCGAAGTGTAGGCTTTTGTCGATGCCACGCCAATCTCGGGCCCGGCTTGTTGATACACCACGCCATGCGATTCCCTCGCGACGCTCGAGCCGACCGTGTTGACGATGCTGGCCACTTTCGCGCCCCGGCTCTTCGCGACGCGGATGGCTTCGAGGGTGTCGGCGGTTTCACCAGATTGCGATACGGGAATCATGATGGTGTGCGGCGGCACGATGGGATCCCGATAGCGGTATTCGGACGACAGATCGAGATCAACGGGCACTTTGGCGAATTTCTCAATCAAGAATTTTCCCACCATTCCCGCATGCCATGCCGTGCCGCAAGCGACGATAGTGATCTTTTGGCACGCCCGCAACTCTTCCGGCGAAATGTTCATATCCGAAAGGCGCACCGCATCGGAACCTTCCTCGACGCGTCCCCGCAAGGTGTTGCGAATCACTTCCGGCTGCTGGTGGATCTCCTTCAACATGAAGTGCGGATAGCCATCTTTCTCGGCCGCGGAGTCATCCCAATTGATCTGCTCGATTTTAGGCGTTACGGATATCCCCTCCACGCTTTCGATTTTATACCCGACGCGCCGGATTTCACACACCTGGTTATTATCGAGGTAAATTACTTTTCGGGTGTATTTCATGATGGCGGGCACATCGGAGGCGATAAATGCTTCCCCATCGCCTAAGCCCACGATGAGGGGGCTGCCATGGCGCGCCGCCACAAGCACATCGGGATTGTCCTTGCATATGACGCCGATGGCGTATGCGCCCGCCACGTCTTTCAAGGCGCGCTGGACCGCTTGAAAGAGATTGCCTTGATAATACTTGCGCACCAAATGGGCGAGCGTTTCCGTATCGGTTTGGCTGCGGAACGTTACGCCCTCGGATTCGAGCATATGGCGCAATTCCTGGAAATTCTCGATGATGCCGTTGTGGACCACGGCGATCTCCATGGGCATGTCATAATGCGGATGCGAATTCACTTCACTGGGCGCGCCATGGGTGGCCCAGCGGGTATGGCCAATGCCTAAGGGGCCTTGGATGGCGCTTTCTGCGATTCGTTGATCTAGGGCTTGTAGTTTGCCCAGGCTCTTGACGCTCTCCAGGCCGCCATCTCGGATGACCGCCACCCCCGCGCTGTCATATCCCCGGTATTCGAGGCGGTGCAAGCCAGCCATGATGATGTCAACGGCGTTTTTATCTCCAATGTAGCCTACGATACCGCACATAATCCGTTGCTCCTTTTTGACGACATGCACCTGCTGTTGCAAGCGGTTTTTAAGGATTTACAAAATGAGTGTACAGGCTTTTTACCAGCGTTCGCCTCGATATATGCCATCTAGGCACATACCCGGCATCATACCCATTCCTTCATCATGCCGCAAACAGCGGTGAAGGCAGGCAATGGCGGTATTATGGGGCGGCAGGAGGCGGCGCGCTGCCGAAGAGTTGGATAAAGGTCTCCCGGGCGGCAATCGAGAGCACGGACATGATCACGCCTGCGATGCAGACGCCTAGAAAACATGCCCAGAGGTTTTTGTACCATTTTAGCCCAAAAATATAGCCCGCCATGGCCCCTGTCCAAGCCCCCGTCATCGGAAGCGGGATAGCCACGAAAATGAGAAGGCCCCACATTTCGTATTTCTCGATTTGCGCTCCTTTGCGGCGGGTTCGGGCGAATAGCCATTCGACGAAGCGATCTCCCATTTTCCACCGGCGCAAGAACCGGGTGATGGGATCGAGCAGGAAAATAATGAACGGAATGGGAATCATATTTCCAAACACCGCCAGCGGATAGGCCAGCCATAGCGGCAGCGTGGGCGGCCAGAGCAGGGCGACGGGTAATGCGCCGCGCAATTCGAGAATCGGCAAGGTGGCGAGAATGACCGTCGCGGCAGGAAGTGTAAAATGGGCCATTATGAATGCTACTAATTGTTCTTTCACCCGGTGAATCCCCATTTTCGGATAGTGTTGATGGCGTCATGGTTGGTCAAATCGCGGTGGAGCGGCGTGATGCTGGCCATTTGGTTTCCGATGGCTTCGAAATCGGTGCCCTCTTCGATGTGATGGGAAGGCATCGAGCCGCCGATCCAGTAGTAACTGCGCCCCCGAGGATCCTCGCGGCGCACGATTTCATCTTCATACCGCCGCCTGCCCATGCGGGTGATCGCGGCGCCCTTTAACTCTTCAACTGGAATATCCGGCACGTTCATGTTCAACATGGTGCCTGGCGGAAGGCCATGCTCCAATACTTCCCGCGCCAAGCGCACCGCCAGCGCGGCGGCGGTTTCATAATGCGCGGGGGAATAGCTTATATCGGAAACGGCGATGGCATTGACGCCCAGGAGCATGCCCTCGAACGCGCCCGCCACGGTGCCGGAGTAGGTCACATCATCGCCCAGATTCGCGCCCGCGTTAATGCCGGATACCACGATATCGGGCTTGCGAGGCAGTAAATCGCGCACGGCGAGCATGACGCAATCGGTGGGGGTGCCATCAACGGAAAACCATTGCTTACGCACTTCCGTGACGCGTAGCGGCCGCTCGAGGCTGACGCCATGGCCCACGGCGCTTTGCTGCCGGTCGGGCGCATACACCCATACATCGCCGATGGAATACAGCGCCTCCGCCAGCGCCTCGAGGCCCGGCGCGCGGATGCCATCATCATTTGTGGCCAATATCAACGGATTCGCCATAGCGCCGATGCACCTAGAATTATTCTGGACACACAACCTTTTCCGCCTCGGCACGAAAATGCCCCGGCGAACACAAGAAGGACTTATAACATAGGCTTCCGCAAGGATTCAATGGACGCGCGCGCTTGTACGGCAAGCCGTTTCTTGCTTATAGTCTCATTGCCAAGCCTATTTCCAGCTTTCACTTATAGAAGGAGTTTTTTATGCGTTCTTTTACGGTGGACACGAATATCGTGTTAATTGGTATGCCCGGCGTGGGCAAGAGCACGGTTGGAGTACTCGTGGCCAAAGCGTTGACGCGGGATTTTTTGGATACGGATGTCTACTTGCAGGCGGAAGAAGGCCGCCTGCTTCACGAGATCATCGCGGCGGAAGGCAGGGAAGGTTTTTGCGCCATCGAGGAACACTATCTGCTCTCCATTGATTGCACTGCCTGCATCATCGCCACGGGCGGCAGCGCGGTGTATAGCGAGAAAGCCATGGAGCATTTGCGTGCTGGCGGCATCGTTGTATTTCTCGATATGTCTTTCGATGAATTGGCGCGTCGGGTCGAGGATTTAGGGGGGCGGGGCGTTGTGATGGCGCCGGGCCAGACTTTTTTGGATTTGTATTCGATGCGCACTCCTCTATACCGGCGCTATGCGGATATAACCGTATCGCTCGATGGATTGGACCATACCGAGGCGGTTGCGGAAATTGAACGGGCGTTGCAGGATGCGGGAATACCGCTTTCAGGGAGAAAATCAGTCTGATGGCGCTGCTTTCAAAAATAGTGCTCGGAGCCTCCTTGGCGGTTCTTTTGGCCCAATGCGCATGGGCGGATACGTTTTGGCGCGAAAAAGTGGAGCTTGGCCCGGCTCCTCAATCCAAAGTGGCATCCATTCCCTTCGAGGTGGGCAATCCCGCCACGCGCATGGGCTTATCCTTCGTCGCGGATCTGAAACGGGGCCGCGGGCTGCTCGAAATCCTGGATCCGGAAGAGAACGTGCTGATTCAAGTTAAAATCGGAGCGGGCCAGGGCCAATTTGATCGCATATTGGGTCCATTTGATGTAACAGGAACGTTTCAAATTCGCACTAAGGTGGAGAACGCCTTAGGCGAATACCGAATTATGCTGGCGCAGGAACCTGCGCGGGGAGTGGGAACCACGCTGTTCACGCGGGGCGCTTTAATGGCGCTGGCGGGTGCATGTTTGCTGGTTGCGGGCCTGCTTTACTTCGGCGTACGGGTGTCTTGGTTTTCTGCAGGCGCAGGGGTGTGGCTGCTTGGGATGATGCTCAAGCTTATATTTGCATTCAAGGTGACGCCGCTTATTCTGTTTGTGCTGGATGCGAAGCTGAGCCGCCCGCTGTTCCTATTGCTGGGCAGCGCATACACAGGCCTTACGACCGCCATATTCGAGATAGGCGCTGTGGCGGCGGCGGCCCTGATGTGGCCTTGGCTGGCGCGGGAACGGAATCGCGGCCTGGGAGTCGCCCTGGGCGGCGCTGCCGTGGAGCCTTTGTTATTTGGCGTGCGCGCCATGCTGGTAGGCATGGCGGTTTGGTTCGGGTTGAACCGGGCGCCTGAGCTGTTGGGGCTGGGAACATATGACTATGTGGTGGTCTCCACCGCCAATGAGATGACCACTGTCTCGATGGCCTGGCTGCTCGTGCCCGTTCAAAGCATGCTGGTCATGCTGGCCCAAGCGAGCGCCCGCGTGTTGGCGTTGATGTCCGCCGCCACGGGGCGGTGGCGGTATTTTACGGCGGCGTTTATATACATTGCGTTGTTTGACGCCGTGGTAAGCTGGCCCCGGCTGGCGGAACGGCTGGTGTTTACGCCGATGTGGAGTGTGACGCTGGCGCTCGCACCGATTTCTGTTTTGGGGCTCTACATGCTCTATAAAACATTGGCCGCCTGGCTTGAATCCTCCGCCGGGATGGTGGAGGCAAAGGCTTTCAAGCGAGGCCGGGTGGAAGCATAACGCATGGCGTTATGGAGAAGAATAAAAAAGGAAGGAACTTCCCAATATAAATGGGGTTTTACCTGTTGCCAGGAATAAATCAGGAAAACCGGTCCGAAAAACCCACAAACAAAAGCCAACGGACAAAGAGGTGAACGCATGAGAATGGCCTTGGTGATCATCGTGTCGCTCGCCGCAGGCGCGGCAGGCACAGCGGCGGTAATGTCTTTGCTGAACCAACAGAGCCAAAGCAGTCTGAGAGCCGAATTACAAACCGCACAGAACACCCTCCAAGACGCACTGAAGCAAGCCCAAGAACAACAGGAACGCGCGGATTATTTGCAACAGCAAAACACCGCCTTGACGGAACAGATCGCGGGCATTTCCAAACAGGCGCAAAACACCCCCATGCCGGAAGATGCGAGTATGGAGCCTCCCGCCGTGCCGGAAGAACAAGCCCCGCCTGATGCGGAAAACCAAGATCCAAACCGCGAAGAACGCAATCAACGAAGACAGATGCGCATGGCCGACTTTCGGAACCGCATGAATGATTATTTTACCAATGCCATTTCGAGCGCCACCAACAAAGAATCGCAGCAGCGCCTTGCAAATATGCAGCAATACATGGCGTATATGGAAGAATTGCGGACGGAGATGCGTGATGCGCAAACGGAAGAACAGCGGGAACAATTGCGGCAAAACATGCGCGACACCATGGACTCAATGATGCAGACGCGCGCGGAAGAACAAAGCTCCCGGCTACGCAGCGTCGCGGAGCAATACGGCATTACAGATGAAGCGGCGCAACAATCGTTTGCGGATGCCATCCAGCAGCTTCAATCCGACCCCATTATGATGGGCGGCGGCGGGCCTGGGATGGGTGGTCCTGGGATGGGCGGCGGCGGCCCTGGCGGTGGTCCTGGCGGCGGCCCCGGTGGGCCATGACGCAAAACGCCCATAGTGAAATCTAGCCCATTTTCCGCAGTAAGGCCGTCTTTTTTCTGGTTTTGAGCGTCTTTTCGGCTGTAAGTCCTTTGTTGGTCTTGCGTGCTGGTAGGATTTCCGTGTAGTGGCGAAAACCCCCTTGTTACGCGGGCCAGCGCGTGAGATCATGAGTGCCAGTTGGGAGGCTCTGGCATCGTGTTTCTCAAGCCGAATCGGAAGACCTTCGATGGCGTGACCTACGAGTATTGGTCGCTCGTGGAGTCGGTGCGCACGGCGAATGGGCCGCGCCAGCGGACGGTGGCCACCATCGGGAAGCTGCCGGGCCTGGATGAGGAAGCGCGGGTGGGCTGGGAGCACATCGGGGAGATCCTCGATGGCCGGGTGCATCAGCGGGACTTGCTCGAAGTGGAGCCGGAACCGCCGGCGTGGGCGACGGTGGACACGTCTCGGGTGCGGGTGGAACGGTTGCGCCGTTTCGGCGAGGTCTACTTGGGGCTGGCGTTGTGGCGGCGGCTTAAGCTGGATGCGTTTTTCGACGAAGCCATGGCGCCGGGCCGCGAGGAGATCCCGTGGGGCGTAATGGCTTGTATCCTCACGTTGGCGCGGTTCTGCGCGCCGTCGTCGGAGTTGCACATCGCCGAGTCGTGGTATGGCAAGACGGCCTTGGAGGATATCCTCGGCGTGGCGCCGGAGAAGGTGAATGAGGACCGTCTGTACCGGGCTCTCGACGCGCTGCTGCCCCACAAGGACGCGCTCTTCGGTCACTTCCAGAAGGTCTATGGTGAGCTGTTTGGCGCCACCTTCGACATCCTGCTCTACGACATCACGTCGACGTACTTCGAGGGGCAGGCGGAGGGCAACCCCCAAGCGAAACGAGGCTACTCCCGGGACAAGCGGCCCGATTGCGTGCAGGTCTGCATTGCGTTGGTGGCCACGCCGGAGGGACTTCCCCTGGCCTACGAGGTCTTCGACGGCAACCGCAGGGACGTGACCACGGTGGAGGAGATGGTGGAGGCCATGCGCACGAAGTACGGTCACGAGCGCCGCACGTGGGTCATGGACCGCGGCATGGTGAGCGAGGACAACCTCGACATGCTGCGCGAGGCCAAGGCGAGCTATCTCGTGGGCACGCCCAAAAGCATGCTCAAACAGTTCGAGCGTGACCTCTTGGAACAGGGTTGGGAGCAAGTGGAGCCCGAGGTGGAGGTGAAACTCCGCCCCTCGCCCGAGGACGAAGACGAGACCTTCGTGCTCTGTCGCTCGCGCGGCCGCATCGAAAAAGAACGGGCCATACGCGAGAAACAGCGCGTGAAGCTCGAGGCTGAACTCAACCGGCTCAAAGCGCGCATCGACGCCGGCACACGCGCCCTGCGCGACCGCGGCGCCGCTGAACGCCGCGTGGGCCGGTGCTTCCAGAAGTACTCCCGCGCCGCCCGCTTCTTCCAAGTGGCCATCCGCGAACAAGACGACCCCAAACACAAAAGCGGCAAGCGCCTCGCCATCGCCATCACCCAAGACCCCGCCCATCGCGAATGGGCCGAACTTACCGACGGCTGCTACCTGCTGCGCACCAACCTCCAGAACCACGACCCAAAGCAACTCTGGAAAGCCTACATCGGCCTCACGCAGATCGAGGACAGCTTTCGCATCAGCAAGCACGACCTCGGCCTCAGGCCTATCTTCCATCACAGAGAACGCCGGACCCAAGCACACATCCTCGTGTGCTTCCTTGCCCTCGTGATGTGGCGGACCCTCCAGCAATGGATGGACGGCGCCGGTCTCGGCGCCGCGCCCCGAAAACTCCTCGAAGAGATGGCCGAAGTCCGTTCCTTGGACGTGGTCTTGCCTACCGGCCAAGGCACAGAGTTGCGCCTGCGCACCGTCAGCAAGCCCGAGCAGCGCCTCGCGATCCTACTCCAGAAACTCGACCTTCCCCTGCCCAATAAACCAAAGTCGATCCCAAATGTAGTGGCGAAAACCCGCCGAAATCTCCAATTTTCCTAGAAAACGCCAACCTCCTTTGCCTCAACTGCGGAAAATGGGCTAGGCACTCTCGATAATAGGGCTTATCCCGCCACGCTAACGGAGGGATAGGCCCTATTAATCGCTACTGGCCGCATATCGGTTGAATGGCCTTGGCCAAATGCGTGATCGTGGTATGGGCGTTCCTGCCATGCGCATGGGCGGAACAGCCATGCTACTGGAGATGATATATGCTACTCCCGTGATGGCCTGCGCCCTCACTGGCCAGGTGTCATCAGCCTCGCTTCGATTGTAGCAGGCCCAATGTTTTATAATGCCTTCATGCATGCTGAAAATGCCCCCATATCGGAGGATGTCCAAAACCGCTACCGCGCCCTTCGGGCGGAGGTGGAGCGGCATAGCCGTTTATATTATGTGGACGCCGCGCCCGAGATCGCGGATATCGAGTTCGACGCGCTGCTGAGTGAACTGGCGGCCTTCGAGGCGGAACACCCCGGACTGGATATAATATCCGGTTCGCCTACACAGCGGGTGGGCGGCGAACCGCTGGAAGGTTTCGCGACGGTCGAGCATCCCGTGCGGATGTTCTCGATGGACAATACCTACAACGCGGGCGAATTACGCGCGTTTGACGAGCGGGTCCGCAAAGGCCTCGAGGGCGAACCGCCCACGTATGTGGTGGAACTTAAAATTGACGGCGTGTCGATTTCGCTGCGGTATGAAGAAGGCCGGTATATGCGGGCCGCCACTCGAGGCGATGGCTACCGGGGCGACAATGTGACGGAGAACGTGCGGACCATCGGCGCGGTGCCGCTCGCGTTGAAAAGCGGGCCGCCCGTGCTGCTCGAGGTGCGCGGCGAAGTGTTCATGCGCCATGGCGAGTTCGCGCGCCTGAATCGCTTGCGCGAGGAGGAAGGCATCGCCCTGTTCGCCAATCCGCGCAACGCCACGGCGGGAACCCTCAAGCAGCTTGATCCGAAAGAGGTGCGCAAGCGCCGCTTGTCCATATTGGTCTATGACATTGCGCCTATTGAGGGCGCGAACCTCACCACCCACTGGGACACCCTCGAACGGCTCGAAGCGTACGGTTTCCCCGTGAGCGCACACCGGAAACGTTGCGCCTCCATCGAGGAGGTGCTGGCGTTTTGCGAGGAGTGGCGCACGAAGCGCCATGAACTCGATTACGAGACGGATGGCATGGTGGTGAAGGTGGACGCGGCGGAACACCGCCGCCGCCTCGGGGAAACGTCGAAATCGCCCCGCTGGGCCATCGCCTATAAATTCCCCGCTGAAGTGGCGCGCACGCGCCTGCGGGATATCACGGTGCAGGTGGGCAAGACGGGCACGCTGACGCCCGTGGCCGAACTCGAACCGGTGCAGCTCGCGGGCACGACGGTTAAGCGCGCCTCGCTGCATAATTTCGACCTCCTCGAGGAACGCGATATCCGTGTGGGCGATATGGTCGAGATCCAGAAAGCGGGGGAGATCATCCCGCAGGTGTTGCGATTCGTGCCCGAGGAGCGCCCGGCGGACGCCCGGCCTTTCCCGATTCCCGAGGCTTGCCCCGAGTGCCATAGCGAGGTGCGGCAAGACCCGGACGGCGTGTATTACCGCTGCCTGAATCCCGCGTGCCCGGCGCAAATCAAGGGCCGCCTCGAACATTTCGCCAGCCGTGCGGCCATGGATATCGAGGGCCTGGGCGCGGCATTGGTGGAACAGCTCGTGGACAAGCAACTTGTTATGAACATTGCGGATATATACCGGCTGGACGAACAAACGCTGGCGGAAAAGCTCAAAAAAGAGAATGTGAAGTCGTCCAACCGGGAAAAATCGTCGAGGAATCTCGTTGAAGCCATCGAGGCGAGCAAGGCGCAGCCGTTGCGGCGCGTGTTGAATGGCTTGGGCATCCGGCATGTGGGCGGGCACACCGCCGAAGTGCTGGCCCGCGCATATGGAAGCATCGAGCGTTTGATGGACGCACCTGAGGAAGAATTGCGCGAAGTGAGCGATGTGGGCGAAATCGTGGCGAAAAGCGTATATGATTTCTTCCACACGGACGAAAACCGCGCGCTCATCGCACGCCTAAAAGAATACGGTTTGAAGCTCGAAGAAGAGCAAGCCGCCGCGCCGGCGGCGCAAACGCTGGCGGGCAAGACGCTCGTCGTGACGGGCGCGCTCACGCGGTATACGCGGGAGGAGATCGAGGAACGCATCAAGGCCCTGGGCGGCCGGGCGGCCTCGAGTGTGAGCAAAAAGACGGATTACCTTGTGGCGGGAGATAACGCCGGGTCGAAATTGGCGAAAGCGCGGGAATTGGGGGTGCCCATTCTTACGGAACTTGAATTCGAGGCCATGGCGGGCGGCGAATCATGAATGAACGGCGCATCGCAAGCCCGGAGCGGCTGGATCAAGAAGGGGGGCGCGCCGTCCTGGACGCCCTCCATGGCGAACCGCTTGAAGCAAGCCAATCCGTCGTCCTCGACTTATCGGGAACGCGGCTCATGGATTCGAAAGGCGGCGCATGGCTTATGCGCCTGGCCGAACTCGTGCGCGCGAAAGAGGGCGAGCTGCGCTGGGAAGGCCAGCAAGGCCAAGTGGCCGAGTTTATCGAGCTTATCGAGCCGGGCCTTCTCTCGCCGCGCGGCAAGAAGCCCCGCGTTCCCGGCTATTTTGAGTCCATCGGCGGCACGGCGTTTTCCGTTTTCTCCGAGGCGAAGGAATTTTGGGCGCTCATCGTCGAGGCCTTGTACTGGACGATAATGGCCCCGTTCGAGGGCAGGGGATTCCGCTTCGACCTGTTCATCGATGAGCTGTATGAGATGGGCGTCCGGGCGGTTCAGATCAATTTTATTATGAATTTCCTCCTCGGCCTCACTATTTCGATGATGGCGTCGGCATTGCTCGAACCCTATGGCCTCAGCATTTTGGTGGCCAACATGATGATCCTCGCCTTCTCGAGGGAGCTGGCGGCCATCATGACGGCTGTCGTCGTGTCGGCCCGTTCGGGCGCGGCCATCACGGCTGAGATCTCGAATATGAAGGTGCAGGAAGAGATCGACGCCATGCAGGGCATGGGGCTGAATGTGACGCAGTTCCTTGTGGCCCCGAAATTGCTCGCCATGACCATCGTCATGCCCTGCCTAACGGCCATAGGTATCGTAGCGGGTGTGCTGGGGGGCGCGGTATGGGGGCTCCTCGTATTGGGGCACCGCCCCAGCGTATGGTTCTTGCAAACCTTGAGTTGGGCAAGCGTGAATGATATTTTCCAAGGCCTGCTCAAGAGCTTCGTCTTCGCACAGATCATCGTGCTGGTGGGATGCCATAACGGCCTCCGCGTCAAGGGCGGCTCGAGGGGCGTGGGCCTCATGACCACGCGCTCCGTGGTCATGGATATCTTCGCGATCATTGTCGTTGACCTGGTGTTCGCCTTGATGCTGTATTACGTGATGCCATGAACGAAAACGAAAAAAAAGAGATGATTATCCAGGTGCGCGGCTTGCACACCTTCTACGGGGAACGAAAAATCCTCGAGGATGTGTCGTTTGATGTGAACCGTGGCGAGATCTTCGTCATCATCGGCGGCAGCGGATGCGGCAAGACCACGCTCCTCAAGCATATGGCCGGTCTCTTGCAGCCCTCGGAGGGGTCCATCCTGCGCGACGGTGAAGACATCGCGCACATGGATGAAGACCAGCTTTCGGCCATCAAGCGGAAAACCGGCATCGCCTTCCAGTCGGGCGCGCTGTTCAACTCGATGACCGTGGGCGGTAATGTGGCGCTGCCGCTGCGCGAATACGGCCATGTGGACAATGACCTTATCGAGGACATTGTTCGTTTAAAACTCAGCCTGGTGGGATTGGCCGACGCCGAACATAACTTGCCGGACGAGCTCTCGGGCGGCATGCAGAAACGCGCGGGCCTCGCACGGGCCATCGCCGTGGACCCGCCTCTGGTATACTTCGATGAGCCTTCGGCGGGCCTCGACCCCATTATGGCCAGCGGATTGGACGACTTGATCTTGCGCCTGCGCGACTTGCTTGGCATCACCTTTATCATCGTGACGCACGAACTGGATTCCATTAAGAAAATCGCGGACCGCGTGCTGATGCTCGATAAAGGCAAGACGATCTTTCTCGGGACGCTCGAAGAGGCCCTAGCCTCGCAAAACGAGCGCGTCCGCCAATTTTTCGAGCGCCGCGCGGATGAGTACATCATGCAGCGAAATATTTGAGTTTATATTTTAACGCGGAGACGCAAAGGACGCAGAGATTCGCAGAGAATAAACAGCAATACAAACAAGGATGGCGCAGTTGTTTTTGTGGAGTGGGGTAATATTTATTTCTTATATTTATTAAATCCGGCTCTGCGAAACTCCGCGTTCCCCGCGCCTCTGCGATAGAAAAAGCGCGTTTCACGCAAACATACATGCAAAAATGGCCAGTATGAATGAAAGGGCACTATAGTGGCGACGCCAGCCCAGAAAACCAAAGTAGGCGTGTTTCTCACGCTATGCACGATCTTGATTGCCGGAGGCCTGATCTATGTGGCGGGATTCCGGGGCAAGGATGAACGGGCGTATACCGTCGTATTCCGCGAGAACGTGCTTGGCTTAAGCCAAGGCAGCGTCGTGCAATATGAAGGCGTCATCGTCGGCAGTGTGGAAGACATTATAGTTGCTCCTGATCACACCGTTCATGTGAACATTCTGGTGGACCAAGGCAAGGTGAAGCTCTATCCCGGCGTGAAAGCTGTATTGCAGATTTACAGTCTTGCCGCGGGCACGATGACCGTTGCGCTCTCGGGCGGTGATTCGCCCGGTGACGCGGAAGTGTTGCCCGAAGGTTCTCTGATTGAAGCGCAGCCGTCTTTGGTTTCCGCGTTCAGTTCGCAAGCCTCCGAGATCATGGATGGCATTCGTGACTTCGTGGACCGGGTAAATATTGGCCTCGAAGGGATGGAAAAGGGTGAATTAACGAAGGTGATCCGGAACACCGACTCGACGATCGTGGAATTGCGCGCCACGGCGCAGCGCATCCAAACGCTTGCGGATGATGCATCGAAGCAAATAAACAGTTTGTCGGGCGGCGTGCATGATACGGTGGAGGAGATCAATACATTCGCGCAAAAAGCCACGGAATTGGCGGGCAATGCCAATGACACGGTGCTGGCGGTGAAATCCAAGATCGAGCCGCTGGATCTCAACAAAACGGTGAATGAATTGCAAGCGGAAATCAATCGCCTGGGCGCTCAGTTGTCGGAATTGGCGAATTCGATGAATGATGCGACCAAAACCATTGTATCGCAGGGCGATAATGTCCAATACAATAGCGTTGAGACCATGAAGACGTTGAACGAGACGCTGGAGGCGGTGCAAGGCCTGGCCCAGTATCTGCACGATAATCCATCGTCCCTTCTGCGGGGCAGGGGAAAATCATCTGAGGAAGAATGAGAAACGACTGATGGGGCAAGCCCCATCCTACACCTGGAGAAACGCCATGCGCTATATGGCCATTATGATGTGTTTGTGTGCGGCAGGCTGTTTATCGCGCAATGAAACGCCCATTGTCCGGTATGTGCTCGAGCCGCCCATTGTGGTGGCGCAAGCGCCGGGCGATGGCCCTTCCTTGGCGCTTCGGGCGCTGCGGGTGTCGAATGCCTACCGGGAGAGCGTGGCCATTTACAAACCCGGCCAAGTGCTCGCCAATTCGAGCACGACAAAATGGGCGGAGCCGCCTGCGGCCGCCATGGGGCGTGCGCTCGCGGACGCTTTGACGGCCACGGGCCGTTTTTCCGACGTGGGCGCGGCGGAGGCGATTCTCCAGCCTGGCTTGGTATTGACTGGTGAACTGCGAAAATTTCATCTAGATAAGACGGCCTCGCCATGGACCGCCGTGTGTGAAGCGCGGCTCGAGTTGCGGACGGGCGGCGATTACGAGGTAGTATGGAGCGGCACTTTGAGCGCCGCCAAGCCGTTGGCCACGGATTCGATGGACGCCTTGCCTATGGCCATGAGCAGCGCCGTGGGCGATGTGGCCAGCCAGGCAGCCAACGCCATGGCCGCCGCAGTCAAATAATTTCGCGGTTACAGCCGTTCGGCAAGGGCCTCGAGTGAATCCGCCACGCCTTCCATGGGTGGCATGCCGGAGCTTGTGGCAAAGCCAGTAAATCCCAGCGCCGTAAAGGCGCTGATGACATCTCTCGGGTGTTCGCTCCCTAATTCGAGCGGAACCACTACAGCATTGCAGCCCTTGCGGCGGAGCTGGACGTTGATATGCGCCAATTCTTCTAAGGGCGCGGGTGCGGGCGCAAGATAACCGCCCACGCGCGTTTCGGCATCTATTTCATCCACTCGATACGTCCCGTGCAACACCTCGATAGACACTTGCCCCGGCGCGGTCTCGCGTCCTGGCTCGCCCAAGCTGGCGAAGGTTAGGTACGCGCCATATTTGAAGGCGAGAATACGGCTCACGATTCCCGGCGCGCCCATGGCCAGCGAAATAGCGGGCGTATCCGCGCTTTGCAGCGCGCGCAGCGCCATGGCGGCATCAAGAATCGTGGACGCCATGCCCACGGCCTTGGCGATGTCCGCCCCAGCCACGCGGCAACGATACAGGGCTTGGGCCAAATCGGGCATTCGCGTAAAATCGTGGTGCGACAAAATGAGTTTTGCATTTCCTAAGGCGCGCCGGTCGAGACGTTCGATGGCGGCAAGTTCGCAATCAATGTGTTCGGCGCCTTCCGCCGCCGCCTCGATAAGTGCGCCCAGCCGCGCGGATTCATCGCCATCGCAGCGGCCGCCCTCCCATACGGGCCGGTTAGTCACGATGACCGGGCATGGCTTATCGTGCAGCAATGCATGGAGATTGCACTCGCGCATGCCGTCGATGCGCAATTCGACCAGGCCCACCTTGCCCGCATAGGCTTCAAGCGTGCGCCGCGCCTCACCGGTCGTTTTCGCCGCCAGCGCTAGAGCGATCATCGTTTTATGTCTGGTTGCCACTATCGAATAAACCTCGTGTATATCACCATCAACAACGGGCTTAACAACTAAATACACTAAAATATGTAGGGTGGGGCTTGCCCCACCTTATAACTATCTAAAACCTGAAGATATTTGGATCCGCAGATGACACAGACGATCAATTAATAACAACGTTACCAGAGTCATAAAGTATTTGGTGTAATATTTTAGTGTATTTAGTGTATTTAGTGGTCTAAATCCGGCTCTTTGGTTGTTGCTCCGCCGTGCTAGGCATTTTGTGGTCTATTCAAGAACGATTACGGAATTCTCCCAGTTTATCCGCGATTTCGATGGCTTCCTCCCGCGTGGCGGCTGGCGCTGGGATCACCACGCGGCAACCGGGTGGATATTGGCCTGGCCATGTCCATGCCGGGCCGGTTTCACGGGACTTGGCGTGCATATGCAGTACTTCGCCGCCGAAGAAATCGTAGGTTTCCCAGGGATCCATCTTCGGGCCGACGAAGTTGAGCACACGCAAATTTGGGAGGGCGCGGAAACTCTCCCATTGGTGGCGCGCGCCCGCGCAACAATGGATGCCGATCTGCCCATAGCGTTTCGACAGCGCCGCCAGTTCAGGCAAGAAAAACGTTTCGAAAGTCTCGGAATTGACCGAGCCAATCTCATCTTCCGAAAGGGTCACCCCATATGGCATGTAGTAGTCTGGATAATGGGCGATGAAGGCCTGGCCATAACGGCCGAACCATTCATCAAGAAAGGCGCACAAGAATTCGCCCACCTTCGCGGCCAGTTCGAGCACAACCTCGGGCGTTTCCATCAAGGCGGCATAAAAACTGCTCTTTTCCCAGATCAGCGCGGCGATGTCCATGGGGCTTTGGATATCCACGAGGCGTACAAGAGCTTCTCCGCCCGCACGGGCCTGCAACTCATCCGCCATGTCGAACAGATAAGTCAGAGAGCAAGAGGATATGTTCGGCACGCGTAGTTTTGCTATTTGGGAAGCCGAATGTATCAGCGGTTTCGCGGCGGGCAAGTCGAAATCGGGGCGGTACACGCCGCATCCGAACGCCTCGGCGAAGATCTCCGTGCCGGTGGTCATGTCGAGATACGGCAGGGCGTCGTCGTGCAACCACTTCATGCGCTCAAGCTGTAGCTGGTACTTGTTCCATACCCACTCGATTCGCTCCGCCCGGTATTCCGGCCACAGCGGCGGGCGTTCGGACATCTCTGGAGTATATTGGACCAAATAAAGAAATCCCGGAAGCGCATCCGGATCTTGGATCCGCGTCCAGCGTTGAAGCCGCTCCGTATAGGTATCTCCCCGCATAGCCACCCCCTTCCGCGTTCCATCGATTCTCGACGGATTATATGAAACACAAGAAGACTATACCAGATAGCATGCACTGAGAATCGCATATCAATCAAGAGCATCGGGGGTAATCAGCATCGCCGCTGTTCTTGATGCATATGAGAAACGAGGAGTCCATTCAGACTCCTCGCTTTCAGAAATTTGCAATTGCTTCAGGCGTTCTTCAGCTTGCTCACCAGCCGTGTGATCCATAGGTCGATATACGAATCGCCCAGCTCTTTCAAGACATCCACGCCCGCCGTGCGGCCATATTCGACAGCCGTTTGGCGCGCCATGCTCCGGGCCTGCTCACGCTCCTGCGCCGTCAGCTTTCCGTCCTCACGCGCTTGTTTCAATTGCTGCACATAGGTGCGGTAGGTGGCGTCCACCGCAGCTTCAACGGCTTCGACCGCTGTATAGTAGCGTTGTTTTTTCACGCGGGCGAACCAGTCGCCCGTCTTGAACATAGCCCACAATCCCCCGACCAAACTGCCCACTGCAGCCACCACTTGGTCCGCTTGAATCACTTCCGCCAGCACCATCCGCCTTGCTCCTTTCGTTATTGTCCCCGTTCCCGGTTGTCCGCATGCACATGCCCGTCCCGGTAATCATCCTTCACCCAATCGAAATGCCGCCTACACGCCGCCCCCAACACCTGCTGGGGAATACGCACCCGGCCGCGCACCCGCACAGCCGCCAAATCCACCGCAATGCCGCCGAACCGCGCCAAATGCTTCGACTGCCGCGCCACCGCGCCGCCTTCATCCGCCCAGCCCAAACGCCGCGCCAGGCGCTCGAGATCCGCCTGTGTCCGCATGGCGTCCGTTACCACGAGCCAGACTTCTTCGCCCGCCGCCGCGCACAGTTCCCTCCGCACCCGTTCGAGAGACTCGATGACGCTCCGGTGGACCATGCACAACCCTTCGCCGTTCTCGAATTCCTTCAGCCGGAAATGCGCCAGCGCTTCGCCGTCCACGTCCACCAACAGGCGCAGGTCATTACGCCCTTTATACGAATTCCCGCTTGTCGATGATGTATCCATTGGTTCCGTCATCCGTTTGGTTAATGGCCGACATGCCCAGCCGTAAAAATAGGTGCGCCAATGGAATGCAGTCCGTGTCAGGCGTTGGCGCGGATGGAGAGGCCGACTCCGTTCCAGTTTTTACACTGACATCCCACGTTCCCAGCCTGGCCTGCACCAGATCGAGCCGCACGCCAGTCAATGGTTCCGGTACGGCAGGCGTCTGCACGGATACATCCAAGTGGTATGGCAGATGGGAAATGAACGCCCAACCCGGCTGCACCATTACCGACATTCCCGGCGTAGCGCTAGGTATAACCTGCAAATCCGATTCCGCCGCCCCGCGTATCACGCCGTCGCCGCCGCCCCATGCCAAATTCAACAAATAACATACCCGTTCAAGCGCCGCCTCGATGCGGTCATCCCACAAGTTCAATTTCGCCGACGACACGGGCCGTTCCTGAAATGCCCACGCCGTCTTGATGTACGCTTGCCCCTTAATCGCCATCTTGCCCTCCATGCCGTCCCGGCAGGCGTTCATGCATCTAAATGCAGCCCCGCATCCAGCGTTATCGCTTCTTCATCGAGTGAAAACGCGCTCAGATAATCGGCTCCCGGTTGATTCGCTTGCAGGAATCCCAGCGGTTCCGCCACCGAACGCAACGGAGAGGCCAGTTCCGCTACCGTCTGCACCGAACGCCCAGACAAACGATGGGATACCCGCGCCACCCGGCCCGCCAGCCTCCCTGCGAACCGGCTTCCCCATTCGCCGTCCAAGGGCGCATCCAGCCGCTTCAATGTGCTTCCACGCACTTCAATGATATCGCCCGCATCAAGGTGGGCATCCCCAGCGTAAAATTCGATGGTTCCCACACACCCCGGATACGCCACATCATCCAGCAGCCCCGCCGCCAGCCGGTCCGCATCCTCTTCAAGCCGTAATGCGGACACTTCCAGGCTAGATGCATGCGCACCCAGCAGCGCCACGCTCTCCGCGCGCACATACGTTTTTCGCAGCGCCCCACCCACGGGATCGCTCGACAACACCAGCTCATTCACGATCCCTTCCGAGGAGGCCCCCAGTTCAACGCCCGTCCGCGTACGGTTCGCAAATGCCACACGCTTTACCTGCGCCGGACCGAACGACACGGCCCCGTCCACATCCAGGCTCCATACATGGCCGCCCGCCGCGTAGGCGAGCAGCGCCAGCAATCCGAATAATCCGCCGTCATAATCCAGACGTCCCAGCACGGTTGCCGCACCCGATACCGAATCCGTGTTTGCCGTGCGATACGACAGAAAATCCTTCAGCGCCATCTCCGGCTTGAGCAGCGCGCCATTTTCCGGCAATTCCACATCCGCCGCGCCTTGCTCCACCATCGCCGCGTTCACGCATTCTCCGCCGCCATACGCCAGGCCCACATACCGGCCCGCCGCATCCATCCGGAAGTCATATGCTCCCCGCGCGTTCCGGTGCGGGTTCAGTTCGACGTAATCCACGCCCTTTTCATCGAGCCAGGCTTGCAGCGCCTCTTTCGCCGTTTTAGCATTCAAGGCATATCCGCTTGCCGCATACCGCGCCGCCGTCCATTCCTCCGTCTCCGGATGGCGCGCCACGGCTTCCGCATCGAGCGCCAGAGATTCACAGTCCAACATGAGCAACCGCAAATCTGGCCACGCCACGCCGTCCACTACAAGGCCCGCGATGGTGCGCCCATCTTTCGCATAGGCCCCGCTGGCATCCACGCGCACCCCGCCCGCCCATTGGCCTGAAGCAATGCCGCCCACTGCCAATGCATTTCCGTCTGTCTTGCGCGTCAGAAACTTTTGATACTCCCGCCGCGCCCCATCGGGATACGCCTCATGCGCCACGTTGTAATGGATGGGGCTTATCGCGCGCTGAATGGCGTCCTTCACGATGGCCCCCACGGTCCGGTTCTGGTAGAGCTGCGAAAGGGCCACATCCGCGAACCGCGCTTCCGTCTCGAACGCCACCAGTTCATGGAATCGCACATATCGGTCCAGGATTAGCTTCTTCGTGTCGCTCCATCGCGCCGACGCCTGGGTGACGTACCCAACGCAGGCCTTCCGGCCTTCGAGCCACAACTCGACCCGGTAGCCTGGCCCCAGCGTATCGATGGACACGGGCAGTAATCCCGCGATATGGTCCGCTTGCCCGGCCCATGCCCGTTCCGCGTCGAGGAGCGGCGCTTCGTGAAACCGCGCCACGCGCCGCCCCCACGTGTCATACACATCAATCCGGTAATCCACCGCACACCCCGCTGTCCGTTCACCACCACCGGTCCCGGAACGCCACCGTGACATCCGCCGCATGTGAGCCTCCCGGCCCATCCGCATACGCCAGCGCCGTTCCGCTTGGCGCAATCACGGGAAACAGGCCCGAGGTATACGGCGTCACGTCCACGCCTTCCAGCGTGGCCCGTTCCGCCACGCCGTCCAACACGAGCGACTGCCCATCCGCCACCGTGCCCGCATACGCAATCGTCCGCACGCCATCGCTGAACGAAGGATTTTTCACCGTTCCTACCGCCACAAGCGTGATCACGACGGGTGAATTCATATTGCCTTGCGCGTTCAATGTCCGTATGGCGCTTGCGGTGCGTATTTGCCATGCCGTGGCCCGCTCCACCTCTGACTCCTCGAAAGGCTCCCGCGCCGACAATTGCAGCGTAAACGAAGCCGCCAGTGGTTGCGCCGACACTTCCCGTGTGAATCCCGCGCGCCGCACCCACATCCGCCGTCCGTCACGTAGCGACAACGCCGCCGAATAGTCTTCCGCCGAAGCCACGTTCACGATGGCGTCCAATTGGGCTTCCGCGTCCGCCACATTCACGAGAAGGCCCTGAATCTCGATGGACCGTTCATCCCGGCCGCCCACCTCTTCGAGCTTCTCCTGCGCATGAGTGTGCAGTGGGTCCAGCGCCAGCGCCCCCAGCGTGATCCCCATCGCCTACGCCTCCCTCAGCACGGACTGTGTATCCGTCACGTCCGCCACGGCCCGCGCGGGACGTTCCGCGCCCGCCGGTTCCAGTAAATACCACGCCTGGTCTTCGAGCCACGCCGCCATGGTCATCAGCGCCTGGAACCGGTTCCCGTCCGACACCACGTTCGATCCCAGCGACACCTGTTTCACGTCAAACGCATCTTTGGCCGCCAGCGCGCCATACAGCCGCGCCCCCGCCAGCAGCGTCTCACCCGCCACGAGCCCCTTATCCGGCGGGTCTATTTCCGCATCCGGGTCCAGCCTCCTCAACACCTCGCCGTGTGCTTCCTCAATCACTTGTTCGATCAGTTCCGATGGAACGCGCGCCGCATCCCCAAGCTGGAACCGCTCCCGCACCAGCGCCTCAGTCGTAAACGCCGCCATCGCATCACCCCCGTCAATTATTTTTCATGGGCATCTGGGGAACCCTTTCTTTCGTAGAAAGGGTTCCCCAGCCCCCCTCCTAAAAAACTTCAATTCCGCTTCGCGTGCGAAGCACAACTAAAAGTTTTTGGAGAGGGGTCCGGGGCATAAGCGCTAACCTTATATTGCCTCCATCAAACCACGCAACTGTTGCATTCGCTTCCTTGGGGGCTCTGCCAGATCTCTCGCGATTTCCCGCCACTGGCTGATGCATTCGGATAATCCAAGCGTCGGATTGACCGCTTGGCGAAGGAGGTGCAAGGCGAAAGAGAGTTCGCGCCACAAGGAGGCCTCGCGGTAGATATCGTCACAGTGGATATCCCCAGGGGGAAAAAAAGCGCCCCTCATCAACAATGGCCTGGGCAAGGCAGGAGACAAGCATTTTGCCGTGGAGCCAAGCCTTGGCCGACTCCTCGTCTTCCTTTGGCAAGTGTCCCAATCCCATAATCGACTTCATCCGTTTGAAGGCCAACTCCACCTGCCAGCGCGCCCGGTACAACTCGATAACCTGGTGCGGCGATATTGAATCCGGCAAGGATGTGGCCAGTATGACGTAGCGATGCAGCACAAGCGTTTCGGGATCCAGACTCCGTTGCTTCTTGCTTAGCTCTTTCTTCGCCCGGCGGATGCTTTGCGCGGCGGCTTCCTCGCTCAAACGCAGCGCACAGATCCGTAGCGCCAGCTCCTCCTGCCCCTTTGCCTGGCCAATCAGGGCCCAATCACCCACTTCCCCTACCTCTAGAGACGCCACCAATCCAGCCAGTGGACAGGTGTTCCCTGCGCCATTCCGAAGACTGAAGGCTTTATTCTTAAGACGCGTCAGAAAGTTCCCGTTATGGCCGAGCACATAACGAAAACCTTTGAGATGCCCATAAGCACGATCTCCGAGCAATAGGTCGCCAGGCGAGACTCGGAATCGCGCGAAACTCTCTCCAACCTTCGGGCCGGTAATATGAAACTCATCGCATTGAAGACCGTATAAACATAGGCTGTAGTGAACGCGCCAGTCCGTTCCCGTGCTTCCCGGTTCGCAGACAACGCTCGCATCCACGACGCGAACACGGTAATACTCCAGCCATGCAGGCCGAACGCACGGTCCCGCGCGACGTTGAAGTATCTCTACGGCCATCCACCGCAGCCATTCCCCCGAAGCACGCAACCGCTTAAGAAGTGCCACATCCGACACGGACGCCACATTCCCTTCTCGAGCACGAACGACAGCCTCACGCAGAGAACACCCATCCGCCAAATGGATCAACAGCAAGCGCAGGAGCGATTCCGTCGACGATATAGAACGAGGCTTGCGGTGCCACGCGCCCAATTCACGAGCCTTGTCCTCCCATCCAGCAGGGAGAAAACGCTGTAAACACTGCCAATTCTCATTCCACGCTGCTTCCATGCACCCAGTATAGAAGATTCGTCAGGAGACATCAAATAAGGTTAGCGCTTATGGGGGTCCGGGGAGAACCTTTTTCCAAAAAGGTCCTCCCCGCTGCTTATTCCCCTCAGCTCCAATCGCTCCGCACCACCACGCGGGCCTTTTCGTAGATCACCGCGAAGTCCGTCACCACTGTCAGGTAGGTGCGATCCCATTGCTGGTTGATCAGCTTGTCGCTCTCCACCAGCAAATCCTGCTCCGTCAGCTTCTGCACGGCATACCGCGCATCCAAGATCGTTAGCTTGTTCGCAGGCTGCTCCGCCATGGGCACCAGCTTCGCCCCTAGCGGCGTCGGCAGTTCGCCCGACTGCGCGAAATTAAACAGCGTCGCGTCCTCGAACGGCTCCAGTTGCAACAACGCTTGCACCAGCGCCGCATCCGCCAGCATATGCGTCGGACGAAAGTAATGATCGAGCGCCAGTTTCATGTAGCCCTTCAAGATGTCCCCATACGCCCATGTCCCCGCCGTGGCCGTGTTGATCGACACCGGAGCCGTATCGCCGCCCGACGAATCCCCCTCCGCCAGCACCGTGGCCAGCCGTGCATCGAGATTCCGCCCCAGGCGTTCGCCAATGCGTTGGAGATGCACCCGCAGCACTTCCATCGACATGCGGCGGATCACCTCATACGACGCGATCACTCCTCGCCCCTTCTTGTCCAGCCGCACCACGCGGTCTCCATATGTGATTTCCGACTCCGGGATTGAAGCCCCTTCCGCCACGTACATCAATTCTTCCTGCGCCGCTGATTCCTGCACATACGGCACATCCACCGCCGCGCTTTCCACCGCCTGATCGTTCATGATCAACTGCGGATACATCGGCTTCGACTTCATCCCCGCCAGCACCGATTCCCGTACCATGTCCGGGAACAGCCATTTCGCGTTCGGGTCTGATTGGAAAAACCGGTCCACCGTGATTTTGTTCACGTCCACGCCGAACTCCGCCGCGCAGTAGTCCGCCGCATTCGTCCCCAATGCGCGGAAATACTGCCCATGCGATAGCCCCAGCGTGTTCAATGTTTCATACAGCTCGCGACCCCGGACCTGCCGCAGCCGTTCCGGCTCCTGACCCAAAAACGCCACCCGTTCCTTCATTCGCTCATGCGCCATCGTTCTCATTCCCCCATCATGCAAATGGCTTCACAGCAGCACGTGCGCCGCTCCCAAGCCCGATTTCACCACGATTCCTGAACCACTCCCCGAAGCCGGGGCCTTCACCTTGCCCGCCGTAGCCGATACCGAAATCCCATGTATGCCATCCACTACCGGCGCATTGCCGTCATAGGCGAACACGCAGATCCCCCGCACCCGCACGGGAATCCCCATGCGGTTCTCCGCCGCGTCCGCCAGCGCTTCGCCGAACACCGGCGCTTCCGCGCCCGCCGTATTGCTCACCGTATACGGCCCCACCAGCGCCACCGCGTCGCCCTTGCGAATATTCACGTTCCCGGAGGCCGCTGTCTGGCAGGCAATCACCAGCTCCGTCACCGGACCCCCCACATCTCCATACGCCATTCCGCGAACTCCTCACCCTTCCCGGGCAATCGCCAGCGCCACATCGGCGCGTTCTTCCGCATCGAGCGCCTCTGGCTGTGACACCGGTTCCGGCGGGTATTTCTGGTCGAACCGCACTTCGAAAGCCCGCAGTTGCCCATGCACCTCATCCAGGCTCAGCCCATCGAGGGCTTTCCGCCAGACCGACTCATCAAATGTGTCTCCGTCCAATTCGCGCCCCAGCCCGCAGAATCGTTCGATAGCCCGCCGCCGCGCCTCGATGCCATCCCGCACCAGCCGCGCCGCCTGCCCGGACTCCACGCCCGCGGCATCGAGCGCCGCGCATACCGAACGCACCACGCCCAGCGGCAATCCCGGCTCCCGTTCCACGCATACCACCTGCCGTTCCGCGCCCAGCAGTAAAAACCGCTGCTGTCCCGGCCGCCCTTCGAGCCAGTAATACGTCCCCGCGTCCACCCGAACGGCGTCCCGGTCGTCATCCAGCCATGCCAGCGGATGCGGACCCTTCGCCTCTGCCCAACGCTCCTCCTCGAGCCCGCCGCCTTCGATCCGCCAACCCAGCAGGAAGCCGTCCGACTCGAGCCGCAAATCCAAGTGCGGCCCTTCCGCGTCCCGGTGCCGGTGCAGCACGAAACGCCCTGTGGGCGGCCCTGCCTTCACGCCTTCCGCGCCCGCTTCCCGCGTGATTTTCCAATACATCCAACGCCTCCCTTACCGGAGCAACTGCTCCGCCAGCGCCGCCACCACGCACGCCAGATTCGCCACCAGTAACAGCACCCCGCGCGCCAGCGTCGCCTCGAGCCGCCGCACCCGCTCCTTCAACTCGAGCAGGTCCGCCTCCACATTCCGGAACTGCACCTCATACGCCCGCTCGTACGGGCATGGTTCACAATTCACGCTCATGGCCCTCCTCACTCCGCCGCCCAAGCCCGCCGCGTCCATATTTCGAGCGGGCGATGGTAGGCCGCGCGCGCCGCTTCGAGCGCCCGCTCCGCGTTCAATGCAGGCTCACTCGCCACGAATCGCGTGCCCTGCGACCCTGACGGCACCACCGAGCCTTCGATCACCTCCAGCACGTTCCGCATGATGTAATGGCACGCCGCATCACCATACGAACGCCCTGGCACGTGGTCGCAGGTCCGCAGATCTTTCCCGCACACGCTGCACTCCGGCGTCTGGAACGAGAACCCAATCGACGTCTCGCGGTACACTCCGCCCTCGATGTTCAAGATGAATCCCTCGTTCTCCCGCGTCCGCAGCACATACACATCCGGCCGCACCGATACATGCTTCTCATCCCGGTGCAGCCGCGACCGGAAAAACGTCCCCCGTGGCAGCGAACCCCGCACGTCATGCCGCTCCATCAGCGGACGCCCCGGCGTCAGTTCGTTGATCTTCACCAGCTCCTCTTCCGGGAAACGGCTGAAATGGCGGTCCACCTGGTCATGGCACAAGTCCATGGTGAACGCCACAAATTCCTGGCGTTCCAGGGGGCGCAGCGCGAAGCGGTTCACCTCCGCCAGCGTCCCGTCGTCCGCCGCATCCGCGCGCATCCCCACCAGCACGCCCTCGTGCCGGAAAACGAACGGTTCCAGTTCCATGCATCCCCCTTTGCCTTTTGCGCTTTTTGTGCCTCTTGTGGCTAGAAAAACTCGTCCACCTACAGCAGCGTCCAAACATAGCCGCCGCCCACCGCCACCGCGATGGTGGCCGCCGCATCTGCTACATCCACCTGCGTGTTGTCCCAGTCATCCGCCGCCACAGTCACCACCGCGCCGTCCACTGTCGCCGTCACGCCCGTCACGCCATACGTGGCGTCATTGATCACCGAAGCCAGCGCCGCCGCATCCGCCGCATTGTCCCCGCTGATCGAATATTTCCGTTCCGAAGGCGTCGTCGCCGTGGCATGCGCTGTGAACGTCACTCCATTGATTGTCACGGCATCTCCCGCCGCCACCGATGTGAGCGTCAGATACCGCTTTGTGGTCTCCGTTTTCAGATTCCGGCCCGTCCCATTGCCCGACGCGGGCGGCTTCACGATCCCCCGGTTCACCGAAGCCGCGACGCCCCGCAGGCCATCCGTGGCCGGCAGCCCGCTCGAGAAGCGGAACTTCGCCACGCCTGACACCAGCACCGGTATCACTTGCGCGTTCTTGGTGGCCGCCGCCATGGCCTGCCCGAAGACCACGTCCTCCGCCGAGAACTCGTTCGTCACACGGAAAAGCCCCGTCAGCTTCACCGCGTCCCCTTTTGCGATATTCACGCCCCCCGAATTCGGCGTCACCATTGTCAGCACGTGCCAATGCTCCTGCCCGCCAACACCCTTGCCATACGCCACCATGCCTAAATCCCCTTTCTTGTTTTCAGCCGATGCCAAGCGTGCGGGCCGCTTCCCCATGGGCCATAAAGCCCTGATCCCGCAGCTTCACCGCATTGTCAATCGCCTTGCCCCGCGCCGACGCCTCCTTCAGCGCGTCCACCGTCCGGTTCTGCCGCATATGCACCCGCGCCCGCGCGCTGCCCCACATCAGCGCCAGCTCGAAGTTGTAGAGCCGCTCCAGAATCCGCTTCACGCTCCGGTTCACCGCCTCCACCTGCCGGTTGATGATCTCGAACTGCGCCGTCCCATAGGTCTCCGTAGTCCCGTAGTTGCGACCCAGCAGGATAGGCATCAGGTGCGTTCCTGTGATCACTTGCTCCTCGATGGCCTTGTGGTTCTCGTAAAACACCAGGCCCTCCTGGCCCCCGCGCACCAGATTCACCTGCACGTTGTCATAGGTCACCAGATTCTGATCCACCTCGAGGCCCGACAGCTTTTCCCGCAGCCCCGCGAAGCTCCCTTCGACCCGGTTTCGGTATGCCTCCGCCGATTCCCCCCGCTCGCGTGGCTCCGGCGCATACTGCACGTGCAGCTTAGGCCACCCCGCGTTATGCGCCGCCTTCGCCATGTCCTCCAGCAGCCGCTGCTGGATCTTCACCACGAACGGAATCGACCGTAGCATCGAACGCCCATACGGATTCGTCCCGTCCCGGTCCAGGCCCACATACACGAAGCGCTCCTTCGGCAGCCGGACCTCTTCCCCGTTCACCACCTGGTACGGTTGTAAGCCCCCTGCTTCGCGCTTGAACCGCACCGTCCACACATCCACCGGAACCACGTCGTGGACGGACTCCCGGCTTTTCGACAGCACGATCTCGAGCGCCGCCGCCCCGTACGTGAACAGCGACGCATAGAACACATCCAGCAGCCCGTCCATCCCCCGGTCGCCGCCGTTCACCCGCGTATCCAGCTCCCGCAGCAGACGCTCCGCGCGCCACTTCGCCACATCCGATGAAGGCTCCACGATCTCGATGTCGTAGCCCGTCTGGCATAGCCGCTTCCACGTCCACACCGCATCCGAGATATCCGGGATCGCATCCCGCAGAAACCGGTACACCGGCAGCATGAAAAACGGCGTCTCATTCGGCAGCCGCACGAACTCATGCGCGCCCATCCCCAGCGCCCGCACATCCTCCGCCACCGAAACCGCCCGGAATGTCTCCAGCCGCGTCCCCCGGGGCCGACTCTCTTCCTGCTTGCCCATCCAACGCTTCAGCCACTTCGCCATCGCACCACCCCCCGCTCCATATCCATCATTCACCCTTTATGGCCACTCTGTTGCACAAATCCTATCCCGTAGCATGGGCGTCCCGCCCATGAAAACGCAGGATTTATTACCAGCTAAAAAAGCGCAAGAGATCACAAACATCTTTTTGCGTCTCTTGCGCCTTTTGAGGCCAAATATCCCTTCTTGCCCTATCCCCTCCGCACGCGCTACAATCCCCGCCATGTTTGCTTTTCTACGAGGTATCATTGCCCGGAAAGACGCCCAACGTGTCGAGCTCGATGTGAACGGAGTGGGCTACGCCCTCCTCGTGCCTGAACGCATCACGCATAAACTCTCGATTGATGCGCCCGCGACGCTTCTCACGTACTGCTATATCCGGGAAGACGCTTTTCAGCTCTACGGATTCTTGCGGGAAGAAGAGCGCGCCCTTTTTAAAACCTTGCTCGGCGTCTCTGGCGTAGGCCCCAAGGCCGCCCTCTCGATTCTCTCGGCCATGTCCGTGCAGGAGATTGGCCGCGCCATCCTCGAAAATGATGTCAAGGCCTTCACCCGCATCAGCGGCATCGGCACCAAAGGCGCGCAGCGCATCATCCTCGAAATGAAGGCCAAACTCGGCCAGGACACCGAACTCAGCGTTTTGCTCGGTGAAGCCCCCGAACCTACCGCCGATACAGATGATGTCATCGCTGCGCTATGCGCCCTCGGTTGTACGCTCCCCGAAGCCCGAAAAGCCGCCGCCCGCGCCCGCCAAGGCCTCCCCGCGGACGCACCCGACGAAGAAGTGGTCAAGGCCGCCCTGCGCTCCCTCGCCAAAACCTGACCACTACATGGTGATTCCTGTGCAAAACTTCCTGATCCATTTTGACAACGTCACGCTGCGCGTGGACGGGCGCGATCGGTTTAAAGATATCCAGTGGACGATTCGCCCCGGCGAACAATGGGCGGTTATCGGCCCAAATGGCTCTGGCAAAAGCACCTTGCTACGGGCGCTCTTGGGGCAGACGCCCGTGTCGGACGGCGAGATCCGGTATCAATTGCGTGGAAGCGATGAGGAGCCTGCATGGGATTATCCGGATGGGGCCATCGGCTACGTCTCGCAAGACGAACACCGCGCCCTGCTCCAATCCGTCCTGGCCTATCACCAAGCCCGATGGACTCCCGTGGACGACACGCCTCCCCTGCGCGTGCGTGACGTGATTTCGCAGCGACAATATGATCTCGATGAACGCCAGCGCGGCATCCATGAATTACTCGGCATCACCCATCTGCTGGATCGGGGACTCGAAACTCTATCCAACGGTGAAATGCGCAAGACGCTTATCGCACGCGCCCTGGCTTCCTCTCCAAAAATTGTGCTGCTGGACGCACCTTATGCCGGATTGGACACAGGCGCACGGAAGCATCTAAAAATATTGCTTGGCCAGCTCATGCACGAAGGACTGAGCATCATCATGTCCGTGCAGCGTCCCGAGGAGCTGCCCCGCGCGGTGACGCATCTCATGTGCATGGAAAACAATCGCATCGTGGTCCAAGGGCCTCGTAGGGCGATTATGAAAACCCCGGCCTTTCAACAATGGAAACAACCGCCAACATGCTGCGCCGACTTCTCCCATGCCACCGCTTTGTTCGACGCCAAGCGTGCTGCAAACAGCAGCAATACCCCTTTGGTCGAGATCAAAAACGCCTCCGTGGCGTACGATGAAGCCCAAATCCTGTCCAACGTGAGCTGGGAGATCCGACCTGGCGAGAAATGGGTATTGCGCGGTCCAAACGGCTCCGGCAAGAGCACCTTAGCCAGTTTAATCCTCGGCGACAATCCCCAGGCCTATTCCAACCATGTCCGCGTCTTCGGCTTTTTGCGGGGCCACGGCGAAAGCCTGTGGGAGATCAAAGAGCGGCTCGGATGGATCTCGCCCGAACTGCATTATCAATGCGGCCACATGGCCACTTGCCGCGAGATCGTTTGTTCCGGGCTTTACGACACCATGGGCGTCTATCAGGATGGCTCCGCCCGCGAAGCGCGCCAAGTGCAACGGTGGATGCGCGCCTTGGACATTCATCGCTGGCGCGATGAATATTTCGGGGCCCTTTCAGACGGCCAGCAGCGCCTCGTATTAATGGCGCGCGCCCTCGTGAAAGAGCCCCCGTTGCTTATTCTAGACGAGCCCTGCCAAGGGCTGGATATCACCCACCGGCAAATCATGCTCGCATTGCTCGATGCATTGGCCCGGCAGCCTGCCACGGCCATCATCTATATCACCCATCACACCAGCGAGATCCCCGGCTCCTTCACCCACGAACTCTATCTGAACGCGGGCCGGGTGCTCCGGCAAAAACGCAGGACGCTCGCCTGAATCCGCCTACTCCCACTCAAACAATACGGTCGTCAGGCCATACGGCGGAACGGCCACCGGAATACCGCCGTCCGCATCCAAGGCAATCGGCTCGATGGGCGTCTCGGCTAAGTTACAGCGCTGGGCGGAAACGATCCGGCTTTCAAAATGCACCGTATCCCGCGCTTCCTCTCCGCCAGGATTCCACAAACGGATGCAACCGTGCCGCAAGGGCTGCGTGGGATCATACCCTTCCGCAGGCTTGAGCGCCGTCACAATAGCGGAATTCTTTTCCAGCCGGACAAACGAACAGGTCGCGGGAACCTCTTCCGTTAGATGGCTCCGCACGCCCGCCTGGGCCACCGCCACGTGGTGCAATGCATCCACGGCGTCAAACGCGCCCCCAAAGGGATACAGCATGTACTCGAACGTGAGGTCGCCTTGCAACTCGCCATCCGGTTCGCCGCCCGTCATGACCGTCTTGTAGGTCGAACGGAACAACGTCAGCGCCAGCGCGCCGCGCGGCTGCTCCATCACTTCATATTCATGCATCCCCGCTGGCGACAGCACCGCCAGTCCGCCTGCGTTGTCCTGAACGCCAAAGAAGGACGTATACGCCTTCTCCGGGTTGACCCGTTCGTACCACTGGGCCGATTCCGCCGGAATGGCCACATCGCGTTCCACCACGGCAAAAGGCGTTTCCGCAAAGGACTTCTCGGCGGCGATGCCCGTCGGGAACACCACGCGGAGCCGGTGATCTTTGATATTGTTATGGACGGTCGTGCGTACCCGCACATACGGTGCGTGTTTCTCCACATAGATCAGGTCTTCCACCCGTAAAATCGCGTGCTCGCTGGAACGCTGCTGCGTGTCGCGAGCGACATGGGAGGGCAAATCAAACTCACGCTCCACGCGAAACACCGTGCGCAAGGAGCCATCCTCGTCCACTGATGTGCTCACCCGCGCACCCGGCGTGCGATACGCCACATCTTTGACCGCCCGGCCCAGTGTCCATCCGTCACCTACATCCGCACCATCTTCGTAGCAGAATAAACCATCAAATGCCTGGCCTGTGGCCTTGTTTGTCAGGCATGCACTGCCATCCGTATGCAGCTCGAACGCAACCGACTCATTCGCCGCGCTCAACAAGCCCGTGCGCAGTGTGCCGAAATTACGTATAGCCTCTGTCGAATGCTCGACGCGGAAACCGGTATACCCGCAAGATGGCAGTTCCATCTCCACCGCCAAGTGGTAAATATCACCGCTGGCATACTGCCGGCGGCCCGTGTCGTTCAACTGCTTCAACACGTCGTTACGCTCGATGCTGCTCAATTGGAACGGCATCACTTTACCTTCGGCGTCCACCAGCTTGAACAGATTGACCGATTCTCCGCTCGATAACCCATCGATAAATCTATCTTTCCAGTCGCCGGGGAAAAGCACATCCAGCTCGATGATCCCCTTGCGGGCAAATGGCAGCGGTTGATGCACCACCACTCCAGATAGCTTGGACACATCCGCTTGGGGATTGCTCATACCCGCTATGGCCCGGCGGACCAGCCCGTCCGCCAGCATCCGGCTCTGGTCGAAGCGATACATCATGTCCCGGTGGACCTGATCAATACTGCACCCGCAAATCGAATCATGCGGATGATTCTTAACCAGATACTCCCACGAATGCTCCAGGTAGCTCAGGACCGGCTTCCCACCCGCCATGGCATGGAACAGCGCATACGGCTCCGCCCACTTCTCCAACAGCGCCGTGCATTGGTCGTTTTGCTGTTTCACCGGATACCGCGACGAAATCGTGTGAACGATCAAATACTGGCACGTGGCATCACGGTCACGGCGTACTTCGCGCAACTCGCCTTTCCGCTCGGGCAACGCATCTACCTGGGCCGATATGGCATCGCCATACTCCTCGAGTGTGCCCCACTTGAAATCCACATCCGGATTATTCGTGGCGATTTGCTTGGCCAGTTCCATCATCATCTCTGTAGGCTCTTGATGATCTTGTCCATCTAGCATCAAGGCCATCGAGATAGGAGAACGCCCCAGTTCCGAGTGCATGCTATTCGCGACTGATTGCAACGCTTCCTCGTCTAGAGCTCCCGAATTCCCCAGCCGCTGACGCGCCGCATAAAATGGCCACCCATACGACATCTGGTCCGCCAATTTATGCGTCGCCATCTTCGAGCCATCTGGCCCCACCCATGCATATTGGGTGGGATACTGCGAATCCTCGGTTCCACGCCACACGACGCCCGCCGGAATGCCCATCCCTGTCATAATCATCGGCAGCGCGGCGATGTGGCCAAACTGGTCCGGCGTATACGCGAAACGCAACGGCTCGAAACCCAATTCCTGGCACGTGCGCCGTCCAAGTTGGATGTTGCGGATAAAGCTCTCCCCCGAGATCAGCCATTCATCCGGCAGATCAAACCACGGCCCCGCAAGGATGCGCCTCTCTTTCAGCAATTTGACCAACCGCTCTTTGTTTTCTGGCCGAATCTCCAGATAATCCTTGAGCACCACGGCCTGGCCATCCAGATGAAAATAACGAAACTCCGGATAGGTCTCCATAAGTCCAAGCAGCCGGTCAATCATCTCGACCAGCCACATGCGGTATTCCTGGTATGGTTCGTACCATTCACGATCCCAGTGGCTTGACGTGCAATAAAACACTTTCGATTTCACGGGAGTACCTTTCATGTCCTGCTGTATCTCATTTTCCGCCTGGCCCAGTGAAGCAATGAATATGCCGCCCGCCAGGAACAGCGCGCCCACGATAAACTTCTTGCCGAACATCAAACAACCCTCCTTTTCCCAGTGCTCAGTTTCTTGCTATACCCTCCCTGCGGCATTTGGATAAAAGCCATGAAAAAAAGACATCAAACGAACGGCTCCAGCACATAAACTCTATCGATACACTATTCGACGAATTAATGCAAATTCTCAAAATCACTCTTCAGGCAATAGAGCCTAATACTTCAAAAACATTCATATTGCGTAAGCATGAATCGCTTTAAAACCAAGCCCATCCGATTAAAATAGCGGAATTATTCAATGTTTACAGGATTCTAGATGGCTCATGCGTCCGCACGCATGAGTGTCAATCCTATAAAAATCCCCTTCGTTCAACATGTATGCCCTTCTACATAAACTGTCCTAGCCATCTTTTTGTAAATAGAGCCCAGTCCATCTCAAAATGGATTGTAGGAGCATTCTGATTGGCCATCTTGTGAATCAGGCCTGTAAAAACACCTCTAGATGGCATGATTCTCTACCAGCCCTCGTCCCCAAACCGCGGCCCATCCGAATTTGCATTTGCCTTATAATGGTGGTAGATTATCCGTTTTCTTGAAAAATGCATTTTCCGCCAAACAGCATGAGTCTGTTAGGTGCGCTGTAAGGAGTCTGCACCATGCCTACCTATACTTATAGGTGCAAAAAATGCCAGCACGAGATGGATGTGTTTCATTCCATTAACGCGGAGCCTGAAATTCGCTGCGAAGCTTGCGGCAGCACCCACATGGATCGCCTCATCGGAACGGGCTCCGGGATCATTTTTAAAGGTTCTGGATTCTACGAGACCGATTATAAGAAAGACGGCAAAAGCGCCTCGAAAAGAGATTCGAAGTCGCATGCAAGCGGGGAATCCAAGTCCGAAACCAAATCGGAATCCAAAACCGAATCCAAGCCGGATTCGAGTTCGAGTAGTGATTCGGGCGCCGCAGCCAGTTCAACCAGCGCCGCCTAACCGCCTGCACATTTTCATATGCCGATCCGGTGTGGAGGAGCTTTGTTTCATGAGAAAATGCGCATAAGGCCAAGGATAGGTATTCCTATCGGCTATACACAAAAGGAGGGGCCCCTTGGATGAACACCAGCGAAATTAAATCACTCCATGACAAATACATCATCAACAGCTACGGCGAACGGAAGCTGGCGCTCGTGCGCGGCGAAGGCATGCGCTTGTGGGACGCGGAAGGGCGCGAGTACCTCGATTGCTTCGCGGGTATTGCCGTAGTCGCCCTGGGACATTGCCATCCCGAAGTCACGGCGGCTATTTGCGAACAAGCCAAGACGCTTGTGCATGTCTCGAATCTATACTTCATCGAGCCGCAAGTGCGCCTGGCGGAATTGTTAAGCCAGCATTCGTTCGCGGCTCGCTGGTTTTTCTGCAATTGCGGCGCAACGGCCAACGAAAGCGCCATCAAACTGGCCCGGCGGTATTGGGTGCAAAAGGGCGCGCCCAAACCCGGCTTGATCACCGCCTTGCATTCATTCCATGGCCGCACCCTGGCCACGATCACCGCCACCGGCCAAACCAAATACCAGCAAGGCTTCGAACCACTTATGCCGGGTGTCTCGTATGTGCCCTATGATGATATCGAAGCGCTCGAAAAAGCCATCACACCCGAAACAGGCGCGATCCTTCTCGAACCCATCCAGGGCGAAGGCGGCGTGCGCATGCCTTCGGATGGTTATCTGCCCGCCGTGCGAAAACTCTGCAACGAGCGCGGCGTGCTGTTGATCTTGGATGAAGTGCAGACCGGCTTAGGCCGCACGGGCCGCCTGTTCGCCCATGAACACGCGGGCATCACGCCGGACATCGTCACCGTAGCCAAGGCCCTGGGCAATGGCGTGCCCATCGGGGCCATGGGATGCACGGAAGAAGTGGCCCAAGGTTTTTCGCCCGGGACGCACGCCTCGACATTCGGCGGCAATCCCTTATGCTGCGCCGCCGCGCTGGCGACAGTTAAGATCCTGACCCGGCCCGGTTTCCTCGATAATGTCGCCAAGATGGGCGCGTATTTTGTCGAAAGCCTGCGCGGACTCCAAGCAAAACATGCCTGTGTGGTGGACGTGCGTGGGCGCGGCCTTATGATTGGCGTGGAACTGAATTACGACGTGAAACCTGTAGTGGAACGTCTTCTCGACAAAGGAATCATCTGCGGCCCAGCGGGGCCGCGTGTCCTGCGGTTTGTGCCGCCCCTCATCATCGAACAAACACATATTGACCGCGTAGTGTCCGCACTCGATTCGGCATTGGGAGAGACATGATGTTAACAGACCTGATTTCGCTGGCCGACCTTACTACGGACGAGATCCTGGGCCTCTTGGAACAAGCGGACCACCTGAAACAGCTTCAGCATGACCGCAGGCCCTACCGCCCCCTCGAGGGCAAGACCCTCGCCATGATCTTCGAGAAGCCGAGCCTGCGAACGCGGGTCACCTTTGAAACCGGCATGTTCCAATTAGGCGGCCATTCCATCCTCATGGAAATGTCGCTGGGCGAACGCGAGTCCGTGCCCGATGTGGCGCGCAATCTCGAACGCTGGGTCGATGGCATCATGGCGCGCACATTCAGCCATGAAGCGGTCATCGAGATGGCGGAAAACGCCTCCGTTCCTGTCATCAACGCCCTGACCGACAAACTGCACCCGTGCCAGATCCTCGCCGATGCACAGGCCCTGCGCGAACATAAGGGCAAACTCGATGGCCTCAAACTCGCCTTTGTGGGCGACGGCAATAATGTGTGCGCCTCCTGGTTCCACTTCGCCGCGCGCGTGCCCCTTAGCGTGACCCTTGTTTGCCCTCCGGGCTACGAAGCGGACCCCGAGATCACGGCGTTCGCGCAATCGCAAGCCAAAGGCGCGGTCGTGGTGACCAATGATATCGAGGCCGGGCTTAAAGACGCCGACGCCGTCTATACGGATGTGTGGGCCAGCATGGGCCAGGAAGAGGAATCCGCCGAACGCGCCCGCGTGTTCCAGCCATACCAAGTGAACGCCAAACTCATGTCCCTCGCCAAGAAGGATGCGATTTTCATGCATTGCTTGCCCGCCAAGCGCGGCCTCGAGGTGACGGACGAAGTGCTAGACAGCCCGCAGTCCATCGTGTTCGATCAAGCCGAAAACCGCCTGCACGCCCAAAAAGCCGTGCTGGTGGCGCTGATGGGGTAGCCATTGAAGAACGAACGCAGAGGCGCGGAGAAGCAAAAAAACGTGAAAATGAGGTATTGTGGGTAGGATCACACGAATAGTCAATCATCTTGCATAAACCGGCTCTACGAAACTTCGCGTTCTCAGCGTCTTTGCGTTTAGAAAGAATGCAACTTCACGTATACTATAGAGAAACGACAACAAACAATCGTGGAGGGCTTACTACATATGGACGGCAAAATCGTAGCGGACAATATGCGGCGGGAGAAGAAGTGTTTGCTGAACGTGCTGAGCGGCTTCAAGCCCGAGCATGGCGAGTTCATCCCGGAAGAGGGCATGATGAGCGTGGCGCAGCAAATCCGCCACATCGCGTTCACGGTGAAATGGTTCCGCGAAGGCGCGTTTGGCGCGGGCTTCAATATGGATTTCGAAGCGCTCGAAGCGGAGAACCGAAAAGAGATCTCGCTCGCGGATGCCTTGGCGGAGGTGGCGCGCGAGTATGATGAATTCGCGGCTTATGTTGAACCGATGAGCGAAACGGAGCTAATGCAGCCGTTCCCGCCCAATCCTGTTTTCGGCGAAATTCCCCGCATCGCGGTGTTCAGCGCGCAGATGGACCATACGGCGCACCATCGCGGCTCGCTGGCGGTGTATTTGCGCCTGCTAGGCATCACGCCGAAAATGCCCTATACAAAGTAATAACAGATGGAGATCGCTCCACCTAAACGATTTTTATCTCCATTAATGCAAGAGCCTTTTTAGACATGATTTACAAGATGAACAAGATTGGGCGAGATCGCCATCAGAAAATCTTGTATAATCATGTAAATCATGTCAAAAAAATCATCCACTTTGGTTAAAATATTGCCTATTTCCACTGGCATGAAAAGGAACTGGTCATGGCGAATGTAAAGAAAATCGTGCTGGCGTATTCGGGCGGCTTGGATACGTCCATCATCTTAAAATGGCTCCAAGAGACCTATAAAGCCGATGTGGTGGCCTTCGTGGCCGATGTCGGCCAAAAGGAAGAAACGGAGCCTGCGCGGCAAAAGGCCATCGACACCGGTGCGTGCGCCGTGTATGTCGAAGACCTGCGCGAAGAATTCGCCCGCGATTACGTGTTCCCCGCTCTGCGCGCCAACGCCATCTATGAAGGCACGTATCTCCTCGGCACGAGTGTCGCCCGGCCCCTCATTGCCAAGGCCCAAATCGACGTGCTCCGCAAGGAAAACGCCGATGCCGTCTCTCACGGGGCCACCGGCAAAGGCAACGACCAGGTGCGTTTCGAGCTGGCGTATTATGCCCTCGAACCGAATGTCACCATCATCGCCCCGTGGCGTGATCCCAAGTGGAATATGCGCGGCCGTATGGACATGATCGCATATGCCGAGAAACATGGCATTCCGGTCCCCGTGACGCAAAAGAAACCGTACAGCATGGACCGCAACCTGCTGCATATTTCGTACGAAGGCGGCATCCTCGAGGACCCCTGGGCCGAACCGCCCGAGGATATGTTCGTCCTCACGGTGGACCCGCGCAAGGCCCCCGATACGCCCACATACATCGAGATCGACTTCGAGGAAGGCACGCCCGTGGCGGTGGACGGCAAGCGCCTCTCGCCCGCGAACCTCATGGACACCCTCAACACCCTCGCGGGTGCGAATGGCGTTGGCCGGGTGGACATGGTCGAGAACCGCTTTGTGGGCATGAAATCGCGCGGCGTCTACGAGACGCCCGGCGGCACGATCCTGTATAAGGCCCACCGCGCCGTCGAATCCATCACCATGGACCGCGAAGTCATGCTGGCGCGCGACCAGATGTCCCCGAAGATCGCCCAGCTCATGTACAACGGATTCTGGTTCTCGCCCGAGATGAAGCTCATGATGGACTTCGTCAATTCGACCCAGGAGAACGTGACGGGCACGGCGCGCGTGCGGCTCTACAAGGGCAACTGCGATGTCGTGGGCCGCAAAGCGCCGAAGTCGCTGTACGACCCAAAGGTCAGTTCGTTCGAGGAAGACGAAGGCGCGTACCAGCAATCAGATGCGGGCGCGTTCATCAAGCTCAACGCTCTCCGCTTGCGCGTGCGCAATAAAGCGGGGCTGCTGGATCTCTAAAATAACGAACTGGGGAAGCCTCTCTTGTGAGAAGAGGCTTCCCCAGTGTATTTCCACCGCTGTTCATCGCCACGAGATGATGTCTTTTCCTTCGTTATCCTTTGGCGCTGTTTGGAAACAAGCCTACCTGCAATCCCTTTACATAATAAATGTCGTGCCCATCCACCGAAACCGTGCCATCCGCGATGGCCATGGTGATCGGTTTGGTGCGGGTTCGGGTAAAGTCAAGACGGTAGCTGACCGTTTTAGCGCCGGGTAATATCTCGCCGCGAAATTGGGCTTCTTTCAGGCCTAATGCCCGGGCTTTGCCCATATGCCCAGTCCATGCCAGGTAAAAACCCACCAATTGGAGCAAGGCCTCTATGCCAAGCGTGCCCGGCATGATCGGATCGCCCTTAAAATGGCATGCAAAAAACCACAGATCCGGGCGCACATCCAGCTCCGCGAGGATCTCCCCCTTTCCATGGGAGCCGCCATCGCCATCGATATGCACGATGCGATCAAACATTAGGAAAGGAGGGCAGGGAAGCAGCGCGCGGCCTGCATCAAATAACTGGCCTTCCGCGGCTTGAAGAATGTCTTCACGGGAGTATGCATTTCGATATTGTGTCATGGGTCGTCTCCACCGTCTTGGACGGGCCTGTTGTCGGGCGTCCCCGGCGGGCGGCCCATTACAAGCGATTCCATTCTGAATAAAAAAGCCGGAAGACTCGCATGTCTTCCGGCTTCTTCTTGCGAATTACGAGGCCGGCTGCGGAGCGGGCGCTGATTCCACCGGGGCTGCAGCAGGTTCGGCGGGCGTTGCTTCTGGCTTCGCAGGCTCGCCTGTGGCGGCGGGCGCCTCCGCGGGTGCGGAAGACTCCGCACCGCTTTCTGGCGCACTATCTTCCGTGGCGGCTGGCGCTTCCTCTTGTTCTTTTTCCGGTTTCACCAGATATTGGTATACCTCTTCATCAACGGACCATTTGGCCGTCAAACGGCGTTCCGCGAAATAATCCTCGATGCGGTCATTCTGCGCTTCCGTCAGCAGCGCTTTGCGGATATTGGGTTCTTGTTCGGCGAATTTCTCATCGAACACCGATTGCGCGGGAGGAGTGGCGCTAATCAATTCGACGAAGTATACTTCCCCGGTATAGGGGCTGATGATAGGCCCGCCAAACGCCCCTGGCTTGCCTTTTCCCACGGCCTTCAACACTTCTTCCGGATTCCAAAGAGGGCCCATTCCGGGCGCAAAACTGGCAACGCTGAACTCGGGGCTTTCCTCCGGCTGCACCGCCAATTCCGGATGGCTGGCGGCGATGTCCGCGATGCTCTTGGCGTTTTCTTTAATCTCTTTGGCTATATCCGCGATCTTCTTGATATGTTCCGGCGTGCGCTTGATGGCGTTGACAGTGTCAAGATCCACGCGCTGGCGTACTTTCTCGATGGGGATGGGTTTGGCCGGGATAACCTCGACAACCCGTGCGACATAGAGGTTTTCCGTGCCTTTAATGACTTCGGAAATCTGGTTCAATCCCAGAGAAGACGTGCCATTGCGGAAAGTCCAGCTATCGGACCGAGGCACAACATCACCTTCGAAGCTCTTCTGCGAGTAGAAGCCCGTCTGCTGGACCGTCAAGCCTGCTTCCGCGGCGGCGGCGGCCAAGTCATTCGTCTCAAGGGCTTTCTTTGCGATAGCCTCCGCCTGGGCGGTGCGTTTCGCCGTTTCCTCTTCCGCAAGCTTGGCGCGAATAATAATCTGGCGCCCTTTCACCTCGCGTTGCCCTGTCTCGGCGCCGGTGCGTTCTTCTTCCGGCTTATAAATATAGTAGCTGTTTCCAGGCCCCTCTATGGCGCTAGAAACAATGCCTACCGGTGTCGTGAAAATCGCCTTTTGGTACTCCGGCATATTCGGATTTTCGCTGCGCCAGTCAAACGCGCCGCCTTGCTCCTTCATCGGATCTTCAGAGTACTGTTTGGCCAGTTCGCCGAAATCTTCACCGCTTTGGGCGCGCTGGACAATCTCATCCACGATGGCCGGCTTATCCGCGCGCAAGGATACCGCAGCGAATTCCGCCCGCAATTGCTCCGGCTCTTCATAGCGCTCCGGGTTGTCTTTATATTGCGCTTGGATCTGTTCTTCCGTAGGTGTGACTACGGGGTCGATGGCCACGTAGCGCACCTTGAGCATGGTGTTGTTTTCAGTAAAACGCTGCCGCACTTCATTGTCCGTGACGCGCGCCGAGGACATCACGCGCTGAATAACCACATTTTGGCGCAAATTTTGCGCTAAGGATGCATATTGCTCGTTCCAATTCACCCCGCTGCTGTCTTCCACCCAGGAATTCCAGAGCTCTTTGTCAAATTTGCCGTCCGTCTGGAAGCGAGGATCTTTCTTAAGCTGTTCATCAAGAAGCTTACGGTCGAACTCAAGACCGGTGGCGGCCGCGTCATAATCTAGAATATACTCGTCCACCATACGCTCGAGTATTTTCCGCGCCGTGCCGTCTTTCTCCAGATCTTCGACCGTCACGTCAGGATTGCCCCGCCGCATTTGTTCAAGTTGTTGATTAAGGGCTTGCCGGAACAATGCAGCCGGAATGGCCTGGCCTTCTACCACGGCCACAGGCTCATTCGCCAATCGGCTGGCCTCGTTTCTGGATGAGCCGCTAGACCCAAAATTGCCGCCCCAATATACAAATGGCACGATCACAAACGCTAAGGTGATAAACATCACCGCTCTTTTGTGTTTGCGCATCAGATCCTGAATCATGATGCGGAGGTCCTCCAATCCATGGTTATTGCCCGGACCGATATGGTACGAAGCGCCCCGAAGTAATATGTGAAACCTGCGGAGAGTAGCATACCCCCGGCACAACCCGCAACCCTTTCCCCATCCTAAAATTACGGAGCCCATTGAATTTATGTGGAAAACAGGTGTTGCCGCTTATTATCTGCCCGCCAGGGGCGGCGGTCTCGTACGTTCCCGCTCTGCCGCTCGAAAACAAACCCATCCGTTACCGTGAATAGACAGGCGTCAAATCGTGTTTTAAAAAGACGCACGGCCCAGGGAGAACCTGGATTCATATTCTATATGTAGCGAAGGAATTAATGTAGCGAAGGAATTAGCCCTAAGCCCTTTCCCGTCGGATCCGTCTGTTGCACTTCTCCTGTGTCCAGTGGAGAATCTATTATCGCTACTAACTTATTTCGGAGGAGAGCTTGATGCGTAGCTTTTCGTAGTATTGTCAATAGAAACTGATAGGCGTTCTTGAATTATACAGTCCTGAGAGAGCTTAGATGGCCGATACCTATCTTTGTGTATCCTCATAGCAGAATTCGGCTTTAGGCGCATTCGCGGATGAAACGAACACCCATCACTATGAGTCATGGGATTAATGCGAGCACTTTGGCTCTCCAAGAACCCAATATACGGCAACGGAATTCTTGGTATTACCTGTTCACTCTCAAGATATTCCAGTGGAGTCCTTTGACTCTAGTTTATATTCGGGAAGCTTACGGAGTCCGGCATAAGGAACACGTTCTGTTTGCTTATTAAATAGCTCTATACTCCTTGCTGCTCTCATGCCTGTGTAGAAACCATAGTCCAGGATCAAACCAAGGTACTTCCGCCCAGCTTCACTTACAGTGATCCCCTCGCTGATAACGTGTAGGAGACGCAGATCTACAAGCTTTCGCACGTTCTCATAGGTCTGGTCGTCTGCCTTTATCTCCACTAAAAAGGCATTCCCACGGTGTTCTTTAATGCAAAAGTTTCTAATCTTTTCAAGTAGGTCTTTCAAAGGGCTAGCTAGTCCAGATGCATCTGCTTCAAGCTCACGCAATTTTATATTTATAGTTTCGGAGGCGGCAACGTTAATATTGGAGACACTAACCCTCGAACGGCTCGATAATATGGCTTTCGAAATAGCCTGTGAGAATAGGTTCAATGCGTCGCGCGGCACGCCGGCTGCAACCCATGTAAGTCGAGGAACAACATCCCCACTTGTACAAATGCGTCTGACTGAAGGCAAACCGCAATAGAGGGCATGAGAGTCGAGAATTGCTTCAATATGCTGCGTAGCTTTGTCAGGTATTGTTAAATTGTAGTCGAGAGGTATGATTTGAACATCATGAGAGATCTCTAGTCCTTTTTTTTTGTTAGGATCAAATGTTTTTGTCAGTGTCTCAATAGCAGACAGCTTAAGAAAAAGCTTGTTGCCTCGGCACAATGAATATAGAACATCGAGAAGGCTTGGTTGGAGCTCTGGTGCCAAGACATGAAAATCATCCAGAAATATAAACAGCTCTTGCCCGTTATTAGCAAAATATGATAAAAGTCGGCGTAACGTAGGTAGCTGTTTGCGAATTCCTTTCTCTGTGAGGCCAGCCTTACTATAAGCCGCAAGTGACGATGCGTACTCTGGAAGATCGCCTACATATACAGCTACTTCACGAATAATATCTGCAAGTACATCTGTGATGACTGCCTCATCGTCTCGACGTGCGTAAACCTGCATATCAATCCAGACACATGGTCTAGATTCCTTTTTCCTAGTGTGCATTGCATAGAGAAGGAGAGTTGACTTTCCTGCTCCACGCCTCCCAAACACGACATGGTTTGCGGCAGCAGTGACTTGCTCCTCTGCGCCAGTAACTGAACGTGTATATCGTGAGAGAAAATCGGCTTCAAAACTATACCGATTGATGTTAAGGCTCTCAGCAAGTGTTTTGAGAAAAAGCTTTCCTTCTGGTCCTCGTAAAAGGTTCTCTCCCAACTTCTTAATCAGTGTAGCCATAGGTGGTTCCTGGCCTTCAATTGCGAAATGATTGCGGACCTCTTCCAATATTGAATAGAGTCTTTCGGTGGGATTAGCTACCTTGAGAATAAGAATTGGATTTCCTTCTCTTTCATGCAGATTGTAGTCTATTCGCATGAGCCCGGATTCATTTTCGAACTCTTTTCTGATTCTATCGAAGACGCTTTCTTCTATTGTTGTGGTTAGCTTCACAGCTTAATCCCTTTTCCTTTGAGATAAATAAATACATCCTTTAAGAACTCACCAACGAGTTTCGTGGAATCGCGAGAACCTAGGACAAGATCCTTATCAGAAGACAAGTGATCATAATCACATGTATTGCGATCTTCGCGTAATACCTGAAGTTTATTCACATACTCGGATCTGCTAGGAAAATCATCTGGAAGATTATAGAATCGTTGATGGTCTTTCACATCGGCAGAGTAGTCGCCAGAAACAAATAACCGGACAGCCCTAGAAGCATTATAAGCAGAATAGTAGAGGCGCGAGACTCTTTGACGCCAATTTGACCTAGATAGGTGAATAGCGAAACTATAATGATTTTTGGCCAAAGATAATAGCGCGACGGTATTGGCTACAATATCCGCCTCAATTAACTCTAATGAGGCTGAATCTAGAATCCCCGACAGATGCTCCTTAACTTTTCGTGGATTACCCAGATTGAGTAAGTGAGGCGATCTCATAGCGTTAGTCGACCCTCATGAATAAAAACTAGATCTCTGTTTTCGAAAAGAACCTCATAGTTCCAATATCAAAGCTATTATAAAAAAATCCATCTCACTATATATACTGCATTAAGCCGATATTTACTTATTATTTTATGGCGCTTCATCGCATGTTTTGTCTAGCAGGTAAATCCCGTTAGCCATAGCTATCTTACAACCATTTTTTTAGTTAGCGCAAGTAGATTTAGCGCAAGTAGATATTATATTTTCATAATCCATGATACAAGTGAAATGAAACACGGGACCAAGTGAATAGATACTATTGAACACTTGTTTCCCTATGATGCGAGGCACCCAAGGAAACGCGCATCGGAACTCGGTTTCAGGTAGAATACAGTATGTTGTGTTAGAATGCGGAAGATGAACCGCTAGGTTCGGAGCGGTGCATCACCGGATAAAATGGGAGATATGAAAAATGCCGTTCTTTTTCTGGGATTCGACCATGATTCTGCTGGTTCCAGCATTGTTATTGGCCATGTGGGCCCAGTTCAAGGTGAAGTCCACGTATGCCCATTATGCACAAGTAGCGAACCGTTCCGGATTGACCGGAGCCCGCGTGGCGAGTTTGATCTTGCGCGATGCCGGTATCGAAGTGACGAACAGCCCGGAGCGCGCAAGCGGCCCGGCCTGCGCCATCGAGCCTATCGGCGGCGAATTAACCGACCATTATGATCCCCGCGACCACACCTTGCGGTTGTCCGAGGGCATCTATGATGGCCGCAGCGTGGCGGCGCTGGGCATAGCCGCCCACGAAGTAGGGCACGCCATCCAGCATGCGAAAGGGTATGCCCCGATGGCCCTGCGCAGCATCATCTACCCGGCGTCGTCCATTGGCTCGACTCTCGCGTTTCCGTTGTTCTTCATCGGCCTGCTGGTTCCCCGCCATTTGGCCATTGGCGGCATGGACCTTGGCCCCATGCTGATGAACAGCGCGATCTTGCTTTTCGCCATGGCCGTGATGTTCACACTGGTGACGTTGCCGGTTGAGTTCAACGCCAGCAACCGCGCCCTCAAGGCATTAGCCAAGGGCGGCTATCTGGCGGAGGATGAAATGGCGGGGGCGCGCAAGGTGCTGAGCGCCGCAGCCATGACCTACGTCGCCGCGGCCGCCATGGCGCTTATGCAGCTTCTGCGCCTTATCCTGCTCGCACAGCGGCGCGATTAACACTGCGGCCGCCAATTAACGTTTGGCCTTGTACACGTAGAAACCAGTTCCAGGGCGCTGCCCGATAACCACGGGCAGCCCTTCTTTTAAGAGCGCGGCTCCGGAATACTCCTTGGATTCCGTTGCGTTGTCCAGGTCCGTTACAACATATGTTGCCGTTTCATCCAGGCCTTTCAACGGGAATCGCGCGGATTCATACACGCTTTCCTCCCTGCGGAAAACCTGCACCATCCCGCCGTGCAGTTCTTCGCGATGGAATTGCCAGGCAATCCACTGATCATGAGCCAGGGAATACGAGGTCAACGGATAGTAATCGCCGAAGTAATAAGGCCCGAATTCCCGCCATTCATGAATCAGCTTCGCCAGACCCGCAAAATCGATGCTTTCGTCGCGCATGTCCCAGCACGCGTTGAAACTGGGGCACAGCACACTGCGCACCTGGTAAGAGTCCGTTTTGGACGTGCCTGTGCCGTAGAAGGGAATCCACTGCGCCAGCGCCCAGGTATGGCATTGGTTGCCCACCGGCTCCATGATGTAGTCGCTTCGCAACAGCGGCACGGCCCGCCGCAAGGTTTCCAGGTCATTACGGCGGCCGCCGCTCGCGCAGGAATCGATCAGCATATCCGGATGCCGCCGGAGCAATTCGTCCCAGTAGGCCAAATATCCCGTTACATACCGGTTTTCGCTAATGCCTTTTCGATCTTCGGCGTCGTTGGCCCGCCAAAAACTGAGCGGCTCAATATTAAAATCCTGCCGGTATAGGTCGATGGCTTCGTCCTTCAGAATCGTGTCCACGTGATTCGTAACCCATTCACGAACCTCCGGCTCATTCAGCTTGAGGAGGCCTCCATTGGTTCCACCGAACACCCAGCCGGGCCGCTCGTTTGTCAGCCAGGTGTCCGCGGCCACCCGTTCCGGCTCAAACCACACAATCGTTTGCACCCCGAGCGCATGGGCATGATCCGATATTTCGCGCAGGCCCTTGGGGAACCGCCCGCGATCCACTTCCCATGTGCCCGTGTGGGTCCACCCCGTCTTGTTAGGATACCAGCCCGCGTCCATCCACCAATAATCCAGCCGCATGTCGTGCTTGAGATAGGCATCCACGAAGAATACCTGGTTTTCGGTGTTAGCGTGGATCATCTCACCAAACTGGTGGGAACTGCACGCTTCGAGCAGCGGGAGCGGCGGGAGCTGGCCTCCCGGCCTTGGCATGTTGTGGGCGATCATCCACTGCCGCCAGACATTCTGGGCATGCAATGGATCTCCTTTCCAAAACTGGAGGACAATCATGGGCGTACGCACTTCCTCACCGGGATACAGCGTAAAGTGGGTGTCTTCCTGGCCCGCCTTCAACCGCACCCCGCTTTCCCCTTCCCGCACCATATCCGTCTTCCATTGCCCCGGCCAGCTCACGACGAAGATAACCCCCTCATCGCCGTATTGCAGGTTGAAGTACGGGAACTGGTGCTGGGTGCCACGCCCGCCCGTATTAGCCACGGAAAACGTCTGCCCCGGCGCGATGGCCGTTTCATGGGGCTCGTAACTGTCAGCCGTGCATTCATCGCCGGTATGATGGCGCAGCACGAGTGGAATCTCTGGATTCCAGTCAAGCGATGTGTCAATCGCCCGCAGTTCGCTGATGATCGGCGTGTTGGCCGCGCCTTCATTCTTGAGGTATACCGTCCATTCCACTGTCGGAAAATCCGCATACGCCACGCCCACGCATCGCACGCGCAGCTTGGTGGCCGGATCAGTGTAGTTTATCGTGTACTGAGTCCGGCTGGCGTCCAACGGCTGCGTCTTGCGCGATACCTCCCACGAATCAATAAATTCCTTCGACGTTTTTTCACCATAGTTAAACGAAAAAAGGGGGGCCGTTGAATAAGGCGGCCGGGTCCAGGTTTGCAACGGCACATCGCCCATGGCAGGCGCCGTTCCGCCGTCTAGGTTAGCAGTGGCTTCCTCTTGGGGAGCGCCGGAAAATGCGGCTCCAGCCCACCGCTTAGCCTCATCCAGTTCCACCTGTGCAGGTATCGCCGCGAAACAAGAATTTATCGTCCACAGCGCCATAATCGCAGTCATCATGGATTGCTCCCCTCGTAGATAGTACATTTTCGCCCATCCCATCGGTCTTTGTAGATGAGATGGATGAAGTATGAGCAAGGATGCTCACGCAGTCAATCTTTTAGGCGGTTTTGAGCCATGAACACGCGAATAAACGAATCGCGTATAGCCGCAATCGAAGAGCCCGATTTTGCACCACCAAGAGTTCTAAGTGTTTCTACGTGTTTACTTGTCTGCTCTGCTTTAGATTTATAAATATCAGACATATTTACTGGCTACCGCCGCAGCCTAATTCTTGCGAGCCTCTTTTTGTGTCTTTGTGACTTGGTGGTGAACTCTCCGGAAAGATCGCCATACGAGAGATAGTTACACAAACCCGCCGCTATCATTTTGGAATGATAACGGCGGGCGTATAGAAGCGTCTAGCGGTTTTATACCCTTGCGCAGGCTTTCTCGACATCCGCCTTCGCATCCGCGCCGATAGGCTTCAAGTCGAAGGTCTTCACCAGGAGATCCAGCACATTCGGCGTGACGAATGCGGGGAGCGCCGGGCCGAGGATGATCCCTTTGACGCCCAGTGACAGCAACGTCAGCAGCACCGCCACGGCCTTCTGCTCGAACCACGAGATGCACAACGTGAGCGGCAGGTCGTTAACGCCGCAATTGAAGGCCTTGGCCAGCGCCAGCGCCACTTGGATCGCCCCATAGGCGTCGTTGCATTGGCCCATGTCCAGCAAGCGAGGCAGGCCCGCCACCGTGCCATAATCATAATCGCGGATGCGGTATTTGCCGCAACCCAGCGTCAGGATAATGCTGTCCGGCGGCGCACTTTGCGCATACTGGGAGAAGTAGTTGCGCCCTGGCTCCGCGCCATCGCAGCCGCCAATCACGAAGAAATGCTTGATTTTTCCGGACTTTACCGCCTCGACGACTTTGTCCGCCAGGCCCAGAATCACGCTGTGGTGGAAGCCGATGGTGTTCGTCTTCAATTCCGTCGGCTTAAGGGGGCCAACGGCCTTAGCCCGTTCAATCAGCGGAGTGAAGTCGTTGCCTTGAATCCGGGTTGCGCCGGGAATCGCCGTGACGCGCGTCGTGAACAGCTTATCCAGATACGTATTCGCCGGACTAGGGATCATCACGCAGTTGGTCGTGGCGAGGATGGGCCCGCCGAAGGCCTCCCATTCCATACGCTGTTTTTGCCACGCCCCGCCATAATTGCCCGCCAAGTGCGAATACGCCCGCAAACCGGGATACATATGCGCCGGAAGCATCTCGCCGTGCGTGTAGACCTTAATGCCCGTGCCCTTCGTCTGTTCGAGCAAATCGCGCAGGTCCACCATGTCGTGGCCTGTCACTAAAATGCCGGGGCCTTCTTGAATGCCTTCCTTTATCTCCACCGGACTCGGCTGGCCGAAGGTCTCGACATGGCCCGCATCCAACAGCTCCATGACCCGCAGATTCATTTTGCCGCATTCGAGCACCAATTCCAGTAGGCTGTTCATATCGAAATTGACATTCGTGACCGTGGCAAACAGGGCTTCTTCCACAAAGGCGTCCACGGCCTCATCAGTTTTGCCCAAGCGCCGGGCGTGGTGCTTGTAGGCAGCCATGCCCTTGAGGCCATATAGCAAGATTTTCTGGAGAGACTCCATATCGGCGTTTTTACCGCAGACCCCCTTCTCGCCCCGGCACCCAAGCCCGTCCCGTGTTTGCTCGCACTGATCGCAGAACATATCCACCATTATAGATCCTCCTTATCTGATTTAGGGCTGCGCCTTTCGCCTCCCGTTTGCTGCTCTTTTAGGATTTTTCCCGCATCTCTTCTTGCATCACAGTCTCATCCGCCAGAAGTGCAATCCGGCCCATTTTACAATCCACTTTTCCGCGCAGCACGTGATCGGGCGTGGGCCGTTTAGCCAGGTCCGCCACGGTCCATCGTTTTAATGTTTCCACAATGGCCTGATGCAGCGCCGCCATGGCTTGATGATACGCGCATGTCATTTGTAGTGGGGCCACCCCGCCGCAAAAATCGCCCAGTACTTTTCCCTGGCACGCTTCCACCACATCCAGCAAGGTGATCTGTTCGGGCCGGTTCGACAGTGTCACGCCGCCCTGCGCTCCACGCGTGGCATGCAAAATTCCAGCTTTCACCAGCGAGCCGGTGATCTTCGCCATGTAAGAAGGCGACGCATCCAAAATATCCGCCAGCGCTTTTGGCGGGATAGGCTCCTTGCTGTTGCGCATGGCCAGGTAAGCCAGCACTTGAAGCCCTATCTCGGAAGTTTGAGTAAGCATGGGAATGAATCGCGCTCCTTATTACAGATAAAGCATATCTTAAATATCCCTAAATGTCAAGCCTCTTTTTCCGCCGTGAAACAGTTGCGCCGGACACCCCCCGGTGTCCGGCGCATCGCCTTTTCCCTCTCGTCTAGAGAGGATCCTTCCCACTCCCAGCCTGGTGTGCTTGTGTCTGCTGGTTTAGGAGAAATGAGGAGACCCTCCCTCCTCATTTCTCCTAACCAGAGCACTCGTTGAGCGTCGTATGCGAGAGATAATATCATTAATTACTCTTTACTCATTTCTATTATATATAAATTGCTACAAGATAGCCAGCAAAAAAAACGGTAGGAGAAAGCACTAAATTAGGTTGCGATGAGGAACAGCCTTGGATTCATTATTGCCACGCTTTTATTTCCAGTGATTAATCGTATATCTGCCCGTTCAACACCCGCGTGCAAGCCGTATGATGTCCGGGAGCCATCTCGCGTAATGCGATAGGTTGCGCCTTGCATTCAGGCTGTGCTTGTTCGCAGCGCGCGGCGAAAGGGCAGCCGGAGATGGGCTGAACCAGGTCCGGCGGAAGGCCGGGAATGGTATACAGCTCCTCGCCTTGCCCGCGCATCGAAGGCAGCGATGCCATGAGCGCTTTTGTGTAGGGATGGCGTGGATGCGTGAAGAGTTCGCTGGCCGAAGCGGCTTCCATGGCTTCGCCCGCGTACATGACCACGACGCGATTGCATGTGCCCGCCACGACGCCGAGGTCGTGGGTGATTAAAATGACGGCCATGCCGATTTCCTCTTGAAGCTGCTTGATCAGCGCCAATATCTGGGCTTGCACGGTCACATCCAGCGCCGTGGTCGGTTCGTCGGCGATGAGGAGTTTCGGGCGGGTGATCAGGGCCATGGCGATCATGACGCGCTGTCGCATGCCGCCGGAGAATTGGTGGGGATATGAACCCAGGCGCTCCTCGGCATCGTGAATGCCCACGCGCCGCAAGGCCTCGATAGCGCGTGCGCGTGCGTCCGCGCGTGAAGCGCCTTCGTGAACGCGCAACGGCTCCATGATTTGCGCGCCGATGGCCATGAAGGGATTCAGGGCCGTCATGGGATCTTGAAAAATCATCGAGATGGATTTGCCGCGTATGGCGCGCAGGCGCGCCGAGCCACATTGCAGCAGATCCACGCCATCGAAACGCGCCGTTCCCGATTCTATCCGCCCTGGAGGCATGGGGATAAGCCCCAGTATCGAGAGCATGGCGACGGATTTGCCCGAGCCCGATTCGCCAACAATGCCTAGCGTTTCGCCCGCATCGAGGGCATACGACAGCCCGTTCACGGCGCGCACGACGCCATTGCGCGTGTGGAAATACGTACGCAGATTCTCGACTTCCAACAGTGGCATATAGCAGTTCCTACGTATGACCGGCGAGGGCGCCGGCCCCACACTTTTATGTTTATCCACACGCGAAGCGAACTAAAGTTTCTAGGAAGGGGGCATGGGGGAAACCCTCTTTTCAAAGAGGGTTTCCCCCATCTTCCTCTTAATCCTTCGATGATTTCGGGTCGAGGGCGTCGCGCAGGCCGTCGCCTAGGAAATTCAACGAAAACAACGTTAGCGTCAGCGCCGCGCCGGGAAACATCAGCACCCACATGAACTCTTCCATCGAGCCCGTGCCTTCCTTGATCAACGTGCCCCAGGAGCTCATGGGGGCCTGCACGCCCAGGCCGAGATAACTGAGGAAAGCCTCGAGCAACATGACGCGCGGCACGGTGAGCGTGGCGTAGACGATGATCGGGCCGAGGGCGTTCGGGATGAGATGCCGGAATAGGATGCGCATGCGCGGCAGGCCGAGGGCTTCGGCGGCCTCGACGAATTCTTTTTCCTTGAGCGACATAATCTGCCCGCGCACGATGCGGGCCATAGTGAGCCATTCGACGGCCCCGATAGCAGCGAAGACCAGGATGATTTTCCGGCCAAAATACGTGACTAAAATAATGGCGAATATGGTGAATGGCAGCGTGTAGAGAATATCGACGATGCGCATCATTAGATTATCGATGCGCCCGCCCGTGAAGCCCGCCATGGCCCCCCACGTGACGCCGATGCACAGTGATACGGCGGTCGCGGCGAAGCCAACCATAAGCGACACGCGGCCCCCGATGAGCACGCGGGTGAGGAGGTCGCGCCCGAGGTGGTCCGTGCCAAACCAATGCTGGGCGCTGGGCGCGATGAACTTGTCGTCCCGGTTTTGCTCGCTGTACGAATAGGGGCTAAACCACGGCCCCACGATGACGGCGATTGCCATAAAGGCCAGCACAAACAGGCCGATCATGGCGAGCCGGTTTTTGCGCAGGCGGTAATACGCGTCATGCCAGAGCGACGCGCCCTTTTCGGCCCGTGCGAAAGATTCCGTGATGGCGGTTTCGTTAGGCATTGCGCAGCCTCGGATCGAGCCAGGCCTGGACAATGTCCACGGCTAAGTTGAACGTCATGATCAGTACGGCGAAAAAAAGCACCGTGCCGAGGATCATGCCGTAGTCGCGGTTGAGCGCCGATTCAATGAATTGCGTGCCCAGGCCCGGTATGCGAAAGATGTTCTCGACCACGAACGAGCCGGTCACGATGCCTGCCGACGCCGGGCCTAAGAAAGACACCACCGGCTGTAGCGCGCCGCGCAAGGCGTGGCGTATGACCACACGCGGCTCGCTCAATCCTTTGGCTCGGGCGGTGCGGATGTAATCCTGTGAAAGCACGTCCAGCAGGCTCGCGCGCGTCAAACGGGCGATATAGGCCGCGTAGATGGCTCCGAGGGTGATCGTGGGCAGGATTTTGCCGCTCGGCAGATCCCACAGCGCCACAGGCAGCCAGCCCAGCCAAATAGCGAATATTAAAGCCAGCACAGGACCCAGCACGAAATTGGGAATGCAGATGCCGCCCATGGCCAGCGACATGGACGTGTAATCCAGCCAGGTATTGGGCCGCCATGCCGCTAAAATGCCCGCTGGCAGCCCGGCGCACAGCGCGAAAAGCATCGAATAGCATCCGAGTTCAAGGGACACGGGAAAGGTGATGCCGATCCATTCGGCGACGCTGCGGCTCGGATTCTTCAGCGAAGGCCCGAGGTCGCCCCGTACGAGGCCCCCCAAGTAACTCGTGTATTGCCGCCACAACGGCTGGTCGAGTTTGTAGTACGCCTGGATTTGGTGGAACGCTTCGTCACTGATGGCCCGCTCGCGCGACAAGGGGTCACCGGGGGCCAATCGCGCCAGAAAAAACGTCACGGTCACGATAACAAACAAGACCGGGAAAAACTCCATCAATCGCCGTGCGACAAACCGCCCCATCCGCTAACCCTCGGATGGCGCTGCCGCGCCGCCGCGTTCGAGCCAGAGCGACTTAAAATTGATATAGCCCAATAAGCTTGGCTTGAATCCCTTGACATCCGCCGCAATCAGCCTCGAGTTGGTATAGAAATACAATGGAATGAGGGGCGGCTGTTCGAGCAGCATTTGCTCGGCTTCCTGCATCACCGCGATTCGCGCCTGGGGATCAAGCGTATATACCGCTTTTTGGATGAGCGCATCATACTCTGGCGAGGTGAATCCCGTCCGGTTGTTGCCATTGCCCGTGGTGAAGCATTCGAGGAAATTCATGGCGTCCACGTAATCGCCAATCCAGCCCGAGCGTGCAATGTTGTAATCGAGCTTCTGCATGCTGTCCAAGTAGACTTTCCACTCCTGATTTGAAAGGGTCACATTGACATTCAAGTGCTTCTTCCACATGGCCTGAATGGCTTCGGCAATCGGTTTGTGGGCCTCGCTCGTATTGTAAAGAATATCCACTTGCGGGAAATTCGCGCCATCTGGATAACCCGCCTCGGCGAGCAATTGCCGGGCCTTCTCCGGATTAAACGCCTGGGGATGTGCGCTGTTGTATCCCGCGACATTAGGCGGAACGTACGAATAGGCCGCCGCGCGGCCCTTGCGCACCACATTGCGCACCAGATCATCCCGGTCAATGGCCAATGCGAAAGCCAGGCGCACCCGCGCGTCATTAAAGGGTGGCTTCGTCACATTCAAGCGGTAATAGTACGTCCCAAGGAAAAGATCATTGTGGAGCAATTCGGGATGCTCTTTCTGGTATACATCGAATTTCTCCGTCGGGATGTTCTCCGTCATATCGAGCAATCCCGTGCGGAACATCTGCTCTTCGGTCTGGTCATTGTCAATGGGACGGAATTTCACGCCGTCGAGCTTCACGTTCGCCGCGTTCCAATAATGCGGATTTTTCACCACCGTGATGTGGTCTTTGGGAGCCCACTCGGAGAGCATGAATGCGCCATTCCCCACATAATTGCCGGGGCGTGTCCACTTCGTGTTACGTTCCGTCATCGAGCCGAATTGCTCGATGGTGGCCTTATGCACGGGGAACCACGCATAATGGATTTGCATTTGTAAGAAATACGGTGCGGGATAGGCCAGCGTAATCTCGATAGTGTAGTCATCTAGGGCTTTCGCGCCAACTTCCGCGAAATATTTGACGGTTCCTTTATTAAATTCCTTGGCGTTTTTCATGGGATACAGCATCGAGGCATATTCGGCTCCCATGGCGGGTGTGAGAATGCGCTCCCATGCATACAGGAAATCGCCCGCCGTCACCGGCTCGCCGTTGGACCACTTGGCATTATGGCGCAAATAGAAAACATAGACGATGCCGTCGCCGGAAATATCCCAAGATTCCGCTCCGGCAGGCTTGGGTTCGAGGGTCTCCGGGTCCATGTCCACCAAGCCTTCGAGCAGCGTGCCGATAATGCGGTGCTCGGGAACGCCCGTGACCACATGGGGATCGAGGTCCTGGGGCTCCGCGCCATTTCCCACGAACAGCACGTTGCCCTTCGCTCCGCTGGAGCCACATCCGCTGAACAGGCCAGCAATACTCAACAAAACCAGGCAAATCCCTGCATAATAAGTTAATCGGCGCATGAGCCTCTCCATTCAGTTTCCCCCAACTAGGAATTAATTATACAGAAGGGCGGGGTTTAGGGTCTAGGGTTCAGGGTTTAGGGTTTTGGGTGTGTGGGACCGGCGCCCTCGCCGGTCATTCTTCACCACTTGGCTAAAGTGTTACAAAAATCAGATGCTTCTTCCGTCGGCTAAAGCATTACCTCTATTTAATGCGATTGCCCTGTATGTGGCGTCCATATGGGTTTGTCCAAAAAGCATTCCGTGATATAATACCCCGCATGATGATAAAGCGAGCCATAGGAGGCCTCGTGGCGGGCCTAATGTTTATCGCATTATGGGCAAGTGTTTGCTTGCTGATGGCATGGCTCTCCACCGCCTCCACATGGTACCCTGATTCTCGCATCCTCCACTTCATACATTTCCCTGTGCACGTCATATGGATGGTCTTGTCCGATTTTCCATTGCTGTCTACGGCCATGGCAGTGCCTGCGATCTGGCTAGCATGTCTAGCCATGCATTCCAATGAAGACCGAGCGAGAATGACCTTCGGGCAGTGGGTGTTTCTAGCGCTCGTCGCCATTGTCTTTGTGTTCGCGGCATTTTGGGCTGGCCAAGGCTTGTTGACGGCAATGGATGCCTTGATGACACACGGCGGATCTACGTAGACGCCGGGCTACCAGAATTTGTCCCTTAGCGCCTGTCTATCCAGGTATGTGCTGCTTCTCTGGATGGCGTACCGCGTAGGGATAGAGGCATTTGCGAAATAAAGAAAATCCGTATTGACAAGGGTTTACAAAGCGGCGGAATTGGCGCCTACCCCGGAGAATGCGGGGAAAGGGGCTTGGCGGGGGCATGAATAAGGATTTTTTGTGAAAAATCACCCCAAATGCCCTCGGCGAGCGGGAAAAGGCGTAACGTCTCCCGTGTGTGATTGTAGTATAGTTGACCACATAACCACGCACACACCAAGGAGACGTTTGCGATGGCCATTATACACCAAATGGGGTTGTTCTCGTGGAACCAGGTCGACGCGGCGTCGGATCTGGATCGGCTGAACCTGTTGCTGGCGGCGCTGCCGGATGAAGATTTGATGCGGGCGATGGAAGCCGAACGCAAGGGGCGGCGCGACGATTATCCTATCCGCGCGATGTGGAACAGCATACTGGCGGGGATCGTCTTCCAGCACGACGGCGTCGAAAGCCTGCGCCGCGAACTAGCCCGAAACGGGCAATTGCGCCAGTTGTGCGGATTCGACGTGTTGCGGGGCGCCAAGGCGGTCCCGCCCGAATGGGTGTACACGCGGTTCTTCGCCAGATTACTGCGCCACTGGAAAGAAGTGGACCGGATGTTCGACGCGCTCATCGTCCGGCTGATGGAACGCTTGCCGGATCTCGGGGTGCGTCTGGCCGTAGACTCGAAAGCCATCCAAACCCACGCCAAGCCTCCGCGCAAAGACGCGGTCCTGGAAAACGAAGAGCCGGACGGGCGGCGCGACCGCGACGCAGACTGGGGCACGAAAACCTACAAGGGCGTTCACAAGGACGGCACGCCCTGGGAGAAGGTCAAACGGTGGTTCGGCTACAAGCTGCACCTCATCGTGGACACGAAATATGAATTGCCGCTGGGCTACGCGGTCACGAAAGCCAGCGCCAACGACTCGCCCTTTCTGCTGCCCCTCGTGGCGGCTCTCGACGCGCGCCACCCCGAACTCGTCCAACGCGCCGAGTACCTCAGCGCCGACAAGGGCTATGATTCCGAAGCCAACAACAAGGGCCTCTTCGAGGAACATGAAATCCGGCCCATCGTGGACATCCGGGCGACCTGGAAAGAAGAACCGGAACGGCCCCGCCCTTTATATCCCGAACGGGTAGACACGATCTTCCATACCGAACGAGGTGAAGTCCTCTGCCGGTGTCGTAACGGCGCCCCAAACGAACGCGACAACTATGATTCCATGGCCTACCAAGGATTCGAGCAAGATCGGGGAACCTTGAAATACCGTTGCCCAGCCAAGGCACGCGGGAGCGCCTGTACCCAGCAAGACCTCTGCAACCAAGGATGCCAGCCCGAACACGGACGGATTGTCCGCGTGCCCATCGCTATCGACCGGCGCATCTTTACCCCCCTGCCCCGCAGCGCCAAATCCTGGCGCCGCGAATACAAACACCGCACCGCCATCGAGCGAGTCAACAGCCGACTCGACGGCGCATACGGATTCGAGCGCCACTACATCCGCGGTATGAAAAAGATGCGCGCCCGCACCGGATTAGCCCTCCTCGTCATGCTCGGCATGGCCCTGGGATGGCTCGAAGCCGGCCAGGCAGAACGCATGCGCTCGCTCCTCGGACAGCCCCGCGCCGCATAGATCACATCGAATCCGCACAAGCAATGATGGCCCGAATCAAGGGCAAACCATGCCCATTCGGGCCGCAAGGGTCCTACACGCGAACCTCCTGCATGATTTATTGCACCCGTAGCGGAGGCGTAATCCCATTGCCACAGGCGAAAACCGCTCCGCGTGTGCCCGCACCGTCCGCGCGTTCGCAAACCACGCTATTTCGCAAATGCCTCGGATACAACCGGCGTTGCAATCACGGAGTGAACCTGACATGAAGACCAATGAAAACCAGCCACAAACCGTCCGCTTGCGTTCCTGTATGCAGCGCCTACTGGCAATGTGTCTGCTTTTCCTGTTGTGCCTGGTCCCGGTAGCTCTGTTCGAATTGTCAACAGACATCCTGTACTTCCCAATGCCACACCAATCAGAGGCCATGGCCATCCTCATCGAGACAATCGGATTCCTTGGTTTTGTAAGCATAATACCGTTGGAATTCATGATACTGCTCATACCGGTCTTCCTCGCGGCTTTGAGTGTTCTCTGGCTCATGCGCCTCAGTGGGCTGGCGCATCCGCGCGCGCTGCGCGTTTGCTGGATTGGCCTGTTCCTCTGTCTTTTGACTCCTGCCACGGAATACTCCTGTGGGCACGCCATAGGTCCCGCGGTGAAAGAACATGCGTGCTACTGGCTGGCAGACTACCAGCGCCCCCTCATCGACGCGTTGGAAGCCTATCGTACGGAACATGGCTCATACCCAGAAACGCTCGATGCGTTGACGCCCCAGTATCTGAACCGCCCGCCCATGGCCGGTCTGGCGGGCTTCACGGAGTTCGAGTATTCCTCTTCCGGGGCCGATTTCGACTTGGAGATACCGTGTGGGTCTCCATTGAATATGGACGATTCCAGCTATTTTGGCTATAACCGTGACGGCTTCTGGGAACTACGATGAGTGAATTTCGTGACGAGCCGCTGCCCTCCAAACCGCGAATGAACGCAAATGGACGCAAATAATCTGACGCGTTTATCTATTTCCACGGATGACGTCGATGACACGGATATTGGAGCGGTTCAACACCGCATGCACTTGCGCTTCAACGAGCGCAATGCATCGCATTCCACGCCGCTCATCTGTTTCCATTCATATCCCATTCAACGCCTTCTTTGCATGCTCCTATGAATCGCTCTGGCAGACCGGGCACATCCCGTCCCGCTTCTTAACCACGAATGGACACCAATGAACACCAATACGGAAGCGCTTGCATGTAAGCGCGCCAGATTATTCGCGTTCATTTGCGTGCATTCGCGGTAAAAAAAAGGCACATGGGTTTGGTCGCAGCTACGCGTTCTCCGACCCGGATTTGACCCTTCGCTGCCGCCAGGGGTACTTTCGTACAGGTGGGATTCAACACGAGAGGACGAGGCATGAACGATGGAGCGGGAGCATCTGCGCGCGGGGGATGGCGCAACCGCGCCGTGATGCTCGTGCGCGCCGTTCATCTTCCAGGATTCGGCCCGGTGTTTGGATTCAAACTGCTCTCCGCAGTGGCGGCCTTTGCGGCCATGGCGCTGGCGGGGCGCGTCCTCGGGCGTGCGGGGCTGGGCGACCTGACGATGCTGCGCACCGTCATGCTGCTGCTGGCGGGCCTTGTGGGGCCAGCGCTAGACATGGCCTTGGTGCGGTTCGCCGCCCACGAGATGGCCAGCGGAAACGGCCAAGGCGCACGATATTTCACCCTGATGTTTTGGTTAAAAGCCGCTCTTTCCGTGTTATTTCTCCTGGCGGGCCTAGGGCTGGCCGGGCCTATTTACGAGCGTTTTTTCGAGGCGGACTCCACGGTGCGGCCTGGGGCGGTTTACTGGGCCTTTGCGGGAGCCGTGGGCATCCTTTTTCTCGAGTATGAACGCGCCTATTTCCAGGCGGGCCAGCGGTTCTACGCGTTTGGACTCCTCGATTTCTTGCATGCCGCGCTACGTTTGGGAGCTACGCTGGCGCTGGTATTGGCAGGCTTATCGGCTGCATCCCTTCTATTTGGCGTTTATGCCTTGGCGCCCGTATTGCTGGCCTTGGCGGCATGGTTTTGGATGCCCAAAGGCCTGCTTGCGCCGGTGCGTGAGGCGCGCGACGCCGCCCCGGAGGTCTTCCGTTATACGGGATGGGTGCTCATGGCGTGTATATGCACGAGCGGAGTGAATAGCATCGACATGATGCTCATCGGCTGGTTCAATGTGGATGAATTAGCCCGGGGCGACTTCAGCGCCGCGCGTTCATTGATGCAAGTGGGCGATTTGGCCATATTGGCCCTATTCAACGTCTTGCTGCCCAGCGCCAGCGGTTTGCGCACCGCTGGTGAGGCCCGCGCGTTTCTCCGGAGGCAGATGCTGCCCGCCATCGTGTTGGCGCTGCTCATGATACCGGGCCTGTTGCTGGCTGGCCCAGCCGTGCGGATCACGTTCGGCAAGGATTTCGCGCATGGCGGGCCCCTATTCGCGATTCTGCTGTTGGGCATTATCTTTAACCTCGCCAGCGCCCCCGCGGGCACGGCCTTATACGGCATGGGGCGTTCCCGGACCGTGGCGCTGCTCGAGGGGCTGAAACTACTATTCACGCTGGCGATTGGGTGGTGGGCCGTGCCACAGTATGGCGTGCTCGGTATGGCGTGGACCGTGGCGGGCGTTAAGGGTACAATAGGCGTGCTGACATATGGGGCCGCGCACTGGACCGCACAGCGCGCGGATGGCCATCGGGGTGAAGCAGGCGAATAGGCCGCAGGGGATAAGGAGCACCGGGAACCATGACTGCTGTGACACGAGAGGTTGGCGAAGGGCCGGGACGCCTGGCGGGTTTTCTAGCGATGCTCTTGGGGGCCGCCATTTTGGCCGCGGCCATTGTCGCCACGGGCGAGCAGGCGCTATACGGCCTTGCCGGGGCGCTCTTGTTTGCGCTATTCCTGCGATACCCCATACTCGGCCTATATATCACGACGGCGCTGCTCCTCATTTCCGGCTCCGCCACCATTGTGGGCGGCCTGCGCGTGAGCATTCCGCTTACGGCGTCAAAGGTAGCCGGTTTCGCCGCATTCACCGCGTGGGCCATCAACGTGGTGGTGACGCGCAAAAGGATCCGCTTTACCGCGCCCACTGCCGTATTGCTTGCCTTCCTCGGATGGTCGGCTTTGGGCGTGCTATTCTCCTCCGCCTATGAACAGCAATGGGCGGAATGGTTCCGCATGGCCACGCTCGTGGCGTATTTCGTGCTGGCCGTCAATTTGCTTGATTCCGGGCCGCGCATCCGGACGTTCGTGATCATTGTGCTCTTGTGCGGTTTGGCCATGGCGGCCTTCGCGCTGGCGCAGTATGTATTGCCCTCCATGCAGGTCGAAATTGACCAAGCCTCGGCGGACGTGGGCGCACGCAAGGAAGTGGCGTTGATCGAGGCGACGGGCGGCGGGGAAGCCGTCCGCGTGAGCGGCGGCGCGGGGCACTCGAATTGGCTCGCCATGATCATTTTGATGACCCTTCCCCTTACGGCGTACTGGTTTATGAGCGCCCGCTCGTTCGTGGGCAAGGGCCTTTCACTATTGACCGTGGCCTTCGGCCTCGTGGCCCTTGTGCTGACCTTCACGCGCACGGGCTTCCTGGTCGGCGTCATCATCCTCGCCATTCTAGGTTTGCGCAATCTCGTGCGTTTCACGCCGCAGCGCGTTGTCGCCGTGGCGCTGGCGCTCTTCTTTGCATGGTTTTTCCTGCCCCAATCCTACAAAGAGCGCGTGTTGAATCTCGATCAATACACCAAAAGCGAATCGGTGCGGAACCGCATGGAATTGCAGCAAGCCGCTTGGGAAATGGCGGGCGAACATCCCCTGTTTGGAGTGGGCCTCGGCGGATACGGCCCGCGCCTGCTGCGCAGCAATATCCACGTGGCCAACATCATGCGCTGGTTCGTCGAGGATCAAGACTGGCCGCCCCAGTTCATTGGCTGCCACAATTTTTATCTGCAAGTAGCCAGCGAAACAGGCATCGTGGGCTTATTACTGATGCTCGCCTTTCTCGCCTTGGTGCTGCGGGAAGTGCGCCGGGCGCACCGTGAATTTCGCGAAGCAGGCAACCAGGCGGGCATGGCCCTCACCTCGACCCTCGAGGTGTGCATCATCGCGTTCCTGATCGCCGCCGTGTTCCTGCATGCCTTGCAGCAAAAAATCCTATGGATGATCGTCGCCCTGGCCACGGCCTCCTCGTATTACCAATTTGGCGGGCGTGAAGCGCCGCACGCCAAATCCGTTCCGGAGGCGCGCGCATGAAAACGCATACGCTGGCCGTATTGGCGCTGGCGTGCATGGCTGGTGCGTTCCCGGCATCCGCACTTTCAGGAACGGTGCAAGGAGAGGATGGCGCGGAGGTTCCTTTCGCCTTCATCGGCTTGCTCTCGAAAGATTTCGCCCTTGACGCCCAAGCCGCTTCGGGCGCGGACGGGCAATTCCGCCTGGACGGCTCCGGCGGCTATCTCGTGGTGCAGCCCCCCGCCGCCGCCACGCCGGAAGGCATCGACGTATACGCCTATCAACCGCGCATGTACCAGCTCGATGGCGCGCCGGACACGGCGAACATTCAGCTCCCCGCCGCCGCGTGCCTGGTGATTCGCGCGTATGGGCCTGATGGCGCACTGCTGCGCTGGGAGGATTTCCAAAAACGCGGCGAATTCGGCGGCGTTTTCCTCTACGCCACGAACCTCAATGACGAAGCCGCCGAAGCCGTGTGCTGGCCCTGCCATGATGCCGTTTCAAAAAAGGCCGGTTCGCCCCGCGAGAAAGGACTGCCCGCCCTCGTGGTGCGGCCCGGCGCGTCCTATGCCGTGCAGCCGCTTTTCTGGGAAGCCCCCGGCTACGGCAAAGTCCTCTTGCGCGCGGACAATGCCGGGCAAGGTTTCAAGCCAGGAAAAGCGGGCGAGGCCGTGTTCATCGACTTGAATCTCGAACTGGCCCGTACGGCAGTATATGCGCTCGAACGCCGCGCCAGCGCCTTCCCCGCATTGCGGTCGCTGGATATCGCCCTCGCGAATTACGAAATCGAGCAGGCCGCCGCACTGTCCGAGCCTGCCGCGCGCGCCGCAGCCGCCGACCGCGTCCTCGCCAAAGCGCTCGAGTTGCGCGATACCCTTGAACTGGAGCGGGCGCGCACCGCGATTCCTAAATTGCGCCAGGGGAGCATCGAGGTGCGCGTCGTGGACGCCAAAGGACAGCCCGTGTCCGGATGCACGGTGAAGATCGAACAGCAGACGCACGCCTTCCAGTTCGGCGTATTCGAGGGCGGACCGTATAACGCCCAGCCCTTTAAAACGGCCCGCGAAGCGGGCTTCAATCTGGCGACGACCCTCCCGGGCTGGGGATGGACCGATGCGCACAGCAAGACCCAATGGGACGCCCTCGACAAGACGCTGGGCCTCTCGGCGTTGCGCGCCCAGGGCTATACAGTGAAGGCCCACGGCGTGGTGTGGATGCAGGACTACGGCATTCTACCCAAAAAGGCCAAGGGAATGGCGAAGGCGGACCTGGCCGCCGCCGCGCTCGAGCACCAGCGCGGCATGCTCGATGCCTGGGCGGACTGCATCGGCTTGTGGGAGGCGGTGAACGAACCGGCCACGACCAACAACGCGGGTCTGTCCCGTGACGACATGCTGGGCCTGCTGCGCGGCGCGGCGGACGCCATCAAGTCCCACGAGGGCCTGGCGTCCTTGGTGAACAGCCCCCATGAATCCGATTATGGCCGGAAATACCTCTTCTTCGGCCTCGACAACCAACCGGTGAACAATTACCCCGAGACGTACTCCGTCTTTCTGAATCAGGCCCGCGCGGCGGGTGCGCTGGACAAGGTGGATATCATCGGCCTCCAGTTCTACCCCGGCTACCGCTTCGCGGAGTACCTGGGCGGCTACCAAGGGCCGGGACATTGCCCCGGCTGGCTGGCGGATACGCTCGAACGGTATAACGCCTTCGGCAAGCCCATCCACATCACCGAGTTCTCCGCGCCATCGAGTTATGGCCCGGATTGGCATGCGGGCTATTGGCATGAGAAGTCCAGCCCGAAGACCCAGGCCGATTGGGGTCGAGGCGGTGTTCACGCTGGCCTTTGGCACGGAGGGCGTCGAGTCGGTCACCTACTGGGACATCACCGACAAGAACCCGTCCGTACTGACCGGCGGCCTCCTCGACGCCAGCGGACAGCCCAAGCCCGCCTTTGACCGGGCGCGCGCCCTGCTCGATAGCTGGACGACCCACGCCACCGCCATCACCGGCGAGGACGGCATAGCCCACGTGGACGCCTTCGCGGGAACCTATGCCGTGGAAGCCGCCACGCCGAAGGGCGAAAACAGGCAGCGCCACTATCGAGGTGAAGGCGCACGAAGCGGTGTCTTGTGAGGTCCGCTTGAAAGGGGAGGGCGCGCGATGAATCCGGTCCGGGTGTTGTATCTGATTCGTACGTGGGCCCTCGGCGGGTCGCACACCATCATGTATTTGCTGCTCGAACACCTGCCCAAGGACCGCTTCGAGATCATTGTCGTGCCGTATGACTCCCATTCCGGGGGCGACGAGGCCTTCATCGCCGGATGCGAGAAACGGGGCATCCCCGTGGCCCCCGAGCGCATCCCCTGGAAGTCGCGCTTCGCGTGGAACCAGGCCCGGCAGGCCGTGTCCGATTTGGTCGCGAAATACCACATCGACCTCATCCACACCCACGACCCCCATTCGGACGTGCTCATCGGCATCGGCCGCAAACGCTGGCCCTGCGCCTGCGTGGCCAGCCCCTATGGCTGGTGGGAACGCCTCTTCCCCCTGCGGAGCCACGTCCATGTGATGCTCGAAAAATACTGGGCGCTGCCGCAATTCGAGCGTCTCATCACCGTCTCCGAGAACATGAAATCGAAGATCCTCGAGGGCTTCGCGGACGCCGAACGCATCCGCGTCGTCCACACGGGCCTCGACCTCGCGTTTCTCGACAAAGGCGCAGCACGCGAGGCCGTACGCGCCGAACTCGCCATCCCCGCCGAGGCATGCGTCGTGGGCACCGTGAGCCGCATCTACATCGAGAAAGGCCACACCTACCTCCTCCAAGCCGCCGCCCAACTCGCTACTGCCCACCCGGACCTCCACGTCCTCATCGTGGGTGACGGCCCCCCTGCGCCCCGCCCTCGAAGCCGAGGCCGCCCAACGAGGCCTCGTGGGACGCGCCCATTTCACCGGCTTCTACCATGATCTCCCCGGCGCACTGCGCGCCATGGATATCTTCGCCTTGCCCTCGATTCTCGACGAAGGCTTCCCCACGGCCGTGCTCGAGGCCCAAGCAGCGGGCCTGCCCGTGGTGGCGTCGAACGTCGGCGGCACCAGCGAGACCATGGACGTGGGCCGGACAGGCCTGCTCGTGCCGAAGAAAAACGCGACGGCCCTAGCGGACGCCTTAGGCGGCCTGGCGTCCGACGCCGCGAAACGCCAAGAAATGGGCGAAGCAGCCCGCCAATGGATCGCCCGTTCCTTCTCCCTCGAAGACATGATCGCCCGCGTGAGCCAGACCTACGAAGAAGCGCTGGCATGCTACGCGCGGAGGAGCGAATGATTTTCAACACAAAGACACGAAGACACAAGGAGGCTCGGGGGAGTTCGATTGCTAGACCGGGATAAGTAGATCATCTAATAAAAGGAAAGCAAGTGTGATGAACAAACCGTCAAAATCAAAAGCACTGGAGCGTTTACGCAAAGCATTGGAGCCCATTCCAAATTTTCAGAGGGTAAATCCTGGTTCTGCTGAGTTGAAAGAGTGGCAACGGAATACTAGGATCGCCATCAAGAAGGTGTTTATTGATGATGAGCATGTAAAGGAATTTGATAGAATCCAATTTGATGCTTGGAGCAAAGAGCGAGCCATAAACCGAGAAGATATCTACCAAAGCGGCCTCATCTCTGCGTTATCCATGCTCCGATCAATGATTCATGAGGTTGAAGATGATTGGCCCGACGAAGAGGACGAGACCGGAGCTTCGTCGCTTTGCAATACTGCCCCTAAGATAATAGATCAAGTCTTCATAATCCATGGACGAGATAACGAAGTCAAAGAGACCGTGGCGCGTTTCATCGAAAAACTCGGTCTAAAACCTGTTATTCTACATGAACAGCCCAGCCAAGGTCGTACTCTCATGGAAAAATTCGAGCAGCACGCCGAGGTCGGATATGCCATAGCCCTGTTGACTTCTGACGATGTAGGCGCGCTTCGAGGAGACGAGCAAAACTCTAAGCCTCGTGCAAGGCAAAATGTGATCTTTGAATTAGGGTACTTCATGGGACGCTTTGGCCGTGCTCGGGTTTGTGCATTAACGAAGGGTGATCTGGAACTACCATCAGACTACGCAAATACCGTCTACGTTCCTTTTAATTCATCGGGAGGCTGGAAATTTGATCTCGTGAAAGATCTGAGGGCTGCTGGCTTCGAAATAGATGCAAACCTCGTGTTCTAGGAAATGGCTGCTAAGTAGTATCGAGCAACCATTTAGCGCCAAGAAAACTTAACAAAACACAGGATAGCCAAACAATCACTTATAATTCGTTGTGTCTTCGTGTCTTAGTGGTGAATCTTCCGGATCTTCACCACCAAGACACGAAGGCACAAGGATGCTCTCAAGGACTGGAGGTGTGTGATGGCCGATCAAGAGTCGAATGCCGATGCCGCTATCCCGGTGGATGTGTTGCGTGTAGCGTTGAGGGGCCAATACCACGCCGCCTTGGTGATGTTGCAGCAGGCGGTCGAGCGGTGCCCCGAAGACCTGTGGAACAGCAGCGCCCACCCCAACCGGTTCTGGCACGTCGCCTACCACGCCCTGTTCTTTACGCACCTCTACTTACAGCCCAATGACGCGGCGTTCCAAGCGTGGGAGTACCACCGTGAGGAATACCAGTTCCTGGGTAGGTTGCCCTGGCCGCCCCATGACGCGCCCAAGATCGGCGAATCCTACGCCAAGGCGGAGGTGTTGGCGTATGGCCGATATTGCGCCGCCATGGTGAACGACGCCGTCGACCACCTGGACCTCTCCGCGCCGGACTGCGGTTTCTGGTGGTACCAGATGCCCAAGCTGGCCCACCAGATGGTGAACATCCGACACCTCCAACACCACGCGGGCCAACTGGCCGACCGCCTCCGCGCCGCCGCCCACGTGGGGATCGATTGGATTGGCGCTGGCGATAAGGAAAAGCCAGGGGAATGACACGACGGGCATTTGCCGGATCTTTCACCACCAAGGCACAAAGACACAAGGAGGTTGGCATGGATTGTATGCCTGCTATAGCTAAAGAATGCATCTGCTAATGACATATCCAAATAAAAACAGGCCAATAATTACTTATAACTCCTTGTGCCTTAGTGTCTTGGTGGTGGAAAATCCAGATGATTTGCCACTTCGTTATAGCATGTTTGAGGAAAGAAAAAACATTGGTACCGATTTCTCTGTGGTCCTCCGTGGCCTCTGTGGTGAAAATTCCGGATTCTGCACCACAGAGGCCACGGAGGATCACAGAGAGAGCTTCAGCAAGGCAAGTTGGGCCGAAAATCACCAATAAATGCTCATGAAGAGGCTAGAAATCATATCCTAACCAGCGTATCGAATGGACGCATCTACGAACCGAGATAGGGTAGTATATGAAAGAAACGCACGGCGTCTATATCCGCGAGGCATACAAGGACTACACGCCGCCGTTTGACGCGGTGAAGGTGGTGGACCGGCTCCTGAACGGCATCCCGAAGAAGTATCTTGCGGGGCTTCACACCGTCGTCATCACGAACATGGGGCATATGTCCCGCGAGGAACGCCGGCGGAAGACAAAATCCCGAAAACGTAAAGTCATCTTAAGCCAGCGTGGCGGGTCCTATTGTGAACAGTGGAAAGGGGAACCGGCTCATATCCAACTCATACTGGATAACATCATCGGACGACGCCCAAAATGGTTGCTGCGTTTTCCTTATGTCCAAGATACTGCCCTTGCTACCGTGTTGTTCCATGAGATCGGCCATCATATTCACAAGACGCAAGCGCCGGAGAGCAGGGAACGGGAGAATGTCGCCGAAGATTGGTGCACGAAGCTGCTGGGTCTCTATATAGACAAACAGTACGGGTATCTACAGAAACCCATGAACGCTGTGTTCTGGACAGCCATAAAGCCTATAATTTGGTTTCTAGAGAGACTAGTGAGAACCAGTAAACGTTCCCGTCACCATTCCCAGCGCCGCACACACGCGGGATAACGAGATTCTAGAACACGGAATAAAACAAAGGAGTTCAATGAGATGAAGACCATTTTACTGATGGCCATTATGATGCTCGCCGCCGTGTCTCATGCGGAGGACATGCAGAAATACCTGCACGACACGCGCGAGATGGTGAAACAGAAAAAATACGAGGAAGCCCTCAATCGCTGTATTTGGTTTCACGAGCACGCACTCGAACATGATCCAGGGATGTACGGAGTCCGCTTGTCGTTTGCGCTGTCGGACTGGAAAGAACTGGGAGATGTCTATCCCCCCGCCAAAACGGCCCTCATTGAAACGCGTGATCGCAAGACAAAACTGATAGAGGAAGACAAGGGTAGCTTCTACTTTTTTGCCGATGTGGTTGCTCTGAATAGAATCCTTGGTGAGGCTCAGAAGACCGTTGCGCTCTTTGAACTCGTGGACCGTACGCAGCCCGAGTCAGCGAAGGAGTATTGGAACGTGGCGGAGGACGCAGTGATCTCCGCTAAGCGCTATGACCTCGTCCGCAAGTATATTGGAAATCCCGTGCGCGAGTTTCTGGAAGTCAAGGCTAGGTATGATGAGGAGAAAGCGTCGTACGATGACCCACGGATGGGAGGAGAGCACTTCAAGGCATGGAACGAAGACCATTTTGTCGAAGAGAGCGTCAAGCTGATCGGGGTCGCTCTTGCGCTGGACGATAAGAAGGCCGCCCAGGAGATCCAGCAACAGGCATTGGCCATACTCGATGATTATCGCCTCCGTGACGCCATCCCTAAAGAACAAGCTGAAACAGCGCCACCCAGCACAGAAGGCGGCGGGCAGAAAACCACGCCTTAATCGCCCCATGAGGTTTAGCAATCACTCACGCGAAGGCGCGAAGACGCGAAGATGCGCGCAAGGATGCCGTTATAGAGCGCAACTCATAAGGGGCGCAAGCAAACAATCCCGTATAACTCCTTGTGTCTTAGTGCCTTGGTGGTGAATAATCCGGTTCATCATGACGAAACAACGCCCACGCATCGCGATTGACGCCCACGCCTTGGGCACCCAGGCGGGGGGCAACGAGACGTTCGTGCGCCAATTGCTCGAAGGCCTCCGAGCCGTGTCGCCCGATACGGACATCGTGGCGCTGGTCCATACCGGCGCGCCCGAGGGCCTTACGTCGGGTTTTCCGGCATACCCCATGCAGTCCCGCTCGTCGTGGCTGCGGGTGCCTTTCGGGCTGCCCGCCGCCGTCCGGGCCACCCATGCGGACCTGCTCCATGTGCAATACATCGCCCCGCCGGTTTGCCCCGTCCCTTTCGTGGTCACGCTGCACGACATGGTATGGAAGCGGTTCCCCGAGACGCTCCGCACGGTGGACCGGATGCGCCTGGCGGCGCTCGTGCCGGGCACGCTACGCCGGGCGGCGCGCGTGTTCGTGGTGAGCGAGGCGATGAAGCGGGAAGCCATGGCGTTCTACGGCGTTCCCGAGTCCAAGATCGACGTGGTCTACAACTCCGTGGACCCCTTGTACCGCCCGGTGGCGGACCCCGAGCGCCTGGCGGCTGTGCGGGCGCGATACGGCCTGCCGGAACGCTATGTGGCTTACATGGGCCAGCTCCAGCCGCGCAAGAACGTCCTCCGCCTTGCCGAGGCCTTCGCCCGCTTGCAGGGCGAAGCGCCCCATGCGCTGGTGTTCATCGGCAAACAAAGCTGGCGCTACCGGGAGATCGGCGAAGGCCTCGAACGGCTCCATCTCGGCGAACGCCTCCGCTTCACGGGATACGTGGAACAAGAAGACCTGCCCGCCCTGCTCTCCGCAGCGGATGTCTTTGCCTATCTATCACTCTACGAAGGCTTTGGCCTTCCTGTAGCGGAGGCCATGGCTTGTGGGACGCCCGTCCTCACCTCGACGGACCCGGCGTTAAGTGAAGTGGCGGGGGGCGCCGCTCTCACGTGCGACCCCATGAGCGTGGACGACATTGAAGCGGCCTTGCGCCGCTTGCTGCTGGATGAAGGGCTTCGTAAAACGCTGGCCTTGGCTGGCCCTGAACGGGCAAAATGTTTCGCACGCGAATCCATGGCCCGGGCCGCTCTCGCCGGGTATGAAAACGCCCTCGCCTGATATCGCACATATGCCACTTCTAATACTTCCTCGATCTGTTGAATATACAATATATTGTGGTTGGGTAATGTTTATAGGTTATAGCAACATCTTAGCCCGGGTTTTTGGTTATTTAGTGTTATTATTTATTGTATTTCGGGTATAGCGAAGCATAAAATATAGAATACATCGGTATTATTATATGGGTATTCGGCGAAGTGGCGACAATTCTGTGAAATACTAGACACAAACACTGGCCATTTACGGTGAAAAACGGTTCCCTGCGCACCCATTCAGAGGTATGGATAACGTCAGTCACCACAATATTTTGTTGCATTCATTATTGACACCTGATAGAATATGCGCAGGATAAGTAGTGAGAACCAGGTAGAGTGTTGGTAAGCGATGAGCTTTAAGCCCCGATTGTCATCTGAGCGGCGATGCGAGATTTGCGGTGTGTTCGTGCTCGCATGCACGATTCTGTTGTTTCTTGCCCTTGTGACCGATGGATTCCATGGCGATATGCGCCGCCCCCTTGACGACATGAGCCAAGTGCCGAATGCCCTTGGCAAGCCGGGCGGCATTGCAGCGACGGTGTTGACGCTTGTGTTGGGGCGCGCCGCCCACATCCTCTATTGCGTGGGGGCCATTTGGGGCTGCATGCTCATGCTCCACATGCCCCTGGACCGCTTGTTTTCCCGGCTCAGCGGCCTGGTGGTGCTCGTGGTTGCCGCCGCCATGCTGTTCAGCATTGATGGGCCGTATGTGCTGCATGGCGCTGCGCTCACCGCGGCCGCCGCACCCAGTGACGCCATTCCAAAAGAAGAGCCTCTTGGAGGCCTTGTAGGCGCATTTTTGGCCGCCATGACAGCTCCCAATTTGGGCATGATCGGCGCGAATGTCATCGCGGGCGCGCTTATTCTTGTAGGCATTTTGCTCTCGACGGAATTTTTGTTATTCCAGGCCCTCGGCCAAACAAAGCCGCTGTTTGTCGCCATGGGAGAGCTGGCGTATTACGTGGGATATGGCGTTTTATGGATGGCGGCCTGGATGCTGGGCGGCTTTTGGCGTCTATTAACGCAGCGCCGCACCAAGACAAGACGCCGGGTGCTCGTGCTCGCGCCAGAGCCTGCCATCGAGCGCTTCGATGACGATGAAGAATATGAGCCGGAGCTGCCCGTCGTACAGCCAGCGCCTCAAACGGTGCGGGAATTCATCGAGGTGGACCTCGGCTTTACGCCGCCTCCTGCATACCAAGCGCCTGCGCCCGCAGCGGCCCCATTGGAGCCTGCTATCGCGCCAATGGAAAATGTACATGCCCCCTCCGTATTAAATAGCGGTTTTATCGATGAGGGGGCGGACGAGATCCCGTTTGCGTTGCCCCCCATGGAGGAAAGTGTTGCGCTGTTTGATCCGGCCGCGACGCTTCCCGCCGCCCCGTTTGATTTGCCATCCGCCGCCCCAGTTCCGTTTGAATCGCCCGCTGCTGCTGTTCCATTCGAGATGCCATCCGAGCCTGTAGCGGTATTCGAGCAGCCCGTGGCACCGCCCGCTGAACGTATTGCGGAGCGGGAAATGCCTCGCATTGTCACATTCGCATCGCCGGTGTTAGCCACGGCGGCGCCCTCTCATGAAGAAGTGGAAGAGCCCATGGCGGAAGTATCGTGCGAACCGCCTGCGGCGGACTCGAATCTGATCGATTCGCTTGAAGAAGATGTGCAAGAGCGCATCCGTGTGGTGCAGCGCCTGATCGAGAATGGCGGCATTTCACAAGCCCCGGCAGCCGTTTCGGCCAACGACTCCGAACAAGAGGGGCAGGAGGAAGACGCGGCTTCCGAGAGTCTGGAAGCCGAATCGGAAATAGTTTCGGCTGTTCCACAGGCCACTGCTAAAAAAGTGAACACCAAGCCGCTTCCGCGCCGCAAGAATATGGAAATGGACGAGTTGCCCGCGGATTACGTATATCCCAAACGTTATGCCAAACCGCCCATCGACTTGTTTAATCCGCCGCCGCCTCGCTCGACCGCCGACCAGAGCAGCCATTTGCTGCGCACGAGCGCCTTGCTCGAGGAAACGCTACGGACGTTCAAAATCGAAGCGCGGGTGACGGATATTACGTGCGGGCCGACCATTACACGGTATGAACTGGAGCCCGCGCCGGGCATCAAAGTGAGCCGGTTCACTGCCCTTGCCGATGACATCGCCTTGGCCCTCAAAGCCCACCGGGTGCGTGTCGAAGCCCCTATCCCAGGCAAAGGGCGCGTGGGTGTTGAAGTGCCCAATATCCACCGGGAACCGGTGGTGTTCCGTGAGCTGTTGGAATCACAGAAATTTGCCAAAAGCAAAGGCGCATTGCGGCTGGTGGTGGGAAAAGACATCACCGGCGAGGTCGTCGTGGCCGATATGGCCGCCATGCCCCACCTGCTCGTGGCGGGCGCCACGGGCGCGGGGAAAACGGTCTGCGTGAAGACCATGATCGCAAGCCTGCTCTGCACGCTGACGCCCGAAGAACTGCAAGTGCTGTTTATCGACCCCAAAATGGTCGAATTGTCCATCTTCAACGATATCCCACACCTGATTACGCCGGTGGTCACCGATCCTAAAAAAGCCGCCACGTCGCTGCGCTGGCTCATCACCGAAATGGAGGAGCGCTACCGCCTCTTCTCCCACTTGCGCGTGCGGAACATCGAGGTGTACAACGCAAGTGTTGAAAACGGCGAGATCGAAATGCCTGAATCGGAAGGGCATGCGGTGGATTCCGTGGATGTCATCCGGAAACTGCCTTATATCGTCTGCATTATAGACGAATTGGCGGACCTGATGATGCTGGCGCGGGCGGAAGTGGAAGACGCCATCGCGCGGCTGGCGCAATTGGCGCGCGCGGTGGGGATTCATCTTATCATCGCGACGCAGCGTCCTTCCGTGGATGTATTGACCGGTGTAATTAAGGCGAATTTCCCGGCACGCATGTCGTTCCAAGTCTCCTCGAAGGTCGATTCCCGCTGCATTCTGGACCAGATGGGCGCGGAGAAGCTGATTGGCAAAGGCGATATGCTGTTTCTGCCTGCTGGCCAGTCCAAACCTACGCGCGTGCAAGGGGCGTTCATCAGCGACGAAGAAATGAACGACCTAATCATGTATTTGAAGACACAAGCTCCGCCGCAGTATCGTGATGAAATTGCACGCTTCGGCTGTGATAAAGAAGCCCTCGAAAGCCTCGAGGGTGAGGACGACGATCTGTTTGAGGATGCCGTCCGGGTGGTTTTGGAGACGGGACAAGCCAGTATTTCGATGGTGCAAAGACGATTGCGAGTGGGGTATACTAGAGCCGCCCGCCTCATTGATATGATGGAAATGAAGGGGATTGTGGGGCCGCATGTGGGAAGCAAAGCGCGAGAGATCCTTGTCGAGATCACGCCTAGTGACGAGGTCGCATGAAACTGGAATCCTTCAACGGACAGATGCTCAGGGAACGGCGCATGGCAATGGGCCTGCGTCCAAAAGACGTGTACCTTAAGACACGCATCCCCCAAGCATATGTGGAACATCTAGAGAGCGCCGCATTGGATGCGCTGCCTGCTCCGTGTTATACCGTGGGATTCCTGCGCTCCTATTGTGCTTTTCTAGGACTTGACGCCGAGCCGTTTTTACGCGCCTACCATGCATCCGTGCTGCCGCAGCAGCGCGTATTGTTCCGCCGGGGCGTGGCGATTCCTTCTTCCCGCCTTCGCGGGCTTTCAGACGCGCTTACCTGGGCTGCGGTATGCGCCTTTATTGGGCTGGCCTGGTTTGCGTATAGCGTGGTGGTCCAGCCTCATGCGGATGTGGCCGAAAACCAAGTGGAAGCGACAACGAACCACATGGTCGTGCCGCCCACGCCCCAATGGCCTGGCCAGCCGCGCCCGTAAAACTTCCCGTATAAAACCTTGCACCAAAAAAAGCCCACCTAATGCGCAAGCCTAAGCCATTGCACTAGACGGGCATATGCGGCCTATTCAGTTTTTCTTGGGTTGCATCATCTGCTGCTGCAGCTTTGTCATACTTTCCATTTGCTGGATAAACGCATCCACTTGGCTCAGTTGATCCGGTTCAAGTGAGGTGGACAAGCGGTCCCGCGCCCGCTGGAAGGCGTCCAACTGGGCATTCTGTCCGGATGCTTGCCCCGTGGGATTCGAGAAATCGGCGCCTGTCGCCAGCAATTCCTCCGTAATAGTCTGCCTGGCCAGTTCGCGGCTTTCGGACGTAAGGCCGGGCGCCATCATACCGAGCTGCATGTCAATGCCTTTACTCACCATATTGGCTGATTTGTTGGCCTCATAAGTTTCCCAAGTCGACATCTCGACGGGAGTGAGGACACTGCCCATTTGGGCGCGCAACGTTTTATCCAGTTCCGCCATTTTGGCTTGGGCGGCGGCGGCATCGATTTTACCCTGCATCGCATCGAGGCCAATGCGCATGGCTTCCTTTTGATATTCCGATAATATGGATTTAGCTTGTTGCTGTTTTTCCGGGCTGAGCTGGGCTTCGTTGAAATAGTCGCCGTACATCATATTGAGCTGCGTTTGGACGCTCATATCCATCAAGGCTTCGCCCTTTTCACCTTCGAACATGGCCGCCATTCCCGCCATGGGATTGGCGTTTTCACCCTCAGCCGGCTTGCCCTGTCCACCCAGCATCTTCGCGAATGCTTCGGCCATGCTTGGTTCGGCGGAAGCCTCTGGCGCTTTGGCGGCAGTTTCAGCCTTCTGCTTCAAATCGACAAGCTCCGCCTTGAGCGCGGCAAGATCATCGTCGGCTTTCGCAAGGTCGCTTTTCAGCTCCTTTATTACATCCTGCGTCTTTTCCTGCTCTGCTTGCGCGGTGGCTTGGGCTTGCTCCAACTGGCCGCGTAAATCCTTTACCACATTTTCGCGTGATATGCCCCAAATGACTAGCGCGATAATGATCACGAAATCCATTGCGGCAACAAGCCATCCAATCCGGCCCATACCAGACATATTCGCCTCCCTCTTTTTGTAGCCGCCACGCCTGAACCTACCCACGGCGGTGTTTGCTAACGGTATACCATGTTATGGGTTCAGGTGTAAAACGCGCTGCATATAAATCCGTGCAAGCGCAAGGCGAAGGAGCCTGCTTATGTCTCCCCGTTCGCCGTCGGCATCAATTGCTGGAGTTGCTTTTGCTTTTTCATGATGCTTTCCCGTTGCAGAATATACCGGTCAATGAAGGCGATTTGGTCGGGCTTAAGTTCAGCGGCCAAGCGTTCCAGTGCATGCTGATACCAGGATTGAGCTCAGAAACAGGAGTTCCCCCAGAAAAAGGGGTGTCATAACCGCAACTACTTATGCTGAATTGACTTACCTCTCTACAGAAGTATCCTTGGCGGATTTTGGGGGATCTTTCGTCAAGTTGAAACGGCCTCCCTGGTGCGAGAGAATCTTGGTGTGAAAAGCCACAACTCCAACGCAATCAAGGAGGACCGCCGATGAATGCTACCAGAGTTGCTCGAAACTTGCGAGTTCGCATAGGGCGATTTTCGGGGGATCTCTCGAAAGGCCTTTGTGTAGCGGCCCAACGCTTCGTTTCCCAGATGGTGTACGGCATTCAGGCTTCCGAATCGGTGCTGCTCACGGAGATAGGCCGAACCCTGGGGGAGGACATTCCCCTGCGCAAAACGCACAACCGGCAATCGAGGAATTTGCAGCGGCCCGAGTTGGAAGAAACCATCCAGGAAAACGTGCTGCGCATGGCATCGAGCCGGGTGGCGCAGGACACGCTGCTCCTTATTGACCCTTCGGATCTTTCCAAGAAGTACGCCCAAAAGATGGAGTATCTGGCCACGGTGCACGACGGCAGCGCGCACGATTTGGCCCAGGGGTATTGGACGCTTCACATCGCCGGGTGCGGGGTGGATTCCGATGGCATGATTCCATTGTATCAGCGGTTATGGTCCGCCGATGCGCCGGGCTTTACCAGCGAGAATGACGAGATTTTGCGCGGGATAGATGCGGTGGCGGCGCACGTGGGCCGCCGCGGCCTGTGGGTCATGGACCGTGGCGGGGACCGCATCAATTTATTTGATGCCCTTCTGGAGCGCCAGCTACGGTTTCTTTTCCGCTTGGTGGGCAACCGGAATGTGCTTCACAAAGGACAGTTGATGCTAGCCGAGAAAGCCGCGAACCATTGCCCCATGATGCACTCCCAAACCATAGCGCGCATCGAAGATGGAGAAGAGAAGGTGTACACCTTGCGTTTTGGATATTGCGGAGTCCGCCTGCCCGAACGTGCAGAACCCCTGCATTTACTGGTAATTCACGGCTTTGGGGCCAAACCCCTCCTGCTGCTGACCAATGAGCCTCTGTCCAAAAGCTACAAATGCCTATGGCGCATGGTCCGCGCCTACCTCAAACGATGGAGTATCGAAGAAACCATTCGCTACGCCAAGACCTGCTATGACCTCGATAACGTCCGGGTGCTGAACTACCAAGGCCTGCAAAACTTAATGCCGCTGGTGTTGGCCGCGATGTATTTCGCGGCCTGCGTGCTCGACAACGATTCCCGCTTACGGGTGATGGCTGGTTTTGTAGAAAAGGCCGCCAAACGCCTCTTCGGCATCCCTGATTTCAAGTACTACGCCCTCGCCGACGGATTACGAGCGCTCCTGACCCGATGCCCAGGCGCCCCTGTGACGCCCAAACAACTCTCCAAATCGTCCCAGATGACCCTGTTTGCTTTCGATTCCCCATGAAAGCAGTTTCCTCTGTAAATTCTGGGGGGAACTCCTGGCTCAGAAAATCTTGAACCATCTGGTTTTATGTGGTAAACTTCTTCTGCTTTAAGAAAACAGTGGAGATTTATTTATTGGGGATGTAGCTCAGTTGGGAGAGCGCATGACTGGCAGTCATGAGGTCAGGGGTTCGATCCCCCTCATCTCCACCAATGTAAGCCATTAAGCCTCAATGACTTACAAAAGATAGTCCTTGAGGATTTTTTAAACCAATTTCCGCCAGAGATCCAGCAGTCTCCAAAATATCCCTGATAGTTTCACTGTCGTCCTGTCTGTATTTACCTATTTTCCTCAGCCGTGCAAATCCGGGAAATAGTCGTTTGACTAGTTAGTGTTGCATAGGTTTGAGTAGGGCAATGCCTCGTAACTTTCCTTGATTGAATCACTTCAGCATTCAGGCAATAATCATTGCGGGAGTGCTCCATTTTCGTGTTGTTATTCGCTTCATTCGAAAACCGGAACCGCCAGTCGTAAAGGGAGGTTACGAAAGTGCAGATTCTTCAGATTTTTGTGGTGTTGTGCATCACCAGTGTAGCTGCCGCGAATCCAGAAGATAGCGATCGTTGGGCCCTGGATTCCGACGCAAGTATTTGCTGGGGCACACCAGACGGCGCGCCGCTCCCGCCGCATCAAGACCACATCGAAATGAGTGGGCGGCAGGTGTCACTGATTCTGAGTTACGGTGTGGATGAATCCGGCTCACTTCTGTTAAGCCGTCACTTGGTGTGGCCTATGTTGCGTACGATTCCAAACGACACGCACGCGAGCTTGCAGCAGGATTTTGCATCAGAGGCGTCCGTATCGATGCGCACGTGCGACGGAACCGCTATTCTGGAACATCCGGTCCAATTTCGTTTGCGTGGTTTATTATCGGTGGTGAGCCGTACCGACAATGGCCTTGAGATCACGCGCACCTTGCTGCCTTGCACCAACCTGCCTGCCGTGATTGAAAACTGCGAGATTCGGAACACCGGAGATCAGCCTTGTGCGATAACGCTGGAATGTACGCCCGCTGATATACACACCGACCCATCGAAAGGGGTATATGGCGAATACGTGCTCACGTCGCAATACGTAGGGCCGGGCAAAGCGGAGTTAGCGCCGGGCATATCGATGTCATGCAGTGTAATCTATTCCGGACGCAACGCTACCGACCCGGCGCTCGCATTGAATCCCAAAAAAGAAGAGGAACTTCGCCGGGCATATGTGAACAGCCTGTGGAAAACGCTGATTTTCGTTTGTCCTGATCCGGAATTGTTCGTGTCTTTTGCATTCGCCAAGATTCGGGCCGCGGAAAGCATTTTCGCCACGAAGGGCGGGCTCATGCATGGGCCAGGCGGCGGCGCGTATTACGCGGCCATTTGGGCGAATGATCAGGCTGAATATGCGGGCCCCATCTTTCCATTCCTGGGCGATCCTGGCGGCAATGAAGCATCGCTGAACGCTTATCGCCATTTTGCGCGGTTCATGAATCCGGAATACAAGCCTATCCCCAGCTCGATTATCGCCGAAGGCGCGGATATCTGGAATGGCGCGGGCGACCGGGGCGATGCCGCCATGATCGCCTATGGTTCGGCCCGTTTCGCATTGGCGCGGGGCGATCGCGCCATCGCGGAAGAACTCTGGCCGCTCATCGCATGGTGCTTGGAGTATTGCCAGCGGAAAACCACTCCAGACGGCGTGATCGCATCCAATTGCGACGAGTTGGAAGGACGGTTTCCAGCGGGTGAAGCTAATCTATGCACCGCGTCGCTTGCCTATGACGCACTGCGTTCCGCCGTGCGGTTAGGCAAGGACTTGGGCAAGCCCGAACCGGAACTGGCTACGTACGCCGAACGCGCGGACGCGTTGCGCCAAGCCATCGATAAGTATTTCGGCGCGAAGATGGATGGTTTCGAGACGTATCAGTATTATCAGGGCAATCAGGACTTGCGCGCCTGGATTTGCATTCCGCTGGCCATGGGCATTTTCGACCGTCGCGATGGCACTCTTGCGGCCCTGTTCTCGCCTCGATTGTGGACCGAGGATGGTTTGGCCACCCAAGCGGGCGAAAAGACTTTCTGGGATCGCGCCACACTCTATGGCATGCGCGGCGCATTCTATGCGGGCGACACGGAGCGCACCCTGCAATATTTCCAGGCCTATTCAAAGCGGCGTCTGTTGGGCGAGCACGTGCCTTATCCCGTGGAAGCATGGCCGGAAGGCAACCAGCGCCATCTCTCCGCGGAAAGCGCCCTTTATTGCCGCGTGGTTACCGAAGGCCTCTTCGGCATACGCCCAACGGGCCTGCGCACCTTCGAGTGCATGCCACGCCTGCCCCAGGCTTGGCGAAACATGGCGCTGAAAAATGTGCAGGCTTTTGTCCATCCCTTCGACTTGAACGTACACCGGGAGGATGGCAAGGTTTGGGTGCAGATCACGGCCAACGGGCAGGAAATGCTGCACGAGCCTTTTGACGGCAGCCAACCGATTATTATGCATATGCCGGAGTGATGAGCGCCTATAAGCCATTTCTTGATGAAGCGCTCAAAATGTATAGCAAAAAACATCCGGTGTTTCTTTAGTGGTAAAAAGTGTTGCTTGTGTTGCACATCCTGTTATCATGCCTTTTGTCGCGCCTACGCGTTACGCCTTATCTGAGAAATGCTTCAGCGGGAAAATGGGTGAAGGTTCCACAGTGGAGAGCGATGCTTCCCATCCGGTCAACAGCTTCCGGTGCGCTTCAATGGTATCCGCATATTTCGGCTGATCGAACAGATTCACCATCTCCCAGGGGTCTGCTTTCATATCAAAGAGCTGCTCGATGGGATCATTGGGGTATTTGACGTATTTGTACTGTTCCGTTCGGAGCATGCGGCCGACGAGCTGGGTTTCGGCCGCGACAAATTCCCGCCACGTCGTGGTTTTGTTTTCAAGGATCGGCCGCAAGCTATGTCCTGCCATGTGCGGAGGAGATGGGATGCCTGCCAAGTCGCACATCGTGGGCATGATATCGAGGCCGCTGGCCAGATGCTGGTCGTCTTTCCGGCCGGACTGGAATTCCTCTGGGTGCGAGATTATCAACGGGACTTTGACGGATTCGTCGTAGGGATACCATTTTTCGACATGGGCATGCCGGCCGGCGCCTTCGCCGTGGTCGCTTGTAAAGATAATGATGGTGCTTTTGGCCAGTCCAGTGTCCTCCAAGGCGTCCAAGATACGGCCGACGTCGGCATCCAGCATTTCCACCATGCGGTAATAACAGTAGAGATAGAACTGCCACTGCTCATCATTAAAATAGCTAACGTGAGTCTTCGCCAATGCCTGGGGCTCTTTTGGAAAGATCCTGTTGTTGGGCGGCAGCGGAGGCAGTTGGCCCTTCAGGTCTGGAAATGCCAGGGTTTTGGGCGCCAGGACGTCGTGTAGGAAATCGATGGCGTAATAGCAGATATCGTGGGGTTGGACGAATCCGGCAAACAACACAAAAGGTTGTTTGCTGGCCCTGGTGCGGAGGTAGGTCTCGCAATTGAGAGAGGTAATCGGATCGACGAGATCGCCTTGGGCTTCCCCATTGGGCAGGACGGTCCAGCCTAGGATCTCCGATGGATAGACGCGGGGCAGATGATGTTTGCCCGAATACACCGTCTCATATCCATTTAGCCGGAACCATTCCCCCATCGTGGCCACATCGGCATTGATCTCTCGGTTGTTGCTGATAACGCCAGTTTCGACCGGCATGCGGCCGGTCAGCCAACTGCTGCGGGCGGGCGAGCAAACAGGAGATGTGCTGTGAGATTCCAGGAAAGAAACGCCCTGATGAACCAAGCGATCGATGTTTGGTGTTTGGACATAGGCGCATCCATGTCCGGAGATGGCGTCCAGGAGTAGTTGGTCGCAGGTGATTAAGGCGAAATTCGGACGTTTCTTGTTGCCGATGGCAAAGGCGGATTGGCCCGCCCATGCTCCACTTAGGAGAGCGCCCGTGCTGAGTACGCTGGCTTTCATAAAGTTGCGGCGCGTGAGATCGTGTTTGTTCGGCATGGTGGAACCTCCGTATCGTTACGCGTCCAGGATGTATGCTTCAAGGCCGCTGACCACCCATAACAGTTGTCCTGATTCCGCGACCCAGTACTCGATGGGTAGCACGCCTTCACCGAGTTGTTGATAAATGATCACGCGAACCGGACCGGCGGGCAAGGAGATCGTGGCCGTCTCTCGCTTGCAGAATTTTTGATTGGGGCGGATTTGATCGCAATGATCAATCAGTAGGAATGAAACTGGCGTATCTCCCGTGGAGGGGAACCGTTGGACGGCGTCAAAAAGAGTCCAACTGCATGTGTAATCGCCCGATATAGGAGTCCGGCGTTTGCGCCCCTCTTGATCGGCAAATACGATTTCATTTTTTCGCGCATGCGCGGATTTCCTGAGGTTGGAATGGGCAACTGGCTCGCCTTCCGGCGTAAAAAACGTGGAAGCGTATTTCCAGTGGATTGGCCGAGACAGCATATCGTCTTCACAGGCAAAATGGGCCTCTATGACTTGTGAGAAGCCGGCGGTCAAGCGGCGGGTATGACTCAGGTTTATGGACATGCCGCCGCTTTCGTTTGGGGTCCGCACCAGCGTGACGCGGCCCACGCGATTCTGGACGTTCCCGGCGGTCATGCAGATGTGATAATTGGCGGTCCATTGGCCTTGCATATCTAAAGTCGTGGATGGACCGGCGAAGTCTTTCAGCAGGTGCATAATCGAATGCGTCGAATAATGATCAGACAACGAAGTTACATCGGCCGTCATGGCGTCGTCTCCTCTCTGATTTATTGAATGTATATCCGCACACATCGGCGCGGTATGCAATGCTCTATCTCCAGGTTTTTTGGGCATTCTGCGCAACGGCCATGAGCAGCGCCAGCGCTAAGGGCAGCCAGTTCAATGGGAGTGCTTCGGTATCGGAAGCATCTGGCGTAAAGAGCCCATCCGTCACGCGGATATAGTTAATGTAGGTTGTTCCGGAGAGGCTGCCGCCGCCCCATAATCTGCCGGGCACAATCCTTAGTTGAGTCACGATGCCATTCCATTCGGGATTATCCCAGAGGTCAAACACATATTTTTCGTAGTTGCTCGCGTAGGGCGTTAGGGCCAGGTGAATGGATTTTGTCTCATCCCAGGTGGTGTCGGCAGTGGTGATCCAGTAGAGGTCGAGGCCATTGGCGCTGGAATCGTTCATCAGGCTGATGACGATGCTTCGAACATATTTGGTGTCGATATTGAGAGAAGCGGGGCTGGTGAGAGAAGCGGGATTTTGCGTTAATGTGGCGGAGATATGCCCATCCGCTACCGAGACATCCGACATGTTGGCGGCGGTCCAATTTTCTAAGCTGGCCGCATTAAATTCGTATAGTTTCCATCGGGCGCTTGGCGCTAACACGGAACTGACCTTGGCATCGCTTTCCGTGCATGCCCAATAATTGGAATCGCCTTCCGAATCGAAGGTGTAGAGGCATTCCCCTTGAATTCCATAATTGTTGTATAGGTCCGTCCGGACGTTTTTCAGCATGTTGGCTGCTTTCGTAGCGGTTGTCCACCATCCTTTATTCGCGCCGAATTCGGTTACATAGAAAGGTTTTTGTGTTTTGTCGATACTGCTCCATTCCATGGTGGCGAGTGCACTGCCCGCGCTCCAGCTATTATTATCAGGATAGAAGTGTATGTCGATGTATGAAATGTCTGGGATGGAAGGGAAGTCCGAAATTCGTGCAGGCCAGCGGTGGTCGGCCGTGTTGATGGGCAGCAGTCCGTTGAAGCTGGAGTGGCCGACGGCCTGGTTGGTGAACACGCTGCATGTGCATAAAGCGTCTGGGATGATCTGGCGGATCTGCCGGGCGCTATCGATGATGAACTGGCTCAAACCGATGTCATGGCAGGATTGGCGGCTTTCCGCGCTGCCCATGTCGAAGGCCCCATCGGCGGTCTGGATGATGCCGGAGGAAAGGCTAAAGGGCTTGGCGTCCGTCATTGAACAGATCTCGTTCCAGATCTCGAAGGATAGAACAGTGTTCGTGAGTTCGCCGCTATCGGCGGAAGCGATCTCTTGCGCGAATTGCCCCCAATAGGTGGCCACCGCTTGACGGGTGCCTGGGCTGTAGAAATAAGAGTTCCATCCCGTCACATCCGGCAATTGGCCTTTTTGGGCGATGGAAACATAATAGGTGTTGATGGGGAAGAAGATGCTGGAGATCATGACATATATGTGGTGGTTGGTGGCGCGGCGCAGGAAATCGAATAGGTTCGCCATGTATGCGGGATACAATTCAATCTGGTTGCGGCCTGACGGCCCAGCTATCGAGTAGTTGCTGGCCCTCGATGTGCAGTCTATCCATACGCGGACGACGGTATAGCCCTGCTCTTCCATCCATGCGAGCGCCGTTTCCGCTTCCTCGGAATCGTAAACGTTCTCGTTGAACTGGCACTGGACCCAACTCGCGTCCACGCGCTGAAAGACATTGCCTTCCGGATAGAAGGGCTTGCCAGTATCCGCATAATAAAACGAGCCATATGTTTCGCCGCTTCGGCAGGCGATCTTCGGGAGTTCCGCAAACGCGGGAGCGCATAAGAAAAGCATCACGATGGTGAACGTAAGTACGCACCCATAAGTGAAGAGGTTCCATTTGCTCGATAAGGCCATTTTTCATTCTCCTATGGGAAAAGATAGCGTTTATTTTTGGCAGAATTTACAAGCTGAACAAGATTGGACAAGAGCACCTGCAAGCCGGTATGCCGCTGGCCAAGACAATGCCTGGGCTTGGTTATGTGCTGTCATGTTATTCCATTTCTTTCGCTGGCGCGGCTGCGGGACGCTCGTTCACTTGAACCTCGATTCTGTCGGGCGTATCGGTTTTGCGGAATTCCACGATATTGTTTTTGAACCGGAACCGGGCCACATCGGGCGGGCCGAGGAAAGGCTCCAAGGCGGATTTGAGTTCAGGCGCTTTGAAATCATCGATGATGACCCATGCGCCCGGAAGCGGACCTTTTGCGTGGGCGTCGTAAAGCCGCCGGGCGATGATGCATGTCGCCCCTGAAGCGGTGCGTTCCGCAATGGCGTCAAATGCGCCTGCGCTGAGTGCGTGGCCGCATACCACCATGCATTCGATGTTTCGCAGGGATTCGGCTCCCACTTCATGGTCAAACACGGCGACGCTGTCAATCGGCACGAAGAAGTCTTCCACCTGTTTCGGATAGATAAACGGATTACCGGTGCTAATGGCGCCAGGCCGCGCGACGCCATGGGTTAAGATAGGCCACACATACAGCCACTCGGATGCAGGCTCGTCGAGGGGCATCTCGCGGTTCCCCAGCAGCCGGTTGCGGGCTTCCGATTCGCCATGGCCGGACCCCGCCGAGAACTGTCCCCATCCGCCATCGGGCAAGCGGATGATGGCGACCCGGGGATCGTAATCTTGCCAGCGAATGGTGCGGGGATGTGAGGGGGCATATTCTTTTGTAAACTCACGGAACACCTGCCCGTAATTGGTTAACACGTAGTTTTGCGGATCACTCCACGCGATGAGCGAACCTTTTGGCGTGGAGAGGGGGTGCCGCGGTCCAGGGCTGTCGTAGTCCAGATTTTCGACATAGATCGTTTCCGCCCCCAGCCAGTAGGACATCAACATCGCCGAGCGCAATGCCTCCGGCGAATGGCCGGGGTATATGCCCGCATTCCATAGATCCGGGGAGCACCAGAATCCGCCGCAGTCTTGCTTGTATTGAATCGCCGCGCCCAGCGCGATGGACATGACCGCCGAGCTGAGATGCTCTTTCAGCAATTTAGGCCCGATGATCCATCCGGCGCGCGCGAAGATGTGGAACAGATCCGGCCAGACTTGCTCGGTTTGGGGAAGCACTTTTCCTTGGTAGTGCTCACGAACCAATCGAGCCGATTCCACAAGGCGCTTGTAAGCCTCCGGGAGGGGCATGCCGTGGGTGTTCACCCAGTAGGGCTTGTCGAAATCATTTTTAGGCGAGTTGGCGAATTTGTTGTTGGAGAGGATCATATGCTCAATTTCGTCATAGGTAATAGATGCTAACGCGGGCGGCCCTGCTTTTTCGGGGGGCAGCACGGGATTCAGCCATTCCATGCGAAGATCCCAATGGTGTGTTCCATCTGGATGGTCAAACTCATTCACGCCCGGCGTGATTTCTATCGAAGAGATAAAATTGGAACCTTCTACATCCAGCAGGTAGTTCAGGCCATGCGCACGCATGGCCGCATCGATTTCTTGGATGCGTTTCGCAGTTTCTTCGGAATTGTGTTCTCCCTTGTCCGTGACGCAAGGCAGATGCAGGCATACAAGCTGGGCGCCAAGCTCGTCTAGGGCTTGATAAAACGGGGGATGGGTCCAAAAGGCTGGCACTTCCAGGGAGGAGCCTGCAAGCGCAATTCCAAGGCGGACGGGAACGGGCGTGGGGGATGATTCACCGTATGCGGTACGGGGTAGCGCCATACATCCTAGCGCCAATACAGCCAGCATAAAAATGATTCGCATGGGGCGTATCTCCGTTAGTGGGCTGAAGTGTCTGTATCTGTCCTGAAAGGCAGTGCGGGAAGGCCTTCCTTATTCATGAGATTGGGTTGCGCAAGTTTATCCCAAGCAAACCGGACGGCGACTGGTTTAGAAATGGTGTCACTCCACACGATGACTTTTTCCTTTTCAATCACCGCCTGGGCTGGAACGAACTGCTTGTCCACACCGGCAATGGTGAACCAATTTAACGGCTGGCCATCCCGTGACGCGAGGCCGCTGCCGGTATGCTCAAACGAGAGTTGAACTTTGTTCTTTTTTATCTTCATGGATTTATACATGGGTCCTGAATAGACAATGTCTTTTTTACCATATGTTTTTGCCAGCGCACAGAGAGCGAGGCGTTTGCCGACATCCCGCTTGTTGGCGGGGTGGACATTGTCGAGTTCGCCGAGATCAAGCGTTCCCGCGATGCCCGTATTGGGGATGGATAAAGCGTCGATTTGCGCTTCCCATATGGTGGGGACATCCTCGCCGTACAAGGCGCATGGGGTGATTTGTACGTAGTAGAAAGGAAAAGAGCCTTCATCCCATAAGGTCCGCCAGCCGCCGATGAGCGCCTTCATTTTATCGGTATAATTCAGATCTCCCACATTGGATTCCCCCTGGTACCAAATCGCCCCACGAATGGCGTACGGGACGAGCGGCTGGATCATGGCGTTGTATAAACACGTCATGGCGGTGGGGGGGAATGCTGTAAAGGCCTCCGTATCTAGAGGATGCCGCGGCCATTGGGGGCGAGGCGGTATAGGGGCCCCGCTTTGGATGGCGCTTTTGCAGGCGTTTACCCAGGTTTCAATCTCATCCAGTTTAGGCGTCAACTCATTGCGGTATTGGCTGGCGGTCTTATCGAGCGATTCCGTGAGCTCTTTCAATTCAGGGACTTGGGCGAATCCCACGGGAGGGGTCCAGGTCTCGATGCGGGTGCCTCCCCAGGCGGATTGAATCAAGCCCACGGGGGTGTTCAGTTCGCGATGAAGCTTTTCTCCAAAGTAATACGCCGCGCCAGAAAAGCTGCTCCAATCTCCGATTCCCAGCGTTTCGGGGCTGCACACCATCCATTCGCCGGTGCAATCATACTGCGGCTCCCCGTTCGCGGTGAGCTTTGCTTTGAATAGCCTAAGGCTGGGATAATCGGCCTTGGCGATATCTTCTTTCGCGTTACCGCACGTTGCAATGCCCATTTGCATATTGGATTGGCCGGAACAGAGCCAAACTTCTCCTACGAGCACATTGTCGAAAACGATAGTATTATTGCCAGCCACTTCGAGCGTGGATGGCGTGTCCGCCGCTGCCTGGGGAGGCAGTTTAGCCATCCATTCCCCTTTTGCATTCGCGGTTGTTTTCATTTTGGCATCGCCGAATGTGATGGTGATTTCTTCACCCGGAGACGCCCAGCCCCACACTGGCGCGGGGACGCCGCATTGCAGCACCATGTTGCTTCCGAAGATATGAGGCAGCCGGACATCAGCAACTGCATGATAAGTGGTTAATGCGGGCAGGAGCATGCACAGCAGCATACGGAACAGAGAGCTGTTGGCTTGGCGAGGCATGGCGCGTTCTCCTTTGTTGTCGCATATGGCCTTATGAAAGTGTATGTCAAGATGGGGCCAGCGTATTGGTTGCTGGGCTCCAAGACCATGACGTTGTTTCGGATGATTGTGAACCGCGAAGATGGTTTACGAGCTGAATGGTCGCTTCCACCATGCATTGCCCGCTTCGAGGGTCAAAAATGGAACTGCATGCTTCATAACTATTGCGCCGGACGGCGTCTTCAGTCACGATGTAGCCCTGGAATTCGCCATTTGCCATAGAGATGACAAACACATCCTCATGCGCCTTTTTCACCTGAAGCGCGTATTCGACAAATACCTCGCCCGGCCATGCGACAAAAATCCACGGCCCTAGTTTCATTGCTTGCACTTCGCAGGGTAGGGTTGACTTGTAAACGGACTCTACACGGCCGTCCTGTGCTGCTTGGGCGAGTGTCAGGGTCTCCTCCGTGCCGAACCAGTCGCATTCCGCCGTGCGGACGTCTTCGGGACGGCTGCCATTTTGCCTGAGCCGTTCGAGCTTCTCTTTTGCTTGTTGCACCCTTTCGGACGCCTCCGCCACCGTCGGCAAATCTCTGCGGATGAGGTCGATATAGGCTTGCGAAAAGGTGATGGATATATCATTAACATACTGAATGGAGGGAATGGCGGCTCGAATGGCATGGCCAACCTCGCGCCCGAGTTTCCGGGCCGCCACGAAATCGTTGGAGCGGATCAAATAGCGCGGGCTCTGATTTCCCGCTGGGCCCGTATGATACAGAATAGGACAATCCTCACCTAATACGGTATCATGCAAATACTGGCGGGCCATTCCTGGGAAATCGGCGCTTATCAGAGTGGAGTCTTCATGCAATGCCGTGGGATGAAGCGAATAGGCCGCCATGCAGGCGATGAAACCGCCGCTTTGGACCTCTCGCGCAACCAATACCGGGATAGCCGGATCGCTGGGGCCAGTGGGATTATGCCGGTTCGTTTGGCTATGCGGAGCGGCAGCCACGGTTAATCCGATCTCGGCTGGCCGGGCGGACGCCTGCGCCTTTACCGCGCATTCAACCACCTGGTCTTCAAAGAATTTAAGATATTCCACATCGGCTGGCGGGACCACCGGGTCCGTGGAACAGCTTATTACATCGACGGTCACGGGGCCGGAATGCGTATGCGTCGCCGATATCATGATATGGGAGCCAGGTATTCCTGTCTTCGCGGTTATCCGGGCGCGTATGCGGGCGCAGATTTCTTTTGAAACATAAATCAGATCATTCGCGATGATGACGGCTTCATTCCCGCCATCACACAAATATAGGGAAGCGGATAATAGGGGATCATGGATCCCTGTGCTGTATCTTGGCTCGTGCGGATAACCATACAGAAATTGGGAATCTCGTGGAGATATGTCAATAGACGCTGCTCCAGCTAAGAGGTTTGCTGCCATTACATTCTACTCCTTGGACTTGCGGTTTTCCCTCTCGCCACTACATGAAGCGGGCAAGGACGCTATTGGGGAGGGCTTCAATTTTTTCGAATATGATGTATTTCGACTCAATATAACAACTGTACACTTAAATTTTCTGTGATTTCAAGTGAAAAAATGAAAGCCTAATGCAGCGCTGCTTTGTGAATGCGGAAGGCTCTTTGTTGGCGCTTCCCCGCGCTGGCGGGAAAAGCGGACTCCATTAAAGGGGGATTTGGTCTTTTAAAATAACGCAAACGGATTCATTTCTGTTGTTTCGGACGAGTGAGAAGCGGCGTGAAAGTCTCACAAAAGGGTCTTGACAAATCATGTTAATCTGTGTTATTTTTAGTTTATATTAAACAAGCGTGATGGAATTCATGATATGGCTGATATAAACAGTTCTGAACGCTTAAATCGGATTCGGGCGCTGCTCGGTGGCCGGGAGTCCGTTTCCGTGGGGGAATTGGCTCAAAGTCTTGATGTGAGCGAGATGACTATCCGCCGGGATGTGGCGGAACTCGAGCGCGCCGGATTCGTGCAGCGCATACACGGAGCGGTCATCGCGACGGAGCGGCTTTCGTTCGAGATCAATTTCCATCAACGCCGTATGACCCGGCGCGAGCAGAAGCAGGCTATTGCCGCAACCGCTGCTCGTTTGGTGGAACCCGGCAGCCGCTTATTTGTGGATGCAGGCTCCACTACGCTTCGGTTCGTGTTCTGTATTAAAGATATCCCCAATCTTGTCGTGGTGACGACTAGCCTTGCGGTCGCCTCGGCCCTTCAATATACCGAATCCATCGAGACGATTCTGCTGGGGGGCACCTTGCGGCGGGGCCGTCCTGATCTGGGGGGCGGGTTTACGGAAGATATGCTGGAGATGTTTTCCGCTGATTTTACGTTTCAAGGCGCCGACGGAATTGATCTGGAAGGATATGTCTACAACTCCAATGTCCAATCCGCGCGTGTAAGCCAAAAAATGCGCCAGAAAGCGGAGCGCTCCTATATCCTTGCGGATAGTTCCAAGATTGGAAGAACGGACCTGATTCGGTTCGGCAATCTTAAACATGGCAGCGGGCTTATCACGGATGATGAAATCAAACCCGCGCATCTGATGGCGTTTCGCGATTTTCTGGATATCAATGTGACCATTGCTTCGCCCACGCCTGGGATAAGCTCCCGGGCGGCGAATGATGACGCTGAAAATGGCCCATGATCTGAGCCAGCAAGGCCGCGTCAGGAAGAAGCGTATGCCTTCGAGGGGGTAGAGCGCCCCATTAGGAAAGAAGCAGTTTCCCATTTTATGCAAGCTGGGTGTTGGCTATGCCTTCATAGTGGTTTCGGCACGGGAAGGAATATTACTGATGGCGACGGTTCAAGAGAGAATTCGGGCGATCCCCAATCGAGAGCAATTGGACACGTTCTTGCGTCCGATGAGTCTGGCTGAAGCTCCGATGAGGCAGCAAAGATGCCATTCTTGCGTTTTGGGGATGGCTTGCCTTTTGTGTTTGGCCATTTCGATGAATGCTCGAGCGGAGGGCCCGAATCCAATCAAGGCCACGCTGGACTGCGGCCAACAGGCCAGCCATCAAGCCTCCGCGCTGCTTCTTGGGCATAACATCGAGACGGGTCTCGACACGGTGCCTGGGCTGTTATCGGACCGCCTCGATAACCCTAAGTTTCTTGGGCCTGCGGATAGCATAACTGGAATTGCGCCTGGCTGGCGGCACAACAGCGATAACATGAACGAAGTCCGTTGTGAGTTGACTCCTGGATCGGGCATGTCAGGGAATTCCGCGCAGTTGATTCAAAACTTCAACGCAGAGCAAGCGTTTGGGATTCTCCAGAATAACCGGAAGATACGCGCGGGAGAGACCTACGAGGTCGAGATCTGGGCGCGGGCTTGGAACCATCCCGTAACGTTGTGCGTAGGGCTTCTACCGCCAGCCGCTACGCTTCCCCCGTATTCCGAAGCCCAGGTGGAAGTAGATGCATCATACTTTAAACAGTATCAGGTGTCGCTAACTTCTCCCGTGGACACGGATGAGGCTGCTTTTTCTTGCGCGCTCAAGGGGCAAGGAGCGGTTTGGATTGACCAGATCCACCTGCGTAAATCTGGCGAGGGATTGCTCTGCAAAGAGCTTATCGAAAAATTTGACTCGCTAGATATCCCGGTCTTGCGGTTTCCTGGCGGTGTGGTGACAACCGCTTACCGGTGGCGTTTCGGGACAGGGCCCGTCGAGCTGCGGCCTTCCATGCCGGATCCGGTCTGTAAAAAACAAATGGATTATGACTTTGGAACGGATGAATTTCTGGAACTCTGCCACCAGCAAAACATTTTGCCATACATTACCGTGAACGTGGGCTTTGGAACGCCTCAAGAAGCCGGAGAGTGGGCAGCCTACTGTACGGAATGGTATACAAAGCGAAACGCCCCGGTTCCCACGATCTATTTTCAAATCGCAAACCACCCCTATCTTACGGTCGAATTCACCAATATGACGCCGGACATGTATGTGCAGACTTTGCGGGTATATGCCGCCGAGATACGGAAAAACTGCCCCACGGCGCGCATCGTCGCGGTGACTGATCCTGCGAAAACAGAATGGCACAAGGCCGTGCTTGCCGCAGCGGCGGATGCCTATGATGTGCTGGCGCTCCAAGGGTACTCCTGCCAGCCTACGCAGCTCGCGTACAAGATCTCCAACGTACCAAGTACGATGTCCGACGAAACCAGCATGGAAAATGTGGCCCAGGGTGTGGATGCGTTGAGCGGCATTCTCGCGGGCGCAATCGAGGACTGCAAACAGCAGCGGCCCTCGACTCGAGTCGGGTTGGTGGAGTGGAATCTGTGGGCGGTTGCCTCCCATCGGGATGGCAAGAACTTCACTGAGCCATACGATGTGCAGCATGGCCTCTTCGTGGGCTCGATGATTCACGAGTTTGTTCGTCTTGCGCCCGAACTGGAGCTTGCGAATTTCTATTCGCTGCTCAATCCCATGGGCATGTTTATCCACCGGGGGCCTGAAGTAATCGAGACGTGCCTGGCCGAAGTCTTTAGGGCCTACCGGCCAGCTTTTCCGGGAGATGTCTTGCCGGTGCGGTTGGAATCGCCTCAGATGGGGAAATCCCTGGTGCTCGATAGTGTGCTTCTTGAAAATGCTGGCGGCATGTGGCTCTTCGTTGTGAACCGGCATGCTTCGTCCCCAGTGGAACTCGATGTGACGGGCCTTGCGCTAGCCGGTGCGGAGGTTTACTCATTGGTTGGGCAAAGTGCGGAAGGGGAATTTGAGCGCGTCGAGGCGGCTGGCGCAGGGAATCAACTCATTTTGCCTCCGCTATCCATCACGAGGGTGCATGTTCCCGCTTCAAATAGCGGCATGTAAGTTGAAACGGTCTTGAGATTGCGGAGGTGATGCAAAGGGATGAGCGCGGCTTCACACGGGGAGGAAGGTAAAAATCCATTTTTTTAGGCATTTACGGCAGTTTGTTTGGATAAATTTAGAATCATACAGAAACCATACAACGATGGAGGAAGGTACTATGCACAGGAGAGGATTCACATTAATTGAGCTGTTGGTTGTGATTGCCATCATCGCGATACTTGCGGCAATCCTGCTGCCGGCTTTGGCGCGGGCTCGTGAGGCGGCGCGCCGCGCTTCTTGCGCGAGCAATCTGAAGCAGTTTGGTATTATTTTCAAGATGTATTCCAATGAGAATAAGAGCAAGTTCCCGCCGATGGCGACGAAGTCGCGGCTGGATGTCAATTCGGGCATCTTCGGATACATGCTGGGTTTCGATGGCGCGGAGTTGTATCCCGATTATTGGAATGATCCCTCGATCGTACGCTGCCCTTCGGATGCGTCAGGCGATTATGTCGGCAAAGATGTGTTCAAGATGGAATCCGATTATAACGCGATGATTGACAGGGTGGCTAAATCGACTACAGGCACTGCGGACGCGAAAAAGCTTTGCTTGGAATCCCTTCTGTCGGTTCCGATTTCTTATTGCTATAGCGGTTTCTTGGCGATGACCGAGTCCCAAATCGCGGATTATGCCTGGTCAAAAGCGAACTTCTGGTATCCGCCATATACCAAGAATATTATGGGAACCACTTCTTGCGTGTTTTCGAATGTGGATGTATCCGCTGTGGATTCGTCAGCGTGCGGCTTAAAGGTCTACACCTGTTCTTGCACGCTGCCGGACACATTGAAGTCGCTGTATAAGCCTCTTGGATTTAAAGACAACGACGGCGTGACCAATCTTCCCGATAGTTATTATGCGCTCAAGGAAGGCGTCGAGCGTTTCATGATCACCGACATCAACAATCCCGCCGCTGGATCAAATGGCCAAAGCACCATGCCGGTCATGTGGGATGCCTATGTGAACAACGCCACGCTGGCGGGAGCCAGCGATGCGGGTGTCGCGCGCTTCAATCACGTGCCGAGCGGTTCCAATGTGCTATACATGGATGGCCATGTGAGTTTTGTCCGGTTGAATGCCGCATCGCCGATTGGCTCGGAATTCTCAAATAAGTCCATAGCGGGAAGCACATCTGGAACCGGCCAGATTGGCAACCAATCGTATTGGCAATGGACGCTGTCCTATATGGGCGGCATGGGTTGACATATATAAAAGTCCTATAGTGTAAAAATGTCCATCATGCAGGGGCTGGCCGTTCAAATTGTTGCCCACGAGAACGGCCAGCCCAAGCGTACATGAAAGAGGGCAAGAGTGGGATATGTTCTTCAATCGGATATTTCTAACTATGGCGGCCATTTCCATGTTGCTTAATGCTGCATATGCCGCTGGACAGGATTATGCCCTGTCCAGCCACGTTAATGACTGGCTGCATCACTCCATTTATGGCGATCCGTCGTTTGATGCGTTCACCCATTCGAAGGGCAATCCCATTCATACCGGCGCGCCCCCACATGAGTGGCCAGTGAATTGCTTCTGCTTCGAAGACCCCGTCTCTAATAATTGGTATCTCTATATCGGTCTCTATGCGCAATTTTATACAATCGGCGATGGGAAGACCATGGAATGCCTGTTGTATCGGTCTTCCGATAAAGGGCAATCGTGGGAAAAAATAGGGCCCGTGTTTTCCCCTGAGCCATTCTATGTCAATAACAGCAGTGCTGTGGTCGAGCATGCCCCCGATGTGTCGGTCGTGTATGCCGATGGCAAGTATCACATGGTCTACGATTTCGCCACGGCCAACACTACCTGGGACACCTATGCCGATCCCAAAGGAGGCGGGGCGGAGAGCGGAGTCGCGTATGCGGTGGCGGACAAGCCGGAAGGGCCATTCACGCGCAGCCCGGAACTGGTGTACCGGGTGAGCACGCAGCAGGCGTTGCTGGGTAAATACCGCCGGGGTTACGCGGCTACTCTCGTGAAGCGTGAGAAGGATTGGATGGTCCTGTTCATGATGGACTCGAACATCCATTATAGCTGGGGCCTGTTCGGCGTCACCGCCCCGAAGCCGGAAGGCCCGTATTCCGCGCCAGTGCCGTTGAAGCTGGTCGAGGGGGATGACTATTATCCGCCATTATTGGAGTATTTCCCCGCGTTCGTACATGAGGGATACGTCTATTCACCCGCGACCTCCGTCGCGCTGAACCGCAATTACCAGGCCATGCTCAAGGCCCCGCTCGAGGAAGCGATGAATCCCGATGCGTGGGAGATTTCGCAAGACGGTTCGGTGTGGCATTCGGATGCCGTTTCAAATGAATATTACGGCATATGGGGCCAGACATTTTCTGGCTTCGTGGACGGCGATACCATGCTGCAAGTGATGTATCCCTCACGCAACGCGGAAGGGATGGGGACGATCAACTGGGCGTCGCGCCCCTGGGGCCAGTTGCACCGCGAGAACGGGTTTGCCTTGACGGCATCCCAAGGCCCGAGCACCGCATTGTTGAAACAAGGCTTCACCGCATTCCGCCTGGATGCGGAACTCCAAATATCGGGCGAATGCGCCGTTATATGGGACTACGCGGCAGCGCTCGAGCCGGATAAGCTCAGCTCGGACGCATCGCTCCATCACGCTTCACTGACACGGTACAGCGCGTTATCCATCAAAGAAGCGCAATGGAGCATCGGGCAATATGACGCCCAAGGCGCGTACGCGCAACAGGCTGCAGGCAGCCTATCGGACGCGTTGCCCTCAACGGTGAAAATCGAAATCAACCGGGATGACGAAGGCGCGGTGCAGGTTGCCATCGGTGGCGAGGAAGTGTGGAGCGGCTCCATGAACGGTGCGGGCGGACTAGTGGGCTTACTGGCCCCGGCCCATTCCAACATCACGGCCACCCGGTTCAATGTCGAAGGCGATAGGATGAACGGCGGTTTATGGCTTGGAGCGGGGGATGCGATTTTAGCGGCGGGCGATGTGCCCGATAAGTGGGAGATGGCGGAAAACGCCGCGTTTCGTTTTGGGCGTGGAGCGGTTTCCCTTCTGCCCAATTCGCGTGCTAAATGGAATTTCGTGGGAACGGGATTCGCCGTGAATGCCCCGTCGGGGCCGGAATACGGAAAAGCACGGGCGTTCCTTAATGGGGAAGACCTTGGGGCCGTGGACTTTTATTCCGAACAAGCCCAGCCTTCCCATGTGATTTTGGAACGCAAGCATTTGAAGAACGACAAAAACGCGCTTGTCCTTAAAGATATCCAAGGCCGGATTCCGCTGGATTGCATCGAGATTTATGGTTGAGATAGTAGCGTGAAGTGACGCATCTGGAGGTAGTATGACATCGAGCTTTTTCCGATTGAATATCGCGGCTTATGCGGTGATAAGCGCTGTGCTATGCTGTATTGTGAGCATTGCGGACGATGCTGTTGGGGGAACGGATGGCATGATACAGGTGAAGCAATCGATTCTCGTTATATATGACAGCCAAGCATCGTCCGTGGAGAAAAATGCAGCCGATGCGTTTGCCAATCGGCTGCGATTGCGCAGCGGCTTGGATGTAACGGTGGCTGGCCAGGAAGAAGCGCGCGGCTTGCAGGAAGCGGATGCAAAAGCCTACGGCTTTTTGATTTTAGCGGCGACGGCAGGTTCGAATGGTGTTCTAGAAGCGGTGGATGTCCTCTCATCTTCAAAGCCAGAAGGCTTTTCCATTGATATAGGCCGCAGTGCAGGATGGGCCTTGGCCTCCTTCCCTGGGGTGGCGCATCGGGCGGTGGTATGTGGAAATGACAGCCGGGGCGTGCTGTACGGTTTAGGCAAGCTGCTCCGGCTTATGGACTTCACGAGCCCAGGTTTTTCCATACAACCGCAAAAATGCGAGGAATCTCCCGCGACGGCACAGCGGGGCGTTTATTTCGCCACGCACTTTAATAACTTCTACGAAAGCGCCCCCATCGAGGAGATCGAAGCGTACATCGAAGATATGGCGCTTTGGGGATTCAACTCCATCTGGACCTGGTTTGATATGGGGTGGTATCCCGAAGGTTTTTGGGACGACCCAAACAGCAAGGGGACGGAGCTGCTGAACCGTATTCGGCGGATTAATGATAAAACCCGCAGCTTGGGATTAACCGCCGGTTTGACGACTGTCGCCAATGAAGGTTTCAAATCGCAGCCGCCTAAAGAGCTTCTCGCCGATATGTCGGATAAGCGGGGCGGTTTCTACCCGGAATCGACCATCTGCCCCAGCAAGCCGGGCGGCATGGAATTAATACTGAAAGACCGCTGCAAGATTTTAGAATTGATCGGGCCTATTGACGCCTATATCACGTGGCCATACGATCAGGGAGGCTGCGGCTGCGCACAATGCCGCCCTTGGGCGCGCACCTTCATGAAGATCAATCCGGTGATCGCTACGGAAGTCCGGCGGCTGAATCCTAACGTGAAGATTCTTGTTTCCACCTGGTATTTCAACGCGGAAGAGATGCAGTCGTTTCTTTCCGAGATGAAAACCGGGCCGTTCCCGTATGACGGGATCCTAACGGAAACGAAATGGCTGGATGCGTTTGAATTCCCCACGGACGGTGAGCGAGTGGTGTTTCCTGAGATCAGCATGGAAGGCAGCCTGTTCTGCGGCTACGGTGCGAGCGGCGCCAATCCGATTCAATCCAAGTTCAGCACCGATGCTAAAAAAACGGCGGAACGGGGATTTGGCGCGCTGCTCTATTCCGAGGGCATATATGAAGACCTGAATAAAATCATCTGGGCATGCACGTTATGGAATCCGGCGCGTGGCGTGGACGACATACTTGACGAATATGCCCGTTTCTATTTCGAGCCCGCCGCGGCCGCCGACTGGGCTGCCCTCATTAATGGACTAGAAAAGACATGGCCCCCAGAAGCCTTGCCCGATAAAAGCACGGCGGCAGTTCAGCAGCTTTTTGAATTGGCTGGGCGGCTGGGCGCTTCCGCGCATGATCCCATCGGCAAGACTCGCTGGCAGTATTTTATGGACCGGGCCGAGATGGATTGGCGCATGGTGCAGATAGGCTCGGATATGGAGCTGCTTCGTGAAGCCAAAACCCTCCTTACGGATATTGGGTATTCACGCACTCCTGGCGAGCTGCGGCCATCGGTCCAAACGCTTCGCGATAAAGCCGCCGCTCGAGCGCAAGCCATCGAAGGGCTGTTTCAGTTTCATTGGGAGTATTTGGAGCGGGCGCATCTCGAGCAGACCACTGCGCTGGTATTGACGCCTCCTACGTTCATTGGCCAAAGAGACTGGGATTACCTCGAACGCATACTAGATGAAGCGCTGAAAGAAAAAGACGGCGGGCAAATGCGCCTGGCGATTCTCAAAGGATTTAAACAATGGTTCTGGCACAACAACATCACAATGGATTTCTGTTTTCTTTAGTCCAAAATAGGAGGTTTCAAGAAAATGTCGGATAAGCCATTTTCAACGTTAGCATGGGGTTCAGTCGATCTGGCGCAGTACCCGCATATCGTTACAACGCCGCCCGGGCCGAAATCGAAGGAATACCATACCCGGTGTACGAAGTATTTCAAAGGGCTGAGCGGGCAGGTCAAGCTGTTTCCCGTGGTCTTCGAGTCCGGTGAAGGCTGTGTGTTGCGGGATGTGGACGGCAATGAATACATTGACTTTTCATCTGGCATTTATGTGACGACGCTTGGCCATTGCCATCCCAAAGTTACGGAAGCGATTGCCAAGTATGCGGGCACGTTGATGAACGCGCACGACTTCGTGACTCCGATCAAGACGCTGCTTTGCGAGAAGCTTGCCGAGATTTTGCCGGAAGGCCTGACAGGCTACCAGTTCTATGATTCCGGCACGGCGGCGGTCGAGGCGGGCTTGCGCGTACTGCGCGCTGCTTCGGGGAAAAACGAGATCATCAGCGCATTCTATGATTTCCATGGAAAAACGCAGGGTGCGGTGTCCCTTGGCCATATTCGCGCCCGTTGTTATGGCGCGACGCGCGTGCCGGGCATGCATATGGTGCCGCGTCCTGACACCTATCGTCCCATGTGGACAAAAGCGGATGGCTCGATTGACACGGATAAATACATCGAATTCTACGACCAATACCTCGATCGTGCGACCGTTCATGATGTGGCCGGTTTCTGTCTGGAGCCTATTCAGGGTTGGGGCGGTTCTGTTATGCCCCCGGACGATTTCTTCCCGAAACTCCGTAAATTCTGCGACGAGAAGAAAATCCTGTTGATGGCGGATGAAGTCCTCACCAGTTTTGGCCGCACCGGCAAATGGCTGTGCATGGAAAACTGGGGCGTGACGCCCGATGTGGTCACGATGGGCAAAGGCTTTGGCAACGGATTCCCGGTCACCTGCGTCGCGGTGCGCGAGCCGTATAAAGAGAGTTTCGAGGCGATATCCGCATCGAGCAGTTACGGCGGCAATCCCATGGCGTGCGCGGCGGCCCTCGCCTGTATCGAGATCATCGAGGAAGACAACCTGCTGGAACACGCCCAGCGGCTGGGTGAAGTCGCCGCGAAGCGCATGGCCCGTATGAAGGAAGAGCACAAGATAGTCGGCGACGTGCGGGTGATGGGCTGCCTGATGGGCATCGAACTCGTCAAGGACAAAGCCACGAAAGAGCCGTTTGACGAGGCCGGAAAACGGGTGTATCAGAATGCATTCCGTAAAGGCCTTGCATGGATACCCGCTGGCCATATTCTTCGGATGAGCCCGCCTATCGTGATGGATGAAGCCACCTTGCTCAAAGGCCTGGACATGATCGATGAGGCGATCGGCGAAACGGAGAAGGAACTCGCATCGTGACGAAACCGGAATTAGGCGTGGGCATTCTTGGGTTCGGCTTCATGGGCCGGACCCATACCTATGGCTTGGTGAATCTGCCCTTGTTTTACGAGCCGCTTCCGTTCCGGGTGAAGCACGTGTCGGTCTGCACGCCAGTGCCAGCCGAACAGGAGACGGCGCAATCCATGGGGTATTACCACAAAGTGGTGGCGGATTACCGCGAACTCATTGATGATCCCGAGATCAATGTCATCACGGTGAGTTCGCCCAATAAATTCCACAAGGAACAGCTCATCGCCGCGATTCAGGCCGGCAAACATGTCTATTGCGACAAGCCGGTGGCGGCGTCTATTCAAGACGCGGAAGAAGTGCTCGATGTGATGAAGCAAACCGGGTACCGAGGCAAGAGCCAAGTCGCCCTGCAATACCGCTTCTTCCCGGCGACGATGCGCGCCAAGCAATTGATTGACGAGGGATTTCTGGGGCGGGTGTTCCACTATCGCGGCGGATACCTGCACTCGAGCAACATCAATCCCAAAAAGCCGATCAACTGGAAGTCCGATAAAGGGCAAGGCGGCGGCGGGTCGCTGTTCGACATGGGCGCGCACACCTTGGACATGATGACCTATCTGCTCGGTGACATCACCCAGATCAATGCCCTGTGCGAGACCTTCATCAAACAACGCCCGAGCAAAGAAACGGGGGAGATGGTGTCCGTGGACACCGACGACGCCGCGCTGATGATGCTGCGCCATGCGAATGGCGCGGTGGGCATGCTCGAGGCCACTAAATTCGCTACGGGCATTTGCGATGAATTGCGGTTCGAAATACACGGAGAGCTAGGCGCGATACGATTCAATCTCATGGCTCCCAATTGGCTGGAGGTGTATGACGTGCGCGATTCGGATTCTCCCATGGGCGGGATGCGGGGCTTTAAGCGCATCGAGTGTGTGCAGCAATTCCCGAAACCTGGCGGCGGGTTTCCCAATCCGAAATTTAGTATTGGGTGGATTCGCGCCCACATGCATTGCATGTATAGTTTTTTGGCGAGCATTGCAAACGACACCGTTCCCCGTCCCACGCTGGAAGAGGGCATTCAACTCCAGCGGGTGATGGCCGCCGGATACCGCTCCGCGGAATCGGGGAGATGGGTCCAGCCTTCGGATATTGCTGTTTCTTAGGATGGTTGCCGGTAAACACGCCTGGCTATTCGCCATGAGGTAATGGCGCATAGCCAGGCAAATGCATGAAAGGGAGATCGTTCATCATGAGCGCGGGATCAGGAGAATATAAAGATTCAGGCCAAGCAAGCGCAGGCTATTTGTACTTCCTGTCCATTACAGCAGCAATGGGCGGTTTTTTGTTTGGATATGACTTGAACATCATTACGGGTTCGATGCTCTATTTGCAGGATTATTTCCACATTGAGAGCGCCGAGCTGGGCTTATTAACCAGCAGCGCCGTGTTTGGCTGCATTTTCGGGCCAATAGTAGCAGTGTGGATGGCCGATTCGCTGGGGCGGCGCAATTCGTTGTATGTAGCGGGCGTCCTGTTCTTCATCTCGGCCGTGTGGAGCGCATTAGCGACTACCATACCTACATTCAATATTGCGCGGGCTATTGGCGGTATCGGAGTCGGCATTGCCACGGGCGTATCGCCGATGTATATCGCGGAGATTTCGCCGGCCCGGCTTCGCGGGAGAATGGTTACAATAAACCAGTTGTCCATTGTCGTGGGCATTGTGTTATCCGTGGTGGTGGCGCTTTGGCTTTCGTATGGCGGCCATTGGCGCTGGATGTTCGCTTCCGAATGTGTTCCCATCATCCTTTTAATGGTCGGCCTGATGTTCATCCCACGCAGCCCCCGCTGGCTTGCATCTAAAGGCAAAGACACTGAAGCCATGAAGGTGCTCACTTTTATTAATGGCGCGGAGCAGGCGGCGAAAGAAATAAAAGAGATCAAATCCGAACTCGGACAAGAAGTGGGCTCGTTCAAGGAACTCCTTCAGCCGGGTATTCGCTATGCCTTGGTGGTGGCCTGCATTCTCATGATCTTTCAACAGATCAATGGCGTGAATATGATACTGCTCTATGCCTCGAAGATATTAGTCGAAGCGGGCATTGGCAGCATATCGAACGCCCTGCTCAATTCGTTGTACGTCTATTTCTTGATTTTGCTTTGCACCGTGTTTTCTTTTTATATCGTAGCGAAATTCCCACGCCGCAAGATCATCATGGTGGGAGTCACGGGCATGGCCGTTGGCCACCTGTGCATGGCCTTTGCATTTTATAGCCAGATCTCCCCGTATGTAAACTTGCTGGCGATGCTGATCGCCACGGGCTCCTTCACGCTCACATTTGCTCCTCTTGGCTGGGTGGTGGTTTCTGAGATTTTCCCCAACCGCGTGCGCGGCAAATGCATGGGCATTGTGACATTCTTCCTCTTCACCTCCTCGTTCTTCTGCTCCTGGGCATTTCCTAATATCACCGATTATTTTGAAAAGCAATTTGGCACGCAAGCAGGCGCGTACATTTTCTTCGCCTGTATTTGCATGGCATGCGTGGGATTTGTCTGGAAATATATCCCCGAGACCAAAGACCTAACTTTAGAAGAGATCGGCCAGTTCTGGCTCAACCGTGGCCGGAATAGCGGGAAGTAAGCGCAGCGGATAGACACGGAAAGCGCAGGATGGAGGCTGAGCCATCCTGCGTTTTTTTGATGCTTTGCGTGGTGCTATTTATGACGCCTTAAAGGATTCGAGCAAGGCCCAGCCGGATTCAATGAACTGGGACAGTGTCCGTTGTGTGACTCCGAATGTGATGAATTCTTCCGGCTTTAATCCGTCCGGTTCATACGCGCGCACAAATTCTGGGATGGTCATTAAGCGTTCCATCACATCGGGCTCGATCTCCGTATCGATGCCGATGGCCCTTGGCATATCAGGCGCTAAAATCATTTTCTTGATCTTAGGATGAATCGACATAATGAGTTTACCGCCCGCAAGCCCCGCCATGTGATGCGGGCCCCGCAACGCGGCGACGATCAGGTTCGCACCATATCCCCGTTCTTCATACAGATGCAGCGCCCGTTTGGTGATCGCCAAACCTGCTTGGCGGATGTCGGATTCCGTGGCCGCGGATCTCCGGTCTTGCGCCACTTCACGAAGATAATCGTCAATGCGGCCAATCATGATCACCGGAAAACACTTAGCAGGCTTGATCCCGGCCTGTCGCGCACGGGCTTGGCCTTGTTGATACCTCACAGCCACTTCAAGGACTTGCGGCACGGAAAAGCTTACTGTCGCCGCGACCGTGATGCCTTCGGCTACACAGTCTTCTAGAACATCCAGCCCGGCGGCGGTGGCGGGGAGCTTGACCGCGACATTAGGGGCCCAGGAATGAAAGCGCTTCGCGAGCGCCATCATGGATTCACGATCCCCAGCCTTGGATGGATTCACTTGTGCGCAGATATACCCCTGTTCGCCAGCGGTCTGTTCATACAAGGGCATAAGCGCCTGTGCGCCTGTTTTGACGACCCGGCTCGTTAGCATTTCCGCCAGTTCCACGGGCTTCAGCCCGCTGGAAGCTTCGCGCAGCCCTTCTTTCCAGGAATCCGGGCAAGAGCGAATCGCTTGATACGCCAGCGGGGGATTAGTGGTGATGCCTACAGCGCCGCAAGCCAAAGCGTTTTGAAGCTCGTCTTCTTCTCCGGAATCGAGCCACCATGTGGTGGGCGTTTCGCTGGCAAGCCAGCAGAGGTAGCAATGATCAGGCATGATGATCTCCTTTTGAAAAACATGTATGGTTATTGTTTTCGGCAAAAAATCTCGCAGGTTTCACCGTCTGGCCCATAAAAATAGGCCACCCAAACGCCTGGGCGGTATTCCAGCGGTTCGTTATAGAACGCGACGCCGCCAGATTTGAGTCTGTCGTAATCCGCGTGTATATCCGCCGATACGAAACCCAGGTGTGAAAAACCGATATCCGATTGGGTGCGCTCTTGCGGAATGGGGCGGCCTCTGGGATCAAAATATTCAAACAATTCAATCGTTTTATCGCCCAGCGTCATTATGGCGATGCGCGCATCGCATCCCGGCAATCCTACGACTTCTCCTAACCGGATATCCGGCGGGCATTCGATAATGCGGGACAGTTGAAATCCAAGCATGTCCCGGTAAAATGAGATGGAGCGCTCCAGGCTGCTCACGCTAAGCCCTGTATGTTCGAGTTCAATATTCATGTTCATATTCCTTGAGGCGTTACGCATGAGGAACTAGTCCATGACGAATCCGCCGTTAACATCCAGGATCTCCCCCGTAATGTAGCGGGCTTTACCGGAAGCCAGGAATGCCACCGCATCGGCCACATCCTGCGGCTGGCCATATTCTTTCCACGGTATGGCGGCGGCCAAATCCGTGTTCAACTCTTCACCCCAAGCCTTTGTCAGATCCGTCACGGTAGGGCCAGGCGAGACGGCGTTGACATTGATCTTGTATTGGGCGGCGTAGCGGGCCAATGATTTCGTCAGGCAGATCACCCCTGCCTTCGATGCCGCGTAATGCACGCCCGCCATTGTGCCGCCCGTTTTGCCCGCAGTGGACGCGATGTTGATGATCTTTCCGCTGCCTTGCTTTTGCATAATGCGCAATGCCTCGCGGCACATGAGAAACGTACCGCGCAGGTTGACGGCCATGATGCCATCCCATTCCGCCGCGCTCGTTTCTAGAAGAGGAGTCGCCTTGAATACGCCCGCGTTGTTGGCTACGATATCAATCTTTCCAAATCTCTCCATCGTGGCGGCAAAAAGCTGTTTGATGGAATCTTCAGAGGACACATCCGTCCGCACCGGCAGCGCCGCGCCAGGCGGCATTTCGTTTGCCGCCTTTTCCGCGTCCGCCATGTTGATATCGGCGATGACGATGTTCGCTCCTCCTTGAGAAAGGGTTAAGGCTATTGCGCGGCCAATGCCGCATGCGCCGCCGGTGACAATGGCTACGCGCCCATTAAAATCATATTGCATGGCAGGATTCCTTATTCTCCCGAAGCCGTTGCTTCATACAAGCATTTACAGCTTACGGAATAGTTTTCTATCAATCATTTTCTTTCCAGAACCGTTCCGTGATGATTTTGTCTTCCGTGAAGAAATTGACGATAGCCTTTCCCTGCGCCTTGATATCCGCCCATTGGGACGATTTCATGCCGCCAAAGGGCAGATACGCAACCGGTGCGGGAATGCCTACATTGACGCCAATCATCCCTACTCTTGTTTCGAGTTTGAACTTCCGCGCCCAATATCCGTTCTGGGTGTAGATGGATGCGCCATTGCCATATTGGTGGTCGTTGATGATTTTGATGGCTTCGTCAAGCGTGTCCGCCTTGAGTATTACGACCACCGGACCAAATATCTCGGTGCTGTGAATTTTCATGCCCGGTTTCACATCCGTAAAAACCGTCGGTCCGACGAAATGCCCATTTTCACACCCAGGAACCTCCAGTCCCCGCCCGTCCAAGGCTAGCACCGCGCCTTCCTCAACGCCCGTGGCGATCATGTCCTGAATGAACTGTTTCGCCTTATCGGAAATCACGGGCCCCATCACCACCTGCTCGTTCGCGACAGCAGGATCGAGAGGATTCGCGACGATCACATGCCTGGACGCTTCAATGATCTCGGAGCATATTGTCTCGTATGTGGCATCGCCCACGCAGACTATCGCGGACGCCGCCATGCAGCGCTGGCCCGCGCATCCGTAGCACGAAGACACCATATTACGGATGACCTCGTTGACACGGGCGTCCGGCATGACGACGAGATGATTTTTCGCTCCACCCATCGCCTGGAAACGTTTGTTATGCGAGGCGCATCTTTCCGCGATTTGCTTGCAGACTGGCGTGGAGCCTACAAACGACACGCCTTGCACGAATGGATGGTCCATGATGGCGTTCGCCACTTCCTTGTCTCCATTCACCAAATTGAAAACGCCAGGAGGAAGCCCGATCTGGTCAATGAATTCCGTGATGAGCTGCATTGTACAGGGCACTTGTTTGCTCACTTTAACGACATAGGTGTTGCCGGTAGCGATGGCGTATGGGAGAAACCAAAACGGGACCATGGCAGGGAAATTGAACGGGGCTATCATTCCGAATACCCCCATGGGAAGCCGGAGCACTTCACCGTCAATGTCAAAGGACGACCCGATGAGCTTTTCGCCTTGCTGAAGCACGGGCATACCGCAGGCCACTTCAATGTTCTCGAATACCCGCTTCAATTCGGCGATGGCGTCCGGTATCGATTTCCCCATCTCGGCGACCAGCGTGCGGGCGATGACGATTTCATTCTTTCTCAGCACCGCCAAAAGCTCAAACAAGTAATGCACCCGCCGGGCTACGGGCACATCCTTCCATGTCTGAAAAGCGTTATGCGCCGCTTCAATGGCGAGATTCGTTTCCTCGGCCGTGGAAAGCGGAAGCCTGGCGATAATCTCGCCCGTGCTGGGATTCTCGACATCCACGAAGCCGGTGTTCCGAGGCTCCGGCCAGCGCCCATTCACATAATTGCGTATTAATCTCAGCGTCATTTATGCCATCTCCTTTTACTGTTTATGGCTAGTACTGCAACACACAGGCGCGCCATAAATATGAACTCCCCCTGCACAATCTGGGAGGAAAAAACAGGCATGCAACTGGATGCGCGCAAGATACCCCTTGCGCGGCGGTTCATTGCCGCGCGCCAGGCTTGCGTTGAATGAATACAGCTATCCCGTTAAGCCCTGTGGCATTACTGTGATGTCGTGGAGCTTAGCTATGACGTTATATGGATGAATGAGTGCGGCGGATGTAAATGAACAGGCCCCTCCCGCTCCATTCGAGCGCAGTGCGCCCGCAATGAAAACTTGGGCTAATATGTAATTCTATTAAAACAATATACACATACTCTTTGCACAAATAATGCAAGAATAATATATATAGTTAATATATGTAAAAGGGCAACCCTCTCCTTCACGCGCGCCTGGAATGCCTTTTATGCATCAAGCATAGCGTGCGGCTTGCCTTCTCCTCCACGCGCAGGGAGCTTTCTTATATATCGGAAATAGCCTGCCCATCCGTTCCGGATATCGGCGAAGCGATTTTAACGTCGATTCCTAGGAAATCCCGGAAGGTCTGCAAGTGCTGGGGTTTGATCTGGGAATCCGTAATGAGCCCGCAGCTATCTTTCAGGTTGCCAAACCGGATCAAGGCGCTCTGGCCAATCTTCGAGCTGTCGGAGAGGGTGTACGAACGCACCGCCTTTTTGCACATCTTCTGGCTGATCCGCGCCGTTTCAACGCTGGCGTTATATATATATCCGTCCAGGTCGATCCCGTCTGCGCCTTGGAATGCAAAATCCGCGGAGAACAAGTCTAGCATGTCTTCCGTAAAGCCGCCGCTCAAATCCGGGCGTCCCCGCCGCAGAGTGCCGCCAAGCAGAATGGTCTCGATGGATTCCGCGTATTGAAGGGCCGCGGCGACGGCAAGGCTTGTGGTGATGACGACCAGATTAGGAATATCCCGAATGCAGAATACAAACTCCAGCGTGGTGGACCCCGCGTCCACAAACAGGCGGCTGCCCGGCTCGACCAGCCGCGCCGCCAGAGTCGCAATGGCCCGTTTTTGATCACGGCGGTTCTGGCGGCGCTGGGAGAAATTCAAGTCAAATGAAAGCCGCTCTGTCGCCACCACGGATCCATGCATGCGCTGGACAAATCCAGCCCGTTCCAATTCGGCCACATCACGCCGAATGGTCATTTCGCTTACAGAGAGATTCTTCGCTAATTCTGCTATGGAGACCGAGTCTCTATTGCTCAGCATAGCCCGAATCTGCCCCATGCGTTCGTTTGGATTCATTCCTTCTGGCATGTTCATTCCTTCTTTATTTTAAGTCCTAACGATTAAAAAGTTACCACATAATCACACATTTTGTCAAGCGCAAAATACGCCAGCGCGCGGTATATTTTGCGATTTGCTCCTGCAAAAACGTATTGGGCGCGAAGCAGCCTCATCCGTCTGGATGCTCCTCTTTTCGTTGCTGTTACGGCAGCCAGCCGCCGCGTTTCCATATATAGGGCCCCGCCCTCTATTTCCGTACAATTCCGGGATGTGCGGCATGCCATGCGCCGGCCGGGGTCTTTTGTTCTATGTGATTTGTTCTCACCGGTTTGCTTGGAACAATGCATTCATTGCAACATGCCTGATTGCAATTGGAATACATGGCGAGGCCGCCATCCCTGCAATCGGCGGGAGGCAATATTTCTAGATTTATGGATTGTTTCCATGGGAAATATCTATTTGCACATGTGCATGTTAATAGAATCCTCGAGCCGCAGCCTTTGCGGTGATTCGATTGGTATAGAGTATTCTAGGTTTGATAACAATACATATTCAAATTCTGATGAAGCAGTGTAATTGCGTTGGGGCATTCTCACATATTTTTGTACGCATTATTTCAATGTGCTCCGATTCGCCGGTCCGAGCAGGGGTGGTCTGCTTAATGGAAAGCGCCAAACAGGAGGTGAGTGTAGCATGCCGCCATTTAGATGGCAGTTTCATAGGAAACCCCATGCAAAATAAAAGGAATATAATCCGGCTCATAAGGCTGTTAAATTTAGATAAATTGCGGGCAGTATAAACAGCTTTATTCCCGGCTTGGGGTTCGGCAGGCTTATTATTCCATTCAAATCGGTAGATGGCGGCCATGAGCCACCATATCGACTTCACGATTCCTTAATGAGTGCGGCCTTGCGGTGCTTTGTCACCGCAAGGCCGCTGAATCGATTAGCCAGCCCTTCTAGTCTAGGATGCGAACGAAATCAACGTAAGTGGTTCCGGAGAGCGTGCCTCCGCCCCATAACCTGCCGACATCCACGCGTATCTGTTTGACCGTGCCGGTCCATTCATCATCATCCCATAGATCGAAAATGTGCAATACATAGTCATTGGAATACGTCGATTGCCCCAGATGGATCGCTTTATCTTCATCCCATGTGGTGTCATCTTCGCGTATCCAATACAGGTCGATGCCGTTGGCATTGGAATAATTCTTGAGCACCACGGCGACTCTTCTCACATACTTGGTGTCTATTCCCAACGATGTGGGGCTTACCATATAGGCCGAGTTCGGACCCATGTTCGCCGTCATCACTCCGCCGGACACCGATACATTAGACATGTTGGCGGTGGTCCAGCCTTCCGTGGTGTTTCCATTGAACTCGTAGTATTTCCATCTCGCGGCGGGAGCTAATACGCCACACAAGGCATAGCTGCTTTCGGAAGCGCTCCACAGGTACGGATCGCCCGTCGAGTCCCATGTATACAGGCACTGCCCTGAGAATCCATACGAGCCATATATGGAATCCCTAAGATCGTCGAGGCACGTTGCCGCGGATTGGAGAGTCGGATACATGCTTTTCCAGGCGCCGATCTCGGATGCAAAGAATGGTTTTTCATCTTTGTCGATAATGCTCCACTCCATGGAACCCAATGCAGTCGCAAGGCTCCAATTGGTGTCTGGGTAGAGATGAATGTCAATGTACGAGATGGCATCAGAGCCGGGTTGGGAGAACCAGTAAATGCGGGCGGGCCAGCGGGGATCAGCGGCGTTTCGCGGCAGCAGGCCGTTGAAGCCCGCATGCCCCACCGCGTAATTGGTAAAGACACTCGTACTGCAAACGGCGTCCGGTATGGCGTTTCGGATGGATTCCGCGCATGCGGCGGCGTACTGGCCCAATCCTTCATCATGGCATGACTGCCGTTGGGAGTCGATGGCCATGTTATACGTGCCCGTTACCGTGGTGACATTGCCGGATGTAAGGCTGAACGGCTCATAATCCGTTCTCGAGCAAATTTCATTCGCCACCTCGAAGGCAAGGATGGTGTTCACCAGCTCGCCTCCATCCGCCGCCGCGATTTCCGTGGCGAATTCCTCCCAGAACGTGCAGGCGGAATTCCAGCCGCCGGGAGAGTAATAATACGTATTCCATCCGGTTACATTCGCAATCTGGCCGGCATTAAAAATACTTACATAGTAGGTGTTGATGGGCGCGAAATTGACGGATATGATCACATAAATATTGTAGTAAGTCGCACGTTCCAGAAAATCGATCACATTGTCCATGTAATCGGGATACAGCTCGATCTGATTCCGGCTATAGGGCCCAGCCATGCTGTAGTTCGGATCTCGGGTGGTGCCGTCAAGCCATATCCGGACCATATTATAACCGGCGTTCGACATCGTAGCCAGAGTGGATTCCGCCAGCGTGGCGTCATATACGCTCACATTGAACTGGCATTGTACGAAGTTGGCGTCAATGCGTTGGAAGACGTTGCCTTCGGGATAAAAAGTCTTTCCCGCGCAATCTCCCTCCGCGAAGTAAAACTCTCCATATGTCGAGCCGCTCCGGCAGCCGATTTTTGGCAATTCCGCGAAAGCGGAGGAGCAAGCCAGCGCGGCGGCTATACACATCATTCCCCACGCGCCAGCAGAGAGCATCCTAGAAGATGGCCGTTTTTTATTTTCATGACTTTCGAAGCCTGTAAACATGGTGTAACCCTCCTGTAATGTTACTGCGCCAAATAAAAATCCTGACGTGGGCGATGCCTTACCCCAAAAGGCAATCTTCATACAAAATGGAGGCATTGTTTGTTATCTTCAAAAGTGTTGCAGGGGAGCATGCATGTTTGACTGGAGCCAGCGGCCCTCCCCGCCCGCCAGCGCCGTGCCCCATGCTTATGGCCTGGTGCAATCCCTTTATTAGTTCTGTTTTTTGGGCCACCTCGCTTTCTTGTTCTAGGGAGAAATGAACCCAGCTCACTTCGTTACGATTCATTCTCCTGGCGTGTTTCATTTTCGAGAGGAGAGGTTAAAACAAATTCCTCTCGATAAAGGGCGTGTTGCATGGGATTTGGGTGGAATCGCTGTTGAATGCGGTGAAATAGGGTGGAAGCTTCTTCCATGCTGGAAATGCATCCGGCCGCGACTGCGGCAATCATGGCGGCGCCTTGGCATGCAGGCTCCTCGCAGTCTACTTTCAAGACATCCATTCCAAGCAAGTCGGCCTTGAGTTGCAGCCATGTCTCACTCCGCGCTCCGCCGCCCGTGGCAAGGATTTGCGCGGGCATGGGGCCGGGATGCAGCTTCTTAATCAGATGGGATAGGGCTAAGGCATTGCCCTCGATAATAGCGCGGACGAAATGCCCATGCTGGTGGGAAGGGGCCATGTTTTTAAAATTTGTATCGAGTGTAGTTCCTTTTAGGTCAGGCTCCGCCCGCAAACCCAGGCTTCCTGGAGGCACATCCTCCGCAAGACGGATAAGCTCCGGGATGGATAGTTCAGGAGCACAGTTTTTTTGATACCAGTCCAGATTGGAGGTCCCAGTATCATTGAAAGCGAGCCGGTAATATTCCCCTTGCACAATCGCAGGCCCCACGCAACTGGCGGGCTGCGGCTGGAATTGCTTGGACAAGGCAATACAGGCGAGCACCGTTCCCGTGGATTCACAGACTCCCGCCAAGGAGCCTATGCCCGCGCCGAGAGCGGCCATATAATGGTCTAGCGCTCCTGAGGCCAGCAAGGTTCCGGGCGTCAAGCCGATGCGCCGCGCCCCTGTTTCCGATAGGGGGCCCACAAGCGAACCAGTGCGGAGCGGCTTCGATAAGGCGTCGATGGATATGCCGAGCCGTTCTAATGGCTGGGGCCACCAACACTCCTTCTGTTGGTCCCACATCCCTGTCAAGGAGGCGGTGGACATATCCCCAAGCCGTTTTCCCGTCAGGCCAAATACAAGGTAGTCCGAAATGGTCTGAACAAAACGCACCTGGCTCCAGATGTGTGGTTCCCGCTGGCGGAGCCACTCGAGTTTGTAATAACACGATTCACAGCCGTCAAGCCCAAGCCCTGCAATCGCCAGAAGCTCTTCCTGGCTCCTCAGGCATGCGCCGTGTTCCACTATGGATTGCGCCCGGCGGTCTGGCCAAAGAATCAGCGGAGTAAGGCATTCGCCTGCGGCATCTAGAAGGACAAAGCTATTGGCTTGCGAGGAATACGCCAGCGCCGATATATCTTCAGGCGCTACGCCAGCGTGCTGGAGGGCCTCTTGGACGATTTGGCGCAAGAGCTCCCAAAACGCGTCTGCTGGCGATTCGCATCTATCCGCGGATTCGTATTTCTCCAATGGCGCGCGGCCAAGCCCGAGCAGTTTTCCCTCTCTGCTGAACACGGCCGCTTTAAAAAATGTGGTGCCGAGGTCGATACCGACGAAAAGAGACATGCCTGCAAACCTCCGCCCGCATGGGCGCCTAAGCCTTAGGTGCGATGCTTTCCCTATACTCGGGACATTGTGGGCGCCACTGGCGCGCTGGCGTTCCGAAGGCGGTTTAGCAGCCGGGCGGTTGCCTCGACTATGCGCTCTCCGCTTTTATAATCATACAGGGCGTTGCCTGCTTCGTAGCTTTTCCGGCGCACGGCGTCTTCAGTAACGATGTACCCTTGAAGCTCTCCATTTGCTAGAGAGATGACAAAGGTGTCTTTGTACATTTTTCTGGTTTGAAGGGAATATTCGACGAATATCTCGCCAGGCCATGCGACGAAAGCCCAGGGGCCCAGTTTCCACGCCAATATTTCACAGGGCATGCTTGCCAAGTAGGCGCTTTGGAGGCGTCCATCAAGTGCGGCTTGAGCTAATGTCAAGGCTTCTTCGGCTCCAAACCAGTCACACTCGGCTGTGCGCACCACCTTGGCGGGCGCCTTTGTTTGGCGCAGGTGCTGCAATTGCACGATAGTTTGTTGCAGCCGCTCTTCCGCTTCGGCCACGCTCGGCAGCACCCGGGGAATGAGCTCCAGCTTGGTTTGTTCAACGGCGATGTCTATATGCTGCAGGTACTTTATCGATGGAATGACTTTTTTGATCGTTTTCCCGACCTCAAGCCCGAGCCTTCGCGCGGCCACAAAGTCGTTGGTGCTCAGGATATACCGGGGGCTTTGATTGCCAGCAGGCCCGGTGTGGTACACCACCGGGCATTCACTGCCCAAGACCGTATCTTGCAGATATTGGCGTGTAAAGCCGGGAAAATCGCTGCTGACTAGAGTCGAGTCTTCGTGTAAAACCGTTGGATGTACGGAATACACAACCATACAGGCTATGTATGCATGGCTGTTTGCGCTGCGGACGGCCAGCACGGGAATCTCGGGATCGCTAGGCCCATTGGGATCATGCCGGTTTGTTTGGCTGTTTGGCGCTCTGGTTACCGCGAGGCCTATTTCCGCAGGCTGGGCGGCGGCCCTCGCTTTAATGGCGGACTCGAATATTTGCTCCTCTACAAAACGGACATATTCCTCATCCGCCAAAGGCACAATGGGATCATTTGAACAAGCAAGTACGTTGGCGGTCACCGGGGCCGAATGCGTATGCGTGGCGGTCAGCATGATGTGCGAGTGCGGTATTCCCGTATCCTCGGCGATCCGCGCGCGGATTCTTCCGCAGGAATCTTTGGAAAGGTACAGCGTATCATTCGCTACTATGATTACTTCTTCGCTGCCGTTACATAAATACAAAGAACTGGATAACAAAGGGTCGTGAATCCCGGTGCTTTGCCTTGGGACATGCGGGTATCCGAAAAGGAATTGAGAGTTATTAGGTGAAATATCCGTAACCGCCGCGCCTGCCATGAGTGTTGTCGCCATGCTAACTATCTCCTCGAATTCTTATGTTGAAAGGCCGCAAGGCCCAAAAGATCTCTTCTACTTGTGCCTATCTGTTTACGGGCAGGCATGTTCCATCACTGGTGTGTATCGAGCCCGTACATGAATTATACCTGTGATTATCTGTTAATTCAAGCAAATTTACATAAAATAAAAAATATATTCTACACCAATATTCTTGCCAGGAAGGCGGAAAGCATGCTATGGTTTGCTCGGGTTTATTGGCTTGGCCGTACAATATCAACCCATGAGGGATGCGTAAAATTCCTTTGTATTGGCGAAATACCCCGTATTTTCAGGGTGTTATGAAGCAGGCTAGGCAATTTTAGGGGTCTTGACAAAGTGTGTGATTATGTGATAACTTGAGCCTAGTTAGGACTCAAAGTCAATATGGCTTGAACATAGTTGGCGCATGAACCTAAATGAGCAGGTGGAGTGGATTCGAGCTATGAATGGCAGTGAAGGCTTCATCTCGATGACGGAATGGGCGGCAAGCCTCTCCGCAAGCAGAAAGATGCCTCCATACAACGCGGCCAGGTTCGTCGAAGCCGTTTTCGCCCCATATATGTTTAAGCCAATTTCCGCCGCGATAGCGGCCATGCCTCATGTTCATTTTCCCCAGTGCTTGCATTCGAAACCGGGCAATATTGGAATTACTCTTCCTATTTCGCCGCCATTCTCGAAATCAACATCAAAGCGCAACCGAGGCTCATTCATCCGAGGATAGTGATCCTTAATACGGAAAGGAGAACAACGCTCATGCAAAACAAAAAGTCGTTAATGGGGCTGTGTCCGATGGGAAAGTTTGTGTTTAGCAACGAGGATGCAATCCGCTATAAAAAAATCATCCAGCAAAAACTCACGCAATGGGGCGTCTCCTATGTGGATCTCGAGGGCGTTCTCGAAGATGGCCTGGTGAAGGACCAAAGCCATGTGGATGCCGCCGTGGCGCATTTCAGCAAGGCGGGCGTGGATTGCGTCTTCATGCCCCACTGCAACTTTGGAACAGAGGGCGCCGTGGGTGTTATCGCCCGGAAGCTGGGCGTTCCCGTGCTGTTGTGGGGTCCACGGGACGAGGCCCCGCTGCCCGATGGAAAGCGGCTCCGCGATACATTGTGCGGCCTATTCGCCTCGACTAAGGTGGTGCATAAGCTGGGAATTCCATTCACCTATATTGAAAACTGCTGGGTGGATGACCCCCTCTTTGAGCAAGGCGTTGACACATTCATGCGCGCCGTAAACGTGGCCAATATATTCCGCAAAGGTTCCAGGATCGCGATGGTGGGCGATCGCATTGATTTCTTCTGGACGACCATCATCAATGAAAGCGAATTGCTGAACCGTTTCAACATCGAAGTGCTTCCTGTCGATATGGTCGAATTTATCCGGGCGGCTAAGAATAGGGCGAAAGAAGGGCATAGCGGGTACCTAAAGCAAGTCAAAGAGCTGCGGGCGGCGTATTCCGTGGTAGGCCTTGACGGCAACGATGAACCGCTCGTGAATGTGCTGGCCGTGGCTGATCATCTGAAAGCGATGGGCAACGATTATGGCCTTGCCGGATTTGCCTTCCGCGGGTTCATGTCGATCATTGATGAAATGGGCGCGTATTGCTGCCACGCGGACAGCCTGGTCGCGGAAGAATTCGCGTATGGGTATGAATGCGACATCCATGGAGCGCTCAGCGATCTCATCGTGCGGCGCGCCCAATATAACACTCAAGCCGCGTTCCTGGCGGAATTCACCGTGCGCCATCCCTTAAACGAAAATGCCGCGCTGTTGTGGCATGCGGGCGCGCCTATGTCGATGTGCCATCCGAATGACAAGCCCAAGCTGGGCCACCACTGGATCTTGCCTAGCCCCTTGTCGGGAATGAATCATTTCCAACTCAAAGACGGCCCCATCACAGTGGCGCGCTTCGATGGCGACCATAGTTGCTACAAGCTGGCGTTTGGCGAAGGCCACACGGTCGAAGGGCCGTTCACGCTTAACAACTACTGCTGGATGGAAGTAAATGACTGGCCCCGCTGGGAGCGCACGCTGATGGAAGGCCCCTTCATGCACCACATCGCCATGATTTACGGGCAATGCGCAAACGCATTGGAAGAAGCCTGCAAATATATCCCAGGGCTTGAGCCGGTCAAACTTGGCGGATAATACAGTCATGTATTTTCACCGTTAGGTGGTTCTTTCACATCATATAATCGCTGAAGAATATGCAAACGAAAGGAGGAGGTGAAGAAGGGCAAGCAATACGCATTCATAGATGGCGATATTGGGTGTTTTTAATACAGAGAAGGAGCATTCAAAATGCAAAAGAGAGGGTTTACGCTTATTGAACTGCTGGTCGTAATCGCGATTATTGCGATTCTTGCAGCAATTTTGCTTCCTGCATTAGCCCGGGCGCGCGAAGCCGCACGCCGGGCGTCTTGCGCAAGCAATCTCAAACAGTTTGGCATCATCTTCAAGATGTACGCCAACGAAGCTAACGGCAAATTCCCGCCCATGGCCAAATACAGGCGGACGGATGCACGGAATCAAGGGTGCGGGTATATGCTCGGATTCGATGGCGGGATTCTGTACCCGGATTATTGGAACGATCCCAGCATTGCGCGCTGCCCATCGGATGCCGGCGGGGATGAAATAGGAGCGTGGTTCAAGATGGAAGAAGACTATCCCGCCATGGTCAAGCGGGTCGCCGAGTCCACTACGGGTACGGCTGAGAATAAAAAAATGTGTCTGGAATCGATTCTTTCCGTTCCAATTTCGTATTGCTACAACGGGTATCTCGCCTCCACGGAATCGCAAATCGCTGTCTGGCAATGGACCATGGCGGTCAACGCGGACGCACAGGCCACGCAGTCACCATGCACCGCGAGGACGTTTAATGTTTATGATGCAAAGCTAGTCGATTCTGCGGCTTGCGGCAACATCTACACCTGCACGTGCGATGGCCAGGCCCATCCCGACAGCATGAAGTCGCTGTTTGGAGCCAAGGCATATGACAACGATGGCGTCACCTTGGTGCCCACGAGCTATCCGATGCTGAGGGAAGGCGTCGAACGCTTCTTGATCACGGATATCAACAATCCTGCCGCGGGTTCAGTCGGCCAGAGCACCATTCCGGTGATGTGGGATTCGTATGTAAACAGCGTCACGATTAATGCAGCAGGTGGCGGCAGCGATAATGGCGTGATCCGGTTCAACCATGTCCCCGGCGGAAGCAATGTGATGTTCATGGATGGACATGTTTCATTTATCCGGCTCAATGGCGGCTCGCCTATCCATTCGGAGTTTGATAAGAAATCCGTCGCGGGCGGTTCTATTGCCTCCATAAAAAACCAGAGTTATTGGCAGTGGTCCCTGTCGCTGATGGGCGGCATGGGCTGACGCCTGGTTTATCACTATACACATGCGTCCCCATGAATGGGCGGCCTGCCCAGTTCTCCATATACAGGCGGGCCGCCCATATTACAGCAGACTTCAAAAAACAATACGTGGCAACCAAACATGATGCGGAGAAAGGGAAGGACGCATGAGTATGAGATGTGCTTTCGCGGTGATGCTCAATACGCTACTTATTCAAGCTTACGGTGCGCCAGCTCAAGATTACGCTTTGCCGGAGCACGTCAATGATTGGCTTCATCATCCCGTTTATGGCGACCCTTCCTTTGATGCCTTCATCCATTCCAAGAGCAATCCCATCCACACCGGTGCGCCACCCTACGAGTGGCCGGTGAATGGGTTCTGCTTCGAAGATCCCGTTTCCAAGAATTGGTATTTATATGCGGGGCTGTATGCCGCGGGGTATGCGCTCGATAATGGCAAAGACATGATATGCCTGCTATACCGGTCGTCGGACAAGGGGAAATCTTGGGAAAAATTGGGCCCTGTTTTTAGCGATGAGAAGTTCTATGTCACCACCAGCAAGCTCCCGGTGATCAACGCCCCAGACGTGTCCGTGGTGTATGCCGATGGGCGGTATCATATGGTGTATGACTTTGGGACGGAAAACTCGGAGTTTGATACCGTTTGGGATCCCAAAGGAGGCGGGGCGGAGAGCGGAGTCGCATATGCGGTGGCGGACAAGCCGGAGGGGCCTTTCCAGCGGATCCCGATGCCAGTATATGCGGTGAGCACGCAGCAGGCGCTGCTGGGCAAATATAGGCGTGGTTATGCCGCCACGCTGGTGAAGCGTGAGAAGGATTGGATGGTCCTGTTCATGATGGACTCGAACATCCATTATAGCTGGGGCTTGTTCGGCGTCACCGCTCCGAAGCCGGAAGGCCCATATTCCGCGCCAGTGCCGTTGAAGCTGGTCGAGGGGGATGACTATTATCCGCCATTATTGGAGTATTTCCCCGCGTTCGTACATGAGGGATACGTCTATTCACCCGCGACCTCCGTCGCGCTGAACCGCAATTACCAGGCCATGCTCAAGGCCCCGCTCGATGAAGCGATGAATCCCGATGCGTGGGAGATTTCGCAAGACGGTTCAGTGTGGCATTCTGATGTTGTTCCAAATGAATATTACGGCATATGGGGCCAGACATTTTCTGGCTTCGTGGACGGCGATTCCATGTTGCAAGTGATGTATCCTTCACGCAACGCGGAAGGGATGGGGACGATCAACTGGGCGTCGCGCCCCTGGGGCCAGTTGTATCGCGAGAAGGGGTTTGTCTTGACGGCATCCCAAGGCCCGAGCATCGCATTGTTGAAGCAAGGCTTCACCGCATTCCGCCTGGATGCGGAACTCCAAATATCGGGCGAATGCGCCGTTATATGGGACTACGCGGCGGCGCTCGAGCCGGATAAGCTCAGCGCGGACGCATCGCTCCATGCCGCTTCACTGTCGCGGTACAGCGGGTTATCCATCAAGGGAGCGCAGTGGAGCATCGGGCAATATGACGCCCAAGGCGCGTACGCGCAACAGGCCGCAGGCAGCCTATCGGACGCGTTGCCGGCAACGATGAAAATCGAAATCAGCCGGGACGCCGAAGGCGCGGTGCGGGTAGCCATTGGCGGCGAGGAAGTGTGGAGCGGCTCCATGCACGGTGCGGGCGGGCTAGTGGGCTTACTGGCCCCGGCCCATTCCAACATCACGGCCACCCGGTTCAATGTCGAAGGCGATAGGATGAACGGCGGTTTATGGCTTGGAGCTGGGGATGCGATTCTAGCGGCGGGCGATGTGCCCGATAAGTGGGAGATGGCGGAAAACGCCGCGTTTCGTTTTGGGCGTGGAGCGGTTTCCCTTCTGTCCAATTCGCGTGCTAAGTGGAATTTCGTGGGAACGGGATTCGCCGTGAATGCCCCGTCGGGGCCGGAATACGGAAAAGCACGGGCGTTCCTTAATGGGGAAGACCTTGGAACCGTGGACTTTTATTCCGAACAAGCCCAGCCTTCCCATGTGATTTTGGAACGCAAGCACTTAAAGAACGACAAAAACGCGCTTGTCCTTAAAGATATCCAAGGCCGGATTCCGCTGGATTGCATCGAAATTTATTGACGCCAAAACGTAGGTATTCCTGATGTAAATCGCTCATTCATAACTTGAAAGAATCAAGAGAAATGGGGGCTATTTTGCCAGCGGAATCATCCACGGAAGACTGCATCCGTAAACGGCTGCATGATGCGAGTGAAGGGCAGCCCATTACAGCGCCGGTTTTTGCTGTATATGATTGGTTTGTGGAGCATCGCTCGATAGATTGGCCGTCTCTTTTCGCACTCGGCTTAGGGCAGATCATGCATGCCGATGTGATCAAGTATGAGCGCCCCCATTTGCGGATAGAAGAAAAGCGCTCCATGGCCAGCGGTGTGGAACGCCGGGATGTCTGGTGGATTACCGATATCGGAAAACTGCATGAGTATTATATCGGGGAATGGCGGCAGGAACACCTGATAAAAGAGCCACGCGACTACGCCATTCTTCAGCGCGCCTTAACCGGAGCCGTGATTACTGCCAGCATGGAACAGTTTTTGCGGAAGGACTCGGTTGCTGGCGGCAACGGAATAACGATTGCCCAGCTCGATAGGACTCCCCTTCAGCAAATCCAGATTGATTATGCGGGGCTCGAACATTTCTCCATGGACCTGGCCGTCGAGCAGCCAGAACTTATGGAGCTCCTCGAGCTCATGAACGAACAAAAACTAGAAGAATTCCGCGTAGTCAAAAAACTCCCGATAGAACACATTAAGCTATGGGAAAATCTTTCCATCGAAACGATAGGCCCGCTCCGGTATCGCCAGCATTTAGTCCCCATATACGAGAAAATACTGGATGTGCTCGAAGGTTCAGGTAAAAAGCTTCAAGTCCACTACGATGGAAAACTGCAAGATATTTCGGCCGATATCGCTCGTTTGCGGTTTGACGGAATTGATTCCTTAACGCCTGCGCCCGAGGGCGACATGCCGATTGCCGAAGCCCGCCGCCTTTGGCCGGGAAAATTTCTATGGCTGCACCCGTCATTGTCCTATTACCATAAGGAAAAAAGTGAACTCCAGCATACCTTTCGTGAAATGGTTCGCCAGGCCGGACCCTCCCGGTATTGCATGATGATTAGCGAAGATGTCCCGCCTAATTGGGAGCAGACCGTTCCGTGGATTTTGGAAGCGCTGAACAGCGCCAATGGGTGAAAACCAGCGAAGGCCTCAAAAGAATTTTGAACATATAGCCGCTAAAAAAGCCGAGGGTCTCAAAGCATGAAATCAAATGCGCAAGTTGAGCAAGCGGGCGAGTGGTATTTGTACTTTGTTTCCATTACCGCTGCGGTCGGGGGATTTCTCTTCGGTTATGATTTAAATATCATTACAGGAGCAATGCTCTATTTAAGGGATTATTTCGGCATAGAGAGCGCCGGATTGGGCTTGCTCACGAGCAGCGCGATCTTCGGCTGCATTTTTGGCCCTATTTTGGCGGTATGGATGGCGGACGCCCTTGGCCGCCGCAATTCCTTGTATGTGGCTGCGATTCTATTTTTCATTTCCGCGGTCTGGAGTGCCCTAGCAACGACCATCCCCACGTTCAACATCGCACGGGCAATTGGCGGCGTGGGAGTCGGCATCGCCACGGGCATCTCGCCGATGTACATCGCGGAGATATCGCCTGCACGCCTGCGCGGCAGAATGGTCACGGTGAATCAGCTATCCATCGTGGCCGGCATCGTGCTTTCCGTGGTGGTGGCGTTATGGCTGTCCTATGGCGCGCATTGGCGCTGGATGTTTGCCTCCGAATGCGTTCCGATAGTGATTCTGATGATAGGTTTGATGTTTGTTCCGCGCAGTCCCCGCTGGCTGGCATCCAAGAACAAATATCAAGAGGCCCTGGAAATCTTGACGCGCATCAACGGCGCGGAGAAGGCTGCACAGGAACTGGAAGAAATCAAGATCGAGTTACGGCAAGAAACAGGGAGCTTTAGCGAATTGTTGCAGCCCGGAATTCGTAATGCGTTGGCGGCCGCCTGCATCCTAATGATTTTCTCTCAAGTAAACGGCGTCAACATGATGCTCCTTTATGCCTCCAAAATACTCGTGGAAGCAGGCGTGGGAAGAGCGGCTGTGGAAGCCGGTGCCGAGAGCGTGCCAAACGCCCTGTTAAATTCCCTGTACGTGTATTTCCTCATTCTCTTCTGCACCATCATCGCATTTTGGCTCGTTGCACGGTTCAGCCGCCGCCGGATCATCATGGTGGGCACTACCGGCATGGCGTTAGGGCACGTAATCATCGCGTATGCCTTCTCTCACAACTCTTCTCCTTACGTGGCCTTACTCGCCATGTTGATTTCCACGGGCTCATTCACGCTTACCTTGGCCCCGTTAAGCTGGGTAATTGTATCGGAGTTTTTCCCGAACCGTATACGCGGTAAGTGCATTGGCATCGTGACTTTTTGCTTATTCACTTCCTCGTTTTTCTGTGCATGGGCGTTCCCGAACCTTACCGCTTTTTTCGAACATCGGTTTGGTACTCAATCTGGTGCGTATCTGGTGTTCGCCTGCATCTGCATGGCCTGCGTGGGATTTGTCTGGAAGTATATCCCAGAAACCAAGGATCTCCGGCTCGAGGAAATAGGTGAATTTTGGCTGAACAGAGGCCGCCTTGCCATGCACAAACGGGAAAACTGATTTAATCCAAGTTCACATACTTTGCTGATATGTACCAAAACATGAGGAGATAGAAACATGAAGCTTATGTGGGCCCCACTTTTAGTTATACTGTGTAGCGTGGCGATTTGTAGCTATGCAACGGATGAAGGCAAAGAGATGAACCCGAAACCTGGATACCGCCAATCAATACCGTTCGAAAACCTAAGCGCGCAATTCAAACAGCCAGATATGATTTATGCGCCCTATGAGTTCTGGTTTTATGATGCGCCGCTTGACCCCGAGTTGGCCCGGAAAATGGCGGGTGTGATATCCGGTAAACGGTTTAATCCTGGTTATGCCCACGCACGCAGTTCAGGCGCGGAAGCGTATTGCAAACCCCTTGATCATCCCATTCCGGGAAAGACCCTGAGCCTGTTGCCTCATGATCAATGGCTGTCGCCGTTGTGGTTTGAGACCCTTGGCGCCGCATTGGACGAGAGTGGTAAAAATGGCGCGAAAATGGGATTCTGCGACGATTATTGGTGGCCCATGGGGCGCGCGGATGGAAAAGTGCTCGCCAAATTCCCGGAACTGAAAGCCGTATCACTCGGATGGGACACCATGGAGGTTCCCGCTGCCCAAACGATACACGTGCCGGAATCCTTTTTTGTTGTGGCTGCCCGCCTCGCCACGGGCGAACCGGCGGCAGAGAATGCCCAGGTGCGCATCGAGAGCAAAACTTTGGATGTGATCGGCTCGGGGCAGCCTTTTGACTGGACAGCGCCAGATGGAGCATGGCGGCTGTATGTGTTTTACAAGATCCACCAGCCTGGCCTGGATCGCGGCGATGTCAATTATCTCGACCGCCGCTTGGCCCAGGCCTACATCGATATTGCATATGAACCATATAAACCGCACTTCAAGGACCAATTTGGCAAGTCCATGTCGGGGGTGTTCTGCGACCATGAAGGCTCCTTAGGATTCAAGCTGGCATGGTCCGAAGATTTTGAGGCCGTATACCAGAAGAAAACCGGCATGGAATTGAAGGCATGGCTGCCCCTGCTTTTTGAAGAAGACGTGGAGGGGCAATATGTTAAAGCCCGCTGGAACTGGTATGACGCCGCTTCCGACTTGTATGCGGAATGCTTCTTCACGCCACTCAACCGCTGGTGCGAAGAACAAGGCATGTACTTCACGGGCCACACATGGGAGTCTCCGTTGTCATTGCAAGCGGCGGCGGATGGTGATTTCTTCAAGATCCAGCGCACGTTTTCCATTCCAGGCCAGGACTGCCTTGGTTCAGGCGGATTGAATGTGCGTGATTTCAAGGAAACGCAATCGGTTTGTGAATTCGATGGAAAAAGGTTCATGTCCGAGATCATGGGATTGGCGGGCTGGCACCAGTCTCCTGCCCTGATGAAACAAATCGTCAACGCCATTACCGCGTGGGGCGTAAGCCATGTCATTCCTCATGGCGTATTTCTAGACCGCGAACTGAATTCGATTCCTTTCCCTTGCGACTGGTACGATGAAAATCCCTTCTGGGACCATATGGATATATGGACGGACTACGTGCGGCGGGCTAGTTTCATGAATTCCTGTGGCCAACTAGTTCCCGATGTGCTGCTGGTGAATCCCATGGACAGCATATGGGTCAATACCTGCCCCGCGACGTTCGATCCTAAAATGACCAACCTCGATGTCCCCGTGCTGTTTATGGATGTGGATAACTGGACCACGGACGAGGTCAAACAGATTGACAAAGTCTATGCCGATGCGATCAGCACGCTAACCCAATCGCGGACGGAGTATCTCATCGCGGACCGCTATTACATCGAGCAGATGCAAGCCAGCGGAAGCGGTGCATTAACGCGAGACGAGTTCTCTTTTAAGGTGGTGGTGCTGCCTCGCCTAACGGTATTGCCGCTGAAAGTAGCCGAAAAACTACTGGCCTTTGCGGAATCCGGCGGCCTGCTGGCATACCTGCATGAACTGCCCAAAGGCTCGACTGACAACGGGATGAATGATCCAGCGATGAACCAAATAATCGATAAGCTCAAGCAGATGCCGAATGTGAAACACTCGACGCTCGAGGAGCTGCCCCAATTGATCAGCCTGACAGCCCCTCCCCAAGTGGCCTTCGTGAAGGGTGAATTCCCCATACTCCAATCGCACCGCCGCATTGACGGCCGGGATTTCATATGGCTGGCGAACAATTCCGAGGAAGCGAAAAGCTGCCGGTTGCGCATTCGCGATCTCCATGGGCAGTGCGCGATATGGGACTGTGAGAATGGCGAAGTACGGCCGGTTCCATCCGAAAACGCACCGGACGGCGGCGTTTTCGTTGATCTTACGTTCGAGCCTTGTGAAGCATTCTGGCTGGCCATCGATGCCGCCAAAGAACCGATTGCGGCCAATCCCACCGCTTCGAGCGCGCCTAACGAGCACATCACCGCGCTGGATGGCCCTTGGCGTGTCCATATTGATCGGGCTTGCCAGAATCCATTAATACCCGAATCCCTTCCTTTCTACTGTGTCGATTGGACGGCTTCCTGGCTGGATGTCTCCCAGGATCGGTATGTACGCTATTCGTTCACATTGCCCGACAACCCGGTTGCTGGCAGCCTGATGATCACCGCAGATGACAATTTCCTTCTCTGGGTCAATGGCAATCCAGTCAAGAGCCGCTTCACCGACGATATATGGAGCCAAGTATCCATTTATGACATTAATCAATATCTGCATGCAGGCAAGAATGTCATCGCGGTGGATGGGCAGAAGAGCCGTGGATTGATATTCCAAGGCTCCGCCCAGTTTACAGATAAACGAACGGTGGCTTTCCAAAGCGGAGCCACTGCGCAATGCGCGCGCGATGAATCGGCGGACTGGTTCATGCCTCGTTTCGATTCAAGTCAATGGAAACCGGTTGTCGTGCTGGGTGTTCCGCCTGTCGAGCCTTGGATTGATGTGCCCGCGCCCTTCCTTGCTTCCGGCGGGGTTGAAAAGGCGTTAGCGCCCTGGAGTGAATGGGGCCTTGGCGGCTTCAGCGGCTTTGTCGATTATGAAAAGGAATTCACGCTGGATGAAGCCACGGGCAACGAAATGCTTGACCTAGGCAAGGTCAAATACATGGCTGAAGTATGGGTCAATGGCGAACCGGCAGGCCGCCGTTTCTGGCCGCCGCACAAATTTTCGATAGGGCATGCCCTCAAAAAAGGCCCGAACACCGTCCGTATCCGCGTGGGAAATCTACTTGCGAATGTCATGAATGAGTTTGACAAGCGTGGCAAGTTCCGCATGACATTTGGCATGGAGCGTCCCACGCCAGAACAACTCGAATCGGGATTGTTCGGGCCCGTGAGAATTGTTGAAAAACCGAATGCCTAGCAGGATGATTTGTTAGCCAGGCAAGCCAGCGGAGTGTGTTAATCGCGCTGGGTGGGAGCTCTTCCCACCCAGCGGTAATGCAAGCGTGTCCCTTCGGGACACCATTTTCAGATTATGTATCTGGGCGGTTTCTGCTTGTTTCCCAAATAATTACGTCTTTGTTCACATTGTCATTCGTAATGCCAGCCCATTTTCTCCAAGTGGTCTTTTGTCTCGAATGGAAGATGCGCCACAACGGTAAACAGGTGAATTCATTCTATTAAAAACGCCGCTTATTGTATAGTATTCAAAAAAAGCCTTTGTTTTGCGCCTATTACTTATCTCAGCGCAGTCGCGTTTTCTCTTCCGGCAGGATTGGAAAAGAGTCTGAACAAAATGTGGAGTACATTAAGAATTGTGAAGCATTTTTCGGAGGATGACTGGTGTTAGCTCCAAAAGGTTGATTCAGTGTTAAAATATGAAAAATTAAGCTTGACTTTTTCTATAATAAATACTATTATAATCAACAGAAATGTGATAGAAAACAACTCCTCGTGGCTTTAAGAGGGTGGCGAAAGACAGCGCTCATGCAGTAGGGAGGAAAATGCAGGCAAAATTCTCTTTTCTTTTAGAAATACATCCATTTTGAATCGATAAGACAAATGGGTGGGGATGTTAAATATAACATCATTTTAACAAATTTTGGTCTGGTTGTGGGGGCTGAATGAGACTCTTCGTTTCGGCTGTCGTGGAAGTAATGTGCTCGAGCCTATGCGATATGAACAAACGAGAGATTAGGGCGGAGCAATAAAACGGAATCAGCAACTAGGAGGGCTTAAGTAATGAAGTCTAGACACATGATGAGGGTAGGATTTCTCATGCTGTTGGCGGGCTTGCTGGCCACTTCAGCACAGGCGGCCATCGAATTTGATGCCGCATCGTCGATTCCAGTAGGCCAGACGGGAACAGCGGACACCAATGCCATTTCCTCCGCGACATGGCAGCATACAGTAGGAAGCGGGAGTGATCGATTGCTTGTGGTTGGTCTGAGCATCGAGCAGTATGGCGATACTCCGCCCGCGATCACCCCAAATGTTACTTCGGTGACGTATGGCGGGGCCGCGCTGACACGCATTGATGACGCATTCTCTACCACGCATAGCGAATTAAGTGATTACGTCCAAACGACGGAGTTATGGTACTTGCTGTCTCCTGCGTCCGGCACGGCTAATGTAGCCGTTACACTGGAAGCGGCCACGGAGAATCTTATTGCTGGGGCGATCTCGCTGACGGGCGTAGCCCAACAAGGCCCCGAGGCGGCCGTAGGAAATTCTACTATTTTCTGGGCATGGGGGGCTGATCTGCCGTGGGTTTCATTCATCACTCCGGTGACGAACGGCGCGTGGATCATTGATCAAGTGGGTAGCAGTCTCGATTCGGAGTTTGTACCCCGGCCAGGCCATACCATGCGATGGGGAACGACTGCTGACGGCAGTGGGGGCGCGGCGAGCACGCGGTATGTGCCGGAGGCGCGCAGCACCACGATGCATTGGTCCAGCAATAATGGCGTATGGTCGACACAGCTCACTCATTCGTTAGCGGCTTTTGCTCCGACGGTTCCCGCTGTTGTTGAGGAGGAAGAGGAAATCGAAGTCGGCGGCGGAGTATCTCTCACGGATTTTGAAGGGCCGTGCGCGGGCGCGGACTGCGGCGACTGGCATGACGGTGATAACAATTTCACGACGACGACCGTTGAAAATGGATACTGCATTTTGCCGTCGGTTGGCTGGTCGCAAGAAGGCTTCTTCTTTAACCAAGCGACAGCAGATACGCCTCTTAGCGGAGATTTCTCGGTCGAGTGGTCCATCAACGTACAGAAGACCTATGAATTCACAGGTTCCGCCAACCTCAATTGGCCCAATCACAATTACCTGGGGATGGGCATTGGCGGAGATACGTATATGGCATGGGTGCTCTGGGATATTCCAGCAGCCGGCTCCACTGGCGGCCTCTGTGCATCATTGGATCCTGTGAATGGCACGGTTTATTCCGCGGACGCCTTCACCAAAGACACCGTGACTTGGGTGACTATTCGCTTGCTTCGCATAGGCTCTGAAGTCACCATTCAATACCGATTTGATGATTTGCCCTGGGTTACCATGAGCAAAGCTACCAACGCCAATTCCAACGGGACGGTCACCAGTATACTGCTCGCGGGATTGGGCAATGGCAATCTGCAGAGTGTTTACGACAATTTGGTGGTAAGAGGCGCCAACATACAGACCTATCCCGCCATGCCGGATACGAATGAGGGAGAGTCCATCACGTGCAATGTTACCGCTGATGATGTGGAACTAGGCGCGTATGTTTCGCTCTCCGCTCCGGCAAGCACGAGCTACCGCTGGTATAAGGATGGCCAGCCCATTGTGGGCCAGACGGGCCAGACGCTGGTCTTTGATTCCATTGATGAATCTGACCTTGGCACGTATGTGTGCGCGTATGACAATGGTTCAGGCGCTATCGTGGCGACGCTTCCGTTGACGTTGAGTGTTGGCGGTGCTGGCAGTCTTCCAGCCGCGACGGTTGCCGGTATTTTATTGCTAACGGCATTGGCTGGTGTTGCCGGATTACGCTCACTCAAGAAAAACTAAGAACAACCATATACAACTATATTTAGAAGGGCTGCTTGCCCGCCTGGCAGGCAGCCCTTGACTTTAGGGCATGATTACGTTATGCCATACGTTTATATCAGGCTCCAGGCGATAACTATAATGAAGTTGAAAGAGAACACTTATGCAATCACCCACATCCACGCCCAATCGATGGACGGTTGCCCTCGCGGGAGCCGCCGCCATGTTCATTCTGGGAACGATTTACGCCTGGAGCACGTTCAAGAATCCACTGATGGCCGCGCATGGCTGGTCCGGTGCGGAAGTGGGCCTCACCTTCACCCTCACGGTTGTTTTCCAAACTTTGGCATGCGCCTTTGGAGGACGGTTTGTCGATAAGGCCGGGGCGCGTTCCGTGGTCAGGCTTTCCGCAATTCTATTTGGCGCGGGCACCATGCTCGCGGGTGTCGCGGATATGTCCTCGAGCAAATGGCTGTTATGGTTGAGCTATGGCGTGATTGCCGGGATTGGAAATGGCTTAGGATATATCACGCCCATTGCGGTGCTGGTCCGCTGGTTTCCCGACAAACGCGGTCTTGTCACTGGTTTGGCTATCATGTCATTCGGGCTGGGTGGAGCGCTCATGGGCCAGGCCTCTCCGTTGATGATCATTCATTTTGGAGTCGCCAGCACGTTTTATATCGTAGGAGCTGTTTTTCTAGTGGTATTGTTGCTGGCCGCGCAGCGTATTGAAAATCCGCCCGCCGGATATTCGATTTCTTACCTCGCGAATGCGAATCAACCAGCTCATTTTCCAGTTTCCGTCAATCTCCCTCATGCGCTCGGAATGAACCAATTTTACCTGTTATGGGTGGTGCTGTTTTTGAATGCTGCCGCTGGGATTGCCTTGATTAGCAATCTTTCGCCCATGGCCCAGCGGCAGGTGGGTTTGAGCACAGTGACTGCCGGGAGCCTGCTTCTCGTGGGTGCGCTGTTCAATGGCTTGGGGCGGATTTGCTGTGCGGCGTTATCGGATCGGCTGGGCAGAAAACCGGCCTTCATGCTCATCATCATCTTGCAAATACCCGCATTATCTTTCCTTTCACATGTGACATCACCCTGGGTGTTTGGCGCATTGGCCTGTTCTGTCCTGTTCTGTTACGGCGGAGGATTCGCGATCATGCCCTCTTTCGCGACAGAAACATTTGGGCCTCAATTCATCGGAAGCATATATGGCAAGATACTGCTGGCTTCGGGTGCGGCAAGTGTGGCCGGGCCGATGCTCATGGAAATGGTGAATGCTTCCTCGGGCAGTTTCGCCATGGCATTCGGAATCGCCGTGGGCGGGCTCATTATTGGATTTGTGCTGACTACCTTATATCGGAAGCCAAACCTTTCTCCTATCGTATGAAGGCCTTGTGCGGCTCAACGCTAACCAGCGTGCTGCGCGCGAAAGGTGTCCAGGGCATTTTGGAAATCAACGGGCAAGGGCGCGGTAAAAACCATTTGCTCGCCCGTGGTGGGATGCTCGAAGCCCAGTCGCTCCGCGTGAAGCGCTTGGCCGTTGAGTTCCCCGAGAGCGGCCTTTATCTCCTCCGATACGGCCATGAATGCGTAGTCGGTAACCCCGTAGACGGGATCGCCAAGGACGGAATGGCCCGCGAAACGCAGATGAACCCGGATCTGGTGCGTGCGGCCCGTCTCGAGCCGCAAAGCGATGAGCGACGCCGCGTCAAAGCGTTCCAGCACTTCAAATCGTGTCACGGCCTCCCGTCCATGGACGCCCGTCACGGACATGCGCTTGCGGTCCACCATGCTGCGGCCCACATTCGCCACGATGCGCCCGGTATTCTCCTCGAATTCTCCCCGCACCAGGGCCAGGTATCGCCGGTCGAAGGTATGCTCGCGCGCCTGTTCTGCGAGTTTGAGGAACGCCCGTGGAGTCTTGGCCACTACGAGTACGCCCGATGTGTCGCGATCAAGGCGGTGGACGATGCCGGGGCGGTCGGGATGGCTTCCCGAACGTTGAAAATCGGTGCAATGAAATAGCAAGGCATGAACCAGCGTGCCTGCGTAATGCCCTGGCGCGGGATGCACCACCAGCCCGGATTGCTTGTTCACCACCACGACATCGGCGTCTTGGTAGAGAATATCGAGTGGTATATCTTCCGGCACGAGGTCCGTGGCGGGCGGCGGCGGCAGTTCGGTTGCGACAGCGTCGCCTACAGCCAGTATGCGTGCCGGGCGTGTGCAGGGCTGGCCGTTCAACAGGACACGGCCCTCCTTGATGAGCTTTTTCACGAATGAGCGCGAGGCGTCCTCGAGCTGGCCCGCCAGATACACATCCAGCCTAAGCCCCTCGTGTTCCTCGGTGGCTATATCTTCATATGTGGTTTCGCTCATCATGCAATCCTCGTTTGGGTGGCTGCAAACTATCTCCATATACACCATAGCCTCAGAAAGCACAAGAGACACAAGAGCCATGTTTCTTGTGTCTTCTTGTGTTTTTTTGTGGCAGCTAAATATTATTCCAGTAATTTCGCCACGCGCTTGAATCCCGGGGCCAGCGCCTTGTAGGCCTCCTGGTATTCATGGAACCAGTTGTCGTATTCGGCGGCGCGTTTGCTATCGGGTTCGCAAGAATCGACGACGCGGATAGTGGCGTCGCAGGCTTGCTCGATGGAGCCATACATCCCCGCCGCTACGGAGGCCAGCAGCGCCGCGCCAAACGATGGGCCTTCGTCTACGTTGATGGTCACTAGCGGCGCCTTGTTCACATCCGCCTGAATTTGCCGCCAGAAGGCGCTCTTGGCCCCGCCGCCCGAAGCCCGCACTTGCGTGACCGGCACGCCGATCTTCCGCATGATATCCAGGCAGTCGCGCATGCCGAAGGCCACCCCTTCGAGAACCGCGCGCGCCATATGGGCTTTTGTGTGCCGCAGGGAAATGCCCACAAACGCGCCCTTCGCGAAGGGGTCTTTATGGGGCGTGCGTTCGCCCGTGAGATACGGCAGGAATGTCAATCCTTCCGAGCCTGCTTGAACCGTGGCCGCCGCCGCAGTGATATATTCGTACGGATCGCGGCCCGTCTCAGAAGCGACGGCCTTTTCCGGCTGGCACACCGCGTCGCGATACCACCGCAGCGAGCCGCCCGCACTCATAACCACGCCCATGACATGCCATTTGCCCGGCACGGAGTGGCAAAACGATTGCACGCTGCCTCGGTCTTCCATCGTGATGTTTTCGGAGAACGCGAACACGACGCCGCTCGTGCCTATGGTGGATGAGATGACGCCGGGCTTCACGACGCCGCAGCCGATGCCGCCCGCCGCTTGATCGCCGCCGCCCGCGATGACCGGGATGCCCGCCGGGAGGCCCGTTTTCTTCGCAGCTTCGGCGCTGAGCGCCCCCGTGATTTCCGGGCCTTCATACGATTTTGGCATTAACTCAGGGTCAATGCCCAGAAGAGACATCAAGTCTTTGTTCCAGCAGCGTTTGCGCACATCGAACAACAGAGTGCCCGAAGCGTCCGCCACATCTGTGGCGTATTCGCCAGTCAGCACAAAGCGAATGTAATCCTTCGGCAGGAGCACCTTGCGGCATTTCTCATATAAGGCCGCTTCGTTGTCGCGAACCCAGAGCATTTTCGAGGCCGTGAAGCTCGTGAGAGCCGGATTGCACGCCATGTCGATGAGCTTCGCTTCGCCGCCCGCCTTTTCGGTGATATATTCGCATTGGGCGGCCGTTCGGGCGTCGCACCAGAGAAGGGCGTTCCGCAACACGTTGCCCTCTTTATCGAGCATCGTGCAGCCATGCATCTGTCCAGTCAGGCCCAGGCCTTTCACTTCCGCCGCGCGCGGCCCCAATTCTGCGGCCAGTTTCGACAGCGCGGCGAAAGCCGCTTGCTTCCAATCGGCGGGAGCTTGCTCGGCCCATCCGGGCTTGGGCGTATGAAGCGGGTATTCATATAAAGCAGAGGCCAGCACGGCCCCAGATGCGTCAATGGCGACCGCTTTAGTGCCGCTGGTGCCGATGTCCATGCCGAGTATAATGCTCATAGCGTATTCCTCCCTATAAATATAAGATTTTCTGCTATTTATCCTTTATATACTTATACAATGGGATAATTATACGCCCAAGTACCATGCTCTAGAGCATGATGAAATTCCTCAAATGTATCAAAAACAAGCACACGAGTGCTTTTTGTGAAACCGCGTTGAAAAATAGACCGTGTTCGCTTTCTTGCTTCATGATCAGGATTAACTATAGTTATACGACAAAGGGATTCTTTTTTAAGGCAAACTCGGAAAAGAGATGATGCATGTATATCTGTCTGAGGGAATGAATATCCAATAATCAATATATCTGTGGCTTTATAAATCTCATTTGCTGCTTTTTTCCAAAGAAGCCCAAAAACGCCTTCATCGAATCTTTTATTTGGTACAGGTGGAATTATCATTATTTGGTCTATTTTTTTTTCAGGATATGGTTCTGGGCTCAATTGAATAATTTTTCCATCGTCAGATCGAAAATGCATTGAACCATGTAATTTAAACAAAAGAATAGTGTTGTCTTTTTGGGAGGGATTAGTAGCGTTTGTATGGTTCCAATTTTCTTCTCCTTGAAGCTTGCTGTTCCTTCCCTTAGGAAGAGGCAAGCAATATCCATACCGCGAATACCATTTATCATATCCATTACGTTTCAACGCTTCATCGACGAGGCAATCATAATTAAGGCTGATTATAACATCATGGTGTTGAAGGCATCTGATTAATTCATTATGATATATACACGGCTTCATTTCAGAGTTATTAGTATGATCAATGAGCGATTCACGAAGAACCGCAGCAACGGAACTGACCAAATTTTTACGCATTGATAAAAGTCTTTTTGTTGAAAGCAGACCTTCTTTATGAGTTGTTTCCACAATTCTTAGTGTGTTTTCTATCGTTGAAAATGCATCTTCCATTGTCACTCGAAAATTGTGCCCAAACAATTCCACCATATCTGTTATGATGTCATTAATTATGTCATTATACACTTTACTATTAATTCTTTGGAGTTGAGTGAAGAAATCACTATCTAGTGGAGGCAAACATATTCCAGGTTTTTCATTCACAAAGCTCGCTCCGCGTGTAGCTCCTGCGCCTAACACAACAAGCAGCATTGAATGATCCTCCTTGTTTTTTGTTTTTGTGCCTAAATACTTCTTGAAACTATACTTAGTACCTTAAAGCTTCGAAGCTGTAAAGCAGAAGCTGTAAAGAACAACAAGAAGTTGCGGCACCAATAGTGCTTGCAGATTGTAATTCTCCTTAAATCAATAGCTTAGCCTTGTTGACAGAACTACTAAAACTGCGGCAAATATTGGGTTCAAAGCCCACGTCAGGAAATATTTACAGTATGAAAGCATAAGCAATGAGATTTTGTATCGTACTTCGATTACCAAATTTCTTGCTCTTAATAACAAACGGCAGGGCTGCTAGATTAGCCAGCCCTGCCGGAAATTTTCATGCTTTGCAACAGGATTAATCCCGCGAAGTGCCTGTATTAATGGCATGGTTGCGTGCAATCGCTTTTGCTAATTTACGCCGGCGTTTTTCACTCGGCTTCTCGTAATGCTTCATTTCCTTGAGGCGCTGCATCAAGCCTTCCTTGTTGCACTTCTTCTTGAAACGGCGCAACGCCTTTTCAAAAGGCTCATCGGATTTGACTCGAACTTTTGTCAAGCGGATCCAACCTCCCCTCTTAACGCCGCATTCGCGGCTGAGATTTTTCGCCCATGCGCAGTAAGCAAGACACTTTCCTTGCGTGAGATATACCCGAAGAAAACCGCTTTGCCCGAATCATGGAACCGCTGGGTATAGTATCAAGCGGCGGGTGAGCATGTCAATATTTCTTTTCACGGCTTGGGTGCTGGTGAAGGCCGGAGTGATAGGCTGCGTAATGCCATGATATGCCCCGAAATCTTGTTCAGGGGCTAAGATTGACAAGGAACCTAGGGGATCCTACAATATCCCTGGATATAATAAGGAGCCGCCGTCTAGTTCGGCGGCAGGAGTGGTGTATGAAACAGGCGTTGATAAAGCTCGTGGACGCTATCCTCAAGCAAATGGAAGAACAGCCCGAGTCGATGCAGACCGAGAGCGGAATACGTACGTGGTTGACGCAAGCGGGCTTCAATAAACGAGATATCGAGGATGTGCTGAAGCTGGTGCGCCCGCGTTTTGTGCATCGTTCCCCGGTGCTGGCTGGCAATGGACGCCTGGCCGTGCGTGCGTTGTCGTACTACGAGGCCTACAAGCTTTCACCCGAGGCGCGTGATGCGCTGGTCCGCCTCGAGCTTTCTGGACTTATTGACGCTTATGAACGCGAGATGATCTTAGAACGGCTGAACCATGTCGAAGGGGAAGCCGGAATGGATGAACTCGATTACATCCTTTCTTGGGTAGTCGCGGGCACGCGCGATTACGAGACCCAGCGGACCTTGTATAACGTCTTTGAGGGCCAAGGGGATACGTATCACTAACCGTTCCCTGCGGCCTCGGTCCGGCGCCCGTCCCGAGTTGGGGCGAGGCGTCGTTGTGTTCCTAAAGGAGCCTTTTTCATGGCGAAATACCTTGTTGTTGTGGAGTCGCCCGCCAAGGCGAAAACGATCAATAAATTTTTGGGAAAGGACTACGTCGTTCGCGCCAGTTATGGCCACGTGCGTGACTTGCCCAAAAGCGATATGGGTGTGGACATCGAAAATAATTTCGAGCCCAAATACGTGCAATTGCGCGATTCCTCGAAAGCCATCAAAGAACTGAAAGATGCCGCGGCCAAGTCGGATTCAATTCTGCTCGCCACGGACCCGGACCGCGAAGGCGAGGCCATCGGCTGGCATGTGGCCGAAATCCTTAAATCGGCCAAGAAGCCCGTTTCCCGTATTGTTTTCAACGAGATCACCAAGACGCGCGTTAAAAAGGCCGTCGAAGAGCCGCGCCCTCTTGATGAAAACCTCGTTAACGCCCAGCAAGCCCGGCGCGTCCTAGATCGCCTGGTGGGATATAAACTGAGCCCGATGCTCCAGTGGAGTGTCCGAAAAGGCCTGAGCGCCGGGCGTGTCCAGTCCGTGGCCGTGCGCATGGTATGCGAACGGGAAGCGGAGATCCGGGCGTTTAATCCCGAGGAATACTGGACCCTTGACGCCCTTTTCGAGACCCCCCGTTCGGAGCATTTCACTGCCCGCTTAAGCAAATTCCGCGGGGAGAACATCGTTCTGGACAGTGAGGCGTCGATCCAGGAGGCGTTGCGCGCCCTCGAAGGGGCCGAATACCGAATTTCCGGCGTCGAACGTAAAGAAGTGCGCCGCCGCCCGTATCCGCCATTCATTACAAGCACTTTGCAACAAGAAGCCTCGCGCAAACTCGGTTTTTCTCCCGCCCGCACCATGCGCCTCGCCCAGCAGCTTTACGAAGGGATCGAGATCGGCGCGGAAGGCACGGTCGGATTAATTACCTATATGCGTACGGATTCCACGCGCATGGCGGATGAAGCGTTGGATGATGTTCGTGCGTATATTCGGGAACGTTTTGAACCAGCCATGCTCCCGGAGCAACCCAATACGTACAAGCGCGGCAAAGGCGCCCAGGACGCCCATGAGGCCATCCGCCCCACCTTGGCCGCCCGCACCCCGGAAGAGATGAAGCCTTACCTTAGCGGCGAGCAGCTTAAACTGTATACCCTTATATGGAAACGTTTTGTGGCGTGCCAGATGAGCCCAGCCGTTCTCGACCAAACCACCATTTCCATCCAAACGGGCGATTATATGTTCCGCGCGACGGGCTCCGTCATGAAATTCGCTGGATTCACGGCGTTATATGAAGAAACAAAAGAAGACAACGGCGAGGATGAAGACGGCGCGGCCCGCCTGCCTGAAGTGAATGAAGGCGAATCACTCAAACTCGAAGAATTCCATCCAGAACAGCATTTTACGAAACCACCCCCCCGCTATTCGGAAGCCAGCCTTATCCGCGCCCTGGAAGAGAATGGCATTGGGCGTCCGAGCACCTATGCGCCCACGGTGAACACCATCGTGGATCGGGGCTATGTGCTTCGGGAAAAGGGGAGGCTCCAGCCTGCTCCTATTGGCGAAAAAGTGAATGAGCTGCTAGTGGCGAATTTCCCGGATATCCTCGATATTGCCTTTACGGCGCGCCTCGAAGAGGATCTCGACCATGTGGAAGAAGGACGCCGGGAATGGCGCGAATTGCTCCGTGTGTTTTATACAGACTTCGAACGTGATCTGACGGCGGCGGAGCAGCGCATGGTGGCGGAAGCGCTGGGCGATAATCCGGTTTGCCCGAAATGCGGCGGCAAAATGGATCTGCGGCAAGGCTTTTTTGGTCCGTATATGCGATGCAAGGACGAGGCCAACTGCGACGGGCGTGTGAGCTTGCGCCGCAAGGCCCAAGCCGAACCGACGGATGAGAAGTGCGACAAGTGCGGCTCTCCCATGGTGATCCGGGAAGGGCGTTTCGGACGTTTTATGGCGTGTTCGGCCTATCCCAAATGCAAGAATACGTTTAATGTTGACGACGAGGGCCAAAAGCTTGCCGCCGAAGAGCGGGAAGCGCCTGTAAAAACAGACCAGAAATGCCCCGACTGCGGTTCGTTTCTTCTCATCCGCAAAACGCGCCGGGGAGGCGAGCCTTTCTACGGTTGTGAGAAATATCCAAAGTGCAAGTTTACGAAGCCCATGGAACTGGGCCTCGCATGCTTGAAACCGGGATGCGAAGGCCAGCTCGTAACCAAGCGCGGGCGCGGGCGGCGCTTCATCGGATGTGATCAATATCCCAAATGTGACTTCACGGCTTTTGGCGAACTCGACCGCGAGACGCCTTGTCCGAAATGCGGCCAGCCATGGACCACGGTGTCGCGGCCCAAAGACAAACCGCATGTGCGGCGGTGTCCGAAACCTGGGTGCGGTTATGAAGAAGAATTGCTTGACGCCATCACCAGTGACGATGAAACCCTCTAGCAGTCACTATGCCTATTGGCTTGGCGTGGCGTTTCGCTGGAAGCCGCTGCTCGTGTTTTTATGCGTTCCGCTGCTTTTAGGCCAGCAGGAATGCCAGCCGGAAGGCCCCACGGTTCCAGGCACGCCTGAAACGCGCGAGATGGAGTATGACGCCTTCAATCTCATCAACCAGGAGCGGGCGGATTATGGGCTCCCAGCGCTGGTGATGGACAATACATTGCGGAACATGGCGCGCGCCCATAGCCAGGATATGGCGGATCTGGACTATTTTAGCCATGTTTCCCCCGAAGGGGAAACCCTTGCGGATAGGCTGGCCGACGCGGGTGTGGAGTATAGCATCGCAGGTGAAAACATCGCATACAATAACTATCCTGACCCAGCGGCGACGGCCGTAGAGGGCTGGATGAACAGCGACGGCCACCGGGCGAATATCCTGAACGAATCATTCACCACGACGGGCATGGGTGTGGCCGTGAACAACGACGGCATGTATTACTTCACTCAAGATTTTACGGCGCAATGACGCTTGGTTACGCACCGAACTTTTTATATTAAATGAAGTGTGGGACCGGCGCTCTCGCCGGTCATTCGCCACTTATTGGTTGAATGGTTACAAATTTGATGCAGGGAAGCTGATCATAAATGGCCCCAGAGGGCCTGTTTGAGAAAGAGGTCTTAAATGCACCAGCATTCCGTTTCGTTGTCATTGTACGGTCGTGTGATGAGGTTCGCTCTTGCCGTTGGCCTGCTGGCGGGTTGTGGCGGGAAAGATGAAGCCCCGCAAGCCTCGCAGATGGAACCGGGGGCCTCTCTTTCCATGGAACAAAACGTTGCGCATCCCGCGCTTCCTGCTACGGTCGAGGTGCTGCGCGCCATGCCCAGTTCGGCCACCCTCGCCGCCGTATTGCCGTCCATATCCAGCTTCTATAGCGGCGCACTCGACACGGCCCATCGCCTCGCATTTGATCCCGCCTCCGTGGACGCCTATGCCGCCCAGCTCACCTCGGAATGGGGCAACGCGTATGGCGTTCCCGGGGCCGCCGCGCCTCCCGATATTTTTACTGGCCGTGGAATCGATATCGCGAAGCCTATTGCGCTCTACGCGGATATTTCCCGCTTGGATCCCGCCACGCTCCATGCCTTGATGGGTGCCTTGGGCATGGATGTGGATGCCTATACCGGCGCGACTGCCTTAGGGAAAAACATTCCCTCGGAAGCATCGGCTCCCGTGGACTGGAAGCCGCTCGCGGCTAAGGCGGATTGGGCGGTGAGCATGCCGGTGACGGATGCGAAAGAAGCCGAGGCGCTGCTTCTTGGCATATTTAAAGTCGAGGGGCAAGAACCGGCGACCCCCAGCGATGCTCCGGGCCTCCCCAAAAATGCGAAGACGTATATCACTCCCGATATGGAGTTTACCTACTGCACGGAGGAAAGCCGGATGATTTTCGGCGCTCCCGCGCGCTTTGTGGCGGCGGTCGTGGCGGGCATGCACACCCCTCGCACGGATATCGCATATGGCACTCAGGAATGCCCCGTCGAAGAGCCTGGCGAAGCCGTGGCGCTGCTCAATTCGGATGCATTGGTGAAAGTAGTTCCCGTGCTGTCTTTCTTGTCTCCCCTTACCTCAAACGCTCCTGCGTCCACCCAGGAATATACAACGCTCACTTTGGCGTTTGCTTCGGAGCGGATGGAACTGCTGGGTCGGGCTCCCATGGCGGCGAATAGCGGCATGCTCGCTAAATTCGGTGCGCCAGGCCCGTTGCATATGGCGGCTTCGCTTCCCGCGGACACCCAAGCCGTGGCCGCTTTCCGCATCTCGCCGGAGTTGCGGCAATATATGCAAGGCGGCGCTCAAGGCGCAATCTCGCCGGAGAAGGCAAGTGAGCCGGGAATGCAGCAGGCAATGGGCGTTCTTACCATGGTGTCTGGATTGGTGGATGGTGAGCTGGCATTAGGCCTGAAGGCCGATGCGGAGGGCGCGCCGTGCGCCGTGGCCAAAGTGGGCCTGGCCAATGCGGCCCTTGCGAAAAGCATGCTCCAACTGATGGGCGTTTCGCCGCAGCCGCTCGAAACGTTCGAAGGAGTGGAAATTCTTCGTGCCCAGCCAGGCGTGCTCCCAAACAACCAGGACTTATACTGCGCCATTGCTGAAAACACCTTGTGCCTCGCGACAAGCCAGGACGACATGCATGAACTCCTGCGCGCCTCCGATGGCGGCTCCCGGCTTTTCGAGTCGTTGAATCCGCCACTCGATCCGGAAGCCCAGCGATATGGCCTGTTGGCGGTGCGCGGCAGCCTGTTTACGGATATGTTAATTCCCTTGCTGCGCCAGCAAGGAACGGAAGGTGAGCCGGAAGCGGGCCTGGATGAGCTGGCTTCCTGGGAGCGTGTAGGGCAAAATATACGGGAACTGCGCATAACGGATGAAGCGCAAAACGGCTGGATGCGTGGGAGTGCAACAATCTTTTGGAACAAGCCAGCGTAAAATACGGGATACAGGCATTGGAACCGCGAGCGCCATATGGTATCCTAAATGAGCCCCGGAGTGAGCCGAGGGCGCGATGGAATGAGGCGATTCGAAGCGCGGTGAATGAGCCATTCTTTGAGAGCGAGTTTCCTAGCTCGATGGAGGCCATGGCGGAACCCCTCGAGGGAGCGTTAAGCGCCCTCCGTGAACGTGGCTGGGTCAAGGAAAACAGCGCGTTTTACGCCCATTTGTGCCTCGAAGAGGCCCTTGTCAACGCCATTATTCACGGCAACGAGAGCGATGTATCGCGCAAGGTCCGCCTGGCGTTGAGTGAGGAAGGGCCACATTGTGTCATCCGGGTATGGGACGAAGGCCGTGGTTTCTGCGTCGATCAGATCAAAATGCCGGATGTGGAAACACAAGGCGGGCGCGGCGTTTGCCTCATCAAATACTGCATGGATGAAGTAGAGTACAATAAGACCGACCGATGTTTAGTGATGAAGTTGCCGCGCAATGGCAAATGCACGGGGTATCCAGGAGCAAGGGAGTAAAGGATATGAGTGACCAGCCCATTCTCACCTTCGAGGAACGGGAAAAGATCATCGTCGGAAAGATCGGAGCGGCCAGCGTCCTCGACGCCGTGAATGTAACCCAATTGGGCAGCGAATTGCTGGCCTTTGTTGAAAAACGTACAGGTGTCCATCTGCTCCTCGATTTCGAGAATGTCGACTATCTCTCGAGCGCGGTGCTGACCGAACTGCTTCGCATTCATAAAGTAGTGGGCGAGCGCAAAGGAAGTTTCCGCCTGTGCTCCCTGAATAAAGATATTCGTAAAGTCTTCGAAATCACCAATCTGGATAAGATGTTCACCATTTACCCAACCGTCGATGACGGCGTTAAGAAATTCAGGCGCTCGCTGGCTATCGAAGCGGAAGATGAAGCGTGGGAACATAATGTGTAGTTTTTTTGCTGCGCGGAACCACGCTACCATGCTTGGATGGTAGAGATCTTGATTGGTTAGAGGTGTGTACGCCGGGTATTGCGCATACGAGACGATGGCAATATCCCGGCGTTTTGTTTTTCCCGCCGTTAGTTAAGCGTTCGGGTGGTGACTTTGATGGGTTCCGCCGGGTGTGGGGCCGTAAAAATCACCTCGGTGTTTCCGAACACATACCGCATCTCATCCGGCTTGCCCAGGTAGGGCTTCAAAAGGGATACGACCTCTTCGTTCATCACATCATCTGTTACAATCCACCGGCCTTTCCCGCTCTCGACTACGGTATACGGCGGCGCATATGCATTCCGAATGCTTTCCGGCGCTAATGGAGTCGTGGTGACTACGGTGACGCCCTTGTCACGAACCATCTGCTCGAGGACCGCCATGCATTCTGGACTGATCAGCTTGCCCGTAAGAAACACGAGCCGCACATTCCGGTACAATTCGGGATCAGACGCCAAATGGTCATATATCGCGACATTGTTGGCGGGAAAGAAAAACCGGAACGGCTCTCCGATGGACATATCGTTGTAATTCACGGCATTGAGGGGCGTTTTTCCATGCGTAATGACATGCCAGATTTTGAACCAATAGCTTGTCTGCGGATCGGGTAGAAGGTTAGGAGCGCCATAAAGATATCCCGTGATGTAAGTGCTTGTTTTCTCCTGGCCCCAGTCGGAGTCTTCAAAATGAACGATGATGATCTCCGGCTCGAATTCACGCGAGGTGAACGCCCTTTTTTGTGCGGGTAAATAGTTGCGCCGGAATTCCTTGGCGACTTCTCCCCAGGGCGACAACTCCACGCCATCCGCCGCTTTAACATAGAGGCTCCCTTTATAAAGGGGGTCCGTCCCGTCACACCCAATATTCTCGATATACGCCCGTTCCGCGCCTGTCCAATAGGAAAACAGCAGGGACGACCACAGGTCTTGCGGCGTGTGCCCGGGGTACACGCTCAGCCATAAATCCAAGCAGGTCCAATAGGGGAGATTATATTGTTTCGCCGCGCCTAGCGCCGCCGCCGCGGTTATTGGAGTGATGGATTCCTTCAAGTATTTCGGCGCGGGCACGATGCCGGCTTCCGCGAGGAGGTGGTTTAGGACCGGGAAGACATACTCGCCTGAAATGACCGGGCCTTTCGTCTTTTGGCGGGCGTTCTCCGCGAAACCCGGGTATTGGACGCTCATGAGCTTGGCGAGGTTGTTTTTGTTGCCGATATACGCCTGCTCGAGCGTATCTCCCTGCGCATCATAGAAGGTGGGCGCATACTTGCCCTCGAGGATGGTGATCCATGCGCCGTTCATGATGCAATGGTCGAGTTCATCGTAACAAATGCCCAGAAAATAGGGGGAATTGCGGCAGAATTCCACGAGGTCTTTCGGCATTTGGAAGAATAGCCCCGGTTTCGTATACATGCTTTCATCGCCACGTTCCCGGAGGCCGCCCTCGTTGTTCACGATGTAGCTATGGCCCGTCTGCCGCGCCCATGCATCCAGCTTGGAAACCTCTTCGGCAAGCGGCATACGGCTCAGATGGTAACTCAGGAAGTCAAAGCCAATCTCGTCAAACACCTGCTGTTCCCGGGGGTCATCGAAAATAGGTTTGGAACTGCCCGCGTCATCCACCCCCAATGGCATATCCGTCTCAGGCGGTTTATCCACTTGCGCCTGTGCAGGAACGCTTGCCCAGAACATAGGAATGCACAGACACGCCAAGCGAATGGCGGGTATGAAAATCCCAAAAGAAAGAGTTGTTGCAAAAGTCATCTTCAGCATGTTGTAGTTCCTTCCCGCAATGTTTCTTTTCATGACGCCACGCATCCCCGCAAAACGAGATATGCACCACATCATAAGGCAGCGCCCTATCACCATATAGTTCCTTACATTAAGCGCCTACAAGGCTGCCTGAGTTCTCGCTCGATATAGTATCAGTATTCATTAATGTCCATTCGCGGTTCTTGAAAGAATAGTGGATTACAGCGATGGATCATAAGTCTTTACCCATTGTGAAAGCGATAGCCGGTAAAATGTGTTGTAGAATAACACCTCTTGTAGTTAAATAACGTGTAATATATCCTATGCGGGCCATTTGATCCTCGATAAAAACCGACAGAATTATTTTAGTGATCCTGTAGTTACCTTGATAGGTTCCGCTGGGTGTGGAGCGGCAAAAATCACCTCGGTATTGCCAAACACATACCGCAATTCGTCTGGTTTGCCTAGATAGGGCTTCACGAGGGAAACGACGCCTTCATCCATGACATTGTCGGTCACAATCCAACGGCCCTTTCCTTTGGAAACAATCGTATAGGGTGAAGAACTGTCGTGCTGCATTCCTTCCGGCGCTAGATGTGTTGTGGTAACGACGGTGAGTCCCTGTTCACACACAAACTGCTCAAGGGTTGCCATGCATGCAGGGCTAATCATCTTGCCGGTGAGAAACACGAGCCGTGCGCTTCGGTAGAGTTCTGGATCCGCCGCCAAATGGTCATAAACGGCTACGTTGTTGGCGGGAAAGAAGAATCGGTACGGTTTGCCCATGGAAAGGTTGTTGAAATTGAGGGCAAGCAAGGGCGTTTTACCGTGCGAGATGACGTTCCATATCTTGAACCAATACTGCGTTTGCGGATCTGGTTTGAGATCGGGAGCGCCATACAGGTAGCCCGTGATGTAGGTGCTGGTCTTCTCTTGGCCCCAGTCGGAGTCGTCGAAGTGTATAATGATTATTTCAGGTTCGAAGTCGCGGGAAGAAAAGGTTCGCCGGTGCGTGGGAAGATAGTTCTGACGAAACTCTTTTGCCACTTCACCCCACGGTGATAGCTCGATCCCGTTAGCGGCTTTGACATAGAGACTACCCTTGAAGAGGAAGTTAGTGCCGTCACCACCCAGGTTCTCAATATATGCGCGTTCCGCGCCCGTCCAGTAGGAGAACAGCAGGGACGCCCACAGGTCTTGAGGCGAATGGCCTGGGTACTCTGCGCACCATAGGTCCAAGCACGTCCAGTATGGCAAGTTGTATTGCTTTGCGGCTCCCAACGCCACTGCCGCCGTCACTGGCGTGATTGACTCTTTCAAGTACTTTGGCGTCGGCACAATCCCCGCGCGCGCGAGGAGATGGTTCAGGACTGGAAATACGTACTCGCCGCAGATAACGGGCGTCTTGCCGCGCTGTCGGGCGTTTTCCGCGAAACCAGGATACTGTGTGTCCATGAGCACGGACAGGTTGTGGCTGTTGCCGGCATACGCCTGTTCGAGCGAGTCTCCGGACGCATCATACAAGCACGGTGCGTACTTGCCTTCGAGGATGGTTATCCATGCGCCGTTCATTATGCAGTGGTCGAGTTCATCGTAACAGATGCCCAGGAATCGCGGTGAAGAACGACAGAATTCCACGAGATCCTTGGGCAGTTGGAAGAAGAGCCCCGGCTTTCTGAACAAGCTCTCGTCGCCCCGCGCTCGCACGCCACCCTCGCTGTTTATGATGTAGTCGTGGCCCGTCCGCCGCGCCCACGCGTCAAGCTTGGAAATCCCTTCGGCAAGGTCCGCGGGTTCAAGATGGTAACTTAAAAAATCGAAGCCAATCTCATCAAACACTTGCTGTTCCCTGGGATTGTCGTAAATTCGTATGGGACTGCAGCCGTCATCCACTCCCAGCGGCATATCGGTTTCTTGCGGCTTATCCGCCTGCGCCTGTGCGGGAACGATTGCTAAAAACACAAGAATACAGAGACACACCAAGAGAATAGCCGGCATATGAACCCGGATTTGACACACCGTTATAGTGATAATCTGTTTGTTCTGTATCATCGCGTGGTTCCTTTCGATGCAGCTCCCATTTTGGTCTGCGGGTCCACGACCAGCCAGAACGCCTCGCAAGGCTCGAAGGCGGCATCTATAAGGATATCTCCTTCAGGCAAAGACTCAGAAGCAACCGTACGTATCTCTCCATTTTCGCAATTCCATATCGAGCACTGCCCCTGGACATCGCGGATGCGCAGACGGCAATTCTTCGGCTCTTCCGAATTGTTCACCAGCCAAAAATAATCCCGGCCATCAATCCGGCGGTGTGATTGGAGCATCGGGAATTCGCCTTTCTCGAATGCCACTTGCGGAGGCGCTGTCTGGCTGATAAATTGAGGCAGCTCCTCTAGTGTCGAGTGTTTCACATTCGGCATACGCCGAAGCTTCTCGACCATATGGTTCATCGCGGGATCATTCATGCCATTATCCGTTGAGCCTTGAGGCAATTGGTCCAGATACAGGAGCAGCCCGCCTGCTTGTGCGAAAGACAACAGTTTTTTGACTACTTTCAACGGCAATACGGTTAAGCGGGGCAAAACCACCACCTTGAAAGAAAACTCGCCGATGGACAGCGCAGCTTCGTCTGAGACCCTCATGCGATTAATGTAATAGCGGTCCGCAATCATATATTCGGTTCTAGAACGAGTCAGGCATTCAATGGCTCCCGAATACACACTCTCAATGGTCTTAACCTCTTCGGTTGTCCAGTTGGGGAGATCAAAAAAGAACTTGGGGACATCGTAGTTAGTCAATTTGGGATCGAATGTCGCCGGGCAGGTGGATATCCAGACGCTGTCCATGGGATTGACTAATAGGACATCCGGAACTAGATGGCCATGCGAATTTACAAAGCTGGCCCGCCTGACGAAATCCGTCCATAAATCGAGGTAATCCCAAAAAGGATTTTCATCATACCAGTCACAAGGGAAGGGAATGGAATTCAGTTCCCGGTCCAGAAATACGCCATGGGGGATGGCGTGGCTTACGCCCCACGCCGTGATGGAGTTCGCGATTTGTTTCATCAAGACAGGCGTTTGCTGCCAGCCCGCCACGCCCATGACTTCGGATGTGAACCGTTTTCCATCAAATTCACTAACCGATTGGGTTTCTTTAAAGGCGCGCACCTCGAGCCCGGATGAACCGAGACAGTCCTGGCCGGGCATCGAAAACGCGCGTTGCGCTTTGAAATAATCCCCAACCATGGCAGCTTGCTGCGTTAATACGGGCCATGTATGCCCGGTGAAATACATGCCATGGCCTTCACACCACTGGTTCAATGCGCCAAAAAAACCGTCTGAATACAGGTCAGATACGGCGTCATACCAGTTCCAGCGAATTTTGACGTATTGTCCCTCTTGATCTTCTTCGAAAAGAAGGGGAAGCCATGTCTTCAGGTCCAGGCCGGTTTTAGCATGAAACACCGTTTCCAAATCATTGGACCATGCCAGTTTGAATCCATAGGCTCCTTCATGGTCGCAAAACACGCCAGGCATGGATTTTCCCAGCCGGTTTCCGAAATACACCGCATACGGCTCATAGGCGATCTTAATATATGCCTTGGCCAGCCGCCGGTCCAGGTAGTTGACATCCCCACCGTCTAGGTCGAGTTGGTGTATTTTCTGAAAAACATACAAGCGCCAATTCCCATTCGGAACGGCCCATGTGAACGGCGTGCCCGAACCAATGACTTTCAAGGTCTTGCTCGCAATAAGCCCTTTTCCACTTTCTCCGTCCTTCTCGGCCAGACGGGCGGCCACCACAAAAAACGATTCCGGCAAGCTGGCTTCTTGTCCTCCGTTGACATCCATCGTATCCCATCCAAGGGACAATGACTTCAGTTCAGGATATTGCTGAAGCACTTTCCCGTCGGCCCGGCCCATGGGCCACCAATAATCATCACAGAACCCGAAATAGCCGTTCGCTTTTTCGCTCTCCTTCAGTGCGGCATCCAATGTTTCAAACCACAAAGGCGACAGCCATTGGTCATGGGGCAATAGGCTCAAGGTCTTTCCAGGGATGGGATGATCGAGGGGCTTGCAATAGGGTTCCGCACCCGAACTACGGGCATGTGCGTAGCCAGGATTAAGGCCTTTGCCACTCATTTTAGCCGCCATGGCCGCCGCCAATCTCGGATCAAGCGGCGCATCATAAAACCAGAAAGCGAAAGGGGCATAGAGCATATCAGGTTGCTTGAATTGGGTGCGGAGATCATGGAAAGAGATTGATTGGCGGTATCCAGGTTTTGGATTCATATCTTCCCCTTCATTGGCCGCGTAACTACAAAACGCCATGCCACAAAGCATAACAACGAGGGGAGCCCATCTAGGCTTCATTTTTTCATCTCCTCATGTTTTCTCTGATGAATATCAGTGGAGTATGGAAACTATATGTGAATAATTTTTCCTGTTCCTGTGGCTTTTTTCGTAACACTTTAGCCAACTGAAGCAAGATCTGATGCTCTTTCTTATTTATTGCATCGCAACGGTATTAATACGCACTATGCCATGTAACGACCGTCAGGGGTGCGGTCCCTCCCTTTTTTCTAGTAAGCAATGTGTGGGACCGGCGCCCTCGCCGGTCATTCTTCACCTCTAGGCTAAAGTGTTACTTCTTTTCACTTCTCGCACATCCTATCAGCCCGCTCAAGCGGGCTAAGAGGACTAGCGGTTCCTCACTATTAAGTCTCTGGCAGTGCCAGAAATGTTGTACGAACTAGGTCAAACGCCGGCGTTTATAGTGAAACTCTTCTAGGTGGCGTATAAGCACCTGTTCTAATATGTTAAATTTACAACTTTTCCACAATAAAGTACCGTGTTTTTCCGCGCTTGTCAAGTCTTCTGATTGCTACATCCGATATCAGTTTTTTTGTTTATTAGTAAATCCATACATGCCCGTATTTTCGCATATTTATAATGGCAAAAGTGCAGATATGGAAATTCCAAGTGGCTAGTGGCAGAAATAAAGCTTGAAATCAGCATTAAAATGGAGTGATTATTGCCTATTTGCATGAGGCTTTTGAGGACAGGATAGAGATAGTTTATGTAAAAATTCGCTTTTAATTTTACATTATGAACAATTTGGTGGTTGCGGTGAAATTATGGCTTAATATGAGGTAAACACCTTAGCAAAAGGAAAAGAATTTTTTTCTGCTCAACTACGGCCTCTTGTCTCGTTCTTTCATGTTTTTAATAGGTATCTATAGAGTAGCACTACCCCGCCTAATCTGGATCAGTTTTGCGCTCTTTCTTGCGAACGAATAGAATCGATGCCAATACTAATAATATACCTAAAGCAATATAGGAATTGGGTGGCTTGATGATGGATTTGACCATCTTTTTCATTACTAGATCCAGCCTGTTTTTTATGTCGCGATGCAATGGAAGCCTCAAGCCGTTATTATCTGGTGGAAGACTAAATCGGGCCTTGTCAACCGGGCCGATCCAGGATGTTTCATTCAGTAATTCTATTGTGATTTTTTTCTCATCTTGGAATGTATATTCGAGACGCTCGGGTAGATAAATGCCGTCGATTTTGGTATGGCCTACCCATGTAAATGACTTTTCAGGTTCGTTATCATCAATAAACCCCCAATCGGAAACAGGCATATGATATACTACATCAATTTCATATAACTCTGCGCAACTCGGAATATCATTTATAGGAAAAGCGATCTCGATTTCGATGATTTCATTGAGCTCGTCTGTTTTTTCTATCAATCCATCTGAGTGATATTTCACTGGAAATATTCGGAAGAATAAATCGGCCGTCGATAATCCCCGGTGGTCTTGTCCAATAGTGACCGCCATGCTGCTCATCGGCTTGAGGTACGCACGGATGATCGCGTTCTTAAAATATTCATTATTCTCTATATCTTCGCGACAATAAGCGAAAAGAAAACTCAAATTCATTTCGCTTTTTGACAAGAAAGCTGTTTTCCCATCAGAAACAGCAATTATTTTTGTATCTTCACCCGTATATCCAATCCGAAAACGTTCTTCGCCCGTCCATTCAAAATAGAAATAGAAAGGCTCCACCGCCAGTTCTGATGCGCTCTGAACTGTGCATTTAAACTCTAGATGGCCCGATGTTAGCTTGTCTTCTCTCTCGATGCATTTTCGAACCAAATCTCGTGCTTCGTCCGCATAGCAGATATACCCAATCAATATCTGCATGCAAAATAACAACATGCATTGATGTGTTGAATGATACCGCATAACTACAAGCTCCTCTAGCTCCAGCTAGAAGCATAGGCCAGCAAAAAAATCTATTCTATCTGATGGCTGATAACGCAAGCAATCTTCTGTAAAAAGGGAGCGACAAAGTGGCCATGTGGCGCATTTGAAATAACTGCTGAACACCTACAAGAGAGGCCTGGCCGAATGCAATACAGGCGGCCAGGCCTCTTTTTTTGTGCGGATGACGGCACGCGCGAAACTTTTTAGTGTATACTAAGGGTGGGGAAACTGGAGATTCGCACCATGCGTGCGGTGGGAGCGGCTTATGCCTAGAATAAAGGCTGAGCCTCGGGGATAGGGGTTTTATGCATGTTTGAAACGATACGAATACAGAATTATGCGCTAATCAATGAAGTGGAACTCGAGTTCCGGCCCGGGCTTACCGTGCTCACTGGCGAGACGGGCGCGGGGAAATCCATTATAGTGGATGCGCTCAACTTGGTGTTGGGTAGCCGCGCTTCCGCGGAAGTCGTGCGGGAAGGCGCGCGCAAAGCGCAAGTGGATGCCTTGTTCCGCATGGAAAAAGTGCCCCGGCGCCTGGCCCGCCTCCTCAAAGAACATGATATCGAACTCGAGGATGGCTGTCTACTGCTTTCCCGGTCGGTATCTGCGGATGGCCGGAGCCGGGCGTATGCAGGTGGAAACCTCGTGCCTGCGGGCGTTTTGGCGGCCATAGGCGATGAAATGGTGGACCTGCATGGCCAGCATGAACACCAGTCCCTGCTAAATCCCGAACGGCAAATGGACCTGTTGGATGGCTTCGGTGGCACGGAAGAGGACGCCGTGGCGGTGGCTCAAATTGTAAGTGAGCTTCGCGACCTCGATAAGTCTATCGCGGATCTGGAGGCCGATGACCGGGAACGGGAGCGGCGTTTGGAGTTTTTACGGTTCGAGGTCGGCGAGATTGACGCCGCCGCCCTTCAGCCGGGAGAAGAGGAAGAAACCAAGGGACGGCGCAACCTAATCGCCAATGCGGAGACCATCGTCAACTTGACCTCGACGGCCTATGGTTCGCTGTACGAACAGGATGAAGGAGCGGCCATAGATCGGATGAATACGGCGCTGAAAGCGCTTATGGAATTATCCGAGATTGATGGCCAATTCCAGCCGTTCGTGCTTCAACTCGAACGCCTCCGCTCCGAAGTGGAAGATCTTGCGCGCCAAGTCCGCGTTTTTACGGACCAAGTCGAGTACGATCCAAACGAACTGGATAATTGCAGCGCCCGTTTGGCATTAATTAGCGGCCTGCGCCGCAAGTATGGCGAAACCATCGAGGTGATCTTGGAATACCGCGCCAAGGCGGGGGAAGAGATTGACCGGTATGAACAGCGGGATCAACGGCTTGCGGAGATGAATGCCCGCCGCATCACGTTGCGGGAACAAGCGCATATTGCCGCTCAAACCCTCTCGCGCAAGCGAAAAAATGTGGCGGCAAAGCTCGATCGATATGTCACGGAGAGCTTGCAAGAACTGGGCATGAAGGGCGGCCTGTTCAAGACCCGTTTCGAGAACGCGGAATTAGGCTCGATTGGCATTGATCGAGTCGAGTTTTTGCTGACGGCGAATCCAGGTGAAAAAGCCAAGCCCTTGCGCCAAGTGGCCTCTGGTGGTGAAATCTCGCGGGTCATGCTGGCGCTGAAGACGGTTTTTGCGAATGCCGACAAAATCCCGACGCTTATATTCGATGAAATTGATTCCGGCGTGGGGGGTGCTATGGCGTCTCAAGTAGCCTTGCGGCTGCGGGATCTCGCATCGTCTCACCAGACCTTATGCATCACCCATTTGGCGCAAATCGCGGCTTCCGCCCAAACACATTACGTGGTGTCTAAAACCGAAGAGGATGGCCGCACCCTGACCCATGTGTTGCGCGTGGAAGGTGAGGCGCGCATTGAAGAAGTGGCGCGCTTGTTAGACGGCTCGCTATCAGGCGTCAGCCTTGAGCATGCGCGTGCTTTGCTCAAGGGGGCCATGGAAGGCGCGGCTAAGGAATAAGGCCGGATATATTCTCCATCGTCGCGGCGGCGGCATGGGCGTTTTCCTCTTGAATGGCGAGGTAGACTTCCCTGCGATGTACGGGCACGGCGCGCGGTGCAACAATGCCGATTTTCACCTGATTGTCTTTAATGTCAAGGACCTTCACTTCTATGTCCTCGCCAATCATGATGCTCTCATCTTCCTTACGCGTGAGAACGAGCATCGGACACCTCCTTGTCATTGGCGCTCTGGCGGGCTTGCGCAAGGAAAAATTGCACGGGATAAGGGCTGTTTTCAAGTATAACCTGTTTGGCCAGCCGCTGGCGCAGGTTGATTAGGATGGGCGCTTTCAGATTCGTCCTGATCTTTTGGGGATCCGGCGGCGCAACCACCAAGGTGAAGGGGGTGATATCCTCGGGTTTCGATGCGGCAAGCTCGGCCAAGTCATGCGGCGATGCTTGCACTTTATAATCGGGCACAACCGAATAGGGATTCATAAGGATAAAAGCTAATTTCCCCGAGTCTGTAGATTGCAGCCAATGCAGAAATTTGCTTGGCCCTGGCAACAAGACATAGCGCCGATATTCTTGGAAACCCAGAATGGGCTGAGTGAACGTGATAATGCTATTTTCTTCGACGCTGATCGCGCCAAATCGCGTAGTCACGAGTTCCATGAAATCGCCTTCCGAAATACCGCCTCCACCCAACCGCATCAGTATGCGCGAAACATGCGTCTTCTTGCAAGAGCGCATGATGTGCTCGAATGTTTGCTTACTCACGTGGACGCAGAGGGCGCGGGAGAGCGCATGGCTTATCATAAAGATATGAGTACGATGATGTTTTTTACCATTCGCATTACAGCCGGTCCATCACTTCGTATTCCCCGTTTCTTAGGCCAAAATCCTGAGCAGTGGACATGGCTTGCCATGTCTATTGCTGCCGATGATGGGGCAGGCCGTTGCTCCCGGCGTACCAGAGCGTATCTTCTCCTAGCAAATCTTCCACTTGCCGCCGCAATTCAGGGCTCGGCGCGGCCATGCATGCTTTCGTGGCATGAATAATCACTTCTTCTTGTTCTATGGTTTGGCAGTGTAGATACACATCGCATTTGCCGGGGCGGTTCGAGAGGATTTCGGCCAGATGCTCCATGAGGCTTTTATCAAGCCCGACGGAGTGGACGCGCACATGCACCTCGCGGGTGAGTTTGTGCTCGGCTTCTTCGATGGGCATCACGTCCACGGCGATGAGGCCGGGCTGGTCGTTGCGGACGCTCACCCGGGCAGGCGCCATGACCGCCATATCGTTGACCAGCAAGCCCGCCCGCTCCTCGAAAATATCCGAGAAGACGGTCAATTCACAGGGGCCCTCGAGGGTGTCTAAGGTGATAAACGCCATACGCTTGCCCTTCGAGGTCGTGTGGAGCTTGACGGCGGATATCATGCCTCCCACAACAACCTCTTGCCCATCACGCATGTCCGCCAGCTCGCTAATGCGCGTTGTGCTGAATCGTTCAAGTATTTTCGCGTGCCGCGCAAGGGGATGGCTCGATACGTACAGGCCCAGCATTTCCTTTTCATAGGCAAGAAGCTCGCTCTCGGGCCATTCAGAGAGATTCGGGCGCGCGTGCATATTCCCGTTTCCACCCTGCTCCGCCATAAGATCAAAGAGGGATGTTTGGCCGGACTCGCGCTCACGCTGGGCGATTTGGCCTTCGCTAATAGCTGAGTCGAGGGATTCCTCGACCTCGCGGCGGGTCCAGCCCGTGCTTGCGAAGGCTCCCGCGCGATTCAGGCTTTCGAGAACGCGGCGGTTGGTGACGCGGGAATCGACCCGGCTGCAAAAATCGAAAATATCGGCATATGGCCCTTCGGCCTTGCGCTCGGCGACGATGGATTCGACGGCTCCGCCGCCTACGTTTTTCACCGCGCCCAGGCCGAATCGGATGCACTTGCTCTCGACGGTGAAGGCGCTGAAGCTTGAATTGACATCGGGCGGCAGGACTTCGAGGCCCATGCGCTTGCATTCCTCGACGTATTCGCCGATTTTATCGAGATTGCCCGATTCGCTCGAGAGCAAGGCGGCCATGAATTCCGCCGGATAATTGGCCTTGAGGAAAGCGGTCTGGTAGGCCACGAAGGCGTAGGCCATGCTATGGGACTTGTTGAAGCCATACCCTGCGAACGTCTCGATTTTGGTGAAAAGGTCTTCCGCCACTTGCTTATCGAGGCCATGGGCCACCGCGCCCTCGACGAATTTGTCCCGCTGTTCGGCCATGACATCGGCCTTCTTCTTGCCCATGGCCCGGCGGAGGATATCGGCCTGTCCCAGGGTATAGCCCGCGACGGCCTGCACGATCTGCATGACCTGCTCTTGGTAGAGGGCGATGCCATACGTTTCTTTTAGAATAGGTTCGAGCAACGGATGGTCGTATTTGATCCGCTCGGGGTGGTGTTTATTCTCGATGTAGTCATCCTTGAGCGCCATGGGGCCGGGCCGGTAGAGGGCGACCAAGGCGCAGATCTCCTCGAGGCTTTCGAGGCCGATGCGCCGGGCAAGGTCGCGCATGCCCGAGCTTTCGAGCTGGAAAACACCCGTCGTCCGGCCAGAACGCAGCAGGGCGTACGCTTTCGGGTCATTCGGCTCGATGGCGTCGATATCGATAGGATTATTCTGGTTGTCTTTGATGAACCGCACTGCGTCATGCACCACGGTGAGCGTGCGCAGGCCCAGGAAGTCCATTTTGAGCAGGCCCACTTCCTCGGCGTATTTCATCTCGAATTGCGTGGCCACGATGTCGCTGCCCGCGGCCTTGAACAGGGGCACATGGTCCGTGAGGGGCTGGTCGCAGATGATGACCCCTGCGGCGTGGGTGCCGCAGTTGCCGATGGTGCCCTCGAGGCGCGTGGCCAGGTTCCACAAGCGCGCCACTTGGGGGTCATCCTTCACCATTTGCTGTAATTCAGGCTCGCGCTCGTAGGCGTCCTTGAGTTTGATCTTCAATTCATCGGGGATGAGCTTGGCGATGCGGTCCACATCGCTATACGGCATGCCGAGCACGCGGCCCACATTACGCACCACCTGCTTGGCGAGCATCCGGCCAAACGTGATGATCTGGCTTACATTGTCCTGGCCATATTTGGCGCGCACATACTCGATCACCTCGCCGCGCCGGTTGTAACAGAAATCGAGGTCGAAATCGGGCATCGAGATGCGCTCGGGATTGAGAAAGCGCTCGAAGAGCAGGTTATACCGGATCGGGTCGATATTGGTGATCTGAAGGGCGAAGGCCACGAGGCTGCCCGCACCTGAGCCGCGCCCAGGGCCTACGGGGATGTCTTTGCTCCGCGCGAAGGCGATCAAATCCCAGACCACGAGGAAATAGTCCACGAATCCCATTTGCTCGATGACACCCAGCTCGAAATCGGCGCGGTCGAGATGGGCCTGGGTCGGCTGCCCATCATAACGCGCTTCGAGTCCGAGCCGGACCTGATGGCGCAGAAAGTCCACTTTGCTCATGCCCTCGGGCGGCTTGTATTCGGGGATGAGGTGCTGGTGCAGCGGCAGCTCGATGTTGCAGCGCGCCGCCACTTTCTCCGTGTTCGATACCGCCTCGGGCCAGTGCTCGAATTTAACGTGCATTTCCTCGGGGCTTGTGAAGTAATACTGAGGCCCGCCGGGGAAACGAAAGCGTTTTTCCTCGTCGATGGTGGCGTTGGTCTGGATGGCGAGCAAAGCATCGTGGGCCAGCGCATCTTCTTTATCGGTGTAATGGCAGTCATTCGTGGCGATGAGCATAAGGCCGTATTGCTCCGCCATCTCGGCCAAGAGCGGATTGACCTTCTGGTCTTCGGGCAGGCCGTGGTCCATGATCTCGACCAGCAGATTGTCGCGCCCGAAAATCTCGATGTAGCGTTTGAGCGCCTCGTGGGCGGCGTCGATCTCCTCGTGCAACAGATGCTGCGGCACCACGCCCGCCAGGCAGGCTGTGGTGGCAATGAGCCCCTCTCGGTGCTTGTACAGTAAATCAAGGTCCACGCGCGGGCGATAATGAAATCCATCGAGATAGCCGGAAGAGCTTAATTTACAAAGGTTATGGTATCCGGTCTCGTTTTCGCAGAGGAGCAGGAGATGGTTGTGGGAAGCGCCCGCCGATTTCGCGGATTTATCCGTCCGGCTGCCTTTCGCGACGTACAGCTCCGCGCCGATGATGGGTTTGATGCCCGCCCTTTGGGCGGCAAGATAGAAATCCACCGCACCAAATAAATTGCCGTGGTCCGTGATGGCCAGCGAACGCATGCCATACGTCTTGCACCGCTCGATCAAATCATGGACTTTGCAGGCCCCATCCAGGACGCTGTATTCGGAATGACAATGCAGGTGGACAAATCCGCCGCTCATGTGGGAATCTCCAAATATGATCTATTGTTGTGCATCATAATCGTTGTAATCTTTTGAGGCCATTGGCGAGAAACCTTCGGGCCATTTCCCGGACAGCTCGATCAAAATGCGCTGCTGGTAGGGATCCGTCTTCTGATTGCGTTTCACTACGCGGGCGCGAATACTGTTCTGCGATTCATTTACGACGCTCACGAGATCTTGCACCAGATAACGTGGAGCCCATCCAATCATATAGTAATCCGTGGTCTGAAGCTGAATGGCGAACGTAGTGGCGGGATTATTCAGTTCAACCGCCACGCATAAGTTTTCATCCGCCTGAAGCAAATCGATGCGTTCCTTGGCGGCATCGCTTAGGTGGCGCCAGCCATGCAAGAAAAAACGGCAACAAAAAAAACCGTCAGGTGTTGGCGACAATTTTGGGAATACTTCGAGTGAGTCCGTCTGGCGGCGCCCCTCCGTGACGGCGAGAATCACCATGGGGTCAGGGTGCTGAGAATCAAGGCCCAGTATGCGGAGATGCTCTTGGAAATCTTTGCGCTTAGGAGAGAGAATCCGGTTTTTGAACAAAGGGAAAAGCTCGTCGGAATGATATTTTTCCTCGAATTTGGGAAACGAAACGAATGGACGAAGATTGGCTTCACGATTGGCGCGATACGCGCCGTGGAGATAGCCGAAATGGAAAGGCCCATTCGGCGAATCGGCCTCAAGTCGCCCAATCGGATACCATTCCCGGCTCTTGGCGGGATTTTGCCAGGCCATATAAACTGTTGTCATGGTGCTATTCCTTTTAATTCATGGAGCGTATATTGCACCAATTTCGCACAAAAAGAACGAGCAGCCTCACTCATCACGTCATCAGGCATGAGATCAAACACATGAAGCATTTCCTTTTCACATAATTGCTTGAAATGATCCAACCACTCGGCAAACAACTCAGGATGCTTCAAGGAAGCCCCGCGAACGAGTTCTATTGGATTCTCCGAACGCGCGCTCGTGGCGTCGAGATATATCGCGCCTTTCCCGTTCCTAACATATTTTGCTATATTTTTATGCTTATCGCGTCTGGCTTCGTCGGTAAGCTCCCGGCCCAGAGAAGAGCCGTGATCATAGGATGGAGATAGCGTGTACTCGTCAGAATCTGTATTCAGAATCAGCGCCCAATTCTCATGATGGCGGTCCGTGTTGCCGATAAGCGCATCGAGCATTAGAAGCCCGGCAAAACTCCGCTTGACCTGCAAAGCATCCGAAGCCGTGACAGTCGCATCAATCGCATTTATGATATTCGCGAACGTATGATCGCGTTGTCCTCGCAGTTTATCTTTTTCATATTCGGGCATCCACCCAGCTAGCACCTCATTGCCATGCACCAACACGCCTTCTTGAATGAGTGAATTCATCTCATCTTGGTGATGCGCAATTACATTCCGGCAAACAGTTCCTAGTTTTTCACCTATCCGCACGAGTTCCACTTGTGCGGCAGGTATCCCGGCAATGCACGCCAATTCATAAGCCAATTTTTCCGCCCAGTGCTCTCCCGTGCATGGCCTTGGGAATTTTAATAACCAGGGGTGAGCATCATCAGCTAATTGAATCCATTTCTTATCTTTGCTTCCGAGTTGTTCCGTTTGAATCTGTTCTAGAGAATCCGAAGGCAATTCAAGCAGCTTAAATTGTCCATTTTCGTCTCTACAGGGAATCAACGATGCTCACCGCCTTTATGCTTGATACCATGCTGGACCGATTATCACCGCATTCGCCTTCAAACCTAGCTGCGTGAAGTGTTTGAGACGCCTTCGATCAATTCCGCCAGTATTTCGAGGGCGCGCTGGGCGGTTTGTTCCTTGATCTCGATACGCCCGCCGGAAAACTCATTGCGCTTGACCATGGTTTCCTCGGGGCCAGCCACGCCAATGTAGACAAGCCCCACCGGTTTTTCAGGCGTGCCGCCCGAAGGCCCGGCGATGCCAGTGACGCCGATGCCCCAATCCGCGCCGAATCGGGTGCGCGCGCCTTCGGCCATCTGCTGGGCCACGGCGGCGCTGACAGCGCCGTAATACGTCAAATCCGCTTCCATGACCCCTAGCAGCTCGATCTTGGCTTTATTGCTATATGTTACAACGCCTCCAAGGAAATAGGCGGAAGCGCCGGATACATTGGTGACGCGATGGGCGATCAAGCCGCCCGAGCACGATTCCGCTGTCGCCAACGTTTGGCCCATTTCCAAAAGCGCATGGCCGATGGCTTCCTCGATAGGAATATCCATATCGGATTCTCCAAGATTCTTTCCAGGCATTCGGCTCCGCAACTTGCTTTACCTTATCATCCTCAAGGCAAGTGGGACAAGGGGGAATTCAGGCTCATTCAGAAAGGACCGCATGAACAGCCTGCTTCACGGAAGGCCATGGAGCGCCGGTGAGCACCGTGACATGCCTGCCATGAGGAGCCCATATGGCTGGATTCGTGGGGCCAAAGAGGGCGAAAGTGCGGCAGCCCACGGCTGCGGCGAGATGGGTCACGCCACTGTCGTTGCCCACATAAGCGTGCGCCGATGCGAGGATGTGGGCAAGCTCGACCAAGGAGTCGCTTCGCAGGAGTTCCACGCCGAATGGCGGCAGCGCTTCTTCCTCCGCAGGCCCGGTGCACCAGGCCACATGACGGCCTGCATCCATAAGGGCGCGGCCCAAATCTTGAAACTTTTCCAAGGGCCAGTTCTTACGTTTGCCACCGCTGCCGGGGTGGAGCACCACGTCATGTGTTTCATCGGAAGGTGCGACAAACAGCCGGAACGGCGGACTGGGCGGATATCCGAGTTGCTCCAAATAATACTCCGAGGCGTGGCGCTCCCACTGTTCCGGCGGCAAACCGGGAAATACGCGCACATCCGGCACGCCGCATTCCTGCAATGCATGTGCGATTTCGCCCGTGTCGCGCATCCACACAACCGCTCGAGCGAAGCGCGCAAGATGCGCGCGGAGGCGTTTGCTGGGGGTGGTGAACAACGAGTCGAAGTCCACGGCGTCGAAATGGACCGCCCGTTCGGCCAATCCGCCCGCCACGGCAAGGGCTAGGCGATCCGGACGCCCCAGCAATTCGACGGGGCCTTCCGCCGCCAGATGGGCCAATGCCGGGCACGTGAGCAAGAAATCGCCAATGCCGCCGCTATGCGCCATGAGGGTGCGTTGAGATGCTTGTTTCATGAATGATTCCGTACGGTGAAAAAACGGTCATTATTACGCGGGTGCTTTCCGCTCCATGTAGTAGAAACGAACTTGTGGAACACTGCCTTCAAAACGTGCGTGGGGAGCGATATGTGCGTTTTCCGGCGCCCTCATGTCAATCATGTTGAGGTAAGGGTCATCCTTCCAAAACTCGCCCGTTTTGATGAATCCCGCTTTTTTATAGCACCGGACTGCACGCTCATTGGGGCCCGCCACATCGAATCGTATACTCGTGAGCCCACTCCCGAAGGCCCAGTCACAAAGAAGCTGCATCATGGATGTCCCAAGTCCCCTATCGCAAAGATCAGGCCTGAGTCGAACACCAAGATTGCCTACTGATCCAGTTTCCCAGTCAATATCCATAAGAGCAAGGTAACCTGCACACGAGGTGGTCCGCCAGTCAGCGACTATCGGAAAACGGTGTTCATCGGTTGCCCGGCTCTCAAACCATGCATCATTACTTGCCCTATCGTCACCAGCAAAAGTCGGCTGAAACATCGTGAAAGGGGGTGGATATTTTGGCCATTCCAGTAACGTGTCGATGTCAGCGCGCTCAAGAACGCGAATGGTCATACCGTCGCGTTCGGCAGGCAGGCGATGATAAAGCTTGTGTTTGGATAGGCTCATTTTGCAGCTCCTGATTGCGCCTTGCCCAGAGAGAACAAGAGTAAAGATCGGGCGTTTCATTCGCAAGATGGTGTCGCTGGATTGTCTCAGCGTTTGTCCTTTGGACTGCGAGCCTTTCCACCACTGGCCAGAACCAGAGAGCTGCTCTTTGAACCACGAAAAGCCCAGCGCGGCACGGCCATGGCAAAAGAGTTGGATCTTGAACCACGAATGGACACCAATGAACACTAATTTTTTCCACAGATTGCGCTGATGACACAGATGTAAAAAAGTACTCTTCGTCGATTCGCGGTGAAAAATCCAGAGCGTTAGGTGCAGCTATGCCGCGCTAAAGGTGTTGAAGCTCTATCGGGACGACAGATGCTCAGCCGGTGGTAGTACCGCGTATCGGCTCTGTCATTTCCCAAACCATCCCCGTGTGTTCATGCAAATACGCACGAGGCCGAGCATGACGGGCACTTCGATGAGAACGCCCACAACAGTAGCCAGGGCGGCTCCCGAGCTGAGCCCGAAGAGCATGGTGGCCGTTGCTATGGCGACCTCGAAATGATTCGATGCGCCGATCATGGCGGCGGGCGCGGCGTCTTCGTAGCGGAATTTGAGTATGCGGGCGGCGGCATAGCCCAGTCCGAATATGAGCATGGTCTGAATAAACAGTGGGATGGCGATCCAGATTATCGTCAGTGGGTTGCCCAGAATCACTTCGCCCTTGAAACTGAAGAGCAGCACAAGCGTAACCAACAAGGCGATGATCGTAATGGGCGTGAGCACGTGGAGGAAGCGCTCCTCGAACCATGCCTTGCCTTTGGCGGCGATGAGCCAGCGGCGGGAGAAATAGCCCGCGACAAGGGGCAGCGCCACGTAGATCGCGATAGACAGGAGCAAGGCCTGCCAAGGCACGGGCAGCCGCCCGACGCCCAGCAGGAATCCGCCCAGAACGCCGTAAAGCACGAGCATGGTGAGCGAGTTGACGGCAACCATGACCAGCGTAAGCCCGTCGTTGCCCCGAGCCAGGTAGCCCCAGACGAGCACCATGGCCGTGCAGGGGGCCACGCCGAGGAGAATGCAGCCGGCGAGGTAGCTGCGCCAGAGGGGCACCTCGAGCATCTTTACGCCGTCGTGCATCACGACGATTCCCGCGCCATGGCGCGCGCCCTCCGGCAGATCAAGGCCGAAAGGCATTTTAACAAGGTCCATGGCGTCCGCACCGATGAAGCCCTTGAACAAGAAGCCCAGAAAGAAGAGGGCGATGGCGTACATCGTGAACGGCTTGATGGCCCAGTTCACGAAGAGCGTGAGCCCTACGGGCTTGCCGCTCTTGCCCGCCTTGATGACTTCGCCAAAATCGATCTTCACCATGATGGGATACATCATGAAGAAGAGGCATATGGCGATGGGGATAGACACGACCGGAGCGCCTTGCACATACAAGGACATGCCATCGAGCGTTTGGGCGAAGCCGGGAGCGAACTTGCCCAGCAAAATCCCGCCCACGATGCACAGCGCCACCCAGACGGTCAGGTAACGCTCGAAAATATTGGTGAGTTTGCGTTCACCGTTATCGGGGCAACGAACAGCGTCCATCGATACATCTCCTTTATTTACAAGGTTTTCGCGCGGTGACACTCAAACTGGTTACGAAATCGCTGGGTTTGGTTCCTGCTGGGAAATGCTGAGCCAGTTCCCGGAATACCGGGTCCGACCAATCCGCCATGCTGTCGATGAAGTCTGATTTATGTGTAAACTCGGCGTCCGCCAGCCCGGCGGCTTTAACCATGGCTTTTGTATCTTCCACCAATACAGCGCCCGCCACACAGCCCACTAACGCCTCGACGGATGCCCGCGCCGCTTCGGGCAGTGGTTTGCGCAGTGCGATGTCTGACACGGACACGCGCCCGCCTGGTTTGAGCGCCCGTGCGATCTCCCGCCAGACCTGGGGTTTGTCCGGCGAAAGGTTGATGACGCAGTTGCTGATGATCACGTCCACGCTGGTGTCGGCCACGGGTAGATGCTCGATCTCGCCGAGGCGGAACTCGACGTTGTCGAGGCCGGTCTTTTCTTGGTAGGCCTTGATATTGCGGCGGGCTTTGGAGAGCATTTCCGGCGTCATGTCCACGCCGATGGCGCGCCCGGAAGCCCCCACCTTTCGGCCTGCAATGAACACATCGAAGCCGCCTCCACTGCCGAGGTCGAGTACAACATCGCCTTCACTGAGCGACGCCAGAGCCACCGGATTGCCGCACGATAATCCCATGTTCGCGCCTTCGGGCAGGCTCTCGAGATCACCGGCTTCGTAGCCGATGGATTGCGCCAATTGCGTGGCGTCATCCGCCTCATCCCGTCCGCCGCAGCAAGAAGTAGGACCGCAACACGATTTAGTGGTTCCTTGTGCAATGCGGGCGTAGCCCTCACGTACAAATTCATGAATGTTTTCGGTTGATGCATCCATAGCCAGGCCTTTCTTTTTTGAGTAGCTATTTCAATCCAGCATTTTCGGCAGCTTTTCCACGAACGCCCGGATCTCGTCCCGCACCTTTCGATAACAATTAAGTTTGGCTTCTTCGCCTTCCATCAAAGCGGCCAGCGCGGGCGGGTCGTCAAATCCCACATGGACCACCTTGGTGTGTCCCGGAAAACGGGGGCAGGTCTCGTGGGCGTGGCCGCAGACCGTCACGACATAATCGAAGGGGATATCCAACAGCCCGCTCACGAGCTTCGATTGGTGGCCGGAGATGTCTACGCCCGCCTCAGCCATCACCCGCACCGCATGGGGATTCAGGCCGTGGGTCTCGATGCCCGCCGAATACGGCTCGAGCACATCGCTTTTCAAGTGGCGCGCCCATCCCTCGGCCATCTGGCTGCGGCAGGAATTGCCCGTGCAGAGAAAGAGTATTTTGAGCTTGTCATGCGCCATTGCATGCCTCCTTAGCAGGTGCTTTGATTTTCTGGCAAAGGGAATCCAAATCGCATGTGGTGATGGTTTTGAGCCGTTTGGCATCCCCGCGAACGCTGGGATCTTTCGCCAGTTCCTTGCTCAGCCATTCCAGCACGGCAGCCGTTTTAGGAGTCCGCCGCAACCGGAAATGCACCCAACGCCCCTCTTTCCGGCTGTCCACCAATCCGGCCGTATGCAGCACGCTCATGTGCCGCGAGACCGTGGCGGGGGCCAATTCGAGGAGTTCGATGAGCTGGCAGGCGCAGAGTTCCGGGTAATCGATGAGGGCCATCACGGCCCGTACCCGGCTGGCGTCCGAGAGTGCGCGAGTGATGATGAGGATGTTTTCCATGCCGCCTCGTTTCGTTAATTCGCTAACTAACGAAATAATAGCATAAATAAAACCTCCCTGTCAAGCGCTTGAAAGTGTTTCTCTGTGTTCTCTTTGGTGAATAATCTGATATTTTTACCACAGAGAGACAGAGAGAATTAGTCCGATTATGGACGTTACTACACGCAAATGCTTGTGGATCTCTCCAGTTTCTTGTCGTAACCAGCTTCTGGTTATCCTGCCGACTCCAATGTCTTCCAGCAATACCAGAGCATGCGCGGGAGGTGGAAGGGGCCTTTCCAGATGTTGCCCTTTAGGTCCACCGAGATGCGGCCGTCGCGGTGCAGATAGCCGTACCATTCGCCGTATTCGGGATCGGGGAAATGCCCAAACGCCCAGTCATGCACGGCCTTGTGCCATTGGGCGTATTTATCGTCACCCGTGAGCTGGTGGGCCAGCAGCGTGGCGATGATGGCCTCGTTGTGGGGCCACCAGAATTTCATGTCGTGCCAGTATTCCTGCACGGGCAAGCCCTTTACATCCACGAAATAGAGCAGGCCGCCGTATTCCTGGTCCCAGCCGCGCTTCCACATCCAATCGAGGATGGTTGTGCCGAGTTCGAGCAGTTCCCGGTCGCCGCCGCGCAGCTTAGCTTCGTGCATGATGAACCAGGCCGCCTCGATGGCGTGGCCGGGCACCAGCATGCGGCCGTCGAAATGGTCGATGAACTCGCCGTTGGGGCCGACCGTCTCGAAGACCGCCTCGAACTCGGGCTTCACGAACAACGTGCGGATCTCGCGGATGGCCGTGTCGATCCATTCGTCGCATTCCGGCATGCCGATAGTTTCCCGGAGGATTTGCGCCAGGTTAATGAGGATCATGCGCGGCCCGATGCCGGTCATGGGGCGCGTGTCCGGATTCACTTTCGGCGGGATATAGCCCGGTTCGGTCGTGACGGTGTGGAATAGCCGCAGCAGGTTGCGGGCTTCCTCTGCGGCTTGTTCGTCGCCGGACGCCTTGGCATAGGCGGCGAAGGCGATGGACGCGAAGGCCTCCGAGTAGGCGTAACGGCGCTTGCGCACGGGTTTCCCGTCACGCGTGACGATGAAGAACATGCGTCCGTCGGTGTCGAAACCATACCGGCGGAGGAATTCGACGCCGCTCCGCGCCTGTTCGAGCCATTCCGGACGTTTTTCGACGGTGTTGTAGAGCGTGCTGAGCAGCCAGGTGAAGCGTCCTTGCTGCCAAATGCCCTTATCCGTGTCCAGCAGCGAGCCGTCGCGCCCCCGGGCGATCATAAAACCACCGTATTCGCGGTCGATGGCATGGCGCATCCAGAACGGAAGCACATCATTCAAGAGCCCATCGCGGTATATTTTCAGATAATGGTTTCGAGTTTCTGTATCCATAATAGCCTCCTTTACCCGGATGATACGACGGACGGGAAATCAATAGCAAACGTTTTCTTATCGGATCGCATCCAATCTGTCCTGGAGGAGCATCCTGTCCATGGAGCAGGGTCTATTGATCATGCTTCATGGGCGGGACGCCCATGCTACGGTATCGATTCTATTCCGCGGGCGGGGTAAAGGGGATATTGCTGCTCTGGAAATGGCGCAGCAAGTCTTCTTTGTCCGCCGCTTTTTTATATGCTTCATCCGGCTCGACAAGCCCCTCACGCACGAAGCGCGTGAGTTCTTCATTGAGAAGCGTCATGCCCTCTTTGCGGCCCGTTTGCATGATGCTCATGATCTGGCTCGTCTTAGCTTCGCGGATAAGCGCGGATACAGCGGGATTGACGATAAGCACCTCGAGCGCCGCCACGCGCCCGCCACCCTTCTTCTTGAGCAGGTTCTGCGCCACGATGCCTTTGAGCGATGTGGACAGCATCATGCGGATTTGGGATTGCTGATCGGCGGGGAATTGATCGATGAGGCGGTCCACGGTCGAGATGGCCGTGGTGGTGTGGAGGGTGCCGAACACCAAGTGTCCGGTTTCCGCGGTCTCGATGGCGATATGGGTGGTCTCGAGGTCGCGCATTTCGCCCACCAAAACAATATCCGGGTCTTCGCGCAGCGCCGCGCGCAGGGCGCGTTTGAAGCCTTGTGTGTGGCTGTGGACCTCGCGCTGGTTGATCAAGCAACGCTTGTTGCGGTGGACGAATTCGATGGGATCTTCGATGGTTAAAATGTGGTCATTGCGCGTCGTATTGATGAGATCGATGAGCGCGGCGAGCGTAGTGGATTTACCGCTGCCCGTCGGGCCGGTCACGAGCACGAGTCCTTTGTTGAGCGAACAAAACTTGCGGATGCTATCCGGCAGCTTCAATTGCTCGCACGTGAGGATCTCGGACGGGATGATGCGGAATACGCCGCATATGCCTTTGTGATCACGGAAGATATTGACGCGGAACCTGGCAAGCCCGGAAATCTCATACGCAAAGTCGGTGTCGTTCTCCTCGTTGAACTGCCGCTCGTTCTCAGCAGGCATGATCTCATACAGCACTTTTTTGACCGTGGAATCATCGAGAGGTTCATCCGCGCGCAGCCCGACTAGCGAGCCATCTTTGCGCAAGATCGGCTTGCAGCCGGTGCAGTAATGCAAGTCAGAAGCCCCATGCTCCGCCATCATATGCAAGAAACGATCAATTTCCGCCATATCCGCCGCCTCCTTGTTGGGCCAAATACCGGCAAGAGCCTAGCATGGTTTGCATATTGGGGTCCAGGTAATCTATCTAAATGCAGGCAAAAAACATGCTTGCTGTAGTTGCTGCATGAGCGGCGAGGGGGCGGGTCGATATAAGCTCTTTTGAAGCATGGCGTCTGCTCTAGATATAACAAAGCCCGTCGGCCTGCTTTGCCGCAAGTGAAGATCACGGCGGGAGCAAAGGCCGGCGGGCGTGTGTGCCAGGATTTATTTTTTCTTTGCTGGCTTATCCGCCGGGCTTATCCGCACCAGAAACACGCCATGGCGGGGCACGGTTTTCTCGAATTGCTTGTCGAAAACGCCCAAGTCTTTTTGCCGCCAAAGATCGCGTACTTTCATCGGGCCGGTGATACCCAAGTCTTCCCAATTCACCTTGACTGTGGTCTCAATTTCGCCGATGTTAAATAATCCTACCGCCTTCGAGCCATCTTCCAGGTCCTTGACCAGGACGCATCGATAATCTTCCCGCTTGGCCATTCGGGCTTGCTGTCCCAGCGGATCCAGGTTGACTTCCAGGACTTCAGGATTGCAGAGCACGTTCAGTGTGTGTTCTTCGAGTTTGTCCATCCGCCCAGTGAAAAACAACGGAGCGCACAGCATGGTCCAAAAAGTCATATGGCTGTATGCTTCATTGGAAGAGACGTTGAACGGTTTTCCTAGCACCAGGAAATCGGGATCATTCCAATGCCCCGGCCCAGCCCATTTTTCCAGGCCGATTTCGGATAAAGCGACACTCACAAAATTCGAGTAGTATGAGTTGTGGGTAGTCACAGCGGCAATATCATTCCCCGTGCGCCAAGACTGCCCGCCTGCGGCCGCGCCCCATTCCCAGATATCGCCCAAGCCATATTGGCACAGATTAAAGAGGATATCGCGGGGCTGTTTTTTAATGGCCTCGTTCATCCGAATGAAAGGCTCTTTCATTTGATCGGGTGACGGCAGTTCCGGGGCCCATCGCCAGCCGTAATAACACCAGTCGTATTTCAGCAAGTCAAAGCCCCACTCGGCGAACCGTTGGGCGTCCTGGTCTTCATATAAGTAGCTGCCCACAAAACCGGCGCATGTGATGGGGCCAGGTGACGAATAGATGCCCGTCTTCAAGCCCATGGCATGAATTTGATCGTTCATGGCCTTCATGTCCGGGAATTTGGGATTGGCGTTGATGCGCCCTTGTTCATCGCGAGGTTCGCCATGTCCTGGCTCTGATTCACCAGGAACCAGCTTATAAGTGTTGTTCAGCATCTCTTTGAACGTTTTTGAATCGGCATAGTGGGAGTCATCCGCCAATACTTCATATCCCTGTCCCGGCTTGACCATCCAGGAGTCATCAATGCCGATATAGGTATAGCCATATTGGCTCATCGTGCTATCGACCATCGCCCTCGCACAATCCAGGATGGTGTCTTGATCGATATTCAGGCCGTAGCTGTACCAATCATTAAAGCCCATGGGAGGCGTCAACGCGATGGTATCGCCAATCACGACGCGCAGCGTATTGGTGTCTTTCCCATGGCTGTTTGTCGCGATGATTTTCACTTTATACGTGCCCGCTTTTTTCGCCACGCCCGTGATAATGCCTGTGTCTTCATCCAAGGCCAGGCCCTTGGGTAATCTTTTGGCCTTGTATTTCATCGGGCGTTCTCCTGAGACGGGAAGCAGAAACTGAAATGGGTGTCCAGGGCGTGCGCCGTAAACCCTGGGGGCGTTGATGTGCGGCGATAAGGACGGCTTAGGTGTTACGATCTCGTCGGCTTCGCGCTCCGGCGAAACCGCTTGCGGTTGATACCCATCGGTCTCGAGTTGGGCTTCGGCCCAATCCGCAATATTGGCGGGATAATTTCGATGAACGGGAAGGGCCAGCAAAGCCAGTTTTTTGATGCCCGTGATGTCCACGGAAACCGGAAGCGGCGGAGAATCCGGCGTCATAACCGGGCTTTTCCAGAGGTCGCGCCCATCGCCTTGGACATAAAAAACAACCGCCGCCTGCTTCATATCAATCATATACAAGGGAATGGAATCATCGACACCCACCTTGGCCGTGAATTTGGTTCCGTGCCCATCGAGCTGGATATGCATGAAGCCATGGGCGCACATCCAGATGCCATCGTCAAATTTTTGTCCGTTAATGCTCAAGGGCCGTTTCAGCGGTATCCCGGGTATGAATGTCAGCGACATTAGATTCAAATCCAAAGAAGAGACCGGTATGATGGTTTTGTTCGCAGCCGATTGGGTTTCTTCGGCGGCCATGGCCAAGCCGGACGCCAGGATACAGGAAATCAACAACGTAAAAATTCCTATACCGCATCGTATGTGTTTCATCATTCTCTTTGCTCCTTCTTGGTCAACCGATTTACTTGATCATTTCGGGTGTTGTTGTCCCAACGTTTTGATGCTCATTGCTTGATGTGGCTGATTGTATCGCATGTAGGTAAAGGCATCTCTTTTTAAGTATACTCAGTATACTTTGGAGAGGCGGGGATCGCAAGCACTTAATCCATCTGAAATCGCTGGTTTGCAAGTTCGGTGGGGCCTACGGGTTTTCAAGATCCGTTTTTCAACACAGAGGAATGAAAAACGCCCGCCGACCCGCTTTGCCGCAAGTGGGAAGGCGGCGGAAGCAAAGGCCTGCGGGCGCGTATTTTGGGAGTTACTCTTTTTTGTCCGACGAAGATGCCGGGCTCAGGCGCAGCAGGAACACGCCATGGCGGGGCACGGTCTTCTCGAATTCATGCTCGAAAACGCCCAAGTCTTGTTGCCGCCAAAGGTCGCGGACTTTCATGGGGCCTTTGAAACCTAGATCTTTCCAGTTTATTCTTACCGTCGTCTCAAATTCGCCAATGTTAAATAGGCCAACTGCTGTAGAGCCATCCTCCATGTCTTTGGCCAGGACACATCGATAATCTTCACGCTTGATCACTTTGGCTTGTTGCCCCAAAGGATCTTGGTTGACTTCCAAGACTTCGGAGTTGCAGAGCACGTTTAGCGTGAATTCATCGAGCTGATCCATCCGGCCGGAGTAAATCAGAGGGGCGCATAACAAACTCCAAAACGACATATAACTGTATGCTTCGTTAGGGGAGACATTAAACCGTTTTCCAATAAGCAAGTAATCGGGATCATTCCAATGGCCCGGCCCTGCCCATTTATCTAGGCCGTTTTCAGATAAAGCGACACTCACCATGTTTGAGTAATAGGAATTACCGGTAATAACCGCGCCAATATCATTTCCGGTGCGCCAGGAATGCCCGCCCACGGGTTCGCCCCATTCCCAGATATCGCCAAGGCCGTATTGGCACAGATTAAAAAGGATATCGCGGGGTTGTTTTTTGAGTGCCTCGTTCATTCGAATGAATGGCTCCTTCATTTGGTCGGATGAAGGCAGTTCCGGGGCCCATCGCCAGCCATAATAACACCAGTCGTATTTCAGCAAATCAAAGCCCCATTCGGCGAATCGTTGTGCATCCTGGTCTTCATATAAATAGCTGCCCACAAAACCGGCGCATGTGATGGGGCCAGGTGAAGAATAAATACCCGCTTTTAGGCCCATGGCATGAATTTGATCGGTCATGGCTTTCATGTCCGGGAATTTGGGATTCGAGTTGATGCGCCCTTGTTCATCGCGGGGCTTGCCATGCCCAGGCTCCGCTTCGCCAGGAACCAGCTTATAGGTAGTGTTCATCATTTCTTTAAACGTTTTAGGATCGGCATAATGGGAATCATCCGCCAACACCTCATAATCTTGTCCCGGCTTGACCATCCAGGCGTCATCAATGCCGATGTAGGAATATCCATACTGGCTCATCCCGCTATCTATCATTGCTCTCGCACAATTTAGCATGTCGTCTTCATTTACCTCCATGCCGTAGCTATACCAATCATTAAAGCCCATGGGAGGCGTCAGCGAGATGGTGTCGCCAATCACCACGCGCAACGTATTGGAATCCTTCCCCAGGCTGTTTTTCGCGATGATTTTCACTTTATACGCGCCCGCTTTTGGGGCTGTGCCGGAAATGACGCCCGTGGCGGCATCCAGGGCCAGCCCTTTGGGCAATCCCTTGGCTTTATACTGCATTGGGCGTTCGCCAGAGACAGGAAGCAGAAATTGAAACGGATGGCCAGGACGAGCGCCGTATATCCGTGGGGCGTTTATCCGTGGAGCCTGCGGCGGAGCTGGCGTAAGTATCTCCCCGGCTTCACGCTCTGGTGACACCGCTTTAGGTTGATACCCATCGGTCTCGAGTTGGGCCTCGGCCCAATCGGCTATGTTGGCGGCATAGTTGCGGTTAATGGGCAGGGCCAGCAGCACAAGCTTGTTGATGCCGGATATATCCACGGAAACCGGAAGTGGGGGGGAGTCCGGTGTCATGACGGGGCTTTTCCAGAGATCGCGCCCATCGCCTTGCACATAAAAAACAACCGCCGCCTGCTTCATATCGGTCATATGCAAGGGGATGGAATCATCAATGCCTACCTTAGCCGTAAATTTGGACCCATGGCCGTCCAGTTGAATATGGAGGAAGCCGTGCGCGCACATCCAGATGCCATCTGCAAAATTCTGCCCTTGAATGCGTAAAGGCCGCTTCATGGGCACACCGGGAATGAAGGTCAACGACATTTGATTCAAATCCAAAGAAGAGACCGGTATGACGGTTTTGTTCCCGGGCGGCTGTGTTTCATCAGCGGACAAGGCCAGGCCGGGTGTAAACATGCAAAGAATCAAGACGATAATCCTTGCGATACATGATGTGTGTTTCATCATCGTTTATACTCCTTCTTGGTTATGTACTTCATTAAAATATTATGCAAATGCGATGTTATTTGCCTGCCGTTGGGCCTGCGGCGAATTCCTGTTCAATTTGTTCGAGTGTTTTGTTCTTCGTTTCGGGCACGAGCAGATAGATGTAGACCAAGCCCGCCGCGCAGATGGCCGCATAAATCCAGAAGGTTCCCGCCGCGCCCAGGGCCTCATTGAGCAGTGGAAAGGTGTAGGTCAGGATGAAACAAGCGATCCAGAGCGCGGAAACCGCCGTGGCGACAGCCGCGCCTCGGATCCGGTTGGGGAAAATCTCGGATATGAGCACCCAAGTGATCGGTGCGAGCGAAAGGGCGTAACAGGCCATCGAAGCCAGTACGGGGATTACCACGGCCAGCCCCTTCAAATGCAGGAAATAGCTCAATCCAATCACGCTGTGCGTCAGGGCCAGGCCCGCACAACCGGCCAGCATCAGGCCGCGCCGTCCGAAGCGGTCCACCATTGCAATGGCCGCCAGCGTAAAGATCAAGTTGACGGAACCGGTGATGACGATGTTGAACAGGATGCCGCTGACGCCGTAGCCCGCTTGGGCGAATATTTCTTCGGCGTAATTGAAAATGACGTTAATGCCGCACCATTGCTGCAAGACCGCCAGCGTGATGCCGATCAACAGAATCTTCGAGACCTTTGGCTCAAGCAAATCCTTGAAACGGACCTGTTTGGTTGTATCTTGTAAAAGAGTCGCTTTGACTTGTTGCAGTTCCTCATCGGCATAACGTGCGCCGCCTATGCGCGCTAGGATACGGCGGGCCAAAGCATCCCGCCCGTTTTTAATCAGCCAGCGCGGGCTTTCGGGGACAAACAAGGCCAGGACAAAAAAAACCAACGAGGGCGCGGCCACGGCGTAAAACATCCAGCGCCAGCCGTGCTGGCAATTCCAGGATAAGCGGAGCATCTCCGGTGTGGCTTCTTCGGGAACCTGTTGGGCGATCATCATATTGGCCAATTGAGCCGCGAGGATGCCGATGACGACCGTTAATTGGTTGATGGCCACTAGGCGCCCACGCATGGTGGCGGGAGCCACTTCGGCGATATACATCGGGGAAAGATTAGAGGCCATGCCGATAGCTACGCCGCCTGTCATGCGCCAAAAGACAAACGATGTGAAATAAGTGGCCTGTCCAGTCAAGATGGAACTGGCGGCAAACAAGATTCCCGAGGCCAGCAACAGCTTTTTCCGTCCGAAACGGTCGCTCATGCCGCCGGAGATCAATGAACCGAGCAGGCAGCCCAGCAAGGCGCAGCTATTGGCCCAGCCGCTTTGCGAGGCCGTGGACAACGCAAAATACTTCTCGTAAAAAAGTTTCGCGCCGCCGATCACCACCCAGTCGTAGCCAAAGAGCAATCCACCCATGGCCGCCACCAGTGAGATTCCCCAAACATAAGCCATGTTATACTTAGGACGTTGCAGGCCTGTGTCCGGAGCGGTTCCATTCGCCATTTGCGCCTGATTCATGATCGCTCAGCCTCCCCTACTGTCTTTGACTGCCCTGAACATGGCCAAAATATTCTCTACTGGCACGTTGCTTTGGATGTTATGAATGCCAGTAAACACAAAGCCGCCGCCTTCGGCGAAAATATCGATCCGCTCCCTCACCTGCCGGTACACCTCATCCGGCGCGCCGAAGGGAAGGGTGCTCTGGGTGTCCACGCCGCCGCCCCAGAAGACCAGTTGCTGGCCAAATTCCTTCTTGAGTTCGCGTGGGTCCATTCCCTGGGCCGAGCATTGGACGGGGTTGAGCACGTCGAATCCCGCGTCGATAAATTCGGGAATTAGGCCGCGGATTGCGCCACAGGAATGAATAAATGTTTTCCAGGGAGTTCTGGCATGAATCCGCGCATTGACCGCATGGTGGAATGGTTTGTATAGATGGCGATAGGTCTCGATGGAACAGAATGTTCCGCGCTGATGCCCGAAATCCGTCCCGCTGACAAAAACCACCTGCACTCGGCCGCCCAAGGTTTCGGCCAAGAGGTCAATGTTTTCTAAAGCGGCTTCGCATTGGCGCTCGAAAACTTTGAGCACATAGTCTTGGCGCGAGAGCGTGCTCATGTACCACTCGCTGACATCGCGGATGCCCTTGGGGGCTTTCATCCAAGGTGCGGGCACGCAGGCGATATCCCCGAAACCCATCCCCGGCAATGTTGCATAGATTCCATATGAGGTTTGTTCAAAGTATGCACCGGCTTGGCAGGCGTAGTGTTTGACATCCGTATCCGTGAGCACGCCGAATTCTTCCATGTTGTCGGCGGGATCGAGCGCTTGTTCGTCAAGGGGCGGCTGCCGGTTGGTCGAGTCAAAGAAGAAACTGCTGTGCGGCATAATCGCGCTTGGCGGACAACTTAAGTCGCCTTCAGGATATAGGAGAATGGACCCATCTTCACCGCGAGTCCAGTTGAACTGGCCGGGAACCAGCACGGGCGTGCCGTCGTTCATGGTGAACGGTTTCCAGTCTTGATTGGGAAAACCGAACATCGTACAGCGGGGATGTACGCCCACTACGTCCAATTCGAGCGCTTGGCGCAAATCTTCGTCCACTTCGCCCAGCATTTGATACGGTTCGATAATCCGAACCGGCGAGTCATCGCCCAGCAGCTCCTTGCGTAAGCGCCAGAGGGCGCCCGCGCCGATGCCGGTCTGGCCGCCCGCTCCTAAATCCACACACAGGCGGTCCGGGGCCTGATGGCTCATTGTCGCGGCAAGCCGTTCACGTGAATTCATCTCAGCTTTACTCCCTTGTGAAATGGACTAATATGCAAAGCATATTTTGTAAATGCTCTTTAAACAATGCACGATAATCCATTAAGATGGATAATCATCCGATGGACAACGAAACGCGCAAGGTGGCGCATGGGGAAAACATGGGTCGAAAAGCCCATCATAGAGACCCAGGGCATGCCGCGAAAAGCGGTGGCTCCCCGCGTATTCCGGAAGGATTTCCTGGCCAGATATGGCGGGTCATTCCCACAACGGTCATGCTAGAAGCAACGAAGAACAACCTGTTCAACCCGGTGTATCCAATTGTCATGGGCTGGTTTCCAGAAGCGCGGTATCATTATTTTGAACGTCCTAAAGGATGCGCCCAGCATGTCTTCATTTTTTGCATGGCGGGCGAAGGCTGGTTTGAAGTGGCTGGCCGGCGTGAGGTGCTCAAGGCGCAAGAAGCCGTATTTTTGCCGAAAGGACTTCCGCACGCCTATGGCGCGATGGAAGACCAGCCATGGAGCATCCACTGGGCGCATTTCGACGGCCGTGATGCGGCTCAATATATCAGCTATCTTCCCGCGAGAATGTATAAACTGCCTGTTTCACCGGACGTTGCCCAAGAAGTGTCGCGTTGTTTTTTTGATTGTTATGAACAGCTCAAACAGAATGTATCCATGCCTTCATTGATCCATGCCGCTCATTTATTGCGGTTAATCTTCAGCCAGGTTTTTTTTGCCAAATCTCATTACGCCGAAACGATCTCGGCGCGCCATCCCTGGCTGTTGCATGAAACCATCGAATTCATGCAAGCCCATTTGCGCGGCGGACTGACTTTGGCCTCCTTGGCCCGGCGCGCGGGATTGTCTAAATCGCAATTTAGCGCGTTGTTCAAATCTCAAATAGGCTTTTCTCCGATGGATTATTTTGCGCACCTGCGCATCCAGGAAGCCTGTTATCTCCTAGATAACACCCGCCTCAGCGTCAAAGACATTTGCACCAAAATTGGTTTTGAAGATCAATATTATTTCTCGAGGGTATTCCGCAAGACGATGGGCATGCCTCCCGTGGCATATCGGAAGATCATCAAGTTTTAATGGTGATTCCCATCGAGAAAGGAATGAAGTGGCGGTTTGCCATGGGTGTTGCGCATATATACCGTCCGTGCTAGTATCTTTGTATCAAGGGAGAGGGGCTAGGCATGCGTATCCGAAGACGTTGGGTGGCGATCGGGGCGCTGCTCCTTGTGGGCTGTGCCGGGCAGACTGGGCTTGAACGGGAAGGCGCGGCATACGGGGTCACGCAAGGAGTGTTCCACGGGCGCTGGTGGAATTATTACGAGCGGGGCGTCTCGTATGGCGAAGGGCAGTTCTTCGCCGAAGCGGAAGCGGACCTGCAAAAGGCCTTGCAAGGCCGTTCAGCGGATACGTGGGCGGCGCGCACCTACGGCATGCACTTCGTCCCTTATTTCCCCAATCGCGAACTAGGCGTCGTTTGTTATCATCAAGATCGGCTCGATGATGCGGAGCGTTATCTGCGCGCTTCGCTCGAACAGGCGGATAGCGAACGAGCGCGGCATTATCTGGACCTCATCACCAAGCGGCGCATCGAACAAGGAATCCTTTCGGATGGCGCTGCGCCTGCATTGACAAGCTCGATTTTTGGCATGGGTTCAGATATGCACATCGTGGCGGACCGCATCGTGCCGGTTCGCGTCGAAGTAGAAGACGATCTGGGCGTCGCGGGGCTTTCCGTCAATGGCGCGCCCATAGGCATTCGCGGAAACACGGACGCCTTCGAGTATAAGAGTTCGCTGGCGTTGCCGGAAGGAACCCATGCCATCGCGATATCAGCCAGTGATTTGGCTGGAAAAGAGACAGAGGCGGAGATGAATATCGTCGTGGATCTAACCGGCCCAGCCATTGCCATTCTCGATCCCGCTCCTCCTCTCGTCACTACCGCGTTTTCCCTGCGCCTTCGCGGCGCGGCGGCTGACGCAAACGGCGTAGCCGAAGTCCGCCTGGGTGATACCGTGCTGGCGCAATCGGCGGGAGCGGCCCAGCTCGAATTTACGTCGGACCTTCCATTAGTGGCGGGGGAGAATCATTTCGTACTCGCTGCGCGCGATATGGCGGGCAACGAAACCTTTGCCCCAGTGGATGTGCTCTGTGGCGAGCCTCATGCGGCGGTATCGCGCCGGTGGCTCGAACAGGCGCGTGGCGAGGCCGGCGTGCAGGTGGCTTCGGCAGTGGACGCCATACCTGGACTGCTCGCGGGCGCGGCGGAAGAACAACAAGGGCCGTTGAGCATTCACATGAAATTCCCGAACGCGCGCGTGGATACGGCTTCCTATCGTAAGAACGAACTGCGCGTGGCGGGCTGGGTGGCGGCGGAGGTGGATCTTCGTTCATTTGCGATTCAAGGGGACAGCTTCCCCGTTGTTCCCGGCGCGAAACGCGTTGATTTCAGCCGCCGGATTCCTATCGAGGCCCATGAGACCAAAGAGCTCCATGTCGCGGCGGAAGATACGCAGGGCCGCAAGGAAGAATGGAGCGCCAAAATCACAGGCAAACCGGTCATGCTGGATGAATACCGCATGAAAGTAGCCGTGCAATACGTCCAGGGGGGCGATGAAGCGGTCGAGAGCTATCTGCAAAGCATGCTCGTGAGCAAGCTGGCGTCCGTGGAAGAAGGCCGTTTCGAGGTGCTCGAGCGGGCGCAGCTCGAAGCGGTGTTGCAGGAGCTTCAACTCTCCACGAGCGATTTGGCCGATCCGCGTTTTGCGTCGAAGCTGGGCAAAGTCAAGCCCGCCGATGTGTTCCTGTTCGCGGAAGCGTATCCGCGCGAGGCGGGCGGTATCGAACTGCTGGTGCGCGCCATTGGGGCGGATAACGGCCTCGTGCTGGATACCTACGATGTGTTCGTGGGTGATTGGAACGATGCGGATCAGCGGGAAGAGCGGGTGAACGAAATTGCCGGGTGGATGGCCCGGACGTTTCCTCGCGTGCCCGGCGCGGTGGACCGTGTGGCGGGCAATAATGCGTGGGTGAATCTGGGTGTTGAAGAAGGGATTCGCAAGGGAATGAAAGTCGTGCTGGCGTATGAAGCCGCACCCGAGGAACGCGATCCGGCCACGGGTGAAGTGTTGGAAGACGCCCTATATGACGCCATGGGCTGGGCCCCAATTGACGGCGTCGATGCGGAACGCAGCAAACTGGGGCCGTTAGCGCCTGCCCTGAACCATGAGGATGCGACCATTGCGGAAGGACAGCCGGTCTTTACCATGTAAGCCCGCATGCGTGTTCGTGTGCGTGGCGGCGCTGCTGGCAGGCGCGGGGGCCATGGCCCAGCCGCGTATTAATTCGTCGCCGAATCCCGTCGGAAGCGGCGCGCGCGCTTTGGGCATGGGCGGCGCGTTCATCGCCATCGCCGACGACGCCACCGCCGCGTCCTGGAATCCCGGCGGCCTGACGCAGCTCGAACGGCCCGAGATTTCCGCTGTTTATGCCTGGAAATCATTTCGCGAAGATTACGACGCGGGAGCGAGGCTCGAGCTTGATCGCGCCGGGGAAGTGGACTTTAGCAGTCTCAACTACTTGAGCGTCGTCTATCCTTTCCAGCGGACCATCGCCGGGCGCAATGTAGTGATCAGCTTGAATTACCAGCGGAAATTCGATTTTGACCGCGCGATGGATTTGACCTACCACGACATGGACGCCGCCACACAGTTTTCCACCCAGGGCCGCCTGCATTATGAGCAAAGCGGCTCGCTCGCGGCGTTGTCACCCGCTTTGGCGTTCGAGGTGACGGACCAGTTGTCGCTGGGCATGGCGGTGAATATTTGGGACGAGTCCCTCTTAGGCCAGAATGAATGGTCTGAATACACCCGCGCCGACACCTGGACGAAAGTGGGCGGCACCTTGCTGGCAAGCCGCTTCGAGCAGCTCAAGCGATATGAAAATTTCGACGGCATGAACTACACCTTCGGTGTATTGTATAAACCCGCCGAGCGCTGGAGTATCGGCGCGGTGTATCACACGGCCTTCGCGGCGGATGTGGACTATACGGAAGTGCAGCGCCAGCCGCGTGTCCAGGTCAACAAGGAGAAGCGCCGTATCGAGATGCCCAGCGCCTGGGGCCTTGGCGTCGCATACCGGTTTCCGAATGACAAACTCACCCTTTCGCTCGATGTGACCCGCCGCCAGTGGGATCAATATGTCGAGGTGCAGCGCGGGCTTTTCGGCCAGGCCCAGCGCATTTCTCCGATCACGGGCCTCGAAAAATGGCGCAGTCCCCATGACTCTACCTATACCGTCCGCCTGGGGGCGGAATACGTCTTTTTCGACCCGAAACAGCCGCTCAAGAACTATCTGCCGAGCCTGCGCGCGGGCGTGTTTTACGACCCCGCGCCCGCGGGGGGCGGCCATTTCCTCGCCAACATAAATGGGCAGGAGTTTTATAGCCGCATGACAGGCAAGCCGGATGATTTCTGGGGCATCTCGCTCGGCGCGGGCGTGCTTATCCGCAATCGGATCAACATCGATATCGCCTACCAATATCGGTGGGGCGATGATGTCCGCAAAGACACCTTCCAGCAGTGGGACATGGACGGCGACGTGGACCAGCACGAGATATTTCTGTCCACCGTGATTTATTTCTAGCATCGAGCGCTTCCATAGAGGATGCGCACTCATCTAACTCAATCCCTTGTGTCTGCATGGCGATGGATACCATATTTATAAGCATTCTTGAAGCTGACCACATGGTATGGTAGCATCCTTGGTCGGCCCCCGATGTATTGTATGCGCCGCTCCTGGGAGGCCGTGAAGGTGCGGGCGTGTTATCGGGCCTCGTAAGCGCCTCATGCGTCTTGAGTTGCCCGTATCAGCAGAGCCGAATTGTGCCTATGCGCCGCCGTATAACCCGCTTGCTGGGGTTCGTTTCACTCGTATTGAGTGCGCCCGCCGCGTGGGGGGTTGATATTGTCGAACCCTTCACGGACGGGAGTGTCGCCGTGTTGCGCAATGGGCGCTCCATCTTCATTGAATGCACCCCTCCATCCGGCCCTTCGGCGGAATCCTTCTTGAAAAAACGCCTGGGAGAAGGCGCGGACTGGCGTGTGTATGCAGGCAAAGGCCGGGTTGTGCTGCCTTACGCCAATTTGAATCCTGAATCGCAGCGCGAAGCGTTGCTCACTATTTTTAAGTATGACTATGTAAATGAAAAGGGCTGGGTGCATCAGGTCCGTTTTGTCGGTGAAGGCACAGGCAAGGAGACGCTCTGGACGTTATGCGAGTGGCTGACAGGAAATGGATTCAACCACGAGAAAGTGCAGCAGGCGAATGGACTGCATACGCCCAATTTGGTGCGCGGCCAGCAGGTGGTGTTTCCCGTCGAATTATTGCGCGATATCATGAAAAAGCGGACTCCGGACCGGCTGCCGAAACCGCCTCCGCTCCAGGAGTCCGCGCCGCAGGAATCCGCGCCACTTCAGGACTCGCCGCCTAAGGCCATGGCGGAAGAATCGCCCGAGCCTGTCGAAGATACCTTGGTCGAGCTTGGGGCGCTGGATGATGCGGAAACGAAGCTTCTCACGTATAAAAGTGATAAGGACGGCCCCTACGCGTTGTATCATTTACAGCCTGGCGATAAATCCATTTATACGCCCGTAGTGGTGCGATTCACGGATTACCGGGAAAATGTCGATATCCTGGCGGCGTGCGAAGCCATCTTGAAGCGCAGCGGCATCAATGATGTCACCAGCATGGAGACAGGCCAGCCCATCAAGATCCCTCAAGATATGCTGTCGGCGCGCTTCATGCCGGAGAACACGCCGGAGCGGCGTGAGTATGAAGAAACCATCACCGAAGCGGAGCAGGCGCGTAATGAGCAGGTTCGGGCTCGGGATCTCGAGGGTGTGGTGGTGATTCTCGATCCGGGGCATGGAGGAGACGATCCGGGGGCCATGGTCGAGAGAGGCGCGTACCGCATATATGAAGATGAGATCAATTACGATATTTGCTGCCGGGCGAAGGCTATCCTGGAGCGGGAAACACGAGCGAAAGTGTATATGACCGTCCGGGATCGTTCGCAGAGCTATACGCCCGCGGCCACAAGCAGATTCACCCACGACAAAGATGAAGAGCTTACCTCCACGCCAGCGTATCCAAATGAGAATCCCAAATATTCCGTTAATCTGCGCTGGTATATGGCCAATGCGATATATCGCAATGAACGCCAGCGCGGCGTGAGTGAGCGGCAGATCATTTTTACGAGTTTTCATTGCGACAAACTGTTCAATGAACAATTGCGTGGGGCGATGTTCTATATACCCGGCGCACAATACCGGAAAGACAGTTATACGGCCAGCCCCGAGAGTTTTTATAAACGGTATGAGGAAGTGCGGGAAGGCCGCAGCTTTGAATCCAATGCCTCGGAACGGCGGCGGGATGAAGCGTGGTCGCGCAATTTCGCGGAGACGCTGTATGGGGAATTTGGTAAGAAGCGGATTCGCCGCCACCAAGAGAGCGCGCCCATCCGCAATGTGATCCGCCAATCCGGCGAGCGGTATTATGTGCCGGCTGTGTTGCGGTATAACAAAGTGCCCACGAAGATTTTGGTGGAAGTGGCGAATATGACGAACAGCACGGACTGTGAGCGTATGTCAGACGCCGAATGGCGCCAGACGGTGGCCGAGGCGTATGTCAATGCGCTAAAGGTTCATTTCGGTTCTTGATGCCGTTCTTCTTTCCATCGCTGGCCGAGGGTGATCCCGTGGGCCATGAGGGGGTCTTGCGCAAGGCCGTTCTGGGCCATTTTTTCCGTAATCCAGCCTTCAAGCCGCGCTTCCAACGTGCGCACTTCTTCCGGCCTTGCATCTGCGATATTGTGTAATTCTTGCGGATCGGCCTCGAGGTCATACAGCTCCCGCATCGGCGTGCCGTAAAAATCGGTTTCACGGGCAAGGATAAATTTCCGGTCTTTGGTGCGCAATCCCCATTTCATTTGCCAGGTGCATTCCTGCGTGGTGAGGAATTCCCGCTGTGGCCCCTTCGATGGCTCGCCGGAGCGGAGGGCCTCCACCCAGTTCGCGCCTTCCATCTGGGGCGGGATCTCGAGGCCGCACAGGCCGAGAATGGTTGGGGCGATATCCACATGCGCGGCTAATGGGCTAATGCGGCCCGGTGCAATCGACGGGTGGCGCATGATCAATGGCACGTGGATGTTGCCCTCGTATAAGCCGTGATGATCAAAATAGACGCCGTGGCGGTACATTAACTCGCCATGATCGCTCAAGAACACCACTAAGGTGTCTTCCGCCGCGCCGGTGCGTTCGAGGGCTTCGAGCAACTGGCCAATCCCTTCATCGCAATACCGGATCGACGCGTCGTATAACGCCACGATGTATTCCGGGTCCGTGAATTTGCGGCCAATCAAATTGAACCAGGTTTCCCGCCAGAGGCGCCCGAGGGGATGCCGTTCGAGGGCGTCGAGGAGATGGTTATCCGGCTGGTCGGGTTCGCCCGAATAAAACAGGGATCGGTACGCCCGGGGAGGCAGATACGGCGTATGGGCGTCCCAGTAATGGATTAACAAATAAAACGGTTCGGCGGCATGCCGTTCCAGCCAAGGGATCGCCCGCTGGTTGATTCCCCGGTTGTCACAGTTGAATTGCAACGAGCGGCGGCTCGTGGGGTCAATATAGAATTCCAGCCCGCGTAAAAAACCGGGGTGCCAGGCGGCAAGGTTGTCCACCGCGCAAGTGGTGTAGCCGTTTTTCTGCATGATGGCGGGCAGCAAGGGCGCATGCGCCGATAAGGGAATATGTCCGCCGTGGGCGACCACGCCATGGGTGATCGAGTATTGCCCGGTCAGAATGGTCGAGAAAGCCGGATGCGTCGGGATAGCCGTGGCGATGGCGTGATCAAATACGGCGCTCTGTGCGGCGAAGGCGTCAATACGCGGCGAGGTGGCCCGGGAGTAGCCGTAACAGCCGAGGTGGTCGGCCCGGAGCGTATCCATGGCGATGATGAGCACATTCATGGAAAAAACATTCCTTCCAGAGAACGTATACACTCGCCTCCTGCGGGCGATTCATCCGCATGGTGTATCACGAAACTGGAAAAGAGTGCAAGGTTGGCGCGGTTAAAATTTTCGTGGAGCTGCCTAGCGCGGCATGGGCGCCCATACATGCTCAAAAAATAATCCTCGTAGCATGGGCGGCCCGCCCATGCAAGGCTCCTGTGTGATCAAAAAAAAGCGCGGGCTATCTCCCCTCCTCTTTCGCATCGGGACGCCTGATAGGACGTCTCCGATGGCGGTCGGAAAGGGTGGATAGCCCGCATGTTCCATAGCATCTACGGATTTTACGTTCAGTGTATGGGCAGCCGTTCCGGCCACGCTTTCGGCTGCTTGTCAGTTGTAATACATTTGGCGTTTATCTTCCATGGTTTGCGACAAGACTTCGAGTAGTTTCTGGCGCTCTTCTTCGGTCAAGCCCGTGGCCGGATCCTGAATGATCTTGGCCAGCGGAGGCGCCAGCTCGTCTTCAAGCACCCAATACGTAATGATATCTCCATAGGGCCAAAAGCGTATATTAATCCCTGACTTGAGCGTTGCCCACAACCCAATGTAACGACATAACACTGTTTATTCTCGTTTACTTTTGCGTTCTTTGCGGCTTTGCGTGCGCATAAATCGATTTGGATCTCTGTTGATAGTACAGCGCGCCAGCTTTACTCATCCATTTCACGCAAAGCCGCAAAGAATGCAACCGTTTAAAGCGCGATACCTGTAATAAAAGAACTTCTTAACCCTTTAGCCATCTGGAGTTAAAATAGTGGGCTGATTTTTTAAACCGCGAATAGATGCGAATAAACTCGAATTCATGACAAACCTCCGTTAATAAGAGATTTTTTTGACAGGATTGAGCCGATGAATGATTTGGTGAAGTGGAAGCCTGGCTGTTTAGGGGCAGCAGGCGTATATATTCATATGCCTATCGTCATGGAGAATGCATAAGCCATCGCAAAGGATTGCGCATCTTGCACGCGGGGGTGGAAAAAAATGCCGCAACCGGCATACCCGTCAGAAAAATTTCTGTTGTAACTATTGATTGTATAAGAGATTGTGCAGTGCATTCTTGATGGCATGGCGCTTGCTTGTTTCTGCCTGGCATCGGATTGGGAGTTGGAAAACATGGAACTGGCCTTGATCGCCCTCGAAAACGCATTGGCGGCAGCCCGGCCTGAACCGCCGCGCAGTTCCGCCCGCTATATTGTCGAGCAGAGCAAGGCGGTTTCCGATGATGGTTTCCGTGCTGCTCTCGAAAGTGCGAACGCCCGCGCGGCGTCCACGGAAAGCGCCAGCCATTGCGTGGAGCAAGGCGACACGCTTTGGGAAATTTGCCGGGATGCGCTTCAGGATTCCGGTATTGCTCCCGTACATGCGGAAGTGCAGGCGGCAATTGACCGGGTAGCGGAGGCCAATCAATTGCGTGATCCAGACAAGCTTTCCGTCGGACAACAACTTGATCTGCGTGCGATAATGCCGGAGGAGCATGAACTTGAAACTCCGCCGGAATCAACCGCCGCAAGCACATTGAAATCCATGAATATCCCAAGGGATTTACGCTTGGCGGATGGGCGTAGCTTCCTGGAAGGGAGCGCCTTGACAACTTTGATACCCGTGCAAGCGGTCGAAAAGTACGCCACATCCGCTCAAGGCGGCCCTGCGCCCGTAGGCATTCTCGTCGCCAGCCGCACCGAGGAGCTGGGGCTGATACCGGATTCGGATGTAACAACCGCGAAGAGCGTGGATGCGGCGCAAACGTCCTCGCTGGAGAACCAGCCCATCACCCGGGCCAGCCTAATGGCCATGATCGAGCGGCTTCTCGGCGGAAGTGAGGATTCAACGAAACAAGCATCCCAGGAAACCGGGCCGTGGAGTACCCTGCTACGGGATGATACGGCGAGATTATCGTCTTCTTTCGGGATGCGTGCGGATCCGTTCACGGGGCTGCCGGAGCATCATGATGGGATCGATATTGCAGCGCCCACGGGAACGGAGATTTATCCGTACAAAGCTGGGCAAGTGGTGGCGGCGGGCTGGCAGCCAGGATATGGCCGTTCCGTCATTTTGCGGCATCGGGATGGGACGGAAACCGTGTATGGGCACGCATCCAAGCTCTTGGTGCGGCCAGGCGATTTGGTGACGGCGAACGACCCGATTGGCCAAGTAGGCTCGACCGGACGGGCGACAGGCCCGCATCTGCATTTTGAAGTGCGTGTCGAAGGCCAGGCAGTGGATCCTACGCCGTTCCTGTCCAATGATACGCTGCAACTGGCGCAAGCGGAGGCGTGATTCCATGTAGGATTGCCTGCGCTTATAAGTATCCTCCCGCTTTTAGTGCCCTCCGGTCTTCTTCCGAAAGCGCTGTTCCTTCGGTTTGGCTGCGGGGATGGCCTTCATTCCATTCAGTGATGAGTATGCGCAACCGCTCTAGTTGCTCCGGATATTCGGCGCTGCAATTTGCAAGTTCCTTTGGATCGGTATCGAGGCGGAACAGCTCGGGATGGTTCTCATGTAAAATGAGTTTCCATGGGCCATCGAGAATGCCTTGACGCTGGGGAGGGCGGCCCTTGAGGATCAATTTCGCGCCGGGCAAATGAGGCACCGCGCCGCCATACGTTTCGATGATGCGGATGCGGTTATCGGGCGGTGTCTCGTTCAGGAGATTCATGCCCTGCATATCCGCGAGCGGTGGAAGCCCTGCCAGCGCCAGCAAAGTGGGGCCCACATCGAGGCCGCGCACGGGGGCTTGGATGCGTTCTGGCTGTATGCCCGGCCCGGTGAAGAAAAAGGGAATATGAATGCCGTCTTGATAGATCCGGCGGCCATGGCCGAGATAGCCATGCTCATATAAGCTCTCACCATGGTCTGCCGCAAACAGGATATAGGTGTTTTCTAGGGGCAGCGCTTCCAGCAAGCGGCCAATCTCATAGTCGGTAAAGGCGATTTCGGAGTCATACCGCTTTCGAGTGCGGTCTTCTTTGTTCAATCGTTTGCCTTCGTTATCCCAAGGATTGAAGCGGGTATGAAAACGATACGGGGCGTGCGGATCGGAATAATGTATCCAGCAGAAAAACGGCTTGCTGGCATCGCGCTGGGATAACTGTTCCAAGGCGATTTCGGTGACTTCATCGGCGTACCGTTCGTTTTTGAAAAATCCCCACCGCTTGTTGGTGAAATGGTCTTCATACACCTCGTAGCCGCGCGCCAGCCCCGATAGTTTGGCGCGAAGGGTCCAATTGCTTTGCACGCAGAATGTCTGGTATCCCGCCAGTTGGAACTGTTCCGCCACGGTGGGAGTGTCGTTTCCCAAGGGAAGCCCATTGCGAAACGCGCCGAGCGTCCGTGGAATCTGGGAGGTTTGCATCGCGCAGAAGGCGGGATTGGTGAGAGGAACCTCTGTTACACAATCCTCGAATAGGCGGCCTTGGGCGGCAAGGCGGTCCAGATGGGGCGATGTATTCCGGCCGTACCCATAACAGCCGAGGTGATCGGCGCGTAATGTGTCCACGGATAAAAAGACGACATTGGGCGCGGAGGCATTCGGCGCGCCTAACACCAGCATGCATACGGTAACAAGCACAGCGGCCATCCATGGCCTCTTATTTAGGTTCAGCAGGCGACGGTGGAACAGGTTCTGCGGGATATTTGATTTCCACTTGGCATGGGGTTTCCAGCGGCGCATCTCCTTGTTCCGTGGAGACAATCACGACGCTGCCTTGTTCATTATATGCGGAGATCAAAAACGTAAATTGGCCGGAAGGGGCGTTGAGGGGAACATCGAGCATGCTGGATGTCCAGATGCCATCGCCGCTTTTCGCATCGGGAGCCTCGCCATTGTCGTAGAGGTGGATAATCACCCGGTTTTCAGGTTCTTGAGCGGTTTGTTCGCCTTTGACTTCCGCCTGCACGTTCTTGATGATCCCGTATTTGTCAGAGACCTTGACGGAAATAACCGCGCTGTCGCCGGGAGCAAGGACGGCGGGTTGAACTCCGGCTTGATCAAGACGGGGCTGGCGTCCAAGCGTATTGCAGCCAGCTAACGCCAGTGTTGCGATGAGCGCCAGATACATCGAGGTTTTCATGCTGCATTCTCCAGGCGCCGTACGCGGCGCCGTATACCAGTCATTCCATTGACGCGGGCTTCACCCGCATGCCATGCTGTTTCGCGGATTCGCGGATATTGGCTTTCCACGGAAATCCATGGCAAGCAGACTACCCCAGCCCATGCGAAGCTGTCAAACGCGCATGCCCTGCTCTGTGTATAACGGAATGGATAACGCGCAGGGGGACAGCCCGGGGCGATTGGCAGAGGATACATGACGCAACGATTTCTGGCGCGGCTGCGCTACGAGGGAACTCATTTCTCGGGCTGGCAAGTGCAGCCGCATCTTCGCACGGTGCAAGGCGTAATCGAAGAAGCCCTGTCCCGGATGGCCGGGGAGCATATACGGGTGCAAGGCGCTTCACGTACGGATGCGGGCGTTCATGCCTTTGGGCAAACGTGCGTGTTTGATTGGAAAAAAGAGCAGGACGGCGGGCGGCTTCAGCATTCCCTCTCGGGCATGCTAGGCCCCGAGATTCGCGTGGACGCCATCGAACCGGTTGTGGCGGATTTTGATCCAAGGCGCTGGGCCATAGGCAAACACTATGCCTATACGCTGCATCTAGGGCGGGAAGCGGATCCGTTTGCCGTCCGGTATGCCTGGCCCATTCGATGGAAGCTGGATATGGGGCGGCTCGCGGATTACGCCCAGCTTTTGGTGGGCGAGCATGATTTCGCGGGATTCGAGAGCTCCGGTTCTGCTAGCGGCTCCACTATTCGAACCATTCATGGCATAGCCGTGCGGCCCGGGGCGGTTATAGGGTCGTGTGACGCCGTGAATTGCTGGCGCATGGAATTTCACGGGAGCGGCTTCTTGTATCACATGGTGCGCAATATCGTGGGGACGCTCGTGGATGTGGCGCGCGGCCATAAGCAGGTGGACTGGATTGCCGAACGGCTACATGCCCCCGGGCCTTTCCGGGGCCGCACGGCCCCTGCTCAAGGCCTGGTCCTCATGCGCGTGTTTTATGAACACGCCGAATACGCCAAGGCGCACCAGAGGATATGAAAAGGAAATGCGCCGTGGGGGCAACCACAGCGCACTCACAGAGGGTTTCGGCCTTGCGGATACCTTTCAGCTCGGGACTTGATATGGCGTCCGAAAGACCGTTTGTTTCGACATCCGTGTCACGTAATCCTCGACTTCCCTGTCTTGGATGAATCTTGATTGGACTTCCTTGTCCTTTTTTCCGGCCTTGGCCTCCTTGCCTCGGCCGTTATGCAATATATATCGGCGCGTTTGGCGAGAACTTTAGTTGGGGCGCATTCGGTTACATCAATAGTGCGCTAAAAAAATAAGAGCGCCACACATGGGGACTGTGGCGCACTCAAGAAGGGTGGAACTTGGGACATCGAGACTGGTCCGGGGGACAACCTTTCCGGCCTCTTTGTTGTTTCCCATTCAACTTTGTTACTTCTTATATCGGCCTTTTGCGGGAAAACTTTAGCCAAAATATAAAGGAAATTTATATAAACAAAATGGCATATTCTGGGACTATTTTGGCTTTATTAATGTTACAGAATGATGATACAACACATATTTAGCACTAATAAAGGAAAGCGCCACAATTGGGCATTGTGGCGCACTCATGGAGGTATAGCTTAGGGACCTTGTATTCGCCTCGGCGTTGGGACGGCGCCTGGGCTGTGGGACGGTTCCGTTAGCGTAATTTCGACTTCCGTGTCTCGGGGGGCTTCGACTTCCTTGTCTTAGCCTTGCACTGTATATATCGGCGGCAATGAACGAAACTTGAGCCCGAATGTAAATGGGCGTGATGTGGATTGAATAATAAAACTTATGTGATATTTATGTGTTTTAATCAAACAGATGGCCTTGCGCATTTGGTGGAGGCGCCAGGCCGAAGTGGCGGTAGCCAAGGGGAGTGGCGACGCGCCCCTGCGGGGTGCGCTTGAGGAAGCCTAACTGTATTAGAAAAGGCTCATGGACCTCCTCGATGGTTTGGGCGTCTTCGCCGATGCTGACAGCGAGGGAAGACAGGCCAACAGGCCCGCCGCTGAATTTATGGATGACGGTTTCGATGATATGGCGGTCCATGTCGTCGAGGCCCAGCGCGTCGATGCGCAGAAGGTTAAGCGCGGCATCGGCGATTTCCTGCGTGATGACGCCATCGCCCTTTACTTCGGCAAAGTCGCGCACGCGGCGGAGCAGGCGGTTGGCGACGCGGGCGGTTCCCCTGGAGCGTCCCGCCAATTCAAGCGCGCCGGTGTCTTCAATGGGCACATTGAGGATGCGGGCGGAGCGTTTGACGATCTGCTCAAGCTCGGCGGGAGAGTAGAATTCAAAGCGGCAGGTGTCGCCGAAGCGCGCCCGCAGCGGTGGCGTAAGGAGGCCCGAACGGGTGGTGGCCCCGATCAGGGTGAATCGCTTGAGGCCGATTTTCATCGAGCGCGCCGTGGGGCCCTTCCCGAGCATGATATCGACCTCAAAATCCTCCATGGCGGAATAGAGGGTTTCCTCGACCGCATGGTTAAGGCGGTGGATCTCGTCGATGAACAGGAAGTCGAACTCATCCAGGCTGGTCAGAATAGCGCTGAGGTCCGCCTGGCGCTCGATGACGGGCCCGGAGGTGGATTTAATGTCCACTCCCATCTCATTGGCGAGAATGCGGGCGAGGGTGGTCTTGCCGAGTCCTGGCGGGCCAGAAAGCAGCAGATGGTCAAGAGGCTCGCGCCGGTTCTTAGCGGCTTCGATGGCGATGTGGAGTTTTTCCTTGATGGGCTCCTGCCCAGGGAAATCCTCGAGGCGCTGCGGGCGTATGCGGTCGTCAAACTGCGAGTCCTCGCTAATGGGCGCGCCGCTGAGCAAGTCATTGTTAGCCATGGGGTGTTGTGTTTCCTTATGCCAGGTAAAACCAATTAGGCGCGAAGGCGCACTTCGCATCTGCATTATGGAAGACAGCGCGCCCGGACGCAAGCAGTTGGCCAGCGGGGGAAATAGAATGGAAATGCCGCTCTTCATCTCGCGGAAGAATCCGCCACAAAAAGCGCAGGCCACAAAGATGCATTCTTTCTTGTGCTTCTTGTGCTTCTTGTGGCTAGAGCGGTGTAAGGTTGGATACAATGAGATAGAGTGCATGGCTATGATTCAAATTGAACCGCTCAAGTATCGTGAACGAAGATGATGCCGGAATTGGTTACGTAGGTGTCCCGAAGGGACATCCCATCACAGCCCAGGGCCGACCGCCGCCCGAAGGGCAAGGGAGCCCCTGGGTGCAAATGCCCCCTCCCCGAAATGCCCTGTATGGGCATCCCAAAAGTGAGCCATTTCACGCTATTGATACCTGAAAGTATTCGGCGGCGGAGCTTCTTTAACGCAGAGAACGCAAAGGACGCGGAGTTTCGCGGAGCAGACATCTCCTCCTCGAAACTCCGCGTCCTCAGCGCCTATCTCTGCGATGATCTACAACACATTGATGGCGTGAAAAGAATGACTCTTGTGATGTCCCTTCAGGACAATTCATTGGGGGCGCTTATTCCCAGGGGCTCCCTTGCCCTTCGGGCGGCGGTCGGCCCTGGGCTGGGGGTTGGGTTGTCCCTTCGGGACACTATTTTTTAATTCTGTACTGATCTCTTATATCAGCAGGTTTCATAATGTGATTCTTTCAATGCAAAGATAAAAGCGGCGCGCCCGTTACGAGTGCGCCGCTTCGTGTGTACTCTCAATGGAGACTTATTGTACGCCGTATTTCGTTAAGGCGAGCATTTCCTCGGGCGTACGGTCCGTCGTGGGCGTGTAGCCCGGCAGCGCCTTGATCTGCGTGTGGTACGCATCCAGGAACCATTCCGTTTGCGGATAGTAGAATTCTTCGAGTTCCGCTGGCGGCACGATCCAATTGCGTGCGCCTACGATGCAAGGCGGCGCATCCAGATAATCGAAGGCCATTTGCGAGATCCGTGAAGCCACCGTATGCAGGTAGCTCGCGACTTCACAAGCGTCGCTGGCCAGGATGAGCTTGCCCGTTTTCTTCACGGAATTTACCAGCTTCTCATAATCGAGCGGAGCCAGGCATTGGCCGTCAATCAGCTCGACCGAGATGCCGAATTCCTTCTCGAAGCGCTGGGCGGCTTCCCATGCGCGGTACAGCGTAGCGCCGAAGGTCACGATGGTGAGATCGCTGCCTTCTTTGATGATGGCCGGTTCGCCGATGGGCAAGGTGTAATATTCCGCCGGAACGCCGCCGGGATGGAGGATTTCGGTCTGGTCGTACAGCCGCTGGCTCTCGAAGAAGACCACCGGGTCGCTGCCGCGCAATGCCGTCGCCATGAGGCCCTTGGCGCTGTACGGCGTGGCCGGGAACACGACCTTGAGGCCCGGAACGTGGGCGCAAAGGGTCGTCCAGTCCTGCGAGTGCTGTGCGCCGTATTTGCTGCCGACGGATACGCGCAGCACCACCGGCATGCGGCAGTAGCCGCCCGACATGGCCTGCCACTTGGGCAATTGGTTGAACACTTCGTCGCCCGCGCGGCCCATGAAGTCGCAATACATCAGTTCGACGATGGGGCGCCCGCCCTCGAGGGCGAAACCGACGGACGAACCGACGATGGCCCCTTCGGATATGGGCGAATTAAACAAGCGGTGGTAAGGCAATGCTTCCGTCAGGCCGCGATAGACCGCGAACGCGCCGCCCCAATCGCGGTTTTCTTCACCATACGCCGCGATGCGCGAGTCATTGTAGAAGTGGTGGGCAATAGACTCGAAGATGGCGTCGCGGAAACTGACCGCTTTGCTTTCCTTGAGGGTTTTGCCTGCGCTGTCGAGGCCGCTGCGGGATTTTTTGGCGATTTGGACGACCCGGGGATTCTCCTCGAGGGGCATGCGCACGTCTTCTTTACGGGCCAGGCCGGGAAGCTCCTGGAGAGGCTCATTCGAGAACATGAACGTATCCAAAGTGATATGCGAACCAAGCTTCATGCGCGGCGAGGTGGTTTCATCCACGGCCAGCTTGCAGGCCTTCTTGACCTTTTCGGTGGCATAATCGCGCACGGCGGCCAATTCGTCCTCGGAACAGACGCCCGCATCCACCAATTTGCCCGCGAATTCCGTGAGCGGATCCACCGCGCGCCATGCCTCGATCTCTTCGCGTTCGCGATAAGACGACTGGTCGCTGGGGGAATGGCCCGTCTGGCGGTAGCAGATGGTCTCGAGAAGAACCGGGCCACGGCGGTCGGCCAGGATGGCTTTCTTGCGCAGGTAGGCGTCCGCGAGGGCCAGCGGATTATTGCCGTCGACGCATTCGGCATGCATGTTTTCGGGATTGATGGCGGCTCCACTGCGGGCCAGGCGCTCGAAGCCCATGGTCTCGCCGATAGGCTGGCCGCCCATGCCGTAGAAGTTGTTCATGAAGTTAAAGATAATCGGCAGGCCGCCTTTGAAGGGCTCTTCCCATAAATTGCGGTATTGGGCCATGCCGGCGAACTGCATGCCTTCCCACACCGGGCCGCAGCCAATCGAGGCGTCGCCGATGTTGGCCACGACGATGCCGGGCTTTTGGAGGATTTTCTTGGCCAAAGCCGCGCCCGCGGCGATGTCGGAACTGCCGCCCACGATAGCATTGTTCGGGAAGACGCCAAAAGGCGTGAAGAACGCATGCATCGAGCCGCCCATGCCTTTGTTGAAGCCGGTCTCACGGCCGAAGACTTCCGCGAGCAAGCCATAAAGCAGGAAATCGATGCCCAGCTCCATTTCATCGGCATTTTCCGTGGCGGCCAATTTTTTCTTGCCATTCAAGGAAGCGGCCAAGGCATGCGGTGCGCCGCCTTGTTCGACAATTTTCAGAATGATGCCGTCGAAGTACGACTCCATGATGGGCATAAGGCCCGAGCCTTTGAGGCGCTGGATGGCGCTAAGTCCTTTGGCGATGATTTCACCGTGGCTGCGGTGGCTGCCAAAAATATGGTCTTCTACATCGAGATAGAAGCTTTCGCCTACAGCCGCGCCTTCCTGGCCGATGGAAAGGTGGGCGGGGCCTGCATGCTTGTAGGCAATGCCTTGATATTCGCCGAGGGTCTTAATTTGGTTCAACATGGTCTCGAATTCGCGAATAAGGACCATGTCGCGGTAAATGCGCAGGCAGGATTCAGGAGTGACATCAGGATTTTTCTTTAGCTCTTCCTTCAACGTCTTTTGGTATGCGTTGATGGAGATGCTGCCTAGCTCCAGTACTTCCATTTGGCGCACTTGCTCAGGGACTACCATCAGTTTCTTCGTCATAATTCGGAACCTTTCAGTATGCTGCGGACGTATTTTTCCGTGCGCGGGTGTTGGGTGCGGAATCAGGCGCACTCGCCTACATAGTAAAAAAACCGTTAAAGTATACCAAAAGCATATCCTAAATGCGAATAGCTGTTTTTTTGAAGGAAGGAATATTCTATTCTAACATAGTGGAATCTAAATGCGGTAACACGAACACCATGGGGGAGCATATGTTATGGAGCTTATAGGCGGACAATCAATTCTACGGGGCGATGTGGCCATTCCCGGTTCCAAATCCCACACCATACGCGCGGTGGCCATCGCCGCGCTGGCGGAGGGTGAAAGCCGCATTCAGCGCCCATTGCAGTCCGATGACGCCCAAGCCGCCGTGCGCGCCTACAGCGCGCTGGGGGCTGAGATGCACATACAAGAGAATGAATGGCGCGTGCAAGGAACAGGCGGCAGGCTCCAAGCCCCGGATAATGTCATTGATGTGGGAAATTCCGGCACCACCATGCGCATGGCCATGGGCTCGAGTGCGCTGCTTGAGCAGGGCATGGCGGTGCTTACCGGCGACGAGCAGGTGCGGCGGCGTCCGTGCGGCCCGCTTGCGGCGTCACTCAACGACTTAGGCGCGCGTGTGCGCACCACACGCGGCGGCGGAGTGCCTCCCTTTGTCATTGAAGGGCGCTTGCGGGGCGGCGAAACCGTTATCGAGGCAGTGACGAGCCAATATCTATCGAGTTTGTTGTTGAATGCCCCGCTTGCGGACCACGACAGCACCATTCATGTGAGCCTGCTGAATGAACGGCCCTATGTGGAGATGACCCTGGACTGGCTCCACCGCCAAGGCGTGCATATCGAGCGTGACGGCTGGACCAAATTCCATGTGCGGGGCGGGCAATCCTACGAGCCGGTGCGCCGGGCCATTCCCGCGGATTTCTCGTCGGCCACGTTTTTCCTCGCGGCGGGGGCGCTGCCGGGAAATGAGGTGTCGGTTCATGGGCTGGACATGGACGATGTGCAGGGCGACAAAGCCGTCGTGGAGTATCTGTGCGCCATGGGCGCGTCCATTGAAATCACGCCAAGCCCCGTGGGCGGGCATGTATTGCGTGTCCAAGGCGGCTGCCTGGAAGGCTGTGAGCTGGATCTCAATGCGACGCCGGATGCGCTGCCGATGATGGCGGTGCTGGCGTGTTTCGCACGGGGGGAAACACGGCTGCTCAACGTGCCGCAAGCGCGGCTCAAGGAGACGGACCGCATCGCCGTGATGCGCCAAGAACTCGAACGCATGGGCGCGCGTGTCCAAGAATTGCCCGACGGGTTGGTGATCGAGGAAAGCGCCCTTCACGCCGCCAGGGTCGAGGGCCATGGGGATCACCGTGTCGTCATGGCGCTGGCTGTTGGGGCCATGGCCATACCGGGCGAGACCATTATCCACGGCGCGGAAGCGGTGTCGGTTACGTATCCGGAATTTGTGAAGACGCTGGCGTCATTGGGCGCTCACGTTCAAATGTAAACGCAATTCTAGTGTGTTAATTCGACCTGATGGCAACTTGCCCTGATCTGAGAAACGCGTTTACGTTCACGCACCGCCTCTTTGACCTGCGTATAGCCCCCCGTGTATCCCTCCTCACGAAGGCGCTCGAAAATGCGTTTAGCTGTGTGGCGTTGCTTCTTCGGCCGTTCTTTATCCGACTGTAGAATGGCCAATATAAACTCCAGATACGGGCCTATCTTGGGTTGCGGACGCTCCGGACACTGGAACTCCGGCGGGGTAGAATGCTCAAGAATCTTCTTAACCGTCTCGAAATGCAGCTCCGTTTCCCGCTGAATCTGCCGGATACTCACACCTTCGCGAAGCACCCGCTGACGAATCTCACACCACTTTTCCATATCCCGATACACTCCTTAGTCCCTCCCAGAAAAACCAAGGCCCAATGCCTCGGACTCCAAGGAGTCTACCAAGGGTGCTTCATTTCTCCACCGCCCCATCCCCCACTACACTTCTCGACCGGCGTTTACAGCGCTTCCTTGACTCAAGACAATGTGCCACTTTCTGTGTCATTTTTTGGTAGACATGGACCTCTTTGTTGATGCGGAAGCGTCAATTCATATGGGAGTTTCCGAACGGTTCGCGCATCAGCGGCGTCAGTCCGCTGTATGCGCTGGCTAGGTCAATCCTTTTGGTACTCAAGCACTTGTTTTCCCACGCCGACCAGCAGAAGTTCACTGTCGGTACGCTGAGGGTGAGGGATTACCGCGAGCGTTTTTACCCGTCCAGTGAATACTTCCTCGTGCACTATCTTTCCATCTTCGGTAAAAATATACAGATAGCCATTTTCGTAAGCGTAAGCAACTTGGTTCGCGGCGGCGTAATAGAGGATCCCGCCAAACCTCACCGGTTGAACGGCCACGGTGTAGCCCTTTCCTCGCGGCAGCCGCAGCCTGGAAACTTCGTTCCCAAGCGTGTCGAACAGACGGAGAGAGCGACCTTTGGTGCCGACAATAAGGGCACCATCGGGGTGCTGTCTCCACAGCAATTGGTCAAGATGCCCGGCACGAAATCGGAATCGGCGAATCAGTGTGCCTTCACTGTCACGAATGACGATATGCTGACCATCAATGTGCACAACCTCGGGTTTGCCATCGGCATCCAGGTCTAAAACCTCTACGCAAAACACATTGCCGGCTTCGTGCCACCACTTGATGGAGCGGTCCTTATTTAGTGCGTAAACTCCCCCGTCGCCATTCATTCCTACCACGAAATCTAGGATTCCGTCGCCGTCCAAATCCCCCGCCGCCATTTGGTCGGCGGCGTTCTGGCCTTCGTCTGGAAAGCTCCAAAACGATCGTCCCTCGGAGGAAATGAGTTGTACGGCAGACCAGCCTCCACCGCGGTCCATGAACTCGAACACATCATCGCCATCGAGATCGACAGGAACTGTCGTTGCGAGTCTGGTGCCGATGAATGGCACAACGGTTTTCTGTGTGTAATTGTGGGTGAGGAATGCGGCTCCCTGGCTTCCTCCGACCGCAAGGATTGGAACTCCCTGCAGGAATATCCTGGTGATAGCATTGACATTTCCCAACGATGGATTAGAGTACACTACCCGGCGTTTAATGCCTGGCTCCGTATAGCTGATGCCCGGCTCCTTCGCGACCTGGCTAATGCAACCGGTCATAAAACAAAGAAGCAAGGCCGTTAGTGAAGCCGCTTTCCTGCGGGACCTCTTCATGGCACTCGACTTACTCATCATGATGGCTGGCCAATTGCAATACAGCCTCGTCCTCATTGACAAGAACCGAAGCGTACCCGCTATATCGATAATCATTATATTTGACCCCTCCCTCATGGACTTGCTCTCGGCAACTTCGCCCCAGACCTATGAGCCTCCCCCCATCTTTCGACAGGATCGGGTGATGATTAAGGTGTGCTATTTCAGATGAATTAGGTTTGTTAAGCAGTGGTAGTTTACGGAGCGTTTGCGCGTCGTTCAACTAAGTGACGGGACTGTGTTATGGTGGTTGCGGCCTGAGGCGGAGGATAGGGCGACGCCGGGGCCGATATCTTGCTGCTGGCCGCGCGTGGGAAGCACGAATCCACGTTCCTTGAGCATCTTGATGTCGCGGCGGATCGTGCGCGGGTCGCACATCAGGATTTCCGACAAGTCCTCCTGCGTCAACAGCCCGCCCTGCTCCCGGGCTTCGTCCACCATCCGGACAATCCGGCGTTGGCGCACCTCGGCGCTCATGCCGCCTGCATCCCCGAAGCCCATGAGCCCCTGTTTATCCTCGGCGTGCAACAGCGTCAGGGTTACGGAGACCTTCTGGCATTCCGAAAGCGGCTTGCCCGGCCCCTCGTCGCTCCGCACGCAATTATACCGCATCTGGCCGTCGCGCGCCGGGGCCAGTTCCGGGTCCGAGAAATACACCTCCTCGATGCTGCTGACCAGCGCTTCCGCTTCCCATTTCGATAATCCCGCGCCCACCATCGCCTCGGTGAGCATGCGGGCGCTTTGCCGTTTCATCGCCATCCGTTGGGATTGCGCTTCCCGGCTGCTCGTGCTACGCTTATCCATGGCATTGCCTCCTGTGGGTTGAGCACTACGGAACACAATGCCACGGCGGGTCTCCTAGATGGAAACCCGCCTCTTCTCTCCTTCAACGGACATTTGCCCGAAACGTAGGATAAGTTGCTTTAATGATGATTCACTACACTAGCGCATCAACGAGGCTGGCCGTTAGTGGTCAGCCTCCGCCGATGGACTTCTTGAGGCGTTCGATGAAGCGTTTGTGCAGAGGATAGGTCTGCTCGGAGCTGAGTTCTTGGAACTTCTCGATGAGTTCCCGCTGTTCTTTGCCCAGCTTCGAGGGCGTTTCGACGCTAACCCGCACAATTTGGTCGCCTTTGTGGTATCCGTGGATATCCGGCATGCCCATGCCTCGAAGGCGGAAGGGCGTGCCGGGCTGTGTGCCAGGCGGAATTCTAAGTTCGGCTTCGCCGGACAGCGTGGGGACGCGGATTTTATCGCCCAAAATGGCTTGCGGGAAACTGATCGGTATTTCGCAGATCACATCATTGCCATCGCGCGTGAATATTTCATCCTCTTCCACTTCCACGAGGACATAGAGGTCGCCGCGCGGCCCATTGCCTTCTCCGGCCTCGCCTTCGCCCTGATAACGGACGCGCTGGCCAGAGCTGATGCCGGCGGGCAGATCGACTTTTATTTTCCGGTCTAGTGCAATGCGCCCCGCGCCCGAACAGGCTTTACAGGGATCGAGAATGATGCGGCCTTGGCCCTTGCAGCGCGGGCAGGTCTGGGTAATGCTGAAAAAACCTTGCGCGCGCCGGACCTGGCCCGTGCCCTGGCAATCCGCACATGTCGCGGGCTGGCTGCCTTTCGCGGCCCCCGTGCCGTTACAATCGCCGCATTGCTCGTAGCGTTTGAATTGGATGGTGCGCTTCGCGCCCGTGGCGGCTTCGCGCAAGCTGATGGACAAGCGGTATTCCAGGTCGCTTCCCGGACGGGAGCCGCGCCTGCGCCCGGTGCGCTGGCCGCCGCTTGCCCCGCTACGCCCGAACAACACATCGAAGAAATCGTCAAAGGGCGCATCGAAGCCCCCTTGGCCGCCCGCGCTGAATCCGCCGAATCCGCCGCCGAATCCGCCGCCGCCCATGCCGCCCATGCCTTCTGTACCGCCATAGGCATCGTATTGCTGGCGTTTCTGGGGATTTTTCAGCGTGTCATAAGCCGCATTGATCTCCTTAAGCTTCTCCTCCGCCGCCTTATCGCCACCGGTTTTATCGGGGTGGTATTTATGGGCGAGCTTGAGGTAAGCCTTCCGAACATCATCTTGCGAGGCGCTTTTATCTACGCCGAGAATGTCATAATAATCACGTTTGGCCATATTGCTCGATGGTATGCAAGGCGCGCGTCCTCGAGGACGCGCGCCTTGCAGCCTTTCCTATTCAGCGAATGCTTCACGCCGCAAGGCGTTTGCCTCGCTATTTCTTTTCCTTGTCATCGTCGTCCACGACAGTGAAATCAGCATCCACCGTATCGCCGCTCTTCATGCCGGGCTCTTCCGCTGGGCCGCCCGCCGCCGCGCCGCCGCTTGCCGGGTTTTGGCCTTGCGCTTCGCTTGCCGCGCGATACAGGGCCTCGGCGAGTTTGTGGGCAGATTGCGTCAAATGCTCCGTGGCACGTTCGATGGCGGCTGTATCGCTGCCTTCGAGCGCCTTGCGAAGCTCCGCCATGGCCGATTCAATGGCCGACTTATCTTCCGAGCTGATTTTATCGCCATTTTCTTTAAGGGTTTTCTCGGTGCCATACAGCAGCGAATCCGCATTATTGCGCACCTCGATGGATTTTTTCTTATCCGCATCATCTTTGGCGTGGGATTCGCCTTCGTTCACCATGCGTTTGATCTCGTCTTCGTTCAAACCGCTGGAGGATTCGATGCGGATTTTCTGTTCTTTGCCCGTGGCGAGGTCTTTCGCCGCCACATGCAGGATGCCGTCCGCGTCGATGTCGAAAGCGACTTCGATTTGCGGGATGCCGCGCGGCGCGGGTGGAATGCCCAACAGGTCGAAGCGCCCCAGCGTGCGGTTATCAGCGGCCAGTTCGCGTTCGCCCTGCAACACATGGATGGTCACGGCGGTCTGGCTGTCGGCGGCGGTCGAGAAGATCTGCCGCTTCGTCACGGGGATGGTGGTGTTGCGCTCGATTAGCTTCGTGCAAATGCCGCCTAATGTCTCGATGCCCAGCGACAGCGGCGTCACGTCGAGCAGCAATACTTCCTTCACTTCGCCCGCGAGGACGCCCGCCTGGATGGCGGCTCCTATGGCCACCACTTCATCCGGATTCACACCACGATGGGGCTCTTTTCCGAAAATGCTTTTTACAATAGCGCCCACGGCGGGCATGCGGGTCATGCCGCCCACGAGGATGACTTCATCGATATCCGATGCGCGCAGGCCCGCGTCTTCAATGGCGCGGAAGCAGGGATTCTTCGTGCGCTGCAGCAGTTCATCGCACAATTGTTCGAGTTTCGCGCGCGTCATTGTGTAGTTGAGGTGTTTTGGCCCCGCCGCGTCCGCCGTGATGAACGGCAGGTTTACATCGGTCTGCATGGTGGACGACAATTCGCACTTGGCTTTTTCACCGGCCTCTTTGAGGCGCTGGAGGGCCATCGGGTCTTTGCGCAGATCGATGCCTTGGTCCTTCAGGAATTCATCGGCCAGCCAATCGATGATGCGTTGATCGAAGTCATCGCCGCCCAAATGGGTGTCGCCGTTGGTGCTCATGACTTCGAAGCTGCCATCGCCGATAGCGAGAACGGAGACATCGAATGTGCCGCCGCCCAAGTCGTAGACGGCCACTTTTTCATTCTTTTTCTTGTCAAGGCCATAGGCCAATGCGGCCGCAGTGGGCTCGTTGATGATGCGGAGCACTTCAAGGCCCGCGATGCGGCCCGCGTCTTTAGTGGCCTGGCGCTGGGAGTCGTTAAAGTATGCCGGCACCGTGATAACCGCCTGGGTGACCGTTTCTCCCAGGTAGGTCTCCGCCGTTTCCTTCATTTTCCGCAGGATCATGGCCGAGATCTCGGGGGGCCTATGGGTTTTCCCTTGCACTTCGACTTGGCAGTCGCCCGATGAGGCGGAACTCACCGTGTAGGGAACCAGTTTTTCCTCGGTGGATACTTCACCGTGGCGGCGTCCCATGAATCGCTTGATGGAAAACACCGTGTTTTTGGGGTTGGTGATGGCCTGGCGTTTGGCCACCGCGCCTACCAGGCGCTCCCCATCTTTTGTAAACGCCACGACCGATGGCGTTGTGCGGTTGCCTTCCGCGTTCGCGATCACCGTGGGCTCGCCGCCCTCCATGACCGCCACGCAGGAGTTAGTCGTTCCCAGGTCGATGCCAATCACTTTACCCATTGTCGTTTATCCTCCATGCATATCATTTGCACTGATTTGAACGCTATCGCGTGCCGTAGGCGCTTTGTTAAGCGGGCGGCTCCGCGGAATCCGCTGGTGTGCTCTCCCCTTCGGGCTGATCCGCAAAAGGGGCAAAATCGATGATGTTATCTTCTTTAGGTTCTGGCGCTTTAGCATCTGGGCCGCCTGTGCTCACGATGACTTTCGCGGGACGGAGCACTTGCCCGCCCAAGGTGAATCCCTTTTGGAATTCTTCGACCACCGTATGCGCCGGTTTATCTGGCTCTTCGCGCTGCATCAGGGCTTCATGCACATGGGGATCAAACGGCAGCCCCAGCGCGGGGATGATCTCGAGTCCATAACGCCCAAGGGTGTCATAGAATTGTTTCAATACCATGCCGACGCCTTCGGCCAGGCCGCCCGAGGAATCACCCGCGTGCTGCATGGCCAATTCCAGGTGGTCGGCCACGGGCAGCAATTCGCTGATAAGGCCCTCGGCAGCCATGCGCCGGATCCGTTCGACATCGCGCGCCGTACGCTTGCGGTAGTTGTCGAATTCCGCGCGCATGCGCAAGAGCTGATCTTTAAGCTGATCCCGTTCGGCAGTCAACGCCTCGATGGTTTCACGGGCTGAAGCCGCTTGGGCATCAGATTCCGCCGGGGCGGGCTCTGCCTGCTTTTCGGTTTGGTCGGCGGCTTCCGCCGCCGCTTCCGCTTCCAGCCGTTTCTCTAGTTCGCTTTTTTCGATAGGAATTTTCTTGCTCATATGCCGCAACTATTTCACTTTCTTCCCACCGCCAGTGTATGCGCCTTAGCGCGCTAACGCCGTTAGGAACCGGCTTAGCATGCTCGCGGTATATTCGACCAGCGCCGACAGGCGCGAATAGGGCATCCGGCGCGGACCTAATACGCCCAGCATGCCCACCGGTTTCTCGTTTACATAATAGGGCGAAGCGACTACGCTGATCTCGCCCAAGCCTGAATCGGGCGAATCCGCCCCAATCACGACAAGCTGCCGGGGCGTGTCTCCGGAGAGGCCCTCCCGCAGCAACTGTATCAACCGTTGTTGCTCATCGAGCAGATGGAAGACTTCCCGCGCCTTCCCGACATCCTGGAATTCTGGCTGCTCGAATAGCTGTGTCGCGCCATTGAGGAATAACTGCCCCGTCCGTTGTAGCGGGAAGGGCTCCAAAACCTCAAGCGCCGTTCGCATGATATGTTTTTGCTGGTCAATGCGTCCGGAGAAACGCTGCTGCGCCTCCGCCCGAATGCTATCCACCGGCACATTGCATAATTGTTCATTAAGGAGCCGCCGCAGTTCCGGCAATCTGGCTTCCTCAATAGGCTCCGAAAGCGTCGTCACGAGTGTCTTCACCCGCCCGTAGCTATCCGCGACGAGCACGGCGATGCGTTCCGTGGACAGGCGCATCAGCTCGATGTTGCGCACCAGCGCCCCGTTTTCCCGGGGCGCTTCCACTAGCCCTGCATGATGCGACACCAGTGCAAGCAACTGGCTTGTTTGGCGCATCACTTCGTCGGTATCGTTAAGGCGGTGCGAAAGCTCCGTCTCGATGCGCACCCGCTCCGAAGCGCTCAATTCCTGCACCCGCATCAAATACGTGACGTAATACCGGTATCCTTTGTTCGTAGGGACGCGCCCGGAGCTCGTATGAAGCTGTTCAATAAAGCCCAGCTCTTCGAGATCCGCCATGACATTACGCACGGACGCCGGACTCAAATCAAGGCCAAAACGTTTTACAATGGAACGGGAACCCACAGGTTCAGCCGTGGTGATGTAGGTATGCACCACCGCCTGAAGGATCAGTTGCTCCCGCTCATTCAACTCCCGTTCTGTTCGCATGATTATAAATCCCTTAGCACTCGATAATAAAGAGTGCTAACAAGCCACCGGAGTGTACCATACCCCATTTCACCTGTCAAGGCCCCCGCGCATAGGCCCATATGGATTCTATTTCATTTAACTCGATTTATTTCAATTACTTAGAATATATAGCCCGCAGCGTATTCCGCATGGATTTCTTGACACGCATCGCCAGAGTTGATAGCATGGCTTCATGCGAATCGGTTTCGATATTAGTCCTATCACGGCATCGCGCACCGGCGTGGGCAATTACTGTTATTACACGCTGAAGCATCTGCTGGAGCTGGCCCCAGAGGACGCCTTTTATGGATTCTCGTCGGGTTTGCGCCGAATTGTGCTGGATGAAATGGAGCACCGGCTTGCAAGCCATCACCATGTACAATTGCCTACCCGCGTGATGTATGCCATATGGTCGCTGCTATCGGCCCCCAAAGTGGATCGCCTATTAGGGGGAGTCGATGTATATCACGCCACGAATTATTTCCTTCCGCCTGCGCAGGCGGCCCGTACGGTCGTATCGATTTACGACCTGGCTTTTCTCGTGAATCCGGCTTGGTGCAGCCCGAAAATTGTGGGGCCTTATTCGGCGGGCATGCGGCGCTTTGCCGCCAAGGCCGATGGAATCGTGGTGTGCTCGGAAGCGACGAAGCGGGATGTCGTGCATCTATTGGGGGTGGAGCCGGAAAAGATCGCCGTCATGTATGGCGGTGTGGATGAACGGTTTGCACCTGTTCCCCGGGAGCAAGCGGTTCCCCTTCTGGAACAGCGCTATGGCGTGCGGCCTCCTTTTCTTTTATTCGTCAGCACGCTTGAACCGCGAAAAAACGTGACGGGCCTCCTTCATGGTTTTTCCCGCATCGTGAAAGATATCCCGCATCAGCTTGTGCTTCTGGGCTCGGTGGGCTGGCGCGCGGAGCCTATTTTCCAGGCGATAGATGAACTCGGTTTGGCAAACCGTGTGGTCCGCCCCGGTTTCGTGCCGCATGAAGAATTGCCGCTGTTTTATGGCGCGGCGGACGCTTTCGTGTTTCCGAGCCACTATGAAGGATTCGGCCTGCCTGTTCTCGAAGCGATGACCTGCGCCTGCCCGGTGATCACCTCCACCACTTCCTCCCTGCCCGAAGTGATCGGCTCCGCGGGGCTTATGGTGGAGCCTTCCGACCCCGATGCGCTTGCGGAGGCTATCCTCGAAATCACGGGAGATAAGGCATTGCGGCAGGAACTGGGACGGCGCGGCGTAGAGCAAGCCAAACGGTTTTCTTGGAGCCGGTGTGCGCAAGTCGTGCTCGATATGTACCGCAGGCTGGCGGCATGCTCGTCCTCGTAGATGGGCTTCAAGCGGGCAACCGCAGCGGAACGGGAACCTATACGGCCGCCTTGGCCCGATGGCTACCGGAAGTGGCGCACGAGCTGGAAATTCGGATTTTATGGCCTGCTCAAGCGGCTGCGCCGCCTGGCTGCGAGGAAGCCGTTTTTCTGCGCTGCGCCTTGCCTCGATTTGCGGGACGCGTGATGGCGAGCCAGTTTGGCGTGCAACGGATGGCGAAGAAGCTGGGGGCCAGCTTAATTCACTATCCAGCTACAATCGGGGGGCTGCTGCCTCGACAGACTCCATCCATCATAACCGTGCATGATCTCAGTTTTTACCATCATCCGGAGTGGTTCCGCTTCGAACGCGCCTGGTATTATCGGGTTGCAACGGCTTCCAGCACGCGCCATGCGGCGCGCTTGATTGCCGATTCGGAAGCCACCGCCCAGGATATCGAACGTTTTCTGGGAATTTCCAGAGAGCGGATAGATGTCATTCATTTGGCCCCACATGAAGAAATGGGCCGTCCGATGTCCACGGCGGCGGTGGAATCCGCACGAATAAAGTATCGATTACCCCAGCGTTTCTTCCTCTATCTTGGAACGCTCGAACCACGCAAGAATCTGATTCGCCTGATTCACGCATACGCGGAGACAGCCGCAAAACATCCATTCGATTTGGTGCTTGCGGGCCGGGATGGGTGGAAACAAAAAGGCATTTATGCCGCCGCACGTGCTGTTCCATGCGCGCCCCGCATCCATTTCCCCGGTTATATAGAAAAAGAGGATGTTCCGGCATTATATGCGGCGTCGGGCGCTTTCGTGTATCCGAGCCTGTTCGAGGGATTTGGATTGCCAGTAGCGGATGCGCTGGCGGCTGGGCTGCCCGTGATCACCGCCCGTTCTTCTTCGTTGCCCGAGGTTGCCGGTAACGCCGCCTTATATGTGGAGCCGGAAGATCCCCATGGCCTTGCGGATGCGCTAGAACAGCTCGCGAATGATGAGGAACTGCGTACGGAGTTAGCCGCCCGGGGCCGGGCCTGGTCCGCCCAATTCTCGTGGCGGCATACTGCCGAGAAAACCATTCAAGCCTATCGCCAAACCATTGCCGCTCACACGATAGGATGAATACTTCACAGGAAAGGCGCTACCTTCTGCATAAAAGACAAACGCCCAATGGCTTAAGCCAATGGGCGCCCGCTTAATACTTGTATAACGCTTGTGTTAGAAATTAGTCAGTACATCAACGATTTGGCATGAGCCGGACGTTGTGGATGTGGAAAGCACCCAACGCAGGTTCTGCAACAGATCCACGTTGAATTCATAAACTTCCACACCCGTGTACCCTGCACCACATGGGGGCGTGGTGAAGACGGCGCGCAGGTCATACGTGCCTTTCGGGATGCCGGTGACGGTGTAGCAGTTTCCTGCCACAAGATCGGCGCTTAGCTGGTTGCGGCCCCATCCGGTTTCGCTATCCTGCGAGATATACACCGCCGAAAGCGATGATCCCGTAAGATTGTCCACTCGGAAAGACACTGTGCCTAGCGCTGGGCAGCCAACCATTGCGCCCACTGCCAAGCCTACCAGCACGAGTAGGGGTACTGTTTTCTTGTATCCTGCCATGACGTTTCCCTTCCTCCGTTAAACCTTGTAGTACTAACTCAGGTCCATTCTGCCATTATTCCCTTAGAATTGCAAGCCTGCCTTTTTAAAGACACCTTGGCCCGCGCATTCTGGGCTGTTCTTGAACGAACTATAACACATGAACAAGGAAAAGATCCACCCTTTTTTTATAAGAATTGCATGTTATTTTCTAGGAATAATGGAGTTTTTAAGCCGCATACCTAGCATATCACATATTCCCCCGGCTTCTCCATGCTAGCTTGCCCCTCTTTGATACGACACAATTCATTTTGAGAGCTCTTCTCATCATGAATTGCGGCATATGTGGAGTGCAAAAAAACCGGAAACATCCCGGACATGCCGTATGCAATCCGGCCCTATCCGCCTATATCGCACTGGCGGGGATTTTCCGCTATAATAAACGCTTCCATGCCTTGGGCCAATGCAAACTTCGAGGCGGCGCTTTCGATTGGGGCATTTCGAGTGACACGTATAACGAGATATATATTGCGCGAGATATCCGTGCCCTGCGCCTTGGCGATGGTGGTGCTCGGATTCATGGGCATAGCGAACGAACTGCGCGAGCGCGCGGGCGATTTCGATATGGGCCATATTAATATCCTGGATTTCGCCCGCTTATCCGTCTGGTTTTTTCCAACGTTATTGCAATACTTGGTGCCCGCGATGTATATGCTCGGCGTCATGCTGGCGTTTGGCCGCCTGGCGCAAAATAGTGAAATCACCGCCATGAAAGCCGCGGGCATTCCCCTCAAACGCCTAGTGATCCCCGTGATTTTGGGAGGCGCTCTCTTGAGCGCCATTTCCTTTGTGGCACAAGACCGCATCCAGCCCATGGCGTTGCGGAATATCAACTCCCTTATATATTCAGAATTGCCAAAGCGGGTGACGATGGATGTAATGACTCCCGGCGTCATGTATGCCTTCGGCAATTGGCGGGTGTATATCGGCGGGCGCGACCGCGCTTCAAATTCATTAAAGGATGTGGATATTTTACAGACGCAAGACAACGGCGAAGTGTGGCTGTACCACGCGAATTCGGCCCAATTCATTCGGGAAGGCGGGCGCGGGCGGCTCCATATCCCGAGCGGCTATCTCATCATGCCGGGACAGCACGGCCGTGGCTCCATCACCGATTGGAATTTGTATCCGCCCGAGCCCAAGGAACAAACGCTTCCCAGCACTCGCCGTCTTCTCACTTTCCAGCAACTCCTGCGCGAGGATCAACAAACGCAAGCCCGTATTCTGAAAGATGGAGGCCTGGATTCCATGCGCGGCCTATATACGCCCATCTCGAAACTGGAGATCCCCGAAAACGTTTCGATCAATGATGTGGGAACGCTCTATAAAATCCGCAACGAATTGCGCGACCGCCTTGCGTTTCCCCTCGCCTGTGTCGCCGTGAGCCTCGTGGCGGCTCCGCTGGCCGTGCGGGGCGGGCGGGGCGGGCGCTCGTTCAGTTTCGCCATCGGCTTCGGCGTATGCGTGCTGTACTATTTCTTGCACCGGCTCTCGCAGCCCTGGGGGCTATGCTCGCTTGAAGAAGCAATGCTCCGTGGCGCTCTTCCTTGCCTGATTCTCGGGATCTTTGGCCTTTGGGCGGTATGGCGGGTGGACAACGTATGATCATGACGACCATGGACCGGTATTTGTCTGTGCGCCTGCTGGCCACCCTGGCAAAGTCGCTGCTGGCGCTGGCGGTCTTTTATATACTGATTGACCTCCTCGCCCACCGGAGCGCCGCCATCGAGCGGAACGACGTTCCCTGGGCGGTGGTTATGCGGTATTACCTTGCATCGACGCCACGGATTATCACCGACTACGCCGCACCGTTCGCCATGCTCGTGTCGGCGCTGCTCGTGCTGGGCGATACGGCGCAGAATAATGAGAGCACCGCTGCTCTCGCTTGCGGCGTCAGCTTGCGCCGTTTCGTACGCATGCCTATTTGTTTAGCCTTGCTATTCGCCGTGGGGCTGTTCGCCACGCAAGAAACCATAGGCGTCGCCGCCGCCCGTACGGCCGTGAATATCGAACAGGACTATTTCGCCAGCGGCGGCGATCTCGAGCGCAAGCCCGTGAGCTGGGCCAGCCTCTCCGGCAAATGGACCTGCCATATCTTGAAGTTCAACCAGGCCGCCCTATCCGGCGAAGGCGTTCTGCTCTATTCCATCCAGCCGGAAATACACATCCAAGTCGAGGCGGAACGCATCTTCTGGGACGCGCAACGCGGCGAATGGCTGCTCGAACGGGGGCACTGGCGCGAATTCGACCCTAAAACGGGCGATTCGCTGCTTCCCTACGCCCAAACGCGCATTACCCAGCGCCCCGCTCCATTCACGGAAACGCCTGAAGAACTGTTCGCCTTGGAACAGCCACCCGAGACGCTTGCCGCAGGCGAACTAAAAACCAGCATCGCCCGCGCCGCAGCGCGCAACATGCCCATCGGCAAATATCTGATGCGATATTACACAAAATACAGCCAGCCCGCCTTGAGCTTCGTCATGATCTGGCTGGCCATTCCCTTTGCGATGCGCCTGCGTCGGGGCGGGCTTGCCATCAGCTTCGGCGCGAGCATCGCCGTGGCCGTAGCATATGTCGTCGCCTATTTTACGAGCGTGGGCCTTGGCCAAATGGGGCGGCTAGACCCCTTCATGGCGGCCTGGCTGCCCAATATTTTATTCTTCAGCGGCGGCGTTTATCTGTTGTGGCGCACGCCTACGTGACAAGGATGCAAGATGCGGATACACGTGATTGAAGGCGCGCCCGGCTGCGCCTATGCCGTTAAACACGGCTGCACGGCGGTTATCGTGGACGCCATGCGCGCAAGCGCCACCGCCGCGTTTCTGCTCGAATGCGGCGCGGCGGATTTGCTCATCGTACGGGAAGTCGAAGAAGCTCTCGCAGCGAAAACCGAACAGCCCGATGCCCTCGTGTATGGCGAGCGGGGCGGGCTTCCCCCCGAAGGATTCGATTTCGGAAACAGCCCGCGCGAGGCGGAAGCGGCCCGGGACCGGCGGGTCATCTTCAGCACCACCACGGGCGCGGGACGTCTTGTGGCGGCCTGGGGTGCGAAGGCGGCTTTCATGGGCTCGACGGTCAACGCTTCATCCGTTGCGGCGGTTATCGCGCGATATGAAGCGGACGCCGTGCTTATTCCCGCGGGCCTCGCTACGGACGACACCTTTTTCGCCCAGGAAGACTGGGCCGCCGCCACGGCCATCGCAATGAAACTCGCCGCGCAAGGCGCCGTCCTGGGAGAAGGCGCGGAGGACTTCGCCTATTGGCGCGAACGCATCATCGAGGAAGGGCTGCCCCGCCTGTTCGATACAGCCCCCCATGCGGATAAACTGCGTAAGGTGGGCCTCACGGAAGACATCGCTTTCAGCGCCCAGATGGATATTTGCCGCGCCGTGCCCATTGCCGTCGAGAGAACGAAATATGGGGTGCGCTGCGCGCGGGCCTCATGAACATATCCGGCGGCTGTGGCGGGTATTTCATTCCCTCGCCGGCGGATGGGCATGCCCTTGGCTTTGCCGCCATTCCTCTGGGTATCGCCCAATGCGTTTCGTCTTATAACCGTTCAAAATGCAGCACGCGCGAAGCCCAGAGATCCAGTTTTTTAAGTAATTGCTTGTAATCGATAGGCTTGCTTAAATAATCATTCATGCCCATGGCAAGGCACTGTTCATGATCGCCCTGCATGGCATATGCGGTTAAAGCGACAATGGGTATATGTGACCGTTCGTCTGGCAAGTTTCGGATTGCCCGGGTCGCCTCGAAACCGTCCATTACCGGCATCTGGCAGTCCATCAGCACGAGGTCATATTTGCCCGTACGCACTTCCTCCACCGCTTTCGCTCCGTCCGAGGCCCATCTCACGGAACACCCGGCTTTCCGCAACATGGCAAGCGCGACTTCACTGTTTATTTGATTGTCTTCCACGAGAAGCACTCGAAGGCCGTACCGATGATCATCCGGCAGGTTATATATAGACGCCAAATCTTCTTCTGAACTCGATGACAATGCGTCTTCTGTTTTTTCGCTGAACGCAGCGGAAATGGCGCGCAGGAGATCAGATTGCTTAACAGGCTTCGTCAAAAAACCGAAGAATCCTTCCTCTGTTTCGGGAGAAGCGTTGGTTTTGTATTCCATTGAAGTAAGCAAGATTAACACCGCTTCGCCCAGGCTGGCATCCTCTTTTATGGCCAGTCCCAGTTCTACCCCATTCGTCTCGGGCATGTCTGCATCAATTAACACCAGGTCATATGGCGCTCCCGCTGCAGCGTTTTCGCGCATCACTTGCAGCGCTTCTCCGGCATCCCGCGCGGTTCTCGTGGAACACAACAGCGGTTTGAGCAGATCCTGAATGCTCTCCCGGCTGGCCTCGTTGTCATCCACGATAAGCACTTTTTTATCCGGCAAACAACGCTGGGCGGGCAGCTCCTGCCCGGCTCCGGCGGGCTGCTTTTCAAACGGCAGCACCAACCAGAATGTAGAGCCGATTCCTTCGATGCTTTCCACCCCAATTTCACCGCCCATGAGCTCCACCAACTGCTTGGAGATGGCTAACCCTAATCCCGTTCCGCCATACCGGCGTGTCATGGAGCCGTCAGCCTGAATAAATGATTGAAAAAGACGGCCTATAGCCGATTCCGGTATCCCGATCCCGGTATCCATCACCACAATGCGCAGCCTTGCCCAGTGTTCACTTTCCGCTTCCAATAGGATCCTCAGCACGATCTCGCCTGTTTCCGTGAATTTGACCGCATTGGTGCATATATTGGTTAATACTTGGCGCAGCCGCCCCGGATCACCTACCAGCATGCGGGGCACGTTGGACGGCATGTGGACGATGAACTCCAGATTTTTCTGGTGGGCTCTTAAGGCGACAAGATCGGACAACTGCTCCACGACGGCTTGCAGATTGAATGTAATCAGTTCTAATTCCAGCTTTCCTGCTTCTATCTTCGAGAAATCTAGAATATCATTGATGACTTGTATCAAAGACTCCGTGGATATCTGCATGGCTTCGCAATACCGGCGCTGTTGTGTATCCAAACGCGTTTCCAAGAGCATCTGAACCATGCCGAATACGCCATTCATCGGGGTGCGGATCTCGTGGCTCATATTGGCGAGAAACTCACTCTTCGCCTTACTGGCAAGCTCCGCCGCCTCTTTCGCCTGGGCCAATAGTGCATTGCGCGACTCGATATCATGGCGGGCTTCGGCCAACTGCCCAAGCATATGGTTGAACTCTTGCCCCAGCGCCGACATCTCATCGTTGCCCGGGACATCGATGCGTTGATCCAGCACATCGTCCGCATGCATGCGTTCGATAAAGTCGCGCAGTTTGCTCACGGGAGCCAGGACGAAACGCCGCATAAAGAGCAGATTGATGAATAAGGTGGCTATAAACGCCACAAACATACTCAATAACAATACAATGACAGTATGGACCCCTTGATGATAAAAGGAACGGGTCAGAATGACTCGGGCCAAGAGCATGTCGCGTCCGTCAAAATCTGGGAGAGTAAAATATCCCGTAAGGGTATTATAATCATGCGAGAGCAATCCATATTGGCGTGAACGATCAGGCAAGTCTAGATAGGCCTGCGCATCGGCGGGGATATTAGGACGGTCCAGCCGGATAAACTCGACATCTATCTTTTGTTCGGACTCGATCTCTTTATCAAAAGAATCATTTACGTAGCGCCCCACTACTACTAAGCCCGGGCTGTTGCCGCTTCCATCACTAAGGGTGACTGCTTGGGCAGCAATCATCAATGGGCATGAATCCAAAGGGATGAGGCCGCTGGATGGGCCTCCGGAAATGATGGCTTCAATCTTGTTTTTGTGTTCTCTGATGTATTGCACGAATTCGTCTGGGAGAGGAACCACCTCTTTCTCGTCTGTGTCATATGCGATGGAGCCTATGATTTCTCCTTGCAGGTTCACCAAGGCAAAGATATTCAGGCTAAAAAAAGAGACTACCTCCGTGGTCAGATTCTCGCTGTTGTATTCTTCGACATGTTTACCGAAAAAATAGTCATACGTATCCGTCCATTGGGCATAATCACCCACCATAGCAAACAAGCGTTCCGTGTATTCTTTTACGTCATGTTCTGCACGCAGGACATCTTTTTCCACATAGGCATATTCCAGTTGTTCGATTTTGGACAGAAGAATCGTGTTCACCAGTACGCAGACTACGGCGCCCAATACTAAAAACAAAAATAACTGGACTGCCAGCATTTTTCCACGAAGGGACACGGCAACACTCTCCCTCTCTCATGTCAATGGGTGCAAAATTACTATAGCCTCTCCCCTTCCCACAATAGGCTGCACTGCCTTTGAACGTGAAAGATTGTTCTCTCTAAAATTTTTCTCCGCTTTGGAACATCCCGGTCCACATGGCGCATTCTTTAGTGAATGATTAAGCCCAATCAAATGAGTACGATTTGATTGCGTCTGCTTTACCTGGATGTGCAAAGGTCTTTGCGCGCCCGAAACCCAAAGCCCTTATTAATCTACATTTTATTTTAGCACATATCTGACGAAAACGAGTTTCACATTCTCTCTACTTTCTATAATTTTAGGTATTTTTCATTATCCTGTCAAATAACATTATTCGCCCTTAGCCTGCTCATATAGCGTGGAATACGAACAAACCAGTGAAGCGCGGTTGTGAAAATCCTGCGATGTGTTTTTTCATCCGGGAATGCATGGGCGGGATTCCCATGTTGGAGGCGGCTTGAAAGAAAAGTACAAATCCGGCCGATGTTTTTTCCCTGGCGGTTTTGGAACTTCAACTTTCTTGCCGTGTTCTATAGGGCAATGATAGTATGCTCGATACGTTCTGCGTTTAGGTGTTCCGTGCCGCAAGGGCGCTTGCGTACGATATGGAGAGGCTCATGGACAAGCCGGTAATCGCGTATCTTGCTAGTGAGTATCCTGCATTGTCCCATACCTTCATTTTTCGTGAAGTGCAAGCATTGCGGGAACGGGGCTTCTCCATCGCCACTGCATCGATTAATCCACCGAAGGCTCTCGAACGCATGACAATCGCCGAACAGGATGAAGCCGCTTCCACGTTGGTGATCAAGAAGGCTTCCATGGGGCTGTTGCTGCGTTCTTTTACTTCGCTGGCGTTTCATAGGCCGGGAGGATTCGGGCGGATTTGCCGGAGAACCTTTTCGGCCCCCTTGCGCGAACGCGCCGGGTGGAGGATGGCCTTTTTTTATGGCGTGGAAGCGGTTGTGCTCGCGGCATGGATGCGGGAGCGGGGCATTGGCCATGTCCATGTCCATTTCGCCAATCCCGCGGCGACGGTAGCTTGGGTGGCCGCCGCCGATCCGGCGGTATCATACAGCCTGAGTGTTCATGGCCCGAATGTGTTTGATGATGTCCGTCTTTCGCTGTTGCCCGAGAAGTTGCAGGGGGCGCGCTTTGTGCGGTGCATCAGTCATTTTTGCCGCAGCCAGGTGTTGCGCTGGCTGCCGCCCGGGCAATGGGGCAAAACATCGATTGTCCGGTGTGGCGTTGATATGGAACGCTTCCAATTCCGCCCCATTCCAGAAAACGCGGTTCCTGAGATTCTGTGTGTCGGGCGGCTTGTCCCCGAGAAAGGCCAGCACGTGCTGGTATCCGCCTGCGCCCAGCTCAAAGCCGCACGGAAGCCATTTCATCTCACCTTTGTGGGGGATGGGCCAGATCGAGCGAGCCTCGAACGCCAAGTGTCTGAATTAGGGCTTGGCGGCGAAATCACCTTTGCTGGCGCCGTGGGCCAGGATGCCGTGCATCCATTTTACAATCGAGCCGATATTTTCGCACTCGCCAGCTTCGCGGAAGGGCTGCCCGTCGTACTCATGGAAGCCATGGCGAAGGGCATTCCCTGCGTTTCGACGCGCATCGCGGCCATCCCTGAACTGATCGAGCACGAACGCACGGGTTTAGCAGTGGCTCCAGGAGATGAAACCGGCCTTGCGAATGCGTTGCAACGGCTGCTAGAAGAACCCGGTTTACGCCGCCAATTGGGTGCGGCAGGCCGCATGGCCGTGGCCGGGCAACACGACATTGCCCAATGCGGAAATGGGATGGAAGCCCTATTCATACGCTTTTGGGGAACTAAACCGGAGCATGTGGGTTGTTGATACCGATAGCGGCAAGGCTCCATAACTTTGTTTAGGGCTAAGCAATGGGGATGAAACGGGCTTGATGATCGCTAAAATCTGCCTGGCGCTGGCGCGCAAGCGCCGAGCATGGAGCCATCCCGGCAAATGATTTCAGAAAAAGTATTGATTTTGCGCCATTTAACCGCCACAATATAGGCATGTGAACAATAAAGGCAACAGAGGGGTTGGTATTTTGGATTGGCTCCGGGAAGAAAGCCCTCAAGAGGCGCAAGAACGGCTGCACTTAGTGGCTCGATATGCCCAAGTGGGCCAGTGCGTCAGCAGCGTAGCGCATGATGTGAACAATTATCTGGGCGCTATTATGGCTTATGCCGAACTCATTGGCCTCGAGGAGAGCCTGGGCGCCGACACGCGGCGCATGCTGGATGAGATCATCGGCGCGGTGCGGAAAGCCAGCGGGCTTATGGGCAATTTGACGGATGTTGCCCGAAAAGACCGCAAAGATATCCGTATCGTGAATCCGGAGCAATTAATTGATCGCGCTCTGGATATCCGCCGGTATGACATCAAAGTCGGCGGCGTCTCCCTGGAGACCGATTACGAGCAGGGGCTCGGGGCTATCGCCATCGATCTCCCGCGAACGCAGCAAGCCATCATGAGCCTTCTTTCCAACGCCATTGAAGCCATGGAAAATGAAAAGACACGAAAGATATGGGTGTCCGCCCGAACCTTTGACAATATGGTGGAGCTCAGCTTCCGGGATTCCGGGCAGCCTATATCCGAGTCGTTGCAAGACTCCATGTTTGAACCTTTCTTTACGACAAAGGGAGGGTTGCATCTAGGATTGGGTCTTCCGGCCGCCCGAGCCGTTGCCCAGCAACAACAAGGCACGCTTACGTATGAGCCTGAACGGGGATTCGTGTTTCGCCTTCCCGCAAAAAGCAAGCCCGGCAGTTTTACTCAATAAGTTCCCGGCCGCACATGGCGCTTGGGTAAAGCTTCACCATTAATCATCTTAGGGTGGAAGGGGATGCTTTTCCGCCTCCTCGAAATGCGCTTCAGCGATTCCATCGCAATCCGGTAATCAACTGACAACTCTGCCGTATGCGCATTAATATCATTAACTGCGTGTTAATAATGCTTTTTGTGCGCGGTTTGTGCTCAATTTTCTCTGAAAAGTTGAGCGCCGAAACCTTCACTGCGGATGTAAAATGGCTCGAAGAGTTGAAGGCTGATACGTAAGTTATTTGAATGGCTGGACTTACCTGGCAACGAGAAATCGCATATTTTGTATTGACAGCCTTTAGATACCACTATATACTGTAGTTTGTCGGAGGTGGGGATGGCAAACACTTCTAGCCGGGTGGATACATACAGGCTCGGAAGCGTGAGTTGGCCGTCATCAAGCCGTGAAAGTGTTTATGCGGAACGCTTTACGCGGCTTCGGAACCGATCTTGGGGGGAACGGAGTGGGCAAACAGCGGTTTGCCCCATCGTTCCTAGCGGTTTTGACCGGCGATGAGCAGGTGAATGGCGTAGTTGGCGTGGGGCCAGAAACCGGAAAAAGGTGCGAATAGGGCTGCGATACCGTTGAGGTAGCGTTATGCCTAAGATGCGCCAGCGTGGGTGGGTTCCATCCCATGGGGATGAACGGAATCTGGCCGTGTTGCGGAAGGCTGCACTAGGCGTTTCTTCGAAGCAACTCTTCAAGCAAATCCACTTTTGTCCATTTTCACCGTTTTTGTGTGAGAAAAAATTGTATTCGGGATGGCTTCGCGCGCCCTCTATTGCCAGAGTGATGCGAAGATGGATTTTTAACGCGTAGGGGGGGAGGGGCGGCTATCCAGCGGCTAGGGCGGGGCCGGTGGGTGCTGCGCGGAAGGAGAATTATGTTTGACGTTATTCGCAAACGGGATGGAAGCGTCGAGAAGTTTCACCCAGAAAAGATCACTTGGGCCATATTCAAAGCGGCGGCCGCCTGCGGCGGCAATGATTTCGGCCGGGCGGAAGCGCTGAGCACGGAAGTTATTGATATCGCCTTGGGGAAACTGGGCGATCGCATCCCTGAAGTGGAAGAGATTCAGGATATTGTCGAGAAAGTCCTTATTGAAAACGGCCACGCAAAGACCGCCAAAGCCTACATCCTGTATCGGGAGAAACGGGCGGGGGCCCGCAATCTGAACGCCCTTATCGGCGCCACGATCAGCATGTTTTCCGATTATCTCGGCGACAAGGATTGGCGGATTAAGGAGAATGCGAACACCCAAAAGAGCATTAATGGCCTTAACAATTATGTGCGTGAGTTTTTCACCAAGAATTACTGGCTTCATGAAATCTACCCAGCGGAAGTCCGGGAGGCCCATGAATCGGGTGATCTGCATATCCACGACCTGGGCTTTTTAGGTGCGTATTGCGCGGGGTGGGATCTGCGCCAGCTTCTTATGGAAGGCTTCGGAGGCGTTCCGGGCAAAGTCGAGAGCCGCCCGCCGAAACATCTGCGTTCATTTCTGGGCCAGATCACCAACTCGACGTTCACGACCCAAGGCGAGCTGGCGGGCGCCCAGGCATGGTCGAGCTTTGACACCTATTGCGCGCCGTTCGTACGCTACGATGGCCTGAGTTTCGCGCAAGTGAAGCAATCGCTCCAAGAGTTCATCTTCAACATCAACGTGCCCACGCGCGTGGGCTTCCAGTGCCCCTTCTCGAATCTGACCTTCGACCTTACGGTGCCATCCACGCTAAAAGACCAGGCCGTGATCATTGGCGGCAAGCTCATAGATGCGAAATACGGCGACTTCCAGGCAGAGATGAACCTCTTCAATAAAGCCTTTTGCGAGGTCATGATCGAAGGGGACGCCAAGGGGCGGGTATTCACATTCCCAATTCCCACCATCAATATCACCAAGGATTTCGATTGGGATTCGCCCGCGGTGGATGCTTTCATGGAGGCCACCTGCAAATACGGCATTCCCTATTTCGCCAATTATGTCAACAGCGACCTTTCGCCGGAAGACGCGGTTTCCATGTGCTGCCGGTTGCGCATCGACACTACCGAGCTGCGCAAACGCGGCGGCGGCTTATTCGGCAGCAACCCCCTCACGGGCAGCGTAGGCGTCGTGACCATTAATCTACCCCGTATCGGCTATCTCTCGAAATCGAAAGAGGAATTCAAGGCCCGCCTGTGGCGGCTGGTTCAGATCGGCAAGACCTCCCTCGAGATCAAACGCAAGATCGTCGAGCATCAAACGGAGTTTGGCCTTTATCCTTATTCCTCCCACTATTTGCGCAAAGTGAAAGAGCGCACGGACGAATACTGGCACAACCATTTCAGCACCATCGGCGTTGTCGGCATGAATGAAGCGCTGGTGAACTTCATGGGCACGGATATCACTAAGCCGGAAGGCCAAGCGTTTGCCCTCGATATCATGAACTACATGCGCGGGCTTCTGGTGGATATACAAAGCGAGACGGGCCATGTCTATAATTTGGAAGCCACTCCCGCCGAAGGCACCGCCTACCGCCTGGCCCGCTTGGACAAGTCCAAGTATCCCGATCTGCACGCCGCGGGCAACGGCACGCCGTATTACACCAATTCGACGCAACTCCCCGTGGGATACACGCCGGATCTGTTCGAGACGGTGGAGCTCCAAGACGCCCTGCAGACATGCTATACCGGCGGCACGGTGCTGCATGCCTATCTGGGAGAAAGCATTGACGACATCACGGTGTGCAAGCGGGTGATCCAGCGGATATTCGCAAAATATAAATTGCCTTATCTCAGCATTACGCCTACCTTCAGCATTTGCCAGGAACACGGGTATTTGCGGGGCGAGCAATTCCATTGCCCCCAATGCGGCGCGGAAGCGGAAGTCTGGTCGCGCGTGACGGGATATTTGCGCCCTGTCGCCAATTACAACGATGGCAAAAAAAGCCGAGTATTTCGATCGGCTGAAATTCGATATCCCCGTTATGCCCCCCGAACCGGAGCTGGCGGGAACTGGATTGAACTAATGCAAATCGCGGGACTCGAGAAGTGTTCTTTTGTGGACTGGCCGGGCATGATGGCCGCAACGGTCTTCACGCCCGGATGCAATTTCGATTGCTTTTACTGCCACAACCACCGGCTGCTATGCGGCGGTCCAAGGGCCTTCCTCCCCCTGTCTGGGCTGCTGGCATGGCTTGATTCACGCCGTGGCCTCCTCGATGGCGTCGTGATCACCGGTGGCGAGCCCACCCTCCAGCAAGGCCTGGAGCGGTTTATCGAGCAGGTGCGCGAACGTGGATTTCCGGTGAAACTCGACACCAACGGATCCCGGCCGGAACGTCTCGCCCACCTGCTCGATGAGAATATGCTCGATTATGTGGCCATGGATGTGAAAGCGCCCCGGGAAAAATATAGCGATGTATGCGGCCTCCGCGTGAACGCCCGGGCTATTGACGCCAGCATTCAATGTATTATGGAGAAAGCGCCTGCATACGAGTTCCGCACTACGGTCCTGCCTCAATTTTCCGTGGAAGATATCGAGTCCATTTCGCGCCGCATCGCGGGTGCGAAACATTATTACCTGCAAGCATTCCGCTCGATTGCCCAGCGGGCTGGACGGATGCCTGATCTGCGGCTCGAGCATCCGCCTCACGGAATTCGCATGCTGGAAGACATGGCCCAGCGCGCCGCCCGCCACGTCCGCCATTGCGCTCTGCGCGGCCTGCCGCAAAATGCGCTCCGCCTGGCAAACAGCACCTCTTGAGTGTGGCGGTTCATATTCCCGCCGCATGGGCGCGGGGTGCGAACCTCTGCTGGCTTCTGTTTTTCATCATGAAAAACGAGGGGCGCGCTCGAAAGCGCGCCCCTGAATGTTTATCTGGTTGGGCTAATCTATAACTCGGCCTCGATGCCGACAGAGTGTCCATCCGCATCTGTTTTCACCACCAAGATATCTTCGTGATCGGGATGGCCTTCAATCTCGAAAGACTGGCTTCCGCCCGCCAGGACATAACCGCCGCTATTCGCCTCGATGACATCCCATGCCACGTCGAAATCCGTGCCGCCGAAAACTCGTTCCCAGGCCAATTCACCGAGGTTATCGATTTTCATAAGATACATGTCTTCATCGCTGAGCGACTCCGCCCGTCCACCGGCTACGATATAACCGCCATCATCGAGAGGACGGATCACATGCGCCGCATCGCGCCCGTCACTGCCATATGTCTTCTTCCAGGTGACAGCGCCCGCCGCATCCAGCTTCCACACAAAGACTTTCGAGTCTTGAGCGGTCAGATCATATTGGCCCGCCAGCACATATCCGCCGTCCGGCGCTACGCGCACATCGTCCAATTCCACCGCGACGTTATCATCATACGTTTGCCGCCAAGCTTCCTGTCCGTTGGCGTCCGTTTTCAACAGCACGATGGAGCCATCGAAAGTCCAAGTCTCGGCATTAAACGAAATGGTCCACCAGCCCAGCAGATACCCGCCATCCGCTGTTTGAATCGCGCGCGCGATATGGCTGCCCTCATCACCGGTGGCCCGCCATTGCTCCACGCCCATCCGGTTGGTTTTGATCATGGCTGCGTTCGATGAACCGACGAGATCCAGCTCCACACCTACGATAAAGCCGCCATCCTTGGTTTGCTCGACAGTTTGTGCGAGATCATGTGTGCCGCCATCGTACGTTTTACGCCAGAGTTCCTGGCCTTTCGGGTCGGTTTTCAGTAGAAACGCATCGCTGGTTTCATCAAAATCTCCACCAAACCGGCCAGCTAGAATGTAACCGCCGTCATTGGTTTGGTCTACGGCGTAAGCGGCGTCATTTCGTTCATCCCCGTATTCCGCCATCCATGCTACGTTGCCGTTGGCGTCAAGTTTCACCAAGGTGGCATTGTCATCTTCTTCCGCCGTGGTTTCAGTGTAACCAGCGATTGCATATCCGCCGTCACATGTTTTCGTGATGGCTTGGGCGCAATCATCGGCCTCCGTGCCAAAGCCTATGTTTACAAACCATGTATCCAATATTACTGGAGGGCATCCTAGTAAAATAACTACTACAGCCGCCGCCATTCCCATGGTGATTAAGGTGCGTTTTCGATGCATTGCTCATTCTCTCCTTTACTTATCGACTTCATCCAAAAACTTGCGGTTCTACCAGCGTGAAGGGAAATAGCCATTGATGCAGATCACGTAATTCACCGCCAGGAATGGAGGGATAGTGCTTCCGGTGACTTCCTGCGCCGGGGCGGCCACAACGGCGGTTTGCGGCTCTTCGGAACCGCCATGCACGCTTACGGGCGTGAGGTTCAGCGAAAATGTCTCGCTGCCGCCCGTATCCCCCATGTATCGGTCGGTTAATCCGGGGTTTGCTGCTTTGCCTTGCGATAGGCCAAGCGAAGCGCCCAAGGGAACACGCGAACGCAGATCCGGCAATGCGAATGTACTCACGCCGTTTCCTCCATACGTGGTTCCAATGATGGCAAACAATGCTTGATTTTGCGAAATGGGCAGCAGTTGGCCATTGCAAAGCGCATATCCATTCGGTGCATAACTGCCAGCAAAAAGGGCGATTTCGCCAAGATAAGATTCTGGGCCCATGATTCTATTTCCTTTCTCTTGTTCTATCGGAAGATAATTCTCGATATGCCATTCCGCTATAGTTGCCGGAGAAGCCGGTTTATCACGATCTGGAAACATCTGATTTCTGGATTGGGCGAAACAACGGAGGTCATGAACAGCTCGAATTCGCCTATCGTGTCATGGGAGAAGGAATACGTGCTCTGCTCAAGCTCATCTTCCTTGCCACCCTCGAAATATAACGAGAAGCATTCCAGGAGCGGTTTTCCGTCTTTCCCCATGCGAATTTTCTCTGGCGCTTCCAGGACGGCGGCCAGCTTCAGTTTTCTAGACGCCATACCGGGCTTGCTTACCGTAAACATACTTCCAATGTGGGGCTCGAACATTGCCTGGGTTAAGTCCTCCACCGCCCATTTCCTCCTTTCCGATACTAAGGCTCCTAACGCGGGCGCGCTCTGCAACATGGCTGTCGCTGCCGTGGCTCCGCATATGGTGAGAAATCTCCTTCTACTGAGATTCAATGCCGTACCCTCCTTTCGGTTGTGTGCCATGATGGGTGAATGGAACGTCATAATATCACAAATCGTTGCCATTGGAAAGATGGTTTTGTGTGCCAGGAAATCCGTTGATACAGTGTTTCCCATGCGCAAATGGAAATAAAATACGCGGCAAATTTGTTTATTTTTGTAACTGTCTAGCCGGTTCTGCAATTTGCACAAAGAAACCCGAACACCGCGATTCCCGCAAACGCATAAATCCAGATAATCCAGCAAAAAAGCGTATATCAGACCCTTAATTCCCGCATTCATGGGAATGAAGTTCACACTTTCGAGCATGATGTCTTCAAATTTTGACACCTGCTAGACAGTTACTTATTTTTAATTAATCATTTGAAATTAGTGTGTTTACAAAAATAAAAAAAGCGGCAGTACACCGCCGCTTTTCATGTGGAAATCAAGAAGGACATGATGGATTATTCCGTTTTTACCGCCTCCCAATAATCGGCTTGCATACCCTGGACATCGACGCTGGTCCACACATGGATAGAGAAACCGTCTTGTTCAAAGTTTTCTTCGACCGCTAGATTTGGGCGCAGGAAGGCCTCGATAACGGCGACATCCCACAAAATGCGCGTTGCATCGTTCGGACAGTGTTCATCCCATCGCTTGACCAAGTAATCAGGCACTCCTCCCTTGCCTTTAAAATGAGCTTCCACATCAGCCTTGGCCCATTTGAAATCGCGAAGGGAACTTGTTGGCATGATATGTAGTTCCGCGCCGCTTTTAAGGAGGCTGGCGCTCGCATTCAGATCGCCATGGGCGTTGAATTCATTTGGCTGGATTTGTCCATCTATATAGTTGAAGCCTATTACTCGGACCATTATTTTGTCCTTAATGCTGGGCTCAAGCAGCATCGCGGATGCGATATTGGTGTATGCTCCAAGCACGAATACATGGAGTTTCTGGCCATCCGGAGTCTCTTTTGCCTTGGCGATAATATCCCGGGCGGCGGGCGAATCCACCGGCGTGGATGGATCAGGCATGGGCGTAAGAGCCCCCTGCGGATGAGCGATCTGGTCTGTCAATCCCATCAGCGCGAGTATGTCTTCATTCATTTTCTGGCTTTTGCGCATGCCTTCGGCGAAATCGGGTATGCCCCCCCAGCTCATCGAAGACAGCCCCACCACACTAAACTCCGGGGCGGACAATGCGCGGAATATAGCGTAGGGATCGTCAAGCTCATTAGCGGTATCCGTGTCGATATACACCAGGGATTTGACTGGCTCACTCAGCGCTTGGCGGATGATGGGAAACAGGCAATGGGCTTGCCGGTTCATTCCGAGATCATTGGGGTGGCAGCCATCGACCGTGCCTTCGCCGTCATAACCGATGAGATCCGTTCCTGGAACCAGGAAAAGGCCCTTGATTCCTTCGTTTTGCAGGTTTTTTACGGCTGCCTCCTGATTGCGGGTGTATTCCGTGGGATGCGCCTCGGGGCGTATGAGGGATTGGCCGACAAAGATCATGGGCGTATCCGGATGCGCCTTGCGAATGGCATGCACAAGCTGGGTAATGCGCTCTAGATACACATCGGGGCCAGCTTGCGTATTCCATGTGCAATCGATCACATACGCCGCCGGATCCAGTTCAGCCAGCGGTTCGCCCACGGGCGGCTCCATCGTGGCCGAGCCGGAAAATCCTAGGTTAATTACGGGCCGGTCTAGCAATCGCCCGAGTATCGCCGTCCAAGCCATACCTGGCCGGGACGCACATCCGCCTTGGACAATTGATGTGCCATAGACAACCACCGGTTTACTTTTGCCTTCGGGACGCGGCGCGGGTTTATCCAGATGGGCGTCCTGTGGCGCGCCGATCTCGATGGATTTCACGCCGTTATAGAGGGGGAAATACAGCAGGCACTCACGCTGAGGCTTCGCGCCGTCCGGAAAGATGAATGTAACAAGATTAGCATCCACCTGGTGCGGGGCTCCATTGCCAATGAAACGCCAGGCGCCATCGGCTGCACGGGTGTATAAATCTACACCGCTGACACCAGTGGAGGGCATGTGGGGCATATCGAGCGCTTCCCGCGTGAGCGACCAGCGGACGCTGATGGAGGCGGCGTCCGTGGTGAAACGGGCGCAGATGCCCGCGCTGTCCTTGCTCAAATCCCACACGTGCGGGTTTACTTTATCCTTGGCGCTATCCGGAAGGCGGTCGTAAGGGCCTGCGGTATTGGCCCATCCTCTGCCCTCTATCTCGAACGAACCGGCATCACGCCATTGCAACTCCTGCCCCATGGCGAGGCCAGGAAACAAAACAAACAGAACCAACAAGGCTAGTGCAGAGGAATATAAGGCCGTCATTTGTTTATCCTTTCGTGTGCGCCGCTCCGGGAGCGGCGCTAGATCATAAATGCTGTGTTGACTGTAGGGAGGTGGGATGGCGGAAGTCAAATATGCCCGCTAGAAGGCCGGCCCCATGGGCGTATTCTTAAAGGTGGGGGTTGGCGGGTCGGCGGATTTGCGGATCTCCGCGAGCAAGGCCTGGCAGCGTTCGTCCAAATCGGCGCAATGTTCGAGGATTTGAGCCGCGCGCCCTTGCCGCAATTCCAGCCGCAAGTGGGTGAATTCACGGGCCAGCGGGATGACTTTGAGGCCCAATTCCCGCGCGATTTCTGTTTTGCCCCGCCCCATTACCCGGCACAGTACGCCATCGCACGCACAGACAGCGGCGGTGGCGGAGATGATGTGCTTTCGAGCGCCGGCAATCGCTGGGGCGCCATAAATCAGATCAACCAGCATATCGCGGGCGCGGTCCATTAATTCGAGTTTTGCAATGTCATCGCCCGATAGATCTTGCATGATCCGCTCGACGGCTCCGGTATGAAGCCCATACGCGCGGGCCAGCTCCATGTTGAACACAAGCTGGTGGCGGTCATCTTCCGCCAAGTGCCAGGCGATGGCGTCACGCCAATACGCACATACATGAGGCGTTCCCGCCAAGACCATGCGCGCCTGCCCGGGGAACATTTCGACATGGCGCGACAAGGCCATGGGCGCCCAGGTGCGCGTACGCACGAAATCGGTCAGGTCATACATCTCGTAATTTTTCATCAATGCAGGCGGAATATCGACGTCCGCCGACACCATGCCCCGGATATCATTGCTGATGACGATGTGGAGGTTAAAATCCTCTCCGCGCAGACGGTATGAACTGGTGGCCTCCATGCCGTCGGGCATCTGGGGGCTTTCGGAAGAAAGGCGGCTTTTTACAAACCAATGCTTGGGAAGCGCCGCGGGGCGGGTATGGAGCAGCATAGGCGCCACCGCGACGAAACGCTCCATGGCGTTATCCAATTCCGCCCATAGGTCGGAAAACGCCAAAAATGGCCCCGTGAGTGAACGCTCATATGTGCCGCCCATCCAGACGGGTTCATTATGGTAATAGCGGCTGAACCATCCCCGTGCGCCGTTTGCAAAGCCTAGATTCACCATGAGGCGCACTTCAGGGCAACTGCTCCATTCTGGCGAGCCAGTGGCATACACATGCGTAGGCGCTTCGACCCAGAGCTGCTGCCCGCCTAATAGGTGCACATGCTCGCGCACAATGCGGCCCAAATCCCAGGGCACATGGGAGGATGGATTCGCCAGCCCGGAAACGGAAAAGTGGGGCGCATATAAGGGCAAGCCTGTGGAAAACTGTGCCAGAATGCACAAGGGGTGTTTTTCATCGGCCTTTTCTAAGATTTGCCGTGCTTGGAGTAATTCCGAAAACTGCTCTTCCGTGGGCATATTCGAAAACGACCAGCCGAGCACGACATCCGAATCGGCATATGGCTTCACATTCCGGTCGATGAACTCTTGCCAGTCATCCGCATCGCCCTTTTGAGGGCCCGCGAGATGGAGGACGAGTTTCATCCCATATGTCTTGGCGCAGTGGAGGAGCTCCGCTTTTTCTCCTGCGCTTAACTGGTTCACATTTTCAATCGCGACACAATTGTGATGATGCTTGACAATGTCTTCGAGGGTAAGCCCCCAATACTCGGGGAGGGATAACCCCAGCAGTTCCGTGAGGCGGCGCGCGGAAGCGGCGTCCATGCATACCCCGAGGGGAAGGAATTTATCGAGAATATCGAAATGCTTCGGTTTTGGATGGGCATCGAGCTGGAGGTCCGCTTTGCGCAGCGCCTCCTCTTCCGCTGGCGTCATCGCGCGAAAACGGATGGATGCAATATCCATGGATTGCGTCGTGCGGGAGGTGGAGCGCAGCCGCACGGTGACGGTATCCAGTGTCCCGGGAAATCCGAAATGGGGGATACGGAGCGCCACGGTGCGCCATGCCTGGCTGGGCGGCAGCGCGATAGCCTGGAGCCCAGCCGCGTAGCCCCACACCACTTCGGGGAAAGCGGTGTCACTGGCGCAACGATAAGTGATTTCGAAAATGGGAAACTTCCGCAAATCAATGGGGAAACGATCGTCTTTCGCGCCTAGCGACGTGAGAGGCGCCCAAAAGCCTGGGTGATCCGCAGGCAGGATATCTATCCGGCGCACGTCTTCAAACCGGCCCATTAAGCGGACACAGTCCTCCCGGCGTATACGGCTTGCAGGAATGCTGCTCCACGCTTTATCTGGACATAAATCCTTCGCCGCCCACTGGGCAAGCTCCGCCGGGCCGAAAACAATGGCTTCTACGCTACCGCGGGCATTGTCTTCCGTGGCATATAGGATTTCTTTTAAATATCCAGCGTATTCGTACAGCATGCTCTCCTGCTAGAGGCGGCAGCCCGGCCATAAGCTACTAGGCGGGCTGCGCCCCGCCTTTTTGCGTCCGGCGCATCATCCATTCATCAATGAACACCCCCGCTAGAATCGCGCCGCCAATGACCACATATTCCAATTCGCTTGCGATTCCGAGGATATTCACCAAATTGCGCAATACGACGATGAGTGACGCCCCGATCACGACTCCCACGATATTGCCTGAACCTCCGCGCAAGCTGCACCCGCCAAGCACGGCCCCCGCGATGGCGTATAGCTCATAAAACCCGCCGAAGTCGCTCGGCCCCATGCTATTCACTTTAAATGCAATGAGCAGGCCGCCGATGGCGGAGAGCAGCGCACACAATACATAGGCGAGGATTTTAAGCCCATTCGTGGAGATGCCGCTAAAGGGCCTGTCGATTAAGCAGCCGCCTCGATAGGGTATATCTCCACCGCATCGACAGGAATGCGCCGGGGATGCCGATTCGACGTTATTCGTGGGAAAAAAGCATAGGCTACGGCTCTAGCTGCGGCATGAAGCCCCGCCAGGACCGTGTTTACGCCAGGATGGCCGCCTTGGGGGAAGCCGGTGGCCATGTTTGCCTTGCGGGCCAGAAGTTTTTTGAGGGTATACGCGGTGCAAATCCAGGACCAGTCGCACCGGACTTTCTCCAGGCCGCGCCGGGCGAAGCGGCGGATGCCCATGCACGACTTGATGACGCCGAACAATCCTTCGATCCCCGGGGCGCGTTTCTTGTAGATGGCCCGGCCTTCTTCGGTCTTCATGCGCTCGTCCGCGGCCTCGCGCAGCGGTTCGTGTTCGTCGCGGGTGATGGTCCGGTGCGTGGCCTTTCCTTTGATGCATTGCCCCGCCAGCGGGCAGCCGGGGCAGGCTTCGCATTGGTAGGTGGCGTATGAAACGCCGTCTTTGTCCGTGCCGTGTTTCGAGGCCGCCATCTCGTGGCCCATGGGGCAATGGTAGGAGTCGGCTTGTTCGTCGTACACAAATGCGGTGCGGGCGAACTGGCCGCCTTGTTTGGGCAGGCGTTCCACCGCTTCTTGGGCCACGGGAAGCGCGGGCTCGGGGCGTTGAGCCGGATTGTCCGCCCCAGAGGCCGAGCGGGTGGGCATGTAGGCCTCTATCCCTTGGGCCTCAAGGGCTTCGAGCACTTGGCCCGCGGCAAAATTGCCGTCGGCGGCGATTGCGCAAGGCTTCTCGCCCGTAAGGGCTTCAACGGCCTCCACCGCCGGGCAAACGGCGCTGGCCTCGTCGGAACCCGCCAGCACATCATCATAGAGGATAGCGCCTGTTTGCGCGTCAATCGCGGCCACGGGGGTGTAATTCGGCGCGTAGCCCCCTTCTTTGTTGGGGGTGATTTGGGAGTCCGGATCGCTCACGGGCACTCGGACGGGTTTGGCGTTCTTGCCATTGTGCTCTTGGGACTTCGCGTCTCGCCTGCGGGCGGCGTCGAGGGCTTTTTGAAGCTGTTTGCGTTTCGTTTCGAGCCGCGCGATTTCCTGGCTGGCCTTTTCCAACTGTTCCGCAACGTCTCCATCCGGCTCCATGCCCGCCAGAAACTCGGTTTCAGGAAGGGCTTGGGCATCATTGCGCCGCATTTCCTCCATCCGGCGGTCCAGTTCCCTTATAATCTTCTCGATGGTCCCGGCCGTGCGCGCCCCGTGGCGGTCGCTGTCGGCCCGCAAACGGGTGCCGTCGATGAGCAATTCCAATAGCGGCTTCTCGCGCTCACCTAGCAGGAGCTGGGCGATTTGCCGCTTCAACTCGTCGATGGCTTTGGCGTGGCGCACCCGGAATTTGGCGAACGTGGAGTGATCGGGCGTGAACCCTTCAAGGAACCATATGAAATCCAGGTGCTTGCACGCCGCCATTTCCAGCTCGCGCGACGAACGCACGCGGTGCATCAGCCCGTACAGGATAGCTCCCGCCAGGTAATGTGGATGGATCGGCGGCTGGCCAACGCCCACATAGGCAGCCTCCCAAGCGCTCCAATCCAGTTCATCCAAAATCCGTGCGAATATCCGGATGGGCGCATCCGCCGGGAGCATCTCGTCCAGATACTGGGGATACAGCACCATTTGATGCCGCTGCGCCTTCGGAGTGGCGAATAGAATGTCTCGTGCGTTCATGTGGGTTTCCCTGGTGACACCAATAATAAATTCTATTCTACTAGAAATCGAGTTATATGTCTATATAAATTCTACCCCGGCGCACTACATCGACAGGCCCTAAAGCGGGCCGCTTCCTCATTGGCCCCCAAAGCGAACAAATGGCGGCCTTGCGCCGTGAAATGCAAATACATGCCCACGATGAACGCAAGAATGAGGAAGATGAGAAAAGGCGTTGGTAAAAAGGCGTTTTCATTCGGGATGAAGCCATTTCCCAGCCATGTCAAATCGGGATATGCCGAGCCAAATCCTTGCGTCCAATCTTTGGCGGTATAACGGGCGATGCCACGGTAAAAGAAAAGGCCGCACAACGTCACCACGAACGGCTGCATGCGCGCCTTTGTAATCAGGACGCCGTGCCACGTTCCAATGAGCGCACCTAAGGCTAGCATGCCGGGGATCACCAGGAAGGGCGAATAGCCATTCCCTTTATCCAGCAGCAATGCCGCCGAAATGCCCACAAGCCCCACGATGCTTCCCACGGATAGATCAATGCCTCCCGTGATAATAACGAATGCTTGCCCCAGGCTCAAAATGCCAAATAGGCCTACCCACGTTAATACATTGCGCATATTAGCGGCGCAAATAAAATCCACGCGGCCTTTTTGAGTGTATTCCCATAGGCATACCACGGCAACAAGAATTGCCAGCAGGCCTATCAGGCTCAGTGCTTTCCGCATAACTACACGTTCTCCCTTTAACCCCGGCCGGTCAATTCTTTTAAGTTCTTCCAGAAGGCCTCGACATTGTCTTTCGTGATATTGACCGTGTTGATGTATAGCTGCTTGCTGGGCGGAATGCTTGAGTTATTGCCCTTCGCAAGCTCGACAAGCACTTTCACTGATGTGTAGCCGAACTCGAAAGGCTGCTGGACCACCGTGCCCGTAATATAGCCGTCTTGCACGCCTTGCAGGGTCTCTTCGTCTTCATCGAAACAGATGATCTTGACTTGGCCCAATTTACCGGAACCTTGCACGGCGTTGAGGATGGCAGGGCCATTATAAGAATACAGCCCTACCAGGCAGCTTATATCCGGATACGCAACCAGTGTGTCCTGGACATTGGAGATGGCTTTCGCCGTATCCACCTCGTCTGTCCGTACGCCGAGGATTTCGATATTCGCGCCTGCTATCGCGTCTTCAATTCCTTTTTTGCGATCCTGCGCGTTTTGGGCGTCCATGGTGCCCACAAAAAGCATGATTTTACCGCCTGAAGGCAGCGTGGTTTTGATGAGTTCGCCCGCGGCTTTGCCCGCGTCATAATTGTTCGTTCCGATATAACATAAGCGGTTGCTTTCAGGAGCGTCTGAATCTTGCGTGATGAGATTGGCCTTCGACGCCACTTTATTAAGGAACGCAAGCTGGTTTGTCGGGTCTTTCGGGCTGATGGCTATGCCCGATACGCCCGTTACAAGCAAGTCATCGATGATGGATTGCTGTTCAGCCGCCGTGCTTTTCGACGGCATGCGGAAGATGACCTCGCAGCCATATTCGAGAGCGGCCTTTTTTGTTCCAGCTTCGGCGATTTTCCAGAAATTCGAGTTCCCATTCGGCACAAACGCGATGCGGATAGGCTGGCCTGGCGATGGAGCGGTTGCGGCTTTTCCTGTCTCTGGCGCATTCGCGGAAGGTTCACGCGCCGGTTTCCCACATCCGCTGCAGCATACAAATCCTGCCAGCAACATAAAGCAGAGCACGAATCTCATTAGCGTTTCCTCCAAAATAATATTGCTAATTTACTCCTAATAGGCACACTTTTCATATGGAAGATACTTATTGAATTGCTCCCCGAACCCCACTATTCGCCAGATGAGCCTGCGGATCGAGTCTTGCCTCTTAGCGGCTGCCTTCTATAGGCCCGTGCAGCTCGATTCGGTTTCATTATATTATCGCACAATAGGAAATACAATCACCTGCCGGAATTCAATATGACAAAAAATGCGATATGCGCCTACTAGGTTGATTTTTAGAACCATAAAGGAACACAACCAAACTTAGAGCGGCATAGCCGCATTTAAAAAAAGTGTTGGGCCATGAAATTCTGGGCCATGAAACATTTCGCAGAAGCCGTAATATACCAGTGCGAATATATTATCCCAATACCGTTTTTATTTCCCGTTGCATGGCATCTCGCTTCATGCCACTGTTCCGGCTTCTTGTCCAGCGGCAGGCATCATCGGATTGCGAATCTGGATGGGCTGGTTTGGCTCCCCCGCATGGCAACAAAACGTCCTGATCAATAGAGGCTACTAATGAAGCGGGCCAGTTTGCTTGAAAAAGAAACGGGGGTATACGGATGAAATCTTTCTTAGTGTTGGCGTGTTGCAGTGTGTTACTGCTGGCCATGGGAGCCGCGCCGCGATATTTGGAGGAATTGCGGATAGGCGGCGGGTATGGCGATGCGGCGGACGGCGGGGCGGATTGGGATAAGGCCGGGGCCTTGCGCGCGAATGGGCGCATAGAGGCCGATGCGGGACTGGCGGCGGGCAAGGAAGGTGCTGCACAAGGGCTCGTTACCGCAAATCGGGGAAGCGCATCCCAGCCGGGCGCGATTCGGGCTGTTCCGGGCGATGGCGGTGCGGGCGGTTATTTGTTCACGGGCGATGCAGATGAGCCGCGATGGGCACCGGCTTTGCCCGTTTCGCCAGCGGATGGCAGCCCATTGGTGCGTATGTCGGATGTAGGCGTATCAGCGGGAACCGTGGCCGCGGGCAATCACTACCATGTGGGAGTCTACCAGCCTGCCGACGCCACTCTAGGTGCGCTGGCGGAAGGCGGCGCAGCGGGCAAAATTCCCTATTGGAGCGCCACGGATGTGCTGTCCGAGAAATCCGTTTCCACGCAAGGCCTTGCACAGCTTGCCCGCGCGGCGAATGATGCGGGTGGCTCGGGCGAAGGGCTGCTTGCGTTATGGCGCATGCGAAGTGTTTCCATATTGGCGGATTGGTCTGGCAATGGCAGAAAGGCGGTCTTGAGTGGAACGGGAACGCTGCAAGGAGTGGGCAAATTTGGCGCATGTGCGGAATTCGATGGGAATGGATTCTATTCGGCGGGCAATGCGCTAACCACCGCCATGGGCGGGGCTTCCCAAAGCTCCACGCTTGCCGTGTGGATCAAAACAACATATGAAGGCAAGAATATCGCTGGCTTTTTCAACGCGAACAACCGGTTTGGATTTTCCAATACCAATGGGCGCGCCCGCATGTATATCGGTGACGGCGTGAACACCGCCACCATAAACAACGCGTCCGGCCAAACAGTAAGCGATGGCAAATGGCATTTGATTGCAGGTGTTATTGATCGGGCTGCTGGAACCGCTTTTCTGTATGTGGATGGCGTGCAGGAAGTATCTTATTCCATTGCCGGATGGGGTGCGTTGTCTTCCAGCGCCACCGATTTCTGCATCGCTTCTTTGTCCTCTTCCGGCTCCATCGTGCGCTGGATGGGAGCAATTGATGAATGCATGGTGTGGGGCCGTGCGTTGCCCGCTAAAGAAATCGAGGCGCTCTATTTGGCTCCGCGTGAATTCGCGCCGGATACTGGTTATGCCGCGTCGAATTTGGCCGCCGAAGGCAATCTGGAAGCCCATGGCGGCGGCGTGTACGCCGGAATGGATGGCGCGGTGCGCGGAGTTTTATCGGCATGGGACGGCAGTGGCGGCGCGGCGCCGGGATGCCTCGCCCTTGCAAGCCCCAATGGCGCGCTCTGGTATGTGTTCGTGGAAGACGATGGCACCTTGAAAGTCCATAACGCCCTTCCCACGGCGAATGCGGATGGAATCGTGGCGGGCCTACAAGAATAATCTTTTTTACTTAATGGGGATGCTGCTGGAGATGGCGCTTGTAGACCGCCAAATGCTGCTCGACGGCATGGTCCAGGGCATGGTGGGTATTGACATATTCATAGCCCTTCATGCCCTGCCTGCGCCAATTCTCCTTTTCGAGGAGCCAAGCCAGCCCTTTTGCAAAATCCCCATCCGAGGCATGATACCCCATTTGCGAGGCGAAGCCGTCGGGATCGGTATAGCTGAGAATGGCGCATTGATGTGCGGCCGCTTCCAGATAGGCCACCGGCAGGCATTCGCGGGCGGCGGGATTGCACATCACCCAGGCAGGGCCCAGGTAATCCGATAAAGAGCCGCCTGCAAACTGATCGACAAATCCAGGCATCTCCAGATTCGGAATGCCGCCGAAACGTGTGCGCAGATTGCGGTCATACGCCTCCTCATGCGCCTTGCCCACGGCCACGAAACGGACTCCTGGAAATTGGGGGGCCAGTTCGAGGAACCGCTCGACCCGTTTCCGGCGATCCCATCGGGCGAGGAATACCACCAGCGGCGCAGGCGATTTCTCGAATGGGCGCTCGGGGATTTTTACCGGATTGGGCAGAAACTCCGGCTCGTAGTCCAGGCCATACATGTGGCGCACTTTGTCGCATATAAAATGGGCTTGCACGTAACAGCGCGTACTCGAACGGACGGCCCGGCGCACGAGGGGATTGTTCTCATACGCCATCCAGACTGGAAATGTGAGGCGGCGTCTCATGCTCAAATAGCGGAATTCCGTCCACCAGTCCCATGCATCGCGCGGGTCTTGAGCCGTCACCAAATGAATGCGGCCTGGCATGGCCCGCTGGGCGTAATAGGTGCCCATGGTTGGTTCTTCGGAATGATAGATGTCGCAATCCGCCGCCCGGAAACACGCTATCGCGCTGCTCCACCGGCGGGGCGAATGGGACAGCACTTCCATGCCGTCCACGATTTCATGTTCCGGCTGGCCGGGCCGCCGGGGCGTAACGGCATACACCTGGACGCCCCGCTGTACAAGCGCCTTGCCCAAAGTCCGCGTGAGGCTGCCAAATCCGCCGTATTTGCCATGAATAAAAAGCTGGCTGGCGACAAAACATACTTTCATGTGCGTGCGATACCGTTTCACCATCATTCGAGCGGTTCAATATTGAATGTCGTAGCATGGGCGTCCCGCCCATGTGCATGGCCGGGACGGCCATGCCACGAGCGGAACGCCCAAGATGCGGGTGATTATACAGAAAATATGGGTAGCGGCATTATTTTTTTAAGGGATGCAAGAGCTTTTGTATTTCCGGCTCATTCATGTTTTCCCGCGTGACTACCGTGACGCCGGTATCGATTCGTTTTTCCACGGGCTTGCCCTGAATCGAATCGATGGCCGCCTTGACTCCTTGGAAGCCCATCTGGAAGGGATTCTGTACTATCAGCGCGTCAATCGAACCTGACTGCAAGGCCTCGACTTCCCGGTCCGCCGAGTCAAACGCCACTACTTTGATTTGTCCCGCTTTGCCTGCGGCCTCGATAGCCTGTACGGCCCCCATGGCCCCGCTTTCATTCGCGGCGAAAATGCCTTTCAAATCAGGATGCGCCGTCATCATATCTTCGGCGGCGGCCATGCCCTTCGCCACATCGCTCTGGCTGTAGAGCGTGGCTACGAGCTGGACATTCGGATAAGCGGATAAGCCATCTTTGAAGCCCTGTTCACGCATTTCGGAGGTGGCGGCGCCTTGAACGAAGGGGATAAGCCCCACGGGGCCTGCTTCTCCGACGAGTTTGGCCAGCACTTCCGCTGCTTTGCGCGCTCCCGCCACATTGTCCGTGGCGACATACGAGATGGGAAGATCAGACTTTACACCCGAATCGATGGTCACGACGGGGATTCCCGCCGCATGTGCTTTCGCCACTACATCGACAAGAGCCACTTCATTGCAGGCGGCCATGACAAGGGCGTCTACTTTCTGGTTAAGCATGTCTTCAATGATGCTGATCTGTTCCGCCACATCGGTCTCGGCATTAGGGCCGTTCCAAAGGATGGAAGCGCCATGTTCTTGCGCAGCCGCTTCCGCGCCTGCCTTAACGGTAAGCCAAAACTCGTGGACAAAACCCTTGGGAACCACGGCGATGCGCAAGCCTTGCGCTTTCTGCGGCGCGGCCGCTTGATCCGTCCGATCCGTCTGATCCGTCCGATCCACTTGATTGGCCGTTTCAGGCGCCTTTGCAGGCCCACAGCCCACAACCGCCAACCCCATAATTATCGCACTCGCCCAGAAAAGCCGTTTCATGCTGCACCTCCTGTTCTTTCTCCAACACCCTTGATTATACCGAGTATACTTGATGGCGTGTGCATCATAACACGCCCCAGGCCTGCTTAGCCAATGCGTCTACTGTTTGCGTGGCGGGAAAGTGCAATGCTATACTTCCCTGGTTTTCCACTCGGCGCCCTGCCGCCTTGCGTTACGAACCGTGCGGTGCGCTTCGATAGGAATAATAGCAACAACGGTCCTCGCCCCGGAGGATCGTGGTGCCAGCTCGGGGAAACCGTTTCACGGCGTCGCACGCCGCAACGACCTAGGAGATTAAAATTATGCCACTTGTACCTATGCGACAGATTCTCGATGAGGCCGCAAAAGGCGGTTACGGCGTTGGCGCGTTCAACGTCAACAACATGGAGCAAATCCAGGCTATCATGCAGGCCGCCAACGACACCAACAGCCCGGTCATCATCCAGGCCAGCCGCGGCGCCCTCAAGTACAGCAAAATGATTTACCTCAAAAAACTCATGGAAGCCGCTGCTGAAGAGTTTCCGAACATTCCCGTCGCCATGCACCTCGACCACGGCAATAGCCTCGCGACGTGCAAGGAAGCCATCGAACTCGGCTTTACGTCTGTCATGATGGACGGTTCGCTCTCCGAAGACGGCAAGACGCCGAATACCTACGAGCAGAATGTGGCCATCACGCGCCAAGTCGTCGAGCTGGCCCATCCGCTGGGCGTGACGGTCGAGGGCGAACTCGGCTGTTTGGGCGGCATCGAAGACGGCCACGGCGCGGGCCTCAGCGTGGATGAAGTGAATGACCACCTGACTGACCCGGCGCAAGCCGAAGACTTTGTCGCGAAGACGGGCCTTGATGCGCTGGCCGTCGCCATCGGCACCAGCCACGGCGCGTACAAATCTGGCCGTAAAGACCCGAAAACGGGCGAAATGCTGCCTCCGGCGCTGGCCATGGAGCGCATCCATGAAATCCACAAGCGCATGCCGAATTGCCACATGGTCATGCATGGTTCGAGTTCGGTGCCGAAAGAGCTCGTGGACATCATCAACCAGTACGGCGGCAAGATGCCCGACACCTTCGGTATTCCCATCGAGCAGATCCAAGACGGCATCAAGCATGGCGTCCGCAAAGTCAATGTGGACACCGATAGCCGCCTTGCCATGACGGGCGCTATCCGCAAGGTGTTCGTGGAAACCCCCAACAAATTCGACCCCCGCGATTATCTCAAGCCGGCCCGTGAAGCGGCCTATGAAGTGTATGTCGCCCGCATGAAGGCTTTTGGCCAAGCAGGCCACGCGGGCGAGTACGCGCCCATGAGCCTCGCCGACATGAAAAAGGTCTACGGCTGCTGCTGCGGCTGCAACAAATAAATAACGGGAGCAATCCCTAAAACCATTTGTCGACAATAAAAGGCGGAAAGAAATCCTCGGATTTCTTTCCGCCTTTGCTTTCATATAACTCCCCAAAAATTCAGATGGGCCTGTTTTGGTGCATATCGGTGAATCATACAAACTATCCTGTTTTTGCTCCTAGCGGTGTGTTCGCTTGTTTTATATGCTGGTGGGTGGTTTTATGTTCAATTTACCCATTGAGGAGGTGCGTATGAACACAAAAAACGCTACAAAGGAAAAAAACGAAGAGAATAGATGCAAACCAAAAAGATTCGGTTTCAGGTTTACACGTAACTCATATCCCACTATACTATTTGCTGTCGCCGCCGTCTTTCTTTCCTGGCAAGCAGCCGGATTTGATTACTCCGAACCGATGCCCTGTGTGAAGGGTTTGCCGCTTGATGCCCCGGAAATGCCGTTTGTACTCCGGTTCACGGAGGAAGAGCTGCTCGCCCAGCCCATTTGGAGCAAAGAAATTGACGGGATAATCATCCCCAAGAATACGCCTTCGCCGATTCGTTTGGGCGCGGATGCGTTGAGAGCCACTATCGTGAAGTATCAGTTGGGCGAGGCCCCGTTCATCGAGATGGACGCCAATCAAGCCGAATTGCCTATAGAATTGGAGGGGAATCGCTTCATCGTTCTTGGAACACCGCAGGACTTCAAATTGGCGGAAATGCTCGCGAAGGAAGCGAACCTGGATGTCACGGATGAAGCGCTCAATGGGGATGGTTTCCATATCAAGCCGGTGAAACAAGGGAAGCAGGATGTTCTTTTGATTACGTCGCCCATGAGCAGGGGCGTCATGTATGGCGCATATGAATTGGATGAACGGACCACGAAGCGGGGCGTTCCGCGTATTGATGACGTGTTCGTTCCGAGCATGCGTTACCGGGGATGGTCCATCTTTAACGGAATACCAGCGTTATACGAGTCCAATGGACGCTGGCGTGACAATATATCGAGCGAATACAGCGCTTGGTGGCCGCATGTGCTGCCGTACAAAGAGTATCCGGAGCTTGGGGGTGAAGCGAATCACACATATATTAGTGAGCAAGCAAGCCGTTTGCATGATGTTTTCGTGAACGCGGCCAAGCGTGGGAGCATGCCTGCGTTCACACTGAATCCTCTGTCTCTCCAATGGACGCCGTGCGGGCTCGAAGCGGCACGCAAAGTGCTCTCCGAGGAATACCCAGGCATTCTGGCGCAGCCCGCCGACAAGTATCCGTACAGCCTGTGTCCTTCCCATCCCGAAACGCGCCGTTTCGTGGCCAGCATGGCTCGGGAATTTGTCGAGACTTTTCCGGAGACGGAACTGTTGATCCTCCAGATGTCCGACGAAGGCGGTGAAGTGCTGTGCGATTGCGAGCAATGCAAAAAAACGCCGTATTACGAAAGGCTCATCGATTACATCAACCTCACGATCTCCACGGCCCGTGCGGTGAATCCCAAAATGAAGTTCATTCTTTTCGGCAGTGGCATATGCAACAAAATAAGCATGTACGATCCTCAATTGGGAAGCGACCCGAATATCGGACTGAAAACACTGTACAACCGGGTGGGGGGCGATATCGAATTCATCATGCTCATGGCTACTTCTCCGCCGGGATTTGATGTGCAGACCTGGTTTTCACCGGATTCCACGATGCTGGGCCAAGGCGTGCCGCTGTATTACTTGCTGAATTGGTACGAAGCCGGGTGGCCGGGCATCGCCATTCCGATTTCACCGGTCATGAGCCATTTGAGCTGGCCCTTGCCGTTGTACCTCGAACGCTACAAAAAATTCACGGCTCCTGGAAGCGGCACGATAGGCGCCGACAGTCCGGTCGCGGGGATGAATGTGGCGTTTTGGGATCGGAATTTGGATCCGCAGAAGTATATGAAGAATTGGTGCCAGGCCAAATTCGGAAAAGAAGCTGGCGATTATGCATACAAAGCCCTGGTGGACACGGACAAGATCACCAGTGCGTTCTACCTAGACACCAAGCCTAATGTCAACGAGAGTTTCGATATGTATCGCTGGGGGGCGTGCGGCCAGCCTTGGGCGGTGAATATGGATTCGCTGGCGAATGCCGGTTTTGAGAAAGACCTCAGCGGGCAAACGACCTTCGAGAGCATCGCCACCCTAGGCTTCATGTTCCCGCAAGCGCCCCGCCCCGACGCTTTCAAGACGCTGGCGCGGGATACGATGGCTCCTTGGGTCAAGCGGTTTGAGCTATCCGAGGAGACCGCCATCGGCGATCGGGCGGCGGCCCTGATGGCCAAAGCGCTGAAACACAATCCAGACAATAAGGATCTGCAGCGCCTGGACCGCCTGGCGCGGGGAACGAAGGCGCTGGTCCATCTTTTCCGGGAATACCATTTGGCGATGGTCTACGCCAGCGCGGCGCGAAACGATAATGACTCCATGGAGAAGTCCCGGTTGGTGGAGCAGGCGCGGACGCTTTTGAAACAGGCCGCTGAAAATGTCGAAGCCTACCGGGCAAGCATGCTGCCCATTACAAAAGATGAGACAGTACACATGCGAATGAAGCGGGACACGGAGATACTTTATGTCACCGCTGCCGCATGCATAGTCCGGGAAGCTGCTTATTTGTTCGACCAAGAGTTTGGCGGCGAAAGCGTGCTGGCGCACTTTGATCAAGCGATGGGATTGACAGAGCGCCCGTAATGGTTATACCGTAAATCTTTGGGATGGAGTAACTTGCCAGGGTGGCGGCTTGCCGCCGCTCTGGTAAGCGCTGTTGGGGCGTCATTGATATTGCATTCAGGCGATGAAAGAAGAGGGGCAAAACATGCATCAGATAACAGGGGCTAAACCGGATTTCGAGAACCTCAAGCATGTGTTGATGGGCGGGCGTGGCTGGCGCGTGCCCAATGTGGAATTGGTGATTGATGGCGCGATTAAAGCACAAATCATGGGCAAGCCGGTGGTGAGCGTTGCCGATGATCTCGAATTCCGCCGTTATGCCGGTTACGACTATGCTTGGGTGAGTATCGGCATGGTCGATCCGGCGGGCACCGTGAATAAGGAGCTTGTGGATGCGGCTGTGGATCGGCATTATGCGGGTGAAGACGGGCGCGTATGGGCCGCTGAACATGAAGGGCGCATCTATTCCGAAGCGGACCTCGAACAATTTCCCTGGCCCAATCCGGCCACGCTCGATTACAGTCCTTTCCTAGACACGCCTTTACCTGAAGGCATGAAATTCATTGCTATCTTGGGGAAAATCTTCACGGCCACCTGGGAACTCCTGGGCTATGAACAATTCTGTTTGGATATGTGCATGCGCCCTGATTTCCTTAAAACGTTGGTGAAGCGAGTGGGGGATACGCAGTTGGCCGTTTTCGAACGCGTGGCGCATATGGATTCCGTCGGCGCGGTATGGGTTCCTGATGATATCGCCTATCACACGGGGCTCATGGCTCCGCCAGACTGGCTCCGCGAACACGTGTTCTCTTACTACCGCCAGATGGCCGAAGTCTGCCGCGCCCTGGATAAGCCGTTCATTTACCATTCCGACGGCGATCTGTGGTCTTTTCTCGACACGATACTAGACACTGGTTTCAACGCTTTGCACCCTATTGAACCGGAGAGCATGGACATCTATGCTGTCCGCGAATATGTGGGCAAGCGGATCTGCTTGATGGGCAATATTCGCGTGCATACACTGGCGTCGGGCACGCCGGACGAGATACAGGCGCTCGTGCGGGACCGTATCGAGCATATAGGGTATGATGGAGCCTATTGTGTGGGCTCCAGCAATTCGGTTCCGGATTACGTGCCCGTGGAGAATTATATGGCCATGCTGAAGGCCAGCGCGGAGTATGGAGCCGTGCCTGGCGCGGCGGGGAGCTGGGTGTGACGCATCCGATTGCATATATCGCGTATGGCGAGGGGCGTGTGCCTCTGGAGCTGGATCCCGCTTTAGCGGATTGGCGGGTGGTAAGCCCTCGGATGGAAGCGCCGCACGAGGAGCCCCATGCGGCATTTATCGCGGCCTGCCGCCACCCGGTGGGTTCACCGCCTCTACGGGATGTTATCCGCCCGCACGACCGAGTGGTGATCTCGACTGCCGATGGCACTCGCCCCGTGCCGAATCGGCTGCTGATACCATGGCTTTTGGAGGAATTACCGGTTCCCACCGAACAAGTGACGGTGGTCTTGGGAACGGGCACGCACCGCCCCAATACGCCGGAGGAAATCGACGCCATTTTCGGGCCGGATGTGGCGAAAACGGTGCGCATCGTGAATCACGACGCCTACGATCCCGCGCGCAACATCACGGTGGGGCGTACGGCCGATGGCGTCGAGGTGCGCCTTGGGCGCGATTACGTCGAGGCGGATAAGCGCATCGCACTAGGCTTCATCGAGCCCCATTTTTTCGCCGGTTTTTCGGGCGGGCCGAAGGCAGTAGCGCCGGGCGTGGCGTCGCTCGAAACCATTCTGCATTTGCATCGGTATGAGTTGATAGCCCATCCCGATAGCGTTTGGGGCGTGCTTGAAGAGAATCCACTCCACCGAACCATCCGGGAAATCGTGGCGCTTTGCCCGCCTGAGTTTTTGGTGAATGTGACGTTGAACTCTGATAAGGCCGTTACACGCGTATTCGCGGGCCATTATCTCGAAGCCCATCGCCTGGGATGCGCCTATGTGCGCGAGCAGGCCATGGCCCCTGTCGAGCGGTCTTTCCCCATCGTCGTCACCTCCAATAGTGGGCATCCACTCGATCAAAACTTGTATCAATCCGTGAAAGGCCTATCGGCGGCGGCGCGCATCGCACAAGAGGGAGGCTCGATTGTCATGGCCAGCGCCTGCCGGGATGGCATTCCCGCGCATGGCCGTTTCAGACAGATCCTGGCCGCGCACGACACCATCGAAGAGGTGGATGCCTATCTGCGGTCCCGCGCTACGCCGGAATTGGATCAGTGGCAGGTGCAAGTTCTTGTTCAAGTGCGCAAGCGTTGCGCGGTGGATATATATTCGATGCTTCCCACGGAGGATGTGGTGGCATGCAAGTTAAATCCCGTGGCGGACTTGGCGCAAGCCGTGCGGGCGCGAATCGAGGAAGTGGGAAAAGGCGCGCCAGTCGCGGTGCTGCCCGATGGCCCCATCACCATCTCTTATATTGAATAGACCGGGAACCCCAAACCGGGACCCAAAACCCGACTGTTTACCTTCTTCCATTCTTTTGATAGAATCGCTTCAGAAAGCCCGCATGGGAATTAAAGGAGCTTGGATATGATGAGAAGTGTTTTGGCGTGTGTATTCGCTGGGTGCCTGGTTGTTGTGTTGGCGGGTTGCCCGCCGGTGAACAGCGGAACCGCTTCGCTGCGGGTGATCCAGGCCAGCCCTGACGCCGTTTCCACGGACGTGGCGGTGAACCGGGTGTGTGTATTTCAGGATTTGGCCTTTGGCTCGGTCACGTCGTATACCGATCTTCAGAGCGGATTCTACGAAGTGAATTTCCTGCCCCAAGGAAGCGATTGCTACGAGGACCCCTATCTTGCGGGGGCCTATTTTTCGACTGCCGTCGCGCTGACCGATGGCGACCAAGTCACGATGGTGTCCATGGGTAAAAAAGCGGATATGTTTCCGCTTGTGCTGGGAGGCGTTTCCTCGACGCCTGCGGCGGGCAAGGCGCTGCTGCGCGTGGTTCATGCCAGCCCCGACATGCCTAAAGTGGATGTCACGCAAATGAACGGCGGCATGCTTTTCAATGATGTGGCGTTTGAAGATGTGACGGACGTTGTTGAATTGGCTGCTGGAACCTATACCTTGCAAGTGCGCAACGAAACGAGCGCTTCGCTGTATCTCGCGGTTCCAGATGTCTTCCTTGCCTCGGGGCGCGTCTATACCGCCTATGTGATCGGCCTCAAAAGCGGCGCGCCCGCTTTACAGGTGATGCTGGTCGAAGAGAATTGATTTCTTGATCCGTTAGGCAAGGGGCGCTGGCTCCTTGCCTTTTTTTTTGAGCCATCGGCACGATGTTCGATAGGCTTATACGGCGGAGGGGGGGGGAGTGAGCATGACGCCACGGGAACGTTTTATCGCCGCGCTCGAACGCCGCTCTATCACCGGGCGTGCGCCTCATTTTGAATTGGTGTTTTTCCTCACGATGGAGGCCTTCGGCAAGGTGCATCCATGCCACCGGAATTACTACCAATGGGACCAGATGTCGGAAAACGAACGCAGGCTCCAGCGCGAGGATATGGCGGACATTTACATCGCCACCGCCAAACGGTACGAGCATAGCGCTATCTTTATCCACCCGAATCCCAACAGGGAAGACGAGGCGATGCGCCTCATTGAGGCTATCCGCGACAAAACGGGCGATACCTATTTCCTCATGATGCATGGCGACGCCACCTACTCGGTGCCCACGGGTGACGATATGATGGCGCAAGTCACGTGGTTCTACGAGCATATGGACGAAGCCAAAGAACAGGCCCAGCGAAATGTGGACGCCATGCTCGCCGCCGCGGAGCGTTATGCGCGCCATGGCGGCCTGGACGGCTGGGCGCTTTGTTCCGATTATTGCTTCAACGATAATCCTTTTCTGAGCCCGGACATGTTCGCGGAGATCATCGCGCCGTATTTGACGCAGCTCATCGCGGGTGAACGCGAACTCGGGTTTTACGTCATCAAGCACACCGACGGCAATATCATGCCCATCATCGAGCAACTCGTTGCGGCCAACCCCCATGCGCTCCATTCGCTTGATCCGCAAGGAGGCGTGGATATCGCCGAAGTGAAGCGGCGCTATGGCGGCCAGGTTTGCCTAATCGGCAATGTGAATTGCGGGCAGCTCCAATCAGGTACGGAAGAAGAGGTGATCGGCTCCGCGCGCTACTGTATCCGCCACGGCATGCCCGGCGGCGGCTACATCTTTTCGACCAGCAACTGCGCCTATACGGGCTTGGCCCTCGAACGCTATGAACTCATGTGGAGAGTCTGGCATGAAGAGGCCATTTATCCCGAATAAGGGACGGCGCGCTATGCATGGCGCGGCGGACGGGTGGGCAGGTGGCGATAGGGCTCGGTCTCGGCGATAAGCTCGCCGTAATACGCGCCATTGCGGCATCGCAGGCGCACGCGGCGGTGGCAAACCATGCAGGCGATCTCGGCATCCGGTTGAGCCGGTTCGGGAATGAGGATATAGGTGCTGCAAAACGGGCAGGCGATGCTGTGGCCGTTTTGCTCGAAGTAGTTCTGCCGGATATTGTCGATGGAGCCGCCGCGCAGGCATGCTTCCAGGGCCGCGATGCATCCCGGGTCAAATTGCGCGCCGCTCATGTTCCGAATCCGGGCGATGGCCTCCTCCGGATCGAGGCCCTTGCGGTAAGGCCGGTTGCTCGTCATGGCGTCATATGTGTCCGCCACGGCGATGATCCGGCCTTCCATCGGGATCTCTTCCCCGGCAAGCCCGTATGGATATCCTTGCCCATCCCATCGTTCATGATGGTATAAGGCGTATGGAATGAGGGGAACTAGGAAATCCACATCCCTCATAAGGCGCGCACCCCGTTCCGGATGAACCTGCATCATGGCGTATTCTTCCTGGTCCAAGCCATCGGGTTTGCACAGGATCGAGCCGTCGATAGCGATTTTGCCCACATCATGCAGCACACCGCCCATGCGGCATTCCGCGATCTTGGCCTCATCCCATCCCATCTCGCGGGCGATAGCCATGGCGAATTGCGCCACCCGCCAGGCATGGCCCACGGTGTAATGATCCCGCATCTCGACGGCGTTCGCGAGCACGATCAGGGTGTCTTGATAGCTTTTTTCGACGCGGGCGAGGTATTGGGCGTTTCGTATGGCCGTGGCCGACGCCAGAGACAACGCCACCAGTAATTCGAGGTCGCTTTCCGTGAATGCCCGGGCGAGGCCGCGCGCATCCACATACAGCGCACCCAGAATCTCGCCCTGATGCTCGAACGGCGCGCACATGGCCGAGGTGATATTTTGAACAATAATGCTCCCGCCTTTGCCAAAGCGTGCGTCCGTGGCGGCGTCGTCCGTGATGACCGCTTCGCCCCGCTCGACTACGCGCTGCACAATGGATGAACTCACCTTCATTTCATGGTCAGTGGGTTCGGCCCGGATACACACTTTTTCGAGGCGGCCGCTTCCGGGTTCTTTCAATAGAATCGCGCCATTATGGGCGGGGACCAGCCGGAAAACCTGATCGAGCACCCGCTCGAGCAATTGCTTCAAATCCCGCTCGCTCGATATAATCTGGGCTGATTCGTACACAGCGGCCAGCCGCCGCTGGGCGTCCCTCAATTGCGCTGCCGTCACATTGTTTCGCTGGCTCGTGTCGAAGAAGGTTTTGTATACGCTCGAGGCGGCCGCCGCACGTATGGCATGGCCTTCTTCCGTCTCGAAAACAGCGCCTGACACAGGCGGTGTGGATTCGATATGCGCCGGATGGATGAGTTCAAACCGAATACGCGTATCGCCAATGGCGATGACATCTCCATCCGCCAGGCGGCTTTCGACTACTTGCCTTCCGCCTACGAAGGTGCCGTTTCCGCTGCCGAGGTCGCGCAAAAAGGTGCCCGAGGGCGTTTGGCGGATCATGGCGTGGCGGCGCGACACCTGGATATCGTTAAGCTGCACACTATTCTCGCGGCTGCGGCCAATCGTGGCCGCACCCGCCAGCTCTACGATTTGGCCTTGCTGGCCGCCGGAGAGAATGACAAGGCGTTCTGCTCTCATACGCATCCCGCTATTGGGACGGACAATGCCGCCGGTTGAATTCGGGATTTTAAAAGGATCCGCACATTTCACCGTTCCCGATTCCCCGCAATCGTAACACACCACAAGCAGATGCGCAACAGCACGGCATTTTGGAAATGAGGAAGAGTTGTAATACCATATTTTGTGTCAACAATATCCTCCTACCCCCACAAATTGTAATTTTATCTTGACAGCCCACAAGCGGTAGTTTAGAATAGTTCTACGATTAGCAAGAGTTTAATTAATATCGGTACTCTGATATAGAGTACGCCGCATGCATCAGCCATTTTGGGGGAGGCTTGTGCTTGAGACTCCATCTCGATGGATGGCCGCTTGTTGCGGGATATTCAGGGCATTGAAGAGTGGATTGGCAGCATGAGGCGTTCCCCTTACGAGGCGGACGCAATACATGGATGGACCTATTTTGCAAAGGAGGCCCTCGTGGGAGCCACACAGCCGATACCGTGGGAAGAGCGCCATACGCAGGCCAGCGCGAATGAATCCACCGACCTAGTGCTGCGTTATTTCGGCTTGCAGGAACAGCCTTTCGCCGCGACCGCGGATCCGGCGTACTTTTTTGCCGCGCGCCAGCATAAGGAATGCCTGTTCCGTTTATGGCACTCCATTGATGAGCGCCATGGCATCACCGTGGTGTTGGGCAATTACGGCACGGGAAAAACCACCTTATTGCGCAAGCTCCTCACGGGTATGAGCGCCCAGCCGGAAAAATACAACACGGCGGTCATCGGCTCGCCTATTCCTTCCTGGACCAGTTTCTCGCTTCTTGAGAGCATCGTGAATAAATTCCAGTTACACCCGAAAGAGCGCTCGTTCGTGGAGTTCATGGAATCTTTAAACCGGTATCTGTTAAGCCGCCGGGACCGCATCACCACCTTAATCATTGATGACGCCCAGAACTTGAATAAACGCGGGCAGCTTGAATTGCTGCGCTTAGCCCAGAATCTCGAGACGCCCCAGCATAAGCTTCTCAATTTGGTATTTTTTGCGCAGCTCGAATGGATGAACATCCTGCGCGCCGCCCCCAATTTCTACCAGCGGGTTAGCTTAACTTACACACTTGACGCATTGAGCCCGGCGGATGTGGCGGAGCTTATTGAGTTCCGGTTGCGCATGGCTGGCGGCGGCGACCGGGCGCCGCGTTTTGATGAAGGGGCTATTCACGCCATATATGCATATAGCGATGGCAGCCCGCGCGTAGTGGTCACGATGTGCCGGAATGCCCTGATTCTGGCCGCCCAGTTGCGTACGCGCCTCATTGGGCAAACAGTGATTTTGCACACGATACAGAAGACCACCTTGCCAGACCAGGAGAAGCAGGAACGAGTGGCTCAAGCTCTCGCGGCGCATCAACAGCCTGTGGCGGCGCCGGTCGCCTTTGAACAAGTTCCAGAACGAGGCGCGGGAGTAGCAGTTCAATCCAATCGAGCCCGGGCAAGCCGCATGCTGTTGAAAGCCGCCCGGGCAGGCATGGACCAGCATTTGCCAAAGGGAGATCAATGACGCCGGACGAAACAGAAGATCCCGGCCTTGATGATGGCCTGCTAGAGGAACTGGACGAGATTGACGAGCATTTCGCCGCCAATATCGACGAGGATGAGCGCATCTCGAGCGGCGTGCCGAAAAGCCAGCGCTCGGGCGATATCGATTTCATCCAAATGACGGGCCTCACCAATCCGGAAACCGCCATGGAAGCGGAATTAGCGGATATTGACCCCGCAAATCCCCTCAGTTTCTACGAAAGAGGCGTCGCGGATGTGGATGTTTCGATGGCGCCTGGCGTGCTGGGAAACGCCAGTGACGCTGATGCGGAAATAATCCCCGCACCGTCGCGCCCACCCAAATCGCAGGACATGCGCGCCATGCTCTCCAAAAAACGGGAGATGCAAGAAACGTCCCAACCGAGTAAAAACGTCGCTTCTAACGAAGTGAAGCCGAATCGTTCGTTCATGCGCCCCGAGGCCGAGAAGCCTCGTCCAGAGCCTCAAGCTCCCGTTTCACCGCCGCCGGAAGCGGTTGCGCCTCCGGTTGCGAGAGAACCTGTTCCGGAGCGCCCTGCGGCAAGGCCGATGGAAACCGCTGCACAGCGGCGGGCCGAGTATCCGGCATACCGCCCAGATTATTCCGGTGACGAAGAAAGTTGGAGTCCCAGCGTTTCGGAAGAGCCGGAAAAGAAGCCGGGCTCGAGTTCCCACCACAGGCGTCGCAGTGGCGGCCGCCAATCACGTAAAATCCGCCGGATTATGATGGCGTTCGCATTGTTGTGTGTGATGCTTGCGGCGCTGTACCTGGCATTCGAGGCGCTTAAGCTTCATCTTTCATCTCCCGAAGAGCAGTTCCGCGAAGCGGCTCGCGTGGAGGCGCAAGGCGATTATATTGGCGCAGCCCAGCGGTTCAAGAGTTTTTACGACCGCTTCTCGACGCATCCGCTAAAGGCCGAAGCCTTGTTCCGCGCCGCCTTTTTGTACCAGGCTTCGCCGAAGGAGGGGGGAGCCCAGCCGCAACGATATTATGAAGAGTCGAAGATTCTCTTCGATAAATATATACAGGAATTTCCCGCTGCTCCCAATATGCCTCGAGTACGCACGCTCATGGGCATACTCGATTATCGGCTTGGAATGTATCGGGAAGCTATAGATCAATTAAGCGATCCCAAGCTTCGGAGCGAAGATCCTGGGGCGGATTTAGCTATTTTGCGCGTGCTTGGGCGGGCATATGCCGCGATTGGGCAATATCTGGAAGCACACAGCAGTTTCTTGCAGGCGGCTTCGACGAATGGAAACTTGGCACCGGATTTGGATTACCAAGAACTCGGCAGCATGTATATGGCCATGGCTTCGAATGCGAAATCAGGAAGCGAGGCAAATACATACAAGGAAAAAGCAATCGAATTTCTAAAACGCGCGGCCGATTGCCCAACGATCACTGCGGCGAATCAGCAAGAGATCAAGGGCAAGCTGGAGCAGATTGAAGGCAAGCCCGAAAAGCCGGATGAAGCGCCCGTTAGCGCGTCGAATGCGCCCGCCCAAGCGCCGGAGAACGCGAATCCTGCGCCTCCGCCCGTGGATACGAGCATGGAGAGCGGTAAAGCTGCGTCGGCAGTGGCTGCGGATGCCGCATCCACTGCGCCTAGCGCGCCTCCGGCTGAGGCGGCGCCCGTGAAGCCGCAAACGCCATAACACTACGGCTGGGCTTATCCTGAAGGGATGGGCACAGGGAGAGGGAAATGATGTCCCGCACGACACGACGGAGAATTTGGAAGCCTATGGGGCCGATGCAGCGTTTTGCAGCAGTGGTTGTGGGCTGCCTATTATCGCTTGGGGTATTTGCACAAGAGCAAACAGTCCGGCCTCAAGATTCAACGGCCAGGGAAAATGTCATCGCGCCGCGCGAGGAAGCGCCCGTAGCGAAAACGACACTCAATGCCGGAGATTTGGTGTTTGTGGACATCGCACGGCACCCGGAATTGTCCACCAGCACGCAGATCGATACGGGCGGAAGCATTGTGCTGCCCCATGTGGGCCCGGTAAAAATCGGGGGCATGTCGGAGACGGAGGCGCAAGATGCCATCGCAACGTCGCTGCTGCGCATTTTGCGCCAGAAGCCGCAAGTGATGCTTTCCCGCAACGCCCCGGCGGTAACCGCCAATAATTTCCGCACTTCCGAGATGACGACCGAATTAATCCCGCTGCAGAACGCCAATGCGGAAAATCTCGCCAATGCGCTCCAAGGCATGACCAGCGCGGGCGGCAATATCAGTTATGATCCCGATACGTATACGCTCATTATTACAGATACGCCGGAGACCGTGCGCAATATCATGAGTGTTGTCAATCGCCTTGACAATATGAAGAGCCTTGTCACGCAAGTGCGGATCGAGGCCAAGATTGCCGAAGTGAAAGTAAACGCCATGAAAGAACTGGGCGTTAAGTGGTTTGCTCAAGGCGATGAAGCCGGGGGCGGGTATTATCCCACGGGCGTGCAAGGCACCGGCTTGCAAAATTTGCTCGGTACCGCGTCCGATGCGAACGCCAACGAGCAAGTCAATTTGGGCGGTGGCGGGACAGGCGGCGGCCGTTCATATGTCGAAGAAGGGCTGTTTGACCGGCGCGTAGTGCTGCCGGTAAATGTAGGCCAGCCAGGCCAGTTTTTCTTTGGGCTTTTGAATTCGGATATCGATCTGGGCATATTGCTGAATGCGCTTGTGGCGAATGATGAAGCGGAAATCCTGGCGAATCCGAGTATTTTGGCGGTGAATCACACCAAGGCGCAAATCCGCAGCACCGAACGCTTTCCGTTCACCGAATATGGCGTGTCGGATGGGCGCGACACGTTCGGCACCAGTTTCCTCGATCTCGGGATCAAGCTGATGGTGACGCCCCATGTGCGCACCGATGATAAAGGCATTTATGTGAACCTCGAACTCGAACCCGAGGTGTCGTATCCTACGGGCAACGCCGAAGGCGTGCCCACCTATTCCGTGCGTAGTTCAAAAAACATCGCGAATGTGCGTGACAGTCAAACGCTTGTTATTGGGGGTATTTACCGCAACCAGCAGCGCAATGTGGACTCTGGTTTGCCTGGACTGCGCAAGGCTCCGATAATCGGCCATCTGTTCTCTCATGTCGAAAAAGAGCAAAATCAGACGGAGTTGATGGTTTTCGTTACGCCGACGGTGCATGACAGCCCGGAGACGGTCACCTGGGATCGAATGTTGGATATACAAAGCGCAAGCAATGCGCCTAGCGCGAGCAGTGTGCTGAAACCGGTTCCCACTCGAGCCGTTTTACCCGAGACTCGCAAGGAGTAAGTGCTTCGATGGCCAATGATATGACAGGGCTGGAAAAAGCTGCCTCCCAGGGCCGCGAAAATCAATTGCGGTTTCTGGTTAATGTGGTGGCGCGCCATTGGAAGCTAATAGCCGCCTCGGTTCCCGTGGCGGTTCTGGGCTATTTCTGTTTTGTCCAAGGCTACGCGCTGTTTTTCCAGCCTCCAGCGCCTGAGGTGCAATGGCGCGCCCAGACCCAGTTGGTGGTCCAGCAAGCGGAGTGGGAAAAAGAGATCTTCCGCAGCCTGGCGGGCACGCCGCTGTTCCGGGGAACGCCCACGGCGCTGGCGGGGCGCATTAGCGCGCGCGATTTGGCCGCCGATGCGGTGCATGCCATGGTTCAGGACGATCTTCTGAATGGCGGGCTGATGGGCGGCATTTTTACAGAAGAAAGCGTCGAAGCAGCCATCCAGCCTATCTCTTCTGGGTTGGAAGTCGTGCCCGAGGATGAAACGGGCGTCATCGGCGTGCTTGGAGCCGCATCGGGCCGGGAAGAAGCCCGGCGCATTGTCGATTATGCCGGGCGCAGTTTCATCGAGCGGAATCAGCGTTTTCTTTCCAATGAAGAGCAAGAAGCGCTGGACTTCGTCCATACGCAATTAAAAGAAGTAGGCCAGCGCCTGGACCAAGCCGAGAGTGATGTCTGGCAGTTCAAAAAAGAGATGGGTTTCACGACGGGCGAACAGTATGAAACCGATTTGTCAGCGCTCTACGATGAGCTGCGCATGAACGAAGCGTCGCGCTCGGGCCTTAATGATAAGCTGCAAGAGATTGCGAATGAATTGAAGTTAAATAATGAAAAACTCCCCGAGGCCTTGGGGCAAATCAACGATGCCGTCATTACCGGTCTTCTCAATCAACTGAACACGCAGCTTCAAGAGCAGTTCACGCTGAGCGTGACATATACCCCCGAGTTTGACGATCTGAAAAACCTGCAAGCTGATATCGAGGACACGCAACGCGCTATTCTCGAGGCGGTGCGCAAGCTGGACGGAGAAGCCGATAATGGCCAATTGGTGTGGGATCGCCGCCAGTTTCTGCATTCGCAATACCGGCAATGCCAGATAGACCTTACTTCGCTAGAGATTCGTGCGTCTACAGTGGAAACGCGCCTCGATGATATGATGAAACAATGGCCCGTACTCAGCGAAAAGCGCAAGCAGTTCGAGAGCCTACAGCGCGCCAGTGCGCAATTCCAGAAGCAATTTGATTTGCTTGTGGATAAGAAAACAGAACTCGAGGATGCCATCCGCCGCGGTGCGGCTCCCGTCAAGCGCGGAGAGTACGTCACTGATCTAGGGATGACCAAAGGCCGGGAGTCACAGCATGGCTGGCTGGATTATTTCATAGCCGCTGTCATCGGTTTGCTGGCTGGTTTAGCGATTTCCGTTGCTTGGGAATTGAATGATACATCGATTCGAAGTGTCGAGGATGTGACGGAATATATCGGCCTTGATGTGATCGGCATGATCCCGCGCATGCAATTTGGCCGCACCTTGCGGCGGCCACGCAATCGTGGCAATTATGTGGCCATCAAAGAGGAAAGTGAAGTTGACGCCTGTATTGTGACCCAGCATGATCCGAAATCGCCCATTTCCGAGGCTTATAGGACGCTGCGGACCAATTTCCAGTTTGCCACCATCCAACAGAAACCGAAAACTATCCTGGTGACCAGCGCCGTGCCGGGCGAAGGCAAAACCACTACCGCCGTAAATATGGCCGTCACATTCGCGGATAGCGGATTTAAAGTTCTTCTGGTGGATACCGACTTGCGCCGCCCTCATGTGCATCATGTGCTCAAAATGCAGCGCGGGCCAGGCCTTGCCGATGTGCTCCGCCAGGGCCTTGATTATCATCCTCTCGTGCGGCAGACGCGCATCAAAAACCTCTGGTCTATATCGAGCGGCCATGTGCCGCCCAATCCATCAGAGTTGATAGGTTCGGAGCGGATGCGAAATGTTATGCAGAGCATGGCCAGCCATTTCGATTTGGTCATCTGTGATGCGCCTTCGGTGCTGGTCGTGACCGACCCCGTGCTTCTGGCCACCAATGTGGATGCGGTGGTAATCGTGGCTTCCGCCACCTACGCACGCCGTGAAACGGTCTTGCGCGCCAAACGCCTGATGGAAACGGCGAAAGCCCATATTGCGGGCGTTGTGTTGAACGGCATCGACGCCACCCGCCGCCATTATTATTACTACTATTATTATTACGATGAAAGCGCCTCTGGCCACCACCGGAAACGCTGGTTCAACAGTTAAGCCAAGCCGGGCGCTAGCATTTCGCTTCCCCCAAAATAGCTTTTCGGGAGCTGTCGGCGGTGTTTTTTAATACCAACAAAGAATACCAGATCGGCCGCGGTGAAGTCGCGGAAAGCCGGGTGGAAGCGCCGTTCTTTGTTGCGCTAATGCTGGTTTGCGGGCTGCTGCTCATCTGCGCCCATCTGTATTGGCGGAATCCAGAAGTAACGCTGGCTCTTAGTTTTACTATGACGGTATTTGCCATCACTGCGCTTCGTGTTAGTTTCGGCGTCTATGTGCTGGTGTTAGGCATGCTGCTTTCGCCGGAGATAACGGCAGGTGCAGTGGGCTCCAAAGACCACGCTCTAAACATGCGCTATAACGATGTCCTTATTCTGGCCATTTTCATGGGCGTATTCGTCCATGTGGCTTGGAAAGGGCGCATGCGTTTTTGGATTCCCAGTCCCATTAATTCAGGCATTCTCGTATATTTCGGCATATGTATTCTCTCAACCTTGCTCGCTTTACGGCGAGGCTTGCCCTATTTCGATGAGATAACCGCGTTTTTCGTTCTAGTAAAAATGGTCGAGTATTACTTGATATTTTTCCTTGTGGGCAACGCGGTATCGAGTAAAGCAACCATGCGAAGGCTGTTGATTCTCTTTTTCATGACGGCGCTCTTCGTGGCGATTTATGGAATCGGACAAGTAGGCAAAACAGACCGCGTGGGAACGCCTTTCGAGTCAGAAGGCGCCGAGCCTAATACGCTTGGAGGATATCTCATGCTTGTGATGATCCTATCGTTGTCTTTATACCGGTATGCGCCTAGCCGCTCAAAAAAGGCCTTATTCCTATTGCTTTTCGCTATTGTTTTTGCACCTTTTCTCTTCACGCTTTCACGGGCTTCCTATCTTGCTTTAGTGGCCGCCATGATAGCCATGGGCATAAAAAGCCGGTCCTATTTGGTGCTTTCGATTGTGGGTATTGGCTTGTTGATATCTCCTTTTGTAATGCCTTCCGCCGTACAAGACCGAGTCAATTATACTTTTCAAAAAGGCGCTGGTGAGGAAGTCACGGTCGCGGGAAAAGACACCGGGATACAAGTCGATAAATCCACGTATGAGCGTATTTATGTATGGAAAAAAGTTGGATATAACCTCCGTTATTTGCCGTGGTATGGCGGCGGCGTTTCGTGGGACACGGTCATGGACAGCCAATATGCCCGTGTGCTCATTGAAACGGGCCTATTTGGATTTGCTGCCTTTCTATTCATGCAATTCCGCATTCTGCGGACAACGCACCAAACGTATAAGTGGGCGGACGACTGGGTAGGCCGAAGCCTGGGACTTGCCACATTCTCTTTCACGATTGGCCTTATTGTCCACAGTTTTGGAACCATCTCTTTCCTCATTGTACGGATCATGGAGCCCTATTGGTTCCTGGTGGCGATGGCGGTCGTGGTGCGGGATAGGGCGATTCGGGACTATGTGCGGTCTAAGATGCGCCAGCGGAGTGAGGCCCCAAAAACGGCGGCCCAGCCATCCCCCCTCCCGCAGCCGGTTTTCCAGCCGGCACCGGTGCTCAGTCTTCGCAACCCAGATTATGTGGAATAATCATGTTGGGGATGTGTTAAGTGCCGAGGCGTTTCACCGCATACGCGTGGCGTGATCGAATGTAGAGTGGCGGAGAGAGAGGGGTTCGAACCCTCGGAACACCTTATGAGCGTTCACACGCTTTCCAAGCGTGCGCCTTCAACCACTCGGCCATCTCTCCGAAGAAGCCGCATTGTAGACATACCTTGGAACCTCTGTCAAACTCACCCGAATCGTTGGGCAAGGACGAGGAAATACCGGCGATGTACATAAAAAAGGACAAGAAAGCGGTAGCAAGCTACCGCATCCCATATGCGCTCTAAGTTCTTTTTATGTAACTATTTGGAGTGCGGAAGCGTGCTGCCGCTTTGGGTGCCGGATTTCGTTTGAATACCCGTTTCGACTCTGCGCGATATAGATTCGTGCCCGGAGCATTTTTAGAAATCACCGAAGGCAAGGAGCAAGAGGAAACGCCTGCTTGAACGTTTATAGGCCCACGAGAAATGATGGCGAAGGGAAACTCACGATTATGCGGCGAGTGTTTCTTGTGTTTGCGTTGATCGGCATGATGACCGGCTGCGCCCGCTTGCTGCTGGGGGCAATCGCCGACAGGCCGCTGCATTGGGATTGCCAACTGCTCGCTCCTGGCGGGCGGATCGACGCCATCGCACACTTGGGCGATGGAGTCGTCGTGGCGGGGACGCGCAACCTCGAACCGGGGCTAATCTTTCGGAGCACGGACTATGGGCGGACCTGGACGCGGACTGCCCAAGTCGATAGTGGTGAGTTTCTAGGAACCAATGTGACGTGCATTACTTCTGCAGGCGGCGGCGTGGCCTACATGGTGGCGGGCGACGCGACCGTCTGGAAGTCGGTGGACTGGGGCAGCACGTGGGCGCGGCTGGCGCAGGTTTCGCAAAGCCCCCGTCTCGATGGCTTTCAGCGCAGCTACGCCATCGTCGCGTTGAAGACCGGCGCCGTTCTGATGAGTGATACCGGTGCAAACGGCGGGCACGTGTTCCGTTCCGAGGACGGGGGCGCAAGCTGGACTGACCTAGGAGCGGTGTCGGAGAAGCCCGTGTATCGCTTTCAGATAGTGGGTGACGGTGTGATTCTTAACGGTTGGGCAGGGCGCGTCTTTAAGAGCGTGGACGACGGGCGCACGTGGAGCGGCACAGGAAAGCTGGTTGATGCGCCGCTATATGCGACGGAATACTTGGGGAACAGCATTGTCTTGCAGGCGTCGCATACGGGCGAGGTGTTCCGCAGTATAGATAACGGCGTGAGCTGGGTTTCAGCGGGAACGGTCGCCGACCCTTCCGATGATTTTGTAGGCCTGGGTGGCGGAGCCGTCATCTGCTCGACCTACCTGGGGCGGCGGAGCATGTATCTCTCCCGGGACTGGGGGCGGACCTGGAGCGACATTGGCCCGGTTCCGACAGGCGTGGCCGAAGATAGCCTGGACCATGTGATCCGCGTCACCGGTTCTGGCGTCAATGCGGCGGTCGGCGGAACGTGGAATGGCTACATCGTCCGATTGGATTGGTGAAGTGGTTTTCAGTTGGAGTTCCACCACTTTCCCAATTATCATTCAAGCCTAAACACTCATGCTCTCACCGGCGGAGTCCAACGCTGTTGATTTCGACGAAGCCGCGCCCAAAATATCGTTGATGATCACCCCAGCCGCCGTGAGTCCGATTATTCCGGGTATGAAAGACAAAGAACCATAGGACCGGCTGGCCGATGCGGGTTCTTTTTCGGCGCATGCGGGTTCGGATGAATACACACAGCGAACACCGCGTTGAATACCGCAGGCGCGCAGGGCGAGGCGTACGCGCTTGGCCAAGGGACAGTATTGGGTGGCGGCGATATCCGCCACTTGAATGCGGGTGGGATCGAGCCGGCGGGCAGCGCCCATGCAGGATACAAAGGGGATGCCACGTGCGCAAAATAAGCGAATCAAGGCGATTTTGGCGTCGAGTGAATCGATGGCGTCCACGCCGTATCCCACGCCGGATGGTATAAGGCTGTCCGCATTTTCGGGAGTGATGCGTGCTTGAATGGGTGTGATGATTCCATCCGGATGGATGAGGGCGGCACGTTGGCGGACTATCTCGACTTTGGCTTGGCCCACGGTGTTGTCCAAGGCCACGAGCTGGCGGTTGATGTTGCTAGCTTCGACCGTATCGGCGTCGATGGCCACAATATGGCCAATTCCCGCCCGCACAAGCGCTTCGAATGCATAGGAGCCCACGCCTCCTAATCCGCACACCACTACGGTGGCGCTTCTAAGGCGGCACATGCCGTCCTCGCCGACTAATTGACGGGTTCTTGAAAACCGCATAATGCTTCTCCGTTGGCCAGCCTAAAGGCTTGCGCCATGGCGTGTTAGCACCTAATTCCGGATGGCGGCGCTATATGTGGAATCCGAATAGCTGGGCGGCGTTGGATGAGGTGGTTTCGGCTACTTGCTCTTCGGATTCGCCTAATGCTTCCGCCGCCGCCCGGAGAGTATACACGATGTTAGCGGGGGTATTTATATCGCCTTTCGCGCCCAGGGGGAGCATGTCCGGGCTGTCGGTCTCCAGCAGGAGAAAATCCGGATAGATGCGCCGGAGCAGGCGTTCGCGTTTAGGGCTGCTGCGATAGGTGAGAGAACGCCCGAGGGAAAATCGCATGCCGTACGGGAGCAACGCATCAGCGATCTCCGCGTTTCCACTGTACGCGTGGATGAGCCCGCCGCATGGCGGTGCGCCGATTGATTTTAGGACACCCAGCAAGACATCAAACGCCCCACGGCAATGGATGACCGGGGGCAGATTTATTTCCCGAGCGATGGCGAGTTGCGCCCGGAAAACCGCCAATTGTAATTCCATAGGCGGCGTCTCGATTTTAGCGTCCAGCCCGATCTCGCCGATGGCGCACGCGCCATGCTCGCGCGCCACCTCAAGGCCGCGGACGGCGTCCAGATCTTCTGTCCGCACGAACCATGGATGAACCCCCCAAGCGAACGCAACCTCCGGAAACCGCTGTGCAAGAGATTCGGAACGTGGCCACTGGCTGGCGGACACGGAAGCAGTAACGAGCTTAATGATACCCGCTTTGCACGCCTCCGCGATCACGGCCTCCGCCGAATCCCATAATTCCTCACTCTCCAAATGGCAATGGGCATCGACGATACGCATGGCTTGTTTCCTTTCTTGGGAAAACTATAGCAGAATGCAAGGACGAGAAGGATATTAGGCAGGCATTTCTTGTCGCTTCACTGCTGTGATAAACTGGATGTGCTCTCTGGTTGCAGTATTTGATCCAGATCTTAATACGCTTGTTTGCGTATGACGAATGGAACACCGGTACTTGATATGAATTCGCGTCATTTTTACAGTAATATTTTCTGTATATGCAAATCATTCGGCATGCTGGCTTGCAAAGCCGCCCTATTCTTGAAAGGATAGCCTAGGCCGTGTAATTGATTAGCCAATAAGCAGCGCAATGCATTTAAAGAAAGAGGAATCGAAAGGAATAGCACATGAAGGTGCTTTTTGTAACGGAAGTAAATCATTTTAATTACAGCGAACCGCTCGGTGTGATGCTGCTTATTTCTATCTTGAAAAAGCTGGGCCATGAGATTCGTTTGTGCGTCGAGAATGAAAGAAAGCTGGAGCAAATCCTGGATGAGTGGAAACCTCAAGTCGTAGCCTACTCGATCACCACACGCGGCCATCGAAGTTGTTTTGATCTTAACTTTCGCTTGAAACAAAAATTCCCGTTCTTAAGCGTATTTGGCGGGCCTCACCCGACTTTTTTCCCGGATTGTATAGAAGAGAAAGGCGTTGATGTGATTTGCCGGGGAGAAGGCGAGGGAGCGATTGCTGAACTGGCTCAAGCCATTGATGCCGGTGAAAGCTTAAATCAAATCCCAAATCTGTGGGTAAAAGACGCTGAAGGCCAGATTCATAAGAACGAAGTCCGGCCACTTATCGAGGATCTAGACGGATTGCCCTTCCCAGACCGGGAGCTATTTTACGCCATTTATGATCGACCCGGCTTGCAGAATATAGCCAAATTCATGGTAGGCAGGGGATGCCCATTTAATTGCACCTATTGTTATAACAATAAATACTTCAAGCTATATTCAGGAAAAGGAACCAGGTTGAGGTACCGTTCCCCAGAGAATGTAGTCGAAGAAGCAGCTATAGTTTTAGATAAATATCCATTTGAGATGGCTTATTTCGTGGATGACTGTTTTCCCACGGACAAGGAATGGGTGGAGCGGTTTCGAGCGTTATATAAGGCGCGCATTGGAAGGCGTTTTGTGTGCTACCAGCGCGTGGAGCGCATTACGCAGGAATGGTGCGATGCCATAAGCGACTCCGGCTGCCATGCCATTTGCATCGGTGTGGAAACGGGCAATGAAGTCATACGCAATGAGATCTTGCACCGGTATCACACCAATGAGGATATTATCGCCGCGTGCGAAGCCATGCATGCGTCTGGTATCAAGATCATGGCATCCAATATGCTCGGATTTCCAAACGAAACGTTAGAAAATTCGCTGGAAACGCTGGATTTGAACCTAAGAATCAAACCAGCACATGCGAGCGGGTGCATATTACAGCCATTTCCGAATACGGAGTTATACGAGATGGCTGTGCAGATGCACATTTATGACGGCGATGTGTCTGATGTGGGGAATTTTCACAAAAGCCCCGATACTTGGAAATTGGAGCACAAAGAGGAAATGGTGCGCTTGCGCGCCTTATTCGCGCTGGTAGTGGTATTTCCCTTCTTGCGTCCTTTGGTTCCCATGCTGCTCCGCTTGCCGCTCGATGCGTTGTACCAGGTGATCAGCAAAGTGGTTGTTGCTTATGTCTTCAAGTTTCGCCTGTTGCCGGTTCATCTTGGCGTACGACGGTTTGTTCGCTTGATGGTGCGGTTCGCGTTATCCCGTGAACCGGGATGATGCGCCCGCATGATGGAGGTAAAAGCCATGGAATACCGTATTGAGAAAGACACCATGGGAGAAATGCAAGTGCCCGTGGGCCGGTATTATGGATGCCAAACCGCGCGGTCCCTGGTGTTTTTCAAAATAGGCGCGGAGCGCATGCCGTGCGAGGTCATCCGGGCGCTGGGCGTACTCAAAAAAGCGGCGGCTATGGTGAATATGGACCTCGGCTTGCTTGATTCGCGATTGGGCGGCGCGATTTGCCAAGCGGCGGATGAAGTCATTTCCGGCGCGCTCGATGATCACTTTCCCCTTTCGATCTGGCAGACCGGAAGCGGCACGCAGACCAATATGAACGCCAACGAGGTCATCGCCAACCGCGCCATCGAACTCCTTGGCGGCGTGCTCGGCAGCAAGAATCCCGTGCATCCGAATGACCATGTAAACATGTCGCAGTCGTCCAACGACACTTTCCCGACGGCTATGAGCATCGCAGCCGTCGAGCAACTCACGCATCAGCTTATACCCGCGCTCGAAAAACTGCGCGACGCTTTTGAAAGCAAGGCGGACGATTTCGAGCACATCATCAAGATTGGCCGCACGCATCTCATGGACGCCGTGCCGCTCACGCTGGGCCAGGAATTCTCGGGGTATGTGAAGATGCTGGGCAATGGCATCGAGCGCGTGGCGTCCACCTTGCCCAAATTGGCCGAACTGGCTATCGGCGGCACCGCCGTGGGCACGGGCCTCAATACGAAAAAAGGCTATGACATCAAGGTCGCCGAGCAGATTAGCAAGGTCACGGGCCTGCCGTTCAAGGCCGCGCCGAACAAATTCGAGGCGCTGGCGGCCCATGATGCGCTGGTGATGGGGTCGGGCGCGCTCAAGACCGTGGCGTGCAGCCTCATGAAAATCGCCAATGACATCCGCTGGCTCGCTTCGGGGCCACGCTGCGGCCTGGGCGAGCTTTCCCTGCCTGCGAACGAACCCGGCTCCTCCATCATGCCCGGCAAGGTGAATCCCACCCAATGCGAGGCGGTGACCATGGTGGCGGCGCAGGTGCTTGGGAACGACGCCACAATCAACATCGCAGGAGCGTCGGGCCATTTCGAGCTGAATGTCTTTAAACCCGTGATCATCTACAATTTTCTGCAATCGGTCCGGCTGCTGGCCGACGCCTCCGTTTCGTTCGCTGACCATTGCGTCGTGGGCATCGAGGCGAACGAGGCGCGTATCCAGGCTCTGCTGAACGAATCACTGATGCTCGTTACGGCCTTGAACCGCCGCATCGGATACGACAATGCCGCCCGCATCGCTAAAACCGCCCACGCCCATGGCACAACTCTCAAGGAAGAGGCCGTTAAACTGGGATTCATGACGGCGGAAGAATTTGATCAAGCCGTGGACCCAAGCAAGATGCTGGGGCCATCGGAATAGGGAGGCCGGAAACGCGTTGTGGGGAACCCTTTCTTTCTCAGAAAGGGTTCCCCACACCCCTCCCAAAGAACCTCGATTTCGCTTCGCGAATAACGCCCAGTTGAAAGTTTTTGGAAAGGGGTGCGGGGAAAACCTTTTTTCAAAAAGGTTTTCTCCGCTCTTTTTCACGTTGCGCATGGGCCGCCTGAAACAACGCCACGCCGGCCGCCACGGCGACATTGAGGCTGTCGAGGCCGCCCGCCAAAGGTATGCTCACGAAAGCGTCGCAGGCCTTGCGCACGCCGGGACGCAGGCCTTCCGTCTCGTTGCCGAGCACGAGCACGGCGCGTTGGGCCCAAGGCGTGCGAAACACATCCATATCGCCTGCCGCGTCCAGGCCGTACGCCCAGAATCCTGCTTCCTTCATTTCGCGCAAGGCTTGGGCCATGTTACCGCAGCTCACGATGGGAAGATGAAACACCGCCCCCGCGCTGGCCCGCAGCACGGTGTCGTCGATGAGTGCGCCGCCGCGCGCCGTGAGGAGGAGGCCCGACGCCCCCGCCCCGAGCGCCGTGCGCGCCATCATGCCCACATTGCGCGGATGCTGCACTTGATCGAGCGCCAGCAACAACGCGGTCGGCGGGCAAGCGGCGAGGCAATCTTCCAATGAGGCATACGCGATAGGGCTGATCTGCGCCACTACCCCTTGGTGTTCCTGCGTGTCCGCCAGTTCGTTCAATTTGGCTTGCGGCACAAAATCGAACGGCACGCCACCGGCCCGCGCGGCCTCCACCAGCGCCGCACAATCCCGCGGGCGCGATTCCCGTGCAAAATACACCCGGTTCACCCGCCCGCCCGCGCGCAGCGCCTCCGCGACGCTCCGCGCACCGTATATCACTTGTCCCGCCAAATAGGTTTCTCCCAACATAGACCATCCATTGAAAACTCAGATGCCCACCTACTGGTAATTTTCTCACATAGCATTTTTAAGCAATATGGAGCGTATGGCCGCTCGAACCTCGCGCGCCATCTTCACGGCCTCCCAAGCTTCTTTGACATCAATTGGATCCCAAGCGCCCGGATAACGGGCTTCCACGGAATACCGGTTCAATGGCTGCACCTTTTCCACAGTTAGCGAGACTTCACCGGTGCGTATGGCTAAGTTGAACAGTACAACAAGATCGTGAGTCTTAGGAAAGTAAATGCCATAATGTACCAGAAAGGCTTTCAGGTATTTCTCAGCGCACTGCTGGCAATGGAAGCACACAGTGTCCGTGGGGCAATCGTCCTCGAGCGTCAATACATATTCCGCATTTCGCAGGTCATGCTCTGCTTTTTCCATCCAGCGCCACACTTCGAGTTCGAGTTCAGGCGGCCCGTTCATAAATGATCTTGCCTTCTTGTGCAGCCACGCGGACGATCGTCCCGATCACATCCTTTTGGCGTTCAAACTGGTCGGGCGTTACGACGATAACATCGATCGGAATGGTGCGGTCAGACAAGGCAAGGTCAATCTCGTTTGCCTTGCTGCGCAGAGAACCTTCAACGGGCATGACAACTAGAATGTCGAAATCGCTATCGGGCGTGGGCGTACCCTTCACATACGAACCGAATAAGATAATGCGGTCGGGATGAAATCGCGACACGATTCGCTGCGCCATCTCATCAAGGAATTGCATGCGCTCTTGTTCCGTCATCTCATGTTCCTTTCGATTGGACGGTTCCATGTTATTTGGACATGCCACGCGGCTAAATGTCAACCTCGAATCGCCGCATAACTGGGATGTCGGAAAGCGTGTGCATACAAATGGCTCATATATTCACGACCATTCATTCCACAGCGCCGTCATCACCCATTTCACCTATTTGGTGAGATCCCGTGGCATGGGCGTCCCGGCCATGCAACGGTCCGCCATAATCACGTGGCTTCGCGATGGCAGTCCAGTATTTGCAGCGTGTATTGAAATAGCGCACCCAAGGTGGCAGAATGATACCGAAAGGTTCTGCTTCCATACACCATGTGATATGCGAATGTGGCGCGAAAAGCATGAAAGGGGATGAACCATGAACGTACAAGTTTTCTCCTTGACCGTTGCTGTTTGCCTAAGCCTTTTGATTACTCCTCCGTGCGCGGGCTCAGGGCAGGTTTCCACCACTGTCCCAGATGCCGCTGTCATCGCCTCTAATGCGTTCGCGATGGATCTGTACGCCGCCTTGCGCAAGCAGGAAGGCAACTTGTTCTTCTCGCCCGCCAACATCGCCTGCACACTGGCCATGGCGGAAGCGGGCGCACGCGGCAAAACGGCCCAAGAGATCCGGGATGTGCTCCACATGCCCGATGACTCGTTGGCCATGCACAAGGCCTTCGGCGCATTGGGCAAAAGCGCGCCGGGCGGAATCCTTCTCTACTCCGCCAACGCGATATGGTCGCCCGAGCCCATCCAACTGCTCGAACCCTTCCAAACCATCATGGAACGGGCCTATGGCGTCAACAGCGTCATGACGCCAAATCCCGGGGATTCAAGGGAATATCATATCCAGATCAATGAGTGGATCGCGAAAGAAACGAACAACCGGATCACAGAAGCGATCCGGTTCGAGGATTTGCCCCCGGGAGGGCTTAGCCTATCGCTGGTGAGCGCTTCCTATATGAATGGGCAATGGCGCGCCCAGTTTCCACGACAGCGAACAGAAACCGCGCCGTTCACTACGGCCAGTGGTGAAACAGTCGAAGTTCCCACGATGCATATGGATGATTTCCTTGAATATGGGGAGAAAGAAAACTGCCAAGTGCTGGAAATGAGCTATCAAAATAGCGTAATGGCCATGATTCTCGTGCTACCCAAAGAGCCTGATGGCCTGCCCGCTTTAGAAAAAGAACTCACCCAAATCGAAGTGAACGCCTGGCTGCCCAAAATGCAGCCCGTTATGGCCATCGTCAGTTTGCCCCGGTTTCGTTTTACGTCCGATCTGCATCTCGGCAATGTGCTGGGAAAAATGGGCATGCCCACCGCTTTCAGCGACAAAGCGGACTTTAAAAATATGATGTCTATTGATGGATTGCAGTTAAAACTGGCCAAGCATTGCTCGTGGGTGGATGTAAACGAAGAGGGTACGGAAGCCGCCTCCGCTACCGTTATGGGGATAGGCATGCCTGGAATGGTTGATGAGTCCGTCGACTTTATCGCCGACCATCCCTTCCTATTTTTTATCCAGGACAGAAAGAGCGGTTTGATTCACTATGTAGGGCGCGTTCTGGATCCATTGCAGAAATAAATGATAACGAAAGGTTCTGCTTCCATACACCATGTGATATGCGAATGTGGCGCGAAAAGCATGAAAGGGGATGAACCATGAACGTACAAGTTTTCTCCTTGACCGTTGCTGTTTGCCTAAGCCTTTTGATTGCTCCTCCGTGCGCGGGCTCAGGGCAGATTTCCACCACTGTCCCAGATGCCGCTGTCATCGCCTCCAATGCGTTCGCGATGGATCTGTACGCCGCCTTGCGCAAGCAGGAAGGCAACCTGTTCTTCTCGCCCGCCAACATCGCCTGCACACTGGCCATGGCGGAAGCGGGCGCACGCGGCCAGACCGCCCAAGAGATCCGGGACGTGCTCCACATGCGCAAAGGCTCGCTGGCCATGCACAAGGCCTTCGGCGCATTGGGCAAAAGCGCGCCGGGTGGAGTCCTTCTCTATTCCGCCAACTCGATATGGGCGCCCAAGCCCATCCAGCTTCTCGAACCCTTTCAAACCATCATGGAACGGGCGTATGGCATCAGCAGCATCATGATGCCTAATCCAAACGATTCGCGAGATATTTATGGCCAAATCAATGCATGGATAGCGCAACAAACGAACAACCGGATTGAATCCACGATTCTTCGTAGCGACATTCCTAGCGTTCCTCTAAATATGTTTCTCGTGAGCGCTTCTTATATGAAAGGAACATGGCACACTCCGTTTCCCCGCGAGCGCACCCAACCAGGCGCTTTCACCATGGCCAGCGGGAATATAATCCAAGTACCCACCATGCATCTAGATTGTCGGCTTGGGTATGCTAAAAAAGACGGCTGCCAGATTCTTAGTTTGCCTTACAGTAAAAGTACATTATCTATGATAATCGTACTCCCAAATGACCCGGACGGGCTTCCCGCCTTGGAAAAAGAGATCTCGCAAAGTGATATAAAAAAATGGATGCCCTGGCTTGATACCGCTAAAGCAAAGGTAAGCCTGCCACGGTTTTGTTTGGCGTCAAATTTTGAACTTAAAAAAACGCTGAGCGATATGGGCATGCCTCTGGCTTTTTGTGCTTCAGCGGATTTTGGAAACATTACCGCTGATTGCCCATGGTGGATCATGCTTGCAAAGCACTGCGCCTGGGTGGACGTAAACGAGGAGGGCACGGAAGCCGCCTCAGCAACTGTTTTGGGTTATGGAATGGGTCCGGTGCCGGAGGAGGTCGATTTCATCGCTGATCACCCCTTTCTGCTTCTCATCCGTGACCGTGACACGGGCCTGATCCATTATATCGGGCGCGTTCTGGATCCTACTCAGAATTAGGCAGTACAACGTTTTATAGGAGGAACCAACGATGTGGAAAACAGGACTTGTTGTGGGAGTAGCGATGTGCTCAGTGGCGATGGCCACGACTATGGAGGATCAGATTGAAAAGGCCAAACCCGCCGCCGAGGCGTCCAATGCCTTCGCGGGTGATTTGTATGGCGCATTACGCACACAAGAGGGCAATCTTTTCTTCTCGCCCGCGAGCGTCTCGATTGGCTTGGCCATGGGCGAAGCAGGCGCGCGCGGCGACACTGAGGCGCAGATGGCCAAGACGCTCCACTTGCCGCCGAACGACCCCGCGATTCACGAAGCCTTTGGCGCGCTCGTCTGGTTACTGACGCAGCCCGGAAGCGACTGCGGACTACGAGCCGTGAATTCCATGTGGGCGCAACGGGACTATCCTTTCTGCGATTCGTATATGCACATCGTGCGGGATATATACGGCGCCCAAGCGCATAAGGCCGACTTCATCCAGGCGGCTGACTCAGCGTGCGAAATAATTAATGCCTGGACCGCCACGCAAACCAATTTTCGCATATGCGATCTGATCCCGCCAGGGCTTCTCGATTCGAGAACCCGAATGGTGCTCGTGAATGCGATGTATTTCAAAGCCCGATGGACATTTAAGTTCCTGGAAAAGAACACGAAAGACGCCCCCTTCCACCTCACGTCCGAACAGACGGTGCAAGCGCCCATGATGCACCAACGAGGCATGTACCGGTATGGCGAGAATGAGACGATGCAGTTCCTCGAAAAGACATACGTGAGCGGAAGCATGGCCATGATGATACTCTTGCCTCGGGCGGTGGACGGTTTGCCCGCCATCGAGCGGCAATTCAGCGCAAAGGCCTTGCAGGACTGGCTGTCCCAGTCGCAGGACGAGGATGCGGAGGTAGCGATTCCCCGTTTTCGCATGGAATCGTCCTTCTCCTTAAAAGACACGCTCAGCGCCTTGGGCATGCCGCTGGCCTTCAGCGGCGGGGCGGCGGATTTCACGGGTATGACCGACAAGGAGAAGGCGTTGTATCTGTCATTCGTGCTCCATAGGGCGTTTGTCGACGTGAACGAAGAAGGCACGGAAGCCACTGCGGCCACGGGTTTTGGCTATATGGGCGGAGGCGAACTCACAGAGGGTCCGCCTAAACAGTTCAACGCCGATCATCCGTTCCTGTTCGTCATCCGCGAAACCTATACGGGGACGATTCTCTTCGTAGGAAGGGTGATGAATCCGGCGCAATGATGGCGGCGGCGCTCGCCGGGGAAGAGCACGGCGGAAAAAGCAATGTACTATTACTATGCCATTCCCGCGAAAGCGGGAATGACGGTGGGGTGAGTTATGCGCAAGTGTCAACGACGATGCCGTGGAACCGTTTCCGGATGCGGGACGTCGTTGGGCGCGTTGAGAAGCCTTTTGAGAACCAGAACGTGTTAGTATGATGAGGAGGAGTCGGCCATGCGGAATAGGTGGATTTTCATCGGAGTGGCCATTTTGTTCGCCGTGATGCCCGGTTTCTCTACGGCGGAAGCGAATACCAGGGAACCTGCTGTCGCAGCCCCCGCCGTGGCGGCGTCCAATGCGTTCGCAGGCGACTTATATGGCGCGCTGCGTGCGCAGGAGGGCAATCTATTCCTTTCGCCCGCGAGCATCTCCATTGGCTTGGCCATGGGCGAAGCCGGCGCGCGCGGCGAAACCGAAGCGGAGATGGCAAGAACGCTCCATCTGCCGCCGAATACGCCCGCGATACACGATGCCTTTGGCGCACTCGTGCGGCTGCTGAAGCAGCGTGAACTCAACAGCGAACTGCAAACCATGAATACGTTATGGTCGCAAAAAGGTTTTGTCTTTTTCGATACGTACATGCGCGTCGTGAAGGATCTGTATTCGGCCCAGGCATTTGAGGCCGACTTCATCGGCTCCGCAAATTCGGCACGCAGACTCATTAATAACTGGACCGCCGAGCAGACCAACGACCGCATACGCAACTTGCTCCCGGCAGGGCTCCTCGATTCCTACACCCGTATGGTGTTGGTGAATACGATCTATTTCAAAGCCAGGTGGACAACGGAGTTTACGAAAGCTAACACGGAGGACGCCCCTTTCCATCTCACGCCCGACCAAACCGTGCAAATACCGATGATGCACCAAAAAGGCACGTACCGGTATGGCGAGAACGAAACGATGCAACTCCTTGAAAAAACGTACGCGGGCGGATGCATCGCCATGACAATTCTTTTGCCGCGCGCGGTTGACGGCTTGCCCGCCCTCGAGCGGCAATTCAGCGCGGAAGCCTTGCAAGACTGGCTGTCACAGTCGAGTGAGTCGAATGCAGAAATGGCGCTCCCCTGTTTCCGCATAGAATCGTCTTTTTCCCTGAGCGACACGCTTATTGCCTTGGGCATGCCGCTTGCCTTCAGTACGAAGGCGGATTTCTCTGGAATATCGGACGACGAGAGGGGACTCTATTTATCAGCGGTGGTCCATAAGGCCTATATTGAAGTAGACGAAGAAGGCACGGAAGCCGCCTCAGCCACGGGCGGTGTTTACGCATGTGCTATTTCCGCACCCAAAATGGATCCACCAAAGGTGTTCAATGCCGATCATCCATTCCTATTTGTTATTCGCGAAACCAGGACAGGGGCTATAATCTTTCTTGGAAGAGTGATGAATCCTGCGAAGTAATGGCGTCGGAATGCGCGAAAGAGGACAAGAAAGCGGTAGCAAGCTACCGCACTCCATACATGCTCTAAGTATTTCTTATGAAAGTATTTGGAGTGCGGCAGCTTGCTGCCGCTTTGGGCGTGCGGATTTCATTTGGATGCGCTCTTGCGATTCCATAGCGATATCCGACTCGCCGGGTAAAGGCACGACGAAAGAAGCAATGTACTACCATGGCGCCGTTCCCTTTCGCGGTGAAGGCGTTTGGGTGAGTATTGCGAAAATGTCAACGAAGCGAGTATGGAAGCCGTTTTCCGTGGGTGGGACGCCATTAGGCGCTCAGAGCGTTTTAATACGATTAGGAGGAGCCAAACATGCGGAATACTTGGATACTCAGTGGAATGGCGTTGTTGTTTGCCGCGATACCTGTTCGTTCAATGGCGGAGGAAATCACCATGCAGCCCACCACTACCGTAGCCCCCGCCGTGGCGGCGTCCAACGCTTTTACGGGCGATCTGTATGGCGCGCTGCGCGCACAGGAGGGCAATCTATTTCTTTCGCCCGCAAGCATCTCGATCTCCTTAGCCATGGTCGAGGCGGGGGCGCGCGGCGGTACGGAGGCGGAGATGGTTAAAACGCTTCATTTGCCGCCCAATACGCCCGCGATACATGAGTCCTTTGGCGCGCTGGTGCGGCGCTTGAAGGATGACGCCAGCGGCTGTGAACTGCGCACGGCGAACGCCTTATGGGCGCAACAGGGGTATCCATTTCTCGATTCGTACAGGCGCGTGGTGCAGGATATGTATAACGCCCAAGCATCGGAGGCCGATTTCGCACGCGCTGCCGAATCGGTGCGCAAGATCATCAATGACTGGACCGCCGGGCAGACCAACGCCCGCATACGCGACTTGATCCCATCGGGGCTTCTGAATGCGAATACGCGCTTGGTGCTGGTGAACGCCATTTATTTCAAAGGGCTGTGGGAAAGCCCGTTCAAGCCTGATCTCTCGGAAGATGCGCCGTTCCAGCTCGAACCGGAGCAAACCGTGCAAGTGCGCATGATGCGCCAAAAGGGCAATTTCAAATACGGCGAGACCGATACGATGCAACTCCTCGAAATGCCCTATGTGGGCGGACGCATCGCCATGGCGATTCTCTTGCCACGCGCCGTGGATGGGCTCCCGGCGCTCGAACAGCAGTTCAACTCGACCGCCCTCCAGGATTGGCTATCTCGGGCGCGCAAGGTGGAAACGGCCGTGTCGATTCCCAAGTTCCGCATGGAATCGTCCTTTTCGCTAAACGACACCCTTATCGCCTTGGGCATGCCGCTGGCTTTTAGCATGAAGGCCGATTTTTCGGGCATGGCGGACGATGACAAGGCGCTATTTTTGTCGGCGGTGGTCCACAAGGCATTTGTCGAGGTGAACGAGGAAGGCACGGAAGCCGCCGCGGCCACGGGCGCCGCCGTAGCGGTCAAGTCATCCGTGCCCCGGCCCCCAAAAATATTCAATGCGGATCACCCTTTCCTTTTTATTATGCGCGACACCGATACGGGTGCGATCCTTTTCTTGGGGAGGGTGATGAATCCGGCGAAATGATGACGATGGATGCTTTTTCTGGGCAAATTTTACGGAAGATACACCACCAAGGCACAAAGACACGAGGAGGCTCGCAAGAATTATCTGGCGTATGTAGCCATTATATATGTAAAATACGTAACTGTCTAGCCGGTTCTGCAATTTGCACAAAGAAACCCGAATCACCGTGATTCCCGAAAACACGTGAATCCAGATAATATAGATAAAATCGAATCACAGACCCTTAATTCCCGCATTCACGAGAACGAAGTTCCTACTTTAGAGCATGATGGCTTCAAATCTTGACACCTGCTAGACAGTTACTAAAATATTTACTAATCTAAGACAGAGCAGGCAAGTAAAGGCTTAGGGCTCCTTGTGTCTTAGTGTCTTAGTGGTGAAAAACGTTTTTTTGGTTGCGGCCATGCCGCGCAAAGCATTTCGTTGTCCCTTTAATAATGATATCTCTACATCCGGTCTACAATTTCGATCCCGAGCAGCCCGAGGGCGTTGCGCAAGGTTTGGCGCGTGGCGGCGCAAAGCTGGGCGCGGGAATCGCGCAATGCCGGTGTAGCGGCGTCGAGGACGGGGCATTCGTGGTAGAACGTGGTGAACGCACGGGCCGCATCCAACACGTACTGGGCAATGGGCGCGCAGGAGCGTTGCGATAAGGCCGTTTGTACTACGGTGGGAAATTCCGACAGCTTCAAGCACAACAGCCACTCGGCGTCGGTTTCCATGGTGAAGCTCCCGGACACCGGCGGCACATCCATCCCGTACTTCCGCAGGATCGAGGCGATGCGCGCGCAGGAATACTGCACATACGGCCCCGTGTCGCCCGAGAAGGACAGGCTCGATTCCCAGTCAAACACGACGTTTTTATTCGGATTCACCCGCAGAATCGCGAATCGCACCGCCGCCACGGCCACTTTTATGGCGATGGACCTGCGCTCTTCGGGGGAAAGGTCGCGGCATTGCTCCTCGACCTTCTCGGCAGAACGCCGCGCCGCTTCATCTAGGAAATCCGAGAGCAGCACGACCTTGCCTTGGCGGGTGGACATTTTGCCGTCTTTGAGCACGATATAGGCGTAATACACCGCCTCGGGATACTGGTGCCCCGCCGCTTCGAGGATCATGGACTGCTGCTGGGCGTAGAGCTTGTGGTCTTCGCCGAGAATGATCAGGTTCAGGTCCGCGCATTGCTCCATCTTGTGGATGGTATACGCGAGATCGCGGTAGCCGTACATCGAGCTGCCGTTGGCCCGCATGAGGACGAAATAACGCCCTTCTTCCTGCGTATGGCCTAACGCCGAAAGGTCCACCACGAGGCGGCCTTCTTCATCCGTGAAGACCGCGTTCCGCGCCTGCAACGCGGCCACAATGGCATCCAGGCGTGGGTCGCGCACGAAATTGGATTCGCGGTCGAACACATCGTAATTAATGCCCAAGCGCGCCAGCACCAGGATTTGGCCGTTCAAGCACAGGTTGGTGACGGCATGGAATTTGGCCCGTGTCTCGGGGTCGCCTTCTTCCATCCGCGCGAGCAGGGAATAGCCCTTGGCGGCGAAAGATTCGTCATCCTCCGCACGCTGGTTGGCCTGGACATAGGCATCGAGCACTTCCTCGAAACGGATATCCGGCTCAGCGCCTTCCGCCAAAACGCCCACTTTTTCTTCAATAGCCAGCACCAGCAGGCCGATTTGGCGGCCCATGTCGTTGACGTAATAATGAACGCTGACATCGTATCCTTCGAAGCGGAGCAGCCGGACGATGCTGTCGCCGATCATGGCGTTGCGCGCCCGGCCCACATGGGGGCTTGCATTCGGATTGATGCTCGTGTGCTCGACCAGCGCCGTCTTGCCCGCACCCGTCGCGCCGGAACCAAAATATGCGCCCATATCAAAAACGTGATCAGCCAGGCGGCGGCCAAAAAAGGCGCGGTCGATATGGAAATTCACATACGGCCCCGCCAATGCCGTTGATTTAACTTCAGGGCCAAAAGACGTCTCGTCCGCGATGCGTTTCGCCATATCAGGCGGAGCTATGCCCAGGCGTTTCGCAGGCAGGAAAGCGCGCAATGCCATATCGCCCATACCCGGCTTGGGAGCGGGCGAGAACACTAGGTCCGCAGGCTCCAAACTTGGAAAAGCCTTCAAAATGGCATCTGCGATAGGCGCGAACAATTCCAATGTACAGTCTCCTTTTCAACTATAGAACGCAGGGTGGGGCTTGCCCCACCGCTCAAAGCCATACTCCGCCTGGCGGGATAGCAATCATTGATCCACAAATGATGCATATGGCATAACGCGGCATGGCGGCAACTAAAGATCCGGATTTTGAGACCACTAAACACACTAACTACACTAAAATCTGTAGGGTGGGGCTTGCCCCACCGATCAAGGGATACGCCTATACAGTCTCGAACATAATCATTTTATATGCAATGGTTTCTCAGGAAAATTTTCGCAAGAAAACAACATTTCGGCAAATAGTAGCATGGATGATAAAATACCGCAGAGGCAGGTTGCACCATTATAACCACTGATTTATACGGTGAATCGGACCTTGCCCTAAATAATCATAGCGAAGATCGCACCACTATCTTTCAAAAAGGTAACACTTTAGTCGACTGAAGTAGCATCTGATATTTGGCAGCCTTGTTTATTCCTTTTCGCCGGTATTGATACATTATTTTGCATCTGACGACCGACGATGGCGTCGGTCCCACACTTTTTAATGTAATCAAATTGTGGGACCGGCGCCCTCGCCGGTCCTTCTTCACCACTTGGCTAAAGTGTTACTCAACATCTTGTTTTCTTGCGATGATTTTCCGTGTAAGCAAGTCAGAGTACATTAACTTGATATAGCATACGATTTTCAGGGTATTTGGGCTGGCTCCTCCTTTGACTGGTGGGGCAAGCCCCACCCTACGTCAAGATTGTAAAAATCGATTATTCGTGATCATCCGTGCCTATTCGTGGTTCAAGATCCGGATCTTTGGCCGCGACGATGCCGTGGAAGCAACTCACTGCCCCGTGGGGGCGTCCGGCGCACCGGATTCACCGTATATTTTTTCTTCCTGCTCGCGCAGGTGCTTGTCCACGTCCGTCAGATAGCGTTTCGTGATGAGCACCAAGTGGTAGCCGAATCCCGTACGGATTATACCGCTCACCTGGCCGATGGGGCCTTTCCACACATACTCCTCGAAATCGCCCTGATAGGTTCCTTTCTTGGCGGGGCCTAGATCGCCGCCCTTCGTGGCGCTATAGGGATCTTCGGAATACTTCTCCGCCAATTCCGCGAATGTTTTCTTGAGTTCATCAGGCGACTTGATGCCGTCGAGCTGCTGTTTGAGCTCTTTTAGGCGTTCGAGGGCGCGGGCTTTTTCCGCGGGATTATTTAGGTCCGCCTTAATCAGAATATGGCTGGCCGTCACCTCCGAGCGAGACGGCTTGACTGGCCCCATGAGCCAAAGCCCGAGCAGCATCACCACAAACAGCCCCGCCACAATGAGCCACCACCGTTTGGTGCGATCCGGCGTTTCCTCGACTTTATTGGATTCAAAGGACATTGTTTAACGCTCCAAAATATGCTCCATAAAACTGAAGAAGAACATACAACACCAAGCCTGCCACGGCCAAGTATAAGACATAATAAAGCACTTTCGCCATTTGCTCCGAGGCGTGCATGGCCTCGTCGGTATACCATTGGGCGCATTTGCGCAGCGCCGAGTCCAGTTTGCCGCTCACTTCGCCTACCCGCAGCATCTCGTGTGAAGTCGGCAGGAAATACCGGCTTCGTGCGAAAGCGTCCACGAGGGACGAGCCATCGCGGACCATCGGTATGGCGTTGAGCATATCTTGCTCGATATACGGATTCGCTGTTACGGCGGCGGCGCGCTCGATGCAACGCACTATCGGAACGCCGCTGCCGATTAGCAAAGCCATGCTGCGGAAGAACCGCGCCAGTGCGAAACGCCGCGCCACTGGGGCGATGGGCCAGACAAATGTCGCCACCCAGCCCACAATCCACTTGAGCACGCCCATCCGCGAAAGGCCCATGCAACCCAGCGCCAGGAGTCCAAGGACAAATGCCGTCTTGATTTGAAACCAGGCATATCCGCCCAGATAGCGTCCAAACGAGAAGGCCGGGCCTTTTCCAAAGATCGAGCCGAACGCCTCCCGGATCAATGGCACGGAGAACGTGCCCGCGAACCAAGCCAGCACCACCAGCACGCACGGATACGTCAGTGCGCTCACCATGGCGCGCTGTATCTTGAGGCGGTCCTCAAAATAGCCGGCCAGGTCATTGAACATGACATCCAGCCGCCCGCCCATTTCGCCCGCCGCGATGGTCTCCACGAAATACACGGGGAAATACGCCGACTCCGCGCGCACCGCGTCGGTTAGCGTCGAACCGCCTTTAATTGCTTCTTGCATGCGTTCGAGCGAATGGCTGGCCTGCGAGAAGTGCAGCTTGCCGCGCACCAAGCTCAAGGCCTGGATAATAGGGATGCCCGCATCATACGCCGTGGCCAATTGCCGGCATAGCACCACAAGCTGTTTAAGCGGTATTTGGGATGAAAACAGTCCCATGTCCGCCACCGCCTTTCCTGGATTTGAACCTATACACTCGATGAGGCGCTCAAGTCGCAAATTCTACCAAAGATATATCAAAATGGCCAACAAACCTAGAATTCATGTATGTGGCCGTAGCATGGGCGTCCCGCCCATGCCACAAATCGCCACATGCCATTGCTATAGCCGTTTCTAGAACAACCGCAACACGGCGCACGCCAAATAGGCGGTTTCGGGCATGGCCAGCAACACCGGGTGGTCGGGAGCGGCCCCATACAGGCCAAGCATCTGCGCTTCCCGTTGGGCGGTGCGGGCCGCCCGTTTTAATGTCTCGAGAAAATCTTCGCTACTGATAAAGTGGGAACAACAGGAAGCCACAAGATAGCCGCCGGGTGCTACGGCGCGCATGGCTGCTTCATGCAGCGCTTGGTGCAGCCCCATGGCGCGCGTGCGTTGGGTGCGGCTCTTGGCCAGCGCAGGCGGATCCACCAGCACGATATCGTATTGTTCTCCGCGCGCCAGAACGGCCGCCGCGTCGGCGCACTCGAAACGGCAGCGCGCCTCCACGCCATTCAGGGCCGCATGTTTGCTGGCGGCTTCGATGGCAGGCTGGGATGTATCCACGCCCAGCACGGATTCCGCGCCCGCCTGGGCGGCGCGGCAGCTCCACATGCCGGCGTGGCAATGGCAATCCAGCACCCGCGCACCTGGCGCCAGCGTGTCCATTAAGCGGATGTTCACCCGCTGGTCGAGAAACAGCCCGGTCTTCTGGCCATGCTCGATGTCCACGGAAACCCGCAGGCCATCGAACAGGCACTCCACGGGGCTTGTGGCGCATCCGAAGCATTGCTCCGCGCCGCGCACCTGGAGCCGGACGCCTTCAACGCCTTCGTATTGCAGGAAGGCCTGGGCAAGCGCTTCGGCGTGGCCCGAATAAAATGCGCACGAAGACTGCACATTCACCACGGACCCATACCGGTCGGCCACTAGGCCGGGCAGTTCGTCGCTTTCTCCAAATACCCACCGGTATGTATGTTCACCGGGAAACAGCCGCTCGCGGAGTTTCAACGCTGTTTCGACGCGCCGGGCTAGGAATGGGGCGTCCAGCTCTTCCTGCCGCCGAGACAGAATGCGCACGGCGATCCCGCCTTCGGCCTGGTAGAATCCCCCGGGCCACAAACCGGCCCCGTTCCGCGAATACGTCCACGGGCTGGCCGTCCTCAAGGTCCGGCAGCGCCTCGAATTCATTCCGGTAAGCCCATAAATGGCCGCGCAGCAGGCGGCGATCTTCTTTTGGATGGAGTGTGATGCGTTTCATGCGGAGTAGTGTACACGATGGGCAGGACGAAACGGTAAGACTATGCGCTTGCCCGCAGTTGGATGGAAGGCATCGTTTGCGTTTCTGTGTGGAGCTATTTCTTTCGGCTCCTTGAATTCGGTACAATCCCGCCTATGCCTATGATGGAACAACCCCAGATTTTGACGGTCAGCCAGTTGACGCGGCGCGTCAAGGATTTGCTCGAGACCGAAGTGAACCACACGTGGGTTTCGGGCGAGATCTCGAATTGGCGGGTTTCGCCCGCCGGGCATGCGTATTTCACCCTCAAGGACCAGGACAGCCAGATTGACGCCGTCATGTTTCGCGGGCGGATCATGAAGCTCCAATGCAAGCCCGAGAATGGCCTCGAAGTGGTTGTCTTCGGGCTGGTTACGGTCTACGAGAAGCGGGGCAATTACCAGATCGTGTGCGACGAGATGCAGCCGAAAGGCCTCGGGGCGCTCCAACTCGCCTTCGAGAAGCTCAAGCGCAAACTCGAAGCGGAGGGCTTGTTCAGCGAGGAGCACAAAAAGCCTTTACCGATGCTGCCCCGGCGCATCGGTATCGTGACATCGCCCACTGGAGCCGCCATCCGCGATATCTTGAATGTCTTGTCGCGGCGCTTCGCCAATCTGCATGTCATTCTCTATCCGGCGCGGGTGCAAGGCGAGGAAGCGGCTGGGGAGATCGTCGAGGGCATCCGGGCGCTCGATGCGATGGACGTCGATGTCATGATCATCGGGCGCGGCGGCGGCTCCCTCGAAGACCTATGGCCTTTTAATATGGAAAGTGTCGTGCGCGCGGTCTACGAGGCGAAAACACCCATCATCTCCGCCGTGGGCCACGAGATTGATTTCACCCTTACGGATTTTGCCGCTGATCTGCGCGCTCCGACGCCTTCGGCGGCGGCGGAATTGGTCGTGCAGGAACAAGAGGCCCTGCTTAAGCGCGTGGCCCAGACGCGCCGCGCCCTCGCCAAAGCCGTCGAGGGGCGGCTGCTTCAGGTGAAAAACCGCCTGGCCCTTGCGCAATCGAGCTACGTGTTCCGCCGCCCCGAGGAGCTGGTCCGCCAGCGCCGCCAGTGCGCGGATGACCTGCGCATGCGCTTGGACGCCTGCATGGCCCAGCGCCTCACCCGCGCCCAAGCGCGGGTGAGCCAGTCGGCGCGGGCATTGGCGCTGTTGTCGCCCGCCGCGATGGTGCGTCGCACGCAGGAACGCCTCGCCGCCCTGGGTGAACGCCTGTTGCGTTCCGCCCGAAACGAAGTTGAACGCCAGCGCGCCCGGTTGCGGCCTGTTGAAGCCCAACTCGATGCGCTTAGCCCCCTGGCCGTGCTGTCGCGCGGCTACGCCCTTGCGCGCAAGGTTTCCGATGGAGCCATTGTGCGCCAGGCATCCCAACTTGCACCCCACGACCGGCTTTTGCTGCGATTCGGCCAAGGCAGCGCCATCGCCGCCGTCGAAACCATAGAGGAAAACGGCCATGCCTGAACAGCCCAGTTTTGAGAAAGATTTGGAACAGCTCGAACAGATCGTGGAGGCCCTCGAAGAGGGCCAGCTCTCGCTCGATGACTCGCTCAAGAAATTCGAGGAAGGCATCCGCCTCACCAAGCGATGCGAAAAAGCCCTCGCGCAAGCGGAAAAGAAAATCGAGATCCTGACGAAGAACGAGCAAGGGGAATTAGTGGTGGAGCCTTTCGGGGAAGAAGCAATAGAAGAGACAGCCGCCGCCGAGTCGAAGCCCAAGCCCGCCGCCAAAAAGAAAGCAGCGCCTGAGCCGTTGAAAGAAGCGGAAGACGAGAAGGAAGAAGAAGATACGGAAGGGGAATTGCTGTTTTGATTTTTTCAACACAAAGACACGAAGGCGCCAGGAGCGCTGGGCGCGGCAGTTGGTTTATGATTTGAAATCAGAAAAAATCTATTTAAATTTAAACTTATATATTTTCCTATTTAAACAAATAAGCTTCTTATACTTCTTTGTGCCTTAGTGTCTTTGTGTTGAAAAGAAAAAGCCAGGAGCGCCGCCGCAATGAGCATGGTATCCCAATTTCTCGCCATTAAATCGGCCCGCACGGAGCAGGCCTTGCATGCCTATCTCGACACGTGGACGGGTGCGCCAGAACGGCTGCGGGAAGCCGCCGCGTATAGCCTGTTCGCGGGCGGGAAGCGGCTGCGTCCGGCCCTCGTGCTGGGTGCGGCGGAAATCGTCTCGGGCGATAGCGCCGTGGCTTTGCCTGCGGCGTGCGCCATCGAGATGATACACACTTATTCGCTCATCCACGACGACTTGCCCGCCATGGACAACGACGTGCTGCGGCGGGGGCGGCCCACGTCGCACATCCAGTTTGGCGAAGCCTTGGCCATTCTTGCGGGCGACGCCCTGCTCACCATGGCGTTCGATATTTGTGCCGAGACCGGCCGGGCGGATGTGGTGGCCGAACTGGCGCGGGCGGCGGGCGCGGCGGGCATGGTGGGCGGCCAGGTGATAGACCTGCAAAGCGAGAACCAGCAGCTTACCCTCGATGAGCTTCGCCGGCTCCATGCCTGCAAGACCGGCGCGCTGATCCGCGTATCGGTGCGCATGGGGGCCATGCTCGCCGGGGCCAGCAGCGAAGCGCTGGCGTCCCTTACCGCTTACGGTGAGCACATCGGCCTGGCGTTCCAGATCGCGGATGACATTCTCGATGTAGTGGGCGACACGAAAACACTCGGCAAAACTGTCGGCAGCGACGCCGCCCATCATAAATCCACCTACCCGGCGCTGTTGGGCCTCGACCGTTCGCGCGAACTCGCCCGCGAAGCCGTGGATGGCGCTATCGCCAATCTCGCGGCTTTCGGAGATGACGCCAACACCTTCCGTGAACTCGCCCGTTTCATCATCGAGCGGGAGTCATGATGGGTGCATCATATAGCGCAAGTGGTATTTACGCGTGGATTCTCACGGCGTTCCTGTGAGAAACACGTTCAAGCGTTTCAGAATAGCTCCCTCCGTAGCATGGGCGGGACGCCCATGCTACGAGGAAAATCCGTTTGCTTCGATTCATCCAGTCTTGAACGCGCTAATATGTGAGCGTGAACTGATACGTTACTCGGACCTTCGCCCGGCATTGGAGTTTACCGAGTGATGGCGCGTCGCCGTCCCAGTCTTCTTCGGTGTTCCATTCCACGGACTGAATATTCACATCGCATACGGCGATAATATGTCCCGGCATAATATCCGCAGCCGCCTTGGCGAGGCCGTAGGCATTCTCGATGGCTTTCGCCACGGTGGCGTACTCTGTGGCGGTAGCGTCGGCGGGATACAAACGCGGACCGGATAAGGCGCAAGGAATGGCTTCTGAGATAGCGCGCATCTGGTCGCATAACGTGGCAAAATGCATTTGCCCGTTTTCTTCCACCACATACCGTGCGGATTTGAACGCCACTTTGGCGGTAGTCTGTACGTTGGGAAGTGAGGCCGGCTGTATATTGCTTTCGGGCGCAATCGATGGGGGAGAATACTGCACGTGCAGAGGCGCTAATTCCTGCTCCGTCAAAGCCTCTCCTACCCGGGCGTTGAAAGTGGAGGCCATTTCGACGGCGGCATACGCCGTATCGGCGGCGGCGTTCTGCTCGAGTATGAATTCCACTGTATCCGCAGTCGTTTCCAAGGCGGCTTCACCAGTGCATTGGATGGTTTGGATGGGCTTTGCGTCTTGCGCCGTGGCTTGTACGCCAGCCAGCAAGCAGGCCGCTATGATGATGTAGGCCGGTGTTCGCATGGGTATTGCACTCCTCACTGTTGTCCCATCGGGGCCAGGGATTTCAGCGCAAATAGTACCATGGACATGGGAATGAAAGGAATACGCGCGGTGGAGGCAATACGCGCGGTGGAGGCGGAGCTCCGCCCCTCTTCATGCACACGTATCCTGTTTATCCGGTGAATAGAGCCTTGACAAAACAGTTCTTGTGGTATACAGTATACGTATGAACTGATGAGGGTTGCGCAAATCTCTTGCCTTCAAGCATACGCAAGGAGGGATAACGCAAACCAATAAGTTCATATATATGCAGTATATAAAAGAACATAAGGAGCGGCGCTATGGATATTCTGCTTATCGCCCCGGCATCGGGGCATTGGCGGCTGGCGGATAAGGCCCGGTTGTTCAATGGCAAAACGTTTCGATTTTCCATGTTATCCTTACTGACGGTCGCCCGGCTTTCTCCGCCGGACGCCCATATCCGCATCGTGGACGAGCAAGTCGAGGAAGTGCCGCTGGACGCCCACGCGGATTTGGTGGGCATTACGTGCATGACCGCCACCGCACCACGAGCATATGAACTGGCGGCCCATTTCCAGCGCCGAGGCATTCCTGTGGTATTGGGCGGATTTCATCCCACCTTGAACACCGCCGAAGCGCTGGAACACGCGGACGCCGTGGTGGCAGGGCCCGCCTATGGGGCGTGGGAGCACGCCTTGGCCGATTGGGAAGCGGGCCAACTGGGCCGGGTATATCATGGAAACCCGGATGGCCCCTATCCGGTGCATTTGCCTCGCCATTTGCTGGCGTCCACTTCCGCCTATCTAACCGTCAACGCCACCTTCGCGACCTTGGGGTGTGCGCGGGGATGCCGCTTCTGTTCCATCAGCGCCTTCCATCACGCCCAGCGCCGCCAGCGTCCCGTTGCCGATGTGGCGGAGGAGATCGCGGCGTTCCGGGAGCGGTTCTTTATATTCGTCGATGATGATTTGGCGCAGGACCGGCCATATGCCATGGCGTTGCTGAAGGAGCTCGCGCCGCTGCGGAAACGCTGGGTCACGCAGGTATCCATGGACGCCGCGGAAGATCCGTCTCTGCTGGACGCCATGGCCGCCGCAGGGTGTATCGGCGTCTTTGTGGGGCTCGAGACGTTCCAGGCCACGGCCTTGCAAGGGCAGGAAAAGTGCTATAACCAGCCCGAAACGTATGGAAAGGCCGTGGCTGCATTCCATCGCAGGGGGATGTATGTCGAGGCGGGGGTGGTATTCGGATTCGATGGAGAACACCCCACGGTTTTCCGCGAGACATTGTGTATGTTAAACGCCATCGGAATCGACGCCATCCAAGCATCGATTCTAACGCCTCTGCCAGGCACGCCGCTCTTCGAGAGCAAAAAACACCGGATTGTGGACTGGGATTGGTCGCATTATGATTACCGCCATGCCGTTTTCGAGCCCGATGGACCCATATCGCGCCAAGAGTTGCAGGATGGCGCCGATTGGGTGATCCGGCAGTATTACCGCCCTGGGCGCATCATCCGGCGTTTATGTCGGTGGTTATGCATGCCGGGCGGCTGGCGTACATGCTGGTATCCGTTGGGACTCAATGCAGCTTATTGGGGCCGTGTCATCCGCTTCCGCATCATGGGCGGCGATCCCGCAGGCCATCTGGCAGCGCCGAGTCCCGTGACAGTTCAACCGGCGTTGAGCGTGTGTGACCACGGGAAATGTCCGTGATCCCAGGATAGGAGCGAAACCGGCATTGCTCGAAGCCGCTAAAAAAGGATTTGAGCATGGGAAAATGTGCGATATATATTCTTTTCTGTTACTCGTGGCATGGGCGTCCCGCCCATACCATGAGAGTTGTTCTTCAATCAAATGGTTAGAACAATGACGACGCCATAGTGGCAATCATTGTTTTGATTACTCGGTATTTTCATGCACGGGCAAGAATAACATCCCCATTATCCGATGAATAGGAATTGCGCTGTTTCCATTTTGTTTGTATGCTCCTGCCATTGGTTTTAAGGAGGCGGGGATGGCGCTAGAGGCACCGAACAAAAAACGTTGGGGATTGTGGGGTTGCGCCGGGCTGTTTCTGCTCTTCGCCTGGCCGGTCCATTACGTCCCCTTTAATTATCCCGCCGACGATTCTTTTTTCTATCTTCAAGTGGCCCGGAATATCGCGGCCGGGCACGGCAGCACGTTCAACGAAATTACACGCACCAATGGGTATCACCCGTTGTGGATGCTGTGCTGCATCACGGCGACGGTGTTGAGTGGCGGGCATCGGGAATGGACGATTCACGTGGTTTTTCTGTTCCAGCAAGCTTGCGCGGCGGGCATTCTGCTGCTGGCGGCGGGGACGTTGCGCCGCATGGGCGTCCAGCGGGTTTTGCCCGCGCTGGCGGTGCTGTCGGCCTATTTTTTGTCTGGGATGTACGCCTCCGAGGCGCATATCAATGGGCTTCTGGTGGTGCTGCTGGCCTATGGGGCTGCATTTGTTTTCGTGGGCGGCGCGTCCCGCGTGCGGCTTTGGCTATTCGGGCTGGCGGGGAGCCTTGCGTTTTTGGCGCGGCTCGATAACGTTTTCTTGGTGGGAGTGGCGTTGCTGGCCGCATGGGCGGCGCAAGGGCGTAGAAACATGCGGGCATGGCTTCTAGATGGCCTTGCGCTGGCGGGGCCTTGCGCTGGGCTGGCGCTGGCGTATTTAGCGTATAACCTGTGGGCCTTTGGCCATGCCGCGCCGATCAGCGGAGCCATCAAAAGTACATTTCCACATATGACGTGGAATCCCACCGGACTGGGCTTTCTGGGCGCTGTCACGTGTTTGGCCGCGCTGGCAAGCCTTGCGGCGGCAGGGGCTGGGCTGTGCATGGGTATCCAGCGTCGCGTGCTGGCGGCGTTGTCGCTGGGCGTGTTGTTGCATGCGGCGTACACCGTGGCCTTCACGGACCATGCGACTAATTGGACGTGGTATTACGTACCGGGGGTGATTCAATTGGCCCTGGCGTTCTCCATATACGGGGAAGCATTGGGCGCCAGGAAAGGGCGGGCGTTTTGGGCATGCTTGGCGGCTTGTGCGGTGTTGATGCTGGCCGTGGGGCTCGAACGCACTTGGATGCGCGCCATCAGCCCCAACACTCTGGGTTTCACTAGCCTGGGCTTTTCCCTCCATGCAGAGAGGAAGCAATTGTGGAAAAATGAACTGGCGGAATGGATTCAAGCGAATTTGCCGCCGGGCAGCCGCATGGCGGTGTACGATTCACCGGCGGTGATCGCTTACCGGACCGATGTGCAAATCCTTCCGACGGACGGCCTCATGGGCGATTACGCCTATAATGACGATATTCTCGAATCCGGTTTTGCCGCGTATATGAAACAAAAAGGCGTCACCTATTGGATGGGGCCAGATTTGGACGATGGAGCGGCGTTTGCAGGTTTATGCTGTCGCTTCACCGGCTTGCCGAATGCCATCGAAATCGAGGTGGTGACGCCGCTTGATGGGAAAAGTGCGGGCCTGTTTCATGTGTCCCGCCAGGCCCGGCTTGCGAATCTGCGGGAGGTTCTCACGCATTCCTATCCGCCCAATTGGGGAATCTGGCGGCTGCAAGATTGAGTAGGTGCAGCATTGTCCATATTCATGTTTGTATGTATACGTTTTTGCATGCTTTCATTGCGAGGACTGTTTTCAACTCAAAGTGAGGAAATTGATATGCCTAAGAAAGAAGTGGATCTCGTTGCCAAGATTTATACACTCAAAGTGGTTCTCGCTGAATCAGAGCCGGTTATCTGGCGGCGGCTTCAAATACCGGGCCAAGCGACATTGAGGGGTTTACATCTAGCTTTGCAGATCAGCATGGGCTGGACTGAAAGCCATATGCATGATTTCCGCATTGGAAATGAATGCTATACGTCTATTCAAAATGATGGATTCGCACAGGACCAGGAGAAAGATGAGCGCCAGTTCAGATTGTTTGATGTTCTTAAGCATAAAGGAGCTCGTTTTTATTATACCTATGATTTTGGCGATGACTGGGCTCACGAGATCGTCGTGGAAGATATAAGCGATTGGAAACCAGGCGTCCAGTATCCTCGGTGCATTGATGGCGAGCGCCAATGCCCGCCAGAGGATTGTGGCGGTATAGGCGGTTATTACAACATACTGGAGATACTGCAGAATCCTTCGGATAGCGAATATGAAATGTATAAAGAATGGTTTCCATCTGGCTTTGTGCCGGAGCACTTCGATGTGGCGCAAGTAAACCGGGTATTCGACAGGTTCGGAGAATTGTGCTTGGCGGCGGAAAGCGAGGGCGATTTTACTGAACCGGACGAAGAATGGAAAAGCATGGGCTACGAGGAGCCGGTATGCCGCTTGCTCACGCTGGGCTATCCAAATCAACCAATGGATTACACCATTTTTGGCATTGGGGCCGAGCACATTCCTGGCCTGATCAGAATGGTCCAAGATATGGAATTGCATCATGCGGAACAGGAGAGCCCCTTGGTTTGGGCCCCTGTTCATGCATGGCGAGTGCTTGCCCAATTGCGGGCGGTGGAAGCCATAGAGCCATTGGCGGGACTGTTGCGCCTTGTCGATGATGAAAGTGATGATTGGGCAAGCAGTGAGCTCCCGGATGTTTTTGGTGAAATAGGCCCTGAAGCAATACCTGTGTTGTCCGCTTATATGCGGGACGCATTAAACGGGCTTTTCGCCCGGTGTTCCGCTATTACGAGTATTAGCTCCATCGCTCAAAGACACCCGGAAACCCGGGATGTGTGCGTAGCGGAGCTTACTGAAAACCTAGACCGTTTCGCTGAACACGACGCCACTTTAAATGCCATTTTGATTTTAGAATTGGTCAATCTTGATGCTGCGGAATCCGCGCCTGTCATGGAGCGCGCATTTGCCGCGGACGCGGTGGACGAGTGCATTTTAGGCGATTGGGAAGACGTGCGGATTGAGCTTGGCCTGCTACAAGAGCGAATCACTAAAAAGCCAAGAAGATACGGGTTTGCCCATTCCACTAACGCGGCCTTAACGCCTCCAGGCAAGAAACAACAGAAAGATAAGAAGAAACGGAAAAACCAGGAAAAATCCAGACGAAAAAACCGCAAAAAGTAATTATTCGTAACACGTTAGCCGACTGAAGTAGCATCTGATATTTGGCCGCCTTGTTTATTATTTTGCGCCGGTATTGATACATCATTTTGCGTCTGACGACCGACGAGGGCGTCGGTCCCACACTTTTTAAAGTAATCCCAGTGTGGGACCGGCGCCCTAGCCGGTCATTCTTCACCACTTAGACAAAGTGGTACAAAAAATCTTGTAATATATTTCACGCGAAGCCGCAAAGAATATTATGCGCGCCTGTTTCAAAATCGATCGCATACTGTTCCATATTAAGATCTAGTTCCTGCCCCCAAGTAAAGCGTTCCATGCGGTTTGCTTATAACTCTTTTTATATCAGCAATTTGTGCGGATTAACTATTCTGGCACGGGCTATGCTTTTCTCATGGCATGAGTCGATTTTATGGAAACACGGCGTGTTTGGCGCGCCAGGAAGATGAATGAAGGAGGTTGGAAACATGATGACTTCAACATGGAATCCGTTCCGGGAATTGGATGCGTTGCGGCGTGAAGTCGAGCGTGCGTTCGAGAGTTTCGGCGTGGCTGCTCCTCGAGGGCGGTTCCGCACGGCGTTCCTGCCGGGCTTGGCGGCCCGGGCCTATCCGCTGCTCAACATGAGTGAAGACGCGGAAAACATCTACGTGGACGCCCTTGCGCCGGGGCTTGAACCGGAGAAGCTCGAAGTATCGGTGGTGCGCAATACGTTGCGCATCGCGGGTGAGAAACAGGCGCTTTCAGGCGACATCAAGGCTGAAGCGTTCCACCGCAATGAGCGCAGTGCGGGCGCATTCGTGCGGACCATTGAACTGCCCACGGATGTAGACGCCGGGAAAGTGGCGGCGGATTACAAGAATGGCCTGTTATCCATTCGCCTGCCCAAGGCTGAACAAGCGAAACCGAAACAAATCAGCGTGAAGGTGAATTAACAGCGGCCCAAGCGGCCCTTCTTCTAGGAGGTGTATGGACATGAAAGAGACAACGGTTCCCGTAAAGCAAGAGCAGCAAGTGCCCGATACCCGTGAAGAAACGCGCACAGTGCTTCCTCCCGTGGACATATTCGAGATAAATGACGTGCTTGCGGTGGTGGCGGATCTGCCTGGCGTCGAGAAAGACGGCGTCGAACTGCGGATCGAGGATGATGTGCTCACTATCAAGGGCACGCCCAAGGCGGCCGTGGCGGGTGAAGCGCTCTACAGTGAATTCGAGCTGGCCCCCTATTTCCGGCAGTTCCAACTGGGCGAGCAAGTGGATCGCGATAAGATCCAGGCAGAGATGAAACATGGCGTCTTGACCATCCGGCTGCCAAAAGTGGAGCAAGCCAAGCCCAAACGTATCGAGGTCAAGGTCGGGTAACGAGAAACCATCGGAGTGATAAAAGCCCCTTCAGCAATGGAGGAGCTTTTTTTTATGAATCGCCGGTTAAGCGGAGATAGGTATGCACTTCTCGTGGTATGGCCGTCCCGGCCAGGCGCATGGGCGGGACGCCCATGCTACGGGATCTCACCAAATAGATGATGGGGATTATGACGGCGCTAAGGAACTTCCTAGGAATTCAGGATATTCTTGTATATATAAAACTCAAACCATGTGGAGGGGAATGCGCATGTGTCGACGGCAGTTGCTTCTGGGCGGATTCATGATGCAGGCGTTCAGTATCTGCGTTGCGCAGGCATTGCCCCCGGGGTTCGTGGAAGGGGATGTGGTGAGTCATTCCTATGTGACCAACCATTCATGGACGTGCGAGGAAGGGATGGACATTTGCCCTTATCTAGTGGAATATGGCCACATCGCTTCGTGCCTGCGCTTATTCAACGATGTGGCGTACCGGCAATTCGCCGCGCTCAACCCAGTGGAAGACAAGTCAGGCGAAGTCGAACTGGGTATTTCGTCGGATGGACGGTTTTTCACAACAAATGGCCAGCCCGTTTTTTTACAGGGCATGAGCTATTACGGCGCACTAGGCATCGAGAATCCACAGGAACTTGAGGATGACCTCAAGGATATGGCCGCCGATGGCTTCAACTGGATTCGCGTCTGGGCGTATTGGCGTTTCCCCAATGAGGGAGGTGAGGATGTATCCGCCCTGACGCACGATGGCCAAGTGCGTGAGCCGTATATGCATCGCCTGAAAGCGCTTCTTACGGCATGCAACAAGCGCGGGATGATTGTCGATGTCACGATTCCATTCCATGCAGAAGGTGAAGCGCCTGGTCCGCGCACGCACGCCGGGCATCTGGCGTCGGTCCGCGCCTTGGCTACAGCACTCGCGCCGTGGCGCAATGCTTATTTTGATATCGCCAATGAGCGGGATGTCCGGGACGAACGGTATGTGAGCCTCGAGGATATTGGACGCCTGATGGGTGCGATTAAAGTGATTGATTCCCGCCGCGTAGGCACGGCATCGGGATATCCTGGATCACGCGAGGAACTGGCGGATTATCTGCGTATCGGCAAGGTGGATTTTATCGCGCCGCACCTGGGGCGAGGCGAAGGAAGCGCCGCCAAGACATATGGCGAAGTGCGCCAGTTGATTGGCTGGATGGAGGAGCTCGGTTGCCGGGTTCCTATTCACTTGCAAGAACCCTTCCGGCGGGGCTATGCGCAATACGAGCCCACGGTGGATGATTTTATCCGGGATTGCAGCGGGGCGAAACTCGCGGAAGCCGCTGGCTGGTGTCTTCATAATGGGGCCGATGGGAACACCGATGATCGCCGCCCATGGCGCAGTTTCAACATGAGTAAAGAACGGCTATATCCGCAACTAGACGGCGTGGAACGGATAGCTGCGAAGAGCATCACGGACGCCATTTCGGGTGTTGGCTTCGAACAGCGCCGTTATCAGGCAGAGTATCCCGAGCAATTGCCCCATGTGATCGGCGAGCGGGCCGATGGCGGTTGGACCGTTGAAAGTGGTGAAGGTTTTATGAATTATGGGCCTTACATCCAAACGCTTCCCGCTGGAAATCATCTGGCCCGGTGGCGCTTGAAACTGGATGGAAAGGCCGCCTCGAGTGATAGGGCTTTTACGATTGACGTGGCCAAGAATGCGGGCAAAACCGTGCTGGCTTCCCGGTCCATCCGGCCCCAGGATTTCGAATCGGCTGGCCGCTGGGTGGAGTTCGAGCTTCCTTTCACCAGTGAGCGGGGCGATGCGCTGGAATTTTGGACCTATTGGCATGGAGCGGGCGCGGGCAGCATGGACTGGATCTCCGTGGAAATACAGCATGCGCCTTAATAGGCATGAGTGTATACAGTTTTTTTCCCCGCGGATGATGCGGGTAAGCGCGGAGGAAAAGGGACAAGACAGATTCATTTCGCAGTTTAACTGCTTGCTCATACATTTTTGCTAAGCTTATCTGTGAATGGATTGAAGAAATGCCTTCAAAGATATCATGCAATATTGAATGAAGAATCAAGAGCGGGCGCTGTTATATAGTTTCGCTTGGTGGTAGGATTGCTAAAATGACGGTATGGCTTGGGATTACGCCCAGTGCTGGCGGCGAGGAGATTAATGGTGAGCAAGAAAAAGCATATTGATTGGATACGGCGTGTTCTTTGTGCAGTTTTAGCTGCTGGCTGCGTGCTGGCATTTATACCCGAAGGGACGGCATGGGCGCAGCCGGCTTCCCCGTCTGCAGGGACTGCATGCGCTGATTCCTGTAACGCGGCTTGCCCCGCGCCTTCCGCGAAGCACATCATTTTGTTTATTAGCGACGGCGTGCAGCTCGAATCTGAGATTGCCGCGAGCCGGTATTTATATGGCGCGGACCGGGCATTGTCCTATCATCGGTTCACGACGCAGACTTTTGTGTCCACATGGGATGTGACATCGTATAACCGCTATGCATCCTGGATGAAGATGCAGCCATATGATCCAGCGAGTTTCGAGCCTTATGTCGGGTATAAGCCCGAGTTGGGAGGCTCGGCCCCATATCCCCTGCAAGATAATACGCTGGATTCCTACTTTCTCAATCCGATAGACGGCAAAACGCCCGCCACGGATTCGGCCTCATCGGCGACGGCCATGGCGACGGGACATAAGACAGACGACGGCAATATTGATTGGGTATTTGGTGATCCGTCGGATGGCGCGCTGGAGAATATCGGCGAACTCATGCGACGAGAAAAAGGCGCGGTATTCGCCACGACGAGCACGGTCCCGTTTGATCATGCCACTCCGGCTGCATTTGGCGCGCATGGCGCGGATCGGGGCTCTTATACGGAATTAGGCGATGACATGCTGCTCAAGGTGCAGCCGGATGTGGTGATTGGCGGCGGGAATCCTCATTTCTTGCCGAAAGCGCCGGATTACCAATACATTAAGCAAGAGACCTACGATTCCATTAAGTCCGGTGCGACCTCATATGTGATGGCGGAGCGCACGGCCGGTAAAAAGGGCGAGGATATACTGAAGGCGGCCTTCAGCAAGGCTAAGTCTAGGAAGAAAAAAGTGTTCGGCCTTTTCGGAGGCGCGGGCAGCAATTTCGAGTATCCGGTTGCAGATGGGGCGGGCGTGGTGCGGCGTGGTTCGGAGGAGAATCCGCTGCTGAAGGATGTGGCCGCGCAGACGCTTGACTACCTGCGGGCGCGTGAGCAAGGCCATGGTTTTTTTGCGCTGTTCGAGCAAGGCGATACGGATTGGGCGAACCACTCCAATGATTTCGCGCATCTGATCGGCTCGATGTGGGATTTTGACGAAGCAGTGCAAGCTGCTGTGGCGTTTGTGGACGAGCCGGGCGATGGCATCGACTGGACGAATACGCTGCTGATCGTCACGGCGGACCATGCGAACAGTTATTTGCGGTTGTTGAAGCCTCTTGGAAAAGGCGGGCTCCCGGAGCAGGTGTCCTCGGAAACGCCAGAGAACGCGACGGGAAAATTCTCGTATCCCGATGGAAGCGTGCGCTATAAAACGGGCGGGCATACGAACGAGCTGGTGACGCTCTACGCGAAAGGCGACGCGGCGGCGTTGTTCCATCGCTATGAGGGCGCGTGGTATCCTGGCACGAAGATCATCGACAACACCCAGATTTTCCAAGTCATGGCGCAGGCGGCCCAAGTAGGCCACATTCGTTAGTCGCTAGGGTATCAGCGCCATCTCCGCAAGGACGCTTCCACGCGGAGATGGCGTTTTTCTAGACTGTGAATGAATACCAATAAACGCCAATAGTAAAAAGTCCTTTTATGACATTTTCGGGTAATGCGCTTGGCGTGGTTGGGAAAGGCCAAAGCTTGAGGTGTCTAGGGAGAATGTGTCTGCCATGTCGTCGCAAAAGATTGTCACCGTAACGCTGAATCCGGCGATTGATCAGACCGTATACATTCCAGGCTTCGAGGCGGGGCGCGTGAACCGCGTGGCGGGGTGCGAATTCCATGCGGGCGGCAAAGGCGTGAATGTGGCGGGGTGCTTGGCCGATCTGGGCGTCGAGGCTGTTGCCACGGGCTTTCTCGGGCGGGACAATCCGGAGCTGTTCGATGCGTTTTTCACGCCACGGAAGATCACGGACCGGTTTATCCGCATCCCGGGCCGCACGCGCACGGGCATCAAAATCGCCGATACCCAATCCGGCCAAACGACCGACATCAATTTTCCGGGTCCAAGCCTGGCTGAGGAGGATATGCGCGCGCTGCAAGAATTGCTCGAGGAACTGGCCGGGCCAGGCCGGTGGTTTATATTCAGCGGCAGCGTGCCGCCCGGCGCGGGGGATGGAGCTTATGCCCGTCTCATCGATGCGGTTCACGCTAGGGGGGGATGCGCGGCCTTGGATGCCAGCGGCAAGCCATTTCGTGAGGGGCTGGCGTCGCGGCCCGAACTCGTGAAGCCGAATGTGGACGAACTCGAGGAACTCCTGGGGCAAAGCCTCGATACCGTGGATTCCGTGCGGGCGGCAGGGGAGTCGCTATTGGCGCAAGGCGTGCAACTGGCGGCCATCTCGATGGGTGGCGATGGGGCGGTCTTTCTAGACGGCGAAGAGGCCCTGCGGGCTATTCCGCCCCACGTGCCCGTATGCAGCACCGTGGGCGCGGGCGACGCCATGGTGGGCGGCATGCTCTACGCCATGCATCAAGGGCATAACCTGGCGGACATCGCCCGCTACGGCACGGCCTGCGGCGCGTATGCCGTCACGCGAACGGGCAAAGGTATCGAGGACAAGGCCGCGCTGGAAGGCTTATTGAGGCAGGTCGCGCTGGAGCGGTTATAGCGGCTCAAGCGTAGCATGGGCGTCCCGCCCATGATGCGTAGGCTTTCACGCATATATCATGGGCGGGACGCCCATGCTACAGACAGATGTACTCTTGTGTGAGGTGAGCTTAGAAGCATTCAACGAATCACCCCTTCTCCCCACCCGCCGACACGGGAATGACCGTCTTGATGTCTTGCGACGAGCAGAGAACGAGTTCGCCCGTGGCGGGGCCGCTGGATTGGTCCGTGAAATAATCGAGCCAGACCTCTGTTCCCCACGGCTTCGTTTCCGTCCGCACTTGCAAGCCGGGCATCGTGGTCTCGGCGCTCTTGAGCGTCACGCCCGCCACGCGGGATTTCACCACCACCCGGCGCGTCACGGCGTTGCTCGATAGCATCTTCGGCAGCGTGACCTGCCACGGCGTCGCCACCAGGTCCGCCGCGATGATCCCCGTCACCTTGAGCGGGATCTCCTTCGGATCTTCCCAGTTCGTTTTCACCAGGAGCGACCGGCTGAACGGGCCGGGCGCGATGTTCGTGTCCAGCGCCACATGGATCTGGTATTGCCCATATGGCGTTTTCTGTATCTGCTGGACTTCCGCCGCAACGTCGGACTGGGCGGCGTCCACGGTGATCTCGAGCGGCACGTCGCCCAGCCCTTGCACCACCTCGAAATCCACCGGCCGCGCCTCGCCCTGCGGGATAAGCCCGAGCGACAATTCATCGCCCGGCTTCACATCGAGCGCCTTAATGAGTTTCAGCTTCACGAGAAACCGCACCGACGCCTGATCCGGGTCATCCGTCTTCACCAGCACATACGCCGCGTAATCCCGTTTCAGCTTCACCTCGCGCAGGTCCACCTCGATGCGCCCTTCCCCGCCCGGCGCAACCTCCGCCGTCAACACTTCCCCCTTCACGCAACCGCACGACGTTTTCGCCACCTCGGCATGCAGCGGCGCACCGCCATCATTCCGGTACGTAAGCTCGATGGCCTCCGGCACGGCGTCCATGCCCTCCCGGATCGTGAGCTCCTGCTCCAGGCTGTCCGAAGCAAACACCGGCGTGGTCACCAATTGCCCGTAGCACCATCCACACGCCAGCAAACAAGCGCCAAGCGCCATGCTACGCAAGTAAAAAGAACGCATCATTTGCCCCCACTTCCACGGAGTTGCTATACACATCACAATAAAACCGAATATGGTTAATTGGTCTCATTCGCTTTATCGGTGGTGGAAGTTTCTGAGTTTGACTCTGCTTGCTTAGCCTTTATTGCGGCCTCTTGTTCTTCGCGGAATTTCTCAATCTGTTCTTTGAATATCTCCTCTTTCTCCTTCAAATATTCCCGCGTTTCCTCTGGCATAGGGTCGTCTAGGGAAGTAGTGATACTGAATTCATCACCGGGACCGCCTTCCAAAACACGCTGCGCATGTTTTTCATGGAAGTAGCGATGGGTTTCAAAAGCGGCCAAAAACCCGGGAACACTATCAAGAACGTCCTCATCATCGGCAAGAGAAGGATTTTCCTGTAACTCCAGCGCAATTCGCTGAACTTCTTGGAGATGCTCCCATGCCACGAGATAATAGCGGCTGTCTTTTAGCCCATTTTCCGCAGTAAGGCCGTCTTTTTTCTGGTTTTGAGCGTCTTTTCGGCTGTAAGTCCTTTGTTGGTCTTGCGTGCTGGTAGGATTTCCGTGTAGTGGCGAAAACCCCCTTGTTACGCGGGCCAGCGCGTGAGATCATGAGTGCCAGTTGGGAGGCTCTGGCATCGTGTTTCTCAAGCCGAATCGGAAGACCTTCGATGGCGTGACCTACGAGTATTGGTCGCTCGTGGAGTCGGTGCGCACGGCGAATGGGCCGCGCCAGCGGACGGTGGCCACCATCGGGAAGCTGCCGGGCCTGGATGAGGAAGCGCGGGTGGGCTGGGAGCACATCGGGGAGATCCTCGATGGCCGGGTGCATCAGCGGGACTTGCTCGAAGTCGAGCCGGAACCGCCGGCGTGGGCGACGGTGGACACGTCTCGGGTGCGGGTGGAACGGTTACACCGTTTCGGCGAGGTCTACTTGGGGCTGGCGTTGTGGCGGCGGCTTAAGCTGGATACGTTTTTCGACGAAGCCATGGCGCCAGGCCGCGAGGAGATCCCGTGGGGCGTAATGGCTTGTATCCTCACGTTGGCGCGGTTCTGCGCGCCGTCGTCGGAGTTGCACATCGCCGAGTCGTGGTATGGCAAGACGGCCTTGGAGGATATCCTCGACGTGGCGCCGGAGAAGGTGAATGAGGACCGTCTGTACCGGGCTCTCGACGCGCTGCTGCCCCACAAGGACGCGCTCTTCGGTCACTTCCAGAAGGTCTATGGCGAGCTGTTTGGCGCCACCTTCGACATCCTGCTCTACGACATCACGTCGACGTACTTCGAGGGGCAGGCGGGGGACAACCCTCAAGCGAAACGAGGCTACTCCCGGGACAAGCGGCCCGATTGCGTGCAGGTCTGCATTGCGCTGGTGGCCACGCCGGAGGGACTTCCCCTGGCCTACGAGGTCTTCGACGGCAACCGCAGGGACGTGACCACGGTGGAGGAGATGGTGGAGGCCATGCGCACGAAGTACGGCCACGAGCGCCGCACGTGGGTCATGGACCGCGGCATGGTGAGCGAGGACAACCTCGAGATGCTGCGCGAGGCCAAGGCGAGCTATCTCGTGGGCACGCCCAAAAGCATGCTCAAACAGTTCGAGCGTGACCTCTTGGAACAGGGTTGGGAGCAAGTGGAGCCCGAGGTGGAGGTGAAACTCCGCCCCTCGCCCGAGGACGAAGACGAGACCTTCGTGCTCTGTCGCTCGCGCGGCCGCATCGAAAAAGAACGGGCCATACGCGAGAAACAGCGCGTGAAGCTCGAGGCTGAACTCAACCGGCTCAAAGCGCGCATCGACGCCGGCACACGCGCCCTGCGCGACCGCGGCGCCGCTGAACGCCACGTGGGCCGGTGCTTCCAGAAGTACTCCCGCGCCGCCCGCTTCTTCCAAGTGGCCATCCGCGAACAAGACGACCCCAAACACAAAAGCGGCAAGCGCCTCGCCATCGCCATCACCCAAGACCCCGCCCATCGCGAATGGGCCGAACTTACCGACGGCTGCTACCTGCTGCGCACCAACCTCCAGAACCACGACCCAAAGCAACTCTGGAAAGCCTACATCGGCCTCACGCAGATCGAGGACAGCTTTCGCATCAGCAAGCACGACCTCGGCCTCAGGCCCATCTTCCATCACAGAGAACGCCGGACCCAAGCACACATCCTCGTGTGCTTCCTTGCCCTCGTGATGTGGCGGACTCTCCAGCAATGGATGGACGGCGCCGGCCTCGGCGCCGCGCCCCGAAAACTCCTCGAAGAGATGGCCGAAGTCCGTTCCTTGGACGTGGTCTTGCCTACCGGCCAAGGCACAGAGTTACGCCTGCGCACCGTCAGCAAGCCCGAGCAGCGCCTCGCGCTCCTACTCCAGAAACTCGACCTTCCCCTGCCCAATAAACCAAAGTCGATCCCAAATGTAGTGGCGAAAACCCGCCGAAATCTCCAATTTTCCTAGAAAACGCCAACCTCCTTTGCCTCAACTGCGGAAAATGGGTTAGTTGCGGCGCCATATCATATGCACGCATGGAATAGTCCAAATGGGCCTTTATAATCCCTTGGCGATAAGGTGAATAGGTGGAAAACAACTGCTCATAAGCGGCATCGATTTCCGGCATAGTCGGCTTGAATTCTGTTTTGAGGCTGAACACCTCCGTGAGTATGCGGGCAATTTCAACATCCGCCCAATACGCAATTTTCTCCTCTTTGTCGGCTGAAATACCTTTAACTTCTTTAATGCTTCGTAATGTGTCAATCGCCTTACGTGGCTCGTCATCTGATAAGTATGCAGCAGCCAAACTAGAAAGTAGATGAGCGTAGACTTCAGGATCACAGGCTTGATATTCTTTGCTAATCGTTTCGAGCTTCAGTATCGCTTCTCCATCCTTTGAGTGTTTTTTGGCGCTTTTAGCATCTTCATACAACTTTTTGAAATGCTCATCTTGTCCAATCAGTTTTTGTGCTGATTCATGCGTGATATTATGAAGATTGCTTAGACCAGGAGATGAATAAGCAGTAAAACAAGTCAAAATGCTTACCGCGATTAGGGGAACAAAACCCTTATTATTGAAAAAAGTGTCCATTTTTTGTTCCTTTCGTATAGGTAAATATTCTTTATAATTTTGGTAACACTTTAGCCGACTGAAGTGTTTTCCGGTGGCAGGGGAGGCAATTGGCCGGTGTTGAGGTAGTGGACCAGGGCGTTGCAGACGGTGCAGACGGGGTTTTGCCCGCGTTTTTTCAAAGTAAAGAAGACGCTCATGAGCACCGCTTGTATGGCGGCTCCTTGGTCGCTGCGGTTGCAGTAACTGTTTTTGCGCAGGATAACGGCAGGACGGATGGAGCGTTCCGCCAAGTTGTTGTCGAAGGGAACATCTGATTGGCCGAGAAAAGTGAAGAGTTCATCCTGGTGTCGGCGCAGCCTTTTTATGAGGCGCTTGGCGTTGGCGTCCTCCCAGGGCGTATCGCACAAGTCCCGCAAGCGCCGGGCGAAGCGCGCGCGGCGCGAGTCGTACGCCTCCGGTTCGAGCTCGCCGCGCCGCCGCCACAGCCGGATGGCGTCGGCAATCAGGCGGCGCAGCTTTTTGGCGAAGGCGGGCCAGGCCGGGCTGGGCGATTTGTATTTCTCCACGTGCTCGAGTTCGCGCAACAAATGCACGAGGCACTTCTGCCGGGCGGCGCACGCCACGGCGTTGTACGCGGCCCAGAAGTCGGCCACCAGCGTTCCGGCGAATTCCCGCGTGAAGAACTGCTGGAGCGCCGGACTCCCCCGCGAATGGTCGATCAGGAAAAAGCTCAGCCCTTTGGTGGCGAAACACCACAGCCATCGGGTCTTGCCATTCACGCGCCAGCCGGTCTCGTCGGCGTTGAGCACCGCCGAGTCCAGCGCTTCCTGGTGAATGGCCTCGTACCAAGGCAGGAGAATCTCCGCCAGCCTGCGCCACATGTGCAGCAGCCCGCCCGGCGTGACCTGGAAAAGCAGGTGGAAATCGAAGACCTCCACGATTTGCGAAAGCGTGTTGCCCAACACATAGTGCAGCCACGCGCTGAGGACCAGCACCCGGTTGCCCAGGGTCGCGCCCGGCAAGGCCGCCGCCACAACCGGCTCGACTTTCTTCTTGCATCGCGGACACCAGTCGCGGTGAATGGTATGCTCGGTGATTTCCGGACGGATGCCTTCGGGTATGTCTTCGGTGTAGCGCGTGCGGGTCTCCGCGCGGCGGTCCAGCGGCCCGCCGCAGTCGGGACACACCTTGGTGCGGTGTGTTTCACGCCGGTCGATACGTTCGGGCGGCACGCGCCGGCTGCCGGGGTGGCCCATCTTGCGTCCCGGCTTTTTCTTGCCGCGCACAGGCGTCTGGGGTTTCCCGTAAACTGGCTGCATGCCCGAAGGGGTGGAGGGCGTTTGGTGGGAAGTGAACGCCGCCTCGGCCTGCTGCTCCGACAGCAGCTTGGATTGCGCCAACAGGGCAAACACCACGGCATCTTCGCCCAATGCGTAGATCGCTCGGGCTTGCTCCTCCGAGAGCAGCGGTCCCAATGGAATGCCACTTATTGCCGTCGCCATGGCGTCTTGGCCCAAAACCACAACATCTTGTAACTATATTATACCGAAACGCTACTTATAGTTGCGCCAGACGGCTAAAGTGTTACTAATTTTGTTTAACCTAAAAAAGGCAGTAGGAGCTTGCTTTGGGATTTTTCCAGCCCAATTTTGTAAAGAAATAACTGTCCTGTCCCGCTCTTTACGTTGGCGCCGGCAGCAGGTTGGGGGTGGCCAGCGGCCTTCCCTCGAGTATTTTGGCGAAGATCCGGCTGAGGATCGTCCGCCATCGTTCGTTCCAGTTCAACTGCCGCGCAGTTGCTTTCACCTCCAATAAAAAGGCGTTTACGGATTTCAGAACTTGTTCCATAGCATGTCCTTGCGCATGCACGGGGGTGATGGTGAGCGTGGTTTGGCCTCCGTGGCGGGTCTGCTGTCCCACACCATACAGCAGCAGAGGGCGGCTTGTGATCGCTTCGGCGTGGCGCTCCGGAATCGCCAAGCGCACGTACAAAGACCACCAATTGTAAATCAGGGCTATGATTCGCGCCATGATTTGGCAGCGCTTCATATCGTGGGTGGTATACCCGCCCCACCCCCACTGGTTTTTCTGTTCATCGTAGATGTTTTCCGCATCGCCCCGGTCGCGATAATGCTGGGCCAAGGCCGATAGGGGGCCTGTCAGCGAAGTGGCCAGCACCGCGTATTCATACTGCTGCACGGCTCCCGCTTGGATCTCAATGAGCTGTAGTTGGGGGGAGGGGTCAGGCAATAGCGGCTCCGTTTCCAGAACGATACTCCCTTTGAGCTTGCGCCGCAGAACGATTACCCGGCGTTTGCTCGTCCATCCCATAAGCTCCAGACGGTCTTCCAAACCTTCCCAGCCTTGGCCTGCTGGCGTCCAGTCCTTAGAACAAAAGGCCTGCTGGATAAGCCGTTTCACGTTGCTGGTCTGCCGCAATTTGAACAGATAGGGCACTCCGCGCGCTTCGGCTTCGCTCATGTCGCGTTCGTTGCCGAAGGCGCAGTCGCCGCGAATCATGCCCGGCCAGGCCGCGCGCGGCAAGCCATCGAGAAAATGCCACAATCCAGGCATGGTGTATTTCGCCGCCGTCTCGTTGCCCGGCCGGACTTCCACGTCCAGCACCAAGCGCGTGTTCGCCATAAAATAGGTATGCAGCACATGAGAAGGACGGCCCTGTTTCGCCGGATTGTAGCCCAGCACGGCCCCTTCTTGATGGCCGAACAGGGGCTTCACGCTTGTATCCACGTCCAAAATCCAAGGCTCATAAAGCAACGGCTCATAACAGCGGCGCAGGTGCTTCTGTAGCCAGCCCGCGCAGGCTTCCCCGTCCGCCAGTATAAATGCCCGCCGCGCCGAGGAGGCGCTCATGATCTTGCTCATACCCAGCAAGCCCGGGTTCACCGCGTCGTAACGGACCGCGTCAATGTGCGCATAGCGGGTGTGGCCCGCCAGCACTGATAAAAATAGCGTGCCCAGCACATCCCTCTTGCGCGGCGCATTATTGCTGGCGTACGCCAGCGGACAGTCCTCCACCCACGCTTCAAAAAACTCCGCCGTCTTGAGAAAATCGATAAAGAACGCCAACTGGCCAAACGGCGTCGTTGCCGCCTCCCGGTCCCATTCCACATGCACCCGGCCCCCGTAGCTATCTACGAAAATCGGCACCTCCAAAGACAACCATTCCTCCTCTCCCAATGGGGGAGCATCTTGCTGTTGCGATTCTGTTTCCATGTTCATTATTTTGAACTACTTCCAGCTCGACACTCAAGATTCAACTGGCGTTTTTAGGTTTAAAGTGAGTAAATCGGTTTGCTTTATATAACTTCTTTTGTAGGCTAAGCTCGACTAGAATGTATCTACTTCTAGTTTTTCACGATTCTCTGTTCGATTCTTGATATGCTCACCGTTCATTCTTTCTCTATTGATTGCTTTAATACCATCTATTTTTCCGTAAAATTCTTTTAAAGAAGGATCGTCTCTAACAATATCTAGTGCCCTTTCGGCATTTTCTGTGCCAGATAAACCCATACATAATAGTGTAACTTCTTTTGTACTTCGTACGATATCTAATTTAGTGTTTTTGTCTACTTCGTCAGAAAACGTTATCGGGTTAGTATTCCAATATTCAGGTGTAAGCATTTTCCGCAAATAGTTTAAAGAATTTTCGTCACCTAGAAATCCTAAAGCACCAATATAGTTATTGAGTGACAGACGCACATCAGTTGAAAAAGGTAAACTAAAACACTTTTCTATGCGCGAAATACATATAGGGCCAACTCTTTTGTCTTTTGTTTTCCCTAGATAAAATGCTATTTTACATTTATTATAATCATTGTCAGTTTTTTCATCTTGTAAAATCGCAATCAAATCGGACCGAGTTGCTTCATCGCATGAAACAGCGAATTGTTCTGCTTCTTCTTCACCGTTGGATTTTGAATTCGGAGAAAAGTCATATTCTTTGTCTAGTTGGAAAGTTTTATGGGGTATTACATTTTCTTCAGCGCTTATACTAAAATTTATAAGTAAAAAAAGAAAGGTCAAAAACAAAGTAATGCCATAGATATTCTTTATGCCTTTTTTCATGACTAATACTCCGTTTGTAAAATTTACGTGCAAACACTAGCATTGCTTATTCATCTGTGATTCACTAAAGCACTGCATTGACACGGTAAAATATACTTTTGGCAGTCACCATACAATTCGTTTATCTGAGGCATCATTACATTTAGTGGATGAGCTGAAGGAACACAGTTTTCGTTATCATCGCCAACATCTTTGAGCCCCGCTGTATGTATATATTCATGTGCAAGTACAATATTCGCTGGTTTATTAGCATCAATTAATCCCGCGCTCAAGATGATATTATCTTGTCCTATTGTAGCGAGCCCCACAATTCCGTTAGGAAAATAAACTTCTCCATCCCAGAGAATCATGTTTACTAATTTTACGTTACTAGACACGCTGTAAAGGACACGATTTAGCTCATTAGTATCGTCAATAATGTCTAGAGTTAGCACCACATACGTTAAGCGCTCTGTATCAAAGATCAAGACATTTGTAAAAGTATTCATTGTTCCTGTTAACTTTATACCAGTGCAGCAGTGTGTATCATCATATTTCCTGCCCTGGTTTTGATTAATATTTTCGTTTTCATCATCTGCTAGATACACAGTAGTTGCATCATCGAAATTTTCTTCCCAAGTAGAAAAATTCTCCGATGATAACGAAGAATGCTTAGCTATGGTGTAATCTTCATAAGGTGGAGCAACTACATCAAACGTATAATGATCTCCACTACTGCTTCCATCGTAGGCCGTCGTTGCTTCCATTCGATAAGCGAGTACGTAGCAAGTATCACCAGGCTCAGAAGGCGTACGTACGATACAATTCTCATTATAAGTACCATAATAACCTACAATATATGAACTGGAATCACCCCAGACCATCCATGTAACTTTTTTATCAGTGTTCCGTGCAAACAAGCAGGAATTTGGACCCCGAGGATCTGCAGCGCAACGATCTGGTGCACAAAAACTGCAAACAGCTAAATCTAGATCATCGCCCCCAGTTGCAGTGATAACAATATCTGAGCCTGCGCATACATTAATTGGTTCGCTAATCGAAAAAGTGGTAGGAGGAAAAAGAACATTGGGAACACTTCGTGTAGTGCATTCTGGTAAAGCAGCGAAATCATCAGCAAACAATTTGCTACTAATCAAAGCAAGAATATAACATAATATTAGATATTTATTAAGGGGGGATAGAAAAAGCAAGCGCAGTTTAGTAAAATAACAGAAAATGCGAAAATAACTCTTGAAAGACATGCTATGTCTCCTAGATTTATCGGTTTCTCTAGAACTGAACTCTCGTGACGACTATTCTCTTTTATTCAGCCTAAGTTTTCATCGGCATACTGGAGTAAAATCATTTAAAGGCAGGAGCATACTTTCCTCTTTCATTTAGATGCTCGGAACGCATACGCATCTCATTTTCTCCTTTTGCCGAAAAAATTACATTTTTTATATCATCTAGATGCGGTTCGTTTTCCATGCTATCAAGTTCTATTTGGGCAAGCTTCGTACCAGAATAAGAAATGCAATGAACTGAATATTTTCTCATCTGTTTAATGAATTTCAATCTCTCATTATTATCGGTAGAATCACTTGTAGATGTAACAGATATAGATAAATTGCCCCAATATTCAGGTGTTGCCATTTTGTGAAGATAGGCAAGGGATTCTTTTGTGCTTAGAAAACCCATTCCGATCATTGCTCCCTTCATGTCTTCTTTTACTTTATGAGTGAATTGTTCCTTTTGCCATCGTTCAATGCAAGTAACTAAGGCGGGATATACATCAGAATTACAAGTTTTACCCAAATAGTAAGCAAGTTTTGACTTGTTAAAATCATTATCGGATTCTTTATCTGCAAGAATAGCGATTAACGATTTTCTAGTATCACCATCACAATTCTGGGCAAATTGTTCCGATTCATCTTCTGACAAAGAAAGAAAATCTGAAGAAAAGTCATATTCTTTGTCAAGATATATTTTTTGTAAGCTATGAGTCGTTTCATTTTGGTTTTCTGCATAAATAGGATGACTTTGTAGTAAACTCCAAAGAGAAATTATGGCGATGAAGTATCTGTTTGTAATATTCATTTGAAATATCCTTTCAAGGACATGATGAAACATCTATTTGTTCGTTTACTCTAGCGATGTAAAATTAGCGCTTCGCATTGACAAGGTAGTAAATATGTATTCTGATCGCCTAAACAAATACTTTGAAGGAAATTTCTTGCATGGGCAACAGGTATGCAGGCTTGGCCAGCTTTTCCCACATGATAGAGACCAGCGGTATGACCATATTCGTGAGCGATTGTTTGGGCTATACCAGACGGATAATTTGCGTCAATAACCATATTATCTATACCGGTTCTAGTGCAACCACCACAATTTGTTACAGGACCATCACAGTAATCAATTTCATCAACCAATTTTACATTTTCTCCTATACTGAAAATGGCAAATTGCTCTCCCATATCTTCGATTATATCTAGGCCATCTATAGGAAAAAATCCCTCTGGACCAATATATACAGAAATATCTTCAAATGTGTTCATAACCGGTAACAGACCTAGTCTAATACCAGTGCAGCAGTGAATATCGTTATACTTAATGTCCTGGTTTTGATTAATATTTTCGTTTTCGTCATCTTTGAGAAAGACCTGAGTTGCATCGGAGAATTTTTCCACCCAATCATTAATATTTACGAATAATGATTCATGCGCAGTTATGGTGTAATCTTCATACGGTGGAGCAACTACATTAAACGTATCATAATCCCCATTACTGCCTCCATCGTAGGCCGTCGTTGCTTCCATTCGATAAGCGAGTACGTGGCAAGTATCACCAGGCTCAGAAGGCGTACGTATGATACAATTTTGATTATAACTACCATAATAACCTACAACATACGAACTGGAATCACCCCAGACCAACCAAATAACTTTTTTATCGCTGTTCAGTGCAAACAAGCAGGAATTTGGACCCCGAGGATCTGCAGCGCAACGATCTGGTGCACAAAAGCCGCAAACAGCTAAATCCAGATCATCGCCCCCAGTTGCAGTGATAACAATATCTGAGCCTGCGCATACATTAATTGGTTCGCTAATCGAAAAAGTGGTAGGAGAAAAAAGAACATTGGGAACACTTCGTGTAGTGCATTCTGGTAAAGCAGCGAAATCATCAGCAAACAATTTGCCACTAATTGAGAAAAGTAGAACACAAAAAACGAGGTATTTTTCAAGAAAATAGGTAATTCTTTTTTGCGCACTCATATTTGCGGAGGGGGGGGGGTAGATCCTGACATGACAAGCCTCCTTAATCTTGGTTTATCCTCGACACACCAAACATTAGAAGCCGTGCATTACCTTCTGTATAGCACACCTAGGCGCACCTGTCAAGAAGTTTTTTTCTCCATATAGCGAAGGCATTCACGGTGGATATAGTTCGGCTATTCGCGATGGGCGTTATGGGTTTGGGGGTAAGGATTTGGGGAGAGAGGCTAGGAGGAAATAGTTGACTTGTGTGCGGCTGGTGCAGATTTTGCGGGGGTGTATGGTGAATATGGTGGAAAGGAAAGCATACAGACAGATATTTTGACAGGATTAACAGGATTGGACAAAAGCGAACACCTTACGCTCCAGCTTCTAAAAGAAAAAAAGCGACCAATTCATATTCACGCAAAGCCGCAAAGCCGCAAAGACGCAAAGATCAACGGATAATAAGCAGTAATAACAGAGCTACACTTAATAATTATATATCGCTAGGGATTTCGTGGAGTAGGATTGTTATTTATGAAAATCCTGTTCGTCTTGTTTGTCTTGTCTAAAAGTTTTGATTCGCGCCGTGCGCCTTGCTAGGATCCGGGGATCTGCACGGCAACAGCGCCTGCAAGGCGCGGGGAGAAGGGCCATGGCGAAGAAGCTGAGAATTGGATTCATTGGCGCGGGCGGCATTGCGGTGGGGCATTACCTGCGGCTGCATGAAACGAAGAAAGCGGAAGTGGCGGCCTTGACGGAGCCGAGTGAGGCGAGCCTCGAACGGTTTTGCGGGCATTGTGAGGGCGCGTCGAAACTGCCGGTGTATGCGGATTACAAGGACATGCTGAAGCGTGAGGAGCTGGACGGGGTGATGATCGCCAGCCCGCACACGGTGCACTACGAGCAGATCAACGCCGCTCTCGCCAAGGGCCTCCATGTGTTGTCGGAAAAGCCGATGACATGCGCCATCAAGCATGCCAAGGCGCTGATCGATACGGCGCAGGCGGCGGGGAAGATTTTGATGATCTCGTACCAGCGGCATTTTGATCCGCAGTTCCGTTATATGCGCACTCAGATCGCCAAAGGCAAAATCGGCGAGGTGCAGTTTGTCCAGGCGATTCAAGGGCAGGAATGGCTGCGGGCCACGAAGGGCACGTGGCGGCAGACGATGGCGCTGTCCGGCGGCGGCCAGTTGAATGATTCCGGCAGCCATTTGGTGGATATCGTCATGTGGGTGACGGGGATGAAGGTCAAGGAAGTTTTCGCGCAATCGGAGAACTTTGGGACGGAAGTGGATATTAACAGTACGCTGGCCATGACGTTCGAGAACGGGGCGCTGGGCAGCATGTCGGTGATTGGCAATGCGCCGCAGTATTTCGAGGACCACTCGATAGTGGGCAGCAAAGGCGCGCTCTATTTGCGCCATGGCGCGGGGCTTATTCAGCAAAACGCCATGGGGGAAACGGTCGAGGTGAAGCTGCCGAAATATACGAAGAATCCCGACTCGAACTTCGTGGACTCGATTCTGGGTAAAGATGAGCCGCAGACACCGCCGGAGTGCGGCTTGCGCACCATCGAGGTGACGGAAGCGGCTTGGAAATCGGCGGCCTCGGGCAAGCCGGTCCGCGTGCCGTGAGTTAGGTTGAAATCGAGGGCTGTGCTGGGGAAGCTTAAACGGTTTCCCCAGTGTTGTTTCATCGCGCGGCGCAGCCGCAACCAAAGATCCGGATTTATAGACCACGAAATACATGAAATACACTAAAATCTGAAGCGTAGGGTGGGGCTTGCCCCACCGTTCAAAGGATGCATCCGCCAAAATACTATGTAAAATCGTATGTTCTAACCAGTTAATACATATGGGCTTTCCAATAGAATCTTCTCAAAAAAACAACATTTTTGCGGCTAGTAGTACGGAAACGGATGGCGTGCGATTCGAGGATTCATACCCATGACCGGTTGCTTGTTTTTCTTGGCCATTCAGGTGCTAGGCGCGGACCCGCCAGGCGCGGCGGATTATCTAGCGGGACGCCAGGCGCTCGAATCGGCGCGGTATGGGGACGCCATGGACGCGTTCACGCGTTGCGCGGAAACGGGCGGCTTGCTGTCTTCCTATGCATCGGTACAGGCAGCGGTATGCCGGACTCGTGGCGGCGATATAGAGGGCGGCATATCAGCGCTGAAGGCCCTCGCGGAACAGCAGCCTGTCGGCCCTTGGACGCGCCAGGCAAAGGCGGAATTGGCCGCCGCGCTCAAAAACGCGAACCGCCATGGCGAAGCGGCCCGCTATTATGCTGAAGTGTTGCCGGAGAAAGTGCGTCCTTCTTGGATGGATGAATACCGCTGGGCGCTCGCGGAGTGCCAAGTGGCGGAGCCCGCATCCATGGCGGCGGGATTCGTCGCCTACCGGGAGTTGCTTTCGGGGGCGCGTTACCGGAGCAAGCGCATCGAGGCGGCCTCGAAGCTGGCGCTGTCGCCCGATATCGAGGACCGGTTTATCGCCGCCGAGGCGTTTGTGGAAAATGGCGAATACACGCTTGCGGGCCGCTTGCTCGTGTTGTTGATGGTGCTTGCGCCTGTCCCGGAAGGTGAGACTGCGGCGCGCCTCAAGTATATCCAAGGGCGCGTGCTGCTCAATACCGGAGACGCCGCGCAAGGGCGCATCGTGCTCGAATCCGTGAGCAGGGATTTTCCAGCGAGCCCATGGGCGGCGAAGGCGGAAGCATGCCGGGTGCGGAGCCTGTTTGATGACCCGGATCCGGCGGCGGCCATAGTGGCGCTGGATGCGTTTGTGAACGCCCATCCAGGCCTGGAAGAGACGGGAGGCCTGCTCTGGTGGCGGGCGCGGCGCTTGCTCGAACAAGAAAAGCCGCTGGAAGCGGCGGAACAATATGGCCGTTTGGCGGGGCTTTGCCCTAATTATTCTTTGGCGGATGAAGCGCTTCTTAAGCAAGGAGATTTGCTTCGTGCTGCGAACCGCCCAAAAGAAGCCCGTGACGCCTATGAATGGCTTGTGAAGCATTACCCGCAGAGCAAGCGTGTCCCCGAGGCCCTGTTTTGGGCGGGACGGCTGTATGAAGCGGCGGCGCAGCCGGAACAGGCCATCGAGGCCTTCACCAAGGCGGCTGGCGGGCCTCTAGGCGATTTCTATGTGCATCGCGCATTGGAGCGGCTGCATGCATTGGGCAAAGGCGAAGGCGTTGCGGGCGACAGCTTGCCCGTGGCGGGCCGTGAACCGTTTTTATGTCTTCGAGCGATGGCGGCGTCAGAGCCAGCCGCCGCAGGGGAGAATATTCCCGATTGGCGGCAGCGCTTGGTCTTTTTCGGCTATAACGGGCTTGATGAAGCGGAATGGGAAGCGCTGGACTTAGGCCAGCAATTGGAAGCCAGTCCCAATACAGCCGCCTTGCTCGAAGCAATGGGAGAGGCGGGTGTGGGGGCTTCTGCGATGGAATATGCGAAAATTCTAGAGTGGGGCGAGAATCCGGACGGCAGTTATACGCCCGGGCGGCTGCGTGTCGAGTTTCCCCGCGCGTATTGGCCCATGGTGCGGAAGGCCGCCAAGGAAACCAATATGGACCCCTATTTGCTGTTGGGCGTGGCGCGGCAGGAAAGCCTGTTCCGCGCGGGCGCGGTGTCGTCGGTGGGCGCTACGGGAGTCATGCAATTAATGCCCGCGACGGCGGAATGGCTGGCGAAGAAGGAGCCAGCCCTGGGGCCCGAAGTGGCGGGCCATCTCGAACAGCCGGAACACTCCTTGCGCATGGGCGCGCATTATTTGAGGCGGATGCTGGACCGTGAAGATGGAAATATCGCTTATGCGGCGGGGGCCTACAATGCAGGGCCCGGAAATGTGGGCAAGTGGCGGAAGGCCCAGCCCGGGCAGGAGCTCGAAAAATTCATCGAGGAAATCCCTTTTTCCGAAACGCACGGTTTTGTGTGCAAGGTGCTGGGCAATTACGCCGCATACCGGTCGTTGTACGCGGACCGTTGAGCAGGCTAACTCATCGGGGCGTTTGGTGTTATGAAGGGCTTCATGGTATCGTATAGTGTTCGTGCGCGCTATGGCGCGTATGGAAAAATCCAGAGGCAAGTTAATCTCTTGACAGAACACGCGAAATCAGCCGTGGTGTAAATAAAGCAAGAAGTGCTTAAATCATTGCGCTGGTATGAATTGCGCTCCCTGGTGTTTATTGACAGGCTCTTTTTTTCTGTGATATAAGGATTGTGAAGCCGTATAGTGGGTGAAGGGCGTTTTCTCAGTGGCCCTTTGAACGGTATTCGAGAGCATTTCCATGGGCTGTATGTGAGGAGTCTTGAGCGGAGTGTTAAGTTTTTCCTTGAGACGCTTACACGGGAAGGACAGCATGCAGAGGGTGTATTGAACAGCGCGCTCCCGGGCATTCGAGCCCAGGAGCGGTTTTTTGTTTTTCTTTGGAGGTGATCGACCGTGGACCGAAAAACTGGCGTTTGGAATGTAATGCAGTGGATGGCGTTGCTGGTTATGCTGGCCTTTTGCGCCCCATGGGCGGCCTTCGCACAAGATGAGGAAGCGCCTGCGGCCGCGTCGCTGACCTTCGAAGATATGGTGAGCGGGCATGACACCGAGTGTCTGCTGCCGCTTAATAACTGGGTGCCGCTGTTCCGGCTTGATTTCAAGACCGAAGGCGGAACGCGGTATCTGCGCAGTATTTCGTATCATATGCTGGGTGATCAGCATCCGCTAGACCGGGCTTTTGATATTACGACAAGTTTGTTACCTGAACATATCTATGAATTTGGCTGGATTCAGGAAGGCAAAGGCGCGGGCCAAGACGGTTATGATGAGGTCGGCGATAGCGACCGATTGTTGTACGTATGGGATAACCGCGGGTATCCCTACATGGACTCCGAAATGGAAGTCGGGGAATCTGGCACCTTAGATTATAAGATTAAATTCCCCATCCCGAGTATCGTTACTCATCCTGAGCTAGATACTTCCAGTGTGGATTACGAGCCGGGCGTCATAGCAGGTGGCGGCGATAACGGCTATCGGTATTATTTGTGTGTCCGTACATCCGCGCTTTGGTACAACACGCTGTCTCTCAGTTATTACATGACTGGGGCGACCTGGACAGGTGATCCAAAAGAGTGGATGGGTGCAACGTATATTTTAGAACCTGAAACCGGTATTCCCGTGAGTGTGGGTGAAGATGGTTATACGATGGTAGACTCCATATCTCCGGGATTTCCAGATGGCGGGTTGGAGTTTTTTGAGGATCCGTTGAATCTGCCGGACGGCGGTGGAGCGGGGTATGCCTCTAGTTTTGCCGTCTACGATATCACCGGCGGGTTGAATGAAACTCAGTCCGCTGTTCAGACAAATTCGTGGATTCATCCCAATAAATTGTATACGCCATTGGCGGAGTATACCCGTCCTCGCTGGGATAAAAGCCTTACCGCAACAGATTTTGTCACCGGGGAATGGCTTCAGTTGCGAAAAGTGTTCAGCGTGGAATCATGGCGGTCTGTTCTTGGCTTGGATCTCCATAATACTACTACAACCGCACGCGAGATTGTGCCTCGAAGTAAATTGGTTGATGGCCTGCCCGTGGATGCTCCCGAAGCGGTAGGGAGAATTCAATACATTACTGGTGGTGAGGATGAGGTGCCTCTTACTGCTAGTTCTGTTTATCTGTATAATGTGGATGGCGCGTATCCTAAAGAAATCAATCTGGTCATGACAGATGAGGGCGCGGATCCCCTCGGCTTGCCAGGAAACGGCGGATTAGATCCCACTGAGGGATTGGATAACATTCTTTATAATGTCGCCACGCCTGGAGGAAACGTTGATGTGACCAAGGCGTATGGAAAAGACTCCGGATTTAACGGGGTTTGGTTATGGCGCGATTCTAACAATAACTTTCTTTTTGATCCTCCGATCCCCTCTGCTGCAGCGGGGGGAACTTTCAATGGAGACTATCCGTCGATGCCAGGAACTCTTGGCATAGATGATGATCTAAACCATCTATTTTATATGCCGCCTCAAACGGATTTATGGTGGCAGTATGTCGCCTATCCTCCAGGAGGAGGCGCTCCATGGTGGCGTATTAAATTGGTGTTTGAAAATAACCGCGAAAGCGGTGGCGGCCGCATGGAGCCTATCACTGATGGCGACCATAATTTGGTGCCAAATGCCCTCTTCGCGGATTATTTCATCGTAGTCCGTGGTGATAGTGGCTATATGGATTCTTCCAGTGTTCCTGCCGATGGCGTGGGTATGACGCCAGGCGCGGATACTAAAGTATTTATCGAGCCAAGATGGACGACAACGGCTGATGATGCGGAGAATGTCCCGGATGGCCAGCGCGACTTAGGAGGAATGCTGGTTACCTCGCAGATACCAGCGCAAGATTATGTGTATTGGTCTGAGCATCCTTCATTGGATCCAACTTATAAATATGATGAGACAGATAACAGCCGTGTGAAGTGGATAGGCGAGCCATGGTGGCCGGAACGCACGCATGGAAAAGAGAATGTCAAGCCGATCTCCTTCAATATTGATGTGCATGATTTGACTATGACATTTGAATCAAATAGTACATACAGCACATCGAGCGGAGTTCAGATTGGCACCAGGTATGACCCGATTTCGGATGTTGATTATATTGGCGGAGAAGGATTCGGTGTCCCGGACTTTATAACATCCGATACTTATGCGGAAAACAGGATTTATTTTACCTCATGGTTCTCCAAGTGGTTTGATCCTTTCGCCGCAAAGGCATTTAAGTTTTATTATCCTTATGCCCTCGGAGTCGATTCGTGGAGGTTTGATTATGTTGGTCCGGATGATTCAGAGAATGGCGCATTCCAATTGCCGTTTGAAACGGTTCCGTTCCTGAATCCCTTGGATCTGCTTGCGGGCCAGCGTCGTTCTAGTTGGTATCCTGCTCCGCCCGCGCAGCCATCTGTTCCGTTGTATCAGACATGGCCGCTTGGAAATTATTATGATGTGAATCCTTCCCAGAGTGTTTTGGATCCGGATCAGTATCCTCGATTTACGGATTGGTACGGGTTTGATCGCTCGACGCGCTTGCTGGAGCAGCATGTCGAGTCGGACAGCGAGCCGACGGCGATGCTTGGGCTTAATCTAGCGGGCGCCAATGACCCGGTGACGCTTCAATATGCCGTGCCTAAATTAGAACAAATCACGATTGCCCTCTGGGGCCCGGATATGGATGGCGATGGCGAAAGTGATTTCACCCCGAGCGATCTAGAATCCCTCGTTTCCAATGGGCTTTCCTCTGCCTCAGGCGTTGCGTTGTATGAGGATACGGATGGCACGGGCACCTTTACCGATTTAGATTCCCTTGTGCAGCTTAATGGCCTTTCCTGGTCGGCGGCGCCGGAATATGTGGACGCGGATGGCGATCAAGTATCGGATGATCTGACCAAAGACGGTGTTTTGGATGATTTGGATAAGGCTTGGGTGCTTCGTCTGCGCCTCTATCGCACGTGGACGCTGCCGCTAGAAGACGCCAACAACGATCCCACGTATGGGACAGCCACTTCAACCACTACCTCGGCCAAATCGCGGACGGCTTCCGAGGATTCCTCAGATGGTTTGCCGGTAAACGCGCAAATAGTAGGGGAAGTGGAATCTCCCGATTCCGCCAAGCCCGTGCAGACCTTGGATCTGAAAGATAATAACACCAAGGCGATTACACCAGATGTGTTAGCGGGAAATTCGGGCGACGATCTGTTCATGGTGGTGACGACATCGGATTCTATTACCCGTTTCGATCAGTTTAAGATGATCATTCCGGCGACACTGCCGGAACGGCCTTCTTATGATGCCGAGGGCGGAATTCAGTTTTCACCAGGCGCTGTTCCCGCTCTTTCATCGTATGCCCCCACCCATCCGGAAGAAGTGGCGACTTCCAGGCAGGGTTTCTATGAGTATAGTTTGCTCAAGACAAATGTCCCGGCCAAGGTGTCGCCTCTTACCCTTTCCGATCAAACCCTCACGAATGACGGCGAGCCGCTGGCCGTGCTGGGCGTTGATTTGTCCACCAACCGGGGTTCGAGCGCCATTTTGGCGAAAGGTTCGCAGGGTGTAGGTTCCGTGGGCGCTTTTGATGTGGCGACGGTGTCTTGGACGCAGGATGCATTCGCGGGCAAGTGGCTGGTGGATTCCGGGTACAAATCGTATCAAATCACGGGCAACTCCGCGCAGCAGTTGGCCTTGCTTTCGGGCGAACCAGCTTCCGGCGCGTGGTATATCGTGAAAGAGCCGACGTTCTTCGAGCAGCTTATTGTCGAGCTCTATGACCAAAATACGACAACAGGCCCCGCTTTCAACATTGATCGCAGCCTCCTTCCGCTGCAACTTGATCAGACGCAGAGCGGTATGGCGTTGTACCGCGATAATGATAATGACCCTGAGAACCAGAATGGCGTGTTTGATCCGGATATTGACATTCCTGTTGAGCTCGATTATACGCCGTACCTAATTGGCCAAGGCAATGCGGGTGAGCCTGGCGTTCAGGTGATGTTTGTCTTCTCATCTCCAGGTACGGATAATTGGGGCGTGAAGGATGGCGCGGCGCAAACGTATCCGCTGGCCGACCAGCCCACTCGCAGGCAGATTGTTCCGGAAACATTTGGAACAGTGTCCAGTGATCCAGATGCAGGGGACGATTTCTTCGTGGTCCTGCGCGGAGCGTCTTACTCGGATGCCGTAGGCTCGAGTTTCGCTGCCGCGATTGTTGGAATGGGACCGAGTACGCCGACCTTGCCGGATCCGGATACCTTCCCGCCGCCTTCCTTGAGCCAATCGAACGAGTTCGACCGGTTCGATGAATTCCCGTGGGGATATCGCGCACTAGGATTCATCAGCTTCTTCGAGAACATTCGGAGCTATGATACGGAAGACTATAACCCGTACTCCTGGGTGCGCTCTCGTAGCAATAAATCCGTGGAGACAGGCGCTATTACGGTTGCGCGCGCCACGGCCAAACCGGTGACCATTACCTCCGTGTCGCCTTCCACCATAACTTCCCCGATCCAAGACGCCGGCGTTGAGTTGACCATTATCGGCACGAACTTCGGCACAGCGCCGTATGTGCTGTTGAACGCAACGGCGCTGACCGTATCGGAATCCTCCGATACGGAAATTACGGCGACTATTCCGGGCAACTCGACCTTGTCGGCTCCGTTGGTGCTGACGGTGACCAATACCGTGACTGGTGTAGCGGGGTCGTATGATGATCTCACTTTGATCGTGTCGGGTGATGGGGATGGAGACGGCGACGGAGACGGCGATGGCGATGGCGACGGGGATGGAGATGGCGACGGAGATGGAGATGGCGACGGAGATGGGGACGGCGATGGGGATACCGATGAAATCCCGGCCATCTTCCAAGTGACCCCCAGTTCGGGCACATCGAGTGTGTTCCCGGTGTCGATTCTCGGCGCACGGTTCGCGGAGCCGACCGTCTATTTTGGCACGACTCTGATGCCGGTCAGTTCGTGGACCACGACCAAAATCGTGGTCGCTTTCCCGCTGGCAGGATTGCCCACCACTGGCACCCTGGACGTGAAAGTGATAAACAGCGCGACTACTAAGAGTGCTACGCTAACGGGTGGATTCACTTATGTGAATAATCCCGGCACAGTCAGCCCATGCTTCATCGCCACGGCGGCGTACGGCACACCCTTCACGAAGCATTTGGACACCTTCCGCGGTTTCCGCGATAACGTATTGCTGAAGAATGAGCTGGGTGCGGCGTTCGTGGAATGGTATTATACGGCAAGCCCAGGCGTAGCGGATGCCGTGGCGGAGCGGCCGGTATTGGGCTGGGCAGTACGGGCCTTGCTAACGCCAGTGGCGTGGCTGCTCGAGTGGCCGATGCTGGCAGGGCTGGTGTTTGCGCCGATGGCCATGGGGTTATGGCTCCGGAAGCGGGCGAAGTCCATTCAATAGAGGGATATGCGTTAGGCGGTTCGATCTAGCGGATGCGGATACCGGGGGGCTGCGCACGGCGCGGCCCTCTAGGATACGATGAAGGAGTGGATACGTGAGGATGCATCTCAAACAGCTTGCGCCAGCGTTGTTGCTGATCGCGGCGATATGTGTAGCGCCGGGCGCTTACGCCTTTTTCCCGCTGGGCAGCTTCGTGGGGTATGAATTCGTTAAAGTGGGCTGGCCGCTGGATTATATGGACAGAAATGGCGACGGGGACGTGAGCGGCGCTAACGAAGGCGTGCCCATCACCATCGAAGGCGGCGATTGGGGATTTTCCTCCACCCAACAAGCGTTGATACAGTCCGGATTTGAAACTTGGAATGAAGTATCTTCATCGTATCTGAAGTTTTATTTTACGGATGAAGTGCAAAGCCCGGATCACGTCTCGAATCCCAATGAGCCACTCACATTTAATGAAGCGGATATCGCGAATATCGATGGTTTCAATTATGTCGGCTGTGTAAACCGCGACCAAGATATTTTGGATGATGATGTGTTGTGCTACACATGGATGGTTTATATTATTGAAGACACTGTTGTTGAGTATAACGGCCAGCAAGTTCTTGTTTCAGGCCCGGCCATTCTTGATGTGGACACGGCGATTGTTGGCGCGGAAACACAAAACTCTGATGAGATCGGCGGCTCAATTCGTATGCCTCTGCGTTCTCTAGCCACGCGTTTCGCGGGGCTTACTTTAGGGCTGAATACAAGCCCGCTGCATAATACTACATCGTATTATTTGGTTGTGGATGCGGAAGACGAGGATACCTTTTACCGTATTGATGCGGAAGAGCGTGTTGTGGCTCAGCGGAACTCCGCTGGCGAGATCAACATGGTGGGCGTAACATCCACTATGACCCCGGAGCTCTATCTTTATGAAGCCGGTGACGATGATATTATCCGATGCACGTGGGAAGATCTGGCTCCGGATGACATGGCTGGGATGACGTTTTTATATCCTCGTGAAGACCAGACCAATCTTTTTACATTTGATCATCAAGCTTGGTATGACACGACAGTGGGATATCCTTCGGAGCCTATTAGCGGCGGATATGTCAGGCTTTGGTGCGACACCGATAATGATTCTTCGACGGCCCGAGTGCCTATGTATGACACATACACGGCATTGTATGAGAGCATGGAGCAGCCCATAGCAACAGGAAAGTTCCAGCTTCCATGCATATATAAGCTTCTGGAGACCGCTGACGCTGAGGCCTTTAATGCAACCTATACCGTTACTCTGCAAAAGAACACGGTAAAAACTCTCTATATGACTGATTTGGATAAATATGATGATTACTCTATGAGCGCTAACGACTCTACGCATGGTGGCGAGATGAATTTCTCTGCTGCCACAAAAGCATATCCCGATCAAACCTTCCTGGAAGGCGGCACCAATATTTACGATGTAAATACTCCCGACAATGGTACGCCACTTACGTACGATCCCTACCGCTCGAAGATCGTGAGCGTGGACAGCGACAAGACGCTGGCTCAACTGCTTCCGGGAACCATGCCCATGTTTGGCAATAGCACCAGCGAGGTGGTGTGCCCGTTGAACATGGTGGTGGGTTCGTTGAAGAGCGCGCAGCTTCCGGGCAGCCTGCGCCATTTCCGGGATGACGTGCTGTTGCAATCGGCGGCGGGTTCCGCGCTGGTGGACCTCTATTATAATTGGGCTCCGGGCGCGGCGGCGTATTTGCTGCGCAACGAGTCGGCCATGGCCGTGGCGGGCCGGGCGGCGCGGTGCGTGGAATGGTCCATGGAGCATCGCCAAGCGGTGACAAGTGCGGGGTGCGTGGCGCTGCTGGCCATGCTGGGTTCTTGGATGGCGTTGCGGAAACGGGCGCGGACTGCGTTGTTTCTGGCGCTGGGCGCGGCGTTGCTGGCCGTGACCCCGTCGGCCTATGCGCAGACCTCTACTCCGATGACGCTGGACCGCCTGGTTCTGCGCGCGGATGATATCGTAGCGGGCCAAGTGACTTCCGTGGAATGTCGCTGGGAAAATAAAACCCAGATTGTCACGGACATTACCGTGCAACTGTCTGAGCGCCTGAAAGGAGATTTGAACCGTGATGCGGAGATTCATTTCACCCAATTAGGGGGGCGCATGGGAAGCATCGTCGCCGAATCCTCCGCGCTGCCGGGCTGGAAATCGGGTGAAGAAGTCTTGTTGTTCCTGAAGGAAAACGACCGTTTCGGTTTTTCCCTCGTAGCGGGCCGGTATGGCAAATGCCCGGTGGTTGTGGATTCCACAACGGGTGCAAAGAGCGTATCGGGCCGACATTTAATGCGTTCCGGCACGCCCAAATCGCTAAAAATGACGAATACCCAGGTGCAAGCGGTGCAGGCATCTGAAACCGAAGGAGCACAGGCGGACGCCATTGCTCTCGATACTTTAAAAGAAAAAGTGCAAGTGATCATGCAGCGAGAGGCGCAAAAAGCGGAAGCGTAACGGAACCTTTTTCTTGAATGCGTGTTGAACACACCTGGGGGGATTATTCCCCCCTTTTTTTTTTGATTAGGATATGCGCGAATGGGCTTCGGGGCCAGATATTTTTTATCGCATATTGCAACGTTTTGAGGGAAAGGATACACTGAGTGAAGTGAGACAGACTATGCCTGCTTGAAGGCCAATGGCGCGCTTTAGGGCATAGCCGCTTGTCAACCCGGTGCGTCTAGAAGCCGTTATTTTTCATGGCGAGTGCCGTTTGGGTTGAGTTAAATCTGTTTTCGCGGAGCGGGCAAGCGCTGGTGCGCCACGCATGCGAAGCTGCGGGATTACACGTGATGAGGGAAACATATGCTGCGAGGATTGTTAATACGCCAGTTCTTACTGGCGGCGGATTTGCTACTGGCGATATTGGTGCTGGCGGCGGCGTATTTGGCGGTGGCGCGGCTATTTGATTCGCAGGCGCCTTCGCAGGCGGTGGCCGTTCCAAAAGGAACGACGGAAGAAGTGAAAAACATTTTTCGGGATCCAGTGGATCGCACGGCCTATGCTTCGATTATCAGCGTGGGCTTGTATGGGGCTTCGGCTTCGGTGGAAAAGGTGGTGCAGGAGCAGAATGCATCAAAAGAACCGGATGTTATCGAGACATCCTTGCCGTTGCGACTGTTTGGCACCGCTGCGGCATCCGCCAAGGATCCGCTAGGTTCCGCCGTAATTGAAAGTTCTGCTACCGGCGCGCCTTTAGTGGAAACGTATTTTCTCGGGCAAAAAGTCATTCGAAATGTGGTGCTCGAGGAGATTCATCTTACGGAAGTGATTTTATACAACCCGGACGATAACACGAGAGAAGTGCTGCGTAGCGAAGGCGCGATGACCGCCCAGGAAACAGCGGCGGCTGCAACGAATGTGGCGGCGGCTGAGGGGCCTGGCGCGCCTCCGGGAGCGCGTGGCGGCACTGCTGGAGCGGGAGAGCGTTTGGCGATGGCCTCAGGCGGTAGCGCGGCGTCAAAGCTGCAACAAGCAGGCGCGTCCGCTGCCGGAAAGCCGGGCGCTACGAAGCGGGTCGATTTGAATAAAAATGAAGTGGCGCAGGCCATTTCCAAATTGAACCTCGCGCAAGCGTATGCCGAATTAAGCCCTTCCATGGCGACGGATGCGTCGGGCAATCCCATTGGGCTTACGGCGAATAACATCAGCAATTTCCCGCTGGCCCAGCAGTTTGGGTTTCAAAATGGAGATATCATTACAAAGATTAACGGCGTAGATATCGATAGTGAACAGCGGGCGTTTGAAGTAGTGAACCGGTTTCAGAATTCCACGACACACTATGTGACAGTGCAGCGGAATGGCCAGACTGTACAATTGGAATTCAGACTGCAATAGGCGAAAAAAACATGCGTTACTCAACTTTCTGTAGGGGGGCCCTTCAATGAGGTCATTTCGCCTGGTGACGGCGGTGTGCGTGTTCAGTTGTGCCATCATGTTGTTTTCGCCTGAGAGCCGGGCGGAACAGGCGCGCGCGGCGGATGAATATATGCTTGTTGCTCAGAACGATGGCCCGGAACCGATTGATGAACAAGGATCTGCGGAACCTGCTCCTCCTGACGGCGCTCCTCCTGAAGGTGGCGGCGCGCCGCCCATGCCGCCAGAAAACGCGGAAAGCCCGCCTGCGGAACAACCACAGCCAGGGGCAGTCCAGCTCCCGCAACGCCCCAATTTACCGTCCCGAAACGCAGTCAATCGTTCTTCATCCGCGCTGCCTGGACTGGCTGCGCCTGGTGGGCGCACGACTTCCACGTTGCCGGGTGGGCCGAAATCTGGGAATATCACGCCGAATCCGCCGGTCATCACGCCCGTGGGAGCCGAGCAAGGCATCACTCCGGCTGGTGTCGGGCGGCCTACGGATGGAAAATCCGCCACCGAACCGGTCAATGTATATTTCTGGCAGACGGAGCTAGGTGAGATTGTCAAAGCGATTGGCGCCCAGACGGGGAAGAATTTTCTGTTTGATCCGCAGATGGGCCAAACATTGGTGACGCTGGTAGGCCATGCCCCAATCCAGTCGGATATGCTGCTTCCCTTGCTCCAATCAGTGCTGACCACATATGGCTTTACGATGCGGGAGAGCCTGGATGGCAATATCATAAAGATCCGTCCTTTGAATCAAGACGACGAAATGTCGGAAATGTCCGTTGGCCAAGTAATACCGAACGGATTTGAGGAGTACAGCACCCATATTGTGCCGGTTCAATTCGCTAAAGCGGAGGAGCTTGCGAATCTCCTTCCTTCGCTGGGCTCGGCGATTGCCAAAGTTAATGCGTATGGTCCTACTAATACGCTCATTATAACGGACAATTCATTCGGCGTGCGGCGGATGCTCGAGTTCATCTCGGAAGTGGATATTCCCGGCTCGGAGATCGTGATGGAGATGTTCCATCTCGATTACGCCCGTGCCGAAGATGTGGCGGAGCAGCTTGTGCAAGTATTGCTGGAATCGGAATCTGGCGGCTCGGCGCAAAGCAACCGGCAGGTGCAGCCCATGCGGCAGCCTATGCGCCCCGTGCCAGGCCAAACCCAGCAGACGATTGTGAGCACGGAAGAGCCGCAGTTGCGGGTAGTGCCTGATGAGCGGTTGAATATGGTCATGGTGATGGCCACTAAGTCCCTCATGGACCAAGTCCGCGTGTTGATTGACGCCCTCGATACGCCGACACGGCCCGATTCCAATAACATGCACGTCTATAACTTGAAAAATGCGGATGCGGAGACATTGGCGGAAACTTTAAATGCGTTAATTAATGGCACTACCTCTTCGTCATCGTCTTCTTCAAGCAATAACCGTTCTTCTTCTTCCTCTTCCTCGAATAGAAATGCATCCGCCGATCAGCGCAATTCGCGCAGTGGGCAGCAATCCTCTAACCGCAATTCGAGCGGAGTGGATATACAGGCGTTCGAAAAAGATGTCGTGATCGAGAGTTATGATTCGACAAATTCACTTGTGGTTGTGGCGACTCCGCAAGATTACCTTGTGATCAGCGAATTGATAGAACAACTGGACCGGCCCCAGCGCCAAGTGCATGTCGAGTCCATTATCATGGAAGTCGTGATTGATGATTCCTTCGAGTTAAGCACGGAACTGCTCTCGCTCGGCGGATATGATGGTTTTGCGCTGAATAATATCGTCAATCTCGGCAATCTAATGGCGAATGGGCCGATCAGCACAATATCGGGCGATAGCTTTTCGGGGCTGCAAGGCCTGACCACCGGTATTCTCGATGGCACCATGACGCTTCCGGTTTCCGATGGGGAAGGCGGATGGACCAGCCAGGAGTTTCCAAAAATCCCCGTGCTGCTCCGGGCGCTGGACACCGTTACGACTACCGATGTGTTGTCCCAGCCCATGCTGACCACGGTGGATAATGAAGAGGCCAGCATCGTCATCGGCCAGGAGGTGCCTGTCACCACCGGCTCACAGACTTCCACCAATACCGACAGCACGCTCTATAGTAATATTGAGCGCAAGGATGTCGGTGTGAAGATGACGCTGACGCCCCAGATCAGCCAGGGCGATTATGTGAATTTGGAGCTCGAAGTGGAGGTTTCCGCGGTGGCCACGGCCACTTCCTCTACTGGGGATGTCGATGTGTTAGGGCCCACGTTCACCAAATCGAATGTGACGAACAATGTCGTGATCCGGGATGGCTCCACGGGTATTGTGGGCGGCTTGATCCAGGATAGCCGGATACGGAATAACGACCAGACGCCGATCCTAGGGGATATCCCCGTACTTGGCCGGCTGTTCGGCAGCAAGACCGACAATCATGACAAGCGCAATTTGGTGGTGCTGGTCACGCCAACTATCGTCAAGGATGGCGTGGATTCCGACCGCTTAACGAAACAGAATATCGAAGATTTCCAGAGCTACAATATGGACTCGCTGTTTGAATCGGGGTTCATCAAGAAGATTAAAAAGAGGCACACCGAACGGATACATGACCGGCCGACGGAAAACCGGATAAAGAAGCTATCGGAGACGACGCCCGAATTGAACCTGAATGTTTCTGGGCAGCAGCAATGAATATAGCGATAGGCGAATATCAAAATCATCAGGAACGGGAATTATGCGGCATTTTGCTCGCGCATGGACGCATCCATGCCGAGCAAGTGGCGGAGGCGTTCGAGCTGCAAAAGATCCGCCCCAAGCGTATTGGGCAAGTTTTGCTGGATTTGGGTTATATCGAGGAGGACCATCTGCTCGAGGCCTATAGCGAACAGTTCGGGATTCCATTTGATCCCGATGTGCGCAATCAATTGGATTCCTCGTTGACGACGAAAGCGCCTATTGGATTCATTCGCGAGTACGGAATGGTGCCGTATAAAAAGAATGGGTCTTCCTTTTACGTGGCGGTGAGCGATCCGGCCAATTTGCTTCCACTGGATGACTTGCGCTTGCTGCTCGGGGGAAGCGTCGAGCCGGTCATCTGCCGCCATGCGGACATCCAGTCCGTCATCGATAATTACTTCGATCAGCAGGGTGAAAACGCGGCGGATATGATCGACAGCATCGTTCTCGAGGAAGACGCCGATGAGCCGCATGCCATCGACCTAATGGAAACAGACCGGGATCTGCTGGACCTTGCGAATGAAGCGCCCATCATCAAGCTCATTAATCTGCTTATTTCTGGCGCCGTGAAAGAGCGCGCCTCCGATATCCATGTGGAGCCATTCGAGCGGGAAGTCGAAGTGCGGTACCGGATCGATGGCGTGCTGTACCATAAGTTCACCGTTCGCAAATCCCAACAGGCGGCGGTGGTGTCGCGCATTAAAATCATGGCGCGATTGAATATCGCGGAACACCGGCTTCCGCAAGATGGGCGCATCAAGATCCGTTTGAGCGGTAAAGAGATTGATATCCGCGTCTCGGTCATCCCTGTACAGCACGGCGAACGCGTGGTGATGCGTATCCTCGAAAAAGGCTCCTTCCTGCTGGGCCTCGAGGAACTGGGCATGGACCGGCATGACTATTCGCTGGTGGACAAGATCATCAAGAGCTCCCACGGGATTATTCTCGTGACGGGCCCTACGGGTTCCGGCAAGTCCACGACACTATATGCGGCGCTGCAGCGGGTGTTGTCGCCCGATATCAATGTCATCACGGTGGAAGACCCGGTGGAATACCAGATGCCCGGCGTGGGGCAAATCGAAGTAAAGCCGAAGATAGGCCTTACGTTCGCCCATGCGCTGAGGAGCATACTGCGGCAAGACCCGGACGTGATTCTCGTGGGCGAGATCCGGGACCACGAAACTGCGGAAATGGCCGTGCATGCCTCGCTTACCGGCCACTTGGTTTTCGCGACCCTGCATACGAATGACTCCGCCGGAGCGATAACTCGCCTGGTGAACATGGGCATCGAGCCGTTCCTGGTCACGTCCTCGACGATTGCCATCATGGCCCAGCGCTTGGTGCGCTGCATATGCCCCGAGTGCAAGGAACCATATGAGCCGGAACTATCAAGCCTTATCGAGCTGGGCGTGCCGGAAGCCGAGGCGAAGGGGCGCGTAATTTACCGGGGACGGGGCTGTGAACGCTGCCAAGGCCGGGGATATTACAGCCGGACGGGCATCTTCGAGCTGCTGGTGATGACGCCTCATTTGCAAAATCTGGTGTTGCGAGGCACCGACTCGAATATGATCAAGCGCGAGGCCAAACGGCATGGCATGCGGACCCTGCGCGAGGATGGAGCCCTCAAGGTGCTCCATGGAGCGACAACCATCGAGGAAGTCATGCGGGTGACTCGCGACGATTTCCTCGACGACGTGGCGGACTAGCGCATGGCTGTATACGAATACGATGCCATCGCGAAGTCTTCCGGCAAACGCGTGCGCGGAATGATTGACGCCGACTCCGCGGCGGTCGCGCGGCGCAAGCTGCGTGAACAGCAGTTGTTTCCCACCGAGATCCGCGAGAGTTTCTCATCGGGAAAAGGCAAATCCCCTTCCCAGCGGGGAGGAGGATTTGGCCGCATATCGCCCCGGGATGTATCGCTGATGACACGCCAGCTTGCAGTGCTCCTGCAAGCGGGCATGCCGCTGGTCGAGGGGCTGTCGGCGTTGATCGAGCAAACGCCGAATCCTCGTTTGCAGAAAATCGTCTATGATGTGCGTGACAAAGTGAATAGCGGTTCACGCCTAGCGGACGCCCTTTCGGGGCATGGGCGCGTGTTTCCCGATCTGTATGTCAATATGGTCGGAGCAGGTGAGGCGAGCGGGGCGCTCGAACAAGTGCTGTTCCGGCTGGCGGACATCCAAGAGCGGCAGGTGAAACTAAACCGGCGTATTCAGAATGCGCTGATGTATCCGATATTCATGTCGGTCGTGGGCCTCTCCGTGATCTCATTCTTAATGCTCTTCATTGTGCCCCGCATTACGGACATGTTCGCGAAGCAAAAACGCGAGCTTCCCGGCATTACGGAGTTTCTCATTGGCCTCTCAAAATTCGTGGGCCATTGGTGGCCTTTGCTCCTTGCGATACTGGCCGTTTCGATAGTGGGCTGGCGCATGTGGGTGCGGCGGCCATCGGGGCGGCGGAAGTGGGATGAATTCCGCCTGCGGATTCCGCTGTACAGCGGTTTGTATATCCGCTTGATGACGGGGCGGGTCGCGCGGACGCTGGGCACCATGCTGGGGAGCGGCCTCAGCATGATGGTGTCGCTGGATGTCGTGAAGAGCGTCGTGCAGAACCTCAAGGTCGAGGAAGCGATGGAGGACGTGAAAGCGAGCGTCCGGCGAGGCAAGGATTTATCCGTGCCATTGCGGGAAATGGGCATTTTCCCTCCAATGATGATCAGTATGGTGGAGCTTGGGCAGCGCAGCGGTGAGCTGGAAGCGATGCTGCTCAAAGTGGCGGATACGTATGACGATGAAGTCGAAACGAGCGTGGATGCGCTGGTGGGTCTGCTCGAACCGGCCATGATCGTGGTGATGGCCTTGTTTGTAGGTTTTTTGGTCATCGCGATGCTGCTGCCCATCCTGCAGATGAGCTCCGGCGTGTGACCATGATGCCATGTTATGGTGGAGAGCGGGCGAGCGCAATGGAGGTATTTAGCATGAATCAAATAGAACATAAAGCCATGAACCGGAGAGAGCGGGGCTTTACGCTCGTCGAACTGATGGTGGTGGTGGTGATTATTGGCATCCTGGCGGCGCTGGTGGTGCCTACATTCTTCAAACAAGCGGATAGGGCGAACGTGACTGCCGCCAAGGGGCAAATTAATCTGCTTAAAACGGCATTAGGCATGTATAAAATGGAATTCAAGCATTTCCCTTCCACCAGCGAGGGGCTTGAAGCGCTGATCAATAACGAGCGCGAGAAATTCCTCGATCAGGATCTCATCCCTCTAGACCCTTGGGGCTATCCGTATATATATGTATGCCCAGGCACCAATGGACATGATTTCGAGATCGTGTCTTATGGAGCGGATGGCGCGCCTGGCGGCACGGGATATGACGCGGACATTTTCAGCTACGACTTATCCGACAAGGGCAACTAGTAGTTTTTTCAGTTGAGTTTGAAGGCGCGGATGTTTGGCCTAGGGCGGTTCAAGATTGTATGTCGTGGCATGGGGTCCCGCCCATGTGCATGGCCGAGACGGCCACGCCACGGGAGATGAGAATCAATAGAGATGAAACATTAGTGTTCCAGCCAAATGGAGGCCGCATGAGCGGTTGCCAACATATGCCGCTAGGCGGAAAAAAGCAGAGCGGGTTCACACTTCTCGAACTGAGCTTGGTGGTGCTGGTCATGGGCGTGATCATGGCGATTGTGGGTCCACGCATGCTGCCGGCTATTCTGTTCAGCGGCCTGGACGGTTCCGCGCGGCATCTAACGGGTTATGGCCGGTCTTTGTTAGCCTATTGCGCAATCGAACAGCAGATGGTGACATTCCATGTGGACCTCGATAACGGGGAATACTGGACGGAACGCTGGGTGCTCGAGGACGAGACCGTGGATGATGAGGATTTCGGAGGCGGCCTGGATTCCGATGACGGCACCTATCATTCATCCAGTTCGGGCTACTCGAATTCATATACATCCGAAAAAGATTTGGAACAGCAGATGGATGCGCTGGGTGACCAGATGCAGACGCGTTTTGAACGATTCATGAAAATGTCCATCGAGTCGAAGGCCCGCAACCTCAGCAAGAATGAAGACAGCATCTTGTCTGATGTGGGCCCGCTATTCGAGAAACAATTCAGTTTGGACTGGGAAGACACCCAATATGTGGAAGTCAAGACGGATTTGTTATCGAGGGTGGTGCTCCCGGAAGACATCCACATTGTGCGGATGAGGGTAGGCAGCGAGGAATACACCAACGGCGAGGTTACGGTGGATGCCTCGGGCCTGGGGTTTGATGGCACCGTGGAATTTGTTTTGCAAGCGGGTGAGGATCGGTACTACACGGTGGTGTGGGATGCCGTGACGGGTACGCCGCGCATGTTCGAAGGCCTCTCGGGCAGCGAGGATGGGTGGTGAGCATGCCGTGCAGCGCCCGAACTATCCGTTTCCCCCACGGATTCACATCCGCCGCTCGTATGCGCGGCGGCTCCGCGGGCTTCACGCTCATGGAGATCATGGTCGCGGTGGCCATCCTGGGTTCGGCGGTGTTTGTATTGCTCGAGGCGCATTACGGCGCGATACAGCTCTTCAATAAAAGTGAAGAGCTCGTGACGCTCCGGGAATTGGTGTCGCGCGCGGTGGGCATCACCCAGCTCGATGTGCTGATCGGCCAAACGAGCGGCAATGGCGATTTTGGCGAACGCTATCCTGATTACACCTATGAATATACCGTGGAAGATTATTCAGAAGACTCAGACACCCTGAAGGTGGTTCAAGTGGTGGTGGCGGGGCCAGAATCGGAATACACCACCAGTTTCCTTATGTATGTTGCATCGACTTCGACGTCGGACGAAGACTCGTCAGGCACTACGTCATAAGGGGATTTTTAAAAGTGGAGCAGGCAAGCCAAAACAAGGAAATGCCAGTGAAATACACCAAAGAAAACAAGAAAGCGGTAGCAAGCTACCGCACCCCACATGCGCTCTAACTCCTTTTTGTGGAACTATTTGGAGTGCGGCAGCTTGCTGCCGCTTTTGGGTGCGGATTTCGTTTGAATGCCCGTTTTCGGTTTTATGGCGACGTAGATTCACACGGGGCGCATTTTTGGAAGGCCCCATAAGCGGGAGGGTGATAGGCAATGCGGCTGCGCAGGCGCTTGGCGAAACGAACGGGACAAGGCCCGCTCGTGCGTGCGCATGGTTTCACGCTGCTGGAATTGCTGCTGAGCGTCAGTATTTTACTGGTGGTGACGGCGATTGTTTATGCATCCTTCGCGAGCGTTACATCAAGTGCGTCGGCCACGCGTGAAAAATTGGAGGAGATGCGGCTGCGCGAGTTTCTGGTGCATGGCATTGAGGCGAACTTAGCGGCGGTATATGTGGATGCCGATTTCAAAAAAGAAGAGCTGCAACTGGTGGGCGTGGATGATGACACGCTGGATGGGCCGCGCGATACGCTGCGCTTCTGCACGACAGCGCCCGTGATGGGCGGCTTGGCGCTTCCAGGCGATGTGAAGGAAGTGCGGTATGAAGTGCTCGATCCAGATTCATCGAGCATGGAATTGTCATGGGACTCGCTTCCGTCGGAACTCGCGAATACCGAGGTCCCGCTGCTGGTTGCCGAAGAGCGGCCCTTGTCGGAGGAGGATCTGGATACGCTCGATACGAGCGCAAGCCTTCTCGAGTCCGTGGACACGTATGACACGCCGTATTGGACCGTACCCGTGTGGTCGCTGGATTTCGCCTATTTTGATGGCTCGAACTGGCTGGACGAATGGGATTCGATTGACCAGAAACAGCTCCCTTGGGCCATACGAGTCCGGGTGAATTTCGCCCGGACGGATGAACAAGTGCGGCAAGAAAAGAGCAATGGATTGGATATCGTGGAAGACCCGGATTTGGAGCTTATCGTGCCGATTCAAATAGGGATGGGTTCGTCCGCCTCGGCCGAAAGCGATGATTCCAGCTCGGATGATAGCGATTCGGGCTCTTCTGATGATGATAACAAGGATGATAGTTCGTCGAAGAGTTCCCAGGGTGAATACAAGCAAGGCGAATCCAACTCGAGGGCGGGGGATTAGCCATGGTGGCGCGGCGAAGAGAAGAAGGCATGGCGCTGCTGCTGGTGTTGCTGTTTTTGGCGCTGCTGTCGGCGCTGATCGTGGAATATATCTATGAAATTCGTGTCGATGCAGCGCTCGTGAGCAACCACATGGAGCAGATGGAAGCCGGATTGGCCGCGCAATCGGCGGTGGCGATGGGACTTTTTTTAATCGAGCAAGACGCCTCGAATACGGATGGGGAAAGTGGAACGGAGTTCGATGCGTTCACGGACGCATGGGCGGACGGAGTGAGCTTTCAGCAAACAGAACAAGGCGTATACCGTTGCACGATCGATGATGAATATGGAAAACTGAATCTTAACGCCTTGTTTAAAACGAGTTCTACCGGCGACAAATCGAAAGATGGTGAAAGCAGCGCATCGGGCGATGTAAAACGAAAAGCTTCGACCGAAGAGAGCAGCGAACAGACGGACAGCGGGGAAGAAAGCAAAGCTACTGCTACTCAGGAGCCCAATGAGCAGGTCGTGGAGACCTTGCGGGCGTTGTTGATCGCGCGGGGAGTGGAGCAGGATCCGCTGGATGCTATTCTGGATTGGATCGACACCGATGACGATGTGCGGGAGAATGGAGCGGAGCAAGCGGATTACGATGCCGCCAGTGTGCCGATTCTATGCAAAAACGGCGCCATGGAATCCGTCGAGGAACTACTCTTGATCCCGGGAATCACGACGGCGATATTCTTCGGTGATCCCGACAATGATGAGGTTCCGCTGACGGAACTGCTGACCGTGAATGGAGATTCGAAAGGCCGGATAAACGTGAATACGGCGGAGCCGGAGCTATTGGATGCGCTGGGAGAAGTGCTGGGGCGTTCAGGGCTTGCGAATATCGTGGTGCGGCAGCGGGAGGATTCCGTCTTTCAAACCACCGATGAACTCGAATCGAGGGGCGTGCTGGAAGCCTCTTCATCGGGCGAGGGAGAAGCTTCCACTCCCTTCATTGTCGCGGGAGGGGTATTTCGTATATATGGCGACGGCATGTCGGGAGATAGCAAAGTACGCATCGAGACCTATGTGCAGCGCGGCAGCGGGCAAGAGGCGGCGACCCTCAAGCTGATTAACTGGAGAGTGTTTCAATGAAGCTTTCTGCAAAAATTGCAGCCATCGAGTATGCCGGAGATGACGTGCGCGTCGCGGTGGTAAAGACGGGGGGCCGAAGGCCGGAGCTTTTGCAAGGGATAGTCCGGCGGGCGGTCTATGACGATGAAGCGCATCGCCAGGATGCCTTGAGCCAGGCCACACGCGATGCGGTCTATGAGCTTCATGCCCATCCGAATGCCTTTGTGCTATGCGCCGATAGCCGGAATTGCGTCGTGCGCTCGATCATGATTCCCCTGCGTGGGCGCGGAAAAGTCGCGTCGGCGGTCCAATTTGAACTAGAGCCGTTCCTGGCGTTCCCAATTGAAGAATTGGTGGTGGACCATAGCATCATCCGGGAAGTGGAGGGGCAGACGGAAGTGCTGGCCGTGGGGATGCGCAAAACGGCTGTGGAAGAACAGCTCACGCTCACTCGTTCGGCTGGCGTGGATCCAGAAGGTGTCGGCATTGATGCCGCAGGCTTGGTGGGCCTGTATTTATTGCATGTCGGCAATGTGAAAGGATTGCACGCCTATTTGCATGTGCGCGAAGGGGGCGGCGTTCTGGCTTTGCTGGATGGGCGGACATTGCTGTTTTTCCGGCATGTTTCGGTGGAACCGGCCACATTCCGAAATGATCCCGCGAGTGGGGCGCGCGAAGTGAGCAATTTCATACGCGCATTCCTGTCGACATGGCCGACGGATAAGCCGCTGCTCAGCTTGTCAGTATCGGGCATCGAGGCGGGTGTGGAACCGGAATCGCTGGCGCGGCTGGAAGAGCATCTCGGTGTCCCCGTGCAATCCATCGCACTGATGGACAAGGTAAAAGGAGTACAGCGGTCCCAGAGCGGGAAGAAAAAACTCCCGGCGCGAGGCGCTGAAACGTCCGGTGAGGTGCGTTCGGAGCCGGTCGAGATCGGTCCTGATGCGGCTTGCTTGGCGTCGGCGGCAGGTGTCGCGTTAGGCGCGGCTGGCGGCGGGCCCGCGTTTGATTTCCGGAAAGGCGAATTGGCCCAGCGAGCGCCATGGCGTGTCGTGCTGGCGCATGGCGTATTCACGCTCTTCTTGCTGCTTTGTTTGGCTGCGGTAGGGATAGGATATGGGTTTATCGATTATCGGAGCAATCAGCGGGCTCTCGATAATGCGGGGAAGCAAATTTGGGAATTATATAAAAACTCTTTTCCGGATTCGGAATTGGCCAAAGGCGAACGGCCTGCCCAGGATGTAGGCGGCATCCTCACCATGCAGGCGTTTCAAGAACAATATGAAGCCTACCAGAAAATCGGAGCGGGATTTGATCCGCAGTTGCTGTTACGGCCTACGCTGTTGGATCTGCTGGAAGACATCAGCAAACGGATGTCAGCGGAGAAAGTGGCGCTGACCGACCTGATCATTCGCGCAAGCCGTGAGAAAAGCCAGCAGGTGACCATCATAGGTGAATTGAAAGATCCGGTGGCTGGCCGCCAGGAAATCGAGAAGCTTCGGGAATCACCTTTGCTCACCATTACGGGAGAGCCGTTGGTGACGACAAATCAAGATGGCAAAACCACTTTTACCGTTACGGCGAAGACCTGAACAAGCATGCCGCGTTGAGCGGCCCGAGGAGAACATGCGGTGGGATTGCAGCGACTAGAAAAACGCGAACGGACGGTTTTAGCCGTAGGTGCGTTGGCGGCCGTGCTATTGCTGGGCTTTTGGCTAATACAGGGCCCCATGGAAATGTATAAACGGAGCAAAGCCCAGCTAACGCTGGTTCAAACTAATCTACAGCAGGCCGAGAAAATAGCGGAAACCATCCAGGCGGCGCGAAAAGGCCGGGAGGCGGTGGACAAACTTATCGCCGTACGGGGCGCTTCTTATAATTTGTATACCGCCATTTATCGAGCCGTGCAATCCGTGGGAATGACCGACCGGGCAGTTATCACGAGCATACCAAAAGAAATGACGGGCGCTTCCGCAGTGCGCTTGACCCTGAATGGCGTCAGCATGGAAGAACTCGTGGACTTGCTTTATGGTATTCAATCCGCGGATAAATTGGTTGTATTGCATGAAGTAACCCACCTCCAGCCTTCCAAGGATGGAAAAGGTTTGGAATGTAACTTGGTCTTGGTGACGCCTACCGCTTGACGCCGGGCTGGTTTTGGAGCGCCTATTTAAACGCTGCGTTGCAGTAGCGCGCTCATGATGGCCATTGAGCATGGCGCCTCTTTGGCTTTCAATAGTCAGTGAACCCGTGCGGCTTGACTTTCCCCGCGTTCTCAGTAAGAATGGGATGTTGCCCTTGCCCTGCCTGGCCTAAGGGGTGAAGCGCCATGGTTTTCGGGGCGTATCGAGCCGAAGAGTAGGCCGCCATGACGCCGAAGGCAGATGAAGGGGCGGGATATTTAGTTGACTTCGAAGTCGATAAGTCTAGTATTATCAAGACCATATAGCAGTATTTACATTGACAAAGTGAATCCCTATTTGGTACATTGTGGTTGGGCCTACTCGAAAGGGTTCTAACGTGGTGCAATCGATGTATAAGCGATTTGGTGAGTTGCTTGTGGAGCGTGCGGTTATCTCGCAACTGCAACTAGATGAAGCGTTGCACAAGCAAAAGATCGCGAAAACCCATCGCCGAATAGGCGAAGTGTTGATGAAGCTGGGTTACATCAGTAAAAACCACATCATCGAGTGTTTGTCCATCCAGCTCGGTATTCCCATCGTAAAGCTCTCTGACCGTGAAATCTCCGAACGCACCCGCAATCTGGTTGATCCAAACATTGCCACATTATACCGGGTGATCCCTGTTGAAGAGCGGGGCCGCACGATCGTGCTGGCCATGGAAGACCCCACCAACATTAACAATCTGGACAATCTTTCCCGGTTGCTGGATCGGACGGTCGAGCCGGTGCTCACGACGCAGGAAGAGATCAAAACGGCGCTGACAAAATACTACGGCCTCGTCGAACAAAGCGTCGAGGGCATCTTATCCTCCATGAGCAGCGCCAACACGATGAGTACGTTAAGTAGCATGTCGAATATCGCTTCCATGAGCGCGGAGTTATCCGTCGGCGCGGATATCGACCTAGACGATCTGGAAGGGGATGGGCTAGACAGCGGCGGCGACGGGAATTTATTGGACGATGATGAGGATATGAATAGCCCCGTGGTGCGTTATGTACACCGGCTCATATCCGAAGCCTTCCGCTTGCGGGCGAGTGATATTCATATCGAACCAGGAAAGCTGGATTTAAAGGTGCGGTACCGCATTGACGGCGTGCTGCATCAAATGAAGCGCCCTCCCAAGCGCGCGCAGGCGGCGATTATTTCCCGCCTGAAAATTATGTCGGGCATGGACATCGCGGAACGGCGCATTCCCCAAGACGGACGTATCAAAATACCGGTTTCGGGCAAAATGCTCGATTTACGTGTAAGCTGCCTGCCGTCCGTATATGGCGAGACGGTCGTGATGCGTATTCTGGATAAATCCGGGCTGACGCTAGGATTGGGGCAGCTCGGTTTTTGTGCGGAACACCAAAAGACATGGGAAGAGCTGCTAGGCCAAGGCACGGGCATCATGCTGGTGACCGGTCCTACCGGTTCGGGTAAAACGACGACCCTGTATGCCTCGCTTCACAAACTAAACACGCCTGAAAACAAGCTGATTACCGTGGAAGATCCTGTCGAGTATATGATGGATGGGATCAACCAGGTGCAGATCAACCATGAAATTCAATGGACATTCGCCCGGGCGCTACGCGCCATTTTCCGTATGGACCCGGATATCTGCATGGTGGGTGAAATCCGCGACTTGGAGACGGCGGAAATCGCCGTGCGCGCGGCTCTGACAGGGCATTTGGTGTTCTCTACCTTGCACACGAATGATGCGCCGAGCGCGTTCATCCGCTTGATCGACATGGGCGTGAAGCCCTTCCTGGTGGCCTCCAGCGTCCGGGTGGTGCTGGCGCAGCGCTTGGTGCGCACCATCTGTACGAATTGCAAAGAGCCGCGCAAGCCCACGCAATTACAGATGGACCGGCTCATGCTTCCCGTGGATTCAAATCATGTAGAGCTGTTCGCGGGAGCGGGATGCGAGAATTGCGGTGGAACAGGATATCAAGGGCGGCTGGGTGTGTATGAGCTGCTGATGACGACCGATAATCTGCGCCGGATGATCATGGAAGGTTCTTCCTCGGGCGTCCTTCGCCGGCAGGCGCGCGTAGAGGGAATGGTCACGCTGCGCGAGGATGCCTGGCAGAAGGCGCTCAATGGGATCACCTCCATCGAGGAAGTGCTGCGCGTGACGCAAGCGGATGATCCGACCGTGAAGCGGGCCGTAGCGGCGGCCCCGTCGGAACTGGTGCCTGCATAAGCAAATAAAGGCCGCGCCAAGCCCGCTTTTGGGTGGGCGGGCAGGCGCGTGGCGGCGTTTGGTTGAGATGATTTGATCACAGGAGGTGTTTCCATGGCCTACGAGATGGTTCCGCTGCTGCGGATGCTGATCGATCGGGAAGGTTCGGACTTGCATCTGGCGGTTGGGAATCCGCCGGTCGGGCGTGTGCATGGCCACTTGCAGTTTTTCGGCGAGGATGTGTTGAAGCCGGAGGACACAGAGCGCTTGATGAAAAGCATTGCTTCCGTGGACAACCAGCAGGAGCTTCAGGAAGTAGGAGGTTCGGACTTCGGGTTCGCCTTCGAAGACGTAGCCCGCTTCCGTGTGTCTATCTTCAAGCAGAAAGGCAATGTAGGGCTGGTTCTTCGCTTGATCCCGAACAAAATCATGTCGTTCGAGGAGATCGGCCTGCCGCAGAGCTTGAAGAGCGTTATTACCCAGCCGCGCGGATTGATCCTCGTGACAGGCCCGACGGGTTCCGGTAAAACAACCAGTCTCGCCACCATGTTGGACTATTTGAATATCTCTTTCGATAATCACATTATCACGATTGAAGACCCCATCGAGTATTACCATAAGCACAAAAAGAGCATTATCACTCAGCGCGAGGTAGGGGTGGATGTGCCGACTTTCCCGGAGGCGATCCGGCGCGCATTGCGCCAAGACCCGGATATCATCCTGGTGGGTGAAATGCGTGACTTGGAAACGATTGAATCCGCTGTTACGGCGGCTGAAACAGGCCACTTGGTGTTTGGCACGCTGCATACCACGGGCGCGGTGCGCACCATTGACCGCCTTATCGACGCATTCCCGACGACCCAGCAGGAGCAGATCCGCACCCAGCTCGCCGGTAACCTGAAGTCGGTGATTTCCCAGACGCTGATTCCGAAAAAGTCCGGTTTCGGTCGTGTGGCGGCGTTCGAGGTGATGATCACGACACCCGCCATCCAGAACCTAATCCGCGAGAACAAGTCGTATCGTATTACATCGTCCATCCAAACCGGGCACAAGTATGGCATGTGCTTGCTGGATGAGCATTTGCTGGCATTATTCCGCCGCGGGGTGATCAAATACGAGGATGCCTTATCGCGCGCGCAGCAGCCGGATGAGTTTGAGACGAATGCGCGGCAATATGGCGCGGGCGGTGATGACAAAGGACAGGCGGGGCAGCCGCGCGTGAAAACCGCGTTGGAATCATGAGGTGGTTTGATGGCGGTGTTGACGAAGCATAAGAAGCGTTTGGGCGAAATATTGGTCGATCTAGGGGTTGTAAGCCCCCTTGAAATCGATGAAGCGCTCGAACGCCAGCGCCTTAATGGCGAGCTGTTGGGCCGCATCCTCGTGGACATGCAGCTCTGCGAAGAGCAAGACATCGTCGAAGCGCTGGGCGTGCAGTCGGGCATGGAGCGGGTGGACATCAATAAGATGCAAGTGTCCGACGAAGTGCTGAGCTTGGTTCCGGCGGATATGGCGCGGTTTTATAATGTGGCGCCTGTGCGCATGCGCGATGGCGTCCTCACTGTGGCCATGGCGGACCCATTGAACCTGAGCGTATTGGACGATCTGCGCCAAGTTTTGGGGCGCAAAATCGAGGGAGCGGTTAGCAATCCCCACGATGTCCATGAGTTTATCGCCAATAATTACTCCAGCCAAACCAATAGCATCGAAGATACGTTGTCGGATCTGGCGGCCCGGGTTGGCGAGAACGATTTGACGGCCGAAGAACTGGGCACGCAACAGCTTATCGGCGAAGACGAAAGCTTGGTCGCGCTGGCGCAAGAGCCGGAAATTATCCGGCTCGTGAACACCGTGATGATGTATGCCGTCCAGCACCGGGCGTCCGATATTCACTTCGAGACCTTCGAGGATGATTTTCGCATCCGGGTCCGCGTGGATGGTGTGCTGCATGAAATCGGTTCGTATCCCAAGTCCATGGCCCTCGCCCTTATTTCCCGCGTGAAAGTCATGTGCAACATGGATATCAGCGAACGGCGTTTTCCGCAGGACGCGCGTATCTCGCTTGGGGTGGGCGAATCCGAGATCGATATCCGCGTGGCGTCGCTCCCGACGCTGTGGGGCGAATCCATCGTGATGCGTATCCTCGACCGGAGCGCGGTGCAGCTATCGCTCGAGAAATTGGGCTTCCCGCTGGATTTGCAGAAGCGCATCGATGAGGTGATCCACCGGCCAAATGGCATTTTCCTAGTGACCGGCCCCACGGGTTCGGGTAAAACCACGACGCTATATGGCTGCTTGGATATTTTAAACCAGCCTGATGTGAAGATTATCACCACGGAAGACCCCGTCGAGCTTCAGATCGACCGGGTCGTGCAGATCAGTGTGCGGGAAGATGTGGGCTTGACGTTCGCGGCCTGCTTGCGGTCTATCCTGCGCCAAGACCCCGATATCGTGATGGTCGGTGAAGTGCGCGACTTGGAGACGGCGGAGATTGCCGTCCAGGCCTCGCTGACCGGCCACTTGGTGCTGAGCACGTTGCATACGAATAGCGCGCCGGAGACCATCACCCGCTTGCTGGATATGGACCTCGAACCTTTCTTGATCACGTCGTCGCTGACGGCCGTGCTGGCGCAGCGGCTTGTGCGGACACTCTGCCGCCATTGCCGACAGCCATATCAGCCCGATGAGGAAGAGATGGAGCTGCTGGGCTTGCCGCTTTCCTGGCGGCAAGATCCCAAGCTGCGCTTTTTCCGTCCGGTGGGCTGTCCCGCCTGTGATTTCGTAGGGTATATGGGGCGCGTAGGCCTGTATGAATTGCTCGAACTGGATGAAAAGCTATGCGATATGATTTTAGCGCGTTCGATGGCGCATGAACTCCGGCGCTATGCGCGGCGGAAGCTCGGCATGCGCACGTTGCGTGAAGAAGGTTTGATCAAATGCATGCAAGGCATCACGAGCACGTCGGAAATTATAGTGCATACGGATCGGTATGATGACTGAGCAGGCCATGGCGGCAATAGGAGGCGGCGATGCCGAAGTTTTTCTATAAGGCGATCAACAAGGACGGCAAAGAGTCTTTTGGCGTCCTGGATGCGGATACGCAGGGATTGGCCATTAATGATGTGCGCTCGATGGGCCTCTATCCGACGATGGTGCGCCAGGCGACCAAGGCCGATCAAAAACGCGCCCGGAATAAAGGCAAAGGCTTCTCGCTCAACGAGTTGTATTTGGGCGGCGCGAACACGAAACAGATCGTGGTGATGACCCGCCAGTTGGCGACCCTGATTGATGCGGGCCTTCCGCTCCTGCGTAGCTTGAATGTGCTGATCGCACAGCAAAAACCCTCGAAGCTGCGGGATATCCTGTATGAAGTGACGTCGGACATTCAGGGCGGCGCGACGCTGTCCGAGGCCTTCTCTAAGCATCCCCGGCAGTTTGATAAACTGTATGTGAACATGGTGCGCGCCGGTGAAGTGGGCGGCATGCTCGAGGCGGTGTTGAACCGACTGGCCATGTTCATGGAGCGCCGCCAAGCCTTGAAACGGCGCGTGCGCGCGGCCATGGTGTATCCGTCATTCGTTATCGTCATCGCCACGGCCATCGTGCTGTTTTTGATTGTGTACATCGTGCCGAATTTCGCATCCATATTCGCGGATTTGGGCGCGAAACTGCCGTGGATGACGCGGTTCTTAATGGACGCGGGCGACTTTGTTATTTATCAATGGTGGAAACTATCGCTGTATTTCAATGGCGGGATTATCGCGCTCAAAATCGCGTTGAAACCTCATTTTATGAAACGCATTGCGGACCGGGTGGTCCTTCGGGTGCCGCTCATTGGAGATCTGGTGATCAAAGTGGCGGTGGCCCGTTTCTCGCGCACCTTGGGCACGTTGATTACTTCCGGCGTGCCGATTTTACAATCGCTCCGTATTACAAAGGAGACAATCGGCAACGAAGTGATCGAAAACGCCATCCAGAAAGTGCATGACAGTATCAAAGAAGGCGATACGATTGCGGCTCCCCTGGATGAAGCGAAAGTGTTTCCCTCGATGGTGGTGAACATGATCGATGTAGGCGAGGAGACCGGCAGCTTGGACGCCATGTTGAGCAAGGTGGCGGACATCTATGACGCGGAAGTGGAAACGACCGTGGACGCCTTGTTGCGATTGCTCGAGCCTGCGTTGATCGTGGTCCTGGGCGGCATCGTTGGGTTCATCGTGATTGCACTGTACCTGCCGATTTTCTCGCTGGCGGATGTGATGAGCAACGCAAGCAGCGGCGGCAAATGAGGAAGTGAACGGGATAAGGAGCATGCAGATGAAAGCAAGTCGCGGGTTTACGCTGGTGGAATTGCTGGTGGTGATTGCCATCATTTCCATCCTGGCGGCGATTGTGGTGCCGCGCCTGACAGGCTGGATAGATAAGGCCAATATGACTAAAGCGGTCGCGGAAGTAAACAATATTGAATTGTCCGTGCAAGCGATGCTGGCGGATTCAGGCCGCGCGAGTTTTAGCGACATGCTGACGCGGGATGGCCTCGAAGCGATCAAGAATGATCCGACAGTAGGCAGCGATCTCATGTACGAATTGCTGCGCCTAGGGCGGAATTCCGAGCTGGCGAGAGGGGATACCACGGCGACCCCTGCTGTCGCGGGCTATATCCAAACGCCCGTCCTCAATAAGCTGAGAACCAATTATATGGATGTGCCGCTCGACCCATGGGATCAAAAGTACAAATTCTTCCCGGGCCCGTGGCAGACCGCATGGGGCACTATTGTGTTCCGGGGCTACCGCGAGAATCCGAACGCCACTCACACACGCTTCGACGTGGAGTATGATCCCGATACGGACGGCTATCTCTATACGGAAGCCATGAAGGATGAGGAAGACGAGAAGATTCCTGGCAATCCCAAGGCCGATGATGTATATGGCTTCCCGGCGTCCAAGGAATTGCCGTTCTATGTCTGGAGCACCGGCAAGAACATGATGGATGACCAGGCCTGGTCGGGGGCGTCGCCGGATCGGGGTTTTGAAGGCGGCGGCGATGACATCAATAACTGGGATAACCAGTCGGGCTGGAGCACGTTCTACGGCTGAGCATGACGGGAACACTAAAACACAGCCATTCCGAAGCGGCGGCGGTTTGCTGCCGCTTTGGGCGTATGGGCAAAGTTTTGGCCGGTGGTCTGCCGGCTAAGGCAATGGGTATAAACGGGTAGGCCATTTTTGGAAACTCCCTGGGGGGGAGCGATGCATGCACAGCCACCTATGCGGAATGTGTGAGCACTGCGTTTTATGTGGGCGCTTTTGAAGTGATCTGCTGTTCATGTGGCTAGATGCCCCGAATGCAGCTTGTTTTATGGTACAAGTGGGGTAGGAAAAAGCGGAAGTCTGGACCGTGCGGACGCATGTAGGAGGTAGCGATAACGTGGACATGAAACGGCCTAGCTGGCCCGGTGGCGAGCGGCGCGGGCTGACGCTCATCGAAATGATCATCGTCATGGCTATCGTAGTCATTCTATCTTCTATTGCCCTCCCGGGATTTATCCGGGCAGGCGCGTTTAACCGGGATGATCTAGGCGACAACGCCCGGGCCGTCTTCTCGGTGTTGCGGGCCGCACGCGTGTACGCGGCCACCTTCAATACCGACACCGCCGTCATTTATGCCCTCCTAAGCACTCCTGACAGCCGCCTGGACGTGGCCGACAGGGATGATTCCAGCCAAGCCCGCATGCAAATGGTGGCGGACGCCGTTGGCATGGCGCGCAGAATGACGGACGACGAATTAGAGGATCTGGAGCTGCTCCGCGCGGAAGCGAATCTGGCTGCGCTTTCGGATACGGAACGGGCAAAGTGCTATGTCCTCGTGAAGTCCGAAGAAGGGGAGCTGCGCCAGCTTTCCCCAAAAGCGGCGATCTGGGGCAAAGTGGACCTGGCTGGGCCGAACGCGGATCCCGATTACACCACCCTGCTCGAGTCGGAACAGCTCCTAGCACTAGACACCCAGAATAAAAAGAGCATACATGGTTTACAGCTCGTGCGCCTCTACCGGGATGCCGGCGAGACGCAGGTCCAGGTGAATGTCTATAACAATTTGGGCCAGGTGACAGGCACGGAAGAAAAGACCATCCAGGAGTATGATTTCATTTCGCCCCGCGCTACCGATTATACGTTATATCGCAAGGTGACGCCGGATGAAGGCGGGACGGCCATTGCGGATTTGGACATGTATTTCCCGGCCCATGTGTTTAAGCCAAGCGGCGATATGCGCGTGGACTCGGGCACCACGACCGTGCGGTTTTCCTTGCTGGTCGGCATGGCTCCGATGGCTTTGGTGAATGATCGTTTCTTGGATGCCGAAGTAACCGATTATTCCCCCTATTTATTGGACTCGGATGATACGGAAAGCGGCCCCGATCCCGAAAGCCCTGGCTACCTGGATGATCCCGATATCGCCGATGTAGCGGTACCGGCGGTGCGCATCGAAATGAACCAATTTACGGGCCGGGTGCGGGTAGCCGAGCAGGAGTATCCGTTGCAATGAGAAACAATCGAGGATTTACGCCGCTTGAAGTGTTGATTGCCATGGCGATACTGATCATCGGTATCGTGGGCGCATTCCAACTGTTCCCGCGCGCGCTGGTCCAAGTGCGCATGGCGCGCGAGCAAGAGACGGCCTGCAATCTGGCCGATTCGCGCCTTGGCTATCTGCGCGCGGCGGGCGGCCGCATGCTGACCTATCGCTGGCGCGCCCCTCAAACCTATATGACCGGTGCAGTGCCAACGGATGGCACCGAAGAAATTGATGATGTGCGCCGCCAGACCGATTTCTCGGATCTGAGGAAGGATTCGCCCGCGTATTTCGAGATGGACCAAGCGACCGCTGATGCGCGGCTCGAATTGTATAAAGGCTATTCGACCACGGTGACTCGAGTAGGCGCGCTGCCCGTGGCGCATCTGCACCGGGCGGTGTTCACGGTGAATATGCCCTCGGGCAATGAAGTGCGCCCGCTGCGTTTTGTCACCTATATCGCGGAACCTTGAGTAGGGTTTAGGGTCTTGGGTTTAGGGTTTAGGTTTTTTCCCCCCCGCTTACGGGGGAGTAAGTGGGGCATGATTTAGCCCCCCTGTTTCCCTCCATGAATGGGGGGATAACGAGGTGTGGAGGTGATTTGGTGACCATGGACGGCAAATGCAGGCGAGGCGGCTTTACGCTGCCGGAATTGCTGGTGGCCATGGTGGTCATGAGCGTGATTATGCTGTCGGTTGGGGCCTTGTTCGTGGCAAGCATCGGGGCCGCCAAATCGGGCTACCAGGGCATCGACGCCAACAATGAATCCCGGACGCTTTTCTCGACGCTCGAACGGGACATCAACACGGCGTTTACGTCGCGGGATTACGGCGCGTATTACCAGTTCTACGGCACGCCCATCGGCATGAGCTTCGTGGGCACAGTCCGCGCGTATGAAAAAACCGATTCCGCTGCGAATCTGGGCCGGGTGACGTATGTGCTGCATCTGACGCCAGAGGATGAAGGCCCCTCGTATTTCACCACAAAGGTGCTCGATGAGATGGGCACTCCAGATGACGCCACGGACGACGAGTGGAAAGAAGCCTATGTCATGACCTGCTCCCTTCTTCGCTATTATGAATCTGGTGTGAGCGACTTAGATTCCTATCCTGTGAATTGGAAGGAGCTGCGCTCCGATCCGGAGTTCAATTACGCCAAGATTGACAGCGAATTCAGCGCCATCGAAAATCTAGCCAATATGGGCTGGGATCAAAAGACCATCGAGGAATTGCTGCGCGCGAAAAAGCGCCAGTTATGGATTCGCATGTTGTCCGAAACGAATATGAATCTCGGCTCGGATTCTTTACCTCGTTTTTTCTCCACCGACGACGATACTGGCCTTATCACAAATAAGGCGGAGGATTATATCTTAACGGACAATATTTTACTGGGTGTGATTTTAGTGTCCGATGCGGAAAAACGATATGAGACCTTTTTGGAAACCCATCCTGATGGGACGATGGATGATTTGATGGCGCGGCTCCAATTGGATCTTCTTCGACTTGACAGCGATGACCATTTGTATGCGCCGGATGATTATGACGCCAATATCAGCGCGAATGAGGAAGATTCTATAGGTGATAAAACAATATTGCGCAAGCGGGCGGAATTCCAATATGGCTTCGCCGACGCGGGACGGACAATCACCATGCCGTATTGGAATGCCGATGGGTCGCTGCCCTCGACAAAGGCGTTCACCTATGAAAACTCTTATGCGGATACCGCGTCTTACCGAAGTTCCGGTTATCGCAAGGCGTTATCGCTAGGCGCGCCGGTCTTGGCTTATCCCGAGGATCCGGAGAGCCCGCTGTGGGGCGGCATTTATTACAAAACAACAGATACCGGCACCACGACCGTGGATAATTCCGAGTACGACTATTTGTTCCCCTTCGATCAGACCGATCCGTCCAATACGGACCCCACGGAGAATCATCCCATTTGGCGGGCGTTTTTATCAAACCCCAATAATGTAGCGTCGACTGAAACTTATTACCGTCCAGGCCCGGAACAGCGCAGCCCGATGGCTGCGAAGTTTGGCACGCCGTTGAATCCGCGCCTGCCGGAGATGGTGTATGTACGAGGCCGCTTAGCTTATAAGAGCACGCACATAGGCGGTTCGGATTTATTTTTACCTATTGATTACCTGATGGATGTCCCCGTGGGCCAAATGCGGACGAAATGGTGGGCGTCATAACGAGGCAGGCGGATTTGCATGCTGGTTGAACAGCGCGTTTGCCGCGTGATGGCAGTAGCACACAGACGTAAGATTGGGAATTTGCGCATGAGACGCCAACGCAATCATCAGGGCGCGGCCCTGCTCATCGCCGTGTCGATGTTGTTTATTCTGTTAGCCCTTGTCATTTATTTCTACACGGCCACCCGTTTCGAGTGGCGCATGGCCAGCAATAAACGCGACACGGTGCAGACCCAGTTCATCGCGGACGCGGGCCTTGCGATTGCGCAGGCGTATCTGCGCAACGACCTCGAAGCGCATCCCGCATATACCTCGAATGACCACGCCTGGAAATCTTTCTTCAACGGCGCGAGCCTGGCGCGTAAATCGTGGGCCTGGCCGCTCGATAACAATGACGACCTTATTCTGCCGGATAATCCCGAGTTTCTGCCTTCGGGCCGCCAAGGGCGCGCCGTGCCCCAGGTGCGCTTCGAAGCGCTGATGCGGAACGCCCAGAATGTCCGAGTAAGCCACCCCGAGCTTTCCCTGGAAACATTGCTGTTCGATTACACCATCCCGCGCCAAGACCCAAATTATTTGGACAAACAAGGCTTTCTCGATGAAAATGACTTGAACGATTTGGGCGACATCATTGGCACCCGCTACACGTTCGCCGCTGACAATCTTCTCCTGGACAAAGACAAGAAGTACAGCTTCGCCACCCCCGAATTGTTTGACCCCTATGAAGACTGGAACGCATACACGAATCCCTATCTGACCGAGGCGGAAACCATCCACCGCTGGGCGGATGTGGACACGAATGGGGACGGCCTGCGCGACGCCGTGTGGATTCCCATACCGATAGACCTTCCATTCGACAGCGATGGCATCGACAACGACCTCGATGGCTGGGTCGATGAAGGCCCGAACATGGGCTCGGATGGCATCGACAATGATGGCGATGGCGAGATCGATGAATTTCTCGAAGGCAATCCGCCGGATGGCCTCGATAATGACGGGGACGGCATTATTGATGAGATGCCGGAAGAGGACCAGACGAATGGCATTGATGATGACGGCGATGGCGATATTGATGAATCGGATGAGCTGAATATCCAGCCCGCGCCGGAAACCGCCGTTTTTGTGTATTTCGGCGGCGCGGATGGGCTCGATAATAACGGCGACGGGAATATTGACGATGCCTCCGAACAGCGCCTCTTCCTCACTTGCCCGCTCTACATCGACATCAATCGCGATGGCGATATTGATGATACGGACTTCGGTTACATCGGCAAAATCCGGATGGTGCAGCGCGATGCCGATACGGGCGAGGAGAAGATTGTCGAGCTTATTCCTAGCCCAGGCTCGACGGACGTGGATGTGCTGGATAATGATTACAGCCTGATCGTCAACGATTCTCGCGGCTATGTATACCCCAAGGATCCGGCTTATCAAACGGATGACGATCTCGCGAACGCGTATCACATCATCAATTCCGACTATATCACGTCGCCCACGTTTGATATCGAGTTTGATGGCGAAACCATCAATGACGTGCCGTTTGTCATTACCTCGACCGGTGAACCGGTGTGCGAAGTGGCGGGCCGCGTGGCGGTGTGCATCACGGATGAATCGAGCAAGCCGAATATAAACTACGCGCATGCCCTCGCGTACCGGGATTTCCGCGTGACATCCAGCGATGATGGCGTCTTGACGCGGGCGCTGGATGAGGGCGCCAGCCCCTTCGAATATGACCTGCGCGTGCTGCCGGATATTGGCCATATCCTGGGTGCTAACATTGCTTCCTTGCGCACCGGCGCGGCCGATGGCAAGGGATATAACGTGGACGCGGACGCCACGCAAAATCTGCCAAATGACGCGGCGTATGCGTTTGACGTGAGCCTGCCGGGATATGGGTTTACGGATGATGATGGCAACGCCTTCTGGATGTCCTATGACGGCCTGGATAACGATGGCGACGGTTTAGTGGATGAAGGCGTGGCGCTGCCTGCCGCACTCGATTATACCGGCGACGGCATTATTGATTATGACGATGGCGATGTAGGCGGCACGGCGAATAATGGCCTGGATGACCGGTACGAATCCCTGCTGGGCCATTTCGAGGGCGTCGACGAGCCGCAGGAACTGCGCTTGTTCCGCCCCTACCGGAACCGGCTGGCGGAAAGCTCCGACGTAGACCTGGATGATAACGATGTCATCGGCGAGATCGGCCAGTTCGGCGACCGTTTCTACCAGACCCGCACCGAACTCAAGTTGGTGGATGGCATCGGCGGAGAAATCTATAGCGACTTGGCGAACCTGTTCACCGTGCATTCCGCGGATAAAAATGACCGGTATAAATTCCTTGACTCCTCGTCCGCGGAGTTGGAAACGCCGGAATTGAGCGGCCTGAAGCTGAATTACAATTATGCCGTGGCGGACCAGATCGCCACCGCGCTGATCAGCGATTTTGGCTATGCTTCGTCGGTGACACGTCCGGAAGGAGATCTAGACACGCCGGCCAAGCTGCGGACCGCGTTCTCGGAGGGTTTGCGCCTCGAAGGGCTTACATTTAAATCGCTAGACGCCAGCGGGACGGCGGCGACGAGTTTGCTGGCAAGCACGCTAAAAGAATTCGCCTACGACGGCGAATTGCGGGCGTCGCAGTTGGCGGTCAATGCCGAGGACAACCGCGACCTTAATCATGCGCGCACCGAACGCATCACCACCACGCCGGATGATTGGTGGAACAAAGAGATCGACACCAACGCCAACCGGCAAATCACCTATGCCAATACCGGCGTTGAAAGCATCCGCATCAATGAAGTCATGGTGCGCGCCACGCGCCGCGTCGAGGCGGAAATGCTGGCGGCCTTGCCATCCACCACCGAAGAACAAGAATATAAACGCTGGTATCCGAAAGGGGCTACGCAAGAATACCGTCCCGCGAATTTCCTGGTGAATCTATTTTCGGGCCTGGCGAATTATCCCGATTTCAATATGGTGCGGGAAGCCATTCCGCTATCGCGCATTAGCAGCGCGCAGGAAGGCACCGGCGGGGATACGTATGATATTGGCGATGCCGTAACCGCCCATGGCTGGCCAGGAGCGGCGCAGACTATTGGCGCGCTTCCGACGCCGTATGGCTATTCCGTCGGAATTCTGGGCCGCCATTACGACACGTATGTGACGCAATACAACGCCAATCCGTTGAGCAATGCGTATGACGCCTACATGCTGGCCCCATATGTAGGCCCGGCGTCCTACGTGGGCTTCCAAGCGCCCGTGCTTACCATGGACGCCAGCAATACGAATCCCTCTTACGAGGGGCGCATCAGCGCCACTTCGCTTTATATTCGAGATAATTCCTACGATGCTGATCTTGACAGGTATGGCTACCATGATGTTCCCAACATAGTTCAGTTCCGCTTCGGCCCGAGTCCCGCGTTGCCGCCAGGCCGGTATTACCTGATGGTGAACACCTCGAAAAACGGCAATGGCAATACGCTGGCCACCAAAACCAATGCGACGGTGCTTAAAGGCAAGGAAGACAAGCTTCAATATGTAATTAAGTACGGCTCTGCGGCCAACGATATCATGAGCGATGCGATTGGAGACACCATCAAATTCGCTGATTTCCTGGGCAAAGGCAATGGCGAGAGTTATGCGGAAGCCGCCGAATTTCAGCCTTTGCTGGGCACTCCCATTGTAGGTGCCAGGAAAGCGATGGATTTAGCTACCCCTGCGGGGGTGGATGTGGAAACGGGTTATATGTTTTTGCCTGCGTTGAGCCAGCCGTATACGACTGCTACGCTGCCGACAGGCCTCGATTCGACGTATACGGATCTCTACGATAATTACTGCATGCGCCCTGAATTCAACGCCTACACCGTCGTAATCCCGCCATATGCGGCGGAGGGCGCGGAACAAGACTACCTCTATGTGGGCATCTGGAAAGATCCGGCCTATGCGGATGAAGACCTGGCCATCAACTGGTTCGAGTTCAGCCAAGAGCCGGACCACGAGTGGGTCGAGCTGGCGAACGTGGGCGCTGAGGCGGTGGACGTGCGCGGGTGGACCCTCGAGGTCGGGCAGTTCGGCGATCCCTACCATGAAGACGACCACTTCGTGATGCGCATCGGCCAGCCGCGTGATTCGGAAGGCGCGCTGTATCCGGATGACAAGATCGAGATCGCGCCCGGCGGCACGCTGCTGCTGGCGATGGATAAATACGATGTGGGCGCGGACCAATACGCCCAATCCGATAGCTGGCCCAATGATTACGGCGTGCTGTTCCGCAATGGCATCGGATTGTGCGCCACGAATACTTCGACGACCAGCACGCAATGGAAAGTGAAACCGCGCACGGACTCCACCAGCACAATCGAGCGGTATGGATTTCCCATGTTCGGATTGGTAAATGCCCCTCTAGGCGAAAGCGTCACCGTGCCGCAATCGCCGATGTTTGACCCGCGTCCCTCGTTGACGACTGGCTTGGCGAATCCGAATTTGAACAGGCCGTTCAATAATCTCGGAAGTGTCTTTTTCCGGCCCATGGCGTCCACTGTGGTGGGCAGCATTGACGCCGCCGCCGTTTATAAGGATTTCATTGATCGCGACGGGGACGGCGTAGCCGATTTGAGCACGTTGGATTCGGCCACGCAGGAAACGGCGGCGTATGGCAGTTTCCCGAATGATTATCCGCCGGGCTATGACTACATAGACACCACCTCGGCATCCACCAATATGTTCAGCACACTCACCGAGACGTTCACGGATGGCCGGGTGCGCCAGATATGGCCCACAAAGGGCGAAAAGCCGTGGGACCGCATTGTGCAGGTGGAATCGTCGCGGCTGCGCTATCTGTCGAGCCTGGAAGATTTGGCCGATATGGTGCTGGATGGCGGCGTGCTGCCGAATTACCCCGAGGAAGATTATTCGGACAACGACAGCGACTACTCCGTGCTGGCGGACCTGCATGCGGGCTGGGGCAGCGACCAGATCGACAACGATTCCGATGATGAGACAGACGAAGATGATGAGCAAGAACTGGATGCCGAGGGATTAGGCGACGGCGTGGACAATGACGGCGACGGCGTCGTCGATGAAGCGGGCGAGGGCACGGATGAAGGCCGTGCGCGCCTGTATGCCAAGCGTATGGAAGATCCGCTCTCGGATGTCGTCACCACGAAATACGCCAAGCCTATTCCAGGCGCATTGGATTCCCGGCAAGCCGCGTTCCGGGTCGGATACTACGAGTCCGCCACATCGACGGATATCGAATACCACTCGCTTACCGAAGGCCAAGATATTGTTTCTTCAGGAAATGATAACTATGAATCTGATTATGACTATCTGGGCAACGCCGCGGACTCCCCCGAGTGGAAGGCGTTCACGGAACGACGGTATTTCCCCGGCGATTGCGTGGTGCTGACGCTCTACGAAGGCGCGGTGGGCAATGGCCGCATCGTGGACCGCCTGACCTATACCCAGCGCGATGTCGAGAACCGTTCGGATGAGGATCTCGAGCTGGACGCCAATTACGCGGGATGCACGTATACGGACGAGGCGGGCAATCGCGTGGCGCATTATGGTTCCACGGTAACGCCGGCTATTTGGCCGGACAACACCATGGGCGTGGACTTCTATCGCAGCCTTGAACGGAAACACCCGTTGTATACGGGCGACCTGCACGGCACGCAGAACCGCTGGGAGGCCACGGATGGCAATTATGACGATTGGGATTCCGGGCAGGGCCCGTCGTTCTTGAGCGCTTCCGCAGTCATCCCATGGACCAGCGGACTGGGAGTGGACACGCCCTATACCGGGTATGCGCCGAATGTGTCCGGCTCGCCGCTACGAATGAATTTCTACCAGAAGGGCATGGAAGCGGAACCGAATTCCACGGACGCGGCGCTGAATCACTTCTACAATACAGCGGCGGCTGAGAATCAGCGGCCATTGCGTACGCTACGGGATGCGGACCAGCTTCCTGATTGGAATTTCAGCCGGGCGTCTTTGCGGAACCGCTCCTACGTCTCGCCGGGTGACTTGGTCCGCATGCCGCACTTGGCCATGACGGACAATCTATTCCCCGCAGGCGCGTCGGTGCTGCGTGCGGAACGGACGGACCAGGTGTTGGTGGGCCGGGGTTCGAAAGATAATGTGAAGGATATAGACGCCCTGGTGACATCGGGCACGAGCGCGGCCATCGAGCTGAGCTGCGCGACAGCGGACTTCTACCAGGTATGGCCATATCCGACGGATCTGACCGATCCGACCGATAGAATATGGAACGCGAAATTCAACGCCTATCCTCGAGCCTGGTCGCCTATTTTCCTGTACAACCTGTATACCGGCACGGATGCCACGGATGCCCCTGGAAAATTCCTGAGTGAGGTGGAAGGATCACCGCAGCGTGATGGTTTTGGCGTTGCTGGCGTGGACGTGCAGCTCAATTTTCTGTTCAAGACGCCCGACCAGTATCCGGTGCAGTTCAACACGCTGAACCAGTTCAAATTGGCGTTGGATGATACCTCATTGAAGCCCTACTTGCGCCGCTGGCCCATCGAGAAGCGGGCCGTGATGTATGTGTCCGCGAACCTGAAAGAATTCGTGCCCAGCAATGAGGATCCGAATTACATGAGTCCTACGGACTCTGATGCGCCAGCCATTCCACCCGCCGAGGCCCTGTTCGTATGGGACGCCGATGACGGCGTGGAAGACGGGGCGTATGACGTATATATCGCCACGGCGGATAATCTCGAACGGCTGAAGAACCTCTCGGACACCGCGAAGGCGAATCTCTTGTTCAGCCGGAGCGATGCGGGCTTGGAAGACACTGTGTTTGACGCGTATTCGTTGCTGGCCGCCGATGCGGCGACGGACCCGAGCGGGCTGGCGGTGACGGTCGAAATGTTCACGGATCAAAACGGCGACCGCCGCTGTTGGGAGAATGCCGCATCGAGCAACGTGCTCACGCCAACACCGGAAGGCTTGGACGCCATGCGTGCGACGGAATCCGCGGGGATGCTCGCGGCGGCGGAACCGAGTCCGGACGGATTGATTTATTATGGCCGCGTCGAGGTGGTGAATAATTACCTGGCGCTGTTTATCCGCAACTGGGGCCGCCCGAAAGAATTGAACCGCTTCTCGCGCGTCATTTTGGCATCGCCTCAACGGTCGGGCGGGCGCATCAACATCAACACGGCTGAAACCGCGATCGCGGCCACCACCGGGAGTGACACGACGATTACTACGTACGGCCGCGTCACGGGCGGCAAGGTGTTCAATCCATTAACCGGCATGCCGGGGATGTTGGCCTATAATTTTGATCCCGATTCGGCATCGGCGATGGTGCCTGCCGACGATGTGGATTTGGGCTCGAACAATGGCCCAGGCACATCCTCCCCGGATCTGTATGCCAATGTCGAGCCTGTACAGCAGTCCACCAGTGATCGGGCGTTTATTTATGACCAGGCTTTAGTCCGTTCTGAACAGCTCATTGCTGGTATGGCTTTCTCCAGGAGATTTGGAGGCGAGACAACGGAGCCGGTGCGTGATATGGCCGGGAAACCTTGGTGGTTCGACGGGCGGTATTACAAGACTCCGTCGCAATTGCTGACGCTGGATGGCTCGGAGGCCGATCCGGAACTTATCTCGCCAGGGCGCTTGGTGTACAACACGTTTTCGGGTGAAGACGAAGAACAATACGAAGAAAAGGTGTTCCGGTTCTCGCGGATGGCGAACTTGCTGACCACGCGCTCAGATGTGTTCGAGATCAATATCCTGGCGCAGAGCGGGTATCTGTCCGCGACATCGCTGCAAGATGACAACGGCGATGGGCAGATCGACGAAGATGACCGCGTGGATTACCGGAACGACTTCGTGGTCACGGGCGAAAAGAAGATGCGCTCCGTGTATGAACGATAGCGCTTTAGTGTTAAGTAAATTAACGTAACGTGAGTGATTGATTTAGTTGCCGGGAGTTCTTGGTGTCTTAGTGTCTTAGTGGTTAAAGATCCGGATCTTTCACCACAAAGACACGAAGACACCAAGAATCTTTCCGCGATTTCGCAAAGCAAATGGCGAATAACAAACCCCTCTTTGGAGGTTTTAAATGATGAATCGTAGCATGCATGCATGTATGGCCTTGTTGCTGGTATGCGCGGGCGGGACGGCTTGGGGGCAGACGACCGTATATGTCTCGCCGGACATTGCCAATTCCGCCGTGTTTCCAGCCACGTCGACCCCGGTGTATACGAGCATCCAGGAAGGAGTGGACGCGGCGGTCACTGCGTCGCGCAACGCGAGCCAAACCGTGCGCGTGGCCATCGAAGCGGGAGAATGGACGCTCACGGACCCGATTGAAGTTCCCGCGGATGCAAATATCCAGATTGTTGGAGCTGTAGCGGAGGACAGCGCCCGCGATGCCGCCGGAAGGCCGTGGGAAGTCATCATCGATGGCGGCGGGTACTTCGTTGCTTCGGCGGAAGATATCAACGGCGTTTTTTATATCCACACGGATACAAGCGGATTTCCCTCGAAATATCAGGGCGATGGCGCCAGTAATTTATTACTCGAAGGCTTGACCATCCGCAACGCGAAGTATGGCGTGCAGATTCGCGGCACATCGGGCGCGGATGGTGCGGCCATTCAGCCTACGCTGAGCCGTTGCATCATCTTGGGCGGCTCCACGCAAACAGCGGGCGTCCAAGTCGAGCGCAACGCCGCGCCGCTGCTGGTGAACTGTTCCATCACCGGCTATTCGGTCGCCGCCACTACGGACGCCACCGCGAAAGATTACGAAAGCGGCATTGGCGTCCATGTCACCGCACCGCCGAACACCACCGCGAAGATATACACGGATATCCTGTTCTGTTCGATCATGATGAACTCGGACTACGGCGTGCTGGTCGATACCGGTGCGAATGCGCGGGTGCGCAATACGCTGGTCTACCGTAATGGCGATGGGCAAAACGGAACGTATGGCGCGGAAGGCGGCTTGGTTTGGCGCAATAGCGCGGCATTTATCGACCCCAGTTATGGCCCCTATGACGCCACGACCCCTGCGAAGATCAATGGATACGATTTGCTGGGCGGCGGCTCCGCCTCGGATGTAAAAGTCTACTTCGGCCCCCTGGATAAGGCGGAGGCGGTTACGCCTGCCGCTGGCAGCACCGAGACGCAGCTCAATGTGACCGTGCCGGCCTCGTATCTGGGCGCGCCGGGCCCGGTGGATGTGTATATCCAGCGGGGTGACGGCTTGCGGATCGCCGTCAAGGAAGCCTTCAACTATACGGCATCCACAACAGAGCTGCCGCAAGTAACATCGGTTGCACCGGCCAAAGGCCCTGTGATCACGGCAAACACCGTCGATCCGCTCGAAAAGCGCGGCAACTGGGTGTATGTGTATGGCACGGGCTTCGAGAAGAACTGCCAGGTCTGGTTCGATGTGGATAATCCCTCGGGCCGCACGCTGGATATTACGAAGGATCTCCGCTCGGAGAAAGTCACGTGGATGTCTTCCTCCGAATTATATGTCAAAGTGCCCGCACAGCCCACGGCGGTAGGCCCGGTGGATGTGTTTGTACGCAATACATCGACCGCGACGCCGCAAGTGAGTCCCGCGGGGACATTGCGCGAATATGAGTTCGTAGCTACGCTCACCCTGCCACGCCCGTCGATTGTGCAGGTGACCCCAAATATCGTACGCGAGTTGGATGCTTCCACCGGAACGGGCAACGAATCCCAGACCGTGGATATCGTGGGTTGGAACTTTGGCCCCGGCAAGCGGGAACTCCCTGCTGGTTCCGGCGTGTGGTATCCGCAGCCGGTGATTGTCAGGATTGGCGGCGTGGTCTGCGAATACGATGGGTTAATCGCCGACACCAGCCAAACCGTATCGGATCCAGATAATGGCATTTTCCAAGGTGTGGATGACGCCAACGGCGATTCCTTCGACACGATTCAAAATGTGGTGGTGCCGGAGGCGTTCTACGGCTCGGGCGGCTCATACGATGTCGAAGTGGTCAACTTCGACGGCCAGTCCGATACGCTTCCCAATGGGCTTACATACTATGGCGACGGCGTGCCGGCCATTGATGACTCCTCCAAGTTCCCCTGGCGGCCCGCGAATTTCGCGGCCTTCGCCACGACGGGAACGGGCAGCGCCGCCACGCGGGTGCTGTATGGCTCCGGCTTTGATACAGGCCTGGGGATCACGTTCACGCAAGGCGCTGCTACGCGAACGCTCAATGGCGCGACAGCGGGCGTGGTGCTGCCCGGTGAGGCCGTAGCGCCGCATGTGAAACATACCCAGCGGGCCATCACGTTCTCCATGCCCTCATCGCCCAGCGAGATCGCCACGGCATTTGGCGACGCCGCTGGCGCGTTGAATGTGGCCATCGCAAACGTGCGCAATGTCGCCGGAGACGACACTTCCGTTGCAGAAAAAACGGCGTCCACCACCTTCAATTGGGTGGCGGCGGCGAATGATTTCAGCATTACCCAAGTGGCCGCAAATGCCTCGGGAACGCCCGCATGGCGGATGATAGGGAAAAATCTGGCTGCGGACATGCTGGTGTATGTCCAGGAAGAAGCGGCAATTAATGTGGAGTTGGACGGCGCGGACTTGGTGTTTGATTTGCCCGAATCCGGCCTCGATGGCGTCTACGGCGCGGTGGATGTGGCGGCCAAGAGCGGCGACAACTATTACGTGCTCGAGGGCGGGCTATTCCTGCCGCGCACCGACGCTACCGGTGCGGCGATTGCGCCTACCATTTCCTCCATCGAACCGCGCGTGCTGCCGCAAAGCGGCGGCGTGGAAGTGACGGTTCATGGCTCGGATTTCATCGGGCCAGCGGATGGGGCGCACTCGGCCACGCAGGTGTCTTTTGTGAGCGGTACAACGACTCGAGCGGACAGCATCTCCGTGGCGGGCACATACCAGGTGGTTTCCGATTCCGAGATCACCTTTACGCTCGCGGCATCCCCGTTAAGCGGCGTGTACGATGTGCAAGTCCAGCATGTCGCCGTAGCCGGTTCTACGGCGGTCTCTACGACGGCGGACACGCTATCCGATGCGGTTACGTTTGCAAGTTCCGTGTCTTCCATCACCGCCGTATTCCGCTGGGATCTGGCGCCGGCTCAGACCGGCCCGCCCAATTATGGGTACGCCGATTCCGCGACTGCCGCCGCACAAGGCCAGCGCTGGGGCGCGGTCCAGGGCGGCGATGTGCTGGTGATTCACGGCGCGGGATTCACCGCCGCGACGAAAGTATGCATCGGCGATGCGGAAGCGCGCGTGCTGGCTTCGGAGACGGTCACGGACCGGCTGGGCCATTCGTTCACCGCGCCAGCGGCATCCGCCACGGCGCTCTATGTCTTGACGCCATCCGCGCCGCAGGGATTGCCGGGAACCTTCCCCGTGTCCGTGGTGAATGCCGACGCCGCATCCATCGCGCCCGAGTCCCAATGGTTCACCTATATCATGGACGGCCAGCCGGAGATTACCTCCATCGAGCCGAATTACCTCGAGCGTGACGCCTCGAACAACGCCTCGGATACGAACGAGGGCGTGTATTTCACGATTCGCGGATACAATTTCAATAACATGGTGGATGTGTTGTTTGACGTGGAAGGCGGGACAGATGACGCGACTGCTGAGCTGGCATGTTTCGCCGTTTCGCCCTACGAGATCGTCGTGAAAGCCCCTGCTTCGGACGCCACACTCGGCCTCAGCGATACGGATTACACCGATGGGGACGGCTTGGTCCAGGTCAATATTTCCGTGCGGAATGATGTAGGCGGCAGTGCCGCCGCGAAACAAACGAGCGCGGAAGCCCCTATCTATTATTACGATAGCGACACGATAACGCCCCCCAGCACGAAACTGCCGGTGCTCGAATTCAATGATGTCTACCGCAATTTCCGGGACTACATCAACGCAAGCCCCGGCGTGGGCTGCATTTCGGTGGACCCCATGCTCGACCCAGGGCCGGAAACCGTGAACGCGGCGGGGCCGAAAGCGGCGGTGCAGGCGGAGGAGAAAGATTGGTGGCCGGGCAAGCTTTCCGTGCGCGACACGGATAATGGCGTGGCCGACAACCCCCTGCGCGACAAGGCGGGCGATTATAATGCGGGGCAGTATGGATATGAAGACCTTGAACTGGATGGCCGCCCGAATTATGTAAGCCTGACGGGCGAATCCATCCAAGGCACGGGCGATGTCGGCTCCGCTAAATCGGATATCGGCGCGGACGAGATCACGCTGGGCGGTTTGACCGAGTTGAATTGGTATTACTGCAACGTGACGCCGAATCCGGTGGGCGGCGAGGCGCTGCAAGCGGGCGGTCTGGATGTCGAGATCCGCATCCAAGGCCTGACGGGGCCGCTGGACGATACGAGAGGCATCTTCATTGTTCCGCAAGGCGGGAAGCCGGGCTTGCATAAAATTCCAATTACAATCACCTCTCACAACGGAAATAGCGTGTACTATGGCACGAATACCAAGGCGATCCCGACGGTGCTCGACCGCATGAGCACTAGTGGTGCATGGGGGAGTGACACAGGTGCGCCCCGGCAGGGCGACATCATCGCCGACGGGCATGCGGCGGTGTATATCAATGTCTTGGGTTTACATAACAGCGGAACATTTACAGGAAGCACTCTGGGACTCACGCTTCGAGACAACGGCCATATCACAAGCGAAGCCGTGACGGGGCGGCATTTCCTGATCGACACGATTCCGCCGCGCATCTACATCGAGTCATACAGCAAGGGTACGGATTATTATCTCACCCCGTGGGATTTGATCCCATCGGGTACGTTGAATGACACCTATACGACCCAGATGATGGACACCGCGATCGGCGTGGCCAATCATGGTTTCACCCTGCCCGCCGTGACCTGGCCCGCTGGAAATTGGTGGAATGCCGCTGCATATCTGGGAGTGACGAATGTGAACTACGCCGCCCCCGTGGAATGGCAGGGGATTATCGTGAATCCCTTCCGCGTGGCGGGCACGCTCACGGCGCGGACCCAAAAGCCGCAGATCTTCCTCAATACCGGCTCGCTCGCGAATGGGCTGTATTCGGGGGATGATGGCCCCGATCTCGAATTCACGCTGCGGGCGTGGTTTATCGATCCCGTGGTGACGGTCGCGCCCACGGATACGCCCGCACCCTATTTCGACTCCACGAATTACGTTATAGCAGGTTCGGCTAGAACTGGTTCGGACGATGATCCTTCCTATCCACGTAACGAGAGCAATTTCGCCGAGAACTTGAACACCCGCGAAGTGTCGGGTTTTACCTCGGGCGTTGTGACGCGCACGGGCGATAATGATTTGCTGGTGAATGAATACACATCCGCGAGATGGTTTTTCACACAGGGCGCGGACACCCTTGCCAGCGGGGCAACGAAGCCTAATGTGACGGCGACGTTCACAGGTCAGGCCGGTTCCACGGAGATAGTCCCACCGGTCAGTTCCACTATTACTCTCGATCTGGATACGGGCGATATCGCCGCGAATGCGGGGTTCAACCGCTCGAATCCTTCGAGTGTGACGCGATACAACAACAATGTGATGCTGGCGGAATGGAAGCTCTCCAACCTTGACTGGAAAATCGCGCACTCGGGGCCATTCACCCTCGAGTTCAAGCTGGGCGGGCGCGATAGGGCGGGCAATATCGCATCAACCGAGTCGCTCCTCGAACCGTTGCGGATCTATTGGGGCATTGATGTGCAGACCCGGTTCCTCACGACGCCCACTTCGTCGGATAACATCTCGTACACCTGGGAGCTGGTGCGGGGTTCCACGGCGGACCCGGTGACGATGGCGGAACCGAGCACCGTCGCGGGGCCAAAGCCGTTGTTCCTGCCGCGCCTGTACGTGAATACGGACATGCAGAACCAGAGCATCGACGGGCGTTACCAGTATTTATCCGGCACCGGGTTTAACTGGACCACGGCCACCTCGATTGACCGCAGTGGTTTCTACCAAGCGCTCAAAAACGCCGGGATGGATCCCGATAACAACGAGTTCTACGTGTTGTTTGTCGTGTTGGGCGCGGACGAGGCGGGCAACGTCGAGCCGTGGCGGCGGAAGGTGCCGGAGTGGATTGATCCCTTCGACGGCCTAGGCACGGCGGGTGATGCGCTTTTTGATGCGCCCGGACAGGCGGTCGATTTTAGCGCTTCCCCTGCGGGTGACACGGATTTGGGCAAGCGCCGCCGGGCCTGGATCGATCCGATCACCGGCAAGCTGCCCGCCTGGCATCGGTTCCGGTGGTCGAGCAGCGCCATGCCGGACACGCAGGTAAGCGCAGTCTATTGGTATGGCGACACGGATAAAACGGAAGGCCTGGGCCAAAGCGCGGGCGACCAGCGCCTGGGCGACAACGCGGTCATCGTGATGCCCCCCGAGGGAACCGGGCTGACAGCGGCGGCGCAGTTCACGGTGAATGCCATTTATGCCAATCGTTCAAATCTCAAGATATTGTATAAGCTGGTGAGCCAGGATGATTCCACGTCAGACATTCAAACCATTGATGCTTCTCGAGGAGCGGTGGTGCTTGACTTTGAAAACCTGGGCGACCCCAACCGGCGCAAGCCTATCCGCTATACTTTTTCCGCGGCGGCGGAAACGGGCGCTGGCGTAATCGATCCGACTTGGACGAACGTGTCATTCATGGTGACACCACATAAAAATGACCCGAAACTGGAAGGTGGAAAGCAGGCTACTAAGGAAGTAGACGAGTAATAAGCATAAAGGTAGCGCAATAAGCAGTCTAGAAAATTACTAAAGCGATAATTGCGCGCCGGGCAGTTTTCGCAGATTAGTGAGAATTCGCGTATGAAGCGGGATACAGTTGTCAAAAACGTTTTTCCCTTGACAAGAGTTTATCCCTATACTAGAATCTGAATCAAAGGCTTACCAGGATTGGGCCGTTTCGTGCATTCCCAGAATGCACGATAATTTAAAGCAGCATGAGCGGGGGTGGCCGCGTGCTGCGGATCGGCCAACAACGTTGTGAGAAGGTGAGGGATGGCAGGAAAGCGTAAACGCCGCCTTGTTCTTGATATCGGCACGAGTGCAATCCGCTTGTGCGAACTGGCCCCAGTTAAAGGCGGATTCCAGTTGACGCGGTATATGCAGCGCGATATCGTCATCGATCCTTCCACGGATGAAGACACTAAAAATGAAGTGCGCGCGGAAGCCGTCAAGAGCCTCCTCAAGGAAGCCAAGGTTCGGGCGCGCAAAGCGGTCGTGTCGGTATCGGGCCAATCCGTGTTTACCCGCCCGCGCATTTTGCCCCCTGTTCCCGAGCACAAAGTTTCTCAAATCGTCCGCTATGAAATACAACAACAGATCCCCTTCTCCCTCGATCAAATCGCGCTGGATTACCAAGTGCTCGAGCGCGTCGAGGGGGGCGGTTATTTCGTACTCATGGCGGCCATTAAGGTCGATATTGTCGAATCGTTCCTGAAGGTGCTGGATAAGCGCTCTTCCGTGAGCGCCGTGGATGTGAATCCGCTGGCGGCGTATAACTGGCTTAAACGCACGGGCGAATTTGGCAACCAAGGCGAATGCATCGCCATGGTGGACTTAGGGGCCTCCACGACGGAAATCGTGATCGAGCGGGGCGGTTGTTTCCGTTGGAACCGCACGCTGAGTGTGGGCGGCAACGATGTCACGCAGGCGATTTCCTCCGAGTTTAATCTAAGTTTCGAGGAAGCGGAACGCTTGAAACGGGAGCGCGCCTTTGCCCCGACGGGCGATCCGCAACGGGATGGCAAAGCAGGTGAAGTGCTCGGCCGCGCATTGTCCCGGCTGGTCTCGGAAATTCAACGTTCATTTGCCTATTACCGCTCCCAGCCCGGCGGCGGCGCGGTGTCGCGCGTCGTACTGGCGGGTGGCGGGGCCTGCCTGCGCAATATCGTGCCCTACTTGCAACAGCAGCTTGGCATCGATGTGCGCATTGCCCAGCCGCTGGCGGGCGTGGCCGTATCTCCCGCCGCGCAAGAAGCGACCGAACATCCCGAACAAGCCGTGGTGGCGCTCGGATTGGCCCTGCGCTGCATCGAGCGGCCCGCCATCGAAGTGAATCTGATTCCTCCCCGGATCCGGGATGCGGCGAGGCACAAAGAGCAAGCGTTGTACTGGGCGATTTCCGTGATGGTGATTATCGCCACTATGGTGGTGAATCTGCCGGCCCGGGCGCGCCAGAATGAATTGGTGCAGGCAAATGTGAATAAGCTCAAAGAGAGCTTGATGCAATATGATCCCGCCATGGCGCGGCAGATCGAAAACGCGCAGAATGCAAGCTCCATCCGCTCCCAGTTTGAAGACCAGCTTCAAACAGCCAAGGATAAAGTGTCGCAATACGAGTCCATGGTTGGCGCATTGGATGCCGCATGTAAGAGCCGCGTGGACTGGCTGATGTACATATTAGCGGTCAACGAAGCCCGGTTGCAGGCGCAGGAAGCCTCCAAGGACAAGCGCATCTGGATTGCGGATATCGAGTCCACCTATATTGGCCAGCAATCCAGCGGCGGCATGGGTGGCATGCCCGGAATGGGCGGTGGCATGCCCGGCATGGGTGGCGGCATGCCCGGCATGGGTGGCGGCATGCCCGGTATGGGCGGCGGCTCAGGCAACAGCACCAGTTTACTGCCGAGTTCCGGATTTCCGGGTATACAAGCAATGTCCGCCGGTGGAATGGGCGGCATGGGCGGTGGCATGCCTGGCATGGGCGGCGGTATGGGTGGTGGTATGATGGGCGGTATGGGAGGCATGGGCGGCATGATGGGCGGCGGCGCTTCCGGCGGCTCGCTCACGGCGGAAATGCGCGAATTGCAGTCCGAGCCTGTTCAGGAGATGAATGGGCTGATGATTTATGGCTTTGCCAGCCACCAGGATGTAGTGACGTTGTTCCAGAACCAACTGGCCAATTCAGGTAAATTCATCAAAGACGGCGTCTATCTTGACCCCGGTAGTATTGCCCGCGTGGACAGCTCATCCCTCTACAGCGTTAACATGGGGGGCGGAATGGGCGGCGGCATGGGCGGTGGTATGATGGGTGGCATGGGCGGTGGTATGATGGGCGGCATGGGTGGTGGTATGATGGGCGGCATGGGCGGCGGCATGCGGGGCGGCGGAATGGGCGGTGGCATGGGCGGCCGCATGATCGGCGGCATGGGCATGGGCGGCGGCATGGGTGGAATGGGCGGCGGCATGGGCAGCTTGCCATTGCCGACGGATACCTCCCGCACCGTGATTTCATTCCGTATAGATGTTCAATTTTCCGGCGAAGCCGTGGATTTGAAAGCACTGGAATCGGCCGCACAAGGCGGCATGGGTGGCGGCATGCCTGGCATGCCGGGTATGCCAGGAGCAGGCGGTGGAATGCCCGGAATGCCTGGGATGATGGGAGCGCCTGGCGCTACGGCCCCTGCCGTAGGTGATGCAGCCGAAGAGTAGCTTTTAGTCGGTTTAATAGTGCGTGTGTGCGCTGGGCCAGCAATGAGGCATAACAAGGCGGGGCAGGCCCTCCCGGATGTGAGGCGATGAAAAAACAGTCTATCATATATGTGGCCATACTGGCTGTTGTATTCGCGGCATTGTACGCCGGGCACCGGGTGTTTGTGGCGGCGCAGCTTAAACAATTTGATGAAGCGCAGAAGTTCGCCCAAGACTTGGAGGCGAAGGCAAAGGTTTTTCAAACGACCTTTGGCGGCGTGCGGCCCGAGTTAGTGGTCGAGCGCTGGCAGAAAGCCATGGATCCATGGATGCAGGCTGCATTACAGCGGCAAGATTATTTTTCCATGGGAGATGTGCTCACAGTCGAGGCCGTGCCAGAAGGAGAGCTGCCGCTCTTTTTTTATGAAGATCAATACAATAAAATACTCACCGAGCTTACCAAGGAATTATCATCCAAACAAGTGGCGTTGAATTGGACTGGTTTTGGCGCGCCGTCTCCGGATCAACTAGGAGGCCAGGCGCTCACGAATGACGACGTGGAATATTGGCTTCGTTTGCTCAAGGAGGGCGTCGATACCGTCCAACTGCTGGTGAATGCAGGGGCGGTCCAGATTTACTCCGTGGAAATATGGCCCAAGCGTACGGAATATGGCGTGCTGGAAGCACATACGGCGGGCCTGGCTTTTATGATGCAACTTGAACCGCTGGCGAAATTTATCAATCAATTGGCCACGGACCCGAAGCGATATTGCAATGTCAACGCATTGCGCATTACAAATCAGAATCTAGTGAGCCCAGCCAATCCGTGGCTGCAAGTCGAAATGTTGATTACTCGGACTTCTTTCTTGCCGGATGGCACGCCCACCACTACGGCTGGCAGTGCAAGCAGCGCATCGGGGATGTCTGGGATGCCCGGGATGCCCGGAATGGGCGGCGGCTCTGGCATGATGGGCATGATGGGCGGCGGAATGCCGGGGATGCCGGGGATGCCGGGGATGCAAGGGCCTGCCGGCGACACAGGCGTGGGGGCTCCGCGCAAAGACGCGCAGAAGAAGCAAGAGTCTTGGTGGAAAAAATGGTGGCCGTTTTAAGGCCGAATAGGTAAGATGTAGTGGCGCCGTGCAAGCGGCGCGGACTGTGGGTCAAAAAGAAGGGGTATTCGTGGAACAACTCCGCAAAATTGGCTTGTGGCTATTACTGGTCAAAGAGCGTATTGTCCTTGGGATAGTGGTGCTGTTTTTGCTGGCGCGGTTATACCAGGTATTTAATCCCACACCGCCCCCGGATGTGGAAATACCGCCGCCACCCAGCACCGATTTGTCGGCTTCGGAAGCAATGCCTGAGGATCCGCCAGCCCAGCCGGAATCCATCCGGCCTACTCCGGCGGAAGCGCTGGCCAATAATAATCCGTTTACCGTGCAAAGCAGTCCTCCCGTGGCCCCGGCCGGGGAAGATGGGGAAAAAGCTCCGAATCTTGTGTTGCGCCGCATCCGGGAAGGCCGCGATGGTGTGGAAGCCGATATCCAGGTGGAAGGCGGAGATCGGGGGCGCTACAAAGCGAATGACACGTTTGGGGACGGCAAGTTCCGAGTTCAGCGAATTGACCCGGCTGGCCAAACGGTCGAGGTCTGGTCAACAGCGGAACGAAAAGTACTGACGTTGCGAGCTGGAGGATAAGTTGACTCCGGTGGCGTACATTTTGTATACCAAACTAAACCGAACAGAATTAGCGGGAGGACGATTTCGTCATGAGTAGAAGGATTCCGTGGTTGTGGGCAGCAAGCGGCGAGACTATTTTGGTTCTCGTGGCGCTTGTCGCGATCTTGGGAATGCCGGCGCTGGCGCAGGATAAGGCCGCAACCTCCACGGATAGCCCGGTCGCCGTGTCTGCTTCGGAGGCCAGCCTGGACGCAAACCCCTCCCCTCCGCCAGTGGTGGATGGACAGAAGATCTCGCTTAGTACGGATCAACTGAAGCCGGGTGGCTCTCCGGCGGGCGATGCGTATTTAGGTGGAGTGGATTTATATAACCAGGGGCTATATTCGGAAGCGCTCAACGAGTTTAATCGTGCGCTCGCGCTGGACTCTGGCAATCAAGATGCGGCTATTTATAAAGCGAAGTGTGAAAGCAAGCTGCAAATGCAGGCTGCTGGCGCGGACACTTCAGGCAAAGAGCCCTTCCGCACGCTGGATCCTACCTCCATCCAAACCGGAAATGAGGCGGGCGCTGTCTTGTCAACGGAAGAGCTGCGCGTGCAACAGCTTAAAAAGCTGATTGATGAAGGCCAGTTCTATCTGGAAAACCAGAAATTCGAGATCGCCCAGCGCCGTTTCCAAGAAGCCTTATTGATTGATCCTAAAAACCTTACCGCTCAAAACGGTCTTCAGAAAGCCACATTAGGCGTCGAAGAAAACAAGCTAAAGCGCACGGAAAAAGATCTGGAAATCCAAACCGCGCAAACAAGCACCATGATTAACGATAAGAAATTGTTGCCGGAAGGCTCCGATCCGACGGGCATTCGACCCCCGCGTTTGCCGGTGGCGGTAAACGAAGAAGTCAATATTAAAGAAGAAGAAACCAAGCGCGTCAAGGTGGAGAAAGCCCTGGATAGCCCAGTCAGCCTGTTGGAATATGGCGAGAGCGACCAATTCTCCGGCGCGCCTGTTAAATCGGTGACCCCCCCGGACCTCATGATTTTCATGAATCGCCCGGGATTCCATGTAAGTGAGCTGCTTAGTAATATCGCGGAAATTGCCCAGATCAACATCGTGCTGGACTGGCGTGTGGTCTATCATCCCAGTGAGCTCGCTTTGCGGGTTCAAGCTCCGATATCTAATATCACCGGCTCGGCGGGCGGTATTCCAGGCGCTGGCGGCGCAACAGGATTCGGCGCTACAGGCGGCATGATGGGCGGCGGCATGATGGGCGGCGGCATGGGTGGAATGGGCGGCGGCATGGGCGGCATGGGCGGTGAAATGGGCGGCCTAGGTGGATACACCGTCACTACGGGCCCATATAACACCGACTTTGGCGGCGGCATGGGCGGTATGGGCGGCGGCATGGGCGGCAGCTCTGGCGGCGGCATGGGTGGCAGCTCTGGCGGAAGGGGCGGAAGCTCCACGGGCCAAGGCGGCAATGATGACCGTTTATATGAGCAAAAAGTGGATGGCTGGGTCTATTATTTCAGCATTCAAGATGTGACCGTGCGCGAAACACTGCAAGCGCTACTCCGTCCCTTGGGATTGGATTTCGCCGTCGAGCCCGGATTCATCTGGGTGAGCAAGCCGGAGCGCATCCGTTATGAATCCTTCGAGGAATTGGAGACGCGTTTCTATCAGTTGCGCAGTTTAGGCACTGAGACCCTTTTCAAAATAGTGCTTGCTGATGATACTGGTGACTCCTCCAACACGGGTAGCTCCAACGGCAGCTCAAATAGTTCATCCGGCACCTCGACAACGTCTTCAAGCAATACCGGGTCAGGGTCTTCCTCTTCATCTAGCAGCGCTGTTTCCTTCAGTAACATATCTGACCTTTTCTCCGAAGGCGATTCCTATTCATATGGTGAAACGCCTCCGATCACTTCAGTGCTGACATCGGTTCTGCCTGGCGGCGGCACGGGATATTATTACCGTGAATGGCGATATGGTGCAGGTGAATATGGGGATGAAGGCGGCGGCAGTGATTCCGGAAGCGGCAACAGCAATAGCGGATCCTCATCTGGCAGTAGTAGTTCCCGCAGTGGGAATTCCAACAGTGGCGGTTCCAGCCGCAGTGGGAGTTCCAATAGTGGCGGTTCCAGCCGTTCTTCGTCCGGCGGCGGCGGCACGCGCAGCGGCAGCAGTGGCTCAAGCGGTTCCGGTAATAACAGTGGAAGCGGCGATAATGGTGGTGAAAGTGATCAATCGTCGGATTTGGAGATTTATTTAGAAGCTTTCTTGCCGCCCGTGGCGGATCCGAATACCCGTGAATTGATCTCGTGGGAACTGTATAACCCGCTGACGAACCAGTTGATCCTGCACAATACGGCGTCGAATCTAGATGAGTTTGAGAAGTCCCTATCAGAATTCGATAAGACGCCCAAGCAGGTCAGTATTGAATCCAAGTTCATTACGATTAGTGTAAATGACCTCAAGAAACTTGGATTCACCTGGGGCGGCACCGGCGAGAATCAATCGGCGTCGTTTAGTGATCTCGGAAACCGAGACCGTGTTGTCCCACAATTTTTACCGACAGATGAAGATCATAGGTACGATTATGATATTAATGGGGACGGTGAACCAGAATCAGTGCCGTTCTATTCAAAGCCGGATGGCTCTAATGTGGTGAACAATACGATTACGGAAGGTTTGCTCAAAGCGGCGGCCAATCCCGGATCGACTCTGGGCAGCACGCTGACGCTTTCGGGTATTATCACGGATAATGCCGATGGCGACCAGCTTCGCGTCACCATGGATTACTTGAACAGCTTGACGGAGACGGAGCTGTTGAGTGCGCCACGCGTGACCACAATGAACCGGAAGCCGGCGGTGATCGCGGACTATTCGACGCGCTACTATCCCACGAATGTCAATACCCAAGTGACCGTAAGCGAAGGCAATGCCGTTGGAGGAAGCAATTTGGCTTCCGTTCAGGAATATATAGTGACGGCCTTCAATTTTGGTATCACGTTGTCGGTAACTCCCGCGATTATCGCAAATGATCAAGTGCGGCTCTGGTTGAATCCGCAAGTGACCAGTCTGGATGGAACGGATGGGCCTTTCACGCAGACTACCACGGTGAATGGAGAAACAACCACATCGACCATTACGTATCCTCGTCAGCGGACGCAAACGGTATGGACGAACGTCATTGTGCATGACGGAGATACGCTGGTGTTGGGCGGCCTTATCACGGACAGCTCAACGAAAGGCCAAGACAAAGTGCCTTACCTTGCGGATATTCCGCTGCTCGGTACTTTCTTCAAAGGCAATTCCAAACAAGTCGAGCAGTCGAGCTTGCTGATATTTGTGACCGTGGATATCATCGATCCCACTGGCGCAAGGTATTTCGAGTCAGAATCTGACTCCGCTTCCTAGAAAGCAGGAAGGTTATGATACGGGCGGTCCCCGGCAGCGCCGAGGGCCGCCCGTTTTACATGTAGAAACGGGTAACAGGCCCGCAGGGAGAAGCGAATCTATAGCATGCGCTATCTCTTATATGATCTGGCTACTTCGGTGGCGGCGGTGGGCGGCGCAGCGTATTTGGCTGCGCATCCTCGCTATCGCCGCTTGTTGAGCCGATTTGCGCCTGCCATTCCACCACAAGCCGTTGGCGGCGTATGCGTGCAAGCGTGCAGTGTGGGCGAGGTGGGTGTCGCTCGCCAATTGCTGGCGGCCATGCATTCGCGCTGGCCGGATGTTCCCGCATTATTGACCGTCTCGACCGTGACAGGCCGCTCCGTCGCGGAGCAGCAGGGCGGTTCGTGTCCAATTGCTTGGTTTCCCTTCGACCACCGCATCTCGGTCGAACGCTTTTTTTCTGCAATGCGCCCCCGCGTGTTGGTATTGGTGGAAACCGAAATATGGCCTAATATTCTGCGAATAGCAGCAGATAAAAATATCCCAGTGGTGATGATAAGTGGGCGGCTTAGTGACCGGCATTTTGAACGGTATAAGCGCCATGCGTTCTGGTTCAAGCCACTATTTGGCGCGTTGAGCGCGGCGGGCATGCAGACGGAAGAGTATGCAGGGCGTATCAAGCAATTAGGCATTCCACCTTGCCGGGTGCATGTGACGGGAAACATTAAGTTTGATGGGGCGGTAGCGGCTGTTCCCGAAGCGCAATCCGCCCAGCTCCGCCTCGACTCGGGCATACCGGATCAGGCTCCTGTAGTGGTTTTCGGCAGCACACGGCCAGGCGATGAGGCGCGGGCGGCGTCGGCATGGAAATGCCTTCGCGAGATGTTTCCAGAACTCCGAATGATCGTAGCGCCACGGCATGCCACCCGCCTCCGGGAAGCCCTTGAACCATTCGCGGGGGAGTCTTTCCTGTTGCGTTCGGAGATGCTCTCAGGAAAAAGAATAAATCACGAGCGAATCATCGTTCTGGATACGGTAGGAGAATTGGCCTCCTTCTATGCACTGGCGTCGGCCGTGGTGATAGGCGGCAGTTTTGATCCCGCTATTAATGGGCATAATCCTATCGAGCCTGCGGCTTTAGGTGTACCTACGCTATTTGGGCCGTACATGAGGAATTTCAAAGACGCCGCCGCATTGCTCGAGTCTTCCGGTGGTGCGCGCCAAGTGCAAGAAGAAGAGTTGCCTGAAGCCCTTAAAGAGGTGCTTTCGGATCGGCAATTGCGCGAGTGCATGGGAGCGCACGCGCGTGCTACCGTGCTGCAAAATCAGGGGGCTTTAAAACGCACTCTGGATCTGCTTGAACCGTTCATGCATGATGGCGGATATGTTCATTCAGCAATAGAAACGGATAGTTGAGGCGGTTTATGCGCGGTTTCGTGAAATATATAACGCGGACCCATAAAGACATTCCCATAGCAGCGGTGCTCTTAGCGCCGTCCATCGTGTTATTGGGAGTATTTGGCATTGCGCCCCTCTTCATGTCGATTTATTTGAGCTTGCTCGACGGACGCGGGGCTGCGGTGCATTTTGCCGGGCTGGCGAATTATTACCATGTTCTTCAAAATGAAGGATTTTGGGAAAGTGTTTTAGTGACGATATATTACGTTGCAGGCACTGTGCCCATCACATTGGCGATTAGCTACATGATCGCATCGGGGCTATTTCATATGCTGAGATTTCGCGGGCTGTTTCGCACGCTCTATTTTCTGCCTTATGTCACCTCGGTGGTGGCGGCGGCCACGATCTGGCGTGTGCTGCTCCATCCGCAGTTTGGCCCCCTGAATACGTTGATTGGCCATCTCGGTGTTGATATGGCGTCCTATCCCCAATGGCTGAATGAACCGAAAGGAGCGCTGCATTTAGTTACCGGCGGATTTATCCCCTCCCGCGTGGGGCCAAGCCTCGCATTATGCTGCATAATTCTCTTTGATATATGGCATAACAGCGGTTTCATGGTCGTGATCCTGTTGGCGGGGCTTACCGCCATCCCAAAGGAACTGGAAGAGGCCGCGACCATTGACGGCGCGGGATGGCTGCATCGAACGCGGCACGTGGTATTGCCGCTGCTATCGCCGACCTTATTTTTTCTACTCATTGTCAGTGTCATCCGGGCATTCCAAGGATTCAACAGCTTTTATGCCCTCACGGGCGATGGGCGGGGCCCGTATGACAGCACGCAAAATGTGACCGTCTTCATTTTCTCTAATCTATATGTTTACCAGCGTGTTTATTATGGCGCTGCCGCGGCGACTTTGCTGGCCGTGGCGATTGTGCTGCTGACGCTCGTGCAATGGCGCTATGCCGGGCGGCGGGTGCATTACGAATGATGCGCAGACTCCTGATATTTCTCCTATTGGCAGGAGGAGCCGTGCTGACGACCTTCCCGTTTATATGGATGGTGGGCACGGCGTTCAAGACGTATCCCGAGTCGATGGAGCCGTCATTGCGCGTATTTCCCGCCGAATGGCAATGGCGGAACGTGGCGGACACCTTCCAAGCCGCCCCTTTCGCGGTCTATTTTTTCAATACATTTACCGTAACGGCCATCATTGTGATTATCGTGCTGTTCACTTCGATCACGGCGGGCTATGCGTTCGCCCGGCTGCGGTTCCCAGGACGCGACCTGCTATTTGGTCTCGTTTTGGCGACGATGATGGTTCCCTTTGAAGTCACGTTGATCCCCAATTTTGTGTTGATCAACTGGCTGGGTTGGTACGACACCTATGCCGCACTCATCGCGCCATGGTGTGCGAATGCATTTTCCATCTTCCTTATGCGCCAAGCCTTTCGCGGCTTGCCCAACGACTATTTCGATGCGGCGGCAATAGATGGATGCGGGCATTTCCGTTTTTTGTTTTGGATTGCAGGGCCTTTGGTGAAACCCATGGTGGTGACGGTAGGCCTTTTCGCCTTCCTGGGCAGTTACAATGCGCTGGTGTGGCCGCTGGTGGCCACGGGAACCGAGCAGATGCGCGTGGTGCAAGTGGGGCTTACCGTGTTCTCGAGCGCGGATGGCGTGCGATTCAATCTGCTCATGTGCGCGTCTACGATTGTTATCTTGCCGACAGTGGCGTTATACTTCGCCGCACAACGGTATTTCTTGGAAAGCTCTTTAGGGGCAGGGATCAAAGCATGAGAATCATATGCACTGTTGCCGCCGTCGCTTTAGCCGCAGGGGTGACTGTTTTGGCGAGTGGCTGCGGCGCGCCAGAAGGATATAAACCCATCGAGTCCGGCAAAGTGCTGTTGTGGGACCGCCAAACGGAGCAAAGCGCCGATTTGCTCCAAGGGCTGGTGGCTGATTTCAACCAGCAGGCGCCGGGGATTCCCGTGGAAGCGCAATACAGCGGCGGCTATACGGAAATATTCCAAAAAGTATCCGCGAGCATACAGGCGCGTACGGTGCCCGCGATGGCGGTCGCATATGAAAGCATGACGGCCGAATATATCCAGGCGGATGCCGTTGCCGAATTGGATAGCTTCATCCAGGCTCCACAAACAGGATTCTCGAAAGAAGATTGGGAAGATTTTTTCCCCGTTGTTATCTCAACCAACGTGTATAGCGCCTTTGGCGGGAAGATGTATTCATTTCCCTTTTCCAAAAGCGTCTTAATGCTCTATTTCAACAAAAAGGTGCTGGCCCAGGCCGGAATAGCCGAGCCTCCCAAGACATGGGATGAATTCGTGCAGCAGTGCAAGCAAGTGCATGAACGCACGGGCGGATATGCTTATGCCATATCCGTTGATGCGTCAACTATTGACGGCATGATTTATAGCTTGGGCGGCGAGCTTGTGAAAGGCAATACGACCTGTTTTGATTCCATCGAGGCTTTTCGTACCTTCGAGATTCTCGAAACACTCATACGGGATCAATCCGGCTATATGATTCCTAAGGGTTCTTATGATGACCGGGAAGCTTTCGCGCAAGACAAGGTGGCATTCTCCATCCGCTCGAGTTCTGGAATACCATTTGCGAAACAGGCCATGGCGGGCCGGATGGATCAGTGGGGCGTGGCTCCCATTCCGCAGGGAGATCCCACGAAGCCCGTGACGGTGTTATTTGGGCCTAATTTGTGCATATTCAACACGACCCCAGAACAGCAGCAGCGCGCCTGGGCGTTCCTCAAGTATTTTACCTCGCCGGAAACCAATGTGCGCTGGGCGCTGGGAACAGGGTATGTGCCCATCCGGAAGTCTGCTGCACAAGATCCGCGCATCCAAGAATTTTGGAGAGAATGGGCGTACAATCGCACCCCATTCGATTGCCTTGATTTTGCACGCGCTGAACCTAATCTGCCGGGATGGCAGGAAGTGCGCAACTTGATCGAGAAAGTGGAAACAGGCGTCTTAACTGGCCAGCTTACTGCCGCTCAAGCCGTGCAGGAATTGAAGCAGGGCGCGGACGCCATATTGCTGCGCGCCGCGCAGTAACTCGTGAAAGCCGCAATATGCTTGTTTACAGTGTATTGCGGCTATTCTGGCTGATGATTAGCGATCTCGCTTAACGCGTCCGTAATATCCGCTTGGGCTTCGCGCTCCAGTATCTCGAGATCTGTCTTCCGGCGGTAAAACGTTCGCCGATCCGGAAATCCAAAAAAACCTTTGCATTCCCGCCGCGAAGTTTTTTTACGGCGGTCTTTATGCCAAATCCCATTTTCGTCGCGATAATATCCGGGCCGAATTTCTTCGCCCATGTGCGATCCCCCCCTGGTTGGCTCAAGCCTCTTTCTTCTTGCCATCAGGATACGCTTGCGACAAGTGGCCGTCAAGGTGTGGCATCCAGTTACGCGTGAGGCCCAATGATAGGGGTGAGCCAGACGAAAATTTGCCCCATGGCTTGGCTGCTTGTATCGAGCAGATCGGTTCCATGGGCGGAGCCGGCATACTCCCGCATTTCGCATTGTCCTGGGGCGGCTTGTTTTAACTGGCGGGCCGTGGAAGCCGCGAGGGAATCGCCAGTAGCAGCCATAAGCAGGACGGGCCGTTTGCCTAACTCGATGATGGCGTTTCTCGCGGAAATGCTTGCGCATTCGGGGGCAGGAGAGACGAGGATCACGGCCACGGCTGAAGGCCGATTCCGGGCATATTCGAGCACAATGGGCGCGGCATTACTTTCCGCTGCAATAGCCAGGTTTTTAGGATCAGCGCCATGGGCTATGAGGGCGTCCATCGCACCATCCAATGCCTCAAAAGCGTCCTTCAAATCGCCGCTATCAGGCTCCGTGCGCATGGCGTCAATCGAGAGGCAATGCATTCCTTGGAGCTGTGCTTGCCGGCCGCATGCTTCCCACCGCTTTTGCCCCCCAGCGTAACCTGGCACCAGTATCAGCCCCGGAGGATTGGAAACGCGAGTCGCATAAAAGACAGCGTCTACAGCAGCTCCCTTCGGGGTGGTTAACCTCAAGGGCTGGGGAGGAATGTCGTGGCGCACCGCCTTCCCGCATGCGCCTAAGGAGCATGCAAGCAGCATAACACCTATCAATACGGCGTGCCCACTCCGCTTCACGAAAAAGAAACGCGGCATGCACACTTGAACGGTCACGTCAGGATGCTGGTCAGCTTCATGGCCAATCCCATGTCACCGCGAATCTGAAGGCGGCCGGTGAGAAAAGCAGATTGCCCGCTCATTTTCCCATTGACGATGCTGAGCCAATCGGCGGAGCCGGTCGTGATGGTAATGTTAGGAGACTCCGATACGCCCTGGCCAACGGCTGGCGAACCATCTACGATAGAAACATACCATTGCCCGCCGCCATCGCCGGTCACATTGAACTGGAATGTCGCCTTCATTCCCGCGATTTTTGTTTTGTCAATGCGCTCTTCCAGCGTACTGAAGAATCCTGCGACTGTGTCCGACATAATGCTGTTCAGCCTCCCAAATTCTGCACGGTAAGCGCTGTTCAGTCCGGTGAAACCGGATTTGAACGGTTGAGCTATTCGTTAAGATTATATACAGCCACGTACTTAGCCATACTTTAGCATAGTGTGTGGATAGTTTCCAGGAATATAACCAAAGCCGCAGCCGGAAAAGCGGAAGCGGTTATAGGCATTCCGCCGCATTGTTTTCGGCTTCTTTAGCGCTTTCCTCAATGGGAGGAGGAAGGGTCCGGCCGAACAATTCCGTGAGCATATGCAGGCGCGCCGCGATCTCTGGTTTGATGTCGCCATCGAGGAAGCGCCAGGTCCAATTGCCATTGGCGTGTCCAGGATAGTTCATTCGCCCTTCGCTGCCGATGCCGAGAATATCTTGCAGGGGAAAGACGACTATTTTGGCGACGGACGCCATAAGGGCGCGAATGCAGATCCAGTTGAATTCCTGGCCATTGGTGTCTAGATACGCTTGGATATATGCGCGCATGCCTGCCGACTCCGGATCATCCTGGAGGCTTTTCCACCATCCGAGCGTGGTGTCATTATCGTGCGTGCCGGTATAGGCTGCGAGGTTTTGCTGGTATGTATGCGGAGGAAATGCGCTGTCATGGGCGTTTTCGCCAAATCCAAATTGGAGTACGGCCATGCCGGAAAGGCCAAAGCGCTCCCGCAATGCATGGACTTCCGGCGTGATGAATCCTAAGTCCTCGGCAAGCAGTGGCAGCTCTTCGCCGAAATAATATTTGAATGTATCAAAAATCCATTCGCGCGGCCCTGGAACCCATCGCCCATTGACGGCTGTTTCATCACTCGCAGGCACTTCCCAGTAGGCTTCGAATCCACGGAAATGATCAAGCCGTACGAGGTCCACCATGCGCAAGACGGCCCGCAGGCGCTCCACCCACCATGCATAACCCGTGTCCGCGAGATAGTCCCAACGATAAATGGGATTTCCCCAGAGCTGGCCGGTGTCGCAGAAATAATCCGGGGGCACGCCCGCGACGACGGTGGGATTGCCATGCTGGTCAAGCTGGAACATGTGGCGGTTAGCCCAGACATCAGAACTGTCGTGGGCGACATAAATGGGGATATCGCCAAGCAACGTGACGCCTTGTTCCGCGCAATGCGCCCGGAGGGCGCTCCATTGCTTAAAAAAGATGTACTGGGCGAACTTTATCGCGCCAATGGCGTTTGCATGCTCGCGCCGCGCGCCTTCCATGGCGTCTTGAGAACGGAAGGCGAGATCAGGTTCCCACTCAGTCCAGACCGCATAGTTATGCGTTTCCTTGATGGCCATGAAGAGCGCGCAATCATCGAGCCAGTGGGCGTTGTCGTGGCAAAAAGTGGCTAAAGCGCCGTGCTCTTCATCGGACCCGCCATGGATGGCGTTTTCGTAGGCTTTGCGGAGTAGCTGGTGTTTCCAAGCGATCACGGCTCCGAAGTCGGCCTTGTTTGCAGGAAAATCCGGCTTGTCATCTAGGTCCGCCTTGCCAAGGAAGCCATCGCGCATGAGCTGTTCTGGGCTGATGAGGAGCGGATTTCCGGCTAAAGAAGAAAAGCTCTGGTAGGGTGAATCGCCATACCCCGTGGGGCCGAGCGGAAGCACCTGCCAAATTTGCTGGCCCGCTTCCGCGAGAAAATCCACGAAGCGCCATGCCTCGGGGCCGATATCGCCTATCCCATAAGGCCCTGGCAGAGACGTGGGGTGTAGCAAGATTCCACTTGATCTCGTATGCTTCATGACGTGATAGTAAAGATCAGGAAGACGGTTTGCAACTTGTAAGGGAGCGTTTTTTTCAATAGAAAGGCATAGGTATGGTTAATGCACATATGGGCGTGATGCTGCCTGCGCATGATGGTGAAATCGAAGTTATCACTCAAGAATGGCCTTGGAAGCCTTGCCCGAGGACCGTGCGTGCGTATATTTTTTATCCGGGCGGCGGCTTGGCCCAGGTTGGCCCGCGGACGGGAATCATGCTGAGTTTGCACAACTGGGGTGGCGTACGCTGTATTGGCGCGCCCGATCCCGTCCAGCTTGCCAGCCGGTATGATGTGGTGGCGGTGAGCGTGGATTATCTGCAAAGCGGCCCCTATGATGGAACCGTGGATCCTCCATATGATTTTGGCGGCCTGCAAGCCATAGACGCCCTGCGGGCGTTGCGCTGTGTCTTTCATGGGCTCGAACAGGCAGGCAAGCCTTTCGCGCGCGAACGCATATATGCGACTGGCGGTTCTGGCGGAGCAAATGTTTCGCTCATGGCGAATAAGCTGGCGCCGCGTACCTTCGCCTGCGTCGTGGATATATGCGGCATGGCCAAACTGAACGATGACATTGCTTATAACTTGCCGGGCGGCAGCAAGTTGAATGCGGGGTATAGCGCCGATCTCTCCAGTCTCCGGTATCTATCGCCGGGAGCCCAATTGTTGCGATATGTGGGGAATCCCGAGCATTTAGCGGTGATGCGCGCCCTTGGCGCGGAAGCGCGCGTGGTGTCCGTGCATGGCTGTTCCGATATGACATGCCCGGTGGAAGACAAGCGGGAAATGACCGCAAACATGCGCGCTGCGGGATTTCTGGTGGATGCGCATATTGCCACGGAGCAGGATGTGGACGGGGTGGCCTTCACGGAGACTGGACATACCTTAGGAGATCGCACGCAGATTGTATTTCGATATGCGGACCGCTATTTATTGCCCGATAGCCCCGAGGCCGCCGTGCGGCGCGGCCAAACCGATTTTGAACGGGGAGAAGACGTGCGGTATGGCGAGTGGGTGGTTTGGTATGGGGGTGGCCTGCTGGACGGCCCCGAGCTGAGAAGGCAGTTTTACTGAGCCAAATCCTGCAAGACGCGGGATTCAATCGCCTGCGTGACATCGGGAAGATGGACGATTTGGTTCATCAAGAAGCGGAGGGGATGTTGCTTGCGGAAATCCCTATCGACCTCGGGGCAATGCAGAATAGCGCTTGAATGAAGCGCAATCTGGTTGTCGCGTAGGTCCAGCATGCCGTGAGTGGCAAAGTATTCTAAAGTAAGACGAAGCTCTTCATCTAGGTGCGGCAGCGCCAAGGGATCCACGTGGCGCTCTGGGAGCGATTCGAGGATAGCGCGCAGGTGTGCGCGCAAGCCATCCATGGTGATGGACGCAGCCAGTCCATGGAGGCAATGTAAATACAGATACGTGCTAAGAATGTATGGGACATTGATTTCAATGAGCGCGGCGATGGCTTCAATAACACGCTGGTCGAAAGCACGCTGGGCGGCCCGGTCCGCACCGGGCTCCATGAAAAGGGGAGCGCCAAAAACGGCGGCGGTTTTTTCGTGAATGGGATTATAGCAGCGCGCTATAGGCACCACCGGTACGCGGAGCGGCGTTTTGCCCCGCTGGACCTGTGCAATGAAGAAAGAAGGCCCGCCTGGTTCGGAAGCGCCTTCGCGGCATTCCATTATAAAACCGGAGCGGGAACGCGTGCCTGTCGGAAACATGAGGAAGTTGTATGGGCGGCGAAGTATGTCAATGTAAATCTTGATTTGGCTGGGCGTGACGCGATCCCGGCTGATATGATTCGCGCCAAGCATGGCAAGCAGTTCATCGGGATCACAAAACTTGAATTTGAACTTCGTGCCGAAGAAGTCGTCGCGCATCATGTGGTCCACAAAAAGGCCGCCGCTGGCGCGATGGATGGCACATTCGAGAATGAACGGGTCGTCCAGCTTGATATGATTGGCGCAAAATATAACGGGAGGCGCGGAAGGGCAGTTTTCCCTGCCCACGATGCGTAAATTATAATTCCACCCCATGAACCGGCCAATGACGATGAGGGGAGGGAGTTTGTTTCCCTGAAAAGTGGGGCACGAACGGAGCTTCATGCGGTATAAGAGATACTGGAACAGCACCTTTCCCACATGGGCGAAACTGGTTATTTCTTGTTTTAAAGTGTACATAGAGGCGTATTGTAACGCAGGGGCATGCAGGCCGCAAGCATGAGGCGGCTTTGCCAGTTTTTTATGTAAAAATACGAAGAGGACATGTTCGTGATTTTCGTTTTATGGACACTTTCCCTGGGAATTGGAGTAGGCCTGGTGAGTGCGGCGCTGGGCGTAGGCGGCGGCATCTTTATGGTGCCGGCGTTTATCGAGTTCGTCCCAGGAATGGACCCGCATACCGCCAAGGGAACGAGCCTGTTCATTATTATCTTCGTGGCGGCGGCGAATGTATGGCGGCTGAATCAAGAAGGTGAAAACCGGCAATGGGATTTAGCGGCGTTTCTGGCGGCAGGCTCGATTGTGGGGTCCATGTTTTCGGTATGGCTGACGGGCCTCCTGCCAGGCCGGGCGGTGCTGCTTTTCTTTATCACGTTGCTGATAGTGGTAGGCATTCGGATGTTGTTGCTTGCTGAACCTAAGGCAGCGGCAGCGCAACGGGTGCGCTGGAGGGTGTTGGCGGCGCTGTTGATTGGCCTTGCCACAGGGCTTGTGTCAGGTGCGACGGGAGTGGGCGGCGGCCTTATCCTGGTGCCGCTGGTCTTGATAGCCGGGCTGGCGCGCAACGAACGGGTAGCAGCGCTTTCCAATACGGTGATGGTTCCGACATGCATTGCCGCGACGCTTATAGGGCTATTGGAGCCTAAATCGACGGATTTGGCGTGGACCGTCGGGCAGGTGGATTTTGCGTTAGCGCCATTGGTGTTTCTTGGAGCGCAAGCAGGCTCTTTGGCGGGCAAACACCTGAATCGCTGGTTGACGCTGCCGCGCCGCCGAGTGGTCATGGGCATGCTGCTGTTGTTGATTGTGGCGCGGCTGGCCTGGCGGGCCTTTGGCTAGGCATATGGGCGTCTCCGCCCGTGTTATGGGATGCGTATACACCGTATTCCGCGAAGAATCGGCGCTCTCGCGGGCCATCTGGCGCCAATCGAAGGATTCATCCCGTCCGCGTGTGAAACCCGGCGCTGGTTTGTATTGTCTAACAAGCAAGTGCGGACGGATTTGCTTCCGCACCATGAAATCACCAAGAGGAATAACCGATGATTGCTACGATGCTGATGGTGTTAAGCGCGGTGGCGGGCGAGGCGCATGCCTATGCGCTTCAAGCAGGCGCTCCGGTATGGGACGTGGCCATTGACGATGTAAATGGCGATGGCCTTAAAGATATCTATGCCCTGTGCTGTGTGGAAGATAGCGATCCGCTGCAAAAAACCGTGGCGTTGTTTTTGGCGGAAGCCGATGGGGGATATACGCCGGAGCCCTCGATTTGCATCGGGCTGGAGCCTGCCGCAGGGGGATTGTTTTTAGCGGAAACGGATGGGAAAGCCCCGAAAGAGCTTGTGGCCATCGATTCGCGCGGCGCTACGATCCATGGATACGCCGATGGGGCGTTCCATGTGGTTGCGCAGCCGCGCTTTATGAGCTTGATCCCATCCGGTGCGCGTGAGCCCATGTTCTTAAAGAGCGCCGCCCAGGATTTGGATGGCGACGGCATAGACGAATGGCTGATCCCAGTGCCTGCGGGGTATCAGATCCGCACGCCTCAGGACTTGCTGGCGGATGTCCCCTGCGACGTGGTGAGCGAGATCCAACGCACCCCCGTCCTCCGGATCTACCACCGTCTTCCCGCGATTCAAGAGTTCACGCTGGCGGGTGAAAAAGACAAGGGAGTGGCGTTCCTAAGTGACTCTTATGCGGATTTCGCATATGGCGCGGGATGGAAAGAACGCAAACGCTTCAAAGTGCCCGGCAAAGTGGACGAGAAATGGGAAGCCACCGCGTCGATGTCGGATATTAATGGCGACAACTTTCCAGATCTGGTCGTGTCGCAGCTCAAAGGCGCTATCAACATCGAGATGCTGACCCAGATCTATATTGCATCCGGGCCGTTTGAGTATCCTCCGTCGCCTACGGTGTCTTTCGGGTCCAAAGGCGCGATTGCAAGCCCGTTTATTCAAGACGTGAATCAGGATGGGCATTCCGACTTGGTGTTTGTGAAAGTGCCGATTGGCGTCTCGACATTCGTTAATTATTTTTTATTCAAAAAACTGAATATGCAGGTCGAGGCGCATTTATTTGACGGCCAAGGCTACAAGGCCAAGCCGGATTTCACGCAAACGCTAAGCCTCAATGCGCCAGATGGGCGGGAGAAGATCGCTTATGCCATGGGCGATTTCAACGGGGACGGCTTGAAGGATGTGCTGTTGAGCTCCGGCCCGGATCAGTTGGTGGTTTATTCGGGGAGCAAAGACGCTTTTGTGTCGGAAAAACCATGGCTTTCGGTCGCGGCCCCTTCGTTTGGAACCGCTCAAGCGTCTGATCTCAATGGCGATGGCCGCGATGATATCGTGCTCTACCACCCAGGCATCAGCAACAAAACGCGCATCGAGGTGGTCGCGTTTTAAAGCCATTCGAATAGACGATTACCGGCTTCTTCTTCGTAGCATGGGCGTCCCGCCCATGATTCGTTCGAGTTTATTGCATATAAAGCGGATACAGTTAGAGCTTCGGAGGCTCTTTGCGCGCCTCAATGCCCAATTGTTCCGGACGTTCGAGCGAGCCGGGCTGTGGCGGCTTGATCTGGCCCGGCGATTTCATCGTGCATTTTCCCTCGAAGAGCACACCTTCGGCAATGCTCACCTTCGGCGCGGTGATATCGCCGACGAGGCGGCCGTTGGAGGTGACTTCGAGGCGGTCATGGGCGAAGACATTGCCTTCGACTTCGCCGCTGATGACGATTTGGGCGGCCACAAGTTCCGCTTTGACCTTGCCGGTTTCCTGGACGATGATGGTTTCATCGCTATGGATGCGCCCATTTACCGCGCCTTCGATGCGAACGGTGACTTTCGAATGAATCTCACCGGTGATGGTGGTGCCTTGGCCAATAATGGTTAGCGTCTTGCCTTCCGGCATATTGCGTCTCTTTCCTGAATCCAGCATGAATTGCCTCGAATGGTAATGTAGTCTTCCTGCGGGAGAGATATTACGGCAAGAAGCCTTCCGGATCAACCGGATTGCCTTTTACGCGCACTTCATAGTGAAGGTGCGGCCCCGTACTGCGGCCCGTCGAACCCAGTTTACCGACTTGATCGCCTCGGTTGACCTGCTGGTTGACTTGCACATTCCGCGCGCTTAGGTGGGCGTATACGGTCTCATATCCGTCGCCATGGTTGATGCGGATCACGTTTCCGTAATAGGCCTCGTAACCGGAGAAGGTGACGATGCCCCGGCCCGTGGCATAAACCGGCGAACCATACGCGGCCCCAATATCGAGGCCGTCGTGATGGCGTATCGAATAGTTAATGGGATCTTTACGCCAGCCGAACCGCGAAGTGAGACGCCGCGTGCGTGCTGTGATAGGCCATTCGTACGGCATGCGCTCGACGCGTTCTTGTTTCGCCAAAACGGCTGTATGCAGCTCGGCCAAGCTGGCGCGCCGGACGCGGATTTCTTGCAGAATGAGGTCGGCGGAAGGACGCGCAAGGCCGTAGATCACATGAGGCGGATGCCATGCCACGGTCGTGCTGGCCGGTGCATTATCGGAGCCGCGCCCTGGCGGGCCGCCCTTGCCTTCGCTGGCGGTGGCGGTAGTGGCGTCCGCCACGAAATCGGCCGCCGAACTGGTGCGGGGTGGCAATCCTTGAATGCGGCGGAATTTGTCTTCTTCGGAATAGAGTTCCGTTAACTCAGAGACAATTGCCCGGGTGCTGGCTTCATATTCTTTTCGGATCTTCCGCTCCAGCTCCTCCCGCTCCTGGCTGGTCATATTTTCTGGCGTGGGCGAGGACTTTGTGCTGGCTTGCTGGGCGAGCTCATGATTCGTGCGTTCGAGTTCTTTGATTTGAGACTGGGCGTTTTCGATGCGCTGATGGAGGTAAATGCCCGAGAACGTCAGCAAGGCGCTCAGGCACACAAGACCCAGCACCACCGCTCCGGTTACCCAGAGATGGGATGCGGCTACATCCAACGAGCGAGTGTTCCCCAAACCCTGCGGGACCACCATGACGGTCCAGCGCTTCATCGGGCAGGAACTCCGCATATGGCCGTTACACCACTCATATGCATTCGTTCACGGTCCTTTGGCAGGAGTGCGACGTTGCTGCACCCCGTAACGTTCGCACAAGTCAAAGGTAGTATACGGGAGGGATAAGAGCAAGTCAAGACTAGAAAAGGCGTGGATAACGTCTTTTCGGGTTTTTCGTATCTCAAAAACAATAAAACATCCTTATCGCAACGTATTTGAACGGATTGGCCATCGTGCGTCTGCAATCCGAGAGGTTGTTTTTATCTTTCCATCTCTGCTTCGTCCATATAAAACATGCGGATAAAATCCTCGGGACGCGTATTTGGTTCCGCGCGCCGGTTAAAAACTTTTACCATCGTGGCATAGTCGTCGTGATGCTTGGTGTCTTCGAGATACAGCGCATGCAAGGGCGCGGTGTCGAAGACGCCGTTTTGATTTACGGGACAGCATACATCCTTATGCACCGTGAAGCCTCTGAACTGGCCATCCCGCGTTTCCTGGAGCTTGAAGGGAAATAACCGGCAGAGGATGGGCCGGTCTTCATAGATGGCGCATCCGCGGGCGTCGCGGTCGAGGAAGCAGCAACCGTATTCCGGTTTACGCTGGAGGGCCATGACGTACCGCTGGCCATTGCATCGAAGCCATGTAGGGTCGTCTTCCTCGACTTCAGAAATCTGATCGGGTGTGATGAATTCCAGGAATTCGAGCGGTTTCAGGCCAGTGGCCTTGATGATGCAAATGGCGTCCCAGGGTGTGGGCAAGGCGATCACGTCAATGCAGCAATGCAGCGAGCGATGGCATTTGAAGCGTACGGTTTTCGTTCCCATGACATAAAGATACTGCAACGCGGGCGGGCGTGCAAATGGAGTTGGCCCGGGTGTGGTGTTGGGGTATAATCCCAAGTAGGCGAGGGCCGATGCGGAAGAGCCGCATCAAGTGAAATGGGGCAAAGGGCAAGAAGAGGGACAAGCAATGCACATTCGCACCGTCAGCAGGATTCCCCGGCAAGCGTATCAGTTCGAGCAGATCTTGTTCGTGTTGAATGGGATCTTCGGTGTCATCGGCACAGTGTTCAGCACGGGCCGCACGGCGATATCCTTTTTCGAGGATGTGGCGAGTTTGATGAAGGGCGCGGAGTAAGGCCGTTCAAGCGGAAGAATGTTTGTCTTCGGGGGATGGCGTGGGCAGGCCCATCGCCGCAAGCGCAAACATGCCCCGCAAGAGCACGTTGCTTCGGCCCACGAGGCTGGTGAGCATGATCACCGCGCGGACGCTTCGGCGGGAGATTTTTACTTCTTGCCCGGAGGCGAAGCCGCGCTTGTGGTTAATATTGCGCAAGGTCAGCACGGCCATGGCGATGGCCCACAGGCAGAATTTACGGATGCCTTGTTCGGAGCGCGGGATCAGCAAGGTATAGCGCAGGGCGTTGCGCAAGTGGCCGTGTGCGACGCCGATGAGCTGTGCAAGGCCCTTTTCAAATGCAGCGTTCTGTTGGCCTTGGGCCAAAGCACGCAAATCGAAGCCTTCCCGCTCAAACGCGCTTTGGGGGAGCCAGCAGACATCCCGCTGCTTGTCGTCCCAGATGTCTTTCAGAATATTGGTCATTTGCAAGCCTTGGCCAAACGAAGCCGCCAGGTGTTCGAGGGTATGCCGGTTGCGGGCAATGGCGGTTGAATGGGCGCAGAAGAGTTCAGTGAGCATTTCGCCCACAACACCCGCGACATAATAACAGTAGGAATCCATCTGGCGCTGGTCGGCCAGGCCATGATGAAACCGCCCTTCCTGGAATGTTTCCATCCCTTCCGACATGATGCGCACGCACCGGGATAACGCTTGCTGGTCTTCCATCGAGAAGGCATGGGTCAGGCGGATGACACGGGGCGTGTTGCGAATCAGCTCTTTTTCCGCATCAATGGTGCTGTCATCGAGCAAAGGGGCCAAACCGTATGCGAAAGCCTCGGGCGAATCCTGGCCTGTGACCACCCGCACGAATTGCTCCGAATACTGCTTCTTGGCGTTCACATCCAAAGCGGCGGAGTCTTCGATGGTGTCCGCGATGCGGCACAAGAGATAGGCGTTGCCTACCACCACCTGCAAATCCGATGGCAATTGGGGGATCGTGAGGGCGAACGTGCGGGAAACGCCCTGCAAGATATGATCTTGATAGGCTAGATCCTCTCCCAACTCCGGGGATAAGACAGTTTGAACCGAGTTTTTTTTTGGTGAACGCCATGTTTTTTCAGCCTGTTTTTCACGCGGACCACCCATCGCGGGATGCTCACAGGGTATTCGGCGGCGAGGTCGGTGTCAAGGCTTCTGTTATTAGGGGAGGGGAGTACGACACATTGCATGGGCGTCTCGCCCATGTAACATGGGCTCTAGCATATCCTTCATGGGTGGGATGTTACGCTAGGTCTATTTGCCCTCCGTCCCGGGTGGAGCGCCGAAGTCTGGCACTTCCATTAGTATGCCGCCTTGCATAGCAGATTCATGGGCGATGAGGCCCGGGACGAGGTAGCGGGCCGCAGCCCAGATGTTGTTGGGCGGTGTTTTTCCCGTCACGCAGGCGGACACGAAATCATGCACCAGAAACTGGTGGGAGCCATTGTGGCCATTCGGCATTCCTAGGTATTCTTTAGGTAGAAGGTGAACGGGATGAACCTCTGACACGTCGCAATGTGTGCCATCCGCCGAGGTGACTTTTGACATGCCTTCGCCGCCTCCCGCCGGGATTTCCTTGCACCGGAGCTTTTCGGAGACATTCTCGCAGGCCGCCCGCTCTTTGACCACCCACATATTGCCGCCGACCTGCTCCTCGTAGCTGGCTTCGGTGCCGTACAAGCTCATGCCAACCGTGCCCGGATGGCCTATCCGGCGAAACTCGCTGATGCGGGCGATACTCCCATCCGACATGCGGCACAGCATGGTTTCGTTGCTGAAAGGGTTTTTCCAGACATTATCCTCGCGTGCGTACAGGTTGTCCGGATGGCGATCCACGAATCCCATGCCGGAAACATGCGTCGCATGCGCGCCCCGTCACGGAGACGATCATGCTCGTCGAGTGGGTGGGATAAAACATCGGAGGCACGCCGTAATACTTCTCCCATTCTTTCCCATGCCGCCACTTCATGACATCATAAAAGCCGTGGATATAGTCGTGGTAATATTCACCTTCACCATATACAATGTGGCCGAAATCGCCTTGGTTGTAGCGCATTCGGCAATAGATGGCGCAGGGGTAGTAATAGCTTGTCCTCACCCGATCATGTAGACCTTGCCTGTTTCTTCGACGGTTTTCACAAGCCGGGTGATTTCATTCAAGGAGATCGCCGAGGGTACAGCGGAATAGACATGTTTACCCGCTTGAAGCGCCTGTACCGCCTGGGGGCCATGGAGATGATGCTGCGTGATGATGGCCACCGCGTCCACATCCAGTGCGCAAAGCGCGTCCAGCGAGGAACACCGGTCTTTAATGCCAAACTGGGCGCATTTGGCGTCGAGTTTCTCCGCATCCAGGTCGCACAGAATGACATTCTCTACATTGGGGTGGTGTTTGAACAATGGGATAAAACACTCGGCAAACGCCCCTGTTCCGCAAATACCGACTCGTATACCCATTTAAACAGGCCTCCTATTGATATTTTCTTTTGGCCACAAAAATAACCGTCATCATCATCCAGTGTTTACTTAGTATAAGCATCCGCAAGGCGTATGTCACATTTATTCGGGTGTGTGCCACCAAAAGAGTATTGACGCGTTTTGCAGGGAAAACCGCCTTTCTTTTGTATATGAACATATACACCGAGCGCCTTGCCCGATAAAAAAGTTCGTATCGCCTGTTGAACGCTTCAAGATTGCCTGCTGTTTCTTTCGCTATCCGCACGTCCCCTTAGCACCTGGCTTCAGCCCTACCAAGTATAGGCATATTTTTTCGTCTCGGGGCCATAGCTGGAGGTTATTTTTAGTACCACTCCCATTATATCCGGGATTTATCAGTAATAATACTTTAATATTTATATAACGCTTCTATATAGTACCGCCAGCCAAAAGGAGGTGCTAGAATGGAGCAGAAAAAACATACGGTGATCCGGCAGGTGGAAAGATTGGTTGACATGGGCCATGTAAAACGCAATGCCTGTGTGGTCCGGCACGTGACGCGGCTCGTTTTCTCGCCGGGCGCGGGGCCAAGCCAGACGGCGGGCAGCAAGCAAGCGGCGTGGGCGGAATCGAAATCATGGTATGACCTCATCAACAACCCGGACGTCAGCGTGAGCCAATTGCGCGAATTGCGGGCGCGAGTGGTGCTGGAGCAAGCAAGCGGGTCTTCCCTATTGGTGCTGCACGACATTACCGAGTGCGATTTCTCCAAACATGCCGCCATGAGCGAGAAGATGGAGATTGGGGACCATCATGGAACCGGATACGAATATCATCCCTGTGTCGCATGGGACTTCGATGAGCGACGCTTTGTGGGGGTTCTGCACGACACGGTCATTTCCGCCCTGGGGCCGGATGATGTGGGGGTGGCCGATTATGACAGCGACCCCGCGCTCAAGCACGTCACGGCCGAGGAGCGCCAGCGCCTGCTGTTGAATCATCGGCATCAACTGGCCACGCACATTCGTTATCTGGCCACGCACATTCGTTATCTGGCCACCCAGGCGGCGAACCGCCATCTAACACACGTGGCGGATCGGGAATTCGACGATGTCTTGGCGATGGCGGCCGCC
>CAXXTH010000018.1:0-577762 GCA_963668025.2 Candidatus Hydrogenedentota bacterium
AGTGTCGAGCAGGAAGTAGTTCAAGATAAAGAACATGGAAACAGAATCGCAACAGCAAGATGCTCCCCCATTGGGAGAGGAGGAATGGTTGTCTTTGGAGGCGCCGATTTTCGTAGATAGCTACGGGGGGCCGGGTGCATGTGGAATGGGACCGGGAGGCGGCAACGACGCCGTTTGGCCAGTTGGCGTTCTTTATCGATTTTCTCAAGACGGCGGAGCTTTTTGAAGCGTGGGTGGAGGACTGTCCGCTGGCGTACGCCAGCAATAATGCGCCGCGCAAGAGGGATGTGCTGGGCACGCTATTTTTATCAGTGCTGGCGGGCCACACCCGCTATGCGCACATTGACGCGGTCCGTTACGACGCGGTGAACCCGGGCTTGCTGGGTATGAGCAAGATCATGAGCGCCTCCTCGGCGCGGCGGGCATTTATACTGGCGGACGGGGAAGCCTGCGCGGGCTGGCTACAGAAGCACCTGCGCCGCTGTTATGAGCCGTTGCTTTATGAGCCTTGGATTTTGGACGTGGATACAAGCGTGAAGCCCCTGTTCGGCCATCAAGAAGGGGCCGTGCTGGGCTACAATCCGGCGAAACAGGGCCGTCCTTCTCATGTGCTGCATACCTATTTTATGGCGAACACGCGCTTGGTGCTGGACGTGGAAGTCCGGCCGGGGCAACGAGACGGCGGCGAAATACACCATGCCTGGATTGTGGCATTTTCTCGATGGCTTGCCGCGCGCGGCCTGGCCTGGCATGATTCGCGGCGACTGCGCCTTCGGCAACGAACGCGACATGAGCGAAGCCGAAGCGCGCGGAGTGCCCCTATCTGTTCAAATTGCGGCAGACCAGCAACGTGAAACGGCTTATCCAGCAGGCCTTTTGTTCTAAGGACTGGACGCCAGCAGGCCAAGGCTGGGAAGGTTTGGAAGACCGTCTGGAGCTTATGGGATGGACGAGCAAACGCCGGATAATCGTTCTGCGGCGCAAGCTCAAAGGGAGTATCGTTCTGGAAACGGAGCCGCTATTGCCTGACCCCTCCCCCCAACTACAGCTCATTGAGATCCAAGCGGGAGCCGTGCAGCAGTATGAATACGCGCTGCTGGCCACTTCGCTGACAGACCCCCTATCGGCCTTGGCCCAGCATTATCGCGACCGGGGCGATGCGGAAAACATCTACGATGAACAGAAAAACCAGTGGGGGTGGGGCGGGTATACCACCCACGATATGAAGCGCTGCCAAATCATGGCGCGAATCATAGCCCTGATTTACAATTGGTGGTCTTTGTACGTGCGCTTGGCGATTCCGGAGCGCCACGCCGAAGCGATCACAAGCCGCCCTCTGCTGCTGTATGGTGTGGGACAGCAGACCGCCACGGAGGCCAAACCACGCTCACCATCACCCCCGTGCATGCGCAAGGACATGCTATGGAACAAGTTCTGAAATCCGTAAACGCCTTTTTATCGGAGGTGAAAGCAACTGCGCGGCAGTTGAACCGGAACGAACGATGGCGGACGATCCTCAGCCGGATCTTCGCCAAAATACTCGAGGGAAGGCCGCTGGCCACCCCCAAACCTGCTGCCGGCGCCAACGTAAAGAGCGGGCCAGGACAGTTATTTCTTTACAAAATTGGGCTGGAAAAATCCCAAAGCAAGCTCCTACTGCCTTTTTTAGGTTAATTGCTTTTATACCTATATCTTATTGATCTAGGGTCGCTCTTACTTTCATGCCCAGCTCCCTCATGGAAAAAGGCTTCTGGATAAAATTCACCCCCTCGTCCAGCACTCCGCGGTGGGCGATCACATTGGCCGTATAACCGGACATGAAAAGGTGTTTGATATTCGGATAAATGGCATGCAATTGATTCGCCAGCTCGCGGCCGTTCATTCCGGGCATGACAACATCGGTGATGAGCAGATGTATGCTGTCCGTGTGTTCCCCAGCCAGGCGCACCGCATCGCAAGGCAAACCCGTGGCTAATACCTGGTAGCCTAGCTTTTCCAGCATCATCTGGCCCATCTTCATGATCGTCGGCTCGTCTTCCACCAAAAGTATCGTTTCGCACGGCCTTGCGGAATCTGTGTAATGGTTTCCGTTCCTGCTTTTTCGGCAATTCCCACATGGCGCGCCAAGTAAATCTTGAAGCTCGTTCCTTTCCCCAGCTCACTGTACACGTTTATAAATCCATTATTCTGCTTGACTATCCCATAAACGGTGGCTAATCCAGGCCGGTTCCCTGATTCACATCCTTTGTGGTGAAAAACGGCTCAAAGATACTATCGAGCGTTTCCTTGTCCATCCCACAGCCATCGTCGCTGACAGCCAATTGCACATACTCACCCGGCACAAAACCCGCGTGGGAAGCGCAATAATCCTCGTCAAAGCTCGCCATGTGCGTCTCGACGGTAACCTTCCCCACTCCGTTAATCGCATCCCGGGCGTTGACGCACAGATTAGCCAGCATCTGATCGATCTGGGCCGGGTCCATCTTAATCCATCCCAGGCCTGAACCTGGCCTCCAAGCCAGATCAATGTCTTCACCGATGAGGCGCCGGAGCATCTTGAGCATGCCCTCCACGGTGTCGTTCAGATCCAGTATCTTGGGGCTGATGGTCTGCTTGCGGGCAAAAGCCAGTAATTGCCTGGTGACCTCAGTAGAGCGTTTGGCGGCGTCATAGATCTCCTTGAGATCCGCATGCAGCGACTCCGATGGGCCGACCTTATCTAAAGCCATTTCCGTATAGCCAAGAATAACGCTGAGCATATTATTGTAATCGTGGGCTACACCGCCCGCCAGCCGGCCCACGGACTCCATTTTCTGCGCTTGCTTGAATTGCTCCGCTAATTGCAGATGCTCCGTGATGTCATGCTTGACGGCCACATAGTTTAGAACATGCCCCGAAGCGTCACATACCGGGGAAATCGTCGCCTCCTCCGTATATAAGGTTCCATCTTTGCGCATGTTGATTATGCGCCCTTTCCAGGTTTGGCCGCTCGATATGGTTTCCCAGAGGTGCTGATAGAAAACAGGCCCCTGCTTGCCGCTTTTGAGAATGCGCCAGTTTTGTCCAATGGCCTCCTCCCGGAGATAACCTGTGGTCCTTTCAAAGGCAGGATTCACATATTGGATGATCCCCTCGGGATCGGAGATAACGATCATCTCGCCTGCCTGCTCGATGGCGGAGAGCAACCGTTCCCGTTCCGCCGCCGCTTGCTTGCGTTCCGTGATGTCTCTAAAAATACCGAGCATATGCCGGCGCCCATCCAGCTCAAAGGCCGTCGTATTAATATCGGCATAAAAAATGCTTCCATCCTTGCGCTTTACGGGCAGTTCCGAAACGAATGAGCTCTCACCGAGCCCCAGCCCGGCGAATCGCTTGTGAACCGCAGCCAGTTCTTCCACTGGATGAATATCGGCGATGGAAAGCTCCTTGATCTCTTGAATTGAATAGCCAAGCATCTGGCATATTGCATTGTTACCGACCACAAAGCTCCCTGATACCGCGTCCGCCAGCAAAACGCCGTCACTCGCGGAATCGAAAATGGCACGCAAGGTCCGTTCGGATTTCTCGTGGTCCGCCTCCATCTCCATCATGAAAAGGGCATAACCGATGTCCCCACAGAGCTCTTTGAATAGGGATTGTTCCTCGGGGTCGCCTGCTACGGCGGCGGGCAGGGCCACCACGAGCACGCCGTAATCGCGTTCCGCGTGGCGGAGCGCTCCGGCTAAAACCGCCGTATCCTGGGAAACAGGCTCGAGGGGGCATTTGGCGCAGTTTTCTTTCGTGTTATATACGGCCACAAAGCCGGAATTCTCGATAGCCTGCCTGCAACAGTCCGGGTAATTGCCTTGCTCGATCTCAGTACACAGAACGGCGAATTCCTCACCGAGACCGGATTGAACCGCACACTTCATTCCGCCCGCCCCATCGAACAGGCTGATCCATGCGGAACGATACCCCCGCGTCTTGGTGAGGACGCCACAAGCCTCGCGCAACAGTATATCCCGGCTTTTCTCGTGCGTGATAAGCTGATTAACATTTCGGACCGCACGCAAGACATTGGCCAAATGCTGCAATTGCTCCTCGGCCTGCCTTCGCTGGGTGATATCGATGGAAAGAATGAAGACGCCTTCCGGCACCGGCTGGATAGTCAAATCAAACCAGCCTTTCGTGCCATTAGGAAAAACAAACAGATTCTCCATTTGTTCAGATATGCGTTCTTCTAAGCACCGCTGGATATGGACGAATACCTCCGTTTCTTCTACGCCAGGCCAAACATCCATATATCTTTTCCCGAGCAATTCTTCTTTACGGCACTGGTTATGCCCTTCGGCGGCCGCGTTGATATACACATACCGCCAGTTAAAATCGATGATCTGGCAGCCTTCCATCATGTTATCAAGCGTACTGCGGTAGCGCTCCTCACTCCGAAGCAATTCCTCCTCCGCCTTCTTGCGCTCGGAAATCTCCTCTATAACGGAAATCAGATAATCAGGCTCCCCATTTGGTTTATACGCCAGCGCCACCGTTATGTTGATCCAGACTGCAAAACCATTCTTGTGAATATAGCGCTTCTCCCTCGAGTACGTCTTGATTGTTCCATCAAGCACTTGCTGGACGAGAGCAAGATCCGTATCCACATAATCAGGATCGGTGATCTCGCGAAACGTTTTCGTTAATAATTCTTCCTGGCTATACCCGACGATGCCGCACAGTTTATTGTTCACCCGGAGAAAACATCCATTGGGAGCGACATGTGCAATCCCAACCGCGGCTTGTTCGAAGGTCGCGCGAAAGCACTCTTCACTTTCCTGCAAAGCCAGGCGCGCGGCACGCTCGGCGGTCTGGTCTCGAAAAACCAGGACCACCCCGGTGATCACCCCTTCCTCGTTGAAGATAGGCGCGCCGCTGTCGGCAATAGGACGTTCCACGCCGTCCCGGGCGATGAGCAGCGTATGGTTGGCAAGCCCAACCACTACGCCCTCCCGCAAAACAACCGCCACCGGGCCTTCTACTATTTCCCGCGTCTCCTCGTTGATGATGTGGAAAACCGTCTCCAGCGGTTTGCCGCGCGCCTCGGCGTCCGTCCAGCCGGTGAGGGTTTCCGCAACGGGATTGAGCAGTTCCACCAATCCTTGGGCATCCGTGGCGATGACCGCATCGCCGATGGCTTTCAATGTGATGCTGTGGCGCTCCACAGTAGTGCGCAGTGCGGCCTCGTAAGAGTAAAGCGCATGATAATGGGCCGCTTTCTCCCGCTGCCAAAGGACCAATCCAGCTGTGCCGATGAAAGCCGCCATTCCTAAGATGAACGCCAATATGAGGATAGAGCGGAATCGCCACTCGGCGAAGACTTCCGCCGCATCTACCTTGGCCACCATGAACCAAGGCGAATCCGGAACGGGAAGGATGAACGACACCACCTCGACCCCGCGATAATCTATGCCCTCTAGCATGCCTTCCCGCCCCAGTACGGCCTGGACTGCGGGCACCTCGGTTCGGGTCAAGGGAATACGCAGCTTGAGAGCCGCATCGGGCTTATGTCGCAACTCGTTCAGGAATAACACATTATCGCCATCGCGCCGGACCAGCAAGGTCTCCGCCGTCTTGCTGGGCGTAGGCCAAAATTGAACCAAAGGATACAAGAACTGGGAAGTATTAGTAACCAGAATGAAGCCGCCGATTGGTTGGCTGGATTCACCGGCTCGGGCAAAAACCGGAGCAACAACGGAAATATGCGGGGGTTCACCCTCTCTTGCGATGTGAATATCGGTGAACACCGGCTTCTGAACGCTTAGCGCGGCGGCTAAGGCGGGTGCATATTCACTAGGGTGGTAAGCCGTTTCATTTATGCTTACAAGCACTTTCCCTTCCAAATCCACCAATAATATACCAGCATACTCGTTCTGAGCCGCGAAGTTACGAAAACGAACGCGCAGATCCCCGGCATTTCTCTCATCCGGAACAGCTAAAAAACGCGCCACATTTTCCGATAAAAATGAGTGCTCCTGCATCTCCTCGGCGTCATCCAATCGGTCCTTCCGCCAGGCGGCAATCTGCTCCACCTTGAGCCGTGCAATCGCCGCCAGGTCTTCTTCGGCCTTCTGGCACATAACCTTTTCCTGAATGTGGTAAAAAAACATGCCGCTGGCCAGCAGCACGATGAATAACAGCGCCAGTAACACTTTGAGCCAACGAGACAGTGCATCCGAACTAAATGTCATGCTCCCCTCCTGGCAGCTCTAAACTCTGCCCTTCCGGCCAGCTCCGCAAAGCCCTCATGTAAAAACGCCTGTCTTTGCAAGCTTTAAAAACGGATATGGCTCCGCGCCGGGCGAGCCATCGAGTCGTTTCCACATGGTCTTTCAGGAATGATGCAGCTTCCTTGGCATTCAGCACATTAGAAGCGTTTTCCATGCCTGCCTCACTCCCGGTTCATCGTAAAGCTCGACCCAATACATCAACACCAACAGACAGCCTGCGATTTCCGGGCCTGCCTTGATTCGATTTAACTGGAGATGAGTGGAATTGGATTGAGTTGTGCGGAATGGAATGGAATTTATTTAAATTGAGTGGAATTTTATTGACCGAATTCGAGTGTATGGAAATCTGAAATTATTGTCAATCATTTTATTCCGACACAACACTGGATTTTTGTGTCAATGGAGTTGGTTTTTCTGCATGCTGTATTGGATTCCTGGCCTGTTCCTTAAGAAACTCGGAAATAGAATCCTCACCTGGCTTATACCCGCACTGTGCTTCCACCTGGTCAGACATCCGCACCGTAAGCCACTCATCCGCTTCTTGTATGAGCTTATTCCATGCTTTGGGAATCTCCTCCGTTATAATCCTTTTCTTTGCCGCGTTCTTATAATCCTATCGAACGGCCTGCAACGCTTTGTCGTTTTTACAGTCACCATATGCAAGATATCGATTCAAGCGGGAAACGCTTTCTAGCCGCTCGCGTTCCAGAAGGTCTAGTTTATAGACTTGCTGTTCGTTATAAGCGCCTTCTTCCGCCGGTAAGAAGAATGACCATTGCTGGCCGTCGGTCAAGACCGCCATCGGTATACCCATATGAAACGCATGATCGAATAGTTGTGCTCGGCGTCTTGCGCATTTCCTACTGCTTTGACTTCTATGAAGATCCGAGGTTTATTCGCAGGATGGCATAAAGCATAATCTACACGCCTTCTTTCTATAGTGTATTCCCGTATGATGATATCCGTCTGGTAAACGGGCCATCTCAGTTTTTGAAGAATACGCTGAACAATACCATGAGATACCGCTGCTTCATTGGCGTATCGCCCTAAGCGCAATCCATCAATCACATCTGATACAGATAACGGGCATCGGTTGCATACGGCGTTAGTCTAGCCCCCAGAAGCAACAGACTTCAAAAATCCGCATCCGTTCGTGCGCAAAGCTCAATCAAGACCTCGATATTATGCGCGAAAGTGAATTCGATATCGCACCAGACAAGATAGCCCTTCAAATGTTTTTCCACTGCTTGCTGGGCGTGGTAGCATGCCGCGTCAAGAGCGCGATGGTGTTCCAGGCAAAGCTTCGCTTAGTCTAGGTCGTTGCTCGCCTTGGCAAACCAGCCTTGGACTGCTTCACGCTTTCTTCTCATACAGCATTTCGCCTTCGCGAATAGCGGTTCTTATTGGGCGGGAGCGCATTTGAGATGCTGGGAGCGAGGCGTTACTTTACGATAATCCGTAGCGCTGGTGTATCTGGCAAGGGGATGGCGATTTCGGAATCCGCTGTTCCATCCGGGCCGCATAAACATTTTTTCCGCTCAGCGCACGGAAACCGTTTTGTTCTGGCAGTGGCGAAGATTGATGTATGAGGTGTTCTTTGATTGCGGCCTGGCATGAGGATGTGAGAAAAAATGGCGACCCCAACGGGATTTGAACCCGTGTCACCAGCGTGAAAGGCTGGTGTCCTAGGCCAGGCTAGACGATGGGGTCGGATAGCTGCGTTGCTTAGAAGATATGCGCTCCAAGCCGGGGAACTCTAGCAGATTGGCGCTATGAATGTCAAGCAAATCGCCGAACATTTCTTCACCTTGGATTCAAGAATCAAGCAGTATCTGGGTATCATGGTATCCTATGGCACTTCAGAAAACATGCCGAAGGCATTAATGTAAAGGCTTTATTGGCATACGTCCTGATTGCCGTCCTACAGGAATGTATAACGCCGCCTAGTACCCCGTAAGTCCTAAAAGGCTGAATAAAAAAGTGTATCTTGCCGATATATCCAGAGGGAGGAATGGGTCTTTCCTTTGGAGGATAACGGCAATGCCCACAAAGCGATACGTGGTTCGGTTGACAGAAGAGGAGCGCCAGCAACTCCATGGCTTGGTAAGCAAGGGCAAGGCGGCGGCATACAAAATCAGGCATGCCAACATCCTGCTCAAGGCGGATTGCGACGGGCCGAATTGGAAGGACGAACAGATAGCCGAAGCCTTTGGCTGCCACCGCACCACGGTGGAAGAGGTGCGCAAGCGGCTGGTTACGCAAGGCATCGAATCCGCCCTGGGCCGCAAGAAGCGGAAAACGCCGCCGACCCCGCGCCGACTCGACGGCGACGCCGAAGCCCGGCTGGTTGCCATCGCCTGCGGAAAAGCTCCGGAAGGCCGGGCGAAATGGACCATGCGGCTCTTGGCGGACAAACTGGTGGAATTGGGGATCGTGGATTCGGTCTCGCACACGACCGTCTGGGAGACGCTTAAAAAAACGAACTCAAGCCGCACTTGCGGAAATGCTGGGTGATACCGCCGAAGCAGGATGGCGAGTTCGTGGCGGCGATGGAAGACGTACTTGAAGTCTATAAGCGCGGCCGGAACCGAGAGTATCCGCTGGTGTGCATGGACGAACAACCGACGCAGCTCTTGAAGGAGACGCGAACGCCCTTGCCCGCCGAACCTGGGGAACCGGCGAAACACGACTACGAATACGAGCGCAATGGCACAGCGGCGAACTTCATGTTCACCGCGCCGTTGGAAAACTGGCGTCGGGTGAGTGTGCGGGAGCGCAAGACGAAAATCGATTGGGCACAGGAAATCCGCCAGCTTGTCGATACGGATTTTCCCGAGGCGTCAAAGATCGTGCTGGTGATGGACAACCTGAACACGCACACGCCGGGGGCGCTATACGAGGCGTTTGCGCCGCAAGAGGCGCGCCGAATTCTGGAGCGGCTGGAGATTCATTACACGCCGAAGCACGGGAGTTGGCTGAACATGGCGGAGATCGAGTTGAGCGTGTTCACGCGACAGTGCCTGGACCGGCGCATGCCGGATCTGGCGACGTTGCGTTCGGAGGCGGTTGCGTGGAACGCGAGCCGGAACGATTCGGGGATAGGTGTGGATTGGCACTTCACAACCTCCGACGCCCGGGTAAAACTAAAACGGCTTTATCCCTTAATTAAGGGCTGACAAGGTACTAGGTTTCTTCTCTTTTTTTGCCTTGCACCTCACATTATTCGGAATAATCACATTTTTATATATGTTTTTATGAATATAAGCCATACCTATGGACAATGTACTTTATAAGACGTTGTAATTTATAGACTTATAGCCGGGTGAAAGCGGGTGTTCATATTCCAATTCTCGACAAGATTCAGAGGAGCGGACTCGATATACGCCAGCTTATTCGAGATTAGCATGTAAAACATACAAGAATTTTCGACTGTTGGCATGGTGATCAACTCCGGCTCGAATGCGTAAAAACCTGCCGGATTGATCAAATTGGGAATGGCCAGCGAGCGCCCGTATCGTTTGAAGCGATCATTCGCCTCTCTGTGGAGAGGAAACGCAAAACGCTCATTTTACAACTGTTTTTATGCAAAAGCCATGCCAGAAACGGCCCATATAATCACGGAATTATGGTCTTTTTCTATGCAATCCGGTAGATGTGCGTGCTTTTCATACAATTTTTGAGGCTTTGATTTCAAGCCAATATGTTTCCAATGTGATAAATTTGACGGCGGATAGGGCGTATGGCCTTTTTCTTTTGGGCACTGGCGGCCGTTTTCTTGCGGCTACACTAAGGAGGCAGAGATGAAAACACGGTTACAATTTTCCATTGTATTATGCGTCCTTCTGCTATCAGGAATTGCATCAGCGGGTGTTTATGTCACGGATTTCCAATTCCCGGACAACTCCGTTCTGCAAGAAGTGTGGGATACGCTCAAGTGGGGTAATGACATCGGCGGTTATCAAACGACGGCAGGTGAAATTGTTTGGGCTTTTTCGGGAGGGAAGCTAGCCGCGAGCGCCCCAGCAGCACTCGCTGGAAGTGATGACATGAATGCATGGATCCATTATGTGAATGCATACCAGATCACGGAAGCCACCACATGTGAGATCTCGGTGGCGCAATCCACCGTCGAGCAAATGCGCGACGGAGTCCTTCCGGAAGGATTATTTGCTGGCATGTGGATATTTCATAGCAGCTACCAGATGCAGCTTAACTTTGGCATATTGCGCAGGCCCCCGGCGGCCGAAGTCGCGGTGGACCGCATCGCCCAATTTGATCCCGCCAATGAAGGGGATGTTCCCCGTGAACAAGGGTATTTCATTGTATTTGGCACAATAGGTTCTGGCGCATGTGATTGGGGCACGCTTGCAGCCGCCACCTTGTATGGGGCCATTCCCATCCCGGCGACTCTTACGGACGATGTAGTGTTGAAGGCGGTAACCACGGATGCGTCGCTATTCAGTTTTTATGCCGATGATGTGTTGGTTGGCCAAGTGACATTTCCGGCTGAGATGTGCGGCATTCCCCAGGGATTTGGGTATAACGTTCAGAACTTCAGCAACACTCCGGCATATATTCCGGCATTCAGTGGGATCGAGTTTACCAGATGGCGCATGGAAGGCAATCTGGTTAATGACTGGGCGAATGGCTTGAAAGCAACGACGTATGACATTTCCAGTGAGCCCGGCTCCGGCTCGACCGAGGTGGGCGGAACCGTTACTTTCTCTATCGCCGGAGTTCCGGATGGGGCCTCGGGCTTTGCCTGGTATAAGGATGGGGTGGCAGTCGCCAATTCGGATCGGATATCTGGCGCGGATACCGCCACGCTGGTCATCGATTCGTCCACGGCGGAGGATGCCGGCTCGTACACCTGCTCCTTTAATGATGGGAGTGGAGATGTGGAGGCGGGGCCGTTTGTATTCTCCTTTGCCGCAAGCGTCTCGGTGACAGGTATTGCTGGATTGATTGCGCTGGCGGGGGCCATGGGATTTGGAGCTCATAGGAAGCTGCGGCGGCGCGCCAGCTAGTTTGTACGTCTTACTTGAATCGAACGCCTGCCGGAGGAAACCACTCTGGCAGGCGTTTTTTTCAGAGGACTGGGTAGAAATGGAGAGGCAGACAGTAGCCTTTTTTAAGAATTCCATCAAGGTATAAAAATGTCATTTTCTTTAGGCCTAAATAGGTATAGCAGTCATAATACATTGTAAATAAAGTTTTTATGGCGAATGCAATTCCTGAGTTTTTAGATGAAGAATTGTATCAGATATACCACCATATACTTTTTTCCAATTTTTATGGTCTTCGATACAAGCATTTTTTTCCAATGTGAAGTAGTTTATAACTCATGAATGTGAAGAGGCTAGTTTGACCGTTTGGCTCTTGTTGTACGTTTGCCGTCGGCGGTGAATGGGAGCAAGACCGCAAAACAAAATGTTTTTATATAGATGATTTGCACGGATTGAACGAAGGAGAGGAAAGGAACAGGTTGTCATGAAAACAAAAGAAGGTTTCACTTTAATTGAGTTATTGGTAGTCATCGCCATCATCGCCATCTTAGCAGCCATATTGCTTCCGGCGCTTGCGCGCGCGCGTGAGGCGGCGCGGCGCGCTTCATGTTCGAGCAACCTCAAGCAATGGGGCGTGATCTACAAGATGTACTCGAATGAGAGCAAAGGCGGCGTATGGGTTGCCAGCACCCCTTATTGCCCGGGCATTCTAATCGGGTCATCCCCTTCTCATAACCGAAGCATGCTTGCCGCGCGCGGCTATCTGCTGTATCCCGATTATTGGAATGACCCGAACATGGCCATTTGCCCGTCGGATAGCCGGGGAGACGCCATGGCTGCCGCCTTTGGGCTGAAAGAGGATTATGCGTCGCAGGTCACGGAGACGGCGAAGGCCTCAGCGAGTAATACCGATGTCCGCGCCCGCTATTGTTATGAATCCATGGTATCCATGCCGATTTCGTATTGTTATATCGGTTATGCGGTGCGCAATGAAGCGCAATTGGCGCATTACATCTGTGATCGCTGGTGGAAAGGCCAGACGTTATATGCCGAAGATCCTCAAAACGAGGGCATCTATATTCCCAAAGGCGACATGTCGGATTATGGGTGTGATTATACCTTGTTGATCTACCCCTCGCTTGGAGAAGGTGATTTCGAGACCGAGACGAAGCACGAAGACATAGACGGCAAGGCGATGCCTACCGTGTATCATCAATTAAAAGAGGGTGTGGAGCGGTTTTTCATCACGGACATCAACAATCCTGCGGCGGGCAGTGTGGGGCAAAGCACATTGGCTGTCATGCTGGATAGCTGGGGTTCGGCCGATTCCTGGATGAATGCGTTCGCAGGCGCGACTGCCGCGGATGTGCCGGTTTCCCGGTTCAACCATCTGCCGGGCGGCAGCAATGTCTTGTATATGGATGGCCATGTGGAGTTCATCCGTTACGGAACCAAATACCCGGTGCGCAATTCAGACCGTACGAGTTCCATTGGCTATACGCTGAGTTTTTGGATGTCTGTTGCGGGCGGCATGGGCTGAGGCGTTATTGCAAGACTACATTACCGGAGGCTCCGTATCGAGGGGCCTTCGGCCTTTCATAAACAACCACGAAATGCGCCGTTAAGGAAGATGTGAAAGCATGCTGTATCTTTTTACAAGGAGGGTTACGATCTTGCAGTGCTTGAGCTTATTATCATGCCTGTGCATGCATTGTTTCGCGGCGGAATCGACGCCGCAAGACGCCATCAATCGCGGCGATTCGATAAAACGCATACCGGTCATTCTGGATACTGATATTGGCGACGATATCGATGATACATGGGCATTGGCCATGTTGTTAAGGCGGCCGGAAGTCGAAGTGAAGCTAATTGTCACCGCCCGGGAAGATACGGTGGCGAAGGCGCGGCTTGTCGCGAAAATGCTTACCCGCCTGGACCGGACAGATATTCCTATCGGTATTGGCATAAAACAAAGTGATAATCTGGTTAACCAGGCGAAGTGGCTGGGCGATTTTGATTTTAAAGAGTATTCGGGAAAAGTGATTCAAGATGGCGTCCAGGCGCTTATCGATTGTGTGATGAAGCAGGATGCGCCCATCACTATTTGTGCAATCGGTCCTCAGACCAATCTAGCGGAAGCCGTATCGAGGGAGCCTGCCATCGCAGCTCATGCGCGTATTGTGGCAATGGCGGGCAGCGTTTTTATGGGATATAATGGAAATTCGTCCCGTATGGCGGAAGTCAATATCATGTTAGATATTCCTGCCGCTCGAAAAGTGCTGGCCGCGCCCTGGGAAATCATTTATGCACCGCTGGATGTGTGTGGCGATATCGTGCTGCATGAGGCGCAATACACGAAAGTTATGGAATCCAGTCTTCCTGCGGCGAAAGTCGTTGTCGAGAATTATGATTTGTGGTCGAATCGGGACAAGTTTCCCGATAAAGGCACAAGCACCTTATATGATACTTCGGCGGCATATCTGGTTTTCGACGAGTCATGCTGCCGTATCGAGACCCATAACATCACTATAGATGATGCGGGCTACACGATTCCTTCAGCAGAAGGCCATCCGGTTCGGTGCGCGCTGGGCTGGAAAGATCGGGAAGCCTTTGAGCAAATGTTAGTGGATACGTTTGCCGCGCCAGGTACGCCAGCACCCGTTGAAACGTTTCGGACAGCCAAACCTGCTATTTCAATACAGGAGAAACCGTGATGAGCGCTCCGGGGAGACCTCTAGCGTTTTCTCTTTTCTTGATACTTATCTGGACAGCCGCCAGCCCGGTTGCATACGCGGAAACGCCTGCGCCATTGGAACAACGGCATCCCGAGTTTGCCTCTGCTGGGTATGATGCCGTTAAGTCGGAAGCAACTGGTTTTTTTTACACAAAGAAGATCAACGATGTCTGGTGGTTTATTGATCCGGCGGGGAAAGGCTTTTATGCCGTAGGCGTGGGCGGGGTAAGTGTTAAGTCGAACAACTGCGAACGGTTGGGCTATAGCCCCTATGAGCGCGCGGTCCTCAGTAAGTACGGTTCGCCGGAAGCATGGGCGGAAGCTACGGAAAAACGGCTGCGGGATTGGGGATTCAACACCTATCAACTGAACTACGCTGGCGCAAAACAAACGCCTTCGGCATATTTTCGCGGACGGTCATTCGGGCTTTCTTTTGCCCGGCAAGATGGTTTTCCAACAGTAACGCCCACCACGCTGCTAGGGAGCTTCCCCAACGTATTCAGCCCGGAATGGCCAAAATTTTGCGATAAAACCGCCCAGGAATTATGTGCGGAGATGAAAGAGGACCCCTGGCTGCTTGGGTATACATCGGACAATGAACTGGCATGGGGCGGGCCGTTCGGCTCCAAATGGGGTCTTTTCGAAGAAGCATGGAAGAAGCCGCAAGATGATCCGGCGAAAAAAGCATGGATAGCGTTTCTCCAGGCCCGGCTGAAATCAGCGTCTGAATTTGCCAGCAATTGGGGCTGCCCCCAACAGACGTGGGAAGAACTAGCGATAAGCCAAGAGGCGGTGCCGCCCATGACGGCAATGGCGGACGATATTTGCACCCAATGGTTGAAATATGTGGCGGAAGCATATTTCCGTGAAGTTTCGGGGGCGATACGGCGCTATGATCCCAACCATCTGTATCTGGGATGCCGTTTCACTACGGATATGCAGGATGTACTTGATGTCTGCGGCCAATATTGCGATGTCGTCACTTTAAACATGTACGCGCGATTCGAGCCGGGCAAGCCTATTACTCGATATGAACTAGGCTTGCTCCAAGCATGGTCCAGCGCGGCGGGAAAGCCTTTGATGTTCACCGAATGGAGTTTCCCGTCATTTGATAGCGGGCTGCCTTGTTCGGTGGGTGCGGGCATGCGCGTCGAAACTCAGCAGCAACGCGCGGCCTGTTGGGAGGAATTCCAGCGGACGCTTTTCCAACTGCCTTTTGTCGTGGGCTCTGAGTATTTCATGTGGTCCGATGAACCGGCGCTGGGCATTGCATCGTATCATCGCGAGAACACAAATTATGGGCTGGTCACGGTTAGCGATGAACCTTACCAGGAAGTAGTAGATAAGGCCAAAACCGTGAATCCGCTGGTGTATGCGCTTCATTCGCGCGGAGAGATGCCGGAAGGCGCTCCGGCGCGCCGGATGGCTTCGTGTTTACGCGACTTTTCGGCGAGCAAGGCCATGGATGGAACGCCCCTGCTTTTTCCAGAAGGGCTATTGAATATATCACCGGGAAACAATGGAAATGGAGCGGAATGGCTATTGTCGCTGGGTAAAGAATATCTCGCTTCGATGCAGCCATTGGTGCTCGAACACTACCAGGGATATAAATGGTGCATTGCATCCGAATGTAAATTAATACAAATGCATGAAAATGATGCCGTCATGGCGGCAGATTATGAGCTTTCCAACCGCGCTGCGGCTTCAACCAAAACAGAGGGGGCGTATCGCTCCATCTGGCGTTTGTTCATCCCAAAGAAGAATCCCGGCTGGGTGGGCATGCAATGCTTGATGGTCGAAAATATTGGAACAGAGACATGGCTTTTGGATGAGATCCAATGCAATCTCAACAGCGGCATCGCCCAAAACAACGTGCAAGATACGGCGTTTGATCTTTCGCTCAAATGGCTTCCTTTTTATCGAAACGGCACGTTTATGTGGGATGCGGACGCCAAGATTGGCGTCGGCGCTTCTTTCCTGAATGTGGACGATTTCGACTATATTTTTTATCCACAGCCAGGAAAGGAAAGCAAAGGGGAGTTTAAACGGAAAGTTCATGCCACATTAGCGCCGGGGGAAAAATATGCAACAGAAACACCCGTGGCCTTCTTCTTCCCTATGGAGCATAATTCGCCCGCCCATTTCGCCCGGACCGTTGAACGCCTTTTGAGCCAGGTGTCGGAATGATCCCTAGCCAGCCCCCAAAAGCATATGATATGGAGAGGATATAATGAGGCATAATTATACTTTAGTATATCTTTTATATACCATAATATCATTTTCATATTGCGATACAGTTTTTGCTGAAACACAAGCCAGTCCAGAAAAGGCTTATCCGCCCTATACGGCCCCTGGCTTTGACGGAGTACAGGCAGAACCCACGGGCTATTTTTATACGAAACAGATAGGCGATGCCTGGTGGATCATAGACCCATCAGGGAAAGGATATTACGCCGTTGGCATCGGGCATGTCTCGTATAGTGGAGAAAACTGCGAACGCTTGGGTTATGCCCCCTACAATGTGGCTGTACAAAAAAAGTACGCTTCCCGGGCAGCATGGGGCGACGCCACCGTGCAACGATTCAAGGAGTGGGGATTCAATACGCTTGGGGAATTGAATGATCACGACGTGCTTGCGCACAAATATCCATCTCATACTGTATTTCAATGTTTCGGTTATGTATTCGCCCAACGAGATGGGCTGCCTACTCCCAAGGAGGGCGTGTTTGCCGTATTTCCTAATGTATTCAGTCCTGAATGGCCGAAATTCTGTGATGACTTGGCGCGGGAGACCTGTGCGCCTTGGAAAGATGATCCATGGATGCTCGGGTATTTTGTGGATAACGAGCTCACGTGGGGCGGGGCAATTGGGGCTAAGTGGGGCTTGTTCGATGCGGCGTGGCAGAAGCCCGCTGCCGACCCCGCCAAACAGGCCTGGCTGGATTTTTTGAAGTCACGCCTTTCATCCGCCTCTGAATTCGCCGCGAACTGGGGAACGGAACAAGCATCATGGGAAGAACTAGCGCAGAGCCAGCAGCCGTTTCCTCCCATGACGCCCTTGGCGTACGAAATATGCAATGGCTGGCTGAAGCTTGTAGCGGATCGGTATTTTCGTGAAGTGGCAGCGAGTGTGCGCCGGCATGATCCTAACCACATGATTCTGGGCGTACGCTTTACGACGGATGTTCCTGACATACTAGATGTGGTGGGGCAATATTGCGACGCCGTCACCATAAATTATTATCCCCAGATGGAGCCCGGCAAGCCCCTCAACCAATATAATATTGATCTTCTTGCAAAGTGGCACCAGCAAGCGGGCAAGCCGATTTTGATCAGTGAGTGGAGTTTTCCTTCCTTTGACAGCGGCCTGCCTTCCACCATAGGTGCGGGCATGCGGGTGGAAACGCAGCAGCAGCGCGCGGAGTGCTGGGCCGCATATCAAGAAACTCTTTTTAAAATGCCGTTCATTGTGGGATCGAATTACTTCATGTGGACGGATGAACCGGCATGGGGCATATCGAGCAATCACCGGGAAAACACCAATTATGGATTGGTGGATGAAAATGATCAGCCGTACCTGGCGCTAGTAGAAAAAGCGAAAGCAATAAATCCTCAAGTATATGAGCTGCATGCGAAAGGTGAAATGCCTCAAGGTAATGCGCCCCGAGAATTGGCGGGATGCGTAAAAGAATTTGAACCCATGCAGCCTGCAAATGAGAATGATTTTTCCCCGGCGGATGGCCTGCTTCAGATTAAGCGGGAATCCGGCAGTGCGGAATGGCTGCTTTCTGTAAAAGATCAATTCTTATGCACAATCAAACCTAGAATTGTCCAGCACTATAAAGGATACAAATGGTCTGTTCCATCGGACGCCAAGATTATGCAAACACTTGGAAACGATCTGGTCATTGCTATCGAGCTTGAGCTGTCGAACGATTCCTCCGCAGCGAAAAACATGGAAGGACGTTATCGGTCTGTATGGCGCTTCTTTGCTCCGAGAAAGAATCCGGATTGGTTCGGAATGCAATGCCTTTCCGTGGAAAATACGGGAGATGCCGCATGGCGCCTCCCGGAAGTGGAATGCCTGGTGGAATCCAATATTGGCCGAAACGATACCCAGGATGCCCCATTTGGCTTATCGCATAAATGGACTCCATTTTATAAAAATGGTTCATTCCTGTGGGACCAAGCGGCTGGCCTTGGCATCGGAGCCACTTTTCTAAATCCCATGGACTATGCGCATTATTTCTTTGCAGACAAGGAGAATAGGGGCACCGCCATTCTTCGGCATAAAACGGATGTGACGCTTGCCCCAGGAGAGAGTTATAGCCAAGCGGCCCCGGCCGTGTTCTTTTTCCCTATGCAATATGACTCGGCAGCCCATTTTGCTCGAAATGTGGAGAAGCTGATGCGCCAGGCTGCCGAGTGAAAAAGTGAAATCTATTAAACGCTTTACTTACGTGATTTGGAGATACTGCCGGTGAATGTCGGGAATGATTTCTGGGAGAATTCGGGCGCCGTCTGGATATGCCAGGCAGGCGCGGAGAATAGTGTCAACCTCTATTTGCAGTTTGTGCGCAAATTCGAGATTAAGGGGATAAAAAACGTATGCCTTCACATAACGGCCTCATCACAATATGCGGTGGCGATTAACGGGAATTATATAGGCCGCGGGCCTGCGGTATCGTATAAAACACGTTATTATTATCATACCTATAATATACCTGAAGATATACTCCAGGAAGGAGAGAATTGTATTTCTGTTCTTGTATATCATGATGGGGAATCCACGGAAACGATCCCTGGATTTCGTTATGGAAAACCGGGTTTGCTGGCATGTATTCAAGGGCGGGATTGGCGCATATCCAGTGATACGGACTGGCTTGTCCGCCGGGCGCCTTGTTATTCTTCCCTTTCCAGCATGGTATGCCAATGGGGCAATTACAAAGAGTATTACCATGGCGATAAAGATGATGAATGGCGATTGGCGTCGTATGAGCATTCCACTTGGGAACATGCGGTGGCCGTTGCGCCGCCCATTTCGCCAGATTTTGCACTAGACTTAGTCCTGCTTGATGTCAAGGAGCTTGCGAGTGGCGTGGCGCGTCCAATACGTATCACAGGCGCTTATCCTAATCTAGGCCATATTGGCGTGAAGGAACTCGATAATCATCCATCTTCACCCTTTGAACGCCGGTATGAGATTTCCGTGGAACAAGGCGAGCCGTTTTCCATGCCTGCCGTCGTATTTGATTTTGGCAAAATACTGGTGGGATTTCCGGAAATCGCTATTGAAGGCGGGCCTTGCAGTATTGAAGTGTGGTATGGAGAAACGATGGATCTTTACCGCCTGGATGCTGTTCATCTTCCGGAAAACGGAATTTGGCGGGCCTTCCAACGAAGGGCCTTCCGGTTCTTGCAACTGAAGTTTATCGCTATCCAGGAAATCGTCACAATCAAACATGTATTGCAGAACACGTTTCAATATCCATTTAACAGCGGCAGCATGCTCCAAACTTCCGATAAACATTTAAATAGGATCATGGATGTTTCCATTGATACGCTTCAGGCCAATACATCGTATCATTATGAGGATTGCCCTATCCGGGAACAAGCGCTATGGGTCATGGATATGCGTATTATGGGGCTTATGAATACGTATGTTTTCGGCAATCACGAGTTGAATGCAAAATGCATACGTCAGATTTTTTCGCTCCAGCGGGAAGACGGCGGAATACCCGCGACCGGGCCGCGAGGCAATAATTTTTATATTCATGATTTTCTATTTCATCTCGTGGCTTCCCTCAAGGAGCATTTCCAGCATACAGGGGATGAGGAAATCGTCAAGGAGTTGCATCCTCGCCTTGAAAAATTGCATCAGTATGTAGTCCTGCCGCGTGCGCAAGATGGGTTGCTCGATAGTGATCTGATGCCTGGCGTATGGATCTTTTTGGATTGGAATGAAAAAATCCCCAAGGCGGGAAAAACTACGGTGCTCAATTCCCTTTATGTCATCTATTTGGATGATATGGCGCAGCTTTCTAGAATCGCCGGAGAATGCAGATTAGCGGAGTTTTATACTCAAGAAGCGCAACGGGTCCGACGGCGTATCCATGAGCTATTCTTTTTGACCGATAAGCAAATTTATTGTGATACTTGGAGAAATGGGGAGTTGTTGCCGGTCATTTCGCAGCAGTCTAATTTAGCAGCTATACTGGCTGGCGTACCTTCGGAATCTCAAAGTGAAAACATACTTTCAAGAATAATGAGCAATTCCCATTATCAAAAACCCATAGGCCCATCTTCCTATTTACTTATATTCGAAGCGCTTGCCAAAACAAAAAACTTTCGATTAATCGAGCGAATGATTCATGAGTATTGGGGCGCCATGTTGGACCGGGGCGCGACAACATGGTGGGAAATATTCGATGCCGATTCACCATCCTGGGTATATCCGCACCCGTTTTTAGGGAATTGCCCTATGTATGAAAAGGACTGGGCTCCTGTTTCGTGCTGCCATGCATGGAGTTCCGTTCCAGGATATGTGATTCCCCGTTATTTGCTTGGGATTGATTTGTCAAACGTGCATAAGGGACAGATTATTATTCAACCGGATCTCGACACATCCCCGGAGTGGGCCATATATAAGCTGCCCATGAAAGGAGGAATGCTGCATCTGAAGTTTTTCTCAGAAAAAGGGCATAGAAACGTTCATGTAATCAGCAAGCCTGCACACCTTGATGTGGTTATCGAGGGAGAAACGCCAAAAGCAGCTATCGTAAATGCTGAGTTGGATAGTATTATACGATGAAATCGGATTTGCATAGTGATACACGAGAGCAGAAAATGTGGCTTATGAATGTGGAGCACAGCATAACAAATGAATTCGTAGGTTTGTCGAATCACAAGCCCATTGTTATTTACACCTTTCCTCATTTCAAGAAGACGGAATACACCTTTGTAGATAAAAAATGCGCAGACAGGCAAGAGGGAATAACGGCGCGCTATCTCGCGGGCCTAGATGTTCCTCCGCATGATCATGAGTTTTATGAGATCACGATTGTCCGCGCGGGGCAGGCGATGCACCAGACCGAAAACGGCGATTTTCTGGTCCAAAAAGGAACCGTCGTTGTTGTCCCGCCTGGCCAAGTGCATGCATTCACGGCGCTCAGTGATTTCTCGGTGACGAATATTTACTATCAAAGTGAATGGCTTGCGGATGATTTGAAAATGCTGCTTAGCGAGGACGGCCTGGTTCCGTTGTTTCTAGCGGCGGATTTATATGATCAGCCGCATCTTCGCCAAGTACACCAATTCCAGCTTGATGAAGAGGGATTAACGGCTTGTATACGAGAAGTGGTGGATATCTGCAAAAGCCTCCGCCATGGTTCCGCCCTGCTGCTCTTTGCAAACCTTTGCTTTCTCAAAACGCTTATCATCATGAGCAAAGCGTATTGCTTAAAAAAGAACAGTATTCGGACACTTCAATTCAGGCCGGAAATCTGGACGGTTCTGGATGATATTGAGCAATCGCTCGTGAGCGGAACGCAGTTTTCATTCTCGAAGGTGGCAGGCCGGTTAGGCTTGTCCACTAAATATCTTAGCACCATATTTTTAAAGGATGTGGGTTTGCGTCCCATACATTATTTTCAACGCCGGCGTGGCCAGCACGCGGCGCGTTTGCTGCTTTCGACGCATATACCCATAACGGAAGTCGCCCATTCCTTGTGTTATACGGATTCGTCCCATTTTTGTAATCAGTTTAAAAATCAATATGGCGTATCTCCTCATAAATATCGAAAACGCTTCCAAAAATAAGAGCAAGCGCATTTTATGTAGATACGGATTTACAATGGTAAAGCATTGCTTTTAGGTTAATTTCCCAATTTTTCATGCACTCGGTAGATCCGCAACGGGACGGAGTCAAACTCGAGGCTAAGCCAGCTTGCGGCGCAAGCGGACATACGCTCATATTCTTCCTTTGTTAGCGCCACGAAGGAGATTTTACGTTTGCGGGCTAATGTGAAAAAACGCTCCGTCTCACCCGTCACGAGCGCCAGCAACAGTTCATCCCGGTCCTGGGCGCATGCCGCATGATTAACGAACTGCCCCGTGAACAATGCGGGCGCGGCGGCCACTTTGCGTCCCGCAGGCGCGGAGATGGCCATGCCTGTGCGGTCATTGCATAGAAAAATATCGCTGGGCGCGGCATGCCGCATGACCCATTCGTACGCGCCTGGATATGCAGCGTGGAGGGCGTATGCGTAGTGCGGGGCGGCGGAAAGGTCATGCCAGCGCGGATAATCCCGGAGCCAGAACCCCGCCAGAGCCGCCATGGCTAACGTAAAAACGATTCGGTTTACGCCGTTATTTCCAAAGCGGTATTGCGAGTTGCCCGCCGCAACGCTTCTTATTTTACGAAACAAATACGCCATTCCGCAGCCGAAACACAAGGCGGAAGCGCCAGTGAAATACAAATAATAGTGGTAGCTGGGCACGAATGATGGCCAATGCATGCCTCGTTGGGCGGCGTATTGGCTGGCATAGGAATATAGCAGGAATGCGCCCGCGCAACCCATCCAGGACAACAGGATGCGCCGGGCCGGGGCCCGGGTGCGCATGCATGCAATGGCCCAAACGCCAGCCATCGCGCCTACGCCGGTGATGCTCCACGCGCGCGCCAGCAGCATGGGCGCTTTATCGAGGGATAACGGTTCATAGACCCATTGCGATGGTGCGCTGTTCAAGGTATGGAATCCATACCGCGCTAGGAGGATGTAGAGGAGCGGCGAAGCGGCCAAGGCCGCCATGGCTGCGGCTAGGGCCAGCCGCCCGCATTCGCCCGCCAGCCATGCATGCCGCGCCTGACGTTGGATAGAAGCATATAACCAAACAGTAGTGCATGCCGTAATAGGGACAAGCAGGAGCACTGGGGCGGGATGGGCTAGAAAGGCGAGGCCGCCGCACAGGCCGAAGACCGCATGCCAGCGCCAGCGCCGCGTCTGTAGCCCTCGCAGATAGGCCAGCAGCGCGCCGTAGAATAAACTCTGCGCCAGCAGGGGGGCGAATAGCCAAGGTGAATAGGTGGCGCGCACCCATCCGTAATCACCGTGCGGCATGTTAAAGAAAAATGCGATGACGGCGGCCATGGCGCACCATCGGCCAAAGAGGGCTTTCGCGAGCAGAAAAAACAGCAGGGGAGCGAGCAGATTCAGAAAAGGACCGAGCAGCACATCCGCCTTTGGGGCCGGGATATGCCCCAGCCAGGCAGTCGCCGCGATGCACGCGCCCGTGAGCGGCGGATAAGTGAGATATTCGCCCGCATACAGATAATCGCGGGGAAATTCGCCATCCAGTATGCTTTGGGCGATGCCCACGTCGCGATACTGGTCCAGATCATAAGGCCAATCCGTGTGGCGCACGGCGCGCAGCCCGTGGAATAGCGCCACGGCGCACGCCACGGCTAGAATTAGCCAAGGTGTATGCTCGAACAGGCGGGCCGCGCGTTGTTTTTTCTTCGCCAGCATTATGGGCTGCCATGCGCGCGCCGGGCGCGCGTGGAAAATTCCATCAACAAGACGCCTGCCGCGAAGACCGCGAGCGCGGCGCACAAGAGCCACGGCGGCAAGCTGTGGCGTTCTTGCAGCGGTTGTATAATGTATTGGTTAATAGCGGCGTTATCCTTGCCCAATGTTTCTATCAGCAGGGCGCTGGCGTTGATCATGAAATGGCAGAGCATGCTGGTGAAAATGGAGCCGGAACGCCAAACGAGATACGTGAGCAGCATGCCGCTCAAGGCCGTGGCGGGGATGCGGTACATGTAGAGGTGGATGAGGCCGAAGAGCAGGCCGATGATGAGCATGCCCGCCCACATGGGGAGCCGCTGCCGGAATCCTGATAGTAGTGCGCCCCGGAACAGCATTTCCTCGCATATGGCGGGTGAAAGCGCGATCACGAAAAGCAGGCCGGGCAACCCCACACGCTGCTGCACAGCCTGCAGGAGTTCGCCCATTTTCTCTTCCAGTTCCGGCGGAGAGGGCAGCGCTTGTTGCTGCCATGCGCCGATCTGCAACAGCAAGATAGCCCAGCTTGCGGCGAGCAGGAACGCCGCGCCTAGCGGAAGCCATCCGGGCGGGCGGAGATTGAATGTGCTGCGCAGTTCGATGCGCGTGTACCAGCAGAGCGCCACCGGCGCGCCCAGCATGATGCCCCACTGGGTGGCCAGGATGCCCGCCATGGGCCAGCGCGCCTGCAGAAAAGAGCCGATATGGAATAGGAGCAGCAGCGCTGTAAGGTATAGAAACACGGCGAAGCCCGCCGTGGGCGCTGGCCGTGGCGTGAAGAAAGCACGGTTACAGGAGAGAGACATGCCGCGTTCGCCAGCCAGCACGATTTCCTCCCGCTGAAACACGCCTGCGGCGAGCACCAGCGCTAAGACCGCGTACGCACTGGTGCTGATTATGACCATGAATCCGCTGTCCAATCCCGCCTCGCCCATCAGCAGTCCCTTGATGAATAGGGCGACGTTGGCAATGGGAATGAGCTGGGTGGCGGGCGTCAGCTTGATGGTGGGCATCGCGCCTAGAAAACTGGGCAAGACTAAAAAAATGAAGATAGGCGCAAGGTAGTTCTGGGCTTCGCGGAAACTGCGAGCGAAGGACGCTACACCCATCATGGCCGCGGAAATGAACAGCGCAAGCGGCATGATGGTAATGAATATGAGCAGGAGCGTGAAGGGAGCGATATGGAGCTGCACCGCATTCAATGCTTCCGGCGGAAGCTGGCTGAGCTGAATCCAAACCGTGAGCGCCATGCTCCCGAGATTCAGCAGCCCCGTGGTTATGGCCAAGGTAAAGACCGTGAGAAACTTGCCCGTGACAATTTCGAGCTTGCCGGCGGGAGTCGATAATAACGTCTCGAGGGTGCCGCGTTCTTTTTCGCCAGCGGTCAGATCCACGGCGGGGTAGAATGCGCCAAGGCCGATCATGAGAATAAGCAGCGAGGGCACGATGACGCCCAGTATCGAGCCAGCCACTTTTGTCGGCGGAGCGGTGTTGGTTTGTTTCACTTCGATGGGCGTTGCATACGCTTCATTCAGCCCTGCCTGCGCCAGCCGCGTTTTCAACACGTCTTCGGCAGCTTTCCGCAATCCCTTTTCGAGCCGATCCGCCGCCGTCTTGGAACGCGGCTCGATGGTATCGAAATCCAATTGAATCTGTACGGTTCCGCCCGAATCGAGCACCTGGCGCGCACCTAATTCAACGCGGACCACCGCATCCAGGCGGTGTGCTGTGAGATCGGCTGCGGGATCATCGGAAGGTTCGATGCGCACTCGCTCAATCGCGCTGACCCACGACAGAAGCAGGCCGGAGTCATCACCCACTATGGCGACTTTGGATGTCTCCTGCTGCAACTGATTCATTTGCTTAATGAGGGCTTGGCTCGTGATGAGAAATAGGATGGGATACAACAAGAGTGGCACGCCGATCATGGCCATCAGCGTGCGTTTATCGCGTAATGTGTCGGTGAGTTCCTTGCGGAAGATGGTCATAACGATGCGGGCGTTCATTCCAAAAGGCCTCCATCGCTATCGGCCACGAGCCGCAAAAAGGCGTCTTGCAGATTACGCGCGTCCGTGCGCGCGTAGAGTTCTTCTTTAGAACCTTCCGCGAGCAGCAGGCCTTTGTGGATGAGTCCAATCCGGTCGCATAACTGCTCCGCTTCCGTCATGTAATGGGTCGAGAACAAGACCGTCCGCCCGCGAGTCCGCGATTCTGATATGAAATCTAATATGGCGCGGCTCGTCATGATATCCAGGCCCAGTGTCGGCTCGTCCAGGATGAGCACGGGCGGATCATGCACCAGCACCCGTGCGATGTTGGTTTTTTGCGATTGCCCCGTCGATAGCCCTTCACAGCGGCGTCCGAGAATATCCGCCATGCCAAGGGCCGAGGCCAATTCCTCCGTGCGGGTGGCGATGGAGGCATCATCCATACCATAGAGGCGGCCAAAATAGCGCAAGATCTCGGCGGGCGACAAGCGGCCGTACAGCCGCGTGTTGCCCGATAAAAAGCCAATGCGCCGCCGCGCCTCCTGGGGATTTTTTACGGTGTCCGCGCCGGCGACAATGCAGCGGCCTGAAGTTGGAGAGAGGATGGTGGCCAGCATGCGCAACAACGTGGTTTTCCCCGCGCCATTAGGCCCCAGCAAGCCATAAATGGTTCCCGGCGGCACGGTGAACGACACCTCCCGCACGGCATCCAGCGTCCGGCCGCGAGGCAGTTGATAGGTTTTGCTTACCGATTCTGCTTCAATCATCTTGGAAAGGCTTTCTCCTGGCGCGGCTGTACGTTCGCACAGGCGGCGCCATTGGGTCAAGCGCTTGTGTCCACCCGGTAAAAAAGCCTACAATGCCGCTTTGTTTAGCCATGCGGAAATAGGAGTGAAGAACACATGCGAATTGCCGTAGGAAGCGATCACGCTGGTTATGAAGAGCCAGCGCCATATTATAAACCCGCCATTATGGAGCATTTGAAAAAACGCGGTCATGAAGTGGTGGATTGTGGAACCAATGGCCCCGATTCCGTGGATTATCCGGATTTCGCCGTGGCGGCCAGCCAGGCGATCCTGGATGGAAAAGCTGAGCGCGGCGTGCTTTTGTGTGGAACCGGCATTGGCATATCCATTGCCGCTAATCGTTTTCATGGCATTCGGGCGGCGGTTTGCGCCACGCCTGAAATGGCGCAGCTTTCGCGCGAGCATAATGACGCCAATGTGATCTGTTTGGGCCGGCGCATTTTATCGTTGGATGAATGCCTGCATCTCATTGATATATGGCTTGATACGCCTTTCAGTGCAGGTGAGCGGCATATGCGCCGCGTGGCGAAAATGGGTTAAGGGAGCATCATGAGCCAACTAACGCCAAAACAAATCGTCGCGGAGCTGGATAAGTACATTATCGGCCAGAACGAAGCCAAGCGGAAAGTCGCCATCGCCTTGCGCAACCGCTGGCGCCGCCAGCAGCTTCCGGATGATCTCCGTGATGAAGTGGCCCCGAAGAATATCATCATGATCGGACCCACGGGCGTCGGCAAAACCGAGATCGCCCGAAGGCTGTCGAAGCTGGCGGATGCGCCTTTCGTGAAAGTCGAGGCCTCCAAGTTCACTGAGGTCGGGTATGTCGGACGCGACTGCGAATCCATGATTCGTGAGCTAATGGATGTAGCCATCCATCTCGTACGGATGGAAATGGAAAAAGGCCTCGAAGGCAAAGCGTCGGAGCTGGCCGAGAAGCGCCTGCTGGATTTATTGCTGCCGCCGCAGCCGCATCCCGCAAGGCCCTTCCGTCCCAACGACCCCGAGGCGGGGGATGAAGGGCCGCCAATTGAGCCGGGCGTGGAAGCGGAAGCCCATACGCGCGAGATTCTCCTGCGCAAGCTGCGCGAGGGCGCCCTGGAAGATCGTGAGGTGGAATTCGACATCAAGGAATCGGGCAACACCTCGGTCATGCAGGTTTTCAGCAACACGGGCCTTGAGGAAATGGGCATCAATTTGCAGGAGATGTTCGGCAAGCTCGCTCCGCCGAAAACAAAGCGCCGCAAGCTGAAGGTTTCCGAAGCGCGAAAAATACTCGAGGACGAGCAACTGCAAAATCTGGTTGATATGGACACCGTCGTCCGCGAGGCCGTTCGCCGGACGGAAGAGTCGGGTATCGTATTTCTAGATGAAATAGACAAGATCGCCGGGCGCGGCCGCAACACCCAAGGGCCGGACGTGTCGCGCGAGGGCGTCCAGCGGGATATATTGCCGATTGTGGAAGGCTCGAATGTGACGACCAAATATGGAACCGTCCGCACCGACCACATTTTGTTTATTGCGGCGGGCGCTTTCCATATGTCGAAAGTCAGTGATTTAATCCCCGAGCTGCAAGGGCGTTTCCCGATCCGGGTCGAGCTGAGCAGCCTCGAGGCCAACGACTTCGCGCGGATTTTACGGGAGCCACAGAATTCGCTTATCCGCCAATACCAGGCGCTCTTGGCCACGGAAGGCATCACGCTCACGTTCTCCGATGATTCGGTGGATGCCTTGGCGCGAATTTGCCAGCGCGTGAATGAAGAGGCGGAAAACATCGGAGCGCGCCGTTTGCACACCATTATGGAATGCCTGCTCGAAGAGCTGTCCTTCCATGCGCCGGATACGGAAGAACGAACGGTCCATATTGATGCGGCGGAAGTGGAGAAGCGGCTGGCCGGGATCGTCGAGAAACGCGATCTGAGCCAGTATATTCTATAGGCTGTAAACGGACAGTAAGATTAGCGTCCCAATAAGAGCGCCACGGTGTTGGTTTTCCAAAGCGCTACGGCGAGGTCTTCTTTGCCGTCGCCATTTAAATCGGCTGCGCAGAGCGCCCGCGGCTGGGCGTCCTCGTAGGTGTAGCGTTCTGTCCGAAAGGTTTGTGGCTGCCCCTGCACCGAGGATTGATTGGCAAGCACCACCACCTGGCCGGATGCGGCGCATGCGGCGGCGATATCCGTTTTCCCGTCGCCGTTCAGATCCGATACCTCAATATCCCGGATTCCTTGTTCAAGCCGGGAACGAGCCGCGCCCAGCTCGATTTCCTGGCTGATGGCAAAACGCCCTTTTCCATCGCCATAAAAAATAATAATGGAATCGTCTGTATGGCAATGAGACACCACGATGTCCAGATTTCCATCTCCATCCACATCCGAAACGCGAATCTTTTCAGGAAGGCGGCCACGGCTCGAGAAGCGGGCCGACTCCATGAATTCGCCCGTTTCTCCTTGTTTCCATATGGCGATCTCACCGCTGCAATACATGGCTACGGCCAATTCATAATGATTATCGCCGTCTAAATCCGCCGCTTGGATATCAAGAGGCCCGCCTGGGGCGGGGATGAACACGGGTTCGCCCAGAACCGTCTCGGCATTTCCCAAAAACAAGATTAATACATCACTGGACCATCCTGTGGCGATGGCGTCACGCAAGGTGTCCCCGTTCACATCAGCAATGGCCAGCGACGTGATGCCGGGGGCAGTAAAAACGGGTTTGCCGTCAATATCGCGATGGCGCACATAACTGAGCGGTTTATCTTGCAGCCCGAATTGTTTTTCATTATATAGGCCGCCGCCCATGTTCAAAAACAGCGTGATGTTGCGGTTGCGCGAGGCATGGAAACTGCCCACTATGATATCGGGCGCTTTCAGTGTATCCATATTGGCCGCCACCAGGCACCATGGCGCGAAATCCGTTTTGAGCCGCGGCTTGCTTTCATACGCCAGATTCCCCTTGGCCTCCAGGTACGATAATTCGTCATTTGCAGGGCGTTCATCGCCGGGATCCGTCATCTGGCCTCGATCAGCCGTGATGATCTCGGGCAAGTTGTCGCCATTCATATCACGCGCCACGATGGCGCATGGATTTGGCCCTACAGAAAACTGTTTCGTATGCTTGACGAAAATTTCCGCCTCAGCGACGCCTGATAGCATAAAACATGAAAGAACAACGCTTGCCCAAAACAGATGTATGCGTTTCATAAAGATTCCTGTATCGCGGTTCCAGCGAAGCGCGCGGCCATGCGAATGGCGCTGCATAAGCTCATTTCGTTTGCTTTTCCCGTACCTGCGAGATCATACGCCGTGCCATGGTCCACGGAGGTGCGGATGACAGGCAGCCCTAATGTCACACTTGCTCCTTCATCCATTTCAACAAGCTTGAATGGGATGTGGCCTTGGTCATGATACATCGCCACCACCAAGTCGAATTCGCCCAACAGCATTCTACGGAAAATAGTATCGGGTGAATATGGCCCATGGCAATCGATGCCTTCCGCTTGGCAGCATTCGACGGCGGGGGCGATCTCTTCGGCTTCTTCATGGCCTAAAAGGCCGTATTCCCCCGCATGGGGATTCAGCCCAGCCACCGCAATGCGCTGGCGCGCAAGACCCAATTGATGCAGGGAGGCGCGCCCCGCGCGGATAGCCTTGATGATCAGGTCCTTTTGCACAAAAGCAAGCGCGTTGGCCATCGAGTGATGGGTCGAGATGTGTACAATGCGCATGCGTTCCGAGAATAGGCTCATCCATATCTCGCAAACGCCGAACATCTCTTTTAAGACCTCCGTATGCCCAGTATATGGATATCCTGCTAGTTGAATGCCTTTTTTGCTCAGAGGGCATGTCACGATGCCCGCCACCTGCCCATCCAGAGCCGCGTGAATGGCTAGTTTCAACCATTCGACCGCGCATTGGCCCGCATCGGCCCGCACGACGCCCGGTTCATGTTTTGGCGGCATCCTATCGCCTTCCAGCACGGCTACTTCGCCCGATTGGACTACTTCCGATACAGAAGCTACGGTGCGTGGCTGTGGGCAGTTTGGAACGTTCCGGCGCGCCCAATTGAGAAGAGCGGCGCTGCCGAATACGACCGGCCTGCACGCTTCCCATACGGTGGAATGAGATAATGCTTTAGCCAATATTTCTGGGCCAACGCCATTTGCATCGCCCATGGTGATGGCCAGCCTAGGTTTCATTGCTGCGGTTTCCTTTGTGTTGTTGATATGCCATGGAAAGGCTGTAGCATACGCGGCGCTCCATTCCAGTGCAACACGAAGGATTTTTGAGAAGCTAAATACTGAAGGGCCATATGTTTATGGGTATTCATGTTCTGGAAGCCCGTTCACGATATGAGAAATGTCGCGTGTACATGCATTGAAAAAAAGAGCATCGTGGATGTACAGTTGGGAAAAAGCGAGGAAATGGTATAGTATAGATAGGATGTGCAGCAAGTCCTGGGTTGCGCCATGAGATAAAGGAGACGAAGGAAGATATGAACACGAAGCGGATCATCGCGGCGCTTGCGTTGTGTGCGTTTTTATGCGCCCTCTTGCTGGTGTTTACCCAGCCATGCAACGCCGCTGGCGGCGGCGCCAAAGATATGATGGAGAAAGAGGGTATTGAAGGCGTCATGCAGAAATCTTTGGATAAAGATCGCCTGCCTAACAAATTCAAAATCACACTTGGGATCGTTATGTTTCCAGTCATGTTCGCCGTGGTCAAGTGGCTATAGCGGGGAGCCAAGCCTAGGCGGAGCATGATGCAGGCCGCTATGCTATTTTGGCAAGGGCGCTCGTCCGAGGGGGAATGAGGGTGGAAGAACGAATCTTAGTGCTCGATGATGAAGAGAACATCACCGAGCTGCTCGCAAGCTATTTGCGGGGCCGTGAGTATGACTGTGATTCCACTACTTCGCCTTTTGAAGCCTTGGAGATGCTTAAAGGGTGCAAGTACGCCTTGCTGCTGACAGACCTCAAAATGCCCAAGATGAATGGGATTGATGTGTTGCGCCATGCAAAAGAACACGATCCTGATCTCGCGGTCGTGGTGGTTACGGCGCTCATGGAAGTCACCAACGCGATTCAAGCCATGCGTATGGGGGCGGATGATTATGTGCTGAAGCCCTTTAACTTGAGCGAAATTTCGTTGTCAGTGTCCCGCGCGCTCGAAAAGCGGCGCATGGCGATTGAAAACCGCGAATATCAAGAACAGCTTTCATCGCGCGTGGAAGCCGCCACTGAGAATCTGGCCCAGGTGAATCAGGAGCTCAGGCGGACCAAGCAATATCTCGAAAATCTCTTGGATAGTAGCGTGGACGCTATTATCACGATTGATTTGAATGGGCTGTTGAATTTCGTTAATACCGGCGCGGTGCGTATGTTCGGTTATTCGCAAGATGAACTCATCGGCTTCTCCGCCGTCAAGCTTTTCTCCAATGGCGAGGAAGAAGTCCGGTATATAGAGACCATTCTGGATCAAGGCCGCTTTTTGCAGAATTACGAGGCCAACCTTATTCGGAACGATGGGCAGGAAATACCGGTCAGCATGTCCATTTCCCGTGTTAAAGGCACGGAAGGCGAGAATGTGGCCACATTAGCCGTGTGCAAGGATATCACGGAACAACGCAGGCTCCAGCAGGAACTACAGGAGATGTCCATTAAGGACAGCTTGACCAGCCTGTACAATCAAGGCCATTTTTATGACCGGCTAAAAACCGAGATCGAACGCGCGAAACGCCAGAATCATCCTCTTTCTCTTCTACTGCTTGATGTAGACCAGTTCAAGAGTTACAACGACTCCCATGGCCACCTTGAGGGGGACAAGGTGTTGAAAACGGTTGGGCAGGTCATTCGCAATTGCACTCGTGATCATGTCGATATCGGGTTCCGATATGGCGGCGATGAGTTTACGGTCATCCTTCCCGAGGCGGGTGAAGAACAGGCTACGGTCATTGCTGAACGTATTCGCAAGGACTTCGAAACGTATCGTTTTGATCATTTGACCGTCAGTATTGGCGTAATGGCCTATCGTGAAATTTACTCGCTACGCTCATTCATCCAATTCACCGACGCCAAAATGTACGATGCGAAGCGTTCGGGAGGCAACCGGGTGCGCGTATACCGGCCTGGCGAGCATGAAATGAAAGCGCAGCCTGCTGGGGATGAGGAGTGAAGTTCGGAATCTGCTCCGAGATATTTCAGGCATGGAATGATCTGGAGCGGGCTATCGCCTACTCGAGGGCGCTAGGATATGACGGCATCGAGATCGCTCCTTTCACGCTGGCGCAAAAAGTAGCCGATATTCCGCAATCCGCACGGGAGCGTATTGTGCAAAAGGCGGATGAAGCGGGCATCGAGATCATCGGCATTCATTGGATTCTTGTAGGGCCGGAAGGTTTATATATCAATCATCCAGATAAAGCGGTGCGCGGGCGGACGGTTCAATACCTTCAAGAGTTAGCCCGGTTTTGCGGCGATATCGGAGGAAAACTCGCGATCTTCGGTTCACCCAAGCAGCGAAATGTACACCCTTCACTCACGTATGAGCAAGCCTTTGAGTATGCCGTGGAGGCCTTTAAGCAAGCTGTTCCTGCATACGAAGAGCATGGAGTGACGCTGTGCATGGAGCCGCTCTCGACCGATGAAACCAATTTTTGCTGCACGGCGGCGCAAGCGGCTCAGTTGGCGGATGCCGTGGGCCATCCCTATTTCCGCATGATGCTTGATACGAAGGCCATGGCTACGGAACAGGAAGACCGTCCGGCGCTCATCCGAAAATACGCCTCCTATCTTCGCCATTACCATGCCAACGACGCTAATCGCAATGGGCCGGGATGGGGCGATACGGACTTCAAACCGATATTTCGAGCGCTCCATGACATTGGATATGATGGCTATGCTTCCGTCGAGGTGTTCAACTTTGAACCAGGCCCCGAAGCGATTGCGGTCCGTAGCCTAGCCTATATGAAAGAGCAGTGGGCCTCTATTCAGCCGTGACAACATATTGCTCATCCGCGATATTCTGGATATGTGTTTATGTTTCCACGAGTTGCGGCTTGAGGATCAATGTGTCGGTGCCCGCAAAGACTTCCTGCAACTGCTCGAACATGGCTTCGTTCGCGTAGGTGCCCACGATGGCCCCGCCTGAGCCGCTGAATTTGGCGCTGGCGCCCACCGAACGCGCCCGCCGAACCATTTCCACATCCGCCGGATTCAGTACCGAGATGGAACTGCGTGTATCGAAATTGCTATCTAGCCACGGACCGATCTCCGCGCCACGGCCCGCGAGAAGAAGGGAGCGCACTTCTTCCGCGTAATGGGCGAAATTTTTCATTGCCTCGACAACCGCCGGTTCGCCATTCAGCCAGCGCTCGCGGATACGGTTGTGGAATACCTGCGAGCCTTCACTGAAACTGGTGCGATATGCAATATACAACGGAGGCAGGAGCGCCGGGTCGATGGGTTCGTAAATGCCAAACCCTTGGCGTTCCATGATTGTTTTGTCAAAATCCATATAGACGCAGCCTTCATACACCTGGATCACCCGATCTTGAAGGCCTGCGGAAATCCCGAGCTGGTCACGTTCCACGCTGAGAATGAGATTAGGCAGTTCTGGCTTTGGGATATCCACTTCAAAAAACTCCATGAGACAGCGCATGGCGGCTGTCACCAATGCGCTCGAGCCCGCCAGGCCGACATGGCGGGGGATGGTCGAGCGGTATCGGATCGAGAAATTCCGATCCGAAAGCTGGACACCTTTGGCGTCAAAATAGTCGACAAATCCGCGAATGGCCGCCTTCATCAGCCGTATGCCGCCGTAATAACCATACGCATTAACATCCTCGACCAATTCACGGAGAGAACCATACCGGGAGCGGTCGCGCACACTGGGTATGAGTTCGAGTTCGGCATTTTCGTATATGCTCACCATGGCGCTGAAATTGCGTATAATGAAGCTGATCGTTTTGCCATAATATCCGTCCGAAGGATTTCCGATGAGGCCCGCTCGAGCGTAAGCCGTTGCTTGGCATGCCATTATGCGATACTCCCGATCATGCGTTCATACCAGGTGCAGGAAATCCCATGCTGGCATGACACGGCCCGATTTTTCCATGGCGTATTCGGCGCTACAGTGAAAAACATGGTTTTCACAGTTGGGAGAGCCTAACACACGCGATACAGGACTGCAACTAACGGAGCTGGCGTAAACGTAAGAAAACAGGGCGCAATGAATAGTTCAATGATATGTTGGTTTTCAATATGATTATAGCCTGCTCCGGCGAAAATGGTGAGAATATCTTGCGGAAAATGATATAATTGCTTCAATGGATTGAGGAGATAGCGGATTTATCTCAGTTTTGACAGCGATTATCGAGAAGGTGGAAGCCCACAAGAGCGGGGCAAAAAAAACTTTTTGCCTGGTGCTCGACATTTTTTTTGCCCATCATCCCAGTGTCAGCGATGCTGCTTCAGGGGGTAAAATGACTATGCATGGAATAGGAGGTTGCACCAGACGAATCTTCTCATATGTGGCCTTCGCCTTGTTGTTCTTCCCGGTCATTGGTATTTCCTCGGCGAGCGCTGATTCCCAGGTGGTGTCTGTCGGCGTATACGAAAACGCCCCGAAGGTCTTTGTTGATGAATCGGGCAAGCCTGCGGGTATCTTTATAGAGATCATCGAATACATCGCGAAAAAGGAAGGCTGGGAGCTGCACTATGTTACGGGCACTTGGGGGGAAGGGCTAGACCGGTTGCAAAGAGGTGAGATCGATCTTATGCCCGATGTCGCTTATACATCGGAAAGGGAAAAACTTTATGCCTTTCACAAGATTCCGGTGCTGTCTTCCTGGTACCAGGTGTATGCGCGCAAGGGTAGTAACATCAAATCGATTATGGATTTAGCCGGGAAACGAGTCGTTGTTCTAGAACGTTCCGTGCAGGAAGCGGCCTTTACCCAACTGTCCAACGGCTTCGGGCTGAAAACCACCCTCATTCCTTTGCCGGATTACAAAACCAGCTTCGAAAAGGTCGCCAAAGGGGAAGCGGATGCGGCCATTACCAATCGCTTCTTTGGGATGATGCATGCCCGGCAGTTCGGGTTAGAAGATACGGCGATCATGTTTCAGCCGTCCGACCTCTTTTTCGCAGCGCCCCTGGAAGGCCGTAAGCCATTATTGGACGCCATTGATGCAGATCTTACCCTTCTGAAGGAAGATTCCAAATCGATATACTACAGGTCCATGGAACGGTGGACTTCTGAAAAAGTCTCTTTTACTTTGCCAATCTGGGTCAAGATAACCGGCTTGGTCGTGGGAACCGTCCTGCTCATGAGCTTAGTGGGCAGCGTAGTGCTCAAGCGCCAGGTGAATGCCCGTACCAAGGCATTATCCGAACAAAATGAGCAGATGGCCATCATCAACCGGACGCTGCGCAGCAGCGAGGAGCAATTCCGCCTGATCATGGAGAACCTGTCCGATATGGTGGCAGTGATCGATCTGCACGGCCGCCGCCTTTATAATAGCCCCTCCTACTGCTCGATTTTAGGTGATCCCGAAAAGCTGCGTGGAACGTCGTCGTTCGAGCAAGTGCATCCGGACGATACAGCCCGGGTGCGGCAAGCGTTCCAGGATACGATCAGCACGGGCATAGGGAAGCGGCTGGATTATCACCTGATAGATGCGAATGGGCAGATACGGCACATCGAGTCGCAGTCGAATGCGATCCACGATGCGCATGGCCTGGTGTCGCAGGTGCTGGTGGTTTCCCGCGATGTAACGGAACGGCGGCAAGCAGAAGAAGCGATCCGAGAACTAAATGCCCGTCTAGAGCAGCGTGTGGCGGAACGCACCGCCGAACTAGCGGTGGCCCGGGACCGCGCCGAGGCGGCGGACCGTATCAAGTCTGCTTTCCTGGCTACGATGAGCCACGAACTGCGCACCCCGCTCAACTCCATTATCGGATTTACCGGCATCCTGCTCCAAGGGCTGGCCGGGCCATTGAATGAGGAGCAGCAAAAGCAATTGCGCATGGTGCAAAACAGTTCCCGGCATCTTCTAGCCCTGATCAACGATGTGCTGGATATTTCCAAAATCGAGGCGGGCCAATTATCCCTTTCATTTTCGTGCTTTGAATTGCGGCCTTCCATTCAAAAAATGGCTGAGCTGGTTTCGCCGCTGGCGGAACAAAAGGGACTCGAACTGAGATTGGAAATCGCCGATGATATCGCTTCCGTGACCTCGGATCAGCGCCGTTTAGAACAGATTATTCTCAATTTACTCAACAATGCCGTCAAATTCACCGAACAAGGGCATGTCCAGATTTCCTGCCGAACGGACAACGAGCAGTATCTCCTCTCTGTTTCAGATAGCGGCATCGGCATTAAGCCGGAAGAAATAGCCGGGCTTTTTCAACCATTTCACCAAATCGATACGGGCCTGTCACGCAAGCATGAGGGAACGGGCCTTGGGCTTTCCATATGCAAAAAATTGATCGAGATGATGGGCGGCGCCATTGATGTGCAAAGCCGGTGGGGCGAGGGCAGCATCTTCACCATTCGTTTTCCGAGACATTCAGGAGTCTTGTCATGAGCGGCCAATTGCTTATTATCGAAGACAATCCGCAGAATTCCTACATGATGCGCTTTTTGTTGGAAAAAAACGGATTTTCCGTCATCATCGCAGAAAACGGACGCGATGGCATAGATGCGGCTATATGCCACAAGCCGGAGGCTATTTTGCTCGATATCCAGTTGCCTGAGATGGACGGCTACGCCGTGGCGGAAGAACTTAAAAAGCACCCCGAACTGGCGGAGGTGCCTATTATTGCAGTGACTTCTTACGCCATGGTGGGGGATCGGGAACGGATTCTGGCCGCGGGCGCCACTGGTTACATCGAAAAACCCATCAATCCAGAGACCTTTGTGGCTGAGATTATCCAATATATGCCAAAGGGCTGAGATGATCATAGGGAGAAATGGCAATGAACATCTTGATCGTTGACGATCATCAAGAAAACTTGTATTTACTGGAAAGCTTGCTCAGGGGAAGCGGGCACCATGTGTGGTCGGCATTAAATGGCGCCGAGGCCCTTGATATACTCAAGGCACAGGGGATCGATTTGATCGTTAGTGATATTCTTATGCCGGTAATGGATGGCTTTCAACTGTGCCGGAAAATAAAAACCGATGAGGCCCTGCGCACCATCCCGTTTATCATTTACACCGCCACCTACACCGGGCCCAGAGATGAAGCATTCGCGTTAAAAATTGGTGCGGACCGCTTTATAGAAAAGCCATGCGAGCCTGAAGTGTTCATGGCGGCGGTGGGCGAAGTAATAGCTGCTTCCAAGCGTAACGGCTGCGCCTCGCCTGCGCCACAGATCGAGGAAGAAGAAGCGCTCAAACTATACAGCGAGCGGCTGGTGAGAAAGCTCGAACAGAAAGTGCTGGAGGCGGAACGCGAAATCGAGGGGCGCCAAGAGGCCGAAAAAGCCCTCCGTGAAAGCGAAGCAAGGCTGATTGCAGCCCAGCGCTTGGCAAAGATGGGCGATTTTGTATGGGATGTGGAAACCGGGGAAATCGCCTGCTCTGATGCTCTATTTGAACTGTTGGGATATGATAAATCCGAAACCATCGATTACGCCAAAGTAAATGCAGAGATCCATCATCCGGATGATCTCGCGCATGTGACCCAATGGATCGATGCCAGCATTGCATCCGGCAAAAACGAATTGCCCCCCAATGAGTACCGGATCATTCGAAAAGACGGTGAGATGCTCTTTGTTCGCACCGTGGGCACGATCAGGCATAGGCCGGGGAGAAAGCCGGAGATTTTTGCCACCGTCCAGGACATCACCGAGCGCAAGCGGGTGGAGGAAGAGCGTGAGAGCTTGCAGTCCCAGTTGACCCAGTCGCAGAAGATGGAAGCTGTGGGGCAATTGGCGGGAGGCGTGGCCCATGATCTCAACAACATCTTGCAGGCGATGATGGGCTATACCCAGATGATGATTGACTCAGCCCATGAAAAGGGCGAAATGTGTGAGGAGGTCGCCGAGATTGATAAAGGAATTGAGCGGGCGGCGGCGCTGACGCGGCAGCTTCTTGCATTCAGCCGGCGGCAGGTGGCGCAGCCGAGAGTCCTCGATATGAATGCCCTCGTTGAAAACTTATTGAAGATGATTCGGAGGGTTATCGGGGAGCACATTGAAATGGAATGGCTTCCGGGGAACCGCCTGGGTGCGGTCCATGCGGATGCCGGGATGCTCGAACAGCTTTTGATTAATTTATGTGTCAACGCCCGTGACGCCATGCCGCAAGGCGGCGCGTTGAACATCGAAACGCAGAATGTGCGGATTGATTCCGATTACTGTGCAAGCCATATTTGGGCGAAGCCCGGGCGTTATGTCATGCTTAGCATTACGGATACGGGCTGCGGCATGGACAAAGAAACGCTGAAGCATATTTTTGAACCTTTCTTCACCACCAAGCAAGAAGGCAAGGGAACTGGCTTGGGATTGGCGACAGTTTATGGAATCGTGAAACAACACGATGGCATGATCAACCCATACAGCGAAGTAGGAAAGGGCACCACATTCAAGATCTATCTGCCGATCTGTGAACAAAAAGCGGAGATGATAGGCCAGATGCTCGAAGGCCCCGTGGCTGGGGGCAATGAGACCATCCTGCTGGCTGAGGACGATGAGTCTGTCCGCGTATTGGGCGCGAGAATTCTCGAGCATGCTGGTTACCGTATATATACGGCGAGCAATGGCGAAGAGGCCGTGGTTCTTTTCAGGCAGCATTCCGCCGAGATCAACCTGTTGATTCTCGATGTGGTCATGCCCAAAATGGGAGGACGCGAAGCGTACGAACGCATTCAGGGCATCCGCGCGGGCTTGCCTGTTCTTTTCTCCAGCGGCTATAGTGCAAACGCAATACACACCAACTTTGTTTTGCATGAAGGGCTACAGTTGATCCAGAAGCCCTATTCGTCCATGATGCTATTGCGCACCGTCCGAACAGTACTGGACCATAGATGCTGATATACCCGAATCGCCGGATAAGGAGGGGCAAGCCTTTGCTCGTCCATCAGAAAACCATCTATTTTATACCGAATTCGCGTTCCTGCTCATTCTCTGATTGAGTGTTTTCAAGGAATCGTGAATTCGTTATTTGTCGCGCTAAATTCAACCCAATCGTCATCCCCGCGAAAGGGCCTGTCGATTAAGCCCCAGAAACCAGATTCAGCGCCAGTTTTGGGCCATCGAAATACCTCAACGGCGCTGCGATCGCACAATCTGGGGCATTCCTCGAAGCCGGATTCTTCTAAGCACTACACGTCTAATACATTAAATCGACAGGCCCTTTCGCGGGGATGACGCAGTGATAGTACATTGGTTTTATTGTCGTATTCTTCCCCGGCGATTCGGAGATATCCATCAGATTTGATAGGAGTTCCCCCAACACCGGAGAATTTACTATTTGCGTAGCTATCTTATGCAGGCATTCACCTTGGAAACAAGTGGAGCAGGATCTTGCGGTGCGCCGGTAGTCCACACGGGACTGGCGAAAGCCCTGCGCGTGATTGGCTTGGCGGTGGTCGTGGCCGTGGACAGCATCCGGTGGCCGTGATTGAGCAACTCCGTCACAATATGCCCGAGTTCGTGGGTCTTGCCCGTGCCCGGCGGCGAAATCGTTTGTGGAACAGCGCACAAATGAAGACGGCCCTCAGTTGTGGCTTTTGTTATACGAGCCTTTACGCCAAGTTCCGCTTGATATTGTTGATCTTGGACGAACGATATGGTGAGATAGAAGAGTTGGTGCAAACCGGAACATCGGAACAGAAGGGATTGTCATGTCTGATTCCATAGAATTGCTGATCGATGGAAGAGCTGCCTTGGGTGAAGGAGCGATCTGGGACTCGCAGAAGAAAGTGCTCTATTGGGTGGATATAATAAATGGCGAGGTTCACATCTATGACCCTGTTGAGCATCATGATCGTGTGATTCCGGTGGAGCAGCAGGCCGGAACAGTCGTGCCTTGTAAATCAGGAGGCCTTATGCTGGCTCTGCATCATGGTTTCGCTCATCTTGACCTCGAAACCGAAGAAATGAAGCTTATCTCTGATCCAGAACAGGATATCCCCGGGAACAGATTCAACGACGGCAAGTGCGATCCGGCCGGGCGTTTTTGGGCCGGGACGATTTCCATGGAGGATAAATCCGACATGAGTGCGCTGTATCGCATGGATGCGGATTATTCCGTCCATAAGATGCTGGACAAGATCAGCATCTCAAATGGCATCGCTTGGTCTTTGGATCACAAGACCATGTACTACATTGACAGCCCTACGCGGAGAGTCGATGCTTTTTATTACGACATGGACACGGGTGGCATTTCAAAGCGTCGGCCGGTGGTTTCCGTGCCCGAAGAAATGGGGCTTCCGGATGGTATGACCTTGGATGCGGAGGGCATGATCTGGGTTGCTCTTTGGGAAGGCAGCGCCGTGGCCCGCTGGAATCCGGCAAACGGTGAGTTGCTTGAGGTGATTAACATACCGGCATCGAGAGTCACATCATGCGCTTTTGGAGGCGCCAATCTAGATGAATTATATGTGACCACGGCGCGTATTGGCCTGAACGACGAGGAGTTGCAGGCCCAACCTCAAGCTGGCGGCCTTTTCCGAGCCAAGCCGGGCCTTCGCGGTATTCCCGCCTATGAATTCGGCGGATAAATCCGTTCAGGCCCGTTCCTATTATCGATGATCGGATTATCGCCATTTCCCGTGAGCGACAAGGGCGGCCGTCTCGACGATGGCGTCATCGTCCAAAAGGGCGGCCTCTTCCAGAACGCGCGATACAGATGGAGGGACGTCGAGCGAGGCCAGGCATGCGATAGGGCCGTCTAACTCATCGAAAAAACGCTCTTGCAGTGTAGCAGCGATTTGTTTACCTATCGACTGGCTAGATGCGGCTTGTTCGACGATTACGCATTGTCCGGTCTTACGCAATGAATTCCCTAAAGTATCGTAATCGATTGACGGGAGATCCAGCGTCCGCAAATCAATGAGATCGGGATAGATTCCCATGTCACGCCAACGTGATAGAAGCCGTTCACAACGGCCGGTCATGCATCCGTATGTGGCGATGGTGACATCCTCACCTTCGGCCAGGATACGCGCTTTGCCAAAACGCACCATATAGTCGAGATTGTCTTCCGGAACCGGGAAAGTCTCTCCATAGAGCGAGTGATGCTCGAGGATGACCACCGGATCTAGGCTTTGCATAGCGCTGTTAAACAGTCCAATGTAGTCAAAAGCCGTTGATGGGGCAACCATGCGCCAGCCTGGGAAAAGGGCGTAAAGTCCAACGGGGTCCATGGAATGCTGGCCTCCATATCCGCATCCCGTGGCGATGCGAATACGGGCTACAAGGGGTAGTTGAGTCGTGTCGCCGTACATGTGGCGCGCCTTTCCGATTTGATTGAATAATTGATCGGCGGCGACCAAGCTAAAATCCGGAAACATCACTTCGACCACGGGCCGCATTTCCGACATGGCCGCACCCAAGGCAATGCCGACGAAGCCGGCTTCTGAAATAGGAGTATTCAGAACGCGCTCCGGGAAACGCGCTGGCAGGTTCTTCGTGGCCCCGTAGGCCCCCCCGCCGAAATTGGCCACTTCTTCACCCAGGGTGAAGACCATCGGGTCGCGTTCTAGCCATCTTCCCGTGGCTGCGGCAATCGCATCTGAATAGCGCAACTCGCGCCATGCATGAAAATCCTCCCGCTCTTGAAAACGTATGGAATCCCATTCGCCGCCGTTGCTGCGGAGACCCACGGCGACTGATTGCGGTTTTGGCCACAGCTCAGACCGGACCTTTGGGTTGGGGCCGTCTTCAACACAAAAGTCGACGGCGGCTTGCACCGCCTCTTGGGCGCGATTCTGAATAGTCTTCAGGGCTTTCTCATCGAGAAGCCCCGTCTTCTTGAGCTGTCGAGGGAACTGCGTAACAGATTCTCGCTCCCTCCACCAAGCCTCTTCCTCTTTATCGCGGTATTTGAATGCGCTTCCAGGCTGATCCCCGGCGTGGTGATAGGTCCGATAACACCGGGCCTCGATAAAGACGGGGCGGTTGGTGCTGCGTATTTGGCCAACCGCTTGTTTGGTGACTTCGTACAGTGCGACGGGATCGCTGCCATCCACAATATGGGCATCCATGTTATAGGCCGTGGCGCGCAATGCAATAGGATTGGCTGCACAGGCCGCTTCGGCATGGGTGCCCACTGCGTAGAAGTTGTTCTCGAGAAAAAAGAGCACCGGCAGCTCCCAGAGTCCTGCGAAGTTGCAGGCTTCATGAAAGGCTCCCTGGTTAACGGCTCCATCGCCGAAATAGCACACAACGATATTTCCTGTTTTGCGTTGTTTCTCGGCAAAGGCCGCGCCGGTCGACAGAGGAATGCCGCCGCCCACAATCGCATTGCTGCCGAGGAAACCCGCCTCGACCCAACGTAGATGCATCGAGCCGCCTCGTCCGCCGCAGAAGCCCGGGGCCAGTCCCATGATTTCCGCCAAGGTCCGGCGTAGGGCGATGAAACCTTCTTCCGGTAACGTATCGGTGTGGGGTTGCCAATCGGACGGGAGAACATACTGCATCGCCTTGGCCAGGAAATGATGATGGGATCGATGTGTCCCTGTTACCTTATCCGCTGTATGTAAGGCGTGAATAACGGCGCCCGCCGTGGCTTCTTGCCCCACGCTCGTATGGACCGGGCCCCAGATAGCGCCCGCATTTTTCAATCGGAGCGCCGCGTGTTCAAAGTAGTTGATGAGGCAGAGGTCAAAGTATATCCGCGCGGCAAGGTTTGCGGGCATGGCGGCCAAGTCCTCCGGTTCGGATGTCCAGAGGTATATATTGGTGTCAGGAGCCAGTGTTTTGTTCTTCATAGCACTCCTCAGGTGTCTTCACTATCAGGAAGACGGCAATATCGGCTGTTTGTCGTGACCCGGTATCTCGATTCCCGGCGTTTCGGTCATCTACTGTTTCACCGGTCCAATCGCGGTCATCGTCATTCTCAGGAATAGCGCACGTAGGCGATTTTGTGTTCGGTGCAGAATTCAATCCCCGTAGACCCGGCCTCGGGAATACCGAAACCAGACTCCTTCACTCCCCCGAAAGAAAGCATGGGCTCTTTCTTGGCCGTCGGCATGTTGACGTGTGTAAGTCCCACATCCGTTTCTTCGACGAAACGCAGCGCCCGTTTCAAATCTGTCGTATAGAGTGACGACGCCAATCCAAACCGAACACCATTGGCCACCTTGATAGCATCCTCAAAATCCTCTACCGTCATGACCGCGAGCACCGGTCCGAAGACCTCCTCTTTCCCTAAATCCATTTCGGGCGTCACTTCGGAGAATATTGTCGGCTCGATAAAGTAGCCACGGTCCAAGGGGGGAGCCGTGATGCGATGACCACCACAAAGCAACTTAGCTCCCTGTTTCACGGCCGTGTCGATATGTGCTAGTATTCCTTCGAATTGTTTTGCGCCACATACGGGTCCTATAGTCGTATTGGGATCCATGCCGTTGCCTACCTGGAGGCGCGTGACCCGTTCGCACAGCATGTTTATGAAGGATTCCGCGATTTCTTTCACCACAATCACCCGGCTGGTGGACGTGCACCATTGCCCGGCGCAGGCATAGGCCGCCAGGACGGCGGCATCGGCTGCCGCATCCAAATCGGCGTCTTCTAACACCACGAGAGGGTTCTTTCCACCCATCTCGAGCTGCGTACGAGTGAGAGTTTTCGCGGCGCGCTCATGGATTCCCCGGCCGACCTCTGTGCTGCCCGTGAACGTGATCGCCTTCACACGCTCATCGCACACCAAAGCATCTCCAACATTGCGGCCTGAGCCTATCACTAGATTGACAACGCCAGGGGGCAAGCCTGCTTCGGCGAAAGCCTCCATGGCAGCCATGCCCGTGCGCGGCGTTAGGCTTGCCGGTTTGATCACGCATGTGTTCCCAGATATCAGCGCGGGAGTACACTTGCGTATGATGACGTTGAAGGGAAAATTCCAGGGCGTGATTACCCCTATCACTCCCAAGGGAACGCGCATGCTATACGCAAGCACACCTGGTGTGGCGCTACGGGCGACCTCTCCTTGAGCCCGTAATCCTTCGGCGATTTGGTATTCCATTTCGCGGATAGCGGATTCGATTTCCGCATGAGATTCCGCGAGGGTCTTACCGTTCTCGCGGGTGATGGTTTCGGCGAAAGGCTCTCGCCGGCTGTCGATAACGGCAAGGGCTTTCTGCAAGAAGTCCGCCCGTTTCTGAGCGGTGAGTCCGCGCCACGCGGGAAAAGCCTTCTGGGCTGATGTTATCGCGGCCAAAGCGTCTTCCGCGGGGCTGTCGGGGAAATGTCCGGTGACATCGTTGATGTCGGCCGGATTATGGTGCTCAAAGGTATTGCCGTTCGAGGCGGAACACCAATGGCCATCAATGTAATTACCCTTATCGGATTTTCCGCTGTTTTGCCCAGACTCTTCTCGCAACACACTCATGTCCGTGACCTCCATTATCATTTCGATGCTCAGATCTCAAAATGGATTATTGGGAATCGATCAAGCCCATATCAGTATCATGGATTTCCAGAGGAAGCAGTTCCTAATTGATGGGACTGGCTCTTGCCGCTGTTCGCCTTTGCCGGGGTCTTCTTGAAGTATAATCGACGTTACGCCGGTGTGTCGGATTGCGCCGGTAGATACAATGTCTCTCCTGCCCGTTCAATCAGCAACAGGCCTTCCTCTTCGCGATTTCTCCAGTCCTCAACATTAATCGTGTCCGGATCAATATAGCCGAGTCCGAGTGTTTCGATCAGCTCCCGGGGAATTTGCGAGGCCACGGACACCTGAATTCTTGGCTTTTCGATCCCATCGATATAGGTGCCTGTTCCTTTGATATAGGTCGAAACTGCCATCACGGCTCGCGGAATGTCGGCGAAAAGCTCAAGGCGTTTTAGATAATAGTCCCGAACGTGATAGCCAATGCGCCGGAGGACGGATTCATGCACTAGAGAAGGTGAAAAGATGTGAGGGGCGTAGATGATAAGCTCGCCGTTATCTTCGATCACGGGTTCCGCTTTGTACATACATTTGCCCCCGGTCCACAGGTCTTCATACATGGCCGGTGCACAGGCGAGTACGCGCTGATATTTCCGGGGTTTATAGACGACATGGCATTGGAGGGAATGCTTAGCTGCTGAGCGCCACGATTCCTGCAGCGGGCCGATCGTCATATGGACGACTTCTCCATCGTGAACCACAAAGGATATCGCGGATGTAGGAATTGGAACCTGTGCTGCGGCTTCATCCAAGACCCGGCGAACAGGATTGTCGATGATCCCGATGAGTTTCAGGTTCGTGATTACAGCACCGAGCCAGTGGAAAAAATCGATAATCTCGGGACCTGATATGCCCGGAAACAGATATTTGCTGCCGCCGCTGAAGCCCGCGATTTCGTGTGGAAATACCGGCCCCAAAATAAGTAACTGGTCGTATTTCAGTGCGGTCTTGTTGAGCGTGATCACGACATTCTCGGACATCAGGCCGTTGCTCAATTCCCGAATGCGGTCATCAGGTAGTGTCGCGACTTCTTGAAGCTGAGAGGGATCGTCCCACGCATGATTCATTAACTTCACATCGTTGAAAGACGTGCGCCAAGGCTCATCCCCCAAACCAACATGATGGCGGAGGGTTTCCTGCGGGAGCGGCGGATGTGTTCCCAAGGCAACCATGATATCTACTTGCACACCTAGATCACGAAGGATGGGAAGGGCCAGCCGGACTAAGTCGGATACCGGCGCCGTCCGCGTCATATCCGGAACGATTAATAAGATGCGTTGACCGGATGTGACAACCTTGGATAGTCCTTCCGCCATGATGGATTTGATTTGTGGCCAGTCCAATTCTTTTCTCCAAAAATCGATAACTCTTTTGCCTCAGTTCTCTACACACCAACAAGCGTGTTTCCGTACGCCATAATGAGGATGGCGACGATCATGATGACGATTGCCGTGTAGAGTTGGTAAATAGGACGTCCATGTACGCCTTTCCACTCACCGAAGAAAAGGCCGACCGCTACGCTGCCCAAGATCTGCATGCCCTGCATGATGCCAAAACCGACCGATGCCCCAAGCGCACCCAGGTAGAGCATGCCACGCCCCAGAAAGAGCATCGCTGCGATGAACTGAATGCCAAAGGCTATCGCAAGCAGGAAGTCTCTTCCACTTGTCGTCAGCACTCCCCATGATTTGTCCTTGGTCATCAGATAGGCGGGATAAATGATATTGACCAATGTGCCGCCGATGAACGCGATCGCCCATACAGCCATGTTTGCCGCAATATCGCCTGCGCCGTGCTCGAGCATGGCATCGACGATAGGACCCTGGGCATAGGCGAAGGAAAAACTGATCCCGCACGACAAAATCCCAGCGAGTACGATCAGGATCAGGCCTTGACGGAAGTTACCCGAGGCCTCCGTCGTTTTTCCCAGTACCTTGTCCCGGCCGAAGCCAGCGTAGGCGCTCACCAAGACGCCGATGACCATGGTGATGACGCCGGAAAGGACGGCGATACCGGCCATTGAACCGATAGCAGGCGCGTTCTGAAAGATACCAGACGCCTTGAACACAATGGGGACGACAACGCCAATGGATACGCCGACACTTGCCAGGATGGCCCCGGCCAGCGCCGCGCCGATGCGGACAATGCAGATGCCAAACAGAACATTGGCGACTCCCCAGGCGATGGTGAAAATGTTGGCCTTTATCAGGACCGCCGAGTCGACCTCGGCATAGGCGGCAAATGGGTCGTGGACGCTTGTCAACACGATGACCCAGGGAACGACAAAGATCCCAACAAACATGCCCAGCGGCCACAAATGCTCAAACTTATACTTTCGCGCGGCCTTCAACGGCCACGCCATTGTTCCCGTGCCGATGCCGGCCAGCAACACGAACACTATTCCCAATACGGTATCCTTGGTGACGGTATCCATGCTACCCTCTTTCCTTTTGTTTCTCGCGCTGAGAGTTGCCTGCGGTGCTTAGCGTTCCGTGCCCTCGAGCGCTCTAGATGCATAGGGTTCCTTGCTTATTAACTGGCTGGTCATCCCGCCGTCTGCATACAGGTTGGAGCCGGTGATGTAGGCTGCTTCATCGCTGGCCAAAAACACCGCCGCATACGCCTGTTCCTCGCATGTGCCTACACGGCCCATAGGGATCTGGGTTCTCCAGTAAGCCAGGCATTCTTCTTTGCTTGGGGCCGCCGCTTGAATGTCTTCCCATATCTGGGTATTGATCAATCCTGGGCTGAGCGCATTGACGCGGATGTTTCGCGAGGCGAATTCCACGGCGAGTGACTTGGTCAGACCGATGACTCCCCATTTGGCCGCGTCGTAAGGGGCCGCGCCGGGCAGGCATGCATAGGTATGAACCGTAGCGATATTGACGATGGAACCGCCGCCGGTTTTCAGCATTTCGAGAATGGCCGCCCTCGAACAGAGATACGTTCCTCGAAGGTCGGTGTTAATCACACGGTCCCAATCGACCGGTTCGACTTGCTCGAAAGGCGAGACGAAGTTCACGCCCGCATTATTCACGAGAATATCGATGCGTCCATACTTGGCCAATGCCGCCTTGAACATGGCCGTGACATCCTCTTCTTTGGAGACATCGCATTTCACAAAGAAGGCGTCCCCGCCTTCCTTAACAATACCGTCAACAACCGGCTGGCCGTTTTCACTGCGCCGGCTGGAAGCGACGACTCGTGCTCCTTCTCGAGCAAAGACCTCGGCAATAACTTTTCCAATTCCCGCGCCCGTGCCCGTTACAACGGCCACCTTGTCTTTCAATCGCATGGTTCACTCCTTTCGTTTTTGGCGGGCAAACTGCCTTAAAAAGGCTTCCCCTTCCGTAACGCTGTCCCTTCCCACATGGATATCGACACGCCATTCCGCAGTCTTCTGGGGAGCCAGCACGGAGTATCGTTTCCATTCCTTTACCGCGATATCAAGGGCGTCAGGCGCTCCGTTGGTGGGTTCGATGGCGACGTGATGGTAGCCGCCCCAGCCGCCGCGGTTAATCCATACGCCGAAGGTGTTCAACTCCCGGACGTCGCAGGAAAAAGCAATGTAGTCGCCCGTCCGGTTGTTTCGTAGAGCGGCAACGCCTAGTTGCAGGGGATTCGTAAAAAACTTCACGGCTGCGTTTTCGCATCCGAAATCCAACTGATCAAGATGCATACCCGATGTGGGTTCAGGCCACTCGATGATTGTGCCCAATGCTCCCAGTCCACAGTTGATCACGGTTGCGTCCAACCGTCCTTGGGTGCATTCTTCCGGCAGGATAAGACGATCCTCCTCCTCGATAGCCATCATGGGATGCAGCGCCCACAGATACTCCTGGTCCGTATTGCCTGTATTGGCCAAGGCGTAGGCGAGGTGTATCTCTCCCGTGTTGCCAAGGGAAACCGCGCGTTCAATTTCTAGTGATGGACTAGGCAGTCGCAAGCGCGTTACCACTACTTCATCTTTCAAGCAAGATTCATCAAGCGTCCATGCGCGAGACCAGGCTCCACCGTGATCCTCGAGCTTCACGTCTCTCCACGTACATTCGGCAACGGACGGGAAGCATTCGTCCGCGCCGACCTTGGTGCTTTCCGGAAAAGGGTCCCCCGGGGTGTTTTGGAAATACGCCGGTCCCGTAGGGGGCGCCCACATCCATTCCCGCCCCGTTTTGCGATTGAGCAGGCCACAGATTTTCGCTCCAAGGTCTGGGATGATCGATATCGCGACATCCTCATTGGCCAATTGGATCACCTCGAAACCGTCGATTCTGGTGCGCGTCAGCATGGGTGTTCCCTTTGTGGCTGTAATTTTATTACGTGCTTTCCTTGTCAATGGTGAAGACGACCCGTATCGCCTGTAATTCCTCAAGCAACGAAAAAGCCTTCCGCCATTCGGATAAAGGAAGGCGGTGCGTAATGAGTGGAAGCGTTTGGACCGCTCCCGTCTTCAGATATTCCATGGCTTTCTCCCAATCTTCCGGCCGTGAACTGTAGGAGAAATGAAGGGATATGGCTTTCGTGACCATCCCGTTCCAGTCCACGGCGATCTCCGGCCGCCCCGTGATGCCAGAGACGGCCATCCGTCCATTTTTGCGCAGCAGGCGAATTCCTTCGCGTACCGCATGAGGACTTCCCGACGCTTCCACAACGACGTCTGCCCCGACGCCCGAGGTGAAGGCCATGACCGTCTCGGATATATTTGCTTCCTCGGCACGGAGCGTTTCAAAGCCGAGTTGCTCCGCGCACTCAAAACGTATGGCATCCGACTTGGTCCCTACGACGAACACTTTACCAGCCCCTTCCGCCCGTGCTACCTGTGCGGCCAGCAAACCGATCGCTCCGGGGCCAAATACGACAACCGTATCCCCATGAGAAATTCCTGTTCGTCCCCACACGGCATGTGTTGCTACGGCAAGAGGTTCGCTCAAAGAAGCTTCATCAGGAGAAACACCTTGAGGGACAAGATGGAGCAGATGCGCGGGCAATCGGACATAGTCCGCGAAACAGCCGTCCGATAAGATTCCCATGGCTCTCTTGGCGGGACACAGATTGGGATACCCCAACGTGCAAAGGCGGCATGTCCCGCACGCATACGGATTATTTTCAGAAACGACGCGGTCGCCCAGCTTAACATTTTTTACTCCCGGGCCGATGGCCTCAACGACACCGGAAAACTCGTGGCCGAGAATAAGAGGAGGAGACGTCTTGAAACGATCATGGAAGATGTGGATATCCGTACCACAAAGCGCGGCGCGTTGAACGCGTATGACTGCTTCGCCGGTTGCCGGAGTGGGGTCAGGCACCTCTTTAAGAACTACATTACCGTCACCTTCGGAGCATTTCAACAGCGCATGCATATACAAGGATCCTTCAACGGATGTTGGGAGACCGACATCGGTTCCCCATGCGAGAAAAGCCAGAATTACTCTCCCACCACCTTTCCCAATTCGATTATAGGAGAAAACACTAAAAAGATCTATGGTCTTGGAAAGAAGGAATGAATAATCTGAAAGCATTTTGTATGAAATGAGCAAACCTCTTTTGATTTCGTTCCTCATCCTCTTCTTCACCCTGTTCTCCGTAACACACAAGGCCCAGCGCAAGCGGCTTGACGCCGAAAATCTTTAATGTGAGATGTAATAGGCCAGTGGGCTACAGGATTATTTGAACCGCTCTAGTGTATTGACTCATGCTGATTGTATCTTATCGAGGTTTTTTCGTGCTTGTTCGATTTTGTCGAGGATGCGCTGTACCGGAGCGGTCCAGATGAAGCGTTGCGGGTCTTCGTTATGGGCGTCGATAAAATTGGTTATGGCGTTCACGAGCTCGTCGAGGTTGCGGAACACACTCCGCCGAATGCGTTTGTTGGTCAGTTCGCGGAACCAATGCTCGACCAAGTTTAGCCATGAAGAACTAGTGGGCGTGAAATGGATATGGAAACGCGGGTGGCGCTTAAGCCATGCCTTAACTTTAGGGTGTTTATGGGCTGCATAATTGTCCACGACAAGGTGTAAGTCATGGTGCGCCTCGGTCTGCACTGCAACCTTCCGTGCCACCACGAAAACACGCACCACGAAAACCGCCTCAACTTCACGCGCTGGCGAGTAAGATTCCGGGTGCAAGAGAATCCTTTTCGGTTTGATCCGTAGGTGATCCGCAGAACCGGACCAAATAAAAAGCCTCAAGGACTATATCATGTAAGTCCTTGAGGCTCAATGGATTATTTGGTAGCGGGGACAGGATTCGAACCTGCGACCTTTGGGTTATGAGCCCAACGAGCTACCAGACTGCTCCACCCCGCGTCACTGATAGGGCAATCTTACCTTATAAATGCGGGGATGTCAATATTTTAAGGAGATTCAGGATTTCCATGCAGCATAAGGAAATGTAAACAGGGGATGTGTGAGCGAAATTCAGCACAATTGTCTCTTGTTTCTCCAGGTATATGGATATCGGCTTTTACGGGGTTATTTTGTTCATCTCGGTGGTGAATACCATGCTCTACCTATACCCAATGGAGTCTATAAGGGCTTGCTAACAAGGCCTTTGTCTTATTCAGCGAGTAATCAAGGAGCTGCCTCACCGCTACAAGCTCAGACAACTTCTTCATATGGAGGCATTGGTTTTGTGTTTCAAGGCAAAAGAATTCCATGCCGCTCTGCCATCGATGTACTCATTGGTATCTTGAATATGATTGTCCGCACCGACAAAAGATTTCCCCAGCGCTTTCTCGATATTCCGCATGGAAAAGGACAGAAGCGCAACTATATTGCGCAGGACTGGAAACGCGTCCACCCAGGAAGACAACCTTTGTGGGCAAAAAGTAAGGTAGCTCAATTGGAATGTGACTGGTATGTAGATACGAATCTGAGCAATGAGAAGAAAGAGAAAACCCTGGAAGGTGTTTGCGAGGTAGCTGGCCTCGAAATTGACAGGGATGTATCCTTCAATCTTGGTGATGAATCTTGAGCATACCAGAGCCCAAAACATCTGTAGCCCGTTATTTACACTTTCGTATGAATAACAGCCAGCATTGCATTTTCCTACGGAAATTCTCTGGGTAAACTAATGTATATCAGTTTGTTAGGGCCGTATTTTCGCCAAGAACACAAAAAACACGTAGCAAAAGAGGTGAGGTAGTTTTTGGTATTTGATTAGCAAATATGTGTGTTTGTGAGCTTGCGTGTTCGAAAGCCCAATGGTACTATCGGGAAGAGCGGTTATACTGTTCTCTTCGCGGGAGCAGGTTTCTATATAGGAAGCCGGGTGGATGGTAATACCACAAGGAGATTTTCGATGAACCAGTTCTTGGCCTGCCTTTTTCTTGTCGTTTTTCTTGTTGCCGCCAGCGCGCCTCTGTATGCGGAAAACATAGAGCACTGGGGAACGCGGCCAGCCTCGCCTGCGGTGGTCCATTCGGTGACAGTTTCACCGCTCCAGGAGATCATCTCGTTGCGAGGCGAATGGGATTTTGTGACGGATCCACGGCTCATGGGCCGGCACCGCATGGGCAAAGGGCCGGGCTGGAATGAGCCGGATTGGACAGGCGTCCGCAAGATCGAAGTGCCCAGTTGTTGGGAGGCGCAAGGCGTCGGCGAGCCGGGCATGAGCAAGGACTGGGGATTGCCGTTTGACTGCAATCCCAGGCCGATGAACCATATCTATATGGGAACGGCGCGCTACCGCCGTTCCGTGGATATTCCCGCCGATTGGTCCGGCAAACGCATTTGGCTCAAGGTGGGCGGGGTGCGGACAGAAGGCTGGTTCTGGGTGAATCAGCAACGGGTGGGGCATATTAATACCTATTGCGGCTCGTATAAATACGACATTACCGACCTGGTCAAACCGGGAGAAACCGCTGAACTAGTCGCCACGGTCCGCAATGACACCCCTAGCCGGAAAGGCTGCATGAATGGCACCCATCGTTTCGGAGGGCTATATCGGGACATCGAGCTCGAGGCCACACCCGCGACACGGCTGGATGATGTCTGGGTGCGCAGTGATCTCGACAAAAAAACGGCGCTGGTAAATGTCAGTATTCGTAATGAAGGCTGCGGCGCTCCACAGAATCCCGCCATAGGCATCGCCATTCACACGCTTGACGGCCAGCCCGCCGGGACGTATCGCGAGCCAGTGGCGCTTGACGAGAACGGCAATGCCGATGTGGCCTGCGAAGTTCCGCTCAGCGTGTTTCAGCTCTGGACCCCGGAAACGCCGAACCTATATATAGCGGAGGTGACCTTCTTCTCCGGCGAAACGCCGCTTCATGGCTGGAACGAACGGTTTGGCGTTCGCAAACTGGAAGTGCGCGGCAACCAATTCTTCCTGAATGGCTCTCCCTATTTTCTACGTGGATTCGGCGATGACTATATCTACCCGATTACGTTCATTTCGCCGCCAGACAAGGAAGAACATCTTAAGCATATGAAGATCGCCCGCAAAGCCGGTTTCAACTATGTCCGGCTGCACACCCATTGCGAGATTCCGGAATATTACGAGGCGGCGGATGAAGCGGGCATAATGATTCAAACGGAGCTTCCTTATTATCATGACATTACTCCAGAAGGCTTCGAGTTTGATCCCTTCCGCGACATCGAGGAGCTGTACAGGCACTACCGCCGCTATACTTCCTTCGTCACCTATTCCACGGGAAATGAAGGGCATCTCGGCAGTCCCATGGACCGCGAGATCTATCAATGGGCGAAGCGGACGGATCCCGACAGGATCATGCAACACCAAGATGGCGGCTGCAATACGAAGGAGAACGCGGACTTCTTCACGCCTAACGGCTACGGGCTCGATACTTCCATTCTGCCTTGGAAACCGGGAGCGTTTGACGCGTTGGATGTCCCCTTTATCACCCACGAATACTTGAACCTTGGCGTGAAATTGGATCCGCGCCTCGAACCGAAGTTCACCGGCGCGATTCCTTCGCCACGAAGCCTTGTGGATTATGAGGCGTCTCTTGCCGCGGCGGGAATCGACCGGGCCTGGGGAGACGCCTGTCTTGATTCCGCTCATGCCCTGCAAGGCTATTATCAGAAACAGGGACTCGAGTTTGCGCGGCTGGAGCCCGCGTGCGACGGATACTCGTACTGGACCATCGTAGACGTGATGGTGCCTCAAGAAAACACCTACGTGGGCCAAGGATACTTAAATGCCTTCTGGGAAGTAAAGCAAGGCGGGCTGACACCCGAACAGTTCAGCCGGTTCAACGGGTCTACCGCGATTCTCGCGAAGATTGAACCAGCCGCCTCCATCGCCGTTTCCGGTGAATCCGGCAAAGCCACCTTGTGGATATCGCATTTTAACGCCAAACCATTGAGCCAGGCCAAGTTATCTTGGACGCTCAAGACGCCCAAAGAGACCCTCGCCACGGGAACGCTATCGCCATTTGACGCGGCGCCCGGAGACGTGAAAGAGATTGGCGTCTGCGACTTCGTGGTTCCCGAGATCAGCAAGCCCACAAGCGCCATCTTCGAAGTGGCGCTCGATGGAACCGATATCTCCAATTCCTGGAACTTCTGGTTTTTCCCAAAACGCGCCGAGAAACCAGGCAAAGGCATCGCTGTAACCGAAGATATCTTTGAAGCGCTCGCAAAACGATATCCCGGCATTGCAAAAGCTGGAACGCCGGAGGCGGAAACCGCACAACTCGTTATTGGTTCCTTGGACCATCCCGACCTCATTAAAGCCAGCCAGCAAGGGAAGCGCGGCATCATGATAGGCCCGGCTGAAGGCGAGCCAAACATCAAGCTCGGTTGGTGGATTCTAGGAGACCAAATCGGAACAGCGTTTGCTAATCATCCGGTATTCGGCGATTTTCCACACGACGGGAAAATGTCTCCCTTATGGTTCCGCCTCATCAAACGGGGGCTTCCACTGCCTGTCGCACCGGAGTCCGGCAAATATCAATATTTCGCCGTAGGCGAAGGGCAGAAGCAATACTTTACCTACATTTACCAAAAAAAGAACACAGATGGGCAGAGACTATTAATCACCCAAGGTGTTGACCTGCTGTCCGATACACCGGAAGGGGCCTGTCTGTTGGATTCAATGATCGATTATGCAAGAAGTGACGCATTCGTTGCAGAATTGCCTGGGAAGCCTGCGTAACAAAGGCAGAAATCAAGCGGCGCGGGCATCCCAAAAGACGTAAGCGGCACGAGTTTGAACTAAGCCCTGAAATTTGCTAATATATTTTCACTCTTTTTTATTCCGCGGTAGCTCAGTCGGTAGAGCGGGTGGCTGTTAACCACTAGGTCACAGGTTCGAGTCCTGTCCGCGGAGCCAGTTAAAGTACGAAGCCTCAAGGGTTTAGCGAAAGCGGATTCTTGGGGCTTTTCTCTTCTATTTGGTCTGGGGATCCGCCAGGGATCCAGTAGGCATCATTTCGAGCTGTTCCGGAGCAGCATGGTCGAGTGGTAAAAGCGGCTTATCATGCGATGTGATGAGAGTGCCATCGAGACGAGAACCTTGCTTACCACGGGGTCACGGGAAAATCCCGGAGAGCCGCTAACGGCAACGCTGAGCGCATCCGCCGTTACACCGCCGAAGCAAGATTCCTATTCATCCAGCGGGATGTCCGATGGCAACCTTGAAGTGGCATCGGGGCGCTCGGTGCAATTCCCCAAAGAGAGGAAACGTCCCGCCATACGTCTAAAACGTACCTCAGTCGCCAAGTAGAGGATACCATAGAAACGGTCTGTTGTGCGTTCGGGGATGCAGCGGCCTACATCCTCTCTACATGGGCGGACGGCAGCACGTGGTAGAGCCTCATGCTTCGGCATTCGGCCACATCCGAACCGCTCTGGAAGACGCTCATCGTCCCATCAGAAGCCAGTTCCGCGTATGACTCATGGATGCGGGTCGATTCGGAGTGGACAATGGCATGGGTGCTGTCGACATGGATGGCTTCCGTGCGCACGTCTATGAGGGGTTCAGATGTTATGGGTCATCGCGGACACGGCGGCCTCCTTATGGCGTCGGGAATGCATCGTATCACATGCGAGACGCCCATGAAGCCAGCGACGGAAGTAACACCAAGCTACATAGGCATACAACCCAAGGGAGAAATCGCCAGGAATGCCCTCAGAATGCCCCAGATTGAAAGCCGGGCCGTTTCGCGCATGATGCGATGGCCTAAGAGGTGTTCGTAGCGTGCGCCAAACGCGGCGGCGGCCCGTTCGTGATTTCTTGACCCCCTAGGGTCCCCGTCGGTTTCCATGTTTTAGCCAGACCCCCCGGGTCCCCGCACGTCCCACCACCCCCAGTTAACCCCCTCTGTCCATTCTCAGAATCACGCATAAAGCCCATAGGGTCCCAGCGCCAAGGGCCACAGGTCAAAGGCGCATCGTTCGATGAATGTAAAGTTTACTTTACTTAAGTTAGGCGTAAGGTGTACTTTACGTTTGACTCTTTGAAGCGTTCTTCCTTTTGGGCGCGCGCGCGCGTGGGGGCCATTGTGCTAAACGCGGATCTTTCTCATTTTCAAAGCGCACGACATACCCCTTTTTTTTCACCATATGCCCTAATGGCCACTGACAAAACTGACACAACCTATCCGATTGGGGGTTTTGTCGGTTTTGTCAGTCCCTATCCGGGGGCATTCTCAAATTTTCGCCGCATCTCGCTGGAGTCTGTACTGGGTAGTGGGCCTGCCACCGGTAGGGGTTTTGTCGGTTTTGTCAGTGCGTATCCATGGGGTATCCTAAAAAATTCGCCTCATTCCCGGAGGCGATATTGTGTAGTCTTAGGGCCACCGGCGGCACCGGGGGGTACCGGTCTAGCGTCAATCCAGCCGAACCCGTCTAGCACCGCGATGGCTTGCAGCACGCGGTCTTTGTTGTCTAGCATGCCCCACTGCTTACGATATACCGTCCGGGCCTCCCACCACTCGGGCAAATCGCCACGATGGCCTAGGAGTGCCTTAGCGCCGCTGCAATCTTCGCCGCGTCCAGCCGCATACATCCGGCGCGCATGGCTTTCGAGGTACTTACACCACTCGATAGCGGTCTGGGTTGCCTCAAGAGACACCGGACCTAACTCACCATCGGCCAGATGTAGAAGCAGCGCTATGCTTGGGCAGAGACTCCGGTATTTCGATAGATGGGCCAGCACTTCATCGGGATCTTCGCTACGTCGCAAGTTGGTTTGCCGCACATGGTTTTCCAGGTCCATGTGCCACGCGGAGAATGCCTCTTGTGCTTCACCGCAAAAACGCAGATATGGAATGTTGCTATTCTGGTCCACTTCCGCGCCTAGCGCGCTGCCGTCAAGCTCTGAAAGCGCCTCGAATACCTCCATGGACTTACAATACGCGGCTTTGTTTGGCGACACGTCAAGATCCTTCCACGCACCCGTAGGGCCATCCGGCCACACGAGCACCTGGAGGCGCTGTATCAGCCCATCATTTTCCTGGTCCTTCATACATCGAGCAAGATATGCTGTCAACGGTCCGGGTTGAATGCCGCCCAGTATCGAGACCACCGCGCTTTCGATCTCCACTGTGCCACGGCCAATACGGTCATAGGTGAACCGGCTTGATCCGCTCCATGCCTCCAGAAAGAAAGCTCGCGCACATTGCTGATTTTCATCATCAAGGCGTTTCAGGAATCCGGTCAATTCATCTCGAAACATGAGCAGACCATTTGGGTTATCTGCCAAGAGTTCGCCTAGTTTTTCAACAGTCGCATCGTTGGCCACCATGCGCATGCGCACGGGCATATCTGGTTCGGCCTGCCCCTCTATAGCCAGCCGCCTTGCCTCATCTTCATCACCGTTCTTCAACGCTTTCTCAATCTTGTTCTTTGCTAACTTGGCACGCACGGAAGAAAGGGACAGTTCAGCATTCGCCGCCCTGCATTCCGCCGCGTATTTTTCGCGGGCTTTATCCTCCAGGGCGTGAAGAGGCGCCATGGCAGACTGGAGCGCGGGGGATTTCATCGTACCGGGCCTTCCGACTATCGCGCCCCAAAGGTTGGCAACTACGAGCCAATTGCCGCGATACTTTGGCCTAATGGCGCAACGCTTCCCCACCGCCGCGCTTAAGGCTACCAGTGTAGCCGCAGCCGGATAATCGAGGGGACATTGGCACTGGGCGGCAATATCCACCACCCATGGGCGTAGTGTATCTGGCAGCCATTGCTCATCAAAAGGCAACACGGGCAGCAGTCCATCGGGGAGAGGCGTAGGCGCTGGCCGTGCCGATGCAATAGGCGGCATATCGGCAGCAGGCGCGGCGGTTGGTGCGTCCGGTACAGCCTCAGCCGGTGGCAGGAATTCCGGCGCTGCCGAGGTTTCCATGTACTCGCGAGGGAATTGAATATCCGTCACATCCCATCCGAAAGGCACACCTTTGTCGATGGGTAACGGCGGCGGCACGGCGCGCGGTTTGTCTTTACCATTTTTCCAGCCACTTTCGATGGTCTTGCGGGCCTCAGCTTCCGGTAGTCCGGCAGCCATAGCGGCAGGCAATAGCGCGCCCGTAATCTCATCGAGGGAAACGCCAAGTCCGGCCAGTTTGAATGATGCGGTATTGAGAGTCGAATTACGCTGTCCCTCTGGCGCGCCCCGAACCGTCTCCGCTTCTCCCGCGATGGCCTTGGCGACATATGCGCTCTCGCGTGTGGTATTGTGCCGCTCGGGGAACGGCAGCACGTTTTCGGATGGCTTGGATTTGCTTAGGGCCTCGATGATATGGGCGGGCAATTCGGCCATCGGCATGTTCCATGGTTCATGTCCTGCCGCCCATTCGTAGAGCGCTCCGGTTCCAGGATGTATACTGCCGGGAAACACCACCTGCCCACCGTCGCCGCGTGTATCCACATGGGGGGCGATACGTCCAGCGGAATTACCGAACGTTTCACCGTCCGGTATACGGAAATACAGATGCGTTCCGCCACCTCCGGTTTCCACCTGCACCGTACTCGGCAGTCCCAACTCATCAGGGGAAGGCGCGCCCTCATCCAGATCGATCACGAGCACGCTAGAGACGGAACCGGTACGAAGCCCCATGTTGCCTTGCTCTGCGCACCTGAGAACATGAACAGGATCAATGGGCGCTTCCTTCTGCCATTCCGAACGCACGGGCCTCTTGCCGTTTAGGGGTGTGAACCGCCACCCAAGGGCCAAGCCATAGATCACGTTTTGCTTAAGATCTGTAGGATCTTCAGGTGGATTTGCAGCGGTCGGGGAGTTATGGTATAATTCGTTCACATCGGAACAATTTACCTCTTGCCCCTGGTCCTCGCCGGGGGCGTCTTTTTTCTCTGTCATACTTCACCCCTCCTGCCGACACGTGTTTCACCCCTGCGGCCACGGGCGGGGGCCGTTTCGTGCGGGTTTGTGGGCGTCACGTGGTTCGATTCGATGAAAGCACGTAAATCGTCCAATCGATAGCGAACGGCACGGCCAACGATCACGTAGGGTAGATTCAAATGGCCAGGCAAATATCCCTCAAAGCGGCGTTTTCGGAGATAATTCGGCGACACACAAAGGATTTTCGCTGCCGTCTTCGTGTCAACCAATTGGGGCGTGCGGTTTGGTTCGTCTGTCATCGTGCCAACTCCTATAGTTCTTCGTGAGCGCGTTGTGCGCCTTCGGATTACGTAGGGAGTTTTGCGCCAGGAATAGAAAGAAGAACTTTTTGAGAACTTTTTTTTGAGAAAAGCCAATATTGGCGGGCGTTTTGTAATTTTGCGCGATAACTTTTCTAGAACTTTTCGCGGGGAGTCTTCGGCCGATTGTGTTCCTTTAGCTCTGTAAGTAACGCATGAACAGGCTCGCCGTCGTAGGTTAGACCCTTTGCAGAGCTGTCTGCCAATATGGCGGCCATCAACGAATGGTATTCGACTTTGCAAGTCGCATATGCTCCTCTTACTCGAATACGGGGGACAGGGCGATTGCGTTCTAAGCGTGAGTGATTGCAGATAAACCTCCAGGCATCACGCTTGTTCTCTTTGTCGCTTTTACTGAGTCCTTTCAACCTAATGACGAGGTCTTTGGCTTCTTTGGGCGAAATCCACTTGCAGTAGGCTCGTTCTCTCTTGAGCACGTTCCTAAATTCTTGAACGGTTTCATCGTGCATTCTTGACAGGAATTCAATGTGTTCCTGTTGGTATTCAATGAATAGCTCTTGACGTTGAAATGATTCCCTTTTTTCACTCTCAGACATGAAATCAAATCTCAAAAGAAAGGCGAGAGCCGCCCCCGTAGGATCTTGAGATTGCTTGGCCATTTTTAGTGCCTTTTGCAGTAGCCTGTGGCTTCCTACGAGATGGGGCAAGAATGAGTCGGCTGAAATCCCCTGCTCGCGGCAGATCTCTTGTATACAGCTTTCGAGCAACGCCATATAGGCGTTTCGAGGGATAGTGTAATAAAGAGTTTTCCTGCCGCGCTCTTCTGTTTCAAGGGTAGGATAATTGAGGTTTTGCTGTGCAGTGTGTTGACAACTCAGAATCGCCGCCCAGAGTTCCGTGGGTTCCCGGCGCTCACCGATAGGATGCTGATAGGCACTCACATTGACGGGATCGGTGGCATCGTAACGGACGCGAAGCCATTCGTCACTTAGGGCGGAACGATTCACGAGTTGGGTGTATTTTCTCGCGAGAACATCAAACGCAGGCACCCCCTCGGGAAGTGTCGAGAATATGTCGGGAAATCTGTCTCGGAGTTCTTTTTCGTTCATGATTCGACCTTTCGTTAAGGGCCGGGCCGTTGCAATCGACAATCGGCTACCCTCGCGAAAAACATTGACGCCGCGATTTTCCCGAGGTATAATTCATTCAACGGTGGATGAAACTCGGCTCCATGCCGTGTGGTTTGTGGTTCCGACTACAAACCCTATATCCGCCGCTTCTTTTTTGGGGGCGTCCTAGACTCGATACTTAGAACATTGTCCTTGCGGTAGATGACGCCCCGCCGCCCTTCTTCGATAAAATCTAGGTCGTGGACTTCCCCAACTTGGGGCCAAATCAAGTCAATGTATCGCTCTTCATCGCGTTCGTAAAAGCGCTGCAACGCCCATAGATAGTAATCCACCGCCTGAAGCCCGCAATGGGCTGCTGAATCGAGGCAGGCTATTGTTGTTTCCACGTCGTTTGGAAATCCATAGCTCCGCTGGAACTCTCTGTTAGCCTCCTCCAGGGCGCGCTCCAAGGCGCGCGTCCGGTCCTTTGCGCCACGGCGCGCAAAACGGATCCGCATCACATCCGCCGAAAACCGGAACTTGCGGAACAACTCGCTCACGAGCGTGTCATACGCTTCATTCTCCGTATATCTATATTTCGCATCGCGCTCATTCCGCTGATGGACGTATGAAACCAACTCCCGTTTGTCTCGAACTACCGCGTAGAATCGGATTTCCCCTTTTTTGCTTGTCAGCAATTTGAATACAGCATGCCGCACTTCCGGGAGATCGTCTTTTGCATGAAACGCCCGCGCTGTCTTCCGAGCCTCCGGCTGCATGGAAGGCACATTCTTGAAATAGGGATCCCGCAATAATTCGTTCCTCAATGCCTCCATTTCATTCGACAACGCGCCGGGATCTTCGATGTCCAGCTTGCCCAGCATGAAGTACTTCGAGCAGCCTTCCGTGCCGACAATTACATGCCCCTTCCTGTTGAATAGCGCCGGATCGCCCGCTTCGTCCACAAAATAGTCCGTTTCGAGAATATCACCATCATCATCTTCGGAGATTATCATCATTCACCTTTCGGAGTGGTCACAAACGCGCCGGGCCAGCCGCCGTGCTGGCCGATCACTTCGTCGATCTCGCTCATGAGGCGTATCGTTTCGTTCAGGGCCACGACAATGCGGTGGTAGTGGTGGATATCCTCCTTCGAGAGCGTCCGGCCCATTTTACACGAATCTCGACAGTATCGGGAACCGAACCATGGCGTTTCCTCCCCGGCTGCACGGCATACCGGACGTGGAAATGCCGTTATTGACTTCGTGGCGTCATTTGACCCACATTATTCTTACGTGTTTTGGATGTGCGGGGAGCAAGCGAAACATGGTATCGTAGTAGACTCTCGATGGTGCGGCGGACGCGGCAGCCATTTTTTTCGTATACGGCAAGGAGTTCCACATGAATCTGAGCGACACCGAGAAACAGGAGATTTTTCGATTCATCGAGGCGGGCAAGCCCTTGCCGGATAAATACCGCTTCTTGCTGTTCGAGGATAAGCGCGAGGTCGAGCTGGTCTGGAACGGCAAGACCAGCGAGGTCTGCACCATTGTCCTTCCCTTCCAGGTCATCGAGCAGGTGGACGAACCGCGCGCCGAGAAGCCGGAAGACGCCACGATGCAGCTTGACCTGTTCTCGCTCGATGCGCGGGGGCGGCAGCTCAAGGGGTGGACCAATAAGCTCATCTGGGGCGACAACAAGCTCATCCTATCGAGCCTCAAGAACGGCCCCATGCGCGAGGAGATCGAGCATCAGGGCGGCCTCAAGCTCATCTACATTGACCCGCCTTTCGACGTGGGCGCGGACTTCTCGATGGACATCGAGATCCCCTCTTCCGCCCCCCCTTCCGTCCCCCCGCAAGCGGGGGGAAACTGGGATCCAGGAAGCCCGCGCGCGAAGCCCTCTTCGGTCCCCCCGCATGCGGGGGGAAACAGGGGGGTCGAAACCTTCACCAAGAAGCCGAACATCCTCGAAGAGATCGCCTACCGCGACACCTGGGGCAAGGGCGCGGATTCGTTCATCGCCATGATCTATGAGCGGCTGGTGTTGATGCGCGATCTGCTGGCCGAGGATGGGAGTATCTATGTGCATTGCGATTGGCGGGTGACAAGTTTGATCCGACTCGCGATGGATGAAATATTTGGGCAACAGAACTACCAAAATGAGATTGTTTGGGTTAGAACTAGTTCACATAATATGAAAACGAAAGGATATGTTCGCTCAAACGATACAATCCACTACTGTACGAAGAGTAATGCAGCCATCTTTAACGAGCAATACCGACCTTATGGTGACGAACAGTTAGGTCGTTACAAGAAGGACGAATCTGGGCGTCTCTATAAAGCAGAGAATCTGACATTTTCATCACGTAATCCAAACCGGCAATTTGAATGGAGAGGAACTAAACCTCCCGAAAATCGATCTTGGGGTGCATCACTCGAACAGTTAGAGCAATGGTGGGCAGAAGGACGAATCCTAACTAAAAAAGACGGAACACCTCGAATGGATGGCCTCAAATTCTATTTGGATGATATGAAAGGCAATCCGGTGACAACTACATGGGACGATATAGGGAGGGTAGGCAATACATCGGATGAACGATTGGATTATCCCACCCAGAAGCCCGAAGCCCTGCTCGAACGCATCATCAAGGCTTCCTCCAACGAAGGCGATCTCGTGGCCGACTTCTTCTGCGGATCGGGCACGTTGGCGGCGGTGGCGGAGAAGCTGGGGCGCAAGTGGATCGCCACGGACCTGGGCAAATTCGCCATCCACACCACCCGCAAGCGGATGATCGGCGTGCAACGGCAGCTCAAGGCGGAGGGCAAGGACTACCGGGCTTTCGAGATCCTCAATTTGGGCAAGTATGAGCGGCAGCATTACATCGGCGTGAATCCGAACCTGCGCGAAGCGGAGCAGCGCAAACAGCTTGAGGAGAAGGAGGCGGCGTTTCTCGACCTGATCCTGCGGGCCTACCGGGCGGAAAAGGTGGAGAATTTCGCCTGTTTCCACGGGAAACGGGCGGGGCGGCTGGTGGCCGTGGGGCCGGTGAATCTGCCGGTGACGCGGCTGTATGTCGAGGAGATCATCTTGGAATGCCGCAAGAAGCACCTCACGAAGGTAGACATTCTGGGGTTCGAGTTCGAGATGGGGCTGTTTCCGAATGTGCTGGATGAGGCGCGGGCCAAGGGGATCGACATCGCCCCGAAATACATCCCCGCCGAGGTGTTCGACAAGCGGGCCGTCGAGAAGAACCAAGTGGTGTTCCACGATGTGTCCTATATCGAGGTGAAGCCGCTGGTGCGCGATGGCAAGAAGGGCGAATCGCCCGCCGTGGCGGTGGAGTTGACGGATTTCTCGGTGTTCTACTCGCAGGACTCGATAGCGAACGCGGAAGCGGCCATCAAGAACAAGGGCAGCCGGATCGTGGTCGAGAAGGGCCAGATCGTGAAGGTGAGCAAGGATGAGCATGGGATCACCACGCGGGAAGTGCTGACCCGAAGCTGGACCGATTGGGTGGATTACTGGGCGGTGGACTTCAATTTCGAGAGCAAGCGGGAGATCATCCGGGTGCAGAAGCCGTTTCCCGGCCAGGGCGCGCTCGAAGGCGTCGAGCCGCCGCAAGGGGAGCTTGCCGAATATGAAGAGGTGTGGACGGGGGATTACGTCTTCGAGAACGAGTGGCAGAGTTTCCGCACCAAGAAGGACCGTTCCCTGGAACTGAAGAGCGTCTTCCACGAATGCACGCCGGGGCGTCGGAAAATCGCCGTGAAAGTGGTGGATATTTTCGGCAACGACACGATGACCATCGTGGAGGTGAGTGTCGGAAAGAACGGAGGGAAAAGGTAGTGGCGAAGATCACGGTGTTGAGCAGCGAGATCACGGTCTATACCCAAAACAAAGAAGATTACATCTGTCTCACCGATATTGCGAAATATAAGAACACCGAGGGGAGCGATGACCTGATCCGCAATTGGCTGCGAAACCGGAACACGATAGAGTTTCTAGGCGTCTGGGAACACCTGAACAACCCGGAGTTTAAACCCGTCGAATTCGACGGGTTTAGAAGGCTTGCGGGGCTAAATAGTTTCACATTGACGCCCAAGCAGTGGATCGAAAAAACGAATGCCATTGGCATCGTATCCAAGCCCGGCCGCTATGGCGGCACCTATGCCCACAAAGATATCGCCTTTGAATTTGCCTCTTGGATATCCGTCGAGTTCAAGCTGTATCTGATCAAAGAATTCCAGCGGCTCAAAGATGAGGAACTTAAGCAGCTTGGATGGGATATCCGGCGCAATCTCGCTAAGATCAACTACCGGATTCACACGGATGCGATCAAAGCGAACTTGGTCCCGCCGGAACTGAGCGCACGCCAAACCAGTTTGGTCTACGCTTCGGAAGCGGATGTACTGAACATGGCGCTTTTTGGCATGACGGCGAAAGACTGGCGAGACAAGAATCCAAACAAGAAGGGCAATATCCGTGATTATGCGGATGTATCGCAACTGGTGTGTCTTTCAAATCTGGAAAACTTGAATGCGTTGTTCATCCAGGAAAAGAAGCCGCAAGCGGAACGTCTCCGCAAACTAAACCAGATCGCCATCCAACAGATGAAACTGCTCACGGAAAACCCAACCATCCACAGGCTTGAGGAGAAAGGCAAATAATGGCTGTACACCCGAATTTCCCCGAATCTCCCCACGCGATCCTTGATCCTGGCGTCCGGTGGTTTCCCGCCGATGAGGCGTTGCGCGAGACCAGCATGGAAAAGCTCATGCCGCCGCTGGTGGCGGAATTGCGCCGCAAGGTGAAAGAGTTCCGGGACGGTGGATACGCAGGCGCGGCCGACACCAGCCGGAGCCTGCTTCACTGGTGGTTCAACACGCCGCATTTACTGCCGAAGTCCGACGGCGCGATGGTGGAGTTTGAATACTACTTCGCCCAACGGGAAGCGCTGGAGACCATCATCTACCTGTACGACGTGGTGGGCGTTCAGGACAAGCATGACCTGATGCGGTTCGATGCAAGCGGCCTGGTGTCGGGGAGCATGTTTGATGAAACCTGGCGGCGGTTCGTGGTGAAGATGGCGACGGGGAGCGGCAAGACCAAGGTCTTGAGCCTCGTGCTGGCGTGGAGTTTTTATCACAAGCTGTACGAACCCGAATCGGAACTGGCGCGCAACTTCTTGGTGATCACGCCCAATATTATCGTGTTGGACCGCATCTACAAGGACTTTCAGGGACTACGGATTTTTTTTGAAGACCCCGTGATCCCAGATAACGGTTATGACGGGCGCAACTGGCGCGATGATTTCCAATTGACGCTGCACGTGCAGGATGAAGTCCGCGTGACGCACCATACGGGCAATATCTTTCTGACCAACATCCACCGGGTGTATTCGGGGGAGGATATCCCGCCATCGCCGGATGACGAGAACACGATGGACTATTTCCTGGGCAAGCGGCCCACAGGCGCGACCACGGATTCCAAGGTGGACCTGGGCATGATCGTGCGGGACATTAGCGAATTGATGGTGCTGAATGACGAGGCGCACCATATCCACGATCCGCGCATGGCTTGGTTCAAGTCCATCGAGGACATCCATAACCGATTGAAACAGAAGGGGTCCGCCCTTTCCATGCAGGTGGACACGACGGCCACGCCGAAACACAACAACGGGGCCATTTTTGTTCAGACCGTGGCCGATTATCCGCTCGTGGAAGCCATTTCACAGAATGTTGTCAAGCATCCTGTCCTGCCTGATCCCGCAAGCCGGGCGAAGCTAAGCGAACGGCCAAGCGCGAAATACACCGAGAAATACGCGGATTACATTCATCTGGGCGTGATCGAATGGCGGAAGGCCTATGCCGAACACGAGAAGATGGGCAAGAAGTCGATCCTTTTCGTGATGACGGATGACACCCGCAATTGTGATGATGTGGCGCAGTTTCTCGAAGCGAACTACCAGGATCTGAAAGATGCAGTGCTCGTGATTCACACCAAGAACAATGGCGACATTTCGGAATCCGCATCGGGCAAGGACAAGGAAGAACTAGACAAGCTGCGCAAACAAGCCAATGAGATCGACAGAATGGATAGTCCATACAAGGCCATAGTCTCCGTGATGATGCTCAAAGAAGGATGGGACGTAAGGAACGTCACCACCATCGTGGGCCTGCGGGCTTATGCTGCACAGAGCAATATCTTGCCTGAGCAGACGCTAGGCCGTGGTTTGCGCAAGATGTATCCGGGGGACGTGAAAGAGTATGTGAGCGTGGTCGGCACAAACGCCTTCATGGACTTTGTGGAATCCATACAGGCCGAAGGGGTGGTGCTCGAACGCAAGGCGATGGGCGAAGGAACGGGGCCAAAGACACCGCTTGTGATTGAAGTCGATAGAGACAATGAGAAGAAAGACATCAACGCGCTGGACATCGAAATCCCGGTGCTGAGTCCCCGTGTCTACCGGGAGTACAAGAACCTGAGCAATTTGGACATCGCCGCGATGGAGCATCAGCGAGTGCTTTATCTACAGTTCAGCGCGGAAGAGCAGCGGGAGATCGTCTTCAAAGACATTACCACCGGCGAGATCGCCCATACCACCATCCTGGATACAGCGGGCATTGCGGACTACCGGAGTGTAATCGGCTATTTCGCACAAAACATCATGCATGATTTGAGACTGGTCAGCGGCTACGATGTGTTATATGGGAAGATCAAGGCATTTGTCCAGGAAGAGTTGTTTGGCCGCACGGTAGATCTGAATGATCCGAACACATTGCGCAATCTCTCGGAACTGGCCGCCACCAAGACGCTGATTGAGACATTCAAAAGAGCGATAAACGCCTTAACCGTCCAAGAAAAGGGCGATGCGGAAATCCGAGACACCATCAAGCTGCGCCAGACTCGCCCCTTCGTTACCAAAGAACAAGGTTATATCGTACCGAAGAAAAGCGTCTTCAATCGTATCGTTGGCGACGGGAGCTTGGAGCTTCTGTTTGCCGCATTCCTGGAAGATTGCAGCGATGTGGTTTCTCACGCAAAGAACTACATGGCCGTTCATTTCAAGCTGGACTACGTGAATGCAGATGGCGACATTTCCAACTACTATCCGGATTTTCTGGTTAAGCTGTCTGATAAACGGGTGATCATTGTCGAAACCAAAGGGCGGGAAGACTTGGATGTACCGTTGAAGATGGCGCGACTGCGGCAATGGTGCGAAGACATCAACCGGATTCAGACGGAAGCCGTGTATGACTTTGTCTATGTAGACGAGGAGAATTTCGAGAAATTTAGGCCTTCTTCATTCCGGGAATTGTTGGAAAGCTTCAAGGAATACAAATTGGGCGAACCCATTTGAGCCAACGAAGGGCCTTTCCTGCGGTTCCCTCCCAAGACTTCAACAGACCCGGCCTTATGCGTGGTCTCTTCTTGCGCCTGGGATTGCGATCAGATTTGACGGTTCATCAAGCATGTTTACGGCAGCTTGTGTACGGACTGTCGACAGATCGCGTACCGTAGGGCCTTTATGCTTCATCCGACCCACGTCGCCGGGTGTTGCACCGGGTGTTGCCTAATTGGATCTCCCGTAGTTCTTCCCCCAACGCTGGCATTCCCCGGGCCACGCCTGCGTTATGCTTCGTCCTTCGTGAAACCTATCCGGCGGCGCTCCTTGGGCGGCGGCGTCATGAGCGCGCGCACGGCCTGCACCAATTGCCTTTATGGATTCGTCATGCTCTCCCATGCGCCTTTCAACGGCGTCTAGACGGGCGGCCAGATCCTTATGTTCAACCAGGACGCGGCGCATACGTACGAAGGCCCGCACCACGTACACGCTCATTTCCACGGCCCGCTTCGAGTTCAGGACGTTGGCGGCCATGATGGCCCCATGCTCCGTGAAGGCGTACGGCAGTGTGCGGCGTCCGCCACGTCCGCCCGTGTTTGCGGTCACAATTTGTGACCTCAAATCCGTAGACTCCTGCTGGGTAAGGAGAAACATGAAGTCTTGCGGGAACCGTTCCGCGTTGCGCTTGATGGCTTGGTTGAGGGCCTTCGTGGGCACACCGTACAACTCGGCAAGGTCCGCATCGAGGATCACGCGCTCGCCGCGTATGGTGTGGATAACGGCCTCGATGCTCTCAATCGGGGTGGCGCTTTTCATGCGCGGCTCCCCTTGGCGCTCTGGAAGTCGATCACTTTCGCGGGTGCATCGAGCACATTCACCGCGGCTTGCGTTCGGGCTGGGCTCAAATGCGCGTATCGTAAGGTCATTTTCAAGTCCGCATGTCCGAGCAATTCGCGGATGGTGTTCAAGTCCACGCCCCCCATGGCTAGCTTCGAGGCGAACGAATGCCTTAGATCGTGAAATCGAAAACCTTCAATCTTCGCGTCTTTCATGAGGGCTTCCCATGAGGATGTCACGTTGTCAAGGCGTTTGCCGGTCTTGGGGCTTGGGAACACAAGGCCTTGTCCGCTGGCCTGTGCGCGCCATTGCTCGAACACTTGCCTGAGCGCGGCGCACATGGGAACGTGGCGCATCCGCTGAGATTTAGCGGATTCGGGGCGTATGGTGATGGTGTTCTGGTCGAAATTGATGTCTGTCCATAACAGGCTGAATGCTTCGCCCCGGCGCATGCCTGAATAGAGCACGGCCAAGGTAAGGGGCTTCAGATAGTCCGTGAAGGCCAGTCCGCTCAAGTCGGGCAATGTGGGATAGCGCCTCTGCTTTGCCCATGTAATCATGCGAGCCCGCTCTTCCCGCTGCTTTGCTTCGCGGGCGGTCGAGGGCTTCGAGCAAGCGGGCCTCTTCCGCTGCATCGAGATATCGAACGCGGCCAGGGTCTTCCCTGTGTCGTGATACCTTCCCTGCGATGGCATTGACTTCGATGAATCCCCATTTGTGGGCGCGGGCCATGAGAGCCTTGATCATTTCCGCGTATCGATTTGCGGCGGTTCGCTTGCCAGCTTTCGTGTACTCGGTTCGTATCTTCTCAACGTGAAACGCGGATATGGCGCTCAGCTTGGTGTTGAGCAATCCCTTGAACGCCATGCGGATTTTCCGCTCGATGGCTTCTCCTGTGCGAAGATGTTCACAAAGCCACGGGCTGTAGTGTTCGGTCAGGAACTGGTCAAGGGTCAAATCCTTGCGGGCCTCTTGCTTCTCTTCCTGCACATCCGCACCTAACGCAACCTTGCCCAATTGCTGGGCGGCCACGGCGCGGGCTTGGACCAATGTGTATTTGTCGGCGCTACCGATTGTATACCGCTTCCGCTGGCTTGCCGCGTTGCGATAGAGCAAGCAAAAGGTTTTCTCGCCCGATGGCCGAACACGAAGGATAAACCCCTTTTGCTCTGAATCCGGTATGCAGTACTCCCGCTCTTTAGGTTGCGCTTTATCGACTACTGAAGCCGTCAATTTTAACCGCGCCATGATGTGCTCCTTTCCGGGGATCCACAGGGGATCCAAGGAAAAGATACCACGGGAAACATTCAGTGTCAAGAGGAATCTTTGAAATGAGGGAAAAAGCCAACAATATTGGGGTATTTTAAGTGTATCAGTGTAGGGTGTTGTTACTCTGAAAACGATATTTGGTGTGGCTGTTAACCACTAGGTCACAGGTTCGAGTCCTGTCCGCGGAGCCATAAATTTTGCGGGGAACTTTTGGCCCCGATGAGGTAACGCAAAAGGCCCCGTCGCGAAAGCAACGGGGCTCTTTGCGTTTAGCGTTGCGTCCAAAAAATTTACATGATGGCGGAAAGCGGGGCGGAATTCTCTGGTTCGAAAGAGAACGACCGGGGGTCGAAGGCAACCCCCACGGTTGCGATCAGATCCCGAAGAGACACGCCAAAACTCTCCGATTCTCTGTTGAACAACCCTCTCTAGATTAACAACCCTTTCGAACTGCCTCAGCTTTCGCGGATGTGTTATACTGCACTCCGACCATGTGTAGACTGTCAGGTGAATCGTTCAAAACTTTATTAAGCCGCTAGAACAGCCATTAAAGGCAAGCACCATTATGAATGTACTCGACATTGATCTCGATTTCTTCTTAGACGAGCGCGTCACAACACCTCTTCCTCCCGTTCGCCCGTCCGACAATGACTATATTCCTTGGACTACCGATGCCGTCGAGACCTTTCTGACTGATTGTTGCAGACTTGACCCGAACAGGCCATTGCCGGGCGCCATCGTCACAGAGCATCATGAGTTGTTCGCGATTTGGAAAAAACTAATTTCCATGGATCAACTTGCTATCCCATTCAACTTGGTCCACGTCGATGCCCATGCAGATATGGGGATGGGTAACGGAAGTCCTAGTTACATTTCGGGTAACCTGCTGCATATGGAAGTAGCCCAACGCACAAATCCCAACGATTTACACTCTGGCAATTATGTCGCGTTCGCCATGTCATGCCGGTGGATACATTCATTCACGTACGTCCATCATCCGAAAATGCGTCAGGAAAACTTAGGAAAACACGATATCCCTGATATCTTCGTCAAGGATGACAATCATCTCCAATTCAAGATACTGCCTCGCGAGTCGGTTGACGGCATTCACCGATATCAGGAATATGTACCGTTACGACTAGAGCCGGAAATACCGATTAACTTGATTCCGGGCGCAGACTTCGCGACGGATACCGGATTCTCATTTATGTTTGTAGCTCGCTCACCCAGATACACTCCACCGTCGGCAGATAAGTTAGTTGCTATATTGAAACAATTCATTATTCCACTGCCCTGTTGAACCTCTCTTCATCAACCTGCCACTCTCTAGATTAATAACCTTTTTGCACTCGACAAGCGAATGCAAGTCCGCCATCCGCATATGGGAGCCAGTGGCCTGCGCGACGCGCTGATGTTTCATCATCGGGCGACGATCAGCAGCTAAACAAGCCGAACACGTAAACGCCCTTATTCTTTACGCGGTATCTTTCAATCGATTCCCACTTTTCAAGGGCAGCAAGGCTGCGCGTTACGCGCTTTTCGGATTCGAACAGATGAAGAGGTTGACGAGACGGGGCGTGGTATTTGTCTTGCGCCATGCCCTCGCTCTATCCCATTGGATGCTAGACCTGTTCGTGTCTCAATACGGGCAATAGAACCAACTGCAAACCCTTGTCCAGGCGCCGGGCCCGCCACTCAAACGGGCACCGATGCAACGGAGCCGCGTTCCATCAATTCCACACGGATCATCCGCTTAAGGAATCTTCCTTTGTTTTCCCCGTTAATGACTTGCAGAAGCACTTCAGCGCATTGCCTTCCCAAGTTGAAGGGGAATATAGACACGGTGGTCAAGGACGGGCTTACGATGGAGGCCATCTGGATATCGTCGAACCCGGCAACACTGACATCATCTGGGACGCGAAGGCCCAGTTCGTGCGCCGCGCGGTAGACGCCGAAGGCCACCAGATCGTTGTAGCAGAGAAGCGCCGTGGGACGCGGCGTTCTGTTGCTAAGGACATCTAGAGCGGCCTCGTAACCGCCCTGCCAGGAGGCGGCCTCGACATGCATGGATTCCCGGTAGGGGAGGTTTTTGTTTACAAGGCCCTCCATGAATCCGAGCAGCCGTTCCTTTGCCGAGGTCCAGGTAGCAGGCCCCATTAAGTGGACAATTTCCCGGTGGCCGCGCTCGATAAGGTACTCCGTGGCCAAACGGCTTCCCCGCCTGTCTTCAAAATCGATAGTATGCGTCTCCAAACCAGGTACGGGGCCTATCGTCACCAAAGCCTTGCCCGAGTCCATGATCTGCCGCAAGTACGAGTGGTCTTCGTTCTCCTGCATGGCGGCCACGATGAAGCCAGACAACTCATAACGCTGTAATTCCGCGAAAATGGCTCCATCTTCTTCCGCGAGGGTGAGATCCGAGACTTGGTGCAGAAGGTGGTATCCTGCTGTACGCAAAACTTCGGTTGCGCCGACAATCGCTTCTGTATAAATGGGATTGTTAATGTCGGGAACCACCATCCCGACCATTTTCGAGAAATATCCCATAAGCGTACGAGTGACAGCGGGATGACGCAGATTGTGCTTTCGGATGGCTTCCAGCACCCTCTGGCGGCTACTCTCACGAACGGACGATTTGCCTCTTAGAACTGCTGATACCGTTACGCTAGACACGCCCGCCAATTCAGCAATCTCTTTTATGGTACCCATAGACCTTTCCATACGGTGTTAATTGTATAGTAAAACACTTCCATGATAGGTAGAAACTTCATAAAAGTCAAGTTATCCAGACTATATTGCAAGCTTACTATTTTATATTTCAAACAGTTTTCGCGATAAGATTTTTATAAAAAATAAATACGATAAGTTCTATTATCAATAAATTCTATTACTAATTCATGTACGCCTGTATATAAAACAACACATATCTTATATAAAGGATTCCTTTGCGATTTTAAAAGTTTATATTTTATAAAGTTTACAACAAAAAACTACTTGACAAAATATAAACTTTCTGCTAGATTAACGACAGGTTCACTAATGAAAGCCGCCGAACAAGCAAATATATCTACATATAACCAGTTTTGTTCTGGCATGACCAAGAATTGGCCATCCGTGAAGATGCGGGGGTAGTTTTTCAAAGGGTTTGCGCATGTACCAGTGAGTGCAGAGTCCAGAAATGTGGCCATACGGTTTTGTTTGGCGGAGTGGATGGCGGTCTGGATGAGTTCCAAGGCAATAATAGGCAGAGAGTCGAAAGGAGGAGGACACATATCATGAAACGGAGATGCGGATTTACGTTGATAGAGCTTTTGGTGGTTATCGCAATCATCGCTATTTTGGCGGCAATTTTGTTGCCAGCGCTGGCGCGGGCGCGGGAAGCGGCAAGGCGTGCGTCTTGTGCGAACAATCTGAAGCAATGGGGCGTGATCTTCAAAATGTATGCGAACGAGTCCAAAGGCGCGAAATTTCCCCCCACGAATTCTTTCGCAGGCGCGCCTAGTGGTGTGAATGCGGAAGAGCTATATCCCGATTATTGGACAGACCTGGAAATCAAGTATTGCCCCTCCGCAAGTTCACAGCGAATGAAAGACGAGCTTGAAGAAATGCGAACCGATGAGAACTGCAAGGTGGCATTCATCAACTGGGCAGGATTTCAGTCAAACTATTATTACATGTCATGGGCAATCCCGAGCATTGAAGAATGGGTGGTGGCGACATCCGCGCCGTTTGAGGTGCTCTATCAAGGTGGGTTTAAGCAGAACATGCAGGAAATCTCTGGCATCTACGATGATTGCACGGTTTCGCGGATTAAATTGAATAATGGCATGGACGGTTGGGAGCAAGATTGGGATTGGGATCTCAGCATCAGCAATATCCAGGCGCATGGCGGGCCCACCGGGCCACTGACGCAGTATCATATTAACTACTTCAAGCGAATCGGCTCGCCCGTGGGCGATACGCGGTATCGGCTGCGTGAGGGCGTCGAGCGTTTTTTCATCACGGATATCAATAATCCAGCCGGGGGAAGCCTGGGGCAAAGCACGTTGCCGGTGATGTGGGACAATTGGAGCGGCTCCCATAACGTGGACAATGGTACAGCCTATCCTCCTACGGCATTCAATCATCTTCCCGGCGGAGGCAATGTTTTGTATATGGATGGCCACGTCGAATTCATTCGCCTGGGAAGCAAGTACCCCTTCCCCAAACCGAACCAGGAACAGTGGATCAAGTCCATGTGGTACGTCATGCCCGAGTGGATGGGCTTCTGCCTGCATGCTGATCCATCCAATTACTGATTGAACGACTGCACACGGACAGCTCCAATGGAACACGTTTTGAGAAAGATGATGCCATGTTGAATGGTGTGGTTTTCGATATCAACGAGTTTGCGGTCCACGACGGGCCAGGACTTCGCACAACCGTATTCATGAAGGGGTGTCCATTGCGATGCGCCTGGTGCCATAACCCCGAAAGCGTGTGCGCTTCACCGGAAACAATGAAAACGGAGATGGGCAGCCGCACTGTCGGCCAAATGTATACGGTGGCGGAGCTGGCGGAACGGCTAAACAAGCAGGCTGAGATCCTGCGCGCCAATGGCGGCGGGATAACGTTCTCCGGAGGCGAACCGCTGATGCATGCCGGTTTTCTTTTAGGGGTGATGGAGAGTCTAGACCATCTCCACGTTCTTCTAGATACCTCTGGGTATGCAGAGGAATCGGTTTTCCTCAGTGTGGCCAAGCGTTGTGACATGGTCTATTTTGACCTGAAACTGATGGAGCCGGCTGCCCATCGCCGCTGGACAGGCCAGCGTAACGAGCTCATTCAGAAAAACCTCGAGCGCCTGGATGAAACGGGTGTTCCCTTCTACATCCGGGTTCCACTAGTGCCTAGGATAACGGATACGCCGGAGAATCTAGCCGCAATCGCGGAGTGTGTTCGATCTTTACGTAATGTTGGCGGCGTCCATCTGCTTCCATATAACACGGCCGCAGGCGGCAAGTACCGGGCTTGTGGGAGAGAATTCACGCTTTTCGAACAGGAATCGTTGCCGATCAACTTCGACCTCAAATATTTTGAAGAAGTCGGAGTTCCGGTGCAGGTGATGTAAGAATTCCGGGGTGCATACATAATGGAACAGAGACTGTCAGATTTTAGGGATTACATTCGCAAGGGCGGGCATAAAGCATACCGCCAACACCTCACAATAAATATAAATGATGAGTGCGCATGCGAGAACCTTTCTTGGGTGAGGCGTTCCTCCCGCTTGACCCGCCGGTATTGTGAGGCGGAAAGGCCTGTGTTTATACCTGGCGAGCGAATCGTGTTCACGCGAACCGTTCCGGGCGATGCGGGAGTGCCTGTGCCACAGGATATTGAGTCGGACTGCAAAGCGTTGGGTATTGAGCCAGGCTGGCGGGCGCACAATTTATGCGCGGACTGGGGACAAAGCCTTGCTTCCGGCTTGCTTGGACGCCGCCATGTGGCAGAGCATGCTTGCGAACTCTACAAGCATGATCCTGTAGCAGTGGACTTTCTTGAAGCGGCAATCGAGGGGATCGATGCGGTCTTGATGCTGGCGGCACGATATGCCGAAGCGGCGCTACACGAGGGTTTTGATGATATCGCTGCACGGCTGCAAAGGGTTCCCGCAGGGAAGCCGGATTCTTTTCATGATGCGCTGCAGAGTTTGCGACTCATGCATGCCGCCGTTTGGATGAGCGATAGCATGCATGTAGGGCTAGGCCGTTTTGATCAATACATGTGGCCGTATCTCAAGGACGATTTGGACCGAGGCGCGCTCAACATGGAGGAAGCCGAGTCGCTGCTGGCGGAATTTTTCATCGGCCTCAATAAGGATTCCGATCTTTATCCTGGCCAGCAACAGGGCGATAACGGACAGTCGTTGATTTTGGGCGGCGTCACGCCTGAGGGAGCTCCGGCAGTGAATGAGCTGACATGGATGGTTTTGCGAGCCGCGCAAGACGTCCGGATGATCGACCCGAAGATCAACCTTCGGATTTCGGCGGACACGGATCTGGGATTGTTGAAGGAAGGCTCACGATTGACCCGGCTTAGCCTTGGTTTTCCCCAATACGCCAATGACGATGTGGTTATCCCGGCCCTGGCGTCTCATGGTTATGCGCTGGAGGATGCGAGAGATTACACCGTGGCCGCTTGCTGGGAGTTCATCGTTCCGGGACGCGGCATGGATGTCCCGAATGTCCACGCCTTGAATTTTCCCCATGCGGTAGACAAGGCCATTCGCGATAGCCTTGCATGCGGAGATTCTTTCCAGGAAATTCTTTCCAGGACGCGCGAGAATATTCGCGGCCAGGTTCAACTTTATGTAAACCATTGGCGCGCCAAGAAACACTGGCCGCCGTCGGCATACTACTCCGCCTTAATGACCGATTGCCTGGAGCGTGGGAAGGATATCAGCGCAGGCGGGGCAACCTACTACAATTTCGGCATTCACGGCGCCGGTTCCGCGAACGCGGCTGACGCGCTGGCGGCCGTGAAACGGTTCGTCTTTGACCAAGGCCGTTTCACAGGATGCGAACTCCTGGAAGCCCTCGAAACGAATTTCGAGCATGCCGAGGAACTGCGCAGGACATTGCTCCATGAAGGGCCGAAGGTGGGCAACAACGACGCGGAAGCCAATGAACTCCTGCGCTTCCTATTCGACAGTTTCGCGGATGTCTGCGAGGCGGTACCGGATAATGGCCGCGGCGGGATCATCCGTCCTGGCACAGGTTCCGCCATGTACTATGTATGGTTGGTGGACGGAAGCGGAAACCGGCTCGAACCTACGGTGCTGGCTTCCGCCGATGGCCGTCGCATCGGCGAGCCTATCAGTTGCAGTTTAGCGCCGTCGATTGGCGTCAAAGTGAATGGTCCTATAAGCGTTCTACAGAGCTTCAGCGTCATTGATTATCAACGCATCTACAATGGCGGGCCGATCACGCTTGAACTCTCCGACACCGTGTTCCGCAACGAAGACTCTCTCGAGAAAGTCGCTATGCTGGTGCGCACGTTCGCACGCCTGGGCTGCCAGCAGCTTCAATTGAACACCGTCAATGTCGAGACGCTCAAAGATGCAAAGCTGCATCCGGAGAATCACCAGAACCTGGTGGTTCGCGTATGGGGCTGGAGCGGCTATTTCTGCGAACTGGATGAACCGTATCAAGACCACGTGATTGCGCGGCATGCGTACGCACTCTAGGAAGGCCTGCTGATGAAGACAGTGGTATTCACGTTAGGAGCGTTATTGGCCACGATGATGACTGGATCAAACACGGATTCAGCGGATGAGGCCAGCGTCAAGAGCCCTGAGGCGGCGATTGTGGTTCGCTCCAATGTGGTTAATGCCGTGCGCAGCGATATCTTTGGCGGAAATATTACCTGGATCGATTACGGCTACAACATATGGGATGCGAAAACCAACCGGCCTGATCCAGCGATTCTGCAAAAATTGAAGGACACGGGCATCACGAATCTGCGTTATCCCGGTGGGTGCGAGGGAGATTACTTCCACTGGGCGCAAGCAATTGGCGATTCCCGAACGCCACAGCCCCACCCGTTCTCGCACGAATGGCCTACCCGCGATACCGAACGCGGCGTACCATATTATCCATATTTCGGGCCTGATGAGTTTAGTGAGTTGTGTAAAGCGGCCGATATTACCGCGACCATCCAGTTAAACGCTGGAACAGGCGCGCCCCAGGAAGCGGCTGATTATGTTCGCTACTGCATCGATCATGGGTTTCAGGCCGCTTTCTTTGACGTGGGAAATGAACCCCATCTCGCGGGCAATGGATGGGAGCTGGTTCCTAATATACCGATAGTCAAGACTCCGGAAGAATACGTGGCTTTCTTCAACGGCTGCTGGAGCGCCGTTCAGTCTTTCGCTCCTCAGGCGAAGCTGGGCGCGGTAGGGCTTCCCACCAGCCACCCATTGTTGCGACATTCCACGTGGCAGCAAGTGGTGATCTCACAATTGGCGGACAAAATGGCGTACTTGGACGTGCATTGCGGATATGCGCCTTATTTCAAAGGCGAAGCCAATGATCGGGACGCTGCCTTAGCATTTCTGGCAGCCTCTAAACAAATCCGAGCTTATATAGAGGAAGTGAAACAAGAGCTTGCCCGATATGCGCCAAGCGCAGGGCCAAAGGTCAATATCCACATTACTGAATATGGTCCTCTTGGATGGCCGATAGACCGGACAATTGTGGGCGGATTATGTTTGGCGGGAATACTACAAGAACTGCTGTGCGAACCCAGAATCACGGCGGCAAACCACTTGCCCACTTTGAACACGCCGAAATCCCCCACATTGATTGGTGTTTGCGATGAAAATTTTGCGCCAATACCTGGACGCCGTATCTGGGACAACGTAGCAACCTATGTTTTCCGGCTGTACGCGGAGATGATTGGAAGAGATGTGTTGGATGTCCATGTAGAGTCCGCCACTTTTGACAGTCCTGCCGTCGGGCTTACACCCGCACAAACGGGAGCGCCGCTGGTTGCCGCCGCCGCCTATCACGACGCGCCCAAGGGGTATCTTTCGGTCTTTCTGATTAATCGAAACCTGGACGCTCCGCTCAGTATCTCGGTGGATACGGGTTTCGTACGCGCCAAGGCGGTGCGTGAGACGATTATCAAAGCAGATGATTATTTGGCGTTCAACGACTGGGGCCATCCCCGCATGGTGATCCCTGAGACGAATGGCGCAGCCGATATCGAGGTCAAATCCGGCGTTTTCCATATGACGCTCGCGAAACACAGTCTGACACGGATTGACTTTACCTCGGCGCATGGCTGAGCGTCCATGCATATACCCGCGGCTAGCCGAGCGCCGTGGGGATCTGGACTTGTCTAGGCGGCGATGCCGCAGGCCTTTTCAAGGTATAGAAGCGACGGTCTCTTGAAGCGAGAGAGACCACGGGGTAACAAGCGGCTAGACGCATATAGGCCGTTTTTCGCCAATGGCAATGGCGGGATGGCGTTATGTGGGGCCGCACAGGTTGGGAAAAAGGAGGTAATGTGATGAAGAGAAGCATGGTTATCACCACACTGGCGCTGTTTATGTTCGCTGTTGGCGGCGCGAATGCGGCCGTCCTTACCGTATCCATCACGGCTGACGGTGGAGGTGGCTATTACGGTGACGGGGCTGTCCAGGCGGCGATGGAGGCGGCCGCCAATGGCGATACGGTTCGTTTGATCGAGTCGGGCATATATCAAAACGCGAAGATCGCCGTGGGAGGCGGAAACGCCCATGACTATCAACTCACGGTCGAAGCCGCGGATGGAATCAATGCGACCATCCGAAACACGGCCGATGTCGCCCTTTTGCTGATTGGGGACTGCCCCGGCATCACCCTTCGCAACCTTACGTTCGAGACGGATCACGACTGCCTTGCCTACATGAACGGAAACGCAGGTTCCATTAATGGGATCACGATAGAAGGATGCACGTTTACGCAGGCAAACGTGGGCAGCATGACATTACTCTACACGGTGGCCACAGGCCCATTGAACTTGATCGATAGTATGTTTGTGGGCGATTACACGAATACATCCAATCTCATTTTCCTGCTGGCCAATACAAACGGTACGACCGTCGAAGGCTCAACATTCATTGGCGCGCAGTTCTATACCGACGACGAAAACTCCGGCAATGGGATTTTCATGGCTGGGACGACGCTCACGGTTAAAGATTCCACTTTTATGGATTGCCGGCACGGGATTACTTCACTGGGTTTTGGGACGCTTGGCGTCGAGGGTAGTTTGTTTGCCGACAACACCGTATCCGACATCTTCGTGAAGGAAGCGCCTTACGTGAATCTCACGGCCAGCGTCCTTAGCGGCAGTCCGGTTGGCTTCTTTGTGGCCGACGCCGCAGCGGCGGGCGAGGCTACGATTGATCACTGTGATATCCGCGGGGCAGGTTCCGGCGACGGGATACGCATCCTTGACGGGGCGAGTGTTACGCTGAGCGCCACTAACACCATTTTCTCGAATTGGGCGAATGCAGTATCGGGCGCGGATGGATTCGGCGATTACAATTTGTATGACGACAACACAGCCAATCCTTCTACTATGGGCGCCCATAGCCGCGTTGACGATCCGTTATACATCCAGCCGGATAACGCTAATCCATTGCTGCGTGATTTCCATGTCGCAACCGGCTCGCCCGCCCTTGATAATGGGAGCGATGGATCAGACATCGGGTCGAAAGGGGAAGGTTCCGCAACGGACGTCGATAGCGATAGCGATGGTTTGCTGGATAGCGTGGAAACCAACACCGGCGTCTATGTGAACGAATCCGACACGGGCACGGATCCCAATAATCCCGATACGGATGACGACAGCTACAACGATGGCGCGGAAGTCACCGCAGGTACGGACCCGAACGATCCGCTGTCATATCCCGGCGCTACGGGCAGCTTGCCGGCGCTCTCGGGCTTAGGCTTGATGCTGCTGGGCTCCATATGCCTCGCTGGTAGTTTACTCGCGTTACGCCATTGCCGGGCCTGATTAGTAGCATTGACGATCCACATTCATGTAGCGATATGAAAACAGAACATGCGAATGGCGTTGGCGCCGTCCTTACCGGACAACGCCATTCGCATGACAAATTCCGAAATTTTCAACAACAATTCCAAATGAATATAGAAAGGCCCACGATGTCAATCCCCCGTCCTGAATACCCGCGTCCCCAATTCGTTCGAAAGCAATGGATGAACCTAAACGGCGAATGGCAGTTTGAGATAGACCACGGCGATACTGGCCTCGAACGTGGTTTAATGGAACGCGAACTTGCAAAATGTATCACCGTGCCATTTTGTCCAGAATCCGCACTGTCCGGTATCGGCGAAACGGATTTCATGCGAGCAGTTTGGTATCGGCGGCAGGTGGCAATTCCTCCTGAATGGAAAGGGAACCGCGTGCTCCTGCATTTTCAAGCGGTTGACTACGACGCGACGGTATGGGTGAACGGGATCGAGGTGCGCCGACATCGTGGAGGCTTTACCCCTTTTCAATGTGATTTGTCCGGGATAGCCACCCCTGGTGAAACGGCGGTGATTGTTGTGCGCGCTCGCGATTATCCGAACGAACCCAAACCTATCGGCAAACAGTCACAGCAGTTCGGAAATTACCATTGTTTCTATACGCGCACCACTGGGATTTGGCAAACGGTGTGGATGGAGCCCGTGTCATCCACCTATCTGCTCAGGCCCCACATCACGCCGGACGTGGCCAATGGCCGTTTTCATTTAGAACAACGTTTGGCGCATGCCCAGGCGGGATTGCGGGTGCGGGCGACTCTATACGATGATACCGGGGAGGTTGCGGCCGATAGCGCCGTGACTGGCACGGATTTTTGTGCCAGGTTAGTCCTACCGGTAGCGGACGAGAAGCGGCATTTGTGGTCTCCGGAAGATCCATTTCTGTACCAAATAAGAATCGAGCTCTTGGATAGCGACGGGGCGGTGATCGACAGCGCAGACTCTTATGGAGGACTGCGTGGCGTGGGCATAGATGGCAAAGCCGTGTGTATCAACGGGAAACCCGTGTTTCAACGGCTGGTGCTGGACCAAGGCTATTATCCTGATGGCGTGTTGACGGCTCCTAGCGATGACGCGCTCATAAAAGACATCGAGCTGAGCCTTGCGGCCGGTTTTAATGGCGCGCGGCTGCACGAGAAAGTATTCGAAGAACGTTTTCTGTACCATGCGGATCGGATGGGATATCTCGTGTGGGGAGAGTTCCCGGACTGGGGATGCCGGGATCAGGGCCGGATTCAGGACAATCAGCGGCCCACCCCAACCTATATCACCCAGTGGCTCGAGGCCATTGAGCGCGATTATTCGCATCCCTGCATTATCGGCTGGTGCCCATTGAATGAAACCCTACAGCCGCTTCAGGATGGGATCACTGTTCTTGATGATATGACTCGTGGCATGTTTCTCGCGGTGAAAGCCCACGACGGGACGCGGCCGGTATTGGATGCGTCCGGCTATTCGCACCGCGTTCCCGAGACGGATGTGTATGATTGCCATGACTACGAGCAAAATCCTGTCGAGTTTGGCAAGCATCATGCCTCGATCGAGAACAACGCGCCTTTTTACAATGAATACTATGGGACTATATCCTTGCCCTATGGCGGACAGCCGTTCTTTGTGAGTGAATTTGGAGGAATCTGGTGGAATCCGGCAAGAGCCGCTGACGAGGATTCATGGGGCTACGGCGAGCCGCCTTCCACCATCGAGGAATACTATGAGCGGTTCAATGCGCTCTGCATGGCCCTGTTGAATAATCCGGCTATGTTTGGGTATTGCTATACCCAATTGACTGACGTGCACCAGGAAGAGAATGGCGTATACACGTTTGATCGAAAACCTAAATTCGATATGAGCCGCATCGCTTCGAGCCAACAACGCAAGGCGGCGATTGAGAAGGATATGAAGGCATGATAGGCGAACGCCGCTATCGATGCCCGGCAACGCCTTTGGCGCTGTTGCTAACCGCATCCATGGGCCTCGTGCTGTGTTCCTGCGGGCCCACCAGCCGCCCGCTGGGCGAGCTCGATTTCTGGACCGGGTTTACGGGGCCGGATGGCGATATTTGCCAGGGGATTGTGGAGGATTTCGAACACAAGAGCGGCTTGAAAGTCGAGTGCCAGCGGATACCATGGGGTTCTTATTTTGACAAGCTCATGGCGGCCATCGCGGCCGGAAATCCTCCCGATGTCTTTGTACTTCATGTCAGCGAGCTTGTGTGCTATGTCAGCACGGGAGCGATCCTCCCGCTGGATGAGTATGTGGACCGCGACGATAGCTTTGTGCCGAAAGATGACCGCATCTCGAGCATATGGAAAAACTGTTATTACGACGGCAAGCTCTATGGCGTGCCGATGGACACCCACAGCCTGGCCATTTATTACAATAAGGACCTCTTTAAGAAAGCTGGGATTCCGGAGCTGAGCAGGACGGAGCCCATCACGGGAAACGAGCTAATTGCACTGGCTCAGGCCTTGACGAGGGATGATGACGGCGACGGCCGGCCTGATGTCTGGGGATTCTGTTTCGGCGGGTGGCCGCGCAGGTACTTCAATAGCTTGTTGTGGCAATTCGGCGGTGATCTCCTCTCGCCGGATCGGAAGGAGGCCCGGTTCGATGCGCCCGAAACCGAACGAACGCTCGAGTGGATGACGGACTTGATCACGAAATACCATGTTTGCCCGCCGCCCGAAGGCCTCGATATCTGGCAAGCCTTCTGCGAAGGACGCATCGCGATGATGGTTGACGGTTCCTGGATGCTCAACGGGCTGGACATGTATGCTCCATTCCAGTATGGAGCGGCCCCGTTCTTCATCGCGGGGGATGAGCCCGCTGTATGGGCGGACTGCCATATCCTGTGCATCCCGCGTAACCTGCCGGAGGAACGGCGTCCCGCCGCGCTGCAGTTGCTCAAGGAATATAATGACCGGGGAGCCACGTGGTCGTACGCGGGCATGATTCCCACACGCCATTCCCAACTCTCCGGCGCTGATCCCAGGCTTGAGCCGTTTATTTCGGAACTGCCGCATGTGGCATACGAACCCTCGACGCCAGTGGGCATCGAGTTGCGGGACCGATATGAGGCGGCGGTCTATTCGATCCTATTTGGACACCGAAGCATTGAGGAAGGACTCAAACAAGGGCAGGCTCGAATGACGAAAGTGTTGAGATGGTATGGCGACTGACAGGATGAAAACAGGAAACGCCCGGCGCCGCTGGATGAATGGCCTTTTTCTCGCGCCATTTCTACTCTTGTTTTTGATGTGGGGCATCGCACCGATCATCACCGGTTTCGCAATCAGCTTCACGAAGTGGGACGTGTTTTCCGGCGAAGTGCATTTTGTAGGAATCTCGAATTACCTGCGTATCCTGGACGATGACATCTTGCCCATCGCATTGTGGAACACCATCAAGTACACCTTCCTGACCGTGCTATTCGGAAACGCATTGAGCTTCGTCCTCGCTTACGGGTTAGCCCGGGATATCAAGGGCAAGACCATCTTCCAGACGATCTGTTTCGCCCCCGTCGTACTGTCAATCGGCGTTACTGGCGTCGTCTGGGCCTGGATGTACAACACCGACTTTGGCATCCTCAACTATTGGCTTGGCCAGATAGGAATACCACCGATCCATTGGCTGACAAACCCAAGCACGGCTATGTACGCCATCGTGGCCATGGTCGTTTGGGCGAGCGCCGGATTCAACATGATGATCTACTTGGCGGGCCTGCTCAATGTGCCGCCGAGTCTATATGAAGCCGCCGAAATCGATGGGGCGAACGCCTGGAAACAACTGCTTAACATCACCCTGCCCTTGATGAAATACACGTTCGCATTCACCCTGACCATTTCCACGATCGGAAGCCTTCAGGTATTCGACCAACCCTATATTCTGACCGGAGGCGGGCCGGATTATGCGACGCACACACTCGTCTACCACATTTACAGCCACGGATTCAGGTATTTCCGCATAGGATACGCATCCGCTTTGTCTTTCTTCCTGGCCGTGATCATCTGCGGCTTTTCGTTTTTCCAATACTGGGTTTTCACTCGCAGACGCACGGAGCTTTGAGCGGCAATGATGAGGCATAAGCGGATGGCCAACTGGGTGTGGGTGTTGCTGATGGCATCGCTCTCTTTCCTAATGCTTGTGCCGTTATTATTCATGCTGGGAACATCGTTCAAGCACAATCAAGACGTATATGAGTTCCCTATCCGCATTATTCCACAACACCCAACCGTTGAGAGCTACACGGAGCTGTTCAGCCGCCCGGGCATTCCGGTCTTGCGCTGGTTCTTGAACAGCTTGTATGTAACCGCAGTCGTGACCGTGTTGACGCTTATAATAGACTCCATGGCGGCTTTCGGCTTTTCCCGCCTTGATATCCCTTGGAAGAAACCTCTCTTTATAGTCGTTATTGCATCCATGATGATCCCCTTCCCTTCCACGTTGATCCCCGCTTATGTCTTTCTGCAGAAACTGGGCTGGCTGGATACCTACAAGGCGCTCATTATCCCCACGCTGGCCGGTCCGTTTGGAGTGTTTCTACTTAAGCAGTTTTTTGACACCATTCCACGTGAACTCGAAGAGGCCGCCATCGTGGACGGATGCTCGAAAATGGGCCTATACTTTCGGATCATCCTCCCCTTGTCGCGATCAGTTGTCGCTACGCTGAGCATTTTCGTTTTCATGGGCACGTGGAACTCGTTTCTGTGGCCGCTCATCGTCACCAACTCATTACCCATGCGGACGCTTCCGGTAGGGCTGACCATTTTCAACGGCCAGTTCTGGGCGGAACACGCACTTGTTATGGCGGGAGCGACGGTATGTGCGGCGCCCGTCCTCATCGCCTTCATGCTGTTTCAGAAGCATATCGTGAAGGGAATCACGATGGGCGGCCTCAAGGGTTGAAGAATTTGCTGAGGATGCGAGCGCATGGGAAATCAGGAATTCTATGTTTGCCTGTAGCCGCTCGAAGCTCGTTGGTACATATTATGAATCCAGATGCAGCCAACTGAATTGGTAAGTGTGATTATGGATTGCAGAACGCCGTTATGGCCCTGGAAGAGCCAACCGTGAATAGCCGTGGATTGAAGTGAAGCGGAAACCGACGGCTCTATGCCACCCTTTGAACGAACATGAAGATGGATATTTTTTGACTCTAGCGGGAGTGCAATGACTTGCCGCCATTTTGATTGGCAAAACTTTTTTATGAAGCAGGTTCTCCTTTTTCCACTGCCGCCGCCACCGATTCCGCGACCCGGCTGCCGAAATCGCTTGTGCTGATCACCGTGCGCTCCCCATCGGGCTGGCCTAGATCGGGGGTGGTGAAGCCCGCGCCAAACACCTGGCGCATGGCGTCCCAAATCCATCGTGCCTCACGCTCCATGCCGAAGCTCTTGTCGAGCATCATCGCCACGCTGCCGATCATAGAATACGGATTCGCCACTCCTTTTCCGGCGATGTCCGGCGCGGAACCATGGGAAGGCTCATACAGGGCCTTTTCATCCCCCATGCTCGCGGAAGGCATCAGCCCCAGCGAACCGAGCAGGCCGCCGCCAAGGTCGCTCAAAATATCTCCAAACATATTTTCCATGACCATGACATCAAACTGGCGGGGATTTAATACCAGCGCCGTCGAAGCCGCGTCCACGATGATATGGCGCAATTCCACATCCGGATACGCTTGGGCCACCTCTTCCACCACGGCGTTCCACAACACGCTGGATTTCAACACATTGCTCTTATGCACATTATGCAGCAGCTTGCGCCGCCGCCGGGCTTCCTGGAACGCGATCACCAGCACTCGCCGGATCTGTTCCTCATCGTACTCGAGCGTCTCCCGTACATAACGATAGCCAAGGCTATTAATCCCTTCTTCCTTCTCACCGAAATAGAGCCCCCCCACCAATTCTCGGATCATCATGATGTCGATGCCATCCTGCACCACGGAAGGTTTGAGCGGGGAGAAATGGGCCAGCTCTGGCGGCAAATAAACAGGCCGGAAATTCGCAAAGGTGTGGTACCGGCGGCGCATGGGCAGCAAGCCCGCGCGTTCGGGCTGCTGGTCAATAGGAATGCGCTTCGATTCGGCATAACTCAGCCCAATCGGGCCTTTGAGTATGGCGTCCGCAGCGTCGCACACCGCCATGGTTTCCTCGGGAAAGGCCGAGCCCGTCTTAAAATAGGCGTTTCCCCCAAACAAAGCATACTTCAGCTCAAATCCGATAGACTCCGATTCGAGCGCTTTCAGCACTTTCACTGCCTCGGCTATGATTTCCGGACCGATGCCATCCCCCTCGAGCACGGCTATCGTGTATATGCGCCTGTCTTTGCCCATGGTTGGAGCCTCCTGTCGGCGTGCGTAACGGTTCAATGCGACAAATCATCATAAAGAGGATGTAGCGTAGCATTCCAGAGCATTCCAGGTCCAGATTGTAGGATAAGCAGGATAAGCCAAGGTGAATCGCATCAGAAACACACCTTTTCTCATCCTTCCTGCCCGCCTCTTAGCAATCCTGTGAAAAAACCATCGTTTGCAAATCACATGTGAAAATCGAAACCTATTTTATGTAAAAAAATTATAAAATAACTTTTAAATATTCAATATTTTTCACATAATTCAGATCCATTCGCCCTCAAAACCACCATCCCAACAGCTTACGCCCCTGGAACGCAAATTCATAACTTATTTTATTACAATGTGTTAAGATGTTTTGATAACAACAAAGAAAATACTTGTAATTCTTTCACGAAAAAGTTATGATATGTGCAATGAGGCGATAATTTAACAACTTAACTTAAGCTTTGGAATGGAAAAAACAACAACGGAGGGGTAAAAAATGAGACGAGGACAATTCGCATTCTTTTTAGCCATTGCTATCGCGGTATGCGGCGCGGCATGGGCGGGTACGTCCACCAGCAGTTTTGATGACGGCACATTCGGAGACTTTCATCTAGCAGGAACCATCAGTGGCCAAACCACGATACAAAGTGGACAGGCCGTGATCACCTGTTCTGGCTGGTCTGCGGAAGGACTGGAATTCGGCCAATTGCCTGTATCGGGAGATTTCACTTTCGATATGAAATTCGATATCGCCAAGACCATCGAATTATCGAGCCCGATCACCGGCTATCCAATCGAGGTCTACATCAGCATGTGGGCCGGGTCCGAACAGTACCTGTTTTTTGGGGTGATTTCATCGGAAACAGTAGGCTCGTTCACCACGGTGGATCCCGTGAATGGCACAGTGGCCAGCGCGGAAACATTCGATCCCTCGACGACGTCCGTGCTGAATATGCACATCGCCCGCACGAGCACGAATTGGGTTATGTCGGCCCAACCTGACGCTCTAGACGTGATTACGCTGGTGGATATCACCTGCGGAACAGGCGACTTAGGCCAATTCCAAATACCTTCTTTGAGCGCCAGCACCAATGGCAGCGCTGTCATGGATGATTTCATCATGACCGGTCCGGACATCGCTGACTATCCTGCTACCGAGACACCTGAAATCACCTGCAACGTCGATCCAGCCACGATACAATCGGGCAATAACGTCACCCTCACCGCCCCGGAAGGCAGCAGCTACAAATGGTTCAAGGACGGTACGGAAATGGAAGGCGAGACCGGCCAGGTCTTGGAGTTCGGCTCGATCCAGGAAGGCGACGCGGGCGTATACACCTGCGAGTTCAACGACGGCACGGGCCTGGTAACGACTGATCCGATTACCTTGGCCGTCGCCGCAGCCCCTGTCGGCGATCTGCCTGTCGCTTCTCTTCTTGGCCTTGGCATCCTGGCCGCGCTCTGCGGTTCCGCGGGGATGCGCTCTCTTAATAGAAAGAAATAACGCCGCCATCCTCGCCCAGGAGGCATGGAAAGGCGCATTCACAAGAAGCCGCCGCTCACGGAGTGGCGGCTTCTTGCTTTACATGCGCCTAATCCACCACAAGCAGCCGGATAAGCGAATCCCTTCTTTTGTTTGAGCTAACAGCGGTCGGCATAGCGCCCGCCATGATACTTATAATTAGCATATTAGTTAATTTTAACTTCTTTTTCCCATGAATTACAACATGAATTAACAAATTTCTGCGCGTAAATTTTTCTTATATGGTTAGCTATTACTTAATATTTATAAAGAAAGAAAAGCGCGTAAAATATTATAAATTAATGCTTTATAGCATAAATAAAAGTAAGAAAATTGCACTTGTAATCCGGCCCCCTTTGCGTTATAATGTGTTAAATAATTTGATTATTTAACACAACAAATTAAACCTTAACCTAGAGAGAGAAAGTACGGAGGGGTAAAAAATGAAAAAAGGTAAATTAGTGGTATCCTTAGGCATGGCGATCGCGCTATGTGGCGCGGCATGGGCGGGCACATCAACCACCGACTTTAATGACGGCACGTTCGGATGCTTTCCCCGGGGCTTTAACACCGAAAACAACCAAACGACCATACAAAATGGACAGGCCGTGATTACATGCACAGGATGGTCCACGGAGGGGCTAGTCTTCAATCAGGTTGTGGCGGGGGATTTCTCTTTCGACATTACTTGCGACCTGGCAAAATCACTGGAGCTCACCGGCACATTAACAGACTTCCCCGTGGAACTATATACAAGCTTAACCATTGGTGGTGTGGATGTATACCAATACTTTGTGGTGATCTCATCCGCAACAGAGGGAACACTCGCGACAGTGGATCCTGTGAATGGCCTCGTATATAGTACAGAGCTCTTCGACCCTACCGCCGTATCCTTGATCAAAATTCACATCGAACGGTCTGCCAGCACCTATGTTATGACGGGACAATACGACGATGATCCCGTGATCACGCTGTCCAATGTAACGGGCACAACAGAAGACCTAACACTGTGTTATGTTGCGACTATGACCAATACTCCAAATGGCAGCATGGCTTTCGATGACCTGGTCGTAAGCGGCCCGAATGTACTGGATTATCCTGCGGCTGCGCCTGAAGTCACCTGCAATGTGGATCCAGCCACCATTGTAGCCGGGGCGAATGTCACGCTTACCGCCCCGGAAGGCAGCGAGTTCAAGTGGTTCAAAGACGGTGCGGAAATGACCGGTGAGACTGGACAGGTCTTGGAGTTCGGCTCCATCCAAGAAGGCGACGAGGGCGTATATACCTGCGAGTTCAACGATGGCACAGGCACGGTGACGACCGCTCCGATCACGTTGGTTGTCGCGGCTGCCCCTGTTGGCGATCTGCCTGCGGCTTCCATTCTTGGCCTTGGCATTCTGATCACGCTCTGCGGCGCTTCGGGAATGCGTTCAGTCAAAGGTAGAAAATAACACGCATGAAACATGATGTTTGAATTCGCAATAAGCTGCCTTTCATAACGAAAGGCAGCTTATTGCTTTAGCGTAGGCGAATGAACACACGCTGTATCAAAGGAGAAGCCCATGAGCCGATATTGGTGTTTACTTGCGGTGTTAAGTGTAGCCGCATCCGTTACGGCCGCCCCGGCCGCAGCCACGGACACGTCGCTTTCCATCACCGTGGACGCAGGCAAAGTCATCGGTTCCATCAACAAAGGCCTGTTAGGGGTGAACCACGGCCCGCTGGCTTTTTACAACGAAAACACCGTCCTTGCGGAACGGAAAGCAGTTGATCTATCCGCTTATTACAAGACGATAGGAATCCGCTCCGTCCGGCTTGATGAATTCGCCAGCATCGATATCCAGCAATTATTCCCTGACTTTTCCGCCGATCCACAAGACCCAGCGAAGTATGCTTTCGCCGATGCGGACAAGTACTTAAAAGCCATTTGTGATGTTGGAGCCGAGATCGTTTTCCGGCTGGGCTATAGTGAAAAGCCCAAACGAGTCGACCCGCCCAGCGATTTCAACAAATGGGCCGAGGTCATGGTGCAGGTGATCAAGCACTACAACGCCGGATGGGCGGATGGTTATACCTGGAACATCAAGCACTGGGAAGTTTGGAATGAACCCAGCGGGTTAGGTTGGACCGGCACGCCGCTCGAGTATTGCGCGTTATACGAGGCCACGGTGAAAAAAATCAAGGAATATGACCCCTCCCTGCAAGTGGGAGGCCCGGCGCTGGGCGCTCCTGATCCTCAGAAAGATATAGAGTTCGCCGAGTTATTTATCAAATATTGTGCGGAACGCCAACTGCCGCTGGATTTCTTTTCGTGGCATTGCTACGGCACACGCCCGCAAAATTTCATTGAACCGGCGGAACGCCATAGAAAAAACCTGGATGCGGCAGGATATACACAAACCAAATCGTTCCTTACCGAATGGGGCTGGTTGAGCGGCGTGGCCTATTATCCCCCTCCTGTGATTGATATGGCAGGAATCCAGGACGCGGCGGCGGATATCGCCATCATGGCATCTCTTCACAACCGTGTTGATTTGGCGCATTTTTATGTAGGCGGCGCGATGGACCGGTATCCCTGGGGATTGTTTGACTTCGTCCAGTCCAATCTGCAAGTCGTCGGGAAACCGAGAAAATCCTATTACGCGTTCAAGGCCTTCGGCCTTTTGGCGGCAAACACTCTTCGCCTCGATTGCGCCGCAACACCAGATGTGGATAGTGGAGGCTGTGCGGTGATGGCCAGTATGAATGAAGAAAAGACGAATATTACCATCATATTAGCCAATTACGGCACCTCCACGAAACATTATACCGTCGCCTTGGCCAACATCCCCTGGATCACGCCCACATCCATCCAGATCCGGGCGCTCGACCGCACCCGTGACCTCGAAATGGTTCGGGAGGCCGAAGAGCTGGATCTGCCCCATACCCCTATCGAGCTGGACGTGGAAATTCCATCTGTTTACTTGATTCGGCTCGCGCCGTGGGGATTATAGGGCCATTCAAATCACACAGCGCTTGTTTGACATTATTGGAAAATGAGCCACAGGAGGCGCAAAAGACACTAGAATCAATTCCTTCTTGTGTCTTTTGCGCCTCTTGAGTTTATTCTTGGACACGGATACTTCCTGATTGGGCACGTTTCAATCATTTCGAGCAAGCTTCACAAAAATGTGATTTCATATGTTATATAATATCTTATAAGCACATGTTTTTTCGTATATCGAACGGAGATACTTTTCTTCATGAATGATTCCTATTTGTCAATTACTTAATATACTCAGGAATTCCATATTGCCGATCATCGGCATAACCATATCATTAGCCTTGACACATCATGATAATAATTGATAATATTTCATCGTTACAAACAAAATATTGACTGATAATTTGGAAATTAGTACGTGAATTAGACGGGTGCTCTCTTCTATACTCTCAATCGGGGAAAGCATAGGCATGGGTTACCGGAGATTTGCGGAACAACCACATCGGGCAGAATGAAAAGGAGTGGCATCCTCATGAGCGAAAGTCATATCAACGCCACCAAGAATCTGGACAAGCTGTATGAATTTGAGCGGGCGCCCGTCACGCAGGATCGCCTGCAACCGGGACGGTATTTCGCCGGATTGTTCGCGGGCGAGCATGTCGCGGGAACGGAATTCGTCATCGGCGCGACCTTCGTGGCGTGGGGCGTCAATGCATACGATGTATTCATTGGCTTGCTGCTCGGCAACATCATGGCGGTCCTCACTTGGACCCTCGTATGTGCGCCTATCGCCGTTGGCACGCGGCTGACACTGTATTGGTATTTACGCCGGATCGCCGGTCCTGCGACGACTGTGGTGTATAACATTCTTAATGCTGTCCTCTTCTGTATTCTGGCGGGATGTATGATTACCGTATCCGCATCCGCCGTGCGCATTCCGTTTGGAATACCCGCCCAAGTGCATTGGTATCCCGAGGATATACGCTTTGTATTCGTCGTACTGGGCCTTGGTGCGTTTGTAGTCGCCCTCGCCATCCTCGGTTTCAAGAAACTGGCCCAATTCTCCTATATTTGCTCGCCATGGCTGTTCGTCATGTTTCTTGGAGGCGCACTCGTTGTATTGCCATGCTTAGCCATGAATATGGATGGCGGCGGCCAGATTCGTTCGTGGCAGGATTTCTGGACCATCGCCAACAAGATGATCTGGACCGGCCAGGCGCCAGCAGGCAAAGAAAGCGTCACCTTCTGGCAAGTGGCCGCCTTTGCGTGGATATGTAATTTGGCCATGAACGCTGGACTGTCCGATATGGCCTTGCTACGGTACGCCAAATCTTCTTCTTACGGACTCTACACCGCATTTGGCATGTTATTTGGGCACTACCTAGCGTGGATCTTCGCGGGGATCATGGGAGCAGGCTCCGCAATCATTTTGAAGACGGTTATCCAGCAGCTTGACGCTGGTGATGTAGCGTATAATGCATTAGGTTTCAGCGGCATCATCGCTGTTATTCTCGCGGGATGGACGACCTCGAATCCCACCATGTACCGGGCGGGTTTAGCATTCCAGGCCATCACCCCCGGCTGGCCGCGCTGGCTCGTGACACTCGTAGCGGGCATCGCGACCACCATCATCGCCGCGTTTCCTTTCGTATTCACAAGGCTCCTCGATTTCGTGGGATGGTATGGATTGCTCCTCATGCCCGTGGGAGCCATTGTCTTCACGGAACACTGGATATTCCCGAAAATCGGCCTCACCCGGTATTGGGCCGCGTACAAGAATCTCACGCTGAGCTGGCCCGCCTTGGCAAGCTGGGTAATCGCCATCGCCACCGCATTCGTACTGGAACGGACAGGAGCTATCCATCTGTTCTATCTGTTCGTACCTATTTGGTGCCTCACTTCCGTTCTCTACATTGTGCTGAGCATGTTCTCGGGCGCTTCCAAAAAATATCCGGGCCAGCCAGAGCCCTTCACTAATGATGAGGTCGCACCTGCCATCGCAAGCGTAGCCGCCCGTCCCAATAAACCCGCAGGAAAGGATATGCTCTGCATGGTTTCACGGGTAGCGGCGATTCTATCGCTGGCGGTGTGTTTGTTCTTAGCAATCTGGGTGTTCGTTGCAAGCCCAGATGTCTACGAAGCGCGTTTTGACCTGTTCAAAAAGATCCTCATCATCCCGAGCCTGATTTATTTCGTCAGTGCGACCATTTGGGTGGTGCGTGAGGATGTGGAGATTTAACCGGCTGGCATGAAAGGATTGCTCACATGAGATTTCCTTATTCCATTTGGAGCATGTGTCTATTGATTTCCGTAGCGGCGGCCGCACAGGAGCAGCCAAACGAAATGAAAGTTATTACTACCACCATAGATGCTGGTAAGACTGCCGGAAACATCAAACCGCTGAACGATATGTGTTGCGGGCCCGTGTGCCTGCGCGGATATCATGATTTTACTTCTTATTATAAGGAGTTGGGCGTTCAATATGTCCGCCTGCACGATATTCCGTACACATTTGACGCCGTGCAAGACATCAACTATGTTTTCCCCAACATGGAAGCAGATCCTGAACGTGAAGAGAGTTATAACTTCGGACAGACGGATTTCTACATTAATACCATCACGTCCGAAGGCATGAAGGTTATTTATCGGTTGGGCTATAGCATCGAATTTGAAAAAACGCCATTGGTGCATAATGTTCCGCCCGCCTCGTTCGACAAATGGGCGTCCATCTGCGCCCATGTGGTGCGCCATTACAATCAAGGATGGGCTAATGGCAAAGAATTGGGGATCACCTATTGGGAAGTCTGGAATGAACCTGACAGCCCAGGATTCTGGGCAGGTTCCCCAGAATCGTTCTATCAGCTTTATGAGGCGACGGCCAAGGCGGTTAAAGCAGTGGATCCGGCGCTGAAAGTGGGCGGGCCCGCCCTGGCGGCGCTCAAAATGGATTTTCTGGAAGGGCTGCTCAAATACTGCCAGGAACATCAAACGCCGCTGGATTTCGTGAGCTGGCATCATTACGCCTGGGACGCCGAGGATGTCGCCGCGCGGGCTGCACAAGTCCGTACGCTCATGGATAAATATGGCTTCACCAAAGCGGAGAGCATTCTTGACGAATGGAATTTTATCCCCGCCAATTATGCTGAGCTGGACAGGCAAGGCCTGTTCACCCAGCAAGCCGGCATGCCTGGAACCGCATTCGACGCCGCAGTGCTCATCCGGCTTCAAGATGCGCCCGTGGATATCGCCAATTTCTATACGGGAACATGCCTCGTATATGGCCTTTTCAATATCTATGGCACGCCCCACAAGGCCTATTACTCGTTTCTGGCGTTTCGCCGCATGCTCGATTGCCCGAAGCGCCTGGCTATCGATAATCCAAACCAAGAGGGGGTCTATGTGCTGGCCGGGCTTTCCGAGGACAAGACCATGGTGCGCGTGTTAGCCAGCAACACGTCCCCAGCAGCACGCACCATCCAGTTTTCGCTCAAGAACCTGCCATGGGCGGACAGCTCAAGCTGTGAGAAGCAAGTAATAACCACGGACCACAACCTCGAAAACATATCGAATCGGGAAATCCCGGGTGCGGATGTCGCATTCACGGAAGAAATCGCCCCGCTTTCGGTTTGCTTGCTCACGGTGCGGCCTACGGCAAAATAAAGCCATATTGGGCTCAGTAATTAGAACGTCCGCCGCCTAGATGGATAGCCTTCCATCTAGGCGGCTGTCGTTATGGCTATGACCATTCTCCCCAGCGGAAACAAACGGAAGGCCTTCCGTGTTACATGTAAATGACTCGCATCGAACGGATGCGAAATCACAGAAAATGAGGCCTAACGAAAGAGGAGAGTAGTACAATGGCTTATGAACTACCCAAGCTGCCGTATAGCTATGACGCGCTGGAGCCCTATATTGACGCTCGCACGATGGAGATCCATCACTCGAAGCACCACCAAGCATATGTAAACAATGCGAACAAGGCCCTTGAAGGCACGGAATTCGCCAGCAAGCCCATCGAGCAAGTCTTGCGTGAAATTGCTGCTGTCCCAGAAAATATCCGGCAAGCCGTCATCAATCATGGCGGCGGAACGGCCAATCACAATCTGTACTGGGAGATCATGGGCCCCGGCAAGGGCGGCGAACCTAAAGGTGATCTGGCGGCGGCCATCAAGTCCGCATTCGGCGCTTTTAATGGATTCAAAGACGCCCTTAATAAAGCCGCCACGGGCCAGTTCGGCAGCGGATGGGCATGGCTGGGCGTCTTGCCGGATGGCAAACTCGGCGTATGCAGTACATCGAACCAGAACTCGCCATTGTCGAACGGGGCCACGCCGATTCTTTGCCTGGATGTCTGGGAGCATGCGTATTACCTGAAATATCAAAACCGGCGTCCCGACTACATAGAGGCTTGGTGGAACGTGGTGAATTGGGACCGTGTAGCGGATCTGTTCGCCGCCGCAAAAAAGTAATAAACCGCTGCACCAGCAATAAGGCCTCCGGACGCTGCCGCATCCGGAGGCCTTTTGATTCTGGTTCTATATCTTGTCGCCGTTGAACACTACTTCCAAACCTTGCAGGGCGTCGTTGGACTCAAAACGGAGAGCCACTCCCTCCGGCGCATTCGCATCGATCACCAACTGTTCGCCATCAATCCGCCAGGATACGGATACCGGACCCCGGACGGACGCGGTCACGCCGCGCGCCCAGCGCAAGCCATTCGGGCGCGGGCTAATGACGTACGCCGCGCCGCCTGGCTCCGCTTGGCGGATGCCAAGCACAATGCGGTTGAGGAAATGTATAGGAGCAGCCGACCAGGCGTGTGTGTGGCTACGCGTGGGGAAGCCGCCGCTTCCGGTCGTGCCCGTGCTGAAGCTTTCCCATACTGTCGTGGCGTCATGATCCAGCATGGGCTGGTAGCTGTCCCGCACCATTTGAATGATCTGATCCGGCTTGCCTGATTTTTCAAGCGCCTCGAATAGATACATCATGGCGAATGGCGAACCGACTTTAAGCATGCCTTCCGGCGGTTCGAGCGTGTTTTGCAGCGCTTTTTCCCGGCGTGCGCCCTCCACGATATCGTAGAGAACAGCAAGAAAACTGGTGTGCTGGCAGATGCTTGGGCTGATGGAACCATCATCACGAACGGCGTCTGGGAACGCCCCTTTCGATTCATCCCACAACGCGTTAATGGCGCTCACCAATTCATCCCGGCGCGCGCGATAGGGCGCGATGGAGTCCTCTTCCCCCAGCACCTCGGCGCATTGGATTGCGGCATTGATCGCTCCCACGAGGAACATGCTATTGTGCAGCACGGTGCGCTGCTCGTCATCCACCTTCACCCAATCGAACATGTTCCACGCGGACACACTGAAAAGGCCCCGTTCATCCTTGAACGTGTCCGCGCCATCTAGATTCTTCAGCACCCACGGCCACACCGCGCGCAGGAATTCCTTATCGCCGGTATAATAGTAATAATCCCATACGGAAATGCCCCATAAAAAACTCCAAGCGGGCAGCAGGACGCCCCAAGACGAGGGCACCTGGCACAGGACGATGGGATAGTCTTCCAACGATTCGCCAGTAAGGCGAATACAGCGTGCGGCCAGATCCTCCGCGCCAAATGCGGTGTAGGCGAATAGGGATTCATTGCGCGCATCGCCCACCCAGAGGGTTTGCTCGTAGAGCGGGCAATCCGTGAACGTATCTTCCATGCACAATTTCAGTGTCCGCGCCGAAATATCCCATATGCGGCCCAGCGACGGATCGCTGCACGAGAACGAGCCCACGTGTTCGACCGGATACGTGGATTCAATGAGTTGGAATTGCCGGATACGCACCGGGGCTTTCTGGTTGCGCAAGGTAATATAGACAAAGCGCTGTGAGCGGCGCTTGAGCGAAATGAAGTGATTCACCCCTTTTTTCGTGGTGTACCGCATCGAATTGCGATACGGCGTAGTATGCTGTAAACGTCCGTCTTCGGAGATGTATTCGATTCCAGCCACATCCACGATGACGCCCGCATCGGCGATTAAGTCGAACGTATAATAACCGCAATTTTGTTCGCCCAAGTCATAGGCCAATTCAATATCGCCTTCGGAACTCGGCTCGATGGACGTATAATCGCTGTTGTCATAAAGAAGCCCCACGGGATTCTTCACATTAGCCGCCGCATCGGCGATTACCTCTCGTTCAACGAATTGCTCGTGGGCCTCTTCGGACAAAACGCCTTCCGCAGGCAAAGTTTCCACCTGCGCGCCAAGCCGTTCACGGAAAGAATCGATATCCTTTACTGCGTCACGCACGCTCGTTAGTTCAGCACTAATCGCGTCACGCAACGCTTTCTGCTCTTCCTCGGGCAACTGGGCAAACCGATAATCTTCTTCTACATAATCCGAGCCTTTCAACCGGGCCAGGCACCATGCTCCTGCCTGGCTGGCGTCAAGCGGATTGCGCAAAGTGAACCCCTCTTTGTCGAGGAAGCGTATCCATACATCCTTCGTCCAATGGCTGAAAGAATGGGTCACGAGCGCAAGCAGGATGTTTTCACCTTTATGAAGCGGATAAACACCATCCGTACCAGCCCGGCCATTCACAAAAACAGATACGCCTCTGCAAGGTTTAATTGCGATAGTGCGGTCTTCTTCCGCCCAAATGCATGTAGCAATCGCGCAAGCCGTCGAGACCTTCGCATTGGCCTCAATCAATCCAGGATGAAGAAGCCTGCAAACGGGAAAACCAAAGCACATCCAATCGCTTTTTACCACGGAAGCCCCGAGAAAGCGCTTAAACGCCACGGGAGTGCGTGTCAAAGGCGGGCAATCGCGAGGTGTCAAATCACGCCATGGCCCTTCCTGGGCCTTGTATAACACGGCCGCCTTAGTGAACACTCCCGCGTTTTCATGGCGGGCGTCATATTGTTCATATGGCTCCATTTGCACACTAATTTTCGGCGTGTTGAATACAAGCTCACGGAAGGTCCGCACTTCCCAGCATGCATCAGTGGCGATACTTGTGCTCGAGCCATCTTGCCCCTCCACATTAAGCTGCGCTAAAAGGCCCGCTTGCAGTGGTTTCTGGTGGAAGGTGCCCACACCGAAATAACGGGCGATAACCTCGATTTTATTCTGCCCTTCATGTAAATAGGACGCCACATCGAGCATGTCATATTGATAATGGGAAGGCCAGCTTCGGCAAGGGCCATCGGCCACCCATACGCCATTGATATACAGGCGGTACCAGCTATCCGCCGTGATGGCAAGCTGCGCGGTTTGCACCGATTCCAAATAAAACTGGCGACGCGCTAACATAGCGTCATTATATCGGTTATAATTGTCCTGCTGGATCCAAATCCAATTGGCGTCCGTAATTCGCACGTTTTTTTCAAATGAATCGTGAGTAATCATGGTAAATGTATCCTGTTGAGTCAGAGTTTCGCCGCAGGCTATTAATGAAGCGCTCCAGATCGCCGCAAGAATGCCATATCTACGATGGAAGGTTGTGAGATGAAGATGGGCAAACAGGTTTCTGTGCATATGTTGTAAGGCGTTCCATTTCATCGAGTACTTCCTTTACCGATATGGCGCAACAAAAACAGCTTTGACGGTACAGTACGCGAACAATAAAAGCAAATGGAAACACCATATAGATTCCATCTTTTCACAGGTTTCTTGGCTATACTAGGAATTATGGACGCTCCGGATGCGGCTTGAATCCCAAGATGCAGCCATGCACAATAACCCCGTTTTTCACTGCTGGGACGGCAGGAAAACAATAGCGAAACGTATGAACGCCTAATCCGGCAGGGAGAAACGAATGAGCAGTGAGATCAAAAGTACAAATATCACATGGCACCACAGCGACATCACCCGCGATGACCGTGAACGCCAGAACGGCCACAAGGCGGTTGTCCTTTGGTTCACAGGGCTTTCGGCATCGGGAAAATCCACCTTGGCCCACGCGGTGGAAAACGCCCTTTTCGAGCGCGGATGCCGCACCTATGTTCTCGATGGCGACAATATTCGCCATGGCCTGAACAAGAATTTGGGCTTTTCGCCAGAAGACCGTGAAGAGAATATCCGCCGCATCGGCGAAGTAGCGAAATTGTTCAATGATGCGGGCGTCATCGCCCTTACGGCTTTCATTTCCCCCTACCGGAGCGACCGCGACAAAGCGCGGGCCGTGGCGGGAGAAGGCAATTTTATTGAAATATATGTAAAATGCGATATCCTAGTATGTGAAGAACGCGATCCGAAGGGCTTATATAAAAAAGCGCGCGCAGGGCAAATCCCGGAATTCACGGGCGTCTCGGCTCCGTATGAAGAACCTCTCACCCCAGAACTTATAGTAGACACCGGTGTAGAGAGCCTCGAAGAATCCACAGAAAAAGTGTTAAATCTGCTCCGCGAGCGCGGGATTGTTTCGTAACGCCATCAATAATAAATACGCTAAACCATGTATTTAGCTGGGAAAACCACAAGATATTGCGGAGTGGTAGCCCATGTGCTACAATTAATCGTAAGATGAGAGGGGTATGGAGATGCGCTTCGGCAAACGAAGCAAAAACTCACTTTTCTGGGGGAAACAGTCGAAGTCTGCTTCTGATGATGCTGAATTTTCGCCTGTAGCTTCAGAAGAGAGAAGCGCTCTGCTTAACGGCGAGGAGAAACCGGCTGCCATGCATGAGGAGCCTGTTCCAGCGGACTCAGGCCTCGGTGATCCTACCCAGCGGCTCTTGACGGCTCTCGGGCGTTTTCAACGGCATAAAGCCCGCGCCCAAGACGGCTTGCCACAGGAAGCATGGTCTGATGAATGCATGAAGCAGCTCATCAACGCGGTCGAAATCGCCATGACCCAAGGCTGGACGGATGTCGTAAACACCCTTACGGACACGGCCCGGATCTTGCAGAGCTATGAGGATGTGGGTAAAGCCAGCCAATGCGTGCCGTTCTTAGGCGATAGCTATGATATTTTATGCTGGATGATCGGCGATCTCATCGTAGGCCAAGTACGCCCAGGCGCTATCGAGAAATGGCGGCAACGGTATGAACGGGCTATCGAAGAATTGCGCATGGCGGGCATTCCCCTCGTCCAGGATGAAGACGAAGAAGAGGCTCCAGAAAACCCTGCGCCTGCGGATGTCCAGACGCAGCAGACCGTCACGGAGATTCCAATAACGCCGCCAGCCCCTCTCCTGGAACCACGTATTGAAAAGGAAGCGTTCAGCCACACGGGAACGCCTACAATATGGGAGAATGGCGAGCCGGTCGAAATGGATGAAGGCGATATCGAGGAGGAAGCATACAGCCTGCTGCTCGATGTGCCTTCGGAAGAACCTGAAGAAATAGTAGAGCCTGAAGAATTTCCAGAAACACTCCTGAAGGCCCCTGCCTTCCACGATATCGCTGAAACGGTGCAGCCAGAGCCTTCTCCACCGGTGGAAACCGAAGAGGAGGCCATTCCAGCCGAACCTGAAGAAGCGGAAGCGAGCCTCTTTGATCAGCCTTATGCTGGTGAAACCGGTGCATTGGAGGAGCTGGAGACGCACGTTCCCGCCGCGTTCGAGCCAGAAACGCCCGCCGAGGAAACGTACGATGAACTTCCCACGGCGCTCGAGCCGGTTGAGGAATACGAGGAGATTGAAGAGCAGAAAGAAGAACAAGAAACGGGCGTCACTTTGGAAACAGCAGGATATGACGAGCTTGATCTTGCCGTCGAGGAAATCATACAAGGTTTAGGCCACTCGGCGCTTGGATTGTTGGATGAGCCGGAAGAAATCGCCCCAGAGCAGCCGCTTGCCTCCGATGAGCCTCCTGTCGAAACCCCCTTGTTCAAAGAATTCGCCAAAACAGACGCCCTGTCCGATGCTGAAGACTCTGAACAGGTGGAGAAAGAAGAAGAAAGCGTCTATGCCTCCAGCGTCACGGGCCGGCATGACCTGCCCCAGGAGGTGCGCGCCGCGCTAGATAACTTATGCGATAGCATATCCCGGCTATCCGCTGATGAATATGGCGATGTGCGCGTGGCCGTGGACGAGATTGGCTCCGTGCTTGTCACGCTCGAACAATTCGCCAAAGAGCATGGCCGGGAAGGAGCCGTGCTGCCTTGCCTTGCCATGGGCCGTTTGGTCAGGCTCATCGGCGAACGTCAAGCCGTTCCCGACGAACGCTTTTTCGAACTATCCTATGCTTTTTGCAGCCTCTTTGGGGAGGCGGGCTCCACCTCGAACGACCCATCCGTTCAGCGATGGCTGGCGGAATGCGATGATCTACTGGTGAGCTGGGCGTTATCATCCCAGCGCAATCGCGGCCGGATTCCAGCCGAAACGAAAGAACCTCTCCGCCACGTAGTGGAAACGCCTTACAAACCTTCCAGCATGGCGAAACCACCATCGGAGGCATTAAGCCATTTGGAGCCTTTAGCGCCTTTGGCTGAAGAGAAACCTGTTTCCGCCGAACCGAAACCGGCAGAGGCTCCCGCACCGGAAGAACCTCAAGCCGAAGCCGCCGTGAGTTCCACGGAGCCCGCTATTTCCGATATCCACAGCGGCGCAAGCGGCGTAGCGCCACGTATCATCGCCAGCCGGGAACCACGGACGCGCATGAGCGCTTCGACGACATACACCACACAAAACCTGCTCGAAACGGCACAGAAAGCCATCCAGCAAGGCAATACGACGAACGCAAAGCTTCTTGCCATGCAGGCGGCGGCGCAGATCGCGCTGGCCCAGGCCAAAGAGGCCGAAGGCATCGTCCAGCAAGCGGAACAACGGCTAAAAGAGGGGGTCGAGAAAAGCGAACAGGCTACATTGCATGTACACCGCATTGAACAACAGGTAGCCGAATCAGAATCCGCGGTGGCGGAAGCCGAAACCGGCCTCATCCGCTCGATTGCCACCGCCAAAGAGGGCATGGCGGAACTCGAACACGTAGACGCCCTCATCAAAGAAATCGACAATCAGATACGAAGCCTTGAAGCCCAGCGCGAAGATGCGCTCCTGCGCAAGAAAAATACATCGGCCGCGCTTGGCCAGATGCAAGCCGCGGAAGCCCGCGCCAAACAAGAACTCGAACGGTATAAAAGCAGTGAAATGCAGGCGCGCGTCGCCCTCGAGGATGCGCGGCAAAACGCGACCGCCCTTGCGCGCAAACGGGCCGAAAACGCCGCCACCATGGAAAAAGCCCGTGAATACCTCCTGCGCCAGCGCGACTCTTTAGCGGATATTGAAGAGACAATCGCCCAGATCTGCGCCAGCGAAGCGGCCAATGAAGAAAACCAAGGAAACCTCTTGTTTTAAATGGGGATGAGATGCCTGTCACGGTAAGCGGCGAAATCCAGCGCATCGAACGTATAAATGCATACGGCTGTTTTGACGCCATAGGAACGATAGGCGCACATGAAATATAAAGGATGCCTCTTTGGGTAGGAAAGCCGTAAAGGCCGGGGTAGTGGATTTTGGTTCGCGGGAAATTCGTGTATTAATCGCAAGCCAAAGCACGGACGGCGTTATTACGATTAATGGGCATGGAACAGCCCCAAGCCACGGTTGTGTCTCGCAAGGAGTCATCCAAGACCGCAACGCGGCGCAAGCCGCCTTCAAACGCGCATTGGATATGGCGGAAAAGGAAGCGCGCTGCCATGTGGGCTCTTTATTCTGCGGCATCAACGGGCGCAATGTGGATACGCTGATCCGGGAAGGCCGCGTCAAAATCCTGCGGGAAACCGTGGAACTCGAGCAGATGGCCGAAGCCCGTGATATCGCTTCCCGGGATGTGCTGGCTCCGGGCAAAACCCTCACTTCATCCATTACCGCACAAGAATGGTATGTGGATGACCTGCGCGTCATGAATCCCTTGGGTATTCGGGGTGAAATCTTAAAAACACGCATCCATTTCGCCCGAATCCCTGAAGCCATCGAAGAAAACATCGCTATCTGCATCGAATCACAGAAGCGCGAACTGGAAGACATGATCTTCACTCCCCTCGCATCCGCGCTGGGATGCCTGACTCCGGAAGACATGGAATTGGGCGTGGCGGTCATTGACATGGGCCGCAGTACGACCGGACTCGCCGTATACCGTGATTTCCGTATCATGGGCACGGCTTCCTTCGAATGGGGCGGCTACCACCTTACCCGCGATGTGGCTGCGGGCCTGCAAATATCCTTTCGGGAAGCAGACGAGTTAATTCTTGAATATGGCATTTCCGATCATTTTATTCGCTCGGAATTCAAAGCCGACACGGAGCAGCCCGCCGGATTTATAAAAGAAGATACTCCGCGTATTAAGTTGAAAACAGCCGTTCCCGGCGCCCCAACTATCGTGGAACGGAGCGACCTTGACATGATCATTTACGAGCGGGCGAAAGAACTCATGATTAAGGTGCGCCAGCACCTCCATGCGCGGGGATTGTCAAAAAACCTTGTTCGCGGAGTTGTCCTCACCGGAGGCGCCAGCGTCATCAAGAATTATGTCGTCCTGGCTGAAGCCGTGTTTCAAGCCCCATCGCGCGTGGGATTTCCGAACACCATTGAAATAATGCCTAAGGCCGTGCAAACCCCCGAATTTTCCGCCGCCGTGGGCATTGTCCGGCACGCCTTTTATTACCGTTCCGCGGCCCGCAATGGACATATGGAACCTCAAGGCCGTGCTGTTTCCATGCTCAACCGGATAGGACGTTTTATCAAACGCAATTTTTTATAGCGGCGCGGAAAAAGGCCGTTGATTCAAAAAGCCGCGCAGCCCATGAGCGAGCCACATGCCCATGCTGCCGCCTTTGGATTGTTCTCTGCGCCCAAATCAGGCACAATGTGTACAACTCCAATGTCCCCGGGGGGACAAGGGGAGGCAACGCAGCGGCCGTTTAAGGAGGATTCCAGATGCCCACGATCTCACGGTTTACCGTGGTTCCAAAATTGCCCGAGCCGCTCGAACCGCTCCGGGCCATCGCATATAATTTCGCCTGGTGCTGGGAGCCTGAGGCCATTGCGTTGTTCTTCCGCATTGACCCAGACATGTGGGTAAAAACAAACCAAAATCCTATCCGCCTGTTGGGCGCTGTCAGCCAGGCCCGCTTGGAGGAATTAGCGGCGGACGACAGCTTCTGTTCTCATCTCGCGCGCGTGCAAGATATCATGAAGCGCTACATCGAAGCTGAAAGCTGGACGGATAGAAATCCGAATGTGCCGCATGAATTCCAGATCGCGTATTTGTCCCTCGAGTTTGGCGTGCATGAATCTTTATCCGTCTATTCAGGCGGCCTGGGATTGCTGGCGGGTGATCATCTGAAATCAGCCAGCGATCTGGGCCTGCCACTCGTGGGCGTAGGGCTGCTATATCGCGAAGGCTACCACTCCCAATACCTCAACGCCGACGGCTGGCAGCAAGAGCGCTACCCACGCAACGATTTTTACAATATGGGAGTCACCCTTGTCCGCGGCGAAGATGGGAAGCCCCTCCTGATACCTGTCGAATATCCTCAACGCACCGTTCAAGCGCGGGTTTGGCTGGTAAATGTGGGCCGGGTTCCGCTTTATATGCTCGATTGCGATTTCGACGCCAATGACCCAAGCGACCGGCAAATGACCGCGCGATTGTATGGGGGCGACCCCGACATGCGCATCCGGCAGGAAATTCTCCTGGGCTTCGGGGCGGTGCGCTTGCTTCACGCCCTGAATATCTGGCCCAGCGTTTTTCATATGAATGAAGGCCATGCCGCCTTTATGACCCTCGAACGGGTCCGGCAACTCGTGGAAGACAAGGGCCTCAGCTTTGCGTATGCCTTGGAGTCCGTGAAGTCTGGCAGCGTATTTACCACCCATACGCCCGTTCCAGCGGGCAATGACATGTTCAACCCTGAAATGGTCGAGTATTATTTCCGGGAATATGTCCGGGATATCGGGATTTCCATGAACGATCTGCTGGCCCTAGGCAGGCAAGATCCTCATGATAATCACGAACCATTTTGCATGACTGTCCTGGCGCTTCGCCTATCCGCCGCAGCCAATGGGGTAAGCAAACTACATGGCGAAGTCGCGCGCGGCATGTGGAACCGCACATGGCAAGATGTGCCTACGGACGAAGTGCCTATTACCCATATCACCAATGGCGTCCATACCCGGTTCTGGGTGTCGCGCGACATGGCAAGCCTGTATGACCGGTATCTTGGCCCAGCCTGGATCAACAATCCAGCCGATCCAAATGTTTGGGCCAATATCGACAGCGTGCCTGATCCTGAGTTGTGGCGCACCCATGAACGGCGGCGTGAACGCATGGTGAATTTCGCCCGCCGCAGGCTCGCTGGCCAGCTACAGGAACGCGGCGCATCCCATACCGAATTGCAGGCCGCGTCCGAAGCCCTTGACCCGGAAACGCTCACGATAGGTTTTGCGCGGCGTTTCGCCACATATAAGCGTGCGAATCTTTTGCTTGCGGACCGCGAGCGGCTGGCGCGCATTTTGTCGAATTCCCACGGGCCCGTGCAGATGATCATCGCGGGGAAAGCCCATCCCGCCGATAACCAAGCCAAGGAGCTCATCCGGAATATCATTCATTTTGTGCGCGACTTTAACATGCGCAACCACGTGGCCTTTATCGAAGACTACGACATCAATGTCGCCCGCTACATGGTGCAGGGCGTGGATTGCTGGCTCAATACGCCTCTGCGCCCCCAGGAAGCCAGCGGCACCAGCGGAATGAAAGTAGCCGCCAACGGCGGATTGAATATCAGCATTCCCGACGGATGGTGGTGTGAGGCCGAAATACTCGGTGAGAACGGATGGAGCATAGGAGGCGGTGAAACGTACGGGGATCACGAGGAGCAAGACCGGGTCGAAAGCCAAATGCTCTACGAGCTCCTGGAACGCGATATTGTCCCCCGCTTCTACGAACGCGGGCGCGATGGGGTTCCCCGGCGCTGGATAGAAATGATGAAGACTTCCATCAAGACGATCTGCCCCATTTTTAACACCCACCGCATGGTGAGCGAGTATGCTGAGAAATTTTACATTCCTTGCACGCTGCGGCGGAATCTGTTTACTAAAGATAATAGGGCCCGCGCGAAGCAACTCGCCGACTGGAAAGCGAAAATTCGTGATGCATGGGGCAAAGTGAAGGTGGCCAAAGTCGAGTCGGGTCCGGTCGAAAGCCTGCCTTTCGGCTCGAAACTGAATGTGCGCGCTAGTTTGGCCCTCGCTGGGCTCAGCACGGATGACGTAACGGTTGAGATTTATTATGGCCCGATGGATCCCTCCGGAAGAATCATTACCGGCAAGGCAATAGAGATGCATCCCGTGGGCGAGTCCAATGCCCTTGCCGAATTCGCTGGCGATATTGTCTGCGATCTTACGGGGCAACTGGGATTTAGCGTGCGCGTCATTCCAAGTCATCCCGACTTAGCCCAGAAGCACGAGACGACACTGATTACCTGGGCTTGACAGGGCGGTTCGAGCATATGATTGGAGAAGCAAGGCGGGACGCCATTCTGGCCATGCTGAAGCTGGAAGGATTTGTTTCGTCCAGTTGGCTGCAACATGAGTTTAGCGTCAGCGACATCACCATTCGCCGTGATCTAGACAAGCTGGCTAAGCTGGGCCTTCTGGAACGAGTCCATGGCGGCGCACGCACAACCTGGAACGGCGGCGCCGTCCGCCAGGAAGCGGCCTTTCAAGAGCGGGTCCAGTCTTTTCCAGACCAAAAAAAAGCGATTGGACAACGGGCGGCCATGCTGGTCGAAGAAGGCAGCTCTATTTTTCTCGATGGAAGCACTACGGTTGTGCATATGGCGCAATTTCTGGATTCGTTCAAGAAATTAACGGTCGTCACGGATAGCCTCGCCGTCTTGCAGGCTTTGGCGCATGCGCCTGGCATCGAACTGGTCGTCCTGGGCGGCAGCCTGCAAGAAGACGGCAACACCATAGACGGCCCTTTCGCCATGGAAAATACGGAGCAAATCCGAGTGGACACGCTGTTCTTCTCTTGTTCCGGATTGGATGCGCAGGGTGTGTACAATCCGGGCACGGTAGGCACGCATATCAAGCGGCTCCTCATTGCCAAAGCCAAGCGCCGCGTGCTGCTCGCCAGCTCCGAAAAATATGGCCTGCATGACTTTTACCTGCTATGCCCCTTGGCGGATGTCGATGTGATCGTGACGGACGCCCCTCCTTCACCGGACGCGGAAGAAGCCTTTTCCCAGCATGCCATCGAATTGTTGATAGCAGGCGCAGACCGGTAACAAAGGAGGTGCGGCTAGATTCTGCCCGTGGCGCATAATTCCAGAAACACAATCATGAACCAATGGATCAGAAACGCGGGAACAAAGGAGCGGCTCCTCCACGCGACGAATCCGAAGCATGCGCCGCCGAAGGGCGTGCTGAGGGTTTCCAAGAGCGGCTTGCCCATGTGCATGAAGCAAAACGGCACAGCATGCAGAAACAGCGCCGGGCCGGGAGGCATGACACGGAGCAATGCGGCCAGATAGAATCCGCGCCAGATAAACTCCCAGGCCATCATCTCGACGCCCCATTTGCCCAGCACCACTCCCACGGGCCGCTCCGGGCCCATGCTGTAATAATGTTGCATGGCTTCATTGTGATGGCCGAGATACCATAAGATCGGCGCCATAAGCCCGCAGCCGATAGCCGTCCATAATAACCCTTCGCGCCAATTGCCCAAGCAAAATCCATAGTCTTTCGGGCGCTCGCCAAACACCAGCACGATGAAGATCATCGGAAAAACAAAGAAGTAAACGAATTGGTCCCAGGTATTGTCGCCCGTGAATCGAAAACCATCGCGCGCCGTATGGAACATGGGCAGCAGGGTGCCTAGGATAATGACGGACAGCACGCGCAAATCCACGGAAGCGCCCATGAAAGAGAGGCGGCCTTTCCATTGGATCCACGCCTGAAGGCATAACATCACGGCAAGCATGACGCCGCAAAACAGGGCCATTTCCTGAGGCGTGCGTATGCCGAAACCGTGGACATATCCTTGTTGATGCGCCCAGGCATATCCGCCTGCCGCAGCGGCCATCACCGCCACAAGCGCCACACGGCGGGGTGCGAATAGGTTCCGAAGGATTTTCATGCGTCGCCTGCGCCTTGTGTATCAGGTGTCTTGGCGGCAATGATGTTGCGTTCATCATGGGCGGCTACAATCCGCTCGCCGGGCCGGACCACGAGGAAATCCACCTCATTCCAGTCACCCTCGACAAGCCGTTTCACCAAGCTAGGATCCCCTTCAAGAATATCGTGATGCCATTTAAGCCAGTCCGCGCATTCCCGCGTGTACTGGCGGTACGCTTCCGTTTCACCTACATTCAGGTCCACATACGCCGCATTCGAGTAATTGGACATCCAGGCCTGTTCCATCTGCATAAGGTATTCGGCGTTTTCTTCGCCATATGTTTCCACATACTGGTGGTAGGTATCCTCATATCGCTTTTGGCCAGGCTGCGTGTGGGTGTCGATCCATCCCGGCGAATACCAGTACGTGCCCGGATGGGCGTCGAAGTATTCCCGGTAGCGCTCTTTCGAGCCTAAAAGAAACGTGATGCAATCATGGGCGCGAGGCACGACCAAAGGCTTATCACGCGCTTCGATGCCGACCAAGCCGTTGCTGCATAGGCCATATCCTACAATCACCGCCTCACAGGTTTCAGGCGTATGATCGATGGCGTTTTGCAACTCCGAGCGCAACAAATCCGGCGTATTATGGAGGCCTTGCGGCAAATAGTGGAACTCGAACACGTTGCGCGATAACGATGCGTAGTAACACAGTTCTCGCCAAAGCACATGGCACGAGATGACGAAAAGACGTTTAGCCTGTATTTTCTCATCAGGCACAGGGAACACCGACACCATTAAGGCCTCCAACGGTATGCAAAACTTTACTGGCGCTTCAACCGGCGCGCCAGCGAATAAACATAACAATCCCACGATTTCTACTTATAGAATCGCAATAATGCCCTTTTAGCAAGGCTACTCGCAAGCGAACCGATGCACTTCATCGACCATGGACAGATAATTCTCGACGGGCACATAACTGGGAACGCTATTACCCGCGCCCAACGCATAACGTCCGCGTGCGCCGCATACTTCCAGAAGCTGGCGCACCCGCGCGCGTACGGCTTCCACCGGCGCACCCGATAATATATTCAAGTCAACTCCCCCGAGAACGCCAATACGATGGCCGTACCGTTCCTGAAAGACTTCCACGGGGATAATGGCGTCTTCATACGAGTGCTTGGCGTCGATGCCCGCATCATTGATCAGATCGTCCATGATCTCCAAGATACAGCCGCACGAGTGCAGGAAATACGGAATGCCGTGTGCGTGCGCCATGTCGGCGAAACGCTTATGCCAGGGAAGGGAATACTGGCGCAAGTGGTCGGGGTCGATGAGCGTGCCCGTGCGGAATCCCATGTCGTCTCCCTGGAACAAGGCCGCCAGCCTATCCAATCCCAGCAAACGCCGGTAATAGGCCTCCATGCATTCGCCTACCTTATCGGAAACCGCTTGGACCAAACCGGGGTCTTCAAGCAATTTGATGCAGAGCGTCTCGATGGACATGATTTGAGAGATATGCTCGAATGGCCCGCCCGCGTGGCAGGTGATGAAGCCCATGCCGTCCGGCAAATGGCTGTTCAAATATTCGAGGGCGAATAGATCCACGTTTTCCGCATTCGGCCAAGGATATCGCTCGAAATCCTCCCATGACGCAATCGCCCCATGGTGCTGGTCCGTCCATGCGCGCTGGCGGCTGGCCCCGGGGCTGGGATCGCCTCCCACCACAAGCTTCTCCTGAAATCCCATGCCGATCTCCCAGCGCAGGCAGTCATAACCCATGGCGTGCCAGAAGGCGATGACATTATCCAGATACGGCCGCATCGCGTCATGGTCCGGCGCATATGGCGTCCATTCGCGGCCCAGCAAGCCCGTTAGGATGGGCTGCATGACCAATTCGTCGATGATGTATTCAACTAGAGGCGGCTTCGAGCCATCGGCGCGTCCCATGATGATATCAATGAATCGCTGGCAATTGGGGTGGGGATTATGGAGCGGTATGTGCGGGTAGTCCATGGCAAAGCGCCTCCTGGTCCGTTGGCTGGTTATTGTTTAGGTTTATCTGGTTCTATTTTTTGGATCCACGGCCAGGGGAATCCACATATCGTACAGCGTTCTTCTTTGGCAGGATACACGTACCGGCAATGCATGCATGTGACGCTCACGGCTGGTTCAGCAGAAGCCGGTTCCGGATTATTGAATTTCTTTTTTGCCACGGGATTTCTTTCCGGATTTATCAGCCACCTGTTTGGAAGAATCCACTGCGGCGCTTTCTCTTTCCGCTTTGATCTCAGCAATACTCTTTGTTTTCAAACGCGCCGCGCCGGCAACCGATTTCGCACCTAGATTTTTCTCTGAAGCCAGGCGCTTTTTCGCCTTGGCAATTTCGTTCTTATACTGGGGAAGCCATTGGGCTTGCGCCACAAGCATGGCGTCGGCCAATTGCCAGATCTCGGGCGGATTACAGACCGCCGCCGTTAAGGGATCATGCAACATGGCTTGCTTGAGTAACATCACATCGCCATGCACCGCCGCCTCTACGGCCATGCGCTGCACGGAGATGCTGGCGTTGCAGGTGGCCGCACACGCCAGAGGCAAATCGCCCAGTTCCATGATATTCACGCCAGCGCGGTCCACATGGCCCGAGGCCTCAATAATGCAATCGGGTGGAAGATTGGTGATGTGATGATGGTTCACCATGTTAAAGAAACTGCGGAATACGCGCCCCGTCTCCATGGCTTCCACGATGTAACTGCCGCGCTCGCGCGAACGGATATCCGGCGTAATCCGAGGAGCTTCCTGTTTTAGCCATTGTGGGTAATCATGCTTGAACCAATTGCGGCCTTCCGTACACACTCGAAGATAACCACCTGTTTCGCCATTATTCCAGCGGCTCAAGTCGATCCAGTGCTTAATCTCTTCCGGGCGTTTCCGATACCACGGAAGATACTCTGAAAGATGGCCGTTGCTTTCCGTGGACCAATAGCCGAAACGACGCAACACATCAATGCGGCATTTTTCATGCTGGTTGAAGACAGGATGCTTTTCTATGGCGGCCAGCAGCTTATCTTTCATCTCCCGGCCTTTGTGCTTCACCGAAAGGCACCAGGTCTGGTGGTTGATTCCTCCGAATATGAAGTCCAACTCATTTTCTGGAATATGCAGCGCTTCCGCGATGAGCATGCAAGAGTGCTCCACGCCATGGCATAGGCCAATGGTTTTCACGCCGCCATATTGGGTCGCGGCCCACGTGAGCATGGCCATGGGATTCGAGTAATTCATGAACACACAATCCGGCTTAGCCGCCTCGCGGATGTCTTTGCAGATGGACAGAATCACCGGAATGCCCCGCTGGGCATACATAATGCCGCCCGGAGCAAGCGTGTCGCCCACGCACTGGTCCACGCCATACCGCAGCGGAATATCGATATCATATTGGAAAGCGTCGAGGCCGCCCACCCGCACCATGCAGAAGACATAATCCGCGCTGGCGATAGCCTCCCGCTGGTCAAGGGTAGCCGAGACCTTTGCGGGAAGCCCATTCTCGCGGATATCGCGCTGGGCAAGCTGGAATATCATGTCCAGATTGCGCCTGTTGATGTCCATAAAAGCAAATTCGGCGTCGCGCAATTCGGGAACGGCCAATATGTCATGCATCAACCGGCGCGTAAAGCCAATGCTTCCCGCGCCAATCATGGCGGCTTTAATAGGCATGTGCGATTCCTTGCTTTACAATCCCGCATTCACCGTGCATAAACGAGACGCCTCATGAAACGCCGTATGTGCAAGGCGCGCGGCGCGCTTTGCACGCCGCGCACCTAGCCATGCCTTCTTGTTACAGCCTTCGCATCAGAATGAAAAAACGCGCATGAGCACATGCGCGATAGCCGAGAAAAGGCCAGATCCGAAGCCATATACGGTCAGCGCAAAACTTAGTAACGTCATAATCATAGCGGTTCCCTCTCTTATACGGTTTGCCCCCCTGAATACGGGCAAATAAATCGTATCAGAATGGGCAAGCGCGGGCAAACTGGCGAAACCATTCTGCCCGATGTATTCGAGTTTACAGCCCGCCACGCCGTTCGCCTTGCAGGAGCGGCTTTAAGATCTCTACAATGAAACCTCTCACAGGGAGCGCGGAACGTGATACGAACAAACGCAAAGCTGGGCCCGGTGCGCATGCTGCCCGAGGAAGTCGCGAATAAAATCGCGGCGGGCGAGGTAGTCGAACGGCCTGCGTCCGTGGTGAAGGAACTCATCGAGAACGCCCTCGATGCAGGTGCGACACGCATCACGGTGCGCCTGGTGGCGGCGGGGCGGCGCACCATCGAGGTGATTGACAACGGCGCGGGCATGTCGGAGCAGGATGTCTTGCTGGCCATCGAACGCCACACAACGAGTAAAATCCGCACTTCCGAAGATCTCGATGAAATCCGCACCTTCGGCTTTCGTGGCGAGGCCCTGGCCAGCATCGCCGCCGTCTCGCGTTTTGAACTGGTGGCCCGCCGCGCGCAGGACGAAGCCGCCACGCGCGTGCAAGTCGAGGGCGGCATTTTACGCCAAGTGGACCATGCGCCAGCCCCGGTGGGCGCTCGAGTCTCCGCGCACCGGCTGTATTTCAATACGCCCGTGCGCGCGAAATTCCTGAAGGGCATCACGACCGAATTGAGCCGCTGCATCGATTGCGTCCAGCGGTTTGTCTTATCCGCTGATGGAGTGGCGTTCCAGCTTTCTCACAACGATAAAGTGCTGCTCGATGTCCCAGAAAACGCCAGCCTGCGTGATCGCGTCGCTCTTATTTGGGGGCTCAGTTTCGTGGAGGATCTTGTGGAACTCCATGGCGAGCGCGAGTGCATGCGTTTCCGCGGCCTCATTGGCACGCCACGCCTAACCCGCTCCAGCCGGTCGCACCAGTTTTTCTTTCTGAACGGCAGGCCCGTGGCCAATCGCGCACTCCAGTATGGATTCGAAGATGGCTACCACCAGCTCCTGACCATTGGGCGCAGGCCCGTGGGCATTGTCATGATCGAGGCCCCGCCGCGTTCCGTCGATATCAACATCCATCCCGCCAAACGCGAAGTGCGCTTCCGTGATGAACGCGCCGTCCAGTCGGCGATGCGGGAAGTGGTGCGGGAATGCTTGAGCGCCTTACGTGCGCCAGAAAAGCCCGCAGCGCCTATTGTGGCGGATTACGCCGTGCCACCTGCGCCTTTACTCGATGATGCGCAATCCGCTCCCATGGACGCCCCCAGGGCAACGCACCCACCTCTCCCCCACGCCTCGCCTCCTGCATACACCGCTATTGGCGAAGAAACGTCCACTCAACCGCCTGCCGCCACAATAGGCGTACAGACGGAATTTGCTGGCGAGACGAATATGGAAGATGGTTCCGGGCGCATCATACCCGAGGCCTTCTACCGGCCAGTCGAATCGGTAGGCGGTGCGCCCGTGCAGTTATTTGACACGTATCTCCTCGTTCCCGAAGAAGAACGCCTGTTGATCATTGACCAGCATGCCCTTCATGAGCGCCTCACATACGACAGCTTATATGCCGAGCTTTCCGACCGGGAGTACGAATCCCAGCAGCTTATCGTGCCTTTGGTAGTGGACGTGCCGCCTTCCTATGTGAGGCTCCTAGAAACGAACATTGCGCTCTTCTCGAAGCTGGGCATCGAGATCGAGCCTTTCGGCGGCCATTCGTTCCAAGTCACGGCCATCTGCCCGCTCTACGAGGATGCACGTATTCCCGATACCATCTGCCGGGTGCTCGACCATCTTGCCCAAGGCGACCTGTTCAGCAAAGAGGAGATCATGGACGAGCTTCTGCGCCTGGCCGTCGAGGCCTGCCGCGGCTCGGTCAAGGCGGGCGACCGATTAACTATCGAGGAGCGCCAAGGCCTCTTGGATGGTTTCCGCCGCTTGCGCCCGCCCTATACCTGCCCCCACGGCAGGCCCATCATCATCGAACTCACCCAAGCACAAATGGAAAAAAGTTTTCGGAGAAAACAGTGAAGCCGATTATCGCTGTGGTTGGGCCTACGGCTTCGGGGAAAACCGCCCTTGCTGTCGCGTTGGCGGAACGCCTGAAAACCGAGATCATCTCCGCCGACTCGATGCAGGTCTATCGCGGCATGGCTATCGGCACGGGCGCGCCCACGCCGGAAGAACAGGCCCGCGCGCGCCATCACTTCGTGGGCATGCTGGATCCCTTCGAGCAATTCACCGCCGGAACCTTTGGCCGCCAAGCGCGCGTGGCGGCGGCGATGCTGAACGCTTCAGGGAAACCGGCCATCGTCGCAGGAGGCTCGGGGCTCTATGTGCGGGCGTTCATTGACGGGCTCTTTCCCGGTCCCGGAAAGGATGAATCCATCCGTGCGCGCTTGCATGCGGAGGCGGAATTTGCAGGCGCGGCAGCGTTGTATGAACGGCTACAGGCGGTGGATCCCGCATATGCGGAAATCATCTTGCCGGGTGATCTACGGCGGATTGTCCGGGCGCTCGAAGTCTTCGAGATCACCGGACAGCCCTTCTCGAAACTGCATCAGGAACACCGGGAAGCCGAGCCGCCTCTTGATGCGCTGCTGGTGGGGCTGGATTGGCCTCGAGATAAACTATATGCGCGTATTGACGCTCGGGTGGACGCCATGCTCGAAGCGGGATTTATCGACGAGGTGCGCCTGTTGATGGAGCAGGGCTATACGGAGCGCTTGATGCAGCTCCGCACGCTCGGCTACCGGGAATTCGCGGCGCATCTCCTTGGCCGCCAAACATACGAGGAGGCCCGCGCGGCCATGCAACAGAATACGAGGCGTTACGCCAAGCGCCAGCTCACGTGGTGGCGCGGCGACTCGCGCATCCATTGGCTGCCCCAGAGCGCGGACACGACGCCGGAACAGCGCGCTGATAGTATTGTTGCACTTGCTGGGATGTAGAAAAAACCGTTTAGAGTTTTTTTTCACATTCCCGATCTTTCACGACCACCAGGTAATACCCAATGCTCATAGCCAGCACCACGGCTGCGACGGCGACGAAATCCCAGGTGGTTTTCTGTTCCAGATCAAGAATGATCACTTTGCGGGCTACGGCCATCAGGGCGGTAGCCATGACGATTTTCACGTGAATCACATCGTCACGCAGATAAACGGTGATATTCGAGAAAATCTCGATGGCGATCAACACGGTCATGAATGCGCCAAACAGGGCGAATATCTCTTTTATATCAAGCAACAAAAGCGTATCGGATTTCATCATATCGATAAACAGAAGCCGTCCGAGGTCCACAACCCCCCATACGATCACCACCGTCATAAATACCGCAAGCACCCGCACGGCCGCATGAATCACCAGATGCAACACTTTCATCAACGGTTCGTCTTGCGTTTGAAATGGACTCTTAAGCGAATCCAGCGGCGGATCTTCTTGCTTGCTTGTAGGCATGTTCATACAGAAGACACTCCAACACGTTTAACTTAGCGGCACGGAGCCCAGATCGCATATGCCCCCTGGTTCGAGCGATACTTCTGGAAGCTCAGCAGCCCCCGACTCCGCCGCTTTGAAGCGTAACAAAAAACGCCCCGGCGGCACTGGGCTGAATACTACGCCGCCTTCGGCGTCCGTGCATGCTTCACAGGGCCACCACGGCCCTTTATCCGGGTGTAACATCATGAGCCCCACCGTTTCATTCCCGACTGGCCCGCCTCCCGCGCCCGAGAGATGCGCTTTGAGCGTTGCGCCAGGCGCCATGGTGATCTCAAGAGTTTTATCTACAGGCGCATCCCCTGGCGGCACATCAAAGTAATTATTGGCGAAGTAGCGGGTGGCGGGATCCCACGCACGCACATAAAGCCATTGCGTCGTATCCAGAACAATGCTGCTATACCCATCACTGCCAGATAACGGGCCTTTTGCAAATGGTTCATCAAACGCATTGGGCTGGCGCGTCGCGATGGGAGCCATGTTTGCCAATGGATTGCCCAGCAAGTCCACTATCCGCACTCGGGCGGTGATTGCGGAGCCGGGTTTCGGCTCTCGGGTCGCGGGATTCGTGGTTTGAGGCGAAGGTTTGGAATCATCGCCACATCCGGCCAGAACACACGCCATGCCCACCACTATCGCCGCAAACGCCACGTATTTTCGCATACCAGTGAAGCTCACCTCAAATACCCCAAATCCTTAGACCCTGACGTAGACTAGACGTTTCCCACAACCCAAAGAAACCAAAAACATCGTTTATACTCGTTTAACTTTGCGTTCTTGGCGGCTTTGCGTGCGTATAAATCGAATGGGATTCCTGTTAGTAGTACAGCGCTCCAGCCTTACTCATCTATTTCACATAAAGCCGCGAAGCCGCAAAGAATGAAACTATTTAAAGCGCGACATACCCCTGCAAATAGAAAATCTTCTTATTGTTTTTTACAGAAGCCGAAGCTTAAGGTGTTAAACTCTAAACTCTAAACTCTAAACTCTAAACTCTAAACTCTAAACTCTAAACTCTAAACTCTAAACTCTAAACTCTAAACTCTAAACTCTAAACCCTAAACCCTAAACCCTAAACCCTAAACCCTATTTCCCGCCTCGCCTATACCGAATTGCGTGTCATAAAGGCGGCGATAAATGCCGCCATGGGCCAGTAATTCCTCATGGGTGCCTTGTTCCGCAATACGGCCGGCGTCCAGGACGATAATGCGGTCGGCACGCAATACCGTGGATAAGCGATGGGCAATCACGATGGTTGTACGGCCTACTACAAACTCGTCCACTGCCCGCTGGATAGCCTGTTCGCTTTCCGAATCAAGGCTTGAAGTCGCTTCATCGAGAATCAGGATAGCGGGATCCTTGATGATCGCCCGGGCAATGGCGAGCCGTTGTCGCTGGCCGCCCGAAAGGCGGCCGCCGCATTCGCCGATAGAGGCGCCGTATCCGTTGGGCAACTGCATGATATATGCATCCGCATGCGCAGCCGACGCGGCTTCTCGAATACGCTCATCGGAATATCCGGCCCGTCCAAAAGCGATGTTATCGCGTACGGATTCATTGAACAGCATGGTGTCTTGCGTCACGATGCTGATTTGGGCGCGCAGACTTTTGAACGTAGCGTCGGAAATATCTATGCCATCCATCTTGATGGTGCCGGATGTGGCGTCATAGAAGCGCGGCACGAGTTTCGCCATGGTGCTCTTGCCAGAACCGCTGAAACCGACTATGGCGAGCATTTCGCCTTTGCGAATGTTGAGATTGATGTTGGACAGCACCATGTCTTTTCCATTATAGGAAAACGAGACATTGTCAAAGCATAGGGATTCCTGCAGCGGGGAAATATCGATAGCGTTCGTTTTTTCCACCACATCCGGTTTGGCGTCTATGAATTCGAACACGCGCTCCGCGCTGGCCACGCTCCCCATGATGAGGTTATTCACGAGAGAGAGTTTTCGGACGGGATCTAGGATGAGCCCCAGCGAAAGGAACAGCATGGTGAGGTTGCCGACATCAAGGGTGCCGCGTTCGATACGATACCCTACGCCTAGCGTGAAAACGATCACGCCCAGCATAAGAATCGTCTCGACCAGAGGGCCGACCGCGGCGTCGGCCTTGACCATTTTAACGAGATGCCTGCGCAGTTTGGAAAGCTCCGATTCGGCCCGCTTCTGCTCGTACTCTTCCATACAGAAGCCTTTTACAATCATGATGCCTTCAAACATTTCCTTCCCCACGGAGGTAAGGGAGGCAATCTTCTCGAGGGAGCGCCGCATACTACGCTTCAGCTTCTGGCCTATTTTCACCAACACAAGAACCACCGGCGGCAGCACGCACACACCAACCAGCGTAAGCATGTAATCCGAGTAAAACGCGATGATGAGCAAAAAAACGACTTTGAATGGCTCACGCGCCACTTTGAACACCGCTGCAAGCCCGCGATTCACCTGAAACACATCGTTGGTAAAACGGGCCAGTATCTCGCCGGTCGTATGGCGTTCAAAGAATAACAGGGAGCATTGCAGAATATTGGCGAACATTTCTTTTTCTAGCCGCACGGCTACATCCGCCCCGATAGCCCCGGCAAAGTATTCCTGCAAATATCTTGCGACGCTGGCCAGTATAGTCATTATGAGGAGCAAGGCACAGGCCACTTTCAGCGATGTCATACTGTTGCCACGCAGAAAATCGACATAATCCCGCAGGCGCGCTTCCAATTCAGGCGCATTCTCCTGAAACACTTCCTGAACGGCTGGCGGCTCTGTTCGGGCGGGAAGAAACCGCAAAACCATATCGCTCACGAGTGGTTTCCCGAAAAATTTCTCGGCGTATGTATCGGCATGTAGAATTTTGCCTGCAAACTGGCTGGTTTGTTTGTAGACATTTTCCTGCTTGCCATAGGCGATTTGCACTACGCTGCCTAAGCCCACAATCATCCAAGAGAATGATAGGGCAACAATGAGTGCAAAAACGATGCTGATAGTCAGGCGGTATTTATAATAGAAGGCGTAACTCAACAGGCGGCTGTAGATTCGCCATGCGCTAACTCCCGGCTGCTTGGGATTATGGGACTCAATAACAGCTCCCGGCTTCAGATCAATCATGCATACTCTCCCTAAAACAACCGTAACGCGTTATGATGGCACACGTTCGGAAGACCAATCAATGCAACGTGTTAGGCGAAAATGAACCGGCGCATTCAGGATTTGGCGCACTCTGCCTGTATCAAGTACCGCGCTATCGATAGGGTGTTACAAAACCATTCTTCTTCAATGATTCACCGTGAAGGTGATATCGCCAGACTGGAGGATATTTTCCGCGTCCTGCGGGGGTGTTCCCGCATCATCTATACCGTTTCCGCCGACGCTATATATGGAATAACCGCCCTGATGGCGGCGGTACCGCAGGGGTGCGCCATCGAACGGATCGGCGGAAACAGCTTCTTGATACTCCGGCGGGAGGGCATCCAACGCAAGGGGAACTGTTCCGAACGCAATCCGGTATCGCTCGACGGCAGTGGCGGCCTGCGCACAGTCAACCAAGGCCGCTACGTACGCAAAATCACTGTAACTACGTATAAAACTCGGAAATGTGCTTGTGAGGAGATAATGCAAGAATCGCGGCTTTCGCGTACGCACCTCGTCCCATTCCCGCCGTACTTGCTCGAGGCCTTCATAAATAGGCAATTCCGTTGCGTCAATCAATGCGCTCATCCCGGTTTGGAATTCCACCAGGTTGGCCTGGGCAAAAAGAGGGGCTCGTCCATTTGTTACGGATGCATGCGACATAATGAAACAACGCTCTCCGACATATGCCCGGTATAAACCGTCTTGGAACACAATCAGGCCCAGCGTTTTCTCTAATCTGGCCAAATCGGCTTCTTCGAGCGGGACGGCGTTCAGGACACGTTCAGCCGCTTGGCAGCCTATCCGGTAGATATTGAGCCGGTTCAACTGGGCCAGCAAAGAAGGCTCCATTTCAAGTGAATGGCCCAGCGCGAATAGGTCACATAAACCGCTGGCGGCAATGGCGGCATGGCCTTGATGCGCTTGGCTGATGGCGTCTAGGGCCAAGAGGCGGGCGGCGCACGAAGCGGAAGACAAATAGTCCAAAGATGCAGAAGCAGCATCCGGGGCAGTAGTATAATCAATAGGATACCGGCATGCCTCCATGGCTCCGGCATCATGAAGCAAGAGAATAGCCTCTTCGTTTTGGCTTAAAAAGACATCGAGGGCCTGCCGCATCGCATCCGGCAAAGGCTCATGCGCCGGAGGCATTTCGCCGTTTCCCACCAAAGGCAGTTGTTTGGCTTGTTCATCCGAAGGATTAGACATCACTTCAAATGCGCGTAAATAGGCGGGAGCAGCATTATCGATATCCGGCACGCTGGGATACCACGTGTTCAGTTCAGCGAGCGTCATGGGTTCGCCCGCCTCCCGGATATGCGCCAAACTCTGTTCAAGCGCCCGGTTCTGCTGGAGGAGCAGCCATTGCACCCATGCGAAGGCGCATACGCCGAGAGCCAGCAGCGCCAGCGCTACTCCCCAGATCGCTTTTTTCAAGACCACATGCTCCCGCGCCTCATCTTCTCGATCAAACGAATGCGTTCGAGCCAAAAACCAATGAAATAACCTTGTCATTCGCCTCGCATACGCGCGCCGTTCTTATATGGTGTTCATTGCGATGGCAGCCTGTTTCATTGCAATGGGTCCCCTACCGGCATCCGCATCCATTGCACTTAGGGGAAACCACACTGATGCGTAACAAAAACTCCCCCGCAATGTAACATTATAGAGTGTATGGATCCAATTCATCATGGACGGTGTGAGCATTCATAGACACGCCGAAACAGAAAACCGAGGCGCTTCCATAGGCCTATTGAACAGGATGGCAGCCCGTTGCGATTCATGAGGACAGTTCCCCATTCGGAATAATAGGCGGGGTTAAAAAGACTATAAACAGCTCCAGCACGGGTCCAGGGATTACCCGTGCTGGAGCGCCAGCAGGTCGCTTTCTCCGGAAGAACACTATCCGCCGTCGAGCTGCCAAAACGACCACGAAGTTATCTTTATATAGCAACTATTATACCGTATCGGCCACCGGCGGCCTACCTATTTTTTAATTATATGGTATGAAGCATGTTATGGAGAGTTTAACTTAAGCAAACCGTGTTTTTGTACAATTTTTGATGTAACCGAATCCGCAATCGGTACACTGTTGTGTTCGCAATCAGAACACTGTATTTATGGCTTAATGTGGTATTTATTCATTTTCTGGTACAAGGTAGTACGTCCGATCTTCAGTATTTGCGACGCTTTACGGATATTGCCTTGGCATAGGCGCAAGACATCTTCTATGTGGAGGCGTTCTACTTCGGCCATGCTCAGCATGCGCCCCGGATTCCCCGGCCCTGATACCTCTTCTTCAACGCCGATCCGGAGATCTTGCGGCTGGATCACGGAATCATGGGCGAGGCTAATGGCGCGCAGGATGCAGGTACGCAATTCCCGCACATTACCTGGCCAGGGATGGCTCGCAAGGATCTCCATGGCTGCGGGAGCAAATCCTTTGATGGGCCGCCCGGCAAGCTCTTGGCCCATTTCCACGAAATAGTGTGCAAGAATGGGAATATCGCTTGGGCGGGAACGCAACGAAGGCAGCCGTATCCCGAATCCATTCAATCGGTGGAAGAGGTCACTGCGGAAAGAGCCTTCCCGGACAGCGGTCTCGAGGCTTTTATTGGTGGCCGATACAATCCGGATATCGGAATGCTGTTCTTTATACCCGCCGATGGGCCGGTAAGTGCCATATTCGATGGCGCGCAAGATGCGGGCTTGATTATCGAGGCTCAGATCGCCCACTTCATCCAAAAAGAGCGTGCCGCTGTGGGCTTGGGCGAAAAGGCCGACATGATTCTCCCGTGCACCGGTAAAAGCTCCTTTAACATATCCGAAAAACTCACTTTCGAAGAGATCGCGGGGAGTTGCGGCGCAATTGACCACCATGAAGGGGCCGCTGTGGCGTGCGGATTGGATATGGACCATCCGGGCGGCGAGTTCTTTTCCAGTGCCGGTCTCGCCTGAAAGCAGCACATTGAGGCCGGATTTGGCGGCTTGGCTGATTTCCTCCCTCACTTGCGCCATGGCGCGGCTTTCGCCCACCAGGCTAACGGACTCACCAGCGCGGGCGCGCAAACGTTCGTTGTCTCGCCGAAGCTGTTCGATGCTTTCCACCGCATGGATAAATGGAGCCAAGGAACGGGTGACATAGCATAAAAACCGTAGATCCGACTCGAAATAGGCCCCATGAGGCGATTCGGTGTATAAAGCGGCTACGGCAATAGGATTATCCCCCAAGGAAATGGGGGCAATCATGGTGAATGCTTGCACTTTTCCGCCCTCTACATGGCGAAGGCGGTTGGAAATATAGCTTCGCTTGGCGCGGAGCGCATTGCGGATGTCATTAACTGGGGCGGGGCAGGATGGCGGGGCCGCACCTTCCTCATCATAAAATGAAAGGCAATCTACGCCATGTACGCGGGCGATCCAGAGCGCAAGCGGTTTGAAGCGAACGCGCAAGCATTCCCGAAGCTGCTGAATCAGAGTGGTTATCGTGCCGCATAAGCTAAAACTCCGGCTAATTGCAAAGAGTTCCGCAAGCTCCTCGACCGTGCGCGGGCGGCTGTCTATTTCACTCGATATAAGTTCATTATCATAAAAAGGGCTTATGGCGTCCATGGTATTGGTTTTGAACTCATAAGCCGAGTCTGCCGAAGACGCTTCGCGTTCGGCCAAGGAGGTGATTAGAAAGATTTCACGGCCAATGGCAATCTCATTTCCCGGCGCAAGGATAGCAGAGCGTGTAGGACGGCCGTTGATGAGTGTGGCGTTTCTAGCACCTAAATCATCGATGATGATGCCTGCATCCGCCTGGGAAATCCGGCAATGGTGGCGTGAAGCGATAGGATCCGCCAGCTTTATGTCGCAATCGTGCTGCCTGCCCAAAACGAGGCCTTGCTTACTGATGGGCCAGGAAGCGCCTTTTAGAGGTCCAGTAAGGCAAATAATCTGATAATCAACCGGCATGATGATTCATCACTCGAGCTTTTTAACTCCTATCGGCACAGTGTGCCCATATTCCGGGTATGCATGTGCAAAAAATGGTACAGGGATTTACCCTAGTGCTTGCGCACATAATAGCACACGAGCAGCGCGGGAAGCAGCATGAGGATGCAAGACAATCGCATTAAAAAAAGCCGTGCTTTCCCCTCTCAGTAGAGTATTTGTGTTTGTTTTTCCAAACATATCTGAAACGCCATCCCCCACATTTCCGAAGGATGAGCCACAAAAAGCGCAAAAGACATAAAAAGAATTGATTCTTGCGTCTTTTGTGCCTATCGAGGCCTATTTGGGATTATTTTTGGTGCGATTGCCCTGCACGAGGATGCACGTGGAAAACCGTTACTCAAAACGAAAAAGGGAGTATCGCCTCAAGCTCTCGCTGCTTCCATCTCCCTCTTGCGCGGCACGAGGCTGGATGCCGCGGAAACCAGGAATGCAAGAATAGTAGCAGCCAGAAACACTTTCTCGTAACCAAAGAGCACCCAAACTGTACCTGCTATAGCCGGTATAAACATCGAAGCGATATGGTTTATGGAAACTCCCATGGCCAGAGTAGCCGTGATTTCTTCTGGAGAGTCCGCAATGCGGGACATATAAATCGAGCGGCCCCGGCCCAGCGCGAAAAGGAGGCTGTCCATGACGAAGCACGTGCAGGCCACCCATAAGGCGGCCGAGTCGGAGAAAACGGCCCGGGCATATCCGTACCCGAGGCAGACCAAGGCGAGAGCAAGGCCATCACACACCAAAACCGCCCGCTCGCCGAACCAATCAATGGCCTGGCCAGCCAAAGGGCGGAAAACAACGCCAAGAATGGCGGCAAACATAAAAAGCTGGGCAATCTGATTGGCGGGCTCTTTATACACTTCGATAAGCACCCAAGGGCCAAAAGTGATGAATATCTGCTTCCGTGCGCCAAATAGGATTTCAAGGAGATAATACAGCCAGAATTTGCGACGGAAAGTAAGCCGGGGCCTGCGCCGGCCCAGCTCAGGCAGATGCATCATGCTATATGTCAATGCACCCATGGCGGCCAAAACCGCCGCGCCCAGAAAAGCCCAATTGTATTGAGGATGTGTTTTGCTGAGGAATAGCCAGACCATGCCAGACCCTAAAATCATGCCGGCATTTCCGACAAGGCCCATTTGTCCCATCCGCAAGCCCCGGTTGCCATGATGGCTCAGGCCTATGGCAATAGACTCGCCCACAGGCTGGAGCAGGTGCATGCCTGCGCTGGCCACAATCAAAACGGCTAACATGGGGCTGTAGGTTGTTCCCAAGAAAGCGAGCCCCGCGAGGCCTATGGCGTACATCGCCCCCCCGACAACGCCAAGGCGGGCCACGGAAAGCATGCATAAAACGCCCGCCATGGCCACCACCAGAAAACCAGGCAGTTCTCGGGGAATTTCGAGTACGCCGCGCGCTTCGGGCGATAAGCCAAACGTGTCTTTCAAGAAATTATTGAAAACGGATTCTTGAATGCCTCCCGCCATGGCGAATAAACATGTGGCGGCCAGAAAGAGTATGAGTTGGCGGCGTTGTTCAGGCATAATTAACCCCAATACCTATCAAATAAAGGTGGAAGTATGGATCAATAAGGGGCAGGGTTCAACATTCTGTTGGTTGAACCTAAATGTTTTTTTGTACATGATTTACAAGATTAAACAAGATTTTTTTGATGTTGATTTCGCTGCCCCCAAAACGCGTTCGGGTGCTTCATGGATTAGCTTTCAGATCCTTTGATTACCTTTACGATGTCCAATCTGGTTCATCTTGTAAATCATGTCTAAAAAGGCTCTTGCTTCATTCCGCTAAAGTGCTACGAATCCACATGCTAAAGCTTTTCCGCAAAATCACTTACTCATGCCGTAAAGCGTCAACCGGATCCATGTTGGCGGCGCGTAGAGCGGGATAGATGCCGAATACGACGCCGATGATGGCGCTGATCGAGAAGGCGATGAGCGGCGACCAGAAGGTAATGATGGTTTTCATTTCCGCAAAATGGGTGATCAAGATAGGTATGGCAAGGCCGAGGGCGACGCCGATGACGCCACCTGTGCCAGAAAGCAGAACGGTCTCGATGAGGAATTGGAATACGATATCGCGGCGTTTAGCCCCCAGAGCGCGGCGGATGCCTATCTCGCGGGTACGCTCGGTGACCGTGGCGAGCATGATATTCATGATGCCGATGCCCCCTACCAGGAGGCTGATGGCCGCTACGGAGCCGAGGACGATATTAAAGAGGCGCTTAGTCTCTTCCGCTTGCTGCAAGAGCTTCAAAGGCACAATAATGTCGTAGTCGTGCTTTTTATGTTTTGCCGCAAGGATATCGCCAATGATGAGCGATGTATCGAGCACATCTTCTTGCCGGATGACTTGGATGGTGGCTTCATGCAATTCCACCACTTCAGCAGATATATTTCCGCTGCTCATCTTAACAATGGTTTCTCCGAAGCGGCTTTTTGCGGCGCTCAGCGGAATGTACATGCTGTTTGGGGCGCCTTTTGACTCTCCATCGGTAATTTGATCTGGTTTCTTAACAGCCTCACGCTTCGCGGCGGCAACACCAATCACTCGGTAATAGCTCGAATCAACGCGCACATCCCGCCCGATGGGATCATCAATGGGGAAGAGCTGATTGGCCATACCCTCCTCGATGACGCATACATTACGCTTCGTATCGAGTTCATCTTCACTAAAAAACCGGCCTTTCAAGATGCTGAGGTTGGATACTTCCGGATACCACGGCATCGTACCTTTTATGTCACAGTCGACGCGCCGGGAGGCGTTCCAGACATTGTTCCGTATAATACGCTGAGGGACCACCACTTCAATTCCTGGGATGGTGGATTTGATGCGTTGCACATCATTGTAGGTAATGCCATATTCCACGACAAAAGAACGTTCCGTGGAAACCGCCTGCTCTTCAGGGGGCTTAACGCTGCGGATAATGATATTGCTACTGCCAAGCTGCCGGATGCGCTCTTGCACTTCAAAGCTAAGCCCTTCGCCTATGGCCAGCATGGAAATGACGGAGCATACGCCAAACACGATGCCCAGGACCGTGAGCAGGGAACGAAGGCGGTGGACCCACAAGCTTTTAAGGCCGAGCACCAAAGCGCGTTTGAGGCGCATAGGCGAAAAGCCTAGCAAGCGATGAATAAAAGTGATGTCTATATGATGATTATCGGCGTACATCAGCTTCGACCTGTCCATCGCGCAATCGAATTACACGCTGCGCCCGTTCCGTGATATCTTCCGCATGGGTAACCATGATGAGCGTCTTGCCTTGCTGATGGAGTTCGTCGAAAACGCCCAGAATCTCCGCGCCTGATACGCTATCGAGGTTTCCGGTCGGTTCGTCGGCCAAAATAATGAGGGGATCGTTCGCCATCGCGCGGGCGATGGCCACGCGCTGCTGCTGTCCGCCTGAGAGCTCGAACGGTTTATGATTCAAGCGTTCGGTGAGGCCTACGCGCTCCGCCAATTGCAGGGCGCGTTCGCGGCTGAGGGATTCCGGGCAGCCTTGATAATAAAGGGGCACTTCGATATTCTCGAGCACCGATAATTGCTGGATCAGGTTGTACGACTGGAAGATGAATCCAATACGGGCTCCTCGAATGGAGGACAAACTGTCATCATCAAGAATCGAGACATCCTCCCCGCCAAGCAGATATTTGCCCGACGTAGGCCGATCCAGGCATCCTAATACGTTGAGCAATGTCGATTTTCCGCAACCACTTGGCCCCATGATGGTGACATATTCGCCACGGCCAAAACGAATATCCACTCCACGGAGGGCCTCCACGAGAATGGCTCCCATCATGTAGGTTTTGTAGACGCCTTCAATCTCTACAATAGCGCCATTTTCCACTGTGGACGCCATTATGACGCCACCTGTGGGTCCGCTTGAGCAGGCTGCTCCGGTTTGGACTCGGTGTCGCCAGAGCCTGGAGCGGCCTCCTCGGTTTTATCTGGCTCGCCCTTACCTGTTTTTTGCTCTATAGGAGAAGGCGCACGCAATAACACCGTATCGCCTTCATCCAAACCTTTTTGCACCTCGATATATTCATCATTGAAAGCGCCCACTTCGACCACACGCCGCTCGGCGTTGCCCAGTGCGCTTTCAACATAGCATACGCGCTGGCCTTCATTAGAGAAAACAGCCTGTATAGGCACATATATCACATCGTCGAGCTGCTCGACCATAATCTCCACATCGGCGCTCATGCCCGGTTTGAGCCATTCGTTGACGCCGCCAATGCTTGCCGTGACGTTGTATACCTTTATATCCGGGTTCATCCAACGCTGGGAGGAATCGGGCAAAACCGATACTTTCGTGATTTCGCCATCCAGTACGCGGTCAGGAAATGAATCCAGCCGAATGATGCATTTCTGGCCTTTCTGGACCTTTTTAATCGAGGACTCATGCACTTTCACTTCCACCGACATTTTCGTCATATCGGGGATGGTAATGATATCTTGCCGCTCGCGAATAGTGGCGCCTGGCTCGATGCGGTCATTCCGCCACGGCTCGTCGCTTCCGGCATATACGACAAGGCCTGTGCGCTCCGCGCAAAGCGTGCATTTGTCGATTTGCTCATATAAATCTTTACGCCGTTTTGTCTGCAAATTATGTTTGGCTTCGTTTGATTTCATCCGGGCTTCCGATTGCGCGAGTTCGGAGGCGGCCTGCTGCCAGGTACGATCGAGCTTGCGCAATGCTTCTTCGAAGTCCGAAAGGAGCTTCTCCGCATTTTTTGGAAATTCGTATTTCATAAACAGTTCTTGAGCGATGCGGGAGGCCTCAGCGGAATTAGTGTTTCGGGCCACTTCCAATTCATCCTGCTCCAGCTCTTGTTTCGTGACGAAATCTTTCTCCCGAAGCCGTTTCGTGCCTTCTAGATCCGTCTTGGCCAGTTCGAGTTCTTGTTGTGAAAGAAGGGCGTCGCTCTGCAACTTGCGGAGTTTTTCCTGGGCCTCGCCATCTCCTAATTTCGCAGGATCCGCATATTGCATAAAATTGATCGGCGGATGGGGAATGGCTACCGTGCTCGATATGGAAATGTCCGAATCCACATCCGTATTTTCCTTCTCCTTTAGAACAATATTTTCGCCTTCTTCGTTGCCTGCTTCGTCCCCTTTTTCCTCTTGCTTGCCATTCGAATCATCCGTAGTTTCAAAACTTGCCTTCTGCAATACAAGCCCCGATTCATTTTTTTCGGAGTCTGCCGAATCTTGTTTTACCGTCCGATCCACTGCGATGTTTGAAGGAGGGGTAGGAGTAGAAACCGGAGCCGTATCCTGCCGTGGTTTTAAGATATCGACATTATCTAAACCAATCGTACGTAAAATGTCATTGGCGGATTCCGCGCCAAGGTATTTTTCGAAATCCATTCGAGCGAATTTGACAAGCAATTCGGCTTCGCGAATATCACTTTCATTTTGTTTGATCTGGATTTCATATTGTTTAGTCGCTTCCGTATAAGACGCAAGGGAACTCTGATATTCGATTTCCTGTTGAGTGGCGCGCTCTTCCAACTCCGAACTATCCAGAGTCACCAAGACCTTTTTGTCTTTTACGTCTTGTTCTGTAACCTGATAACCTTCATCCACAATCGTGAGAATCTTGGTTTGTCCGGGGACTTCACACACAAGCTTCTGTGATTCTTCTGCTTTGATGCTTCCACCTTCGGTGACCGCGATGGTCAAATCACCTCGTTTGACATCGAAGGTAGTGCCATTCATGTTTTGGGGGCCTGTTTGGCGGAATGGGAGATATATGGCAACGGCAATAGCCGCCAGAATGCCTACTTTTACAAATAGGCCTTTGCGCCCCCCGAGAAAGCGTCTCGATAGGCGAGTCTTCTCAGGATTCGATGTCATCGCTTACGTCCTCCCATTGGCCATTTTCTTTGATGAATAGAATGCCCATGTCCCGCCAAAATTCGAGCCGTGCGATCGTGTGGGCCACCAGCGCATTCGTAAGCTCATTTCTGGCGGAGGTCAAGTCATTTTGGGCGTCTACAAGATTCAAGGCATTGCCCCGGCCGAGTTCGGACAGCAGGGACTGTTCCGCTACACGGTCTTCGTTGATTCGAACGCCAATCTGGCGGATATCGTATGTCTGCCGGGCTTGGTCTAGAGAACGCCATGCGTCACGCACCTCTAGCTTGATATCATCAATGCCAAGCTCCAAATTTCTTTTGGCGCGCTCATATTGAATGAGCGCGGAGCGGTATTCGTTTCGCTCTGATTTACGGTCGAGGGGCAGCTCCAGATCGATTCCCACCCCGGCTTTCGTGCGTTGGAAGTCTAATTCCTGGAATCGATCTCCAGGCTTGCTGTCAACTTGTGCATCAATGTTTAGGTCCAAGTCGGGAAGCAAGCTGTTTTTTTGCACTTCGACCTGCCTGCTGGCGTCTTCCACGGCATCCTTCGTGTTATATAAGTCAAGACGGCTGTTGAGGGCCACTTTGATGGCGTCATCGGAAGAGATGCGCCACTCCACGAGGCCTTGCTCTTTCAAGCGAACCAGCTCGCCCAGATCAAGCGCCAGGCTGCTGTCCACTGGGAGGCCTAGCATAATCTTGAATTCATCCAGGCTCTGTTTATATTGGCTGATGGAATCGTTCCAGCCGTTTTTCGCGTTCAGTTCCGCTTGCTCGACGCGCCGCAGATCGGATGTTTTTTCCCGTCCTTCGGCGACAAATGCGCGGTCGCGCTCGGCGCTTTCTTTGAAGGCCAAATAGCTCAAATAGTTATTGTTGAGTTCGTCCCGCTGCTGTAGCACGCTATAATAAGATGACGCGACTTGCACCGAGAAAGTCTTCCGATAATGGGTATAGGAACGAAGATCATACAGCACATCGCGTTCCGCTTGCGTGAGCCTTTCCGCGGCCACTTTACTGCCAGCGCCTCGCAGGATTGGCTGGGTGAATGTGGCGATAAGGGCTGAATTCGTGCTGACACGCGAATCGCCTGTCAGGAAACGTAGAAAATTGGACGTAATATCCACGGCTATCCGGCCGCCGCCTTTCAGCAAGAGATCCACCCCGGCATTGGTTTGGCCGCTTACACTGCGTTCATCCCGAATATTCAGATCCGGCTGGTCCAGTTCCGACACGGCAACGGCTTCTTCTACAAGACTGGAATAACGGGAAAGCAACGCAGCAGGAGTTCCCACCAGGCCTCCAATTTGATTCACCATATCCGGAGCCGCTTGGGCCATGGCCGCCGTGGTGGATAGTTCATACACGTCGTTGGTGGAACGATCATATGAGCTCGAAGCGCCACCGGAAAAAATAGGGGTGTACTGGTGCCGGGTCAACGTCAGATTCAATACGGATAGGTACAAGGATTCTTTTTGATTCTGATAGGAACGGTTGTGTTTCACCGCAAGATCAAGGGCTTTCTCCAACGAGATGATGGATGCGCCTACCTCGGAATCCGCTAATTCACCCAAGGCGTCGTCTTTTTCCGCTACTTTTGGAAGCCCTTCCAAGCCAGGCGGCGGAGCGGGCTCAATCGTAAATTTGGGTTCCATATTAGGCACATCAGAAGCCTTGTCCTCAACTATCTTATAGACTTCCTTGTCCGCGGATTCCCGGAAATGAGTAGTCGAGCAGCTCAACGCGCCTAAAAGCACGGACAACACGGCGGCATAAGAAATAACGTTCCTATACAGCCCGTTTGTTCTATTACAGGTCGATCTAATCACTTTGGAGAAAATCCTCTCCGTTTGTACGTGCATTTGACGATTCAAACGCAGCCCCGGCCTTTGGCCGAAATACTTTTCCACCAGGTTTGGAGTGATTAGCGCCAATGCGCCCCATCTTGAATTCGAAACACAACTGTGCCTTCCGCCTTATTAATGTCCATTTCATGAAAAAAGTTCCCATATTCATTCAGAATATGGAGTATTAGCCCAATCTCACAAAAGTGTATTGATTTCAATGGCTTATCCCTGCCAAACGTACAACCGCGCACAGTGTATGCCCGAATAGCAAAGATAATTATGATAATTCCACGATTACAGCAGCATGTTCCAGCACACGACTAATTCAAGTATGCCCGAAATGATTGCATGCCATACTGGGCCTGATGGTATGGCGCAGCATCCTTACCGATCACGTCGTTATAATCAGGAAACACCATCTTCAGGTTTGCGCGGAATGCCAAGTGATTTGAGAAACGCATCTATATCGAATTCAGGGTTGGGCGCGCTTTGTTCAGGGTGGAAACGGAGCGGATTACGGATATACGCCCGCTGGCAAGACGGGCATAAATCGAGTTTGAAGCCTTTATATACCGTGGCTTCGATTTCGCGCGGATCTTTTTCTTTCATGCGTTCGACAAGCTGGGCCATTTCGGTGCGATGATCTCGCAGTAAAAAACCACGCCCAGAGGACGTGGCTTTGCTTTGGCCACTCAGAGAGTGGCTGAGTGCTTGCACCCAGAGGATGCAAGCGTGGGTTGTGTTCCGCAACGCCGCTTGGTTCAATACTTCATTTTTAGCTATTCATCGTGACGTTCCGTTTCTTCCTGGAACTTCACGTACTTGCTGCCCACATAACGTTTGGATACAGGTGTAAACCTCCTTGCCCACCGGTCCCGTCAAAACCCGGTAGCAATATTTGGGAGCCCATACCATGTGATATTGGCAATACCATATCGCATATGATGATTTGCGGAAACGACTCATTGGCATCTCCTTTTCGGTGTTGCGGAACAACACGAGTGTAGGAGATGCCGATGGGCTTAAACAGGCTGAGCCAAAGGCCCTATGACCACGTCCAAAGGACGTGGGTTTTTAGGTCGCACTAAATCCAGCAGCGTGATTTCGAGTTGATCATAAGCGGCGCGCACATCGATTTTCACCGTGTACCGCAAATCGCCCTGCTTCATTTCCTTGCCACAGCCGTCACAACGGAATCTGATCATGATACAGCCACTCCACAGCCTGCCTTAACCAGTATACATCAAATGCCGTTCTCGTATCGCGGCTCTAGAAGAACTACAAATAGACGCGATCTGCTCATACGAAAGGCAAGGTTTATCTTGAATCCTATTTCACGCGAAACCGCCAAGCACGCGAAGATTTTAAAAAACCAACGGCAGGAATGCCTCAGTACATCCTATATCGTGGCCATTCGTGGTGCAAAAATGATGAACATGGAAATGTGCGATTGGAGCACGCATAATGAAGGCATCACACAAACAAGCGGGATTTGAAACGCATGAACATTATTCTGGTTATTTTTGATTCGTTGCGCAAGGATTGTATCAGCGCGTATGGAAAGCCGCCGTGGGGGCGTATCGATACCCCACATTTCGAGGCATTTTCTAGAGAATCACTCATTATGACTCGGGCGTTCCCAGAATCGCTGCCGGGCCTCCCGGCGCGCCGGGCCATTTACACAGGGAAGCGGGCGTATCCATTCCATCCTGGCGGCATGCCTCCGAAAAACTGCTCGCCTGGATGGGGGCCTATTCCGGAAAACCAAGCCACATTGGCGGAAATTCTCAGCGAGGCCGGTTACCGTACTGGACTCATCTCGGACATGTACCACCAATTCGCGCCATCCGGGAATTACTGGCGGGGTTTCGACCAATGGATGTTCTTGCGCGGCCAGGAACTTGATCCCGCGCGCTCGGGGCCCGAGCTTTCGCAAGCGGAACTGGATCAATGGCTTCCTCGGGAAATGCAGCACGACGACAGCATCCGGTTCATCCGCCATTGCGTCCTCAACATGCGTGACCGGCGGTATGAAGAGGATTACTTTGCTCCACGGGTGTTTCGTGAGGCCGCGTTATGGCTCGAACAAAATCAGGACGCCGCCCGCTTCTTTCTCACGGTCGAGTGTTTTGATCCCCATGAGCCATGGCTTACGCCTCCGCATTATCTCCGGCGGTATATGCCTAGCCCATCGCATGAGGCGCTGCGTTCGAACTACGCGGATGATGCGTTAAACGCGGAATTATATCAGCGCACCCAGGCCAACTACAGCGCGAATGTGGCGCTCTGCGACCGGTGGTTCGGCTTTTTCCTGGAGCAGATGCGGGTGTTGGGACGGCTTGAGGACACCCTCCTCATTGTCACTTCCGATCATGGGCATTCCATCGGCGAGCAAGGCTATTGCGGAAAACGGGGGCATCCATCCCGGCCGGAAGTGCTTGAAACGCCGCTCTTGCTGCGGTTCCCTAGCGGCGACCATGGCGGCAAAACGAGCGATATGCTCGTGCAGCATGTAGACATCGCCGGGGTCATTCTCAAAGCGGCCGACGTCTTGCCGCCGCGTCCCATTGATGGCGAATCGTTTGTCGAGAATGCTTTACTGGGCAATCCCGGCCCACGCACTCACGTCACCATAGGATGGGGCGCGGACGTAACCGTTATCACCAAACGCTGGTGGTTCAATTGCACGGTATTGGGAACCAAACGGCTCTTGTACGATTTACAATCGCCACGGCCTTTCGATGCGAATGTGGCCGAACACTATCCAGATGTGCTGGAAAAGTTATTCGCCATCGCCGTGCAAGACGCGGGCGGCGCGTTCCCGAGCTCGCTGCTGGAAGAAGCGCGGCGTTAGGCAGGGTTTAGGGTTTAGGGTTTAGGGTTTAGGCTTCGGAGGCTGGCGATGACGCCTCGGGCTGTTCTTCCTTGGGTTCCGCTTTAGGCTCTTCTTTGACTGGTTCTGGCTCGGCTTCGGCTTCCATGGGGGCTTTCGCGGCCACTTCCGCGATGTCCGAGGCGGGTATAACAACCGAGGTCATATCAGGGCCGCTCGATGTGTCGCTCGTTGTATCCGTGTAGCGCTGGACGACCATGCCAATGCAGCCGCCATCGAGTGCGAAAACGGGAGCGCCCAGGAAATTGGGACTGGTCTCAGTCGGCAGCACATAGGTGCGCCGGGGCTTCTCGACCATGGCCTCGATGCGTGACAGGGAACCCGCGCAAGCGCGCCGGGCGACTTTTCCCAAACGGTGCAGCACAAGGGCATGGTCTAGTACTTGCACTTGCCCCGCCTTGGCAAGATCGACATAGGGGAACGGCTCGGCGGCAGGCTGGACCGGGCGGATAAACGCCAAATCGAGATCTTTGTCACGCAGCACAATCTTGCCCGGCACTTCCTTGCGGTCGCCCAGCACAATTGTCAATTCCTTCACGCGGGTGTCAATCTGCAAACCTTCCAGTTCTCCAGCCATGGACCCCATAAAATTCTGCAACGCGCTGGCAGGATCCGTGGAGAATAACGAAACGACCGTCAACCCGTCCGCGCCGATAATGGTTCCCGTGACCTCGGTCACACTCTCTTCTTCCTGGGTGCCCGTGCCTGGCATGGACATCTTCATGCTCATCACCAAGCGCACCGTGGCGACGGCGTTCGAGGATGCATCGAAAATGGCCCGGCCCGCTTGTGCGATATCATCCGCAAACGAAACAAACGGCATGCAGACAGCCAACACCACCAGCGCGGAAATCCGCTTCATAAGGCTCATCCTCTCAGGGGGAAAATTCGCCGGGAATACCGGCATGTATTCAGGCCGCGCCCCATACGCTATAGCCATCTCCCGTGCGCCATCACACGGGAAACTCCATACTACAGGGTTTGCACGGATGGTTCAATTAGTCAAATCCATCCCTGCTCGCCACATAAATGGAATGTTTTCAAGCGTATGCACATAATAACCATAGATATCTACACGTATGTATTCAACGGCTCCATCATTTTGGGTGAAAGCACGTAGCATGGGCGTCCCGCCCATGCACATGGCCGGGACGGCCATGCTACGAGGAGTGCATATCTCTGCTCTCTTATCTGATGATCAGGGATCCATGTAATCTAAAACAACTCGATCTTTATCTTTTTTTTGCCTCTTGACAAATAGTCACTGTTTATATAAGTTATACACAGCATATGGACCAAGCTAAGCACATAACGTTGCCCCCCGTTTCCGCGGCGGCTCCGGGGCCCCTCTACGTGCAGATCGTCGAGGGCGTCAAACGCGAGGTGAGCGAAGGCCGGCTACAGCCCGGCCAGGCGCTGCCGTCGTTCCGCGCCTTGGCCGAGGAGCTCATGGTCAGCCTCATCACCGTGAAGCGGGCTTATGAGGAATTGGAACGAGCGGGCATCATCTACCGCAAACAAGGCCTGGGCACGTATGTCAGTGACAACGGCGCGGCGCGCAGCCGTTCGGAGAAGGAGGCGCGCGCGGCCGAGTGGATTCGGGAAGGGCTTCGGGAAGGCCGCGAAGCCGGTTTATCACACGAGGAATTGGAGGCGCTCATCCAGCGGGAGCTGGACGAATGGGAGTAACCATAAGGAGGCGGTCATGAGCAATCAAGCAGTACTAGAAATTCGCGGACTCGAGAAACGGTTCGGGGCCTTCCATCTGGGGCCGATGGACATGACGGTGCCCGAGGGGGCCATCTATGGCTACGTGGGCCCGAACGGTGCGGGCAAGACCACCACCATCGACCTCATCATGGGCATGGGCGCGAAGGACGCCGGGAGCATCCGTGTCTTCGGGATGGACCACCTTCAAGAGGAAGTGGCCGTCAAACTGAAGGTGGGGTATGTCAGCCCCGACCTGTCGTACAACGCCTGGGGCAAGGTCTACAAGCTCATCGCGTTCGTGCGCACCTTCTATCCCGATTGGGACGACGCCTATTGCGAGCAACTCCTCAAGCGCTTCCAGATCGGCTGGCGCGACCGCATCTCGACGCTCTCCTTCGGCTCGCGCACGAAACTCGCCCTCGTCGTGGCCCTCTCCCACCGGCCCACCCTGCTCCTACTCGACGAACCGACCTCCGGCCTCGACGCCGTGGCGAAACGGGAACTCTTCGAGGAACTGCTCGACGCCGTACAGGACGAACAACGCACCGTCCTTATTTCCTCGCACAACCTCGACGACGTGGAACGCTTCACGGACCATCTCGGCATCCTCTACAAAGGCCGCCTCATGCTCGAAGGCTCCACGTCCGAGTTGGTGTCGCGCTACCGCCTCATCGACTGCACCGTACCCGAGCTATTCAATCCCAGGGCCTTCGAAGCATTACGTCCCCAGCGGCAAGACGGCTCCCGCTGGCGTTTCCTCGCCGACATCACCAATGGCGCTCTGGAACAACTCAAAAACGCCGGCGCGACCCACATCACCGAAACGCCCGTGACCCTCGAAGACCTCTTCGTGGCGCTGGTCCGGGAAGACAACGCATGAATGCGCATGCTGTGGCAATAGCTTCTCTGCGTCCTCAGTGTCTCTGTGGTGAAAACTCCGGATTATTCACCACAGAGACACAGAGAAACACATGCGAAACACAGAGGAATTCAAACTGGAGCGGTAGAGCAAATGCTAGTTCGTTTGATATTCGATACCTGGAAAAGATCGGTTATTCATTATGTAATAGCCTTTTGTATTTATTCCGTCATCGGATACTTCATTTTCAAAGCTGCTACAGAATGGAATACAGACTATATAGACATGTTCTTTTTTTTCACCTTTATTTTCTTGCCAGAGTCAGTTATAGGAGATCTAAGAGCATTTAAAGTTTTGCGTTCTTTGCCCATTTCAGTTTCCATGCTTGCTGTTTATAGATTTGCTCATTGTTTGGTTGGACCATTGACTTGGCTGCTCTTTGGAATTGGCTATCATTGCATAGCGCCAGAAACGCTTTCATTATTCTTTGTTTTTATAAGTACTTGCTTATTATCTTGTATTGCTCCTATTATATATTCTATGTTTTCTTGTTACCGTGAAACTATAATATATGCAATGTCACAAAGCAGAGCAATGATAAAAATTGCCGTCTTTCTTGTTATGTTTTCCCTCCTAATGAGCATGGTTATGGTGTCCGCTGTTTATTTAAGAAATGTTTTCTTAAGCTCTCAAACAATTAGCAGCTTTGGATGGCTCAAATTCTCTTTATTGTGTATCGGTTCCTTGATCTGTTTGCCAGTAGCGTTCACATATTATAGAAAGAGCTTACAAACATATAGTCCTGTATCTACAAAATTGGCATCTTCTTGTGGAAATCCTAACGTAAATGAAGAGATGTCCAGTTGTAACACCTTAGAACGTGATGAGGGGGTTATATTAGGTGTTTTTGGCGGAATGCTTTTTATTATATTTGAAGAGATTTTGTTAGCTATTTCTGCATATTGCATTCATTTCCTATATTTGGCCTCGATTTACATGATATCTTTGAGCACATCACTTCTTATTGGCTATCTAAATTCGTTACGTACATATAGAAGCTTGCCGATTACGATCCAGTATCCCATATACCGATCACTCAAATTGCCCTTGATCTTCACAGGGATATTTATCGTGGGATGTATTCCGTGGCTATTCATTTCAACGGATATAGCCATTGATGCGATACTAATCGCTATCATCAGTTTCTGCATGATGCTTGCATCTGCCCCTTTTAATTTTTCCCACCGTCGCCTTTACTCAGTCTCTATCGTAACGGGGACAATTGCTATAACATATCTCATATCCAGATTTGAACCACACATAGCTTTTCTGCAGCTTTATGAAGAAAATGGCCTGGTAGCCGCCATTTTGCTTGTTCTAGTATCACTAGGATTTCTAGTCTCGATAGCCATTTGGGGAGTCTATTCGCTCAAGCAAACGTGTTTAAAAAGCAGCGCTCCCTATAAAAACCAATTACCTGATAATCTGTAGGCGATGCAACTTATGCATGATTGAGAATTTGACAATAATAGATTGGCCTCTGTGGCTCTCTGTGTCTCTGTGGTGAACATTCCGGATCATTCACCACAGAGACACAGAGAAGCACAGAGGAATTGCCGCTCAGCCTAGATAGGGAGATATTGCATGATTAAGCACATCGTGATGGACTGCATACGCCGGTGGTGGTTTCTTCTTTTCATCACCTTATTTTGCGCGGTGCCGGATATGTTGTTTACACTTGATTCAATGAGCACCGTTGTCGACGATTACGAATTAGCCTATGGGCTCAAGACCTTTGCTGTGCATAGAGTAAACCATAGTATCGGCGTTATACCCCTAGTTTTTGCTTACAATATTACAGCACTTGGCTATATGATTTTCTATTCGGATAGCTTTCGAGGCGTTTACCGCGTCCTTACGACATTGCCTGTTACCTTTCGCCGCCGCCAAGTGTCCAAATTCATCGCATGCACCGTGATGTTTCCTTGTCTCTGGGGAATTCCATCTGTCGAAATAGAACTACTAGCGTACCTGATCGGCCCATACTCGGTTGGCCGCAATTTCCTCGATACTGCGCTCATGATCTGGATTCTTATCGGCGCTTCCGCATATCTCGTTGCGCTCACGGATTGGGTAGGACCTCAAACGCTGAACCGGTTTACTCTACGCAATTTCGTTTTTCTGCCTGGCTATGTTGCGCCGATTATTGTTGCATTTCTGTTGGGCAAGGCGAGTGGATACCAGCCTGGTGATTTGCTTATTGACGCTCCACTGCCCTACGTGTTCATTTTCATGGCATTGCCGTTGGCGGCGATGGTTGTGTGCTTCCGAAGGTTCATGAAACAAGATAAGCGCCCAAAACAGGCCAAATCTGGTGCGGCATCGCATAACGCGGCAATAGAAAAAACCGATAAACCCGCACCAAGGGCATCCATATTATCCTCCCATTGGTTTTTCATCATGTTTTTTCCGCTCCTCATGACGGGCGTTTTGATTTGCTTCACTTTAACAGTAATCACACTATGCCCTATTGCTGTTTTTACAGTTTTTGATCCGTCCATGGCGACTAGCCCAGCGTATTCGCTTTTCCTAGGCTATGCATATATTTTCTTACCATTCATATCAGTTACTTGCAACTATATGATTTATACCCCTTTTATGTTTAGCATGCGGTCTTTTCGCGCGCTGCCGTTCACAACGCATCACCTAGCCAGACTGTTTGCAGCACTTCCCGTCATCCTTCTTCTCATCAACTCACTCATGACGGTATTGGCCGTTAAACTCAGTGGATTGCCTTTGAACCTCGAGTTAATCCTGACATCAACTCTTGTATTGTGGAGTTTGACGTATTTCTATTACTCCTTGGCCATGCGATATGGCTTGAAAGGACGTATAACGGCCGGCGTCCTTGTATTGCTATGTCTCGGCATTTTTGGAGGACTCCAATACACGTATGAAGCCATTTTAAAACACGAACCTGCCTTTACCCAGTATTACTCGTTCAACTGCTTTTCGAGCCAATGGGCGCTCCTTGTGTCTATCGCCATTTCATTGTCATTCGCAAGCCTGGGCATCTGGATGATGCATCGGGTGTTGGCGAAGAGCAGCAGCGTTTACCAACATCGACAACCGCCACAATATGGCGGCTACCGTTGAAGAAAAGAGGCAACACTAATGACGTACATACATTGGTAAAACGCTCTCTGTGGCCCTCTGTGTCTCTGTGGTGAGCATTCCGGATCCTTCACCACAGAGACACAGAGAATCACAGAGAAATGAAATCGGGATCTTAGCATTGCAGGAGGAACGTGCATGGTTCGGAAATAGCTTCCGATTTTGAACCACGGGGAGCACGGGGCGGCACGGGGACCGGGCAGTACAGTTTATGGTGTTCAATATGAATACTGGCTGGAAAGAACAATAGGTGAATCGTATGGGAAAGAACGCTGGTAGCCAGACCGCTGAACGCTTCAAAACATGTGTGACGTTCGGGTGGGGCGTCATGCGGTGTAATCAGTGGCGATGGATTCTCATTACTTTGATGCTATTCATCCCGCTCAACGGCTTTTCGTTGGTGATGCCTGCTTTCGTTTCGGTACTCGTGACTAAGCGATTCATGGAAATGCCTGGTGCGGGCAGTTCCATCCGCGCTCTCCCAATAAGCCGCAACGACGTAGCCCGCGTATTTTGGGTGCTGTCAGTGATTCTGGCACCCGTGGCATGGTTTCTCATACAAACCATCAAGCACGTTTTGCTTGATGGAGGGCGCACCTACCCCTTCCTCTTTTTGGCTAAATCGACACTGGCAACCATGGGTTTTACATCACTTTGCTATATATACTATGTCCTTCCTCTTTCCACGGGGATTAAGTCCCCCTACACCAAGACTCTAGGTGATAGTCCAATACTTGCTGTCACGCTTCTTCTTGTTACCCAGTTCAAAAGAATAGAGGACTGGTTCGGGAGGCCCATCATATGGCTGGTGTTGGCAGTAGCAGCAGGACTCACCGTGGCTGCATATGGGCTTCCGCTGTACATCATGCGCGGCGGGGAAAAGAGAAAGAGGGCCGCTCGACCCGAAACAGGGAAGATCGGTCCACTGGGCGGCTTGCCGTGGCGTTCAAAGCGCCTTGGCGCTTGGGGTGTTCCTGCCTCGGCTTGCTGCCTTACTCTGCTTTATTTCTCTTTTGGTTTTATGTATTTACTATACATATATATTACTAATATTAAACAGGACGCCTTTCCTGGCTATATAGTCCTCTTTCTTTTAACCAGCGCCGCAGGTCTCCATTTTATGAATACGTGGAGAAAAGCGGTCATGGCGTTGCGCGCCTTGCCTTTAGGCCCAAACAGGCTTGTTCGATTCTATCTCATGCTGATTGCGCCTGGGGCGGGTCTTCTACTTTGCGGCGCCCTCGCCGCCTACACATTTGGCACTAGACTGGCCTTGCCGTTTGCTCAATGTACAGCAGCCTATATGCTGTGGATTCCATTACTTTGCTCACTTTCTCTCCGATTTGGCAAAAACGGTGTATTCCTTGTCACTCTATCCGTTTCTGCATGCTTTTTCGCACCTAGATTTATGTTCGGTCCAGTCGAGATAACATCATGGGCGCTAATCGGAATCGTCGGCTGGCTGTATCTGCGATATAGCCTCATCCACAATAGCGTCATCTACCGGTCGCCGGGCAACCTATAGTGACGACATATCGGGTTTTCCACCGCAGAGGAGCACGGGGCAGCACAGGGAACGGGCAGTGCGGTTTATCGGACTGAAAAGTTTGGGAGGTGGACATGATGAGTGAGACTATGAAAGTCCGCCGTGTAGAACGGCTTCATACCTGCATGGCGTTTGGGTGGGGCGTCATGCGGTGCAATATAAAAACTTGGATACTCATAATTCTGCTAATGTTTATTCCAGCGAGATTCTTTGGTTTTTCTTTAGTTTCTTCCGCTAGTCTTGCCGTAGCTTTGGTCAACAGACTCATGAGAACACCGGGCACGGGTAATTCGCTGCATATTCTCCCCATGAGCTTCACGGAAAAAGCCCGCGTATTCTGGGTTGAATCGGTGTTTTTCGTTCCGATGACATGGTTTGTCGTACAAGTCATCGAGCGAATTTGCATCGGAGGATACTATACATGCCCAATCCTGTTTCTGGCTCAATTGACACTGGCAACCATGGGTCTGGCGTCGCTTTGCCATCTACCCTTTATTTACCCTTTTTTTATCGCAGTTAATTCCCCCTATACCAAAAATCTTAAAGAACTCAATCCCATATTTTGGGCTTGTTTTTACGGTCTCGTTTTGCATGATGAGTCTCGGCGAATAGAAATCTGGTTCCATAGCCCATCCATATGGCTTGTGTTGGCGCTGGCGGTAGGAGTGACTGTATTTGCATATGTATTGCCAAAACGAATCATACGCAGTGGAAAGAGGGGCGTGCGAAGTCCCCGGCCCGAGATCAGCCAGGCCCGTTTGTCAGGCGGCTTGCCTTTGAGTGCCAGCTCTTTTGGTGCTTTGGGCGTTTCTGTCAGAGCTTGTTGTCTCATATCGAGTTTTTTCGCATTTGGCCTTGTTTTTCTGCTATATACGTATAATCCAGAAGTCAAACGGGACATATTTTCTAGCTCTATCATTTCCTTTGTATTCCCCGGCGTTGCGGGTATCTATTTGATGAATACATGGGGGAAAACAATCCGGGCTTTACGCGCCCTGCCTTTTGATCCGAACAGGCTTGTTCGATTCTATATCATGCTGATTGCACCTGCGGCGTGCCTTCTATTGTTCTGTGCTCTCTCTGCGTATGCATTTGGACTTACGATGGTGCTGCCTTTTATCAAATACATTGTCTCCTATATTCTGTGGATTCCATTGCTCTACTCCCTTTCTCTCCGATTTGTCAAAGCTGGTGCGCCTCTTGTCAGCATATCAGTGTTTGCATGCTTTTTTGTTCCCAGCTTTGTTTTTAGTCCTCTCAGCATTATGTTATGGGCGCTAATCGGAATCGTCGGCTGGCTGTATCTACGATATAGCCTTATTAACAATAGCGTCATCTACCGGTCGCCGGCTAACCTATAGTGACAGCATATCGGGTTTTCCACCGCAGAGGAGCACGGGGCGGCACGGGGAACGAGCAGTGCGGTTTATCGGACTGAAAAGTTTGGGAGGTGGACATGATGAGTGAGAACATGAAAAACCGCCGTGTAGAACGGCTTCATACCTGCATGGCGTTCGGCTGGGGCGTCATGCAGTGCAATATAAAAACTTGGATACTCATACTTCTGCTAATGTTCATTCCGGCGAAAGTACGGGGCTTTTCTATCATACAACCTGCCTTGTTTGCCGCCATTTTACCCACCATATTCATAGCAAAACCCGGAACAGGCCGTTCAGTGCGTACTTTACCAGTAAAATTTGATGAAATAAACCGCACATTTTGGACTATATCGGTACTTCTCGTACCCGTGGCATGGTTCATCATACAGGTTATCGAGCGTATCTGCATGGGCGAGCAGTATACCTACCCAATCCCTTTCCTGGCAGAATTAGCCCTGTCCGCCATAGGCCTCGCATCCCTTTTCTATATACTCATGGTTTTTCGACTGCTAATCTCGGTTCGGCCGTCCAAAGCAACAGAATCCTTTATAGCTTGCCAGATAGTCATGATTCTCTATTTTGGATCATCCGACTACTTATGGCGAATAGAAACTTGGTTTATTCCACCTATCACATGGCTAGTTCTGCCGGTATCATCAGTATTATGCGTGTATGCCTACGTATTTCCGAGGCGTCTCATGCGAGTAAGGAAGAATAGAGAAAAAGCTGCTCCACTTAAAATCAAACAAGCATGGGGTGCGGACGGCTTGCCTTGGAGAGCAAGGTGTTTGGGCGCTTGGAGCATTCCTCTCTGGACTTGCGGCTGCATACTAACCAATCTGACAGTTGGCTGCCTATGCTTCCTGTATATATGCAGTGCGCTAGTTCGTGAAAACGCGTTGCTTTGCTCCCTCGTTTTATTCATGTCGTTTGGCGTGGCGGCTATGTTCATTATGCATACATGGGGGAAATCCGTGCGGGCGTTGCGAACTCTTCCTTATGGTCCAAACCGGCTTATCCAGTTCTACTCCATGCTCATTGCGCCTACGGCGTGTTTCCTAGTGGCGTGCGCCATCGCCGCCTACGCAGGTGGAATCCCCACGGTTCCTTTCATCAAATCTGTTTTGGCCTTCATTGTTTGGATTCCGTTTCTGTATGCACTCTATTTCCGGCTGGGCAAAATCCGTACGCCTTTTGTCATGCTGGCCTTGATTGCATGTATTCTTGTTCCCTATTTCGCCTTCAATCTTTGGATCGCCACGTTATGGTTGTTGGCCGGAGTCGTCGGCTACCTGTATCTGCGGCATACGCTCATTCACAATAGCGTCATTTATCGTTTGCCAGCCAATGAGTAAAATGGATTTCCGGATTTTGAACCACGGGGAGCACGGGGCGGCACGGGGACCAGGAAAGATAGTTCACGATTCTTATCCGAAATAAGCGGCTTAAACGCTGGAAATTTGATTTTTTGGAGGAATGCGAATAAAATATCTTTCGCTAATGCCGGATGGCCAAATTGGTAAGGCTCCTGACTCTGGATCAGGTAACTCTAGGTTCGAATCCTAGTCCGGCAACCATGATCTGGATACGGCCTGCCGGAGTTTGGCGGGCCGTTTTTTTTGTTTTGATTTTTTCTGTAAAATGGGGTACAAATTGTATGAAGGCGCATGGCGACGAAGGGCCTTGGTCGGAAGCGTCCCGGGATGCGCTATGAAGTGCCGGAAAGGAGGTGGTCCGCCTATGGAGAGTCCGGATACGAGTCCTGACGCCATAGCTGGATCCTCAATTTATATGATACATACCATGAGGATGCGCTTGGGTTAGCCAGGATAGTCCGTTTATCTGGACAGATCGGGCGGCGGCCGCGATGGGCACGCCGCCCGGTTTTTTTTGGTGCGGGCGGCGTTTCCGCCGAAAACGGATTAGGAGCGCAACACGCGTTCCAATTGGCTGAGCACTTGGCGGGTCTCGGCGTTTTCCTTGGATTCCCGTTCGACTTTTTGGCAGGAATAGAGCACGGTGGTGTGGTCTTTTCCGCCAAAGGCCTCCCCCACTTCGTTGAGTGACAGGTTGGGGATGAGGGTCTTGCAGAGGTACATGGCGACTTGTCGGGGCAGGGCGACTTGGCGCTGGCGGCTGCGGCCGCGCAAGTCGGAGATGCGCACGTCGAAGTATTCCGCCACGGCGCGCTGGACGGCTTCGATAGTGACCGGGCGGATCTGGTCGCGCCCGATGAGGTCGCGCAAGACTTCTTCCGCCAGCGCGACGTTGATTTTTTGTTCCGTCAATTTGCTGTACGCCAGCACCGTGATGAGCGCGCCTTCGAGTTCGCGGATATTGGTGGTGATGAAATTGGCGATGTATTTGAGCACTTCCTGCGGCACGGGTGTGTTTTCTTCGGCGGCGCGGCTTTGTAGAATCGCGACGCGCGTCTCGATGTCTGGCGCTTGAATATCGGTGACCAGGCCCCACTCGAAGCGTGACACCAGGCGTTCCTCGAGCCCGCGAATTTCCTTGGGCTGGCGGTCGCTCGAAATCACGATTTGTTTGTGCTTATCGAACAGGTCGTTGAAGGTATGGAAAAACTCTTCCTGGGTGGCTTCCTTGCCTGCGATGAATTGGATATCATCGATCAGCAGAATGTCCACTTTGCGGTATTTCGCGCGGAACCGGGCGGTGGATTTTTTGGCGATGCTTTCGATGAGTTCGTTCGTAAAATATTCCGAGGAGATAAATGCGACGTTGGCATCGGGGCGGCGTTCGAGCACCTCATGGCCGATGGCTTGCATGAGATGCGTTTTGCCGAGTCCGGTGCCGCCGTAGAGGAACAGGGGATTGTAGGCGCGCGAGGGATTTTCCGCCACGGCCTTGGAAGCGGCATGGGCGAAGCGGTTTCCCGCGCCCACTACAAATCTATCGAATACATATCGAGGATTAAAACCATCGAAGCGCCTGCCGTCGCCGTTGCCGCCTGCGCCGGGGTGCATATCCTTGCGCCGGGGCATTTGGGGGCGGTGTTTGGGGCTAAGCTCATCTTCTTCCGTATCGAGCGTCGGCAACGGCACTTCGGAAGATGGCACGAACCGCACTTCGCGCAGGCCTGGGATCAGCTCCTGTGCGCACGCATGTACGGTTTCCAAGTAATGGGTTTTCATCCATTCGGCGAAAAAGGGGCTGGGCACGCCGATGATGAGGCAGCCGTCTTCGCAGGCCTCGAATTTTGTTTGGGAGAACCAGTTTTTATAGCTGTGTTCATCCAGAATTTGCCTGAGCCGGATCTGTGTTTGGTCCCAGGGATTGTTTTGCCCCTGGGCTGCAAGCATTTGACGTTCCGCTGTAGCCAAACCGTATACTCCCTTTCCGCATAAATAGAACGTGCATAAAGGCGGTAAAACCTGGCTTGCCGGTCCCGCAAGCCAGGCTTACAGATTGATCGTTAAAAGGCCTTTTGCACAGCGCCCTCTGGTTGCCCCCACGTTTTCCACAACACGAAACAAGTTATCCACAATTCATCAACACCCCTATAAATAGGGATTATTCGCGTATTTGGGGGCAGCAGTCTGCATGAAGCCCGCCCCCTTTGTCAAGGCCTATCGATTGGGCCATCATCTCCGCTTTCACCTGTTCCCAAACCGCATCCAGTTCTTCCAGGCTGCATTGTTCAATAGAACGGCCCGACTGTAGAACTGCTTCGTTGAGGCGCTGGAATCGCGCCTGGAAACGTTCCGTGGAACGTTTCAATTCGGCGGGCCCATCCGCATCCAGGAACCGGGCTAAATTGATAACAGAGAACAGGACATCCCCCAATTCGCTCCGGGCATGCATGGGATCGCCTTCGGCAAGCGCTTGGCGGATTTCATCTACTTCCTCGAATAGCTTTTCGAGAACGCCTTCGATATGGGGCCAATCGAACCCGAGAGCTGCCGCATCACATTGGACTTTCCACGCAGTGGCCCATGCATCACCCTGAATGCCTTGGGATAAGCCCCCTGATGCGGCCATAATACGCAGCCCTCCTGCGTCTGGACACACTTCTCCTGTCGTGCGAAGACGGCCACGCAAAATTAGAAAATAGCCCCGAGAACTGAGCCTTTTTCCAGTCCGTACTCCCAGCAGATGGCGTCCAAACTGATGAGTATTTAGTATAGCACCCAGCGGCGTTTCCCGCAAGGGAAAACCTTTTTTCAGGGGCTAACGCCTAAACTCAAGCCCCACAAGGCATTCGCAGGCATTATGCCCCACCGCTCAAAAAATAAAAAAGAGCGCTTGCCACAAATTTACGATGAATTCCGGGGAAAAAGCGTTATGTTTGCGCACAAGAATAGTTCAAAATAGCCTGGCGTCCGCCTGATAGCTTTGACGAAACGCCAGGCCAAGTTTAATGTATGCCTAACTCTATGGGCTATATATTACCCGATATATTCCTTGCGGTTGCATTCAGCGGATACCAGAACGGGCGTATCCGGCATAACGCGCGCCAATTCATCGAGTTCTGGCGGCCCATCCGGAAGCGGCAAGCTGATTTGACCTCGCTGGACCACGGACCGGCATAGCCCCATCATGATCTCGAAGCCTTTATAAGCCTCTTCGCCATTGCATGGATGGACCGCGCTGTCGTCGTCCAGCCACCGGGCCATGTCGGCGATATACGGGGGCATATCGAGGTCATAGTTCATGCATCCCGGGCCGCTGATGACGCCGCCGGAATCACGGGTGATGGCGCGCCAGCCTCCGCCAGTGAGGACTTCCGCGAAGCCTTCCGTTCCTTGGGCGCCAATGCGGCACTTGCGCCACCAATAATCCACTTCGGGGACATCGGGCGCTCCGGCTCCGGTTTCGATGATCCCGCGCACCCCATTAGAAAACTGGATAAATCCAGCAATATAATCGGGCGAGACGTGGACATCGGAGAACTTGCCTTTTCCCGCGGCCTGGCCCATGACCCACACCGCGCCGACGTTATCGTTATACCACCGGCAATAGTCGATCATATGGGTCATCATATGCATCATCCAGCCGGAAGAATGGCCGTACACCGTATGCACCCGGCCGATGGCGCCACTGGCGATGATCTCCTTAACCTTTTGATAATGCTCGCCATACCGGTGCTGGTGGGAAACGACAGTCTTCACTCGGGCCTGGCGCACGAGCGCCATGATCTCGATGGCCTCGCGCATGCTGGTGGCGATGGGCTTCTCATAGGCGATGAGCTTTGCCCCGCTTTCCACGCCAATGCGCACCATGGGCAGCCGGAGGCTCGGAAGGGTGCAGAAGCAAAACACATCCGGCTGAACCGCCTTCGACAATGCGGCGGCGTCATCGCTGGCCTCGGGATTGCCCAAGGCAGCCGCCGCGCTTTCCGCGCGGCCGCGGTCGATATCACATACGCCCGCGACTTCGAATTGAGGATGGGCATGGAATGCAGCCGCATGGTGCTTTCCGCGCTTTCCCATGCCCACCACCATCACTTTGTATTTTTTTTGGCTCATGTTCCTACCCCTTATATATTGGCTTTACACCACTCGAGGGTCTTGGCGATGGAGAAATCTATCTCTTCGGCGGTCAGTTCTGGGAACATCGGAAGAGATACGCAGTTGGCGGCATTGCGTTCCGTGTTGGCAAGGCTGCCCGAAATGCGCGCTTCTTTGCCCCAAGGATATCCCTCTTGCTGGTGTATCGCGATGGGATAGTGGCACTTGGCGTCCACTCCATTGGCGTTCAAGAACTCGATCATCGCATCGCGTTTGCCGCTGGGGGTTTCCACCACGTAGAGATGGTATACATGCCGGTATCCGGGAATCTCGTATGGCAGCACCAATCCGCTTTGCGCGAGCGCTTTGGTGTATATGGCGGCGATTTCGCGGCGTCGGTCACTCCACTGCGTGATATGCTTGAGCTTGACGCTCAATATGCCCGCATGCAAATCATCCAGGCGGCTGTTGAATCCGAAGGAATGCACGGACCGCTTGAGCGAGCCGTGGTTGCGCAAACGTTTGACTTCAGACGCTATACCGCCGTTATTAGTAACGACCGCGCCGCCATCGCCGAATGTGCCCAGGTTCTTCTGGATAATGAAGCTGGTGCATACGGCGTCGGACAATTCGCCCATCTTGAAACCCGCGCCGCGCGCGTCTATGGCTTGGGCGTTGTCTTCAATGACGCGCAAGTTGTGCTTTTTGGCAATAACGGCGATCTTATCCATTTCGGCGCATTGGCCATACAGATGAACCGGAATAATGGCTTTGGTCTTGGAGGTAATGGCGGCCTCGATCTTCGTGGCATCAATGGCATTGGTCTTTGCGTCCGAATCCACGAAAACGGCGGTTGCTCCCGCGACCCAAATCGCTTCCGCCGTCGCGAAAAAGGTGTTCGATGTCGTGATCACTTCGTCGCCAGGGCCGATGCCGAGGGCCATGAGCACCAGCCAAAGGGCGTCCGTACCCGAGTTGACGCCTATGGCATGCTCCATGCCATGGTACGCGGCCAATTCTTTCTCGAAGCGGGAAAGAGCCGGACCCATTACATACTGTCCCGACTCGAGCACATCAGAAATCGCCTGGTCGAGTTCTTTTTTCAGATTGTGATACTGCCTGACATGTCCATAGAATGAAACGTTCATCGATTCCTCCTTGGCGGAATTGCCCCTATTCAGTACACCGGTTTATACAGATCACAGTTCCTTTTCAATCCATTGGGATTGCATGATGGATGGAATCATCATACCTGAAACCGCACCGCAACCCAACACTCATGTTAAGCGTTTTCTATTGCCAAATTATGCGAAATCCTACTATGAAATGACAGCAACTGATAGGCGGGAAATGGGCGGAACGCTTCTCTGGAGTCCTCGGAATTCTCGATGAAGCTGTATAGGCGGGCAGGCGTATTGGACCTTTTACGCACGCTTGCTGCTGCTTCCAAGCAAGGACAGCAATTTATCCCAATACGCAAGCACAATCCACAGCAAAAACGGCAAGGTAATAAAAACCTCGCCCAGGGCGTTGGCCACTTCAGACACCTGGTAGATCTCTTTTCGGAAATAGAATGCAAGCACCAGAAATGCGAAATGGCAAGCGCACAAAACACCCAGCCCAATGGCGAGTATCACGCCCCGGCGCTTCCAGGTAATCCCTCCCGTGGCCAGCACCAGCGCGATATATGGCGCAATATTATCCACCAGCCGGCCAATAGAAGAAGGGCTGGCTTTCCCCCCCATGACAAAGGCTAAAGTCGTCTCGGTGTTGAATATGCCGCCCGACTCCACTTGAACCCCTTCAATGGGCACGCCGAGTATGAAATGTAAAAATGACGCGGCCACCCACCCGAGCGCCCAGGCATAGTACGGCATTATTTGCCAAAAGACATAAAGGCAAAACGGTACGATCAGCACGAACCGCAATACCAGAAAAAGCAGCTCCCTTAGTTGGAAGCCGCTTTCGCTGGTTTTTCCTTCACCAGTAGTTCCACCCATAACAGCCATACCACCACCACAAAAATGATAAAAATCCCTTGCCACACATATTCATGCACAAATTTAAAAATCTGGCCGCCACGGTCCACGGCCCCAATATATCCCAAACAGGTCAAGCGCCCCACATTGACCAAATATAGGAGCGGCACGCCGAGAATAATGCCCACTAGGCGTTTCCAGTAGCGGGCGGGAAACGCCAGCACCGCCGCTACAAAAATGGCCATGGAGGGGATCGCGCCGCAATCGGGCACTAGCGTGAATGAAAAGGCCACAGGACGGCGTTCGTCACTGCTGGGCGGCAACGACGTAATATATGCTTGAACCGTATCCAGTTCCTGCTGAATGGCCGCTTGTTGCGCGGACCGCTCCTCTTCCGAAAGCTCCGTATCTTTCCCGATAGCCTCCAGCCGGTTCTGGAGTTCCGCCGTTTGCTGGGAAGGAGAGCGCTCTTTGATGAAACCGACCAGCGGGCCATTGTTTTTAAGCTTCTCTTGGAGCTGCACCAAGCGGCTCCTCAGGAACTCCTTCTCCTTTATACGCAATTCGGCAACCTGTTCTTGCAGCCGCTCCAGCGTCGAAGTGAAAGACTGGAAATCCAAACCGCCCTGGCCAAGCGACACCCCTGTTTCATTCAGCACTTGATTAATGTTGGGAAGCGCTTCGGTTATTTCCTTAGGTGCGGACGATTCACCCAGCGTGGAAGAGCGCGTCTCGCGAATCACATTCTCCAGCTCGCCGACTTCGATGCGGATTGCCGCCAAATGGTCTTCCGGGGTAGTGACCACTGTGCTCTTTGGCTCAAGCGTTTTTAACGCTTCTTTGTGTTTTTGGATCGATTTTAATAAAACAACCGTCTTGTACCGGCAAGATTCCCATGCCGTCAATGCAGGCGCACTTTCACCTTCCGCGCCTGGGTCCGATTGGGCGGCTTGCCGTCCGTCCCATTGCTGCAACACACTTCGAATCTCTTGCTCCCGGCCGGAATAGGCCGAAGCCGGTTCCACTTGGCACGAATCCCCAAACAAACGAAGCGCCCAACTGGTATGCGTGCCAACCAGATAAAGATAATAATCGTTCGCTTTCGAGCCAATTACATATCGATAACCTGCCAGCATCGCCAATACCGCTACCAGAAACACCACCACGAACATTATGGTGCGGCGTTTTCGATCATCCGGCTCCTGCGGAGCCTTCACCGGCTCTGGCTTCGGAAACGATACATATCCACTTACTTTGACGTCGTTTGCGTCAGGCATGCGCGCGGTACTCCCGAATAAAAAGCCTGCTTCACCCTGTGAGGCGAAGCACGGCCTGTGAAGCGTTTCAAGGGCATCAAAGCATATCATGTTCAAAGCCATGGGGCAACCATCAAATACCTGCGTAAAATGGTCACAATGCGAGACATACGATAACGCGGAATAAAAACAGGAAGGCGTTTTCAACGAAGAATGGACTTAACTATGACTTTAACCTTCAGTGGAATTTTTCCGTAGATAAAGCATGCACATTTCATCCAGGCGCATGGACTCCCCGTTTCCCGGTGGGCGTCCATGCGTCTGGGCGGTTTTGTTTGGGGCATGGCTATTTTCTCATCCGCCGCGCACGCCATAGGGCAACGAGGAGGAGGCCGGTGAGGGCGGCTCCGGCGGCGAGGGGCAATATGGGCGGCGTGCTCGATGGATCGAGCGGATCCGTGCCGTATTGGATCTCGATGCCGTCGGGCACATGGTCACCGTCCGTGTCGGCCTTGTAGAGGTGGGTGTGATACGTGGTCCACTCGGTGTTGTTCGTGAGGCCGTCGCCGTCTGAATCCGCTTCCGGGTCGTACTCGTACGCGCCAAAATCGTATTTTTCATTAATAGGGCGCGCCGTGCCCGCCAAATCGGGAGTAAAAAGCTCCGGCACGGTCGAGTAGAGCAGCTCATTTCCGTCTATGGCTGGGCTATCGGGCATCAGGCGGTAATCTCCGTGTTCCGCATCCACGAAATGAGGGTCGCCACTGAACAACACCCCCCATTGGCGATACACTCCCTGTTCGACCTTTACAGGCTCATCCCCGGCATCGGGCATCAAATTGGTCTCCGCGTTTATCTCGCCATACAAATATATCGTCGGCCCTTCCGGAGCCTGGTTGTTTATAAATGTGCAGTGAGAGACATTGTAAGTGTTAATCCATATCTCTGTCTGGGCATCTCTCGAAGAATGCAGCCAAAGAGCCCCGCCTTGTTCATCCGCTGCATTATCAATGAACAAGCAATTGGAAATTCCGCCGCCGCCAAACATATCTAGCGCACCTCCATATGCGGCGCTATTGTTACGAAAAATGCATCTGACAAAATAGCAGCTATCCCCACATCGAGCCACTCCTCCATGCCCGTCTGAAGAAAGCGCCTTATTGTATTCAAAAATACAGTCATAAAAGGATGCTATCCCAGGCGCATCTTTCACGCCACCCCAAGGCGCCTCGTTTTGTGTGAATTTTGTGTTTCTAACCGTTATCGTTCCACCACGTTGACCAATGGCCCCTCCCGCACTTGACGCTTGATTGTTTGTGAAAAGACAGTTGCGTATTTCCACTTGCGCGTATGCTTGAGTGCTTAGGCCTCCTCCGGATTTACCCAACGAACCCGAACCTGGTTTGTTTGCAAATCCGCCAGTAATAGTAAATCCGTCCAAAATAGAATTATTTCCCGCATTGACAACCGAATATGCGGGAGAGCCTTGGAAGGATTTTGAACCATCTATTACCGTGGATTCTGGCAGGATATCTCTCTCTTCAACGGAAGTCTCATCCCCGTTGAATCCACCAAATAACTGTATTTCATCGGACAATTTCAGACAGCCTGCCGGTATGTCTTGAATCATCCCGGTTCTTTCCTCATCATAGAAGCCTTTCGCAACCCAAACCTCACCCGCTCCCGAAACGCTAGCGGCATCAATTGCGGGCTGAATTGTTTTGAACGCCGTCTGCCACGACGTTCCATCCTCCACATCGGATAGGTTGTCTTTATCGACGTACCACACATCCGCTATGGCGGGTAGCGCGACGATAAATGCACTCGAGAAGCATAGGCAGAGCAAAAGACGTTGGCTCATCTCGCATACCTCCAACATTTCGTCTCATATATCCGCCATAAGGCTATGAATAAAAAGCTGATTAGTACGGCTCCGGCGGCAAGGGGAAGAATGGGCGGCGTGCTCGATGGATCGAGCGGATCCGTGCCGTATTGGATCTCGATGCCGTCGGGGACATGGTCACCGTCCGTGTCGGCCTTGTAGGGATGAGTGTGATAGGTGGTCCACTCCGTATCATTCGTGAGGCCGTCGCCGTCCGAATCCGCCTGCGGGTCGTATTCATACGCGCCGAAATCGTATTTTTCATTAATCGGGCGCACCGTGCCCGCCAAGTCGGGAGTAAAAAGCTCCGGCACGGTCGAGTAGAGCAGCTCATTTCCGTCTATGGCCGGGCTGTCGGGCATCAGGCGGTAATCTCCGTGTTCCGCATCCACGAAATGAGGGTCGCCACTGAACAACGTACCAAACCAATTATACGCGCCTCGTTCCACCTTTACAGGCTCGTCTCCGGCATCGGGCATCAAATTGCTCTCCGCGTTCACCTGGCCATACAGATATATTGTAGGTCCCTCTGGAGCTTGGTTGTTGACAAATGTGCAATACAATATATTATGTGAGCCTATCCACCCTTCCGTTTGGGCATCTATACCGCAACTCAGACTTAATGCTCCTCCCTTTTCATCAGCTACATTGCCAATAAACATACAATTCTCCACTAGACTTGTGGAGTATATCTTTAATGCCCCACCAATAGCAGCATGATTCTCCCGGAAAATACAACGTACAAACTTAGGTTGCCAGTTTGTCGAACCTCCTGCATAGGCTCCCCTATTTTTCTCAAAAACGCAGTCATAGAAGTCGGCGTCTCCACTTGCACCTACCGCATCGTTACTTCGGAAGATGCAGTTACGCACTTCCAATATGGATTGCAAGTTGACTGCTGAACGACCTTCGGCTGCCTGATTGCCCTCAAATATACAGTTGTTGACATGACTAACGAAGACCTCTCTATTTGCCTCAGTCAGCAAAGCCGCCCCGGAATAGCCCCATTCCCGGGCGTCTCCTCCCGTAACCGTGAATCCGTCGATTGTGGAGTTTGCGCTGAGGAACACCACACATATGGCTGGTTGTCCATCAAGTGCATTAGAGCCATCAATTATGGACCTAGACGCTCCTGACGACCTTTCAGGATGTTCCAGCTCATTTCCTACAAATCCGCCGTAAAGTGATACATTCTCATGTACCATGAGCGAACCGGTCACTACTTGATCATATTGATAATACAAAACCCCATTTCTTGTTTCATTATAGTTGCCTTCCGCCACCCACACTTCTCCGCCTCCATCTGCTTCAGCGGCATCAATCGCGGGCTGAATTGTTTTGAACGCCGTCTGCCATGATGCTCCATTTTCCACTCCCGATAAGCTGTTTATGTCAACATACCAAACATCCGCTGCGCTGTGAAGTCCGAAAAGAGCAGCGGTTATCATACTTATCCCTATCTGTCTACAGTTCATGGTAGGAATCCTCCATTCAGAAAATTCTGGCCACAGATCAGTATTGCTCGTACCAGAAATAGTATTCCCCAATAGAAGGAGTAGGCACTTCATCCGCACCTATGTCTCGTTCTTCATCGATGAGGTATGGACTCGCGTAGATCTCAGGCATAGTGATGTTACCCAACGGGTAGGAATCTCTTGGCGCGACGGAATGATCAATGTCGAAGTAGGTAGTCGCGCCGTATACATTGCGCTCTGTATCATGATAAATAATTGGTAACACTTTAGCCGTCTGGCGCAACTATAAGTAGCGTTTCGGTATAATATAGTTACAAGATGTTGTGGTTTTGGGCCAAGACGCCATGGCGACGGCAATAAGTGGCATTCCATTGGGACCGCTGCTCTCGGAGGAGCAAGCCCGAGCGATCTACGCATTGGGCGAAGATGCCGTGGTGTTTGCCCTGTTGGCGCAATCCAAGCTGCTGTCGGAGCAGCAGGCCGAGGCGGCGTTCACTTCCCACCAAACGCCCTCCACCCCTTCGGGCATGCAGCCAGTTTACGGGAAACCCCAGACGCCTGTGCGCGGCAAGAAAAAGCCGGGACGCAAGATGGGCCACCCCGGCAGCCGGCGCGTGCCGCCCGAACGTATCGACCGGCGTGAAACACACCGCACCAAGGTGTGTCCCGACTGCGGCGGGCCGCTGGACCGCCGCGCGGAGACCCGCACGCGCTACACCGAAGACATACCCGAAGGCATCCGTCCGGAAATCACCGAGCATACCATTCACCGCGACTGGTGTCCGCGATGCAAGAAGAAAGTCGAGCCGGTTGTGGCGGCGGCCTTGCCGGGCGCGACCCTGGGCAACCGGGTGCTGGTCCTCAGCGCGTGGCTGCACTATGTGTTGGGCAACACGCTTTCGCAAATCGTGGAGGTCTTCGATTTCCACCTGCTTTTCCAGGTCACGCCGGGCGGGCTGCTGCACATGTGGCGCAGGCTGGCGGAGATTCTCCTGCCTTGGTACGAGGCCATTCACCAGGAAGCGCTGGACTCGGCGGTGCTCAACGCCGACGAGACCGGCTGGCGCGTGAATGGCAAGACCCGATGGCTGTGGTGTTTCGCCACCAAAGGGCTGAGCTTTTTCCTGATCGACCATTCGCGGGGGAGTCCGGCGCTCCAGCAGTTCTTCACGCGGGAATTCGCCGGAACGCTGGTGGCCGACTTCTGGGCCGCGTACAACGCCGTGGCGTGCGCCGCCCGGCAGAAGTGCCTCGTGCATTTGTTGCGCGAACTCGAGCACGTGGAGAAATACAAATCGCCCAGCCCGGCCTGGCCCGCCTTCGCCAAAAAGCTGCGCCGCCTGATTGCCGACGCCATCCGGCTGTGGCGGCGGCGCGGCGAGCTCGAACCGGAGGCGTACGACTCGCGCCGCGCGCGCTTCGCCCGGCGCTTGCGGGACTTGTGCGATACGCCCTGGGAGGACGCCAACGCCAAGCGCCTCATAAAAAGGCTGCGCCGACACCAGGATGAACTCTTCACTTTTCTCGGCCAATCAGATGTTCCCTTCGACAACAACTTGGCGGAACGCTCCATCCGTCCTGCCGTTATCCTGCGCAAAAACAGTTACTGCAACCGCAGCGACCAAGGAGCCGCCATACAAGCGGTGCTCATGAGCGTCTTCTTTACTTTGAAAAAACGCGGGCAAAACCCCGTCTGCACCGTCTGCAACGCCCTGGTCCACTACCTCAACACCGGCCAATTGCCTCCCCTGCCACCGGAAAACACTTCAGTCGGCTAAAGTGTTACAATAATTGTATACCCCCGATCGATGCACGACGACATGGGATCCGTGTCAAGATGCAGGAAATCATGGAAATTCGTGCCATCGAAGGACTGGGTGATAAACCCGGGGCCATTTGCGTCGCCTATGCAACCGCTATGATTGGCGCCTACTAGAGTCGTGAGGTTTTGTATCGTGTAGCAATTTCTGATGTTCGTGGTTGAAGGGACCCCAAGATCATCATACGCGTATGTAGTGCTGTCACTATTATCCCAGAAGATAAAGTTCGTGATCCCGTTCACGCCGTTAGGGCCTTCATCGGTTCCATAACTATCATATATGGCCCCGCCCTCTCCATATGGCCCGTTAGCGGTGTTGGACACGAACGTGTTTTGTTTTAGTTTCAACGGATAATAATACGACATTGCTCCACCCGTTGTGTAAGCATAAATGACCTCATTTTTCCAGAACATGTTACTCATGATGGTGTTTCCATTGCACATATCCATCGCGCCGCCGCCACCGTAGACACTAGCGCTACGGTTCTTGATAAACCAGTTCGATAGAATGAAACCATGGCGTGTGTCGCCTGCGGTCACGGTATCTCCGCAATAGGCCAGCGCCCCGCCGGAACTTGCCTGGTTACACCAGAAAATGTTCAGCCTGATGATCCCGTCGCAATCGTAGCACGCCCCGCCCGCGCCACTGGCGATATTGCTGGAAATCCAAGACTCATTGACATCATATGCGCCGAAGACATTGCGGTCGATGATGCCGTCCACGTTGTTGATGCATGCGCCATTGCCGGAAATGCTGTTGTTAATGAACTTGCAGTACATGATGGAGGCCTCGCAGCCATTACCCGCGATGCCGCCGCCATAGGCATACGCCGAATTCTTCTGAATCGTGAACCCTTGCAGCGAACAATCCCAGTTTTCCGTCCCACTGAACGTGACCGCACGGCCATTGTTGGCGGAGTTTAACCACGGGGACACGGGGCGGCACGGGGATATTTTGGGCGATGATTTTAGTCGATGCCCAAACGCCCAGGCGCATGGACTCCCCGTTTCCCGGTGGGCGTCCATGCGTCTGGGCGGTTTTGTTTGGGGCATGGCTATTTTCTCATCCGCCGTGCACGCCATAGGGCAACGAGGAAGAGGCCGGTGAGGGCGGCTCCAGCGGCGAGGGGCAATATGGGCGGCGTGCTCGAGGGATCGAGCGGGTCCGTGCCATATTGGATCTCGATGCCGTCGGGGACATGGTCGCCGTCCGTGTCGGCCTTGTAGGGATGAGTGTGATAGGTGGTCCACTCCGTATCATTCGTGAGGCCATCACCGTCCGAATCCGCCTGCGGGTCGTATTCATACGCGCCTAGGTCGTAGTTCGCACCGAGGGGACGTTGCGTGCCCGCCAAGTCAGGGGTATAAATTTCGGGAACATTTGTGTCCAGGCCATTCGCATCAATGGCAGGGCTGTCGGGCATGAGCCGGTAGTCACCGTTCTCCGGATCGGCAAAATGGGGATCAATGTAGAGCACGCCAGTCTGATTAAGCTCGCTCACCGAATAGGTGCCGCTCGTTAATTTAAAGGGTTCATCCCCGGCGTCCGGCACTAGATTATTCTGCGCATTCACAACTCCACGGAGGTACAAAACCGGCCCTTCCGGAGCTTGGTTGTTGATAAAGGTGCAGTGATCGACGGTATGGGAGCCCGCCCAGGTCTCCAATTGGACGTTTTCTCCTGAACTCAGGTACAACGCGCCGCCTTTTTCATCGGCCACATTATCTATGAATAGGCAACCGATGATGGCGCTAGCAAAGTGTATACCTAAGGCGCCGCCAATCGTGGCATGGTTGCCTCGAAAAATACAACGAATAAAAAGGGGCGCCGCTGCTTTGTTTGGAGAACCTCCTGAGTAAGCTCCATTATTATTCTCAAAAATGCAGTCATAGAAATAGGAGTTTCCGCTCGCACTTCTTGCATTGTTATTTCGGAAAAAACAGTTGCGGACGTTCACGATGGACCCAAGACCAACTGCCGAATGACCGTCGATTGCGTGATTTTCTTCAAAGATACAGTTTTCAATGACAATACCAATGTCGTAATCGCTGCTTTTCGTTGTTAATGCCGCTGGCGGATCTTTAAACTCCCGAGAGTCTCCTCCCGTAATGGTGAATCCATCGATTGTGGAGTTCGCGTCGAGATAGACCACGCATGCGGCCGGCTTTCCCTCCAGCGTGTTGGAGCCATCAATTATGGTTTTGTAGAGAGAAAGAGACCGCTCGGAACGAGCGGCCTCCGTTCCCGAAAATCCGCCATAGAGGGCGATGCCTTCATATACCATGAGCGTGCCCGTTTCGACTTCGTCGTAACGGACAGAGGTGCCTCTTCTTGGCTCATTGTAAACGCCTTCCGCCACCCACACTTCTCCGCCGCCATCTGCTTTAGCTGTATCAACGGCAGGCTGAATGGTTGTGAAGGCTGTTTGCCACGTCGTTCCATCCTCCACGCCAGAATGGTTGTCTTTATCGACGTACCAGACATCCGCTATGGCATGCAGTGCGAAGGTGGAAACAAACAGGTAAAGCATGCAGTTCGAAATGCGCAGTATCATGTGCTAAACCTCCTTTTACAATGTATGTCTACATTTGTTGCTTCATCCGCCGCGCACGCCATAGGGCAACGAGGAGGAGGCCGGTGAGGGCGGCTCCGGCGGCGAGGGGCAAGATGGGCGGGGTGCTCGATGGATCGAGCGGGTCCGTGCCATATTGGATCTCGAGGCCGTCGGGGACATGGTCACCGTCCGTGTCGGCCTTGTAGGGGTGGGTGTGATACGTGGTCCACTCGGTGTTGTTCGTGAGGCCGTCGCCGTCTGAATCCGCTTCCGGGTCGTACTCGTACGCGCCAAAATCGTATTTTTCATTAATCGGGCGCGCCGTGCCCGCCAAGTCAAGTAACACAAATTCCGGATCGGTGTTTTCGAGATCATTTGAATCAATAGCCGGACTGTCAGGCATAAGACGGTAATCACCGTTTTCCGGATCCGCAAAATGGGGATCACCATTAAATAAACTGCCAAACCAGTGATATTCACCCTGTTCGACGGTAACGAGTTCATTTTCGGCGCTGGAAATCAAATTGTTCTCGATGTACAACAGTCCATACAGATACACTGTGGGCCCTTCCGGAGCTTGATTATTCACGAATGTACAATGAGATATGTCGTGGGAACCTATCCACCCTCCTGTTTGGGCATCTGTTCCATTGTTCAGCCTTAAAGCTCCACCTTGTTCTTCTGCTGTATTACTTACAAAAAGGCAATTGGACACATGGCTGCCATTGGTAAGCCTCAATGCTCCGCCTTCTACGGCGTGATTGCCTCGAAAAATGCAGCGAACAAACATCGGCGACCAATTGGTGGAGCCTCCTACGTAAGCGCCTTTGTTATTCTCAAAGACGCAGTCATAAAAGGAAGCATCTCTTTCCGCACCTAATGCGCTGTTGTTTCGAAATATGCATTTACGCACTTCCACAATAGACAAAAAGCTCACCACCGCTCCAGTTCCGTCGGACTTATTATTCTCGAAAATGCAGTTGCTAATATTAATGTTGTCTTTTTTGCGTGCCGTTAGTATCGCCGCTCCTGACCTGCCCAATGAGTTATGGGGATCAATCGATCGGGCGTATCCACCTGTAATGGTAAACCCATCAATTGTCGTAGTTGCGTCAAGAAAAACAACACATGCGGCGGGTTCTCCCGAAAGCGACGTAGAGCCATCAATTATAGACTTATGTAATGCGGGAGCTCTTGCATCACGTTCGGTTTCATCTCCTGCAAAACCGCCGTAAAGCGATGCATTCTCATGCACCATGAGAGAACCTGTCGCTACTTCGTCATACAGAACTCCATTTCTCACTTCATTATAGTTACCCTCGGCCACCCATACTTCTCCGCCGCCATCTGCTTTAGCTGTATCAACGGCAGGCTGAATGGTTGTGAAGGCCGTCTGCCACGACATTCCATCCTCCACGCCGGAATGGTTGTCTTTATCGACGTACCACACATCCGCTATGGCGGGTAGTGAAAAGATGAAAACAAACAGGTAAAGCATGCAGCTCGAAATGCGCAGTATCATGTGCTAAACCTCCTTTTACAATGTATGTCTACATTTGTTGCTTCATCCGCCGCGCGCGCCATAGGGCAACGAGGAGGAGGCCGGTGAGGGCGGCTCCGGCGGCGAGGGGCAAGATGGGCGGGGTGCTCGATGGATCGAGCGGGTCCGTGCCGTATTGGATCTCGAGGCCGTCGGGGACATGGTCACCGTCCGTGTCGGCCTTGTAGGGGTGGGTGTGATACGTGGTCCACTCGGTGTCATTCGTGAGGCCGTCGCCGTCCGAATCCGCCTCCGGGTCGTATTCATACGCGCCTAGGTCGTAGTTCGCACCGAGGGGACGTTGCGTGCCCGCCAGGTCTGGGTTATAAAGCTCGGGCACACCGGTATCCAAGCCATTGGCGTCAATCGCCGGGCTGTCAGGCATAAGACGGTAGTCCCGATTTTCTGGATCAACAAAGTGAGGATCTATGTAGAGAACTCCTGACTGCTCAAACCTACTCAATTCATATTTTCCGTCTGTTAATTTTACAGATTCATCACCGGCATCGGGCATCAAATCATTCTGTGCATCCACAACTCCATAGATATACATAACTGAACCTTCTGGAGCTTTATTATTGATGAACGTACATTGGCTGACATGATGAATGCCAGCCCATCCCTCCCATTGAATGTTTTCTTCTGAACGAAGATACAGGGCACCCCCTTTCTCGTCAGCAATATTGTCTACAAAAACACAATTGAATACCGCACTATTCGGAAATAAACTCAGGGCACCACCTTTCGCGGCATGGTTACCTCGAAAAATACATCGAATAAACATAGGTTGCCAATTTGTCGAACCTCCCGCATAAGCTCCTTTATTATTCTCAAAAACGCAGTCATAAAAGGAAGAGTCTCCGCTCGCACCTAACGCATCGTTGTTTCGGAAGATGCAGTTACGTACCTCTAATATGGATTGCAGGCGAACTGCTGACCGGTCTTCGTTTGCTTGATTACCCTCAAATATGCAGTTATTGATATGAATAATGTAAACATCTTGATCTGCTTCGGTCAGCAAAGCCGCCCCCGAATCGCCCCATTCACGTGCGTCTCCTCCCGTGATAGTAAACCCGTCAATTGTTGCGTTCACACTGACAAAAACTACACAAACGGCTGGCTTCCCTTCGAGCGCGTTGGAGCCATCGATTATGGTATTGTATAGAGAAGGAGACCGCTCCGCGCGAGCGGCCTCCTTTCCCGAAAATCCACCATAAAGCGGGATTCCTTCATGCACCATGAGCGTTCCCGTCTCGACTTCGTCATATCGGACAGAGGTGCCTCTTCTAGGCTCATTGTAAACGCCTTCCGCCACCCACACTTCTCCCTTGTAATCCTCCACGGCGGCATTTATGGCTGGTTGAATAGTTGTGAACGCTGTTTGCCATGTCGTTCCGTCCTCCATGCCGGATTGGTTGTCTTTATCAACATACCACACGTCCGCCATACCTGGAATAGCAGCTAAACACATTAACCCTATTATCAAACCCACATGCATGTATCGCATTTGAAGATCCTCCATTTTCAAAAGGTCTAGGTCATCCAAACACAGGCTTATAAGTCTTCGTACCAGAAATTATACTCGCCTGTAGGTGGCGTAGGAGCTTCATCCGCTCCTATATCACGATCAAACAAGTTGTTCTGTATAGGAGCTTGTGCAGGCACTCCCTCTGCACCGTCTCTTGGAGCGACGGAATGGTCAATATCAAAATAGGTGTAAATATAACCTGTTTCTGCATCGTAAGGAGTAAATCCCCTGTCCACGCATGGTGACGCATAGTCAGGAACCCCATCATCATCGCTATCCGGTCCAATCATGAGATGCAGGAAATCATGGAAATTTGAACCGTTAAATGTCTGTGTGACGAAGCCAGGTGTGGCATATGCAACAGGATCCACCCATGGACCGATTGTAGTCCCCCAATACACAATTTCTAGACCGGAGGCATCGAGATCCTGTTCGGTGAAGCAGTGCCCAAGTGACTCTGTTGAAGAAGATAAGTAGACATCTTCCCAATCAGGTGCGTCGTTCTGCCAGTAGATGCAATTCATTTGATTGTCATAATCAACGCCATAACTATACGCCGCGCCTCCACCTTCAGCCGTCGCGGTGTTCTCCACAAAGGTGTTTTGTTGAAGATAACAAGGAGTGCAGCCGCTCATTCCTCCTCCATCCGAATACCAACCTTCTGCTTTGTTTTTCCATAAGATATTGCCCGAAATCAGATATCCATTGCAGTTTGCCATGCCGCCCCCGCCGCCAGTCGGATAAATGATCTTATTTTTGATAAACCAATTACAGGTGATGTAGCCATTGTAACGATCATTTGTAGCGCCAGTATCACCGCAATACGCCAATGCGCCGCCATAACTCGCTTGGTTGCACCAGAATATGTTCAGCCGGATAATCCCGTCACAATCGTAGCACGCCCCACCCGCGTCGCTGGCGATATTGCTGGAGGCCCAAGACGCGCTCGAATCATACGCACCGAACACATTGCGGTCGATAATGCCGTCCACGTTGTTTATGCACGCTCCGCTCCCGGAGATGCTGTTGTTGATGAACTTGCAGTACATGATGGAGGCATCACAGCCATTTCCCGCGATGCCGCCGCCGTAGGCGTACGATGAATTCTTTTGAATCGTGAAGCCCTGCAAAGAGCAATCCCATGTCTCGGTTCCGCTGAAGGTTACCGCCCGGCCATTGTTGGCGGAATTTTGGATAAATGTACGATTACGCACATCCGTACGATAGAGATTGTAGGGTTCAGCAGAACGAATAACCAGATTCTTACCTCCGAAATTGATGGCGCTGTACGTTCCAGGCCTGACTTCAATAATATCACCAGCAGTGGCCGCATTGATGGCGGATTGTATGCCCGAGGCGCCGTTGAAGTCGATGTCGTCGCCTGCAGTAGGAGCTACTGTCCAGAGATGGCCTTGTCCGGGATCCTGGTCCGCGCCTTGAGGCCTGCAACCCTGATATACACTGCCGCGAATGAACAAGGAGCCTCTCGGCGCCGTGAGCGTTTGATGAGGCGAATTCGGATTTGTATATTGTAGTCCATTAACAGTGGTAATATATCCTACAATAGTATTCGCGTCATCCCGGAAGACATGTGCTGAACCAGGCGGTGAGGGGAAATTGTACTGTGTATTGAAATCTTTTACGACTTGGCCCGCCAAATAGAGCACGGGGAAGGGAGGCTTCGCCGGATCCCATGCTTTTGCGGAATAAGAAGGGCACAGGGCAGCAACTGGCGTATTATCCGACGCACGGACGGTGAAAAGAGGTGAATCGCCCGCCGCGGAAGTTACACAAGTCGAGTTCTCATCGATTTTTCCATCAATATACAGGCCAATATAGGTATGCTCCGAATCTATATGATCGAGTGGCCGGAGCAATGTGTTTCCTTTTCCGTCGTCGCTGGCAACGGCGGAGCCAATGATGGACATGATATTCCGGACTCCGCTAGCTCCGGGAGCGCGGCAATCGTCCGGAATGGTACTGTTATAACCGTCTTGAATATGCTTAGCCAGTTTGACAGCTCCGTACATGTTGATCATGCCCCATCCCGTGTATTTGTTCGGATGGGTGGTGGCGTGATCAAAACGCCTCTGATCATTGGCCAGCCAATCCTGTTCCGTGGAATCCGGCCAATACACATTGTACGGTGATGGGTTCCAAACACCATACCGATAGGGATACAAAGGGTTGTTTACATCCGTAATGCTGTAATCATATTTCAGCGGCAGTGCGCTCAGTTTCATGAGCCATTCGATCTCGGTGGGGGAAAGGGCGGGATTCTTGGTGAGCATAAGCGCCGCGAGACCCACTCCAGCGGGAGCGGTGTTCGAGTTAGAAGCATTCAGTTTAACCTGGAATATTTCATCGGCATTGTCACCAGGATCATATAGTTTCAAATACATTGTAGCAGTTCGATAATCATAATCGTTTTGACCATTCGGTATAAAATCCTCGTCAAAATTAGGGATACTGCCAGGCCGATTTGGGTCTCCAGCCGCCATCACATCGATAATGCTGCCATAACTTGAGCCCATACCGGCGGTCATGAACCGGCTTCGCCTGCCTTTGGCGTCTCCAGCGCTTAAAATGATCATCTCATTAAAGCTCTGGGGAAAATAGGGATGTGCGTCCATATCGACATTGTAATTGGCACACCAGATCACCGTGACGCCCCGGGCGCGCGCCAGCAAAATGGCTTCATACAATTCAGGATCATAAGTTTGGGAAAAGGTGCATAAGGAAAGGATATGAGCGATATCGCCCAATTCCATTGCCGAGTAATTGGCGAATTGATACTGCCCTACAGTGGAATCGCGTTCTCCTATCGCGTAACGAATACCATCAACCACTAAAGCTGGATAATGGATATTGGATTCGTTCAGTACTGCTTCAGAAAAATCCCATGTATTGTAATGATATCGAATGGGCATTATCTCAGCACTAGGACAAAGCCCGACACTTTCGGTGCCATCCATATTATCCAAGTCTGCCGGATCTGGATTATTGAAAGGCCTTGCTGCTTCGATGACTGCTGCAGCGAATCCATGTCCTCGTAAGGAATTAGCCACGTACCATCTAGAGTAATCTGAAAAGGGAATAGCATCTCCATCTGGAAAATCCGGATCTGTTCCGACAAAATCCCATCCAAATATATCTTTAGCTCCGGCGTTATATGCCTTGATGTTAAACCATTGGTTGGGCGTAAGGTCAGGACAGCCCGCTTTATAGAGGGAAAAAGCATTTGCATATTCAGGACCTGTAAGTTGCATATTATCGTTTTGCACTGGAACCCATGCGGCATTATAAGGGTGATATGGCGGGCTTAGGCTGGGCTGCAGATTATAGTATTGTCCTCGGTAAAAATGATTCGCTTGTTCATAATCCAAGGGCACGCCATCGTCTAGCGAAGCGATGATGGTTTTTGGATAATTCTGCCACCATGCATTGCCCGTCGGCCAACTGCTTCCATACACCTCTGTCCACGCTTTGACTGCATTCATGTGGTTCGCATCCCAATACCACCGAACAGGCTTAGGAGCAGGCCGCTCCGTGTCTACGAATTGTTCATCTGTTGGAGCTGGGATGTCCGTCTGCGTCTTGTATAGCGGCGCGAACACGGGGGCGGCGGCTTTCACGAGGCCGCTGCGCTGATACTTGTTGGCGTAGTCGTTGGTGAGAAGGGGGAAACCGGAGGCGTCCACCGCGCGGGCGTGGTAGGGGATGCGGATGCGGTAGGTGACCGAGCCTATCTCCTTGTAGTCCACCCGTTTAAGGATTTCGGCTCCGTCTTCGGCGAAGAGCGCCAGTACTTTTTCTTCATTGTCGTCTTTCCGAATAACAACGGTGAGCATTTCGGTCATAAGTGACTTCATCTCGGTGCCGCAGGTCCAGGCGGTCATGACGGCATCGACATCGTCCCGTTTGCTTAGTTCGGCGACTAAGGTGCGGATATCGTCTTTCGTTTTCGCGCCGGAGACTTTCATGACGGCCGCGCCGTTGAAGTTGATGTCCATCGGGATAAGTGTATCGCCCACTTGGACATAGGAGCTTTTATCCTGTACCGCGTCCGCCTTCAGGGCGAGTTCGCCCGCGCGGGCCTTGGCCTGTTCGCCGGAAACGATTTTATCGGCGGTGATGGCCGTGAGGCGGGCGTCGCTATTGAGAAATTGGACCACCTCTTCAACCCGTTTTTTTTCACGAAATGAAACGCCGATGGTGTCCGTACACATCTCGATGGGGACGCGCTTGCCCTGCCATCCATAATAGTAGGGGCCGATATCCTCCTCTTCCGGGGCGAACATGGCGCGGGTTTCGGCGCGGCGCTGCTCGATTTCCTCGCGCGTGAGGGCGGCAGGGGCTTGCGAATCGTTGGAACTGGTGAATTCTGTAGGAGTTATGCTTTCGGTGGATTGGGCGGAAATGGGGGATTCATTGATGATGAATCCCAGGCAGACAACCAGAACGACACTTAAGACGGACCACACGATACGGCGCATGTGACGATACCTCCCGCCTTTGATAAAGGGGTTTTACTTCCCAACGGACACGGCGCGGCTTCTCCTTTTCATCTATCTATAGCCTGTTGTGTGAGGATTTCAGTTGACAGAGGCGTGTATTATGTCCCCAAGCGAAGCTCTCTGCATGCCTGAATCCCTAGTACACATACAATGTACCACCGATTGGGAGCGGTGTCAAGAAAAATATCGACATATTAGTTAAGTGATTTTTGGGGATATTATGGATATCCTAACGGCAAGGATGCCCTATTTTGGTGAACATGGAACGCATATGATAAAACTAGTTACAATTTCTTTTATTTTCTATTATTGCCACGTTGTTGGCAAACTATGGTTTTACAGAGGTCGGCTGTTTGCGTGAACATGGCTGGTGGATATTTTTTATCGGCGGCCGAAGGATTTAGCGGGGATTGATCAATACATGTCGTAGATATGGCGAAGGAGGTGGGGTTGGGCGAGGGGCCTCATGCGATAGACAGGCGGGAAGACCAGCGGCTGGCCCGTGGATTGCAGGCGGGGCGTCGGCGTGCGTGGAGCCATTTTTGCGCGCTATATGCGGCTCCGCTGTACCGTTTCACTGCTGCCCGCTGCGAAACGCCTCTCTCCGTGGAGGATGTATCGCAGGAGGCGTTAGCGGAAGCGGTCGAGCACATCCGCCGGTATGATGCATCGAAAGGAGCGCTTTGGACATGGCTGTGCGGCATCGCCATGAACAAGATTCGGGAACACCGGTGCGCCCTCACGCGGGAGGACCGGCTTCGGGAAAAACTGGCCGTTGAGCCGGAACGGGGTGCGGCAAATGAGCCGGAGGAATCATAAGAGGCTCCATCCCTTTGCGAACCCAAGCCGCGGTAGCTCTCTATTACTTAGGTGATAATACAAGCAGGCCCATGATCGACTTATTCCGACGCCATGCGGAGCGAGAAGATCCCGATTTTGCTGAGCATTTTTATATAATGGGAGCCACTAGCGAATTCCAGCATACGATTACGTATCTCCGTTCACCGGAAACAGACGCCTTGTTTCTTGAGCGGCTCCAATATGGATTGGACAATTCAGATAACGACCTCTTGGTTAATTGTGAATTCTTGCTGGAGCACGCATCAGAAGTGATCGAACGGTTAATGTACTACCTTGATAACCGTGATGCAATGTCTCGAACAACGGCTGCATCCGCGCTCCAACAAATCACTGGCTTGCAAGTTCCCTGGGACGACTCGGCTACGGCGGCGGGCAACGTCGAATCCGCCGCCCGGTTGAGGGCTGAAGCGGAATGGCTGCTTTCGCAATACTCCCCTGTTGTAACGGGAGGCTCGCTTGCAGACCAGCAAGATGCCCCTTAGCACCAAGATAGTCCTTCGCCGCCTTCTCTAGCCGTTAGTATAGAGACTCTGTGATAATTTTCTTCTACCTCTAGAAACTTTTCTGGCGGCAGAGGTATTCATATTATTGTCTGGCGTTATGATTATAATATAGCATGGGCGAATTTTGCGGCAATTCCTGATAAACAGTTCAAGAGGATATAAATGATGCATAATAAGACACTACGGGCGTTCTTGTCTTTTATTTTGGCGTGGAGTATCTTTGAACTTATAACGCTCAATTGCTCGAATCTAGGATTATTCCAGCGCCCTATTGCGTCTGCCTCTTATTGGTTCCATCCAATCACCATCAGCATAGAAAACTGCGATCTTATGATACAAGGGAAAGTAAAAAAAATCGTCCAGCGTAATCGCAACAGAGAATCTCTTAAAACTCCAACCACCATTACATTCACTGTTATGAATAGTTATCCTTTCATATCTTCTAAAACTATAAGAATATCTGCTTCTGGTTCTCTCGAACTTGGCAAAGAATATATTTTCCCGCTAAAAAAAGTAAATAACCAATACATTCTTCAATGGGGCTTCAGCCAACAGGAAGACTACCTTATAAAAAACACGGATAACGGACCCGTTGTTTATGATTTCTTTGATATGCATACCCCTATTCCTCTAGATGAAGGATGGAAGATCATACGAACCATTTATGACGCTACCCATGGCATAAAACCGGCCAATCGCACAGAGATTGAGCACTATAAAAATGATCTCCAAAATGGCACACTGGAAGAAGCCTGTCTCGCGAGTGAATTCCTTTTATTATATCCACAAGAAACAATTACTGATATTGAGCTTATAGACGCCCTTGAGGCGCAGTATTACCCAGAACGGCATCAAATGCCTGATATGATGGATGCATCCAAATCACCCATGCATTTCTCGATAGGCCAAACGCAAGTTTTTTGCAGGTTCGCCAAAAATGTAGTCACTATGATGATGAAAAGGCCATCCGAAGAAAGCGCAGATCGCCTTGTCGCTCTTTACCTGAAAGATTGCACACCACCTAGCGCTTGCGTATTTAGCGATTACATAGAGACTTTTATTTTGAGGTATGTAGTTGAACGCCCAAGCCCAGACCGCATCCAACGCTTACATAAGCTTTTTGAGCATTACCCCGATAGCATTATCGAACAAGATCGCTTAGGAAGCGAGCTTGGAATGACACTTGATGAGAAAACCATGCGTATTCTCGCTGAGACGCCCGGTGAAGATATCGATGCTTTTATTCAGGAAATATTCAATACGCCCAGGCGATTTCACTTAACAGAAGAACAACTTATGACCTTAACCAGCTTACGCGAAGGACTGTTGCAGTACAGAAAGAGTATATTGCGCCAAGGCAATGCCGCTCCCGAGCTATGCCTGAATAATGATTTAAACCGTTTCGCGGCAGGTGAGATTAATCTCAGCACCAGCATCCTCTTGCGCTTAAAAAAAGGTGATACGAGCGCTATTCCCTATCTGCAAAAAGCGGATTTGCGATACAGCCTGGATATCATCCGCTGGAAAATTCCAGATCCAGCTTTCGTTCCCATGCTCTATGAAGCACTTCATGACAAAGAAAAATCACAGGATCTAGAATATCCATTATTATCATCTCTCTATTGTTGCGGAGAAAAAGACGCAGCTTTGAAATATGCCCGTGATATCCTTGCGGAGCCAATGAACGCAGATAGTCTGGGAGCATATGCAAAGGCGTTTGCTGACAAAGATAGCGCCATACAGTTTTTGGGCGAGTTTGGCGATACGTCCGATATATTGTTATTAAAGCGCTATACCAGCCGTTCACGCGTCCAGGCCTACCGGAATGTACGCGTGTCTTTCCCTGTGAAGGGCGTTATGTTTCCCAGTTCTCCAAGTTATCGACAAAAAACCTCAGAGATTGATAAACTCTATTTATCCGCATTACTAGCTCGCACCCGGTTGCATGACCTTTCCACCATTGCCAAATGGAAAAAGCTCTACCGAACAGGAAACACTTCCTTGCACATAACGGCCGCCGTCGCGCTTTTTTATCTTGATGATGACACCAGCGCACCTTTGATTGATCTCTTCCGAAGATCGGGAGAACTATCGAAGCCAAGATATTCGGCCCATTTCTACCGCGAAGGCTCCACGACAGAATTTTCACAGACCATTTCATATCTCCGCTCACCAGAGACAGATGCATTATTGATCGAACGCATGCAGCATGGAGCCAGTTATTTCGATTATGACATGACACGTAATGGCGCTTTTATGCTGGAACATGCATCGACTATTATACCATTAATGGAGAAATACCTTAATGACCGAAATCACAGATCCCGTGATATTGCGAAAGGCACCCTCGAATTGATCATCCCGCTCAAACTGCCTTGGGATATAAACACCACCGCGGCAGGCAATGCCGAGTCCGTTGCCCGGTTGCGCATCGAGGCGGAACGATTCCTTTCACAATACACGCCTCTTTCTACGAGTGGAGCAGTACATAACTGACATCGACGTTGCAAACAGTCTAGTGAGAAGACATAACATTGTCTATTCTCGTTTACCTTTGCGTTTTGGCGGCTTTGTGTGCGTATCAATCGAATGGGATTCCTGTTGGCGGTACAGTGCGCCAGCCTTGCTCATATATTTCACACAAAGTCGCCGTAAAGAATGCAACCATATAGAGCGCGACATACCTGCAATGCAACAGCTTCTCGTTTTCTTGTTGAAACTGGGGCTAAGGCAGTGGCATGGAGGTTGCCCATACCCAAGATCACTGAAATAACCGCAGCAGTTTTGTAACATTATAAACCTAGGCTTATCAAGATGTTACGCAAATCGATTCAAAACTTCTTTTCGTTTTCTACAGAAGCTGGAGCTTAAGGTGCTGAACTCTGTTATCCCATTTATGGCTGCACGTTCGTTTCTTTTTGCATGGCCAGCAAGGACGCTCCGGCATCGTTGGCCACCAGGAGGACATCCCGGCTGCCTACGGAATCCGCCTGCACCAGCGGGAAATGGCGCAGTTCAGGGCCAAACACCAAGAACCAGCGCCAGTCATTTTCTTTCACGAACAGAAACGCCGGTTCGGGCTTCTCGAAGGCTTGGGAGAAGGAGCGCACCTCTTTCGTCAAGACCCACTGGAAATCCGCCGCCATTTGCGAATCCACCTTCTTGTCTTCAAGGACCGTTTTGCGGATGGCCTCACGCAAGGCTTCCATCTCGGCATCCGCCACCGTGCCCAGATCGGCGATGGAAACTTTTTTCACGGCCTTCACGATATCCTCGCGCAGCCGTTTCTGGGTCAGGGCCATTTTGAGCGGGCTCATGCCTTCCGGCAGCTCCATGGGCACCACATCCGTGAAGACGGCTTCGTGAGAATGCTTTGAATAATACACATAGGCCTCGCGTGTGAAGCCCACGGAGTAAAGACGGTACGGTACGGATTTTTCACTAAGACGCCGCAACGGCGTGCAGAACGAGCGAGCGCCCTTGAATTCATTCACGACGGGGAATACAAACAAGGCGATAAGAATCGACATGGCCGCGAAATGGACCGCCACCAGGCGGTGAATCCCCTCACCGCCGGTCATCTTGGCCCGCCGGAAGGCGTCTGCCGCCAATACAGCCGTGAATGTGCTGAAAATCAGAAGCCCGCTCGTCCATTCATCCCGGTATTCCGTGGCCAGCAAGGCAAAAGGCGCCGCCGCGAGCAGGGCAAGCAACACGCCCCAGGCAAATAGCGTTCTTTTCCGCCAGCGAATACGCTCCGAATCAACCAAGTCGGTGACGCTGCGGGCCAAGAGTATGGCGAAGCCGGGATACAACGGCAGTAGATAGAGCTCTCGCTTATCCATGGCAATGGTGAAGAGGATGAATGCGGGAATAATCCAGCTCAGCACGAAGCGCATGCGTTCATCTTCCTTGCGCCGCAGCCAAACCCATGGCAAGGTCCAGGGCAAAAAGAGCGTCCATGGGAACAGGTCCATGGGCAGGGCGATGAGGTAATACCATGGCCATTCCCGGTGGCTCACGCCAAGGAACAGGCGTCCAATAGTCTGGCGAAGCAAATTAGAGGCTACGGTCTGCTGCGTCGAGGCGGCGCGTTCGATGGACGCCGCATGCCACGCAGGGATAAGCCACAGCGAGATGAGCGCCGCGATGGCCAGCACGCCCCAGAGCAAATGCATCTGCCGCCGTTCTTCCCGCCGCCGCCAGTAGAACGTGAAGGCGAACAACAGCGGCAAAATGACGCCTGGCGGGCCTTTCGCGAATACCGCGGCGGCCACAGCCCCATAAAACGCCATCAACCAAGCCGTACGGCGGCCCTCATGCCAGCGCCAGAAAGCATACAATGCCGCCGTGAGGCATCCCGTAAGGGCCATATCGGTCTGGGCGCTGCGCGCCTGCCACCAGAAGCGCAAACAGGTGATAAGAATCACGCCCGACCAAAGGGCTATGCGGGGGCCGTAGAGGCGTTTCGCCAGCGAATAGGTGAGCAACACCGTGATGATGCCGAACAATATCGAAGGGATGCGCGCGGTCGTTTCCGAGACATCGCCAAAGGGGTAGGAAATAATGGCCATGGCCCAGAATAACAACGGCGGTTTTTCCATGTACGGCTCGCCATTGACATGCAGGGTGAGCCAGTCGCCGGATTGAAGGATTTCACGGCCCACCTGCCCGAATCGGGGCTCGTCGGCCGGCCATAAATCATATCCGCCAATGTTGATGCTGAACAGGACAGCACTAAATACCAACAAGAACAAAATCGGTCGCATGGATTCCCGCATGGACGAGATAGGCCTTTCCTGGCTGAACATATTGGCACACACAAACACAAGGCGCTATCCTAGCAGAACCATTCGGAACGCCGCCAATTTACGGGGCTCGCTCATGATTAAGTGAATGCCATATGGTATGATGCCATGTATGCAAGGGGGGCCTTGCACCAATATCCAAAAACAGACAGGAGTGTATGTCGTGTTACGTCTAGTCAGTTTGTTTGGGCTGGTATGCATGATGGCGTTGGCGTGGGCATTGTCGGAGCGCAGGCAGCGCATCCCATGGAGGATCGTGCTATGGGGGCTCGGGCTTCAATTCGCCGTGGGACTATTGCTACTGCCCACGCCCGTGCAGACCTATGTGTTGCAGCCTATGTTCAAAGCCTTTGTTTGGCTTATCACCTTCGGATGCATCGAAACGCAATCCACGCCGGGCGAAATCGTATTCGTGGGCATGGCCAAGGTGGTGGATTTGCTCACGGGCGCCACCATCGAAGGGGCGAAGTTCATCTTCGGCACCCTCTCGACGGATTACAACATTGGCGCAGTGATGGCCTTCCAAGTGCTGCCGGTGATCATTCTAGTGTCATCCATCGCGGGCATCCTGTTTCATTTCCACATCATCCAGGCGGTTGTATGGTTCATGGCGTGGCTCATGCGCCGCACGCTCAAGACCTCCGGCGCGGAGACCTTCGGCACGGCCTTGCTGGTGTTCATGGGCATTGAATCCATGACCGCCATCCGGGCGTATATCGCCGCCATGACCCGCTCCGAATTATGCACGGTCATGACCGCATTCATGGCCACCATCGCGGGCAGCGTCATGGTGGTCTACGCCACCTTCGGCGCGGAGCCTGGCAATCTGCTTGCCGCCTCGCTCATGAGCGCGCCCGCGGCCATCCTCATCTCGAAACTCATGGTGCCCGAAACGGAGACTCCCGCCACACAGGGATTCGGAGGAATAAAGGTCGAGGTCGAGAGCACTAATGTCGTGGACGCCGCCGCGCGCGGCGCGGCGCAGGGCCTAAATCTGGCATTGAACGTCGCCGCCATGATCATTGCGTTCCTCGGGCTCGTGTACATTCTTAACATGGCACTTGAAACAATGTCGCGCCCCTTGCTCGCCATGCTGTATGCCCCCATGGCCGCAAGCCACGGGTGGCCCGCGCTGGAATCCATTTCACTGCAAAGCCTGTTCGGATTTCTGTTCACGCCTTTCGCGTTTCTCATGGGTGTGCCCCGCGCCGACCTGCTCGAAGCGGGCCAGTTGCTGGGCGTCAAGACGGTAATGAACGAGTTTCTGGCGTATGCCCAATTGAAAGATTTACGCGATGTGATGTCTCCACGCGGCGTCACGATTATCACATATGCATTATGCGGCTTCGCCAATCCGGGCAGCCTCGCCATCATTATCGCCGGCATGACGGGGCTTGCGCCCGAACGGCAAAAAGATATCGTCCAACTAGGCCTCAAGGCCTTTATCGGCGGCACGCTGGCATGTTTCATGACGGCGTGCGTCGCGGGAGTCATTTATGCCTAATCCTCAACAGATGCCGCGCGCACTGACCATCGCTGGAAGCGATTCTAGCGGCGGCGCGGGCATTCAAGCCGATATCAAAACCTTCACCGCCCTGCGCGTTTATGGCATGAGCGCGATCACCTCCGTGACGGCCCAAAACACCGTAGGCGTCACGGGCGTGCATGACCTGCCTCCCGCGTTCGTGGCGGAACAGATCGACGATGTCGCGGGCGATATCGGCGTAGACGCCGCCAAGACAGGCATGCTATCGAACGCCGCCATCATCGAAGCTGTGGCGGACGCCATTGCGCGCCACCACATCGAGAGGCTCGTTGTGGATCCGGTCATGGTGGCCAAGAGCGGCGACCGCCTCCTCCAGGAACAAGCGCGCGAAGCCCTGGTCCAGCGCATACTGCCTCTTGCCTATATGGTGACTCCCAATGCTCCCGAAGCGGCCATCCTCGCGGGCATCCCAGTCGAAACGCCCAAAGACGCCAGGGAAGCGGCGCACCGCATCGCGGCCCTCGGGCCGAAATATGTGCTCATGAAGGGCGGCCATCTCCATATGGAGGAGGCGGTGGATTACCTATTTGACGGTGAAGACATCATAGAATTCGCCGCACCGCGTTTCGCCACTAAAAACACCCATGGCACCGGCTGCACCTATTCCGCGGCCATTGCAGCCCATCTCGCCAAAGGCGCAACCGCCTTGGCTGCGGTCCGCGCCGCGAAGAGCTATTTGACGGAAGCCATCCGCCATTCCCTTAACCTGGGCAAAGGCCACGGCCCGTTGAATCATTTTTGGGAGTTTATAAAATAACTAGAACTGTGACAACGATATAGTAACACAGTAGGACAAAAAATAGCTTTTTCGGCATGATTTACAAGATGAACAAGATCTTTTCGGATCACTATTCCGCCGCATCAGAAAAAACACCCAAACAATCATGGATTAGCGCACTACGCTCCAGCTTCTACAAGAAAAACAAGAAGTTTTTTCGCCTACAGACGCAAGTAACTTTTTTGCAAGAGTTTAGCGAATGCGAAAACCGCCAGATTCATGCCGTTCCATTGGGTGGTGGGCAACGCCCATGTCCGCTTTTCGAGACTCGTTGACAGATTTTATCCAATCTTATTCATCATGTAAATCCTGTCCAAAAAGATGTCCTTGCTTCAGCCGGCTTAGGCGCTATTCGAATTCTTGCTGGCCCAATTGCCCTATCACGCCAGCCTTGCATCGGAGGCGCTTACGCTTTACGATCAGTACATGAAAACAATATGCTTGAAACGATATGCCGCGCCGTGGGCGCTGGCGTTTGCCCTCTGTCTCGTAGCAGGATGCGCCTCGACGGCAAAACCCAAACCGGAACCGGATACCGCATCCATGCCTCCACGCGAACGGCTGGAACACCGCGTAGGCGAACTCCACGAGCAGCTCGCCCAAACGCCGGACGACGCTACGCTGCAATACCAGCTCGGCAATGCGTACTTCGACCTGATGGACTACCCAGCCGCGAAGGAGGCTTACGCCGCCGCCGTGAAGCTCAAACCAGATTACGCCAGCGCCTATTGCAATCTCGGCCTTACCCTGCGCCATCTTAAGGATTATAAGTCCGCCATTGCCGCTTATCGGCATGCCCTCGAACTCGTACCGGATGATATGGCCACACTGGGCAATCTGGCTGCGGCGCAGGAACTTGATGGCGATATAGAAGGAGCCGTCATGACGATGAGGCGCATGCTGGAAAAAGACTCCCGCGCCGCCGTCGTGTTGGATAAACTAGGCGAACTCGAATTCCGCATGGGAAACTATGCGGGCGCCTCGGACGCGTATGAAAAACTGCTTCAGCTTGACCCTGGCCATCCAGACGATTATTACTACCTAGGCCTTGCCCGCTACAATCTAGGAGACGATGACGGCGCGCTGTCGGCATGGAAGCTAGGCCTGGCTAAGGATCCCGAACACCTCCAAATCCTCAAGGCCATGCCGGAAGCGTATTACCGCAAACACGATTACGACAATGCATGGAACGCCGTGAAAGAATGTGAACGGCGTGGGCTGTTGCTCGAAGACGCCTTTATTCGAAAGTTACAAACCGATTCAGGGCGCTTAGGGCCCAGGTGAGAGATAGCGAAGAGGGGGCGAAATCATGTGGTTCAACATCAAGCGGGCAATTGTGAGCTTGCTGCGGGGTGCTTTGGGGCCTTTCCTCGACCGTCGCGTCTATACCGTCCGCCATGGCATCGCAGCCGGGCTCAAACGGCGAGGGGGCATTGGCTTCATCCGCCGCCCGCTCTGCCGCGAAGAGCAATTCATCCAAAGCCTCGATTTCGCTGGAAAAACCTGTTACGACATCGGCGCATACCATGGCGTGTTTACCCTGTTCTTCGCCCGCGCCGTGGGGCCTGAAGGCCATGTGGCCGCCTTCGAGCCGAATCCGGACAACCATGCGCATGTCGCGGAGAATATCCGGCTCAATGGCTTTGAGAATGTGCAGGTTTTCCCACTGGGCCTGGGGCGCGAACGCACTATGGCTTCCATGGTCTTCCGGCCCTCTGAACGCTCCATGGGCAGCCTGCAAGCCGATCTCCAAGAGGAACTGCGCCAGCGCGGCGATACGCGGCGCATCACCATCGAAGTGGATACCCTCGACCATGTAATCGAGGCCCACGGGCTTCCCAAACCGGATTTCATCAAGATCGATGTGGAAGGCCTGGAAGGCGATGTGCTCGAGGGCATGGCGGACACTCTCGAACGCCACGCCCCCAGCCTATTCATCGAAGTCCATGGCGCAGGCCCCGAACGTAAAAAAGCTAATGCCCACTGCCTCGTTAATTATCTCCTTCCGCGCGGTTATGCCATTCAACATGTGGAATCCGGCAAATCAATCAGCGTTAACAACACCTCGGACGCCATGGAAGGGCATATGTACTGCACGAAAGCCCACGCTAATTCGCCGCGTTGACGATAAAAGCCATATACGGATTGACGGGGAATTTATCGCCTGGCCAGCGGTTGAAGCTCACATGGCCATCCATGTATAACACGTTCGCGCCGCCGGGTACATGGTTGTAATCTTCCGGCGTGGAGCTGAGCATATCCCACATGACCGCGAGAGTGGATTGTCCCATGCTAGAGGCAGCCGGGTTATTGATGTCCGTGATGAAATAGCGTTCTATCCCCGTCCGCAGGCGCATGACCGGAACCGTGCCCAACGTGGGATGCACCAGCGTCTGATCACGGCCGGGTTGTTCGAATAGAGGTACAACGGCCCGAATCACATCATCGATTTGGCTCTGGTCCGTGGGATCAAATCCAGGCCAGCCCAGCAGGAAGCGATTATCTTCTGGAACGGCATATCCCATATAGCAATAGGAAGCATCGCCAAGCAAGGCGAACGCACCGCATCCCGTGCTAGAGTCCAGGGCAAGGTTCCCGTTCTTCCCATACCACGTATCGCCGCTCGAACTGGGCTCCAACATTTGTCCGCCATTAGAGTCCGATGGACAGACCAGAATATGGACATCATTTAGATATTCGGGGTAAATATCGAGAGCATCGGGCATCCAAACATAATTGCGAGCTAGTATATCCGTATTCCAGTCGCATAACCGGACCTTGGGTGGGTAATACCCTTTGTTCTCATCGGCATACATCGCACAGGACAAGCCCAATTGCCTAAGGTTGTTCTGGCAAGAAGCCCGGCGGGCGGCTTCCCTGGCGCGCGAAAGAGCGGGAAGCAGAATGGCGGCCAAGACCGCGATAATGCCAATCACGACCAGCAATTCGATGAGTGTGAAACCTTTGAATCGATTCGTATACATGGAAGCCTCCTCTATGAGTGTTGCGAGATATGTAAAGACAGGGATCTCTTGTTGATGCTGGGATTTTCAGAAATGGCGTTTATTGAGTTTGGTGGGCCGATGATGTCTGGCCATCTCTCTCATAAGAGAGAATGGCGTCCACCAAAATGCCCTCGCGGCTGTCCTGGTAAAACACACGCATCGGCAAGCGGCTTTTGCGCAGCGCATGAATGCGGATATGCTCTTCCCCTGAATCGTCATACATATCGAAAACGGCTAAATCCGGGGATATAGTTGCCTCCATGCTCTCCAAAGGCGTGGTGAGATGCGTCGAACCGCGAAGCGCGGAAACAAGCTCGTCAAATGTGAATCCATCCACGGAACGAAAACGCTCCAGTACGGATTGCACCATTAACCGGGCATTGCGCATATCTTCACCTGGATCAGGCGCACCAGGAATCTTGTTCACTACCGCGGACCCATCCGGCCCGATGAGCACGGACTCATCGCCAGCAAGCAGGCGCATCCCGCCATCTGGCGACATAGCCAGTTCCAAACGGACCGGATGGGCCTTCCCAGAGGAGACGACATATATCGATGCATCAAATGTTTGGATCGACGCCAGTGATTCCATGACTTGCGCCCAGGTAGGCTTGGGAGCGGGCAAGAGCACCGCCACCATGAGGAATGCGAAGCCCGCCATTGCGACCGCCATCGCGGGACGCAACAACGCCCAGATTCGGGATGCGCGGCGTTCGGGGTAGCGTTCCTTCGCAGCGAGATGCGCCGTGAAAAACCGCAGCTCTTGCGCCATGGCCTGTCGCACTTCTTCTGGGATTTCCTTGCTCATATTCGTGTCCAGCATGTCTTGCAGTGAATCATTTTCATTCATTGGGAATAACCTCATCCGTCGCGGAAGACCAGGGCCTCAACAATTCACGCAATCGCGCGCGGCCCCGCTCCAGATGCTTGCGCACTGTGGAGCATTTGCATCCCAACACCTGTGCAATGGCCTCGAAATCCTCACCTTGAATAAGCCGCATGACAACCGCCGCTGCCTGGTTTCGCGAAAGCTGGCCAATCGCCTTCGTGATAGCGCTTCGTTTTTCGGCCAGCTCCAGCAGCACGTCCGCGCCTCGCGTATGCAACGGTTCTCCATACTGCGCCTTCGCTTCTTTCGTGCGGCGGCGCGCATTACGCCGGACCGTGTCGTACCCCGCGTTGATGCAGATACGCAAGATCAGTGCGTGCGGATTCGGATGCTTGCAAACGTGCTCGAAACGCCGCCAAATCACGCCCAGCGCCTCCTGAAAGGCCTCTTCCGCGTCATGCCGGTCCTGCGTAACCTGCCAGACCGCCCGCATCATCTTCTCTTCGATGGGAGCAATCAGCCTCTCATATTCGGATTGGGACAAACCCAAGGTCTCCTATGGTGAAGGCCTCCTGCGGCCCGTTTATATAATAGACGCTGGAAGCGAAGCATTTGTGTACAAAGAAATCCCCATAATCGGGAGCTGCACTAAAATTATTATAATCATAATTCCTGGAAATATTTATTTATTGCTATTTATTAATATTATCTATTTCATCCAAAATACAGTATAATACACCTAAGGCTTGGCAGAAATTTCGCCGCACAAAAAGACGTGAGAGGTGTCTCTTTACGACGGAATATCAAAACACGACAGTTGAACAACCCCATCCGACAATCCTCAAAGCTTGTTACGCCAAGGATGTCCGCGCATGCCTGTGTGGGAGCAGCATGTGCTTGCATGAATGCAACTCATTTTGGGACACATGGACTGAGACCCAAAACGCCCAATTGTCCACTGGGCAGGGTCGCAACCGGGAGGATGGTACAATGCATGCCGATTCGATGGGAACACGCCAAACGAAATGGCTGGCGTGGCAACACAACTCAATTGCAGCCTGCACTGGGTTAGTATTTTTCGTGATGCTTGGACTAGCGGCGTGGAGCGGCACAGCCACGGCTGCCAGTTACCCTGGGATCATCGAGTCCTACGAGCAACTGCAGAAAAACCTGTCTGGCGTCTCGGAAGACTACATTTCCGCTGACATAAACAAACAGCTCCAGTCTATGCTTGCATCGTCTCAAGGAGCCTTCGAGAAAGGGGATTACTGCAGCGCCATTGGTTATCTCGAAGAATTCAAACAATTGCTTCAAGAGATTCGGGGAAGAAGCAATTCGGAAGTGGTGGACCAGCTCTACAATGAAGCCAGCCGGCTGCGGTATGACATCCGGGTGCAAACGGGCGTGCAATGCGACGATAATGCCCGAACCGGCCAGCCCGCCGCCATGGACTTCGATGCGCGAGCATCTGGCAATAGCGGCCTTCAAGGGATAGTCTATTTTAGCGAGCCCCTGCTTCAGACTATCGAAATGGAAGGCAATGTATACACCGCACTGCATATTCCCGGAACCGATTCCGCCACGGGCAATCCAGGATATCCCCACATCCCCATCTACCGGCGCTTATTCGCCGTTCCCCATGGCGCTCAAGTCTTTTTGCGCTATTCTGTTAAAAACGGCGAGTTGCTGAATACTTTGTTGTTTCCAAGCCAGTTGCTCCCTGTGGATGGATATCCTCCTGATCCGCCGGATCCCAACAATATTTTCGCCGACATGCCTTTCGAATTGAACAAAGAAGCGTATCAAAGCGATAGCCCCTATCCTGAGGCCCCTGCTCAATTGATAGATCTCGGCCAAGTCCGTGACTTAAGAGTTTTTATGCTTGAAGTAGCCACGGGACAATACAACCCGAGCGCGCAAGAGCTTCAATTATTTGACTCGGTGGAAGTGGATGCCGCATTCGAGGGCGGCGATGGCAATTTCGCCACAAAAGCATCCACCCATGGCTTCGACCCACTTTCGGAAACGATAACGGCAAGCTTAGTGAATGGAAGCTTAGTGAGCCGGTATATAGGTGAATGGGAAATAAAGCCAATTTATATGGGTGAAGAATTGCTAATCCTCACCCACCCGGATTTTCTCGCCGCCGCGAACACCCTTGCCGACTGGAAACGCACTAAAGGTTTCGTGACCTCCGTTGTCGAGGTGAATGATGGCGCGGGGCCTGGTCCGGACACCAATACAGCCATTGACGCCTTGATCGAGGATCATTATGCAAACAATCGGATACGGCCTTCGTATGTGCTGCTCATGGGCGACACGCCGTTTATCCCTACTTTCTATTTCACCAGTGTCGCGGGAACACCCGCATGGGCGCTGGGAAGCTCGACCATCGGCTCCGATTGGCCATATTCCCTGTACCCGGATTACGAGTTCGACTATCTGCCGGATATGGCGGTCGGACGTATTTCCGTGGACACGCTGGACGAAGCAAACACGGTTGTAGATAAAATCATCAACTATGAAAAGAATCCGCCCGACAAATATTCGTTTTATTACAACGCCGCTCTGGCGGCTCAATTCGAATGCTGCCGGGAAGGCGCGCCGCTGCCTGGAACTGCCGCGCGCACCTTCACGGAAGTGGCTGAATTCACCCGCGCGGCCATCGCAGGTTATGGCAAAACCGGTGAACGCATCTATCAGCGGACAGGCTCGCAAACGCCTGCCTACTACTTTGATGGCACACCTCTTCCAGCCGATATCGGCCCCGGCAGCGGATTCGCATGGAATGGCTCCACTGCGAATATCACTAACGCCTGGAATGACGGGCGTTTCCTCGTCATTCACCGGGATCACGGATGGTCTGGCGGCTGGTCGCATCCCCCATACGAGTCGGCTAATGTCGACGCCCTCACCAATGGCAGCCTTCTCCCTGTGCTTTTCAGCGTCAATTGCGCAAGCGGCTGGTTCGACGCGGAAACAGCCGCAGGCGGTCCTTTGGGATTCGAGTCGCTATGCGAACGTGCGCTGCGCAAAGCAGACGGCGGCGCGGTGGGCGTGCTCGGTGATTCACGCAACAGCCCAAGCTGGCCCAACACCGCGTTGCTCAAGGGATTCATCGACGCCATATGGCCGAATGCCTTGCCCGCATATGGCGGCTCTACGCGTACACGGCGGTTGGGCGATATCCTTAACTATGGGAAATACTACATGATGACTCAAGTAGGAGTCGCTGGCTCAGGAGTAGCCTATGGCGACGCCTTCGATGAAATCATGATGTGGCATGTCATCGGAGATCCCACACTCGAGATGTGGACCCATTACCCGTATCTCCTCACCTTGCCCAGAGAGTTCATCATCGGCCTGCTCGAAAACCAACTGCGCGTGGTGTATAAGTGTGAAGGTGCATGCATCACCGTGTTCCAAAATTCCGGTAAAGCAAGTGAAAAGACGCCGATAGCCCGTGGAGTGATCAAGGGTGGTGAGGCGTTGATGCCTTTCCTAGATGCCGCACCCGATCCGAGCGGGATATTCTACCTTGCCATTACGGATCCCATGGCCCCGCCCATCGAACTCGCCGGTGCCGCCAGTGGTGACGCCGACGGCGATGGCATTCCGGATTCCGTGGAGGGAGTCGGCGATCCCGATGAGGATGGCATCCCGAATATGGAAGATACCGACTCCGACGGCGACGGCATTCCAGACGCCACCGAAGGCGCTGGCGATTGGGATGGCGATAACACGCCGGATTATCTCGATATCGACACGGATAATGACGGCATCGGCGACACCCTCGAGGGTACGGGAGATCCCGACCAAGACGGCACACCCAATTACCGGGATAACGACTCCGATGGCGACGGCAAATGGGACCGCGGAGAAGGCGTCGGAGATATCGATAATGACCAAATCATGAATTTCCTGGATGAGGATTCGGATGGCGACGCCATACCGGATGAAGTCGATGAAACCACCCCTGGCGTTCCACTGGTGATTTGGCCAATTGCTGCGTGCATGCTGTTACTGGTTATAGTCTCATGGAGAAAACGCGCACACTAGTTTGGCTTTAACGCATATGTAGGATATCCGTCGTGATCGTTGTGTTGAACTTCAAAACACAACGATCATGACGGGTACAATAAAAACTGGATTTTGCCTCAGCAAGACTTGCCATCTTAAACTAGCCATTTGGCCAGTTCCACGTATCGCTCTTGACCGTCTCGTAGTTTTTATCGAGTTCAGGCTGCAACAAGAGCAGGGCGGCGATGCGGCGGATCATCTCCGTCACATACTCCGCTTCCTCCATGGTCAAGCCGCGCCCTAATACCGCCTTTTCACGGTAGCTCAGCCATTTCTTGATCACTTGATACCCGCCGATGGTGTAGTCCCACACCGCTTGCGGCACATTAGACCAATAGGCCACGTCATTCAAATAAATATCGAGCCCCGGAGTATCTCCATCATTCCGCGCCACCGCCTTCCCGCGCCCCGGCATGCATACCCCACCCTGCCCCGCATGCCCCCCATCCGGCAGTCAGGTCCAGATGGCCTTGAGCCGGATCAAGCGCGGACGCAGGACCGAAGTCCTGATATGTGTAATCAGTAGTTGGTGTGGGACCGACGCCCGGTGTGGGACCGACGCCCTCGTCGGTCATTCTGGCTTTTCCTCTTCGAGTCCTATGCTCTCCCATTCCTTTCGGAGAGACCGGCGAGGGCGCCGGTCCCACACAGAGCTCCTGATTCACACATTGTACCCGGCGAATGACGCCCAGCGCCCGCAATTCGGGCCGAATGGCGCCCTACCGTCACCCCCTCGACAGGCTTTTCGGTTATCGAGCAGCGCCGCTACGCGCTTCCCCAACGCGGCGGAATCCAGCAGCGCCTGCTTCGATGCGGGCAACGGAATCCGTGGCCAATCCTGGCGCAAAGTGAATTGATTGTTCTCGATGTACTTATGTGAAAAGAACAGGGCTATTGTATGATTCAGTAAATCGATGGGCTTAATATTGAATTCGCTTAGGTAATGTCTAGCACTATCTGTCAGATTTGGTGATATGGGTTCATTGTTTGTTTCAAATAAGTCATCTGATTGAGCATTTTGACGTAATTGCAGTGGAAACAGGTTTGTACCTCGTTCGTATAAATGCATGGAACCTATCTTGGTGATAATTGATGGCGGATCAAACTTACGCCGATGGTGTCTTGCAGCAGCAATAGCGATATTTCCTTCAAACACATGAGGAAAATACTCGCTTCGTTTCTCATCAAGCATTTTTGTTTCAGGTTCCCAATAGAGCCAGCGCACATCAAAAGGCCGATAGGCATATCGTATAATCTCGCCTTTCGTTTGCCCACGCCGCATCAGGTAATTACGAATGTTATATGCTGCATATCTTCCGCGTTCTTCCATAACGATAGGCCAACGCTGAGCGATTTCTTCATGAGAAATAGTTGGATTGAAGTAAGTGGCGATGCGTTGCTCCAACGCTTCGCGGTCGATATCTACCAAAAACTCGTCCCGGCTCGTATTTACTCCGGGAAACGAAACCGGGAACAACTCGGGAAGTTGCGGCCAAGATAGATACTCTTCAGCGACTTGGGCAGGTTTGAGAGGATAACCGATCTGAACATTGGGCATCAGTTTGTTGTAATTTTCGTTTATATTCTTCAAAGAAGCACTTTCGCGCAGATTCTTTCTGCGTTCTGATGCTCTGGCTGCCTCAAAATCTCTGTAATAAACTCTCGCCTGTTTCGGTACTTTGTGCGCTGAACAGGTTAATAACAGATTGATTGCTGTTCCAATTTTGATACCTGTAGCCTGTCCGCCCATCGCAAATACAGTTTCACTTGTTCGTCCATCAGGGGCATATTCTGAAATCTTTCGGTCGCCATGTAGATTATCAATCCATATCTTGTCAAACACTTCCAGATACCGTTCCCGCATGCCTGTGTGGGAAAGACCTTCTAGCCATGAGTAATTTGAGATGAAGCAGATCACCCCTTTGCCGGATTTCTCCACAATGCGGCGCTCGGCCATGCGAAAGAAACGCACATATAAGTCGTTCAGGCCTTGCCCTTCGGGCTTGGGAGCGCGTTTTGTGGTGCGGTAAGCCGTCACTAGGTCGCGCTCTTCTTCCATTGCCATTCCCGCAAAACCGTTATATGGCGGATTGCCGAGAATAACGAGGATCGGCGCTTCCTGCTTGACCCGGTTGGCGGCGTCCCGCTCCTCCATCAATTCTGGAAACAGCGGAAGTTGATTCTTCGGTTCTTTTGGCGGCTCCCAGCCCGTCAGCGCGTTGGTGAGGTAGACACCGGCGCGCTGGTCGCTGTCATGATCGAGCGGCGCGCCCAGCAATCGGAGCATCAACCCGAGTTGGAGATGGGAGACGACGAAGGGAGCGGGCAGGATCTCGAAACCGAAGACGCGGCTCGTGGCGGCTTTCTTGAGTTTCTGCGCGGTAAGGGCGCTGCCGCCTTTCTCTTCGAGCGTCGCATGGATGCGCCGGAGCGTCTCGACCAGATAGGCCCCCGTGCCGCAGCAGGGATCGAGTATGACGACGTGTTCATCGGCCAGGCCATCGGCGATGCCGAGTTCTTCCCGCAGCACACGGTCCACGCGTTCGACTTGGTATCGCACGATCTCGGGCGGGGTGTACCACACGCCAAGGTCTTTACGCAATTCGGGATCATAGGCCTTCAGGAATGGTTCATAGAAATACTGCACCGCGTGCTCTTCCTCGAACTTCTGGAAGAATGCGGCCCGGTCGACTCGGTTGAGCGCGGCCCCTGTCCAATCAAGGACTTCGGCTATGCCAAGGGGCTTTAGTTTCTGCGGTGTGGCGATTTGATCGAACAGGCTGGCCACCATCGGAACGTGCAGCGTCCAGGCGGCATTACGCCAATCAAAGCGAGCGGCGGGCTGCCCTATATTGTCGCGGTGCCAAAGCACCCAGGACGAGAAAACGCCATAAAACAAGGTTTGCACCAGCGTGGAGCGGAAGAAATGCTCGCCTTTATCGCCTTCAAACTTCATGCCCAGGGCTTCTTCAAGCCCTTTTTTGAGTCCATCGAGTGCGGGCAGATCAGCAGCGGCCTCGACACGGAAGCGGGCCTCCCGCGCATAGGAGGCAAGAAACCAGGCCAATTCTTCCGGATCGGCCAATGCGGCCTCGTAAAGCAAGACGCGGCGCAAGAATTCGAGCAGGCGCTCGCCTTGCTCGATAGCGGCCCTGCGCGGGTGCGCCAGCAGCGCGCGGAAGGAGGCGGCGGATTCAGCCATGCGGTAGATTTCGAGGCGGACAGGGTTCCCTATTTCATCGCGGCCAACGAGCACGAAATCACGGTAGTTGGTGACTAATACCAGGCGGTAATGCTTCCAGTATTTCGACACCTGCCCGGACTCCGCCGTGACAAAGGAGTCATCATCCCAGCCCTTGACCTCGACGACGCCCCGTTCCGGCTTCGCGCCCGCGATAGGGTGTTCATCTCTGGTGTTTTGAAACTGGCTGGCGCTGTATAGGCCGAAATCAGGAGATCCCGCGCCCGTATTGGCGAGTTGTGAAACGGCCCGCACCCTGGGTTTCAACTTGGAGCCTACTTCGTTTAGTAAAACTTCCAAAGCGGCATAGTACGACGTTTCTACCCTGGCGCCGCCTGTGCTGTGAATCTCGGAGAGCGTGTCTATATAATGTTCTACGGGATGCATGCTTACTCCTGTTTGCTGTTCGTAGATTCAGATAAATCATATATGAAACACACAAACAAAGCATACAGGATTTTTACAGAATTCCAAATTCACACGTTCTATAGCGAATGCTCAGATGTAATAGACGTCCACATTACTCTTTCGGCGCAAGCAGCCGAAGCGGGAACCTGCACATGGCGATATCTTCTTTGGCCACGGAATAGAACACCACCACGGTATCGTCCACGACGGCCATGTAGGGGTACCCGTACCGGCCCCCTTTGAATAAACCCGATACGCGCTGTGGATGATCAGGAGCGTTCCCCACGATGAAATGGCGGTCAAACACATATCCATCCTTGCTGAGCGCGATGACCAGCGGCGTCCGAGTCCACATATTCTTGGGATCGGGCGTGCTCAAGGCAAAATAACGCCCATCCGGCAGGCGGCCAAATTGATGGCGGCTGCCATTATCGGAAAACTGGGTCTGTTGGACTTCCGACCACGTCTCACCCTGGTCGAAACTTTTCGTTACGGCAAGGTGATCTTGATTGGTCCGCAGCATCATGTGAATGGTTCCATCGGGCAACTGATACATCGAGCCTTCACAATATCCGAAACGCCCGGGATTGGTCTCTTTCATCAAGGCGAATCCAGCGGAATCATCCACATGCCCCGGCGGCAGCCCCGGCAATCCGCGCACCTGCCATCCGCCCAGGCCCGTGGGATCATCGGTATAGGGAAACATGCTGCCACAAGGAAAGACCAGCCTTCCCGAGAGAAGCTTCTGCGGGCTGATATTGGCGATGGCGTTCTCGAACATCACCGCAGGCTCGCTCCAGGTTTCCCCGCCATCACGCGAGAAAATGGCCATGCAGCGCGTGTTCATATGGGCGGCGTCTTTGGGTTTGCGCTGGCCATTCTCTTCCAAGCCTTCTTTGGAATATTCATATTGGCCGTAATAGGCGGCCAGCACCGCCTGGCCTGTATCAGGCTCGCGGTACGCATGCAAGCCCGTTGCTGTGCAGACGCAAGGGGCAAATTGTCCCATGGGCGGCTTGACGATGCAGCGCGGCTGGTCCCAAGTTAAGCCTGTATCCGTCGAGCGTGTAAACCATACCTCCTGCCCGATATCATCTTCATTCGCATATCCGCTTGAAAACGTGGCATAAAGCTGCCCATCGAAAGCGAGGACATGCGAATGGTGGTGATACGAGCGGCCCTCCACCGCTTGCTGAATGATTACCTCATTCGTATGAAGATCCATTTTTTCCGTGGCATCCCATTGATTCGTAATGGGCTGCGCCGCACGTACGTTATCCGTAGCCACTGGCTGCACCTCCACTTCCGCGCTTGCATCTCCAGATAGACAAGAGAGCGGAATAATAGACAACTCGCAGTCTTCTTTGTTCACCGAATACACGACATAGAGTTTGCCTTCGTACTCGAAAGCATTCGGATAAGACCACGAGCCGCCTTTGTATTTTCCGGGGAAACGCATAGCAGGAGCCGAGCCATACCGGATGCGGTATAAGTTTGAGAAGGCCGCCGCGCCGGGCTTGGACACGGCTATAACGATAGAATCGCGCTGCTTGGACCAGTCTTCAGCCGCCGCCGCATCGTCACTCCAATCGTAGATGAGATAATGCTGCCCCGTGCTTAGTGTGCCCGACAGTGGCTTCGATGGAGCCATGGGCAGATTGGACGGCCCGACAGAGGACCAGGTCTTTCCAAGATCGCGGCTCACGGAAACCAGCGCCACTTCCGGCGTAGGCGGGCGAATAATCGCCACAAGGTCATTTCCATTCACAAGCACCGTGGTTTCCGCATACAACACGCTCAACGGCGGCTCGACCAGCAGCTTCACCGTGTCCCATGCGCCCGCCGGGTCTTCGGCCTGGCTGATGGCCACCACCGGCTGCGAATGATCATCCACGCCGCCTTGCACCCATTTGCCGTTGGCCATTCGTTTGGGCGTTTCCAGGGGCCAAAAATCATCGATCCACTTCCCTTTCGACGCCCAATCCTTTGTTTCCGGCCGCCATACAAACAGCTCCGACGATAGCCCTACGAAACCACCCTCGATAGGCTCACCCAAACCGAAACGGCAGACAGGGGCATACAGCGCATCCTGCCAGACAAAGAATGCGCCATGGCTATGGCGCTCCTCGCCAGGAAAACCAGGGGCAATGATCTCCACGGGTCCCCAAGTCATGCCGCCATCCATCGAGCGCCGCCCTTGGCAGGTCTCGCTCTCACTGTTTTCATCCACCAAACTATTGGCCCAAGAGGAGAAGAACTCGCCATGAAACGCATATATGGCGGGCCCATGTAAAAAAGTGTAGCCGCCTTTTTGCGCTCGATGCACCGTGACATGGGTAATCATGCGAGGAAATGGCGCGGCATTCGCGGAAGGCGCAGGAGCAGAGCTATCCCATAATGGGTAGGCTTCCGGCGCAGTATTCCCCCCCTTTGATTCATTTTGCGCCGCCGCACAGGCGCACGCCCCCAGAAACAACGAAAATACTGCCAGCTTGTACATGATACGTTGCCTCCCCATGAAACGTTAACGCGCTCAATAGAGCGGTCGCGTTAGTCATGCCGAACCCAAACGGCCATGGCTCCTCCCGCCGTGTATGGATTTCGTTCCGACACAATGAAACGAATAGCGGTCTCAGGCGGCCCATATTTTTGTGAATCGGCATTATAATACGCCCCCATATCCGTTTGAGCGAATTTTATGCGATACTGTCCTTTCTGATTGTTGCTCATAGGCCGCCACTCAAGCGTTCCAGGAACCTGCCTAGCAAAAAGCGGCAAGTCTTTCGCTGGCGCTCCATTTGTATCAAACGCTTCAGCGGATATTGCAAAACAGCCTGTTTCTTCTCGTTCGCACGAAATTTTCAATCCTTTCGATGCCAGCACCCGGCGCGCCAGGGCATATGCTTTGGGCAACGGCGCATTATTCGCCAGCGCTTCCGCAAAAGGATTGAACGGCTGGACATCGCAGCCCAGTTCTTTCCAACGCGCAATCGCTTCCTGGGCGGAAGCAATACAATCGCATGTTTCTTCCTCGGGTGCTTGAGGCGTCATCCATACCAAGGCCGTGCCCCACGGTTTCAAACTACACGCATAATATCCATTGCCTTCTTTTGCTAATTCCTCATTGGTTAAGGCATCCATGGCCTGTAAATCGTTTCCAGCATCGAGCGCTGGCTTAAGCTTCACCTGTGCGTTCTCGCCTGTACGATTGATCAACACACTCAGCAGTGTCACGCCATCCGTAAGCGTCAGTATATGCGCCCGCGCCATGCCGCTATCCATTTCGATGGGGCGCAACACATCAGCAGAAAAGTGTTTCAAAACAGCACTTTCCACATTTTCTATAGGAACAGGATAATATGGGTGCTCCCAATGCCAAGCTCCTTCGCCGGTTTGAAACGAATTCACGAGGGTCCGCTGTAGATCAGCCGGTGGGAATTCCATCTTAATCCACCGGGACGCCGCCTTCCCGGAAGGCTTGAAACCTTCCGGCGTCGGCCGTACAAACTCGTCATATTGGGCGAAATCGCCCCATGTAAACAGCGTGCCGCCTGCCTTGAGATAGGCTTGCAGATTCCGCCGGGCTTGGCCAGACACCTTCGGATTATCGATGCTGATCAGCACCGGCATGCGCTTGGCCAAATCCGCCGAAACCAACTCATCTCCCACGAGCGTCAGTTGCCAATGCCGGTCCATGGCGTCTTGGAAGAATCCCGTCCAGCGCGGCTCCCACGAGGACAGCCACGTATTATCCGAGATGTAGAGCCCTACTTGGGGCTGGAGGCGGCTCATACCCGTCAGCACAGGCCATGCCTGCCGTATTTCACCAAATACTTCCTTGACCGCAGGCTCCGTGGCCGTGTCTTTGATGAACCATTCCCCATCACCCAAGGAAGACCGCCAATGAATGGGGCCGATATGCCAGAGTCCCATGCCGAGGCATTCGTAGATCAGCCGCCGCGCCATCTTGGGCGTAAATGTCCGGCCGCCGCCGCGCGCCGTGGTGTCAAGCGTCTTGTTGCCCAAGCGGGGCGCAATCACGGGAACGCCGTAGGCCGTGAAATTCGACAAATAGAGCATATTGAGCGATTCGGTGTCCTCGTCGATCATGATATGGCCCATCTCGAAGCCATCACACGCCTTCGCCAACAGCGAGGGAGGCTGCCCGAGCGTCTTGCGTTTATCACCCCCAAACGGATTTCCGTGGGTGGGATAGCAGACTGGCCTGCTGGGATCGGCGTACAGAAAATCTTGCATATGCCGGGCGGCGCGGTCCGCGATGGCCTGTTCGCGGAAACGGTACCAAGCCGCTTGAGACATATTCGGAATCGACGAAAGAATGCGCTGGGTGTCGATCGGAATCTTCAATCCCCACTGTTTGCAGTAGGCGTCATAGTGCGCGCGGGACGCGGGCCGGAAATCACCCACGGGCAGCGTAAAGTAATCAGGATATGCTTCTTCCGTTCCAATGCCCCATGCCGACACGAAAGGATTGCCGCGCAGTCCGGATGCGTTCCGCCGGATCAACTCGGAGGCAAGCCCCATCAATGTGGGATCATCCACGGCAGGCACTGCGCTCTCGATATTGCGGATGGGATTGCTCACCACGGATATGCGCTTGCCCTCGGCATCCAACATATACGCTTCCGGGTGGGCTTTCTGGAAAGCGTCCGAATAATACGTGAAATAGGGATTATTCCGGTCGCCCAGCATGACACACGCATGCGCCTGTTCCTGCCGCAACAATGCATCGGTATTTTTCAGCCATTCACGGCTTCTATTGCTATCAACAAACCGGGAAACTCCGTCCTGTTCTTCCGCCGGGACAGGATCAATGCTGGAAATAGCCTCGGTGGCATTGGCTCCCGTGCGCGTTTTACAATCTGGGAGATCGGAAAGATTATCGAACACGCTGAGATGCTCGCCGGGCCGGATGATCCATCGCTGGTAGACGGCATCCAATTCAGAAGGAAAAACCAACGTCTTTTGAGATGAAACAGATGATTCCGCTTGTGCGGAGCCAGCGGTAAACAACATGCCCGCGAGAATCAATGCGCTTACGAAAAACAAACAACCGGTGATAACGCCTTCCGCTGTCCACTCCATCGAACTTAATCCTTTCCTCATGCTTATTTATTTCCATCATCAGGTGATGTGTCAGGCACGGGATCATTCGCCAAAGGCAGCACGGTATAAACTAACGCACCACTCTGGATTCTCCCTGGCCTAGATACCCGTATCACGAGCCGGACCGGGCCTTCCATCGGCTTATACGCTTGGGTGTTTACATCATACATAACAGGCCGTTCGGCTGCCGGCAACGAAATCGAGTATTTCCCCTCGCCTTCATCGCGGCATAGCCGCCACATATACGCCCCCGACGTTATACGCGCCTGCACCCGGCCGTCCGTCACAGGCTGGCCTTGCGCATCGAGCAGATGCATCGCCACGCCGGTTTCATCCTTTTCACCTGAAAACGCCCCCGCCTTTACGCCCACGCCACATACCAGTTTCCCCGCGAGCGCATATGCCTTCTCATAGAGTCCGTGCGAATAGGCCCGTAGCGCCGCTTCCTGTTGCGCCGCGTAAAAGGCGGTATCAACACCTGCCGCACGCCACTGTTCCAACGCCTTCGCAGCCCCATCTAGTTCCGCCTGCGCCACCTCCGCGGACACCTCAGGCGCGCCCCAAACCAATGCCGTGCTGCGGGGAGGCATGCGCAGTTCCACGCTCGAACCATCCGGCGCTGCTTCCAGCAGCCTCCCGGCGCTGATCTCCGTAAACCGCCATGGGGTGTCTGCATCGGATGGTGTTTTCAGCGTGGCGCGCGATGCTGAATCGCCGCCATTTATCAACACGACGGCAAGGGTTCGCCCATCCGTAAGAGGCAGCACGGTGAGTGGACCGCCTTCCCCTTGCACATCCACGGGACGCATCCAATAGGCAGGGATTTCACGGCGCAAGGCTTCTTCCACTGCGGCAATTGGCAACGGCTTGATCACCGCGTCGCTCGTATACGCTCCAGAACCGGTATGTACGGCATGGTGGACAATGCGCTCCTGCGATTCCGGCTGAACATCCAATTCCTGAGACGCCGCCAGGACATCTTGCGCTTGACCGCTCCAAGGCGCATATAAGGCGTCCTGTTCCGCCAGCGCACCCCAGCGGTATAATTTTCCACCACCGGCGGTATACGCACGCAAGCCCTCCAGCGCTTCTCTGCTGACATATGGATTCTCAATACTAATCAATGCCGGTATACGCTCGGGCAGACTGGCGCTGAGCAAACGGTCACCTATAAATGTAATAGACCATCGGGCGCGCAACGCGTCTTGGATGAAAGCAGTCCACATGGGGTTCCAGCCCGCGAGCCGCCAGGTGGCGTCCGACACATAGAGGGCGATGCGCGGCTGCACACGCCCCATGCCGGAGAGAATGGGCTGGGCAGTGGCGATTTCCGCGAAGACCGCTCGCGCCTCGGCCTCGGCAGGAGTATCTTTGATGTGCCAGAGCCCGTCCGGCAGATCGCCCTCCCATTGCACCATGCCGATGTGGAAAACACCCATGCCCAAGCACTCATACACGAGGCGCCGCAGCATCCACGGCGTAAAGCTCCGTCCACCCCCTTGCACGGCAGGATCAAGTGTTTTATTCGCTAAGCGAGGTGTGACCACCGGGACGCCATACGCGGTGAAGCCGGACAGTGTCAGCATATTTAGTGAATCGGCGTCTTCGTCAATGGTGATCTGGCCCGTCTCGAAACCGTCGCAAGCCCCGGCGATTCCGCCTGGCGCAAAGCCCATAGCGCGCCTCGACTGTGCAAAAAACGGATTTCCGTGTGTCGGGTAAAAAACAAACCTCTTCCGTGGATCCGCATTCAGATGCTGCTGGGTGTAATAGGCGGCGCGCCTGCTCTCGACTTCCTCCCGAAATTGCATCCATGCTCCGCGCATCCGGGAAGGCGCATCCGCAGCACAAGCCTCCGGTTCAAGCGGCCAATCCCAGCCTTGGCGCTGGGCATATGCGTTGTAATGCGCCCGTGATTGGGGCCTAAAATCACTGGCGGGCAATCCAAAATAATCGGGATAGCACTCCTCTCCCGAAATCACCCAGTAGGCCAAGCGTTCAGTGTCTTTAAAATGCGCGCCCGCCCGGCGAATCAAATCCGATGAAAGCTGGTATAAGATGGGCGCATCCATCGCCGGAACCGGATTGCCCGGCGTACCGTCAAAAAAAGCAGAACGGATGATTTCCCCTTTTACATCCTGCATGAACGCCTCGGGATAGGCCTCTTGAAACCATTGGGGAAACATCGAGAAAAACGGATTGTTGTGTTCTCCAAGGCCCATGGTAAATTGCATCTGATACGCATCCGCCTTGGCCGCATCGTTCAAAGCGCCCAGCGACCGACATGCCAGCGCACCGCCCTCCCATTTCGTCCATGACCCATCGGCGTATAAAAGCCAGCCTTGCAGCGCTACGCCAGGCTCCTCATCTTGGGCCGCGGGATCATGCAGCACTGTTGCCGTGTCTTCCACCGGTACGGGCCATACCTCGACGCGCTCCTGCTTCAAGGTGATCTCGATGCGGTACACGCCCGGCGGTGAAGGCTGTGCGGATTGGCACACTAGCCAAGGCTGGCGCAAGGCGTCGGCAATCTCCCCTTTGGCTGCCTCAATGGGCGCGCCTCCTTCAATGACTTGAAGTAAACGTCCCTCCGCCGAAGCGCCCGATACCCCCGTCGATACTAAAATCCCCACACCAAATAGGGGCTTGGATGCAGTAAACTGAAGGGCAATTTGGTTTCGTGGTGATTCAAACATGGCTTGCGCCTTGGGATGGTTCGGGCCGGCAGGAGCAGGCTCTAGGGGAAGGCCATGATGGATGGAAAACGCCGTTGCACCGGTCCGGCGCTGCATATCGGCCAAATCGAGGGCGTACCAAAATCCCCGCATGGCCCCTGGCCCTTCCGCCCAGCCGTTGTAGGCGGCGTCTAGTTCCGTTTCACGCCACGCGTCCGATACCGGCAAGACGCCGCTTTGACCCGCCGCCAAGGCGGAGATACAGCAGGCTAGAAACACGAACACGATTCGATAACGATACCCGGAACACGGCTTATTCATGATGCACTCCCACGAGGCAAGTTCCGTGGCATGGCCGTCATGGCCATGCGCATGGGCGGAACGCCCATGCCACGTATTAAAGATAGTTTATGTATGTTTGTCTGCATACCTAAATGCATAGATTCCCCAAACGGCTAACACCATCAAACCTAATCCAAGTCCCTGCGCGGCGGGAAGGCGGCTCAATGCATTATTGGGATTCGTTCCGTTACGGAGCTCGAAGATATTCGTGTTGCCGTCGCCATCGGGGTCATCGTAGGCAGACCAGTCCAGTGTCTCGAAATACTGCATCTCCCACGGATCAGGAAGACCGTCCATGTCCGTATCAGGCTCTTCATAGGAGAAGGCCAGCGTATTGGAGGTTTCATTGCCATTTCCGTTTTCGTCCGTAAAAGCATCCGCCGGAATAGATACCACCACTTCGCCGAAAGCCAAGGGCGTAAGGATGAAGGAGTAGGAATCGCCGCTCCCGCCGAACCCATTGATAGTAGCGTTTGTAACAGACAGGCTATCTGCGGTGAAATTGGTGGAGGATTCACTCAACACGGCTGTCACGGAAACCGGACCGGAGATAGTAGAGCCCGCGGCAGTTTCGAGCAGCGCCTTGGGCGGGGTGATATCGCCATATTGCCGTGCTACATAGGAAACGCGCACCTCGTCGAGATAACCTCTGAAATCCGTACCTGAACCCGTGCCCAGAAACCACCACACGATCCCGGCTTCATCCCCTTCCGGCGGCTGCATGAGGCCCGTTTTCCCGGAAATGCTCTGGGAATTATCCTTAACACCGTTGATCCAAACCGACAGTTCGCCGTGCCCACCATCCCATACGCCCGCCACATGCGTCCACTCGCCTATCGGTAGAGACGCCAGCGAGACTAAAGATGCTTCACTGGCATCGCTAAAGGTTACAGCGATCTCGAGTTTGTCGTCGCGCACGGACAAATGGTAGGCCCCATCCCGGCTGATGAAACGCTGCAACGCGCCACTAGCCCCCGTTTCGCGTTTGACCCAAGCCTCCAGCGACAAGGCGTTGCCGATATCGGGATTGGATGCGTCATGGTTGATAGCTGAAGAGTGGATGCCCACCCGTGGCCATGGCGCTGTGCCGCCCTGGCCATCGGAGAAATAAATGCTAGTTCCAAATGCCGAGCTAGGCGAATCCGTGTGGAAGCGTTCTCCGGATGCAGCCACGTCGGCCGCCCAGCCGCCCCAGCCGCCGCTTGCGCTATTGGCCACAAACGCGGGCTCATTGGAATTTCCAGCCGTGTCCATATGAAACAGATAAACAGTGTTGTCATCCGCCGTGTACGGCGTGGAAAAATCTTCGTATATCCCATCATTCAGTGTTCCTGATATGCTGTGGATGCGATAGGTGTACAGCCAATTGCCGCCTTCATCGGAACCACAAAAGGCAATCGTAAGGCGGTTAGGTTCGGCAATGCGCCCGAGGGGAGTGCGCAGGATGCCGCTGTTGTGATTGCGCGCCTTGCCTGTGTTTGACGCATTGATGGAGCCCGCCACTTCCCAGACGCCACTCCCCGCCAGAAAATTGTTATAATCCATCGAGGCGATCTGCAACTCCGAAGCTACGAAGTCCGGCGTGGTTGTGCTGAAAGGATGGCGCGGCCGCGTTACAAACACACGGCCGCGTATAGGGTCGTACGCATAATCTGCATTGTGCAGAATGGGATTCGATCCATCGATGCTTGTAAGGCCCGCCGTGGGAACCATTTTGGCAGGGCCTATGGATAGGGCGGCCATGTCCGACATATCGAGCGGACGGCTCATCATGCGCGTGCCATTCTGATCACCTTGCGAATAAATGAGCTGTATACGCCCCGCGCCGTCAAGGCTGAAAGCGCTCGGTTGGCCTATCCCCCAGTAATAATACGATGCGAAAGGAATGATGGGATTTCCATCCCATTTGACCCATGGCCCTTCCAAGTCGTGGGCGAAGGCCACGCCGATCTGGTTATGCGTGCAAATACCATATAATTCTTCATCCGTCATGTCTTCGCCCAAAAAGAACATGGCCCATTCATATACAGCGCCATTATACTGAAAATTTCCAGCGGTCACCGTCGGATCGCACACATGGCGCGCATCCCATCCTTCGGCTGAAGGATCGAGCACGAGCTGGTTGGCGGCCAAGATAACGCCATCGCTGTGGCGCACTTTCGTGAGGCCAATGTGATCACGCACCACGTAAGCGTCTTTGTTCGTGCAATAGAAATGATATTCCACATCATCAATCAAGATGGAACTGGTGGCGTACATGTACTTGCCGTTCCCGGCATCGAAGGCCTTATGGGCAGGTTCCGGCCAAACCACCACCGTAGCAGATGCGATAGCCGCCATCGAACACAGCAATATAGCAAGCGCCACACGTGATATCGCCTTTGTTATTAAGGAATAAACCATCATTCATTCACTCCAGATCGCCATTTGGGCATCTCATATTATTTCACATAGGTAATGTGCCAATGCTGTACCTTCGTATAAACATATTTTGACTACTTTGTTTGAGTGCGGCCTTATTCCTCCAGCTTCTTCTCCACTTCGCGAGGCGTCGTATCTGCATACGCTTTATCGGACAGTGTTCCCGTGATAGCGTGAATGCGGTAGGAATACAGCCAATTCCCACCCTCATCCGAGGCGCAAAAAGACACCGTAAGCTTGTCCAGCTCCGCGATGCGCCCATAGGGAGTGCGCAAGATACAGGAGTTGTGATTCCGTGCTTTACCGGTATTTGATTGGTTAATATGGCCTATCACTTCCCACGCGCCATTGCCAGCCAGAAAAGACTCATAGTCCATCGCAGCGATCTGCAATTCCGATTCCATCATAGTTGGCCACTTTGTGCTGAAGGGATGGCGCGGACGCGATACGTACACTTTCTTGCGCACGGGATCATATGCGAAATCCGCGTTGTGCAGAATGGGAGCCGAACCATCAATGTTGGTCAGGCCCGTGGTGGGCACGGTCTTCGACTGTCCGAGCGATAAAGCATCCATGTCCGCCATATTCACGGGCACGCTGATCATCCGCGTGCCATCCGCATCGCCTCGCGAATAAATGAGCTGTACAGTTCCCGCTTGGTCCAGGCTGAACACACTCGGCTGTCCGACTCCCCAGTATTCGTCTGAAGTGAATGGGATGAATGGATTGCCTTCCCATTTGATCCATGGGCCATTCAGGTCTTGGGCGAAAGCCACCCCAAGCTGGCAATGCATACAGCAGCCATACTTTGACTCATCTGTAAATGCCTCGCCCAGGTAAAACATCGCCCAAGCGTAATCCACGCCATCATATTTGAATTTCCCACGAACCACCGCCGGATCACAGGTATGCTGGGCGTCCCATCCGTCCGCTGTGGGAGCGAGCACGATCTGGTTAGGCGACACAACCACGCCATCACTATGCCGCACTTGAGTAAGGCCGACGTGGTCGCGGATCACAAAAGGATCCTTATTGGTGCAATAAAAATGATATTCCACCCCATCCATCAGAATAGAACTGGTGGTATACATAAAATGGCCTTCCCCGGCATCAAATATCTGCTTGGAAGGCCCGGTCCAGGTAACGGCCAACGCGAACCCCTGGGTTGAAAAGGCCAGCGCGGCGAAAAAAAATAGGCTCACTAGCACATGATGAGATTGCCTTGCTAAGTGCCTATACACTGCCATTCGTTCTCTCCTAGTTATCAGGCGCCCACCGCGCGCCACCCTTGCTTTAGCCTCTTATGCAACGGAATGATTGTATCGACGTACTGCGCCTCGCCCGCCCGGTTCCGGGTTTCATGGGGATCAACTGTGTGGTCATATAATTCGCGCGCCTTAGGATGCTCCCAGTCCGGTGCCGGAGCGGAAGCGGAAGGCTCAAAAGGAACCCATTCTGTATATCGGTATTGCTCCGTCCGAATCGAATACCCCATCAGGCCATCACGGAAATATTGGCTGAAAGCGGCGTCCTTTCCCCGCACATCCACATCGCGAAGCATGGGAGCTAAAGAAGAAGCCTCGACAGCGCCCGGTATGTCCAGTCCGCATAGCTCACATAAGGTGGGATATACATCCATCGATTCCGTGAGCGCGTGGCACGCCTGCCCAGCCGCCGGGGCATGAGGCGCTCGAATGATAAGCGGGACATGCGTGTCCAGCTCGAAATTCGTCTCTTTACCAAAATAACCGTATTCACCAAGCTTGTAGCCGTTGTCTCCCCATAACACTATGACCGTGTTTTCCGACAGCCCCAAAGCGTCCAATCCGCGCAACAGGCGTCCGGTTTGGGCGTCCACATAACTCGTAGCGGCGTAATACGCCCGGATCAATTCGCGCGCTAGCTCTCCATGTACCGGCCCGAGTCTGCGGAAATCCCGGTACCGCGCCCATTCATTCAAGGCCTGTGGATTGATCGCCACCTCAGGCGCACCAACAGGCACATCGCAATACTCAGGAAGCACAATGGATTCCGGCGCATACAAGTCGAAATAGCGGCGTGGGGCCACATATGGCAAATGCGGCTTGACGAAACCAGCGGTGATAAAGAAGGGGCCGTCCTTATGGCGCTCGATGGCGCTCAGCGCTTCGCGCGCCACAATGCCATCCCAGAAGTATTCATCCGGTACATCTGGCGCTTCCCACGACGGGCCCGGCATGATCAAGAAAAGCGGAAGGCCGGTCTGTGGGTCTGTTGTGATGCCTGTTTTCTCCATCTCCGCAAGGCGTTGTTGTTCCTGAAAAAACTTGGGCATTTCCTCGGGCCCATATGGCGGGGTCTTCGGCACATACAACGGTTCCGACCACGAGAGCGGGTCATCCAGCTTTGCGTCATGATAAACCTTGCCGAACGCCTGCGTGTGATACCCATGGTTCTTGAAGTGTTGGGGTAACGCAAGCGCATCCGGAACATGCTCCCGAAAATGCGGCCCGATCCACCACACCCGCGAAGTGTCAGGCCTCAGGCCGGATAACAACGCGGTGCGGGAAGGGCTGCATAAGGCCACCTGGCAATAGTTTCGCGTGAAAACCACGCCCTCTTTCGCCAAGGCGTCCATATGCGGCGTCTGCACGATCGGATGTCCATAGCACCCTAAGACAGGGCAGAGATCATCCACCAGGATGAACAATACATTCATAGGCTTCTTCCTGCTCACGCCGTCCTGTCCGCACAGCGGATTCAAACGGATCGTCGAACATGCTCCCGCCAGCAAGCTCCCGAGAAGAAAACCTCGTCTCGAAATCGACTGGATGGCGTTGGATTTGGATTTCATACCTCCACACGCTCCCATCGTTTCTTGCTACATTTTGATGGCGCCCGAAGCGATGCCTTCGATGAACCACTTCATGGTGAACAAGAACAAAATGAACAGAGGGATAGCGGACATGGCGTAGCCCGCCATAAGCGGGCCGTATTGCACATAATTCTGGCCTTCCAAAAATTTGAGCCCGATAGATACCGTGAAATGGTCACGTTGCAAGACGACAAGCGGCCAAATGTAGTCATTCCACAACGCCACCACATTCATAATGGCCATGGTGGCGATGATGGGCTTGGCCAATGGCAGGGCCACATGCAAATAAAGCTGGAACCGGGTGGCCCCATCCACGCGGGCCGCTTCAAACAAGGCCTGGGGCTGGTTTTCGAAAAACTGCCGCAGCACGAAAATCATCATGATCTGGCCGCCTGCGGTGGCGGGCAGAATCAGCGCCCAGTAGCTATTCAGCAATCGTAGGTTGAGGCCCCATCCCAGCTCCTTCAATCCCAGCGCGCCGTTGATTTGGGAGCTCATCGCACGGAGCACGCCATCGATCTGAGTCACTAGCACATACATGGGGATGAGATTAAGAATGCCGGGGATCATCATCAGCACGATGATGTAATAGAAGCTGGCCTCTTTCCCGAAAAACTGAAATTGGGCGAAATAAAACGCGCACAACGAGCCCAGCAGCGTCGTCAGAAAAGTCGCCGTCACCACGACAAACAGCGTCCGTCCGATATAGGGGCCTACGTACTCCCAGGCAATCGCATAATTCGCCAAATGGATGGGCCAGGTAGGCACAAAGGGCTGGGTGGCGAATTGCACCGGATCCTTGAAACTAATGACGACCATGAAATAAATCGGCACAAACGTAAACGCCGCCACCAGCAAGAGCGCGAATGTCTTTAGGGTCTCGAATAGCGTCCGTTCCGTCATCAAAAAACTACTCCTGCCGCACGATCAGGCTTCCTGTTGCGGGGTGGATATCAGCTTCATATTAATATATGTCAACAACAGAATTATGATGAACATGGCGACGCCCAGCGCGGCGGCATAGCCCATCTTGCCGTAGCTGAATGCATTTTGATACATCCAAAGCCCCGGCAGCATCGAGGCGTTGTTTGGGCCGCCGCGCGTCAGCACCAGCGGCAGCCAGAAATCTTGAAGCGTCCCGATAGTCACCAGCACGGCATTCAGCTTGATCTGCCCCATGATGAGCGGAAGCTCGATTGCGAACAAGCGGCGGGCGACTCCACACCCATCCATCTGCGCCGCCTCGAAAACGGAAGTCGATATGCTTTGAAGGCCCGCCAGCAAGATCAATACGCCAATCGTGGACACCCACGGAAAACCGATGAACAGCAAGGCGGGCACCACGGTATTTTCCGCTCCAAGCCAGTTCACCGGGGCATTGATGAGACCCGCATGCACGAACAGCCAGTTCAGCAATCCGCCATCCATTCGGTACAAATATTTCCAGATGAGCAAGCCCACGATGCCTGGAATGGCCATGGGCAGCACGAAGATGACGCGGAATATATACTGCATGCGCTGGTTGGCTAAATGAAACAGCAATACGGATACGATAACCGTGGGAATGAACTTGATGATGTTCACTACAAGAAAGACCAATACAACCATGATCGCATGGTGAAGCACGCCGTCCGTAAGCAGCGCTTGGAAATTATCCAGCCCGATGAACTCCGATATGTCGCTGCCATTCCATCGGTAGAAGGAATGATATATGGCGGAAGCCGCGGGCGTATACGCAAAAACGCCTAACAGCAGCAAAGTCGGCGCAAGCACCCGCAGATAGCGAAAATCACAAATGATGCGGGCAAACACGCCGCTCCAAAGCAGAAACAGCGCCACGCCTCCCAGCAACAACAGAAAAGCGGTAATGATCGTACGTTGAATCTCTTTTTTGGCCCTGAACGATAACGGCAGTTCCGTATAGCGCGCCGCGCGCATCTCCGGCGCAATCATGCTTTCGCAGCGCGTGACGACTCCGGTGTTGTCCACTATACCGCGCCAAAAATCGGACATGCGGATTTCCAGTGTGGCGGCGTCTTGCGCCTTCTCATTTGAGATGGGGAAATAGCGTTCCCGGAACGCCGCCAGCCACCGGTGCTGGAGCCTGCCGACCTCGCGCTTGCAGTCCTCCGGGTAATCCTCCACCACCCGGCTATAAGCAAACACGAAGTAATCTTGCAGATTCTTGCTAAAATCATCGAACTGCTTGGTGCGCCACTCCTGGTATGTCTCCCGAGAGCCCCCAAATTGGCGCTGGAAATACTCATAATTGGGAACGCTCCCCATAAGCCGGTTTTGCTCGTTCCACAGCTTGTCGCGCGCATCCACCCAATAGGGCTCTTTCGTGATGGCTATTGTATAGGGATCAAAAAAAACCTGGAAGGTGCCGCGCCGGTTCATATGCCGCAGGAACGGCTCCAGTTTGTCTGGCGGTTTGATTCCTCGTATGGGAGCCAAACACACCGCTTCCCGGCTAAGCAGTTCCTGCGCCTCGGGCGAGGTATAAAACATGAGGAAATCCATGACCGCATCCGTCGTGCCCCGCTCCTGCGTCACCTTCGGCACGGCGAACTCGAACGCGGAAAGGGTGAACTCCTCGGAATAGACGCCATCGTAACCCGGTGATTGGGCAAGCAGCGGGAAGGGAAATACGCCCAGCTCGAAATCGCACATTTTCTCGAAAGTGGGCATATCCGTGCTGACCCAATAGATCGTGGCTGCCTTGCCCCGTGCGAACAACTCGAATGCCTGCTGGATGTCCATCGAGGTGGAGCCAGGCGCCCAATACTCACACTTCTCATACAAAAGCTTCCAAGGCTCAGCCACTTCTGGATCGCGCAGATCCAGAGAACCGTTAAGAAAACACATGGCCTCCTCGAACGGATCAGGATAATCATCCGGCACGATACAATCGTATTTGGAAATCAGATTGTTGTAGAGCTGCTTTCGATAGAAAGGAAGCTGCCAGATGATCGGCGCTGGATCTGGGAAAAAATTGCAAACCTCGCCATAAACGCCAATATCCTGTAGTTTTTTAAATGCGGCGATCAATTCGTCCCAAGTTTGCGGCTCGGCCACCAGCGGCTTCCCATCGGGGCCAAGCACTTCATTCCCCGCCGCATCCCGCTGTACAATGCCTGCTTTTCTGAAGACATCCTTATTGTAGAAATAGGCGGTATTCTCTGAAGCCCACGAAATGACCCAATTCCGGCGAAACACCGGATCGCGCGCCGCCATAATGAACTGGGGATAATACATGGAAGACCAGCGTATTCCCGTGTAGGGATTGATCTTATCCAGATACGGCGTCGTCTCCACCAGCTTGCTCTGGTACGCCCCATACCGGATCGCCGAAGTATTGTCGATCTGCACGATATCCGGGATCTCGCGGCCGAGGATTTGGCTTTGCAGCCAGTCGTGATATCCCGAGAAGGGCAGGTCCACCAGACGCACACGCACTTTAGGCGTCCGTTCTTCATATCGCCGGATGATCTCCTCGATAGCCCGGCGCATACCCGGTTTCTCGAGTATCCAGAAGCTCACCGCAATTTCCACGGGCTTTTCCGGCGTATACCTATATTCCGCCATCGGGATCGGCGTGAGATCGATTCCCGGAAAATAATCTTTCTCGACCGATACGCCTAGTTCGTCCAATCGGTCCAAAACGCGGTCCGGCCAGGTGCCGGATTCATTTTCGCCTTCCGCAAGGATTTGTTTGTAGACCGCAATCGCTTCATCCCGGCGGCCAAGCTCTTGCAGGAATTTCCCTTGTAAATAACGAAAACCCAAGCGTTCATCCAGAATATGCGTCTCCTTGGCCACATCCGCCGCCCGGCCATACCAGAGCGCCGCGTTCGCTTTATCATTAAAATGCTCTCTATACAAACCAGCGAGCCCGACAGTGGCGAATGAAGCCAGCGCCGTGCCAGGCCCCGCCTCGACGACCTGCTTACTCCATTCGACCGCTTGGGCATAATCGGGATGCAGCGGATCAGTCGAATCAATAAGGCTAAGTAAAAAAAGGGAAGAAAGTGCAAATGGCGAATGCGGGTCTATTACCAAACATGCCTTGAAGCTTTTCCGAGCTTCATCAAAACGTGGAACGGGCTCCGTCCAATAAGACCATCCTGATAAAAAAGAAGCCGCGGCGCGTTGCGCTTGGGTAGCATCGGGAGATTGCGCGGCTTGTTCGAAATGCAGCCGTGCGCTTTCCCCGTCGAAGGGGATATTTTGCGGCACATCGAGGAAATCCAAGCCTTGCTGCAATTGCCGTTCCACGAACGGAAGTCCGTCATACGTCTTTTCTTGAAAACGAGTGGCGTCAATGCCCCAAACTACAGCGGCCAGCACAACAGCCGAAACGGCGGCGCGGCGAAACATTCGAAAAGAAATACTCATATGCGCCTGGCTATTCCTTCAATGGTTCTACATTGCTTTTCCCAAGAGAAGAGTCTGAGGCGTTCAGTATGTTCCAAGCGTCGGCGAAAATCTAGGCGGAATGGCCGGGAATCTTGTTGTCAAGACTCCCGGCCCTTAGGAAAGGACCCTTAAACGCGAGAAGGCATTAGTTCGAGTAATCAGCCCATGCCGCCATATACATGCGACCATTGGCTGAAGGTCGCGCCGGGCTGCCATATACTCGGCAGTTGTTCCGCATCTAGCGGCGGCTTTCCGGTCTTCGCATACCGCATGAAAGACACATGGCCGTCCATGTACAAGGCATTGATTCCGCCCGGCACATGGTTAAACACCAGCACCGCGCCCTGTCCCTGAGCGGCCGCGTCCGCGTTATCATTTCGGCCGTACGCGTCCCACATCACCAGTAATTCGCTTTGTCCCATGGCGCCGCTCGCCGGATTATTGATGTCGGTGATGAAGAAACGTTCAACGCCTTCCCGAAGACGGCGTGCCTGGCCGGTGAACCGGGTGCCATCGTCATCGCGAGCGCCACTGGTTAACCACCATTTAACACCCGTGAAATCCGTGAGATCATCTTCACCAAGCTTCTCATAATAAATGATGCTATCCCATGTCGATGGCCCGCCGACAGCGGCGATTTGTGCCTTATTCGAGGACGGGACGGAGTCTATCACCGCTAGCGGTCGCCAGTATTTCTCATCTGCTACGGCATGAAATGCGAACATAATCTGCCCTGATGTTCTTGCCGCCCATGGATTATAGATATACGAGATGGGGAAGCTCAGAATAGCGTGGCGCACGGCTTTGGCGACTTGGGGGTTCACGTTATCTTTGATGGACGCGACCTGTGCGGACACATCCTCATCAATCCCCGGGAACGGGCTCTGGAAATTAGGAAGGCTCGATGCGCCTCCCATGGGCGCGCGGGCATCGGACGGGCAGAGCATGATCTTCGCATCATTCCAGTAGTCCGGATAAACTTCCGCGCTGTTGACGCCCCGCCACCATGTCCATGAATTGGCCTTGTATCCGCCGCCTCCGGGGAACATGCCGCCTTTCGACTCACCGGCGTACATCTTGAAGATAATGCCCCACTGTTTGAGGTTGCTGGCGCATGAAGCGCGCCGGGCAGCCTCCCGCGCCCTCGCCAATGCCGGCAATAAAATAGCCGCAAGAATAGCGATGATCGCGATAACCACCAACAATTCGATGAGGGTGAATCCCGATTTGACCTTTCGCATGTTCAGATCCTCCTATGCGAGAAAATAAAGCTCCTGATGAGTCCCGGGCATTCCAGATAGGCCATCCATCCGAAATACCCATAATGCAGTAATTCAATTGTTTTAACTTACAGGCGTTTCACCTGTTAACAGCCTTGCTGCACAAGCTCCGTCCCTAGAAAATGAGCCGCGAAAAACTCCGCGAACGCGTCATAATCCACCGCCGTGCAGACTTGCACGATGCTTTCTTCATTTTCACGAGCCCGGGTGACCCCATAATGCGGGGTGGGGCTCAAATCCACTTCCACATCCATCGGAGTAAACTCGAAAAGCTCAGGAGCGGCCAAACACCCTATCGCAAGCGGATCATGCAAGACCGGCTGCGTTTTCTCGAAGCGGGCCATCCAGCCACGAGTCATGGCGTTGACATATTGAAAATAGGGCCGACGGTCGCTTCCCAATGCTTCCAATAGTGGCATGGCCATCAAGCAATTCACCGAAATGTCAAATGGAACCACCCGCATAGGAATGCCCGCGTGGTACACGGTCTGCGCCGCTTCCGGATCTAAAAGCATATTCCATTCCGCGACTTCCCGCCCAAAATACGAGCCCATGATGACAATCTCTTCTATCTTCGACTTGCACTCGGGATATTGCATCAACAGAGAAGCAATATTTGTCAACGGTCCAATCCCGGTTAATGTCAGAGGCTCCTCGGACTCATCCAGCATATGCTTCATGAATTCCACTCCGGGCGTATTGGAAATAGCAGGAAAGGATTCGCCCCCATCGAGAATGACAGCTTGCGACGTAATAAAACCCATATGCGGAGGGCGTTTCTTGAGCGGCTCGCCCAAGCCCGCCGCCACTGGAATATCGTTTCGTCCTGCGGCTTCCAGCAGTTTCGCGGTGATACGGGCGCGAATATCTACCTCGTCATACACGGTCACTACACCCCGGACATCCAGATTGGCCGCATGAAGCGCTACGGTGAGCGCCAACGCATCATCTATGTCGTCCCCAATATCGGTATCTAGGATGATGTTCTTCACATTAATTCCTTCATACGCATCCGCGTTGTTTGCCTTTTGAGCTGCCATTCTTTTAGATGTTTGGGGCCGCCAAGGCGGGTTGAAAGGCCTGCTTCGCACGGCCTTGGCAGCCCCAATACCATGATTCAATTACCTGCTTGCTTGGTTATGCGGCGCATTTACGCAGTAGGGCAGCGCCCACGCCCAACCCAAGCAACACTAATGCGGCTAAGCCATATCCAGAAAGCGACGGAAGATCACCGCCACTGCCGGGATACGACAGCGGATCATTCGGATCCGTCCCAGCGGTGACTTCAGCGCCATCGTTGTACGTATCATCATCGGAATCCGCGTCATTAGGATCCGTGCCGGTATCCGTCGGGCTCACGTACACGCCCGTATCGGTTTCCACGGAGTCATCTAGTCCATCGCCATCCGAATCCACGGGCCCTTGGGTCCAAGTACGGACAACAGTGGAGATACGAACTTCGTCAATGTAACCAGTGTAATTCTCGTTTTGCCACGGTGCGGCGCCAATAACAAGCCAATCATTGACGGTCGGAACGCGGGGAGGGAGCGCTTCGCCTGTGTCATTGGAGGCCACTTCCTCGCCATTCAAATAGAGAGCAATCCTCTGGCCGTCATAAGTGCCCGCAACGTGATACCATTGGCCTTCCACCAACCCCAGATCAGGCGCTGCCAATGCCGCGGCCGAACCATCGAAAGGATCGTTCTGGCTACGGGCCACCCAGAAGTCGATGCCATCTCCATTCTCGTCGTGAATAAGGTCGAGAAAGTAAGTGCTACCCCACGCCACGATGCGCTCATAACCGCCGAAACCCATCGGCTTGATCCACGCCTCAACAGTTATGGCAGTCCCAAATCCCATGGCATCCAAAGTGCCTTGATCGTTGATCAGGGCATCAACCCGCGGCCAACTGTCGTCGCCCGAAAAGAAAACACTCTCGCCAAAACCCGTGCCCGGATTATCCGCGGCATAAGGATCGCTCTCCGGATCGTTCGCTACATTGGTGCGCCAGGCGCCCCATCCTGTGGGTCCGGCATTTGGCACAAAATTCACGCCATTCGCGTGCTCATGTGTGTTGAAGTCGAATAAGAACGCCGTCGACGCATCCGCGTCATACGGCTGGGTATAGTCTGTGTAGTTTTGGGCCCATCCACATGAGGCTAGAAGCAGCACGGCAAGAGTAACGGTCACATACTGTCTCATCTCCATCTCCTCCATTGAAGTGTTAGCCGCACCTGAAGAACAGCCCCTTGACTGTCTGGCCACGGCCATTTCTATCAACCACGCACGACTTAGCGCTGTTCACACCGGGAACAGCCCTTTAACAACCGCTGGAAAATGCCAATCTGAAACATTTAAGTAAACAGGCGAAAAAAATCATACCGAAGACTCTCGAACCGCGAAATATGGGGTGAACAGCACCTCGCCAGCATATTGCCCTCTATTCCCAGTCATCCGTACGATAACCTGCATCATGGCCACACCCAGCTTAACCTTGAAAAAACCCATCGCCATCTACTTCTCTTCCCTCCTTCCCGAGATAATCCGCTCCTCTATACTCGCGCCCTTATGGACATGCTCATTCCGGTAACCCACGTGGCCTTCTACCCTGCCCACCTCCCTTTGCCGTTCAGGACATAGGAAACCGACGCTGTCGACACATTCGCCAACGCTGCAATATCGCTCAGACGCACCCGCACCATTGCCACCCTTCTCGCTCGCCAGGCGAAGCCCGGATTTGGCTTCCAGCACCCTCAGCGGCCCCAAATCGACAACTTAATTGTTTGGGTTAAACAAGTAAGGTTAAAATATACCAAAAACTCGATTATGTCAATAGGCTTTTTTCACCTCTTCTACCTCATCAAAGAGATCCTCCCGCATGCGTCACGGCCATCCTAGACAGGAGTTCCACAAAAAATGGGGGTTGATAACTGCAACTAATTGTATTGAATAGAGTTACCCGTCTATAGAAGTTTCCTTGTCGAATTTTGGGGGATTTTTTGCATCCTAGATACTTTACAATCCGGAGAACTAGATATATAATGAGTCTTAGAATTTGGTAGGGGGGACTGCTAGGGTAGAAGTGAATTCGTATGGCGGCATAGGCTCCTGACCAAGCTCTAGTTTTGAGCGCAGTGAGGAATCGCTTGATATTCCGGGCGCTCGTTTTACAGGTGCTCATTCGCTTGCGTTCAGCATAGTTTCGGGATCTTGTTTTTAGGGGTAGCGTCTAGTTTTTGGTTGGACGGGTCAACATGGAAAAACTCAAAGGGAGGTATCTCGAGATGAACACACGTCATAGAAGACAAGTGGCCTTAGGCGTCATTCTCATTGCCCTGAGTGTAGCGCCATGGGCATTCGCCGATTGGACCTATTACAAGACACCGCCGACAGATCCAGGTCCGTCATATGCCGGGCTGGTGATAACTGATGATGCAGGAGGCGATGAGGACCAGATACTCCTACCAGCACATGCCGACACGGCGATCTTTCAAGGGGGATCCGGGAGGTACGCTGCCTATTTCGAAGAGGAGACCGATGTAAACGGGAACACATACTACGACCTGGTGTTTGCGACGCACATGTACAATGACACCTGGAGTGTAGAAGATACGGGCATCTCCGTACCGTACGACAACGGTTACACACCCCCGACAAACTGGGGTGTCAGCAACCTCCGCGTGAGCCTCGCTGTTACATCCTCTGGTTCGCCCGTGATAGCGTACGCGTATGATGTCCTCCTGGCTGATAGTCTCGCAGTACTTAGCGATAGGTACCAGTACGTCATGTGCGTATGGAAGTCAGGTGCTAACTGGGTCGCGCCATCAACAGTAGATACCTGGCAACCCTATCCATATGACTATCCTCATAATGGACCACTCGAGGGTGATTTCACGCAGCTCCAGATCTCACTTGCCCTGCGCAGAGACAACGTACCTGTAGTCGGATACACTCAAAATAGTTGCTGTTCCTTTTGGGATGCTGATGAGGGAAAGTACCTTTGTACCTATCGCTCGCGAATAAACTGCAAGTACCAAAACGGTGCTAACTGGACTGACTTGGTCGGAAGCACCATCGGGAACAGCATCTCGGAGTGTTATTTAGGCGACCCGCAAATATGGAATAAGAATACGGACATTTCACTGGATATGGATCCCTCCGCGAGTTCCGCAGCGACAGAGTGTCGAATAGCATATTCCGGTCACCACCGCGGCCAGAGTCCGATCATGGATTGTGTATTCTACCTATACTGGAATCCCTCGAATCTGCGTTGGATCAAGGAGGTTCCGTACTGGACAACAACTGTCAAGTCGGCGTGGACTCAAAATGATGCGTCCGTGGCGCTTGCTATGGCCAATGATGGCACCGCCCATGTGGCTTTCCAGAACAACGAAGACTCCGACGACGACTCACATACCTATTACACGAAACGGACCGCTCCATCGACGTGGACCGCCAAGCAAGACGTGGTCTCGAGTTGGCCAGAAGGTTGGTATCGAACGAAACTTGGCGACATCGATCTCGACTATAGTCAGCGGCCGTGCGTTGCGTTGATGTGGTACGACAGCGACGGATACGAGCATCTCGGGTGCTATGTGGCAAGAGCTGCGGACAGCTGGGCGTATAATGCGAATAACATTGTATTCGGGACTGTATATGCGGCTGATTGGCGACCCCGCTTGTCGACCGGTGGATACTACGGGCTCGTCAGTTGCGCCACGGAGCGAATTTCGTTTCCACTCCCGTCGACTTCGTTCGGGGCAATGGCGATGGGAACCCTTTATTGATTCTACGAAAAGGCATCCTTAGCAGTAGGCGATATTTGCCCCATCTCTACCATTCAAAAGCCGGGGAGCGCATGCGATGCGCCTCCCGGAAAGATATCGTGTGAGATAGATCATATCGATCTGATATACGTCCGCTTAGAAAGATAATCAGCGTAGGATTTCTTCGCTTCTTGCGGTTCTTGTGCAATCCAATTCATCTATACCGCTAGATCGATCAGAACTGTTTAAGTGAACACCTCTCAGAAAATACCCTTCTTCTTAAGAAAACCTCACCACCGTCTACTTCTCTTCCCTCCTTCGCGTAGTGGTTAGCCGCTATATATTTGCACTTTCCAGCACCCTGTTCATTCCGGCGACCCAAGCAGCCTTCTACTATGCCGCTCCGCTCGATTCCCTGACACGCAGCACCGGCGGAAACAACACCTCGTCCGTTTCCTGGGTCCGGGTCTCGATCATGCGCAAAATCGCCTGCACCATCGCTTCGCCTAGCCGCACTTTCGGCAGCCCAATAGTCGTCAACGTCGGCCTGCTGATCTGTGCATATTCGCTATCATCGAAACCCGTTATCATGAAATCTTCCGGGATCCGAATACCGCGCTTGCACAACACATTCATGATGGGTATGGCGGTCCGATCCGAAACAGCCGCTATGCCATCCAGCTTTCGGCCCGTCACTTCTTCCATGATCCGCTCCGCGAAATCCGGCGAATTCTCACCCAAATTTACAACCACGCCGCGCTCGCGCGGTATTCCCGCATCCTCCAGCGCTTGATAATACCCTCGAATACGCGCCTCCTGGACAATGCGCAGATAATCCACCTCGGAAAAAGTGGGCGCGGTGAAAAATCCGATATTCTGGCACCCCTGTGCGATAAGATGCGCCGTGGCCATATAGGAGCCTTCCCGGTCGTCGAAGGTCATAAATTTCAAATCCAGCTCCGAATCGGCCCTCCGGCGGAAACATACCGTAGGCACATGATTCTGAATGAAGTACCGCATATGGTCGAGATGGACATCCACCGGCAGAATCACCACGCCATCCACCCGGCGCGCCATCAGGCTCTTCATGTAACTGACTTCCCGTTCAATCGAGTTGAACGTGCTGCTGAACAGGATCTGGTAATCGCTTTTTTCGCCCTCTCCCTCGATCCCGCGAAGCAGATCCGCATAGAAGTCCGCGCAGTGCGGCGAGATGAGCGCGATGAGGTTGTACCGGCCACTCTTCAAGAACGAAGCCGTCCGGTTGGGCACGAAGCCCTTTTCCTCCGCGATGCGTTTGATGCGCTCGGATGTCTCATCGCTGATGCCCGCCCGCTTTCCCTTGCCATTCAAGACATAGGAAACCGTCGCGGTCGAGACATTCGCCAAGGCGGCGATATCACTTAAACGCACACGCACGAGATGCTATCCTTTTCGCCCATTCATCAAGGCCGCTGGGCCTCGATTCATCAACTTAATTGTTTGGGTTAAACAAGTAAGCTTAAAATATACCAAAATCCATTATTTGTCAATACCTATTTTTGACCCGCAATCCCCGCAAAATCCACCCTCGATACAAGAGCGAAAAATCCAATCCAAACACCTTGCGCCGCATGCTTTTACCCCTCCCGCCAGGATGGTACAATGCCGCGTGTATCACCCACATTCGAGAATCCATTCATGCGCTTGGCCCAGATGATATGCACGGATTTCCGGAGCCTGGAACACGTCGATTTCCAGCCGGGACCGGGCGTCACGGTGATCCGTGGCGGCAATGCCCAGGGGAAAACCTCGCTCCTGGAGGCCGTGCTGTATGCCGCCACTTCCAAAAGCCACCGCACCAGCCAGGAATCTGATCTGCCCCGCCATGGAGCAGAAGGCTTCAGCCTGCGTGCGCGGGTCGCCCGGCAGGACCGCGAGGTGGCCATCGAGGCCCATTGGTGGCATGGCCAGAAACGCTTCAAGGTGAACGGCGTGCCCCAAACCCGCATTAGCGACATTCTGGGCAAGGTGCATGTCGTGTTTTTCTCGCCGGAAGACGTGGCCCTCGTGCGGGGCGCGGCATCCGTCCGCCGCCGTTTTCTCGACATGGAACTGTCCCAGCTCAGCCCGGCCTATCTCCATGCGCTTCAACGGTATCGGCAGATATTGCGCCAGCGCAATGAGCTGCTGCGGCGCGGTGCATCCGATCCCACCCTGCTCGAGGTGTGGGACGAACAACTCGCCGCCGAAGGCGAATCCGTCATGCAGGAGCGCTGCGCATTCATCGAGGAATTGTGCCAGAACGCGACGAATGCACACGCCCAAATCGCCGATGGCGAGCAATTATCGGTTCTCTACGAACCGGACATTCGAGCCGGAGTGTCGTTCCGGGATATCTTGGCCGCCGCCCGCAAATCGGACCTCAAACAAGGCATGACTACACGCGGCCCCCATCGCGACGACATCGAGTTCACCATCGGCGGCCAATCCGCCCGCGCCTTCGCCTCACAAGGCCAGCAACGTACAGCGGCTTTGGCCGTAAAACTGGCCGAAGTGGAACTGGTGCGCGGGCGCGCGGGTGAATATCCCATCCTCATGCTCGATGACGTGTTATCGGAATTGGACGCCCAGCGCTCACGCCATCTCTTCGGCGCTATCGGCCCGCACGTCCAATGCCTGGTCACCACCACGGACCTCACCGGGCAAAACGGCCTCTTCGGCCCAGACGCAGCATATGTGCGCATCGAAGGAGGCTGCATTGAGGAAGCGTAAAGAGGACACAGCCGGGGCCAATAGCCCCACGCCCAAACGACGCCGGGATAAAAGCCATCCGACTTCCGTCGCCTCTATTCTCGATAGCCTCAAGGCCACCACCGCCCTGGGAACTCAACTCGAGCAGGCCCGCATTTGGGAAGAATGGCCCGCCCTCGCTGGCGCCCGCCTCAGCCCCCATGGTTTTCCCGTGACCGTCAAGGACGGCACCCTCTATATCGAAGCCGACAACACCGTGGCGATGCACCAGTTCGCCTACCAGAAATGGAAACTCATCCAGCGCATCAACCGCCTCGCCCAAAAAGAACTCATCTCCGACATCTTCATCCTCCTCCAGCCCGAAGATGAAAAACAGGAAGAACAGTCATAATCATCTCTTTGCGCTTTCGCATTTTCGCGTGAAAATGCTCCTCCCCCCTTGACAACCCGCCCAAAAATGTATTAAAGTATTAATACAATTTGACAGGAACGGAGGTGGCGGCCATGCGGCTTCATATCGCGCCTGACGGCGGCGTGCCCATCTACCAGCAAATCGTCAACCAAATGAAGTACCTCCTGGCCTCCGGACGCCTCGCACCCGGCGACGAAGTTCCCCCCATCCGCACCTTGGCGGAACAACTCCTGATCAATCCCAATACCGTCGCGCGGGCCTACCGCGAGCTCGAAGTCATGGGGCTCTTCACCAAGCGCCAGGGCGCGGGCACCTATGTGTCCGGTAAAGGTTCGCCGCTGGCCCAGGAAGAACGCCTGCGAATTTTACGTGAAAAAGTGGATGCGCTGCTGGCCGAAGCGGAACAGCTTGGCGTGTCCGTTGAAGAGGTGTCGCGTTTGATTGCGGAACAATATGCCGCCTTGAGGACGGCGCATGGAGAGGAAAACACACATGAAACCGAGTGATATCGAGCAAATCGAGTATCCCATCCAGGTGAGCGGCCTATCCCGCCAGTTCAGCCAAACGTTTGCCCTAAACAATGTGGACCTGGCCGTGCCTCGCGGCAGCGTGTTTGGACTGGTCGGCGAGAATGGCGCGGGCAAGACCACGCTGGTCAAACACCTGATCGGACTCTACAAGGCCCAGCGCGGCTCGGTGCGCGTGTTCGGCCTCGACCCCGTCAAGGAAGTCGAGGCGGTGCTGGGCAACGTCGGCTACCTCTCCGAAGACCGCGATCTGCCCAATTGGATGACCGTGAGTGAGCTTATCTGGTACGTGCAGTCATTCTACCCGGATTGGGACGCCACATACGCCGAGGAACTCCGGGAGTCCTTCGAGCTGGACCCCACGATGAAAATCAAGCACCTCAGCCGGGGCCGCCGCGCGCTGGCGGGACTCCTCGTGGCGCTGGCCCACCACCCCTCGCTCCTCGTCCTCGATGAACCCTCCTCGGGCCTCGACCCCGTCGTCCGGCGCGACATCCTCACCGCCGTCATCCGCACCGTGGCCGACGCCGGGCGCACCGTGCTGTTCTCCTCGCACCTGCTCGATGAAGTCGAGCGCGTCGCGGACAACGTCGCCATGGTCCACAAAGGCCAAGTCGTGCTGAGCGCCCCTATCAACGACCTGAAGGGCCGCCATTGCCGCCTCACGCTGCATTTCCCCGAGCCCCAGCGCACGGCCCCAGCCCTGCCTGGCGCTCTATTCTGGGAAGGTGAAGGCCGCGAATGGACCGCCATCTGCGACGGCGAAGCCGAAGTCCTCCGCGCCGCCGTGCAAAGCACGCAAGCCCAGATCGTAGAGGAAGGCATCCCCTCACTAGAAGACATCTTCGTGGCCCGCGTCCGCGCCGGCCGCCGCATGAAAACGGAGGAGTAATACGATGTATCGCCCTATACGCGCATTATTATGGGAACAATGGCGGCTGCTCCGCTGGCCTATCATGGCGACCGTGTTGTTATCATTCTCACTTGTTGCTATTCCAGCGTTGTCGATGGTTCTATTTCCCCTTACTCCTGGAGAATTCGTCATCGCCGTCTTCATTCTTCTTGGTTTCATTGTTTTACTTTTATCCTGTTTTGCAGGAAAGCCCGAAGGGAAGACTCCCGTGTTTCCATCTACACTTCCTCTACGCACCTACAAATTCACTGCAGTACGATTCTTCACCCAAATCATCATTCCTGGAACATTCTTGCTTATTATACTCTCCTTACTACAATCCGCAGACTCGATATCTGCAACGGACCTTGAACCTGTTTCGTATGCACCATTATCAACTACACTTATGTTTGTAGCCTTTTTTTCGGCGTTCCATGCGATCTTTAGCTGGCCAAAATTCGAACGCAACTTTCTGATGGGAATTCTGTACCTACTATTCCTATTCTATCGAGAACCCATTATTGCTTTGTTCACTCAAGCTACCAAGAGCTGGGCTATGGCCGGCCTGCTCGGAGGCATAACCATCTTGCTGTTCTTTCTTCTGTCCGTCTTAGGCGATAGCAAACAGCGCCATAACCACAGCCCATTGGCGATGAAGACATTCGGCCATTCTTTCTTGCATCCAAGGAGGTTGTTCTCACGCGGAAGGCCTCATCTCACACGCGATAGAGCTCAGGTTTGGTTCGAGTGGAACATTTTTGGAAAGGCTTTTCTGTTGACCCCCCTTATATATTTTATGTTATTTCTATATTTGTATGTTCCGTTCTATGTACACCTGTTACAGACACATAACTATAGTTCAAGTGATTTACTGCGAAATATTCTTTTGTCAAAGTTTATTTGGGTGGCAGCCTATTCCTCATTTTTAGTGGGAAACATCGTCACCCAATCCTTTTCCCGCCAGTCTGCACCTTTGAACACCCCAATCAATATGGCGCTGCCCGCTCATACCGCCATGCTCTCAAAAGCTAGACTTAAAACAGGACTATACGGTATATCCATAAGTCTCGTAACCACTCTATTGGTCTATGTTACTTATTTTTGCTTTTATAATGGCTCATATTCCTCGTTTACCCAATACTTTTTCCAATCAGATCAGTGGTCCGAAGCACTCATTTCTTACGGTTGTATGGCGGTACTTGCGGCCTTAGGCGCCTGGACTATGCTATGGTTCGGATTTGTCATATGCGGCGTCTTTCTTTTGTCAATTGTTTTCTCAGGTATATCTACAATTCTAGATATCTTTTGCCATAGCAACACATCAAGCATTATGACTTCGCTTTACTATCTTCTCGTAGCCTTTGGAATACTCGTAGGCGTGTTCTTGCTTTTCCGATGGGCCTCGAAGAACCGCCTTGCCCATTCCCGCACCTTGTATATCTTGGCAACTATGTGCCTCCTGATGCCCGCAGCTTCTGGATTGTTCCTCACCAGTTCGCTCGTGTGGCCGTTACCCATTGCCGATTACGTCGCCATATCCGGTCTCGATACTTTCTACAATTGGACAAAACTGCTTTTCTGGATGTCCATTGCCATATTGCCTGTTCTTCCCTTTCTGACCGTTCCATTCACTATTCAACACATACGGCACCGGTGAATACGTAGACCTATCGGTTCCAGAATCATTTGAAGTCATCGTTTCACACGAAGTTACCGAGATCGATTCTTCGTGTACTTCGTGCTCTTCGTGGTGAAAAATTCCGGATCTTTCACCACGAAGAGCACGAAGAACACGAAGGAAGAGGCCCTTCTCGAACATGAAAGGAGGTTCTACGCCATGCACGCACCTATCCGCACATTATTATGGGAACAGTGGCAAATGTTACGCGGTCCCTTGTTGTATGCCGTGGTTTATTCACTGGTGTGCGTCTGCTTCCCAAAGACTCCTGGCGCTTTTCTTATCGGCGCGGTATTTTACATTCTAGCATTTCTGTCTTTTATTCGTTTTGCAGACAAAATCAAGCTGGATTGGGGTAATTTTGGTACAAACTCCCACGCATTTCAGTTTCTGCTTCCACTGCATACCTACAAAATTGCAGCAGCGTACTTTTTCCCGCGCATTCTTGTCTTCGGGCTGAGCCTATGCGCGATGCACACTTTGTACGCAACGGTTACCATAGTTTTCGACTTCAACTTTGGGCTTGCAGCAAAAGATATCCGTTCCACGTTCATTTCATTCGTCCTTATATTCTCCGCGTTGCAAGCCATTTTGTCATTCCCAAAGCTCCAACGCGCCATCGTTGGAGCCTCTCTGATTGTGGTGTTGGGGAGCCAAGTCAATACTCTGTCTCATCTGCTTTCTGAGGCAGCGAAATCTTGGTATACTACAGGTCTGCTGTCCTGCTTCTTCATGTCTGTCTGCTTTGGTATGTCGATATGGGGAATCAGTAGACAGCGCCATCAGCCAGGCAGGACGGTGAGGCCCTATTGGATATTAACCAGATCTCACAAAACTCGGTGCTCGGTGCCTAAAACCACACCAAGCACACGTGAAAAAGCTCTGTTCTGGTTTGAATGGCGGACTTATTCCTGGAAAATATGGATTACTTCGTTCGCAGGTAGTTTTGCCTCCTTGCTTATTTTTTTACCCTATGATTCAGCTTATTGCATTAACGCGTTGCATATTCTCATGCTTGTTTCTATTATACTTTCATCCTCGATTTGGGGAGGAATAATGCTTCTACACTGTGACCGTGGACAATGCAATGCAAATGCTCTCGTATATATGGCGCTGCCAATAAGCACTTCCACGATGGCCAGAGCACGTATAAAAGCAGGGGCATGCGGCATAATATCAAGCTTTGCCACCGCATTGATTGTTTCAATGATCGGTTTATCTGTTTACTATATCTACAATGTACATTTTTCTGTCTATTCATATCTTCCACTTGAGATTAATCCATCTGAATATCTATTTGCCAAAAGTGGGGTGATACTCATTTCCATTTTTGCTGTTTGGACAATCCTATGGCTAAGTATCTTTCCACCTGCTATTTTTATGTTTGTCTATGTGTTACTTGACCACAATGTTTATTTGCATTTGTATTTTTTCCCAAGCATCATTATTTGTATATTTTTTCTTTTCAGTTGGCTATTGAAGAAAAAACTACTGACTTTTAATATTCTTCTAAAGCTCGTAGCGCTATGGATCTTGTTAACCATCTTGTCTATAGCAATCTCACTTTTTCCTGATAAATCGATTACTTTTCCTATTTCACTATTTAATTTTACTTTTCAAAAGATCTGTTCATCGTTGTTTTTTTGGTGTCCATTTTCCGTATTGCCTGTTTTGCCATTCTTGACCGTTCCACTCACTATTGAACGCATGCGGCACCGATAATTACGTAGGAATATCGACAAAAAAACATTTAAGGTCATATTTTCATACGAAGTTTCCGAGATCGATTCTTCGTGAACTTCGTGCTCTTCGTGGTGAAAAATTCTGGAGCTTTCACCACAAAGACACGAAGACACAAAGAGCTTTTCAGACAAGTAGATCAAGTGGAGGAGGAGTTAGTATCATGCGTGCTATATACGCCCTGGCTTGGGAACAATGGCGACTAACCAGGCAGGCCCTGTATGTCGCTATAAGTCTTTCTTTGTTTATTGTTTTACCAAGAATGCTTATATATATTTCGCTATCTCAAGTCTCGATGCCGGGACTTATTGCTGATGATATTGTCAATATAGACATGGGCGGAGCCATTGACACGATATTCTTCTTCGTAGGCGTGTATTTTCTTTTTGCGTGTTCGGATGCGTATGAGATTGGCCCAAGTCCGCAGCGCCATCATTTCGTGCTTCCTCGACGCACCCGAAAAGTCGCAGCGGCTGTTTTCTTTTCCCGCATCTTCTTTTTTGGACTGAGCCTGTACGCCATGCGCACGCTTCATGCGTTATCATTCCCCAACTATCTTTTCTGGCCAGAGCAATACGAAATTCTCCTACACACCGTAAAATGGACCTCCCTTCTGGCCATTGCCCAGGCTATCCTTTGGTGGCCGATGTTTGTGCGAGTCATTGTCGGCGTATCGGGATTCTTTGTCGTGTTGCATTTCCTGGTGAATCCGCCTCCGGTGTTGCTGAACTTGGTCAACGGTACCACCGGTTTGGTTCTGGCGTTTGGCGTGATTATGGCCGCGAGTCTCTGTTTTGCGGAACGGGGATGGAGCCGCTATCGGCATGGCGTCACGGCGTTGCCCGGCTTCGTCCTGCGGCTTGGCGATGCCCTCCCAACCATGTTTTCGCCACGCACGGATAGTCCATGTTCCAGCAAGTGGACACAGCTATGGTTCGAGTGGCGCATCTTCGGCGTTTATATTTGGCTTATCGCAATGGCGATAGTCTTCGTGCCATTTCTCTTTTACGTTCCCTTTATCTGGAAGACTCCATCTTCTATTGCGAGTTATTTTTCCGTACAATATGCGGTGGGACCTATGGCGGCCGCGGTTATTTGGAACCTCCTATTTTTCATGAAAAGCCCGTTTGAACACGGAAATGCCGACGTGGCGGTAAAAATGGCGCTTCCGGTGCGGACTTCCGTGCTCGCCACATCACGGCTCTATGCCGGTCTGTTCGGCTTGACGTCCAGTTATGCCGCCATAGCGATACTCTTTACTGCTTGTAACCTGTTCACAAACATTCAACCTTTGCCACGCAGCCTGGTCTTCCTCGCGCCTGTGCTATTCATAATCACATGGGCCTTGCTATGGCTAGGATCGCCCAAAACATACATATTGATTGTTGCCGTCGAGTTCATCCTCTTCGTGCCATCTGGCTGCCTTGCAATAGCAGGCTCTTATGGAAGTCCCTTTTGCTATGATTTCCTGCTTTCTGCCGCAATAATCACCGTTGTGACGCTCGTTATACTCGTTTCCGTGTTTCGGGAAGACGTGCCCATAAGAGGCAAGCTATTCGCGGTTTTTCTCATATGGCTGCCATTGGCGGTTTTCCTTCACATGAAGGGATATTTCGCTTTTGATTTCCCTGGTTCATACACCAACGCTTTGCGGATGTTCATGGCCGCCTCGTTCGCTTTGTTGCCCGCGTTGCCGCTGTTGACTGTCCCGCTATCCATCGAACGCATGCGCCACGGAGAGAAACGCGTCGCAAGATTTCAGATCATTCGCCATGAAGAGAATTGAATTGATATGCACGCCTATTCGCGCCCTGCTTCGGGAACAATGGAGATTGCGGCGAATAGAAACCCATTTCACCACAAAGACACAAAGGCGCAATGAATTGCTTCTGATTCCGTAACACTTTAGCGGACTGAAGCAAGAGCTGCTTTTTTTTTAGACATGATTTACAAGATGAACAAGATTGAACAAGATCGCCAGGATTATTTACAGATTTGAAAGTTAATCTATGAAGTGTCCGGGCGCGTTCTTTTGTGTAGTAAAATTGCCATTAAAAAAATCTTGTCTCATCTTGTAAATCATGTCAAAAAAGAAATACCTCCATCATAGGCGGTTTATTATGTATTCTCAGTTCAAAAAACGTCCCGATGCTTTTACTTCAGTCGGCTAAAGTGTTACCTGATTCCTTGTGTCTTCGTGCCTTTATGGTGAATTGTTTGAACTATAAGTTTAGCCCCAGCGTGATCCGGAGCGCTTCATCCATTTCCTTGACCAAATGGAATTTAAGTTTATTCTTGGCGGACTCGGGCACGTCATCGAGATCGTTCTGGCAGCGTTCTGGTAGAACGACTTCCCGGATGCCCGCGCGCGCGGCGGCAAGGACTTTTTCTTTGATGCCGCCCACGGGCAGCACCAGGCCGCGCAGCGTGATCTCGCCCGTCATGGCGGTGCGCGCCTTCACGCGCTTGCCGGTAAGCAGCGACACCACCGCAGTGAGGATCGCCACGCCGGCGCTCGGGCCGTCTTTGGGCGTCGCGCCCGCGGGCACGTGGATATGGATATCCTGGTCCTTGAATGTTTCGGCGTCGATGCCAAACCGGGCGGCGTTGGCGCGCACGTAGCTCAGCACGGTCTGGGCGGATTCCTTCATCACATCGCCCAACTGGCCTGTCAGCACGAGGGTTCCCTTGCCGGGCATGCGGGTCGCCTCGATGAAGAGGATGTCGCCGCCCACGGCGGTCCAGGCCAGCCCCGTGGCCACGCCGGGCATGCCGGTGCGGTCGGCCACCTCGTGGTACACCTTCGGCTTGCCCAGGAATTCCGCCAGGTTCTTCCCCCCAACGCTCACTTTTTTGTTGCGGCCCCGCGCGAAGCCGCTGGCGCACGAGCGGCAGACGTTGCCGATCTCGCGTTCGAGATTCCGCACGCCCGCTTCCTGCGTGTATTCGCCGATGATGATCTTCAACGCCGCCTCGGCGAAGGTGAGCTGTTTCGGTTTGAGGCCGTTCGCATCGATCTGGCGCGGCACGAGGTAGCGCTTGGCGATCTCGAGTTTTTCCTCCAGGGTGTAGCCGGGGATCTGGATGACCTCCATGCGGTCGCGCAGCGCCCACGGGATCGTATCGAGCATGTTCGCCGTGGCGATGAACATCACTTTTGGACAAATCGAACGGCACGTTCAGATAGAGGTCCGAGAAAGTGTCGTTCTGTGCCGGATCGAGCACCTCGAGCAGGGCCGACGAGGGGTCGCCCCGGAAATCCGAGCCCACTTTGTCGATCTCATCGAGCATGAATACCGGATTGTTCGAGCTTGCTTTTCGGATGTTTTGAATGATGCGCCCCGGAAGCGCGCCTACGTAGGTCTTACGGTGGCCCCGGATCTCGGCCTCGTCGCGCATGCCGCCCAGCGACATGCGGATGAACTCGCGCCCCCATGGTGCGCGCGATAGACTTGCCTAGCGAGGTTTTGCCTACGCCTGGCGGCCCCACGAAACATAGGATAGGCCCCGGCGCATCGGGCTTGAGCTTGCGGACCGCCAGATACTCGACGATGCGTTTTTTCACTTTGTTGAGGCCGAAATGGTCTTCGTCGAGAATGCGCTCGGCGGCGTCGATATCCAAGCGGTCCTCCGTCGAACGGTTCCACGGCAGTTCGACGATCCAATCGAGATAGGTGGTGATCACATGATACTCGGCGCTCGCCTCATTCATCTGGCTGAGGCGCTCCAATTCTCGCAAGGCTTCCTTGCGCACATCGCCCTTGAGCTCGAGGGCCTCGATACGCTCGCGATATTCTTTGATCTCCGGCTTCTCGTTCTCCGCCTCGCCCAGCTCCGCCCGGATAGCCTTGAGCTGCTGGCGCAGGAAATATTCACGCTGGCTGCTGTCGATGCTGTTTTTAACGTCTTTCTGGATCTTGTCCGACAGTTCGAGGATATCCACCTGGTGGGCGAGCAAATACGTGAGACGTTCGAGCCGTTCCTTGACCGGAAGCGTCTCGAGCAGCTTCTGCTTATCTGACACGGGGATATTGAGATTCGTGGCGACGAGATCGGCTAGAAAGCCCGGATCCTCGATATTTTCGACCATTGCGCTGGCGCCGTCGGGAATATTCGGCGACAGTTCGATGAGCCGCATCATTTGGTTCTTGACGGTCGTGGCGAGGGGGGCGAGTTCTTCCGCATTGCTTTCTGGGATCGGCAGCAGCTCGATCTTGGCAAACAAATAGGGCTCCCGGCGAATGACGCCCGCCACGCGAAAACGTTGGAACGCCTGGAACAACACATTAATGCTGCCGTCGGGCACATGCTGGAGCTGGAGAATGCGGGCCACGCATCCCACCTCGAACGCCTCTTTGATGCTGTCCGGCGCGCCTTCGCCGTCCCGTTTAGCCAGCAGCCCCACGAGGCGGTTTCCCATGGCCACTTCATCGAGCAATTTCATTTCGCTCTTATCGGACGTGCGGATGGGGGCGACCGACATGGGAAACACCACCTGCCCAGAAAGGAGCAGAATCGGCAATTCTTCTGGCAACACCGGCTTTAGCAGGCCTACAGGCAGCACCACGCCTTGGCCAGCTTCTTGTTCATCACTCATGTGCTCGTTTTCCTCGGGATTCGTATCGTCAGATAGCCACAGTCATATTGGGCTTCGATGTGTTCCGCATCCGCCTCTTCCGGCAACCGGAGCGTCCTCGCGAAATCTCCATACGGGATCTCCATTTGGTGGACATGCAGCGTGTCCGGCGGTACTTGCTTTGTGCGCGCGCCAGTGATATCGAGAACACCCTGCTTCACCATGACATGCACTTGGCCTTCCCGCACGCCAGGTATCTCCACCAGCACAATGATGTCGGATTCGCGCTCATACACATCAATGGGGGGCTGCCAGGCGGCGTTTTGCATACGGCCCAGCGCATCTTGCTCCCGAAGCCCAGCCGAGTGGATATGAGCAAAAAAACGGCTATATTCTCGCATGGCGGCATCCTCGCATAATCAAACTGATAGAAGTATAGCTCCCATTTCGGTAGTGGCGCAACGCGGCGGCAAAGGATGATGCGCACCTATCGGGAATGAAAATTATCGCAGAGTCGCAGAGAACGCGAAGTTTCGCAGAGGGAGTGTTACTCTGCGCTTCTTAGCGTCCTTTGCGTTCTCTGCGTTCAATATGTCTTCGGTTATATATATCACTGCTCGTACATAGCTTGCTTGTCATGTTCATCGGACGAATCATTGTTAGGAGTTTTCCGACATTTCTCAGGCCATTTTGCTTCTGCAGTGAATCGTTGTACTTTCGGGATGCTATTTATTCGCCACGCCATTACCCTTTATGATTGGCCACCTGAGGTAGCAGGCGCTGGTGATAACACCTCAGAGGCCAGGTGCATCGGTCTAGTGTCTTTTATTCTCTCGGCGAATCACTCTCCGTCATATATTTCAACACGCTTAATGACGTATCAACTCGCATATCCTCAGGCCTCTTTTGCCGTTTGATCCCGGAAGAAAACGCCAAACACTATCGCCGTCACAAGGCCTATAACCGCGCAGGTATACCAGAATGGCGAATAATTGAAGACGCCGACATCCGAGGTACAGGCTTTTTGCAGCCACCCGGAAAGCCATCCGCCTAGGATAGGCCCGCCGCCCAGTATGATGATGCCATACACGGTCTGGGCGCTGTGGCGCACATCTTCCTCGGCCAGCCGATCCACATAGATATATGAACCCGCGAAGAAGCAGGCATAACAGAAACCGTGCAGCGCCTGGCTGGAAACCACCGCCCAGACCGGCAGCATTTCGGAAGACCCAAACACCGCGTAACGGGCGAAATAGGCCAGAATACCCACGACCATGATTTTCCGGAACCCGAGTGAGACCAGCATGCGGCCAAGAATAGCCATGACGGCGATCTCCGCGAATTGGCCAATCGTCATCACTGGGCCAATGTCACTGTCGCGGATGCCCAACGAGGACAGAAACGGAGCAGTCTGTAGGAAATAGATTTGATGAATCACACTTACGGCGAGGCTTGCCACCACCAGCAGCGTGAAGGAGGGCCAGCGGAATAAGGCAAACGCCTTGGCGAAAGCGAGTGGTTCGCGGGCGTCGCGTTTCGGCGGAGTGGTAGGCAGAAATAAACAAAAAGCTGCGTAGCCAAACGACATTAGCCCGGAGAATTTCAGCGCGTCCACCAAGCGCGCCGTCACCTGGGGCACTTCATCGCCCACCACAAACGGCGGCATCCACTGCAAATGCAGACCCGTTTGCAGCCAAATCATGGGGAAAACCCAGCTCGCGGCGATCCAGCCCAGCGTTCCCCAAACCCGCACCATGGGGAAATCGCGCTTCTGATCTTCAAGATGGGCAAAGGCCATCGAGTTCGACAGCGCCAGTGTGGGCATATACACTACACTATAAAGTATAGAAAGAATCAACCATGCGGAATAACTCTTCTGATAGGCTATACACCATATGATGATGCCGCCAGTGAACAAGAGCACGGCAAGACAGCGCTCCGTGCGGAAATACCGATCGGCCACTTGCCCGGCGAGGAATGGGGGCTACGGCCGCGCCCACGGAGCCCGCAAGGCCTAGAATCATGCCAATTTGCGCGCCGGTGAATCCCAAGCCGCCCTGGCTGGGATCCGCCGCTAGATACCGCGCCGCTAAGGGCAGCCACGCCCCCCACACGGCATACTGCAAAAACATCATCGTACTGAGTCGAGACTTGATATTTGGCTGCATCATGCACACTCCCAAATTCATTGCCTGCACACACTACATTGGAGAAAACGCCACACCTGCGTCGTTGTAAAAACGGCGCTACTCTTTCCCCGAATGGGAGTATAACATGCTTAGAAGGATAATCCGCCACTCATCCCATTAGTGAATCTTGGTGACACTTTTGCCATCGGAAGTGAATCAGTGGGACGACTAGACATACCCAGAGGCCGCTGCTGCAATAGAATCCACCGCCTGGCGGATATGTTCTTCTGTAGTGAAGCGGCCTAAACTGATTCGGATGGCCGTTCTGGCTTCTTCTTCGTTCATGCCGATGGCGTGCAGAACGTGATTTGGCTCTGGATGGATGGAACCGCATGCCGAACCCGCCGATGCGGCTATGCCAGGCATTGACTCAAGGAGCGCTTTGGCCGGAACGCCTGGAAAAGACATGCAACTGATATGCGGTGCGCGCGCGCAGGCTTGGCCGTGAATACGTGTACCGGTGATTTTCTCAACCAAGGCCGCCTCGAGGCCATTCCGAAGCTCCGTGAGACGGGCCGTCTCATGAGAGAGTTCTTGCATCGCCAGCTCGCAGGCGAATCCACATCCCGCTACGCCTGGGGCATTCACGGTTCCGCTGCGTAATCCCCGTTCCTGGCCGCCGCCGCTAAACAGGGGCTCCAGCCGGACGCGAGGCGCCCGCTCCCGCACATAGAGCGCTCCCACGCCTTTGGGTCCATGGAATTTGTGCGCCGATATCGCCAGCAGGTCAATGCCCATGCGGTGAACATCAAGCGGAATCTTGCCAACGGCCTGCGTGGCGTCGCAAAAGAACAGCACGCCCCGTTGTTTGCAAATACGGCCGATGGCTTCAATGGGATTGAGCGTTCCAAGGATATTGTTGGCGGCCATGGCGCATACCAGAAAGGTTTCTTTGCGTATAGCAGAAGCCGTTTGTTCGGGCGCGATACGGCCATGCGGGTCTGGCTGGAGCCAAGTGATTTCCCATCCGGCGCGCTCCAAATGGCGGCACGATTCAAGCACGGCCTTATGTTCGGCAAGGGAACAAATGATATGCCTGCCCCGGTTTGAATACGCTGCGGCAGCTCCCTTGATCGCCAGATTCGCACTTTCCGTGGCGCTCGACGTGAACACGATTTCCCGGGGAGATGCACCGAGCGCATGGGCGGTTTGTATACGCGCTTCTTCCACTCGATCCCGCGCCTGGCGGCCCAGCAGGTGTGTCACACTGGCTGGATTGCCATATTCTTCACGCAATATCGAGAACATAAACTCCAAGACACACGGGTCGATGGGAGTGGTCGAGGCGTTGTCCAAATAAATAATGGCTTCCATATTATCTCATTTTCTTTAAATGCTGAAGGACGTTTTGCACCAGAGGAATACCGGCTACATGAATTTGAGCCTCGACATGCCGCTCTGAACGATTGGGCAAGCCCCATCTCACAGCTCTTTATTCATTCGAGTTCCGTTTTTTATCCATCGAGCGGTGAACCGTTTCGATCCAACCGCCGCCCAACAGCATGTCCTCCGCATACACCACCGCCGCTTGGCCCGGGACCGCACAATCCACGGGCGTATCGAAAACAGCTTGAAATCTGCCAGGGCCAAGCAGATGGATCGTGGCGTCATATGCGTGGGATGCGTACCGAATTTGGACGCTCGCGCGGAAGCACTGAGGGACCGTCTGCTGCCATAGGGCTTCCGCCGCCTCGATGCCATCTGTACGTAGCCGTTCCTGATGACCCACCACTAAGGTATTATGCGGCGCGTCAATCGACACTACATAAAGAGGTTCAGGATGGGCGATTCCCAATCCCCGGCGCTGGCCAGTCGTATACCGGGCGATGCCTTGGTGTTCTCCGAGCAGATGGCCATCCACGCTATAGATAGGCCCCGGCCTTAAGCCGCTTGCGCCACGGCGCTCAAGCAAACCGGCATAGCCGTTATGCGGCGCGAAACAAATATCCTGGCTTTCCAGCTTGGCGCGCATATCCAGACGGGCTATATCCGCGATGGCCCGGACTTCGCTTTTGCTGGACACCTCGCCCAATGGCAGCAGCAGGCGCTGCAACAACGCCTTATCGAGGGTAAAAAGGACATAGGATTGATCTTTTTGCCGGCATGCGGCGCGGCATATGGTCCACTCGCCCGCATGGGCGCGGATACGCGCGTAATGGCCCGTAGCAAGATACGCGGCTCCTATGGAGTCCGCAAAACGGAGCAAATGCGCGAATTTCACTTGCGCATTGCACAGCGGGCAAGGATTTGGCGTACGCCCCTGTTCGTAATCATGCACGAAGTAATCAATGATAGGCTTGATGGAATCTCCCGCGCTGACAACATGAAAGGGAATTCCTATTTGTTCCGCCGCCCGCCGGGCGTCTTCCGCATCATCTGGCGAACAGCAAGAACGGCTTCCGACGGTTTGTTCAATAGCCGTGCTCAAACAGAGAAACACGCCATGCACGTCATAACCCGATTCGCGCAGTAAATAGGCCGTAACCGCGGAATCCACGCCGCCGCTCATGCCAACGACGACCTGCTTAGGCCCGCTGTAATGAACGCTTATTTCTTGGCGCACGGAACGTTCTCCTTTATTGAAACGCATGGCCTCGCTCATAAATACCTATCCCCCGCTTTGCCGGGGGATACATGTTCGATTCATAGACGCCGCTAAAGTAGTAATTGGCGTTTCCGTTATGCTCCCGATGATGCAACGGTATGGGGTGTTTGCTACAATCCAGCCCCCCGCCCGCTTTTCAAGTTCCATACGGCTGCGGCCAGCGCGTCGATCTCCTCACAAGTGTTGTAGAACGCCAGCGAAGGGCGCACGGTGCTTTCCAGGCCAAAGCGGCGCAAAACCGGCTGGGCGCAATGATGGCCAGCTCGCACCGCAATCCCTTCACGGCTTAAAGCCTTGCCGACATCCTCCGTGCTGAAACCATCCAACACAAACGATAGGACGCTGGCCTTTTCCCGGGCAGTTCCTATAAGGCGCAACCCAGGAATACGCTGAAGCGCTTGTATGCCATACTGCAGCAGATTATGCTCATATCGAGCAATATTCGCCATGCCGATCCGGCTGGCATAGTCAATAGCCGCGCCAAGTCCGGCGGCGTCAGCGATGCTGCCGGTTCCAGCTTCAAAACGTGCTGGGGCATCCTGGTAGATGGTCTTCTCGAATGTCACATCCACGATCATGTTGCCTCCTCCTTGCCAAGGGGGAGTTGATTCGAGCGCCTCCGGTTTTCCGTAAAGCACTCCGATGCCGTTGGGGCCAAACACTTTATGGCCGGAGAAGACATAAAAATCTGCATCCAGCGCCTGCACATCCACCGGCATGTGGGAAACAGCTTGTGCGCCATCAACAAGCACACGGGCGCCATGCCGGTGTGCGATAGCAATCATTTCCGCCACCGGCGTGATGGTTCCCAGCGCATTGGAGACATGCGCCAAGGAAACGAGCCTTGTTCGCGGTGTAAACAGCTTCTCGTATTCATCTAGCAGAATCTGGCCGCTATCGTCCACCGGAGCGACCCGCAAGCGCGCGTTCTTCTCGGAAGCCAATTGCTGCCAAGGCACAATATTGGCATGATGCTCCAGCCAGGTAATGATGATTTCTTCCCCTTGCTGGATATAGCGCCGCCCCCAGCTCTGGGCAACCAAGTTGATGCCTTCAGTTGCTCCCCGGACGAACACGATATCGCTGGCCGCGCTGGCGTTGAGGAATCGAGCGGCTTTTTCGCGCGCCGCTTCGTACGCATCGGTGGAACGCGCCGCCAATTCGTGTGCGGCCCGGTGCACATTGGAGTTCTCATGCTGATAGAAGTACGTCAAGCGGTCAATGACCGATTGCGGCTTCTGTGTGGTGGCGGCATTATCGAGCCATACCAGTTGCCGCCCTCCAGAAACCTGCTCTTGCAGGATCGGGAAATCTCTCCGGACTGAGGCGACATCAAAAGGCGCGGCCAGCGTGTCCGCCAGTGGCTGCACGGCCGTTTTTGCGTCGAGCGGCTCCAATGCGGGAACTATGTCTAGTAGAGCGATTGGTCGGGCATTATTGATGAAACCATACGTGGCAGGCAGGCCCCGCTGGACATCATGCGTAACGGCTCCCGGAAGCTGCGGCGCGGTTGGTTCTTGCGGTTTTGCGTTTACCGGAAGCGGAACTGCCCCAGGCAAGGCAGGCGGTTTGCCAGATAATTCTGTTTCCGCGGGAAACGTCACCGTCCCGCCAGGCGGAGCCGCAGGAACCGCCTTTGTTGGTTCAGAGGAAAAGAGCGGGCGCACGTCCTCCACGAATCCATAGGATGGGATCGAAGAAAAATCCGCCACGGAAATGCCGCCTGGAATGCCGTACACCCTCAACTCTGGAACATCAGGGAGCGCTGTTGGGGCTGGTGTGGCAGCGCTTTGAAGCGCTGCGGGAATTGCAGCCAGATCAGCTTCTGTCAAATCGCCAGCCGCATCAAGGCCACTCCCATATATGGAAAAGGGAGGCCGTGTTGTGGCGGCTGCGGGCCTGAACAACGCTGCTACATTTTCATTGTCATGGGCAGGCAGCGCTTCAAAAAACTCGTTTGCCAGCCGCTCAAGTGTGGCGGCATCAGGAAATCCCGCAGCGGCCGCGCTCAACGAGCCGGGTTGCTCCAAGTTTGCTCCTGCTTCCTGGGCCAATCCCACAATCGTGTCATTGAGATTATTTATAATCATAGTAATTGCCCACATCGACATGTTCGAGAGCGGCGATGGCGTCGTCCACCAGCACGGCCGCCGAGCAATAGAGCGAGATCAGATACGAACCGATGCCTTGTCCATTGATGCCCATGAATCGAACGGACAACCCAGGCGTCTGTTCACCAGGCAGGCCGGGCTGATACAAGCCAACCACGCCCTGTTTTTTCTCTCCAACACGCAGCAGGAGGATATCGGATTTTCCGCCATTACCTACAGGATTGGCCTCCCCATCAACAAGGAGCTTGTTGGTGGGAATGATTGGAATACCACGCCATGTCAGAAATGGCGAGCCAAACAAGGTGACTGTCGCAGGAGGAACGCCACGCCGGGTGCATTCGCGCCCGAAAGCGGCTATGGCTCGCGGATGGGCCAGGAAGAATGATGGTTCTTTCCATACTTTCGCGATCAAGTCATCCAAATCATCCGGGGTCGGCGCGCCTTTTCGGGTTGATATGCGCTGTGCGCGGGGAACGTTTTTCAGCAAGCCATATTCAACATTGTTGAGCAATTCGTTCTCTTGCTTTTCCTTGATGGCCTCAATGGTCAATCGTAGCTGCTCGCGAATCTGGTCGAACGGATTACTGTATAAATCCGAAATACGCGTGTGGACATCCAGCACCGTGCTGATGCTGCTTAGCGTATACTCACGCGGTTTTTCCTGGTAATTCACAAATGTGCGGGGAAGAATGCTCTCATCCTTTTTACCGCAAACTAAATCGATGGGCTTGTCTTCATCGACTTGGTTAAGCCGGAATGTTCCTGCTTCCAGCGGCTTCCAATCCAACAGCCGGACGAGCCATCGTGGGGTAATCGCGCCATATTGTGGCGGAGTTTTGGTGACATTGGCGAGCTGGAACGCCGCTGAGTCGCCGAGAATGTGGCTTTGCGCTTTTGCTGCTTTGATGTCGGACATGTCTGTTCTCCAATAAGGTTGTATCGAGTTTGTTTCGTACAAAATAAAGCTACTGGGTTTACCAATGTGTTTGCCTACATCCTTGAGATATCCAGCAAAGCCACATTCACCAAAAAAAATACATACTTACATATCTAAATCACTTAATATTTAGGGGTGCTGGGGTCCACTTGGCCGGACCAGCCCAAAATGCCGTCTTTAAGATTTACGAGACGGCCGCCATATCCCGACGCGCGCAAATCATTAATCGCCTTAGCGCTGCGTATGCCTACTTTGCAAAAAATGACCGCAACACGGGCGGGGTCGATTTCCGCGGCCCGGTTTACGATTTGCCCTAGCGGAATGAGCTTTTCATAAGGCAAATTTGCAATCGCATATTCATGTGGTTCACGTACGTCGATCAGTTGGAAGTCGCGCTGTTCATCGAACCATTGCTTCAATTCGGCTGCCGAGATCTCATCAGGTGTTCCATTAGCTGTTTCGCCCACGGCTGGCGCGGGCTGGCGGAGTCCGCAGAATTCCTCATAATCGATCAGTTCATGAAGAACCGGCTTTTCGCCGCAGATAGGGCACTTAGGATTCTTATGCAGCTTCATTTCGCGGAAACGCATCTTCCACGCATCAAACAACAACAGCCGGTTAATAAGCGGTTCACCGCCGCCCAAAATGAGCTTGATTGTCTCATTAGCCTGTATCGAGCCAATGATGCCCGGCAAGACGCCAAGCACGCCTCCTTCCGCGCATGAGGGAACCAGCCCTGGGGGCGGTGGTTCAGTGAATAGGCACCGATAGCAAGCGCCCACTTTTGCCCAGAAGACACTTGCCTGGCCCTCGAATCGAAAAATCGAGCCGTATACATTGGGTTTACCGAGCAGCACGCAGGCGTCATTGACCAAATACCGCGTCGGGAAATTATCCGTGCCATCCACAATAATGTCGTAATCACGAATGATATCCAGCGCGTTCTGGCTCGTTAGACGGGTATCATATGCATCCACTTGCACGTGCCGGTTGATGTCGTAGATGCGATCGGCGGCTGAAGCAATTTTAGGGCGCCCGATATCTCTTGTGCCGTGGATCACTTGGCGCTGTAGATTGGATTCATCCACCACATCAAAATCTACGATGCCCAGATGGCCAATACCCGCCGCCGCTAGGTATAATCCCACGGGCGCGCCGAGGCCGCCCGTGCCGATCATAAGCACTCGTGCATTTTTCAGTTTACGCTGCCCTTCGACACCGACTTCTGGAAGGATTAGGTGGCGGCTATAACGTAGGATCTCCTGGTTAGAGAGTTCCGGCAATTTCATATGACTTGACGCTTCCGCGATTTCCGGGGCTTCTTCGGCAACGCCTCCAGCAATGGACGGCACCACCATGATCGCAGCCCCATCAGCTACTGGCGTCTCCAATCCTGACTGATACCGGATGTCCTCATCGTTCACATAGATATTGACGAAACTGCGTAATTCCCCTTTATCATTGAACAAGTGTTTATTCAGTTCGGTATGCTGCGCTACGAGCTGGCCAAGCGCTTCGCCGACGTTTTTTGCATGCACGGCTATCTCGGGTTGATTGCCAGTAAAACGGCGCAACGCCGTGGGAATCTGAATTAAAACGGGCATATGCTCATGCTCCTTTCCGTATTGGCTCTGGGTTGAAACGAGAACGATCTGCTTCCATTTCCCAAGAAAGCAGGCTGCCTGCTTGGCCTTGGCGTATAGCGACAATGACGTACGAATACGTTGGCCAGGCATGGTCCAAATCAAACTGGGACGGCTCCGCCGGATGATCGGGATGCGAGTGATAAAACCCGACCACATCAAGCGCTTTCGAGCGGGCAAGTTTCTCTCCCGCCAGCAACTCATTCGGCGCTATTAAGAATCGGTTGTGCCGGGAGCCTGTATCGCGCGCATTGGCGATGGGATGTATTTCCACAACGCTTTTTCCATGTTGCGAATCAATACGGCCGATAAGCAGCCCACAACACTCATGGGGATACTCCGCTTCGCCATGCCGCCGGATTGCATCGAGATGCTCGGTTTGAATCAAAATCATGCTCAACCCTCCTCCCAAAAGAAATCGCCCACATAACGGGAACCGCTGTCGCAGAGTATGGTGGCCACGACAGATCCAGGCGGCAGCGTGCGGGCCAGCCGGATGGCGGCAAATACATTGGCTCCTGAACTGACGCCGACAAACAGCCCTTCACGTCGCGCCAAGCGCCGGGCGGTTTCCTGGGCATCTTCGGTGGAGACCTCCACCTGCTCATCTCCCAACGAAGCATCATAAATGCCAGGGACAATCGTTGTTTCTAGATGCTTCATCCCCTCCAAACCATGCAGAGGGGAGTCTGGCTGCATGCGAATGGCGCGCAAGCGGGGATTAAGCTCTTTTAGCCTGCGGACCGTACCGGTGAACGTGCCGGACGTGCCCATACCCGCAACAAAATGCGTCACCCGCCCTTCCGTCTGTTCCCATATTTCCGGGGCCGTCGTCTCATAATGCGCCCGCCAATTTGCTGGATTGTTATATTGATCTGGATAGAAGTATTTTCCAGGTTCTTTAACGGCTAATTCGGCGGCCCGAACCTGTGCTCCGTCAGAACTCTGCAACGGATCGGTTTCAATGATCTGGGCTCCATATGCACGCATAATACGCTTGCGCTCTATACTGGCATTCTTCGGAAGGCATAATACGACCTGGTAGCCCAGAGTCGCACCGAGCATCGCATAAGCAATACCGGTATTGCCGCTGGTGGCGTCCAGAATAGTCATGCCTGGCCGGAGCCGGCCCTCTCGTATTCCTTCTTGGATCATGGACCAGGCAGGCCGGTCTTTCACAGACCCGCCGGGATTCAAGTGCTCGGCTTTCGCATACACTGCCACCTCTTCAGGCAAATCATCCGCCAGGCGCGTGAGCCGCAATAACGGCGTGCGTCCAATGAGTTCGTATAATCTCCGCCCAATCCGAACTGGACCAACAGAGGCGGCGAACTGCGTAGGAAGCGGTGCGGCGCAAACCATTGGCTAATACCCTTTCCTTTTCGCTTTGCATCTATCGCCTTCATGTACGCGTATTTCCATCCGCCCCGCCTTCGTATTAAGAAATGCTTTTACTTGGGCGTGGAATCGTGTAGTATACGCGCTTCAAGGTTATTCTAAAGTATGCAGGTCGACTTTGTCAAGTATAACGCTAGGGCTGATTCTAGAAGGAGGGCTTTATGAATCCGAATCCGAAAGATGAAATCGCCAATCTGGTGAATACTATCGTCGCTAGCTACCACGCCGAACCAAAAACACGCCACATTGGCGCGGGCAAACTTCCCAATCACGACGACATTGTCACGGTCATCCATTTGCTGCGGCAGATTTTGTTTCCGGGCTACTTTGGCAAGCAAGATTTAGAAATAGGCACCGTAGAATACCATGTAGGCGATCTGCTGATTGATATCCATGACCGCCTGCTCGCGCAAGTGCGCAGTGCGCTGCTTCATGAAGCCGCGCGTTTGGGAGAATCGCCCAGCGACAGTGAAGCCAGGGCGGAGCGTATCGTGAATGATTTTCTTCAGACGATTCCGCAATTGCGCGCGGTGCTGGCGACGGATGTCCAAGCGGCTTTCGACGGCGATCCAGCAGCCGGGGACACCGATGAGATCATATTCTCCTATCCTGGCCTCTTTGCCATTACGGTATACCGGCTTGCCCACGAACTCTACCTGCGTGGAGTGCCGTTAATTCCCCGTATCATGGCCGAGCATGCGCACAGCGCCACGGGCATTGATATCCATCCAGGCGCTGATATCGATGAATACTTTTTCATTGACCATGGCACAGGCGTTGTCATCGGCGAGACAACCAAGATCGGCAAGCATGTCAAAATTTATCAAGGAGTCACACTGGGCGCGCTATCCACACGCGGTGGCCAGAAGTTGCGCGGCGTGAAGCGGCATCCTGCGCTCGAAGATGAAGTGACCGTCTATTCGGGCGCGTCCATTCTTGGCGGGGAAACTGTCATACGTAAAGGCGTGGTCATTAGCAGCAACGTTTTCGTGACCCAATCCGTTCCGCCCAATACTCGAGTGACCGTGAAAAATCCTGAATTGCAATACCGGGATCAAAAGCCCAAAACATTCAAGCAAGATATGCCGCCTCTCGAATGGCAGATCTAGAGCAGCTCAAGCCCGTGCGCACATGCCGAAGATGAGGCTTAGCGCAGCGTAGCCGCAACCAAAGATCCGGATTTTGCACCACGAAGAAACGAAGAACACGAATATTTTCCGCAGATGACACAGATGTCACAGATTAAAATCTAGAATTGATATCGTTTTACTTCGTGCTCTTCGTGGTGGAAGTCTGGTCTCTAACGAGTTGATGTATATTGATTTACGCAGAAAATCCATGCAAGGAAACTAGATTTCGACAAATAGTAGTTCGAATGAATCATCTCGATATGGCTGCAAGGGCCTTGTCGTTTTGCCATTCGGATATAGGATGTACGGAAATATCCCTGCCGTCCGTTTTCTAAGGGTGTAGCTCTGTTATTACCGCTCCTGGAAGAATATATCATGCGTACGTATTGAAGAAATAACGTAAAACCGCCTACCTGTCATCCCCGCGAACGCGGGGATCCAGGGAATTTGCACTGGATTCCCGCTTTCGCGGGAATGACAGCAAGATAGATTACGGGGTTTTATACAACAAATGCTATTAGGTGGTGAGGCAAATCCACCATGCATTTTGGTTCATCCGCGCGCCCAAGAACGGCTCCAAATAAGTTGCGGCTATCCCTCGACAAGGCGAACGGAGCGGTAATAACAGAGCTGCACCCTTTTCTAATAACCTTTGAGCCTTAGCGTCTTTTCGTGTAATAGAAATCTAGATTAATTTTACTTATCGCATGAGCCAAAATCATTATGTCCCGCATACTCGTGGCGCGGAAATCCTGAAACACAACGAACGAGTCGTAACTATATGCTGAGGAAAAACCTGCTCAAGATGGCCAAAAAGATACCTGATTCTATTCCGCCTCCAATATCATAGAGCCTCCTCCTCCTAATCAGCCGCCTTCTGTTTCAAAAATAGCCGCCTATTTCCATTTCATTCAAACAAGTAAAAAACCGTAAATATATGTACTTAAAAGACTTACTAGAACTTAGCTTTAAGAAGACAAGGATACAGACCGAAAAGAATAAGTATTTCGATTTATATACTTGACTTTACTCGCTAGGTATGATATTGTTTAGTAATCACAAGTAAATAAATCATATTTATCGGGTTTACGGTATGGCGATCGATCAACAACACACATTCGCACATCTGGTCCGGCGCCATCCGTGCTACAACCCGGAGGCCCATGGGCGGCTTGGACGTATTCATCTGCCTGTGAGCTCTTCGTGCAACATCCGGTGCCGTTTTTGCCGGCGCTCCTTCAATGCGGAGGAGCATAGGCCGGGGGTAAGCCGGAAAGTGCTGGCGCCGGAGCAGGCGATGAAGGTGCTCGAACGGGCGTTGCGGCTTTGCCCGGCGATTTCAGTGGTGCGCGTGGCGGGGCCGGGCGAATCGCTGGCGACGGAGCATGCGCTTATCACGCTTGCTATGGCGCATGAACGCCACCCAGATTTGATTGGGTGCTTAAGTACGAACGGCCTGCGGCTCGCGGAGCATGTGGATGCGATAGTGGCGGCAGGCGTATGCACGGTGTCGGTGACCGTCAATGCCGTCGAGCCGGAGATCTTGCAGCATATATGCGGCGGGGTGGAGGACCAAGGGCGTCTGAAGACGGGCGTAGAAGGAGCGGAAACGCTGATATCGGCGCAGCTCGAGGGAATTCGTTTGGCGGCAGGCCGGGGCCTTGTGGTGAAAACGAATATGGTGTTGATTCCAGAGGTGAATGATGGCCATGTCGGAGCGGTGGCGCGGACGATGGCGGAAGCGGGCGCGAGCCTGATTAACGTGCTTCCACTCATCCCTGAACATGAAATGGCTTATATGCAAGCGCCGGATTGCCATGCAGTGAATGCGGCGCGGGAAGTAGCGGAGCAGTATTTGCCCGTATTCCGGCATTGCCGACAGTGCAGGGCGGATGCATGCGGGATTCCAGGAGCAGGCGTGGATTTCGCCGAGCAGTTATACGAGCAGCGAGTGGAAACCTTTTCACATGGGTGAATCGAGGAGATGGTGATTATGCCGCTAGTGAAGCCGGTGGAAACCAGGGAATCGCGTTTACAGTCAACGGTGGCGTATGGGGGCGGATGCCACGGGCTGGCCAATGGCGGCAAATGCCGTTGCCTGAAGCGCTTGGATAGGCGCTTTTCTCAAGCAACCGTATGCCAGGAATGGTACAGCTTGTTCACGCTGCTGACGGTGCGCAACGCCGCCGTGGTGGTACATGGGCCGGTGGGATGCGTGAGCAGCGGCGCCACCATGAACATTTTCAGCAGGCTGGGCCAGGAGGCCCGCGGGCATGAAAAAATCCGTAGCGCGCGCTGGTTTTCGACCAATTTGGCGGAAATCGACACCATTCATGGCGGCGAGGCGAAACTGCGCGCCACAGTGCATGCCATCGAGCAGCGCTATCACCCTGAAGCTATTTTCATCTTTACGACGTGCGTGTCTGGAATCATTGGTGATCCGATGGCGGATATCGTGAATCAGCTTCAGGAAGAAGTGCAGGCGCGGCTGGTCCTCAGCCAATGCGAAGGATTTCGCACATCGGTCTGGGCGACGGGCTTCGATGCGGCGTTTCACGGGATCATTCATTACCTCCTGGAAGAGCGCCCGGAAAAGGAGCCGGATTTGGTGAATATCATCACACCGCTGACCGTGGGGCGGCTGGATGAATTGGAATTGGAACGATTGCTTCATCAATTGGGCCTGCGTCCCAATTTCGTACCGTGCTACGCAGGCATTGAAGATTTAAAACGTACGGTAAGCGCGGCGGCGACGGCTGCGGCTTGCTTAACCTATGGCGATTATTTCGCACGCGCACTTTCGGAGCGGTATGGCGTGCCCCATATTCGGGAAGTCATGCCATTGGGCATTGCGAGCACGGATCGGTGGCTTCTGGAACTGGCGCCGCTTTTAGGAAAAGAAGCCGAGGCGGAAGCCTTGATTGCACGGGAGCATGAGCGTATCGCTCCGCGTCTTGAAGAATTGAGGAAACGCTTGGCGGGTAAGCGGGTGTTTGTCAGCGCGGGACAGGCCCGCGCCACCACGATGGCGGCCATGTCGAAAGAATTGGGCTTCGAGATCGTGGGGGCCACGATTTACCACTACGACGAAGTAATTGAACAGAGCATGCAGCGCCTGGCGCAAACGTGCGGCGATTTCGCAGTGAATGTGGCGAATGTGCAGCCGTTCGAGCAGGCGAATTTGCTCCAGCGGCTGAAACCCGACTTATACATGGCGGATGAGATGACGACGGTATGGGCGGCCCGCCAAGGCATCGCCACAATGATGATCTACGACTATGGCATGAATTATTTGGGGTACAACGGCCTTCTGGCCACGGGCGGGCGGATGGCGCAAGCAATGGATAATTCGAGCTTCAATGTGAAGCTGGCCCGGTACAATCCGCTGCCATACCGCTCATCCTGGTATAACGCGGACCCCTTTAAATACATCACAACGCCAGGAGGCCAGAACATATGAGCACAGAACAGCATTTGGTCGAGAATCCCCGGTATTCGTGCGCGCTCGGCGGCGCACTGGCGACGGCCACGGCCATGCACCGGGTGGTGCCCATCCTGCATGGCGGCCCCGGATGCGGGCTCCAAGTGTATAACGGACAGAATTATGTAGCAGGCTACCAAGGACCGGCGTATATCGGCGGCTCGGCTGTGCCCAGCACGAACACAGTGGAGCGCGAAGTGGTGTTCGGCGGCGAACAAAAGCTCCATGCGCTGCTCCGCTCCGCCATCGAGCTTATAGATGGCGATTTGTACCTCGTGCTGACCGGTTGCACGGCGGAGATCATCGGCGATGATGTAGCGGCCGTGGTGGCGGAATACCGGCGGGAAGGGCGCAACGTGGCTTATGCGGAAACCGGCGGATTCAAAGGTAATACGCTGCTCGGTTATGAACTGGTGTGGAAGGGGCTGCTGCGCCAAGTCGTGGAGCGGCGTCCTCGCGATCCCAAGCTGGTGAATCTATTTGGCGTCATACCCGCGCAAGATATTTTCTGGGAGGGCGGCCTCCAGGAGATCGCCCGGCTGCTCGAAGCGCTCGGCTTGCACGTACATACGTTTTATACCAACCGGCAAGGCGTCGAGGAAATAAAGAATTCGTCCGCCGCCGCGCTCAATATCGTGCTAAATCCTTGGCTGGGCGCGGATCTTGCCGCGCAGTATGAAAAAGCGTACAGAGTTCCATCGCTTCGGTTTGACGGCATGCCGGTGGGCCCCACGGAAACGAGCGCCTTCTTGCGCACCGTGGGGGAAGCGCTTGGCCTGTCCACGGAGGCAGTGAACGCCGTAATCGAACGTGAAACGCAGGCGGTGTATGACCAATTCGCCAAGGCGTCGCTGGCGGTGACGGGGTTTGGATTCCAGCACCGGGTGGCCATTATTGGAGAAAGCGGGCCCGCGCTCAATCTGGCGCGCTTTCTTTCCAATGATTTCGGGCAGATTTTAGCCGCCGTGGCGATCACGGACGATCCGCCGGAGCCGGTGCGGGAGCGGCTGGCCGCGGCACTCGGCTCTTTGGAATTCGGCCCTATTCCAGAAGTGATCTTCACCTCGGAGCAATCCACGATCTGGGAACACATCCGCCAAACGGAGCCGACGTACATTATCGGCAGTTCACTCGATAAGGATCTTGCCCAGGAACTGGGGGTGCTGCATCTGAGCGCCACATTCCCAGTCACGGACCGGGTCGTGCTTAACCGTTCTTACACAGGGTATCGCGGCTGCGTGACCCTGGTGGAAGACTTCATTGCGCAAGCAATCACGGCGTTATGAAGGAGTGGCAAAACTGAACCTACAAGGAGACGAGTCATGTATGAACGATGTCGAATGCAAACGCTGGGCTTAATGGCGAATCGAACGAAGGAATCTATACGGACGCTGCTCATTCGATGGCGCGGACCGGGAACAAGGAGAAAAGAATATGGGCGTCGCAGTAGCACCTGAAACCATTCGAGCAGAGTCATATGGCCTCAAGGACCAAATCCTCTCGCCACTCGAGACCTTGGCGCAGTCCATTGCAAACATTGCGCCAACGGCCACGCCGACGGTAGTCATTCCATTGGTGTTTGCCTTATCCGGCAATGGAACCTGGCTTGCCTACCTCATCGCCACCGTCGCCATGCTGTTTGTGGCGTCGAACATCAACCATTTCGCCCGGCGTTCCGCATCGCCTGGCTCGTTGTACACCTATATCGCCACGGGGCTAGGCCCAAGCTGGGGCGTTCTGGCGGGTTGGTCGCTGGTGATCGCGTACATCGGATGCGCATCCGCCGTCACCAGCGGATTCGCCAATTACGCCAATGTGTTTCTCCTAGCTACGGTGGGATTTGAGCTTCCGCCAGTCCTTTTGATCGCGCTCAGCGTGGCGCTTTCGTGGCTGGTGGCGTATAAGGACATCCAGCTTTCCGCACGGCTCATGCTGGTGCTCGAGCTGTCCTCCGTGAGCTTGATCCTGTTGCTGGTGGCCATCACCCTCGTGCGGTTTGGCTTCCGCCTGGATCTTTCGCAAATCACGCTGGAAGGCGTGACTCCCACGAGCCTTCGCCTGGGCTTGGTGCTCGCCATGTTCAGCTTCGTGGGATTCGAGAGCGCGACAGCATTGGGCACGGAAGCGCGCAATCCACTGCGCAATATCCCCCGGGCCGTTGTCCTCAGTGCGGTAATCGTCGGAAGCTTGTTTGTGATTGCGACGTATGCCGAGGTCATTGGCTTCACGGGTTCTAGCGAGACGCTAGGTGCGAGTTCCGCGCCGCTGCATGTGCTCGCGGAACGAGGAGGAGCGCCTTTCTTGGGCCTTCTCGTGGACCTAGGCGCGGTGGTGAGCCTGTTCGCATGCACGCTCGCCAGCATCAATGCCGGTGCGCGCGTTCTCTTCCTCATGGGCCGCCACGGCATTTTCCATGCTTCCGTGGGCGGCGCGCATGATACGAATGAAACGCCTCACATCGCCGTGACCATTTCCACCGTGCTGGCGTTCCTTCCCGCGGCGTTCCTCGCCCTGCGCGGCGTCGCCATGTTCGACATTTATGGATGGGTGGGCACTGTTTGCACATTGGGATTCCTGGTGGCGTACGTCATCGTTTCGGTGGCTGCTCCAGTCTATTTGCGCCGCCGAGGCGAACTACGCCTGCACCATGTGGCGGTGGCTGCGCTGGCCGTGGGCCTTTTGGTCCTGGCTATCGCCGGGAACCTCTACCCCGTGCCTCCAGCTCCCCTAAATTGGCTCCCCTATCTGTATTTCGGCCTGCTGCTGTCTGGCGCCGTATGGCTCATGGTGCTGCGCTACTTCGCACCCAATGTGATCATCCGTATCCAAGATGACGTGGCGGCCATCCGTGAACGGTTCAGTGATGGGGGCGGCATTTGAATTATCCAGCGTGTGCCGAACAGGCGGAATAAGCCCGAGGAGGATCATCAAAATGGCATATGCACATAATTATGACAATAGGCCTCCAATTTATCGATGGGAACGGCTGTTTAAGCGATTTCCAAAAAACGAGGCAAAAAACGAGCCGCATATGCTGCGCTCTCTCGAAGACGCCGTGACGCTTGTTCAACAACAGTACCCACACAATACCCGCACTCTCGTGGTGAAACTGGGTTCACCCGAGTAAAGCAGGCCTGGCGGGCGGGACTATTGGGGGGTTGGCCCGCCAGGATTTTGGTCAGAAGAGCAAGAACGAAAGGGAAGTGCCATGACGAAACGAATCTTATTTCTAACGCTGCTGGCCGGACTTTTGCCGCTGCCCGCCATAGCCGAATTGCAGAACGTCGAGATAGGCGGCAAACTCCAAATACGTGGGAATTGGTACACCAATTATTTGGCCAGTCCGGATGGAGCCCGCCTGCGGTGGCCTGGCAATTGGCTTGCTGGGCGCGCCATAGGCTCCTCGGATGGAAGCATCTGGAGCGCCTTTTCCTGGGACAAAGACAGCAATAGCTCCCGCGATGTGAACCAGCGGACCCGGCTAAGCGCCAAGGCCGATTTTACAGGTGAGGTGACAGGGCTCATCGAGTTCGACAGTTATGACACCTGGGGTGAGGATTTCCGCTCGAACCACATCACGGGCGCGGATTTTCGCCAAAACTCGGCGGCGGATGATGTCTCGGTATATCAAGCTTATATCGAGGCGCGCGAATTAGGCGGATTGCCCCTTACGCTCAAAGTCGGGCGGCAGGAAGTGCTGCTTGGCAGCGGATGGCTTATCGGAACGAATGACACTGGTTCTATTTTCACCGGGCTTTCGTTTGACGCGGTAGCGCTGGTATACGCTCAAGACCCTGTGCAAATCGTTGGCTTCTGGGCAAAAGGCTATGATGGCGGCCTTGCGGAAGAAGACGGCGATGTGGACCTCTACGGCGTATACGGCACGTACACCGGGCTTGAGAACCAGGCCTTTGATGCGTACTGGATCTTGGGCCGCGATGCGCGCAGTGTCAATGACACCAATTTTAGCTGGGTGGGGGAAACCGTTGAAGGCTTTCTTGGGCTAGATGACTATAATGTTACCAATCTGCATACGGTCGGCCTCCGCGGAAGTGGCAAGATCGGCGCGTTTGATTATGAAGCGGAAGCCGCATATCAGTTTGGAGATGCAAGCCAGGAAGGCTCCCTGTTCAAGTTGGGCTTCTATGGCGATGACGATGCTTCTTTTGATGCGCTGGGTGCGAATTTGGAGTTGGGCTACACATTCGACACCGCGTGGTCGCCTCGCTTGTTCTTGGGCGGCGCCTATTTCAGCGGTGAAGACAACCGCTCGACATCGTTCTGGGATCAGTTTAATCCCTTCCGGGAGCCCAAGGCGAGCGTGAGTTTTGACCGCTTGTTCTCGAACTGGGGCTACAGTGAGTTTCTAGATTTCACGGAACTCTCTAACATCTATGTCTTGAGATCAGGCGTGGTGGCGAAACCCACGGAAGCGCTGACCTTAAAACTGCTCCTCAGCTACTTCAATACGGTCGAGCCCTTTGAAGCCCCTGTAACCTTCAATCTGGGTGGTTATCAGATTCCCATTGCTCCAGGCCTGGGGTGGTGGACCAAGGAAAATCCTTCGGATTTGGGCTGGGAGGCCGAGGTTATCGCCAACTATCAGTACACCGAAGACCTGTCTTTCGAGGTGGGCTGGGCGCACTTGTTCGTGGGCGACGGCTTAGCCTCGGGCGCGTTTAATTCCAATAATGGACTGGCTTTTACGGGCGGTTCAGGAAGCGACGACTCAGATTACCTCTATGCGGAGACCAAACTTAAATTCTAGATAAGCGCGGAATGGCGGAGCGCCAGGCTTCTTAATACGGAAAAGAATGGCGCTCCGCCCTAAGGAGAAGCGTTATGGCGGTGCGGATTGCTATCACGAGCATAGACAATGTGCTGGTCGAACAGCACTTTGGCGCAGCGGTGCGTTTTCAAGTATATGAAATCGGAGCAGGTGAATACCGCTTCATAGAAGCGCGCGACACATCGCCTTCTTGTGATCGTGGCGAAACCAACGCCGCCAGGAGAATCCATCACGTGCTTGATGCGCTTTCAGACTGCACGGCCGTGCTGGCGAGCTGCATAGGCCCATGCGCCGCCCAGGAATTACAGGCGCGAGGAATGCGCTATTACATCACGTATGAATATATTGAAACAGCACTGAGAAAATTGATAACGCAAAAAGTATTCGCTTAGCGGAAAGGGGTTGCAATGTCGAAGAAGATTAAACAAGTGGCGATTTATGGCAAGGGCGGAATTGGAAAATCCACGACGACATCGAATATCAGCGCGGCGCTAGCCGTGGCGGGCTACCGGGTTATGCAGTTCGGCTGCGATCCCAAGAGTGATTCCACCAATACATTGCGCGGCGGGCATTATATCCCAACCGTTCTGGATTCTTTGCGCGAACATGAAAATGTCCGTCCCGAGGAAGTGGTTTATCAAGGCTTCGGAGGCGTTTACTGTGTGGAAGCAGGCGGGCCAGCGCCCGGCGTGGGTTGCGCGGGGCGCGGCATCATCACTGCAGTGGATTTGATGAAACAGCTCCATGTCTTCGAGGACCTCGATATCGATATCGTGATTTATGATGTCCTTGGAGACGTAGTATGCGGCGGATTCGCCGTGCCCATCCGGGAAGGCATCGCCGAGCATGTATTCACGGTGTCTTCCGCGGACTTCATGGCCATCTATGCGGCGAATAACCTGTTTAAAGGCATTCGGAAATACTCGCATGCTGGCGGCGCACTCTTGGGTGGTGTCATCGCCAACTCGATCAACAAGCCGTATGCACGGGACATTATTGATGACTTCGTATTGCAGACAAGCACAAAAGTCATCGAATATGTGCCCCGCTCCGTGACCGTGACCCAAAGCGAATTGCAAGGTAAAACAGTCATTGAAGCTGCTCCGGCGTCCGAACAAGCGCGCATTTATAGCAGTTTGGCTGAACGGCTTGTTCAGCACACCGATTCGCGCATCCCCACGCCTCTCGAAAACCAGGGGCTTCGGGAATGGGCGGAAAAATGGGCCGAAGTGCTGTTGTCCATCGAAATAGGAGAAGTGCAGGGAACCGCCGCCAGTATCTAATGTTTCATTCTCCTCAAAAGCGTCTTCCGTTGTCTGCCACTGTTGGGTAGAGCTTGCCCCACCGTTCAAGGTTTGAGCTTCCCCCGCATCAGCCAGCTTGAGTGCTGCAAGTTTTGCTTGTTTGCTGGCAGGCATTCATGGTATTGCATCGCGGCGAAACAAGAAGCCTTACGGTGAATAACATGAACCGCTTTGGAGAAAATACCATGAAGCCTGGCTACGCCCGCATCTATACGCGGGATGATGATACATTCCATATTCTTCAGATTACGGACCTTCATACGGATCAAAGCGAAGAAGCGAACACGAAGACCTGGAACGATATTCACGCCATGTGCGCACAGTTCCAGCCGGATTTCCTGGCTGTGACGGGCGATATCTGGTGCGGCGATGCGCGCCCAACAGAAGCGCCATCATGGATGGCCCGGGATATCGAGCGTATCGGTGCGCTGGGCATTCCATGGGGTTTCGCCTGGGGCAATCATGACTGGGGCGTTGACACTCCCGCAGCCCAGCGGCAAATCGCCGCCGCACCCAACGCCGTGGTTCCCGAAGGCGACGGCCAGGGTAATTATCGCGTGGAAATCGTTTCGCCCCAGGCCAGCGAATGCTTGTGGGATCTCTTTTTCCTCAATTCACACACAATATGCCTGCTCCCCGAGGATGTGGCCTGGCTCGCGGAAGAAGCCCAGCGGCTGCGCACGGCGCGCGGCCGCACAGTTCCAGCAATCGTCTTTTTCCACATCCCCCTGCTACAATACGAAACCGCACGCGCCGAAGGGCGCATCCATGGCCCCGGGCCGGAAGACGTGGCTTATTGGGGAGACGATGGGACGCGCATCGAGGGCATCCAGCGCGCGGGCAGCGTGCGCGCCTGTTTCGTGGGCCATAGCCACCGCAATGATTTTTGGTTCGAGGATGGCGGCATCGTGTTCGCGTATGGCCGCGCCACGGGCCATGGTGGGTATGGCGGCGAGGAACTGCCCAAAGGCTGCAAACTGATCAAGCTGGGCGCTGAAAGCGCGTTCCAGTTCGCCACGGTGTTTCCCAATGGCCGAAGCGAAAACCACGCCATGTTCGGCCTCATGGGGTCGGATACATGAATGCTCCCGCCAAACAAAAGAATACGCGCGACGTAGCGCTTATCTCCGCCGCGTTTTTCTTCGCCTTCATCGGCACGGGCGCAAGCCAGCCCTTTATCATCGACTATGTTGCGGAGGCGAAAAGCATTCCTCGGGAGCAAGCCTCGCTCGTGCTCGCCACGGTATATTTCTCGTTTCTTTTCTTCCGTTTTTTCAGCGATTACGTCATCCGTTTCCTAGGCGTCCATCGCGCTAAAATCATAGGCGCAGCCGCGTATGCCCTGTTTCCACTGCTGGTGCGGTATGCGCCGTCCTTGCCGTGGCTGCTGGCGGGAAGCTGCTTCTGGGGATTGGGAGCGATGTTATTGTGGAACAGCTCACTCGTCCAGGTGATGAATACCTCCGCACCGGAGCGGTATAGCGCCAGCACGGGCTATGTGCGCGGGACCGTCGTTATCGCGAATTTCCTCGGGGCTTATCTGCTGTCCTTTATTTATGCCCGCCGGGGATATGAAATCCTTCTGTATGCGGCCGCGTTGCTGGGTGCGGCGGGCATCATATTCATGCTGTTATCGCCCCGGCGCGTCATCGAGGTGGCCAAACCCCATCCTCGCCGTTTTATCGCCCTGATGCGCGAGGGAGACCCCCTTCTCGTCGGCCTGCTATTTCTCTGCTCCGCCATGGCGTATGGCATCGTGTTGAATGGAATCAAAGGCCATATCGAAGCGGTGAACGGCAAATTCTGGCTTGAATGGACTATGCCCGCATTCTGGATTGCGGGTATTGTGGCGAATTTCGGCGGCGGGCGCTATTGCGACCGGGCAGGACGGTGGCCGGTTATGATCGCGGGCTTCACCGTGGGAGCGGCGGGCATGCTGCTCCTTGCCCTCAGCCTTCATCCCCTGGTTATCATGGCCGCCCTGGCTTGCCTGGGCTTTCAACTATCTATCGTGCCCTTATCCGTGTTTGGCTGGATAGGCGACCGCGCGGGCCACGCGGAACGCACTGCGGTAGTCGGCTATATCTTTTGCTTCAACGACCTAGGCGTCGCATTATCCATACAGATGCGCGGCTTGTTCCCCTCCGTGCCCGCCGCCGCTTGGGCTTTTTTCGCGATCTACCTATGCTGCGCCATAGCGGCCCTGGTAGTGCATATGCGCAAATAAAGCCAGTCCAAACGCTACATTAGCTTTGGATCCTCATATGGAGCTATTCATTTAAAAACAACTCAATCACTGGAATTTCCGTATTCGGCTTGATAACAGGCAGGCTCAGATTAAGATCATTTTTAGCTTCTTTTGGTTCGTTTTCAGACTGTTCAATGATCTTGATCTCAGATCCGTCGTGCAGGAATTGTGCATAATTGATTTTGCCCTTGTAATTGGGCAGTCTTAAATTTTGAAGCGGATAATCAATCAAATGAATGTACAAGCGGTTTGTTTTGGGATTGTAAGTCAATAGGCTATGCTCAGGAGCTTCAAATGCCGCCGGAGCTTGGGTGCAACCATAAATGGACCTGCTGTTATGCGCCATCCACTTCCCTATAGATTCAAGCGCCTGATCGGCCCGCCAATCGAATTCACCCCTTGCCGTAGGGCCCACATTCAGCAAAATATTTCCGCCTTTGCTCACTGTTTCTATCAAAAGAACCAAAAGTTGCTGCGTATTTTTCCACGTGTTCTCGTCCCGGTGGTATCCCCATGAACCGCTGAATGTCTGGCAGGTCTCCCAGGGAACTTGCTTCCCGTTAATCTCAGGCCATTTGGCCACTTTATATTGCTCCGGTGTAATAAAGTCCCAGCCACCCTCATAATCGCTTAGGTTTAGCCGGTCGTTCACTATGATGCCCGGCTGTAATTCCCGGACCATTGCCAGTAAATTCTTGGAGTCCCAGTCTTTTTCGCCTTTGCCATATTCGCCCGGATACGAGAAATCGAGCCAGATGATATCGATCTTCCCGTAATTGGCCAGAAGCTCACGCACCTGGTTATGAAGGTATTCCCGGTATTTATTCATGTCACGGCCCTTGTTTAGGTTTTCATATTCCTTGGGATCACCGGGCCGTTGAGGATGAATTTGGTCGATCGTGAAGTCAGGATGGTGCCAGTCGATCAGCGAATAGTAAAACCCGACGCCCAGCCCTTCCGCCCTAAAAGCATCTACATATTCTTTGATCAGGTCTCTGCCAGCAGGTGTGTTGGTGGCCTTATAATCGGTATACTTTGAATCAAAAAGGCAGAAGCCATCATGATGCTTGGCCGTGATAACGGCATATTTCATTCCGGCCTGCTTTGCTTTTTTTGCCCATTCTTTCGGATTGTAGAGGTCTGGATCAAAATGCTCAAAATATTTTTGATACTCTTCATTGGTCATTCGCTCATTGTGCTTCACCCATTCATGACGAGCAGGCAAGGCATAGATGCCCCAATGAATGAACATCCCAAAGCGATCCTGGGTCCACCACGCCATGCGTTCCTTTTTTTGTTCTTCAGTTTCCGTTCCCAGCCGGTTCTGTGCAGAAGCAGCTCCCCATACGGATAACATCACTACACACGGGAGAATGATTTTTTCCATCGGTTACATTCCTGTTTATATTATCCGCGCCCCACTTACTGTATCAAAAGCACAAATAAATTACAGGACCATTTGCATTACGTCCCGAGGCCTATTTTCCGCTTTTTTTGAGCAGCGGTTCAAGCGGGCAGCATGCGCATTTGGGCGCGCGGCGGCAGAATTCCTTGCCCGTGTAGACAATCAGGCCGTGATACTCCTTGTATACATGCAGATCCGTTTCCAGTGCATGTTCAAAAAGCGCGCGCAGCTCTTCATATCCGATGGCCTGTTCGCATAGCCCATGCCGGCTCAGAATCCGCCGGGTGTAAGCGTCCACCACGAAGACCGGCTTTTCGCAGGTGTATAACAAGATATCATCCGCCGTTTCCGGGCCAATGCCAGGCACGTGGAGCAATTCGGACCGTAAAGATTCAAGAGGTTCTTCGGCCATGCGCGCCATCGAGCCACCGTAACGTTCCACTAGATATTGGCAGAAGGCGCGCAGCCGAACGCTCTTGACCCGGAAGAAGCCCGAAGGCCGCAGATATCCGTGCAGCTCTTCCTCCAAGCATTCCAGAATCGCCCCAGGCGACAGCATGTCCGCCTGCTTCAGATTCTCGATGGCGCACTCGACATTGCCCCAGGCCGTATTCTGCGTGAGAATAGCCCCAACGGCGATCTCAAACGGCGTGTCGCCCGGCCACCAATGGGTAGGGCCGAAATGGGCTTCGAGCCGCTGATATATCTCACGCAGCATGCCGCGCGCACTGGCTGGCCTCACTTGCCTTCGGCCTTCTTCAGTGTGACCGGCGCTTCCACGCCCTCACCGATTTCCTTGACGAGATCACCCAGATTAACGGCAAACTCGATATGGCCCGAGCTTTGCACCATCGCTAGTTTGCCGCTTTTTTCGACATCACTGTACGTGTTTTTGTATGGCGCGGTGAAATGGGCCTTGCCAATCGTGACATCAAGCAGCCCATCCCGCTTCAGACCCGCTTGCGCCATGTCCTCTTCGGTGATATTCGAGACCATGTTGCCATAATCATCCACCCGGTAGATGGCTCCCGTAATGGCCCCATCCTTTATGGTGCAACGGGGTATATCAAGCTTGATCATATCCGTTATGATCGGGCCTACATCCTCATACGAGCGGCCACTGGCCAGGCTGGCCGAAATGGGGCCGAAAATATCACGCCCATGAAACGTGGAAGAAATGCCCCCTTCCCGCCAGTACGCATGGTTCGTGCATTCCCGCACTTCCTTGACGCCTTGCTGTTGAGCCACAATGGTCAGCAAGCCATTGTCCGGCCCCACATAAAAATAACCCGCGTCCGTTTCGAGCGCAATAGGCCGCCGCGCTGAGCCCACTCCCGGGTCCACGATACAACAAAACACCGTGCCTTTCGGGTACAGCTTCGAAGCCTCGGCAAGCATGAACGACCCCGTCAGCACATCAAACGGAGGAATGCTGTTCGTGATGGAATCCACCCGCACCTGCAAACTCTTCTCGTAGATCGCGCCTTTGATCTCGCCGACATATACGCTGTCCGCACCGTAGTCGGTATGCAAGATGACCAGGCCATTGGGCTTCTCCGCCCACGCGGCTCCCGCCAGCAGAATGGCCGCTAACAACATGGAAGCTGTACTTGTTTTCATGGGATGCTTCTCCATATCCATATGCTTTCCTAGCGATTGGCGTTCCGTGAATGCCAGAGTCTACATCAGACGCCCACGAGAATGCATCTGGAATGCATAGCCCGGATTCATCCCTCTATTCAAACTTCATTTGCCACTTGATCTTCCCTGTGGCGGGACTGTCAATGACCAGCGTCGTAAGGCCGCAAGAGGGATTGTCGTTTCGCTCAATTGCAGCCCTAGCTCCATGGGCCTTACAGCGTAATGGCATATGGCCGTTAGTCGCAATGGTGATTTTGCTGGGCTGGCCGCCTATTACCTGAGACTGGCCAGCCAAGGTGCGTGTCAAACCGTGCCAGCGGCAGTTTTCATCACCTTGCATACTCTGGTTGGGTGTTCCCGCAGAATGCTAAAGAAATCCTCGTGTCGGGTCGATAAGTATGCCGGACCCTTAACGGAGGAAGACCGATGGCAGCGATGGTGACAAGGCGCGACGGCGACACGTTCGAGGTGAGTTTCTCGCTGAGGCTGCGTGGTTCGATGCTCGATATGGAGGAGGCGGTCCAGGAGGCCCTGAACGGGGTGGGGCGCGCAGTCATGGCCGAGGCCCTGGCCCGTTTCGACACAGACGGCTCGCCCATCCGCGTCGGCGCCACCACCTTCAAAACCAAGGGGCGCTTCGGCCAGACCTACGAGACGCCCCACGGCCCGGTCCGCGTCGAGCGGCACGTCTACCAGAACACCGCCACGGGCGGGCGCACCTTCTGCCCGCTGGAGCGGGACGCGCGAATGGTCATGAACGCCACGCCGCGCTACGCCCGGATCGTCAGCGGAAAATACTCCCGCATGGGCGCCGATGTCATGCGCCGCGACCTGCTCGAGTCGACAGGCCGCGCAATCTCGCGCGACTATGTGAAGAAGATCGGCGATTTTGTGGGCGCCCTGGCGCAGGCCAGGGAGGAGACGTGGGAGTACGAGCTGCCGGAATTGGACAGGCCGGTCGCGTCGGTGGCCGTGGGCCTGGACGGCACCTGCATGCTGCTCAGGGAGGACGGCTGGCGTCAGGCGATGTGCGGGTCCATCAGCCTGTACGACAAGGACGGGGAGCGGCTGCACACGATCTACGCGGGCGCATCGCCCGAGTACGGCAAGCAGACTTTCCTCGAGCGCTTCGGCCGCGAGGTGGAGCGCGTGAGGGCGAGGCACCCGGCGGCGCTGTATATCGGCCTGGCCGACGGCGCGCCGGACAACTGGAAGTTTTTGACGCCGCGCACGGACCGGCAGATGCTGGATTTCTATCACGCGCGGGAATACGTGGGGAAGGCGGCGGAGGCGATTCACGGTCATGGCGCGCGCCGCCGGGAGTGGGAGGCGGACTGGAGTCACCGGCTGAAGCACACGAGGGGCGCAGCCGGACGCTTGCTGGAGGAGATGAAGGCGAGCTTGCCAAGCGTGCGCGCCCAGGCTTGCCGCGAGGAACTCGGCAAGGCGATCACCTACTTCGGCAATCACCGCTCGAAGATGCAATACTGGCGGCACACGGCGGAGCGCCTTCCCATCGGCAGCGGAGTGACGGAGGCGGCGTGCAAGACGCTGATCAAGCAACGCCTGGCATGCTCCGGGATGCGGTGGAAGGAAGCGGGCGCGAGCGCGGTGATCGCGCTCAGGTCGCTGGAGATGACCGAGGGCCGTTGGGACCAGTTCTGGCAACACGTGGCCCGCCACGGGGTCAATTGAGGTTATCATATTGAGGGAGCACCCCTCTGGTTGATGGCGTGTTTTAAGGACAGGAATTGTGGATGGTCTTGAGCTTCACGAATGGAAAACAACCGAATCTCGCCAGGCTGTAGCACTTCCTGTAAACATGCCGAACCGTTCATGCGCCCCACCAAACACTCGCTGCTGATATCGTAAACATAATATGCCTTAAGAGGATTCAGCCGGAGTCCGCCAATTGCGGCATCGCCAGACAAATGAACACTGACCAGTGCCGGAAGCGGGAGGCCCGAGAAGCGCTCTTTACCAGGAATCATCATCCCATCGCCTGGCCAAACGCCCCCTGTTGGCGGGGAATTATACAAAGTGACCATATGCCAAGTTGGATCGACTTCAAAATCATACACATTCGAATTCCGGTTCACTGTATCGGCCTGGGCCGCGCCCATGGAAAGCAAGGCAATCTCATTTACCATACAGTTCGTCACCTGGGTACATGCGCGGCTGTTGCCATCCGACCATAGCTTGGCTCCAGGCTGGAGTCCAATATCTCCCGCGAAATCACAATGGTCTACATTAAGAATTGGAGCGGCTGATGGTTCTTCCGTCAAATAGATAAACGAAGACGAACAGCAATTCCAAAAAGCGCAATAACTCAAATTGACCGTTGGTGAATTGGGATGGATAAAGATCGACCATTCGCCAGCCTTTTCGAAGGTCGAGTGGGTGGCATTGACCGTTCCGGCGCTGATGGTGATGTGCCGTCCGCCATATTTAAATGTAGTTCCATCTACATTCACCGTACAACCGGCATTCGGATTGTAGATATACTGGCAAGCGCCACCCTCGATTGACGCGCCAAACCGGCAGTTTTTTATGTTAAGCGTGGCGCCGGTGTTGGCTGCCGGGCAACTGTATACCGCGAAGGGATTATTACTGCCACTCGCGATATCGAAGAAGTCACAATTGTCGACGATGGTCGTGCTGTTGGTGGCATTATTGGTAATCAGCCCGCCGCCTTTCCACTGGTTTTGGCCATTGGCATCCGCGCCGGTGAATACGCAATGCTCAATCCTGAGTGTCGCGCCATTGGGCATGGTATTCGATGTGATGCAATAGATGCCATCTTGCCTCGACCGCATGATGAGCGGGCCGCCCTCGTTTGTGCCGATCTGGACCCCATCGGCGGCCGGGGCCAGGCCACCCCAAGCTTCTTTCTGCTCCATATTGATCACGGGCATCTGGCCGGTCTTGGCGCACAATGTCATTCCCGCTTTCCACTGGCTCTGGATCGCATGCGTTTCGGAATAGACCAAGCTGTCCTGAATCTCGATGATATCACCTGGTGCGGCGTTGCCTATCGCCGCACTCAAGACGCCTTCGCCACCGCCACTGACCGGCACAACCGCGCCATGGCCCGCGAGTGTCAACCCCGTCCAAATGAATGCACACAACATTCCCACTCGCTTATTAATATTCATTCTATCGCTCCTCAATCGGCTCCAAGTATCAACCGAGATGGATATATCCAGATTTCGTGGCCTTTGTAATCAGTACCCTACACTCCAGCTTCTACAAGAAAAAATAAGAAGTTTTTCGCCTACAGACGCAAGTAACTTTTTTTTACAATTTTTCGGCGAGTGCTAAAATCGCCAGATTCATGGCGTTTTATTGGCCGATGGCCAATATCCGCGCCCCGGTATAAAGCGGCCTCAAAATCCAGCTTGTTGATTGCGGTTATGCCGCGCATTGAACCTTGTATTCTTTGCGGCTTCGTGGCTTTGCGTGAAATATACTATTGAAGATTGAACATGATACTACCACCCGTACGCCCAACCAATTCATACTCACGCAAAGCCGCCAAGAAGAATGCAAAGGTAAACGTGGATAAACACTGTTATGCCGTTCCATTGGGTTATGGGCAACGCCCATGCCAGGTCCACTTAACGAACGTCGGGACAGCGGTGCCCATTCTCGACTATTTAAATTGCATTGTCCACTCGACCGTTGCATTGTCAGGGCGGTCTATAGCCAGGGCCGCTAGGCCGCTCGACGCATCATATGCTTCGATCCGTGCCGTTGCGCCTTTGGCCTTACAGGCAATCGGCGTGCGTCCGTTGGTGGCGACGATGACCTTGTAGGTTTCGCCGCCGATGACTTTGGAGCGTCCGGCCAGGATGCGCCTCAGCCCGTGCCAGCGACAGCTCTCCATATCTAGATAGCCCTGCATGATGTGGCGATTTGTGGAAATGAACTGGGGATGGGGTTGCACTTCATGAATGGAATACATCCTCGCTTCGCCGGGGCGAAGCTCTTCCTGCAAGCGCGCCGAGCCAGCTATCTGCCCTACAAAGCGTTCATTCCAGAAATCATAAACATAATAGGACTTTTGAGGGTCGAGCCCCAGGCCGCCGAAGGCGGGATCGCGGGACAAATCTGCGCCTATCTCCGCTGGAACAAGCCGGCCCGCCGCTTTTTCTTGATTCAGCAATGACATCCAGTCGGAGGACCACGTAGCGCCCTCCAGCGTGGTATTGTAGAACGTCAACAAATGCCATGAGGGATCGACTGCGAAATCATACACCTGTGGATACGGCGCTCCAGTGAAAGCATCGACTGGCCGGGCCGATTGAGGCGTTGCATGGTAGGGAACCGTGCGCGTAAGGTCATACAGATTATCGTCGGTCATTTTTTCAAAACTGCGGCCCAGTAGCAGGCGGCCGCCCGCCACGTAGCACATCGTAAACATCGCACGCACGCCGTCGCGGTTATTCGGAAAAGCATGATCGGGATTCTTTGCATCCATGTCATAACTGAACAATACGCGGTTCTTGTACCAGCGTAATCCCGGAACAGAGGCTATGGCCGGGTTGATGCGGTCGTTATCGCCCATCGTGCGTTGGGAGGCCACCAGTCCGGCCGTGATATCAGACCCGACTCCGATGTTGCGCTCATGCACCCAGTTGGGCTGGCCCAGGCCACGATAAGGTAACTCGAATATTCTACGATACGCCGCCGCGGTGGTGGCGTATGGGTCTTCAAAGCCTCCTTCGCTGGCCCAGCCCGTATCAGGATAATCGAACATCAGCCCCTTGATACCTCCCCGCTTCATGTTGGCGTACACATCCTCCATGTGCTTGAGAAAATCGGGATCAGTGAAATCATAGCCCCATAAAGAAGGCCGATTGAGCCGTTCATCCCACCAACACGGAACCGGCCGGATATGGGTGGAGTCATTATTGAAAAGCATATGGCCGGGATACTGGGCGCAATAATCGTCGGAGCGCCTGGAGGTTTGAACATACATCAAGGGAACGCCGCCCCGTTCCGTCACGGCCTGGCCCCATTTCTCGGAGGTTTCATAGGGCGGGCAATAACACGGTAGATTGTGGTCGGAGTTGGCGATTTTTTGCCAGTGTGCATCATCCCACCATCCCTGCTGATTGTTCTCGTCGTAGTTGTCGGGAACCAGCCGGATTCCTAAGCGGGAGTATTTGAGGAAACCGCGCCGAATCGCTTCGTCCAACTCCCAAACGGCTCCGGCTGAAGTATTGTTGCGACGGCCGTTCCCAAAAGTGGGATGCGCCGAGTACCAGAGGCAGAGCGTGGGAAAATCATAAATGGCCGGATTAGCCTGTTGCGCCGCGCGCACCGCCAAGGCGTAGCGTTCAAGGGCCTGGAACGGATTGCGCGTTGTAAAGTCCACATAATAACGGTCATCGGGCAAATAGCGGACGCCCGCATCCACCCGCTTGCCCACGGGATCCTTGCTCGTGATTTCACATGCCAGCGAGCCAGCTTGCCGCCGGATGATCACGAACTTTTCGAACTCATGATAGGTAAGACCGCCGATCACCAATGAATGATTGGCGCCTTCGGGCCCAAAGGTGGCCAGCAGATTATTTTTACTGGACAGTACATCATCATGGCTCACTTGGGTGGGGTCACCGCCGCTATTGCCATCGAGCAGGGAAAAGTTACGTGTCAGGCCGGCCCCCCGGAACGCCTTGCCAACAAGCGGACGCAGCATCTTGATTTGAAGGGGCTGGGGCATCGTATTCACCAGACCGCAATTGAGGGCCAGAAAGCCCTGCCCGCGATAGAGTGTGATTTCCAGAATCTGAGTGGGCCTGTCCGGTGCGGAACAAGTGATGGCCAGCGCCTTGCCCTGGCCGAGCGGATCTTTCACGGCGCGGCTGGTCCACGTGCGCGTCTGGCCGGGATCCATTGAACTCTGTTCGTCGATCAACGAGAAGGCCTCTTCAATGACTGCCTGGGCCGATTCACCGTCATAGATCGCATAAGACCCTTTGGCCAGATCATATTCGACCCGTACAATCCCATTTTCAATGCAAGCCTTGTCTGTATTCTGGCGAACAGCTACGCCACCCACGGGCGTTGCAGAACTCTTCAGCGCTACCGCAGACATCAAGACCAAAAAAACCAATAGAACGGAAACACTCCTGGCCCAGTTCGCGAATTTTTCAAAATGATTCATGTGCGCTTTCTCCTCCCCAACGGTGCAAGAAATTTTTATGGCAATGCGACATTCCACACTCAACACATTGTGGACAGTTTATTTCATGCCCATGATGCCCTCACATGGCGGTTTTATTTCATGCTTACCACACCACTCTTTGGCATGGTTTCCCGTGATGGCCTCGATCATGGCGTTAAAATTCTCAATCGGCGTGTCTAGTTGCACGTGATGCGTGGGGCCAAGAATCAAGCCGCCGCCCCGCCCCACCGTGCGCAACCGCTCGTGAACTTCCGCAGCCACCTGTGCAGGCGTGCCGAAAGGCAGGGTGTGTTGTTCGTCGATTGATCCCCAAAAACAGAGCCTGCCGCCAAATTCCCGTTTCAGCCGCGCCGGGTCCATGCAAGCGGGCTGCACGGGATTGAGCACATCCAAACCAATTTCAATCAATTCGGGAATGATTGGGTAGATATCTCCATCGGAATGATAGGCCACCTTGATGGCCGAATTGATCCCTTTGAGGGTGGCGATGAACTCGGCCATGCGCGGCTTGAGGAATCGCCGCCATAGCTCCGGCGACAGGATCATCCCTTTTTGCGAACCGACATCGTCGCCCATCCATATCATGTCTACACCCATGCGGACCAGCCTGCTGGCGGCGGCCAGATGATACCGGAATGGAATATCGAGCAAGGCGTCGGCAAAATCCGGCTCAGCCAGAACATCCATCAGCAGCCGTTCCATGCCACGCAAGGCCATTGCAGTCTCCCAGATCGTAGTAACCGTGACTCCCACGATCCAGTAATCGGCCCGGTATTGCCGGATCATACGCCCAGCTTCCAGGTAAAGCTCGGCCCGATTGGGATCGGGCACCCGATATCGCGCCAGATCCTCAGCCGTGGAGATCGGATGACGGTACACCTCGGTGTAATAGCCTGTTCCAAATGGGGTCTGATAGCGCGCCGGACGCCACTCGACGCCCCATTCGTCGGTGTATGGCTCGCGGCTTTGATAATAACAATTGGCCCACCCCACCGAGGTCAGCAACAGATCCTGCCCCAGCGCTCGCTCAAGGCAGTAGCTGTTGCCGCTACCGTGTGGATTATGTCCATTATCATTAGTTACGCCCATGACGGTTCGCAGCCGGGCGGCAAATTCCGGCGTGAAACTGATTTGCATCGGGCACCGGTCGGGCTGCTCATGATTTAGCGCCGCTATTACTCGTTCACGATGATTCATGCATTCTTTAAATATCATTCAAATAACCTCTTAGATAATTTTTACATATATGTATAGTTATACACATATCTTACTGAATTGCTAATATGCAGAAAATGCATTCATAAAATTGAAACGCACTAGGCTTTGATCCCCTTTCCAGTTTCAAGATAGTATGCTTGTTGAACGATGGAATTATACGTCACCATAAAAGGCAAGAAAATGGACCGAAAAGACAAAATGATGGACAAAACGGCCATCAATGAATACCATCGGATCATGAGCACCCCGCGCGCGAAAGCTTGGGGCATCCAAGTCAGTGCGACGGGCAGGCGGCTGATCCCCCCTCACCACAATTACTTTCGTGATCACGAAACCCAATACCCCTGGCGCAAAGGCCGGATACTGCCCGAATACGGCATGGTCTATTTGACGAAAGGCCAGGGCGTTTTCCGCTCACATCAGAGTGCGGAGATCACGGTTCAGGCGGGAGACCTGTTTTTTCTCTTCCCCGATATTTGGCATCTTTACCATCCGCACAAAGAAACCGGCTGGGAGGAATACTGGATTACCTTTGATGGCGCGATCATCCGGCACCTGGCAAATCATCAAATCCTGAAACCCGGCCAGCCGTTATTAAGGCCAGGCATCACCGTTTCTTTGTGCGATGCATTCAAGAAAATAATCGAGCTAGCAGATGATCGCCCGACGCATTTCGAGGGAACGCTGGCTGTAAATGTCATGCAACTCATCATACGCGCACATGAGCTGTGCGCGGCGGGAAATGCACCTTCATCCCAGATCTGCCCAGCCATCCAGAATGCAAAAGATTATATCGAGGAGCATTGCAATGAACCACTGAGTATTGATGAATTGGCGAATCTATCGCATATGAGCGAGCGCCATTTTTCCAGAGTTTTTAAGGACACTACTGGCCTTCCACCCAAACAGTATTATAATCAAGTGCGTATTCACCAAGCCAAGGCGTTGCTGGCTCGAGGCGATCAGACCGTCAGCCAGGTGGCCCATGCTCTAGGCTTCGAAGACGCTTACTATTTCTCAAAACTCTTTAAAAAGCTGGCGGGCCGAGCCCCATCTGCTTGGCGCGAGATCGGGCCCGAGACCAGGAATATGCTCGATAGCAAAACGGAACCGGGCCCCGGTGTGAAGCGAAAACAATAAAGATGGCGGTTGCCTATGTTCGAGTTCCGCGCTCATTTTGAAGGACATGGAAACCGAAACGCAGGTTTGACCGCATAAAAAATGGGCCGTGCGTGACGGCCCATTTCCCGAATCAATAGTAGTGTGGCCATTCAGCTTATTTGCGTTGCAGCCCGCATCGCCGGAGCATACAAACACCTATCCCGGACAGCAACAACATAGCCAAAGGCCACCATGTTATTGCCAATGGCGGAATACTGGTAGGATCATATGGGTCGCTGTTCCTGGCCCGTTCCACGGCGTCCGGGATTCCGTCATCATCACTGTCCAGGTCGAAGTAATTGGGTATCGTATCGCCATCCGGATCGCCTTCGCCTTCGACGCTGTCCACGATGCCGTCGCCGTCCGAGTCCGCGGTAGCCGAGTCGTATTCATACGCGCCCATATCGTAACCAGCTCCTTGCGGACGCACTACGCCCGTGATATCCGTGTCGGGAGCGTCATTGTCGGTTCCGGCGTCTACACACGGCGACGTGGGCAGCAGTCGAAGGTCGCCATTTGCTACATCAACAAACTGAGGATCTTCGGCAGTGTTCCCTTCGCCAGTATAACCACCTTGCACACACGAATAGGTGGCTTTGCTATCATATAATTCTTGTGGCGAGTTACCCCAGAAAATGCAGTTCGTTGCTGTTTTGTAACGCATCCCACCGCCGTAGCTAGATGCCTTATTTCCGGTGAAAGTGCAGTTGGTAGCTTTTACGAAGCACGTTCCACCGCCAGTGCTATCTGACATATTTCTTATGAACAAGCAGCTTATGGCTATTCCATAATACATACCACCACCACTGATCGTTGCCGAGTTATCCGTGAAAATGCAGTTAATAACCGTTCCACCGCACATCCCTCCGCCGTAGTTCGCCGTATTATTCGCGAACGAACAATTTGTAGCCCTTACGCCATACATTCCCCCGCCGTGTAATGCCGTGTTGTCCTTGAATGTGCAGTTGGTAGCAGTATCGCCCCAGATACCGCCACCACTTAAATCCGCCGAGTTGCCCGTGAACGTACAGTTTACCGCTGTTCCACCATACATACCGCCGCCGTCCTCGTTTCCGTAACTGTTATTATAGTCGGCTTTGCCACAAGTTATAGTACATCCGTCCACAAGACAGGTGGCATCAGCGATAATACAGCGCCATTCTCCCCGTCCATGAATGATGGTCTTGCCATTATCACTATCGCGCTGCCCACGGGTAGTTTCCGTGCCTGTAAAGCCACCGTAGAGAGTCGTGCCCATTGGTAGATCCACCACGGCATTGCCTGTGGCTGATGTGTAAACACCTTGGGCTACCCAGAGTTCGGTGCCATAACCTGCACGATCATGGTCAGCGGCGGCTTGCAGTGTGGGGTAGGCAGTAGCCCAGGTCAAGCCGTCGGGTTCAACAGCAGTCGACGAAGCGTTCACCCGCAATAGGGGCACTGGATCCACCGCATCTGTATCGTCCCCAGCATAATATTCATATGCGCCCATATCTACGTTCAAAACCTCAGACCGCACTCGCCCGAGGATATCACTGGCCGGAGCACCGATCTGCGTTCCAGCGCTTATGCAGGGCGAATCACTCCGCAACCGAAAATCACCGGCCCAAGGATTTACAAAACGAGGCATTCCAACAACATTGCCTGTACCGGGATGTGGTGTGGGCAACAACGAATACGTTACGGTCGTATCATCCTCAAAAAGTTCACTTGGCCTGTTACCCCAGAGTATGCAATTTGTGGCGGTTCCTCCAGAGATTCCACCGCCGCCCGTTTCCGATGTGTTGCCTGTGAATGTACAGTTCATAGCTATTCCGTTAAACATTCCGCCGCCGTTTAAATACGATAGATTACCCGTTAATATGCAGTTTGTCGCAGTTGTTTCATAGATACCTCCACCAAAACCACATGATCTGTTATTTATAAAAGTACAGTTCATGGCGGTTCCCTTACTCATCCCGCCACCATATTGTGCCGCCGTATTGTTTGTGAACGTGCAATTCATGGCCGTTCCGCCAAACATACCGCCGCCGTCCGTTTCCGCTCTGTTGCCCGTGAATGTACAGTTTGTGGCGGTTCCCCAATATATACCGCCACCATTACTTGCCGCCGTGTTGCCCCTGAACATGCAGTTCATCGCCATTCCGCCAAGCATACCACCGCCGTTGCCGTTTTTTCTCAGCCCTTTACCGTTGACGATGGTACAACCATCCACGAGGCAGGTGGCATCAGCAAGGGTGCTCCCTCAATATGATAACCTCAATTGACCCCGTGGCGGGCCACGTGTTGCCAGAACTGGTCCCAACGGCCCTCGGTCATCTCCAGCGACCTGAGCGCGATCACCGCGCTCGCGCCCGCTTCCTTCCACCGCATCCCGGAGCATGCCAGGCGTTGCTTGATCAGCGTCTTGCACGCCGCCTCCGTCACTCCGCTGCCGATGGGAAGGCGCTCCGCCGTGTGCCGCCAGTATTGCATCTTCGAGCGGTGATTGCCGAAGTAGGTGATCGCCTTGCCGAGTTCCTCGCGGCAAGCCTGGGCGCGCACGCTTGGCAAGCTCGCCTTCATCTCCTCCAGCAAGCGTCCGGCTGCGCCCCTCGTGTGCTTCAGCCGGTGACTCCAGTCCGCCTCCCACTCCCGGCGGCGCGCGCCATGACCGTGAATCGCCTCCGCCGCCTTCCCCACGTATTCCCGCGCGTGATAGAAATCCAGCATCTGCCGGTCCGTGCGCGGCGTCAAAAACTTCCAGTTGTCCGGCGCGCCGTCGGCCAGGCCGATATACAGCGCCGCCGGGTGCCTCGCCCTCACGCGCTCCACCTCGCGGCCGAAGCGCTCGAGGAAAGTCTGCTTGCCGTACTCGGGCGATGCGCCCGCGTAGATCGTGTGCAGCCGCTCCCCGTCCTTGTCGTACAGGCTGATGGACCCGCACATCGCCTGACGCCAGCCGTCCTCCCTGAGCAGCATGCAGGTGCCGTCCAGGCCCACGGCCACCGACGCGACCGGCCTGTCCAATTCCGGCAGCTCGTACTCCCACGTCTCCTCCCTGGCCTGCGCCAGGGCGCCCACAAAATCGCCGATCTTCTTCACATAGTCGCGCGAGATTGCGCGGCCTGTCGACTCGAGCAGGTCGCGGCGCATGACATCGGCGCCCATGCGGGAGTATTTTCCGCTGACGATCCGGGCGTAGCGCGGCGTGGCGTTCATGACCATTCGCGCGTCCCGCTCCAGCGGGCAGAAGGTGCGCCCGCCCGTGGCGGTGTTCTGGTAGACGTGCCGCTCGACGCGGACCGGGCCGTGGGGCGTCTCGTAGGTCTGGCCGAAGCGCCCCTTGGTTTTGAAGGTGGTGGCGCCGACGCGGATGGGCGAGCCGTCTGTGTCGAAACGGGCCAGGGCCTCGGCCATGACTGCGCGCCCCACCCCGTTCAGGGCCTCCTGGACCGCCTCCTCCATATCGAGCATCGAACCACGCAGCCTCAGCGAGAAACTCACCTCGAACGTGTCGCCGTCGCGCCTTGTCACCATCGCTGCCATCGGTCTTCCTCCGTTAAGGGTCCGGCATACTTATCGACCCGACACGAGGATTTCTTTAGCATTCTGCGGGAACACCCATCAGCAACAATACCTCGCCGTGCTCCTTGTCCGTCAATGATGGTCAATGCATTATTTGTACTACGTTGATCTCGGGTGGTTTCCGTGCCGGTGAAACCGCCATAAATGGCTGTACAAGGCCGTATGTGAACCACGGCATCACCTGTAGCCGCTGTATAAGTCCCTAGGGCAATCCAGAGTTCTGTGCCGTAGCCCGCATGTGCATCGTTTGCGGCTGCTTGCAGTGTGGGATAGGCCGTAGCCCAGGTCAAGCCATCAGGATGAGTAGCTGTTGATGCCACATTTACTCGAAGCACGGGCACTGGATCAACGGCATCTGTATCGTCTCCTGTGTGGTATTCATAAGCGCCCATATCTATGCCTACGCCCTCAGGCCGTGTCCGCCCGAGAATGTCTGAGGCCGGAGCGCCGGTCTGCGTGCCCACATCAATGCCTGGCGAATCGCTCCGCAAGCGGAAATCACCCGCCCAGGGATTCACAAAACGTGGCGTTCCGATGATGTTGCCATTGCCGGGGTGTTGCGTGGACAGCAGCGAATATGTCACCGTTGTATGATATGTATAAATATCAATATCGGTTGGGCTGTTGCCCCAGAAGACGCAATTTGTAGCTGTTCCGGAACTAATACCCCCGCCGTAACCTGCCAAGTTGCTCGTGAACGTACAATTCGTTGCTGTTCCGCCACAGACCCCGCCGCCGAGGTTCGCCGAATTGCCCATGAATATGCAGTTCGTCGCGGTTCCCCAAAACATACCACCACCACATTCCGATGCCTCGTTATCCATAAATGTACAATTCACAGCGGTTCCATGATACATACCAGCGCCAGAACTTAAAGTAAACTGAGAGCCGCTTCGGCTAGATAAACACTTACCCCCACTAATTGTAAAACCATCCAATACTGCATCATCTGCGCCTACCACTACATGATAGGCATTTCTACTTCCACGCGCGGTGGAGCCATCGAGAATGGTCTCGTGGGATTTCCAATCGCGGGAAGAACGTTCCGTCTCATTTCCGGCAAAGCCGCCGTACAGTTGGACGTCTTCTTTCATTAGGATGGAACCGGTGTTGATATCGGGATACTCCGCATGCGGGTAACTCGTTCGAGTCTCCCCATAGGTTCCTTCAGCGACCCATATTTCCCCGCCGCCATCGGTTGAAGCGGCGTCTATGACGGGCTGGATGGTAGTGAAGGCGGTGGCCCAGGAAAGGCCGTCTTTTGTACTGGAGGAGTTATCTTTATCTACATACCAGACTGCACCGAAAGCCGGTGAGGCGCACCCTAGAATGATCCCCAAACAGATGATCCGTACGCTCATGAGAAGAACTCCTGTGTATTGAACCAAAGAAAAGGCTTTTAGTTTCCCCAACTCTCTTCTCTTTGGTCCGCTTCCACCCGTCGCATGGCTGACAACCAGCCATACGAATGTTCAAAATGCTGTTTTTCAGCACCATGAATCCCATGGAACGCCGGGAGGAATCGTATGGCAGCCGCCACCCGAGTACTTTCCCCTAAGCATTCCACATCTGCACTGTTCCCTGGAAGCTTCAGCGCATTTTATTATTACATCAGCTACTGCATACTAATCATACCCCCAGATAAGCCGATAATGCAATAGATCGATTTAAAATCTTTGAAATGACAAATGGTGTAGTCTTGTAAACTATTTTCACCGGGAACGTAGTAAACGGGACAAGCTGAGCGCTAGGACTTCACCGTTGATTTGAAACAAGGCCAATAATCTTTAATGTGGCTCCTCTCCCGCCAACAGGTGGTGATTTGCGCGATGAGTGTGCGGCGCAAATTCAACGACGCCCGGTCGAGCGCACCTGAGCCCGCCCACGCATGCTTGCGTTTATCAGGCGCGGGCGATGAAACCTCGATCAGGCAATGGAAGGACTTGGCGATACTCCAGTATTTGACAAAGAGTGTCCCAATCGAGTAGGGGGGTTCCTCACGGTCCCCCCCTCTCACACCACCGGGCATACCTGCTCGGTACCACGGCGGTTTCGGTCATTTTTGAACGTTTCGTACCGTTGAACCGGGTCTATCAGTTTTTGTTTCGCGAACCATTGTTTGTCCATGGCGTGTTGCGCGGGAGGACTCCCCGCTTTGCGCCACCAGCCCTTCCCGGACCCTGCGAGTATCCACGCCTGAAATTGCGGCACGCCTAGTTTTCTAAGGAAGTCCGCTATGGTTTTCGTGCGCTTGAGGCGTTTGAGGATGACGCAGCGCAGTTTGCGCCGCATCCATTCCCCGAGGCGTTCCAGATGGCCCTTTGCTTCGGCAAACCGATAGTAGGTTATCCAGCCGCTCAGGAAGCTGTTGAGCTCCTCAATCATCTGGCGCACTTTGGCGTCGCCGCGGTTGCGTCGCGTGATGTCGCGGATGCGGTCTTTCGCCCGGTCGAGGCTCTTGGGCGCGATGCCCAATCGCCCCCCACCCAGCAAGCGATAACCCAAAAATTTCCGCTCTCCCACGAACGCCACCGCGCTCTTCTCGCGGTTCACGCGTAGTTTCAGTTTCCCCTCAAGGAACTGCGTGACCGATGTCAGGACACGTTCTCCCGCGCGTATCGTCTGCACGTAAATGTTGCAGTCGTCCGCATAGCGGCAAAAACGATGCCCTCGTTTCTCCAACTCCTTGTCCAGGTCGTCCAAGAGCAGGTTGGCCAGCAGCGGCGATAGAGGACCGCCTTGCGGGGTCCCTTCGTATCGTTCGATGCATACGCCGTTCTGCATCATGCCCACTTCAAGAAACCAGCGGATGAGTCGGAGTACGCGTTTGTCTGACACGTGCCGCGCCACGCGCGCCATCAGGATGTCGTGGTTGACCCGGTCGAAGAATTTTTCCAGGTCCATGTCCACAACAATGCAGCGGCCTTCGCTTACGTACGTGCTGGCTTGCCGCAGCGCCTGATGTGCATTGTGCCTTGGACGAAATCCATAACTGCTTTCCGAGAAGGCCGGGTCTAGAAGCGGTTCGAGAGCCTGCAAGAGCGCTTGTTGCACGACTCGGTCCACCACCGTCGGAATGCCCAGTTGCCGCATCCCCCCGCCCGGCTTGGGGATTTGCACTCCCAACACCGGTTGGGGACGGTAGCGCCCTGCCGTCAGTTCCTCTTGCAGTCCCCGCCAGTGTTCCGGAAACCAACGCTTCAGGTCGCGTACGCTCATGACGTCCGCACCCGCCGCGCCTTTGTTCCGTTGCACCCGGCGTACCGCTTCCGTCAGGTTCGCAAGACTCGCGACCCGTTCCATCAAGTCTTGCGTCAAGGCTCGCCTCTTGTTCGCCGCCGGAAATAGTTGCCGCGCCTCGAACGCATCCGATTCGGTTCCGCCTTCTCCGATTGCGCCGTGGCAAGCCGACTCCAGTGGGAACTCCATCTGGCAACCTGCTACTTCCTGCCGCTCCCTATCCCACGAGACGTTCAATGCTGCTCCTTGAATGATCGATTCGGCCCTTCCCCTTGCGGGTATTATGGCCTCGGCTGACTCCTGCCCACCCCTCGCGACATGTTGCCATCCCGCTAGTCTGGCTCTTCCAGACAGATGAACAGGTCTCCCAAGGTAAGACGCGCCTCTTTCCGCCGGGCCTCGCCGGATTTACCAAGGTGTGTGTCCGAATGGTTATTGGGCGTCGCCATCCATTGCTGGCTTGCCCCGCCACCCCGGCCTTCTATCCGGTTTCTGTGCGTCGAGTCCGACTTTTGCCTCCTGCTTCCTCCAGACCCCGCCTCGCGGCGACGCCCTTGCTCTTGGCTAGCAATTCCCACCATCAGGGCTTGCAGGGGACTTACACCCCTTAGATCCGCGCCATGCTTGGCACACAAAAATATGCACAGATCCCAATAACTGTGGCATCTGTGCATATTTGCTATTTTTCTTGGCGCTGCTTTATGCCTTGTCCGGCATTCTTCCGGAATTCCTATATTCTGACTATCTTATGTCTGTGGCGTCGCATTATAGACATCAGGCGAGATAGTGTGGCTCAACAACTCGTCGCTAAGCTGTGCCGTCGGCGTATCATACATGGGGTCCGCCAGTTGATCGGCAGGGTATACTTTAGGATTCGGTGGATACCATGCTTCTGGGGATACGATAGCTCTGCGCTGGCGGATTTCATCCGCGGAAACGTTAATGACCAAAAAGTCGGTTGCAATGGTGACAGGGCCTTGGTACCACTCCCGGATATCCTCGAGCGCTGGGCCATTGGTGTCCGCTTCGGCCTGGAAATGCGTGGCTACGCCCAACCGCGGCGTGGTCTGGCTAAGGATATAACCGAACGCTTTTTGGGGCGTGTGGGACGAGTCTTGAATGTCCGTGGCCGCTTGCACCGCTTGCGTATACCCCGTATCGCCCTCTTCAAGGCCCGTGTTTTTAGTGGCCCACACCTCGGGCGGCACCACCATTTCATGAATCAACACGTCCACATTTTTCGCATTCTGGATCATAAAATCGTTTGGTTTCGTGTCACCCGAGAACACCATCGAGAGTCCGTTCCATTCGAGTTTGTAGCTAATGGACCCGTTCCGCGCATGCACGGCAGGGAAATGCGTGATCGTTACGCCAGTGGCGTCATTCTGATATGCAATTCCCCCCTCGGTCATATAGGGCAATTCCGTCGCGATGATGTCAAATCCGTCGCTTTGCCCTTCCACAACCGGCTTCAGGCCCGTTTTCAAGAAGCTAAAGCTGTGCCGGTGCCATGTCATCATTTTGTAGAGGGAGTCGCAGAACGCCTGTGTCCCTTGCTCGGGCTCATCAGCGGACGGCCCCCAGACTTTAAGCGGCACTTTTCGGTCCACGGAAGGCCCGAAACAATAAATGGTGACAATATCGCTCGTATGATCGCCATGCAGATGCGTCAAGAAAATCTTGTCCATGCGCGAATATTGAATCTGCATGGCGTTGTACTTGCTCGATACTCCGGAACCACAATCAAACACGAAGCTGTCTCCGCTGCCCACCTCGACAAACACGCTGTTGCACTGCTGTTTGAGGCGTGGCACCACGGATGTGCCTAAGAATGTGATGCGCATTTCATCCGCGGCCAGCTCCTCCTGAAGCGGGAATATGCCATCAAGCTCGACTGCTGGCGGACATCCCGGCAAACTGCCTGCCACGGCCAATCCGCCAATGGCCAAACCGGAGGCTTTCAACACATCTCGACGCGAAATATCGTTCCCCATTGCTTGCTCCCTTCTTTACTCCATGTTTCCCAGCATAGTCCCCAATTTTTTCTTGCCCGTTCAGCGCAAACTGGACACCTGCTGGATAGTTCACAGGCCACAAACAGTTATAACCCATCCGCTGGGATTATTTCATAGAGTATCGACTTAAAGCTACACTCATGACCCAGAAGTCCAGGGCTTACGCATCTAATAGTGCTCAAGAGTCGATTTATCCTGTTGTGCATGATTTTTTCTGTCAACGTGGCCTGGGATTTTTCGCTTGGGGGAAGGTCTTTGCGCGCTCACGGCGGGTTTGCTTGACGACTTCGTCCACGTAGCGTTCAGCCAGCTTCATGAAAGCCTGGTAGCCATTGATGGCCTCTTTTAGGAACTCGGTTTCGCGCGCCGGCACATAGCGAACCACGTTCTTCTCGTTCTCCCAGCTCTGGTGGTTAAAGTGGGGACGCCCGCCCATTTGACAGAGCTTTCCGCGCTCCATCCGCTCAATCTGCGCCATGCGCTCCAGCAATGCTTGCATCTTTTTGGTGTGCTTCATGGATTTTAATATATAGAATTCTATATACTAGAGTCAACAGTGCTTCGGCGCATGAATGAAAGGAGCACCCCATGACCGCTGAAAAGAAATCCCTGCCCAAGCCCAAGCCTATTATCGAGTGTTTCGCGGGCCTGCCTGATCCCCGCATGGACCGGACCCGCAGGCACAACTTCATTGACATCTTGGTGATTGGGCTATGCTCAGCCCTCGTGGGCGGAGAGAGCTTTTCGGATATGGAGCGCTTCGGCCGGCTCCGGGAGGATTGGCTGAAGGGCTTCCTGGAATTGCCCGGCGGCATCCCCTCGCACGACACCTTCAACCGGGTCTTTTCCGCCCTCGACCCCCATGCCTTTCTGGAATGCTTCGGCCAATGGGTGCAGGGCATTTGCCCCAATCTGAGCGATGAGGTCGCCGCCATTGACGGCAAAGCCCTGCGGCGCGCCTTGAATCAGGGGGAGGCCATCCCCTACATCGTCAGCGCATGGGCTTGCGAGCACGGCCTGGCGCTGGGGCAGGTCAAGGTGGACGAGAAATCCAACGAAATCACCGCCGTCCCCAAACTCCTCAACGCCTTAAAGCTCAAGGGAGCCATCGTCACCCTGGACGCCATGGGCTGCCAGAAGGATATCGCCTCCCACATTATCCAACGGCAGGCCGACTACGTGCTGGCCCTCAAAGGCAACCACGCCACCGCCCTAGAAGAAGTGAAGGCCTTTTTCAAGGACGCCGTTCCCCCTTGCGCCACCCAGTGCGCGCCAACAGCCGACGCCACACGGATGGATTTCCACCAGACCATCGACAAGGGGCATGGCCGCATCGAAACCCGCCGATACTGGCAATCCACCGACTTGGGCTGGTTCGAGGACAAAGGACTTTGGAAGGGCCTCAAGAGTTTCGGCATGGTCGAGTCCATCCGCAAGGAAAAAGGGAAGAACACCATCGAGCGGCGCTACTACTTGAGCAGCCTGCCCCTCGACGCACGACGATTCGCCCACGCCGTGCGTGGACACTGGGGCGTGGAAAACAATTTGCACTGGTGCCTAGACATTATCTTTCGCGAAGACGACAACCGCGCCCGAACAAGAAACGCCGCCCAGAATCTCGCCTCCTTGAGGAGAATTACACTCAACCTCCTCAAGAAAGACAAGACCAACAAAGATTTCCTCAGGGGCAAGCGCTTCGCTGCTGCACTCGACCCCGAATACCTTCTACGTTTACTGGGAATTTAGATGCGTAAGCCCTGCCCAGAAGTCCTGGGCCACGCCGGAGTGACGCCTAGGATGGCATACTGCCTGTGTTCCTGCATGCGGCCGAGTATGAAATAGGCCATCCAGCCATATGAACATGCCGCGATAAGTTAAAAATCGAGCCGGAGCTCCGAGCCGGCTTCGCGAATTCAATGAATGTGCATAGATTACAGCTATCTTCTATAATGCAGTCAAACTCAATAAAAAGGAGGCTCGATATCATGTATTTTGAGTGGTTGTGCGATAAAGCTGCCGTAACGTTTAATGAGTAAACACCCCATGCCCCAACGCCCCTTTCAATTGCTCATCAAGCCTGTTGGCGCGGATTGCAACATGAGGTGCGCATATTGTTTCTATCTACGCGCGGAAGAATTGTATGCCGAATCGGGCCGCCGTTGCATGTCCCCCGAAGTGCTTGAATGCATCATTCGCGGCCTAATGGGCTACCGCTTCGCCGAGACCGTGTTTTCCTGGCAAGGCGGCGAACCTACGCTGGCAGGATTGGATTTCTACCATCGCGCCGTGGAATTGGAACAGCAGTATGGCGCACCCGGGCAGGCCGTAGGCAATGCCTTTCAAACCAATGGCTTTCTCATTGACGACGCATGGTGCCGCTTTTTCAACCAGTTCAAATTCCTCATCGGCTTGAGCCTGGACGGCCCGGCGGAGATGCATGATCTGCACCGGCGCAATGCCGCAGGCATGGGCTCATGGGAGCGGGCCATGTCCGCCGCCGAACGGATGCGCGCCCATGGCGTCGAATTCAACATCCTGTGCGTGGTGAACCGGGACAATGTCCGGCTGGGCGCGGACCTCGTGCGCTGGTTTGTGGAACAAGGCTTTTTTCATCTCCAATTGATCCCCTGCGTCGAGCGGGATTCGCCGTTCAATGTCCCACCCGAGGATTATGGCGCATTCTTGTGCGATATCTTCGATTATTGGTCAAAGGAAGGGCTGGGCCGCGTGTCGATCCGTGAATTCGATAGTTTGCTGGCGGCGCGGGCGGGCGAAGCAGGGGCGATGTGTACGTTCGCGGACCGCTGCAATTCGTACATTGTCATTGAACATGACGGAAGCGTCTACCCGTGCGACTTCTTTGTTTATGACGAATGGCGTCTGGGAAACGCCATGGACGCCTCCCTACATACCTTCCTCGAACATCCCCGTTATAAGGAATTCGCCTACCAAAAAGATAAAGTGGCCTCGTGCAGGGGATGCGCTTGGCGCGCCTTATGCCACGGCGGATGCCAAAAAGATCGGCGGGCGGCGGGCGGCCCGGGGGAGCGCACCGCGTTATGCGGTGCATACCAGCGCTTTTTCGCCCACGCCGCGCCACGGCTCAATGCCCTGGCCAAACGGGTGCGCACGCGCCGGAGCGGACGTTAAGCGCCTACGTATTCACGCCTACGGCGAGGAGCGTAGGCAGGGTGATGCGCCCGGCGCTGGTCACAAAATCATCTATAAATTCCGCCAACTCGACTTGCGTGAAGAATTGCCCCATGAGCGCCCGCAGGCTCGCGGCGGTGAACCGCTGGAAATGCTCATTGATATCTTCGTGGCCCAGCAGGTTATTTGGCACGGATACAATCACCACCCGGCCCACGCGGGCCAATTCGGCCAGCACGGCGCCTGGATGCTGGAAGTGTTCGAGAAACTCGGTAGCCACGGCAACATCCACACTCTGGCTTGCGAAGGGGATGTAAGGCGCCTGGGCTGCCACGCCATGGATGCCGTGTGCGGCGCGCATCGCCCGCACAGCAGCGTCACTAATGTCAAGCCCGTAAACAACATTACCCGCATCACGTATTTGGGCCGCTAGAACTCCCAGGCCGCATCCCACATCGAGCACGCGCTTTCCCGCGCCGATGACTTCGCAAACCATGTGGAAACAAGTTGGATACCGCCGCCAGGTGTCCGCCCCCTCGGCCTTCCATACGGCGTTCCAGTATTCGCGCGTATTCGTATTCTCCTGCTCGGACGCAAGCTCCCCTGGCTTTACAGCTTCAAGATTCACCTGCGCCGAGTGAAACCAGGGAACCAGCGCCAATGCGCGCTCGAAACAGGCTCGCGCCGAGGCCGTATCGCCAAGAGCATTCTGCGCCACGCCCGCATCATTGTGCAGCACATGGTCAAACGGATCCGCTTCGAGTCCAGCCGCAAACAGGCGCAATGCCCCCAAGATGTCGCCCGCGCAAAACGCCGCTTCCCCTTCCACTCGCGCCTGGAAAGCCTCGATGCGCTTGCGCACCTCTGGCGCCGTCGGCGCTATGGCCGCCGCCTGGTCGAGCTGCGCGCGCACGCCATCCTGGTCTTCCAGCAGATCGAGCACGCGCGCCAGGGAAAGGCGCGCCACGACCAAGCGCGGCGATGCCGCGAGAACCGCCTCGAGCATGCGCCGCGCCGTTTTCATATCGCCTTCGAACATCGCTACGTGGGCAAGGCGCAGCTTTACCTGGGAGCCTGCAGGTTCTGACTTGGACAGCGGGGCCAGCGCGTTGCGCACGCCAACCACATCGCCACGTTTGAACAGCAAATCCGCTAGAGCTATGGCCGCATCTGGAAAAGACGGTGCGAGACGCACCGCACGGCGCAAGGCTTCTTCACACTCGGGTTCATCACTGCCCTGCAAGCAAGCCCCTATCTCATACCACGCCTTGGCGTCATTGGGATTTTCCGCTGCTTTGCGGCGTCCAATGGCCAGATACCGCTGCACCTTGGCGTCATATCCATCTAACCCGGAACGGTATCCATAATGGTGGACCAATACCGCTTCACGCCGGATACGCCCGCCTTGCGCCCGCACGCTCTCTTCGATGATTTCATGGATGCGCCCTCGATAATAGTAGCCGCGCCGGTTGCGGAACATGCGGTGGGCGGGCACGGCGACATATCCCGCATGCCCACGCGCTAGGGGATCATTCAATTCACAGGCCACCCAGCGCCATGAAGCAGAGGTGTCCACATAGTTCGCCTGAATCACCTCGATGACATCCGCGCCCGCCCCATCCCGGTCCGCCAATTCACGCAACCGGCGCGCCCCAGCCGCGTCAAGGGCTTCATCGGCGTCCAGCATAAGCAGCCAATCGCCCGTTGCTTTCGCCATACAGGCATTGCGCGCCGCCGCGAAATCATCGGCCCACGGGAGAGAGAACACCATGGCCCCGTAACGCTGGGCTATCGCCACGGTTCCATCCGTCGAGCCCGTGTCGGCAATGACCATTTCGTCCACGATGCCTCGCACGCTATCAAGGCAATCGGCCAGGCATCGCTCTTCATTCTTGACGATCATGAACAGGCTGAGACTCGGCATCTGTTGGCGGACTCCTCTTCCCCATGGTTTCAGAATAGCTTCAGCATACCAATTGCCCCGAATGGCCACAAATGAGCACATGCACGATAACGTTATGCGCTGGATACGCCCGCGCCTTTTTCCACCACGGGGACACGGGGAAGCACGGAGAATTGAATAGCACTCAACAATGAGTGCGAAAAAGCACGGTGAAGAATGACCGGCGGGGGTGCTGGTCCCACACATTGCTTACTAGAAAAAAGTGTGGGACCGACGCCCTCGTCGGTCATTACATGGAATATGGCGTTTCAATACCGATGCAATACAATAAACAAGGCAAAAAACCTCAGATGCTGCTTCAGTTAGTTAAAGTGTTACGAAATCTATAATACCAGGGAATACAGCATGCCTTCCCCGCGCCTCCCCGTATCCCGGGGCGAAAAAATAACTGCATAAGTCTATTTCTACTTTAGGTGTAACACTGTTATTACTGATCACGTAAAAATATATCATGTGTACGTATTGAAGAAATAATGTAAAACCGCCTCCCTGTCATCCCCGCGAACGCGGGGATCCAGAGAATTTGCACTGGATTCCCGCTTTCGCGGGAATGACAACGAGGTAGTTTACGTTTTTTTTTAGAACGGATGCTATTAGTCGGTGGGGCAAATCCACCATGTATTTTGGTTCATCCGCGCACCCAAGAACGGCTCCAAATAAGTTACGGCTATCACTCGGTAAGACGAATGGAGCGGTAATAACAGAGCTGCACTCTATGCTATCACGTCCCGCGCCCAGTTGTTTACCGGGCAAGTGGCAATAGTATTTTGACTATTGCGCAACAAACTTCATTGATATAAACTAGCATACGGTTCAGATTGGGATTGCGGGCCAAAATATAAAGAAGGGTTTTAGTATGAAAATGACGTATTACATTCTGAATATCGATATCTACAAGATTCATCTGCACGTAAATAATGATGATGACAAGACATTCGAAGTTCTTAATGAGGCGGAAGATCATGGGATAAAACTGGGGGGAACCTACTCTGCCCTAAAACACAAACCGCATACTGTCAACAATGATTACCACTTGCACATTAGAAATAAAGGAACGGAAATAGCCGCCCTAAATTTTGACGGGACGGCACATGATGGTTATCACAACTTTAGACTTCCGAATACTGTTGTAAAAGGAATACAGAAGTGTTTCCCGAAGTGTAATATACCATCAAACGGACTCATAGAGACCGCGTCTAGCAGTATACAACAAGAGTTTGCGCTTCTCTTTAAGGGTGTCTTGAATGAGGATTAAGCAGACAGAACAACCATTATTATTTTCTGACATTGTTTGATATGTTAATCTTTAATATAATATATTGATTATCTCGTGTTGCCATGGGATATATTAAATTGCAGGATGTCAAGCCAAAGAGCTTACACATCGAATTCTGGATGACGAGAGAAACGGCATTACCTTAACTTTTTTGGAAGAAACTTGAAGTAATACTATTAAACACTGGAGGCGTTAGTCGAGTTAATCCGAGGAGAAAGTATTACAATGACAAGCTCAGTATGGGAAAGCAAAGTCGAAAGTGCAAAGAATGCGGCAACCATGTATGCTCAAAACATGAAAAATCCGTTTCATAGCAGCACCATCGAGAAGATTGACCCCGAGGATGAAAATGCAACCGTGTATTATGTGCTTGTAAAGAACGGCACAGGGCTCGGAAAAATTGGAGTGAAGGTTGAGTTCCATGAACTGGGAAATTCAATTCTTATTATCCGAGATAAGCCGTAATCTAATACGAAAAGTATTATTCTGCGCATGAAAAAGATACGTCTTCTTGTGGGATGAGGCTCTTGTCCGCCAGGATCTCACGGAATATACGGTCGAATATACTCGCTTGAACAGCCAGGAGCACAGACGGTCTGGGCTATTGCAGTCGAGAATCATAAAAGAAATCTCTGCCTGCGCCAACCAGATGGCTCCGTCGAAGCCTTGGCTACACATGATACTAATTATTTTGAACATATGCTCCTGGTTGCACTGAATGACTTAGGCCAAGTCGCGTGGTTGGGCAAAAATGATGAAGGCACGCCGACGGTCTACCTGCGCGGCCCCGTGGACACCCTCACGGACACGGACGGCGATGCGCGGTCCGACGCCATCGAGGGCAAGGGGGATGACAAAGCGGCCAGCCGCGATACGGATGGCGATACCACGCCGGATTATCTGGACCTCGATAGCGACAACGACGGCTTGCCGGACACCTATGATCCCACGGCCTACGATATGGACAATCCCACCCCGCTACCCCTCACCACTGCACCGCTGGCGCTGGTTTTAACGGTTGTATGTGTATGGCGTAGAAAAACGAAAACATCAACCATTCGTTGAACGTTTTTTATGAAAAGGGGATGTGATATGAAAAGGCAGTTTGTAATAATGATGGTCTGCTTGTCCGCGATAACCGGAACCGCTTGGTCGGAAGATATTACCATCGAAATCGGGCCGTACGAGGGCTCCATTTTCTTATCGCCCGTTGGGGATGTATTTTGTGCATGGAAGGACCTTGCGCGTGGCGACTATACGCCGCATCTATATGTCTGGCGGCTTTCACGCGGGGTTCAAGACATCGGAGATATACTCGACAAAATACGCCATCATGTTAGTGAAGTTACAGTCCCCACGGTCATCTTTGGCGGTGGATATGCCACTTGGCAGCGCATCATTAAAGATAGTGCCTTGCATCCACCAGTGGTCCGGGATCCAGCAGGTGCGCTCCATGAGCTTCCTTTTTCTGGTTATACCTATAGCATCAATGGTTCTGGTGAATTAGTTGGGAGTGAAGAAAAAAATTTTGTATATTCTGCCTTTGCCTGGAGCCTGCTTGGCGGACTGAGCATGCCACCGTATGCTGGTGCGGATTATTCCTTTGGATGCTCCGTAAACGAATCCGGCGATATAGCAGGCATTGCACAGACTGGAGACGATACCCACACCGTCATTTGGATGAAAGATGGAACCCAACTCGATTTGGGCTCTGGAGGCACAGCGAATCTTTACAATTCGCCATTACTGAATGATGCAGACACATCGCTATTTCTTGGGACGGATGAGTCAAAAAATCCTAAGCTTTTATATAGGCAATCGAATGGCGTTGTACACGATCTGGGCAATAAGGCTGACAACAGCAACGGACGTTACATTCTACGCTTGAATGATGCGGGATTAGCGGTGTGGAACCGTGTAACGGAGGCCGGAAATCGGCAAGCCGTGGCGTGGGATCCCGTGAATGGGCTCATGGAGATTACGCCTGACGAGGCTGGCGATGCTTACGTTACCGATCTGAACGAGGCAGGCCAAGTCGTGGGCACCTGGAAGGGCAAAGCGTTTGTATGGGATCAGACAAATGGCTTGCATATACTTACCGAAAATAATGGCGTCCAGTATGTGAGAATAGATAGTCTGGGACGAATTGCCTGGTGCCAGTATGGCTATGTGATTTATTTGCGGCAGCCGGATGGCTCCGTTGAGACTCTATCGACGCTAGATAGCAATTATAATGAATACGCGCCCATTGTTGCGCTAAACGACTTAGGCCAAGTCGCCTGGTTGGGCAAAAATGATGAAGGCACGCCCACGGTCTATCTGCGCGGCCCCGTGGACACCCTCACGGATACGGACGGCGATGCGCGGTCCGACGCCATCGAAGGCAAGGGGGATGACAAAGCGGCCAGCCGCGATACGGATGGCGATACCACGCCGGATTATCTGGACCTCGATAGCGACAACGACGGCTTGCCGGACGCCTATGATCCCACGGCCTACGATATGGACAATCCCACTCCGCTACCCCTCGCCACCACGCCGCTCATCCTGGCTTTGGCGGCCACCATGGTGTGGCGCAGGAAAAAACTACCGGTGGCGTCCTAGCGTTCTCCAGGCGTTTACATAAGAAATACATGCATCTCATATGGACTGCGGCAGCTTGCTGCCGCTTTTTTTTTATTCTCTTTTGTTACCTTAACCCGCTTTCAGCCCTGTGGCTTGAAAGTTGCACAAAGCATACAATGCGTTGGCTGCCCAGCGCTTGAGGTTTGGATTGCTTGGCGGCGGGCGAGTCCCTATAATCAACACGCCTGGAGGTGGGACATTTGGCGGCGGCGTAATAGCAGCAAGAGGTTCGGGTGGAGCAAGCATTTGATTTCATACGGGTTCCCCGGCCAGATATGGCGGCGATACTAATCACGTTGGGGATATTGGTGGGCTTGTTTTTCTTGGCCATCATCTTGGAGATATCCCGCCGCGCCAAGGACCGGGTTGCCCGCATCGAGGCCGAGTGGTTATCGGTAAAAGATATCGTCCGCGACAAGGATTTATCAAAAGGGGAATGGAACACCCTCGATGCCATGATCAAGGAGTACGCCCCCACTCGCCCGCTCGATGCCATCACTACACGAAAACGCTTCAATGAGTGCGTTTCCTCATATATGGACGCCGTATTCGAAACAGGCAATATGCAGCAATATGAACAGGTGGGCCTTCTTCTTCGTGATTTGCGCATTCGGCTTGCCTTGGACTATGCGCCCTACGGCCAGCGGCTCGAAACCACGCGTGAATTTTCGGAGCCCCTATCCTTTCTCGCCGCCCGTATGGGCGATGCGCGGCCTCATTGGTGCCGATTGCATATCATGCATCTCGATGAAGCCTATCTATGCGTCAGTGTTGAACGCCTCAAAACCGATGACCATATGCCTGCCTGGGCCAAGGGCGACACCCTGCAATGCCGCATGTGGCGCGAAGACGACGCCCGGTATACCTTCGAGATCCACGTGGCTAAAGTGGACCTCGAAGAAGGGCAGGCATGGCTCTATCATACTGAAGAACTCACCCGGGTCCAGTCTCGAGCCTATTATCGCGTTGGACACAACCAGCCGGTGAGTATTGCCATGGTAAGCTATCCGGCCAATGGAGATTTTGATGATATCGAAAGCCGGCCGGCAGGCGCCCATGTCCGCGGGCGCATCACCAGCATCAGCGCAGGCGGGCTCGCCATCGAGACGCTCCAAAGCATTCCATCGCACGTACTCATGCGCCTTACCCTCGACTTGCCGGGAGCGGAACCAATCACTGTACATGTGGCCATTGTAGGGGAATCACGCCTCGCGGCAGGACGTATGCTCATTCGCGGGTATTATGCCGGGATGGATGATCCTACACGCGATATCATCGCACAATATATTTGGAGGAGGCAGCAGCCTCTGCTAAAGAAAGAAGATGGAGCCCATTAGCCCCCCCGAATCATTTCTCGAAGCCATGCACGGCGTGCGGCGCAACCTATCCGCAGCAGCCGTGTTCATCGGATTTGCGCTGGCAGGCAGCCTGGCGCTCATGCTGGTTCATTATTTTACGCCAGAAGGAGATGCTTCGCCGCCCCTCTACTGGCGTCTGCTGGCTACCTTATCTGATCTGGTTCAAGCCGCCATGGCCTCCCTGGGCGCATGTATCGGCCTCGGTCGCATGGGCCGCGATTTGGACCGGCCCCTCTGGAAAATCCGCACCGACGGCGAATCAATACGCCGCTTTTTCCTGCCCTGGTTCATCCTGATCGCGGGAGACAGCGCCGTAAACCGCCTTCTCGCATTAAACATTGACGCCGAAGCCCACCCGGAATCCATCCTCTTATATATGTTGTTCTGCTGCGCCTTGTCGGCCTGGATCATCCCCATAGGCGCATGCATTATGTTTCATGGGCGTCTTAAATGGACGCAGGTGGGAGAAGCGCTCGCCCCACTCACTCGCAGCTTCTCCCTCACGGCGTTTTTTCTGCTCTTCGGCTTTATATCCAGCCTTATGCTGACATTCGTCGCTCTTTCCCTGCCCCTTCCGTATCGGCTGATAATAGAAACGGCGGACAACTTTTGCGGATGCATCATCTTCGCGGGCATCTGGGAGCTCTGCCGCTTCAATCGGAACCATCCACCGGAGCACGATTTCGATTTCTAGGCCATCCGCCAAGCTCAGCTATAGGTTTCGCGCATGCGCTCGCAGTAATACCGCACATTATCCCATTTAGCATCTGGCGCGATACGGTGGTCCACGCAGGGCACATAACCGCCCAGCGCCACCAGCGGCTTCAGCCGTTCAATCTCCGCATCCACGGCCGCATGGTCCTGCGAGAAGACGACTTTGTTCATACCGCCCACGCCGCGCAGTTCCTGGCCATATTGTTCCCGCCAGGGGGCGATGCTGGCGTTCCAAGTGCCCACCTCGATGGGGAACATGGTGTTGACGCCGTTTTTCAGCCATATGGGCAATAACGCGTCAATGCATCCATCGCAATCCAGCGATACGATGTTGAGGCCATGCTCGTTCATGAGGCTAGTGATGCGCTTATAATGCGGCCCCACCTTCTCCGCGAACACATCCGGGATGATCAGCGGCCCATTCTTAAAGCAAATATCTTCCCAGAAATGCCCATAATCGAACTTCGCACCACTTTCGAGGGCGTATTTGGCCGCTTGGTACACCAGTTCTCCTTGCGTATTGACGATCTCGGTGAACAACTCGTCATCTTCCGCGAACAGATAACTCGCGCCCACAACGCCTAGTACATTGCGAATGTTGCCGAACAGGCTGCCTGCATATAAGCTTATCGTGTAATCGCGCTCGCCAGACTGCAAAAACTCCAGGCCTCCGTCTTTCCACGGAATCATCTGGCCATTCACGAGCACCGGCGTATTGAGAATCCGATCTTCATGAAAGACGTAGCGATGCTTATAATGTTGTTCCCAGCTCGCCCGATCTTTCAGCAGATGCTCGAATTCCATGGGGATCGAGCCTGCTTCGGGCTTCTGCAACACCACGACGCCATCTCCATTCCTGATTTTCTTCGAACCATCCGGCATTTCTACCAGCACTTCGAACGGAAAACAGGGCTGCAAATGCGTATTGGGGCAAAATGTCGTGAAAAAATTCATGTCAAAACCCAGCAGGCGGGTGAGCTCCGCATCCGCTGGATTGCCATCGCCCCACGCCTTGGCTAATTCGCGCGGAATATGCCCCTCATCCGCCCAGATGTCCAACGTCTCATTCCAGAAGCCAAAATGCACGATGGGCAATCGATCATACGGCTTGTAGTTCAGCACCGCCAGTAAACGTTCCCGATTATTCATGTTTCCTCCTGTAATCCTATGAATGCCTATGGTTTCGTTTACAATGCTATGGTTCATTGGCGGATGTCAAATTTTTCACTGAGCTGGTTTCATATCAAGCCCTTGTATTTTAAGACGCCACGCTCCCAGTATATTTAATGGATAATATATCTAATTTTGAAAGATATTCCCAGCATATTTGATAGAAATTGAAGCCGGCTGCTTTTCAAAAAACAACCCCGCCTTTATCCCGCACGAACCCATATCGAAGAACAGCCCGAAGTCTTGACAATTCAAATGGATGCCAGGAAAACATGGCCATGTAAAATGGATACACACCGGCTATTCCCGAGATGCAAGCATCCGCTTATTAATTGGCACATGCATTGCTCTTCTTGAGCAGACAGGCAGGGAGTACTTTGTCTAGGGGAGCCATTCCATTCAAATAAGCCCGCCTGTCCAGTTAAGTCTGAAGTGAGTAATTCTGTTTGGTGTTACTTGGGCTCTCATCGGATGCTTGCGGACTCCTAATCGAGTGCTAACATTTCTGATGTAGCCTTTCGCCTGTTTGTGGGGCTGGTCTCACCTCGTTGCGAAAATGGGAAGCGGCATGAGCACTAAGCGGCCGAGGCGTTCCGCCAAAGCCGCAAGCCGGATGGGTGGGAAATACACGAGATGCGGGAGTGCTGCAGCTCTGTTTCTCTCCGGTAATGTGGAATCGCGGCGGGGTGAAGCGCATTAAAGCGGGAAATAGCCGTTGAGGTGTGCGCTCATGTCGAAATCACGGTAAGGAGAAACAATGATGAAGAGAATCGGAAGGGGAGCCCTTCTGGGCATGCTCTTGGCCGCCATCACGGCCACGGGCGCGTTTGCCCAGCAAGGCGATCCAGCAACCAGCAAGGAGAAAGAACTCCTTGCGGTCATCGAGTCCTTGAAAGCGCGCGTCGAAGCGCTCGAGGGCAAAGTGGGCCAGGAGAAGGCAACTCCTCCCCAGCTCGAGAACCGCCTCGCGCTGATCGAAGACAAACTTACCAAAGCGGAACCAGATGACAAAGACTTCAATGTGTTCTGGAAAGACAGCCTTCGCTTCGAGACAGCGGACGGCTCGATTAAGCTGCGGCTTGGCGGTAGTACGGCTATAGATTATTTATGGGCCAGCCAGGACCGCAATTCCACCTGGTGGCGTAGCGACATCCAAGATGGCGTGGAGTTCCGCCGTGCGCGTTTGTATATGGAAGGTTCACTTTACGACAGCGTCGATTTCAAATGGCAATACGACTTCGCGAATGACGGCCTGGCCAAATGGAAAGACTTTTACCTCGATTTTAAAGAGATCCCCTATGCCAAACTACGAGTAGGCCAATATTTGCAGCCGTTCAGCCTGGATCGGTTAATCAGTTCAAATGATTCGACGTTCCTTGAAGTCGCGCTGCCGACGGATGCTTTTACGCCGGATCGCCAAACGGGCGTGATGCTGTTCAACTCCATGTTTGAAGACCGTTTGAACTGGGGCGTGTCGTTGTATAAGCACGATTCGAGCAACTTCGGCGACCAGTTTGACGAAGATACGGGCTGGGATGTCGCGGCTCGTGTCGCAGGCCTGCCCTGGTATGAAAACAAAGGCGAGCAGTTGCTGCATTTGGGCGTGAGCTATAGCCTCCAAAATCCCGATGGCCGCGATCGCTTCCAGACCCGTCCGGAATATCATGGCACCGCATTCCGCTTTGTTGATACGCGCAACCCCCTTATCGCCACGGTAAATCGCGATTTCTGGGCGGATAGCATCAACATGTATAACGCCGAAGCCGCGCTGGTCTATGGGCCATTCTCGGTGCAAGGCGAATACACCTACACCGAAGCCGACACCATGGACGCCGACACGGTGGACATGAGCGGCTACTACGTGATGGCGAGCTGGTTCATCACGGGTGAACACCGCGCATATAAAGAAGGCGTCTTCAAAAACCCGAAACCCAACAAAAACTTCAGCCTGAAAGACGGCGGCTTGGGCGCATGGGAACTGGCGCTTCGCTATTCGTATGTGGACCTGGAAGACACCGGCGTGTGGGGCGGCGAACAGACGGACTATACGGCTGGCATCAATTGGTACCTGAATCCGAACACGCGCATCATGTTCAATTACATCCATGCGGAAATTGAACACGGCTTATCAGATGACAACATCGATATGTTCGCGACACGGTTCCAGTTCAACTTCTAGTGAAGACTGCCTAGCCCAGGCCAGCCCCCCGGACAAGGCGGAAAAACATAGCGAAATCAATTGCTTTAGCATACCTTGGCACCGAAACATGTTAATTGAAACAGAAGCACAAAGGAGAAACACGATGAAACACATGACGATCATTTCCAAAGAAGCTCCCGCGAAAGCCGAAAACCTGCTGGCGAAAGCCCAGTGGCTGGCCAATATGGGCACAGGCGTGACGGTTGCCACAAACATCTTCAAACTCTTCGATTCGATTACTTCAAAAGAAGCGTAATCGCACGCCAGTTAACACGAAACCGGCGGTTTCAGCAATAGCGCTGAAACCGCCGGTTTTCTTAACACAAATCAAACACTTCCATGCTAGAATCCATTACTTTAGCACGGTATGCGAATGCGATTGATTCGCTTCTGTATCAGATACTTCAGACACTATATTCGGCATATGTGATTCGCTGGATTTGCGGCTCAAAAGCGCCATGCATCGCAATGCGCCAGGCATCCCAGGCGAACAGAGGAGGCGGCAATGTCATTCCACCTGCAAAAGGCCATCCAAAATCTAAAAAAGAAAATCCTCACCCTGGGCGGCTACGTAGAAGAAAATGTAGGCCTAGCGGTAAAGGCCCTCGAACGGCGCAATGCCGCCCTTGCCCAGGAAGTCATCAAAAACGATGACCGCATCGACCAAATGGAAGTCGAGGTCGAGGAAGAAGGCCTCAAAATGCTCGCCCTCTACCAGCCCGTCGCCATCGACCTCCGCTTTATCGTCGTCGTGATCAAAATCAATAATGAATTGGAACGCATAGGCGACATCGCGGTGAATATCGCGGAGCGCGCCCTCTTCTTATCGAGCCATGAACCGTTGAAGCTATATTTCGATTTCCCCGAAATGGCCGATAAAGCCCAAGCCATGCTCAAGAATAGCCTCGACGCCCTGGTCAATATGGATGCCGCGCTCGCCAAAAAGGTCTGCGCCGATGATGACGAGGTCGACGCCATGAACCGGGAAAACTACGAGAAAGTAAACAAGGGCGTGAAGCAATACCTTGATGATGTAGATGCGCTCATCCATTTGCTCAATGTATCGCGCCATCTGGAGCGAATCGCGGATTTAGCCAGCAATATCGCGGAAGATGTCGTGTATATGGTGACCGGTGAGATTATCCGCCATCGCTTGGAGGATTTTTCAAAATCATCAGAAAGCTGATCCGGCGGTAAGTAGTGGCGCGCGACAACATGCCCCTACGCCGAGGGGCAAGCAATATGCGAAGCCAAATACATAAAATCAAATAATACAATGTTTTACCGATTTCCGCCATTCTAGAAACAAAAAGGTGGACAAGGTCTGTCCGGGATGCTAAAATGTGCGCGCCCTTAGACTTAGGAATCTCGAGTATGGGGAATATAAGGAGAATCCTGTGGGAGCGACATACCGTTTATCTGTTCATTCCGGGGAACACCGGCGCTCCTATTGCCCTGTAAGTTTTTTATTGCCATGGAGTTATGCGGAATTTCCCGCAGCTTCCCTCACCGATGCCGATACAGGCGCCGCTATCCCTTGCCAAGTCTCCGATACGCCAGAAGGCGCGGTGCTCTCTTGGCTCATTCATGGCCTTCAAGCCCACGAGGTGCAACAGCTAATCGTTGAACCTCAATCCCAAGTCCTCCCATATGAAGGAGGCGTTCATTTCGCTAAAAACACCGATTCGAAAACGGTGGGTGTGTTTCTTCACGGGGAGCTTTTTACGACGTATCATTATGGCACGGAATGGGTTAGGCCTTTTTTACATCCCATCATCGGCCCAAACGGAGCCAAAGCCACCCGGAGCTGGCCGGTAGACACAAGCATTGCTGGTGAAACAGAAGACCATCCGCATCACAAATCGGTTTGGGTGGCTTATGGCGATTACAGCGGTGTGGATAATTGGAGCGAATCTCCCGGCCATGGCTTCCAGCGCCATCGTGAATGGCTGCGCATGGAGTCCGGCCCGGTATTTGGGCGCATCCAGGTGCGCAATGATTGGTGCAATTCCGAGGAAGTGAAGCAATTCGAAGAAGTGCGCGATATGCGTTTCCACGCACTGCCCGGCGGCGTGCGGCTTTTTGATATCGCGGTTACGTTCCATATGAGCGAACGGGAAATCACGTTTCGCGACACCAAGGAGGGCGGCATTGTCGCCGTACGGGTGGCCACCTCCATGGATGTGCCGCAAGGCGGACATATCGAAAATGGGTATGGAGGCATCAACGAAGAAGAAACCTGGGGCAAGCAAGCGCCCTGGTGCGATTATAACGGCATGGTGAATGGCCATCATGTGGGAATTGCAATTCTCGATCACGATACGAATCCCCGTTATCCAACGGCATGGCATGTCCGCGATTACGGTCTTATGGCCGCTAATTGCTTTGCGTGGAGCCATTACCGGCCTGAGGCTGGCATGCATGGCGATATGGCCTTTGAACAGGGAAGCCGCACGACATGGAAATACCGGCTATATGTTCATGAAGGCGGTGCGAAACAAAGCGGCGTGAATGGCCGGTTCATCGATTTCATCGCGCCGCCAAAAATATTCGTGGAGTAACCTGCCGCTGGGGCAGGTTCATATAGGCATGGACCACACACGGGCGAAAACGCCAATGGGGCAGTGATGGCCACAACAAAGCCGAAGAAAGACACCGATACAGGCGAAAAAAAGCCTGTATCAAAAATAGGGAACACGAAAAGCGGCATGATGGGCCCGGCGCAAAAAAACAGCGTTCAGGTGAAGAGTGGGCCCTCTCCTAAAAAAAACAACGGGACCTCGGCCCAGGCCGTATCTGTATCCGATGCGGCTCCTGCCGCCGCTAAAAAAGTGCGCCCGCTCGATCGCGTTTTCCTCTTCGGCTTGGCTGAGGCGATCCGTGAAGCGGTGCATCCCTATGTCGCCGCGGCAAAAGGCCGCGAAATTGTAGGCAGCGCCACGAGCGGCGACGCCACATTTGAACTCGACCGGGTCGCGGAACGCGCCTTGCTCAGTTATCTTCGCAACGCAAAACTTCCCATCGCCTATTACTCCGAAGACGCTGGCTATACAACATTTTCCGGCGGACAGCCCCAGCATCTTATTGTAGTGGACCCTATCGACGGCACGCGGGCCGCAAAAAGCGGCTTCGAAGCCTGCGTCATATCGGTAGTGAGCACCCGGGTGATTGAACGCCCCACGATGGCGGATGTGGACAACGCCTGCGTAATGGAAATCATGAATCCGCGCACTTTCTACGCCGAGCGCGGCAAAGGCGCCCGTATCTATTCAGGTAGCCAGACCAAAAAGCCGAAGCTGTCCAAAAACACAGACCTTGAAATGATCTCGTGGTCCATGACCGTTCCCGCGCGCCCTGCGGAACTCATCTTTCCAACCGCCGCCAAGCTCATTGATCTCACCAGCCTGAAAGGCGGTTTTTTCGCCTGCAACAGCACCGCGTTCAGCTTGACCCGCCTCCTCACCAACCAGCTCGACGCCTGTGTCGATTTCGCGAATCGCTATTTGCGCGATATCTACGACGCGGTGGAAGACCACTTCATCAACGCCGGGCGCGGCACGGTGCTGGGCATAGCCCCATATGACCTTGCGGGCGCTTTGCTCATCTGCAATGAATCGGGCTGCATCGTAACCGATGCATATGGCAAAAACTTCGATGATGTGCTCTTGCTCGATAGCTCCGTGGCCAACCAGCATTCCTTAATCGCCGCCGCGAATGCGGAACTCCATGAAAAACTCATGAGTTTCTTCGACTTGCGCATCCGGCAATTCGAGAAACTGCTGCAGCACCGCGCCGAAAAAATAAACTAACAGCACAAGCTCACTACATGCGAAAATGCCTCAAAAGAAGGTGCTTTGTTTTTTATTCACCGCAGCACAGCCTCGCGACACCTCCGGCCTTATGACTGCGCATGAATTGGAGCCTACATGGAAATACGTCTGACTCCCACGGGACACTTGCGTTGGGATTTATCCGAAGAAGACACACTGCACGGCGTTCTAGAGCACATTCGTAGCGCATTTCTATCCGACTGGCGCGAAGGGCTGTTTCTACTCGCAGCGGAAAAAACCTCCCCTGAGAATTCATTGACGTTCCGCTATTGGCGCGGGCTTGCGGAGCGCTTCTTGACCGGCTTGTGCCATATTCCGGGCTCCTCGGCGGAATTCCAGGTGGAAACGCCCTCCGATGCGGACTATGCCACGTTGGTGCTGACCGCACCGCCGATGCCAGGCGGCGAGTATCTGTCCTCCGAAGTGTTGAGCGGCATCTGGTCTGCGCTCGATACATGGGCGCATGAAGCCGTCTCGGCTTCGGGCGGTCTTGATGCTTTTTTTCAATCTCGTGCGCCTCAATGGAGGCAGGTCGGGCGGGTCTGTTTCCATCTGGCGGAAAACAAGAATGATATCGAGCGGCCGTTCGCATTTATGGCGACATACTCTTCCGGCTTCGGTGCGGCGGGCCAGCTTAAGCATCTTCCATTAGGCAAAGCCCTGGAACAATACGCGGGCGCAAAGAACAAATCCGCCCTGATCAAGCTTTTATCGCCCGTCCAGCAAGCATCAGAACGCTGCGCGTGGGTCAAGCAGATGGCCGATTCGGGCGAGATCTACCGGCCAGTGGCGTGGCGTGCGCCGCAGGCGTACGTACTGCTGCGCAGTGTTCCCGAATTGGAAGAAAGCGGATTATCCGTCCGGCTGCCGAATTGGTGGAAAAAACGCCCCCGGCCAAAAGTCAGCGTCACCATTGGCGAAGAGAAACAATCCCGCCTGGGGATCGATGCCCTCCTCGATTTCGATGTGCAATTCGCGTTGGGCGATACCTCGTTGACACGGAGCGAGATAGCGGAATTGCTGCAATGCGGGGACGGCTTAGTGCTGTTCAAGGGCCAATGGATCGAGGTGGACCGGGAGAAGCTCCAGGAAGCCATCGCCCATTGGGAAAAGGTTGGCCAGCAAGCAAAAGAGGGTGCGATCTCGTTCATCGAAGGCATGCGCCTGCTGGCAGGGGCCTCGCCGGATCTAAAAGAGGAAGAACAAACCGAGGAAGAACGCTCTTGGGTGCATATATCCGCAGGCGATGCCATGCGTGAAATGTTGGCCCGGCTACGGGAGCCTGGCCAGTTGGACGCCATCGAATTGGGAGGAGCCTTGCACGCTACGCTACGCCCTTACCAGCGGGAAGGCTTGTCATGGCTGCACTTTCTGACCGGGCTGGGCTTGGGGGCTTGCCTGGCGGATGATATGGGCCTGGGCAAAACGATCCAAGTGCTGGCGCTGCTGCTGGCGGCGCGCCAGGATGCCCCCGCGCCAGAACGTACAACTTCGCTGCTCGTGGTTCCCGCGTCGCTGATAGGCAACTGGCGCAACGAAGCCGCCCGGTTCGCGCCATCATTGAAACTGGCCTTTCTGCATCCCGCCGAGAATGACCGCCAAACACTCGACGCCATCGCGCAAGCGCCAGAAAAGCATCTGCGCGGTGTGGATCTGGCCATTACGACCTACGCCATGCTGGCGCGGCAGCATTGGCTGTCAGCATATCCTTGGCGAATAACCATACTCGATGAGGCGCAAGCCATCAAAAATCCCTCCGCCCAGCAAACAAAAACCGTGAAGAAACTGTCCGCCCACGCCCGCATCGCCCTCACGGGAACGCCCGTCGAGAACCGCCTGGGCGATCTATGGTCGATTTTCGATTTCATCAATCCCGGCCTGCTCGGTTCGGCGCAGACGTTCAAATCGTTCACTTCCTCGTTACAGTCGCGCACGGTGAATCCCTTCGCGCCGCTACGAAAACTCGTGGGGCCATACATATTGCGCCGTATGAAAACGGACCGGGCGATCATCTCCGATTTGCCAGAGAAGATCGAATCGCCCTGTTATTGCAGCCTGTCCAAGCAGCAAGTGCGCTTGTATGAGCACGCCGTGAAGAATATGAAGGACGCCCTCGAATCCGCCAGCGGCATCGCGCGGCGCGGGTTGGTGTTGCAAGTGTTGATGCAGCTCAAGCAAATCTGCAATCATCCCTGCCAATTCACCGGTGAAGCGGAGTATAAACCCGATGAAAGCGGCAAATTCCAGCGCATCGCCGAGGTGCTCGAGGAAATCGCGGAGCGGCAGGAAAAAGTGTTGATATTCACCCAATTCCGGGAAATCATCGCCCCGCTGGCGGCCCATATCGAGGGCATTTTCTGGCGGCCAGGGCTGATGCTGCATGGGGGCACGAGCGTGCAGAAGCGCAAAGAGATCGTGAACCAGTTCCAAGATGAAGACGGCCCTCCCTTTTTCATACTGTCCCTCAAGGCAGGCGGCTCCGGCCTCAATTTGACCGCCGCTTCGCACGTCATCCATTTTGACCGCTGGTGGAATCCCGCCGTTGAAAACCAAGCCACGGACCGCGCATTCCGCATCGGCCAGAAGCGCAATGTGCTGGTGCATAAATTTGTCACTCGAGGAACCGTCGAAGAACGCATCAGCGAGATGATTGAGGATAAAAAACAACTGGCGGAAGAAATACTAGGCGGCGGAAATGAAATCAACCTGACAGAGCTGCCGGATGAAGAATTGATGAATCTGGTCCGGCTGGATGTCTCCCGGGCGGCGATGTAAGAAAGGAAAGCGGCATGTATTGGCGCAAATATGTACCTGTAGCGCAACGGCGCGAAAAAGCCAATAAAAAAATGAACAAGATGGTGAAAAGCGGAACAGCCATCCAGCCAGTCCAGCTCGATGGGCGCACCATTGCGCGTAGTTTCTGGGGAAAAGGCTGGTGCGATCACCTCGACACCTTCTCGGATTATGAAAACCGGCTGCCGCGCGGGCGCACCTATGTACGCAATGGCTCCGTATGCCATCTGGATATCCAGCAAGGCTGTATCGAAGCCATGGTTATCGGTTCTGAACTCTACCACGTGAAAATTGAAATCAAGGAACTCAATAAAACCGCATGGACAGCCATCCAAGAGAAATGTGCGGGCCAGATCGGTTCGATGCTCGAACTGCTCCAGGGACGTTTATCGAGCCATGTCATGGCCATCGTGACCGATACGGAGAACGGCCTTTTCCCGCAAGAAGGCGAAATCAAGTTGAAGTGCAGTTGCCCGGATTGGGCGGTGATGTGCAAGCACGTCGCCGCCGTGTTATATGGCGTAGGCAGCCGGCTCGACAACCAGCCCGAACTGCTCTTCCTCTTACGCGGTGTTGATCCAGCGGAATTGATCACGGAAGGCCTGGCGCTTCCAACCGCGACAGACGCCGGAGCCGCCGATGCGCTCGAAGAAAGCCAGCTTGGCGATATCTTCGGAATCGACCTCGACATGGAAGCCAGCGAAACGCCCCCATCGCCTGCAACCAATACAAAAACCGTACACGCTAAAGCAACGCCAATAACAAAGGCGAAAACCAAGGCGAAGGCGAAAACAAACGGGAAGAAATCCGTGCCCGCGACCCTCAAGTCCGACGCACGCGTGAAAACACCAAGCAAAGCCGCCACGGAAAAGACGGAAACGAAAACAGATGCGCCTTGGACCGGACAATCCATTGCAGCGTTGCGGAAAAAGCTGAAACTCACCGTATTGGAATTCGCGGAAAAACTGAGCGTATCCGCCGCAAGCGTTTCCCGCTGGGAATCGATCGACGGCCCTCTCAAACTACAGCTCGGGTCAGCAAATGCCTTGCTTCGATTGTCTAGAAGCGCTAAGACGCGCAAGTGAATATGGAGCCTATTCAAGCCAAATCTTGAAACACTGTAGGGTGGGTTGCCCCACCCTACAGTGTTTCAATCATCCGCCTTCCCGCGCGTCTATTCGCGGTTTTTGTAAAAACTCTTTTGCATTATGCAGCGATTAGAAACGCAGCTTCGTTTCCGCATATAAATAATCCGCGTCCGCATCATCAAGGCCGCCATTAAATGCCAGGCCATTGAAGTCCACGAAATTGCCCGTATCGAGGCCGGAGCCCGTGAAGAAATGGGTCCATCCCGCGCGGAAGGTGAGGTCTTCCGAGTAATGGTAGGCCGCCCATAGGCCCAGCTCCCATCCCAGTTCCTCGTCGCTGGCGGTGGTCCAGAAAGGAATGCCCGGGGCCACGGGAACGCGGAATTGGCCCAGTTTGATATATACAGGCAAATCGAATGTGGCGAGCGCGGCGAAATAGGACGCATACAAGCCCGCTTCGATGCTCTCCATCGGATGAGCGTCCACCCCAAACTTCACCGTCCAGAAATTGCTCATCTGGCCAATATCATCCAAGACAGGGCTGTAGAGCGTATCGGAGAAAAGCCGGTTGAAGCTGACGCTGGATTCCGGGCGGCCCAACTGGAAAAACGTCGCGAAAACATCATCCCGGTTGTCCTCGCCGTCAAAGTAGGCCCCCGAGAGGAATGCCCGAGGCTGCCAGGCAATGTCGAAGGTATAGCCTATTTCCGCATCCGCGGCCCACGCGCTATATTCCGCTTCATTATCGCCATACAGGAATGGTTTGAACAAGAAACCTGCCCGGTCCGCATTCCCAAATTGATACGCGGCATTGGCATCGAAATCGAAAGCGCCTAAGGTTCCCGAGGCGCGCAGGGCGATGGTATGGAGATTCGTGGGATCATAATCATCCAGCCCGAGGAAATTCTCGACGCCCTCGGCCCACCACACCAAATTCGTGTCGTTCAACATGCCTGCATCGCGCAGCCACACCCAGTAAGCCTCGAACAGCACATTCTCGACGGCGCTGCATGAGGCATAAAGGCCCATGAGGTCCGTGTCGCCGTCTTCTTCCGCAATCCCGGCGTCCGCGAGCTTGGCCGTAAATCCCGAGATGGAATAGGATTCCCCGGCATAAGTGAGGCGGATCGCATCGTAGGATAGCCCGGCGAATTCGGGGCGGCATGTATTGTTGCCCAGGAGCCACCCGCCTGCAAGAACCAATTCCTGGCGGCCGATTCGGGCTTCAAGCGGCAGGCCGAACAGCTCATCCACTTCTATATAGGCTTGGTAGAGCGAAACATCGTCTTCCGCGGAATTCTGCCGCGCGTCCGCGCCCGTAATCCAATTCGAACGAAAATCCTCGCCCCACACATCAAAGCTGTCCAGCTCGACATGCGCGGCCACCTGGTTGGTAAAATCCGCGTCTATCCGTAGAATCGTGCGCTGTTCAATTACTTTGTAATCCGCTCCGCGCTCGCTCCAGTCATAATAACTGGTGATGGCCTGCCCTCCGATGATGTCGCCAATGGGACGGCCCACGAGCCAATTGCCCGGCCAGCGAACGCCTGCGCCCGCGAAGGCGGGCTGGGTTTGCGAATTGAACGTATTACTCCAATAATTGCCCCGGATACGGAGTTCCCCGCCTACCTGGATATTTTGGAGTTCGGCATATGCAGGCAGCGCCACGAAACAGGCTAGTATGAACAAGGATAGCATTTGAGTTTTCCGGCGCATGGCGATATCTCCTTCTTCCCGCCACATGACTGGGCGTTTATGCGCCTTGCGCCACGTCGCTACCCCCGGCATTCACAAGGCGCGTGCAATACGTTAAATAAACCATAACAGAGACCTCCAAAATCGTCAAGACAGATATCTTCTGGAAATCAATGATATGGGTATTTTACATCGCATACTCATTCAGTTTGTTGCGCAAGGTGCGGACACTGATTCCAAGCATTTTTGCCGCATGGGTGCGGTTTTGATTGCAATGTTCGAGAGTGGTGAGGATAAGCTCCTTCTCCATTTCGCCAACGGTGGCGCCCACCGAAACGGGCATCGTATGGCTAGGCGCGGCCGCGCCCGCATCGCTCAGTGCGAAATTATTCGGCTGCAAGAGCGCCTCCTCCGACAGGACCACGGCGCGCTCGATGGCGTTTTGGAGTTCACGCACATTGCCAGGCCAGTTATACTCGAGCAACGCCCGGCGCGCCGCTTCGCTGAAGCCTTGGACAGGCCGTGCGTTTTCCTGTGCGAAGCGCTTGAGGAAATGGCCCATCAACTCGGGGATGTCTTCTTTGCGCTCGCGCAAAGGAGGCAAATGGATAGGAATGACGTTCAGGCGGAAAAACAGATCCTGGCGGAATTTATGTTCTTGCATGGCCTGTTCGAGGTCGCGGTTAGACGTGGCGATGATGCGCGTGTCCACCTCGATGGATTGCGTGCCGCCCACGCGCTCGAATTCGCGTTCCTGGAGGGCGCGCAACAGCTTTGGCTGTAGTTCTAGGCTGATCTCACTAATCTCGTCAAGTAGCAGCGTGCCTTTGTCGGCCAGTTCGAAGCGGCCAATTTTTCGGTCCAGAGCACCCGTGAATGACCCTTTTTCATGGCCGAAGAGCTCGCTTTCGAGGAGCCCCGCCGACAGAGCGGCGCAGTTGACCTTGATAAAGGGATTCCCGGCGCGGCGGCTCGAATAATGGATGGCGCGGGCGACGAGTTCCTTGCCCGTGCCGCTCTCCCCGCGAATGAGGACCGTGGCGCGGCTGTCAGCCACTTTACGCACTTGCTCGTAGACCGCGCGCATGGCGGCGCTTTCGCCGATCATGGCGTGGAAGTCGTACGGCTGGTTGAGTGCTTCACGCAGGTAGCGATTTTCTTCCGCCAGGCGCTCGCGCTCGATGGCGCGCGAAATGGCTAGCTCAAGCTCATCGGGTGCGAATGGTTTCAGGATGTAATCATCCGCGCCTTCCTTGAGTGCGGTGACGGCGGTCTCGACCGTGCCGTAGGCGGTCATAATGATGCAATGCGTGCCGGGGCTTTCCTTGCGCAATTCCCGCAGCACCTCAAGGCCGCTCATAGGCGTCATCTTGAGGTCCGTAACGACCAAGTCGTAATTCTTGGCGTGGAACCGCTCGACCCCCTCCCGCCCGCTCGAGGCCGTGTCCACCTCGTGGCCAGCGCGGAGCAGGGCTTCTTCGACATATTCCCGCATAATGGCTTCGTCGTCAATAACAAGGATTCGCAATTTCGGCATATCCGCTCCCTAGATGATCTTTTCAGGCGCTATCCCATTTGGGGCAACTGCACAAACACCGTCGAGCCTTTTCCAGGTTCGCTTTCGGCGTATAGGCGTCCGCCATGGCTGTCCACAATCTTCGAGGCTACGGCCATGCCCAATCCGGTGCCCTTTTCTTTCGTGGTAAAAAACGGCGTACACATGTCTTTGAGCTGTTCAGGCGTCATGCCGCAGCCGGTATCAGCAAATACGAAACATACGGCATTCTCTTCGGCTTCGAGCGACACCCGAACTTCGCCTTCACCTTCAATGCTTTGCACCGCATTAAGCAATACATTCAGAAACACCTGCCGCATGCGGTCCGGGTCGGCCATGATATCCACGTCGGATTGCACCGCATTTGTGATAGCCACCGGGCGGCCATCAAGCTCTAGAAAGCCCATGGCGGCGTCCACCAAATCGGCGCAACGCGCCATGCGCAGGCGCAGCTCGATGGGGCGTGTATACTCAAGCAGTTCATCCACGACGCGCTCGAGATCCCGTGCGCCTTGCAGGATTTTGTTCACGAGCCGCAACGGGGCTTCGTCATTCTTGAGATCGCGGGCGAGCAGCGCCGCGAAGCCCCGTATGCCGCCAAGAGGATTGCGGATCTCGTGGGCCACCGTAGCCGCCATTTCGCCGATGGCGGCAAGGCGGTCTTTGCGGCGGACTTGCTTGCGCAAATCACGCACCTCGGTCAGGTCCTGGAAAACTTTCACCATGCCGATGCGCGCCGCGTCCCGGTCCGACATGGGCGAATCCCGTTCGCTCACCGTAACGCCACGCCCGTCTTTCGTACGCAGCTCCATGACACGGCGGCCCGATGGCACGAGAAATTCCCGCCCGAAAACATCGCGGAAGCGGCGTCCCATTACTTCCGGCCCGTGATATCCCAGGACGCCTGAAGCAGCCTGGTTAAATGTAGTGATAACCCCTTCGGTGTCCACGGCGATGACGCCATCGGACATGCTCTCGAGGAGCGAGTGCAGATAATCCGAGGCAAGGGCCAATGCGCGGTTTTTCTCGGCCAATTCCTGATCAAGCTCTTGGATGCGCGCTTCGAGGCGGCGATAAGATTCTTCCATGACGCGGGTAGTGCGCGTGAATTCCTCGAAGGCCATGGCTAACGCGCGCATATTTTCATCCGCGCCATTGCCGGTTTGCTCATTGGGTATTGCGGCGTCTGTCATGATTCATGCTTTCCGGTCTATATAGCCGGCTTGTTTTTTTTCTGGAGAACGAAATTTATCCAGCATGTTATGGCCTTTGTGCAATCCAACTAAGCCATTTTGTATGCTGAGCATGTAACGCTTGAGATCCGAGATGCTTTTTTCCCTGGCTTGCTGCAATTGCTGGTCCAGCTCAAAAGCATGCGAGGCCAGCTCCGTGATCATGGCGCGCTCTTCCACTGCGATAGTGTCGTCTTGCCGCCACTCCCGCAAGAGCAAATCAAGTTCATGTTGGAGCCCCGCCAGTATTTTGTTGTCTTTCTCCCGGCTTGCATACAGGCCTTCCAGGACGTTTTCTTCCAGCGCCATTTGCTCGATGGAGACGCAAGCCTGAAGCATGGCTTCAAAACAAGCAATGTTGCGCTCGATACAGGCGCGCATACGCGCCACTATGCTATCTGTGTTATCCATTATGCTCATCCTGTTGCCGTGGCGGCGCTATTCGATTGCGCCGTGGCTGGTTGAGGTTCCGCCAATGGTTCCGCGGTCACGGGAAGGCCGCGCCGGAGCTGTTCCGCCCTTCCATACGCCGCTTTGATACGCGCCTGCGCCGCCCATTGGGAATCGGTCTGGCCAATGGCGTCCAGCAGTGGAATGCTTGTGGCGTAGTCCTCTGTTTCGAGCACAGCGCCCGCCCGCTGGTAGGAAGCCCATTGGGCGTCCTCATCAAACCGGCCAGAGGCTTTTTGAGCGAGGCCATATGCGTCAGCCGCGGCGCGGAAATCCCGCCGGGCGTACAAATAATCCGCCCAGGCCAGCGCGGCGTCACGAAACAACTCCGTGGTGCAATTGCCTGCCCGTGCGTTCGTTTCAAGCTCCATGACCATAGCCTGCGCACGGGCGGCGCGGCCCGACGCCAAGTAGGCATTTAACAGTGCGATCTCATCCTTATCGGTCCGTTCTTCCGCATAGCGCTCATGCGCCTGCTCCATATAGGCTATGCCCTGATCGGGGCTGGCTTGCAGCAAAGCCTGGCCCGCCACATTCAAGAATGAATAGGCCAGGGCCGGGTCCAGTAGATTTGCATCCACACGCCGGGAAATGGATAAGCCTTGCTCGACTGCACCGTTCTGGATGAGGGCGGCTGCCGATTGCGCCAATAATTTCGGCTCGGTTGCCACGGCGGCCACTTCTTGATATGTTTGCTTGGCTAATTCGCTGAAACCCAAATCATGGTACAACTCTCCAAGGGCCACCTTGACGGCAAGCTGCTGGGGCCGGCCTTCCGTTAATGTGGCCAGATCCTCCAATTCCGACAGGCTCCGCCGTATGTTCCCCCGCTCATAATCCGCCTTGGCCCGCTCGATGAGCCCTTGAAAGGCTTGGGCTGTGGTGGGATATTGAACCGACAAATGCTCGTAGACTTCCATTGCCTGATCCCATTCCCCCACTCGGCGAAAATACCGGGCGGCGTCCAGCAGCAATTGAGGTGCATTAGCGCCCGCCTCGTCGGCAGCAAGCAACGCCTGGGCCGCGCCCACAAAATCGCCTGACAGCACACGCGACGACGCAAGGCTCTGAAGCACGCTGCTATCATTCGGATACTGATGGGCGGCCAGTTGAATGAGCGAAGCGGCATCGGACCGCTTTCCTTGTTTCTCGAGCACGCTGGCAAGGCGTACATACGCCTGCGGCAGAAGGGGGCTGTCTGGCATGAAGGAAAGCAGATCGCGATACGACTGCTCCGCGCGATCAAGCTGCCCATTCGCTTCATAGGCTTGGCCTAGAAGCAAATATACTTCATCCTTGCCTTCCATGGTTGTCGAGGCCGCATCACGGTTCTCCAGCATCGAAATGGCGGCGCCGGGATTTCCCCCATCCAATTCCATGCGCGCAAGATATACGGCTGCTTGGGCGCCTATCTTGCGGTCTGGCCTGGCCTGGGCGACTTGAGTGAACAACTCCCGCGCCTTATCTGGACGCTTCTGCAACAGAAAGGCGCGGCCGAGCAGCATGCGGGCCTCATCGGCGTAAGGCGAAGTGGGAAACTGGGCCACCAGGAGCTGAGCGAATTCCTCGGCCTCGCCGCCCCGGCCCAATTCAAGGGCAAGCCGGCTGGCCTGCACCATGATCTTATCCCGTTCTGGCGCGGCCGGATATTGCTCAATGATCTTGCGGTAAATACTCTGCGCTGTGAGAGGCACTCCCGTTTTCACATATAAGAGCGCCTTCCATTCCATGAGTTGAGGCACGCGCGGATCAGTGGAATGATGCTCGATCACTTGATCAATGGCCGCTTGAACCACATCCGCTTCCTCTTGAGTGGCGCGCTGCGGCAATGCGGCATGCATGGCTTCGACGCGCAGGAACTCCGCATCGGCTAAAAGAGGATGCTCCCGGGGGGCTTCCGGAATAGCCCGGTCCATTTCTTTAACCACATCCGCATACGCTCGGGCTTTCATGAAGCGTTTTGCATTTTCCACCGCCACGGACAAGTCTTCCTGGCCGCCCGGCATGAGTTGTTCTATTTGCATAGCCCCGTTTTGGTATGCGGGAAGCACGGCATACAATGCCCATCCGGCCAGAACACCAACGAAAAGCGATACCGCCAATTTGGTAATTTCATGGCGTGGAAACCCGCGAAACGGATTGGGGATCAGAGGTTTTCGGAACCGCTTTTTCTTAGCGGGCGGCACTATGGCTTCCGGCCTTTCCATAAGCTCTTCATGAGGCAAAGGCGCTTTTGGAGAAGCAATTTGCACAGTGGCTGCCTGCTCCGGCTCCACCGTTTTGCCGGGGGCCGCAAAAAGATCCTTAAATTCTTCTTTGGCGCTCGCTTCTTGGAGCAGGCTGTCTAGCAATTCTTGCGAAAGCAATGCCTCATTCGAATCATCCAGAGAAACGGAGGCATACCGGTTTTCGGAGCCAACGGCTTCCTGTTCTTCAAACGGCGCGTCAATAGCGGACTCATAGGATATTTCACCCTCGGCATCTTGCGATTCCGCTTTGAATAAGGCATCTATTTCGGACTGCTCGATTATGCCTACTGGCTTATCTGAAGGCGGCGCATACGTCCATTCGTTCGGCTCATTGGCAAAGGCCCCGCCATTTTGCACTTGGGCTATGACGGCGTCGATATCGGATTGATCGGTCATGCCGGAAGGCATGCCCTCTTTGCCTATAACCTCATCGAGATTGGACTCATCCAGTGTGATATTCGAATTGATCTCTTCTAAGGCGGCATCTAGCTCCGTATCCGTCAACGCTCTCGCGTTAAATTCTTCTATATCCTCCCGCTCATCGAATTCCGCCGAGCTGGCCTCATGCTGCCCAGGCAAGCCTTTCTCGATGAGTTCATCCAGCTCATGCTGGCTCAAAAACATATCTTCTTGATCAATCTCTTCGCCTAAAAACTCATCTAGACTGCCCGCGGAACCACCGTCTTTTTTGGTTTCCGCAATCAACGCTTCAATGGCGGATTGATCGAGTGAAGCGCGCTCTTGTATGGAAGCTTTTTCCTCGGCGGTTTGCACCGGCGGCGGCGGGACAGGCGCGGATGGTTTGGCGGGCTGATGGCTTGCGAACAAATCATCCAGCTCGGATTGATCTAAAAGAGTCTCGCCGTTATCGATGAACGGAGGCGCATCGATACGTACAGGCGGAGGACTTGGCTTGGCCGTATGAGTAGGAGCAGGAGTAGCAACCGGCGCACTCCGCGCCTGGGCGATCAAGGCATCTAGTTCCGATTGATCGAGTAGCGGCGGCACATCCGCAAGATCATCCCCCTTGGCATTGGCTGGCTCAATCGTTGGGGAAGCCTTCGGTGCAGCGCGCTGCTCGAAAAGCGCGTCAAGCTCTGCTTGGTCAAGCAGCTCCGGTTCCTTTGGCGAAGACGGTGCGGCGTTCTGAGCAAAAAGCGCGTCAAGGTCTGCTTGATCGAGCAGTTCAGGAGCTGCTTCCGGCTCTGATGGCCTCGATGAGGAAGTTTCTGAATTCAAACCGGCAATAAGGGCATCGAGATCATCCTGATCAAGCAGATCAGGTTCATTTGGCTCGGGAATCGGTGATGGGGGCGGCGCCGGTTGTGGGGCTTCCGCACGCATATGGGCGATAAGCGCATCAAGGTCCGCCTGCTCTAATAAATCATCATGCTCCTCGGAATGATTCGGCTCGCCTTTGTTTTTATCGTTTGGCTCTGTCATAACTCCCCTGGCAGGTCCCTATTCTCACCTCAGAGCAAAAGCATAAAAACTGCGTATCTATCTTTGTGCAAATAGTTTAGCATGGACACGCCAGCTTGGCAACAAGAAAATAGGCATTTTTTTCCGCCCAGAATCGAAAACGAAGGGAAACCTCTATACCACCAATAGACCCGGCAGTATTTTCCGTTTGCACAAACCATAGCGGTGTTCAAAATGAATCGAACGGATGGTGAATAGTATTCATAGTGAGCACAGTAGCAAGAGTCAAGCTCTTGTGGATCGTCAATTCATCGCCTTCACATAGCTCAAAATATTCGGGCGCATTGTCGAACGCAAGCACAGCCGGGCCGCGTGTAATACGCACGCGCACTGTAGCGCTTTCAGGAACAATGATATGGTTGGTATGCTCCGATGTGGCCTTGAACGCCAAGCCCAGGCCCGAATGGAAAACGCCATGCGTGATCTGATTGAAGTACGCCGTGCTTCCAAATGGCGTGCAGACCACGAAACCGTCTCCTAAGATTTCCGCGCCGTTCTCGTAGGGCGCTTCATCTATCCACACCCGGAACCGCACGGCGGAGTTAATATGCCCCATATGCACATTGAATTCGTTCATCGCGGTCAAGAAACACATGGGATCAGGTTCATCTTGATACGAAATAGCGCATTCCAGCTTAAGAAAACGGGTGGGCGCCAGCATGTTTTCGACAAGATGCCGAATCACCTCCGCAGGGGGATGTGGAATGCAGCGAATGCCCCGCCGACTGTTCCGAATAGGCAGTTTGGGCACCATGGGCCATGCCAGCTCCGCCGAAAGCAGCGTGCCGTCGCCGCCGAAACAAATGATGACCTCGGGATCCGTGTCGACTATTTTCAACGAAGGATGCTTGGCTAATTCCGGCCGCAACTGGTCGCTTTGGGCTCCATATAGGAGTGTTCTCATCGTTTTTCCACTATCTTGGTTGTCCGTGCAATAGAGGCGATTATAGCAAAGATATGTAGCCCGGTCATGCCAATAATTTGGCATGCATGGGCTCGCAGGAGATTCATGACATCCTGGGTGCGCTCTTGATACAATTCCAGAAAACCGGTGTTATCCGCCGTCGGCAACATGAGGCAAGAACGAAACCATGACATATCGAACTTCCCTTTTTCTATCCATCCTGCTCGCATTGGCTCTTCTAAATGGATGCCAAACCACCGCGCCCGCGCCGCCACCCTTGAAACCTGCGCCTCCCGTGGAGCCGCACGCCTTTTCAATGCCGCCCTTGCCGGACCTTACCCCCGTAGCAGGGCGCATCATCTGCCTCGATCCCGGCCATGGGGGGCCGCAGCCCGGCGCAGTTGCTAATGGATTGCGGGAATCAGATGTAAATCTGCGGATTGCATTGCGCCTGCGCGAACTGCTGGCGGGGGCGGGCGCGCAACTGCTACTCACGCGCGACAGCGACACCACCCTTCACTCAGATGCCCTCACGGATGACCTTGCCGCTCGAGCGGAACTGGCCAACAGAAATAGCGCGGATGTGTTTCTCAGCATTCATCATAACGCGGACATCGTCTCCGGCAGCGCTCGCAACGATCTGGAAGTCTATTACAAAATGTTCGAAGATGGCCCCAGCCTGGATTTGGGCCAATGCTTGATGCAAGGACTCGCCCTGGGGCTGCGCCCAGATGCGGAAATGAAACGCCTGCTACCAGGCAATTATAAAGTGCTGCGCACGGCTTCGGTGCCAGCCGCCCTCACGGAATCTTCCTATATGACCCATGCGGCCAATGCGGCATTCTTGGCCACGCCAGAAGCCTCCGAGGCGGAAGCGCGCTCGCTGGCGAGTGGCCTGGCCGCCTATTTCACCCTGGACCCGCCCCGCGTGGCTTCCGCCAGCGCCGCGCCGCTCGAGGGCGGCAGAGCCCATATGCTCTCCGTAACCTTCACGCGCGGCTTGCCGCTGAACCTTTCCTCGCTCACGGCGGATCTGGATGGCCAATCCGCGCCGGGAAGCGCATGCGCCACGGATACCGGCGCGGCATGGGTGTTTCGGGATACGCTCGCCAATGGCCGCCACGAGGCGGTGCTGCACGGGCGGAACATGAAAGGCGCGGCATTGCGTGTTCCGGTGTCGTTCGATGTAGCGCGTCCCGCGCAATCCGTCTCGGTGAGCCCGCTTGGCGGCCCCCTGCCCGCGCCCGGCGCGGAAGCGTGTTATGAAGCCGATGTGCGGGACGCCCTGGGAATGCCCGTGGCCAACGGCACGCCCGTCGTTTGGACGGGGCAAAACGAAACTTACACCACGATGGAAGGGAAAGCCCGGTTTTACCAAACCATCTCCGAGCCGCATCCCGTATCCGCGCAAGCAGGTAGCGTCCAGGGCGAATGGACGCCTTCGGCGGATAGCGCCGCGCGCGGCGGTTGCACGCTCCTCATCCTGGACGCCCAGACGAAAACTCCCGTATCACGCCCTTCCGCTTTCGCGAATGGCGCGCCCATCGCCATCGGAACGCCGGAAGGCTGGATGGCCTTGCCTGCGGATGTGAAGCGCGTACGGATCACCTGCGCCGGGTATGAGCCAAAAGAGGTGGCCTTAACAGGCCCGCACACATCCGCCGTCCTCGACCCCGTGGCGGACGGCGCACTGCACGGACGGCGCATCGTGCTCGATCCGGCCTATGGCGGGCGCTTGCCGGGATTGGCCGGCCCCACGGGCCTGCGCGCATGCGATATAAACCTGGATGTGGCGCGCCAGGCCATGGCGCTCTTGCAGCAAGCTGGGGCGGACGCCACGCTTACGCGTACGGGGGACATCGAATGCACCGACCTGGAGCGGCTGGCCGCAGCAGAAGACGCCGAACTCTTCATCACTATCTCCTACGGCGCGCCGCCCGACATGTTGCGCGTGCTGGACGACTCGGGCCACCGGCGGGACGATATCACCGCCTTTATCGGCCATTACCCGAAGAGCGCCAAGGGCGAAGCATTAGCCAAACAGCTATCCGCCCGGATGAATGGCATCCCCGCATTGGCGTGTTCCGCGTATATAATTCAACAGACGCCGTGTCCGGCGGTATGGATTCAACCCGCGAGCGTCGAGGATGCCGCCGGTGAATCCCAATGCCGAAGCGCGGCCAGCCGCCGCTTGGCCGCCGAAGCCATCCGCGATGCGCTAAAGGCATATTTTACGGGACAGGCAACGAGGACGACGAAGTAGCTTCGAGTTTCGTAGGTGAAGTTTTTCTTGACATGATTGACAAGATAGTAGGGTGGGGCTTGCCCCACCGTTCAAGGCGATAAGCGGCGATACAGCGAAACATTGCACGGAAATACCGGTGATATGCGCAAAAAAGAGAACAATAAAGCAGTAGCAAGCTACAACACTCCACATGCGCTCTATGTCCTTTATGAAACTACTTGGAGTGCGGCAGCTTGCTGCCGCTTTGGGCGCGCGGATTTCGCTGTAATGCGCTGTTTCGATGTCGCGTCGATGCAAACTCGTTAGTAAGGAGGGATCTCCTATGCAGCGGCAGCCTGAACCGGAATATATGGACTTGGCGGATGAAGCGGACGCCTATGCCGAGGCGGATTTCAATGACGTGAACCAGGTGTTCGCCGAGCGCTTGTTCGAGCTTGCGGATGATGCGCCTTACTCAGCCCTCGACCTGGGAACCGGCCCTGCCGACATCCCCCGGCGCGTCACGCTGGGGCGTCCGCACTGGCGCATCGCCGCGTTGGACGCCGCGTTCGCCATGCTGCGCATCGCCCATGCACGCGGCTGGGACCATGCGTTCATGCTGGTGCAAGGGGACGCCAAAGGCCTGCCGTTCGCGGACCATGCGTTCGATGTGATCTTCACCAACAGCATCCTGCATCATCTTTCGGATCCTTTCCTGTTTTGGAGGGAAATCAAGCGCGTGGCGAAGCCCGGCGCACTGTTGTTTTTGCGCGACCTATCGCGCCCGGAAACAGGCGAACAAGCGCATGCCATCGTGGTAAAACATTCGGGCAATGAATCGGAGCTTTTACAGGAAGAATTCTACCGGTCGCTGCTGGCGGCCTACACGCCCAACGAGATCCGAGTCCAGCTTACCCAAGCGGGCCTCCATGGGTTGCATGTCGAGCAAATAACGGACCGGCATTTGGATGTTTATGGATACATCGCTTAGACGCGGCGCGGCATGGGCGCTGGCCTGCCTGCTGCCTTATCCTGTCCTCGTGGCGCTAGTGGCGCGGTATGGATTCGCATTTCCGTATTGGGACCAATGGGAATTCATCGACACCATCCGAAACGTTTGGGCGCATGGGCTTTCGTTTTCAGACCTCTGGGCGCAACACAATGAACACCGCCTGGTGTTTCCCCGCCTCATCATGCTCGCGGGCGTTTGGGCCACGGATTGGGACATCCGTGTTGAACTCGGGGTAAATCTGCTACTGGGCCTGGCCATCTATCTATTCGCACTCCGCCTATCCGTCTTGGCGGCGCGCGCGGCGGGCATGCGGACGCCATATTGGACCTGGCCGCTGCTCTCCCTCTTCATCTTTTCACTTGCGCAATGGGGCAATTACGCCTGGGGCTGGCAGTTGCAGATTTTACTCAATACCGCCGCCGTATTAGCAGGCTTCACCGCACTCACCAGCGCACAGCGGACCTGGATGCGCTGGTGCGCCGCCGTGCTCGCGGGCATCGTGGCCACTTTCTCATTCTCGAACGGCGCGGCGTATTGGCTGGCGGCCATCCCTTCGCTGCTGCTTCCCCCATCACCGCTCCCCAAGCACACGAAAACCGTGCAAACCGCGCTCTGGATAGCCTGCGCGGCGGCCTGCCTTGGGGCGTATGCCTGGCAATACGAAAAGCCCTCTTACCACCCCACGCTATGGTATGCCTTACAGCATCCAGCCACTTTTATTGAATATATATGCGTATACTTAGGTGGCATCACAGCGTATTACCGTTCCTGGGCGGCAATGGCGGCGGGGGCAGTGGGCATTCTATTTGCCCTGGCGGCATGCTGCTGGCTTGCCCGACGACGAACCTTATGGCCCGCCCTGGCGCCCTATGCCGGGCTGGCGCTCTACGCCTGCGCGGGCGCAGGCATCACCGGTGTAGGCCGTAGCGCGTATGGAGTGAACCAGGCGATGGCGTCCCGCTATTGCACCGTGGCGCTCCTGTTATGGCTGGCCATCATTGCGTTGCTGGCTTTGATGCGGCATGCGGCCCAGGGGAATGAATGGCCCATGCGCATGATGCGGCGCTTGCTTCTGGCTGCCGCCGTAGTGCTGGCGCTGTCCACACTGCTGGCTTCCCGGCAAGGGTATTATGAACTCCAAGAGCGGGCGCGTCATCTGGCCCCCGCCGTGCGGCAATTGGAAACTGGAGAAGGAACAGACCTGTTGACACGGCTCTATCCCTTCACGGACACATTTAATGTGCAAGCTAGGACAGAGCGCATTCGCTTTTTAAGAGAGCGCCACCTGGGCATTTTTCAGAAATAACACTCAGGTTCTTCACTTATTACCGCTTATTACACGGAAGCAAAATAGGTGCGGGCCGTTTCATTTTGCATTACAAGATGGAATTGGGTTGAAGCCGTTGAGGCTTGCGCATACTGCGCCGCAGCGGATTTAGAGTTGAGCTGTTCCGCCGTTGCGCTCGAGGATAGCTGTTGGAACTGGGCGGCGAGTTCCGGGTTTTCTTCAAACAACGCCTCGATTTTCGCTTTATCAGGGTGGTCGTTGGCGGCTTCAATTTTACCCAATTCATTGGTTTTCAGGTCGATTTCCTGGGTGGTGTCAATACCATTCTCCGAGAAAACTTTTCTCAGTTCCGTGGAAAAAGCGGCAAGATTTGCCTGGGTGGAGCTGCTGCTCGGTAGAACCGATTCGGCTGCCTTGGATTGGTTTAGGCGTTTGGCCTCAGACGAAAACGAAGTGGCGTCCGATGCCTGAGTGGCGCTTGTTTTCTTGGAGCCCATGGATTTAGCCACGGAAAACATGCTATTTGCTGCGGAACTCACCGTCCGCACTAGGTCTATTCCTAACAAAGGCGATATGCTCATTGCCGTACACCTCCCCACTCATAGCCACATTGCATTACTTCTTAGATAAAGAGAAGCAATGTTTGTGCCAAATGGGAAGCTGTGTAGGATTAACGCCGAATGGATTGGCGGAGGTCGCTTAAAGGGCCACTGGATTCTTTGATGCGCCGGGCGAGTTCGCGCGGCACGCCGCCTTCAAGCAGCGCCTCTTCCAATGCTTCAACATCCGCGCCCGGATTCTCTTCCATGATGGCGATGATGCGGGGCCGTTCTTGTTCCAGCAGCATATCTAGCAATTCACGGCGGAAATCGCTAGTCGCTTCGATAGTCAAGCCGACCCGGTTCATCCGGCCTTGAATGCGCCGCTTATCCGATTCAGAAGTATCGGCCTTGCGCATTTGCGTTTGTAATGCGCTGCGGGCGTCCATGGCGCTTTTATAAATGCCGCCGATCATGGAAAGCGCGCCAGCCACATTGCCGCAGCGGACCATCAAATCGGCATTCAACAGCACGATCTTGGTATATGTGTCGTGGTTGCTCAAGCGCATGTCGGTGCTGATAGCTTTTTGGAAGCCTGCAATCGCTATCTCCATGGCCTCCCGCTCATTCAACGGCGCCGCCGGCCAAAGAAATTTAACGCGCTGCAAAAAATCGGCGAAGCTTTCCGCATCGGCCCCTTCCTTCGAGCCGGAGGGTTCCGCACCGTGTAAATGCAATTGAGTGGCGTCCTGCTCGCATAATTTACGTATGCGCCCAAGGAGTTCGCGTTCGCGATGCTGCATCAACTCGATCTGAGTGCATAAGGTGAGGTAGTTATATTCATTCACGGACTGGGATTGCCGCCCCATTTCCACAAGGCGCTCTTCAATGGCCTGCTTCATCTTGGCCGAAACGCCTTCGGCCTGTTCTAATAAAGACTCCTGCTCGCTGGTTATTTGCAGGATAGACGAAATCTGGGCTTCCGCACGTTCATGATTAACCGCGTTCGTTTGGGAAGACACCTGGCCTCCGCCGCATTCCCGATACAACCAAGCCGTGCGCAGGTAGAGGCGGGCTATCTTATAATGGTCCCTAATATCTTCTGGCGCGAGCGCATGAATAAAAAGGGCAAGGAAATGCAGGCATATGGCGGACTCGAATTGGATGTTTTCGTAATCAACGCGGCTCGCCAAGATATTCACCACGGCGCGCCCGTCCCGGTCCATCCGCTCGAATTGGCGCAACACCATGGGAATGGCTTCGGAATTGGTTGGGCGGGCAAAATCCTCGGATGTATCGGTATATTTGCAATTCGGACAATGGAACAGGATGTAAAATGGAGGGTGAACCTGTTCCAGCCGTTCATTGAGCCAGCGATAATCAAGCACATGCTGATCGGATTCTTTTTCACCAGACATGAACGCACGCTGGCGGAAAAAACGTTGCGCATGATAACGTTTGCACGCGGGACACTGGATCTCTTTGGTTACAAAGGGGGATAATAATCCGTTCATTGAGCCCTTCCCCCCGGCGTCTGGGCAGCAACATGCTTCCCAGTTGCACGGTGGCTTGTTCCTCTCAAGTTTACCATATAATAGCTCAAGCAGGCACGCCTATTTTACTGCTGGCGCTGGCGGCCCTGCGCTTTCCCGCCGCCCCAAGGGCAACAATGGCCAACGCCAAGACGGCCAAGTCTCCCCAAGGCCCTCCTCCTATGGATGCCGGCTCAATCGTTCCCATATCGCAAGCGAGAGGCAGCGTGGATTGCAGGCCGGTCTGGGTAGGGTATCCTGCATCAATCCAGCCTTCAATGCCATCGCTCATGACAAAAAGCTGGTTGAATCCATTTTCCGCAAGTATGCCCGCCGAATAGGAACCCAACCCGCACGAAGCGCCTGAGCAATATATCAGTATAGGGACATCCTCTTTGCCTGCGAGGTCATCGGTATGGGTGGCGAGCACTGAGGCGGGAATGCAATGGGCGTCCGGCACATGCCCTTCGGAATACTGGCGAACCGAGCGCACATCCAGTACAAACACCCCACCTAGCCACATCGCATATCCTACGTCCACCGTGGTTTCCAGATACGATGCATCACCGGTTTCCACGGAATAATTGGCGGCTTTCCAGGCATCAAAACCGCCAGTCATGTTATAGAGTTGCGTGAATCCGGCGGCATCGAGTATCGCCGCCGCTTTAGCGCTTCGCGTTCCCGCTTTACAATACACAACGATCTCGGCGTTCTCTTTTCCATCGAGTTCATCCAAACGGTCCAGAAGCTCATTGACGTCTATGTTATATGCGCCTGGGACAAAGCCAGCGGCCACTTCATCGGAGGTCCGCACATCCAGCATAAAAACCCCGTCCAGCCATTTCTGATAGCCTTGCTCCACACTGATATCCGTATACGCCGGCCATGCCAGGGAGGAATACGTGATTGCAATAGCGATCATGAATACAGCAGCCCAGCCAATCCGAATACTCATGTGCATCCCCCTTGTGAAAACGCATTAAACTCGTTCCTATGTTTCCCGCCATACCGGCGATAAGGAAAACCGGTGAGAGGATATCACAAGCGCAGGGTATTTGCATGCTGATGAACGATACGCGGCAGGGAGTAATCGCTGTAAAAAAGGGTGCAGTACCGCTATTGCCGATCTAGGAAGAAAGCGGTGGCACGCCACCGCACTCCACATGCGCTCTAAGTCTTTTTTATGTAACTACTTGGAGTGCGGCAGTTTGCCGCCGCTTTTGGTGTGCGGGTTTCATTTGAATGCCTATTTCTCCCCCCAAACCCGCGCGAGAGTGGCCTGGATCTTTTTCTCGAAGCGGGCGATCAGTTCGCGGTTGGCGTTCACCAGCGCCTGCTCGGCCTCGATCTCGGCGACGATGGCCTGCTGGGTGGATAGGGGCGGGAGGGGGATTGGATACTTCTTAAAAAAACCATTATGGAAGCTTTGCACAGTAACACCGGGCTTTATGCCTTCAGCGATGATAGAAGCAGATTTTGTTTTGAGCACATAGAATAAAAAATCAGAACTCATTTTCATGCTTCTAGGTTGGAAGGCAATTAAATCCTGATTAATGCACATGGGACGTGACAGCATTGCAACTGGGAATGTGTGCTTAAGAATTCCAGAACGAACAACACAGACCACTGTCTTTGTAGGAAAGAGTTTCGTGGCGCTGCCTGAAACTGCTTCCGGTGATATATGGTCTTCAGCATCGAAAATGATGTCTGACTTCATATCTTTTGGAGAGACCCATGGAATCTCTCCAGTCCAATAGGTCTGTTTCGTTTTTGATGGCGTGCCTCCACTAGACATCAAAAAGTGTTCTCCCAGCTCCACCATGGGCCAATCGGGGTTGATGGGGATGTGGGGGCGGTAGTGGTCGAGGACGGCGCGAGCGCCATCGATGACTTTCTGGTAACCTTCGATCTCCGCCACGATCTCCTGTTGCACCGACAACGGGGGGAGGGGGATCTTGATAGTTTCAATGTCTGATTGGTTAATACTTGGATAAGCGCCTTTCCCACTCATGCTGATCATTTGCTCGACCGATCTATCGTGCCGAATTGCGTTGATGAGAAAGCCAGGGAGCAGTCGGTCCTTTTTTGCCCGCAGAACAGCGAAGCCTGTAGAGGCAATCGCCCGCGCAGGCACATCAGTAAGAATAACGAAAGCCTTAAGGTTTGGGCGAACTGTAGAAACTATGATGTCGTATTGCTTTACTGCTCTCCGGGCTCTGCTTGGTGCTTCCTTTGTAGCAACTCTGTTCGCGCCAAGGAATTTCCCTGTTCTGTTTTCAACGCAGGAAATATCAATGTAGTTGAAGTAAGAGCCGGGATAGAGGCTTTCGGGAATTGCAGTATCTGAGTTAATTTCGCACACCTCAGCGAGCCTGACATGAGGGAAATGTACCGTGGAAGCTGCCCCTTCCTTATACCGCTCTCCGCTGAGGTTGTAGTCGCCGTTTTCGGCTATTTTTGTTTTGGGCACGAGGAGGGCGCCGGGATGGGGGGCATGGGGCGCAGCGGGGAGAGAGGACGGATCGGACAGATCGGACGGATTAGACGGATGGGGCGGATGGGGTGGATGGGGCGAATGGGAGGTGATGGAGCTTAGATAGGATTTCAGAAAGGCGGCGGCGGCGGGCAGGTCGTTTTTGTCGATGGCGCGGCGTTGTGCGCCGAGGCCGTAGCCGTCGTTTTCGACTTTGAAGAAGGCGATCGTGTTGGTTTTTTTGGCGAGTGATTTGTCGAGGATGAGAATGCTGGTTTTGACGCCGGAGTAGGGGTTGAAGCAGCCCGCCGGAAGGGAGACAACGGCGACAAGGCCGTTTTCGACGAGCATTTTACGCAGTTGTTTGTAGGCGGTCTGGCTCTGGAAGATGATGCCTTCGGGGACGATGATCCCGGCGCGTCCGTTTGGCGTAAGATGCTCGGCCATATAGTCCACGAAGAGGACTTCGCTGCGTTTGGCTTGGATCGAGAAGCGTCTATGAGGCCTGATGCCGCCTTTGGGTGACATAAACGGCGGATTGGCGAGGATGACGTCGGCGTATTCGTTCCAGCGGTCGAGGCTGGTGAGGGTGTCGTATTCGTAGATGCTCGGTTCGGGAAAGCCGTGGAGGTAGAGGTTGACGAGGGAGAGGCGCACCATGTCGGGCGAGATGTCGTAGCCTTGGAAGTTTTTCGCCAGGCGGCCTTTTTCGTCGGGGGTGAGGGTGTTGTGGCCTTTGGCGTCGGTGTTGGTGCGCAGGATGTGCTTGTAGGACGAGATCAGGAAGCCAGCGGTGCCGCAAGCGGGATCGAGGACGGTCTCGTTCTTTTTCGGGTCAACGACGTCGACCATAAAATCGATGATATGGCGCGGCGTGCGGAACTGCCCGGCGTCGCCCTGGGAGCCGAGCACCGAGAGCAGGTATTCATAGGCGTCGCCGAGGCGCTCGGAATGGTCGTAGTCGAATTCGTCGATGATCTTGAGGAAAGCGCGCAAGGTCTCGGGGTCGCGGTAGGGCAGATAGGCGTTTTTGAAGATGTCGCGGAAGAGCTTGGGAAGGCCTGGATTCTCGGGCATTTTTGTCATTGCTTCGGCGTAGAGGTTCAAGGCTTCGTGGCCGCCCAGCCCGGAGCGCATGAGTTTGGCCCAGCCGTAGCGGGCGAATTCACCGGCAAAGAAACAGCGTTTTCCGCCGAGCGCCTCGCTTTCGGCGTCTATGTCGTCCATGAATTTGTAGATGAGGGCGATGGTGATTTGCTCGACCTGTGATTTGGGGTCGGGCACTTTGCCCACGAGGATGTCACGGGCGGTGTCAATACGGCGTTTGGTGTTGGTGTCTAGCATGGGATTTCCTTTGTGATCGGGCGGATCGGGTGGATCGGGCGGATCAGTCAAACATCGATGAGGCCTTTGCAATCGGGGTAGCCGGAGCAGCCCCAAAACTGTTTCCCGGCGCTTTTTCCTTTCTGCGCGGTGCGCAACACCATCGCTTTTCCGCATATAGGGCAAGCGGGAATAACCGCAGGGGTATCGTTTTTATGGCGGTTGCGTTCGGCCAGGCGCGCGGCAGCTAATTGTTCACTATACCCGCCTTCCGTAATGAACGCCTCTTCGAGTGCGGCGATTTGCTTATCGAGCAAGTAATTGGCTTGGTGAATCAGGCAGAGCAAGGCGTTGGCGCGCATGGCAGGGTCGTCGTGTTCGAGCCATTTGGCGTAACGGGCGAAGTGATCGGCCGGATCGGTCTGATCGGTCGGATCGGTCGGATCATCATGGTGGCGGCCGATTTGTCGGACGGCCAGCGCTTCTGGGTCATCTGGCGCCCACATGCGCAAATGGCGGTGCCGCAGAAAATCCTCGTAATCGAGCAGAAGCTCCTCGAGGCTGGCGCGCGCGACGTTGACCAATCGAAGCTCCGTCTGGGATGAGGTAGCGGCGGCGCGGCTGCCTTCCGCGATGTTCTGCCGTCCACTGCGGGCGGCCTGCACCATTTGATCGCTCATCCGGGAACGCGGCTCCAGATAGCGTTCGCAAAACCAGTATGTGGCGTCATATATAATGGTGGCTATTTGAAAACTATGCAGCTCCCGGTAGCCCCCGCTCGCTCGAATCTTCACTGCCCGGCCTCCTATGCGACAAATTTGTTCAAGGATACGTAATCCTTGATGTAATTTGGAATAAGGGTACGGTATTTTTCTGGGACAGCGAGATAATCACGCGAGGGAAAGCTCGCATAGGTGGCAAGTTCGGGGAATCGTTTATTCTCAACGATATGGCGCACTCGGTCGTCTGTCACATATGCTTTGAAATAGGCCTTGATGGCCGGTATGGCTTCGGATTCCTCTGGTTTATAATCGGCGACAAATTTGGCGAACTCCTCCTCCAGTAATTCATCCTTGGACTTGAAGCCGGGAATGAGGCCAAAAACTTTCTCCAGGATTTCACGCAAAGTGAGGCGCCGATCCACGTTAGTGGCCTTGCGCAACTTATCGAGGGAATAATATTCCTCGGGCTTGTCAAAGACTTCCTGATTCACATACTCAATGACACGGTCCCACTGGCCCGCCTCGACCCAAGTTTCAATAGCGGGGTCTTTTCGGACGGTGTCCTCGAATTTCTCGAAGAACATGTGGTCCACTTTCATGCCATCGAGGCCTATTTTTTCCTCTTTGACGCTCGATAAGATATCGTCTCCGTCGTGCTCGTAGATGCCGCCGATGACGCCACCGCCGCCAGGCTCCCTTTTTTCATGGGGTGCGGGCAGCTTGATTACTTGATCGTAGTTGTATTTCTCTTCGAAGTATTCACAATTGGCGAAAAAATCGAACATCTTGTAAGTGGTTTTGTCTGGTTCTTTCACGCTCGGCTTGATGGCGTCGTCGAAGAGTTGTTCGAGGAAATCATGTTTTCGGGTGCCGCGCCCTTTAATTTGAATGAAATCGGTCGGCGAGAAGATCGGACGGAAGAGACCGAGGTTCAGGATGTCGGGGCAATCGTAGCCCGTGGTCATCATGCCGACGGTGACGCACACACGTGCCTTGCTGGTTTTATAGGTATCTATAAAATTTGCTGAACCGAGCAGGTTGTTGTTGGTGAAGTTGATGGTGAACTGCTGGGCGTCGGGGATCTGTGAAGTGACTTGCACGGCGAAGTCGGAATGGTATTTGCCGGGGAACATCTTGTCCGCGAACAGGTTCAGGATTTGAGTCAGCTTGGCCGCGTGATGCTGGCTGACCGCAAATACAATGGATTTTCCGATTTCGCCCGAGACGGGGTCACGCAGGGCGTGTTCGAGGAAAGTCTTGCACATCAGTTCGTTCGAAGCATCCGCGAAGAAGCGTTTCTCGAATTCGCGCTGGCTATAGGTTTCTGTATGTTCTACGCCATCACCGTCCGTGATTTCCACGAGGAAGCCCTGGTCCGATAGAAGCTGGGTCGTGATCCCCGTACGCGCGTCCACCACGGTAGGATTAATGAGGTAACCATCCTTGACGCCATCCAAGAGCGAATACCGAAACGTGGGCTGGCCGTCTTCACAGCCGAAAGTCCGGTAGGTATCCATCATGAGCCGCCGCTCATACTCGCGAGGATCCCGCGCATTCGCCTTGTCCGGCTCGAATTTTTTCAGGTAATCCTTTGGCGTGGCGGTAAGGCCGAGTTTGTAGCCGACGAAATACTCGAAGACCGCACGTGCGTTCCCTCCGATTGAGCGATGGGCTTCGTCCGAGATTACGAGGTCGAAATCGGTGGGTGAAAAGAGCGCCTGGTATTTATTATTAAAGAGGAAGGACTGGACCGTGCTGACGACGATCTCCGCACGCCGCCAGTCGTCACGGGTTTCTTTATAGATCGCGGTATGAAAATCCGCCGAGAGCACTCCAGTGAAGGCTTTCTTGGCTTGGTCCTCCAGTTCGAGGCGGTCTACCAGGAAAAGGACGCGCCGGGCATTGCTGGTATGAAGGAATAGCTTGATGACTGCGGCGGCGGTCAAGGTTTTGCCGGTGCCTGTCGCCATTTCGAACAGGAAACGGTCTTTGCCGTCATCGACTGCCCGCTGCAAAGCGTGGATAGCCTTGAGCTGGTATTGCCTAAGGAAGCGCAGCTTATTGGTTTGGATATAGGCCGGGCGTTCGGTTTCGTTCTTCCACGCCGCTTCGGATTGGTAGCGAGGCCGTTGCGTAAGGACGATATAATCTTCGTCAATGTGCTCTTCGATGAGGCGTTGGGGATTCGGCGTGATTTTTTGGTATCCAGTGACGGAATCGGGAGTCGGAAATGACGTGATGAGATAGGGGTTTCCGCGCTCTAAGTCCCAGAAGTAATGCTGATTGCCATTCGATAGAATAACAAAGCGGCAGTTTTGAGACCGGGCGTACCTTCTGGCTTGTTCCTTGCCAATAAGCGGATTCTTCTCCTCTGACTTGGCTTCGAGAACAATGAAAGGAAATCCCTTTTCGTTCAGGAGTACAAAGTCTATGTATCCTTTGGATGCCTGTTCAAAGTTCTCGCCAAGGGCGTCAACGATTTCCCGCCTGAGCATGACGCCTGGCTCGAGCTGTATGTTCGCAGGGCGGCCATTTTCAGAAAAAAACCGCCAGCCAGCCGCTTCGAGTTGTTTGTTAATCTTTATGCGCGCCGTGGCTTCTTTTTTGGCCATTCCTGTTCCTTTCTGTGTGATCGGCCTGATCGGTCTGATCAGTCTGATTCCATGGCCTGAAGTTCGCGCAATTTCGCCATGAGCGCCTCGTAGGCCGCCGGATTCGCCACCTGCTTGCGGAGGCCATCGGGGAGATAGCGCATGTCAGTGCATTCGGCCACGGCGGCGAGGATTTGCAGTTCGTGGGCGGATTCACGGGAGCTGCGGAAGTTTTGGATGACTTCCGACAGGAGCGGCGCATCGAGCGCCGAGCCGCGCAGGAGCGATTCCCGGCGCGCGCGCATGAGGACGCCTTCGATGTCTGCCCCGCTCAAGGGGGGAACGTGGCTCAGGTCCGGTAAAGACTCGGGCGTGAGGCTGAGCTTGGCCTTCTTTCCCATGGCCATGAACATTTCGCGCAATTCATCGGGCGTTTGGGGATAAAACAGGGGGATGTGCTCCTCGCACCGGCCCTGGCGTTTAAGGTCCACGGGCAGTAAGTCGGGGCGGCACGTGAGGAGAAACCACACGACCCGACCACGGTAGCTGGTGTCGCCCATTTGGCTGGCCACTTGGGCGAATACGCGCGCGCTCGTGCCGGAGTCGCCCGACGCGCCCCGGTTGCCCAAGGCGGCGTCGGCCTCGTCGATGATGACGGCCACGGGACCCAGTTCGCGCACCACGGAGAGGATGCGCTCGAGGTTGGCCTCGGTTTCGCCCACGTATTTGCTGCGGAAGTTGCGTATCATGACGCACGGGATGCCCGCGCTTCCGGCGTAGCACATGGCGAGAAAGGTTTTGCCGACGCCCACCGGGCCGCAGAGCAAATAGCCCATGGGCACGGCGTCGAACTGGCCGTCGCGCATGAGCCGGGCATCGCTCGAAAGGCGCTCTTTCGCCGCCGCGAGGCCCGCGACCATATCGAGGTTGTATTTAGGCTCGATGAATTCGAGCAGCCCAGGACATTGGGCTTCCATGAGCCGCTTCTTCACCTCCATGAGACGCACATCGCTCACACTAGGCCCTTCGGCGGGCGCGGGCGGCGCATCCGCGCCGGTTTTCACCACCTCGCTGCTGGCGGGCCCGGGCTGGCGCGCGGGGGCGCGCAACAGGCGCATCATGTTGTCGAGGCTCACGAGCGTAAGCCCGGCGCTAAGCGAAGCGAGGCGTTCCGCGTCGGGGGCGAAATCAGCAAATTGGTTCTGGACGAAGGCGAGGCGTTCGCCTCGGTTCGGCATGCGCAGTTGCACCTCTTCCGTGTGGCCGCTCTGCACAAGGGCGGGATGGAGCCGCGCCAGGCTCTCCGTCATGAGCACGAAGATGATGTTTACACGGCGGATGACTGGGCTTCGCGCCCAATTCAGGAACGTTGCGAGATGTTCCCCGGCCCGGTCATCGGCGGGACAAATGAGGTCGGCGTAATCGAACAAGATAGCCGTCTTGCGCGTCCTGCTCTCTTCGCCCACGAGCAACAGTGATACGAGCCGGTCGATGAGGCGCAGGCTTTGCGTGGGGTCGCGCGGCAGTTCCGCATCCTGGCCGAGGAGCCGCCCGAGGAGGCTGTTCATCTTTGTCAGGCGCGCAGGGTCGCCCGCCGTGAAGGGCCGCAAGCCCCTGCCCATGTCGTAATGCAGCACGAGATCGTAGTTGCCGAAAAGGCGGCGCGCCAGAAAATCCGACAGCGGTTCAGCCGCGTACTTCGCGCCATCCGAACTGCCCGCCACATCGGCTACATTGCCATGCAGCAAAAACATGCTCGCGCCGCCGGAGAGATAGGCGTCCCGCAATTGCTCCGCCCAAATGGGCCATATACGCTCGATCATAAGGCCTCCTTTTTAGACCACTAAATAGAGACCACTAAATACACGAAATACACTAAAGTAACTCAGTTTGTTGTTGTTTTAAGCTCAATGTTTATACTGAGGACTTTTTAAAAACTTCAAATTTTAGTGTGTTTCGTGTATTTAGTGGTCTATATTTCGTGGTCTATATAATAATCCGTTCGATGGTCACCTTTGGGTGATGGCCGAAATTGACGAGTAATCCCAATCGTAAATTCGTTGCCCGCAGGTAATTGAAGAGTTGAGCTTGGTGTTCCGCTGATGTTTCGTGAAGCGCTTTTAGTTCGACGATGATCTTGTCGTAACAAATAAGGTCGGGCCTGTAAGTCTGAGTAAGGGCTTCACCTTTGTAGTGAAGTTTTAATTCGCATTGAGAAACATAGGGAATGCCGCACCGAACCAGCTCCTTTTCCAGGCATTCCTGGTATACAGCCTCCAGAAATCCACAGCCCATTTCCTTATAGACTTCAAAGATGGCTCCCTGAATGGCGAAGACCTCCTCCTTGTACAGCAAGTCGGCCATGCGGGCCTCCTTTCTAGACCACTAAATACACGAAATACACTAAAGTAACTCAGTTCGTTGTTATGCTTAAGCTCAAGATTTATGTTGAGGTCTAACTCAAAACTTCAAATTTTAGTGTGTTTCGTGTATTTCGTGGTCTCTGTTCCGTGATCTCATTCGCTGAGGAGAGGCGGCGCTTCTTCACGTTCGAAGACGGGGGCGACATTCAGGCTCTTGATGGCTTCTTCCGTCGCCGACACGCCTGCGGCGATGCCGTCCACTTGCGCGGAGAAATCGGCGGGGTCCCGCGCATTGAGGCCCATCTCGCTGATGGCGTTCACTTTCTGCTCGATGCGGTCAATCTCGACCGCCAGGAAATCGCGGTTTTCCTGTGCGCGGTCATAGTTGGTAAGGCGCTGTTTCAACGTGTCGAGCTTGTCCTGAATCGAACTAATGAACTTTTCGTTGCGCTGCTGGTCTTGGGCGGACTTCAGGTCTTTCTCCGTATTCGATATGGCCCGCACGAGTCCATCTCGATCCGTCGTTTCCAGGAAGCGGTCGAGGGCGTCCTGGCTGTAGAGGAGTTTCAGGAACATCCACAGCAGGCGTTCGAGCGAACCGGTTTGGATATTCGACACGGTTGGATTGTCCAACGCGGTGGGACCGCTGAATTGCTTGCCTATGGCGTCAAGGGAGAGGCAGCGCATGCGTAAGCGCTCGAAGCGTTCCCAGGCGGAATCGTCCAGCGCCTCACGGATTTTTGCCATGACTTCCTTCTGATCAACGGCACCTTTCCGGGTGACGTTCTGCGCATCTATCGCTTTGCGGAAGCGGGGATTCGCGGTTAATAGGCCCAAATATGTCAATTCCGCGGCGGTAGCGAGAGGCAACACGACATCGGGCTGGCCGGATAACATGCCCATAACCACTGCCGCGCCAAAGGCCAGCACGTTCCAACGCCAGAAAAAGGCGGCCCGCGTATACCGCATCAACGTCCGCCATGCGCCCATCCAGATACCTCCTTGAGAAAATCACCACGAAGAGCACGAAGAACACAAAGTTTTTTTATGCGAATGTTATCATAATTTCTTGCGTTGTATATTCTTTCACAGATGACGCTGATGACACAGATGATTAATCTTGAACGGTATAGCCATATATCTAACTTCATATTTTAGTGTGTTTAGTGTATTTAGTGGTCTCTCTTAGTCTTTCCCTTCTTCCAGTTTATCTAGTATATCGCGCACTTTAAAATGCGTTTCCTGGAACGAAGGTTCGCGCATCATGAGCCTCGCGGGACGGTCTGGCGCGGCGACGAGGAACTGATGCAGTATCGTGCCCGGTGAATTGCTGAAGATATAGATCCGGTCGCCGAGGTAGACCGACTCGCTCACGTCGTGGGTCACGAAGAACACGGTCGCCTCGACTTCCTTCCACAACTCGATCAGCAGGTCTTGCATATTGTGTCGTGTGGCGGGATCGAGGGCTCCGAACGGTTCATCCATCAGGATGATGCGCGGTTTCAATATGAGCGTGCGCGCGATGGCGACGCGCTGTCGCATGCCGCCCGAGAGTTGGTGCGGGTATTTCAACGCATCTTTGAGCGGGTCGAGGCCGACCCGGCGGATCCATTCGCGCGCCGCTTCATATCGTTCGTTTTTCGGAACGCCCTGGCATTCGAGTCCGAAGGCGACGTTGTCGAGTACGGTGCGGTTCTCGAATGCGGCGTAATCCTGGAAGACCATACCCCGGTCGGGGCCGGGGCCTTTCACCGGTTCGTCACGATGCAGTACTTGGCCTTCCGTCGCGGGGAATTGCGGGGCCAGCCCCGCGATAAGGCGCAAAACGGTGCTTTTACCGCATCCGCTCGGACCAAGCATGCAGATAAATTCACCAGCGGCATCGAGGTCCTCCACGCGGAAGGTGACATCACGGATCGCGGTGTAGGCATGTTTTGTGCCGGGGGCATAGGTCTTGGTGACGCCTATAAACTCGACTACCGGCGCTGTGTCCGGCTTGACGGGTGCGCGGTAGGTATCGACCAGCGAACAGGGCGGAGCTTTTGTTTCTACGATGGCCATTATTGTTCTCCTGCGCGGCGATACGGGAAGACCCAGCGCTGCATGCTCAAAACGGTCCGGTCGATGGCGAAGGCCAGCAAGGCGATGATAATCAACGCCAAGAAGATGTGTTCGTGGTGGCCTTGCCGCTGGCTCATATTAATAATCGCCCCAAGACCATTGGCCGCGTTGATGACTTCCGCCAGCATAATGTAACCAAAGGCGAGTCCAAACAAGAGCCGCAGGCTATTGACGATATCCGGCAGCGCAAGCGGAAAGAGCACTTTCCGAATCACCTGAAAACTCGCAATGGGGAACCATAAGGCGAATCCAATAAGGCCGCCTGTGATAGCCATCATGGCGAGCCCCAAACGCCATGAAGCCCATAAAGCCGCATCGTCGGGGCCTGGCCGCTGAGCTAGAAAATAATAGGCCCCCGCCAATACAAGGGCGTAGCCCAAACCAGCGTAAATAGATATCGCCAAGCCTTGCCGGGGAGCGAACCGCGCGCCGAGGGTGTAGGCCGCGTCGAGATAGTTATCCGCCACGCTTTGGACGGCGTTCGTACTGTCGAAGAGGATGAACGCCACGGAGGCAAGGAAGATGAACATGACCTTCTGCGACTCGCCTAGCCCGAACCACATGAGCGTGAGCGGGATCAGCGCCGCGACGGGGATGTTGCGTCCGAAGATCGATAGGGGGCGCAGAAAGGCGTTTAGGCGCAAAAACGAACCCGCCAGCACGCCCAGCGGCACGGCGATGGACGCCGCCAGCAAGAATCCGCCCAGCACGCGCCCAAGGCTCCACATCGCGCCGCGCGCCACGGCCCGCTCGAACCACAACTGCGGAAACGAACGCAACGTGTCTCCCAGGCTTGGCAGCGTGATAGCGTTGATGATACGTTCCTCAGGCGGCCCAGCGGTCAGGACATACCAAAGGGCGACGACGATGAGTACGCTGGCGAACGCGACGGCGGCGGCTTCGATGCGGCTGGGCCGGTCGCGCACCACCAGCCAGCGATGAACATAGGCCCGCCACCGCGGGGTGGATTCGGACATATCGGAGATCCTCCTGAATCAAAATATACATGAACTCCGTAGCATGGGCGTCTCGCCCATGAAACAAAAGTTTAAACCATCGCTTCATGGGCGGGACACCCATGCTACGTTCGATTGTAGCAGGTGTTTATTGCACCGCTTCGAGTGGATACACCTTCACTTCCACGCGCCGGTTTTGGGCGTGGTTGTTGGGATCCGCGGGATTGGCGGGCACATCCCAGCCCATGCCCACCGCGCTGAATTGCTGGGGATCGAGCGACGAGAATTTCTGCACCAGCGCCTCCTTCACGGCATTGGCGCGGTCGCTCGATAATTGTTTTACGAGCGCGGGCGTGACTTGCCCCCGCATGCTGCTGTCCGTGTGGCCCTCGATGATAATGCGCGCCGCACCGTATTGCGCCGCCAGCTTGCCGATCTCCTCGAGCACAAGGTCTACATTCGGATCATACAGCCGCTCGACGCTCTTGCCATTCTCCATGACGGTAATTTTCTTGTTCAAATCGTAGCTATTCGGGAAGAAGTGGACCGTCACCACTTTAGTGAGAATTTCACCGCTCTCGGCCTTGATGCTCTGTACGGTCTTTGGCGTGAACTTGACTTGGTACTCATTCTTCGAGTCGGCGTATTTCGGATCACTCCCCAGCTTTTGCAGGATCGAGTAATCCATCACCGTGTCAAACGGCGCAGGCGATGTGATTTTGCCCAACTGGCGGTACAAGAACGTGGCAGTGCTCCAGGTGCGCTCGAAGTTCGCCGGATTATTCTGGTTCATGAAGAAATCGCGGTTCTCGGCGTAATTCGTCGAGTGGGCGTCACCCATCATGGACATGCAGTCGGTGGCGGGGATGTTATAAACGCTCGACATGAACTGCGCGGCCTTCTGCTTGCCTTCGTCAGTCTTGAGCATCTCCATCCCGTCGAAGATACCCCGCACCAGCCCCTCGCAGATGTCCATGTTGTCCTTGGCGAAATCGGCCCGCGCGAACCACACGTCCGCGATGAGCTTATTGGCCGTTAACGTAGTGACTAGCAGATGGTTATCAGGGATCTTCGTCAGGTTGTAAATGTCCGGAGCCCAGCTCACGCACGCCGCGATGTCTTTATTCGTGTTGAACGCCGCCGCCGCCTGGAAGGCGTCCTGCGTGTACACGAATTCGACTTCGGAAGGCTGCACGCCGCCGCTGATGAGCGTGTTCAACACGAAGAACTGGCTTGGAGAATTCTGTGCCAGCACCACCTTCTTGCCGCGCAAATCCGCGATGTTTGGCCGTTCCGGATCTTTCGCATGCTTACGCCGTATGACGATGCCATCGCCGCCATTTGACCAGTCCACCTGCTGAAAGATGCGCGGACGAATGCGGCTGTCCTTCTGCAATTCCTCCATGAACAGCGGCACCATATCGAGCGTCGCCCAGCCGATATGCACCTTGCCCGCCGCGAAGGCGTCGCGCATGGAAACGGGATCGTCAATCAGGACCAGCTCGACCTTGAAGGGCTGGCCGTCCGGGGTTGTCCATTGCTTGCCTGGACCCCGGCCTTCATTAAAGAGGATGATGGGGGCCCAGCCTGCCCAGACATTCAAGGCGAATTTCACCGTGCGGTCCGCGAGAGGCTCATATCCGCTCACACCGCTCACAGGCGGAAGCTTCTCGCTGGGAACGAAATTATACTCCTTCACAGTGGTGGCCACATTCGCATCCGGCGCTTCCGCGCCTTCATCCACGGGCGCGCCAGCGCCCTTTTTAAGGTCGTCCGATGTGATATTTGGCGCGGGTACGCCGCCGCCCGTCGAGCCTTTCGGGAAAATGTAGCCTCGCAGCCCATAAGCCGCCAGGCCAAGCACCACGATAAATAGCACTACCCAAAACGCGCCCTTCGGTCCTCCACTTGGCCGTTCTTGTGACATGATCATGCACTCCCTTTTTGTTGAGTTAGATTTTGAAAGAGACGGCTTCGATAACTAGAAAGGTCATCATCGGTCATTTGCTCCGGTGCAACAAGCCGGTAATGCTTTTCAGTATTGATTGCCACGCCATTTTCGTTTTCTTCAAATGCAAAAAGAGCGATAAGGTTATCTCCCATGAATTGAGCCGCTATTGGGCAGCATATCAACTGTGGGAATTTCGTGGCGCACAACGCAAGATCCTGTTCAATCTGGACTACGCCAATTTGATCATTGCCGCCTTTCGCTTGAACCGGAAATATGTATTGTGCGCCCCTTTGATCGACACCTACGTAGATTTCATCTGTTTCAACTTGCCCCATGTTTGGAACGGTTGTCCGAAGATGATTCTGAAGTGAATAACACGTGATTCCAGAAAAGATGTCAATAAGCCTGTTATACCGTAGTTTTGCCAAAAGTCCTTGTTCGTCATTCATCGCATATTTCGCAATGATACCAGGAGTTGCATCAGGGATTTTCGTTTCAGCCAGCAGTGTGTTTGGGAGTATTCTCGGCATCGTCGTCAAAGAGAAGCAGTATTTTGCTTGTCCCATGGGACGGATTACCCACTCGAAACCTTCCGGAGCTAAACGGCGTATGGGTTCTGGTAAAACGGAACGATAACGAAAGCTATATATTATGTCGCCCAAGTTTTTGGGCAGCTCAATTTCTAGCTCTTGCGCCATTTCAACCAGGTCTTCCCGTTTGAAAGAAATGGTCTTGGCATTTTTTACATACTTCTTCTTGAAGAGGTTTTCGATGAGCTTTGAATAGCGATTGCTCTCTTTGGTCACTGCGAAACCCCCTTTGGCGCACCGGGCCACTGCAAAACGACAACTTCCTCCCGCATCTGTTTTTGAGTCGCCGTGGCAAGCCGAGTTCTAAAAAGATCGATACTCACGACACGATAACCTAAAACAGTGGCGATATCCGCGATTAGCTGCCCGGTCTGAATCATTACTTGCAAATAGGAGGCTTGATCGCCTACGACGTAACCTAGATAAGCGCCTGGTTTTAAACAGGCGCGTAGTTGCGCCAAATGGCGGGCTATGCCTCCAAAATATAGTTTTGTTACTTTAGCATAAAGCCGCTCAAAACCAGAGGTTTTGCCCATTGCGATCCGGCGGTTCTCTATCTCGGCCGCAATCTCCTGTATTTCTTTGTTTTCAGCAATCCATATATCATCATCATCGCCTTTATAAACATTCCGGGTATTGGAGCGCAGTAATCCTTTTTTCATCGCTCGCAATTCCTCTTTATTGCGAATAAAGCCCAGAACAACAGACTCCAGTCGAGTGGTTCGTGTATAATCTTTTTCGTTTGGATATGGCGGTGAAGTAAATACCGCATCAATGCTGCAAGGCTCCAGTATAGTAGCCAATTGCCGCGCATCCGCACGATGTACAATGGCGGTTGCCGTGGAGTGTGGCGCTTTTCGCAGATCAGCGGCAATAGACTTCACTTCCGCCAGCCAAGCTTCAATTACAGGCGCGTTTTGCTTCTTTGTCCGTAGAACGCCAACCTCAGGGCCAAAATGTAGATTGCTTGAGGAAAACACGAGCGCTTTCGCCAAAGCCAGCTTTTCATGGCGCTCGAAGCGTGAACCTTGATCGGCATCGAGTTGTTCGAGCAGCGCAAGCGCTTTATGTAAGGGCAAAGGGCTAATCGAGTCTTTCAATAGCAAAGCATGTGCTTCAGGCGGCAAGGTTTTCAGTACAGACTCAGGCGTAAGTGCGGAAATACCATCGGCCTTTTTCGCAATCATGACTGCATGCTCAACCAAACCATCAGGATCGACACCCCAATCAACTTTAGTGGAACTCGCATAATAAGCCATTGCATTTGCTTCGATCCCGATACTTGATATGCCATTGAGCTTTGCTTCAACGAGAGTTGTTCCTGTACCACAAAAAGGATCAAGGATGATATTTCCAGGCTTCAAAGCAAAAGACTTTATGTATTCTTGAACCAAGTGTGGAGGAAACGATAATACAAACCGATACCATTCGTGAAAATACCGATCACTATTATCGATTTTATTGATGCAGCTATTTTTTCTAGAAGCTGTTATCTCGATGTTTTCTGGAAACAGACTCAGTTGCATGGATTGTGAAGCTCCATACACAAGACCTTGCCTTTTCTGTTCTGGGCATGTGAAGTAAAGCCGTGTGTTTTAAGTACCTCGGTTTGTCAATTAAGAGCCAATCTCTTTCTCGAATTCCTTCAAGGCCGATTCCTTGGCTTCGGGCGGAGCTTCCGCCTCGCCCAGCGTTTTCTCTTGCGGCTGGACACCCGCGGTTTCGGGTGTTTTGATCCCCATATCCACCTCGAACTGCTGCAGCAAATCCTCGGCCTGCGACGCTTCCATGCGCTGCTCGGCCTCGATCTCGGCGATGCCTTGGCTCGACAGGTCCGAAGCCACCCGCACCTTCGCCCGATTCACGTCGATCTTATTCTGAATCATATTCTCGAGTTCGCCAAAATCCGTCGTTACGTCAAAATTAAAGGACTGCGCCAGCTTCGCCATTTCCGCCTCGGCGGAACTCATCTTCAGCTCTGCGTCGTACTTATGAATCTTCATCTGTACGTCGTTGAGTTTCCGGCTGGCGCTTTGGATCTTGGTGAGGTTGTTCTGGTAGCTCTTCTCGTGCAGGTCGAGCTGGGCGCGGTTCTCCTCGAGTTCCGCCTGCACGCGCTTGAGTTCGAGGGCGAACTTACCTGCGGTCGTCCGGTCGTTCACTTTCAGATAGCTTTTAATTTTCGCGGATATCTCGATCGAGTTCTTCTCGTTCGCCTTGACCTGCCGCGTCACCCGCTCGACCAGCGCACGGTATTGTTCGAGCCCGATGCGCCCCTCCTTGAGCTGTTCGACGGCATTGTCATACTCCAATTGCATCAGCGCGATGGGGTCGGCTTGCCAGAAAACGTTGGCCAGCTTGTTGACCTGCGCCATAATCACCCGAAAAAACTTGCTGAACATGGGCGTACTCCCTCTGGGAATGCCGGCGCTGGACCTGAACCCGAGCGCATCGCTGCGCCACCAGCACCGTTTTTCCCGCTCTAGTGCATCCAATCGCGGCCACTAGGGAGATCCTACTTGTCTAGACGCTTTTGTTCAAGGTGGAAGCATCCAGAATCCAAGCATCCTGGATTCACCAGCGAACACTTGAACGACATCCTGCGCAAGCTCAATAATAGGCCCAGGAAGAAACTCGGCTACAGCACCCCCGTCGAGGCCCTGCAAGAGAAGGGCACTGCATCCTTGAATCCGCATTTGTATCACAGAAAGGATCCTATCCAATGATAAGACTGATTCCCTTTTCTCTCGTTTGGATCCTTGCTGCCGCGTGTGCATCCTTCGCACAGGCCAGCGGCAACATACCTGATGCCGCCGAAGTGCAGGCCGAGTTCACGATGCCCATTTACCGCAATCCTTCGCAGGCTGAGCTTACGGTGGTCATACCCAAGGCGATGGCCGGCCTGCGCACCGCTTCGGTCTCCGTTGCCTCTCCCGAAGAAAAGGAGGTATGGAACGGGAGCTTCCAGCTCTCTCCAGGCTGCAACGCCTGTATTCTGAAGAACATCGGTTCCCTTACTCCGGGACGCTATATGGCCACCGTTACGGTAGGGGAGACCGTGATGAAGCGCATGCTCCGCATCGAGCGCATCCCCGCCATACCGCAGCCCGACGGTCCCATCCGCTTCCGCACAATCTTCTTCACGCCCGACGAATGGCTCTTCGAGTCGTCCCGCAACCTCGAGATTCGCTATTCCAAGCCCACGCTCACGGCGATCTACCGTTCCTCCAGTCCCGACGTGGTGCGCGTCGACGGCTACTCCTTCCACCGTACTGCCGACGGTGCCTACGTGATACAGGGAGTTGAGCATCCCTACCGCCGCGGCTATCTCTATTCCAATGAACCCCGTCGCTTCACGATACAGAGCCCGTCCCCCGAGGGCCCCTATGCGCCTATCGACACAGCGCCCGAGACCGAACCTTGTAAGGATGTCTTCAAGAGTTACCATATCCTCGGCTCGGCGCCCGGAGGCTGTCAATACGAGATGTACGACCCCGCCCGTCACGGCGCCTACACCCTGCGCGACATCGGCATCATCCAGAATAATGATCCCTACGACTTCGGCTGCGTGAAGGCTGGCTCCCGCACCTACTGGGTCGTTGCCCAGACCTCGTCGGGCAAGACCGTCTTCCTCCGCGATACGCCTCTTTTCCGCGACGTCCCCCTCTACACCGGCGACAGCTTCGACGACGGTTTCGCCACCAACGACAATTTCGGCAACTCGTGGCTCTCCGATGATGGCAAAACGCTCTTCCTAGCCCGCGGCCAGACCGTCCGCCGTTTCGCTCCCTACGACGTGCCCTATGACCTGCTGCCCAACTGCAGCCGCATACTCACCATCTACAGCACGGTTGATGGCGTCGACTGGCGCTATCTCCATTCCATCTCCTCGTGCGGTCCTCTGGACAATCCATTCTCGCAGCAGTACGGCGCCGACATCCGGTTCATGCCCGACGCCGGGCTCCATCTCGCCTTCGTCAACGCCTACGACAGCGAGAGCCAGCAGGTCTATCTCGACCTCAAATACAGCCGCGACGGTATCAATTTCTACGACTTCACCGACCCCCATCCGTTTGTCAAGACCGACAATCCCTCTGAATGGTACTTCGGCGAGTTGTACACCGAACAGGAGATCGTCCAGGCCGGCGATCAGTATTACCAGCTAGCCAAAGGTGCTCCGCTGCCGCACTATTTCGCCGAGCCCCTGTTCCGCCACAACGCGCAGAGCGAGATTACGGCCGACGACTTCAAGTCCATCTTCGCCAAGCGCCGCTTCGCCGAAAGCCTTCCGTACTTCAAGTCGATGGGCGGCTGGGAAGGCTTGGCCGAGCACGCCCGAAAGGGCCACACCGCCGTGGGTGTGATGTCCTACCGTGCCGACGGCTGGTTCGGCGTCCGCGCCGGCAGCCGCAAGGGGGTCTTCGTCACCCGTCCCATCCAGGGAGGCGGCGCGCTCTCAGTCAACGCCTGTGTCGCCAAAAACGGCCGGCTCCGTATCGAGTTACTGGACGCGAAGGGCCGTGTACTCGACACCGCCGCCGTCCAGGGCGACAACATCAAGGCCCCCGTCTTTGCGATGCCCGAAGGCGATTTCCGCCTCCGCGTCACGATGCGCCGCGCCGACCTCTACACGATGTACATTGATCCGTCCGCCCCCGCCGAACGCAAAAGCAACTCTGAAGATTTGAAAGGTGAAGCCATTCGCAAGTGAGGCTGTCCAAATAAGTTTCGTGGTATCGATTTTTGGAAATATCCGTCAAACGAGGCTTCTTAAACACAAGGACGCAAAGGGCGCGGAGTTTCGCGGAACGGACACGCCCTCCGCGAAACTCCGCGTCCTCCACGCTATCTCTGCGATAAATTCATTCCGACGGCTGCTGGGCCGTCGCTTCCGCGCGGGCGGATTCGGGCGTCAATTCGGCGAGTTCCGCAAGAATGCGCTGGGTCTTCTCCGTCATTGGCCACGTGCCGCTTTCCACATACTGAACGCCATGGCGCAGAAAAATGACGAAAGCGCCCCGACGCCGGCCAAAGTCCTTGTCAGCCCGATGGCCCAGGTCGCGCTCAATAAGGAGAGGAATGTCAGACCCTACCACGCCTGGGCGATGAGTATAGTCTGAATCGTATTCATCCCGTCCCTCGTACGACGATACCGAGTAAGGATCAGATGATTCGTGCAACACCTGATCTACATGGTCGGACAACCGGTGCAAGACGTGAGTTCCCTTCTCATCTTCCACCACCAGATCCTCGTCGAAGGATCCGCCTTCAGCGATCTGCTTGCGATAAGCCTTCGCAAATGCTTCGACCGCGTCGTCATTGAGCAAGGCGTATCCGAGGTAGAAGTAGCTCTGGTCATCGTAATTACTACTCGGATCATCAGAGATATTGGTTCGATGTTTTGCGTAGCGTATGGTCGGACACGTAAATGTGGATGGGCCAAGCGTATCGTTGGGAGGAACCACATCCGGCGAGAACATGAGCACGCCAGGTTTTGTAGAGAGAGGTGGATATATTCCTTGATGGCTCTCCGCGTATTCCTTTAATGAGGTTTCAATCTGTTTCAAATTGCTTCGGCATGCCATCCTCTCGTTCGCCGGACGGATATTGTGGAAATATACGAATGATGCACCTGCAAGGATCAGGCTAACGGTGATTGAACCAATGACAACTCCGAATAGAGGACGCCAAAAAACGCGTATAGCCTTGGGGACTCGCCTGCTCCTATTAAAGGAAATACATCCTGTAATGATGGCTGCAAACGCCATGATCATCGGGATGCATGCCGCGAGCAAGAGCCCCGCAATATAAGTATCTTTGTAACCTAGAAAAGACAAAACTGATAGAGATAGATAAAAGAGCATATCAAACAGTGGAATTATTAGTAAACGACACCATGATAGAATGCTCGAAAGAATGGCCAGCCACAGACTCATGTTGGCCAGTTTCCGGGCGTTCTTGGCGCGCGATGCTTGCGCAAGCGCCTCCGGGTCCGGTCTCAGCTCTATTCCGCATTTAGGGCAGACACGTTCCTGCTCATCCACCGTGGCTCCACATTCCTGATTCGGGCACTGCATCGGATACTCTCCCGTTGACTGCTGGTTCGCCGTTTTCAATCTCCCGAAATCTTGTTCATCCTGTAAATCATATCTAAAACTCAACCGGTTCGACGCAGCTTCACGTCTCTCATCTTCCCTGCACGATGACAATGAACACGAGAAAAATATATACCCGTGTCTATTATTTGTCAAACGAAAACGCGGACAGTCTTCCATAGTATGGACACGAATGACCGGCGAGGACGCCGCTCCCACACACCGGGTCCATTCCGCACTTGAAGCGTCATGGACACGTGTAGGGCCTGACCCGAATATAGAATGCGGCGCATGAGCTCTCCACCCCATCACAAGGCGGGGCGGAGTTCCCAGCGCCGCATGCTCTCTCTTGAACTGTTCTAGAACTCGTAGCCCACTTCCTTGTGCTGCGTCACATCGAGTCCCGTGATTTCTTCTTCTTCCGCTACGCGCAAACCGATAGTAGCGTTAATACCTTTCAGAATGACATAGGATAAAATGGCGCAATAGGCCGCCGTGCCGCACGCCGCAAGGATCTGCACGCCGAGCTGGCGGATGATGCCCAGGCCTTCGCCGCTGCCGCCCAGCATGGGCGACATGAAGACGCCGACAAGGATGGTTCCGATGAATCCGCCGACCCCATGCACGCCGACCACATCAAGGGCGTCGTCATATCCCATAGCCCGCTTGAACGTAGTGGAAGCCCATTTGCAAACGAGGCCGGAAACCAGGCCAATTACCACCGCGCCCAGAGGCCCCACACTTCCCGATGCGGGCGTGATGGCCGCCAATCCCGCGATAGCGCCCGTGGCGAAGCCCAGCGCGCTGGGCTTCTTGTTCTCGATCCATTCGGAAACCATCCAGGCCAAGGCTGCCACGGAGGGCGAGATCTGAGTAACGAGCACCGCCATGCACGCCTGGCCGTTGGCCGCCAATGCGCTGCCCCCATTGAATCCGAACCACCCCACCCACAGCATGCCCGTGCCCGCGAGGGTGATAGTCAGGTTATGCGGGATCATGGGCGTGGTGGGGTATCCTTTGCGCTTGCCCACCAAAATGGCGGCGATTAATGCGCCCACGCCCGCCGTGATATGCACCACGATGCCGCCCGCAAAATCCAGCACGCCCAAATCCGCCAGCAAAGCGCCTTTGCCGCCCCACACCATATGGCACACCGGCAAGTAGACGAAGGTGAACCATAATCCCGAGAACCAGAGCACGGCGGAAAACTTCATCCGCTCCGCGAACGCGCCAATAATGAGGCCCGGCGTGATGAGTGCGAACGTCAATTGGAACACGAAGAAAATAGGCTCCGGAATGGTTCCCCAAAGAGAATCGCCATGGACGCCCCACAAGAACACTTTGGACAGGCCCCCCACGAAGGAATGAAGCCCGAGCCGCCCCTGCGCCATGCCCGTAGCGTCAAACGCGATTGAATATCCATAGATAAGCCATAATACCGTGATTAATGCAGTGATGGCAAAACATTGCACCAGCACGGATAGCACGTTCTTTGTCCGCACAAGCCCCCCATAAAACAATGCCAGCCCTGGAATCATCATGAACAAGACCAGCGCGGACGCCACCAGTATCCAGGCCGTGTCGCCCGCATTCAAGCCGTCCTCCGCGAATGCGATTCCTGGCGGCGACAGAAATAATAAGCATGCTGTCAAAATATACCCGATGCGTACTCGATGTATAGGCATAGTGCTCTCCTTCCCGGCAGGCGCATATCGCCTTGCCAGCGCTCAAAAAAACGTATGATTTCGCCTGTAACCTTCCGGACACATTCGTCCGGGCACAGTCCTACTTTTTTGTGGGTTGTTTCGCCCAGAAACGTACCTTTTTGTGTGTTCTTACTACCTGAAGGCCCTTCAGCGTAGACAACGAGCAACTTACGTACCATTTACGCGGGATCTTGAGATACGGCACCCCTAAAATCAGACTTCCTGATCCCGCCGGAAACGAGGATGGCACTTTCTAGGTTGCGATCCGGTGCGCGATGACACGCCTTCGGTTCGGCAGGCGGCAGGGCATCGTCTTGCGTCAACTGGCTGGGGGCGAATATAGGGCTGAGACCCCCGGCAGATGCATTCCGTTACGCAGCAATCCATGTTCCATAATGGACCAATAAGTGCCGGAAAGTGCCAAGAACGAAATCCAGTCCTGTTCTGTAAGCCTCACGATGCCATAGTGTTATGAGCGTTGTGCCAAAAACGTTCCTGGCACCAAATTCCTCGTGGGGCGGTTGAATCAGCAGAAATGCAGAGAGGGGCCTTGGGTTGAACGAGCAGCGGGTGGCACGATTCTACCTAGGCCTATGAGGAATTTCTCATTGAAAAAGTGCCAACCCCGTTTCCTGAAAATCGCATCAAAAACCAGCCGGGATCAGGAAGTCTGAAAATACATATTCAAGCTATTTTACAAATAGGCACGTATTATGGCTTCGGCGTCTTCACCTATAAGGACGGCATGCGTGAAGATATGGAAGGCTAGGATTCAAGAAGAAAGTATCCCCCAGCAAAACCAGGGGCTTAATTATGAGAACCACCCAAAGCGGCTGGCGGAAGAGACTCCATCACTGGCCAGGCACCCCAGAAACATTCCCAGAATGGCGCGGCTTGGCTCCCCAAGTAAAAAACCACGCCCAGAGGACGTGGCTTTGCTTTGGCCACTCAGAGAGTGGCTGAGTGCTTGCACCCAAAGGATGCAAGCGTGGGTTGTGTTCCGCAACACCGCTTGGTTCAGTACTTCAATTTTAGCTGTTCATCGTGACGTTCCGCTTCTTCCTGGAACTTCACGTACTTGCGGATCATTTCTTCGTTAAGCCCCACGGTATCCACGCAATATCCAGGTGCCCAGAAATGATTGCCCCAATAGGGCTTCTTTTTCAAATGCGGAAACTGCTTGAATATCCGGATCGCCGTACGCCCCTTCAAAATGCCCGCCAGATCCGATATCGACACCTTTGGCGGAACCATCACAAGCAAATGCACGTGCTCGGGCTGTACATTCAATTCGAGCACCTCGCATCCTTGCTGCCCACAGAACATTTGGATACAGGTGTAGACCTCCTTGCCCACCGGTCCCGTCAAAACCCGGTAGCGGTATTTGGGCACCCATACCATGTGATATTGGCAATACCATATCGCATGTGATAATTTGCGGAAACGACTCATTGGCATCTCCTTCCTCGGTGTTGCGGAACAACACGAGTGTAGGGGATGCCGATGGGCTCAAACAGGCTGAGCCAAAGGCCCTATGACCACGTCCAAAGGACGTGGGTTTCTAGGTCGCACCAAAACGCAAAGAAAAAGCCCCAAGAGCCTGCTTTCGCAAGTCCTTGAGGCTAAAGGCTTTAAGTGGCGGGAGCGACGAGACTTGAACTCGCGACCTTCGGCGTGACAGGCCGACGTTCTAACCAACTGAACTACGCCCCCGTAGCTCGATTCAGCACGCATATCATTGCGCCGCCAAACGTCGCGTTTTATATCATATGCTCGAAGAGCAAGTCAAATTTCCCAGACACGCTGCAGCGGTGAAGAATAGCGGCGCCCCAGGGTCAGGCGTTGAGGTGATGCGGGTTAGACGGGGGGTGGCGAGGCCGACAGGCGACAGGAGGGGCAGCGGCTGTGCGTAAAGCCGGTGAATGGATGGGCGAGACGTGTAGGGCGGCGGCGCAACCGGGAACGCGCGGGCGCCCTATGCGGAACTGAAGCGGATCTGGATGGCCTCGGTGCAGAGGGCGTCATATTGTTCGCGGGACAGGGTGGCGTTGCGCAGGGCTTCGAGGAGGCGATGGGCAAGGTTTCTGGCGGAGCCAAAGCCTTTTGGAAAGTGGGCGGCCAGAAGGCTGCCATCCTCCAGGAGTTGCATGAGCAGATGGGCTATCTGCATCAAGAGGTAGTAGATCTTACTGGCCTGTTCGTTTTGGGTATAGGCGTGTTCGAGGTTGTAGCCGCCGTTTTTCTGCACGTTGAATGCTTCATTTTCAATCTTCCAGCGTAAGCGTCCTCCTTCATTGGCCAAGGCGGCCGCATTGTGCGCGGATACGGGCACGTTGGTCACCCATTTGAACTTGGTTTTCTTCATCATGCCTTCTGCGTCCGGGCGGGTGTCCACGCATTCGAGCACGGACGGGATGTGTTCCCGCCGCTCGGAGTCGCGGTAGGGGATGTCGTTGAACCAGCGAAACTGCTGGTGGATTTCCTTCTTGCTGCCGCAACGCCACGTAAGCTGGTTTTCGGGCGTCGCGGCCGCGAGGCTCTCGAATTCCTCGTTCACGGTGGCCAATTGGTCGTCCGTGAGCATAATCATGAACTTCCAGCCATATTGCTCGCACAGCCGAAACACCGGTCCCGTGGCGTACAGGCCGTCCATCGCCAACAGCAGCGGCAAGCGGGGGAATCGGGCATGCAGGCGTGGGGCCAGCCGGTAGGGGTGCTCCCTCAATATGATAACCTCAATTGACCCCGTGGCGGGCCACGTGTTGCCAGAACTGGTCCCAACGGCCCTCGGTCATCTCCAGCGACCTGAGCGCGATCACCGCGCTCGCGCCCGCTTCCTTCCACCGCATCCCGGAGCATGCCAGGCGTTGCTTGATCAGCGTCTTGCACGCCGCCTCCGTCACTCCGCTGCCGATGGGAAGGCGCTCCGCCGTGTGCCGCCAGTATTGCATCTTCGAGCGGTGATTGCCGAAGTAGGTGATCGCCTTGCCGAGTTCCTCGCGGCAAGCCTGGGCGCGCACGCTTGGCAAGCTCGCCTTCATCTCCTCCAGCAAGCGTCCGGCTGCGCCCCTCGTGTGCTTCAGCCGGTGACTCCAGTCCGCCTCCCACTCCCGGCGGCGCGCGCCATGACCGTGAATCGCCTCCGCCGCCTTCCCCACGTATTCCCGCGCGTGATAGAAATCCAGCATCTGCCGGTCCGTGCGCGGCGTCAAAAACTTCCAGTTGTCCGGCGCGCCGTCGGCCAGGCCGATATACAGCGCCGCCGGGTGCCTCGCCCTCACGCGCTCCACCTCGCGGCCGAAGCGCTCGAGGAAAGTCTGCTTGCCGTACTCGGGCGATGCGCCCGCGTAGATCGTGTGCAGCCGCTCCCCGTCCTTGTCGTACAGGCTGATGGACCCGCACATCGCCTGACGCCAGCCGTCCTCCCTGAGCAGCATGCAGGTGCCGTCCAGGCCCACGGCCACCGACGCGACCGGCCTGTCCAATTCCGGCAGCTCGTACTCCCACGTCTCCTCCCTGGCCTGCGCCAGGGCGCCCACAAAATCGCCGATCTTCTTCACATAGTCGCGCGAGATTGCGCGGCCTGTCGACTCGAGCAGGTCGCGGCGCATGACATCGGCGCCCATGCGGGAGTATTTGCCGCTGACGATCCGGGCGTAGCGCGGCGTGGCGTTCATGACCATTCGCGCGTCCCGCTCCAGCGGGCAGAAGGTGCGCCCGCCCGTGGCGGTGTTCTGGTAGACGTGCCGCTCGACGCGGACCGGGCCGTGGGGCGTCTCGTAGGTCTGGCCGAAGCGCCCCTTGGTTTTGAAGGTGGTGGCGCCGACGCGGATGGGCGAGCCGTCTGTGTCGAAACGGGCCAGGGCCTCGGCCATGACTGCGCGCCCCACCCCGTTCAGGGCCTCCTGGACCGCCTCCTCCATATCGAGCATCGAACCACGCAGCCTCAGCGAGAAACTCACCTCGAACGTGTCGCCGTCGCGCCTTGTCACCATCGCTGCCATCGGTCTTCCTCCGTTAAGGGTCCGGCATACTTATCGACCCGACACGAGGATTTCTTTAGCATTCTGCGGGAACACCAGCCGGTAGAAAGCTTTGGTCTCGCAATCCTGCTTGCGTTGTTGCTCGCTTTTCGCCAGGTCTTTCTCTGGATTCTCAATGAACTCCGTCATGAGCGAAAAGACCCACCCGTTTGGCGTGACGATCTTGGACTCCAGCACGGGATGGTAGTAGGTGATCTTGCCGCTCTTGTGCTTGCGCGTGAGGCAATGGGCGCAGTGGCGATGATCATAACTGCGTGTCCCCGTGGCGTCGATGGCCGCCACGTAGTAGCGCCCGAACAGGCGGTGGGGGTACAACACCTTCTTGTCGATGAGCGTCTGCGTCATGCCGGAAACGAGTTCCTGGACCGCCTCGAACGGCAAACCGCGAAATACCCCGTTCATCGTATCGCCATGCGGCACGCTGTCCACGTCAAACAAGACCTTGTACAGATGGACCATGAACGTCGTGTACAACTGCAGGCGGACTTGCCGGCGCGCCCCGAGCCGGCATGCGAACATCAGCACTCCCAAGAACACCAGCGACGCGACACTGTAGTCCACGTCGCCGGCTTGCTCGGGTTTGCGGGGATCGGGCAAGCCCGCAAAGCGCTTGCGCACCGGGCCAAAGAAGTGGGTGAACGTCCTCAAGAAGGCCCGGATGATTTCCGGATGCTCTTCTTGCGGGTTTGCAGGAACTGCCGTTGGGCCGCGCCCATGGCCTCGACGAGCTTCTTGAGCTTTTTCCATTCCTCAATCCATTGCGCCACTTCGCGGCGCAATTCACGGGGCACGTGGAGGGTGCGGGTCTTCCCGCCCTCCTTCCACGTCAGCAGGGCCGTTTCATGGATCGGCCCTTCCTGGACGCACCGGCAGCGCGGGTTCCCGCAGCGGCTGCGGGTGATGGTGAGCGTGGCGGGAAGAAAGGGCCCCAGACGCGCCAGGCGCGCCTGGACCTTGCGTCCCGCCGAGTTCGTGACAGGTTTCCCTTCCATGTACGGAAGTATATATACTTCCGTACCAGAAGTCAACAAAAAAAAGCGCCGATGCGAAGAAAAAACTCCCCGCACCGGCGCATCCTCAACTCATTCAACTGCTTCTACGCGAAAAAAAAGCGGTTCTTCACCGCTGGACACGCTGGGCCTGCGTCAAAAAAGTGGGTTTTCGTTTCCCCCCCCTTTTTTTGGCCCGATGTATGTAGTAAGATTACTACAATAAATAGAGAGGAGAACCAATCATGGCCAATAAACGCACGCTGGAAGAAAAACGCTTGGACTTGCTCGAACAATTGGGCGAAATACGAACCTTGAGAAAAGGATCCCTCAATGAACAATGGTTTCCCTCTATCAAGGACGGGAAAAAAACGCGAGAGTTACGCGGACCCTATTACTTATGGACAAGCAAGAAAAACAATAAGACCGTGAGCGAACGCATTTGCGGCGAGCAAGAATTGAACCGCGCGCGTCAGGATGAGGAAAACTATAAACGTTTCCGGGATGTATGCAGACAATTCGAGTCGGTGGCCCAAGAACTGGGCGAACTGGAACGGATGCAGAGCGCCGAACAAGACGCCCTCAAAAAAAAACGCAAGCCGCCATCGAAAAAGACGCCGAAGTAACGCGGATTTTCAACGCGGCAAAACGCGCGGCGGGAACGGATCTCGAAGCATTGGAACAAGCCCTGCGCGGCGCGGCCCTCATGGGAGGGGCCAAGGCGCTCGATGCCTTTTTAAGAAAGGTGGGCGTGGGCCGGCGCGGGGAAAAAGCGCGTTGCTCATGCATGGCGGTAATGAAAAGCCGTGGCCTGAAGACAAAAACCATCGTCACTCTTTTGGGCAAGATCCGCTTTACGCGCACCGCCTACCGGTGCCCCCGGTGCGGCAAATGGCGGTATCCCGGCGACGAGGAGCTCGATGTCGCCAACACGCGCTATTCGCCGGGCGTGCGGCGTCTCGTGGCGGATTTCGCCAGCGACGCCCCATTCAAAAGGGTGTCGCAACAACTGAAAGCAGCCGCCGGACTCGTGATCAGCCGCAAGGACTGTGAGCGTATCGCGGAACAGACCGGCCAGCAAGCCGCCCACTGGTTCGCGCAAGAACGGGACCGTATCCGATTCCAGGAACCGCCGCCTCCCGATGCCGCCAAAACTATCGAGACCCTTTACATCGAGTTCGACGGCAGCGGCGTTCCCATGGTGCCCGAGGCGCTCGAAGGCCGCAAGGGAAAATATCAAAACGGCAAGCCCAAAACCCGCGAGGTGAAAATCGGATGCGTTTTTTCTCAAACCGCCTTCAACGAAAAAGGCCGCCCCATCCGGGATAGGGGCTCCGCCAGTTTCGTGGGCGCCATCGAGACGTCCGAACAGTTTCAATGGCGCATCTACGCCGAGGCCGTCCGCCGCGGATTGTTCAGGGCCAAACGCGTCGTATGCCTCACCGATGGGGCCGAATGGATACGAAACATCGTACAAACCCATTTTCACGCCGCCATCCACGTAGTCGACTTGTATCACGCGCGCGAGCATCTCGGGAACCTGTGCAAATTGTTGTTTGGACGCGACGAAAAACGTTTGGCCTTGTACAAGGGCAAATGGTGGGACGATCTGGATGAGGGAAAGATCGAAACCATCGTGGAAGAAGCCGCCGTGCTGTTGCCAAACAATGGGCCGGATGCCAAAGAAGCCGTTACCGCCATCGGCTATTTTGAGACGAACAAAGAACGCATGCGCTACAACGATTTTTTTGCCAAGGGACTATTCGTTGGCTCGGGAGTCATTGAAGCGGCGTGCAGGACGGTCGTTGGCCAGCGTATGAAGCACTCCGGTATGGAATGGACCGTCCGTGGCGCAAATGCCATTACGGCGTTGCGATGCCTTATTCAATCCAATCGCTTCGAGGAGTATTGGGAACAAAGAACCGGATGAAAACCCACTTTTTTGACGCAGGCCCAGACACGCTAAATCATAGAGCAAATAGAACCGTGGAGCAGCCGCCAGAAATCCTAATCGGTTTCCCGCCTGTAATACGTGACGCGATCCTCTACAGGATCGGGGAAGCGCAATAGGCCGCATTCCGGGCACACCATGATGCTGCTTATATATTGCGCCGCTTTCGACAGCGCCTTGCGCCCGTCTTCGCTGCCAGCTTTGCTTGCCAACACCTTGGCTTCCAATCGGATAAATTTCTGGTAATCTTGTTCGCGTATGGTCGCATATCGTTGGAAAGGGCATGGTTTTTCCATCACATGCTCCGTAAAACTGTATCCGCATTTGCATTTCATGGCGAATCCCCTTTATCTAGACCGGTTTAGTTGCCCAAAAGCATATTATGCCTCACGTCATAACACTCCGCAACAGATAATTCGCAATTTCGCAATCCATCCGATAAAGCGGGGCAATACACCACCCTAACAGAACGGCATGCTCCGGATTGTTTTGAACATGAACGCCAATCGGTTTATCCTATTTGCGGGCAGCCCGGCTGGGGTTCCGGAGAGGCTTTGTTTGGGATAGGCAACGCGCCATATCTGGCGGGAAGAAAGGCCAGCGCCATTGTAAAAAACCACGCCCAGAGGACGTGGCTTTGCTTTGGCCACTCAGAGAGTGGCTGAGTGCTTGCACCCAGAGGATGCAAGCGTGGGTTGTGTTCCGCAACGCCGCTTGGTTCAATACTTCATTTTTAGCTATTCATCGTGACGTTCCGTTTCTTCCTGGAACTTCACGTACTTGCTGCCCACATAACGTTTGGATACAGGTGTAAACCTCCTTGCCCACCGGTCCCGTCAAAACCCGGTAGCAATATTTGGGAGCCCATACCATGTGATATTGGCAATACCATATCGCATATGATGATTTGCGGAAACGACTCATTGGCATCTCCTTTTCGGTGTTGCGGAACAACACGAGTGTAGGAGATGCCGATGGGCTTAAACAGGCTGAGCCAAAGGCCCTATGACCACGTCCAAAGGACGTGGGTTTTTAGGTCGCACTAAAACAAGAGAGCCACCTGTCTTTTTGTCCGAACATCATGGAAATGCGAGGAACTGGCGGCACAAGGTTCAAGAGGCATAAAAAACAAAGGGCCTTCTTTCGTTTTTTATGTTGTTATGGCGTATTTCATGTCTTTGTTTTAATGCGATTGCCATGGGCATATTACGTGATCGGGAAATGGAGTAGGGGACGGCTATATAGCGCCAAGGTAATCTAGGCATGCGCGCATGGGCGCGGTGGCGGGAAACCATAACAGCAACTGGATATATCATGCTGCACCCAAACGCATCGCCAGCAACACTAAAACGCCTCATTCGAGTTCACCCGTTGGAGGCCCGTTAAATGCATCCACGGCCATTTTGGCACATTGCCGCGGCAGCCATCCTGCTGATGCTCTATTACCGCAACGGCGCCGCCGTTTTAGCCGCGGCGCTGCTTATCGCGCTGCATTTCATTTTTCGAGCTTTTCGTGACCGCCCTTGGCTTTCCCGCATACTTGGAAACACCCCCACTGATAACGAAACGGCGAATGAAGAATCCATATTCTGGCTTCTATCGGGCTTCGCCGTCATGGCCGTGGCCATCGGGATGCTCGAATGCAGGCAGCCGTATTATTTCACCCAGGATGACAATCAAAACGGTTTACTGCCCGTACTGGTGGATGGCTGCCGAAGCCTTTTTTCCGGCGTTTTTCCCAACTACAATCCGCACCAGTTCATGGGCTGGTCGCCTATCAGCGAGGGTGTTTTCACCCTCACATATCCCCCCGCGTATTTGGCGTATGGGTTCTCGCGTTTTATTTTAGGGGATGAATCGCTTACACTCGAATGCTTGGCCGTCTTCAATCTGCTCTTCGGTTTTGGAGCGGTGTATTGGGCCGCGCGGCAGTGGGGCGCTAGGCCATCCTTTGCCGCTATCGCGGGCCTTTCCTACATGCTGGCGGGCGTAACACTCATCACCGGGCGCTGCTGGCTTACCTACATGAACGTGCTGCCGTATTTTCCGCTCTTCTTCGGCCTGGCGGGGCGCATGTATTCGGGGCCAGTAGGCTGGCGCTGGGCCATCACCACCGCCGCCGCCATCGGCCTGGCCTTTCACGCCTCCTTCGTCCAGCTTTGGGCGTATGGCCTTCTGTATCTGGCCGGAGTGATCGCCGTATTGGTTCTTTTGGGCAGCGCGCCATGGCGGCGCGCATTATGGTTCATTCCCGCATGCATTCTCGGCATCGCCCTAGCGTCTCCCCTGCTCTATGTTCAATGGGCCTACGCCTCAGGAGTGAGCCGGCACCATCTCGCCAAGGGTGTCAACCTCTCGGATCTGTGGGCATTCCTGCTTCCATATCCACTTGCATCGGCCAGACATCCGCAGGGTTACGGACTCGACCAAATCGAGCATATGGGCCAGTTTTTCTACTCTGGAACTTTGCTGTTCGCCGTTACCGCCATTGCCGCATGCAGCGCCTGCGGCGTGCGCTGGAACCGGCGCATCTTCTTGGCGAATGTATGGACGCTCGGGGCGGTCTTCGCCTTATTGACTTCGATGGGCGATAAAGGCCTTATTTGGCGCGCCATGTCGTATGCGCCGCTCCTGAACTATTTTCAAAACGCCGAACGTTTTCTGGCGTTATTCAACATATCCGTGGCGCTGGCTGGAGCGCTATTGCTCAGCCGATGGGTGGGCGCATTCCGTAACCGGCGGTGGATTGAGTGCGGTTGTTTTGTGTTAGCCGCTGCGTTATTGCTATATCATTGCTCCATCGCCACCTGCACGTTTTCATTTATTGGCGGCAAGCCATACCCCACCATGCCCGCCTACATGGCGGAGCAATTGGCGCAGCCCGATCCCCTGCGTCCGAAGCGGGTCGCCACCTTAACGCCCTGGGACATGGTGCCCGCGTTCCGCTCGGGCGAGCCGGACTTTCCGTTGGGGTTGGATAACAACTTCGCATCAGCCTATGGCCTTTACGCCTTTCACGGATATGACCCTCTCGTCTGGAGCCACCATTTTTATGCGGATACGGTTCGGCGCATGGCAGTGCATCATGGCGGCACATCGGGCGCGGAACGATTCGCCGAAGCGGTGCGCATCGAGGCCCAGACGCGCGATGAAATTTATAAGGCATATGGCGTCCGCTGGGCGGTTATCTATGCGCCTTTGGCGCAATATTTTCTGGATGCCTACCCAGAACTGGCCAAGGAGCCCGCGAATCAGCCTGTGTATATTAGAACTATCGAAGGCTCCGCTCCTCTGGCCTTTTATGACGGCCATCCGGAACAAGGCTATCCTATCCGCCTCGATGGAAGCGGCGCGCATGTCGAATTGCCGTCCAATAGCCAGGGAGGGCCGTTCATCATCAATGTGCTGGCCTGGCCAAATTTTAGAGTTTATGCCGATGGCCATTCCGTGCCATTCTGTCCAGATGAATGGGGGCGCATGCGGCTCGAATTGCCGCCTGAAGTTAAAGAGGTGCATGCCCTATATCGTCCTCCATGGGGCCGGGGATTTGCGCTCATGGCCGTGCTTTTGGCTCTCGGCGCATGCTGGATGTACAGGCAGCATCACAGCGAGACGCGAAACGCTTCGACGCCTTAGCTTGCCTCGCTAAATGACAATAACTCGTGTGGAAAGGGCCTGTATATGAGATTTATTGTCCTAGCATCAATAACAACTATATGCGTGGTCCAGAGCCTATCGGCGATGGCCTCGGACTTGGTGAAAAACGGCAAATCCGATTACTCCATCATTGTGGCGTCTGGTGCGATCCTTCCCGAACAAACCGCCGCGAAAGAATTACAATCCCACCTGAAGGCCGCAATGGGTGTTTTGCTTCCGATTCTCGAAGAAGACGCGGCAGCTTCGCCGGAAAACAAAATCATCATCGGGCAATCAAAGCGCCTGGCCGCCACATTTCCGGAGTTGGAACTGGCGGCGCTCAAGCACGACGGCATTGTCATGAAATCCGATGGCTCCACCTTGTTCCTCGCAGGTGGGTGCCCCCGAGGCTCTTTGTACGCGGTCTATACGTTTCTGGAGGAAGTGGTGGGCTGCCACTGGTGGACCTCGACCGAGAGCTACATCCCTCAAATCAAGCAGATGGAAATGCCTATTTTGGACAAGGTCTACACCCCCGCGCTGTTGTACCGGGAATCATTTTACCTCGATGCATTCGATGGAGTATTCGCGGCGCGCAGCAAGTGCAACGGGAATTTCTGCGAGATCACCCCGGAATACGGCGGCCATTACAGCATCTTGGGCTGGTGCCATACGTTCTACAAGCTTCTGCCGCCGGATACGTATTTCAACGAGCATCCCGAATGGTATAGCGAAGTTAATGGGAAGCGGACCAGTGAACACGCGCAGTTGTGTCTCACCAATGAGGCCATGCGGGCTGAACTCACGAAGAATGCATTGGAATGGATTCGAAAAGAGCCTACGTCGGGTATGATCTCCATTTCACAGAACGATGCAGCAGCAACCGATTATTTGGGCATTTGCCAATGTCCTGCTTGCGCGGCCATCGAGAAAGAAGAAGGCGGCCCTTCCGGCCTGCTTCTACGGTTTGTGAACGCCGTGGCGGAGGACATCCAGAAGGAGTATCCGGATATGCTGGTGGAAACGCTGGCGTATCAATTTACGATCGGCGCGCCCCGCATTACGCGCCCTCGAGAGAATGTGGTGATTCGGTTCTGCTCGGGTTTCACCAAACCCCTGGCGACGGATCCGGTCAACGCGGATTTCTGCCGGGAAATCCAGGCGTGGAGCGACATAGCGCCCAGGCTTTACAACTGGGATTATGTCACTAATTTTGCCAGATATCTCCTTCCTCATCCGAATTGGAAGGCCCTTGCCCCCAATATTCGCTTTTTTATCGCCCACAATAGCATCGGATTGTTTGAACAGGGCGATTACGGCTCTACTTGCGGCGACTTTGTCCAGCTTCGCGCATGGCTGCTGGCCCATCTTATGTGGGAGCCTTCCCGCGATCAGGACGCCCTGATTAATGAGTTCCTCGATGGATACTATGGCCCAGCCGCCTGGCCTCTACGGCAATATATTGATTTAATGTCGGACGCTCTATCAAAGGATAATGATCAACTACTGTATGCTATGCATACGACTTCGCCATGGCTGGTTCTAGATGATTTAAACGTTGCTGAGGCGCTATTCGATCAAGCGGAACAAGCGGTCCAGCATGATGAAACACTAGCAAGGCGCGTGCGCCGGGCGCGCTTGCCGCTCACCTACGCATGGCTGAACCGGTATTCCGAATTCGTAAAAACCGCGCATCAACAAAACAAACCTTTCGCAGGCCCCCAAGACCCCTCTGCCGCCAGCCGGGATTTCATTGAGGCTTGCCAGGAATTTAAGTGCAAAGAATTCGCGGAAGCCAATCCGCTTGAGAACCTGGCGAAGGAGCTGAAAACGCAATTTAACAAATAAAAACAGACGTTTCATTACCTTAAAATGTATTCTAAGACTCTTGGCCTCCATTGTAAAAAATCGTGCGCGTGGTAACGTAAGAAAGGAACGAAAGAATGCGATACATTTCGTTGAGCGGGATTGCTGCTATTCTCTTGTGCCAGAGTGTATCCGCTCTGGCGGCGGATTTAGTGAAAAACGGCAAATCAGATTTCGTCATTGTGTTGGCGTCTGGGGCGATTCCCCCTGAACAAACCGCCGCAAAGGAACTACAGTCCCACTTAGAAGCCTCGACGGGCGTTCTGCTGCCGATTCTCGAAGAAGACACGGCAGCATCATCGGAAAACCAAATCATCGTCGGTCAATCGAAACGCCTGGCCGCCGCATTCCCGGAGTTGGATCTAGCGGCGCTCAAGCGCGATGGCATCGTCATGAAGTCAGATGGCTCGACGGTCTTTTTGGCGGGCGGACGCCCCCGAGGTTCTTTGTATGCCGTCTATACGTTTCTCGAAGAAGTGATTGGCTGCCGCTGGTGGACCTCCACGGAGAGCTATACTCCTAAAATCAAGCATATGGAAATGCCTGCTTTGGACAATGTGTATGCGCCCGCGCTGTTGTATCGTGAATCCTTTTACCGCGATGCATTCGATGGCGTATTCGCGGCGCGCAGCAAGTGCAACGGGAATTTCTGCAAAATCACACCCGAATACGGCGGCCATTACAGTATCTTGGGCTGGTGCCATACGTTCTATCAATTGCTACCGCCGGACAAATATTTAAGCGAACATCCCGAATGGTATAGCGAAATCGATGGCAAACGGACCAGCGACCATGCGCAGTTATGCCTCACCAACGAGGCCATGCGCGCCGAACTCACCAAGAATGCACTGGAATGGATCCGGAAAGACCCCACCGCAGGCATCATCTCCATCTCACAAAATGACTGGTTCGGCAATTGCCAATGCCCCACCTGTGCAGCCATCGAAAAAGAAGAAGGCAGCCCTTCCGGATTGCTATTGCGTTTCGTGAATGCCGTGGCGGAGGACATTCAGAAAGAGTTCCCAGACATGCTGGTGGAAACGCTGGCGTATCAATACACGCGCCCCGCGCCCCGCATCACCAAGCCTCGGGATAACGTCGTCATTCGGCTCTGCTCGATCGAGTGCAATTTCTCGAAAACCCTGGGAACGGACCCGAGCAACGCCGATTTCCGCCGTGACATCGAGTCATGGAGCGCGATCTCGCCTCAACTCTACAACTGGGATTATGTCACTAATTTTGCCGAATACCTCCTTCCCCATCCCAACTGGAAAGTTCTCGCCTCCAATATCCGCTTCTATACGGCTAATCATTGCATCGGATTATTCGAGCAGGGCGACGCGGGTTCTTCATGCGGCGATTTTATCGAGCTTCGCGCTTGGCTGCTGTCCCATCTGATGTGGCAGCCCTCGCGCGATCCTGACGCCCTGATCAATGAATTTCTCACGGGATACTATGGCCCAGCCGCTTGGCCCCTCCGCCAGTACATCGACCTCATGTCGGACACCGGTTCCAAGGCGAATATTGATCTGCGCTGTTTCATGAAAACAACTTCGTCCTGGTTGACGCTTGATGCGCTGAACACCGCTGAGGCGTTGTTTGATGAAGCGGAGCATGCGGTCCGAAAAGATAAAATCCTTGCGCAACGAGTACGCCGGGCGCGTTTGCCCCTCACCTACGCCTGGCTGAACCGGTATGACGAATTGGTGCAAGCGGCGCATCAACAAAACAAACCGTTCGCAGGCCCTCAAGACCCCGCCGCCGCCAGCCGGGATTTCATTCGGGCATGCGAAGAGTTTCAATGCAAGGAATACGCGGAGGGGAATCCATTAGGAAATCTTGCGCGGGAGCTAAAGGATCATTTCAAATGAATTCTGCTATGTGGCATGTAAATATCATGGCAGACCATGCTTGATATTGAGTATGGAATACCAATATCATCTAGAAAAACTACAAGGTAAATATATATATGATTATCGCGCCTTAAATGTAAAAAATCGCATTTTGCTCTTTAATATTATTTTATGTAACAGATGTGCTATATAGCGTTCAAGTTCGTATGCATATCGAGTTGCTAAAGTATGGAGCCGAACAAATGACATCAGATGGGAACGACGACAATTTTCAGAGCGTTGTCAAGGGACAATTGCCAGGCGCAGAGCTTGTTATCGGACTTGTTGGTCCTGTAGGAGCAAATCTGAGGTGCCTAGTACAAGATCTGACCAAGTGCCTCCAAAAATACGAATACCATGCTGAGGAAATTCACATATCCGATCTGATAAAGAATCTTGCCGAGATTCCGGCACATGATGTCAATAGTGAATTTCAACGCACCAATGCCTTAATGACCGCTGGAGACAATGCTCGTAAAAATACCGCTAACAACGCGGTATTGGCGCTTGCAACCGTTTATCAGATTTATTCAAAACGACTTGTACAAAATGGAAAAGTTCAACCCCAGCCAAGGCAAGCATATATCATAAACTCACTTAAACATCCAGATGAAGTAGAGGCATTTGCGAAATAAAGAAAATCCGTATTGACAAGGGTTTACAAAGCGGCGGAATTGGCGCCTACCCCGGAGAATGCGGGGAAAGGGGCTTGGCGGGGGCATGAATAAGGATTTTTTGTGAAAAATCACCCCAAATGCCCTCGGCGAGCGGGAAAAGGCGTAACGTCTCCCGTGTGTGATTGTAGTATAGTTGACCACATAACCACGCACACACCAAGGAGACGTTTGCGATGGCCATTATACACCAAATGGGGTTGTTCTCGTGGAACCAGGTCGACGCGGCGTCGGATCTGGATCGGCTGAACCTGTTGCTGGCGGCGCTGCCGGATGAAGATTTGATGCGGGCGATGGAAGCCGAACGCAAGGGGCGGCGCGACGATTATCCTATCCGCGCGATGTGGAACAGCATACTGGCGGGGATCGTCTTCCAGCACGACGGCGTCGAAAGCCTGCGCCGCGAACTAGCCCGAAACGGGCAATTGCGCCAGTTGTGCGGATTCGACGTGTTGCGGGGCGCCAAGGCGGTCCCGCCCGAATGGGTGTACACGCGGTTCTTCGCCAGATTACTGCGCCACTGGAAAGAAGTGGACCGGATGTTCGACGCGCTCATCGTCCGGCTGATGGAACGCTTGCCGGATCTCGGGGTGCGTCTGGCCGTAGACTCGAAAGCCATCCAAACCCACGCCAAGCCTCCGCGCAAAGACGCGGTCCTGGAAAACGAAGAGCCGGACGGGCGGCGCGACCGCGACGCAGACTGGGGCACGAAAACCTACAAGGGCGTTCACAAGGACGGCACGCCCTGGGAGAAGGTCAAACGGTGGTTCGGCTACAAGCTGCACCTCATCGTGGACACGAAATATGAATTGCCGCTGGGCTACGCGGTCACGAAAGCCAGCGCCAACGACTCGCCCTTTCTGCTGCCCCTCGTGGCGGCTCTCGACGCGCGCCACCCCGAACTCGTCCAACGCGCCGAGTACCTCAGCGCCGACAAGGGCTATGATTCCGAAGCCAACAACAAGGGCCTCTTCGAGGAACATGAAATCCGGCCCATCGTGGACATCCGGGCGACCTGGAAAGAAGAACCGGAACGGCCCCGCCCTTTATATCCCGAACGGGTAGACACGATCTTCCATACCGAACGAGGTGAAGTCCTCTGCCGGTGTCGTAACGGCGCCCCAAACGAACGCGACAACTATGATTCCATGGCCTACCAAGGATTCGAGCAAGATCGGGGAACCTTGAAATACCGTTGCCCAGCCAAGGCACGCGGGAGCGCCTGTACCCAGCAAGACCTCTGCAACCAAGGATGCCAGCCCGAACACGGACGGATTGTCCGCGTGCCCATCGCTATCGACCGGCGCATCTTTACCCCCCTGCCCCGCAGCGCCAAATCCTGGCGCCGCGAATACAAACACCGCACCGCCATCGAGCGAGTCAACAGCCGACTCGACGGCGCATACGGATTCGAGCGCCACTACATCCGCGGTATGAAAAAGATGCGCGCCCGCACCGGATTAGCCCTCCTCGTCATGCTCGGCATGGCCCTGGGATGGCTCGAAGCCGGCCAGGCAGAACGCATGCGCTCGCTCCTCGGACAGCCCCGCGCCGCATAGATCACATCGAATCCGCACAAGCAATGATGGCCCGAATCAAGGGCAAACCATGCCCATTCGGGCCGCAAGGGTCCTACACGCGAACCTCCTGCATGATTTATTGCACCCGTAGCGGAGGCGTAATCCCATTGCCACAGGCGAAAACCGCTCCGCGTGTGCCCGCACCGTCCGCGCGTTCGCAAACCACGCTATTTCGCAAATGCCTCGAAGTAAATGCAATCCGCAGAATCTATGGTAATGGCTTTTTCCTTCTAGGTGTCTATGTGGACCCACAAGTACGTAAGCATCTTCTTCAGCGAAGTAATAGAGGTATGTCTGAGGAAGAAGCACTCAAGCTTATGTTCCGCGATGAATCGGAAGGGCCAGACTATGGGCAACGCACAAGGGATACATACCACCTAAGTGATTTTTTCGTTCTTCTTGAAGATGGCGATGAAAGCAAGGTCAAGAGAACACAGGCTGCTCTTGAACGTTTTCTAGATATCATCTTTGCCGATCCATATAGAACACCTCTGTTCGATGAGTATGCGATGTTCATGGCTTTTGCCGCCGCGACTCGTTCGGCAGACCTTTCGCGTCAGATCGGTGCGGTGATAGCACGAGACGACGAGATTATTGCCACGGGAGCAAACGACTGCCCACGATCAGGAGGTGGAACTTATTGGCCACATCTAGATGATAATGGCCAAGTTGTTGATTTTCCTGATGGCCGGGATTATCTGCGAGGAGAGGACAGGAATGATATTGAAAAAGCACGAATTATAAATGATGCGATAAAAGCAATGAGAGATGCCTTGGAGAAAAATGACAAGGAGGCCCATGCCGAAGAAGAATGGCTAATACTACGAAGAGCTTTGGAGTCAAGCACAATAGATGACATCACGGAATTCGGGCGTGTGGTGCATGCGGAAATGGATGCTCTTCTGGCGTGCGCTAGAAATAACATCAGTTGTCAAAATGCTATACTTTACACAACGACATTTCCCTGCCACAATTGCGCAAAGCATATCATCGCCGCAGGGATTAAGCGAGTCGTATACGTGGAGCCATATCCGAAAAGTAAGGCTCTGGATTTTCATAATGACTCTGCTTGTTTGGGCTTTGTTACCGTCAATCGCGAGGAAAATAATAAAGTAATCTTCGAACCGTTTGTAGGTGTCGGACCACGTCGTTTTTTTGATCTTTTCTCGATGAAACAAGGCTCTGGATACCCCATAAGACGAAAAAATAAAACTACTGGAAAGACATTGCAGTGGGAGGCAAAAGATGGCAAAATGAGGGTGCCGGAATTGCCTTGGAGCTATCTCGAAAGGGAAGAGATAACCACAAATATTATGAAGCGGTATTGGAAGGTGATGGATCATGAGCAACAAAGAGATGACCAGCCGGGACGAAATACAAGTGACGCAATTGAAACCGACTCTGCAGGAAATGCAAGCAGCAATGAAGAGGGCATCTGACAATGCGAAATCGTGGGTAGTCTGGCAGGATAAAAAGGTGTCCACTCACACTAAATCCCAAAGCAAATAGCAATTTCAGAGAATCATTCATTAGCGCCGTCACACGAAAAAGCGTCTGGCGGCGTTTTTAAATAAATCCGATTATAAAGAGCAGAATCTACAATTTAGCGCAGCCAAAACAAACTAGGGAAACCCGCCTATCTGGGGGCTTCCCTTTTTAAAAAAACGTAGTGCGTTCGCCTATTCGAAAAACTTCATGAGATTCTGGGCCAACTGCTGGAGAATCTCCGGTTGTTTATAACTGCCATTCTCGATATTCTGCTTTGCGGCGGCGACGCGGTCCGCACGGACATCCGTGCTCGATTTCGCTACTTGTACATACTGGGCTGCCGTAGCGGCCTCTTGAGCTGCTGAACTAAAGCCTACTTGATCCGACGATGTGGTCGTTAACGATTCATCCCGCTTCCGATCACGTATACTCGCTGGCCGCTCTTGCACAGGCTCAGGAATTCCACTAATCCCTTGTATCCCAGCCATAATCACTCTCCTTTGGGCGTGGTTGGCATCCGTGCCGAACACCCAATCCTTATTCTCTTAATACGTATTATCGACGGATCCGGCCAAAACTTTAGAATTTATTTTCGGCGAAGCTTATCACGGGCGCTATTTTGTTTCAAGCCGTTATCGCAAGCCAACTTGCGCAGCTTCATACAGCGCCTGCACCTGTTTTGAATCCAGTTCGCCCACTTGATTGCGGAATCGGTAGGGGTCCGCCGCCACCTCATCTGCAAACCCCGGCAACAAACGTCCGTCAACGCCAGAATCTTTTGCGGCGGGCGATACGCCGCAATCCGACAGTATCGCATGCAGCGCTTCTCCGATGGCGGCGCGGGCGGATTCCGGTTCCGGCGCGCATGGAAACCCAAGCGCCTCGGCCAAAGCGGCCACTTTGCCGGGAATATGCCGCGCGTTGAACTGGAAAAGCGGCGTCAGCAACAAGGCATTGGCCAAGCCATGGGGAATTCCACAACGCGTCGTGTATAAATACCCCATGCCATGCACGAGCGTGGTGCCGCTCTGGGCGATGATGCATCCAGAGAGCATTGCCGCATGAAGCATGTACGTGCGGGCTTCCGCATCTCCGCCATCGGCCACGGCCACCGGCAGCCAGCGCCGGATGATGCGGCAGGCCTCAAGGGCCATCAGGTCTCCCACGGGGGTGGGATGGCGCGACGCCATACCTTCCATAGCCTGGCTCAAGGCGTCAAGGCCGGTGTTGGCCGTCACCGAACGAGGCATGCTGCGCGCTAAAAGGGGATCCAGCAGCGCCACACGAGGAAATAGGCATTGCATGCGGATCGAACGTTTAGCCCCCGTGGCGCTATCAATAATCACCGAATAGGGCGTCACTTCACTGCCCGTGCCGGAGGTCGTCGGGATGGCGATAATCGGCAGTGCGCCGTTCACAAACCGCTCCCGGCTAAAATAATCCGCGCATGCGCCCGGATTTAAAGCAAGGCCCGCCACCGCCTTGGCCACATCCATGGGACTGCCGCCGCCAATCGCCACCAGCATATCGCACCCGGCGTTACGGCATAACGCCGCCGCGCGGTCGCATGTGGCGTCACAAGGATTCTCCTCGACTGCGTCGAAAACTTCCGCACCAGGATATTGGGCCAGCACACGCTCTAGAGCGCCGCTGGCTCGAGCGCTATGCCGCCCCGTGATAACGAGCGGCTTCCGCCCCAAAGAGCAGCCAAATTCACGCAAGCGATTTAGGCAATCCGCCTCGAGCACCACCTCCGTGGGCATGCTCCAGCGATAAGGGTAGCATTCAGTCGTCATCAAGATGCTTATCAATCCATTTGCTGACGGCGCGTTTTTCCTTATACACCTTGGCGATACGGTGGCGCGCCTTATCCGCCGCTTCCGTTCCAGGCTCCTGGTCCACGATCTTTTGCCAATACGTCACGGCTTCCTGGGTTCGTCCTTGCTTATACAATGCCTGGCCAAGATCCGAATACGCCCGCGTGTATGTGCTATCTAGCAAGAGAGCTTGACGGAAATGCTTTTCCGCCAGCTCATATTCCCCAGCGTCATATGACTGCCTGCCCTTTTTGATATGCGCCTGCGCATCAGCATGCTCATCATTGCTGGCCGCCTTCTTTTTGCCGCCGAGCAAGCGTCCAAAGATTCCCTTGATTATTCTGCCCACCATATCGGTAACCTTATTTTCCCCCAAACACATGACGTTAGGAAACGATATAAAGAATTATATCTCCCCTTGAAGCCCTCTCGCAATGAGCACGGCTCGTAGGAGCACGGCTCGTAGGTATTCCGCTAAAGCGAAACTCACCCGCTTTCCCCACAAACGCGCACCTGCGGCTTTAATAGGGACGAGCCGGAATCTCCGCGCTTCGGCCCGTGTTTGCGTGGCAAGAAGAGTTGTGGTGAAATAGACGCTGCCCGGAGCATAGAGCGGGCGCTATCCAACATGAGGAGAAAATAGCATGACAGCGCTACCAGAAAAATTTGCTGAGGCATGGGAAGAAAAATTGCCCGAGGTGGTGCTGGCCACTTCGGGTGCAAATGGCATCCCAGAAGCCGTATATGTATCATGCATCAAGCGGTATGGCGATGAAAAAATCGTCATCGCAGACAACTATTTCCACAAAACCCGCGCCAATATCCTCGGCGGCAGCGGCGGCGCGCTGTTGTTCATGACGATAAAAGGCGAAGCCTATCAAGTAAAAGGCGAATTTGAATATATAACAGAAGGCCCTATATATGAAGACATGAAAACATGGCTCGATCCCCAATATCCCGGCGTAGCCGCCGTGGTGCTTCATGTATCGGAAGTATACAATGGCTCTGAACGTGTTCTCTGAGCATGCCGCGATGGTTCTTACCCCATCTCCTGAAAGGCGGTTCGTTGTGTTTGCAGCAATATGGCGTTTTACGCTCGTGGCGGCCTTGTTCGCCTCGGCGGCCCATGCGGCGATAGAAGAAAAACAGCTTGGCCTGATGAAACAAGCCTTCTCCATTCTTTCCTCGGAAGAAAGCCTGCAAGCCGCAGCCTATCTCAACGGCTTGTTGAAAGATACTTCTTTGAAAGACAAAGACTGGCAGACCTTTTTCACGGATGGCTTCGAGCCCGCGTGGTATACGCAGACCCTCGAACGGTATTGGGAATATGCCATTACGAGCGCGGGTGAAGGCCAGGAACACGCCACATCGATTTCCGTGCTATGTTCGGCGGCGTCCGCCGGACGCGCCCTCGCATACAATGGCATCGCAGGCCAAAGCGCCCCGGGCAGCGTAGCCGATTTAGCCTTGGCCCGATTGCAACTACTGTCGCCTCGCTTGCGGCCGCAAGATCGCACGGCCGTGCTGGCGCTTCTCGAAGAAACCATGGCGAAAACCACTGAACCGATCTTTCCCGAGCCTGAAAGCGGGGCTGATGAAAACCGGATGGCCCTGCGCCTGGCCCTGCTCGCGGGCATCTATACCGCCGACGCGGCAGGCGGACAGGCCCGAGTCAGCAGCCTGTTGCATCTCCCGCCCCGGTATAGCGATTTCTGGCAAAAACACGCGCTTTTTTTATTCGATAATGGCGCTTTAGCAGATGAACAAGTGGAAAGCTTGGACATGCTTCTGAGCGTCATCCCGGTGGAATTGCACCGTATAGTGGCCGTGATTGTCCCGGAGGCTACCGGCATCAACAGCCAAGAGCCTGGCGTCCAGACGCCCGGACAGCTTGTTTTTATCCCAGCCATTCCACTCAGCCAAACCACGAATGCAGCGGAATTCACCGCCCGCTCGGGCCAGCCCGTGGCCTCTGATTTCACCGTTTTCGCGGCGCAACAAATCAGCCGCGCCATTCAAGCAGAACAACTCGAGCGCCGGCCCGGCCTTGCGGTGCAACGCGACTGGCTGCTGAGGCGCGCGGGCTCCCAGCAAGATCGATACCTCCGCAAGACGGTTCCCGCTGCGTTTTTCCAGCAAAATCCGGATGAACTGCTCCCTTCCATCGCCGTTTTATGGTTTATCGACACCCGCGCCACGTTCAAAATGGCGAAGGATCTGCTGGATATCGGCGTCGGCGACCCCATGGACACCTTTATGCTCGTAGCGGATTTGTTCTCCGACGGGAGCGACACTACGCCCATTTTTAAGACCGACACGGAAGGGCGCGTTATCATGAACCGCGCGCCATTATCCCGCATCGCACTCGAACGCGTCGCCATGCCGCCTCCCTCGGACAACCAGCTCGAAGTCATCCAACAAAGCCTGACATTCGCTTCCTCAATCGCTTTTGACGGCCGTTCGTGGAATTTCAAACTCAACAGCAAGGGAAGCATCACGGGGCTGATTTCCCGGTAAACGGCTCAGGGGCGGACACGTCCGCCCCTGAGATCAAGATATGGCAGTCTAAGCTTTCTTAACCCGCCGGATACGGCGCGGACGCGTTTGTTTAGGTAGAAAGTCCCGCTGCACATCCAGCGCTAGAACAGATACATCATCCTTGAAACGCGCGCCGCCGCACCAATCCTTAACCCGTTGCATGGTTCCAGAGAGGGTGTCTTCGATGCTCTCATCGCGGTAATCCATCAGCGTGCGGATCGCCCGCTCCTCACCGAAGAGCTTGCGTTGGCGGTTCATGGCGTCCGTAAGGCCGTCTGAATAGATCAGCAAGCGATCACCCCCCCGCAACTGGATGACTTGTTCCGTATAGGGCTCCTGCGAAATACCGATGGGGAAGCCCGAGCCCTTCAATGGCCCTGCTTGCCCATCCTCATTCAACAGTAAGGGCGGGGGATGGCCCGCGATCACATAGCGCAGCTTGCCGGTCTTTGTGTTCAAGATGCTATAGAACAGCGTGAAAAATTGGCCGCGATTGGCATCCCACGCGAACCGCTGGTTCAACTGGTTGGCCACTTCCGCCGGAGGCACAATGCGCCTCGCGGACGTATCGCTCTGATGCAGCACCAGCGAAGTGGGGCTGAACGATGGCGACAAGAACCGCCGCACGGTCACGGACAGCAGCGCGGCGGCCACGCCATGGCCGCACACATCCAGCACATACGCGCCGATGTGGTCGTGATCGAGCCGGAACACATTCAGAATATCGCCAGCCAGCTCATCACAAGGTTCTAAACGCCATGCGAAAGAGCCCCAAGCGAACCGAGGCATCTTCGTCGGCAGCAAGGCCTTCTGCACTTCCGCCGCGGCATCCAAGTTCCGTTTCATGCGCTTATTGGTGGCTTGCAATTGGTCGCGCGCGGCGCGCAGACGGTCTTCCGTGCGTTTAATCGCCGTAATATCCGAATGAACCGCTACGAAATGCGTCAACCGGCCTTGTTCATCCCGAACCGGCGTCACGGAAACGCGGTTCCAGAATGGGGTGCCATCTTTGCGGTAGTGCAGCATCTCGATGGTGGCGGGATGCCCTTCGCGCACGGCTTCATCGAGTTCATTCACGGCTTTACCATCCGTGCCAGGGCCTTGGATGAACCGCAGATCTTTCCCGATAATGGCCTGCGCCGCATATCCCGTCAGGCGCTCGAAGCCTTGGTTCACATACACTATAGGCCGCCGGGGCTCCTGCGCATCCGTGATGGTGATGCCTTCCGAGGCGGACGCCATGGCGCGGTTGAGAAAACGCATCTCCTCTTCCGCGCGTTTGCGCGCCGTGATATCGCGAAAGACGCCAAACGCGCCTTGCACAATCCCATACTCATCGTAAATAGGCCGGGTGGTGATGCTGAGCCACACATCCTGGTCCGTAGCCGTATCCACGACATAGACATCCTCGAGATCCACAGTCTCGCCCTGCACGGCTCGGCCTAGGGGCCGCTCCGCGTCCGAAATGGGAGTCGTCTTGTCGGCGAGCCACATTTCATAACGATCAGTCCATTGCTCCAGCCGCATATCGAGGAGGTTATCGGTGAAAAGCAGCCGCGCGGCGGGATTGCACAGCACAACCCGCAGGTCCGTGCTGACCACCACAAGGGCGTCGCCCATGCTATCCAATACCGACTGCAACAGCCGCAACTCCGCAAGCTGCTGGGGCAGGCGCGTTTCTTCCTTCGCGCTCGGCGTGACAGCCGGCTCGGAAACAACCTGCAAATCGTCCGGCGCTATACGGCGCTGGACATATTCGCCTTTCGCGGCAGATGTATCCATAATCCCTCGTCTGGGAGTTAATCTTGGCTCTAGTATGGCATTCACTGTCATGGCTTTCCAAGCCTTTATGTTGAATCGTTGATGTTCCCCAAACGGGGAAAGAATAGCCTCGGCGATTCGAGGCCGCGACGGATCGGTTAGATCCCCATGTGGAAACTACACAAAGCTTCCACCCCCTTGGGGCAACATCGATGTCTTTGCTGGTTCATATCGAGATTCCTCGTCTCGCAACGTTATCTTTGATGTATATTATACCCTACGTATGCATATTCGTTGCATCGCTCATTAAAAAATAACAGGGAAGCATCAGCGCCTTAAACTCCCGCTTCTATAAAAAACAAGTAACACTTTGGCCAAGTGGTACAGAATGGCCAACAAGGGCGCCGGCCGTGGTCCTAAAATCCGGCTCTTTGATTGCGGGCATGCCGCGTGTTGGGCCTTGTATTCTTTGCGCCTTCGCGGCTTCGCGTGAAACACATTATTATAGATTGTACACACTACTACTACTAGTACGCCCATCCAATTTATACTCACTCAAAGCCGCCAAGAACACAGATCCAAATGAGAATAATCAGCGTTATGCCGTTCCATTGGGTGGTGGGCAGCGCCCACGTCAGGAATACTCGCTCCGCCTTGCAGCGGCATGATACACTTATCCCATGCAAATCCATGGCATTGGAAAGGAAATATATGTTGAATAAGCCTAAAGAAAAACGAGGCGCCCGCCGGGCCGCCCGCGATGTATCTCATGATTTTGATAAAGACATATGGAAACCCGGCACTTTGTTGTGTCCTGTTCCCGCAGTGATGTTGACATGCGCGGACGAAGACGGCCATGCCAATATCATCACGGTGGCCTGGGCGGGCACCGTGTGCAGCGAACCGCCAATGTTGTCCGTCTCCATTCGCGAAGAACGCCACTCCTATGGCCTTATCACAAAGACCGGCCAATTCGTGGTGAATATCCCTTCCGTGGATCAGGTCCGCGCCATGGATTACTGCGGCGTGGTATCCGGCCGCGATATAGACAAATTCGCCGAGACCGGGCTTACCCCCACGCCTGCGGCGCAGGTGCGTCCTCCGTTGATTGCCGAATGCCCCATCAACATCGAGTGCGAAGTGCGCCAAACATTGAATCTCGGCAGCCACGCCATGTTCGTGGCGGAGATCCTTCAAGTCCATGTAAACCACCGGATGGTCACCGCATCCGGGCGCTTCGCCCTCGAACAGGCGCGATTGGCCGCATTCGCCCACGGCGGATATTACGCCTTGGGCAAAAAAATAGGCTTCTTCGGCTATTCCGTGCAGAAAAAGACCAAGAAAGATGCCTGATATGGCGGGAAACGGAGGATGCCTAACCACGGAAACCTTGCCGTGAAGCGCGCTTCCATCGCACTGCTCCTCCTGATCGCCGCAGGCATCGCGGCCCGCGTGATATGCCCCGCCGCCGATCCACCGCTGCATCGCCAAAGCGGCGCGACGTGGTGGGATGAATATATCGCCCATGACGCGCGAAACGCTGTCCTATGGGGCAATTACGCCACGGACGCCTACCGCTCGATGCTCGAGGCCCCGCTGCATGTCTATCTCACGCGGCTGACGTTTGAGGCTTTCGGCGTACACTACTGGAGCCTGCGTTTGCCCGCCATGGCGGGCGGAGTGGCGTCGCTCTTTCTATTATATTGGTTGATTCGCGTTGCAGGAGGCTCTCGTATCGCCAGCCTCCTCGCTACGGCATTCGCCGCCATATCCTGGTGCTTAATAGGCATCAGCAGAACAGCCATCGTGGAATCAACGCTATTGCCGTGCCTATTGCTGGCCTTACTCGGCGTATGCATGGGCGAATCAAGGCGGCGTATTGGATGGTACGCCATGGCTGGCGTTTGTGGCGGCCTCGCCTTTCTCACGAAAATGACGGCAGGCGCATTGCTGCTCCCCATGGCGGCCTATCTGGCCTTTGGCGCATGCGCCAGCGCATCCTCCCCCCCATCGCCGCGCTGGCGCGCCACACGGACCTGCGCCTTCGCTATTCCGATGGCCACCGTAGCGTGTGCGGGATATGCGGCCTGGGTGCTGCCCCACTACCGCGCTTTTCAAACGCTCGTGCTCGATACCCAGGCGGCGGGCCGCCTGCATAACTCGCTGGCCATGCTGGGGCTTAACATCCCTTTTCTCCTCGAATCGCAAGCCTTTCTCACCACACCCGCCCTCTTCATCGCCGTGTTTTTGTGCCTGCCCGGACTCATCAGCGCCCGCAAATGCGCGCCGCTAGGCCACACGGCCTCAATGCAGCGCTTCGCTCTAGGCCTTGTGCTGGCTACAAGTATCGGTGGAACTTGCATTTACGTGTGGTTTGACGTAGTGGCGCGCCGGTTCGCCTGGGCCACATTCATCGCTGCCTTCCTTGCCGCCTGCGCATGGGACACCCAGGAAGAACACGAAGATGCTCCCCCATCGAACCATTTTCAACACATATTGCGCTTCACGTGCTGCATGGTGTCGGGCTTAATCGCCATAGGATGGGCTTTTTCCCCCAATGGCGGGCTCCTTGCCTTCTTGACGCCCGCCCTCGCCGCCCACATGCTCTACGACATGCCCATCAAGATCACTTATAAACTGCTCTGGCTTGCACTCGGCGCTGGCGTGGGCGCACTCGTTTGGCGCGCCCTCCGCACACATTGGGAAAGCATATGGCGCAACCGGCGCCGCATGCTTGCCGCCGCTCTGGTGTTCCAAGGGGCATACTTCGCCATGGCGGCAGGCTTATATGCGGCGCGCTGCACGTACACCATCCAAAACGCTTCACGGGCCATGGCCAATTATGCACAGCCGGGTGAATATGTGCTTGGGGTGGATGCACTCGCCATTTGTTTTGAAAATGATACCCGGCCTTTGGCCTGGTATCCCGGCATTCTCTGGGGCAACCGGGATGAATCCGTCCTGGAATCTACGTTCAAGCCCCGTTTTCTGCTCACTGCGGCATTCCGCATCCCCACGATAAACCGTTCTTCCTCCGCATACATCAAAAGCTTCATAGACCATCCCATCGCGCGGTTTCCTCTATTTGAACTCAATGAATGCCCTGCGCTCAAAGGAGATCTGGTGTTGTTTGAACGGGATAGCTCAACTGCGGATTCACCTTAGCTCCGCAGGCTGGCATGGTGTATAATGCAGTTTCGCCGCATGCGAAGGTTGCAATAGATTATTAAGGCATAACAAACGCATCTAGGCCACGAAATGACTTGAAATATGCCACATAAATCACAAGAAATCACAAGAAATTCTTCTTTCGAGTTGCTTGCGCCTTATGTGGCTAATATTCCGCTGGCGGGACAAGAAAGTTGTATACGGCGCATACGCTTTTGTATCATGATAGGTAGTATTAATTGCTAGTTCTTAATTGTTTAAGGCTAGTTCTTACTTGCACGAAAACAGAGAAAGGGGCCCGTTCCATGTTTCCGGTATTAAACGACTCAAGCATCGAAAAATCGTATGGAAACGCTCGTGAGGTGTACGCCCAATATGGCGTGGATACAGAAGCCGCCATGAAAAAACTGGCAGCCATCGCCATTTCCTTTCATTGCTGGCAAGGCGATGATGTGGGCGGATTCGAAGGGCAGACGAGTTTCGAAGGTAGCGGCATTGCAGCTACGGGCAATTATCCTGGAAAACCGCGCACGGCGGATGAACTGCGCGCCGACCTTGATAAAGCCCTCAGTCTTGTACCTGGCACGCACCGCCTCAATCTGCAAGCCTCCTATGGCGATTTTGCTGGCAAAAATGTGGACCGTAATGAATACCAGCCAGAATTCTACACCGCCTGGATCGATTGGGCGAAATCGAAGGGTATGGGACTAGATTTTAATCCCACCTGTTTTGGCCACCCAAAAGCCTCGACTAGCTTCACCCTCTCCCACAGCGATTCCGGTATCCGCCAGTTCTGGGTCGAACACTGCATCGCAAGCCGCAAGATCGGCGCGCATATGGGCAAATCCCTTGGCACGCCATGCGTGACCAATATATGGATTCCGGACGGCTTTAAGGATATTCCCGTAGACCGCATGGCCGCCCGCAAACGCCTTGCCAACTCCCTGGATGCCGTTTTGGCGGAGAAGATAGATCCGGCGTATAATCTCGATGCCGTCGAGAGCAAGTTGTTCGGTATCGCCTCCGAAAGCTGCGTAATCGGCTCGCATGAGTTTTATATGGGATACGCTCTCCGAAATAATATTCTCGTTTGTTACGACATCGGCCATTTTCATCCCACGGAAGTCGTATCGGACAAGATTTCCAGCACATTGCTGTTCCTTAACGAGATTCTGCTCCACTTCAGCCGCGGCGTGCGCTGGGACAGCGACCATGTCCTCACCTATACAGATGAAGTACGGGCGATTACCGAGGAAATCGTGCGCAACGATTTCCTGAATCGGGTGCATATTAGTCTTGACTTCTTCGATGCCAGCATCAACCGTGTGGCCGCTTGGGTCATCGGTTCCCGCGCCCTGCTGAAGGCCCTCCTTCACGCGCTGCTCGAACCGACGCCCATGCTCAGGAAACTGGAGGAAGATGGCGATAATACCTCGCGCCTAGCCATGCTTGAAGAGGTGAAGGCTTTGCCGATGAGCTCCATATGGGATTATTACTGCATGCGCCAGAATGTCCCCGTGGGCGCGGCGTGGCTCAACGAAATCAAACAATACGAAACGGATGTGCTGTTCAAACGCAGCTAATCAAGAAGAATCCAGCCGGGCGCGATACTCATCCGCGCCCGGCTGTTTTTTGGGGCTATGCATTTGGAAATAAGCAAATGGTTTAAGTAGACATTGGGCGGGGATATGGCCACTGGTCCAATGCAAACTTCCAGCACGTTTCTACCTTCTGTATATCGATTTCGTGCAGTGTGAAGGCGTTTTTTCGATATCCCTTGCATTTGCCTAGATACGCTTCCATCTGAGAGCGGGCTTCTTGCCAGCCGGAAAAATTCAAGCCGGCATACACCCGCTCGAGCTCTTCAAGCGGATGCGCATCCAGGTCTTCAAACGTGATCTCGATCAGATGGCCCGGCGGAATTAGGTGCCGCTCATCCAAATAACGCTGCATCATTTCTTCGTAAAAAGACAGGACGGCCTCTTCAATCTCGGCGTCACCAATACGTTGAAACGCCAGCATATCGATCATCTTGCGGTGAAGTCGTTGAGTGGATTTAAACACGATATAAGGATTGCGGCGGATGTGGACGAATTTCGCATCCGGGTACATCTCCAATAAGAGCGGTATGCGAGCCGTATTCGCCGGATTCTTGAGCAGAAGTTGTCCTCCGTGTCCATGAATGGCTGCTTTGCGAAGAATGGACTGGTAAGCCTGCTTCCACGCCTGCCGCTCCGTTTCTGTTATCCCCTCGAGCAGCACGGCTTTCTGAAAACACTCCTTCAGCAAATGCGGAAAATACCATCCCACGTACGGTGAAAGCATGGTGATATTGCAGAGCGCAAGCTCCTCTTCTTGCGGCACATCCGGCGACAAGGCCATGTTGTCCATGGGCCGCCGCTCGGGCATGAAGAAACGCACCAGCGGGCGTATCGCATTCACTCCCACCAAAAACGAATTGGGCGCTTGCGTTTGCGTCATCGTCACATACGAAAATGCTGGATCTTGGCAGAGCAGATTATGGAGATGCGTCGTGCCGGAACGCCAATGGCCTATGATGAACACCGGCGGCGCGTTTAGCTCCTGCTGCTCCACCAAGCTCTCATACGACAGGCGCTCCCACATGCGAAAAGGCGCAGTCATCGGACTCACTAGAGACACAAAAAACGCCACCGCCATCCCATGCGGCGCATCAATGCCTCTTCCTTTCGTTAATAAGCGAATCCAATGGCGGAAAGAATTCAACGCCAGCGGATGCCATAGGATGGGATGTGTTTGCATGATATTCCTTAAGCGGAAGAACGCTTGCAACTGCATTGGCCCATGCGTTTTAGAACAAAAGGCTTTGCGCCGGACGCAAAGCCTTTTTCCTAAACAATTGCTTAAATGCTTCCTTATTGGACAGGCTCGGGATCTTGGGCGCGGTAAACCGTCATTCCTACCACGTCATCCGCGGTGCCTACATAGAAGGTGTCGCCAACGGATTTCATGGTTCGAAAACCATGAGTGGTTTCCACGCCAAACGCATTGAGCGTTACAGGATACCACTGGACGCCATCGGGGCTTTTGAACATATCCGCCCCAGACCGCATGCCCTTGTTAAATAAATATTCAATAAGCTCTTTCACACTCGACGCCTTCGAACCCGTGTTCTTCTGGAACATATCCAATATGGAAGAGAAATTAGTGGCAAGAGACACCAGCGCATTCGCTTGATCAAACGTTGTGGCATAGAGCCAGCCATTATGCTCTTCCATTTGCCATAGGTAGGCGTTGGTGAAGAAGTTGAAACCGGAACCATATCCCGAGATCGAGTCCGGCCCGACCACTGTCTCCCAGGAATCGTCTTTGGTGATGCGGATCAGATCAAAGCCCTTGAAGCCATTGCCCGTCGAGGGATTGACTCCACCCACAAAAAGCAGGCTTCCCATGTACAGCTTATCCTTGAAGACATACGGCGTGCCCACCGTCTCATTACGTGAATCAGGACCGCCGTAGGCCACTACGCGCACGGCTTCGGCAACAGGCCGATCCGGGCCCGCAAATCGCCATATTTCATATCCAGTAGCGTAATTTGACGTGCCCGCATACAACCAGCCATTCCAACTGATGAGGCATTCGATCTCGCGGTTGTCCGCATTGCCAAAACCGTCATCAATGGCCTTCCAATATGTTGCGCCGTCGGTAGCCCATATCGTGCCGATAGCCGGCAAATAGGGATCATCATTGGCCACGGCGATATACAGAATGCCATTATGTTCTTCCATATAGCGGATCGACCCGAACTGCTCGAGCCGCCATGCTTCCGTCCATGAACCCGGCTCCCCTGTCGCCGAACGCCATATAGCAGGATAATCGCCCATCGTGGAAGCATACAGATAATTCACCCCATCGGATTGCGCCCGGTATTGCGTCATGTAGCGGAATCCCAAGGTGCGGTATTCATCTGTTCCCGGAATATCACGGAAGTCCAATACCGTTTCCCATGCCTGCGAACCCTGCTCCGGGCGATAGCGCACGATTTCCGGCTGCATAAATGGCAAGTCATCCACGCTGCCGCTTCCCAGCGCTTCCATCATGCGGGCCAAGGTGAATTGTCCCAGATTGTTGCACGTGCCCACATATAGGAAACCTTCACTTGCTCCATCCGGAACAAAATAATCCATCGACCAGGCGTACTCATTATGGTCTTGTGCGAAATCCTCCGCTCCCAGGCCGTACTCCATAATTGTGGAAAAATCATTGGCGCTGAAGCCCTGGATACTGGACGTCACATTGCATTGTGACAAGAAGCCGCATGCCAGCGGCGCGACTAACCCCAACAGTATTATCTTTTTACGCACTATACTCACCCTCCATCTCCTTTAATGGTTTCTTCGCTGTTTTTAGCCAATGCAAACTCCACCCTGGCATGGCTCTTTTGCTTACGATATTAGCCATAAAGGCTAACATAAATGAAGAGCATACGTCGAAACCGGAACAGAAGGCAAGAAAATCAACTAAAAGCACAGAATCGTTTAAATTTACTCTGGAATAGATCAAAACAGGCAGGAAAGCAGGAAACCGATGGGCATTTCGCCTCACCATGATATTGCCAGAAGATAGCCCGATTCATCCACTCATAATAAACGCGGCGGGCTTGCGCCCGCCGCGTTTCTCCCGTACCCCCTCGAGTTTAGTCCGCTTAACCTAGTACATCCGAGGCCACCGTCGCCGTACCGGACTGGTCGGCGCGCAACACACCGGATTCATCGATGAAGAATCCGCGGATACCGGTCTTGCCAATGACTTGCGGCGTCGCCGTCGCGGTATAAGTGGCGACTGCGGCATCGCCAGCCACTACGAAGGTATAGCCGTGCTTCGCACCGCCACCCAAGGTCGTGTCAATATATCCTTGCACGCCGTCGCCAGGTGTTGCCAAGTCCGCAAGAGTCGCGGCATACAGCGGGCCATTGGCGGCCGTGCTGATCCCCGCCGCTAAGTATTGAGCTTGAGCGGATGAGATAGTGCGCATGGCGCTGATAGCGCCGGCTTCATTCGCGCTGATGCGCGAGCGAAGCAAATTAGGAATGGCGATGGCCGCGATAATCGCGATAATAGCCACCACAATCATCAACTCAATCAGCGTGAAACCTTTTTTCGACTTCATCTCGGAATCCTCCTCGTTCTTTCCTCGTTTCACCGGCCCCGCCAGGACCCGGCGTGTTTTTTTGCCATAGACATCTTCTATTAAGCAACAGTAATGCCAACTTTTACCAAATTATTTAAATACCTATTTTAAAAGGACTTACATAGAAACAACGCGCCAGCTTATCAAAAGATGCTCTTATGATGCAGACATAGCTCGACTCTTTGTGACAAATTTTGTCACTTAACACCCTATAAGGAAATCATCACCTGGCAGGGAATTATTGCCAAAGCAATTTCATGGAACCGCAACGCATCCAGCGTTTATAGTAACGCCTGTGGAATCCGACAAACAGAGGGAGATGGGCGATGAGAAACGGAAACAAAAAAATGCTGGCGGCCATTTGCGCTATGCTGTTTGCCTTACAGGGCGTGGCATTCGCAGGCGTCGAGGTATCGGTGACGCTTACGGGCGATCTGGATGAAATTCTGTCCGTGCTCAATGCGCTGAACGCGCAGCGAGGCGGGAATGCCGTGGGCCAATCCAATGAAAGCATGCGGGTGCAAGTGCATAGCATGTCCGTGGGCACAATCGAAGATGGCCCTCGTCCTTCGCCAGTTCCTCCCACGCAGCAGCCACAAATAGCGTTTAGTGGCGCGGAGATAGTCCCCAGCACGCCTAGCCCCGGCGGCCAGATCATGGTCATGGCGGAGCTGCAAGATCCCCGGCATCAGGTGGATACCGTGTCCGTGCGGCTAAATGTTCCGGGCGGCTTCGCCTTTGATCTGTTCGATAATGGCGGGTATGGCGATAATCAAGCGGGCGATGGATTATGGAAACGCCAAATCACGCTGCCTGCGGATATCGCTCCGGGCGATGTAACCGTGGCGTTCACCGCGTTCGACATGAATGGACAGACGGTCAACGTCATAAAACCAGATGGAACCAGCGCACCGTTAAAAGAGACGGCTACGTTGCGCATTATGGCTCCGCAGGCGGCGGGTAGCGCTTCATCAGTTCCTGAAAACGCGGCTCCTTCCGCAGCAGCGCCAAGTCCGGATCAGTGAGCGCGGATTGCCGGTAGGCTTCACTGTTGGCCAGCGCACGCTCCAGCGGCTCGAATGCATCTTGCGGGCGTTTATCGAGGCATGCCAGGCACGCCAGATTATACTGGGGCGCCGGATGCGTGGGATCTAGCGCCGCCGCTTTCTCATATGCCTGGCGCGCTTCCTCGAAGCGTTCCATGGCCACCAATAAGTTGCCATAATTATTATAGGCCGCTAAATCGTTTGGCTCGAGCTCGATGGCCCGCTTGGCCTGTTGTTCCGCCTCTTTATAGCGTCCTTGCCTGCGCAACACCACGGCAAGATCATTATAAGGGCGGCTCCATCCCGGCTCGAGTTCAATGGCTTTACGAAAAGCGGCGTTGGCCTCTTTCGAGCGCCCCATGCCGTACAAGACAATGCCCAATGCGTTCTGCGGCCAGCTCCAATCCGGTTTCAACGCAATCGACTTGCGCAATGCTTTCACGGATTCGCGTAAATGCTTTGCTCCCCACAAGCGCAATCCCAACGCGAAATAGGTCTCGGCAGAAGCCAGTTTATTCTTTTCCGCCAGAGCAGCCGCACGCGCCACGAGATCGCGGGTTTCGTCTTTTCGCACCTGCGGATCAAGGGCTACAGCGTCCAGCATAGCTTGCACGAGGACATCCGGGGGCATGGGAGGAACGGGATCATCGGCATTACGCACGGCTACGACAACCGCCGCTAGAAAAACAACGGCAGCCGTAAACATCCAAATGATGCGATGATAGCGTAGCACTCCTCCCCACATGAGGCGCATTCTATACCAAACTCATCGCGGGCGGCGAATCCAGGCAGAGATGGTTCAGGATTGGATGCAACAATCCGGCGCCTATCGCGCCTTATAGCTCCAAGTCCAGAATAGTTATTGAAACGTAGCATGGCCGTCCCGGCCATGTACATGGCCGAGACGGCCATGCTACGGCAGCCGTAAACATCCAAATGATGCGATGATAGCGTAGCACTCCTCCCCACATGAGGCGCATTCTATACCAAACTCATCGCGAGCGGCGAATCCAGGCAGGGATGGTTCAGGATTGGATGCAACAATCCGGCGCCTATCGCGCCTTATAGCTCCAAGTCCAAAATAGTTATTGAAACGTAGCATGGCCGTCCCGGCCATGCTACGGGAGAGGAGAATCCATTTTTGAGCGCCTACAATACAAAAAGTGGCCCAATTCATCCGCGTTTGCGTTGAAGGATACGCATGATGCCGCGCATCTCGCCTACATCCAGGATATAGCACAACGCTGCATATCCCCCCATGGCTACGCCGAGCGGTATGCCTGCGCACAAGATGCGCGAGGCCATCATCGCTCCCGTGTCCGCCCATTGGGCCGCGCCCGCCGACTGTAGCCAAGAGGCAAGACGCTCGGATGTGAGATACTCGAATACGCGCAGGTAGATGGCGTGCGCCACGGCAATCGACATGACTGCCGCCACGGTGATGCGCATAAGCGCGGTGAAAAAGGGCGCATCCCACAGCTTGCCATACTGGCGCGCCAGCATGCCGTATAACACCGCGAAATTAACCGTATACGAGATTGTCGTAGCAATGGCAAGGCCCTTGTAACCCAGGGGGCGGATGAGCACAAAATTCAAGACGATATTGAGGAGCATCGCACCCGACGCGATAATAACGGGCGTCTTGGTGTCTTTCATTCCATAAAAACCCGTAACGGCTACTTTCACGAATGCAAAAGAAAGAAGCCCCACGGCGTATATCGCCATGGCGGTAGCAGTTTTATCGGCCAACTCCGCATTAAAACGCCCCCATTCGAAGAGCAAGCGAATGATCGGGCGTCCCAGGACAATGAGCCCAAGCGTGGACGGCAGCACCAGAAAATATGTCTGGCGCATGCCTTGCATCATGGACGCGCGGATGGCCCCCTTTCGGGCTTGAGCTGCCGAGGATGCGACGGCGGGCAGAAGCGCCGCCGCCGTGGCAATGCCAAATACCGACAACGGCAATTGAATAAGCCGGTTGGCGTAAAAGAAGGCGGTTACGGTGCCTGGCTCGAGCGAATACGCAAACAAGGTGTCTACTAATTTATTGACCTCGCCCGCCGCTTGGCCCAGCGCCACGGGAACCATGAGCCAGCAGATCTCCCGCACCCCAGGATGCCAGATGCGGAAATTGGGCAGCCAGACGCCAGACACGCGCCCGAGGGCGTAATATTGGACAACTAATTGGGTGACGCCGCCCAGCCAGACGCCGAATACGAGCACATAGGCGGGGTCGGGAAACACATGAGGAAAATAACGGTAAAACACGAAACAAGACAAAATCATGGACACATTGAGCAGCGCGGGCGACCAAGACGGCGTGGCGTAATGGCGCAAGGTGAATAATGGCCCCATGGCGAACACCGTAAGGCCAATGAAGAATATGTATGGAAATGTCCAGCGCGTCAGCGATATGGCCAGTTCGAGGTTATCCGCATCAGGCTTGGAGCCGGTCACACCCTCAAGGGCGTTCATAGCGCGGAGCAATTGGGGCACGAACGCCACGCCCAGCAGCGAAACAACGAGCAGCAACAGCAGCATGGCCGACATGGCCGCTGAAACCAAAACCCGGAATTCCGCCTCTGAGTTTTCTTCTTTCGTATGGGCAAAGACCGGCACGAACGCGGCGTTCATGGCCCCTTCGCCCAGCAGGTCGCGCAGCATATTGGGCATGCGAAACGCCACGATAAAGGCGTCGCGTGAGGCGTCAGGCACGGCAATGGCGATCACCGTGTCACGCACCATACCCAATGCCCGGCTGAAAAGCGTGCCGCTGGCGAAAATAGCGGTCGCCCGCCCCACACGCGTGTCGGGCGCTCCGCCCGATGCAGGGCCTTCTTTTTTCTTACGAGCCACTCCCTATTCCTTATGACTATATATTGCAGTAAAGGGGGGCTTGACGCTCCCCCTGTTCGTCCAAGATGAAAAAAACTCTACATCTCTAGCTTTTGATATGTTCGCGGACAGACATTGGCCAGCGTAAAAATCAATACAGCAGCTACCAGCATGGCCCATGGGAACAGGCCCGGCCCCAGCGCAGCACATTGCGGCCCCGGCGCGGGAACCGGAAGCGCGCCCCTGCACCGCATATGCGCCGGGCCAATCGAGGTGAAACGCCCCCACGGGTCATAGACACCCGTATAACCTGTGTTCGAAGAATGCACCAGCGGCAGGCGGGTTTCGACGGCGCGCATACGGCAAATCTCGCGTTCCTGCGGCACAATGCTGCTATCGCCAAACCAGGCCAGATTCGTCATCACAATTAAGAAATCCGCACCGCCGCCCTGCAAACGCCTCGCCATCGAAGGGAAAAGCATCTCGAAGCAAATCAACGGGCCAAAGCGGCGTCCATGAACCGTGAAGACCTTGTATTCCTTTCCCGGCTGAATATCCCCCACGGCGGGCACGAGTCCCGCCAGGAATGGCAGGTATTGGGAGAGCGGCATATATTCGCCAAATGGCGCGAGATGGATTTTATCGTAATATCCCAGCTCTTCGCTCTCCAATCCATACAGAGAAGCGGAATTGGTCCAATTATCCGCATCCAAATCTTGGCGGGTCGAGCCGGTAAACAGCGGCGTTTGCGTGCGTTCGGCGAAACCGCGCAATATCGCATCAATGGGCGGCGTATCCGACGGCACAGTGATGAGGGCTTCAGGCCACACGAATAGGTCCACCTGGTTTTGCCATGCCATCGGCTCCGACCATTGCACCGCCCGCTCGACCATATCCACCGCGTATTCATCATCCCATTTCATTTCTTGGGCGTAATTGGATTGATAGAGGCCCACCTGAAACGGTTTGGATTCATAATCCGCCGGTTGCAGGAGCAGGAGTCCCACGCCATGCACTCCCAGCAATAGCAACGCAGGCCATCCTATATAGGCCAGCCGTCCGTGCGGGTGATGAATGGCTTGGGCAATCAGAAACGCGCTGGTGACAATAATCCCCGAAACAAGCCCCACTCCCCCGAACGACGCCATTTGAAGCAGTGGCAAATCCGGGCCAATGGCGTACCCCAACGCGCTCCAGCCAAAACCGGTAAACACGACGGATTGCAAAAACTCCATGGCCACCCACAATACGCCCGACGCCAGCGCAAGGGGAATCCAGCAAAGGCGGTCACGCAAACGGCGCCAGATGACGCCAAAGACGCCCCAGTACAAGGCCAGATACGCACACAAGACGGCGTATCCCAGAACCGCCACGCCGCCCGCCCAGAAGATATTCGCCATAAGCCATTGAAGGACAATAAGATGAAAAGCAAATCCCGCTAAGAAAAAACGAATGAAACAGGCCTTGACTCCAAGAGAAAATGCGAAGGCGAACAACAGAATAAGCCCCGCCCATATCAAGGGAAACAGATGCAACGACGGGAAACCGAACGCGATCAATCCCCCGGCTAACACGGCGCTCCAATACTGCGGATGGGTGAGTTTCATACGCGCATATGATGCGGCAACTCACCGCAGGAATGCAAACATGCTCATGAATCGAGGCATGCTTGTGCGTGTAACAAATACACGCTTTGACCATTTCAAGGCGCAAAGAACGTTCAACGCAGAGGCGCAGAGAACGCAGAGTGTCGCAGAGAATCCAGTCTCTCCGCAGAATCCACTCTCTCTATTTCCACTGATGCTGTTCATTTTCGACTGCGCGAGAATTTGTTCAGAGCATATTTTTTCTACTTTTCGGACCTCCTCGTTCTCCGCGCCTTGCGTTAAAAATGATCGCCTATATCGAGCTGAAAAGCTATCAAGTAGGAAACAACCATCACATTTGGCGGCCTGGGGTGTAGTAAACGTTTGCTAATCGGCCGCGCTTTTGCTATACTCCCTTCGGCATGACAATGGGGGCCAGCCCGTATGATGCTTCTTATCCATATATCTCCTGCTATATACTAGGCGCTTTGGATGTACAGGAGGAGCTGAAAATGAGCACAAGACGTTTTCTAATGATTGCCATGTGTGTCCTGCTGGGAGCAGCCGCATATGCCACGCCCCAGCGCCCAAATGTAAACGTGCCATACCTCGATACCACGGCACATCCCATCTCCATTGATGGAGATGGGGCGGACTGGCCTGCGGAAACGCTGGAAGAAGGAATCCATTTTTACAAAGGGGATGGGCAAGGAGCAAGCGCCTCCGCGTATGGAACCACGGTTCTGGGAACCATGAGCAATCAAAGCGACGGCGAAGCAAATGTTTATCTCACCCACGACGGCACATACCTCTACATCCTGGCGATCATCCAGGATGACGCCCTCGAACAACGCACCAGCGAAAACAATACGAATGAAGGATGGAAGGAAGACGCCCTTCATTTGTACATCGACAGCACGAACGCCGCCCGGGCGAGCATCCCTAGTCCTCCTATCACGAATCAGGAGGGATATGAGCAGTTTGGGGTGAGCACGGATCTGAATTGTTATACCGAGAATTGCGATTTCACCACCAACAATACCTCCGGCGCGGCGGGAGCTGGGGCGCAGCCCGATCAAACCCATTGGCTGGTGTCGATCCAAGTCGAAGGTACTGGACCGTATACGTATACCTTTGAAGAACGTGTTCCGCTGAATGAAGTAGAAGGCCACAATCTGCGGACGATGACGCCGGGCCAATCCTACGGATTCAACGCGGAATTTGTGGATAGCGACAACGGCGTGTATGTCCAAGGCTGGATGTTCTGGTCAGGCAATGGCTCGAGCGACTGCTGGAACTCGCAGAATGTATGGGGAACCATGACGCTTGCGGAGATCCCCCCCGAGCCCGTCGCTCTCCCAGTATCCAGCCTTTTCGCCCTGCTGGCATTGGCCATATCGATGGGATGTTTAGTCCGGCGTTACCGCCGCCGTAGTGTATAAACTGGATTCTTCGCATCCGCCTGAATCCAGATAGGTTCTTGCGATGCATGCCGCCGCGAAAGACGCGGCGGCATGCGGGCCTCAAATAGGATGGATTCAGCCGATGCCGAATAGTACACAATCCGGTAAAGACACTCCGCCTCACGCCAGCGCCGACGAGTTGTCGTCTTCCTTGATGGTCACCCAAGTGCGGGACAGAGTGCCTGTTCATGAGAAAGCCGCCTGGGCCGCGGGCAATGTCGCGGATACGCTCATGACCACCTCCATCGGACAACTGGCGCTGCCGGTGTACAACATGGCGTTCGGACTCGATCCCCGGCTGGTGACCACCGCCATGGCTATCCCCCGTTTTCTGGGCGCTTTCCTCGATCCCGTCGTGGGAAATATCTCCGACAACACCCGCACCCGGTGGGGACGCCGCCGTCCGTATATTTTCTTCGGGGGCATCATGGTCACGACGCTGTATTGGCTTACCTGGTGCCCATCGAGTTCATGGAGCCCCAGCGGCATCTTCACCTATTTCATCCTCATGTCGATCCTCTTCTATGCCTTCTATTCCGTGTATCTGATTCCCGATGCCGCGTTGGGTTTCGAGCTTACAGGTGATTACAACGAAAGAACCCGCATTCAAGGTTACCGGAGTTTCATGGGCTCGATTGTAGGACTTGGCCTGCCTTACTTTTTCCTATGGTCCAAATCACCCTTGTTTGGCGGGAACACGGTAAGCGGCATCCGATGGGTCACGGGGATCGCCGCTATTGTGATGATGCTGGCCATCTTCTCGACCGTATATTTCTGCAAGGAACGCGCGAGCGCCCAACAGCAAAACAAGATCGGTTTGATGACCGCCATAAAGATCTCGTTGTGCAACGGACCCTTCATGCTGGTGCTCGCCATCATCATGCTCGTGATTGTGGCCTGTTTCCTGACAAATCCTATCGAGATCTATGTCATCACGTATCACGTGGCGCACGGCGATGAAAAGGTTGGCGCTCAGATCTACGCCATCACGGGAATGATATACGGCGTCTTGGGTATACTCGCGGTGCCACTGGTCACCTGGACGGCCACCCATATCGGCAAGCGCAACACCATGCTGCTGGGCGAAGCGCTGGCGATTATCGCGTTTCTCTCGACGCTCGTGTTCTACAATACCCACTCCTGGTGGTGGATCCTGGTGACCAAGGTGATTCAAAATCCCGGCTTATCGACCGTGTGGATATTGGGCTTTTCCATGATCGCGGACGTCTGCGATGTAGACGAACTGCGATGCGGCCTTCGCCGGGAGGGCATGTTCGGCGCGATGTACAACACGCTGGTGACAAAATTTGGCATTGCCGCCATCACATTCGCCAGCGGCTTCTGCCTGGCGTGGACCGGCTACCATTCCGGTGTCACGCCTTCCACACAGGTCGTGAACAACCTGCGGCTGCTATATTCAGTAGCGCCCGCCATCATATTGGCCTTGGCGTTCGTACTTACACTGTATTATCCGCTCAGTGAAAAACGCATGCACGAAGTTCGTGCGGAGTTGGAAGCTCGCAAGCAACAGCAAACGGCATCCGAGCAACAAACTGGATGAAGCTCAGGCTAGGTCTTTGCATGACCGGCCATCAACAATCCCGTGGAGATAAGCCATGTGGTATCAAGTGAACGCTCCTCTCCGGATCGAGCAAATGTGGTGCAATTTCCTGCCATCCTGGTGGAACCGCAACTACGGCGTGGCGTTCGGCGAACACATCATATTCGACCCGGATTACCGAACGGAGGTGTCGCTGTTTCTTGCGCGAACCTTGGCGCAACGATTCCCGGAATTGCAGATAGGCTCGCCCGATCCGAAACCCCAAGTAACGCAGCCCAACCTGGATAATGCCACGACCCCAGCGCTGGCGGGCTGCGAAATCCATTATCCCGCTGATAATTATCCTTGGAATATGCACTTGCCGGAAGAGCGCATCGCCGGCCTTCAACTGCCGTCCGATCTCACCCAGGTGTTTCCGTACAACGAGATCATTTCCCAAGTGAGTTATCTCAACAGGAAGCTCGAGCTTGACGCCACTCCCTGGCTTCCCACACGCGGGGTGTTGAATGACGCTGCGCTGCTACAGGGAACCTCTTTATTTTCCGATTTGCTTACGAACCCTCAAAGGGCAAAGCACGTATTGGATTATTCGCATCAACTCCTGATGCGCCTGATGCGGCTCAATAAAGAAGAACTCGGATATCGCGGCATGGTCATGATCGCCAATTGCACCGCCATCATGATAAGCCCAGAAATGTATAAAGACCTGCTCTTGCCGTATGACCTTCTGATACAGCAACAGACTGCCGCATACGGGCAAGAGTTCGGGCTTCACCACTGCGGCGTGCTGGATGCTTATACATCCGCATACCGCGCCATCCCGCATATCCATTTTTTGGAGACCGGCAGCGAATCCAACATCCGGGCCGCGCTCGAGGCATTCCCCGAATCGTCCGTGCAGTACATATTCAGCGCCAAACACATGCTGCATTCCAAACCAGCACGGATTCATGACACCATGGAGCAGATCATGGACGCCGCCCGAGGATGCGAGCGGCGCTTCCGGATCTCGGCGCCGGACATCGAGTATGGCACGCCCGACGAAAACCTGCTGGAGATTTTTGCGTGCTGCCGCCAGTTCTAAGCATATGGCGAATCAAGGCGCTGGATAAGACGCCTCGACCGATATGTGTTCCGGATGGGCCTGAAACGGCACATAGTCATTCATTTTGATGTGGACATAGGGACGGCGGTACGCGCATTCCGTGGCGTCTTTTGCATAAGCCGCCCAGCATTCGAGGGCGGTGGCGTCATACACCACATTCAACAGATTCCCGCCCAGCGAGCCAATCGCCTTGGATAGCTGGATCATGGCGTCCGCATCATACTCACCTTGATAGGCATTCATATGGGCATACGCGATTGGATTGCGCCCGCCCGCTTGATACACCATATTCGGAAGGATATTCGGCGCGAGCTCATCCGTGGGATCATTGTCTTTCCAGATATCCAACTCCGGCGCATACGAGCGGATTTTGACGGCGGCGGGAGCCTGCCCATCGCCAAAAACAAAATAGTACCGCTTAATGCGCTTAGCGGCCTTCAACTGGCTCTCCGCCTCGTCCAGGCTATGCGCGTCATACAAAATGTCCCGGAACAAGCTCATGAAATGAGCGCCATCCAAATTATATGGATATTCGCTTTCGGGTGAATCTCCGATCTCCGAAAGCGATATGCCCTCGGCGTTCATCCCCGTGTTCGCCCCAATGATCCCCGCGAAGGAAATGCTCATATGGGGAATGCCTTCTTTCGGGATGTAAACCACCACCACGGGGAAATCCTGCAAACGCGCGTCCACCGTATAATCGAGATTGCGGATTTGGTACAGATGGCCATTCTTCGCCGCTTTACCCCATACGGCGGCGGCGCTGCAAGAAAAGGGGCTTATAACCGGTATCATATGCGCGCGGCGAACGGTGTCAAACGGCAGGCCCGAACCTTCCGCCATACCTTTCATTTCCTCGATATACCGGGGCGTCATGTATTTGGAGGCCGAATCCCATGCCTTGTCCAATTCCGCGTCACTGAAGCGTTCATCAATGCGTTGCGCCGCTTGCAAATAGGCGGGAACCAAGGCCTGTATTTCCGCACGCATCAGCGCGCCCAGCGCCACGCCCATTTCGTGAGGCTCGCCGGTGAGCACGGCTACTGGAATCCGGTCATCCCCTTCGCCCACCGAAGTGCGGTATCCATCGGCTCCCGCGAAACGGCACAATACAAACAACGCTAACCACACCACGAAATACTTGTTTTTCATTCGCCTTCCTCCTAGCTCATATGAAAACACGATACCATAATAATGATCACTAGAGCATGTTAATTGAATATTCCTACAATTGCATACTGAGTACATAAGAGCAGCATCGACCGATCAATCTACGCAAGCGAGTCGTGGCCGCTCGCATGAAAGACGGCCTATCCATGGGACAGCTAGCGGAGCGGTTACGGCAACAATTGTTTTATAACTATAACCCATGTTAGCATAATGTGTTTAATAAGGAAACTTAATAAGGCGCTCTTAACATAGGACATTTATACTATGGCGTATAAATACATTTTTAGAAATATTTGTTTTACATGGCTGTTATTATGTCCAATTCCCGCATTAGCTGATGATGGCGTAAGCATTTTGTCCCAATGCATTGAGCGGGAAGACTCCATGGCTTCTGGGCATTTGGAATTCGAGTGCAACCTCAAAGACGCCACCGGTAATGTATTGGAGCAGTTATACATTTACTTTGAGTGGTCTATTGAAGGGCGATGCAGAATTGGCTACACGAAAGAAGCCCCTGATCAATTTTACGTATCAGATGGCGCTAACACTTTCTGTACCGAAGAGCTGCGTAATAGAATGTTTACTTTTCTAAAACCATTATTGGACAAAGATGAGATTGGAAAGGCGAATGCCCATACCGCACTCCAGTTTGTTATTTTACGAGACTTTCTGCCTTTTTCAAACACAATTATGATAGTGAATGTAGGTGCTTACCCGACCTATACGACTCTAGATTGGATTTTATCTTCTTATTCGGTGTATCAAGCCGAAGATGAATCAATAAAGGAAAAAGCACAAGCCGAAGCTACATTAATATTTGAACATAAAGAGTGGTCTGGTTTGAAAAAGTTATACGAAATTGATGTTCAACATCATCTTCCCACTGGTGAGTGGGATATAAGTGACTTTAGAGAAGAGCCTTTCCTTTTTCGCAGATGGATAGGCTCTGTACAAGTTAGTGACATATGGATTCCTGAACGGGTAGAGAATCATCTCGAAACTGGATTTGAATATAGTTTTACTCTTTTACCTGAAAAATCCTGGATTGGTGATATTGATCCTTCTTGTTTCGAGCTTCCCAAAAAGGGAAAAGGCTATTACGCCCCTCTCCTTTCTGAGGAAGAATATTCTTCTGAAAGCCATATCCATGCCTTAATACGTTCAATTAATCATATGCTACCAATAATGGTATATATTTCCTTGATTATCCTTCTCATCTTCCTTGTCTTTGTACTTATATGGCTCAACAAGAAAAAAACAAATATCGGTAAGGAGTTTGTTGATGAGCAAAGAAATAGGTGAAGAAGAGATATTGAAACAAAAACCTTTGTAACAATTTAGCCCCGTGGTGAAGAACGGCCGGTGGACGGTTATTATCAACGCAGAGGCGCGGAGAACGCAGAGATCCGCAAAGTAGAAAAATACTCTCGAACCGCTTATTCGCACATTCGAGAATAGAGAAAAGTGGATCTCTGCAATACTTTGCTTTCTCCGCGCCTCTGCGTTGAAAATGACTCAATTCAAGGCAGGCAAACAAGGCTGCCCGAATTAATCTCTTTGTGTCTTCGTGTCTTTGTGGTGAATCTTCCGGATGCTTCACCACAAAGACACCAAGGCACAAGGAAGCTCACCCGCACATTTGACGATGAAAAGAACAATAAAAAGTGATCTTGCCACCTCATGTGGCTATTCTACATCCACTCACCGCGATGGCGCTGGAAATGTGATGATAGGGAAGCGGCATGAGAAGAAGAACCTTTCTTAGACAGACAATGGGAACGGCCTTGGGTGCAGCCTTGGGTGGAGGATGCACAACGCCGTTCACACGCCCGCCTCTCCCCACAGACGCCAGCCCTTCCGCAACCGTGCAAACCCACACTGGAGTTGGCCCCATGGAAAAACCCAACATACTTTTCATTATGACGGACCAGCAGCGCTTTGACACTATCGCCGCGCTGGGAAACGTCCACATCCACACGCCCAACCTCGACCGCCTGGTGCGCCGGGGCGTTTCATTCACAAACGCCTACTCGACCTGCCCTGTATGCGTGCCCGCCCGATATACCGTACGAACGGGCTGCGAACCGCCCACCACCCGGGTCTTCACCAATGCCTTATCCCGCCCAGCACAAGGCCAGGCGGATACGATGAACGGGCGGTGCGGGCCCTATCTGGCGGAGCGCATGCGGCAGCTTGGCTACCGCACATTCGGCATCGGGAAGTTCCATACCGCGCCATGGGACGAGGAACTCGGATACGATGTTCATCTCCACAGCGAGGAACTCTATGAAACGCCCGAACAACGGAAACGCGATGCTTTCGCGGCGTGGATCGCACGGGAACATCCCGAGTACGATTTCATCGAGGCCCTCATGGGCGAGCGGACGGAAATGTATTACATGCCGCAAATGAGCCCCATGCCGGCGTCTTGCACGGTGGAATCCTGGGCGGCGGACCGCGCCATCGAGCAAATTCAGGCCCAGCAGGACGGCCGCCCCTATTTCGGCTTCGTGTCTTTTATCGGCCCCCATCCTCCATTCGCCCCGCCCCTCCCCTTCAACCGCATGTATGATCCCGACCGGATGCCCACTCCCATATGCGGCGCGCTCGATACGGACCATATGGATGAGCAGATTCCATGGATGAATTGGATCATCTGGGCCGAGGACATCCCGCCTTCCATCGCTCGCGTGCTCAAAGCGCGGTATTACGGCGAGATCAGTTATATCGACGCTTGCATCGGGCGGATTCTCGATGCCGTGGAAGCCCAGCCAGACGGCGAAAACACCGTGCTCTGCTTTTTCGCGGATCATGGCGACCATCTGGGCGATCACCACGCTTGGCAAAAAGAGAGCTTCTTCGAAGCCTCGTGCCACATTCCCTTCCTCGTGAGCTGGCCAGGCCGCTTGCCTGCCGATAGCCGCCGGAACGATCTTGTGTGCCTCACGGATCTCTTCGGCATCGCCACCCATGCAGCGGGAGCTGCTGAAGTGCGGGAAGGAATGGACGTGCTGGCTTTGTTGGACGGCGCGGCCTCTCCAAGGGAACACTTGGCGGCGCTGCATGGAGAACCTGGAACTGCCTTCTTCAAGCTCATGCTCCGGGAAAGCGCATGGAAATATATCTATATGGCCAATGGCGGGCGAGAGCAGCTATTCAATTTGGAGCAAGATCCGCATGAATGGGCTAATCTGGCCGGCAGCCATTCATCAAAGGCGGCGGCTCTGCGTGCGCTGGCTGCCGCCGCGTGCAGCGTGCCGGGAGCGCAGGACGCACTGGATAACGGCGTATTCCGGGCTTTCCCCTATACGGCATGGCCGCGCACCCGTGTCTATCAGTTCGACCACTCGCGCGGCGTAACGGGATTTCCAGAGCGCCCAGGAGATGTTCTGCCGCTAGAAAGGAATTCTCTATAAGATATCCACCACAAAGACACCAAGGCGCAAAGAGATTTTAGGCAAACGACTACGCGCAATAATATCTTTGTGTCTTAGTGTCTTTGTGGTGAATAGAAAAACCGCCCACTTACAACTCCGGGCCCGCCGGAAAAAATTCCAATGCATCGCCGGGCGAATCTTCCAGCGTCGTATGGTGCAGCGTCACGGTAAAGGTGCTGCCCGCATCGGGCACGCTACGCACTTTGATATCTCCATTATAGAGAATCGCCAATTTCTTCAGGATAGAAAGGCCCAGGCCGCTGCCCAAAATGCCGGAAGTCTTTTCGTTTTTGATGCGCACAAAGTCTTGAAAAAGCCGCGCCGTATCTTCGGGAGACATGCCGATGCCTGTATCGCTCACGGCGATAATGGCTCCCTTGTCTTGTTGCCGCACCTTCACATCGACACGGCCGCCATCGCGGTTATATTTCACCGCATTGGTTAGCAAGTTATTAAAAATGATCTCGATCTCGCCGCGATCCGCTGTCATGACCACCGGCTCGGGGCAATCGAGATTCACAAGTATCGACCGCGTTTGCGCTTCCGGCAGGACACTGTCAATCGCCATCTTCGCCACATCAAGAAGATCCACTTCCACGAGTTCGCGGCGTTTTTGCCCCGACTCGATGCGTGTCAAGTCGAGCAGATCATTGATCATCTTGCGCATGCCGCCAATACGAATGACACAGCGGCCGATGATCTCTTCGATCGTTTTCGGGTCCGTGACCGTGCCCGCATGCATCACATTCAGATAGCCTTCAATAGCGTTAATGGGCGACTTAAGCTCGTGGGCCACCACGCGGATAAATTCGAAGCGCACACGGCGCTTCTCTTCGGCCAGCTTTCGGGCTTGCCGCGTGATAATGAGATGCTTGGCCGCTTTGGCCACCGTAGCCTTGAGTTCCGCCGGGGTGAAGGGCTTGGGCAGGAAATCATACGCTCCCTGCTTCGTGGCCCGCACGGCGGTCTCGATCGAGGCGTAGGCCGTGATCATGACCGTCATCATATCGAGCGGCTTTGAAGCCAATGCATCGAGCACATCAAGGCCGCTCATGCCCGGCAATTTATGATCGAGCAGCAGGATTTGAGGCGGCGAAGCCTCGATCTTCTCGAGCGCGATCTCGCCGGTTTCCGCTTCATCCAGCGAGAACGCCACTTCGCCAGCCACTTCCGGCACATCCACAGTGAAATTCCGCAAGGCGCGCGATACGCCCATGCGCATCCCCGGCTCATCATCACATACCAAGACCCGGAGTGTCTCCAAGGCGTCAGTCCTTTACAAGCCGGTTAATCTCACGCAGCAGTTGCTCGAACCGGACCGGCTTATCCAGCATGGCGTCCGCTTGAATCCACGATTTTTCTTCCTTGGTCGAGGCATCGAATTCAATACCCGTCTCACTGGCCACGCCCGTGACAATGATGACCGGAATCGTGGGGTCTTTCTTCTTGATTTCGCGGCTGAGGGCGAAACCGGAATCCACTTCTTCCATCATCAAATCCACAATGGCGAGGTCAATGGCATTGGACGCCAACTGCCTCCGGGCTTTCTCATGCGTTTCCGCTTGAATGACCTCGAAACCCGCGGCTTCGAGCTGCATTTTCTGTTGAAACAAGAAATCCGGATCATCGTCAGCGATTAGCACTTTTTTCTTTACATTAGCCATGTTCTGAATTCCTACTTCATCGTTCCATGCGTTAATTGATACATAGTAGCGCGTTGAAGCGCGCTAAACCAAATAACTTCAAAATAACCTTACCGCTCACCTGGGCAGCGACACCGTGAACGTAGCGCCCGTAGGGCCTTCCGCTGGGTCGTCATTCGACTCCACGCTGATGCTGCCACTGTGCATTTTGACAATCCCATAGGTCACGGCCAAACCGAGGCCGGTGCCCTTTCCTGCTTCCTTCGTGGTGAAGAAAGGCTCAAAGATCTTGTCCCGTATCGATTTTGATATGCCAGTTCCCGTGTCGCTCACACTGATCTTTAGCTGGCTTTCCGTTTCAAATGTCCGGACGGCCACTTTCCCGCCATTTGGCATCGCTCCATAGGCATTGCCAATGAGATTGGTAAGCACCTGCAACATCTGGTCCCGGTCAAGCGAAACCGGCTCATCACTGGCTTCATATTGCACCGAGACTTCGATGTTTCCCGGCGCGGGACACGCCTTGACCGCGCGCTCCACCAAATCCCGCACATCCGCCAGCGTGCGCTCCACTTTATTCTGGCGCGCGAAATGGAGCAATCCCGCCACGATTTTTTTACACCGATCGGCCTGCTCGGTGATCATTGTAATGTCGTCTTGGATCCCTTCGTTCTCGCTATTGTCTTCCCGAAGCAAGTGCGCATACATGAGCACCACCCCGAGCGGATTATTCAATTCATGCGCAATGCCCGCAGCGAGCTGGCCCATCGTGGCCAGTTTCTCCGAATGCATAAGCGCCTCTCGCGTTTCGGCCAGCTTATCCTTCGACACCGTCAAATCCTGCATCGTACGACGCAGTTGATCAATGGTGTATGGCAAGCACATCTCCGTTTCCGCCAAACCTTTATAAATGGCCATGGCATGCTCCCGGCATGTCTCATAGCCGCAAGCGCCGCAATTCAATTCGTCGCCCAGGCGGTGCTTGCCCATGCGCTGCAAAATCGCCTGAAGCTGTTCCTCTGAAGGCACTGCAATGCGCTGATCATCCGGCACATAGCTTCGGCTCAAATCCAGATCCGCGAAGCGCTCCATGTTTTTCTGCCATGCCTCATGATCAAATGAAGCAAGCTGCTCCCGGACATATTTGCTGACTTTGCTGCGGCGGCTAAAAAGCGACTCGCGCCGGCTGATGCCAGGGCCATTGATGCAACCCGTACATGCCAGCACTTCAAGCAATTCCGCATCCATATGGCCGGATTCAAATTCATCAATCGCCTCCACAAAGGCGCTGCGGCCATCGGCGGCCACGACTCGGCCATCCGCCAGATCTTCTCCTATCTGGGCTGCTTGCAAAATCCCTCGATTAATAGCAAACAACCCCCCTGCCCCGCCATGCGGCGGATCGAACGGGGCCGCCTTGACTTTATCCGGGGTTATGCCCAGTTCGCGAAACATGCGGCGCAGCTCGATAAACGTCAGCCCCGCTTCCACTTCGCCATCCAACGTATCGCTGACTAACTCGCCTTTTTTGGCGACGCATGGGCCAATAAACACGGTCTTCACCTTTGGCCCATACATCGCCCTCAGCGCACGCGCCAGCGCGATCATGGGCGACACAATCGGCGCCAGCGACGCGACGATGTCGGGGTGATACCGCTCCACATACGCCACAATGGCCGGGCAGGTCGTCGCGATATACCGCTTTCCGTTATTATTTTCCAGCAGCAAGCGATACCGCTCGGCCACCAAATCCGCTCCGAAAGAGACTTCATGCACATGGCTGAACCCGAGGGCGCGCACCATGCCCACAAATTTCTCGGTAGTCAAGTCCGTAAATTCTGCTGGAAAGCTTGGCGCAACCATGGCCGCCACGGGCGATGGCGACGCAAGCAAAAGCGCGACCTCCACCGTACTGTCATACATCTGCTTCGCGCGCTGGCTGCACACCCGCACGCAATTGCCGCATGCAATACACCGCTCCGCGACCACCTTGGCCTGGCCATCCGCTATGCGAATGGCCTTGGCCGGGCATTCCCGCACACAGGTGTAGCACATGCGGCACTTCTCGCCGATGGTGGTGATGAGCGGTATGTCGGCGCCTTGTTTCATAGGGTTTAGGGTCTAGGGTTTGGGGTTTAGGGATTCTTGCGCCATGAAGCATCAAGTGCTTGGCGTAAACCCGTTAGCATTTTACCTACCTCTTGGACAGCATCCCATACTGCCAGCACATCATCACGCCGTATATACTCTAGGCGAACAGTTATAGTAATCAGCGTTTCAAGTTCAGCCAGCGAACCTTGCGCATGGACAGATGATGCAAATAATCTCCCCGGTGCGTCCGGCCATACCCTTCTGCAATATTAGTGGGTATTGACACCACAGCCCGTTGTATCTGGCTTACCAACCCATATCGTTCTTCCACGGGCAATTGGCGGGAAAGGTGGTACATTTGCACCACCAAATCCATCGCCTTTTGCCAAACATCCAGTTCTCTATAACTACGCAGAGGCATTTCACGCCTCCCTAGACCCTATACCCTAGACCCCAGACCCTACTTCAGCACTTTCCGCTTTCCGTAATGCGTATGCAGCAGCTCGTGGCTCTTATGGCCATTCGGCTCGCCGAGGTATTCATCATAAAGCCGCTTAATGGCCGTGTTGGTATGCGAGGTGCGCAACGGCTCATCGCGGTCAATCTTATACAGCGCTTGCATGCGCTCCCGAATCGTAGCAGGATTGGTCGTGAATGGCTGGCCGCCGCCGGCAATACAACCGCCGGGACAGGTCATTACTTCGATGAAGTGAAGGTCTTTCCGGCCCGCGCGCACTTCTTCGAGCAGTTTTGCCGCGTTGCCGAGGCCATTCACCACCGCGACGCCGACTTCCATGCCATTAATATTTAGATGAGCTTCTTTCACGCCATCCAGGCCGCGTACGGCTTCGACTTTGAGATCCGGCATTTCCGTTTTCGTGAGCAAGAAATAAGCCGAACGAATGGCCGCTTCCATAACACCGCCGGTCGCACCGAACAGCTTGCCTGCCGTGCTGCGTTCGCCAAACGGCGTGTCAGCGCCTTCTGGTTTGAGTGAATGGAAGTCGATGCCGCTCATCTTGAAGACACGCGCCAATTCGCGCGTCGTCAGCACGGCGTCCACATCGGGCAGGCCTTCATGAAGCATCTCGAAGCGGCCCGCCTCGAATTTTTTAGCCGTGCAAGGCATGATCGAAACGCTGAAAATCTTCTCCGGGCTAATGCCTTGGCGTTCCGCGAAAAAGCTTTTAATGATAGCGCCCATCATCTGCTGCGGGCTCTTGCATGTCGAGAGATTGCCAATGAACTCCGGGAAAAATTCCTCCACGTATTTAATCCAGCCCGGAGAACAACTGGTCAGCATGGGCAGCGGCTCGTTATTCATGATGCGATGCACCAATTCCGAACCTTCTTCCATGATCGTCAGGTCGGCGGAAAATCCCGTGTCAAAGACACGATCAAAGCCTAGCTTGCGCAAGCCCGCCGTCATCACTCCGCAGACATCCGTGCCTGGCTTAATGCCGAATTCTTCCCCTAACGTAACCGATACGCTCGGGGCGTGCTGGACGACCACGAATTTGTCTGGGTCGTGCAACGCTTCCATAACTTCCTTGATATAGCTTTTCTCGCGCAGCGCGCCGGTCGGGCAGGCCATAATACACTGGCCGCAATATACGCAGCTCGATACATTTAACCCTTCGTCGAAGGCCGTGCAGATGTGGGCATTGCTGCCGCGCCCGGCGAAATCAATCGCCGCCACGCCTTGGATCTCTTCGCACACCCGCACGCATTTGCCGCAAAGGATGCACTTGTCGGGATCGCGCACGATCGATGGGCTCGATACATCTTCCTTATAGGCATGGCGCGTGCCTTGGTAACGGCGATGGCGCACACCCAATTCAGACGCCAGGCTCTGCAGTTCGCAATCATCGCAGCGAACACAGTAAAGGCAATCATCCGGATGATTCGCGAGCAGCAGCTCGATGATGGTCTTCCGGGCGCGCAAGGCGCGGGGCGAATGCGTACGGACCTTCATTCCTTCCGTGACTGGGCATGCGCAACTCGGCACGAGGCCGGGACGGCCTTCGAGCTCGACCACGCACATGCGGCATGCGCCGCTCGGGAACAGATTATCCATATGGCACAGCGTGGGCACGGTAATGCCCGCCCGCTTCAGCGTATCCAGGAGCATTTCGCCCGGACGCGCTTCCACTTCGCGGCCATTGGCTTCAATGGTAATCGTTTTGGCTTCTGTCGTCGCGGGCATTGTCAGTCTCCCTCTTTATCCATGCGCAGCAGGCGCTTGCCGCCATGCCAGCTATCGAAGGCTCCCGAGGCGAATATGCCTTCCACGGAGCCAGAATCATCCCGTTCGAGCGCCGCGGATGCCACGCCTACCGGCTCGAATTCCGTCAGTTTGACAGCGCCGTACCGGCATACATCGTGGCACGCGCCGCAACCAATGCACTTGTCGTCAATAATGTAATGAATCTTTTGGGGAACGCCGATGATGGCGCCTGTCGGGCATTTCGACGCGCAGGCCGTGCAACCCGTGCAGGATTCATCATCAATGGTAAAGGTGCGCAGTTCCGTGCATACGCCCGCCGGGCAGCGCCGCTCAAAGATATGGGCTTCATACTCATCGCGGAACCAGCGCAGCGTGCTCAACACGGGATTCGGAGCCGTCTGGCCCAAACCACACAAGCTCGTATCCTTAATCACATCCGCAAGGCGGTTGAGGTACATGACGCCTTGGAACCGTTCGAGGGCTTCATTGCCCTTCTCGTTTCGGCGGCCTTTCGTGATGCGCGTCAGAATCTCGAGCATGCGCAGCGTGCCTTCCCGGCAGGGAATGCATTTGCCGCAGCTCTCACGCTGGATGAAATCCATGAAGAACCGGGCTACGTCCACCATGCAGGTGTCTTCATCCATGACGACCATGCCGCCCGAACCCATCATAGCGCCGACCGTCTTCAGCGACTCATAATCCACTTCGATTCCAAGGTGCTGCGTGGGAATGCAGCCGCCGGAGGGGCCGCCCATCTGCACGGCTTTGAATTTCTTACCATTCGGGCAGCCGCCGCCGATCTCCATCACCACGCGCTCGACCGTCGTGCCCATGGCCACTTCGACCAGGCCCGTCAGCCTCACTTTGCCGGAAAGGGCGAATACCTTCGTGCCTTTGCTCGTGGCCGTGCCGACGGCGTTGAACCATTCCGAACCATTCAACAAAATACCCGGCACGTTAGCCAGCGTCTCGACGTTGTTGATGACCGTGGGCTTGCCAAACAGGCCTTTGACGGCCGGGAACGGTGGGCGAGGCCGCGGCATGCCGCGCTTGCCCTCGATGCTATGGATCAGCGCCGTTTCTTCGCCGCACACGAATGCGCCCGCGCCCATCTTAATGATGATTTCCAGGCTAAAGCCGCTGTCTTGGATATTTTGGCCCAGGAATCCATGCTCCTTCGCCTGGGCGATGGCGGCCTTCAACCGTTTGATCGCCAGCGGATACTCGGCGCGGATGTAGACATACGCCTTGCTCGCGCCAATGCCATAGGCCGCGATGGCCATGCCCTCGAGGAGGCGGTGCGGGTCGCCCTCGATCACCGCGCGATCCATGAACGCGCCCGGGTCGCCTTCATCGGCGTTGCAGACCAGATATTTCTGCTCGCCTTCCGTGGCCAAAGCGAATTTCCACTTTTTGCCGGTCGGGAAGCCGCCGCCCCCACGTCCCCGCAAGCCGCTTATTTCGACAATATTGCACACTTCAACGGGGGTATGGCTGCGCAAGGTGTCCGTCAACGCCGTATACCCGCCGCGCGCCACATATTCTTCAAGGCGGCCAGGATCAATGATGCCGCAATTCTTGAGCACCCAGCGCGTCTGCGGCGCAAAGAAGGGATGCTCATCCATATAACGAACATGATCCCACTGCTTCACCGCCGGATTGCGGTGCTGCATGAAGGCATGCTCATAAGGCGCTGTGCCACTGAGAACCGCGTCGAAAATCTTCTTCACCTTGTCTTCGGTGACCTTTTGGAAGGTCAATCGAGTGCGCCCGGGGAGCTGGATATCCACCATGGGCTCGACGGCGCATAAGCCGATACAGCCCACTTCGATGAGATCGGCTTCGATGCGACGGCGGCCTAGATAAGATTTGATGGCGGCAATGGTTTTCGCCGCGCCAGCGCCCAGGCCGCAGGTGCCCGCGCCTACATAAATGACTGGGTGCTCTACGTCTTCGCGGCGCAGTTCCGCCATGCGCTTCAGAGCCAGATTCTTACAAGTCTCCGGGTCATGCGACTCCGGATGCTCGACCAAGCATCCCGCCAATTCGGGACGGTAGGTGGTGTCTGTATTCTTACTCGTCATCTTCTTCGGCCCTTTCGCGGTATTCCTCGATGAGGTTGCGCGCACTGTTAGTGGTCATATTGGCGTAGAACTCGCCATTCACACAGATAACCGGCGCCAGCCCGCATGCCCCAATGCACGCCACCACTTCGAGGCTAAAAGACCCGTCGCGGCTGGTCTGGCCCGGCTCGATTTTCAATTCATGCTTGATGGCGTCAAGCACGGACGCGGAACCTTTCACATGGCAGGCCGTGCCCCGGCACACCTGGACGTGATATTTGCCCAAAGGCTGGAACCGGAACTGGTTGTAAAACGTCGCCACCCCGTAAATCTTGCTGGTGGGCAGCTTCAGATGCGCACCGATGCGCACGATGGCATCGCGTGAAAGGTACCCATGCTTCTCTTGCACCTCTTGAAGAATCGGGATGAGCGCGTCCCTCTTGGCCCCGGGATGGGCGTCGAGTATTTCGTCCACATCCGTGCGCACTATGCCGCTCGTGCATTTCTCTTCCGAACATGTCGTCATCGTTTTGGTTATCCTGTCACCTTGGCCCTGGCCCCTTCACGGGAAAAATACACCACCCGCTCCAGTGTCATGGCCATATCCACGTTTTCCACGTAAACGCCCTTCGGCACCCATAACCGAAGAGGCGCGAAATTAACTATGCCTCGAATGCCTGCCTCGCACAGAAGGTTGGCCGTCGCCTGGGCCTCTGAAGCAGGAACCGCGATAATGGCCTCGCGTATTTCTTGCGCCTTCACTAAATCAATCAATTGTTCCAACGGATAACAACGGCACCCATGAATAACCCGGTTGGCCTTCTCCGGGTCCGTATCAAACGCCGCTAATACCGTATACTGCTGTGTACGCCCACCGAAATAAGATAAAATCGCACGGCCCAGATTACCCACGCCCATTAAAATGACACTTACGGGCTTGCGCGGATCTAGCACCGCGCCAATGCCACTAATCAGGCCCTGGACATCGTATCCTTTCGCCGGGCTGCCAGAATAACCAATGGCCATCACGTCACGCCGCACTTGCGCGGGAGTACATCCCGCAAGCGCCGCAAGCTCGTGGGAGAAAATATACTCTTCGCCGTTACCGGCGCTCTCCCGCAGCAGCCTACGATATAAACTCAAACGTCCTATTGCTTTATCCGATATCATGGGGCTCCGAATACCTGTTGCGGCGCCTCTAAAACTTGCTGTGAATACTTTCACATTGTGAAACTATTCACGGTTAACTGTAACACGCCATTGCCCTAATGTCAAGTAAATTCGTGACCCCTATCTCGATTCATTCTACTCCCTTCCATTCCCCTATTCCAGAATCAAGTATTCCCTTTCCTCAATCCCAGTAATTGATAGGGATGCAGAGATGCCCCTGCACCACTATTTGTCAAAATGTTGTTTTCTTGCACGGATTTTCTGTGTAAATAAATTTATATCAACGTGTTAGAGCTAAGATTTTCACCACGAAGAGCACGAAGGACACGAAGAGAAACGATATTTGCTCTGGATTTTATCTGTGTCATCTGCGGCATCTGTGGAAAACCTTCGTGTTCTTCGTGACCTTCGTGGTGAAAAATCCGGCTCTTTGGTTGCGGCTACCTGCGCTAAGTACATTGGTGTTCATACGTGGTTCAAAATCCGGCTTTTTAGTTCCGGCTCCTACTCCGTTCATTCATGTCGTCTGAATAACGGCCATTTCAAAGAAATTCGACCATATTGAAACAAAATCACACGGCTGGTGGTATTCTGATACCAGCGGCAAATATTGGGCATAGAAAACGTGTTTAGGAAAATGCCCATAATTTGGCCAAAAGCTATCTTCTACGGTATGCTTGATAAATGGAAACCAGGCCATCCAGATGAAAAATCTAAAAATCCGTATAGAAAGCCGTTTTTCCTTGCACAACGCCACCCGGGTGTTGCAGGGGGAGGTCTTTGCCGGAGAAGAACCGCAAAGCACCTTATTGGGCAGTTGCGTCTGTATAGGATTTTATTATGCCCCGTTACGGATTGGAGCGTTAAGCCATATCACGGGTTATGGCAAAGGCGGAGGCCATCAAGCCGGCGGCGCGCTGCACATGATGGAAAAACGATTGGCCAAACTGGGCGTCTCGATGTCGCATTGCACCTGCTTCGTGATCGGAGGCCTGGAATGCGTCCGGTATGTGCTGGACAGCGCGATTCGTGCGCTCGAAGCGCGCGGCATTCGTTATGAGCTGCTGGATGTGCTGGGCGATTGCCACCGCAAGGTGTTGTTTGAACCCAAAGAAGGTACGATTTCCATTCTACACCGCAAACTGGAAGGCTCCGTGGCTGCTGGCCCCTCGGACGAGCAAGTGTTCGAGGATTTCAGCGACCCTTCCCGCAGGCTGCTGACGGGGGCAAGCCTGCTCTTCCGCAACGCGGAGCTCATGGCGCATTTGCGCAAGGACATTTTACCCGAGCTGATTCCCGGCAGCCCACAGATACACGTCTGGTGTGCGGGCTGCTCCATTGGCATGGAAGCGTATACCGTGGCCATGATCATCCGTGAATGGTTGTCTGCTCGAGGCGTCACGGTTGAGGCCAAAGTGCTGGGGAGCGATATTTCGCAAGAAGCGCTGGACGTAGCGATACAGGGCGAGTATCCTGTTTCGCAGCAGACTCGCGCCGCCAATGTAAAACTCCTGGCCCGGTATGCAGAATCCATAAAGAACCAGGCCGTTCGCATGAAACCTGAAGTGCGGAAGATGGTCTTTTTTCGCAAGCGCGATATTCGCGCGGGAACCCGGCATCCGTTCGAGATCGTGATTTGCGACCATGTGCTGCAATATTTCACCGTGGATGTCCAGCTCGAGCTTATCAACAGCCTGGCCCGCGCCGTGCGGCCAGGCGGTTTTTTCTACGTGAGCACGCCATCGGGGGAAGTATTGGAAATACTGGAACGCCAGCATCCTTTCAAGCGCCTGGCGCGGAATCTATACCGGCGAAATGGCGCATAAACACGAGAAGAGAGCAGAGGAAACCGCTTAGAAAGGTCTTTCATGCTGTATCTGCACAACGCCGCACGGCGGCCACGAGTCCATTTCTGCGGCATCGGCGGAACGGCCATGGTGGCGGGCGCACGCCTGGCCATCGAGGCCGGATGGGAAGTGCGCGGCAGCGATAATCCCTTATATCCGCCGACATCGTTCATGGTCGAGGCGCTGGGCGCGCCGGTGGCGCAGGGGTATTCGGAGTCTAACCTTGATTGGACCCCAGACTTAACCGTCATTGGCAACGCCCTGAGCCGGGGCAATCCCGAGGTGGAAGCGATCTTGGAGCGCGGCCTCCATTACGTCAGCTTGGCGGAATGGCTCAAGGATGTCGTACTGCGTCCCCGCAAGCCTATCGTCATCTGCGGCACCCACGGCAAAACCACCACCACGGCGCTTGCCGCCTTTTTATTGGAAGAAGCGAACCTGAATGCCGGCTACTTGATCGGTGGACAGCCCTTGAATTTCCCCCACTCCGCCCGGCTTGGAGCCGCAGACGCGCCGTTCGTCATTGAAGGCGATGAATATGACACGGCTTTTTTCGACAAGCGCGCGAAGTTTTTCCACTATCTCCCCCAAATCGCCGTGGTGACCTCTCTCGAATTCGACCATGGCGACATCTACCGCGATGTGGAAGAGATCGAAAAAGCATTCCGCCTCATGTTGCGCCAGATCCCGCGCACGGGCCACCTGGTGGTGTGCGCCGACAATCCTCGCGCCGCCGCCTTGCGCGAACACGCCTTTTGTCCCGTCTTGAGTTATGGCCTATCCGAGACCGCGGATTTTCGTGGCATTCTGGGAAACGCCTCAAGCGGACTCCAGCGATTGGATGTCTTCGACCAAGGCGTCAAATGGGGTGAGTTTCAAACACCTCTTGCGGGACGCCACAACGTACAAAACACGCTCGCGGCCCTTGCCGTAGGACGTTTGCTGGGAATAGCGCCGGAGACGCTCGCCAGCGCCTTGCCCCGCTTCCACTCCGTCCGGCGGCGCATGGAAGTTTTTCTTGAAGCGAACGGGATCACTTTTGTGGACGATTTCGCACACCACCCGACGGCCATCGCGGAGACGGCAAAAGCCGCCCGGGGCCGGTGGCCGGAAGGGCGTCTCTGGTTGTTGCTCGAACCACGCTCGAACACGCTCGTGACGAACGCGTTCCAGAACGAGCTGGCGAACGCCTTGCGTGTAGCGGATTGCGTTTGGATTGGCCCTATATACCGGGCGGACCGCATGGCGGAAGACACGCTCCTCGACCGGGCTGGTTTAGTGAAGATACTCGAAGCCCACGGCGTGCATGCCCATTGCACGGACCAGGTGCCGGCCATCGTGGACGATGTGCGGGAGAAAGCGCGCCCTGGAGATGTCGTGTTAATTTGCAGCAATGGCGCTTTCGAAGGGATATACGCCCGGTTCCGAAAAGCATATGCCTCCCGTTGAACATGCGAACACATGACGCGGCATCGCTCCACTCTACCATGGATTCGAGGGAACCATGTCCCAAGCATCCAGTTGAAGCAGCTCCGCATCGCCGCCTTCCACACACAGAGAGATGCCGAGGCTGTCGTTTCGGGACGGATCGATACGCTGCGCCATCGCCTGGCGCTCATTGGCGAATATCTCGATGATCGAGCGGTCCAGAAATACGCGCAACCGTAATGGCTCACCTTCTTTCAGGACAAACGGCGCTTCCTGGCGATCTACTTCCACCTTGTTCTTAGTAACATGATCCACGAAATCAACAAACATTAGCGCATCATAATGCTTCAGATAGCCGCCCAGCGAAGACTTCCCAAGTTCGATACGCATGGCGCCGGATTCCCGGTCAACAACAATCGGCGTTTCTTCTTCTCCGTTTGGCGACTGGCGCACCGTCAACCGTATACGTTTTGCCTGGCCAGGCTGTATCGTCAAATCAAGCTCCAAGCAGTCACCGGAAATGCCGTTCAATAACAGTTCTTTGCCATCCATGAGGGGCGTAGAATCCACATGCCGGTGGTTGTATCGAAGCGCCTGCAATTCTTTCACGGGGGCCATGTGCAACACATGATCATCATCCAGCCATAAATGCCGCGGCAGGCTCATCATCCCGCTCCATCCGCTAGGAGGCAACTCAGGGATCACTCCATAATCCACCACCCACGCCCACATGATACGGCGGCCTTGGCCATCGAGCAGGCTCTCCGGGGCGAAGAAGCTGCCGCCTGGCCAGTTCATCCAGGCATGGCATTCCGGATGAAACTGCTCGTTTTCCCAGCGGCCCAGATAATACCGGCACCCCCTTTTGTGGCTGATGCACAGCAGCATATGCATATCGCCAATCTTGAAAAAGCCTGGGCATGAGACATCGTCGTCCGGATGCACACCCGAAAAAACAACGTCAGACATAAAGGGCTTTAGATACTCCCACCGGGTGAGGTTTCTAGCTCTAAACAGCGCGGCTTTAGCTCCGCCGAATATAGCGTAGTATGTTCCGTTCTCCACCCATCCACAAGGATCCCATGAGCCATAGAGTTTTGCCTCCGGGCTATCTTTCGGGGGAATGGGCACTATGGGATTGAAGGGCAGCTTCTTCCATACATCGAGCTGGGCATCTTCACTGATGGCGATACAATTGCCTGCTCCAACTCCATGATAGAGGATAGTTGGATTCCCCTCTTTGTTAATGAAGCAGTTGCCACTGAAAATGCCTTTGTCGGGATCTCCCTCCGAGGGAAACAACGCTGTCGGATGGAAACGCCAATGCACCAGATCGTTGCTGGATACATGGCCCCAGCAGAATCCACGTTCATCTTTGAATATGTAGTAAAGATGATATAGGCCCTTCCAATAGATCGCGCCATTGGGATCAAAAGGCGCGCAAATGCCCTCTGGTGTAGCGAAGTGGTAGACCGGCCGCTGGGGATCGGCAAGCATCTGTTCCCTGTTCAGACGCGCCGCCGCGACCATTTCTGCATGTGTCATTTCAAGCGCCCTTTCTACCGCTTGCGCCACACCAGAAAACAAATAGTGAAAGGGGCAGCAACGATTTCGATACAAATCTCACGAGGATTCTCCCCCATGCCACGGGAAATGCATATCTCTTTTCTCTTATCCGGCAATGCAGGAGAAGACCCCTGTGCAAAACAGATAGACACACGGTACTATCATATATCTCTTGCCATCATTTGAACCCGTTTTTGGATTCAAGAAATAGCAACGGCCTTTCCCAGGAAGCGGAGCGGCTCTCCACCTCCTGGGAAAAAACTCAGAATGATGAGTTATCACTTCCGGCGCAGTGCTCTGGCGCCGCCCAGAAGGAACACGCCAATCGCTATTCCCAGGCCAGCCAAACCAGCCACAGGCACGTTTTCCCCATTTCCGCCGCCATAGCCGCAACCTTCCACCGACAAATTCAAATTCGGCACCGCCGCACCAGTCCACTCGAACGAATCAATTTTCCATGGAGCAGTGCTCTGCACCGCGTTAGCTAGAAGGGCTATGCGCATGCCTGTAAGATCGAGATGGGAGCTGGATGCGTCATTAATGGTAAATGCGTACACCTCCGTCCAATTGGCTCCCCAGTCGTCACTGGCGGAAAAGGTGACTTGCGTCTGGGTGATATCGATCTTCAGCATGTTCGGAAAGAAATCCGCGACGAAATTGCCTAATTCAATCCATCCGTCGCCCGCGCCTCGCACTTCAAGGAAAGTGCCCGAACCGTGATAGCCGAAGTCGAAGGCCGCCGCATAACTCCAATCACCCGCGTTGAGCGCCCGGAAGCGGAACCGCACCATGTCGCTGGCTGTCGTGGTGGGTTGATCCGGCGCATACGTGAGGATTGCCGTGCTGACTGAATCCGCATCGCCCAGGAATGGGAAAAACGCCGCACCGGCGGACTCTCCCGAGTAAGAGAAATTGAGCTGCGCGTAATTTCCATTTCCGGATATCAACCATCCACAATCTTCATACGTAAACTCGCCATACGAATCGTTGGAATTCACTGCACCTTCCGTGTCGCTCTGTGCGCCAGAAAAAAGTTTTGTTCCCGCAGAAGCATTTAGTGTAACTAGGACAAAGAGACTCATGAGCACACACAATTGTCTAGCCATTCCACTTCCCTCCAATGTAGATCTGTCGTTTCTCCTCGTTTCAGGAACAACCGGCTGAACGGCACTGCCTGCTCAGCCCATACCGCCAAACATGTAATTCTGCAAACCGATCACGGAATTCAGATTCCATACACCGCTCTTGTATGTGCCTGAAGTGACCGGGAAATCTTCTTGATACCGCACAAACCGCACATGCCCGTCCATATAAAGCACATTCGAACCGCCCGGCACATGATTGAATGAGCTGACCGCGGCAGCTCCTGGCATAGGCGCACCCGTTACGGACATATTCTGGCCGCTGGCCCAGGCATCCCACATAACCGGAATGACACTTTCGGAAACGCTGCCCGATGCTGGATTGTTGATATCCGTGATAAAGAAACGCTCGATGCCAGCCCGCACATGATGGTAAACAGCAGGTAGAGTGGTAATGCCGTCATCGTCTTTCCATCCATATGTACGTACGCTTCGCTTGGCCGTGACATCCGCGGGAATGTCTTCGATATTGAAACGGTCGAAGATGAGTAGCGATAAATCCGGGTCAAACTCACAACCAGAAATCTTAGAAACGGGATACGTCTCGATAGGCCCCCAGCCAGCGGTGTTATACGGCCAGTCCCCCTTCATCAAACCCACATCGTAGACTTGCGAACCGGTGGTGCATGCATAATTCATGTAAATATACGACACCGGCATGGAGAGCATTCCATGCAAACACGCTTTCCCGTCGTCCCCTGTCAATTTGGCAAGCCGTGCGATTTGCGCCGGAAAATCTTCATCAACGCCGAATTTTTCCACATTCAACAACAATTGAAACTCGCTACGCGAATCCGAGGGGCATATGGCAAGATTAGGGTCGTTCCAATAGTCCGGGTATATCCGTTCAGCGGAAATCCCATGCAGATAACCGGTGATGGGAACCGTAGTGATGCCCGGCGGAAAAGACGCCCCTTTCGCTTCATTGGAATACATCTTAAAAATGATTCCCCATTGTTTCAGATTGCTGGCGCAACTCGCACGGCGCGCCGCTTCACGCGCTCGCGCCAGTGCGGGAAGCAAGATCGCAGCCAAAATAGCGATAATTGCAATGACGACCAACAGCTCGATCAACGTGAATCCGCTTCGTTTCATTACATTTCCCTCCTCTCCGGATACTCCAACCATGGCGAGAATAACACATGTTTTGAATATTGTCAATGGACATTTTACTTTTTATTTATTCGTACGTCATATTTATATCCATTTTTCCGAACACTATTTTTTACATACGTCAATTTTAGATTGACATCCACTTGACGCCCGTGGTAAAGTATAGCGGTATTTGGAGAACGTCCAGGATGTATCATGAAGGAACTCAATGACTATGCTGACTACAGAAGAAATCGCCAGAATGAGCGGTGTGTCTCGAGCCACGGTTTCCGCGGTAATCAACGGGAAATCCGGTGTTCGTGAAGCTACGCGCCGCAAGGTGCTCGATATCATTGAACAGCACAAAGAGCATGCGCAATTCATCCGCAAATCACTGGTGAGCGAGATCTCCCGAATGATTGGCGTGATTATAGGCAGCATCAACAATCCATTCTTCACGGAAGTCACCTCCGGCATCGCATCCGTACTGCGAAAGAACGGCTTTCACGATATTCTGCTCCACACGACGGATGACAGGCCGGGAAAACTAATCAGCGACATTAATGTATTTATGGGATGCAATCCGCCTGGCTACATCGTCGTTGCCGGACGCGGTGAAGAAGACGAAGAGGTGTTGCGCCACCTCTATGAATTGGGGCGTCCAATGGTCGCCATCGGGACGCTGGAAGGCGTGAACACCCATACAGTAGACGTATCCAACCGGGATGCGAGCCGTGACGCCACCGAATACATGATATCCCGGGGCCACCGCCACATGGTGTACCTTACGGGGCCGCCCTATCGTTCCTCCGCGCAAGAACGCACGCTTGGCTTCGTCGAAGCCTTGGTGCGCCACGAGATTGAATATGCCAACGCGATGACTGTCCGGGCAGGCGAAACGATGCAAGGCGGATACGATGCGGCCATGTCTGTTCTGGCCAATCCGGAAACACGCCCCACGGCAATCGTCTGTTTCAACGATCAAGTGGCGGCGGGTGTCTACCTCGCGGCCCGGGAATTAGAGCTGCGCATTCCTCAAGACCTCAGCGTGATGGGATATGACGGAATCGAGATGGGTGCGCTCATGGGGCCTCCTCTCACCACGCTATCCGTTTCCCCAAAATCCTTGGGAACAGCGGCGGCGGAATTGCTGCTGGACATACTGGCCGGAGACAACGGGCAGGCCATCATCCAGCGGACCATACCGCACAAAGTGATTATTCGAGACTCCGTTATAGATGCGCCAGCGATTAAACACGAGCCGGCATATAGCCAGAGCAGCGCGTCAAACTAGAAGACGAGATTAGTCTGAGAGAGAATTGTTTAGGAGATGCGCCCTTGGGGAAAGGCATAACCATCATCTTCACCATGGCTTTCGCCGCAGGAACTTGGCTGCTCTTCCATCCCGTCCAGCAGCGGGAGGCCACCCTAGAGTTTTGGGTATTCGCGCGCACGCACTATCAAGGCTATATCAGCGCGGTGGATAGATTTGAGGCGGCGCATCCTGGGGTCACGGTAGACTTGCAACTGGTCGATCATCGCGCAATCGCCAACCGCTTGCAGTCGGCTTTCTGGGCGGATCTCGATACGCCCGATTTGGTGGAGATGGATATAGGCGGCGCAGGCGTTTTTTCCCGAGGCCCTATTGACCAGGCCGGCTTCGCTGACCTCCGGCCTTGGCTGGAATCGAGTGGATATCTAGACCGGTTCGTCAGCACACGGCTCGCGCCCTATACCAATCGGGGGCGTATTTTCGGGATCCCGCACGATGTGCATCCTGTCATGCTGGCCTACCGAAAAGACCTCTTTGAAGCGGAAGGAATCGATGTATCCCGCCTTGCCACATGGGAGGACTTCATGCGGGAAGCGCATCGTATAACAATCCCAAACCAGCGTTATATGCTGGAACTATCGAATAATACATCGGCTCATTTTGAGATGTTTCTCTTCCAGCGAGGCGGCGGATATTTTGATGCCACAGGCAACTTGATGATGGACAATGCGCTGGCGCTGGATACCCTGTTGTGGTATGTCCCGCTGATTGCTGGCCCGGAGCGCATCAGCGCTTCGCTCGAGGGCGGCGGGGGAATCGGCATGGGGCAAATCTTCACGCAAGCAATTGAAAACGACTACGTACTGTGTTTTCTGTGCCCCGATTGGCGGGTCCAATTCATCGAAACCGATGCGCCCCGCATGAAAGGCAAGATGGCCTTGGCTCCCTTGCCTGCCTTTGAGCCGGGCGGGCGCAACGTGAGCACCTTCGGCGGAACCATGCTCGGTATTTCAAAAAAATGCGCCGCCCCAGAGCTCGCCCGTGAACTGGCCCAGGCGCTTTATCTAGACAAAAAAGAGGTGGCAGTCTCTTTTCGTGCGCTTGGCATCCTGCCTGCCTTTAAGGACGCCTGGGCCATGCCAGAATACCACCAGGCAAATCCCTACTGGTCTGGCCAATGTGTGGGAGAGGCATTTATAAATGTAGCCGGTGACGTGCCGCCCCAGCATACCAGCGCATACCTGGATACAGCAAAAATAGCGATGGGCTCGGTAATTGCCTCCTGCGGTTCTTATTATTCGAAATATGGCGCGGCAGGATTCCAGACTTTTGCTGAGCAACGCTTGAAAGAGGCGGCGCAGGACGTACGCCGCGCCATGACGCGGGATCCTTTTAGGGAAGATAAACCATGAATTGGTATCGATTTCAACGTAAAGCAGCGCCTTATCTTTTCCTGTCTCCGTTCATCCTGCTTTTTATACTTTTCGGTCTCTATCCGCTGGTGAAGAGCTTTATTCTCTCCTTTTATATTACCGCGGGGCCGGGGGCGAAGGTGTTCGTAGGACTGGATAACTTTTATTTTATGTTCACCAGCCCCGCTTTCTACAAGGCCATCCGCAACACGGCGGTCTTCACCCTATGTTCCCTCCTGCTACAGCTTCCGTTAAGCTTAGGCCTTGCGTTAATGCTGAACAGCCGCTTCGTATGGGGGCGCGGATTTCTCCGGTTGATCTTCTTTTCTCCCAATCTGGTTGGGCAGGCGTTTGTCGCTATTTTATTCGGCGTGATCTTCGTGCCGCACTTCGGGCTGCTGAACCGGGCGCTCCATTTCTTACTGGGCCTTGACCTGGATACGCAATGGCTTGGAGATCCTCGGCTGGTCATGCCCGCCATTGTTTTGGCCTCGCTATGGATGTATGTCGGATTCAATATGATCTATTTCCTGGCGGCCTTGCAGTCCGTTGAAACGGAACTCTATGAGGCGGCCCAAGTGGATGGCGCGGGACCGTTCCAGCAGTTCCTGCATATCACCATCCCTGGGATCCGCCACGTGGCCGTGCTCATCGTAGTAATGAGCACTATCGGCTCGTTTCAATTATTCGAACTGCCCTATGTCATGCTGCACGGCCCAGGACCGGACAATGCCGGATTGACCGTGGTAATGCATTTATTTTTGAGCGGTTTTGGAACCGGCGACCTCGGATACGCCTCGGCGGTGGGCTGGGTGCTGGCCGGAGCGGTCTTTATCTTCGCCGCCGCCCAAGTGATGATGTCAGGGATCTGGAGGCGCCATGCGTAGCTTCAGACGAAAACCCCTACTAGCGGCGCTCTATGTAGTTCTGGCGGCATGGACCATTTTAGTGCTGTCGCCATTCATCTGGCTGCTGGCGGCCAGCTTCAAGAGCCCCGATGACCTGTTCCACTATTTGTTCTTCTCCCCGAAGCTGTATTGGGGCAATTACTTCCAGTTATTCGAGGAGATACCCTTTTTCCGGTTTCTCATGAACTCTCTCTTCGTGACCGGAGCCACGGTTGTGGTGCAACTGGCGCTCGCCACGTTAGGCGGATTTGCACTGGCCAAATATGAATTCCCCGGCAAGAAAATGGCTATGGCCATGCTGCTGTGCTGCATGATGATACCGCCTCAGGTGGTCCTCGCCCCCCTTTACGAACTCATGTACGATTTGCATCTGCTGGATTCGCTTATAGGCCTCATCATCTCCGGCGCAGTGAACATGTTTGGGCTGTTCTTGTTCCGCCAGTACATGTTGCAGATCCCAGATGACCTGCTCGAGGCCGGACGAATCGACGGGTGCTCGGAACTGCGGTTGTTCTGGACTATCGTCTTGCCCGTATGCCGCCCCGTGACAGGCGCGATGGCGCTCATTGCGTTCACGGGTTCATGGAACAGTTTCTTGTGGCCTCAGATTATGCTGCACGCGGAACAACGCTTCACGCTTCCCATCGCACTAAGCCAACTGGTAGGCATTTATTCACAAGAATACGGAGTATTAATGGCGGGAACCGTGTTATCTATTCTTCCCGTGCTATTACTGTTCTTGTTACTCCAAAAGGAGTTTATATCCGGATTAACCGCAGGAGCTGTCAAAGGCTGATACCTGCTTCTTGCCCATATCGAGCATGTATAGATAAAGGAGAAACATGAATGACACCTCAAACCGAAGATAGGCAAGAGCCGTTCTGGAATCCTGGCCTGCCGCTGTCCGAGCGAGTCGAGGATCTACTCGCCAGGATGACACTTGAAGAGAAAGTGTCTCAGATGATCCACGAGGCGGCGGCCATACCGCGCCTGGGGATCCCTGCATATAACTGGTGGAGCGAATGCATACACGGCGTGGCCCGCGCGGGCATCGCGACCGTATTCCCGCAGGCCATTGGCTTGGCGGCGTCATGGAACACATCCCTGCTGCGCAAAACAGCCGAAGCCATCTCGAATGAAGCGCGCGCCAAGCACCATGAGTTCGTGAGGCATGGCGATTACAGCGAATATAAGGGGCTAACCTATTGGTCGCCCAATATCAATATTGCACGGGATCCGCGCTGGGGGCGCACCCAAGAAACTTATGGCGAAGATCCGTATCTGACCGGGCGGCTCGCCGTGGCGTTCATACAAGGGCTGCAGGGCAGCCACCCCAAATACCTCAAGCTTATCGCTACACCCAAACACTACGCGGTTCACAGCGGGCCGGAATCCGCCAGGCATACATTCGACGCAACCGTAAGCCCAAAAGACCTGCATGAAACCTATTTGCCCGCATTCAAAGCAGCCATGATTGAAGGCGGCGCTGCTTCCATCATGGGTGCGTATAACCGCGTCAATGGCGAACCCTGTTGCGCCAGCATCACCCTTATGCAGAAGATCCTACGCGAAACGTGGGGCTTTAAAGGCTATTTTGTCTCTGATTGCGGTGCGATATGCGATTTCCATTTGAACCATAAAATAACCAATCGGCCTCCGGAATCCGCCGCCATGGCCGTCCGCCATGGCTGTGACTTGAATTGCGGCAAGGTCTATTCGAATCTCCTTCTGGCGGTTGCCGAAGGATTGGTCTCGGAGGATGAAATCAACACATCTCTAGCACGTTTGCTGGAGGCCCGCATGCGCCTGGGGATGTTCGATCCGCCTGAGCGTGTGCCGTATGCGCAAATTCCATATGAGATTGTTGATTCGCCCGCCCACCGCCAATTGGCGCTGGAAGCCTCGAGGGAATCCATCGTTCTCTTGAAAAATGATGGCGGCCTCCTGCCATTGAGTAAAAACCTGCGAAATATCGCCGTCATTGGCCCAAACGCCGACGATCAGCATGTCCTGCTCGGAAATTATTACGGCACTCCGTCCCAATGCACCACCATTCTAGCTGGCATTCGACACAGCATATCAGCCGGCACGAAACTATGGTATGCGCAAGGCTGCCCCGTAACTTCTAAAAAGCTGCTCGGCATATCCCAGCCTGACACCCATGGATTTTCCGAAGCCGTGTCTGCCGCGGAACGCGCTGATGCCGTCATCCTGGCCATGGGAAATTCCCCCGCCCTCGAGGGCGAAGAAGGTGAAGTAGCCGATTCCGACGGCGGAGGCGACCGGGCCACCCTCGATTTGCCAGAAGTCCAGCAGAACCTTATGGAACTTATATATGCCACGGGCAAACCGATAGTGCTCGTTCTCACCGGCGGCAGCGCGATCACCTTCAATTGGGCCGCCGAACACATCCCGGCCATCATTATGGCGTGGTATCCCGGTGAAGAAGGGGGCCGGGCCGTCGCGGATGTGCTCTTTGGCGATTACAATCCCGCTGGCCGGTTGCCCATGACGTTTCCGAAATCGATTGAACAGTTGCCTCCCTTCGATGAGTACTGCATGATGGGCCGCACCTATCGGTACATGGAAGAAGAACCCCTGTTTCCATTCGGACATGGTTTGAGCTACTCCGAGTTCCGGTACCACAAAATGGAATTGAGCGCACCCCGGCTGGAACCCGGCCAATCGCTGCGCGTGTCCGTGGCCGTAGCCAACGCCAGCAGCCGGGATGGCGATGAAGTCGCCCAGTGTTTCCTCAAACACGAACACCTTTCGCTCCGCACGCCGCGATGGCAATTGGTGGGATTCGAGCGTTTCCAGTTGGCGGCCGGAGAAGAAAAAACCATCACGATGGATATCACTTCCGAGCAATTATCCGTCATTGATGAGGACGGACAAATAATGTTCATGCCGGGCGAAATCACCATCGCCATAGGCGGCAGGCTGCCGGAGAAAGATGCTGGCCAAGCCATGGCTTTTGCGAAAGCTACCCTATGCTTCCCAGCTCAACGATGAGGACAAGCCATATGAGCGTGAGAGTCCAATACATTTTTTGTCTCCTTGTGTTTTTGTTGCTGGCCACAGCCAGCCCGGCGGATGCCGGTGTCCGGTTTGCGGGCAGTGAAATAGACAAGGATGTGCGTATCGATGCCAGCCACACGGAAGGGAAAATCCAATACAAACCACTAAGCTTCGAAATGGGCCCCGGTTTCACCATGGTGGACATCTCCCATGCCATACAGGAAAAATCCAATCACTTCTTTCCCAAACTGGGCAGTGAGAGTGCTATTGGAACCATCATGATTCTCATGGGGCCGGACACGCCGCCAATGAAGGGCCAAGCGGCCTATTTCGCGCTTTGGCTTCGTGCATACGATTATGACAATCCTCCATATCCTTTGATGGCCGCGTTCAACCTCGGCATCAACGCAACGGGCGCGTATGTCCAATCCTTCGACGACAAAGACCAGGATGGCCGGCATGACTATATCGAGGACAATGGGTTTGTGCTGCAGGCTTCCACCACGCATCTAAAGATTGAAATCACAAAAACCGACCTGGTGTTCCTTTGCAGCGGCGATGGCGGCGCGGAATGGAACCAGGTCTATGCCTGCCCGATAAACGCCGCTACCTCACACGGCATCGACCTTCGGGGAGGGAATCTGGTTATCGGCCTTGCATCACTTCATGACTCTACTCCATGGCAAGTGAAGCACATGGAATGGAGTGGCGCAAGCGTACCCGATGTCAATATTCCATCCGAACACCATACTGGAGACGGCCTGGAGGAAAAGCCAAGCGTAATGATTCCTCCAAAGAACAATTATCTCCCCCGGGTGGATTTCGGCCAGTTTCTTGAACCCCAAGGCAATCACATCATCCACGGGGCAGGCGCCTTGTCGCACTTCGATTGGTCGTCTATTTATGCGTACCAAAACGTGATGCTGGATCGCAGGCCGATGGCCATCATGAGCTGGATTACATTAAAGCACGCGAGCAGCCCCCTTTATGACCAATGGCGGGAACTGCTCAAAAACCTGCCGCCCAGTGAGTGGCCTGCCGCTCAGATAGGCATGAACTTTAACCTAAACGAAATACCAGAAAACCATTTTGAAAACGAAGTCGCGGCGGGCGCATATGACCAAGAACTGCAACAGCTTTTCACGGATATCAAGCGCTTAGAGATTCCCGTTTTGCTTCGGGTGGGGCTGGCCTCCAATGCAAGCTTTCACAATTACGAGCCTGAAGCCTATAAAGAAGCCTTTCGGCGGACATGGCGCATCATGCACGAAACCGGTGCCGAAAACGCCGCGCTGGTTTGGGATTTCGTTCCCTTCGAGCCAGACACCGATTTCATGAAGTTTTATCCCGGCGATGATGTGGTGGATTGGTGGGCGCTCGAAGTGTTCAAGATCCAAGATATCGCGCGCCCCTGCTCGAAAGCCTTCCTTAAAGCAGCGGAAGAACACCGGAAACCCGTGCTGCTCTCGGAAACAACGCCGCTAGGAGCGCCCCAGACGAACGACGCCTTGGCCTGGGACCAATGGTTTGCGCCCTTCTTCGCATTCATCGCGGAAAATCCCGTGATCAAAGCAGTGTGTTACATCAACTGGGACTGGCGTACGTATCAAAAATGGGAGAATTGGGGAGACCGGCGGTTAGAATCCAATGCATTCATCGCCACCCGGTATTACCGTGAAATGGGAGATCCGATTTGGCTGAACGCCACGGACAGAACCAATGTGCAACAGCAATTGCATGGGAAAGAGGAATAATGTTTGGGACAAAGCAACTCCTGTTCTTTTGCATCCTATTCAGTTTCGCCTTATCTGCTCCAGCGGACTTGCCGTCCGAGTATGCGCCACGCGAAGATTACGGGCAAAAACTGGAACCAACAGGCCATGCAATATTACATGGCGGCGGACGGCTGGGCCCGTCTGGCTGGGATGACTTCGATCAATACTCAAGCCTGCTGCTCGAGCAACGCCCCACCATCACCGTGGCTTGGCTGCGGCTCAAGAGCGAACCCATACACGAATTCTTCGCTTCTCTCGATGCCCACTTGCTTCGCCATGCAGACGACGCCCTCATACCGCAAATCGGGATCATGATGAATGACACGGAGAATCCCTCTGATCACTACGAACACGAAGTCGCCGCCGGAAAAACCGATGCACAGCTCCATATTCTCGGCCACCATCTTAACCGTCTCGAACGGCCGGTATTTCTCAGAATCGGCTTCGCCTTTAACGGCGAGTGGAATAACTATGACGCCGGGCAATACAAGAACGCTTATAACCACATTCGCTCAATGCTGCTTTCGGAATATCCAGCCCTTGAATCACGCATCGCCTTCGTCTGGTCCTTTTCTCCGGCAGGAGCCAATGAACGTTTCGAGGAATTCTATCCGGGTGACGGTTCCGTCGATTGGTGGGCCTTGGACCTGTTCGACATATTCGACGCCAAGCGCTCCGTGACCGAACGTTTTCTGCAAGCGGCCCGGCAACACGGCAAGCCGGTCATGATCGCCGAAGCCACTCCCCTCGGACTCGGCGCGAGTGATGATGCTTGGGATAAGTGGTTTCTGCCCTTCTTCCACTTTATCAAAACAAACCCTGGAATCAAGGCAGTCTGCTACATCAACCGCGACTGGCGTTCCTACGAACGCTGGATGCGCTGGGGCGATTGCCGATTACAACAAAACGCCCCGTTGGCCGTAAAGTACTATCATGAACTAACAGAAACGCCATGGAACCAGAACAGGCCAACCGTGGTTTCCGTAACCTCGCCCTCATTGCCAGACACGAACTTACGATAAAGGCGGACGCCAGAAATATATACCTTTCACGCTTCACATTCTGATGCGCTGGCGCTTTGCCCAACAACGTAAACCGCCCATTTCGAGTAATGCGCCTGGCATCGAAATCGAGTGAATCTCATCGTTAAGACAAGGGCATAGGTAGAGCCTATTCTGGCGGCGTCCGGACGGTGCTGGGGCACATGCCGAAATAGCTGGAGAACTCACGCGAAAACTCGTGCATGCGCGTGTAACCCAGGTATTCGGCGACTTGCGTGACCGTCATCGGACAGTACTTCAAGAGGCTCATTGCCTCAGCCATCCGGACTGCTTGCAAGCGTTGCATCGGGGATGTGTCGGTGGCCTTACGGCAGAGCCGGTTGATGGTCGCACGGCCTCGATGGCACATACTGCACAAATCGGCGATTGTAGGCCGGAAAACCCCATGCAGACGCAGATCCCGCTCGATCACCCACCACATATCTTCTTCTTTTACATCCCCAAGCGACATGGAACGTGTATGGCTTATCATCGCTAGAAGACTGTAGAGGGCCGCAAAGACGCTGAGTTTCTGGTGTACGGGATTTGTAATATGTGTTGCGTGATACAGAGTTTTGAACGCTTCACAGATCTCTTTTGTCGACTGTACAACACACTCTTGTCCGGGAAGAGGACGAAAGGAAGGAGCAATGAATCCCACGGAATAAAACGTGACGGGCCGAAGCACATTTAAAGTTTCAATTTCCTGCGAATCATGAAAGTAAATCAGGTTTCCTTTTCCGACACGATACTGATTTCCTAAGGTACGGAGAGTATATGTTCCTTGGATGATTAGTTGAATAACATGTCCTGCTAGAGTATAAATTCGCGTGTTGTCTCCTGGTATACGGACAAACTTCCATACGCCGGTGATCTGCTCAATCGGTGTTACACTACTCCGCATAAGCAACCGGCCTGGCGTATCCGGCCTTATGGCATTCAAAATACAATCAGGCGTGACAGAAGATCGTACGAATGAATTGATTGCTTCAGACATCACATCAATCTCCAACAATCTCCCCGATTATTTCGGGCATCCACGGAATTTCCGTTATCTTCATAGTAAAATTTGCTGGCGTGGACGTTGCCCACAAACCAAAGAAACAACATAACATTGTTTATTCTTGTTTACCTTTGCGTTCTTTGCGGCTTTGCGTACGTATAAATTGAATGGGATACCTGTTGAGAGTAGAGCGCGCCATCCTTGCTCAGATATTTCACGCAAAGCCGCAAAGAATACAACTGATAAAAGCGCGACATACCTGCAATGAAAAAGCTTCTTGTTGAAGCTGGGGCTAAGGCCCTGGCGTGGGCGTTGCCTATACCCTAGATCGCTGAAATAATCGCCGCAGTTTTCACACATTATAAATCTAGGCTTATCAAGCTGTTACGCAAATAGATTTAAAACTTCTTGTCGTTTTTTATAGAAGCTGGAGTTTAAAGTAATAATGCTCTCGATACATCCATTGTAAATCCTTTTGAGAACCATTCAGCGTTTTACGTTCAGTATGCGCCATCCTATAAGTACGCGGTTTTCATACAGGCAAGTGAACTCGCACTTCGAATTTCATGGCAATCGGTGAGGTAAGTTGAAGATGAGTAAACGGGAGATCATGTTTCCATGTTGATGCATTTTGAGAGTAGTTCGTCGTGATAGCTGGAACGCCTTCCTGTAAAAAAAACATCCCCACGACGGCGGTTTAGTTTCACGCCAAACCTTGCTTTTAGTTGGATGCTATGCTCATACCATGCTCATATAAACTTACAATCAAAATCCGATGTAATGCATAAAATACTCTCATGCTTCAACAGAGAGGCAGATCCCCGCACTTTTTATATGGGCTCCTCAGGTTTTGCACATCTCCTTTACTCTCATCGTTAATAATATGAAAAAAATATTGGATTCCACTTGTCTCAATGAAAGATATTATTGTATGAATCACCGAGACACTCGAAAACGGCTTTGGCTTGCTCCAATCCATCTCATTATAAGTTTCTTCCTAACAATCCTCATCGCGAGTCTAAATGCGAAATGAAATGATCGCCTATGCTGAAGACATAAATCCAAGTAAAAATGATAATAAAATGGTTACAGACTTGAACGATATACGCGGTATTACAGAATGTCTTGGCGGCCAAGTTTATGAGGGGCTTTCATCATTCACCGCGGATCATTAACAAAGTCATTACCTGCATAAATGCAATTGAAGTCCTTGTCAATCTGAGTCAACAGGAGAGGAATCTGTCATGAAAAGAGGTTTTACGCTTATCGAGCTGCTGGTAGTTATCGCCATCATAGCTATATTGGCGGCCATTCTTTTACCCGCCCTGGCGCGGGCTCGCGAGGCGGCGCGGCGCGCATCCTGCGCGAGCAACCTGAAGCAATGGGGAATTATTTTCAAGATGTACTCCGGTGAAAGCAAAGGGGGCGATTACCCGCCAGCCTCGGACTACCAGATCTATGGGGGGTTGTTTCACGGGGTGGCTGGCTTTTCTGTTTACCCGGATTACTGGAATGACGCGAACATCATGATTTGCCCATCGGACTCGAGGAGCGGCTCTTCATCGTTTTTAAACGCAGCAGTTTCAAACTTCAGTATGGACAATCTTGTCGGCGACCCCATGGGCGAGTTTGTCCAAAAAATCGCCAGCAGCAATGACTCCCTGGCCAAGCCATGGCTTGGCTTGGTGCTGTCGCAGAATCTGTCGTACCATTACATCCCTTGGATTACGGGGTCGAAGTCAAGGCTGGTGTATGCGATGTGTTTGCAGAATTGGGCAAATGGGCGTCCTGGGGCCACCAAAGAGCAGCTTGAGTACTACCCGCCTAAGAAGACTAATCCGTGGGGAAACTTCAACGTGCTGCGCATGGACACCTACAACCATGACATGGGTTCGGATGCCGCGGAGTTCGGTGATGGGTATATCAAGGCCAACACGGGGACTACCGCATGGACCGATGACGACGGCAGCGCTCTGCCAGATACCATCAGCAGATTGAGGGAAGGAGCAGAACGGTTCGCCATAACGGACATCAACAATCCGGCGGGAGCCACAACAGGCCAGAGCGAGATGGTCGTTATGCTAGATTGTTGGGCCCCTGGCAGCGTCGCTCCATGGTACGCAGTAACCAACTCGAACCAAACGACGTTCAACCACCTCCCAGGCGGCAGCAACGTACTCTATATGGACGGCCATGTGAAATACTGCCGATATCCGAACGATTGGCCCTGCATGGGGGGAAACGGCAATACGCCTGTAGATGGGGACATGCGTTTCTATCAGACCTTCGGATTCTGGACATGGACCTTCGGGGGGTGGGGCTGAGCACATCCCAAATCTGGAACATCTATTGCCCCAAATCTTCACTTACGCTCTTTATACAGCGATAAATGGGTATCGGTAGTGACTTTGCGTGCAAGCTGCACGATAGGTCTCCATATAATGGAGTTTATTGAAAGGAGGAAAATGTAAAAAGCTTACTGGATGAGATTCTAAGTTATGGCAAGTGGACTTACCTGACAAAACTTTGGGGAGTGAAGAAATGAGACATTCTAAGTTCTACACCACGGTTCTTTTTTCTATCTGTATGTGTTCCTTGGCATGGGCAGGCACCGTTGTAGAAAATTTCGACGATGGCGCTCTAGATTGTCCATGGGCTGTCAGCACGATGTGGAATCCGACCACTGCTACGAACACGGATTTTACGGTTGCCAATGGAGTTGGAACTTTTGCGCAGACAGGCGATAGTACGACGGCGAGCGTTGGCACTTTTGCCGAAAGCAACGTAGGCAGCTATATCTACGGTGATTTCACGATGGAATGGACCTTTCCAGACATTCAGCAGTTCCAGGATGGTATGGCCGCAAGCTTGTTCCAGGGATTATTCTGGGTTGAGGGCGGGGGAGTCAGTTCGTCGATTATCTACATCTTCCGAGGCGGTAACACTCTTTGGTACTGCGCCATGGGAGCAGATCCAGCCCTTCAGCTAGACATAACATCAGCCACCAAAGTGCAATTTCGGCTTGTGAAAACAGACGACGGTACGGACAGTTGGCTGCATTTCTGGTATAACGTTGATGACACTGGCTGGTCCGAATATGTGGGAGATCTATATCCTCACCAATGGCCAGGCGGCTCGGGAAAGGGGGTATTCCCATATATGCGTTTTTACCATAACATTGATTTATCAATTGATATTGACGACCTTACCCTTACCAATGATGCGCTGCCAGACGATTACTCTTGCTCATGGGGCGAAATCCCAGGAGCAACTATTCCCGATGTATCGGGCATGAGCCAAGCGGATGCGGTCGCCGCTCTTGAGGCCGCGGGGTATGTCGTAAGTGTGCAACAAGAAGCCAGCGACACCGTAGCAGCGGGTAATATTGTCCGCACCGATCCCGTATCAGGCACTGAATTGGCGGCTGGCGAAACCGTTACCGTAGTGGTTTCAACGGGTTCAGGAGCGACGGAGCTGCCAGTGGGCGGCTTGGCATTGATGGCATTGATATCTACTGCACTCGGTTCTATTTGCGTATACCGCAGAAAGAAATAAGCGCACGTACTCATCACTCGACGCTAGTCATCCTCTAGTGTCTATATGCGGCCGGGGATTGACCTTCATTCGATCTCCGGCCTCACTGTTTAGCATTGCATTGGCTTACAAAAACTCAAATGCGGAATAATAAGAAAGCTTAGCAATATCGAGACTGCATCGCTGGACATGAACAAGGCAAGGAGAACACTCCATCATGATTGCATGCCCTTCTTCTTTTCTGAAGCCCATGGCATTTGCATTCCTCTTCGCATCCTGCTGCACCGCGTGGGCGGCGGACGCGCCCGTCGTCCTGGAATCCGGCCAAGGGGCCGCCGCCCGGTTCGAGCATTCTGGAACTGGCTACCTTTGGACTGGTTACGAGGATCGTACGGCGGGGACGTTATGGGCCATCAGCGGACCGCGTTTCAGTTTCGAGACATCCGATGGGAAACAGACAGCCCTTGGTGATACAGGTGCGGCGCGCATCACGCAGGAAGCGCCGGATGGCGCGCCGCAAGTCGTGCTCGAAACGGATATCCCAGGCTCTGCACTAATCGTGCGCCAGACGTTCACCTTCTGTAAAGATGGGCGCACACTGCACATCAAGACGGCGATGCGGTCAACAAAGGCTCCGGTGCTTGTCGAACGCGCTGGATTGCTGGAGGTCACGGTCGCAGGTGAAACGCTACACCTTACCGGCGCTGAAGTCGCGTCGTATCCCGTTTTCGGAGACCGCATCTTCGCCGGTGTTGAGCACCCATCCGTGTCGTGCCAGGCCCAAGGGGACACCCTTTCCCTAAGCCAGCGTCCGCACACAGAGATAAAAGATGCTTGGGTGGACTTGCCTGCGGCGGTGTTCGGCTCGGCGTCCAATGAAGATGCTGCATCCTATGGCGCGGAGGAGGGGCTGCGGCGGGCCTTTCTACGGTATCTGGACACCGTTCGGATCAAGCCGGCCGACTTGCATGTCCATTACAACGACTGGTGGACGGCCCCCATACCGTCGTCCGAGAAGTTCGTGCTGGAGAACTTCGCGGCCCTCAAGCGGGACTTATTCGATACGACAGGTTTCTTTTTTGATGCCTATGCGATGGACATGGGATGGTCAGATCCAAACACGGTGTGGGAGATCGATACGAAAAACTTCCCCGAGGGGTTTGGCCGGGTTCGGGATGCTTTGGCCACGGTGGGATGCCGTCCTGGGCTATGGGTCTCCCCAAGCAGCCTCTATCCTCCCGCATTGGACAACAAGTGGCTGGCATCCGCCGGGTATGAGGTCATTCCGGCCATCAAGGACAAATGGCCGAATATGGACGCCGCATGCCTCGCCCTCGGCGGCAAATACCAGAAGGCGTTCAAGGAAGCCTTGCTGAAACACGCCCAGGCGGCGAACCTCGCCCACGTCAAGTTTGACGGACTCCTAATCCAGTGCGAAGCGGAGAACCACGGGCATAAACCGGGTGTCGAGTCTCAATTGTCAATCGCCGAGGGCTTGATGGACGTGTTCGACGCTCTGCGCGAGATCAATCCCGAGATCGCGCTCGAACCCACGTGCTTCTGGTATCCGAGTCCCTGGTGGCTCATGCATGTGCCCTTCTGCATCGGCTCGTTTGGGGCCGACAGCCCCCGGGGCCGGTGTCCCTGTCCCGATTGGGTAGAGTCCATGACCACGGCCCGCGACATCGAGAACTTGAAAGGACGCGGGATCCTGATGCCCAGTTCGGCGCTGCAATGCTTCGATATCGTCGTGCAATGGCCCGGAGCTTTCCAGAACCATGCGAGCATGGCTATCGGCCGCGGCCGGTGGTTCATCTCCAGCTACATCAACCCGGAATATATGAACCATGAGGAATGGCGGTTCTTTGCCGACCTCATCGCGTGGGCCCGGCATAACCGGGAATTTCTCCAGGAGCCGTTCCCTATCGGCGGCGACCCCGCCCAGCGCCAGAGCTACGGGTACGCATTTCTCGGCGAGACTCGGCGTCTCTACTGTCTTCGAAATCCCTGGATAACGGAGGCCTCATTCGCATTTCCCGAGAACTCTACAACAGCGCCCTTTGGCCCGTATACCGAAGTTCGGACACTCTATCCGAGGCGGGAGCTCCTGGCGCGGGTGGCGAAGGGAGAGGCGCTTCCGCCCGTTCCGCTGGGGCCGTACGACACGGTCTTCGTGGAGATGGTTCCCTCGGAGCAGGAACCTGATACGATCAAAGAAAAGGCGTCGAAGCCGCGCGTGGCCTGGCGGCCTAAGGGGGAGCCGGTCATGAAGCGGATTGCCTTTGAGGAAGAACCAGCCGCCCTGGCTCCTTCGTGGACTTGTCCTGATGGCGAGGCAACGGAAATGCTCGAGTTTCAAACCGCCGCCAAGCTCACCGTGCGCGGCGCCCTATCGAGTGAGTTGTGCATCCTCTGTGAGGGGGACGAGGAGATCAGCGCCAGTTCGTGCGTAGTGACAATCGATGGGAAGCTAGCGCCCATCGAAGACTCGAGCTCTTTCAAGTCCTTCGCGGTCGGCCCTGTTACAAATGAGAACTGGATGTGGTTTCTGGCTCCCGTTCCCTCGGGACGGCATAACATCGCTATCCGGGTCCGCATGAAGAACGTAGACGAGAACAGCGTCGCGGTCTACCTGCGGGGAACTGTTAAGGCGAACCCGTCGGAGCCGCCCTTCACAGAAGGCCCGAGTTACCCCCTCTACCGTGAGGGCCAGCGGGGCTGGTCCCAGTTGCTCGTGCCCACGGTCCAAGGCAGCAGCGCCCCGGCTGCCATGGAGCGGTGTCCCCGCGAGGTTATTCGGATTGATGGCGTCTACCTCGATTCGTTGCAGCGGACAGAGGCGAGCACCGGCATCGTGCAGCAGAATCGCCCCCTTTCTGGTGAATACCTATCCATGGGGCCCAGGTCTCTGTTTCGGCGGGGATTGGGGACATGCGCGCCCGGGCGCATTGTTTATGATATCCCAACAGGCTACACGGCCTTCGCAGCCACAATAGGCTGCCAGCGGGAAGCGGCCACCTACGGTTCCGTGGTGTTTTTGGTGGAAGCGGATGGAAAGGAACTGTTTCGCAGCCCGGTCATGCATCACGGCAGCACGCCAATCGACGTCCGAGTCCCCATCGGCGGCGCATCGCAATTGGCTCTTATCGTTGACAATGCTGGCGACAACTCATCTTACGACCACGCCAACTGGGCCGACGCACGATTTCTCAAGTAATTGCTCCGGCAGGAGGCCGAACGGGCTCTGCTGTATTGAAAACCACCGTTGCCAAGCCGTTGTTGAAACGGCTTGGCGACGGTGTTTTGTACTGGAATCGTATCAAGATTGAGTCCAATAGGCCATGGCAAAGATCTATTCGGCCAGCTTCTTGATGGCGCTCGGGCACATGCCGAAATAGCTGGAGAACTCACGCGAGAACTCGTGCATGCGTGCGTATCCCAGGTATTCGGAGACTTGCGTGACCGTCATCGGACAGTACTTCAAAAGGCTCATCGCCTCGGCCATCCGGACCGCCTGCAAGCGTTGTATTGGCGACGTGTCGGTGGCCTTTCGACAGAGCCGGTCGATGGTCGCACGGCTTCGGTGGGACATGTTGCACAAGTCCGTGATCGTGGGGCGAAAAATCTGTTGCTGGCGGAGATCCCGCTCGATTGCCCACCACGTTTCCTCTTCTTGCGCATTCTCAAGCGACACGGAGTAGGTATGGCATACCAGCGCTAAAAGACTGTAAAGGGTCGCAAACGCACTGAGCTTTCTTCGGACGGGATTCGCAATACGCGTCACATTATACAGGTTCTTGAACGCCTCCCGGATCGCTTTTGTCGACCGTACGACACACTCCTGGACGGGAAGAGGACGGAAAGAAGGAGCGATGAATCCCACGGAGTAGAACGTGACAGGCTGAAGCACATTTAAGACTTCGATTTCCTGCGAATCATGAAAATAAACCAGGCTTCCTTTTTGGACGCGGTATTGTTTCCCCATCGTCCTTAGCGTATACGTTCCTTGTAGGGTTAATTGTACAACATGGCCAGCAAGCGTATACAGGCGCGTGTCGTCGCCTGGCATGCGGACAAACCTCCACACGCCCGTAATCTGTTCAATCGGCGCTATGTTACTCGGCATGAGCAGCCTGCCTGGCGTATCCGGCCTTATGGCATTCTGAATACTGGCTGGCATAACGGGTGGCCGAACAAAATAATCTAGTGGTTTAGGCATCACATCGCTCTCCAACAAACTTCCGTATTCTGACTCAAACGGTTGTTAATTTTCCTGAACAGTTTTCATGCTCTCCGGATGTTTTTAGCTTACATTATATATGGCTTCTTGTCATTTCCGGTTCTCTTCATTTGGCGGCAAGGATGCTGGCAGTGAGTGAAAATGCGAAATGAATTGATGAGGTCTGCTGAAGACATCACTGCTGAAAAAAGCAATAATGCAGTGGTTACGAACATACCGGCGGTAACAATACCTTGAGGTGTCCGGGCCAAAGTCATGCTAGGATATGAATAGGCTTTTAAAAAACCGACATGCATTGTGAAAAGCAGGCCGGTTAGGCCTATACGATGAACCTTGTATCATCTGGTAGGAGAAAACATGCCATGACAAAAATTGCGCGCAGGGAATTTATCGGGCTCGGAGCAGCCGCGACAGTCGGCATACTTACCGCTGGGGCTTGGGGCCAAACCGGGGAAAAGCCGAATGAGCTGGTGCGAATTGGAGTGGTAGGAACGGGCGGTCGCGGCTCCGGTCTCCTTGGCATGATGCTGCGAATGAAAGGCATCTCCGTACCCGCGTTGTGCGATACGAACGCCGCCAATCTCGCTTACGCGCAGGGGCTTGTAGAAAAAGCAGGACTCCCAAAACCCGAAGGGTACTCCAAAGATGAGGAAGCGTTCCGTGATTTGATGGCGCGCGACGATATCGACGCCGTCATCATCGCAACGCCATGGCAGTGGCACACGCCCATGGCGGTCTGCGGCATGAAATGTGGTAAATATGTCGGCGTGGAAGTTCCGGCGGCCTTGTCGCTCGAAGAGTGCTGGCAACTGGTGGACACCTACGAGGAAACCAAGATACCGTGCATGATGCTCGAGAACTGGAGTTTCCGCCGCGACAACCTTGCCGTGCTCCATATGATCCGCGAAGGGCTGCTGGGCGAGATGGTCCATTGCCATTGCGCGCATTCCCACGACTGTATTGATGAATGGTTCTTCGATAAAGAAGGCAACATGCGCTGGGGCGGCGAATTCCTCGTAAAATACAACCGCGACCAGTATCCGACCCACAGCCTCGGCCCAGTGCTCAGTTGGATGGACATCAATTGCGGCGACGCCTTCGCCACAGTCACCTCAACCGCAACCGACTCCCGGGGCATCAACGCACACTTTTCCCGGAAATTCGGGCCCGATCATCCCAATGCGAAGCGGGAATACAAACAAGGCGACATCGTCACGTCCGTTATCCGAACCCACAAGGGCAAGTCGATTGTCGTGAACTACGACATGCAGTTGCCGCGCCCCTATGACAACCGGTGGATGATCCAAGGCACGCTTGGGCTTTATGATGAAGACAAGAGCGCGGTCTATTTGGAAGGGAAAAGCCCCACTCCTCATGCGTGGGAGCCGTTTGCGCCGTACCAGGAGCAATACGAGCATGCTTGGTGGAAAACCACCCGTGAAGAAGCGGAGAGCTTCGGGCATGATGGAACGGATTACATGGAATTGCGCAAGTTCCTCGACGCCGTCCGCACTAAAACTCAAACGCCGATAGACATTTATGACTCGGTCGTGATGTCTTGCCTGGTGCCATTGTCCGAGCAATCCATTAATCAAGGAAGCGCACCTGTCGAGTGCCCCGATTTCACCCGAGGAAAATGGAAGACCCAGAAACCTTCGTTCGCTATGGAAATCTAGCGGTTCAACCCATATAACGGAATAAACACACCATGAAAAATGACACCATGTCACCCCGGGAGCGATGGCTGGCCGTGTTGCAACGGCAGAAGCCCGACCGAGTGCCGATGGATATCTGGATTACGCCAGAGGCCAGCGAAGCGCTGTGCCGCCACATGGGCTGCGAATGGCCGGATGTGCTAGACCGGCTCCACATCGACACGCCCCTCACCGTGGACGGGCGTTATGCCGGGCCGCTGCCCGAAGACGGCAAAGACATCTGGGGCATCCAGCACAAAGCAGTGGATTATGGCACGGGCACGTACAGCGAAGCCGTGGCTGCGCCGCTGGCTGCGTACAATTCGGTCAGTGAAATCGAGGCCCATTACACTTGGCCGAATCCCGATCATTGGGACTACAGCCACCTGCCGCAAGAGGTTAATGGCCAGGAGCACCGCATCATCCGTGGCGGCGGTAGCGAGCCGTTCCTCCTGTACAAGCTGCTTCGAGGCGACGCGCAGGCCTACCTGGACCTTATCATGAATCCCGATATCGTCCATTACTGCCTCGACCATATGTTCGAACTTGCGTACCAGAACACGCTCCGCATCTTCGAGGCCATCTCCGGCAAGGTGTCTATTACGTATGTCGCGGAGGATTTGGGCAGCCAGGAATCTCTGTTAATCTCTCCCGAGCACATCCGCGAATACTTGTTCCCCCGGATGAAGCGTATCATGGACCTGGCGCAGCAGAACGGCTCGTATGTGTTCACCCATTCGGACGGCTCGTTCCGGGAGGTCATCCCCGATCTCATCCGCATCGGAACCCAGGCATTAAACCCGATCCAGTGGCGTTGTACAGGCATGGACCGTGAAGGGCTCAAGCGGGATTTCGGCGATAGCCTCATTTTCCACGGCGGCGTCGACAACCAATATACGCTGCCCTTCGGCAGCGTCGAGGAAGTCCGCCAGGAAGTGCTGGACAATTATCGCATTCTGGGCGCGGGCGGCGGCTACATCCTCGCGCCATGCCACAATATCCAGTCAATCACGCCGCCCGAGAACATCATCGCTATGTACGAGACCGGGTATGAGTACGGCTGAAGAATCCTCTTCGCTGTCATGAAAAGACTTGCCCCGCCATCTAGGCTACAAACCTGGATGGCGGGGCAAGCTCATTACTTGCGTCTATTGAACCATCGAAGCTTTTTTCTTCCACGCAGCTATCATGAATACTGCCCCCGCAAGCAGGAAGGCCGCTAAGAGGGCATCCCATTCGAGCGGCAAGACAGGCACATCATTGGGATCATACGGATCAGAGCCAAGCTGCACTTCGATGCGGTCCGGCACGCCGTCATTGTCAGAATCGATATTGTCGGGATCACCAAGCACTTTCACATCATCGATATTCCATCCGGAATATTGGAGTGCGAAGTCATTTTCGTCGGCATTGCCAAATACGGTATATCCCCAGCGCACATATACTTGAGCCTGCCGATCCGCCACTGCGGAAATGTCATACTGTACATCCGTCCAGGCGCGGTCCGTAATCACCTCTTCACTCGCCCAAATCGTTGTCCAGTTGGCATTGTCACTCGATACTTCCACTGTACACGGCACGTAATTGGGATGATCCGTATTGAGCCACCGCGCGAATGCGAGCTGGGTTTGCGTGTAGTAGGTGCAATCAAACGGCCCCGCCACGAGGTAATACGGCCCGCCGGGCATGATGTCATAATCGCCCGACAAATTGACGCCATATACAGTCGCACCGGTCTTGCCGCTCGTGGGATCAGGCCCGCCATAATAGGCGCCGCCGCCGCCCAGCGGCGCGCCATATTGCCATTGGCCATTGGCGGTCCAGGTAGACGGCTGGGAATCGAGCGTCACGAAATAGGCCACCTGCGGCTCCACCTCTAAATGGATCGTGCGTGAAACCGACAAGCCCGCGGTGGTATTCGTGAACAGCACCGTGGCCGCGTACGAGCCGCTCGAAAGCGCATCTGCCGCCGCATTGGGCGACACCGTTATAACCACGCTTTCGCCAGCAGCAATGGAGCCGCCCGATGGCGCGGCATCGAGCCAGGTATCCGAAGATGCGGCGCTCCACTCAAACGCGCTGGCTCCTGGATTGCTGAGGGTAAACGCCACACTTGAGGGAGTGAATGGCCCATATACCGGTCCGGTGATAGGAGGAGCCACGCCTGGTTCGAGCATCAAGTCCTCGGACACCACTGAAAGTGTGCATGGAAGCGTTATTTCCGGCTGGGTAAGGTCGTTGCTCCGAATCACCAAATCTACTGTGTACACACCCAACTCAAGGCCGGTCGCGTCAAACTTGAGCCATTTCTCGTTGGGCTCCGTTCCACTCACCACGGTCCCGCGCGCGGGCGACTCGAACGTAAGCCAGCTCGCGCCGCTGCCCGACACATAATCGAGCGCATTGGCCATGAGCGCAGCCCCATCCGTCGTGCTATCCCAAAGCAAACCGAGCCACACCGTATCCGAAACAGGGAAGAAGCCCAAGTCCGCCCGGCGGACGCCGTTGTTTTCGCTTGCCGCAACCAAGATGCGCCCATCGGTCCATCGCGCGACAATGTCCACGCCCGGATACGCGGTGTTGGCGCCGGGATGGAAACTCAGATCACCACCGGAGAATTCCGTTACGCCAGACATGATCGAGTGAGTGGGCTCCTCCACCACTCCAAGAGATTCTTCCTCATACCAAGCCACGTCATTTCGGTCCATCAGCACATAGTCCGAAGTGGCCCAGCGCCCGCCCATGACATAGCCGCTCAGGTCAAGAATATCGCCGCAGATCTCGAAGACACAGCCAACGACCCCGCCCCCTTCATCGACATAATCAGCCATGACATCGCCAAGGGTCGCCGCATCCGCATAGCTATCATTACTGAACACCAGCACGGCGGAAAACGCGCGCAACTCTTCGAGTTTCGGCGTAACCGCATGGAGATCTATCACCGTCACGCTCGTGAAGCGGCCCGTGCTGATCAGTTTGCTCCGCACATCGGACAAATATTCCGACGAATCTGCTCCACATACCGCCACGTCATACGCCCCTGACAACGGCGTGACGCCCGCCTCCCCGGCCGTTAGGACCGAGGCGATATCATCCGGGCTGTCATATGCCACAGGACTAGAGCTTTCGGAATACAATTGTTTGATTATACGGTTGCTGCCCAATGAAAATGGGCCATATCCAATGCCGCTGCGAGTGCGCATCGATTCCACTGCTTGCTGAACGCGCGCGAAACGAACGGCGCGTTCTTCTTCGGTGGATATCGATGTATCCGAATTTTCCACGCGAATCAGATAAGACAGATCCGCTACGCCATCATTATAGATGCGCAGGCCGGGATCCAGCGTGGTTTGTTCACCTTCCTTGAGCGTGATGTTAAGGGAATTGGGGGCTTCCACTCGGATGATCGGCGGCGGCGCATTGACAGCCAGCCTCACGCTCCGGTTGCGCGTCACACTGGTCGCGGTGTTGGTGAACGTCACGAGATCCGTATAAACGCCCACGGCCAGCGCATCCACTTCCGCAGCCAGCGAAACATCCACCGTCACGGATTCATCCGGCGCAAGCGAGCCGCCCGGCGACGAGAGTGCAAGCCAGGACTGGGAACACTCCACTGTCCAGTTGAGTGAAGTGCTTCCCCCATTGTGGAGCGTATAAGTGATGATCGAGGGGGAGAAAGGCCCGCCGATCACGCCTTCCGGCAGGAATCCCGTCTCCGGTGTGACTTCAAGGTCATCTATGATCTCAAACGCGGTCAGATCACTCTCGATATAGTCTTCCGGAAGGCCTTGGCCTTGGGAAAGGCCCGCCAAACCCTCTGATGCGTCCATTCTTAAATAGGTAATACGAATGGTTCCATCGAAATACATCTGGATTTGGAAGTTATTTTCATTATCCATGTCATAGATGGGGACGGCTTGCCAGGCCACCGACACATGGTCTGACCATTGCCGCCAGCTCACCACGCCCGACGTCTCCGGATCCAAATCATTCATCAGAGCACTGATACGAGGCAGGCTAAAATGGTGCTGCGTGGTAGCCGTATTACGCTCATCATATTCGCCAAAACTGATATATCCATTGCTGCCTACATAAAAGGAAGAATAGGCGGTTCCGTAGAGTTGGACTTGTTTTCCGTCGGTGAGAGACACCTGGGTTGCGGAATCATCGTCTAGAAACAACCGGGTGTCCGAAACGGGATCATCTGGGAAAACGTCCGCGGGAAAGCTCTCAAGGGAGTAGTAACTAATCGAGCCATTTGGCGTAAAGCGAAGCGCATGGTTCGCCAAATCGTTGTCTTCCGCGTCAAAAACCTCCGTGTAGTAATCAGGGCGTTCCAAGGTAGTAAAAGTATAGCCTGCGCCATTATTGTCATCCGTGGATGCATTTCCCGCACGGTCCGTGGATTCCACGGTGAAATAATACGGTGTTAATGGTTCAAGGTTGCTTAACGTCGTGCTATGGGTGTCACTCGATAAACTTATCGGCTTTGACTGATGGAGCGCATCCATGGCAAGGCCGTAGTGAATTACCGCCGTCACAGGCTCATTCGCATTGAAAGAAATCTTTGCACGCAGCGAAGCAATTTCACTCACCTGCACATTAGAAAGTGTGGCGGGCACACAATCAACCGTGGCTGTCGCCTGGACGGAGGCGGCTGAGCCATCGCCCGTGTCCTCATCCTCGTAAGTGGCGGTTATCGTATCGCCATCGGCCACCTGGAGCATGCCATCCTGCGCTTGCGGCACATCGGAAGACGTGTTCAATTCATAAAAAAGAATACCCGTATCCGTACCCGACTCCACACAGGTGGCCGCCTCGGAATCGCCGGAAGAGCTCACCACTCTCGCTTGCTGCGTGCCCGCGCCGCGCAAATCGCTATCGCTCACCGAAACGCTCAAAGAGCCTGAACAAGATACATAAGAAGGTAATATATTGATACTGCCTTTGGAGGATTGTACATTATTGTTCCAGACAAACAGGGCGAAATCTTGGTCTAGCGCTTCGCCCTCATTTGGAACGCCATCCCCAGCGATATTATGGGCCGTAACGGTGATAGTATAAATTCCAGATGGATTCGGCACATAAACCGCCTCAATAGTATTCAGCCGGTCCGCCGCCCCACCCGTTGCGGACAGGCCGCTCTCGAAATGATTGCCAAGATACGTGGTGGAATCCTGGGTGACGGTCAAATCGAGGTCATTGACAATAGCGGGATTCGCAAGAGGCGACGCCGGGGCGTCTGTCCATACAAGCGTAATTTTCAATGGTTTCGAGGAATCGGCGGCGGACACGGTCTGCGACCAGGATTGCCCCGAGGCCGTGAACACCTCCGTCTGGTCCAAGGTGAAAAGCGATTCCTTCATCTCGACCAAGTTGGACAGATTCACGCTGCCCCAGCCTTGCTGCGCATTCGGAATGCTTGCCAGCGTGCCGGAAGCGCCATCGCTTCCGCCTTTCATGTCCTGGGCTGTATTAGCGAGAGCCGCCTTGATCATCGCCGGGCTTGGGCTGGCCGTATGGCCTAATGGAGCCAATTGCGTCGAGAAAAATTCATGTACGATAAGCCCCGCGCCGCAGGCCGTGGGACACGAATGGCTCGTGCCCGACGACCGGGCGTACATGGTTTGATCGGCAGGCCAATATTTGTCGGATACGCCGTCGCCAGCGTAATTGGGAGATGTGGACGCAGGCCCAGAGACGTGGGTGCCCACCGCTACGACTGTCACGCCCAAACGGCCGTCTTCCGCCGGGCCGCGGCTCGAAAAATAGATCAAATCCTTAATATTGTCCGCGCCTGAAGGGCCGATGCCTGACTGATCCGTATTGGTTGAGGCATCCGTATACGTGAGCCCGTCACTGTTCTCGCCCGCACCCACGGCGATCACGTTCTTGGCCGAAGCAGGCGAACCCAGCGTGCCGCTGTTTGAACCGGAATTTCCCGCCGAGAAGAAATAGGTCATTTGCTGGTTGCCCGCTTCCGAGGAATCGGCATCGCGCGTAAGGGCGTCGAACTCCGCTGAATCAGAGGTATATTGGCCACTCACGGAAGCGCCCCACGAATTACTCGAGAAAATGGCTCCGGCGTCTTGGGCGTGCTTGGCAAGCTGGGCTGTCGACTCATCACCCGTATCCCATGAACCCGCATTAGTAAAAAGTTTCGTGGCGAACACGGAGGCCAGCGGGGCCAAGCCTTGGCCAAAATGATACCCATCCAGATCGGTTAAGCCAGCCGTGGCGTTGCCTATGATGATGCCCGCATTGATCTGGCCATGGCCTGCCGTGGAATCGCCCAAGGCGTCGCTGGTCGCGTTATAAATGCCCGCGATGCGCCCGAGGATATCCGGGTGGGCCGTACCGGGTTCATTGGTGGCGATGCCTTGATCCAATCCGTCATCTTGCACCTGGACGATGACGCCCGGCGCGCCGCTCAGGCCATGGCTCGCCAGCCAAGCCGTATATCCTGGCCCCGTGGGCGCCGCCGCGCCTTCTATATAATTTCCCGCCGCTGTTTGTGCGGCGCGTTCGCCATGGAGCTGGAATTTCGACTGTTTCTCGATATAGAACACGCCCGGCAGCGTGGCGATCTCCTCGAGCGCCGCCAATGGAAGCTCCGCCCGTGTTTCATACCATCCGATGGTGGAGAGGCGCGTGGACGTCAGCGTGTACCCTTTCGCACGGATATATTTCTGCGCCGATTCATCCGTGTCGAGGATGGTCACCGCCACCATAGCCTTCGCCAGGGTAAGCTTGCCCAGTTCAGGCCGGATTTTCATCGATGCGGGCAATTCGCCCACCCACGCCACGCCCGGCGACGCTTTTATAGCATCCATCCTTTTAGTTGGGATTGTGGCAATATAAGCGAAATCCGGCACATAATGATGCAACGCCACACCCGCCGAGCGGCACGCATTCACCCATTCCGGCTGGATAGGGCCTTCGAATTGAATGAGAAGCGTGGAAGCCACATCCGCTTTGGTTGCGGATTGGGTGGCGGCTGGCGCGGACGATGTGTCAATCGTGCCACTCATCAAGCGGATTTCACCGCCCCAAGCGCTGCTCCCCCATGCCAATGCCATCACTAAACACGCGGCAAATAAAGCTTCTGCGCGTGACTTGCGTACATTTCGACGTAACATGGGCGAACCTCTCCACTCTTTCTGCGTTTATTTGTCTCCCAAAACGCCCTGAACAAGGACGCATGGCATACAAAGCAGGAAAAAACAGCACTTTCCCTCACGCTGGATTATACCATGTACAGAATAGTTTTGGCTTCGACTGGAGGGAAATGACTCGCTATGCAGGAGTACTTTTAGTATATTACGTACTAATATCAGTCAAAACATTATTTTATTGCAAGGATTTTCTGTGTAAACCAATATACATTAACCGGTTAGGTCCTACGGATTTTGCATGGAATTCTGGTGGATTTATCCGTTGAACCTAAAAAAGGCAGTAGGAACTTGCTTTGGGATTTTTCCAGCCCAATTTTGTAAAGAAATAACTGTCCTGTCCCGCTCTTTACGTTGGCGCCGGCAGCAGGTTGGGGGTGGCCAGCGGCCTTCCCTCGAGTATTTTGGCGAAGATCCGGCTGAGGATCGTCCGCCATCGTTCGTTCCAGTTCAACTGCCGCGCAGTTGCTTTCATCTCCAATAAAAAGGCGTTTACGGATTTCAGAACTTGTTCCATAGCATGTCCTTGCGCATGCACGGGGGTGATGGTGAGCGTGGTTTGGCCTCCGTGGCGGGTCTGCTGTCCCACGCCGTAGAGCAGCAGAGGGCGGCTCGTGATCGCTTCGGCGTGGCGCTCCGGAATCGCCAAGCGCACGTACAAAGACCACCAATTGTAAATCAGGGCTATGATTCGCGCCATGATTTGGCAGCGCTTCATATCGTGGGTGGTATACCCGCCCCACCCCCACTGGTTTTTCTGTTCATCGTAGATGTTTTCCGCATCGCCCCGGTCGCGATAATGCTGGGCCAAGGCCGATAGGGGGTCTGTCAGCGAAGTGGCCAGCAGCGCGTATTCATACTGCTGCACGGCTCCCGCTTGGATCTCGATGAGCTGTAGTTGGGGGGAGGGGTCAGGCAATAGCGGCTCCGTTTCCAGAACGATACTCCCTTTGAGCTTGCGCCGCAGAACGATTACCCGGCGTTTGCTCGTCCATCCCATAAGCTCCAGACGGTCTTCCAAACCTTCCCAGCCTTGGCCTGCTGGCGTCCAGTCCTTAGAACAAAAGGCCTGCTGGATAAGCCGTTTCACGTTGCTGGTCTGCCGCAATTTGAACAGATAGGGCACTCCGCGCGCTTCGGCTTCGCTCATGTCGCGTTCGTTGCCGAAGGCGCAGTCGCCGCGAATCATGCCCGGCCAGGCCGCGCGCGGCAAGCCATCGAGAAAATGCCACAATCCAGGCATGGTGTATTTCGCCGCCGTCTCGTTGCCCGGCCGGACTTCCACGTCCAGCACCAAGCGCGTGTTCGCCATAAAATAGGTATGCAGCACATGAGAAGGACGGCCCTGTTTCGCCGGATTGTAGCCCAGCACGGCCCCTTCTTGATGGCCGAACAGGGGCTTCACGCTTGTATCCACGTCCAAAATCCAAGGCTCATAAAGCAACGGCTCATAACAGCGGCGCAGGTGCTTCTGTAGCCAGCCCGCGCAGGCTTCCCCGTCCGCCAGTATAAATGCCCGCCGCGACCGAGGAGGCGCTCATGATCTTGCTCATACCCAGCAAGCCCGGGTTCACCGCGTCGTAACGGACCGCGTCAATGTGCGCATAGCGGGTGTGGCCCGCCAGCACTGATAAAAATAGCGTGCCCAGCACATCCCTCTTGCGCGGCGCATTATTGCTGGCGTACGCCAGCGGACAGTCCTCCACCCACGCTTCAAAAAGCTCCGCCGTCTTGAGGAAATCGATAAAGAACGCCAACTGGCCAAACGGCGTCGTTGCCGCCTCCCGGTCCCATTCCACATGCACCCGGCCCCCGTAGCTATCTACGAAAATCGGCGCCTCCAAAGACAACCATTCCTCCTCTCCCAATGGGGGAGCATCTTGCTGTTGCGATTCTGTTTCCATGTTCATTATCTTGAACTACTTCCAGCTCGACACTCAAGATTCAACTGGCGTTTTTAGGTTGAACGGTGGGGCAAGCCCCACCCTACTTCTCGAAATTTTAGTGTATTTAGTGTATTTAGTGGTCTCGAAATCCGGTTCTTTGGTTGCAGCCATGCCGCGTTGCGAATTTCGTGGCCAGAATAGGCTTCCCGTTATTCCGCGTCATCGGAATCATGGGGGCGCATGGAGCAGCCTTCCGAACGGAGGCAATGGCCGCATTCATGGCGGGGCAGATCACAGGAATCAGGGTTTGCCGTTCTGGAGCGCCTTGCAAGGCGCTCCACAAGCACCCATCCGCATGCCAGGAAGAATATCACTCCCGACACGGATAGAATAGTCAACAGTAAAGCCATCAATTTCCTATGCCGGCGAAACCCATGAACGCCAGTGACAAGATGCCCGCGATCATGAGCGACAAAGCCGTGCCTTTGACTAAACCGGGCAGATCAGCGAGATTCAACGCCTCGCGGATGCCCGACATAATCGTGAGCGCCAAGGTGAATCCCGCGCCCACACCGAACGAATACACCAAGCATTCGACGAAATTATATCCCTTCTGGGTTTGAAAAAGCGCTAAGCCCAGGATAGCGCAATTGGTAGTGATCAGCGGCAGGAAGATGCCCAGCGCTCGGAACAAGGCTGGGCTAAACCGCTTGATGAACATCTCAACGAGCTGCACGGCGGACGCAATGACGGTGATGTAGCATATAAGCTGCAAATAATCGGCATTGAAATAGTGGAGCACCACATTGATGCCATAGGCGCACATCGAGCTGACGAGGCAAACAAAGGTGACGGAAAGCCCCATGCGGGTGGCCGTCTCGATCTTGCCGGAAACGCCTAAAAATGGGCAGATACCCAGAAACATGCTCAATACGAAATTATCCACTAAGCATGCTTTCAAGAAAATCGTGGGCAGCGATTGTTCCATTACGCGGCCTCCCCCTGCATGGCGCGTTGTTTGGCGCGCTCTTTAAACCTAGTTTTTGCTCTATTGATAATCAGCAGCCAGCACGCCAAGGTGAGGAATCCGCCCGGCGGCAGCACAAAGATGGACCATGTCTCGAAATGGCTGCCCATAATCGGATAACCCAGCAATGTTCCGAAGCCGATAATCTCGCGCACGACGCCAAGGCAGCATAACGCAAGCATGAACCCCAAGCCCATGCCCAAGGCGTCAAGGGCGGAAAGAATCACGCCATTCTTCGATGCATAAGCTTCGGCGCGGCCGAGGATAATGCAGTTCACCACAATGAGCGGAATGAACGCGCCCAGCTTCTTATATACATCCAAATCTATCGCCTGGATCAAATAATCCACCATAGTGACAAAAGTGGCGATGATCACAATAAAGGTGGCGATACGCACTTGCTTGGGAACAAATTTGCGCGTCATGCTGACTAGAACGCATGACGCCACCAACACGAACGTGGCGGCGGCACCCATGTACAAGGAATTCTTGAGCGTATTGGACACGGCCATGGTCGGGCACATGCCCAATACGATGACAAAGATTGGATTCTCTTTCCAAATCCCGCGCAACAATGCTTCCATTGGCGTTTCTTGCTGTTTCTCTAGCATCAATTCGCCCTCTTCAACTGATCCAAGTGTTTCTTGATCTTCGGAGCCATATCCGTGCAATTGGTGTTCAATGCATCTGTCACCGCACGGGAAGATACAGTAGCCCCCGATATGCCATCTATTTCCCAGGGCTTAGTCTTCGTGCCATTTTTCACCAGTACTATTGGATTGGCAAGACCATCTTGCTCCGCGTTCACATGCATGTCCAGCGCCTTAAAATTCTCCAAGAATTGCGGATCGGAATTGATGCGGTCGCCCAAGCCAGGCGTCTCCAAGCTTTGCAATACTGTAAACCCCACCACGGCATCCTTATCCGGGGCATATCCGCACATGACTCGCACTTGTCCAGAATATCCCCGCATGGAAGACGCTTCAAACGCCACGCCCAACAGATTCCCTTGAGCATCATATCCCGCATACACCACGGTGGCCTGCGGCGAGGGGTTGCTCCCCACCTTGCGGAATCCACTTCCGTCCCACTCGAACGCCTCTTGGGAGGCGATACCGGGCAGCACTTGAAATACGGCCTTTTCCTTGGCTTCTCTCTGATTCATTTCAATCCGCGCCTTGGTCGCACCGACCGTGAGCACGATCAATATGCCCGAGATAATGGACACGCCCGCCAAGGTCGCGATCATGTGGAGGCTGCTCGCCTCTTCTTTAGCCGGATGATTGTTTTCTGGCTTGCTCATGCTTTCTTTTCCGCTTTCTTCGCGCCATAAATTTTCGGCTGCGTGAACATATTAAAGAAGGGCGTAATGGCGTTTGCCAAGAGGATGGCGTACATGACGCCTTCCGGCAAGCCGCCAAAAAGCCGGATAATGACTGTCATACATCCCGCGAACGCGCCAAACGCCCACATACCGAGCGGCGTCGTCGGCGAGGTCACCATGTCCGTAGCCATGAAGACCGCACCCAGCACAAGGCCGCCCGAAAATAACATGAAGGTAGGCGACGGGTATTGGCTGCTATCAATCAGCCAAAACAAGCCGCTTAACAGAAAGACGCTGCCGAGCATGGCCGTGGGAGTGCGCCAGTCCATCATCTTGCGCGCCACAAGATACGCTCCGCACAGCAAGATAATCAGCGCACAGGTCTCGCCAGCGGAACCGGCGATATCGCCTAGGAAGAGTTGCCGGCCTTGAATGGCTTTATACGCGGGGGAGCCGAAATCGAATTTCATGATCGCTAGAGGCGTAGCGCCGGTCCATCCATCAATGCCTGCATTGGCCGAATAGGCCTTGACCGCATCCCATGCCGGTTTGAGAAAAGGCCATGTCAGCGTCGAGGGAATGCAACTGGTAAAACGTCCGGGAACGAACGCAGGGGTCCAGGTGGTGATGGCCACGGGAAACGCCGCCTGTAAGAAGGCCCTGCCCACGAGCGCGGGATTGAAGATATTGTGCCCCAGCCCGCCGAAGATGGCTTTGCCCAATAGCATCGCCGCCACTCCGCCAGCCGCGCCCATCCACATGGGGAAACAGGGAGGCAAGGTCAAGCCGAGAAGTATGCCGGTAATCACCGCGCTCCAATCGCGTACGGAATTGGCGCGGCCAGAAAACCTGCACACCACATATTCGGTGAGAACACAGGCCGCGGTGGTCGCGAAAATAAGCAGCAGCGCGCTCATGCCGAAAGCATAAAAGGAAAATGCGCATACCGGCAACAGCGCCAGCACCACGTTGCGCATGATCACTTCCGTGGTGACCGCGCTTCGTATATGGGGCGAGGTTCTGAGCTCGACCGCCGGATACTCGAGTACCGCCACTTGCTTAGCTCCTTGAAATCGTTACATCGGTTATAACGCACGGATGGCTCCGCGCGGATTTTCTACTTCTTTACCGCCCGGCGCTTGCGCACCACCGCCTTGGCGATGCGGAAATGCTGTACGAGCGGAATGTTCGACGGGCAAATGAATGAACAGCATCCGCACTCGAAGCAGTCAAGCAGATGATACTGGTCCGCCATGATTTCATATTGGCTTTTACGCGCAAGGAGGCCCAATTGGGAGGGATTCAGCCGCATGGGGCATGCATCCACACACGACGCGCATTTGATGCAGGGGTATTGATGGATGCCATCCATCCGGCTCAAGTCCGCACCGCCCAGGCCGGAACGCCCCAGCACAAGCACGCCGGTAATCCCCTTCGTGATGGGTATATCTGGCGAACCGATGGACGCGCCCATCATGGGGCCGCCCAGTATGATTTCGGATTGTTCATCGCCCTCGTATTCGCAAAAATCGAGCACAAACCGCAAGGGCGTACCGAGTGGGATCATAAAATTGCCCGGCTTGCCGACACCTGGGCCCGTCACGGTCACGACGCGTTCGATAAGGCCTTGGCCCTTAGGCAGCAGCTCACCGAGCTGCGCCAGCGTGGCGACATTGAACACCGCCGCCCCGCAATCCACCGGCAGCCCGCCCGATGGCACTTCGCGCCCGAGCAGGGCTTTGATAAGCATTTTCTCCGCGCCCTGGGGATATTTGGTCTCGCAGGCCTCGACGCGGAACGGCTTGCCCGCAGGCAAATGCGCACGCAGGGCTTCGATAGCATCTAGCTTGTTCGACTCGACGCCCACGACGCCTTGGGACGCGCCCAATGCCTGAACGACGATATCGAGGCCTTTGAACACATCCGCTGGATATTCGAGCATGACCCGGTGGTCCGTGGTGAGATACGGCTCGCATTCGCAGCCATTGACCACCACGGCATCAACGGATTTACCTTCGGGAACCGCCAATTTCACATGGGATGGAAACGCCGCACCGCCAAGGCCCACGACGCCTGTTGCTTGCACGGCGCGGATCAGTTCATCTTTGGAAAGCGATTGGATATCCACCTCGCGCCCATAAAGCACTTCCTGGCTGGACGCGGGATATGGCCGGATAAAAATGGCTGGAGACATGCCGCCGCGCATGTCACGCGCGAGCGCGATGCGCGAGACTACCCCCGTAGCCGGCGCATGCATGGGAACGGACACGAAGCCGCCCGCTTCAGCGATAGGTTCACCGCGCACGACTTCCTGTCCCGCGCGGACAATCGCTTTCGCTGGCGCACCCGTATGCTGCGACAAGGGGACGATCATCTCCGGAGGAAACGGCAGGCGGCGGATCGATTTGCCTTCCGTAAGTTCCTTATACTCCGGCGGATGCACCCCGTGTGGGAAAGTCTTCAACGAACGCCATGAGGACAGCAGAGTCATATTAGCCTCTTCATGTATCAGTAAAACTTAACGCGCCATAGAGGCCGCCCACTCCGCGGCCTCTATGGCTGTACCTTCAAATGTGGTCTGCTCTCAAACGGAATCGCCGTTTGTGCGTGTTACCCGTTGAACTTCTCGGCGCGGGCGATAAGCTTATCCACGCCTTTTTCCGACCGGTCAGCCGGGAGGCCCGGGCTGATGCAGCGGGCCGCGCACTTTTCGGCCGCTTTCACGAGGTCTTTATACGGGCCGCCGTTCGCGTCTTTGATGCAGGCTTGTTTTTTCTCGTTCCACGCGAAGATGCTCGGATTCAACATGACACATTCGCCGCAACCCGTGCATTCATTCGAGTCGAGCCGAGGCGCCACATACCCATCATTACTCATTCCTGATTCTCCTTTGACTTCTTGTTTTGCTTGCACATTCGCCGCAGGGGCAGAAGCCGCCACGGACACCGGCAATACGGCGGAAACCGGAGCGCCGCTCATGCCAGCCATTTGCAGAAGGCCTTGGGCCAATTGCTGCGCGACTTCCGCCTTGGCCTGTTTCACGATGGCTGCCGTATCGACTTTTTCAGTCTTTCCGATCAACGAGCGCAACATGAGCCAGAAATCACGGCGGTCTTCCGTGGACCGGACGAGGGGCTTCGCGCAGATCACCCGCGAGAGGCGCCCCTTCTTATCCACCGCCCACACGAACGGGAATTTGCCTTCCCGATCGTCTTCGGACAGCTCGATGAAGTCGGTCAGCGGAATCATGTCATCGTTCCACGTATCGCGCGGGGCCATCTTGAAGTGCTTGCGGAAACGCGCCTCGGATAGGGCGAAGTCCGCAAACGACAGCGGCATGTTGAGGGCGCCCGGCTTGCCGTCTTCATCCACGTAGGACAGCGTATAGGATTGCCACATTTCATCCGCGGACGGATTGCCTTCCAAATCCAGGCATTCGGCATACGTCTTGCCCAAGTCCGGATTGTAGCGGAAAACGGGGTATGCGCGTGATTCGACGGCGAGTTTGGATTGATACTTCGCCAAATCGTCGCTGATGCCGTGCTCAGGCATGCAAGGCGCATAAATCGTAAACAGCGCCGGGCGCTTGCACATCAGGCCTTGAATGAAACCCTCGAGCAAGTGGCCCGTATTGGCCGTGCTGCCTTGCATGATGTAGCTGGTGCGATGGGCCATGCCGATAAGGCCCATCTCTTTCCGGATCTCTTCCTTGCCTTTGATGGCCTTGCCGAACTGCGCCATGTCAGACACCTGGCCGAAGAAGCCCGAGGTGCAAGCCTGGCCGCCCGTGTTCGAATACACTTGCGTGTCCAGGCACATCACCTTGATGGGCTTGCCCGACATCATCATGCGCGACAGGTTCTGGAAGCCAATGTCGAAGAGGGAGCCGTCGCCTCCGACCGCTACCACGGGCGGGCAGAGATAGAATTCCTCGTCGGTGAAATTGGTCCACTTGAAGTAGCGCAAGAATTCGTCGTGCTTCGCGGGATTATAACCGCCGTTCAACTCCAATTCCGCCATGCGGACAGCCTTGAAGCCTTCCGCCATCTTGGACATATGGCCCTCGAAAATACCCATGGCCATCGAGGTGCAGTCTTGGAACAGGTGGTTCGTCCACGGGAACGGATACGGGTTGTACGGATAGGTGGAAGCCCATACCGAGGTGCAGCCAGTGGCATTGATGATGCCGCAATTTGAGCGGCCGCGACCGGTCTCACCCGTTGTATACTGCCAATGCAAATGTTTGAGGCGGGCGAGAATCTGCGTGACACGCTTGAGCCAGTCGCTATCGAGCGGCATGGCCACTTTATTCGCATCCAGCGCCGCCGTCAGGTTCGAGAGCGTCATCTCTTGATCCCGCAGTGCGTCCATGGCCTTATCCATGGCTTGCGTATCGCTCACGTCCACCGATTCGGCCAGTTTCAAGCGCAAGTGCTTCTCGAGGCGCGCAATCAGCTCCTCGAGTTTCGCCACATGGGCCTTCACTCGAGGCTGCATCAAGGCTTCGACCACGCTCGTGAATAGATGCATGATCGTCTTTTCGCCGCAGCCCAGGCACGCGCCGTCGCCGCCCACGATGCTCTTATAGACTTTCTTGTCAAGCAAGATGGTTTCAAGAGCGCCCACGCCTTCATCGAGGTCATCCACGCGGACGTACTCAGGCTTCGTGGTCGGCAATTCAAGCCAGAATTCCCAATTGGCCCGCAATTTATCAAGGCTGTCGGGCGTCTGGGTCACCATCGAAATAGCGTCTTCCGGACACACTTGGACGCATTCGCGGCAGGCTTTGCAGGTATACGGATCCACGGTGATGGACAGCAATCCGCCACTACCCTTGGCTTGTTTTTCATTGAGGCTGAAATACGGCTTCGTGATGGCGAATTTGAAGTCTGTGAGGATATTCAGCCACTGGCCGATTTCCTTCTCGAGTTCCGCTTTGTCATCGCCCTTAAGCGGCGTCTGCTCGAGCAAATCTTCCACCACCGCCGCCAGATGCTTCTGTACGGAATCGCTCTCGGAACCCGCCGCGATCCGGTCGCGAAGCGATTTTTCGAGAGCACTGACAGCCCGGCGCAGGTGCTTGGTTTTGCCTCCGTCTTTCTCGATGCGCGCAATAGCCGTCTCGAACACATCGCCAATGGTGTTCACTAAGCCCGGCAAGCTTGAATCAGGGCAGATGGTCCAGCAGCTTCCGCAGCCCGTACACTTCTCGGCATTCCACACGGGATGCTCGAAACGGATGCCGGCCATGTCACGGAACACGCCCGTAGCGGCCGGAATGCAGCTCATGCTGATGAACGGATCGGTCAGGTTATCATTGCCTTGGCCGGTAGCGTAGAAATTGCCCGTCTGCTCCCAGAAGCGGTGGATATCCGTCGTAGGCGCATCGCCTTTCGGAATTTGCTTGAGCATGATGGGCAACGCGGCCTCTTTGCGCACATTTTCGCTGGCCTTGTCCGACAGTTTCTTGCTCGTGATCTCTTTGACTTCCACGAAGCCGCGCTGCACGACCTTGAGGTTGTCGTCCACGATGCGGCGGCCTTTGGCCCCGAATTTGTGTTCGAGCTGTTCCTCGATGGCCTTCATGAGCTTCTCATCCGTCAGCTTGGCCTGTTCCATGATTGGCGAAGCCGCGAAGAACGCGCCCATGAACGCAATGCCTTGCATGCGGAACTCGAGTTCGGGATTCGATGCTACCTGGCGGGCGATCTTGAAGCCGTCGACAAAGAATACCCGGATATCATTTTCGATGATGATCTGCTGATACCGGCGCGGGATCTGCTCTTCCCACACAAGCTGCTGATCTTCATGTTCACTCTGAATAATGAACACGCCGCCCTTCTTGAGGCCCGCGAGCGCATTCGAGTGATTGAACACATTGGGATCCGGCGAGAGCACTACGTCCACGTAGAAATACTCGTTGTTCATGCGGATGGGCTCGGGTGACGCCGCCAAATAGTATGTCGTCGGCTGGCCTTTTTTCTCCGAACCGTATTTTGGATTGGCCTTAATGTGATACCCCAGCAAATCAAAGAGGGTCATCGCCAGGTTCTTGCCGGTAGTGATGGCGCCCCAGCCTCCAATCGAGTGGAAGCGCGCCGTGATGCTGCCCTGCGGCATCAGGTTCGGATTCTCGCTGCCGCGAACGGACAGGTCGTTGATATTCGGATACGCCTCAAGGATCTGCTGTTGATAGATCTCTTGCTTAGGCGTGAACGCCTTTTCACGGGTGAAATCGATGCCCAGGTAGAACATCTTTCTCTGCTTGCCATCGGGCAGCATGTTCTCGACCGAACCAATGATGGATTCGGGCTGGGTGTCGCGGCTGCCCATGCCGAAGGACGCCGAGTAGAGCGCGGGGAGATCTTCCTGGTTCTTGAAGGTGTCATAACCCGGATACGGCGCGGCTTTGCCGTTCTTGCGGCTGTTCTCGATGCACTTCGCCAAAGTCGCGCGCACTTCGCGAATGACCGGCAAATCTTCGGCAAGAGGCTGGTCGGTGCGTTCGAGCACGCAGACACCCTTTTTGCCTTTCAGGATCGGAGCGAGAATGTCGCCTGGGAAGGGGCGGAACATCGAGAGGTTCACCACGCCGACCTTGATGCCCCGCGTCTCGCGGAGGTAATCGGCGACGGCTTCGCAACTCGGCACGACGCTGCCCTGTCCCATGAGCAAGTAATCGGCGTCATCCGCCTTATAGGTGGATACGCGGCGGTAGCGGCGGCCGGTGAGCTTGTAGAATTCTTCCATGGCCAAGTCGGTCAGTTCCGCCACATGGTCAAAGAAGAACGGGCGTTGGGCGGCCACGCTCTGCATGTAGGCGTCTTGATTCTGTACCGTGCCCGCCATGACCGGATTATCGATCGTCCATAGTTCGGGGATGCGGCGGCGGCGCGGTCCGAAGAGGAGCTTCTGGGCGGGCGTGGGCGTATCAATGATGTCTTCCGGCAAGCCCAGGTATTCCGCGATGAGTTCGCGCTCGGGAAGCATGAAAGACTCGATCAGGTGGGTGGTCAGGAAGCCGTCTTGGCCCACGATGCCGGGCGTCAAGGCCAGCTCGGCGATGCGGTGGGCGATGATGTTCAGGTCGCACACCTCTTGCACATTCTTGCCCATGACCTGGAAGAAGCCCGTATCGTCCACGGCGTGGTAATCGTCATGGCCGGCATGCACGTTCAAGGTCGATTTTGTAATGGCGCGGCAGCCCATGTTGAGCACATAGGTCAGGCGCTTGCCCACGGCCGCATACAGCGACTCGTGCATGTAGGCGATGCCTTGGCCCGACGAGAAATTGGTCGAGCGCAGGCCTGTCATGGACAAGCCAGCGGTGACCGCCGCGGCGGCATGCTCGCCTTCGGGTTCGATGAAGATCAAGGGCCGGCCTGAGATATTAATATGCCCGGCCGCCGCCTCTTCGGCCCAATACTCGCCCATCTGGGTAGAGGGGGTGATGGGATAGGCGCCCGCGGCGTCAGTTGATTCGCGCTCGCACATGATCACGGCGGTATTGCCGTCCATGGCCTCGCGAATGCCCGGATACTTGAACTCGCTGCTCTTCTCTTTCATTGCCTCACCTTTGCTTGGTTGATGGTACATTCCCAGCCCCCTTTCGGGGCGCTGTGACTCTATATCCTTGACACATATGAACTTGGTTATGATTTGGCGCTACGGCTCACCGGCCTATTGGAATCGGATTCTTTCGCAGCACAGGGCGCGCCGCCGCTCCTTTAATGGCGCCTTTCTCATCATCCAGCCAGACAATCGCGCCCGTGGGACAGCGCTGGATAATGGACGGGTCCGACAAATGGTTTCGGCTGTACTCTATCGTGGCCAAATTGTTCTTAATGGTGATAAGCCCTTCGGGCGCGTCCATGGCGCAGCGCCCACAACCGGTGCAGGCCACTTCGCATTCCCGCTCGGCCTGTTCGCCGCGCGTTTGGCTCATGCAGGCCACCCACAGGCGGTGGCTAAGGGGATGAATCGAGAACAATCCGCGCGGGCACGCCTCGACGCATGCGCCGCATGCCGTACATTTCTCGATATCCACCACGGGCAGCCCATGGGCATTCATCTGAATCGCGCCGAAATTGCATGAAACCTTGCAGTCGCTCAAACCCAGACAGCCCCAGGCGCAACCTTTTCCGCCGCCCGCCACCAACACCGCCGCCGTACAGGACTGCATCCCTTTATATTGGGCGCGGAACCGCGACACATGGCGTCCACCCGCACAAGCGAGCCGTGCGACGCGCTTTTCTTCTTGCCCGACCTTGACACCCAGGTACTCCGCGATGGCGGACTTCATCTCCGCACTATTCACGGGGCAGCGCCCCGGCGAGACTTCGCCCTTCACCGCTGCTTCCGCGAATGCACGGCATCCCGCCAAGCCGCAAGCGCCGCAATTGGCTTTCGGAAGCATTTCCTCGACTTCGTCAAACCGGGGATCTTCGAAGACATAGAGCTTCTTATTGGCAAATGCTATCAAGGCCGAAAGGCCTAAACCTAGACCTGCCATGACCAATCCAGCCGTTATTAATTCAGCTATCATTGTTTCTCACCTGAGTGATGACATCGAGATACCCAGAAGGTCCACACCTACAATTGATACTCCTTCAGAATAGAGCAACTTTAATGCCATGGAAAGAGATTTATGCGTAACATACTGAACACATTATAGTTGCCTGGTAAAAGACCATCCAGATAAGGGAGCTATACCCTAAAATTGCGCACAATCAGGACAGATCTGCTGAGTACAATTGTGTCCTGGCTATTAAAAGACACTTTTTTCACCCAGCCTTAAAAATGTTGACGGGAGAGACCAAAACGATCTCTCCCCTCGGAAAGGTGGCGTTACCGCTTGTCAAACTGTCAGCGACACGGTGAATGTGGTGGTTCCTCCGTTGCTGGTTGCCTGCAAAGTTTGGCTATATGTTCCAGCCACAAGGCCCGCGCGCGACACGGCGACATGCACGGTCGAAGCCGCGTCGCCCGTTATGCCGCTGCTGGGTGTGATGGAGGTAATCCATGCCGCCAGCGGGCTGCCGTCGGCTGTCGAGATGGACCAATTCAAATCCCCTTGGCCCACGTTCGAGATGGTGTAATCCAAGGTATCTATTGTAGTTCCGAAATCAAGAGACGCCGGGCTGGCCAATATAATCGCGGAACCATCCACTTGCATATAGATGGTCACGGTTGCGTCACCGCCGTTCGTCAATATAGTGAGAGATTGTTGATAGTCTCCCACGGGGAGATCCCGCCGGTTAATGCCGATGATGAGATACGCTATGGTGCTCGATGAGCGGGCAGGATCCAATGTGAGTGTCAACCACGAGGGCAGCACTCCGCCTCCCGTGGGCTGGACCAGATAGGACAATGTGCTCTGCCCCACGTTGGTCAATACGAGATCCTGGTTTACCGTAGCTGCGCCCATGTCGAATTCCACGGCATTGACATTCAACACGGGACCGCTCACTTTGCCTCGGACGCCCACCATCGCGGTTCCAGTGATATCCACCTCTCCGGAAACGTAATCGAAGTAAATCAACCCATAATACTCTCCCGGATTAATAGAGCGGTCGAATCGGACTCCAAGTGAGCCTTGGGTTTCCTGATCGTCCAACGTGAGCTCAGGCTCCGCGATATCAGCGCCAGTCACTGAATCGTAGAAGGTGATGTAATCAGGCTTCGAACGGACAGTAATGGTTACCGTTTTGGCGCCGCCAACAATTCCCACGCCAGAATTTGTGAACGCTAGAATGGCATCCTCCATGCTCGAGCCATAATCGATGACCGTCTCATCAGTCATCACCAGCGGAAGCGCGGGAGCCACGGCCCCAGCCAGGGTGACATACAAGGTGTCGGCATACACAAAGGTCTTCGGATCAAGCGGCAGCGGGTCATCCGGTGCGCCATCATCATCCAAATCGAGGTAGATGGAATCATCCACCGTAAGCTGTTCCATGAACCGTGTCATGCCCGCCGGAGGCGAAAGCATAAACTGGACGAGATCACCAAACTCGCCATATCGAAGAGTGGCAGGCTCGCCATTCACGAGCGGGGCTGTTAAGTCGATTTGATACCGGTATTTGCTCAGCGTCGTGACTGTTATGCCCCAATCACTTGTGATGCCGCCCGCATCGGCGGGAACCAACTGGATATCAGACGCCGGATTGGCCAGCGCCACGGCACTATTGATGACAAAGCGGAACTTGGAAATCTCACGCGGGGTGTTATCACAGCGGATAATGACCTTAGCAGCTCCGTTTTGGATGCCGGAAGAACGCATCGAGATTTGCCCGACACGCACATCACCTATTGCGCTCTCGAAATCGATCACCTGCGTATCGAAAGAGCCGGGAAGCAAGCGATCATCCGCATCCGTCCGATCTGGATCGATAGCCGCGTTCACACGCACCGGCACGCCAACATCCTCGCTGAGCGATACGTAACACAGCGCCATGTATTTAGATAGATCCTGCCGTGCAAGCTGAATTTTGCCCGGAAGCGGCAGGCCTAGCCTGTCTTCTTCGGCGTTATATTTCATGATATTGTCGGGAAGAATAGGTTCCGGCTGCGTCGAGCCATCATATGCGGCATTAACTAAAACGGATTCACTGGCCACCGTGCCCGCATCGCCTTGCGCGGGGTAGTAATGGCCGCCCGTGTTCGCGGCGATGCGCGCCATAGGCTCGCTATTCACCCCATCGCCCCAGCCTACCGCGTATAGGTTGACGCCAGACGATTGCAGCGAAGTAATGAGTAACTCCAGATTACCGGGTGGTGTGGTCAATTGGCCATCCGAAATCAAGAAGACCGCTTTCACATCGGCATTATCGAACGGCGTCAGCGGATAATCTTCCTCCACTAACACTTCTTCCGCCCGGTACAGCGCAGGCACAAGCGGTGTCGCGCCATGCTCTTGAATGCTCACTTCCGACAGCGCATCTAGAACCAATTGCCGGTCTTCCGTGAAGTCCTGCAATAGCCGCGCTTCCTGGCTGCGATCATGGTATTCCATGAGAGCAAAGCGGTAGGACAATGGCATGAATCCGGGCGAAGATGACACATTTCCTGCCGGGGTTTCACGTAGAAATTCCGCCACGAGCCGTTCATATAAGCGTTGCAGCGGATCGCCATCCGCTCCAAACACTTGCTCCGCAGCAGCCACCATACTGGCGCTATAATCGAGCAGGATGACGATATTAACCCGCAATTTGCTGCCGTCTATGACGAATTGATTGGTCTCTGTTTCAATCAGCGGCACATCATCTTCAATAATGGTGAACGAACTATCGTCATCTAGTGGATTGAGCGCTAATGGATCTAGATAGAAACCTTCATCGCGGATATTGCGCATGACAAACGGGAAGCGTACTTGCGACGGCACGCGCAGATGCGCCGCAGGGCCCTCGAAAGCCAGCGGCGACACTTCGACGGAAACACTAAAGGATTGTTCCTCGATTTCAGGATTGATCTCGAGAGCGGCGGTTTCCGCATACACGGTAACGGTGTCTTGCGTCCCGAGGCCGCGCAATGCATACCGGTCCACGGCCACGCTCACTTCTTGCCAGTCCAGCGGTTCCGATTTGCCAATGCTCTCGCCACGGTTCGGGCTGAAGAACAGCCATTTATTCGAGTCGGGCTTAGTGGCCAGGAAACGCAGCAGCGTTCCATAATCGCCATCATTGGCCACTTGAAAACTACTGATCAAATCCGTGGACTTGATAATCAGTTCCTCGTCCGGATTGGTCGCGATACTCTCACGGGCAGGCACTTGTATCTCTATTTTCAGCGTCACCGTGCGGTCGGAGGATTGGAGCGTCGTCTCGTATGGATACGTGCCCGCACTCAGGCCTTTTCGAGTCACCGTCACTTCGACGGCGCTCTGCGTTCCCGGCGAAAGCGGCGTGATCGATGAATTGGGCTGGAATCCCACGAGCCAATCCGGCATATCGGTGGTATTAATGCTCCAGGTCAAATCGCCATTGGCGGTGGCGTCATTGCCGATGGTAAATGTCGCCGAAGTAGCTGTTTGGCCCAGAACTAATTTGTACACATCATTGGTGGTGTCATTTTCCGTCGCGTTCACGACCAGAATAGGATTCTCGGGAATGGTCATGGTCACTTGGACCAGCACTTGATTCAGCACTGCGCCATTCCCATCCGTCGCGTTAAACTGGATATAAGCGCTGTAATCTCCTGGCGTGAGCGTCCGGGTGACATCCACGAATACGCCTTGAGCCTCCGATGCCACAGTTCCGCTTTGCGGCGTGAAACTGAGCCATGCCGGGCTTCCCACGGCCTGGGCGGTCCAATTCACCTGGCCATCGCCGCCATTCGATACACTTACCGCTTTGCGGTTCACATACGCGCCAAAATGCAGCGCCGTGGGAGCCACCACCAGCCGTGGCCCCGCCACCTCCATATCAATAGTGACATTGATGGTTTGCGAGACAGCGCCACTCGTCCACTGCTGAATAGGCACGGTGGCCCGGTATTCGCCATCCGCGAGGCCTCCACGCGTAATAGTGGCTTGAATGGCTTGTTCGGCCCCAGCGGCCAGCGCGCCCGGCGCGGATGAGGGATTCAATGTGAGCCATGGTTCCACGTTTGGTGAATAGGACACGGTTCCAATGGACCAATCCAAGGCCGCCAGCCCCGCGTTTTTCACTTTGAATGATACAGAACCGCCCAATACGCCCGCATCTAGAGCCGTGGGCGAAACCGACAGCACCGGTGATGCGCCGGGCACGGTAAGCGTGACGCGCACCGTGGCTTGCTGCGTTCCAGATGTGATGACAAGATCCGCGGTATAGAAGCCCGCGGATAAGCCGGTGCGGCTGGCCGTCACCGTCACCTTGGTTTTGGAGCCCGGTTCGATGCTGCCCGATTTGGGCAGCACGCTGCTCAGCCATGTGGCGTCTGCAGGGACAGCCAAGGTCCAGGCCAGCGTGGAACCACCCCCATTCTGGACGTTAAAACTGCCAGATACCGCTTCCGTGCCTAGATCAATTAAGGAAGTGTCTACGGACAGCGCAGCAGGCAATGGTGCGGTGATGCTGGCCGCCACGGTCTGCGTGCCGCCGTTTGACACCACGGTAAATTCCTCGGAAGTGGTTCCAGCGGGAATCAAATTCCGATCCGCATTGAGTGTAAGGATCTGCGTGCCCACATCCAGCGTGCCTTGGCTGGGAGATGCGGATAGCCACGCCGGGAGCCCGCTGACGGACCAGTTGAGCTGGCCGTTGCCCATATTGGACAGCACCACGGATTTTGTAGCGGCTTGCGTGCCGAAATCCAGCGCAAGCGGAGAAACTTGCAGCAACGGCGTACTCGTGGGGCAGCCCCCTACAGCCACGAGCACCAGGAGCAGCGCCCCTGTCAGTGTCCCGGTCCCGATGCGCCGCTTCGCATTACACGGCGCATATCTCGGTGTGTCGGACATGTGCGGCATTGGCATTTCCTCATGGTTTCCTATTCTTGTTTCGAGTCATCCGGACGCCGATCATCGAAATCATCGGCCCCATCGCCATCGCTATTCCAAGCGCCGGTTGCATCGGGATCAAATCCAGAGCTGATGCTCAAGGGCTGCTCGGAGGCATGCGCAGGCTGGTAGGTCACTTTCAGTTCGTCCGGGTATTGGAAGAACTTCGTGTACGGCGGATTGATATACAGCCGGTTATCCACGCGGAACAGCAGGCTAAACTGGGCATCCGCGACATAATCGGCATCGCCCGGCAACGGATACCCATCAATGGTAATCTTGAGCAGGCTGCCGAAGGTCGAGAACTGAAGCGGGTTATTCTCCTCCGTCAGGAAGTAGAGCACACTGCTGCCGGGTATGGGATTCGTCGTTTCGACATCCGGGAATTGATGCCAGTTTGCATCATCAATCAGCCCACCGGAAATCCGCTCGATTTTCGTCGTGCGGGCCGCGCCAGTCTCGTCGTAAATGCGGAAACGGAACTGGGTGATGTTGCGAGGCACATAATCCGTACGGACATAGATTTCGGCCCGGCCCCGGTCCTCGCCTTCAGGCTTGAAGATGCCGTCGGTCCACAAGCTGATTTGGCCCGCACGCACATCGCCGCCCGTGGCGAACACCGCGTCTTTCTGGAAGGAGCCTTCCGCGCCGCCATAGCTCGCGTTAATCAAATACGTATGCGAGCCTTCCTGGAACAGCGTGTTGTAAGTCAGTACAAGCTGGCGCTTAAGCTCCGTGATGATTAAGCCGCCATCTCCGCCCGTATCGCCCACCAGCAAGCTCTGCAATGTAGCCAAATCAGGCGCGGCATAATAATGGCCGCCCGTCTCGGTGGCTAATTCCTGGAGCACCGCACTGTTGACATTGCTTCCGAATCCGATGGGATATAGGCGGACGCGCAATTCGGTGGCGAGGTCTATGGTGTCCTCTTTCGAGTTGATCGAGGAGGTGTCGCGGCCATCCGTAATAAAAATAAGGGCGCGCACATCGGCGTCATTGAGCGCCAAGAAACCGGCATCCCGCGCGTCAATACGCTCGCAGGCATCGACAATCGCATCAAACACTTCCGAAGCGCCATGCTCGGCCGCAGGCACGTAGAGCTCATCCATGGCCGCCTTGATGCTGTCTCTTCCAGCCGTACCCGAAGCGAAACCATGAATCAAGCGATCTTGTTGCTGGCGTTCATGGTATTCCATCAGCGCCGTACTGTACGCATCAGGCACGCTGTCCAAAAATCCCGCCACAAGCCCGTCGTCCGGATTCGTCGAGCCGCCCGCGTACAATTCCTGCAACGCATCGGAACTGTCAGGATTGAACTCTTTCATGGCCTCATACATGCTGCCGGTATAATCGAGCATCAACGCGATGCTATAGCGCAAGTCTTGGGCGCTGGTGACAAACACGTTCGTCTCGGTGGTGTCGATGAGTTTTTCATCTTCATACACCGTGAAGGCATCTTTGAGCCCATTAAATATCGTCTCATCGAGTGTATCGATGGCATTGCCCAATTGGTCGCGCATGAGAAATACAAAACGCATGATGAAAGGCGGGCGCGACCGGTTGATGGCCCCCTCGAAACTCAGCGGGGCCGCCTCGACATTCACCAGAATATTGACAGGATCAAGCCCATCCGCGCTGATGGTGATAGTGCCGCCATCCGTCGCACCGGTCATCTGATCCCGAAAGACCACTACGGAGATGGTCACAGGGTCCACATACGTTTCTAAATTGTTCGTGCCCTGGCTCGAGCCGCTTGCGGGATCAAACGAGATCAAATCTGGACTTTCCGTCGTATATTGGAGATCGCTCGAAACGGTGAAATCGAGCGTCGTGCCCGATGGCCCGGCATTATAGACATTAAATTCCAAGACGGTTTTATCCGTTCCAAAATCCAACGTGGTCACATCCACGCCGATGGCCGGCGCATCGCCTTGGACGATGTTCACACGCACATCCGTGTCACCAAGAATGGAGGACACCCGCGCAATGAAACTATACGTCCCTTCGTCGAGCGCGGAACGATCTACGGTAATCGTGACCGTGCTGGCCTCACCCTGCAACAGCGTGGCCCCCACACTCGAGAAGGTAATCGCGTCCGGCAACGACACGGCTGTCGTGGTGTCATCTACGTCGTAAAATCCGATGCTCCAAGTAAGAATGCCATCACCATCATTCGAGATGGTGAACTGGCCGGTTTCCTGCGCGGCAATGATATTAACCACGGTTGGTGATACATCAATGACGGGCGAGCCCAAGGCCGTCAGCGCCACGGCCACTGGCTGGGTTCCCGAAGGCGTCACGACGTTCACCGTGCCAGTATAGGAACCCGGAGTAAGCCCGGTGCGGTCGGCATTGAGATAGACGCGGCTGGTTTCAATGCTGCCGGTAGTGCCGCTGGTTTGACTGGGCGTCAGCCAGGGCACGTTTTCCTCAATCGACCACGATTGCGCTACGGATGCGCCGTTGTAAATGGAAATGGATTGCTTAGCGGATTCCGACCCAAAATTGATAACAATGGGCTGGACGCTTAATGGAGTCGTAACGGTGGTGGGGCAGCCCGCCATCGCCGCACCCAGGCACCCCATAATCAGCAACACCCAATGGATTCGACGCGCATGGAGTTTCATTAAAGAGCCCTCGCCCCCATCATGCTTCCGCATGGGGTAAAAACCTCGCCAGCACGGATACGCCCGCGCGCCCCGGCTCCCCCCGCTCACCGACGAAGCGCGAATCCCTAGCTGCTTTCTTCCACCAGGGTAACAACGACGCCCAGCAGTTCGAGTTCGGGTACATCCACCGTAAGCGCATGTTCGCTCAGCGTAGTTGCATCCAGAATCACACTATCGCCCGCCCCCAAGCCGCCATTCGCAGCATTCGCCACCAAGGCCTGGATGTCCGCGATCTGGTTGTTAAACAAAGACAGGCTATTCAAATTGCGCAACCCCGCTAACGGCGTGATATCGGTAATCTGATTGCTGTCCATATTGAGATAGGTGATGTTGACGAGATTGGACAACGGCGTCAGATTGGTGACCGAATTGGTATCTAAGTCCAGCCACGTTAAATTGACGGCGTATTCCAGCCCGCTGAGGCTTTGGATCTCCTTACTGCGCGCATCAAGAGTGCGCAGTTCGAGCAAATCCGCTTGCGTCAGCCCTCCAAGCGGGTGGTGCAATTCGGCGCGAACCGCTTTTTCAAGCGCTGCGTCCGTGATAAAAACAGGCGTGGAATTGGGGCAACCTGTCGTGAAGGCTAGAACGCCCGTGAGGAGCCCCACACTCAAGAGCAGTCGTACTGGTTTTGTATGCATGATCACCCCTCGCCGCCATGTGTGTAAGACCACATACCGGACCTGCTGGTTGGAGTTATCCGCTCGTCATCCTTACTAATTATGAAGAAGAAAGAGGATTTTGTCAAGAATTACCTACGCATTCCGTAGAGCGCACCTCTTCTTCAGGCACACGGTCCGGCACGCAGCCTTCCGGAATCGCCTTTCGCACTGCGAATCGGCATGGCCCCCTCCTCCGGAAGACGCATCTACAGTATATTATACCCTAAACGCTGCCGATTATGTGGTCGGAAGATCACATTTTTCGACGATATAGCTCAGGATAGGCAGCGAACCGCCGGTAGCGCCAAAAACATCATAAATCACTTGGCTCATCTTGCAGAAAATGTCTTGGATTTCGCTGGCTTTTGCAGGCCGTGACTGGGAAATGCGGGCGATGTGTTTCATCTGTATTCTCCTTGATTGGTGGATGGATACAACCCGGGCGATACGCGCCCCCAAAAGTGTTTTCTTGTAAAGAGATTACCCGGGATAGGAACTCCCTGTCAAGTGGCTGGTGATATTTATGCCTTACCGTGAAAATATTAGGAAAAAACGCCCCTCGTGTTGCCTATAGATCATCTTAATTATCACAAAAAAACCGTAGAATAGAAACTGCTTACATCCTTATTTAGTTTCGAGGAAAGGCGCTTGCCAGCTCTTAGATGTATACGCGTGCAATTCGATACGATTGCCATCCGGATCCGCAAGCCAAGCCTGCCATGTTTGATCAAGTGCAAAGAACGGTTCGGAGACTTCCACGCCGTGTTCGCGCAACCGCGCGACGATGCCAGGCAAGTCGTCCACTTCCAAGCAGATATGCCGGAAGGAATTGGCGTCTGCCGCCTCCTCATATTGACCCTCGAACAGCTCGATGAAGTTGCGGCCGCCCGCGGCGATATAGACGCCGAAGCGTTTTCCTTCGTCGTTTAGAAACTCGAAGGCTTGTGAAAGCCCCAGCGCGCCGCAATAAAACGCGATGGACGCATCGAGGTCTTTTGAAGTGAAGCAAACGTGAGCCAATCCAACCACCATGGTGCGATTCCTTTCCGCGCACTTACCCAAGCGGGCAGATGGCGTCAATCTGGGCCAATTCTTCTGGGGAGAAGTGCAAGTTGCCAAGGGCGCCCACGCAATCGATGATTTGCTGCGGCGTGCGCGCGCCAATGAGGGCGCTGGTGATGTTCTTGTGGCGCAGGAGCCAAGCGATGGCGAACTGGGCCATTGTCTGTCCCCGTGCATCGGCCAGCTTCGACAACTTGCGCACTTTTTCGACTGTTTCCGGAGTCACGGCGGTCGCTTGCAGATATCCATCGGGATCCGCCGCCCGGGAATCTGCGGGGATTGGATTAGCGGGATTGAGATATTTGGATGTGAGCAATCCCTGCGCCAGCGGGCAGAAAGGTATGCAGCCAACGCCGTAGGTATCGAGATAAGGAAGCAGATCGCGCTCGATGCCCCGGGCGAGCATATTGTATCGCGGCTGGTTAATCGTGATGGGCGTCCAGCCCCTAGACTTCACCAGTTCAGCCGCCTGGACAAAAAATGGCCCCACATAACTCGATATGCCCGCATACAACGCCTTGCCCTGCCGCACGATCTGGTCGAGAGCGCCTAGCGTTTCTTCCAGGGGGGTGTTCGGATCGGGCCGGTGCGAGTAGAAAATATCCACATATTCCAAGCCCATGCGTTTAAGCGATTGCTCAAGGCTCGCCACCAGGTATTTCTTGCTCCCCCAGTCGCCATATGGGCCTGGCCACATGCGATAACCGGCCTTGGTCGAAATGATCAATTCGTCCCGGTAACCTGCGAAATCCTCACGTAAAATGCGGCCTGCGCGTTCCTCGGCGCTTCCGGGCTCTGGGCCATAGTTATTGGCAAGATCGAAATGGGTGACGCCAAGCTCGAAAGCGGTCCGCATCATGGCCCGGCAATTCTCGTGATCGGCCCTTGTCCCGAAATTGTGCCACATGCCGAGCGATATGGCGGGCAGCAAAAGCCCGCTACGCCCGCACCGGCGGTATGTCATGTTGTCATATCGGGCTGCGCTGAATTCCATGGGGAACAGTCCTTTCAATGCCTATTAGGGTGGCATATAACCGGTATCTCAATCTTGCATCTGTTTATTGAATACCATATCGAGGTAAAAGTAAAGCTGATGAACGCCATGCTAAATAAAAGGAGGCCCTCCCATTCCCTACGTATTCTCTTGAACACGTTATCGATCACGTTTTATGATAAGCGATATAAATGACCGTTTTTATCACTTTCTGGGATTCACAAACCGTTGCTACGGAAGGGAGAATAATGGTGTACACAAAACCTATGAGAAGCATAACGATAGCGTTTCTTTGCCTACTTGCACTGGGATGCTCTACCGCGATGAAACATGAAAATGAACTGAGGAAAACAGCGATGATACAAATCGATGGGACGCCATTGTGTGACACGCAACTACAAAGCAGGGCGATCACAATGGAGAATCCAACAGGGGCCAAAGGCCAAGGCGGCCAGGCCAAAGGCGGGCGCAAAGGCATGCCCTCTATTCCGAACCTAGCCAAAGATGAAACATTCACTTTGGCGGAGATTGAAGGGCCTGGCTGCATCCGCCATATCTGGATCACCGTGGAAAAACGTGACCCCACGAATGCTGCGCAATCTGATTTTACGTTTTTACTGGGACGGCCAGAAAACACCTTCCGTGGAAGCGCCCATTGGCGATTTTTTCGGCATGCCTCATGGCCGTACTGTTGCTTATGAATCCGCTTATATATGCGTTCCTGAGGGCCGAGGCTTCAATTGTTTCTTCCCTATGCCCTTTGCGCAACAAGCGCGCCTTACTATCGCCAATGAATCCGGCGAAGACGCCGGTTCGGTATTCTTCCAGATCGATTATACGGCTGGTGACACCGTTGATGGCGGCACCCCCTATTTTCATGCCCAATTCCGCCGCACATCTAACACTACACTAGGCCAGGACTATGTGATACTGGATGAGGTGAAAGGCAAAGGCCGCTACATGGGCGTTAATATCGGCATTGTGGACCGTTTCTTGGGTGCGAATGTCTGGTGGGGGGAAGGCGAAGTAAAGATGTATATTGATGGCGATACCGATTACCCCACCATCTGCGGCACGGGAACAGAGGATTATCTCCTCTCCGCCTGGGGGCTTGGCGTATGGCAATACCGTTACGCAGGCTCTTTGTTCCCCTACGGGAAATATATCTCCTTCTACCGATTCCATGGGCCTGACCCGGTTTACTTCTCACAGGACATCAAAGTGACTATCCAGCAACTGGGCTGGGATGGCGGCGGCGATAAAGATCCTGCACCAGGTGAACCGCTTGCACCCTATATGGCGCGTGGTGAATATAAAAAAGTGCCTAATCGCGGGGGCTTGTTCGAACGGGTGGACGATGTCTGCTCGACGGCATATTGGTATCAAACGCTTCCCACACAGCCGTTCCCGCCATTCCCTAGTGCGGAAGTGCGATCTCTGGCGCTGGAAGAATAACTACACTCTTGAGCTGGCATCCTCGATGCTGACGCAATTACGCCCATGGGATTTGCTCAGATACATCAGGTGATCCGCGCGGGCGATAACTTCGCCCGCGGTTTCGCCTGTATGCACCGTAGTTACGCCAATGGAGAGCGTTACACGGATAGTGGATTCGCCATGCTTGATATACGAATTCTCGATCAAGACCCGGCAGCGTTCTGCCACTTCTCGAGCCTGTTCGCATTCCACATTGCTCAAAATCGCCACGAATTCCTCCCCGCCCCACCGGCCCAGGAAGTCAAACGGGCGCAGACTGTTCACCAGGGTGTTGGCCACCATGACGAGCACATTATCGCCTATCTCATGGCCATACTGATCGTTGATCACTTTGAAATGGTCGATATCGATGAACAACACCGCGAACGGCCAGCCGTAGCGCTCTAATTCCTCCATATGTTCATCAAGCGTGATGGCCGTAAAGCGCCGGTTGCCGACGCCCGTCAAGGGGCAGAGCATGGCCAGCTCCACGAGGCGCTGGCGTTCTGCTTGCTGTTGTGACACGTCGAAAAATATCTCGGCCGCTCCTTTCACCTCGCCCGATTCATCAAAAATGGGGGTGCAACGAACCAACACCGGCACGCGATGGCCTTCCTTATGGCGCAGATACACCTCATTTTCTGAGGGCTTGCCATCACGCACCGCCTTCATGAGGGGGCATTCGCTCATGCAGAGGGCTTCACCACGTTCATTCACATGCATGAGATTGGATTCTGGACAACAGACGCCCTCCGTCTCCTCCTTTGTGTACCCCGTCAGCTCTTCCGCACCTTTGTTCCAGAACAGGATGCGCCGGTCGCAGTCCACAAAATAGAGCCCGTCGTGGAGGCTATCAAGCAGTTCATGAAAGAATATATCTGGAAGACTCATATCGCCACCAAAGCTCCTTCTATTGTGGTAACCTAGAAGAAAGCGATAATATTCATTGCGGCGATCTATATCCCGGCCATCACGCCGCGGAATCGGAATCATCCTCCGCTATTTCCTCGGATAAAAGCATGCCAAAACGGGTAATGACTTTACGCGTTTCATCAATCACGATTTCCGCCGTATCGCGGTTGACCGATTTGCCTTCATGGACGACTTCGTTGCGCAGCACCCGCACATCGTGGATGCAGCGGCTCACTTCGTCACTCACCAGGTTTTGGCCCTGTGCGGTAATAACCAAGTCTTTCACACTATTCCGGCGCGGATAAACGCCACGGGCCAGCAGCAGGCGGCGCAACGATGTTTCCAGTGTCTGAAATGCTTGAATCACCACGAGGTCGTAGAGGCCTGCTTCGAGGAGGCCGCTGGCCTTGGCCAGATTGGCCGTTTCCTCGTCGCCCAGTTTGCTGATGGAGAACGAACGGTCGCGATCGCTGATGGCGCGGCGCAAAGACAACATTACCGCCATAACAATGAATAGCAGCACCACGGTCAGCACGACGTCCACAATGAACGCTGAACGGGGATTGCCGAGCGTATTGCCAATCAAAGCAATAATATAGACCATCGTGAATGCGGGCGGCATAAGGATGGCCAAAGCATAGGTTGTATTTCCCGCGCGCTGCGCAAAGGGGGCCGCGGATTTGCCGGATAATAATTCAAGGGCGAAAAAATAGGCGGATAAACTCAGGCATCCCGCGAATAGATAATAGAGATATTGTAAGTAGACCTTGTATCCTAGAAACACGAAATAATTCTCCGCCACCTGATCGAGCAGCGGGCGAATCATGAATAAAGCGGCCAGCAAGGCCACCGAGAATCCCATTTTCAGCCGCGTGAAATCCGTCATTTGCCTTCCGCCTCTCCTTGCGCAGTATGCGCGGTTTCAGTATCTGCCCAGGGGCCCAGGCGTGTCAAACCTTCGATATCCGCGCAAATTAACAAATATGACATGCAATAACAGCACAATCAAATACATGATTCCTTTGCGAAATAGGCTCCATCCTTTTGGAATGATGCATTCGCACTACTATATGCCAGCTTCCGCAGTGTATTCGAAGATTTTATAACCACTGGCGTGAGGTTGCCCACCACCCAATGGAACGGCATAACGCTGTTTATTCTCGTTTGTCTTTACGTTCTAGGCGGCTTTGCGTACGTATAAATCGAATGAGATTCCTGTTGATAGTGCAGCGCGCCATCCTTGCTCATATATTTCACGCAAAGCCGCAAAGAATACAAAGGTTCAAAGCGCGGCATATCCGCAATCAAAGAGCCGGATTTTTGGACCACGAAACATGGGCGAGACGCCCATGCTACGGGAGTTGTAGAACACATTTTAGAGGATATATTCGTGCGCATTCGCGTCCATTTGTAGTAAAAAAATCTGCTGCAGCCATGCCGCACCGTGGTTTCTGTAACCACATCAGCGAGGGCGCGGCTTGCCCGCCCGCGCGCAAATGGCATCGAAGAGTTCTGAAACCGGCTGAATCTCGTAATCACGGAAATTTTTCGGATTGAGCCAGAAGGCATCCAGGCGGCCCCGGCCTTCGCTTTGATACAGGAGGATTTTTAACATCATTTGCGCTTTATCGAGTCCGCGCACGAGACGTGCTTCCGGCGTACTGGCCTCGAGTAATTCCCGATGCGCCTGGGCATACACGGGGGGAAACTCCGCGAATAACTCTTCGATAATCGCCTGTTCCGCTTGTCCTTTGACCTCCGCCAAATGGGCGTCCGCGGCGGGCATGGGGATATCCATCAGCTTGGCCTCCGGCAAATCATGCACGAGAGCCATGGCAAGGGTCTTGCCTTGCTCGAATTGCCCGGGGTATTGATTGGTGAACAGCAGCGCCAATACGGATACGAAATGGCTGTGCGCCGCCACGGATTCCGGCTCGGTTACGCCGCGCAACACATATCCCGCCCGCGCAATCCGGTCGAGTGGATGAATCTGTTCAAATAACGTGATTACCTTTTCCGCGAATGTGCTCATGGAGGCGAGTATGCCAGATTTGAGGAGCCATGCGCTAGGCAATGTATGTTTCCATACATTCGGCAGGAATTAGGCCTCAAAATGCACAGGAGACGCAGAAGAAATAACCATCTTTTTTTTCTTGCATTTTTGTGGCAGTAAAGTTGGAAAAGTGCGGCGCATTACGCTAGAATCAACTATCAAATGGAGCGGTGGGGAGAGTTGCGCTCTTCGATACGCTGGTGATGCGGAAGGATATCGGAAGGTGGTGCATATGAATATTCGAAGGTTTGTGATGCTGCTTGTCTTGGCGGGCGTATTGATTCCAGGAGCGGCGTTTGCCGTTGATCCCGCGTTATACCGGGCCTTTGGGCAATCCGGAAGAGCCCGCGCTGCGTCCGTATAAGTGGTTTCTGCGCGGATTCCAATCGTTTTTCTATCAGACCGGCAAAGCCTTCGTGAACGGCAATAACGATTTCCCCATTGTAGGCTCCGTGTACGCCTTCCGGGGCATGCGCGTCGGCGCGGTGGAATTGAACCGGAGCATTTGGACCGGCATGAGCGGCGCGAATCTGAAAACCACGCCGCAATCGGGCTACAAAGAAACCGGCAAAATGAATAAAGTCATCGAACAAGACCCGCTGCTCCGCAATGTGGCGGACGCCACGGTCGTGGCGGTGTCGATGGGGGCGGCTACAGGCTCGTTATCGAGCGAATCCGCGCCGTTCATGAACAACCAGGCATGGAAATCCGCAACGGGGATCTTCGTGGCGCAGAAGGCGCTGGATCGCACCATCCCGGTGCCGGAGTGGAATGGCGAAAAGCCTCAAGCCCTGAATGAAGCCCCCGCCAGCTATGAAAAGCAGGCCAAAAAAGCCAGCAGCCCGGCGGCCCCTGAGAAAAAGCGTTCGGAGCACGGGCGCAATTTCCTCAAGGAAGTAAAACGGACAGAAACGTCCAAATAACGCTATGAAAATTAAACCCAGAGCCGGGCTGCATGCCTGGCTCTGGGTTGTTAGAGCAGCCCGCCAAAAGGCTTCAACGCCCTTCGAGGGCAGCGCCGCAAGGATTGCCTGGCTTCATGAATAGGTTTCCGCGCATTTCGTTCACCTGGACGCTCTTAGCCATTGCTCTCTTCGCGGCTTTTTTTGAACTGGGCCGTTCGGATGTCGTCACGGCGAACGAAGGCCAGCGCACCACTCCTCCCGCAGAAATGCTCCGCTCGGGGCAGTATATCGTGCCCACCATAAATGGCGTGGACTATCTGGCCAAGCCGCCCATGCTGTATTGGATGATCGCGGGAGTCTATAAAGCCACCGGCTCCGTATCGGAATTCGCCGCGCGCGTTCCTTCGGCGGCCAGCACCGTGTTGCTCGTGCTCTGCCTGTATTGGCTGGCCCGCCGGGAAACGAGTGAGCATGAAGCGCGCTGGGCGGCGCTGGCGCTGCTCACAGCGCCATTCCTGCTCGACCGCTCCCATTTGGCTGAAATCGATGTGGTCCTGTCGCTGGCCGTGTTTCTCTGCCTCATGGCCATGCGCGGCGCATGCCGGGCGGAATCGGCGGGGGCGCGCGCGGGGCTTGCGCTGGCGGGCGGGCTCGCAATAGGCGCGGCGACGCTGCTCAAGGGGCCGCCGCCATATCTCATGGTGTTCACCTGCTGGATAGCCATTCAAATCGTGGAAGGCCCAGATTCCTCGCAGGCGCTGCGCGCAGGTGGAAAATGGACGCTGGCCGCGTTTATCCCCCATCTGGCGATATGGCCCATCGTCATGCTCCTAATGTATCTTCAATACGTAGCCAAACTGGATGTCACTCCGTGGCTAGATATGGCCCAATGGGCGTCGCGCACGTGGCACCGCATCGCGCTGGCCCTGTACCTGGCCTCATGGCTATATTTGGCGTTTCGGTACGGCCCCAAAGGCCGCCGGTTGTCGAATCTGGGCGCATTGTTGATAGTGGCGCTGGCGGGCTTGGCCACGGCGGCTCCGTGGGGCTTGGCGTTGCTGAGAGCGCGCGGCTGGGCGTATATCGACGGCCTGCTTCACACGGAAGTCATCGAACGCACCTATGAAGCCTCACGCATCAATGGCGGTTCGCCCCTGTTCTATGCGTACAATCTGCTGGCCATGATGGCCCCATGGGGATTGCTGCTGCCGTTCCACGCCTCACGCACGCAATGGCGCGAAGGCTCGCCCATCTACCGCTTCGGCGTGCTGGGCGGCTGGCTCACGGTGGGCGCGTTCTCACTCATCGCGGGCAAAGAGCGCGAATACATCTTGCCGATCATGTCTCTGCTTGCGCTGTCCACGGGCATTCTGATCAGCCGCATCGCCTCCGGCGAATTAAGGGGCTGGATGGCGTCATGGGCGCGGATTTGGCTGCCCGCCATGACGGCGCTGATGGCGGCGCTCGTCATCGGAATCGCCATTTACTACACCGTGGCCGAACAGAGCATCTTACTATGGGTGGAAATGTGGACGCTGGCGCTGGCCGCCTTTGGAGCGGCCGCTATCTGGCGGGCCGGCGCGCAAAAACGCCTCGCCCGGCTCTGCGCCCTGTCGCTCGTGGTGATTATCATGTATATCACGGGGCGCGGCTACCATTTTTCGCTGAACCAAGAAAACACCCCCAAACCGCTGGCGGACATTTGCCGGTCGCTCATCGACAATGGCTATACGCTCGAAACTACCCCGCGCTTGCATTCGACCCAGCCCTTCCCGTACCCGTATTTTTCCTTTTACCTGGAGCGGAACATCCCCTTTGAAACCAATGCGGATGCCGTAGCCGCCAAGCTTAATGGCAGCGCGCCCTACTTTTACCTGACCCACAAAGACATGCTTAAATTCATGCCCAAAGCATTGGAAAGCGGAAAAGCCCACGTGGTTTACGGCCCCTGCACCAGCCGTAAACTCCTCCTCGTAAGCAACACTGAGTTGCCGAAGGATCTTCTGCGGGGCGAATAGTAGGAATTCCAGCATTTTCATATAGCGCATATTAATAAAATACCAGCCTCTTGCAGGCCCTTCGCGCTTGTACGAAGGCCTTCAAGAGGCTGATATTTTGGGGAGCAGCATAAGCTATCGGGCTGCTGCGTTCCCAATTTCTTGAAAGAACCAGCGCCCATCCCAACCCATCTAGGTATGGCCCAATCCTAAAGCTAGTATGATGTTGGGATCCACCAGTTCGGGAGTGGCTTCCTGCCAAGGGGTTCGTTCAGGCTTTAGAACAGTAAAGGCCTCGTTATATGACCAATACGCCCAGTCCGCGCCATACTGTTCAAAAGCGAGCCTCGAGTCGCGAAGAAACGCATACCGGTCTTCGCAAGGAACCTGTCCCGCATATACGCCGAATTCACCACAGAGGAGATGATGGCCTCCGCCATGGCGCTCGCTCCACTCGCGCACCCGTTGCACGCGCCCAGCCAGGCGCTGGGCATTCCAGCATTCATTAGCGTAGGCCCGGAGCTGTTCCTCCAGCTCATTCCTCCATTCCTGCTCGTTTTCCGGGAGTTTTTCCAGAATAGCGGGCAGTTTGTCTTCCATGATCGCCGGGCTGGACGGGTACGGAACACCCGCCAGCGCCGGCCACCATTTTTCCTTGAAGAAACCTTGCAGTGTAAAAAGGAATGGCTCGTAAAACTCGAAGGCGTAATAGACATTCTGGTCATCTACGGGAACGGTTTTCTCCAGGCCCTCGATTGTAGCTATCTGGTCGCCACTTAACACCAGCGTATGTTCGGGCAGTTCGCTTCGCACGGCAGACCAGATTTGCGGTTGCAACTCATTCCAATCACGCGTATTGCCGAATGGTTCGGTCATAAGTTGGAAAACAACCTGGTCTGGCTGCCATCGTTTGCCGATGAAGCGGGCGAATGCCTTCATGAACGCTAAATATTCTGGGAACTTCTCCGGCTCACCCAGATACATATTCTTGAAATCGGGTTCTGGATGCAGGCAGAGCACCACTGGCAGGCCTTCATCGAGCACCATATTGGCCACGGTCTCGACATAGGGCATGGCATTATGCATAAGCTCATCGCCATCCTTATGAGGCGCTGGATTGATGATCAGCTTGGCGAATCCGAATCCCATCTCCCGAATAACGGCGATATCGCCGCGCGTGAAATTAGGTTCTTCCGGAACCGTCCAATACTGCCTGTCCAGCGTGACCCCTTGATGAAGGGGAAGGGCAAGATTAGATGGCTTGGCCTGTTGTGGCGATGCCTTCATGCGCCTTATTCCTTTTCCAGAATAGCGATAAAGCTAACCGGCTCTCCGGCTTTCAATGTAAGCTGGCGATACGCCGGACCAAACGGTGAAACGGTGACGCTTGCTTGGCCTTCACTCGCATCCAGCGATTTGATCGCACCAGGAAGCTTGACCGTAATGGCCTGGTCTTTGGCCGAAAGAATTTTGGCCTCGATGCGCCCTTCATTTTGATCCCAGGCAATCCCGAGCTCGATCTGTCCACGGCAAAGAAGCCCATCGACCCGCCCCGTGCGCCACTTCGAGGGCAATCCGGGCAACAACTTGATCATCCCCGGGCGGGAGTAGGCCAGCATTTCGAGGACGGCGGCCGTCCACCCGAAATTGGCATCGGCCTGATACGCTGCGCCTTTGGCCGAATACAGCCAGTTGACCGAGAGCCCTTGTCTGCGCCAGTCGTTGTGATACGCCAAGAAGTTATTTCCTAGGCACGTGCGGCTCATGAGTTCCAGCGCTTCCAGCGCGCGGTCGCCCTTTCCCAGCCGCGCCTGCACGTTGGACATGTGCGTGTAAGACCATCCGCTCTGGTCGCCCAGTCCGACCGTCATCCGTTTTTCGACGGCGGCATGGCAAGCCTCGTACATAACCGGATCCGTCTCTTCCGTAATCTCGATGCCCGGGAAGAAGGGATACAGATGGGATTCATGCCGGTGCTTATAATTATCTTTAAAATCCGGATACATCCATTCGCTCAATGCGCCGTCCTCATTGATCACATACGGAGGAATCTTAGCAAGCATTGCCTTCCAACGCGGCACTTCATCGCTATCGATACCCAGTTCTTGGTATGCATCGCAAAGGTTAGTGAGCAGCTCTTTCAGGACAGCGAAATCAATGGTCGCATTCAGGCTCACCGAGATTTTACCGCCGCCTTCAAAATCGCCATTCGGGCAGTTTTCCGGTGAAACGGACGGCGAGAAGATGTAATACCCGTCCTTCCCTTCGATCAAGAAGTCCTCGTAGAACAAGGCCGCTTCCTTCATGAACGGAACGGCTTTTTCGGCCAGAAACGCGCGATCTCCCGTGAAAAGCCAGTAGTCAAAGAAGATTTGGGCAATCCAGCCGCTGCTGCACGTGCAATATACGATATGTGGCTGGGTGTCCCACTTTAGTCCACCGTAGGGGGATTGATAAATCGGAATCAAAATTCCCCGGCATCCGAAATAATTCTGGGCGTTCTCGCGGTATTCATCCATCCGGCTTAAATAGAGATTGAATACCGGAAGCACCGTCTCGCGCATATTTCCAGGAAGCGAGGCCCAGTAGGTCATCTCTAGATTTTCATTGGTGAATAGCGGGCTGAACCAAGGCGGCTCGTGGTCGCCATTCCATATTCCTTGGATATTCGAGGGGAATCCATCGGGATGCGAACTGGCGATCAGCATGTACCTGCCTAAATCGAATAGTTTTTCGATTAATGCGGTAGGCACATCGCCATTATAACTATCCAGCATGATTTGTTCATTCACCGCGTCTTGATGGGACGCCGCATGCAGATCCAGGTCCAGTCGGCCGAATTTTTCGCGATGCTTCGTGGCATGTTGCAGGAGCAAGGCTTCGTAATCGGCAGGAATTGCAGCCAAGTCTTCCTTCAATTTGGCCATTTGACGCTCGGACTCTCCATCCACAAACATCCGGGCCACCAGGAGGACTTCATCGGCATCTTGAATTTCAATCCGGCCATCCCGCGCCTGCCACTGTCCACCTTGCGTGCTCACGCGCGCCATTGCTCCAAACATCTTGCCGTCCGGCCGTTGCGCGGAAAGCTTCAGCCATTCGCCATCCACGGAAGCCTTGAACTGGACGTTCACGTCGGCGTTATGGCCCATGAATGTAAACCGGTCAAACATGTCATGCGGGGCCAACGACAGCGACGCACGAATAGAACCTGCTTCCGATGCGCGAATGTTCAGGACGACAATGTCATCGGTTTGCGAGACGAAAACGTCGCGGACAAAATCCACCGGGCCTTCACTCCACGCCACGGATGCTACGCCACTGGCGAAATCCAGCCGCCGTTCATAGTTGCTGAAAGCCCCCCGCGTCGGCATGTCGACGACGATATCTGGCCCTGGCCGGAACGAATCAATAATCGATGCCTGGCCGGCTTTCTTGAGGAGATCGGGGAAATAGTGCTCGGCTTCCCAATAGCGTCCATCGGCCAGCATCTGCCGGAGTTTAGGGAGGTATTTTGATAAATCAATCAGGGGCTTGACGGTGCTTCCCCACCAAAGCCGCGTATGGTTGAGCAGAATCGCTTCGTGCGTGATGCCGCCGTAGACCATCGCCGCGTGCAGCCCGTTGCCCAGCGGCAACGCGTCTTGCCAGCGCGACGCAGGCAGCCGCAGGCTCATCTGGTGGCGTCCGCCGCCCGATTTTTCTTGTGGTAGGTTTTGGCCTGTTTTAGGGGCCTTCTCCAAAATCGCCATCCTTGAATTCCTCCGTGTCTCCCATGAAAGGGATATGCCCAATACTCACTATTCCAATAACGGCTGTTATGCAGCCATTTGGTTACTCTTTTATGGCCCCAGCCATGCTGATGGCCTGCACGTAATACTTCATGATGCACGCGAACAATAGAATGGAAGGCAGCGCCATGATCGCTGCTCCAGCGGTCATAGTGCCATAGAACTGTTCATAGCGCCCTTGCAGGGTCGCCATGCCTATGGGCAGTGTGCGCATGTCTGGCGAGAACAGAACAATGAACGGCCAGAAGTAATCGTTCCAATTCCCCATGAATCCCAGCACCAGCAGGGTCAATGCAATGGGTTTCACATGCGGAAAAATGACGTGGCACAACACTTGCATAGTCGTAGCCCCGTCAATGAATGCCGCTTCCTCCAGGTCGCGGGGGAACTTCTTCAAGAATTGGGCAAATAGGATAATCCCGAACGTGCCGCTTAGATGCGGCAGAATAATCGCATAGAACGTGTCGAGCCAGCCCAGGGCATCCACCACGATGAATGACGGAAACAGCATGATAATGCCAGGAACGGCCATGGCGAACAGCAGCAGCGACACATACAGCTTCTTGCCCCAGAACTCCATGCGCGCCACGGCGTAGCCCGCAAGCAGGCTGATCGTCACGGAGAGCACGGAATAGCAGGACGCCGCGATCAGGCTGTTGCGAAACCACAGCAGGACGGGCGTATCAGACATGTCGCTCAGTAAGTTGGTGTAGTTATCCAGGGTAAACGGCTGCGGCAATAGTTTCGGCGGCCATGTGACCGTCTCCGCCTCGGGCTTAAACGAGGTGATAGCCACCCAGTACACCGGGAACAGAAACACCACGCAGAGCACTAGAATCACAAGAACACGCAGCCATTCGGCGAAGTTTTTCCGCACCTTCATTCTATGCATCCCTCCGTTTTCCCATCAAGAGATACACAGTGGAAACAAGGGAAAAGACCACCATGCCCGCGACGAGCGCCATGGCGACTGAAGACCCCACGCGGGGATACACCCCGTTGAACGCTTCGCCGTATAAATACAACATGATCGGCGTCGTGGCGTAGCCGGGGCCGCCCGCAGTCAGCAATTGCGGCTGTGCGAACAGGCTGAACGCGCCGATAATCTGCGTAATCAAGATAAACATCGTAATTGGCTGCAAGCCGGGCAGTGTGATGTAGAAGAACTGCTGCAGGTTGTTCGCCCCATCCACCTGCACGGCTTCGTACAGTTGCTTCGGGATGGTCTGCAATCCCACCAGAAACAAAACCATGCTCCAGCCGCAGGCCATCCAGAGGGTCGGCAAGATAATGGCGAACCACGCCCAGGGGAGATCGGCCATCCAGGGGATTTTGGCTATGCCGAAAAACTGAAGCATATAGTTGATGACGCCCGCCTCGTAACCTAGCATCCAGCGCCAAATAACCGCGGAGACCGACACGGCCACGGCGGTCGGCGCGAGGATGCAGAACTGCGCGACCATGCGCAGGCCCTTGCTCTTGCAATGGTGCAGCAGCAGCGCCAGCAGCAAGCTGATAATCAACAGCGGCGGAACGAAATACAGGATGAACTGGCACGACACCCACAGGGATTTCCAGAAATATATCCCCCGTGAAAAGTTCTCCGGGTCGAACAACCGGGTATAATATTTCAATCCGACAAACGCCTCGCGGCCGTGTTCAATCGACCAGCGGTGCATGCTGATGTATACGCCGCCAAATAAGGGCACGATGATGAACATCGTAAAAAACACCACGTGCGGCGCAATGTATAAATAAGGCGTCAAACGTTGTTTCATGGGTTAATCCGGGTCCTGCGCCAGCGCGCGATTGGTTATGGCCGCTGCCTTTTTCAGGCCTTCCTCCGGTGTTTCCTTGTTCAATAAAACCAGGCTTAAGGTGCGCTGCAATTCTGTTACCCCTTCGGTGTACCGGTAATTCGCGTCAGGGAACACATAGTAGTCAATATCCCGCGCCAGCGACGACATGTACTGGTCTGACTTAAAAATATCGGTATCGATCAGCGATTTGCGCGCGGGCACCATATGTGCATTCAATAGTTCCAGACTAAGGTCGCTCAGGTATTTCATGAACATGATGGAGGCCTCGATACGTTTTGGATCTGGCCAGCGCTGTTTGAATGCCGTAATCGTGTGCGAACCCGTGATGATGGCGCGGCGCTTGGTGCCCAGGTTGATCATGGAGGTTGCGCCAAACCGCAGGTTTGGCATCCCCTTGCACGAGGCCAGCATCCAGACGCCATCCAGCATCATAGCGGACATCCCCCGCTTAAACGGATCGATGGCTTCCACGCCGCGGGTGTTTTTCGGCGAATATTCATATTTATAAATGAGGTCATACATGAATTGCAGCGCATCGATGCCCGCCTCGGAATCGTATTGAACGGTCTTGTAATTGGCGTCAAACAGGTGGCCGCCATTACTGAAAAATATGCTTTGCCAAAGCAAGTAATGCGGCCAGTCGGTGGGTATGATGCATGGCAGCACGGATTCCCCGTTGACCTTGATATTAGCGTCCTTGATCTTCTGGCAATACTCGAGGAACTCCGCGCGCGATTCCGGCGGGCGTTCGGGATCGAGGCCCGCTTTCTCGAAAAGATCCTTGTTCCAATAGAAGACAAATGGATGAAAATCGAGCGGCACGCCGTATTGCTTGCCATCATGAAAACTGACCTCGCGCGCTATGGGGAAATAATCATCCATGGGAAACTGATCGAGCCAGGGCATGATATCGAGCACGATGCCCTGCTCGATCACGGCATTAATGGAATTGTAATGCACCAGGCCTACGTCCGGGCCGCGTTTACTGCGGAGCGACAACGACAGTTTGCTGTAAAAATCCGCCCACGGCATGACGCACATGTTGACTTTGATTTCACCCTCATGCAGCGTGTTGAACTGGTTCACGATATCTTGCAGATATTTCCCGTCACGGCTGGTGAACCCGTTCCAAAAATCAATCTCGACGACCTCCGCGAAACCGAGCCCGCCCATGCATAGCAACAACACAAACGCGGCGCACCGAAGAAAAAAGGGCGTATATATGGACTTGCAGGTCACGTGAACGCTCCTTAATAATAAACAGTAAAAACCTTACCTTCACAACATACTCAACTTGCCCAGGCGCTCCTCTTCGTCATTCCCGCGAAGAAGAGCGTTTCCATCATGAGCCGGGCATTCTCGCCCATCCCGCGTAATTTGAAAGATATCCTTCACGGCAATGGCGAAGCAGGCAGGCGGCGGGAAGACGCGGGGCGCTCCCCGCCGCTGTCTATGTATCTATACTCCGTAACTAAACCTTATCCTGGCGCCCGGCAAAATGGCGCATGGGCGCATCTGCAAGAAGAAATATCCTGGGCATGCCCCACCGGGAGTCTATCCCTGAATGGGCCTGCCGGGGAGCCCAAGCGCCTCTATCAGATTGGTATCGACTTGCGCGGGAACCGCCGGATCGAATGGCTCCCGGCCTTCCGGTTTCATAATCGTAAATACTTCATTATACGACCAGTAGGACCATCCAATGTTATGCGCTTCGAATACTTCCCGCGTATCGCGGAAGAACGCCCACCGATCAGCCTCTTTGACGCCTCCCTGGCATGCTCCTAACGCGCCGAATTCCCCGATCCATATCCGAAGGTTATTGCCATACGAAGCGTTCCAGTCCAAAACCGGTTTAAGCCGTGCGTCTAGCCGTTCCTTGTTCCAGCGTTCATAGCCATATTCCATTGTCGCTTTTCGGACCGCATCCTGTTTTTCCACGGGGATTTTGGCAAGGATCTCTGGCAATACCGCTTCGACATTCTCCGGGGTTGATGGATAGGGCAAGCCAGCCAAAGGCTTTAGTACATCTCCCCAATACTCTCCACCTTGAAATGTGAAAATAGTGGGGTCATAAGTAGTAAACATATACATCACATTTGAGTCATTCACCGGTATGATGTTGGGCATGCCGGAAATATGCCCGGCCCTGTCCCCGCTCAGAATCAGAGTGTGCTTGGGCATTTGGCGGCGGACGGTTTCCCACATGCGATACTGGAGCGGCGTCCAGTCATAGGCATTTCCAAATGGCTCCGTCATCAATTCGAAGGCAAGCTGTTCGGGCGTCCATCGTTGCGCCATATATGCGGCGAATGCTTCGTAAAATTTCAGCATTTTTTGGAAATCATACGAGCTGGCAAGATAGACATATTTGAAAGGCAGTTCCGGATGGATGCATACCACCACGGGCAGGCCCTTGCCAACCACCAGATTCACTATCTCGTCGATATACCACATATTCTCCGCCTTTATACCATCGGCGGTTATATATGTGTGCGGGGTAATTAGCAGCTTGATGTGGTCCACGCCCGTCGACTTGATTATTTCGATATCATTATCGGTAATCTCCATCCCGTCTGGCGGCGGAACCGTCCCACTCCATTGCCTCCGGTCAATGACAATGCCTTTTCGCAAGGCCAGTGTGGGTTCCGCGCAAGGCGGGGTCATAACCGCTCTGTTTCCAATCGGCGATTCGTCTATGAACCCTGTTTGCTCATCATAAGCATCGAAATGCCAGAGGCTGATGGTGTTCTCGTCACAGGTGAAAGGTGTGGAGGGTTTGGCTTTTACATCGCGGATGCCTTTTGAGATACGGATTTCATCTACTAATGGCGATCTTCCTTCCAATTTATCGTATGGAGATCCACCAATACATAAGGGGCCTTTTAGGCCGGGATCAACCAAAGAATTATCCCCAAATATAAGAGCGGGAAGATTTGCGGCCGGCTCTTTGAGCGCCGGAGGGCCAAATACCCCAAATTCGTCAATACAGGGCTGCCTCACTTCTCCTTCCCGAGATGAGACCGTGACCTTGACAAAATGGGCCGTCACTGGCTGTACAAAAATGCCAATGGTCTTGCGGATATCATACCCCTCAAGCTGGGTAATGCCGCCTTGGCTAAATACGGTCGTCCAGTTCGCGCCATCCATTGATGTCTCTATTTGGATGTAGTCCGTCTGCCTGTCCGTTACCTGCTTCGCACGATCTCTTCCCAAGGTGAATAAGCTGATGGTCCGGTCTGTTCCCAGATCAATTTGAAAAAATCCCTTCGTTTCCGAGGGAATCCAGGCGCTATTATTGCCATACTGGCCATCATTGAGACTCGCCCCAACATGCGCTATTTCCCCCTCTTCTTTAGCTAGCTCGGAAGAAACCGCCGCCGGTTTCGCGCCATTACCCACAAAGGCATAATTATCCGGGCTCGATGGGCTCTCCACCTTCAGCAGTTCAAGCAGGCTAGGCTCAACGGGCGACACTTTATCCAACGCCAGCGTACCATCCACATAGAGTTGCTGCCTTTTCTCTTCAATGAGTAATGCAACATAATGCCATTGATCATCAGCCAAATTGGCTACCGTATTGGCTTTTGTCGGCTCACCATCTGGACTGGCCAGTGACAACTCACCAGTTCCTGGCCCATAAATGACGCCCCAGTGGCTGAAAGACTCCTTTAGGCAGGACGAAATGACCGTACCACATTGATTCCCATTACGAAGCTTTATCCAGCCTTCCACGGTGATGGGATACTCGGCATATCCAGAAAGAAAAGGCGCCTCCACCCATTTCCCCGGCTGGGCTGGCGCACTGAGAGCCAGGCCAAACTTGCCTGGCTCCAAAGGCTTGATCTGAGATTCGCCTGCTGAACTTGGAGCATTCCAAATAGACAATACGCACACACATGCCATGGAGATAACAGCGCTCATTTTCATAGAATCTTCTCCGTAATTATGTATAACAGCCATTTTATGGTTCTTTATGTAATACACTTCACATCAAAGAAAATTATCCCATATGAAACACCGGTTGCATTTCATAAAAAAAGTTATGCTGGCCAGGCGAAGCAAATGTGCGTTTTACCCGCCTCATATATCACATCATGATTTAGACAGCGTATCAAAATGTTCAATAATCTCCTCTATTTCCATGTTGTCTTCGGGTATATATTGCCGCCAAAAGCGGACCGACTCGGCTATCTCATCGAGGGCTGCACGCGTGTCACATGCCGTTGGCAGGAAAATCTCCAGTGTCAAATAGGCATGGGACACTTTTTTTAGTTCATGCATCTCTTCCCGCTGGCAGGAACTATGGATCGCTTTGAAGACTTTCGCAGGCGAGATGATGCCGTCCGCATTGTTCGCGGCAGTGAACGCCTTGTGGCTGCTGGCTTTCCCATTCGTTTGCTGAAGATGAATAATAGGGGAAAAGCAAGCAAGGTTTTCCAGCCAGGCATACGGATTCGAATCCCTCATATCGCAAAAGAGATAGGGGCGCTTTTGAGCATGCTCCGTGAATTCATCGAGCAACTCTCCAAAGGCGGCGCCTTCGTGCGCCTTCTCCCAAAAATAAGAGTAATTCCGGCGGGTTCCCAAATGTATCGGATAATAATCGCCCTTCTTGGCGGCGGATATGAAACACTTCACCGCTTCCTCTGACGGATGGGCAAAGCGCGCCTGTCCGGACTGATGGCCGGTATCAAGAGTAATATAGATCCCGGAATCATTTTTGGCGTCGTTTATTTTTCGTAGAAACTCGAGGGTTCCTTCTATCGTCCAAGGAACCTGGTGAGGTGAATACATTTGTTCCACACTTAGATAGGGCAGCTTTAGGGTGTTTGCGTAGGCCGAGATCTCTTGAAGGTCATCCACCAAATTGCCAAACGCTTCCGCATAAAAAATAGGGTTGTCAAGCACGCTTTCCGAAAAGGCATGGGTATAGAAACCTAAGCCCGCGCCCAGTTCAGAGGCGAATCGTATCATCGCCTTGATCCAATTGTCCTTGATGTGCTGGCGCACACTAGGATCGGTATGCGCCAAGCCAAGTGTCGAGTATGTTCCATGGCCGGAGTACAGATTCTGCACGCGAACCTTATACTTATCCGACGCTGCTTTCACCTCGTTTAGCCACCACTGCCGGTATGCATCGGTGGAATATAATGGATCGATTTCGTTATCGGCGCTCGCCTCCACGAAATGGAGGCCAAGGCCGTTCACAATCTCCATCCAATCCTTCGGATCAGTCCAGCGTTTCATCGCAAAACAATTGTCTATGGCAAGAGATAGCTTCATGCGCGCTTATTACTCCTTAACACTTCCAGCGAGGGAATGATCAAATAGATTAGCCATCTTCATATCGATTTTATCCCAGATCGGGTTCGGCATGGGGTCGCAGCGCTGTATCTGGGATGAATGCCCTATAACCTGCCGCGCCTGCGCCAGCGAATCCAGCGCGCCAACCGTTGCGGCTTGTATGGCGGCATTGCCCAGCACAGCCGTCTCAGCAGGGCCGGCAAGGACCTTCACCCCACATGCATCGGCGATCAACTGGCACAACAGCTTATTCTTCACTGCGCCGCCCACCAGATGAATGGCCTGCGTCTTGCGCTTCAACACCTGGTCCATTTCCCGCAACGTCTGGCGGCATTTCAGGGCCATGCTATCGAGCGCACACCGGACGAATGCGCCGCGCGAATCCGGCGCGTGCTGGCCGGTCTCCTGGCATATTTCACGGATGATCTGCGTCATGTCTTCCGGCGCATATAAGCGGGGATCATCCACATCAATGATCGAGGCAAAGGGTTCCGCGGCTTCCGCCTCCGCCGTCAGTTGATCATAGTCAACCCGAGTTCCTTGCCTGCTGAAAATCCTGCGGCACTCCTGCAGGATCCACATCCCAATGAAAGTCTTGTAGAAGTTTGTCTTGCCTTCCGCGCCCGCTTCATTGGAAAATCCTAAATAGAAGCTATCATCCGTTATGAGCGGTTTGCTTATTTCCGTGCCCATGATGGCCCAGGTGCCGCAAGAAATGCAGGCCCAGGGTATCGAGGCGTCGGTTATGGGAGCCCCAGCAAAAGCGGATGCCGTGTCATGTGTTGCGGGTGTAATGATCCGCGTACTTGGATCAAGCCCTGTCTCTTTGGCCACTGCGGGGAGCAAGGTCCCCAGTATCGTTCCCGCCGGGGTGATCTCTTTGAATAGGTGGCGCGGCAGGCCTAATCGTGCAATGATTTCATCGTGCCAAGTGCCAGTCGCCGCATTGATAAGCTGGGTGGTGGAAGCATTGGTGTACTCACAGGACTGCCGCCCGCTCAGGAGATAGTGAAACAGATCCCCCATCATCAGAAACGAGTCCGCGACTTCCAATAGCGGCGACTTTGCCAAACTCAAGGCATGCAACTGGAAAATAGTATTGAATTGGTTGAAGTTCACCCCCGTGAGGTTATACAGCTCCCGCTTCGAGATAATCTGATAGGTAAGCTCGGGAACGCCTTCGGTGCGTTTATCGCGGTAATGAACCGGATTTCCCAGCATAATGCCGTCGCGGCCAAGCAAGGCGAAATCGACCCCCCACGTGGTGATCGCTAGGCCGTCCAAAAAGGATTTATATCTTCTGGAGCATTCCGCCAATCCGGCAAGCAGTTCGTTATAAATAAAGACCGTATCCCATTGCATAAGGCCAAGCATCGTCGCATTCTTAGTGGGAAATCTATAGAACTCTTCTACTTCGATTTGCTCACCAGACAATCTGCAAAAGTGCATGCGGCCTGTGGACGCTCCAATATCCACTGACACAAATGCATAACTTTTCATAACATCGTATCTCCTGTTTCTTCAATCAAGCAGTCATGCTATATGCTGCACGGAAAGCTCGCTTAACGCCGGTTACAGCGTTTTGGCGAATCAGCATTATTGTAGCTGCGACAACGCAGTATCGAAAAAAGTATGCCTTTTTGACTAACGGCGCTTAATCCTAAGGTAATAAGCACCCGAAGATGAGCCATCATTCCGAATTAACCATGTCTCAATTTTTAGGCCGCCAGCCTTTAAGGGCAACGAAAAATCCGCGCTGCGCATCCCATCCTGAATGTCCTGGCGCACATCGAGATCATTCACCTTCAGGCGGGCCTCGGTAATGGCAAGCGCGTTGCCATTTGGCGGCGCGCCTGTTATAGGCGTATTCAACTCTTCCGGCCAGCGCATTATGGAGAAATCGTATATTCCATCGCATGCGGCAGCAACCAGGAAGTGGCCATTTACCAACTCGCCATTCAGCACAAGAGTTCTACTAAACAAAGGCGCGCTTTTTTTCTCCGATTCATCGCTGAGCCATTGTTCCGGGCACAAAGTAATCGGGTTCTCCTGGTCCGCGCCAATAATCATTCTACGCTGGGTATGGTCGTCCTTCTTTTTACACTGCGCTAGTTCCGCTTGCAGTTTCGCCACGACATCCGGGTATTGCGCGGCCACATTATTCAATTGCGATGGATCCGCTTGCATATCATACAGCCGGTCGTTATGGACCAGCCGCCATTGCTGCGTCATGGCCACCCCGGAAAACGACTCGATGATCGTCCGGTCTGGGTATGCGCCACTATTTCCTTCCAGAAGCGCCTGCAAACTCACTCCATCAAAAACGGTATCCGCTGGGGGATTGATGCCTGCTAGAGCTATCAGCGTCGGCAAGACGTCAATATGCGCACAAAGCTGGCCCATTTGTCGGCCGCCGTCGAGATGTCCACTTGGCCACCGCACGAAAAACGGCACTCGGTGGCCGCCATCATAAGGCGAAGCTTTTTGGCCGCGCATGCCCGCATTATAGCCTTGAGCCAATTCCGCTGGATGAGGAGCCGCACTTGGGACACCCGCTAAGGGACGATAACCGGGATCTTCTGGATCTTCCATTGTGAAGGAGTTGCCCACCGAGCCATTATCCGTCATGAAGATCACTATGGTGTTTTCCTCGAGATCGGAATCTCTCAAGAACGCCATAAGCTTCCCTAAGTTTTCATCTATGTTTGTAATCATCCCGTAGAATTTAGGTTCGAGTATATGCTCCGCGTATTTCTCATAAGGCTCGCTGTACTTCCCATCCACAAGATAGGGCGCGTGAGGCGCGTTGACGGATAAATAACATAGAAAAGGTTCGCGCTGGTTGGCCTCAATAAACCGCATGGCCTCGCGGAACCAGACATCCGTGCAATAGCCTTCGTATTTTTGCTTCACGCCATTATGGGAATACACATCATCAAAATAATCATTTCGCCAATCAATGTCTCCAACCGTGGTGATCGCGCCATCCCCGAAATAAATGGCCTCTTGGAAGCCTCTATCCTGAGGGCGGTATGGATAATGATCACCGAGATGCCACTTGCCAAATAATCCCGTCCGATACCCATCCGCCGCAAACAGGTCCGCCATTGTAGGCACATCTATTGACATAAAATTAGTGCAGTTATTTGTGCCTTGGACTCCAACATGCCTGCAATGCCGTCCTGTCATCAACGAGGCGCGGCTCGGGGAACATAACGGAGATACATGGTAATTCGTCATGCACACACTTTGTTCGCGAAGCGCATCCATATTCGGAGTTTTTATCCATGGATTCCCGTTACACGCAAGGTCGCCGTACCCTTGGTCATCCGTCAGAATGAAAACTACATTCGGCTTTTTAGTTCCTGCCGCCAATCCTGCCCTTTCGCCCAAGGCGGATAGGGTCTTGCTGCAACCATGCAAGTGCGCCGCGCTCAACGCCAGCCCTATCGATTTTATAAAGTTGCGCCGGGTCATCTATCCGTATCTCCGAACACACTGGGCGGAAAACAAGACGGGCTTTGAGCAATACGCACACCAACAGCATAACCGGTGAAGATCTCTAGGATTGCTTGCCGGGGCGTTTTTTACGCGCCCCAGCAAGCATTTCTCAAGGCATAGGACTAGGCTAAACTTAACTATTCAAACCAGATATTCGCTTACTTTACGTTGCGTTTGCGAATCAAGGCGACTGCACTACCCATGCAGCTTGCGCCCAGCAATGCTAAGCCCAACAGGCCCGCTACGGGCAGATCCGACACCGCACCGCTCGAAACAACGATCGTGACCGTTGAACCAGCCGCTAATGCTTCACCCGCCGCAGGTTCCGTGCGAATGATGCCGCCTTCGGGAACCGTGTCGCTGGATTCTTGTTCCACTTCCACGACATAGCCAGCGTCTTCGAGGGCTGTCGTCGCTTCTTCTTCAGTCATTCCCGACACATCCGGCACGGTGTCGCCACCGGCGCTTCCACCGAGCATGGAGCCGATGGGCCCGCCTGCGCTATCGGCCGTCAAGAGCGCTGGCTCCGTGTAGGTCCAATCAGCGGGTAGGTCTGCATAATCAGGCGAGACGAAGGTCGTCAGATTATGGCCGCCGCTGGCCCAAATGCCCGTAGCCGCGCCATTCATATTGCAGTAATCGTACGTAATCGTCGGCGGTGTGCCTTCGATGTTTTCTGCTGGCGGCGCCAGTAATGACGAGCCCGTAAGCTGGATATTGCAATTTGTGACGGCAATATCAGAGAAATTGCCGGCGCTATAAATTGCGCCTAACATGAACACATTCGCCACATTGCAATAAAAGTCGCAATGGTCAATGTACGCTATATTGTCTTCATAGGAGCTATTGAACAGGATACCAGCCGTATTCCCAATATCACTAAAAGTTGAAGTCCTGGTCGCATAGAACGCGTTGTTATTGATATGCACCGTGGAAGAGAAAAGGTTATAGGCGCCTAAGGCGCAATTGATGCCCCAGCCATACCAATCCTGGAACAGGCAGTTCTCAACGGTGACATTACCGCCAGCGATGAATATAGGATTAGTATTATTAACGAACTTACAATCGCTCACATTGAACGTCATCGTGCCAGCAGCGTTGCAGTCAATACTGAATGTGGAGCCATAAGTAGAGCCGTAATAGACGGAAGTGCTACTTGTGGTGAATTCGCAGTTATTGAAGGTAATGCTGATATTCTCTGCTTCAGCCGCGTAGAAAAACATGCCGCCGCCGCCAGCCCAAGTGCCGCCTGAACCGTCATTTGTAAACAGAATGTTCTCGAAGACGTAATTAGCGCCGTCAGGAGCCCAATGGCCATTGAACAGGAGGTCGCCATCAACGCTATCCCGAATCGTGATTCTACCACCGTCATTAGACCCGAACTGAACCAAACCCGGAATAGACGGGATGATCGCCGAGCCGGACGCATTAATAAAGTTGATGGAAGGCGTCTGGCCGGCTGTGGCCACAATCTTGATCGCCTTACCAATCGCCCAATACACGATATCCTGTTGGTACACTGCACTATCGGTGATCTCGATAGTATCATTTTCCGCCGCCCCATCCACGGCTGCGGATATGACATCCAATCCGCCGCCACTGACTTGAACGACTGCCGCACCTGCCGGCGCCCCGAACAGCAACGCCAAACAAGCCAGCATCAATAGAGTTCCGCCTTTAGCTAAAGTCTTCATTGATAGCACTCCTCTCTCTTGTTTTGCCCAAACTAACATACAATACCACCTCTTTACCGACCAACTTATAAGCACTCCCTCAACTTATAAGAGCTTCATACTAAAAACAGACAACGAATTAATTCTGGCCTCCCGCACAGGCGATATACCACGAAAATGCCAGATCACGTGTATTGTAGGTCTGATTTCCAGTTAATCCGGTGCAGGCCCACTGCAGCCCGCCTGGCATCTCCGCAGAAGCGTCCACCGATTTATACCGGATAAACTCCACATGGCCATCCATAGCCAGAATGTTGGCGCCGCCTGGAACGTGGTTGAACACCATGACGCCGCTGCCTGCGGTTGTAGCTATTGTCTGGCCCAATTGCGCGCCCCAGCAATCCAACATAACGGGAAGCTGGCTTTGGCCGATTGCGCCAGCAGCAGGATTGTTAATATCCGTGATGAAGAAACGTTCGACACCTTCGCGAAGCTTGGGTAGCGCGGACGGCAATTTGGCGCCTTCGCTGTCAAGAATAGGAGGTGAACCCGTTCCAAAGCCGCTGACAGGGATGTCTTCACCGCCACGATTCTCAATGTAACCTAAGCTAACCCACTGCGTAGGCCATGTCGACAATGCTGTCACCTCGTCATCATACGTTCCCGATTTACTAAGCACTATGCCATGCCATACCACTCCTCCCAAACAATATTGCATTAAGCACCATTGCGTAGGAGTGCGCACGGCGTTGGGAACGTAGAAATAGGAGACAGGGTGGCCCAACAACGCCTGCTGGCCAATTTTCTGCATCGCGGAATCTGTAGTGGAAGCACTGATATCCTTCAGTTGGGCTGCGATATCTTCTTCGATCCCTACATCCCCAGGGCAAGTGGTGATGGCTCCCCGCTGAATATAATCCTGTGAGGGAGACCGGTTGTCCGATGGGCAAACCATGATGCTTGGATCATTCCAGTAATCGGGAAACAAACCGCCCGCATCCACGCCCAAGGGGCCAATGTTCTGCTTGGCGGTTCCGGTAAGCTTACCAATGATAATCCACTGATTAGAATTGGGAAATGCCCCTTTGGACTCCCCGGCATACATCTTAAAAATGATGCCCCATTGCTTAAGGTTCGACTGGCAGGAAGCCCGGCGCGCGGCTTCTCGCGCCCGCGCCAGCGCTGGAAGTAAAATAGCCGCCAGAATTGCGATAATAGCGATTACTACCAGTAGCTCGATTAGCGTAAAACCTGCCTTTAACTCGATACGATTTCGGTTCATCACATCTCTCCTTTCTTTTGCATTAATCCCGTATTTAATGATTTAAACAATTTTATACGCCCAAATGATCCCTCCTTTCACAGCTATTCCATGATTTGACGCTTTCTTGTAAAAGTGCATTGGAGTTGCCGTGAATGGCTTCAACTGAGCCTCAATCGAGCAGCCTCTCGATTAGAGTATACTCAGTATACATAAAAAGAGCCTATAACACAAGCTAATTTTTCCATGCCCTTTACAACCTGTTTTGTCTGTTGGCGTATTGATTCCGCACCGGAAGAAACAATGCGCACCCTATCTACACTGGTTTATCGGAGCTCCTTTGCCATGGCCAACCACCCAATAAACTAGTTTTGGCCGCCTGCCGTAGCGATATACCACGAGAATCCAAGATCCCTCGTATTATAGGTCTGATTTCCGATGTATCCGGCGCATACCCATTTCAGTCCTTCTGGTACATCGCCAGAGGCATCCACTGTTTGATAACGGATAAACTCCACATGGCCATCCATGGCGAGCACATTGGCGCCGCCAGGAAGATGATTAAACACCACGACACCCGTTCCTACCGTCGTCGCTATAGTCTGTCCCAATTGCGTGCCCCAGCAATCCAGCATAACGGGGAGCTGGCTCTGGCCCATCGAACCGGAGGCCGGATTATTGATATCCGTGATGAAGAAACGCTCGACGCCTTCGCGCAGCTTAGGTAACGAGGACGGCAAAATGTCACCGTTGCTGTCGTAAATGGGTTGGCTGCTGAATTCCTTCATGGGAATATCTTTTCCACCGCGCTCCTCGACATAACCGAGGCGAACCCATTGCTTAGGCCATGTAGATAGTGCATCCACTTCGTCATCGTAGTGGCCGGAAACTTTTAAGACGATGGGATGCCATACCGCTCCACCCAAACAGCATTGGGCTAGACAGAACTGCGTAGGGGTTCGCAACGCATTGGGGATATAGATATACGAGACAGGATGCCCCAGCAGCGCCTGCTGGCCAATTTTCAGCATTGTGGAATCCGTGGTAGAAGCGCTGATATCTTTCAGTTGCGCCGAGATGTCCTCTTCGATGCCTACATCTCCAACAGAATTAGACAAAGAACCCCTTTGGGCATAATCTACACCCGGAGAACGGTTGTCTGATGGGCATACCATAATGCTTGGATCATTCCAGTAATCAGGAAACAGGCCGCCCGCATCCACTCCCATGGGGCTGATGCTCGCACTGAGATACCCTTTAGCAATGTTGCCCTCAATGATCCACTGGTTGGAATTCGGAAATACGCCGTTGGACTCGTTTGCATACATTTTGAAGATGATGCCCCATTGCTTGAGGTTCGACTGGCAAGAAGCGCGGCGAGCGGCTTCCCGCGCCCGCGCCAGCGCCGGAAGTAAAATGGCCGCCAAAATTGCGATAATCGCGATAACAACCAATAACTCGATTAATGTGAAACCTGCTTTTGTTTTGTTACAATTACAATTCATCACACCTCTCCCTTCTTTTGTATTAATTCCTTATTACATATTGTGAGCATTTTCCCTCTCAAAAATGACCACTCCCTCCACAACTACGACATGAATGATCGCCCATATGCGATTGCACGGAAAAGATGCATTAAGAACTGCTGTGTACTGGACGTGAACCACTTCAACTGCGCTTTAATCGAGCACCCCCTCGATTAGAGTATACTCAGCATACATCAAGTTGGCCCATAACGCAAGCCCTTTTTCTCATGCCCTTCATCGCGTTTTTCTTCCGTAGGCGTATTGATTTCGCACAGGCTGCCCCTCCATATATGGATGGGCAGCCTTTTCTGGCCCCATGCGCTAAGTTAATTCTGGCCTCCCGCCGTAGCGATGTACCACGAAAATCCGAAATCGCCCGAATTGTAGGCTTGGCTTCCAGTGAATCCGGCGCAGCACCAATTCAGTCCGCCAGGAGCATCGCCGGAGGCATCCACCGATTGATACCGGATGAACTCCACATGGCCATCCATGGCGAGTACATTGGCGCCACCGGGAAGATGATTGAACACCACAACTCCGGTGCCTGCCGTAGTCTGTATGGTTTGGCCTAATTGGGTGCCCCAGCAATCCATCATGACGGGAAGCTGGCTTTGGCCAATGGCGCCAGCGGCGGGATTATTGATATCGGTGATGAAGAAACGCTCGACGCCTTCACGCGTCTTGGGCAGCGAGGACGGCAATTTGCCGCCGCCCGTGTCATAAATGGATTGGCTGATGAAGCTGCTCATGGGAATGTCTTCACTGCCACGATCTTCCACATAACCCAGGCGGACCCACTGCGTAGGCCATGTCGACAATGCAGTCACTTCTTCATCATAGTTGGCAGATTCTTGGAGCACTAAGGAATGGTATACCAATCCGCTCAAACAATATTGCATGAACAAGAACTGCGAGGGAGTTCGCACGGCATTGGGTATGTAGAGATAAGAAACAGGATGGCCCAGCAAGGCCTGCTGGCCGATTTTTCGCATGTCGGAATCCGTTGTTGAATCGCTGATATCTTTCAATTGCGCCGGGATGTCCTCTTCGATGCCCACATCTCCTACACAAGTCGTTAACGCGCTCCTCTGAGCGTAATCCACACTAGGCGAACGATTGTCTGATGGGCAGACCATGATGCTTGGATCATTCCAGTAATCAGGAAACAGCCCGCCTGCATCTACTCCCAAGGGACTAATGGTTGCGCGTTGAGTTCCTGTAAGATTGCCCTCAATGATCCACTGGTTGATATTAGGAAACACGCCGTTGGATTCGTTGGCATACATCTTAAAAATGATGCCCCATTGCTTGAGGTTCGACTGGCAAGAAGCACGGCGTGCGGCTTCCCGTGCCCGCGCCAGCGCCGGAAGCAGAATGGCCGCCAGGATGGCAATAATAGCGATAACTACCAATAATTCGATTAGCGTAAATCCCACCTTCGTTCTGTTGTGATTACGATTCATCATTCCTCTCCTTTTATCGTATTAATTTCACAATTCTCACTATATTGTTCTCGCATTCCTAAATGGTCATTCTCGACAAAGTAATGGTCATGAGTGTTCGCCCGAATGCGTGTGTCTTGAAACGATGCATTACGAATGCTTTGGCCTGCCGTGAATGAGTTCAACTGAGCATACTTTAATCGAGCGCCCCGCGATTAGAGTATACTCAGTATACATATAACGGGCCCGTAACGCCAGCATTTTTTATTCGCGGCATTTCATCCGGTTTCAGGGCCTAGCCCAAATGGCCCTTTCATCCGTATTCCCTTCTGTAGAATGGGTTTACGAAACTCCGTGTTTTTCATTTGGAACGATGATATGATAGGAGAAGACTGTTGGCAATGCCAATGGAAAAGAATCCAAGACCACTGGCATTAGGTGCTATTTGTGGATATAGACTGTGAAAAATATTGCGAACTTGCCATGACACTATACAAGATGTATACTAAATATGCATGGGGATGCATGCAGCCATAGAAAAAACAGATGCGCTGTGGTGGTGGCAAAGCAAGAACAAACACAAATTGCCGGTTAATTTGATTAGGCTTTCGCCTATAGATGGCCTCTTGGCGGTTCCAAGGCTTGTAGATGGACAAAAAACGGAACCTCGATCATCGAATTTCGATGGAAGAATAGATGAAGCATGAATATTGAAGTAGATATCGAAGTCGATCGAAAATCGAATGAGCCCCTCTACAAACAGATCCGAAGAGGCATTATCGAGAGAATCAAGAATGGCAAGTGGTCCCCGCACGACCAACTGCCCAATTACAAGAAATTGAGTGAAGATGTCGGCGTCAGCATGATAACGATAAAACAATCCGTAGGGGCGTTAGTAAACGAAGGGTTGCTATATCGAAAACGGGGAGTAGGCGTCTTTATCGCGTCACAAGAAGTGCTGCCGAAGACCGGCATCATCGGCCTGATGGTCCCGGATGTCCGGCATCCATTCTTTGCAAAACTGGCGCATGCCATTCAATATTATGCTGCGGGCCAGCAATACACTATGTTCATTGTTTCTTTATGTGGGATTTCCCAGGATGTAGCCCACACCGTAGAGCACCTGCCATATCATACGCTTGACGGAATCATCACGAGCCGCGAGATTGTCGAGAGATTCCCCGTATGGTTTGCCAATATCATATCTGAACGCAAGCCCCTGGTATTCGTCGACGGGAGTTCGCCAGATAATACCCACGACTATGTGGAAACAGACAACTACCGGGGTATCGAATTGGTGGTGGACCACCTATGCGAGTTAGGCCATAAACGCCTGGGATTCGCCCTCGGCCATGTCGCCGGGCATATTCTCACAAGTGGCGCCCAGGAACGTGTCGAACACTTCAAGAGCATTCTGCGCGGCCGGGGCCTGCCCTTTGAACCACCCCAAATCCAGATCAGCAGCAGCCAAAACAACGAGAGCGCGGGCGAAGAAGCCGGTTACATGTTTCTGTCGCTGCGCACTCCGCCAACGGCCATTTTATGCATGAACGATTATGTGGCGAAGGGCGTGATTACGGTGGCGCGGAAATTACACGTCCGGTGTCCTGAAAACCTTTCCGTAGTTGGATTCGATGACATCGACATCGCGGAGCATCTCAGTCCTTCTCTTACAACCATACGCCAGCCGGTGGCCGAGATCGCCAAAACCGTTGTAGATATCATGCTGCAACGGATTGAAAATCCCGCTGAAAATGGCGAAAAACCGTCTGCTATTCGCATCCCCCCGCAACTGATCGTCCGGGCGTCAACGGCCCCGCCGCCAGCCGCATAAAAAGCAGCATTTTACTACAAGCATGGTTTTACTTGCCTACATGCGCCGGTATCCAGAATAGCTATACGGCCATGTGGAAAAAGTCTCGACGCCCACGGCCAGTCCGTAACCGGTGAGGATTCCGTGCCAGAGGATTCCGTGCCCGTTTGTGCATGGCAACCGCCTATGCATCCATCGCGAACAACAACGCACTATCGGCCTTCTGTAGGTGGGAAACCAAGTGCTTCGCGAGAAGCTTGGAGGGCCCCATTTTATCGAATGCTGGCCAGCGTCGACGGCTGCCTGGAACTCCTTGCGACTAGACAATTATCGAATCGAGCTTTCACTGTGCTTGGTGTTCACCCAGAAGAGATTTGCTCTGCATACCATCGCAGACGTATCAATATATATAGGCTATACAACAATTGCTGCGGGTAAGGCTTTAGATGAAGACTTTATAAGCTGGCAAAAAGAGGATTCCCATAAGTAGGTAGAGTTCCTCGTCATGCGGCCTATCGAATGACGAGTTGCTAGAAATCCCATACTTCCCAAAGCATGCCTCGTAAGAGGCATAACTTTTGGCCCTGTATGAATCCCCCTTGAAGTCCCTGTGAAGTAAGCGGCAGCACGCCGCATGTGGCCTGAAACTGCGGAACGCCGCCATGGGATAGGCAGACCACATCCGTCAGTTCTTGTGGACCCCACACCGCATCGTTCGCATCCCACTGCATTACACAGAAGAGCGCGCGGCTTGTGGGAAAAAGATGGGGCCTAAGCACGTCATCCTCGCCCTGTGTATACTTCCCGGAGAGTTGGTTCCATTTCCAACGCCATTGCACTTCCCCGTTTGAGAGCTGAAGGCTCCAGACGGTGTCCCTCTTGGCGGCGTAGATTTGGGCGTCTGCGCCGTACTCATTCACAATGAACGACCAGGAATCGAGGTGAGCCTCGCCATCGTCCTGGAGATGCTGTTTCCATATGCTCGATCCATCGGCGCGTGAGACTGCTTCGATATCCCCTTTCCTGCCCACTGCGGCAACGATTTCCTTCCCAATGGCGATTTGTTCCACGCCAAATGCATACTGATGCGACCAAATAGTCTGGCCTGTGGTGGCGTCCACCCAATCGAAACGGGAGGCCGGACACTCTTCGCGGTCGGGGATAAGCAGTCCTCCGCCATACTGTTGTATCAATCCTCTCTTGCTTCGCAACCACCTGCTAGGCCAGGCTGTTCCCCGAACCGTTCGGGTCCACAGCGTATTCCCGGACGACGGCTCAATGCCGAATAGATTGCCTTGCTCATCGGCCGCTGTAATAGCCTGAGGAGAGGCGGATAAAAATGAGTTGAACCCGAGTGACAACGGGCGTTTCCATATGGGTTCCACTTTACCCTTTTCATAAAGGCAGGCCGTGCCGTCGGCCAAGGCAGCGAATACCCGGGATTCGTCCACAGGCATGAAATCGCGTACGTCAAAATGGAGGTTGGCCAATATATCATGGGCCTGCGTTACCGGATCGTAACAATGCAACTTCTTTTGGCTATCGATCCAAAAACACCGGCCCTCGCAAAACTCGATGTATCTGGCGGCATTACTTAGCTGCATGCCCGTAAAAATCAACTCCCGTATCCTGACGCCCGGCACGCGTGGCATACTGGCCACAATATCGAGCTGGGCCTTTATGGTCGATTCATCGACGCCATCATATCCATACGCAGGAGGCAGTAGATCGCATGCCATCTTCAAATCCGCTACGCCGCCGTCCGGATCACCGTTCTTTGCCTTTGACTGGCCTCGGTAGTAGTATGCCCGGCTTCGTTGCTGGCCCGGATCCTTAGCGACAAGACCGTCCTCGAATTCTTTTAACGTTCTGTCCGCCATTGCAATGCATTTTTCATATTCGCCCATGTGATAGTACGCTTTAGCGAGGCCCAGTTGAACGAGAAGGTCGCTCTTGCCACGAAGGAATGTTTCGGCCTTTGCTACAATAATTTCCTGTTTGGGGTGTTCGGCATATTCAATACCACCGAGCAGGCTAAGGGCTTCCGCACTCGAACCAACGGCTTTTGTAGACTCTAGGAGGATATCGGAGGCATGAGTTTGGATAATACGCAAGAGCCATTTTTCCGTAAATGGGTTTATTTGTGGCTCGTTCTGAAAGCGCCGCCACAGTTCTTCCACGATGGGCCTTGCTTCTTGGGGACGCAAACCTGACCATGTCAGACTTTGAAGCATCGACGAGCATAACGTGTCGTTGTCTTTGACAGCCCAAATGGCCTCGATGGCCTCGTTCGGATGTTTCGGCGCACTCGCGACAACAGCAGCGCGTAGGGGCCCATTCACCGCGTGGCGCTCCGTAGAATTGGCATGCTCTCGCTCAATGGCTTCTTGGGTGAATTTCTTTATTAACTGAAGCCTCGCCTGATCCACGGCTTCCGGCCCGTTGGGCCCCAATAGCGTAAGGGCCGTTTCCAGGTTATGCGTTTCTCCTGGTGCGGTATGCTGTTTCCAGTTCAGGATTATTTCCTCGTAATAGGGGTAGGCCGCCTCGCCAAATTCGTGTAGCGCTCCTGATGTGGACCCCAGTAGATCATTATTCTGCAAGCTCGGGCGCTCCAGCAGGACTGGAACGGCCGACACATCTCCGATACGAGCTAAGGCATCCGCAAGCTCAAATCCCAAGGGGCCGTCTTCATTCCCTTTTTCGCGAAACAAAGCGATCAGCGTGGGCACGGCGGCTTGAACTCTCTGTTCGCTGAGCAGGCGGACGTTTTCGCCGGATGCCGCCAAATCCGCGAGAAGGCCCGGGAGTTGGGCTTCCATCGCCTCATTTCGGCGTATACGCACAAAAACAGGGTGCGACGCACCAAAGGCTCGAAGCAGATAGATGCCGGGGTCGGGCGGCTTATTGCGCGTGATGGCCGTGAAATCCAGTGTTTTCATATCACCGACCGCAATCGTCGCGTCCAAGTCCTCCTCCGCTGCCTCGATATCACCCGGAAAGAAAAGCCGCTTTTCGTATATTTCATTTTTAGTTATTAGCGAAGGGCTGATCAGAATCCATTTCCCCATGCCTTCGAGGAAAGAACTCGCCTTCCGTTCTCCATGGGACATCGGGAGAGACAACCCGGCGGGCTTTGTGAAGGTTTTGTTGTGAATCCGGGTCCTCACGTAAAGCGAATCGCCGGAATCCATCTCAGAATCCTTGATGCACATAACGACATGGGCGGTAGGAAATGCCGGCTCCTTAAAATCTATCTGCCATCCCGCTTGGTCAAATCCTTCCAGCCAAGCCTGGCGTCTCGAGAGAGGCATGCCCGGCAAATCATCGGGCAAGCCAACCCGGCTCCAGGAGGAACGAAAATCATATCCAACTACTTCCATTTTGAGTTCGTCCCAAGAGCCAATCGCCTTGAGCAGAGGTTCTTTGATTTCGGGACTCTCCATTTGCAGCAAGGCCCAAAGTGCGCAACATCGAATCAGCGGTTTCTCCTCATCGAGCAAGGGAATGAGAAGGGGTACAAGCGAGGCGTCTTCGGTTCGCCCGATGCCTATCGCGGCAGCTGCCCTGACAATGGGGCTGGCATCACGAGAAAGATCCTTCCAATCCGGCATTTGTTCGTCGAACAGCGGATAACGCTGTATCTGGTCGATTCGGGACCATTCCGCGAGGGCGCATCCAGCCGCATACGGGTCCGTTTGAGTACACGATGCGGCCGCACAGGCCACCACTACGGCCAATCCAATCTTGCCTGCGCCGTTCCACGTGAACTTCATATGAGTGTCTCCCCGCTCAATGAGCCCGCAGTCTTAATTAAATAGATTATACCATCATAGCCGTGAATGTGGGAATGCACTGGACAACACCCGGCGAGTTAATGCAAACTGCCTGGGTTCGACAAACCCGGAGGCACCGACCTATGAATTCGCTTTTATCACTAGTGGTTATCCCCCTCGCCATCGCTAGTTCGAACACGGCAGGGAATCCCGATGCCGCCGCCCGCTGGCGCGTGTATGTCGGCACCTATGCACAGGGCGATGAAAAAGGCATCTACCTCCTGGAGTTTTATCCAGAATCCGGGCAACTGGCCCTGCAAGGGCGCGCCTGTGAGGCCGAGTCGCCGAGTTTCCTCGCGCTCCACCCGAGCCAGCCCGTCCTCTATGCCGTCGGCGAAATGGTGCAGCCCGAGGGCATCGTCGGGGCATACCGCATTGATCCAAAGAGCGGCCTGCTCACCCTCATCAACCAGCAATCATCAAAAGGCACAACGCCGTGCCACCTGTCCGTCGCGCCCTCCGTAAAGCATGTGGCGGCGGCCAACTATTCGAGCGGCGCTGTGGCGCTCTTCCCGATTCTGGCGGACGGCGGACTAGGCGAAGCCAGCGCCGTGGTCCGGCAGCAGGGCAAAGGCCCCAATGTGCAACGGCAAGAGGGCCCCCACGCCCATTCCGTAAATTTTGACGCGTCGGGCCGCTATCTCTACGCGGCGGACTTGGGCCTCGATAAGCTATTCATCTACCGATACGACCCCGATGCTGGAACGCTATCGCCCAGGGAACCGCCCTTCGTCTCGCTGCCGCCTGGTGCGGGCCCCCGCCATTTGGCCTTCCATCCGTCTGGGCGTTATGCCTATGTGGTCAACGAACTGGACAGCACGGTGGCCGCTTTTACCCGCGATTTGGACACCGGCGGCCTGCACCCAATCGGTTCCGCCAGCACGCTCCCCACGGGCTACGATGGCCACAGTACTACGGCTGAGATCCGCGTCCATCCGTCGGGCCGCTTCCTCTACGCTTCCAACCGGGGGCATGACAGCATCGCCGTGTTCTCCATCGACACCTCCAGCGGGAAACTGACGCCCCTGGGATGTACGCCCACCGGTGGGAAGACACCCCGCAATTTCAACATAGACCCCACGGGCCGCTACCTGCTGGCCGCCAACCAGGACTCGAACAATATCGTCGTGTTTCGGATCGATCCCGAGAAAGGCTTGCTGGAACCGACGGGGCAGAGCGTTTCGGCGCCTATGCCAGTGTGCCTTGTTTTCGCACCTGTGCCTCCCGAAAACTGATCCTAGAAGGGAGCGGACATGGATTCAAGAGCTAAGTGCAACGAGCAGTTGTTTGCGTTGTTTTTAGAGGAATCTTACGGAGATTGATGCATTCCGATCGAATGCGGCTTCACTTATCGCGCAAGGAGGATCTTGTCCGGGATGTCTTGCGCGCCCATCCGGTGGAGACGAGGCTGGTCTGCGCCCTTTCGTGCGTGGAGCCTTGCAAGACTTTCGATATGCGGCGCAACCGGGAAGAGAAGAAGCTCTAGATGGTCTACCAGCTCCGCAAATGCCTACACCTGTACCATTACTACAAGTACCCCTTGTTCGGCCTGATGCACACCCAGACTCAGATCAGGTGGCCAGCCATTATGAAGAACGCCCGGAAAGATTACGCATCAAACACGCCGTCAACGCCAATTCCGTCAAGATGTACGACAAAGGAGGATGCAGGAGGATACATCCTGCGGGTGGAGACCACCATCAACGACCCCTTTGACCTCAAGGGCCTTCGCCCGAAGGAAGGGGGAGAACCCGGCGATATCGCGCTTCGCCCCCTGCTCAAAGGCGTGGCCGATTGGGAACGCCGCGCAAAGGTTTCCCAGCGCGCCAACGAACGCTACCTCGATGCATTGAGTCATTTGGACAGGGAGATTTCTCTTGGACAACTGCTTTCGTCTGTCACCAAACGCATCAGGCGCGGCGGGAGGGCTTTCCGAGCGTTACGCCCCTGGGATGCCGTGGACTTGCCGCTGCTTCAAGCCATCAACCGTCCCGAGCATCTCCTAAGCGGTTTCCACAATGTGGATATCAGCGCCATCCTTTTTCCCCGCGACTTGGCCAATATACACACGAAACGCGCCGCCACGGAAAGAACCAGTTATCGTCTGAGGCTGCTGCGCGCCCATGGACTCATCGCCAAAATACCCCGTAGCCAGCGCTATAGAACCACCAAAAAAGGCCGGCAACTCTGTGCGGCCATTCTTCTTGCTCAAACAGACACGGTAAAACAACTTAACGCAAAGGCGTCCTAGAAAGTGCGAAACTTTATTACACATATTGAGACTTAGGAACCTATAGTGCCTCGCTCCAATATAGCGACTCTTGTTTCTTGATCTCTGATTCAATGTCATTCAGGAATCTTAATAGTTCCGAGAGGATTATGACATCCATGCGCTTCTCGCCGGTGTTGTCATCGTGAAACTCATGTGTGACACCGTGGAATTGACGAAGATGGAGGTTGTCTGGTAGGAGAAGTGAAACAGCCTGATATCGCTCCTTCCATCTTTCTCCCATTTCCCAGGCCACTGCTAAATTAATCGCCCTTTCATACTTCTCTTCATTTTCAAAGTCTGCTATAAGATTGTCCAGGTTGTGCTTGAACTCTATCACATATGGTTTGGAAAAAAACCTTCTGGATTCGGAGTATCCTGAATGCCGAGTGGATTATTCAATGCGTCATAAATGTGATTCGCCAACGGTGCTCGCAAATGGTAACGGAATAGCCCGTCATACTGTTGATGGCTACTTGAAGCCATAACTCTAATTCCTCGAATTACACCTCCAGCAAGAAGCTGGTTAAAAAGAGCAATCACATCTTGCTCAGAGGATGGTGCAGCCGAAATCGAAATTTCATTTACAGGAACAAAGAAATTAGGATTTTGCAGGGTAATGGGGTGGTTCGTTTCGTATGCCTTTTGCTCTTCAATCCATTGGTCCAACTTTAGTTCTTCTTGGTGAGCCCCCCTGGTCCTCTGTCCGTCAGCAATAGGTGACGCCATCGCTTCAGCCAACCAACCCTGCTGCAATTCGTTCGGCAAGATTTTGCAATTCCGGCTGGAATCCCTTTCTTCCTAGATCTGGCTCAGCCCCTCGAAAGTGGACTATAATATGGGATTGATTTTGGTACCCAATGTTAGACGTAAGGGGAATTATGCATAACTCCCCTTGCGGCATCGAGTTGGTTGCTAGCTGAAGTCCACCCTTGATGACCCTTAGTCCTCTTCTGAGCTTAGCAATATCGTCATTGTATTTGTCCAAGACTTTTGGCGCTGAGTAGCAAAAGAAGCCATAGGCTTCTACTCCATATTGATCTATTTGAGTCTTCTCCTCGTCAGTTAGCCGAAGTTCCTTAAGTGATTCTGAGTTCCATATATCATATACGCCGTTCAGCCTCTTGAATTTGGGCGGCAACTTGGAAGCGCCAGATTATGACGCCGTCGCCGCGCAGATACCGAGCACGTTCACCGTGCTTGGTGTTGGACCAAACGGGTATCCGGTCATCGTTCTAAACGGGGAACAAGTCGAGGTTAAAGCGCAATAACAACGAAAACGATGTACGTTGACGAGCTTCCGTCCGTACAGGCACAACAGCTTGTGCGGACCCTTTTTATTGGCGAGCTTCCGCCGCGCCCGCTCCCGACCTCGAGTCCCAAGGCCTCGGCTCGATGTACACGCCGGAGCAGCTTGCGGAACCAGGCCTACGATGCAGAATGCAGGTGCGGGATATAGCGGCACAGCACGTGGCGGGGAAGAACTGGGCGGATCTGGCGCCAGAAGAGCAACGCGTTGCCCATGAACAGTGGGCGGGTGATGTACGGGCAGAGTTCTTTAAGCCGGGCAGCATCATGAAAACCAAGGCCGATGGTAAGTACCGGTCTTGGGTGCGGCGCGTGGCGGAGTGGATACGGCGGGTGTTGGGCAGGCTGTCGAAGTATGGGCGCGTGGCCCCTCAGTATCGGAAGAACGTGCAGCTTGCGGCGCAGGGTAAGGTGGCGGAACTGGGGGTGGAAGGCGCTGGCTCGGGTGAGATATCCGATGAAGAACGGTACTCGGCGCGGCTTCGTGATATCGATGACTTCCCCCGGGATGACGTGGAACCGAAGCGGCTGGACGTTCGGGGACATAATCAGGTTATCAAGACAAGGGCGAAGTTTGAGTTTAATAAGTGGCCGGAGAGCGTGACGGCGGGCGATGGAGTGAAGGTTCTGTTGAAGAACCCAGAGAAGGGGAAGTTAGAGAATCGCGCCATTCATATGGTGACGTTCGATGATCGAAACAGTGTCAATCCGAAAAAAGCAGCATGGATGCCAAATGTCCCTGATACGATTGAGAATGCCGGTGCAAAGCTTTGGGATAATGACAATAAAAATTGGATCTACGCTCGTGAGTATCGCGACGGAACTAAGCACATGGTGGTAGTGTCGCCAGATGGGCGTGTGGTAAATCATGAGGTGGGGAAAGGAAAGCTCATCACTCAGTTTCCTGGGAATAAACGAGGAAGGCAATATGATATGGACGTCATCTGGCGCAGACCAGCGCCAGATGACCCCTACGGTCATGGGCGGCGTCCGAGCGTCCCCAAGCCGACGCCTCCCGCCTCAGCGATCCCGGACTCTCGACGGGAGGAATTCCGCAATCAGCCTATCACTGGCGGCGAAAAAACGCAAGGGGGCGAGCGGCAGCGGTGAAGAATAGCGGCGCCCCAGGGTCAGGCGTTGAGGTGATGCGGGTTAGACGGGGGGTGGCGAGGCCGACAGGCGACAGGAGGGGCAGCGGCTGTGCGTAAAGCCGGTGAATGGATGGGCGAGACGTGTAGGGCGGCGGCGCAACCGGGAACGCGCGGGCGCCCTATGCGGAACTGAAGCGGATCTGGATGGCCTCGGTGCAGAGGGCGTCATATTGTTCGCGGGACAGGGTGGCGTTGCGCAGGGCTTCGAGGAGGCGATGGGCAAGGTTTCTGGCGGAGCCAAAGCCTTTTGGAAAGTGGGCGGCCAGAAGGCTGCCATCCTCCAGGAGTTGCATGAGCAGATGGGCTATCTGCATCAAGAGGTAGTAGATCTTGCTGGCCTGTTCGTTTTGGGTATAGGCGTGTTCGAGGTTGTAGCCGCCGTTTTTCTGCACGTTGAATGCTTCATTTTCAATCTTCCAGCGTAAGCGTCCTCCTTCATTGGCCAAGGCGGCCGCATTGTGCGCGGATACGGATACGTTGGTCACCCATTTGAACTTGGTTTTCTTTATCATGCCTTCCGCGTCCGGGCGGGTGTCCACGCATTCGAGCACGGACAGGATGTGTTCACGCCGCTCGGAATCGCGGTAGGGGATGTCGTTGACCCAGCGAAACTGCTGGTGGATTTCCTTCTTGTTGCCGCAACGCCACGTAAGCTGGTTTTCGGGCGTCGCGGCCGCGAGGCTCTCGAATTCTTCGTTCACGGTGGCCAATTGGCCGTCCGTGAGCGTAATCATGAACTTCCAGCCATATTGCTGGCACAGCCGAAACACCGGTCCCGTGGCGTACAGGCCGTCCATCGCCAACAGCAGCGGCAAGCGGGGGAATCGGGCATGCAGGCGTGGGGCCAGCCGGTAGAAGGCTTTGGTCTCGCAATCCTGCTTGCGTTGTTGCTCGCTTTTCGCCAGGTCTTTCTCTGGATTCTCAATGAACTCCGTCATGAGCGAAAAGACCCACCCGTTTGGCGTGACGATCTTGGACTCCAGCACGGGATGGTAGTAGGTGATCTTGCCGCTCTTGTGCTTGCGCGTGAGGCAATGGGCGCAGTGGCGATGATCATAACTGCGTGTCCCCGTGGCGTCGATGGCCGCCACGTAGTAGCGCCCGAACAGGCGGTGGGGGTACAACACCTTCTTGTCGATGAGCGTCTGCGTCATGCCGGAAACGAGTTCCTGGACCGCCTCGAACGGCAAACCGCGAAATACCCCGTTCATCGTATCGCCATGCGGCACGCTGTCCACGTCAAACAAGACCTTGTACAGATGGACCATGAACGTCGTGTACAACTGCAGGCGGACTTGCCGGCGCGCCCCGAGCCGGCATGCGAACATCAGCACTCCCAAGAACACCAGCGACGCGACACTGTAGTCCACGTCGCCGGCTTGCTCGGGTTTGCGGGGATCGGGCAAGCCCGCAAAGCGCTTGCGCACCGGGCCAAAGAAGTGGGTGAACGTCCTCAAGAAGGCCCGGATGATTTCCGGATGCTCTTCTTGCGGGTTTGCAGGAACTGCCGTTGGGCCGCGCCCATGGCCTCGACGAGCTTCTTGAGCTTTTTCCATTCCTCAATCCATTGCGCCACTTCGCGGCGCAATTCACGGGGCACGTGGAGGGTGCGGGTCTTCCCGCCCTCCTTCCACGTCAGCAGGGCCGTTTCATGGATCGGCCCTTCCTGGACGCACCGGCAGCGCGGGTTCCCGCAGCGGCTGCGGGTGATGGTGAGCGTGGCGGGAAGAAAGGGCCCCAGACGCGCCAGGCGCGCCTGGACCTTGCGTCCCGCCGAGTTCGTGACAGGTTTCCCTTCCATGTACGGAAGTATATATACTTCCGTACCAGAAGTCAACAAAAAAAAGCGCCGATGCGAAGAAAAAACTCCCCGCACCGGCGCATCCTCAACTCATTCAACTGCTTCTACGCGAAAAAAAAGCGGTTCTTCACCGCTGGTGCTCAGGAAAGTGGTGTTCATGGGTGCGCCGAGAAATAAATAGTATAATCAATGATTATGTGTATTATAAACACTTATTCTTTCACAATATAAATATAATACCACAAAGCGGATCTATGCATTTTATCCGCCATTTTTTTCTTAAACTCTCACTTCATAGCTTCTCCCGCGTTATTGAGCAGCGCCTGTGTTTGTTCGGGGCGGTAATGCATACGGATGCGCCACAGCATTTCCTCGGGCGTTACGACGCGGCAAACCTCTTTATTGATGCGATCCACGCACCATTTCGTGGGCGTCACGGCGGCATGCGTGCCTTCCTCCATGAAGGCCGCGTTTTCCGCCTCCTCGTCATCACCCTCGATCTGTTTGAATCCAGACCAGGTGTGGACAACCGTCCATGCGAAAAGCGGATTGCTCGGGTCTTTCGCGTCCCGGTTGATGAGATGGGCGATCTTCGCGGGCGTGCCCGAACGTTCCGCCTTCACATTCGCCCAGATGGCGTATTTGGTGGTGACAGCCGGTATGTCAATCCCTTCCGCGTTCTTCACCCAGAAAATTTTCCCATCGCCGCCTTCGTAGGGGTAATACTGGACCACGAACATGCCGGTGAGATGCTCGATCTCGAGGGCGTATATCTCGTATGACGCCAGCGCCGCAGGGCTGTTCACATCCATGACCAGGAATTCCAAGGTCGTGTCGCCGGAACGTTTCATGAACTCATTGAGCCGCCGCGCATGCCGCGTCAGCAATTCCTTGTGCATGCCCGGACCTCGGTTCTCACCCAGCACGTCAGGATAGTAATAACCGCCCGCGTGCAGATTCAGCGTGGAATGCTCTGGCTGGGTCGCTGAGAGGTAGTTGAGCACATCCGGGCAAGTTTGATCGAGGCATGCATAGGGGAGGCTCCATCCGATGGGAAAGGCCCCATTATCAGGGCTTGCCCAGTATTCCTTGTTGAAGCAGAAGTCGCCCATCACCCATTGCACGTTGTCGCCATCGCTCATGATGAAGGACGCCGCGCTGCCTTTATAACTCCAGTCAATTGATTTCGGTTCGCAGATTTTGAAAGGACGGGCAGGCGTGATGGATTCGGAGCCCGCGGACAAAATAGCGAGATTCAGCGACCAATTGCTGGGCAGCAAGATATGGCCGTATCTGGACAACTGGGCCACGAATCCGCCTTCATCGCCGCCGTTCCATCCAAGGATCGAAGAGAGCGGTTCGAGCCACGCATAGATGGCGGGCGTCGGTTCGTCGGTGCCAAAAAAGACCATCATGCGTTGGGCAATGGCGATGGAGCGGTTGTGGGGGATTTTCGGGCCTTGCGCGAGGGCGTAACGGCGGTTCAACTTGTCCCGGTAATTCTCGTATGTAAAGGCGTCTGTTTTCCCGCGCACATCGGCCAGCATCTTGAGCCCCATCGCTTCGGCGCGCGCCTGCATGCCATCGGCGATGAGCACCCCCTTGAGCACCCCCGCCAGCGACGTGGCCACGTTGGAGGATTCATCCATATCCTTCGTGATCTCGGTGGGATTGCCTTCCGAGTTGTCGTAGGTGTAGAGGATGTAACCGTCGTAGATGCCCTTGTCCTTGTAGCGCTCGAGCAACTCCCATGGCCCGAACGAGCCACGTTCTTCCAACGAGAGGCGCTTCACGATGTCGGCATACCAATGCTCGTAACTGGGATTCTTGAGTCCGACGTAAATCATCTCATCGAACCGGCCTTCATTCACGGCCATGGCGGTTAAACCCGCCAAAGATTGGGCCAGCATATGCTCCGGCCCGAGATCCGCCGCCGCCGTCTTCCCATTGGGGGCCGCTATTGGTTTGAACAGCTCGTAATGTGTGCTGGCCAGCCCTTTCGGGACGCGCTGCGTAGGCCAATACCGGTAATCCGCGCCATCCGCCACACAGGCGCACAGGGTCAATACGCAACAGGCAGCCGTTGAAAATAGGGCAATGGTCTTATTCATGTGCTTGCTCCTTTGCTGTTTTTAATGGATGCGCCTGTTTCCAGAGTGCAACGAGTTGTCCCGGTGAAACCGCCACATACTCGCCGCCGAGGGCCTTTTGGATCGCTACGAGGTCAGATGGGTAATACCACCAACTCAACGGATGAACCACCATGAACGCGGGACGTTCTTTAGGGGTATTACGCTGGATATCCTCGATAAGCCATTGATTGCACGCCTCGCTTCGGCCTGTTCCCGCCGGATCCCACCGCGTCAGCACATGGGACGCTACCGTGTCCCCCAATTGGTAGGTAGTGGCGAAACCTTCCGGCAGGTCGTCGCGCCCCATGCCCAATAACAAGCTTCTCAGTCCGGGCAGATGCTCCGTGTACCGGCGCGTGATCGGGTCCATCTTGTCCCGGGGGAAAGGACGCCAGGCGTCGGTATACAGCCCCAGATCGGGCAGGTCGAAACGCGCCATGTTGGCGCGGATGATATCGAGATGCCGCGCCCAGGCCGCTTCGGGGTCCGGCGTCTTTTGCATCATGTCCCGGTAGGGATGCACATAGCCCGCGCCGGAGATGGCCATGAAGAACAGGTCATTGTCCGTGGCATGGTCGAGAAACCATTCGCCCACGGACGGCTGGGTCTCGAAGAGCGCCGGAGCAATGGACCATGCAATGGGAATTTGGCCGCGCGCGGGGTCATCCCACACTGTTTTCTGGATGTATTGCCAATACGCGGGCGAGTCGCCGGATTCCATCACGGCATAGCTCACGAATATTTTACTGCTGTCCAATGCAGGCGGCGGCAGTTCATTTCGGCGCGCGCGGAAGCGCTCCATGGCTGCATCCACATTTACTGGCACGCCGCTCAACAGGCTCATGTTCGCCTGCCAATTACACCCGAAAGTCAGCTTGCCATACTGGCCCGACAATCCCACGCCGCCATACTCTGTTAGGCCGGGATCAAATTCGCCGCCATCCCACCAGCCGATGATGGGCGTGTTGTCGGCTGTCGCTGCGAATACTTTTTCCGCGAACGCCTTTTCGGCTTCGGGAGCGCCGTGTGGGTCTTCTACGCTGCTCTTGCCGGTGGCGAAGAACGTGAAGACGCGCTGCGCCACGAGGTAGTCCCGGAGATGATGGTTGGCTTGGGTGGGATGGTACACGGCCAAAAGCTGGTGGTTCATGCGCGGCCACAATTCCGCGAATGCCCATTCATAGGCCTCGATGTTGGTTTTCCAGCGTCCGCGTAGATCAATGGCGGGGCCAGCAACCATGGTCGAGAAGCGCTCGATATCGCGCGGAGCCGCTACAAAGCCATCCTGATCGGCGGCCATCATGGTGGCGATGTTCATGGAAGCAGGCAGCTCCGGGTCGTATACGAGCAGGCATTTGGCCTTGCGGATGTATTTGGCGAAATACGCGTCCAGGTCCATGCGGTTGACGCCGGTGATATAGCCCTTGCGCTGAAGCTCTCCCAGCCAGAAGTTGTCGCTCTCGGACAAGATCAGGAAAACAACAGCTTCCGGTCCACGATTGCACAATCCTTCGAGGGTGATGGCTGCGAGCTTCGTATCGAGGTCCGCTTTTTGCAGGTCTACGGCGTCCAAGACTTTGGCGGGAGGCGGCGTTTGGGGAAATAGGCGGGCAGGCGTTTCGGCGGCGAGTGCCGCGCCACATGCCAAGCCACACGCGAGCATGCACATCCAGAAATGCATCGGCTTTACCCCTTGATGGCTCCGCCAGCCAACCCTTTGATGAAGGTTTTGACCGCACAGAGGAAGAACACGACCATGGGAACGGACGCCATGGCGTAGGTGGCCATGGTCTTGCCTGGCTCGAAACGGAGGTAGTATTCCGTGTCTAGAAACGCCAGCCCGAGGGGAATGGTGCGCAGCGCCTCGTCACGCACGGCCAATAGCGGCCAGACGTAATTGTTCCACGACCCCAGCACGTTCACGATGGCCACGGTGCTGATGATGGGCTTCGACATGGGCAGCACGATATGCTGGAGCACTTGCCACTCGCGGGCCCCGTCGATGCGCGCCGAATCGAAGAAGTCACGGGGGATTTCATCAAAAAAGTTTTTCAGCAAGAAGATCGCCATGGCCAATGAGCCCGCCACTTGCGGCAGGATTAAACCGGAGTAATGGTTCAGCATGCCCAATTGCCGCACCGTGAGGAAAAGCGGCACGAGCATGAGGATGCCGGGGGGCCATCATGAGCGAGATGATGGCCATATACAGAAAACGCTGGCCATGGAAGCGATGGGACGCTGAAGGCGTAGGCGGCCAGCATGGACACCAGAAGCGTCAGCACGCATACGGACGCACTGACTGCTATGCTATTAAACAGATACCGGGCGGTTACCTCGACGCCAAAAGAGAAATTTTCCCAGCGGATGGGGTTCGGCAATTCCCAGAACCGGGCGTATATCTGCGCGGGGTCTTTGGACGCCATCGAGAGCATGATGAAGAAAGGGAAAATGGTCGCTGCTGTGCCTGCCGCCAGTGCGGCATGAACAGATGCTTGCCGGAGCCAATCGGCTCGCAAGCGGCGCGTGTTGCGGCGTGCTGGGCCAGTTCGCGTGATGTGGGCTGCTTCCGCCACGTCAATACCCCCGTTTCCGCATCAGGAATAAATTTAGCGCCGTCAATACCAGGCAGATACAGAATAAGATGAAGCCAATGGCCGAGGCATATCCCAAGCGGCCAAACTCGAAACAATTCTGGAAGAGATATAGCCCCGGAACCAGGGTGCTGTTCGCGGGCCCGCCCGCCGTGAGCACGAGAATGCTGTCATAAGATTGGACGAGGCCCAGGGTGGAAAGGATGGCCACGATGCGGAATTGGGGCAGCAAGGTGGGCATCTCGATGCGGCGGAGGACATCCATGGGAGTGGCCCCATCGAGCTGGGCGGCCTCGTACAGGCTCTTGGGAATCGTGATGAATCCCGCCAGGAACAACAGCATGCTGATCCCGCCTATCCAGGGCGCGCCCATGAAGATAATCGCGCCGATCACGGTGGCAGTATTCCCGAGCCAGGACGCTTGCAGCGCGCCGAGTCCAATGGCCGCCAGCAGCCGGTTCACGGCCCCGTCGGTTCCATAAAAATTGCGCCAGATCAACACATTGGTCATCATGGGTATCACCACAGGGATGACCAGCACGGCCCGGTAGAAAAAAGCAGCCCGGCCATTGCGCACGGAATGGATCAGCTTGGCCCCGATGAACGGCCCGAACACTTGCAACGGAAGCCCAAGCGCGAACAACGCCAATACGCGGAAGGTGTGCCAGAACAGTGAGTCGTGGGCCAGCTCACGGAAATTCCGCAGCCCTATGAACGTGTTCACATTCAATCCATCGCTTTCATACAGCGCCAAGCGGAATGCGTTGCAGAAAGGCCAATAGGCGAACACCCCCAGCAGGATGAAAGCCGGGAGCAGATAGAGATAAGCGATGCGCGTTTTCATGGCCGCCCCCATCCGCCGACATCGCCGAGTTGCTCACGGATAAAGTCCAGGTCGAGTTCCGCTTGATAAATCACGGCTTGCCGTTCGATTGAGCGCCGGTGCAAGGCGCTCAATTGAATCAAGAAGCTATCCAGTGGAAGCGTTCCGCCCAAATAGCCCTGCCAGATGGGCCAGAATTCACTGAGCGATTGCGCATCGTAGCCGGTATAGCTTGATACCGGCAGGAACGCATATTCCACTTGCGGGAGCAGGGCCGCCGCCTGCGGTTTGGGCGGCACGGCCTCGACGGCGGGAATGTCGTACACCACGCAATTGCTGAAGATCTTCTGGGCCACATGAGGCAGTGTGAGGTATTGGCAAAGCAACACGCCTGCCTGCTCGCGCCATTTCTCCGTTTCTTGCGCCGACACCATCAAACAGGCCCGCATGCCCGCATTTTGATTGATGCCGCCCGCCCGGACGAGGGGCGTCGTCTCGGGCGTCAGCGTGGGGAAGGGGAACGTGCGGGCTTCGAATGCCTTTTCCGGCGCGACAACGCGCATCATGTCTTGCAGGCTGGCGAGTTCCCCGAGATACCACGTGCCGTTCATCATATGGACCGAACCGGCCGCCGCAAAAATTTTATAGATCTCTTCGCCGCTTAGGCTCAGAAAATCGGGGACGCCATCGCGTGGACATGTCTTTCACGATGCGCGCCACTTCCTCGAATTCCGGGGCCTTGGCGGGATCGATAATGCCCTTCTCGAAGGCCACGATCCGTTCCGAGATATCGATGCGTTCCTCGACCGTGCATTGGCGGTCTTGATAATCAAAATGCCAATTGGGCGTAGCCGTGCGCAGGTTGACTTCCGGAATATGCACACGCATCAGGCATTCTTCAATGGCTGCGGCGATCCAGGTGGACTGGGTGTCGTCAGACCGGACTGCGGTGAGAAAAGCGGTCTGGCCGCTTTTCAGAACGGCGTCCATGTTATCGAGCAATTCATTCCAAGTAGCTGGGGGAGTGAGGCCCAATTGGTCATACGCCGTGCCGTTATAAAAAAAGCCCACGCCATACTGGGTGTAAGGGATTAAGTAGAGATGCCCGTTCGTATCGAGCGATTGCTGAATGTGCGGTTTGCGGAATGCGGCGGACCATGGCAGCCCGTCCTGATCGAGCGGATTTGGTTCGCCAATATCGGCGTCGAAGCAATGCATGAGTTTGGCCTGGCCATACCGCCAGGCAAGGCCTGGATTTTCGAGCAGAAACACTTCCGGCGGATTTTTAGCGAGAAAGCGGGCATGAATCCAGGTGAGGTACGAAAGATAAGGGATGCCTTGCACCTCGAGGGCGATGCCGGTGTCGCGTTCAAAGTCCGCGGTGATCGTCCTAAGGCCAGGCAAAAATTCCGAGAAGAAAGTCGTCAATACGATGGAAGGATGTTCTGGCGCTCCGTCCAGTTTAATCGGCGCATCCGCCCGCGCCTGCGCCGCGCCCCATGCAAGGAATACGCATATAAAGGCCTTCAATACTTTGACGCTGATATTACCGATTGTAGCCCGCACGCATGAAGCTCCATTCCGAGTGGACGCAACGCATAACCAAATCGCCGGTTATCTTTTCCTGTAGCATGGTCGTCCCGCCCATGAAGCAGGCGCTATACCCATTGTTTCATGGGCGGGACGCCCATGCTACGATTAAGTGCAACGCTTCATTTGCTCCGTTCTATCTCCGTTTTTAGCGAGTTCAGGGAATATGCTACCATATGCCATGCTCTGTCTCGGAAACGAGGTGGAAGAAGTGGCTTGCAGGCCGTTTGATCTGCACAATGCATGCGGGCCTGCAAGCCGTATTGAGATGGGCCGTGGTAAAGATCTAGCCCTGGCCGGCCATATCACCCATGGCCCATCCCAAATCCTTCGCGCGAGCTTCTATTGCGGTATCATCTTTTGACCCCAGGGGGAATTTCGACATGTACCGAACGAATTCCACATGCCCATCCATATAGAGCACGTTGCTGCCCCCGGGAACATGGTTATATAAAAGAACGCCATTTTCCTTATAATATTCCGTTAATGATCCAGCCGAACCATAAGCGTCAAACATCACCACCAATGTACTTTCCGCGGCGCTTCCAGAAGCGGGATTATTGATATCGGTGATATAGAACCGGGAAATGCCTTCCTTCATGCGGGGATAGGTCGTCGGAAGGGCTGTCACGCCATCATCGTCCATATAGCTGTTATATCCGCCGCTGTAGCGCGTATTACAAGGCGATGAAGGCATGTCTTTGACGCCCACTTCATCTGGAATGTACATAATGCCAACAGTGCTGCCATCGGTACGCCAATCATCGCAGGCGCCATCCATATTGCCTGGGCCATAATCCGTGAACGATACTTTGCTCACACCCCACGAACCGGTACGTAACCCATACCCCCCAGGCGAACAGGCACTCGCCCGCCCAGCGCAATTGGGCATGCGTGCGGAAGGCATACGCCAGATAGGCGTATGAATTCGGCGCGGATAAAGCGGTGTACAGGCAGGGCTTAGCTATCGCGCCTTTGGCGAGGGCCTTCGCAATCGTAGTTTCTGCATCAGCAGGAGCCCAATATTGGCCGCGATCACCGGTCACGGTCTTGGGATCCGAGGGGCAATTCTTGATGGCGGTGTCATTCCAATAATCGGGATACAAGGCCTCCGCCGAGAAGTTCAGCGGGAAATACTGGGCGAACATGGCATACGGCGAGCCGGGGGGGTAATTCCCCTTGTTTTCGCCGCTATACATTTTACAGATGACGCCCCATTGCTTAAGATTGCTCGAACAGCTTGCCCGCCTCGCCGCTTCGCGCGCCCTCGCCAGCGCGGGAAGCAGGATGGCTGCTAGAATGGCGATAATCGCAATGACCACTAGCAGCTCAATTAGCGTAAATCCTTTCTTGTTCATATCAGCATGTCTCCAATTGGTTTATACACCCTATCGTAAACGCATATATGTAGTGCAAAACGTGTTTATCCCGCCGCGCGTGCTTGTTGCACGGGAAACGCATCCCCCCCGCCAGCCACCTCCCTTCTCTCACTGCCCAAGGCATATCCATTCGGATGCAGTTCCAAGGTTTTCACTTCACCCGGTGCGATAAAAACACTTTTGGCCGGAAGTTGGGCATTTGATATGCGCTCAAGCAGCAATTCCGCCGAACGGAGCCCGATTTCAACACCTTGCTGGGACAGCGCGATGGCTTGGAGCGGTTCGGTATCTGAAAAACAGCCATCGTCCACGGTGGCGAGCGCCACATCTTCTGGCAAGCGATAATTCAAGGCGCGCAGCTCCCGCGCCATCTTTCCCGCGATGATATCGTTGATGCACATGAACGCCGTAGGAGAGCGCCGGAGGGCCATCACGGAATTAATGGACGCCCGGCGAATGTGTTCGGAGCCTTCCATGGATACCCGCCAGCGTGGGTCAATCTCAAGGCCTGCTTCGGCCAGGGCCTGTTCATAGCCCGCGATGCGGTTGAACTGGCTTGTCGCCAAGTCGGATTCCGATATCGCAATGCCAATGCGCTCATGGCCTTGGCGAATCAGGGATTCCGTCAATTCGCGCCCTATCCGCAGATTGTCCGAAACGACAAAATCCAGGCCAACATCGGAAAAATAACGGTCGGCCATGACGACGGGAACGCCCCATTCGCGCAGCCGCAACATGGCGTTCCGCACGTTTTCCGTCTCGTTTCCCAGCCAGATCAGAAGCCCCGCTATGCCGCTCTCCGGCACGCTATCGAGAAAGCGCACCTCGGCGTCTTCGTCCAGCACTAAATTATAATTCGTAACGCCATAGCCCGCCTCGAACAGGCATCCCATGAAGCCCTCGAGCACTTCACGGATGTACCGGGAGGAATACGTCGGAAACGCCGCCATTATCGTGCGAGGCGCTTCCGCGATGGGGCTTCGCGCCACGCCCGGATTCGGCGCGACATAGGAACCGCTGCCTTGCCGGCGCACGAGGAATCCTTCGATCTCGAGTTCGCGCAACGCCTGGCGGGTTTGGCCGCGGCCTACGGACAATTGCTCGACCAATTCATATTCGGAGGGCACCCGGTCGCCCGCAGAAAGCTTGCCCGTAAGGATTTGCTCCTTGACGAACTGCTTGACTTCCTCATATTTGGAATGCCGTTGCGCCATTGAAGTTCCTCGAATCAGACCGTTGAATATAGAGATGGATTTGCCAATGCCAGGGAGAGTGTTTGAATACAGCCGGAGGAATTGGCATACAAGTTGATTTAACTTTATCTATCTGTAAGCAATCATACCAAATTGGCCTCCAAGTTGTCAACAAGATAATGTAGTGGGGCAACTCGGAGTGCCTACAAGAAAGCAAGATGCATGTAAAGTATTGTATAATAATGAATTAACTAACTTGGTGCCATGTGAGGATTTGGCTGGATATATACAAGACTGGGTTGCTGGGTTTTCAGTTGCTGGAAAGAAAAATGAGGAAAATAGAGGATTGAGCCGCATCAAGGCGGTAGGCGATGGAAAGATCAGCGTTTATGATTTGGAAGGAATGTGGGAAGGTGTTTCATTTCCTTGGCTGGCCGCCACAAACAAGACGCATTGGCCGGCCTCTTTTTCGAGCTGGCTCACCAGCAGGGGGAAATCATCCGTTGAAATGCCCAGCCTGTTCCAGGTGAGTTCGGAGCATTTCAAGGAGTGGTCTTCGATGGCAAGCCCCATCCCCATTCCTAAGCTCATAAAATCGGCCAGATGAATGAGGCTCACGAAATCGCGGGCGTTTTCTGGGGCGGAGCTGGGGTGGTGGTGCCATTGGATTGCTTGCGCCAAGTGTTCTGGGAGGTTCCATTGCCGCAGTAAAATGGCTCCGGCGGCTCCATGGTCCATGCCTAATACTTCCATCTCGATGTCTGGCTGCGGCGCGCCATGAAGCGAGGTGAGATGATGTACGTGATTCATTTGGATGGGAAAGTATTCCTCCAGCGCCAGAAGCCCCACATCGTGGAGCAGCCCCGCCGTATAGGCTTCATCCACGCATAGCCGTTCCGGCTGGGCGGCATGCGGGGCGAGGATGCGCGCGGCCATGGCCGCGAGCAAGGAATGCCGCCAGAAATCATGGTGATCGAGGTGTTTGCCTAGTGAATGAAATGCGGCCATCGTCCCAGCGTCCCGCACCACGCGCGCCGTTTCCTGGAAGCCCAGGCGGATGACCGCTTGGGTGACGGATGCGATTCTTCCGGCCCGCTGGCCGTGATACGCCGAATTCGCCAAGCGCAATATGGCTCCCGCAAGGCCCGGATCGCTCTCGATCACTTTCGCCACGTCGGCGGGCCCGGCGGAAGCGTCTTGAAACAGCGGCTGTACCGCCAAAACCGCGGGCGACAAAGCGGGCAGGCGCTCGATGGAGTTGAGGCGCGCCTCTATTTCTTCTTTGAAAGCAGCCATATATCCTCTGTCCAATGAACCGGGTGCGAATTAGAATGATGCCTGCCCTAAACTCTCCACGATACGCATGGCGAGTTCCTCGGGCGAAAACGGCTTGGTGACATAATTGGAGGCCCCGGTCTTGATTGCTTGAATCATATGGACGCGTTCGCTTTCAGTCGTTACCATTATTACGGGGATGTGCTTATACCGCTCATCGCTTTTCAGTATTTTTAATAATTCGAAGCCATTCATCACGGGCATATTGACATCCAGCAAGATCAAGGACAGGTCTTGATACTGCTCCGAAACCACATCGAGTCCTTGCTGTCCGTTGCAAGCCTCGACGCATTCGTAGCTCAGGGTTTCCGCCGCGCCACGTATGATTTTGCGCATCACCATGGAATCATCTACGGATAATATCTTGCCCATTGTGCGGCCTCCTTTTATGACAGATGAGAGATGTGCTGGTAGTAGCGCCCGCCGTTATACTCCAGCGATTTGAATTGGCTGCATAATCCCATCAATGATTCGCTGGCGCCCAAAAACAAGCAGCCCGACGGAGCCAGCGCGCTGGCGAGGTTATGGAAAATCATCCGTTTTAACGCTTCGGAAAAATAGATGCATACGTATCGTAGAAAACAAAGGTCAAAGCCGCCCAGCGCCGATATGGAGTCTTGGAGGTTGAATTTTTTGAATGTGACCATCCGGCGTATGGCGGGATCAAGCTCCCACACCCGGCCATTGGCTTTAAAGTAGCGGTTCCGGTAGGAATCGGGAAGGCCGCGATTCATCGAGAGCTGGTCGTACCGGGCCGCGCTGGCCAAGAATAACGCCGAGGGGGAAATGTCCGTCGCGAGAATCTCGAAGAAGTGGGGCGTGACAGCGGGCCGGATGCCTTGCGCGGCTTGCTGTTCACAAAATTCATGGATCGTCATCGCGATCGAGTACGGTTCCTGGCCCGTGGAGCACGCCGCCGACCATATCCGGATGCGGCCCCGGCGTCCGGCGCGCAGGTCCGCGGCGAAAGCGGGCAGCAATTGTTCGCGCAATATGGTATATGGATGGGCATCCCGGAACCAGAGTGTTTCATTCGTGGTCATCGCGTCGATGATTTTTTCCCGAAGGGTGTCTTCGCGCTGTTCGGCGGCCATCCGGTAGAAAGCCCCGAATGTTTCGCAGCCGTTCTCGATCATGAGCTTCAGCAGGCGGGTCTCGATGAGATAGGCCTTTTCATCACCTAGCGAAATGCCGCAATGTTTTTCGATATAGCCGCGCAGCAGCTTGAATTCATCGGTGGTTATGGCTGCATTTGGCATAGCGCCCCCAGATTTCCCTATGTCCGCGCATGTGTTCGAGAGTTTCGAGTGATTTCATCTATGCGAAGTGCGATCTTCTTGAGCGGGATGCTTTCGTCTGATAAACCGGCTTCATCGACGGCTTGAGGCATGCCGTATACGACGCAGGTGGCTTCGCTTTGGGTAATGCAATAGCATCCTTTGCGCTTCAATGCGCGGACGCCTTCACATCCGTCGGAGCCCATTCCCGTCATGATGACGGCAAGCACATTGCCCGCATAATACGTGGCGATGGAATGAAATAAAACATCCACCGATGGGCGGCAGCTATGTACGGGCGGGCTGTCGCTGAGCCCCGCCATTAATTGGGCGGGGTTATCCGTGGCGCTCAAGCTGCGGCGGACCACCAAATGGCGGCCGCCGGGGGCCACATAGACAGTATTAGGCTCTAGGCGTTGATTGTCGCGCGCCTCGCATACCGCCAGCTTGCTCTTTTTATTAAGAGCGTCCGCCAAGGTCAAAGTGAATAGCGGGGGCATGTGCTGCACGAGCAGGATCGGCACGCCGAGGTCTCCTGGAAGCAGTGGCAGCACTTCGCACAGCGCATTAGGCCCGCCCGTTGAGACTCCAATAGCAATGACATCCACACGAGGAGGAGTTCTTGCGCCAGCACGGAGCGTGGGGGGCTTCGTGGCATGCCTAAGCGTTTCCGGCGCCGGTGTTTTGGCGTACGGGATCGCCTGGCCGCCCAAGGACCGCAATCGGCGCCGGACCGTCAGAATGCGAATGCAGGAGCGGAGGTGGTTGCCGAGCAGAATGACGTTTTCCTCCGTGCTTGCGCCTTCCGGTTTGCGAATAAAATCGAGCGCGCCCCGTTCAAGCGCCTGCACGGTCGAGCGCGCCGCGGCTTTGCTCACGCCGCTGACCATGATAACGCCTGTTTCCGGGTATCGCTTCCGAATAATTTCCAGTGTTTCCAAGCCGCCCATTTCGGGCATTTCCACATCCAGCAGAACCAAGTCAATGGCTTGCCCGGCGCTGGCCGCCTGCTCCATGCGTGCGAGCGCTAGTTTGCCATTAGGCGCGGTTCCCGCCACCTGCACGCCTGGAATAGTATGGATAACATCGGCCAGGATTTTTCGATACACCACCGTATCATCTACGATGAGCGCGCGAAGGATGGCGTTGTCTTCCCGGGCATCCATGTTCAGGGGTAATCCTTGCTTTGCCGCCTATATGGAAAAACGCTGGACGAGCGCATTGAGGCGTCCCGCCAATTCCCCAAGCTGCAAGGCGGATTGATGGAACTGTTCAGCGCCATCCGCGGATGATTGGGCGGTCTGGCTGGCGGCCACAATATCTTCCGCCACTTTTCCTATTCCTATCGCGGCTTCCGCCGAATTCTCCGCCATGGAGGAGCTTCTCGTGGCCAAATCGCCCACCGAATGCGAGATATCATTCACGGCTCTCACGGCTTCCTGTACGTTCTTTGAGATTTCGGAAGCCCCATTGGCGGCTTCCTGTACATTTTTCGAAACCTCGTTTGAACCGCGCGCCGCACTGGCGACGTTCTTTGCGATTTCGTTCGTCGTGGAAGTTTGCTCCTCGACCGCAGCGGCGATGGTGCCCGAAATGGAGTTGATCTCGTTGATGATGCTTACGATGTCCGCGATGGCTTTAACCGCTTCTTGCGTGCTCACTTGGATGTCGCTGACTTGCCCGCGGATGTCTTCCGTGGCGGATGCAGTTTGTTTCGCAAGTTCTTTGACTTCATTGGCCACCACGGCGAAACCCCGGCCCGCATCGCCAGCCGAAGCGGCTTCGATAGTGGCGTTCAGCGCCAGCAGGTTGGTTTGTGCGGCGATGCCACGGATCATATCGACCACTTTGCCAATGGAATTGGCGGATGTGCCCAGCCGATCCACAATCCCGGCCGTGCTGTTTGCCGCACTGGCCGCTTTATTCGCCACTAGCGCCGCCTGGCTCGAATTCTTGGCCACTTCATTCAAGGACGCCGACATTTCTTCAATAGAGGTCGCCACCGTGTTGACCGATGAAGTCATTTCTTCTGAAGCGGCGGCTATAGTGGACATGTTCGCGGACATTTGCTCGACGGCTGCGCCCACCGTATTCAAATTCGAGGACATTTCCTCGGCGGAAGCAGCAATGGTGCTGGTTTGGGCGCTGTTTTCCTCAATGGCGGTGGCCAGGAACTGCACGTTTTTAGCGGATTGGTCTGTTACGGCGGCGGAGTGAACGGTCCGCTCCTTGAAAGCGCCCACATTCTCCGACATGGCTTGTGCATTGCTTCCCAAGGAAGAAGATGACTCCGAGAGCTGTCCTGCGTTTACTTGGATTTCACTCAGAACCGCCACTATTTGCTCGATGGTTTGATTCAAGACTTGAGAGATTTCTTGATACATTTTAAGTAAATCGCCCATGCCTTCTTCTACCGTATCGGAAACGATGTAACGATCCGTCCAGTCCCCTTTTGCCATACTCTGCAAGACGGAGAAAAATTCCGAAATCCGCGCCCGCCGGTAGGCTAATGCCCGCACCTGGAAATCCTTCTCACGCTCCTGCTCCGTGATGTCTTGGACTAACTCAATATGGCCCATACGGTTGCCGTGTAAATCGTTGAGATAAGCCACATCCACTTTAAAGTGCTTATCAAGCCCAGGCTGTACAAATTGGGAGGCAGGCGTGCCGTTCTCGAGCATGCGGATCCCGCAACGATTGGTGTTGCAGATGTCGGCTCCCCAATTGCAGCATTGCTGGCCCAGCACATCCTGCCTCGTTTTGCCCGTAATATCGCATGCAGCCTTGTTAATGAATGCCCATCGCATCTCCATGTCCGTCACGGAGATGGGAAATGGAATGGAATCCAGCATGGATTCATACCAATACATCCGCTCGGAAGCGGCGTCAAGCAGGCCGTTGATTTGGCCTAGTATTTCAGCGGATTGGGAATCATATCCGTCCATCTCGGCGCGGGCGCCAAAATCGCCTTTCCGCACCGATTGGAGCAAGCGTTCAATTTCTTGGAGAGATGTCTTTTTGGCTTGCTTCTTAGCGGTATTGGCCGCAGCCGCTTTCTTGGCGGTTGTAGCATCCGCTTTTTTTGCCGCTGGCTTCTTTTCATTTGCCTGGAGCGGTTTGGCCTGTTTACCCGAGGTAGATTTGGACGCCATGATCATTCTCCTTGCTCGTATGCGCCATTGCTATATGCTTGGGCCGCTATCTATTTGTTTTAACGTAGCTACATGCGTTTTCGAGGATACTCCTTTGATACTCGTATCACGCATCCACGCGCAGCAATTCTTGCGTGTTCAATAGAACCATCAATTCATTTTCCAGTTTCAAAACGCCTTCCACAAAACGCCCCTCGAGTTCGCCCATGTTGGCCGGCGGGGGAGCCATCTGGCTTTCCTGCCCCTCCACTACGTCGCCAATGCCATCGACGAGCAAGCCAATCATGTCGGGGCTTGTCTGCAAATGCCCCGCGTCGACAAGCGTGCGGATGGCGGCGAGTTCGGCGTTCGTTTTTAGAATTACATTATGGCTGTCTGGGCCAATATTGCGTGGAGATAAGCCCACGCGTGCGCCCAGGTCCAGGATGGTCACAATCTGGCCCCGCAAATTGATGAGGCCGCGCACAAATGGAGGCGCCAGCGGCACCGGCGTGATATCCAGCACCTGGTTGATTTCCTTGACTTGCAGGATATCCATGCCAAACAAGCTTTGGTCCAGATTGAAAGTGGCGTATTGCCTCATTCGGAAATGGCCTCCATCGTTTCCTCCTCCGGCTGTGTCTGGCCGAAGGCCGCATCCAACAGCTCACCTGCATCCAGAAACATCGTAAGCTGCCCTTGGACGATAGCCGTGCCTACAATCCCGGGCCCTATGGATTGCGCTTTCTTCAGTTTAACTTCCACATCCATGGCGTCCACGATATTGGAGACCAGGATGCCCATTCGAGGTTCGGTAGATACTCCGTTTTTCAAGAATTTTGGGATGATAACGAAAGCATCTTGGAGGCTCGGCGGCATGGGAGTGACATTCAGATGCTGTTCAAGCCTGGCCAGCGGCAAGCCGCGATCATGATATTCCATAAATTCTCGGCTGCCAATGTGCTGCACTTGCTCGAGCCGGAGCGACTCCAGGCGAAGCACTTGATCTTGCCGGAGGGCGAAATATTCGTTGGGAGCCACGTTGAACAGAATAATGGAGCACTGCGTCCTGCCTTGCTGAAGCTCCTTGGCGCGCTGGTTTTCCAAGCGCCGCTTTTCTTCTTCCTCCAAGTCCATGAAGCGCAGACGGGCCATGGCGGCCAGCCCGCCCGCGTCGATAATCATGATCACGCGCCCGTCTCCCAGAATCGTAGCGCCGGAAAATGCCTTGCATCCTTTAACAAACTCGGACAACGGCTTGACCACGATTTCTTCGATGTCAAATAATTCGTCCACGATTACGCCAAATTGCCGGGCGCCCAATCGGAGAACGACGATATTATAGTCACTTTGCCAATTTTTACGCCGGTCTGGGCTGCGTCCGGCGGCATCTGGCGCATCGGGCAAAGAGGAGCGGCGATCCGCAATCCGTTCACGCCGGTCTTCACATGGCGCATTCTCCTCTGGATCGATAAAAATGCGCGGAATGTTCAACACATCGGCCAGCCGGATCAGCGGCAGGAGCCGGTCACGCAGCCGTAATACTTCGGCTCCATGCACCTGCTCCACGCGGCGATGAATATCCGCCGCCCGCACCCAGACAAACTCCACGACATTGACTTGCGGCACCGCAAACCGGTGTTCGCCCACACCCACGATCATTGAAGGGATGATGGCCAGCGTCAGCGGCAGCCGCAACAGCACCGTGGTTCCTTGCCCAAGCTTGCTCTCCACTTCGATGTGGCCGCCGAGTTTTTCGATATTGTTTCGGACGACATCCATGCCCACGCCGCGGCCCGATATATCAGATATGGCTTCCGCCGTGGAAAAGCCTGGCGCAAAAACCAGATTGATGATCTCCCGCTCGCTCAGCTTGTCGGCCTCGTTGCTGCGGATAAGGCCTTTTTCAATGGCCTTATCAAGCACTTTTTCCGGATCAATGCCGCGCCCGTCATCACTGACGGAAATATTCACCTGTCCGCCCTGGTGAAAGGCCCGCAGCGTGATGCGGGCGCTGTGCGGTTTATGCACGCGTTCCCGTTCTTCTGGGAGTCCGATGCCATGATCCGCGCTATTGCGCACCAGATGCGTCAGCGGATCACTGAGCATTTCAATGATGGATTTGTCCAATTCCACATTGGAGCCTTCCACCACAAGCTCGATTTCTTTATTCAGCTTGCGCGCCATGTCGCGCACCACGCGCGAGAAGCGGCTGAATACCGTCCCCACGGGCTGCATCCGCGTCTGCATGATGCCTTCCTGCAATTCCGATGTCACCAAGTCTATGTTTTGCAGAATCGCCTGAAGGCCTGGCAGGTCTTTCATATGCGCATCAAGCGCCCGCAGCAATTGGTTCCGGCCAAGCACCAATTCTCCCGCCAGGTTGACTAGGCGGTTCAGCAAATCGACGCGGACGCGCAACGTTTCCGCATGATCTGCTCGGGCTATGTTATGGGAAGTGGATTCGTTAGGCTGCCGTGCAGCCGTTTCATGGGACGGCGCGCCCTGCGGCTCCGGCGCATGTGCCGCTTCGATTGTATTTTCCTGAGGCTCGGATGTATTTGGCTTCGATATGCCCTCCGCCCTATTCAGGAGCCTCACCTGTTTGGCGGGAAGCTCAAGCCCTATGGGCGCCAAATCAGGCTCCAAAACAGAGGCATATAGGATTTGCAGTGAAAACTCATCATCCTCCCAGCGCTCTTGAATAACACTTGGCTCCTCGGACAATTCGATGATTTGGCCCATTGACTGCGCATTTTCGATGAATTTTTCCCAAGATAATTGGCGGTTCACCAGATCAATGCCTGGATAAACCTCGATTTGATAGAGGTGTTTGCCATAACGAATCGCTTCTTGCACCGCTTCTTGCGCCAGATTAAATGTCATGATTTGGGGCTCCGTACCTTGGGCGGCATCACGCACCTGGCCGAGCGCCGCGGAGTCAGTTATTGGTCTATCGAGGAAAGCTTCCAAGCTGGCCATTTCTTCCACAATTGGAATCTGCTCGCTGTGGGTTAAGTCATCGATAATTGCACGCAGCTTGTCTACGGCGTTTAGCAGCCTGTCGACAAGCTCTGGCGATGGAACAAGCTCATTTTCCCGCACGCGCATTAATACGCTTTCCATGCGATGGCTTAGTTTTTTGAGATTGTCAAAGGCGAGAAAGCTAGAAGAACCTTTTATACTGTGGATTGCGCGGAAAATCCGGTTTATGGTCTCGGACTCCACTACCCCTTTTGCTTGTTCCATTGCCAACAAATCGGGTTCGATGTTGTTGAGGTGTTCACGACTCTCCGTGATGAAGTCGTTGAGAAGACTCTCGTCAAAAAAGCTCATTGCCGCTACTCATCATCATGTGGCTATTGCCATACCCCACCCCTCATAACAGAGGCATTGTTATCCTTTTTGGCCCATCTAGACAATCACCCTTCGCGCCCTCGATCTCACATCTGGTCCCGCTGCGAGGCTGAATGCCCATGCCGAATACTCTGTATTCATGAACTAGAATTTATGCATTATGATTCCATATTATCAGGCTATTCTCGGGATTTCAATGTGTTTTCACCTATTGCCAGGCTTAATGCGCAATAAGAGCCAAGATGCTAATGGCAGCAATATCAAATGAGTGAAAACGGCCTTTTTTTCAATCGTGTTAATGAACTGAATCCAGGGCTTTCTTGACTATCTATCTTGGCTATCGTCTAGAGTTCCAGAAATAGAAAGGATAATAGTAATAGAAGATGGAGATATGGAAACAAAAAGCAGTAAAAAGACAAAAAACCTACTATTTCTGCTCAACGGAAAGCAACCTGTCTAGACTTTTGTCGGAACTTCTGTAAGCGTCCGGCGAACGACGTGGTGAGGTGGCGGAAGATGGGGTTGGGGTAAGGTCGGGCGGAAGGGGAAGTGAGGTATTCATGCCAAGGGATTGAAGGAGTTTGGGGTGTTCATCCATTTCTTTTCGTAACAGCGTGATGAGATCGAGGCAGGAGGGCCGTTTTGTCTGTTTTCTCCACCTTGGAAGGGGGGCATATGCCTCGTTTCGATGGGGGCCGAATGTGTTGAGTGCGGCCAGGAGCAAGGCGCTGTAGGCCGCCACGGCCAGTGGGGGTTGCTTGGGCACGGCGACGGGGTTCCACAATTGGGCCTGGCCAACACCCAAGGTATCTTTTTCTTCCCGGTGGTTCACTTCAATTTGCCAGCAGTCGAAGTAAATCTGGAGCAACTCATCCGCACGATGCGTGAGGCTGGTGCAAAGTAGGTAGGCCGGTTTCCTGTAATAGAGCTTGCTGCTTTTGCGCTTGCGGTATGCCGTGGGAGCCACGACGAACAGGCGCAGTGGCACGAGCAAGGAGGCCTGCAAGAAGCGCAGGCCCAAGATGAGGTTGTTGTGGAAAGGCGGCGACAGGGGATCGCGCTGGTAAAAGGCCTATAGGATGCAGCGCCCCGTCTTACGGAGCTTGGTGTCATACAGGGCGGCGGCCCACCAGCCTGCTCTTGCACAATGGCAACGCGCCTTTTAAAATGGGCGCAAACAGGTCTTGGGGAGCCCATTTGGCCCGGCCGTACAAATGGTATTCGGCCTGCCAGGGCTGGTCCTGCCTCCCACTGGCCCACAAAATGCGGGTGATGGTGCGCCGTCCCAGGCATACCAGGGAACCCAGAGCCTGGCGCGTCGCGCGCATGGCGGTGTGGTTCTGTGCGAAAACCTCACGCCACTACGTGGTGATATCCAGCCACGATTGAAGCAGCGTCATCCCTTGGCCTCCTTGAGTCCGAAAGTGTTCTTATCCGTGCGAACAAACCGGTCTCCCCGGGTTACTTTCTTGGTCAGCGAGGACACCAGGCTTTCCCGGTCCACCTGGATGCCGAAGGCGTTCTGAATCTGCTCCAGGAGCGCCGTTATATGCAGGGGATGGCTGGCTTTCGCAAGTATGTCGAAAGCCATATCTACTTGCGACCTACTTTTCTTCCGCCGCGTTTCCGGCGAGGGGCTGTTTTCCTTGCGCAACCGGCGCACCGCCCGTAGCTGCGCCTCCAGCCCATGCTCCATTGCCTGCAAAATGGTATCTCTCAGTTCTTTATCCATACAGATCTCTCCTGTTTCGACCTAACAGGATTAAAGCATAAATGAGTCAGTATGTCAACATAAATCCAATCAACCTACTCAAACAAGAAGCGTGCGCTCACAGCCAACTTATTTAAAAATGGAAAAACTCCAGGCGTGGGCGTCACGGCCATGCCACCCGCTCAAGCCTCTATTTCACCGCAGCACGCCGCTTTTTAGCGAATACGAACAATACCACAGCGAGAGTGACGGTAATCACGACCCAGCCGCCGGAAGACAATTCGAACGAATCGTTCGGACGATAAGGATCAAAGCCCATCGCGGCTTCTTCCGCATCCGATTTGCCGTCGCCATCGCTGTTGTCGTCTTGATAGTTGGCGACGCCGTCACCGTCCAGGTCTTTGGCACCCTCGATATAATCGGGGATTCCATCGCCGTCGGTATCCCAATGATACACCAAGCTCGGGTCTATGTTCTGGCCAGCGAGATCCTCTTTGGGCCACTCTCCCGTGAAACGGAAGAGGGTGATACCCTTGGTATCGCTGGCCACATAAATCAGATCTCCCCGGGGCTTGATGAGGCCGAAAGTCAAGGATTTTTCATAATAGCCAACGCGTTCGTTAAATACACCATGCCGGACATCATAAATCTGAATACCCTGGTCTGCCGAGTAGAAAGCGTAATCGGCAAGAACTTCCACTGTCCACAGATTGGGATAGCCAACTACCCTATCGTTGTGCTCAGTGGCGGATGTGAGCGAAAGCCATGTCCGGCAGTCAAGCGAGTGCGAGGTATCACTGTACAGGCTCACAGAAACACCAACGCCACCCCAAATGCCAAAATCATAGTACATGTCGATGGAATTTGCACCGATATACTTGGGAAAAGCGGGGTCACTTATATCATATTCCAACACGTGACTACTGTGATAATAATCTATCCAATCACCTTCATTTACCTGCCATGCGCGCATATATCCGGCGTATATCCGTCCATTTTGGGCCACCAAGCGGGTTGCATGCATGGTGGTGCTGCTATTGGTACGAACACTGGACTGTGGAGTTCCTGGGGCGCTTGGATTCGTGACATCTACAGCCATCAATCCACCGTAAGGCAATTCAACGTAAGCATATCCTCCCCAGTACAATACTTTCTGAGGAGGAAGTGGAGCTTCAACGGAAGACAACACGAGTAGATGGCTTGGGTCACTGGTGTCAACTATATAGAGCTTATCGGCCGCGACAAAAAGGAGATCGTTGATGGCATCCAGCCCAACGCATGTAGCGCCAATATCCAGTGAACCAAGTTGTGAGAAGGAGTTGTCCGGGTTCCGGCGTAATCCGGTCAGAATATGAGGATATTCCGTACTAATGGAATGGGCCACCCACACTATATCGCCGAATACATCCATGGCACCCAAGATACCATAGCCGCCTCGGACAGAGAATTTGCTTGGCCACCAAGACTGCCCTAGTTCCTGAGGAGCAGAATGATTGGAGATGTCGACGGCTTCAATGCCGCCTTCTCCTGCCGCGTAGTATACACGATTTCCCTGTACAGCCAGATCGTACGGTTTCGCGGCTTCCGTGGTATGCCGTCCCAATTCCACTGGAGCAGAGGGCGTACCGACGTCAAATATCTTCAGGCCTTGTTCTCCGTAGTCATGCTCTGTTATATAGACAATGTTATCGTCTGCGGCAACAATGGCGTCGGCCTCGGTGTCAAATCTATCAGCAAATGTGATCTGGTGCGGTGCCGCCATATCGCTCGCATCAACGATACACCAATGCGTATTGTACGAGTAATCTCCCACTATATGTACAAGGCCATCATGGGCAGATATATCGCGAATAACCATCTTATTGAGAGTAAAAATATCACATAAAGGAGACAGCACACCCAGATCTGAAAGGGACAGAAAGCACAATTTGGTTCCACCTCCTGTATAGACAACACCATTGTCAATGTCGATTCCTTCGAATCCATAACCTGTAGGCTCACTCTCGACATACTGGCTTAGTAACTCCGGCTGAGATGGATTCGAAACATCGACCACTAAAATATAACCACCCTGAAGACACACGAGAACCATTCCGCCCCAATATGCTAGTGTCCTCTTAATATTGGAAATATAGCTTGTGTGCTGATAGTAGCCCATAGGCGTCAGTGTATCTGGATTATGAGCATCTATGATGAGAGGTGATGCATCGCCTGCGGCGACATAAAGCACCCCATCATTCACAATAATATCAGTAATATATTTACCTATATATAGAGAACCTCGCCGGCGTGGATGCATCGGGTCGGAATAATCGACCGCAACAACCTCTTCGCCCACACTCGCAAACACAATATCTCCCTCAACCGCCAGATCGGTGCAGGCACCACCTGCGTGGCCAATCAGCTCAATATTCATGGAGTTGTCTTTAGTAGGCAGGCTTACAGCGAAAGCATTATCACATGATATGCATACTAACACTAAAAAAAGAACGAATGGCCGATAAAAATGCCACATATTACACTCCTTTCTTTAGATCGTATTACTATACTAAATCATTTTATTTGTGTTGTCAATAGAGTGTTTATTGACGAAAGATCCCCAAAAATTCGACAACAACACTTCTATAGACGGGTAACTCTATTCAATATAATTAGTTGCGGTTATCAATCCCCATTTTTTGGGGAACTCCTGTTTTTTTACCTGATATAGATTTTCATCTGCCTAATCGTTCAGGTTTGTGTGTAGGGCTTCACCTGGCGATTAAGGCGTAGACACAAGTTTCTTCATATGGTATAAAAACGGCCAGGCATTCGCGAATACGCCCGGGAAGCTGGAAGGCGCGACAAGTTCCAGCTTGCAGTTCTACTCTCTGGAAGGTTTGGATAGCGGCATATATACCTGCCGCTACGAAACTCCCGTCGGGCAGGTAGTCGAGACGGAAGCCTTCACGTTCACGGTTGAGGAAACGCCCGCCTCCCTCCCACTCTCTTGGGCGGGGAATTGGATGCTTGCCTTGATGGCATGCGCCTGGCTTTTTTTGTTTTGTGCTGCGTATAGGGATGGACGAATGACTGGCGAGGACGCCAGCCATTCGTCTGGTTGTTCCAGGTGTAGTTATCGAACGCGATACGATCGCCCAGAGGGGTGTGGAGGCGTGAGTTGTGTGGACTGGCTGCCCCTGCGCGCACCAGACGAACGAGTAGTAACGTGCGTCTCGTTTCCGCCTTGGCGGCTTGGCCGAGAGTATTGCATATCCGAGCCACGGTAGACCGGAGTTCTATCGCCGCCATGCCTGGCGCCCGGCTCTCTGTAGTTACCGCCGTTACCATACGGCCTGCGCGGATGATTATCATATTCATCCCTGTAACCCGGAGCGTAATCCTGGCAAACTGGCGGATTATAATACGGTTGAGGGTAGTAATTAGGTTGCACATAACTGTACGGATTCGGCGCATACCCATAATACGGCGGCACTTCGACAATGACGCGCGGAGCGGGAACGATGGTCACGGGGTAAGGTGGAAGAACAGGCCTCACCTCGACCGTTGGCGCGGGAACGATGGTTACGGGGTAGGGTGGCGGAACGGGTGTAACCTCGACGACAGACGCCGGCGGATAGTTATTGGCGTTCAGTAAAGTCCCGACAAGCCCCACCACGGCGTTTGCTATCCCGACATCCCGGTACGCTTCCGCGTCCGAATAGCCATGGTGGTCCGAACCGTGATAGCCACCACCATTCCCGGAGTATTGTCTTGCGGAATCCAATAGATTTCCCAAGCTATTGAGTCCATCCAGCCCGAGACCAGATGAATTGGATTGGTGGCGGTTGCTGTGCCTGCTCACATTCGGAAACTTTAGTCCAGACGAGTGGCGCGGCGCGGCCACACTCCTCCCTCGGATCTGCGCAGACGCGTCCGAAACGCATAAACCCAACGAAATCAATACCATACCAGCCATTACGATGGCAGGCGCTCTCGTTTTCCTTGTCGTGTCCATAACGGACTCCTTTCAGTTCCTGATGAATTAGACGAGAGTCCGGAGCACTTTATTCACGCCGGCGTATGTAAACGCAATCGTCCTGCCGGGAAAATCGGTAAGGAGAAAAGCCTTCATAAAGGAGAAAGTCTCTCCCGGCGCGCCAAGTGCGCGCCGGGAGAGGCCAGGCGCTTAGCAATTATTCCGTCCAGCCTTTTACTTTTGCTTCTTTGTACAGCACGGCCAATTGGGATGGCGTGACGAACACCATATCGGGATCCCGCTGTTCATAGATGTGCTTCACAATGGCGTCCATGCTGTCATAGGTCCAGCAATGCAGAAAGCCATTGACGAATGCGGGCCGGACATCGCCCACTTGCTCGCGGACTTCCCTCATGAAGGTGTCTTTACCATACCGCCAGCTTGTCACGGCGCGAAACACCGGCGTTTCGCCAATCATATATGTAAGGTTCTTTATGCCTTCCCGGCCGGAATAGCGGCCCATGTCGGCGAACAACGAATGGATCTTGGGCATGCCCTCGACGTATTCCGTGACAACGGGGTCTTTTCCGCCCACGGTCCGCAATGTGGACATATCGAGCTTATCAAGGTACCGCGCCGTCCAATCGAAGAAATCCTTCATCACCGCGCCACGCTCTTGGTAGTGCGCGCCGAAGTGTTCGGGATGGGTATAGCCAATGCCGGATACATCCGCCATGAACTCCGTATTCGGCGTGGCGTGCTCGAAATACCACTGCGCCACGGCGGGCATAAGGTCCATGATGGGCGGCCCCATGCCGAAGGCCACGGGGAACTTGCCGAAATCCGGGTGCTCGAAGTAGGGCTTGAAGAATCCTATCCAGCAGTTCTGATTATCGCCGTCGGACATGTCCATGGCGATATAGATTTTATCCTTTTCGAGCGCAGGTGGTTCGATATGATTTTGTTTAAGTTTATCGATGCGCACGCCGCTCATGACGCACGTGTTGGCCAAGCTGTCGGTGCATACCAGCGCGATGCCGTAGCCGCTAACGAAATCCACGCCCGCCGGTTCGCCCATGCCCACGCCTTCGCCCGCGAAGGGAAATCCAAGGACGGCCGTATTCGGAACCATCTCGGACAAGACCTTCGCCATGACAGCGGTCTCCGCCAGGATATCCGCGCCCGGCTCCTTGCTGTCCACGGGGCCCGCGATCCAGAACATGACCGCTTTCCATTGCATATCGTAGGCGAATGCGCCATTCGGCAGCCTATCCGGATGAAGGAAATCGCTCAGATGATGGCTGAGCCTGTCTTTGTACGTATCCCACACCCATTGCATGCCATCGCTGTACTTGCTAAAACGCCCGCGCAAATCCACTACGACCGGAATGCCAAGGGATTCGGCCAATTCGGGGGTGGCGATAATCAGATCCTCGCAAGCCGCTACATTGGCCGCCAGCAGGCTGCCTCGGTATAAATCGGGATCGGGGATCACCGCGCCTTTGTACGCTGTCTTGAATTGCTGGAAAAGGGCTTTCCAGTCCGCCACTGTTTCATATCCGCTGATGTAGCCTTTTTCCTTGTGCCAATCGAGCCAGGCCGGATCCCGGCCGGAGAAATGGACCCACATACGCGGCTGTTCGCGGCTCGTAAGCCCTTGCAGGCAGGCCAGCGCGGTTTTCACCTCGTTGGGAAGCGGCCTTGCATCCACCAGCAGCAACGATTGCGCGGGCGTGTTGGATTTCGGTAGAAAGGTGTCGCCCCAAGGCCTTGGCGTGCGGTTCATGGCTAATTGATCGGGCAACGGCTCAGGGGCGGCCTGCGCATCGCATTGAGTAAAAAACGGCATTCATGCGCTCTTCCGAAAGCAAGCCTTTTTGCACCAGTATCCAGGCCGCTCCGCGCGTGATGAGCTGCTCCGCGAAGAAGGCGTTCTCCGCATCGAGCTGGCTGGCCGCCTGGCCCACCCACAAATCGATTGCGCCTTTGAACGCATCACACCGGTGGAGAATCAGCGCGGAAACCGTCTCTGGCTCGCTCTTCCCTTCAGGTAAAAGCCCCACCAGCGGGATGACCTCATCCGAGGGATCAAGGCTTTTCGCATCGAGCCATTGTTTGGAATGGGGGCCTTGAGGCAAGAGGCTGTTATCGCGGAATCCCAACGGATTGTTCTGGAAACCGTGGTGCAGAATTTGGAGCACGCCGGAGGCGGGGCCAGCGAACCCGCCCGTGCCCATGCCCTTGGCGTCATGTCCGAGGTACAGGACTCCACCCATGTCTTTCCAAGCTCCATCTTTCTTCTCACACGGATGGCAGAAAGGTATGCCCGTCAATAGGAGGCATCCGCCTGCCACATGGTAGGCGCGCAAGGCATCGAACGCAGGCAGCGGGAAAGCGTTGCCATATGGGATGGCCAACACCGGCAGAGTGGCGGGCTCGAGTGCGCCTTCCTTGAGTAAATCATCCACGCTCAGATTGCGTGCGGGAATGCCATGTTTCTCGAACATGGGCGCGAACTTTTCAGCCGAAACGCCCGGCGCGCCGCCATAGTCCGCCATGCCTGGCTCCACCAGCACGCCGATATGCCATGCCTGTTGCATGCCGGAAGCTCCTTCACGATTTGATTCCGATGCCGGTTGCGCCGGGGCAATCATCGCGGCGGTGCAAGCGCAGCTTAATACAAGCATGTTACGATACACGGCGGCCTCCTTTTACATTTAGCTCTAGAGCTATGCCAGCCACCAAAACCAATACAAGCCCCGCCAAGGCCATAACCGAAGCGGCAGGCAACGGCTGGTCGTATACCGTGGGATTCGTTCCCTCTTGGTATTCCTGTAAATTGGAGCGCCGGTCATGATCGGGGTCGCCCGTCGCAATTTGATACAGGTTGCCGAAATGCTCGATTTCCCACGCGTCGCCCAGGCCGTCATTATCCACATCGTCCGTGACGATGACTTCACGCGTCACTTCAACCGCCGCGTTGCCTGCGGCATCCGATACGTTATACCGGACCGTGTAGGTTCCCAGGGTGTTCACATCGAAATCCGCGCCCGACGTAACGATGGAATCGGTGATATCGCCGTCCCTATTGTCTGCGGCGTCCGCCCCGGCATCCACATACGCCGCGCCCACCGCATGGCGCACCACCGCGTCGCCCAGCAGCGTGATCACGGGGGCAATGATGTCTTTCGGGGTAAAAGTATAGACGGCGGTTCCGGTCAAACCAGTGAAACCCGCGCGCGTCGTGATATCCGCCAGCGGGCTGTCATCTTGGTCCGTGGCTTGCGCGTCGATGATATGCACGACATTATTGGATGCGCTCAGCAAGACCAATTCCAGGCCGGCATTGTCATGCGCATCGCCCACGGCCATGGCGGGCGCATCGCCCATACCCAGCCGGTAGGCCAATTCGGGGCTAAGGTTCACAGCAGTTGGCGTCATCAAATCGATGCGGTTGCCGCCATCCGAAGCGGAGACGATCTCGAGCCCTGCCGTGCTCTCGATGAAATCGCCCGCCACGAGCGCCGTGATAGGACCGGCCATGCCCCGGAACATGTTTCCATCCGAAAGCAAACCGGGGACTTGATCGGCGTCCCACCAGGTAAGGCGGCCTGTTGTCGTTCCCGTGAATACTTCCTCATTGGGATTATCCGGCACGATATCACCTGCGACAAAACTGGTGACAGGCCCCTCCGTATTTTGGAAGGTAAGCTGCGGGAAACGCGCGGCGGCGTCGGCCCCAGCGGGATCATACTCATTGAAGCTCATTTGTGTGCCGCCCGTGGCGGGATCCCACACATAGGCGCAGAAGATCTCGAGTCCCGGATTCGAGCCGACGAAATCGCCCACGGCCACGGCGTCCATCGAGTACCACAAGCTAATCCATGAATGCGCATCCAGGAGCGGAATGCCGGGCTGGCCGGGAGCCAACACCAGCAACTGGCCGTAATCGCGCGCGCCGTCAGTCCAGGTCTGCCCCACCACGATTTCAAGGCCCGAATTCGCATCATCCAGCTCGCCCACGGCGATGCTATTGATTTGCTGATGGCCCGTGCTGCTATCGAGCAACGCGAGCGTCTGGCCCGAACGAATTTCCAGCACATCACCCCGCCCGAGAATGATCTCTTCGCCGGGCGAATCCTCGTCAATCTCCGCCACCGCCATCGCCGTGACACCCGGCAAACCGGTTGCCTTGGCGTACTCCGTGTACAAGTCATTGCCATCCAGGGCGCGCAGCGTTCCCCCGCCATCTTCCGAAGAGACCAGCACGGAAGGCGCCGGCTCGGTGGGGCCTTCATACGGATCACGGCCCAAGATGCGCGTCCATACGTTCTGGAACTGGATGAAATACTCCGCCTTCTCGCTTTCACTGTCATAATCCAAGCTGGCCGCTTGGGCGGAGAACGCATCGAGTTCCGATTGGAACGCGGCGCGCACTTCCGCCGTGTATTCGGCCGCGTCCAAATCCGCCTGGGCATATTCCAGGAACAAGCCGAAGGTCTGCTGCGTGCGCAGATGCAGGCGCGCATACCATGCCAGCGCTTCCGGCGTCACCAGCCGCACATGGGACGCCAGCTTCCGCGCGCACCAGCGCGCCGCGCCATATCCCCGCTCGACGCCGTTCGAGATGTCCGCCGCTAGAGGCGTTCCCGATGGCACTTCTTCGCCGTCTTTAAAGAAGCTCCACGCATGCACCACGGTCCAGTCGAAATAGCCGCTGCTATTCGCGGCTCCCGTGTGTTCCGCGTTGTTGATCATGGCGGCCACGGCGTTTGGCGTGCCGTTGTTGGCAAAACCGGAGTTGCTCCAGATAGCGTAGCGCGCCATGAACGTGGGAATATCAAGCCCTTGGCCGTTGCCATCCCAAAAGATCGCGCCCATGCCCGCGTTATAAGGCACGTAATCGATGCAGAACGACCCATACAATGAAGGTAGCGCTTGGGCGACAGCGGCGCGCGCCACATTGGCCGCCGATGAATTCCATTGGCTGGCGTCGTAGATATTCCAATACAGCCGCATATCCATGGCGTCCAGCACGGGGGCCATTTGTTCGAGATGGTCTGCGAAGGTGGCGTCCGCCCGTTTCGAGCCGTAACGTTCGGGATAGAAGTAGCCGCCGCCCACGAGGATATGGCTGTCATTCGCCGTGGCCTGCTCCGCAAGCGAGCGCACATTGCCTGCGGCGGTCTGGAAAGTGCTGGCGCAGGCCGTGCCCCAGCCAAATGGAAACTCCCCACGCGCCCGGTGCTGGTAATACATCTGCTCCGTATCATTCAGGAAGTACATATTCAAATTAAAAGCGTCGCCATCGGATAGAATCAATGACGTGTAGTGAACATCTTGTTCCCATTTCAACGTGCTCAGGTCCACATGTGATTGAGCGTTGAGGTGTGTTTGCTCCATTGGGAAATCCACGCCGGGGTCCAGCAGCGAGAGGAATGCCAGGTTGCTCGTGTGATTGTTCGCCGCATTCCAGTGGGCGTAATCCGTGGCCAGGCGCGTTTGGGCGTTTTCATCTCCTTGGTTCCAGCCCAAGATAGGCGTATTGGGCTCCATGGCGGCATAAACGGCCGTTGTAGGCGCATCCACGCCGAAGAGACAGAAGGCGTCCATGGCGATGGCGTAATCGCGCATGGATGGCAGCTTGGGATCTTGCGCTAATGCCATTTTTTTAGAGAGGCTCGACCAATACTGATCGAACACCCACTGTTCAGTCTTGTCGCGCGCATCGAGCAGTTCCGTTAAGCCATGCGATTGGGCGGTGGCCACTAGAGCCGGAGTGATGATGATGCCGTCCAGCACGGACGCCATCGAAGTGGCTACATTCACCGTTTCATCCGCGCCGCCATCGGCATAAAGCTCCCGGGAAGCGCTATCAAAATTGAAAACGATGTATCCCTTGACCACGCCGGAAGCCTTGAAGATATCCACCAAATCCCATGTATCGAAAGCGCCCATATCGGTGATGCCTTTCGCGGCCACGATCTCATCGAAAAGCGATTTGCGATATTCATTGACGCCCGCCATATCGAGCCAAACCATGGTATCGCCCGCGCCTTCCCGGACGCTCTTAGCGGCCAATCCGGCCAATGAGTTCAATAAATAAATCTGGGGCGCTTGGATGCCGCCCAGCGCATTCACATTGCGGGAACGGTACACTTTTTCCGGCGTGGGAAAACGGGGATACCAGGGATTCAAGGAGGAATCCGCTCTGGCGAGTAGAGAAATAAAACATATGAAAGACAGCAAAATAACAATGCGAACCATGCGTACAGGCATCATCATAGCGTTCTCCTAAAATAATGTAAAAGAAAAAATACTCGCTTCTCGTAGCATGGCCGTCCCGGCCATGCGCATGGGCGGGACGCCCATGCTACGGAAATGCAATATAGTTATAGTGATATGGAATGAACGCACGTGAACATATGGTATTTGCAAATATATTTACGGTAGTGGGAATTACTGGGGCGCTCCGCATGGCGGAAGCGCCCCAGTACTTTTAACCGGTTTGAGTGGAACTATTTACTTGCGCAACCGGCGGCGGGCAACAACGCTCAAAGCACCGCCCAGCATCGCCATGCCCAATACGCTCAATGCTGGCAGTATATTCGCGGGCGTACTTAATGGATCCGTCGGATCCGAGCCTGCCGCGACTTCATCGCCGTCATCATACGTGTCGCCGTCCGTGTCGGGATTATTCGGGTCAGTTCCCGTGTCATCCGCGCTCACATACACGCCCGTGTCGGTTTCCACGGAGTCATACAGGCCATCACCGTCCGAATCCGTCTCGCCAGCCGCTGTGTAATCAATAACGGCAATCGCACCAGAACTCGAGAAATCAAATCCCGTGCGCGTCTGCAAGTCCGCCAGCGGGGCATTCTCTTGATCGGTGGCTTGGCCATCAATGACACGCAACGCGTTGTCCACCGTATCGAGGGCGATGATCTCGAGTCCGGCATTTGTGTTGACATCGCCAGCCGCCAACGCGAATACGCCCATGCCCGCGCGAAACACGAAGGAGGGGCTTAGATTGACCGCCTCGGGCGGCATGACATCCAGGCGCGTACCGTCAATCGAGGCCGATACGATCTCGGGGCCATCATTGGTATCAATAAAGTCGCCCGCCGCCAGCGCGGTGACATCACCGCCCATCCCGCGGAACATGTTTCCATCAGATGTCGAGCCTGCGGGTTGATCGAAATCCCACCAGGTCAATCGCCCATTCGCGACGCCTGTGAAGACTTCCTCATTTGTATTACTCGAAACTAATTCGCCTGCGACCAGGCTATGCACGGGGCCGTCGCTGTTGTTAAAGGAAAGCTGGACAAAGCGCTCGCCCGCGTTCGCGCCCGCAGGGTTATAATCGTAGGCGCTGAACTGTGTGCCGCCTGTGCCTGTGTTCCACACATACGCAGCGAAAATTTCGAGGCCTTCGTTCGAACCTACGAAATCACCGACGGCCACGGCGTCCATGGAATACCACATGTTGGTCCAGGAAAAAGCATCCAATAGGGGAATGCCCGCCTGGTCTGGATCCAGCACTAAGAGTTGTCCATAATCCGTGGTTCCGTCGTTCCAGGTCTGTCCAACAACAATCTCAGGACCGTCGTTGGTCTCATCCACATCGCCCACGGCGATGCTGTTAATCTGTTGATGGCCCGCACTGCTCTTGAGGAGCGCATAGGTCTGGCTCGAACGGATCTCGAGCACATCGCCGCGCCCAATAATCAGTTCAGCGCCATCAGAAGTGGCGTCCACCTCCGCGACGGTGACCACGGTCACGCCCGCGAAATCCGTGGAAGTTTGGCTGTAAAGCTCATTAGTTAGATCGTTGCCATCCAGCGTGCGGAAGGTGCCCCCATTTTCGCTGGAAGCCACAAACACCGCGGGAGCGGCCATACTGGAACCGGCGGCCAAAACCATAACAAACATTACTATTAGTACCGGCATGTTCCTCATATCCTCTTCTCCTTTCTGGAACCCCTCGTTCCTCCAACTAATTACACATAACACTCCTCAGCACCAAACAATTGCATCATCGTTTCACGCGCGCTCTAGAATTAAGCGCGCGTTGAAACCATGTCCCAAGAAGCGAACGTTTGCCGGACGTTTTCCGGCCTCGCACCCACTCCGAATTCACATTGGGCAATACATCCGCCGTTTTTCCAGAGCTTTTGGTAAATGTCTTTCACCGCACGGTCCACATCATCGAGCGAGCCTTCGGGCAAGATATGCTGGCGGTCGATCTCTCCCCAGAAGGTGATATGCCCGGCGAAAGGAGCCACTGTGTCCAGGCCCATGCAAAAGATTTGCGAGTTAATCGCATCCAGGCCCAGCTCGATGAGATCGGGGAAAACATCCGCCGTATACCCATCCGAATGCATGAAGATCTTTTTACCCGCCCCATGGGCGATCTGGATATAGTCGCGGTATAACGGCTTGAAGAAGGATTTCCACGTTTCTGGATTGATGAGCAAGCTTTGCTGCGAGCCCCAGTCATCCATGAACATGAGCGCATCCACATCCGTCGCCGCCCAGGCTTCGAGCAATTCACAGTAGAAGGCATGCATTTCGCGCACGAACCGCTCCATGGCTTCTGGCGGAGCCATCAAGTCCATGTATAGATTCACCGTGCCGCGTAGAAATTGAAGCTGTTCGAAGGGGCGCGGGCAGCAGCCCGCCAGCATAAAACGCTCCGACTGGCCGCAAAACCGGTTGATCTGCTCCGGGTCGATGGTCAGCCATTCACGTGGGATATGCACCTTGCCGGTGTCTGCATCCCAATCCCCGATAAGCGGTTCTTTCACCTCGCCGATGACGCCGTCTTGGAGGTTTATAAATTCGCAGCCCCAGTCATCCACGAATTTGCCTATGGCATACGGATCCCCGGAAGTGGCCGGAATCTCCCGGAGGTATCCTGGCACATGGATGATGTCATCCGGAAACTCCTGCTGTATCTTTTCTACAGCGGGTCCGTGGTAGCGGGTCGCCCATGGCAGCAGCCATAATTGGCGCGGAGCACGCGCCGGATTGTTGAATTCAAGAGTCTGCAACACCAATTCACGTGAGGTAGCGCTCATTCCTTGCGTTCCTTCTCGTTCAGCCCACAATCGTGATATCAAGACACTCCTGAAGTGCGTGGCGCGCCAGCAAGCCCATTGCACTTCAAAGAACCATTATATTTATCTATCATCTCATTCACTCGAAGCACGCGCTCAATCTCGCCCGTGGAAGAAAGCTCATCGGATATGCCCAACACCAGCTTCGGTGCAAACAGCTCTAGCAAACGCTCCACGCATGCATCCAGCGTTTCCACGGAATAGGTGTCGTCGAAATAAACGGCGGGGATGCCATCGAGTAGAAAGAGTTCATCCCCCAAGGCGTCCTTAATCTCTTCCAGTGTGACATCGCCTTGGGGCCAAGGAGTGATGGCCTCGATGCCATCCAGGCCTGTGTCTTTGGCGTAGGGGAGCAATGGGCGGCAATTGCCATCCCAATGGCTTAACACGAACTTGCCCGCCGCATGCAGCCGTTCGCACCGGCGCTGGCAGGCAGGTAAATGATATCGTTTGAACAACTCGGGAGAGAGCGTGCCCGAATGGACGTTTTCACCAAAATTGATGACCTCGATGGGGCAGGCATTGATGACCTCGATGAGCTGCTCATGACTCTGTTCCAGTGCATCAAAAAAGGCCTCGACGGCGTCCGTCCATTCAAATAGGGCCATGACGCCCTGTTCAACGCCCATTTTTTCGAGATATAAGCTCTGCACATTCATGCGCGGCATGAACATGGTGGGTGCGCCCAGATCGCCCATTTCCGCCAGATGGTGTTCATACACCGCCTGGTCCCACGCCCACTGCGCATGTTCTTCGCGCCATGCCGCCACGCGAAGCTCTTCAACCGTAGAAACTTCCCATTTCACGTGCCGTGGAAACGGACTCGATGGATACGATTGCAGCACTTCCAACTGGCGGCCCACCGGCGTATCGATGATGTGCTCGACACGCCCATCGCCCACGTCATGTAATTGATGAAGCACCCGCGCATCTTCGACGCGCCTGAAGCAGTCCGTGAATTCGTATAATCTTGCGGAACAGCCTAAAGCCCTGTAGAGTTCAAATAAGGTGAGGCCTGTATAGGGTTCCGGGAGCGGCTGCCCGGCGAAGACTTTATCGGTATGCCAGCACCCAATACGAGGCTGCCAAATGACTTGGCCGCCAGCCAGCCCACGAAGGACATCGAGATGCATCCGCGCCAGATCCATTTTCACGTGTTTCACAGGCTCCGCATAGGTACAATTACATACTTGGCAATAGAAATTGGTAGTATGCAGCGAGTTCTCCGTTTTGGTAGCAACATGGTAACATGTTAGCAGACAAAACGTCAAGGTATTTTTTAAGTTGACATGTAGCGGCTAACTTGGTACCATATTTATACCAAGAACACACCGGCTTGTAAGCTAGAGAGGCGCACACATCCATGAAAGAAGATGCCGGCTATGAACTCATCAAGGCGTGGCTGCGGGAGCAAATTGATGGGGGGAAATATGCCGAAGGGGCATTGCTGCCATCCGAGAATGAGCTTGCGGAACAATTTGGCGTCAACCGCAATCATAGCCGCCGCGCATTGCGCGAGCTCGCCGTCGAGGGATATGTCACGCGCTCCCAAGGCAGGCGTTCCTGTGTCGCACCATCCAGCAGCCGAGTCCGCCCGCTTCCCCTTTTCACGTCGGACATCGTTTCCATCGTGTTTCCCGTATTTCAGACGCTATTCTCCCGGACGATAGTCGAAGGATTCATGCGTTATGTGTCTGAACGAGGAATTCAATGCATCGCCTACAATATACAGATGGAGCCCGAGGCCGAATTGGCCTTTTTGCGCCAAGCGCCTGATCTCGGCGTGAAAGGGCTGGCGATATGGCTGCAACATGATACGCCAGAAACCCGCGAAGTGCTGCAAGGATTGCATGAACGCCAATTCCCCGTCGTACTTTTCGATCGGTATCTCGAAGGAATTGATCTCGATCATGTAGTGACAAACAATGAAGAATTGGGCTACCGTCTGACCAAAGAACTCATACAAAGAGGGCACAAACGTATCGGCTTCATGACGGACTTGGAGTGCGTGTCCAGCATTATGAATCGGACAAAAGGGTATAAGCGCGCACTCGAGGAATCGGAACTCGAGTATCGCCAGGAATTCACCGCGCGCGTCGAGCCATTGAACGATGAAGCCGTCCGCCTCGAAATAAATGCCGTCATGGGATACCGGAATCCGCCCACTGCATTCTTCTGCATCCATGATTACTTGGCGAAAAGCCTTGCAGACACCTTGCTTCAACTGGATTACCGGATTCCGGAAGATGTGGAAATCGCCGCCGTGGATGACGAGCACTACCCGGAAGAATTGGGAATTCCCATGCTCACGGCGGCCCAGCCTGGCTACGAGATGGGACGGCAAACGGCTGAAGTCTTGCTGGCCCGCATTGAATCTCCCGGCCGGCCCGTGGAACAGCGCTCGCTTATGCCGAGTTTTGATAACGAACTTACAACCTATTCCAGCCAGCGTGTAGTGAAGCATATAACCAATTAGCTTTCCGCCTTTCGAAAAGCTGAATCGAAAAGAGGTCTTCCATGTCCAAAAAATACACTATGCATGTCATATCCGGCGGGCACTGGGATCGGGAGTGGCGGCTCACCGCCACGCAGTCCAAATTGCGCTTGGCCCAGTTGGTGGACAATGTACTGGATATCCTCGAGCGGGAGCCTTCTTATAAATGCTTCTGTTTGGATGGCGGCGCGGTGGTGCTTGAAGACTATTTTTCGGTCCGCCCTGAAAACCAGGAACGCTTGAAGCGGCTCGTCGAGCAGAAACGCATCGATATCGTGCCGTGGTACACCCTGCCCGAGACCTTCACAGTAGCGCCCGAGTGCCTTATTCGCAATCTCCTGCTCGGTAAAAAAATGGCGGCGCAGTATGGCGGGGCGATGAAAGCCGGGTATACGGCCACTTCCTACGGCCAGACCTCGCAATTGCCACAGATCTATCGCGGATTCGGCATCGAAACGGCCATCTTCTACCGGGGCATGAATAAATTCCAGCTTCCTTCCTTCTTCCAATGGGAAGGCAAAGACGGCTCGACGCTCTACGTGAAGCGCTGCACGGATGAGTCCACGCGGGCCAATTGGCTGTTCTTCGTGTTTTATCCCGTCGTCATCGGCAAACGCGAAATCAATTTCGATTACACATTCAATCCCGCGCATGAGCCGGTGCATATGTGCGACGAAGGACTGTACGAACGGCCGTTTTTGTTGGCAAAAGAAGATTATTCGTATAGCACCGACCACGATACCCTCGAATTCGCCGTGCAAAACATCATGAAGCAGGCCGTGCCCGACGCCGTGGGGCGCCATCTCACCGGCATGCATTTCGATGATAACGGCGAGCCATATGAATTCACGGCCCCGATGCTCGAGGCCCTGAACGCCGTCTCGCCGGATATGGAGATCATCCAGGACCGGTGGGATGAGTACATGGACACGCTGATCGCCGAGGCGAAAGACCTCTTCGTCCACAAAGGCGAGCTACGGTATCCCGCGGTGATTCACGGGTTCAACGGACTGCTCGGCGCAACACATTCTTCCCGCGTGAAACTCAAGCTTTTGAATGAACAAGCGGAATCGCTGCTCACCCATCACGCGGAGCCGCTGGCCTCGATGGCCGCCATGCTGGGCTGGCGCTATCCCGAACTGCTGTTGGCGCAAGCCTGGCAGTCGCTGTTGCAGAATCATGCCCACGACAGCATCTGCGGCGCGGCGGTGGACCAAGCCCATGAAGACATGCTGTACCGCTTTTCGCAAGCCCGCTGCGTCGCGGAAGAAGTGGCGGCGGGCGGCTCCGTCGAGTTGTACAAGCACATCGACCTTTCGTGCTTCCAGCCCGGCGATTACACCATTACCGTGTTCAATACGCTGAACCAGCCGCGAAAGGCCATCCTGCCGGTATTCATCGACCTGCCCCGCCAAGTCACGGCAGGCGGCGGAGGCGATCCCTGCACCGGCCTGGGCGGCGGCGCGGCGCAGAACATCCATTATTACGACATCCTGGATGAACAGGGGCGGCAATGCACGTTTCACACCTTAAGCAAGGACGATGTCGTGGTGGGCGTCGAACGCGTGCTGGATACGCCGGCCCTGCAAATGCCCGCCAAGCGGCACCGCATCCTGCTTGAAGTGGATGCGCCGCCCATGGGATATGCATCCTATGCCCTGCGCCCGCGCGGACCGCGCTACATCGAGAAACCAGAAACACGTGGCGACCGCCCCCTCCTGGCGCGCGAGAATGGCGTTCTCGAAAACCAGTTCATGAAGGTAACGCTCAATCCAAACGGTACATTCGATATCGAGTCGAAAGTGACGGGGCGGCATTTCAAGAATTTGCACTACTTCACCGACAACGGGGAAGTGGGCAACGCCCATTTCTGCATTCCCCCCCAGCGCGACCGCGTGGTGTCGAGCATCGGCCTTTCCGCGCATATCCACATGCTCGAGGGCAACGAGCTCCGGGGCGTCATCGAGGTTTCGCTCAAGCTGCCCATTCCGAAGGCCGCTGCGCTCGATCAGGGAGATCGTCTTTCGGAACTGGTGGAGTTGCCAATCACCTACCGCCTCACGCTGGAAAAAGACTGCAAGTATCTAAAAATCCGCACACGCCTCAACAATCAAGCACGCGACCACAAGTTGAAAGTGAATTTCCCCACGGGCGTCGCCACGGATGAGGTTTCCGTGGAGAGTGCGTTCGCTGTCGAACAGCGCTGTATCCAATACACGGAATCGGGCGATAATTTCGAGAAATTCTTCCCGTACCAGCCGATGCAGAATTTCGTTGACCTGAGCGATGGGGAATCGGGTTTTGCTTTCCTGAATAAAGGCATGCGTGAGTATGAGATGAAAGACGACGCCGAACGCACGCTGGCTGTCACGCTGCTCCGGACCCATCGCGCGTACATGACCGCGAACAGCCAGATGACTCCAGACGAATTCGCCAAATATACCGGCCTCCACAGCATCGGTGAACACGAATACCGGTACGCGCTTTATCCGCACGTTGGCGGCTGGGAACAAGGCGAAGTGCTGCAGGCCGCCTATGCGCATAAAGCGGAACTGCGTGCGGTGCAAGGCGCGCCCAAGCCGGGCACACTGCCGCCAACGTTGTCCTTCATTGACGTGCAGCCCGCGGATGCGCTCATGGTGTCGGCGTTCAAACAATCGGAAGACGGCACAGGATTTATCTTGCGCATATGGAATACAGGCGGCAAGCTGGTGAACGCCACGCTCCAATTCGCACTGCCGGTGCGCACGGTGGAGCGGGTGATGCTGGATGAATCACCGGGAACGGATTTGCCCCTATGCGATGGGAAAGTCCGTTTTGACGCCACTCCGCACCAGATCGTGACACTCAAATTGAGTGTTTAAGTTTTCATACTATTTGTGCCCGAACGTAGCATGGGCGTCTAGCCCATGAAGTAGTGGTTATCAGCATATGCCTCATGGGCGAGACGCCGATGAAGCAGTAGTTATCAGCGCACGCCTCATGGGCGAGACGCCCATGCTACGAATTAGGTTACGACTCCATATTTGCAGGATATAACGCTGTAATAAAATCGAGCAGGGCTTGGTTCACGGCATCACGCTCATAATCAAAAAACAGATGATGATTGGAGCGCGAAAACACCTGGCATTCTTTGTGGGAACTGGGCATCGCGTCCACGGCGCTTCGGGCGGCTTCCGGTGAAGCGGCGGCGTCACCTGCAGCCAGCAGCAACAAGACGGGGCAATCGATTTTCGCAAGCGTTTCACGCGAACCCGCACGCCGCCCCAGCTCGGTAAGGACACATGCGGCGCGTGTGGGAACCCAAACGTAGCTCACGATGCTGTTTTTCGCTTCGCGCCGGTTCACCTGCAAAAACAGCTTGCCTTTATATAGCCACCGGATGAATGGCGCGCTGATATCGAGCCAGGTTTCCGGCGGCAGCACGTAATACCACCGTTTGGTGACGCCGAAATAGGGCGCAGCCAATACCAGTCCATCCACGTGCGATTCCGAAGCAGCCAGTGCCGCCAGCGCGCCCCCCATGGAATGGCCCGCCAGTACAACGGTTCCGTATCGGGCGCGCAACGCCGCCAGTTCCACACGCACCGCATCCAGAAAGGCATCCGCGGAGACCTGTTCGAGGTCGCGCGGGCTTGTGCCGTGGCCCGGCAACAGCATAACGCGCACCCGCCAGCCTTGCTCCGCCAGCAAGCGCGGCGCATCGCCAAAATTCTGGCCGCATCCCACGAAGCCATGAATGAAGAGGGCGGCGCATGGCGCATCTTCCGGCCCCAACTCCTGGGGCGCGGCTCCAACAAGCAAACCCGACGCCGCATCGCGCGCGGCGGCCTGGTCCGCCTTTTCCACCAAATGCTCCGCCATCATGGCGCATCCCGCATACCCGCTCGCGGCCAGGATGCATATCCATGCCGCATGCTTGAAGAAGCGTAGACGCCGCCCCGGCGCGGCGTTAGTCTCCATTGATATCCAACATGCGCGCCAAATCTTTAATCGCACGCAGATTCATCTTGCCTGTGCCGAGAACAGGGATCTCCGCCACCCGGTAGAACGAACTCGAACGCGGCACCCACAACCGGGGCAAATCGCACGTATCAAGCTTGGTGAAAAGCACTTCGAGCTGTTCTTCATCAAGCGTATGAATGACCACCAAGTGTTCGCCCTTTATCGCATCGGGCACGCCAGTGACCGCCATCGACATATCGGAGAGGCCAAGCAACTGGTGCATGGTTTCCTCGATTTTCGCATGAGGCGCCATCTCGCCGCCGATCTTCGAAAAGCGGGACAACCGGTCCGTGATGGTGATGAATCCTTCCTCATCCACTTTGGCGATATCGCCTGTCCGATACCAGCCATCCTTCATCACTTCCGCCGTTTTCTCGGGGAGGCCCAGGTATCCTTTCATGACATTTGGCCCGCGCACCAGCAGCATACCTGGTTCGTTCGGAGGAAGGAGCTTGCCCGTATCCGGGTCCACCACGCGCACGCTGACACCCGGGATGGGCTGGCCAATGGTTCCGTTTTTTACGCCTACTTGAAAGAAACCGGGCGCGCGGTAATCGGGCAAATTGACCGACACTACCGGGGAGCATTCCGTTGTCCCGTATCCTTCCAAAGGCTCGATGCCGAATTTAGCACGGAAAGCCTCGCGCAAGCGGGGCGATAGCTTCTCTGCGCCTGTCAAGGCATGGCGGATGCTGCTCAGTTCTTCCGGCAAACAGCGCCGGACGAAATTTTGCAGGAACGTGGGAGCAGCCACGAGAAAGGTGGCGTGGTATTTATAAATCAATTGCCCCACCGCTTTCGCTTCGAGTGGTGAAGGATGGTAAACCGCACTCCAGCCGCTGCACATGGTCAGCCATAAACTCACCGTCAGGCCGAAAGAATGAAAGAAAGGTAAAATGCCCACCATGCATTCATCTTTGTCATGGGGAAATACCTGTAAAATCGATTCAATATTGGAGGACATGTTAAATTGCGTCAGCGGAACTCCCTTGGGTTCGCCTTCACTGCCGCTCGAGAAAATAATCGCGGCGACATCATCCGGCAAAGGCCGTTTCTTTCTTCCCACGGCCTTTTCAAGCAATCGCACCGGCAGCAGAAAAGCCATGAGCATGGCGAGCAGCTTATCATTTATCCGAACGGACGCCTTTATATCCTCAAGAAATAGCGTCTCCCCCGGCACTTCGAGCTGCGTCAATTTTTCGAGGACGCGCTTGGATGTAATGACTTGACGGATGCCACACTGGCGCACTGCGGAAGCAATTGCCGAATTCGCGGCGGTATAGTTCAAGTTTACCGGCACTTTTCCCATGAGCTGAAGTGCAATATTGGTGATGACGCCGCCCACCGAAGGTGGAACAAGCACGCCCACCGCGGATTCATCACCCAGCAACACATTCAGTTTCCGGGCGAAAATAACCGATGCGATAAGCGCCTTGCCATACGACAAGACCGGCGTCGTCGCGTCGGCCATGCAGCGGCGGCTCAAGTGTAGGCGGGCGTTGCGCACAAAGGCGCGGTGGAGGATAGGCTGGTGGAGTTTTCGCTCCAGCCAAGTGTCCGTGCCAATCTCCCGAATGCGGTTGCGCACTTCGACGGCGGGCGAATCGGGCGGCATGGCCTCCCCATACGAAACCGAGACCGGAAACGGAATCTGGCGCGGCATTTTCCATAAGACGCGCCCCTCGGAAAAACTGAATAGGCTGCCCCACAAGCGGTCGAGGCAAATGGGAATGATCGGGGCGTTCACGCCCTTCATGATCTTCTCGAAACCCTTCTGGAACGGCAGCATTTGGCCGGTGCGCGTGATCTGCCCCTCGGCGAATACGCATACGACATGGCCTTCTTGGATGGCTTTTCGGGCCGCACGCAGGGCTTCCACTAGATTCTTGGGGCTGTCGTGCGGCGACACGGTGATCGCCTCGCCGATGCGCGCCAAGGGGCGCATCCAGGGATGGCTCTCAAGTAATTCCGATGACATGAGGAAGCGGACTTGCCGGTCCGTCGAGGCGGCGATGAACGGCGCATCAATGTAGCTCATGTGGTTCGCCACGAACAGCGCGCCGCCCTCTTCGGGCACATTCGCCCGGCCCCGGACATGAATGCGATACACTGTATTGAAAATAAGCCAGAAAAGAGAGCGTAAAAAGAAATAGGGATACGCGTAAAACAAATACACTGCAACGGCAATGGTCATCAAGCCGACAAAGAAGAATACGGCATATGTGCTCAGATGCGCCTTGCCGAACGCCAAACCCAGGCCGCCGCCCAGCAGAATGCCGACATTTGTCGCCACATTAAGCGTTGCGATAATCCCGCCACGCATACCTGCGGGCGTGCGGTGCTGGATATATGCCATGACCGGCACATCAAAAAATCCACCGAAGAAGCCCAGGACGCCCAACAGCGCCATGGCGGACCGGAAGCCGAATCCGGGCCAGCCTAGCAGGAGGCCAGCCGCCGCCATGCCAAGCAGGCCTATCGGGATCAGCCCCAGTTCGATCTTCCCTCTCGATATGAATCCTGCTGCGGCGCTTCCGAGCGCTATGCCCGCCAATAACGACACTAGATGCAGCGATACGCCCATCTCCCCCGCCTGCAACGTGTCTTTCGCATGTGAGATCAACCCCACCTGTAGGATGGCTCCAGACATCCAGAAAAACGTGGCGCCCAGCATCATGAGCCATAACACCCGATTGGAATAGTACATGCGGAAATGGCGTCCCAATCCCGCCCAAGGATTAAATGGAATACGCTGGGCAGGATTAGCGGCAGGGGTCTTCGTGATAAAAAAGGAAGCAGCGAGGCCCATGCCGGACAAGACGATCAACCCGATGGAAAGCATGGCCATCGAGAAGCCTCCTGGAGGAATTTGGGCATATAATGGGCCCGCTAGAAATTGGCCCGCGATGATGGCGACAAACGTGGTTCCATTCAGGATGCCATTTCCCCAAGACAGGCGGCTTTCGGGCAGGATCTCGGGCAAAATGCCATATTTCGCCGGGCTAAAGAAAGCGCTCTGTAAAAACATGAGCGCCAGCATGCCATAGATAAAGTAGGGATCTTCCGATAAAAAGGCCATCAGCCCTAAAATCATCACCCCCACTTCCCAAACTTTGGTGCCAATACAGACGCCGCGCTTGCTGAAGCGATCCGAAAAAGCCCCTGCTATCCCGGGAACCACAAGATAGGCCAATGCGATTAACACCACCGTAAAACTAGTGACGAGCATCGTGGTGTGCTCGTCGCCGCCCAGTTTTCCACATATGAAAAAGACAATCAGAAACCGGTATAGATTGTCATTGAACGCGCCTTGAAACTGGGTGGCGATTAGCGCCCAAAATCCCTTCTGGCGCTCCCTGCCCATCGTTTCTCCGGTAATTTCCATTGCTGCTTCTCCTAAATTGCCTATCCCCTGACAGTAAGCGAAAACACCGGCATGGCCCCTCAGCCCAGCCGACGGCGTCTTATGCTCTACACTTCCATCATTTGTTCGCGCACCTTTTCCATAACACGAATCAATTGGCGGCATTCCGCCTCGCCCACGGCTTCCATGATCCGGTGAATTGCGGCGCGGTATTCCGGCTCCACTTCCGCGATGAGCACTTCACCGGCTGGCGTTAGGCAAACATGGTTGACCCGCCGGTTTCCCACTACAGCTTTGCGCTCGATAAATCCTTTCCCTTCAAGGCGATCCAGGACCGAAGTCACGGTCGCGCGGGTCACTACTAAACACCGGCTCAAATCGGATTGCGTCAATTCATGGCTGCGGTATTTAAGCGACAGCAGCACATTAAATTGCGCCAGTGTAAGGTCGAAATGCCGGAACAGGCCCGCACCTATGGTTTCTAGCGACGACGCCGTGCGCATGATATTCAGCACCGCCTCATGATAAAGATCCTGAAACGGAAGATCGATACCCAATTCCTGATTAAGCCTCACCATATCCACATCCTTCTTTAGAGAAAGCACAGCCCTCGCCCCAAAGGAAACCATCACGTTACGAAGGCAAAGAATATCATATTTCCACCTATTTCCGTCTCGTTCCCTGGGGCCTCGCTGTTAGATTCTAACTATACCGTACACTAATAAACCTTTAGATGTCAACCCTTCCTGCTCGTAACTCATCCTATGGTGCGTTCTATGTATGCGATCTTGGAAATCCATCGGTTTGCGTGGAGTAACCGGCTCAGTGAAGACCTTGAAGAGGCGGGTTTGCACGTCCAACCTCCCGTTGGATTGGATGAGCAAAAGATCGTTCACGAATAATCGCTTAGTTGCGCATGATGCTCGCAGCAGAGCTATTCGCCAGGCCCCTCATCAACCCGTGCCATTTTACGTGAAGTGGAAGGTGGGCTGCGCCGAGGCTGAAGCGCCATAGCAACGCATTGCCCTACCAGAGCCAGACATAAAGTGAAATAGTCACTAGCGCCAAGACCGCCCACTGCAATCTCCAGTCTTTCCAGCCTTCGAACGGTGCAAGCCGCTCCCAACAAACGGTGGTGCGGGCCAGTTTTTCTTCAGATGTCTTGCGCGTAACGAATGAAACCAGAAACAAGACCAATGTAATGAGAGCAGTTCCCCACAAGCCACGATAGGTGTAGTTTTCCGTCAGGGGCAGGTGTAGGCATGGCCATACACGCATGCCCCACTCACGTCCCATCAACTGATCGGTGACGAACACACCAGCCAGCATAACACCTATGGCGAAAGACCAGACTGCCCCGGTGAACGTAACACGCCGACTCATAATGCCAAAGAAGATTGCTGGCGTAAGCGGCATCACGAGGAAAAGCGAAACGGTCTGCAGATATTTGTATAAGCCCTCTGGCGTCATCGCAATAGGATAGGTCGCCAATATGCCACAGGCGGTTCCAAGTACGATAGCCAGCCGGCCAATTCGCACTTGAGCGCGTTCGCTAGTGTGCGGGCGAAGCCGGACCACATAATCTTTCGTCACCAGTGTGGATATGGAGTTCATCATGGAGAGTAATGAGGAGATCATCGCCGCCAGCAGAGCAGCCAAGACAAGGCCACGCAGGCCCGTGGGAAGCAACTCGTTGAGTAATGTAACGAAAGTGATTTTGGCTTCATGCCCGGGAAACAACGCCAACGCGATTACGCCGGGAAGGGCGAAGATGAAGACCGGAGTCAACTTGAGTAGTACAGTAAAAAACCACGCCCAGAGGACGTGGCTTTGCTTTGGCCACTCAGAGAGTGGCTGAGTGCTTGCACCCAGAGGATGCAAGCGTGGGTTGTGTTCCGCAACGCCGCTTGGTTCAATACTTCATTTTTAGCTATTCATCGTGACGTTCCGTTTCTTCCTGGAACTTCACGTACTTGCTGCCCACATAACGTTTGGATACAGGTGTAAACCTCCTTGCCCACCGGTCCCGTCAAAACCCGGTAGCAATATTTGGGAGCCCATACCATGTGATATTGGCAATACCATATCGCATATGATGATTTGCGGAAACGACTCATTGGCATCTCCTTTTCGGTGTTGCGGAACAACACGAGTGTAGGAGATGCCGATGGGCTTAAACAGGCTGAGCCAAAGGCCCTATGACCACGTCCAAAGGACGTGGGTTTTTAGGTCGCACTAAACATTGCGCCCCAGCGGGCCTCTCGCAGATTGGGTGCTCCCAGCATTCGTTGCACGTTGACCTGGTCCATTCCCCAGTAGAAGATTCCGCCATAAATAGAACCAGCAATAATGCCCCAGAAGGGGTAATTGGGATCATCATAGGCTTTGGCGATGTGGACCGCTTGAGGAACTTGCGTCACGAGTCCTTGCCAGCCGCCTACTCTCTCTAGCCCTATCCACAACATGCCGCCACAGCCGACTAACATTATTAGGGTTTGGATGGCGTCGGTAAAAGCCACGGTGGCAAAGCCTCCGATGATGGTCACAGCGGAAGCAAGCAGGCCGATCAGGGTGACTGTCACCATGATAAGGCACAGAACATGAGGGTCGGTCAAACTGCCATCTACTCCACTCAGGCCGATTAGCACCAAGGCGCCAGCATACAAAGTAAATGCCATCTTTGTAACGACGCAAATGAATAGCATTAGTGTGGTAAAGAAAAAGCGCGCAACACAATTATAACGCAGTTCCAGAAACTCAGGGATGGTAAACACCTTGTTACGGATATATGCTGGCAGAAGCACCGCGCAAGCCACGCCAAGACAGATGGCAGTGGTCAGCTCGACCGTTCCCGCTGAAAGCCCATAGCGGTAGGCATCGCCGGACAAACCGACCAAGTGTTCGGCGCCGATGTTCGTGGCAAACAACGAGGCGCCCACAATCGGCCAGGAAAGACGGCGTCCGGCGAGAAAAAAGCTCTCGCTGTCTGCGGCGCCCCCCATCCTACGGGACAGAATCAAACCGCTGAGCAGGCTTGCGAAGATAGCCAACGTACAAACAACCCAATCCAACGCGGTCATTGAAATAGCCATGGTACGGACTCCATTGTGCGGTTTCATAGGCGTTAGCACTCGCCGCAGATACTCAGCCACAGCAACTCCCCAGTATGGCGAATTGCTTTAAAAAAGCACTTTACGGTTTGTATCGCTCATATTGGCACTTAATGGAAGATAATTCAAGTTTTTATGATTGAATATGGTCAGTATACTTGCTAAACTAAGGGGAGAATGATGAACATGCAGAACATCAGAGAAGGAGTTAATACATCGTGGAGCTTGGCAAAAGCATTAGACTCGAGCGGCTGTTCTCTCACCCCTCCAAACGGCTCTGCTCGGTGGCAATTGATCATTTCATCGGATATGAAAAAGGATTACCATGTGGACTAACGCATCTGGGCCGCACATTGGAACAAATCATGGCAGGTGCGCCTGATGCGGTAACAATGAGCAAAGGGGTCGCAAAAAGCCTGTGGGGCCCCTATGCGGGGTGCGTACCGCTCATTATCAGCGCCGTCCAGTTTCGGGTTGACGACAGCTACCTCGAGTGCGTCGCCACTCCAGAGGAAGTGCTATGCTTGGGAGGCGATGCTATTGCAATCGCCATCGGCGTGCGCGGCCCGCGGGAAGGCAGCTATATCAAGCTCCTCTCCGATGCAGTGGAACAAGCCAGTAGGATCAGCTTACCCGTAATGGCTCACATCTACCCACGTGACTACACCGGTTCCACTCCGTGTATCGTGCATGATCCGGAAAACATCATGTGGGCCGTACGTTGCGGCATCGAGTCCGGCGCCGATGTCATTAAAGTGCCTTACACTGGCGACGTCGCGTCTTTTCGCGATATTGTAGCTTCCTCGCCGGTGCCCGTCGTGGCAGCCGGCGGCCCAAAGGCTCAATCATTAGAGGAAGCCATCGCGATGATGAGACAGGTGGTGGAAGCCGGCGCACGCGGTGCCACCATCGGACGCAACATCTGGGGATGGCCTAATATCACCCAGAATCTGTTGGCCTTCAAGGCAGCAATTCATGATGTAAAGGACACCGTGGAATACGACTCGACGTCAACCTGAAGGAGCAATTGGATACATATCATGCGAGTCAAAGATGTAAAACGCCTTAACGAAATGCTGGAATGGATCAACCAAGAAGGCTACGCGAGTGTCGAGCAGTTGAGCCAACATTTTGGCGTTTCGCTGGCTACGGTTCGGCGTGACTTGCTCGATCTGGAAAAGAGCGACGGCGTTTATCGCACCCATGGCGGCGTCTACGCGCAGACCCTCAAGCTACTAAATTCGGTCACGCGTGATCAGATCAACCACGCCGAAAAATCGGCCATTGCACGCAAGGCAGTCGAATCGCTCAAGCCCGGCGATACCATCTTTCTGGATCCCGGTAGTTCGATCGAGCAATTGGCGCTCCAGATCCGCGAGACCTTTAATCACGAGCCATTGACCGTTATCACTTCTGGACATAGAGCCTTTCTGCACCTATTTGAATTGCCCGAGATCCACCTGATTCTCCTCGGCGGCCACTACTATCCCGAAACGCAATCATTCGCTGGACCGATCACCATGCGGGCGGTGTCCGAACTCATGATCGACAAGTATTTTATGGCTACCATAGGCATTGTTCCCCGTTTCGGCCTCACCGATTCTTCGGAGGCGGATTGCGAGGTCAAGCGCCAGGTGCTCGAACGCGCCCAGGAGGTTATCCTGCTGGCCGACTCCTCCAAGTTTCATACGCGTGGCCTGTTTCTGACCTGTCCGCTGGGCAAAGTTCATCAATTGATCACCGACGAGGGCCTATCCGCTAAAGATAAAACGATGGTCCGAGAAGCAGGTTTAGTTTTGACGATTGCTTCACTGGAGTGATTTTGAAACGCCCGTCGTAATGATTAATGTCTCTGGCGGTGTGTATGGCCAAGATGGATGGCTCAGAAGCGATGTGTGATCTGTTAAGTTTTGGCATTGCAGCAGTGGACGAGTTGATCACGCTCGAAACCTTTCCCTCTCCGGGCAGCAAAATAAGGATACAGCCGCCGGTGCGGCAGGGGGGAGGCCTGGCGGCAACCGCCTTGGTCACTGCCGCTCGATTGGGCTGCCGCTGTGTATATGCGGGCAAACTTGGTATAAACGAACCTTCCGAATATATCCGCCGTATTCTGCTCCAAGAGGGGATCGAAATCCACTCTCCTCAAGGATATCCGGAAGCCCGCCCGTATCAGTCGTACATCTGGGTGGAGGCCTCAACCGGTGAGCGTACGATTTTATACAGCGCGCCAGGAGTGCATGGAGTGGAACCGGAGGATGTGGATGAGACGCTTGTGGCGGGAGCGCGGATGGTATTGGTGGATCAATCAGGCCCGCGAGGAACGTTGGAGATCTGCCGCTTGGCCAAAGCGCATGGCATTCCGATTGTCGCGGATCTTGATCGAGTAGATCACGAAGACTTGCGGCAGATCATCCACTATACGGATCATCTGATCCTTTCTGCGCACATCGCGCGAGAACTGTCTGAGATTGAGGATTTGGTTCAAGCGGTCTGCTATTTGGCTTATCCCAAACGTGCCTGCACCGCAGTGACCGATGGCGCCCGAGGATGCTGGTTTATCACGGAAGGCGATGTTGAGCGCGTTCAGCACCAGTCGGCGTTCGAGGTGAAGGTGTGTGATACAACCGGCTGCGGCGATGTGTTTCATGGCGCTTATTGCGCCGCTCTACTATCGGGTGAAAATGTGGCGAATGCCATGCGTTTTGCGGCGGCTGTCGCGGCGCTTAAAGCGACATCTTTCGGAGGACAGGCGGGGATTCCTGACCGGCGGACCGTCGAAGGGTTTCTGGCGGGAGCGATAGAGGCATGACGCTTATAGACCGGAAGGCGTTTAAATCATCCATCACAATAGCGGCTATGGATCAAAGGGAATGTGTATGATGCAAATGGATGAATTGGCCTCCACGCTCGAGGCAAGGTTACATGAATTCCCTTGGCTGGATGCGCATACCCATCTGGTGGGAGGCAAACTGGGCGCCCGGGGCTTACATGATATCGTCCTTTATCATATGGCGGTGAGTGAACTCTATAGCGCGGGCTGTCCCTCCGGGGCCAGACTCACGCAATTTCCCGGCTGGCCCGATCAGGAGGAATGTCATGGGCGTATCTGCGAAGCGTTACCCTACTTCGCTCGCGTCAGGGGAACTTCAATTTCATGGGGTGTCCGCATTATCCTAAAAGACTTATATGGGTGGGATGCCCCTATATCCGCTGAAAACTGGCGTAAGCTGGATGAAACCATTCGTGAAAGGGCCGATAACGGTAAATGGCATCGTGAGATTTTACGCCGGGCGGGCGTTCAACGCTGCTGCACCGAACTCGCGCGTTCCGGGGGCGGCGTAGATGCTGATATCCTAGGATACGCCCTGGAATGGGGCTTTTTTACCCGGTGTCAATGGGGAGAATTCGACACCTCCTTGTATGAGCTGGAGCGTTGTTGGGGCAAGATGCCTGAGTCGTCTGCTCCTATTGGTGGTAAAGCCCGTCCTGCGACAGAAAGAACCATCCGAAATCTCGATGATGTGCGTGAAGCCATCCAGTGGTATGTCGAACATATCCCTGCAGAGCGGGTTTCCGCGGTGGCGACGCACCTTTCTACGGATATTCAATATCGGGAGATACAAGACGAGGAAATGGCGTCAGCGCTTCTGAACCGTGACTACGCGGGATTGGCTGAACGAGACATATATGCGTCGTATATACAAGAAGCTTATCTAGCGGCGCTGGAGCGTAGACACGGTGAAGACATTGTGTTTCAGTTTAGTTTTGGCGCAGAACCGTTGCCGTATGAGACAGGAAGCCGTATTAATCAAGAGACACTGACGCAGCTCGCGGAAATGCTGGGCCGCCATCCCGGCTTATCGTTCCAATGCTTCTTGTCGAGTACACATGCCAACCAATCCATGTGTACTTTGTGCCGGGAGTTCCAAAATCTGTCGCTGGCCGGATACTGGTGGCACAACTTTTTCCCTTCCATCATGGAGCATGTCATGTCGGAACGGCTTGACATGCTTCCATTAAATCGCCAAATTGGATTTTTCTCAGACGCCTATTGCGTAGAATGGGTGTATGCCAAGGCGGCAATGGTGCGCAAAACTCTTGCCCGGATACTCGCTTCTAAAATCGAATTGGGGCAATATGATGTAGAATTGGCTCTGTCTGTTGCTCGGGAAATCCTTTGTGAATCCGCCCTGCCTCTGTTTCGCCCGATGGATGCCAAACCGCATTGAATCAGAGCAACTTATACCTAGTCTTGATCAATCTCTCCAGTGATAGCCTTTTGCTCTCTCCAAATGAGGCGCCTCTCCCTGTTTTTCGGAGTCATTTGGCGCTTGATGGTAGCGTTTCGCTTCAATTTATCCATATTGCGCGAGCGGATCGTGTTAATGATTTATAAAAAAGGTTTAGATTTATATAGAGCACTTTTAATGAGGTTTAATTTTTTATTTTGATTGAATTTCGCTTTTATTGATGTTATTCTTTCATTATAAAGTTGGGTGAACGTTCCAGGGATTGGCATCGATGGAGATATAGGTTCCCTGTTTTTAGCAAACGTTTTCCGTGGCCTCCAAAGCGCTCAAATCGATGACTGTAAGGAGTGTTCATATCAATGGTGGGTAATCAAGAACGGAGGAATACTCTGATGAGAGGGTATTGGCGGGAAAAGGGATTCACACTCATAGAACTCCTCGTCGTTATTGCAATCATCGCGATTCTGGCAGCCATTCTACTACCCGCATTGGCGCGGGCGCGGGAGGCGGCTCGCCGGGCCTCGTGTTCGAGCAATCTCAAGCAGTGGGGCTTGATTCACACGATGTACGCGAACGAAGCAAAGGGTAATTATCTGCCTCCGATGGGGCCGTTTGTATATAAAATGGACGAATCGCCCAATTCTGGCACGTATTACTCCATGTCTATTAATGGTTCAACGATCTACCCGGATTATTGGAATGATACCAGCATCGCCATATGCCCTTCGGATTCCCGCGCGGGAATGAGTTATGTGGGAGTAGAGGAGGATTTCCCTGCCCAGATCACCAAGGCGGCGCGTGCGTATTCGGAAAATTCGACTGCATATAACAAAGGTTGCCGCGACCTCCTGCTGTCGCTGCCGGTCTCCTATCTGTATTTCGGGTATATGGCCTCCAGCCTTGGGGAATGGGCGGTATTTGGGCAGTTACGGTGTAATTATTTGAATTATCACCTGAACTATGCCTCGCCAAGGGAAGTGGCCAATTATTCTGGCATTCCGGGAGACATATGTAAAACGATATGGGCGGAAACCACATCCGATTTCCAGAATGAGGATCTCACACGAGGCGAAATCTTCCCCAAAAACACCTGCTGGGATGGTTATTCCTGGTGTCGGGATGAATATGGAAACAGCATCGATAGAGACGTTTGGCCAACCATTCATCGCCTTCGACAGGGGATTGAACGCTTCACAATTACCGATATCAATAATCCCGCAGCGAGTTCCACCGGCCAAAGCGGCATCGTGGTCATGTTTGATGCCTGGGGAGGAGCCAATACGATACACAATTGGAATGGTTTTGTGCATGACAAAGCCATTCATAACTTCAACCATATACCCGGCGGCTCGAATGTGCTGTATATGGACGGCCATGTAAGCTTTCAAAGGTACAGCGACGATAAATTCCCCTGCGGAAAAGGCACGGATGAAAACAGCAATTCAAACGTGCCAGCAGTGGTGGGCCACTTGTACGGCGGCGTCGGCTGAGTGGCTGTTCTGTAGAGGATTTTGAAGCAACACGTGTTTATTAGTGCTCTGGCAAAATGGATCTCACAACTTTTTGTGCGATGAACGATGAAAGGGGGCGTTATCATGAAGAAAACAAGAGTTATGTGGATGGCCTTAGCGTCTGTGTTCGCGGTGGCTTGGGCTCAAGCGGCGACGGTCTATGTGTCGAAGTCTTACCCACAGAACGCGGCGCGGGGCGGTGATGTATTTGAAACTCCCTATATGGGTTTCGCCAGATACATCGCCGATTCCTATTCTACGGATCTGAATGTAACCGATGAGATCATCATCGAAGATAGTTCGCTTTACCATGCGGATGAGCCCGACGGTAATTTCCACATGGGTAATGGGCCTGTTTACCTGCATGCCGTGGAAGGGCAACGACCGGTTTTGCAGGCGAGCGCGGATGCGACAGCGGACTCCACCTACGGGAACTGTTGTGTCATTAATTTTTCGTATCCAACAGGAACCGTGGTTGAGGGAATTACGTTTGTTTCTCATCAGGTTTTTAATCCAGATGCGTATAACAACGCCATGTTGATATTTGGCAATTGGAGCAGTTCGTTTGAAGCGCCTATTGTGCGAGACTGCATCTTCATTAGTACGGAGGGAATGAATTGCATCACATACGCCAGCGGCGGCATTGCGGGGATTGACGCCGTAGAGATTGATCATTGCGCGTTTTACATTTCCTACGATGTAGATAAATCCGCCATGCCGTTGCGCTATAACGGCACAGGGACAGATGTTTGGGACGCCGATCACTGTTCATTTGTCATGAGTAATGGCGTGTATGTCGGAGTGGATTTCCCATTTCTGAATATCACGAACAGCATTGTCACGAATGCACAGGAATGGGGCGCATTCACCAGTCCGCAGAACAATCTGATTGATCGTTGCTTTATCTCCAATATTGGGAGCTGGAGCGGTGTGTTTCCTAATCCTGACACGAATATCCCAGCAGAGCATAATGGCAATGTCTTCGCTGATCCCAAATGGGCGGGAGATCCATCGACAGGTGATTTTTTGATGCAAGCGGATTCGCCTTGTGTTTTCAATGGGGCCAATAATATCGGTTACGACATTTGGACTGGCGCTTCCAGCCTTGTGGAAGTGCCGGATGTGTCGGCCATGTCAGAATCCGCGGCCGTCACCGCGCTGGAAGAAGCTGGATTTATCGTGACAGTCCAGTATGAATCCAATGATTCGATCCCGGCGGGCAGCGCCGTCCGTACGGAACCCGGGGCCGGTGAGGAACTGGATTCGGGTTCGGCTGTTACGCTGGTTGTTTCCACAGGGGCTTCGGGCTCGAATTTGCCCTTGTCAACCCTATTGGGCTTAACGCTATTAGGGGGGGCGATATGCCTGGGCGGTATTGCATGCGCCTATCGCCGCGGCTGATTGCATATCCGTCCTGCCACAAGATGGCCGTCGTTTTCCTCTGCCGGCGGCCATCAGTGCTATATAATGACATGGCCAAAGTTTTCCATGCTCGATTCATAGATTGCTTTCATTCCATGTATCAATATAGACAACAGTAACCGTAACATAAGGAAGAGCAAGATGCACCGTATTCTATGTTTGTTGATGATCCTCCCGGGCCTGGCCGGATGGGCGCAAGAAATAATTCCCGTGGGAGATTCCACTCCGGCGGCTGTCCGTTTTCAAGTGCTTTCGCCCACTTTAGTGCGCATGGAGTATGCACCCAGCGGCGCATTTACAGATGCGCCCAGCGTCGTGGTGATGCGACGCGAATGGCCTTCTGTTTCTTATACAAAATCCACGGAAGATGGATGGTTTAGGTTGGACACCGGTTCCATGGTGTTGCATTATCAACTGGGGAGTGGCGCATTTACCGCAGATACGTTGCACATCACCTGGAAAGATGCGAATGGCGAGCACATATGGCATGCAGGTGATGCCGATACTGAAAATCTGGGCGGCATAGGATTAGACGCCGATATGTGGAAGCGTAACCGCACCGGACAGGCGTCTGAATTCCCGGGCTTAATCAGCCGGAAGGGCTGTACATTGTTTGATGACAGCCAAACGGCTATATGGGATGCGGATGCCCAATGGGTGAAGGATCGGCCGGATACGCAAGGTGTTGATTGGTTCTTTTTCTTGTATGGCAATGACTACAAGCGCATGTTTCAGGAATATATCCAACTGACTGGCCCATCACCGATGGTGCCTCGTTATATCATGGGAACGACTATTGCCTCCCGGCACGGCTATTCAGGCCATGAATGGAAATTAATTATCGACCAATTCCGTGAAAAGAACATCCCGCTGGATGTTTTGATGATGGATTCGGTCTCTTCAGCGAAAAAAGTTTGGAGCGGAGGCGACTGGGACTTAGAGCAGATACCAGATCCCGTAGGATTCATGCGTGACATGAAGGAGCGCGGCATTCATGTCTCCAAGATCATGCACTATGGCATTTTCTCTGACTGGGTGGCGGATAAATTGATCAGTAGCGACGATAGCCAATTTGAAAACATTCGCAAAGCAGTTGGATTCCCTGAGGGGATCACCGGACTGGATCTGGATGTCTCCAATAAACAACAAGCCCAGGCATTCATTGATTACATGGTCAAGCCATCCCTGGATATGGGGATGGCGTTCTGGTGGATGGATGGATGCCCCATCGTGACAATGCAAGGATTGCGGCAGCACGATGGACTTGGTTCATTAATGTGGGCGCGGCATCTGCAATATACAGCCTCTGAACAAATCACGGGGCGCCGGACTTTTGTGTTATGCCGGCATGGAGGACCGGGTTCACATCGCTATCCAGGCCATTTCACCGGTGACGTCTCTCCCCAATGGTCCACCCTTGAATATCTGGTTCCTCATACCGTGCGTGCAGGAAATTCCATGGAGCCATTTATATCGAATGAATGGTTCATGTATCCCAATCTCGATCCTGAAATGTATGCCCGTGTCGTGCAGTTTTTGAGCTTCACTCCCGTGACGCACCTGCTTGGCATTCTAGGGATGCGGATGCCATGGGAATATGGCCCGCAAGGTGAAGAGCAATGCAAGACCTTCTTCGGATTGAGGTATAAACTCCTGCCTTATCTCTATACGCTTACGCGCGAAACCCATGAAACGGGCCTGCCGATCGTGCGAGGAATGTATTTAAACTACCCAGAGCAAAATGAGTCGTATACATACATGGGACAATATATGATGGGTGAGCATTTACTATTGGCTCCTGTCACCCGCCCCGGCTACGGCGAACCGGTGTTACAAACGCTCTATTTGCCTCAAGGCGCACGCTGGTATGATTATTTCACTGGTGCTATCTACGAAGGCGGCCAGGTGTTGGATTACGATTGCCCGCTGGAACGCATGCCCTTGTTTGTGCGTGCGGGCGCCATTATACCTATGGCTCCTCCGATGAACTGGAGCGATGAACGTCCACTGGATCCCTTGATTCTGGATGTATATGCATCGGATAACGGCGCGGTAGGCCAATTATACGAAGATGATGGCATATCTCTGGAGTATCGTAACAACCAATTCGCGTGGACTCGAGTTGAAATGCGGCCCATGGATGGCCAAGTAGGCGATTACTCGTTGGTGATTCATCCAACGGAAGGCCAGTTTCCGGGGCAGCCTGCGGAACGGCGGTATCTGATTCAGATACATGGCCTTCTCAAACCTTCCGAAATCACACAAGACGGACAGCCGTTGCCACAAATCAGCACAGCCTTTGATGGCAAAGGCTGGATGTGGGATTCTATGCGGAAGGTGCTTGCCATCCAATTGACTAATGCTATGCCCATCGCTCAGGAAGTGCGTCTTCAGCTCACAGGAGCGGGCACATCCGCGGATGTTATGCAGGCTCAGCAATTGGGTGAATTCCTTGAGCGGATCCGTAGGACCAAGCATGAGTTTAATTTGAAGTATGTGATGCTGAGTGAATTATGGGAACACGCCAAACCGCCACGGTTTTTCCGGGAATCGGAAGCTATCGAGGAGGAAATCAGTAATTATCTTGCGCGGCCGCAAGATTGGAAGGGGCAGCCTCTCGATCACCGCGCAATGGCCAATCATATACTGGCGGCTATGGAAAACCAGCCATTTGAATCCAACCGGATACTTCCACATCCTTCCCAACAAAGCCAGGAAGTGTCGAAAAAACTCGAGTTTGCCGAGTGCAGTCCTTTGGAGCTGGAACGAGCCAAATCTTTGCTTCTTGGATTGAATGTGCGAGCATTAGTGATTGAGGATCATCCTGAGGTGTTCACCACGGGGCCATATCTGCACATCAAGGCCAAACTAGATTATGATGCGGCGGCAGTGCCCGAAGATGCGAAGGTCATTTTGGAATTGCAATGCCCAGAAGAAGGCATGCCGGGTTATGCCATTCATCTCCCGGTGCTCGAACCGGATGGTTGGACGCGTTTTGATGTCCGCTACCCTAATGAACCTGCTCCTGGCTCCCATATTTTCAAAGTCCGCGCTACATTGACATGGCAAAACCAACATATTGAAACATGGAAAGATGTTCGCTGGATGCATTGAGTTTTTTGTTTCGGAAACAGTTCCATAAGATATAAAAACCACACCTATGGCATTGAATGGATGGGAGAAGTCTTGCATTGTCGCGGCGGCAGTTCTCCTCCCACCCCCATAAGCGCTAACCTTATTTGATGTCTCCTGACGAATCTTCTATACTGGGTGCATGGAAGCAGCGTGGAATGAGAATTGGCAGTGTTTACAGCGTTTTCTCCCTGCTGGATGGGAGGACAAGGCTCGTGAATTGGGCGCGTGGCACCGCAAGCCTCGTTCTATATCGTCGACGGAATCGCTCCTGCGCTTGCTGTTGATCCATTTGGCGGATGGGTGTTCTCTGCGTGAGGCTGTCGTTCGTGCTCGAGAAGGGAATGTGGCGTCCGTGTCGGATGTGACACTTCTTAAGCGGTTGCGTGCTTCGGGGGAATGGCTGCGGTGGATGGCCGTAGAGATACTTCAACGTCGCGCGGGACCGTGCGTTCGGCCTGCATGGCTGGAGTATTACCGTGTTCGCGTCGTGGATGCGAGCGTTGTCTGCGAACCGGGAAGCACGGGAACGGACTGGCGCGTTCACTACAGCCTATGTTTATACGGTCTTCAATGCGATGAGTTTCATATTACCGGCCCGAAGGTTGGAGAGAGTTTCGCGCGATTCCGAGTCTCGCCTGGCGACCTATTGCTCGGAGATCGTGCTTATGGGCATCTCAAAGGTTTTCGTTATGTGCTCGGCCATAACGGGAACTTTCTGACGCGTCTTAAGAATAAAGCCTTCAGTCTTCGGAATGGCGCAGGGAACACCTGTCCACTGGCTGGATTGGTGGCGTCTCTAGAGGTAGGGGAAGTGGGTGATTGGGCCCTGATTGGCCAGGCAAAGGGGCAGGAGGAGCTGGCGCTACGGATCTGTGCGCTGCGTTTGAGCGAGGAAGCCGCCGCGCAAAGCATCCGCCGGGCGAAGAAAGAGCTAAGCAAGAAGCAACGGAGTCTGGATCCCGAAACGCTTGTGCTGCATCGCTACGTCATACTGGCCACATCCTTGCCGGATTCAATATCGCCGCACCAGGTTATCGAGTTGTACCGGGCGCGCTGGCAGGTGGAGTTGGCCTTCAAACGGATGAAGTCGATTATGGGATTGGGACACTTGCCAAAGGAAGACGAGGAGTCGGCCAAGGCTTGGCTCCACGGCAAAATGCTTGTCTCCTGCCTTGCCCAGGCCATTGTTGATGAGGGGCGCTTTTTTTCCCCCTGGGGATATCCACTGTGACGATATCTACCGCGAGGCCTCCTTGTGGCGCGAACTCTCTTTCGCCTTGCACCTCCTTCGCCAAGCGGTCAATCCGACGCTTGGATTATCCGAATGCATCAGCCAGTGGCGGGAAATCGCGAGAGATCTGGCAGAGCCCCCAAGGAAGCGAATGCAACAGTTGCGTGGTTTGATGGAGGCAATATAAGGTTAGCGCTTATGCCTCCCATCCCTGTTTAAATTGAAGCGACAAGGTGTTTGCAGGCAGTGTCTCATAGACTAATATACTGTCAATGAAGCGGCCTCGATTGCGAGTGAATTGCTTAAAAACTGGACGCGCGAATCGGTCCGGCTGGCATTCACGCCAGGCAGATTCCGTCCGCCACGTGCTCGAAATGTCCTCGCGCTGCATCAGGAGGGGGAACGCTCCCTAGCGAAACATACTAAGAAAGAGGCTTTAACTGAGAGGATGCCGGCCTGTGAAACCCATGAGTTCTGTTGAGCGTGTTACTACTGTGCTCGATGGTGGAATCCCTGATCGCGTGCCTGTTGGCCTTCACAATTTTCTGATGGCTTGCCATATGGTGTCTTTGCCTTTTGATGAGATGACTCAGAATGGCGAGGCGCTGGCGGAGGCTCAATTGCTCGCGTGGCGTGAGTTTAGGCATGACGTTATCATGCACGAAAATGGCGTCTGTGCTGAGGCGGAAGCGTTTGGCGCAAAGGTACACTATCAGCCAGACCAGCCGCCTTACATCGCAGAACCTTTGATCAAGTCACTGAGTGATATCGACACGTTGCGCGTTCCTGATCCTGAAACCACCTATCCCCTCAACGAGCTTATTCGAGGGACACGCATCATCGCCCGGGAAACAAATGGCAGGGCCTTCATCAACGGGCGATCAGATCAAGGGCCTATTGCTCTGGCTTGTGCGCTTTGTGGACCCGAACAATTTCTCATCCGACTAACCAATCCGGATCTCGGCCCTTGGGTAAACCATCTGCTTGACCTTTGCAGCCAGATGAATATTTCTCTCGGCAAGGCGCAATGCCGTGCAGGCGCGCATTGCTCAACTATTGGGCTGGCGGGAACTAGCCTTATATCACCTCTCCTCTTTGATCAGTTTGAAGCGCCACGCGCTGCCGCTTTCTGCACTGCTTTGAATGCGATGGGCTGTTATGGGTTTACACACACTTGTGGCAAAGAAACACATCTCATTGAGAGTCTTATAAGCACTGGCGCTGATGCTCTCGAACTCGATCCAGGCACCGATCCTGTGTTATGCAAGGCGGCCATACAAGGCCGCGCCACCATTTTTGGAATGCTGGATCCTGCACACATTCTCGCTTCCGGTTTAACAGATAAGGTGCGGCAGCACGTGCTTGATACGCTGGATATCATGGCGCCGCGTGGATGCTTTATTATCGGCCCAGGTTGTGCGCTACCCGCTGACACGAAGGCCGAAAACATTCATGTTCTCATGGAAACCGTACGCGAAAACGGTAACTACTACAATAATGACATATAAATTTAATGGCTATATAAAGATAGTTAATAAATTTTTGGCAAACGATCAAACAACTGCATTGGGTTGCGCCATTTCATCAATTCTGGACGCGGCAAACAAAAAGGGTAACGATCGCTGTGGAACAATAAGCTCTACGGCACAACACTCCATCGCGATTGGTCTTATGCACCAAGTATGCCAACAACGTAAGAATGAGTGATTTACGTGCTCTAGCCGTTTATGAGGATAGACCTCACCGAATATCGGTTTGCTCCACTTTACCTGCATATGGATTTTTGAGGTAATACAAAAAACCGTCTTCCGCGCCAATCAGCAGATCCGGAATGCCATTTTTATCCCAATCGACAATGGCCGGGCATGTGGAATGGCCCGCCAGCACGCGCGAATCAAGCGCTTCGGGGCCGGCAAACATGTAGTCTCCCGGAACGCCTAGATTGAGGAGCAGATCGATATTCTTCCCATTCACCAACAGATCGAGATCTCCATCCCGATCCCAATCCGCGAACGCTATTTTGCGGCGGCCGCTTTTGCCTGCGATTCCATTATTAAGCTGCAACGGAGCGCCTTTGGAATCCTTAAAAATGCGCTGGGGCGGCAAAAGCGCCAGATGTCCATCCTGGGGCTTGCGCTCGAAATACGCCAGATATCCTTCTTGATCCAGCATGGCCAAATCGTTGAGCCCATCGCGATTCAAATCAATGATACAGGGTGTGGTGCGCCATTGCGTGACAAGCTGCTTGCCTTTAGGCGTCCACCATACCCATGCAGGCTTTGGGGTATTGCCTTCCCACTCGACGGTGATGGGCTGTGCGGCGGCCAATACAGGCGATGTGGATGCGCCGGTATTGCGAAACCATAGCACCTCGCCCCAAATGCTATTGATCACGATATCCAGCTTGCCGTCATGATCCCAATCCGCCACATTCGTAACTGTATACCCCCATTTGGCTTCACAAGGCCCCTGAATGGAGCCGTTAGGACCGGCCTGAATCCGAATCGTTTTCCCATCCGCTTCGAGCCGCACGGGGGCCGCCCATTTTGGGGGATCACCGCCATCCAAATTCTTTACAAAACTGATGAAACCTGCTGTATCTCCTACAATCAGATCTTCCAGGCCGTCTCCGTCCCAATCGCACCCAAACGGCGTGGCAAGCGCGCCGATCTTCACCATGTCCGCTTGCTGCTGGAAAAATCGCGGAGCCAAGAACTGGGGCATGCCTTCTTTACACACGCCTGTGTTCTCCACCAGCGCCACCCGCCCATCTTCCTGCCCCACCACTAAGTCCACATCCCCATCGGCATCCCAATCCACCGAAGCAACTTGCAGCATCTCCAGCTCCATTTGAATATTTTCGCCATTGGACTGGAGATAGCGGCCCGCCGCATAAACAGGCTCGCGCCGCGTGCCGGTATTTTCGAAATAGGACAGCTTATCCATAAACTCGCCGCATACCAGGTCTAAATCGCCATCCCCATCCCAATCCGCGAAATTCGGTGAAGGCGTGCCGTATACATCCAACAATTTCCCCCCAGCGGAAATCCGCACTGCTTCGCCATATTGCGGCTTGTCATTCGAGCCTGTGTTTTTCACCCAATACACATAGCCGTGCAAGGGCCCATTGGTCCATCGACCCTCGGCATCAAACGCATTGTCCCAGCCATACTCCGTCCAGTCGTCCATGCCGATGAGGAGATCCAACAGGCCATCGCCATCATAATCGGCAAGGCTCCATTGATTGGCGCGCTGAGCCTCAAGTGTTTGCTTATAAGGAATAGGCTCCGGTTCCCCGAAGCCGCCCGCGCCGAAACGCGGATACCGGCTCCCTGGGGAGAGCACATGCGGGATTCCATTTGTGTACGATAGAGTCACATTGGCCATCCCTGGCCCGATTTTCCGGCCAGGCCGGAATAGCGGATGTTTCGCATCCACACCGATGTTCTCAAAATAATACGCGCCATTCGAAGGAACATCATTCGTAACCACTACTAGGTCACAATCGCCATCCTGGTCAGCGTCGATGGGGAGTGGTTGCGGCCAAAGGCCCACACCCAGATCCACCACCAGTTCCGGATTCTGGTACGCAAGTTGAGCCAGCCTGCTCCCTTCATCGGCTAAGGTTGAGACATGCAACAGAATAGCCGCTACCGCTAAAACCATTGGTTTCATCCTTCCATATGCGTGGCCATCACTTATACAAAACCGCGTCCGTTACTCATCACCGTACTCCTCCAGCGCCTTCAGCAAGCGTTCCGCCTCCAGCTCGAGCCGCGGCAAGGAGTCACGTACTTGAGAGATGCCGCCCTGTATGGCCATCTGCTCCATCTCCGCCGCTATGGCTTGCAAGCGCGCACCGCCGGCGGTTCCGGCGGCGCCTTTGATGGCATGAGCCTGAAACTCGGCCTGGCGGGTATTTCCATCCATGATCGCTTGCCGCAATAAGGATAACAGCCGGGGCAAATCCGCACGGAACCGTTTGGCGACAAGCGTCATAAACTGGGGATCGCCTAGCATCCGCTTTTTAAAATCATCGCGATCAAATACTAGCGCCTCCCCTTGTGTTTCCGTTTCGCATCCAGTTTGGATTTCCATCGCAGGCTTTTCGGAAAAGCCGCGTTTGTGAATCCATCGATCAAGCACTACCGCAAGCTCATCCGGCCGGACCGGTTTGGAAATATAGTCATTCATGCCGGCTTGGATGCATTTTTCCCGATCCCCTTTCATGGCATGCGCAGTCATGGCGATGATAGGAATATCCGGATTTGCGCCTTTCGCAAGCCCTTGGCGAATGCACCGAGTCGCTTCAAAACCATCCATGATGGGCATTTGCACATCCATCAGCACGATATCATATGGCATTTCTTGCAACGCATTTAGCGCTTCTTGGCCATTTCCGGCGCAACCCGCATGGAATCCCATTTTTTCGAGGAACTTGAGGGCGACATTTTGATTGATCACATTGTCTTCCGCGAGCAATATGCGATAGCGGGCGCGCTGCTCCTCCCCCAGGATTTGGCGGGCCTTGAGCGGTTGTTCCACTTGCGCCTCCAACTGAACTTCCGCCGCCCCAAGAATGGAAGCCAAGCAAGTGTAAAGCTCGGCTTGTTTTACGGGCTTAACCAAATAGGCGGAAAAACCGCTCCGTTTCATGCGGGCGGCCTCTCCCCGGTCTCCGAAAGAACTCATCAGGACGAGAATGGTCGTTTTTATCTCCGGCTCGGAAAGAATAGCCCGGGCCAAACTCTCGCCATCCATGACGGGCATTTGCATATCAAGTATCGCCATATGGAAGGGATCTCCCGACCGGGCGGAATCGCGAAGCCTTCTGAGCGCCATTTCACCCGAATCCGCTTCGGCCAGCCTCACTCCCCAGGATTCGAGCGTGCGCCGGAGCAACAGGCGATTCGTGGCGTTGTCATCCACGATCAGCATATGCTGGCCATGCAAGGCGGCAATCTTTCCAGGCGCTTTCAAGCGCTCATTTTCACTGCTTTTTTTATATGTAATCATAAACCAGAATATGGAACCTTTTCCCTCGCCGCTCGTAACGCCTATCTCGCCGCCCATCATTTCCACGAGCCGTTTCGAAATCGCCAATCCAAGGCCAGTGCCGCCGAACTTCCGGGTCATGGACGCATCCACTTGCTGGAATGCCGAAAACAACAGTTCCATTTTATCGGCGGAGATGCCAATACCTGTATCACATACCTCAAAACGCAACGTCACTTCACGTTCCGTTTCAGCCAGGGCGGAAACCTGAACCGACACTTCTCCTTGCGAAGTAAACTTAACCGCATTTCCGGCAAGATTGATGAGCACTTGGCGCAAGCGCCCTGGATCTCCCTTGAGCAAGGTGGGCGCTTCGGGATCTATGCCGCAAACGAACTCGAGATTCTTTTCCATAGCCCGTAGTGCAAGCAGTTCGGCGAGTTCATCCATAACCGCTCGCAGATCAAAATCCAGTATTTCCAACTCCAGGCGGCCTGCTTCGATCTTCGAGAAATCCAGGATATCATTGATTAATTCCAACAAATTATCCCCACTCGAGCGGATGACTTCTGCGAAATGCCGCTGTTCCGCATCGAGTTTCGTATCCAGCAGCAACCCCGTCATGCCGATGATTCCATTCATCGGCGTCCGGATCTCGTGGCTCATATTGGCCAGGAATTGGCTTTTCGCCACATTCGCCACTTCCGCCTTCGTCGCCAGTTCATTCGCCCGGGCTATCGCCGCCTCCAGGCTTCGGTTGGTCTCCAAAAGCCTCTCTTCAAAGCCCTTGCGCTGGAAGGCATTCGATAACAAATCCGCGAACACGCACAGCAGATGGATCTCCTCCTCGCGCCATATGTGGTCTCGCTGGGCCGATTCGAATCCGACAAATCCGAGCAACTGGCGCTCGGACTCCATAGGCATCGCCACTATGGAGTGAACGTTAAACTGCCGCAAAAGCTCCCGTTCCGCCCGCCAAGTGTCTGGCAGTTCATCCACATCTGGTATGTATATGGTTTCAAGAGCGTTCATCCTTTCCATCCAGGCTGGAAACGCGTTGAGAGGCAAATTCTGATAATGCGCCTTATGAGGCGCCACCCCGGGAGCACACCATTCATGCGTAATGCTCGCTGTATTTTCTTTTTTGTCTATTATAAATACATAGCTACTTATTGAATTACAGAATACGCCTATTTGTTCAAGGGCCTTCATGAAAGCGGCGTCCATATCCGAAGCATTTATACTCACGAACTCACCAGAAAGCTCCATGAGCATGCGTTCGAAGGCCTCCCGCCTCGCCATCCGCTCCTCGGACTGCTTGCGCTCCGTGATGTTCGTATGCGAGCCCGCCATCCGATATGGAACGCCGTTCGCGTCACGCAACACCTTTCCGCGCGCTTGGAACCAGAGGTACTCCCCATTCCTGTGCTGAAATCGAAATTCGATGCTAAATACTTCGATATTACCCTTAACGTATTCATCTATATACAACTTGAACCGTTCAAAATCATCTGGATGCATGCGGTCCGTGAACGTGGCGAGTTCATTGGGAAGCTCGTGGTCTTCATATCCAATCATTTCCTTCCATTTTGGCGAAAGGAACAGGTTGTTATCTTTTATATCCCAGTCCCAAATGCCATCATTCGAGCCATTTACGGCAAGCATATACTGCTCACGGCTTTTGGCCAGCGACTCCTCTACTTTTTTGCGGTCCGTTATGTCGCGGCTGATCCCCAGCACGCCAACCGTTTCCCCTGAAGCATCCACGAGAGGGGCTTTCAATGTATCCAACAGCACTTCGGATTCATCAGGATACTTGACCCATTCATCATTGTGGCGGGGCTTCTTATATTGAATCATAAGCTGGTCTTGTTCACGGAAAAACGCCGCCGTTTCCGCCGGAAACAATTCATAATCCGTTCTCCCCACGATCTCCTCACGCGGGCGGCCCACGAAACGCACGAACTCGGGATTGCACCCCAAATACACGCCCGCTTCATCTTTGTAGAAAATGAGATCTGGTATGGAATTCAAGAGATTCTCGAGAAGCGCGGTTTTCTTGTGCAGCTCATCCTCCAGCACTTTACGCTCCGTAATGTCCAATATGGCAATCAATGCATATGGATTCCCGCTTAATTCCAGGAACGAGGCGTTTATTGCAAAACAAAACATGCGGGCGGTTCCATTGACAAGCAGCATATGATTGGCTTCAACGCCACGGATGCTCTCATGTGTTCCAAACACCTGCGTAATCGTATTCCGAATCGGACAGTTCACACAGGCAGCGTACTGGCCGCATCTATGGGAGGTATCAGTTGTCTGCAGGCAATGCAAGCTTTCCCCTGGCGGCTGATCCAAAAGCTGGGCGACATTTTCCCCTGTCATCTGCGCCACCACTTGGTTCACCCGGACCACATTGCCATCCTCATTCACTAAAAGCATGCCGACTTGGGCGGCGTCAAAGATGGCCTGTAGATTCTGCTGCTCTTCCTCGATTTGCTGTTTTTGCTCGAACAGCTCACGCGTACGCGTTTCCACCAATTGCGCCAGCACCGTCTTTCGCTTGGTAATGAGATGTACAAATAAGCTTCCGCTTATTGTCAATATGATACCCAGACAAAACGAGATAAATCCCCCATGGATGGCTAAGAAACCACCCAGCGGCTCCATTGCATGAACAGTAATGCAATACGCGCGACCAAATACAAAAATAGGAAAAAAACAATTTGCATCGCCTGCTACATACCCCATGGATTCCGTATATTCAGCATCCCGAATAGGCCCACTGTAGGGCCAAGAAGCCAGTATTATTGGTTTTCTATCTGTAAAGAACTGCTCCAGCCCGACCTGGATATGAGAGCCACGCGGATTTTTTTGTGTGAGCACATGTTCGAGCATATATTGAGGCTCCAACACACATGCCGCGAATCCCAGTAACTCCGATTTTCCTTTCAAGGTGTCCGAAGGTTCTTCCGACCCATCGCCGCCATATACCGGAATCAGCATCAAGATACTGTCCACCGGATTCGAACCTTGTAAATACGAAATAGGCAGCGTAGTCACCGGCAGCGCCGTTTCGAGCGCTTCCTTCACCACTTCCTGGCGGATCGGAACGGAATTGATGTCAAAACCTACCGCTTTCGTAATGCTCTCAGCAGGCACTGTGTATAATACGGCGTAATAATCAGAGCGCGGTTTGACCGGTTGTTTTTGGCCTGCTTCATCCCTTTCCCAAATAACAACATCGAATCCATGTTCCGCACTCGCCCACGTTTCGAATTGCTCCTTTTCCTCCGCGGACACATGGGGTATCCATCCGAATACCTGCACGGCGGAATCTTGCGCAATCGGAGTGGCGAATTGCTTGAACTCGAGAGCGCTCACCTTCGTCCCATATTCAAACAGGCGGGCGATGCTGTCCACCCGCTCATACACCATGTTGATTGTTTCTTTGACTTGAGCCGCATAGGAACGCGCCATGTCATCCAACAAAAGGCGGGTATACCGGGCTTGTGACGCTTGCACATAAAAGGCAATAGCTATGGTGACTACCGTACCCAATGCGGCAGCTAAAATGGTTTCAATATTCCGTAGAAAAAAGCCATACTGCTGTGCGGATTTACGTTCGCGTTTTTCGATGCCAATCCATGCAAGCGCCACAAATAATACCGCGAAAATCGCAAACACCCATGTCGCCCTATCGAGCCCATGAATACTCTTCATGAACTCATCGGCCTCGGTGTCCACCCCCACCACCATCAACACTTCCCCGGTCCGTGCATCCAGTATAGGCGCTATTCCGCTGACAAACGTGCCATACTCATCGGTGTGTGGGCCCGCCGAGACAGGCTGCTTGTTGCGAAAGACATCCGCCACAACCTCTGGCGGATTCTGATACACCGTTCCGGGAGGAGAGGCATATGGGTCATTGGGCTCCAAGCTTTCGGGACCAAATACCATTTGGCCATCTTTGACGGCGATTGTGTAAATGCTGCGACAGCCGATTGTTTTGCCAAAAGCCTGCATTTGAAAGCATAAACGCTTATATACCGGATTGGCGTGATCGACTTCGGTGAACAATAGTTTTTTTACTTGTTCAGGTTGAATGGCGTCGGCTACACGGACAGCAAGCATCACGAGTTCGTTGCGCTTATCCGCCTCCGAGACGCTTTGAATATAGTGGGACATGCCCCAGCCTGCTATGAGAAGCAAGGCCATAATCATGCCTACATAGATTCGCTGCATGGTTTTTCTGGACATCGCAACCCATCCTATCGCTGCGAGAGCTATTCTTGCTTTAGCTTAATACTCTTAGCTAATGGCTCAGATGGCCTGTCCACTTGAAATAAACAGAGAAACGGCCTCCGTTACCTGGCGCGCTGAACACCTTCAAGTTCCTTCATGCCAGACACTTGCCGTTTTTTTCTCACGGGATTCGCCTCGGCAGTCAAGCAGGAATCCCGCGCTCACCACACTTTACCCGGTATGCTTTACATGATAACCTAATTTTTTAATATACTTATATTATACTCTGGGAAGGTAAAAAACTCCGCATAGTTGTAAAACAAAAAATTAGGTGAACTCTATTAAAAATGTCAAGCAAACGCGGCGGTGTTTATTGCCTTGAAAGCATGCGAACCATGGCCATTTCTTCCACTGCGATATAGCCCATTCATGAAACAGGCGGCTTTTCCAAGCCGCCTGTTTCATGCGAGATATATGTTGATGCAACTGGTGTTGGATTATCCGCCGAGTTCATCGAGTATCATGCGCACGGCTTGCGCCGGATCATTGTGGGCAAAGATGGGCCTGCCTACTACGATAAAATTCGCACCAGCGGCGGAAGCTTCCGCAGGCGTCAGCACACGCGCTTGATCATCTTTACCCGCCCAAGCAGGGCGCACGCCGGGCGTCACGACAATGGGGCTGAGACCAATAGCATTGCGCACCAGCTCAATTTCTTTGGGGGAGCACACCACGCCATGGGCCCCGGACTCGATGGCGAGTTTGGCGTAACGCGGCACGGCTTGAGCGGCGGTTTCATGCAGGCCCACTTCATCGCGCAGCATTTCATCGGACAGGCTGGTCAGCACGGTCACGGCCAGGATCTGGGTGTCGGTGCCTTCAACGCCATTGCGTGCGGCCTCGATCATCCTCCGGCCTCCCGAGGCGTGAATGGTGATCAGGGAAGCGCCCAGCGAAGCGGCGGCGCGGGCCGCCCGGCCGACTGTATTCGGGATATCGTGATATTTGAGGTCTAGAAAGACCTTCTTGCCAAGCCCCAGGATCTCCTCGACGATAGCGGGGCCGCATCGTGTGAACAACTGCTTGCCGATCTTCACCCAGCGGCAATCGCCAATCACTTTCACGCGTTCCAGCGCTTCATCCCGCATATCCGCGTCAATCGCTGCAATCAGTTCGGTATAGTTTTCCATTTTTCTTCCTTTCATTCATTCGACAGGCGCACCGCATGTGTTTCAACGGCGATGCGCGATATGTTTGGCGCGTATACCGCAGCCGGCCGCCAGATTAGGCTTCGAGCGCACCCACCAGGCTGGACACGGATGCAAACCCATGGCGGCGGAGATAATCGGAAATGCCATCCACGACGCGCAGGGCCGCATCCGGCTGGCGAAACGTCATGGAACCTACCGACACCGCGGTGGCGCCAGCAAGCAAGAACTCGATGGCGTCACAGGAGCGGCATATGCCGCCCGTGCCAATGATGGGGATGGACAAGACCCTCGCCACGTCCCATACCATTTTCACCGCCACAGGCCGTATGGCTGGCCCACTCAGCCCGCCAACGATGTTCGCCAATCGAGGGCGTCGTTTCTCGGGATCAATCGCCATGCCCAGCAAGGTATTGATCAAGCATACGGCATCCGCACCTGCCTCTTGGGCCGCCAGCGCGGGCTCGCGGATATCCATGACATTAGGCGATAGCTTGATGAATAACGGGAGGCGCGTGGCGGCGCGAATCGTGCGCGTATACTCGGCCACGGCCTCGCAGTTCTGAGACACCAGCACCGGCCCGCGCGCGCCCTTGGCGTCATGTACATTCGGGCATGACAAATTGGCTTCGATGGCATCCGCGGCGCCCGCCTCTTCTAGGCGGCGGGCCAATTCCGCATATTCCTCCGGCCCATTGCCATATATATTCGCGATGATGGTGGCGTTTTGTTCGCGCAAAAACGGCGCTTTCGATTCGAGATAGGCATCCAAGCCGACATTCTGCAGGCCGATGGCGTTCAGCATGCCCGCAGGCGTTTCCACAAGCCGGGGAGGCTTATTGCCGGGACGGGGCTTTAACGTGATGCTTTTGGTTGTGACCGCGCCCAAACGGGACAGCTCGAAATAACGGGCATACTCCTGCCCATACCCGAAGGTGCCCGAAGCGACAGTCACCGGGTTTTTCATGGGCAGTCCGCCCAGATTTATGACTAGATTTGGGCTGTCAGACATCATAGGCGTGATTATGCGCCTCCCAATCGATCATATTCGCCTCAAACACCGGGCCGTCGCAACACACCCGCACCATCTTTTCCGCTTCTTGTTCTTGGCGCGCCTCGACGACACAGCCCAGGCAGGCCCCATCGCCGCAGGCCATTTGAGCCTCGAGCGATACGAGGCACGAAGCGCCTCCCGCCAAGGCCACGGCGGCGGTGGTCTGCATCATCATCATAGGGCCGCAAGCGTATACCCGCGTCCCAGGGCCAGGCTCCAGGCGTTCGAGCATTTGGGATGCATACGCCTGCACTCCCGCCGAGCCATCATCCGTCGCGACTTGCACCTCGCAGCCAAGGGCGCGGAACTCTTCGCCGCACAACACGAGATGGCGCGTACGCGCCGCAAGGATCACTGTTGGCGGGGCCGCGCCCGCATCCAGCAGCGCATCCGCCAGCGCCGGGAATGGGGCCACTCCAACGCCTCCCGCCACAATGATATGGCGGCCAAAGGCCGTATCGACCGGGAATCCATTGCCCAATGGGCCTTGTACGCTGATCACTTGGCCCGCCACCGTGCGCGCCAGAAACGCCGTACCCTCGCCCTCCACCTTATACAGCACTTGAAATCCTTGCGCCTGGATACGCTCGAAGCACATGGGCCGCCGCAGGAAGGGATACAATCCGGGGGCCGTTTGAATCATGCAAAATTGGCCAGCGGCCGCGAGGCGGGCCATCTGAGGCGCTTGCAGCCGCATGCGGTATTGCCCCGGCGCGACTTCTTCATTCGATAGGATTAAGCAATCCTCGAGGAGGCGCTCATCCCGATTGTTCATAGAGTCAAACGCAGCCATTTAACGCCGCCCCCGATCAAAGGCGAGCTGGTTGCGCAAGCTGTTCAGGCTCAGCTTGATGCGCTCGGCAAGCACCTCGCCCACACCTTCCACTTCGACCAGTTCCTCCTTGGATGAGCGCATGATTTGCTGCAATGAACCAAACCGGGCCACCAAGTTCTCGATGATCTGTGGCGTAAGCCTGCGCGTCTCTTTGAGAAGACGGAAGCCCCGGGGCGAAAGATACGTATCGATGTTCTTCAAGTTGCCGCCGTATCCCATCGCTTGGCTGATATTGCTCAAGATTAGGATCTCTTGCTGGGATATTTCCGAGATGCGCTCCTTGATCACCTCGAAGGGCACGCCCTCTCTTGCCCGGTAATAGTCCTTAATCACCAACTCCGCATCCACCAGGGGGATAACCAGCTCCGCGAGCTGCATGGCGATCAAGCGCCCTTCGGTGCCCAGCTCAAGAATATAGGGTTCGATCTCGTTGGCGATTCGGACCACCATTTCGTATCGCTGCACCGTGCTGCACACATCGAAAATGGTGACCATGTCCTCGAACTCGCGGGCGCTTAGCTCGGTGGTGGCCTGTTTCAAGGCGGCAAGATATTTCTCGAGGGTTTGAATGGCCTGCGTCGCTTTATTGAGCAAGGTCGGGATGCTGTCCAGTACATGCTTCACATCATGTACATACAGCGTCACGCTGGCCCGCCGCTCCGATACCGCCACGACCATGCATTTAGCCTTCTTGGCCACCCGTTCCGCCGCGCGGTGGCGCGTTCCGGTCTCATCCGTGGCGATGCTCACATCCGGCTTCAGAAAACGGTTCGCATATAAAATCCGGGTGGCGTCTTCGTTTAGAATGATCGCGCCATCCATTTTGCATAATTCATACATCAATTGCGGAGTGGCCTGGGCGTTGAGTTCCACGCCGCCCTCCGAGATATCGGCAAGCGCCTTCGGATCGCCGATACAAATCAATGCGCCATTGCGGCTTTGTAGAATAGCGAAAATTGCTTCCCGAATATCCGTGCCTGGCGATACCATCAACAGGGCGTCCCGGTAGGCAATCCTGCCGCTCTTGCGTTTAGCTCGCGTCATTCGTTCTTCCCATACCCATCGCTAACCGGCCAAAAAGTAAACCTGTCCCCTTTGATTCATTTATCCTTCAGCATGCCTACTTTGCCATCTTCATTGCCCCTGGTTCAACCTTTTAGTACTATATATGTGATACGCTTGGCGGCCTTGATGGCGCAGCCGTCCGCACCGAGCGTTTTCTTCACCGCGTTTCCAGCACCCAGATCATCTCGGTGCTGTATTCCGTGAACGGGGCGCACTCGAAATCGCCAAATAAGGCCGCGACGCGGAATCCGCAAGCGCGCACCAAGTTATCCATTTCACGCATTGTAAGCCAAGCCCTGGTCAGTGTGAGGTGCTGGGACGATTTGACGACGCCTTGGCCGTCCACGATGTGGACCACATGATCCTCAGCAAGCTGCTGGGTGAATTCGTTATATCGCGGACCGCAGAAATGCAGCAACTGCAAATCGGAATCGGGCAGCGGATATCGCCCCGCGAGCCGCTGTACGCCCGCGCCCGCTCCCAGGTACGGCGCAATCTGCGAGGGCCGCGCCGCCCATACATTGAGCATGAACACGCCGCCATCCGCCAAGTGCTCCCGCACGCACGCCAGGCAATCCCACTGTTCTTCTTGGGTGAGGCAATGCATGAACGTACGGTAGGGCATGGCGATATAATCGAATTGCTGTTCCAGATGGAAAGCCCGCATATCGGCCACGAGCAAGCGCAGGCTTCCTGGCACCGGCCCAACCATCTCCAGTTTTTCCACACACACATCGAGCATGGGTTTCGATACGTCCAAACCGATGACATGCGCGCCGGACATGGCCATGGGAATAGCGATGCGGCCCGTGCCGCATCCGATCTCGAGCGTCTTGCCGCGCAGGCGGGCTGCTTGGCCTACATAAAACTCCGCTTCGCCGGGCAAGCCTTGGTGGATCAGATCATAATATTCCGCCCATGCATCGTATTCGGCCACGTTATTGCTCCTGTGTTTGCACTGAGTTGGCTTCCGCAAGATGGGTATTAAAAAAACCGAGCGCTTCCTCGAACACTTTTGCCCGATTATGCGGGCGGAAATAGTCGAACGCATGCCCCCATCCTGGAAACGACACTAGGCGTGCGGGAACGCCATTGGCGCATGCGCTTTTGTAGAACTGCTCTGACTGCGTATAGGCCACGAGCGGGTCTTTGGTGCCATGAAGAAGCAACACGGGGCACATGCCCGGATGGACATACCGAATAGGCGACAGGGCTTCAAATGCATCCCGTCCTTCCAACTGCTCCTCCCCGGCCATCTTTCTCCATACTTTAGCAGGTTTGCGTTTTCCCGGTTTCTCGAACAAGCTAAAATCGGCCACTCCATAAATGCTTACGGCGGCCTGCACGGCGCTGCTCGCGCCGGGATTGGTGGAGCCTTCCAGGCCATCTTCCGGCTGCGTCGCCGCCAGCATTAATGCAAGATGCCCGCCCGCTGAATCGCCCATCACGCCAATCCGGTCCGGATCGATGCCGTATTTCTCCGCGTTCAAGCGCAAATACCGCACGGCGGCCTTACTGTCATGGACGCAATCCACAATGGTATGCACCGGCAGCATGCGATAATTAATTGACATGGCAACGTAGCCCTGGCGCGCGAGCTGTTTGGCATACCATACCTTCATGAACCGGTTGCCGAACGTCCATCCGCCCCCGTGGATCAGCACCACCGCCGGATAGGGTTTCGCGCCGCCTTCTGGAAGGCACAACGTCATGCGCAGTTTATGGCCGCCTGCGACGCCGTACACCCCATGCTCCACTCGAATATCAGCGGCGTTGCCCCAAGTGGCGAGCCCGATTCCCAGCAAAGCTCCTATAAGACTTCGCATCATTCAACACCTCGTTACCCATGAAACACCCGCAGGCATGGCATGCGCCTGCACACAGCACCATATCGAAAGAAAGCCCGCCGCGCAAGGCGGGAATACAAACGAGGATCGGGTAGGGGGCGGAGTCGCCTCCGCCGCCCTCCCACACCACCGTACGTACGGTTCCGTATACGGCGGTTCCTACGTTCGCTTGTTTCTACTACCTCGTTGCCTTGTGCCGTATAAGCGCCCAGCTTTACCTTGCGAGTTCCGCCCGCTACTTCCAGCTTTAGGCCCTCTTGCGAGGCATCTGCTCAAAGCACTTAGAAATCCGGTACACAACCTCCCGTAGGTTCGGCCCTTCGCTGGCTTACGCCAACTACTATGGCCTCTGCTGACTTCTGCCAGCCCATCCCAACGCCTCTCGACGCTGGTAGCGCAAAGGCAGACTGGCAGATCTCCTCGGGTAATGCGCGTTCACCTTCACACTTATGCCCGCCGCATCTACTTCCATGCTTTCCGTACAGGTATGGGGCTTTGAATCTATTGGCCTTCTCACCCAGCATGGCTGCCTCTTATGCGGTTCCTGTTCGTCGGGCCAGTGATTTGCCTGCGGCTTCCTCCAGATTCCACCTCGCGATGGACACCCTTGCCGTCCGGCTAACAGTTCCTCCTGTCAGGCCTGTAAAGGACTTGCACCTTCAAGTAAACACGCCCTGCCGGGCGCACCAAAGAAAGGAACGTTGCGCTTTCATAAACCAACGTTTCGAAGCCTACAGGGTTGCGGAATTTACTTGGATTTAGTTAGGTATACCAAATATACTCACCTACAAGATGATACCGGTTCTGTTTAATCCATGGAGGATTCTATCGTGGTACGAAGATTTCTTTTCATCACGTTCTTCCTATTATCTGCTATTGCATTCGCAGCGGACACGCCGAAAATCACCGTTCGTGAAACGGTAGTGTTCGACGGACACAAGGGATGGGAACATGACGGTGTGACGTACCGCCTGGCGTGCGCGGCTTTTATTGCGCAAATGCCGAATGGCGACCTGCTCACCTGGTGGCTGTCGGGAAGCGACAATGAGCCTTCGACGGACAACAACGTGCTGGCGTCGCGCTCGACAGACAAGGGGAAGACTTGGAGCGAGCCATACATACTGCTTCCTGCAGGGAAAAATGCGGCTTGGTTCGGTCCGGTTTGGGTGAAAGGCGATAAGGTCATAGCATTTTGCGCGGAATGGCCTTCTGAATCCAAGTACACGACCTGGTATTATTATCGCATGGAATCCGCCGACAACGGACATACCTGGAGCGAGCGGGAGCCAATATCGTTGCGTCCCACCAATAACATCATGATGCATCGCATGATTCTCCTTCAAAACGGCGAGTACCTGGCGCCCTCGGTCTTTTACGACAAACGTCCTGTTCCACTGACGGCCAGTATCGAGGCGCTGGCGTACGCTAAAACGGAAGAAGAGGCCCTCGCACTGCCGCCCGATCCGGCGATTCAGGCGAACACCCCCATTTTTCTCTCGCACCAGCATGGCTGTTCTGTGCTGATCACCGCCGATCCGGAGCTGCGGGGATTTAAGGAATACGGCAATATCCGCAACCGCCCCTTGGGCCTGCTCGCGAATATGGTGGTTCAATTGAAGGATGGCCGCATCGTGATGCTGATGCGCGCGGAATGGGGCGGCTACCTCTGGCGGGCGGAGAGTTCGGACAATGGCCGCACATGGACGGACGCCTGGCAGACGGATATTCCGAATCCGACGACCCTGGTGTCGATGATACGCTTGCCTGACGACCGTATCGCGCTGGTGCATAACGCCACCGGCGCTGAACCTGGCCATGCGGGCATACGCGATCCGCTGTCCATCTGGCTGAGCAATGACGAGATGGAGACGTGGTACATCAAGGAGGACGTCATCACTGCCAATAAACAGGCGCAACTTTCGTATCCCTGCCCGATTGCCGTGGACGGCAAGCTGGTGTTTACATATGATCGCGACCGCAGGGAAACCCGCTTTGTGGAGGCGGCATTGCCGCCATGGCCGGAGAAATAGATGGGCAAGGCCGAGTGCAGGATTGTCCTGTTTTCCATAAATATACGGAGAGCGTCGTGATGCGGGTATCGGTTCTCATTCTTTTAGCCGCGTGGTTCACAATCGTTTTTACAGCGAATGCAGAGCCGATCACGGTTCATGAGACAGTCGTGTTCGACGGACACAAGGGATGGGAGCACGACGGCGTGACGTACCGCTTAGCATGCGCGGCGTATATCGCGGAAATGCCGAATGGCGACCTGCTTACCTGGTGGCTGTCGGGAAGCGACAATGAGCCTTCGACGGACAACAACGTGCTGGCGTCGCGCTCGACAGACAAGGGGAAGACTTGGAGCGAACCGTATGTGCTCCTCGCGGCGGGCAAACACGCGGTCTGGTTTGGGCCGGTATGGGTGGAGGACGGCAAGGTGATTGCGTTCTGCGCGGAGTGGCCTGCGGAATTCCAATATACCATCTGGTATTACTATCGCATGGAATCCATCGATAACGGGCACACCTGGAGCGAGCGGGAGCCCGTATCGTTACGCCCCACCAACAACATCATGATGCATCGCATCACTCGGCTACAAAACGGCGAGTACCTGGTTCCTGCGTGTTTTTATGACAAGCGTACGGTTCCGTTGACGGCCAGCCTCGAAGCACTGGCCCACACGAAGACAGAAAAGGAGGCCCTCGCACTGCCACCCGATCCGGCCATTGCAGCGAATCCGCCTATATTCCTCACACACCAGCATGGCACCTCGGCGTTGATAACTGCCGATCCAGAACTGCGGGGATTAAAGGAGTATGGCAGCATCCGCAACCGTCCACTGGGCCTGCTGGAAGGCACAGCGGTGCAACTAAACGACGGACGTATCGTGATGCTGATGCGCGCGGAATGGGGCGGCTACCTCTGGCGGGCGGAGAGTGCGGACAATGGCCGCACATGGACCGACGCCTGGCAGACGGATATTCCCAATCCGACCACGCTCGCCTATCTGCTCCGCTTGCCCGACGGCCGCATCGCGCTGGTGCATAATGCCACCGGCGCTGAACCTGGCCATGCGGGCATACGTGATCCGCTGTCCATCTGGCTGAGCAATGACGAGATGGAGACATGGTACATCAAGGAAGACGTCATCATCGCCCATAAACAGGCGCAACTGTCGTATCCCTGCCCGATTGCCGTGGACGGCAAGCTGGTGTTTACCTACGACCGTGACCGGCGGGAAACCCGTTTCGTGGAAGTGACGCTCCCGCCCCTGCCGAAACCGTAATCTTGTTGTGCCAACTGGCCGGAATGATCAAGAAACAGCACATAAAACAAAAAAACGCATGGGCAGAACGCCCATGCCACGAAAAATCACTACGTGATGGCCAGTTCGCTCTATTTGGCTTAGTGGCCTGGAAATTCCGCCGCATACCGGGCGATCCACTCGAGGGCGGCGTCTTGCGCGCTTAACTCGCGTCCTTCCAGTGCCCGGACATTGCGCCTGTAATGCTCGATTTGGCAGATCTGCTCGATCATACGAGCGCGGAATACCTGCTCTTTGTCGGCAAACTCCATCCCCACGTCGAAGTGGTCCGATTCCCGGCAACACCACGCCACTTTGCCATCGAGTTCGAAGGGCGGCTTTACCACTGGTATCTGCACATGCACGAGAGTGCCTGTGGGAAACACCGCATCAGACATAAAACAAAGCCCACCGCCGCTCACATTTATGGTATTGCCCATGTTTTCGACCAAGCCAAAGGCGTCTTTCGCACCCACTCGAATAGGCACATCGGCGGGATGGCGCAAAAACATGCGGGGGTCTTCGGGATGGTTTCCTACTGAAGCGCTTGCAGCTAAATAACCGTTTGCCATGGCATTACCTCGCAATCTGGGCGTTACGCTCCGAAAGCGGTGAATAAGCTATATCTATTATAACACAACACGTATCCAAACAGCGGGCGGGCGTAAAAGATTCCCTCTCTTTCTCTATCCCAGAATTCGTTTTTCAGTAGGAAAATTAGATGCACTATGATACAGTGCTGAACGGGTTCATAGGGTAGTCGTCTGAACTGGGAAGGGCGTTGTACGTGGCTCATCTTCAGGGTTGGTGTATCTGCTCGCTTCTTATCCTCTCTCTTTTTCCTGCGCAAGCTCAGGAAGCTGCACCCGTTAACAGAGCTGCATATACGGCCCGGCTGGCGCAAGACCTTTCTGCGGGTTATCTGCATATGAATGATAAAGAGGGCGCACTTTCCTTCAAAGCACTTCCTCCCGATTATCCCTCGGATGCCGCAACCGGCGCGATTTCCATCGGCGAAGCCAAAAACGATTTCATCGGTTACGCTTGTGACAAGAATACCCAGCACGTATGGATTGACATCAATCGCAACCTGGACCTCACTGATGATCCATCCGTTCACGTTTGCCCAGTGGAAACGGAATATATAAACCATCACTATGCAGACGTTGAGTTTGATATGCCCGGCGAACCTGCCCGGCGATACAGGATGGATATTCGATTAAATTCATTGGCTAAAACCAGTTTTACGGTCATATCTGGCTGGGAGGGTTTCGTCGAGCTGCCGACAGGGAAGTATCCCATCAGCATAACCGATAATCTGAATGGAAACATTGATTCTGGTGACGCCGTGATGATCGGGTATCGAGGGGCCGAAACAGTAGAGAGTTATAGGCCAGGAGGCATCTGCGCGGCAGGCAATCCCAGCCACTTATTCATTGACGGGAAAAACTACGCAATAACCTACCGGTTTGAACCGGGTGCTGCCGGTGTAGACTTGCTGGCGGAATTCCATGAAACCTCTTCTCCCATGCTGGAAGCCATCGTGGCGGGCCGACATATCGACCGGATGGTGTTGGTTGGAAATCAAGGAACGTTATTTCTCGACTATCCCAGCGCAACCATAGCGGTTCCCGCAGGTTCATATACGCTCACGAGAATCATCTTGAATGCAGGCAAGGAAGATTGGAAATTCGAAAGCGCTCCCGGCCATCGGTATGTCTTTGAAGCGGGCAAGCCCGTTATCATCGAAGAAGGCGCGCCGCTCAGCAACTCGCTGGACTTGCATAAAGGTGTATTCGTTGTTTCCACCAGCTACAAGCTCCGCGACAAGACGGGTGCAACGTATGAGCCCGTTTCGCCATTTGATCTACCGCGTCCCCAGTTACTTGTGCTCAAAGGCGGCAAGCAGATTTTATCCACCAATTTTGAGTATGGGTGAGGGGGCACATGTTCGTACTCATGGCGAGTACCTCTGGCCGCATACGGCGAATATGAATTCGCATCGGAGTGTGATATTGGTTGTCTGGGCGACAAAGAAGGCCTTCGCCAAACCTTGCACATAACGCCGGTAGGAACGATGATTCATATATTGCCAGTCCTGCTACTGCTCATGTTGTTTCTATTGCCCCGTAACCGGAACCGGCATGTGTTGTGGGTGTTAGCATCATGTTTGGTGTCTGGTTTTATTATATATGCGTTTTACTCTATTACAGCCGACCCGGCGAATGGCATAAAGAGTATTGCCATTGGTTTCTTGTTTTATATGTATGGCCTGTGCGCTGCATGGTTATTGTCTGGCAAAGATCGCATAAAAGCACGCGCGGTAAATTTACTTTTTACCATGGCGAAACTATATGTATCTAGCGGTATTGCTGTGTTTGCATTCTGGGGTTTTTCTATGAATTTCTTTCTCTACCTAGTAGCGGAAGGGATCGTGGCAGGGAGCATGTTTGTCGCATTGCTTCTTACGGGTGCCTGTAACTCAAAAGCATGTATAGCTAGACGTGTTATATACTGGCTGGCATTTTGGATCATAATATTATCTTTGTTTTTAGGCATATTCTTTGGCACTATGGAAGCAAGATCGCCGTCAGAGGAGAGCGATATTTTCTTGAAGGTGCTTGCTTCGTATACGCTTATGGGAGTGGTCTTGTACATCCAGACGTTCCCGTTCATCGCCTTGGCCTTATGGGAGCCGCATTTCAAACAGCGTTTCAGCAGCGTATATCCCTTCCCGCCAGAACCGGAGGATACACCGCTGGAAGTAGAGCCACCTGCTCCTACCGTAAACAGATAAGGTGTTTTGCAAACCAAAAGGCATCAAAACAGGCGAAAGAAAACAAGGAATCCGTTTCGCTTGTATTCACTTCGCCGCGATGCGCGCCGCGCCGAGTGCGCCCGTGTATTGCGGATACATGGCCACTTGAATCGGCAGGGCCAGGGCGCGTTCGAGGGCTTTCGCCATACCCGGCACGAGCGCGCCGCCGCCGGTGAACGCTACGGGAGCAACAGGATCGCGGCCCGCCATGGCCTTGATGCGTGCGGCGATGCTGTGTTGCACACCCGCGCAAATATCCTCACGCGGCACGCCCGACGCCAGCAGGCCGATGATCTCTGTTTCGGCGAATACGACGCACATGCTGCTGATGGCGGCGGGCTGTGCGCCACGGCTGGCGAGTTCGCCCAGCGCATCGAGCCGGACGCCCATGCGGGTGGCCACCACTTCGAGAAAACGGCCCGTGCCCGCCGCGCAGCGGTCGTTCATCACAAAATCGTTCACCGTTCCTCCGCCGTTCAATCGAATGATTTTGCTGTCCTGTCCGCCCAAATCGATGACCGTGCGGGCCTCGGGCATGAGCCAATACACCCCGGCGGCGTGGCAAGTGATCTCCGTCACCGTGGCGTCCGCGAAGCCGATCAACTGGCGGCCGTAACCGGTCGCCACGATACGGTGGACCGCTTCCCGTGTTAAGCCCGCTTCTTTCAACAGGCGCTCGAACAGGGAATCGGCAAGCGCCTCCTGCTCGACGCCTTGGTCCACCATGCCGAAGCGCAATAGGGACTGTTGTGTCGCGTCATATAGCGCCACTTTAATCGCCCGCGACCCGGCGTCAATTCCCGCAGTAATCATGTTGGACTCCTTTGTTCTCCCGGCGCATATAGATGGCCTCCACCAATGCCTGCAATCGGGTGCGTAGCGACGGCCCCATGGCGTCGCTCACCGGCGGCGCTTCCAGTTCCACTACAGGCAATCCCAGCCGCTCCCGGACCTGCTGGGCGATGGCTTCGCCCTCGAAAGCGCAGTGGCTGGCTCCGGGAATGCGGGAAACCACCACCCCTTCCGCGCGAAACCGGACGCAATCGGCGCATACGCGCACGGCGCGGTCTTCAGCGGAACCGGCCATCGGGTCCGCCAAGGCCGCACGCGTCAAGGCTTCCATGGGCGGAATATCCTCGGGCAGCGGGTCCAAGGCGTGGCTGAACATGAAATCCGTCCCAGCCAGCCGTGCGCCGCAGTCCTCGAATAGGTTCATCATGCGCAGATCCGCCACGGGATTCACCCAGAACACGCGCGCGGCATCACTCGGCGCGACTCCCTCCTTATTCTCGACGCGGGTACACGCCAATGCCAGCATATCTTCCAAAACCGCCAGGCTCTCGGTGCGGTCGGAACAAAAATGAATCGCCAGCATCTCAGCGATGAGCATTTCCAGCGCCGGTATGGGGGCGGAAGACGTGGAATATGCGAGCTGGCGGAGTTCGCGCAGGGCCGCTCGCACCCGGTTGGCCTGCCGGACGCCGTCGCACAACGCTTCATCCGTTAGTGTGTGGCCCGCCAGCTCTTCGAAGGCGGCCCGCAACCGCTCCAGTTCTCCACGCACAAAGGCCACTTGCGCCGCTGGCGCGATGCATCCACCGGGCAATTCCACCGCCGGTTCGCCTGGCTCGGGAGTGCGGCGGTGGGGCATTTCCCACCACAGGATGGGGTAGCCAAGGCCGTTCAGCCGCTGGGCAATGGCGGAGAAGTCGTCGCATGTGGCCCCTACGCTGCACGTGAGCAGATCGGGGATCGGGAAATGGGCTTCGGTCAAAAATGCGCCCAGCATGGCGCGCACGGGACAGAAGGATTCGCCGACGCCCAGCGAATCGGCGATGGCCAGCAGGCCGGTATTCAACTCCATCACGCAGGGGATCCACCACGCCCCATCGGGATAAAACGCCACCAGTTCAGGAAAAGCATACGCCAGCACGGGAACCGTGCCCAGATCTTTCATGGTTCCTACGATTTTTTTACCGGATGCCCGGGCCGCGTGGAGTCGGTCTTCCTCCGTGAGCAGGAAATTCCACAGCCGGAACGCGGCGGGGCTGTCATCGTAGAGCAAGCGTTCAAGGCGGAGATCGCCATCTTCGTCGACATGGCGGCGGAGCGGGCCATGGTAAGACACGCGGCTTTCGCTTGCCGCATAATGTGCGTCCATGGCATCAAGAGATATTTTCGGCACGATGGTCATCGCAAGGCCTCTAGGAATGACTCGAGCCGCGTGGCGGTGCGCGGTGTGACGCCCTCGTCGTCGGCATCCACCGCCACCACCGGCAGCGTGGTCCATTCCCGCAAGCGGGCTTCTTCCGCCGCCCACGTGTCGCACCACAAACGCCGGATGAACACGACGCCCCGCACGCCGCGCGCGGCGAACTCCCGTTGCAGCCATTGATAGAGCAGCGTGTTGGGCCGCCGAAATGCATCGGGAATGCCGCTGAAGTAGGCTCCGGCCAGTTCACCAAAAGGATCGTCGTGTAGCGCCCGCCGGTCAAACGGGGCAGGCCAAGTACGTTCGCCGTTACCTGTTGCGTCGAGTACGAGGCGTCCGCCCCGCGCCTCGATGAAGTCAAATAAGTCCCAAAACCGTTCCGGCAATTCGGGGCCTACGACAGCCACCGGTATGCCTTGGCCACAATCAGGGATTCCTGGAAAGGCGGGCAGCGCCGTGTTCGGATCTGACTGGCATTTGCGGAGCGCCGACGCGAATACACGGGCGGGCATCCAGGGGCGTGCATCGCGCAGACGCCGCCGGACGGTGTCATAGGCGTTCATCACTTCCGCGAGACTGGCGTTGCTGGGCCTTTCACCACCCAGCCGACACAGGAATCCTCCTAGACGCGCCAGTTCGCTTGCATACAACCGGTGCGCACTGGACGTCTGCCATGTGGCGGGCGCGTGCAGCAGGAAAACCGGATACGAGCACTCCCGCGCGGCCATCTCTGCGGCGCGGCGCATCTGGTCGCATGCCGTAGTGAAGACAGCGCCTTGGACGGGCGCTTCGCGCAAGGCATGGACATACGCGCCCGCGTAGGCGCATACGCCCATGGGCATGGGCGCGGGAGGCTGCAAAATCGGCAGCCGCACGGAGCACACGCCATGGGCGCACAGCCATTCCGGCGGCACGAATGGGCTGTCGCATGCCACGGCCAGCTTGGGTTCAAGGAGCGTCATGCCAGGCTACGCCCTCGCCTTGGCCGTCTCGAACAGCGCCTCGACGCGCACGGCGATGCGGGCGGAATCGGACGGCGAATAATCGGTTTCGAGACGCAGATAGGGCAGCCCCAGTTCCTCGATGGCGAACCGCCGCACGTGGAACGACTCGACATCGTAAGTGAGGCAGGCCTGCCAGACCAGTTCGATGATGCAATCGGGTCGGTATTCCGCCGCCAGCCGCCGCAGGCTCTCGATGCGGTCCGTGTTGGGCGTCATGACCGAGCAGGGCAGGTGGTAGTATTTAGCGGCCAGGGCGCGCAGCGGGTCGGGCGCGTATTCGTCTACATCCTCAATGATGGGCTTCACTCCGGTGCAGTTTTCCATGCAGACCACCAGCCCGCCGCTGGCTTCGATGATATCCAGGACGCGCTCCGCGCCATGGGGCATGGGCACGCCAGTCAAGAGCACGCGCGTGCGCTGGCCTGGATCAGACGGATCGGACAGATCGGACGGATCATGGTAATATGCGATGGCGCGCTCGTATTGGGCGAAGTCGGCTTCGAGGCCGGAGATGCTGCTCTTGAAAGCCAGCAATTCGTGGCTCGTGAACGGTGGTTCAGCGCGTTGCATCAGGGCGGCAAGTTCGCGGCGCAAGGCGCGTTCGCGGTTCATCACGCAGATAGCCGCGCGCAACGCATCGTCGGTGATGGCGCGGCCATAGCGCGCCTCGAGAAACGCCAGGAACGCGCGCAACTGGTTTTCCCAATAATCGAGGGCCTCGGGCCGCCCTTGTTTCTGGGGCAACTCGAGGATGTACATCTCCTTGCGGGCGGCCATCAGTTCATACATTTTCTTCTTCGCGTCGCAGGTCGTTTCCGCCACCACCAGGTCCGCCATTTCGAGGAACGGATTCGACTGCCGCGCGAAATAGCCATAGGTGGATTTCACCAGCGGGCACAGGTTGGCGGGCAGGTGTTCCTCCGCCGCCGGGATGGTGGCCGCCGAACCGCCGCACAGGCAGACGGGCACGGCCCCCGCCGCCATAAGTAATTCGCGCGGGGTGTATTCACACATAATGCCCACGATGGGACGTCCCGCCGCCTGCTGTTCCCGCGCATACGCCAGGCAGTTCTCGATCATGCGCCCGAAATGGGCCTGGAACGCATGGGCGGCTGGCGCGGCCTTGCCACACGCCGGGGCCGCTGACACACAGGGATCCCCCGGCGTGATATGCACATCGCCTCCATAACACTTGCTCATGATACCCCCTATGATTTTTGGGCGACAATAAGCCCTTGAATAATTTTGCCTTGTTCCGCCAACTCACGCATGAACACCATCTCACCGCCCATGGCCTGCATCAGTTCCAGGTCGAATCCGATGCATCTGAGTGCGTCATAAGTAAGCTGCCGGGTAAGCATGTCGATATACAACGCCACACAAGGAGCAAAGCGGCCTGTATCTGCTGCATGCTTCACCGTACAGCCTGCCCCTTCGAGCAGCGCCGCATACCTGTCCAGCGTGAACACATTGGGGAATTTCATGAAGGCGCGGAATCGGGCGTCTTCCTCGGGCGTGAGGCCAGCCGGCCCCGCCAGCCAGTCCGTGAACGCAACAATCCCGCCAGGCTTCACCAAACGCACGGCCTCGGCGATGAGCTGGGGCTTGTCCTCGACATAACACCAGGCATCTTCACCCCACACGAAATCGGCCTCGCTCGATGGCAGGCCGCTGGCGCATACATCCGCCAGCGTGAAGGTGATGCGGTCCGCCAGCCCCTCGGCATTGCACCGGCCACGCCCGAGCTCGACTACATGCTCGGTGGCGTCTACGCCCTGCATGGCCGCGATGTCGCGAAAACGCACGAGGAAACGCATGCCAGCGCCGGTGCAACAGCATAAATCGATGCCGCGCATCCCGGGTTTAAAACCCGCCTTATCCGCAAGGTCCATGGACGATTGGAAACCCCCAATATGGACCTGCTCCCCCATGACCAATTCCCATAAATCGCCCTCGGGGCCGCCATACACGGCCTGGACATCTTCGAGATGATATTCTTTCATCATATACTACCTCCCAAATCATCTGCTTTTTGAGTCTCTTGAGCTTTTTGTGGCAAAAGAAAACCCTTCGCCAGTTCTTCAGAACCGGCGAAGGGCAAATCGCGTTTGGGCATGGAACGCCCGTATGCGCTAGAAGCTGATCGTCTGGACCTCCATCTTGCTATCCCAGGGGCCAGGTGTAAATGTACATAAGACTTTATAGCTCTTGCCTTTCTGAGGGCCACTCCATGTGGCCGAGCAACTGAAGCCTCACCCATACTCGAATTGGCCTTGGGCCACGACCTCGCCGTCATCCGTCACAATCTTGTACGTGGGCTCTTTGGGCCGTGAATTATTCGTCGCGGACATAGGGATCGCATCGCCCGAACCTGCCACACGATCCAGCCTGTTCACGGCTTCTTTGCCTTTACCCATCATCGTGAAATTGAGCCGCACTCCATCCGAATGGCCTGAAGCAAAATTCTCTTTATCCCATTGATACACAAATACCGCAGGCGAATAGGGCTCACCGAAAACGGTTTTGACCGTTTCACCCGCCTTCGCCGTCCATATCGGTGTTTCATTCGTAGCCATCGCACCCATGCGCCAGGTATCGCCCTTCTTATCTTTCTTCACGGACTGGTACATGGCCACCATGTAGTCGCCGGGGGGAACGAGCACTTTGCTGGTAACGCCATACGCCATAACACCGTCCTTGGTGGCGTTCGCGGCAGCAAGCTGGACCATCGTGGCTTCCTGCCCGAGCTTCACCGTAGCCAGCGGCTCCGGCGTAGGTTCGAGGGTCATTTTCTTCGCGGGAATATCAACCGCCACCGTATACAGCGCGCCATCCAGGTACAAGTATTTGCCCATGGGGCACGTATCGTAATAATCAAGCTGTTCCTTGTCACTTAATACAAACAAATCGGCTCGTATATACAGAGGCTGATACGGCATATCCCGGTTCATTTCCGACATCTTCGCCTTATCCATAGGCTCCGCTAAATCCGAGAAATTACCGTTCCCATTGCCGTCGCCCAGCATAATGCGATACGTCTTGGCATTCAGCTCGAATGTCCCCTTGTAAGCGCATGCTGTCCGGCAGATAAGCTGGACCCTTTGAATAACGAGCTTTCCATTCTCGTCCTGTATTTGCATGGGATACGCCTGGAAAGCGAGCCTATACGGCGTATTGTTCCCACCTACGGGAATGGTTAGATCAAAAGGCTCCCAGTTCGAATAGTCGGTGCTGAACTCACTTGCCGTTGCCCACGCCTCTTCGGCCAGATCGCCATCGCCGTCCATATCGAAGAGCAGCTTGTCGTAGAAGCCATCCTCTTTCGACGGTTCAAGCACGACCAAGCGTTTTACACCGCCTAGCTCGATAATGGTATAGAGCTGCTTAGCGCCTGTGAACTCCGGCAGTTTCCACTCGCCGGGCGGGATTTCCGGCTTGGCTTCGTCGCCCCTTCCACCACCAGGGATGAATGTCCTGTTGTCGTTCGATTGGGTGACATACTCGAGGGGAACCTCGATAGCCGCCGCCATGGCCGCCATCGAAAAAATCCACGCGCATGCCATAAATATTGTGATGCCTCGTATTCTCACCATCATTTAGATCCTCCTGCAAGTTAACCTCCATACGCGCATGGGCGGGACGCCCATGCTACGTGCGTATTTACTCCAGTGTAGCCTCCAGGGGTGGAGGGGTAGTTTCTATTGCCGGTGCATGCTCCGGCTCCAGCGGGAAGGGAAACACGCTGTAGAATCGCTGCTTGAAGTGGGAATCCCAAAGCGCCATGGCGATGAATGGCAGCGCCAGGACGTACAAAATCACCCCTATAAATGTGCATACACCAAGCACCATCAGGAAAATATCGCTCTCCCCTGATGTTATCGCAGCCACAGCGCCAAACAGTATGCCCACCAACAAAACCGTTGCTATGCTCCAAAAGGCCAGCCAGCATACGACTCGTGTAGCGGTGCATGTTTTTAAGCAACAGACGCCGGTAAGAAGCAACGCAATGAATAAAATCCCTACGGCGATCCCTTCCATCACAAGGTATATAAAGAAATAGGAGGCGCCGCCTCCGTAAGCAAACAGGGCGATGCAGCCAAACACATATGCTTTCGCCATGGTGAAAAACAGGTTCACCGCGCGCGCCTTTATACGGTCTTTGCCAGATAATAACCACGCAGCGCATAAGCCATACATATGGGAAAGCAAAAACACAACGGACAGTGTCACGGCAATATTCGCCCGTTCGGGCGAAATAGAGCAACATGCATATCCGGCCAAAGCCGCCACTACCGCTATCGCTAGAATCCTCAACACATGGCGGTTGCGGTTGCGCGGCAGTAGAAACAGCACAAGCAATAGCAGGAACGGCAATAAACGAATCACGGCTCCTGTAGGTGCAATGTAATAGGTTTGGCGCGGGCCTTCTTTGTCGCCCAAACAGCCAATATCACACGCGCAAGCGAATTCGTATTTACCAAATGCGGCCAGAGGTACTCGCCATGAGTACGAACAGGTGCCCCCTCACCCATACTCGAAATTGGCGGAAGAAATCTGCTTGCCGCCTTTGTACACCACAAAAGATGGACGCGAACGCTTTGTGGATGAAGCAGGTTCATATTCCGCGCCGGTCTTGTCACAGAGTTTGTATCCGGCAGTAACCGCGAACACGCCTTTACACAGTTCAAGCGTGTTGTTCAGTGGCGCGCCTTCCGCGATGGCGACAGGCTTGCCCGCTTCAAAAACATACGAGCGAGAAGGAGAACTCTCGAACATCAATTCTTCTTTGCCGGCATTCAAGAGTATTTTCGTGAACGTAAATGAACCTGCGGGAACGGCCACGGTTCCACTGGGATGATCGAGAAACACCGTTCCTTGCTCTCCAACGAACACCATTCGTTCAATATACTGTCCCTCCACGGCGGCTTCCGCCATGGTCACGGGCGCTTCACGAAATTCCACTATCAAATCCGCGCCGGTAGCGCCCGGCTCGAAGCGGTAGGCAATCGTGTAATGCTTCCCGTCAACGAACAACTGGCTGGGATCGCCTGCCGCGCAGATGCCTTGTTGCTCATGATTCGCCAGTTTCTCCGCACCGCGAAACCCGAGCAGCACGGCGTCGCTGGAACCAATGGTTCCATTCAAATCATCGGTTACGCCAAGGGGATAGCGCCCGGTCGGCAGGTCGACAAAACCGGTCCAACCGGAGGTAATCGTCATTCGGGTCATGCCAACAGGATATATTTGAATATCCATCTTGTAATGCCGGGCGGGCTCACCCGGCATATCGAATGCTACACCTCGATAGGTGATGCCATAGTCGTTTTCCATATTGTCTATAAGGACCGGCGGATCATCGGCGAGATCCAGGTTGCGGTTCGCATCAATCCATATGCGCTGGGAGTTCTTGTCATAGGCGAAACCGATGAAATCGCCTTTGGCTTCGCCGATGGAAATCGCGCCGGTTGCGGCATTCGCGGGATAATCGGGGGGCAGTGTTTTAAAAGTGACCGTACCCCCTTTCTCTCCCATAGAAAGATTGCCTGCGGACATGTCTTGCGACAGCCGAGCCGTATAGACGGCTCCATCAACGGGAACAGCTTCCTGGGCCTGCGCAGGAAAAAGAGAGAGGAAAAGAAATGAGCAGACACACCAATTCTGAAGACGAGCCATCTACAACGCCCTCCCCAGTTAGGAGAATTACCCTGTGAACCCACTCGCTACTGTATCATAGTGCGATTAATTTTCCAAGAAGCTGGCGGCTCAAAAAATATTGCGTATTCTGTTGCAGCCGTCTAGAGTTAATCGTGATGGCGGCCAGATGGATGATCTCTAAAGCGCCACACGGAATGAAATAGGCTGGGGAGAAAATAGACATGACACGAAAAGCGGCCGTTATTGCGATTGCGGTATTTTTTACACTCGGATTTCCTTGTTACGCGGAATTAGCGCCCATTGCCATCGAGTCTGGCATACAGGCGTATCAAGTCATTCAATGCGATGCGCATGGCCTGGCTGAGGTGAACTGTGCGGGCAGGGTGGATGCTGTTGCATCCGGCACTGTCGAGACCCGAGTCCTTTCCAAAAAACACAAGGTGAAACCCTGGTCGGCCGTCGGCACGGTGTCCGATTCAAAGTGGAATGCACACATCGCTGGTCTGCCCGTGGGCGGACCCTATGCCATCGAATTTCGCGCCAAGGACGACACCGGTAAAACGCGCGCGGAAACTGTCGTTCAGGAAGTATTGGTGGGGGATCTATGGATACTGGCCGGGCAGTCCAATATGGAAGGATATGCAGATCTGGTTCATACCGCGGAACCTTCTCGACAGGTGCATGCGTTCTATATGAACGATACCTGGCAAATCGCCAAAGAGCCGCTTCATGACTTATGGTCTTCCTGCGATCACGTCCATAATAGCGTAAGCGGTGAAAAGTCACCGGCAAAGGGGGCGGGATTGGGGCTGCCCTTCGCCTTGGAGATGGCCCGCCGCACGGGCCGCCCGGTGGGGCTTATCCCCTGTGCGCATGGCAATACTTCCATGACGCAGTGGAATCCGGAATTGAAGGAGCCATATGGCGACTCGTTATACGGTTCGATGTATCGGCGGTTTCTGGCAGTGGGCGGGCATATTCGCGGCGTCTTGTGGCATCAGGGCGAATCGGAAACGTTGTCCGATGAAGATGTCGCCGCATACCCCCAACGGTTGAGCAGCCTTGTTCGAGCGATACGCACGGATTTCGCGTCGCCCGATTTGCCCTTCTACTATGTGCAGATTGGGCGCACGGTGCATTTTGCACCGATAGAACCACGGCGCTGGAACGCCATTCAGCAGGCCCAACTGGATGCGGAAAAGCTCATCCCCCATGTTGGAATGACTGCCAGTATAGATTTGCCGCTAGATGACTTTGTGCATGTGAGCACGGATGGGCACAAAGTGCTTGGGCAGCGATTGGCTGCGCTTGTTTGCCGGGATTTATTTGGCGAGGCATCCATCCAGGGAGGCCCGCGTTTCTCCCAGATGGAGATGGTCAAGACGCCTTATGCTCTCGAGCTTCACGTCCGGCTTCAAGGAGTCAACGGCAAACTGCAAGCGGCGGGGCGCGTGTCAGGCTTCAGCCTGAGCGATGCGGAAGGGCGTGACCTCCCCATGATCGTCGAGCAGAGCCTATCAGATGAGGAGCCAGCGACTGTGATCCTGCGCCTCACGACGCCGCTGGGAGGCTGCCCGGAGCAGGTGTACCTGTGGTATGGGCACGGGCTGAATCCGTACTGCAATGTAGTGGATAGCCAGAATCTAGCATTGCCGGTATTTGGGCCTGTGCCGGTGCTGGAACGCATTCCGTTCTAGTGAGAAGCAATGGCCATGCTCCTTGGCTATTTTAGCCAGTGGCGTTCTCCGAATCCTTATGGGGGCATGCCTTTTGGCAATCGTGGCAGACGATGCATTCGAGAGCGCGGCTCGGGGGCACGCCTTGGGCCATGTGTTTCGACGGGATCCCATTGGCGGGGCAATACTTGTCGCAACGGTGGCATTCCTGGCATTTCGCGATAGGCTTCACGGTCCAGAAACTCACCAGATTGAGCGGGCCGAGAATGGCCCCTATCGGGCAAAACACTTTGCAGAAGGAGCGGCTGCTGGCCATGGCCAGCAGCAATACGACGGCGAGCACGCCCAGTTTGATCCAGGAGCCCGCGTCCAGTCCAGCGATTCCCGCGCTGGCAACGTTCGGCAGGGTGACTTCGATGGCGGACGCGGGGCAATAACGGCAGAACGAGAAAACGGTGGATTCGCCAAAGAGTGCAGGGAGCAGGAGCACAAATAGGACCAGCACGGCGTACTTAATGTATCCCGTCCAATTCGGCAAAATGTATTTGCGTCCTGGGATCTTATAGAGCAAATCCTGTATGAATCCAAATGGGCACACCCACCCGCATAGCAGCCGTCCGAAAACTACTCCGAGCGCCAGCACAGTTCCTACGGCCAGAAAGGGAAAAGCCCAATAGGCCGCATAATGGACAAATACGCCGATGGGACAGGCGAACCAAGACAGCGGACAGGAATGGCAAGTAAGCACGGGATTACACAGCCATTTCGCGTCCAATCCCCACGAACAATGGAGCATCACCAGCGCCGAAATCTGAACCCACCACCGCCGCAACATCACCAGCCCCTAAACCCTAGCCCCTAAACCCTAAACCCTATCTCCTAGCGGCTCCCATGGCCGCGAATGCCTCACTTTCAAGTGGGGCAGGAGCGCTTGCCCCTCGGGGCTGAGCGGTCGTAGGTGGAATACAGTTTGCCGTCTTTTCTCACTACCCCGGTGAATGTGGCGTCGATGGTGAGCTGCCAATCCGGGATGCGCTCGAAAGTGATGAGGCCGAATTCCTGGCCCATTTCGTCCTGTTCGTAGACCTTGCGCGAATAGACCGCGCCCGTGGCGATGCAGGCAACTGCTATCGCGAGCAACACGCCCGCCACCGTTTTCTGAATCATGCCATGCATGGCCTAAAGCAGGTTCCTTTCATATTGGTACGCCAGCATGCGAAGGTTCTCCCGCCGTATGGTGACGCGCCGTTTGTCCAGATAATCCAGAATCGCGATGGCGTATTTCCGCGTGGACTCTATCCTATACTTAAAATCCGCCGAATCCAGTTTTCCGTCCCGCTGGATGGCTTCCACGGCGATAGTCTGCGCACGTTGCATGGCAGAATAGCTCAGCACCACGTTTTTAGCAAGCCGGATCAGCAGCCCCTCGGCGCAGGCGAGCTGCAACAGCTTTTCGATGTGAGCCTCCGACGCACCGAGTAGTTCTGGCAATTCATCCGGGCGGGGCGATTGGAAGGCGTTTTCTTCATACACCGTCAAAATACGTTCGAGCAGCGCGCGGTCGTCCTCGGGCAATCGTTCCAATGCGCCGCGCAGCACCATACGCCCCGTGCGCGACGCCGTTGCTCCTTGCTGTTTGAGCCCTGCTTGGGCCTTGCGCCAGAAGGGCGCGGGCCATCCTAATTCCTGCTGCAACGCCGCAGTGTTAAGCTCGATGGCCCCGCCTTGTTCAAGGCGTTCCTTGAGCAACGCCACGCCTTCCTGGAAACGGCCCGCATCCGCGTAGTGGCCGTCCTCGAGTGCGAGGAGTTCGCCGGACGCCGCCAAGATATCGAGCCGGGCGCGCGCCGTTTCAATGGGCAGATAAGCGGCTCGCGCGGCGGTTTCGAGGGATGCGCTAGGCGCATCCGCCGTGTGAAAGAAATGGCGCAGGCGTCGGCGCTGTCCCTCTTCCGAGAACGGCTCCGCATCGCCAAGGGCCTCCGCACACGCCACCAGTTCATCCAACGCTTGTTTCTTGCGAGGGCGGTTCGCGCCCGCGTAAATGGCCCATATATCGCCCCCAGCCACTGTAGTCGCAGGCGATATGCGCCGCAGGATGAAGCGGTCATGCGGAACCACTGCTATAGGTTCGCTCAAGGCCAGCACCGCCCAGCACGGCTCGCTTTCGCGCGCCTGTTCTTGGTCGAGGAGATACACCTTGCCCGGCTGCTCGCTCGTGCCGGTATGCAGCCGGACTTGCTCGGCGTTCCGCAGCGGCGTATCGATTCCCGCCGCCGCACGCAAGCGCACGCCAAAAAAGGAGGCCGCCTGCAAATAGCCCGGTGCGGCGATGGACTGCCCACGCTCGGGGGGCGTCTTGCCGAACTCGGGTACGTTGAGGGCGAGGCATTGTCCGCTGGCCCCCTCTTCCGCTTGCCGCAAGAAACACTGGATGCCCCGGATATGCCCCCGCTGGCCGCCGGGGGCCAATTCGACTTCATCGCCCACGCGCACCTGGCCGGATAACGGAATGCCGGTGGCGACGGCCCCGAATCCTTTGCGCAGAAAGACGCGCTCGATAGGCATGCGGAAGATCCCCGCGCGGCGGGTTTGTTCGGCGGCGCGGATGGCGGACACGAGGGTTTCGTAGAAAGGCCAGAATCCTTCACCCGTCTCGGAAGACACGGGGCAAATGGGCGCGCCGTCGAGGAACGTGCCCGCGGTGAAGACACGCAGATCCTCGATCACCTCGGCCACCCGTTCCGGCGTCACGAGGTCGATCTTCGTAAGCGCGATGATGCCGCGCCGCACGCCGAGAAGATCCATTATCTGGAAATGCTCGATGGTCTGCGGCATGATGCCGTCATCGGCGGCGACCACGAGGATCGTAAGATCGATGCCCGAAACGCCCGCCACCATGTTGCGGATGAATTTTTCGTGGCCGGGCACGTCGACGATGCCTACGCATAGTTTGCCGCCCAGACAACAGGGCGCGAAACCGAGTTCGATGGTCAGCCCGCGCTCCTGCTCGATCTTAAGGCGATCCGTGTTACAGCCCGTAAGCATCTTCACGAGCCGGGTCTTGCCATGGTCCACGTGCCCCGCCGTGCATACCATCATGAGCACGTCGGGCTCGACCTCGCGCCGGAGGAGTCCCGGCGGCGATGCGGCATGGGTGGCCACGGGCTAGAGCCCCACTTCCTGGCAAACTTCCTTATAGAACATCATGGCGGTGCAGCCGCCGAAGGCCACGGCCAGCCGCGCCGTTTCGTCGATTTCGTCTTTCGATATGCCCATCTGAACGGCCCCTTGCAGATGGATCTTCAGGCAAGGGTGGCAGTGATGCGCAATGGATAGCAGAATGGCCATCAGCTTCTTGTGTTTCGCATCAATCAGCCCCGGCGCGTTGGCTTCTTTCATGAAAGCTTTGAATGATTCAAACGGGTCCATATTCGGATCTCCTTGTATGGGCGGGGTCTTCACCGGCGTGATGTCCGGCGGTTCACAGCAACAGGCCGCGTCTTCAACGGGCGCTGCTATCTCAATCGGCTTGTCTTTCAGGCGGTTCATATCCACCGTCGCTGGCTCGCCCACGAACCGGCCCAGGGGCGGCGTTGGTAACGATGACCCGGCCTTCAGTCTGCCCGGGCGCTTTCTCCACAATCCGCCCGATAGCCGCCGCCGCAGTATGCCCGCGCATCTTCATATCATCCAGAAACGCTTCCGCTTGCGCGGGCGGCAAGGCGATGAGCAATCCGCCGGAAGTTTGCGGATCAAACAGCACCGGCAAACCGCCCTGGCCCGCGCCTTCGGTGATGTCGATCCAGCTCATGGCGTACGCCTGGTTGCGGTCCACCGCCCCGCCGAACACCTCGTGCGCAAGGCAGGCCGATGCGGATGCGAGCACGGGAATGGCGGACATATCGATTTCGGCGTTGACGCCGCTGCCGCGCACCATGGACACAAGATGGCCCGCCAAGCCGAATCCGGTCACATCGGTGCAGGCATGCGCGCCGTGGCGCAGCATCAGTTCGGATGCGTCGCGATTGAGGGCCGCCATCCACTCTCCCGCTTCATTCAGCGCCGCCTCGTCTATCACGCCCAATTGGGCCGCGAAGGACACGATGCCCGTGCCCAGCGGCTTGGTGAGGACAAGGACATCGCCGGGCTGGGCGCAGTCGCGCGCGATGGGCTGGCGGGGGGTCGATGACGCCCGTGACCGCGAAACCACATTTGATCTCTTCGTCGTTGATGCTGTGGCCGCCGATGAGGGCGCAGTTGGCTTCTTCGAGGGTTTCCATGCCGCCCAGCAGCATCTCGCGCAGAATACCTCCATCCAGCGTCTCGATGGGGAATCCCACGATCGACAGCGCCGTGATGGGCCGCCCACCCATGGCGTAGACATCGCTTACGGAATTGGCGGCGGCGATGCGCCCGAACAGGCGGGCGTCATTGACGCATGGTGTGAACACATCGACCGTCTGCACCAGCGCCGTCCGCTCATCCAACCGGTAGACGCCCGCATCGTCGCCCGCCGCTGCGCCCAGCAGCACATTCGGGTCCGTGGGCAGCGGAAGGCCGCTGAGCAATTGTTGCAAGTCGGCCTGCCCGATCTTGGACGCGCACCCGGCCTTGCGGACATATTGGGTCAACGCGGCGCGGCCAGTCTTCACGGAAATACGTTCACCCGCACACGGGCATACATTCTGTTCGATGAGCGGCGGGCACGGGCACGGATGCTTAGGATTGCAGATGCAATGCCCCAGCTTGCGCGAACGCTCCATCACCGCCCGGCGTCGTTCGAGATCAATGGCCAAACAACGTTCCTTTCAAGGCAAAGCACTTTGCTACCAGTTATGACGCTTCCACAAGCTCTATGCGAATACGTTTGCCGACCGCCATGGCGGCCTTCTGCAGTGTGTGCAGCGTCACGGATGAGTTCTGTGTGTCGAGGAGGCGCTCAAGGGCGGGACGGCTGGTGTTCATTCTACGGGCCATCTCAGCCTTTGAGATGTTTTCCGTCTTCATGGTGGCGACTATTTGCATGGCGATAATCTCTTTAATAGCGTGCTCCTCACACTCATCTAGAATGCCTCCTTCTTGCAGAAAGTTGTCGAATAAGGAACCAATATGTCCTTTCTCTTTCATGAAATGCCTCCTCTAATCACTTAGCGCTTTGAAACGTTTGAGCGCAAGGTCTTTATCACGTGCCGGCGTTTTGGCGTTTTTTTTAAAGTATTCAGCTTCTCGCACTATGATTTCTTTGTTGAAGCAGTTCTCTGTGTTCCTCTGTGTCTCTGTGGTGCAATTCTTTATTATTCACCACAGAGGCACAGAGAATCACAGAGAATCAATCATACACATTAAGTGCTTCACGATTCATACAATCCGATGCGGCGCAAGGCGTCCGTCACATCGTTCTCTTCGCCTTCCAGCAGCGTGCGGGCGTCCAACCATACCGCGTCCTCCTGCACGCGTGCGATGATCGGCGGCTCGTTGTAGCGCAACGCTTGCGCCAAGGCATCCGCGCTCCATCCCGGACGCGCCACGCGAAGGCCCCAGGAAGGGATATCCACGGCAGGCAGTGAACCGCCGCCGGTAGCGCTCGCCATGGCCACAATGGCCACATCGAGCGGGAATGCCGGCCAGCGCCGCGCCCATCGCCTCGGCACGCGCGCGGACGCTTTCCACCGGCTCGGCGAGCATCCGCAGCGTGGATGACGTTCGAGCAGTTTCTCCGGTTCGAGAAACAGCCGCAGTGTGTGTTCCAAGGCCATGTCGGTGAGCTTGCCCACGCGCAGCATGCGCGTGAGGGGATGCTTGCGGATGCGGTCCACTAACGGCTTTTTGCCTACAATGATGCCCGCTTGCGAGCCGCCGATGAGCTTGTCGCCACTGAAACAGCACAAAGTCCGCTCCGGCGGCGATGCTGTCGGGCACGGTAGGCTCGTGTGGGAGGCCATACGCGCGCAGGTCCATTAATGCGCCACAGCCCAGGTCGTCGATGAGTAGGAGGTTGTGCTTCCTCGCCAACGGCGCGAGTTCAGCGGTCTCGACTTGTTTCGTGAAACCGACGATGCGGTAATTGCTGGCGTTGACCCGCAAGATAGCTCCAGTATGCTCCGTGATGGCGGATTCGTAATCCCGCAAATGTGTCTTGTTGGTCGTGCCCACCTCGATGAGCC
>CAXXTH010000019.1:0-245733 GCA_963668025.2 Candidatus Hydrogenedentota bacterium
TAGCTTTCCCGTCCGCTTGGTTGTTTCCACCATCCGCCGGGCTTCCGAGAGCGAGTTGGACATCTCCTTCTCGCAATAGACATGAAGGCCTTTTTCCATGCAGGCGATGGCGTGCTCGGCGTGCATCCAATCGGGCGTGGCGACAATGGCTGCATCGAGAGTTTCTTTATCGAGCATCTCGCGGTAGTCTTCATAGACATTCACGGGGTGGCCGAATTTCTTGAGCATGCCCGAGCTGCGGCGCTGGTTGTAGGCCCAAATATCGCAGACGGCCTTGAACCGCACGCCGGGGATGCGCAGGCAGGCATCCATCAACACTTGGCCTTGTGCGCCCGCGCCAATCAGTGCGATAGCCAATTCGCCCGCGGGAGGTTGCGCGGTTTCTTGCGCTTGTGCGCCACGGCCCGCAAATGCCGCCAAGGCGCTTGCGGCCGCCGCCCCCGTGAGGAATCCGCGCCGTGAAACCGTTGTATCCGGATGCGTCGTTTGCTTGGTATCCATCTGCCCTCCAGCGTTTGGCGGCTGCACACAGCTTAACCAAATCACGCCCTTTATTCCACGAGACATATTACACTAACAAAGCAGAATGGAACTTCCGCCTTTTGGGGAATAGCCCGCCTTCTATTTTATTATAAGCAAGGAGGTTTGGGGGATCAACGCACAAGCGGTAAATCGCATTAAAAAACCGTTGTTTTCTGCTCTTTATCGTTTATGTGTTTATCAAGCATAACTGAAATTCTGCTACTTGGCGGAGAACTAACCACCGGAGACGCCCGATACTCAAGGGGAAAGCCCCGTTTCTTTGGAAGTGCGAATGGACGCGAATAGGTTATTTTATGCGCTTTTTTTATTTCCCGTGGCGCAGCGCGGATTGTATTTTATTGTATAAGAATCTGGCGCGGGGAGCCAGCGCTGTTTATACTATTTTCTCGCCGTTGTTCAACAGGAGTATCACATGAATTCGGAGCATTTTTTTCTTGATCTGGCATTTGTGGTGGCAATAGCGGGAGGGTTGTCCTGGCTGGCTTTGATGCTGCGCCAGCCGGTTATATTGGGTTATATCCTATGTGGAATTCTTGCGGGGCCATTTGGATTCGGCTTGGTGCATGGGATTCAATTTGTGGATGAGGTGGGCCGGGTAGGCATTGCGCTGCTGCTGTTTCTCGCGGGCATGACGCTCCATCCCGTCCGGCTGGCCCAACTCTTCCGGCAGACGATGGTGGTTACCGCCGTGAGCAGCATCTGCTGTGCGCTGCTTGCGGGCGGTTTCGCATGGTTATGGCAGTTCGAATGGCGGGAATGCGTGATCATCGGGCTTGCCTGCATGTTTTCGAGCACGATCCTCGTCGTCAAGCTCATGCCAACGACCGCCCTGCACCACCAACACATGGGCGCGATTTGCATCGCCATCCTCATCGCGCAAGACCTGCTGGCCATCGCCCTGCTCATGTTTCTAGCGGGGATGGCGTCCACCAGTTCCCAGTCGTTTCTGTTGCTTCCGGTAAAGGCGGTGGGGCTCATCTCGGTGGCCTTGGTTATTGAACAGTTTGTCTTGCGCTGGATGCTACATAAAAGCGATCGGTTCCACGAGACCTTGCTTCTCCTCAGCCTGGCCTGGTGTTTATCGTTAGCCATGCTGGCGGAATGGCTGGGCTTGTCGCTCGAGGCGGGGGCCTTTGTGGCGGGCGTGGCCATGGCGCGCAATCCCATCGCCTGTTTCCTGAGTGAACGCTTGAAGCCATTCCGCGATTTCTTTTTGGTGTTATTTTTCTTCGTCCTTGGAGCGCGCCTCAATTTATTTATCGCCCTAGGCGTCCTTGCGCCCGCCATATTGCTGGCGCTGTTGTTGCTGGCGGCAAAACCGTATATGTTCCGGCTGTTGTTGCTGCGTACGGGCGAGCCTCCCGCATTTGCCCAGCAAGCTGGTTTGCGCTTGGGGCAAAGCAGTGAGTTTGCCCTTATATTGGCCACGTTCGCGGCGCAGACCGGCGTTTTGGCCGAACGCGCCTCCCAATTCGTGCAGCTTGTAACCTTGATTACGTTGATCGCTTCTTCTTATATCGTGGTTTTCCGGCTGCCAACGCCGTTGGGACGCAAGGGCCTCCAGCAAGATTGATTCCGTGCTGGCCTTGCATGCGCCGTCTCTGTTAGCATGGGCGCTGGGGTAACGAAATTGCAGTTCACGAGGAGATGTATACATGGGTGAGTTTGTATTGGAGATGAAAGATATCGTCAAGCGTTTCCCGGGCGTGCTGGCGGTGGACCATGCCCAGCTCACGTTGCGGCCTGGCGAGGTGCATTGCCTGGTTGGGGAAAACGGCGCGGGCAAATCAACGCTCATGAAGATTCTCTCCGGCGCGCTCCAAAAAGACGGCGGCGAGATCCATATGAACGGCGAACCTATCCGAATCTCTTCTCCGCACCACGCCCAAGAACTCGGCATCGCTATGATTTACCAGGAGTTTAATCTGAGCCCTTACATGAGCGTAGCGGAGAATATCTATTTGGGCCGCGAGCCACGCCTGGGCAAAACGCCTTTTGTGGATTGGCGGCGCATGTATGGCGGCGCGCAGGAGGTGCTCGAACGCATAGGCGTCCGCCTGGACGTGCGGCGCGCCATATACGAATGCAGCGTCGCCCAGCAGCAAATGGTCGAAATCGCCAAGGCGGTGTCATGCAACGCCAAAATCATCGTGATGGATGAACCTTCGGCCACCTTGACCGACCACGAATTACGGGCGCTATTCGTGCTGATACAGGAACTGAAACGCCAGCAAATCGGCATCATTTATATCTCCCATCGCCTTGAGGAAATCTTCGAGATCGGCGACCGTATCACCGTCATGCGCGACGGCCAATACATCGGCACGCATGCGGTCCGGGATTTGACCCGCGAGGGCATCATTCACATGATGGTGGGCCGTGATCTGGCGGCGGAGTTTCCCAAAGAAACCTTTACTGTGGGCCAGGAACGATTGCGGGTGGAAGGCCTCACGCGGCGCGGGGTGTTCCAGGATGTGTCGTTTAGTCTGAATCATGGCGAAATCGTGGGGCTAACCGGCCTTGTCGGCGCGGGCCGCACGGAAGTCGCCCGTGCGATATTCGGCGCGGATCGCATTGATGCGGGCCGCATCCTATTGGATGGCCGCCCAATCCTGGTCCGTTCGCCGCAAGACGCCATTCGCCAAGGCATCGGCCTTCTCACGGAAGACCGCAAAAACCAAGGCCTGGTATTGGGCATGACTGTCCGCGAAAACACCACCATCGCCAATCTATCCAAACTGGTGAATCTTCTGTTCGTGAATCGTAAGAAGGAGCGCCAGGCCGTGGAAGGGTATATCAACAGCCTGCACATCAAAACCCCATCTCTCGAACAAACCGCCCAGAACCTCAGCGGCGGCAACCAACAGAAAGTGGTTCTCGCAAAATGGCTCTTCACGGAATCTAGGATCTTGATCTTCGACGAGCCGACGCGCGGCATCGACGTAGGGGCCAAGGCGGAAATTTATAAGCTCATGAACGAACTTATCCGCCAAGGCGTATGCATCCTCATGATATCGAGTGAACTGCCGGAAGTGCTGGGCATGTGCGACCGCATTCTCGTCATGCATGAAGGCCATATCGCGGGCGAGCTATCCCGTGCGGACGCCACGCAAGAAGGCATTATGCGCCTCGCGACAGGCATCGCCATAGCGGTATAGCGCAAAATCCGCAAAGGCCAGGGTGTTCATATCAAGCGTATGGAAGCGCCCCAGTAATACCGTAGATTTTTGGCCGGCTGAAATAGCGTCTTATATTTGGCGGCCTTGTTTCTTCTCTTTTTCCGGTATTGATACCACATTTTGCATCTGATGACCGGCGAGGGCGTCGGTCATTTTTTTTACCAGGGCAAGGCTGGTTTGGGCGACCAGGCGGATGTGCGGTATAATATGAAGCAGCGGTGGGGCTTTTTTTGATAAGGAGCTCGATGATGCGTCTCTGGACAAGCCTGGCGGTTTTACTCTGTGTGGCCATGAGCGTTTCGGCGGAGAGCGCCCTGGATGGGCGGGTCATCACATTTGACGCCGGTTCATGGATGAGCCTGTATCCTCCTCTTGCGTTACCGTATGAAGGCGCACCACCCGAAGGCCGCATTCGAGCGGTGGAGGAAAGCACGGGCAAAGATTTTCCGGCCACCATCCGCAATGGGCAATTCGTATTTACGCCGGAAGGCGCCATGCCCAATACCCGCCATGCGTATCGAATTTATGTTGAACCTATCGACTTGCCCCCCGTCGTGCGTATCGAGAAAGCCGAAGCAGGAGGCGCACTGAATGTGTTCGTTGAAGACAAGCCGGTCGCGTCATACGCCTCCGGTGCGGAATTGCCCAGGCCCATTTTGAATCTTTTGACGGAGATAGGCGGGTCCCGCGTGGCGGATACGCTTTGGACCGGGTATGGCCTTGTCAATGGAGCCGCCTGCTGGAGTGACGGCCAGCAGAAAAGCGGGGAAACCACATTTGGCTCGGGCGGGGCGTATGGCTGGATACGGACAACAAAAGTCTGGCAAAACGCCCAGCAAACGCCGCTGCTGGATGAAACCAGTGAGTATCGATTTTACGCCTGGGGATACGAGGGATGCCTGTTCGACGTGTTCATTGAGCTTTCCGCCACATATGGCGAGGTGCAATTCACGCCAGTGTCGGAGCAAGGGCTTATGAATATCCGCGTGGCGGATTCCCTCAAAGACCGGCGGGAAGGCGGCCTGCCTGCGGCGGATGCGCCCCAGGAAACGGGCGGGTGGTGTGATGTTTCGGGAGCCTTTGGTGAAACCAAAGCCGGTGTAACCTTATTCGCGCTTCCCGCCAATCCGGGCCATCCTCCCGTATGGGGAGGCGCGGCGAGCGCCATGATTGCCGCCGACTGCTTTGGCCAAAAAGGCGGATATACGCTCAAGAAAGGCGAATCGCTCCAGCTCGGGTTCCGTATTTTCGTTCATGGCGAAGCTACGGCGGATGAATTGAAAGGCCGGTATGCGGATTTTGCCACGCCGCCAAAGGCCATATGGGCTCCCGAGCCAGAAACGGGCGGCTGACGCTGCTGCTGTAATCCATGGCCTTTGGGAATTGTGTTTGGCTCATGCAGTCCACTATCAGCCCATGGCCATTGAATCATTGGGTGCGCTATTCGTACAATCCCCTTGCGCTGGTGGAGGCGGAGTCCCGGCAGGAATGTAGTGTCCAACGCCGCCAAGGGGAGCGCACTAAAGGTGTCCACGTGAGCAATGAAGTAAAAAAAACGGAAGCCGCGCCCGAAAACCGTTGCTGGCGGTGTTTGCATCCCATTGAGCCGGGCGACCGGTTTTGCCGCCATTGCGGCCGCAGGCAAGTGTCTCTTTCAGGCAAGCTTCTTTATCATCCTATATCCATCATCATACTTACCCTTACGATACTCGGTCCGTTCGCGTTATTCCTGGTTTGGAAATCGCCGTTCATGAACCGGACGGAAAAGATTATTTTGTCGATAGGAATTGCTTTAGTTACCGCTGTAGTAATTTATGCATCTATATATATTGTGGTTATGATTTATCACGAATGGCAGAGCATCGATAGCATGTGGGAGCAGCTCAACTGAGGAAATAAGCTGCCTCTATCCGGTTTTCTTTCCAATTGGCAAGGCCGCCGCAAGGGCCTCTCCCACGGCCAAATGGCCTTGGGCGTTTAAATGCACGCCATCCACATAATTTTCCGGCCCTAGTTGCATCGAATCCGCCAGGTCGATGAAAGGGATCTCCGCCTCATGCAGCGCTGCGATGACTTCATTCCGCAGGCTCGAATCTTCGCCCGGGGCGGGCGGAGCCAATACCACATGGAAATCCACCTGCCCATCTAATTGCGCATATAACTCAGCCAGTGATTGTATGTTCAAAGGAATGCATTCGCGGCCCGGTGCGGTCCCGTCCGCCGATTCCGCGGGCGGCGGCCCCTCGAGCCATGCCCACCCAAGCCGCTTGCCCGCTTGCAGCCGGAACAGGCCCCATGCCGTTTCCATGGCGAACCAAGGTGTTTTCATTGGAAAGACCACGGAGTCGCGCGCCAAACACACGCGGGGGGCGCGCTCGAAATCGCGGGGAATGGCATACGCGAGCAGCACATCCGGCGCAAGCCCTCGAAGCCGCGTGCTATAGAGCGCGGCCATTTGCGCCACCGAGTAGCCGTTTATGCCCGCGTTAATGACTTCCGCACCGCCAAGCCGCTGCTCGAGTATCGAAGTGAACAATTCTTCCTGCCGAATCCTCGGGCCGCCCCAGGTGACGCTATCTCCCAGCACTAAAACGCGCCGCATATCTCCGGAACGCGCATCCAAGGGCCGCGGATCGCGGACGCCCCAGTCATTTATCCGCACGTCATTGCCCATTATCCGTACGGTTTGGTTAGGCTTGAGGCGATATCCGGCCTCCGAATCGCATTCATACAGCACCATGGAACGCAGCCCCATCACGCGCAATATTGCCTCGAGTAAAAGAACCGTGGCGATGGCGATGTATATGACTTGCTTTATCTTAGTTTTAGAGTGATGCATGGGCTTCCCATTGTTCCGTCATTCGTTATAGCGAACGATATAATTATTCTATATCACTTTCTGTCGAAATATGGGTTTTTGCGATGATTATGCATAGAACTCAAATTAAATCAAATGGTTACGGCACCCCTAATCGCCGGGCAAGGCCCATCATTTTCTGGTAAACAGGCGAATTAGCCAAAAAGCAGCCATCATTATCATGTAATATGGAATGCGCAGGCACCACCTTTTTGGTGGAGTCGGGTCATTTTCAACGCAAGGCGCGGAAGTACGCAAAGTATCGCAAAGAATCCACTCTTCCCTATTCTCGAATGTGCGAATGAACAGTTCGAGAGTGTTTTTTTCGGATGCTTTTGCTTCAGATGGCTCATATGATGCGAAAATGCATTGCCATTCGTTCCGCCCGGCGCGCCTTATTGTGGATGATGGTGCGAAAATGCGTATACTATACACGTAAATCCAGTTGGAGGAGGTGGAGTATGCCGTATGCGCATCGGTTTTTAGTAATGGCCTTATTAGGCGTATTGACAGGCTGGGCTTGTGCAGAGCAGGCCGCATGGGTGAGTGAAGCGGATGGCCGGGGTGCGCTGGAATGGCTGAAGCCCGGCGGAGAATTCCGCATGTTATCCGCGCCCGGCGAAACCGCGGCCGGCCCGCCGCAGGCGCTCACGGAGATCCGTCTCGAACCCAGCAGCGAACCAGGCAAATTCGCCGTCGTAGCCAATGGGAAAGGTGTCGATTTGGCCACGGTCTATGTATCTAAAGAGGGGAAATGGGCCAACCTGGCTATGCTGTTGAATCTGCCGGTGACCGATATGCCCGAGTTTCTCGACGCCCCAGCAGACGCCAAACTGGATTTCGTGGGCTCGTTGTATGAGGGAAAAGTCGACGAGAAACATGCGTTCATCCTGGACCTCTCCCGCCAGGGAAATAATTTGGACGGGGCGTACGCCTATCTGCATATTGGAGAGCCTATTGCCGTCAAGGGTGAGATCAAGCCAGATGGCGCTTTCCAGTTGACGGAATACACGGAAGACAAGCCAACGGGTGTTTTCGAAGGCGCGCTGAGTCTAGACGGCCGTTCCTTGTCGGGTACATGGAAAAATGAGGGCGAAGAGGGCGCACTGCCTTTCAAGGCGCAACGATTTGCCGTGCGCGAAGGCGAGGAACGCACGGAGAAAATCGCAGGCGTCGAGACCAAGACCACGCTGGCCTGGCCGATCTTCGAGGCGATGGGCGGAGTGAAAATGGATGCCCTGAACGCCGCCGTTAAAAAGACGGTGCAGGATGCGTACGCCCAATTCCGCACATCCACGGAAACGGCCTTGAATGCCGTGGAATCCGGCGAAGAAGAACTCCCCGAAATGAGTTTTGATATGTCCTATTACATGGTGACATTTCATTCCCCCTCGATGGCCAGCATGTTCTATATGACATATGAATACTCGGGCGGTGCGCATGGCATGAGTTCATTCACCCCCTATAATGCGCGCATCTCCGCGGACGGGTCTATTGCCAGGCTGGCTCTAAAGGACTTATTCAATACGGAAAACTATCTGGAGCCGCTATCGGCTTTCGTCCTGGATGTCCTCGAAAAGGCTGAGGCAAGTTTTGTGGTGGACGGCACGGTGGCTTCGTTCAGCGCCGAGGACCTGGCTAGTTTCACGCTGTCGCCCCGAGGCGCCACTTTCCATTTCGATCCTTATGCGGTGGCTTCTTATGCGGAAGGCACTTTTGATGTCGTCGTGCCATTCACCGAGTTGAAAGAGCTGTGGAATCCAGAGCTCATCAAGGCCTTAGGCGGATGATACGGGGGCGCATCCCGCCAAATGTCTTCAGCAATATAATCTTCCGCGTATAGAGGCAAACGCATCGAGAGCGCGTGCGCGCGCGGCTTCATGGTCAACGATGGGAAAAGGATACGTTTTCCCGAGCGCGACGCCCGCACGCGCCAGCTCGGATGCAGGGGCCTTCCATGGTTTGTGAAGCCATGCATCTGGCAGGGCCGCTAATTCGGGAATCCACCGGCGCACATACACACCTTGGCGGTCGTATCGTTCGCCTTGGGCCACGGGATTGAAGATGCGGAAATAAGGAGCGGCGTCCGCACCGCACCCGGCGGCCCATTGCCAGCCGAATGAGTTATTCGCGAGGTCTGCATCCACCAGCGTATCCCAAAACCACCGTGCGCCAGATTGCCATGGGAGAAGCAGGTCCTTGGTGAAGAACGAGGCTGTGATCATACGGACGCGGTTATGCATCCAGCCCGTAGCCCAGAGTTCGCGCATACCGGCGTCAATGAGGGGAAAGCCCGTATGCCCAGCCCGCCATGCATCCAGCGCTTCCCTGTCGTCCCGCCAAGGGAAATGGGCGAATTCGGGCCGAAGCGGTTCTGCTGGCGTATCAGGAAAATGATAGAGCACATAATGGGCGAATTCGCGCCATGCAAGCTGGCGCAGGAAAGCTTCGGCGGAAGCATGCGCATGGGGAGGCATGCCCGCAGTACGTTCCATGATGGCATGCCAAATCTGCTTAGGGCTAATCTCGCCAAAGTGGAGATAGGGCGATAAACGCGATACGCCGTCATCGCCGGGAAAATCCCGTGTCTGGGCGTATTTCTCCATGGCACCCGCGCACCATGCATCCAATTGGCGCTGGGCGGCGGCTTCGCCGGGCGTCCAGGCTTCGCGAATGCTTGCGTCCCATGGAATCTTTGGCCGAAGCGATAAGGCCTCGAGCGGTTCACTGTCTGGCCACACCGGAGGAGGCGGAATGCATTCAGGCGCGGGGATGGGAGGGGGCACGTGCATCCGCTGCATGAATGCGCGCCAATAAGGCGTAAAGACTTGGTAAGGCTTGCCTTGCTTGTTCAGCAATTCACTTGGTTCCGCGAGGAGGGAGGCGTTAAATCCGCGCACTTCGAATCCCCGCTGCTTAAAATAGGTGCAAGCCTGTTCGCCAGCGCAGCGTGCGGCAGGTTCATAGCGCCAGTTAAAATAGAGCGCATCGGCGCCGAGTTCAGCCGCCAAGTCATCAAGGGCGGCCAGGCAAGGCCTGTGGCGAATGATGAGCTCTGAGCCTCGGGTGCGCAAAGATTCACGCAGGCATGCGAGCGTTCCTTCCATCCATACGCGGGAAGCGGAGCCCATGGGCCAGTTGCCTTCGCCTTCAAACGGCCAGATGAACACAGGGGCCACGGGATTGCCTCGTGCGATAGCGACCGCCAGCGCCGGATTATCGCTGAGACGAAATCCCGTATTCAGCCATAGCATCGTACAAGGCATGGCGTTTTTCCTTATGTACGAAATCCGCCTTTTTGATATATTCTATCAAATATAATAATCCTTACGCTAAAAAAAGCACTAGTTAAGAATATATGGCCGTGTTGCAGGGATGAATGCAGCGATTTTTGGCAATCATGCCGAATACAGACGCTTTTTCTTGATTTTTATTAGATTGGAATCAGTGATTTGTTTTGGTATAATCCGGCCTCAAATATGGGTATTCCCTTAATTTAGGTTTGACCGTTCTATATAGTCCCCTGCGCTTCGTGTGGCAGGAAATCCTCTGAGGGTACGAGTGTGCGTCGATTGTTCTCAATGATTCCCGGCTTGTTTTCAAGTGATATGGGAATTGACCTTGGCACCGCCAACACGCTGGTTTACGTGCGCGGAAAAGGAATCGTGTTAAGCGAGCCTTCGGTGGTGGCCATTAATAAAGACACTGGAAAAGTGCGGGCCGTAGGGAATGAAGCCAAGAATATGATCGGCCGAACGCCGGGAAATATTGTGGCCATCCGGCCCATGAAGGATGGAGTGATCGCGGACTTCGAGATTACCGAGGCCATGCTCCGCTATTTCATCCATAAAGTCCATAACCGCCGGATGCTGGTATTGCCGCGCGTGGCGGTGTGCGTGCCTTCGGGCATCACTGCCGTCGAGAAGCGCGCCGTGACCGAAAGCGCCGAGCAAGCCGGGGCCAAGAAGGTGTATACCATCGAGGAGCCCATGGCGGCGGCCATTGGCGCGGGCTTGCCCGTGCAAGAGCCGCAAGGCTGCATGATTGTCGATATCGGCGGCGGCACGACAGAGGTGGCGGTGATCTCGCTGGGCGGCATCGTGTTTTGCCGTTCGGTCCGCGTGGCGGGCGACGAGATGGACCAAGCCATCATCCAGCATCTCAAACGCACCTACAACATGATGGTGGGCGAGCGCACGGCTGAAGAGATCAAGATCTGCATCGGCTCGGCTTTCCCGCTCAAGGAAGAGCTCGAGATGCAGGTCAAGGGCCGCGATCAGGTTATGGGCCTGCCGAAAATCCTTACGATCACCTCGGAGGAAATTCGCGAGGCCTTGCGCGAGCCGGTAGGCGCTATCGTGGACGCTGTCCGCGTGACTCTCGAGCGGACTCCGCCCGAGCTTTCGGCGGATATTGTCGACCGGGGCGTCGTGCTGGCGGGGGGCGGCGCATTGCTGCGCGGGCTTGACCAGCTTCTTTCGAAGGAAACGGGCCTCCACGTGACCGTGGCGGAAGATCCGCTGACGGCGGTGGTGCTCGGCACGGGCAAATATCTCGAGGGATTGAAGCATTATAGAGATGATGAGGGATAACCGGATTCGGATGCCCGAACCGGTGTAGACAGGTGGGCTTTGCCGCTCTCTCGCCGAATAACTGAAAACCGGCCCACGATTCTATTCGCGGCCCTCGTACTCATTTCGCTACTCGCGCTTGCTTACGGAGCCCAGGGCAACTGGGTCATCCAGCAAGTGCGTACGGCTGTGTCTGTTGTGTCAACTCCTTTTTTGCGGGCGATGACCGGCGCCGTCCAATCGCTGGATTACGCCGCTGATTTTTTTTCGTCGTATAATGCGTCCCGCCAGAAAGTGCAAACCCTAGAGGCGGAGCTGGTCCAACGGGTAGCCGATTCGGTGGCCCTTGAGGATGTGCGCACGGAAAACGCACGGCTGCGCCATATGCTGGATTTTAAGGACCGGGAAAGCCGCCTGACGCTGAAGCCGGTGAAAGTCCACGTGATCGGCCGCTTTGAAGGCACCCTCAGTATCGACCAGGGCTGGGCGCAGGGCGTTCATGAGGCCATGTGCGCCATCAGCCCCGATGGAAGCATTGTGGGGGTTGTAGCCAAAGTCGAGCGTTCACAATCCTTCATCTATACCCTCCACCATACGGATTGCCGGATTGGCGCTATCATCAAGCGCAACCGCGCCCATGGCATTGTGCGCGGCAGCGGCAACGATTTCAGCCACATCTGCCGTATGGAGTATATTGACAGCGGCGATGAGGTGCTCGAAGGCGATCAAGTCGTCACGAGCGGCGGGGCCGTTTATCCGAGCGGTTATCCGATTGGAACGGTGATTGGCCCGCCTCAAGGCGAAGGTTCGCTGCTCATGACGGCCCTAATCAAGCCCGCCGCGGATCCGTATCGCCTGGATGAAGTGTTTTTGGTGGAGCGTGTCCAAGCGACGGAGGAAGAATTATCGGGCGAGTACGCCGCTCCTGATCATGGCGAGCCGCCGGAAGGCTTCTTGCCGGAAACGGAATCTATCCAAGAACGCCTGGCCCCGTGACGGACGAAGGCAAAAATAGAATGAACCTGGCGCCATGAGAAAGAACATCATATGGGCCGTTATCGTCATCGCGGCGGGGCTTTTGCAGGTGACATGGCTTGAAAAACTGAAGCTCCCATTGACGGGCAATACCCTGCCGGATCTAATGGTCTTGCTGGTGATTTATTTTGCCCTGATGGATGGCCCCGAGCGCGCCATGTTCACGGGCGCTTTGGGCGGATTATTCAGCGATGTCCTCAGCAATTCCGTGCTGGGGCACCATATTTTATGTTATGTGGTGATCGGATATGCCGCCGGGCGCATGAGCGGCCGCCTGGTGACGTATCATCCGGCGGTGAAAGCGGGGCTCGTGCTCATTGCAGGCTTGGCCAAGGGGCTTTTATCCACGGCCATCTTATATATACAGCGGCCCGATTGGCCAGCGCTCCATGAATTGGCCGCCAATGTGGTGCCTGGCGCGTTCTATACGGCCATCATCACACCCCTCGTGTTCTGGATACTCGGCCAACTGTTACGGCGTTTCGTCCCGGCGGCTGAAGCGGAGGCCTAGCATGCCCAATCCGTCTAAAGAGAAACGCTTCGATGGTTTCTCGAATCGCACCAAATGGTTTTCGACCACCCTTATTTGCGCATCCGTAGTGATCATCTTGCGCCTGGCGTTCTTGCAGCTCATGCAAGGCGACATTTACGCTAATCAAGCGGACAGCCAGCGTATTTACCCTATTCAGCTCAAGGCCCAGCGGGGCCCTATCTTCGGGCGCGACCGCAGTATCGTGCTGGCGAGCAACCGGGCGGCGTGTGACTTGATCTTAGTGCCGAAAGAATGCGAAGGCCAGGAGGAAGCCGTATGCCGCCGGCTCGAATCCTTAATCGGAATCAACGCCAGCAATCTCATCGCGGAAGTGAAGCGAAACGAAAGAAAAAAGTTCACCCAGATCCCCGTCAAACGAGACATCAGTCGGCGCGAGCTCACTCGAGTAGAGGAAATGGCGTTCGCGCTGCCGGGTGTTTTCACGGTGGTCAGTTCCCAGCGCCGGTATCTGTATAAAGAAACGGCGGGCCAGATCATGGGCTGGATCAATGAAATTGGGAAAGACGAGCTGGACCGCATGCCGGGCTATTCGCGTGGAGACGTGATCGGGCGCGATGGCCTCGAAAAATCGTATGAAAACAGCCTGAAGGGCAAAGACGGCCAAATGTGGGTCAGCCGGTATAACATGGGAACGCCCATGCTCCGCACGGATTCATATGGCAATCCGCTGATGACGCCAGACCAGCATGGCCGGAAAGTCACTTGGGACCAGGTGGGGCGTGAGGTGACGCTCGAGTACCGGGATGATCCGACGCCGGGCCGGCCCATTTTCGTGACCTTGGATATGGATTTGCAGGCGAAGGCGGAGGAAGTGCTGCGCAACGCAGTACAAGCAGGCGCGGAAAATGAAGCGGTGCGCGGGGCTATCGTGGTGCTCAACGCGAATACAGGGGAGATTCTGGCCATGGCCAGCCTGCCCGGTTATGACCCCAACGTGTTCGTCGACGCGGCGGGCAGCGTGCGCGACTCAGAGGGTCTTTCGCCGCGCGAGCGCTTGCTTTCCCATGATTCCTTGAAACGCATGCGCAACCGGGCGTATCAGGAGCGGTATCCTCCTGGCTCGATTTTCAAAGTCATGATGGCAGTGGCGGCCCTCGAGGAGGGCGTCATCAATGAGCATACGACTTTCTTCTGTCCTGGCCATTTCAGCCTCGGCAATACGCGCTGGGCGTGCTGGAGCAAAGGCGGGCATGGCACCATCGCCGTGGAAAACGCGCTGGCGTTTTCGTGCGATGTGTTCTTTTACAATGTAGGGCTGAAGCTGGGCATCGAGCGCATCAAGAAATGGTCCTCGCTGCTGGGCCTTGGCGAACTCACGGGTGTGGATTTGCCTCGTGAGGATACGGGCCTTGTGCCTTCACCGGAGTGGAAAGCCGCCTTTTATCCCAATTTAAATGAATGGGACCGGGCATGGCAGCCAGGTGAAACCGTAAATTTGGCCATCGGGCAGGGCCACTGCGCCATTACGCCGCTCCAAGCGGCCGTTATGGTGGCCGCCATTGTGAACGGCGGCCATATTGTCCGCCCGTATCTCAATGCCGGAGAAAACCCGGTGGTATCCGAACAGATCATCAGTGATAAGACGCTCGATATCGTCCGCCGCGGCATGCTCAAGTGCGTGAATAAAAAAGATCCTCCATCAGGCACTGGGAAACTGGCTTACATTGAAGGGCTCGACATTATCGGAAAGACCGGCACGGCGCAGGTGGTCAGCAAGAGCGCTTACGAAAACCTAAAAGAAGAGAAAATTCCATATGCTTTGCGCGACCATGCCTGGTTCGTAGCGGGCGTATTGAACCAAGATCCTCCCATCGCAATAGCGGTGCTTTTTGAACATGGATTGCATGGCAGCGCGGGCGCCACCCCGCTGGCGCATGATGTCATCGAGTATTTCTATCAACAGCGGGCGGCAGCGGATAGTATGCGCGTGGCGCAGCGGAGTGAAACGCCATGAAGGTGCGCGGGCGGGAAACTAATATCGAAGGGCGCATCGGCGTCTTTGACATCCAGAACCTGAAGCATGTGGACTGGATATTAGTGGCGCTCACGCTGGCGCTGGCGCTGATTGGTTTACTGACTTTATACAGCGCCACGTATGGCGATTCATCGAGCCTGGATGTGGACAATGGCGCGCATTCATTTCTCGGTAACATCAAAGAGTTCCTCGACGGATGGTTTGGGAAACAGCTTCTCTTTTTTTTCTGCGGCCTATTTCTGGCCATACTCCTCATATGCTTTGACTACCGTTTTTTAGTGGCCTTGGGCCCTGTTGTTTACGCCGTGTTTGTCATACTTCTTGTGCTGGTGCTGTTTATCGGCGTGGAAGTAAAGGGGGCGAAGCGGTGGTTTGATCTGGGTTTCACTGGTTTGCAGCCTTCTGAGTTTACAAAAGTGGCTTTGGTATACATGCTGGCCTGGTATCTGTCGCGCATCGGGCCGAATATCAGCCGCCTATTCTTTTTTCTGCTTGCTTTGGCTTTCGCGGGCATTCCCTTCATATTAATATTCCTCGAACCCAGCTTGAGCGCGGCCCTAATATTAGGCCCGGTAGCCCTTGTCATGGTGTTTGTGGCCGGATGCCGCTGGTGGCATTTGGGCATCTTATTTCTTCCCGCGATTCTCCCGGCCCTGTTTGTGTATATGCAACTCAATGAGTATCGCGGGCTCATCGAGTCCATGGGGCAGGAGGAAGGCTCCAAGGCCTACATGGACAAGGAATATCCCCTTGGCCTTAAACTCACGAATAAGCAACTTGACCGCATCCTGATGTTCCGCGAACCGGAACGTGATCCGCTCAGTAAAGGCTATCATGCCATTCAAGCGCGCATCACGGTCGGAAGCGGCCAGTTTGTCGGGAAAGGGTTCTGCAACGGCACCCAAACGCATATGAGTTTTCTACCGGAATTTCACAATGACTACATCTTCGCCCTATTGGCGGAAGAATGGGGATTTGTGGGCGCGACCACCGTGACCGTGTTGTTTCTCCTCTTTTTCTTACGCGCCTTATCGGTGGCCCAATCGTGCCCAGACACCGCAGGGAGCATGCTCGCAGTAGGCAGCACGACGATTTTGGCGACGCACGCCTTCATCAACATCGGCATCACCGTGGGCCTGCTCCCGGTGACGGGCATGCCGCTGCCGTTTCTGAGTTATGGCGGTTCGTTTTATTTCACCACCATGCTTTGCGTGGGCACGCTCATGAGCGTGTATGTGCGGAGGCGGTTCTTTGAGTAGGGGCATGCGGGGAGGCCCCTCATGATTCGGATGCGCATCCGATACTCCCGAAGCGGGCAGGCTGCGGGATTGTCCTTTCGTGATTGGTCCGTTGTGCTGCATGAGGCGCTGTCCCGGTCTGATACGCCCTTGGCGCGGCCGGAAGAAAAAGGCCGCCCCCGTCTTACGCTAGGCCCTCCGTTGGGAGACGGCCACACCAGCCGCGCGGAATATCTCGACATCGAGTTGGACGCGTTGATATCCGCCACGGAGCTGGCCGTGCGCTTGGCTCCGTATTGGCCTACAGACTCGAGCATCCTTTGGCTCCGCCGCATCCCCGAGGCGTCGCGCCATTTGCGTGCCTCGTTCGCGGCATATTGGTATACTATACGCGGAGAGTTTTCCCGTGATGCGGCGGCCCGGTTTCGCCAAGCGGAATCCTGGCCCCTTCTTCAGCAACGCAAAGGGCGGGAGCGCACACTGGATCTCAAGAAAAGTGTTCCGTGGCTGGAAGTCCAGCCCGGTGAAATCATTGTGAAAATTAGGGTGCGCGCGGAGGGCATGCCGAAACCGGAGGAGATTGTTCAATCCGTGTTTCAACTGGGGCAGGATGCAAACAGCGGATTCAGCATCGAGCGAACCGCCTGTGAATTCCTCCCTATCCCCTACCCGCGCACACAGATTATGGAGTGGGAATGAGAGATTTCGTCATTAACGTCTCATCACTAGAGACCCGCATCGCCCAAATAGAAGAAAAGCGGCTGGTCGAACTCACCATCGAACGGCAGGAAAGCCGAAGTGTCGTGGGCAATATCTACAAAGGCAAAATCGAGTCCGTTGTTCCGGGCATCCAAGCCGCCTTTGTAGACATTGGCTTCGAAAAGAACGGTTTCCTGTACGTATCCGACATTGCGGCGGCGTCGCTCTCGAGCGAATTCGATTTCGAGGAGGGCACCGCGAAGCCCCGCAAACAAAACAGGCGCGGCGCGAGCCCAAGCATCGAGAGCCTGGTCAAAAAAGGCCAGAGCATCATGGTCCAAGTGAGCAAAGACACCTTGGGCACGAAAGGCGTCCGCCTCACGAATTATTGCACGCTGCCGGGCCGCTATTGCGTCCTCATGCCCACAGTCAACAATTTGGGCATTTCGCGCAAAATCGAGGATGATAAAGAGCGCGACCGCCTGCGCAAGATCGTGCAATCCATCCGCCCCAAGAATGCCGGCCTTATTCTGCGCACAGCCGCCGAAGGCAAGGAAAAGAACGAATTTGAAACGGATGTGCAGTATCTCGAAAAAGTCTGGCAGAAGGTCAAAAGCAAGATGGAGTCCACCAAAGCGCCTTGCTTGCTCCATGAAGACATGGGGCCCATTTTGCGCATGGTGCGGGACGCCTTCACCAACGATGTGAAATCGCTCACCATTGATTCGGAGACGGAATACGAGCGTATTCTCAGCTTCTTGGATAATTTCGCTCCAAGCCTGAAGAAACGGTGCAAGCTCTACAAGGGCAAAATGGGCCTCTTCGAGAAGATGGGCCTTGAAACGGATATCATAAAAGCCTTGCACCGGCAGGTGTATCTCAAGAGCGGCGGCTACATCTGCATCGACCACACCGAGGCCCTCGTGGCCATTGATGTCAACACGGGGCGGTTTACGGGCACGGCGCATCTTGAGGAGACGGTTTTCCGAACCAACCTCGAGGCCGCCGAGGAAATCGCCCGGCAAGTGCGCCTGCGCGATATCGGCGGCATCATCGTTATTGACTTTATCGACATGCGCATCGAGAAGAACAAGAAGGAATTAATCCGCAAGCTGGCGGAATGCCTCAAGTATGATCGCGCCAAAACCACTATTTCCGAGATCAGCGAGCTGGGCATGATCGAGATGACCCGTAAACGGGTTAAACATAATCTGCTCAAGGCCCTCTCCCAGCCCTGCCCGTATTGCGACGGCACGGGCATGGTGCGCTCGGTGACCACCATGACCTTTGAGGCGTTGCGGCGCATACAGAGCTTATTCTGCTCTTCCAAAGAAAAGCGGGTCATCTTGCAAGTCCATCCGGATGTCGCCCGCCGCCTCGAGCAGGAAAACAAAGAGCTACTGGATGAACTCGCCACGCGCTTCGAGCGTGAGATCACCTTGGAAGTGATGACGGAATTCCATATCAGTGAGATCAAAACATTGAGCGCCCGCACCCGCAAGGAAATAAAATAAGAAGGTAGTATTTTGCCTTTGAACCAGAAATCCAAAAAAACAGAGGGGGGGGAATCCCCGAGCGGTTTATATATCAAACCCTTGCTCCGTGTATTGCTGGCGTGCGCGGCTTCGGCAAGCGCCGTGGATGTGCTGGCGGGCTTGGCGGCCCGTCCCGAGTGTTTCACGCGCTACGCATCGCTTTCCAAATGCTTGCAGGTCTGGGCATGCCTGTATGTTCTAGCCATCGTGTTATCCATGATTCCATGGGCTTTCACGGTGCGAAACCGCCCTGCCAGCGCGCGCGTGCTGCGGTTTCTCGCAGCCGCTGTCCTTGGCGCGGACGCGGCGTTCATTACCGCCCGGCTATTCGGACTGCTTCCCCTGGGCGGCTTGCTGGATGGCCAGACGCCCTTCACAACGGGCCTCCACGCCGTATTCGCACTCTCTACGGGTTTCGCCATCGCTTGGGCGGTGCTTTGGCGCACGCGGCGTTTTCAGTTCAATAGCTGGTGCAAGCTTGCCAGCGCGCTCGAAGGGCTTTCGATTCTTTTGCTGGAGATAATGGCGTTCGCATGGCTCTTTGGGGCCGCGCCAGCCGCCCGCTGGAGCCATAACCCCGTGTCCATTGCCGTTTGCGCGCTTATGCTGGCGGGAACCGCATGGTTCTACATCCGCTACGGCATCCGTTTGCATGTAATTCTGGCAAATGGCGTCTTTGTTTGCTTTGTGGCCTTTGGCGCTACGGCGCCCTTGTTGCCGAGCCAGGCGGGCGCTTTACCGCCCATCACTTCTTCGACTGCTCCTGGCGCGCCAAACGTGTTTTTGATCACCATCGACGCCTTGCGTCCGGACGCTCTCTCTTGTTACGGCGGCGCGAATCCTACACCGAACCTGGACGCCTTCGCACAAGACTGCACGCTTTTCCAGAACGCCATATCAGCGGCTCCTTGGACAGCGCCTTCGCTTTGCTCGATCCTGACGGGCATATCACCTTTCGCGCACCGCATAACTTATAATTCGCCACCCTTGCCGGAGAGCTTCGACACCATCGCCGAGGCGTTTTATCGTACGGGCTACCACACCGCCGCTTTCGGCAACAATCCTTTTTTGCTCCCCTACACCAATATCAACCAGGGTTTCGCGGAATACCAATGGTTCCCCCGGGATGTGTTCGGCCAGCCTACGTGCGGCATGGCCGCATGGCGGTTACTGCAAAAAGAGAAAACCATCGCAAGCGCCGATGCGGCGGACCTTGTGCGCATGGGCATGCAACATTTCGGACATAAACGTGAAAAGCCCCTTTTCGCATGGTTCCACATCTTGGATCCCCATATCCCGTATGCCCCCCCTACTGGGTATGGGCCTGAAGGGGAGCCGCCTCCCTATTTGGGCTTTTCCTTCGATGAAATTGATGTGGTGCGCGCGGGGCGCAGCAGCCAGAGCATCGTTCAGCGCGCTTGGCTTCGCACGCTCTATAACGGCGAAGTGCGTTACACGGACGCCCAATTGGGCTTGTTTTTCGCCTTTCTCAAACAACACGGCTTATATGACAACAGCCTCATCATCGTATCGAGCGACCATGGCGAGGAGTTTTGGGATCATGGCGGTTTCGAGCATGGCCACTCGGTTCATCGCGAAGTGGTGCGGGTGCCGTTGCTGATCAAAATGCCGGGAAACGCTGGCAAAGGAAATAAGGTAGATATCCCCGTGAGCACGGAAGGTTTAAAAGCCACCTTTCTTGACTTATGCGGGATTGCATACGACGCCACTTCGGTGGATACGCCTTCCTTCGCCGCCTTGCTTGGGCCGGACGCCGCGAAATATGCGCCCGCGCCCATTACGTCCTCGATGTTGCTGTATTATGAAGACCGCGAATCGGTCCGGTTTGATCATTTTATGTATACCCATTATATCGATTCGAACCGCGAAGAGTTTTACGATACCGCGAAAGACCCATTTGAAAACCGCAACCTGGTGTTTGATGCGCCGCTTGAAATGGAGAAAGGCCGGGAATTGCTCGAAGAAGCCCGGCGGAACGGTCTGGCGCGCCGCCAATCCCTCGGCATGCCCGCCGAAAACGACGATTCGGTGGCGCTCGATCCCGCGACCAAGGAAAGATTGAGAAACCTTGGCTATTACCAATAAATGATGCTTCATCAGAATACTTATGAACGCCCAAGATTTGCAGGAAGGACCGCATTTCAACAGGCGTCTCCCAATGTGGCGATGCCGAATGTAGCCCCTTCCAATCCTGTTGCCCAGAAGCCCAGAAGCCCAGAAGAATCTACAGGAGATTGGGGCAAATGCCCTGCACCCACTGGCCGAAGCATTCCAGAAAGGCATGGGGGTCGAGGGCGGAAAAGACCCGGTTGAAGGTGTCGTGCGAGGGGATGCCGCCGGGCAGCTCCAGGAAGCCCTTCAGCCAATCCTCCCGGAGCCAGCCGAAGCGCTCCATATCCGAAAAGCTCTCCCCGCCCACGAGGGCTGAGCATAGCCCAATCACCAAGATGTCAATGAAGTTGTGCCTGCGGGTTCGGTCCATGCGGGGATCGGGCAGGCCCGCGAAACACTCGATGATAGGCTTGGGATTTCTTTTCAGTGGCCATGGCTTGCTCCTTTCATTCATGCGCCGAAGCGCTGTTGACTCTAGTATATAGCATTCTATATATTAAAATCCATGAAGCACACCAAAAAGATGCAAGCGTTGCTGGAGCGCATGGCGCAGATTAAGCGGATGGAGCGCGGGAAGCTCTGTCAAATGGGCGGGCGTCCCCACTTTAACCACCAGAGCTGGGAGAACGAGAAGAACGTGGTTCGCTATGTGCCGGCGCGCGAAACCGAGTTCCTAAAAGAGGTCATCAATGGCTACCAGGCTTTCATGAAGCTGGCTGAACGCTACGTGGACGAAGTCATCAAGCAAACCCGCCGTGAGCGCGCAAAGACCTTCCCCCAAGCGAAAAATCCCAGGCCACGTTGACAGAAAAAATCATGCACAACAGGATAAATCGACTCTTGAGCACTATTAGATGCGTAAGCCCTGACCCCTGTGGGCCTGCGTCAAAAAAGTGGGTTTTCATCCGGTTCTTTGTTCCCAATACTCCTCGAAGCGATTGGATTGAATAAGGCATCGCAACGCCGTAATGGCATTTGCGCCACGGACGGTCCATTCCATACCGGAGTGCTTCATACGCTGGCCAACGACCGTCCTGCACGCCGCTTCAATGACTCCCGAGCCAACGAATAGTCCCTTGGCAAAAAAATCGTTGTAGCGCATGCGTTCTTTGTTCGTCTCAAAATAGCCGATGGCGGTAACGGCTTCTTTGGCATCCGGCCCATTGTTTGGCAACAGCACGGCGGCTTCTTCCACGATGGTTTCGATCTTTCCCTCATCCAGATCGTCCCACCATTTGCCCTTGTACAAGGCCAAACGTTTTTCGTCGCGTCCAAACAACAATTTGCACAGGTTCCCGAGATGCTCGCGCGCGTGATACAAGTCGACTACGTGGATGGCGGCGTGAAAATGGGTTTGTACGATGTTTCGTATCCATTCGGCCCCATCGGTGAGGCATACGACGCGTTTGGCCCTGAACAATCCGCGGCGGACGGCCTCGGCGTAGATGCGCCATTGAAACTGTTCGGACGTCTCGATGGCGCCCACGAAACTGGCGGAGCCCCTATCCCGGATGGGGCGGCCTTTTTCGTTGAAGGCGGTTTGAGAAAAAACGCATCCGATTTTCACCTCGCGGGTTTTGGGCTTGCCGTTTTGATATTTTCCCTTGCGGCCTTCGAGCGCCTCGGGCACCATGGGAACGCCGCTGCCGTCGAACTCGATGTAAAGGGTCTCGATAGTTTTGGCGGCATCGGGAGGCGGCGGTTCCTGGAATCGGATACGGTCCCGTTCTTGCGCGAACCAGTGGGCGGCTTGCTGGCCGGTCTGTTCCGCGATACGCTCACAGTCCTTGCGGCTGATCACGAGTCCGGCGGCTGCTTTCAGTTGTTGCGACACCCTTTTGAATGGGGCGTCGCTGGCGAAATCCGCCACGAGACGCCGCACGCCCGGCGAATAGCGCGTGTTGGCGACATCGAGCTCCTCGTCGCCGGGATACCGCCATTTGCCGCACCGGGGGCACCGGTAGGCGGTGCGCGTAAAGCGGATCTTGCCCAAAAGAGTGACGATGGTTTTTGTCTTCAGGCCACGGCTTTTCATTACCGCCATGCATGAGCAACGCGCTTTTTCCCCGCGCCGGCCCACGCCCACCTTTCTTAAAAAGGCATCGAGCGCCTTGGCCCCTCCCATGAGGGCCGCGCCGCGCAGGGCTTGTTCCAATGCTTCGAGATCCGTTCCCGCCGCGCGTTTTGCCGCGTTGAAAATCCGCGTTACTTCGGCGTCTTTTTCGATGGCGGCTTGCGTTTTTTTTTGAGGGCGTCTTGTTCGGCGCTCTGCATCCGTTCCAGTTCGCCCAGTTCTTGGGCCACCGACTCGAATTGTCTGCATACATCCCGGAAACGTTTATAGTTTTCCTCATCCTGACGCGCGCGGTTCAATTCTTGCTCGCCGCAAATGCGTTCGCTCACGGTCTTATTGTTTTTCTTGCTTGTCCATAAGTAATAGGGTCCGCGTAACTCTCGCGTTTTTTTCCCGTCCTTGATAGAGGGAAACCATTGTTCATTGAGGGATCCTTTTCTCAAGGTTCGTATTTCGCCCAATTGATCGAGCAAGTCCAAGCGTTTTTCTTCCAGCGTGCGTTTATTGGCCATGATTGGTTCTCCTCTCTATTTATTGTAGTAATCTTACTACATACATCGGGCCAAAAAAAGGGGGGGGGGAACGAAAACCCACTTTTTTGACGCAGGCCCCTTGTTGTCCACCTTGTTTGACTTGCCATCTGCTTGTTTGCTACGCTACCCGACACGTTTTTGCACGGAGGCCACTAGGGCGTGGATAAATTATTAATTCCCGTTTCGTCCATCCAGATGGGTGGGCTTCGGTTGAACGTGTCTGTTCCTGAGGCGCAACTGCGCCCCGAGGGAGCCGAGCCTGTCGATGCGGGCGCGATTCGCATCCAGGGCCGCATTGAGGATGTGGACGGCGATTATCTGTTTCGCGGCACGGTCTCCGGTGTGTTTTCGCGCCCATGTGATCGATGCCTCGAACAAGCGGAAGCGCCGTTTGAAGTGGAGGCCACTTGGTTGTTTGTGGAAGGGCCGCCACGCAGTCCGCTGGATGAACTAGCGGATGAAGACGAAGTGGATGAAGAAGATGAAACCAGCGCGTTGCGCGCTGGATCATATGAGGGTACAGAGTTGGATCTGGCTCCCCTGGCTTGGGAGGAGATTGTGCTGGCTTTGCCCTCGAAATGTGTGTGCCGTGCGTCTTGCGCCGGTCTTTGCCCGCATTGCGGGGCCAATTTGAATCTGGGCCCCTGCACCTGCCGGAAAGACGCGGATGCAGGCGAATTTGAAAACAAGGGCTTGGCGGGGCTCAAAGAATTGTTCCCCGGCCTCGATTCCCCTGCCGACGAGGAGTAAGTTTCGTGCCCGTACCGAAGAGAAGAACTGGAAAGACCCGCAAAAATACGCGCCGCGCCCATCATGCATTGAGCCGGCCGAATTTAGTGGAATGCCCAAGCTGCGGAGAAAAAAACCTGAGCCACCGCGTGTGCCCTAAATGCGGCCACTACAAGGAACGGCTTGTGGTCGGTATGGAAGGCGAGTAAACGCCGTTGTTCCGGACGGCCTGGAGGTCATAGGCCATGCGTATTGCGCTTGACGCCATGGGTTCCGACCGTTCGCCATTCACGGAAGTGAAGGGAGCGGTCGAGGCAAGCTTGGCGGATGGGCATCTCGATATCGTGCTCGTCGGAGACCAACGTATCCTCGAAGAAGAGCTGGCCAAATACCCTAGCCGACCTAACATCACCATCCGCCATGCTTCGGAAGTGATCCGCATGGATGATTCCCCTGCCCAGGGCGTCCGCCAGAAGAAGGATTCGTCTCTTCTGGTGGGCATGCGCATGGTCAAAAATGGGGAGGCGGACGCGATTGTCAGCGCCGGGAATACCGGGGCCGTGCAAGTCGCCGCCCGCATCATTCTTGGGCCCATCCGGGGCGTGGCCCGCTCTGCCATTTGCCAGCAGTTCCCATCGTTGAGCAATCGCAATGTGCTGCTCATCGATCTGGGGGCCAACGTGGATTGCAGCGCCCGGCATCTATGCGAATTCGCGGAGATGGGGGTCGTATATGCGGAGCGCGTGATGCGTTGGGAGCACCCACGGGTCGGCCTGATTAATATCGGTGAAGAACAACTCAAGGGCAACGACCTAGCGAAAACCGTTCACCGCAATCTCAAAGCAGCGGAACATATTAACTTTATCGGCAATGTCGAACCTATGGCGATTTTCCGTGGGGAAGTGGATGTGGCCGTATGTGATGGATTTATCGGCAATCTGCTGCTCAAATCGAGTGAAGCATCGGCATATTTCGTTCGCAAGAGCCTCGAACGCGAGATGATGTCCGGCTGGCTCAGCCGTTTCGGCGCGCTGCTATGCCTGGGGGCCTTCAAGCGCGTGAAACAGCGCGTGGACCCGAACGACATGCCCGGCGCTCCCTTGTTGGGCGTCAATGGCACGGTCATCATCACCCATGGCTCCGTGAAATCACCAGGCATCGCCAACGCCGTGCGCGGGGCGGGCCGGGTAGTCGAGATGCGGATCAATGACCATATCCGCCTGGAAGTGCAGAAATTGCGCACCACGGAAGCCTGCCTCAACCGTACGCAGAGTGATGAAGCCGGAGATGAGGAAGCCGCCGGCTCTGAGGGGACTGGCCAGGAAGGAACTTTCAGCATGCCAAATGGCTCACAAGATGCTCCGCGTAAGGAACCGACTGATATGAAAAGCGGCGCGGCCTATCTGTTCCCAGGCCAAGGCAGCCAGTCACCGGGCATGGGGCAGGATTTATACCAAGAAGCGCCGGAAGAGCGCATTTTTTTCGATGAAGCCGCGTCTTGCCTGCCCGGCTTGCTGGATATCATGTTCAAGGGCCCCGCTGAAAAGCTGGCGCAAACGCAAATCGCCCAGGTGGCGTTGTTGACCGTCGAGATTGCGTTAAACCGCCGCCTGCGGTCGCGCAGCCTCGAACCTGTCTATTGCGCGGGACATAGCCTCGGCGAATTCTCCGCGCTCGCGGGAGCGGAAGCACTCAGCTTCGAGGAAGCCCTGCGCCTCGTGCGGGCGCGCGGCAAATGCATGGCGGAAAACGTGCCTGAAGGCGGCATGGCCGCCGTCATGGGCCTCTCATCGGAGCAAATCGAACAAGCGCTGCCACGAGGCGTGGTCGTGGCCAATTATAATGGCCCAGAACAAACCATTATTTCCGGTTCATTGAGCGGCATGTCGGCGGCGGAAGAAACCTTGAAAAAGGCCGGGGCCAAACGCATCATCCCGTTGCCGGTTTCCGGGCCGTTCCATTCGCCATTGATGGAAAAGGCCGCGGAAGCCTTCGAACGAGAACTGCGCACCGCCGAAATCCGGCCTCCAAAATACCGGTTTATTTCTTCCGTGACCGGCGAAGAAGCAAAAGAGCCGGAAGCGATTCGTTCAATCTTGATGCGCCAGATTTGTTCGCCCGTACGTTGGACGGACGTGATGCGTAAACTAGGTCCCATTCGCGCCTTCGAGGTGGGGCCAGGACGCGTCTTGCAAGGGCTCGCGAAACGGATGGAAGGCGCGCCGCGCATCGAATTGGTGGGGACATTGCAAGCAGCAAATACCGTGGAGGTGTAACGGTGATCGAATTCCAGGGCAAAGTGGCGCTGGTGACGGGTGGCACGCGGGGTATTGGCCGGGCGTGTGCGTCCATCCTGGCGGAGTGCGGTGCGCGCGTGGCTATTTGCGGGCGCACGGCGGAGACTTCCCAAGCGGCGGCGGCGGAATTAGCGGCGGCTACGGGCGGCGAAGTGCGCGGCTACGGATGCGATATCGCCAGCGCCGAGGCCGTGAATGCCATGGTCAAAGCCATTGAAGCCGATTTAGGCCCTATCGCCATCCTGGTCAACAACGCGGGCGTCACCCGCGACACGCTCCTCATGCGCATGAAAGACGATGACTGGAACGCCGTCTTGAACGCCAATCTCACGGGCGCATTCCACTGCTGCCGCGCCGTGGCGCGAGGCATGCTCAAGGAACGCTGGGGACGCATCATTAATATCTCGTCCATCGTCGGCGTCCGTGGCCAAGCAGGGCAAGCCAACTATGCCGCTTCCAAGGCGGGCCTCATCGGTTTTACCAAGTCGCTGGCGCGTGAATTGGGCTCCAGGGGCATCACGGTCAACGCCATCGCCCCAGGCTACATCGACACGGATATGACGGCGGTCCTTTCAGATGAGCTTAAACAAGCCATCGTCCAGCAAGTGCCCATGGGAAAAGTGGGCGCGGCGCAAGATATTGCGGCGGGAGTGAAGTATCTGGCCAGCGAAGGCGCGGCTTACGTGACGGGAGCCGTGCTGCATATCGACGGCGGCCTGGCTATGTAACATATCGTTTATACGGTTCAGATAAAGCAACAGCGGCGGAAATCGTACCGGTTTCCGCCGCTGTGATGTTTATATTTGCTGTTTAGTAAGGCCGCAACGCTTCCACAATCCGCCACGTCTGGGTCTCACCCGGAACTTCTGAAGTAAAAATCCATTTCCAGGAAGCATTGCCGAAAGGCACATTAAAACGATAAACCGCCAATCGAGATTCCAACGACGCGCCCGCAGGCGTATTGAAGATGGCGCGCAAGTCATAAATACCGTCAGGGATGGTATTTAACGTATATTGGTTGTCCACGCCGCTCGCGCCGGGCTCTGAAGTAAGAGGCGGCTCGCAGAGTTGATTGCTGCCCCAATTCAGCACCGTGGATTCATCGCAATCTATCGGCTTGATGTTGAGTTCAGCCATATCCGTAGCCGCGTTGTTGATTACCTGGAGATTGTTGCCCGTGGAAGGCGGGCAGCCCACCAAACTGGTAAGGGCCAAGCCAACAAGCATCGTGAGCGTGAGTGTTTTGCCAAATCGCGCCATTCGTATCATTCCCTTTATCTACACCCCGTAAGCCCTCTCCCACGGAGTTCGCATACCCTATGCGGACGGCTCTTTCAATTCGCCGTTCCCCCCGTGACAACACCTCACGGAATACAGCGATTTTCTGCTTCGGAGTATAGCAGCCACATACAAAGCCGTCAATAATTATTTCCTTTCATTTCGAGGCCTGAGTCCATTCGTTTGCTTGTCCAGAAAATGTCAAAAGTTGTAACACTTTAGCCGACTGAAGTAGCGTCTTATATTTGGCAGTCTTGTTTATTTCCTTTCGCCGGTATTGATACATCCTGTTGCATCTAACGACCGACGAGGGCGTCGGTCCCATACTTTTTAAAGTAATCACAGTGTGGGACCGGCGCCCTCGCCGGTCTTTCTTCACCACTTGGCTAAAGTGTTACCAAAAGTTTAACATCGTTGGCAGAGGGTTGTCTCTGTGTCGAATTTGTACGCCAGCTCAAGGAGAGCACTTGATGCTTCCGTTTTTTTCCGTCTGCCCGGCGGGTATCATCCGGACGGCAATTCACCGTTTATGGGCCTGTATCGCTTTATTATGGATTACTCCGCTGATGGCAGTCGCGCAATCGGCCGCGCCTGCCATCCCGAAATCCACTCACGAGGAAATTACGCACATGAGGCATTGGGAAAACGGTGACGGAGACGGCAGCATTCACGTTCTAGGCAACGGCAAACTATGCGCGTATGAGCAGGGTCCCGAGATCATACAACTCTTCGGGCCGCCATACAGCACATCATCGTTTACGCGCCTGTCCATTCCCCCTGGCCAAGGCGTCAGCGCCGATTCCTCACGCAAAATGGGAACAGCGATCTGGATTCATACGCTCCAGAGTGCCGATGCCGTGATCGGCGACATGACCGATTATGTCGATAGTGAACTGCCCGCCTTCACCCGCGAAATCGAACTGGCCGCTCCGCTTACGCTCGTACTTCAACTCGATGCCGATATCAAGATTGATATCAATACGTCTCGTTGGACGGAACGCTTCCCAGATCAAGCGTTGCGCTTTGCGTTGCTGGCGACTGCGCCCAGGGGCCGCGCCATTTACAATGACTATCCAATGCCGATCGAAACCGCCTCGCAGTTTTTGGCCGCTGGTTCGCTGACTGTAACGGCCGGCACGCAGCCCAATCAATGGGTGCTCCGCTTAGAGCCAGGCCGCAGTGTGCTGTACTTCGTCGGCGGCCCACGTTACCCCCAATGCACCGCGCAGGCCGAAACGCTCCTATTTCTGCCGCCCGGCGCTTCCTTTGCCCGAACCGAAGCATATTGGCGCGCCTTCACCGCCCGCCGCCACGATTTCGCCGCCCGGATTCCGGAAGGAGCCCCCGAACGGGAAGGATTCCTTCGCGCCGTCGACGATGTGGCGACGATCATCAAGGCCCAGCAAGGGGCTGAAGGAGGTGTTCTCGCTGGGAGCAATTACCACTTGGGCTACATTCGCGATCAATATGGCGATTCCCGCTGCCTTCTCGCGCTCGGTTACCTCCCCGAAGCGAAGCGTATCATCGAGCATTACTGGGAGATCTGGCGGCATTACGGCCAACTGCACAACGCCCACGGCATCGGCGTCGATGGCATCTTCCATGTCCACGAAAACGACGAGGTGGAGATCACTGGTTATCTGATTATTCAGGCCTTCGATTATTTCAAAGCTTCAGGCGACGAAGCGTTTCTACGTGAAATAGTGCCGATGCTCGAATGGGCCTGGGAGGCGCAAAAGCGCAACTTGCTCGGCGACATGCTCCCCTTCAACGGCGATGAAACCTACGTAGCTGGCGGCATTCTACCGCGCTCGGCGCTCAACGACGGTTCCGCCGAAGCGACGATGCTCTTCATCACCGGCGGCGGCCTGTTACTAAATTGGGTGGAATCGAACAAAGTATGGGACACCGCGCGCCTATCCGAAAATCGCGCCGTGCTCGAGCGTGCGCAGGCGAATTACAAAAAGAATTTCATCATCGACAGCCGATATATCACCAACAATCCCGCCCGCCAGACGATGGGCGAAATGCCCCGCTTCCGCCACGGCGTTTGCGAGGGAGGGGATGCGTTCGGCTGGACCGAACGCACGGCCCAAGGGCGTTACCTGTGCCCTACCTGCTTTGGGCAGAAGGATCTCCCCGCCGCCGACCCGACCGCCTATTCAATCAATTCGGTCATTCTGATGCCGCTGTATGTCCATTCAACGCTCTTTAGTTCAGAAGAAATCCAAACGCTTGCCACCCAACTGGTGGCCAATTATCAATCAACGGGCCGCCTGCCCTCACGCCCAGACGGCAACATCGCCGTCGGCTATGATTATGGCCTTCTACTCTATACGCTGACTGCCCTAGGCGACCCCGCTGCCAGCGAGATCTACAAGAAGATGATGGAGGCCATCGACCCCACCGGCGCGTGGGTCGAGTATTACATTGATGGCAAGCCGTCTGGCACACGTTGCCGCCCATGGGAGAGCGGCATCAATCTAGAAGCCGCGATCCACTACCTGGACGCAAAGTACTCACGCAAAGATTGACATGATACGCACTAGATGATGAATCTACATGATACGACGTTCCGTAACCTCCGGGAGGAGTCGTTCGGATGAATGGGAACAGCTTTGGCGGCAAGAAAATGCGTGCGGCGGCGAAATACTCGAGAAAGGTAAGCATATGCGTACCCGATCATTAAAAGTGATGGCGCTGGCGAGTTTCATCGTCTTTTCGTCCGCCGCACAAGCACAGCCCAATATCACCACGAAGGCGATTACCGAAACCGATGGAGCGTATCCAGGCGCGGAAGCGCATGTGGCGGTTATCGTAGACATCCCTGAAGGATGGAAGGTCAACGCCAATAAGCCTTTGGATAAAAACCTAATCCCGACGGTATTCAGTATCGAGCTGCCGGAAGGATTCACGTTGTCGAGCGTCATTTATCCTGAACCCAAGACGCACCGCCTCGCGGGCCTGGATGAAGATATGCTGGTGTATCAGGGCCAGATCGTGATAGGCGCGGCCATTCAAATAGCGGCGTCCGCCGCACCGGGCGAATATCCGCTCAAAGGCAAGCTCCGTTATCAAAGCTGTAATGACACCCAGTGTTATGCGCCAGCAACATTGGATGTGTTGTTCACGCTTAGGGTCGTTCCCGATGGAGCGCCGCTGGCCCGGCGGCACGAAGACATTTTCGGCAAATTCTCCTTCAGCGAACCGTCTACGCCGAAAGGCCCCGCCACTCCCGCCGCCGCGCCGGACATGGGGCCTAAGGACGCCATATCGTTGGATGCTTTCCAGGCGCTCGCCGGCAGTTTCACGGTGGCGGGCCGTAACTCCGGATATATTAGTTCGAATATCTTCCTCGATTGGCTCGAACGCGCCGAACAGGGAGACCAAACCGCGAGTGAGCTCGGTGCGTTCGCGGGTAAGAGCCTGTGGCTCGTGGCGCTGCTGACGTTATTGGGCGGCGTGCTGCTCAACCTGACGCCTTGCGTATTGCCCCTGATCCCTATCAACCTGGCCATCATCGGCGCGGGAGCCAGCGCCCAGTCACGCGGGCGCGGATTCGCTCTCGGGGCGGCGTACGGCGCGGGCATCGCCATTGCCTACGGCGTCCTGGGGGTGTTGGCCGCTATAGCGGGCACGGCGTTCGGCGCGCTCAACGCCTCGCCGTGGTTCAACCTCGTCATTGCGGTCCTGTTCGTGCTCCTGGTGCTGGCCATGTTCGACGTATTTCTCATCGACCTGTCGCGTTTCCAGTCCAAGGTGGCTATTGGCCCGAAGAAAGGGAGCTACGTGCTGGCTTTCGTGATGGGCTGCATCGCGGCGCTGCTCGCGGGGGCCTGTGTCGGCCCCGTGGTCATTAGTGTCGTGCTGTTCGCGCAGAATCTCTATGCCAAAGGTTCGATGTTGGGCTTGGCGCTGCCATTCCTGCTCGGTGCGGGCATGGCTCTCCCGTGGCCGTTCGCGGGCGCGGGCATGGCCCTGCTGCCTAAACCGGGCATGTGGATGGAGCGTGTAAAATGGATTTTCGGCGTGCTCATCCTGCTGCTGGCGTTGTGGTATGGCGCGGAGAGCTACCAGTTATTCCGTGGCGCGGATGCCGTGGACACACGCGGCGCGCATGTAAGCAGCAGCCTGGACGAAGAAGGATGGTCCCATTCGCTGGCCGAAGGCCTCGAACGCGCCAAACAGGAGGGCAAGCCCGTATTCATCGATTTCTGGGCGTCGTGGTGCAAGAATTGCCTCACCATGGACAAAACGACGTTTAGAAACGCCGCCGTGAAGCAGAAACTCGATGGATACGTGAAGATCAAATTCCAGGCGGAAGACCTGTCCGCCTCGCCCACTAAGGAGATCATGGAACGCTTCGGCGTGGGCGGGCTGGGGTTGCCGGTGTATGTCGTGGCGCGGCCAAATGAGCCGGGAATTTGATTCTTTATCACAAAAAAGCCAAGCCACAAGAATTGTATGAGGTATGTGAAGCAAAACCTCTCATCTTGGCTGCTCTTTACCTATTCGCATTCATGGGCGTCTATTAACCGCAGGAAAGCATCTCTGTGTTTCTCTATGGCCTCTGTGGTGAATGCTCTGAAAGCTTCACCACAGAGGCTTGGAAATATATTGCTTATTGCGCCGCGGGTGCGGCGAAAGACGCTTTCTTGATGTAGTCCAGTCCGGGGAATGAGGCGTCCAGGAACGCATTGCCCTGGCGCTGAATCTCGCCTTGCTTGCGGGTGGGCTGGTCTTTATATTTCGAGTTGAACTTATCCACTACGTCCATACCCATGACCACCTTGCCGACCGGGGCAAAGCCGGGTTCGTAGGTGTCGAGCGGCTTGTTATCGCCAAAGTTGATGAACACCTGCAAGGTGCGCGTGTTGGGGCCTGCCGCCGCGAACGAGATCGTGCCGCGCGTGTTGGATTGCTTCACGGGGTCGTCTTTCATGCGCTGGCTGGTCCATTTCGAGCCCACGGCTGGATCGGCGGGGATGCCCCATTGCACCACGAATCCGGGTACGACTCGGAAGAATTTCGCGCTGTTCCACACTCCATCGCGCACCAAGTCATAGACACGTTGTGCACCCAATGGCGCCCAATCCTTGCGGAACTCGGCGACGAAATCACCATTCGAGCACTCAAATTTCACATAGAACACGTCGGGAATACCTCCATCGGGGCCTGTGGGCGGAGTATCGAGGGCTGCATACGCCGAAGCCGTGGCGGCTGCGGGGGCAGGCGCATTGCTTTCGGGCGCGGGCTGGGCCGCTGGGGTCTCGGTGGATGCTTGTGGCGTGTCTTTACTAGCGTCGTTCACGGGCTGCTCCTTCAGACGACCTTCCGCCGCCAGCGCTTGCTTCAGCGTATCGATCGTCAAGCGGTTAGGTTTAAAACTATAGAAATACCATCCCGCCGCGCCCGCCGCGATGATGAGCACGAGTACGATGATGATTTTTCCGGCCATGATTGTCTTCTCCTCTTTTCGTGTGCGGTTCTGCTATTGCCGTTTCCATTGATGTTTTTCGTATCTTGCAGCGGCAAAACGCACCGCACTCACTCAGCCAGCATGATTCGTCTCCAAAAATCATGCTCCAGATATTGTCATTCCCGCGAAAGGGGATGATTGCATACTATTACTCTTCCAGTTCGCCATGGGGAAAAGACCCCAATACTTTCAATTCCTTGCATTGGGTTCTCAACTCTTCCAGCGCTTCCAGGATGGGCGGGTCTTCCGCATGCCCTATCATATCAATAAAAAATACATATTCCCATGCCCGGCGCTGCGATGGGCGCGACTCGATGCGTGTTAGATTGATGTTGCGCGACGACAACGGAGTAAGCAAGCTGAACAGCGCGCCGGGATGGTCTTGGATAGCGCAGAGGATAGCGGTCTTGTCTTGTCCCGTACGCTTGGCCATTTGATGGCCGATGACGAAAAAACGGGTGAAGTTGTGCGACGCATCCTCGATGCCTGGCACGAGGATGCGGATATCATACATCTCCGACGCCAGTTCGCTGGCGACAGCCGCCGCGCCGGGTTCTTTGGCGGCGATCTTGGCCGCCTCGGCGGTGCTGGCCGTCTCGATTTGCTGGGCGTTGGGCAGATTCGCCTTGAGCCAATTTCTGCACTGCACAAGCCCCTGGATTTTCGAGTATACCTTGGTGATGGACTCGATGGGGCCGTTCGACAACAGATTTTGCTTTATGCGCATCATGACTTCATTGACGATCTTGAGGTCGGACGAGAGGAACCGGTCCAGCGTATCGCTCACGCCGCCGCCCATCGAGGTCTCGGCGGGAACGACCCCGTAATCCACGCGCTTGCGCTCGACTTCCGTGAAGATATCGTCGATAGTGGCGAGCGAGTGGTATTCCGCATGGCGTCCGAAGATGCGCATGGCAGCCAGATGCGTGAATGTGGCGGGTGCGCCGAAATACGCAATATCGACAGGCTTTTCGAGGGCCCGAATGGCGCTGATGATCTCGCGGTATATGGCCTTGACGGCCCCCGGCGGCAAAGGCCCCGGATTGAGTTCGCGCAAGCGGTTAAAAATAGCCTTTTCACGCTCAGGCACGTAATACACGGAGCCGCCAGAACGCTTGATCTCCCCGATATCGAGGGCGCGGCGGGCGCGCTCGTTCAACAGCTCCAACACCTCGGCGTCAATGGCGTCGATTCGTTCGCGCAATTCATCGAGCTTCATATGCTACGCGTCCTCCAATACTTCCAACGGAGCTGCTTTGACCATAAAATCGCGGGAGCGCCCGGTCTTGAAACGCACTCGGGCTTTAAGCTTGTCACCTGAACCCGCAGTAAACATCACGACGCCCTCGCCAAATTTCGCGTGGCGCACGCGCATGCCAATATGGAACGCACCGGGTTCGGCGGCCTTAGCTCCCGGTTTGGGCGTGGCTGCTTTATGCGCGGGCTCTTTATCGCGTCCCGCCAGGCCCAATTGCGTCCGGGGGATCTCCCGTATGAACCGCGAAAGTTCCCGCCGCGAATTTTCGCCATACAGCATGCGCTCGCGCGCCGCCGTGAGCGTGAGCGTTTGGCGCGCACGGGTCATAGCCACATAACACAAGCGGCGCTCCTCCTCGACTTCTTCGTCGGAATGCAGCGAGCTGGCATGGGGCAGTAGTCCCTCTTCCAACCCTATCAAGAAAACATGCGCGAACTCAAGGCCTTTGGCGCTGTGGCAGGTCATGAGCGTCACGGCGGGCGTATCGGGATCCCAATCGTCCACATCGGTCATGAGCGCCAAATCCTGCAAGAAGGATTCGAGCCCCATCTCGCCTCCGGCATCGCGCCGGGCGCAGGCCGATATGAATTCATCCACCAGTTCCTTGCGGGAACGGAAATCCTCCTCGCCGCGCCGCATGAATTCAATGTAGCCCGTTTTATCGAGCAGATGCTTCACCAAATTCGCCAGCCCCTCCTCGCGCTTGGCCTCAAGGGCCAAGTCATCTAGGAGATGCACCAATTCAGCGGCCGATTGGCGCGCACGGGGCGCAAACGTCTGGTCGCTTTCGATCTCGCGCAACACCGCCAGCAGCGGGCAATTTCGCGCCGCCGCGTATTCTTCCAGGCGCTCCTGGGTCGAGGCCCCAATGCCGCGCGTGGGCACGTTGATGATACGCCGCATCGAGACATTGTCCGCCGGATTCACCAGCAGGCGGAGGTAGGCCAGGATGTCTTTTATCTCCTTGCGGGCATAGAACTTAACGCCTCCAACGACCACATAGGCGATACTTTTCAGGCGGAACGCTTCCTCGATGGCCCGGGCCTGGCTGTTCGTACGATACAACACCGCCGTCCGGCCCCGTTCGACGCCCAATTTGCCGATGGCCTCCGCCACGAAATGGGCTTCCTCTTCGCTATCCGCCGCTTCGTAAAACTGCACCGGTTCGCCGCCTTTTTGGGCGGTCCATAACGTTTTGCCGAGCCGTTGTTCGTTGTGCGAGACGACGGCGTTAGCGGCGCTTAGAATCGGCGCGGTGCTACGGTAATTCTGCTCGAGGCGGAATACCTTGGCGGAAGGGAAATCCTTCTCGAAATCCAGGATATTGCGAATGGTCGCACCCCGCCAGCCATAAATGCTCTGATCTTCGTCCCCTACGACAAAGAGGTTGCCATGGCTTTCGGATAACTGGCGCGCAAGCAGATATTGCACCCGGTTCGTATCCTGGTATTCGTCGATATGGACATATTGATAGCGGCGCTGGTAGCGCTCACGCACCTCCGCGTGTTCCTGGAACAAGCGTACGGGCAGCACGAGCAGATCATCAAAATCCACCGCGGACGCGCGAAACAGGGCTTCGTGGTAGCCATGCCAGAGGTGGAGGAAGGTCATTTCCTCGAGCGTGGCGGCGTCCTCGGGCTGGGGCGTGCGGAACTCCTGTTTTTGCAGGCTGATCCAGGCCAAGGCGTCACGCGGCGATACGGCGGTCCACTTCGCATCGAGCGCGCGGATAAGCTGTTTCACAAGCGACATCTGGTCGGAATCATCGAGCACCGTAAATACCTTCGGCCTGCCCAGGTGCTCGATTTCGCGCCGCAAGATGAATAGCCCGAAAGAATGGAATGTGCCCAGCCATGCCCCAATGCGCTCTCGTCCGAGGCGGACCGCCACGCGCTGGCGCATTTCCTCGGCGGCCTTGTTGGTGAAGGTCAAGGCAAGGATATGCCGGGGGTCCACCCCTTGCTCGCCAATCAGCCAGGCGAGGCGCTCGACGATGACGCGGGTTTTACCCGAGCCAGCGCCAGCCAGCACCAAAGACGCCCCATCGCCGTCCGTGGCTGCCCGCAATTGGGCTTCATTCATTTCCGGCACAAGCATACCCCTTTTCCATACTGCGTTCTGGCAAAATAGTGCGTTCTTGAGATAAATTCCTATGCAAACCAGCATCTAGCCTATTTTTTAGACGGGAGAGCGTTGCACCCACCCTCCCACCTTCTCGCATAGGTGAGACGCCCATGCCACGGGAATTAAAAACTTCATGGGATGATATATTCGCGGTATATACCCCGTGTTGTGGGTTGCGGCTTGGCCGAGTTGGGCATTTTTTTATTTTTTCACAAAGCCAAAAGATCGTATGACACCCAGCCCTCGAATTCAAGCACCAAGACCTCTCAAAAACACTCAAGTTTTAGCTCCAACTGCCGATAGATATGATAAGTAAAAGATGCTGACGGATCAGAAAAAGTAAAAGCCAAGGATGGCGGCCATGAACATCACATCTCTTCAGACAAGTGCTTCCTCAAATGGACAATCAATTCTGGCTTCTAAAGCAACCCTTAGCCAAAAATCATCTACCGCATCGGCTAACGATTCTTCAGACGCCAGCACATTGTCCATTTCTACAGAGGCCCAGGAAGCAGCTTCCGCTCAAAACGCCTCTAATGAGCGCCAAGCAGTATTAACCTTGCTCAGCAAGGTGTTTGAGGCATCCACTCAGGCAATCGCTGACGCTTTTGCCAACACCCCTTCACAGTACACAGGTTCATCCGGCGCGGTAGGCGGCATGTTGAATCTGGCGGCGTAAGGACAACTTTCCGGCAAAACAATTGCTGGAATGGGCGGCCGCAATGAATACGGAGGAGCAGGGCAGTTCATGCCTTGCTCCTCCGTATTTGTGTGCCAAGCATGGCGCGGATCTAAGGGGTGTAAGTCCCCTGCAAGCCCTGATGGTGGGAATTGCTAGCCAAGAGCAAGGGCGTCGCCGCGAGGCGGGGTCTGGAGGAAGCAGGAGGCAAAAGTCGGACTCGACGCACAGAAACCGGATAGAAGGCCGGGGTGGCGGGGCAAGCCAGCAATGGATGGCGACGCCCAATAACCATTCGGACACACACCTTGGTAAATCCGGCGAGGCCCGGCGGAAAGAGGCGCGTCTTACCTTGGGAGACCTGTTCATCTGTCTGGAAGAGCCAGACTAGCGGGATGGCAACATGTCGCGAGGGGTGGGCAGGAGTCAGCCGAGGCCATAATACCCGCAAGGGGAAGGGCCGAATCGATCATTCAAGGAGCAGCATTGAACGTCTCGTGGGATAGGGAGCGGCAGGAAGTAGCAGGTTGCCAGATGGAGTTCCCACTGGAGTCGGCTTGCCACGGCGCAATCGGAGAAGGCGGAACCGAATCGGATGCGTTCGAGGCGCGGCAACTATCCCCGGCGGCGAACAAGAGGCGAGCCTTGACGCAAGACTTGATGGAACGGGTCGCGAGTCTTGCGAACCTGACGGAAGCGGTACGCCGGGTGCAACGGAACAAAGGCGCGGCGGGTGCGGACGTCATGAGCGTACGCGACCTGAAGCGTTGGTTTCCGGAACACTGGCGGGGACTGCAAGAGGAACTGACGGCAGGGCGCTACCGTCCCCAACCGGTGTTGGGAGTGCAAATCCCCAAGCCGGGCGGGGGGATGCGGCAACTGGGCATTCCGACGGTGGTGGACCGAGTCGTGCAACAAGCGCTCTTGCAGGCTCTCGAACCGCTTCTAGACCCGGCCTTCTCGGAAAGCAGTTATGGATTTCGTCCAAGGCACAATGCACATCAGGCGCTGCGGCAAGCCAGCACGTACGTAAGCGAAGGCCGCTGCATTGTTGTGGACATGGACCTGGAAAAATTCTTCGACCGGGTCAACCACGACATCCTGATGGCGCGCGTGGCGCGGCACGTGTCAGACAAACGCGTACTCCGACTCATCCGCTGGTTTCTTGAAGTCGGCATGATGCAGAACGGCGTATGCATCGAACGATACGAAGGGACCCCGCAAGGCGGTCCTCTATCGCCGCTGCTGGCCAACCTGCTCTTGGACGACCTGGACAAGGAGTTGGAGAAACGAGGGCATCGTTTTTGCCGCTATGCGGACGACTGCAACATTTACGTGCAGACGATACGCGCGGGAGAACGTGTCCTGACATCGGTCACGCAGTTCCTTGAGGGGAAACTGAAACTACGGGTGAACCGCGAGAAGAGCGCGGTGGCGTTCGTGGGAGAGCGGAAATTTTTGGGTTATCGCTTGCTGGGTGGGGGGCGATTGGCATAAGCGCTAACCTTATTTGATGTCTCCTGACGAATCTTCTATACTGGGTGCATGGAAGCAGCGTGGAATGAGAATTGGCAGTGTTTACAGCGTTTTCTCCCTGCTGGATGGGAGGACAAGGCTCGTGAATTGGGCGCGTGGCACCGCAAGCCTCGTTCTATATCGTCGACGGAATCGCTCCTGCGCTTGCTGTTGATCCATTTGGCGGATGGGTGTTCTCTGCGTGAGGCTGTCGTTCGTGCTCGAGAAGGGAATGTGGCGTCCGTGTCGGATGTGGCACTTCTTAAGCGGTTGCGTGCTTCGGGGGAATGGCTGCGGTGGATGGCCGTAGAGATACTTCAACGTCGCGCGGGACCGTGCGTTCGGCCTGCATGGCTGGAGTATTACCGTGTTCGCGTCGTGGATGCGAGCGTTGTCTGCGAACCGGGAAGCACGGGAACGGACTGGCGCGTTCACTACAGCCTATGTTTATACGGTCTTCAATGCGATGAGTTTCATATTACCGGCCCGAAGGTTGGAGAGAGTTTCGCGCGATTCCGAGTCTCGCCTGGCGACCTATTGCTCGGAGATCGTGCTTATGGGCATCTCAAAGGTTTTCGTTATGTGCTCGGCCATAACGGGAACTTTCTGACGCGTCTTAAGAATAAAGCCTTCAGTCTTCGGAATGGCGCAGGGAACACCTGTCCACTGGCTGGATTGGTGGCGTCTCTAGAGGTAGGGGAAGTGGGTGATTGGGCCCTGATTGGCCAGGCAAAGGGGCAGGAGGAGCTGGCGCTACGGATCTGTGCGCTGCGTTTGAGCGAGGAAGCCGCCGCGCAAAGCATCCGCCGGGCGAAGAAAGAGCTAAGCAAGAAGCAACGGAGTCTGGATCCCGAAACGCTTGTGCTGCATCGCTACGTCATACTGGCCACATCCTTGCCGGATTCAATATCGCCGCACCAGGTTATCGAGTTGTACCGGGCGCGCTGGCAGGTGGAGTTGGCCTTCAAACGGATGAAGTCGATTATGGGATTGGGACACTTGCCAAAGGAAGACGAGGAGTCGGCCAAGGCTTGGCTCCACGGCAAAATGCTTGTCTCCTGCCTTGCCCAGGCCATTGTTGATGAGGGGCGCTTTTTTTCCCCCTGGGGATATCCACTGTGACGATATCTACCGCGAGGCCTCCTTGTGGCGCGAACTCTCTTTCGCCTTGCACCTCCTTCGCCAAGCGGTCAATCCGACGCTTGGATTATCCGAATGCATCAGCCAGTGGCGGGAAATCGCGAGAGATCTGGCAGAGCCCCCAAGGAAGCGAATGCAACAGTTGCGTGGTTTGATGGAGGCAATATAAGGTTAGCGCTTATGGGGGCGATTGGGCATCGCGCCCAAGAGCCTCGACCGGGCGAAAGACCGCATCCGCGACATCACGCGACGCAACCGCGGCGACGCCAAAGTGCGCCAGATGATTGAGGAGCTCAACAGCTTCCTGAGCGGCTGGATAACCTACTATCGGTTTGCCGAAGCAAAGGGCCATCTGGAACGCCTCGGGGAATGGATGCGGCGCAAACTGCGCTGCGTCATCCTCAAACGCCTCAAGCGCACGAAAACCATAGCGGACTTCCTTAGAAAACTAGGCGTGCCGCAATTTCAGGCGTGGATACTCGCAGGGTCCGGGAAGGGCTGGTGGCGCAAAGCGGGGAGTCCTCCCGCGCAACACGCCATGGACAAACAATGGTTCGCGAAACAAAAACTGATAGACCCGGTTCAACGGTACGAAACGTTCAAAAATGACCGAAACCGCCGTGGTACCGAGCAGGTATGCCCGGTGGTGTGAGAGGGGGGGACCGTGAGGAACCCCCCTACTCGATTTTTGAGCTGGCCCCAGGGTCATTGCATTAAAAACAACCTCGGATTGGCCTCAAGAGGCGCAAAAAACGCAAAATCAATTCATTTTTGTGTCTTTTGCGCCTTTTGTGGCTCATTATCAGGAAATGTCAGGAAATGTGGGGAGTGGCGTTTCAGATAGGTTTGGACAAACAAACACGTAACACTTTAGCCGTCTGGCGCAACTATAAGTAGCGTTTCGGTATAATATAGTTACAAGATGTTGTGGTTTTGGGCCAAGACGCCATGATGACGGCAATAAGTGGCATTCCCATTGGGACCGCTGCTCTCGGAGGAGCAAGCCCGTGCAATCTATGCATTGGGCGAAGATGCCGTGGTGTTTGCCCTGTTGGCGCAATCCAAGCTGCTGTCGGAGCAGCAGGCCGAGGCGGCGTCCACTTCCCACCAAACGCCCTCCACCCCTTCGGGCATGCAGCCAGTTTACGGGAAACCCCAGACGCCTGTGCGCGGCAAGAAAAAGCCGGGACGCAAAATGGGCCACCCCGGCAGCCGCCGCGTGCCGCCCGAGCGCGTCGACCGGCGCGAAACACACCGCGCCAAGGTGTGTCCCGACTGCGGCGGGCCGCTGGACCGCTGCACGGAAACCCGCACGCGTTACACTGAAGACATCCCCGAAGACATCCGCTCGGAAGTCACCGAACATACCATTCACCGCGATTGGTGTCCGCGATGCAAGAAGAAAGTCGAACCGGTCGTAACGGCGGCTTTGCCAGGCGCGACCCTGGGCAACCGGGTGCTCGTCCTCAGCGCGTGGCTGCACTATATGTTGGGCAACACGCTCTCGCAAATCGTGGAGGTCTTCGATTTCCACCTGCTTTTCCAGGTCACGCCGGGCGGGCTGCTGCACATGTGGCGACGGCTGGCGGAGGTTCTCTTGCCTTGGTACGAGGCCATTCACCAAGAGGCGCTGAACTCGGCGGTGCTCAACGCCGACGAGACCGGCTGGCGCGTGAATGGCAAGACCCGATGGCTGTGGTGTTTCGCCACCAAAGGGCTGAGCTTTTTCTTGATCGACCATTCGCGGGGGAGTCCGGCGCTGCAGCAATTCTTCACGCAGGAGTTCGCTGGAACGCTGGTCGCCGACTTCTGGGCCGCGTACAACGCCGTGGCGTGCGCCGCCCGGCAGAAGTGCCTGGTGCATCTGTTGCGTGAACTCGAACACGTGGAGAAATACAAGTCGCCCAGTCCGGCCTGGCCCGCCTTCGCCAAGAAGCTGCGCCGCCTGGTTGGCGACGCCATCCGCCTGCGGCGGCGGCGCGGCGAACTCGAACCGGAGGCGTACGAATCGCGCCGTGGCTGCATTGTCCGGCGCTTGCGGGAATTGTGCGATACGCCGTGGGAAGACGCCAACGCCAAGCGCCTCATCAAGCGGCTGCGCCGACACCAGGATGAACTCTTCACTTTTCTCGGCCAATCCGATGTTCCCTTCGACAACAACCTGGCGGAACGCTCCATCCGTCCCGCCGTGATCCTGCGCAAGAACAGTTACTGCAACCGCAGCGACCAAGGCGCCGCCATACAAGCGGTGCTCATGAGCGTCTTTTTTACCCTGAAAAAGCGCGGGCAAAATCCCGTCAGCACCGTCTGCGCCGCCCTCGTCCACTACCTCAAGACCGGCCAATTGCCTCCCCTGCCACCGGAAAACCTGCCAATCGGCTAAAGTGTTACTAAAACACAAATACTCTGACGAGAGGAAAAAGCACTGCTTTTTTAATGTGATCGTCCTGGAGCTGGCCCAAATTTTGTGCATTCCTGCTCCCTCTGATACATTGAAATGGAGGAGGGGGCATGTTTGTACGAACGAAAAAACGCGGCGACAGCAGTTATGTATCGATTGTCAAGAACCAGCGGGTGGATGGGAAAATAATCCAAACCGTCATTGCTTCACTGGGGCGGCTGGATCACCTGGGGGTATCCGGCGAACTGGAAGGGCTATACCGTTCACTTCAACGCTTCATAGAAAATCCAGAAGCCCAGGAAGCGCCTGCATCCTCCGCAAAAGAGGCTCCCCCCATAACGGTATTGGACGCACATTCCACAGGAGTCCAACATGCGTTTGCCGCGTTATGGCGCGGCGCCGGTTTGGACCGCTTGTTTGACGGGAAGGCCCCGAACCAGGCGGGGCTGCCTGCGGCATTTGGACAGGCCGTATACGCCCACACGCGGGATCAGTTTACCGGAGAACAACACATCCTTCATGACCTCGTGGAGCGCTACCGCGCCCTGGGGGCGCTTGGCCGTCCCATCGCCCAGCCAAGCGAGCGCGCGAATGGGCTTCCTCCCGGCGTCAAAGCCGCCAGCGCCTCCGTGCAGTATGTTCATGAAACATTGGAGCAAGCATTTCTTCAACATCGAGTTTCGCAACAGCCAGACGGCATGCGAGGCGTTTTTTTATGTCCCGTTCCGCTGGCGCTGGAAAATACGGGAACTGCTCATCCAAATGGACGCCTTGCGCTCGTACTGGCGTTTGATTTGGACGGCTGGCCCTTGGGCGTACGGGCGTATCCTGGGGGCGCTACGCTGCGGCGCGACCTGGAAGGTTTCGCACGCCATTTCCAACAAGCATATGGCGCACGCCAGATCGGCCTGGCCGAAGCGGAGCCTGGCTATGGGCTTGGGCCATCTTTAACAGGCGGCGCATACATCCATGCGGAGCCGTTGCGCCATTCTCATGCTCCAAACCGGGGCGGGCTGGCCCGGCTCACTTCCTTCACCTCGCTGGCCAGTGCGCCATTTGGCGCACACTGGGCCTGGGCGGAGAGGATTTCAGAAGGAAACCGCTGGCTTCTTGCCTTTGATGAAACGCTTGCCGCACAAGAGGCGCTTGAACGCCAGGCGAACATGGCGGCGCTTCAAGACGCCTTGGATGCAGGCGATACGGCGTTCCTCCTCCATCCCCGGCGCAGGCCATGGGTGCGCGCTCATGGGACGCGCGTTTCCATCGATACGGAGCGCATGGCGGAAGATGTATTATATGACGGCAAGTGGCTTGTGCAAGGGCCGGAGGACTGGCCGGTCCGTGATGTTCAAACAGGTTTTATATGTGCATGCGAAGCGGCAGCGTTGTCAGCCCGCTTGTCGGCCTGCATGGGAAGGCATGCTTTGCTTCATGGCAGCGGCGCGGTGATACGCGGACAGGCCTTTTGCGCCTTTCTTGCGCTGTTCCTGCGCCGGGAGTTGATGGGCAAGCTTGCGAGCCAGGGCAATACAATGGCCTGGAATGAAGTGCGAGAAGCCTTGGACTCCCTAATCGAGGCAGGCGTGGTCCAGCAGGATCGCCGCAGGGTGCTCTATTCGGAACCAAACGCCATGGCGCTCGATGCCCTCAAGGCTTGCGGCGCGGCATGGCCTTTACCGGAAGCAGCAGCGCTGGGGAGAACCTAGCCATTTCAGGAAGGGGTGACGCACATGACCAACCGTGAACGGGTGATTGCCAGCCTCCGGCATGAACAGCCGGATCGCACGCCATACCATATCGAGTTAACCTTCAAGGCGCGGGAACGGCTTATCGCTCATCCCAAAGGCCCCGAAGCCCTGGAGCGCCTCAGCAACTGCTGCTACAAACTCTCGACGGAAATACCAGGCCAGGCATGGCGGGAAGTGCGCCCGGATATCTGGGAAGACCAGTTCGGCGTGCGGTGGAACCGCTCGGTCGATAAAGATATCGGCGTTGTGTGCAACCAGGTGGTCCGCGAAGACAACTTGGAATCCTATGTGTTTCCTGATCCCCATGATGCGGAGCGCTGGGAGTGGTATCCAGACGCCATCGCTGTCAGCGCTGGGCGTTTCGTGCTGCCGGAACTGGGCTTCAGCCTGTTCGAGCGGGCGTGGACGCTGTATGGCATGGAAAACCTGCTGGTCGCCATGGCGTCGAATCCTTCCTTCGCCCATAAGCTCTTCGACCGTATTCTCGAATACAACCTGGCCATTATCGGGCATGCCTGCTCGTACGCTATTGACGGCATGGAGTTTGGCGATGACTGGGGTTCGCAAAGCGGCCTCATCATGGGCGCGGAGCTTTGGCGTGAATTCATCGGCCCCCGCGTGCGCCAGATGTACCAGGCGGTGCATGCGCACGGCAAATACGTCTTCATCCATAGCTGCGGCAAAGTGGATGAATTGTTCTCCGACCTGATCGAATCCGGGCTGGACTGCTTCAATCCCTTCCAGCCGGAAGTCATGGACCCATTCGAGATGAAACGGCGGTACGGCGCGCGCCTGAGTTTCTGGGGCGGCGTCAGCACCCAGCGCACGCTCCCCTATGCCTCGGAAGAAGCGGTCAAAGAAGAAGTGCGGCGTTTGCTGCGCGAGGTAGGCAAAGACGGCGGCTACATCGCCGCACCTGCCCACGCGGCACCCGGCGACGCCAAACCGGAAAATATTATCGCCATGATCGAAGCGCTGACGGAGCAATGAATTGCAGGGTGGGACTTGCCCAGCCGTTTATAGCGGAACGCTACGGTGGGGCAAGCCCCACCCTACGGGACTTTTACCATAAAAATGAACAATACAAATCACTAGAGCGATTCAAGATTGGATATAACGATGAAAATGGATTCTACTTTACCGTAGCATGGGCGTCCCGGCCATGCGCATGGGCGGGACGCCCATGCTACATCGCCTGAAATCTTCTTCGGACTGTACGGGTCTTAACAGGAAAACTTATGCACTATCTAGCTATAGACGGCGGCAGCACGGCCACCCGGGCCGGGCTGTATTCGGAATCCGTGGAATTGCTCACGGAAGCCGAAGGGCCGCCCAGCAATCCGCTGGCGTACGGCGCTGATGCCTGTATCGAGGTAATCCGCGAATTGGCGGCTCAACTGGGTGTGCTAGCCAGTCCACATCCGCTACGCGTGGCGGCGGGTATCTCCGGGGCGTCGAAGCCCTCGATACGCGACGCCCTCGCGCCGGTGTTATGCGCCGCATTACATGCGGATTGGGCCGTCGTGACGGATGATTTGCGGCCTATTTTGTACGCCAATGTAGGGGAAGGCCCAGGAGCCGTCGTGGTGGCGGGCACGGGTTCGAGCGTGGTAGCCCAAGCGGCAGGCGGCCAGACGCTTCTCGCCGGTGGGCGCGGGGCGGTTTTTGGCGATGATGGCGGGGCCTACGCCTTGGCGGTGGCCGGTTTGCGCGCCGCCGCGGACGCCATAGATGGTATAGGGCCAAATACGGCGCTGGCGGCTGCATTGCTGGCGGGAGCGAAACTCGCCCAGTTCTCGGAATTGCCCGCGTGGACGTTGAACGCATCAAAACGGGAAATCGCATCCCTTGCGCGAGTGGTGTTGGATTGCGCGTCGCAAGGCGATGCGCTGGCTAAACAGTGCGCCGATGAACAAGCGGAGCGCCTCGCCGCACAAGCAGCCGCCGCGCACCGGCGGCTGGCATTGCCGCCAAACACGCCTTTTTTACTACATGGCGGGCTTTTCGAGCATGCGCCCGAATACCGGGATGCTTTCACGCATGCGCTCGAACGGCTGATGCCAAACGCGGCCATCCGCGTTCCTGGCTTGCGCGGCCATCGCGCGGCAGCCGAACTGGCGCGGACAGCAGAATTGCCCGGCTGGTTCCTGGGCAGCGCGGCGCGGCGCGGTGATCTGCCCGAGAAGAGCGAACTGCCGCCCACGGAAATGCGCGCCACTAGCCATCCGCCACTCGACCGGTTAAGCGCGTTGGAAATCGTCCATGCGATGAACCGGGAAGACCACCGGGCCGTCGAGGCTGTCGCGCATGAAGCAAACATCATTGCAAAAGTCATCGAGCGCGTGGCGGCGGCGTTTCGCGCGGGTGGGCGGCTCATCTATATGGGTGCGGGCACCAGTGGGCGGCTGGGCGTGCTGGACGCATCGGAATGCCCGCCCACGTTCGGCGTGCCGCCGGAACTGGTCATCGGCATGATCGCCGGGGGCGACAACGCCTTGCGAAAGAGCATAGAAGGCGCGGAGGATAATCCCGCTGAAGCGGTGGCGTCCATCGAAGCTTTATCGCCGCCCATCGGCCCGAACGATGTGCTGGTAGGCATCGCCGCCTCGGGCACGACGCCTTATGTCCTTGGCGCATTGGCGTATGCGGAGGCGCGTGGCGCGGAGCCGGTGCTTTTGTGCTGCAATCCCGCACAGCGGGGTGCGGCGCGGATGGTTATCGCCCTCGATACGGGCCCAGAAGCTCTCACCGGCTCGACGCGCCTCAAAGCAGGCACCGCCACGAAACTGGTATTGAACATGATTACGACGGGAGCTATGGCGCGTTCCGGCTACATATATGAAGGCTTGATGGTGCGGGTGCGCCCTGTGAACGCGAAGCTGCGCCAACGTGCAGCCCGGATCACCGCCACACTGGCAGGCATGGACGAAGAAACCGCTGGCGCATTGCTCGAACGTGCGGACGGCGAGATTGGCGTTGCGGTGCTCATGGCCCTGCGGAGATTGTCCGTGGAGGATGCCACGGAGCGCTTCGCCCGATGCGGCTATGACCTTCGCGCCGCACTGGATGTTTTGTAAATCGGACAGGCCAACCACAGCTAGAATGGATACAAATCACAAGCCAGTTGACTGGCTCGTTTAGCAGCCACGGAACTCACAGGAGTTTACCTGTTTATCTTTTAAGTCTCTTGTACTACTATTTTTGCAAATCGCGGAAAAAATAGAGTTGTATTATACTTGATATTTTACAACTCGATATAGACGGGCATTTTCAGCGCAGAAGCGCGGAGAACGCGGAGCTCCGCCTATATCCGAATGGCGAAATCACAATATCATTGAAACCATATCGAGATGATTCATTCGCAGTCATTGAATATGTGGAGAACAATACATGAGCAGCGATTATATCCCCTTCAACCGGCCTTGCTTCGAGGGTAAAGAACTGGCGTATATCACCGAGGCGGTCGGCAGCGGCAAGATCTCGGGCGATGGGGCCTTTACGCGCAAGTGCGAGTCGTTTCTCGCGGAAAAGCTGGGCGTTTTAAAAGCGCTGCTCACCACCTCCTGCACGGACGCCCTCGAAATGGCCGCTATCCTCGCACGCATCGAGCTGGGCGACGAAGTGATTGTGCCGTCGTTCACCTTCGTCTCGACGATCAATGCCTTTGTCTTGCGGGGATGCACACCCGTGTTCATCGATTCCCGCCCCGACACGTTGAACATGGACGAGGCCCAACTCGATGCCCTTATCACGCCACGCACCAAAGCCATCGTGCCGGTCCACTATGCGGGCGTGGGATGTGAGATGGACATGATTCTGCCGCTCGCCGCCCGCCATGGCATTCCCGTGATCGAGGACAACGCGGGGGGGCTGTTGGGCAAGTACCGGGGCCGTTATTTAGGCTCGCTGGGCCATATGGCCACGCAGAGCTTCCATGAAACGAAAAATTTCACTTGCGGCGAGGGCGGCGCGCTGCTCATCAACGATCCAGCCCTTATCGAGCGGGCGGAGATCATCCGCGAAAAAGGCACCAACCGTAGCCAGTTCTTTCGCGGGCAAGTGGATAAATATTCCTGGGTGGATGTCGGTTCGAGTTTTTTGCCTTCGGATGTCGTGGCGGCATTTCTGTACGCCCAGCTCGAATTCCATGAACGCATCCAAGCCAAGCGCAGACAGGTATGGGACGCCTACCAAACCGGCCTGGCGGATTGGGCGCTCGAGCAGGGCGTGCGCCTGCCCATCATTCCAAGCCATTGCGAGCAGTCGTACCACATGTTTTATATGCTCATGCCTTCGCTGGACGCCCGGCAACGGTTAATCGCCCATCTCGGCGCACGGAACATATTAGCCGTGTTCCACTATCTCCCGCTGCACCTCTCTACCATGGGCCAGCGCTACGGGGGGCGTGTGGGCCAGTGCCCCGTGGCGGAAGATGTGAGCGACCGCCTCATCCGGCTGCCGTTCTATAATGACCTGCCCATTGAAGACCAATGCCGCGTGATCGATGCTGTCCAGGATTTCCGGACATGATGCGTCCATATTGACAGGGGCCTATGCCGATCTGCGATACTGCAAGAAAGGTCGGATGCCTCTGAATATAACCCAAATAAAGGAATATACATATGAAACTTGTTGCGTTTAAGGAACTCAGCCTGGAAGGTTTCCTTCCGTATGGCGCGTATGTGAACCTAATCAATCCATCGACGGAGAAGATCGGCGAGGAGCCGATAGAGTTTTACCGCGATATGGCCTTGCTCGGACTTGGCGGCAACACGAGCGTTTCGTTTTCGATTTGCCATGTCCTCAAACGTGAGCCGGTCATAAACGTGATCGAATATCATACCGCGTGCGGCGAAGGCATTTTGCCAATCGATGGCGATGTCCTCATCCATGTCGCCCCCGCCACACCCAATGGCGTAGCGCCATTCGACCGCATTGAGGTTTTCCGGGCGCCGAAGGGCACGCTTGTGACCATCAAGCCCGGCGTATGGCATCATGCCCCCTTCGCTTATCAGTGCGACATAGTGAATACGCTCATTGTCCTCCCCGAACGCACGTACGCCCACGACTGCATAGTAGTCGAGATTCCAGAAAGTGAACACCTGAAGATTGAAGGGGCGTGACCGCCTAAACGAGCTTTATGCTGGGATTTTCCGCGCGGCGCTATGGTGTGTGCCGCGCGGAATCAATTGATTTTAACCAGGCGACGGCATCACCCACCACTTGATTGAACATTTTCGGATCGAGGCCGATATGGTCGCCCGCATACCAGCGCTGTGATTTTGGTGCTTGTGCGGCGGCGAAAAGGGCTTCGGCGGCTTTCGTGGGGATAAGGGAATCATCGAGCCCATTCTGGAAGAACAGGGGGCGCGGGGCTATCCTCGCGATGCTTAGAATGGGATCGGCGGGTTTCATGAGCCACGCCGTGAGCATGCGCGCGGGATAATTCCATATGCCCAGCTCGTGATGCGCGGCTTGGCTATCGAGCAGAAGCGGCAGGCTGCCTCCTCCGTATACCAAGCCCATCGCTTGAATGCGCGAATCACCTGCTGCCGCAGTGGCGCCTACGATAGCGCCATAACTCGCCCCTAAGAGATAAATGCGGCTGGCATCTATATCTGGCCGCGTTTGCAGATAATCAACAAGCCTGCGCGTTTCCGCTACCGTAAGGGCGGGGCGCTGGCGGAATGCCATAGCGGAATCCCAAATATCCGGTTCTTTCAAAACACGAGAGCCGCACATAAGCTGGTCGAAGGTGGCCATGGCGAATCCGGCTTCAATAAAAGGCGGCGCAATGGCGTTGAGGAAATGACGGCCCTGATTGATGCCATGCAGGAAGACGACGCAAGGCGCGGGGCGCGAGGCGTCGGGCGGAAGCGCCAGCGCCGAAGGAATGGGCCCACAGGGCCCATCTATGGAAAAGAGAACGTGATAATAGGCCCCGCGCATTTCATCGGATTCAAGGCGGAACGAAACAGGTTCTGTCGTGGCATACCCGTCAAAGTAATGCGTATCCGCGTTTGATTTCCACGCAAAAATGGCCACAATCGACAAAACAATGGCGATTGCGGCCAAAACACAAACCCACTTCAACATCCGCATTACCTATTTATCCTGAATGAGCAGGCGCGATTTGCTCATGCTCGTTTGCGAGAAGCGACGCTATTCATCTTTCATGTTGGGATTGATGCTGTTCCAGAACGTAGGCGGCGCCCCGGTATCAGGGAGATCATATTGGATGCCCAGCTCTTTCAAGAGCACCCCTTCCGCCAGCCGCAGATCCACGATTGCTTTCTCATATGAAATCGTGGACTGCAATTCCTGGGTTTGCGCGGCGGTGAGATCACTTTGGATGCGCAGCAGTTCGAAGCTGGTGGTGACCCCGAGGCGCAAGCGCTTTTCTTCCGCAGCCACATTGGTTTCCTGTAGCCGGCGCGCCTGTTTGTTGCTCTCAACCAATATCCGGCTGGTGCCCACGTTGCGCAAAGCCATGCGGACATTAAGCATGGCGTCTTGTTTGGCTTTTTCCAGGCGCGCCTGCATTTCACGCTTGTCGAAGACCGCCCGTTGATATTGCCCGCGCCCTGTTTTATTGCCCAGCGGCACGCTTCCTTGCAGGCCCACGGAATATGAATTATCTTTCCGCTCGGTGATGCCGTCCCAGATTTTGCTTGCTTCCGCGCCGCGTCCGCCTTGGCCAAGCGTACCCGAGAGATCGACTTGCGGCAGCATCGCGTTTTTAGAGCGCTTGCGTTCGATTTCCGCGCTATCAATCGCCGTTTCCGCACTGCGGATATCCGGCCGGTTTTCGATGGCGAGAGCGACGCTTTTATCCTCATCCAGCTCGATATCGCTCAGGCTGGGGCGATCCACGGGATCGAGCATGTTCCGAGACAGCATCTCGCCATCACGCATGTTAATCACGTTTTTTAAACGATCCGCCGCGTCGCGGGCCTGTGAACGGGCCGAGATAAGGTCGCTCTGGCGCGTGGCCACCCCGGCCTTGGCCTGCACGACCTCGAGGGCGGCTCCGGTGCCGATCCTGTTGCGTTCCTCGTTGATTTGCAACAACCGCTCGGCATTATCAAGCGCTTCCTGCTGCACCTTGATATATTCAACGGACCCCACGAGATCCCAATAGGCGCGCACCACTTCGGCAATGGTGTTCATGACTTGCAGTTCCACTTGATCATCCGCTTGCAGCCGGCTGTTTTTCGCCATACGGATCTGGGCAAGGTTGTAATCTTTACCGTAACCGCGCAGGAGAGGCTGGGTGACTTTCAACGTTAAATCGCCATTCCAGTCCGGTTTGAAGCTGTTATACGTCGTTTTGTCCCGGCTCATATCAAGGGTGAGCGTATACTGTGTTCCCCATTTCAATTTTCCAGAAAGCGAGGCCTGCCCGCCATCGTGCTTGGATTTCACGGATTCCAAACCGCCATACCGGATGATTTCCGCTGAGTTGGTCTGCTCCACCTCCGCATAGGTGTAATTCGATCCCAAAATAGGGTCAAACTCGCCTTGGGCCGCCAAGATGTCCATGTCGGATTTCATGGGAGTGAATTGGATAATCTGGATATCTTGATTGCGTTCAAGGGCCATCCGCACGCAGTCATCGAGTGATACGCGGACGGATTCCCGCTGGGATTCTTCTTGTACAGCTTTATTGAGCTGTTCCAGCTCGATGGTGTCCAGCTTCAAGCGCAATCTAGCGCCGCCGCTTTTTCCAGGAAGCGCGCCCCGGTTGGGATCGAGCTGTTCATCCACACTCAGCACGCCTTTGCCATTCGTAGGCGCTTCACCGGCGGGAGCGGGGCTTGCTGTATCGGATACGGGTTCCGGCGAAGACTCCGCCGAAGCCGCTTCCGCCTGGTCCGCTTGAGCGAGCCGCCGCAATTCCGCGCCTACATCGCCTATAGGCTCTACTTTGTTATTCTCAGAAGATTGAGCTTGCCAATCCGATGCGGAAAGAGGAGCCGTATCATCGGCGGCCAAAGCGATAGTTGCCATGGGAAACACGCAAACCATGATCCATACGGCCAGTGCGAATCGCGCAGAATTCATAGATGCCTCCTGATTGCCTTTCCGCCCATGGCGGAAAACGCACATAGCTTCCCCCGCCAGGCTGCCATCCTCTTGGACCGGTGTTGTTCTCCCCCGGTTTCACCGTGCAATCCCACGGCGTTACGCCAAGCGGCCTTGAACTGCTTGCAGTGTACTATGCGGTGGAACGGTTATCAAACACCACGCCTGACCGGCGCTGGCGCAAAAAAAAATCCACCTGATGTAAAGGTGTGAGATAGCAAACGGTTAGCGCTGGTTTTCCCCAGCGTCGTGGGGGGCGTCCATCAAGCCAAAGAGCATTTCCGCCTCGGCGGCGACATTCCCGTCGATGAGCGCCCGGGCTTTCACTTTGCAGGCGTTGCGGCGCATCTGAAGCATCTCCGCTTCCACCACGAGTTGATCACCCGGGATGACGGTGCGGCGGAACCGGGCGTGATCAATGCCTAGAAAAAAGGCGATCTTGCCTGGATAGCCAATGGGGTCGCCGCCAAACACCAGTACGGAGGAAACCTGGGCCATCACCTCGACAATCAACACGCCCGGCATGACCGGCATGCTGGGCCAATGCCCCTGGAAGAACGGCTCATTCACCGTGACGTTCTTGATCCCTACCGCCCTTTTCAATGGTTCATACGAAAGAATGCGGTCCACCAGCAAAAACGGGTAGCGATGGGGCAGCACGCGCATGATCATATTGACATCAAGGGCAGGCTCGGTAGGCGTTTTTTGAGTCAAAGCATTTTTTTCTCCCTTGCGCGCCATCAAGGACTGCTTGATCTGCTGGGAGAATTTCACATGCATGGCATGCCCGGACTTGACGCCTATCACGTGGCCTTTGACTGGGCGGCCAAGGAGGTACATATCGCCTAATAAGTCTAATATTTTATGGCGGACAAACTCGTCCGGAAATCGAAGGTCGTCATTGAGAATAGCGTCATCGCCGATCACGACCGCGTTCTCGAGGCTGCCGCCCCGAATCAACCCTTTATCTTGCAACATCTTAACCTCCCGCAGAAAACAAAAGGTCCTCGCGGGAGCGATGTCTTTCTCGAACGTTTCGGGGGTGATGACAAAGGAGGCGTATTGCGTGCCCACGGCCACGTGGTCATAGGCTATCGTCATGGTCATGCGCAGGTCGTCCGAGGGGAGCACGCTGAGCGTAACATCATCGCTCTTGTAATAAACCGGCTGGGTGATCTTGATATACTGGCGCTCCGCGTCCTGCTCGACCAAACCCGCGCCTTTAAGCGTCTGCATGAATTGGAGGGAGCTTCCATCGCCCACCGGGGTCTCATTGGCGTCGACTTCGATATCGATGTTGTCAATGCCCAGCCCGGCGATGGCCGCCAGCACATGCTCGACGGTATGCACCTTGACGCCATTTATGCCGATAGTGGTTCCTCTGGAGACATCCACCACGTGATCAATATCCGCCTTTACCGCAGGACGTTCAGGCAAATCGACACGGTAAAAGGTGACCCCACTATTGGGTTCGGCGGGTTTGAAGGTAAGGGTGGTGAGATTCCCGGTATGGAGGCCAATGCCCGAGAAAGCCGCCTCCTTAGCTATCGTTTTCTGACGTTCTTTCATTCAGCCGCTTTTCCAATTCCTCTATCCGGCGTTCCATTTTACGAAGAGTGCGCAATGCATCCGGCAACCGGTGCAAACTGGCCTTCTGGCGTTTTTCCACTTCGTGGTCCACTGCGGGAAATCCCGATACAACCCGGTGCGGCGGGACTGACTTCGTCACGGCACCCAAGGCAGCCACGACCACATGGTCGCCTACTTCGAGATGGCCCCCCACGCCGCTGCCTGCGGCCAGAGTCACATGATTGCCGATCACGGCGCTTCCCGCGACTCCGACATTGCCGCACACAATACAGTGCTCACCAATCTCGGTATTGTGTCCAATTTGCACGAGATTGTCAATCTTGGTGCCGCTTCGCACGATGGTCTTGCCAAATGTGGCGCGATCAATCGCGGTATTCGCCCCTATTTCCACATCGTCGCCGATTTCGACAATGCCCGTTTGGGGGATTTTCTGATGGGCTCCATTCATTGGCATGAACCCAAAACCATCGCTGCCAATGACCGCGCCGCAGTGGATAATGCAACGCGCGCCAATCCAGCAGCCTTCACGGATGCTGGCGTTCGGATAAATAATCGTGTCTTCGCCGACGACGCATCCCGGGCCAATATAGACATTGGGGTAAAGAATGGCCCGGCTGCCAATCACCGCGCCTTCTCCGACATACGCGTGCGCGCCCACGGCGGCGTCCGCGCCCAATTGCGCGCCGCTTTCTACAACAGCCGCCGGATGGATGCCCTTGGGATGCCGTATTTCGGACGGTTGGTAACGCTGGAGTACTTTTGCGAATGCGATGTAGGGATTAGCGACCTGGATGATCGTTTTCGAGCCGCTTGAAGAGACTTCGCTTCCGACCAATACCGCGGCGGCCGGGCATTGCTCGGCCAGCCGCAAATATCGAAACTCACTCACAAAGGTCAGATCCCCCGGAACGGCCTGGCGTATGCTGCTCAGACCCGTTACCGGAATGCATCCGTCTCCAACGATTCGCCCCCCAATAAAATCCGCTATCTCTGCTACCGATACGTTCATGCTCGTGTCCCGGCGCACTTTAGGGGTTGCCGCAATGATTTGGAAGCGAAGACCCTACTTCGCCGTATTCATGCGGTCCACAACCTTCGATGTCATGTCGATATTTCCGGCATAATATAAGACACCGGAAGAGCTCTGCGGATCCCCTTCAAGAATCATATCGTAGTTCTCCGTACGACCGATTTCTTGAATGACCGCGTCGATCTCGTCTTTCGCGTTTTTCACTAAAATGCCGAATTTGCTGTCCATTTCGGCCTGCATCCGCTCAAAATCCGAGCGCCACTTAATCGCTTTACCATTGATATCCTGTTCTTTTAGAGCCTTATCCGCATCCGACAACGAAGCCTCATTCGCCTTATATTGATCGCGAAGGGTTTTCACCTCATTTTCCAGGGCGTCTAACGCCGCTTGGTTTGTTTTGAGGTCGGCTTCGAGTTTTTTCGTCTCCGCCTGGAATTTGGTATAGCTTTCCATGACTTTCTTGCGGTCTACGATGCCGATTTTTTTCGCGCCATCCGCGCTCGGTGAACCACTATTTTGTGCGGATACAAGCGCGGGAAGCGCCACGACACTCACGGCCGCCAGCAATAAGATACCTACGCTCAACTTTACACGATTATTCACGGTATGGCTCCCACTCATAAGGGTTTGCAGCGCTCTCCAAAAACCACCGGCCAAGTGGCGCGGAAAGCCGCATATACAGTATTTCCTCTTCCTGCACGACCTGCAGCTAGATGGGCAAAAAGTATATCATTCCCGTATGCCTGGTGCAACAAACAGTTTCTTCCCTAAATCGCCGGATAAGGCTGTTGTATCTTACTTGATATCGTTGCAACCCGATATAGGCGATCCTGTTAGCGCGCGGAGGACGCGGAGTTTCGCGGAGCAAAGGTCTCCAGAAAATTGGCCACAAGAGGCACAAAAGACGCAGGAAAATGAATTTTTTCCTTGCGTCTTTTGTGCCTCTTGTGGCTATTTTTTGCTCCGCGTTTAGGAAGCCGCTCTATTCGTTCATATACACATGCACCACGGCTTCCTCATCTCCCGGCCGCATGCTTTCCTGGAACGGGAACACGTAGGGGGCCGTATCCCCCGGCTGGCCGTTCACGGCGATGCGTTGTATGCTCGAGCCGCTGCCGTGAAAACGGAGCGTGAAATGCCGCCCTTGGTAATGGAGATTTTCGATGGTGGCGCCGGCGTACTCGAGTGGGATATGAGGCTCCAAATACAGGCCTCGATAGTCGCATTGCACGCCGAAGATGCCCGACAGCACGCCTAATCCATATATCAACCCGTCTTCGCTGAGCGATTGATCGCTGCCGCAGGGCAGGTCGAGGGGGGACATTTGGCTAGTTCCCTGGAACATGGGCAATGGGCGCGATTCGGGCACGCCGTGTCCCACATCGAGATCGCCCCGGCCATAACGCGCTAGAAATTGGCCAAGCTTTTTCCAGGCGCTTTCCGGTTCAGCCGAGTGGGCCCGGTTGTACAGATCATAGCCCGCCACCCAGTATTGGATCTGGCCGTTCTCCATGCCCGGTGGAATGCAGAAAGGATTGAAGGGGCCTGCATAATACCGTTTCGGACCTTTGCCGTCCCGATAGACGCGCGTCGAGTTCCCGTCGAGGGTGTTGAAGGTGATGATCCCCGTTTCTTCGCTGGAAATGTGGTCGCGCCAGGCGTAGGCATGGGGATCGTGATTGATCCATTCGTACACCTTTTGCGTATGCTCTTTCGGTAGCAGATTCAAGGCGATGGCCATGAGGTTGATGTCGGTGAATCCGGCATCCACCACCGCGCCATCCTGGGCGATCCAGGAAATCAGCCGCCCACCGGGTATGGGCGCGCCTTGATTGTCTTGCAGATCGCCTTCGCGCCAATAGGTTTCGAGCAGCGCTTGTTTCAGTGTTTCCGCTTGGGCGGCATAATTGTCCACCTGTTCTTTGCGGTCCATCGCCCGCTCGATGCGTGACAGGGCCTCCGCCGCGCCTGCGGCGTACATCTGGATGAATGCGGACTTATGTCCGATCTGCCAGCCGTCCCAATAGCTGCTCGAACAGTTCTGGTCGATGCCGTTGTATTTTTCGGGCAGGACAATGACGCCGGAGTTATCGCACATGGTGAGATAGAACTGAATTGCCCGCTCCATATTCTTGATTTGTTCCTCGATGAATGGGCGGTCGCCGGTCACGAGATAATACTGTTCCGCCGCCAAGATGATCTGGGCGTTGGTCTCGAAGATATAGCCGCCATTCCAGCCGAAGCGCCCCGGCGTGGAGGAAAGGCCGCCATAGGGCACTTTCCATCCGAAGCCGTTGTCCTGCTCTCCGTTCGAGTAGGATTCAAGCTTGGTTTTGAAGTGCTCCCGCGTGTCGGCCCATTTGACTTTCCCGTTGAAGCGCGAAATGAGGGATTGCCACCAGGCCGTGATGTTATAGCCGAAGACCTGCGGGCCGCTGAAACAATGTTGCATCCAGAAATGCTGCAAAACACGTTCCTGTTCCGGCGCGTGAGGCAGGCGGATGCGGATGAAGCCTGAGGCGGGCGGAGGAACATCCGCGGCTTTCAAGAATCGCACCTCTGCCGCTAAGGTCTTCGTTTCCCCCGGTTTCAATTCGTCGCCGATGGTGTTGTGGTGTTCCCAAAAGGTCCGCGTGGCCGTCATGCCCACCTTCTGGATCCCCTGGGGATGATCGAAAAGGCGGTTGGGCTGGTTGACGGCCTTGGAATCCGTATTGGTCTCTGGCAGGAAGTGGAAATCAAGGGCGAAGTGTTTACCCGAGTCTTGCGCTGGAAACGCCAGGATATCGTAATCGGTGAGTGCGGGCCGCATGGGCTGGAGGTCCATGAAGCCCATGCGGTAGCCGTCCCATCGCGTGGCGTCATGGTCCCAATCGTCGCGCCGGAACCAGCGAAAGGTGTCCTCGGGAAAATCGAAATGCCAGCCCAAATATGGCGGGCGGCACGGCTGGAGCGCTGTGTAGACACTCGTTAGCCTCAATGTGTCCGGGGCCGCCAACTCGATGGTCCAATTGCAATCGAAGAAGGCTTCCTGCGTTTCCGGGTCGCGCAGGAGGACGTGCCGGACCTCCATGCGTGTATCGCTGGGGCGCTCGATTTCGGCCTCCGATGGGTCGGCGGCCAGGTAGCGGTCATCTGTATCTTCCCAATCCAACGAGCGGGGCCATTGCGAACCACCGGTGAAATAGATCCGCCGCTGAGGGCCGTCGAGGAGGTCTTCTCCGAATTGGCGCTGGGCGGCGGCATCCCAATGCAGGCTCGTGATGGCGGCTGTGGCGGGATCATAATCGAGCCTAAGCCCCTGGTTTTCCAGCGAAACGGCGGGGATAGAAGAAGGAACGGAAGGCTGTGGCGTTTCCGTTCCCGCCAGTTTTTTGGAAGTGATCTCTATTCTTTCTTCGTACAGCGAGGCGGCGATTGTGGGCGGCGCTGCAAGATATTGATAAAACGCCTCCACCTGTGTTGCTGCAGTTTCCCGGCAGGAACGGCCTGCGATGTAGTAAGCCGCGAGCGTGCCGTGCTTAAAAGGCTCGACGGTTTCGACCCACGCGGGCGACATGGGATGCTGGCCATCGACGCGGAAGCTGGGGTCATGGAACGGCCCTTTCAGTGTGGCGGGGTCGAGGATGGCGGCCAGCCAGAAGCCGTCTTTATCCCAATAGACCAGGCCGTAATGGGTCTTCATGACCGGCCAAGGCCCCTTTTCCCGCCATGCGCCGCCGTAATAGCAGGCGGATGGCGGCTCGGTGTTGTGGGTGGGGAAGGATGAGCTCGAGCCGCCCAGCCAATAGCCTTCGCCGCCCCATGGATACGGTTTTTCGCCGCTGGCGAAGTATTCGCGCGTGACCCGCACGCCGGGGAATCCCTTCCAAAACTCGTAGGCGGTGCGGATTTTCGCTTCCGGCCGTTCGACGCTCCGGGCCACAAGGGAAACAAGCTGGGCCTGGCCGTTGTTGAAGGCCGATTCCATGCCATAAGTGGGGTCCGCCTCGAAGTCCGGGGTGGCCATCCGTCGCAGCGTCCCGTCCACGGGTATGTCAGCCGCGCACCACCAGCCATAGACGTATTCCTTGCGGCCCTGTATGTTGAAACCGGTGTCATGCAACAGGGTTACGTAGCTGGGGTATTCCTTGAGGATGAATGCATCCGTTTCCGGGTTCTTGACGCGTACGAGAAAGCGGTTGTAGTCCGTATTCAATGAAGGGTCCGTGGCAGCGTCAATAGGGGCCTGGCTGTTAATGACTACATGCAGCATGTTCCTGCACGCTTCGGGGATCTCGTCCCAGGGCCATGTGAGGATATCAGCGGAAGCGTCCGCACTGGGAATCGTATAGCGGGCAGCGGGGACGGCGATGTATGCGCCCGTGGAATCTTGATAAGCCAGCATTGTAGCGCCGTCAGGGCATTCGGGCGGGATGGCCCAGCGTCCAAGCGCCCCGGAAGGCGGCGGGGCGTGGAACTGGATGGCGAGTTGATACGTTTCCGTGTATGCGCCGTACGTTGCTCCCGCCAAGGCGGCCAACAAAACGATATTGCGTATCATACAAAACTCCTTCCCTCGTTTCAGGCGGCCATGATTCCACATAAAGCAATATATAACAAGTAGTTACGACACAAATTTTCACGAACTTCATGTAGGGTGGGGCTTGCCCCACCGTTCAGATAAACGTCAATGCCGCAAAGCATGCCCAGCCATATCATAAAGCCACCTTTCTCGCCACCCCCTTTCGCGGGAATGACAATGTGATGGTTGAAAACAAAATTGGTGGGGCAAGCCCCACCCTACACGAATCCCGTGCGTTTTAGGGTCTGGTTCCCCTGTAAAAATTGAGCAATTTGATAAGTATAGAGATAGCGTTAATCGAGCTAAAAAATCTTGTTGACAGTATAGGTGGAACGTGGTAGATTATCAAGTAACGCGCGTACAGTAAGCGCGTAGCGCAAGCGCGTACTGCATGCGCTTCATAACGTGAGGCTGCGAAAGATGACCGAGACAAATACCGATAATCGAACCGTCACCATGAACGATGTGGCCAAGCGCGCTGGGGTGAGCCGGGCGACCGTATCCCGCCTGCTCAGCAATGCTCCTTTGCCGATCAGCGTCACCGAGGCCACGCGGCAGCGGGTATTCAGTGCGGTCAAAGAGCTGGGCTACCGCCCTAACCGGATCGCGCAAAGCTTGATGACCAAGAAGACCTGCATCATGGGATTGTCCATGCCCCAGTTTTTCCCGCCGAACATCAAGGACCGGCGCATGATTTCCATGCAATCGACGAGCGTGGGGGATCTGGTGTGTGGCGTCCAGTCGGTGGCCCAGCCCCGGGGCTACGACATCCAGTTGTTTATGCGGTATGAGTACGACCGTGGCGACGGCCCGCCCCATGGCGCGGACACCTTGGATTTCGTGGAAGGGGTGGTCTATTGCACGCCTAATCCGCGTTATGATCGGTATTCCCACATTCTCGACGCCAACGTGCCGCTGGTCATGGTGGGCCCCAACCCGACCGAGCTGCCCATCACGTCTGTATGCGTCGACAATGTGCAGACGCTCTACCGTTTGACGAATGCCTTGATCGCTAAAGGATACCGCCGGATCGGGCTGATCCTTCCGGAAGATAGCGACACGATTCTCAGCCGGTTGCGGTATCAGGGGTATCGGAAAGCGCATCTGGAGGCGGAAGTGCCGATTTATCCCCACCTGGTGGTGCCCGGCCATTTTGTCGGTGATGCGGGGGCGGTTCTAGCGGACGCCGTGCTGGATGGCGGCGTGAAGCCGGAGGCGATCATCGTGGGCCGCTCGGATATCGCCGGAGATGTATTGGGGCGCATCAAAGAACGCGGCCTGAGGTGCCCGGAAGACATCGCGCTGGTGGTCTATGGAAATGATCATTTATTCGATTTTACGGAGCCGCGAATTACGGCGGTTGAAATAGGCCGTTTCGAAATGGCGGCGGCGGCGGCCCGGCTGTTGATCGAGGAAATTGACGGCGACGCGGAGCCGGGGCGTGAAGAGTTTATCGAGCCACATTTGGTGCGGCGCGAGTCGTGCCTGCTGGACGCATTCTAAGGAGGCATGTGTTTTTATTATTCACATTAATTGGGCGGTTGAATCTACACAAGTAGGAGGATGGTTTTATGACGTACAAAAAGAAAGGTGGTTTTACATTAATCGAGCTGCTGGTGGTGATCACCATCATAGCGATTCTGGCCGCTATTTTGCTGCCTGCGCTGGCGCGGGCGCGCGAGGCGGCGCGGCGGGCATCCTGTTCGAGCAATCTCAAACAATGGGGCATCATCTGCAAGATGTATGCGGGCGAGAACAACGGCCTGTTCCCCGGCGGCGGAGGTTACAAGATCGCAGGCTGGTGTACATGGCGGGGAGTGAACAGCGCCGAGTTATATCCGGATTATTGGAACGATCCGAATATTATGATTTGCCCGTCCGATGCGCGGGCAGGCATGCCTGGTTTCGTGAGCGTATGGGGGCTGGGCAGCGACTGGCCCATGATCGAGGAAGATGTCATCGAACAGCTCAATAGCTTGAAGGATGGCGTGGATGCGGATGCGGCCAAGGCGGTTCGTCATTCTATTCTTTCCTTCCCAATTTCGTATGTCTATGTGCCATATGCCGTAAAGAACTCCAGCCAGTTGTTCCATGTATTTCATGTGCTGTCGGCGAATGCCGCCTGGGGCGAAGACTGGAATGCCAGTATAAAAGAGCAAGTTTGGCAGCCTAAGATCAAAGATGCGGGCGGCCCGGATAGTTGGAACTGCACGATCTATTTTTACAAGAACGGTGAAGTGGACATTCCATCATCTTTAGCCACATCGCACTGGATCTGGCGATATCCTAACACTACCGCCAAGGCGGGAATCGATGATGATGGCAATCCCATGCCGAGCTCTTATAGCCGCCTTAAGGAAGGGGTCGAGCGGTTCTTCATCACGGACATCAACAATCCCGCTTCTGGCGGCACGGGCCAGAGCACGCTCGTTACCATGTATGACGCCTGGGCCAGGGAGGACAATGCGAATGCGGCGACATACGGGAAGGGCGCGGTCATGTTGTTCAATCATCTTCCAGGAGGTTCGAACGTTCTCTACATGGATGGGCATGTCGAGTTCAAGCGGTATTCGAAGGGTGCGGGCATTCCATTTGATTCGCCTGAAAAAGGAGCGACAGGCCAGGCGTGCGTCGGTTCTCAATTTAGCCAATGGTCGGGTGAATATGGCGGTATTGGGTGAGAACGGGCGGCGCGCATGTGTGCGCCGGCTCCGGTTTCCTATCCAGTTCCACCATCCGTGGGTCTAACAGGAGAGAACAATGAGGAGAAGAACGATGAGAATCAGTAATGTACACAGGGGAATGGGCCTTCTCTGTGCGGCAGCCGCGATGGGGATATGCCTTCCACTTGCCGCGTCCGCGGCAACACTCGAAGTGACGCATTCGCCGGGAGCAGAGCAATATGACAGTGTGAATGCGGCGCTAGCGGTGGCGACGGATAACGATGTTATCGAAATCATCGACAACAGCGCGGCGTTTGTCGAGGCGGTGGTGGTTGACGGAACCACGTTGTCCAAGAACAACCTGACACTACGCGGCCAAGCGGGCCTTGATCCGAAGCCTGTTATTCAAGGCCCTTCTTCCCCAGAGTCAACGACATGGGATCTCGGCATGACGATGGTGTTTTCCTATGGCGGGGCCAATGTCGATAATCTGCAAGTAGCCAATATTCGTTTCGAGGCGAACGGCGCGGGCACATGTGTGGACGCCCGCTTCTGGAACGGGGCCACCTTCGATAATTGCGAACTGATCGGCGGCGTATTCAATTCGGTCCGCAGCCAGGTAGCCTCTACTTTGAATAACTGTTACCTCGAAGGCGGATACAACATCGTCGAGCATTTTTTTGGCGGGCCGCTCGCATTGAACAACTGCACGGTGCGCGGCGGATCCAGCGGCGCAATGCTCTTGCATAGCGGCACGCTCAATGTGGATAGCTGCTATATCGCGGGCGAAGCGGGCTGCGCCATCAACTGCGATAACAACGCGGACTGGGGTGATGTGTATTTGAACCTGTCCAACAGCGTCATCACCGATTTTTCGAGCAGCGCAAATAATCTGATCCCGATTCAAGCGTCGCATAACAACCCATTCCATATGACCATCGACAATTGCGATCTTATCGGTGGCGAGGGCGATGCCAGCAACACCAATACTGGCGCGGCGATTATTTTCATGCGGGATTTCGATTCCGTAACGATTACGGACACCATCTTTTTTAATATTTCCAGTGTGGCTTACGCTGTCGTTGACAACCATGTCGGCACACTAAACGAAGACTACAATTTCTACAGCAAAGCCCCGAATAATCTGGCGGACCAGGGCTTCGCCATGGGCGCGCACTCGGTGGACGACCGCGATGGCGCCAATCCCTTGTATGTCGATCCGCTGAACCTAGATTTCCGCCTGCTGGCCACTTCGCCTGCCGCGACATTGAATAGCACGGGCACGCCAGGGTTTGCAGGTTCGCAAGGCGTGGAAGAGGTGGTTGATACGGACGGCGATGGCCTCGCGGACTCCGTCGAGACGGATACGGGCGTGTATGTGAGCGTGTCCGATACGGGCACGGACCCGAATGACGCGGACTCCGATGATGATACTTACAACGATGGGGCGGAAGTGGCTGCTGGCACGGACCCGAATGATCCACTGTCATATCCAGGCGGCGGAGAGGGATTGCCTGTGGCAGGCTTGCTGGGACTATCCGTATTAGCGGGCGTGATGGCAGCGGCGGCTGCACGGCGAATCCGGAGCTAAACGGAACGGCATTAGCCAAGTTAACTGCACAAAAATCACGTTAGCATCCATCGAGGGCCGCCGGCTGGCCGGCTGGCGGCCCTCTTCAACAAGAAAGCATGCTAGAAAACGTATCCGCCCAAGAGTGGAGCAGGCAAGCCATCAGACGGAAAACCTGAGTTTTGCAGTGCGGCAGCTTGCTGCCGCTTTGGGCGTGTGGATTTTCATCGCATATCCCTTGGTGATAGGTGGCGAGGTGAATTCGCGCAAACCGCTCTAGAAACCAGCAAAGGAGGTGTAACTCGTGAAATGTGTGTTGTTCAAGCCCGAGAAGCGATTCGCCTCGCTCGCATCACTCCCATTATATGGACTTATTCTACTGTGCATGATGTGTTGCACGGCGGGCCACGCGCAACGCTGGGATTTTGAATCTGGCCTGGACGGGTGGGAAGGCTTTGGCACGGTGGCTTCGGCTGAGGCGGTGGATGGGGCCATGCAAATCACTTATCCGGCGTCCCAGTTGTCCGGCGCGCCGGGGGCCGTGCGTTCGGGCATTAGTTTTAACAGCGCGGATTATCGTTACTTAGCGCTGGACATCGAGATTCGCAATGCGCCTACGACCGCGCCCGTCACGTGCCTGGTTTGGTGGATGCAGACGGCGGGCGGCACGAATGGCGGCGTGGGGGCGCGCACGTTCCAGGTTAAGCCTATCGCGGGGCGGCAGCCAGTGTTGCTCGATATGCTTGCTTCCGGCGATCTATTCGATGCATGGGCGGGGCAGATCATCCAGCTTCGAATTGAAACACCCTGGGAATATGACGCTTCGAACATGGGGGATGCGTGGAAAGACGCCGTCACGTGCGTGGACCGCATCGAGCTCTCCACGACGCCGGGCATACCAGAGTATCCGGCGGATTCGGAGTGGGGAGCGCTCGATGCTGCATATGACCCGATGCAGTGGCCAGGCGGGCGTTTTAATGACCGGCGCAGTCTGTACGAGATCGACGAATCGCGCAATGTCCTTTCTGGCTTTGGAAACATGTACCACCCCAAAGTGCTGCAAACGAATGATCCAAATTATCCGTACAAGATGTGGTTTTTCGGTTGGGCGGCGGCGGATTGCAATCCGGGGTATAGCGGGTGCGACGCCATTTTTCATGCGCGTTCGGCGGATATGGATAATTGGGAAGTCTATAGCGGCTCGAATACGTGGGACAGCACGATGGATCCCTCCAAATGGGTTCCTGTGATCGCAGCCGACGAGAAGCCGTATGATGAGTGGCACAATGGCGATCCTTCCGTTGTGTACCATGACGGCTTGTATTACATGGCGTATTCAGCCACGGGCCGCAACAATGATGGCTATATCTATTGCGTGATGGGCGCTACTTCGGCGGATGGCATTTATTGGCAGCGCACCAGCGCGCCGCTTCTGGTTTATGGTCCAGAAATTTCCGGGGGCGCGTCCGAAAGCGATGCAACCCGCTGGGGCATGTTCCACCGCCCTTCATTGATGCTTGAAAACGGCTATTGGCGCTTATGGTTTGATTACTGGCTTGCGGCCGATGGCGGCGTGTCCATGGGGTATGCGGAAACGCCGGAAGCCCAATTCACGGAAGGCAAATTCCAGGTGCTTTTCGCAGGCGATAATCCGCTGCTCAAGCAATGGCCTAATCCATCCGTGGTAAAAGCGGGCTGCAAATATTACAGTTTTTCGGACGCCACTGGGTATGGCAGCGGCTGGCCCAGCCGCCAAATCGTCGAGGCGGAATCGGATGATGGGCTTAACTGGACCATCACTGGCTACATTCCTCCTGATTCCGATAGCCCTGCGGACCAAGTGCCAGAAGCTACGGTGATCACGGAAAACGGCTATACCTGGCTGGTGGTGTTTTATGCCTGCCAGATTGGCGGCGACCCATACGACTGGCGCTATAACCGCATCCGCTATATGAAGCGGATGGTGGATGATTGCTCCGCGGATGGGCGCAGCTTCCGTCCTGGCGATGTGGCGAGTTTGTGCGTGCCAGGGCCAGTGGCGGCGGACAGCACCTATACGTGGACGAAAGACGGCGAGGAACTAGCGGCGGAACGTTTCGTGGGAGCGGATTCCCGCACTTTGCAGATTAACCCGGTTGGCCTTTCGGATGCTGGAACGTACCGGTGTGAATACCTAGACGAAAATAATGAACCTGCCCTATTCGAACTGACCATCTACGTCGCGTATGCGGCTCCATTGGCCGCTTTGCCCGGTTTGGCGGTGATGCTGTGCGTATTGATGTATGCGGGCGCTACCCGCATCAAGAATTAGGATTCATTGGGAAATTCATTTGAAAGGAGATTACCCATGCGTTTGGGATGTATTACGTTTCTCATCTCTTTAGCAGCCTTTTACACGGGCGCGTCGGACGAACTGCGGCCCATCCAAAGCAACAATGCTTGGGAGCGCATCGAGAAACCGCTGATCTGGAATTTTGATAACATGTACCAGCCGTGTGTACGCGAGTTTCCCGGCGAGGAATATCCGTACAAGATGTGGTTCTTCGGCTGGTCGGCGGAGAGCACCAATCCGAAATTTCCGGGTTGTGACGCCATCTATCTGGCCCGCTCCAAGAATCTGGCGGATTGGGAGATTTATTCCGACGGCGGGAGCTGGGACGCCAACATGGATCCTAAGCTATGGATGCCCGTGATTTATGCGGACAATAAATACTACGATGAATGGCACAATGGCGATCCTTCAGTGGTGTATAAAGACGGGCGCTATTATATGGCGTTCAGCTCGACGAGCAAGCCATTTACGGAGGAAATCAAGGGCCATCCCAATAAAATGATGCTATGCGTGATGGGCGCGGAGTCGGATGATGGCATCCATTGGACCAAAACAGAGCAGCCGCTGCTGATTGAGCCGGTGGAAGCACAGAAACCGGAATCGGATGAAGGATGGCTTGGCGATTTTCATCGTCCGAGCCTGATGTGGGAGCAGGGTAAATGGCGGCTTTGGTTTGATTATTGGCATCCCACCAAAGGCTTATGCATGGGGTATGCGGAAAACGCGGGGGATTTCGCCGCCAAAGGCGGATTCAAAATTGTAAGCGATTTGCAGAAACCGCTCATCGAGAATTGGCCAAATCCGGAAGTGGTTAAGGCCGGGGGGCGGTATTACGCGTTCGCCGACCCGTCCGGGTATCCACCTAAAAACAATGATGCGAATGCCGGATGGACCAGCCGCGCTTTATGTGAGGCGGTTTCAAAAGACGGCCTTACGTGGGACATTATAGGATTCATCGCGCCGGATCCCGACTCCGCGGCATGCCATGTGCCGCAGGCGCTGGCCACCACGAAGGAAGGCAAGCCTTGGCTGTATTTGTTTTATGCGACGCAGCGGGGCGGCATGAATAAGGATGGCATATTTGATTACCGGTATGATCGGATCAAAATGATGCGGCAGCCGCTCCCAAAAGATGGTGAATGATGTTCCTTATCGTAAAGAGCCATGGAGAGGTAATGCATGAGTAAGGCGAACGGCATGACATCTCGCGAGCGAGTGGAGCGTGCGATACGATTCGAGAAGCCGGACCGTGTTCCGTTCAATTTTTGGATGGACCGTCGGCGCATGGCGGAATTGGACGCCAAATATGGGAGTGATTTTCGAATTGGCCACTACGGCGCGGATGTGATTGAGAGTTACCATTGCTATCCCGCGTTCCCGTCGGGCGAACATCGGGAACAAAACGGCACGTGGTGGATGACCAGGGAATTGTTCGAGGATTGGCGTGAAGCCAAAGATATCCCTATGCCGGATCCATATGATCCCGTTTTGTATGAACACCTGGATGCCGACCTCAAGAACAATCCAGAATGTGCGATCATCGTGAATTCACCCAATGTGCTGACCACGGTGGAAATGATGCGCCGGCAGGAAAACTTTTATATGGATATGCTCATGTATCCGGAAGAAGTGAAGGCGTTTCTTGGGCGCATCGCGGGCGTGATGGCGGCGGTGGCGGAGCAGGTGTGCCAGCGTGACATTACGGCGCTCTATGTGCAGGATGACGTGGCATATAATGGCGGCCTCCTCGTCTCGATGGAGCTGCTCCGCGACCTGATCCTGCCATGCTGGAAAAAGGTCATTGATGTGGGGCATGCCCATGGCAAGCCTGTATTCTTTCACACCGATGGCAAGGTCGACAGCATATGGAGCGTGTTCGCGGATGAATTGGGCGTGCGCATGCTGAACCCGCTGCAACCCGGCCTGCAAGATCTGCGGGCGTTCAAGGAGCAGTATCAGGGGCGGATGGGCGTCTATGGCGGCCTGGATACCGGCACGATTCATCTCATGACGCCCGAGGAGATACGGCGGCATGTGTTTGATTTGTTTGATAAGGCGCGCGCGGATGGGGGGCTGATTATATCGTCGCATGATATTGATTACGCGGCTACGGAAGAACAGTTGGACGCATTGGTGCAAGCAATTAAAGCATGTACGTATGCGTAACGCTCCTTTGATGAAATGGAAGGTTACATGTTAGCGATTCAAAATAGCGAGCTTGATCCCAGGGTGAGAATGTATGTAAGGCCGGAACGTGTCGTCTGGCATTCCGATGGGGCTTCTGCCCCAGAGCGGATGGAAAGCCTGTTGAAAACTACCATGCGCCAGTCGACCGTGCAGCGAAGCGATGGATGCATTCTGCGCCATAACGGGAGCGCTTCCGGCCTGCTCTTGGATTTTGGCCGCGAGCTATTCGGCGGTGTCCAAATCATAGCCCATAGGACTCGGGAAAACCAGGCTATGCGCCTGCGTATCCGGTTTGGCGAGTCAGTGAGCGAAGCCATGGGCGGGCCAAATATGGACCACGCCATACATGACACGATACTGCATGTGCCTTGGGCCGGAACGGCGGAGATTGGAAACACGGGTTTTCGATTTGTGCGTATTGACACATTGGATGAAGGCTCTTGGGTCGAGATATTAGCTGTCCGCGCGGTGCTTCTGTATCGCGATCTTGAATACAAAGGTGCGTTTGAATGCAGTGATGAACGCTTGAATCGGATCTGGCGGGCGGGCGCGTATACCGTCCAGCTCAATATGCAGGGATATGTTTGGGACGGCGTTAAGCGGGATCAATTGGTGTGGGTGGGTGATCTGAATCCGGAAACCATGGTCATCAGCTCGGTGTTTGGGGAAGTGGACGTGCTGCCGCGCAGCTTGGATTTCGCCCGCGACGAAGCGCCGCTGCCCCACTTCATGAATGGCATCTTCTCTTATTCATTGTGGTGGATCATTTGCCATCGCGACTGGTATCTCTACCATGGCAACAAGGCGTATCTCGAAGAGCAAAAGCCTTACCTATTGGAACTGTTGCGGCTTTTGGATACCTACACTGAAGCGAATTTGCCGGAGGGCTTCCTTGATTGGCCTTCTTCGCCCTACAAGGACGCCGTGCGTTCCGGTCTTTACGCATTATTCGTGATGGCGATGCAGGCAGGACGCCAGCTCTGCGAAGCGCTTCAGGAGCCCGCAGCCGCCGCGCGCTGCGAAGCAGCCGCAAGCCGCTGGCTCAAATCCACGCCCTCCCATTATGGCGTCAAGACAGCCGCGGCGCTAATGGCGCTGGCGGGAATGATTCCCGCGCAACAGGCAAACGATGAGATTCTTGCGGCAGACCCATTGAAGGGCGTATCGACGTTCTATGGGTATTATGTATTGCAGGCGCGCGCGCTGGCAGGGGATTATACGGGCTGCTTAGATGTCATTCGCCGTTTTTGGGGCGCAATGCTCGATTTTGGCGCAACGACCTTTTGGGAAGATTTTAACTTGGATTGGACCCGGAACGCGGGTCGGATTGATGAACTCGTGCAGGAAGGGAAAGATGACCTTCATGCGGATTTCGGCGATTATTGTTACAAAGGCTTGCGGCATAGCCTTTGCCATGGGTGGGCGGGCGGTCCGACGGCATGGCTCAGCGAGCATGTTTTAGGATTTCAACCGCTTTTACCAGGTTGCAGCGTGCTGGCCGTCAGTCCTCATCTTGGGGATTTGGAATGGGCGCGGGGCGCTTTCCCCACGCCGCACGGCGTGGTGCGTGTATCGCATACCAAAACAGTGTCCGGCGTAGTTTCTACTACAGTAGATGCTCCGGACGGCGTTCATGTGATTCTTAACGCTCCGAATGCTTCTTTGCCGTCCAGTGCGAGTGCGGCGCCTTGCAGCAGCAATAAATGGCAGGCGGATAGCACGCGTGGTGTGTTTTTCTTCCCGAATTAAGAGGGAAACAAAAGTGACAGGATGCTGATGCCGTTGTTTTTTTGCTCCCCGTAGCATGGGCGTCCCGCCCATGCACATTGCCGGGACGGCCATGCTACGGGAATCGCCACTCTCACCTGATGGGTGAAAGCGTAAAAAGTGGCACAGGGAATGATTGCTGAAAAAGAGCGGAATTCTCATGCAAAGGGCTATGTGTTTGATTCGGGGAATTGGACCTTTTGTTTGTGCATTTTCGGCTTTTCTTTATTTATGTACGGAATGGAGTGAAATGTATGCCGTGGCGTTTGGGACTCAGATGGACATCGTTGGCGGCCATTTTGTGCGGGGCTATCTGGCTGTACTGGCCGGAGCCAAGCGCGGATACAAACACCGTCGCCGCGCAGGAAGACATACAGCGTTCCAATGCCACGTATACCATCCGTTTCAGCGTCGGCCCTTTCTATATGCCAGGCACAATCCCTTTCGGATTGGGCAAACCGCTCGAAGGCATGAACAAAGTGATCCAAGCCTTCGAGGAAAAATATCCTGACACGCATGTCGAAATTGTAAACGTGCCCGTGATGATTCGGGAATACTTGGTCACCCAGCTCAGCAGCGGCCTTGCTCCAGATATCATTTTCGTTAATGTCGAGGATGTGTGGGTGGACGTGCAGAAAGGCTGGTATGTGCCTTTAGATAAATTCCTCGAAGAGCCCAATCCATTTGTCCATGAGAAAGGAGATCCGGCTGCGCCGGGTTATAACCAGTGGTGGGACATGTTCCAATACCAGGCGATCAGCCGGGGCAAGGCGGGGCCAGACGGAAAAACCTATTGCATTAGTTTGGACATGGTCGAAACGGGGATCTTTTATAACAAAGATATTTTCCGGGAAGCAGGCGTGGATGTCCCGCGGACCTGGGAAGAATTCATGGATATCCTCGAGCGCATCCAAAAAACGGGCCGACTTCCCCTGATCATGCATCTGGATTGGTTCAATGATTGGGCGGTGGATTTGTTCATCGACCAAATGTATCACGACATTTTGCCTGGAATTGATCTGTTCAAGGATCCGATACGGGAGCCGTATTTGCAAGGATATCTCGATTGGGATGAGATCGCATTCTTATATCAGAAAGGATTCTTTACGAGCCGGGATCCGAGATATGCCGAAGTGTGGCGGATCATGAAGGAGCTCAAGAAGTTTTCGAGCGATAACATGACGACTTCGGACGTGGTGCGGGAATTCGTCACCGGCAATGGGGCGATGATTTGGAATAATAGCTGCCTCACGTATCCGCTTACGGCAGATCCGGAAATAGACTTTGACTGGGGTGTTTTCTATCTTCCTCCGTTTACGAAGAAAACATCGCCTTTAGCGCCCGAAACGCCCTCGCCCATGTGCGTGATCGGCGGTTCGGCCACGCAATTTGAAGTGACGAATAGCGCGTATAACGATACGGGCGACCCGGACACTTCCGTGAAATTACAGCGCACCATCGCCTTTCTACAGTTTTTGACCTTGCCCGAGAATTGTGAGGAGGTGGTGAACGAGTATAGTTGCTTCATTCCGAACATCGTGGGCGTGCCCGTATTGGAGCCGCTAAAGCCGTTTGAAGAGATACTCAAGCGGGAATACACCACGACGAAATTCACCTATACGTTTGATCTGCGGTTTGGTGAAGTCCAGCGCCGGGCCCTTGAGCTGTATCTCATGGGCGGCATGAGCCTGGATGAACTCCTGGTTTGGCAAGATAAAAACATGGATGCGGCCGTGAAAAATGTCATGCAACGTAAAGGCGTTGACATGGATCGGCTGCAGCAATCATGGGATGCGCTGGCTCCGATGCGGGCGCAGGCCATTGGACTTCCAGATGAAGACTAAACAACCGGAACATCCTAACCATAGCCTTCGGTTCATGCTGAGTTGTTATGGGATTTTGCTTGTGCCATTGGCCTTGCTTACTTTGTTTGTGTATCTGCCCGTGTTGTGGGCATTCACAAAGTCACTATATGAGTTTGAAGTGGGTTCGCCTTCCCGGTTCGTGGGACTCAGCAATTATACGGAATTTCTCATGAGTGATCCCGTTTCCTACCCAGCGTTGTTCAATATGTTTTTTTTGACGGTTTTCGCGGTATGCGTCCGCCTTACGCTGCCGTTGTTCGTAGCGAAAGGCATCCATTCTTTTACCAGCGATCGCTCCCGGTATTTCTATCGCATTATCTTTCTTGTGCCCATTGTCGTGCCTGGCGTGGCGGTGCAGCTCATATGGAGCGGCATGGTGTACGCCGACAGGGGCTTGGTCAATGAAACCTTGCGGAGCCTCGGCCTCGGGAATCTGGCCACGGGATGGCTGAGCAATCCTTCCACCGCGTTGATGGCGCTGGCGTTCGTGGGCTTTCCATTCATAGGCGGGTTCGAAGTGTTGATTTACTACGCAGGCCTATCGAGCATACCCGACAGCGTCAATGAGGCGGCCCGATTGGAAGGGTGTACGGGCATTCGGAAATTCTTCTTGATAGACATGCCGATGGTGATGAGCCAGATTAAGCTGATCCTCATTCTCACCATCATTGGCGGCATTCAGACATTCGAGGGGGTGTTTATTTTGTCCCGGGGCGGGCCTGGCTTCAAAACGATGGTCCCTGGCCTTTGGATGTATTACAACGCCTTTAGCTTCCAGCGCATGGGCTATGCCTGCGCCATCGGGGTGTGCCTGTTCGTGCTTATCCTGGGCCTCACTATTCTGAATTTCCGGTATATCAAGTCAGCGGAACAGCTCAAGGAGCAGCAGTCATGAAGCGAAGCGTACAGCGTGAACTGGCGCTGCATCTATTTGTGGGTTCTTTTGCCTTCTTGGCGCTAGTGCCGTTTTTTTTCGTGGCCAACAACTCGTTCCGCACCAACATGGAGATGTACCGGTCCTTTTTCGGTGCGCCAAACGCCATAAAAGGCATGGTGCGCTCGGCGGGCGATATGCTGTTAAACAAGGGCGGGATGTCAGCAAGCCAGGATGGGACTATGAACTATTATGAATCGCCGCGTGAGTCCCTTATGGGGTACACGCGGATGGCGGCGAAGAATTACTTGCTGGCATGGAAAGCCCTCAAGTTCTACCTGCTCAATTCTTTTTTCGTATGCAGCGTGACTGCTTGCGGAGTGGCGCTGCTGGGTTCTCTATCAGCGTACGTATTAGCGCGTTATCGATTTCCCGGGGGGCATGCCGTCTTTTTTTATATTATCGCCACCATGATGTTCCCTGGCGTGCTCACGCTGGTTCCCTCCTTCCTGCTGGCGAAGCAACTGGGCTTGCTTAATAGCTACGCGGGCCTCATCCTGCCTTATATCGCAGGAGGGCAGGTGTTCGCCACATTCGTGTTCAAGAGCTTTTTCGACGGCCTTCCCGAGGAGCTGTTCGAATCCGCGAGGATAGACGGCGCGGGGCATGCGCGCCTGTATGTCCATATTGTCCTTCCCTTGTCCAAGCCCGTTTTTGCCGTCGTCATGATTATGAGCGTCATCGGCACCTGGAATAATTTTCTCTGGCCTTTCATCGTGAATACGGATGAGCAGTATCACGTCATCGCTTCCGGCCTATATGTCATGGCGAATTCCGCCGCCGCCGCCAACTATGGCACCTTATTTGCCGCTTATGTGCTATCGAGCGTCCCGCTGCTTATTCTTTTTGCCTACGCGACGAGGCCGTTTGTCGAAGGCGTCACCTCCGGGGCGTTCAAGGCATAAAGAACGTGATGGATGGATTAACGCCTAAGCGTACATGGGCAAAGGTGGCGGTAATATGCGTGATTCATGAGATTGTTCCTGTCCCACTCCCTGTCCGGCGGTTTCGGAAGAAAAGCTGGCGCTTGTAATGACATAAAGGCTCATTCTACACTTCCTATACGGGACATGCGCTGCCATTGGGGATAGAGTGTATAATTTGATAGAATCATGGCGGAAGCATTAGGGAGTGTACACGATGCCAGAATTTACCTATGTCGCGCGAACACGAGATGGTAAAAAGCAAACCGGCAGCATGAGCGCCGAAAACCGGCAGTCGCTCATGCGCACCCTCCAAACCCGGGGACTCGTTCCCGAAAAGGTGGAAGTGAAAGGCGCAAGGACCCGTTCGAGGCGGGGCCCGAAAGTCAAATCCACGGAGATACTGGTGTTCACGCGCCAGCTTTCGACCATTGTGAATGCGGGCTTGCCTCTGCTGCAGGGCTTGGACATCCTCTCCGAGCAAACCGAAGACCGGCGCTTCGGCAGCGTCATGGAACAAATCGCCCAGGATGTGGAGGGCGGCGAATCCTTTTCGGAATCCCTGCGTAAACATCCGCGCATATTCAGTGATTTGTATGTCAGCATGGTGCGCTCCGGCGAGATAAGCGGCAATCTGGATGGCATCCTGCTTCAATTGGCGGATTACATGGAGTCTATGGAAGAACTGAAACGCCGGATTAAGTCCGCCATGACTTACCCGGTTGTTGCGTTCTCGATGATCATCCTCATCGCCGCAGGCCTTATTATGTTCGTTGTGCCGCAGTTTGGCGAAATATACGCAGGTTTTGGCCAAGCGCTGCCCTTGCCCACCCAGATGCTGATCTTGGTCAGCGATGTGCTCCGCAGTTTGTATGCGTTTGTTGTCGCCGCCGCAGGTATCGCTATTGTGTTTGCTATCCGGCTCTACGGGCGCACTGAAACCGGGCGGTATAATCTGGATGCGATCAAGCTTCGGCTCCCGGTATTTGGAAAATTATTGCGTAAAGTGGCCATCAGCCGCTTTACCCGCACCCTCAGCACCCTGACCCGCAGCGGCGTGGCCATCCTCGCCGCCCTTGAAATCGCAGAACGCACTTCTGGCAATGAGGTCTTCGCTCGGGTGGTGCGCGGTGCGAGCGACTGCGTGCGAAAGGGTGAAACGCTCGCTGATCCGCTCGCCCGTAGCGGTGAATTCCCTTCCATTGTGACCCGCATGATTGGCGTTGGCGAAAAGACTGGCGCCCTCGAACAAATGCTCAGCAAGATTTCCGATTTCTATGATTCCGAAGTGAAAGCGGCCATTGACGGCCTAACAAGCTTAATCGAACCTATCTTGATTATGCTCATGGGCATCGTGGTGGGCAGTATTGTTATTGCGCTTTTCCTGCCTATTCTCAAGCTATCGACCCTCGTACAGCAATAAGCCTGATTCGCATCCAAGCCAGTCCTGAGAGCCTATAGTGCTCGCGGGACTGGCCTTTTCATGTGGCTGCCGCTATTCCGCTTTTTTACTTCGATAAGCTCGAGCAAGAGAACGTTTCTATCATCTGCATTTGCTCTATTTAGGTGTATGGCCATTTCGGGAACAGGCATCGCTCTGTGCGTGATCGGTCTCGCTAGCCTTTCGATAGGGCAATTTATCTCGGGGAGCTTTTTCTCAATATACAAGGGCTTACTTGTCATATCGCCGGGCGATTGTAGGCATTAAGTGCTTTATTTGTATAGTGTTATGGCATAAAACACTATAAAAACCGCTCCGGGCGAATCAATAACGGAGGATTGTACCGCCATGAAAGAAGGAAAAAAAACTTCTTGACACGTGATCGATCACGGTATATGATTTGGTTGTTAATCGTATCCAGTGCAGTTTTATTGGTTTTAGCTATGCCGCCGAATTATCTACTAGGGTGAAGGCGCGCCGGGTCTAAACGAATGGCGCTTGAGCTAAATAGGCAGTCACGGGCAAAACGGGCGGTATCTATTTGACTTTCGTTTTAAAAACACGAACCGGCAGGGATACATGCGGATTGTGTGGCTCAATGAGCAGGATCTTTTCTAGAAGTAGGGCATTTTTCGCTGACCGGGTGGGGGTGGGCATCTGCACGGTGTCGGAACCCAAGGGGAAATAGGCTATTTCTGGGCAGAGCGTCCTTATATAAGGCGTTTGTCATAATAACCAAGTAAAAGTGGGTTTTGGAAACAGAGATGTGGAGGATTTTCAATGAGAAGCAAGATGGTGAGTTTGGTATTGGCTTGTGTGTTGGCGGCGGGCGCCGCAAGCGCGGGAACGGTGTATCTCAATTTTGATGACGGTGGCGCGACGCTGCCGGATGGCATTACTACAGGCACTGGCGGATGGGGCGATCCCGCATATGCGGATGGCGCTCTTGTGCTTAGCGGCGGCGGCCCATACATGAACTTCCCTTCAACTTGGATTTCTGGGCAGTCCGTGACGATGGAATTCACGATTCCTGATTTGCTGGCGGGTATTCCAGCCGAACGTGGCGGCACGGGTTGGCAGGAAGGCACCTTTAATGCTGGATGGAAAGCCGGCGGCACGTTGTGCAAAATGGGCGGTGGCATCCTCGGTGGACCTAACGGCTCTTATAATGGGATCACTACAACCCATTTAGGTATGGTGGATTGGTCCAATACTTACGCTGGTAATGATTTCGACATTGAAGGCGCTTGCGCGCTGACCACAGGCTTCCGTGTAACCATCAAGGTTGTAGTGGATGCTGATGCCGATACATGGACCACATATTATGCATATGGTGACAACGCGACCACCCCAACCCAGCGCGCCACCAACTGGACGCTGCTTTATCAATTTACGGCTGTCGATTTGACGGGTGATGACTTGAGTTGGGGCATCCAGTCCTGGGGCGCGTTGCTTCGTGTGGATGATGTGATCATCGAAGGCGATGCAGTGCCTAATTTCGGAACGGCTCCCGGCTTCGGCCAAGTCACGGTTACGGATCTGTCAGGCATGACGGAAGAAGCCGCTGTCGCCGCCGCTACTGACGCCGGTTTGACCATCGGCAACATCACTTATGAACACAGCGACACCGTGCCTTCTGGCCAGCTCATTTCGCAGAGCCTTGATGCGGGTTCGAGCGTTGATTCCGGTTCGACCATTGACCTCGTGATTTCACTCGGCTCCGCGAGCGATGTGCCTGCGCTGTGCGTGCCGTTCTTCCAAGACTAAATGCAGTATGCGTGAAGCGGTGATGGCTGTTTGAAGCCTGCACTGTATAGTAAAAAAACCAAAACATGTTGAGATAAAACCTTCTGGATGAGGCCTCCTGCGATTCTTCCGCGTGGCCTCTTCAGGAGGTTTTTTCGTGGGGAATGTGCGCAAATGGCGGCGCGGCTCTGTTTTATGGGCAAGTTGAGGCGAAACACTTCGCGGTGAAGCCCAAGCGTTTGCTCGAAAACAACCGGGACAAGGCAGCAGGCTTTTGGCCATCCGGCCTTTTTCGGGAGGTGTGTTGTTGTTCGCTTTATTTGAAGACGCAAGTGTTTGATTTGTCTCGTACGAGATTTCCGGTATGGACGGGCATTTACCAGAACCAATCGAGATGAGCCAGCCGTATGGGCGTGCATCTTTATTGGAAGATATTACAGCCCCGTATTTACAATATGCACATCAATGCCTGCGTCTCGGAATGCATCGAGCATGGGCTGCGGGGCATTTTCATCCGTTACTAGAATGTTGAATCCATTTACGGGCAGGACGGGGCTGAGCGAACGCACGCCGAATTTACTCGAATCCACGAGCAAAATGCGTGTCTGTGCGCATTTTGCAATGGCCCGCTTAATGCCCGTCTCGAGGAAATCGATCTCGGCAAGGCCGTCTTCGAGTGTCAATCCCGTTCCGCTTACAAAACATTTATTGGCGCGCATATGGTCGAAGAAGCCCTCGGCTTGGGGGCCTACGAATGTCATCGTGTTCGCGCGAAGCATGCCTCCGCAACAAAAAACCGTGATACTGCCCAATTGAGCCGAGGCCCGGTTGACGATGGTGAGGCCATTGGTCAACACCGTGATGCCCGGAGTAGAGAAATGGCGGGACATTTCGGAAACGGTGGTTCCCCCCTCCATGGCGATAATGTCGCCCTCCTCGATGAATGTCTTCGCCGCATAATGCGCGATGGCGGTCTTTGCGCCATGCTGGAACGTTTCCCTCCGGTCGAATTGCACCGTTGGCGCGATGACGTCCTTTTCCCGGATGGCGCCTCCGCGCACCCTCTTTATGCCGCCCTCCTCCTGGAGAAGGTCAAGGTCGCGGCGTACGGTCATTACGGAAGTATTCAGGCGTTTGCTGCATTCTTCGAGGCGGACACTGCCTTCTTCCATGATCCAATTTAATATCTGCTTTCGGCGATCTTCAGCAAGCATTCACTTTCCTCACATATTCAGTTTTTAGAGTTCCCTATCCTCCTTCTATTCTAGCGGGTTTGGATAGATTTGTCAACTAATGTTAGTTGTAGGTATATTCTGTTAGTTGTAAAAAGGGGTTGCTGAGCTGCATGCGGTATTCAAGTATAGAAGCGAAAGGCACGGCAGGCCCTAGGTTAAAAAGAGAAATGGCCATTTTCGGCTTCATATGCGTATCTATATGCGCTGCAATAGGTTAATGAGCGAGAAGATATGTAGCTAGTTTCGAGTAAAAACAATTAACGTAGATGGGATTTCGTGTAAAAAGGCTTGACACGTGATCGTTCTCGTTGTATAGTGCTCCATAGTAGCTATACATGGCTGCTAGTGTTTATCAATAACAGTGGGCTAAAGCCAGCTAGAGCTAAACTGGCCATATGGAGCGAGCTTTCTCGTGAATGGGAGCGGTATATTGCTTTTTTAAACCACGGGGACACGAGGAAACACGGGGAACGCATACCGTGTCCCATGGCATTCAGTATTATAGCTGTTAATAGAGCTTACTCAGAGTGTTAAGCCCTGTTTCTTGGGCATTTGTTTCCTGAACGCCCTTCGTTCCCCATTTTTCCCCGTGTCCCCGTGGTTTAAAAAAAGCTTCTTGACGTGAGCGTTGCCCATAATCCAATGTAACGACATAACACTGTTTATTCTCGTTTACCTTTGCGTTCTTCGCGGCTTTGCGTGCGTATAAATCGAGTGTGATTTCTGTTGATAGTACAGCGCGCTAACCTTACTCATCTATTTCACGCAAAGCCGCGAAGCCGCAAAGAATGCAACCGTTAAAAGCGCGACATACCTGCAATAAAAAACTTCGTCACTTTAGCCATCAGGAGCAAAAATAGTGGGCTGATTCCTAAACCGCGAATGGATGCGAATTCATGGCATACCGCAGCAAACGGGAAAGATGAACAAGATTTTTTATAGCACTTTGGCAACTGAAGCAGGTTTGGCTGGCTTTATAAAGAATCGTTGCGATCTTGTCCAATCTTGCATCTTGTAAATCATGCCTAAAAAAAAGGCCATTGCTTCAGTCGGCCAAAATATTGCCCTATTTTGTTTGTATTTGCCTAGAGTCAAATCTTGCCTTTTTGCTGCAGGGCGGATCATCAATTTTACATATTCTAACAATTTCCCGTGAATGGCCCATATTGTGTTACCTGAGGAAATGTCTTGATAAATCAAAGCCCTCATTTTTCCGATATTTTTAAGTGTGCAAAATAGAGCATTCAAAAAATCAGACGTATTTGTCAATTGTGAGGATTTTGGAAGCGCATGAGGCGTTGGTATGTATACCATTGTTTTATAATATGTTACAGCTTTGTCCGCACCAAAATGCTGGGCGGAAAGCGGAGGACTTCGCAAAAAAAACAGAGCCTATCATTTGCGTGCAAAAAAAGATCTTGACACGTGATCGATCACGTTATATACTGACATTTGTTAGCGCTAATTGTTACCTTTCTTTGCGTCGGGGAATTGGGTAGAGCGGAATTTTGGGAATTCGATGGCCTTTGATGAGGAGGGAATAGATGATGAAGCAGTTTAGGCGGGGATTCACATTGATAGAATTGCTGGTGGTGATTGCCATTATCGCGATTTTGGCGGCGATCTTGTTGCCAGCTCTGGCGCGCGCCCGGGAAGCCGCGCGCCGCGCATCGTGCGCCAGCAACCTCAAGCAATTTGGCATTATCTTCAAGATGTATGCCAATGAAACCAAGGGGGCCGCTTGGCCCGCGAAGCAGCGGTTTTCGATCAACGGACTCACGACGGCGATGGGATTTGACTCGTTTGCGTTGTACCCCGATTACTGGTCGGACGTGAACATCGCTGTTTGCCCATCCGATTCGAGAACGCCTTTCGAGTACACCTCCGCGAAGGTGACCATTGGGGTGGATGAAGACTATGCCGGGCAGGTAGCCGAAGTGGCCGCTCTGGGGGATTCCTCCAGGCCTTGCCTCGGGGCATTGCTCAGCATGCCCGTATCGTATTGCTACACGCCCTATGCCCTAGAAACCGCGTCGCAAATTGTCGCCACGACGCATATTTTCTTGTCTTGGACCTGGTTCAAACCGCTAGACACCTATGGAAATGTGGAATCCCCCGGTTTTTGGAATGCCAAAACGACGGAAGCCATGGGGTGCCCCGCGGACTGGATCATTGTCGCTTGGGACAACCAAGGGCGCGATGACCTGGGTTCGGATATGACGGTGCCAGAAGCCAAGGGCGGCCATGGCATGCCCGCCGTGTATGTGGATGACGATGGAAGCCCGCTCCCTTCGCAGTATCACCGGTTGCGCGAAGGAGTCGAACGTTTCTTTATTACGGACATCAACAATCCCGCGTCGTCCAGCGCGGGGCAGAGTTCTCTGTTTGTCATGTGGGATGCCTTCTGTGGCGGCGGCACGGGCTACGACGGCACCGGAAATTTCTTCCAAGGCGCGGGCGATGTGCCTATTGGACGGTTTAATCATGTGCCAGGCGGTTCCAACGTGCTGTATATGGACGGCCACGTGGAGTATGTCCGGTTCAATTCCAAAGTGCCTATCTTCACGAATGGATACAAACCCTCCGGCGCTTGCCGCGATGCGAACTTGTATCCCTTTATGGGCGGGTGGGGCTGAGGGGATACATTGTTGATGGCTCAAAAAGCTTCTTACGGAAAGGAGGTGTTGCCTGGATGAATCCAAGAGGATTGACGGCATGATGAACAGGGGAGAGAGACGGAAAGCGAATTCTATTGTGTAGAACGCAGTGAATTGCTCATGGTGGGGAAATTCCACAACGCCTGCAAATAGCTTGTGTTCAAGATATTTGTGTAAAAGACGGAACATTGAAGTGGAGCTGATCTCATTTACATGGTTTTGAAAAATGGCATCTAACCCAAGTCGGAGGATAAGAGCATGAAGATGAAAAGCTTAACACTGTTATTGTCATGTTTGTTGCTGGCCGGCGCCGCAAGTGCGGGGACAGCATATATGAATTTTGACGATGGCGGCGTGACACTGCCTGATGGCGTCACCACGGGATATGAAGGCTGGGGCAATGTGACCTGGACCGATGGCCATCTATTGCTCGATGGCGGCGGCCCGTATATTTTCTTTCCAAATGCCTGGATCTCGGGACAATCGCTTACGATGGAGTTCACCATACCCGACTTAATGGTCCTCATTCCTGCCGAACGCGGCGGCACGGGGTGGCAAGGAACTACCTTTAACGCAGGTTGGAAATTCGTGCAGGACACGTTCTGCCTGATGGGTGGCGGCATCCTCGGCGGAGCAGATGGCACGTATAATGGGATTACGACCACCCATCTGGGCATGGTGGACTGTGGCAACGCATATGCGGGCAGCGATTTTGATATTGAATCCGCATGCGCACAGGCCAGCGGATTCCGTGTCACCATCAAAATCGTCGTTGACGCCACCGCCCAGACGTGGAGCGCCTATTATGCGTATGGGGACGACGCCACCACGCCCCACTAAGCGCGCCTCGAATTGGACGCTCCTGTATACCTTCTCGAGTGCCGTTTTGGATCATCCCGTACAATGGGGCATTCAAGCCGCAGGCTGCCATCTGCGGGTCGATGATGTGATCATTGAAGGCGATGCGGTGCCTGATTTTGGCACGGCTCCCGGCTTCGGCCAAGTCACGGTTACGGATCTGTCTGGCATGACGGAAGCAGCCGCTGTCGCCGCCGCCACTGACGCCGGTTTGGCCGTCGGCAGCATTACCTATGAACACAGCGACACCGTGCCTTCCGGCCAACTCATTTCGCAGAGCCTTGAGGCGGGTTCGAGTGTCGATTCTGGTTCGACCATTGGCCTCGTGATCTCGCTTGGCTCCGCGAGCAACGTTCCCGCGCTGAGTGTGCCCTTCTTTCGCGGGTAAGGAGTAATTCTTTTCGTGTAAAAAGCTGAAAAGTCCGTTACCATCTTGGAAGAGACGGTGTGTAACCCGCTTCACCGCCTCTTCCAGATGCTTTTTTGAATATAAAGCCAACTTGAACCTAAAGAGGATGAAGCCTCATGATGGGAAGCATCACACCGGTACTCGCAGGAGTTCTATTTGCAGCCATGGGAGAAGCCATGCCGCCAGCGGATGTGGGCGTATTTCATACTCCCCAACAAACGTGTTTGCTTCTAGATTCCGTGCCTAAGTCCCATTTCCGTTTTTCGGGGACCATGGGCGCGTACATTGACGCATCTATCCGTGAATGGATCAAGCGCGCGCCGGAAGCTAATCCTGGCATCTTGGAACAGCTTCGCCGCCGGGAGAGCAATCCGCCCCGCCCTTACCTGGTGGATTGGGCGGGCGAATTTGCGGGGAAATATCTGATCTCCGCCGTACAAGCCCTTCGCATGTCGGATGACCCCGAGCTGCGCGAGTATGTCCAGCAATTTGTAAATGAATACATCGCCACGCAAGCCCCCGATGGGTATCTGGGCCCCTGGCCCAAAAATGCAGCGGGCGAGCACCTCATGACGATTGATGCGTGGGAGCTGTGGGCCCAGAACCTGGGTATCATGGGCCTGCTGATGTGGCATGAAGAATCCGGCGACCAGGCAGCGTATGACAGCGCCATACGCGCTGCGGATGTGGTTTGCGATGTTTTTCTCGATGGCGGCCACCGCCCCCTGGAATTGCATTGTTCCGTCATGAACTTATCCATTATCCAGTCTTTTGGCTGGCTCTACCGCTTAACGGGGAATGAACGCTTTTTGCGGTTCATGCATGTCATCGAAGAAGAATGGGCTGTTTCCGCGGATTTCTTCCGCGAAGGCTTGGCGGGCACGCCCATGTATTTGCTGCCTGATATGGGCTGCCGCTGGGAGAGCCTTGTCGATTTGCAAGGCCTTACCGAACTGTACCGCATTACTGGCGACAGTGACTACAAACAGGCGTTTGTAAACCTCTGGTCTTCGATTCGCCAATACGACCGGCATCCGTCGGGTGCGTTCTCGACTCATGAGTGCGCCATTGGTGATCCGTATGACCAAGTGGGCGGCATTGAAACCTGTTGCACCGTGGCTTGGACCGCCATGACAGCCGACATGCTTCGCCTTACGGCGGATTCCAGCGCGGCGGATGAACTCGAACTCTCGACCTGGAACCAAGCGCTGGCTTCGCTCCATCCATCTGGAAGCTGGTGTACCTATCATACCCCGTTAAATGGACATCGGGATCCTTCCTTCCAGAGCATTGCGTTCCAGGCGCGCCCAGGAACGCCAGAAATCAATTGCTGTTCGGTGAATGGATTCCGCGCCTTGGGTGTTTTGACGGAATGGGCGGTGATGCAGGCCAATGACGGGCTGGTGGTGAACTTCTATGGCCCATCGGAAGCCAGTGTCCGTTTGAAGGACGGCGCACCTGTTATCTTGACGCAAGATACTGATTACCCCATCGGCGGCAAGGTGCGCCTTCGCATGGGCCTCCAGCATGCTTCCGAGTTTTCGTTGCGGCTGCGTATCCCCGCCTGGTCGGCTAATACCCAAGTGCGGTGGGATAAGGAGTCCGCGACACCGAAAGCAGGCGAGTATTATGTGATCACGAGAAAATGGCGGGATGGAGACTCCGTGGACCTCGAATTCGACATGTCTCCGCGCTATTGGGCAGGCGAGCTCTCGTGCAAGGATTCCGCGGCTCTGTACCGGGGTCCAATATTGCTGGCCGCTGACGCCCATTACAACACGACTCCATTGGATGCGTTGCCTGCGGTGGACCTTAAAAACCTTGAGTTTAGGCCAGTACCTGTGGAGCCCGGAAAACGCCCTGCAAGTTTCCCTCCGATGGGGCTTTGGGATGTGCAGACGCCAAATGGAACGCTCCGCCTGTGTGACTTCGCTTCAGCGGGCGTTTTGGGAACAGACTATAAAGCATGGCTGGCTGCCGGGAACGCCGGACCGCCTCCCGTGTGGCTCGCACGGCCGGTCGCGGATGCTGTGATTGCCGCCGGGCCGGTGTTGTTCCAATGGACAGCCTATTTGCGCAAAAGCGAAGAAGAGCGTTCCTTTACCTTGCGCATCGCACGCGATGCGGAGTTCACGGATATAGTCCAAGAGATTAATGACATACGCGACAGGCGGTTTGTGCTCCAGCCAGGGCTCACCGAAGCGGGGCCATACTATTGGGAAATCATTTCCCACAATTCGAATGGCGGCCGTAAAAATGAGCTTGGCCCCAGCTTGTTCCATGTGGACTCGTCTCTTGAAAATACCGTGTTAGCGGATACTACCCCGCCTCCATTAGGAGAGGGCCAAACGCTGGTGGCGTCGAAACTCGATGGGAACGGCGCGCCGTGGTTTGGCAAGCTGCTCGAAGAAAAGAAGGTCGAGCCTGCCGCAGACCGCTTTGGCCATATGAACAGCGCTGTTCAATTGAATGGACTGGACAGCGGTATTTATTACGAGGCACCATGCTATTCCGAAGAGGATCTCTCGGTTTGCGCATGGATCTGTCCCGATGCCTTGGACAATACACGGACGGTTTTCTCTGCATGGCATAGCGCCGGCATGTTCAATCCGCTATGCATTTTCATACGCGACGGCAATCTCTTTGCCCGAACGGAAACTGTCGGCCTCTTGGACACAAACGGCGTTCCCGTGGAGAAAGGCAAGTGGATTCATGCCGCAGCGGTAAAAGAGGGCGAGGTGCTGTCCTTGTACATCAATGGCAAGCTGGCTGCATCACGGCCGGTGCGCAAGTTCATTAATGCGTATCAGAAGAAAGTCGCCATTGGGGCAAACCCCAATGCGCCAGGGGAAAACTTTGCGGGGCGTATCGATAATTTCCAGTTTCTGGCCCGGGCGCTGGCTCCTGCTGAAGTCGAGGCATTAGCAGCGGAGAAACCCTAACCCGGTTTCCGCAGTTATTCCGCAGTTATTCTTGTAAGTGATAGGTAATACCGGATATCTTAAACGCACCTATTCATGCGGCGTTGATGCTTGGCATAACTCGGGTAATTTGACAAGTATTCACCCCCTTGATTAGAATCCCACCGCGTTGAGGCGGCATAGCCAAGTTGGTAAGGCAATGGTTTGCAAAACCATGTATCCCCGGTTCGAATCCGGGTGCCGCCTCCATCCTGCTTTTCAAATAGTCCGCTTCATCGCCAGTAATTCCTCTTAGGGCGAGTGGTGGAACGGCATACACGGCGGACTTAAAATCCGCTGCCCAAAAGGCTTGAGGGTTCGAATCCCTCCTCGCCCACCATTGAAAACAAAGGACTTACGTAGGTTTGTGAACCCTTTCCTTTTTTTCATCCCGATCCCTCTATATTTCGGTCCAATGCCGCCATCGCGAAGCCAAACTCGAATCCTAGACTCACCGATGTAATGTTTAGCACTATTGCGAAGCGCGTTGACGGTTTTAGTTCTGCAATCTACAATGCAGACATTATTTGCGGAGGGATTTGTTTGTGAATGAGAAGACAATCTGCGAGCGAGAGAACTACCTTCGTGCCGTCGAGGCACGATACCCGGAATGGATTCCTATCACATTCGAATTCCAACCAGCGGTCTGGATGAAATATGGCGATCAACTGGCCAGCCTTATCGCCCGGCATCCGCTTGTTTCGGGCAGCCATCAGCGGGGCTATGAATACCCGAGTTCCATTGATCCGTTGCTCGTTAAAGACACTGAGTTCATGGATGACTGGGGCTGTGTATGGCACAATACGCAAACAGGATTACTCGGGCGCGTCGTTACTCACCCGTTGGCGGACTGGAAAGCCTTTGGCCAGTTTCAGCCTCCTAAGCCGGTGGACCAGTTTGACTGGCCTTCGCTAAAAGAAAGAACCAAGGAAAAACGGCGCCATAATCTGCTCACTGTTGCAGAACCCGAATCTTTTGCCCAAGGAGGTTTCCTAGATCGCTTGGTGTTTCTACGTGGATATGAGAACCTTATGATGGATTTGCTTGAGGAACCACCCGAACTTTTGCGTTTAATTGATATCCTGTTTGAATATAATATGGACTATCTGCGGAGATGGCTAGACATTGGTGTGGATGTCGTATGGCATCACGGTGATATTGGCAGCCAAGCCGGCCCTGCGATAGCCCCTGAAACGTTCCGCAAGTTCTTCAAGCCGGCGTATAAAGAGATGTTTCAAACTTGCAGAAGAGCAGGCGCGCATGTTTGGTATTCATCAGATGGAAACCTGCTTGCTCTGGTGGACGACTTTGTGGAATGTGGCATTTCGATCCATGATCCTCAAGTCCGCCCGAATACGATCGATGGGATTGCACGGCATTACCGAGGCAAATTATGTGCGCTGGCCGACATAGACGAGCAGATGCTTCCATTTGCGACGCCGGAACAGATTGACGCTCAAGTTAAAGAGATTGTGGCGAAAGTGGGCGCACCCGAGGGAGGTTTGATGCTATTCGCGATCCCGAGCCAGGATGTTCCTCTCGTGAATATCGAGGCTCTATATATCGCATGGGAAAAACATTGTTATCACAATTGGCCGTCCTGAAGGCGGAAGGAACCGTATCCTCTGCACGCAGGTTCTGATATAGCAAAAAAAACTGAAAATGGAATTCATGGAGAGGTTGTTATGAATATACTTGCTTTAGGCGCACATCCCGATGACGTGGAAGGTTTCTGCGGAGGCACGCTTTTTAAGTATAAAGATGCAGGGCATCGCATCTATATTGCCCTCTCGACAAGCGGCAATATCGGCTCGAACACGGCAGCGGCGCGGGAGGAAATCGCCGCGATTCGTGAAGCGGAGCAGAGGGCCGCGGCAAAGTTATTGGACGCTGAGACAAGATTTCTAGGGTATGATGATGAGCTTCTACTCGATACTCCTGAGACCCGCCGTGCGGTCCTCAACGCCATCCGGTGGGCTGACCCTGATGTCATCCTCACCCATTGGCCGAACGATCCGAGCACGGATCATGCGATGACGGGGAAGATCGTCACGGAAGTGCTTCTGTGCTCCCCTTCGAACCTGATTCCGAGTGATGAACCACCTATTGAAAAAAAACCTTCGGTTTTTTTCTGGGACACGGCAAGCGGCATCAATTTTTTGCCAGAAGCGTATGTAAACATTAGTGATTCCATGGATAGAAAAATGGAAGCGCTCAAGCTGCATGATAGCCAGATCGGTTGGATGGGAGAATTCGCCGAAGATAGTCTGCCTGAACTGATCCGCTGCTGGTCACGGTTCCGCGGCTCCCAGGTAGGCTGCCGGTATGCCGAGGGATTCATTGCATTCCGGGTCATGGGGTTCATGCCCGACTTCAAGTTGCTTCCATGATATGCAAGGCTAGGCTTAATGCAGCCTATTGGCGGCACGCATTTATTTTCTGCCGTGCTCTGTTATAGATACGATTACCAAGGTGAGACAAGAACATCTGTAACAATTTAGCCCAGTGGTGAAGAACGGCCAGCGAAAAGGAATAAACAAGGCTGCCAAATACAAGATGCTACTTCAGTCGGCTAAAGTATTTAGAATATCTTTATTTACCATCATGGGGAGTGAAAAGCATGTTTAATGGTCTTGAGATGAATCTGGGCAATCTTTGCCGGTTGTCCAACGCACAGACACGCTCGATATCGCCAGAGAATTTTAAGGGTGAAAAGGGCAAGGGCGGAATGGCCGTGGAAGGCACGGGCGCAAATTGTGCGCGTGATTTGGGCCAGGGATGGAAGATTTCGCCGTCTGTGAGTATCAAAGCGGGTGAAGTCTTCGAGTTGGCGGATATCGATGGCCCGGGTGCGATTCAGCAGATCTGGATGACCCCGACGGGATGCTGGCGCTATTCCATCCTGCGGGTGTATTGGGACGGCGAGGAGACGCCCAGCATCGAAACGCCCATTGGCGATTTTTTCGGCATGGGCTGGGGGGAATACGCCCCGCTCAATTCGCTGCCCGTATGCGTCAATCCTGGAAGCGCCTTCAACTGTTACTGGAATATGCCGTTCCGCAAGCATTGCCGCATGACCTTCACCAATATCGCCGATGAAGACATGACGCTCTACTATCAAATTAACTACACGTTGACGGAAGTTCCCGAGGATGCCGCCTATTTCCATGCCCAGTTCCGCCGCACGAATCCGCTCCCGTATAAAGAAGTTTATACCATTTTAGACGGCATCAAGGGCAAGGGGCAGTATGTAGGCACCTACATGGCCTGGCAGGTGAACAACACCGGCTGGTGGGGCGAAGGCGAGATCAAGTTCTACATGGACGGGGACGAATGGCCTACCATCTGCGGCACGGGCACGGAAGACTATTTCTGCGGCTCGTATAACTTTGATCGGGGCGGCCAATACACCGTCTTCTCAACTCCCTATGCTGGCCTGCACCAAGTCATCCGGCCCGACGGCGCGTACCGCAGCCAGCAGCGCTTCGGACTCTACCGCTGGCATATCATGGACCCCGTGCGTTTCGAGAACGACTTGCGGGTGACCATGCAAGCTTTAGGATGGCGAAGCTATGGCCGGTATTTACCGAATCAGGATGATATCGCCAGTGTGGCCTATTGGTACCAGTCCGAGCCACACGCGCCGTTCCCCGTACTGCCGGATAGGGATTTTCTAGAGGTCATTTAGGGCGGACAGTTTAAGATCGGATTTTTTCACCACCAAGACACGAAGACACAAAGAATTGTTTTTTATTCTTTGTGTCATAGTGTCTTGGTGGTGCTATTTTTTGGATGGAAAGAGCCTTACACCAAGGCTCTTCCCACGATATACGGTTATTCAGCTTGTGATCACCACTGGCGCGCTGAAGTGATATTCGCCGCTTCCCACCTCGAAGACCGCCGCGACGTCTTGCCAGCCAATATTCGCAACGCCTTCGGCCTCGCTCGCGGGCCTGCCGCTTTCTTGCACGCTGTCCGCGCTAGATGCAGGCACATACACTTTCGCCTGCGCACCCACTGGCACCACGACATCGAGCAAAAACTGGCCGTTCTCGATGCGCCAGGCGCTCTTGATCGGGCCGCGGATCGAGTCGTATTCCGCGCTGGCGTGGGTGAAACCGCCGCCGGGACGCGGGCGGATGGAAATGCGCCGGTAGCCAGGCTCTTCCAAGTCGAGCCCCGCCACGACGCGGTACATCCAGTCGCCCACGGCGCCATAGGCGTAATGGTTATACGAGTTCATGCCGGGGTCTTGCGGGCCACGGTCGTCGGTCCAGCCGTCCCAGCGCTCCCAGATGGTGGTCGCGCCGTATTTTATGGGGTAGCCCCACGAGGGGAAGGTGTCGTTGAGGAGCAGCCGGTACGCGACATCGAGATGGCCCGTGTTCGACAACGCAAAGGGCAGGTAGGAGCAGCCCACGAAGCCGGTCGATAGATGCATGTCGCGTGCGCGGATGTCTTCGACCAAGTAGTTAGCGGCTTTCTCGCGCAAGGAAGACGGCAGCAGGCCGAAGTGCAACGCCAGGACATAGGCCGTCTGGCTTTCGCCATGCACTTTGCCGTCCATGGTTACATATGATTGCTGGAAGTTGAGCCTGATTTGTTCGTACAGCCCGGTGTAATGGCGGGCGTCCTCTTCTTTACCGAGCACCGCCGCGATTTTCGCCAGAATCCCGCTGGTGTAAGCGAAATATGCGGTGGCGATGACTTCTTTGGGCGTCTCGGCATTAATGGAAAGCCAATCGCCGAAATCATTCCCGCGTTCTTCGAGCCATAGATGGTTGGGATTGGCGGCGTCCAGGTAATCCACCCATTTCTTCATCGCATCATAATGCCGTTCGAGAATTCCGGTATCGCCATAGCATTGGTAGAGGGTCCATGGAACGATCACGCCTGCATCGGCCCATGCGGGAGCGCTTCCTCTCAGGTCCACCATGCGGGGAGCCACATCGGAGTATTCGCCTTCCGGCAGCCTCGCCTCATCGACATCATCCATCCATTTTGTGTAGAAGGCCGCCGTATTCATGTTGAAGCAGGCCGTGCGCACGAAAATCTGCGCATCGCCCATCCAGCCCAGGCGTTCGTCCCGTTGTGGGCAATCGGTGGGCACTTCCAGGAAATTACCCCGCTGGCCCCATTCGATATTGTGCTGGAGCTGGTTGATCATGGGATGCGAACAGGTGAAACGGCCCGTAAGGGGCATATCCGCATGGACCACTACGCCGGTGATATCATCCAATCCGAGCTCGCAAGGCGCATCGAGCACTTCAACATACCGGAAGCCGTGGAATGTAAATCGCGGTTCATACGTTTCCAGGCCATCGCCTCGAAGCCAATACTCATCCACGCACCGCGCCGAACGCAGGTTGTCGAGGTATAGCGAACCGTCCGGTTCGAGGATCTCCGCAAAGCGGAGGGCGATTTTTGCTCCCGCTGGCCCCTTTACCCGTATGCGCGCCCAGCCCACCATGTTTTGCCCCATGTCGAAGCGATAAACGCCCGGGGCGGGATTCTTCACGGATTGAGGTTTGAGCTCGAGCATACGGCGCGTGGGCGCGCCGGGGTAGGCTTGCAGGCGGACCGGCTGGGATTCATGAACCACCACGGGCCGCCACTCGCTTGCGCCATACCCGGGCGTAGCCCAATCACCCAGTTCGCGCCGGGCATCGTATTGCTCGCCCATGTATAAGTCAGCGCCCAAAATGGGCCCATTGGCGAAGCGCCATGTCTCATCCGATGTGATTGTGTCTATATGGCCGTCGGCGTACTCGATTTCAAGCTGGGCAAGAAGGCGCGGAGTGCGGCCATAATGCCCGCGTGTACGGGTATCCCAGCCTAGGTATCCCGCATACCAACCACAGGCCAGAATAGCCCCGAAGGCGTTGCCTCCTTGGCGCACCTGGGCCGTCACATCATATGCATGGTATAGAACGCGCTGGTTGAAATCCGTCCATCCGGGTGCTAACAGGTCTTCCCCTACGCGCGCGCCATTCAAATAAAGCTCGAATAATCCTTGTGCGGTGGCGTAGACCGTGGCGCGGGCCACGGGCGCTGTGGCCTCGAATTCTTTGCGCAGGTGTGGCGAAGGAATAAATTGGATCTGCGAATCGAGCTTGCCGCCTTTGGGCTCCTTGCCCGGTTCGGGAGGCGCATTTTCCGGACTCAACTCGCCGCCAATCCATTGGGCGCGCCAATCGCCCGGTTCGAGCAGGCCCATGCCCCAGCGCGCCGGTTCGCTATACGGACTCACCTCGGCATTGCGGTCCCATGACCGCACTTTCCACCAGCACGGTTGGCGGGATGCAAGCGCCTTGCCGCCATACGCTACTTGAGCGGTTTGCTCCGATTCCACCCGGCCCGAATCCCATAAATCCCCCCGGTCCTCGGCAAGAATTTGGGGAGAAGACGCTACGAGCACCTGGTACGCGGTTTGCCGTTGTCCTCGTTCCGGCGAAACCAAAAGCCAGCTCAAACGCGGCTTAGGTGTGTCCACCCCCATAGGGTTCGCCCGGTATTCCACTTGTAATTGTGTTGGCGTCATGGCGCTCATTCGAACATCTCCTACACTTACACTGCGCTAATTCAAGACAGGCACTGCGTTAATTCAAGACAGGCGGCGTATCTTACCGATTTGAATCTGTAAAAACCATGCAAGCATCCGTAAAAAGCCGAATTCATACTGAATTCAAACGGTGCTTGCGCCAGTCAATGGATGGCGCAAGCACCGTGCTTAGGCGGCAAAAGCGGGGGTCTAGTATGTCTCTGGGCGCATCACCTGCAATTCGCGCGGGGTTTTCCACCGGCCTCGCGTGAAATCGGGTATCTCTACGGGCTTGCTGCCGCCGTTAATCGATTTTTCGCTTAGCGGCCCGATCACCGAATACGCCACGGCATCATACACTTCGATATCTTGCTCGATGCCCTTCCGGAAAGCATTGATGACCCGATAATTTTCGATGTAGTCCATTCCACCGTGGCCAACGCCCTCGCCTTGTTTGGAAAGGGTCTGCCATACGGGATGGTCATATTGTTCGTAATACTTCGCCGAATCTTCCCATTCGTGGCCGTCTGTCATGCCTTCGATATGGACAACTTCTTTAGGATATTTCTGCATGATGCCTTTGGTCCCTTGCACCAAAATATCACGGCTGTATGGGCGGGGTAGATTGGTGTCATGTGTCACGACGATGGTTTGCTCGTTTTTCGTGCGGATCAGTGTCGTGACAACATCGCTGAGCTTGTATTTTTCTTTCGCTTGTTCGCTGTCCGCGCCAAAAAGCTCGGCCGCATATTCATGCAATCCATAAGAGCCGCACCCCATTGAGACCAGATAATCCAGTTGGTTGCCTCGATTGATGTCCATGCATTGTGCGATAGGCCCGAGGCCATGCGTGGGATACAGGTCGCCGTTGCGCTTGATGGCGTGTTCCCTGCGCCACAGGCCCTCGCCATAGTTTTCCCATTTGACTTCACGCAGGTCATGCAAATACCCGCATTTGCCATGTAGAATCCGCCCGAGCAGGCCTTTCTTGACCATGTTGAGCGCCAGCAGCTCGAAATGGTCGTAACAGCAATTCTCCAACATGCCGCAGTGCAGCCCTGTCTTTTCGACGGCCTCGACGAGTTTCCAGCAATCTTCGACGGTATAGGCGATAGGCACTTCAGATATGGCATGTTTGCCATTAGCCAACGCAGCGAGGCACACCGGCACATGCCACTCCCACGGCGTCGCCGTGTAGACCACATCCAAATCTTCCGTCTCACACAGACGGACAAAGTCCGTCTTTCCTTTAGAATATCCCGCGGGCTTGGGGAATCCGGCATCCACGATTTTTTGCTGCGCGCTGGCGACTTTTTCCTCGACGATGTCGCACACCGCCGTGATCTGGCAGCCAGGGATCTTAAGCAGATTCTGAACGTGGTTGGAGCCCATGCCGCCCACCCCGACAAAACCGATACGCACGAGTTCCATGGGTTTGCGAACGGCAGGCGCGGGAACCGACGCTGCGAAAACGGATTTCCGTGCGCCACTCCAAGCCGTGGCCAGTAATCCAGCGGCGCATGCCGCACTAGCCGTATTTCTGAGAAAGTCCCTGCGGTGAATCGAATCGTTCATGATACCTCACCCCTATTGACAAGAGTCGTTCGCCCACATTTTTCCCACAACACAAAAAAACACACTGCTCTTGGTCCCATCTCTTCCAGCATCTTACTTATGAAGCGTAACATACATGGTAAAATTTTTTCTTCTCCCACATTTCCTTCTCGAAAACCAGAATGGATGGGCGCAAAAACGGACATGAGAATACCAGATGATGGGGCAATAGGATTGATTCAAATCGGGAATCGTTTGTGCGATTCACCGATTTTCTCCCGTTGTATCTATTTGAAGCCATATCGAGCAGAAGCCACAAATGGCCCGGATGTGGTATGCTAAAGCATGTGTTTGGAAAACGGTAATGCGGAAGAATAACGGACCGTCTCGAACCAATTAGTAAACACCTGGTTTTTACATGCATGCGCCGGATGGCCGGGCTGGCACGTCCGCGCAGAGAAGGATAATGCGTTTCCATGCGGTTCATTGTGTACAACATGCGTTATGGCACGGGAACGGGATGGCGGTTTCATCTGCCGTTTCCTTTTAGCGGCTACCTGCGACCGACCGAACGCAATTTGAGGCGCATCATCCGGCTGCTGAAATCCCTCGACCCGGACATCATCGGACTCGTCGAGGTGGACAATGGTTCGTACCGTTCAAATGGCTTTAACCAAGCCAGCGTGATCGCGACCCAGCTCGGATTCGACCATGTCTACGAATCGAAATATGCGGAAAGATCCTTCGCCCGCCATATGCCCGTCATGCGCGAGCAAGGCAATGCGATTCTGACCAATCAACGTATCACTGCCCAGACTTGTCATTATTTTAAGAAAGGCGTCAAACGGCTGGTCATCGAACTCGAATTTGATGATTTTGCCATCTTTCTTGTTCATTTGTCATTAAACTTCCGCCACCGGCAATACCAGCTCGGGGATTTGTACGCCCTATTCCGCGATGTCAAAAAACCTATGATCGTGGCGGGAGACTTTAATGTCTTCTGGGGCCGCCGGGAACTAGAGCTTTTCTTGGGCGCGACCCATTTGCTGAACGCCAACACGGAAGGATGGCCCACTTTTCCCAGCAACGCACCCAAGCGCCAGCTTGACTTCGTCTTGCATAGCCCCTCGATCCAGGTGAATTATTTCGACGTGCTCCATGTCGCCTTCTCGGACCACATGCCACTGGTCTGTGATTTTGAGATCCGCGAAGCCGCTCAAGCCGCCGCCGTTCATGCGCATTGAACAAGCTTCAGGTTTAACTGTCAAGCGTGCAGCCGTATACTGAAGCGAAATCTCAATGTAGGAGGCAGGCATGCAGCACGAAGATCGGCTTATCCATTTTTCGACGGAACTCTTTTTTCCGCCATTTCAACTCAAAGCACCCGTGTTGCAGCGGTTGTATTACGAGCTATCCCAGCTTCCGGGCATGGGGTATGACAGCATCGAGCTGGGCAAGCAAGGGCCTCCACGGTTCCATTCCAAGCGCGGGGAAAAAACGCAATCGTTAGCGATATTCCTGCCCGACCGGGTGCTCATGGTGGAAGAATGGGTGGATATGCCTCTGTCCGTGTTTCTCGACAAAACCCGTGAAGTGGCGCGGCGCATGATAGACGCCTTCGAGTTTGAAGCGTATACCGCCCAAACCGCCACGGTTCGCAGCACGTTTGCATTAACTCACTTCGATGACGCGCGGGTGTTCCTGCTTGATCATGTATGCAGCCAGTCCGGGCGGATAGGCCCTCATTTTCAGCGGCCCATCATGGTGGGCGGCATACGCTTTGTGCTGCCCCATGCGCCCAACATCCCTGGTGATTTGCATGTCATCATCGAATCGTACCGGCACAGCCGCAATGAAGTGTTCGTCGAAGCCAAATCCGTTTACAGCGCTCTTCACGCCACCGCTTCGGAGGTGTCGGCGCTGGCGGAAAACATCGAGCATACGCACGGCTTCATCCGTAACAATATTTTCAACTACCTTCAACAATATGATGTGAATCCCGAGGCCTGATGTAAACCTTTCCGGTGCGAGATGCGTTTTTCCCAATGAGGCTGGAGCCCGAGATGGACTTAACCGCCATGAGCGACGAGGCGCTCGCCCTCGCGTTACAGGCGGGGTGCGAAGAGGCATTCGACGAACTGGTGCATAGGCATCAGGGGCGCGTCTATGCCGTCGCATACCGGGTCACTGGGAACCGGGAGGACGCCCTTGACGCCGCCCAGGAAGCCTTCGTAAAGGCGTATCGGAAAGTGGGGTCATGGCAGCCCCGCAGCGGTTTCGTGCCGTGGCTCCTCCGATTGACGGTGAACCAGAGCATCGACCTCCTGCGCCGGCAAAAACGCCACCGGCATGCGCCCCTCGAGGACGCGCTGGCGCAAGGCGAGGGGACTGCCTTGCACGAGGCCCGCACGGATGATACGCGTACGCGGGTGGCGGCGGATGAGATCGGGGCGCGGGTGCAACAAGCGCTGCCTGCGTTATCCCCAGCCCAGCGGGCCGTGTTTGCGATGCGGCATTATGAGGGATTGCCGCTGGCGGATATCGCGCAAGCCATGGGCTGTACGGTGGGGAGCGTGAAAGTCCATCTGTTTCGGGCGTTGCGCAAGCTGCAAGCCGAATTGAAAGATTTGTATGAGTAATGGCCCGGTGGGGCGCCGGGCGCTGGGGACACGGCATGATGGCATGGTGGTTACACAAGCGGCGGATGCATGGGCTGATGGCCGCCGCAGCTCATGGCGGACTCGAAAGCCAGGAGCAACAGATACTCGAACAGTATCTGGCGCGGCATCCGGATGCGCAACGCGAATTCGAAGCGATGCGCCATTTGGCGCGCACCCTCCCCGCGGAACGCATCGAACCGCCTATCGACCTGTTATCCCACATCCGCACCCGCCTGGCGGAAAGCCCGCCACGCGCGGCGGGAACGCCTTCCTGGCAATTGGCCGCCGCCACCGCCGCAGGTTTTGTGCTCGTGGGCGTGTTCGCCTACCAAATCATGTCCGCCAGTGTGGACGCCCCATCTGGCAAGGGCGGCCTTTTGGCCTCCTCATCCATGGAACACCTCATTCATGAAGCATCCGCGTTGAGCTACCAGCGGGATTATGCCAATGCGCAGCAGGTGCTTAAAAGCGTCTTATCGACGTATCCTTCGGATCCGCATTCCCTTGAAGCTAAAAACCAATTGGCGGCTTTCGGCGTCCAGCAGCAACAGCTTGCCGAGGAATATTTCGAGCAGAGCCACCGGTATCACGATGCGTATGAAGCCTATAATGTATTGAAACACGAATTTCCCGAAACCTTTCAGGCCGATATCCGAAACGCGGACCGCCTAGATCTGCTGGATGAAGCGCGCCGGGTGAATTACGCTTCGCTCACCGAACTCGATGCGGCCAAAAACAAACGCAGCGGAGCCTTGGAAGCCCTTGAACAGGTGATCGCGCGATATCCGGCGGTTCCTGGCAGCGTTTCGCCTTCCATGGTGGCGTCGCTGGCCGCGGATGAAATGGCTCAACAGGTCATGAATAGCGGAACGCTTCCCGGCGAGGGGCCGGAAAAACTGCGCGCCCTGGAACAAGCCAGAAACCGCTGCACCGCCCCCATGGCGGTGGCCCGGCTCAACATCGAGATCGCCAATTATTATCTCCACGAGATGAACAATGTCGATAAAGCGCGCGATTTGGGCACTCAGGCCTTGAATAGCGACGACCCCACCGCCATCGCATTGGCGCGGAATTTCTTGGATGGATTGCATGAACCCTGAGATCGGCCACAAGAGGCACGGATCTTTCACCACGAAGGGCGCGAAGAACACGAAGTTATTTTTTGTAAATGCGGCCACGACACGATGAGTGGGATGCTGTTTTTGGGATGTGGCATTTGCTAGAACACCAAATGAAGACGACTGAAAAGAGACTTGCGCGGCTGAGTCCCTCCGGTGGAGGAAGGGGGGGTGGTGTCCTTGCTCTGAGGACTCGTCCCCTCGCACGCGTGTTTGTGGTGCTCGTAGTGCTTATCGTTATGCTGGCGCTAACCGGGGAGGGTGAAGGATCCGAGACGGTTCCGCGCCCGCTTCCGCCGAGCAAACGATTTGAGGTTTTTTCTCTCCTGCTGGATCGCGAGGCCAAGATTCGGAACTTGTTCATCTCGTATGTTTGGACGGAAACAGGCATGGATAGGCCTCCCACACAGACCAAGATTGAATGGGCTATGTGCGGCGAGAAGCGCTACCGAAAGTCCTGGTGGTCAACACCTGTCGGCGAGCCGCTGCCGGAACGTTGGAGTACGGCTGTCTGGAATGGTAAGCTGTTGAAGGCATACGACTCGGGGACGGACAATGGGTCGGTCAGGGCAGAGTTCGACCCTCTCAATCAGATCGAGGACACTCCCCATACTTGGGAAAACTATGGACATATGCTTGGCAGCCCCCAGAGGGGATCACTTGGCCACTTGATTGCCGCCACGCCTGAGGAGAAGTGGCTGATGGAATGGGCCGATGCCGACACCAGGCAGAGCGTCATTCTTTCCACGCAGACCTTAAAGGGCAAATACACGGAGGGTAAACGCTACGAGTGGATCGTGGATATCGAGAAGGGAGGGATGATAACCGCCGCTACGGTGTATATTCATCCGCCAGCCAGTATACCGACCGATGACAAATGGTTTGAGTTCGTGCACTACACCGCAACTGAATCGCGAGAAGTCAAGCCCGGGCTGTGGTTCGCAACCAAGGCTGACGGCTCATTGCGATATAATGACGAGGCGGGAGCCCTGGTCGTCATAAATGATCATACAGAGATCAACGACATTCAGGTCAACCAACCCGAGGAAGCAATTCGCAACCTCTTTGAGTTCGAATTTCCCAAAGGCTCAATGTATTACGATTTCGTCTTGGACTCGTCCATGGTTGCCGGAATGCGGGATCGTTCGGACGTAGTAAAAGAGATCGAGGCTAAGGTGTTCGAATTGCGTGATCACCTCCCTCCTCCGCCATCGATCGGCTCCGAAAACACTCTGGCCCCCGAGACGCCTGTTGCCCGTCACCCCGAACCGGGGAGAGGCGGAAGCATGTGGCTACTCGCCGCTGGTGTCTTTGCCGCGCTAGCTCTCACGATTCTGGGCTGGCGCCTATGGAGTAGAAATAGAAAGGTCTAATCGCAGTGAAAGTGAAGTGGCTTCATGCCAGCCCGATGATTATCTTCGCCAGCATCGTAGCAGTGGTTTTCGGCGTTTCCGCGGAAGAGAAGGATTTCACCACTGGCGATGCGGCGGCGAAGCCAGCAGATCAGTCTGCATGGCGTTCGGAGTGCGCTGATGCCTCGTGTGGTGCCGACTCGCTGTACTTCTTATGCATGTGCTATGGGTTCCCGATCAGCCACGAGGACTTGGTCTTCATGCTGTCACCCGATGACCTCGGCGTGTCCATGCGTTCGATCAAAGAAGTGGCGGAACAGATTGGGTTCTCGGCTCACGTCTACGAAGTAACCATAAGAAACGCCCTGGATCCCCGCTTTCGGGCCTGTTGATTTAATGTATTAATATAATAGTGATTGTGAGAACCCGGCTTCGGAGAATGCTCCAGATTGCATGATCTCTACATCGGCAAGGTGGTGTTTCGATGACCAAAAAACGACGTTGGATCTGGCTTTCTGGACTTAATCGACAGGCCCTTTCGAGGGAATGACACAGTGGGTGATATTTCCTTGGTCCGCCAGGAGGGTTTGAAGCCCTCGGGAGCATATGTTAAGATATTGATATTGCAAAAGTTGTGACACTTCAGGAGCTAAATTCGTGCTAGGACAACGCGCATTCGAGAAACACTTGGTCCGGGAAGGCATTGTGGATGAAGACCGCTTGGCGAAGGCCAAGGCGGAAGCGGCGCGCATCGACGCCAAGCTAGTGGATGTCATGCTGCAGATCGGCCTTGCCACTGCGGAAACCTTGTATAAGGCGCTCGCCGCTTTTTGTGAACTGCGGTATGTCACCCCATCCAAAATGGAGATTGCGGCGGACTTGAGCGAGAAAGTGCCCGCCCGGTTCGCCTCCCACTATCAATTCGTGCCCATCGAGGAACGCAATGGCACCCTCGTGGTGGCGGTGAGCGATCCACTGAACAACCAGCTCCTGGATGACATACGCCTCGTCCTCAAGCGGCGCATCGAGGCCGTCGTCACCACGCCCCAGGAAATTGCCAATACCCTCAAGACCATTTATGGCGTGGGCGCGGATACGGTCGAACGCATTCTGGTCGAATCGGAGCAATCGGGCGAGATTCTCAACCTCGACCGGGCCGTCAAAGAGGCTGATCTTGATGAAGAGAACATGGAAGCCTCGATCATCAAGTTCGTGAACGAATTGTTCTCGGAGGCTATTCGGGCCGACGCCACGGACGTACATATCGAACCTTTCGAAGACCTGCTCCGCGTGCGGTTCCGCATAGACGGCGTCCTCCACGCCATCCCGGTGCCGCCATCAATCCGGGGATTCCACACGGCCATCGTATCGCGCGTGAAAATTATGGCCAATCTGAACATCGCCGAGCGACGCCTGCCTCAAGACGGCAAAATCCGCGCCTCGCTGGGCGAAGAACAGTTCGACCTGCGCGTATCCATTCTGCCCACGCCGTATGGCGAGACGGTGAACCTGCGTATCTTGAACCGCGCCTCGATGTTCATGACGATGGACCAGCTCGGGTTCATGAAGGAAGACCTCGAATTATTCAACACCTTTATTCGCCGGCCTTATGGCATGATCCTCGTGACGGGCCCCACCGGCAGCGGTAAAACCACCACGCTATACGCCGCATTGAGCAAATTGAACGGCCTTGAACATAAAATCATCACCATTGAAGATCCCATTGAATACCAGCTCAAAGGCGTCACGCAGATGCAGGTGATGCCGCAGATCGGATTCGACTTCGCGGCGGCCTTGCGCTCGATGCTGCGCCATGACCCCGATATCATGCTTGTAGGCGAAATCCGCGACCAAGAGACCGCCGAAATGGCCGTCCGTTCGAGCTTGACCGGCCACTTGGTGTTCAGCACGCTCCACACTAACGACGCCGCCGGGGCCGTGACCCGCTTAACGGACTTGGGCCTCGAACCGTTCCTCATCGCGAGCACCATGATCGCCTCGATCGCCCAGCGCCTCGTGCGCCGCGTGTGCCGCCATTGCGCCGAGGAATTTGTACCGGATGAGCGGCTGCTGCGGGAGTTTGGCGTAGACCCATCAGAAGCCCAGGGCGCGACGTTCCGCAGGGGCGTGGGATGCGACCATTGCCTGCATACGGGCTACCATGGCCGGGTGGCGATTTACGAGATGCTCTCGTTTACCCGCGCCATCCGCGATCTGCTCGCCGAGCGGGCGTCCGGCGACCTGATCAAGCAAAAAGCCCTCGAGGAGGGCATGCGCACCTTGCGTGATTCGGGCTGGTATCGTATCCGGACGGGCCAGACCACCTTCGAGGAAGTGATGCGCGCCACCTCTGAGTCTGATATCCGGAAATAAGTAGGAAGGCAAACCCATGCCGCAATACCGCTACCAAGTGAAAAAAGGCCCCGGCCAGCCTGTTTCAGGCATGCTCGAAGCCGAAAACCAGCGCGCCGCCGTGGCCCGCCTGCGCGACATGGGGTATGTGCCCATCCATATTGAAGAATACGCTGAGGAGAACAAGAAAGAGTCATTGCGCCATGCCTTTGTGCGCGTGCGCCTCAAAGACCGCAACGTCTTCTTCCGGCAACTTGCCAACCTATTCGAATCGGGCATGGTCCTCACGCGCGCCCTCTCGACCATTATTCAGCAAACGCAGAACGCAAAACTGGTCAAAGTCGTTGAACAGCTCCGCGAAGATGTGCAGAAAGGCAGCACCTTCGCGGAAGCCATGGAACACCACCCGAAGGTGTTTCCCCCGATGTTTTGCAGCCTGGTGCGCGCGGGTGAAGCGGGCGGCATGCTCGATGAAGTGTTCTGGCGCATGGTGGCCTTTGGCGAACAAGAAGAAGAACTGCGAGGCAAAGCCATCACGGCCGCGGTCTATCCCATTTTTCTCTTCATCATGGGTTTCTCGGCGGTGTTTATTTTAATTACGTTCGTGTTTCCAAAATTCACCAAAGTGTTCGAGGATTTTAACGCCAGCCTGCCCTGGCCCACCGTGGTGGTCATGGGCCTTTGCGACTTTATGTCCCACTATTGGTGGCTGGTGCTGATGGTGCTCTTCGGGTTCGTGATGGGCTTCATTACATGGGTGCGCACCGAAAAAGGCCGGGTCATTTTCGACACGAATATTCTAAAAGTGCCCGTAGTGGGGACGGTGGTGCAGAAATACCAGATGTCCCAGTTCTCGCGCGTCCTCGGGACGCTACTCGATAATGGCGTGCCGGTGCTGTCGGGATTGCGCATCACCGTGGACACGCTGACCAACAAAGCCATCGCAGCGGAACTGGCGGTCGCACAAGAACGCGTGGCGGAGGGCGACAGCATCAGCTCAAGCCTCGAACACACCAAGCATTTCCCGCCGGTGGTCATTAGCATGTTCGCCGTGGGCGAGGAAAGCGGGCGCTTGGGCGCGGTGACAAAACGCATGGCCGACGCCTATGATATCGAAGTGGACCGGGCCGTGAAAGCCATGACGGCCTTGCTCGAACCGGTCATGATTGTAATTATGGGCGGCATCATCGGATTCCTGGTGATCGCCATGCTGCTGCCCATGCTGACTTTGAGCGCGAATGTGGGATAATTAATGGGCAATATTTTACAACAAACAGATGGATTTGGCTGCAACGCTTGCGGTTAATCCATGACTCCCCGTTCGGAAAACAGGAGCATTGAGCATGCACCACGAGTTTCACGCCATTCTCGAACAAGATGGGGAATGGTATATCGCATACTGTCCGGAGGTGCCCGGAGCCAATGGACAGGGGCGGACAATTGAAGAATGTAAGCAGAACCTGTCGGAAGCGATTTCGCTTATTTTGGAATTTCGCTTGGAAGAAGCATTGCGCGGAGTGCCTGCTGACGCCGTGCAAGACGTTGTCACCATAGAATGAAGCGTGAAGCGCTACTCAAGCATCTCAGGCGCTTTGGTTGTCGGCTGGCGAGGGAAGGCGCATCACACTCCATTTGGTGTAATCCCGGCACGGGAGAGATACAAGCCATTCCCCGGCATGTAGAGATTGCTGAAAAGCTGGCTTTAAGCATATGCCGCAGATTATCGATACCATGCGCGGGAAAGCACTGAGTACATATAAAAACTGGCGGGGCAAGCCCCACCCTACGGAGGAGAAGGAAAACGATGCGAGGCAATCAAGGTGGTTTCACATTAATCGAGCTGATCCTGGTGATGGTCATCATTGGCATCCTTGCGGGAGCGGTGTCGCTCAACCTTTCTGGGCGCGTTACGGACGCCAACAAGGCGCGCGTGCAAAACGACTTGAAAATATTCGAGACGGCCATTGACATGTACGCGCTCGAACACAATGACAAATATCCCAAGACGCTCGAGGATCTCGTGAATGGTGACCGGCAATATGTAAAAGAAATGAAGAACGATCCCTGGGGCCATCCGTACAATTTTAAGGTGCCCGGCCAAAACAGACGGCCATATGACCTCTACTCGAATGGCGCGGATGAACAGCCCGGCACGGCCGATGATATCTCGATTTATGGCACAACAGGAAGCAATTCCGAAGAATCCTGATGTCTACAATGTATTCTACATGGCGCATTTGAGAATGCGCGTTGAACAGGAAGCGTATGCCTGGCGCAAGCAAACAACAGGGCTGGGAAGCCGAGGCTGGTTTCACGCTCATCGAGCTGATCGTTGTCGTGGTCATCATCATCATGATGACCGCTGCGGTAACACCCATGTTCGGGAGTTCGCTTCTCAGGGCGCGCAGTGACCGCACCACGCGCGACTTGCTCGCTTCCGCACGCCATGCCGGTGAAGAAGCGGTGCTCGAAGGAGTGGAGTTCCGCCTTTATCTCGACACAAACAAGCATACCTATTGGCTGGCGCGCTTTGAAGGCGAAAAAGAAGGCAAGGAAGTCTTCGCGCAGGTTGCCGGAAGCGAAGGTGAAGTACAAGAATTGCCGGAAAGTCTGCGCTTCGAGCGCCCTAAGGCCAAGCGGGGGGATAAGCAGGAAATCTATTACATCAGTTTTTATCCAGGCGGCTCATGTGATTACGCCGAAATTCGCATGGAAAAAAATAACCGGGATCGAGTCGAGATTGAAATCAAAGGCACGCCCAGCCGCATTAAGGTGAACGAGCGATGAACCGCCGCAGCGCACAGCAGGGATATTTGCTCATCGAGGCCATCGTAGCCATGGCGGTGCTCAGCGCAGGGGTTGTTGCCATAAACGAATCGCTGCACCGCGCCGTGCTCCTGCGCGCCATTTCGGATGACAATACCCGGGCGGCGTTCTTTTTGAGCGATATCATGGGGCCTCTCGAAGTGCAATATAACGTGCCCGAAATGACGGTTGAAGGTTCGCTCGCCGAGAAATACGGGAGTAAAAGCACTCGTGCGGGAACGGGTGGTTTGGAACGGTTTCGGTATCGAGTCCAAGTAGAAAACTTTGATCTGCCCATGCCCGCGCTTCCGCCGGATCTGCCTCCTGAAATGTTCATGGCGCTCGAAGAGGCGGGGAAGAATCAGTTAAGAAAGATCAAAGCCACTATCATGTGGACGCGCGCGAGCCAGAAGTTCGAGTGTACGGCCCAGACCGTGGTGTTGCAGCAACCGGAATGGACGGATCCCCAACTCGGAACAGCAAAAGACACGGCCAAAGATCAGAAGGCGCAAGACGAGAAAACAGTAAAAACCAAGCAGAATTCCAAACTCAAAAAACAGTAATCCGCAGTATCGAAACCGGCATGAATAATAGGAGCAAAATGGCGAAAGGCCGTAAAAAGGGGTTCACTCTTGCCGAGCTATTGGTGGCGTCCACGCTCGTCGCTATCGTTATGGGCTCGGTGTATACGGCTTTCTACTCCTCCATCCGCATTTGGCGCTTGGGCGAAGAAAACATGAACGCCTACCAAGATGCGCGCATCGCCTCGAATATGGTCCGCAACGACCTGGTCCGCATGATGCCGTATTCCTGGCATCTATTTGAAGGCGACGATTCCGAATTCGGATTCTACACCATTACGCCGCCCTTAGATGTCGAAACGGGCGTTATCCCACGGATCATGTGGGTGCATTATGAAGTGAAAAAAGATGGCGATGGGGCGCTTTTGGAGCGGGATGAACAGCCGGTCGAGGGGCCGCTTCCGCTTCAATATCCCGGCATGGAAGAAGCGCCGGATATCAAGACGAAAGTCGATCTGGGCGATAAAGAAACCTTCACCGTTTCCACCAACATACTCAAAATGAAGGTCGAGTATATATGGCTTCCCGCCCCGCCAGAGATCCCGGAGGGTGGGGCCCCCACGGAAAGTGAAGCCGAAGAAGAAGCCGCCACGCTCGCGGAGCCGGTGGTGAAAGATGAACCCATGGAGGACTGGGACAAGCCGCAGGCCATGCGGATCACGTTCTTGGTCCATGATACGCGCGAAGAAAAGGAAACCACTACTTTTACGGCATATATTCCATTCAACGGCTCGCCGCCGACGCTCACAGCGGAGGATATGGAATAATGCGCCGCAAAAACGGGTTCGTATTGATTTTCGTGCTGTGGGTGCTGGCGATTTTGACCGTGATGACCCTCGGATTCGGCCGCCGCGCGCTGCTTGACGCCCGTTCGGCTTCGTATACGCTTGATGAAGTGCAGGCGCGGGCCGAAGCGAAGGGCGCTGTGTTCCGCGCCATCGCGGACATGAAACAGCGGCAACTGATGTTCTCGATCCTCGGCGCCGCCATGACCGCCGATCCGCAAAACGCCAATTTAGCGGGCTTCGCCAAACAGCAGGAAAACATCTTTCTCCCCCATGACGCATCGAATACCTACGCCAGCGCGGAAGCAGGCGGAGGCAATGCGCCCGCAAGCGCCGCCCCTCCCCCCGCACAAGGAGCCGGAGGCGAAACAGCAGGGTCTTCTGAATCCAAAGACGAATGCGGATATCGCATCGAAGATGAAGAACGCCGCTTCAACATCAATACCGTGCCGGAGCAAATCCTGGATAATATCGAGATCCTGGATTTCCGTACGGCGGAGGCCATCATCGAGCGCACGCGGAAAAACGATGAAGGCGACGCGGAGCCCTTCATGGCTATCGAGGAGCTGCTATTCCTTCGAGGCATGGAAGAAGAAACCTTTACAGGCGAAGACGGCCAGCCAGGTTTGCGCGACATTTTTACGGTATATGGCGATGGAAAAGTGAACATCAACACGGCGTCAAGGGCCGTGTTGATGGGCATTCCGGATATAGATGAGGATTCGGTTGACGCCATTGTGGCGTTTCTAAATGGCATGGATCAGAAGAGATACACGGCCGATGATCAAATGGTGTCTTCCTTTGATGCGCTTCAATCCGAACTCAAGCTTGATCCAGCCGTCGTGACGCTGCTTAATCAGTATTGCAAGACCGAGTCAGAGTTCTATAGAATTATTGGATATTCGACCCGCCGAAACGGACGAGTACGCGCGACATGCACCGCCGTATGCCAGATTAAGGGCTTGGCTAATCCAAAGGATGAATTTGTGATTTCAATGCTAGACTGGAAGGAGAGTGTCGGTGGCCCGTAAAAGTGGGCAAATCAGCATATTGCAGGTGGATGCAAACACGATCAACCGGTTGCGCGTGCGCCCCAGCAGCGCGGGGGTTGAAGTCACCGCGTATGACCAGGAGCGCGGCTCATGGACGGATGAATCCGCCCTCGCGGATGCGCTCAAGGTGTTCGCCCGCACCCATCGCTTGGCAGAAGACGAACTCTATAGTGTGCTGCCCCGGCACACGATGACCGCGCGCATCCTCGCGCTTCCATCCAATGATCTGGATGAAATCCGCGGCATGGTGCGCCTCGGGGCCGAAGAATTCGTGCCCTACCCCGCCCATGAATTGGTCATCGACCAATGTGTGCTGCAGAAACTCCCCGAGGGCATTTCAAACGTGCTGGCTGTTTTTGCCCATCGCGATGTGGTGGATGGCCATGTGCATCTGATGAAAGCCGCCGGGCTTGAACCCCATAGAATCTTTATCAGCACGGCATGCATCGCTTCTGCCGCTCGGGACGCTTGGAAAGGCGGCAGTGAGCCTTACGCCATCGTCAATCTGGCTTCGGGGGGAATCGAAGTCCTCATCATGAAAGATGGCTTTCTCGCCTACGGGCGGGGAGTGAGCACCACCCAGAATTGGGACACGCTCGAGGATAACGATAGTGAAGCCGGAGAAGAGCTGGCCATCGAGGTGAAAGCGTCGTTGTCCGCCTACCGGCGCGAATCCGAAGACGGGCAAAGCGTCGAAAAGGTGTTCATCTGTTCTGAAGGCGCAAACACCGAGGTGGCTGCGGCCGTTCTCGCCGAACAGACCGGCCTCGAGTGCGCCCCTACGCTGTTTGCCGCCAGCCTTGTCCATGGAACCATCGCATCTCCGGCCACATTGCCGCTGGTATCGCTAGGTGCGGCTCTCGCCGCTCAGCAGCGAGAATCCGTCGCCATCGACCTCGTGCCGCAATCGCTGTTGAATGCGCGCGCCGAGGCATCCAACCGCCGCACGCTTATAGGCTCCGGATTGTTGTTAGGGTGCATTGTCGTGGCGCTGCTCGTCCTATATGGGATCGGCACACACCAAAGAAACGCCTATATTACCCAGCTAGACGCCGAGATTGCCCTCGTTGCGGATAAAGCCACGGAAGTGCGGGATATGCAAAGCAAGCTGACCCGGCTTAAAGAACAAGTCGATCGTTCAGGAACAGCGCTCGAGCTTATGGCCGATGTGGTGAAATTAATGCCCCCAAAAAATATGGCCATCACCAAGTTCTCGTTTGCCCGGAATGTAGAAATTACCATCGAGCTTCGAGTGAATGACCCCGCGGAAGCGGAACGCTTCACGAACAGCTTGCGTGAATCCAACGAACTGTTTAAAGACGCCAGCATGGGTAAAATCGGCACGATCCAGGAACGGGGCCGCACGTTGAACCAGCTCGAAATCAATATCCCATTGCCGGCGCCCGCGTCGGAAGAAGAAGGGGGCGGCCAGTGAGCAGCCGATGGAGCCAAATGTCCCCGCGTGAACGGCGGCTTGCCGCCATCACTACCGTGATTGTCGGCATTATGCTCGCGTATATAGGCGTATCGCGTACGGTGGGGCATATTAAAAATTTGGATACAACCATCGCCTTGCGGCAAGGCGAACTGCGCGCCGATACGGTGCGCGCCGCCACGTATGATCGCGTCGTGCAGACATTTAGCGCCGTAGCGGAAGAGCACTCGAGCCAATTAGATGAGGCCAAGATCCGCGACCGCCTGCTTGCGGAGATCTTGCGCCTGAGCATGGCGAAAATCCCTCCCGCCAGCAGCGCCGCCACCAGTTACACCGGCCCCAAGCTGGTGAACATCCCTTCTTTTCCCGAGGGCGAGCTGGAGGATTTAGGAGATGGATACCGGGAATATCGCATCCAACTTCGGACCGACCCGACTCGAATCGACAATATCGCTACTTTTTTACAACGCATCGAGGAAAGCGAGCAGCTTCTTCGGGTGGATAGCCTGGAACTGAGGCGGCCAAATCCGGAAGAAACAAGCGTGACAGCCAATATTTTGGTGACGCGCACACTCATAGATTATTCGGGCATTGGCGATGAAGAACAAGCGCCTGAAACCGCTCCCAGCAGTGAGAATGCTGGCGAAGCGGCTTCTGAAGCGCCTGCGGCTCCATAACGGCCTTTAAGCGCCGCGCCAGATGAGGCGCCATTCCCGAAGGAGGGACCATGAATAAACAACGAATCGGCTTCGCATTGGGCATCGCTGTCCTGGCGGGGCTGTGTGTGATGGCCATACTCAACTTGGTGAAAAACCCGGTCGAGGCGCGCTATGGCGATATCGCCTCGATCATTGAAGCCGATGAAATCTATGAGATTAGCATACTCTATGATGGGGATGATGGAGATGGCGGCCAAGACAGCCAAAGCCCCGCGGCGAAAATGCGCAACGAGATCGCCAGCCGGGCCAGCTTATGGGCTCCCATCGTGGATGTTCCGCCTCCGCCAGCGCCCCCGCCCGATTGGAATAAGCTGCTCAAAGGCATCATACTAACGCGTACATTTATCGGTGAAGGCCCTGAGCGCAAGGTGAAGATTCTTAAAGATCCCAAAGATACCGTCGGGGAATGGGTCGGTGCGGGCTCGCGCGTCAATGGCCTTTTAGTAAAAGAAGTAACAGATACCGCCGTTGTGTTTACTACCTTTGCAAACGGAAAAGAATATGAATACCGCATGTTGTTCCGCCGATGAGTTGTGTCAACCCGGCTAGGCGGAGCCTCGTATACCAAGCGTAGAAGAGATTGCCATTTTCGAGCAAGCGCAAACCCCATGGAGGGAGAAGCGCGGCTAGGGGTCCGGTTTCCGCTCCACATGTTGCAAAACAGGGGCAGGCCGCAGATAAGGGAAAGAAAGCGCAGGGGTGAGATGAATCATCGGCATGGGATGTGGTGGGTAATCGGTGTAGGAGTTGCGGCCATGTGCGCCACACTAATGTCCCCTGCTTTCGGGCAAACAAGCCCAACCGGCTCGGATGGGCCATCGGCCTCTAGTGTCACAACCGACATACCAGGCGGTGAACAAGGCCAGGGCGCCGAACAAGGCCAGGGCGGCTCGACCGTACAAACAGGGGAATCTCCGCCAGCGCCTCGCCCGACCGTTAAAGCCGTACGCGCCACGAGCAGCGGCGCCCGCTCCCAAGGCAAAGAAGGCTTCGACGCCAGTTTGTTCAATCCGATTGAATGGCCTGAGATTCCCGATGAAGGCAAGCGCATGACGTGGACATCCGCTGGCGCGCCCGTGCCCGTGGTTCAACTCGCCGACGCCATCGCCGTGGCGACCAATTGGAACATCAGCACCTCCAAGGCCCTGGAAGAAGAGCAGATCCGCGTGTGGGCCACCAATGTGACCCCACGTGAACTGCTTAAAATCATGAAAAATTTCGGCATCTATTATGATTGGGATCCTACCATCAAGCTCCTGCGCCTGATGACGGTGGAAGAACACCTTAAAGCAAAATATGGCTCCATCTCCGAGGATGTATTCGAGATCAAACACGCCAAAGTCCAGGATATCGAAAATATCCTCACCTCTCTTCTCTCGGAAAAAGGAAAGATCGTCGTAGATCCCCGCACCGGGCATGCCATGGTGTGGGATACGCCGGACAACTTGAAAGTCATGAAAGACACCCTCGAACGGGTAGACAAACCGCTCAAGGAAGCTGTTTTCCACTTGAAGCATATGGATGCGGACAGCGTGGTCGAGAACCTCACGGATGTCATGTCCGAGGTCGGATATGCCCATGCGGACCAGCGCTCGAACTCGATTATCGTCGTCGACCTCCCTTCGCGCCAGGAGAAAATCGGCGACATTATCGCGGCGCTTGACCAGCCGCTCGAAACACGCACCTGGACTCTAAATTATCTGGAGCCTAAAGATGCGCTCGACCGGATCGGCAATCTGGTGCCTGAGGAAATGGGCCCCTCCTCGACAGACGAAAAAACCCACCAAATCAGCGTAACGGCCATTCCCGCGCGCCTTGAAGAAATCGACAAAATGCTCAAGGATTGGGATGTGGCCCGCAAGCAAGTGCAGATTCAGGCATATCTCGTCCTGGCGGATTCAAACATTGCCCGGCAGCTTGGCGTCAATTGGAATTACTTTGACGAGAAAAGCGGCTCGTCCTTCGCGTTACAGAACGGAGCGGCCTCTCCGGATTACTCGGTGCAATCTGGTGAAGGCCAGCGCCTGACCATTGGCACGCTGCCATACCAGGTGCCTCTCGTGAATTTCTGGACGGGCGAGGCGTTGAAGGATGCGGATGGCAACACCATCCTCGATCCGGAGTTTAAAGGCAACCGCATCAGCGCGGTCATAAAACTCCTCGAAGACAACAACGTCGCGAAGGTGCTTTCCAGCCCGCGCGTCACGGTGATGGATGGCGAAGAGGCGAAATTCGAGGATACGCGAGATCGGCCGTATCAAACGAGCGGCTACTCGTCTTACAATAATAACAATAATAACAACAACAGTAATTATTACAGCAATGTGATTCCGATGTCTGTTCAATTTGTCAATGTGGGCACTATCTTGAATGTGACGCCTCGCATCAATGAAGAACAGAACATCGTGATGGAGATCAGCGCGGAAGACAGCGACGCGACGGATGAAACCATTATCGTGGGCGATCAAGAGAGCACCGTGCCCAGCAAGAGTAAAAAAACTGCCGAAACCATCGTCATGGTGCATGACGGCCAGACGATCGTACTTGGCGGCTTGCGCACGACTCGCGCGGAAGATGACCTGAACAAGGTGCCGGTTCTCGGCGATGTGCCTCTGCTGAAACACCTCTTCCGCACATCCGACCGTTCGAGCCAGCAGCGCGATATCATGATCTTCCTCACGCCCACGATTTCGGATGAATTCACCAAACAAGAAGCGGACCGCCTGGCGCAGTTTGATGCGGATTTGGCTAAAAACGTGCGGCATAAAGAAAAAGACATCAAGGGGCGCGCTGAAGACAAGATTGCAAGCGGGAAAAATGAGATCATGCTCGCGGTCGGCCAATCGGGTGCGATGTACTCCGACGGGAAACCGATGGTCATGGCGGATCTGGATGAGCTTCTAGCTGGCCAGGATTCCCCCAAATCGGTGACGCTCGTTATCCGCAGCCACCCGGAAACGCCAGCGGAAGTGCTTGATGGCATCCAAACCTTGGCGGATCAATATGGCGTTAAGGTAGAACACGATCAGCGTATATCGGTGTTTGTGCCCTCGCCGCGCCCGGATAAGTCTGCGGAAGAAGCAGCGCCTGCCGCCGTGGAACAGAACCTGGAGCCGCTGGGCGAATCGCCTGAGTCTTGATTTGCACACATTTACTTGGGATATCTCTCAGGGAAGCCTTTATGGCTTCCCTGAGTGCGTTATACCTGTTCCCTGGGAGTTGGGAATTTCGTAGCGCAGGGCGCGGAGCCAAGGGTCTTGTCCAGCAAGGGCATGCTGGCATGCCCAGGCGCAAACACCGCCAAGATGCGTTCACGCACCAACGGAAGGGAAGCCTCCGGCGCTCCCGGCAACGAGATCTGCCCGCCTGCCATGCAATAATGCCCGCCTCCTGTGCCTATCCGGCGCACTACGCGCCGCACCTTGGCCGCGACATTGCCGCGCATATCCAGCGCCCGCGCGGACAAATGGATCGTCCCCCCGCAATCGCCATAGCAAACGGAGGTGCGCATGCCTTCCAAGCGCAGCATCAATTCCGCCACTTCCGCAAAAATATCCGGATTCCCAGCCTTGCGCACCAAGGTAATAATCGCCGAACCCGCGACCTCCGCATTCGATAGGCCGCATCGGAGCATGGAAAAATAACTCGGGGGCACGGGCGCACGGCGAATATGCGCCATGCGCTTGCGGTCCATCAATGGCACGAGCGCCGTAAAGGCTTCTATGTCGGCGGGACAGGTCTCGCGGCCCAATTCCTGGGTATCCGAACGGATGCCGTAATATAGAGCCGTGGCCAGGCGGGCATCCGGCTCGATGCGCGCCGCCAGCATATACTCATAAAGAATCGTCGAGGTGGCTCCGTAAAAAGGCCGGATGTCACATAATTCCGCGCTCCAATGCGCTTGCGGGGGCCGGATGTGATGGTCAATCACGACATCCGCCGTACGGCTGGCCTCCAACACGTTGTTGCCGGAATACGGCTGGGTGTCCACCAAGCAGATCGTCTTGAAGCCCGAAAGCTCGCCCGGCTCGAACCGGCGCAATTTGATGCCCAATTCCTCGACCATCGCCCGGTTTTCCGCACGCCCCAGCATGCCGCCGTAGCCGATCTCGACCCGCCGCCCGAGGCATTGGCTGGCGATCTCCCGAATGGCCGCGGCGCTGGCGATGGCGTCCGGATCGGGGCTGTTCTGCATCAACACCAGCGCCCGCCCACGCCGCCCGCATATAGCGAGCAGCTTCTCCAAATTCGCCGATGAACGCTCGATATCTAGTCCTTCCGGCATAATTGGCCGCCTCTCCACTCGCCCAACATGACTTTATGCGCTAAGATTTTTCGCGGCAATCACTTCTAGACCAGCTTTGGCTACCCGCCACGGATTCTTGATAAACGGATTCAAACCATCGATATGCTCGACAGTTCCATACCTGCATCCTTTCCCGTAACCACACCCAGTATACCAGACCATCGGGCGATATGCCCGCCACGAGGACAGCTCGAATCGCCCGGTAAACAGAGACAAACCTATTGTCATCCACTAAAACAGCATATTCACGCCCAGCCCTAGAGACCTCCTTGTTTCTCAAAATGCCACCCCATAATCATCCTCGCGATAGCGGGGCTCCAAAAATGGACTTGGCAAGCCGAAACAAGCAAATACCAGCAAGATGCACCAAAGAGGACAAGAAAGCGGTAGCAAGCTACCGCACTCCATACGTGCTCTAAGTTTTTTTGTGTAGCTATTTGGAGTGCGGCAGCTTGCTGCCGCTTTGGGGGTGCGGCTCCCACTTGAATGTCCTTTTTCGGTTTTATGCCGATGCAAATGACACGGAGCGCATTTTTTGGAAGGCCTCGAAAGCGATGCTCCAATGGAAATGCCCTGGATTCCCGCTTTCGCGGGAATGACACAGTGTTAGTACATTGCATTTCCGCCGCACTCTCATGTCCGGCGCTCTGGGGAGAGGCTGGCTCCACTGGCGCGGCCCCCAGAAGCTTGTTTGGAGCATGTACACCCATCAGTGGAAGGCGGCGGGAAGACGAATCACACTGGGGCATAGGAATCGCCAACTATGAGTGCCGCCGGAAGCCCTGGAATCCCGCTATGGCGAATCAATCTGCAAGGGCGGAAGGCACTCCTCGGTTGGGATGCCTTTTTTGTGCGTGGTGTTCTGCATTTCCGGAATCTTCTACCAGAAGAACTGCCTCGGGGGGTACTGTCCTGTGAACAACCTCTCTCCGTAGCAAATGGCGCGTTTGCAGCGCCAATGATCGTGGGCATCGCAAGACGCTGTCAGGACTTGGTAGGCGCTCTTGGCGTCGTTTTCACCAAGCTTAAACGCAGCCTGCATCAGTAAAAACAGAGCTTCGCTGCGAGATGATTGTGGTGTCACTGCTTGGGCTAATGTCAGGGCTTCCGTTAGCGCTTTACGTGCCTCAGAAGCGAGCCCTCTTTCTGCCAATGCGGAGATCTCCCACGCGCGAACCGCCGACCTCTTGTAATCGTCATCACAATCCGCTGCGGCCTTTCCCGCCTCGACTGCAAACGGGATCGGGTCGGAATCGGCGTATCTGGCAACCCACGACAGCGCCTGGGCTCGAAACCATGGGTCCGCTATCTCGCGTGCTTGAATCAACGCCTCACGGGGACTCACCTTGGCGAGATTGCATACCTCGTCGCGTTGTGTCGTCGCGCTCATGCCTTGCCTCCAAAATGACAAACAGGAATCAATACTAGAAACAGCGCCGAAAATAACACGACGAGAATGCTTAGGAGTGTATGCATATGGCTAACCTCATGGATCGAGCGCGGCGGTCACACCGTCGCCAGAAGCCGGTTGTTCGACGTCCGTTCCTGGCGTATAGATCATCAATACTTACCATAAGGCTTCAGTGGCGTTCATCTCACAGAACTCTATCATCGGTATAGCGAATCAATCTACAGGGCGGAAGGCACTCCTCGGTTGGGATGCCTCCTTTGCGCGTGATGCAACACCCTTACCTCACGACAGGTGAAGGACGCTATCTGCGTCGGCCTTTACTTGTCTTGTGCAGATGGTTGTTGGGCTTCGTCAGTCTTTGCTCTTCGCTTCTGTAATGACTCAAAGCGTTTTGTGAGTGAGAACACGTAGATCAGAATGGCCTCGGTGAAGTCGAGGACATCGCGTGCATCTTCTTTGGTAACCGGGGTATCAATGTCGTGGGCTGCCTCATTCCCAATCAGGCGCACTTGGTGCGCCCAGTTCAATAAACGAGAGTCAATATGTCCCTCTTCATGAAGTTTCCCGAGGCGTGCGTTTAGATCTCGGCCCTTGGTGTCGAAAATCTTGCAGATAGCCTCCAAACATTTTCGTGACATCAGAACACACGGCTCGAACAGGGAGGCATGTAGCGATCGGGCAGCCTGGTCGTACGCTGTCTTGACGCTCTCCGGAAGCTTCTCTGGAAGCAGTTTGGATTCACCGGGGTAGAGAACTGTCTCTTCAGTGAAGTTCTCGAATTCACCAGGGATGCCATAGAGGGACTGCCTCACCAAGAAAGGTTGGTTGCAGCGACGACAAAGACAGACCGAGTAACGCTCCCCGTGGTACTCCGTGTCAACCTCGTCAATTGGGTTGACCGCGTCGCTACGAAACTCGGCGAATCCCTCAGCGATCACCTTCGCCTCTACAAGGATGTTGCACTGCGGGCAAAAGACGTCGAAACTTGATTCACCCATCTGGTCATCTCTCCTCTTTCCCTTCTCAACGACAATGGTGAGCGACCACTGCCGACAGGAACAGTGGAGCGCACCAAGCACTCTCGAATGCCAGACCAGTATCGAGCGGAAGCGCTGGGTGGCGATTCCGCTCCACCCGCTGGTTAACCGTTCTGCGCGCGCGTGCGCACATAGACCCGAAGCAAAAGCCCCCACATGACAACAATTGTGAAAACCGATAGGATAATCGCTAACAGGGTCGGTACGCCGGTAATTAGTCTCGAGTTAATGCTATCCGTTGGGGCTGCCGTCCACGGCGGCCTTACCAGAGTTGCGTTCGATCCAGTTGTTGGCGTTTACCAATTTCCCGATGTCTTCAGATCATCCCTCATGGTCTCGACCTGGTTCCCGAGCTCGTTCAGCGAGGCAGTAAGCTCAGCATGGTTGTCCTTCGGGCTGTATAGGATTACTTTCAGGTTCATCGTGTCCTCGACGATACGGATTACATCGGCATGTAGGGAACCCTTCGGGATTACGAGGACATGACTCCGTGACGAAGGGTGTCGGAAGAATGCGTCCTCGAGCAGCAGAGCAACATCCGGATCGCTCACGCCACACCCGAGGAAGACAAACGTATGAGTCATTGCGAGGGCGTCGAGCACTTGGTAGAAGAGGCGATACTTATTCCTGGCCTTTGCATACTCCGACCGTGTGAAGATCATACGGTCCGGAGAGTCGATTGATCCGTGGATTTTGAGAACCAGCCGACCGTCTTCACGTATTGCATCAGTAACATCAGGATCGAAGTGATGTTTCACCACGATCGATGCGTTTGCCGCATGGTTCGCATAGACCTCGTAGATTTTGTCGAAGTTCGGCGTAGCAACGATTCGCGAGTCAAGTCGGAAGATGTATTCATGGATCGGCGCGTATTGATAGCCGGGCGTGAGGAATTCGTCGCGCACCAACTGTATAAAGTCATCTCTCCTGAGGCGATCTTTGATCACTTCACAGGCCGTCAGATAGTCCTTCTGATTGAGGAGCTTCCGTATGTGGGCGTTGGGATTCACACTGGCACATGCATCACGCAAGAAGGTCTCCCAGGTCTTCGGTATGCGTCCCATGGTGTTCGTTGAATTGCGTGAGATCCCTGCTCCAAGAAAGATCACGGATCTGCGGCGAGCGACGTCCTTGATGAGCTGTTGAGGCCAGATGATCATATGTTTGCCTCCAAATTGGCGGCCAGTTGCTCGGCGATCTTTGAGTAGATCCGCTCGGTATCTTTCACTTTCGCAAAATGCGCACCCACAACACCATCGGAACCTTTGAGCTTGAAGATTGGAGCGTGCGCCGATTGCGAGAGGGGAACCACGCTATGTAGGTTTGGAATTTCTCCCAGCTTGTAGAGAGCCGCCGATCCTAAAGACGAGAAATTCTCTATCAATTCCTTCTTGATCAGCGCAGGACCATTCCGGAGTATCTTGTCATAAGCCGATACAGGTTGGCGAACTCCACGTACACGCTTGGCAGTATATTGCTGTGTGATGTAGCCTATGAACTGAAGCTGCCAGGAGACGGGTTCGCTTGCAACAGCGTAGGGCTGTCCTTCTTCAGTCTCGTAATCGGCCAGTCCCTTCTCCAGTCCACGGCGCCACTTCTTGAGCGCAGTGGCGATATTCGATATTGCCATGATGCTGAAAATGTCGGACGACATTGGCATGAGAAAGAAATCAGACGCAATGAGCACCGCGCGGTTGAGTGCACCTAAGGATGGACCGACATCAAACAGGACAATGTCGTAACCGATCATTTGTTGAAGTAAACCTTTGAAGACCAATGATGTCTGTAGTCCGCGAGGGTCGCCTCCAGCGCCACTTGTCCAATCCGAAGCAAGGAGGTCTTCGGATAGGGCAAGCCTTGGATCCCCCGGGACAAGATCGAATCCGAACCGTGGAGTAGTCACAGGTGTGTATGTGGTCTCCATGTACCCCTTACCACGGCGTAGTGGATCGAAGAAGGCATCGATCGTTGCGCCTCGCGGAGAGGCGTACAGTTCCTGCACATCGCTTTCTGGTAGAGAGTAGACTGTGGCGTTACATTGTGGGTCCGCGTCGACGACCAGGACGCGTTTTCCTAGAACGAGCTTGAAGTAAGCTCCGAGATTGCACAGGAACGTAGTCTTCCCGACACCGCCTTTGTTGTTAAATACCACGATACTTTTCACATATGCCTCCTTGTTCTGCCTCTTGCCAGCAGTGGTTATATAGTTTCGTCATAGCATCTTTAGGTCGCAACATCGCGTCAAAAGATCCCTCCGACCGCGCTGGCATAAAGCCTGTATTTGCAGAGCATTGAATCATGCTCTGCAATGGACGCAGGGGGGATATATGGTTTCTGTGTAACACCCTTTCGTTCTCCGCTCTACAAATTGTCCACGGGACTCCTGACGCCCTTGACGCTATCGAGAAGTGGTGTGGCGGATGAATGCGGGAGAATAAGTTGTGTTGAAACAGGATTGAGATCTTCTCCATAAGGCCGTTCCCCTTGGGCAGCCCGGAGGGCTGCACTGTATTCTCCGTGTTCCGATGTCGGCATAGTATACCCCTATATGGCACGGAGGCAACAGGCGGGGGTGTTGAAGACAGCCAAACAAGCGCGGCTCCAGCGCCCTCGCCGGCCACCAGACGAAATGTAATGCTCTAGCGGAATGAAGCAAGAGTTTTTTTAGACATGATTTACAAGATTAACAAGATTGGACAAGATCGCAACAATTTTTTTATTAAGCAAACCATGAAAAGAGCGAGCATGTTTTTCTTCTTGTAGCGGAATTGCCATCAAAAAATCTTGTCAATCTTGTAAATCATGTCTAAAAAATCTCCCATAAATGGAAGTTTGCCATGTATTCGCGGTTCAAAAATCGGCCCAAGGCTTTTACTCCAGATGGCTAAATTATTGCGACGAAATATAGCGTATCAATACCGTTGCAGCGCAATAAGCAAGGGCAAAAAGACAGCAGATGCTACTTCAGGTGGCTAACGTATTGCCGATATTTTTGCATGCAAATCCACTTCGATGCTTTTTTAGGGGATATCACACATTAAACCGGAACAGCACGATGTCCCCATCTTGCATGATATATTCTTTGCCTTCGAGGCGGACATGGCCCGCTTCGCGCGCCTTGGCCATCGAGCCCGCCGCGATGAAGTCTTTGTAGGCCACGGTTTCCGAGCGGATGAATCCGCGCTGGATGTCGCTGTGGATCACGCCTGCCGCCTCGACAGCCTTCATACCCTTGCGGATGGTCCAGGCGCGCACTTCCGGCTCGCCCGCCGTGAGGAAGCTCATCAGGCCCAGCATACTGTAGGCCGTCTGGAGAAACCGCGTGCGCGATTCTTCGCCCAGGCCCAGTTCCTCCCGAAATGCGGCGCGCTCTTCTTCGGGCAGGCGCGACACTTCCATCTCCATTTCGCCGCACAGTGCGATCAGGGCCTGGCCCGACTCCGCCGCATAGGCATCCAGGCCGGAAGGCTCATCGTTACCGATGGACTCTTCGCCGTAGTTTCCCAAGAGCATCAAGGGCTTTTGAGAGAGGAACTCGAAACCTTTGATCTCCTTCGCTTCTTGGGGGGATAGCTCGAGCGTCCGCAGCGAACGCCCCGCCTCGATATGCTCGCGGGCGCGAAGCAACACCTCGAATTCCGTGTCCTTCTTGTTTTCCTTCGCCATGCGTTCGAGGCGTTTCTCGATGATGATCAAATCGGCGATCTGAAGCTCTTCCTCGAGGGCCTTGCAGTCGCGGACGGGATTCACCTCCCCCACGGGATGCATGACTTCTTCATTCTCGAAGGCGCGCACCACGTGGACCAGGGCGTCCACATTCTTGAGCAGCGTCATGGCGGCGGCATCGAGGGCCTTTTCCTGGCCGCCCGATTCGCTCGGGGCCACATCGACGAACTGGAATTCGGCGTAGGTGATTTTCTTCGGCTTATGGATCTGGGCGAGCCGGTCCACCCGTTCATCCGGCACTTTCAGCACCGCCACATTGGCGTCGCGGCTGCCAAAAGCGCCCACTTCCGCGTGGGCCCCGGTCAATGCGTTAAACACAGTGGTCTTGCCCGAACGGGCGAATCCGATAATGCCAGCTTTCATGGTTCTTCCTTCCGCTTTGTAAAAAAAACATGGTAACAGTGGAGGAGCGGAAAGCGCAATACGGCTGCAATTACCCAAATCCGCACGTAACAATTATAATGGCTACAAACACGAAGCCAGCAGGTGATGTGCAACGCGGCGCACATGAAAAAACGGCATCGTATTGCCCCGGAAACTCGGGCGCGCTATTCGTAGCTTTTTCGCATGGTCGTCGAGAGGATGCCCATGGCTTCACGGTATTTCGTGACCGTTCTCCGGGCGATGTTGATATCTTGCTTCTTGAGCAAATCCGCGATTTTTTGATCGCTCAGCGGCTTCTGTTTGTTTTCCTCATCCACGAGTTTCTTGATCATGGACTGGACGCTCTTCGAGGATTGCTCTTCTTCTCCGCTATCACGGCGCAAGCCGGGTGAGAAGAAATATTTCATCTCGAAAAGACCCTGGGGCGTCTGCATATATTTCCCTCGGGTGGTCCGGCTCACGGTGGCTTCGTGGACGCCTACTTTGTCCGCGATTTCCTGCAAGGTGAGGGGCTTGATGGCTTCGACGCCCCGCTCGAAGAAATCCTGCTGCACATCCACGATGGCTTGGGCGATGCGCAGAATCGTATGCTGGCGCTGCTGGATGTTGCGGATGAGCCATTTGGCCGACTCGACCTTTTCGCGGATGTATTGTTTCTCTTCGCGCCCCAGGTTTTTATCACGGGCCATTTGCTGATACCGGCCATTGATGCGCAGTTCGGGGATCGTTTCATTCGAGAGATAGGCGGCAAATTCGCCGGATTCCTCGTCTTTCTCGACGATCACATCGGGAGTCACATACTGCGGCGGATCAGAGGAATACTCGAGGCCGGGCCAGGGGTCCAGCGTGGCGAGCATCTTCTGTAATTCCTCGACGCGTTCCGGGGTGATCTGCATGGCCTTCGCGATTTTGAGGATTTGGCGGCGCTCGAGTTCTTCAAGATGCTCGGACACCAGCACACGCAATTCGTTTTCGTCTGGAAACTCGACATTGAGCTGGATTAATAAGCACTCGATGATATCCCGCGCGCCCACGCCCGTAGGCTCGAAATGCTGGATGCGGTGCAAGATACGCTCGACCTGCTCCGGCGTAGCGCCGAGTTCGCCCGCGATTTCATCGATGGAACCCGTGAAATACCCCTTGTCATTGATATCGCCGATAAGGCGTTCGCCAATGGCGTAGCCTTGTTCATCCATTGACAGCATGCGCAATTGAGTGAGCAGCATGGATGTGAACGATTCTTCCCGCGTAATCGAGTTTTCGTAGTAATCCCGGCGCGCGTCGGCGTCGGGATTGCGGCTCAGGTCGCGGCCTTCCTTCGCGTAGTCATTCCATCGCTCATGGTAGTCATCCAAGTCGAAGCCCACATCGTCGAAGGTCTCCGTGTCCTTCGTCGTGGTGGTCGCCTGCGGCATCTCGCGGGGCGGTTCTGGCTCCTTGGCTTGTTGGTCGAGAAGCGGATTGGTTTCGAGTTCCTGCTGGATATAGTTTTCAAGCTCCAGCCCGGAGAGCTGCAAGATTTGGATCGCTTGCTGCATCTTCTGGGTCAGCATCAGGCGCTGGGTTTGCGTCTGCGCAAGCCGGTGCTCCATGTTCATCATATGGTGGAATCTCCCTTTAGCAATTCGCGTGCCATTTTACAGCAGAATACCCCCAAAGTCAATTGATAAAACCCAGGAGGCGTGGTATAATTGTCCTTGTAGATTCTTTATATGTCATTGATTTTAAATGAGTTATGATGGCCTGGCCTTGCTGTTCCAGCCATGGCCTAACAAGGCCCGAAGGGGATGCATATGCTCCGGTTCAGCCTGCTCGGGAGCGGCAGCAGCGGTAATGCCATTCTCGTCACCTCGCCTGCCGGAAAAATCCTCATTGATTGCGGACTGAGCCTGCGCAAAATCCAGCTTCGCGCCTCGGAACTCGGCGAATCCCTGGATGGCCTCCAAGCCGTTTTTCTCACCCACGAGCATAGTGATCATTTGTTAGGGCTTGGCCCGCTGGCGCGGAAATTGGGCACGCCGGTTTTCATGACGAACGGCGCGTTCAACGGCCTGCCCCCCACGGTAGGCAAGCTGCCGGAAGTGCATTGCTTCGACGCGGGCGAAGCCATCGAGATATCGGATATGCGGGTGCAAAGCTTCAGCGTTTCCCACGACGCAGCGGACCCTGTCAGTTATACCGTGGAATGCGGCGGGGCTAAAATGGGTCTTGCAGCGGACTTGGGCCACCCCACGGCCTTGGTGCGCACGCGCCTGGCGGGCTCGCACGCCCTCGTGCTCGAATCCAACCATTGCCCCGACATGCTCCGGCGGGGCAAGTATCCGCCCGCCCTTCAGCAGCGCATTCGCAGCCGCGTCGGGCATTTATCCAACGGCGACATGAGCACCCTGCTCTCGGAATTACTTCATGAGCGCCTGCAAGTCGTCGTTCTGGTCCATATCAGCGAAGAGAATAACGACCATGATTTGGCCGTATCCATGGCGGCGCGTGTGCTCGAGGGGCGCAATGTGTCTCTTTGCGCGGCTTATCAAGACCGGCCCACGCCGCTCTTCGAGGTGAGGCCGTGAAGCCGCTCGAATTTTTACACACCGTCGGCGCCGTGCGGCTCCTCGAACGGGCGTCACGCGCGGCGGCGGCCCCCGTAGCCGTCCATTACATCGAACGAGGCCAGGAAGGACCGCGCATTTTGGGCGTCGGCCAATGCGCCGCATGCCGCACCGTGGCGGCCTTGCCGGGAGGCTCCGCGGCATGCCGCGCCTCCCGCCTGCAAGCGTCGGCGCGCGCATCGAGGCGGGATGTGCCCGTGCCTTTCTTATGCCCGATGGGATTCGCATGCGCCGCCATGCGCGCCCTGCCGGGCGAAGCATTTGTTTTTACTATCGGCCCGTATTGCCCATCGGAAGCGCCCGAGGCCCTCGAGGATGAGGCGCGTGCGGGAATCGAAGCCCTTGATGCGGATTGGACCGGAGATTTGGGTGAATTGCTGGCCGATATCCGCCATGTGCCCGCATCAGCCGTGCCCGAGATAGCCCAATGGACGGCCGATAATCTGGCTGCCCTATGGCGCGCCGAACAAGAACGGGAATCCCGCGAAATCGCCCAGGCCGCTACGCCTGTTCCGCTTGAAGCGGAGAATCCTGCTCCAAACCACTTGCCGCTGCGCATGGATGGCCCGCCTGCCACGCATGCGGGAGCCGCCGCCATCGCCACGGCCCTGGCGGGAGGTGCGCGCGGGCAGGTGCGGCAATTGGTCGAAGCGGCGCTGGCCGAAGTGGACGCGGGCAAACGGGCCACGCTCCCCATGCAACGCGCGCGTGCGGTTTCACTGGCCACATCCGTGCTCGAAGCGGCGGAACGCGCGGAAATGGATACGGCCCCCGCTTGGCGGCTCATGCCCGCCTTCATCGAGAAAGCCCAATCAGCCAAGGGAACGCTCCCTTTGCGCGACGCCGCCCTAGAAGTGCTGGGCGAACTGGCGCGGCGCGCGGCGCGCGGCGCTTTGGCCGACAGCGCCCTCGAAGAATTGCACCGGCTCGTATTGGAGCGAATGCCCGAAAATATCACCCTTGAAGAAGTAGCTACTGCGCTTGGACAGCATCCCACTGCCATCACCCACCGCTTGCAGCGGAAATTCGGCCTGTCTTACACCGAATACGTGGCGCAATTGCGCATCGCCCAGGCCAAGGAATTGCTCCGCCGCACCCGATTGCGGATAAACGACGTGGCGATGCGCGTGGGCATCTCCGATATCAGCAACTTTGGGCGGCTGTTCCGCAAAGTCGAAGGCGTCTCGCCCGCGCAATACCGTAAACGATTTGCAAATCCCAGCAGCAGCGCGCGCCGCGCCGCCCCTTCGGAATAGCCCTGCGGCATTGGAGGCATTGGCATGATGGAATGGATTCAACAATGGTGGCGGCGGTTTCGCTGTCCCACCGAATTTTTGTGTGATAACTGCAAATACGACTACCCCTCGGCCTGCTCCCACCCCGAGCGCCCCAACGCCGTCAAATGCCCGGACTACCGCCCCCGGTGAGAAATGAAGTTTTTTTCTTGCTTATTTTTAGAATTAGCCACAAAAACGCAAGAATCGAAGCGCGGCATGGCAGCAACCAAACGGCCAGCTTTTTTGAACCGCGAATGGACGCGAATGGACGCCAATAGATTAGAGTGTCGCTTTGTTAGTACGGAATACATTTCTTAGTGTGATGTAGGTAGATCAAGCCCTACACTACAACAACATCAAAATATGTAACACTTTAGCCAACTGAAGCAGGTTTAGCTTTATTAAGAATCGTTGCGACTTGTCCAATCTTGTAAATCATGTCAATCATGTCAAAAAAAAGCTGCCATTGCTTCAGTCGGCTAAAGTATTACCAGAATTGCAGATATTTGGATCCACAGATGACACTGATGAGCGATTAATAACAGTGTGACCGAGTCACAAAGTATGTCACTTAATATTTTAGTGTAATTAGAGTATTTCGTGGTCCAAAATCCGGTCTTTTGAGGCAGGGATTTCATTTTGTTGCTGCACGATACAAAAATCAAAAAATGCTAAGCAGCCTAGGTGGAGAAAGAAGGCTGAAGTTTTTCAGCGCGGCCATGATAGAATCATCGGCAAAAGGGCTTGGGCGAAAGGGCGGAGCAGCATGGATTCGATACGGCTGAAGGAATTAATGGAATCGGTGGCGGCGGGGCAGGTCAGCCCCGGTACGGCGGTCGAGCGCCTGCGCTCGCTGCCTTTCGAGGACTTGGGCTTCGCGAAACTCGATCACCACCGCGCCTTGCGGCAGGGATTCCCAGAGACCATCTTCGCGCAAGGTAAAACACCGGAACAGGTGGCCGCCATTGTATCGCGCATGCGCGAGCACGGCAGCAATGTCCTTGCGACGCGGTGCAGCCCCGAGGCCGTGGCCGCCGTGCTGGCCGAACACCCCGACGCGGAGCATCATCCCAGCGCGAGGGCCATCCGTATTTTGGTGTCGCCGCCCACGCCACAGCACGGATATGTGGCGGTGGCCTGTGCGGGCACGTCCGATATGCCCGTGGCCGACGAAGCGGCGTTTACCTGCGAAACATTTGGCGTGGAAGTGCGCCGCGTATATGATGTGGGCGTGGCGGGCATTCACCGCCTTTTCGAGCAGCGCGCCGTGCTCGAGCAGGCCCATGTGATCATCGTATGTGCGGGCATGGAAGGCGCGCTGCCCAGTGTCGTGGCGGGGCTGGTGGATGTGCCGGTTATCGCCGTGCCCACGAGCGTGGGATATGGGGCCAGTTTCGGCGGTGTGACGGCGCTGCTGGCCATGCTCAATTCATGCGCCACGGGGGTTTCGGTCGTGAATATTGACAACGGCTACGGCGCGGGCGCTTTGGCCGCCCTGATCAATCGTCTTGCCCAGCCATGCTAGGAAGGCAAACGGAGTCCAGCTTCCATGAGCCAGGTATATGTTGTTCTCACTGTTCATAGCGGCGCCCGTGCGCCGGATGAAATCAGCCGATTGGTCGGGATACAACCAGACTATGCTTGGCTGAAAGGCGAACCGCGCTCGGAAGGAGGCATCGTGGCTAAAGATAACGGCTGGGTGCTCCAATCGGGATTGGATTCGGAAGAGCCTTTTGATGTCCAATTAAATATACTGCTTGGCCGGGTATCCGTCCGGGCGAAAGAATTCCACACCTTATCGGAAGAAGACTCGATCCAGCTTTTCTGCGCTATCTATAGCGATGCGCCCGCCGCGCCTCCTTGCGTGTTGTCGCGCGAACAAGTCGAGACCATCGCGGCATTGGGCGCGGCATTTGAATTGAATTATTACGACCTCAGTGAATGAAGGGAATGCTATGAAATCCATCTATTTCGACTGCTTCAGCGGAGCCAGCGGGGATATGATTGTGGGTGCGCTCATAGATGCTGGCGCCGATTTCGAGGCGCTGCGCGCGGCGCTGGCGACACTGGGCGTGCAAGGATATGCGTTGCGCGCCGAAAAAATTATGAAAAAGGGCATCCGCGCCACGCAGTTTTATGTAGATGTGGACGAGAGCACCCCACAGCCGCACCGGCATTTGCGCCATGTGCTCGAGATCATTCACGCGGGCGTGTTACCGGAATCCGTTAAAGCCGCCGCCGAACATACCTTCCAGCGCATCGCCGAGGCGGAGGCCTCCGTCCATGGAACCACCATCGAGAAAGTCCATTTTCATGAAGTGGGAGCCGTGGACTCGATCATGGATGTGGTGGGCGCGCATATGGCGCTGCACTTGCTGGGAGCGGAACGCATAACGGCGTCGCCATTGCCGCTGGGTTCAGGAACTGTCCGATGCGCCCACGGCGTCATGCCCGTGCCCGTGCCCGCCACCGCACTGCTCGTGCAGGGAGCCCCTACTTACGGGGGGGACACTGAAGGTGAACTTGTTACTCCCACCGGTGCTGCGCTGATCACGGATATCGCCCAATCCTATGGCTCGACGCCCGCTATGCGCATCACCGCCGTGGGCTATGGCAGCGGCGCACGGGACTATCCGGACCGCGCGAATGTATTGCGCGTGCTGATTGGCGAAACCGATGCGGCGCTTGAACAGGAAACCATCGCGGTCCTCGAGGCCAATGTGGACGATATGACTCCAGAGCTGATCGCCCCGTTTTTGGTGGACGCCCTGAAAGCGGGAGCCCGCGATGCATTTACTTCGCCGATCTATGGCAAGAAAGGAAGGCCTGGCCATCTGCTGACCGTTCTTTGCAGCGAGGACAGGGTTTCAGATATGGTGTCGCTCATGCTCCACGCCACGACCACGTTTGGCGTGCGGATTCACATGGAGCAGCGCACATGCCTTCATCGCGAATGGAAAACCGCCCAGACGCCCTGGGGCGAAGTGCGCGTGAAAATTGGATATCTCAACGGCGCGCCCATACGGCGCTCGCCGGAATTCGAGGATTGCCGCGCCGTAGCTGAATCCGCAGGCGTGCTGGTGTTGGCGGTATATGAAGCCGCTCTCGCGTCGGCAATTCGCGGGGAAGTGTACAATGCCTAACCGAGTCGCTATCTATCCAGGCAGTTTTGATCCACCGACCTATGGCCACCTTGACCTGATCGAGCGCGCATCACGCCTCTTCGAACATCTGATTGTCGCCGTGGCGCGCAACAACGAGAAAGCGGCTCTGTTCTCCGTGGACGAGCGCATCGAGATGATCGAAGCCATCACCAAAGATCAACCCAAGGTGGAAATCACCTCTTTCGAAGGCCTCACCGCCGAGTATGCCAAGACCCGTAATGTCCATGCCCTCGTACGAGGCCTGCGCGCGATTTCGGACTTCGAGTATGAGATGAGCATGGCCATCACCAACCAAAAGATCAATCCGAATATCGACACGGTGTGCCTGATGCCCAGTGAAAAATATCTCTTTCTCAGTTCGCGTGTCGTGCGCGACATTGCCCGCTATGGCGGCGATCTCAAAGACTTCGTCCCGCCTATCGTGGCTGAACGGTTGCAGAAAAAACTGCTGCAAAAGGATTAATTGCATTTGATATTTGATGAAACTGAGGCCAAATAGCTTAGTTTTGGACCACTGCATATGCCAAAATTGATTAGATAAAGGATGTATGTTGCCAAAAAAACGAGCTCTACTGGCTATGTCGATTGTTTGGGCGCATTCCCTGAATGGTGGGGCAAGCTCCACCCCTGGAGTTTCTACCTTTTTTGGGCGAGGTGGACACGCTTTTTCTCTTGCCATCGCACAGCTTATCGTCTTTGTCGTAGCTTCCCTTTCGCCGAATAGGCCGGTCATTTAAAATATATATTGACATACCGACTCGTTTGTGCTACAATCTTGTTGGCTAGGCAGGAGGGCAGCGCCATGAATGACGAATTGCGTGACACGATCCTAGAGGCTATGGAAAAAGGGCTTGAGGCGCAGCTTCGGGCGGTGCGCCGTCTGCGTAAGGGGGAAGAATCCAGGGAGGAGCCACGACCCAGAACAAGTATGTCGCAAGTAGATATGGCATATGACATACTCTTGAGGGCCGCTCATCCCCTTCATGTCAATGAGATCCTGAGTCGCATTCATGCGGTCTTCGGCATTACGGTGGACCGGGAAAGCCTGGTGTCTTCCCTCACCAAAAAGGTGGCTCGGGAAGACCGCTTTGTCCGCGCGGACAAGAACACCTTCGGACTCAAAGGAGGCAAGCGATGAGTCTTTTACACGAATGGCTCAACGTTACCGAGCGCTGGCGCGATGCTTTTGCCCAAGAGCGCACCACCGTGCGTGCGGTGCGGCAGGGACTTGGGTCACTGGTCTGTTTGGGGCGGCGCACAATCACGCGGACCCTTTGGGCCTGTGGTCGCGAGAATCTGCAGTGGCAGGCTGAATACCACATGTACGGCCGCGCCAAGTGGGACCCCCAGCAGCTCTTCGACCCTATTTGGGAAGGAGCCCTGCCCCAGTGTGAAGACCCGCTTGTAGGCGTCGCCGTCGATGATACCAAGCTGCACAAGACCGGCCGGTGCATTGTCCAGGCTTTTCATCAGCGCGACCCCCTGTCCCCGCCGTTCCACACCAATCTCATTCTGGGCCTGCGTTTCCTGCAGGCCTCCCTTCTCGTACCGCTTCACCAAGGCGGCGCCTTTAGTTGCCGCGCCTTGCCCGTGCGTTTCGAGGAGCCTTCCCCCGCCAAGAAGCCTGGCAAGCGCGCAAGCGAGGAGGAGTGGATGGCGTACAAGCAGCGCCGTAAAGAGAAGAACCTTTCAACCTAAAAAAGGCAGTAGGAGCTTGCTTTGGGATTTTTCCAGCCCAATTTTGTAAAGAAATAACTGTCCTGGCCCGCTCTTTACGTTGGCGCCGACAGCAGGTTGGGGGTGGCCAGCGGCCTTCCCTCGAGTATTTTGGCGAAGATCCGGCTGAGGATCGTCCGCCATCGTTCGTTCCAGTTCAACTGCCGCGCAGTTGCTTTCACCTCCAATAAAAAGGCGTTTACGGATTTCAGAACTTGTTCCATAGCATGTCCTTGCGCATGCACGGGGGTGATGGTGAGCGTGGTTTGGCCTCCGTGGCGGGTCTGCTGTCCCACACCATACAGCAGCAGAGGGCGGCTTGTGATCGCTTCGGCGTGGCGCTCCGGAATCGCCAAGCGCACGTACAAAGACCACCAATTGTAAATCAGGGCTATGATTCGCGCCATGATTTGGCAGCGCTTCATATCGTGGGTGGTATACCCGCCCCACCCCCACTGGTTTTTCTGTTCATCGTAGATGTTTTCCGCATCGCCCCGGTCGCGATAATGCTGGGCCAAGGCCGATAGGGGGTCTGTCAGCGAAGTGGCCAGCAGCGCGTATTCATACTGCTGCACGGCTCCCGCTTGGATCTCGATGAGCTGTAGTTGGGGGGAGGGGTCAGGCAATAGCGGCTCCGTTTCCAGAACGATACTCCCTTTGAGCTTGCGCCGCAGAACGATTACCCGGCGTTTGCTCGTCCATCCCATAAGCTCCAGACGGTCTTCCAAACCTTCCCAGCCTTGGCCTGCTGGCGTCCAGTCCTTAGAACAAAAGGCCTGCTGGATAAGCCGTTTCACGTTGCTGGTCTGCCGCAATTTGAACAGATAGGGCACTCCGCGCGCTTCGGCTTCGCTCATGTCGCGTTCGTTGCCGAAGGCGCAGTCGCCGCGAATCATGCCCGGCCAGGCCGCGCGCGGCAAGCCATCGAGAAAATGCCACAATCCAGGCATGGTGTATTTCGCCGCCGTCTCGTTGCCCGGCCGGACTTCCACGTCCAGCACCAAGCGCGTGTTCGCCATAAAATAGGTATGCAGCACATGAGAAGGACGGCCCTGTTTCGCCGGATTGTAGCCCAGCACGGCCCCTTCTTGATGGCCGAACAGGGGCTTCACGCTTGTATCCACGTCCAAAATCCAAGGCTCATAAAGCAACGGCTCATAACAGCGGCGCAGGTGCTTCTGTAGCCAGCCCGCGCAGGCTTCCCCGTCCGCCAGTATAAATGCCCGCCGCGCCGAGGAGGCGCTCATGATCTTGCTCATACCCAGCAAGCCCGGGTTCACCGCGTCGTAACGGACCGCGTCAATGTGCGCATAGCGGGTGTGGCCCGCCAGCACTGATAAAAATAGCGTGCCCAGCACATCCCTCTTGCGCGGCGCATTATTGCTGGCGTACGCCAGCGGACAGTCCTCCACCCACGCTTCAAAAAGCTCCGCCGTCTTGAGGAAATCGATAAAGAACGCCAACTGGCCAAACGGCGTCGTTGCCGCCTCCCGGTCCCATTCCACATGCACCCGGCCCCCGTAGCTATCTACGAAAATCGGCGCCTCCAAAGACAACCATTCCTCCTCTCCCAATGGGGGAGCATCTTGCTGTTGCGATTCTGTTTCCATGTTCTTTATCTTGAACTACTTCCTGCTCGACACTCAAGATTCAACTGGCGTTTTTAGGGTGATACATCATTTTGCGTCCAACGACCGGCGCCCTCGCCGGTCATTCTTCACCACTTGGCTAAAGTGTTGCCAAAAATAAAACCGGGGAAGCCTCATTTCTGGGCTTCCCCGGTTTTTACATATTCGTGGAATGGCTTATAGGGAATCGAATACGCGCTGGCCTTCCGTTTTATCTTCCACCATGGTCTGGTTCTGCGCGAGCACTTGGATCTTGGCCTCGAAATCGGGCACGCGCTGGGAGATGAGCGTTTCCTCGATACGCTTCTTGAGTTCGGGGGTCAGGTCTTCCCGGAACTGGTATTGAGGCACGGTATTCGTCGCGACATTCTCATACACGCCGACATGCGCGCCATCGATGGTGCGGTAATAGACGCTCCAATTGCCGTTCATGACGCACTCGGCCCACATGTCCACCGGGACGTCAAAGCGGTCTTTCGTGGGAATTTTCGCGAAGAAGTAATCGCGGGAAGCGGAGATCTCGATTTCTTTCGCGACCAGGTCCGCGTATTCTTGCATGAGCTGCGGGTCCACCCATTGAGCCGCTTTCACTTTAGCGAGCAGGGCGTCCACCGTCGAAACGCGGGCGTCATGGCTGAATTTCTCGGGGGTCAAGGGAAGGCCGTCACGGATCTGAATCGACAGGACGCTGACCGCATGCTCCAAGGCGTTCTTGGTGTCCATGCGCCGGACATCGGCTTCTTGAAGTTTGCCGACTTCACCCTCGAGGCGGTCGGTCTCGGAGAGCATGCCATCGCGGCGGGCCTGCCAGATCGAGGTCTGGTTGAGGAGATCCTCGTAGTCTTTCTCGGCGCGGAGATATTCGTCTTTCTTCGTGGCAAGCTGGCGTTCGACTTCATCCAAGGCTTCTTTATTGGTGGTGACGTCTTCTTCCAGCTTGGTCTTTTGCGCATTCAGGTCTTGGATCTCTTGCTGCATTTTCGCTATTTGCTCAAGACTGATCTGTCCGCCATCAATATCCTTAGGTATTCCCTCATCGATAATCTTCTTTTGCTGCGCGACCGTGGATTCCAGTTGAGCGATCTGGTCGCTCAAGTCCTTGTTCTCGACCTGCCATGGGTTCATAGGCATGAACCCAAGGCCCCATTCTTTCGTGGCCTTGGGGCCAAGAAGGAGGCCGAGGGCGAGCGCGACGATGACCAGGACCACGGTGACCAGAATGCTCGAGCCGCCGCCGCCACCACCGCCTCGGGGTGCGCCCGCAGCCATGCCCATCCCCATGCCCATGGGTGAAGGGGTGGCAGGCTGGGTGGGCACCGCCGTATCTGGAGAGAAATCGGGAACGGGGGTGCCGCCTTCGAAGTTGAAGCCGCCGAAATCTCCGCCGCCGCCAAACGCATCCCCATCGAATCCGCCGGGTTGCTGCTGGCCGCTGGGCCGCCCTTGATTCGCCCCTCCGAACATAGGTGTCTCCATGGCTTGTGTCGGTGTGGAAGTGCCGACTCCCTGGCCTACCCCACTGCCGCCGCCAAAGGCGCTATCGAACAGGGGCGTTTCAAAATCCGAGTTTGGGCCGGGCCCTAACGCGGGGGTTTCTGGGGAAAAATCGCTATCCGCGGCGGCTCCGGGGAAACTCCCGGCGCCAAAATCCGAGATGGGGGTGTCGAAATCGGATCTACGGGATTCGAGGTTTGATGGAGGGGGCTTAATGGCGCCGCCAGTGGGTACAGGAACCTCGACATTGATGTCACTGATGGGAGGAAGCCCGCTGATTGGGCCATCCTCTTCGTCCTTTCCGCCGGACGTATCGAAATCGCCTAGCGGGGGGAGATTCCCGAAATCGCTATCGTGCGATTCATCCCCCTTTTTTTTCTCACCAGCCATGCGCACAAACCTCCATGCTTGGATATCAAACAATACAAAGCTTTTCACCCAGTTTAAGTCGCATTCTAGCATGCAACCTGGGCGCAGTCAAGAAAATCCCCAGCCCTTATTCCGCCTCGCAATCGGGGCGGGAACCGCGTAAATATAGGGTGCAAGCCTTTCTGTTGCAGCGCTATCCGGGCTTGCCCCCTTTGTTTCGAGTGGTGTGTAAAATGCGAAATCAGCCAACGGCTCCCCCTCGGCCGCGCATGCGGTCCACCTGCGGTTTCAACGCGGGATTCAATTGGACGGCGCGGTCGAGAAGCGGCTGAATGCGGTTTGTATCGCCCATGGCCCGGTAACAATGGGCCAGCCCCAATGCGGCTTCGGCCAGCATGGCGCTATTGTTTGGGGTGGGCGCTTGTTTTAAGGCTCCTTCAAACTGGCGTGCAGCCATATCGAATTGTTGTTCTTGGGCGGAGATGCGGCCAAGCGAGAGCAAGGATTCGAGTTCATCGCCGCCCATTTCCTCTGGGGCTTGCCCCGCCTTGCGTTTTGCTTCATAGAACACCAGCACGCGTTCGTATTCCCGGCGCGCTCCTGGCCGGTTATGCAGGATGTCCTCGTAGGTGACGGCCAGGTTGAAATGGACGCGCACGGCGTCCGGGCTTTTCGAGAGGGTATCGAGGAAGAGGGTTTCGTTATTCCGCCAATCCTGATTCCGCGCCGCCGTGAATGCGATGCACGCCACGCAGGCGGCAGCCACCAGCCCTATCGCGATGCCGCTCGTGGACGTGCGGCGGCTGGCGGCGAACCATATGATCTCCGCCAGGGCCCATAGGAAGCCGATCATGGGCATGTATAGCCAATGCTCGGCCAGCGGGGCATTGAGCGGGAAAATTCCCGAAATAGGCAGCCAGGCCGCTAAAAACCATCCCATGGCGCAGACCAGCCGGTAGCGCCGCGTGCGCCATCCCCAGCCAATGCCGCCCGCGCATGCCAGCAGCAATACGCCTCCGATGGCGGCATGCCATCCGGGAACGCCTTCGAGCGTCCGCTCCATATGCAGGCCGGTAGGAATAAACAGCAGGCGGATGTAGATGCTAAAGGATTGAAGCGCTTGTACGGCGCGCGCCAGGAGAGGCGCGGCGTTTGCGGCCCCGCCTTCTCCAAAATGAAGGATAGTCATGCGCAATAAGGCATAGAACGCCGTGGCGGCTACAGCCGCCACCAGCGGTGCGGCTCTCCGCATTCGGTGAAGCGGAGCCGGTGAGCCGTCATCGCGGTGTGGCGCGGCGGCTAACACGAACAGCAAGAGCACGGGATAAATCAGCGCGGATTCTTTACTGAGCAGTGCGGCGATAAAGCACAGCGTGCCGCATAGGAGGCCTGCCAGCCGCTGGCGCGGGCCGTTTTCCCATAAAGCGAACCAAAGGCCCGCCAGCATAAACGCACCCGCCATCGAATCGCCCCGTCCGCTGATATAGGTGACCGCCTCGGTATGAAGCGGATGGACCGCGAAAAGGAGCGGAGCGGCCAGGCATGCGAACCGGGGCGCTTGCATGCGCAGTAGCAGGGCCAAAAACAGCAGCGCCGCCGCGATGTGCCAGGCGATGCTGGATACATGGAACACAAGCGGGCTGGGAGCCGCGTCCGGAGCGGGTCGCGATAGGGCGTAATCCAGCATGAACGAAGCGGCGAGGAGGGGGCGGTAGAAATTCCCCTGGCCGCGGCCATACGCATGGAGATCCTCGCGGAAAAGCTGGAAGAATTGCGACGGATCTTGCACATGCTGATGAATCAGGATCGACGACGCGTCATCCCAGACAAACTCGTTGCGCAAGCTATTGGCATATGCGAGGATGCCAGCCGCTACGATGGCGGTTGCGGCGAACCATCGAAACTGTCGCTCGCTCATGAGCCTCGCGCTTCCTGTTTAGTCATCGCATTACTTGGAAGGTGTCGCCTGTGGCGAGGTAACGCAATCCAACGCCCCGCCGCTTGCCGATGACCTCCTCGAACCGGAGTCCATCAAACTCACTCCCTTCCCGTATTTGCTCCCGTTTGGTTTCCCCGGTTTCTGGAATGCGCACTTCGAGCTGGGCGTACGTGATCTCTTTGGGCGGCGTGACGCTATCGTCTTTTTCCATGTAAAATCCGAGGACACGCACTACCGGCCGGTTATTATGCAGTTTCGCCCATTCGCGGTAGCGATCGATAATGCCTTTATCGGACCCCAGCACATCGAGCAGATCGGTCGTCAGCAACACCACGGCGGCGTTTTGGGCTTCCCGGGCGGTGCGCATGCGCGTATCCAGGTCTTGCATGACCTTCTCGATGGCGGCTTTGCCATTAGGCTCCGCCTCGCTCTTCGTTTTCCAATCTCCTAAATATTTGAGGAGCTGGGCATGGCCTTCCGGCGACACCAAGAATTGCAGCGGCGTTCCTGGCGGAATGATCTCGAGCAACTGCAAGCTTTGCAGGGCCTCCGAGACCATTTGGTCCACCGATACAGGAGGGGGCGTAGTCTCCGGCGGCTTTTCCTCTTTTTTCTCTTCTTTACAGCCAGCCACGGTGAGCGCCAACATGATGCACGCCAGAACAAGTCGAGTCCACATAGGGTTGGGCCTTTCGTATATGGTGCGAATTTCCGGTTTTCTAACGCAAGACGTCAAATTCGTCACCCGTCGGCAAATACCGCAGGCGAATGCCCTTCATTTTACCAATGGTCTCGATATACTTGAGCCCAAAGAACTCTTCATTTTCCATAACTTGTTTGCGTTCCGTCCTATCTTCATCGGGCAAATAGACTTCGACAATCACCATCGCTTTATTGGTATTTGTATCCGTGGTGAAGCCTTTGATGAAAACTTGTGGCTTGCTCTTCTCCAATTTTGCCCGTTCCCGATAGGATTCAATACGCGTGTCGTCAGGCACAAACGCTTCTAGGGCGTCACACATTTTAAGGACGGCATTCCAATCATTGGGCTGGTTAGTGGTTTCCGCAGTGGTTTTGGCGGTTTTCAACAACTCCCGCACATCACTGGTAATCATGGTCTTCGCCGTAGCGCCGTTCGGCTCGGGATTCAATTTAGAGACGATTTCATTGACTTTTTGCTGCACTTCTTCCTTTGTAGCTGGCACGCCCGGCGTCAAGATGGCCGTTAGCGTGTTCAATGCCTCGCTACGCAATTGTTCCGCGCTGGGCGGAGGAGGCGGCGGAGCCTCGACCGGCTTTGGGGGTTCTTTTTCTTTGCATGCGGCACATGCCACTGCTAAGATGAAGATGAGAATGGTCGCTCGTTTCATGCTGCTCCCCTCAATATACGCTCATGTATGCATGATTCCCGCCGCAAAGCCCACTCCGCGGCCTTTTTGTCAACCAATTATAGTCAAAAAAAACGTGTAAGAGCAAGGGAATATCACAAGGTTTTATGGTAAATCACACCCGCTGTCGAAATAAGGAGGGATTGATGGCTCGTAATCGGCGCTTCCACAAATACCACGCATGTCTTCGCGGATTGCCTGAACAATAGAAACAAGAACCCAGACTATTTCCATACACCCAAAGCGGCAGCGGGCTTCCGAACTCCAAACTATTTGACATGAAAAGACTTAGAGCGAATGTTTGGCGAGATCGATTGCTGCCGCTTTCATGTTCTTTTTCGCACTACTACCTGTCAGGATGTCGTTTTCTTGCGAAGATTCTTCATGCAAATCCAGTCGCATCACATGGGCGGGACGCCCATGCTACGGGAGATGCAAAAACATTTTAGAGGATATATTGGCGTTCATTCGCGTCCATTCGCGGTTAAAAGCAAGCCGTTTGGTTGCGGCCATGCCGCGTTACGTATTTCGCTGTTGTTTCCCGTTTTTGGCTTGCTCGCTCCATTTTCGAAAATCCTTTAATGGAGGCGTGTAATCCCCTCGCCGCAGCTTGGCAGCACTTCCCGGAACTCGGCCGGGCCAAGGGCGAAGACCACAAAACCGCCCACGCCCGCATCGCGCGCGGCGCGCACCTGTTCGACAAGGCGCACGGCGTCCCCCGGCTCCGGCCATACACTGATGCCAATGCCGGGATACAAAGCGGCCTTGCCCACCCATGCCTTCTGCTTCCGCACCTGCGTGGCGAATTGGGGCGTATAGGGCGTGTAGTCCATGGGACAGGCGAAATCGAGATATCCCTGTTCACACCAGGCTTTCCAGTCCTGCCCGAGCGTGTCGCGGTCCACGGGCCAATTGGTGAACAGGGCGGCGGACACCTGGATGCCGGGGCGGGCCTTGCGCGCACCCTCACTTGCGGCGGCCACGACCTTCGTTATGGCTGCGCGGCGGAATTCTAGCCATTTTGGGGCCAGCGCCGGATCGGTGCGAACATCTCCGGGCCAATGAGCTACCTTTTTACCGATGCGCTCCTCGAAGCGTTTGCGGCAGCCAGCACAGAAGCAGGTGTCGGCGTTTTCGTAGCGGATATAGTCGAAATGGACGCCATCCAGCTCGTATTTCCGGGCGAGTTCGAGCATCACGCCGATCTCGATCTGCTGGTTCGCGGGATTTGTGGGGCAAAGCCATTGCGATTGGACCGAGCCGTCGTAGCGCACGGCGAGGCGGCCTTCGCGCTTCATGCGTTCGAGGAAGGAGGCTGGGGCGTCATTGTCCAGCTTCCAGCAGATTTTCCAGGCATGGCATTTGACGCCATACTGTTTGCATGCCGCCACGCAGGCCGCCACTGGATCGCCCTTGGTCCGCACTTCATCCGATACGGGCAGCACTTCACTCGGATAATACGCCACGCCGCCGGAGGCCATTCGAGGAAACACGGCGTTGAAGCCATTGGCCGCGAGTACGCGGATGGTCTCATCCCAATCTTTTCCCGGTGCGCCCCAGGCGTCGTTTATCCAAAAACCACGAAACTCACCCGGTTTGGAGGATTGGGCGGCGCAATAAGCCCGGGCCAAGGCGTCTTGGGCCTGTGCGGCGGCTGTGATGGCATCGGCATATTGCTCTTTCTTCAACATATCTTGCGCGCGCATGCGCTGTTCGGCGGCTTGGGCGAGATGGGCGGTGGCGCGCTCGTTCGCCTGGGCTTTGATGGCGCTCTGGGCGGCTTCAAAGGAAGTATACGGTCCCACGTTTCCGATGCGGCCGACATTCCGTGATGCGGTCTCGCGTATGGCGTTGGGGATAAACTTGCCCAGCATGCCCAGCATGAGCCGTTGCTTGCCCGCCCAGTCGTCGCGCAAGAGGACATGAGTCATGAAGACGCCTTGGGTGGAGGCCAATATGGCCGCTTGGCCGGAATCGGCGCCCGCGGCGTCATGCCATTCCGCCGCCACTTCGCTTTTGCCTTTCACCGGCGTGGCGCGGCGGATGTTCCAGGAGGCTTGGCTGAGGGTGTCCGGGGCGCAAGGCAGCCCCGCGCTTGTTTTATGAATTTGGGCGAACTGCCCCGGCGATTGTTCCGCCATGAATCCGCCCATCTCGAATCCGAGGCGGCTGGCCAGCGATTGGGGTAAATCATAGAACGCCACAATGCCGCCGCCCGCATCGGCATGGCGGATGAGCGCGGCGGACGCCTGGGCGGGCAAATCGCCGTTGTAGGGCAGAATCACCACGCGGACGCCTTTTAGGCGGGCGGATGACAAATCGGATTCCTGTACAATCATGGGAGGCAGCCCCAGCGCATCCAAGGCGGCGTCCACATTCTTCGCGTACTGGAGGGCGCTTGCATCGCCGCTCAGCGCGAGGACGATATCTGGCCGGGCTGGGCGGGCCTGCATATCCGCGAGATAAAACGAAGTATCGGAATCGATTCCCTTCCACGCCGCGATGCGGATGCGGTCGATCTTGCCCCAATCAATGACTACATCGGACACGGCCATGTCCATTTTCGAGACGGATACGAACGCCCAATCGCCGCCTTGGTCCGCGATGAGGTTCGTGAAGTTCGCGGAACGCCATGCGCCCTGGCTGCCGAAATACAAGGTGAATCCGCCGATGGGAGACATGTCAGGGCAATAAAAAGCGAATTGGACGCCGCGCCCCGTGCGCAAATCGAGCGATACAGGCAGATCCCAAGCGGCGCGGTCGGCGGTCGAGGATGAAAACGTACACGGAAATTGGAGGGCCCTCACGGCCTTGAATGGTCGCACGCGACACGGCAGGGCTGCCGCCCACCGGCGACCACGCGGCGGGATCATCGCCCAGGGCGTGGGCAAGGCAGGGGCACAAGGATAAGGCAAGATAAAGAAGGATGCGGGGAATAGCGGTCTGCATGGCGGCAATTTCCTTCCGTTGTAGTCCGAGCCAGCGTCCAAGCGGATAAGGATATACGGCTTCACCCGTTTCCAGGCTCGTGATCATCAGTATCAGATTCCGTTGTGTCCGGTTGCCAGTTTCGAAAACCGACAAGTTTCAAATATGGTCTCTCAGTTCCGTCGGGAAGCACGTGAAGGAATCTCGTCCCTCTCCTGACGTACTCATCGTCACAACATTTGCACCAGTAACGATATTGTCCCCATTTTTCGCGACCATAGATCCGCCCCACTACCCAAGCATAATCATTTATGCTACAGCATTGTCCTCCTCTGCACGGTGGAAAAGGATAGAAGAGCAGAAGAGGTCCAAGTTTAAGCGCCCACACCAGCAACAATACGATGACTATCAGCGATGGAACGCCAATCCATAGGCTAAGGCCGATTTCGTCGTTGAGATGCGAAGCTAGTGCGAGGGAAATACTGTATAGGAAGATTACGAAAATGAATCTACCAGGCCATCTAATTTGACCAACAAATAGATCAGCCAAAAAGACGGCCCACCCCCATCGCCCAACAATGAGTCCTTCAAAAAGTGATATTTTCACGCGATCCTCCAATAAAACCAGTCTAGCTACACGCATCTCCGAAACCAACACTGCTGGAGATCACACTTCCCGACGCAGACAGCACATTGGGTCCAGTCTTCATAGCTGCAGAGATATTCCCACCAATTCCCCCCAACTTAGGGTCGGGCTTCCACACTTGACCCAAATCGCGAAAAGGATTCCAGGCCGCCCAACCGGGGATAGGCTGATTCTCGGGCAAACTTAAGCGGGAAGCCAATCCATGCGCACAGGTCCAGCAATCGCGGCACTACCGACGAAGGCACCAATATTATATCTTATGTTTTTCAGGAGAATGATCATTCCTTAAACTCCAGAACATCAAAAACACGCCTGCGGCAGCCGCAACGAATAACCCTCCAGTAACCACGGCAGCGGGAACCCCGAATACCACAGCACCTGTTGCAGCCCCTACGAAAATGATCGCTCCTGCTGCCCCGTCTAGAGCCCCTCCTGCGACCCCCTGCAAATCTCTTTACCCAACACCCGATTTAGAACAAAGCTGAATAGGGAGTTCAGGATGGCTTATACGCCTCACTAAACGTTACACATAATGCTTAATAAAATCCGCACACCCAAAGCGGCAGCAAGCTGCCGCACTCCATATAGCGAAATATACGTTAATACCCATATGGAGTGCGGTAGCTTGCTACCGCTTTTTTGTTCTCTTTCGCATACATCATCTGTTTTTTCATCATCAGGCTTGTTAGCGCTGTTATGTCAAAAAGTTTCTGGAAGGGGGTCCGGGGGCATAAGCGCTAACCTTATTTGATGTCTCCTGACGAATCTTCTATACTGGGTGCATGGAAGCAGCGTGGAATGAGAATTGGCAGTGTTTACAGCGTTTTCTCCCTGCTGGATGGGAGGACAAGGCTCGTGAATTGGGCGCGTGGCACCGCAAGCCTCGTTCTATATCGTCGACGGAATCGCTCCTGCGCTTGCTGTTGATCCATTTGGCGGATGGGTGTTCTCTGCGTGAGGCTGTCGTTCGTGCTCGAGAAGGGAATGTGGCGTCCGTGTCGGATGTGGCACTTCTTAAGCGGTTGCGTGCTTCGGGGGAATGGCTGCGGTGGATGGCCGTAGAGATACTTCAACGTCGCGCGGGACCGTGCGTTCGGCCTGCATGGCTGGAGTATTACCGTGTTCGCGTCGTGGATGCGAGCGTTGTCTGCGAACCGGGAAGCACGGGAACGGACTGGCGCGTTCACTACAGCCTATGTTTATACGGTCTTCAATGCGATGAGTTTCATATTACCGGCCCGAAGGTTGGAGAGAGTTTCGCGCGATTCCGAGTCTCGCCTGGCGACCTATTGCTCGGAGATCGTGCTTATGGGCATCTCAAAGGTTTTCGTTATGTGCTCGGCCATAACGGGAACTTTCTGACGCGTCTTAAGAATAAAGCCTTCAGTCTTCGGAATGGCGCAGGGAACACCTGTCCACTGGCTGGATTGGTGGCGTCTCTAGAGGTAGGGGAAGTGGGTGATTGGGCCCTGATTGGCCAGGCAAAGGGGCAGGAGGAGCTGGCGCTACGGATCTGTGCGCTGCGTTTGAGCGAGGAAGCCGCCGCGCAAAGCATCCGCCGGGCGAAGAAAGAGCTAAGCAAGAAGCAACGGAGTCTGGATCCCGAAACGCTTGTGCTGCATCGCTACGTCATACTGGCCACATCCTTGCCGGATTCAATATCGCCGCACCAGGTTATCGAGTTGTACCGGGCGCGCTGGCAGGTGGAGTTGGCCTTCAAACGGATGAAGTCGATTATGGGATTGGGACACTTGCCAAAGGAAGACGAGGAGTCGGCCAAGGCTTGGCTCCACGGCAAAATGCTTGTCTCCTGCCTTGCCCAGGCCATTGTTGATGAGGGGCGCTTTTTTTCCCCCTGGGGATATCCACTGTGACGATATCTACCGCGAGGCCTCCTTGTGGCGCGAACTCTCTTTCGCCTTGCACCTCCTTCGCCAAGCGGTCAATCCGACGCTTGGATTATCCGAATGCATCAGCCAGTGGCGGGAAATCGCGAGAGATCTGGCAGAGCCCCCAAGGAAGCGAATGCAACAGTTGCGTGGTTTGATGGAGGCAATATAAGGTTAGCGCTTATGGGGTCCGGGGGAAACCTCTTTTCAAAGAGGTTTCCCCCGGTATGCACAATCATTCCTTGTCTTTATTTTTGTCTTTGTCTTTACCGAGCAGTTTTTTGAACCACCCTTTTTTCTCTTCCTTTTGTTTTTCAGGAGCGGCGGCTGGCTCGGCGGGGGGAGCGGGCTGCGGCTCGGGCGCGGGGGCTGGTTCGACCACGGGCGGCGGCGGCGCGGGCACTTCTTCCTCCTTCACGATGCGGAGGTTTTGGTTGACCTTGATGATATCGCCCTTGATGCTATTCCAAGTGCGCAGGTCGGCCACGGCCACTTGATATTTCTTGGCGATATTCGAGAGGGTATCGCCCGATTTGACGATATGTTGAATCTCGACCGTTTGCTTGATCATGGCGGGGGGAGCGGGAGGCGTCTGCGCGACGGCCACGGCGGGCGCAGGGACCGGTTGCGGAGCGGGCTGCGCCGCCAGGGCGGGAGCCGCCGCTGGCGCTTCGGCAGGCGCGGGAGCAGGTTCTGCTGCTTTTTCCGGCTCCACTTGCTCTTCAGCGGGAGCAGGCGCTTCGTTCTTTTTGTTGTTCCGCTTGGCCATCTGCATGGCGGCAGGCGCTTTCGGGGCGATCTGCAAGACTTCGCCCTTCTCGGCATGCCAAATAGTGGTGTTGCCGCTGGCGTTCATGGCCGCCGTGCTGGCTTCCGATGCGCCGGGGAAAAGGGCCACGCCTTCCGCGATTTCTGAGGTCTGCCCGCGCTGGGCGGACACGAGCCACGCACCTGGGGCGGCCTCGAAGGCCAGCGGGCGCGCCACAAAGTGGCCGCTGGGATGCGTGGCGGCGAGTTGTTTGCGCAGGGCCGCGCCGCATTCGCCTTGCACCTCGACGGGGCCGCCGTAGAACAACATGGCGGTCAGGAGGGCGTCATCGAGCTTACCGGCCTTCGCCGCATCGAAGGCCACGGGGCCGCAGGTGACGCCGTATTCCTCGAAGCGGCTGGTGCTGCTCGAGGCCGCGAGCCACGTGTTGAGGTCGGCGGGCAGCGTGGCGAGGGGCGACGGCAAGACGGGTACGCCGGGAAACGCTTCGGCCATTAGCAGGAACGCGCAGGCATCGGCCTGGACGCGGGTGGCGTTAAATTGTTTGAGGGCTTCATCGGGCATGCTGGTGGGCGCGACCACAAAGAACTCGTAGCCCCATTTGCCCATCTTCTCACGCAACTGCGCGGCCCACGCCTTGCGCCCGGCTTCATTCGTGGGATCGAGCCACGTCTGGCCATCGGCCGTTTTTGCTGACCATTCCGGGCTGCCGCCTTGAATCGCCAGCGGGTCAATGCTCAATCCGGGTTTCATGTCCATACCCAAAAGGGACGATGCCAGGGAGCCCATGTCGTGCGGGTAATTCGGGCGCGAGCCTTCGAGCGAACCGGGCATGCTTTGCCAATTCGGCGGCACGAGGATGCAGTCAATGCCCGAGCCGGACCAGGAGCCCGCCACGCCCGTCACATCGGTGCTCGATGCCCCGTCGGACGCAGTGGCCCATGCCTCAGGCATGCGCTTGCCGTAGTTCGCCTTAGGCCGCAGGCTATGGGTCCAGGCGTATAATTGGTCCACATCCGCCGCCTTAGGTACGGAAGTGAGGAGCCACATCGGATCGCTCGAGAGGGATTGCCCCGGTTCGAGCTTGATGGCAGGAGAGAACACGGAAGACACCACCGCCTGCCATGACGCACCGCTGGGCTGGATGTTCATCGAGAAATCGGCCTGGCGCATGGACAAGTTGCCCATCGCCAGCGTGAAGCCATGGGCGGCGTCTTGGAACACAGCCATGGTCGCGCCGCCTCCGCCCGCGGGCACGAGGTAGGGGCCGCGCGCTTTAAGGTTGCGCTGGCCCACGACCGTCGAGGCGCTCAGTCCAGTAATAGTAAACCAGCCCGGATCAATGCGCGCCACCTCGATGGGTGCGGCGGAACGGTTCACCACCTCGACACGCAGTAAATAGAAGGGGCGTTCCTTTGGCACATTCAGCGTAAAGCGGAAGGCCAGCCCGTTCATCGGCTCGCTATCGACGGTATAGACCATGCCTTCGCCATAGTCTTCGCTGAAGCGTTTCACGAGGCCCGAACCGTGGCGGATATCGTCCGCACTGATCACCGTGCCATCGGCAAGATAGGCCTTGGCCGTAGCGGTATCCACGACGGTGCCGATGCCTTCGCACTCAAGCCGCCATTCGCCATTATCGGCGGCCATGATTAAGGAGGCCTTGTCGGATGTAATGGTGTAATGCTCACGGAGCGTCCATGGCAGTCTCCTATTTGGATCCGCATCGGCCTCCTCGTTTGAGGCCTTTGCTTTTGCCTTTTTGGTTGTCTTGCCTGCCGCCGCGGCGGTATCCACGGGCGCTGCCGCCCAAAGCCCGGCTAAAAAGACGATTAACATCAATCGAAACACGCGTGCGCTCATCCTTACTCTCCAAACCATGTCTCTTATCTCTCCCGGACCACGCCAGCGCGGCCCCCTAAAGCATCAAGGAAGTATAACACGGACGCCCCAAGGGCTTGATAACGCCAAGACTCGGGAACGGCGCTTCAAAATAGGGAATATATGTAAACCTAAAAAAGGCAGTAGGAACTTGCTTTGGGATTTTTCCAGCCCAATTTTGTAAAGAAATAACTGTCCTGTCCCGCTCTTTACGTTGGCGCCGGCAGCAGGTTGGGGGTGGCCAGCGGCCTTCCCTCGAGTATTTTGGCGAAGATCCGGCTGAGGATCGTCCGCCATCGTTCGTTCCAGTTCAACTGCCGCGCAGTTGCTTTCATCTCCAATAAAAAGGCGTTTACGGATTTCAGAACTTGTTCCATAGCATGTCCTTGCGCATGCACGGGGGTGATGGTGAGCGTGGTTTGGCCTCCGTGGCGGGTCTGCTGTCCCACGCCGTAGAGCAGCAGAGGGCGGCTCGTGATCGCTTCGGCGTGGCGCTCCGGAATCGCCAAGCGCACGTACAAAGACCACCAATTGTAAATCAGGGCTATGATTCGCGCCATGATTTGGCAGCGCTTCATATCGTGGGTGGTATACCCGCCCCACCCCCACTGGTTTTTCTGTTCATCGTAGATGTTTTCCGCATCGCCCCGGTCGCGATAATGCTGGGCCAAGGCCGATAGGGGGTCTGTCAGCGAAGTGGCCAGCAGCGCGTATTCATACTGCTGCACGGCTCCCGCTTGGATCTCGATGAGCTGTAGTTGGGGGGAGGGGTCAGGCAATAGCGGCTCCGTTTCCAGAACGATACTCCCTTTGAGCTTGCGCCGCAGAACGATTACCCGGCGTTTGCTCGTCCATCCCATAAGCTCCAGACGGTCTTCCAAACCTTCCCAGCCTTGGCCTGCTGGCGTCCAGTCCTTAGAACAAAAGGCCTGCTGGATAAGCCGTTTCACGTTGCTGGTCTGCCGCAATTTGAACAGATAGGGCACTCCGCGCGCTTCGGCTTCGCTCATGTCGCGTTCGTTGCCGAAGGCGCAGTCGCCGCGAATCATGCCCGGCCAGGCCGCGCGCGGCAAGCCATCGAGAAAATGCCACAATCCAGGCATGGTGTATTTCGCCGCCGTCTCGTTGCCCGGCCGGACTTCCACGTCCAGCACCAAGCGCGTGTTCGCCATAAAATAGGTATGCAGCACATGAGAAGGACGGCCCTGTTTCGCCGGATTGTAGCCCAGCACGGCCCCTTCTTGATGGCCGAACAGGGGCTTCACGCTTGTATCCACGTCCAAAATCCAAGGCTCATAAAGCAACGGCTCATAACAGCGGCGCAGGTGCTTCTGTAGCCAGCCCGCGCAGGCTTCCCCGTCCGCCAGTATAAATGCCCGCCGCGCCGAGGAGGCGCTCATGATCTTGCTCATACCCAGCAAGCCCGGGTTCACCGCGTCGTAACGGACCGCGTCAATGTGCGCATAGCGGGTGTGGCCCGCCAGCACTGATAAAAATAGCGTGCCCAGCACATCCCTCTTGCGCGGCGCATTATTGCTGGCGTACGCCAGCGGACAGTCCTCCACCCACGCTTCAAAAAGCTCCGCCGTCTTGAGAAAATCGATAAAGAACGCCAACTGGCCAAACGGCGTCGTTGCCGCCTCCCGGTCCCATTCCACATGCACCCGGCCCCCGTAGCTATCTACGAAAATCGGCGCCTCCAAAGACAACCATTCCTCCTCTCCCAATGGGGGAGCATCTTGCTGTTGCGATTCTGTTTCCATGTTCTTTATCTTGAACTACTTCCAGCTCGACACTCAAGATTCAACTGGCGTTTTTAGGGTCATACATTAGGGAGTTTCATCGGCGAGATATACGAACCATGGGCAGGAACAAACCGGAAAGCGGGACTACATACTGCCCGCCGTGTTCATGCTGCGTTTGAATCTATTCTCAATCTAGAGCTTGAAACAATAACTCCATGGCATATTGAGAAATGGCGTAGCGCTCGGGCTCAGAACAGCGGCCGCCGCTCCCATGGAAACCGAGATCTCGCATGTCTGAAATCCGTGCTCAATAAAGCCAAGGAATGGGGCTATATCAACGAGAATCCAATACGTGATGTGCGTCTTGCCCGGCAAGACAAGAGCATTGTTGCCAAAATTCGTATCATCAGTACTGAAGAAGAAAACCGATTGTGGGCAGTAATACGCCATCGAGAAGATGAGATTCGGCGCCATCGCGCATCGCATAATCTTTGGCTTCGTGCCCGTGGATTTGAAGAACGCCAAGATCTAAGTAAATGCGAATTCGCAGACTTTCTGCGCCCCATGCTGATAATCATCTTGAATTGCGGATTGCGAAGAAGTGAAGCATTTCTAATCGAATGGGGAGACATGGATTTTCAAGTATGTACTTTGGCTATACGGGGCGAGATAGCCAAAAGTGGACAGACTCGGGTAATACCATTGAACACAGTAGCAATGGAAACCTTCACCGCGTGGCGTACCCAGAGTCCCGGTGGAGATGATTCTGTTGTATTTCCAAATCCAGAGACAGGACAACCATTCACCACGATCACCAAGACATGGCATCAGATGCGCAAGGCTGCCGGATTGCCCATGCTTAGGCTTCATGATTTACGTCATACTTTTTGTTCCCGCTTATTGGCTGCCGGTGCGGATTTACAGACCGTTCGAGAGCTTGCCGGACATACGAGCATATCTACCACCGCGATATGTTTACACTCCACGCAAGACCGCAAGCGCGTTGCCGTGGAAGCACTAAGCCGCCCATCGAAGATAATCGATTTTGAGGCGCACAGGGAAAATCATGCATGAACGAAATAGCACCCATTGAAAACATCGAAGCGTTATCCAAACCATACGCGGCGCGCGCGCGCTCCTCGATGCGGACCTTGCCGAATTGTACGGAACGGATACGCGTTCACTCGTGCAAGCTATCAAACGCAATGAGGAACGGTTCCCGAAAGATTTTATGTTTGTCCTTACACGCCAAGAGGTTACGGCTTTGAGATCACAAACTGTGATCGCAAACGCGGATGAACGAAACGCGAAGGAGATACACCATGACGAACCGCTTCGAAGGCGAAGAAATCAAGCCCGACAAACTGTACACACGCTCACAAGTGTGCATGCGCCTCAACATCCGCTACAGCTCCGTCGAATCACTCATCAAATCCGGCGCAATCCGCGAAGTCCCCTTACCCGGCTACAAAACCACACGCATCACCGGCGTAAGCGTCCTTAAATGGCTCGAAGGCCCACCACAACCCGAAAAACGCATCCCAACCATAGAAGAAGTTCGCGCCTCGTGGGCGCATCGTTTAGGAGCAAAGCCATGACACGCGAAGAATTCAAACAACTTAGCCGACGGCTGGCTGAAGTTCAGCACACGCCATCATAACGGCATGACCCGGCCATCGTGGCCGGTGAAAGCATAAAAGGCCCCTGAGTGTCGTAAGCACCCAGAGGCCGATGCGAGCAGCGGATTTAGAGGCTCCGCCGTCCGTAGAAGTATACCCGCCTCCGTAAGGAAAACGCACTATGCCTACCAATCAGACCAAACCTGTCCCTACAAATCCGCCCGCCTATGTGCTCGACTTCTGCCGAATCTGGCTAGATAAGGATGGCTGGGGTCCCGACCAGGAAAACGACGACTTCTACAACCAGCTCTGCCCGTCATGCGGATGCAAGCTGACGCCGATGGGAGCGCCGGTACGGTTCTGCTCGTATTGCGGGACAGAACTCGATATCGCGGAAGCCACCCTGCATGACGGTTGTAAAACGGGAAAGGAGTGAGTGACATGGCTCCGGTACGAGAAATCAGCCTGGCCGAGAAAGCCTATCTCGCCGCATTGGGCGAGCAGCACCATGGCGACTCACTTCACTTCCTCCGGCCCGCTATCGAGGCCCGGGCACTCATACAGAAAATTCTGGAAGTCGAGGCAGGACCGCTTATGCTCAAGAAGATCTGGGACGACGGAGAGTTCGTGTACTTTGAAACACCGGAAGGGATACTCCTGTTTCACGAGAACGGCAAACTAATTGTCCGAGGCGTGAACGGTGAATCCATCGAGGTGGCGCGTCTAGCGGACTTAGGTGCGTGTATTCCCTTGGCGTTCGCCTTAGAGGCGTCCAAACCCGACCCTGGCTGGGGAGTGGAACCTAAGAAAGACAAAACGCCGCTTAATCTGCGTGGACGCCAACGCATGAATCGCGTTACACTTCACCCATGACGGGTAGCCGGTAGCCGATTGCAACGGCCCGGCGCACGGGTCGGCCGAAAGTAAGCACCTCGATCCTCCGCTGAAATCGGCCGACCCGGCCCATCCCCCAGGAGGATCTGAATATGACAAAGCGTTGCAAAAATTCCAAACCAACAATCGAAAACGTTCCCGTTGATGATGCACCTTCGGAAAATGAACTCGACACCGACATTGATTTCAATCCCCTGCGTGATGAACGCTTGTTGAAATCGTGGTGTAGACGCCACCTGTCTCATACACCTTGGACCGTTGATGAGGTCGCAGCGCTTGCCCTTATGTGTGAAAACCTAAACTCCCAGACTTATGTCTTGATGCTTACCGACAGTTTGAATTCGGATGAGTGGGATTTTCGTGAAATTGTTCGAGATGATTTGTATAAAAACCTGGAACGTGATCGCTGTGTTTTTGGCGTTGGGGTGCCGCCTAAAGCTGTTATCAAGCCATATGACGCACTGGTATTTTTAGGGGAATATGGTACAGATATTCCTGACTGGCTCGACACCCGTTTCCCCGCGCCGCTCCCCGCATCTTCCATGGAGCAAGTAGTTCCAGCGCAAACGGAACCAGCGCTTTCTGAAGATCAGAAACTCGCCCTTGAGCGTGGCGAGAAAGTCAGAGCAGGTGCAAGTGAGGGGGTCGTATAAGAAAGGAGAAAACCGTCAAGACACGCGAAGATATTCAAACGGATGCCGAGATCTTACGTAAAAAAATCCCACCCTTAGTGATCGTGATATTGGGTGAATGCTTTGCAAAAAATACGATTGTTCTGAAAAAACTATTCGGCGCCATATAAAATCTTAGGGTGGGACAGATCCCCGGTTTGTCCCACGTAAACTCTTTCATAATAGCCATTTATACTATTTGGGACACATCCCGCCACTTGTCCCGCCATCTTATGTCAAACTCTTGACGTAATCGAGGGGCGCACAAAGCGCCAGCGAAAAACGTCAGGGGTACGGAACATGCAAAACGATCAAACGCCTCAACTCGTGGACACAAAAACAGCGGCGAGAATTCTCAACGTTTCTCCGAACTATCTACGCAAACGTCGATTTGAAGGTTTTCTGCCTGGCCATTTGAATCTGCCGTATATCGTTGTTGGACGTTCAGTAAAATATCGGCTCGACGATCTCCGAGATTTCATCGAGTCGAATCGTGTGATGCCCACAGATCCGTGTGAGCAAATTCAAAAACACAGTTGCAAAGGCGGTCGGCGATGAGGACGCGAGCAATAAGATATAGACGAATTTCCACTGCGATATGGTCTGACCGGAAATTCAGGACGCTCAGTGATGACGGCAAGTTAGTTCTTCTACACCTCCTAACGCATCCGGGAATGACCAGTTTAGGCATTATGCGGGCTAACACTCCCGGACTGGCGTATGAAATGGGCTGGCCTCAAGAACGCTACATGGAAGCCTTCGAGGAAGTCTTACACCAAGGCTTGATTGAAACAGAAGAGGGGCTTTCAATAATTCGTGCACCCAGATTCCTCCGGCACAATCCGCCCGAGAGTCCGAACGTCGTGCGAAGCTGGACAAAACTCCTACCAGATTTACCCGAAAGCGATTTACTCGAAAGGCATATCGCGGACACGCACACTTTCTTGAAAGACTTCGGGGAAGCCTTCGCGGAAGTCTTGGCTGAAGCCTTCGGGGATGAAGCGCCCCACCCTTCCCTTAATCCCGATCCCTTTCCCTTACCCGAAAAGGGGAAGGGAAGGAATGTTCGAGCTTCAAATAAGCCGGTCGTAGCCAAAGGCACAAAACCGTTGATTGTTTTCGACAAGGATGACGACTAGTGAACGAGGAAACCAAAACACCATTAGCAGCCAGCCTCACCCGCGCTATGACGCGATTGAAGGTAGCGATGAACGCCAGGACGCCCGAGGCTAAGAAGGCGGCAGAAGAGAGTTACGCCACGTGGCTCAGGGAACACGAGGAGCGCGAACGCCGCGCGCTTGAGTGGTATAAAGACAATTTCTCGGACAGCGGCAGGAAAACCAGAAAGCGAGCCGCTCCGCAAGAGAAAAACGCTGCAATTGAACTCGCCAGCGAACTGGAAGCGCTCGCAACATCCGGCGACCCGGACCAGGCGGATGCCATAACCGAGACCATTGCGAAAGCTATAAGGCGGCGGTTTCGACTGCCTGTGGCGACCTTCCACGGATCGATTGTGGCAAAGTGCGTAAACCAAAATGGTCTCTCGGAGACCGCCGAGGCCGCCATGGCACTGATCCGCCCAGCGGACGTTTCGAATATCTCTGACCCTTGGGGGCTGATGGAGCACAAGGCTAGGACATACTAGGACATACGGGGATGCCTAACTTAAAAAATCCAAACACAATGCCCAAGACTCCGTCCCCCGCGTTCCCACTGCGCGCGCGCGAGGGGCTGGGAGAGCGGGGATTAATCCCATGAATTTTCACGATTAGTGAATGTAGGAAGGAAAACGAAAATGATACCACCTGAAGAGATTTTAGACGACGTGCGGAAAGAGTGTGCGGAATCCTATGTGGAGGCACTGGCCACGATTCAGGTAGGGACTTAGGAGTCGCGTCAAAATAACTTACCGATTTTCTCCCACCACTCGGAAAGAAAGCGGTAATTCCTATCGCCATGAAAATTGCGTTGAATGCGAAAAAATAGTCAAGTTATTTTGACGCGCCTCCTTAGGGGACGAATATCCCCGGCCCAGGTCGCGGCGGCACAAGCTATTCTGAATTACGCCACACAACCGGTGAGCCAGAAGGAGGAAAAGACCGTACGGGTAACGAAGCAAAAAGGTGAAGCGATTGAACAAGAAATATCTCGGCTACGAGGTCGGAATAAAGTCGACCGGGAGGTACGCCGAGATGTTTTGCAAATATTGCCCGAGATCACCGACAAGACCGAGTATATGCGCCTCGTGGGTTGCATCATGATGCTTGAAGAGGAAATATCGAAGCGTAGCGCCACGGTGAGGTTGCTGTCGTTCGAGCGGCAAGAGCAGGAGTGCCGGGCATGAATCTGGGATATGAATGTCAGCTTCAAAAACTCAGCGTCGAATTTGCACATAAGCTCGCTGCCAAAATCGAGAACGAGTGTGCAGGAAGAAGCGATGCGGAGGCCATTACCCGTGTGGCGTTGGCAAAAAACGAGGCGACAAAGTCGCGGATGCTACTGGAACGGTGTGAGGAACTATGGTTCCGAAAGCAGATGGCGCAATGAACCCACGAACTGCACACGTGGCGCGGTTGTGCTTCGCTGTTCAAAACCGCAACGTTGTGGCGGAAGCGCTCGGTGTTGGCCGGAAGTGGGTGGACGAAATCATGGCCCGCCCCGACGTTCGCGAATACCTCGCCGTGCTCGAGTCCGGCAAGCGGATGCATCCGCGACGTTTGATGATTTGCTGGCGAGATCCATTCAGATGCTTGAGGGTGTGTTGGATGACCCCGATGCGCCGCTTGCTACGAAACTGAAGGCGGCGGAGATGGTGATGGACCGCCATCCGAGCGGTGAGTTTGCGAAGCATTCGAAGCAGGAGCGGAGAACCCGCCGAACAGGTGCCTATGTCACGAGCGCGCAGATCGATAAGCTGAGTCATACTGCAGTGAAAAGGATGCTGAAAGGTAGCACTGATGAAAAAACAGCCGACTGATAGCAGGGCGGTCGTGAGCCCAAAGCTGAGAATATTGTGCCTGTTTCGCTCCTTGGGCCTGAGCATCCGCGAGGCCGCCGAGGCCGCGCACTATGCCAGCGTGCAATCCGCGCACGCCTCGCTCCGGTCCCCCGCAGGCCGCGCCGAGCTGGCCCGGCTGCAAAGCGAGATCGAGGGAAAATACATCAAGATCGCGGTGATAGGTGACTTGCAGAAGGCCGGTATGCTCCCCCGCCCATGCACTCGCGGCGAAACATGCATGAACTACCGGCCAAAGCCCCAGGACACCCCCGCCGACCTCGGTGCCTGACATGCCCGCCCTCAGACGGTGCGAATTCGTTTACGTGCTGGCCGCCCTGCTACGATCTGCCATCAAGCCATCCCCCATTCATACTGCTAAACCGCCCGCGTTGCTCTACGGGCATCCTGCGAAGCGGAGAGAGGGGCGTTGACGAAACTCTAAGCTTACGGTACGCTACGGCCATCCTCCCACGTCCGTTGGAAAACACGAGGCCGCGAATACGATAAATGGAGATAACAAGATGAGCGAACCAGACACCTCCCGCCCCGGCGGCGAAATGATCGTTTACCAGACCGAAGACGGCCACAACCGGATTCTCGTCCGGCTGAAAGATGAAACTGTCTGGCTCACACAGAGTGCACTGGCAGACCTGTTTGACACAACCAAACAGAACATAAGCCTTCATATTAAAAACATTTACGAAGAAAACGAGTTGCGGGAAGAATCAGTTGTCAAGGAATACTTGACAACTGCCGCCGATGGCAAACAGTATCGAGTAAAGCATTATAGCCTCGAAACGGGATGCCGCCACGGCGAAAAACTATCTCGATGCAAAGGAAATCGACACACTCAACCGAATCACGGTCATGTTCCTCGACCAGGCCGAATTCCGCGCCCAGCGGCGGCAGGATATCCGCATACGCGATTGGGAAATGCTTCTCGACAAGTTTCTGGGCGATACGGAACTGCCGGTGCTCGACGGCCCAGGCTCCATCAGCCACCAAGCGGCCCAGAAATGGGCGTATCTGCAATACGGCGCTTTCGCGGAACGGCGGAGGCATACGGCGGAAGACGAGGCCGAAAAACGGTATCTGGATGATCTGCGGAACTCCGCCAGGGAACTGGAATCGGAACGGAAGAAACCAGCCCCCCAAAAAACTCGGCGCGAAAAACGCCGAATATCGCTGAGAATCCACCCTATTTCCACTGGCGGAGTTCATTCACCAGTGTGCGAAGAAACTGCTCGATGATGCATCTTTTTTGTAACACTTTAGCCAAGTGGTGAAGAATGACCGACGCCCTCGTCGGTCATCAGATGGAAAATGATGTATTAATACCGGTGCAAGGTAATAAATAAGGCTGCCAAATACCAGATGCTACTTCAGTCGGCTAAAGTGTTACTCTTTTCCGCATTGCGGACCTCTGTGTTCTCCGCGCATCCGCGTTAAAAATAACCGCCTTTATTGGGTTGTAAAGATACCAAGTATGATACAACAACCTTATCGGGCGATATGGGGCAACCTTGCTGGTTTGCGGCAAAACCGCGTCGTGATATAAGATGCCGCTTTATGGAAATAGGAGATTATAAGCCATGAACCAGCCATCCATTCTAGTCATCGGCAGCGCGAATGTGGACCTTGTCACGCGCGTATCCCGGTCTCCCCGGCCAGGCGAGACCATCACCGGTTTGTCTTTCCACATTTATCCTGGCGGCAAAGGGGCCAACCAGGCCGTGGCGGCGGCCCGGCTTGGCGCACGGACCGTTTTCGCCGGGTGTGTGGGAGCGGATGAATTTGGTGAAATGCAGCGGCATACGCTGGCCGAAGCTGGGGTGGATGTTTCGCACATCAAGACCGATCCTGACGAAGCCACCGGCACGGCGTCGATCCTCGTCGCCGATGGAGGCGAGAACACCATCGTGGTGGCTCCTGGCGCGAATGGGCGCATTACGCCCGCCGACATCGAGCGGCTTGATGGGCTTTTCGCGGCAGCGGATGCCGTGTTATTGCAGCTTGAGATTCCCCTTGAAGCCGTCGAGGCGGCCCTTGACGCGGCCCGAAAACATGGCGCGCTGTCTATTCTCGATGCCGGGCCCGCCCAGCAGCTCCCGGGCAGCCTGCTCGCCAAGGCGTCCATCGTATCGCCCAATGAGACGGAGGCGCAGGCGCTCACCGGCCTTGCCGTCAACACGCTTGATGAGGCGCGCGCCGCCGCGGAGGCCTTGCGCGCACTCGGCGTTCCTGAAGTCGTGCTCAAGCTGGGTTCTCGAGGTGCGCTCTATGTGGGCGATGAAGTGTTGTATGCGCCCGCGTTTCCCGTTAACGCCATTGACACCGTTGCGGCGGGCGATTCCTTCACGGCTGCATTGGGCTTTGCCTGGCGCATGGCATCGAGCAAGATGGAAGCCCTCCGCTTCGCCAACGCGGCAGGCGGCCTGGCCACGACCGTCGCAGGCGCACAGCCATCAGCGCCCACCCGCGACGCCGTCGAGGCGTTTTTACGCAGCCAGCGCACGGATGCCTCTTAGCGCATCTCGGGGAAATAATGGGCTTCGATAAGCGCACACATGGTGTGGTACAGCACGAGGTGCGCTTCTTGAATCGTTTTCACGCTATCGCCTGGAGCGCGCAACGCGATATCCGCGAAGGCCGCCATATGCCCGCCATCCGGCCCCGTGAACGATACGGTTGTAGCGCCCACCGCACGCGCCACGGACAGCGCCATCCGCACGCTGGGCGCGTTGCCGGAAGTGCTGATCCCCACGACGACATCGCCTGGACGCGCGAGCGCCGCCAATTCCTGGGCGTAGGCGATATCACGCATGGGCGAATCATTCTCGATGGCGGACTTGAGCGAGCCGTTCAATCCTAAAGCGATGGCGGGCAGGCCCGCCTCGAGGTGCGCCGCCAGTTCATCGCCGAACGGCAGCCCATCCAGGCGTGTTAAAAAATCCGCAGGCAGCGGGCGTTTGCGCTCGAAGCTCTTGCACAATTCACCCACGATATGCATGGCGTCGGCGAAACTGCCGCCATTGCCGCATGCCAGCAATTTTCCGCCCTGGTTGTAGCACGCCACCAACGCGCCATGGAGCGCTAAAAGCTCCTCTACGCACCCCGACAAATCAGGGCGGCGCGTCCGCATGCCATCGAGCACCCCATGTTCTTCCGCGGATAATGCGCTCACCGCGCCTCCTTTCATTCCAGAATGCGCACCTTGCGCCCTTCAACCTGCAACCGGCCCTCCGCGTACAATTGGATCGCACGCGGGTAAAGCTCCCGCTCCTTGGCCATCACCCGTTCCGCCAGGGTATCCGGCGTGTCCGTATCGAGCACTGGCACGGCTTCCTGGAGAATCACTGGGCCTTTATCATATTCTCCATCCACGAAGTGAATGGTCGCGCCAGAGAGTTTCACGCCATATTCGAGCACCGATTCATGCACATGATGCCCATACATGCCCTTGCCGCAGAACGAAGGTATTAAAGCAGGGTGTGTATTCATAATCTTGCCATTAAAATCGTTCGGGACATCCAGCAGGCTCATGAAACCGGCAAGCACCACCAACTCGGCCTCATGCTGGCGTAAAATATCCCAGATTGCCGCACTGAAACCCGCAAGCCCAGCGTCCGACTGGGCGTAATCTTTGCGGCTTACGAGATACGCGGCAATGTCATGCTGTTTCGCTCGTTCAAGGCCATACGCGCCCGCGCGCGAACTGATGACGCACGTTACGGATGCATCGAGTTCGCCACGGTCAATGTAGTCGATGATATTTTGCAGCGTTGTTCCGCCGCCAGATAGCAACACCCCTAGTTTAACCGCCATAAACACTCCCTTGCTAGGCCATTTTGCCAGAGACCCCTCCCCCTCAGTCTATCTCAGTCTACAGCACTTCGATGGTGAAATGCGTATTGGTGTAGATGCAAATCCCCGCCGCGATGGTCAGAGATTTCCGCACCACCTCTTCCGCATTGAGCCCGGGCTGGTCCGATAACGCGCGCGCCGCCGCAAGGGCATAGCATCCACCTGAACCGATGGCCAAAATACCGTCGTCGGGCTCTATGATCTCGCCGCTGCCTGCGATGAGGAGGGATTTTTCCTCATCACACACAGCCAGCAACGCTTCGAGATTGCGCAGGTATTTATCCGTGCGCCATTCCTTGCCCAGCTCCACCGCGGCGCGTACAAGGCTTTTATTGAATTCGTTCAGTTTTGCTTCAAACCGTTCGAATAAAGTGAACGCATCGGCCACGGAGCCCGAGAATCCAGCCAGCACCCGGCCCTCGGCCAGCCGCCGCACCTTGCTGGCCTTCGTTTTCATGACCGTCGCGCCGAGCGTCACTTGTCCATCGGAGCCAAGGGCCACCTGTCCATCGCGCCGGACGCTGATCACCGTTGTTGCATGCCATTCCGTCATTGGTTCACCTCCTATTCCGTAAGGTTCTATCACACCCGTCCGGCTGGGGCAAGTATGACGTGAGATTTGCCCAATCGATATATTCTGCTTTTGTCTCTTGGGCTTGCCTAATACTTCATTTTGTTGAAATGGTATCATGATAGCAGGCTTTCGGAAGAGCCATTCGTTTGTGGCGCAAGCACAAAGCGCCTATACTTTTTGCGGAATGGATGAGGTAATGCCGTGAGCTTAACCGTCCCAGGGGCATGTAAAAAATGAAAACACGAATCCGCGCCGCCATACTCGGACTTGGAAGGAGCGGGCGCGATATCCACGGCGCTTGTTTGCGCCAGGATACGCCGCACTATGTGATCGCCGCTGTAGTGGACCCCCTGCCCGAGCGCCGCGAACGGGCGGCGCGTGAATATGGGTGTGATACGTATGCGGATCATGCGCCTTTATTGCAGCGGACGGATCTGGACTTGATTATCAACGCCGCTCCGTCCAAATTTCATGTGCCGTATACGCTCGAATTCTTGAAGGCCGGATTCAACGTGCTCTGCGACAAGCCCTTTGCATTCCAGGTGAAGGACGCCGACAAAATGCTCGCCGCATCGCAGCAGAGCGGAAAACTGCTCGCGGTTTTCCAGCAGTCACGCTTTGCGCCCGGTTTCCAGCAAATGCGCAAGGTCATCCATTCCGGCGTGCTGGGCGGCATCATCCAAATTAGCATTTGTTCGAGCAGGTTCTCGCGCCGGTATGATTGGCAGACGCTCACGGAAGAAATGGGCGGCAATCTATTGAATTCGGGCCCGCACCTCATAGACCAGGCGCTCCAGTTTTTCGGCACAGACATCATGCCCAAGGTCACGTGCGTGATGCGCAACGCCGTCAGTTGTGGCGACGCGGATGATCATACCTTGATTATCTTGCAAGGCGAGGGGCGGCCAATCATTGAAATAGAGCTATCCTCGTGCAGCGCTTATCCGCGCCCCATGTATGTGGTGTATGGCGCGCGCGGCGGCTTGCAAGGCTCCATGCAAGAGCTTCAGTGGAAATATTATGATGTGGAAAAAGCCCCCAAGCAGACGCTGGTGCGCGAACCGTTGAAAGACGAGAATGGCGAGCCCGCGTATTGCAACGAGGCCCTGGACTGGATGGAGGAATCCTGGACAGCGCCGCAAAGCGGGCATACTCTTCTCGCGGACGGCGCCGGGCAGTTTTACGCTATGCTGTATAAAACCCTGGCGGAGGGAGCGCCCCTCGAGATCACGCCACGGCAAGTCCGCCAGCAAATAGCCGTTATTGAAGAGTGCCTCCGCCAGAATCCGCATATCTTCAGGCGGAAAAGCAAACGAGCCAAGCACTAGAGGAGCAATTCATGCGTATTGGGATTATCGGAGCGGAGAACAGCCATGCGGCCGCCATCGCGAAGATCATCAATGTGGATAAACTAATCAAAGGCTTTTCGGTGGAATATTTGTGGGGCGAAAGCGATGCGCTGGCTCGGGCAGCCGCTAAAGCCGGGCAAATCCCCCAGATTGTGCAGAAGCCGCGCGAAATGCTCGGGCTGGCGGATGCGATAGTCGTGGATCATCGCCATGCGAAGTATCACCTGCCCGCCGCGAAACCGTTCGCGCACAAGGGCGTACCGATTTTTGTGGACAAGCCTTTCTGTTACCGTTCAAACGAGGGGGCCGAATTCATCAAACTCTGCCGGCGCGCCGGAGCGCCGCTCACGTCGTTTGGAATCGTGCCGCGCCAAAAGAGTTTCGCCCGATTCCAGAAGAAGCTTGAGGGAATGGGGCCCGTGCTGGCTGCTTCGACCTACGGCCCTTGCGACTTGGATAATCCGTGGGGCGGCATCTTCTTTTATGGCATCCACCAAGTGGAAATCGCACTCATGGCCTTTGGTTATGGCATTCACGAAGTGGAGTTGATCAAAAACGGCGGAAAAAACGCGGCCGCCCAATTGTTCTACTCGTCGGGATTGATCGTGACAATGAACCTCATTCGGGAAGGATGCTCCGGTTTCGGCGTGCATGCCGTGTGCGCCCAAGGCAGCGTGCAGATGCCGCTGGCGTTTGACAAGAATCCCTATCTCCCGGGCGTCAAACTCTTCACGCGCATGTTCAAGACAGGTGAATTGCCCCTGGCGGATAAGCAGCTTATCGAGCCCATCCGCATTCTCGAGGCGCTGGAGCGCTCTGAACAATCCGGCGAGCGGGAAGCGGTTCAAGACAAGTAAACCTCGGTTGCTCCCCGAAGCAATCGCATTAAAAACAATTTTGAATTGGCCTCAAGAGGCGCAAAAGACGCAAGAAGCGATTTATTTTTTGTGTCTTTTGCGCCTTTTATGGCTCATTCTCCAGAAATGTGGGGAGTGGTGTTTCAGATAGGTTTGGACACCACAAAATACTCTGATGAAAGGGAAAAACAGCGCTTTTTTTTGTGATTGCCCTCGGTTACTCCCCGAGCAGCTCTTTCATACGCGGGTGGCCGTGCAGGCCCAGGCGGGGTTCGAGTTCCGCAAGGTGTTTGCGCATGCCGGGATCGAGTTCGAGCGATTTGGATAACGACTCGAATGCTTCTTCCGTGCGAGGCGGCTCCATTAAGGATAAAAATACGCCCAAATCAAAATGAGCCAGCGCATTGCGAGGTTCAAAAGCCGTGGCCATGCGCAATTCTTTTTCTGCTTCTTCATGGCGTCCGAGATGAAAAAGCACATTCCCCAGCAGCCGGCGGCTGTCGGCCCACATGGGCGCTCGTTTCACCACCCGTTTCAGGCGTTCACAAGCCTTCTCGAAATTTCTTTCATTAACCGCCGCGACCGCCTCTTCCCATTGCGCGCGCAGCCGCCGTCCCGTTCCACGTTCACGGACGTATAACCATATACATAGGGCGAACACTATTAGTCCGCCCGCCAGCTTGAGCATATCCATTCGAAATCAGCCTTTCCCCGGCGCGCCTTTATGCATCCGCCTCGAGGGGATGCCCCACGCGGGCTTTGACAAACACTTCCACCATCCCAGGGTCAAAATATTTCCCGCTTTCTTCGTGAATGAAATCCATGGCGTCATCATGGCGGGTATAGCCAGGGCGATAGTGCCGGGGGCTCGTCATGGCGCAATACACATCAATGATTTTCATGGCCCGGGCCAGCAAGGGAATGCCGCCGCCTGTAAGGCCATTGGGATACCCCGAGCCATCAAAACACTCATGATGGTGGCGCACAATGAGCTCCGTGTCCGCTAACAAATGCAGGCCGCGAACCACATCCGCCCCTAAATTGGCATGCTGCTGGAGCATTCCCCATTCTTCATAAGACAAAACGCTTTTCTTCGTCAACAATTCCGGCTGGATGAACAGATTGCCGATATTGCGCACATAAGCGGACTTCTCGAACGCAAACTGGCCGTCCGCATTCAAGCCCAGCGCCGCCGAAAACCGTGTAGCATGTTCACGGAGCCGCCGGGACGCGCCTGCGGGATAATACTCCGTGGCGTCAATGGCTGAACCGAGCCATTCGAGCAGCTCTTCCATCCCCTCCGCCATATGGAGCGCCAAGCCAAGCGCCACGCCGGGATCGCCGCCGCCCAATACTGCTACGGCATTGGCTGGCTGGCGCGCCGCTGGCTCCATATGCAAGATCTCGACGCCTTCATGATCACGCGCGGTTTCCACCGCGAGGCGCTCCATCGCCTCGTTTTCTTCCAGCATAATGATTCGTTTCAGCATGCCCCAGCCTCCTGTATCGCCGCACCATCTTACCAGTATGGCATGTGCGCGGCAACTCTTTGATTCAGGACCGCTTGCGCCTTAATATGTGCATGCCCGCGCTTCATCCGCGTAGGCTTTAATTAATTCAATGTCCGCATCGAAAAAGTGGTCGCTCACGCACAAAATATACCCGCCGCCTTCCCCCGCCTCTTCAAAACAGCGGCGGACTTCCTTGCGGGTTTGTTCCGGCGTGCAGCCAAGGAAATAGTGGAACTGGTCGAATCCGCCGATCATGCACACCCGATCTCCGATGCGGCGTTTGGCTTCCCGCAGATTCGTATCGCCGCCCATGCCTGCCGGCGTGAACGTCTCCATGGCGTCTGGCCTCATATCCGCGATACGCTCGAGAAACGGCATCATGCCGCCGCAAGTATGATAAACAATCCGCTGCCCGGCTTTATGCGCCACACGGATGATCTGGGAATCATAGGGCGCGACAAAATCATCAAAAATGGCGGGGGAAATCACCGTGGAGGAAGCGTCGCCGCCGCCCAATTCGAGCACATCGAATTGGGCGCCTTTCAGCGTTTCGGCAAACGCGAGTTTGCGGCGCAGAATGACGCCCAGCAGCTCATGCACCCATTCCGGGTCTTCGAAAGCCGATACAATCAAGCGCTCGATGCCCACCATGCAGGAAGCATCTTGCCAGCAGCCGGGCTGCCCATAAATCTCCGAACACCAAATATAGGAGCGCGCGAGGCCTCGCTGGCCAAATTCCGCCACCGCTTTATTGGCGGCGGCGACATCGCACCGCATCGTAGGCGCGTATGCGCCGATCAGCTCGATATCTTTTTTCTCTTTAATCAGGTGTTCCGTCACCCAGACCGTGTGTTGATTGCTCTGGGTCACCATCGTGAGCGTTCCCTTGGGCGTATCGATATAATGGCGCGTGGTGGGATACTCGTGCCCAGGAAGCTCCTCCGAACGGAGCCGCCATTCATCGCTGGGAGGGTCCGCTTCAAGAGGAAGGGTGTACAAAATAGGATCAAGGCCGAAATAATCCCAAAATTCGCCCATCGAGATGCCATTCATATAGGTATTGAGAAAATACGGCATCACATCATGCGATGTAACAGGCAAACGGTCTGGCGTTCGGCGTTCGAGTGCGGCGATGAATCGCTCTTTCGAGGTCATTGTTCACCTTTCTGGCCTCCCAAGGCGGGGAAGCGTTCTTGACAGTCTTAGGGTTTCGATGCTACACCCTTCCACAAGGTTGAAAGTATTGTGGCATCTACACACAAGGGGTTCAAGAATGAACGAGCACCTTTCCGGCGTCTTTGGCGCACAGGACACGCTGGCCCTCGAATCCGTCGTGGCCCGCATCGTGGCGGAGACGCCCGCCACCGATGTGCATACCCACTTGTTCGCTCCGCCATTCGGGGAATTGCTCCTGTATGGCGTGGATGAATTGCTCACCTATCATTACCTTGTCGCGGAGGTCATGCGGGTAGCCAGTGTGGGCTATGACGCATTCTGGGCCATGGACAAGCAAGCCCAAGCGGACCTGATTTGGAAAGAACTGTTCATCGAGCGCGCGCCCATCAGCGAGGCGTGCCGTGGCGTGCTGGCCTCTCTTAAGAGCTTAGGGCTGGATGTATCCTCGCGTAATCTCGCGTCATTCCGAGAATATTTCAACGATATCGGCATCGAAAGCCATATCGAGAATGTGTTCCGTCTCGCCCGCATCGAGTCGGTGGTCATGACAAATGATCCCTTTGATGACGCCGAACGGCCCATTTGGCTCGATGGTTACAAAAGCAGTACATTTTTTCACGCCGCTTTGCGCATCGATCCGCTCCTGCTCAACTGGCCTTCCACCTGCAGCAGGCTCAAAGGCTGGGGATATGAAACCGACGCCCTCCTTTCCAAAACGACGGTTGAAGAAGTGCGCCGCTTTCTGGACGATTGGCTGTATCGCACGAAGGCGCTATATATGGCCGCCTCTTTATCGCCCGATTTCACGTATCCGCAGGAATCCGCCAGCGGCACGCTCCTCGAACAATGCGTGCTGCCCGTGGCGCGCGAGTGCGGCATTCCCTTCGCGATGATGATCGGCGTGGAGCGGCAGATTAATCCCGCCTTGCGCCTGGCGGGCGATTCCGTATGCAAGGCTGACATCCGCTCCGTGGAGCGCCTGTGCGCGCGCTATCCGGAAAATAAATTCATGGTGACCATGCTCGCACGCGAGAACCAGCATGAACTCTGTGTCGCCGCGCGCAAATTCCGCAATATGATGCCCTTCGGCTGCTGGTGGTTCCTCAACACGCCGGGCTTCATTGATGAGATCACCCGCATGCGCCTGGAATTGCTGGGCTTAAGCATGACGCCGCAACATTCCGACTCCCGAGTCCTGGAACAAGTAATTTACAAGTGGGAGCATTCGAGGGCCATCATCGGGCGTGTTCTAGCCGAGAAGTATGTCGATCTCGCCACCACGGGCTGGACCATCACGGAAGCGGAAATCCGCCGCGATGTGCAGCGCTTGCTGGGCGGGAATTTCTGGGAGTTCGTGAAATAGCCGCCAGTTGTGAAGCCCTTGGAATGCTCGAGCATTTGGGAAACAAGCCATGTTCGCATACGCCACTACGATCAAAATGCGGGATGTGGACGCCGCGGGCGTCTTGTTTTATGGCCGCTACTTCGGCTTGGCCCACGACGCCTACGAGGCGTTCATGGAATCATGCGGATATAGCTCCGCGCGCATCATGAACGATGAGCCGTTTATCATCCCCGTGGTCCATGCCGAAGCCGATTATCATATCCCCCTAAGGCTGGGCGATGCCGCCACAATCCAAGTGCATGCCGATGAAGTAAAGCGCCGCGCATACCGGATTATCTGTGAAATGCGGACGCCTGAAGGAAAAATCGCCTGCATGGTCCGCACGACGCATATGACGGTCGATAAAGCCAAGAAAAAATCCATCCCGCTCCCGGAATCCCTCCGTGAGGCGCTACAAAAGCATGTAAGCGTATAGATGCAAATAAGCACGCCCCATCTCCCGCGCGGCCACGGTTAAATGAATTTGGCGGCCTCCATGGGAATCCTATAAAATGGGGGATTGTTTTTTCAGTGCTTTCTGGCATATGCTTACGCCATTAGTTGTGTTTCACGCGCGTTTCATACACGCTTAGGAGTGCATAGTTCCAGCGCCTCCAAGGCGAAGAGCGCTACCATCATTACTCAGCTAATCGGAGGATTATGTACGAATCTATTTATTTTACAGAGCTAAAGGAATCTGAGATAGGCGAATCATTGTTCGTAAACTTCAATCGATATCAAGATGTGAAGAAATGTTGGCGCAAGGAAAATGGGAAATGGATATTAAAAGAGGTTGTTTTTACAGAACAATGGGGTTCTGATGAGTATAAAAAGCTGATTGAATGCTTGAAAAATACAGTAAAAACGGGCGGCGCCCTATTTGCCGCCTTTTGTGGTGACATACTCGTTGGATTTGCTTCCATTGAAAGTGCGTTTTTTGGCTCACAAAAGGAGTATTTGGAACTATCAAGCATTCATACATCTTACGAATATCGTGGGACGGGAATAGGGAAAAAACTATTTTCTCTTGTCTGCGAAAAAGCAAAAGAGATGGGAGCTAAAAAGCTGTATATATCTGCGCATTCATCTCAGGAGACACAGGCCTTTTATGAGACAATGGGCTGTGTGGAAGCTCTCGAATATAATGATGGATTGGTTGCGAAAGAACCATGCGACTGTCAATTGGAATATAGATTGCCAATATAACCATAATTTCAGGTACGGACCCTTGATGAGTATAAACAAGACTATCACCGCAAAGAAGGCTTCTTCCGCGAAGAAGCCCCGGCCGCAACGCGGGCACGCCCTCGACGCCATCACCATCAAAGGCGCGCGCGAGCATAATCTGCAAAACATCAGCTTATCGCTGCCGCGCAACGCCTTGGTCGTGATCACTGGGCTGAGCGGCTCGGGCAAATCGAGCCTCGCCTTCGACACCATCTACGCGGAGGGACAGCGGCGTTATGTCGAGAGCCTATCGGCCTACGCGCGGCAGTTCCTCGAACAAATGGAAAAGCCCGATGTGGACTACATCGAGGGGCTGAGCCCCGCCATTTCCATCGAGCAGAAAACCACCCACCGCAATCCGCGCTCGACCGTGGGCACCGTCACGGAGATTTACGACTATCTCCGCCTGCTATTCGCCCGCGTGGGCATTCCCCATTGCTACCAATGCGGCAAGCCCATCCAATCGCAGACGCCCCAAAGCATCGTCGATTGGATCCTAGCGCTCCCCGAAGGAACAAAAGCGCAGGTCATGGCGCCCATTGTGCGGCAGCGCAAGGGCACCTACCAGCGGCATTTCGACGAGATCAAGCGCATGGGCTACATGCGCGTGCGGGTGGACGGCCAGTTCCGGACGGTGGAAGAGGATATCGAGCTCGAACGCTACGTGAAGCACGATATCGACGTGGTGGTGGACCGGCTGGTGATTAAAGAGGGCATCGCCAAGCGGATGGCCGATTCGGTCGAAACGTGCCTCAAACTGGGCGAGGGCATCATCCGCATTTATTACGAAGCCCCCGATAGCCTGCCCGCCGAGACCCTGCAAAGCGAGCATCTGGCCTGCATAGACTGCGGCATCAGCTTCGAGGAGCTGGCCCCGCGCATGTTCTCGTTCAACAATCCCCACGGCGCATGCCCCACCTGCACCGGCCTAGGGACGACTATCGAGGTCGATCCGGAATTGGTCATTCCCGAACCGGAATTGTCGATATCCGATGGTGCGGTGCGGCCCTGGAGCACGCGGCGCATGCTCGACGGCATGTACCGCCACGCCTTGCGCTGCGTATGCGGCAGCTATAAGCAAAGCGAACATGTCCCATGGCAAGAGCTGCCCGAAGATTTCCGCAACGTGGTGCTGTATGGCTCGAAGGGCCAGTTAGTGGATTTCTCCTATACCACCCACAACCGCAGCGTGGAGAAACGCCTGCCGTTCGAGGGCGTCATTCCAAACCTCGAACGCCGTTTCCGCGAAACGGAGTCGGCAAGCGCACGGGAAATGATCGCGGAATACATGACCTCGCGGCCCTGCACGGCCTGCGGCGGCGCACGCCTGCGGCCCGAATCCCGCGCGGTCACTGTGGGCGGAAAGACCATCATGGACGTGGCTGCCCTCTCCATCGCCGAAGCGCTGCACTATTTCCATGAACTCGAACTCAACGAACAACAGCGCCTCATCGCCGCGCGCATCCTCAAAGAGATCAACGAACGCCTCGGATTCCTCGTCAGCGTCGGCCTCAACTACCTCTCCTTGGAGCGCAGCGCGGGCTCGCTTTCGGGCGGCGAATCGCAGCGCATCCGCCTCGCCACACAGATCGGCGCAGGATTAACGGGCGTCCTCTATGTCCTCGACGAGCCCAGTATCGGCCTGCATCAGCGCGATAACATGAAGCTCATCGCCACGCTCCAGCGCCTGCGCGACCTGGGCAACACGGTCATCGTGGTCGAACACGACGAAGAGACTATCCATGCGGCGGATTACGTCGTCGATTTAGGCCCGGGGGCGGGCGTCCACGGCGGGCGCATCGTGGCGCAGGGCACGCCGCGCGAAGTCATGAAGGTTAAAGATTCGCTGACGGGGCAATATTTGTCCGGCAAACTCAAGATTGAAGTGCCCAAAAAACGGCGCACATCCAACGGGAAATCCGTCATCATACGCGGTGCGCGGCATAACAACCTGAAGAAAATCGACGCCGAATTCCCTCTCGGCGTGCTGACATGCATCACGGGCGTGTCGGGTTCGGGCAAATCGAGCCTGATCAACGAAACCCTTTTCCCGGCGGCCCAGCGGGCCATTAATAACTCGATGCGCAGCCTGCCCGGCAAGCACACCCGCATCGAGGGTTTGCAGCACCTCGACAAAGTCATCGACATCGACCAGTCGCCCATTGGCCGTACGCCCCGGTCGAATCCCGCCACCTACACGGGCCTGTTCTCCCCTATTCGCGACCTGTTCAGCCGCGTGCCCGAAGCCCGCGCCCGGGGCTACAAGCCCGGCCGCTTCAGCTTCAACGTCAAAGGCGGGCGCTGCGAGGCCTGCGAGGGCGATGGCATGATCAAAATCGAGATGCACTTCCTGCCTGATGTGTACGTGCCGTGCGACGAATGCAAAGGCGCGCGCTACAACCGCGACACCCTCGAGGTCCGCTACAAAGGCAAGAACATCTCGGAAGTGCTCGATATGACCGTCGAGGAAGGCTGCCAGTTCTTCCGCAACATCCCGGCGGTGTCGAACAAGCTCGAGACCCTCAACGACGTGGGCCTCGGCTACATCAAGCTTGGCCAGTCCGCCACAACCCTATCGGGCGGCGAAGCCCAGCGCGTCAAGCTCGCCACGGAACTCTCGAAGCGCCAGACGGGCCGCACCCTGTACATCCTCGACGAGCCCACCACCGGCCTTCACGCCGCCGACATCGACAAGCTCCTCCAAGTCCTCCACCGCCTCACCGACGCAGGCAACACGATATTGGTCATCGAGCACAACCTCGACGTGATCAAGACGGCGGACTGGATCATCGACCTCGGCCCCGAAGGCGGCGACAACGGCGGTGAGATCATCGCCATCGGCACCCCGGAAGAAATCGCCCAATGCGCCAAGTCGTATACGGGGCAGCATTTGAAGGATAAGCTGAGGTAGAATATGTAGTAGTTGTTTTTTATTTACCACAAAGACACTAAGGCACAAAGGTATTACTACGCACAACCATTTGCTTGAAACCTCCTTGTGTCTTTGTGCCTTTGTGGTGAAAAAACATAAAGGGTATAGCCACATGAATCACGAGTATGTGGGGTGTTCCCGCAGAATGCTAAAGAAATCCTCGTGTCGGGTCGATAAGTATGCCGGACCCTTAACGGAGGAAGACCGATGGCAGCGATGGTGACAAGGCGCGACGGCGACACGTTCGAGGTGAGTTTCTCGCTGAGGCTGCGTGGTTCGATGCTCGATATGGAGGAGGCGGTCCAGGAGGCCCTGAACGGGGTGGGGCGCGCAGTCATGGCCGAGGCCCTGGCCCGTTTCGACACAGACGGCTCGCCCATCCGCGTCGGCGCCACCACCTTCAAAACCAAGGGGCGCTTCGGCCAGACCTACGAGACGCCCCACGGCCCGGTCCGCGTCGAGCGGCACGTCTACCAGAACACCGCCACGGGCGGGCGCACCTTCTGCCCGCTGGAGCGGGACGCGCGAATGGTCATGAACGCCACGCCGCGCTACGCCCGGATCGTCAGCGGAAAATACTCCCGCATGGGCGCCGATGTCATGCGCCGCGACCTGCTCGAGTCGACAGGCCGCGCAATCTCGCGCGACTATGTGAAGAAGATCGGCGATTTTGTGGGCGCCCTGGCGCAGGCCAGGGAGGAGACGTGGGAGTACGAGCTGCCGGAATTGGACAGGCCGGTCGCGTCGGTGGCCGTGGGCCTGGACGGCACCTGCATGCTGCTCAGGGAGGACGGCTGGCGTCAGGCGATGTGCGGGTCCATCAGCCTGTACGACAAGGACGGGGAGCGGCTGCACACGATCTACGCGGGCGCATCGCCCGAGTACGGCAAGCAGACTTTCCTCGAGCGCTTCGGCCGCGAGGTGGAGCGCGTGAGGGCGAGGCACCCGGCGGCGCTGTATATCGGCCTGGCCGACGGCGCGCCGGACAACTGGAAGTTTTTGACGCCGCGCACGGACCGGCAGATGCTGGATTTCTATCACGCGCGGGAATACGTGGGGAAGGCGGCGGAGGCGATTCACGGTCATGGCGCGCGCCGCCGGGAGTGGGAGGCGGACTGGAGTCACCGGCTGAAGCACACGAGGGGCGCAGCCGGACGCTTGCTGGAGGAGATGAAGGCGAGCTTGCCAAGCGTGCGCGCCCAGGCTTGCCGCGAGGAACTCGGCAAGGCGATCACCTACTTCGGCAATCACCGCTCGAAGATGCAATACTGGCGGCACACGGCGGAGCGCCTTCCCATCGGCAGCGGAGTGACGGAGGCGGCGTGCAAGACGCTGATCAAGCAACGCCTGGCATGCTCCGGGATGCGGTGGAAGGAAGCGGGCGCGAGCGCGGTGATCGCGCTCAGGTCGCTGGAGATGACCGAGGGCCGTTGGGACCAGTTCTGGCAACACGTGGCCCGCCACGGGGTCAATTGAGGTTATCATATTGAGGGAGCACCCAGTATGTGCATGGTTACACGCCGCGCGAGAGCGAGCGGCTGGTGGATCAGGCGATGACTCTGGCGGAATTGTTGCACGCGGATACGGCGTATCCGACGGGCGCGCTGGTGCTCGAGGCGGGATGCGGAGTGGGGGCGCAAACCGGTACGCTGGCGCAAAACAGTCCCGAGGCGAGATTTGTCTGTGTGGATATCTCCGAGGATTCGCTGGCTCGCGCGCAGGCGGAGGCGGCCCGGCTGGGCTTGGCGAATGTGTCGTTCCAGCAGGCGGATCTTTTTCAGTTGCCGTTTCCGGACAGCCATTTCGACCATGTGTTCGTATGTTTCGTGCTCGAACACCTGGCCGCGCCCGAGGCGGCGCTTCGGGAGCTGAAGCGGGTGTTGAAACCCGGCGGCTCGATCACCGCCATCGAGGGCGACCATGGCTCGACGTATTTTCACCCCGACAACGCCCGCGCACGGGAAGCCGTGGCATGCCTGGTGGAGATTCAGCAACAGGCAGGAGGCGACGCGAACATCGGGCGGCGCTTGTATCCCCTGCTGTCGGCGGCGGGATTCCTCGACGTGCGGGTGTCGCCCCGGATGGTCTATGTGGACGGCAGCCGCCCGGCGCTTATCGACGGCTTCACGAAGAAGACCTTCACGGCCATGGTGGAAGGCGTGGGCGGGCAAGCCGTGGCGCTGGGGCTTATGGACGAGGCGGCGTGGTCGGAAGGCATCCGCGCCCTATACCGCACGGCGGAGCCGGACGGCGTGTTCTGTTATACGTTCTTCAAAGGCGTGGCCCACCGGTAACATGTATATTAGGAGATATCTATGGGCCTGGTTGTCCGGTTGATCATTTTTGTCGCCATATGCTGCGCCGCCGCCTATTTCGCCCCGGACGGTGGTAACGCTGGACACGTGTTTAGCCTGCTTGTCGCTATGGGTGCGGCATTGGTTATCGCGTCGCCGGAAGGGGGCCAGTACCTTCATTGGGACGGTACAAGCGAGAACGTTCCCGGATGCGCGTTGGTGGGGCTGGGCATCTTCTTGTGGATCATCGCGTTAGTCGTGTATATCGTTGCGCTTCATGAGGCCGCGTGAATATACAGAGAACGATTCAAGATTTAATGCAATAAGATAATTAGGTTTGCCTTTCCCGTGGCATGGCCGTCCCGGCCATGCGCATGGGCGAGACGCCCATGCCACGGAAGTAAAAACATCGATAAACATTTATTTGTGTGTATGAGTGTTCATTCGTGGTCCAACATCCAGATCTTTTGTTGCGGCCATGACGCGCTGTGTCCTCGATGTTCACAGCCAAACGGATATTCCCGACTTTTCCACATTCCAGCGGTGAGGCCACAATAACTCATCTTCTAAAAGAATGCTTTTGACAACTGAACTAGAAAACTTTATAACTAGAGGTAATGAAAATATAATTCGTATGCTCAAAAAAGGGAGTCCCGTTACACCGTACAACCGTATCTTGAAAATTCTTCGATAAAGCTATAGACACGAAAGGAGGATATATTCCATGTGTACACGAGTTCATCTCAGGATATCTTTCTGTGTGTTGTCTGTTTCCATGTTTGCGGTGGCAGCACATTCATTTGCCGCGAGCAATCAGCTAGATCGAGAGACGGTGTCCACGAGCCAGATGAGTACTGGTGACAGCTTCGAAAAAACGCAAACATTGAACAATGAGGAGGATCTCAAGCGACTCGGAACCACTGAGTTTGAGAGGGAATTCCTGGATTCGATGGTGAACCACATCGGTGAAGGGCTTATTCCAGTGTGCCTGCCGATGTGCGAGAGAATATTCCAAGATGTCGCAACACTCAATAAGGAATCACTGCCAATCAGCCTCTCTATGTTGTCAGAAGTGGAAATGTTCTATTGGCCGGGCGGTCAACCAGAAGACATGGCGGGTGTGATTCTGCCTTTTGGGAAAGAGATTGGGCAATGGGAGATTGAGGCCATTTGCAGCAATCGTAGGTTTTTGAAGGTGTGCCTGGAACTCGCCAGTTTGCCTAGAGATGAGGCGTCGAAACTAGTTGAGAATGAGATTGGCACGATTTTTCCAATATATCAAGATTTGTTCACTGAGACATGGGCGCAGGTTCAGAATACAAGAGCGAATTACCCTGTTGACAACCAGCAAACATACACTGTGGGGCCGTCATTACAAATTGGCAATAACCCCGATCATACGCCCACACTAGCGGGGGCAAGGCTAAAACTGTTCAGCCTACTTATGATTGCAGGCGATCTGCATCTTGCGGAGACAAGCGGCGCGTACAAGAAAGTGCTTGACGAAGCCATTCGCCAACGCACTTACTTTTATGGCGATAATGGTTTGGAGGGAGATCGTTTTATGACGTTGAAAACGATCTGGCTGTATAACCGCCAGATACTTGCCACCGCATTTCTTGGAATGCGAAATTCGCCGCTATGGGATGAAGAGCAACGCTGGACGGGTCATGAATTGACCACTTATGATGCCGTGTTTACTCCATACGACTTACTAACGCGGCATCAGGGACCTCTCCCAGCGGATTTTACTAAAGGAAAGCAAATAATCAAGTTTCATGCGCCGCTGGATGATTCGGAGTTTGATTCCATCCTATCGAGTATGCGCTGAAGCGTGCCCGTTCAAACAGATTCCAACGCCGACCCACCGGTAATGCCTTAGATGAAATCTCTGTGTCCTCTGTGTCTCTGTGGTGAATGGTCCGGAATATCACCACAGAGACACAGAGGGCACAGAGAGTATTTGTTCAGTGCCAAAAAACGGGCTTATTTCGATTCGTTGCCCTTCAGCTTGGTCTTTAGCGTCGTAACCAGCATCTTGGGGTCGATGGGTTTTTGGAAAATACCCGCGAGGCCGAGGTCGCGCGCGTCGATGTTGTAGCGCACTGTGTCGCCAGCGGAACTCAGGAGATAGATGGGGCCTGGGTATCCCGACTCTTTGAGTTTTTTAGCCGCTACCGCCCCAGCGTCGACCGTCTCCATCATGAGGTCGATGACGACGGCGTCGGGATTGATGCGTGCGGCGATTTTAAGCCCTTCCTCGCCCGACGAGGCTTCGCCCACGGCAAACCCTTCCGCCTCGAGAACCATGCGCAAGGCGGCGCGGATATCCGGATCGTCATCGATAGTCAGTATGGTTTTCTTTATCGTGTTACTGCTTTCCATATTGCTTTCCCTCCACGTCCGAATGTTGTGCAGGACGAAGGCCAGCGCCTGTTCCAGATTATCCCTGGCCTGTGGCGACAATCCCTCTTTAAACTCGAACTCATAGCCGCGTATGCCGAGCACCCACGCCTTTGGCCGCGCCTGGAAGTGTTCTTCGCAGATGGCGAGAACCGAACCAGGCGACACGGAGTGGCTCGTGAAGGCTACTTCCGCCGCAGGCTCCAGCCGCTCGAAGATGAAGGATTCGGGGGCGTTCTTGCTTGCATCCGCGAACACGATTATATCATGAGATGCAAGCGTGGCGGCGTCTTCAATATTCAACTGATAATCCGCGTCCGTTTCCACCCCATCGAGCGCCAATTCTTCGATGCGGCGCGCCAATTCAGGCCCCAGCCCATCATCCCGCCGTCCGGGATTGCCATATCCCAGCACGAAAATTCGGGGGCGGGCGGCGCGTTTAGCCCCGGTATTGCTCATCAAGCACTTCGCCATCGGGCCCGACCAACTGCACGTGCAGGCGCATCTGCCCCAAGGCATGGGTGGCGCAGCTCAGGCACGGATCATACGCCCGGATGCCCACCTCGATGTGGTTGAGCAAGCCTTCCGTAATCTCCTTGCCATCGAGATACTGGCTTGCGATCACCCGCACGGCCTTGTTCATGGCCTCGTTGTTGTTGGTGGTGGACACGATCAGGTTGGCCTGGGTGATCTGGTCCGTCTCGGGATTCACCTGGTAGTGGTGGAAGAGCGTGCCGCGCGGGGCTTCGATCCACGCCACGCCGCGTTCCTGCCGCTTGCCCGTGCGCACGAGTTCCGCGCCTTGCAGATCGGGGTCGTTGAGCAGCTCCTTGATCTTCTCGATGGAATGCACCAGTTCGATGAGGCGCGCCCAATGGTACGCCATGGTCGAGTTGATCGGCTTGCCGCCGCCGAGGGCCATAAAATCCTGGCGGGCCTTCTCGGCCAGGGGCGTATCGATATAATCACAGGCGTTGACCCGCGCCAGCGGCCCCACGCGATACCACCCGGTTTCCTTGCCCAGCGACTTGATGTGCGGGAACTTCATGTAGCTCCAGGGGCGCACTTCCTCGGTGAGGTAGTCGAGGTAATCGGCGGGTGCGACCTGGTCGAAGATTTTTTTACCGTCCGCATCGATGGCGCGCAGATTGCCGTCGTACAAATCCATGCAGCCGTCCTTGCCCACGATGCTCACGTGGTTCGAGGGAAAGCTGCCGAATTCGAGCAGGCTTTGCCCGCCGGCCTTGGTGGTGTTGATGCACAGTTCGAGGCCGCCCATGGCCCATTCGGTCATCGTATCCACGTCCTTGAGCAGGGCGTCGCGCTCTTCGATGCTCAGGTTTTTGTTCACGCCGCCGGGAATCGAGCCCGTGCCGTGGACTTTCTTGCCCGCCGTGGCCTTGATCACTTCCTGCCCATATTTGCGCATGAGCACGGCCTGCTTGGCCACCTCGGGAAACGCCTCGATGACGGCAATGACGTTGCGTTTCGCCACGGGCGCGTCGAATCCAAACAGCAGGTCTGGCGAAGCGAGGTGGTAGAAATGCAGCGCGTGGGACTGGAACGTCTGGCCGTAATGCATGAGGCGGCGCATTTTCTCCGCCGTGGGCGAGATGGCCCGCTCGACGCCCACGATCACGTCCATGGCCTTGGACGCGGCGAGATGGTGGCTCACCGGGCAGATGCCGCATAGGCGCTGGACAATGACCGGGGCCTCCCAATAGAAACGTCCCTGAACGAAGCGCTCGAAGCCGCGAAACTCGATGATATGGAACCGGGCCTGTTCGATAACGCCTTTTTCATCCACATGGAGCGTGACCTTGCCATGGCCTTCCACTCGGGTCACGGGATTGATGACGATCTTGCGTTTGCCAGTGTTTTCAGCCGTAGCCATATGTTCGCCTCCGATGCAATCAGTCGTATTTGACCAGTTCGTACGGCAGGTTCAAGGGTTCCCCGTTCAGGAGCGCCGTTATCGCCGCCCACAGCGTATCGCCGGAAGGCGGGCACCCAGGGATAAAGTAGTCGATCTTCACCACCTCGTGGCACGGATACACCTTGTCCAGGAGGATGGGAATATCCGGGTCGTTCGGAATCATGCCGCCATTATAAATGGTCGGGCCATTCAGATACGCCTCTTCGAGGCATTCCTTCAATGGCGTCGTGTTGCGCATGGCGGGCACGCCGCCCGTAATGGCGCACGCGCCCATGGCGATGAGAATGGTGCAGTTCTCGCGGAACATGCGCAAAAACTCGACGTTCTCGTCATTGCTCACGCCGCCTTCGATGATGCCGATGTCCACCGGGCGCGAAAAACGCTTGATGTCGTTGATGGGCGATTTATCGAACTCGACAAGCTGCACCAAGTCAAGGATGCGCTCGTCGATATCGAGCAGCGACATATGGCAGCCAAAACAGCCGGTGAAATGGCCGGTTGCAATAATGGGTTTTGCCATGACGGTTTCCTTTCCTTATTACACTTGTTTGTGTTCGATTTCAGAGCCGATGGGAGCAAAATCGTATTTGCGCTTGCCCACGGGAACGCGGAAGCCTTCCCGTTTCACCACGATAGCGCCCGTCGGGCAAAGCGCGGCGGCGCGGTCGGTCTGGGCGAGCGCCGTATCGCCAAGGCCGTCGCTGCTGTCCACGGCCACGCGCTTATCCACGCCGCGCCCCTCGAATCCAAATACGTTTTTACCGTCGCAAAGCGCGGAGGCCCGCACGCAGCGCCCGCAGAGAATGCAGCGGTCGCGATCTAGATACACGTCCTTATGCGTCGCATCCAGTTCGCGCTTGCGGCGCAGGTAGGGTAGTGTCATGGCCATGAGGCCCAGGCGGTAGGCCATGGCTTGAAGCTCACAATTGCCGCTCGTTTCACACGCGGGGCAATAATGGTTGCCCTCGACAAACATCATTTCGACAAGGGCCCGCCGGTGCGCGTTGAGCTCTTCCGTATTGGTTTCGATGACGAGGCCATCGGCGACAGGGAAGGTGCAGGCGCTCTGCGGGCGGCCATTGATGCGCACCGTGCATAAGCGGCAATGGCCCACGCTGGGAAGGTCCGGATGGTAGCAAAGCCTCGGGATGTAGATGCCCGCCGCGTCCGCCGCCTCCATGACCGTTTGGCCCATTTTGGCTTGGACTTCAGCGCCATCCATGATTAATGTGACGGTTGCTTCGCTCATATGTGGTGCTCCTCCAGCTCAGGTTTCCGGCCCGTGATGGCGCAGCCTTCTTGCATCGCCTTGGACAAATCGAAGGACGGGATGAAGTCATCCGGTTTGATCCGCGCCATATACAGCTCTCGAAAATTCTTCAGCGTCGTCAACACCGGATTCGCCGCCGTCTGGCCCAGGCCGCAGCGGCTCGTGACCTTGATGCTGTTTCCCAGCTCCTCGAGGCGCTTCAAATCGGAAGCCGTTCCATGGCCATCCAGGATTTTATTGAGCAATTCGAGCAGCAGCGTCGTGCCCACGCGGCACGGCGCGCACCAGCCGCAAGATTCCTCGACGAAAAATTCGACTTTCTGCCTCATACAATCCAGCAGGTCGCGTTTCGGGCCAAAAATAATGATGGAACCGCCGGTTGGAAGGTCTTCGAAAGAAATGCCCTTGCCGAAGTCTTTTGGATGAAGGCATTGGCCCGAGGGGCCGCCCACTTGCGCCGCCTGGGCGTCGCCGCCGCCCACAATGCCTAGCAGGGTCTCGATGGATACGCCATACGGTAATTCATATATGCCCGGGCGCTCGCAATCGCCTGAAACACTCAGCACCTTGGTGCCGGTCGAATCCCGCGTGCCGATCTTCGAGAACCACTCCGCGCCTTTCTCCATGATCCGGGCGGCGCAGCACAGCGTCTCGACATTATTTACCGAACTGGGTTCGCCCAGATAGCCTTTCTGCACCGGGAAGGGCGGGCGGTCGCGCGGAGCGCCGCGCTTGCCCTCGAGCGATTCGATAAGGGCGGATTCCTCGCCGCAGATATACGCGCCAGCGCCCAGTTGAATGCGGATATCATAATCGAAGTTTTCGCAGCCGCAGATATGCGCGCCCAAAAGGCCCAGGCTCCGGCGGCGTTCGAGCACTTGCTCAAGCTGGGGCGCGAGAAACTCGTATTCCCCGCGCAAATACATGAGGCCTTGCTTCGCGCCGATGGCGTAGCCCGCCACCGTCATCCCTTCGAAAACCAGGTCCGCCTGCGTGCGCAGAATATCGCGGTCTTTAAACGTGCCCGGCTCGCCCTCGTCCGCGTTGCAGATGACATAATGGGCATTGCCTTTCGCCTTGCGGCAAAAGTCCCATTTCATCGCTAGCGGGAAACCCGCGCCACCCCGCCCGCGCACGCGGGCCTTGTTCATCTCGCCAATCACTTCTTCGGGGGGCATGCAGAGGGCTTTGCGGATAGCCTTGCCGCGCTCCATCGGGGCGAAAATCACCTCGCCCTGCTGGCGGATGTTCACATCCACCTCGGCTTGCGGCAGCGAAGCAGGCTCCTTGCCTGCTCGCAATGCCTCGACAATGGCCGGGACATCCGCCGCGCGAAGGTTCACGAGCGGCACGCCGTTCACGAGCGCGCTCGGGGCTTGGTCGCTCATGCCCATGCATGCGGTGTGCTCCAGCGAGAATGCGCCATCTACAGTGGTTTGGCCAAAGGCAATGCCGAGGGCTTGCTCGAACGCCTTCCCCACTGCATCCGCGCCCTTCATGCGTTCCACCACTGCATTACAAAGGCGGATAGCCGTGCGGCCTTTAGGTTCGCGGGGGAGAAAAGCGTAGAAACTGACCATATCGCGCACTTCAACGCGATGGATGCCGAGGGCTTCGGCAATTTCGCCGATGGCATCCTCCGTGATGCACCCCAGTTGGGCATGCACCGCACGCGCGATATCCATGAGCCGCGTGCGCTCCTTGCCGAATTGCTCGACAATCCTTCCGACGGTTTCCAACTGCGCCATAGCCATTCGATATACCTCCACCATTGAAAGCGGTTTTTTCCCGCCTACGGTTTCCCTGAGGACTTAACGGCATATGCACCCAAGACGCCTTGGCTGAACGGGTATGTGAACTTCCTTACCCGCTATTCGTGAACGCTATCACAATTTTTGCTCCAAATTCAACCAAATTTCCCGTCTATCGCATTATTAACCATACAAAAACTCCCCCACCCACATCAACAGGAATCCAAAACCGCCGGACAAGCATCACCGTAATCTAAATTTCTTTATCTATTACTATAGCAATTCTATTGAATTGCCAGCCCCAGGCGCACCTGGGTAAAATAGCAGTAAAATCTGTCCGCTCGGATGCACTCTATTCATGCGCGCGGAAAAGGCGCTGTTAAGGCAGACTGCGGATAACATCCCCGCAAAAAGCGTGTATGACCATTCTACTTTTGGATACTATAAAACAATAACGCGAATGAAGTAGGATAGTTGGATACAGTTGGCTGGCTACATATTAACCAGCAGGCATCTCCGTGAGTATGAGAATCGCCGCTCCATGAATGAAGGCAATCAGGGGAAAATACGATTCATGAGCGAAACGAAACAAAACGGCAAGGAACTCGAAAAACAACGTATTGCGGACGAAGCGGCGCCCGGGATTATGCCCGCCAGCCAGCCAGGCTCGCCCAATGACGCAGGCCATGCGCAAGCACGCCAGGCGGAGCAACGCGCCGCCCATATGAAACAAACACTTCTGGCCATCCGTGGCATCAAGCAGCTAATGATCACCGAGACCGAGCCGATGCGCCTTATCGAGCGCGCATGTGCGAATTTGACTAGGACGCTTGGATTCCATCATGCCTGGATTGCTCTGATGCCAGAACCAGGCCAGCATATAATGATAACTGCTTCTTCAGGCTTTAATGGCGAATTTGAAGCAATGCGCGAAAACCTCGAACGCGGCGAATACGCGCCGTGTATTAGGCGGATTCTCGATCAAGAAGAATTCATCATCGTAAACGACCCGCCGAATGAATGCCCGGATTGCCCCCTGGCAACACAATATGCAAGCCACGCCAAGTTTTCCCACCGCTTATCTTTCCAGGGCCACATATATGGCATTCTTTCTGTATCCATCCCCCGCGCGTATGCGGGCGACAGCGAAGAGCAGAACCTCTTTCGTGAAATCGCTGGTGATCTGGGATTCGCCTTGCGGAAAATGGAGGATGCGGAAACCCTCCGGCGGAGTGAAGAAAAATTCGAGAAAGCATTCCAAAACGCCCCCCATGCGATAACCATCACGCGAGCGGAAGATGGAAAATTCGTGGATGTAAACCCAGCGTTTTCCACTATATTCGGATACTCACGGGAAGAAGCTCTTGCCAATTCCACCGTGGGGCTAAACATATGGGCCGCCCAGCATGAACGAAACCAGGTAATTGCCCTGCTTCTGGCGGGCGGCGTTATTACAGGCCATGAAACGCATTTCCGAGGTAAGAATGGCGAAGAAATCGTGGGCGTATTATCCGCCCAAGTCATTACCCTCCATAATGAGCCTTGCCTTCTTTCCAGCATAGGTGACATCACCCGCCGCAAGCAGGTCGAAGAGGCGCTGCACGAAAGCGAGGAGCGGTTCCGTGCGCTGATCATGCAATCAGGGGACTGCTTGATATTGCATGATCTGCAAGGCGAAATCCTGGATGTGAATCCTTGCACATGCCAAACATATGGCTACGCCCGCGACGAACTGCTCGGCATGAGGGTTGGCCTCCTTGCGCCAGACTCCACCCGGCAAGAAGACAACGGGAGCGAATGGGAGCAACTTCGCCCCGGCGTCCCCTGCGTTTCCGAAACGGGCCAGAAGAGAAAAGATGGCGTGGAATTCCCCGTGGAAATCCGGCTTTCCCTCATCGAGCTGCATGGGCAACAGCTCGTGATGCGGCTATGCCGCGACATATCAGAACGCAAACAAGCCGAAAAAGAAAAAGCACGCCTCGAAGATCAATACCGCCAAGCCCAAAAAATGGAAGCGATTGGACAGTTGACCGGCGGCGTGGCCCATGATTTCAATAATCTGTTGCAAGTGATTGGCGGCGCGACGGATTTGGCTTTAGAGGATCTAGAGCAAGAGCACCCCGTCCGCGAGCAGCTCGAACAAGTCGAAAAAGCCTGCCAGCGCGCGGCCCGCCTAGTGTCGCAATTGCTGGCCTTTAGCCGGCGCCAAATCATGCGGCCTGAAACATTGCTCCTAAATGACACCGTCGCGGACTTGCTCAAAATGCTGGGCCGTGTCATCGGCGAGCATATTCAACTGCAATGGCTTCCCAGCCCGCAGGCGGGAGCCATTCATGCCGACCGCGGCATGATCGAGCAAGTGCTCATGAATTTATGTGTCAACGCCCGGGACGCCATGCCGGATGGCGGCACACTCACGATCGAGACCCACGATGCGCTGGTTGACGAAGATTTTAGGGTGCTTCACTCCTGGGCTAAGCCCGGGCGGTATGCCCTGCTGGGCATATCGGACACGGGCTGCGGGATGGATAAAGAAACCCTCGGCCATATTTTTGAGCCGTTTTTCACCACCAAAGAAAAAGGCAAGGGCACCGGCCTGGGCCTTTCCATGGTGTATGGCATCATCAAGCAGCATGAAGGCATGATCCATGCCTACAGCGAACCCGGCAGAGGTTCTACATTCAAGCTCTATTGGCCGCAACATGAATCCCGCTCCCAAGCGCCAGAAGCGCCGGTAAATGCCGTGGCCTCCAATGGAACAGAAACCATCTTGCTGGCCGAAGATGATGAAATGGTGCGCAAACTCGCAAAAACAATCCTCGAACGTTCGGGATACACCGTGTTATCCGCGGCGAATGGAGCCGAAGCCTTGGCGCTGTATGAACAGTATGCCCATATAATCGATTTGGCCGTGCTTGATGTGGTCATGCCCGAAATGGGCGGGCGCGAGGCCTACGAATGCATGCGTGTCGTCAATCCGGAATTGAAAGCGCTTTTCGCCAGCGGGTATAGTGAAAACGCCATCCATACCAATTTTATTCTGGACAAAGAGCTGACACTTATCCAAAAACCGTTCACGACCGACACCCTGCTTCGCGCTATACGGTTCTTGCTAGACTAACCGGTGAGGCTGGCATATACCGAATCCAGCCCTGTACTACATAACAGCCAACTTTTTCTTGCGAAAATTTTCCATGTAAACCAAAGCATATCAATTTGTTACGTATAGCAATCCTTGCCGGATATTTCAATGGGATCCTCCCTGCTCGGTGGGGCAAGCCCCACCGCTGGAGTTTCTACCTTTTTTGGGCGAGGTGGACACGCTTTTTCTCTTGCCATCGCACAGCTTATCGTCTTTGTCGTAGCTTCCCTTTCGCCGAATAGGCCGGTCATTGAAAATATATATTGACATACCGACTCGTTTGCGCTACAATCTTGTTGGCTAGGCAGGAGGGCGGCGCCATGAATGACGAATTGCGTGACACGATCCTAGTGTATTGATTTATAATTAAGGCAACTTATTTGGTTTGAGAGGTATTCATCTTGTAGCGGAGGATGAATACGATGAAAGTCGCATGTGAAATCGTGTTGGACGAACAGGAACGTTCTACGCTCGAAAAGTGGTCGAAAGGCCGTATGACGCCGGTACGCGTGGTACTGCGCGCAAAGATTGTGCTGTTGGCGGCTTCGGGCATGGAGAACAAAGGCATTGCGGCAGCGCTTGGTATCGGACGCGATACGGTGGGACAGTGGCGGCGCCGGTTCTCTGAGTGCCGTTTGGCGGGGATCGTTAAGGACGCTCCCCGCGGCGGTCGCAAGCCCACGCGTCGGGAAGAGGTGACCCGGCTCATCGTAGAGCGCACAACGCAGGCCAAGCCTGCAAACGCCACTCATTGGAGTACCCGGACGCTGGGCAAGGAGTTGGGGGTGAGTCCGTCGATGGTTCAGCGTGTGTGGCAGGCCAATGGGTTGAAGCCGCACCGCGTCAAGACCTTCAAGGTGAGCAATGACAAGCAATTCGTGGAGAAGATGCAAGACATTGTTGGCCTGTATCTCAACCCCCCTGAACATGCGCTGGTGTTGTGCGCAGACGAGAAGAGCCAGATTCAGGCCCTGGACCGGACCCAACCCGGATTGCCCATCAAGAAAGGGCGCTGCGGCACGATGACCCATGATTACAAGCGCAACGGCACGACGACCCTTTTTGCCGCGCTCGAACTGGCCGAAGGCCGTCTCATCGGCTCGTGCATGCAACGGCATCGCCATCAGGAATGGATCACGTTTCTTAAGCAGATTGATGCGGAAACGCCTGAGGGACTCCATCTGCACCTGATTGTCGATAATTACGCCACGCACAAACATCCCAAGGTCACCGCTTGGCTTAAGCGGCATCCCCGGTTCCATATCCATTTCACGCCGACGAGCAGTTCGTGGCTCAACCTGGTGGAACGCTGGTTCCGAGAGATCACAGACAAGCGCATTCGGCGCGGCGTCTTCAAATCCGTCAAGGACCTCGTTCAAGCGATCATGGACTACATTCAACAGCATAACGCCGACCCCAAAACATTCGTCTGGCACGCAAAAGCCGAGGACATTCTTGCCAAAGTCCGCCGGGCAAGAGCACGGCTGGATAAGATGGCAACAGCATGAATCAATACACTAGAGGCTATGGAAAAAGGGCTTGAGGCGCAGCTTCGGGCGGTGCGCCGTCTGCGTAGGGGGGAAGAATCCAGGGAGGAGCCACGACCCAGAACAAGTATGTCGCAAGTAGATATGGCATATGACATACTCTTGAGGGCCGCTCATCCCCTTCATGTCAATGAGATCCTGAGTCGCATTCATGCGGTCTTCGGCATTACGGTGGACCGGGAAAGCCTGGTGTCTTCCCTCACCAAAAAGGTGGCTCGGGAAGACCGCTTTGTCCGCGCGGACAAGAACACCTTCGGACTCAAAGGAGGCAAGCGATGAGTCTTTTACACGAATGGCTCAACGTTACCGAGCGCTGGCGCGATGCTTTTGCCCAAGAGCGCACCACCGTGCGTGCGGTGCGGCAGGGACTTGGGTCACTGGTCTGTTTGGGGCGGCGCACAATCACGCGGACCCTTTGGGCCTGTGGTCGCGAGAATCTGCCGTGGCAGGCTGAATACCACATGTACGGCCGCGCCAAGTGGGACCCCCAGCAGCTCTTCGACCCTATTTGGGAAGGAGCCCTGCCCCAGTGTGAAGACCCGCTTGTAGGCGTCGCCGTCGATGATACCAAGCTGCACAAGACCGGCCGGTGCATTGTCCAGGCTTTTCATCAGCGCGACCCCCTGTCCCCGCCGTTCCACACCAATCTCATTCTGGGCCTGCGTTTCCTGCAGGCCTCCCTTCTCGTACCGCTTCACCAAGGCGGCGCCTTTAGTTGCCGCGCCTTGCCCGTGCGTTTCGAGGAGCCTTCCCCCGCCAAGAAGCCTGGCAAGCGCGCAAGCGAGGAGGAGTGGATGGCGTACAAGCAGCGCCGTAAAGAGAAGAACCTTTCAACCCATTGCGTGGCGATGATGGACTCCTTGCGCGCATCCCTCGACGCCGTCGGCGCCAGGGAGAAAACCTTGGTCATGGCCCTCGACGGCAGCTTTTGCAACCAGACCGTCTTCGACGCTGAACGCGACCGCACCCACCTCATCGCCCGTGCCCGCAAGGACGCAGTCCTATGCTTTGGCGCTCCAGAGGGTTCGCGGCGTTTCTATGCCCAAGAAAAATTCACCCCCGAGCAAGTACGCCAGGACGATAGCATCCCCTGGAAGACTACGAAGCTATTCTACGGCGGCAAACGCCGCAAGGTCCGCTACAAGGAAATCAAGACCCTCTACTGGCAAGGCGGCGCGCGCCGTCTTCCCCTCCGCCTTTTCGCTATCGCTTCCACCCCCTACCGCAAGCGGAAAAGCAGTAAGCTTTATTACCGGCAACCAGCCTACCTTCTTTGTACCGACAGGGTTCACGCCGCACAGAGGCTGCTCCAGATCTACTTCGACCGCTGGCAGATTGAAGTCAACCATCGCGAGGAAAAGGACACCTTGGGCGTCGGACAAGCTCAGCTCTGGAACCCCAATGCCGTACCCAAGCAGCCCCCGCTTGCCGTCGCCGCCTACAGCGCATTGCTACTGGCCGCCATAAAAACCTTTGGCCCCGAACGAAATAGTGCATACGCCCCGCTGCCACGGTGGCGAAAACACGCCACACGCCCATCGTGCCTCGCTCTCATCACTCTATTGAGAAAAGAGATGGACGAACAGCCCCATTTGCTCCGTCCACTCGGCATAGAAACCTCCAGAGCAACAATGGCAAGCGCCGCGGCTGCTTAATAATGGAGAAACTCCAGGCATGGGCGTCCCGCCCATGCCAGTGCGACTGCGAGTGTACGCTGTCCGAGAGGTGTGAGTCCTCTTCAGGCATGCACGCTCCGGCCTGTAGCCGACTGTAACTGCGTCGCCGCGAGGCGGGGTGGAGAGCAACGGAAGGCGAACGGCCAGTCCGTAGGATACGAACTCGATTCGGCCTGATGTTCCGGCGAGCCTGCTGGCAAATGGCGAAGCCTAGAAATAACCGGTCACGCTAAGGGGTCGTGTGCAAAAGCGATGGCGGGGGAACATGGGGTGGTTGGAGACGGAATGGCCAGGAAGGCAGAGTACATGAAGCAGTGAGAGCCGCTTAGGGTAAGCAGGCAGAAATGCCACTGAGCGGCAGTCAGAGCCGCCATAGTAGCGAGGAAACGCCGTAATGGGCGTGGAGCGAAGGGCGGTAGGAAGGTGGATGGGTGAGTACGGAATGCGAGGAAATACAACCGTCACCAGTGAACCGCGCAAGCAGTTCTAAACATGCCGGAGATAACCGCCCCTACTGGAAGCGAGCGGTCCTTGCGTCTGGACGGAACCCATGTTGGCGGCCCTGAAACAAGGGGTGAAAGGAAGGCGATGGTTCAGCTTGATGGATAAGCAGACCATCAATACTGAGCTAATGCTTACTTTGGCGGCCATAGGTCTTTTCAGCTTACAAAAGCCTATGAAACCGCTCGCCAATCCTCCAAGAGGTAAGACCACCAACTGGAGAGCCGTATGCGGGAGATCTGCACGTACGGTTCGGAGGGAGGGGAGACCGGCCAACGGTCTTCCCTACCCCTATCGACACTCGATTGCCCTGATCTGCCATTCACCGGTGCTGCGGCGTGCCGTACCATTGGCTGCCGCATGGCCGATCTATTTGTTTTTTGTATGGACAAAATAGTTGCTTTATGGTATAGCTTATATGGAGCAGTTAAGTTTAATATTACGTACTTAACAAGCAAGGAGTAATTGTCATGAAGAAGCTAGTGTTCTCTATGAGTGTTCTTTTTAGTCTCCTTTTTTCCTTAACCACATGGGCTCAGTTTTCTACAAACGATCTTGAGAATCCTAAGCCAGGTTCGTTTATTGCGAATCTAGTTGAACAAGAAGCTGGAATAGCCGCAAATGAGACTATGAGCGATAATGTCCGAAATCTATACTTTAAAGGAGAACTTTTTACTTGGTATTCACAGTTATATTTTAGTAGGAATTATGCTGCTTTCTTCAATAGCATAGAAAGAGTACCACGAATTCAAAAATTGATGCAGATTATCCGTACTGGGTCTTCAGACGAAAAAGCTAAATTGAAAGCATGTGTTATTGGCATGTGTAATTTTTACATAAAAGAAGCTCCTCTATTGCCTTCGTCTCAAAATACGGATCCTGCCTCGGTCGCTTTTAATAATGAACCTTCGGCATTATTTCCAAAGGATGGAATTGCATATGCTTATTTGTTGAGTTATATAGATGAAAAAGGTGATATGCTTCCATTGCTAGTAAAAATGCATGAGCGACAACAAGAGGCATCGTATGAGTTAGGAAAACTCATGCTTAGTAAGAATAACTCCGATAATGTTGAATCTACACCAAAGGTGTTTACTGCAACTATACATGGCGCAATTATTTCCTATGCATGCGGACATATTATGCGGGCGATTACTATAAATGAAGAAAAAAAAGACTCTCTTACAGAGATACAGAAAAGTGTATTGGAGCGGTTTGTACAGCTTGAAGCAGAAAACCAAGCTGAATGGGAAAAAGATATTGCGGAAAACCTCCAAAATACAGATGAACAGCTAGAGAAAAAAAGACCTGAATGGATGGATATGAATTCTCAGACTAAAATTCTTGCACTTGCAAAAGAGTACGTTTCAGCTATATGAATAAAATCACAGCATAACTACACAAAGGGAGATGTGTGTCATGAAAAAAATGAATGTAATTATGTTTTTTTTAGTGTTGTCTGCTTTTTGTGCAACCGCAGATGAACCTAACGGAACAGTAGACGACTTTTTTTGTACTGGCTTATATGAAGGAGGAGGAATTCAGACTATTTTTTTTAAATTAGCCAGGTATGAGATTCCTGATGCCGATGATGATGAATGCTATAATGGCGCAGATTGGTGCATATCTACCTCTACAGGAAGAAAAGTTGCACATTGGCATCTCGATACTTCCTATCGCTCTGATTTAACAAGCGAAGAAAAAGCTAATATGAATAGACTTTATGAGTATATGAATTCATGGGCAACTTCCCAGAATCGAATAGGTTATCCTTCAATTGCATATAATTGTCATGCTTATGCGTGGGGACGAAACGATATCTTAATTTTAGGAACACCATATGGTGGAGATGGGATGGAGCGTTTATTTGCTGACGATTGTGAACATATTAATAGTCAGCAATTATGTGAAACGGGAGATCTATTTAAGCATACTCCAAATCCAGGTATAGATCATACATCGATAATAGATGCAGGAACATTAAATGGTGTCACAGTAATTGATAAGTTTCGAGGAAAAATGGGTTTTTATGGTATTTATAGATTGGATAGAGATACAGTTTTTGATGATGCATTAGGTAGTGATAATGGTGGTATTTTTCGAAAGGAATGAACCCTAAAATATTAATGAATATTTCTAGTAGAGGATAATGCTTCGTCTAAACCGTAAACCGCAAATACGCTTGAGAAGGAGCTTTATCCTCTATTTTTATTCTTCACCGGTGCTGCGGCGTGCCGTACCATTGGCTGCCCGCGTGGTCGAGGTGGAGGGTGGGAAGGCCGCTCAGGCGGCGTTCCTGTCCGAAGCGCGCCCGCATATCGTTGCCGAATTTCCAGTCCGCACCCTCGAAGTGGTTCATCTCCTCGTAGCGCACGGCCTCGAAGCACTCCTTGCGCACGCATTGGCAAAAGCCGATGGGCACGCCTTCTGCCTCGGCCCGGCGGTATTCTCCTGGCCCTGCGAGCAATTCCTCCCAGCACTCCCATGGCTGGATTTCACCTAGAAGAATGCGGGCCGTCGTGTCCGCCGGTAGCATTTTGCGCCCGTCTGGAATGGCGAAGGCCGCTTCAGGCGGCAATGCGTCCAAGGCCGCGAAAAACGCGGGAGGGAGAATAATGTCCGCATCGAGCAAAACCACCCAATTCCCGGAGGCCATCCGCGCCGATTCGTTGATGAGGAAGCCCTTTGCCATGGCGAGGCCGTCCGCGAAAGGCGCGCGCACGATGCGCAAGGCGGGATGGGCCGCTTCGATGCTCTCGATGACATCACCCGTGGCGTCGATGCCCGGCACATACGCGATGATCACCTCGATGCGTTCCAGCAGTATGCCGCGCTGGTGTGCAATGCCCTGCAAGGCGGCCTGCAAGCGCCGCGCATAGCGCGTGCTCACGATCAATACGGAGTACTCCGCCTTGGTTTGGGATGCGCTGGCCTCTCCGCCCCGCCAGATGCTCACGCCTTGCGTGCCGATGACGCCGTCGATGTTCCAGATGGACAGGCGCGGTTCGAGGCGGCCACCGAGGCGGCTGGGCACGCAGTGCTGGCCCGCGAATTCCATGGGCTCCACCGACGCGCCATCGCGCAACAGCACATAGCGCCCGTCCGCCTCGACATGGAGAATCATGCGGTGGGACGCGGCGATCATCGGGCACACGAGCCGGGCATGGCGGCCCAGGCTGAATCCTACATAGTCCGCGAATCCGCCGCCGAAAGTGGCCGCGAGCGTGAAAGGCGGTTCAAGCCGCGCGAGGGGCGTGCTGGTCTTCTCCGTGTTCGTCCAGGAGAACCAGCGCACGGTGCCCGCCAATTGCCAAGTCCATTGGCCTTCGATGCGATACGCGAAGGAATCGATCTCGATGTCCGGGCGGCGCTGCGCCACGAGGGCGTTCGCGCGTGCGGCCAGTTCGACGCCCTTCGGGCCGCGCTCGCGGCGGAGTTGATCCACGGCATCGTAATAACGCCGCCGCTGGGCGGTGTAATAATGGGGATCGCACACGTTTTCGCCTTCAATGCGCCGCACCTCGACGCCCGGCAGCCTGCGCCGCAACGCCTCGGGTGCGTGGTCGCAGATGCGCCGGAGGCTGCACGCGCCGCATTCCGGGCCAAGGGCCTCGGCGGACCCGGCTTCCCGCCGCGTGCGTTCCGCTTCATGCGCTTCCGGCGTTTCAACCAGCGCCCGGGGGGCATGCGGCAAGAATCGTGAATACCGGGAAACCTTGTGCCATGCCCACACCCGTGCGCGCGCCCACGGATGCTCGGTGAGCCACGGCAGCAGGATGGAGTCAATGGGATTCGGATACGACGTGTAGCGCGCGAGAAGCATGAAGAGCACGATCCGCGCCCGCATGGGGCCCATGGCATGCAATTCCTGGGCGAGGGCGTAGGCGTTGTTTTCGTAGTGCTGGTGGTCGTGGTGGAATTGGGCCATGGGGACGCAGAAGGAGCGGGCCGCTTCCTCGACCCAGCAAAAGGGCATGCCGGGCAAGTTCGCTTCGATGCCGTGGGCGTCGAAAGCCAGCGCCAGGCGCGCCATGAGGTCAATCGTGGTGCGGGCCGTTCCGGCGTCCAGTGGCGGCGCTGTATTGCGGGTGAAGGGATCCGAAAAAGCCAGGTTCACGGCCATCACGCCGCCCGCCGCGAGGCGCGCCGCCTCGGCGTTAGGATTTAGGCCGGGCGCGAAGGGGGGAAAGACTTGGAGCCGCAGAGGCAATTTCGCGGCACGGCAGGCGCGGAACCAGGATTCCAAATGGTCCACATGCAGTCCGCGCACTTCGGCGAATACATCGAACAGGCCTGCCGCCGCGAAAGCGCCCAATTCGCGCGGCGGGGCGTGCTCCGTGCGGAGGGAAATCCGTGCGTCGAGTTCACGCGCGGTTTCCAGGAGCGCGGGCATATGCCGCAGCCCCTCCGGCCCGGCCAGCACGTCGATCTTCTCCGTTTTGAACGCCAGCCTGCAAATGCGCATCCACCGCTGAAGGTCGGGCGCATGGAAGAGCTTGCCGCTGGCGTTATGCGTGATGACCAAGCCGCGCACGGGGCGTCAACGGCGTTATGGTTTCATCGGGCGGCATACAGGCAGCTAATCCCCCAACAGCTCATTAATCACCTCGACCGGCAGGGCGGGGTGTTCGCGGTAGCGTTTTCCGCGCAAGGCTGCCCGGTATTCGGCCAGCCAGGCGCGCGCCTCGGCCTTGCCGCGTGCGCGTCCCAGCGCCTCCAAGATCAAGCGCGGGTCTTCCGGAGCAAGGCTGAGCGAGCGGCCGCCCCACACCCACTCCGTGGAGATGAAAATGTGCAGCAATCGCGCCGGGGATACATTGCGAAGCAGGCGGCGGCACGCAATGAGCTTGATGCGGGGGCTGGCGGTCTGGCTGGGTTTCGTCACGACGAAGTCGCCCGAGGCCACCTGCGGCATCTCCATGCATTCGCGCCGTTCCGGGTCATACGATTTCGCGATCACCTCGAGCATGCGGCCCTTGAGCAGGTCGGTCTGGGCTTTCGAGAATGACTGCGGCTGGCGCACATTCACGAAGAATTGCAGATTGCGGTCCACGCCCAATTCATGGTATGTCCCCAGCCATTGCGTCATATAGGCGTATACCGTGCGGTCCTTCTCTTTGCGATGGTAGCGGTCCGGCAGGAATACCGTGCCGCCGAGGAAAGGCCGCACGATGAAATCCTGGTCGCGGCGGTACAAGATGCGCAGGTTCAAATGCTCGGCTTCCGCGAGGGTGCTGATGCTGCCCTCTTTCTTGGCCGCCACTAATCCGAAGACGCCCATTTTCCGCTTCACGTTCGTGGCTCGCACGCGAAAGATGAGTTGATATTGCCCTTCCTGGAACAGCTCGAACACGATATTCGTCAACGGCGCTGGCCCGAGCATTTGCTGGATGCTGGGCACGATGAACCGGTCGTTGCCCAAGACCATGCCCTCGATGGAGCTGCTGAGCGTCTCGACTTGGTAATGGCGCGGGATCTCCTTGCCCCAAAAATCATACATGGTGCGCAATCCAAGCCAGCGCACGCGGAGCGGGCCTTTGCGCACCACGTTCGTGCGCACCGGGCGTTTCTTCACGGGCTTGGCGGGTGTAGCGGTCTTCGTCGTTTTCAATGGCTGCCGCATTCAATTCATCCCCTGGGTTGTACCGAACTGGCGTTATTATGACATCTTGCAATGGCTTGCGGGAAGCCCGAAGCGTGAGGCGCGCCCGGTATGCCGGCTCACCAAGGCAGCCATGCCGCCATTTGCGGCCCGTAATGAATAATCACGGTGCATGCGGCGCCCCATAAGGCGAGATTGAGTAGAAACGGGCGGTCACGCAAGATCAATTCCGCCGGGTTCCCTCCGTCATTCCGGTGATAACTCAAATACAAATACCGGAAAACGCCATACAACACGAAGGGCACGGTGGCGATAAGGCCCCGCGTGTGGAACACTTCCGCCGTGCGCGCATCCACGGTATAAAGGATGTAACACAGCAGCGTCGCCCCCGTCGAAATGGACACCATCTGGTCCAGAAAATCGTGGCTGTAGTGTTCCAGCACCTCCCGGTGCGAATGGGCGCGCCCCTCGAGATCGATGAGTTCCGCGCGGCGCTTCGTGAAGCCCAAGAAAAGCGACACCGTGAGCGTGCAGAGCAGCAGCCAATGGGAGGGCGAAACTGCCGCCGCTGCCGCGCCGATGAGCACCCGCAAGATGAAGCCCACTGCTAAAAACATGACATCCAAAATCACGAGATGTTTTAAGTATAAGGAATACAACAAGTTGCTCAATATATACGCAATAAGCACCATCGTGGCAAACAGAGGGAGCATGAGCAGGGACAGCGCCAGCGCCGCCGCGGCTAATCCCAGCGCCATCCCAATGGCCGCGGATATCGTAAGGCGGCCAGACGCCAGCGGGCGCATGCGCTTGACGGGATGCAGCCGGTCGCGGCGCAGGTCGATGAGGTCATTCATGGCGTATACGGCGCTCGACGCCAGGCAAAATGCCGCGAAAGCGGCGAATACGGCCAATGCTTTATCAGGGACGGCAATCTGGCGCGCGAATAACGGCGCAGCGAACACGAAGCCATTCTTGATCCACTGCCGGATCCGCATGGCCTCAATAATCGTTTGAACATGAGTGCTTAGCAACACCATCGCCTTATATCCCTTTTGTACGGCTGTTTCGTGCGCGATCAACGGAGAAAGAATATCATATAGGCCTCGCGGCGCGCCTCATCCGCCTCGCATGTAGATAATCACATGTAACGCGGAGGTGCAGAGAACGCGGAGGTCCGCAAAGAAGAAAAGACCTATTCCTACAATTTCTGCGTGCATTCGAAAATGAACAGCATCAGTAGAAATAGAGCAGAATAGATTCTCTGCAAGACCCTGCATTCTTAGCGCCTCTGCATTGAAATGACTCAACTCACCAGCAGGTGAGCCAGTGTTTCTCATGTCACACAGCAACCTTGCCTGCTTTTGTGAGCTAATGCGCCTGCTTACCAGAAAATGATTGTTCTTGCCCGCTGATTAGCCCATGGTTGTGCATGGAATATGAATCTAAGTACAATCGCACCAATGAGGCTTCTATCGTCGAGTAAAGATGGGCTTGCATACAGAGGAATCCTTTTATGATGGCCAACAAAATACCGTGCATCTGGTTTCCTGCCGCATTAATCGTGCTGTATACCTCCATTGCTTGCGCCACGCCATTGGACGATTACGTGGCCGCGCCGGATTCGAGCTATGCCTATTCTCTCAACAGCGTCATATCTGGAACCGGCTACACGGGCTATGTCTATCACATGGCTTCGCAACGGTGGCGTGATACCCCGTCCGAGATTGACCGTAATCTGTGGGAGCATTGGCTGGTGATGGCCGTACCTGCGGTCGTCAGCCATCCCACAACCGCCTTGCTATTTATAGATGGCGGTTCTAATAGTGGAAATGCGCCGTCGGCAATAGAGGCCATGCTGGCGCAAATCGCTACAGCAACGCAGTCGATTGTCGTGGACCTGCGGATGATTCCCAACCAGCCGTTGGTCTTCCCGGATGAAACGGATCCCCGATATGTTACGGCTGGCCGTAAAGAAGATGAGATTACGGCATATGCGTGGGACAAGTTTCTGCACACGGGCGACGCAACGTGGGTTCCCCGCCTGCCGATGACCAAAGCGGTCGTACGTGCAATGGACGCCATCCAGGCCGAACATCCAGGCATTACGAGCTTTGTCGTCGCGGGAGGCTCCAAGCGCGGTTGGACGGCTTGGACGACGGCCGCCGTCGATCCTCGAGTAATGGCCATCGTTCCGATGTCCATCGACATACTCAACATCAAAGCCTCGATGCAGCACCACTGGGACGCATATGGATTCTGGTCCAGCGCGCTCAGCGATTATGTGGACATGGGCGTCCTGGATTGGCTGAACACGCCCCAATTCGATGCGTTGATGGCCATCGAGGATCCGTATTCGTATCGAGACCGAATGACCATGCCCAAGTATATCATGAACGCCACCGGCGACCAGTTCTTCCTGCCCGATTCCTCCCAGTTTTATTTCGAGGAGCTGCCGGGCGAAAAATACTTGAGGTATACCCCCAATACCGATCATGGGCAGAATGCGGAAGCCGTTCTGAATTTTCTGGCGTATTACACGGCGTTGTTGAATGGCGTGGCGCGTCCCGAATTCACGTGGACAAAGGAAGCGGACGGCTCGCTACGCGTGCAAACCACCACATCGCCCAGCGAGGTCAACTTGTGGCAAGCCACCAATCCCCATGCACGCGATTTCCGAGTCGAAACCATCGGCGAAGCGTGGACCCGTTCATCCCTCACTGATCAGGGAGGCGGGCTTTATATCGGGCAGGTTCCTGAGCCTAGCGAGGGCTGGACAGCGTTCATGGTGGAACTGGTGTATCCCAGCGGCAGTATTTACCCGTTGAAGTTCACGACGGAGGTCAGCGTCGTTCCCGATATTCTGCCATATAAAGATTCCGATGGCGATGAAATACTCGATGGCGAAGAGGGAACAGCCGACCCCGATGGCGACGGGACGCCTAATTACCTGGACCTCGATTCCGATGATGACGGCCTGAGCGACCATTCGGAACGGTTCACCTGGAACACCGATCCATACGATCCGCTGCATCCCAATGCTTTTACGCTCCACGCTTGGCCCCTCCTGCTACTATTGCTTCTGGCAGCCTGGAAGATGCAGCGAAGGCAGATTTCTTTGCAATAACATAGCCGTATGGTGGGGCTGGCCCCACCGTTCGAAGCTGAAAGCGTTACCGGTAGGGCAAGCCCCACACTACTTTTCTTGGCGCGGTTTGTTGAGCAGGAGTTTGAGGCTGCACAGCAGCATCTCCCGCCCCTTCGACGAACCATAATGTGTAGGATAGCCGTGAAGGCTATCAATCATCTAGCCCATTTTCCGCAGTAAGGCCGTCTTTTTTCTGGTTTTGAGCGTCTTTTCGGCTGTAAGTCCTTTGTTGGTCTTGCGTGCTGGTAGGATTTCCGTGTAGTGGCGAAAACCCCCTTGTTACGCGGGCCAGCGCGTGAGATCATGAGTGCCAGTTGGGAGGCTCTGGCATCGTGTTTCTCAAGCCGAATCGGAAGACCTTCGATGGCGTGACCTACGAGTATTGGTCGCTCGTGGAGTCGGTGCGCACGGCGAATGGGCCGCGCCAGCGGACGGTGGCCACCATCGGGAAGCTGCCGGGCCTGGATGAGGAAGCGCGGGTGGGCTGGGAGCACATCGGGGAGATCCTCGATGGCCGGGTGCATCAGCGGGACTTGCTCGAAGTCGAGCCGGAACCGCCGGCGTGGGCGACGGTGGACACGTCTCGGGTGCGGGTGGAACGGTTACACCGTTTCGGCGAGGTCTACTTGGGGCTGGCGTTGTGGCGGCGGCTTAAGCTGGATACGTTTTTCGACGAAGCCATGGCGCCAGGCCGCGAGGAGATCCCGTGGGGCGTAATGGCTTGTATCCTCACGTTGGCGCGGTTCTGCGCGCCGTCGTCGGAGTTGCACATCGCCGAGTCGTGGTATGGCAAGACGGCCTTGGAGGATATCCTCGACGTGGCGCCGGAGAAGGTGAATGAGGACCGTCTGTACCGGGCTCTCGACGCGCTGCTGCCCCACAAGGACGCGCTCTTCGGTCACTTCCAGAAGGTCTATGGCGAGCTGTTTGGCGCCACCTTCGACATCCTGCTCTACGACATCACGTCGACGTACTTCGAGGGGCAGGCGGGGGACAACCCTCAAGCGAAACGAGGCTACTCCCGGGACAAGCGGCCCGATTGCGTGCAGGTCTGCATTGCGCTGGTGGCCACGCCGGAGGGACTTCCCCTGGCCTACGAGGTCTTCGACGGCAACCGCAGGGACGTGACCACGGTGGAGGAGATGGTGGAGGCCATGCGCACGAAGTACGGCCACGAGCGCCGCACGTGGGTCATGGACCGCGGCATGGTGAGCGAGGACAACCTCGAGATGCTGCGCGAGGCCAAGGCGAGCTATCTCGTGGGCACGCCCAAAAGCATGCTCAAACAGTTCGAGCGTGACCTCTTGGAACAGGGTTGGGAGCAAGTGGAGCCCGAGGTGGAGGTGAAACTCCGCCCCTCGCCCGAGGACGAAGACGAGACCTTCGTGCTCTGTCGCTCGCGCGGCCGCATCGAAAAAGAACGGGCCATACGCGAGAAACAGCGCGTGAAGCTCGAGGCTGAACTCAACCGGCTCAAAGCGCGCATCGACGCCGGCACACGCGCCCTGCGCGACCGCGGCGCCGCTGAACGCCACGTGGGCCGGTGCTTCCAGAAGTACTCCCGCGCCGCCCGCTTCTTCCAAGTGGCCATCCGCGAACAAGACGACCCCAAACACAAAAGCGGCAAGCGCCTCGCCATCGCCATCACCCAAGACCCCGCCCATCGCGAATGGGCCGAACTTACCGACGGCTGCTACCTGCTGCGCACCAACCTCCAGAACCACGACCCAAAGCAACTCTGGAAAGCCTACATCGGCCTCACGCAGATCGAGGACAGCTTTCGCATCAGCAAGCACGACCTCGGCCTCAGGCCCATCTTCCATCACAGAGAACGCCGGACCCAAGCACACATCCTCGTGTGCTTCCTTGCCCTCGTGATGTGGCGGACTCTCCAGCAATGGATGGACGGCGCCGGCCTCGGCGCCGCGCCCCGAAAACTCCTCGAAGAGATGGCCGAAGTCCGTTCCTTGGACGTGGTCTTGCCTACCGGCCAAGGCACAGAGTTACGCCTGCGCACCGTCAGCAAGCCCGAGCAGCGCCTCGCGCTCCTACTCCAGAAACTCGACCTTCCCCTGCCCAATAAACCAAAGTCGATCCCAAATGTAGTGGCGAAAACCCGCCGAAATCTCCAATTTTCCTAGAAAACGCCAACCTCCTTTGCCTCAACTGCGGAAAATGGGCTAGGTGACGAGGTAATGAAGATGTTTAGGGTGAGGTGAAGTAGATCCTGAAGGGGCAAAACTATGTATAGTAGGTTACTTCATTCATCTGACCTTCCAGAATGTCTTTGGCAACCCGAGCAGGACTGCCTACATATTCCAGAAGTGATTTCGAAAATCTACGAACAAATGCTGGAGGAGAAGGAATTACTAGAACTTGCTCGTAACGACACTTCAACGGATGGACCTGTTGGTGGTGTAACAGAAGACGCTACAAACAAACACTTCGCAACTAGATTCTCGGCATCCGTCGCTAGAACGCAATTGACTATTCTTGATCCGAAAGAAGACTTGCGGAATGTCTCAGATTTGTTCATCCAAGCTTTTTCTGGTGGTACTATAAGCTTATTAGACATCCCATGTGGAGCAGGTGCGGCTTCAGCTTGTTTGTTAGGGACGATTGCAGCACTACGAGAAGCGCATGTTGTCCCGCGCCAGCCACTAATAGTCAAGTTGCTCTGCGGCGATCTCTCCTGGTATGCACGAGACTACGCTGAAAACTTGATAGCAGGCATGCAGAATACTCTTAGGTGCCAAGCGATATTCGTTGAGGCACGCTTTACTCCGTGGAATGTGCTCGATCCCTTCAGCACAAGCGGTCTGCTCTATGATTGGATGGAATTCGCACGTGGATGCAGAGAGTATTTCATCGTAACTGCAAATTTTTCTGGATTCCTCCAGAAAGAGAATAAGCTTAATGAGGCTAAACCTCAGCTGTCAGAGGTTTTTCGATGGGCTGAGAAACGCCGGTCTACTGTGATGTGGCTTGAACCCAAAACAAACGAAGCCGTAGAAGGACTATGGCCCCGTGTTTTCAAATTGTTTAAAGGTATTCTTCCACCCCTTTTTAGATCAGACCGAAAAGACGACAAATGCCTTCTGTCTTCAGAATGTCGATACAGGCACCCAATAATTAGTAATTGTACTCCCAGGGTAAATCTGACCCTAACACGTCTAGAAGTAAATGAAAAATGAAAACTGCACCTGAAACAATAGCTGTTAAAGCAGTCAACCAATATCGTCGAAGAGACATAATCGGTTACTTAGGATTGCGACTTTATCTAGACAATAGTTGTGCCCAACGAAACCTCTGGAGTCACAACGTAGCATGCCGTATCACTCTGCACAGCCCATCGCTCTACCATTCGTCATCACATTTCAAAGAACAAGATGCTGATACAGGAGACATCAGGCATAGGCGAATATGCGTCCCTACTCCAAACGAGATACTTGCTGAGACTGCCTTGCTTGTAGAGCTGTCCTCCACATCTTGTCTTAAGAATACTAGTAGCTATAGTTACAAGCTTGCAGATGCGAGAGATCGTGTTGGTATTTTTGCCCCTTATTTTCTGGGATTTAGAGAACGGCACCGCGCAATAGCTCAAGCTGCGAAATCCCATAATGGCAACGTCGTTCTATATACGGATATCCACCGTTATTATCCATCAATACGTGCTGAACTCGCACGGAAAGTATGGTCAGAAGTAGCCAAATCTGTGAACTTGTCTCAACGGTTCAGGGATCTAGGAAACAAACTTCTGGACAACCAATCAACGGCTTGTTCAAGAGATGAAAATGGACTTCTAACAGGTCCCATGTTTTCTCATTTCATAGCCAATCGGGTACTTTTCGATGTCGACAAAAGAATGGAAGAATTGCTTCCAAACGGTTATTTTCGTTATGTGGATGATATTGCATTAGTAGGCCCTAAGAATCAGGTTCTAGACGCGGAGAAGCAACTAGAAAAACTTTTATCCGATTTGGGCCTATCTATGAACAAGGATAAGCGGCTTCTTATTTCGTCTTCTCATTGGCTTGAAGGAGAACATGATTTTTCAGGCGATCCTAATAAGGTGTCCTGGAAGACTTTTATTGGGAAAATGAAACAGTTGCTCATCGCTCGCCCAAAATTGACAAATTCAATTACCAATCTTCTAACAGATAATGGTTTCCGTCTAAAACCTTTAGATTACTCCGATGTCGTTAAGGAGCAACAGTATCAAAGTCGCTTGTTACTTCTGCTGAAAAATAATTGGTTTCGAGAATCTGTTCGAAATACCACTCCAGAGCTTATTTGTAAGGAGGGACTTGAATTACGCGCCCGATATCAAGAGAGTTTATTTGTGAATGCAAATGGAGCGGACCAGCTTGAAGGATATAACCGAAAACGAAGAATCTACCAGCTTCGACGATACGCCTCTCGCCTGATTTATTTGGCTGATCCAGGAGAACTACGAAACATCGTACAAGCTTTGGAACAGATACCAGAAATGAGGCTTTTCACAGAAATATTCCGCGCTATCGATTCACACGACGCAAGCCGTGTTGTCCAGTACGGCGCAAATGCTGCCCATGGTCTTGCTCAGGCTCTTCTTTCGTCTAAAATGAGTGTTTCCTGTTCGACACAAAACTGGACAGACGCAGCTCGACAGGCATATTCAATCTTGGTTGCACACGGACTGTGTGTTGAAGGTAATAAGCCTGAAAATCCATCTGATATGGAATGTTTCTGCGATTGGGATAAATACTCCCATGATATTAGGGAAACGCCCGATAGCTATTTCAACGAGATATCTTGTTTACATGGTTTTGGCTCTAGGCGAAGGCATGAAGACTGTCTGCTAAGGGCATTTGATGCAAACGAGGATATTATTAATGACATAGAGAGCGTACTAGAGCAGTCATATTAGATATTTTGTACTAGAGATTCTCATACAGCCATATGCCGAATCTTAGAACCACTTTCTCCGAGAAAAAACGGCAAACCTTGACGACAACAGCATCGGACACCATAGCGTTTGAGTTTTTCTTCAGCCGCTTAGGGTTTCTTGTAAAAATTGGAGATTGGATTCGGTTTTGACGAGAAGTGTTAATGGAGTCTCGACTATGCCCCAATCCTTCTCTCTGGCGTTGAATGGAGATGCTTAGGCAGCGTCAGTAAATAAGCTTTTCATTAACTATTTTATAAGGCGCTTGATCACGGCGCTTCTCGATGATCATTGCTAACCTTATTTGTGTATGCCGCCTTAGTTCAAAGCCGACAGCATTACCCGGAGCATCTGTTCGAGCTTGTCCTGGGGCGAACTATCGGCGGTTTCCATCGTCACAACCTTTCCATGGCCTTTGCGGCTGCCTCGGCGGAGATTTCACCACGTTCCAGTTTATTCAGAATGGCGCGCTTGGCTTCCTCGTTCTTATGGAGCTTCTGATAGGATTCGATGATATGGTCCAAACGGTTTCGGATGGCGACGTATCCCAAGCCGGATTCTTCGGCCAGCGCCTTGATGCTGAAACCGGCCAAGAGGTAACGTTCGAGAAATTCCAGGTCTTCACTGGGCATGCGGGAAAACTGTGTCAGCCGGAACCGCCCCCGGATTTCCATCTCGCATTGGTCGCAATACATCGCCACGGTGCGCATGGAACCGCCGCAATAGGGGCACTCTAGTTTTTTTCGTGTGGGTTCCATGAAAAAAGTATATACCAAACCGGATATTATGTCAAATATATTTTTGGTATTTTGATAATAACCAAAATTTATTTAAAAACCGAGACGGCTTTTTCATGCCACTGAACGAAAAAAACAGGCTTCCATCCCGAAAGAAAATAGGAAAGCGCCGGCACTCCACGAAAACACAATACTCTTGCTCTTCAGATGGCCAGCCTGTTGCTCCTTTTTAAAATGCAATGCAACGGGAACTGTCCATCGTGGTATTATAGAGGCACGGCGCAGGTTAGCCAGGCACTAGGGCAATGCAACCGAGTGGGGTACGCACCATGTTTTCCAGGATTCTCTCCCGCAATCGTCTTTGGTCCGTTCTATCATTGGCGGCCATTTGCTTATGCGCCGCTCTTGCTTTGCTGGAGGCGAAACGGCCTTCTTACGCCCAGGAGGCTTCCCCCGCTCCGCCTGTGGAAGCGGCTGCTCCAGCTCCAGCCCCAACGCCTCCTCAAGGCGGCCCGTACTTGAATGTAGTAGGCGCGGTGCCGTTACCGGGGGATTGGCTTACGAACAAGATCATCGTGTTTTTCGACCAACCCATCCAGGCGCCCGGCGGGCCTTCATCCGTGCTGCTCGGTCCGGGCCTGCCCGCGGAATGTCTCATCGGAAGCAATTACGTGCGGGTTCAGTCGTCCCGCATACCGTCGGATCGTGTTGTGCAACTTGATCTCAGCGGCGTGCAATCAGCGGATGGCAAGCCCATCAATCCCGAACAGAAGATACAAACGTTTGCCGCCTTTGTGTTTGCCCCGCAACAGGTATTTTTTGTCCAGCGTCAAAATGGCCAGATCGAGATGGGTATGGCTTTTCCTACGGAGGTTAGAGCAGATGAGGTGCAAGCCCATCTCCGCGCTATGGACGCCAAGGAGCAGCCGGTTCCATTCACCGTGTCACCCGGCAAAGACGCAAAAATCGTACAAATCTCCGTGCCTGAAACCACGGCATGGCCGCTGCAATTGATTGTCAGCGCAGGCCTCAAGGACGCCTCGGGGTTCATAGCGCTCGCGGATGAACACACTTTTTCGTATATGCCTTCCACGGATTTGGCCGTGTCCAAAGTCGAATGGGGAACCTTCAGCCCAGAACGCCAAGATCTCCACATCTATTTTTCGTCCCCGGTCTTGCCGGACGCCTTGAAAGAGCATTTGTCTATCACCGATGCCAATAGTGGCGAAGAAGTGGGATATGAACTCGATAACACGGAAGCATCGAGCGATCTGGTGATTGGCGTACATGTATCGGGCCAGGCGCAAGCGCAGATCACGGTAAATATCTCGCAAGGGCTCGAAAGCACGGACGGGATGGCCTTGGGTGCGGATTATACCGCGAATCTTGCAGGCCCCGAGAACCGATTAGCGATCCAGAACTATTGGTGGAATTATCCCGAGCGTGAAGGGCTGGCGTTGTATCTCCAGCTCAGCCAGCGCGTGGAGGCAAACCAGCTTAGGCAATATATAGCGGTCGAACCGGCCATCGAAAACCTGCGCGTCGAGTCCGAAGGGTACAATTCCTACATGGTGTATGGCGATTGGAAGCCGCAACAGGCCTACACCATCACCGTCAAGGCCGGGCTGCCGTATTGGGGCGGCCAAACCCTCGATTCCGACCAAAAGGCGGCTATCAAAACGGAACGCCTGCCCGCTTATATGGGTTTCGGGTATAAAGACCAATATTACTTCCCCCGGAAAGCGGGCATGCCGCTAGACATGGAAAGCAGGGGCGTTTCCAAAGTGAAGCTTACCCTCTACCGGCTGTTCCCCTCGAATCTGCCTGCTGCCGTGGAAGATATTAATAGTGGTAATGGAAGCTGGCGGTTCACTACCCAGTTTTGCGAGCAATTAGCGCAGACCGAGATGCCGGTGGCGAATGATCCCAGTTCGCTCGTAAAGACTCCCATTGATATCAGCGCGATGAATCTCAATAACACACGCGGGGTGTTCTGCCTCGAAGCAGAGGGTAAAGTCAGCCAGTCCGGTGAAGAAGATGAAGGCTCGCGTTCCGGCACGAAGATCATCGTATGGACGGATATCGGCGTGCTGGCCCACTGGCAGAACCAGGAGTTGGCGCTTTTTGCCCATGACCTGTATTCGCTGGCGCCCATCGCCCGCGCGAAGGTGACAGTGTATTCCGCAAAGAACCAGGTATTAGCCGAATGGACGACCGACGAGCAGGGCATGGCCTATCTTTCCGGCTTCAATCCCTCGCTGGGTGCGCCCGCCTTGGCCGTGGTCGAACACGAACAGGATTTCACTTTCCTTCCGCTACAACACAACGCCGATGACCCCGTGGCCTACGACGAAGGGCAGCCGTTCTATGATGCAAAAGGCTACGACGCTTTCATCTATGCCGACCGAGAATTGTATCGTCCCGGCGAAACAGCCCACGTGCATTGGGTCGTACGCCAACGCTACGGCGACGCCGTGGGGGCGCTCCCCTTGCAGATGCGCATTCTCAAGCCCAATGGCCGCAAACTCCTGGAACAGGCCGTCATGCTCTCGGACACGGGCACGGGCGGTTTCGATTTCGTCTCGCAGCGCGCCTACCCGACAGGCAAATATACAGCGCAGCTTCTCTTGCCCGGGAAAGACAATCCCATCGGCAGCTATACGTTCAGCCTAGAAGATTTCGTGCCCAACCGCATCAAGGTGAAGCTCAACGCCTCCGAAGCGCCGCTCCGAGCCGGGCAGCCCGAGCAGGTGAGCCTCAACGCCCAGCACCTCTTCGGCGCGCCTGCGGCGGACCGCAAGTGCGAACTCAAGATCGCCTTGCAGCGCAAAGGCTTTAAGTCAAAACAGTGGGAAGCGTTCCGCTTTGACAACGATGCTGACTTTAAACCGGACATCGTGGACCTCGGCCAGCAGACCACTGATGCCGAAGGCAACGCAACCTTCGATTTCACCTACCAAGCCCCGGCGGAGGCCACCAGCCCGCTGATGGCGTCCTTAGTGGGGCGCGTGTTCGAGTTGGGCGGGCGCTCCGTAGGCGACGCCGCCCAGCGGGTGCTGTTCCCGTCGGACATCGCCCTCGGTATAAACGCAGCCGCAGCCGCACAAGGGCAAGGCGTGGATGTGCAGGTCGTGGCCATCCAGCCCGACGAATCGCCAGCGGCGCTTGACAAGGTGACGGTGCGCCTCGAAAAACAGTCGTGGAACTATTATGTCCGGCGCTATTACGGCCACCACGAGTCGAATTGGTCGGAAAGCTTCGAGACCGTAGACACGAAAGAAGCGCCGCTCACCAATGGCCAAGGCGCGGTGAACTTCGCGCTCAGCGATTCGTACGGGTATTACCGGATCAAGGTTGAATCGCCCGCCACCAAGCAATACAGCACGGTCTCGTTCTATGCGTATGGCGAACACATCGAGGTCGTATCCGCACCGCGCCCCAGCCTGATCAAACTCACGTTGGATAAAGACCGCTATGAAGTGGGCGAAACGGCCCAGCTCAAAGTGGAGTCACCCTTCGACGGCAAAGGCATCGTGGTGCTGCAAGCCGGAAACATCCAACGCATGACGCCTATCGAGATCACGAATGGGATTGGCATGCTGCCCATCGAGGTCACCCGCGAGCAATTCCCAAATGCGTGGATCGAGGTGACGGTCATACATGCCTTTGATATAGGCCACAAACAGGTCTACCCCTTCTCGAGTTTCGCCATGGCCGGGCTCACGGTGCATGATAACAACCGGGAACTGAAAGTGTCTTTACCCGAGTTGCCCGCCGAGATCCGCCCGGCGTCGCAGGCCACGTTCACCGTCGAGACGCGCAACAGCGCCGATGCGCCCACGCCCGCCGAGATCACCCTGGCCGCCGTGGATGAAGGCATCCACCTCGTGACCAACTACGAGAATCCTAATCCATACAAATGGCTGAGCCGTACGCGCAGGCCCGACTTCCGGCGCAGCCATTACTACGATAAAATCGCGTATAATTTCGACAAGCCGGATGCGGGCGGCGACCTCGACGCCCTCCTGGGCAAACGGTCCACGTCGCCCGACGAGAACTGGATCAAACCGTTGTCGCTGTGGTCGGGCGTAGTGAAGACAGACGCCAATGGCCGGGCTACGGTGTCTTTCGATGTGCCCGAATTTTCGGGCCAGCTCCGCCTGGTGGCAGTGGCGTCTTCTGACGCGGCCACGGGCGTTACGAGCGCCAATGTCTTTGTGCGGCGGCCCTATATGCTCCGCGCCAGCATGCCGCGCTTCCTGCTGCCGGGCGACCGCATCGATTGCAAGGTGGTGGTGTTCAACACCAGCGAAGCTCCGGTGAAGGCGGCCGTACGCTGGGCGGCTTCGGGGGCCATCGCCCAAGGCGAAGGCAGCCAAGTGCTCGATGTGCCCGCCAAGGGCGAGGCGAATGTATCGGCGGCGTTCACGGCGGCATTGGCCGTCGGGCAAGGGGCCATCCATTGGGAGGCCTCCATCACGGACGCGCAAGGCGCGGAGCTCGAGAAGCTGGTGCAAGACGCGCCCATACCGGTCCGCGCGCCCGCGGCATATCAATCGAGCCATGAACTCGCCGTGCTCAAGCCCGGCGAGACGCGCTCGTTCCGCAATGTGAAGTTTGTGGACGACGGCCGCGCGGAGATGCTCGTGGACGCCGGTGCGACGCCGTTCCTCCGGCTGACCTCCGCCTTGCGCTACCTTATCGGCTACCCTCATGGGTGCGTCGAACAAACCACCTCGCGCCTGTTCCCGATGTTCATCCTGCGGCAGCAGATGGACGTGCTGGGCGCGGCGTTCGAGGAGAAGCCGAGGCAATATAGCGAAGTCGAAGTCAAGACCCAGGCCGATTTGGATGTGCTCATCCAAAACGGCATCTACCGCCTTTTCGCGATGCAGACCTCGGAAGGCGGATTGAGCTTCTGGCCGGGTGATTCGGTAAATTACGAATACGGCTCCGTGTACGGTCTGCATTTCCTCACGCTCGTGAAAAACGCCCGCGTACTCGATGTGCCGGATGACAATTACGCCGCCCTCCAGCGCTACGTGCGCGGCGTCGCCACGAATTGGGGGGATTCCACGGATCAGTCCAACTATTACCTGCGCGCCTATGCGATTTACGTGTTATCGCTGGGCGGCGACCAGGAGGCCATCGGCCAGATCAGCCGCTTCGACACCATTTCGATTCCCGAATGCGGGCGGTATCTGCTGGCGGCGGCCGTGGCGCTCACGACGCAGGATAAGGCCCGGATCAGCCTGTATCTGACTTCCGCGCCTAAAGAACCTTACAACATCACGGAACCGGACGGCACGCTCATTTCGGACATCCGAAACAAGGCTATCGAACTCATGGCCCTCCAGCAGGCTGGCGGCGAGGGCACGGACTTGGCGAAACGGGCGGACGCCCTCTTCGCTTACCTTGAAAAGCAAGACCACGGCACCACGCAGGAAACGTCCTTCGTGGTCGCCGCGCTGGCGCAATATATCGAGGCGCTCCAAGCGAACATCAGTACCACGTCCGCCACGATCACGGGCCCGAAAGGCGAACAAGCCATCCAAGGAAATGCGATTTACAAAGACACACACGAAGGCCCCGGCGCTGCGTATACCGTGGCCAATACCGGCCAAGCGGACCTGTATGTCAACGTTACGACGCGCGGCGTGCCGATGGCCCCGAACCTTGAAGCCGTGTCGAATAATCTAGACGTCGAGCGCACGCTTTACACCAGCGCAGGCGAAGCGATTGACCTGTCCAAGCCGTACACATTCGACCAAGGGCGGAGCTACGTCGCGCAAGTGCGGTTCAACAGCGAACGGGAGCTTAAGAATCTGGTGGTAGTGGACCTCTTGCCTGCGGGCTTCGAACTCGAAAATCCGCGCTTGGATGTAGCCGCCATACCAGGAGCGGCATTTGAAAACGCCACGACACCCTCGAATCTCGATGTGCGCGATGACCGGATCATCCTGGCCTTCAACAGCATCGAGGCGGGCACGCACTACGCCTATTACGTCGTGCGCGCCATCACGCCGGGAACCTACCAGCACCCACCCGTCGAAGCGGAGTGCATGTATGATCCCACGGTAAACGCCTCGTCCGCACCTTCATCGGTGGAGGTGAAGTAAGGTAAGCACGTTTGATAAACGCCGAGGCGCGGAGAACGCAAAGGTGCGCGGAGAATAGAAAAAACTCTGCGACACTCCACGTTCTCAGCGCCTCTGCGTTGGAATCATAACGGAAGTTTTTTAGACAGGATTTACAGGATTCTACAAGATTCAGATAGCCGCTTATAAAGTCAGAGATTCCATCCGAATCTCTCCAATCTTCATCTTGTAAATCCTGTCTAAAGAAGCCCGTGCTTTAACCGGATAGAGATGGGCAATGGTTGCATATATCTCACAAGCATGGCGGCATGTTCGCGCCCGTTTCTACCGCTGGGCGCTGCGCGGTCTCCTCGCTGGCCTGCTCATCACCGTGTTGGGTGGGATTGCCGTGTTCGCGTGGCCTATGGACGCGGAGGCGTATTTGCACGCACCGGCGTCGGGCGAACTGATGGACCGCGCTGGGCGGCCGATGTATGCCTATCTGAACCCCGCACAGCAATGGTGTTTCGTGCGCGAGCTGGACGCCATCAGCCCGTGGCTCGTGAAGGCGACACTGGCCGCCGAGGACCAGCGGTTCTACTCCCACCCGGGCGTGGACCCCATCGCTGTCTTGCGCGCCTTCGTGCAGAATGTGCGCGGAAGACGCATCGCTTCGGGGGCCTCGACCCTCACCATGCAGGCCGTCAAAATCGCCCAGCCTGCGCCGCGCGGATGGTGGTCGAAAGTGCGCCAGGCCATCAACGCCTTGCGCCTCGAACGGCATGCCTCGAAAAACCGCATCCTGCAAGCCTATCTGAACGGCGCACCGTACGGTATGAACCTTGTCGGATGCGAGGCGGCGGCGCAACGGTATTTCGGGCGCCCGGCGCGCGAACTCACGTTGCCCGAGGCGGCCCTTCTCGCCGGGCTCCCGAAAGCGCCCACGAACTACATGCCTCTCGAACACCGCGAGCGCGCCATGGAACGGCGCAGCCAAGTCCTTGAACGCATGCGCGCCGAGGGCTTCATCACGGAAGCGGAATGCGCGGAAGCGCGCCAAGCGCCCCTGGGGGCGCAATGGCATGATTTCCCGGCGCTGTCGCCCCACCTGGCCATGCGCCTCGCGCCCGAGGCGGCGCGGCAAGGCGGGCCCCTCGCCACCACGCTGGACGCGGGGATTCAGGCCATGGCCGAGCGCCTCGTGTCGCGCGCCACAAAAGGATACGATGGCGAGATCACCAACGCCGCCGCCATTGTCATCGATACGGACACGGCGGACGTGCTGGCGCGGGCAGGCTCGGCCAATTTCTACAATACGCCCGGCGGCGGCCAAGTGGACGCCACCCATGCGCCACGCTCCCCCGGCTCGACACTGAAACCCTTCACCTACGCCCTCGCCATGGAGCGCAATTGCCTGTATCCCGAGGAGTCCTTGTATGACGGCTCCCTCGATTACGGCATGTATAATCCGTTGAACTACGACGGCCAATACCGCGGCCTTATTCCGGCCTCGTTTGCCTTGCGCCGCTCGTTGAATGTGCCTGCCGTGACGGTCCTCGACCGTGTAGGCGAAAGCGAGGCATACGCCTTCCTGCAAAACATTGGCCTGACCACCTTGCATTATTCGCCGGAGCATTACGGCCTCGGGCTCACCCTCGGCAGTTGCGAAGCCTATCTCGATGAACTGGCGGCGGCCTACGCCATGCTGGCGCGCTTGGGCGAATACCGGCCGCTACGCCAGCTCGCCAGCGATCCCGAAGGCCCGTCGAAGCGCGTCCTGTCGCGCGGCGTCTGCCTCAGCCTATACGAAATGCTCAACCAGGAACTCCCCGGCGAGCCCGCCCAGGAATTGGTGCGCGGCGGCGGCGTATTGCCGCGCGTTTGCTGGAAGACCGGCACCTCGACCGGCCACCACGACGCTTGGGCCTTCGCCTATAACCAGCAATATGTCGTGGGCGTCTGGATGGGCAACAACGATGGGAAATCTTCGAAATGGCTCGCAGGTGCGCGTTCGGCACTGCCGCTGGCCCGGCGTATTTTCCGTAGCCTGCCCCCGCGCAGCACGCCTTATTGGCCCGAAGCGGGCAATGACTGGCGCGAGATTGAAGTCTGCGCCGTGAGCGGGCTTCCCTCCACGCCCTGGTGCCGGCACACCCGCACGGCCCACATCCCCAGCAGCCAATACTCGACCCGCCGCTGCGACGTACATTACCCCGCGCCGGATGCGCCCGGCGGCGTCCTCGAACGCTGGCCTGGCAGCGCGCGAAGCTGGGATCTGGCGCGTATCGATGCGCCTGTCACCATGGACGCCCGCGATGGAGCAAACAACGCGGCGCGCGCGGAAGCACTCCGTATTCTCGAACCGTCCGACCAGTCCGAATTCGTCCTGACGGGTGAGCCGCGCGGCGACACCGTGCGGTTGCGCACCTCCCTCGACGCCCAATCAAACGTCTATTGGTACCTGGACGACACCTATCTGGGCGTCTCGACGGCGGACAAGCCCCTCATGCTGCCCTTGAGCGAGGGCGAGCACAAACTCACCTGCATGGCGGGCGCGGATTCAGCCGTCCCTTCCGGCGCCACCCACACCGTCCAATTCCGCGTCGAATCCCCCAGCGGCGCGCCCAGCTTCAGGCCGTAACACGGCTACTGCAACAAGTTGTGATTCGACTGCAAAACCACATCGATATCGAATTATTTAAAACGGATCTTCCAGCAGACGCCGCAGTCAGTTATTGTTGTAAGTCATAGTCATTATTGAGTCTTTCTGTGGCCGGTCAGTTTTTTCTTCGTGGCTACCGGGATGTGTTTTCGAGGAAACGCGGTGGGGACGCTACGTCCGCGACGGCGTATAGGGCCGCTACGGAGGAGCGGGGTTGGGGCACGGTGAAGCAGGCCGCGCGGCCGGGAAAATGGAGTTCGATGGCGCACAGGCTGGCCAATTGTATCAATCCTTCTTCCACGGTCAGATCCAGTTCAGCCCAAACGCGGGCCAGGATGCAGTGCAGCAAATAGGCGAGCATGACAGAGGCCATTGATGGCTACAATCAATTCCTCAAGTTGGCCGAGGAATATGCCGACGAAATCATCCGTCGTACACGACAGGAGCAAGGCAAAAACAAAAAACGAAAAAGAATGGCAGGACAAGCTATAAACATCTGATATAGAATCCTGCATTATTAGATGCGTCCGCCATGAAGAAAAAGGAGGAACCCTCTTTCGAGGGTTCCTCCCAATGGCTATATCGCGATTTTTCTAGAAATCGCTCAGGTCGTCATCATCCAACGGAAGCACTTCTTCTGCTTTCACGACCCGTTCCCTGCCTGTAGGGGCGGCTGTTCTTTGCCCACTTTGGTGGGCAAGCATGCGGGGCGCGGGGGCTTTAGCCGCAGGCTTCTTGGGCGAATGGTCCCGCTGCGGCATCGATGGACGGTGCAACGAGGCTCCACGGCGCGAACCAGAGGACTTGGCGCTTCCGCCGACCATGGCCGAGAGCATCTCGACGACATCATTCATTTCGTTGGCCTGGGCGGATAGCTCTTCACTGGCCGAAGCCGCCTCTTCCGAATTAGCGGCGTTGGCCTGCGTCACCTGGTCCATCTGTGCTACGGCGGTATTGACTTGGTCAATGCCTTGGGCCTGTTCACGGGCGGCGCTCGTCACTTCTTGCAGCAGTGCGCCCACTTTGCCGGCGCTGTCATTGATCTCGTTGAGCGCCTTCGCCACTTGCCCGGTCACCTCGACGCCATTGTCCGAATTGCGCTGCGACTGCTCGATGAGCTGGGCCGTGTCGCGGGCCGCCTCGGCGCTACGCTGGGCCAGATTACGCACTTCTTCGGCCACCACGGCGAAGCCTTTGCCCGCCTCGCCCGCGCGGGCCGCTTCAACGGCCGCGTTGAGGGCCAGCAGATTCGTCTGGAACGCCACTTCGTCGATGGTCTTCACGATGCGCGCCGTTTCATCCGACGATTTCTTAATCTCGCCAATGGCCGCCGACATCTGCTGCATGGATTGGCGCGCCCGCGTGACAATGTCCGTGGTCTCTTTCATGAGCGCATTGGCCTGGGCGCTGTTGTCCGCCGTCTGCCGTGTCATGCTGGCCATTTCCTCGAGCGAAGCCGAGGTTTCCTCGAGGCTCGATGCCTGTTCGCTTGCGCCTTCCGCCATGGACTGGCTGGATTGCGCCACTTGCTGCGACGCGGATGCCACCTGATCAGAGCCGCTGGTCAGATTCGCGATCACGGCGGTGAGCTTGCGCGTAATACTCCTCGTGATCCAAACAGCCAGAATTAAGCCCAAGAGAAGAGCCACACCTAAGACAATCCACATGATGTACGATGCTCTGTTCAGGGATGTATTGGCGGCCTCTGTCACTTTGTTGGTTTCATCTACGCCCGTTTTCGCGATTGATTGAGCCGCATCGCGCAAATTATTTACGGCTGTGAGGCGCACGCCGGCAAGGGTGTCTAAATCTCTCCAAGCTTTAACGAAAGCGGCTATCGCATTCTGATAATCTACGGTACTGGTGCGGATGATCTCGATCTGCTTCCGATTCGCTTCCTCGCGCGTGACAGCATCAAGAGCATCTAATAGAGGATTTATATCTTTGAATATTTCCAGCGCTTTCTCAACATCACCCACCTTGTTCATTTTTTGCGCGACCCAGATATTAAGGCGGATCATATTGAAGGACTTTTCTATTGCGTTCGCATTTTTGATCTTCGTCATACGTTCTTGGAGTCGGGCGGCGTCCGCGGCTTGCGCGATTTCATCGTTTGCGATTTTATACTGGCTGTCGATGTATGCTGCGCAGTTTTCCGCAATGGCAGATGATGCGACGCCACAGTCGGCTACCCTGGCGGCTTTATCAGCAAATAACTTCTTTGTATCTTCGATCTTCGTCATATAGTCTTCAAATTTAGTTCGCGCGTCCGTGGACTTTTCTTTTAAGTTTGTAAGTTTTTTTGCTTTATCCGCCAAATCGTCGAGTTCTTTTAAAGAATTCCTCACTTCTTTCGCGTTTTCTTGTCCTGCGGTATAATATTTATCCTCTTCACTGATGCTGTATCCGCGCATTTCAAACATGACCAGAAGGACATTTCGTTCCAGAGCATTGGCATTTGTCACTTCCGGCATGTATTCTGTAGCCAAATCACTGACTTGGGTTTTGACGCCAGACATGGTCTTAACCGCATACAATCCCAGAATTGCGGCGAGTAGAATAAGCACCGCAAACCCCCATCCAATCTGTTTTCCAAGTGTCAAATTCTTTAGCATTGGCGCTCTCCTTCTCTTACCGGTCCCCACCACAAGTAGTTGGATGCAAAAGCCCGCGTTTTGCTTCGGCTGCCTTCACAAAATACATGCCGAGTGCTTCATTATGTACATATTTTCAAGTAATATTCGTATTTTACCATATTAGCGGTGCTAAGTCTACAGATTTTATTTGATTTGGCCGGATTTTAAAACAGGTTCCCCTCGTCTGCTTGCGGGTATTTACTTGACGGCTTTTCTTCTTTCTCATGGAGCGATTTTCTCATCAATATAGGGTGCAGCTCTATCACTATTGCTCCATTCGTCTTGCTGAGGGATAGCCACAATTTATTGCGAGCCGTTTTTGAGCGCGCGAATGAACCAAAATACATGGCGGATTTGCTTCACCACCTAATAGCATTTGTTGTGAAAAAAACCGTAAACTACCTTGTTGTCATTCCCGCGAAAGCGGGAATCCAGTGCAAATTATCTGGATCCCCGCGTTCGCGGGGATGACAGGTAGGCGGTTTTACGTTATTTCTTCAATACATACGCATGATATATTCTTCCGGGAGCGGTAATAACAGAACTGCATCCTTAATAAAGACGCCAGCATCAAGCGATTTATTTCTGGTGTTTTATTGCGCCAGCCAGGAGCAGTATGCCGGCCAGGAGCCCTAGAGGCGCAGGCAGACTGGGCGGCGGCCCCTCGGGAATCAGCGCTACATTCAAAAATGGCGCGGAGCCGGTGTCCGCTACGGTGGCGTCCAATTCCATGGTGTGATAGCCTGCCGCTTCGATGGTGGCCGTATAGGTTCCTGGCAACAGCATGCGGTAGAAATCGCCGGTTTCGGGGTCCGTCGAAACCGCTTGCGTGTTGCCTTCGATGGTGATGCGCGCGGATACCGGTTCACCCGTATACGCATCCGCCACCACGCCGCTCACGCCCCAGAAGACGGTTTCAAGGTAGCTCAGCATGGACTCGCGATTGTTTTCCCACATGGCATCCAGCGTCGAATATGTAGGCGCAAAGCTGTTCGAGATCTCGATGGTGACTTCATTGCAGCCCGCATAACGGTAATTCCAGTCTTGCATGCCGCCTGAGATGGAGTACCATTCCGCGCCGTTGGTGATGCCGTGGGTGAAGAACGCGCTGGCGTACATCGGGGCGTTATACATGGAATATTGCAGGGAAATCGCCGCGAAGAGCGCCTCATCGGGCGAGGGCGAATAGACGCTGCCCATGCCGTCATCGTCGTAAGGGTAATTCACGACGATGCTTCCCGTATGGAAATTCGCAGACAAGACGAACCGGTGTGCGGCGGTCCATTGCATAATCGCCGCCACTTCAGGCTCGCGGCACGATACATCCACGGCAGCGCCTTCCGCGAGCGCGCCATCGAATTCCGAGGGCCACTCGGGAAAGGAACGGTTCAAATCGTATCCGTTGCCGTTGTAGCGGCTGTTCGCATTGAGCCCGTCGGGATTCATCAGCGGCACGACCCAGATATCCGTTGCATCGACCAGCGACGTGGCGCGCTCGATGGTTCCGTAATTCTCGAGCAAATAGGCGATGAACCGCAGGCACATCTCCATGCCGGGCGGTTCATTGCCATGCATCGAGCCGATGTATTTAAACTCCGGTTCGCATTCATCCATGTTTGGGTTGTCCGTGATGCGCAATGCCCAGAGCTCCCGGCCTTGCACGGATTCCCCGAGGCTTTCCAGGCGGCATATGGATGGATAGGCGTCCGCGAAATCGTTGAGCGCGGACGTGAGCGTGGCGTAGGTATGGTATCCCGCCACCGCGAGGGGGGCCTTAGATGGTTCGGATAGGATGGCCGCGTCCACCCCCGCGCTGCGCAAATTCGCCAGTTCTTCGGCTGTGGCGTAGAGCGTGGCGAAGCCGGGGCGTACGCTATCGACATCATAACCGGCTTCCGCAAGCCGGTGCGCCTCTTCGGGCGTGGCGCAGTCGGCCTCCACCAGGTAGATATTTCCAGTGCGCGGCCCCGCGCCAAGTCCTGGCGGAAACCATGCGTCTCCTATTGCACCGTAACTGAACAACCATCCCGCCATCATGGCCAAGGCTATTCGATTCAATATATCCACTCCTGTACCGCTAACACCCGAAAAAATTAGTTTGCGAAGATTTACCAGGGAAACCATTGTATAGGTGTATCCCATGAACGGTGGGGTAAGCCTCACCCTACAAATTTTCGTGTATTTCGTGTATTTAGTGGTCTCGTATTCCGGCTCTTTGGCTGTGGCCATGTCATGTTAAGGTTCCTGATGCTCCCTGGGAGTGGCCAAATGTGCAATGGCCTTAGTGTAGCCGAACGCGACGGCCAGAAGCACGCCTCCGAGCACGGCAAACGCGCCCACTCGAGGGAAAGCGTCGAGCTGGCGCGTATCGATGAACACGACGCGCACAATGGCCAGGGCGAAGACGCCCAATCCCGCGTAGCGGTAGAAGCGCTGCCGGAACGCGAACGATACAGCGAATAAGGCCGCTGCCAGGCCCGTCCAGCATATGGTGAGGTAGTAGTCACGGAGCGCGGGTATCCGGCTGCATAAAATGGCCAGCAGCAGGGACGCCAGCGCCACGGCGCTCCCGGATGCGGCGAGGGTTTTACGGCCTGCTTTTTTCGAGAACGCCAGCAGGCGCTCGATGGCTATCCAGAACGCCGCCGCCAAACCCAGGGCGGTGATCACGGCGTGTGCATACAGTTCGGTGGGCGGAATGAGCGGCAACGCAAGCAGGAAGGCCGTCAGGGGAATGGCCGCCAGCAGCGAAAGCAGGAACGCGAACGGCGTCCGTAAAGCCGCGCCATACGCCAAATACAATAAGGGAACCGCCAAGAGATACGCCGGCATCCAATCCCAGTCTGGGGCGAGGTAGCCGCCATACCGGAGCGCAACACACCAGGAAGCCAGCAATACAAGCCCGCCAGGCCCATTGGCGTGGTGTTTGCTCTTGAAAAACCCAAAATACCAGCCGCCCGCCAAGCCCGCCGCCACGAAGGCCATGATCAGGCGGTTGTACCACATGCCAGCGGGCAGGAACGCCGCAGGCAATCCCGTTGGTTCGATGCTCAAACAACAATTGGCGGCAACGGCATATAGGCCCGCCGCCGACCATGCCAGCGCGGCTGGGTGCAGCACATGCATCAGCCCGGCCAAGGCCAATGCGGTGAGCGACATCAACACCACGTCGTCCATGGCCTCGAAATGTTCAAGCCAATAGAGCGCCGTGAGCCACGCGGCGGCCCCATACAGCAAGTAAGGCGCAAGAGGGGCTTGGTGAAACGCCAGGCCTTCCCGTTTTTTCACGTATTGCTGTTCACTCGCCAAGGCCGTGAGCGCCAGCGCCGCCAAGCCGCATGCGCCCAGCCATGCGGGTGCGGAGGATTGCCCGGCGCTTGCGCCGAGTGTGCCGCCCAGGAGCGACGCCGCCCCGCACGCCAGGGCCATCAGGCCCATGGGCTTCGACCGCAGCACCCATGCGCATGCCGTAAGCGCGAGAGCGCTCAAGGCCGCTGACGGGGGAACGGAAGGCGTATCGATGAATCGATGTAAATACACCATCAGGAGCAACGTTCCTGCGAACGCATACCCATACGGGAACAGCAGCCCGTCAAACGGTTTTCGGCTGCGGCCTTCCGGCGCTTCGGTTACCAGGTCGAGATTCCACAACAGGGCGTTCAAGGCTATTCCAAACGGCAATGTCTGTGTGGAGCGTGTGCGCCAATCCGTGCGCTGGTAGAAAATAGACGCGATATAAAACACCGCCACGGACACCGCCCCCGCCGCGAGGGCGTGTCCGAATCCCGCATCCGCATAAGCGAGCACGCCTTCGACACAAGCCGCATACAGCCCATGGAACAACGCCACGATGGCCATAACGAAGGCCAGCACGCGGGTCGAGGCGAATCCGGATTGGCGTGAGGCGTACAGCAACGCCACCATCTCGATGGCGAGCCAGGCCGTGAGCATATCGCCGCTGAACCATGCCGCCAGCCCAAGGGCCACGGCGGCGGCTCCCTTCGCGGCATAGACATTATGGAGGGGATCCCGTTCGCGCAGCCAGGCGTAACCGGCGGCGAATCCAATGAGCGCGGCCCCGAGCGCCAGGCGGAACACATGCTGATACGGCTCGGTGAACGGAAAATCCGCCACGAGCAGCGTGCCCAATGCGAAATAGCCCGCCGTGTTCGCAGTCACGAATAGCGAGCGGAACCATAACGGCGCGGCGCGCCGGAACGGCTGCGGGGAAAGGATTTCCGCCCCGGCGAAGAGGACATAAAACAGCGTGAGGACGCCCATGGCCGCCCAGAAATCCAGCGACGTCCCGGGCGTGGGGTTTTTCACGAGCCAGATGAAGTAGTTGAGATAATTGCCCGCGCTCCCGATAAACGCCACGGCGTACCAATGGTTGCGCCATAGGAAAAAGGCGCTTCCCACGCATAAGACCACCAAGCCCGCCACGGCGAACCGGCTGGGCATTTCGAGTGTCAGCGTCGAGAGCAGCACCGTCAGATGGCCAAGCACGGTCACGAACATCGCCATCAGCCGGGACTGCCGCCATTGAGCCACCCCGGCCCATGCCGCCACGACAGCGGCCAGCAACAGCAGCGTGGGGGCGGGATTCGTGAAGATGCGTGTGAAAGGGATGTAGTGGGTGGCGAAGGTGACGAAATAGGCGGAGGCGAATCCGCCGCTATACAGTACGCGCGCATACGCCGGGTAGCGCTTTTCCAGCCAGCGGCCCAGCCCCAGCAATCCCGCGCACAGGGCGTAACCCGATCCCACGCGCAGCGGCGGCGTAAAAAAAACCGCCCCAATGCTGAACGGCGAACGTGAAGAAAAACGCCAGCGCCGCCAGCAGCAACAGCATGCCGATCCGGGGCAGCCAGACCGTTCCCACGAGGATCTCCCAGCTCAATCCCGAGTCCAGTCCCGCCCAATGGCGCAGCCGCCCCGCTGCCTGCTCGAATGCCCCAGGCCCGGCAGGCGCTTTGCGCGCCGCGATGGGGGTACGGGGCGGCATGGGAGGCAGCGGCGGGGGCGCGGGTGCGGGCGGCACATACGCATCGAAGGCGAAAGGCGTTTGCGCCGGTTCCGGCTTGGCGGCCGCATCCTGCTCCAAGCGGCATAAACGCTGGTCAATGCGCCGGGCCTGTGCGAACACTTCGGCCAGCATCGCCCGGAGTTCATGCAGTTCATCATCATGCGCCATGGCCCGCCTCCTATATGCTAAGTGAACATGCAACAGGGAAATTATACACCGGCATATAGTTCATATGCAAACAGTTTTTTGGTGAACAATATGGCTGCTGGAAAAGAATGTGTTTTTACAACAAACCAGCCCATTGGCTTATTTTCCATTCGTATGGAAAACAACTGGATCGTAACGATTGTATAAGGAAAGCCTCGATTCAATAAATGTGCTTTTTTTCTTGAGCCGATGAAGCAAGGGCTTGCCTTTTCACCAGATGCGCGCCGCAGGAAAAGCTTATACGATATCAGTATTTAGCACAGTCATACGGATTCGGATAGGCAAAAAGGCCCACAATGGCCTCATGTTAGAAATAATACTATTGCCTACAATAATCACTATGTACTTTTTACGCACTTTGTGTTATTTTGTTATTGAGGGAAGGCGGCCCACATGTCGGCCCGGTACGTGTTTGGGCGCATCACATGGAAATGCGGATGCCATAGCGCCTCAGGCAGAAAGGGTGTCACATTGTCGAAGGAGAACAAAGCGGGATTCGTGTGTATCTGGCTTCGCGGAGGGTCAACGGCCGGGAACGGCTAAAGCATTGGTCACGAAAGGAGTGAACATCCCATGAAAACTTCAAGACAAGGCATAGTTATTTTCTGTTGTATGACACTTCTTCTCTTGGCGGGATGCCAGACTTTACAAAGGGCGGATAGGTTGAGTGTTACGCCAGTTGTGCCAAAAGAAAATGAACAAATAGTCCGGGACCAGTTGATTATTCTCGTAGATGAAACGGGCTCCATCGGTTCCACCAGTATATTCGAAAACGAAAAAATACTGGTGCAAGCATTCACGGAAGCCATGCCAGACGGCCAATACGAGTCTGGTATCGATTCGTTCGCAGGAGTGAAAAAATGCCAATGGCTCAGGCAGCCCTTAGCGCCGTTCAGCCGGGATGCAATGGTTGATGGGGCATCCAGCCTGAAGCCGCTGGGTTCGCTGACGCCATTAGCGCGGGCTATTCGCAGCCAAGAGGTGGAATTTAAGACTCGAGAGGGGCGCGCCGCGCTGCTGGTCTACTCAGATGGCCAGGTACGCGATCCGGAGGATGTCCTTCAAGCCTGCAAGGAACTCAAAGCCGCGCATAACGGAGAGCTTTGCATCTATACGGTGCAGGTGGGTGATTCCGACAGCGGCACGAAACTGCTGCAAGATATGGCTGCCGTGAATGGCTGTGGCAAGTTCTATGATGGCGCATCGCTCCATTCCGCCGCCGCGATAGACGCCATGGTCCGGGATATATTCCTCGGTCCTAAAGAGATGCCCAAATGCGTTCCCCCCCGCAGTAGCCTGGAAGCTCCATATCATTTATTTCGACAATGACAGCGCCGTGGTGCTGCCGAAATACGACGCCGAGCTGGACGAAGCAGCGGCGATCTTGAAGAATACTCCTTGCATGCGCATCCGCTTGGAAGGGCATACGGACTCCAACGCCTCCACACAATACAACCAGAAACTCTCCGAGAGGCGCGTGGAAGCCGTGAAAGCGGCCTTCGTGAAACGTGGTACGGATGCATCGCGGTTCGACGCGGGCGCTTTCAGTGAAAACAAGCCCGCCGCGCCAAATGACACCAAGGCCAATAGGCAATTGAACCGCAGGGTCGAGCTTATCGTGATTAAATAGCATTTCTATTTGCGAGCCGTGAAAGCGGGGCTTCGGCCCCGCTTTTTTGTCATATGCCGCCTTGCCTGAGCAAACAACACACCAAATACGCCGCAACAAAAATCGACGGAATGAAACTATGCTGGCCGTACAGGAATATATGCATAAGGGGTGAAATGATTATGAGGGCCACAACCATACTGGAGTGAAACATGAGAACTGTTCCCATCATCGGATCATTATTCGTCTTCTGTGCATTGTCTGCCGCTGGCGCGGATGAGCTGGGGTATCGCGATCTGTATCCGGACACCTGGGTGGCCACGGACGCACTCGGCAGAACCATGCCGGATGATGCAGCCGCAGGGCCAGTCAAAAGTGACCAACGCCGCGTGGTGGGCATCTTCTACATCACCTGGCATAAGCAAACGAGCAAAACGCCCTATTCCGCTGATGTCACGAAAATTCTGGCGGCAGATCCCAATGCCCGCCTGGACGCCAAGCATCCCTTATGGACGGATAGCAATTATCATTGGGGCGAACCCGAGGCCGGGTATTTTTTAAGCACGGACGAGTATGTGATCCGCAAAGACATGTCCATGCTCGCCGACGCGGGCGTCGATGTGCTCGTGATGGACGTGACGAATGCCGTTCTGTACTGGGATGAATGGGAGGTCACATTCACCACCATGCTGAAGATGAAAGCCGAAGGCAATAAAGTGCCGCAATTCTGTTTCTGGGCGTTCAATGGCCCCGTGATCACCGTCGTCCAAAACCTGTTTGACCGGATTTACAAAGAAGAGAAGTATAAAGACCTTTGGTTCTACTGGGACGGCAAGCCCCTTCTACTCTATAACAATACACCATCGGTGGATGCGAACGGCAAAGGAATGAAGCACCCCAATCCCCATTATGACCCTGCAGCCAAGATTGATGCGGGCAATCCACATTATCAAGATCCGTACTATGCGGAAGAGTTCTATGCGGACTACACGGATGAAGTGAAGAACTTCTTCACGCTACGGAATATGTGGTGGGGATACTACAAGTGGAACGACAGCCGATTCGTCGGCACGGAAGACAACTGGAGCTTTGGTTATGAGCTTGGTGATAAACGCGTGCGGGAAATGAATCCGAATGATTTGGTCTCGACACATAATGGCGTTCGGGAAGAAGCGGCGGTCACGCCAGCCCAGCATCCAAACAGCCTCACCGGAAAATCGTGGTCCAGAAAGACGCTCGAACCGGAACTCAACGAATACGATCTACCCGTACCCACGTATGTGCCATGGCTCGATAAGGTCGTCGAGCATCCAGAGGGCTACGGCATCTACTTCCAGGAACGCTGGGACGAGGCCCTCGCCGCTAATCCACAGTTTGTCTATATCAACGACTGGAACGAGTGGAGCGCCGGTAAATACCAACCCGGCGAAGGCAAGACTACGAAGTTCATGCGGCGCGAAAGCACCTATTTCTTTGTTGATCAATACAACTCGGAATTCAACCGCTGCATCCACCCCATGAAAGATGGGTATACCGACAATTATTATATGCAAATGGCCCAGAATATTCGGAAATACAAGGGCATCCGGCCTATTCCCGAATTGAAGGGAGTCGCCAAGATTCGTATAGATGGCGAGTTCGCGGACTGGGCTGGCGTTGATGTGGAATACCGGGACACGACAGGCGACACGGCTTGGCGCGATCATGATGGATACGGCACGGAGCATTACATCAACAAATCCGGACGTAATGACATTGTCACCTGTAAAGCCGCCCTCGATGCGAAGAACGTGTATTTCTATGCGGAGACAGCAGCCCCGCTCACGCCCTCGACGGATCCCAATTGGATGCTGCTCCTTATTGATGCGGATAAGAATCCCGGCACGGGCTGGAATGGATATGATTACCTCGTCAACCAGAAAATCGTGGATGAAAACACCACTACGCTCATGCGGTATGACGCCAGTTCGCCGGACTCCCCTTGGGTGGAGGTGAAGAAACTGCCGTATCAGTGTGCAGGCAAAGCCGTCGAGCTGAAGATACCCCGAAAGCTCCTCGGCCTCAGCAGCGGCGCGGTGTCCTTTGATTTTCACTGGGCGGATAATCCCGCCGATCTCAAGGATCCCATCTCGTTCTGCATCAACGGCGACAGCGCCCCAAACCGGCGCTTCAATTATCGATGTATCTGGAATAAATAGCTGGATTTTTAGACCACTAAATACACTAAATACACTAAAATCTGTAGGGTGGGGCTTGCCCCACCGTGGAAAAAGACCAGCGAGGGCGCCGGTCCCACACATTGTGATAAAACATGCACGTTATTTTTAGTGAGGCCCGTTTGGGGTGGCATGATCAGGAGAAGCAGAATGAAATGGAGAATCCTTTTTCTAGCAGCATGCATCACATTTGCAGGCCTATCCGCGCATGCCGCAACCGCAAAGGGCGTCGTCTTTCATGACGCCAACGGCAACCAAGTGCGCGACGCCGGTGAAGCAGGCATCCCGGATGTCCTCGTCAGCAACGGCGAAAAAGTCGTCAAGACCAACGCGGAAGGCAAATACCGGCTGCCCGTCGGAAATGACACGATCCTGTTCGTATGCAAGCCCGAAGGATGGATGACGCCTGTGGACGAGAATAACGTTCCACGGTTCTATTACATCCACAAGCCTAAAGGTTCGCCAGACCTGAAATACAAGGGAGTCGCTCCCACGGGTCCGCTTCCCAAGTCCGTGGATTTTCCCCTAACGCCCCATCCAGAGCCAGAGCAGTTCACGGCCTTGTTCTTTGGCGATACACAAGTGAAGAATCAGACCGAGGTGGACTACACCTCCCATGACATGCTGGAGGAACTCGTGGGCGTGAATGCGGCCTTCGGCGTCACACTCGGAGATATCGTTGATGAAGATTTATCCGTGATGGAAGGCATGCGCGACGCCATGGGCCAGATAGGCGTGCCATGGTATTACGTGATAGGAAATCACGATGAGAATTTCGATGTCTCGAATGACGCTCTTAGTGATGAAACCTTCGAGCGCCTGTTTGGACCGGCGAATTACGCCTTTCAATACGGAAAAGTCCATTTCATTGCCCTAGACAATATTGTGTGGACAGGGAAGGATTATCATGGCGGTTTCAATGGGCAGCAGCTCGCGTTCGTTCAAAACTACTTGGCATATGTGCCCAAAAACGAACGCATCGTCATGATGATGCATATACCCTTATCGGACGTGCCGGATGCGCCGAAGTTGCTCGCGTTGCTCGATGGACGGCCTTCTTTTACCGCCTCCGCCCATGCGCATCTCCAATTGCATCTGTTTCTAGGCGAAGAGCCTAACGCCCATCATCTATGGGTCGCGCCTACGGCCTGCGGCATGTGGTGGAACGGCGCGAAAGACGAGCGCGGCATCCCCCACGCGACCATATGCGATGGAAGCCCGAATGGCTATTCGTTCGTTTCCTTCAACGGCGCGGATTATGCGATCCGATTCAAGGCATCGTCACGCCCAGCGGACTATCAGATGAACATATACGCACCGGATACGGTCGAACGCGACAAGCTAGGTGAAACGCCGCTGCTGGCCAATATATTCGCGGGTTCGAAACGCTCGAAAGTGGAATACCGTTTGGATGGCAAAGGAGATTGGACGCCCATGGAATGGGTGGAAGGTTTAGCGGATCCAGCTTACGTGCGCATGAAAGAACTCGAACAGAAGATGGATGAATCCATAGGCCATGAGTCATGGGAGCCATTCCCGAATGTGCGGCATATGTGGCGCGCCAATCTGCCCGGGAATATCGCATCGGGTACGCACTGCATCGAGGTGCGCACCACGGATATGTTCGGGCAAGTGTTCACGGGATATCGGGTAATGGCGGTCGAATGAAGTTTGACTCATGAAAAATCAACCAATCCTGATATAACAGGAACTAATGAGTCACATAACTGGATGTTTAGTTTCGATGATGCAACCGGGAGTAGCAAAATGAAATGGAGAATCCTTTTTCTAGCAGCATGCATCACATTTGCAGGCCTATCCGCGCATGCCGCAACCGCAAAGGGCGTCGTCTTTCATGACGCCAACGGCAACCAAGTGCGCGACGTCGGTGAAGCAGGCATTCCGGATGTCCTCGTCAGTAACGGCGAAAAAGTCGTCAAGACCAACGCGGAAGGCAAATACCGGCTGCCCATCGGAAATGACACGATCCTGTTCGTATGCAAGCCCGAGGGATGGATGACGCCCGTGGACGAGAATAACGTGCCCCGGTTCTATTACATCCACAAACCGAAAGGCTCGCCGGACCTGAAATACAAGGGAGTCGCTCCTACAGGCCCGCTTCCCAAGTCCGTGGATTTTCCGTTGATGCCCCATCCCGAAGCCGCCCAGTTTAAAACCTTGTTTTTTGGCGATACCCAGACACGAAACCAGGAAGAGATAGACTATACCGCCCACGATATGGTGGAGGAGCTTGTGGGCACGGATGCCGCCTTCGGCGTCACGCTCGGAGATACTGTGTTTAATGACTTGTCCGTAGCGGAACCGCTAATCTCCGTCATCGGTAAAATCGGCGTGCCGTGGTATCACGTACTGGGAAACCATGATGAAAACTACGATCTCCCAGGCGACATCTACAGCGATGAAACCTTCGAGCGCTTGTATGGACCAGCCAACTATGCATTCCAATATGGAAAAGTCCACTTCATCGCGCTGGACGATGTGGTGTGGGTCGGGAAAGACAAAGTACATTACGTAGGCGGTTTCAACGAGCAGCAGCTCGCGTTTGTTAAAAACTACTTATCCCATACTCCGAAAACCGAGCGCGTGGTGCTGCTGATGCATATCCCGCTGACTGAGTTGAAAGACGCCGCTAAACTCATCGATTTGCTCGAAGAACGGCCTGCTTTCACCGCCTCCGCTCACTTTCACCAGCAATTGCATGTGTTCATGGGAGAGGGGCCGGACGCCCACCATCTCTGGATCGCCCCCACAGCGTGCGGCATGTGGTGGAGCGGAGCGAAAGATGAACGCGGCATCCCCCATGCCACGATGGACGATGGCAGCCCGAACGGCTATTCGTTCGTATCTTTCAATGGTGTAGATTATGCCATTACATTCAAGGCCGCGTCGCGTCCAGCGGATTATCAGATGAACATTTACGCGCCGGATACCATCGAACGCGCCAAGCTGGGTGAAACACCGCTGCTGGCCAATGTGTTTGCTGGCTCGAAACGCTCGAAGGTGGAATTCCGTTTGGACGGCAATGAGAATTGGATGCCCATGGAATGGGCCGAAAATGTCCAGGATCCAGCCTATGTGCGCATGAAAGAACTCGAACCGAAACTGGACGACGCTTTTGGCCTCAAGCTGCCGGAGCCCCTCAATGTTTCTCACATGTGGCGCGCCAATCTGCCTGCGGATATCACACCGGGCACGCATTGCATCGAGGTGCGCACCACGGACATGTTCGGCCAAGTATTTACTGGCTATCGAGTGATAACCGTCGAAGTAGATAAGGATACAAAATAAAGCGATAACACCCGATAACCGAAGCCTTATTTACTATTCTGGCGGCACTCTTCCATTACTCCAGGCGGGATAAGGCGCAAGGCAAGGATGATCAGGGCCGGTATGATGATCACATCATCCAAGTGCCCTATAACAGGCAGAAAATCCGGGATGAGGTCAAAAGGCAAGAAAAAATAAAAAAGCGCGGCGGCAAGGAGGATTCGTGCGAGCCAAGGGGTGCCGGGGTGCCGTATCACCTTTCGATATACTTGAAGCTCGCTACGGATCCTTGCCGCTTGTTGCTTCAATACACGTGATATGCCGCGGCATGTGCGCTTGTACATCATGGATGCTGTTTTTCCGCCGGCATGCTTTTATTCGCCGGGCAACAGAACGGACATGTATTCCTCGTGCAACAGGCCATTACTGGCGATCAGATCACAGGTCGAAGTAAGCGGATATATGGGAGCGCCGTTCACACGGGTGACGGCGCCTCCCGCTTCTTCCACGATGATAAGCCCCGCCGCCAAATCCCACGGTTTCAACGAGCTGCAGAAATACGCATCTACATCGCCGCTGGCTATCGAGCACAGGCCGATGACCGCCGCGCAATGGCAGCGTATTTGGCCCGCCTTGTGCATCAAATCATGCGTGGCTCGGACGGTGAATGGGCGCTGGGCCGGGCCGCTAAAGTCGATCTCGACACGCGCCACATCGAGTTTCGCCACATCGGAAACATGGGTGCGGCGGCCATTGCGGAATGTGCCCTCGCCCCGCGCGGCAATAAATAAATCGTCCGTGACCGGCATCATGACGCCGCCCGCCTGAATGCGGCCTTCCGCCATGAAGGCAAGCGAAATGCCAAAGGTGGGATACATGCCGCGCACGAAATTCTGCGTGCCGTCGATGGGGTCCATGATCCAGCACCGGCCGGATTGGTCTTTCGGCAACACGCCCAACCCTTCTTCTTCTGCGATGAACAGATCGCCCGGAAATGCTGCTGCAATCCGCTCCGCGCCCATGTGTTGCACGGCGAGGTCCACCTCGGTCAATTGATCGTTGGGATTCGATTTCGAGCCGACTTGCAGGCCGCTACGGTCCGCGTATTTTGACCGCACGAAAACCGCCAGCTCCCGCAAGAGCGTTTCGATGAATGCACTTTCTTTCATCGGATACCTTTCTATATAAGGTCTATAGGAATGATGCCAAAATCCCGTGGCATGGGCATTCCGCCTATGCACATGGCCGGGACGGCCATGCTACGAAAAATGCCTATCTCTTATCTGGCGCTTCGGGTTTATTCAATATGTATTTTTATATGAAAATCTTGTCTAAAGAAGATCTCTTCCTAGCGGTCATTCTCCGAATCGGATCACTCCGAAGTATTTGGGCTGGTGAAATAACAATTCTTCTCCTATCGGAGACCACGAGGCCCAATGGGGATGGCTGCTCTTCTCGGCGCATTTGTAAAAATTCGCGCGCCATTCTTTTCCCGCTGGATCGCCAACCGGCTCAGTATAACGCTCGAGCAACTCAAAAGGAACGAAATACGCCACTGTCCATTCGAGAGGCCCGGCGTGCTCTTCCTCCATCGGGCCAGGCAAGGAATGATATACGCGCATGCCCGTGGCGGCTTCACTCGGAACCGGCTTGAACTTGCGCTGCGCAAAGTCCTCGATGCAATACAATAGCAACGTGCCGATGGCGTTCATCTCGAAATTTAAGTAGTCCTTGTCCGGGCAGGGCTGGACGAAAAACTCGACGCAGGAGTCCTCGCAGACGGGGCTTTGATATTCCGTGAACGTAGCCCGCACATAGCGATCTTCGACGTAAAACTGGATATACAGCCCTTGCGCATCGTAGAGCATGCGGGCCTGCGCCCGGGGGTGATGCGCGGAGCTTTCGGGATGGAAATGGCTTATAGAGAGGGCTTCCGCATCACGCCAGCCCGGCCCATTCCAGCCCGCGTCCAGCGCGGGCGGCTCCTCCACACGTCGAACCGTATACGAAAGCATTCCAGCACTTCCCCCTGCCTTGCGTACATGTAAAAACCGGGGGCGGCTGCATTTTGCGCAGCCCGCCCCCGGTTAAGGTTTCGATTACTTTCCGGCCATCTTCTTGATTTTGGCCAGAATGCTGTCGGGATCAAGGCCTTGAAGCGGGATCTGCTCGGAGATGCCGCCAAGGCCCGGCTTGTGTACGCCGATATGGCTATATTTCGGGGCATAGCCGCTGGACAGCAGCCATGAACCATACCGCACGCCCAGCCCGTTGATTTCGTTCTGGTCTTCCACCACCAGCACAAACGGCGCGGAACCGGCTTTCGCCAGCATATCCTGGTCGATGACGTTCAATGTGGGCTTATTGATCAGGCCGACATCGATGCCTTCCTTGCGCGCGCGTTCGACGGCGTCAAGGGCGCGGTACAGCATGTCGCCAAACGCCACCACATAACCGGCCTTGCCTTCGCGGATGACCTCATCCTTGCCGGGGACGAATTTGTAGCAGTCGCCGTAGAATTTCGTGCCGTCTTCCTTGAGGATGAACGGGGTCTTCGAGCGGTTCGTGAAGACATACCGGACGCCTTCATCCTTCCAGATGGTTTCGACGAGCGATTTCAATTGAAGCGCGTCCGCGGCGAAATACATGCGGGTCTTGTCGCCTTCTTTCAAGGCCGAATCCGCCAGGAACAGGTTGATGCCGAAGTGGCAGGTGTTATCCGCCATCTCGTCCACGCCCGCGTGGGAGAAGTGGCAAATCACGTTGGCGTCATTCAAGCGCGCCATCGTGGCTTCCGAGATGATCATCTCGAGAAATGCCGAGAACGTGCTGAAAATGCCTTGCTTGCCCTTCGCGAAACCGAAGCCCGCCGCCGCGCTGAAATTACCGCGCTCCTGGACGCCGCCATTGATGCAGACTTCCGGGTGGGCTTTCATGATATTGTTGAGGCCCGTCGAACCGGCCAGGTCGGAATCGACCACCAGCAAGCTTGCGATACGCTCTTCCTTGCTCATGCCATCGAGAATGCCATTGACGATATTACCGAACTCGGAACGGTTGGCCGCCATCTCCGGCGTCGAGCCTTGGAAGGAGACCGAGGTCTTGTCCACCTTGACGTTGTTCAAGAACTCGACGGCTTCCGTATAGCCTTTGGCCGTCAGATAGTCGATGGCGAATTCTTTCTTAATGACATCATGGCCCGAATTTTTACCTTCGATGCCCGGCACGCCCGGAGCCATAAGGCGGTGGTTCACCACCGCCACCGGGCCCGAAACCGTCATGGCCTTCTGCATGCGGGTGAACAACGCATCCCAATCCTCGCCCTCGCCCGCATCCACGGTGAGGCCATGGCCCGCAAGGGTCTTCGCGATGTCGTAACCGGGGAGATAATCCTTCGGATGCCCGGAGATCGTCACGTTGTTATCGTCGATAACGAGCTTGATGTTGATGTTCTGGGCGACCGCCAAACGCGCGGCTTCCGCATCATCGCCTTCCATCTGCGAGCCATCGCTGCCAAACAGGAACACGGTCATATCCGGATTGGCCTTCGCGACGCCGTTGACGAACGGCCACAAGTGGCCCAGGCGGCCCGAGCTGAACTTCACGCCCATCTTCGGGTCATATTCCGGATGGCCGAACAGGCCATGGCCATATTCCCGGTAATGGAGCAATTTCTCGAACGGCAACTCGCCATTAAAGGCCATCATGGCGTATTGAATCGCCACACGGTGCCCGGCTTCATCAAAAAACGCTGGGTACACGGACTTGCTGCCGTGCATAAACCCATCGGCGATACACACTTCCGGGACAATGCAATACGCGCCGCCCGTGTGGCCCGCCAACCCTTTGATCCCGGCGATAGCCGTAAAAAAGACGAGGGTGTCACGCACGATTTGGATATTCGTGTGCAGTTGCGCCTTATCTTCCGCCGACAATACTGCCTTTGCCGGGTCCAGCGCCAGCGTCTTGTACTTGCTCACGTCAATTGGAAAACTCATGGTTCAATTCCCCTTATGGCCGAATGGTTTTGGACTGGGCTTACAGGCAGCCCTGCCTGCGGTTTTGCCTTTGGACGCAAAGGCCAAGGAAGTATAACAAACTTCCTCGTAGAATTTCCTCTTGCGCGAAGAATGATGCAGGGCTTACGCATCTAATAGTGCTCAAGAGTCGATTTATCCTGTTGTGCATGATTTTTTCTGTCAACGTGGCCTGGGATTTTTCGCTTGGGGGAAGGTCTTTGCGCGCTCACGGCGGGTTTGCTTGACGACTTCGTCCACGTAGCGTTCAGCCAGCTTCATGAAAGCCTGGTAGCCATTGATGGCCTCTTTTAGGAACTCGGTTTCGCGCGCCGGCACATAGCGAACCACGTTCTTCTCGTTCTCCCAGCTCTGGTGGTTAAAGTGGGGACGCCCGCCCATTTGACAGAGCTTTCCGCGCTCCATCCGCTCAATCTGCGCCATGCGCTCCAGCAATGCTTGCATCTTTTTGGTGTGCTTCATGGATTTTAATATATAGAATTCTATATACTAGAGTCAACAGTGCTTCGGCGCATGAATGAAAGGAGCACCCCATGACCGCTGAAAAGAAATCCCTGCCCAAGCCCAAGCCTATTATCGAGTGTTTCGCGGGCCTGCCTGATCCCCGCATGGACCGGACCCGCAGGCACAACTTCATTGACATCTTGATGATTGGGCTATGCTCAGCCCTCGTGGGCGGGGAGAGCTTTTCGGATATGGAGCGCTTCGGCTGGCTCCGGGAGGATTGGCTGAAGGGCTTCCTGGAATTGCCCGGCGGCATCCCCTCGCACGACACCTTCAACCGGGTCTTTTCCGCCCTCGACCCCCATGCCTTCCTGGAGTGCTTCGGCCAATGGGTGTAGGGCATTTGCCCCAATCTGAGCGATGAGGTCGCCGCCATTGACGGCAAAGCCCTGCGGCGCGCCTTGAATCAGGGGGAGGCCATCCCCTACATCGTCAGCGCATGGGCTTGCGAGCACGGCCTGGCGCTGGGGCAGGTCAAGGTGGACGAGAAATCCAACGAAATCACCGCCGTCCCCAAACTCCTCAACGCCTTAAAGCTCAAGGGAGCCATCGTCACCCTGGACGCCATGGGCTGCCAGAAGGATATCGCCTCCCACATTATCCAACGGCAGGCCGACTACGTGCTGGCCCTCAAAGGCAACCACGCCACCGCCCTAGAAGAAGTGAAGGCCTTTTTCAAGGACGCCGTTCCCCCTTGCGCCACCCAGTGCGCGCCAACAGCCGACGCCACACGGATGGATTTCCACCAGACCATCGACAAGGGGCATGGCCGCATCGAAACCCGCCGATACTGGCAATCCACCGACTTGGGCTGGTTCGAGGACAAAGGACTTTGGAAGGGCCTCAAGAGTTTCGGCATGGTCGAGTCCATCCGCAAGGAAAAAGGGAAGAACACCATCGAGCGGCGCTACTACTTGAGCAGCCCGCCCCTCGACGCACGACGATTCGCCCACGCCGTGCGTGGACACTGGGGCGTGGAAAACAATTTGCACTGGTGCCTAGACATTATCTTTCGCGAAGACGACAACCGCGCCCGAACAAGAAACGCCGCCCAGAATCTCGCCTCCTTGAGGAGAATTACACTCAACCTCCTCAAGAAAGACAAGACCAACAAAGATTTCCTCAGGGGCAAGCGCTTCGCTGCTGCACTCGACCCCGAATACCTTCTACGTTTACTGGGAATTTAGATGCGTAAGCCCTGACACCTCCTACACCAGGAGTTCCCCCAGAATTTACAGAGGAAACTGCTTTCATGGGGAATCGAAAGCGAACAGGGTCATCTGGGACGATTTGGAGAGTTGTTTGGGCGTCACAGGGGCGCCTGGGCATCGGGTCAGGATCGCTCGTAATCCGTCTGCAAGGGCGTAGTACTTGAAGTCGGGAATGCCGAAGAGCCGTTTGGCGGCCTTTTCCACGAAACCAGCCATCACGCGCAGGCGGGAATCCTGGTCGAGCACGCAAGCCGCGAAATACATCGCCGCCAACACCAGCGGCATTAAGTTTTGCAGGCCTTGGTAATTCAACACCCGAACGTTCTCGATGTCATAACAGGTTTTGGCGTAGCGAATGGTTTCTTCAATACTCCAGCGTTTGAGGTAGGCGCGGACCATGCGCCACAGGCCGCGGCGGCCCACGTGGGCCGCCACCGCATCTATCCCGCGCAAAATCTCGTCATTCTCGCTGGTAAAGCCCGGCGCATCGGCGGACCATAACCGCTGATACAAGGGAATGATGCCATCGGAATCCACCCCGCACCCGGCGATGTGAAGCGTCCAATACCCCTGGGCCAAATCGTGCGCGCTGCCGTCATGCACCGTGGCCAGATACTCCATCTTTTTGGCGTACTTCTTGGAAAGGTCCGAAGGGTCAATGATGAGCAGCGTGTCCTGTCCCACCCGGCTCGCGGCCATGCGCAGTACGTTTTCCTGGATAGTTTTCTCCAGCTCGGGCCGTTGCAAATTCCTCGATAGGCGGTTGTGCGTTTTGCGCAGGGGAATATCCTCCTCCAGGGTTCGTCCTATCTCCGTGAGCAGCACCGATTCGGAAGCCTGAATGCCGTACACCATCTGGGAAACGAAGCGTTGGGCCGCTACACAAAGGCCTTTCGAGAGATCCCCCGAAAATCGCCCTATGCGAACTCGCAAGTTTCGAGCAACTCTGGTAGCATTCATCGGCGGTCCTCCTTGATTGCGTTGGAGTTGGGGCTTTTGACACCAAGATTCTGACGCACCAAGGAGACCGTTTCAATTAAACGAAAGATCCCCCAAAATTCGACAAAGACACTTCTATAGACGGGTAACTCTATTCAATACAATTAATTGCGGTTATAAACCCCCATTTCTTGGGGGAACTCCTGGAATTTCTTCCTATCGTACCACCGATTCAATGATTACTGGAAATAACGTGCAGGATAAGCCCACTGTCTTGACGTACACCCAGATTCTGATACAAGCATCCGTAAAACTCGCACATGTTGTAGATGTGGAGTCCTCGCTGCAAATGGGATCTCTTCCTTGATCATCTGACTTTTTTAGGAGAACCTCACGTGCGCGATTAGTAACCATTGCCGCAATCACACAAAACTTACTCACAAATGCGCGCGTGATTTTGGCGCTATGTATCTAAAACTCCCGAATTATCGAGCGATTCTCATCTGTATCTCATGCATTTGCTTACATATACAACAGTTTCTATTATCTCCCGGTGCGTGTATGTGCATCATTAGACGTAAAGCTGATCCATATCATGGATCTGCGAACAACGAAAGGAACACCCATGCCGAAAGAAACGATGTCGCCCCGCGAGCGCTGGCAAGCCGTATTGAGCCGCCAAAAGCCTGATCGGGTTCCCATGGATTACTGGGCTACGGCCGAGGCGACGGATCAATTATGCAAACACATGGGGTGCGATTTTGATGAAGTGCAGCGCCGGTTGCATATCGATAAGCCCCAGCCTTTGGGCGGAGCATATGTGGGCCCGGCGTTTCCGGAGTACACGGATTATTTCGGATTGCGAATGAAGTTAGTGGATTATGGAACCGGAAAGTATTACGAAGCCGATAACGCCCCGTTGGCGCAATTCCAATCCATTGATGAAATGGAGGCGGAATACCAATGGCCCAGCCCGGACTGGTTTGATTATTCCCACCTTCCCGAACTTGTAAAAGGCAAAGAACACCTGGTGTGGCAGGGAGGCACTTCAGAACCGCTGCTTTTTTATAAGGCATTGCGCGGGTATGAATTGGCGTACATGGATTTACTCGAACGCCCGGAACTCGTGCATTATTGCCTCGATAAGCTCTTCGAGCTGGCGTATCAAAACGCCCAGCGTATTTTTGAAGCCGTTCCTAGCGTGGTTTTGCTTAGTTATGTCGCGGAAGACCTTGGCGGACAAGATACTCTTCTGTATGCCCCTGAGCATATTCGCGAATTCCTGCTTCCCCGCATGAAGCGGATGGTGGACTTGGCGAAGCAAAACGGCGCATTCGTGTTCACCCATTCCGATGGCGCGGTGCATGACATCATCCCGGATTTGATCGGCATCGGAGCCCAGGCATTGAATCCCATTCAATGGCGCTGCACAGGCATGGAACGCGAACGTCTAAAAGCCGAATTCGGGAACCGGCTAGTTTTCCATGGCGCGGTGGACAACCAATACACCTTGCCGTTTGGCACGGTGGAAGAGGTGCGGCAGGAGGTCATCGACAACCTCCGCATCCTGGGCGCGGGCGGCGGTTATATTATCGCCCCGTGCCACAACATCCAATCCGTATCACCGCCGGAAAACGTCATCGCCTTGTATGAAACCGGCTACGAAGAAGGCTGGCGCTGAGTGTTCAAGGAGACGGATTCTATAATCACACGGCACACGAAATATGCCGAAATCTGGATAACACTCTAACCGCATCGGGCAATTCGGATGGTTTTGGGCATATGCGCCTGTCTATACCACCGAATGCTTGCCCGGTTTTATCACCATCCCGAATCTTCGGGAAAACAGGTTATAAATTTCCGGCTCGAACGCGGCTGCGCCATCATGTCCGCGACCGTATCGCGCCATTTCGCGTAATGGGCGGTTTCCTTGTGCTGGGCAGGGGCGTCCGGTGTGCGGTACGCTTCGACCAATACGAAGCGGGTGGGCTCATCCGCCTGCTGCACGATATCGAAGCGGGCGATGCCAGGCTCTTGCACGCTGTGGCGGGCGTTCTCGAGTGTGGCGGCTTTGAACGCCTCGATACATTCCGGCTTGACCACTACATCCACATGCACGATCAACATGGCGAACCTCCCTTCCGTTATGGCATAGCCGCAACCAAAGATACGGATTTTAGGACTACTATATACACTAAAAATTGTAGGGTGGGGCTTGCCCCACCGCTGGAGTTTCTCCATTATCAAGCAGCCGCGGCGCTTGCCATTGTTGCTCTGGACGTTTCTATGCCGAGTGGACGGAGCAAATGGGGCTGTTCGTCCATCTCTTTTCTCAATAGAGTGATGAGAGCGAGGCACGATGGGCGTGTGGCGTGTTTTCGCCACCGTGGCAGCGGGGCGTATGCGCTATTTCGTTCGGGGCCAAAGGTTTTTATGGCGGCCAGTAGCAATGCGCTGTAGGCGGCGACGGCAAGCGGGGGCTGCTTGGGTACGGCATTGGGGTTCCAGAGCTGAGCTTGTCCGACGCCCAAGGTGTCCTTTTCCTCGCGATGGTTGACTTCAATCTGCCAGCGGTCGAAGTAGATCTGGAGCAGCCTCTGTGCGGCGTGAACCCTGTCGGTACAAAGAAGGTAGGCTGGTTGCCGGTAATAAAGCTTACTGCTTTTCCGCTTGCGGTAGGGGGTGGGAGCGATAGCGAAAAGGCGGAGGGGAAGACGGCGCGCGCCGCCTTGCCAGTAGAGGGTCTTTATTTCCTTGTAGCGGACCTTGCGGCGTTTGCCGCCGTAGAATAGCTTCGTAGTCTTCCAGGGGATGCTATCGTCCTGGCGTACTTGCTCGGGGGTGAATTTTTCTTGGGCATAGAAACGCCGCGAACCCTCTGGAGCGCCAAAGCATAGGACTGCGTCCTTGCGGGCACGGGCGATGAGGTGGGTGCGGTCGCGTTCAGCGCCGAAGACGGTCTGGTTGCAAAAGCTGCCGTCGAGGGCCATGACCAAGGTTTTCTCCCTGGCGCCGACGGCGTCGAGGGATGCGCGCAAGGAGCCCATCATCGCCACGCAATGGGTTGAACCTAAAAACGCCAGTTGAATCTTGAGTGTCGAGCAGGAAGTAGTTCAAGATAAAGAACATGGAAACAGAATCGCAACAGCAAGATGCTCCCCCATTGGGAGAGGAGGAATGGTTGTCTTTGGAGGCGCCGATTTTCGTAGATAGCTACGGGGGCCGGGTGCATGTGGAATGGGACCGGGAGGCGGCAACGACGCCGTTTGGCCAGTTGGCGTTCTTTATCGATTTCCTCAAGACGGCGGAGCTTTTTGAAGCGTGGGTGGAGGACTGTCCGCTGGCGTACGCCAGCAATAATGCGCCGCGCAAGAGGGATGTGCTGGGCACGCTATTTTTATCAGTGCTGGCGGGCCACACCCGCTATGCGCACATTGACGCGGTCCGTTACGACGCGGTGAACCCGGGCTTGCTGGGTATGAGCAAGATCATGAGCGCCTCCTCGGCGCGGCGGGCATTTATACTGGCGGACGGGGAAGCCTGCGCGGGCTGGCTACAGAAGCACCTGCGCCGCTGTTATGAGCCGTTGCTTTATGAGCCTTGGATTTTGGACGTGGATACAAGCGTGAAGCCCCTGTTCGGCCATCAAGAAGGGGCCGTGCTGGGCTACAATCCGGCGAAACAGGGCCGTCCTTCTCATGTGCTGCATACCTATTTTATGGCGAACACGCGCTTGGTGCTGGACGTGGAAGTCCGGCCGGGCAACGAGACGGCGGCGAAATACACCATGCCTGGATTGTGGCATTTTCTCGATGGCTTGCCGCGCGCGGCCTGGCCGGGCATGATTCGCGGCGACTGCGCCTTCGGCAACGAACGCGACATGAGCGAAGCCGAAGCGCGCGGAGTGCCCTATCTGTTCAAATTGCGGCAGACCAGCAACGTGAAACGGCTTATCCAGCAGGCCTTTTGTTCTAAGGACTGGACGCCAGCAGGCCAAGGCTGGGAAGGTTTGGAAGACCGTCTGGAGCTTATGGGATGGACGAGCAAACGCCGGGTAATCGTTCTGCGGCGCAAGCTCAAAGGGAGTATCGTTCTGGAAACGGAGCCGCTATTGCCTGACCCCTCCCCCCAACTACAGCTCATCGAGATCCAAGCGGGAGCCGTGCAGCAGTATGAATACGCGCTGCTGGCCACTTCGCTGACAGACCCCCTATCGGCCTTGGCCCAGCATTATCGCGACCGGGGCGATGCGGAAAACATCTACGATGAACAGAAAAACCAGTGGGGGTGGGGCGGGTATACCACCCACGATATGAAGCGCTGCCAAATCATGGCGCGAATCATAGCCCTGATTTACAATTGGTGGTCTTTGTACGTGCGCTTGGCGATTCCGGAGCGCCACGCCGAAGCGATCACGAGCCGCCCTCTGCTGCTCTACGGCGTGGGACAGCAGACCCGCCACGGAGGCCAAACCACGCTCACCATCACCCCCGTGCATGCGCAAGGACATGCTATGGAACAAGTTCTGAAATCCGTAAACGCCTTTTTATTGGAGGTGAAAGCAACTGCGCGGCAGTTGAACTGGAACGAACGATGGCGGACGATCCTCAGCCGGATCTTCGCCAAAATACTCGAGGGAAGGCCGCTGGCCACCCCCAACCTGCTGCCGGCGCCAACGTAAAGAGCGGGACAGGACAGTTATTTCTTTACAAAATTGGGCTGGAAAAATCCCAAAGCAAGTTCCTACTGCCTTTTTTAGGTTCAAAGGCTTCCGTGAGGCATTCGTACGGGATGCTTTCGAGCCGGGACGGAATTGAGAGTATGCTGCCTTTTTGTCCCTCGGGCTCCGACAGCTTAACTACCCGAACCAGCAACGCCCGCCAAACGGATCCAGTACGCACGGCTCCCGTTCGACCTCACTCTGCGGCAATTGGCCAGCCGGTTGTTGTTTGCCAAGACAAGGCCTGGCGCTGGGAGATAGCCCGACAGCAGCCGCCGGAACACATCATGGACCTGATTGCCCGTATGCTTCATCTTCAAAGCAGCAGACCTGGACGGAATAGCTGGACAATCGCGCCTATCAAATGGGAATGCGTCCGCACCTAGACCGGGAGCAATTCTTGGTCCATTGAGCGATACTGCACAGCCTGCGCCACATGCATGTCCGTAATCACATCGGCCTTGTCCAAATCCGCTATGGTTCGTGCGACACGTAACACCTTATCGTAGGCCCGGGCGCTCAAACCCATTTTGTCCATCGCGTTCTGTAGTAGTTTTTCCGCCGCCGTTGTCATCGTACAATGTTCGTGTATGGATTTTGAGTCCAGATACGCGTTGCAGGCACAATGGCCTTTGTAGCGGGCGCGCTGACGATCTCGCGTCTCTTGCACCCTCTCTCTGACCTCGGCGCTTGTTGGACCGCTGGGACGCTTGTCGGAAATCTCGTCATATGTCAGAGCCGGGACATCCACATGAATGTCGATACGGTCCAACAGTGGCCCGGAAAGCCGCGCCATATACCGTTGGATCTCGCCCATCGAGCACCGGCACTTCTTTGTAGGATGGGAGCGATAGCCGCAGGGACACGGATTGAAGGCGACAACGAGCAAGAAACGGCTTGGAAAGGTGACACTGTACATGGCGCGGCGAATATGCACAAAGCCCTCTTCAAGCGGCTGGCGCAATACTTCCAAGGCGCCTCGGTTGAACTCCGGGAGTTCATCTAGAAAGAGAACGCCGTTGTGCGCCATGCTCACTTCGCCCGGAACCGGGCGTTGGCCGTGGCCGCCGCCGCTAATCGCAACCGTAGTGGCCGTATGATGAGGGGCGCGAAAAGGCCGGTGGGTGACCAGTTGTTTCCCCTCATTCAGCATACCGGCCACGCTGTACACCCGCGTGGTTTCCAGCGCCTCGTCAAAAGTCATGTCCGGCAAGATGCCGGGAAGGCGGGAGGCGAGCATCGTTTTGCCCGTACCCGGGGGGCCAACCATGAGCAAATTATGTCCACCTGACGCCGCAATCGTTAGCGCGCGTTTGACGTGCGCCTGGCCCTTTACATCACAGAGATCCCGCGCCTGGCGCCGCCCATCATGAAACAGGCGCTCAATATCGGTCACATAGGGCGCGATATCGGTTGTGCCCGATATGAAACCTACCGCCTCCGCCAACGTATTGACGGGTATGACCTGGACGCCTGGAACCACACCTGTTTCTTGAGCGTTTCCCTGTGGAACCAGGATCCCGCGCAATCCCTGTTCCCGTGCCGCGATGGCCATCGGCAACGCACCCGCAACAGGACGGATTGCGCCATTAAGCGCCAGTTCGCCAATCACCGAGTACTTTGCGAACCGGTCCCCCCTAATCTGTTCGCTGGCGGCCAGCAGTCCCAGGGCAATGGGTAGATCCAGCGCACTGCCTTCCTTGCGGATATCCGCCGGGGCGAGATTGACGACCGTGACGCCGCGCGGCACCCGAAAAGCCGAGTTCTTAATCGCGGAACCAACCCGATCTTGGCTCTCCTTAACGGCAGCATCCGGCAGTCCGACGATGGTGAGCTTGTTGATACCAGGATAGTTGTCCACCTCGACGGATAAGGGGATGCCGTCGATTCCAAAGATGGCACCTGATTGGACGCGCGCTAACACGTATGGATCGCTTTCATTTGACTTGACACCGAATCACACCTCGTGCTGTCTTGGGCTAAGCATTTCAGATAATATAGCATATGGGATGGCCTAGAAAAGAACCTCACTGGGTGGAAAATCAGGTTATTCCGAATTGGTCAAACATCAGCATAGTGGCACGTGGTTGACTCAGAAGAAGCCCTCTCGGGTTTCCGGAGAAACACGGCAGGCGGCACGATGTCTATGGTGGCGTGTAGTGCAACCACGGAGAAATTGAACTCCGGTGCGGTGAGGCAGACCTAGCAGACAACGAAATGGAACTCCATGGCGTGCAGGCTGGGCAACCGTACTATGGTCACCGTTCAAGCAGGCGCTTACCTCTTGCTGTGAGCCGGTACTGCTGCTTGCGGCTGTTTGGCTTGTCGGGAATGGTCATTTCGATCAGCCCTTCCTTCAGAGCTGGAAGCAAGAAACGCTCTCGGAAATTGGCTTGCGCCTTGAGACCTAGCGCGCGTTGGATCTCATTCCGGCTCATGGAACCTTGTATGGCACTGAGTAGTTGTTTCACTTCATCCACGACTTCATCCACGACTTCACCTGTGACTTCACCTGTGACTTCACCTGTGACTTCACCTGTGACTTCACCTGTGACTTCACCTGTGACTTCACCTGTGACTTCACCTGTGACTTCACCTGTGACTTCACCTGTGACTTCACCCGCGACAGGGCGCGGTTTCGGTGAGGTCAAGGATTCGTGGTTCCCTATTGTTCGCTGGACTGAGGGCAAAGCGGCGGGCAAAAAGGTCACGTAAACCGACCCCGCCTCTTCCCTCCAAGAGGGCTTGGGGTTGGCGTTCAAAGTGCACCAGTCGATGATATTGAGCGTACCGCTTCCCCAACGCTCGATGATCCCAGCGCGATAAAAAACGCTGGCAATGATAGGATTTCAAGGCCTGGATTTGACAAAAGCAATTCATCATGTAAGCCCCTCGCTCTGATAGAATGAGAACCCTTGTCACGAACGAAAGATATTTCATGGAAAAGACGCCGAGAACAGAAGCCGACGCGAACGAGCTCCACGAGCTCCTCGCAGAGAACGAACGTCTCAAGGCAGAGAATCGCCGTCTCAAGGCTCTTCTCGAGTCGTTCGCGTTACGTCCAGCGGCTCCGCATGGATTGCCTTCGTCTTGGCCACCACCCACACAACGGGGCTTCTAACTGGATTACTGAAATCGATTTCGGTGGCAGGAGGCACGGCAGGAAAGACGATGACTGCCACCAAACTTGTGGCGGTCGCTTTGGAAATTGCGGCAGCGATTGGAAGCGGCTGCTATCTATACGGAAACATGAATTCGAGGAGGTTGCATATGAGTAATGAGAAAAAGGTATTGGAGAATATTCACAATCTGGTCACATGGCATTACGGGCAGAACTACCTGTTCAACGCTTGCATGCAGTACCTGATGGAGTGCCTGGGTGAGAGCCAGGAATACGACTACTGGTTTTTTTCCGGCGTGACGGGAGACTCTTTCACGCAACTACACAGACAAGATCCAAATGAATGGACAGCTTGCCTGTCGCATGACACCTTTGATTATGATTTCGCAAAGAAAGCGTTTGACGCTTGTGGTTACAATTTCACTTATGTGGATGACACCGAACTAAAAGCAAACAAGGCCAAATATGTTCAAAAAGTCATCGAGTATATCGACAAAGGGATACCTGTCCTATCGAAAGGTTGCGAAGGCACGGGAGAGTTTTCCGTTATTTGCGGCTATGAAAATGGCGGGGAGGCCTTTCTGTATCTAAAAGGCGATGACAAGGCGCCTACTCCGTATAAAAGCGACTTTACCTGTCACCTGGGGCTCCCTACGGGGCTTGTGTTTGCCGGAGAGAAAAAACAAGCGCCGCCGCTTGCCGATGTGTATCGCAAGGCAGTCATGAGTATTCCCTCATACATCACCATGCCGCCGGAAAACGGGCTTACCTTCGGCAAGCAGGCCTTCGATGACTGGGCGGACAGTTTCCTGGACGACAGGTTCAAGGGCAAATCCGACAAGGAACTCGATGTCTGGAAAATCCATGGAACGTATCTCTGCATTTCTGGTACAAACGGCTGCTCGCGTGAATTCCTTCGAAAAGCCCAGACTCTATGCCCGGATATGGAAATCATTCCCCATTTATTGCCAATCTACGAAAAAATGCAAAATCATTGGGAAGAATTGCAGCATATGGAGGGTGGATTTGGTATCCCGGTACAGACGCTCACGGACAAGGGTAAAATGCTCCCGGTAGCCAACAAGATCCGCGAACTCGGCAAATGCTGCGACGAGATACTTGAGGTGTTCGCATCGTATGGAGTCAGACCAAAGGCGCAGCGCATCGAGACTCCTCGTCTGATCATCAGGCGCTGGGCAGCGGAAGACTGGCCCGCCTTTCAGTCCCTCGCCATCGATTACAACGCCACGGGTGGAAAACATGAGGGGATGTGGTCGGCGTCGGAAGCGGACTGCAGGAAGTCGGTGGAGTTTATGGCCACGGACGGCAAATTCTTCGCCGTCTGCCTGTGCGACACGGGGGAGATGATCGGCATGCTCGTCCTCAACGGCATGGACAGCAGCGGAGAGATGGACCTCGGATATATCTTCCACACGCGGTTTCAGGATGCCGGCCACGACCGGGAGGCCCTGGAGGCCATGATCGCTCACATATTTACGGCGAAAAACGCGTCTTCCATTGTGGTCAGATGGCAGCCTAGTTGGACCCAGCAGTTTGTGGCGCCAAAGGCGCTCGGCTTCGAGTTTGTCGGTGACAATAAGGGAGAGATGAGGCTGACAAGGAACCAGTGGGAGCAGTCGGTATAACTCTTTCCAGAAAGCCACCATATTCCGGCGTTTACGGTTGAACAGGCAGGCCGCCAGGCCAAATCAAAGTACGTGATGGGGCTCACAGCCACGCCAATCCGCAAAGACGGGCGCCACCCATGAAGCGTGAGCTTATGACACTTGCTTCATGGGCGAGACGCTCCATGCTACGAGAGAATGGCGGCTATTTTTTCGCGGCCGTAAACCGGTAATTCCATCGCCGGTTTGGCGCGCTATCGCCGTTTACTCCCAATTCAGATACATCGCTGAATCCTTGGATATTGTCGGCCCAATGAAAATCGAAGGCGGGCGCATCCGCGGCCTGGCCGGTTAATGCGCGTGGAACGGCCAATTCAAGGCCGTTGCCATCTTTTCGCCATTGCGCCGCGCCGATGGTTTCCCATGCGTCTTGACGCCAAGCGCTCACGGAAGTTTCTTCCGCATTTTTCACTTGGAGGTTGACTGCATAATCGTACCCGAGCCAGCCGGTCGAAGCATTTTTGTCCGCGTCAATCAGCAGCAGCATCCAATGGGGATCGGTATAGGGAGTGATGGCCGCCTTCGTTTGCGCATAAAAGAACAGTGATTTTTCATCGTACGCCGCCTTTAGGATGACGAAATCGTTACGGCCCGTCTCATTCGTATACAGCACATCGCCATATCCCCGGTGATTACGATGAACGGTATCGCCGATGGTGTCCCGGTATTCCGGCGCAACATCCGCCCAATCCGTGAAGGCCCCATCAATCGTGATGGCGCTGGGGCCTGTAGCTTCCGGACGCGGCCGGACGCCCTTGAAACGCCGCACCCAGCTCGCGAGTTGGTAGTAATAATTGTCGGTGTGCCCGCCTCGCATCGGTTCGCAATCGCGGCTGTATTCCTGCGTGTATTCGTCCACAAACAAGCCGGCGGGATAGTACGAGGTGGCGTCGGTATACTTGCTCCATTCGGTGTACCGGCCCGCCGTCCATTCGTTCCACCCGGTCACGAAAATAAACTTTGGGTTCACTTCGAGTGCTCGGGTCCATTGCTCCTCGAAGTTGAATCCATAGTTCACCGCATCTGGACGCGAGTCTTTTGCACCGTTATGCCAGCTTCTACCCATCGCGCCGCGCACATCGCTCATGGGCGCGGGGCCGGGCGTATTGGGCAGGGCGTTCTGCGCCAGGCCCACGCTCATTTGTTCCGCTTCGTCTTTCGCATTGCGGAACACATGCTGTGGGAAGACTTCGAGCCAGCTCCATTGCTCCGGCCCATTTGGACCGATCCAGTAATCAGGCATGGGTTTACGAAAGGTGAAGAAGTCAAGTATGGCAGGATCCTTGATGTGTTTCTTATCAGCGAGAAGGAGTGGTTTGCCCTCCCATCGGAACCAGAGATCGCTCCATAGTCCCGGCTGATACAAATCCTTCCAGATTTGCTCGACGATGGAAGTGGGATCACCGAATGGGGCGATGAATACAATCGCAGGCGTGCGCGCGCCCTCCGCGCGCATGGCGGTGTACTCGCGGCAGAGCGCTTCATACTCTTCGCGCCACGTGAAGGGCGGATTGGTGGTGTCGAAGAATATGGCGTCAATTCCTGCGTCGCATAACATCGAGGCATGCTTGCGGATAACAAAAGAATCCAACAAATTGTAATACCCCAACTCAGGTTCGCCCCAATGATTGGCTGTGCCATTCGCGGGCCAATCGATTTCCTTGGCGTCTCCGGCGGCGGCGATTATTTTCGTGTTGTCATTGGGTCCCTTAGGTTGGGGCGTATGCCAGGTCCAATAAAAAATGCCCACCTGCTTATCCGATTTAGGCGGGCCTGTTTGAGAGATATCCGGCTGCACACGCCCCAGCGCATCCGTAGCCACCCACATATCCGCGAATGTATCGCCGTCCGAATACGGTGCAGCGGCATATTCCGCCGGGGCCGCTATGGAGAGAACAAGGCCTATCATTACCATCATCAACACGTGCAAGCTACGGTAGTTCTGAAGCATCGCAAAACTCCTTTTCAAGTGTTTCTGTACTATTTAACTTTCAAATTCTTGTTGTTTTGCAAGGATATCCAGTGTAAACCATTGTTATCCACGTGCTAGACAGAATTTTCATCACGAAGAACTTAACATAGCGTAGCCGCAACTTAAGATCCGGATTTAACCACTAAATACACTAAAATCTGAAGTTTTGAGAAAGTCCTCAGCAAAAATAATGAGATTAAACACAACAAGGAACTGAGTTGCTTTAGTGTGTTTCGTGTATTTCGTGGTTTTGAATCCGGGATCTTTGGTTGCCACCATGCTGCGTTAAGCTATAAACGGGCATGCCCTCCCGTTATTCCGATTTCAGCGTATGTTTTGAGAAGGATTCTAAATCCGCGACACCGCCGCCGGAAAGGCAGCAATCAATAATCTGCCGCCCCAGCGGCTCTAAATCAGGCGCAAGGAAATCGCGGAGCTGGGTTTGGAAGAAATCGAGAAGCAGCCGCGCGCCAGCGTCGTACGCCTCGACGCCCACTTCCGGCTGGGTCTCGACTCGCAGGAACCAATGGCCGATGACCGTGCCTTCGATATGAATCTGCTTGGGCGTATAACCGAGCAGCGGGCAGCGGGCCTCCTGGAGTTGCTCGGGCCGGAAACGCGCCGGGCCGCGCCGCGCCAGGTATTCACGGCACAGCCATTGCGGCATGAAGCCCACGCGCCACGCGCCGAGGTGCTGGTTGGGCACAAGAATGAACATCGTATCCTGCGTGGCCATGATTTGTTCGAGAAGCAGATTGGCCTGGTCCACGCGGCGGCCCGTGGCGAAAGGCCAATAACTGCCCACCCCTTCGCTCGAAAGAGCGCCGCTCTGCTCGACAATGCTCGGGTTGGCATAGCCGCGCGGGGCCGTGAGGCGCCAGAGCCACGCAAGGGCTGGGGGCAAAATGTGGAACAGGCCGAATATGCCATACGAAGGCTTTTCGGCGGTGCAGGGAGGTGTCCGCACGCCGAAGCTGCGGATGTCCACGGTAATAGGGCCATTGATGATGCCTGGTACGGCGCGGCGGGGGATGATCACGCGGGGATTCGGGCAGGGCTTGCCCGGTTCGTCCTCGACATGCTCCCAGATAAGGGCCCGGCTGTAGGGCACGGCGTCGATATTCAGAAAGAGCAGCGGCTCCTGCGCATCCACGGTGATGGCCTCGAGGTGCGGGTCCGTGCCGTAATGGCGGATATGATCCACCCGTACGAACCACGCCTTTTCCGCATCGCTCACCTGGAGTTTTTCTTTGCCCGGCTCGCAATGGCACAGCGCCATATCATCGGTCACGGGCCGGTATTCGCAGCCTCGAGGCAAGGTCATATAGCGGCGCTCGCCTGACACTAAGTTTTCACCAATAATGAGCCGCCCATCCGGTTCACGGTGAATGTGCTCGAGCATTTCCGATTTACCGCCGCCGCTCGCCCCCTCGTGCATGATGGCCACATGATTGTCATATGGCGTGATGACCAGCACCGTCGAGCAATGCGCCGTCACCCAGCCTTCCCGCTCGCCCAGATTGATCAGCATGCCATATACGCCCTTCTTGGCGCTCGGGCCGGGATACAAGTTGTAGCTGTAGACGCTATGCAACCCTTCCTGGCGCTCATGCACAACGATTTGCTTGCCGTTGAAATGGGTGTGCCGGAACGGGGGGGCCACATAAATCACCGCCGCGGGTTCAAACGCATCCGGGATTTGATCCGCGCTCAAGACGCCTTGGAGCATTCCCAGGGCCAAGACAAAGAATCCTGCGTTGGCGGGGCACACGGCCAATGCGGGCATCCCCTTGTCTTCTTCACCGGCGAAGAACGCCACGATGGCGAGGTCTTGCTGCTTGAGCCAGTCAAATGTGGCGGTGCGCAGTTCCGCGAAATCATGGCCGAACCGCTCTTCATACCGTGTTTTGTCCGTCGGCAGCGCATCGCCGATCACCATGCAATCCGGGTCACGCCTGCGCATATACGGGTCCGTGTAATTGGCCGCCACGCCGTTTCGGAGCGGCGACACCGTGGCCTCGACGATACGGCCCTTGCCGGGCACGTCATAAGCGACTTCATGCACGCCTTCCCGCATATCACGGGTGGATAAGGCAATCAATTCATCAACAGAGCCCGCGAATGTGACGCTGGGGGCTTGCGCGATGATATCCCGCACATCCGCGGGCAGTTTCATCCATCGCCAAGGCTGGACATTCGAGTTCATCGTGCATCTCCCTCATGACGCCTCACGGCGCTTAGGCGCACCGCGCAAGGCATGGCTATCCACCTGGAATTTATGCTGAATATATCTGGAACAAAAATTACTATTGCGGATCTTCCCAAGGTTCTGCTGGCGCTTTCATGGCCTTATAAAAGGCTTCTGAGACGGTTTGCGCAGTGGCCCGCCTCACGACTCGAGGTTCCGCAAGGAGCTGCTCCGCTTCGCATTGGGAAGCATAAAGCGGCCCGCGATCTTCCTTGAGCTGGATAATCTCGATGACAGCCGGGCGCGGGCCTAGCACAAGAGGCGCTATATGGTCCACTTGTATGCGCGCCTCGCGGGCGGCGTGCTGAATCCGCTCACGAGCGCTGCGCAGACTGAGCGAACGGGCGCTCTGCCACCCCAGCCCTTTCTTGACTGGGGCTTGATGAATGCCGGGTATCAGGGCGGCCGCTTCGGCGCAGGCCGCTTCACCGCCGCTGATGAACACGCATGGCACGTCGAAATCAGCGGCTCCCGCGGCCACAAGGCCGATCTCGCCCACGGACTGGCCGTTGATGCGCACATCCGTCCATGAAGAGGGCGACCAGGTATGCCGGAGGCAGGCATTGGGCGTGCCTGCTTTGGCATGGGCGCCGACATGGAACAGCACATCAAACGAGCTATCTAGATCGGCCCATGTTTTCGCGCTATATCCCATGATGTGCTCGATGCGCGGATCGAGCACATCCACCACAAGGTTATGGCCGGAATAATGGGCGTCATTCACTACGACGAGTTCCGCGCCCGCCTCGAAAGCGCCCCGGGCGGCGGCGTTCACTTCCTCCGTCATCCAGCGGCGCGCCTCTTGATAACGCGGGCCATCTCCGAGCACTTGGTCCCATATGGATACGCCAGCCGTGCCTTCCATATCGCAAACCATATAGACTTTCATCGCCCGTTCCTTTCCATGAATTAACCTTTCATACCCGTCAGCGTAATCCCCTGGATGAATTGCCGTTGTGCGGCGAAAAACAATGCGATGATCGGCAGTGTCATCAGCACGGCGGCCGCCATCAGCAAACCATAATTGAGCATCTGGAACGCTTGCAAAGCGAAAAGCCCCAGGCTCAACGGATACAATTCCTGGTCGCTTAAGTAAATCAGCGGCCCCATGAAATCATTCCAAACACCCATGAATGTGAAAATGCCGATGGTGGCCAGCGCGGGCTTAATCAGCGGCAAAATAATGCGCCAGTAAATACCCACATAGCCGCATCCGTCAATCTTCGCGCTGTCCTCCAGATCCGCTGGGATGCTCCGCATGAATTGGCGCAGCAAGAAGATAGCAAACGCCGACCCAAAAAATGAAGGAACCCACAGCGGCAGCAACGTATTATACCAGCCCATATGCTTGAAAATCAGGAACACCGGAGCCATGGTCACTTGGGCGGGTATCATGATGGTGGCCAGCACCAGGCTGAAGCAGAAATCCCGCCCCGGCCATTGCAAGCGCGCGAATGCAAACGCCACCAGCGAAGAGCCTAAAATCGAGCCTATGACATTCATCAGCACCAGGAAGACGCTGTTTCGTATATAGGAATACAATGGCGCCATGCGCAGCACCTGGCGGTAGTTATAGCCAAATTTATTGAAAATGGACACCCAAAACGGCCTGTAATGGCATGTGATGCTCATCCGGACCGACCCCGGGGTATTATAATCCGATATTCCTGCATCGCGGATATCATACCATGTCTTCATACGAAGGGCGTCTTCATTCGGGTCGGGAAACTTCCACGTGATGTCTTGCCAAAGATCCGTGCTTAGATAAACAGGCTCCGTGGATTCATACCGGCGGCCGCCCATTTCAAGCATCACCTCAAGCTCATGCCAGGAACGATCTCCATGGATGCTGGCGCAGCATTTGCGCAGTGCATTGGGCTGCATGCGCAGAGGCAGCTCCGCGCGCATCGTGAACACATCCTCCTGGTCAAAATCATAATGCGCCTCGATGGCGGGCCGGAGCAGCCCGTCTGGGCGTGAAATGAGTTTCACGGATCCCTCGATGCCCCGCCAATCAAATGACGGCTGCCCTTCCGTGAAACGCTCGATATTGGCGGCGTCGTAACCAATAAACGTGACTCCCGCCAAGGCCATATGCCGGTATGCCGTCTCAAACACTTCACGCGCCAGGGCCGCGTCCACATGCTCCGCGAACCATGCTTGCGCTTCCGCCTCGGGCAAATGGAACACCTCATCCGGCGCCCGCTTGACGAGCCGGTTCAACATACCTTCCGCCAAATCGGGATGCCCCAGATAGGGAGCGTAAAACGCGGGCAGTTCTTGCCGAAGCGCAACCGTGCGTTCCGAAATGGCGCGCAACACGGGAGGCTTCAACCGTTCCCAATCTTCGGCCGCTACGCTTATCGGACACTCCGCATGCTCGTTGGCGCGCAGCTCTATATACGGTGAAGAGGCGGCGGTTTTGGGTGCGGGGGGCAGCCAGCGCGGCGGATACATTTCATCGGGCATCTTGGCGCTTGTGCTTAGCAGCCAAATAAAGGGCGCGGCAAATACAAATGAACCCGATATAAGCGCTATGTGGAGCATCACGCGCCGAAAGAAGCGCGCCGTGCGGCGGATGGCGTCCGCTTTTCCATTAGCGCTCAGATTCATAATACACCCATCGTTTCGACAAGCGGAGCTGCAAAACCGTCAATCCCAGAATGATGAAAAAAAGCACCCACGCCATGGCCGAGGCATATCCCATGCGGAGATAACGGAACGCGTTATTGAACAGCGCATAGGCATAAAACAGCGTCGAGTTCACCGGCCCGCCTTGGGTCATGATGAACGCCTGCGTGAATATCTGGAAGGTGCCGATCACGCCCATGATGAGATTGAATAGGATATAAGGGCTTAACATCGGAAGCGTGATGCTCCAGAATTTCCGCCAGCGGCCCGCGCCATCGAGTTCCGCTGCTTCATACAAATGCGTGGGAATGCCTTTTAATCCCGCGAGCCATATGATCATGCCGCCCCCGGCCCCCCATAATCCCATCAGGATGAGCGCCGGTTTCGACCATGCAGGGTCTTGCAGCCACAGCGGCCCGGGAATCCCCATGCCGCGCAAGAGCCCATTCAGCACGCCTTCTTGGGGATTGAATATCCACAGCCACAAGAGCGAGGCCGCCACGGCGGGCATGATCGCGGGCAGATAGAAGAACGTGCGGTACACCGCCATGCCGCGCACTTCATAATTCAAGAGCACGGCGATCCCGAGGCTCACCATCATGCCCAGCGGTATCCCGATGGACATGAACAGCGTGTTCCACAGCGAGAGGTAGAACACATCATCTTCGGTGAACATCTCGATATAGTTGGCCAGCCCCGCCCATTTCGGGGGATGCAGCACATCGTATTCGCAGAAGCTCATGATGAGGGAGAACAGCAGCGGCCCCCCGCCGAACAGGGCGAATCCAATGAACCAGGGCATCGCGAACAAATAACCCGCATGGAATTCCTTGCGGAAATAGCCTTTCGCGGCCACGCGCCGGTTCGCCAGCACATACCCCACGGCTACGGCGAGGCCCAGCAGCCCCACATAAAGCGCCACTATCGGCTGCCAGCGCAATTCCTTCCGAGGCGCGGGCTTGTATATCCGGTCCAGCGCGCGCTGCGTATCCGCGGCGTATTTATTCAGCACAAGCTGGGCGTTGCGTTCGATGTCCGAGGAGTCCATTCTCATGTAGATGCCCTCGTCCATGGCGTTCACTTGGGCGTTCCACAGCACTTGCCCCACCGGCGTCACCGGGCGGTATCGGGAGGACGGCAGGCAATCCACGAACACCCGCGTGGCTTCTTTAAATTTATTTGCGATGGAAGGGTCATGGTAATAATACTCTTCCAGGAGCCATTCCGTGTTGTCCTTCCGCCCCAGGAGGCGCGGGATCCATACGCTGCCCGCCGCACGCGCGGCCTGCCTCCCGGCTTCGGCCTTGATCTGTTCCGCCCGCCTGCTCACCATGTATTTGATAAAGGCCCATGCTTCTTCAGGATGCTCGGAGCCTGTGGGGATCACCAGCGACCAGCCCCCGCACCAGCCCATGCGCGGTTTTCCTTCCGGCGCTGGCGGCAGCGTGACGCCAAAGCGGAGATCCCGTTTCAGATTGGCGATAGCCGTCACATATGAATCTAGGTCGATCCGCATGGCGATCTTGCCAGACATGAACGGATCGAGGTCTGCGCCATCCTGGCTGATTTGAAATGCCGCCACCTGTTTCGCGCCGCCCATCAATTGATATAACCGGGAGACATACGTGAGCGCGCCAGCGATTTCGGGAGAGAAAATTCAGCAGGCACGTCTGTCCATCCTCACTTAAGTATTCCCCGCCGTTCAGCCATCCATACAGATACAGCCACGAATTGCCATAGATGGGGATGAAGCCCGCCCGGAGCAGCTTCCCATTCGCATCCCGCTCCGTCAAAATCTTCACCGCTTTTTCGAGCTGCTCCCAGGTCCGTGGCGGACCTGGCTTGCTGGGATCATGCTCATCCACGCAGCCTACGGCGATAAGGGCTTTGGCGTGCTTATCGAATAAGTCTTTATTGTAATAGAGCGCACGGTTGTCCGTGTCCGTGGGAACCGCGTACAGTTCGCCATTGAAACACGCTTCATTCCAGCACGGCTCGAAAAACTGCTCCTGGCGCAAGGTCAGCGGATCATCAGGATGCTCGCGCTGATCGCGGTCAATGAACGGCTGCAAATTCATGAATGCCCCCGCGCGACGCCCATTCGCCCACGGCGAACCGGTCGAACCACACCACATCCGGCGGATCACCGCCGGCAATGCCGCAGAGGAGTCTTTGGGGATCATTCGTGCGATTGACGGAAGCGGCTTGCGCCATGATGACTTTAATGGAAGGCTGGCCATTGCGGCCATCGTGCTGGTTTTCGAAATCCTGGATCAGGTCAGGCGCGATGAGATCGTTCTCATAGCCCCAGTAATAAAGAGTAACCGTCTCTTTCGCATCACCAAATGCGGGACACCCGAAGGATGCCAGCACCATAATCAAGGCCGCCGAGGTTTGTTTCACGCCATACACCTCCCACCGTGCCAGGGCAATTGCATAAAAACACAAGCGGCGAATGCAATTCAAGCACCGGTGCGGCAGATAAGCGTAACTCGATAAAAATGTCCTCTGCTGAAGAGTCTATGACGAGGATGTTTCCAACAAGCTTATTCAGAAACCAAACGGCAATGGTACGCCAGAAAAACTCTCGGCGGGATTTGCCTTCGAGAGAATCATGAATCCTGCCCGCGACAGCAGGCCCTCCATGATCCAGTCATAGGTGCTGTATTCCTGCGCTACATGGCGGGCCGCTTCGACGCGCATACTGGGAAAGCTGTTTGCAAAACGCTCGAAACTGGTTTCTGGCGGTTCGCCTTCCGCTAAGGCGAAAACAACATCGCGCAGAATAAATTGGCCGCCCGGTTTGAGTGTCCGCGCGATATTCCGCAGCGCCACATATTTCCAGGCATCGGGCAAATGATGCAGCGCAGCGCCTGAAACCACGGCGTCGAAATGCATTGCGGGGAAATCCATCGTGAGGAATCCCGCATGCTGTACGGCGATATCGGGAAGGCCTTCCGTTTTGGCTACTTGGCGGACGTATTCGAGCATGCTGGCGGACACGTCGATGGCAGTGGCGGATAACCCTGCCGCGGCGGCAGCCCTGGAGAAGCGCCCCGTTCCGCATCCAATCTCCAAGACGGACGCCCCGGGCGGCAGTTGCAGCATGCCGAGCATTTCCCGGTTTTCGGCGTTTACATCCCGAAAGTCAGCCATGCGGTTGTCGTAGGTGGCGATTTCTTTCAAATCGGTGTAATCCGTGCCGACTTGCTGCATCTCATTCCATTGCCAATCCGGAGTTTTCATCGATTGAACCTCATTTCCAATTACCATTTATACGAAAAGAATCCTAAAATATCCGTTTCATG
>CAXXTH010000020.1:0-40287 GCA_963668025.2 Candidatus Hydrogenedentota bacterium
TGGCAGTGGCGGATAACCCTGCCGCGGCGGCAGCCCTGGAGAAGCGCCCCGTTCCGCATCCAATCTCCAAGACGGACGCCCCGGGCGGCAGTTGCAGCATGCCGAGCATTTCCCGGTTTTCGGCGTTTACATCCCGAAAGTCAGCCATGCGGTTGTCGTAGGTGGCGATTTCTTTCAAATCGGTGTAATCCGTGCCGACTTGCTGCATCTCATTCCATTGCCAATCCGGAGTTTTCATCGATTGAACCTCATTTCCAATTACCATTTATACGAAAAGAATCCTAAAATATCCGTTTCATGCGCACATGCTCAGGGGAGCAGGCGTTCAAACTCTTGTTCATACGCCTTTGCTATGTCTGGCGAATGGATGATCAGCACATTTTCATCGTTGCGTTCTTCCGCCGATTGGCTGAAATTATAGCTTCCGGTGATCACGGTCGAAGCATCAACGATGATCACTTTGTGGTGCATGGTATGCGGATTATCATCGAGATAGATTTGTGCGCCCTGGCTTGATAGATATTCATCTTTACTGTATGTGCTTCCCGCGTTGCGCCGCTCGAAAACGCCCCGGACTCGGACGCCTGCAGGGATGCGCTGGGCCATGGTTTCCGCGATGGGCTTGGAAGTGAATGAAAACGCCATGAAGTCAATGGCGCGCTGGGCAGGCTGCAATTCATCGAGGATCTCTTCCTGCACATCATCTTCCGGCGCGAAGTAACATTCCACGGATGTTCCCTTGACATCCACTTGGGGGTATGGCGTGGCGCGCGGCGCTCCACCGCCGAATAAATGGCTCGTAAACATCTCCTCGAATTCGCGTGCGTAATCCACGGCCAGCGGCTCCGACTCGATGCGCAAGGCGTTGTTGTTGTTGCGGAACAAGCAATTCTCTGTAACATTGGTCGAGCCTGTCCAGACAATCGCACCGTCCACGACGATAAACTTGTCATGCATGAAGGGCTTGCGTTCATCAAAAACGGCGGGGATGCCTGCGGCGATGCAGGCGCGCATGGCGGGCCGGTCTTTGTAATCGGAATCAGAGACAATTCGCACCGCCACACCCGCGTGATGGCGTTCGATAAGCGCATCGGCTGCGTCGGACCATTCGAGTTCGTACAATGCGCATATAATGGATTTCCGTGCGCCGCGTATCAGGTGGAGCAGCGCACTGCCGCCGCCAGAAGCGTCGTCGGGAACGCATGGTGAAAAATAGACCGTGATGCCAGGCGAACCAGAGGCCGGTGAGGATGTTGCAACCGTTTGGGGCGCGTGAATGCGTTCGGAAAGCCGCTTCCATGCGGATTCTATATCGGGCTGGATGCGCCGCATGGCGCTTCGCGCCAGCGCATCGAGCGCATCGGATTCCTGGCGTACGCGGCGCAGAATATCGGGCCGCATCACGAGCAGAATGATGGCGCCGGCCACGGCCAGCATCAGGCACAACAAAAACAAACGCGCCACGCTTCCGCGCGGCGATCTGGCGCTGGTTCTAGATATGCGGCGTTTGCTTCGGGCCATGACGGGATAATGCCATAGTCTGATCACGCCTATCCACACCCCACGCACCCCTTGGAAAGAGCGGCAGGATTAGGCCAAAATACGCGAAACAGGATTGTACGCCAGATTGGAGAGTCATGGGTTTCTTTTCGCGCATGGAAAAGCAGGCCGCTTCGGCTGCGGAGATGCTCCGCACGCCAACCGTGTTTCAGGCGGGTGTGGTGTTTTCAGGCACGCTGGCATCGGCCGGATTGCGCATCGCCGTGGCGTTCAGCCTCGCGCGGGCGTTATCAGCGCGGGAATATGGCCTGCTCGAAATTTACATTGCCGTAATGGATCTTATCGCGCTATATGCCGACAGCGGCCTCCACGCCACGCTGGTCCGTTTCATGGCGCAAAATCCGCCGGAGGCCGCCCGGCGGACGGCTGGGCGCAGTTTAGTTTTGAAGGGACTGCTCACGGGGCTAATCGTGCTGTTGGCCGCCTTGCTGTTTCCGTTCTGCCGCCGGATACTCAGCTTGGGCGAAGAAGCCCCATGGATGTATTTCAGCGCCGTGATGGCAGGGGCGTTTCTGGCTGCGAATGGATTCGCACTGGCCATTATGCAGGGGCGGCTCCGCTACGGCCTATATGCCTGGCAGGCCATCGTGGTGAATCTGATTCGCATCGCCTTGGTGGGCGGGGCATTGGCGCTAGGCATGCGCGGGCTGCTTCCCTTATCGGTGCTGTTCTTTATCGCGCCTGCCGCCGCGATGCTGTTGGCGGCCCCCGCCGCCCGCTCCGTTTTGCAGGATGCCGCTCCGGGCGAAGTCCATTCCGATGGGGCGTCCTACGGAGAGCTTGCGCGTTTCATGGCTCCCCTGGCGGCGCTACAGGTGATTGTCTCGACGATGCCCTATGTCTCGAAGTTCATGTTGCAAGCCATGGCCACGCCGGTGGACGTGGCGAATTATGCCTTGGCGTATCAGCTCGGATTCATTTTCCCGTTGCTCACGGGGGCGCTGTTTACCGTATTGCTGCCGAAAGTATCCGCCATGCGGAGCGCGGATGAATTGGCGGCCTATCGACGAAAAGCGTTGCGGTTGTATCCAATTGTGATGGCGCTCACCTTGGCGGGCGTTCTCGCGGGGCCGCCGGTTCTCACGTTGTTTTTTGGCGATAAATACGCCGCCGCCGCGCCGATCTTGCGTCTCATGGTGTTTTGTTTTGGCCTGCATGTCGTGACCCAGCCGCTCTCGCTGGCGTTCTACGCCGTGGGGCGGCCACATACGCTCACCTGGATTTATGGCGTGCAACTGGCGCTGCTGGCGGCGCTCTGCGCGGTGCTGATACCTCTCTTGCAGGGGATGGGAGCCGCCCTGGCGCTCACGCTTTCCACCATGGGAGCCGTAGGCGCTATCATTGTGTTGTCCGGCAAAGCCATTAGGCAAACGGCCCAGCCGTAGCATGGGCGGGAGGTCGGAAACGCGTTGTTTTATGCAGTGGGGCGATTAGGCATAACCTGCATGTTATCGGTATAGTTTGTAGGGTGGGGCTTGCCCCACCGGTAGCGCCGGAAGCCCTAAATGGTGATATTGGAAAAGCATTTTCATATGGGTTGTGGGCAGGTGTTAAAAACGTAGGAGAACTGGCCACATAAGGCGCAAGAGACACAGAAAAAGAAAATGAGGAGAGGAACCGAAATGGCAAAATGCCCGTATTGTGAAAATCCGGTCGTTCTGACGGCAACAGGTTTCGACAAGAAGAATGAGGTGAACAAGGAAACCAAAGGGGCCGTCAAGAAAGAGGTCATGTATTCCTGTCCTCACTGTGACTGCATCCTTGGTTTTGGGTACTTTTTCGGAGGATTACTCACAGGCAGGCCGTAGCCGGCAAGCGAACCGTACATCGAGCAAGGAGGTTCCTCCCACATCCTAGGAAGAAGAATCCATGGATACGAGCGTAGCGCCTATTGCGCCATACGAACGTGAACTGCCCCAGATGGGCATATAAGGTGGAGGTGCGGATTCCAGCTCCGCTGAAAGGGGGAATACCGCCTTGAGCGTGTATTGGACCGAAAGAATCGCGGGACAGGGGAGACTCGTGGCCATACCGCGAGTTCTTCCTGTGTTTGTGCTGATCGACATGATGGCCGGTTGCGCCCGATTGCCGTTGGGGGCAAGAAACGATAGGCCGTTGCATGGGGATAGCCAATTGCTGGCACCGGGCTCGGTCTTCCGGAGCAAGGACTACGGCCGGACGTGGACGAAAACAGCGCAAGTCGAGAGCGGCGAGCCGCTTGGAACCAACGTGACGCGCATTGCCTCGGCGGGCGGCGCAGCCGCCTGGAAGTTTGTTGGGTGTGGCTTGCCTCACTGATCAGGGCGGTGCGCCCCTACAACGGCACAAAAAAACGAATACGGTAACTATTTGATATGATTTGCAGGCTGTTGCCTGATTCTATCCCAAAAGCAAGGGGGCAATTGCATGACTCGCAAAGAAATCGTTTACCGCGCCATCGAGTTTAGAGACCCGCCACGAACGCCGGTCAATCATTGCAACCGGGATCTCGATGAATCCGACACCGCCCATGTGTGCGGACAGGCCGCCGCCGGATTCGTCCCTTCGCGCCCTGGAGAAACGGAATGGGGGTATGTGTGGGAGGCCGTGGATGAAACCATGGGTCAGCCGAAGACGCATCCATTGGCTGATGCGGCGCGCATACCGGAGTTTATTCCGCCTGATCCGTTCGCGCCAGGCCGCTTTGATGCCCTCGAAGCAGCCACCTGCCAGGTAAGCGGGCAATTCGTCAAATTTTGCCTGGGTATCTCGGGATTCAATCAAACCGCCTTTTTAAGGGGATTTCAATCCTTTTTAATGGACTTGTACATGGACTTGCCCTTGGCCGAACGCCTGCTGGACATGGTATTCGACTTCGAGACCGCCCTCATCGAGCAAACCGCGCCCTTTGGCATTGATGCGATTGCATTCGGGGATGACTGGGGCACGCAGGAAGGGCTTATCATCGATCCCGCGTTATGGCGGCAGGTGTTCCGGCCCCGCTATGCCCGGCAGTTCGAGCGCGCCCATGCCGCAGGCAAGAAGGTATGGTTCCATACTTGCGGAAATGTATGGGAGATTATAGGTGATTTGATCGACATCGGCGTGGATGTCCTCGAGCTGCTCCAGCCGGATGTGTTTGGCGTGGAACGCCTGGCGTGCGAATTTGGCGGCAAGACCTGTTTCTGCTGTTCCGTGGACCATCAGCGCCGGGCTATTTCAGGAACGCGCAGTGAAATCTTTGAATATGCCCAACTGCTGCGCGACCGCCTTGGGGCGTATCATGGCGGATTCATCGGTTATGTCGAGGATTACCGCAGCCTTGGCATGAGCGAACAGAACTACCAATGGATCCGCGAAGCGTTCCACGGCCTTGGGCCCGCGCATTCATAAATACATGGACGCTACGGGAAGCATACGCTCCTGATCTGTGTTTCGTTATACAAACCTAACCAAAAGTTGTATTGGAAATCGTGCTTTTCTAACCATCGCCTAACATGAAGGCTTTATGCTCTCCATAAATTAGGAGCAAGGAGCGATAGACAACAAGGCTTCATCTTTACACAGGAAGCCTGAAAGCCAAGGCTCCCGGGGACAGCCCGGCGGCAATCCGCTGATGACGCCACACACACAAACAGCGCCGCCGGGAGATGTCCCTGGTTTATGTTTCGATGCGCTACAGTTGAATCTTAAAACGACAACGTTTCAACGCCCACACCAGGACGCCCGCCCGCCATCGTCACGCGAAAGACCACAATGTTTCACCTCCCAGCACAAGCAGGGCGGGCGCTCCTCCACTATAGATGCGGTAAATCCACGGCGCCCGGTGTAATGCCGGTGTGAAGCCTTTATGCAAGGCATGGCTGCGCGGTATGATACCTTCTCTCTGGCAACATGCCGCCGCCAGCATGCAATGGGTGGGAAAGCGTGGAATGAATCCGCAAGCCGATTCACGGTCAGGCCGAGGCCGTTGCCATATCGTGGCGATAGGCGGGCCGTCGTGCGCTGGAAAAAGTACGTTGGCGCGTTTGCTGGCCGGGAAATTTCCGGCGGGGCAGGCGGCTACGCTCGAATTAGATTCCTACTATTGCGACCGTTCGCATCTGCCTCTTGAAGAACGAGCGGCATGTAACTTTGATCATCCCAGCGCATTGGATTGGCCGTTGCTCGAAAAGCATGCCGCAGCTCTTGCCGATGGAAACGCGATTATGCGCCCTGTATATGATTTCACGGCGCACGCGCGCGTGATTGGAGATGAACGGGCCATTCCGCCAGCGCCAGTTCTGTTTATCGAAGGCCTGCTGGCGCTCTATTCGTCCTATATTCGAGAGAAGGCTTGCCTGTGTTTGTATGTCGATTTGCCAGAAGCCGCGTGCCTCGAACGGCGTATCTCGCGCGATATGCGGGAACGCGGCCGAACACGAGATTCCGTCATGCGGCAATTTTCCGAAACTGTCGAACCGATGGCGAAAGCGTTCGTATTACCCACGCGTTCCTATGCGGATATCATCATTGATGGAACAGATTTGCCTTTATCCGCTTGCCGTGTATACGAGGTGTTGCAGCCGGTATGTATACCAGATGCATAAAGCATAAGATTGCCGTGGACTACGCCCTTGAGCGCATTAGTCCACGGCAATCAGGAATTAATCTATTCGTATACAGTTTTTAACGCTGTTGGAGATTAGCCGTTTGCAGCCGCGCCAGCGGGCGCTTCGGCTTGGCCGGACGGGGCAGCTTCTTTCGGGGCTTCGCACTTGGCTTTGCCATCACATTGGGCTTTATCGCCACATTTGGCCTTATCGCCGCATTTTGCTTTATCACCGCAGCACGCTTTTACGCCGCAATTGTCTTTTTCCGTGCAGCATGTTTTTTCTGCACACTTGGCCTTGTCGCCGCCGCAGGCCTTATCGCCGCACTTGGCTTTGTCGCCACAGCACGCTTTGTCGCCACAATTGTCTTTTTCCGTGCAACATGCCTTTTCTTGACACTTGGCCTTATCGCCGCCGCATGCTTTGGCGTCCGTAGTGCCTGTGGGTTGCGTATCTTCGGTGGCTGCGGAAGCCGTAGCGATCACCGCAGCACTAAGAGGACATGCGCCGCCACTGCACATACTGGCATACGCAGCGCCGCCTACTATAAGCAAGCCCAGAAACGCTAAACCTGCCAGTTTGACCATCTTGTATTTCATTAGGATGCTCCTTTTGAGTTCCGCGCCATGTAGCGCTCTTTAATCTCCATACAACGTCATTCAAACAAGGCCGCAATGGCCTTTATTTCATTCCGGCTGGGAGAACCCAGCCGTTGTTTGTATTCCATACTGCGATGAATCCATGTCACTCTGGAGAGTATCAATTTAAAGGTTCTACAGAGTGAAATACACCGCCAGTTTCATGTGTTTACCTGCATTGACCCATGTGTGCGGCCCGGTGTAAGGTCATTCCATGTGGCGCGTGGACAACCTTGTAGCCGAGCGAAGGGAGAAACGCCTGCGATGAAGCTCCACGAGTTCCAAGCCAAGGAATTGTTTCGTGCATATGGAATTCCCGCTCCGGACGGGCGTGCTGTCCGCACCGCTAGCGAAGCCGCCCAAGCGGCATGCGAAATGGGCTTGCCCGTGGTGCTCAAGGCTCAAGTCCACGTGGGCGGGCGCGGCAAGGCGGGAGGCGTTCGTGTCGTGAAACAAGCGGAACAAGTCGCGCCCGAGGCGGAAGCTATTCTAGGGCTCTCCATCAAAGGCCTTCCCGTACGCAAACTCCTCGTGACGCCCGCCGTGAATATCCAGAAGGAAGTGTATGTAAGCCTGCTCATTGACCGTGGCGCGCGGAGCGCGGTGTTTATCGGCTGCGCCGAGGGCGGCATCGAGATTGAAGTGACCGCTAAGGAGTCGCCGGAGAAAATCCTGCGCCGCCCAGTGGCCGTGAACGAACTGGCCCGGCTTTCGGAAGAATCATTGCTGCCGTTCGCCCGCCAGCTTTTCCCAGAGGCCGATCATGCCCGGCAAGCGGCGGCGATTTTGTCGCGCATGGGCAAACTCTTCGTGGAGAAGGATTGCTCGCTCATCGAAATAAATCCGTTGATTTTAGATGGAGCCGGGCGAGTCACCGCCCTCGATGCAAAAATGATGCTCGATGATAACGCCTTGTTCCGCCATCCCGAGTTGCTCGAATTGCGCGACATGGATGCGGAAGACGCCGATGAATTGGCGGCTAAGGAGCAAGGACTGAGTTTCATCCGGCTTGATGGCGATATCGGGTGCATGGTGAACGGCGCGGGCCTGGCCATGGCGACAATGGACACGATCAAGCATTTCGGAGGAAAGCCCGCCAATTTCCTGGATGTGGGCGGAAGCTCGGATCCGCGAAAAGTCGTGGCCGCTTTCCAGTTCATTCTGAAAGACCCCAATGTGAAAGCCATCCTGATCAATATTTTCGGCGGCATCACGCGCTGCGATGATATCGCTCGAGGCATACTGGCCTCGCTGGAACAAATGCCGATGCGCGTGCCGGTCGTGATCCGCCTTATCGGCACGAATCAGGAGGAGGGGCGCAAGCTGCTCGAAGGCGCGGCGCTTACGCCAGCGGCGACGCTCGAGGAAGGGGCCACTATTGCCGCGGCTTGCGCCGCAGGCAAAGGAGATGCGCCGTGAGCATTCTCATTGACGCCAACAGCAAAGTGATCGTCCAAGGCATCACGGGCCGCGATGGCTCGTTTCACACCCGGCAAATGATGGACTATGGCACGAAGATCGTGGGCGGGGTGACGCCGGGCAAGGGCGGGCAGGAATGCCTGGGCGTGCCGGTCTTCAACAGCGTTCCCGAAGCAGTTGCGGCCACGGGAGCGACCGTATCCGTGATGTATGTGCCCGCGCCATTCGCCAAGGCGGCCATGTTCGATGCGGCTGCCGCACCCCTCGAGTTGTTGGTGGCCATCACGGAAGGCATCCCGACGCTGGATGTGCTCGAAGCGTGGGAGGCGCTGCGCGCACGCGGCATCCGGCTCATCGGCCCCAATTGCCCAGGCTTAATCACGCCGGGCCAATGCAAAGTTGGCATCATGCCGGGCAACATCCACCAGCCGGGCCGCATCGGCGTCATTTCCCGCAGCGGCACGCTGACCTACGAGATTGTGAAGGCCTTGAGCGATTCCGGCATGGGCCAATCCACCTGCATCGGCATCGGCGGTGATCCCATCATCGGCAGCACATTCACGGATCTATTACCGCTCTTCGAGGCGGACCCGCAAACGGACGCCATCGTGCTGGTGGGTGAGATCGGCGGGCAGGGCGAAGTGCATGCCGCCCGTTATTTCCAGGAACACATGTCCAAACCGATTGTGGGATTCATGGCGGGGCTCACCGCGCCGCCCGGACGCCGCATGGGGCATGCGGGCGCTATCGTGGGCGGGGAAGAAGACACCGCCGCCTCGAAGATCAAGAAACTCGAAGCGGCGGGCATACCTATCGCGGGCGTGATCAGCGAAGTGCCACGCTTGTTACAGGAGGTGCTTTCAGCTCCCTGAAACAAATCCGAGAATTAATCGGATCAGATTGAGAATGAACGAAAGAACCTCAAGGATGCTGGATAAGTCGGTCATATTTTCTCTCCTCTTCATTTCCACATATTAGCCAAGCTTTAGCGCCGCTGGCCCCATCTCCAGCAACAAGAATAGTATACACAATCTCGAATGGCGCATGCATTGTTTTTCATGTCTCTTGCGCCTTGTGTGGAAGCGAAGCACAAGCATTTTATTGCAGTGCGATGATCTTGCGTTTCCGCAATGGCTATTCGCCCATGACTTTAATAATCAGCCGCTTGCGGCGCTGGCCATCGAATTCCGCGTAATACACTTGCTGCCACGGCCCCAAGTCGAGCCGCCCTTCCGTGATGGGCACAATCACCTCATGATGGACAAGCATGCTCTTCAGGTGGGAATCGCCGTTGGTTTCGCCGGTGCGGTGGTGGCGGTAATCGGCCCTGAACGGCGCAAGTTCTTCAAGCCAATCGTCGATATCTTGGATCAAACCCGATTCGGCGTCATTCACATAGACACCCGCCGTGATGTGCATGGCGCTCACAAGGACCATGCCTTCCTGGACCCCGCTCTTGCGCACCACTTCTTCGACTTGGCTCGTAATGTTGATATATTCGCGGTGTTTTTTTGTCTGAAACCACAAATATTCCGTGGCGAATTTCATTTTGCATCCTCCATAGCCCAAAGCTGCGCGGGGCTATCCAATGCGAATGAACCAATAAACAGGCGTCCCTTGAACACCGCCATGGATTGCACGCCTAGCGTAGGCGGTGTGAGAAAACCCTCTTGTTCCATACGCCGCCAGTTATTGCCGTCGGCGCTGGTGAACAGTGCGCCGCCCGTGGCGTCTTTGACTTGGGCGCTTTCCCCAAACAACTCCCCATCGAGCGCAAATTTACCCCGCGCGCCCAGATACAAGGCCTTTTTATAGAGCACCAGGCCGGTAGCCATGGCGTATGCGGGATTCGTAATGCCATCGCTGGCGGCCTTCTCCCAATTCGCCAAGGGCGCTTTATCGGTAAGTGGAGCGCGCCACACTTCGAGCCCGGAAGCGCCATTCCAGGTGGCGGCGTAAAGCGTGGAATCGAGCGCCGCGATGCCGCCAATATGCTGGTTGGTCCGCTTGCCGAAGCCGGGGGTGTTTAGGCATTGCCATTGATCGAAGGGAGCCGCCAGTTTGCCGTCCGTGCGCCAGAGCTGCGCGCCCCGGAAAGGCGGATGCAGCGCCTCCGTGCCCGCATACAGGCAGCCGTCATGCACCGTGAGCATGGATACATCGGAATTCGATGGCGCGCCCCAGCCATTGGCGTTCACTTGCTGCCAGGAGCCTGCATCGCCCGAATCGCTACGCCAGATGCCGGGGCCTGTTTGGGCGTTGAATGTCGCGGCATAGAGCATCTTGTTGAAGACGCACAAGCGGGTGATGCGTTCATTGTCCGGCGAACCGAAGCCATCACGCGTGATGGCTTCCCACGACCCCTCTCCGCCTTTTGGGCCGCTGCGATACAAGGCCGCGCCGGAGGCCATATTCCAGGTACCGATATACAGGCGGCCATCAAACCATGCCAAACTGGCCGCGCAAAAATTGTCGGCGCTCCCGAGGCCGCCCGCCGCCACTTTGGTCCAAACCGCGCCGTCATCGGAGGCGTACACCTGGCATCCCGTAGCGCGGTTCCAAGTGCCCGCATACAGCTTGGACGCTTCATCCGAAGGATATAACGCATAGATGGCGGTGTTAGCTTCGTCGCCGAATCCGTCGGTGTTGACGCGCGCGAGCGCGCCGCCTTCCGCAAGAGAAGGCAGCGGCAGTAAACAGCATCCCATCATGATGAAGACGAAGGCCGCGCTTTTGAAGCAAGCGCCGTGGAGTATGATGTACATGAATACCTCAGTGGGCTTCCGCGAGGCGCAGTTTAAGCTCCGGCGCATCCAGCAGCGGCGCCGGATTGACCGGCTTGCCGTTGACACGCACCTCATAGTGTAAATGAGCCGTCGTGGCCCGGCCTGAAGAGCCTACCGCGCCTATCGTGGCCCCCTTGTCCACATTATCGCCCAGCGCCAGCGCCCGGCTGTTCAAATGCGCATATGCGGTCTGGACGCTATCGCCATGGTCAATAACGATCATGTCGCCATATCCCCTGCGGACGCCAGAAAAAATGACAACGCCTGGTGCGGCCGCCTTCACGGGAGTTCCCCGGGGGGCCTTGATGTCCATACCGCGATGATAATGCTTGCCGCGTTTGCCATAAGGAGAGATGACCATGCGTTCGGGGCAGGATAACGGCCATGAACTGGCCAGCGTCTCGCTGGGAGCCGGGCCTATTTCAGGAGGAGCCTCCTGTAGTTCCATGCTTAACGCCAGCCGCCAGGGCATCAAGCCATTCATGCTTTCCTCATATTCGCCCGAATCGATATCTTCATAGACTTCTTCGTCATCGTATAAATCCGTTTCCGTGGAGGCGTTCGGATCATTGAGCGTAAGCACTGCGGATTCCATATTCATGTTTCCGCCGTTGAGCTGAAGCGTTCGCGTGGGCGTGGAAGAACCTTTGCGGGGTATGGCGGGCGCGCGCTTTGCCGTAGCCGTGTGCGCGCATCCCATCATCAGCAACAGGCAGCCCACCCAAGGCAGCAAGGCAACGACATACTGGAAGGTTTTCATAGGTTACCCCTCGGTTGTCATTAATTTATCCGCTGCTCCGGCCTGATGGTAACAAAAGAATCCTCTGGTGTCCAGTCTTTCAGCTCTTGGGCAGCGGTGAAGAATAGCGGCGCCCCAGGGTCAGGCGTTGAGGTGATGCGGGTTAGACGGGGGGTGGCGAGGCCGACAGGCGACAGGAGGGGCAGCGGCTGTGCGTAAAGCCGGTGAATGGATGGGCGAGACGTGTAGGGCGGCGGCGCAACCGGGAACGCGCGGGCGCCCTATGCGGAACTGAAGCGGATCTGGATGGCCTCGGTGCAGAGGGCGTCATATTGTTCGCGGGACAGGGTGGCGTTGCGCAGGGCTTCGAGGAGGCGATGGGCAAGGTTTCTGGCGGAGCCAAAGCCTTTTGGAAAGTGGGCGGCCAGAAGGCTGCCATCCTCCAGGAGTTGCATGAGCAGATGGGCTATCTGCATCAAGAGGTAGTAGATCTTGCTGGCCTGTTCGTTTTGGGTATAGGCGTGTTCGAGGTTGTAGCCGCCGTTTTTCTGCACGTTGAATGCTTCATTTTCAATCTTCCAGCGTAAGCGTCCTCCTTCATTGGCCAAGGCGGCCGCATTGTGCGCGGATACGGATACGTTGGTCACCCATTTGAACTTGGTTTTCTTTATCATGCCTTCCGCGTCCGGGCGGGTGTCCACGCATTCGAGCACGGACAGGATGTGTTCACGCCGCTCGGAATCGCGGTAGGGGATGTCGTTGACCCAGCGAAACTGCTGGTGGATTTCCTTCTTGTTGCCGCAACGCCACGTAAGCTGGTTTTCGGGCGTCGCGGCCGCGAGGCTCTCGAATTCTTCGTTCACGGTGGCCAATTGGCCGTCCGTGAGCGTAATCATGAACTTCCAGCCATATTGCTGGCACAGCCGAAACACCGGTCCCGTGGCGTACAGGCCGTCCATCGCCAACAGCAGCGGCAAGCGGGGGAATCGGGCATGCAGGCGTGGGGCCAGCCGGTAGAAGGCTTTGGTCTCGCAATCCTGCTTGCGTTGTTGCTCGCTTTTCGCCAGGTCTTTCTCTGGATTCTCAATGAACTCCGTCATGAGCGAAAAGACCCACCCGTTTGGCGTGACGATCTTGGACTCCAGCACGGGATGGTAGTAGGTGATCTTGCCGCTCTTGTGCTTGCGCGTGAGGCAATGGGCGCAGTGGCGATGATCATAACTGCGTGTCCCCGTGGCGTCGATGGCCGCCACGTAGTAGCGCCCGAACAGGCGGTGGGGGTACAACACCTTCTTGTCGATGAGCGTCTGCGTCATGCCGGAAACGAGTTCCTGGACCGCCTCGAACGGCAAACCGCGAAATACCCCGTTCATCGTATCGCCATGCGGCACGCTGTCCACGTCAAACAAGACCTTGTACAGATGGACCATGAACGTCGTGTACAACTGCAGGCGGACTTGCCGGCGCGCCCCGAGCCGGCATGCGAACATCAGCACTCCCAAGAACACCAGCGACGCGACACTGTAGTCCACGTCGCCGGCTTGCTCGGGTTTGCGGGGATCGGGCAAGCCCGCAAAGCGCTTGCGCACCGGGCCAAAGAAGTGGGTGAACGTCCTCAAGAAGGCCCGGATGATTTCCGGATGCTCTTCTTGCGGGTTTGCAGGAACTGCCGTTGGGCCGCGCCCATGGCCTCGACGAGCTTCTTGAGCTTTTTCCATTCCTCAATCCATTGCGCCACTTCGCGGCGCAATTCACGGGGCACGTGGAGGGTGCGGGTCTTCCCGCCCTCCTTCCACGTCAGCAGGGCCGTTTCATGGATCGGCCCTTCCTGGACGCACCGGCAGCGCGGGTTCCCGCAGCGGCTGCGGGTGATGGTGAGCGTGGCGGGAAGAAAGGGCCCCAGACGCGCCAGGCGCGCCTGGACCTTGCGTCCCGCCGAGTTCGTGACAGGTTTCCCTTCCATGTACGGAAGTATATATACTTCCGTACCAGAAGTCAACAAAAAAAAGCGCCGATGCGAAGAAAAAACTCCCCGCACCGGCGCATCCTCAACTCATTCAACTGCTTCTACGCGAAAAAAAAGCGGTTCTTCACCGCTGGACACGCTGGGCCTGCGTCAAAAAAGTGGGTTTTCGTTTCCCCCCCCCTTTTTTTGGCCCGATGTATGTAGTAAGATTACTACAATAAATAGAGAGGAGAACCAATCATGGCCAATAAACGCACGCTGGAAGAAAAACGCTTGGACTTGCTCGATCAATTGGGCGAAATACGAACCTTGAGAAAAGGATCCCTCAATGAACAATGGTTTCCCTCTATCAAGGACGGGAAAAAAACGCGAGAGTTACGCGGACCCTATTACTTATGGACAAGCAAGAAAAACAATAAGACCGTGAGCGAACGCATTTGCGGCGAGCAAGAATTGAACCGCGCGCGTCAGGATGAGGAAAACTATAAACGTTTCCGGGATGTATGCAGACAATTCGAGTCGGTGGCCCAAGAACTGGGCGAACTGGAACGGATGCAGAGCGCCGAACAAGACGCCCTCAAAAAAAAACGCAAGCCGCCATCGAAAAAGACGCCGAAGTAACGCGGATTTTCAACGCGGCAAAACGCGCGGCGGGAACGGATCTCGAAGCATTGGAACAAGCCCTGCGCGGCGCGGCCCTCATGGGAGGGGCCAAGGCGCTCGATGCCTTTTTAAGAAAGGTGGGCGTGGGCCGGCGCGGGGAAAAAGCGCGTTGCTCATGCATGGCGGTAATGAAAAGCCGTGGCCTGAAGACAAAAACCATCGTCACTCTTTTGGGCAAGATCCGCTTTACGCGCACCGCCTACCGGTGCCCCCGGTGCGGCAAATGGCGGTATCCCGGCGACGAGGAGCTCGATGTCGCCAACACGCGCTATTCGCCGGGCGTGCGGCGTCTCGTGGCGGATTTCGCCAGCGACGCCCCATTCAAAAGGGTGTCGCAACAACTGAAAGCAGCCGCCGGACTCGTGATCAGCCGCAAGGACTGTGAGCGTATCGCGGAACAGACCGGCCAGCAAGCCGCCCACTGGTTCGCGCAAGAACGGGACCGTATCCGATTCCAGGAACCGCCGCCTCCCGATGCCGCCAAAACTATCGAGACCCTTTACATCGAGTTCGACGGCAGCGGCGTTCCCATGGTGCCCGAGGCGCTCGAAGGCCGCAAGGGAAAATATCAAAACGGCAAGCCCAAAACCCGCGAGGTGAAAATCGGATGCGTTTTTTCTCAAACCGCCTTCAACGAAAAAGGCCGCCCCATCCGGGATAGGGGCTCCGCCAGTTTCGTGGGCGCCATCGAGACGTCCGAACAGTTTCAATGGCGCATCTACGCCGAGGCCGTCCGCCGCGGATTGTTCAGGGCCAAACGCGTCGTATGCCTCACCGATGGGGCCGAATGGATACGAAACATCGTACAAACCCATTTTCACGCCGCCATCCACGTAGTCGACTTGTATCACGCGCGCGAGCATCTCGGGAACCTGTGCAAATTGTTGTTTGGACGCGACGAAAAACGTTTGGCCTTGTACAAGGGCAAATGGTGGGACGATCTGGATGAGGGAAAGATCGAAACCATCGTGGAAGAAGCCGCCGTGCTGTTGCCAAACAATGGGCCGGATGCCAAAGAAGCCGTTACCGCCATCGGCTATTTTGAGACGAACAAAGAACGCATGCGCTACAACGATTTTTTTGCCAAGGGACTATTCGTTGGCTCGGGAGTCATTGAAGCGGCGTGCAGGACGGTCGTTGGCCAGCGTATGAAGCACTCCGGTATGGAATGGACCGTCCGTGGCGCAAATGCCATTACGGCGTTGCGATGCCTTATTCAATCCAATCGCTTCGAGGAGTATTGGGAACAAAGAACCGGATGAAAACCCACTTTTTTGACGCAGGCCCTAGGCCAGGAGTTCCCCCAGAATATACAGAGGAAACTGCTTTCATGGGGAATTGAAAGCGAACAGGGTCATCTGGGACGATTTGGAGAGTTGTTTGGGCGTCACAGGGGCGCCTGGGCATCGGGTCAGGAGCGCTCGTAATCCGTCGGCAAGGGCGTAGTACTTGAAATCAGGGATGCCGAAGAGGCGTTTGGCGGCCTTTTCTACAAAACCAGCCATCACCCGTAAGCGGGAATCGTTGTCGAGCACGAAGGCCGCGAAATACATCGCGGCCAACACCAGCAGCATTAAGTTTTGCAGGCCTTGGTAGTTCAGCACCCGGACGTTCTCGAGGTCATAGCAGGTCTTGGCGTAGCGAATGGTTTCTTCGATACTCCATCGTTTGAGGTAGGCGCGGACCATGCGCCATAGGCATTTGTAGCTTTTGGACAGAGGCTCATTGGTCAGCAGCAGGAGGGGTTTGGCCCCAAAGCCGTGAATTACCAGTAAATACAGGGGTTCTGCACGTTCGGGTAGGCGGACTCCGCAATATCCAAAACGCAAGGTGTACACCTTCTCTTCTCCATCTTCGATGCGCGCTATGGTTTGGGAGTGCATCATGGGGCAATGGTTCGCGGCTTTCTCGGCCAGCATCAACTGTCCTTTGTGAAGCACATTCCGGTTGCCCACCAAGCGGAAAAGAAACCGTAGCTGGCGGTCCAGCAAGGCATCAAACAGGTGGATGCGGTCCCCGCCACCGCATCTATCCCGCGCAAAATCTCGTCATTCTCGCTGGTAAAGCCCGGCGCATCGGCGGACCATAACCGCTGATACAAGGGAATGATGCCATCGGAATCCACCCCGCACCCGGCGATGTGAAGCGTCCAATACCCCTGGGCCAAATCGTGCGCGCTGCCGTCATGCACCGTGGCCAGATACTCCATCTTTTTGGCGTACTTCTTGGAAAGGTCCGAAGGGTCAATGATGAGCAGCGTGTCCTGTCCCACCCGGCTCGCGGCCATGCGCAGTACGTTTTCCTGGATAGTTTTCTCCAGCTCGGGCCGTTGCAAATTCCTCGATAGGCGGTTGTGCGTTTTGCGCAGGGGAATATCCTCCTCCAGGGTTCGTCCTATCTCCGTGAGCAGCACCGATTCGGAAGCCTGAATGCCGTACACCATCTGGGAAACGAAGCGTTGGGCCGCTACACAAAGGCCTTTCGAGAGATCCCCCGAAAATCGCCCTATGCGAACTCGCAAGTTTCGAGCAACTCTGGTAGCATTCATCGGCGGTCCTCCTTGATTGCGTTGGAGTTGGGGCTTTTGACACCAAGATTCTGACGCACCAAGGAGACCGTTTCAATTAAACGAAAGATCCCCCAAAATTCGACAAAGACACTTCTATAGACGGGTAACTCTATTCAATACAATTAATTGCGGTTATAAACCCCCATTTCTTGGGGGAACTCCTGGTTCTTTTCGTAGCATGGGCGTCCCGCCCATGCCTGGAGTTTCTACCTTTTTTGGGCGAGGTGGACACGCTTTTTCTCTTGCCATCGCACAGCTTATCGTCTTTGTCGTAGCTTCCCTTTCGCCGAATAGGCCGGTCATTGAACAGCGGTGAAGAACCGCTTTTTTTTTTCGCGTAGAAGCAGTTGAATGAGTTGAGGATGCGCCGGTGCGGGGAGTTTTTTTCTTCGCATCGGCGCTTTTTTTTGTTGACTTCTGGTACGGAAGTATATATACTTCCGTACATGGAAGGGAAACCTGTCACGAACTCGGCGGGACGCAAGGTCCTGGCGCGCCTGGCGCGTCTGGGGCCCTTTCTTCCCGCCACGCTCACCATCACCCGCAGCCGCTGCGGGAACCCGCGCTGCCGGTGCGTCCAGGAAGGGCCGATCCATGAAACGGCCCTGCTGACGTGGAAGGAGGGCGGGAAGACCCGCACCCTCCACGTGCCCCCGTGAATTGCGCCGCGAAGTGGCGCAATGGATTGAGGAATGGAAAAAGCTCAAGAAGCTCGTCGAGGCCATGGGCGCGGCCCAACGGCAGTTCCTGCAAACCCGCAAGAAGAGCATCCGGAAATCATCCGGGCCTTCTTGAGGACGTTCACCCACTTCTTTGGCCCGGTGCGCAAGCGCTTTGCGGGCTTGCCCGATCCCCGCAAACCCGAGCAAGCCGGCGACGTGGACTACAGTGTCGCGTCGCTGGTGTTCTTGGGAGTGCTGATGTTCGCATGCCGGCTCGGGGCGCGCCGGCAAGTCCGCCTGCAGTTGTACACGACGTTCATGGTCCATCTGTACAAGGTCTTGTTTGACGTGGACAGCGTGCCGCATGGCGATACGATGAACGGGGTATTTCGCGGTTTGCCGTTCGAGGCGGTCCAGGAACTCGTTTCCGGCATGACGCAGACGCTCATCGACAAGAAGGTGTTGTACCCCCACCGCCTGTTCGGGCGCTACTACGTGGCGGCCATCGACGCCACGGGGACACGCAGTTATGATCATCGCCACTGCGCCCATTGCCTCACGCGCAAGCACAAGAGCGGCAAGATCACCTACTACCATCCCGTGCTGGAGTCCAAGATCGTCACGCCAAACGGGTGGGTCTTTTCGCTCATGACGGAGTTCATTGAGAATCCAGAGAAAGACCTGGCGAAAAGCGAGCAACAACGCAAGCAGGATTGCGAGACCAAAGCCTTCTACCGGCTGGCCCCACGCCTGCATGCCCGATTCCCCCGCTTGCCGCTGCTGTTGGCGATGGACGGCCTGTACGCCACGGGACCGGTGTTTCGGCTGTGCCAGCAATATGGCTGGAAGTTCATGATTACGCTCACGGACGGCCAATTGGCCACCGTGAACGAAGAATTCGAGAGCCTCGCGGCCGCGACGCCCGAAAACCAGCTTACGTGGCGTTGCGGCAACAAGAAGGAAATCCACCAGCAGTTTCGCTGGGTCAACGACATCCCCTACCGCGATTCCGAGCGGCGTGAACACATCCTGTCCGTGCTCGAATGCGTGGACACCCGCCCGGACGCAGAAGGCATGATGAAGAAAACCAAGTTCAAATGGGTGACCAACGTGCCCGTATCCGCGCACAATGCGGCCGCCTTGGCCAATGAAGGAGGACGCTTACGCTGGAAGATTGAAAATGAAGCATTCAACGTGCAGAAAAACGGCGGCTACAACCTCGAACACGCCTATACCCAAAACGAACAGGCCAGCAAGATCTACTACCTCTTGATGCAGATAGCCCATCTGCTCATGCAACTCCTGGAGGATGGCAGCCTTCTGGCCGCCCACTTTCCAAAAGGCTTTGGCTCCGCCAGAAACCTTGCCCATCGCCTCCTCGAAGCCCTGCGCAACGCCACCCTGTCCCGCGAACAATATGACGCCCTCTGCACCGAGGCCATCCAGATCCGCTTCAGTTCCGCATAGGGCGCCCGCGCGTTCCCGGTTGCGCCGCCGCCCTACACGTCTCGCCCATCCATTCACCGGCTTTACGCACAGCCGCTGCCCCTCCTGTCGCCTGTCGGCCTCGCCACCCCCCGTCTAACCCGCATCACCTCAACGCCTGACCCTGGGGCGCCGCTATTCTTCACCGCTGTAAACGATTACGGAACGGCGCTGCCATTCCATGCGCTTACCGTCACTTCTCCCTCGAAATGGCCATCGAGGCATTGCCATGCAATGACGCGTTCCTCGCCGGGCATGAGGTCGAAATAATTGTCTGAAAACACCAAATCGGCGTCAAGCGTCACCACTCGGGCATAATAATTGGTCTTGATGCGCACTTCCCCATGGTCGCCATGATTTGTTTGTTCGACATGAAGCAGCGCCGAAGGCGGGGCCATGTCGCGCGGCATGCCTTCATAGAAGAGGGCGCGGTCCGTGTTCGCGTCTGACTTCAAATCACATGCGAAGACGCCATTCGGGCCGAGGCTAGACCGTTCGATTTCGGACACGGCTGCGGATGTATGCGGGGGAATGACGTGGAGTTCATCACGCCGCCAGGCGGGGTCGCCCGCCCAAGGCTGAAAACACAGGGACAGCAGGCAATGCTGGGCGTGAGGGGTGTCATTGCAAATCCAGATGCGCAGGCGTTTTTCGATGGGCTCGATAGCCGCGATGACCGGCTGGAATCCACGTTTCATGCCGTAATAGCCCGCCTTCGGAAAGCCATAGTAGTCCACCATGCTCCATCCGCTCGCGGGCCAGCAATCATTGTACATCCAAAACAGCACGCCGCTGCAATGATAGGCCCGGCGGCGCAAGGCCTCGGCCACAAGCCTGCTCCATTCACATTGGACATATTCCATGCCCCGGACTTGGATGCGGGGATCATCCGTGGGGCCATAAAGCAGTTCCGCCGTACGTTGTAGTAAACGGAAATGGGTCATATCGATGCCGCTGTACGGATTATTTTTCGTGTGGTATTCCCACATGCGGCCTTCCGGGTCCACGATGTCTTCAGGCGGCATGAATTTGAGCAGCGAACGGAGCGGCGGCGCGCCGCACAGGGCGTATTCGCTTGCAAAGCGCCCCCATTTCGCGGAAATGCGCTCGCGGTAATCCGCCATATCCGAGGTGAGAAACTCCGGATCATACCAGGCGGACACATGGCAGTCGCCTTGCGTGGGGGAATTGTTAGGATGGCCTCCATACGGGCTGGTGAGGCGGTAGGGACGTGAAGGATCCATCGCGCGGCAAAGCGGCCCGCTAATCTCCGTGGACACGCGTTTGCCCCAGTAGGAGTCTTCCGGATTGTCATTCATGCCTAATTCATTATCGCCGCACCACAATGCGAGGCTGGGATGATTACGCAGCATGCGGATGGCGGCCGCGAATTCACGCCGCAAGGATTCCATGAACGCCGCGTCGTGCTCGGGATATTGCGCACATGCCAGGAGGAAGTCCTGCGTGATCAAGATCCCCATGCGGTCGCAGGCATTCCAGAACGCTTCCGGCTCGTAAATACCGCCGCCCCAGGCGCGCAGCATGTTCACGTGGGCGTCCCGGGCCAGGCCAAGCAAGCGCTCATACTGCATGGCGCTGATGCGTGAGGGGAAGGGATCAGCGGGAACCCAATTGCCGCCTTTGGCGAAAATGGGCCGCCCATTAATGCGAAATACGAAGCCGCCGTCTGCTTCCTCGGAATGCTCTTCCAGCTCGACGGTGCGGATGCCGAAATGGAGCTGCTTGTGGTCTACTTGGAATCCGCCGTCCACTTCGAGCGCCACACTGCAAGTATACAACGGCTGGCCGCCATGTCCATTGGGCCACCACAGTTGCGGCGAGGGAATGCGGATGCCGATACGGTGTTCATCTTCTTTGATATCGAGCATCCGGCTGCTGATTTTCTGGCCGTCTGGGCTTTGCACTTCCAACAGCGCCCATATGGATTCTTTGGTGCGCCGCTCGATGGATACGGTGATCTCGATCTGCGCCGCATCGGGCTCGATGGCGCGGGTCGTGACATACACATCCGACAGGCGCGCATCCTCGTAAGCGGACAGGCGCACGGAGCGCCATATGCCCGCACTGACGAATCGATGGACCCAATCCCAGCCATAAGTGCATTGCATTTTACGCGCATACACGCGGTCCATGCTGAAACAAGAAAAATAGCCGTCTTTCGGTTTATCCGCCAGGGCCTGGGCGGGAGGGGTGAAGGCGACTTCGAGCACATTGGCGCCCGGACGCAGGTATTCGCCCACCTCGAACCAATGCGGGATGAACATGTTGGCCGTCTCTCCGAGGAGATGGCCATTCAAGCGAATCCGGGCAAAGGTGTCGAGCCCTTCGAATTCCAGGATGGCCCAGTTCCTCGGGAAGTGATCGGGCAAATGGAACAAGCGGCTATACCGCCATTCCCAATGCTCGACCCATTGGCACTGTTCCGCGTTGTCACGCCAAAAAGGCTCCGGAATGATGCCTTCACGCAGTAAATCCAAATGGACATGCCCAGGAACTTCGCATGGCAGCGCATGGCTTCGCTGCGGCTCAGCAGGGTCGTGTCCCGCCAATTCCCAGCATCCATCAAGTGAGAGGACATGTGCCGACATTGGTCTATACCTCTGCGTGTTTCATGGTTGTTGGCCATCCCCAAGCATCGTCTGGATTATACAGGCCATTCACTCTAGCTGGATTCCGCCAGCCCTTCAACCTTTTCACGAAAATAGGCTGTGCGCCACCAAAAGAGCATTAATGCATTTTGCAGGGAAAACCGCTTTTCTTTTGTATATGAACATACAGCAGCATAGCCGCAACCAAAGATTCGGATTTTGCACCACGAAGAAACGAAGAGCACGAAGATTTTCCACAGATGGCGCAGATGACACAGATGAAAATCTAGGATTGATATCGTTTTACTTCGTGTTCTTCGTGCTCTTCGTGGTGGAAATCTGGTCTCTAACAAGTTGATGTATATTGATTTACACAGAAAATCCATGCAAGGAAACTAGATTTCGACAATAAGTATATACACCGAGCGCCTTCCCCGATAAAAAGGTTCGTATCACCTGTTGAACGCTTCAAGATGGCCTGCTGTTTCTTTCACTATCCGTACGTCCCCTTAGCCCGCTTGAGCAGGCTGATCGGAAAGCGCAAGACATTCCAAGCACACCGAAACCGGGATGGCGCACATTTGGATTGGAGCCGCTCACAACGAAAACCTCACCCTATTTCAAAGCGCTTCTTCTTTTATGGCGCACACCGCTGCGAAAATGAGATGCTGGTCCAGCCTTTATATGGCTGTAAACCGTGAAACAGCCAAAACCACACTTACAGAGGCAGTGTGGCCAGCCGCACGGCCTGCCGCGCCGTGGCCAGAGTGGCGCACGCGGATAGAAGCGCAAAAGTAAAAGGCGGCGCTAGAAAGCCCAAAAGGGCATAAAGCGCGCCTGCGGCCACTGGAATGGCGATAATATGGTAACAAATGGAGAAAGTCTGTATCCGTTTCATGGTTTCTATCATGGTGCTGCTCAACGTGAGGGCGCGGGCGATGCCTTCGATGTCGCCCCGCACCAAGGTGAAGGCGGTCTCGCTCGAAGCGTCTGGACGCCATGTCATGCTGATGGACGCCGGAACTCGTTTGAGGATAGCCGCATCCACTCGGGCGTCGCCTGCAACGGCCGCGTATTCCGTTTCCTGCAAGACGCTTTCGATGGCGGCGGTTTTGCCGCCAGGCTCAAATGAGGCCTTAACATCGTGGATATGAAGGCGCTGGGCTACGGCTTGGGCGGTTTCAGGATGGTCGCCAGTAGCTAAAATTAATTGCACGCCTTCTTCCTCGATGCGGCGCAAGGCGTCATGCGCATATGGCAGAATGGCGTTTTCTATGCCGATAAGGGCGGCGAAACGCCCGTCAAGGGCCAGAAAAATCAAGGTTTCCGCATTGTCGCGCAGGCGGCCTGCTTGCTCCTCGACATGGTCGATTGGGACATGCAGCGTGTCCAAGAGCTTGCGCCCCCCGAGCGCGACATGCTTGCCTTCGACTAGGCCGCATACGCCCCATCCGGGGGTGTAGCAAATCTCGGAGGCGGGAGAAAGGGAAATGGAACGCTCTTGGGCAAGAGCGGCCAATGCATGGGCGATGGGATGGTCAATGCCTTGTTCGAGGCTTGCCGCAATACGAATGAGCTCGGTTTGTTGGAAGGCTTTCGAGTTCACGATAGACACTACGGCTGGTTCTGGTTCCGTGAGGATGCCTGTTTTATCTGTTATGAGGGTTTCCACACGGGTCATGTGCTCGAATGCCTGGGCTGTGCGGACCAATATGCCCGCGCGGGCCGCGCGGCCGCATGCGGACCGCACCGCTAAAGGATTGGCGCGATTCAACATGCCCGGAGCCAAGGCCGCCAGCACGCTCGAAACCGCGAGGACGGCCATGCAGCAACTGCTAGGGCTGGAATGCATGCCCCAAACGGCCGCGGAAACAAGCGCGGTGAGCAGCCCGATGGCGAGCACGGCCTGCAATACGATATCCGAGCGGCGGGCCAAGCCCATGTGGCTATTCTGGGCGGCCCGCGCCGCTTCAATCATGTGGGCCAAGAGCGTATCGCCGCCAATGCGTTCCGCTTTGAGAAGGAATTTGCCTTCATTGTTGAGGCTTCCCGCGAAGACGGCGCTTCCGGGCAGTTTATCAACCAATGCGCTGGCGCCGGCCAAAGCGGATTCATCCACTACGCCCGCTCCTTGGCAAACAACACCATCCGCGGGCGTTGTTCCGCCTGGCTGCACGAGGAGTATGCTTCCGGGAGTAATGTGCGCGATAGGCGCCGATACTGCTTGCCATCCCGTACCGCCCGTGCAGCGCTGCACAACAAGAGCGGTTTCCGGCATCAAGGCCTCTAATTCCCGCACCCCCATATCCGCCTGTAGTTCCGCGCGCGCCATGCAACGCTTCGCCAGCATTACGATGGCGGTGATGGCAATGGCTTCGCCAGGAAAGAAAAGGAAGGCGGGGGGCTGCGCGGGATGCCCAGCCATCCAAGGCATCAATGCCCCAAACAAACCTGCTACATACAACAACAGCGCGGAGGCATTGGTGAACATCCACGGATCAATGAAGCCCGTACGCGGGATGCGCGAAAAGGACACCCAGAAAAATCCGGCGCTCCATGCCATGACAGGCAATGCAATGGCCAGATGGGTCCACGGCCGAGCCGTGGCGTTCAATATGGGATCCATAGGCGTAGGCGGCCATTGGCCGGAATCAAAAAACCATTCCACTCCTAATGCCAGGAGGAAAAGGCCTCCCATCGCCAGCGTAATCCACCAAGGAATGCGCAAGCGTAAAGCCGCATGCGGGGAGAGCGCCGTGCCGTGCGCTCCCTCGGCGCCAGGTAGTAAAATGCCGTTATCCAGGGTGTTCGATTCATCTGCGCTAGATGATGGCGGAGTTGTATCGTCTTTCATTTAAACCGTTTGACCGTTCTGTCGCGAAGCTCATCTTGCCGGAGGCGCGCCGTTCACCACATTGGCTTCCAGCAGGCATATGCATTTTCAAGGCCGTCTTTAACATAAAAGACGCCTGCAATTGATCCTTTGGATTGGGGGCACAGCATACCTGGATGCGTGCTTCCAGTCAAAATGATTGAATCGATTTTCTCTGGCCGGGAAGGCGTGGAACGCCTGAGTATGGGGTGAAAGCATGCTGGCGGCGGTTTTTCCCCGATATTATTCTGGCGCTAATCCCAATTGAACGATCATGGTTTTCACCAGGAAATCCAAATCCGCCCGCGTTTTGGGATTGAAGCCCAGCATATCGAGCAAGGGCCCTGCCGCTTTGCGCAGAAAGTACAATTCAGCCTCCACCGGATCCGTACTCTCGAAAGGCCCTTCTAGGCGGCGTTCCGCCAGATCCGCCGTAAGCGCGCATACAAGGCCCGCAATGGCGGCGGTTTTCCCATAATTGAGTTTTTCAGGCGTGTCGGAGGGCTGATGGTAATGCTCCCACCGGCCACAAGATAAAAATAAATAGGGCTGTTGATGGATGCGAAAAACGTGATGGTCGCTCAGATCGCCCACATATCGGTTCAGGGTGGGGATGATGCGTAGCTCTTCACCGGGCTCACAAGCGCGCACGGCATGCTCCAGGGCGGGATCGCTTTCCATTCCCGTTATGAAGAGCAAATCCTCCATGTCCGTGATGGCCAGATCATGGCCGCATAAATCAAGTACGATAGCGCCATGAATGGCTTCAAGGCGCTGCTCTTGATAGAAATGGATAGAGCCCATGGAAGGCGTGAGGTAATAGGGAGGTTCTTCCGCATCGAAAAAAGCGAGTACGACGGGCCGGGTGAGCGCATGCCCGCGCAATTGTTCGCCTGCGGCCAGGAGAATGGCAAGGGCCGCCGCATTATCATCCGCGCCGGGGAAAGGGCCGCAGGTGTCGTAATGAGCCGCCAGGAGAAGCGGAGGCTGGCCGTCCACGCCGCCGGGCACTCGGGCGAGGATATTCGTGAATGGCTGGCCGGATTCTTGGTAGGGCCATTCGAAGCCCGCGCCAGCATAGAAATCCATTCCCAGGTTTTCAATGCGTGTTATAAGATACTGCCGCGCCGCTGCATGGCCTTCAGAACCTACGGAGCGCCCATGCGGAAGGGCTAGAGCCTCTACATCCCGCCGAATCTGCTCGATGCTGCATGGCATATGTTTCGCTCCTTCAATTAATCAGCACCTTACGCGCCAGCTTCTACGAGAAAAGACAAGAAGTTTTTCGCCCACAGACGCCAGTAGCTTCTTTGTGATAGTTTAACGGGTGTAAAAATCGCAAGATTCATGGCGTTCCATTGGGTTATGGGCAGCGCCCGCGCCAGGCCTTTCCAAAACAACAAACCGGTTATAACGTGGCCTATATGCGGGAATCAAGCCTTTCCTTCGGAAAGCCGTTTGAGGGGTGGAAAAAGCACGGAGAGATAGGCCCCTCATTTGGCCTCGGCGATGAAATCACCTTATAAGCGCCCGCATTTAGTGCGTATGGCGTCAGAATCGCTTTCACCTATTCCTTATCGGTTGATAGAGGGGAATTCCTCAAATCACCGGATAAGATTGTTGTATCATTCTTGATATCCTTACAACTCGATGTAGACGATCATTTTCAACTTCACCAAGCAGGTGAGCCCGTGCTACTAACCGTCAAAATGTTGTTTTCTTGCGAGGATTCTAGATGCAAATCCAGTCAAATCATATAGTTGCATATCTCGGTTCTTTACATGGCGTTTTGTTTGAGTCTTACTCATCACATGGGCGAGACGCCCATGCTACGGGAGTAAAACCATCGGGAAAAATTTATTGGCGTTCATTCGCGTCCATTCGCGGTTTAAAAGATGGCTGTTTTGTTGCGGCTACGCGGCGTTATGCATTCTATGCATTCCAAGGCATTTGAAAAAACCAGGATTTCAGAAGATACTAGGTGCAAAAAATGGCGGATGGAGCAACGCGCGCCATGCATGATGGCCCAAGGTGAAGGAGCAGTGCGAATGGCTTATAAGAGAAGCGCCCCCGCATCTGGCAACCGCAGCCGCGTGTTTATTGTGGATGATCATCCTGTCGTGCGCCGGGGTATTGTGGATTTGATGCGCGCCCATGCGGATCTGGAGGTGTGCGGCGAGGCGAGTGATATGGATGAGGCCCTGAATATTATGCAGGGCGCACAACCAGACATCGCTATCGTAGACCTAAAGTTAAAAGAAGGCAGCGGCCTTGATCTGATACGGCAGATGAAAATCCGTTTTCCTCAAGTTCGTGTCCTTGTTTCTTCCATGTATGAAGAATCTCTATATGCGGAACGCGCCATCCGCGCCGGGGCCTCTGGGTATGTCTCCAAAAATGAACCTCCGGAACGATTGCTAGAAGGCGTTCGAAAAATCCTTGCGGGGAAAATCTTCCTGAGTGAAGAAATGATGGATGAGATGCTCCAGCGCATTCCCGCGCGGCAAGAGTCCGCCCCCCCCGATCCCATGGATACTTTATCAGATCGGGAGCTTCAGGTATTTGAATTGATTGGCCAAGGATTCAGCATCAAGGAAATCGCCGGCCAGCTTAATCTCAGTCCGAAAACGATTGAGAGTTATCGTGATGGACTCAAGACGAAGCTCAATATGGAATCCAGCAGGCAGCTTGCCAAGCGGGCCGTCGAGTGGAGCGTCCAGAAGGGATAAGCTGCGCCCCAACACGGCTGGCGCATCTGGTATAAACGGGGGCATGCACATGCTCAACGGCGAATAGGTGTCCGCACGCCCCCTATCAGAAACTGGGCGCAGGAATTGTTCTCCTGGCGTCCAGGAAATGGCCAGTTGAAAATCATGACACATGCCCTCCAGGCTGATATGCATGGCGTATGGGCCGCTGCATATGGAGCTGCTCCGAATACGCCGTATTGGAGATTAATTTAAGCACCAGCGTGGCGTCTACGGGACGCGATATGCATCCATCCGCTCCTGCTTCGATGAGGCCGGTGCGCAATTGGCCCCAGCCGATCACCGCAATGATGATTGAATTGGCGTATAATGCCCTCATGTTGCTGACGAGAGAGTGGCCTTCTTCTGCTCCGTTCCGTCCTTCCGCATCAACAATAATGAAAAAAGGCGCTTTCGGGGGATTTTCCAGTTCTTCCAGGCCTTGCAAATCGGCTATGACATGCACTTGATGCCCATATCCGCTGAATAGATACTTCCACGTCCTCCGGTGTGCGGAAGTATTGCTTACTACAAGAATATCGCTCATTGCGTGGATGACTCCTCTTGTCCAATATGTGCAGCCGAGGCGTGGTGTGTGGCAAACGATTCACATTTCTTCGCATGTGAGGTGAGAGCGCGCCCTGTAACGTTGGGAGCTATTATCACGCATGTTCCTTGTATCAGGTACCGGTCATTTCGTGTTATCTGCCCCCGGGAAATTCCCGATGGGTCCGTTCATGGCCCGCCAAGCGCGGCTCTGGCGCGGCTCATGGATATATGAACTATTCAAGCGTTGAATTTGATGCTAGAATGGCCGTCAGTTGCATGAAATGAATGCGCAAACGATATAGGGGAGGCCAGTATGAACGGGGCATATGGCGGCTCTCGGCCCAATAAAACCGATGCGCCCAGGGGCGGGGCGATGGGCGGGCAAATCGGCGCCAAAGATTGGTCCCAGACGCCAGTGGGGCCTGCCGATGCATGGCCAAGCAGCTTGCGCACATGCGTGAGCCTGCTTGCCAACAGCAAATGCCCGATGCTCATTCTTTGGGGTGAAGAGGGGATTCCCATCTACAATGACGCCTTTGGCGTTCTTTTGGGAGAAAACCGTGCCGATTCACTCGGCCTGGCGAGCTGCGCCAGCATGCAAGAAAATGGGCTTATCGATCCGCGCCTGTGGCGCGAGGCCTTCCATGAAGGGCAAGCAGCCCACTTGGAGAAGCAGCTATTGCTTATCCCCCGCCATGGTTATGCGGAAGAAACGTACTTTAATTTAAGTTACGCTCCAATAGAAAACGATACCCATGAAATAGCAGGCGTTCTTGTAACCGCCATGGATATCACCCGGCAGGTTATCCTAGAGCGGCGAATGAAGATATTCCACCGCCTTGCGGACGCCTCCAACAATATATGGTCCGCAAGTAACCGGGATGAACTGTTCATACAAGCAGCGGACGCGGCCCGCCAGTTGTTGGATGCATCGGTGGGATTTTGCGGGTATGAGCTGGGCCCGGGGCGGCTGTCCATCGTGGCGGTGTCCGCAGGCCTAGAAGAAGCGGCTCATTCACGTGTGCAAGAATACCACTTGGAGGCCGATAGCTCGCTCCTCGATATGAATCAAGCAGACGGCTTTATCCGCTTGGAGGAGTCCGAATGGCGCGCCAGGCCAGCCGGTATAGATTTCGGCAAGTGGCCCTTTGCCGTGCATGGCATGCTCGGAGCGCGCTTTCTGGGAGCGGATAACTGTCCGGCTGGCGGCGTATTCGCTAGCGGCAAAACGGGCGGCCGTGAGTTTACGAGCGAAGACGAAGATACCCTCCGGCAGTTAGGCGCGGCCATGTCTATGGCCATGCAGCACCTGGAAGCGCGCACCCGTGCGCAAGCCGAAAAGATCAGCTTAAATGCGGCGATGGAAGCGCTTCCCATTGGGGTGGCCATTCTCGACAACAAAGGAGGCCAAATCCGGCATAACGCGGAGTTCACAAGAATATGGGGCGGGACGCAGCCGGTTGAATCCATACATGAATATAAAAAATACACGGCATGGTGGCAAGACTCCGGAAAAACATTGCAGCCGGAGGAATGGGCTTCCGCGCGGGCGGTGCTGTTTGGTGAGGCGGCGTTGAATCAAATGCTCGAAATCGAGCGCTTCGATGGAACCCATGCCTTCATCATCAATAATGCCGCGCCGGTTTTCGACGCCGCTGGCGCGGTCGCCGGGTGCGCCGTGGCTATCCAAGACATCACGGCATTGCGGCAGGCGGAGTTGGCGATACAGCGCGCCCATGAACTCTTGCAGACGGTCATCGAAAGCATATCCGACCTCATTTTCGTAAAGGATATCCAGGAGCGTTATGTCATGCTGAACTCTTCGGCTTTGCGCGCCATGGGCAAACCGGCTGCGGAGATCCTTGGAAAATCCGCCGAAGCTTTCTATGAACCTTGCTTGGCCCAGCATATCCGGGAGATTGAACAACACGTTCTTTCCACGGGCAGCGGCTCCGTAGTGGAAGAGCAATTGCCCATTCACGGTGAAATGCGGACGATGCTTACGGAAAGAAACGCCTACCGGGATGCCTCGGGCCAGGTGATTGGCCTCGTGGGCATATCGCGGGACATCACGGACCGCAAGCGGGAGATTAAGGAGCTTCATCAGCTTAACCGGACCTTCCAAGCCCACACACATAGCAATCATGCCATGATGCGCGCCACGAATGAACAGCAATATTTGCAGGATGTCTGCCGGGTAATTGCGGAAGACTGCGGTTACGCCATGGTCTGGATCGGCTTTGCGGAAGATAGTGAAAACAAAGTCGTCCGGCCCGCCGCCCATTATGGCTTCCCCTCGGGATACCTCGAAACCCTCCAAATCACCTGGAGCGATTCGGAACGCGGCCAAGGTCCAACGGGTTCCGCCATCCGCACCGGAAAACCCAGCATGTGCAGGGATATGATTTCAGATCCCTTGTTCGAGCCGTGGCGCGACGAAGCATGCAGTCATGGATATGCTTCTTCACTCGCTCTTCCCCTTCAATCGGAAGGCCATGTCTTCGGTTCCATGACCATTTTTTCGAGGGAGCGGGACGCTTTTACCGATGAAGATATGCAGATCCTGAATGATTTAGCCTGTGATCTCGCCTTTGGCGTGATCACGCTTAGGATGCGCATGGCCCATGCGCGCCTTGAAGAATCCCGCAGGCAGAGCGAAGAACGCTATCGTGTGCTGGTCGAGCTTTCCCCGGATGCGGTTTTGGTCAACCATGATAACCGCATTACTTTTGCCAACCCGGCAGCCGTTGTCTTGTTCGGCGCAAAAGATATCCAGGATTTATTAGGGAGATCGCCTTTCGAGCTTTTCCACCACGATAATAAACCCGCCATCCTGGAACGCATTCAATTGCTGTTGGGCGGAAGGCCCATCCCTCTTATCGAAGAGCGTATTGTGCGGCTGGACGGTGCGGAGCGGGATGTCGAGGTGGCCGCCGCGCCATTTGATGGCCCGGATGGGCGTTCGATACAAGTCATTTTGCGCGATGTGACCGGTCGGAAAGCAGCGGAAAGGGCGATTCGCGAAAATGAACAGCGTCTCCGCCAATCCATGCAGGTGGGCAAAAGCTATGCTTTCGAGTGGCGGACTCTAACCGATGAGGTGTTTCGGACGGAAGAATGCGCGGCCATTTTAGGCCTGTCCGGCGATGCGATCACTCGGGACACCTGGACGGGCTTTCTGAAAAAAATACACCCCAGCGACCGGGAACGGTTCTCGAACATTATCCAATCATTGACGCCCGGTAATGATACCTATACAACGACCTTCCGGGTAGTCCGCGGGAACGGCATGGTCGTCTTTCTGGAAGAAACCGCCCAGGGCTTTTTTAACAAAGACGGCCAGCTTGAGCGGGTGGTTGGCATGGCGGCGGATGTCACCAAGCATGAACAGACCACCCATTTATTGCGCCTTGCCCATGCCGAATTGGAGAAAACCGCCGCACAGACTCAAGCAATACTCGATAACATGGCCGAAGCCCTGGCAATTACGGATCCGTCCGGGCGCTATATTTATCACAATCCGGCTTCCCTCGCGCTGCATGGGTGCGAGAATGCCGGCGAAGCCTTGCCAGACCTGGATGATATTGCCGCGGAATGGCTGTTCCAAGATGAATCCAGCCGCGCGTTGCCGCCGGATGAATGGCCCATAACAAAGGCGCTGCAAGGCGAGCGTTTCGCGGATTATCGCGTGCGTGTGGCCAAGAACGGGACAGGCCAAGCGTTTATCGGCAGCTATGGCGGAGCGCCGGTATATGGAAAGGACGGCCAGCTCCTATGCGCCATCATCACGATCCGCGATGTCACGCAAGAGATCGAATCCGAACAAAAACTCAAGAGACTCAATCAGTCTCTTGAGGACATGGTGTGCGAGCGGACGGCGGACCTGGAAAACATGGTGCGGCAATTGGCAGGCGAAATCGAGCGCCGGACTCTGGCCGAACACACATTGCGGGAAAATGCACGCATCCTTGAAGCATTCTTCGAACACACGATCACGCCCCTTGCGTTCTTGAGCCGTGATTTTTCCTTTATCCGGGTCAATGACGCCTATGCCCGAGCGGACGCCAGAAAGGCCGTTGATTTTATCGGGCGGCATCATTTCGAACTGTATCCTGAAGTAGAAAATGAACGCATATTCAGAAAAGTCGTGGAAACAGGCCAGGCCTATCGGGCTTGGGCCAAACCATTCCTTTATCCAAACAATCTCGAACGAGGCGTCACCTATTGGGATTGGGCGCTCACGCCTATCCGGGATGAAGCCAATGGTGTGCAGTTTTTGGTGTTGAGCATGGAAGATGTCACCCAGCAAACCTTGGCACAAGCCAATCTCCGCCAGGCTAATGAAGACCTAATGCGCCGAACCCGGCAGCTCCAGGTGCTGGCGCAACAGCTTTCGGAGACCGAAGAGCGGGAGCGCAAACGGTTGGCCGGGATCCTTCATGATGACCTCCAGCAACTCGTGACCGGTGCGAGAATCCGCCTAGCGGTATTGATGCGCCGGGTGCGAGGCGGCAAAAAACTGGATAAAGAATTCGAGGAATTGGGGAGATTGCTGGATGATTCGGCCCGGATCTGCCGGGACTTGTCACATGAATTGGTTTCTCCCGCCCTTGCCACGCATGGAATCACCCCGGCGCTCGAATGGCTCAAGCGGCAAATGAAAGAGAAATATGGCCTGGAGGTGCAGCTCGATATCACGCCGGGCCTCGATGTCCAGGAGGAATCCATGGCGGTGTTCCTATACCGGGCCGTACAAGAGCTATTGTTTAATGTCGTCAAACACGCCGGAACGAATTCCGCCGCCATCCAAGTTTGGGAGCTAGACGATTGTATCCAGCTCGCCGTTTCGGATGAAGGCAGGGGATTCGACACCACCACCATCCAGTCAGGCTGCGGTGATGGGTTTGGTTTATACAGCATTCAAGAGCGGGCGGATTTGCTTGGCGGCGTGCTCGAACTCGATAGCGTTCCGGGCAAGGGCACGCACGTGGCGCTTTCGGTTCCCAAGAACACCCTCCACTCGCCTATGGAAGATTCGTGACCATTATAACGTACTGGATGGATTGCGCTAGGCGCGCGCGCGGGGTTGGTGCGCGATAAATGAGTTTCGCAGAATAGCGAGCAGCTTGGCCTTGGGGTGGCGCGCTTGAATGAGCGCATCCGGATTGGCCCATATGGCTTCGAGGGTTTTTTCGACCAACGCTTCCGCCCTGTTCGAGTCATGTACGAGTTTGTACGCCACATCATATGCGATATCGATATGGTCTAGAACGAATGCCTCCCATTGCAGGCGCGGCGCTTCCTTCATTACTGTACACATACTACACCGCCTTTCCTGATACAGCCCATATGCGGCTACTGCCCACCCGCCAACGGATGTGTTTGTTCCCAAGGCCAAACACTCCGGTTGTTCCGGCCCTTGTTCTGTACGCGCATGCCTCCCACTACGGATGCAGCCCAAGCATTCTTTCTAGCAAACACCATATCGCTCTATTTCCTGTATTAAACTGTATGGCGGCATGGGGAGTCTATCGGGGAGTTTCTTTTTCTTGCCCCGGGAAAATACCCACCCTTGGTGATTATGCCCATATGTTATCTCGCCGGTTCCAAATAATGATATATCGCAAGGATGGAAAAACATCTCCGCCCGACTACCGCCCTCGCCATATGGCAAAGGAACGACTCCTTGTTAAAGGGCTCTTCGCGATTGAATTTAGAAAAAAAACAGAAGCTAGAATTTTCTTCGTTTCCCATGTGTTTTTTTGAATGAATGGGGATCTTATCTTTGAAGACACCGATATTAGGATCAGAGAGGTGCAAATGCACTATTTACGCTAAAATTAAAAATAATGAGTCATAAAAACTATATGACTGGAGTGGAGTTAGATGGAGAAACCAGGGTATAACGCAGGAGGACGGATTATGAAGAATTGGCTATTCGCTGCATTATTGTGTGGGCTTCTTGCATCAACGACGGCGGGCGCGGGAACGCTTTATCTCTCGTTCGATGGCGATGATGGGAGTGGTTCAAGTCTCGCAGGCTCGGGAGTTGCCATTGCAGGCGGCACGGCGGATGTGACCTTTGATGGCAGCATGTGCCGTCTAGGCGCTGGCGATACCCGGCTGGATTTTGGCCAGCTTATCGGAAGTGGCAGTTTCACCGCCGAGTTTACCGTACATAATCTTGAGGAATTTAACCGCACATTGGGCTGGAACTGGGTGTTCGCATTCCAAGTGCTAGGCGATGGCTATTGCTTGTATCCCGCAGGCGTATGCGGTGGCGATGGGACCGTGGCCTGGCTGCAGGAGCCAAACCAAGCCGAAATAGCTATCATGGATTGCGGCGTAGGCCTTGGCAGCGATGCCACCGCTATTTTGGGAGGCACTACCGCCGCCACGATCAAAGCTGAAGTAGATGCTACAGGTAATACCGTCAAGGTTTATGTGGCCTACGATGACGACGCCACGAGTGGCACGGCGCGCGCGTCCAATTTCACTCTTGTTGGCACCTATCCTTGGGGCAATTGGTCCACCACCGTCGGCAGCCTGTATTTACAGTCTTATGACGCCATCGCGGTAGTGGATGACATCATCATCGAAGGGGGCGAGAGTGTGCCCGATTTCGGTGAAGCGCCGCCGTATGCCCCGAGCGGCGACCTTCCCGTGGCCTCGCTCATGGGATTGATTGCCTTGGTAGGTATGACGTTAGCCGCTGGAATTCGCCAGTCACGCAGCTAAACACGTCGAGAGACGAAAGCGAGTACACGGCCGCCATCGCCAAACAAGGGCGAGGGCGGCCGGTTTTGTGTGCCAAGCATGGCGCGGATCTAAGGGGTGTAAGTCCCCTGCAAGCCCTGATGGTGGGAATTGCTAGCCAAGAGCAAGGGCGTCGCCGCGAGGCGGGGTCTGGAGGAAGCAGGAGGCAAAAGTCGGACTCGACGCACAGAAACCGGATAGAAGGCCGGGGTGGCGGGGCAAGCCAGCAATGGATGGCGACGCCCAATAACCATTCGGACACACCTTGGTAAATCCGGCGAGGCCCGGCGGAAAGAGGCGCGTCTTACCTTGGGAGACCTGTTCATCTGTCTGGAAGAGCCAGACTAGCGGGATGGCAACATGTCGCGAGGGGTGGGCAGGAGTCAGCCGAGGCCATAATACCCGCAAGGGGAAGGGCCGAATCGATCATTCAAGGAGCAGCATTGAACGTCTCGTGGGATAGGGAGCGGCAGGAAGTAGCAGGTTGCCAGATGGAGTTCCCACTGGAGTCGGCTTGCCACGGCGCAATCGGAGAAGGCGGAACCGAATCGGATGCGTTCGAGGCGCGGCAACTATCCCCGGCGGCGAACAAGAGGCGAGCCTTGACGCAAGACTTGATGGAACGGGTCGCGAGTCTTGCGAACCTGACGGAAGCGGTACGCCGGGTGCAACGGAACAAAGGCGCGGCGGGTGCGGACGTCATGAGCGTACGCGACCTGAAGCGTTGGTTTCCGGAACACTGGCGGGGACTGCAAGAGGAACTGACGGCAGGGCGCTACCGTCCCCAACCGGTGTTGGGAGTGCAAATCCCCAAGCCGGGCGGGGGGATGCGGCAACTGGGCATTCCGACGGTGGTGGACCGAGTCGTGCAACAAGCGCTCTTGCAGGCTCTCGAACCGCTTCTAGACCCGGCCTTCTCGGAAAGCAGTTATGGATTTCGTCCAAGGCACAATGCACATCAGGCGCTGCGGCAAGCCAGCACGTACGTAAGCGAAGGCCGCTGCATTGTTGTGGACATGGACCTGGAAAAATTCTTCGACCGGGTCAACCACGACATCCTGATGGCGCGCGTGGCGCGGCACGTGTCAGACAAACGCGTACTCCGACTCATCCGCCGGTTTCTTGAAGTGGGCATGATGCAGAACGGCGTATGCATCGAACGATACGAAGGGACCCCGCAAGGCGGTCCTCTATCGCCGCTGCTGGCCAACCTGCTCTTGGACGACCTGGACAAGGAGTTGGAGAAACGAGGGCATCGTTTTTGCCGCTATGCGGACGACTGCAACATTTACGTGCAGACGATACGCGCGGGAGAACGTGTCCTGACATCGGTCACGCAGTTCCTTGAGGGGAAACTGAAACTACGCGTGAACCGCGAGAAGAGCGCGGTGGCGTTCGTGGGAGAGCGGAAATTTTTGGGTTATCGCTTGCTGGGTGGGGGGCGATTGGGCATCGCGCCCAAGAGCCTCGACCGGGCGAAAGACCGCATCCGCGACATCACGCGACGCAACCGCGGCGACGCCAAAGTGCGCCAGATGATTGAGGAGCTCAACAGCTTCCTGAGCGGCTGGATAACCTACTATCGGTTTGCCGAAGCAAAGGGCCATCTGGAACGCCTCGGGGAATGGATGCGGCGCAAACTGCGCTGCGTCATCCTCAAACGCCTCAAGCGCACGAAAACCATAGCGGACTTCCTTAGAAAACTAGGCGTGCCGCAATTTCAGGCGTGGATACTCGCAGGGTCCGGGAAGGGCTGGTGGCGCAAAGCGGGGAGTCCTCCCGCGCAACACGCCATGGACAAACAATGGTTCGCGAAACAAAAACTGATAGACCCGGTTCAACGGTACGAAACGTTCAAAAATGACCGAAACCGCCGTGGTACCGAGCAGGTATGCCCGGTGGTGTGAGAGGGGGGGGACCGTGAGGAACCCCCAGGGCAGACGCATCTAAAATCCCAATAATTGCTGGAGAAACGGCATATCAAGTGCGGCGAATATCCTTTTTTGTCGTTGCGAAATATTCTCTTCCGTGTTCCTCTTGATGAGGTTGAGTGCGATTCGGCGCAGCGTGGCCAGATTCTGTGCGGCGTTTTTGGTCCGGGCGCGGCTTTGGTCTTCCCGGAAGGTCACGTCGAGAGACCAATGGAGCTGGTTTTCGACACCCCAGTGGCCCCGCACGGCTTTTGCGAAGGCCTCAATATCACGAGGAAGGCTGGTGAGGAAATAGCGGCGTTCGATGGTGTTTTTGCCTTTGACGCAGCGGATCGACTCGACCATGCCGATGCTGCGCAAGCCCTTCCACCGCTTTTTGTCTGCCACCCAGTGATGCATTTGCGAAATAAAGAAAATCCGTATTGACAAGGGTTTACAAAGCGGCGGAATTGGCGCCTACCCCGGAGAATGCGGGGAAAGGGGCTTGGCGGGGGCATGAATAAGGATTTTTTGTGAAAAATCACCCCAAATGCCCTCGGCGAGCGGGAAAAGGCGTAACGTCTCCCGTGTGTGATTGTAGTATAGTTGACCACATAACCACGCACACACCAAGGAGACGTTTGCGATGGCCATTATACACCAAATGGGGTTGTTCTCGTGGAACCAGGTCGACGCGGCGTCGGATCTGGATCGGCTGAACCTGTTGCTGGCGGCGCTGCCGGATGAAGATTTGATGCGGGCGATGGAAGCCGAACGCAAGGGGCGGCGCGACGATTATCCTATCCGCGCGATGTGGAACAGCATACTGGCGGGGATCGTCTTCCAGCACGACGGCGTCGAAAGCCTGCGCCGCGAACTAGCCCGAAACGGGCAATTGCGCCAGTTGTGCGGATTCGACGTGTTGCGGGGCGCCAAGGCGGTCCCGCCCGAATGGGTGTACACGCGGTTCTTCGCCAGATTACTGCGCCACTGGAAAGAAGTGGACCGGATGTTCGACGCGCTCATCGTCCGGCTGATGGAACGCTTGCCGGATCTCGGGGTGCGTCTGGCCGTAGACTCGAAAGCCATCCAAACCCACGCCAAGCCTCCGCGCAAAGACGCGGTCCTGGAAAACGAAGAGCCGGACGGGCGGCGCGACCGCGACGCAGACTGGGGCACGAAAACCTACAAGGGCGTTCACAAGGACGGCACGCCCTGGGAGAAGGTCAAACGGTGGTTCGGCTACAAGCTGCACCTCATCGTGGACACGAAATACGAATTGCCGCTGGGCTACGCGGTCACGAAAGCCAGCGCCAACGACTCGCCCTTTCTGCTGCCCCTCGTGGCGGCTCTCGACGCGCGCCACCCCGAACTCGTCCAACGCGCCGAGTACCTCAGCGCCGACAAGGGCTATGATTCCGAAGCCAACAACAAGGGCCTCTTCGAGGAACATGAAATCCGGCCCATCGTGGACATCCGGGCGACCTGGAAAGAAGAACCGGAACGGCCCCGCCCTTTATATCCCGAACGGGTAGACACGATCTTCCATACCGAACGAGGTGAAGTCCTCTGCCGGTGTCGTAACGGCGCCCCAAACGAACGCGACAACTATGATTCCATGGCCTACCAAGGATTCGAGCAAGATCGGGGAACCTTGAAATACCGTTGCCCAGCCAAGGCGCGCGGGAGCGCCTGTACCCAGCAAGACCTCTGCAACCAAGGATGCCAGCCCGAACACGGACGGATTGTCCGCGTGCCCATCGCTATCGACCGGCGCATCTTTACCCCCCTGCCCCGCAGCGCCAAATCCTGGCGCCGCGAATACAAACACCGCACCGCCATCGAGCGAGTCAACAGCCGACTCGACGGCGCATACGGATTCGAGCGCCACTACATCCGCGGTATGAAAAAGATGCGCGCCCGCACCGGATTAGCCCTCCTCGTCATGCTCGGCATGGCCCTGGGATGGCTCGAAGCCGGCCAGGCAGAACGCATGCGCTCGCTCCTCGGACAGCCCCGCGCCGCATAGATCACATCGAATCCGCACAAGCAATGATGGCCCGAATCAAGGGCAAACCATGCCCATTCGGGCCGCAAGGGTCCTACACGCGAACCTCCTGCATGATTTATTGCACCCGTAGCGGAGGCGTAATCCCATTGCCACAGGCGAAAACCGCTCCGCGTGTGCCCGCACCGTCCGCGCGTTCGCAAACCACGCTATTTCGCAAATGCCACCCAGTCAATGTCGGTGGATTGCCAGTAGCGGCGCGTTTCCATGCGCCCATGGTCTTTTTCGAGCGTTTTGGAGCAGGCCATGGTGTTGGGGGCAACGGTAGTGGCGGGTTCGGAAGCGCAGGGCAAAACAGCGTCGGCAAAGAAATCCTGGACCTCTTGGTGAACCGTAGCATGGTTGCCTTTGAGGGCTAGGACATAATCAGCTTTCTTCTCGATGATCTGGGCGGCGATGTCTTTCTGGCATCCCATGGCGTCAATGGTCACGATGCAGCCTTGAAGGGCCAACGCCCGCAACAGTTCGGGGATGGCGGTGATTTCATTGGACTTATCGTCCACCTTAACCTGTCCCAAGGCCAGCCCGTTTTGCGAAGCCCAGGCGCTGACAATATACGGGATTGAATCGCCGTCATCCAAGGCTCGGCGCAACGCCTTTCCATCGATGGCAACGACTTCCCCCTGCAGTGCCGGGCAAATCCTTTGGACCCAGCGCACAAAACAGTCCATAAAACAATCGGGGTCGATGGCGGAGAAAACCCGGTTGAAGGTATCGTGCGACGGGATGCCGTGAGGCAACTCGAGAAAGGTCTTGAGCCAGTCTCGTTTGATCCTTCCAAACAACGCCATGTCGTTGAATCCCTCGCCGCCGGTCAACATCGAACAAAGTCCGATAACCAGAATATCGGCCAGCTTATGGAACCGCCTGCGGCGGACACGCGGATCGGGGATTTCCTCCAAGTATTCCATGATGCCGCGCTGTCTCGGAACGGGATGATGCTCATTGCCCACGGCTTTATCTCCTGAGTTAAGGAGTCGCGTCAAAATAACTTACCGATTTTCTCCCACCACTCGGAAAGGAAGCGGTAATTCCTATCGCCATGAAAATTGCGTTGAATGCGAAAAAATAGTCAAGTTATTTTGACGCGCTTCCTAAACGCTGGACTTTTTATATATATTCCTATATCATATTGCCATGAAACAAACAAGCAAAATCCAGCGGCTGTTAGAAAAGATGGCGGCCATCGAGCGGATGGAACGCGGCAAGATCTGCGCGATGGCCGGCCGGCCCCACTACAACCATCAGACATGGCAAAACGGGCGTAACGTGGTGCACTACGTTCCCACCGACGAGGTGGAGGCCCTCCAAGAGGCCATTGATGGCTACAACCAATTCCGTAAGCTGGCCGAGGAATATGCCAACGAAATCATCCGTCGGACACGCCAGGAAAAAGACAAAAACAAAAAACGGAAAAAGAATGGCAGGACAAGCTGATAGACATTATCCAGAATTCAGCATTATTAGATGCGTCCGCCCTGGGCATATAGCGACACTGCAAACTCGCGCTGCGAGAGATAGATTGCCTCCATCTCGCCCACTGAAAGCGCCCGGCTTAACACAAACGCCTCATCCATCGTGCCGACAAAGCGCGCCGTGGAACCAGCCGTGAACGGCGACCCCAATCCAAAGGCCGTTGACCCACTCGAAAACGCCCCATATCCACTAATCGAGACGCTCGCATCCAACGCCCCGTCCACGTAGAGATAGGCCGTGGA
>CAXXTH010000021.1:0-114853 GCA_963668025.2 Candidatus Hydrogenedentota bacterium
GCAAAGCCTTCGCGGACTACATCCGCAAACTGGACCCCTATAAGCATCCCATTGTCATTCATACGTTCCCCAGCGAAAGGGATCAAGTCTACGGTAGCTTGCTGGGATACCCGGCCATCGACGGCCCTTCGCTTCAACTGGCTCACATGGATGAGACCCACGCGGAAACCATCCAATGGGTGCGGCGTTCCGCCGAGGCGGGCAAGCCGTGGTTTGTCTACCTGGATGAAATTGGCCCGCCCGACGTGGGCGTCCGAGCGGATGCCGATGATCCCTGCCACGACAACGTCCGCATACACGCCCTCTGGGGAAACCTCATGGGCGGCGGAGCGGGATGCGAATGGTTTTTCCAAAGCGATATCCATTGCGAAGACTGGCGCTTGCGTGACCATATGTGGGACCAGACGCGCATCGCCCTTGAATTCTTCCAGAAACACCTCCCATTCACGGACATGCAGCCCCATGATGAATTGATCACAACTGGACAAGCCTGGTGCCTGGCCAAACCGGGGCAGGTCTATGTGGTCTATGCCTTTGGAGAAGAACCTGTACAACTGAAGTTCGAAAAAGGCCGCTATCAAGTCTCATGGTACGACCCGCAAACAGGTGGAGAACTAATTCCAGGCATCTCGGTGAAAGGACCAGGGCCTCAGAACTTGGGAAACCCTCCAAATAGCGCCAGGAAAGACTGGGCCATTTTGGTGAAGAAAAAATGAGATATCCGCGAAAAACCGGCCCGTCATGAAAATCCTGCCCCCAAAAAGGCTGCCCTTTCGGGACATGCCTTTCTGTATGCATTCAATGGCCCCTGTCCACAGGGCAATCGCATTAAAACGACCATGCTCCGGTATATGGCCCCGCTGCCTGACCTAAGCCCGCAGTTCTTTCTGCAGTCCTTTGTACCTCGCACTGTCCCCATTTCTTTCTCTTGGTAGTCAAGGGGTACATTTTCTCGGTATTATTAGTTAGATAATAATCTATTGATATGATATCTTGCGTCCATGGCCTCACAGAAAGGAGAATGGACCCATGGACGCGAATCAAAACCTGTTTTTCCTTCACTTCGGACAGATCGATGACCCTCGTCTGGAGCGCAAGAAGCGGCACAGCCTGATTGACATCATCGCCATCACCATATGCGCGGTCATCGCGGGAGCCGATGGGTGGACACACATCGAGGAATTCGGCAGAGCCAAGGAAGAGTGGCTGCGCACATTCCTCAAACTCGAAAATGGCATTCCTTCCCACGATACCTTCGGGCGCTTCTTTTCCCTGCTCAACCCCACGGTCTTCCAGCAGTGTTTCATTAATTGGGTCCGGGCGCTCCAGCCACAGGTGGAAGGCGTTGTCGCGATTGACGGCAAGACGGCACGCCGCTCGCACGACCAAACCCAAGGCAAGAAGGCCATCCACGTGGTGAGCGCTTGGGCCACGAGCAATGGGCTGTCCTTGGGGCAGACCAAAGTGAACGATAAGTCCAACGAAATCACCGCTATCCCTGAATTGATCAAGCTCTTGGAACTGCGAGGCTGTCTGATTACCATCGACGCCATGGGCTGTCAACGGGAAATCGCCCAGACGATTGTCGACGCCGGTGCAGACTACTTGCTGGCGGTCAAGGGCAATCAGGAAACCCTTGCCGAGGATGTGGAACAGGAGTTCAAAGAGGCAATGGCCCAGGATTTCGCCCACATGGACCACCAGTATTACGAAACCCTCGAAAAGAACCACGGGCGCACGGAAAAACGCCAGTATTGGCTCACAAAGGATATTGCAGGATTAGGCCCCCTCGAACGCTGGCCCCAGCTGGCTGCCATGGCCATGTGCCGGGCCACCCGCACCGTCAAAGGCGAAACCTCCATCGAAGATCGCTTCTTCATCACCAGCAACACCCATGGCAATGTGGAGAAAATCGCCACGGCCATCCGCGCTCACTGGCAAGTGGAGAATTGCCTGCACTGGGTGCTCGACGTCGCCTTCGACGAGGACCAATGCCGTATTCGGGCCGGCTATGCCGCTGAAAACCTGGCCACCATACGCCGATTGGCATTGAACGCCCTCAAAGCCGATAAGACCACAAAGGTCGGCGTAAAGACCAAACGAAAACGAGCCGGCTGGGATACCGACTATCTCTGTAAAACCCTTATGGTAACCTGAGTTTTAATGCGATTGCCCTACCTATACAAGATTTCCAGAACTCCAGGCAATTACTGGAATCGGAAGAGATAAACCACTAGCTATTCTTGAAGTGTCTTGAAACGATCACCAAAGGCCTTTGACTCGAGGAAGCAGTTCATGAGCACATCGGTGCGAAGCGATTTGACTGTTTGCGTTTCTCCTGATTGGAGATACTGATATATGTATTCAACCTCACCAGACAACAAGTCGTGATAGAACTCCTTGGGCTTGTCGCCTTTGGCCAGAAAGGGCTCATAATCCTCCTTTTCTAGTTGCTGGCTGAGATAGCAACCGAGTTCATCGAGGCTGAGTTGGGATAGCTTGAATTCCTCCTCCATGAGAAACCCGAACAGAACTATTTCAAGGTTCCATATGGCCCACCAATCATCCGGGACGCCGATGCTCTTGGATGTGAACGCGTAAAACATCTCATATCTCTCCAAGCTCCGAAATCCTACCTCATCCGCTTATACGCATTGATCAAGCCATTAGTCGATGCGTCGTGGCTGGATATTTCCTCGCCGCCTTCGAGTTCCGGCAGGATGGCCTTGGCGAGTTGTTTGCCCAGTTCCACGCCCATCTGGTCAAACGAGTTCACGTTCCAGATGACGCCTTGCGTGAAAATCTTGTGTTCATACAGGGCGATGAGCATGCCCAGGCTGTAGGGCGTCAACTCGCGGAACAGGAGCGAATTGGTCGGCTTGTTGCCTTGGAACGTTTTGGCCCGGGCGAGGCGGCCGAGTTCTTCGCAGGAGAGGCCCGTCGCGGAGAGTTCCGCGCGCGCTTCCGCTTCCGTCTTACCCTTCATGAGGGCCTCTGTCTGGGCGAAGAAATTCGACAAAAGTAGCGTGTGGTGTTTGCCTACGGGGTTCAGCGTGCGTGCCGGGGCGATGAAATCGCACGGGATGAGCTTCGTGCCCTGGTGGATGAGCTGGTAAAACGCATGCTGGCCGTTCGTGCCCGGTTCGCCCCAGATGACCGGGCCCGTGGAATAGTCCACGAATTGGCCGTCTTTGGTGACGCTCTTGCCGTTGCTCTCCATATCGCCCTGCTGGAAATAGGCGGGGAAGCGGTAGAGGTACTGGTCATACGGCAATATCGCGTGGCTCTCCGCGCCGAAGAAGTTGTTGTACCATACACCGAGGAGCGCCAGAATAACGGGCAGGTTTTTCTCGAAGGGCGCGGTGCGGAAATGCTCGTCCATGCTGTGGGCGCCCGACAGCAACTCATCGAACCGGTCCATGCCGATGGAAAGGGCGATGGGTAGGCCGATGGCCGACCACGACGAATAACGCCCGCCCACCCAATCCCAGAACTCGAACATGTTGTCCGTGCTGATGCCGAACTCGCTGACCGCCTCGGCGTTGGTGCTCAAGGCCACGAAGTGTTTCGCCACGGCGGATGCATCCTTCGCCGTCGCGAGGAACCAATCGCGGGCCGTGTGGGCGTTGGCCATGGTTTCCTGGGTCGTGAAGGTCTTCGACGCCACGATGAATAACGTGGTCTCCGGATTCAACGGTTTGAGGGTCTCGGCCATGTGTGTGCCGTCCACATTCGAGACAAAATGGGCGTGCAAGCCAGGCTGGGCGTAATGCGCCAAGGCGCTTGTAATCATCATGGGGCCCAAATCCGAGCCGCCGATGCCGATGTTCACGACGTCCGTGATGGCCTTTCCAGTGAAACCCTTCCATTCCCCTGAACGCACGGAGTTGGAGAACGCCCGCATTTTATCGAGGACGCGGTTCACCTTGGGCATCACATCCTCGCCATCGACATGGATAGGCCGGTTCGAGCGGTTGCGCAGGGCGATATGCAGCACGGCCCGCTTCTCGGTCACATTGATCTTTTGGCCGGAGAACATGGCTTCGATGGCATCGGAGAGACCGGCTTGGCGCGCTAAATCCATCAGCAGCGCCATCGTTTTATCATTAATCCTGTTTTTCGAGTAATCCAGCAAGAGATCTTCAAGTTGGATGGAATAGCGTTCAAATCGGTTGGTATCCTGGGCAAATAAATCCCGCATATGGAGCGGGGCCATTTCTGAATAATGAAATGCCAAGGCCATCCAAGCCTTTGATTGAGTTAGATTTGACATGGTCGCGCCTCCGTTTGGTCCTCTTCGCGCGGACGCCGCGCGAAGAGGCCATTATGGCTTGTGGAAGAGGGTTGTTCAACTTGGAAAAGGCGGCTCCCTTGCGCAGGATAAGAAAAATATGCTAATATGCTTCTCCAAGTGAGAGAAGTATTCGCTGGAGTGGGTGGATGCCCACTCTTTTTGTTGGTAAGGCCGTTGAAAAGAGGCATCCCGGAGGGTGCGCTTATTGATATGGAGGGCGCCGTGGAACGAAGTGAGATCGTGCGGCGCACATGGGAGGCCCTTGAGCCGCATTTGGCGGAACAAGGGTACGAGCTAGTGGAGATCGCGTATGTCTGTGAAGGGCACCGCGCGACGTTGCGGCTTTTTATAGATAAGCAAGGCGGTTTTACGCTGAACGATTGCACTGCGGTGGCGCAACTGGTGAGCCCGTTGCTGGACGCCGCGGATTTTATCTCAAGCCGGTATTACCTTGAAGTAGGTTCGCCGGGCATTGATCGGCCGTTGCGGAAGCCAGCCGATTTCGAACGCTTTATCGGCGAAAACGTCAAGGTGCGGGCGGTCGAGCCCGTGGAGGGGCGCAAGAAGTTTAAAGGCGTATTGACCGGATTTCGAGACGGGCTGATTGTCCTAGATTGCGGCGGGACGATCTGTGAGATTCATATCGAGAATCTCGAACGAGCCAATCTGGACCGCTAACCATAGAATGGCCAGGGAGATAAAGGTGGACCCGAATCTTCAAATTATACTGCAGCAGTTGCAGGCGGAGAAAAGCGTAGACCGGGAAACGCTCCTGGAGGCTATTCGCAGTGCTCTCGAGAGTGCAGCGAGGAAAAGCTTCAGCCCGAACGCCGAAATCGCCGTGGATGTAGATCCGAACACGCTGGCATTCCGGGTTTTCGAAATCCGAACAGTGGTCGAGCAAGTCGAGGACAAGGCAGTCGAGATGAACCTCGAGGATGCGCGCGCGCTCAACTCGGATGTGCAGCTTGGAGATCGCCTCAAGGTGCCTACGGAGCCGAAAGACTTCGGCCGTATTGCCGCGCAAACCGCAAAACAGGTCATCATTCAAAAATTGAAGGATGCCGAGCGCGAGAAGATCTTCGGTGAATTTAAAAACCGCCAGGGCGAATTGGTGACCGGCCTTGTCAAGCGCAATAGCCATGGTAATATTTATGTAACCATAGGCAAGGCGGAGGCGGTGCTTCCCCACCGGGAGCAGTCGCCTCGAGAGACGTTTAAGCCGGGCGACCGAATCCGGGCCTATATTCTCGAAGTGGAAAAGAGTCCTCGAGGCCCGCAAGTCGTGCTGTCCCGCACTACGCCGGAACTTGTGCGGGCATTGTTCGAGCTCGAGGTGCCGGAAATTTACGATGAGACTATCGAGATCAAAGGTATTGCACGCGAGCCGGGCAGCCGCACCAAAATCGCCGTGCTGTCTCATGACGGGAATGTGGACGCCGTGGGCGCGTGCGTGGGCATGAAGGGCTCCCGCGTGCGGACCGTGGTCGAGGAATTATGCGGCGAAAAAATCGATATTGTGCGATGGAGCGATGATCCGGTCGAGATGTGCGGAAACGCGCTGAATCCCGCCGATATCATCGATATCACCATTGACGAAGAGAATCGTGTGATTCTAGTGGTGGTGCCGCATGACCAGCTTTCGCTTGCCATCGGCAAACGCGGCCAGAACGCCCGGCTGGCTTCCCGGCTCATGGGATGGAATATCGATATAAAGAGTGATAAACAATTGAGCGGAGAAGCTCCTGAAGAAAATATGGCCTTGGACGAAGGGCATGGTAGTACGCCATCGCCAGACACTGCTTTTGATGCGGCGCCGGAAGATCATCTTTCAGATGAGAATGGCGGCATGTTAGAAGAGGTGGAGTAGACTTGCGTATGGGTGATATGCCGGTGTGACATCCAACCCAAGATATGCTATAGTTATGATTTCTGTGTTGGCAGCCGATTCCGTTGGGGAGTAAGTATTTATGCAGACAGTTCGCAGCTTGGCCGAGCGGCTTGACATGAGCGCCCAGGAGGCGGTCGAGAAGCTCCGCTATATGCTGTTCGAAGTCGAAGGCGTGGATTCTAAAATCACTGATGAACAGTGTGATTTGCTCATCGATTCGGATGAGGACGAGAAAGTTGCGGAGCGCTATCGGCAAAAGCGCCAAAAAGAAATTGAAAAAGACCAAAAACGCAATGAACGGTTACGGCAAAATGCGGTGAAAGCCGCTGCAAAGCGCAAAGCCGACGCGGATAAAAAGCAGCCGGAAGGCGAAGAAACTGAAGCTAAGGCAAACGAGAGCGAAGAAACGCCCCCGGAGCAGCCAGAAGAAACATCGGAACCGATAGAGCCTGCGGAAGAATCCACACCGGTTATGGAACCGGTGGCGGTTGAGATTCCGCCCGTTGAAGCTCCAAAAGAAGATACGATTCACCCTGTAGCTGAACTATCTGAACCTATCGAGCCGAAAACCGCCGAAGTTGCTCCCGAAGAGATTCCACACGTGCAAAAAGCCCATATGGCGGAAATTTTGCCGGCAAAAGAAAAGCCCAAAGCAAAAGAATCCGCTTTCCCTGCCCACACAGAAGCCGGAACGCCGGTGAAGGAGCCGAAGCCTTCTATTTCCATCGGCCGTGCAATCGAACGGGACGAACCCGTTGTCCAAATCCTTCGTGCGGATGGCACACCGGTTGAATCCCCGGAAGCCACTCTGGTGGAGCTGGAGCCAGAAGTCCAAGAAGAAGAAGAAACCGGATTGTTGGCGGAGGCGGAGCGCCAGCAAGAAGAAGAAGAGCGCCGCAAGCAGCTTGCCTTGGCGCGGCCGAAAGTCAAGCCGGATCCGGCTGTCGTCGCGGAAGTGCAGCGGAAAGCCGCTGAACGGCTTCAGAAAAAACGGGCCGCCGAGCGGGCGAAAGCGGGAGTCGCACCACCGCCGCCTGCCGCGCGCAGTGGCGAACGCACGCCTGCCGCACGTGGCGGCGAACGTACGCCTGCCGTACGCAGTGGTGGAGAACGCAGTCCGGAACGTGGCGGAGAACGCGGCGCGGAACGGCATACAGAGAAATCTCCCCATGCGAACGCCCCGCTTAAATCCGCCGGAAGCGGCAAGCCTACGGGCAAAACCGCTCGAAAACGCCTCAAGAAAGCAGACCGTGTGCGCGCCGAAGAAGGCAAGCGCCGCGATGCCGCCGCCGTGGTGCGGGAAATGCAAGCCATGGGCCCCGCAGGCATGCGGCAGCGCCGCCGCCGCACCCGTCGGGATGAGGGGCAAACTACGCCCGGTGAAGAGGTTGCGGCTCCCGTTATTATCGAGGTGGAAGATGCCCTAACGGTCGAGGAGCTGGCCAATCGTTTGGATGTGCCTGTAAATGACATCATTCTCGATCTGATGGACCTCAATGTGCTCGCCACTAAAAATCAGGCGCTCGATATCGAGTTGATCCGCAAGGTAGCGGAGCCTCATGGCGCTGAAGTACGCTCCGTTATTCCAGAAGAAGAAACGCTGCTGGCTCCCGAGCCGGATAAACCCGAAGACCTTCAACACCGCGCCCCGGTGATTACCGTCATGGGCCATGTGGACCACGGCAAGACCACCTTGCTCGACCGCATCCGCAAAGCGAATGTAGCCGAAGGCGAAGTGGGCGGCATCACCCAGCATATCGCGGCGTACGAAGTGCAAGCGAGCACGGGGCGTGTCGTGTTTCTCGATACCCCGGGCCACGAGGCCTTCACGCAAATGCGCGCCCGAGGCGCCCAAATTACCGATGTGGTGGTGCTGGTCGTAGCGGCGGATGACGGCGTCATGCCGCAAACCCGCGAGGCCATCGACCACGCCCGCGCCGCTGGCGTGCCTATTGTGGTGGCCGTGAACAAATGCGACAAGCCTGACGCCCAGCCAGATCGCATCCGGCAAGAACTCACCCAGTTCGAGCTGTTGAGCGAAGAATGGGGCGGCAACACCATTATGAAGAATATCTCCGCCAAGCTGGGCGAAGGCGTGGAAGACTTGATGGAGCTGCTCGCTCTTGAAGCGGAGCTGCTTGAATTAAAAGCGAATCCCAATAAACGCGCGCGCGGCGCTGTTATCGAATCCGAGATCTCGCGAGGGCAAGGCCCGGTGGCCTGGGTGCTGGTGCAAGAAGGCACGCTGCGTGTAGGCGATGTGTATATCGCCGGTAAAACGTATGGCCGTGTGCGCACCATGATGAATTCGCGCGGCGAACCGGTGCAAGAAGCCGGGCCCGCCACCCCGGTTGTCGTCACCGGATTTAGCGATCCGCCAGATGCGGGCGATCATTTCATTGTCATGGAAGAAGAGCGCGTGGCGCGCGCTATCGCCGCAAAACGCGGCGAGTTGGCGAAATTGAAACAAGACCGGGCGACGCGCCGCATTTCGCTCGAGAATTTCCATGAGCAATTGCGTGCCGGTGAGAAGCAGGAGCTGCATGTAGTCCTCAAAGCCGATGTGCAAGGTTCGGTGGATGTATTCTCGTCGAGCTTGTCCAAGCTGGGCAATGAGGAAGTCAGCATCCACGTCGTCCACTCGGGCGTGGGCAGCATTAACGAATCCGACGTGCTGCTGGCCAGCGCCAGCAATGCCGTGGTGATAGGCTTCCATGTGACCGCCAACACCCGCACCCAAAAGCTGGCCGAACAAGAAGGCGTGGATATTCGCTGCTACCAGATCATTTATGAAGCCCTGGAGGAGATCCGAAAGGCCCTCGAAGGCATGCTCGCCCCCGAGATGAAGGATGTGGTCACTGGCCACGCCGAGATCCGGCAGGTGTTCCGCTCTTCCGCCTTCGGCAATATTGCTGGCTGCTACGTGACGGATGGCGAGATCACGAGAGGCTCGCAGCTTCGCGTGGTGCGCGATGGCGTCGTGGTGCATGACAGCAAGATTGGCACGCTACGCCGGGGCAAAGACGATGCGCGGACCATCCAGACCGGCTTCGAGTGCGGAATCAAAGTCGATAATTTCGACGATATTAAAGAAGGCGATATTCTGGAGACCTACCGCCTCGACTCGGTGGCTAAGACCCTCGAATAGCGCCGGTGCGCCTGGAGAGCGCGGAGATGACCATTGGCGTGCTGCGCATTGATCTTCTAGCTCCTGGTTCGCGTTCGCTCAAGGAAAAGCGGCGGGTCGTAAGCAGCCTTAAACAGCTCCTCCATAATCGGTTTAATTGTTCCGTGGCCGAAATCGGCGAGAAAGACCTATGGGCCCGTGCGCAACTTGCTGTTTGCGTCGTAGGCGACGATAGCCGGTTTGTGAATGCGCAACTGAGCGAGATTATCCGCTTCGCGGAGAATAAAAGCGGCGCGCAAGTGATTGATTACCAAATTGAACTCTTGTAAATGAGGCTGCGGCGGAATGCGCGGCCCGCGTGGAAGCATCATGCTGAATAAAAAATCAGGACGCCCGTTGCGGGCAGGCGAGCAAATCAAAAAAGAAATCGCCGAGCTCCTCATGAAAGGCGCTAAAGATCCGCGGATCGGATTCGTATCCGTCATGGAAGTCCGCATGTCGCCTGATTTGCGCGTGGCAAGTGTATATGTAAGCTTGTTTGGTTCCGAATCGGAGCGCAAAAGCTCCCTGATCGGTTTACAGCAGGCCGCCGGGTGGTTCCGCCGCGAAGTTGGGCAGCGGGTCCGGTTGCGCTATACGCCTGAGATCCGGTTCTTTGCCGATGATTCTCTCGACCGGGTGTTCCATCTGGAAGAAGTCATCCGGGAACTGCATGAATCTGAAGACGAGGGAGAGGAACCGCATGGGGAAGAGGAGTGATCTAGCGGAAATCGCCGCTATCCTCCGAGCCGGCGAATCCTTTTTGCTCACCAGCCATATCAATCCCGATGGCGACGCCGTAGGAAGCATGCTGGCCATGAAACGCTTGCTGGAAGCCATGGGCAAGCGGGATGTGGCCTGTACGCTGGCGGACCCTATCCCGGCTATTTATAGTTGGCTTCCAGGAGCCGGCTCTATCCAGCAATCCGATGGAACGCTCTCCACCCAAAAAATCGTGGTGCTGCTGGATGCTTCACGGCGTAGCCGTATGGGAAGCGTGGATGCCCTGCTGGGGCCAGATTCCCAACTGCTTGTTCTTGATCACCACGCCGATGAGGAGCCCGATGGCGACTTGATCGCGGGTGATGCGTCTTATGCGGCGACGGGTGAAGTCGTGGCCGAATTGTTTGAAGCCTGCGGCATCGATTTTGATCCCATCTCGGCGGAGGCGCTGTATGTGGCGATCACCACCGATACCGGCAGTTTCCGTTTTCCGAGCACCAGCCCGCGCACGCACCGCGTTGCCGCGAAATTGATGGAATACGGCGTGGATATCTCCCGTATTGCCTGCCGCGTTTTTGACAGCATGAGCCCGGAGCGTTTCCGCCTCATGGTGCGCGTGCTCGACCGCATGCGGATTACCGATGGCGGGCGGGTGGCGTATACGGAAGTGGATGAACTGGACCTCGAAGAGACGGGAGCCAAAAGCGAGGATCTGAATAATTTGGTCAATTATGGCCGGAACATAGATGGAGTCATAGTGTCAGTTTTATTTAAGCATAAAAATGGCTCGACAAAAGCCAGCTTGCGCAGCACGCCGGATTTCGATGCGGCGCGCGTAGCGGCTTGTTTCGGCGGCGGCGGCCATAAAGCGGCGGCGGGCGCTACTCTCGAAATGCCTCTAGCCGAGGCCAGGGATACGGTCTTGGCATGCATTCGTACTACTCTCAAGGAGATAGCGCCATGAAGGGGGTTTTGCTGGTGGATAAGCCAGCGGGGCTTACTTCCCACGACGTGGTGGACCGCGTGCGCCGGGCGGCGGGCACGCGCCGCGTGGGCCATACAGGCACGCTGGACCCTGCTGCGACCGGTCTGCTTATCCTATGCATCGGGCCAGCCACGCGCCTGTCCGAATTTCTTATAGGCATGGACAAGGTCTATGAAGGCGTCATGCGCCTGGGCGTGGTGACGGACTCGTATGATCTCGATGGCGTGGTCTTGGAAGAACACCCCGTGCCGGAGCTGTCCGCCACGGCTATCCAGCAGGTCTGCAATCAATTCACCGGTGATATCCAGCAAATTCCACCCATGGTGAGTGCGGTAAAAATTGGCGGCGAGCGCCTCTACAAAAAGGCCCGCAAAGGCGAGGTGGTCGAGCGCGCGCCTCGAAACGTCACGGTGCGGGAATTCTCCGTGCTCCACTATGCGTCGCCAGACGCCGATTTTGTGCTGCGCTGCACCAGCGGCACCTATGCGCGGGCGTTGTGCCACGATGTGGGCGCATTGCTGGGTTGCGGCGGCGTGCTGGCGCGCTTGCGGCGCACCAGCGTAGGCCCCCATAGCGTGGAAAACGCCGTGGCGCTGGACGCCCTTACTTCTCCCACGGATGTGGTTTCGCGGCTTATCTCCATGGAAAATGTGCTCGAGCTGCCCGTGGCGGTGGTGCGAAGCTCCGCCAAGGGGCTGGCGCTGAGCGGCGGCACGCTTGATGTGCGCCATCTCATGGAGCCAAGCCCTGTGTCCACGGGGTGGGTGCAGCTCAAAGATGAACAAGGCATCCTGATCGCCCTCGCGGAAGCCAAAATGGGCGGGCGGCTTCAGCCCAAGCGCGTATTAGACGAGGCTTAATGCGCATCATACGCGATATCCGCCGGGAAACGCTTGGCATCCCACACGCCGTGCTCACCATCGGCAGCTTCGATGGCGTTCATTTGGGCCACCAGCATATTCTACAGGAGGTCGTGCGCGAGGCGCGCGCCTGCTCCGGCATGGCCTGCGTGCTTACCATGAGCCCGCACCCGCGCGAGTTTTTCTCTCCGGACCATGCGCCCAATTTGCTCACGAGCGACGCCAAAAAGGCGCGGCTGTTCGAAGCGGCCGGCATGGACGCCATGCTGGTGCTGCCATTCAATCACGAAGTGGCTTCGATGGAGCCGGAGGTGTTTGTACGCGAGATCGTGCGGGAACGCTGCGGCGCGGAAGCGCTTATCGTGGGGCATGATTTCCGTTTTGGGCGGGGCGCGCAGGGCGATTACGACTTTTTACAGCGCATAGCCCCCGGGTTTGGCTTCGTGGTCCGGCAGATCGAGCCGCTGCTTATTCATGGCGAACGCATCAGCAGCACCGTTATCCGCGAGCGCGTCTTGCAGGGCGAACTCGAGGAAGCAGAGCGTTTTCTGGGGCGGAAATACGCCATCGTAGGAGAAGTCATCACCGGGCGCGGCATTGGCAAAACCCTTGGATTTCCCACGGCCAACATCAAGCCCCACCATAACGCCGTACCCGCCCATGGCGTGTATGCGGCTCGAGTGCGCCTGGATGGCGGCGAATACACGGCTGCGGTGAATATCGGCATCGCGCCCACCATCCGCAATGAAGATATTATCGTTGAAGCATTCTTGCTCGATTTCGATGGACGCCTCGCCGGTAGCGAGATAGAGGTCGTATTTCACAAACGCCTTCGCCCCGAGCGCAAATTTCCTTCCCATGAGGCTCTCATTGAACAGATCACTTTGGATGTCGAGTCCGTCCGCCAGCATTTCGCTAGGCCAGCCTAAAGAGCTTTTGGGATGGTATCGGCATCTTTCGGTAGTTTTATTTCTGTAGCACTTTAGCCATCAGAAGCAAAAGGATCAGAATGCTTTTTGCAACCGCGAATACAGAGTAAACCGCCTTTGATGGAGGATTTTTTTAGACATGATTTACATGATTGACAAGATTGACAAGATTGGAAAAGATTGCATCGCTTCTATGTGAAGCAAAAGTATGGAAAGAGCGAGCATGTTTTTTGTAGAGGAATTGCCATTAAAAAAATCTTGTCCATCTTGTTAATCATGTCTAAAAAAAAGCTCTTGCTTCATTCCGCATATCAATGAACTGAAGTAATGCGGCGAACCGGGCCTGCTTCGATTGCGCCGCACCTTGCCTAATTGATATCCTATTGGCCATCTGGATAGTTGGGAAAAAGGCGCGGGAATGCGCCTACAAGTGGAAAAACAAGGAGATACACACCATGACTGCTGGAGTCGAGACACGGGAATTCCAGGCGGAAGCCCGCCAACTCCTTCATTTGATGATCCATTCCGTCTATTCAAACACGGATATCTTCCTGCGGGAGCTGATCTCGAATGCGTCGGACGCCTTGGATCGGCTGCGCTTCGAGGCCATCGCCCATCCGGAGCTCATCCAGGAAGGTGCTGAACTGCAAATCGTCATCGAACGTGACGAAAAGGCGCGGACGCTCACGGTGCGCGATAACGGCATCGGCATGAGCCGCGACGAGGTGATTAACCTCATTGGCACCATCGCCAAATCGGGCACTAAGGAATTCCTGGCGCGGCTGCGCGAGGCGAAAAACGCGGATATGCCCCCCGAGTTAATTGGCCAGTTCGGCGTGGGCTTCTATTCCACCTTCATGGCGGCGGACCGCGTCGTCATGGTGACACGCCGGGCGGGCGAGTCCACGGCCACCAAGTGGGAATCTTTGGGAGAAGGCTCGTATACCCTCGAAGAGGTGGAGCGTCCGGAACAAGGCACAACCATTACGCTGCACCTCAAGCCGCTTGATGAAGAAGACGCCCATGACGTTGATTACACCAAGGAATGGAAGATCCGCGAGATCGTCAAAAAGTATTCCGATTTCGTCGCGTATCCCATCCGCATGGATATCGAGCGCACGGAATACGAGCGCGACGCGGAAGGCAAGATCGTCGAGGGCGGCAAACAAGAAATCAAGATCGAGACCCAGACCCTCAATTCGATGAAGGCCATTTGGCTGCGCGATGAGAAAGAAGTCTCCGAGGAAGAATACCAGGAGTTTTACAAGCATATTTCCCATGACTGGTCTGCGCCTCTCGCCACCATCAGCGCGGCAATCGAAGGCACGCTCATGTACCGCCTGCTTCTGTTCATTCCCTCGAAAAAGCCCTTAGACCTGTTCATGCGTGAAGGCAGCCGTGGCGTGCAGCTTTATGTGAAGCGCGTGTTCATCATGGACGACTGCGAGGCCCTGCTGCCCGAATACCTGCGCTTCATCAAAGGCGTGGTGGATTCGGAAGACCTTTCGCTCAATATATCGCGCGAGATCCTCCAGCAGAACCGCCAGATCGAGCGCATGCGGCGCGGCCTCGTGGGCAAAGTGCTCGATGCGCTCAAGCGCATGCGCAATCAGGAAGACGAGAAATACCGCACCTTCTGGGGCGAATTTGGCCGCGTCCTCAAAGAAGGCGCGTTCCAGGACCGCGAACGCCAGAAAGAGCTGCTCGACTTGTTCCTGTTCCAATCCACCAATTCGGATTCCGAACTCACCTCGCTCAACGAATATGTGACACGCATGCGCGAAGGACAGGAAGCTATTTATTACATGACGGGCGAATCGCGCAAGGCCGTCGAGGATTCCCCCCATCTCGAGGCATTCCGTGCGAAAGGCTACGAAGTGCTTATCCTGGCTGATCCCGTGGACGAGGTCTGGACCCAGTCGGTCTTCGAATTCGAGGGCAAGAAATTCCAATCCATCGGTGCGGGTGGCGTTGAACTAGGCTCCGAAGAAGAACGCAAACAGGAGGAAGAGACGCGCAAACAGAAGCAGGAAACACACGCCTCGCTCCTCGAATGCATTAAAAATAACCTCGATGAATACGTGAAGGAAGTACGGCTGTCCTCGCGCCTGACCACCTCAGCGGCATGTTTGGTGGGTGATAAAGGCGATATGAGCCCACAGCTCGAACAGCTTCTGCGGGCGGCGAACCAGGAAGTGCCCACGACGAAACGCATTCTCGAATTGAATCCGAGCCATCCGCTGCTCGATAAACTACAGGCCATCTATGACGCCAGCCGTGAAGACCCGCGCCTGGGCGATTACGCCCAACTGATTTACGGCCAAGCCGTGCTGGCGGAAGGCAACCAGCCGCCCAATCCCGCCGCGTTCAGTAAACTGGTGTCGAAAGTGATGGTCGAGGCTCTTTAGAAGAAAATAGTTATTGAAACGTAGCATGGCCGTCCCGGCCATGTACATGGGCGGGAAACGGATTTCGAGCGCTATTGGCAAGTTGGAAAGCGTTTCAGGTATCATTTTATGGTACATGTTTTCTTGGGCATAGGGTGGAGCGATTCACGCGCCATCCGTGCGTCATTGTATCGGACACATCTCGATGCACGAGGACAGACGATATAGCTGGCCCGTCCGGCTGTTTCTTACATATGGCGTCCCGGCGCTGCTGACTCTGGCAGTGCAGCCGACGTATCATACGCCGGGATGCGGCTGCCAGCGCATGAAGGGCATATTTTGGGGCGCGCCCAGGCCTGCCGTAGTCTGCCCCGCCTGCCAATTCACTTATTTCTTAAGCCTAAGCCCCGCCGAGGCCCCGGCGGTTATTGAACCGCCCGCCCGCATTATCGTGGACGGGGTGGATATCGGTATGGCCGTATCGCCATGTTCGCGCGCAATCGCGCCTTGCGCCCACAGCCCCCCAGATGCGTAACCTAAAAAGCATACTTTTCGTACAAGGTGTTTCTTTCATAATAGAGAGTGAGAAGCCGTGCGTGTTGGAAAACGCGGGCGGCGCGTACATTCTTTATATCGGGTATATACATATAGGAGTTCATAGCATATGGTTACGTTAGAACAATGCCGGCGCGTATTGGGGCCGGGAGTCGAATTTTTATGCGAGCGTTTCGAGGCGGAACCTGGCGAGCAAGTGGCCCTGTGGGGACCGAGCGGGTGCGGCAAGAGCACGATGCTCAACCTCATTTCCGGGCTGTTGCGGCCCGACGGCGGCGTCATCCGCGTGGATGGCACGGAAACGCAAGGCATGAGCGAGCGCGAACTCGACCGCTTTCGCGGCGAACGGCTCGGGTTCGTTTTTCAAACTTTTAACCTGTTGTCCCCCTTCACGGCGCTGCAAAACGTGCTGCTGGCCATGCGGTTCAGCGACACCCGGCCCGAGAAAGAATGGAAGCCCCGCGCCACGGAACTCCTCAAGCGGGTGGGGCTTTCCAGCCGGATGCATAGCAAGCCCCGCACGATGAGCGTGGGCGAGCAGCAGCGGGTAGCCATTGCCCGCGCCTTGGCGAACACGCAAAAAATCATCCTGGCCGACGAGCCTACGGGCAGCCTCGATCCGCGCACCTCGAAGGAGGTCATGGACCTCCTGCTGCGCTTATGCGCCGAAGAGCAGATGACGTTGCTCCTCGTGACGCATGACATGAACGTGGCGGAACGGCTGCCACGGCGTTTTGACTGCGTGGGTTTGGTAAGGGATTTACCCCGGTGAAGCCGCCGGATGGGATAAAAGGATTGATATTATGAGCTTATGGCATATCGCATGGAACTACCTGTGGAGCCGCAAAATGACGACTTCACTGACGATACTCTCGGTGGCGCTGGGCGTGGGCCTGATCGCCGCCGTACATAGCCTTCGGGCGGAGGTCGAACGCCGTTTCGCCGAGGAAGGGCAGGCCTTCGACATCGTCGTGGGTGCGAAAGGCAGCCGCCTCCAATTGGTGCTGAGCTGCGTCTATTTCATCGGAGACGTGGCGGGTAATATTCCATACTCGCTTTTCGAGCAGCTCAAACAAGATGAAGACGTGTCCGCCGCCTTTCCCATCGGTTTGGGAGACACATACAAAGGCTTCCGGATCGTGGGAACGGTCCCTGAATTGATGCATCACAAATGGATTGTAGACCCTATCTCAGGCCGCGAACGCACTCCTTTCCAGTTGGCCGGTGGGCGATTCTTTGAAAAGCCCTTCGAGGCCGTGGTAGGCAGCGTCGTGGCGCAACAGACGGGACTACAAGTGGGAGATACTTTGGTGAGCACCCACGGTTTTGGGGGCCATTCCCATGACATATCACCTTACACGGTGGTGGGCATCCTCAAACCGGGAGGCACGCCGAATGACCGGGCCATTTTCAGCACTCTAGATTCGGTGTGGGAAATCCACGGCCAGCATGAGCATCATGAGGGTGAAGAAGAGCAACATGAAGGGGAAGCGGCTGCGGAGTCTTCCCAAGCTCATGCCGCCTCGATGCTGTCGCTGGATGATGAAGATAACGCCGCAAAACCCCTTGAAGTGACCGCCGTCCTGATCAACCTCAAGAGCCCCGCGTTACGGTTCACGTTCTTCGAGAAAGTGAATGATTCGATGAACGCCATGGCGGCCATACCGGTGAATGAAGTGCAAACCTTCTTCAACTCGGTGCTCGAGACCGTTAAAATGGTGCTGCTGGCCGTGGCGTATTTGGTGGTGGTGACTTCCGCCCTAACCATCATGATTGGGCTGTATCTGTCCATATTGCAGCGCCGCCACGATTTAGCGGTGATGCGCGCCCTCGGGGCTTCGCATTTGGATATATTCGGAGCCGTGATTCTTGAGGCGTTTTTAGTTACACTACTGGGTGTCTGCGCGGGCTGGCTGCTCGGCAACGTGGTGTCGTATGCTTTGGGCATTTACATGACCAACCGCTTCGGGATGAACATCACCGCGTTCGGCTTGTCCAATGAAGAGATGAAATCATTTTGTATCGTAGCCCTGGTAGGATTGTTTGCGGGGATCATGCCCGCATGGCAGGCTTATCAAACGGATGTGGCGCGCGATCTGAATAAAGATTGAGCCCGCCATCAGGAAAAGGAGAATGATATCGTGCGAAGGCGCACCCGTAGAGATTTAATCACTATCGGCGGCATTGTGCTTGTGATTGTGGCGGTAGTGGCGTTCAATAGTTCCATTCAGCGCGGCGGGCTCCGCGAGCAGTCCGAGGCATGGCGGCGCGCCATCGAGCAGAAGCGCCAGGCCAGCGACACGATAATGATTGAATGGGACAACATGCGCAAGACCCGGGGCACACTCAAGACAGGCCCTACCTTTGATCCAGAGATCAAGAAGCTGCATGAAACCGAGATCGACATCGTAGGCTTCATGGTGCCGTTGTATGAATTCCGCGATGCCAAGGAATTTCTGCTTCTGCCGTGGCCAATCGAGTGCTATTTTTGCGCTACGCCGCCCATGCGCGATGTCGTCTATGTGCAGATGAAGGAAGGCGAGAAAGCCAAGGTGGTGAACGAGCCGGTCTTGATCCATGGGCAGATGGTGTTGAATGAAGGCCCAGGCACGAAGTTTTTCTACGTGGTGAAAGACGCCGCCTGGGGCCCAGCCGATGCGGGAACCATGCTTCAAGACCTCACGCAGCAGCAGCCCCCCGCGGAAGCTATCGCCCACTCCGCGAATATGCAGATGCAAAAAGAAGAGGGCGAGTTGCGGCCCGGGACAGCGCCGCCTTCCGCGTCTACGCCGGAAACCAGCGTTCCGCCCGCGCCCGCCGGGCAGTAATGGCAGGTTTGCAAACGTAGAATCCATGGGGGAACTCTGAACGGCGGAGTTCCCCCTCTTCGTATTTTTGATGTTCCGTATTTTTTGTTTCACCGATGATGCTGATGAACACCGATATATGCAACTATATGATGTGGCTGGATTTGCATTTAGAATCTTCGCAAGGAAACAACATGTTGACAGATGGTTGTAGGGTGGGGCTTGCCCCACCGCTCCAGGGAGGAGCCCGTCAAAATATCCTGCAAGGGTTGTAAGACGTAACAAGTTGATATACTTTGGTTTACACGGGAAATTTTCGCAAGAAAATAAAACTAAGCTCTTAGTAGGGTAAAGGCATGGCATGCGCGTCCCCGTGTCTCCCGTGGTGAAAGAATCAGTTTGGTTACGGCCAGGCCGAATATTGAGCCAACCATGAGATATAAAAGAAATGCCCCATATTCATCGCTTTTACATTGAGCCACTTGATAGTGGCATTCCGGAAGCCCTCCTGGCGGGGCAGGAGGCCCACCATGCCTTGCATGTGGTGCGTCTGCGCAAAGGGGATGCCGTCGTGTTGTTCGATGGCAAAGGCATGGAATACTGGGGAGTGGCGGTGGAAGCCATGCGGCAGGCGGTCCGTGTCGCCATCACCGAACGGCGCGTACAGGCCCCGCCCGCCGCGCGTTTGACGCTGCTTCAAGGCTGGCTGCATCGGGAGAAAAGCGTCGAAGAGCTGATCCGCCGCGCCACCGAACTCGGCGTAGCGCGGTTCCATTTCTATCAAGCCCAGCATTCGGAGCGTCCGCCTGCTTTGCCCGCGAAGCTGGAACGTTTCGCCATCGAATCGCTCAAACAATGCGGCCGCGCCTGGCTGCCGGAATTTCGCACGTCTTCGAGCCTGGCAGAAGCGTTGGGTGCGGAGTTCGCTGAAGAGAATAGCCCGCAATGCCTGTTACTCGCCACGCAAGACCGGCCTCCCACCCCACTGGGTGAAGCCCTTCGGGGAACGCGCGCGGGGCTTATTGTCGGCCCTGAAGGCGATGCGACCGATGAGGAGCTTGATATCGCCCAAGGATACGGCGCAAAGCCCATCTCACTCGGTGCGGCCACGTATCGTTCCGAAGTAGCCGCCGTGCTGGCGTCCGCGCTGGCGCTGTACGAATGGGGCCAGCTCGGGCCAAAATCCAGTGGGCTGGAGGAGGCCTATGCGACATGACCGGCCCCGCGCCTGAATCCGCCAAGCTGCCCATGCTGGCCGTCACGGAGATTTTCCTCAGCATTCAAGGCGAATCCACTTGGGCGGGCCTGCCCTGCGTATTCGTGCGCCTCACGGGCTGCAATTTGCGTTGTGCGTGGTGCGATACGGCCTATGCCTTCCATGGAGGTGTTCAAATGGCTGTGGACGATGTGGTGCAACGCGTGATGGAATTCGAGTGCCCGCTCGTGGAAATCACGGGCGGCGAGCCTCTCCTCCAGCGCCATTGCGCCACACTTGCCCAGGCGCTTCTCGAACGCGGTTTGACGGTCTTATGCGAAACCAGCGGCTCGCTGCCCATTGATCGCTTGCCAGAAGGCGTGTTCCGTATCATGGACTTGAAATGCCCGGGTAGCGGCGAGTGCGCGAAGAATGATTGGACGAATATCGCCCGCTTAACACCGCTCGATGAGGTAAAGTTCGTCATCGCCAGCCGAGCCGATTACGAATGGAGCCGCGATACGCTCCGCGCGCATGCTCTCGAAACGCGCTGCCGCGCCGTACTCTTTTCGCCCGTATTTGGTTCCATTGAACCGCAAGACTTGGTGAAGTGGATTCTTGACGATCAATTGCCCGTGCGCTTCCAGTTGCAACTGCACAAATTCATCTGGCCTCCCGATGCGCGCGGCGTGTAAAGGAATATTTCTGTTGCGCTTTTTGTGCCTTATGGGGCTAAATGATTAGCCACAAAAGGCGCAAAAAAGCGTAAAAATGATTGCATGTGTAGATAAAGGCGCATTACAGTAATGACGCTAGGGCGCATCAGGGAGCGCGCCATTTTACTGGATACCGTCATTGTGCGTTAATGAAACAGGAGGAACTCATGATCGCATTCGAGCGGGAGTTGCCAGGACGGGAACGTATCCGTATTCGGTTTCTGCGTGAGGATGTGCTGCGCGTGCAGCTCACATGGGATGAGGATTTTCTCGATAGCGGCCTGAACCGGTATGGTTTCATCACCGAGCCCGCCGCGCCTGCCGTGCGCGTGGACGCCTCCGAGGATGAATATGAAGCCAGCGCGGAATCCTCCCGGGTGCGCATACGCTTCGTGGACAGCGGTCGTATGCTTGAAATCACCGACAAAATCACAGGCCAAACCGTCTTGCGCCAAGTCGAGGCCCACAGCGGACGGCGCGCCGCCACGGCGCGTTTTCTTGCCGCGCCGGATGAAGACTGGGTGGGTTTTGGCGATCAATCGCGGGAGCGCCTTTTTCATCGCGGCCACACGGCGGATTGTTGGGTATCGAACGCGAAATCATGCATTCCCGTGCCGTTCTTCATGTCCACCCATGGCGCCGCCGTGCTGGTCAATTCGACCCACCGGGTGGTTTTCGACATCTGCCGCACCGAGCCCAGCCACTTTTCATGGCGCGATCCTCGCGGGGTGGTGGATTACTACGTGTTCGTAGGCGGGGGATTCAAGGAGCTCCTGTATAAATATGCCCTCCTTACGGGCATGCCCAAACTCCCGCCCGATTGGTCTTTCGGCCTATGGCATATCTGCCGCGCCCAGGCGAATGATTATGAGATGGTGAACGACGCCCTCCAGTTCCGCCGGGAAGGCATCCCATGCGACGTGCTCGGCCTCGAATCCGGCTGGATGGAAACGCATTACGATTACTCCGTGGAGAAACAATGGAGCAATAAACGCTTTCCGATTCCGCCTTCGGCGTGGACCGGCCCCGCGAACTTCTTCAATGCGGTGAAACGCATGGGCTACCATATGGAACTCTGGCTCTGCAACCGGTACGACCTCTCCTACGAGGCAGAACGCCGCGCTGGGTACAGCCGCCCCACGTCCAAGGACGCCGAGCCTGCTCCTATGCTCCAAGGCGCCCAAAGTCTGAATGCCCATTCCTCGCCGGTAAAATTACAGGATTCCATCACGAAGCCCGGTGAACCGTGGTTCGAGCACCTCCAGAAATTCGTGGACCAAGGCTTCGACTTTTTTAAACAGGACGGCTCCGAACAGTTGGATGAGCATCCGGACCGCCTCTATGCCAACGGCATGCGCGACAGCGAAATGCATAATCTCTATCCGCTTCTGTATGCGCGCCAGATGTACGAAGGCTTCGCCGAATACACGCACCGCCGCCCTGTGGTGTTCACGTGCGCTGGGTGGGCGGGCTTCCAAGCTTGGGCAGGCGCTTGGGTTAATGACACCGGCGGCGGCCCTGGCGCGTTATGCGCCATGCTAAATACTGCGTTCGCGGGCCATAGCTGGGCCGTTAGCGGCATGGACGCGGAATGCGAGGAGGGCCTCCATTTTGGCTATCTTCAGCCATGGAGCCACATTAACAGCGGCGTGTTTTTCCGCATGCCCTGGGTGCTCGGGTCGAAACTGCTCGATATGCACCGGGAGTACGCCCGCCTGCGCGCCCAGTTGATTCCGTATCTGTATAGCTGGGCCTATTGCGCCACCCAGGCCGCCGTGCCGCTCATGCTGCCGCTTCCCCTCGAATTTCCCGACGACCAGCGCTGCCGCGCGATTCGGCATGAATACCTCCTTGGACGCGATTTGCTCGTGGCTGCCTACCAAAAGCAGGCCTATTTCCCCAAAGGCCGCTGGAAAGATTACTGGACGGGCGAGGTGCTCGAGGGCGGCGTCGAGCGGGACATCACATGGCCCGAAAACCGGGGAGGCGGGCTTTACGTCCGGGAAGGCGGCATCATTCCGCTGGCTCCGATCATGCAATACCGCCGGGAACGCCCCATGGACGAAATCACCCTCTATGTATTTCCGGGCCAGGAGGAGTCCTCGTTCACGCTGTATGAAGACGATGGCGTGTCGTTCGCCCATTTGGACGGGCAATGCGCGTTTACGCCTGTCACCGCTTGCGCCGCTGAAGGCCGTATCCGTATTCGCACCGGTGCGCCCGAGGGCGCATACGAAGGGCAGCCGGAACGCCGCTGGGCATTCCGGGTGGCCATGGACGCTGTTCCCTCCGAAGTCCTGGTGAATGGGCGCATCTTAACGCCCGAACAATGGCGGTATGATGCGGCGCGAGGCGAGTTGGAAACCGGCGCGTTTAGTGGAGACATTGAACTGGAAATCGGGTTATAAGGAAAAACAGTAATACTTTAGTCATCTGGATCATAAGCATTGGACCGATTGGACCGATTGGACCGATTTCTAAACCATCGCGGGCCGGAGGTGGATGCATGACAGAGCCGCAATCATCGCCGGTTTGGGAAATCCCTCAAGAACCGCCTTTCTTAGTGCATGACACCGCGCATGTCTGGCGCGCCCAGCTCGATATGCCCGAAGAACGCCTGAACACTCTGCGCCCGCTGCTTTCCGAAGATGAACAGGAGCGGGCGGGCCGTTTCCATTTTCCGGAACACCGTACGCGTTTCATGGCGGCCCGGGGGATCTTGCGCACGCTTCTGGGCGGCTACACGGGATTGCCCCCGGCGGATATTCGTTTTGCGTATGCCGCCCGTGGCAAGCCGTTTCTCGCGGAAAGCCATGCCATGAGTGGTGTTACGTTCAACATCTCCCATTCAGCGGATATGGCCCTGTTCGCCTTCGCACGCGAACGGCGGCTTGGCGTGGATATCGAGCGAATCCGCCCGGATGTCGAAGTGCTCAAGCTAGCGCGCCGCTTCTTCTCGCCCCGTGAATCGGAAACCTTGGCGCGCCTGCCGCAACGCGTGCGTTCCCAAGCCTTTCACGCCTGCTGGACCCGCAAGGAAGCCTATATAAAAGCCCATGGGGAGGGCCTCTTCATGGCGCTCGACCGCTTTGATGTCGGTTTTGCGCCAGATGAACCGTGCGAATTGCTGCGAACCTTGGATGAACCGGAAGAAATCTCTCTCTGGCAGTTGGTGAATCTCGAGCCTGGCCCCGGTTTCGCGGGCGCATTGGCTGTCGAATGCCCCGCCGCCGCCGTATCGCGGTATAATTGGTTCTAAAAGTCAATTATTACAATTTATTGATTTTATGCATTTGCTATTGACAACCTTTTTCAAACATGGGATAATTTATGCAGGCGAAATGTAAAAGTCTGATTGGGCAGGCTGCGCATTATGGGCATGCAAATATCAAATACCTCCGTGGTTTCGACCACGCAGGCGTCTTATCGTAGAACGGCGGACACAAAGTCCTACGGGCAGGACAATGCCGCCAATACGGCGGTTATGGGTTCATCCCGCAAGGTGGAACAACTCAAGCTGGGTTTCGGAGAAGGCACGGTTTCGACGGGCGTTGCCGCTATGCGCGCCATCGACACCAATATGTATGAAGCGCGCCAGCTCGTGCCCACCGTCGAGGAATTGCAGGAACAGGCCCGCGAACGCGCCCAGGAAGTACAAGCGCAATTCGAAGACGACACTCCCGCCACGGAAACATACACCTACGATTTTCAAGGTATGCGGACAAAAGCGGGCGACCAAGCGCGCAACTACATCAACAGCTTGAATGACGCCGCCGCCACGGTCCAAGCGCGCCTGAACGGAGAATCGCTCCCCAGTGCGCAGACCTTGAATATCCGCATCGGCGATAACTCATTTAATCTCGGAGTCGAACCGGGCGTGCCCCGTTTCGATGTCCGCGCATAAAACCTTTTACCATCCTGTTTGATCCCTCCTTACCAAAATCGTCTATACTGCCGTGTTCGCATGGTGATGCTCACAATAACAACATAGAAGGAGTCGCGGTATGGCTAAGGCGGTCAAGACGCCGGTTCGCAAAGAGGTGAAGCTCGAGGACACCTGGGATCTGACGCCGCTCTACGCGGATGACGCGGCCTGGGAGAAGGATTTCCGCAAGTTCGAGAAAATGATCCCGGGCCTTGAGGCGTTCAAAGGCAAGCTGGGATCGTCCGCGAAGACGTTGCGCGAGTGCTGCGACTTCGAGGTGAAGTTCAACAAGCTCGCGGAACGCATCGGTTCGTACGCGCAACTGAAGTCTTCGGAAAACGTGGCCGACAGCGCATACCAAGGCATGCTGGCGCGGTATATCCATGTGGCGACGCGCGCGGGCGAAGCTTCGAGCTATATGGCCCCCGAAATCCAGGCCATCCCGAAAAAGAAAATGGACGCCTTCCTTCATTCGGCGGAGCTTAAACCTTACTGGCTCATGCTCGAAAGGCTGTTGCGCTACAAGCCGCATATTCTTTCCGAAAACGAAGAACGCCTGCTGGCCATGCAGGGCGAGATAGCAGGTTCGGCATCGCAGATCTTCGAGCAGTTGAACGACGCCGACATGAAGTTCGGCATGGTGAAGGATGAGCGCGGGCGAAGCATCGAACTGACGCAGGGTTCGTTCCGCAGTTTCCTCGAATCGCCGGACCGCGCCGTGCGAAAGGCCGCCTTCAACCAATTTTATGCGCAATATGAGGCCCATGCCAACACGCTCGCGGCTGCGTTGAATGCCTCCGTACTGCAAGATGTGTATTACGCGCGGGCGCGCAATTACCCCTCGGCGCTCGAGGCCTCCTTGTTCTCCGACAAGGTGCCCGTGGCGGTGTATGACAGCCTGATCGAGGCGGTGCATGCGAATCTGGATACGGTTTACCGGTATCTCGAAGTGCGCCGCAAAGTCCTCAAAATCCGCGATATCCATTTCTATGACAATTACGTGCCCATTGTCGCGCAGAAACGTGCGCATATCTCCTACGAGCAAGCGTCGGAGACCGTGCGCGACGCCCTTTCGCCGCTGGGCGATGCCTATTGCAAGACCCTCGAAGCGGGCCTGGGCCGCCAGCGCTGGGTGGACCGCTATGAAAACCAGGGTAAGCGCAGCGGGGCGTTTTCATCGGGCAGCTACAGCGGCCCGCCGTATATCCTCATGAACTACCGCGATGACACCATCGACAGCATGTTCACGCTGGCCCATGAAGCGGGGCACTCGATGCACACCTATTGCAGCGCCAAGGCCCAGCCGTACCAATATTACGATTACCCCATTTTCCTGGCCGAGGTGGCCTCGACATTCAACGAATTGTTGCTCAACAAATATGTCATCGAACGCGCGAAGGACAAGCAGACGCGCGCGTATCTCCTGTGCCGTGAAATTGACGAGATTCGCGGCACGATTGTCCGGCAGACCATGTTCGCCGAGTTCGAGAAAAACATCCACGCCATCGCCGAGGCGGGTGAGCCGCTCACGCTCGAGGCCATCCGCGCGGAATACCGCAAGCTGCTCGATGCCTATTTCGGTCCGCGCTTCGTAATTGATGAGGTGCTGTCGCTCGAGGGCTTGCGCATCCCGCATTTCTTCAACGCCTTTTATGTCTATAAATACGCCACCGGGTTGTCGGCGGCCATTGCGCTGGCGGACAAGGTGCTCGAAGGCGGCGCGGCGGAACGCGACGCCTACCTGCGCTTCCTACAAGCGGGCGCGTCGAAATATCCGCTGGATGTCTTGCGGGATGCGGGCGTGGACATGGAACGGCCCGAGCCTGTCGACGCCGCCATGGCGCACTTCAAGGCCCGGGTCGAAGAACTCGAAGCGTTGCTGTAAACTACTACAAACCTGCGCGCGCTGGCGCATAGGCAAGGAGCATGATATGAGTGAAGAAACGTTGTTTACGAAAATCATCAAGGGCGAGATCCCATCCACGCCGGTCTACTCGGACGAGGAGTTCTACGCCTTCCGCGACATTAATCCTGGCGCGCCCACGCATGTGTTGATCGTCCCGCGCAAGCCCATCCCGAAAGTCACGGACGCCACGGAGGAAGACGCGGCGCTATTGGGCCGGCTGATCCTCGCGGCGAACAAAGTGGCCAAACAGGAAGGGATCACCGAAAACGGCTTCCGCTACGTCATTAATTGCGGTGAATGGGGCGGCCAGACGGTATTCCATTTGCATCTGCATATCCTGGGCGGACGCCCGATGGCGTGGCCGCCGGGATGAGAGGCTAGGGTTTAGGGCATTGGGTTTGGGGTTTAGGGTTTCGCCAAAAGGTGTCTGCTGTAGATTGCAAGATGATGGAGAACTTGGTGCGGTAGCAAGCTACCGCACTCTACGTGCGTTCTAAGTCTTTTCTTGTAAATGAATATGCGGCAGCTTGCTGCCGCTTTGAGTGTGCGGTTTCCGCCGGAATAAGCGTTTTCGCAGAGTGGTGGCGTGAAGTGTAAGACTTAGGGGGCGTTGTAGTGATTGATACTTCTACGGGGCTTTGTGCGATTATTGGCGATCCGGTGGGACATTCGCTGTCGCCAGCCATGCATAATGCGGGATTCGCTGCGGCGGGATTGAACTATGTCTATCTCGCGTTCCATGTCACCGACGTGGCGAACTGCCTCGCGGGCATGCGCGCCATGCCTAGCTTTCGCGGCATGAGCGTCACGATTCCCCACAAGCGCGCCGTCATGGAACACCTGGACGCCATCGAGCCTATGGCGGCGCATGTCGGTTCTGTGAACACCATCACCAACGAGGATGGCCGCCTGCTCGGCTCGACGACGGATGGCCCCGGCACGTTGCGGGCGTTCGCCGAGGCGGGCGTGAAGCTCGATGGCCAGCGCATCTTGTTCGTGGGTTCGGGCGGGGCCGTGCGCGCCGTGGCGTTCGCCTGTGCGGAGATGGCCCAAATCGAGCAATTGACGATACTCGGGCGCACGCCTGCGCGCGTGGCGGATCTGGTGGACGACTTGCGGGCGAAGACGGACGCCTCGATCCTCGATGGGAGCATCGAATCGGATTTGCGCCAGGCCCTCGCGGCCCACGACATCATCATCCAAGGCACGCCCATGGGCATGTATCCCCATCCGGGCGAATCCTGCATCCCCGCCGAGTGGCTCGAACCGCGCCATGTGGTGTTCGACATGGTCTACCGTCCGTATAAAACCCGATTATTGCAGGACGCCGAGGCGGCGGGATGTACGATTATCCCCGGACTCGAAATGCTGGTGAACCAGGCCGTATTGCAGTTTGAGCGCTGGACTGGCGTGGCCGCGCCATACGAGGCCATGCGCGGCGCCCTTGTGGCGCGGCTGGCTGAAGAGGAAACCCATACATGAGTGAAACGGCGATACCACGGCAATTGGAGGCGTTAAAAGCCAATCTGGGCAAGGTGATTCTCGGCAAGCCGGAGGCCATCAATCTGCTGGTGGAGGCCCTCGTGGCGGGCGGGTCGGTGCTGATGGAGGACGTGCCGGGCGTGGGCAAGACGACCCTCGCCAAGGCCCTCGCACGCTCGATCAAGGCGAAATTCAACCGCATCCAGTTCACGCCCGACCTGCTTCCGGCGGATATCCTGGGTTCATCCATCTACAACCCTGTCGAAGGCACGTTCCGCTTTCAGGAAGGCCCCATCTTCTGCAATGTGCTCCTGAGCGACGAGATTAACCGCGCCTCGCCGCGCACGCAATCGGCCCTCCTCGAGGCCATGAACGAGCTTCAGGCTACCGTCGAAGGCGTGAGCCGGATGCTGCCCGCGCCTTTCCTGGTGCTCGCCACGCAGAATCCCGTCGAGTTCCATGGGACATATCCCCTGCCCGAGGCGCAGCTCGACCGCTTCCTCATCCAGCTCGATTTGGGCTATCCAGACGCCGAATCGGAAACGGCCATTTTCTACGCCCAAGCCCAGGCCCATCCCGTGGACAGCCTTGAGCCGGTCATGGACACGGAGGATGTGATGCGCATCCAGCATGCGTCGAGGGCCATCCGCGTCGAGCCTAGCGTGGCGCGCTATATCGTGGATATCGCCCAGCAGACCCGCACCGATCCCGCGCTCAAGCTCGGGGTAAGCCCGCGCGGCTCGCTGATGCTGTTTCGCGCGGCGCAGGCGGCGGCCCTCGTGGCCGGGCGCGATTACGTGCTGCCCGACGATATCCAGCGGCTTGCGCCGTCCGTGCTGGCGCACCGGCTCATGCTGACCTCGAAGGCGAAATACGGCGGCGTGGACAAGTACGCCGTGGTGGCGCAGATCCTCGGGCGCGTGCGCGTGCCCACGTGATGCGCATATGAAAAAACCTTCGCCCATCCAGCCCCTCGCTGAGCCTCCGGCGCTGCATGCGCCGCCACGCCGTTTCTCGACCCTCGAAAACCTCGTCAACTACTGGTGGCGCTTCAAGCTCACCGATTCAGGGAAGGCCCTTGTAGGCGGCGGATGGGTGGCGGCGTTTATCGGCAGCGCGTCCATCGAGGTGCCGGTATACCGCTTGCTCTTCGTCCTATTTTTCATCGGGCTTGCCGCTGTCGTAATCGGGTGCTTCTACCGCCCAAAGCTCCGCATCACTAGCCATATCCCGCGCCGCGTCCGCGCGGGCGAAACCTTGCACTGGAACTGCACGCTCGAGAACCGCTCGCGCCTGCCGTTGTATGACGCCGCCATGGGCTATTTCGGCCTGCCGCGCACGCTGGGCGTGGTGGCGGAATCCACTCCTATCCGACGCTTGGGTGCTGGTGAGACCGCCGAAGTTCTCTTTTCTCTGAACGCCACGCGGCGCGGGCTGTATGCGCTGCCGCCTTTACGCGGGTACACGACTTTCCCTTTCGGCTTGCTACGAATGGGCGCGCCGCGTGCGGACTCGCCCCCCTTGCTGGTGCTGCCTTCGTTTCATCCCTTGCACCAGGTCGATGTGCCTTCCTCGACCCGTTACCAGCCCGGCGGCATCGCGCTGACATCCCATGTGGGCGAATCGCCGGAATACATCGGCAACCGCGAATACCGTCCGGGCGACTCGATTCGCAAAATCGACTTTCGCGCCTGGGCGCGCCTGTCCCGCCCCGCCGTCCGGGAATACCAGGAAGAATACTATTGCCGTGTGGCCTTGGTGCTTGACACCTTCCACCGCGCCCGTCGAAATAGCATATGGGAGCGTTTGCACCCAGCCGCACCCGAGCCAGCAGACGGCCTCGAAGCGGCGGTGAGTTTATGTGCGGCCATCGCCGATGCGCTGGCGCGGGGCGAATATCTGATAGACCTGTTTGCAGCGGGGCCGGAGTTGTATGTGTTCCGGTCGGGCCGCCACATTACCCATTTCGAGAGCGTCCTCGAGATACTTGCCTGCGTCGAAGCCTGTCCGGCGAATCCATTCGAGTCGCTCACGCCCGCGCTGGCCGAGGAACTGGGCCGCATTTCGAGCGTCGTGTGCCTGTTTCTCGATTGGGACGCGTCCCGGCGCGAATTGGTGCGGGCCGCCGCCGAGGCGGGATGCCGCGTTAAGATCATCCTCGTGCGCGATGCGCCTCCCACGCTTCCTTTGGATGATGCCGAGGAATGGGCCGATTCCGTGGTCTCCATCACGCCGTCCGCCGTGGCGCAGGGAGGCGTCGAAGCTTTATGAAACGCCGGACCCTATTAGCCCTCATCCTCGCCGCCCTGCAATGCGCCACGCTGTATGTGCTGGGAGATGCCGTGGCGTTTCCACTAGCCGCGCTGGCCGCCGCGCTGGCCCTGGCGTTCATGGGCCGGCGCTTTACCCCAAGCCGCGACCGCCAGATATACGCCGCACTGGGCCTGGCAGTTGTGTATTTCATCAAATGGCGCATCTGGCCCGGCGATACGGCGTACGCCTCGATTATGCCTAACTATGGAGCCTCCTACGCCGCCGCCCAATACTTCATCACGCTTCAAGTGGCTGCTTTCGCATTGCGTGCGCCCGATGGCGCGCCCCGCGAAGCGAAACCCAGCTTCACGGCCCTGGCCATCATAGGCATGGTGTTCGCCGCCAACCGAATCGTTCCGCTGGTGCCAATGTTGGCCACATGGTATGGCGTCTTCGTGCCGCCCTATACCGACGCCATCTGGTATCAATTCTTATCGACCGCCTTCGCGTTCACCATCGCGGCGTATTATCTCGACAGCGGCGTACGGCAGGCGCATGCGCCGCGCATCCGGCGTATCGCGCTTGGCCTCATCTTGGCCGCCGCCATTGGATTGGGGTATGTGGCGGGGGCGTATCTCTTTGTATATGGCCGGGAAATCGACCAATGGCTCTTCCAGCATGCCCCCGCCGCGCCCAGCAGCGTGGCGGGCTTTTCGCGCAATGCCCGGCTCGATAGCATGACCGGCATGCGCACGAAAGACGGCGAGGCCCTGGCGGTCCGCGTCATCGCTGACGATGCGCCCGGCTATCTCCGGGGCATGGCCTATGACTTATATGACCCGCCGCGCTGGCGCGCTTCGACGCCGGGCCAGGCCCTCGAACCGGCGTGGAATGCGCCCGAGGATTTGCCCGTTTCCCTCTCAGATGGCCACGTTTTTGCCTTGCGCCCCGGCGCGTCCGGACCGTGGACGCGGCAGGAAGTATGGCCGGTGATCGCGACCGAAAACGCCCTCTTCACCAGCCTCGATACGGCATGGCTCGGAGTACGGACGGATACGGTGGATGCCGATGCGGATATATCGGCCAGCGTGGAGAGCGCGCCGACGTCGCACGTGAACATCCGTGCGGGCGCGATTCCGGTGGAGGCGTTGTCCGAGGAAGAACGCCAGCGCCTCACGATTCTTCCAGCGGACCTGGATCCGCGCATTACCGCATTGGCACAAAGCCTCACGGCGGGACGGCAGGATGCCCTTGCCAAGATCGCCGCCGTGCTGGCTTATTTTCGTTCGGGATTTGAATACGGCCTGAACATCCAGGCGCCGGTAGGGGAAGACCCCCTAACCTATTTTCTACTCGAACGCCCGGCGGCCCATTGCGAGTATTTCGCTTCTGGCGCAACGGTGCTGCTGCGCGCGTCGGGCGTGCCCTGCCGGTATGTGAACGGCTATGTTGTGTCGGAACGCAACGAGACCGGCGGTTTTTGGGTGGCCCGAAGGCGCGACGCCCACGCTTGGGCCGAGGCCTGGATCCCCGCGCAAGGATGGATGATCGTCGAAGCCACGCCGCCATCCGGCTTGCCCGAGGCCGCCGAATCCAGCGCCCTTTCGGATGCCTGGGACGCCATCCGTTTCCAACTCCGCCGCTCCATTGATGGTGTTCGGCAATGGCTGGCTGGGACGCTGCCGCGCCTCTGTGCGCAGTGTTGGCGAAGCATCCAAGGCCCGCCATTGGCCGGAGGAATCATCTTATTGCTCGGTGTATTGGGCTCGGCAATAGGATGGCGCATGCGCCGCCGATACCACAGACACCGGGTATCGCCCGCATACGAAAATCTGCGGCGGCTCCTCGCCGATGCCGACGCCCAGATGAAACGCCTAGGATACAAGCGCCCGCCACAGGAAACCTTGCACCAATTCGCAGCGCGCCTGCGCGCGGATGGAGTGAATGAACCGTGGCGGGAAACCGCCGCGGCATGGTATGAGCAATATGCCGGTGCGCGCTATGGCCCCCAGCCAGAAAGCGCCGTCCTGGAGCGTCTTTTGTTGCAAAAACATTAATATTTAAATATTATAATTTTCTCACGCAAAGCCGCAAAGGCGCAAAGAAACCTCGTCATGCTCCCCCCTTTGCGCCTTTGCGCCTTTGCGTGAGAAATTCCTCCTGCAATCCATTCACCACCCGCTGTATCCCGTCCTTGATAAGCTCTTCTCCGAAATTCACCAATAAGCCAAGCCGTTTATCCGTCAAACGGAGATAGGTGAGGAGTTGTTTGGCATGGACCGGTGCGATTTTCTCCACGGACTTCAGTTCAATGATGAGCGTATCTTCTACGATGAGATCGGCGCGGAAACCTTCCTCGAATTGCTGGACCTCCCAGATAATAGGGACAGCAGCCTGCCGGTGTACTCGTAGTCCTCGATTCTCCAATTCATGCACCAACACGGCCTGGTCCAAGCCTGGTGTGAATATAGTAACAGGCGTCCACGACCGATTTGGCGATCTCGTTTTCAGTGCGACCTAGCCCATTTTCCGCAGTTGAGGCAAAGGAGGTTGGCGTTTTCTAGGAAAATTGGAGATTTCGGCGGGTTTTCGCCACTACATTTGGGATCGACTTTGGTTTATTGGGCAGGGGAAGGTCGAGTTTCTGGAGTAGGAGCGCGAGGCGCTGCTCGGGCTTGCTGACGGTGCGCAGGCGTAACTCTGTGCCTTGGCCGGTAGGCAAGACCACGTCCAAGGAACGGACTTCGGCCATCTCTTCGAGGAGTTTTCGGGGCGCGGCGCCGAGGCCGGCGCCGTCCATCCATTGCTGGAGAGTCCGCCACATCACGAGGGCAAGGAAGCACACGAGGATGTGTGCTTGGGTCCGGCGTTCTCTGTGATGGAAGATGGGCCTGAGGCCGAGGTCGTGCTTGCTGATGCGAAAGCTGTCCTCGATCTGCGTGAGGCCGATGTAGGCTTTCCAGAGTTGCTTTGGGTCGTGGTTCTGGAGGTTGGTGCGCAGCAGGTAGCAGCCGTCGGTAAGTTCGGCCCATTCGCGATGGGCGGGGTCTTGGGTGATGGCGATGGCGAGGCGCTTGCCGCTTTTGTGTTTGGGGTCGTCTTGTTCGCGGATGGCCACTTGGAAGAAGCGGGCGGCGCGGGAGTACTTCTGGAAGCACCGGCCCACGTGGCGTTCAGCGGCGCCGCGGTCGCGCAGGGCGCGTGTGCCGGCGTCGATGCGCGCTTTGAGCCGGTTGAGTTCAGCCTCGAGCTTCACGCGCTGTTTCTCGCGTATGGCCCGTTCTTTTTCGATGCGGCCGCGCGAGCGACAGAGCACGAAGGTCTCGTCTTCGTCCTCGGGCGAGGGGCGGAGTTTCACCTCCACCTCGGGCTCCACTTGCTCCCAACCCTGTTCCAAGAGGTCACGCTCGAACTGTTTGAGCATGCTTTTGGGCGTGCCCACGAGATAGCTCGCCTTGGCCTCGCGCAGCATCTCGAGGTTGTCCTCGCTCACCATGCCGCGGTCCATGACCCACGTGCGGCGCTCGTGGCCGTACTTCGTGCGCATGGCCTCCACCATCTCCTCCACCGTGGTCACGTCCCTGCGGTTGCCGTCGAAGACCTCGTAGGCCAGGGGAAGTCCCTCCGGCGTGGCCACCAGCGCAATGCAGACCTGCACGCAATCGGGCCGCTTGTCCCGGGAGTAGCCTCGTTTCGCTTGAGGGTTGTCCCCCGCCTGCCCCTCGAAGTACGTCGACGTGATGTCGTAGAGCAGGATGTCGAAGGTGGCGCCAAACAGCTCGCCATAGACCTTCTGGAAGTGACCGAAGAGCGCGTCCTTGTGGGGCAGCAGCGCGTCGAGAGCCCGGTACAGACGGTCCTCATTCACCTTCTCCGGCGCCACGTCGAGGATATCCTCCAAGGCCGTCTTGCCATACCACGACTCGGCGATGTGCAACTCCGACGACGGCGCGCAGAACCGCGCCAACGTGAGGATACAAGCCATTACGCCCCACGGGATCTCCTCGCGGCCTGGCGCCATGGCTTCGTCGAAAAACGTATCCAGCTTAAGCCGCCGCCACAACGCCAGCCCCAAGTAGACCTCGCCGAAACGGTGTAACCGTTCCACCCGCACCCGAGACGTGTCCACCGTCGCCCACGCCGGCGGTTCCGGCTCGACTTCGAGCAAGTCCCGCTGATGCACCCGGCCATCGAGGATCTCCCCGATGTGCTCCCAGCCCACCCGCGCTTCCTCATCCAGGCCCGGCAGCTTCCCGATGGTGGCCACCGTCCGCTGGCGCGGCCCATTCGCCGTGCGCACCGACTCCACGAGCGACCAATACTCGTAGGTCACGCCATCGAAGGTCTTCCGATTCGGCTTGAGAAACACGATGCCAGAGCCTCCCAACTGGCACTCATGATCTCACGCGCTGGCCCGCGTAACAAGGGGGTTTTCGCCACTACACGGAAATCCTACCAGCACGCAAGACCAACAAAGGACTTACAGCCGAAAAGACGCTCAAAACCAGAAAAAAGACGGCCTTACTGCGGAAAATGGGCTAGAAACCCACGTCCTTTGGACGTGGTCATAGGGCCTTTGGCTCAGCCTGTTTGAGCCCATCGGCATCCCCTACACTCGTGTTGTTCCGCAACACCGAGGAAGGAGATGCCAATGAGTCGTTTCCGCAAATTATCACATGCGATATGGTATTGCCAATATCACATGGTATGGGTGCCCAAATACCGCTACCGGGTTTTGACGGGACCGGTGGGCAAGGAGGTCTACACCTGTATCCAAATGTTCTGTGGGCAGCAAGGATGCGAGGTGCTCGAATTGAATGTACAGCCCGAGCACGTGCATTTGCTTGTGATGGTTCCGCCAAAGGTGTCGATATCGGATCTGGCGGGCATTTTGAAGGGGCGTACGGCGATCCGGATATTCAAGCAGTTTCCGCATTTGAAAAAGAAGCCCTATTGGGGCAATCATTTCTGGGCACCTGGATATTGCGTGGATACCGTGGGGCTTAACGAAGAAATGATCCGCAAGTACGTGAAGTTCCAGGAAGAAGCGGAACGTCACGATGAACAGCTAAAATTGAAGTACTGAACCAAGCGGTGTTGCGGAACACAACCCACGCTTGCATCCTTTGGGTGCAAGCACTCAGCCACTCTCTGAGTGGCCAAAGCAAAGCCACGTCCTCTGGGCGTGGTTTTTTACTCATGCCGTCTCTCCCGATACTTTTTTATCTCACGCAAAGGCGCAAAGGCGCAAAGAAACCTCGTCATGCTCCCCCCTTTGCGCCTTAGCGCCTTTGCGTGAGAAATTCTTTTCGTATCAATTAGCCGGGATAGCTCCCGACTTTTTTAGCTCTTCTATTTGTTGATCTGGAGGCAATACAAAAGAAAAATCAAAGTTTAGTTCAGCAATTTGTCCATTCCGCAGAGTCACGCGCTGGCAAATCGGTTCCGGATCATAAGTAACTCCTGGGATTGTGCATCCAAGTCCACAACTACAGAAACCAATCACATCGTACTCTCCAGGAGGCAAATTCAGGATCTCGTACTGGTTTTCGCCGACGGGACACCATGTTCTAGCGACGAGTCCATTATCATTCCCGTTGCCTGCCGATTCTGTATTGTCTACCCAAATGGTTGGCGCTGTACCGGCTTTATAGACTCGGACGATATAGGAGAAATCACTTACTTTAGTATAAGTGCCCCGGATGCCACATGAGCCCATGATGTCTATGTTCGCTCGCACCGTTTCTCCCGGCGGCACATTGACTATCATACAGTTTACAGATGTCGTTTGTGCAACGACGTGAACATCCGAGAACGTGTATTCCGCTTGAACCTGGTACAAAGCAGCAGACAGATTCTCTATAGTAAAGGAGCCATCTGTTAATATGTTGGGATTTGCTATTCTTTTACTACGGACATTGCCATCGGGATCAAGCTGCGTTATCGAGACCTTCACATGCTTCGCTAGAGGTATTCCGTCTTTTACCGCATCGTCCTTGAGCGGAACTCCATTCATGGTGACATAACCTTCGATGCGTCCAAATCCATCCAGGTAGATAATGCCCAGGTCGGTGTCTTCGCCGGAGGTTATCGTGATGTCCGGCAGTTCCTGGGTCACATAGCCAAATGATGCGACGGATATCTTCGCCACGCCGGGCTCCAGATGGGTGATCTGAAAACGCCCGTCCCCCAAGTCACACTTGGGTACGCCCGTTGAACCATCCGCGCCATCGTTTCGAGTTAATTCCAGCACGCACGAATGAAAATCGTCGAAAGGTTTCTTGGAGTAACTCTTGCACACCTGCCCCGAGATACTACCCAGTTTGATCACATGCACTTGCAGCTTTTTGTTGCTGGGCTCCATTCCTGTGAGATGGCCCTCTTGGTATTCCTCGTGGGTGAAGCTCAACGCGAGTTTGCCCTCCGGCAGACCAATCAAGCGAAAATCGCCTTTGGCATTGGTGGTGGTTTTCGCGAATATCCCGTTGGCGCCGCCGACGAGCGCCACTTGGACGCCTTCGACGGGGGCATCGGATATAGAGTCCTTCACATTCCCTGCGATAACGCTCTTTTCCGGATTGGGAATGCGCACGTTTACGTTCTCGATAGGCTCGTTTTCCCGCAACGTACAGGCACGGTTTTGGGCGGGCAGCCGGTACAAGGTGGTGTCTTGCATGCAAGACACATAGAACAGATATCTCCCAGGGGCGATATCATGAATGCTGAACCGGCCTTCAGGATCGCACTGGACAGGGATAGAGGCTTGCACGCCCTCGGAACTGGCGAGTTCCACCCAGACGCCCTCGATCGCTTTACCCGAGGTATCCGTCACCTGGCCCGTCACCCAGGTATCGTCTGGCGTCTCTGGCGAAGCCGTAACTTGCGCGGCTTGCAAGGCTTCATGCGGTGTACAGACCAAGAACACCAAAAGCCCGGCCGCCGCCCCAATAGCCAGCATGGATGCAATACGTAATCGCATGGCTTGCCCTTTCTGTACCGGTAAAATTCCGTTTGCCAGCGTAAGGTGACGTCTTGATGATGCACAGGGATTGGCCGGTTTTTTTAGCTCACGCAAAGGCGCAAAGGCGCAAAGAAACCTCGTCATGCTCCCCCCTTTGCGCCTTTGCGCCTTTGCGTGAGACTTACTCCTGCAATCCATTCACCACCCGCTTTATCCCGTCCTTGATAAGCTCTGCCCCGAAATTCACCAATAAGCCAAGCCGTTTATCCGTCAAACGGAGATAGGTGAGGAGTTGTTTGGCATGGACCGGCGCGATTTTTTCCACGGACTTCAGTTCAATGATGAGCGTATCTTCGACGATGAGATCGGCGCGGAAACCTTCCTCGAATTGCTGGCCCTCCCAGATAATAGGGACAGCAGCCTGCCGGTACACTCGTAGTCCTCGGTTCTCCAATTCATGCGCCAAACGGCCTCGTAGACCGACTCCAACAGGCCTGGTCCAAGCCTGGTATGAATATAGTAGCAGGCGTCCACGACCGATTTGGCTATTTCATTTTCAGTCATGCCGTCTCTCCCTGTTTTTTTAGCTCACGCAAAGGCGCTAAGGCGCAAAGAAACCTCGTCATCCTCCCCCCTTTGCGCCTTAGCGCCTTTGCGTGAGAAATTCTTTCACCACCCGCTGTATCCTGTCTCTAGTAAGAGCCTCTTTATGGTCCGCAGCTCTGGAGCTTCCGTTTCGGATTTATCTCACCCTCCACTGGCCGAACTTGACACAACCCCTTATATCGTTTAATATATTGGACACATACACTAGACGTCAAGTAGAAAGTGAGGTTGTGCAGATGTTTGATGAGCGCCGCCTGTTTCGATCTCCGGGAGTGCTGGCCGGTATTTTGCTTGCGTTACTCGTAGTTTTGGCGGTATTGCTCTTTTTTGTATTTCCTCCGAAGAGCAATGATGTCGACTTCACTTATATAGACACCTCGACGGAGGATTCATCATCTCTTCCCCTTGCAGACACTGAAACCGCTCGCGCCGTTTCCACGGCCGAGCGGTTTCCTGCATGTGACGGGCTCCTGGCGGAGTACAAACAGGACGCCGAACGTTTTCTCGCGGATGTGGCGGCCTACCGCCAGTCGATGCCGGTGTATGAACAGTACATGCGATTGCTGGAAGGCACCATCGCTCCCCTACAGACTAGAGGTGAACAATGTTTGGAAGAGTTGCGTAGAGCGGGAATGGAGCCCAAAGGCAGGGATTTTGCAGATGTAGAAGTACCTGTCATCAAGGCCTTCACGTATACCTTTAGCGATTTCTCCTTGGAGTTTTTGAAAGACGCTTCGTGCCGAAGGCTGAACGTCAAAGAAAAAGACCTAAGTGGATTATCGAATTTGATACAGAATCCCATTATTCAAAAGATCACTATAAATGCCGCTTGTCCGTTCACGGCGGGAACACCAGAGTACAAGAAGTTCTATGCCAGATACGAACTGATATTAGTGAAGTTCACGCGTATGTGTACCCCAGCAGTATCGGCGCTGCCTCCCTATCTGGAAGAGCGAAGGCAGAAGCTGCTCAAACGGCGGGAGGCGTTGATTGTGTTCGCTCCGTTCCAGGAAGAAATGCTTCCGGAACCGGTGGATCCGTATAGCCGAAAGATCGAAGAAATCAGTCAAGGCTTGCCCGAGCGCGATGTACCACTGATCGTGATACGCTATAATATGAAATGGATATACCAGCGTTTGTTTTAGGCAATGGTTGATCATCCGGATCTTGCACCACGAAAAACACAGCGTGGAATAGCCGCGTTTTTTTACCGCGAATGAACGCGAATGAACGCGAATATATCCTCTAAATAGTAGCAGGCGTCCACAACCGATTTGGCTATTTCACTTTCGGTCATGATTTCTCGCCCAGCGGCTTTTTTATCCCGAGCAAAGATGCGAAGGCGCAAAGAAGACTCGTCATACCCCCCCTTTTTGCGGCTTTGCGTGAAACAAAAACAACTGGTAAAACCGCTTCCCATAGCATGGCGGAGAGAGCCACACAACGGGAAGCATGAAAAAACGCATGTCGTACCATTCATCCTTTTTTTCGATACGCTTGCCCTCTATTCCGGCTCTTTGAATTGTATCTCGCATCTGGAAGCCCGATCATGATAAAATCATTCTTCCACCCGGGCCGGAGTATTTTCAAATGAAGGAATTAAGGGCATTAGTGTATGAAGCGCTGGCTGAAGATATCGGCCAGGGCGATGTGACGACGGAAGCGATTATCCCATCGGATTCGCGCTGCCAAGCTTGGCTGATCGCCAAGCAAGACGGCGTATTGAGCGGGATGAAGGTGTTCCGCCTGGTTTTCGAGCTTCTCGATGCGGCGATTCGCGACTGGGAAGCGCTGTCTGACGGGGCATCTTTTACCAAGGGTCAGAAAATCGTAGGATTCGAGGGGAAGACGCGCGCCGTTCTTACAGGCGAGCGCCTTGCGTTGAATTTCGCGCAGCACTTGTCTGGTGTCGCGACTACGGCCGCCCAATACATGAAGGCTATTGAAGGATTGCCTGTCCGGGTATGCGATACGCGTAAAACCATGCCTTTGATGCGTAAACTCGAGAAGGACGCCGTCCGACATGGCGGCGCGACGAACCACCGGTATGCGCTGTTTGATGGCGTGCTCATTAAGGAAAACCATATCACGGCGGCAGGCGGCATCAGGCCCGCCCTCGAGCGCGCGATTAATGGCACGCATCATTTGATGAAAGTCGGCATCGAGGTCACCAACCTGGCTGAATTCCGTGAAGCGGTGGATGCGGAAGCGGACGCCATTCTCTTGGACAATATGAGCCTGGAAGATATGCATGCGGCGGCCGAAATGGTCAAAGGCCGCAAAATTATCCTCGAGGCGAGCGGCAATGTCACTCTCGGAAATGTGCGCGCGGTGGCGGAGACAGGCGTCCATCTCATTTCCATCGGTGCGCTGACCCATTCGGCCCCTGCGGTCGATTTCTCTTTGATGATTCGGAATGCCTGAGCCCATTCTGCACGATACGCTCAATCCGGCCCCCTTGGCCACCGCCATAGCCGGTTCGCGCGTGTTAGTGTATGATACGGTTGATTCGACCAACGAATGCGCGTTGCGCATCGGCGGCGATGGAACGGCCATTGTCGCGGAACGGCAGACGGCGGGCCGGGGCCGGCGCGGGCGTTCATGGGAAAGCGCGGCAGGGCTGGGTTTGTGGTTCAGTGTCGCCTTCGAGCTGCCCACGGAAGGCTTGCCCTTTGGAGCGCCCTTGGCGGTATGCGCCGCCCTTCGGGGACTGCTGGCGGGCACGGACCTTGCCCCTCGAGTCAAATGGCCCAATGATGTGCTGTTGAATGGTAAAAAAATCTGCGGCATGCTCGTGGAGACCCGCCAAGGCCGGATTGCCTTGGGCATCGGGATCAATGTCCATCATGCGAAAGAGGATTTCCCGGTAGGCTTGCGGGAGGTGGCGACTTCCCTTGCCATCGAGGCGGGCCAGCATTTCGTACGGGGTGCGGTGCTCCGCGCGGTGTTAGGCGAGTTGGACAAGCGGGTGGCGGTGCTTCGCGCGGGCGGCGTCAGCGCCATTTGGCGCGAGTGGGCGGATGCTTGCGGTATGAAAGGGCGGCTGGTGCGCTGTGACGAGATGCAAGGCCGTGTCGCGGCTATCGAGGAAAGCGGGGCCTTGCTGCTAGAAACCGCGCAAGGAATGCGGCCCGTGCCATTCGGCGCGTCAGTGGAAGTATTGGAAACATAATATGCCGGGAAGCGCGTTTGGTGGCGGCGCTTCTAATGAATAGGGAGTATGGGCGATGTTGCTGGTGATGGATGTGGGCAATTCGCACACCGTGCTGGGCCTGTATGAAGGCGAGGCCATCCTGGGCCATTGGCGCATCGTCACGAGCAGCCACCGTACATCCGACGAATTGCGCATCTTGCTGCTGGGCCTCATGCAGCAGGAGAACATTGAACGGACGCGCATTCGCGGCTGCTGCATTTCCAGCGTCGTGCCTGCGTTTAATCAAGCCATCGAACAAGCCTCCCACGACGCCTTTGGCATCGAACCGCTATTCATCGGGCCAGGTGTGAAAACAGGCCTTGTCATTCAAGTGGAAAATCCCAAAGAAGTAGGCGCGGACCGTATCGCCAATGCCGTGGGGGCCATGGCGGCATATTCCGGCGCGCTGATCGTCGTCGATTTCGGTACGGCCACCACGTTTGACGCCATCACATCGAGAGGCGAGTTTCGCGGCGGGGTCATCGTCCCGGGCGTGCAAATTTCCGCCGATGCGCTCTTCGAGCGCTGCGCCAAACTGCCCCACGTGGATATTTGCGCGCCGCCGCAGGTGATCGGCCGCGACACCATCTCGAATATCCGCTCGGGCCTGACCTATGGCTACGCCGACTTGGTGGACGGCCTTATCGCGCGTATCGCGGATGAAATGGGCGAACCCACGACGGTTGTCGCCACCGGTGGTTTATCGGAGTTGATCGCGAAGATCGCCAAGCGGATCGAACACTTGGATCCGCTCTTGACTCTGACCGGTTTGAAACTTATTTTTGAGAGAAACATGAAGGAACGCGCATGAAGCGCTGGATGGCCATAGCGGCGCTGTTGGCGGCGGCATGCTGGACGGGATGCAGTCCCGCGCCCACGAACGCGCCTGCCCCCGTGGAGCCGGAAACAGCCCCCGCGTCGGCGGAAAGTGCCTCTCCCGCCGCCCCGGAACCCCCCAAAGATGCGTTCTCCGCCACGGGCGGCATCGAGCTGGCGTTCTATGATGACCGCCCCACGGCGGGTGAAGCGCCGAAAACCTTCACCATTGCGGCCCCGAATGTCGCGTTTGATTCCAAAGGCATGGCTTCGTTCAAGAAAGCCGAAGCGGTTCTGTATGGACGCGATGGGGCGGAATTCCACCTAAGCGCTGGGGCGGGGGAATTCGACAAAGTTACCGGCCAGGCGAAGCTTGCGGAAGGCGTTGTCATGTCCTCCGGCGCGTTGAAAATCGAACTGCAAGACGTGGTTTGGGATAATACGCAGCGCCAGGCGCGCTCGGATAACCCCGTGGTGATCACCATGGGCGCGACGCGGTTGCAAGCGGCGATATTCTGTTTCACCCCTGAAGGGCAATTGCTCGATATCTCCGGTGTCGAGGGCGTTGTCGATCTGGCTGGCATGGAAGCGGTTGGCGCGGGGAAAGCGGCGGACGCGGCCAGCGAGACGCCGCCCGAGCCAGATAAAAAGCCGGAGCCGGAGCCGGAACAAAAAACGCCAGCGCTTTCGCCAGAAGAAGCGCAGAAAGCATTCGCCAATGCAAAATTTAGCCGCATGGTGTTGTCCAAAGCGCCGGAACTGCGCATGGCGGCCATGCGCCTCGAATACATCCGTGGCGGAGTGTCTATCCAATTGGCCTCCGAGGAGTCCGGCGTTGAACCCGTCAGCATAGAAGCGAAAGATGTCGCGTTTGATTATGCGCAGAATGCCGGAGCGTCCATGCCCGCCTTGGTGCGGCTCGATGGCGGCGTGAAGGTCAATGGCCCTACTGGGGCTATCGAATCGGCGAAGGCGGAGCTGGATTTGCAGGCAAAGCGCTTCCGGTTCGAAGGCGGCGTGTCGGGCGCATCACCCGGCGTCGAGTCGTTTCGCGCCTCCAACCTCACGTACCAGCCGGGCCGTGTGGCGCTCGATGGCGGCGTGGACCTGAAGAGCGGCGAAATGGCGGTTCAGGCGTCCGCCGTGGCGCTCGATGGAGAAAAAGACGTGTTGTCGGCCACGGGCAAAGTGCGCATTGACAGCCCGCAAGGGCTGGTTCTCGCGGGAGAAGCCGAACGGGATGGAAAGCAGCGCGCCATGACTTTCAAGGGCGGCGTGTCGCTGGATGGCCCCGAGGGCAAGGTCAGTGCTGGTTCCGCCCTTATTGATGACGCCAGCGGCACGATGACCTTCACGGGAAACGTGCAAGGCAGCATGGGCGAGATTAAGGATTTCCGCGCTTCGCGCATTGTGCGCAACACCAAGACGGGCGATGCGGATATCACGGATTTGACTGTGCGTGAAATGGCGCTGGGTAGCGGCGACCCCGCCCAATCTCCCGGCGGCATGAGTTTCAACAAAATTTCCATCGAGAAGGCCCCGAAGGTTTCCGTCAAATCGGGCAGCGTCGAACGCATCATGGGCGGCGTGGATTTTAGCCTGCAATCCGCGAAACCCGGCGAAGCGCCCATGCATGTCTTGGCGGACCAAGCGGAATTTCTATATACCACCCAAGGCGGGAAAATGCCGGACAAGGTGGTCCTTACTGGCAATGTGCTTGTCGATGGCCCCATGGGGAGCATCCACTCGAAAAAGGGCGAACTCGAGACGGCCTCGAAGCGTTTCGTGTTTTCGGGGAACGTCGCCGGTTCGGCGGGGCCCGTGGGCGATTTTAAGGCCGATACCCTCACATACGATACCGCGCAAGCCGTTCTCGATGGGCATGTGGATGTGGCGCATCCGGATGGCCATATTCGGGCGGACAAAGGCGTGTTGAACACCACGACCGGGGATCTGGAGTTTTCGGGGAATCTGAAAGCCGATACGCCGCAAGCCCAGGGCGTATCCGCCAGCAGGCTGGTGTATAACCAAAAAACGAAAGCGTTCACGCTGTATGAGTCCCAAACGCAGACCGTGCAGCTCGAACGTAAGAAGCCGCTCGATTCGCCGGAGCTCCGAACGGCGGATGTCCGGGATTGGCCTGGCTGGCTGGCGAAAATGCGCGGACAAGCCGCTCAGGACGCCCCCTCGCCCGGCAAACGGCTCATGTCTCTTTTGCCTCCCGATTTTGCCGCCGCATTGGGGCGTTTGTCCGCGGGAAAAACGCCGAACGGCAGTGTGCAGGGCGAAATCACGAAGGCAGTAAACGCCATATTGGCGCAACGTGATTTTTACGACGCGCCGTCCTGGCAGGGCATGGGGCTCGAACCGGAGGCGCAGGAATTGCTGGCCAAAGATAGGGCTTCCTTATCTAGCAAAGACATTCTCCGGCTGAATCGGCTGCTCTTGGAGGCGGCGTATCCAGCGGAACTCACACGGGCCTCACAGAGGCCCCCCGAAGCGGGTGCGGAAGAACATGGATGAACTGCCTACCATAACCGGCAATGAAGAGCGGGCGGCATTGCTCGCGCGCGGCGTCCGTGAAACGGAAGGCCCGCCATTGCTGCGTATTGATAACGTGATCAAGCAATTCAAGCGCCGGGTCGTAGTGAACGAAGTGACGGTCGAACTGCGTGCGGGCGAGATCGTGGGATTGCTCGGGCCGAATGGCGCAGGCAAAACGACCACATTCCGCATAGCCGTAGGCATGTTGCGGCCTACGAGCGGCATTGTGTGGTTCGATGGGCGCGATATCACGCATTTGCCCATGTATAAACGGGCGCGGGCGGGCATCGCGTATCTGCCGCAAGAACCGTCCGTATTCCGCAAGCTCACCGTACGCCAGAATCTTCTTGCCGTGCTCGAATATTTGCCCATGTCGCGGCAAGCGCGCCGCGACCGGGCCAGCGCCTTACTCGAAGAGTTCGGCATTCAGCATGTAGCCGAAAGCCCAGCCTATACCCTCTCGGGCGGTGAACGCCGCCGCACCGAGATCTGCCGCGCCCTAGTGACCGATCCAAAGGCGTTCTTGCTCGATGAGCCTTTCGCGGGCATTGATCCCATCGCCGTGGCGGATTTGCAAGATATGGTGGCCTCGCTCAAAGACAGGGGCATTGGCGTCTTGGTGACGGACCACAATGTGCGCGAGACCCTCGCCATCACGGACCGCGCGTATATTTTAAGCGAAGGGAAAGTGGTCGTAGCGGGCACGCCCCGGGAGATCGCGGAAAATCCCATCGCCAAACGGACCTACCTAGGCGAGAAGTTTCGCATGGATTTCGATGAGGCGTCCTAGATGATCGGGCAGAGCGGACCGATCCGTCGGAGCTTCGATCATCCATTGCGCAAAACCGCCTATATTTTGAAGCTGTTTCCGTGCGTTGTCTTGGTTCTTGACACCCCGTTAGGCATATGCTATCATCCGCACTCGCTGAGCGGGAGTAACTCAGTGGTAGAGTGCAACCTTGCCAAGGTTGACGTCGCGGGTTCGAATCCCGTCTCCCGCTCCATTTTTTTGTTTTAGACGGCTTTGAGGCAGAATTTGTCAAAAGCCTGGGACATGGGGCGGCTAGCTCAGGTGGTAGAGCAGGGGACTCTTAATCCCAAGGTCGGGGGTTCGAATCCCTCGCCGCCCACCAGTTTTGTTCGTATTTCCGGCAAGGCCGGTGAACGGCCGGGCGGAAGCCTATTTCACGGAGCCAGGCTCCGCCCGCACCCGCATCAGCCAATACTCCGATTCTGAACCAAGCCGGGCGAGTGGCGGAATTGGCAGACGCGCTGGACTTAGGATCCAGTATCGCAAGGTGTGCGGGTTCGAGTCCCGCCTCGCCCACCAAAAGATTTCGATGGCGGCTGCGTATGTGTGGAAAGCCGCCAAGCTGAGGCCAACCTAATCGAAAGAGATGCTAGCGATGGCTGACAACGAAAACAACGAAGCAACCGCCAATGGCGCCGCCGCAACCGATGCGGCCAATCACAAACATGAGCATGGCCATGGCCATGCGCATGGCCACGAGCACGAAGAAGAAAAAGAAGTCTTCGTCGAGGCTCCTGTGTTCAATATCGAGTACAAGGGTGAATGCGCCTATGAAGTAGGCGTCACCATTGCCGCTACGAACAAACAAAAGCAATCGGATGAACTCATCAATGAGTTGAAAGATGAAGCCGAAGTGCCGGGATTCCGCAGAGGCCGCGCCCCGCGCAAGCTCATCGAACGCAAGTTCGCCCATGCCGTCCGCAGTGAAGTGGAGAATAAGCTCGTCAGCGCCGCGTTCCGCAAGCTGGTTAAAGACGAAAAACTCCACCCTATCGCCATGCCCGATATTGATGGCCTCGAGGCCGACAAAGAACGCAAGCAAGAAGATCCGCTCGTGTTCACCTTCAAGTTCGAAGTCTCGCCCCGAGTCGAGCTCGGCAAATACCGCGGCATCGAAGTGGAGCGTCCGGTCTTGGAAGTGGATGAAAGCGAAATAGACGCCCGCATCGAAGAGCTTCGCGCCCGGCATGCGGTCTTCGATACGCTGGAAGGCGGCATCGCCGCCGATGGCGATCAAGTCGTGATCGACTTTACAGGCAAAATCAATGGCGAGGAATTCCAAGGCGGTTCCGCCAAGAGCTATCCGTACATTCTCGGAACGGGCCGCCTTATGCCCGAGTTCGAGAAGGTGTTGCTGGGCAGTTCTCCTGGCGATGAACTCTCTTGCGAAGTGACATTCCCTGGCGATTATTTCGCGGAGCAGTTGCGCGGCAAGCAAGCTGCTTTCTCCATTTCAGTGAAAGAAGTCAAGCGCCGCACCTTGCCGGAATTGGATGATAAATTCGCCAAAGAAGCGGGATATGAAGACGCCGCCGATATGCGCGTAAAGATCGCCGAAGCCATGCGCAAATCGGCGGATGACTTTGGCAAGCAGATCGCCGAAGAACGCGCCATGAATGCCATCATCGAGGACAGCACCTTCGAAATCCCGAAGAGCCTTATCAAGTCTTCCACCGATGAATACTATCGTAACGCCATCCGGCGCATGCTGCATGCCCGCGTGCCCATGGAGCAGATCCGCGCTCAAGAAGCAGAGCTGCTTAAAGAATCCGAGGCGGACGCCATTCGTGACATTAAGCGGGTGGTCGCGCTAAGTGAAATCAGTGAAGCGGAAGGCATCGAAGTCACCGATGAAGACTTCGAGCAAGAAATGTTGTCTTCAGCCCAGCGCATGGGCGTTGATATGAATGTGCTTGGCAACTATATCAACGAGGATGAAGAGCGCCGTAACACCTACGAAGACCGTATTCACCGGGCTAAGGCGATGAAGCTGATCCTGGACAACGCGGTGATTACCGAAAAGAAGGTATCGCGCGAGGAACTCGAGAAGGACGCCGAGGCGGAAAGCAAGGACTGAGCCCGTGGTAACCATATACGAGCAGACCAGCCGGGGCGAACGCCCCTATGATATATACTCGAGGCTCCTGAGCGATCGGATTGTCTTCCTGGGCATGCCCATTGATGACATGGTGGCGAATTACACCATCGCCCAGCTCTTGTACCTCGAATCGGAAGATCCCGATAAAGATATCCATTTGTACATTAACACCCCCGGCGGCAGTGTCACCGCCGGGCTGGCTATTTATGACACGATGCAGTTCATCAAGCCCGATGTCGCCACGTTATGCGTTGGCCAAGCAGCCAGCATGGGCGCGGTGCTCATGAGCGCGGGGGCCAAAGGCAAACGTTATGCTTTGCCCTATTCCCGCTTTCTCCTCCACCAGCTCGCCACTGGCGGGCTTCATGGCCCAGCTTCGGATATCGACATCCAAGCCCGGGAAATTGTGCGCATAGGGGATATTATTGACGAGATACTCGTCCGCCATACCGGCCAGTCACTTGAAGTGCTTCGCCGGGATAGCGACCGGGACTTTTTTATGGATGCGCATGAAGCGCTGGAATATGGGCTAGTGGACGAAATACTCCACCGGCAGCAGATGGTTAAATAACGGAAAAAGAATTACTTAGTTAAGCGGGCATACGTATTCTGGCTCCAGCGCGAAACGCTGGCGGGAACCTGCCGCTTCAAAAATGGCATCAACAACAGGTGAGTGGCGTGGCTGTCATGTAGCTCACCGCGCTCCATGGTTTATTCCAGTGTGGTGCAGTTGAATAGGCCTCACATGTGGCGAAAAACCACTTTTATTTGCCGGAAAAGCGGGATGCCGTGGTATAATAACACCGGTGCGTGCATGGTGCGGTTTACACCGTCTTGGGCGGAAAAAGTAAACTATTGACAAACCGCGCGACAAATGATATAACGCTCACTGGCAGTTTACCGAAGGGAGGTTTAGATGTCTCCACCTCGTTCTCGCGGAGAGGTCCACACCTGCTCGTTCTGTGGCAAGCGTCAGGAAGAAGTCGACAAACTCATTGCGGGCCCAGATGTTAATATCTGCGATGAATGTGTCGCCCTCTGTGCCGAAATTGTAGCGGAAGATCGGGCAAAAAAAGGCGTTTCCCATAGTCTACGAGTTCCGAAACCCGTGGAAATTAAAAGTTTCCTCGATCAGTTCGTCATCGGGCAGGAAAGGGCGAAACGCATCTTGTCCGTGGCGGTCCACAACCACTATAAACGCATATCCGCGGGTGGGGAAGTGGACGGAGTCGAAATTCAGAAGTCCAATGTTTTGCTGATTGGGCCTTCGGGCTGCGGCAAGACGCTCTTGGCGGAGACTTTGGCCAAGCTGTTGGATGTGCCCTTTGCGGTGGTGGATGCGACAACGCTCACCGAAGCAGGGTACGTGGGCGATGATGTCGAGAATGTCATCCTGAAGCTCCTGCAATCGGCGGAGTTCGATTCCGCTCGCGCGGAAATGGGCATCGTCTACATCGACGAGATCGACAAGATCGCCCGCAAGAGCGACAGCCCGTCCATCACGCGCGATGTATCGGGCGAAGGCGTGCAGCAAGCCCTGCTGAAGCTGCTCGAGGGCACCGTCGCCAATGTGCCGCCACAGGGCGGGCGCAAGCATCCGCAGCAAGAATGCATTCAAGTGGACACGACGAACATCCTGTTTATCTGCGGCGGGGCGTTCAACGGGCTCGATAAGATCATCGAAAAGCGCGCCCGCAAGAGCGTCATCGGGTTTAATGCGGATATTCAATCCAAGAAAGAACGCCGCATCGGCGAATTGCTCGAGATGATCGAGCCGGAGGATCTGATCAAGTTTGGCATGATCCCCGAATTTTCGGGCCGCCTTCCCATCATCGCCACGCTGAACGAGCTGGACCGGGAAGATTTGATACGCATTTTGCTTGAACCGCGCAATGCGATTGTGCGGCAATACGAGAAGCTCTTCGAAATGGAAGGGGTGAAGCTGCATTTCCAGGATGAAGCCATCGAGGCCGTGGCGGACAGCGCGATTTCGAAAGATACGGGCGCACGCGGGCTTCGGGCGATTCTCGAGGAAGTCATGCTGGACATCATGTTTGATGTGCCCTCCCATGAGGATTTGCGCGAATGCGTGATTACCCAAGGGGTGATCCAGAAAAAAGAAGAGCCGTTGTTGGTTTTCAAACGCAGCCAGGCCGAACCCACGGAGGGGGAGAAGGGGCGTTCCGCATTAGCTTGACCCCACGGCTGGCCTAAACAGTCTAAAGCCCTCGATCAGGCGCAAGAGGGGTTTCCGAGAAAGCCGGAAGGGCGCCGCCCTTCCGGCCTTCTTATGCGCTCCGAATGACGGAGCCTAGCCTGCGCCGCACAAATGAGGTGTGTGATGAAACGTAAACCCGTGGTTGACCGTTTGCCGCTGCTTCCGCTGAAGGATGTAGTGGTGTTTCCGCGCATGGTGATGCCGCTGCTCGTGGGCCGCCCCGCATCCATTGCCGCGGTCGAAGAAGCGCTGGCTTCTGATCGGCCGCTCTTTCTATGCGCCCAGCGAGACCCACAGGATGATTTGCCGGGACAAGATGACCTGTACGGCATAGGGATCGCCGCAAGCATTTTGCAAACCTTGCGCATACCGGATAACACCCTCAAGGTGGTGGTCGAGGGCATGAAGCGGGGCTCCCTGCAAAAACTATCCAATGAAAATGATCATGCCGAGGCGGAAGTGATTCCCCTTGAAGATACGCCGCTCAATGGCGATGAAGGCCTCGCCCTGATGCGTACGGCGCTGGGGCAGTTCGAAGAATACGTCCGGCTGGGCCAGCGCGTTTCTCCCGAGATCGTTGCGTCCCTGCGCGATGTGGAAGAAGCAGGCGTCCTGGCGGATCTGATGGCCGCCTATCTTCCCGTGCCGTTTGCGGAACGCCAGGCGCTACTGGAGATCCTTTCGCAGCGCCAGCGCCTGGAAGGCATTACCGCCATCCTCATGCGGGAGAATGAACTGCTCGACATGGAGCGCAAGGTGCGCGACCGGGTGCGTGATCAGATTGACCGGAGCCAGCGCGAGCATTTCCTGCATGAACAGCTCAAGGCGATTCATCAAGAACTGGGTTCACGGGACGAGGGGCTCGACGACTCGAACGAATTGCGCACGCTTGTCGAAAAAACGCGCATGCCCAAAGAAGTGCGGGAAAAAGCCGAACGCGAGCTGGCCCGCTACGAGCGCATGCCTCCCATGAGCCCCGAAGGCACCGTCATTCGGACCTACCTCGAATGGCTCATCGACATGCCATGGAAAAAACGCAGCCGCGATATCATTGATCTTCCCATGGCCCAGCGCGTGCTCGATGAAGACCACTACGGCCTGCAAAAAATAAAGGAGCGCATTATCGAGTTTCTCGCGGTGCGCAAGCTGAGCAAGAGCACGAAAGGCCCCGTATTGTGCTTGGTGGGGCCGCCAGGCGTCGGCAAGACCAGTCTGGGCAAATCCATTGCACGGGCCATGGGCCGCCATTTCGTGCGGGTCTCGCTCGGGGGCGTGCGCGACGAGGCGGAAATTCGGGGCCACCGGCGCACCTACATTGGCGCGCTGCCGGGCCGTATCATACAGAGCATCAAGCGCGTAGGCGTCAAAAATCCTGTTTTCATGCTGGACGAGATCGATAAAATGAGCATGGATTACCGGGGAGACCCCTCGTCGGCGCTGCTCGAAGTGCTCGATCCGGAGCAGAATAGCGCCTTCAGCGATCATTATCTTGAAGTGGATTTCGACCTGCACGAGGTGTTCTTTATCACCACGGCGAACAGCGAATACGATATCCCGATGCCCCTGCACGACCGGATGGAGATCGTGCGCCTATCCGGCTACACGGCCTTCGAGAAAGAGCAAATCGCCAAGGGATTCCTTGTCCCGAAGCAGATGAAAGAGGCCGGGCTCACCAATAAAATGCTCTCGTTCAAGCCGGATGGCCTCGACCGCCTAATCCAGCGCTATACGCGCGAGGCGGGCGTGCGCGAGCTTGAACGCCAAATCGCCCATGTTTGCCGCAAGGCCGCCCGGCGAATCCTCGAACGCAAGCAAAAGGGCGCGATTGTCATCAACGCCGAAATGGCGAGTGAATTGCTCGGGCCGGAAGAATACTCGGATATGCGCGCCGATGAGAACCCCCAGATTGGCCTAGCGGTCGGTTTGGCGTGGACATGGGCGGGCGGCGATATCTTGAATATCGAGACAAGCATCATGAAAGGCAAAGGCGAGCTGACGTTGACGGGCCAGCTAGGCGATGTCATGAAAGAATCCGCCCAAGCCGCCCATACCTATTTGCGCGCCCATATGACCGAGTTGCACCTGCCCCCGCGTTTTTATCAGATGCTCGATGTGCATGTCCATCTGCCGGAAGGCTCGATTCCAAAAGACGGCCCTTCGGCGGGCGTGGCCCTTGCCGTAAGCATGCTTTCCGCTCTCCGCCAAATGCCTCCCCGGGCAGGCTTGGCCATGACAGGCGAATTGACCCTTCGCGGCCGCGTATTACCCGTGGGGGCCATCAAGGAAAAAGTCCTCGCGGCCCATCGCGCTGGCATCCGGATGGTCATTTTGCCCAAGGAGAATGAAAAAGATCTCCATGAAGTGCCGGACGAAGTTAAAAAGGAGCTAGACATTAAACTGGTGAGTTCCGTGGATGAAGTATTTGCTTTGGCATTTCCCCGCCCGCGTTCGCCGCGTAAGAAAACGGCAAGGGGCCGCAAATGAGGGCTGTATCCGCGCGTTTTGTGAAGAGCGCTATGCTCCCGCAAGATTTCCCGCGAGAAGGCTATCCCGAGATCGCCTTCGCGGGGCGCAGCAATGTAGGCAAATCTTCATTGCTGAATAGCTTGCTCGGGCGCAAAGGCCTCGCAAAAACGAGCAAGACGCCCGGTAAAACGCGCACGGTGAATTTTTTCGCCGTGAATGAACGGTTCTATTTTGTCGATTTGCCCGGCTACGGCTACGCCCGTGTCGCCCGTTCGCTCAAGGAAACATGGGGGCGCATGATTACATCCTATGTGGCGGAGCGTGAAGCGTTGCGCCTGGTGGTGCAATTAATCGACGCACGCCATCCGCCTACGCCCAATGATCACGAATTGCTCGCACTGCTCGATGAAGCCCGTGTGCCGACGCTTTTGGTGGCGACCAAATTCGACAAACTGAAGCAATCGGAACGCCATCATACGCTCAAGGTGATCCAGAAAGAATTGGAACTAGATGAAGAAGCAGCCTTGATTCCTTGCTCGTCGGTTACCGGCGAAGGCATCAAGGAATTGTGGAGCTTCATCGAGGATCAACTCTAGGCAGCCTTTTTTGTAGTGGAAACGCTACAATCCCTGCTCGATCCATCACCCGAAAGGAAATAAGGCCGGAGCAGAAAAAAGGGGCAATGTTTCCGAAATATTTGGCGGAATGCGTTGTATAGTATTCAACATACTACCACTAAGGAGGCGCGTCAAAATAACTTGACTATTTTTTCGCATTCAACGCAATTTTCATGGCGATAGGAATTACCGCTTCCTTTCCGAGTGGTGGGAGAAAATCGGTAAGTTATTTTGACGCGACTCTTAAGCCAATCCCGTGAAAGCGTGAATCTTGCTTGCTCGATGGTAGGTATATTGTAGCTCTTAGTGGTATGCAAATAGATAATTCGTAATTTTTTTGACAATGCGGTTCTTAAGCGCGGGTAGGAACAATGCCAGTTACCCGGAAATACGGATGGCATTGTTGTTTGACATGAAAATCCGCGCGACGTACCATACTGGCGTTTGCTGGGCGTTATGCTGCTCGAGAGGTGGGCGCGGCGTGACGGGAGTGGGAAGCGCCCCCTTAGTCAGCAAGAGGGGGCTTTTTTTCTGAGGTCGGATTCTAAATGAATATTCATCCAAGCGCGATCGTGCATCCAGACGCTGAATTGGCGGAGGGTGTGGAAATCCAGCCGTATTCGATCATCGGACCCCATGTCCGCATTGGCCGAGGCACTCGAGTGGGCCCCCATTGCGTAATCGATGGGCGCACGGAAATCGGTGAGAACAACGAATTTTTTAGTGGCGCCCAGATAGGCATTCTTTCCCAAGACAAGAAACACAAGCTAGGGCTCATTGGCCGGACGGCCATCGGCAACGGCAACCAGTTCCGGGAGCATGTCACCATCAGCGCAAGCACCATGGAGAGCTTCGATGATGACCACCGGGTCACCTCGATAGGCGATGACTGCTTGCTTATGGCGTATTGCCATGTCGCCCATGACTGCCATTTAGGTAATACCATTGTCATGGCGAGCGGCGCGATGATCTCGGGCCATGTGGATGTGGAAGACTACGCCATTTTGAGCGGCAAGTGCGGCATCCATCAGGAATGCGTCATTGGCAAGTTCGCCTTTGTAGGCGGCATGACGCGCGTGGTGAAGGATGTGCCTCCGTTCTTGCTCGTCGAGGGCAATCCCGCGCGCTGTTGCGGCCCGAATTCCGTGGGACTGCGCCGTGCGGGCTTTACGCAGGAAGCCCGTGGCCGCATTAAAGAAATGTACCGCATTGTGTACCGCTCGGGCCTGAACACGACGCAAGCGTTGCACGAAATCGAGGCGCGTGTGTTGGAAAGTGAAGAGCGGACCCATTTTGTCGAGTTTATCCGCAAATCGATTCGGGGTATTACGCAGTAACCTGGCGTGGCGCCACCAAAGGGAGTTTCATTATGCCGTCCGTTCGGATGGGCGTCATCGGCGTAGGCCATCTCGGCTACCATCATGCCCGGTTATACGCCGCCATTGAAGGCGCGGAACTCGTAGGCGTTATGGACCCAGACGCCGAACGTGCGCAAGAAGTGGCCAGCGAATTCTGCCCTGGCCGGGGATTCTCGAGCGTGGACGCTCTTCTTGAAGCGGGCATTGACGCCGCTTCCGTAGCCGCGCCCACGACGGCGCACCCGGAGATGACGCTTCAGTTATTGGATGCCGGCGTGGATGTGCTCGTCGAAAAGCCTATCGCGGCCACTATAGCCGAGGCGCGTATGATGGTCGAGCGGGCGAACGCCTTGGGCAGGCTGCTGCAAGTGGGGCATATCGAGCGGTTCAACGCCGCCGTGATCGCACTGCTTGAGGCTGTTAAGCGCCCGCGATTTATCGAGTGCCACCGCCTGAGCACCTACCCCATGCGCAGCACGGATGTGAGCGTCGTGCTCGATTTGATGATCCATGACCTTGAGATCCTGAGGGCGATTGAGAAATCCCCCGTCGCCTCGCTGGATGCGGCGGGAGTGGCGGTGTTTTCCGAAACGGAAGATATCGCCAACGCGCGCATCCGGTTTGAATCAGGCTGCGTCGCCAATATCACCTCGAGCCGCGTCTCCATGGATAAAATGCGTAAAATCCGTATCTTCGAGGAAGACGCCTATGTGTCCACGGATTATAGCGAGCAGGAAGTGCGGGTGTTTCGTAAAAAGAGCGGTCCTCTTCATCCCGGCGCACTGCCCATGGACCGTATCAGCGTCGATACGCTGCCTGTCGAACGGGTCGAGCCGTTAAGGCTTGAGCTCGAGTCATTCGTTTCTTGTGTGCGGGAACGCAAGCGCCCCGTCGTAGACGGAGAAGATGCGCTTGCCGCACTGGTGTTGGCCCAGCAAATCTTAGATTTTATCCATGCGCATGCATGACACTTCCCGTGGCATGGCCGTCCCGGCCATGCGCATGGGCGGGACGCTCATGCCACGAAATCCAAATAGGTGAAACGGACAGGGGTGGCATTGTGGAATGAATGAGCGTGAATACATCGTATTGGTATGCAGGCACTTGCACACATCTCTTTTATCCGGCGCTCAGGGGTAGGTGGCGAATTGCAAATTTTCTTTGTAGCGGGAGAGTCTTCCGGCGACACCCACGGCGCGCATTTGGTGAGCGCCTTGCGCGAAGCCTGTCCAGGCCTGGAATGCGAAGGCTTGGGCGGCGTCCAGATGGAAGCGGCAGGGATGAAGCTCCGCTATGATTTAGCAGGGCGCGCCATCATGGGGTTCACGGAGGTTATCCGTTCCCTTGGTTTTCTCCGCCGTTTGTTTCACGACACCGTCGCGCGCCTAAAGGAAATGCGCCCCGACTGCCTGGTCTTGATCGATTACCCCGGTTTCAACATCCGCCTTGCCAAGCAGGCCAAAGCTATGGGCATTCCGGTTGTGTATTATATTAGCCCGCAGATTTGGGCGTGGAAGAAAGGGCGCATTCACACGCTGGCGGCGGTGGTCGAGAAGATGCTCGTGATTTTGCCGTTCGAGCAGGCGCTCTATCAGAAAGTGGGCGTCGATTGCACCTATGTAGGCCATCCCCTGTTTGATCACCTGCCATCCGTCCCACGGAGCGGGCGCTTGCGTGGCGGCATGGTCATCGGCTTGCTTCCAGGCAGCCGGGAACAGGAGATCGCACGCATTTTACCCTTGCTGCTGGAGGTGGCGGCGGGTATTGCCAAACAGCACCCTGATGCCCGGTTTATCGCGCCGTGCGTCGATGCCACTCGGGAAGCGCAAATCAAGGCCATCGCGGCCGATTTTCCCGTCGAGACCTGTATTGGCGGCGCGTATGATGTCCTGGACGCCGCCCGTTTCTGCTTGGTGGCCAGCGGCACGGCGACCCTCGAGACCTGCCTGTTCGGTGTTCCGATGGTGATTGTGTACCGCATTTCGCCGCTGAGTTACTGGCTTGCCCGCATGCTGGTGGATATTAAATACATCGGTATCGTGAATATCCTGGCGGGCAAATGTATTGTCCCCGAATTTGTACAGCATGGCGCATGCGTCCAAAACGTGCTGCCCGCCGCGCTCGAGTTGATCGAGGAAACCCCCGCCCGGGCGCATATGCTCGATGAATTGGCAATGGTCAAGGCATCCCTGGGCGGGCCAGGCGCATCGGCCCGCGCGTCGGCGGAAGTGCTGAAGGTTATACAAGAAAGCTGACAGGCGCTACTATTCTTGTGGCATGGCCGTCCCGGCCATGTGCATGGGCAGGACGCCCATGCCACTCTAGTCTTGCCTCCTATCCGGCGAATTAAGCAGTTCGCACTGATGGCCGCCCGCATGGCACAATGGAATGATGAAACAGCTTAGAATCTATCTATTAATAACTGTCGCGGCGCTGTGTTCGCCTTTGCCAGGCGCTGCCCAAACACCTGACGATCCCGTGGAATTATGGCGGCATGCCACCATCTACCGCGACGAATGGGGCGCGCCGCATGTGTACGGCGAAACCGTGCGCGCCATGGCGTTCGCCTTCGGCTACGCCCAGGCGCAAGACCATTTACGCGAGATGCTGCTGGCGTACCGCATGGCCGATGGCCGGCTCGCGGAGGCGTTGGGGCCGGAACAAGCGCCTTCTGATGAATTCGCGCTGCGCATGGGCCATGCCGAATTGGCCGCGAAAGCCTACGCCAGCGCCGATCCCGTGACACGCGATCTTTGCGAAGGTTTCGCGGTGGGCGTCAATGCCTATTTGGTGGAGCATCAAGAACAAGCCCCGGAATGGGCGGACGGCATGAAGCCTGAAGATATTCTGGCGTTGATGCATTGTTATCTCATGTCATTTGCCCCCTTCGATCTGCCAGACGCCTACCACCGCCCGCCTGCCGCCCGGTCGGCCAATACCTGGGCCATCGCACCCCAGCATACCCCGGACGGCAAGGCGCTGCTGGTCATCAATCCGCATACGGACTATTTCGGGCTGTTTCAATGGTATGAAGCGCACTTGTCCGCGCCAGGATATGAGATATCGGGGGCTACGCTCTTCGGTCTTCCCGTGATTCTTCAAGGATATAACAATGTGCTGGGCTGGGGGCTCTCCCCCAATGCGCCCGATACCGCCGATGTATACATGGAAACACCGCCACAACTGCAAGTGGACCCGAAATCGTTGTCGCCGGAGAATATGGACCAGGTCTTGGCGGTGCAGCTTGCCAACATCCCCGAATCCAAGATCTATTATGTAAGCGGCGCGGAAGGGCTTCAAAAACGCTCGGTCTCCTACCGGATTAATCCGCGCGGCCCCGTGGTGGCGTGGGTGAACGGCAAGGCCCAAACGCTTCGGGCTGGGGGCTATCGGGAATTCGGCGCTATCAAGCAATTCTACGAAATGGGGGCCGCCCAGGGGCTTGATGCATTCCAACAGGCTATGGCCATGCAGCAAATCCCCTGTTTCCATGTGGTGTACGCCGACCGCGACGGCAATATCTATTATCTGTATAACGCCTTGGTGGGAATCAAGGATACTTCGAATCCCCAGCCTGTACAGGAAGGGGCCCATCCCACCGAGCCCATCATCATCCGTGACTGGACCAAGCCCGTACCCGGTGGGGATCCTGATTTTGACTGGCATGGCATGCTCCCATTCGCCCAACTCCCATCGTTGTTGAATCCGCCCGCGGGGTATGTCCAGGCCTGTGGCGCGCCGCCATGGCAGGTATCGCCCGGAGCGCCCCTCGACCTCAGCCAATGGCCTTCATCCATTGGCGAAGAACCGGACACCTTTCGCGCACGCCGCGTGCGCCAGCTTTTAGGATTCGGCGCACGGTCATTCACCGATATGCAGTCCATGGTATTCGATGTCGTGGCCCCCTTTGCGCTCGATGCCGTGCCGCATTTGCTCGATATCGCCGAACAGCACCCGGACTGGGTTTCATCCGGGCACCCGGATCTGCCAGTCGGACTTGATGTGCTCCGCAATTGGAATAAGGTGGCCGAGCCCAATAGCCCCGGCATGACGTTCTTCCATCTGTGGTGGGCGGCATATAAAAAGCTTGCGCCCGGGATTTCCGATGATACGGTGCTGGGCAACGCCTTCCTCGCGGACCAGCAAAACCCGCTTTTAGCCATCCAAGCCGCGTCGCAGGCGTCGTTGCTCTTGCGCAATGAATACCAATCGCTCACGGTGGCCTGGGGCGATGTCCATGTCGCCCAGCGGGGAGGGCAAATTGTGCCGGTGGCGGGCGCATCGAGTGGCCAGCCCATTTTTGTGTCGTCCGATGACACCTTCAAATCCAGCCGGTGGTTCGCCACGTATGGTTACGCGTATGCCAGCGTGGTCCAGTTTGGAGATCAGCCACACGCCGTGAGCATGGTTCCTTTTGGCGCATCCGAAGACCCGGAGTCGCCGCACTATGCCGATCAACTGCCTTTCCTCGTTGAACGCCGGTTCAAGCCGGTGTATACGGCTGAAATGGATGTGTTGCAACATGCCCGGAGCGCGTTTGGGCGGGTGCTGCAATTGCGCGCCGCAGGCGTGCCGGGACGGTTCCTCGTGCGTGCGGAGGACTCCGTGGAGGCTTCGATTAGCGTGTCGGCCCAGCCGCCCGCGCCGATTCCCGAAAGCCTTGCGCCTTATTCCTTATTTATACGGGCGGAGCAGAAGCCTGCTGATGTGGCCGCGTCCATTGATATTGAATTGTCCGTGCCGCCGGAAGCGTGTCCGGAAGAGGCCTTTTCCCGCCTCATGGTATACGGATATGAATCTGGCGCTGGATGGCAGCCGCTTCAGAACCAGCGGGCCAATCCGCAAAACCGCAGCCTCGTAGCCAAAGATCGCGGCCTGCGTACATACGCCGTTTTAGGCCCATCGGCGTCTGCGCCCGCGCTGGCCGCTCCACGCGCGGGAAACGCGGCGGCTCTGGCGAAACGCTTGGTGCCTGGCCAGCCGCTGGTTCCCAACACGGCAGAGCCGGAGAATGCCGCGCCTGTGCCAGGTGAGGAAGCGCCCCCGCAACCATCAACAGCCCAGCCGCCTGTTCCCGCAGCTCCGGCTATACCCGGCGCTACCTCACCGGATGCCGTTCCCGAGGCGCCCGGTGCTCCAGTGGCTCCAGCCGAGACTGCCGTTCCAGGTGCTCCTGCGGCTGCTGAAGCAGCTACACCGGATGCGGGGGAATCCGCCATTCCCAAAACAGATAACAAGGTGGCGGTTGCATGGGGCAGGAGCCTTGAATTGCGTCCTGCCGGTGAAGGCAGCCGCATCCAGATCATTGCAGAGAAAAACATGGGCGCACGGCTCGCACGCCTCGATACGCCGCCCGGAACTCTTCCGGAGGGAATGGCGGTCATTGGCGGAATAGCGGAGTTGGAATGCACCTCGCCAAGTGATGTTTCACAAGTGAACGTGTCGCTGGCCATACCGCCCGGCGCATGCCCGAAAGAGCAATATGGCAGCCTGAAGTTATACGCTTACAGCACGGATTCGGGGTGGGTGGAATTGCCAGGCCAGGAATGCGATGCGGAGGCGGGCATTTTGCGCGTGACCGATACCGCGCCGAAAACATACGCTATATTGGGTCCATCATCTTTGGCGGGCGCTCCCACGGAATAAAGTATATGCCTATCCGTAGCATGGGCGTCCCGCCCATGTCCCGGTCCGGTTCCCGTGTAACGTTATAGAATCAGCATCACATCGCCGTAGGAATAAAAGCGAAACTCTTCGCGTACGGCGTACCGGTACGCCTCGATGACGAATTCCGTGCCTGCGAATGCGCATACCAGGGCGAGCAGGCTCGAACGGGGCACGTGGAAATTCGTCTGGAGCGCGTCCACGCCATGAAAGGCGTATGGCGGGTAAATGAACCGGTTTGTGGTTCCAGAACCCGCTTGGAATCCGGTTTCTCCTTGGCATTGGGTCTCGAGGACGCGCGTACACGTGGTGCCCACGGCAACGATGCGGCCGCCATGGGCGCGGGTGTTATTCAGGAGAGTGGCGGTTTCGCCGGACATCTCGAATACTTCCGGCTCGAGCTGGTGCGTCTCGATAGTGTCTTCCATCAAAGGCCGGAAGGTGCCGTATCCCACATGCAGCGTCAGGAAGGCCTTGCGGACGCCTTTCTGTTCAATGCCATCAAACACCTGTGGCGTAAAATGCAGCCCCGCCGTCGGCGCGGCCACGGCCCCTTGCGTTTTTGCATATATGGTTTGATAGCGCTCAGTGTCACGCGCATCGGCGTGTTTGCGATGAATATATGGCGGCAAAGGCACTTCACCCGCCGCTTCGAGCCGCGCCAGCATATCGGGATGATTAAATTGCACGCGCCGCCGCCCTCCGGGAAGCACATCGGCCATAATGGCGGATATGCCTTGGGCAAAATGCACCGGCGTTCCGGGCCGCACGCGCGCGGAAGGTTTCGCCAAGGCTTCCCACACCCCCGGCGCTTCTTCCCGAAGCAGGAACACCTCGATTTCGCCCCCAGTTTCTTTGCGGCCATGCAGCCGCGCGCGAATGACGCGGGTGTCATTGAGGACGATGCAGTCGCCTGTCCGCAAATACGACGGCATATTGCGGAATACATCGGCCCGTATCGTGCCGGATGCGCGGTCCAGCACCAGCATGCGCGCCGCATCGCGCGGCTCGCATGGCTCTTGCGCGATCAAGCGCTCCGGGAGTTCATAATCAAGTTCAGACGTTCTCATGGCGGGATACGATATCATCCGCAGGCGGTTTCTGCAATGATACGGCAAGGATAATCACACAAAACAATATCCCAAGTTGGCCTCAAGTGGTTTCATACGGTGTAACTGCAACCACGCTCCGGATTTCATACCACGAAATACACGAAATTTAGTAACACTTTAGCGGACTGAAGCAAGAGCTGCTTTTTTTGACATGATTTACAAGATGGACAAGATTGGACAAGACCGCCAGGGTTATTTGCAGATTTGAAAATTACTCTGAAAAGTGTCCGGGCGCATTCTTTTGTGTAGCAAAATTGCCATCAAAAAATCTTGTCTCATCTTGTAAATCATGTCTAAAAATGAATGCCTCCATCATAGGCGGTTTATTATGTATTCTCAGTTCAAAGACCGTCCCGATGTTTTTACTTCAGTCGGCTAAAGTGTTACGAGATATCAATGCTTTATGAATGTGGGTAAAATTCCAAAGAAACTCATTCATCCTAAACATAACCATCTGCGTGTCAAAAATATGTCAAATTCGAGTAATCTGTATTATGCTATTAGTTAATAGAGAGTAATGCTGTTAGGATTAATATTTTTCTCAATTCCAGGGTGCAACCAGAATTTTATACATGATCTCTTAAATCTATCTATAATTGGACTGCCTGCCAAACCTTCCCAATTATATTTATCGAACTCTCCCTTGTCCATATAAATGATAACCCCATTATTTGAAGAGTCTTTCCCATATGAGTCTGTGAATGTGCATTCCTTATAGTACTGAAACTGGGAAACATATCCCGATGCAAAAAACGTTTGACCCATATTAACAAAATCGTGAATGGTTTCCTTCACACACATCTCAATTGTCAATTCTGTTGTTGGTTTCTGAGTCACCTCCAGTACACCATTATGGAAAAGTATCTCGTATTCCTTATCGTCTGGAAGAACTGTTTTGCTGAGCATCTTTACTTCTTCTTCATCGGTGAATGATTTCGTTTCTCCCGTGTCAAATAAGGTTGACGGATTTTTCAAACCTGAAAAGTGGATCCATCGAATATCATCGATGTCATACGGCTTAACGAATTCGAGGTAGGTTCCCGTTAAACCATCTTTGGTGATTCCAGAGTATACGAGTTTCTCTCTCGTATGGATCTGGGCATTATCACCATTCCATGTTGAATAGCCACTCAATTCACCTCTCACTTCGTAAATCACTCCCTTCTTCAAAGACTTCCATTGATCGGGATTTTCAGCAGCCTTCGGACTTTGTGCTTGTGCTACTTTTTTACTACTGTGTTTCTCTTCTGAACTAATGGCAGAACCAATCATACCGACTAAAAATATCGCTCCGAAAAAGATACAGATAGCTTTAACTAAGTCCTTACTATGTTTTTGTTTATGTGGTTTCAAGATAGTCAATGGCTGTCCACAATGATTGCAACTTCCCTTCATGCCTGCATATTCATCAGGCACTATCAATTCTTTTCCACAGTGGTGGCACTTTTGCTTAATCATGGTTTTTTCCCTTCGAGTTTACTTACCTCCGTTACGGAGTATTGCAACACCCCAATTCAATAAAAGCAATACTCGAAACAATTTATGACAAATTAATGAAAATAAACAGTGTGAGGCAAGATATAATAGGTAAGCTGTTGAGCATTCCATGGGCTCCTCATCCGTATTTATAACGCGCCGCGCATGAGCCTTCGCCCGACACCATGCAGGGGCCCAGAGGATTGCGCGGCGTACAGGGCTTGCCGAAGAGCGGGCATTCGGGCGGATGAATCAGGCCCTTGAGCACTTCGCCACATCGGCATCCCGGCAGATGAATGGGCTCCAGCTCTGGCAAGCGGTAACGCAAGGCTGCATCGAATGCATGCAGTTCTGGCCGGAAACGCAGGCCGCTGCCGGGGATGGTTCCCAGGCCGCGCCATTCGGCGTCCGCCGGCTCGAAGGCCCGCATCAAAACGTCCCACGCGCGGCGGTTGCCCCTCGGCTTGACGGCGCGCGTATATTGGACGAACGACCCCGTCCGCTCCTCGAGCAAGCACTCGAGCAGCATGGCGATGCCCTCGAGCACGTCGGAAGGCTCGAATCCCGTGGCCACGCAAGGGATGCCGTTGCGCTTGGCAAGATTTTCATACGCCTCTGGCCCGAGGATCACCGTTACATGCCCCGGCGTGAGGAAGGCGCTGATATGGGAAGCGCCCTCTAAAACCGCTTCCATGGCGGGCAGAATGAGCTTGTGCGAGGCGTAGATCGAGAAATTCGTGATGCCTCGTTCCTGGGCCTGGAGCGCGGTGGCCGCCACGCCCGGCGAGGTCGTCTCGAATCCCACGCCGAGAAACGCCACTTCCCGCTCGGGATTGGCCTCGGCGAGGGCGAGGGCGTCGAGCGGCGAATAAACGACCCGTACATCCGCACCGTTGGTGCGTTCGTGTTCGAGCGAGGAGGTAACGCCTGGTACGCGGAGCATGTCGCCGAAGGTGGCGATGATCAGGCCGGGGATCCGGGCAAGAAGCAGCATGCGCTCGATATCACGTTGTGAGGTGACGCAGACCGGGCAGCCGGGGCCGGACACCAATTCAACGTTTTCCGGCATGAGCGTGCGCAGGCCCCCGCGTCCGATGGCATGGGTGTGGGTGCCGCAGACCTCCATCAGGCGGACGTGGCGGCTAATAGCTTCCGCCGCACGGCGCAGGCGGTTCAGCGGCGGTTCAGGCATCGGCGTTTTCCGTATCCATGCGATGGACATCCGCAAACAGCCGGAGCGTTTCCTCGGCGTCCTCGGGGGCGAGCTTCTCGATGGCGAACCCGGCATGGACCAGCACCCAATCGCCCACCTCGGGGGCGTCAATGAGGCTCAAGTCCGCCTCGATGACATTGCCCTCGAGCTCGATGCGGCCGCGCATGCCGTTCATTTGTGTGATGCGCGCGGGTATGGCTAAACACATTGCAGCCTCCTGGCGGCCACCGCCGCTTGTCCCAAGCAAATGCCCCCATCGCCCGCAGGCGTATCGGTATTCAAGAGTATCTCGAAACTGTCTTCCGCCAGCAGCGGCATGAGCCGTTCCGTAAGGAAGGCGTTGGCGAAGACGCCGCCCGACAATACGGTGGCCGAGATGCCGGTATTGTCGCGCACCCGGCGGCAGATGTCCAGCGCCAGCCGGGCGGCTGAATTATGGAATCGCGCCGCACAAATGCTTGGCTCCACCCCCCGCCGCAGGTCGTTCACTATACCTATTACTATGTCCGCGCCATGGACCACCCAAGCGCCCGCCTCATCGCGGCTGGTTTCCACGGGATACCAGCCCGTCTCGTCCGGCTCTTCACTGGCCAGCGCTTCGAGTTCCATGGGGGCCTGGGCATGGTAGGTGTTCATATGACAAACACCCAGAAGCGCGCTTGCGGCGTCGAACAGGCGGCCCATGCTCGAGGTGAACGGGCAATTCACGGTGCGCGCCAGCAGGCTGCCCACGATGTTCATTTCTTCTTGGGCAAACCCCGGCATTAGCTCCACGGCCATCAGTTCCGCCTGGCGGCCAAAGGCGGCTTTCAGGTATACATACGCCATGCGTGCGGGGCGTTTCGATGCGGCGTCGCCGCCAGGCTGAGGCATAGGCTGTAGATACCCCACGCGTTTGAAGCCAGCCAGGTCGCACATGAGGAATTCCCCACCCCAAGGCTTGTCGTCCTCGCCCCAGCCCATGCCGTCGAAAGATACGCCTATCACCTTGTCCGTCCGCCCGGTTTCGGCGAGGACCGACGCCACATGGGCGTGGTGATGCTGCACCTGGATAAGCGTCAGGCCGGATTCGCGGGCATAACTGGTCGAGAGATAGCTCGGATGCAGGTCGCAGGCCACCGCGCCAGGCTCGACATCGAGAATGTCCTTCAGGTGGGCGATAGCCTGAAGGAAGGCCTCGTAGGCGGGCACATTCTCCATATCGCCGATATGATGGCTAAGGTAGGCCTGCCCTTCCCGCGTCACGCAGACCACATTGTTCAATTCCGCGCCCACGGCCAGGATCTCACATGGGCCAGTCTTCACCGGCAGCGCCACTGGAAAAGGCGCATACCCCCTCGACCGGCGCAAAAAGCGCATCTTGCCCGAGATGATGCGGCCTACCGAGTCATCGGTGCGGATGTGGATGCCCCGGTCATGGAGCAGGAAAGCGTCCGCCAGGCCGCCCAAGCGTTCTTTCGCTTCCGTGTTCTCGTGGGCGATAGGTTCTTGGCTCATATTGCCGCTCGTCATGACCAGCGCCAGGTACGGCCCTTCGAGCAGCAGATGGTGCAGCGGCGTGTACGGGAGCATGACCCCAAACGTGTTGCTGCGCGGCGCGGCTTCCTCGGCAATGGCGTGAAAAGGCCGTTTCGGCAGCAGCAAGATGGGCCGCTCGCGCCCCTCGAGGATTTCCCGCGCGCCCCATGGAAGCTCACAGAACCGTGAAACCGCCTCGATGTTCCGCGCCATCAGCGCGAAGGGCTTCATGTCTCGGTGCTTACGCCGCCGCAGCATGCGCACGGCCTCGGCGTTCGATGCGTCGCACGCCAGGTGGAAGCCGCCTAATCCCTTGATGGCGAGGATTTCCCCGGCGGCCAGGCGTTCGATGGCCGCTCCGATGGGATTCGAGGGGGCTAGATCATTGCTGTAGCCATCTTGCATGAACACGCGTGGCCCGCACACGGGACAGCAGGTGGGTTCGGCGTGAAAGCGGCGGTTGGCGGGGTCTTCATATTCGGCGTGGCAGGCCGGGCACATCTCGAAGGCGGCCATGGTGGTGCGGGCGCGGTCGTATGGGACGCCTTGGATAATGGTATAGCGAGGGCCGCAATTGGTGCAGTTAATAAAAGGATAGCGGAAGCGGCGGTTGGCGGGCTCGCGCATCTCGCGCAGGCAGTCCGGGCACACCGCCAAGTCAGGTGGGATCAGCACCGTGCGCCCGCCCGCCTGGACGCTCGTGAGTATCGAGAAGCCTTCCGCGCCGGTAGGCTCGAGGGGCGACGCCTCTACTCCTTGGAGCCATGCCATCGGGGGAGGGGCCGTTTGAAGCTCGTGGAGAAAGGCTTGGATATGGGCGGTTTCGCCCTCGAGTTCGATGGCCACGCCCCGAGGTTCATTGCGTACGAAGCCCGAAAGCCGCAGCCGCGTGGCCAGCCCGTAGACAAAGGGCCGGAACCCCACGCCCTGCACTGCACCCCGCACCTGTACGCGCATCCGCTCGATGGCCATGCCGGCTCCCTGCATTCTCTCTTCACCCAAACCTGCAAGGGAACCAGTTTCGCTTACAGGGTATTAAAGATTCAATCCGCACCTCGGATTTTTCACCACGGGGACACGGGGAACACGGGGGAGCGCATGCCGCGCTTTTCACTAAATGGCCATTTAGATGTGGGCAGGCCTTTTTCAACATGTTGCATAGGAAATATAAACGACATTTTCTTGGCATTTGGTTATTAGCCGCCATATCGATCCCCGTGGCTTCCCGTGTCCCCGTGGTGAAAAATCTGGATCTTGGGTTGCAGTATAACTTCGGAATTGACCTAAAGCGGCTGCCAAGTGCATACTATAACTGCACACAATGAGTGGAGGTGCGAAAATGAAAGCGACTATTTTGGACATGAGACGGAATCCCAAGAAGATCCTCGACGCGATTGCCCGTAGCGAAACAGTCACGCTTACCAACCGGGGCAAGCAGGTGGCCCAGATCGAACCGATCCGGGACGGCCAACGTCCTAGCGCCTCCGAGCACGAAGCTTTCGGCATGTGGGCTGGCCGCTCTGAGCTGGATGATCCTTCGGCCTATGTTCGCGAACTCCGAAAGGGACGTTTCGGTGCTCTTTGATACGGATGTGATCATTTGGATCTTACGTGGAAACAAGCGCGCGGCCAAGGAAATCGACCAGGCGGATCAGTTGGAGCTATCGGTGGTGAGCTACATGGAACTGCTGCAAGGCGTTCGCGATAAGAAAGATTTGCGCTTGACGAAAGCCTTTCTGGCCGCTCTGGGTTTCCAGATACTCCCGCTATCGGAGAATATCGGCCACCGCGCCTCGATCTACTTGGAGGAGTATGGCCTGAAGACAAACCTGGGCGTTCCCGATGCATTGATCGCCGCCACGGCCGTGGAAAACGGCCGCATACTTTGCTCGGGAAACGCCAAGGATTATAAGGCCATCGCCGAAATCGCGTTGAAAGTGTTTAGTCCATAACTCTTTTAAGCGGCTCTGGCAACCCTTCCGGACAAAAAAGGAAAAACGATTCCATACTCCCCATTCATGACACAGGCCTCGGAGCCGGCCTGGCATCGAGCAGCTTGGAGCTGGCTTGAATTTGACATCTAAGAGCGGGTGTGCCTAGAATGTACATTATACTTTACCCGGAGGAAGTCCGTTAAAGCTGAAAGCGGACCAAAACAGAGTCAAGAACAAAAGGAGGCCAATACCTCATGTTTGAGATTCTCGCGTTGGTTCTGCTCTCCCAGCAGCCGATTCACCCAGTTGTCGAGGGGACGGCTTCGTATTACACGGTGGAGAGCAGCAGCCGGGTGACAGCATCGGGAGAGATGCTGCACGACGAGGCCTTGACGTGCGCAATGCCGGATGGCGAATTCGGCACCTACTACCTGGTTGTGGCCAGCAATGGCAACTCGGTGGTAGTGCGTTTGAACGACCGCGGGCCATTCAAGCAAGGGCGGGTGATCGATCTCTCGTATGCCGCCATGCGCGAATTGTGCCCACGGTCCACCACCGTCAAGGTAAAAGTGTATAAGCTTGGAAAAGACGCGGCTTCGCCTCCATAACGGAGGAGGGGCGCAATTACACCCTTGCGGGCGGCGACGGCGGTATGCTGGCGCCGCCCATTGTGTTTGGGGTTTAGGGTCTAGGGATCGGATCATGAACCCTATACCCTGAACCCTATACCCTAGGGTTTGGGGGGCCGACAGGAGCGGAAGGCGCGTGCAATTGCATTTGCAAAAAATGAAAGCTCCTCTAGGTAGTTCCTGCTTAGAATGGGTGGTTTTGAAGATTAAGCAGCTCCACAGTTTTCATTCTTAACGTGGAGATACTGAAACGGCCACACGATCATCATGTGAAAACTCCACTATGCGGCGCTTCAAGTTGATATGTACATTCGCAAGCGTTGTTTCAGGTGGCGCATAGAAAGAAGAATGGCTTTCCCTTTCTCGTGGCATGGGCGTCCCGCCCATGCGCATGGAGGGCGCCATCGTGCGCTGCTCTAATGAATCAGCGAGATGTCGTTCCCGAAGGAACCATTGCTGGAATGGAGCTGCTGGTGCAGTTCCGTGTGGCGTTGCATGGCAAGGGACATGAAATCCTCGGCAAGGTTGGCGTCTCCTGGAAAACTAGTTACGGTGCAACCGTAGCCGCGCGCCATTTGCTCCAGATCCTGTGCGAGGCGGGCCAGCGCATTTTGTGCGCCGTCGCCGGTGGTCTCGACAAAAAGGATGGCCAAGCTAGAATTGCTCAGTTTGAAGACTTGATCGGTCGTGCGCAATTCATCCGTAAGGCGTTGCCCTAAGCGGGGAAGAATGGCGTCATTTTCTTCCGGGAAATACAATGTAACCAAGGAAGTAGCCGAGGGGAATCGTATGGAACGGTCGATTTCTTCGCGCACCCGGGCATGCAAGTAGTTTTCCGTACGCAATCCCGTCGTTGGATCGCGATGAGCAAGCTTCTCCAAGAGACTACATCGGCGCTCCAGATCCATCCGCCGAGTTGTCTCTTCGCGCAAGCGAACCTGAAGCTTCTCAATCTGCTCCTTCAACTTCGCGATCTCATCCATGCATATTCTCCCCTCTCGCTGTTGAATTACAAGACGCAAGACATGTGCCAATAATAACTAGGATGGTTGCGTGCGGCAACGCGTTGAAATATAATAAGTTGTGTGATTTTATCCTGGGCAGGCCCATTATTAAAAAGAATGCACTTGGACGCAAGATAATCACAGATGACAAACTCTTGCCGTTTGCCTCGTTTTATTAATCGTACATTTCTTGACTTAGCTTCTTCACTTTCATACTATGTTATTGCCACTTATGATAAATAGATCGCATTATCATGCGAATATGGGCCGGGACGCCTATACTCCGTGTAAAAAACGGAGGCGCTGTAGTTTCGGCGGAGCCGAATCATGGAACAAGCAGTACATGTAACCGAGACTTCCCGAATTTTGATCGTGGAGGACGAATCCTCGCTTCGGGAGATCGCCGTGGCGATTCTCTCGAGGGGTGGGTATGAATGCCACTGCGCATGCACCGTAGCAGAAGGCCGGCAAATCTTCGAGAAGGGGCGCTTTGCCTGCGCCTTAGTCGATTTGGGCTTACCAGACGGCCATGGAAAAGATCTGATCGCCCAGTACGCCAAAGAAGATCCCTTGCTGGTTTCCATTGTCCTAACGGGCAATCAGAGCGCCGCAGCTATCATTGATAGCATGAGGGCGGGCGCTTTTGATTATTTGATTAAGCCCGTGGATGCTGTCACGTTGAAAACCGCTGTGGGCCGGGCCGTAGCCCATTATAGCGTCAAACTCGAGCGAGCGGAATTATTCCGGCTGCTGTATGAGGAGCGGGAGCAGTTACGCAGCCGCGTGGATGCAGCTACCGCGGATATCCGCCAATATGCGGCAGCCTGCGAATGCAGTAATTCCCGGCTACGCTCGCTTTTACATCTGACCCAGGTCTCTGCCCGCTCTTATTCTGAAGAAACGTTGATACGCCGGGTGTTTGGCGAGGTTCGGGAACATCTTCCCGTGCGTGGAATCATCGTGAGCAATCCGTCGGCGCGCCAAGTCTTCATGCTCTATATCCAGGAACCGGAACTAGAGGAGCCGGTTTTTTTGGAAGGGGAAACGCTCACGGATGGCAGCGAATGTAATGCATTTATCGTGGAAGCTGAATCGGCTGAGGTGTTTCAAGATTGGGTTAAGCAGCACACTCGAATGGATACGGATACCCTGGCGCTGCTGGTATTCACCCAGCAGTTTTGGAACCAGCCATCATGCGCCATCGGATTTTTCTTGGAAAAACAAGTGAATCCCAATTCATCGGATCGGGAATTCCTGGATATGTGCGCTTACTTGCTTGTCCTCGAGTGGGAGCGCAGCAAATTGTTGTTTCACGTGGCCCATCAAGCGAGTCTTGGCAATATAGCGGTCGAATTGGTGCGTAATTTTATCCAGCCCCTCACGGCCATACGCACCGCCGCCGATTTTCTTGAAGAGACCATTGTGGATGAAGATTCAAGCCAAGGGGTGTTGGTGATACGGGAAAACGTCGAGCGCCTCCACCTTCAAACCCAGGAATTCCGAAAGCTTGCTTTCGTGAGGCCGGATTCCGTGGCTACGGTGCGGCTCGAAGAATATGTGAGCCGAGCGGTGGATTTACTTTCCGTAGCCATACGAAGCCGGAATGTGCAGGTTATTATGGATATCCAATCGCCAGGCGAATGCGTGCTGCTCAATGGCACGGCGCTGGCGCGCACCTTCCTCGATTTGATTCTAGGCGCGTTGCGCGCGGTGGAAGTGGGCGGCCATGTTTGGATCACCTTGCGGGAGATGGATGCCGAGCATGTGGCCTTCGAATTGCGCCATGACGGCCCCCGCCGGGGGGTTTTCATGGATTCGATCACTTCCATGGTGGCGGCCAGCGTTCCCGGCGAAAAAGCGCAAGTCGAATTGCAGTTTGCGGAACGCACGGTCCATAGCTGTGGCGGAAGCCTCAGCGTGGAGCTTGATGATTCGGGTTCGGGCATCTTGCGTATTGTGCTGCCAAGCAACGCCACTCGATTCGCGCCAGTAGAGAGAAAGACTTGATGGCGGCGGGAATCGAGAAGCCTGGATTGCCCCAAGAGCAAGCCACCGCGCTTCGCAAGACGATAGTGGTGATTGATACGGATCCGGGCGTTCGCTGGGCGCTTGAAAAAGGCCTGTCCCATTCTGGGTATATTGTCCGGGTGGTGAACAATGCGGGCGATGTTCTACGTTTGGCGCATGAAGAGGACGTGGCCGCCATAATAATGGAGTTTCTTCCCGAGGCGGGACTCGGCGGCGAGGTGCTGTCCAATCTAGTGCAGGCCCCTTGCGCCCCGAAAGTGATCTGTGTTTCCATCTATTCTGATCCGCGGACAGTAATCGATTGCGTACGGCTGGGGGCCACAGACTTTTTACCCAAGCCTTTTGGTTTAGCCGAATTGCGCGCGGTTTTGTCGCGCGTTTTAGCTTCAGAACACGAGCAGCGCAATATGCGCCGCCCGGACCGGTCCGTTCCGGATGAATCCAGCCCCTCGTTGCTGATTGGCGTGAGCCATGCCATGCAGGAATTGCGCACCACTATCCAGCATGTGGCCCGGACGGACCTCAACTGCCTTTTGCGCGGCGAAAGCGGAACGGGCAAAGATATGGTGGCCCGTGAAATTCACCGCCTTTCTATCCGGCGCGACAAACCGTTCATTAAAGTGAATTGCACGGCCCTTCCGGAACAGCTTCTCGAAAGTGAACTGTTTGGATATGAGAAAGGCGCCTTCACTGGCGCCCTCTCATCGAAACCAGGCCGCTTTGAATTGGCCAACCGGGGCATCATTTTCCTCGATGAAATCGGCGATATGCAGCCCAGCTTGCAAGCAAAACTCCTTCAGGTCATCGAACACAAAGAATTCACCAAACTCGGCGGGCGCAAGCACATCCATGTCGATGTGCAGATCATCGCCGCCACGAATGCGGATTTGGAAAAACACACCCGCACGGGCGAATTCCGGGATGATTTGTATTTCCGGTTGAATGAAGTCTGTATTTGGGTTCCTTCTCTCGAAGAGCGAAAAGAAGACATTCCCCTTCTGGTCCGCCATTTTCTGCAAAAGCATGGGCGCTTCTCAGGGGATGCGGAATTCGAGATCACGGGTGAAGACATCGCCGCATTAACGGAACACGATTGGCCCGGCAATGTGCGTGAACTCGAAAGCACGATCAAGCGTTGGCTGGCGTTAGGCCAGAAGGTTCTTCCCGTCGCCAACCGTAGGACGGCTCCCCGCATGGACCTGGGCGTAGCGTCCGCCGGTCCCCGGCCATCCAGCCAATGGGCGCCTGCTCCGCCGCTCGCTCCATCTTCGCCAGAGCCTCCCACATTTACGGATGTTCAGCCGCGGACTGCTGGGAGCGAGCCTGTTTCCGAGTCTTCCGAAAGAGAACTGGAGCACATTCTGGAAGTGCTAAATCAATGCAAGTGGAATCGGCGCAAGGCGGCTGATATGCTAGGCATGAGCTACCAAACGCTGCGGCGCCGAATTGAACGTCATGGGCTGGATGGGTTGCGTTAAGAAAAAAACATGCGCGAGGCGGCTGATAGGATTGGAGGAGCTATGATCAAAAGAATAGCAAATGAGAGCATTGTGTATTCATAATTGACAAACATCCGTAGAGTAAACAATGATCACTTGTATGGCGGATAAGTAGTGGATCGAATGCAAGGCCTTGTTTTATAAAGAGTTAAGAGGTATATTCTTTATTGGCATGTAATGTGCTGTTATTTTACTTGATAAAAAGGTCAGGTAAATGCGCCAGTATCGGCCCACAGAGGTCACTTATCCGGGAAACCGGCTTGGAGGAGAGCGTACGATGGGATGGAAAAAGGTATTGGGGGTTGCGCTCGTGGTGGCAGGTTTGAGCTTGCCCGCAGCCGCATATTATGTCGAGCCGCAAGATGTCACTCCATCGAGTGATTACCAGGAGTCGCCTCTTTACCAGATTTATAACGAGCTGTATGGCACCAGCTACACCAGCAGCGCGGAACTTGCAGCCGCCACGCAAGAAAACTGGGAAGTATTTGATACAGCCGATTTGGGCGACTATGACTCCATTACGCTGGAAGCGGTATGGCGCAATGCCTATATGCAAGAGAATGTAGGCATTTACACGACATCGAGCGATGGCACGGTCACGTATAGCAGCGAATTGCTCCAAGTTGATGGCATTGATCCGTCAACGGCATACGCCAGTGCGGATCCGGCGGATCTGCGTGGCCTTGGCATTACGGCGACCATCGATCCGGATGGTACGTTTGGATTCTATGACGATCCGGCTTTGTCCGATGGGTCAACTCCTCCGTGGGGCACACTGCATTCGGAAGCGAGCTTAAATTATTTTGATGCCGAAGGCACCACGGATTCGCCTTATCCGCCATATAGCGGAACGCTGTCGGACTATCCGAACATGCTTTGGGAAACACATTTCTTGATTCTCGATACGCCCTATGATGATACCTATTTGGTATGCATTGAAGACTTGCCGTATGGGCACGTATCGAGCCAAGCGGACTACAACGATTTCTTGTTCACGGTGACCATTAATCGTACGGTAGTTCCTGAACCGGCATCTATGGCCCTGTTGGGATTGGGCATTGTGGGTTTGGTGGTGCGCCGAATCCGCAAGCGTGCGTGAGCTTCTCCTCCAAAGAGCTTCACGGCTGAATGAGCTGCGGCCGCCTTGGGCGGCCGCAAGCGTTTTTAGACGGTTTACACGGAAGGCTGGACGTTTTCCAGCGGCGGATGATTGCCCCGCACGATTTGCCGGACTCCACAAGGGGCTGCCCATTTCACGCCGTTGTAGATGACCTTCAAGATCGTTTCATCGTGATAAATGGGAAGCGTCTCATGGCCCGGCCGGAAGTAGAAGACCTTGCCCTGGCCCCGATGCCAGCAGCAGCCGCTTCGGAACACTTCACCCCCTTCGAACCAACTGATGAACACCAATTGATCGGGCTGGGGGATATCAAAGTGTTCGCCATACATTTCCGTGTGGGGCAGCTCGAAGTATTCCGGCAGGCCGTCCGCGATGGGGTGCGCCGGATCCACGACCCACAGGCGCTCTTTTTCTCCTATCTCACGCCATTTTAGATCGCAGCCGGTGCCCATGAGTTTCTTAAAAACCTTGGAGAAATGCCCGCTGTGGAGCACGATGACGCCCATGCCCTGCATTATCCGCTGAAATACGCGCTCGACATGCTCGTCACTCACGAGATGGTGCGCCATATGGCCCCACCACGTCAGGACATCCGTATTGTTCAGGATGTCGTCGCTTAATCCTTGTTCCGCGTCATCCAGTTCTGATACATGGACCGACGCGATACCTTCCTGCTTTTCAAGAAACTGGGCGATTTGGCGTCCCATGCCCTGGGGATATAGCGCTTTCGCTTTTTCGTTTGTTTTCTCGTGTACGCCTTCATTCCATATAGTTACTCGAATGCCGCTCATGTTTGGCCCTTTCTGTTCTGATGGATTTATTGATAAGGGATATGTTTCATTTTCCGTTCACCGCTTTTTTCAACCATTGCAGCGCTCCTGGCGCATTTTGCCAGCCCGAAAGGCCCTTTTCCACATAAAGAATGGCTTCGTCTTCGCCAGAAGGAGCATAGCGAAATGGGAGTTCTGCTGGCATTGGCTTATGCCCGGCCAGCAGCGGAGGTATGTAAGGGTTATAATCTAGCGCCAAATGGAGTGATTGAAGAGCGGTTTCTCCCTCAGGAGCTTTAACAAAGTCCAGCAGCGCCCTCGAGTAGAACCACCAGGCGGAATGATCTCGTTTGTATTTTTTGTATACTTCCTCAGCGTCTTTATACCGTTTTAAATCGAGCAGATAGGGGAGCAGGATGTAACGAATGCCCATATTGTCTCCCGTGCATAGTCGCAAGATATCGTGATAACTAGCGATGGCCTGTTCATGCATGCCCAATTCCACATAACACTCAGCCATGCCTGCATATGCGCGCATGAAGGGCCGTGTCTCAAAGATCTCCCAAAAGTGGCCCGCCCCATTTTCGAAAATATCATTGCCTAGCGCAATTCTCGCTACAAGATAGCCACGTGTAAAATAATCAAGAGCATCTTCCGCGTATTTGGCTTCAAATTGGGCTAGGATGCCAAACGCATCGGCACAAAACGGATAGATCTCCAAGGCTTGTTTAGCCAAGGAAACACGTTTCCGTTTGCTGGATGTTTCATATGCTTCCTGAATGAGCAGTTCCGCTAGAAATTCAGGCGTATCATCGAAAGAATCGCATTCACTCGAGTCTTCTCTGTTGGGAAAGGGGAGTATCGTATGCCCATTTTTCGCATCGGTATCGGTTGGTGTCTTTTTCTTTTTCGCCATGCTTGCATCTCCCTTATCGTGTTTTTAAGAGCAAGGTCTTTGGTGTTCTTGCTTCTATGTTTATTCCCCGCTATGCTGCTACTCAAGATACCATACCATCTTGATGAGAGGGAAAAACATCCTGAAGAAAGGGGATTAAGATGTTCATGCGATCGCAGGGAATCATAGCAGCTTGCTGTATTTTGATGATCTTAACTGGCTGCGCCACGCGGCGCGCGGCGGAACAGCCGAAGGCAATGGAGGTAAAAATGCCGGAACCCGTACGTTCAGAATGGGTGTTGTTGCCCGAACCGAAACAGTTGGAATTCACCGGCGGATGGCTGGCCGTCAAGCCCAGCCAGACTGCGGTGGAAGCGGACGCCACGAAACGGTTGATCGCCGATGCCCTCGTCCTCGTGTCGGGCTCGGCCAGGACGGATGCCGTTATCTTCGGGGTGCCCATGCAAGATGCCTTTAAGGTGGACCCTGCGGCTGTACCGCAGCCGGAAGGCTATACGCTAGACATCAGCGCGAAAAGCATTGCCATCACGGCCCATGATGAAGCGGGGGCATTTCATGCCGCCCAGACGCTTACCCAGCTTGCCCGGCAGGCCGCGGGCAAAAAGTATCTGCCTTGCCTGCGCATCAGCGATTGGCCCGATTTTCCCCATCGCGGCGTTATGCTCGATATCGCGCGCGACAAAGTGCCCGAGATGGACACCTTGTATGCCTTCGTGGACCAGATGGCCGAATGGAAGCTGAATGAGCTTCAGCTCTACACCGAGCATACCTTTGCATATAAGGGACATCATGTGGTGTGGGAAAACGCCTCGCCCATGACGCCCCAGCAGATCCATGCGTTGGATGTCTATTGCCGCGAGCATTTTATCGAGCTAGTGCCGAACCAAAACTCTTTTGGCCATATGGGGCGCTGGCTTTCCCATCCGGAATATGCGTATTTAGGTGAAATGACGGATGGCGGCGATGACCTGTGCCCCGTGGAGCCGCGCTGCATTACATTTTTGAACGAACTATATGATCAGTTGCTGCCCTGTTTTTCGAGTGGACAGGTCAATGTGGGTTGCGACGAGACGTGGAGCCTGGGCAAGGGCCGCAGCGCCACCGCCGTGAATGAAAAAGGCGAAGGCCGGGTGTATCTCGATTTTCTGCTCCAGATCCACCAGTTGGTGTCCGCTCACGGAAAGCGTATGCAGTTCTGGGGAGATATCATCAACAAGCATCCGGAGCTGATCCCGGAATTGCCCAAAGACATGATCGCCATCGAGTGGGGGTATGACGCGGATCATCCGTTCGAACGCAATTGTGCGCGTTACGCCGCGGCGGGCGTGCCATTTTATGTTGCGCCGGGCACATCGAGCTGGTGCTCGCTGTTGGGCCGGACCGAGAATTCTCTTGAGAACTTGCGCAATGCCGCAATCAATGGAAAAGCCAATGGGGCTATCGGCTACTTAATCACGGATTGGGGCGATCTGGGACATTGGCAGTTCCTGCCGGTGTCGTATGGCCCCATGGCGTACGGCGCGGCGGCGTGCTGGGCGTATGACGCGAATCAGGATCTAGACTTGGCGCACGCGCTGGATGTCCATGTCTTCCGGGATCAAGCGGGCGTCATGGGCAAGCTCGCTCTCGATCTCGGGAATGGGTACAAAAAAACAGGCGTCGAGATAGGTAATAATACTGTTTTGCATGCGTTGATCAGCCGGTTCGCCGAAAAGCCTATTAGCGATTCCTGGATTAAGAAAACGACTGTGGCGGGTCTCGAACAAGCGGATGAGGCGTTAGCGCAATTGATCGCGCAATTGCAGGATGCGCGGATGGACCGGCCGGACGCGGCGTTGATCGTGGATGAATTTCGTTGCGACGCGGCATTGGCGCGATTCGCATGCCATTTCGGGATTGCGCGGCTAAATGCGGGCGATGTGGGGGCGTCTGGGCTTCCCCTCGAGGCGCGCCGGCCGTTAGCGGATGAATTGGCCGTTATTTTGCCCGAATACCGGCAGTTGTGGATGGCGCGCAACCGTTCTGGCGGGCTTAAAGACAGCACCGCCGCACTTGATGCGCTATTGGTCACGCTGCGCCAAGCGCCCCCGGCAGCCGAAGCCGCTCAACCAGCAAGCTAATCCCACACAACGAATGCGCCATTGTGGTGCGTGAAAAGGTGAGGTACAGTATAGGCGAGTCTGGTGCGGCTCGATGAAAGGCTTAGGCCATGCTGCTCCAAGATCTGGCGGCGCGGATCCGCGCCCAGCGCGAAAAGCGCGGGCTGAAACAGCAGGATATCGCTAACGCGTTGAACATCAGCCCGCAAGCGGTGTCGAAGTGGGAGCGCGGTGAAAATGCGCCCGACATCGCCATCCTTGCGCCGCTGGCGCAATTGCTGGGCGTGTCGGTGGATTGGCTGTTGTCGGCGCGGGAGGCTGGGATGGATGTCTTCGAGGCCACCGTGTTCGCATCGAGCGTGATGGGTGCCTATAAGCGTTCGCTCGAAATGGCGCCCTATGACTTTGCCGCGTGGGTGAATGGTTTTTTCTATACGCTAACGGAGGCGGTGTTGCGGGCGGGCGGCGTGCCCATCAAGTATGTGGGCGACGGTTTCTTGTGTTTCTTCGCAGGCGCGGGCCATGCGGACCGGGCCGTGCAAGCCGCGAAGCGGGCGAGGGCGCTGGTCTCGGAGGATCTCCGGGCCGGGCTTAGCGCGGGGCCGGTTTATCTGGGGTCCGTGGGCCATCCCGATTACGCCCGGCCGGACATCATGGGAGAAGTGGTGAACATCGCTTTTCTCACGATGGGCTGGGCCGAGGCGCACGGGAAGAGTGGTGTTGCCGCCACGGAGGCGGTGTTGAATGCGCTCGATGCGCCCGTGGGAACGGGTGAAGCAGAGGAAGTGAATTTTAAAGGCATCGCCAAGCCCGTGCGGGTGGTGGAGATAGTATAAATTCACCACAGAGGCCACAGAGGGCCACAGAGAAAGCGTATGTATGATCTTGAGTGATACGTTTACATGAACATGATGTGTTATTGAGTATACGAACTATTTTGCGTATGAAGAATTTGTTTCTGGGTTTTAGTAATTCTCTGTGTATCTCTGCGGTCTCTGTGGTTCAACAATATGGAGCAACTGATTTTATGCATGTGAATGAGATTTCCGGCCAGATTGTGGATGCCGCTATTCATATGCACCAGACGCTTGGGCCTGGACTGCTTGAAAAAACTTACCAGGCATGCTTGGCGCATGAATTGCGTAAACGTAGCCTGCATGTTGAGACAGAAAAAGAAGCGCCTTTAGTTTATGATGGCCAGCACGTCGATGTGGGATTCAGGATCGATATGCTGGTTGCTGATGAAGTGATCGTAGAATTGAAATCTGTTGAGCATGTCTTGCCGATCCATGAGGCTCAAATACTCACGTACTTGAAACTCATGAAAAAACGGATTGGTTTGTTATTAAACTTCAATGAACTCCGAATGAAAGATGGCATTCATCGGTTTATTAACGGTTAGTTTTTCCACCACAGAGGCCACGGAGATGCACAGAGACGATATACAATTCGATTTCTCTGTGTCCCTTGTGGTCTCTGTGGTGAACAAAATCAAACAAACCATAACAGGAGAATATACTTATGGCGACAGTTACAGAAAAACAATTGGCTTACAAGGTGGCGGACATGGGCCTTGCCGCTTGGGGCCGCAAAGAGATCGACATGGCCGAGAAGGAAATGCCCGGCCTGATGGTGATCCGCGAACGCTATGCGCCGAAACAGCCTCTCAAGGGCGTGCGCGTGTCGGGTTCACTCCACATGACCATCCAGACGGCCGTGCTCATCGAGACGCTCAAGGCGTTGGGCGCGGATGTGCGCTGGGCGAGCTGCAATATCTACTCGACCCAGGACCATGCCGCCGCCGCCATCGCGGAGGCGGGCATTCCAGTTTTCGCGTGGAAAGGCGAGACGCTCGAGGATTACTGGTGGTGTACACTTCAGGCCCTGACGTGGCCCGACGGCAAAGGCCCGCAGCTTATCGTGGACGACGGCGGCGACGCGACGCTGCTCATCCACCGGGGCTTCGACTTCGAGGAGCATTTCTCGGCGAAAGGCGTGCTGCCAGCGGTCTCCACGGAAAACAAGGAGATCACCATCATCGACACGCTGTTGCACGAGGTACACGGCGAGACGCCCGCGAAATGGCATGAGTACATGAAGGACTGGGTGGGCGTGTCGGAAGAGACCACGACGGGCGTACACCGGCTGTACCATTGGATGAAGGAAGGCAAGCTCCGCACGCGCGCCATCAACGTGAACGATTCGGTGACGAAGTCGAAGTTCGACAACATTTACGGCTGCCGCGAATCGCTGGCCGATGGCATCAAGCGTGCGACGGACGTGATGATGGCGGGCAAAGTCGTGGTCGTGGCGGGTTATGGCGATGTGGGCAAAGGCTGCGCGCAAGCCATGAAAGGCCTCGGCTCACGCGTGCTCATCACTGAAATCGACCCCATCTGCGCCCTTCAGGCATGCATGGAAGGATACGAGGTGGTCACTATGGAAGCGGCCGCGTCCGTGGGCGATATTTTCGTGACCACGACGGGCTGCTGTGATGTGATTCGCGGCGAGCATTTCGTCAAGATGAAGGACGAGGCGATTGTCTGCAACATCGGCCACTTCGACTCGGAAGTGGACATCAACTGGCTCGAAACGAATCCCGATGTCGAGGAGATGAACATCAAGCCGCAAGTGGACAAGTTCATCTTCAAGTCCACGGGCAGGAGCATCATCATGCTGGCGCGTGGCCGCCTGGTGAACCTCGGCTGCGCCACGGGCCACCCGTCGTTTGTCATGTCCAACTCGTTCTCGAACCAGACACTCGCCGCCATCTCGCTCTGGACCGAGACAAGCAAATACGAGATCGGCAAGGTGTATACGCTGCCGAAGATTTTGGATGAGGAAGTGGCGCGGTTGCACCTCGGCAAGCTGGGCGCTAAGCTCGAATGCTTATCCGATGCCCAGTCGAAGTATTTGGGCGTGCCTGTTGATGGGCCGTATAAACCGGATCACTACCGCTACTAAGGCATTAGACATGGCGGGAGCCTCTTCTTACTTTTAAGAAGAAGCTCCCGTACGTTGATTATAGGCCTAGATGCTTGAGCGCTTTGCTGCCGATATCGTTGCGATAGTGGGCATCTTCGAAGTGGATGCATCGCACGGCGGCATACGCGGCGTCAATCGCCTTGGGAATTGTTTCACCACAAGCGGTGACATTGAGGACGCGGCCGCCGTTGGTCACGACACGCCCGTTATCCCAGGCCGTGCCCGCATGGAACACCATAGCAGCACCCTCCCGCTGGGCGTCATCGAGCCCTTCGATGGGCTTGCCTTTTTGGTATGGGCCTGGATAACCGCCGGAGGCCATGACGACCGTGACACAGGCGTCTTGCGTCCATTCGATCTGGATCTGGTCCAGGGAGCCATTGGTGCAGGCGACGAAAACGGGGATGATATCGGACTTCATTCGGGGCAGGACGACTTGGGTCTCGGGATCGCCGAACCGGCAATTGAACTCGATGACTTTTGGGCCGTTCACAGTCATCATGAGCCCGGCGTACAACACGCCTGCATACGGAGCTCCTTCCGAGGCCATGGCGTCAACGGTTGGTTGCAAGATGGTGCGCTGGATTTCGGCGCACCATTCAGGCGTGACGACCGGCGCGGGCGAATAGGCCCCCATGCCACCCGTGTTCGGGCCTTCATCGCCATCGAATACGGGCTTATGGTCTTGGCTGGTGGCCATGGGCACCACGGTACGGCCATCGGTGAAGGCCAGTATGGACGCTTCTTCCCCTTCGAGATATTCCTCGATGATGATGCGCGAGCCTGCTTCGCCGAATGCTCGGTCGAGCATGGCCTGGCAGATCGCGTTCACGGCGGCATTCACATCACGCGCCACGGTGACGCCTTTGCCCGCGGCCAGTCCATCGGCCTTGACGACCACGGGCGCCCCGCGATCTTTCACATAGGCGATAGCCTCTTCCGCGTCCGAGAATTCCGCATAGGCCCCGGTGGGGATGCCATATTTCATCATCAGGCGTTTGGCGAATGATTTGCTCGATTCGAGCTGGGCGGCGGCGGCGCGGGGGCCGAAAACCATGAGCCCTTCTTCGTGGAACCGGTCAACGATGCCGTGGGCCAAGGGGTCTTCCGGCCCTACGATGACTAAGCCAATCTGCTTATCCCGTGTAAACTGAACGAGCCCATCAAAGTCTTGGGTGCTGATGGCGATGCATTCTGCTTGCTGGGCAATGCCCGCATTGCCCGGGGCGCAATAGACTTTGCCCACCATAGGGCTTTGGGCGATTTTCCACACGAGGGCATACTCGCGCCCGCCACTTCCGATCACTAAAACGTCCACCGAAACCTCCTCGAATGCCGCATCTGCTTTTTGAGTCCAGGCCGGCTAAGCCTGTTATGCGCGCGCCAGCGCTAAATAATCCGCGATTACTTGGTCATAATGGGCCGTGCATGCGAATGCTTCCTGCGCCAGCAAAAAACGCGTGGGGTAGGTCACCGCGCCATTATGCGCGCGCATCTCGTGCATGATGGCGCTGTACCGTTCTGGATTGACGACCACCGTGACATACCGGAAATTTTTCGCGGCGGACCGAAGCATGGTCGCGCCGCCGATGTCGATTTGCTCGATGACTTCATCCATGGTAATGCCCGGCTGTTGGACAAGGGATTCGACGGGATGGAGATTCACCACGACCAAGTCTATCCATTTATAGTCGTCCGCTTGAAGCTGCTCGCAATGGATCTTGTTGTCGCGGATGCCGAGGAGGCCGGCATGGACCTTTGGATGCAACGATTTAACCCGGCCATCCATCATTTCTTGTACGCCAGTAAAATCGGCGATGCTCACGGCGTGGACGCCCGCCTCGTGCAACACTTTAAGCGTGCCTGCGGTGCTGATGATCTCGACGCCATATTCAGCCAGCAATTTCGCGAGTTCCACGATGCCGGTTTTATCATGACAGCTAATGATGGCGCGGCTGATGGTTCTCATCATTGTGCCTCCTGCAATCCTGCGCAAACGCCTGTCCGCTCCACTAGCGGGCCAACTATCATAGCGCGTTTCGATCCAAAAATGAACTTAAAATCTTTCTCTCAAGAACCGGGTGGTTGACCTGCCAAGATGGGGCCACTACACTATCGAGCGGGCGCTGGCCTCTGGTGAGGCTGGAGTGCAGCATGTGTGTGATTCGCGGAAGGAGAGCATTCCATGTATGTGTCGATTCGTGATTGCATGGTGGCGGGGGAGGAGTTTTCGAGCCCCGTCGAGGGCATGCGCCGGTTGGGCATTGAAGCGGTCGAACTCGAACTGCGCCCGGATTATTCGGTGTACGCCATGGATTCGCGGGAGCTGGTGTCCCTGAACACGGATGCAGACGCCAAAGCGTATAAGAAGCACCTGGACAGCCTCGGGATTCGGGGTTGCTGTTTGTTGACGTTTTATGATTTCACCGTGGATGATGTCGAGAAAGGCATCGCGTTTTTGGCGCGGGCGGTCGAACTGGCGGATATGCTGGGTATGGCGAGCATTCGGGTGGATCCGGCCATGCGGCGCGAGCGCGAATTGGATTTTGAAACGCGGGTGCGGCTGTTCGCCCAGGCATGGGGAGGAGCCATCGAACGCACGGCGGGTACGAAGGTGGCCCTTGGCATCGAGAATCATGGATTTCAAGGCAACAATCTGGCCTTCCAACTAAACATATACAAGCTCATCAACTCGGAGCGTATGGGCTCGACGATGGATACGGGCAATTTCTATTGGCGCGGGTATCCATTATCTGAAATATATGGCATTTTGAATATTCTCGCGCCATATGCGAAGCACACCCATCTGAAGAACATCAAGTATCCGGTGGAAACACGTGAAACGATCCGGGAGGCGGGATGGGAGTATATGGCCTACGTCGCGCCGCTGGATGAAGGCGATATCGAGCACGCAAAGGTGGCGCGGCTGCTTGCCGACGCGGGATACCAGGGCGATCTATGCATCGAAGACGAATCGCTCGGTAAATTCGCCCCTGGAGAAGAACGCATTGCCGTGCTCGAACGCGATGTCGCCCATGTGAAAGGGATCATCGCGGCAATAGGCTGAGCCCCGAATCACCGGATAAGAGAAAAGAGAGATGCACTTTCCGTGGCATGGCCGTCCCGGCCATGCGCATGGGCGAGACGACCATGCCACGGGATCTCACCACATAGGTAAAATGGATAATGACTGCATCGTGAGATGAATGAGCGTGAATGTATGTGGTATTTGTATGCACACGCCTACACACACCGTATTTCCCCGGTGATTAGGATTGAGTGGAGTCTATGCAGGGCCAGGTGTCAGCATAACATCCGGCAGGTTTTTCAGAAATCTTCGAGCGATTCCTGCCGGTGTAGGCCTACGCTATCCGCGATTTCCTGTTCAGCTTTGTCGGTATCAGGCGCATTGTATAGCACCAGTTTGTGTAAATGCGCGAGGCTGTCGGGGTCCGTTTCCGTGAACTCGATGGCGATTCCCGCCGCATCCGAACGGACGACCTTGCCTTGGGCTTCCGCACGAATGGATTCCGCGCCGCCCTCGAGTAGCAAGAGTACTTGGCATGTGGAGCCTATGGGAGCTAGTGTATCCGTAGCCAGAAATACTCCCTTTATGCTGATGTCCCGGAGGGTGCCTAGGATGGGATTTCCGGTTCCTGCAGTTAGGCGCACTTCGATGTGCACCGGAGAGCGGGAGAACTCCCGCCGGTTTGCATTTGCGTCCATATCCGCTGCCTCCCCTGTATATAAGCCGCCCAAGCTAACTCTATTCTAACACGGCGTCCTCACTATCCCAAAGAGCGAAATCACCGGGGCAATCGTATTAAAAAGTCGCACTTTTCTTTCTCGTCAGAGTATTAGTGTTTGTTTGTCAGAACATATCTGAAATGTCACTTTCCATATTCCGGAGAATGAGCCACAAAAGGCGCAAAAGATACAAAAATGAATAGGCTCTTGCGTCTTTTGTGCTTCTTGAGGCCAATTCGGGTTGTTTTTTATGTGATCACTTTAGCGAAATCACATCCAGAAGAGTGCGCTTTATGCCCGCTGGCGCGCCAAAAAACGCTCGACGAAAGGTGTCGCTGGCGCATGCTGCAATTCGTCTGGCGCGCCAATCTGATGGCATTGGCCGTCTTGAAGCACGGCGATGCGATGGGCCAGCTCGATGGCCTCTTCCTGATCATGCGTGACATACACGGCGGTGAACCCGAGGCGCCGTTGAAGCTCCGCGAGCTGGGCGCGAGTGCTATACCGCAATTCGGCGTCAAGATTGCTCAGCGGTTCATCCAGCAGCAATATCTCCGGCCGGACCGCCAGCGCCCGAGCCAGCGCGACGCGTTGCTGCTGGCCTCCGCTCAATTCGGACACTTGGCGTTCGCCCATGCCCTCGAGCTGCACCAAGGCCAGGGCCTCTTCGACTCGAGTGGCAATCTCGCGCCGGGGGACGCCCCGGGCGCGCGGGCCATACGCCACATTGCCAAAGACATCCAGATGGGGGAAAAGGGCGTAATTTTGAAACACCAGCGCAGCATTGCGGCGTTCCGGGGGCAGATGCGTCACCTCATGGCCATTTATCCAGACCGAGCCTTCCGAGGGCCTTTCGAGTCCCGCAGCCACGCGCAAGGTAGTGGTTTTGCCGCAGCCGCTTGGGCCAAGAATCGCGAAAAACTCACCTTGCTCGATGGAGCAGGTGAAATCGCGAATCCCGCCGCCACCGGCGTACATGCAGGTGATCCCGTTAAAACGCAGGCTGCTCATGGGGCTTGGTATACCTCCTTCACCCAGCGTTCGCACCATTCCTGTTCATGTGCGGCGAAGGCGTTCCAATCGATTTGCATAGGCTCGAGGGGAAGGGAGGCCGCCGGAGGCAGGGTGGCGGGGTCGAGATCCTTACGCACGGGGATTTTTGCATACGCGTGGGCCTGGTGGGCCAGCGATTCGGGTGATGTCACGAACTCGTAAAATTTTCGCGCCCAATCCGGATGTGGCGCTCCTTTGAGGATAGCGATGCCCTCGAGTATGGATGGCGCTCCGGGCGGCACGATACAGTCGAAGGGATATTGGTTGCGTTCGCGCTGAAGCGTGACATCCGGCGCGAGCCATACGGTCACCAGTTCGCCGCGCCGCTTGATATGGTCAAACAGGAATTGGGGCGATTCTTCATACGATTCCGTATGGGCATGGAGTTTTCTAAGCCATTCCAGTCCGGCGTCGACGGAAGGCTGTCGCATGATCATGGCATAGAGGAAGGTGCGCAATGTCCCAGAAGACATGGGTTTGCGGAGGGTGAGCTTGCCTTGCCATTTGGGTTCGATTAGCTCATCCCATGTCTGCGGAGCGGTCTGCTTGGTATATACCGTGTTATTGAACAATATGGCTAAGGGAGAACGGAAGATGGCGTACCAGCGGTCCTCGGGATCCCGGCAATCCGCATCAACGGCATTTGCCCAAGTGGGGCGGTAGGAATCGAGGAGCCCATCGCTGGCGGCCTGGATAAACATGCTCAAGGGAGCGCCCCACCAGATATCGCCTTGGGGGCGGGCCGATTCCGCTTTCACCCGGGCGTACACATCCTGAGCGCCCATGTCGAGCACCTGGACATCCACTTCTGGGTAGGCCGCTTCAAAGCGGGCCTCGTAGTCGCCCAAGACTTCTGGGCCGTGCGGACTATAGATTACAACGGTGTCACGCGGGGCGGAACACCCCGCAAGCATGCCCAGCAGCCAAATCCACTTCAAAAAGCGCATTACAGGCCTCCTGTTGATGCGCCCATTGTGTCACAAGCAATGGTTTGTGGCAAGAAGAGGGCCTTGAAATGTGAATCCATTGCCCAAACATGCTATACTCCGCTCTTATGTGCGTGAATCGCCCGAAATTCAGGAAAGCCGTAAACTTGAGGATTACAGGATGATACGTTCGCGCATCATTGGCACGGGTAGCTATCTTCCCGAAAAGGTTCTCACGAATCATGATCTGGAGAAGCTGACCGATACGAATGACGAATGGATTCGGCAACGGACGGGGATCGAGCAACGCCATGTAGTCGCTGAGGGCGAAGGCACCTCGGATTTGGGCGCGCGCGCCGCATTGCGGGCTATCGAATCGGCGGGCATCAAGCCGTCGGATATCGATTTGGTGGTTTGCAGCACCATGACGCCCGACTATGTGTTTCCCTCGGCGTCTTGCCTGATCCAGCATAAAATTGGCGCTCATCATGCGGCCGCGGTTGATGTGCAAGCGGCATGTACGGGCTTCATTTATGGCTTATCCGTGACGGACGCCTTTATCCGGGCCGGAATATATAAGACCATCCTGCTGGTGGGCGCGGATATCATGTCCAACCGGTTGATTTGGGAGAACCGTGACACGGCGGTGTTGTTTGGCGATGGCGCGGGGGCCGTGGTCGTGCGTGGAGAAAAAAGCCCGCATGGCGTGTTATCGACGTTTCTTGCCGCGGATGGCGGCCACCTCGATATGTTTTATGTGCCATCAGGAGGCTCGAAAAACATTCTTCGCCCCGAGACGATAGCGAAGATGGACCTTTCCATTATTATGAAGGGCCGGGAATTATTTAAAAAGGCGGTCAGTTCGTTTTCGGAAGCCGCTCAAAAGGCGCTCGAAGCAACGGGCATGTCTATTGAGGATGTAGACCTTATTGTGCCGCACCAGGCCAACACACGCATAATTTATAGTTTTTCTGATAAACTAGGCGTGCCGCGCGAGAAGGTATTCGTGAATATTCAGAAAGTAGGCAACACCGTGGCCGCCACCATTCCCATTGCGCTAGACGACGCAGTTCGCGCAGGCAGTCTCAAGCAAGGGAATATCGCCTTGCTGCTGGCCTTTGGCGCGGGGCTCACATGGGGCTCGGCCATGGTGCGATGGTAGAGCCCGCCTCGGCCGCCCTCTAGAACGCGGCGGCCCCGGCATAATGGGCCTTCAGGCCCGAGAAGGAAAGTGGAGAGCCAGGTACTTGAGCACAATTGCATTGAAAGCGCTGGGGAACGGACCCGAAATTGGAGCAAATAGCTATTTAGTCACATCAGAAGCAGGCCAAGTGCTGCTCGATTGCGGCCTGCATCCCAAAAAAGATGGGCTGGAGGCCCTTCCCGCTCTAGGCCAGTTAGATGCGCCGCCCCTCGCTGTTATCGTGTCTCATGCTCATATTGACCACTGTGGCGCGGTGCCGCGCTTGCTTAAAGCCTTTCCCTCGACCGAGTGTTATGCCACCCAGCCCACGCTGAGCATCATGGACCGCATGCTGCACAACAGCGTTTCGGTGATGGGAACGTTAGCGTTGGAGCGTGGTATTTCTGGTTATCCGCTTTATTCGCATGGCGATGTGGAAAACGCCTTGAGGCGGGCATATGGGCTGGGCATGGGGCATGAGTTCTCTTTATCATGGGAAAGCCCCATTCGTGCGGCTTTCCATCCAAACGGCCATGTGCTGGGAAGCGCAAGCATTTTGTTGCGGATACCTGGCCACACGCTGTTGTATTCGGGCGATGTCTGCGTGTCGGAGCAGGAACTCATGGGTGGGTTGTCGCCTCTGAGTGATGCGGGCGTGGACACCTTGATGATCGAATGCACTCGAGGCTCCCATGTGGAAGGGCCGCACATCACGCTGCAAGCGGAAGTGCGCAAACTCTGTAAAGAGATAAAGGCCGTGCTGCTTCAAGGCGGCGTGGCGCTTGTGCCGTCATTCGCCCTCGGGCGCACCCAGGAAATCCTCAATATCCTCGCCCGGCTGCAAGAAAATGGGAAACTGCCGGATGTGCCTATCTACGCTTCGGGCCTCGGGCGGGCTGTCTACGAAGTATATTCAAAGTACACGGAATACCTTAAACCTACGGCGGAACTACGCCCCCTCCAAGGATTCAAGCGCATCGGCGATGTCTGGGAACGCAATGTACGGCGGGATTTATTAAAATCGCCGTGTATTATCGTGGCCACCTCGGGCATGATGATGGAAAACACGCCTTCGGCCATGCTCGCCCAGGATCTGGTGCGGAATGAACGCCATGGCATTTTCTTCGTAGGCTACCTTGATCCGGACACCTTAGGCCACAAGCTCCTGCATGCCAAGAAGGGGGAACAGCTTACCTTTGAAGTGAGCGGGCAGCCCATCGAGATTGTGCTCGAAAACAGGCAGCGCTTTCATTTTAGCGCCCACGCCCACCGGGAGCATTTAAGGTGGATCATTGAAAAAGTGAATCCCCGCAACGTGGTCTTTGTTCATGGTGACAAAGACGCTATTCAATGGATGTATGACAATTGCCCGGGCCATATGCGCAAGTTCATCCCGGCGCCTGGTGAAGAGCTGCTTATCGATGTCTGAAGTTCCTAACCGGCCATCCTATGTTCCTCATCGTTTGGGGGTTGCGCACTGGATAATTGCTTCTATGTGCATTGCCCTCGGCCGGTTAACCGTGTTTTTTCCTTTGCCGGCATGCCGCTGGCTGGGCAGATTCCTCGGCGGATTGTCGTATTGGATTATCCCGCGTATCCGGAGTGTTGCGCTATCCAATCTTGATCTAGCTTATGGCGAGTCCTTGCCTCGTGCGGATAAGGTGCGTATCGCAAAGAGCGCGGCGCGGAATGCGGGGATTGTGGGGGGGGAGTTTACCCGGATCGCTTTGTTGGAAGAGGATTTTGTCAATCGGCATGTGCGGTTCAAGGGGCTAGAGTATATCGAACCGGAACGGGGCTGCGTGCTCATGGGCGCTCATTTAGGCAATTGGGAATGGATGGCCCCAGCGATGCGCATCAAACACCCCAAAATGGCCGAGATAGTCCGCCCCATGGACGAGCCGCGTTTGCGAGTGTTTGTTGATCGGACGCGCACCTCAACCGGCATGCTTACGATTCCAAAAGCGGGAGCGGGGCGTGAGATTGTTCGTTTGCTTCGGGAAGGATATGCAATTGGCATCCTGATCGATCAAAGCCCCCGCGAGAATGGCGTACCCGTGTGTTTCTTCGGACAGCCCTGTTGGGGAACGATTGCCCCCGTGATGGCCGCCGTCCGCGCCCATGCCCCTATTATACCCATTTCCATGATTCGTGAGCCTGGCGGCGACTATACGATTGAGCTGCATCCGCCCGTGGCAATGGTGCGGACCCACGATCTGCGCCATGACATCGTCGAAAACTCCCAGCGCTGCCAAGATGTGATTGAAGGCATGGTCCGGAAGCATCCCGAGCAATGGCTCTGGCTGCACCGCCGATGGAAGCCGCGTCCCTTGCTCGAAGCGGAATGGGCGAACCGCATCCAAAAAGACCGTCCGGTTAAAAACGAATCTCTTCCTGAATGAAGGGAAGAGATGGCGTATTCATGCCGGCTTCCTCATGAAGATATCCTGTCTTTTTGAAATGTCTGTTCATATCTCGTATTCTTGAAAAAACGTGAAAGACAAAGAAAGCGGTGCTGGAGTATAGCGCGGCGATATGGGCGGTCAAATTCATTTCTAAGGATAGCTTACATATCAGCCGGATATTGAGTTTTCTGAGGAGTGATCGCAGGGGTAGCGGACGCAGGCATATTACAAAGGGAGGCTCTCGCCATGAAATCGAAACGCTCGTGTTTGTATCTTTCTTCAGCTCTTCAAAAATGCCTCATATGCTTGATATTCATCTCTTTAGGCCTATTGGCGGAGGCTGCGCCGCAGACACTTTCTGCGGGCGGCAAATCGGCCGCCAGCAAGGGAGCTGGCGTCACCATCATCATGCATGGATGGAATGTGGCGTCGGGCGAGCCTTCCTGGACGGAGGTGATGCAAGATGCGATTGTGGCGCAATTGGGCGGTGAAGGAAAGACGGGTAAAATCACCGTGACCGGCACGGAAGGACATCTCACGGCGGCATGCAGCCCGTGGAGTTTCGAGCTGGATACGGCCACAAGCGGGGAAATTGTCATCCGTGTGGATTGGACGGCCGTCGCGAACCATCTATTGGCGGGTGTCACCGCGCAAGAAACCGCCGCAGTGTTAGCGCCTGTGATCATGCAAGAGCAGAACGGCCAGCATCCGCTGGCTGAATTGCCTATTCATTTGATTGGGCATAGCCGGGGCGGCGGCATGGTGTATGAGCTTGCCCGCCTGCTGGGGCTTCAAGGGATTCAGGTGGAACAGGTGACTTCGCTGGATCCGCATCCGCTTACCACGGAAGATCCGCAAGGTCTGCCGTCTCCTTTGGGGCCGGGCAGCACGATTGATACGCCCATAAAAGTGTATGAAAACATCCTTTTCGCCGATAACTACTGGCAAAACATTTCCTATCCGGAAGGACACTATGTGAGCGGGGCGTACAACAGAGAATGGACAAGCCTTTCCGGAGGCTACCACAATCATGCCAGTTCGATATACCAAGACATTGCGGATCATCTGAATATCTACTTGATGTATTTGGGCACTATTGACGCCAGCAGCCCCATTTCCGACGGAGAGGCGGAGCTTGGAGCCACGGAGCGGGAAGCCTGGTTCAATGCCTACGAAAACAGCGGGCAATCGACGGGCTTTTTTTACAGCTTCATACGCGGCAATTATAACTGGTCAAGCGCCGATACGCCGGTTGACGGCGGGAACCAGGTCCGGGATGGATACAACGTTGCTCCGATGCTGGGTGGAGACGGGGCGCGAAGCGCACTCACTTGGACCAATGCGGTATGGCCTAATGTGGTTTCGCTGGATGTGCTGCGGAATGGCGCGCCGATAGCTAATGGCGCGCAGCCCATCGCAGCGGGTGAAGCGCTCGAATTATCGTATGTTTACCTGGATTATGATAGCGCTTCCGATATCACCTTCTATGTAGACGAAGACCGGAATCCGTATAACGGCAATTTTGCAGCTACGATTGCAAGCCAAAATCATACGGCAACTGGGGCCAGTTTCGTGCGGAGCGCAGTTCGCTGGGATGTGGAGGCGCTTGCTCCGATTACGGATTACCATGTATGCGCCGCGATCACGGATGGGGAGAGAGCCCGTTATGTATATGCGCCGCAGGTATTTCAGGAGGCCGTAGGCCATACGTTGGAGTTATCGGCTACCGAAGGGGGCACTATTTCTCCGGAGCCGGGTTCCCATGTCTATGTGGAAGGCTCGGAGATAACGCTTACAGCCAATCCTGAGGATGGCTGGCGATTTGTCGAGTGGCAGGGCGGCGTATCTGGAACGGACGCCAGCATCACGGTGGTTTGCAACAGCGATATGGCCATCACCGCCGTGTTTGAACTGGAGAGCCTAGGCTTTCCGCTGGGCTGGGGCGCGCTGAGCGGCATTATGCTTATTACAGTCTTGGCGGCCACAGGCCTAAAGAGGGCATATTCCCGTAGTGCGAATCGTTATTAGGGGCGGTTTCCGACAGACCTAGCATTATTCCGATGACCGGCGCTGGCCACACGCGGCGGGTGTTGGTGGATACTGGCGACGATCAGTCGGAGTTTGTGAAGCGCATGAAGGATTCGAGCATCGCGGAGAGCCCTTTGCTCTCTTCTTCACTGATAAGCTCCGGGCGGCCGGCGGGTTCGTCGAATGCGCCTGACGAGACGGATGCTTCTTCATGGGCCAAGCCCGTGGAATCTCCGCTCATGCCCCGCCGAATCGACATGGCCTCTTCGCGGCGGACCCGGGCTTCGGCTAAATCGGACAGGGCCTGTTCGAGTTTGGCGCGTAATGCATCGCGTTCCGCTTCGATTGCGCGCGCCATTTCGCGAATCTCTTCGATTTGTTCTTCCGCCATAGCCAAGGCCGTTTCGATGTTTTGAGATAATGAATCAAGCTGGATTGGCGTAAATGGGGGTGGTATTTCCGCCGCCTCTGCCGCTGGGCGGCCATTCCAGCTTGCTTCCTGAGGCGAGTCAAGCGGATGGAGCGGTTCCTGTTCTGTTTCTGATGAGATTTCTTTCCATGCGGCTGGCTGCTGCCCGGGCTGCGCGGAAGCGGCTGCTTCGTATGGCTGCCGGGCACCCAGGGGTTGATTCCGAATATCGTCTTCAATATCCGGCATGGTATCTTCAGGCCCCAACACCACGGTGTTGCCCATCGGAGTTGTCGGGGAAGCACTGGCTGCTGGCGGGATTTCATCGGCGCGTGGCGCCAGCGGCGCTTCGTGCTCGGGATCGAGGTCCGGTTCACCCAACCAGCTCTCGTATGTGAATCCATCCGAGGCGGGAAGAGCTTCCTTGGCCTCTTCACGGCCCTTATCCCAAGGCCCCCATGACAGATCGGAGGCGTCTTGCTCTTCGGGCGGCAATATATCGAAGTTGTCCGCAGGTGAAAATGGAGGCGTTGGAATATGCGCTTTTGCTATGGGTGCAAGCGGTTCTTCGCTTATTGGCACAGGAATGATGCGTTTGCAGTTTTTGCACCAGGCATGGCTTGCGCCATGGCCTGCAGCAACACGCTGCAATGAATCACAATAGGGGCATTTAAATTCTATCATGCTCACGGGTGCGCCAAGCCCTTCTCCCCACCACTAACCGCCACAGATGTATCGCCGGGAGTATACCACACCTAAGCGGTCTTGAAGAAGCAAACAAACGCCCAATTTTACGCCACTTTTCCTGTAAACCGCTTCGCCCCGGCGAATGTCATGCCCGTTAAAGCCATAAGGAACACGCTATAAGCAAAAGCAGAGCCGATATTCGCGCCGCGCAACTCCATATTGATCCGCACGGCGATAGGGATGTTTGCGGGCCGGTACAGCAAAATGGACGACACGAATTCACCAAGGCTCGTGGCGAAAACCAGGGAAGCGGCCGCCAGCAGCGCGGGAGCCAGCATTGGAGCCGCAACGGTCCAAAATACGCGCCAAGGCCCCGCGCCTAATGTGCGGCCTGCTTCGATAAGCCCGGCGTCAAACGGTTCGATGGCCGCCGTGGCCATGCGGGTGAACAGCGGCGCGCTCCGCACGAAGTAGGCCAGCGGCAGCAGCCATATAATCGTGTTTCGCGGCATCCAAGGGTCATTAAAGGATATCAGCAATGTCATGGCCACTACCGTGCCTGGAAGCGCCCATGGAATTGCCGCCAGCAGGGAGAGCCAGCGCCAGCCCATGCGCTTGCGTCCAATGAGATAGCCTGCGGGCAGTCCGGCGAGCACGGCAAGGAACGCGCCAGCGCCGCTCATCCACAGGCTGTTGCGTATGGGAGCCAGTGCGCGCGGATCTCGAAAGATGTCGATGTAGTTGGCGAATGTAAATGCAGCCGGGATGAGCTCGGTCCGCCAGCGCGCATGATCCACAAAAGACATCCAGATAATAACGATATGGGGGATGAGCAGCACGAATAGGACGGCGCCCGCCGCAAATGCGGCCAGGGTGCGCGCTGCTTCCGAACGCATTGCACGGGGAGCTCCTTTCGATGCCTGGCCAAATGGTTTGGAGCGGGTGCGGAATAACAGGATTCCTAGCAACGACATCAGCGCCAGCGCCAGCGTAAGCGTGAGGGCCTCCCGTTCATTGAATTGGGTGTTTGCCTCGTATATGCGCACGCTGAGCATGGGAAAATCATGGCCGAACAGCAGTGGGGCGCTAAATGAGGCCGTGGACGACATGAACGTTAGCAAGGATGCTCCCGCGAGGGAAGGACGCAGCAGCGGCAGTGTGACCGTGTAAAAGACACGCCAGCGTGACGCCCCTAAATTCCGCGCCGCCTCCGCCAGCGAGGCATCAATCCCTCCAAGGGCGGGACTCACCATGGCGTAGAAAAATACATAAAACGAATAGGTGTGAATCAACAAAATGGCCAAAGGCCCTTGTGGATAGGCGTCGCGCCAGCCCATGCACCGCTCTAGGAATACGGGAATAAGCCCATCGCGCCCGATGAGAAAATAGAACGCGACAACGCCTACGAGGGGCGGCAATGTAAACGGCAGGTAGGCCAATACCGCCAGCAGCCTGCTTCCAGGAAAAGCATACCGATTGAGAAAGAGGGCCAATCCCGTGCCTGCAACGCCTGAGGAAGCCACGGATGCGAGGGAGATCAACAAGGTGTTGCGGATAGGTGCGTAGCCCTCGTCGCCGGTGAGCACGCCCATATCCCACAAAAATGCCGCACGCCACAATAACCGCAGGCAAGGATAGGCGACCGCTATCCCCAAGAGGAGCAAGCATAACGCCCAAGCCCAATAGTCCGCCGGACGAGAGCGAAACGTAGTTGCCGGAATAGCTTGCTTATTCACCTAATTCCAACGCAGCAGCCGGGGCTTCACAGAAATCCATTATGGCTTCCCGGTCAGTCTCATCGATTTTAGTATATAAAATAGCCACTTTAAACCGGTCTTCGCCGAATTCATGGGGTTCGCAGCGCACGACGATGCCCTCGCACTCGACACGGCGCTCGATGGGTTTGGGCAAATTGAGCGCCATGCCCACCTTGGTCATGAGCGGCACGGGCTTGATCGTATGGCATAAGACCCCGTTCGCACTGATGTTGTCGATGTGATTCAACACACCTGGCCCATCGTGCTCCAGGACGCCCGTAATCCCCCGCTTGCTTCTCGCGTACTGCCTTCGGTCATGCTCCATCGTCCGCATCACGGTTCCCTCCACTTGCGCATAACACCCTGTATGTCGCAACCATCCTATCTCAGTTGGAGCGCAAATGCAATGGGATGTGTGCTTTACATGGCGCGGGGATGTGTATTCAACTGGAATGGGCATGCCTGGGCGATTCTGAATGTTTCTCTATATTACATTCTTATTTCCATGGAGGAACGAAGAGATGGATTATCTATTTCGTGGTGTTTGCCTTGCCTTGTTGTGCGGTCTGGCGTCCTGTGCGCCAAGAAGCTCACCTGCCGTGCAAGCCAATGCGCCTCAAGATATTAGCGATAATGGCAACCATAAGGAGGATTCCCCGGACATGGCGCGCAAAATCGAGAAAACCGATGCGGAATGGAAAGAAGAACTCACTCCCGAACAGTATCATGTCTTGCGGGAGAAAGGTACGGAAGCACCCTTTAGCGGCAAGTACTACCGGGAATCCGAGCCAGGCGAGTACTTGTGTGCGGCGTGCGGTGCGAAATTATTTGCTTCCGATGCGAAATTCGATGCGGGATGTGGCTGGCCCAGTTTTTCGCGGCCTGTCGAGGAATCGAATCTGGAAGCCCATGAAGACCGGAGCCATGGCATGGTGCGCACGGAAGTGCTTTGCGCTCGATGCGGCGGGCATTTGGGCCATGTTTTCGAGGATGGCCCCGCGCCAACCGGGTTGCGGTATTGCATCAATTCGGCGGCAATCACCCACCAAAAGGCGCAGGAGTAGCTCATCAAATCATTTGGATTATCAATTCAGGATAGCTTTGATTGGAGAGAAATACTTCCTGACGTGGGCGTTGATCACAACCCAATGGAATGGCATAGCGCCATTCATTCTTGTTTACCTTTGCGTTCTTTGCGGTTTTGCGTGCGTATAAATTAGTTGGGCGTACTGGCGGTGGCGTGTGGAATCTATAATAATGTATTTCACGCAAAGCCGCGAAGCCGCAAAGAATACAAGGTTCTACATGCGGCATATCAGTAATCAAAAAGCTGGATTTTAAGGCCACCCTATGCAGGAGAGAAGATATTGACTACAAGAAGCCGAGTGAATATCCCCTGGCTCTGACGAAGGAAGGTTGCTATTCGTTCCGTTTTGGAGCGTGGGGGGTGGAGTGGATTATTTTCCCAAAAATAGGTTCATTTTCTTCTGTGAGGATTCTGATAATTTCCCGCTTTTGCAATACGCAATATTTAGTGCGGCATCTCCTAAAAAAACTCTTTGAACCCCCATATGTTGTGCAAGCGAGGGTATTTGGTGTTTGCTCATGATGCGCTAACTCGTTGCGGCAGAAGAAGAAGGATATAGAAAGGGCTTGACGTGCGTGGCGGGGCGTGGTATATTTGGGTTGTTCGGTGGGGAAATGTGGTACGAAGTGGCGTTGCGGAAGGAGGAACGGGGTGTATTACGGCGAGTCCATCACCAAGCTGGACGACAAGGGCCGTATCACTGTTCCTGTCCGTGTTCGTGAAACGATGAATGTGTTGGGCCATGCCCTATGGTACATGACTCGGGGCTTTGATGGCTGCATTTTTTTGTTTCACCAGGAAGAATGGAACAAGATCCGCAAGCAAGCCAGCCAATATTCCTCGATGGACGCTAAAGCGCTTGATTTTCGCCGTCTGTTTTTCAGCAGTGTGTGCGATGTCAGGCCTGATGCGCAAGGGAGGATGCCGGTGCCGCAGCATTTGCGCGAGCACGCGGGCCTTGATAAGGAAGCGGTGTTAATCGGGGTGGACGATCATCTCGAATTGTGGAGTAAGGACGGGTGGCGCGCGTTCGTGCAAAACAAAGAAGCGGAATATAAGCAGATGGCGGGCGCTCTCTTCAGCCAAGCGGAAGGGGAGTCCGGCGGAATGCAGAAAGGTGGGCTAAGCGATGCATGTTGAACGGACAGACATGGGAATGGTGACGGTGCTGCGGCTCGATGGCGATATCGACGAGGGCGGCGTCGAGGCTCTGCGGACGGCGTTGTATGAATGCATGACCCAGGCGCAATTCAATTTGGTGGTGAATCTCGCCGATGTGCGCTTCATCAGCTATATGGGCGTAGGCGTTCTGGTGGAACGGCTTCGCAAACTGCGCGCGTTCAAAGGCGATATGAAGCTCGTGGGGATGAATCTGTACGCGGAGCGTTTGTTCCGCATGGTCGGCGTGTCTTCGCTTTTTGACACGTATGAGACCGAAGCCCAGGCCATCCATGTGTTCCAGGAGGCCGCCTGAAGCCGTGCATACGCCCGTCCTTGCGGGCCCCGCGCTCGAATGGCTGCGCGTGCGGCCGCAGGGAACGTATGTGGATTGCACCGCGGGAGCGGGAGGACATGCCGAGGCGATAGCCCGGCAGTTATGCGGAGGCCGGCTGATCGCGCTTGATCGAGACCCGGAAGCGGTCGAACGGGCGCGTGAGCGGCTTGCAGTATATCCAACCGTCCAGGTGTTTCATAGAAATTATGATGAACTTGCCCAGATCCTTGCGGAGCTGGGCATTCGGCATATTGAGGGCGTCCTGATCGACGCTGGGGTTTCGAGCATGCAATTGGATGATCCGGCGCGTGGATTCTCGTTCCAGCAGGACGGGCCTCTCGACATGCGCATGGACCCCACTTCCGGCCTCAGCGCCGCCGAGCGTCTCGCTCAGATGAATGAAGGAGAGCTGGCGCGTGTGTTGCGTGATTATGGGGATGTAGGCCCAGCCCAGCGCATCGCCCGTGGCATTCTTGGCCGCGCCCGTGCGGGCCGCTTGTCCACGACGAAAGACCTGCGCGACGCCGTGGCGGAAGCCCTGAGCTTTGTTCGTGGCGTTCCCGATGAAACGCGCACGGTTTTTCAAGCGATACGCATCCTGGTCAATGATGAACTGCGCCGCTTGGAGGCGGTGCTGCGCGGGCAGATTCTACCTGCCCTCTCGCCAGAAGGGCGGGTAGTGGTGATTACGTTTCATTCGGGTGAAGACCGTATTGTGAAGAATGTATTCCGGGATGCTTCGCGGCCCCGCCGCTTATTCCGGCCCGATGGCCGCTTGGAGCGGGAAGAGCCGCCCATGGCGGCTGTATTGACTCCAAAGCCGATTGAGCCTGATGAGGCGGAATGCAGGGCCAATCCGCGCGCTAAAAGTGCGAAACTACGCGCTGCTGAACGCCTTTCCGGTGGAAGGGAGGAGCTATGAAACGCAACGCCCGAAAACGTATCCTCCAGGCGCTGACGCGCGGGACGGTGCGGTGGCTGTTATTGCTCGCCGTGCCATTCGCCATGCTGTTCACGGAAGCGTGGCTGCATCTGCAAATCCTGCAAAATGGCTACCATACGGTTGAATTGCGGAGCTCGATCCGGGATAAAGAGAATAGAATTCGAGAATTAACCGCTTGTGAGGCGTCTTACGGAAAACTTCAGCAGCTTGAAGCGAATGCCCGCGCGCTTGGACTTGTCGAGCCTCAATTGAGCCAGATCGAGGTGGTGCGGCTTCATCCATCCCCCAATGAACAAGCGCCGGGAGCCGATCCCGCCGGCGTAGAATTTGCCCGCCTGCCCAAAGAGGCCACTCCGACTACGCTTGCGCCCAACGGGAAGGAATGAGTGCGCCATGGCGCAAAAAAAACGCCGAGAAGAACAGGCTACTGTCCTCTATCCGCCGGATGAGCGGCATAAGGTGCGGATGCGTTCGGTGTTGTGGGCGTTTCTTTTGGGATTGGGATGGATCTCGATTGGGCTGGTGAGCCTGTACCTAAGCCCGGAATGGGATTTTAGCGCCGAGGACCAATACCATTTGGGCGAAGTGATCATACCCAAGCCTCGAGGCACCATTTTTGACTGCAATCAAAATATCCTGGCGATGGACCGCGACGCCTCTTCGCTTTCCGCGGACCCGATGCGCATCGTTCAGCCCGATCAAACGGCGCAAATCCTAAGCGAGAAACTGGGGCTCGATGAGAGCCAGGTGTATGAGCGCCTTACCCGCAGGCGCGCCGATGGCGCGCCCATGCGTTTTGTATGGATCAAGCGCTGGCTTACTCCGGAAGAATGCGGCGTATTGGGCGATGTCAAAAAGATCGCGGAAGGCCTCTGCATAGAATCCGAACCGGTCCGCTATTATCCCCAAGACGCCTTGGCGGCCCATATCCTCGGCTTTGTGAACCGGGAGCGAATTGGAAGCGAAGGCGTCGAGATGCTCTTCGAGAACAAATTGATGACCACTCCGGAGCGCCGGGTGGCGTGGAAGGATACTAGTTCGAGCCGCAGCCCCATTCTGCTTCCCTCATTTACCAAGGAATATGAGCCTGCCAGTGGCGGCGACGATGTGTATCTCACTTTGGATTCTCGGATCCAGGATCGCCTTGAACGTGAACTCGATGCCGCCCTGGTGCGATGCAAGGCGGAGTCGGCCATGGGCCTGCTCATGGACCCAAAGACAGGCGCGATACTGGCCTTGGCTTGCCGCCCGGCATTCAATCCCAATCTGTACATGGATGCGCAGGATGAATTGCGGAAGAACCGGGCGGTGTTGGATGTATTCGAGCCGGGTTCTTCGTTCAAAATTGTCACGGCGAGCGCGGCGCTCGAGACGGGCGTCATCAAGCCTTCGAGCCCCATTAACTGCGAAGGCGGTGTTTTTTATCCCTATGCGGGCCGTCGGATCACCGATACACATAAGCTCGGCGTAGCGCCGTTTTCGGATTGTTTCGCGGAATCGAGCAATATCGCCATGATTAAGCTGGCTGCGCTCATCGGCGGTAAAAGCCTTGATGATTATATCCAACGGTTCCGTTTTGGCCAGAAGACCAGCCGTGATTTTCCCATCGAGAGCGCTGGCATTTATCGGCCTCTTGGCAAATGGTCCCGCGCATCCATTGTCTCGCTGCCCATGGGCCAAGAGGTGGCAGTCACCATGCCCCAGCTTGCGCGGGCGTACAGCGCCATTGCGAATGGGGGCTACCTTGTCGAGCCTCATGTGGTGGACCGCGCGGTGAGCCGGGATGGGGAGACCACGTACCAATTCGAGTCTGGCCTGCCCCAGCGCATCATCCATGAAGATACCGCCCGCATCATGCGCGAGTTGTGCCATGAAGTTGTCACTAAAGGAACAGGCGTATACGCCAATATAGATGAGTACCGGGTTTGCGGGAAGACGGGTACGGCCCAGATCGCCAAGCTGGATGGCTCCGGATATTATAAGGATCAGTACAACACGGTTTTCGCTGGATTTGCTCCTCTCGCTGATCCGCGCATTTGCGGTGTCATTGTGGTGCGCTCTCCCATGATACGGATGCATTATGGCGGATATGTTTGCGGCCCGATATTCCGAAAGGTGGTCCGGGAAGCCCTTGTGCTTTTGAATTGCCCTGTTGATCCGGTGCAGGTGGAAGTAAAAATCCCCATCGATTATCTGGGCGGCCCGGCTGAAGAAGAGGCCCCTGAAGATGATGCGGACACCATACTTGCCCGGCTGGATACTGGGCAAGATGCATTTCCCGCCAGTGATTTACTCGCCCCGCTCGATGAGTTGAAGCTTACCTTGCCGGTTTTAGATATACCTACGGACGGGCCGGTAATGCCTAGTTTTCGCGGTATGACGAAGCATCAGGCCGGGGAAAAGGCCAATGAATTAGGAATAAAATGGACCGCGCGGGGAAGCGGCTGGGTGGTGTATCAGGACCCGCCCGTAGGCACTCCGCTCGCTGAGGTGAATGTGTGCCGTTTGGTTTTTTCGAATAACCGGGGCGAATCTGAAACGCCGCAAAATGGGTAGAAACAGGGATCTATGACGCTGCAAGAACTGAAAGAACTGCTTGGCTTATCTGGGCCGGAATGCGGCGGAGCTCCCGTGGCGGGCGTCACGGAAGATTCGAGGCGTGTGCAAGCTGGCTGGGTGTTTTTTGCCGCCCCAGGCGAGCATGTGGACGGCCATGACTTCGCCGGGGCGGCTGTCCAGGCAGGTGCGATAGCGATTGTAGGCGGGCGGCAGGGCGTGGAGGCTTTATATGGAGCGCCTTATTTGTATTCACCGCAGCCGCGCCGCGCATTGGGCATAGCCGCCCACGCCCTTGCGGGTGATCCGTCGCGGCGGATGTCGGTCATTGGCGTTACGGGGACGAATGGCAAGTCGAGTTCCGTACTGGCGTTGCACCATGTGTTCCAGGCTTGCGGATACAAATCCGCCAGCTTCGGCACCTTGGGCTATGATATTGCGGGAACGCTCCTTCCCGCCCCGCATACGACCCCTTTCGCGGAGGATTTGGCTGATTTATTCAAGCGCGCCGCCGACGCGGGCGTCGCGTATGCGGCCATGGAGGCCAGTTCGCATGCCCTTGAACAGGAGCGTGTCGCGGGAATCGAGTTTGATGCCGCTTCTTTCACGAATCTGACGCAGGACCATCTGGATTACCACAAGGACATGGATGCGTACCGCAACGCCAAACTGCGCCTTTTCGAGCGTATCGAGGGGCCGGGGCGTTTCACCGTGGTCAACCGGGATGATCCCAGCGCGGAGGCTTTCATCCGCGCCTCACATGTGCCGTGCCATACGTATGGGGCCAAAGCGGATTGCCGCGCCGTGGGGGTGTCGGTATCGGTGGGGCGCACCCGTTTCACCGTTCATACTCCTTGGGGCTCGGCTCCCATCGAAATGCGCCTGCTGGGCCGCCATAACGTATCCAACATACTAGGCGTCATCGCAGTGGCTTGCGGATTTGGCCTGCCTCTCGAGGGGGTGGCGGCCGCTATCGGCGGCATGCCGTGCGTTCCCGGCCGCTTCGAGCATGTGGACGCCGGGCAGAACTTCCAAGTGATCGTGGATTACGCCCACACGGAAGACGGTTTGCGCAATGTGCTGCGCGCGGCGCGCGAGATCTGCAAAGGGCGCATCATCACGGTCTTTGGCTGCGGCGGCGACCGCGACAAAACCAAGAGGCCGAAAATGGCCATGGCCGTGGCTGAGCTTAGTGATTTTTCCATCCTCACTTCGGATAACCCCCGCACGGAAGAGCCCGCACGCATACTTCTCGATATTGAGGTGGGCATGCAGCGCGCTGGCAAGCGCAAGACGGATGACTACCTCATGCTCCTCGACCGCGCCGAAGCCATCGAGGCCGCTATCGGCATGGCCCAGCCGGGCGGGCTGATCCTCATTGCCGGAAAAGGGCACGAGGACTATCAAATCCTGGGAACCCAGCGCATCCATTTTGACGACCGCGAAGCCGCCCGGGCCGCTCTGGAGCGGCGGGGCGTACGCCGGGACTGATTTTATCCGCCGTTTGTGGCAGAATACGCAGGCCTAATGCAGTTGGAGAGGGGCCCGCCTGTGCGCACCCATTCTGTCCATGGAGTTGCATCCCCGGCGGGAGCTTGCCGGGCTAGGAAGACACATATGCCTTGGAGCCATACCTTACATGAATTGGCCGCCGCTATCGGCGCCGAGCCGCCGCAGGCGGATGTTTCCTTCAGCGGGGTCTCGACGGATACCCGAACCATCCAACGGGGTTCCGTTTTCTTTGCACTAAACGGTGAACGCTTTGATGGCAATGTTTTCGTGGCGGAAGCTTTCGCCAAGGGCGCTTGCGCCGCCGTGGCCAGCCGTCTTTCTGAAGCGGGGCCATGCTTGGTGTCGCCGGAGCCCTTGAAGGCGCTGCAAGCCTTCGCGGCATGGCGTCGCATGCAATACCATGCGCCTCTTATCGCTATCACGGGTTCATGCGGGAAGACATCGACGAAAGATTACACCGCGGCAGTGCTGGCGTCGAAATACCGTGTGGTGAAAACCCAGGGCAACCTCAATAATGATATCGGCTGCCCGCTGTCGCTGTTGCGTTTGGACCAGGACACCGAACGTGCGGTCATCGAAATGGGTGCGAACCACATCGGGGAGATTGCCTCGTTGTGCGCGCTGGCCCGCCCCACGGAAGCGGCGATCACGTTGATCGCGCCATCACATCTCGAGGGCTTCGGCAGTATCGAGAATATCGCAAAGGCTAAAAGCGAGATCATCGATGCGCTGCCATCGGACGGTGTTTTTTATGTCAATGTGGATAATCCGTGGTGCGTGCGGATCGCTGAATCATTTCATGGGGAGAAGATCAGCTTCGGCAGCCATGGCGATGTGGTGGTGGAATCGTGTGCGCTGGAGCCGCTGGGCGAAATGTGCGTGCGGATCGCGCCGGTGGGCGAAATGCGCCTTCCGCTATCCTGCCCCGCGCATGCCTGGAACGTCGCGCTGGCGGTTGCCATCGGCCTGCGCCACGGTGTGGAACAATTCGAGGAGCCGCTGCGCGCCGCCTGTCTTTCCACTACGCGGTTCAAGGTGTTGAAATATAACGGCGCGGAGATCATTGATGACACCTACAACGCCAATCCGGCTAGTATGGCGGCTTCGCTCGAGGCCCTTGCGGCGCGCCCCGTACGCAAACGGATTGCCGCTCTCGGGGACATGCTCGAACTGGGCGCGTACGCCGGGGAACTTCACCGGGAGCTGGGCGCATTAACAGGAAAGCTAGGCATTGACTGTGTTTTTGCGCGGGGCGAATACGCCCATGAAATTACCGCAGGCGCACGCGGGGCTGGCGTTTCCCATGCGGAAGTGCTCCAGGAGCCTTCCAGCATGGCCGCCGCCATTCAGGAAATGCTAAGCCCCGGCAGCGCGCTCTTGGTGAAAGGTTCGCGGGGCATGAAGATGGAGCGTGTTATTGAAGAGCTGCAAACGACGGAAGAAGCAGGTAATTAGATGTTATATTACATAGCAGTTTTGTTGAAAGACGCCTTCAATCCGGCGAATGTATTGACCTACCATACCGTGCGCGCGGCAGGGGCGGCCATCACGGGTTTTTTAGTGGCGCTGCTTATTGGCCCCGCAGTGATCCGGCAATTGCGTTATTTGAAAGTCGGGCAATATATCCGGGAAGATCATGTCAAAGACCTTCATGAGCTTCACAAGAAAAAAGCGGGAACGCCTACGATGGGCGGCGCGCTTATTTTGCTGTCGACGCTCATCTCTCTTGCGCTTTGGGGCCGCTGGAACCGGCTGCTGGTGGTGGCCCTCCTTGTCTTTATTGCCCTGGGCGCGGTGGGCTTTTTGGACGACTATATCAAGCTGGTCCGCAAGAATAACAAAGGCTTGAGCGCCAAGGCCAAATTCACCGGCCAGATTATCGTGGGCTTTATTTTGGGTGTCTATCTTGTGGTTTTTTCGATCACGCCGCCGCCGACGCGCCTGACTCGCGTCGATGTGCTCGATTGGAACACGGCGGAGAACGCCATGCATGAAATTGGTGCGACGGGCGCTCCGACGGAGGCGGCCTTGTCTGGCCTTTCCGACCGGGAGCGGGAAGATGCGGTGCTTTTGGCGCTCAACACGGCGATCCAAAGCGGACGGCTGCGTGCGTTTTTTGAGCGCCCTGGCGTTGCGCTTACCGCCGAAGCGAAAATGTTTCTCCGTGAAACGCCAGATTCGTTCAGCGGGCAAGAAGTGCAGCGCATGAACCGAGTGGCCCTTGAATGCGCGTTTCCTGATGCGTTTGGCGCCACCACGGCGGATTTGCATACGAAGATAGAGATCCCCGGGCTCCGCAATGTGTTTATACCGCTGGGCATCGGCTATGTCTTATTTGTTTTGGTGATCATCGTCGGTTCATCGAACGCCGTTAATTTGACCGATGGCCTTGACGGCCTCGCCATTGGCGCATCCGTCATCTCGCTCATGGCTTATACGGCCATCGCCTATGTGGTGAGCCGCGCCGATTGGTCGCGCTATCTTTTTCTCGTCCATGTGCCGGAAGCCTCGGAGCTCACGGTCTTCGGTGCGGCGCTGCTCGGGACGGGGTTAGGCTTTATGTGGTTTAATTCGCATCCAGCGGAAGTATTCATGGGCGATACGGGTTCCCTCGCCCTTGGCGGCGCATTAGGCACCATGGCGATACTCACCAAACAAGAGCTTCTTTTGCTTGTGGTGGGCGGGCTTTTTGTCATCGAGGCGGGTAGTGTGATCTTGCAAGTGGCGTCGTTTAAATTGCGCCGCAAACGGATTTTTAAAATGGCGCCGTTGCACCACCATTTTGAACTTATGGGTTGGTCGGAGACGAAGGTCGTAATCCGTTTTTGGATCATCGCCATCATTTTCGCCTTGCTGAGCCTGTCGGCTCTGAAACTAAGGTGACGCCATGAATGTGCGCGGCAAAAAGATAGTCGTCGTTGGCATGGGCCGGACCGCCATGGCGTTGATCCGATTATTGGTGCGGGAAGGGGCTTTGCCCGTTGTCACGGAAAGCGGAGACGGCCCCCGCTTGGACGTGTTCAAGCAGGAGCTTCGGGAGCTTGGCATTCCCTTCGAGTGCGGCGGCCATACGGCCAGCACATTTGAGAAGGCGGATTTTGTCATTCCGAGCCCTGGCGTTTCTCCGCGCAACGAACATATCCGCCGCGCCCTCTACGATGGGGTGGCGATCCTTGGCGAGATGGAGTTTGCTTATCGTTTTTGCCATGCCCCTATCCTGGCGGTGACAGGCACTAATGGCAAAACCACCGTCACTACGATGCTGCATCATCTCATCACCGCATGCGGGCGTACGGCTGTTCTCGCGGGAAACAACGATCTGCCTTTTTCCGCCGCTGTGATGATGGACCCCCAGCCGGAGTTTTTTATCATTGAAGTGAGCAGTTACCAGCTCGAGACGGCCTGGGTGTTCCGCCCATGGATCGCGGCGGTATTGAATGTCACCCCGGATCACCTTGAACGCCATCAGTCCATCGCCCAATACGCCAGTATTAAGAGCAAGATTTTCGCGCGGCAGGGCCCGGGCGATTTTGCGGTGGTGAATGCCGATGATGATTGGGCAGGTGACATGTCCGCGCCTAATGGCGCTTCTTTATGGGCCTACAGCATAGAAGGCCCCGTGCCCGATGGGTTGTGGGTCGAGGGAGATATCATATTCCAAAGTGAGAGCGCCAAAAACCTCGATACCGAAGCCGCCCACTTGAGTGATAATCCGCTTCCGGGCAGGCATAATATCCAGAACGCGCTTGCCGCCCTCACGATGCTGCGGGCGGGGCAATTCGATTGGCCGCGCGTGCTCGATGGGCTGCGCTCGTTCAAAGGGGTTGAACACCGGATCGAGTATGTCGCCACGGTTCACGGCGTGGCGTTTTACAATGACTCGAAATCCACCAACATCGACAGCCTCAAAGTGGCCCTCGAAAGTTTTGAAGCGCCGATGGTTCTCATTGCAGGCGGGCGGGGCAAAGGCTCCGATTACGGCGTGCTGCGGGAACTCATCCGCAAGCACGTAAAAGCGCTTGTAACTATCGGAGAAGACGCCCCCTTGCTGGAAGAAGCATTTGGCGGCGTGGTGGGCTCGTGCGAGCGGGCCGAGGATATGAACAGCGCTGTACAAGCCGCCGCCGCCGCCGCGTCGCCAGGCGACGTGGCGCTGTTATCGCCTGCCTGTGCGAGCTTTGATATGTTTGACAATTTTGAGCATCGCGGCCGCGTGTTCAAGGAATGTGTTTGCCGGTATGCCGCGGCGCAAGGAGATGGCGCGGATGCCTCGTGAAACCATCATCCTGGTCAATGCCGTGCTTGCCTTGGTGTTGGTAGGCGTCCTTGTGGTGTTTAGCGCAGGTTCAGCCCTGGCTTTGGATGGCAAAACGGAGCTGCACTACACGCTTCTAATGGATCATCTGATTCGTGTAGGCATCGGCCTTGCGTTCATGCTGATAGCGGCCCGCTTCGATTACCACCATTACCGCAGCCGTTCGGTGCTTTGGATACTCATGGGATTTGCCGCATTGCTCCTGGTGCTTGTGCTCGTGCAGGGATTCCAATTTCGCGGGGCGAGCCGCTGGCTGCAGCTTGGCGGCATTCGGGTTCAACCTTCCGATATGGCGAAATTAGTGGTCATCCTGGTGCTGGCGGTTAAGCTATCCGAGAATCAAGAGCGCATCACGAGCTTCTGGCGTGGATTTGTTCCGCCGATGGTTTTGGCCGGTTTTTTCATGGCGTTGATTGTGTTCGAACGGGATATCGGCACCCCCGTGGTCATTGGCGCGACCGCCGTGCTCATGGTGTTCATGGCAGGCGCGCGGCTTTGGCATATCGGGATGAGCATAGGCCCGGCAGTCTTGATGGTGGGGCTGTATATTGTTTTCAATGAGCATGCCCAGCGCCGGATCGCCGCGTTCCGTGATCCGCTGACGCTTCGCAATGACGAAGGCTTCCAGCTCACGCAGAGCTTGTGGGCATTCAGCCGGGGCGGGCTTTGGGGCCAAGGCCTCGGGGCTGGCCAGGGGAAATTAGGGTATATTTACGCTTCTGTGTCTGACTTTGCTTTTGCTATATGGGGTGAAGAAATGGGCTTGGCGGGAACGCTGCTCGTGGCGGCCCTGTTTGCCTTGTTCATCATCATGGCTATCCGGATCGCCGCGAATGCGCCCGATTTGCTGGGCTCGCTTATCGCCGGGGGCATTGGCTCGCTTATAACCTTCCAGGCTGTCCTCAATATGGCCATCACCACAGGGCTTTTACCTACGAAAGGCCTGACGCTTCCCTTCATCAGTTATGGCGGCACGGCGACGGTGTTTTACTTGACGATGGTGGGCGTGCTCGTGAATGTAGGCTCCCAGATCATACAGCCAGCCCATGCGCGTACGCCGGCATAGTCTAGGGCTGGCGCAAGTTTTTTTTTATTTAGGGGCGAATGAGATGCGAATCATGATCACGGGCGGCGGCACGGGCGGACATACTTCCCCCGCATGCGCTATCATAGAAGAACTGCAAAAGCGCGATCCCCAGCTCATCTTGCAATGGGTAGGCCGCGCGCATGGCATCGAGGAGCGTATTTGCCGGGCGCGGGCGTATCCGTTCCGCTCCATCTGGGTGGAGGGATGGCCACGCGGGCGGAGCCTGCGCAAGGCGTGGGCTGCCATCAAGCTGGGCGTGAGCATGCTTCAATGCATGCTGTTCTTGCGCAAGTTCAAGCCCCAGGCGGTGATTGGCGTGGGGGGTTATGTGTCGCTGCCGCTCATGTATATGGCCCAGCGGGCAGGAATTCCGACTTTTCTGCATGAGCAAAACCGGCTTTTGGGCATGTCGAACCGCATATGCGCGCCACGCGCCACGCGTATTTTTCTTAGCTATTCCGACACAAAGGGCGATTTTCCCGTTGAGCGCGCCATATTGGCGGGAAACCCCGTGCGTCCGGGATTTATCCATCCGCCCTCGCGTGAAGAGGCCCTTGCCGCCTTTGGGCTCGAATCCCATGCGCCGGTGGTTCTTGTCGTAGGCGGCAGCCAAGGCGCGCAACACCTCAATGAAGCCTTGGCCAGCGCGCTTCCCTTATTTAAAGAAGGTGAAGCCCAGTTTATTTGGATGACAGGCGTATCAGGCGCAAACGCCGCGCGGGAGGCTGCGGCGCAAGCGGCCATTTCCGTCCATGTTTTCCCCTTCATTGATGATATGCCCGCCGCATGCGCCGCCGCGGACCTCATTCTGAGCCGTTCTGGCGCATCGAGCACTGCGGAAATCGCCGTGATGCGAAAACCCAGCATCCTGGTGCCTTATCCTCATGCCACGGATAACCACCAAGAACAGAATGCGCGGGCTTTTGAAGCGCATGGCGCGTCGCAGGTGCTCCTGGATGCGGAATGCACGCCGGAACGGCTGGCTTCATTGGTGCGCGGCCTGCTTGCCGAGCCCGAGCGGTTGTCCGCCATGGGACGGGCGGCGGGCGCATTAGCCAAGCCTGCCGCCGCGGAGCGCATCGCGGATGAAATACTCGCCTTGGCGTTTCACTGAATAACGAGGCATGGCCGTAACCAAAGCGTTTTGTTTTTTACCGCGAATGAACGCGAATGAACGCGAATGCATCTGGGACACAACGTCCGAAACGGTTCGGGATTATTTTGATAGGTGTTGGTTTTTATAAAAACTTCGCAAGAAAACAATGCGCTTTGATGTAGTTATGTAGTAACGAGCTTATTTTGAATTTGAAGATGCGAATGTTTGGCCTAGTATCGGTTCAAGGTTGGTAGTAGCAGGACAAATGGTGCTGCTTTGGCCGGAAGAAGGCTGCCCGTCTATCGAGAACAGGAATAGCGCCAAAATAGGGAAATGGATGTCCCGAAGGGACAACCCACTATAGCCCAGGGCCGACCGCCGCCCGAAGGGCAAGGGAGCCCCTGGGAATAAGCGCCCCCAATGAATTGTCCTGAAGGGACATCCCAAGAGCCATTCTTTTCACGCCATCAATGTGTTGTAGATCATCGCAGAAGCGCTGAGGACGCGAAGTTTCGCGGAGGGGATGTCTGCTCCGCGAAACTCCGCGTTCTTTGCGTTCTCTGTGTTAAAGAAGCTCCGCCGCCGGATACTTCCAGGTATCAATAGTGTGAAATGGCTCGCTTTTGGGATGCCCATACAGGGCATTTCGGAGGGGGGGGCATTTGTACCCAGGGACGCCCTTGCCCTTCGGGCGGCGGCCGGCCCTGGGCTGTGTTGGGCAGTCTCTTCGAGACACCTTTCCCGGATTCCACCATGGTGGTGGTTTTCTATTGCCAGTGATACAAAACATGCCTTTCGCCTGCATTGATACGGTAGGTCTCGTTTCCGCTACATCCAATCTTGAACCATCCTGGCTTATATGAGATTTCCAGAATGACCAGGCAATTATGAAAATCAGTGGAAACGAACCAGTAGAGCCCGTCTGAAAAAGTATGCATAACCCTGGTATTGTTGTGGGGATTTTTCATTTATAAGGATGGCCGGGCAGGCTGATTTCCATAATCCATTTATAAAGCTTGCAAAATGGTATTCGTTCTGATAAAAAATTAGCATGTGTTTTGAATAGGTGTTCCGGAGCGGGAGGCATGGATCTCCCGGGGCGGAGCAGGCGCGTAACAGGGTAGGAAGGCGCATTGATGCACACGACGACAAAACATCTTCATGCCATTGCTGTCTCGCAATGGGTAGCCGTGCGAATTATGGGCGCCGCATCCGCTATCCGTTTTAGCGGACGAAGCCCTGGGGCGGGCCGGGCGATGTAGAATCACATCGCATATACGGCAGAACCAAACGCCGCAGGGCCAGCAGAAAGGCTCGGCGGCGTTTTTATTTTTCGGATGGTGGCATAAGAACAGCAATAACCGTTTGTCCATGACCGGGCAGGCATAACGAAGGGCTGATAAAAAGGCCGAAACAAAAAAAGGAGCACTACCATGGAACTCTTCACGCGCATCTATATGGAATCCGTACCCGCTGGCATTCATATTTCGAGATTCCGAGCCAGGAATCTGGGGTCAGGAGGGTTAGAACGAGAACGTAGCGCCAAGCAGCAAGGAGTACTAAAAAATGGCACAGTTCAATTCGGATTTCTGGGAAGTCTCTATCGGGGCTGATTTTCTTGAGAATATTCCGGCCGAGAAGGCCTTGTGGTATGAAACGGATCAAGATCGTGAACGGCGGTATGCGCTAGAAGAGTTCTTTAAGAGTGTGATGCCGGCGGTTCAGGAGTTGATTGTAGCTAAGCTGACAGCGCGCCAGCAGGAGATATTGCGGTTGTATTATTTTTGCAATATGACGCAAGAGGATATCGCCGATGCGCTACGGCTTACCCAGTCCACCGTGAGCCGGCATTTGTTCGGCACGGCCCGAAATGGCAAGCGCGTGGGAGGAGCCATTCCCAAGCTCCAAAAAGCGGTTGATCGGACCAACGAACAACGAATTTCCACCGCTTTGGAAGCGCTTCGGTTACGCTTTCAGCGGGCGGCATAAATAGTGCGGGCGCCTCTTTGGGGGCGCCCGCATTTTATAAAATATGCGCGCCACGAAAAATAATACCGTGTTAGCGCTTGATAACTCCCTCTAAGAAGTGGTATTCCATTGGCGTGCTGTGCCTGTTCTGAATGGGATACGGGGATTTTGCCATGAATAGCGATACGGGAGAAGCAATTGGCAGGCTTTTGTCCGCCACTCAAAATTTGCATGTCCGTGTAGGAGGCGCTCGATCCGCCGCCAGCACGTTGATCGCATCGGTGCGGCGCGAACTGGACCGGCTCCAGCAAGAACTCGAATCGCATGAGGTGACGCCTGATCTTCGGATGGAGCTCGAACGGCTGCGGCGTGAGCGGGATTACCTGCGTGAAGAACTGGCGGCCGCTCGTTCCGGTATTGCCCAAAAGCACGGGGAGATCGCCGTGCTCAAAAAAGAGCTTCAGAAGGCTTGGGAGGAATGCGACGGGCAGCATCGCCGGATAACGCAACTCGAAACGGAATTGCGTGCGGTGCGCGAACCTCTTACACATCCTCTTCCTGTAGAACCGGAGATGCCCGAAATAGAGGAAGTCCAATCTCCGGCGGCTGTCGTGAATGAGCAGCCAGTTCAAGAGCTGGAGGCTCGAGTATTTGGGTTCGGCTCTCCACATATGGAATCTTCGCATGTGGAATCCTCTCATGCGGAATCGCTGCATGCCGATTCGCCGTATACGGATTCTTCTCAAATCGATCCGCAGCAAATGCAGCTTGGGGAGATTCTTGTCCACTCGAAAACAGTTACAAAAGCGCAGTTAGCCGAGGCGCTCCGAGAGCAAGCCGCCGATACGCGGCGCAAGCTAGGCGCTATCTTGATCGCTAAAGGATATGTGGACGAGCAAGGTATTGCGGAAGTGCTGGCTAAGCAGCTTGGGCTGCCCTTCGAGCATCTAAGCGCCAACGCCATTGAGGCGAACGCCGTAGCGGCGCTGCCAGCGCGTTTGGCGAGATTGCACAAATGCGTTCCGCTTCGTATCCAGAATGAGCATTTATGCATTGCCATGTCGAATCCGCTCGATATTATCGCCATTGATGAGGTGGAGTGGGCCACGAAACGCCATATATCCGTGGTGGTGGCTACGAATACGGATGTCGAGCGCGCCATCGAGTATTGCTACAATAGCCAGCACGATTAGCCGGTTTATGTGAGGCTCCCGGCCCGATGAAGGAGTGAATCCATTTCTATACTATCGGCATTGGTCATAGCGTTCAGCCTTGCCTCGCCGCCCTTATACACCCTGTCCGAAGCGGATCTCAGCGCCTTCGCGGCAGAACTGGCTGCGCGGGAGCCTAATTTTGGCGTGCGGCTGGCTGCCGTGGCCCAGGCAAGCTTGGGCATGCCCTACTCCGACGGCCCCTTAGGTGAAGGGCCTGATGGGCGGTATGACCATGACCCCCTCATCGATTTCTCGAAGGCGGACTGCGTCACCTTTGTAGAACAATCGATTGCCTTGGCCGCATCAAGCTCGTATCCAGAGGTGTTCGATACGCTTCAACGCATCCGGTATCGCGATGGCGTAGTGGATTTTGGCCATCGCAATCATTTCATGCTGGCGGATTGGATCCCCCACAATCGATTCTGCCGGGATGTTTCCCGTGAAGCCTGCCCGAATCTCAGTGTGGAGAAGCGGACTATTGGCCGCAAGAAACTCTTCGTATTGAATCATGCGCCCGATCTGGCGGACGCCGTCCAGGATGAACCAATGGAAGCGGCATATATCCCCGCAGGCCAAGTGGCGGCGGTGGAAAAGAAATTGCCCAGCCCGGCGCTCATTTGTTTTATTGGCAAAGCGGACTGGCTGTTCGTGGTGCATTGCGGGCTTTATATTCGCGGCGAGGATGGCCAGGGGCATCTGATTCATGCTTCCTCGAAAGAAGGCAAAGTGGTCCAAACAGGCCTTGCCGCCTTTGCAACGCAGCCGGGGCGGTATCTGGGGATAACGGCATACGCCCATTGATAATCCCAACGAAAAAATGCTATCTCCCGCGCCGAATCAGGTAATTGCTGGAAAGCGCTAAGTGGCGCTATTATTGTGTGTCCATCTGGCCCGTACATGCGGCGTCGCGGGCGTCTAGCGCATCCAAACGGTTCTTAAACTCGGCTTCTTTTCCGCGCTCCGAAGGGTGGTAATACGTTCCCCGGGGCACGCCGTAATTCTGTGTGACATACCCGTCTTCGTGGTCGTGGGCGTATTGATAGCCTTCGCCCCGGCCCCAGGCGTTTCGCGCCTGGATAATGGGCGTCGCGCAGGTGGGTGGGCACGGGAACCGTCTTGCCGTTTTTGACATCCTGCCGCGCTTCGCCAATGCCTACAACCGCTGCATTGCTTTTGGGTGCGCATGCGACATAGGTAGCGGCTTGCGCCAAGATGATTTGAGCCTCGGGCAGGCCGATGAGTTCACATGCTTGGAAGGCCGATGTGGCCACGACTAAGGCCATGGGATCCGCGTTGCCCACGTCCTCGGACGCGCAGATGCAGATGCGCCGGGCGATGAAACGGGGTTGATCGCCGGCCTCGAGCATATAGGCCATCCAATACAGCGCCGAGTCGGGATCGGAGCCACGCATGCTTTTGATGAACGCCGACGCGGCGTCATAATGCTGGTCGCCCGCGCCATCGTAATGGATGAATTTGCGCTGGATGGATTCTTCGGCGATGTCACGGGTGATATGCACGGTTCCCGCCAGGGGAGGCGTGGTGAGCATGGCGATTTCGAGGGCGTTCAATGCACGCCGCACATCTCCCTCCGAATACAAGGCGATGTGTTGCAGCGCGTCTTCATCCGCTTGCACGACGATGCCAGGAAGCCCCCGGTCGGAATGCGCCAAGGAGCGCTTGAGGAGGTGTACGACGGCATCTTCGTCCAGGCGGCGCAGTTCAAAGACTTGCGAGCGCGATAACAGTGGGGCGACCACGGAGAAGAACGGATTTTCCGTCGTGGCCCCTACGAGGATGATATTGCCATTTTCGACATCCGGCAGGAGGGCGTCTTGCTGTGCGCGGTTAAACCGGTGGATCTCATCGACAAAGACGATGGTCTTGCGGCTATCTGAAATGCGGCGCTGCTTGGCGGCGCTGATGAGCTCGCGCAATTCTTTTACGCCGGAAGTGACGGCGTTGAGATTCTCGAAAGCGGATTTCGTGCGCATGGCGATGATGCGCGCCAGGGCGGTCTTGCCCGTGCCGGGCGGGCCGTACAGGATGAGTGAGGTGACGCGGTCGGCCTCGATGGCGCGGCGGAGGATTTTGCCTGGGCCAAGAATGTGTTCCTGCCCGACAAGCTCATCGAGCGTGCGCGGCGCCACGCGCCGCGCCAGAGGCGCTTCCTTGCGCATGCGTTCTGATGCGGAATGTTCAAAGAGATCTTCGCCCATGAAGGGGATTCTACCTGATGGATGCGAAGCAACGCCATTTTCTATTCAAGGAATATGGGTAAACACTGGCATTCGGCTCTACATATAGCATTCATCTCCACCCGCCATGGCTTGAGGGCAAGGTTCATGCGATGGATGGTTATAATGCCAATGAGCTGATTACCTGGTATTTGAGTTCAGACGGCACGTACACGATGACGTATGACGATTGGGGCCGTATGACACGAAGCGCTAAGGGCGGCGACACGTGGGACTACAGTTACCGGTATGGTGGCAAGTTCTATGGGTTCACGTCCAGCACGGGCAGCGATACGGTGTATGATTATCGCGGAGACGGAATGCGATGGAAGCGGTCCGTGGACGGAACCTGGGCAAATGTGTATTATTGGGGATGACAACTACACGGTTGTTAATGAACAGCAAAACGGAAGTCCGAACCATCAGTTTACATATGTTGGCCGGACATTAGCGCATAGGGATCTGAACGTGGGCACGCAATCAGTCACGTGGACATATTACTACGGTGATCAGATTGGCTCCACAAGGCGTTTGCGGGATAGCGCAAAGAGTTCCGTGGCCCAGTTCGAGTTTGATCCCTACGGCCTCTTTTACGCTCAGTCCGGTACGACCAGCGCCACTACTCATCTTTATGCAGGTCTTGATTACGACTCAGTCGGTGCGTTTCATTTCGCTCCGTATAGGACATACAAAGGCCATTGGGGTAGATGGTTCTCCCAAGATCCGCTCGGCATGGTTGATGCTCCTAACATGTATGCGTATGTAGAAGAAAATCCTGTGATAAATATAGATCGTCTGGGGCTATTTACGACCAAACAATGCCGACAAGCTTGCCAGCAATGGGGCGAAGCTACACATCAAAAAGCTAGTACGATTCAAGCTTGCAAGTTCGTTTGCAGTGAATTACATGGTAATACGTGTCAAGGCTTGTTTAACAAGTGTACGCATGATAAAGGACACCGCTCAAAATGCGTGAACAAGCACTTTGTTGAATTATGCTTGGAATTTTATCTCTGGTTCTGCAACGGAAAGTAATCCCATATCAGAGAAAAAAGGGATATGGTACATAACAATTCTAAAGAGAGGAAATGTCAGCCTTGTCAACAGGTTTAAAATCGATAAAACGTGAACTGAATCCCACTGAATCCACCGGTTCTACGAAGAGAAATCATAAAGTTCCACCATTCCAGTGTGAATGAGTGAGATTATAAACGATCTTCCGTTAGGATATGTCCGACAGGTGAGGAAGCGAGTCATGAAAAATGGGAGAAGCTTAGCGCATTTGAAATGAGATTCTTATTATCACGTGTTCATTGTGGTTAAATATCATTGCAAAATATTTCTAGCAAGATGCGGCAATATAATCTGATCTGCATGTTGCTACGGATACCGTTCAAACGCAGGATGGCAATGACAATG
>CAXXTH010000022.1:0-213790 GCA_963668025.2 Candidatus Hydrogenedentota bacterium
GCGAGGCCCTTAACTTTGCTAAGGCTGATCATGCGAAACAACGCTCCTACGATATGCCATCATGTTCATTTCATTGCCGGGAAAGCCTTTCACCGGCATACGCGGCACTACCCTGGCCTTCCAGCATAGGCGACATACGCCCCGCTGGGCAAGTCGCATGGTAGGGCTTGGAAGCGGCTAGGTCAAATATATCCGGCTGTATGGCAAAAAAACAGCTTGTCCATCTTGCCCGGCGGAAATTATATGGGCATAATAAAAAAATGAGCGCATGGTTATTGCTATTGTTCAGCATATCCGGAGCCACCAAAGTCTGGACTGAGCCGGGCATGGCGTATGTCATGCCCGATAGCACGCCAGGCGTAGGAGCCTCGGCTGAGGTGCGTTTGTATGCGGCTCGAGGGGAACGGGAATCTTTCCAGTTGTGCATTCGGGCCGGCAAGAACGCGCTCGAGCGCGTCGCGCTCGAGGGATATGCCCTTGGACGCTCCATCGGCCCGCCGGAAATGCGGAGGCTGGCATACATTGAACTGCCGGAGCCATCCGCCCGGGCATGGAGCGAGGAGCGTGTCCGTCCTGGCCCGCTGCTGGATTACCAGCCGCTAGATATCCCCGCGGAAACAACCGGGGTGTTTTGGGTATCGTACACGATCCCAGGTGATACGCCGCCAGGCGTATACACGGGACAGATTAGGGTCCGTCCTGTCAACAGCCGGGTATTTCCCGTCGAAGTGGCGATAGAAGTTTTCGATTTTGATATGCCGGAAATCCCTTCGCTTCGTGTCCTAGCACCCCTCGAACGTAGCGTCATACGCACATTTTACGGCATCGATGACGCCCCGCTCGAATCATGGCGGCCTATTTATGACGCCTTCGCGGACAGCCGCCTCTCCTTATCGTTATGGCAAGACGGCTCGCTGGTGCGTTTCCCGGGCATTGTGCCGGTGGATGCGCCCGAGGTGAAAGAGCTTGGCGCGGCGCCTCCCGATACGCAAATACTTAAAGAGCACCTGGCATATGCCGTTGACGCCATGCATATGAATACGATAAATCTGGCGGACTCCACTTATGGCGTCACTCCTTTCCAGCCCACGAAAGAGGCGCTCGAACAAGATCCCCTCCAGCTCTATCTGCATGATATGGCGGATTGGCTCGATGCCCATGGATGGCTTGAACGCGCGGTGGCGCTGACTTCACCCACACCCACGCGAGATGAATGGCAAAAAGTGAGGGATGGATATTTCCGGGTGAATCGAGCGGATGCCCGCATCAAACGCCTCATGCTAGGCGAGCCGCATCCGCATTTCGAGCGCTACACCAACATCTGGGCCATTACGCTGCGCTCGTGGCTGCCCCAGGCTTGCGCGTTGTTACGGAATGGCATCAGCCTAGCCACACCCGTGGAAGCGCCAGCACGGTACATAGATGCATCTGAATCTGGGCCGGCTTCCCCAAACGCCTTGTTTGTCACCGCTCCTGAAGACGCCTACGACGGAAGCTTATTCTCCGCATGGTGTTCCAGCCAGCCGCCTACGTCTGCAACGCCCGCCACACTCCGGCTCGATCTGGAAACCGGCGTGCAGACCCAGTGGATTGTGGTACATTGGCTGCCCGGCCATGAAGCGGATGAAATACAGGTGAATACCTCGCATGGGTATGGCATGTTCAGCAAAGCTGCCATAAAATGGGACCATAAGCTGCCAGCGAACCGGTATGATACGAGCCTATCCATTGGCCGGTTTAAGCTAGTGAAAACCTTCGAAGCCATCCGGCTCACATTCCGGCATACGCGCCGGAATGTCCCGGTTGGCGTCGCCGAAATCGAGTTCACCCAAACGCCTGCATCCGCCGTGCCTGAACACATCGAGCCCATCGACACATGGCTTTACCCAATAAAAGGAGATTTTCCCTCTTTGGCCGCGGACGCCCATCCCGCCGAGGCGCGCTTGTTCGGATGGGTCTGTTGGGGAACTGGGATGAAAGGGCTGGCGCTCGAATCACTGAATCAGTGGCCTCGCGAGTGGGCCGATGTTTTTCGCGACGGGCCCTCTGTATGGACAGGTGCGGGCCAAGGTGAAGGCGTCTTGTATTATCCTGGTCCGCAAGGGCCTATCGCTTCAGTAACCATGGAGCGATTGCGGGATGGAATCGAAGATTATGAATATTTTGCGGCCATGGACAGAGCGGTGCGCGAAGGAATCGTAAATAACGTGGAGGTGCGGAAATGGCTCTCACCCCGGCATTTTGAATGCAACACATCCGAAAACGAGGTGGAGAAGCTAGGAGATGAACTCGCGAATATGCGGGTGAAGATCGGCCGGGCGCTTACGAAGTCGCTCAAACAAACGCCGCCTTCGGAATCGGACAGCGAGCCAGGCAAACAGGAGGTGGAAGCACATACCCCTGTTGATTCGGAAAAACCATCGGAACAAGACAAGAAGGAGTAAAAATCGATGGATAAAAAAAAGCTTCGAGTGGGCGTAGTCGGCGTAGGCGCCATTGCACAGACCATGCACCTGCCGAATTGGCAGGAACTCGCGAACGAAGGGCGAATAGAGCTTGTGGGGGTCTGCGATGTGGACAAAGAGCGCGTGGAGCAAGTACGCGAAAAATTTAATGCATCTAGCGCATATACAAACCACAAGAAAATGCTGAAAGACGGCGAATTCGACATCATCGATGTATGCACGCAAAACCGGTTTCATTGTCCTGTCACGGTAGACGCATTGAAGGCGGGTGCGCATGTGCTTGTCGAGAAACCTATCGCCATGAGCGCCAAAGAAGCGGAAACCATGTTGAATACAGCCAAAGCGGGCAAGCGGCGCTTGATGGTGGCGCAACACATGCGCTTCGAAGCTGGACATGAAAAGCTTAAAGAAATCATCGAGCGCGGCGAATTGGGCCAGATATATCACGCCAATGCGGTGATGCTACGCAGGCGGGGCATTCCCGGCTGGGGGCGTTTTCACATTCAAAAGGAGTCGCTCGGAGGTCCGCTTATCGATATCGGCGTGCATGTGATGGATTTGACCATGTGGCTCATGGGTTTTCCGAAGCCTATAGCGGCTTCAGGCCGCGTACACCGCATGTTTGGAGATCGCGATGACTTGGTGAACGCCACGTGGGGCGCGGATTACAACAAGAAAGAATTTGATGTGGAAGATTACGCCGTGGCGCTGGTGCGGTTCGAGAATGGGGCGAGCATGCACATCGAGGTTTCCTGGGCGGCGAATATCCCCGAGGATCGCGCGGAAGTGCGCGTGCTGGGGGATAAAGCGGGCGTGAGCACGAATCCCCTCGGCGTGTATAGCTATGAAACGGGCGCGCTGACCGCCAAAAAGTTCGATTGGCTGCCCACCCAGCAAGGCCATCGCATGGAGATACGGCATTTTACGGAATGCATCGAGAAGCACCTGCCGCTGCGGGTGCCGCCGGAGCAATCCCTCGTGGTTCAAAAAGTGATCGACGCCATTTACGAGTCTTCAAACAAGAACCGCGAGATCGCCATCAAGTGAGGAACAACGCGGGAAGGGGCTGTATTACATATGCCCCTTCCCACAATTTTTTATAGCGCTTCCGGCGGAAGAAACCGGGCCAGCAAGTCGCTGAGCGTTGAAGTGGGCAGTGTTTTCGAGATAAAAGCCGTAGCGCCCACTTTTTCAAGCTGCCGGGAATCGCCTTCAATGGAAGTCATGAGCAAAATAGGCAGCGCATGAGGCAAGCCTGGTTCATTCCTGAGTAAAGCGCATGTCTCGTAACCATCGAAAACCGGCAGGAAGGAATCCAGCAGCACCATATCAGGAAGCACGGCGGCTGCCGTGCTCAATACCAATTGTCCATCCGTTACGCAGGTGGTTATATGCCCTAATCCCGTGAACGCGCTTTCGAGCATATCCAGAAGCGCGCTATCGGGAGACGCCATGAGTATGTGAGCCATTGGCGCGCCTCCTTTTTACAAACGGAAAGATGCGGGGCCGCATGGAGGCATGCGGCATGCCTTTACCATTCATCATCCGGAGCATCGAGTGGAGCGACATCGGCGTCTACATCCGGCTCTTCATCGACAATCACAAGGTCCTCGGCTACGTCTTCCACTACATCCGGCACAACGCCCACTTCGATTTCCGCTTCTTCCACATCGACTTCATCTACTTCGTCCACATGGACTTCTTCGACTTCATCTTCTTCGGCGTCTTCTTCTTCAGCGCCATATTCCCCCTCTTCCGAAAACGCATCGACATCAGGAACCATTGCTTCATCATCATCAAGCATGCTTTCACGGATAACAGGAACGGCTTTTCGTTTCGGCGTCCGTTTCAATGCAACACGCTTATGCGAGTGGTCTTCTTGTGTGCCAGCTCGAACCAGTTCGATATCTTCAGTCGCATCCTCGGGACAGAATTTATCACGGGGGCACTTGAAACCCAGCTTTTCGGCTCCCCATTCCGTAAATTTCCTGCCGCATTTGGGGCACACATACTTGACGGCCATACGCAAAGCTCCTTCGTGTCCAATTTTACGATAGTACAGTAATACTCTCATCAGAGCGACGGGATTATACCAAAAGAACGCCTCGAACGGAAGAGGAAATTTACACGGGATGGAGGAGGCTAATGCTTTATAGCATAATAACTTGCGTACAGAGAATTTGCATCGGAGCGCTTCGCACGTTTTGGGACTACTCCCGCCTGCGGGTGGTCTCACGGTTGAGAAGGCGCAATGCGGATAATAAACATAGCGCGGGGAACAGAGCGGCAAGCCATAAGCTCACTTGCGGCCCGAATTGCGCGCTAATGACCGCGCTCAAGCTGTCTATATAATAGCCTGCGCCGCCTGGAACAGCCCATGCCTGCCCCGCAAAGGTTCCTAAAAGGGCCGCGGAGCCCCCCGCCAGCACAAGAGGAACCAAGAGGATCGCAGCGCCAGCCAGTAAATTCGCACGGAAACGCCTGCGTTCCTGGGCAGCGATGGCGGCGATACGGACCCGCACCATCACATGCGCATGCAGAAGCCGGGGAACGGATTGTTGCGGCTCTGAATGCAGTGCATCGGCTATCAGGTTATCCAGTTTCTCAGTATGGCTCGATTCCATGGGATGCAAGCTCCTGTTCCACTATTTTCCGCAATTGGGCTCGAGCGCGGTGCATCCACGTCTTGAGCGTGCCTTTGGGGATTTTCATGGCGGCGGCGATTTCCTCGTAACCCTTTTCTTGGAGGTAGTATAAAGCGATAATGGTGGCGTCGCGCTCGGGCAAGCGCGCCACGCAGCGCCGGATCAATTCGTATACTTCCGTCTCTCCGTGCATCGCGCCCGGTTCGGCCAAGTCCTCTGTGTGCGAGGGGAGCAGTTCCACTTCAGTGCGGTGTTTGCGCCTCTCCAGTTCAGAAAGGCAGACACTGCAAGTCACCCGGTAAAGCCATGTCGAGAATTCGGATTCGCCACGAAAGCCTTTAAGCAAGCGAAAGGCCTTCAAAAACGCCTCCTGGGCCATATCTTCCGCCAGGCCCGCATCGCGCATAAAGCGATAAGCGAGATTGTAGACATTCCGCTCGTGGCGGCGCACCAGCTCGGAAAACGCTTCGACATCGCCCGCAAGAGTCTGCGTGACTAGCGCGCCGTCGGAGCCTTTCATAATGCTCATCACTCCCGTGGAGGGCCAAGTTGCCGTCATGGATGCCGTCATGGGCCCACTCCCGGGTTTAAGCTGTCCTGGACAACCTTGCCAGCAGTAGCGTTCCGGCTGTGTTCCCGTGTGATCCAGATATTGCCATTCAAAGCGGTCAATTCAAGAGCACGCTGGCCTTCGCCGATGCGCCCCATGAGCGTGCGCCGTTTTCCTTCGCCGGACGAGGCGTCCAGCGGCAAGTCGCAGCGGATCTCGCCGAAGTCCGTCCGGGCGTTTATCTGCGCGGAAACACCCTCTTGAAGCGCCACTGTAATTCCCCCGTTGCGGCTCGTCAAGCGGCACGGGGCCGCATCGGGAGCAAGCAAGTGGGCGACGACAGCGCCGTTGGTGGTCTCCGCGTCGAGTCCGCCGCCTTGCATATAGACATAAACATTACCGTTCACGGTATTCAATGTGGCGTCCGCACGGGCGCCATCTAAACGGATTCGCCCATTTAGCGTTTGGATATGGGTTTGTCCTTGGGGTTCTTGCACGGTAATATCGGCGTTGCAGGCAGCGATATGGACACCGCCCACGCCGCGGCTGACCGATACGTTTCCGCTGCCGTTCTGGATGTCCACATCCGCGCCTTCCGGCACGCGCACAATGTAATCCACATAAATGTCTAGTGCGTCCGGAAGGGGATTTGGCTCGGTAGCGAGGGAAACCAGGCCCCCCTCTTGGGCCACAGTAAAGAGGGAAGCCGCGCAATCGCGCGCCGCCTGCTCGAGGCCTCTTTTCAGGCCGTAAATGCGAAGATAGGCTTCCGCATCCGCCTGGCTCCCAGGCTGGGTAACCACGCGGACGCGTCCATTCAGGTTGGCGAGGCGCAACTGGTTCACATCATTCCATGAGAAGCGCTGCACACGCTCTACTTCAGGGGCGCCCACCACCCGCGGGAGGCCGGGAGCCGCCACGCGGATGGTGAACGTTAACACAAGCGCGGCCAGGAGAAGGGCCGTTGCTAAACTGCGCAAGATAACTTTCATGTAGCACAAGTACACCGGCTGTTGTTGCGCTTCGCGAGGCCGCCGCCGCGCGGGGTCTGCGAAGCCGTTCTATTAGCTTAGACTGGCCGCAACGCCCATCGGTTTCAGACTGAAACCACACGCAAGGAAAATTGGTCCAATAGGTTGAAAAGGAGGTGTTCCGCTTGGCTGGCCTTATCATCTTGATACCGCTGTTTATCTTGGCGCTCGCGCTCGTATATGGAGCCGCGTTACGCATATATTCCACTTGGCTTGATTATCGAATCCGCATCCAGTTGCTGGAGCAGATCGAGGCGCATCCGGAGTCCGCCCCCACGCCAGAGCAGCTCCACGCTATTTTGAATGCCTCCCCCAAAACGGACACCCGCCGGGGCAAAATCAATTATGCCCTAACGGGCATCTTCCTGATCGTCATCGGAGCCGCCTGCGCCTTGATTGGTTTTCAGTTGCGCGTGGGCCAGCTTGCCGTTGGCAGCTACATCGGCGGCCATATTTGCTTGTGCATGGGCATCGTGTTTGTGCTGTTCGGCACGGCTGAACGATTCTTAAAGCGTGGTTCCACGGGCGTCTTGCGGCAGTAATCCCCACCCGCCCTCATCGGGTCTCTTCTACCGTGAATCCCTAGGTTATTTGTGCCTGAACGCGCGGTATGATAATGTATTACCGAATGCCGCTGCCAGATGGATATTTGTATCCAATGAAAAAGCGCCTGCATGTTATAAATGAGTTGGGTCCTATCGTGAAACGATGGCGTTTCCAAAAGCTTTGGCAAGGAGATACGCATGCCGTGCGCCTGGCGGCTGTGTTTCTGCTGTCGCTATATGCCTTGGCGCTGGGCCATGAATTCATCGTAGATGACCACGATGGCGCGCATTGCGGTTTATGCCTGTTGATGGCCAGTCCCAGCCTAGTGGCGGCGGCCGTCTTATTGACAGTTACGCTTGCTGCTGTTGCAACTAGTTTTTTTTCGCTTCCAATACATCCCCCCTTGCGGCTCCCCATGCCGCATCGAATACCGCCGTGGCCCGCCTCGAACAATCTTACATTAGTTTCGTTCTGTAAATCGGTGAAACGCACCCCAGAAGGTTTTATGCCTCTGGGTGAGTTCATCTTATCTTTTCGTATTCATACAGGAGATTGTTCATGCGTAAGCAAGGATTCACACTCATTGAATTGCTGGTGGTGATCGCCATCATCGCGATTCTGGCGGCAATATTGTTGCCCGCCTTGGCGCGCGCACGGGAAGCCGCCCGCCGGGCCAGTTGCCAGAGCAACTTAAAACAACTCGGCATCGTCCTCAAGATGTATGCGGCGGAAAACCGGGACCGGTTTCCCGTGCTTAAATCACTCAATTGCCATGGCGAGCTCGTACCCTTCTCCCCCACGCCCGATCCGGACGCAATTTTTCCGGATTATTTAAATGACTGGAGCATATTGATTTGCCCAAGCAATCCCGCAGGGAGTGATCCCGTCGAAACTTGGGACGAAGGGAATTGCATGTCGGAACAATGGGAGGAAGTAGATGGCTATTCGAACGATGGGAAAGTCATGCCTTGCGAAGTATTTGACCATCCCTACATGTATTTGAGCTGGGCAATGAACAAGAATTATTTCCCAGATGACAACAGCGCTACAACAAATGTAAACGAGCGCGAGTATGCATACGAGTGCTTCCTGGCCGCCATGGAAGGGATGGTTCATGACCTTGTCCAGTACGGCGAAGCGCTTGAAAGCGCCGGAAGCAATACAACTCAAGTCACTTACGTGAAAGACGAGGTAAAAAAATACTTACAGTCGGATTGGAAATTCACCAATGAAAACGACGTGGCCATCACCGTAGGCGGGACATCGAGTGTTCCCCATTTACGGGAAGGCGTCGAGCGGTTCTTCATCACGGACATCAACAATCCCGCCTCCGGCAGTTCGGCGCAATCGACGCTGCCGGTCATGTGGGATGCATTGGGCGAATCGGAAGAAGGCGAGACGCCCCATTTCAACCATGTGCCAGGCGGCTGCAATGTGTTGTACATGGATGGGCATGTGGAGTTCCAACGGTATAAAGGCTTAATGGGCAATGCGTTCCCCGTCGACGAAGGCGGCATCGTCGTACATGAAGGGAGCCATATGGCTGTCCATGAGCATGATGAGTAATGATAATCGTGTAAACGGTTCGTACAACGGAAGAAGACGCTGGTTAGGCCGTGGACCAGCGCTTTCTCCAGACTGCCTGAAAAGCATATCCACATGAAGAATCGCCTTTATAACAAAAAAGCGAAGCTTCGCTTTCCATTAACTCGCTTAGCCTGGGACAGACGAGGGATACGCCTGACGGCGATTGCCCTCATAGCGTTGTATGCCTCCGCGCTGGGCCATGAATTTTTGATTTGCAGCCATGATAGCCACCACGACGCGGAGCATTGTGGTTTATGCGCCCTCATGTCGGTCTCGTCTTTAGTCACAGCGCCGGTAGCACTATGGCTTTGCCTTGTCGTCGCCGCAGCCATGCTTCCAGCTTTTCATGCAATTCCATTCTGCGGCCCACCTTGCCGAATCGAGTACCGTCGAGGCCCACCGCTACTCCTCCTTTCATAACTCACATTCCTGTTTGACGAGGCCGCCGCCATATGGCTCCATGCCAATGGGAGGCTTTGTTAGGTGTCTTTATGGATTCATGATCTGAGTCACGTGGGAGATTTTATATGTATAAGCGTGGATTTACCCTAATCGAGCTCTTGGTGGTGATCGCCATCATCGCGATTCTGGCGGCAATATTGTTGCCCGCCTTGGCGCGCGCGCGGGAAGCCGCCCGCCGGGCCAGTTGCCAGAGCAACCTGAAACAAATGGGCGTTGTCTTTATGATGTACGCCAGCGAGAACAAAGGGAAATACCCCACCCAGCATACTTGGTATGGGAAAGGCGAGAACAAGGTATATGACCCTTGGAGGCTCATGTTCGAGGGCACGCAAGTGTATCCCGAATACCTGAATGATCCGAACATCCTGATTTGCCCGTCGGCGATCGCCGGTGTGGATGCCGTCGAGCGTTTCGATGAAGGCAAAGGCGACACGTGGTTTTTCGAGTGGGAAGACCTGGCGACCGGCGAAGGCACTAATGATGGGAAAGTGCAGGCGTGCGAGCTTACCTCGACTCCCTATTGTTACGCGGGATGGTTTTTCAGTAAGGAGATGAAATTGCGGGTAGGTGAAAACACCAATTCCAATGGGATTCTTGCCTATATGCTGTCCGATACCACGGGCGCGCTCAAAGAAAAAGACTTGCCTTTGCTCGAGCCCACCACGGAATATCCCAGCAATACGATTCGGCGGCTTCGGGAAGGCATCGAGCGTTTTTTTATCACGGATATCAACAATCCGGCTTCTGGCGCGACGGCGCAATCAAATATCGCGGTAATGTGGGACGCCATGTGCGGCGGAACAAACGAGCATTTCCCGCACAAACCAGGCGGTGGCAATGCGCTGTTCATGGATGGCCATGTGGAATTCCAGCGGTATCACCAAAACATACAAGACGATACGCAGTTTCCCGTAGGCGCGGGCGGCTTCGCGATACATAATATAGAGCCGCGTGCGTGGAAGAGTTACGTTTTACCAAGGATGACCGTGCAGAAATAGCTGATACACATGCTGGCTGGCCCGGGATGCCGGGCCAGCCAGCATATTCTTTTCACTGCGGAATGGTTGGGTGTTTTGTCAATAATCAATAATTCACACCCGGCGTCGGCAGTATGCCAGCCTCGATTTTTTGGTTTTCCAACTCCGTACACATCGCCCGCAACCTATTGACAAATGCGTCCGACTCCCCGCGAAGGCCAATGGCCAAATCTCGCGCCGCGTGATGATCCTCAACAACATCGGCAATGAGGCATTCGGCCTGTGTGATTGACAAAGCCTGCCCGTTCGCAACCACGTCGGTTAATCGCGTTAGTTCATGCAAATCCGAGATGTTGATCTGGACGTGACCCTCTTCGATTAATATCAGTTCCGGTCTTTCCAAGGATTGCCGGAGCGACTCCAAATGCATCCCCAACTTCTCTTCGGTCGTCAGAGAATCCATCCTATATTCCTCCAAAAGTCTACCTGTCTGCGGATCAAGTCCAGCAATAAGAATATTGTACGGAATTTCTGGACCATCACTATTCAACATAACCCAAAAATTAGTCGGAAATCCGATGTGAGTCAATTCTTCGTCAGAAAGAATACGTTTTACAATTCGTTGAGTCTTTAGAAAATCGTTAACCTTCTCCCGAGCCGAGTTGGAGCCATATTCATCAACCAATTGCGGGAAAAGAACATAACTCACATAATTCTGAAGACTGGCGTAATCATCAAACTGCCCAGATTCCGGCAAGACCGGCAGAGGTTTTGCTGCTTTAGGTACTGAGGAGGGAGAATCATGCGATGCCATAACCAATCCATTGATTGTCACATTTATATGGGAGGCGTCAGGCGCCACGGTTTCGACCTTGTACGGCCCTGGAATATAATGGCCGTTGTACACGAGAATTCCGGTATCAAGCGTTCCCTCGGCTCCCTTTGCTGGCGTAACCGGCTGGACGGAGGTCGTACATGATTCCACTATCTGTGCGTCGGTCAGCGCTGGATCGTAATCGGAGACAATATCGGCCTTCAAATGCCATATGCCGCCTTCTTCTTCAATTTCGGCGTGTGGGGAAACCGTCGGGGTCGACGCCCACCACTCGGCGTCTGTCCACGAATTAGGCCTATAGACAGACCCAAATGTCTGGACGTCGCAGTCGTATACGACTGTTCGCCCCGTCTGCTTGGCGATCTCGTTGATGATGTCTTTGGTGGGAACGCAGCGGGCCTCGACGTTGATTTTTCCGTTCTCCCCCACGGTAACCTTGAGGTGGCCTATAGGAAGGCTCGTGACCTCCTCCGCCAGCGCCGTCCCGCCGATTGCTAGAACTAGCGGCAACGCTGCAAGTACGACGAACAATCGCGCATCTCTTCGCATCATCATGGCGGCGACTCCTCCCAGGATATAGACACTACGTTTCTACAGTTTACTATAACATCTCGGATTACATGCTGTCAATGCCTGTTTCTCTGTGCTATTATCTGTCCAAAACGTTGTTTCCTGGCGAAGAGGCATTTGCGAAATAAAGAAAATCCGTATTGACAAGGGTTTACAAAGCGGCGGAATTGGCGCCTACCCCGGAGAATGCGGGGAAAGGGGCTTGGCGGGGGCATGAATAAGGATTTTTTGTGAAAAATCACCCCAAATGCCCTCGGCGAGCGGGAAAAGGCGTAACGTCTCCCGTGTGTGATTGTAGTATAGTTGACCACATAACCACGCACACACCAAGGAGACGTTTGCGATGGCCATTATACACCAAATGGGGTTGTTCTCGTGGAACCAGGTCGACGCGGCGTCGGATCTGGATCGGCTGAACCTGTTGCTGGCGGCGCTGCCGGATGAAGATTTGATGCGGGCGATGGAAGCCGAACGCAAGGGGCGGCGCGACGATTATCCTATCCGCGCGATGTGGAACAGCATACTGGCGGGGATCGTCTTCCAGCACGACGGCGTCGAAAGCCTGCGCCGCGAACTAGCCCGAAACGGGCAATTGCGCCAGTTGTGCGGATTCGACGTGTTGCGGGGCGCCAAGGCGGTCCCGCCCGAATGGGTGTACACGCGGTTCTTCGCCAGATTACTGCGCCACTGGAAAGAAGTGGACCGGATGTTCGACGCGCTCATCGTCCGGCTGATGGAACGCTTGCCGGATCTCGGGGTGCGTCTGGCCGTAGACTCGAAAGCCATCCAAACCCACGCCAAGCCTCCGCGCAAAGACGCGGTCCTGGAAAACGAAGAGCCGGACGGGCGGCGCGACCGCGACGCAGACTGGGGCACGAAAACCTACAAGGGCGTTCACAAGGACGGCACGCCCTGGGAGAAGGTCAAACGGTGGTTCGGCTACAAGCTGCACCTCATCGTGGACACGAAATATGAATTGCCGCTGGGCTACGCGGTCACGAAAGCCAGCGCCAACGACTCGCCCTTTCTGCTGCCCCTCGTGGCGGCTCTCGACGCGCGCCACCCCGAACTCGTCCAACGCGCCGAGTACCTCAGCGCCGACAAGGGCTATGATTCCGAAGCCAACAACAAGGGCCTCTTCGAGGAACATGAAATCCGGCCCATCGTGGACATCCGGGCGACCTGGAAAGAAGAACCGGAACGGCCCCGCCCTTTATATCCCGAACGGGTAGACACGATCTTCCATACCGAACGAGGTGAAGTCCTCTGCCGGTGTCGTAACGGCGCCCCAAACGAACGCGACAACTATGATTCCATGGCCTACCAAGGATTCGAGCAAGATCGGGGAACCTTGAAATACCGTTGCCCAGCCAAGGCGCGCGGGAGCGCCTGTACCCAGCAAGACCTCTGCAACCAAGGATGCCAGCCCGAACACGGACGGATTGTCCGCGTGCCCATCGCTATCGACCGGCGCATCTTTACCCCCCTGCCCCGCAGCGCCAAATCCTGGCGCCGCGAATACAAACACCGCACCGCCATCGAGCGAGTCAACAGCCGACTCGACGGCGCATACGGATTCGAGCGCCACTACATCCGCGGTATGAAAAAGATGCGCGCCCGCACCGGATTAGCCCTCCTCGTCATGCTCGGCATGGCCCTGGGATGGCTCGAAGCCGGCCAGGCAGAACGCATGCGCTCGCTCCTCGGACAGCCCCGCGCCGCATAGATCACATCGAATCCGCACAAGCAATGATGGCCCGAATCAAGGGCAAACCATGCCCATTCGGGCCGCAAGGGTCCTACACGCGAACCTCCTGCATGATTTATTGCACCCGTAGCGGAGGCGTAATCCCATTGCCACAGGCGAAAACCGCTCCGCGTGTGCCCGCACCGTCCGCGCGTTCGCAAACCACGCTATTTCGCAAATGCCTCGCGAAGATTTTCTGTGTAAACCAATGTATTTTAGCTGGTTAGGACCTACGATTTTTAATAGTATTTTGGTCGATGAGTCCTTTGATCGGTGGGGCAAGCCCCACCCTACAAAAAGAAAAAGATTACGACTCCGAGCGTTATTCAGTAACCTCGCCCATGGCGCCGTCGAAGCTAAGCGCCAGCGTAATGATCTTGTGCGGCGCCACGACAAGCGGCACAGCGCCCTCTGCGTCCAGCTCCAAGGTTCGTAAATGCGACTCGTCAAGACGGACCTCCTCGACGTGGGATGGGCGTCGAAACAGCATGAGTTTGTCTTGGACCTCTTCATCGCATGGGTTGAAAAGCCGAACGATCCACGAAGCCCTGTCCTCGCTCTTCTTGACGCAGCTAAGGAGCAAGGCGCCTCTCTCCAACTGGAGGAAGCTGCCGGAAGCCAAAGGCAACGTCCCCGGGTTTCGGCCCTTGCTGGATTGAACAGCGATGCAGGGATGTAGGTACTCCGCGCAGTGTCGCGGAAGATCGGCGTCGCGCCAACGGCCCGCGTGAGGATATAGGGCATATTCGAAGCGCTGGCGGCCTAGGCACTGCGCGAACTGGTCGTCCGTGTCCACCATGACGAAGAGGTCCATGGGATAGGAGCCATTCGTGGCTCGGAGGAGACTTAAAACGAGCGTGGCGGCGCCATCCTCGGTCTCCAAACCAAATTCCTTGTTGGTCCGGGCGAATAAGGCCAAGCCGCGTGTTCGACCATCGGACACATCCACGAAGGAGCCGAAAGACTGGCGAACCAGTTCAGGCCCGCATAACCCATCGTGGCCGGAGAGTGTGAACCTGCGCTCGATGACATCGAAGGGCGCGTCGCACCAACAGGAGTCTGTGGCAATTGCGGTCGGAATACGCACGCGGAGGAAGTGATCCCGGGCCTTGTTCTCGAATGATGTACAGATATCAACACGCTTGGAGCCTCGATGCAATGTGATCTCGGTCTGTATATCGGTGGCGATGTCGTTGCTGCTCCGCGCTTCTCGGTCAGCAGTCAGCGATATGGGCAGCCGCATGGTGGTGGAAATGGATACCGTGGCCCTGAGCCCCGAATTGCAGACGACGGCCACCTGTGTTGGAGCGCCCGAACTGGTGATGATGCGATCGTGGTTCGGCGCATGGTGGACCCACACGTCGCCCCGGCAACCGTTGTCCACCAGTTCCAGCATCCGCTCGAATCGCTCACCCGTATCGAGGTCGGTTAGGTTGATGGCGCCGTCCGCGTTGACTTCCAGGCGTACAAGGCCGTTGTCCAGGAGGCGCGGATGCCTTGCGATAGGCCGATACGGCCGTTCTCCGGAGTCGAAGATACGCGGGGTCGATGGACGGCCGCCTTTCTCCCTGCGGATGAAGAAACTGCGGTATCCGAAGCCGGGCACGTCAGGGACGGCAACCTCCGCCTTGATGCGCCTCCGCATACACGGGCCTGGCCCGGCACTCGGGCGTAATCATCGCGAGATGCGTTTGTGTCTTGTCGAGAGGAAAGACGTCCAGCCGATGGCCCTCTGGCGTCTCCAGCCACCAACTCCGCGCGTAATCATCCCGAGGCAGGTCAATCTGTAGTTCCATCACTTCATTGCGGGGCAGGATGGTCGGATTGAAAACGGAGACAATGATGTCATCATCGTCGAGCCGCGACGTATCCATATGGGCCGCCACGCTTTCCATTGCGCGGCGGGTCAGGACATCGGCGATTTCTTGAGCCTGATCAATACGATAGAGGTTATCGCGCTTGATCTTGGCCGCCCCCGAGCGCATGGATGGAATCGTGGGCCTGAGCCTTAAGGATATATTTCCAGCAGAGGTCCAGTGCCTCTTGCGGATACGCCTCGTCTAGCAACGCCGCGAAGGCGGACAACGGTTCGGCAAGGTTGATCAAGCTGCGCTCGGCCGCTGCTAAGGCGCGTAGCACTTCGATGTTGGCCCCGATCGATTCTGATTGAAGGGCGTCGACGGGACCCGCGCGCATCTCGCCGCTATAGACCTGGAGACTATCCAGATCCAGTTTTGCCCGCAGTTCTTCAAAATATGCCGCCGGCGTGCTGAGCGCTAATGTGGCGATGTCCCCGCATGCGGTATTGGCCGCGCGTAGAGCCGCCGTGATCTCGGGCGCCGGCATCGTGAAATCGGTTCCGTCGAACAGGAGCAGCGTTTCCTCGCAGCGGGTATCCGCCGCACATGAGGCGATGGCGTTTTCGACGCCGTCACGAATGTGGTTTTCCCGTATGCGAACATCCCGATCGAGTTCCGTGGCAGGGCATTCCCTGAATCGAGTGTCAATCATGTGGCACATACGTTTGCCATCGCTGAACCGGGCCTGCCATTCCTCTGGCGTGCTGTGCATGCGCACGCCGAGGAGAACCGGGGCCGTGAAATGCATGTAGAAATTCCAGCGCGCATCCCTGCCGAGACGCGATGTCAACGCCATCGAACCATCAGGCGCCTCCCACCAGAACTCGCTCTTGGGCAGTATCGCCTTGTCGTAATGCTTGTAGAAAACAATGTCATCGATGCCGAACCCGGCATAGAGCTGCGGAAGCTGCGCGGTCTGTCCGAACGAGAAGATGGAGTATCCGAGCTTCATGACGGCGCCCAGCTCGTTCCCTAGGCGGCGCCCAAACAGGAGATTGCGGACCAAGCATTCTGGTGTCACGGAAAAGGCGTCCGGAAGGGTGTACCAAGGCCCCAGATGGAAGCGTCCGGCACGCACCAGCTCCTCGATATCCTGGCGGCGTTGCGGTTTCAACGCCAGGTAGTCTTCAACAGGAATAGCCTGTCCGTCCATGACAAAATGCGTGTACTCGGGGTCGGCCAGCATAGCGTCCACGACCCGGTCCAGCACGTCGGCAAGCAATAGCCGGCTTTCTTGGAAGGGTTGCCGATGCTCGCGATCCCAGTGGGTGGTGGAAATGACATGCAAGGTTCGTTTCATGGCATATCTCCGGCTAGATGTGTTTCTGTGCTATTTTTGTATACATATAACTCATCACGTGTATCGAGGTTAAAACGCCGTTTCGCGCGCAGGCTACGCCGGGCAAACAGATGCGCGGATCCCTGTCCAATCCGTCGGGATAAGCCTGGATGAGGATCGGCGCGCCTGCCTTATCGAGCGCGGCCACGACGCCGGTCTCATAGCCGAAGTTCGACAAGGACAGGAGCACGCCGTCGTATTGGCCCTCGTGTTCCCGCAAAAAGCGGGCGCACTTCGCCCCTTCCTTGGCGGTTTCCACCGCGCCATGCGGCGTGGCCGTTTCGGGGAGCATCAGCGCGCCATGTCCCAATTCTCGCAACACACAAATGAGTTTTTCCCGGGCCTGCTGGATCAACGACACGGGGAAGAAGCCCCGGTTTCCGAAAAACAGGGCAAAAGTGGTCTTGCCTTCTTTCATCACATACGTTCTCCCTTTATGAAGGCCGTGCATGGGCATCTTGATACGCTGGAGAGGGATGAATCGCGCTGGTTATTCCTGTTGTTTTTTTAGGAATGTGTCCAGCCAATCAAAGGCGTCCTGCGTCATTCCCTGTGATGTGAAGTGGGCGACCACGAGTTCCCGGGGCTGAGGTTCGCGCCCCTGGAGAAAAGGAAACGCATTGTGTACCCGCCAATCAAGACGCTCAGGACACTTCTCATACAAGGGGCGAAGTGTCTCATAGAAGCGCTTCGCATACTCCGCCGGAACGATCGGGTCGTTCAAACCGTGGATAAAGCGCACCGGCTTCCCGGCGATTTTTTCGGGGAAATAGATGGGGTCGAACTCGTGAATGCGTGCATTCACGGTGTCGGGCAACTGATCGCCGCCGGGGAAAATCTTGGAATCGGCAAACCAGTTTATGTAGTCCAGACCCGCCGAAACAGGCACATAGGCCGCAATCCTATCTTCAATCACAGCCGTTCCGATGGTGATGCAGCCACCCATGGAGACGCCCATGAGCCCGATGTGCTTCGGATCGACATGCGGCTGCGCGGCTAAGTAATCATAGACCGTGGGCATTTCCTGAATGGTCTTCTGGATGGCTTTCGTCGTGCTGTCGAACCAGCTCGCTTTCTGAAGCTCCAGACATTCGGGCACGCTTGGGCGTTCTCCATGGCCCCACGCATCGATAGCCAGCACGGCATAGCCCATATACGCAAGATCCCGCGGCCAGTTGAGCGAAAACAGGTAGCGTTTGTCGGCGCCATGCCCATGAACCATGATGACGCCGGGCTTCAGGTCATTCTCTTTCGCTTTCATATATATATAGAACGCCGGAATGCCATTCGGAGGAATGACCACTCGCTCCATGACCATGTCCGGATTCATTGCCTTGAAATATTCCATGAAGTTCCGCGTGTCTTGGGCGGCCTTCCGCGCGTCCGCGTCGTTCTGGTCCACGGGTTGCGCGCAAGCGGTCATGATAAGCAAAGATAGTGATATGAATGCAGCTAGAACATACCTATGCATTGAGCAGATTCTCCTTTCGTTACCATTGTTCTTGATCCTATTGCCTTCATGTTCCCAACACAGCACATCGTGTCTCCGGTGTGTTCGGCCCTCGAAAACAGGGAGAAGGCTCTTGCCTTCCATCGGAAGGATGTCGCCCCCTTCGTATGTCGTGGGGTGCTCCGTCCCCGCCGAATCGAGAAGGGTCGCCATCAGATCCACGAAATGCCCCATCTGACGGGTAATGCCGCCACCGTCTTTGATGATGGCTGGCCATTTAGCGATGAAGGGCGTGGAGATTTCGCCGCCATCTAATGCCGCCATGCCGAGGCCGGCCGCTACCGTGCGCGGCATTTCGCACCTATCCATCGTGTAACGCGCCATCACCACCTCCTCGCCGTTCCTCCGTCTCGGGGGGAGCCGCCGCCGAGCGCCGCCCATTCAGGATCTCGCGAACCTCCTGAACCTTTTTCTCGGACACATCAAGCGTCGTCAGCAGCATTGCCGATAGGGAAATCATGGCAGCCGGAAGCAATGCGACGATGAGGCGCAGCCGGTACAAGGCTTCTGGGGTCTGTGTCTTGGCCTTCTGATCAATGCCCGAAATATCGAGAACCACGCCGGCGAGCAAGACGGTGAGAGAAAGAACCAGGTTGATAATCAGCCCGAAACTGGCGCCGAAGATCCCTTCCCGGCGCAATCCCGTCGCCAGTTCGTCGAGATCGCAGATGTCGGCCATGATCGCCATGGGATACACTTGGATGGCCGGAAGAGCAAAGGCCAGGATCACGGAGGCCAGTAACTGAAGATGCGGGTGAGAGGGAACAAACAGGAACCAGGTGGAACCCGCGCCGGCCACGCCGATCACCATGCAAGACACGAACGCCCATTTCTTGCCGAGCCGCGTCCCGAGCCATGTAATGGGGAAAATGGTACCCAGCATCAGCGATGCGCAAAGGGCGCCACGGACGAATTCGAGCCGTGACGCCGCCTCGAGATCACCGTTGTAAACATAGTACGAACTGAGGATCGGATACAGCGGGATGATGACGTATAAGCCGAGCACGTACAGGCTTATGGCCGCACACAATATGAGAAACTGCTTGTTCGTGAGCATGCACCGCAACGCACGGAAAAGTCCGATCCGGCTTTGCGATTGCGCGGCAGGCGCTTCTCGTGTGCCAAGAACCGTCATGATCGCTGCCAACGCGGCGACGGTTCCAAATACTAGGCCTGTGATCCGCATGCCGGTTCTTGGCGAACCCCATACCTCGTGAAACGTGATCCACATGGAGGAGCCGGCCACCATGCCCCCGATGGCGGTGAAAAAGGCCCTGAACGCCATGACACGCGTCCGTTCGTGATAGTCCGCGCTCAACTCAAGCCCGAGGCCGCAGTACGGTATGGCGAACACCGTGTATGCGGTGAAATAGAAGATGGACATTGCGAAGAAGTAGCCAAGGACGCCTTTTTCTTCAAGGAATGCCGGTGGAGACATGGTCAGATAGAACAGGATGCCCGTAGCGATCCCGCCAGCCAGTATGTAGGGCCTCCGGCGCCCCCACCGGCAACGCGTATTGTCCGAGATGTTTCCCATCAGTGGATGCAAGATCGCATCCCATACGCGCGGGAGCAACATGATCGTGCCGATGGTCGTCATATTCATCTTGAGGGCAAGCGTGTAAAGCGTTCCCGCCGCCAAGATTCCGTTGGCCATCACCGAGTCTCCAAGCCCCCCGATGCCATAGCACACCTTGCTGCTAAACGGCAGGAATGCCTTGTCTCGCCGGCCATGTAGGCTCTTGATCTTATTCAACATCGCAACGCCCGCCGGTTACCGCCCCCTCTTTACCGTTCTTCTCCGCTGTATGGGACCAGACTACAAAGGGAAAACGAACCGCGCGCGAATGTGCAACTCGTGTCCGTGTACACTGGAAAACGGCATGTAACTGAGCGACACTCGGATTCATGCATCTTTGTCCTTTTTGATACGTTGTATCCAAATAGCCAGAGTTGTTATGATGGAATATTCTAGTACACATACATTAAAAGCTAGCAGGGCTTGGCGCACACTCAGCCGTGCAACTGAAGGCATACCACCGCAAGTCCCAGCGCGGGCACTCGCAACTGCACCATATCTGATCCGAGCATCCGCGCTTCGCCCGGCACGGGAGCGATAACGCCTGGGTTGTCCCAAGAATTCTCCACCTTCGGGTCGTCGCCGGACAGTAACAAGACGCTCGTGACGCCTTTCAGCTCGCGGCCGGTGAGCGCCACATTCACGATGGCGTCCTGCTCCTGGCTTCGATTGACCAAGAAGACCGCCGCCTCTCCACTGCCTGCGTCATAGGACGCCGATGCGTCAAGTACGGGCACGGAACCGAGTTCTCCTGCCTCATAGGTAGGGCATTCAACGACGGGGTCCAGCGAAAGGCCGCGCGCGTGCGCCGAGTAGAGCGCGAGAGGGTAGTAGATGCTTTGAAGCAGAATACCATCGGGCCTCGTAAGGATAGGCGCAATGACATTGACAATCTGCGCCACACAAGCGATCTTCACTAGATCTGCATGACGGATAAAACTATTTAAATACTGCGCAACCACCAATGCATCCTCGAGATTGTACATTTCCTCGAGCAAAGGCGGAGCGAATTGCCACCAAGCATAGTCCTCGTCGTGCTTGCGATACCAGACGTTCCACTCATCAAACGCCACGCAGACCTGCTTCCTGCTTTTCTTTCTGGCGCGGACATACCGGATGACCGCCCCGTAGTCTTCAAGAACCTGGTCGATGACAACGCCCTCGGCGAGAAACTGCTGGGAGTTGTTGTCACGGTTGTGGCTGTACCTATGGCACGAGATATAGTCAACCGTGTCCCAGCACCGTTCGAGTATCACGCGGTCCCATTCCAGATAGGTGGGCATCACGGAGGCGGTCGACCCCGTCACGATAAGCTCGATGGCCGGGTCTAGACCCTTCATGAGCTGGCCAGCCTGAAGTGCCCTGTTCGCGTAAACCTCGGCCGGTACATGGCCCGCCTGCCAAGGGCCGTCCATCTCGTTTCCGAGGCCCCATGTTTTCACGGCGTAGGGCTCTTTGTTCCCATTGGCCACGCGCTGGTCTGACCAGTACGTTCTGCCAGGCAAATTGCAGTATTCCAGCAAGGCTGCCGCCTCTCTCGCGTCCGCGGTTCCCAGATTGACGACCATGATCGGATCGACTTCAAGGCGCTTTGACCACGCCATGAACTCATCGACGCCAAAGGTGTTGGGCTCGATCGTTTTCCACGCAAAATCAGGCCTCGCGGGACGTTGGGCCTGGGGGCCGATTCCATCGCGCCAGTCATAGTTGCTCACGAAGTTTCCCCCTGGATATCGTACCAGGGCCATATCCATGCCCTTGAGCGCATCCAGAACGTCGCCTCTGAACCCCTCCGCGTCGCTGAGCGAATTGCCTGGCTCATAGACGCCACCGTAGACGGCGCGGCCGATATGTTCGAGAAAGCCCGAGAAAATACGCCGGTCTATCGCCCCGGCTAAACGGCAAACATCCAATTTCACGAATGCCTTCATTAAGAACTCCTTGCTGTCATGCATGTTCATTTCCTGGAAACCGCAAGATGAGCGTCACCCAAACCTCTGGGCGGCTCTCCGCAATCCGAATGATCCATGCAATCATAGCACCGATTTTCGTCCGGTGCGGGTGATTTGTTTGGCCGCACATCCATTGCCGCTCCGTTGAGCGGGTGAGCCGTTGGGACAAAACCCTTGTCCACGGCCCAACCGCTCATACGGTCCCAAACCGTCTTAAAAAGACCCGTCCGCCGCTGGCATTAGCGCCTGCGCCTGCGCAGCGCCGACCTTGTGAAGGCCACCACGCCGACGGCCAATGCCACTAGGCCGGCAAGTCCCGCGACCGGAAGCTCTCCGGCCGTGCCATCGCTGTCCAGTGAGGTGGCCGCTTCGACGTAGTCGTCAACCGTTCCACCCCACGCCATGACGTTGTCATATTCCTGCTTGTTTGACACACCATCGCCGTCATAGTCGCCCGTCGCCGACAACGATTCCGTGGTGGTCTTCGTGGGCGCATAGGTCGTATATGGTCCGGTGAACTGGAGCCCCGCCACGCCCGCCACATTCACACTATCCATGGTTACCATGGCGCCGAGGAAATTGGCGTAGTCGGCTCCTCCGAACAGGGCGCTTTTCCACGCGTCATACTGGGTCTCGCCCAGCATGGTGGTCCGGTTTTGGCTGTAGAGGTCGGCAAGCGCCGTATTCTGGTCCACGCAAAGGGCATAGAAGAAGAGCGCGAGTTCATGCTTATCGAGGATGCCGTTATCCCAAGAATCCTGCGTTTCTGAGGTGCCATGGAACGCGTTCGCCCAGGTTTCCAGATTCGCATACACACCATCCTCGATGACGCCGCATTCCGCGAAGGGGTCCACCACGCTTCCACCGCCACATGGAGGAATGAGCCAACCAGGCAGATCCAGATAATTACAGAACGACTCGTCTATCGTGCCGTTTTCGAAGCCGCTATTTCCCAGTTGCTCGCTTCCCCCGTTGTACGTCACGGAGACATCGTCAACAAGTACAATTCCGTTCCCGTCCTCTCCGTTGAGATCCGCGCCATTGGCGGCCCGAATCTCCACAATCAGTGCAAGCCGGTAGTAGAGCGTTCCCGTTGCCGTCAGCTTGGTCCACCCGGCTGTACCGCCTACAAGATCCGGTATACTGGAGGGAAAATCGAATATGACGATTCCCGCTTCGTTGAACGGCACAACAACGACTCGGACCGAACGGTCATCCGGTAGGGCTGACACGTCCACGTACGCACTGAATGTATATGTGCCCGTGTCCGTGATGCCCGTCCTCCATAGAATGAGTTGGGGGTTTCCGTTTGGCGGATCACAGGTGCCATCTCCCTCAGGGACATTTCCGGTGGCTGGGCCCCATACGAGTTTCATGTCGCCACCGTGTGCGTTCCCTGAAGTGACCTGCACTTGTCCCGCTGCAAAGGCATTCATGCCCAGCATCGACAACCATGCGACCAGGGCCAACAGTAAGGCGATCCTCTTCATGAATTGCACTCCTTTTCTTCGGGTTTCATTTCCATCAACACCACGACTCCAAAATCCTGTCTCAGAGTTGTTTTGCAGAGTCCCAAATGGCCAGCCCATCCCCAGCCAAGACGCGTATCCCTGCTCCTGAGAATACCGTGCGCCTGCCACCTCCTTCCTCCATTCTCCCTCCCATATGTTATGCACTAGACCTCAGAAATGACCAGAACAATCAACGCGATTAATCTAGTCAATATAACCACTCCTACTATCCAATCGAGCCGAAGGAGGCGACGCCTCGGGATGTTTCTCTCCAACGAACGCCTCCCATTGCACGGACCAGCCCTCGATGTGGGTATTCTTCTATTCCACGCACGACGCCAAAGCTGGGTTTTGCCTTGCCATCTACTCGAAAACCGAGATTAATCTATCACAAGATAGGCCTGTTGTCAAACATTAAAACATCCTTTTATGGCTAATTGATATATACTTATATTCGAATCCGCCATGCACATTCGCCTCGCATCGCGATTCCCGTGAGGGCCACCACCGCGCCGACCAGCACCTGACCCCGCCGCACCCGCGCTCACCCACCCTCCTTTCAAACGAGATTTTCTTTGTAAGCCATTATTATTAAGTATTTTATGACGCACTACTGGACACAGAATTCATTGTCTATATTTTCTGCCTCACGTACTGCACCTCGGAGAACGCGCTTATTTGGCGACCATCATCGCGGGGCATCACCTCGCACCACGAAATTGGGCTTGACAAATACTATCCATTTCACTATTATAAGAACAGTCTAATTGATGATTTTAGACTAGTACATTTTAGGTAGGGATATGGACTGCGGTTCCAGCGACAGTGCGGTACTTCGGGAAGCATCTATCAGCGCCCGTTTTAGGTCGCCTCGTGCGGACAGCCCGTCGTTGGGAATCAGAGCACTCAAGGCGGGCGGCCACACCAAATGGAGTCATTGGGCATATCAATAAGCCGCCATGGAGCGCCCAATTCGCGCCCGGCGGCAATGAAAGGAGCTGGCTTGGAATAGAACAAGGAGTAGTCCATAATGGGGTTGCATGCAAGTGTAAGAAAGCGGATGTTGTGTATAATCGGGCGGAAGGCTGGCAGGTTTAGGCTGGACACGCTCAACAAGCAAGGATGTATGGATGGAGTCTGAGTTGAAATACGCCCAAGTCATGGAAGCGCTTAAGGAGCACATCCGTAAGCACTGTGTGGTGGGATCGAAAATCCCCCCGACGGTCACGCTCGAAAAAGAGTTTGGCGTCAGCCGGGGAACGATCAACCGCGCCATGAGGGAGCTGGTGTCCGATGGGCGGTTGGAACGACTCAGAGGCAAGGGTACATTTGTTGCCAACAGCGCTGCGGACATCGGGTTCCTTTGGCCCAACAGTTCCACTGCGTGGTCAGAGACCCCGTATGCGATTCCGGTCCTGCATGGGGTGGAGGAGCAGGCGCGCAACCAGAAGAGGCGTCTTCTGGTGCGGGCAGTAGGCAACAGTGACAGTCTGGGATTTCTCGGAAAAGACGTCCGTGGAGTAGGCGGCGTGATCATTATATTCAATACAGATCGCCTAGTGATAGAGCGGTTTCACCAATACGAGATCCCTGTTGTCATCGTAGACCCCTTGCTGAGGACGTCCGGAGTGCCGTTTGTTACGAGCGACCACTTCGCCGCTACCTATCAGATGACGCTCCATCTGGCTCGGCTCGGGCACAAACGCATTGCCCATGTCACGCCGGCCAGTTCGATAACGACCATTCCCATTTTCGAGCGTATCCACGGCTACAATGAAGCCATGCGTGAAGCCGGTCTGGAGCAATGGCGTTATGTCCACCACACCTCATCCACCCAAGCGACAAGCGCACACCCGGAAAGCTGGAACGGTAGTGGGGACCAGCAGGCGGAGGCGTTTATCGAGGCGATTCGGGAACATCGTATCACAGCGTGCTGTTGCTACGATGATCTGGTCGCTTGTTGGGTCATCCGAGCATGCCATAGCCATGGCGTCAATGTCCCCCGCGATGTAAGCGTGGGCGGAGTGAACGACACGGCTTTGGCCACACACATCTGGCCGCCTCTCACCACCATGCACCTCAACACGGAAGAATTGGGACGGCGCGCCGTTCAGCTTCTCACCGACCTAATCGACCGGCATTGTCTCACGGGTATCGGTGAGACCTTGCCTGTCCGTTTAGTGGAAAGGGCTTCGACAAGAGCCCGGAGCCATGACGGGTTCGATGAGCAGGCCGCATTCCCTTCTATACCGGAGTTCGGAAACTAGCAGATCGTGGCCGCTCGAATGAAAGAGCCGGCAGAAACGTGCCTAGCAACGGCACAGGTCTACATTTTCGTGGGAGATCCGTGATGAGAATAAGGAAAGGTTTTACGCTTATTGAGCTTCTCGTGGTGATTGCGATTATCGCCATCCTGGCCGCGATCCTCTTGCCCGCCTTAGCCCGGGCTCGTGAATCGGCTCGCCGCGCCAGTTGCCAAAGCAATCTCAAACAATGGGGCATTATCTGCAAGATGTACGGCAACGAAGTCAAAGGCGCCAAGTTCCCGCCCTTGAGCCAGTATATCTTCGCACTGTCGCCGAGCGCGCGGGCACTGTATCCCGACTACTGGAACGACTGGCATATCGGCATCTGCCCCTCCGATTCCCTGGGAGGCACCGGCAGTTACCTGGTCACCGACGGGGGAACTTTCCCCGTCACCATGCAGAACGCCCGCGAACGCCTCAGTGAATGCGGGCCCATCGGAACCAACGCTATTCTGGACTTTCCAATGTCCTATATCTATCTCCCCTACATGGCCGAGGAATCGTGGGAGTTCTGCTTCTACTATCCGTCCTGGCTGTCGTGGTACAAGAAAGGGGCCCCCAATATCGAATCCAAGACCTTCGACTGCAAATTCACTACCAGCCAGAAGGCATTTGCCCTGCCCACCATGGACCAGGATTGGAGCGCTTCGACAGTCGACCCTACCTACAAAACCTACGCGGTCGTGGGGTGGGACGATATCGCGAAAGGTGCCAAGGTGGCGAGCGGCGGCAAGGATTATTCCAGTTTCACGCTGCATCAGCTTCGGGAGGGTGTCGAGCGCTTCTTGATCACGGATATCAACAACCCGGCCGCTTCGACCACCTCGCAGAGCACGCTCCCCGTCATGTGGGATCGCTGGACCATGCAAGGGGACGCCGGGGCCAACATCGCCGGGTTCAACCATGTGCCGGGTGGGTGCAACGTGCTGTACATGGACGGCCATGTCTCGTTCGTTCGCACGGGCTCCGACTACCCAGTCCCCTCGACGAAGGGCATCTATTCGACGAAGACAGAGACCTTGCTGAATACGTCGGAGAAATTCGCGTTTCAGATGGGGCAGACGCAAGCCGCCTTTGGTGGAAACTACAAACCATAATGCGGCGTCGCGCGGAAAGCGCGTACGAACTCAACGGTTTTCTGTCGCGCCCACTGCCCGGGGCGGGTGATGCCCCGGGCAGTTTCCGTTAAGGCAGCGCCAAGCCGTATGCAGCGAGACGGCGCCTGAGCTTCAAGACAATTCCAGATGCCGTAGCACGGTCGTCCCGCTTATGCGCATGGCCGAGATGGCGATGCCACGAGAGAGGCAACGCCATTTGTGGTGCTACTCCCTATCTTTGACCGCTCCAGAATAACCACTCGGAAGGGAAATGGAAACTATGCCTTATACGGCTCTGATTCGATTCATCGTGCTGCTTTGCGTGCTGTTTGGAGCGGCAATCACATCCACCGCCGGACCCCAAACGCCTTCCTGGGCCGACGAGGTGCAGACCTATGGCATGCTGCCGCTGACGCCCCAAGAGGCCAGCGAATTCCACGTGAGTGTGAACGGCTTATGGGCAGGCTTCGGCGGCGCCGACCCCATTCTGCCATTCCCGCCATACATTTCGACCGTCGGAAAGGCCTATGGCACGGACGCCGCCGCGTTCGCGGATGCTTGTCATAAGGCAGGCCTTATCGTGGTGTGCGGCATCAACGGCATCGAGGGGATGGCGGGCATCCGTGAACGCCTGGGCGACTGGGAAGCGATGGCATGCCGCGACGCCGATGGGAAGACCGTGCTCTGGGGCAACCCGGATGAGAAATGCTACATCATGTGCACCAACAACCCGGATTGGGTTAACTTCGAGATCGCGTACGGTAAGGAAGGCATCGACCACGGCGCCGACCTTATCCTGCTCGATACGCCGCAAAGCCAAGCCATCGCCAACGCCTCATGCCAGTGTGGATATTGCGATCACTGCATGGCGGCGTTTCGTGCGCATCTGACGTCAAAATATACCCCCGAGCAGATCAAGGTTCAGTTTGGAATCGACACTTTGGACAATGCCGTACTCGTCGCACACCTTCGGGCGTCGGCCAAGCCTGAGGGCAATGAACTGGAATACGTGAACCGGGCGACGAAAAATCCACTGTTCGACGAGTACTTCCGGTTCCAGGAAGCCGCCAGTTTCGAGACGCGCCAGGCTTTGTTCAACGCCCTCCGAACATACGCAGCCTCGAAGGGACGCCAAGTGGCATTTTCGGCCAACACGTTCAACCTCTCCACGGTGAATCCCTTCGGTTACTGGTACCGCGGGCTGATGTTCGCGGATCTCGTGGATCTCTTTGCATACGAACTGAGCTACTGCCCAACGGGCCTGCCGTTCGAAAACACGCACGCGCCCCGTGGAAAGCTGGCCGCCTACCACCGCCTGGCGTACTCGGTTCTGGGCCGGCGCTCCCCCGCCGTGATGCCGGCCGGCAGCATAGGCAAGATGCTCAAGGATGTCATGGGCGGTTCGACGATGAACGCATGGATGGGCGTCCTTACCGCGGAAGCCTATGCGGCAAACGGCGCTTACACCATGTACTACTTCGAGGCCCCGCCGGGAAACACGCAGTTCAAAGATAAGCTTTGGCGCGACTCGATCAAGATCGCGGGATTCGTCCAGGCGCACAAGGATCTCTTTGAAGGCCCCTTATCCAGCGGTTCCCCCGTGGCTTTCCTGTTTCAGCTCAACGAACGCGGGCGCTGCATACCGGCGGCGTTCCCCTCCTATCTAGGCATGGCGCAAGGGCTCACGGAAGGCGGCTATCCCTTCGACGTGGTGTTCGCGGGCGATGGCAACTACGTTTCGGACCGCCTAAGCACCAAAAATCTCAAGCCCTACAAGACCTTGATCATACCTTCGCCCATCGCGCCCACGGAGAACCAGGAACAGGTGATCGGCGAGTTCGTGCGCGCAGGCGGAACGCTGGTGTGCCACGAACCAAATCGGCTGGGCCTGTCCGGCGAGGCCAAACCCGTCGAAACGCCTCCTTTCGAAAACGCGTTTAGCTATGGAAATGGCGTGGTCATGACCCTCCGGGGAACCATATCCGACACCGCCATGGACGGCGACGCCGGGGCCCATTTCCTGCGCGATTATGATGAGCCGTCGCGGCAGGAATTGTATGCCATGGCGGAACGCCTGGACCTGGCGCCGATGTTGCCACACACCGGCGAAGGGCAAGTCTGCGCGTTTCCCATTGCGCAGCCCGGCCAAGGACGGGTGATTGTCCACCTCGTCAACTACGATGTGGACTACGACACGGATGCCGTGCGGTCCATATCCGATTTGCCCGTAATGCTCAGCGCGTGCGCGTACGAAGGGATGGAGCCTCCGGCGATGGCAACGATCCACGCTCCAGGTCTCGATGCCCCACAGATGGTGGAGGTCACGCGCACAGACAAAGGCGTCTCCTGCATAGTGCCCAAGATCGATACCATGGCCACGGTCGTGTTCCGCGCAAACCAGAATTGAAGAGCCGCTTGGCCTGGGCATCTTCCCATGGCGTATCGCACAATTCCTGCAAGCGCCGGGCGATGCGCTCGCGTCGTGATTCGTACGCCTCCGACGGGAAAGGGCTTAAGCTCCCACCCCTCCGTTGCACTTAGAATATGAATCCAGGTTGTCAATAATTCACACACGGCGTTCGCAATCCATTTTCTGATCTGGTATTATCTTCCATCAAATGTGTGGCGCATGGCGTCCATAGGCGGATCCGATGATACGCCGGGCAGGCCATGCATGGAGGTTCCTATGCGCGATAGCCGCTCCCAATTTCTGGCCTTGCTTGTCTTTATGCTTGCCGTGGTGCTTGTGCTGGGCAATGGTTTCGCCGCCCGCATTTTCGCCCAAGGCCAGGAAACGGATGTTTTCCAGCAGATCCAGCCCATCGGAAATGTCCTGGATGAAGTGCTGACCAGTTACGTCCGCGAGCCGGATACGGATAAGCTCGTCGAGGGTGCGATTCGCGGCATGATGAATTCCTTGGATGACCATAGCTCGTACTTGCCGAAAGAAGCCTTCGACCGCATGCAAGAGGAGACAGACGGCGAGTTTGACGGCATCGGCATTGTAATTGGGCTGAATGATGATAAGATCGTGAGCGTATTCCAAGTGATCGAGGGCGCGCCCGCCGCGAAAGCGGGCATGCTTCCCGGCGATATCATCCTCAGCATCAACGACATTTCGACCGACGGAATGGCTATCGACGAAGCCAGGGATCACATTCGGGGCCCGAATGGCACTCCTGTCCACTTGACTGTTTTACGGCGGTATGACGATCCGAAACGCGAGGCCGATATACTCGAGATCGACGTGGTGCGCGGCAAGGTGCCATTCTGGAGCGTCGCTGAACACCGCATGCTGCCCGGCGATGGCGGCATCGGCTACATCCGAGTCACCGACTTCAAGAAAACGACTGCGGATGAAATCGCCGAGAAATTGGAAGGCCTCAAGAAAGAAGGCATGAAGGCCCTGATTATTGACTTGCGTAGCAATCCGGGTGGCCTGCTGACGGCGTCGAAAGAAGCCGCTGAGTTATTCCTTCCGAAAGGCACACTGGTGACGTATACCAAAGGGCGCAACGGCGCGGAGAAGGAGCTGGCCGAGAATCTGCGGCTGACGACGGAGCGCAAGCCCATATTGCCCGAATCGCTGCCCATCGTATTGTTGGTCAACGACCTTACGGCAAGCTCCGCCGAGATTGTCACCGGCGCGCTTCAATACTGGGAACGCGCATTGGTGGTGGGGATGAAAACGTATGGCAAGGGCAGCGTGCAGACGATTATCCCTCTGGCGCGCCCCGAAGGCAGCGCCATACGGCTCACCACGGCGCTTTACTATACGCCCGCCGAGGTGACGATTGATAAAGAAGGCATTCTGCCTGATGTGGAAGTGCTGATGAGCAAGGATGAATGGCGGGCGCTACAGATCAAAATCGTCAAGGAGACCATGGCGGTTCCACCCGATCTGGAAGAACGGCTCATGAACAGCGGCGGTGAATCGGATGGCCCGAAAGTGACGCCAGAAAACGTGGTGGATACGCAGCTTGAACGCGCCGTGCAACTGCTGCGCGAGGAGCCCGTGTTTGAAAAGCTCATCGCCAAGTATCATAAGGACACCCATTTGACGCAACATGCCCATCAGGAAGAACAGACGCCGGCGACGGACGCCGCAGCACCCGCTCAATCCGGCGCCGCGCCCGCTGAAGACACGCCGGCTGAAGAAGCGCCTGCTGAGCCTCCCGTTACACAGCCCACTGAACCTGCCCCCGCAGGCAGCCAATCGTAAGGGAGATTCCAGGCATGCGGCCAGACCAACGCGCCATGGATGTATTACGTCCGGTGGCCATAGAGCGGAACTTCACAAAACATGCGGAAGGCTCAGTATTTGTCGCATTCGGCGACACGCAGGTGTTATGCACGGCGACCGTGGAAGACCGTGTGCCGCCTTTCTTGAAAGACAAGGGCACGGGATGGATCACGGCGGAATACGCCATGCTGCCCCGTTCCACCCACAGCCGGATCCCGCGCGATGCGTCTAAAAAAGGGCGCGCCCAGGAAATCAGCCGCTTGATCGGGCGCTCGCTTCGATGCGTGGCGGACCTCGAATTATTAGGCTCACGCCAAATCACCATTGATTGCGACGTGCTGCAAGCCGATGGCGGCACCCGTACCGCAGCCATCACCGGGGCATATGTCGCCTTATATGACGCCCTCCTATGGATGTGCGAACGGGACATGATCAATCAGCCCCCTTTGCTAGGCCACTGCGCCGCCGTCAGCGTCGGTGTCATTGAGGGCGAACCGCGCCTTGATTTATGTTATCAAGAGGATGTCTGTGCGGATGTGGACATGAATGTGGTCATGCGGGGAGATGGCCGATTGATCGAGGTGCAGGGATGCGCCGAAGGCGAAGCTTTTTCGCGCGAGATGTTGAACCGCCTCCTCGACCTGGCGGAAGTGGGATGCAAAGCCTTATTCCGCATCCAGCAGGAGGCCCTCGAAAGTGCCTGACGCCGTTCGAGTTCCTTTGCTCATTGGTTCGGGAAATCGGGATAAAGCCGCCGAACTCACCCATCTCCTCCAGGGGCTTCCGTGGGATGTCCGCAGCCTTCGGGAGCATCCTTCCGTGGATGAACCGGAAGAGGATGGAGACACCTTCGAAGCGAACGCCCTCAAAAAAGCCCGGTATTACGGCGCGTGTTTCGAGGTGGCATGCGTGGCGGATGATTCCGGATTGGTGGTGGACGCCCTCGGCGGCGCGCCGGGAGTCTGGTCGGCGCGGTATGCCGGGCCGGAATGCACCTATGCCGATAACAACGCAAAACTCTTGCGCGCCCTTGATGGCTTGGATGAATCCGCGCGCACGGCGCGGTTTGTGTGTTGTGCGGCCCTTGTGCTGCCCGATGGGCGGTTTCATATTGAACATGGCGCCGTTGAAGGCCGGATTGCTGTTGCGCCACGCGGCGGAAATGGCTTTGGGTACGACCCCCTTTTCGTCCACGATGGATTCGAGCAGACTTTTGGGGAGCTTGACGCGGAAACCAAGCACGGCATCAGCCACCGCGGCCGGGCATTTGAAAAATTAAAAGCGTACCTTGCCACCTTATAATAGGTTCACGCAGGCTGGCGCGCCCGATACATCATTGGACTGCGCATGTCTATTATAAAATGCGGTGCAGCTTGCTCATGTTGGGCTGTGAACGGCTAATCTTCTGCTCCGACTGAAAGTCATGCGCCACTTGCTGCAACAGATCCAGCGCATTGCGCTTCAAACTGTCAGAAGGCCGCTCGTTCATGCTGTGGCACAAAAACACCGTCACAATGGCCCGGTGCTCATGCAAACGGCAATGGCATCTCCCCGTTTTACGCCATTCACTCGGGCAATGGCACTGGATTCCCGCCACAGGCGCAATGCCTTCCATGGGAAGCAACATGGCGGTTGCTTCTGGAAAACGGTGGCAAAAGCGTTCGAGGACGGGAGGGAGATGCTCGATGTCCACGAGCATCGAACGCTGTTCTTTCACGCCATCCGGATAAAAGGTGACTTCCGCGTGCGGCTCTTTGAAGTGAGCACGGAACGCCTGGCACAAATAGACAATGGCCTTCGGTGCATCTTGAAACCGTTCGATCATGCCCGCGCCCTCCTTGAGGATATGCGACCGCTTCCCAGGCTCTCCGCCGCCCAGATTTCATCTCTTTCGCACAAATTATACTGTAGAAGCCCGTCCGCTGCAATAGAAAGAAAACCTGTTTGCAAACAGGCTGACGTGAGCATTGCCCACAACCCAATGGAACGGCATAACGCTGTTCATTCTCGTTTACCGTTGCGTGCTTGGCGGCTTTGCGTGCGTATAAATTGTTGGGCGTACTGGTGGTAGTCGCGTGTAAATCCATAATAATGTATTTCACGCAAAGCCACGAAGCCGCAAAGAATACAAGGTTAAACGCATGGCATACCAGCAATCAAAAAGCTGGATTTTGAGGCCATCTTTTACAGGCGCGAGGACGTTGACCACCGTACAATGGAACGCCATGAATCTGACGATTTTCGCAGCCGCTAAACTATTGTAAAAAAGTTACTTGCGTCTGTAGGCGAAAAAACTTTTTTCGTTTTCTTATAGAAGCAGGAGTGTAAGGTACTGATTGACTTGCCTGCGGAGTGAAGAGATAATGAGGCGCACCCGCAGGATAGAAAAGGCCATTTTGGCGCTAGGAGCCTGTATGAAACGCCATTACATCGCGATTGCCATCATTCTACTGGCCATCGGAAGCGCCCAGGCCGCGTTGCGCGCTCAACAAGCCCGCGCGGGCATGTCGGCCATGCCAGAATCCATCAGTCAAATACCAAGCCAAATAGGAGATTTCCGGCAGCTTGGCGCTGATGAAGGTGTGGATGAACACACTAAGGCGTATCTGGAGACCAGCTCCATATTGATTCGTAACTATGTGAACAGCAAAGGCTGGCCTGTTCAGCTTACCATTGTGTATGCAGGCTCCACCCGGCGCAGCCTGCATTTTCCCGAGGTATGCCTTGTGGGCGAAGGCAATGAGATCCGCGAACAAACGGTGATGCCGGTCGGATTCCTATTCGACGCCAAACGCCTTGTACTGTCCAATAGCGAAAACCAGCAAGCCGTTCTATATTGGTTCAAAACAGGCGAAACCATGACCGGCAATTACTTTTTGAATGCCCTCTATTGGGCGCAGGGACAAGTGTTGTTCCAAGCGCCGAACTCGGCCATGATCAAATTGGCCACGATTATTGGCCCAGGAGGGGATGAAGCCGCTTTTCTTACCCTTCAAGATTTCGCGCTTAAACTCCAGCCGGTGCTGACGGAGCATGTGCCTTGATATGGATTTCGCGGGCCGTGAAATCACTGCTATCGTTAGCCGAAGCACATCATGTATCTAGTCATGCTGTGTTTTTATGGTTCATCAAAATCGGTGTTCATCTATCATCCGTGGATCAAAACGCATAGAGATATGGAGACATTTCGATTATGACTAGAAGAGGGCGTGTGCTGGCGGGCCGTATGGCCGCATTGGCCATTTTAGCCGCCCTCGGGGCGTCTATCCTGGCCTCGATAAATAACAATCCCGCGCCTACGGCGGAAGCCATTGCTCCCGCGGCCGCTGCTCCCCCAAAAAGCGAACAAGCCGAACCAATCGCAGCCGCCTCCCCGGAAAAAACTCCACCTGTTGAACCGTCCCAGCCTCCCTCCAAAGCGCGTGACGCCATCGAAGGCACGCCAGAAGCCCGCGTCCTTATCAGCGAGGATACGCTCGTGCCCCAAGTGAAGCGGCTGGGGATAAATTTTGCCAATTACGAGCGATGGGGCGCAGGTAATTTTACAAACAACATCCTCTTTGAGCCCGGTTTCGAGGGAAGCCTGTATGGCGAAGCGATCCTTGTAGGCAAAGGCGCTACGGCGGAACGCGTCCCTCAAGCGAACTGGTCTGTTTCATGGAACAGTGATAAATCCGGCATTGGACAGCCCGAAGGATTCTGGGATGGCGCTTCTTATGAATTCGCCACCGGGCCTGCCCGAGGCAGGCGGGGAACCGTGCGCTCGTTCAAACTGGAACAGGATCAGAATGTTTTCTACCTGGACGGAAGCGGCCCTGCTCCGGAAGAGCAGGACGTCTTGCTCATTCGCAGGAATGGCCCCAGCGAAGACCCAGATAACAGCGGCCCGCCGCGTCCAGGAAGCCCTGGCGCTCAATCACGCCATTTACGGTACGCGGGGCAGCCATGGGAGCCTGCGTATAGCAAGCTCACGGATGCCATGAGCCGTTCGGATGCCTCGGCAGGAAAACTATTTCCTATCCGGGGAAAATGGAGGGTAAGCTTCTGGGCCAAAGGCAAAGGCCCCGGCACGAAACTCCAGGCGCAGTTCTTGCGGCAATCTAAAGAATTCCCGCCATTTCTGGACAAAAGCATCACACTTGAAGAAGACTGGAAGGAATACCAATGGGAATTCGCGGCGCCTGATTCCCGAGATGCTCCCGGAGGGAAAGCATCGGCCTTGGCGTTCTTATTGACGTTGCCGGAAGAAGGCGCGGAGGCATGGGTGGATGACGCCGCCATCACGCGTTTGGATGTGCGCAATCCGACGGCGTTTTCGGACGCCATCGTGGAGCGCTTGAAGGAGTTACGCCCAGGCGTGCTGCGCCATTGGAATGAGCAATTCGGAAGCACGCTTGACAACGAGCTGGCTGCGCCTTGGGCGCGTAAAGCGACTGGCTTCAGTCCTCAAAAGCGCAAGGCGGAACACTATGGTTTTTCGCTCCATGAGTTTCTCGAACTCTGCCACTATCTGGACGCTGAACCCTGGTATGCCGTCCCTCCCACGTTCACGCCCGAGGAATGGAGCCAGCTCGCCGCCTATTTGGCTGCGCCCGCCAGCAGCAAGGAGCCGTATGCCCAGCTTCGGGCAAAACTGGGCCAAGCAGCGCCGTGGACCGATGTGTTTCCCGTGATCCATATCGAATTCGGCAATGAACTATGGGGAGCCGCCGATGGGCGCGACCCCTTCTTCGGGGCGTCCATGTGCGGGGGCGAACGGCTGGGGGAAGCCGCTGCACGGCGATTCGCCCTGTTCCGGGAAAGCCCCTATTTCAAGCCGGATTCGTTTGACCTTATCATTGGCGGACAGGCTTCCACGGCCTGGCGGCAGAAGGAGATCGACGACAATAGCACGGCGCATGACACCATCGCCCTCGCGCCCTATTTCGGAAAACTGGATGAATTCGGCTCCTCCGAAGCCATCTACTATCCCCTATTCGCATCGCCCTTCCACCAAGTTCAGTCGGGGCCTTTGCGCGAAAGCCAAACACTCCTCGATAAGGCGGGCCGGGGCACGGGCCTCGCGATATATGAGATCAACTTCCATACGACCAGCGGAACTGTTCCTTTGCGGATTCGCAACGATTTCGTGGCGGGGGCCGCTGGGGCTTTGGCGCTCCCATTGCATATGCTCACCTACCTGCGCGATTTTCGCGCGGCCACACAATGCGCCTTTAACACCGTACAGTTCTCCCGCAGTATCGCCAACAATGAAAACGTGCGTTTGTGGGGCATGTTGCGCGACCTCGAATCCACCGGGCGAAAACGGCCTACCTGGCTGGGCGTGGAACTGGTGAACCGCGTCTTATCGGGCGCTCTCATTCGCACGGAAGTGCAAGGCGGCCTGCGCCGCATCCAGCCGCCGCTTAATGGCGTCGAGAAAGAAACCGAGTTCGGCCTCGTCCAAGCGTTTGCTTTCCGGGATAAGGCGCGTTATGGCCTCGTGCTGTTCAACTTGAGTCTCGATACGCCGCAAAAAATCACTATCGAACTCCCGTCACCGCCGGACGGCTCTGCGGAAATGAACCAAATCGTTCCCGCCTCGCTGAGCGACACTAATGAAGAACGCGAAACGGTGCGCATCGAGACCCATGCAGTCGAGGGCTTCGGCAGTCCTTATGTGCTCGAAATGCCCCCCCACTCCATTATGGCGCTGGGATGGCTTGCCAAAACGCCTGCTTGAGAACGCCCGTTATCGCAGGGAGCAAAGGAGGGAGTTTGACACGGTAAGCGCTTTCTGCTAGACTTTATTACTATTTTTTACGCATTGCGCCCTCTTGTACAATAACATTTTTTGTGTTAAAGTTGTCCGTGCAAAGCTAGGTGATCACGCCAACAAAGGAGCAAGTCGCATGTCCAGTCCATTTTCCCTAAGCGTTACACCCCATTGGGAAGGCCTCATTCAATGCATCGAACGCCGTGGCGAGCCTGCCCGCGTGCATTTCATTGAACTGTTCCTGGATATCGAGGTACAGGAAGCCATTGCGAAGCGGTTCGGCTTGCATCAGAAGCTAGATCCCAATGACCCCTATTACCATTTAAAACGGCAAATAGAGTTGCAAGCGTTTCTGGGCTATGATTTTGTCCGCTGCGGCGTTGAAGGCATCGATCTTCCCTTGCATTATGGGGTGGCGGCCGATACGGCGGGAGAGGAGATGGCGCGCGGCGGAGGGCGCTCCTTCATAGATGAAAACCGGGGCCCCATCACTTCCTGGGAAGAATTTGAACGGTATCCCTGGCCCGAGCCGAAGAGTATCAATACACAGAACCTGGAATGGTATGAAAAGAATTTGCCGGACCACATGTGCATCATCGGCAGCGGCGGATTCGCCCACTTCGCCGAGGAGGTGACGTGGCTGATGGGGTATACCACATTCTGCATGGCCCTGTATGAACAGCGCGATTTGATTATCGCCATCTATGAGAAATTACTGGAGTTATATAAAGCCTCCGCCGAGCGCATCCTGGAATTTTCTTGCGTGAAAGCACTTTGGGGCAGTGATGACATGGGCTACCGGGGCGGCCCTCTCATGAGCCCGGCGGACATGCGGGAGTTTGTGCTGGGAGGCCACAAGCTCATGGCCCAAATGGCCCATGATAAAGGCATGCCGTATTTACTGCATTCGTGCGGCAACCTCGAACTCATCATGGACGATCTAATCAACGAGGTGAAGATCGACGCCAAGCATTCTTTCGAAGATACTATTGAGCAAGTCACGGAAGTGAAGCATACATATGGCAAAAAAATCGCCCTGCTGGGAGGCATAGATGTGGATTTCCTCTGCCGCGCCAGTGAGGAAGAAGTGCGCCAGCGGACGCGCAAGACCCTTGAGGCCTGCATGCCCGGCGGCGGCTATTGCTTGGGCACCGGAAATAGCGTAGCCAATTACATCCCCGTGGACAATTATCTGGCCATGCTGGATGAAGGGCGCAAATATATGGCGTAACGGCCTACGCGGTTTCAATAATGGCTTCGTAGCCCAATTTCTCGATGGCGGCGACGAGGGCGTTTTTATCCACGCCTTCCCCTGCCACGAGGGCTTCTCCTGCGTCGAGGTTAACTTCCGCGTTCGTGACGCCAGCGCTTTCGCGCAAGGCGCGCCCCACCGCGTTGGCGCAATGGGAACAGGTCATGCCATTAATTCTGAGCTTTATTGCATGCTCCATTTTCGTTTCCTTTGTTTCGCTGCCTGCCATTTTCTTGCGAGGCCACAAACTGGCGGCCAGCACGGCGAGCAATATAGCGGCCCAGACGTGTCCCAACCAGGATGCGCCCATCACGTGCGCATGGCCAGCCATATCCATGCCGTGTTCGGGAAAATGCTTAAAAATCGCATCTAGCGATAATCCCGCGCCTAACGCAGTAAAGGCCACCGTTCCAAGGTAAATGAGCGCAGTCCGCCTGCCCAGCACTTTCCATACGACGGAGATGGTGGCGGCGTTGGTGGCGGGGCCAGCGATCAAGAAGACCAGCGCCGCGCCAGGCGATGCGCCCATGTGCATGAATCCTAATGCCAGCGGGATGGAGGCCGTGGCGCACACATACAATGGGATTCCTACGGCCGCCATGGCCAGCATCGCCCATATCCCGCCGCCCAAATAGGGCGCTAAGGCATTTTCACTCACGAAGATCGATATCACGCCTGCTATGAGAATGCCCAAAAGCAAGGGCCGGGCAATATCCCTCGGCAACGCCACCAGGCCATAATGGAGCGCCTCTTTGATGAGTTTTAATTTCTGACGGCCGCCGGAGACGGCGATGTGGCTGCTTGCGGGAGATGCGCTATCTTGCAATTCCTGTTCAGGATCCAACAATGCGGCCATGCCGCCGCCAAGCACGCCCGTGATTAGCGCCACCACGGGCCGATAAATCGCGAATACCGGGCCTAACAGCGCATAAGTGGCCAACATCGAATCCAAACCGGTTTGCGGCGTCGAGAGCAAAAAAGCCAGCGTAGCGCCCCGGCTTGCGCCATGGGCGCGAATCGAAGCCGCCACCGGAATCACGCCGCATGAACACAAAGGCAGCGGGACGCCCAGCAAGGCGCTCTTGAGCACGGGAAGTAGGCCGCGCCCGCCCAGATGGCGCTCCACCCATTCCGGAGAAATGAAAACATACATCACGCCGGAAATGAGAAAACCAAAGAGCAAATACGGCGCCATTTCGCCCAGCACTTGCCAGCATGCGGCGGCGACGCCTAGTATCAGTTCCATATCCGCCTCCATTTTAAAGTTTTTGCTTTGTTATATATTCTTTGGCTTATAGATAATAGTTCACTTAATCATACAATTCCCTTAACCGATGGGGATACGCATTGATTCCTCATTCTAAACAACGATAGACTGCCCTTCACTCTGGAGATCATTGCGCGTGTACAAACCAATCCTAGCATGTATTACGACCATCATGACCTTCTCCATGACGGAAGCAGCGGCGCAGGCGGTGGATGCACGGCGGGTGATCGTGGCGACGCAAGTGTTGAACGCCATGCATGAAGCCGCAGGCGTGTATGTACAATGTGTCGATATGGATTGCCGCGCACCGCTGCCCGCGCCCGTGCGCCTGCCAGGAGCATCTAGTCTTGGCCCTTTAATCCCATTGCCTGATCGCCCCTATGTGTTAGCCTTATCCGGAGCGGCACAGCCATCGAGTGGAGCCATTTCGCCGGAAGACACGGTGCATATATCAAGCTTTTCCATGACGCCTTTTCTGTTCCAACCTGAATCGCACCTTTTGCCGGATACCGAATGGTGGCAAGGAGAAGGTGTTTTCATCCGAGGGCCGGAGGACCGGCAATACTTTGTTTGGTTAGGATTTCGGACAGACTCATATGACCGATGGCGGGGGCGCATCCAGGTGCGTGGCATGGAAAACGCACCCAACTTGCATTTTACCTCACCTGCCATTACATGGCCCATGCCCGGCGCTCCCGTCCATGCCGCAGCGCTTCCGCGCCCGGGCGCTATAGCGGTATTATGCCGGGAGCCGGAAACATCCAGCTTGCTTGTACATGCCCTTGACGCAGCCTCTGGGGCCGTATTGCTTCCCGCCTGGACGCCTGAAGCCGGCATGGGCATGCTCGAGCCCGGCGACATCGCCACCAGCGCGGATGGCCGCTATCTCTATATACTGGCTTGCGCCATGCCGGACGAAACGTGGGCGTCTTGGCTATATGTGCTGGATGCCTGCAATTTCGCACCCATAGGCGAACCGGTGCGCATGGAAGGACGCACGCAATCAGAAGGGCGCGCACTGGTTCCCGCCGCTGATGGTTCATGCTGGGTGGCGACCGCTGCGCCTGGCGCGGGCGGCGCGTACGCGAGCCGGGTGGAGGTCTCGGATGAAACCGTGCAGAAAACGGCTGAATACCCTCTGCTGGATGTAGCCCATCCTATTTGGATTGCGGTTGAGCCAGGGGGGTCCGGCGTGGCCGTGGCCGTGGATCAGCGGCTCGAAGCATGGCCAGGCGGCGTGCCAAGCACCGTGCAGTATGAATATGCTGCTCCTATTCGCACACTCACATGGACGCATGAAGGGCTTTTCGTAGGCGAAGCAGGCCGCATCCATCTGGCCGATGGTTTAACGGCAGCGCCGCTCGTGACGGTGCAGCTCCAGACGGGCCATGTGTCAGCTATTTTGCCCGTGCCGCCCGAAGCGATCGCTCCATCGGGTATGGATGCTCCTATGACATCCACGGAAAACGCCGCTCCCAAACCATTGGGCGCTTCGATTCCGTTAAACCTCCCTCCCGTGCTCACCTTCCGCGGCGAAGCCGCGGGGCGGGAACGCCGGGAAATACCCCTGGACTGGCCAGCGGATGCGCCCCCTCTCGCATGGAATGCCCGTTATGATGAGGCTTCCATGCCATGGCTGCGGATCGAACCACGCACAGGTGCGCTGCCTGGAAAGTTCCAAGTGGAGATTGACCCGCTTCGATATAACGCTCGATACGAGACGCTTCAGGGGATATTGAGCATCGATACGATTCCGCTGGATACTAGCGAATATGGCGCCATACACACGGCGCCGATACTCGTACGCCTCTTGCCTCCTCGGGGCCAGATTCAACAAGTGCTTTGGGCGATTGGCGCGCCCGAACCCGGCCGTAAAAAACTGGACGCTTTGGCGGGATTTCTAGCTGGGCCGCCTCTGTATTTCAGCCAATCCACCCAAGCCATGCCAGGTGCGCTTGATCTTGCGGCAGCTTCTGTGTTGGTTCTTGATGCCGCAGCGGCCTCCCGAGGCGCGTTGACGCGCGCGGCTCTGCTCGATTATGTGGCGGGGGGCGGAGCGCTTCTATTTCTGGGCGGCCCCCTCGAATCCGCCACCTCACGTTCGATTGGCGGATGGCTCAGCGCCATGGGAATTCAATTGGACACGAGCGTGAGTGTTTCTGGCCAATTCACGACAGATAAAATCCAAGGCCTTGCAGGCGGTTGGAAAGATTTTTTGATTGACGGCGGGTGCGGCATTCGATTAGCGGATGGCGTAGATGCGGACGCTTTTGTTCCAAAAGGGGGTGAAAATCCGCGTGACGCCATATTTGTGGCGCTTGCCTATGGGCGGGGCCGCGTGGCCATATTGGCGTCTCCCTCACCGCTCTGCGAGGAAGCTCTTAAAGACGAACCGCATCTGCGGTTCGCTGGCAGCTTATTCCGATGGCTCGCGGAAGCCCGGGACTCCGTATATGACCTCGATGATGACGGCCTGACGGATACGCGGGAAGACCGTAATGGAAACGGTGTTTTTGATCCCGGTGAGACCGATCTGCGCTGCTTTGATTCGGATGGGGATGGCATCGCCGATGGCATGGAGGATCGCAATCGGAACGGCCAAGTGGACGAAGGTGAAACGGATCCTCTGAATGCTGATTCAGACGGCGATGGCGTACAGGATGGTGCGGACGATACGCCGGTGTGCGTCCGATAGGGATTCCCAATCCATCTGGAGCGCACCCCGCGCCAGCAACATGCCGAGCTGGGGCTTGGTGATGGTGGTCAAATAGCGTATATCTTCTTTGGCCAATTCCTTTACCACCTTTCCAGACGCTTAATGATCTCCGGTTGTATTTCCGAATCCGCAGCCAAGCATAGATACAATCCTCGGGGATTCATGTTTGCGATGAACTCCTCTAGCTCATTAAGCTTCAAATCGATAATCACCGACTTGCCGGCCGCTTGAATTTTCCTAATCAGGGGCAGCCATTGCATGATTGGTTCATCCTCGCCAACCCCTTGCACCCATTGGATGGCATTGATCTCGGGGATCGACAGAATGGAGTCCAAGTGCTGGGCGACCCCCTTGCCATCCAGATGGAAGACGTTATGGGTCATGGCTTTAACTTCTCGCTGGAGACTCGGCAAATAGAAATCATTAAACATTTCCTGGGAAATCATCGTTGCGAAATCACAGCTTGGGATATGCATCTTTCCAAAGGAAGGAACACCCAACCAGGTAACGGAGATCTGCCCATGTTTTTTTAGAAGGGCATCGAAATAATCAAAGGTGTATAGAAAATTCCGGTCGGCAATTTGGACCATCTGATGTATCTTCTCCGGATTCATCACCATTTCCATACATAGCTCCTGCCGGTTGAGCCAGTCGGCAGCACAGTCCAAACTCCCATGCAAATCCGTATAACCGACCATAAATCGCCCAGGGCATTTCTCCAAAGCAATGCAGGTCAGTTCTTCAATCTTTCGAAAATACTCATTTTGGGGATCAAACCTAAGTAGAGTTAAGTCATCCCAATCGTGAATGAGCGGTTCGCACCATGACGTAACCTCGCCGAAGATCAACTGGCTCCCATGGAATGCCGCATACACTCCCGGCCCAAGATTGGGCGAAAAGACAGGAAAGGTCTCTCCATGGAATTGCCTGCCAGCAATCATCTCAAGAAACAGATCGACTTGGTATTCGGCATCGAACCAACGTTCTTTCAGGCTCCCCCAGGACCGGCCCGCTTCGGCCTGGACCTGATAGAAGCTTGAATTATGTTCCGAGAAACGGACGGGGGGGCGGTCAATCATTTCACCTTCATACCAAGCATTGACCCGCTGCATCGCCATGTCAAAGTCCGGCTTGCATTCCAATTCCATCGAGTGCGACTGCTCCGGTAAAACAGACATTTTGCGCCTCCATAATCCCCATATTGATATTCCTGCACGCTATCAAGCATCGGCGGCAAACGATGGTTTTGCCAACGCACCTAATGCTGGCTTTGGCTGGTTCTTGTCTTGGTTCCCGATTTGTCTGACGTTCAAATAACGGCAAGGAATCAAGGTACATCCACGGTCGAATGGGTCATGTTGAGTTTCCCCATCCCACCTTTGAAGTCCTGAGTCACAACTGTAAAAGTCGACTCATCTACATTGGTTGTGGAGCCCACACTAGGATGATACAGATACTGGTGCTTCCCTCCGCCCATCGACATCATAAAATGGCAGTTCTGGATATTAACCGTGCTGCCGGTATCGGGTGATGGGGCATTGCAAACTGAAAAGCGGCCGGGTTCATCGTCGGCCATATCGTAGAAGTCGCAATTCACAATCGTAACCGTACTCTTGTTATTGGCAAACAGGCCCCCACCCAGCCACTTGTTACGCCCTGTGGCATCGGCTCCGGTAAACCGGCAATGCTCGATGCGCAGTTTTCCTGCAATGGGCAAGTTGGAGGCGTTGATGCAATAAATGCCCGGCTGTTTGGTGCGCAACGTAATCTGGCCACCAGCATTGGAGCCAATCCGCACATCGCTCACGGCGGGGACGATGCCGCCAGCCATGTTGGCCACATCAAAATGGATCTGGGGATTGTGGCCGGCTTTCGCGCATATAGTCATCCCGTGTTTCCACTGATTCGCGATCATCGCCGTTTCGGTATAAACCAGACTGTCCTGGATTTCGATAGTATCGCCAGACGAGGCCTCGGCGATCGCCTTGCTCAAGACGCCCGCGCCACCACCACTCACTTTGATCGGCACACTCTGGCTCTCAAAAAGCGGTACGGAATCTAGGTAGAGACGCTCTGGAGATGGTAAGGCGTTGGGATAGCTAGGCACATTTGAATCGATATTTTTGTACGCCCAAGCCCAGCATGAAACCGCCGCGATGCTGGCATCGCCTTTTAGCTCCAGGTGAATGTCATTAGCGCCCATTCCCAGTTTGCCTACTAGGAAAGTCCAATATTCCGGGACGGGCAATCCCGTGGATGTCCACTGCTTATCTGAACGAATCTCAGCCAGCGATACCTCCTGGCCGTTGACCAGCAATTTTGCCTGGCCCGCTTGAGGAGTCCCGGAGTTGCCCTCAAGCAGGATAAGGAGTTCGGTTTGAGGGAGCTTGGTTTTGACCTGGCCGGCCAGCGTGAGTGACATTGAGGTTGGCTGATCTCCCCCCTGTGCCCGTTGGAAATCAACGTTCATCTTGCCTTGCTTGAGATTGTTCCCGAACGATTTCTTGGCTGAAACCACACCTTCGAGGTCCTGTTGGGAACTAAGGGACAGGACAAGCGTTTCGTAGGGGGCCAAGGGCACTTCGAGCACGTCCCGCGCCTTGAGCTGCTTTCCGTAAAGGCGCACCTCGGGGTACAGGCTGACCGCCGAGAGGCCCTTCAGTCCAACGGGCACGCCCACCTGTTTCGCCAGATCCAGCCGCATGGTTTGCTTTTTGAGCCATGGATTACGCAAAAGAATCAAGCCATGATTTCCGGACCAATGAATGTAACCATAGGGCTGGCGCGGCATGTCCGGTTCGCCGGTGAATTTTGGCGCGCCTCCGTCTTGCCATGCCTCGGGCAAGAGCGGAGCCGTATGAAGAAGCATGGGCTCATTAGCCCGCGTCCATTTCATCAGCGCGGCGAGTTCGCCCCAGCGCCGGGCATTCATAAACTTTGGATTGACATAGAGCGACACAAAGGAATGGCCGCGCAGGATCACATCGACCGCATCGTTAAGGAAAGGCTCGTCGGTCTGATGCACCACGCCCAGCACCTCTTGGGCGTTGATGGGTAACCGAAGGTATGACGCCCCTTGCAGGTTGTAGAAATCGCGAGCCGATGTGTAGGATTCGCGGAAGATGGGCGCCGGCACGCGCCCCCAGGGATAATCGTCCCCGCGCGGGCCAAGCACGCAGTTGATATGAAACAACCACCAGGGGCTAACGTTGTTGCCGAAACAAATCTCAATCAACACATCCGGCGCCGCGGTCCGCAAATCCTTGATAATATCTAGCAGGCTTTGGACCATGGCATCCGAAGCCAGCTCACCTGGCTGATGTCCGTGATCGGTCGCGGTGCATTGAAGCAGGCAGCCATCGAATTTGATCTGGCGCACGCCGCCCTTCACCATCGAAAGGACACTGTCACGGAATAGTGAGGAATACTTCTTACCCGCCAGGCAGCACAAACGCGCGCCATTCTGCATCCACGTCTCATATCCGTTGGCCTGGGCCCAATTTTGATCCAGGGCGTTCGAATAGCATCCAGATGGCGATATCCAGATCCCCTGGTGCGCGTTCATCTGCTGGGCTGCATTCTCAATATTGGCGAAGCCCTGTGGAAAACTGACGGGATTGATTCGCCAGATGCTTTTGGCGAGAGTCCAGCCGTCATCAAACGTGTATGACTGCGGAGAAACGCCGTAGGGCAGATGCAGGTTGGTCTTATATGCCTGGATAAGGGAAAGCGCATCCGCCTCATTATATGGGTACGGAGTCGTCCACCAGCTATTAAAGCTGAAATGCAGCTCCGTGGGCTGGGGCCGGTGCTTGGCGATATAGGCATCAAAGGTTTCGCGCTCGTTCCCCACGATGGCGGCTCCATAGATGGCTCGATGGCTTTGATGCCAAGCCGAATCGCCTTGCATCGCCCGGCCGGACTTGTAGGCCAGCAGCAAGCGATTGTTCTCCAGCCGCGTGTAGGCGACGGGAAATTCAATCCCGGCGAAGAATCCCTTGAAGAAGCCCGGATAGCTCTGCGGGATCTCCGTAAGCAGGAGATCGATTGGTTGATCCGCAACCCGGTCCAACAACTCAAGCTGAATCTCCTTCAGCACACATCCGCTCGGGGCCTCGTGCAGGCGATACTCCGCCCACTTGCGCAGAATCCCCTCGCCCGCATTCCAGCTCAGGTGCACTTTGACTTCCAGCTTCGCCGCGCCGCTAAGCGGAAGCGGGGCATATGTGGCGATGAATTCCTCACCGGCGGCCAAGTCGCCACTCACCTGCATCGGCGCTTGCAAACCACCGACATTACCGGTATCAAAGACAAATACCGGGCATTTGAGCGAGACGGGAAGACGCAAACCGTCATTGATCATGACAACCTGCTCCGTGGTCTGCTGAAAGGAAACCTCGGGGGACGAGGCCGCCCAGAGCAACATTTGGGGCATCAGCAAAAACACCAGTACGATCAAGCTACTTATGTTATACGGACTGAAACACTTGAACATGCTTATCATCCCAAACTCCATTCATTCATAATCTTCCACGGCTGGATAAACCCGATATGGTAGAATCACGGATTCCTACTGATCATCGCGGAGCAGTTTGGCGTCGCCAAAGTCCGCGCAATCCCACTCGTTCCCATTGCCGCCGTCCCCAACCAACAGTTCCAGCGTCTTGGCCCCGGTTACGTCAATGTCCACCAGGCGAGCCGCATCGAACCCCGTCATTAGGCCCGATTCCCAACGGATAACGCCATCCACTTTAATCGTAAAGCAAATTAATCCACGAACCTTGTAGGCATCGTCATCGAGGCCAACCCAGGTCTGGAAACGTTTGTATCCTTGGCCGGCGATATCGTAAACGATCTGGCCATTGGCGTACGCGCCCACGCCCCGGGCAAAGTATCTGCTCTTGATATACATCGGCTTCTGAATGACATTTAGATTAAACTGCAGCGGGCGGTCTTGCGTGAGAGAAGCAGGTTTGATCGTGTCCAGATAGACGCCGTTGATTCGCTCGATGGGACGCGTGCATTCTTGAACAGGTGTATTCGGGGTGATGGTTTGACTATCCAACAATGCCACGGAATCCAGATAGAGCTGCTCGGGCGCTGGAAGCGCGTTGAGATATTGCACGGAAACCTCGCTTGGGTTTCTGGATGCCCAAGCCCAGCAGGAAGCCGCCGTGAGTTCGGCATCACTAAGCAGATTAAGGCGGATTGCGTTTTTACCGGCGGCAAGGGGGGCCTTCAGTATCGTCCAATACTCGGGCAGAGGTAGCAAAGAGGATTTCCAGATCGCCCCGGAGTGGCTTGCACTCAAAGCCACCTCGCGCCCATTTACCTCCAGCTTCGCTTGGGCGACAATGGGCGATTGCGTTTTGCCTTCCAGGATAATCAATAATTCTGATGGCGTCTTTCTCGTGATCACCCGGCCCTCGACCGATAATGCGGCCGCTTCGTTCCGTGCGCCCAAGGGCGCCGTCCAATCAAGCCCCGCGGCCGATTGTTCATAGGCATCAAAGCTCACGCGTGAGAGCCTGGCTTGAATATTCTTCGTCTTCAGTTCCCGCCCCACGACCTTTGCTGCAGGCTTGAGCCCGGCCAAATCCTGTCCGGCGGCCAGGGACAATAGGAGGGTTTCATAAGGCGCCAAGGTCACTTCCAAAACGCTTTGGCTGGTCAGACCTTTGCCATAGAGGCGCACTTCTGGATACAGACTGACTGCTGAGAGCTTAGGCAAACCCGCCGGAGCCTTGGCATCCTCCGCCAGATTCAGCCGGACAGTTTGTTTTTTGATCCAGGGATTACGCAGCAGGATCAGTCCACGTTCGTTCTTCCAATGACTATACCCATAGGGTTCACGCGGCATGCGTCCTTCGCCGGTAAAATGCGGGACGGCCCCATCACGCCATGAGGGCGGTAGTAATGGCGCGGTCTCGGCTAGAATGCTTTCATTCGCCCGGGCCCACTTCATCAGCGCGGCGAGTTGCCCCCAGCGCTGGTCATTCATGTATTTCGGATTCACATAGAATGGAATAAATGCATGGCCGCGCAAGATGACGGTCACGGCATCATTGAGGAACGGCTCATCGGTCTGATGCAAAACCCCCAGCACGCCTTGAGCGACGATCGGCGTAGTCAAGAGCGCCGCGCCTTGCATGCTATAGAAATCACGGGCCGTGGTATAGGATTCACGCAAATTGGGCGAAGGCACACGGCCGCACGGAGAATCATCGCCATAGCTGCCGGTTATGGAATTGACATAAAACAGCCACCAGGGGCTGGAATTCGCGCTAAAACATCCCGCGGCTTCCAGCCACGCATCGGGCGCAGCGGCGTGGGCGGCCTCGAAGGCGCGGATGCCCCCTTCGGCCATGGCTTCTGCAGATAATTCATCCGGCTGATGGCCGTGGTCGGTTTCAGGACATTGCAGTGAATAGCCATCGATCTTGAAGTGCCGCACACCCGAGTCGGTGGCCATGGACACCATGACCTTCTTAAATTCCTCGCCATATTTTGGGCCCCCCAGGCAGCATTGGCGCAGCCAGCTCCCCTTGATCCAGGTCTCGTAGCCGTGCTCCTTGGCCCACTCCCCGTCAAGGGCGTCAATATAGGTGGACGTCGGCGAGATCCATAGGCCCAGATGTGAATTCATCCGTTCGGCGGATGCCTGGATATTATCGAAACCTTGAGGAAACAGCTTGTGATCGATTCCCCAGATGCTTTGGCGGTTGGACCAGCCCATATCGATACAGAATGAATCGAAAGATACGCCGAATGGTTTGTACAACTTGTCGTTAAAGTCCTGCATGATGGCCAGGATGTCTTTTTCGGTGTACGGCATTGGCGAAGTCCACCAATTGCAATAATTGAAGTGCATTCCTTTGGGTTCGGGACGATGCCTGGCAATATAGATGCAGAAGGCTTCATGCTCATGGCCAGCGCTCGCGCTCCCATAGACCGCTTTGCGGCTTTGCCGCCAATCGGTATCACCCTGCAACAACAGACCGGGCTTGTGCGCCAACAACAATTCGTTGCCCTCCAAGCGCGAGGACGACACTGGGAATTCCACACCGGCGAAGAATCCCTTGAAAAAACCGGGGAAACTTTGTGGCGCCTGTTGCAGAATGCTGATCGGCTGATCCGCGATCGGAGCGAGTTGATCAAGCTGAATCTCCTGCAAGACACAGCCCGCCGGAGCAGCATGAAGACGATACTCCACCCATTTGCGTAGAACACCTTCCTGTGCGTTCCAGGCCAGATGCGCTTTAACATCGAGTGTGGCCGTTTCACCGAGCGGAAGCGGCGCATACGTGGCGACCACTTCCTGGCTGGCTTCCAGATTCCCGCTGGCCTGAACCGGCAACTGCGAACCGCCCACCGACCCAATATTGAAGATAAACAACGGACATTGAAGTGAGGCGGGAAAGCGTAGATCGCCATTGACAATTTCAACTCTGTCCTCGAACTGGCGCACAGAAACCGCCGGGAGCTGTGCAGCCTGAACCTCCATGCCTGATGCAGACATGACCATCAGACAGACATAACACCAGTTTACAACCAACACACTTGCCATTAGGCGTCCCATGTCTTTGTCTCCTTTTATCAGGTTTAGATTTGTTCGCCAATCCAAGCCAATGGCTGCAAATGCAGTAAATCAATGCATAACATCTCAATAGGACATGCAAGGCCAACCGTCTTAGCCAGCCATTTCCCGTTCGATGGCTTCGAGGGTCTTGCCCTTAGTTTCCGGCAAGCGGCGCCAGAGGTAAGAAAAACCGACCACACAAATCGCCGCATAAAACCAGAAAGTGCCCGCCGCTCCCAACCTGGCATTGAGCAGCGGGAACAGATAGGTCAAGCTGAAGCAGCCGCTCCACAAAGCGAAAACAGCAACCGACATCGCCGCGCCTCGAATGCGGTTGGGGAAAATCTCGGCGATAACAACCCAGGTGATCGGCGCCAGTGTACAGGCAAAGCAAGCGATGGCAGCCAACACCAACATCAACACCGGCCAGCCGCGCAAGCCGAATTGGTAACTGCATCCCATCAGGATGAAAATCATGGCCAGCCCGGCCGTTCCGATCAGCATCAACGGCCTTCGGCCCAATCGATCCACCAGACGCAATGCGGCCAAGGTAAAAACCAAGTTGACCAGACCTGTAATCAAAATGTTGAACAGCAGGCCCGAAACCTCGTAGCCTGCCGCACTGAAGATCTCTTCGGCGTAATTAAAAATCGAATTGATTCCACACCACTGCGAGAGAATGGCCAGCACAATGCCCAGTGTGAGGGGACGTCTCAGGCGGGGATCAAAGAGTTCTCCAAAATCGACTTTACCCATTTCGCCCGCCAACGAAGCATTGATCTCGTCCATGGCCAGGCGAGCGTAGGCAGCGCCGCCGATACGAGCCAGGATCTCCTGCGCCTTGTCTGGAATACCTTTTTTCGCCAGCCAGCGTGGGCTTTCGGGCACGAAAAACAAACCGGCCCAAAAGAGTCCGGCGGGAATAGCCGTCATGGCGAACATCCAGCGCCAGCCTTGTTGGCCGTTCCAGGAGTTCACTATCTCTTCGGTAGAGGCGCCGACAGGCACCTTTTCGGCGAGCAGCCAATTGACGAGTTGCGCCAACAGGATGCCGATCACGATGGTCAGTTGGTTGAGCGAAACCAACCGACCACGCAGGGCCGCCGGGGCAATCTCGGCGATATACATCGGTGACAGATTGGAGGCCAGACCGATGGCCACGCCGCCCCAAATGCGCCAAAACACGAACTGCGGAAAGGAGTGCGCCAGCCCTGTGCCAATGGAGGTGACAACAAAGAGCAATGCGGCCAGAAAGAGCAGCCGCTTGCGGCCGAAGCGGTCGCTCAGGGCTCCCGAAAGCATGGCGCCAGCCAAACACCCCACCAGCGCGCAGCTCATCGCCCAGCCGATCTCGCCCGCCCCACTCAGACCAAAGTATTGCTCGTAGAATGGCTTAGCCCCACCGATGACCACCCAGTCGTACCCAAACAGCAGCCCCCCCAGGGCGGCCGTCAGCGCAATCATCCAAAGATAGACGGTGTTAAGACGCATCTCCGCCTCCGCTAGGATGACGGTTTGCGCAGGAACAGTTTGCATACATACTCCCCCATCCAACCTGATACTTCAGGTGGAACCAACGCCATACATCCGGACGCCATTCGTCGATTCACAGACCGCTGCATGAATAGATCCTCATGCCAGGAAAGAGCGACCCATTACTGCCCATGCGCTATATATTCCATCTTCGCCTCTCAGATTTGGAATAGCGAAACAGGCCAAAAACGTACAAAAAACGGCCATTCCGTCACGCTGGTCACAATTATTTTGACCAGCAACAGGTTTTTTGCGAAAATTAGGTATCACAAATCAGCCACACGGAGACGAACACTATGGGCCGTTCGCGTAAAAAACTATCCCGAAGCCAGCAATTGACCGATCTCATTCATGCGTCCGATGCCACTCCTCCGCCGCCATCCGTAAGTAGTATGGATGAAAACGAAATCCAGGCCCGGTTGAATTTCCTGTGGAACCGCAATAAAGGTTCCTACTCCCTAGCGCAGGGTGATACCACTATTGGCGCCATCGCGCTTAATCTGGTCTGGGATGTCGAGGCCAACGAGTCTTATGATGTGTCCGTCGGCGTTGCGAAAACGCACTCGGCAGAACTACGCAACCGGGGCGGTACTGGCCTGATCGCCCTGCGCACGCTGGCGGGGACCGGCCGGGTTTATCTGGATTCGGGCATAGTCATCGAAACCCTGCCTGAAACCCTGCTGATCATTGAGTGGGCGCATCTGGAGCGCTACCACTGTGTCGGCTCGGTCTGGCGATTTTGGTGGTTTGAATTCGAACTGATGGGGCCAGGCCATTTCCTCACGCATCGCCTGATGAACACGCCGATCCATCCTGAAGACAGCAATAATTTTAAGGAATTATACCTGTTGCTCAAGCGCCACGCGCCAACACAGCGACGCCTGGCATCCATCCTCTTCATTCTGATGCTCTACCGCTGGATCGCAGGCTGTGAGGAGGAATTCAACGAGACTATCCAACGCAAGGCAATCTTGAAGGTTATCGACCTGATGTACGAGAAACTCACCGCAACCTGGACAGTGTCAGAAATGGCCAAATCGGTTCACATGAGCCAACGCACTTTCCGCCGCGCCTTTCACGCCGAAACGGGCCAAGCGCCCAAGCCATTCTACGACCGGCTTCGCCTAACCTTGGCCCGCGAGCTCTTGCAGCTTAAGCTTTACACCATTTCTGAGGTGGCGGCGCATTTCGACTTTTCCAGCGCCAGCCACTTCAGCCTTGCGTTTCGGCGACAATTTGGCTTCGCCCCGTCATCGATCAATCGCCGCTGATCAGATTTCCGGTGGCAACAATAGCGCCTTCCCAGCCGATTAAAGCAGCGTTAGGGAACACCCAGTTCGGCGGAGCGGTTCCTCATCCGCACAAGCGATTGGCGCAGTTATGCCTGCGCCGAGACCAAGGCGCTCTGCCGCCCAAATGCTTTAATCTTCCCTTCACGTAACAGGAAAGCCCTGCTGACACAGCACCTGGAGCACCCAGATCGGAGTAAAGTCAAGAGTGTCCAGCCGGTGCTGACATCATCTTCCTGCTCATCCGATGCCTGAAAAAGTGCGAGCTCCAAACGTAGCCTGACTTTCACCATTCGCGATGTAGAGTTGGCAAAAAGTTGATATATCCGCCTTTTACCGACGCATATGCTTCCATGCTTTACGGATGAGATTCTGTCTTTGAATCTATTGGCTTTCTCATCCCACATGGATGCTTCTAATGCGATTCCTGTTCGTCGGGCCAGTGCTTTGCCTGCGGCTTCCTTCAGATTCCGCTTCAATGCGGACACCCTTGCACTCCGGCTAACAGTTCCTCTTACCAGGCTTATAAGAGACTTGCATCCTCAAATAAACGCGCCCTGCCGGGAGCACCAAAAAAGATAGCCCCCGCATGCGGGGGCTTCCAATAATATCTTGGGTGCTTGAAGGAATTACAATGGCCTTACCATAGTCGCTTCGGGGCCTTTTCGGCCTTGTCCCGCTTCGTACGTAACCCGTTGATCATCTTGCAGGCTGCGATTTGGCGTTTCGACATTCGAGCGATGAACGAAAAGGTCTTTGCCTCCATCATCCGGAACGATAAACCCAAACCCTTTTTCATCACTAAACCACTTAACTGTACCTGTTGCCACTTGTGTACTCTCCATTCGGGCCTGTCCTGCGACTATGGCCTATGCTTTCCCCTTACTCGAGATGTGCGGCCAGCGGGGAAAACCGGCACGCCACCTTACCAATCGAACCAGATGCTATCACATTTCAAGTTCTAAAACAAGTTTAATCTCATTTTTTCCATTTTTGCCAAAACACCTGGCGTTGGGGAAAAAAGCCGCGAACTATGAGGATAATCCTTTTTCAATCATCGGTAATTCCACTGCCCCTGCGAACCGGCCCACCAGCGCTCCATTTTCAAAAATCAGGGTATCCGGGATTGACCGCACTTCATAGCGCTCCGCTAATTCTGGCAGTTCATCCACGTCGGCCACCCAGAAATGGACGCGCCCTTCGAACTGCTGAGCGGCTTTGTTCAACTCGGGTTTGTAGGCCTTGCACGCGCCACACCAGGAAGCGCTGAATACGACCAGTGTTTTCCGTGGATTGCCCAGCACATCCTGGTCAAATTGTGCGGCAGACACCACCTTCTGAATGGGAGATGCATATGCCATATCCGGCTTATTAGCGCCCGTAAAAACAAATGCCGCCAGAAGCCCGAGTACGCCTCCATAGAGAGCGCCCCGCCAGGGATTCGCGGTGAGAGGGCATCCGCCGTCTTCACAGCTTCGGGTGCGACCCAGCAATCCGCCGACTGTTGCTCCAATGACCCCGCCTGCAAGCAAAGAAATAAGCATCCGAAGGCTCCTTTCCGTTTCGCATGGTGTATTCATGCGCGGCGGGAAATCATATCATCGATATGCCCGCATCTTTACACGGATAGAGAAGCAAACGGCATGCCAGGCGAGAACGGCGCTTTTACTTGTAGTTGCGCCATAAACGAAATAGGGCTGCCGCAAGGAAACGTTTCAGGAACGTTACATGAAACACCTCTCGCCGAACCGGATTATTTCCACCAGTTCATCGAGAGCGGAATCCGGGTAGCCGATTCCATTTCGAGGGAGAAGCGGCAAGCGCCCGCACTTTTAGCGACTTTCACCAGGAGCGTATTTTTGCCTTGCTTGATGGTGGCGTCCAAGATGATGGGCTCGATGCGCTGGTTCGCTGGCCGTTGTTCATCGAAGGCTAAAAGCAAACGCCCATTCAGCCAGATTTTAGTGGGCGCATAGGCTCCGATATGGATATGAATCGGGCAGCGATCATGGCCGTTGAACTCGGCATAGGCATATGCAGCGCCAGGAACGCCAATCGCGCTAGGAGAAATGAATGGCTCGAGCGCTTCCTGGAGTTCCACCAAGTGGCGCTCTCTTACGCAGGAATACCAGCGCCGCCACCGAATGGGCTTGCACCAGCCCGAATACGCCATTTGCAGTTCCACTGTGTGTTCAGGCGGATAGGGGGTGTCGAATCCTTCGCCGTTCCAATTGGGAAACATGCCCAGCACCATCCAGCGCCGGATAGCATCCACGCGCTCTTGCTTGAGCCAATCTTGCGTGGGGGCGTCTGGAGCTACGGGCTCCTCGGAAGGTACGGAACGCCGGGCGAAATGGCGCAAGAGATTGACAAAGAGGCGATCAGCCAGGGGGTCTTCCCCCAATTGTTCCAAAATGCGCAGGTGGGTGAAGACCATGCGGCCGCTGCCTAAGCGCCGGACAAGGATATTCGCACCGGCGGCGAGGGGTTCCTCCCCGCTGGGGCTGGTCCAAATTGCGCCGCAAATATCTTCTTCGCCTTTGTCCGGGAAGGTCCATCGGGGAACAACATCCCGATAAGGCTGGCGCATAAGCCCGCGCGAGGGCAAACCTTCAAATACCGGATGAAGCTTGGCATAGTGAAATGCTGTATGCGCAGGCAAGCTGGCCGCTTGCACGGAGGGATCAATCCATGTAGCTAAATCATTCCAATCGCATGGAGGGCTAAACACAATAGCCACTGCGCCTTCGCGCACCTCGGCAATCACTTGAGCCATTTTCTCCGCTGGATACGCGCGAATAGTGTTGGCCAGCGGAGGTACGATATGTACGGCGGGCATGCGATCCGTCAAGCGTGCGAAAGGCGCACACCGCGTACGCCATTCATCGGCCGTATCCACCACATCAATAAGCGCTTCGGAAGGGTCCGCTGGGGCATAGACCTGAAACTCGACGCTGCTTTCTGATACGACTTTGGCGCCGAGCAGCAGGCGCACGATAAACCGATGCGGACCCGTCGAGCCCGATGCGGCGATATCGCCTGACCATATTTCCTTGCCCGTGCGCACGAGCTTGATGGAGCGGCGTTTTTTCCAAAGCACCTGATTGGTGGGCCCTACGACTTGCAGCGAAAGATCGACGCGTTCATCCAAACGTTCTTCATTTACCATCAGGATGCTGACGCCGGTTTCTTGCCGGGGAACGAGGTTCGTTTGGGCCATATGAATCAGAGGCCGCAATGGCTGTTGGGCTTCGCGCACCACATCGAAAGCCGCGTTCCCAGCGCCATCCCCAGCGAGCAGGCCCGCTTCCAGGGATGCGCCGCCAGCCGCCAAGCGGGCGTAACAATATCCTGAGGCCTTTCCGTTCGCCCGGCAAGCGTCCAATTCGATGCGGACGGCGGCAGCCTGGACGAGTTGGGTGGCTTCGTAAAACGCTTCCGGACCGTTAAAAACACGGCCTAAATCATGTTCCGTGAAAAGACGCTCCAAGGCGTCTTCCGCTGATTGGAGGCAGCGCGCTTCCGGCGTTCCCGCATGGCTTCCCATGTGCGCCAAGGCTTGCGGGATATTCATAACGCCTTGCACGCCAATGGGACTGGGCACGCACAGCATTTCGGGCTCACCCGCATGGCGGCAATAGGAATCGCCATCGAGATCAAGCGGTGCGGGCAATACGATGCGTGGAGAATCAAACGGCTCTGGCGCATCCCGGAACGGCCGTAAAAAGAAGGCGTTGCCCTCGGCATAGCTGAAAACCAGCCGGGTGGGATCAAGCGCTCGAAGGGAGCGGAGCAACGCTTCATGCCCGCCAGCGGAAGAATACACGGTCCACGCGATCACCGAGGGATGATTGCGGCCGCGTGATACGAGAGCGCTCAATTCCGCTTGCTCTTCTTCCACACCGCGAGACCCGGGCAGGGGCATGTCTTCCCACACCATCAGCCCGAATGCGTCGCATAGATGCAATAGAGATTCCGGCGGCGGTTGTATGAATCGGACCAGATTAAAGCCGGCCTCCCGCGCGGATTCCAGTTGCTTTTTCGCCCTAGTCGCGAAATCCGGCGAGGCAGGACTAGGCGGAACAGCAAGCACGCCTTTTACATATAAGCTGTGGTTGTTGAGGCACATGCGCCCATCTTTCACCGTGCATTCGCGCATGCCAAACGGCTGTTCGAGCACATCAATGGGGCGGCCATCCTTATCCAATAGCTCACATCGAAGGGTGTAGACCATGGGCGTTTCGGGAGACCACAATATATAGTCGGGGAAATCAAGCTGCATGGTTCCCGCCGCGCCAGATGCGGCGATGGGCGTATCGAGGACGCTCACGCGCACGTTTCCCGGCGCGGATGCATCTATATCGAGCGCCAGACAGCGCCGCCGCAAAATCCGGGCTGCACAAAAACGTCCCAGCAGATGGTGCGATGGCTTAATTTCCAATCGCACGGAATCCCATATTCCCGACATCGGAAGCAAACCTAACGCCTCCGCCGCAGCCATACTGCGCGGCGTGGCCGGTTCGATCCGCACAACTAGGCCATTTTATACCCGCGCGCAGCGTTTTCGTGGCGTCAACGGAAAAGGATGAATAGGAACCGGAATGGCTGCCAAGTGCGATTCCATTCAACCAAACATCCGTGCGGTAAGCCGTTCCGTCAAAATGCAGCTCCGCCTTCCGGCCCCATGGGAGCGTCCGGAGAATCCCATTCATGAAAATACCAAGCCGCTTGAGGCGCTTCATGGGCCGCTGCATCCCATATGTGCGGAATACAAACAGATTCGCACACCGGCTCAGCGCCTGGCATGAACCAGCGTTTATCCATGCCAATGCGCAACGGATCCGCCGCGAAACGCCACTTGCCTTCTAATATATGTATTTGCCTAAACGATTGCATTGCGAAAGACCCCGAGGTACATGCGATAGTACCCGCCCCAGCCCGATGATTCAACTTTGCGAATCGGCTCCCGATAAAAGCACTCGAAAAAAGGAGGTAAAATTCCTGGGCGTGTTGCTTTTTTTCCCTCATTTCTTTATGGTCGGACGTGTGAATTGCTGGGGCTTTGAAGCATTCATGAAAACAAAAAGAAGGGGACTGCAATGAAAACTGGGGCTTTTTCTTTGTTGCTCGCGATTCTGGCCATAGCGCCATATGCCGCGGAAGGTGCGGATTCGCAGTGGTTTAAAGGGCAATTGCATGCGCATTCCTACTGGTCAGATGGGCGGGCGTTCCCAGAACAGGCCTTGCAAGCGTATCAACAGCGGGGCTACCATTTCGTGAGCCTCACCGACCACAACCGTTTCGCGGACAATACGGCCCAATGGCGTACAGTCGAGGAAACCGAGGGGGAATGGCCGCCGAATGTCACCCAGGCCATGTTCGATGCGTATATGCGCGATTTCGGAGAGGACTGGGTTGATTCCAAAACCGATGAAGGCGTCACATCGGTCCGGCTCAAGACCTATGCGGAGCTTAAGGGCAAATTCGAGGTTCCGGGCAAATTTCTGCTTCTCCCCGGAGTGGAGATCACCCAGGAAATCAAAGGGCTTTCCCCGCATCTGAACTACATCAACCTTCCATCCCTGATCCCTGCGCTTCAGAATGTCAATCTGATCAAGCGCTTGGAAGAGCCGGATCTCACCGTAAGTGCATTGCTCGCTTCCAATGTGGCGGAGGTGTCGGCGCTTGCAATAAAACAGCAAAGCCCGTCCTTGTTGATGGTGAACCATCCTTTCGCCATTTTTCGACATCCTGCCGCAAGATATGATTGAAAAATCCCACGTTGCGATTCTTCGAGGTCTTCAACACGGGAACGGAGATCCTTCCCGAAGCTCCGTCGTACACCATCGAAAAATTTTGGGATGTGATCAACGCGTTTCGGTGTGCAAACGGGCAGCCACTGCTCTATGGCGTCGCCAGCGATGACGCACATTTTTATGATCCGGCCCCGTATTGATGGGTATTGCGGCGTCGAGCTGGGATGGGTGATGGTGCGTGCGGCATCGTTATCGCCGGAAGCCATTCTACATGCCATGGATAACGGCGATTTTTATTCAACTACGGGAATTTACCTCGAAAATGTTCGATTCGATCAGCATGAAAACCGCCTCCATGTCAAGGTGAAACCTGAAGAAGGAACCAGCTACCGCATCTGTTTTATCTCAACGAAAGCGGGATTCGACCAATCTGTCTCATGGTGTGGAAATTGCCACTCCGCCTCGCAAAATCCCTCTATATTCCGAGGGAGATTGGGCGTGAAGTTGAGACAGTATCGGGTACAGAAGCTTCTTATACTCTTGGACCGGATGACCTATATGTCCGGGCTCGTGTCGAATCGGACAAGCCATCGAAGCTTTCCGGTGATCCAAAGCATGCTAAACTATATCCAAAAATGCAGGCCGCATGGACACAACCATATGCAAAAACCTCTCCAAAATAGGCGGCGTAGATTTCCGCAGCAATCCCCGGTGGTTCTTATTTTATGGTGTTTTTAATATTTATACTATAAAACCTAATAAATACAACAGCAACTATATGCTACTTCCGATGCTGCTTTCGGCGGAATAGACCGTTCTATTATTCTTTCGATGGATGCTTCCGCGTTCATTCAAATCGATTGGCCCCTCAAAACCGTCCCGTTCTCTCTGCTTGCAATGCAAATCACATCTCTTTTTTCCTCGCCTTATAAGCAAACCCGCCTGAGTAAAATGCGCTCAAGTGAAGAAGTGGGCTTCTTTTGGGTTCGTTTAGAACATTATTGACAGAAAACGAACACCTGTGTTATATTCAGCCTGCCATCCGTTTACGACGTATAAGATTTCGGCGCATTGCAGAGAAAGGACATTGTCCTTGGAGGTTGAAGCAGTGAGATGCAACGGCCAACATTCTTTGCGGGGGTTCCACATTAGCACGCTCATCGCGTGTCTATGCCGCGCCAAAGCAGTTTTGGCAAAGATGGCCGAATCCTTTGAACAGTCACCATCCACATTTATTTTCTTCATGCTCTCAAGCGCCCCGCGACACGACAAGGGAGAGTGCTGTGTTTTACGGAAGTGGGGGATAAACAACCTTTTACCGAACTGTGGTTATGGGGCCGCGGCCAGGCAGAAGAAACTAGAGGCAAACAATAGCTAGAGAGGAGAAAAAGACCCATCAAAGACAGATGATGGGCGATACGGAGAGTAATGATGGAGTAACAATGGTGGACTGATGCTATGTTCTAACCTAATAAAACTCGGTTTGCTTTTTGCTGTCACGGTGGCAAGGAGGAATCAAAATAATACGCAAACAAAGAGGGGAAAGATATGCTCCAATTCAGAGTCGGCGCATGGGCAATGTGTTGTCTGCTTCTAGCGTACATGGGGTGCGCGACGCAACCGAATGGGGAGGCGAATCTTTCCAAGCAGGGCGTGTTCGGATTTGGTGTTGCTGCCGGCTCCCCAAGAAATGGAGCTAACCGGCGGCTGGATGCCGGTTGACGCGAATCCTGTCGTGGAAGACCTCCCCATCTCCGTGCGGATAGACCCCGTTTCGGTGGAGCAGGCGCAGGGGTATCAGTTGGAGGTTCGGCGTCGTGGCTTCCAGATCGTCGCACATGACGAGGCGGGGGCGTTTTACGCGAAACAAACCATAAAACAGCTCGTTCGTCAGGCGAAGGACAATCGTCTGCCCTGTCTGCGCATTGCGGACTGGCCGGACTTTCCTCATCGTGGGGTCATGCTCGATATATCGCGTTCCAAGGTGCCCGAAATGGAGACCTTGTACGGCTTTGTCGATGAGATGGCCGGGATGAAGATGAACGAACTCCAGTTGTACATGGAGCATGCATTCGCCTACAAGGGACACCAACAGGTCTGGATAAAATCATCGCCGATGACGCCGCAACAGGTGCGCGCCTTGGACGCCTATTGCAAGGAGCGTTTTGTTGACCTGGTTCCCAACCAGAACTCGTTCGGCCATATGGAGCGCTGGCTGGTTTATCCAGAATATGCCCCGCTTGGCGAGATCCCGGAAGGCCCGGTCAACAACAATCTCTGCCCCACGAACCCGGACTGCCTCACATTTCTAGATGGTTTGTATGGCCAATTGCTGCCATGCTTTTCGGCGGACCGGTTCAATGTAGGATGTGATGAAGTCTGGATGATCGGCATGGGGCGCAGCGCGGACGCCGCGAAAGCCAAAGGGAAAGAACAGGTATATCTAGATTTTTTGAAGCAAATCAACCAATTGGTGATCGCGCATGGCAAGAAAACGATGTTCTGGGCGGATATTTTGGAGCATCGCCCGGAACTGATCCCGGAAGTGCCCAAGGACATTATCGCGATCAACTGGGGCTACGCGCCCGACTATCCGTACAAAGTCACCTGTCCGAATCTCGCCAAAGCGGGCTTGCCGTTCTATGTTGCGCCCTGTACTTATACTGTGAACTCGCTTCTTGGCATGCTGGATTATTCGCAGGCCAATGCATTGAACGCCGCGGAGAATGGGAAAGCAAACGGGGCCATGGGCTATCTCATCACGGATTGGGGCGACTCGGGCCATTCGCAGTTTTTTCCCGTGTTGTACGCCCCCGTGGCGTACGCCGCAGGCCTATGTTGGGCGGTTGACGAAAACCGGGACATGGATTTAGCCCGCGTTCTAGACGTTCACGTGTTTCACGACAAGGCGGGTGTCATGGGACAGCTTGCCATTGATTTGGGCCATGCGCACAGCGCAGTTGAAACGGAGTATCCGCCGGGCGGAACGGCGTTTCATGTGCTCTTGTACCGTGACCAGGGCAGGGAATTCCCGCTGGCCAAGAGCGAGTGGCTATGCAAATTGCAGGTTGAAGATTTCGAGAAGGCCGACGTTGAACTGGAGCGCCTGGACCGAAAGTTCGGCGAAACGAACATGGACCGGCCGGACGCCGCGCTGCTCGTGGATGAGTACCGGTGCAACGTCGCCATGGCCCGGTTTGCGTGCCATTACGCCATTGCGAGATTGAAAGCGGGCGGGGTGATACCGAGCGAATTGCCCCGGGACGTGCGGCTTGCGCTGGCCAGCGAGTTGAAGGGGATCATCCCCGAATATTGCGCGCTCTGGATCGCCCGCAACCGGTCCGGCGGTCTTTCTGAGAGCGTGTGGATGCTGGATTCAATACTCAGTCTATTGCTGCAAGGAGAGAAATAACCACAGGGGCATTCTCCGCGAGGCGGATTACAACTGATTTTATCTAACAAATGAGGTGTTTTCCCTGGGACTCAATGACCAAATTGTGTGATGATATAATATATTTCCAGTCAATCACTCGTACGGAGCATATCGGGGAAGCTGCGTTGCGCTTCCCCGAACTCAAAACCGCGAGACCTGTGGGAGTTTGAGAGAATGAAAAAAAGTATTGAGTATCTTCTTCTGGCGTGTTGTGTGGCGGTATTGGGAGCGTATGCCCATATGGCGGAGGCGGAGGCGGCGAAGACGCCCGAGTCCATTGAAAAGGCGAAAATTCAGACAGGGCTGAATAAAATAGGAATCGGGGAAGGTTATGAGATTGTGGTCGCGGATGGCTGCGATATGGTCGAGAACACCGCCGCTCAGATGATGCAGCAGTTTCTGGCAAAGGCGTCCTTGAGTGCCGCCATCGTAACGGAATCTCAAGCCACAGCGGACAACAGGATTATCCTCGGGCAGGAGTCGAATCTCAAGGCCATTAAGGCGCTTGGGGACAAGGGAGATATCAACATCCGGAGTGTTTCACCGGAAAAAGATGGATTCCATTTAAAGAAGATTGGCCGCGATATTGTGGTCGCCGGGGCTAATCCACGCGGAGTTCTCTACGGCGTTTATGCATTCGAGGATTTTATTCAACAAGGCCAAAAAGGCAAGCTAGACATCCAGAAGGTTCCTCAGTTTACGTCGCGAATCGAATCATTATGCACGTATATCATGGCGAGCCATCCGGCGGCCTACCGCGATGATATAGAGAGAACGGTCAAATATCTTTCGCGATTAGGCGCCAATGGCCTCCTTGATGGAGGCGGCGGCTCATGGGAGCTGACGCGATTTGTCACCAGTGACATTTTCCCGTTCATACAAGCGCCTAGTTCCGATTTACAAAACCGGGTTTCCAAAATATCCGCCCTCTGTAAAAAATATGGCATTGATTATTACATCATGCTTTGGGAGCCGACGCTCGCCCGGGTGGGCGCGGAATTGGATAAGTACCCGCCAGAAGCGCTTGGGAAAGTCAAACGGCCTTGGGGCGGGGATGAGAACAACCTGGACACCACCTTGTGCGCCTCCTCCCCCATCGTACAGGAACACTTCAAAAACATCATGAAGAAATTCGTCCAGGGGTATCCAGATGTGAAAGGCGTTCTCTTTTACAATCTGGATGGGAATTCCTGGTTGTGTACGCCTGAATTATGCCCGCGCTGTAAAACGATCTGCACGGACTCGCCTCCCAACACGGCACATCCCTGGGAGACGCAGGCGCTATTCACCGATCTATTGGCGAAAGCCGCGCATGACGAACGGAACGGCTTCATGTTCATCCACTGGATATCGCATTTCCATGGAGCAGCGGCTGAAAAGCTAATCCAAAACTCGAAGGAATATAGCGCGTTAGCGTATGGGGTGCAGAATGGCGATCACGATGCCATGATCCCTGATGCTATCAAGCCGGAAGATTCTGAATTCGCCATGTTACAGCAGGCATGCACGGAAAAGTCCGTTCCATTCTTCGCGATCTACTCCGCGAATGGCCACGAAGTGATTCCAAATGGTTTCCCATTTCCCTTTCATGTGAGCCGCACCCTGAAAAAGCTGAACGAATGGGGTGTCCGGTCTTGTATGGGCACCGGGCCAATTCCGTATTTCAACCAGGTAAACGCATTGGCGGAAAAAGAGTTGCGCTGGAATCCGGCGCGGAATGAGGAAGCATTGATTACGGAGCTATCCGTCCAGCAGTTCGGCAAGAAATCGGGAAAACTCATGTATCAGGCATGGGAGGAAATCAAAGATGGAATGGACGTCTGGAACGACCTGCGCGTTAATCCGTTTTGCGGCAGCCAAACGCACGTAGGCATAGGGTTCTCGTATTTTACAAACACCTTTGCCATCCTCCCGAAAAGCGCGGATGACTTCGAGCATTCGCTCACCATCCTCACCAACGTGGAACCACACCGGGCCCCTGATTATCAGAAGTATCGTGAGCAAGTATTTCTGGATAAGTTTGAATTGATGGGAACCCATCTGTCGAAAGCTGCCGCGCTCGCCAAGCAAGCTGTTGAAAAAGCAGATCCAAATGAGCCTATCGGAATCCATTACTACGAACTCGAGTCTATTCCTACCATGAAGCAATACGCGGAGTTGAATTACGCGCCTATTGCTATCGCGGATACCTATTGCCAACTGCGCTGCAACATGCTTCGCGCCTATCATTTATTACAGGATATGAAAACGGAGAAGGCCGCAGGAAATGATACCGCATCGCAGGAAAAGGAAAAACAGTATCATGAGCTGATTCGTGAAGACATTGCTGTCCGGCAGCATTATATCACGCTATTGAATGCCTTCGCCGAAATGCGTCCATGCCTGTTTCGTACCAGCTTGCCGGAAGATGGGATCAAGGAGCAGATCACCTTCATGAACACGGAGATCGGGAAAATGGAGAGTTTTTTGAGCGAGATTAAGGAATAAGTAAGCATAGCTGGAATAAACGATACTCATTCACGGCCATACATCAACAAAGGGCAGGCTGCTCGAGCTGAGAAGAGGAAAAAATGGGATACAAAGAAATGCACAAACCTTGTGGGCTTCATGAAACAAGAAATAACTGCGCGTGCTTCATGTGGGCGGTATGCATGATTGTATTGAGTGCATATGCCTATGGCGTCGAAAATGTATCGGCGAAGGCCTCCGAGTCCTTCGAAGCTTCAAAAATAAAGGCCGGATTGAACAAAACCGGAGTTGGGGAAGGCTACGAAATCGTCATCGCGGATGAGTGTGATATGGTCGAGCACACCGCCGCTCAGATGATGCAGGAGTTTCTAGCAAAAGCATCTTTATCTGTTGGCATCGCCACGGAATCCCAAGCGACAGCAAAGAATCGGATTATTCTCGGGCGCGAATCAAATCTTGAAGCCATAAAAGAGCTGGAGGATAAAGATGAAATCGATATCCGAAACGTTTCAGCAGAAGAGGATGGATTCCAGGTAAAAAAGATTGGTAAAGACATCGTTGTCGCTGGCGCAAATCCACGTGGGGTGCTGTACGGCGCTTTTGCTTTTGAAGACTTTGTCCGTGAGGGGGGGAAAGGCAAGCTGGACATACGCCGAGTTCCTCGAATGCATTCGCGCGTAAGTTTCTTCCCTACGTTTTTGGTGGGTAATCATCCCATTGAATACCGTGAAAATGCGGAAAAAACCGCCTCGTATTTGGCGCGATTGGGCATGAATGGTTTTATTGATGGCGGCGGCGGAAGTTGGGAGCTGGCGCAGTTTGTCTCGAGCGATGTGTTTCCATTTCAGAAAGCGCCAGACGCCGAATTACAGCAAAGAATCGCCACTACTTCTTCTACGCTAAGGAAGTATGGAATTGACTACTACATTATGATATGGGAGCCGACACTGGCCAAGGTCAGAGCGGAGATTGATAAATATCCGCCGGAAGCGCTTGGGAAAGTCAACCGGCCTTGGGGGGGAGAAGAAAACGTCGCGGACTCCACCTTGTGTGTGAGCAGTCCTATTGTTCAGGAACACTACAAGAATTTAATGAAAAAATTCGTTCAGACTTATCCGGACGTAAAAGGAATCTTGTTCTATAACTTGGACGGAAGCTCCTGGCTCTGCACGCCGGAATTATGTCCACGCTGCAAGGCTGTTTGCACGGATTCCGTAGGAGGCAAACTCAATCCCTGGCCGCTACAGGCCAGCTTTACCGATTTATTAGCCCGCGCCGCACATGAAGAGAGAAGCGATTTTAAGTTTATACACTGGATATCACATTTTAATGGTGAAATCGCTGAGAAACTGGTCCGCACTTCCACGGAATACGACGCACTCGCATTTGGGGTGCGGGCCGGCGATCATGATGTCATGATCGCCGACACGTTGACGCCGGATAAAACGGAATTCCATATGCTTCAGAAAGTATGCACAGAGCGAAATCTTCCGTTTTTAGTCACGTTTTCCTCCAGCGCACATGAAGTGATCCCAAATGGGTTCTCTTTTCCATTCAATATCAGCGCTTCCATGAAAAAGCTGGACGAATGGGGTGTCAAAAACATTGCCGGATGCGGCCCTATTCCATACTTCAATCCGATCAACGGTTTAGCAGAGAAAGCATTCAAGTGGGATCCTGAACAGAATCCAGAAGAGTTCCTCACCGATTTGTCCACCCGGCAGTTTGGCAGGAAGGCGGGCAAGCTGATGTATCAGGCGTGGGAAGAGATCCGGGAAGGAATGGATGTTTGGAAAGATTCGGACGTTCATCCATTTTGCGGCAGCTATACGCCATCGAGTTTAGGATTTTCATATTTTACCATGGCAACGGCTATTTTGCCGGGAAATTTTGACTATTATCATGTAGACAATGAATATCTTTCCAAGTACCAGGCGATGGGCGTTCATATGGCAAAAGCCGCCGTTCTCGCCAAACAAGCGGTTGATAAAGCGGACTCTCATCAGCCCATCGGTATTCACTATTATGACAGCGAGCGCATTCCCACGATGAAAGAATATGCGGAGTTGAACTATGGACCTATCGCAATTGCAGATGTTTTTTGCCAGTTGCGTTCTAACATGTTCCGCGCGTCTCAATTAGTTGATGCTATCCAAAAGGAGAAGGACGCTGGAAATGGCGTGTCTGCACAGGAAAAGCTATATCACGAATTAATAATCAAAGACATTGCGATTCGGAAGGAATTTATTAAGCTTTTAACAGCATTCTCCGAAATGCGTCCATGCCTTACGCGTACGAGTTTGTCAGAAGAAGGCATTAAATACGAGATTGATTATATGAATACTGAGATCGGAAAAATGGAGGATTACCTAAAACAGCAATAATATATATAAAAGCACAATATTATAATCTGTAAGCGCTATGACCGCAGGCGGACATGAGGAAGTAACATAATCCCTGGAGGTAAAATGATGCGATACCACTGCCGATTCTTTATCTGGATGATCAGCGTAGCTGCTGTATGCGCATTCGCGTATGGCGATGAAGCCGTCTCCGCGAAGACGTCCGACTCGATCGACATACAGAAGATTCAGTCCGGCTTGAAGCGGCTGGGGATCGGGGAAGATTGCGAAATCGTGATCTCGGAAAACTGCGATGTCGTCGAGCATACCGCCGCTCAGATGATGCAGCAATACCTGGAAAAAGCATCTGTCTCTGTTGGCATCGCCACGGAACCTCAAGCCACTGCGAAAAAGCAGATACTCCTGGGGCGCGAATCGAACCTTAAAGCCATAAAAGAGTTTGGCGACAACGGCGATATTGGCATCCGGGATGTTTCAGAAGCGAATGACGGATTTCACTTAAAAAAGATCGGGAAAAATATCGTTGTGGCTGGGGCGAATCCACGCGGGGTGCTCTATGGCGTCGTCGCACTCCAGGATTTTATCCACAAGGGTGGTAGAGGCAAGCTCGATATCCGCAAGGTTCCTCAAATGACCGAGCGAATCAGTTCTTTCCCGGTTATTTTCACCAATGATCATCCCGTCTCTTATAGTGAAGCGAGCGAGAAAATGATCTCCTGCTTGGCTCGACTGGGGAAAAATGGATTGATCGATGGCGGCGGAGGATGTTGGGAGCTCACCCAGTTTGTCTCCAGTGACGTATTCCCCTTTCAAAAGGCTCCCGATCCCAAACTTCAACAGCGTATCGCAACCATCTCCTCGACTTGCAAGAAATATGGCATTGATTATTACATCATGTTGTGGGAGCCCACACTAGCCAAGGTAGGCGCGGAGATTGATAAGTATCCGGCGGAAGCGCTGGGGAAAGTCAGCTTGCCGGAATGGCTCAAAAACATCGGGAACGACACGTTGTGCGTCAGCAGCCCTATTGTACAAGAACACTATAAGAACTTAATGAAAAAATTCGTCCAAACCTATCCGGACGTAAAGGGAATCCTGTTTTACAACTTGGACGGGAGCTCCTGGCTCTGCTCGCCTGAACTATGCCCTCGTTGCAAAGCCGTCTGCGAAGCCGAAGAAGAAGGGGACACAAATCCTTGGCCGATACAGGCCGAATTCGCCGATCTCTTGGCGAATGCCGCGCATGAAGAGAGAAGTGAATTTAAGTTTATCCATTGGATTTCGCATTTCTCTGGGGAAACAGCCAGAAAGCTCGTTCACAAATCTACCAAATATGACTCGCTGGCGTTTGGTGTGCAGAATGGAGACCACGATGTGATGATCGCCGATCTGCTCACACCGGACGCAACCGAGTTTCAAATGTTGCAAAAGGTATGTGCGGAAAGGTCATGTTCATTTTTAGTGACGTTCTCCTCATGCGCTCATGAGGTGATACCCAATGGATTCACCTTTCCATTTCATGTAAGCGCCGCCATGCAGAAATTAAACGGCTGGGGAGTCCGAAGCATATGCGGATGCGGTCCGCTGCCCTATTTTGAACAAATAAATGGTTTAGTGGAGAAGGAGTATCAGTGGAATCCAGAACAGGATCCTAAAACCTTCATTACGGATCTTTCGAGGCGGCAATTTGGCAAGAAGGCCGGCAAATGGATGTATCAGGCGTGGGAAGAGATTAGGAATGGAATGGATGTTTGGAAAGACACACCAAACCATCCATTTCGAGGCAGCCAAACACCCACGAGTTTAGGTTTTTCGTATTTCACCATGGCGTGGGCAATTTTACCGGGCAATATCGGCTACCACCATTTGGATTCAGACTATCTCTCCAAATTTCAGGCGATGGGAGACCATATGGCGAAAGCCGCCGCGCTTGCGAAACAAGCAGTCGAAGCGGCGGATGCCAATCAGCCTATCGATATCCATTATTACGATGCGGAGTCCGTGCCTACGATGAAGGAATACGCGGAGTTGAATTATGGGCCTATCGCCATCGCGGATGTGTTCTGCCAGTTGCGCTGCAACATGATCAGCGCATGCCATCTTACCGAGGCCATCCAAAAGGACAAGGATGCAGGGAATGGCGCCGCCGCACAAGAAAAGGAAACGCAATATCATGAGTTGATACGAAAAGATATTGCGGTCCGGAAAGAATTCATCACACTTTTGAACACATTTGCGAAAATGCGCCCATGCCTGACTCGCACGAGCCTGTCCGAAGACGGCATTAAGTATGAGATCAACTATATGAATACCGAGATCGAAAAAATGGAGAGCTTCCTGAAAAAAGAGTAGGGAAGCAGTATGCCGCCACATAGCAATTCGGGGAAACATACAAACCTTTCGGAATCCGAATCAAGCGCTTTGTGCGTTTGCCTTATATACTCATATCAGATTTAGCACCCAGATCCGCATGGTCTGACGCATAAACAAGCGCCGGAGAGGGGTGTTTGCATGTCTGCGTCGGCCCATGTGAAAAACGCGTGTGAGGATATTCGGAATCGGAATGATGAAAACGTATTAATGGAATGGGCGGCAAGTAGTACCGCTCAGGAACCAATGCAAAGGCAGGCAGCCCGGCCCGAGGAGATGGGGAAATGGGATACAACGGGATGTTGAAGTTTTATGAGCCTTACGGAATAAGAATTCATACCAGGTGTTTTCTTTGGGCGTTATTCATGGTTGTATTGGGCGCATATGCATATGGCGGCGAAGATGCGTCGGCGAAGACGTCCAAGTCCTTCGAAGCTTCGAAAATCAAGGCCGGGCTGAGCAAAATCGGAGTAGGGGAAAGCTACGAAATCGTCATCGCGGATGAGTGCGATATGGTCGAGAATACCGCTGCGGAGATGATGCAGCGGTTTTTAGCAAAGGCGTCCTTGCCTGCCCGCATCGTCAAGGAATCTCAAGCCACCGGAGACAAACGGATTCTCCTAGGGCGTGAATCCAATCTCAAAGCCATCCGGGCGCTTGGCGATTCGGGAGAACTAAGCATCCGCGACGTTTCCGCAGAGGATGACGGATTCCATCTGAAGCAAATAGGCAAGAGCATTGTCATAGCCGGCGCAAACCCACGCGGCGTGCTCTATGGCGTTTATGCGTTTGAAGATTTTATACGCGCGGGTGAAAAGGGCAAACTGGACATCAAGAAGGTTCCCTATTACCGGAAACGGGGAAGCGGCCTTTACTACACTTACGGCATATTCAATACGCAACTGGCGTCCTTTCCCGAGGAGAATGCCGCCTGCCTTTCGCGCCTGGGTATCAATCAAATGACCGACCAAGGCATTGGCGGACATCTCAGCAAATTCGTCAAGAGCGATGTGTTTCCGTTTCAGACGCCGCCCGATCCGGAATACCAGCGCAGATTGAAGGAAATGGCGGCTACATGCAAAAAGTATGGCATCGACGTATATCTGTTTCTGCTGGAGCCCGCCTTGGAGCCCGTTAACGGGAGCTTCGAACAGTATCCGGAAGAGGCGCTCGGGACCGTTCGCCCACCTTGGGGCGGGGACGACAAGGGTATGGCCCGCACCTTGTGCGTCAGCAGCCCGCTCACGCAAAAGTATCTTAAGAACATGATGCGGAAGCTGGTGCGGGAGTATCCGGATGTAAAAGGAGTTCAACTATACAACCTGGATGCCGGTTCCTGGTTCTGCACCCCGGAGCTTTGCGAGCGGTGTAAACGCGCATGCACGGATTCGCCGCCGGACGCCTTCAATCCTTGGGAAACGCAAACCGAGCTAGTTGGACTGCTGGCCGGCGCGGCGCACGAGGAAAACCCCGGCTTCGACTTCCGGTTCTGGTCGACCGTACACTATCACGGTGAGATTTTTGACAAGCTGATCCATGCCATGCGGGGCTATGACGGTCTAATATGTTCCTGGACGGGTTCCGACCGTTCGATCATGGTTCCGGATGCGGCGGAACGCACCGCCACTTGCGTGCTTTCGCAGGAAGCATGCAAACAACGAGATGTGCCGTTCTATATGATTGGTGAATTCAATAATCTTGAGATGATTCCGAAGAGCCTGCCTTTCCCCTTCCACGTGTGCGATGCGCTTCAAAAATTCAAAAAATGGGATGTGAAGAACTTGACCGAGATCTTTGGACTCGCACCAGAGCACAACTCGATCAATGCCCTGGTCACCAAGGAGTTTGAGTGGAATCCGGATCAAGACACAAAAGCGTTTCTTACCGGCCTGGCCCACCGGCAATTTGGCACTGCGGCCGGCGATCATATGTACCGCGCCTGGGAAGAGATGCGGAAGGCTTTTGATGTCTGGAACGATGTGAAGTCTCCGCCGTTTCCAATGAATGGAAGCCAGAACCATGTGAAGATGGGGCTTGCGATTGGCGACCTTCCCCCCGCGATAACGCCCAATATCGTCGAGTACTACGACTCGATGCTTGACACCTTGACGCGCGTCGAGCCGTGGCTTGCAGCAGGCTACGAGCAACAGAGGACCGAGGCTTTCCTGGACAAGATGCTCTTGATGAACAAACACTTCGCGCGCGCGGCGGAGCTCGCGAAGAAAGCCGCGGACGCGGCCAGCAGCGAGGCGTTCATAGGTCTGTGCTACTATGAGACTCCGAATGGGGCGCCGACCCAGAAACAGTATGCGGAACTCAACTATGCTCCAATCGCGATGGCCGATATCTTGTGTGCGCAGCGATGCGACATCTTGCGCGCATACCTTGCATTGAAGGCGCTGGAAACCGCACGCGCCGCAGGCGATCAGGAGGAGACCCACAAGAAAGAGCAGCAGTACCAGGCACTGCTACGGGACGATATCGCGCTGCAGGAGCGTTTCTGCGACCTTCTCACGAGATTCTCGAAGATGCCGCCGTGCTATACACGCACAATCCTGACCGAGGAGGAAATAGCCAACCACCTCGCGTTCACAAGGGCTAAAATTGAAGAGCTAAAGGCGCATCTCGTAAAAGCGTCCACCGCCAGTTGAGACTGCCTTCAGCCGATGTGCAAGCCTTTCTCGTGAGGTGTTACGTCGATTGACGGAGTGTGAATACATGGACATTAGCTGCCGCTTCTGTTCGAGAAGATTAAGGCATTCGCATGCAGTTTTTCTTCTCACTCACACTTTGGCGCCTTACTTGATTTTGCGATTCTCTTGGAAAATGGTGCGTTGCAGTATGCAAGTCCCTCGGATAGCTTGCAACGCGACAGCGGCGGGCTGGAATGCCCCATTGACTTAGTTAACGTAGCAAGTGTTATACGTCGGAATACTTACACAGAAAAGGGGAAAAAAATGAGATACAAAGCGACGCTGGAACCCGGTAGTCCTTATAACAGCAGGTGTTTTCTTTGGGCGTTATTCATGGTTGTATTGGGCGCATATGCATATGGCGGCGAAGACGTATCAGCGAAGACATCCAAGTCTTTCGAAGCTTCGAAAATCAAGGCCGGGCTGAGCAAAATCGGAGTAGGGGAAAGCTACGAAATCATCATCGCGGATGAGTGCGATGTGGTCGAGAATACCGCTGCGGAGATGATGCAGCGGTTTTTAGCAAAGGCGTCCTTGCCTGCCCGCATCGTCAAGGAATCTCAAGCCACCGGAGACAAACGGATTCTCCTAGGGCGTGAATCCAATCTCAAAGCCATCCGGGAGTTTGGTGATTCGGGAGATATTAACATCCGGGACGTTTCCGCGGAGGACGATGGATACCATCTGAAGCAAATAGGCAAGAGTATTGTGATTGCAGGGGCGAATCCTCGCGGTGTCCTGTATGGCGTCTATGCATTTGAGGATTTTGTTTATGCAGGGGCGAACGGTAACCTTGATATTAAAAAGGTTCCTTATTTCCGTAAACGTGGAAGCGGACCCTCATATACGGATGTGCAGTTTGATGCGAAACTGGAGGACTTCCCCGAAGAAAAAGCGGAGTACCTTTCCCGATTGGGAATCAATCAAATGACGGACCAAGGAATCTCAGGAAATTTGTGCCGGTTTGTAAAAAGTGATATTTTCCCATTCCAAACGCCGCCGGATCCGGAATTTCAGCGGAAATTGAAAGCAATGTTTGCCACATGCAAGAAGTATGGAATCGATATATACCTATTTTTAATTGAGCCTGCCTTAGTGGATGTTCCCGGCGGTATTGACAGCTACCCAAAAGAGGCGCTTGGAACGGTCCGGCCACCGTGGGGAGGCGATAAAGATGGCCTTGCCCGTACATTATGCGTCAGCAGCCCGCTTACCCAGCAATACTTGCGGGAGATGACCAAAAAATTAATCCGGGAATATCCTGATCTTGATGGGATTAATTTCTATAATCTAGATTGCGGTTCATGGCTATGCACCCCGGAGTTATGTGAACGCTGCAAAAAGGTATGCTCCGATACTTCGCAACACGAGTTTGCGCCATGGGAGCTGCAAGCGAATTGCTTCACTCTTCTCGCGGAAGCAGCACACGAAGAAAAGCCGGATTTTGACTTCAGGCTTTGGAGTTCCGTGCATTTCCATGGTGAACGATTCGAGAAGATGGTTCACGCGGTGCAAGGATATAATGGCATTATGAGTTCTTGGACTGGCTCTGATAGATCACTCATGGTGCCGGATGCGGCAGTGCGCACGGAAACATGCGTGCAGTCACAAGCACTTGCGAAGGAACGCGGCGTGCCATTTTACATGATGGCGGAGTTCAATAACTTCGAAATCGTCCCTAAAAGCCTGCCCTATCCTTTCCACGTATGTGATGCGTTGAAGAAATACCAGCAATGGGATGTGCAGAATATCATCGAGATTTTCGGCAGCGCCCCCGAGCAGAATCCCATTAACGCCATCACCGCAACCGCATTTGAATGGAATCCCAAACAAGACACAGCGGAATTCCTAGAAGCCTTGTCACTTCAACAGTTCGGAAAGCCTGCCGGAAAAGAAATGTACCAGGCTTGGAAGGAAATGAAGGATGCGTTTGATGTGTGGAACGACGTCAAGTCCCCCCCATTCCCGTTGATGGGGAGCCAATTCCACGTCAAAATGGGGCTGTCGATTGGCGGGCTTCCTCCGGCGCTCACGCCAGACATTGCCCAATATTATGATTCACTCCTCGATACCTTAACCCGAGTGGAGCCTTGGCTTGCAGAGGGCTATCAGCAACATAAAACACAAGCATTCCTAGACAAAATGGAACAAATGAGCAGCCATATCGCGTTAGCGGCAAGCCACGCGAAAAAAGCTATCGACAAGGCCAGCAGTGAAGAATACATCGGCATTTCTAGCTACCAAGGGGCGGACGGACGCCAAAGCTGCAAGGAATATGCCGAGTTGAATTATGCATCGATCACCATCGCGAATGTGCTGTGCAAGCAGCGGTGCAACATCGTTCGCGCGTATCGCTTGTTAACCGACATGGAAAACGCGCGAGCCGCAGGCGATGAAAAGACCGTCCAGGAGAAAAAGAAGGTATACGATGCGCTTGTTCGGGAGGACATCGTCGAACAGGAACAGTTCTGCGAGCTGCTCACGGGATTCTCGAAGATGCAGCCGTGCTACACCCGAACGAGCCTGACGGAGAAGGAGATTGCCGATCTGCTCTCGACGACGCAGGGAAAGATTAAAAAAATGCAGGAGTATCTCGCCACGGCTCCGGCCACAAGCTGATGTAATAAAGATGCCTTGTCTATCCCAGGCAATTGCATCAAACGATGAAATGATACCAGAGGCGCAAGAGTTTTTTCTTGCGCCTCTTCTGCTTTTAATGGCCAATTGCCGCTAAATTATTGAATTTAGTTTATTTGACACGCTTATCATTCCAACAAATGGTTATAAACCTCCCCCCCGCAGTCTTTCCTTTGCTCAGAAACACCATATGGATGATTGATTGAGAAAGGGCTTGCGCTACAGGCCCCACTTGTGTATACTGAGTATACACAAATTAAATCCATTCCAGGGGCTTTCGATACAGGTATTCTCAAAATTCCAAGGCTATTTTCGGACATTGGCGCAATATATCGGACATTGGCGCAATATAGTTGCATACGGTTAGTAATCGTTCGATACAGACTGGCATGGTTGGGGTCGTTTATTTCAGAAAGGATGCAAAGAGGTGAAACAAATGAATGTGCGAAGACAAATCGAAAAGACCGGAAAGAATGGTTTCGTCTCTACAATCTCCCGTTTTGCTCAATGTATGTGCTTATTGATTTTAATGCATGGAGGAATGGCGATGGGAGCCGAATTGGCTGTAGGGCAAAATCTTCTCCTGAGTGGTTCGGATTGGCGGATACATGAAGAAGCGACTGGCTTCATGGAGGCCGATGTTCTCGCCATGCAGCAACTCGAAGGATGGACTCCCGCCTCGGTTCCGGGAAACATCCAAGCAGACTTGGAATCCGCGCATCTGTTGAATCCGCTTTGGTATGGGCCAGGGGATCCCCGGCTGCATGAAGTCGCCCGTAAAAACTGGTGGTATTGCAAGGATGTTGTTCTTCCTCAAGAGGTGGAAGGCAAACGGCTGACGCTCATTTTTGATGGTGTGGATTTTGAATGCCGGGTGTGGGTCAACGGCCATTCTGTCGGCGCTAATAAAGGCATGTTTCGACGTTTCTGGTTTGACGTACAGGAGCATGTAAAGCCAGGCCAAGCCAACCGGATCGTGGTGTGGATTGCTGCTATGCCTGCGGAACTGTATCCCAAAATGGTGAATTGCGAAGGCACGCCCGAGACCCATTTGAAGGAGCCTAAATACTGGTTTGTAAACGGGATGAACGATACTCGAGTGTTGCTCAAAGACCTCAAAGCTCCTGCGAACTGGAGTTACGATTGGGGCACCAACATTTACACCCTGGGCATCTGGAAAGATGTTTCGCTTCGGATCACCGAGCAAGCCCGGATTGACTGGGTGCGCGTTGATACGACGTTATCACCCGATTTTAAGAACGCCACGGCGCATGTCCAGCTTGATATTGACAGCCCGGAAGCCGGGGCCGCCACGGCGGCATTCCGCATTCATGGGAACGGGGCCGACATACCGTTGAGTGTTCCCGTAACGCTTCAGGCAGGCCAGAACCATGTTACGGCGGATATACCATTTGCAAATCCTGAGCTTTGGTGGCCGAACGGACATGGCAGCCAGCCCATCTACCAGCTTGAGTCGTCTCTACATGCGCCGGATGGGGGCGTTATCGCGGACGCCCGCAGCACCAAGTTTGGGGTGCGTGAGATCCGCTGGGAACAGCTCGAGGGAGCCCCCAAGGACTTCATCAATCCATTTCAGTTGGTGGTTAATGGCAGGCCGATTCGCATGATGGGGTCAAACCTGACCTCGCCAGATTTGTTGTTTGGGCGGAATGACCAGCATAGCCGCTGGTACATGCAGATGGCGAAGGATGCGGGATTCAACACCCTCCGGCTGCATGGAGGCCAAGTCATTTTCAGCGATGTGATGTATGACGCAGCGGATGAACTGGGGATCATGTTATCGCAGGAGTTTCCGATTGCGAACTGTGTTCCCGAAAACGATGAAGAATTCCTACGCAATTTGGAAACCACTTCACGCAACATCGCCAGACAGGTCCGCAATCACCCTTGTATTATTGAATGGACTGGCGGAAATGAGATGGGCTGGCTGCAAGGAGCCGACATCCCTGCTCTTCATGTGTTCGAGCGCGTGATCAAGGAAGAAGATGACGCCATATTCCGGGCAACCTGCCCCATACAAGGCGGATATCACACCCCCTATGTTTACAAGCCGGATGGTTATTATTCCCATTTTAATCACTTGAACAGCGATTATTTTGGCGGAGCCCCTCTAATGCGCTATGGGGAGTTCGGAACCCAATCTCCGGCCAATCTGGAAGTCTGGTATCGCGAAATCCCACCCTCATCGCAATGGCCCATCAAGGGATGGGAAGACTGGATTCTGTGCAGGAAAATGGTTGCCGATGGGCCATTGCCGGAAAGCCAGTATTGGTTGCACAAGTCCATTATAGATTTTTGTTTTGGCCCACAGGATGGGCTGCCGGGACTCGTTCAGGGCGGCCAATATCTTGGCGCGGAAGGGTTGCGGTATGCAATGGACGCTCTGCGTCGAAGGGGCAAAACATTCGGTGGATTCATGAATTGGGACTTCAATGAGCCTTGGCCGAACGGCGGGGGCAGTTTCATGGTCGATTATGATGGCCGTCCCTTAATGAATTTCTATTTTTCGAAACAGGCATGCGCACCCATCAGCCTTTCGCTTAAGTATGATTCCTTCCAATATGAACCGGACAAGGGCATTCAAGCAGAGTTATGGATGGTGAGCGACGCGCCAGAAGCCGCGCAGAATTTACGCTGGCGCTGGCTGGCCCGGGATCGCAGGGGAACGGTTATCACCCAAAACGAAGGGCAAGCATCGATTGAGCCGGTGGGCGTTCTGCATCTGGATGATCTGGCCATCAAGCCTCTCGACAAAACGATGTTTGGCCCCATCTTGGTTGAGCTTAGCCTTTACGACCAAGCCGGAAATCTGTTGACTGATAGAATACATATCTTCGGCGTGGACCGTGTTCGAGGCCCCCTGGGCGGCCTATTGGATAATCGAGCGCCAGACCAGGATGATGATCCTTTGGCCTGGAGTTCGGCTCCATTGTTGACGAAACCTATGTCGCCGAAACCGGACAATCAGATGAACCTTGCCTATGTGGGAAATGGCGCTCAACCGGCAACCGCCACCACGGAAATACCAGTGGGAAGCCATCCCGCAAAGAACATCAATGACGGCGCTTACGGCAATGGGCGCAGTTGGATATCAAACCTCGATGAAGCATCCTTCACCATTGATTTGAGCAAGGAATATACGCTCGGTTTATTCAAAATCGGACGGGACCGCGCCAGTGGACTAGATGATCGGAAAATGGATTCTCTCAAGATAGAAGTCTCATTGGATGGCCAAAACTGGACAATGGCCTATGAAAAGACTGGAATATCATCCATTCCCGGGTACAGTCCCACCAAGACGCTGGAGATTCAAATCCCTCGTGTGAATGGACGGTTTGTGCGGGCAACTGTTGGGCCTAATGAAGTAGGCGTAGATGAATTTGAAGCCTATGCGCCACTTACAAGCTCCGATCCCGAAGGAGAACTTCCCAGAGTCACCTTCACGGACCCAGCAGCCATTGAACGCAGCTTCTTTACCTATTACGAGGAGCTGCCTCTTCTTTCACGTCCGGTCAAACGCACCGCGTTCCAAGTGGAAAGCGAGCCTATGCAAACCGAGGGAGACACCGAAACCATACGGTTGCATGTAACGAACACAGGCGCGATGACTGCACTGTTCTGTGAAGTTCACCCGATGCTTGAATACCGGACCGACCTGGAGATTGACAACAATTTCTGTTCTATACCCCCAGGAGAAAAACGAACCATCAATGTTCGCGCCAGCAGCAGTCCCGCAGGCGGCTTGCATCTGGACGAAACAGGCTGGCGCACCTCGTGCTGGAATGCCGATGATGTATATACAGTGCCAGCCCCGAATGTACTTTTGTCCGTCGGCCGAAGGGACAAGATGTGCCGGGAGTATGCCGGATATGGCAACATCGCTTCCATCAAAGACCGGAAAGAGGAAACGGTGACCGCGGAAATCAAATATCTCGGCGGTGAGCAGATACCGTTTATATTGCAAAAGTCGCACCAATACCTAAGGTTTCAATTTGCCGCCGATGATGCAGCGGGGCAGGCGGCATCGCAGTTGCGGCTGCATACCGCGGATCAATCCCCCGATGCGCCCACCAGCGTGAAGCTCACGGTAAATGGCACGGAATTCAACGTATCAATTCCGAAGGGTATCGGCGTCCAGTCTACCGAGCCATTCCATCTTGCTTTCCCCTATACTGCTGTAGTGGACATTCCCGCAGGATGCATCAAGGCGGGGAATAATGTGCTGGATGTCCAAGTGCTCAATGACGGCTGGTTTACGTGGGATGCCATGGATCTGCTATCAAAAGCTGGCTCTAGTGCAAAAACGCCAAGCGCTACGCCAGGCATGCAATAAAACAAAACGAGATTTGCATTGGACTAGTTAAGTCCTAGTAAAAAGACTACCGGGTTACCGTAAAAAAAATGCGGTAACCCGTTTTTTATATATATACTTTTGTATAGAACTTTTTATTATCTATCTTACAAATTTTATAATACTATCGCGGACATAAGAAAAAACCATTTTTTTAGACATGTATTCCAAGAAAACAATTTTACTGTGGCTATGACTCGCTATACGTATCACGGATGTGGTGATTCATAGCCATGATTCGGTCTATAATTCCGCGGATGGAGGCGAGGCGTTTTGGCGCGTAGCTTCTGGCTTTGTTTGAAAGCCGCGGAGGGCTAGAGGTATGCGTATTGCCGTTGCGGGCGGGGGCGGGCTGGCGTCATGCGTGCTTGAACCGCTGCTGGAATCGAGCCACGAGATCGTGGCCCTTGTCCGCGATGGGCGCAAAACCAAAGGGATGCGGCGCAAACTCGAGAAGCTGGCGGCGGGCGCGCTGGAAAGGGGGTCTTCAGCCATATCGCTCGCCCGGCGCGGGCGTATTCCAATTGTCTACATTGACCGTATGGACAGCCAAGAACTGGCTCCGCTGGCGGCTTGCAAGCCCGACCTGCTCCTTGTGGCGGGTTTCGGCATTATTTTGAAACAGCCTCTCCTCACGCTGCCGCGCATCGGCTGCGTGAATTGCCATTCCTCGCTCCTGCCGCGCCACCGGGGGCCGAATCCTTATCGGGCCGTGATTCTTGCGGATGAGCCTGAGACGGGCGTCACATTTCATGTGATGACCGAGGGGATTGATGACGGCGATATCCTCGGCCAGTATCGGTTTTCGCTCGCCCCCGAGGACACGGGAGGTTCAGTTTTTATGAAATGCAACAGCCTCGCACGCAGGAATGTCCTGGATGTGATAGAGCGCATCGAGCGAGAGGGCCTGCGGGGCGCGCCGCAAGATCCTGCCGAGGCGACTTATGATAAGAATCTGTCCGAAGAAGAAATGCTCATCGACTGGTCTTGGCCCGCACGGCGCATTGAGGCCCTGATTCGGGCGTGTTGCCCCTTCTCGCCGGCGCGATTCCGCCACGGGCGGCATATTGTCCATGTATGGTCGGCATGTTACGACGAGGAGCCTTGTGACGCCCCGCCGGGAACCGTACTGGCCGCCGAATCCCACGTGTTCATCGCCACCGGAGAAGGCGCGCTGCAAATCAGGCAGGCCGCATTGCAGGGCGCGTTAAACTGGACATGGCCTTCGCCATTGCATAAGCTGAAGCCTGGTGACCGGCTTGGGCCTTAAGGGCCCCCATGAAAGAGGAACACAACAAGTGGACATAGAGATCCGGGAATACCGACCCGAGGACGAGGCGGAATGGATGCGCGTGCATGCCATTATTTTGAGCATATCCCATGCATGGAACTACACCATCCAGGAGCGTCCTCTATACGAGGGCTATGCATCCACCAAGCTTGTGGCGCTCGGTGAAGGGCGCATCATTGGCCTCACGGACACGCAGTATGAAAATGAGCCAGGTGAAGTATGTTTTCAGCGGGACAGCCGGGGCGGCTATGTCCTGGAATTTGGCCGCCTGCCCGAATATGCGGGCCACCGCATTGGCCAGATCCTCATCCACGCCACGATAGAAGACGCCTTGAAAAAGGGCATTCACCGCCTCGAATACTGGTCGCAAGATCGCAAGGCCCAGCGCTATTACGCCCGCATGGGATTGAAGGAAATTGGCCGCCATTACCGGTTCCGGATGAAGGCTCCTGCACCCGTAGCGGAATGCCTCGACCCGAAAGTGGTGGGCATTGAGTATCTGTACGGCGTCTGCCTGCCGGAACAATGGCCGCATGTACAAGAACAGTATGAAATCATCACGCGACCGCCGCTCGAACCTCATCTCTGTGTGGGATATGAAATTCGATTCTGAAGCCAGATGCGCCTGGATGTATAAGGAGATTCCGCTGTGCTCTTGGACAAATTAAGGGAAATTATTGAAGGCTGCCAAAACATGGTGTTTCTAGGAGGAGCTGGGGTATCCACGGAAAGCGATATTCCCGATTTCCGTAGTGAAAAAGGCATCTATAAGGTCCAGCACGAATACGGCTATCCACCGGAAGCCATGCTCAGCCATACGTTTTTCATGAAGCATACGGAGGAATTCTACCGTTTTTACAGAGAAACCATGTTGTACCCCCATGCAAAACCGAACCATGCGCATCAGGCGTTAGCGGAATTAGAAAAGCGGGGAAAACTGAAGTCGATCATTACCCAAAATATCGATGGACTTCACCAGTTAGCAGGAAGCAAGCGCGTTTTGGAACTGCATGGCTCCGTTTATCGGAATTACTGCATGGATTGCGGCGCGAAATATGATCTCGATTATGTCATTGATTTTGAAGGCGCTATCCCAAGATGCACGAAATGCCGGGGAATTATTAAGCCGGATGTCGTCTTGTATGAAGAACCGCTACGGGAGGATATTTTGTCGCAATCCGTCGATGCTATTTCGCATGCGGATGTGATGATGGTGGGAGGCACTTCCCTATCGGTTTATCCGGCGGCGGGATTGGTCAATTATTACCGGGGAAAGCAATTGATTCTCATTAATCAATCCGAGACGCCGTATGACGATAAAGCCAGCTTGGTCATCCATGAGCGCATTGGCGACGTGTTGCGAAAAGCTTGTTGATTCAGTCAATAAGCAGCGTAGCATGTGCGTCCCGCCCATGCTACGCGTCTGATAACCTCACCAAGAATTGAACCTTCGACTCCCCCACGCTATACTTTTTTTCGCTTTCATATGATAGCTTCGCCAAAAGCCCAAGGGGGGGATTTGATGGCTGATCGGAGCAATGGCATTCGCATGGATCGGTGGGCTACGCGCTTTGGCCTGGTGATGGCCATGGCGGGCAATGCCGTGGGTTTAGGGAATTTCCTGCGTTTTCCCGGTAAAGCCGCTCCATATGGCGGCGCATTCTTGGTGCCGTATCTGATATCGTTTGTCTTGCTTGGCATACCATTAATGTGGATGGAATGGACCATAGGACGCCATGGCGGGCGGTATGGCCACGGCAGCACGCCGGGCATGTTCCATCGATTATGGAAACACCCCGTATCGAAATACCTGGGCATTTTCGGCGTTTTGCTCCCATTTATCATCGCATTGTATTACATATACATTGAATCGTGGGCGCTGGGATATGCTTGGAAGACCGCCACAGGCTCCTATTGGGGCCAGACCTCGCGCACCCAGATGAGTGAAGTATTCACTACCTATCTGGGCATTGGCGAAGGCGTTCTGTCTTTTTCGCCAGCCGCCTATATGTTCTTTTTAATTACCTTCGCGGCCAACATTTTCGTGTTTTCCCGAGGAATCGAAAAAGGGATTGAAGTCCTGTCGAAATACGCCATGCCCGCGCTGGTTCTGCTGGGGATAGTGCTGGCAGCACGCGTCTTGACGCTCCAAGGCTCGGGCGAACAAACCGTTTCGAGGGGGTTGGCGCAGATTTGGGTGATCGATTGGTCGATGCTGAAGAATCCTGCAATGTGGATGGATGCGACGGGACAAATTTTCCTCACACTCAGCGTAGGCCTTGGCATGCTCCATACCTATGCCAGCATTTTACGGGATGAAGATGATCTCACATTAAACGGTTTGGCGGCTTGTGCGACAAATGAATTTGTCGAGGTGATCTTGGGCGGCACGATCATTATTCCGGCGGCGGCGGTGTTCTTCGGCGTCGGCGAATTTGGCGAGATCATCCACAAAGGCAGTTTCGCAGATATGGGCTTTCAAACCCTGCCCGTCATTTTTCAGGAGATGTGGGGCGGACGGTTTTTCGGAACAATCTGGTTCATTCTACTCTTTCTTGCGGGCTTGACCTCGAGCGTCGCCATGTTTACACCCATGCTGCTATTCTTGCGAGACGAGTTAAATCTAGACCACAATCGATTGGTCCTATGGATAACCGCAGTGGCCTTTATACTTTGCCAGCCAGTAATTTTATTCTTTCACCATGGCGTGCTCGATGAGCTTGATGACTGGGCGGGCACGTTCTTCCTTGTGGTCTTCGCGGCCATAGAAGTAGTCGTGTTTATCTGGATATATGGGCTTGATAAAGGCTGGGTAGAAATGCACCTAGGAGCGGACTTGCGCATCCCGAAGCCTTTCTGTCATGTCATGCGTTTTCTAACGCCATTGTTTTTATTAGCCTTGCTCGCCTGGTTCACCGTGATTAGCCCACTGGCGAACATGCACAACGAAGACGCCTTGGCCAATACCTTCTATGGCAAATTATTCATGATGAAAATCGCTGAAGCTGATGTTCCGTATCACTGGCTTGGCCGGGCCATCATTCTGGGCGTTGCGGCGTTTCTTGTGTGGGGTGTTTGGCAGGCCTGGCGGACTCATCCAAAATTCTTCGATGACAGCAAAAACGGGAAGGCGGAATAGCCATGGAGATGACGCTTGGTTCATGGATCTATATGGCCATCGTGTGGGGGCTCATCATTGCGCTTAACGTGTTCTGTTTCGTTCGCATATTCCGGCACAAAAAATAAATGGGAATCTTCTCCATGAAGAAGACTCCCCTCTGGCAGTCCAACTTTATCCTATCTGCGGGCTGCTTTTCAGCCTGCCCGGCGCTTATCTTCCCGCTTACGGTCTTCAAGGGCCATCAGGGCTTTGCGTACGCGAATCGATTTGGGGGTCACTTCCACCAGCTCATCGGATGCGATCCATTCGAGAGCCGTATCGAGCGTAAGCGTGCGGGGCACATCGAGCCCTTCAGAGTGATCTCTGCCTGCGGCGCGATGGTTTGTAAGGGCTTTGCGTTTAGTGGGATTGCAGGGCAAATCGCCTGGCCGGGAATTCTCGCCCACAATCATGCCTTCATAAATCGGGTCCATAGGCGTGATAAACAAGGTGCCGCGCTGTTGGAGATTCTCGATACTGTATGAAGTGGCGTCGCCAGATTCGACACTGATCATAGAGCCGCGCCCACGGGTAAATACATCGCCAGCCCAAGGGCCATACCCCACATAACGCGCCGACATGATCCCTAAACCGCGCGTATCGGTTAGAAATTCGTTGCGGTAGCCGATAAGCCCCCGGGTGGGGATTCGGAATTCCAGGCGCACCATGCCACGGCCTTCGTTGTGCATATGCTTCAATTCGCCTTTGCGGAGCGACACTTTCTCGATCACAACGCCTTGGTGCTCCATCGGGACATCAATCGCCAGATCTTCCATGGGCTCCATCAAGCGCCCTTGTTCATCCCGGTGCGTAATGACTTCAGGCGCGGACACGCACAGCTCCATTCCTTCGCGGCGAATTTCTTCAATCAGAATAGCTAAATGCAACTCTCCACGCCCGGAAACTTTCACGCCATCACTGCGCCCGACATCTTCCACACGCAAGGCCACGTTAATGCGCAGTTCGCGTTCAAGGCGCGTCTTGATTTGACGCAGGGTTACAGCGTCGCCCTCACGGCCCGCGAAGGGGCCATTGTTCACGCAGAACAGCATGGATACGGTAGGCTCCTCGATTTCAAGGGGCGGCAGCGCTGCATTTTCCAGTTCAGGAGCGGCAATGGTATCGCCAATGGCCAATTCCTTTGGGCCAGAAATGGTGACAATGTCGCCTGCGGAAACTTCGTCCACCACTACGCTGTCCAGCCCTCGAGTCGCCCACAGATACACTACTTTTTCGTTATCCACGCCCACGACTTCCCACTCATCATTCATGGGCGATTGCGCCATGTGGCGGGCGGGATGGAGCCATCGCGTGTTAGTGCGATTGATGCGATCACCGGGGTGCAAACGGCCTTGCAGCACCCGCCCCGTGCCTGTGCGCCCGATATGGTCACGCCAGCCCAGCGTACTCACTTGCATGAGAAATGGCGCTTCGCTGTCGCCTGTAGGCGCGGGCACATGGGAGACAATGGTTTCGAAGAGGGCATCCATGCCTTCATGCGGTTCCGTATCGAGATCACGCACCAGCCAGCCATGAAGCCCTGAGCCATATAGCACGGCGAAATCACACTGCGTATCCGTGGCGCCTAATTCCACAAAGAGATCGAAGGTCTTGTCCAGAGCGGACGCGGGATTGGCGTTGGGCCTGTCTGCTTTATTGATGACCACGATGGGGCGCAAGCCTAGCCGCAGGGCGCGCATGAGCACATACCGCGTTTGGGGCATGGGCCCCTCGTTGGCGTCCACCAACAGCAATACGGAGTCCACCATGGACAAGATACGCTCGACTTCGCCCGAAAAATCGGCGTGGCCCGGCGTATCAATGATGTTAATGCGGTAGCCTTTCCACTCGACGGTGCAATGCTTTGACCGAATGGTGATGCCGCGTTCGCGTTCGAGTTCGTTGCTATCCATGATGCGATCAGATACGCGCGCATTGTTGCGGAACGTGTGCGCCTCGCGGAAAATGCTGTCGATCAAGGTAGTCTTGCCATGATCGATGTGGGCGATGATGGCCACATTGCGGATGTGGTCGATACGAATCATGTAAAAAACACTCCTTCGAGGGCCTGGTTTGCCGCCTTGGGCGCATTCCATGCGCCTGCGGCCGGTGCGGAAAAGCATATAGGCAGTGCAAATCGACGACAATATCAAAAGCTATGTAGTTTAGCAAAAACGGCTATTGCAGCGCAAATTGTCCGAGAACCGTCTTTTTACATCACTATTGCAATGATTGGGCAAGCGAAGCGTTTACTATTCGTTAGAATCCGGGGAATATGCCGCGAAGCATGGCTGCCCCTCTTATCAGGGCATCCATCGATGAAGAGGAAAGCTGAGCGCGAGAGCAAGAATCGCGAGCGCAGCCACACCGGCGCCGGCGTAAAGCACTCGAGGACGATATGCCATGACGATTTCATGCGTTCCTTCCGGACAAGCGACGCCACGAAAAAGGCCATTTGCCCGGAGTATTTCGGCTGGCTGGCCATCTAGCGTGGCGCGCCATCCTGGGGCGTATGAATCCAGCAAAACGGCCACCCCCGCCGTGGGGGCGTCTACGCGTAGAATGATTTTTTCAGGAGAAATCTCCTCTATGGCGCATGCAGCCTGATTTCGGCTAGGAAGCGGCCCTGCGGTCGATGCGTTTGAAAACGAATTCGGCGCACTATCCAGCAAGCATTCGTAATCCCGGTTAAAGTTCACATCACCAAGCAGATCAGCGGCGGCGGCGCTCGTGTATCCCGCCCGCCATGCCGGAACCCAATAGGCGCGTGGCATGGCGCTCTCGTTAAGGAAAATTCGGATATTCCCCGGGGCGTGCGTAAGATGCAAGCGAGGCCCCTGGCCTCGCCATTCGCCAGTATATAACGGTCCTTCCGAAGTGGCCATGATGACACGGGCCGCCATGTAATTGAGCAGATTTGGCATTTCCGCTTCCGGCAGCACATTGCTTGCCGTTGCTTGAAAAGATGCCGCGCTGGACTGGCCCAAGCGCTCCCACCAGACCGCTTGCTCTTGGGTCAACGGAAGATGCGCCCCCCCCACCGCCATCAGGGGCGAAAGCATGCCCAGATTGCCTGGCATACCGGTATCCAATGGCCCTGGTGAAAGGAGAACCCTTCCTCCGGCGGATAAATCAACCGCTTCTTGTATGGCGGAGCTATATCGCTGATAACAGCCAGGCGCATCGGAGAAGGGGTGGCGGTATGCGTTGACGTTCGCGATAGTGAGATCGAAGAAAAGAAATATCGCCAACGCCGCCGCGCAAAATGTAAGAAACCATCGATGCCGGACCAGCAGCATGGGAAATAAAATACATAAAAAAACGATAATATAACCTCGAGCTTGGTCCGCGGATATCCAGAATAGCAACCCCGCTAAAAACAACATTGCGAGGCCAGGCAGCCAAGCGGTGGGAACTCGAGGGTCTTGCGGGCGCACTGTAAGCCGGTCCGCGCCGATGGCCGCCAGCAACGCCGCACAGAGCGACATGGGAAAGAGCATGGCTTCCCGCGGATACACCGAGGGCAGGATGGATGCGCCAGACAGATATAATCCAGCACATCCGGCAAGACATACAAAGAGAATAACGACATTCCGGCGCTGCGGCCAATGAAAACAAGCCGCCAGAAGGAAAAAGAGGGTGATGATGCCCACATACCCCATGCGAGGCAAAGCGCCAGACTGGCACATAATGAGCTGTAATGCCATCGCGCGCAACCCGGAAGGCGCTTGCGTATCGAGGTCTAGCCTCCATAGGAAATCCCAGGGCTGCTCCAAGCCAGCAATCCACCATATAGCCGGCAGCCATTGTACGGCGGAAAGCCCCAGGGAGAATAGGGCTGCAGCGGCAAGCCCCGCCACCGCACGGGAAAAGCTCGGCGGCCGTTCACCCTGTTCCGGCAGCAACAGGCCCAATAGCGCCATCGGTATGAGAAGAAGCAGCATGGCGGCAATGATGCTTGCCGCTCCCGATAAAATGAAAAGGCCGCCTGTAACGCCAGATAGACAGGCGTATCTCCATTTCCAAGTCATCAGGTAGACACGGAGGCCCAAGAAACAGAAGGGCGCCCACGCCAACGCATCCGCAAGCGACGGCTGGGACATAGCGGAGGCGGAAGCGCCACAAAACGCGTATACAATTCCCGCTAGAAAGGCGGGTGCGTATCCTGATCCGAAAGAGAGGGCGAGTAGCGCGCAGCCTAGCCCCATAAAAAACAGGCATAAGAATGGATGTACGGCCATTGCGCGTTCGGTGGAAAGAAACAAGAAAGGCGCGTTCAGCGGTTGAAACAATCCGACGCGGGGATCCGTATACAGGGGAGCGCCGCAGAGTTGGCGAGGATTCCACAAGGGAAGCTCCGCCTCCCGGACCCGGCCATATGCGTAGTGAAACATGGGATAGACATATTGGTACAACTCGCTGTTTTCATAGGACTTGATAGGCATTTCTTTGCTCAGCTCGACATGCTTCCAATAGAGCGGAGCCAGCCACAGGAACATGGCGGCGATGCAAAATATCGGCCAGAAAGATATGGCCCGGGGCTGTGTGTCTGATGTATTCAAAGTCTATCCAGTCCGCAAAATGGCCCAACGCGTATGGGGGCATATCCCCCATCTTCAAGCATAACTTGCGATGCCAATCGCTCAAACTCATATATTTAGTGAAGCTGTGGCCTCAGAGAGCACAAGAGGCTCAAGAAAAGGATTTCCTTTACGTTTCTTGCGCCTTTTATGGCAGCTAAACAGAATTGGCTTGCTGGCTTGCGTTTTTAAATTTACAATGTATTTTTCCGGTGAAATTCATTCCACCTCTGTTAATGCCTGTAAAGCGTATTCATGTAGCTTGCCATTGGAAGCCAGCACGCCCCGGTTCCGTTCAAGCATGCGGCCTGCGGAGAAATCCAGCGGCGCGCCGCCGAGGTCGGTTATCCGGCCACCAGCCTCCTCGACCACCAAGGAGCCAGCCGCTTGATCCCAAATCCGCTCGCGGTAATCCGGCTGGCGGCTCGACAGCAATCGGAATAGCAGTTCGCCGCTTCCGGCCGCCATCACCGCATATTTGGCCTGGCTGTCCATCCGCACCGGTTCGGCGGCCACGCCCATGTGCGCCAAGATGCGGTCGAGACGGCTGACATTAGTATGGGCGGCCTCAGCGGAACGCAAGACTCGCGCCTCCGCTGGTTCTCCACGGCCTGACACATGTAATTGTTCAAAAACACCGCCCTCCATGCCACGCAGCCATGTCCCTCCGCCACGAAACGCCGCGACAAGGGAGCCTGGACCGCCCATTTGGCACGAGCGGGGATCGGCCAAATTTGGGCAAGCCAGAACGCCCAGGCGAACCTTTGCTTGCTCGATGCGCGCCAGAGCGACGGCATATTGTTCGCCGCGTAGAAAGCCTTTGGTTCCATCTATGGGATCCAATACCCAATAAGCCCCGGCTGGTTCCCCATTGCCCCGGTCGATCCATCGGCAAATCCGCTCCGGCGTGGCGTCCGCGCGGAAACGGCGTACGAATGCGGCCACCCGCTCCAGCATGTTCCGGGCATCCGGCTGGCGCAATGCCGCCGCATTCTCTTCCGCCACGAGCACCGAGCTTGAATCATATTCTTCCAAAAACACTCCGATAAGCGCTTGCACTGCGAAATCGGCGACCGTCACGGGAGAACGGTCTTCTTTGACCATCGCCGGACTGGCTATTTCCTGTTGGATGAGCCGGGCGAGTTTTCCTGCCTGTGCGGCGGCCTCGATGGCAAAACAGAAATCCGGGCTATTCGGAATTTGCATCTCGCATCCTTTGATATATCCACCCCAAAAACCGTGAATATGCATTTGATTCCTAGACTCTGGCCTCCGGTAAAGGGGCCATATGCGCATTGTACCGATTAAAGTATGAGAATGAAAAGCAAACGAATTGTGTTCGCATTGATGTTCGTGGCAATATTAGCGTTCTCTTTTGGTTAAGAACAGCGCCGTTTCCGATCTCTTGTATGGGGAGATGCCTGGGACGGCCAGAAATAGGTGGTTGTATGAGCATGATATTTGTCCAATTACCCGATGGATCGAAAAAGGAATTATCCGAAGGAAGTTCGGCGCTGGATTTAGCGTCGGGCATCGGCCGCCGTTTGGCCGAAGCCGCCATGGGCGCGCGCATCAATGGCGCGGTGGCAGGCCTGGCCACTACGCTCAATGATGGCGACACCGTGGAGATTCTGACGTTCGACACGCGGGAAGGACAAGACGTGTTCCGGCATAGCGCCGCCCACCTTATGGCATCCGCGATCATGAAGGTGCGCCCCAACACGAAGCTCGCGATTGGACCTTCCATCGAAGATGGTTTTTATTATGATATCGACGCGGATCCGCCACTGACCGAAGAGGACTTTCCGGCCATCGAGGCGGAAATGGCGGCCCTCGTAAAAGCGGACGCCCCTTTCGTACGCCGTGAAGTATCGAAGGCGGAAGCGCTTAATCATTTCCGCGCGCAAGGCGATATCTATAAGGTGGAGCTGATCGAGGGGCTCGAGGACGGCGCGATCACCTATTATGATAACGGCGATTTCACGGATCTATGCCGCGGGCCGCATCTGCCTTCGACGGGCCGCATCAAGGCGTTCAAGCTCTTGAGCGTGGCGGGCGCATATTGGCGGGGAGACGAGAAACGCCCCATGCTCCAGCGCATCTATGGCACGGCGTTTCCGAATAAGAAACAACTGGATGAATACCTGGCGCTACGCGCGGAAGCGGAAAAGCGTGACCACCGCCGCTTGGGCCGCCAGTTGGACCTGTTCAGCTTCCATACCGCAGGCCCAGGCTTCCCCTTCTTCCACCCGAAGGGGATGATCGTATTGAACTCCCTGCTCGATTTTTGGCACGAAGAGCACCGCAAACGGGGGTATGGCCAAGTACGCACGCCCATCATCCTCGACCGGGGCCTTTGGGAGCAGTCGGGCCACTGGGACCATTATAAAGAGAACATGTACTTCACGCAGATCGATGAGCGTGATTACGCCGTTAAGCCCATGAACTGCCCCGGCGGCATGCTTATTTATAAAACCGCCAAGCGAAGCTATCGCGATCTGCCCATGCGCATGGCCGAGTTGGGAACGGTGCACCGGCATGAGAAATCGGGCGTATTGCACGGCCTGACCCGCGTGCGCATGTTCACGCAGGACGACGCGCATATCTTCATGACACCCGAACAGATCCAGAAAGAGGTTATCGGGGTCATCGATTTCGTGGACACCGTATACTCTTTATTCGGCCTCGAATATGCGGTCGAGTTAAGTACGCGGCCCGAGAAGTCCATCGGCAGCGACGAGATGTGGGAAACCGCCACATCCAGCCTGAAAAGCGCCCTCGAAGCCAAAGGAATGGCATTCAAGATTAATGAAGGCGACGGCGCGTTTTACGGGCCCAAGATCGATTTCCATGTCCGCGATTCACTGAAACGTTCTTGGCAGTGCGCCACGATCCAGCTTGATTTCGCCATGCCAGAAAAATTTGATCTTGAATACACCGGCCCCGATGGCAATGCCCACCGGCCCGTAATGATTCATCGCGTCATTTACGGCGCGATTGAACGGTTTCTTGGCATCTTAATCGAGCATTTCGCGGGCGCATTCCCCACGTGGCTGGCTCCCGTGCAAGCGGTGGTCATTCCGGTAGCCTCCGCGTTCGAAGACTACGCCAAGGAAGTCAATGGCGCGCTCTTCGCCCGTGGTTTCCGCGTCGAGGTGGACGATAGCACCGAGACAATGAAGTACAAGATCCGCAACGCCCAGACCCAGCAGATTCCTTATATGCTTGTTGTAGGCGAACGCGAGCGCGAGAACAGAACCGTGGCGGTCCGCCATCGCCGCCATGGAGATCTCGGCAGTTTGTCGCTCGATACATTCGTGGAGCGCCTGGGTGAAGAAGTGCGAACCAGAGCGCTGGATACGGCTTTAGCGGTTCCAAAGGCCGAGTGAAGCGCCGCTTCTCGAGAAGGTTTATGTAATGCCAAACGAACGAAAACCTGCTATTGACGATCTGGTCATTGGCCAGTGCGCCATGTGCGGCGGGCCGGTCCCTGAGCATGGCGCGGTGCGGGATACGCGGCATAATCTGTTTTGCAGCGCCGCCTGCGCGGACAAATTCGCCGCATTCGCGGACCGGGTGGTGCATGCCCAAACAAGCCCGCCGCCGCCTCTCCGGCTGCGCTACCGGCTTAAAACCTTGTTTCGAAGGCTCGTAATTGCGATTATCTTCCTTGTGGTATTCGGCGCGGCTACAACTTATTTTGATGTTCCCGTATTCGCTCCTTTTTTCCGGCGCATATTGGAAACAGTAGGCATGTAGGAATAAAACATGCGTTTTAGCAGATTAATATGGATCTTTATCGCCGTGATTCTGGTGGCGCTGGGCTGGCTGCTCACGGATTCCGGCATCGAGTTCATGCATCAAAAGTTTCTTGCAAATCCTGCGGCGGACTCCGCTCGAGGCGGCTTTAATGAGGCCGGATTAAGCCGGTTAGGCGGTTTTCTGCAAGCGACCTTCCGTTTTGAAAAAGCGGAGAGTGTTCTGACGGACGCCATAACCTTGTATCCCGATGGAGCCAATTATTGGTTTAACCTGTACCGATTGGCGAAAGCCAAGGAAAAATTGGACAAAGAACAAGAAGCCGTGAATATTCTGGACCGCATCATCAAGGAAAATGCAGGCGGCGGGCTGGATGAACGCCTGCCAAGCAATAACATCCTTGAATTGCGGCGGAACAAAATCACCGAAGCGATAGAGCAAACCGATACGGGCGCTTCGGAGCCATGATGGAACACGTAGCAGGCCGTATTCCGGTATTGGAGTGTTTGCGCGCCCAGAAACGGGCAGCCCATAAGCTCTATGTCCTCGCAGGTGCGAGGGGCATTGAAGATATCCTGCGCGCCGCTTCGCAAATCTCCGTTATCGAGTGCTCCCGGCAGGATCTTGACCGCCTGCTCCCGGACACGGTGCATCAAGGCGTGGTGCTCGAAGCAGAACCGCTGCCGGTGCTCGATATCGGTGATTGGCTGGAACGCTTGGAACAGCCAAATGCGGTCGCGGCTGTCCTAGACGAAATTGAAGATCCGCACAATTTCGGCGCGATTGTCCGCTCTGCGGCGGCATGCGGCGCGTGCGGGGTTATCTTTGGGAAACACCGCACCGCCCCCATCTCCCCCGCCGCCATGAAAAGTGCGGCGGGCGCCATGGAATATATCGACATGGTTCAAGCGCCTAATCTCGCCAAAGGCTTGGAACAGCTCAAAAAAGCCGGTTTTTGGGTGGCGGCTTTGGATGCGGACGCCCCGCAACTGCTTTGGGAAGCTGATCTGACAGGGCGTATCGCCCTCGTGATCGGCAACGAAGGCAAAGGCATCCGCCGCCTTATCAACGAGAAATGCGACTTCCACTTGCGCATCCCGTTGTCAGGCCCCATCACCTCCTTGAACGCCTCCACGAGCGCCGCCATCGCCTTAGCGGAATGCCTCCGGCAACGTCATGCGCACTGAAAAGAACCCGCAAAAAGCGCTTTTCCTTTTAGAAACCGTTTAGCAAATGTGATTTATTGTTGTAATAGTACATTGCTATATAAACTTTATCTTCCTGTATGTTATTGTCTATGGGTGGATTTTTATTGGGGAAGGAGAAGTAAGCCATGGGTGATGTGCCGAAGACAATGCGCGCGGTGGTTTGCCATGGGGTGCGGGACTACCGGCTCGAAGAGAAGCCCGTTCCGCAGCCGGGGCCTGGCGAGGTATTGATGCGGGTGCGTGATTGCGGGGTATGCGCGAGCGATATAAAGTGCTACACAGGCGCGCCGTTGTTTTGGGGCGATGCACACCGCAAGCCGTATGTGGAGCCGCCGGTGACGCCAGGGCATGAGTTTACCGGCTACGTGGCGGCGCTAGGTTCAGGGGCGGCGGAGAAACACCAGGTGGCGGTGGGCGATTCGATTGTGGCGGAACAGGTGGTTCCTTGTGAATCGTGCATGTACTGCCGCCGGGGCTGGTATTGGATGTGCATCAAGGCCCAGGTGTTCGGCTTCAAACAAGCCGTACAGGGCGGGATGGCGGAATATATGATCCTGCCTGCCGCATCGCGCATCTACAAGGTTCCGGAGACCATTTCCGAGAAGCAGGCCGCGCTCATCGAACCGTTGGGCTGCGCACTGCATGCCGTCGAGCGTGGCACTATTAAGTTAGGCGATGTGGTGGTGCAAGTGGGCTGCGGCACGCTTGGCCTGTGCATGGTGGCGGCGGAACGGCTGAAAAACCCTGGATTACTGATCGCGCTGGATCTGATCGATTCGCGGCTGGCGCTGGCTAAGCAATTCGGCGCGGATGTAGTGATGAATCCGGGCAAACATGATGTGGTGAAGGAAGTATTGGCGCTGACAGACGGATACGGTTGCGATGTGCTGATCGAAGCGACGGGAAAACGCGGAAGCGATAACGCCTTCGCTGCATATGCTGCGCAAGCTGGGGGTGTTTGTCGAATTCAGCGTGATGCGGGAATCCTCGAAGGTGGACTGGACCATCATTGGGGATGGCAAGGAACTCGATATTCGCGGAGCGCATCTCGCGCCATATACGTTCCCGACGGCTATCAGCTATCTGGAGCGGGGCTTAATCGCCATCGAGCCAATCATCACCCATCATCTGCCGCTGGAATCGTTTGAAGAAGGGCTCCACGCCGTGGAGCATCCATCGGACTCGATCAAAGTATTACTGAAACCCTAAACGAATACACAATAAAAGGTGTAGGGTGGGGCTTGCCCCACCACCCAAGGGATACGCCGACATAAACTGAATACAACTACTTGATATACGATGGATTCAAAAGGAGATTTTTGCAAGAAAACAACATTTTGGGTAACACTTTAGCCAACCGAAGCAGCATTTGATGTATTTTGGCCTTGTTTATTCCATCGCAACGGTATTGATGCGCCATATTTTATGTAACGGTTGGCGCACTCGCCGGTCATTCTTAACCGCTTGGGTAAAATGTTACCGATTTTGTTTTCGGTTTTTTTCTCACATGCATAAATGAGCTTCACTGGAAAAGAGCGGTGAAGAATAACCTCTCCAAGAAACCTCTCCAAGAAACCATGCATTCTCTACGCCTCCGCGTTAATCGGTAAATCATACAAACCTTTCCCATTTTGAAACAAGCGTTATATGTTAGCATCTTATACGCTAATGAATGGCTTGGTGCAGAATTCCATATGGTGACAATCGGGGATGGGAATGCAATGCTTTCCGGCATTTGCGCCAGCAACAAAATAGAGGATTCACGCATGAAAAAGACAATCATGCTATTAGCGCTTTTTCTCGCATTCGGCGTGTTTTCGGCGTTCGCCTTTGAATATGGCGAGCCGATGGTGGTGGTGGACACCAATATGTTGAAAAGTCCATTGAAACCGTTTGTGTTGCGTTTTACTGAGGAAGAGCTGATGTCGCAGCCGATCTGGAACACGCAGGTCGACGCAATCCTGGTTCCTGAAAACGCGCCTTCGCCCATTATGGCCGGCGCGGAAGAATTGCGCGACACGATTCGTGGCTACCATCTTGGTGAAGTCGAGATTATATCGGCCAGCGTGAACGGGAAGATCCTTCCCAAGCATTTGATTGGCAAGAATTGTATTGTACTGGGTGTGCCGCAAGATTTTAAGCTTGCGGCTTCACTTGCGAAGCAAGCGAAGCTTGATGTTACTATTGATACCTACAACGAAGATGGCTTCCATATTACACCTATATCTCAGGATGGCGCGCAACTCCTATTCGTCACGTCGCCAGTGCCGCGTGGCGTCATGTATGGCGCATTCGAGATCGAAGAACGCACGACCCATCGTGGTGTGCCTCGCATCGACCAGGCGTTTATGCCGCGTGCGCGATATCGCGGCTGGCATATGTACCAGTGGAAATCCATGCCGCCGGAAACCTGCGGCCATTGGCGGCTGAACATTGCCGACCTTAGCGGTGCGCCAAGAGTCCTGTTGAATTGTCCCGACTACCCGGAATTAAGCGCTGGCATGGATGTGAAGGCGAACGAGGAAGCCATCGCATGGCACCGCGCCCAGATGCAGAAAAACGCCAAATACGGCATTATCCAGCGCATCAGCATCAATCCACTGACCATGCAGTTTACCTATGCGGGCATGTATGAAGGCGCCAAGATCATGGAGAAGAAATTCCCAGGCATACTGGCGCGCCCACTAGATGAAAACAGCCACACCTTCTGCCCGTCGCACCCGGAAACAAAGCGTTTTGTCGCCAATTCCGTCCGCGAGTTCATGGGCTTTTTCCCCGAAACGCAGATGGTCGTGTTCCAGATGCAAGATGAAGGCGGCGAGATGCAGTGCCACTGCGGGAAATGCGAGCAATGGCCCTATTATAAACGATTTATCGAATACACCAATCTCGCGATGGATACGGCTCGTGAAATCAATCCCAATGTTCGGTTCATGATCTATGGCATGGGTGCGTGTAACTTGATTAAATTGATCGACGGCAAAGTCGCTGACGGCCCTTGCGTGGGGCTCGACCTGCTGTACGACGGCCTGAAGGATAGGCTGGAAATGATCCAGCTCATGGCGACCTCTCCTCCGGGATTCGATGTGCAGAGCTGGTTCTCACCCGACTCGACCGCCATGGGCCACGGCCTGCCGCTGTATTATATGTTTAAGTGGTTTGAAGCTGGCGGTCCAGCCATCGCATCACCAATCTCGTCGAGCATGAGCCACCTTGGCTGGCAATTACCTGTTTACCTGGAAAAGATCAACAAATATCTCCTGCCTGGCATGAGCACGGTAGGCGGCGATAGCCTCGTAACGGGCGTCGATGTGGCCCTGTGGCACGAAGACCTTGACCCGGCCGTCTACATGCGCAACTGGTGCCGTGTAAAATACGGTGAAGTAGCGGGTAATTACGTATTCAATGCGATTGACGAAACATATAAGATTACCAATGCCTTCAATGTAAATCCTACAACTAATAACAGCATCACGATGTATCGCTGGACTAAGCCGGGCCAGCCCTGGTCGGCTGATATGAATGGCCTGACGGCCATCGGCCTCGGACACGACGAGTTCAAACAGACGACTATCGACAGCATTGCCAAACAGGGCTTCATGATCCCCGATACGACCCAACCGAAAGACCTGCAGGAAATAACAGACGTGTCATTCGCCAAATGGGTTGACCGATTCGACATGCTAGAAGAACGGGCCATTGCCGCACGCGCGGAAAAGGAGATGGGGCTGGCGTTTACCGAGCTGCCGGATAACATCGAACTCCGGCAGTTAAACGAGTTGGCGAAGGCCACGCGCGCTTTGACCGACTGTTACAGCGATTACCACCTCGCGATGGTTTACGCCAATACCGCGCGTTGCACGTTGGACGGCGAAGCAAAGGCGAGAAACGCCTCGCTGGCGCATGCGCATTTGGAGAAGGTAGGCGCGAACCTCAATAGCTACGTGGCCAACATGCTGCCAATCACGGCCGACATGACGCCCAATCCTGACCTTGGCCGCATGAAACGGGATGTGGAGATGTTCTATCTGACCGCCATCGCCTGCATGGTGCGCGAAGGCGTCTACCTGTTTGATCAGGAATTCAGTGGAAATCTGCTGCCCGCATTTGACCAGGCTATCGGCTTGGTAAAATAACCATGGCCGGGAATGGGTTCGTTCATAAAGTCTGTGCTCCTACTACACATTCTTCATAGAATGCATAAATAGGAGCACAGGAAATAGAATGAATTATATAATCACTACTTTATGGCTATCACACTTCCGCCTGCCTCTCTAGAACGGACAGCCGCATCCAGGAATCCAATCACTTCCACCGACTCTTCCAGTGGAACGGGGATAATAGCATCCAGGAAAAATCCGCCCAGTTTTCGGGCCATCGCTTGATAGAAGTCGCCTGTGGCCGCGAAATGAATGCTGCTCTCTCCATGGATGACACCGCCAAAACTGTTCACCTGCTTGCGCCCGCCGCGCATGACAGCGATACGCCCGTCTTTCCAGCGGCCTGCGACCACTTCGCCGCTTTCATGCCATAACGTCTGCACGGCTTCCACCCCGGGCCCCATGATAGCAAAGATCATCTCAGCGGTATGGATGCCATAATAAACAATGCCTCGCCCTTTTTCGTAATACGCCGCAGGCCCGAAGGCGTCTACGCCCTGTATGTCTTTGCTCTGCTGAAGGGCGGCTAATAGATTGGGTTCAAAACGCAAGGAGGAAGCGCTCCATACCGGCGTTCCATATTCTTTTGCCAGAGCCGAAATGGCTTTCGCGTCTTCATAGGTGTTGGCCAGAGGCTTGTCGATGAAGAGGGGCTTTTTGGCAGGCAACAGCTTCCGGGCCACTTCGAGATGCGTGTCGCCATTGACGCACTCCAGCAAAAAACCGTCACAACACTCAACGAGTTCATCTAAATCCTGTATGGCCTCAATGCCTTCCGCGGCAATGTCTTTCAAAAAAGACTCGAGCATTTCAGGATGTACGGCGGTGCTGGGATCACCCTGCCAGCCATAGGGAAACTCGAGCGCTTTAAAACGAGGCTCTTCCGAGGCCAAGGCGCGCAGTTTTTGGGGAAACACAAAACTATGGCTGGTATCAAATCCCACAATACCAATTTTCATATATCCTCCTTTTCAGACCTAGCTGAATTTTTTAAGGTTTCTTTATCCCTTAAGTCCGCTTGTAACGATACCACGAATAAAGGCCTTTTGAGCCACAAAAAACAGCGCTACAATGGGCAGCATCATCATGGCGCTTGCGGCCATTAGCATCCCCCATTCCAGCGTATGTGAGCCTTGAAACTGTTGCAAACCAAGAGACAGCGTAAATTTCTCTGGACTTTGCAAATAAATGAGCGGCCCCATGAAATCCACCCACGAGCCAATGAACGTGAACAGCGCGACGGTCACAAGGGCTGGCACGGACAAGGGAATGATCAGGCGGAAGAAGATACGGAATTCAGAACAGCCATCAATGCGGGCGGCCTCACTGAGCGATTCCGGAATGCCTCGAAAAAACTGGCGTAACAGGAATACGAAAAATGGCGCGCCGAAAAATGAAGGCAGAATCAGCGGGATGTAGGTGTCGATAGCGCGAATGGTTCTGAAAATGATGAAGACCGGAATCATCGTCACCTGTGGCGGCAGAATCATGGTGCCCAGCATCAGATAAAAAAAGAACTCGCGGCCTTTCCAGCGAATGCGGGAAAAACCATACGCCACCAAGCTGGCGCTCAAGACGTTTCCAATTACATTCCATACGCAAATAATCAGCGTATTTTTTGTATAACTCCAAAAAGGTATAAATATCATGGCGTTAGTGTAGTTTTCCCAATGGAACACTTTTGGAATCCATTGCGGAGGATAGACAAACATCTCCTCGGTGCTCTTCACGGAGGAAGCAAGCAGCCAGAAGAAAGGCGCTATGAAAAAGAACGAGCCTGCCAGAAGGAAAAAATACGCAAGGCATTTATCCGTAGTAGTTACTCGCATACCTGATGTATCATTTTTTGGCATGAATTAATCTTCTCCGTAATGCACCCAAACACTGCTTCGAATGGTGGCGGTGACGATGAGCGCGATAATTAGGAACAATACCCACGCCATGGCGCTCGCATACCCCATGGAGAAATTGTTGAAGGCCTGCTGGTACAGATATAGGGCATATACAAGCGTTGAACCTTCTGGGCCTCCCGCGATGACCTGTTTGTCGCCCGCTCCGCCGCCAGTCATGATGAATACCTGGGTGAAATATTGGAATGAACCAATAATGCCCATGATGACATTGAACAGGATCAGGGGGCTGATCGAAGGGATCGTGATATGCCATAATTGGTGGCGCCGTCCCGCTCCATCGACCAGCGCCGCTTCGTATAGCTCGATGGGCGTCTGTTGCAGTCCCGCCAGAAAAATGATCATGGTGCCGCCGACGCCCCACAATCCTGTCAGAATCAGGGCCGGTTTCGACCAGAACGGATCGGTCAGCCATCCCGGGCCGTCCAGGCCGAACCATCTCAGAACGGCGTTGATCAGGCCGTATTCGGGATTCAAGATCCACACCCACAAGATAGAGGTCGCCACAACAGGCACGATGCTGGGCAAATAAAATATGGTGCGGAAAATAGACTGGCCTTTTACTTTTGCGTTCAACATCACCGCGAGGAAAAATGCGAAGGCCAATCCCAGCGGCAATCCGAAGGCGGTAATGAAAAAGGTGTTATACAGCGATTTATAAAAATAGGGATCCTGCGTAAACAATTCGATATAATTTTGCAACCCTATCCAGCGTGGCGGCCGGATAATGTTGTAGCGGCAAAACGAATAGTAAAAACCGATGATGACGGGATATACAGAAAAGCAGAGGAACCCCACGAGCCACGGCGATATAAACAGAAGCCCCGTCATTAGGTTGCGTTTTTCGCGTTTAGTCATGGTAAATCCTTATACAACTCGGCGTCCAGCAACGCTCTATCGAGTGATTTCTGCAATCGCTTTTGGAGCGTAGCCAGGCCTTCCTTCGGGGTAATCGCGCCTGAAAACACCAGCTCCAACACCTGATTGCATTCGGCCGTGAGTTGCTGTCCCAGTGGAAGCGCAGGCACATACCGCGTCCGGCCCGCACGCAGCAAATCAACAAAATCCTTCATCCTTGTTTTCATTAATTCCTGATATGCGGGATGATTTAGCGCTTCTTCCATGGGCGGTATATTGTACAGCGCCGCGGCGAACCGTGCGGATTGTTCTGGGCTGATCAGCCAATGCAAAAACGTCCAGGCTTCCTCGGGGTGTGGGCATCCCACTGGAATCGCCCAGAAACTGTTTCCCGAAATTGTAACGCTTTCCTGTCCAGGTATCACTGTGGGAATGGGTGCAATGCCATAATCCAGATCAATCGCGTATTCCTGGATAAACCTCATTTGCCATTGGCCGTCCTCCCAAATCGCAATCTTCCCTTTGTAGAAAGGATTGTTGGGGCTCTGGCTTTCGCCAAATGTAGAGGTAAACCTTCTGTAGTTATCTATGCCGTATTTTCGATAGAAGGACTCCATCCATTCCAACGCGCGCAGGTTCGCAGGCGAATCAATACACAGCCGCTTCCCGACGGGATCATAGATATCGCCGCCGAAATTCCAAAACCAAATGAAGGGACTGCTGGGCATGAATCCTATGCGGGAGATCCGTCCGTCTGCATCCGTTTTAGACAGTTTTTCACCCCACTCCGTGAGTTCATCGAGCGTCTTTGGACCCTGGTTCGGAGGAAGACCCGCTTCTCGCAACAGATTGTTATTATAATATAACATGGTCACGTTAAGCGTGGTGGGAACTCCGTACTTTTTATCAGAGAACATCCCGCATTCCCAAATATGGGGCAAATAATCCTCTTTTGTTATGCCGCTTTCCGCCAGCCAATTGTTGAGCGGCATGAAGCATCCGGCTTCCCCCATCGTAGGCAGCATCCAGTCCCATATAGTCGCGACATCCGGTGGAATGCCGCCAGCAATGGCCGCCATGAGCTTGTCGCCGATGACGAAGCTGGAAGCTTTCACTTTGATATGCGGATGCGTCCGATTGAATTCATCTATAAGTTCTTTCATAAATTTGCCTTCGTGGCCATTCCAGGCATGCCAGAAAACAATCTCGACGGGATCTTCACTCTTCTCAGGGCTGCACCCCGCAGCCAGCAGCAGCATGGCGAGTGGAGCAAAAAAGGCCAGCAATAGGCATTTGCGGCAGCAAATCAGGTTATATGCAATACTATGGATAAAGGGCATGTGATATCCTCATCAGGCGGATCGGACTGATCGGGCCGATCTTTTTCTAGAAACATCTGGTGAGCTAGAACGTTTGGTCATTTCAGTAAAGGCCCGCCGACCGTAATCCAGACGGCGGGCCTTCGCGCAACATACACTACCGTAGTATTATTTGGCGCATACGCCTTTCTTCAAGGCCACTACGCCGCCGCAAAGCGACAGCAACGCCAGCAGCATCACCGCGACCGAGTTCACCGGCAACTCGCCCGCAGCCGGGAAATCGAGCGGATCGAGCGGATCGGTGTTCGCATCAACTTCCTGCTTATCGGAGTACGTATCTTCATCCGTATCCGCAAGATACGGGTTGGTTCCGATGGTTTCTTCTTCGCCATTGGTCAGGCCATCGCCGTCTTCGTCGCCTTCGGGATCGAGAACGGATTCAACCGCTTCTTCATACGCGCCCATGGAGACGCCCGCCACCGTGCCAGGACGAGCCGCACCGAGCAAATCGTCAGCCGGAACCAGCGCATCGGAGGCATTGCCCGTATCAAGGGCCGGAGAACCAGAGGCCAGCCGGTAATCATCATTTGCGGCATCCGCGAATTCCGGAGCTACGAAGAGATTGCCTGTGCCATCAATGAAGGGATTCGGATTGAGTTCTTCGACCGGAGGATATTCCTGGAAGAGCGAGTAGTTCACGTACAACGTCGGAGTGCCAGCATCCGTGGCATAATCACGGCGGCCCGCACCTGGATTATTATCCCATGCGACCGTATTCAGCACATTCGTGATCGCGCCGGCTTTGTCTACGATGGCTCCACCAACGCCAGGATTCCCCGCAAACGTGCAGTTAACAACATCCACCGTACCGCCGCCCGCATCCGCCTCATAATTGAAAAGGCACGAGCCTGTCTCCGTATTGCCTGTAAACAGGCAATTAGTCACTGGCACATGAGAATCCACATCGGTTTCATGGATACAGAGCACATCATTTCCCGCGTTTCCAACGAACTTGGTGTTTGCCACTGAGCCGCCCGCCACCGACTTCATCAGAATCGCACTGCCATTATAGCCTGCATTATTCTCGAAATAACTGTCACTTACATTCAGGGTATCCGTAGCATTGCCACCGCCCCATGCGCAGATGGCGCCGCCTGTATCCCAAGAATGGTTCTTAAATGTGCAGCCTTCCACTTCCCATGGGCCGCCCGCACTCCAGAACGCAATGCCAGCGCCAAGCCAGGCGCAGGTGTTTGCATCGAACGTGCAGTTGCGAAATGTAGCGCCCTGCATGACAAATGCGCCGCCACCGCCAGCCGTCGAGGAGTTGCCGATGAACGAGCATCCGTCCATCACCACTGTGCTCGAGGTGATGAGCGCGCCGCCGCCGTTATCGCTTCCCTGGCACCCCGTAACAACACAATCGCTAATCGTCAATGAACTGCCAGCGACCCAGATGCCTGCGCCACCGCCAGCCACACAATTCTGGATGATCAGATTCGATACCGAGTTCGTGCTGTTCATAGCGTTTAAATAGAGGCCACGGCCAGCAGCGTTTTGCAGGGTGAAACCGTCGATGGACGCATTCGTCAGGCTAGCGCCATACACGCACATTTCTTTGGCATCTTCCGCTGAAGCGGAAATGATGGATACATTTGCCGCCGGATCACGCGTTTCGAGGGTGCCGCCATTGGTGAAACCGCCCAAAATCGCAACATCGGATTGCATGACGATGGTTGCGGAATAGGTGCCCGCCGCCACCCAGATGTCTTCACCCGAACCCAGTGAGACTGCGGCAGCAAGTGCGCCAGCTCCTTGGTACGCATTTTCCCACGACGAGCCGTCATTCGCACCCGTCGTCAGATTTGCATCCGCATACACTATCGCGGATGCGCTCGGCGCTATCGCAAGCGCCATGACAAACAACGCCATTACCATCATTCGTGTTCGCATTATGTAACTCCTCCAGTTGTCTCTTTCTTCGCCCTTAATCCGAAAAGGAATGCTCCTTTACGTGGATCAACCATACCCGCCCACCAACGCACTATACTGATACAAGGTACAACTTAATTGCGGCTTGGACTCGACCCGGTCTGGGGAAATACATGGGAATTTCGAGCCATAGCGGAAAAACTCGACATGCCCATCCATAAAGAGCGCATTGCTGCCGCCTGGGACGTGGTTGAAATACACCACTCCGCTATCCGTATGAAATCCGGTGTCATCCACACCGATATTGTAATCCGTGGCCCAAGCGTCCCACATAATAGGCAGCATGCTCTGCCCCATGGCGCCGCTGGCCGGATTATTGATATCGGTAATGAAGAATCGCTCGACGCCTTCCCGGGTCCGCTTATAGGCGGAAGGCAACGGGTTGCCATCATCATCGCCCCAGCCCCAGGCGCTTGCTTTCGCACGACGGTCTTTGCCGGGCAGATGATTCATCACCGCACTTGGCACATCAATTTGCCCCATGTCGTACCATTCGTAAATGCCGTTCCACTCATCCCGGCATCCTACGGCCGATAGATTCGACGTCACGATTGTTTTGATCTGGGTTGCCGCGCTATAGGAGCCATACGGTTCACGCCAATACTGTGAGCCAAAGCCACTCGCCATCACGGACTCGAGCCACTGCGACCCGGTGGCGGTCGCATAAGGATTGTATATGTACGAGAAGGGGTGGGATAGGATGGTTAACCGGCATATTTTCGCTGTCTCCGTCAGGCTCGAATTGCCATTGTCGGAAACTTTATCAACAATATCCGCTATCGGTTCATCGCCGAGGCCTGGGAAATCGCCACCCCATCGAGCGATACCGCCCCAATCGCCACGAGAGTCCGAAGGACAAAGTGCGATACTGGGATCATTCCAGTAGTCCGGATACAACTCACCTGCATTCACTCCCTGTGACCAATACATTCCTGCCGGCTTATAGGCGCTGGAGCCGGGTAGCAGCCCGCTTTTGTTTTCCGAGGAATACATCTTGCAGATGATGCCCCATTGCTTGAGATTGCTTGCGCAGCTCGCACGGCGTGCGGCCTCCCGCGCACGGGCCAGCGCGGGCAGCAAAATAGCCGCCAGAATGGCGATAATGGCTATCACCACCAGCAGCTCAATCAGTGTAAAGCCTCTTTTGGAATGACCAATCATCAATAATCCTCCTCTTCTGTTCCTGTTGCCTTTCAAGCAATTGTTCATGATGGCAATATTTAGTGTGTGATATATTTAGGGATATATATTTTGTTTGATTCACCTCCTTCTGTACTGCTGGATTGCAGTTCAAAGTTTTCCCAAGCAGCCAACGGTTCAAAATCATCTCCGAGCGGGCAAGAACCTCGGACGCGAAGCCGTGGAGAACAGATAATCTCCCGGCCTGGCTCCGCCATGCCCTCTATCTCCTCGAAAAGCAATTCCGCTGCTTTTGCACCCATCAAGGCCTGACGAATATTTAGCGCGGTGATGCTTGGCTCCGCCGTGTTGAAGCCTTGCTCATCGCCATACGAAACCAACTCGACGTCTTCCGGGCAGCGCAATTCCAAGCTTTGGATGTTTTGGAGAATTCTCATGACCATGTCCGCCCACGCAACGATAAAGGCGGTAGGACGGGGTGAAGTGAGGAGAAGCTCCCGGACCTCTTCGCTTATAATTTCATAACAGGACGCATTGTTAAACCTGGCTTCGTTTTGGGGCAAGATCAGTTTTGAATCGACAGGGACGCCGTATGCCTCATGCGCAAGACGATATCCCTTCTCCCGTAATTGGCTTAACAGATTCGCCAAACCTCGGGGCAATACCAAGGCAATACGGCGGTGCCCCCGTTTCAGCAAGGCGGCGGTCAGCGCGTAAATGGCCCCCTGGTTGTCGCCAGAGACCGTACTAACGGAATGTGTGCTGGGATTGGGGCCTATCATCACCAGCGGAATGCCCTCTTCGAGGATTGGCGTATACAGATCATAAGCCGGATTAGGCGAGGTGTAGATCACCCCCTCCACGAAATCTAGCGGCGAATTCGCACAGATGGGTGCATCTTTGGCATCGGTCTCGCTACGGCCCAATAGCTGAAGATCATAGCTTCGCCTCACCGTTACGGATTGAATACCGCTGATAATCTTTCCCAAGGTCGCCGTATACAAATCGTGCCATTCGTCGATTTCGTCCGGCGGCGTGGCGAAGGCGGCCATGGACACCCCAATGATCCGCGTATTCTTGGTCATCAGGCTTTGAGCGATACGATTGGGCCGGTATCCCAGCTTCTCGACAGCGTCCAACACCAATTGGCGCGTGGAGTCCGAGATGGTGATGGGAGCGCCTTGGCCGCTGAGCACGCGGGAAACGGTGGCTCGGCTCACCCCTGCGAATCGGGCCACTTCCTGCATGGTGACGTTCCGTTTGACATCGGGGATTTTTTTCATCATTATAGTTTTCCGAGTAATTCACAAATCACGCGCGCTCAGTATCGCGCGTTCATGATAATACTGCGGGCGATTCTTTTTGTCAAGCCCTGTTTTTCGCTCGCAGTGAAAAGATAAAAAAGGCGCATTGGTGAAGACAATTCAGGTTGTTTGGGAAAAAGAAGGCCGTAGGAAAATGTACTGTTTGGTGAATTCAACTAGCCATTGGAGAATGCGAGATGCAAAAACCGACTCGGCGTGATTTCTTAAAGCAGTCTGCACTTATCACGGGCTCATTTGTTATAGGCGGCGCGGTATCCGCTCAGGGCTGCGCGACTGGGGTGACAGCAAGTGAAACAAAGGATGGAAATGTGTTTAACACGGATGAACCTGGCGCGGTAACTGGCGTACGGCCTTATGAAATGGACTGGGCGAATCGATTCATGCCCGAACAACCGGAATTGGTGAATTTTGAAGATCTATCCGGCTGGAAAGTGACGTGTTATGACGGTGCGGAAGTGTCCGTATACCGTTCGAAGCAAGAGGAATTGTTCGGTGAATATACGGCGAAATTGGCATACAAGGGCACATCATCCGCCAGCAGTTTTCTTCTCGAACCACCGCAGCCCATCATGATTCCTACTCCATATACCGCGGCCAATCTGTGGGTGCGTGGCAACAATTGCCGGCATATCAACCCGCCGACCGCTACCCGGGTCATCGTCAACCTGATCCTGGTGGGCGCACAAGGCCAGCGGTACCGGTTATACATGGGCGTCAACGATTTTGATTATTGGTTTCTCTTCCATGCGCCCATGACCACGCCTGATGGCAAGACCAAGCTGTACGCAGCCATCGGTGATGTCACGACCGAAGAAGAGGGCTTGCCGGTTGCGCTGGCGGGAATCGAGGTCACGGGATGCGCAAACACCGCATTTGAAAGCATTTACCTGGACGCCTTATCGTTCTACGAAATGCAATTCGGAGCGCTCACCTTCGATTTCGAGCCGCCCGCACCCACATGGCCTACGACGCCCGACACCCTGCTGCCTACGTTTAAAGAGAACAACGGCCCCTCCCCCACGTTCGCCTATACGCCTTCGACCGGCATGTTGAGCGACCTTACGGTTTCGATTGACGGTAAAACTTTCCAGCCGTGCTATATGGGGGGTGTTCGGTTCGAGGTAAACGGCAGCATATACGCATTGAATGACAATCTGGCAAAAAAGCAGTTTCTGGGCCAAGAACAGGAAGGCAATGCGCAGCGGTATAACTGGCAGGTGGCTATAGGCGGAACGGTTATCCCATACAGTTATGTGTTGGAGGTGAAGGGCAAATCGTGCGTCATCGACATTTTCGCGGAGGGCGGCTTTGCGACACAGCTTGATATTGGACTTGAAAAAGGCATCGCGAATGCGAAGACCGTATTCATGCCATATCTCACCTACTCGTGGGAACGCTTCCCGCTGATCGTATACGGGCAAGGCGACACCAAGCCTTTCTTTCTGCTTTCGCTGCTCGATTACTACAACTCGGATGCTTCGGAACTGTTCGGCCCTCCCGACCTCACCGCAGCGGACACCATTGGATATATCGGCGGCGCGCGGTATAAACCAACCACTAACGGGCAGCGGAACAACTTGCGCGAGCGGCTGTTCATCAACGTCAGCACGGATGTCCAGGAAGTGCTTCCGAACATTCCAAATCCACCCTGCGATACCGCCGATATTGCACGGGAATGCCTAATCAACAATCTGGGCGATGACAGCTATCCCTTCCCATATGCCACCATGCGCAAATACAAGGCGTATGGCATTGATAAATATATCGCCAATCATCATGAAAAGCTGTGGCGGGAAGACGAGGAAAGCTTCACGCTGCGGGATACTCCCGCACCTTCGATTGGCGTGGAACCGCTGCAGAAATACTGCGCGTTTGTGAAAAGCCTCGGATACCGCATCGGCCTTTACTCGAATTACTCCGACTTTGCGCCCGTGAATGCCTATTGGAGTGAAGACGCGGTCTGCTTGAATCCAGATAACACCTGGCGGCACGCTTGGGAGCGCAACTATTCCATGAAACCGTTGCGCTCCATGGAGTACGAGGCGCGAATCGCTAAAATCGTCCATGAACGTTATGGAACAAACGCATCGTGCATCGATGTGCATACGGCATTGATGCCTTGGGAACGCGTGGATTACGACGCGCGCACGCCTGGCGCGGCGAAATTCCGCACCCAGTTCGACGCCTATTGCCACCTGCTTATCAACGAAAGTATCGCGCATGGCGGCCCCGCTATCAGCGAAGGAAATTTCCACTGGTTCTACGCAGGCATTTGTGATGGCAGCTACGCTACGATTACGCCTTATTTCTCAGGGTACCAGACGCCGCCTCTGGTCGATTTCGATTTATTGAAAATGCACACGAAATCGACTGACCTTGGCGTAGGCTCGCCATACACCTTTTATGGGGATACCCCCGCATGGCAGCGGGATGCGGGCCGAACGAGCCAGGGCTGCAATCGTTTCATCACAGCCACTATCGCTTATGGACATATCGGATTCCTCGATGGGTCGTGGGGATTCGATGGCATGCTCAAAATGTACTACATCATGCAAGCCTTACAGCAACGGTATGTCATGATTCCAGTGCAGTCGATTCAATACTTCAATGGCTCCGCTCTCGTGGACACTTCGGCCGCCATTGCAACGGATGCGTATAAACGCAGGCAATTGCACATTGTCTATGAAAATGGGCTGATGCTCTGGTGCAACTTGAACAACACGCAGAGCTGGAATATAGAGGTGGATGGTAAATCCATCACGCTTCCGGGCAATTCCTTCGCGGCGTTCAAAAAGGATGATATTCTCGCCTATTCGGCTATCGTGAATGGCCAGCATCATACCCTGGTATCGTGCCGCGACTACCTGTACCTGGATACGCAGGATCAAGCGGTATCGACCTCGGTCATCAGCGCGAAGGGCATGGTGGCGGTCAAGCCGGACGGCCCCAACGCCTGGCGCATCATACCGGCCACATATGCCGAAAATATCGTTATTTCGTGTGAATGGCTCGGCATGAAATACGATACATCGACCTTCACCGCGCGCATTTGCGATCTCCATGGCGAGCCACAACGGGATACAGTTGTTTCGGTTTCCGAAGGATGTTTGCATATAGGCGAGCCGCTTTCCGAAGGGGAATTCCTGCATCTCGCCCTGCACACCGGTATGAGCGCATTAACAACACCCCTGTTTTCTACCGAAGCGTAATTGAGTGAAACATCGTTTAACATGAGGTGGCGAATGAAGGCAAAACCAATGGAAACGGCAAAAATTCATGAACGGTACCTGAGTGCGCTCGAGCACATACGCACCCATCACCTGCGTATCTTCCCGGGATGTGAAAAACCTGTGTTTTTGATCGGTGAAACATATGCGGGTGTATGGCTCGAACATGTATGGGACGCCGTTTTTTGGGCGCTCCACGACAGAGCAGGCGCGGATGTGGCGGTCGCCCAAGTGGACCTTTTTTTACGATATCAGAAACCGGACGGCCAGTTGCCGTGTTATGTGCTTGATGGATACAGCGCCTATGAATCCGCCTGGCACATGATTAGGCACACAGGAGGCGTGTGTTATGGCCAGCTCCAGGAAGTAGCCTCATTTGCACGGGCGGCCCTCGAGGCTGCCCGCCTCTCCCAAAATGAAGCCTTTCTTGCGCGCGCCTACGAGGGATGCGCGCGCTGGGACATGTGGCTGATGCAGCACCGCAACACCCGTGGAACCGGCCTCGTGGAGCTGTTTTGTGAATTCGACACTGGCCTGGATAACTGCCCGCGCGTGATGGATGGCGGCATACCACGGCAGTGCGCCCACGCGGATGCGCGCATATGCCCCGATCTGGACTTCATGCCGCTCCTCGCACCCGACCTCTCCGCGCATGTGTATGGTTCGCGCATGGCGCTGGCGGAGATGGCCGAACTCCTCGGGCGGCGGGAATGGGCCGGGCAATGGCGTGAACGGGCTAACGAAATCAAGCAACTCATCCATGCATATTGTTTTGATCCCGAAGACGAGTTTTTTTACGACGTGGACCGGCAAGGAAATTTCCGTAAATACCGAACCATCCATATCACGCGCCTTTTTCAGGAGCATGTGCTGGACCAGGATTTGGCGGACCGCATCTACGAGCGGTATTTGCGCAATCCAGCGGAATTCTGGACGCCATATCCATTCCCATCGGTCTCGCTGGCCGATCCGAGTTTCGACAGCTCGTTCAGCCAGCCCAACTCGTGGGGCTGCTGGTCGAATGCATTGACCGCGCTACGTTCGATGATGTGGATGGACCATTACGGTAAAGGCAAGGATCTCTACCTGCTCCTTGGTTCATGGCTGCAAGCATATGCTTCCGCTGAAGAATGCTTCTCGCAAGGATTGCACCCGATCTCCGGCGCGACTACCCCGGGCATCAACTGGTATTCCTCCGGCATGTTGCTCTACCTACACGCTGCTGAACGGCTGGGACTGGCTCCCGCGCGGGAAGAGTTATTCGGAACCTGAATCCATACTGAATCCGTGGCATGGAGGTGGCGTCCATGCCACGGAAAGGTTCAGTTATCCGAAACCGCCTTAAGGCTTCATCGTCGCGCAACCAAAGATCCTGCCAGAGATTGCACCGTGGATGGCCTCGATCTTAACGGTTGCTTTCTCTTTTCCTTGAGTCCATTCCTGAGGAATCGGGTATTCTTTGCTGAAGAACTGCGAGGGAAACTCCGCAATGAATCGTTCTTCGGTGATTTTATGTCCATCCACTGACACTGCGAAATCGCAGCCTGAGTCACTTCCCCAATAGGTGATGAGCAGCGTCATCGGCTGATCAGGCAGGACTTTAAAATCCCAACTGAACCACCCCTCTGGTTCACTTTGACGGTACGATTTACCCTTCACCGGCCCGCCCGTTGCGGTCTTTTCACCCTGCAAATGGTGCGCCGCTTCAGATGCTTCGTCTTGTATAGCGACGCGGTCAATGACTCTCGCCTCTTGCTGTTTCAACTTTTCCGCTTTGGCCCGCTGCTCATCGAGATACTTTTGGTATTCCGCACTCTCCGGTTTATAAACCCGCACGTACACGCCATAGGCGATATCGTCCATGACCCGGTTAAGCGGGCTGAAGACCAATTCGGGCTGCACGCCAACGGTACGGAACATTAACGCCTTTCCATCCACCGGCTTGAGCCATGTATCCACCTGTTCGGGATCCGCCATCAATAATACATCCTGCTCGGTGGGTGTGGCCAGCACCAACGGCCCATACATCAACGCCATCAGGTTCGCATCATCGGGCATCGGATGGGCATGCAAGCTCATGGGAAGTGCAATCTGAACCTTGTCTCCCTCTTTCCAGCGCCGCTCGATGCGGAACCAAGCACCTGGCTGTGCCGGTTCGTCAATCTTTTTACCATTGACACGCACCTCGACACCCCCTGCCGCCCAATAAGGCGCATGCAGATTCAATCCAAAACGCACAGATTGCTTGGCATGAATGATGAACGTGCTGCCCTGCTCTTCTGGGAATTGGGTGCGCTGCTCAACACGCACGCCTTTCCCAGGCCACTCAACCTGGGAAGCAATGTACAGGCTAACGAAGAGGTTCTTCTTGTCATGGTAATAAATACTGTCGCCGATTTTGGCGAAGGATTCGCATCCCGTACCACAACAACACCACATCGAATCATAGGGAGTACTGAAGACTTTCTTAAATCCGCTGGCCAGGGGCATGTAGTATATCAACATGCTGGTTTGGGGATTTTGCGTCCCGAGGATGCCATTGAAGAACAGCCGTTCTTGGTAATCGGCATATCGCACCTCGCCGGTCCAGCAGAGCTGTTTGTGCGTCAGCTTGAGCATGTTATAGGAAGTACAGCTCTCCTGGTTGTTGTCACTCAAGGTGTAAGCCAGGCGATTGGCTTCCCGCCATGCTTCCCCCGTACTGGTTCCTCCCGTGGCGTATGCGCGCGTATTCATAACCAGGCCTGCGAAATAATCAACCATCGCCCGGGATTGTTCATTGCCAGTCAGTTCATAATTCCGGGCCGCCCCAATTACCACCGGGATATTTGAATTCGCATGGCACTTGTCCAGCTTATCCTGGTGCTCAGCCAATGGAGCCAGAAACGGTTCGATGGCCAGCAGACGCTCTCCCATTTCGAGATATTGCTTATTTCCCGTTTCCGCGTAAAGGTTGTGCCAAAATTCGACGAATCCGCCATGCTCCTGGCCAAACATCGCCTTGCACTCTTCCATGTTAAACTTGAGGAAGAATCCAGCGAGCTTTTCCACCACTTCAAGCGCCTGTTGGTTTCCGCAGAGCTGATATTGCTCCAGCAGGCCCGCCATCGTTTTATGGAACATGTACAAGGGACAATGCCAGCCACCCCACGTGCCATAATTTCCCTTGACTCGTTCAGATAAGAAAAGATCAAACTCCGCCCGGGGATGTGCTGAAAGATAACCGTCATCACCAAAAGCTTGCTGGCAGCGGGCCAATTCCGCCACGAGCGCATCCGCCTTAGCCTTGAGTGTTTCGTCCCCGGTGCTGGCATACATTTGCGCACACGCGGAAAGGTAATGGCCTAGAAATGACCCGCGAATAGGGAAATCCGGCGCCTCCCAGCCCCCTGAAGGTTTTCCGGGCGTGGGCAATCCCGCCGATTGGCGATAGGCGTAGAGCAGGCGATCCGGCTCCAGCTCAAGCAGGTACCGCATATCCGCCTGCTGCGCCGTTAGGCATGGCCCATCCAGTAATCGAACTTGCGACAACGCAAATGGCTCTAGTTTCATTTGGGGAGATTCCTCGCCGGCACAGACGTTATCCGCATAAACTCGTCCCGTAAATCCTATGAGCAAAGCTAGCACGAGGGTAATCGAATGAATAGTCATGCATCGATCTCCTTTCTTAGTTCCACGTAATGCGAATTGGATAAAGCGCTCAATGCGACCATATATATAAAATATATATACGCATATGTCAACACTTACGGCCACACATTTTTTACAAATCGGAACAAAACTGCCAAAATCCTCCCCCTAACCTTACGAATTCATATGTGAAGCGTATGAATTTTGTATGCTTTATCAAAGCCCAGATCTACTCAGACAGAACAATATTTATACTTGAAAGCGCCAGACTCTTGCATAATCTCTTTTGCCCAACAAAAAATCTGACGTGGGCGTTGCCCACAACCCAATGGAACGTCATCACACGGTTTATTATTATTCACCTTTGCGTTCTTGGCGGCTTTGCGTGCGTATAAATTGGCTGGGCGAACTGGCGCTCGTAGCGCGTAGAATATTTACTTTTATATTTCACGCAAAGCCGCGAAGGCGCAAAGAATGCAAGGTCCAACGCGCGGCAAACCGCTTAAACGAGCGGATTTTAAGGCCACGTCTATCTTTACTTTGGGTGGTGGACAACATCCACGTCCGTGTAGTATAGAGCATTACAAACACTGAAAGCCGACGCCCAAAAAAACGGCGGATCTCAACGCGGTTTTATATATATTAGTTGTATCCTAATGTATTTGTATAGTTTATATACAATTTATTCGTATACGTTTTTCAGGATCCCGTTTGGATTGTCGAAACGGGCGAATGCATCCCATTCACGATGAGTTTTACGCATCCACAATTTCAATTCGTTCCGGCCTTTTTTCAACTCGACAGGTACGGCATTCATATCGGTCTCTAGAAATGGCCATGATGTTTCAGCTCCATCTTCATACACTTGCACGCCGTTCAGCCATGCTTGGAAGCCACGGGTTACATATGAAAGCGTTAGCGTGCTTTTCATGTCTTCTGGCGCGTCGACAAACCCCACGACACACATGTAATCCTTGTCTAGCCGCCCGGTTTTATTCGGAAAATCGAGCTTTGGACCTGATTCGGCCCGGCGCTCCCAGCGAAGCGGCTGGCCATCGGCGTTATTAAAGGTCTTCTCCGTATCAAAGGCAGGCGGCTCCGCAGCCATGGCGGCCGCAAGTTCATCAGGCGTGAGCGGCAGCGGACCCAACTGCCACCAGCGTGTGATAAACGGCCCTTCCACCTTCAAACTCGTCAGGAATCCCTCGACTAATCCGGTAAATTCCCGGTGTTTAGTGATCCCATGTTCCGCGATCTGTCGGCACATTTCCTCTTTAACCTCGGGCGTAACCTCCGCCATGATGCCGCGCACCACGCCCTGGCTGGCCTTGAACTTGATGTAATTCATCCCTAGCCGCATATACTTCACGCGGCCGAGAATCGCCGCGTCGCCCGCCGCCAGCCGTTCCGCCTCGTTCAATAGCGCATCCGCTTCGTCAACCATCTCTTGGGTTAAGAAATCGCCGCATTCCACCCCCGCATAACCGTTGATGCTTGCATAATTGGTCATATGCACCTGGGGGTCATCCGCACGGGCTTGAAGAAGTTGAAGATATTTCAAGAGGGGCGGCGCGGCAGGCCCATATACGCCGTCCAGGTAGTCTCGAATGAGGACATCCACGTCGCGGTTGGGATCCCACAACAATTGGGCGCACAGCCATCCGCGCAGTTCGGCCAATTCGCCGCCAGGGCTTTCATAACTGCTTTGCATCATGAGGCCCGTCACATGATGATCGCGGTAAAAGCGGTAATTGACGGGTATCGACCAAAGATTAGGCATCGGGGCGAAGTAATGCACAAATCTAGTCGCATAATACCAGATCCACAGACGGTCCGCCTTCTCACCCCAAACCTTCACCTGCTGGACGTATTTTGGCAAAAGTTCGCATTTTTCGACTGCGTGTGAGCCGCATCCATACCATAGACTAGGCACACAAAGCATGATGATGACATTGGGCTGCATCTTGCTTGTCTTTGGGGGATCAATATAGTAGGAATACGCGGCATTATGAATTAGCAGTTTTGGATTCTTTTCCGCTACGCGGCGCGCCACCTCGTTGGTGAACCACATGACGGTGCCGCCAGTACCGCCTTCCCGCGCATCGATAGCCTTGCAGGTGTCGCATTCGCAGATCAGATGATGATCCATCGGGCACACCGTGAAAATACGCGCCTCCGGGTGTTCCTCGGAGGCCTTGAGGATTTTACTGGCGAATAATTCCGCTACATCGGGATTCGCATGGCAAAGCTGGGCGCTGCGGTTTCGCTGCCCGCCAATCAATCCCCAGTATTCCGGGTGCGCTTCGAAATAATCGTTGGGGTTTATCCAATAATCATACGTGTGGTAGTGTGGACCATACCAGACAGAAGGGCCGCCGTGGACATCATCCAGCTTAGCCCAGTCGAGGTTGCAGCGATTTCGGGCGGCCCAATCCTGATCGGCCATGGCCTCGAAGGCGTAGAACGCACGCTGATCCTGAAAAGCCGGCCGCTCCACCTGAAATTCCGGCGCTGTAAACTGTTTTGCTTTTGGAATACGCGATACGGTTGCGGTGTACCAGCGGCATCCAAGCCGGTCACCCAGCAACCCATACACCCCGTTCAAAGTGCCCCGTGGCGAACCTCCAACAATCGCCAGCGCATTCGGACGCGCACAGAAGGCGTAATCATCATCGCCCAGCTTTTGCGCCGCGATTTTATCCGCCAGTTCAGGCATGGCGGCGTCTAGCGCGGGACTCCCCCCTACGTACAATCGAAGCGCTGCATCGGCGGCGGCAGGCGCATCAGAAGCAATCCCGCCCGACTGCCGTAAAAACTGGTCGAGTTCCACCGCGGCCTGGCGCGTGGTGATAACGGCGTCTTCAGCCACGACTATGTTATACGATACCTGGCTGTCATCAGCAAACGTAAGAGTAACCTCTTCCCCCATCGCTGGAAACGCCAAGACATATAACGTTACCGCCCACCATAAAACCATGCTGTCAGGCCATTTTTTCCAATTTTGCGTCATGGTAATTAGCCCCCAACCGCAATAGAGTAGAAATATCCCACACTAAACATATACACTTTTGTATGTCTGTTCCTACAGATCCCCGCCACAGGCGCGCTTGCTCACCCCACCCCGCCATACAAATGCCCGATGGCGCTTGGAACAGCGGCTAGATCTACACCCAGCGTGCCACCTCTGCCACAAGGGAACTCATTGTCACTGAACCGCATGTAAGAGACATGCCCGTCCATGTACAACACATTCGAGCCGCCGGGGACATGATTGAAGTTCTGAATCGCCTTCGTATGGACGAAAGCATTCCAGTCGGAATTGGCGATGCCACCCCACGCATCGAACATGACGACAATCGTGCTTTGGCCTTTCGCGCCCGCGGCGGGATTGTTGATGTCGGTGATCGAGAAGCGTTCTATCCCTTGGCGGAGGCGGTTAAAACTTGGTTTTGAAGAGACACTGATGTTTTTACCATTCTCGTCGGTTAATCCGGCGTAATCCCAGCCGGTGGAGCCCGGATATTTCGTACCGCGTGTGAGGTCTTTTAAATTGAAGTCCGACGAGGTTTCCGCCCATATTGTGTCACAAAGCGATGCGCCGGGCCAGAACCACCCCAGAAGCTCCGGGGTGATGTTGATGTACTGGTCCAGATAATTCCGGCGCACGGTGCCGAATACGGCCCATTCTCCAAAACTCGTCACCAGGTAGCCTAGATATAAATACGACACGGGCATCGATAGCAGCAGATCCCGGCACGCTTTATTGGCGACGGATCTGTCTGCGGAATACTCCTTGGCAGCTTTCGTAATCTGCGCCGGGAAATCCTCTTCCACGCCAACATAATCCATCCCGGCGCGGGAATCGGATGGACACAGCGTGATGCTTACGTCGTTCCAGTAGTCGGGAAATAATTGTGCGCCATCAAGAGACATAGAGAAGTAAGTAACCGAATTGTTGGATTCGTCGCATTTGTAGACATTGTTCGCCATGGGGGGGAAATAGGCGCCTTTGGATTCATTGGCGTACATGGTGTGAATAAGGCCCCATTGCTTAAGGTTGCTTGCGCAGGAAGCCCTTCGGGCGGCTTCGCGGGCGCGGGCCAGTGCGGGGAGCAGGATGGCGGCCAGAATCGCAATGATAGCGATCACTACTAACAATTCAATCAAGGTAAAACCGTAATAATGACTCCTTTTCATCACACAAAACCTCCATATTTATAAATGTATACTGATATCTATTCCGCCAAGTTATAACCTTTCATTTTGAATAACTGTTTTTCCCTTTAATATGTCATTCAGTGTAACGCTATTTGCATGTGCTTTTTGTTGGTTGCTAGAGGCAGGCTCGAAATCATGCGCCATTTCTTTCGAGCCTGCCTCAAACCACCTCATACCTAGTCTCTCGGGAACTGGTCCCTGTCCCGGTCGGCAGGCTCCATTCGATATAGATGCTTGCCAACCGGAGTTAGTCGTAATCCTTCCGCCAACTCGGGAGGATATCCTTTTCCTGGCTCGACGACGTAGGCGTAGGTCACCGCGCCAATCATGTGCCGGAGCATGTTATTCTCGGGAAGCGGCACTTCATTCTTGTACGCCGGATCAAAGGTGATGACCCAGAAATCGGGTCGCTGCGGCTTTATCATGCGATTTAGCTGGGCGGCTGTATCGGCGTCCGGCGCGATGATCATCGCGCGCTCCGGGTGGTAGAACGGAACCCAAGGCCGTTCCACCTTGAGTATATCTTGGGCGGCCTCACGGATTTGCTGGTCCACGTTCGTCAAAACCACCAGGCTCTCTGGTGGCAATTGTAATTGGAATGCACCGCCCGCTTTGACCGATATTTCAGCGGCAGGCAACAACATGCCGCGATCCACCGTGGGCACGGATTTCCGGGTGTATTCAAACTGGGCCAACGCCAGGTCGGCAGGAGCGTTCAGGTTAATGGTCACGGGAGTCGGATTGACTTGACTGTTGACGATAAGAAGCGTCCATTCGCCAGAGGGCGATAACAACGCCACGGCTGGTGTTTGATTGCCTATATCGTCCGGCTCACCCGTTACAGCAAATACCTTACTGCCTGGCCGTGTATACCGGGTCAGCAGGGACCAAGAGTAAAAGCCAGGGCGCGGCTCCCAGTCTTCATCCATATTGCGCCATAACCCGGCTTCCTGTTTGTTGAGGCTGTCGTAGTAGGTATCGAACAGGCACCACATCATTACGTTGGAAACGCCGCGCCGCAACGACTCGACGGCGAAGCGGGCCAAGAACAGCCCATAATCGAATTTGTCGTTATCGGTCATGGTGAAAATGCCGCCCCGGCTGGGGCCGAAACAGCCAAACTCGGTGATCATGAGCGGCTTGTCCGCGCCTCCAAATGTATCGAGGGCTTGCCTGCGCGACAAAATAAAATCGTTAATCGTGGGACAGGTGAACGATTGGCCATAGGTGTGGAAGGAAGCGCCATCAAAGTAATCGCATCCACCCTCGGCGGCTACGTCATAAAACCATTCACCTTGCTCCGTGTTCGCCCAGTTGCTGCCATCCATGCCGAGCAACATGATGCCATCGCGCAAATGGCGTTTTTTCAGTTCCTCGTCCAGCAGGCGGTTCATCCGGATAAAGTCTTTAGGCGCGGGTATGCGCCAGGAATTATCCGGCTCGTTCATTAACGTAACTTGCGTGATATTGTCCAGTCCCTGATCCCGTTTCAGGTATTCGACTAGATCGACCAAACTGCGAACGACTTCTTTTTCCATGTCAGGCGACGGCAATCGCCAGTCCGAATCGACCTTCATCCATGCGCTATACGCAAACCAATCACCCCACGGGCAAAGGTTGATCTTGCAATTGATGGACTTCAGAAAGCTCGCCCATTCCACATAGTCTTTCATGAACTCGCCATCAGGAGTTTGCTTGCCTTTTTCAGGCTCCCACCATGGGTAGGAAAAGAAGGTGCGCATGACATGAGGCCGCATCGCACGCACACGCTCGTGAACCAGCTCGATATCCTCTGCATCAAGACCACGCTCCTTGTTGACATACGTGGTCATCATACTGTCGCCTTGGCAGCCTAAACCAATGAAATCTTTACATAACACTTGATCTGGCTTGACCGTAAGATTCAACTCTCCGGCAGCCATCGCGGCCTGCGTCCATACCAGTGTCCCGAATAGTAAAAACAGCGGAAAGAGTCTCTTCATCTTCATGTTCATCCCATCCTCGGTTTTCGAGAGATACCGGCGCAAAATGCGCACCATCCCCATTCTTTCTTGTATAGGGAACACTATATTGCCGGGATAGAAAACGTTTGCTATACCCTGCATGCATCATCCCCTGCCTCATGTATCAGATGAAATTAACTATAAACCCATCAGCCACGCAGTCGATGAACGAAAATCACCCGCCCCAAATAGTAACCGTTTTCTATACATAATCTACACGCTTTTCCATTATGCTGTCAAGAAAAAAATGAAACTCCGATTTTTTCATGCAAGATCTCTTGCCTCGAGCAGGACGATTATAGGCGCAAATGGCTGCACCATCGGTAAATCATACCCCAAAAACTCGAAAAAACAGAGCGAGTGATAACGCTTATATTTTGTGCAGAGTGACAAGCCCCACTTCTGGATGCACGCCCAATCGGACAGGCATAAAGGCCATTCCGACTCCCCGCGACACAATAACCGGGAAATGAGGCCCCTGGCAAAGCCCGCCCATGTATTTGAGTCCATATTGAGATACATGGCCTACAGGGCCATAACCTGGCAATAGCACCTGGCCTCCATGGGTGTGGCCGCTGAGCATGAATGCAATCCGATACCGCCAGAGATCTTGTTCCGCTGTATCTGGATTGTGGGAAAGCATAATCCGAGGCATATCTGCCGGCACGCCTTCTAAAGCACTTTCAAAAGAGATGTGGTCGGTCCAATAGTCACCTACCCCTCCAATGCATATTGCAGGCTCGAAAGGAATATCCGTGCTCAACCCCACCGCGCTCAAAAACAAACGTGTATTGTCCAACAGAGGCACTCCAATACGCGCAAACTGGGTGCGGCAGGCTTGAGCACCCTCCCAATGATCATGATTGCCCAGCACGGCCGCTACCCCCAAGCGGCCATGGAATTGGCCTAGAGCCTCCACACCGGTCCGGATAGCCCGTGGAGTCATATGCACATAATCTCCCGTCAACGCCACCAAATCAGGAGACAAGGCGTTTACATACTCCGCGACATGTAAAAGGAAAGCGGCGCTTATAAATGGGCCATAATGGGTATCGGAAACATGTGCAATGCGCAGGCCGTCCAGTTGCGGCGGAAGGCCTTTTACTTGCATGTCATAATAACGAGTGTAAAGTGCGGACGGCTCCCAGTAAGAAGCATAGCCGCCAACGCCTGCAACCGCCACCCCGGCGGCTATGGTGGATGTCCGAGTCAAAAATTCACGCCTGGCAACTTGAGGCGCGTCGTGTTTCGCTCCAATGGCGCGGGGACGATTCCGAAACAAGCACGCCAGAACCCATTTACCTAAATAATAAACACCTGCATATATATAAGGTGTGATGAGGCATGACAATATGAAATTACCGCGCGGCCAGTGATGATAAACTACAGGGAAAGGAATCGCCGCGATGAAGCGCGCAGGAACAATCAAGAGATAAGTGGCTCGATACGCCGCACGGCTTATAGGCTCTAGAAACAAAGGCAAGCTCATGGTTTGCGACGGCAAAATGCAACAGAGAAGCACTATGCCCAACAGGAGCAATCCCAGTACTCGGCGTAAATTCCACCGCATCGGTTCAGACGCTGATTGGAAAAGCATCACTCGTTATCCATACCCCAGCTTTTTTTAGGAAGCACTTTATACAGCTTCATTCTGCACCAGAAAGCATGCCCTCAACAAAAAAGTGCAGAAATCCATTATCCGTTTTTACGCTTCTTGTAACCAGTAAAGAAATCATATAACAGAAACTTACCGCATGCTTGACACACAACCAGGAAAACGGCAAAATCGAGCAAGTAAGCGCTTTCTCTTGGCGCATCGAGCTAGAACCTACCGGGGAGGACAGCACCATGGAGCGGCGGGCATTTCTCAAAACAGCCGCGGCAGCAGGTACGGCCGGCGTGTGGGCCGCTTCCTGTGCGACAGATCCCACCAGAACCCAGGCCAGCATCGATAAACCCAATTTTCTGTTCATCCTCACGGATGATCAGGGATGGGGCGACTTAGGGTGTTATGGGCATCCCGTCCTAAAAACGCCCCATCTGGACCGGCTGGCGGAAAAGGGTTGCCGGTTCACTGACTTCTATGTGTCGATGCCGATCTGTTCCCCTACGCGTTCCTCATGTCTTACCGGGCGCGATCCTAACCGCTACGGATTCAAACATGTCATCAACACCGGCATGGTGAATCCCCAGGTTCGCGTGCCCGAGGTGCATCACCTGCCGGTGAATGAACCCAGCCTTCCCCGGCAATTGAAGCAAGCCGGATACCGGACCGGCACCGTCGGCAAATGGCACTTAAGCCATAATGGACCTGCTTCCGAGCCCACTCCGGGAGATTATGGATTTGATTATTGGTATCGCTTGTGGAAAGGAGACAGTCTATATCGCGGGCCTTCGCAATGGCAGCGCAATGCGGAAATCATCGATATACCAGCAGACAAATGGTACCCGGAAATGTATGTCGATGAGGCCATCCGGTTCATTGAATCTGGAAGAGAACCTTTTTATCTAAACTTTTGGACCTTTACGCCGCATGTTCGCGAAGAGGCCGCCGAGTCCATGCGCGCCTTATATGAAGGCCGGACGGAGTATGAAAAGACTTACTTCGGCAGTATTACGCAGATGGACGAACAGATCGGCCGGTTGTTGGATTACCTTGAATCCAAAGGCCTCACGCAAAACACCGTGATCATCTTTTGCAGTGACAACGGGCCGGAGCCTCCGGTGAACGAACACGGCCATGAAGAAGCCCGCCGAGGCTCGACCGGACGGTTCCGGGGCGCTAAACACGTGATTTATGAAGGAGGCATTCGAGTGCCCGGTATTATCTACTGGCCAGGATTAACCAAACCGGGAAGCATATCGCAAACGCCTGTTTCCGTATTGGACTTCTTCCCCACACTATGCGCCGCCACTGGCGCGTCCGTTCCCGAAGGGTGGGCATTTGACGGGGCGGATTTCCGTCCAGCTTTAAGTGGCGGCGAAGTGCAGCGCCCCCACCCGCTCTACTGGCAGTGCGAATATTCCATGAAGACATTTGTCCCAGGCTTCACAAGCCCGCCTTTGGCCATTCGGGAAGGCCACTGGAAACTCATGTGTGATATGCAATTCGGAAATACGTGCTTATATAATCTCGATGTCGATCCTACAGAGCAATGGAACGTGGATAAATGCGAACCGGAGATCGCTTCATCCATGCTCGACAAGCTTAAGGCCATTTATGCAGACATCAATGGCTCCTATCAACGCGAAGCAGCGTATTTGAATCCCGATATTTTGAAAGGCAGAAAACCTCAATAAAAAGCCCCCATAAACCATACACATGCGCTTATCGCCCATGTGTATGGTTTATGGGCTTTCCGCAATGCGGGCAAACCATGCTTGCCCGGCTTTTGCGCGTTTGGATTTCTTCGATGAAACCAGAACCCAGTATGCCCGTGGGCAGCGCGAACATGCCGATTCCTAAAATCGCGATAAGTGCACCGCATATTTTACCGATAGGCGTAATGGGATAGGCGTCGCCATATCCGACCGTAGTCAGTGTGGAAACCGCCCACCACATCGTTGCGGGGATGTTGGAAAAAACATCCGGCTGCGCAGCGTTTTCGCAGAAAAACATGACGCAAGAGGAAATGACCAGTAAGGTGAACATAAGCACCGTGGTTAGAACGAGTTCTTCTTTTCTGCTCAGCAACACGTTTTTGATCAAAGTCAGTGAGGCATAATACCGCCCGATCTTGAATATTCGGATGATACGAAACATGCGCAGAATCCGAATGAACCGCAGATCCAGCCCGAGCAAGGGGAGATAAGACGGTAGAAAAGACATCAGGTCGATCAGCGTCATGAACCGCAAGGCATACTGAATGCGGCCCCATATGGGGCGGGCATATCGCTTGTTCTCCACGCACGACCATAAGCGCCCGATGTATTCCACCGTAAAAACCAAAATCGAAAATACCTCGAATGCCCTGAATAAAGGAGCATAGGCATTACGTAAAAACTCGACAGATTCCAAAATCACGGCGAATACATTCAGTGCAATTAACAATAATATAAATGTATCGATAGCCAAACTCGAACGGTCGCCTGGTTTGGCCACATCGAGGATTTCCCAGAGCCGCCGCCGGGTTTTCATATCGTTGCGCCCAGCCGCGCAATCGCCTCGGCGGAATGCCCCGCAGCTTGAAGAGGTGCGATAATATCGGCTTCCACGTCAGGAACGTAATAATCCAATATCGCACCCTTGCCTTCCAGCGTGAACTGGAGAGCGCATCCTGGCACAAGCACAGCCTGTCCAGGAGCCATTGCCACGTTCTCCCCACCCACATTCAGATACATGACGCCCCTCTTGCCCAACAAGATATGGAACGTGCGCCCATCCACCTGCCTCGTAAAAGAACCACCGGGCATTTCCAGGAGTTCGGCGGCGAAATAGCGGCAAACCGCCAGTATGCAGCGTTCAGCGTTCTGTTCGCGGCAGGACAATGGTTCAGCGCGGCCCGCGTGTTTGGCTCCGAAATGGATGGCTTTGAGGCTCTTATCAATGTGCAGTTCACGCGGCGCGCCATCCGCCTGCACACGGCCCCAATCATACAATCGGTAGGTTAAATCGCTATTCTGTTGGATCTCGGCAAGGACAATGCCGCCTCCAATGGCATGGACGATCCCTGCGGGCACAAACGCGGATGCGCCTTCCTCGACGGGAAAAGAGAGCATCCATTGATGCAGCGTGTTATCCGCAATGGCGCGTTCAATGTCTTCTGGCGTAGCGGAAGGATTCAATCCGCAAATCAACTGGCTGCCCGGCGCCGCATCCAGGACATGCCACATCTCCGTTTTGCCGACATCAGGCTCGCCGAGTTGGCGGGCGGTCTCATCGTCCGGATGCACCTGCACGGATAATGTGTCGCTAGCGTCCAGCATTTTTAGTAGAAGCGGGAAACGGCCATGCGGCGTAAGCGCAGGACGGCTCCCCAGAATGGATTTCACGTCACGCGCGATAAGCTGGCGGAGCGTTTGCCCTTCATAAACGCCCGCGCGCACCACGCTTTCAGCGGAAGGATGGTCTGAAACCGCCCACACTTCACCTATGCGCTTGCCTTCGGGCAATGGCAGTCCAAATAATTCCTCGAATCTCCTACCACCCCATATGCGTTCCACATACTGTTCTTCAAAAAACAAAGGCTCGATATGCATGCTACTCCTTCGATGCCGCTGCAAAACGCTCGAATAGCAGGGCCAGCCTCATCATGCTCCGCCCATTGTGAAAAGCAGAACGTATCCAGTTTCCTTTCGCCGTGACACGCGGCGTGTTATTTCGGTTCAGATAGGAATACCACTCCCCATATTCCGGATCGGCGAAGTAGGTAAAACAGTATTCATGCAGATCATGAAAACGCTCGAAAAGCTCCGCATCATCTAATTCGAGAGCGGAAAGTGCAAGCGTATAAAGCGATTCGGAGTGGACCCACCAAATCTTGTCATCCCAGCGTTCATCCCATGGATTCATGGAATCCGTGTTTTCGGCGTTTCGCGGACGATGGCCTTTGGGATCTACAAACGCTAAAATACCTCCATACTGGCTGTCATGGCCGAGGTGATACGCCCAATCGGCCATCCGTGCGGCGCGCTCGAACAGGGCGCGGTCCTTCCGGTAGAGGGCCTCCTCCATGCAGAACCAAGAAGACTCGAATACATGGCCCGGATTGAGCGTTTGTCCAGCAGGCGTGCTCATCACCCGTTCGTTCCGATCCAGCATCTCAAAGAGGGCTTCATATTCATCCTTGGCGAAAACATGAAGCACTTTGTGCATGCAATAATCAGACAACGCGCGGATACGCGCATCGCCCAGCACGGAACGCACGATAGAGGCCACGTAGACGCCCATCATATGCGGGCCGTGATATAGAATCCCCGGCTGCATGACGAAGTGGTGGTATTCCGAAAAATCGGGGTCCATGACATGCTGTTCAAACTGCTCGTAGGTTTTCTGGATAATGAGCCGGTCTTCATCGCTCCCCGCCGCCACGGCATGCTCGCACAACCCAATCAAGACGAAGGCATCGGTATACACCGAACTGGATGCATTCAGCACATGTCCGCTTCTGTCGAGCAGATAATGCCAGCGTCCGTTGCCCGTGTACGCATGTTTCACGAGGAAATCCCGGCCTGTTTTTGCTAATGCCAGCCAGCGCTCCCGCTGCTCGATATGGGTATAGAGTGAAGCAAACACATACAACTGGCGTCCCTGGCACCAGATATTCTTCTCTTCCCCTGTCCGATTGCCTGCGCGATCAAAAGAAACGAAATAGCCTCCATACTCCGTATCTTCCGTGCGCGGCTCCCAGAATGCCGCGATTCCTTGAATAAGATAATCGCGGTAAAAGGCAGCCAGCCCGCTCAGTCCCTCCTGCGAAATAGGCATATTTGATTACTCCCCATAAATAGCGGTGATACACTACGGTACGGCATAACCCTATGCAGGATCAACGAGGCTTTCTATCGGACGGCCTCCCTCAAAAATGCAAATATTTGAATACTTATTGCCAAAACATCAATCAAAGATTATAATACTCGCGTCATGAACCGGCATTATCGGGCTTGGGGACACAGCCGGTGTGATGCATGCTACATTTCCAAAAACACAACGATACGGAAAGGGGCCGACATGACCGACGTCGAACGCAAAAAACAGCGCGTACTGGCCGCCATCGAAAACCGTGAGGCGGACCAGGTTCCTATTACGGACTTTTTTTGGACGAATTTCATTCGCCGCGCCAAGGCCGAATATGGAGACGATTTCAATCCCTATATCCATTGGGATCTGGATTTCGCCGTGGCGCTGCCCAACATGGACCCCAAGATCTCAGGCATCGAGATCATCGAAAATACACCCGAGCGCACGCTGGTCAAAACTGGTTTCGGCGCTATCATCGAACGCCATCAAAACCATCCCATGCCTCACTTCAATGACTTCGAGATTAAGACATTCGAACAATTCGAGGCCCTCGAATTCGACGGCCCGAAAGACAAGCGGCGTTTCTACGACGCCATTGACGACCAGCTCAATTCCGTGGGCGACGCCCTTAACTTTGGCCTGCCGCCATTCGTGGATCGCGTGAACGAATTGGCGAAGCATCTATGCGTTTTCGGTAGCGTATGCGAGCCGCACGAAATGGTGTGGCGCATCATGGGCACCGAAAACATCCTCTACAAGATGGGCGAAGATCCTGATAGGTTCGCCACATGCATCGAACGCCTGGGCGATTTCCTCGTCGGCATTGTGGAAGGACAGCTCGCCGCGGTAGGCGGCAAACTTTCAGGGATGATCATCTACGGCGACATCGCCTACGATCATGGCATGTTCTTCTCTCCGGATTATTGGCGCAGCGTATACATGCCCCAACTCAAACGCATCTGCGACACCATCCACGCCGCTGGACTCAAAACACTCTATCATGGCTGCGGCAACGCCAGCATGGTCTACGAAGACATGATCAAGGCCGGGGTGGACGCCTACAATCCCCTCGAGGCCAAAGCGGGATTAAATGTGGTGGAGCTCAAACGGCAATTCAACGGACGCTGGGCCTTCGTGGGCAACCTTGACGTGCAAGTGCTCTCCACCAACAACAAAGATATCGTTCGGAAGGAAGTCTTGACCAAGCTCAACGCCGCCAAAGGCGGAGGGTACATTCCATGCTCGGATCACTCCGTTCCCGATAGCATTGATCCGGCTACCTATGGATACATAGTCGAGCTGGTGCGCGAATATGGGAAATATCCGCTCAACCTGGGTGAGTTTGATATCGACATATAGAGTGGTTCAGGGCGCGCCATACGAGCTGAAAACATTTCACATTCCGTAGCATGGGCGTCCCCGCCCATGCGCATGGCCGGGACGGCCATGCCACGGGAGTCGGCAAGCGATCGTAGAGCTACCTCCAATCTGGAGTCACTCGCATCTCCATCTACTGAGATATCCCTGCACGAGAAAAAATGGAATTGATGGAACAGCCGCATGGAGTTTTGTTACGCTTCATGCAATATACAAGCTCCATGCGGCCGTTTTTACACTCATTCTGCTTCCGTGAATTGAAAGGCGTACAACTTGGCGGAGGTGAGTTTGAAATACAGCCGGATAGGCTTGCCTGCCAGTGAAGACACATCGGCATTTCCCTTCCAATACACCTGCTGGTTGATGTAATTGCCTCCAGTTTCTTCGGCCTCGGCTAGGGTAAAGCCTGGGATGGGCGCACCGTCGGCGTTGCGGATTTCGACGAAAGCCGTCCCCATCGCGCCGGTGTCGATATTGAGGCGCAACCGGCTGCCGCTGAAGACAAGTGGCGGGGTGAGCAGCCAGCCGCCGTTCTCATTAACATCGGCCGACATGAAGCCATCTAGCCGCTGGCGGACCACGCCGAAGCCGCTCTTCGGTTCTACCAGCGCATCATGCTCAGGACGCAAGACGCCGCCGTCATGCGTATGCCCGCCGGACATGTAATACTGGTAAAGATAATTGCCCTTGCGGACCATCCCCCTCCCCATATCCACTAGCCAGCGATCCCATTCATCGGCCATGCCCATAGGGAAATATGGAGCGCGGCTGGGCCGAGTCCAGGTGATCCCATCACGGCTGACGGCAAGCTGGGTATCGAGCAGCCCGTAATCGTTGCCCGGCTGAAAGCGGAACCAGGGCTGTTGGCTGGTCGTGAAATGGCGGAATGGCGTGATGAACATCAGATAGACGTCCTGCGCCCAGGGATAGAGGATCGCATTGTTATAATAGATATCCGAAAAGGGATCGATGGCGTCATCCGCCTTGAGTACGACGTTGAGGTGCTCCGTCGTGGCAAAACCGTGGTAGTCGGGAGCGGAGGTGTTATACGGCCACGGCTGCATCGGGTCATCGGTCACGATACGGGCGATCTGGCGCTGATTGCCGCCACTGGTGGCTAAGGCCCGGGTAAAGATGACATACTTGCCCAGGCGCCCGTCCCAGAGCACGTTCGCGGGATTATCCAATAACAGTGGAAGCACCCGGCGGACCTGCGTGAAATGGAATCCGTCGTCTGAGTCATAGGCATACACGCCATCGGTTGAGGTATCAAATGGATTGTGGAGAATGCTCATAAACAATCTGTACGGCCTGCCCGTTTGATCGCGCTCGTCGCGAAAAACCATGGCGTGATCCGGAGAGACATTATTCTGATCGCCCATGATGATGTTGTTATTGGTGTCGCCGTTTATACTGGCCAGCCCCAGCGGGGGGCGCGTCCAGGTGATGGCGTCGGTGCTTTCGGCGTAAGCAAGCGAATGGCCTGCGGGGGTAATCGCGCTGTAATACATTTTGAATTTGTCCCCGTCCTCGAAAACATTACCCAAAAACAACGGGTGTTGCTCGAATGGAGCCGTCTCTGACATAAAAACGACGCCTAACTTATCCGCGCGGTTGGCCGTCAGCGTTACGTTCTGGCTCGATTCGATGAAACGCGAATCGATGAAAAGCTGTTTGCTGCCGCCAACGTCAATCGGATCAGCCGCAGAGGCCCCCGGGGAGGTTATTTGAATAAACAACATAAAACCGAGGATAGCGCCCCCCAAAAGACCTAAATGACGAAACCGCGGCATTCTCCATCCCTCCAGATTGTTTCTTATAAACCAGCTCTTCTATATCGCCCACCAGCTCCTTCAATCCCCTTGATACTTGAATGGTTCCCGCTGATGGTTACAATTTCGACAAACTCAGGAGTGCGTTCTTCGGCTGAAGGAATGAATAGACAGCCCATCTCTCATGGATACAAGGCAACAGTATCGATAGAGCAATCTGGAAATGTTTTCCGCTTATAGAATAGTTTTACCGCTCCAACGGGTCTAAATCGGTGAAACATACAAACGATTCCAAATTTAAATCAAGCGCATAGTTCCCTTACATTGTATGCTAATACCAGATTCTGCTGTCCATGCATCTTGGTTAAGCGTGCAAACAACCGCCAGTGGGAAGTATTTTCATGCATGGAAACATGCATCGATAGGAGCGAAATTGACATGGGAATCAAAAAAATAGGCGTGGGAATCATTGGAACAGGCTTCATTGGAGCCGTGCATGTGGACGCGCTGCGCCGTCTGGGCTACGTCGATATAGTCGCGTTAGCCGAGGCGAATCCTGAACTTGCTCAGGCCAAAGCGGATGCATTCTGCATCCCCAAAGCTTATGGCGACTACCATGATCTCATCAATGATCCTGATGTGCATGCGGTGCATAACTGCACGCCCAATAACATGCATCTTGAGATCAACACCGCCATCCTTCAGGCTGGGAAGCATGTGTTTTCCGAAAAGCCTCTAGCCATGAACGCCACGGAGTCCGCCCAGTTGCTCCAATTGGCGCAAAAATCCGGCGTGGTGCATGGAGTCAACTTTAATTACCGCATGTACCCGCTCGCCCAAGAGATGAAATACCGTATCGCACGCGGCGACATCGGCGACGTACGCTTGATTCATGGCAGCTATCTTCAAGACTGGCTTCTCTATCCTACCGATTACAACTGGCGCATTGAGCCGGAAATCAGCGGCGCGACGCGCGCTATTGGCGACATCGGCTCCCATTGGTGCGATATGGCGCAAACGGTCACGGGCCTGCAAATCACAGAAGTGTTCGCTGATTTCGCCACGGTGATTCCCGTTCGCAAGAAAGCCCGCAATGTAGAGACATTCGCAAAGGCGGATGCGGCTACAGAATGGGAAGATAAGCCGGTTCAAACAGAGGATTGGGCGGCTGTACTTGTACACTTCAGCAATGGGGCCCGGGGTGTTTTCAAGGTTTCGGAAGTTTCCGCTGGGCGGAAGTGCCGTTTTGACATCGAAGTCAACGGCTCAGAAAAAACGTTCTACTGGAATCAAGAGCAGGGCGACCGGCTTTGGGTGGGCAGCCGGGAAGAATCGAACCAGGAGCTCATACGCGATCCGAACTGGCTTACGCCTGCGATAAAGCCGTATACGGCGGCCCCCTGTGGACACCCTGAAGGCTGGCTAGATGACAACGCCTCCAACGTCAAGGCGTTCTACGAGTTTATTCGCCAAGGCAAAGATCCTCGGTGCGATCACGCCGATTTCGCCACATTCCAGGAAGGCCATGACATCATGCTCATCCTCGCCGCGATCGCCGAGAGCGCCAAATCGAGGAAATGGGTTGCGGTGGAACGTTGATGACTATAACCAAAATAAAAAATGGCCGCCTAATAGAAGGAGCCTATGAACATGCCCAATAGCCAAATTCTTGCCACGGCAGTAAAGAATTTTGAACATGCGGCTGCCCAGCTCAACCTCCCAGACTATTTGTTCTGGCGGCTGGTCAATCCCTCGGAGAAAATGGAGATCTGCATTACTCCGGTCGTACCAGGCGGACGCGTGCTCAAAATACAAACCTTTATAACCTACCATAACAATATTTTGGGGCCCGCCAAGGGCGGTATCCGCATGGCGGCGGAAGTGACCCAAGATGATGTCACCGGGCTCGCTATGGAAATGACCTGGAAAACTTCCCTCATGGGCATTCCTTTTGGGGGAGGAAAAGCGGGAATTCGGTACGATTCGGAATCGCTTACCCCAGATGAAAAAGAGATTGTGATTCGCTCGTTCGTGCGCGGCGCACGCCGCCATATCGGGCCTGAGATTTATGTTCCAGCGCCCGATCTAGGCACGAATGAAAATGATATGGGCCATATCTGGGACTGTATCTCATACTCATCCGGCACCGCTATTACCAACGGCTGTTTTGTAACTGGCAAACCGCCCATTTTGGGAGGAATCTTGGGCCGACGCGAAGCCACGGGAAAAGGCGTGGCCTACACGGTGCAAGCGGCATGCGAGCACTTGAAGCACGATCCCAAAACCCTTCGCTGCGCCATACAAGGCTTTGGCAATGTCGGGTCCATTGCAGCGGCCGAACTGGCCAAAATCGGCGCGAAGATTGTAGCGATCACCGATCTGCACGGAGGGGTATTCAAGGAAGATGGAATCGATATTCCAGCATTGGCGAACTACGTGGCCGGCAACGGCTCCATCAAAGGATTTGCCGGTGGAGACGCCTTAGGGGCGGATGAGCTTTTCGATGTGAAGTGCGATTGCTTCATTCCCGCCGCGACTGGCTCACAAATCCACGCCGCCAATGCGGACCGAATCCGTGCGAAGATCGTAGCCGAAGGCGCAAATGCGCCCACCACCCCAGAAGGTGATGAGATACTCAATAGCCGGGGCGTATTTGTCATCCCGGATATTTTATGCAACGCGGGCGGCGTATTTGTCTCGTATCTCGAATATACCAACGAAACGCAACGCGAACAGATCACCCAGGCGGATGTCGAGTTACGCCTGCGGGAACGCATCCAATCCCAATTCTGGGCTGTTCATGCGCTCGCCCAAGAGCATCACCTGACCATGCGCCAGGCGGCGATGCGCATCGCCGTGGCGCGTGTAGCGAGCGGCTTCAAATCCCGCGGGCTGTGGCCATGATGCTGCGCGCTGCATCTGTTATATATTTCGTTGAAAAAAAACAAGTCCAATCTTGGTGTTGATCATATAAGCTAGACAAGAAAAAAAATCACTTAGAAAAAAGGAGCGAACACATGAACAAAAGCAAGGGAACATACCGGTTTTCGTTTGGACCCTGGAATGTAGACGAAGGCGCTGATCCGTTCGGCCCAACCGTACGCAATCCTATTCCTTTCGCGGAAAAATTGACGCAATACAAGAAACTGGGATTCGACGGTGTCCAGTTTCATGATGACGACGCCGTACCCGATATTGACAGCAAATCCCACGCTGAGATTGAAAAAGAGGCGAAGCAAGTCCGGCAGATGCTTGATAACGAAGGCTTGGTAGCGGAATTTGTTGCGCCCCGCATGTGGTTTGCCAAAGAGACTATTGATGGCGGTTATTCCAATAATGACCCCGCATGCCGCAAATACGCCATTGAGCGCTCCAAAACCTGCATCGATATCGCTAATATTTTGGGCACGAACCGCATTGTGCTCTGGCTGGCGCGCGAAGGCACCTATATCCGGGAAAGCAAAAACGCCCGGGCGGCCATATTGCAGATTCTCGATGCCATCAACGCCATGCTGTCACATGACTCCAATGCCCGGATTCTAATCGAACCTAAGCCTAATGAACCCGTAGACAGTGGCCTCATTCCGACCATCGGCCATGCGATCGGCCTTGCCTACGCCAGCATCGATCCTTCCCGGGTCGGCGGCCTCATCGAGAGCGCCCACTCGATTCTGGCGGGGCTGGATCCATCCGACGATATGGCCTATGCCTTGACCCACGATAAACTGTGGAGCGTCCACCTCAATGATCAAGGCGGCCTCAAGTTTGATCAAGACAAGTCATTCGGCTCGTTCAATCTGCGCCGCGCCTTCAACCAAGTGCGCGTGTTGGAAGAATATGGTTATGGCAATAAGGGCGAGTTTGTCGGCCTGGATGTTAAAGCCATGCGGACTCAGAAGCTGGAAGTCTCCTATAAGCACCTTGCCAATAGCAGGCAAACTTTCCTTTACCTGCTCGAAAAAGTGGTCACGCTTGACCATGCACTGGAACAAAAGCTTATCCAAGAGCGTGATTACGAGGAACTTGACCGCTATATACTCTGCCACTTGATGGGAACCAAGTATTAGAAATAACATGTTTCTATGGTATGGAGCGGGCTGGCGGCAAGCCAGCCCCTCACATTGCCTTGATCAAAGAAAGGGGATGCAGTGCGTACAGGCCAGGCTAATGTCGTGGTCGCCGGACATATCTGTCTGGATATCATTCCAGAATTTCCTGAAACAAGAGAAGGAGCCGCTGCGGCTCCTCCCCCTGGAAAACTGGCTATCGTGGGTCCTGCGGAAGCCTCGACGGGAGGCTGCGTATCAAATACCGGACTTGCCTTGCATAAGCTGGGCATATCCACCGCCCTTTTGGGCAAAGTAGGCGATGATCTGCTCGGGCGCGCCACTATCGATTTCATTCGCCAAAACGATGAGCTTTTGGCTGAAAGCATGATCGTCTCCAAAGGGGAAAAGAGTTCATACACCATAGTCGTGAATCCATCTGGCGTAGATCGAAGTTTTATGCATTTTCCTGGCCCCAATGACACGTTCGTAGCAGACGATTTGGATTATAACGTGATATCCGGCGCACGATTGTTTCATTTTGGATACCCGCCCCTCATGCGGGCGATGTTTGAAGATAATGGGAAAGAGCTCATCAAGCTTTTTAAACAAGTCAAAGACACAAAAGCCACCACAAGCCTCGATATGGCGCAGCCTGATCCTCAATCTCCGGCAGGCCAAGCGGATTGGCTCACCATTCTAAAATCAGTCCTGCCCTATGTGGATATTTTTCTCCCCAGTCTAGATGAAATTCTCTATATGCTCGGTAGCCCATACCGCGAACGGTTCGAGGCCGCACAAGCCGCAGGCGAAGGATTGGATTATGCGCTCTGCGCAGAGTTGTCAGAGGCGCTTATCGAAATGGGCGTCGCAATCGTCTGTTTGAAAATGGGCGATCATGGGCTTTATTTGCGCAGCACCGCCGATCTCAGCCGCCTCGAAAAAATGGGAAAAGGGGCTCCCATCAAGCCGGGCGAATGGCGCAACCGGGAGCTCATGGCGCCTTGTTACCAAGTTAAGGTTGCAGGCGCCACTGGCTCGGGCGATTGCACCATCGCTGGTTTCTTGGCGGCTTGGACTCACGAGCTCACTCCTGCTCAAATCATGAATATGGCCGCTGCCGTAGGCGCATCCAGCGTGGAACAAAAAGACGCCACCTCCGGCGTCCGCACCTGGGAGGAAACCATACAACGCATGCAACACGGCTGGCCCAGGCGAAATCACATTGCACCCAAGGCCGGCTGGCGTTGGGATGCGGAAATGGGGGTCTGGATTGGCCCTTGTGATTGTTTGTAGCATGAACACCATCTGTGTTCATATGAACTGAGCAGAGAGCTTGTTTTTCGTTTAATACTTTTGTATGCTATGTAAATAATGAAAAATATGTACGCAAAAATCGTAACGCCTTGTGAAAAAGTGAAAAAGGAGGTTGAAATGGTAGGTATAAATCTCAGCGGAAAAACAGCTCTTATTACGGGATCTGGCCAAGGGCTCGGGGAAGCAACCGCCCGCTTATTTCACCAAGCGGGGGCCAATGTGGTCATCAATTATTTCTCGGACCCGGAAGGGGTGAACCGCGAACGCGCCGAGAAAGTGGTGGAATCTCTCGGTGAGCGCGCCATAGCGCTTGAAGCCGATGTCCGCGACGAAGCCTCGGTGCAGAGCATGTTCAAAGCAGCCTTGGCTAAGTTCGGCGCCATCGACTTCGTGGTCAACAACGCGGGTGTCATTCGAGACAAGAGCATCAAGAAAATGGAACGCAGTGATTGGGACATGGTGCTGTCCGTCAATCTGACCGGTGTTTTTACCGTATGTAAAGCAGCCGCCGAATGCTTGGCTGATAATGGGCGCATCGTGAATCTCTCTTCGATCTCGGGACTGCTTGGCTTTTTCGGGCAGGCGAATTATAGCGCCTCCAAGGCGGGCGTCATCGGGCTTACTAAAGTGCTCAGCAAAGAGCTTGCACGGCGCTCCATCACGGTGAATGCGGTGGCGCCTGGCGTGGTGTTGACGGAGATGGGGTTGTCCATCCCCGAGAACTACCGGGAAGAAATGCTCAAGCAGATTCCATTAAACCGCTTTGGCACGCCGGATGATATCGCGAACGCCATCCTCTTCTTGTGCAGCGATTTGGGCGCTTATATTTCTGGACAAGTAATTCATGTAAATGGCGGGTGGGCCTGATGCGAAATAACCGCGATTCGAAAATATGCAGCGCGCAAGAAGCTGTAGCTCTTATCAAAAACGGTGATGCCGTGGCCTGTTCAGGCTTCATAGGAGCAGTGCATCCTGAAGCCCTGAGTTCAGCCATTGAGGCGCGTTTCATGAGCGAGCAACAGCCTCGAGATCTGACTCTTGTGTATGCTGCTGGCCAGGGAGACGCCAAAACACGCGGTTTAAATCATCTCGCCCATGAGGGGCTTTTACGCCGCGTGGTGGGCGGCCACTGGGGCCTTGCCCCGGGATTGGGACGCCTCGCCACCGAAGGCAAAATCGAAGCCTACAATTTCCCGCAAGGGGTCATCGCCGTTCTCTTTCGGGATATCGCCGCCGGACGCCCCGGCTGCATCACCCATATTGGGCTTGGCACCTTCATCGATCCCGAATTCGGCGGCGGGCGCATGAATGACATTACGCCAAATGAGCTGGTGGAGCGGGTGGTTCTAAATGGCAAAACATGGCTCTTCTATAAGGCTTTCCCCATAAACATAGCCCTAATCCGGGCCACGTCGGCGGATCCCTTTGGGAACCTAAGCATGAGCCGGGAGGCCCTGTTTGGGGAAGCCCTGCCCATCGCTCAAGCCGCACGCAATTCCGGCGGCATTGTCCTCGCGCAAGTAGCCGAATTACTCGATAAACCCATTCCTCCCCAATCTGTTGATGTTCCAGGTATCTTCGTCGATAAAATTGTGGTCGCGGACCCCCATGACCATGCGCAGACTTTTGGCGAAGAATACAATTCCAAGTATTGCGAACCAATGCCGGCCGAGTTTGAAATGGAGAGCCTGTTGCCGCCCTTGGCTCCAGGCCCCCGCCGAATCGTGGTTTCGCGCGCATTTGAAGAGATTCATGAAGGCAACATCGTCAATTTGGGAATTGGCATGCCGGAAGGCATAGCCTGCATAGCCGCCGAGCGCGGCTTTATCGAGCACTTCACGCTCACGGTCGAAAGCGGGCCCATTGGCGGCGCGCCTGCCGGCGGGCTTAATTTCGGCGCATCGGTATATCCGCAAGCCATAATAGGCCAGCCAGCCCAGTTTGACTTCTATGATGGAGGCGGCCTCGATTTCGCCGCATTAGGCGCAGCGGAAATCGATGAACAAGGCAACGTGAATGTCTCAAAGTTTGGCCCCCGCCTTCCTGGCGTGGGCGGCTTTGTCAACATCACCCAAACCGCCAAATCACTGGCGTACTGTGGCACTTTCACGGTGAGCGGCCTGGAAGTCGCGATGGAAAACGGCAAGCTCCGCATAGTCACCGAAGGAAAAGGCATCAAGTTTGTCAAAGCGGTGGAACAGGTGTCTTATTCGGCCAAACACGCCATCCAAACAGGCCAGCGCGTGTTATACATTACCGAACGCGCGGTGTTTAAGCTCACCCCAGAAGGTTTGGAGCTAATCGAAGTCGCTCCAGGGATCAGCATAGAAGAGCATATTCTGCCTTATATGCAATTCCGCCCCATTATACGGAATGTGCGCGAAATGTCGGCACAGGCGTTTATCTAACCGAGGAGTAAACGACATGAAACCGATTTGCATTGTGGCTGCTAAACGGACCCCTCAAGGCAAGCTGTTAGGCGCGCTCACATCTAAAAGTGCGGTGGATCTGGCGCTTGTGGCGGGTAAAGCCGCGCTCGAGGGCATCGCCCCCGAGGAGGTGGATGAGGTTATTCTGGGGAATGTGCTTGCCGCTGGGCAGGGCATGAATATCGCCAGGCAAGTGTCCATAGGCGTAGGCATCCCCGACTCTAAGACCGCCTTCACGGTAAACATGATGTGCGCAAGCGGCATGCAGGCCGTTATACTGGCGGCCGAATCGATCCAGCTCGGAAAATCACACGTCGTATTATGCGGTGGAACCGAGTCCATGACCAACGCTCCCCATTTGCTGACCCGTGCACGGACAGGCTATAAGCTTGGCGATGGCGTCCTCGTGGATTCGGTGTTGCGCGATGGCCTGGTGGACACGTTTTCGAATGACCATATGGGGTTGACCGCTGAAAAACTGGCCGAAGAATACTCCCTCACCCGCACCGAACAAGACGCCTTTGCGCAATGCAGCCAGCAGCGCTGGGGGGATGCGCAGAAATCCGGCGTTTACGAGCAGGAATTGGTACCCATGAAGGAATTGGCCCAGGATGAACACCCACGGCCCGAGGTGACGCTGGAACAGCTCGCCAAACTGAGGCCCGCCTTCAAGCCAGACGGTACCGTGACGGCAGGAAACTCCTCTGGCATCAACGATGGAGCCGCCATACTGCTGCTCTGTGATTTAGAGACTGCGCAAAAACACGGCTGGACGCCCTTAGCGCTCATGACAGGATGGACGAGCGTTGGCTGCGATCCCTACCGCATGGGATTAGGCCCCGTCCACGCCACACGGAAACTACTCGATATGACGGGCTGGACGCTGGCGCAGTTTGACCAGATCGAGCTCAATGAAGCATTCGCTTCGCAATCGCTGGCCTGCATCAAAGAGCTTGGACTCGATCCGGAACGTGTCAATGTGCATGGCGGAGCCATTGCCATCGGCCATCCCATTGGCGCATCCGGAGCGCGTATCATCACCCATTTGGCGCATTGCCACCATCGCGGCGAGACCAAACAGTCCTTCGCATCGTTATGTATTGGTGGAGGCATGGGCGCGACGGTTGCACTTCAGTCTGTATAACCATTCGATGTATAAACAGGCCCTAATCGATTGGGAATCCAGCGGTTAGGCAGAGCAAGGCGCAGGCCGCCACAAGGAACGCCAACACGGCTTATACCGCCGCCGAGGTTCGGCTTTAGCGATGGCCTGCGCTTTTTCCTTTTTTTCTCAGAGCCTGTTGACTCCAGAAAATAAACCAAAAGGCAGCACACGTTTGACGCTTGGAGAAGCGGATGATAGAGTGTTGTTGTTAGAACACGTTCCAAACGCATAAGGCGGGCCATGTCAAACGCAGTTAATGCAGAAACAGGATTAGCTGTCCCTACTGGGCGCATGCTCGTAGTGGATGACGAACCTGGCATGCGCCAGCTCCTTGAAGCGACTTTTAAAGAACGTGGCTTTCTCGTCACCACGGCATCCAACGGCGATAAAGCAATCGAGCATATTAATACACAGGCGTTCGACGTTGTCATCACGGATTTGAAAATGCCGGGGCGGGATGGCCTTGCCGTCTTGAAGGCGGCTAAGGCCGCATCCGTGGACACCCATGTCATCGTGATTACCGCCTACGGTTCCGTTGAAACCGCGGTTGAAGCCATGCGGTTGGGTGCCCACGATTTTATTTCTAAACCTTTCAAACTAGCCGAGATAGAACTCAAGGTCGACAAAATACTGCGCGAGTGCGGCCGGGCGGAAGCGCTACCCGCTGGGCATGATGAGCTATTCACGCGCCGCATGGTGGGCGAAAGCCAGCAAACGCGGCAGCTTCTTCAAATGATTCGTAAAATCGCCACGAGCCGCAGTTCCGTGTTAATCACTGGCCCCAGCGGCACCGGCAAAGAACTGGTGGCCCGTGCGATCCATGACGCCAGCCCCCGGAGGGAGCGCCCTTATGTGGCCCTCAATTGCGCCGCCTTGGCCCCTGGCGTCCTCGAAAGTGAATTATTTGGCCACGAACGGGGCGCATTCACCGGTGCGACAGGACGGCGTGTAGGCCGTTTCGAGCGCGCCCATACCGGCACGTTATTTTTGGATGAAGTAGGAGAAATCGATCCGAATATCCAAACCAAGCTGCTTCGCGTGCTGCAAGAGAATGAATTCGAGCGCGTCGGTGGCGCGGAAACCATCAAGGTGGACGTACGCATTGTAGCCGCCACCAACAGCGACTTGCGCGAGGCCATCCGCGCGAGCCGGTTTCGGGAAGATTTCTTTTACCGCCTCAATGTGTTTTCCTTGAGCATCGAGCCGCTTCGCCGCCGTCCAGACGACATTCCCGCGCTGGTGGACCATTTTCTGCGCAAATTCAGTGAGGAAACCGGAAAAATCGTTACGGAGATTTCCGATGAAGTGATGCATCTCTTCATGCGGTATCCATGGCCGGGCAATGTACGGGAACTCGAGAATGTCATCGAACGGGCCGTCGTACTTACGGACGGCAATGCGGTCACCCGTATCGAGATCCCCCAAGAAATGTTCTTCGCACCGGAAACTCCCGGGCCGGAGCCAGCGTCCATGCCTGAACAGTCGTCTCTTATCGAGCAAACCGACCAGTTGGAACTCGAGCTGATCCGCGCCGCTCTGGAACGATTCCGATGGAATAAGACCCGAGCCGCGGAGCATTTGGGGCTCAAACGCACTACGCTTCAATACAAGATCCGGAAATATGGGCTGGAATAGGAAATCACGGTGTGATCTTGCGATATGCAGGCATGTTTATATGCATAAGCGTTTTATTTATATTGGCTTTTCTTGCATGGTTCATTTTGTAAAATATGGCATTAATTGCAGTATGAATATTTCTAGCCTGCCGTTATATATGTGATTTCCTCATGGCTAATGGCTGCAACTGCTCATAAATGGCGCAAATGCATGGCCATCTTCGCCTAGAATCTGCCCCGGAGTACGGTATGAATATAAAAAGAGAACTGCGTTTCATTGATGTGTACTGCATCGCCACGGGCGCGATGATCAGTTCCGGGATTTTTGTCCTTCCAGGCATAGCCCATGCCAAGGCAGGGCCAAGTGTAATACTGTCGTATTTTTTTGCGGGCCTGCTCGCCACAAGCGGCATGTTCAGCGCCGCGGAAATGGCGACCGCCATGCCCAAAGCGGGAGGCGATTACTTTTTTATTACAAGAGCACTTGGCCCGCTAGCTGGCACGATCGCCGGCTTGCTGAATTGGTCCGCTTTATCATTAAAGAGCTCATTTGCATTGATCGGGATGGCCGCGTTTGTGCAGTTATATATAAATATAGATTTGTATATACCAGGGCTTATTTTTTGTGCTTTCTTTGTCATTCTCAATTTGGCGGGCGCAAAGCATGTAGGACGACTTCAGATTGTGATTGTCGCCTGCCTGCTCGTGCTGATGCTGGCATATATTTGCCTGGGCTTGCGGCATATTTCTTTGGAGAATTTCGCTCCTTTCGCGTCACACGGATTCAAAAAAACCATAGCTACAGCAGGTTTCGTGTTTGTGTCATATGGCGGGCTGATTAAAGTGACTAGCATCGCGGGGGATATTAAAAATCCCAAGCAGGTGATTCCGCAAGCCATGATCGCTTCCGTTCTGAGTGTAATCATCCTTTATACATCCATGGTTATGGTCACAACAGGTGTTTTACCAACAGAAAAATTTGATAACTCATTGACGCCAATTACGGAAGGAGCCCGCGCTTTTTTAGGGCCTTGGGGCGTATTTGCGATGAGCTTGGCCGCCGTGTTCGCCTTTGTCACATCAGCTAACGCGGGTGTCATGGCGGCGTCACGGTATTTGTATGCGTTGAGCCGGGACTCATTGATTCCCAAACCCCTGAGCCATCTGAGCAAGCAAGCCCGGATGCCGGTATTCGCCATATTAGCCACCGGTGTATTTATGGGCGCTTCTTTATTTTTAAACCTTGAACTCTTGGTCGAGGCCGCATCTTTAGTCCTGATATTGGGATATATTTTGGCAAGCGTTTGCGTCATTATATTAAGAGAAAGCGGGCTTCAAAACTATCGCCCTAGTTTCCGCGCGCCTCTGTATCCCTTCACTCAGCTTGTTTGCATATGTGGTTTCGGCTTGCTGGTTATCGAGCTTGGAATAAACGCATTTATTATTTGCGCATGCATTGTCACGATTGGCATTGCTTGCTATTGGTTTTATGGGAAACGCCAGAAACAACGGGAATACGCCTTGATGCATCTCATCGAACGCCTGACCGCGCGAGAATTGGTTTCGGGCATGCTTGAACGTGAACTCAAAGAAATCATTCATGAACGGGATGATGTCGTTTTAGACCGTTTCGACAACCTCATCATGCGCTGTCCTGTACTTGATATCGAAGAAGAAATTACTGCGCAGGAGTGTTTCATCCGGCTTGGCGCCGTAATTGAAGAGCGGGTTCAAATCAACGCCAACGTGCTTGCGGAAATGATCATAAAACGTGAAATCGAGTCGTCAACCATGCTGACGACTTTTCTTGCAATACCTCACATTGTGATTCCCGGAGAAGGCAAATTTGAGATCGCTATTGTACGAGCCAGGAATGGCATCACATTCAACGATCCGGCAAGCAAGGCGCACGCCGTCTTTTTACTACTAGGCACTCGTGATGAACGGAATTTCCATCTGCGCGCCCTTGCCAGTATTGCACAAATCTCCCAAGAGCCCGATTTCGAACAGCGCTGGATGGAGGCCCGGACCATTGCAGCCATACGGGATGTGGTTCTGCTTGGGAAACGCATCCGTGATTCCAGGCTCTAGATTCTTCCTGACCGGCATTTGGGCCGTATTCAAGATTAAATCTTAATCTTGATCAAATAAAGCAGTTCAAAAACAGTTCAAGATCATGTCTTCGCATGATGCAAAGCAAGCTGTATCACATGGCATTCCCAACATAGCTCGCAATACACTATCCAACGCCAACAAAGAGCGCGATTGGCGCATCCATGCCAATTTCGCCCAAGTCCTATAGCCCAAGCAAAGACGTTGCATCGAGTGGAAGACATGGGCGTCGAACTCGAACAAACGGCGTACGGCCTTGTTCCTTAACTATAGGTCCGTCTGTAAATGCCATCCCGGGGTAGAGCAAGGCATTGAAACATGCTATGATGCCAGCGCAATGGGTATTTGCCGACAAGGCGGGCCAGGCCTGAGGGACCGCCACAACCGAAAAGGAGGCTTTTCATGGGCAGCAAGGGCCGTGAAATTGTGGGAATGGATGTAAACCGGGTGCTTGAACTCTTAAACAAGTCGTTCGCGGATGAATGGCTGGCGTATTACCAGTATTGGCTCGGCGCAAAGATAGTGGCGGGGCCAATGAAGGATGCGGTCATCGCGGAATTGTTGCAGCATTCGGCGGATGAATTACGCCATGCGGACATGGTGGCGAACCGCATCATCCAACTCGGCGGCACGCCGTTGACGACGCCTGCACAGTGGATGGAATGGACGAATTGCGGCTACGACGCGCCGGATGATCCGTTTGTGCGCGAGATCCTGGCGCAAAACATCAAGGGCGAACAGTGCGCCATTTCGGTGTATAACAGCATTATACAAGAAGTGGGGCTGAAAGACGTAGTAACGTACAACATGGCGCTGCAAATTCTTCAAGATGAGGTGACCCACGAGGAGGATCTTCAGGCGCTGCTCGAGGATCTGGGCGTGTTATTGAACAAGTAGGCAGAGGAGCATGCCGCGAATGCTGCGTGGAGTATTGTCAACCCTTTCATTGCTGGTGGTCATAGTGGCGGTGGGATGTCCCATCACGCTGCCTGGCCCCACCTATTTTTTAGTGGCCGATCCGTCGAACCCGGATCTGGGCTCGTATGTCTTGCCGCTTACCGATGAGTCGGACATTGCGCATGCGAGAGAAGTTATCGCTGATCCGGACAACACGGACGGACATATCATAGTGGCGAAGATCGCAAAAGGCGGTACGAGCCACGCTTATGTAAATGGCGTTTACGCCAACCGCGATCTGCTTAATGAGGGCGCTCTATGGTCCTGGCATGTGAGTGAGTTTCTAGAGTTCGCGGACGTTGTAATTGAGATTTATGACGGCTGGCCGCAATATGTCGAAGACAATCTGGATGAGTGGCTCACGACTACCGGCAACACCATCGGATTCTGGAGTTTCCGTGTGACACGTGAAGTCGGCCTGGACGAGATGTCTTAGTCAGATGGAATGCGAGGGCCCATGGCAGGCAAGGTGCGGCGGTTTTCCGCACTGGGGCCGGCAAGCGTTTTGGTGGGAAGGAAAACCGTAAATTTAGCGCCTTTTCCTTCAGCGCTTTCGAGCCATATCTCGCCGCCGTGGGCCCGAACAATACGGTCGCTGCATGCGAGCCCCAGGCCCGTGCCTTTCGAGCCTTTGGTGGTCATAAACGCGTGGAATAGTTTTGCTTGGATTTCTGGCGGAATGCCGGGGCCGTTATCGGCGACATCGATATAGGCTCCATGGGCGTCTTTGCGGGTAGTGACAATCACCACGCCTCCATTGTCCTCGCACGCATCAATGGCGTTGCCGACCAGATTGAGGATGACGCGGAAGATATCCCGGCTATCTAGATAGACAATCCCCACCTCTCCCCGTTCGAGTTTTAATTCCACACCGTGTTGCTCGGCTCTCGCCATGGACATGTCGAATACTTCCGCCACTAAGTGTTCGATCTGGGAAGCCTCAAGGCGCAGTTCGTGCTGTCCTGAAAAAGAGAGCAGATTCATAACTAGATTTTCGATGCGCAGAGCAGAACGCCGTACAAGAGGCCACCCTTTTTGCACCCATTTCCAGTCTTGCTGTTCAAGGCCCATGTCGATTAATTCGCCACCGCCTTTGATGCCCACCATGATGTTTTTCACGCAATGGCCTATGCCGGCCGTGGCCTCGCCAATGGCGGAGAGGCGTTCGCGCAACAGCATTTCCTGGTGGAGGCGGGCGTTATCCACCGCCACGCCCACGACACGGCCTATGGCCGTCAACAATTGGAGATCCTCACCACTAAATATGCAGGATTCCGAGCCGCTGTCCACATAGATCGCCCCGATGAGCAACTCGCGGGCGCATAAGGGCGCGCACATAGCAGCTTGTATAGCGAATCCGAGCACGCTTTCCGAACCAGTGAACCGTTGATCTTCTTGGGCGTTGGTGGTGAGTATGGCGTTTTTCTCGCGCAGAGTGTGGCGGATAAGGGTTTGGCTGATCGGCGGCCCTTCATCAGAACCGCTGCGGTGGAGGCTGGCGCGCACATCGGGCTGCGCATGGGGCTGCGGCGGCACAATCACCACATACCCGCGCTGGGCGGGTACGGCCTCGAAGATGAGTTCCAGGATTTGCTTGAGCAGATCATCCAGATCGAACACACTCCCCATGAGCTGCGCGGCTTTATACAAAATGGGCAGGCGTCCGCTCCCTTCTTCTTGGATGATACGGCTATAGAGAGCGCCCGCCTTCTCGAATGAGATCATGGTGCTGGTGTCGGACAGTATTCCAGCCGACGAACGCCGCTGGACCGCGAATTCATGCGAACCGATGACAATGCGGTCGTTTTCTTCAAGCGCGCTATTTCTTGTGGGACGCCCGTTGACCAGAATGCCGTTGCGCGAGCCTAAATCCGCGACATAGAGGACGCCCCGTTCGACCCAGAATCGGGCATGGCGGCGGGACACCAGGGAATCGGGCAGGGCTACATCGCATTCGCTCGAACGGCCCACAATGAGTTCGGGGGCGTTGATATCGTATGTAGCCAAATCGGCGCCATCCTGGCGCATAACCAACACATATTCCGCCATCGCGCGCATCTCTCCCCATGTTGCCGCCATTGTATAAGATGCGTGTTTCAGCGGCAACCTAGCGAATAACCGAAATCGAAGATACTGCTGATAGGATTGTGAAAGACTCAGCGCGGCATAACCGCAACCAAACGGCTCTCATCCGTGAAGCAAAATCATCTAGCACTTCGTTATAATATGCATATAGTAGTACATAAAATAAATAATGTGGCTTTTATCCACTGCCATAAAGAAGAATAGCAAGCCCGGGATGTGGCACAATACGGTTTTCCGGCTTTGGATAGGATCTATGGAAAATGCATGAATCATTTGGCGATGTATGCCTCGCCATGAAGCAATATTGGGGATATGAGTCGTTTCGCCCGCTCCAGCGTGAAGCCATGGAATGCGTGCTGGCGGGGCGCGATTCAATGGTGGTATTGCCCACGGGCGGCGGGAAGTCGTTATGCTTCCAAGCGCCTGCGGTGGCGATGCCCGGCATGGCGGTGGTGGTATCGCCGCTTATCTCGCTTATGAAAGACCAGGTGGACCAGCTCCAGGCCAGCGGCGTGCCCGCGGCATGCATCCATAGCGGCATGACCGCCGCAGAGCGGATGGCCACCCATCGCGGCGTGCGCGAGGGCAGCCTTCATCTGCTCTATGTAGCGCCTGAGCGGATTGTAAAGACGGAATTCATCGAGTATCTGCATAATGCAAATGTCTCGTTCTTCGTGGTGGACGAAGCCCATTGCATCAGCCAGTGGGGGCATGATTTCCGGCCCGAATACCGGGCGCTGCGCGTGCTCCGTGAAGCGTTCCCAGAAGCGGCGTTTCACGCATACACCGCGACGGCAACGCCGCCCGTACGGGAAGATGTGGCGCGCGAATTGGGCTTGCGCACGCCCGAAGTGCTCGTCGGTTCGTTCGATAGGCCCAATTTGCTGTATCGCGCCGAACGGCGCACCGACGGCATGGCCCAAGTGCTTCAAATTCTCACCACCCATCAGAATGATTCCTGCATTGTTTACTGCATATCGAGGAGACGGGTCGAGGAAGTGTGCGCGCGTTTGCGTGAGGCGGGTTACGCGGCGCTGCCTTACCATGCGGGGCTGGATGATTCCACGCGCAAGAATAACCAAGAGGCCTTTATTCGCGATGAAGCCCGCATCATCGTGGCGACGGTAGCCTTTGGCATGGGGATCGACAAGCCGGATGTACGCTGCGTCATTCATGCCGAAATGCCAAAATCCATCGAGCATTACCAGCAAGAAAGCGGGCGCGCGGGCCGCGACGGGCTTGATGCGGAATGCTGGATCTTATATTCGGGAAGTGATTTTCGCTTGTGGCAGAGCATTTTAGAGAAATCGGACAATGCAGCGGCCGTGGAAACCGCACGGAAAAAACTCGATAATATATTCAATTTTTGCACGCGCGGGGCATGCCGCCATCGTACATTGTTGGCGTACTTTGGCGAAGGCTATCTGAAAGATTCCTGCGGCGCATGCGATTTCTGCCTGGATGAGAAGGCTTTCCGCGAAGACTCTTCTGCTATAACGGACACCATCTTGCGCTGTGTGGCGTCCATCGGCTCTTTCGCGGGGCCTTCGTACACCACCAGCGTGCTGGTGGGCGACATGGGCGAGCGCGTAACGAACAAAGGCCATCACCACCTGGATACCCATGGCACATTGAAACAGCATGGCGCGCAGGTGGTGAGGGACTGGATCGAACAGCTCGTGGCGCAAGGCGTGCTGCGTAAGGAAGGCCAATACAACATTCTATCCGTGGCGCACCGGTTAGAAAATGCTTCAGCCCGCTTGGCGGAAGTGGAGCGACCACATGCCAGCAAGCGAAAAGGGCCCATCAAATCCCAAGCGGAAGCTGGATACGATATCGGTTTATTCGATGCGCTCAGGGCATTGCGGCGCGAACTGGCGGAATCGAAGAGCGTGCCACCCTATGTCATTTTCGGCGACGCCACCCTGCGCGACATGGCGCGCCGGAAGCCCGTGACTCCGGAACAATTCATCCAGACGCCAGGAGTGGGCGAGCATAAGCAGCGTGTCTTCGGCAAGCCATTTCTCGCCGCCATCCGTGAGTATTGTGGATTGCCTCCTGGAGATAAAGCGCCAAGCAATTCCAAGAAGAAAAGGGCATTCACCGCGGAACAGGCGCGTCTGTTTTCACAAGGCGGCGGCATTGACGAATATTCGGAGATGATGCATGAGCCTCCTTCGCGGGTGTTGGGAATGCTGCTCGAATACATCGAAACCACCGGAGCCACGGAGCCAGCCATATGGGTGAACTCCGCCGTGGCGGAACGTATTCTAGACGCCGCACAAGAAGCAGGACCGAATGCGCGCACGCTCCGCATACTGCTCGCTGGAGAAGCCAGCGAGGCGGACATCCGCATTTGCGTGGCGTGCTTGAAAAACCGGGCAACTGTTTTAGACCACTAAATACATGGGATACACGAAAATTTGTAGGGTGGGGCTTGCCTCACAGATCAGGGCGGTGCGCCCTGCAACGGCACCCGAAAGAACGAATACCATAACCATTTGATATGATTTTATTTGAGTGCTGTGCGTGTCATTAATGTTCTGTTCTTTATAGATGCCTGAGCGGTGGGGCAAGCCCCACCCTACTTCCTAATCACGTTATCGAACACATTAATATATAAATAAATGCATTAATATTTTTATAGATATACGCAATAAATATATAATTTATTAAATATGTGATACATATGGAAAGATTTTGGGACGGGCTGCAATAGGACGAGGTTTGGATATTGTCGTTATTGCAGCTTATTTTCCCGCATAATCAGTGGGCTTCATCATGCAATTACCGAATTGAACATCAAAATCAGCATACATCTGCGTCATCTGCGGATCAAAATCATTACACACTCAATTTCAGATAGCTTCCCATCTCTGTTGGATTTGCGTTCATTCGCGTCCATTTACGGTCAAGACTTTCAATTGATGCCGCTTTCTATTTCCTATCCTTCCACCCATAATCCCCGAATCGCTTATCCGGCTCCTGGTCGCCAAAATGCCAGGCCCTTCCGATCAGGATGTCGTAGTCCTCTTGCTGGGCTACGGGGTCCGCGATGCGGACAACCGTGCGGCCGGTAAGGAATTCGATGCTGCGTTCGAAGGGCCAGAAGAGCGTTCCGATGCGCGTGTCCTCCGGCAGCGTCTCGATAGCCTGGGCGAGGTCACGCAAATCACGCGTATCGTCGTGGGTGTAGATCCAGCGGGCTTGCAGCGCCAGTTCCCATGCGGCGGGTGCGCATGCAAGGCAGGCCAGGATGGCGCAGGCCCAGCGGACCGCCGTGCGCCGATCTCGCTGGAAAACTATCCACACCCAATCCCATACCGCACTGCCCACGAATAGACCGCCGAGAGCCAGGCTGTACCACAGGTAGCGGGGAATATTGCCTGGCGTGAAGAATATCCACCAGAACGCAAGGAAGGGCGAAATAAGGAAGACCGCCGCCGTGGCGGGGTCGTAGCGGAAGGCGAACACGCGCGGCAACTGCCAGAGCAGGCCTGCGGCCAGCACGGGCAGCAGGAAGGGGTGGTTATGGGCAAGCCACGAAATTGGCTCAAAAGCCGAGCGGAATCCGAAGAGGAGGTATTGCTGGTATAAGCTGAACAGTCCCGCCGCTTGGCCCGTGGCGGATGTCCCGCTCAGGGCTTGCACGAGCCACCATAGTCCCAACGGAAGGCACGCGCCCGCTATCGGGACAAGGACATGCGCGGCGCGGATGCGGCGGAAGGTGAACCGATCATATAGCAGCACGCCAAGCAACGGCCACACGGTGATAATCAAGAACAGTTTGCAGAGCAGGGCCAGGCTGAACAGAACGCCTGTCCAAAAACCCGCCCAAGATACGTGTGGTTGCGTTAAGGCGCGCCTCCACAGCCGCAGGCTGAGTACGAGGCACAACAGCGCGGGGATTTCGCCATACACAGCGCGGGCTAGGTAGAGGCTGCCCATCGCGCCGCCCAGAAAGAGCGCCCCTAAAGCGGCTTCTTTGCGGCCCAGAACAGGCGATAGGAAGCGCCATGCTTGCCAGCATAATACCAAGAACGCGAGCGCTATAAGGACACGCGCGGCCCATAGTCCCGTTCCCGCCACCCGAAAGACACCCGCGATGGGCAGCAGCACCGCCGGGCCGACAGAATCATATTCATCAAACAGGCGGAAACCCGATTCCGGGTTTCCTGACGCGTAGACGCCGTATTCCGCTAGATTGCGCGCCACAAGGAGGTGGTGCATCTCGTCCGGCTCGGGATACGGGTAGTGGGTCAGATGGGGAAACGCCAGCGCCGCCAGAAAAAGCAACACGACCCACGTGAGCAAGCCAGGCTTGCCCACCCGCGCCAGGGGGTCCTCCCCCACTGCACTGGCCCGTATGCGCAACCCCCAGAGCCCCGCGCACGCGGCGGCGGCCAGTCCTAAAAAGCATGCGGCTTTCAGCAGCAACACCGTGGACGACGGGGCATCAGCGGTGGATTGTCCTAAAAGCATCAGCCATACGACGAAGGAGCCCACGCCCGAGAATCCCATGCATGCAAACACCAGCGCGCAAAAGGCCCCCGCGAAGAGGCGCATGTACGGCGGCTCGACCTGGCTATTCACCTCCTAATGCCTCCAGAGACCGTAGCATGGGCGTCCCGCCCATGTAAGTTTAGGCTATATTCCATCCATCTGGGATTTCCAAAAATGGAGTAGGCAAGCCAAAGAAAGAGAAAAACTCCAAAATACACAAAAAAGAACACGAAAGCGGTAGCAAGCTACCGCACTTCACACACGCTCTAAGTCTTTTCTTATCAAATAGCCTGGAGTGCGGCAGCTTGCCGGCGCTTTGGATATGCGGATAACGCCCGAAAGCTTTTCTCTGATTTGTGGGGATGTGAACTCGCACATGCAACATTTTTGAAGAGCCCTTTTCACGGGCGAGACGCCCGTGCCACAGTCAGAACGTAGAATCATACGCCAATCATTACACTTCGATATCGGCCACGGAATCCAATATTTGTGTAGGCTGGTACGGGTATTTTGTCACATCCTCCCGCCGCGTGACGCCCGTTAGCACGAGAATCGTTTCCATGCCGGTTTGCACGCCCGCGATGACATCCGTATCCATGCGGTCGCCGACCATCACCGTGTGTTCCGAATGGACGCCGAGGTAATTGAGCCCCGTCCGCATCATCAAGGGATTCGGTTTGCCGATAAAGAAGGGCATGCGCCCCGTGGCGCTCTCGATTAATGCGGCCAATGCGCCGCAAGCGGGCACAATGCCGCCATCGCCGGGTCCATTGGAATCGGGATTCGTGGCAATGAACCGTGCGCCGCTGGCCACCAACCGGCATGCCTTGGTCAGCGTTTCGATGTTATATGCCAGCGGCTCGCCGAGTACGACATAATCGGGTTCATGGTCTGTAATGATATATCCTGCTTCATGGATGGCCGAGGTCAGCCCGCTTTCACCGATGACAAACGCAGTGCCCCGGTTTTTCTGAGCTCCTAAAAAACGGGCTGTCGCCATTGCTGATGTAAAGATATGCTCGGCGGGAATATCGAGTCCGATGATATGCAGCCGATGGGAAAGGTCGCCGGGCGTATAGATGGGGTTATTGGTCAACACGAGGAACTTCGCCTCATGCTCGCGTAAGCGTGCGATGAACTCGGCCGCACCGGGGATAGCTTCTTGCCCACGGATCAGAACTCCGTCCATGTCGATCATGTAATTCTTTTGTGCCATATATCTCCCGCCATGTGGTTTCATTTGCCTGTTTGCGCTGGTTCGCCGGGGCAGGGTACCACACCGGCCCTGGCGGAGACACCTTACGGACGTTCAGGAGCCGGGAAAAACTCCGCCCCCGCCAGCGTCGCGGGGAACCGGTCATCCTTGCGCACCAATTCCATGTGCCCATCCAGATATAGAACCAGCCGCGTCTGAGCCTGCGGGCCTTCGGGCCCGGTCTTGGTTGAATCGAACAGCAATGGGATTTCGGAAATATACCTGGGGTTTGCGACGGGATCATTGATATCCGTGATTAAAAAGCGCGCCACGCCTTCGGCCAGCGGAAGTGGGGACGCCCCTCCCGGCAAAGCCGCGCCAGAAGGCTGTTGTCCTTCATCGATAGCGCGCTGGCGCGCCGCCATGGCAGCCTCCGTGGCGTCACGGACCACCCAGCGTGGGTAGGTGTAGCTGGCGGCGGCGGCGCGGGCGGCGGTCTCGTAGTCCGGCTCGGGTTTGTCCAGGGCGTCGCGCAAGGTATCCAGCAACGCGTCCGCATCGGGCAACCGGGGATCCACCAATAGCGACAAATCCTCTATATAATCCGGATACAGCCCGCGCAGATCGAACATCCAAACGCCGCCAGGCGCGAGGGGTGGATAGTCGCCGCCGTGGTTCTTCGCATACATCTGCAACGCGATGCCCAACCGCTCCAGATTGTCTAAGGCATCGCCGCGCCGGGCCGCCTCGCGGGAGCGGGCCAGGATGGGCAGCAACACGGCGGCAAGGGCGAAAATGACGACAATGGCCACCGCCACTTGATAGAAAGGCGCGTGAAGCCAAGGCTGGGCATATTGGCGGTTTTGCTCCTCGGCTGCGACGCGCTGCATGGCTTGGCCTGTAAGGCCCTCGGGCATGGGCGCGGCAAAAGATGCATCCAAAGCGTGGAGCGCGTTCCGTTCTTCTTCGACGATACGCCGCAAAGCTTCTGATTCCGCTAACCGAGTTTCGTATTGCATGCGCGCGCTAGGTTCAAGCATGCCAAGCACATAACGGCGGGCCAATAAGCAGTTGTTCTTCTGGGCTGGCTTCACATCGGACTCACGCGTCAAAGACTCATAAGCCTTGAGCATTCGACGCTTTACAGCAGTTACAGAAGCGCCGGTGAGCCATGCCGCTTCACCATATTCAAGGCCCGCGCAACGGATAAGGGCGAAGGCAGCCCGGTATTTGGTTGGGAGCGCCTGCAAAAGGCCTGCGTCATCTGAAGCGGGCTTCATATCTTGCCTTGTCCACGCATGGCGCGTGGCGCATTGCGCCAATGCCGTGCGGTAGAGCCATGGACGCGCCCGCATGCCTTGCTTGAAGCGCCCCAAGCTTTGGTGGGCCGCGATGGCGGTTTGCGTGAATACCTGTTCCGCCTCCGCAGGGCTTTCCGATAAGGCGTACAAAAAGGCATATAAGGAAGGCGCGTGCCGCTGCAGGAATGTCTCAAAAGCGCTTAATTGTCCTTGATGCGCCGCGCCGATAAGGGCTTCATCCGAAAGGCGTGACAAAATGAGCTCATCGCCTTTTTCCGCGTGTATATCAGTCATGCCATATACGCTCCAGGAAGGCGCTTCAATGGAAGGCCGGATTATCAATACTATTCAACCTGGCGCCATTATACCGCCGGAAGCGATAGAGATAAACTTAATCGCCGCTTTAATGTCCTGCCTATCATGTGGTATGACTTCCCCCAGGTTTCAGCGGTAGAACGGAGGTAACAATATGCGTATCACATCTTATGGCGCGGCGGAAAACGTCACAGGAAGCAAACATCTGCTTGAAGTCAATGGGTACCGCATCTTATTCGATTGCGGCATGTTCCAAGGCAAGCGCGAAGAATCCTCCATGCGGAACAAGGCTTTGCCATTTCCCGTGGACAGCCTCCACGCCGTGGTGTTAAGCCATGCCCACATCGATCATAGCGGCATTCTGCCCGTTCTGGCGCGTTATGGCTACAAGGGCCGTGTGTTCACCACCCCGGCCACGCGCGATTTGTGCGCCATCATGCTCCTCGATAGTTCGCACATTCAGGAACGTGATGCGCGCTGGCTCTCGAAAAAGCACCAGACTTTCGTGCCGCCCATCTATACGGATGAAGATGTCCGCGAGATCATGCGCCATTTCATCAGCATACCCTACGACATCGTCATGGAGGTTGCGCCTGGCGTCTGCATCACCTTCAAAGACGCTGGCCACGTCCTCGGTTCGGCCATGGTCCTGGTCGAATTTACGGAAAACGGCAAGCGCCGCACACTGATTTATAGTGGCGACATTGGCCGGAAAAACATGCCTATCTTGAAAGACCCCTGGGAGCCAGATCATGCCGATGTCGTGATAATGGAGAGCACCTACGGCAACCGGGATCATGATCCCATCGAGACGCTAGACAACGAACTGGCCGATGTCGTGAACCGAACCTATAACCGGGGCGGGAAAATCGTGGTGCCCACGTTCGCCCTCGAACGCGCCCAAGAGTTCATATTCGCCCTTAAACGGCTCGAAATGCAGAAGCGCATTCCCCTCATGCCGGTCTATGTGGATAGCCCGCTGACCGTGAACATCACGGAAGTGTTCCGCCTGCACGCGGACCTTTTCGATGAGGAAATTCGCAAAGTTATGGAGGAATCGGGCGATCCCTTCGAGTTGCACAACATTGACTACATTCGCAACCTAGAACAGTCCATGGAGTTGAATTCACTTACCAAGCCCGCCATCATCCTCTCGGCGTCGGGCATGTGCGAATATGGCCGTATCTTGCACCATCTGCGCCATAACATCGAAGATGAGCGCAACACCATCCTTATCATCGGATTCCAGGCCAGGAACACCCTCGGACGGCGCATCGTCGAGCGCGAACGCGAAGTCCGCATTTTCGGCATCAAACACCGGTTGGATGCCGAAGTGAAAGTGCTCAACTCCTTGAGCGCCCATGCGGGCCGTTCCGAGCTTCTTGACTTCGGCTCCCGATTCAAGAACAGCGCCGAGCGCATCCTGTTGGTGCATGGTGAGCAGGAGGCCCTGGACGCCTTATCTTCCGGACTCGCCGAAAGAGGCTGCAACAACGTGGCTATCCAAGAAGAAGCCGTAACCGTCGAGTTATAAACGTAAACCGGAGAGGACTCGTGCTGCGGGCCCTCTCCGGCTTCACTCATTCATCATGCGCTGGTTCTATTAGGAGCATGGATGCCTGCTCATAATTCGTTCTATACATGAGGGTGACTTCAATCTACCCATGACCTTCTCTCCTTCACGGGTGCGCTCAATGCTTTCTTTGAAGGAAGCCCACCTCCATTTTAAGCCGCCCTATTTCCTGATAGAGTGGAGCCGTAAGCCCATCCGCATCCGGCACCGCTCCTGAATGCCCCCCGTTCGAAGAGCTGGGCGGCATTCTCCAGCAGCAGTTTCTTCCACTACGTGATTTGGGTGGGATGCACCTTGTCACGCGCCGACAGTTCGCTCAGCGAATGGACGCCTTTCACTGCATCGAGCGCCACCTTGGCCTTGAACTTATTGGAATCATTCTTTCTCGTCTGACCCATCTCTTGGACTCCTTTTCCGGACATTGTCCGGAGTGGCGGCCAGCCATGCAAACAGGCCTTCCTCCTTCTTAACCACCTGTCCGAAAATTGGGGATAATTTCAGACCTGCGTCGGTGAGCTTAACCCATAGCATGCCGCAGGACAAAGATAATCAAGAATTTAGAGATGACTTCCGCTACCAGGAGCCCCACGATGAATCCCACGGCCGAGCGCCAGCCGCGCACGTTACACGACACCGCGAATGCGCGATACATAAGCGCCACCATCCACACGAGCATGATGATCATAAAACAGATGACGATGAGAAACTGTGCAAAATCCACAATATTTGCGCCAGAGGGCAGCAAATCCATAGGTGTGGCGGCTGGGGTTGCGATTTGCTGCATAAAGTGCTTGTTTATTGCTTCGGTGAAGCGGCCATAGCCAGGCAGCAGGGCAAATAATACAGAAAACAAGGAAGGTGTTCGGGCAATAGCTTGGGTGCCGAATACATCGACCATGCGCACGTTGCTGGTCGAGATAATTTTTCCAATAATGAACAACACGGCGCTCAAGGCCAGCCAATCGATAAGAACCTCCGTGGGAAATGCCCACCACGAAGCTGATGCGCCGGTGTGAAAATCGAGTACGCCGTCGAAATGGCTGTTGGAGAGTGCTCCGACGAGACCGGTGGTGATGAGCATAACCACCCCCCATGCGAGGGCCGCGCCGCCTGCAACGTAATAAAAGGGATTGAAAAGCCAAGTCACTAACCGGCGTCGCTGCAACAGATTGGCTTCATTGCTCATGGTTCGATACTCCATTTCGTTTTCAGTTACTCCAGTTCCTTGATGCGTGCGATAACCGCATCCAGGCGATTGCGCACGGTCGGATACGACAGGCCATACGCCTTGGCCACATCTTTTAGGCTGCCACCACAAAGGACAAGCGTCCGAACGAACGCTTGTTCCTCTTCCGTAAGGCGGGCCAGGAGTGGCAGTCCGAATCGGCCTTCCACCACGGTTTCACATCCTGGACAGGTGAGCCGCGTGACGTCCAAGGGCTGGCTGCAACTAGGGCACATTATGGGTAGCCGTTTGTTTTCCATGTGGATATTATGACATACTTGTTTAATAAAATTCAATACTGTTTTTAAATATTTGATTATAAGATGCTTTTTATTTATTTCGTACGTCGCATGTCGCATTTAGGGGACATGGAGGCTCTTTCATACAGAGTCTATTCGGAGGATACGGCAAAATAACGACGTGTCGAGGTACCGTTTGGGGGCTTCTTCGGCTGTATGAGGTGAAATGGACCCGGTGTTGACAGATGCGGAACTGGTGAAGGCTGTCCTTGCGGGAAAAGGAGCGGCGTACGGAGACCTTATCAGGCGGTACGAACGATCAGTCCGTGCTGCGACTCTTGCGGTATTGGGCGACTTCCACGCCGCGGAGGACGCCACTCAAGAAACGTTTGTCGTTGCGTACCGGAAGCTCGATGCCCTGCTGCGGCCTTCCGCCTTCGGCGCTTGGGTATTGCGAATCGCACACCGCCAAGCGTTGCGGGCTGTCCGGAAACACCGGGCAGCCGAAACGCTCGATCCGAATGTGGCTGTTCAGGCGCCTCATAACGGACGGCTGGATGAGGATTCGGAAGGCCTTCTCACCGCCGTGGCCGCGCTGCCAGAGCACGAACGGCGTGTTGTCATGTTGCATTACTTCGATGGGCACAGTGTGGCCGTCATCTCGGCGATGTGTGGCCGGCCTCTTGGTACGGTGACGAAACAACTCGCGCGCGCCCGCGAACGATTGCGGGGCAGGCTCTGTAAGGAGGCGAAACCATGACAACCAAAGACACGCTTGAGCAGCGGCTTGCACGCCTTGGACGCACCCTTGCAGACGAGGTTTCCGTCGCCGATACGGTCATGAAGCGTATAACGGAATGCACCCCCCCTGGCGCGAGGCGTTCGAACCGGCGTCCCATGTGGCTGTTCAAGCCTGCGCTGATCCTGGGTTCGCTTGTGGCGGCGGCGCTAGTCTACGAGTTCGCGAAGTTTGCCGGTCTCGTGAGTATTACCGGCCGCGCATGGGCTGCGGCGGAGGCCACACCCGACCCACATAAAATGATAATTTCGATCGCCGCAGTTTTAGTGCTGGCCGTGTTTTTTTTGGTGATGTTTGTCAACATTCCCACCGCGCTGTGGCGGCGCACGCACACAAGACGATACCCATTACTCTGGATTGCTGGTGTCGGCGGCGCTATCGCCTTCCTGATGGGTTCTGTGGCGTGGCAGTGGAACACCGCGCCCTGTCCCGTGGGAATCGATGAGACCCTCGAAGTGAGAGGCGGCAACAGCCCGTTGGTTATTCTTGGGATACGGATGGAGCCACCCGCGGGGGATAGCGGCACTATCGAATTGGATGTCCGTAACGACGGTCCTACACAGCAATTTTTGGCGTTTGCATACTATGCGAAATGGCGGCACATTCTTGGGAGGGTTCTTCCACCCTGGTGCCAGCGGCGGCGGAAAGGTCAAGCGCGTGCCTCCCCATTGGTCAGGCACTATCGAGTTTGACCTTCGCTTTCCCCCACGGTTTGGATACAGCGGCAGGATAGAGATCCAGATAGGCGGCGCTGTGGTGTCACAAGAACAGGATTTTATAGTGGGGTTGCCGCCTGAGTTTGAAATCTTGTACAAGAAGCGGTTTGTTCTAGTTCCAGAAGGCGGATGATAATTATCCACGGCCTGAAAATTTGATTTCCCCATCCACTTGCCCCATAGTGGTTTATATGGCTCGATTCGAAGTACATAGCAGCACGGGCGGACGTCCGGGACAATATCGCGCTTTCGAGCGGGGGGCCGTTGGTGGACATCGTCGGATGGGGCATTGCCCTGTTTGCGTTTTTGTTGGTATCCGGCGCGGTGCTGATAGGGCTCGTGATAGCGACGGTATTACGTTTGGCGGGCTGGCTATTTCTGTTCTTTATAAGACCGCCCCGCCATGCCAGCGTGGACCCATCGCATGCTTCTCCCCAGCCGTCCTTTCACCAGGAAGAGATCATCGAGGGCGAGTTCCGCGTCATCTCAGACAACTCCAACACCGAAGCTCCCAGTTCTCAAGACCCTAAACCCCAAACCCTAACTTGCATTGCACGCTTGTCTTATCTAGGATAGGGGGGCATGGTCCTAACGCAAGAACAGCGGGAATGGCTTTCCCTCACGCTCGTACCAGGCGTGGGGTCGGCGGCGTTTATCCGGCTGCTGGCCCGGTTTCACACGCCGGGGCAGGTGCTGCAAGCGCCATATGAGCAGCTTCGCGAGATGGTGGGCAAGGAATTAGCCCAGCGCATCGCGCAATACACGGACGTGGTGGATATCGAGGGACAGGAACGCGCCATGGCCCGTTGCGGGCGCGAAGCTTATCACGCTTGAAGACCCTGCCTATCCCTTGCGCCTTGCGGAGATCTATGATCCGCCGTTGGCGTTGTTCATGCGGGGCGATTTGCGGGACGAGGATGCGTGGTGCGTGTGCATCGTCGGCACGCGGCAAGCCACGCCGTATGGCCTGCACGCGGCGGAGAAATTTGGCCGCGAACTGGCGGCTCGGGGCATCACCGTGGTGAGTGGCATGGCGATGGGCATCGACACGGCGGCCCATCGCGGGGCCATCAGCGCGGGCGGGCGCACCATCGCAATCCTGGGCTGCGGCGTGGACGTGGTGTATCCCTCTCGCAACCGCGAATTGATGGAAGACATCATCCGGCACGGATGCGTGCTGTCGCAGTTCGCCATGGGCATGCAACCATCGAAAGGGCATTTTCCGTACCGGAACCGCATCATCAGCGGGATGAGCATGGGCACGCTCGTGGTCGAAGCGCCCGAGCGAAGCGGGGCGTTGATCACGGCCAAGCAGGCGGCGGAACAGGGCCGCGAGGTATTCGCCGTGCCTGGCTCGATAGGCTCGGAATGCAGCGCTGGGCCGCACCGGCTCATCCAGGAAGGTGCAAAACTGGTCCAGTGCGTGGATGATATCTTGATGGATCTGGAACTTCCCGGCGTACACGTGGCGGCAGTGCGCCTCCCCGAACCAACAACATCCGCAGAACCGGCGGTGCGTCCAGCGCTGCGTATAACAGAACCTCAACCGCTCACCCCGCCTGTGATGGCTCCGGCTGCCCCTCCCAATCCTCCGGCGTTATCACCCGAGGAAAAGGGCGTGCTGTCCGTATTGGCATCGGAAGGGTCTTACGTGGACGAGATCGCCATGGCGTGCCGGGTGTCCATATCTGAAGCCTTGAGCGCTCTTACGATGCTCGAGATGAAGGGCCTTGTGCGTCAATACAGCGGCAAACGCTTCGCGCCGAAATGAATGCACGGCATGCGAGCTAAATTCCACGAGATCGCTGAAAAGGTCCGCCGGGGCGAACCGCTCCCTTGGGCATGGGCGGCGGTATTGTCGGCGGCGGTTCCGGTGGTGCGCTTGGGCATGTGGCGGCGGCTGCGCCAGCCACGAGAGCGCGTCGAAGCGCGGGTCATCAGTTTTGGCAACATCACGGCGGGCGGCACGGGCAAAACACCCGCCGTCATCGAGCGGGCGCGGGCGGAACTCAATGCCGGGCATCACGTGGCCGTATTGACGCGTGGTTATGGCAGCCGAGGAGGCGGCCAGCCGGAACTGCTCATGCCGGGTAAACAACCCAATGGCGCGCATCCCTGGCTAGGCGACGAACCGGCATTGATAGCCCGGCGCGCGCCGGGGGTGGTGGTCGTGCGGTGCCGCGACCGCGTGGCGGGCGCATGGGCGGCCATCGAGCAGACGGGATGCGATACGCTCATTTTAGACGATGGCTTCCAGTATGTGCGGCTCGAACGGGATGAAAACATTGTATTGATCGACGCTACGAATCCTTTCGGCAATGGTTGCCTGCTGCCACGTGGCATTATGCGAGAACCGCTTGAAGCCTTGGCGCGCGCCACTCAATTTATCCTGACGCGGTGCGACCAAGCGCGGGATCTGGCCGAGTTAAAGGCGCAACTCGCTGTATGGTGTCCGTATGCCCCCATACGCTGTACGCGGCATGCGCCCACGGAATTGTGGAGAGTATCCGATGGCGCGCACATGCCTGCGGCGGAATTGAGGGAGCGGCAAGTATCCGCGTGTTGCGCTATCGGCAATCCGGATGCTTTTTTCCACACGTTGGAGGATTTGGGTGCGCGATTGGAAACCAAGCTGGCGTTCCCCGATCATGGCGTAATCCCTATCGAAGGCATCCCCACAAAAACCTTGGTTATCACCACGGAAAAGGACGCCATGCGCATGAGCAACCCGCCAGATAATGTATGGGCGCTGGGGATTGAATTGCAGGACTTGGAGGAAGAATAGCTTGGCCACAAGAAGCGCAAAAGACACAAGATAGCTTTTGCGTTACTTTTGCTTTTTAAGGCTATTCCTGTTTGATGACTCCCCATCTCTGATATACTTCCCGCATGGAACAGCCTACATTTTCTATCGTGATTCCCGCGTATGACGAGGAGCAATTTTTGCCCGCGTGCCTGGACGCCATCGAACGGGCGCAACAGCAACTGGGCGAAGCGGTCGAGGTCATCGTCGTCGATAATGCCAGCCGCGACCGGACCGCCGCCGTCGCTATCGAGCGCGGGGCCAAGGTGGTGTTGGACGAACGAAAATGCTTATCAGCCATCCGAAATGCCGGAGCGGCCCAGGCCACGGGAAAATATCTTGCGTTCATCGACGCGGACAGCATCATGTCGGACAACATGCTGGCCGAGATCAAACGCATAATGGATTCCGGGCGGTACGTGGGCGGCGGCGTATCGCGGGTGTGGAGCGACCGTGTTTCGCTGGGCATCCTGTGCAGCGTGATTGTTTTTTCGCCGGTGCTCTTGTGGTATGGCGTCGCGGCCGTCATGTTTTATACGACCCCAGAAGCCTTTCGAGCCATTGGCGGATTTAATGAAAATTTGTATGCAGCGGAAGACCTCGATTTCGGCGTACGCTTGAAGCTGCTGGGCAAAACGCGGGGCCAGCGGTATAAAGGCATATGGCGCGCCTGGGTGACGACTTCGGCGCGCAAGTTTGATGAATTCGGCGATTGGTTCTTGTTCCGCCGCATACGGATGGTGCTGCGCATCATACGGAATGACCGGGAAAGCGCGAACGAGTATTGGTACCGTCCAAGGCGGTAGAGCTTTTGAAAGGAATGCACATGATCTACGTTATCGCTACGATTCAAGTGAAACCTGGGCAGCGGGACGATTTCCTCGCCATATTCAACCGCAACGTGCCGAATGTGCTGGCGGAGGACGGTTGTATTGCCTATGGCCCGGCGGTGGATGTGGCATCGGGCTTGGCCGTCCAACCGCCGCTTCGAGAAAACACAGCAGTAATCATGGAGCAGTGGGAAAGCACCGCGCATCTGCGCGCCCATTTGAAGACGCCGCACATGGCGGCGTACCGGGAAGAAGTGAAGGATATGGTCGAGAGCACGATGGTGCAGGTGCTCGAGCCTAAGGCTTAGGGGGGAGCGGCCGGATCAGCCGGATCAGTCAGATCTGCCGGATCGTCCTAGATCATTTTTGCATAATCTGTTATACTAAAGCAGGTTCAAGGAGAAAACCATGGGGAGCATGCAGCCATGGGTGAAGAAAAAAAGAAGCGTGGATTGCGATGGCTGGAATTCGGAGCGGTAATTGTATTCATAATAGTACTTTTCATAGTTGGGCTGCCTGCCTTTAGTAAGTTCAGTGAATATAGCAGCCGTTCGTCGTGCCAGAACAATCTCAAGCAATGGGGCGCGATTTTCGACATATACGCCAATGAAAACCAAGGACTGTTTCCTCCCCCTATCCGTCATCAAATACTAGGCCAGCGCATGCTGCGCGGATTCGCGGCGGAAACGCTCTATCCCAATTATTGGACTCGGCTGGATTACGCCATTTGCCCTTCTTCTTCCCGTGGAAAAAGCTACCTAGAACCTCCGATTGATGCGCTTGCGACCGATGGTGCGGGCGAAGTATGCCGTTCGGCGCTATTATCGCGGCCCATTTCCTATGTGTATTCGGCATACGCCGCCACTACCACGCCAGATTTCGCAGAATGTACACTATTACACGCGGAACAACAGAAACAGCTTTGGGACGCGGAGCCGCAGTCTTACAGGATCTGGCGCGCGGGCGAATTGGCGGCGGCAGGATGTCTTGCCTGGAAACGCAAGGAAACTGCATCTCCGCCCTATGAAAGCGAGGGGGTGACATATGGCCCCTACGAGCCAGAAACGCTGGAAGGCCAGAGTTCGAAGTATGAACAATTGTCCAGCGAATCCACTTTGCGCAAGTCCTATCCGCGCATGCGCAAAGGCGTAGAACGTTTCTTCCTCACGGATATCAACAATCCAACTCTTAAAGAACTAAGCGCCAGCGCCATCGGCGTGATGTGGGATGTCTGGGGCGAACCAGACATAGGCCTGCCGAATCTGCCCGGAATAGCTTCTCCGATGGTGATGATTTTTAATCATGTGCCGGGCGGCTCAAATGTGCTTTATATGGATGGCCATGTGGCGTATGTCAAGTTTCAAGAGGGATATCCACTGCTGGAAGATCGCGAAATGACGCAGAACGCGGACTTGATCGATATTATCAGCCAAACGGTGATGCCGGACGTATTCATGATGCATTGATGCCCTATTTTACACGATGCAACTCAACCTATAGGAGTGTAGGAACCATGAAGATGTTACGCATCAACCGCATCGAATTCGCTGTGCTGCTCACCATCGTCGTTGCATTTGCATTGTTGTTGACGCCTGCGGCGCGCATGGCGCTGGCGCAGGACACGAAGAGCGCCTGCCAAAACAACCTTAAACAATGGGGCATCGTCTGCAAGATGTACGCCAATGAAAATAAAGGCAGCCTATACCCCCCTCCCATGCGCTACCACGTACTTGGCCGGAGACTGCCCCGCGGATTCGCGGCGGAAGCGCTGTACCCTGAATACTGGACTGACATCAGTATCGCCATCTGTCCCGCCGATCCTCGTATAGACAGCCCATTGGCGGATCAAAAGACAGGCGTGCAACAAGATTTTATTGGGCAAACCCAGGCTATCACGGCGAGAGGCACGGATGAATCAAGCAAGAAAGTTTGCCTGAATACATTATTATCTCAACCTATTTCGTATGTCTATTCCGGTTACGCTACTACTAGCATGCCAGAATTCACCGACGCTACACTAAGCCACGCGGAAGCGCTCAAAGCTGAATGGGATGCAAATCCTGATTCTTATCAATCTTGGACGGCGGCGGAGATGATCGCTGCAGGCTGTCCCAATTGGCGTTCAATCAGACGCGGGGCTGCATATGAGTTAGAAGGCGTCATCTATGCAAAAAATGACATCAAGCAACTGAAGCCAGGAACCTTCAGCAATCAATTACGGCCCGAAAACAAAGAAGCGGAAGAACGCGGATGGACTTTGCCGGAGTACCTCATGTTGTCGGAAGGCGTCGAGCGCTTTATGATCACGGATATTAATAATCCCGCTGCAAGCGCAATGGCGCAAAGCAGCATAGGGCTGATGTGGGATGCGTGGGGCCCTCAAATGGATATCCCGTTGAACGCCCCGGCGGACACGGAAGTAAAAAACATGCGCTTCCACCACACGCCTGGCGCATGCAATGTGTTATTCATGGATGGGCATGTTGAATTTGTCAAATTCAGTGAAAAATACCCATGCACGGCGGCGCTGGATGATGGCACAGTCAGCCCCTTGATACTGGCCGTCATGGAACGGGCTGGCGGGCAAGGGTAACACAATTTACCCTTCTCATAAGTTTGAGTCCCAGAAGTATGAACCTGTAATCTTAGTGGCTGGCCACATTGGCCTTGATGCCCAGGCCTTCTTCGGCATCAAGGCCAATGTGGCTCCCAACACCGTAGAGCACTTCAAGATTGGCCTTGCGCCTTCCCTATACCACCGATTCATCCCTTTTCCCAATCTGCCTGGAGTTATGGCTAGACATGCAGGCTGTCCGTAGCTTTACTTTTCTATTTGTCCAGGAATTCGAGAAAACCGCGATTAAGAAATCGTAATCCAATCACTAGATCATATTTTAATATTGGGATGGTAGTCTCTCATCGAGGGTTGAAATCGTGCCGCTTGCAGAATAGTTAGAGAAACAACTCGTGTGCTGGACCGGCAGGGTTCATTAGCGCGCCATGGAAAGTGAGGAAAGTGATGAATACGGCATCGACAATGATTGCAAAAAGACGCTATGCGCCGTCCCTTTTCTGTTCTGCTTTGTCCATCTTGTTCTTTGTTACGCTGGCCGGTGCGGATCCATACACCCAAAGTAGTGGGACAGTAAGCAAGACTGGCCAGGCGTATACGGCAAGTAATCAGGATGAATCGGGCGTGCTTGTCACCGGAGGTGAGTTCACACTGTCCGACTCAACCGTCACAACAACAGGCAATACCTCGTCGGGCGACAATAGCAGTTTTTATGGGCAAAATGCCGGGGTATTGGCCAAATCGGGCGGCAAGATAAACCTTTCGGGCTGTACGATAACCACGAGCGGTACGGGGGCGAATGGCGTTTTTGCGTATTATACCGGCTCTACCGTTACAATGACGGATTGCACGGTTTATTGTTCTGGACAACTAGCCCATGGCATCATGGCCAGCGGCGGCGGGACGCTTACCGCAACAAATGTCGATATAACGACATTGAATCGCAATGCCGCCCCTATCGCCACGGACCGGGGCGGCGGCACGATTACCGTAACCGGTGGAACCATGATCGCTTCTGGTGCGGATTCGCCAGGCATCTATTCCACCGGAGTGATTTCTGTTACCAGCGCCACCATCGAGGCAACGGGATCTGAGGGCGCCGTGCTCGAAGGGAAAAACACCATTACCCTGACGGACACCAACCTATCCGGAGGACAAACCAATTACGGCGGCGTCTTGCTGATGCAGAGCATGTCGGGCGACTCCGATATAGGAACTGCGAGCTTTATCATGGATGGCGGCACGCTCACCGCGCCAAACGGCTCTCTGTTTTTCATTACGAATACTACAGCGACCATTACGCTGACAGGGGTTAGCGCTTCCGCCACGTCAGGAACTCTCCTGACCGCGTGCGCCACCGACCGATGGGGCACTACAGGCTCGAACGGCGGTTTAGTGACATTGACCGCAGACGAACAAACACTAGCGGGTAATGTGGCCGTGGATAGCATCAGCACGTTTTCTGGCGCGCTGCAAAATGGTTCGACACTAACAGGCGCCATAAACGCGGCTAATACCGGCCAATCCGTGTCGCTTGCACTGGATGCGGCCAGCACCTGGACCGTTACGGCGGATTCGTATTTGAGCAGCCTGTCCGATTCCGACGGGATTTCCGGCACATCTGTAACCAACATTATTGGCAACGGCAACAATGTCTTTTACGATCCAGACGAGAGCGCCAACAGTTATCTCGACAGCCAAATCTACTCATTGGTGAATGGGGGCTACCTGGCGCCGGTTGGCGCTGAAATCATAGATACCGATGAAGATGGGCTTCTCGATAGTATAGAAGAAGAACTCGGAACGGAGCCAGATAACGCAGACACGGACGGCGATGGACTTTCGGACGGTTACGAGGTAAGCAATGGCCTGGATCCGCTAGATCCCAGCGACGCGGCACGCATCGATTTACCCGCTGCTTCCTGTATGCTTATGTTCTTGGCAATGGCATTCGCAGGAATGGCCATCGCATGGCGTCGGCGCAAGGCATAGTGCCGAATGCTGCCCGGGCATTTGACGTGGCAGGTCTTCTCACGTAGAATCCTGTCAACCGGGAGGCCGATTCGAGCGAACAGAAATGCTTCCCTCATTGAGAAGGAGTCACGCCATGACAGAACGCGTCTACAATTTTTCCGCCGGACCCGCAGCTCTACCCTTGCCCGCACTCGAAGAAGCCCAGCGCGACTTGCTGGCCATCGGCAAAGAAGGCGCTTCCGTGATGGAGATCAGCCATCGCTCGAAAACCTTCGATGGCATCTTGCAGACGGCCAAGGCCAACATCAAGGCGTTGTTGAATATACCAGACAACTACCGCATCTTGTTTCTACAAGGCGGCGCAACGCTTCAGTTTTCGATGGTTCCCATGAACCTGCTGCGCGGCTCGGGCAAAACCGCCAGCTATATCCTCACCGGTTCGTGGGGCGGAAAAGCGTTGAAAGAAGCCAAGAAAGAAGGCGCTACCAGCGTGGCGTGGGATGGCAAACCAGAGGGATTCGTACGAGTTCCCGCTCCATCTGAACTGGCCCTCGAGCCGGATGCGGCGTATGTGCATTTTACCTCGAATGAGACCATCGAGGGCGTGCAATTTAAGACGGAGCCCGAAGCGGGCGGCGCGCCGCTGGTGTGCGATATGTCATCCGATTTTCTGTCCCGCCCCTTCCCCGTGGACCAATACGGGATTATTTATGCCGGCGCACAGAAGAACATCGGGCCATCGGGCATTGCCCTAGTTATCATGCGGGAGGATTTGCTCGAACGGACGCCTGCGGGCCTGCCGTCACTGCTCGATTATAAGCTCATGGCGGAAAATGATTCGCTCTACAACACCCCCCCCACGTTCGGGATCTACATGATCATGCTGGTGACTAAATGGATCATCGAGACCGTGGGCGGCCTGGATAAGATGGCGGCGTTGAACGCGCGCAAGGCGGCCGCGCTCTATAGCGTCATTGACGCCAGCGGCGGATTCTACAAGGGCCATGCCGCAGTAGAATACCGTTCGGACATGAATGTCACATGGCGCCTGCCCAGTGAAGAACTGGAGAAGGATTTTGTCGAACAAGCGAAGGCAGCCGGTTTGGTCGCATTGAAAGGCCACCGCTCGGTTGGCGGTATTCGCGCATCGATCTACAATGCCATGCCGATGGAAGGCGTGGAAGCGCTGTGCGGCTTCATGGCGGATTACCAGAAGAAAAATGGGTAGTTGGTGCTAAGCGGGGCGCTTTCGAAGGTGAAAGCGCCCCTTTTTTTTATTCATGAAGATCTTTTACTTGAATGCTTGCATGGATATGCTTTAGAAAAGCCTGCTCGGCGCGGGTCTGATACGCGCCCCGCCGCCAGATGGCTCCAATCCGCACCGGCGGCAAACCGGATACATGGATTCTCTCGAGCGCCCGGTCGCTGGGCTGGATGGCCACACTGGGCAGGAATGACAATCCCACTCCTTCGGCCACGTAGCGCTTGATCACCTCGAAGCTGCCGCTATCCAGCACAATTTGAGGCTCGAAGCCCTCCCGGCGAAAATGCTCCCGCAACAGGCCGCCCGTGCGGGTAGTTTCATCCAGCAGTAGAAACGGCTCTCCCGCGAGGTCCGCCAGGCATAGTTGGCGCGGCTTGCCGCGCAACCAGCGCCGGGGGGCCACCAAGACCAGTTCTTCTTGAAACAATTCACGTTCTTCCAGCTCCGTCCGCTCGACAGGCAGCGTAACAATGCCCAGATGCAGCTCGCCACGCGCCACTTGCTCCGCGATGGCGCTGGACGGGCGGTTCACCAGGGCCAGGCGCGTGCGCGGCATGGCTTTCGCGAATGCCCGCACTACGGGCGGCAGCACATAAAGCGCGGTCGTGTCGCTCGTGCCCACATGCAGCGCCTGGATATCCGCTTCATCGAGATCCGCCAGTTCGCGGACAAGGCTTTCCGCCGCACCCAGGATTGCGCTGGCGCGGGCGTAAAGCCGCTGGCCAGCGGGCGTGGGCGTACAGGTGCGCCGTTCAAGCAGCATGTGGCCCGCCTCGCGTTCCAGCGCCTTGATTTGCTGGCTCACGGCAGGCTGGGAACGGTGCAGCCGGGCGGCGGCGGCATGAAAACTGCCGCATTCGATAATGGCGCAAAAGCACCGAAAACCTTCCAATGTCATGATAAGTTCTCCTTATCATTAATATTAAAAGATTTCATTTGACTTATACAAGAGCAGTGATTAAGGTTAAGGAAGGAACCGGCGCTAACGCCGCACACGCCATGGAGAGCCTAGCATGACGGAACATCAAGAAGGACTCAGTTATCGGGACGCAGGGGTCGATATCGACGCCGCCACCGAAGCGCTCAAACAGATTAAGACCTTTGTGAACCGCACGTTCGACGATAATGTATTGAAGGATATTGGCACGTTTGGAGCCATGTACCGCTTGGATGCGAGCGGCATGGAAGAACCCGTGCTCGTATCGAGCGTCGATGGCGTGGGTACGAAACTTAAAATCGCGTTCATGATGAATAAGCACGACACGGTGGGCATCGACCTCGTGTCGCATTGCGTCAACGACATTCTAGTGCAAGGCGCGCGCCCGTTATTTTTCATGGATTACCTGGCATCGGGAAAACTCGAGCCCGCCGTGGTGGTCGAAGTGCTGCGAGGCATCACGAATGGCTGCCGCTACGCCGGGTGCCCGCTTATTGGAGGCGAGACCGCTGAGATGCCCGATATGTACCGCCCGGGGGAATATGACATCGCGGGCACCATTGTCGGCATCGTAGACCGCAAGAAAATTGTGGATGGCGCGGATATTCAAGAGAGCGATGTGCTCATCGGGCTCGAGTCTTCCGGCCTTCATACGAATGGCTACAGCTTGGCGCGCAAGATTTGCTTTGAAGTGGCGGGGCTTGCCTGCGAAGACCCCATGCCGGGCGTGGGCCGCACCGTGGGCGAAGCGTTGCTCGAACCGCATCGGAGCTACGCGAAAATCATCCAGATCATACGTAAAATCGTGGATGTCAAAGGCATGGCCCATATTACGGGCGGCGGCATTACGGATAACGTGCCGCGCATTCTGCCAGAAGGGCTCGGCGTGGAAGTGCAGCTCGGGACATGGGAAACCCCTCCCCTCTTCCATTTCTTGCAAGAGCGCGGCCGTGTAGATGAATTCGAAATGCTTCGGACATTCAACATGGGGATTGGGTTTGTGCTGGTGGTGCGTGAACATGACTTGCACCGGGCCATGCATGCTTTTAACCAAAGCGGCGAAGCGGCGCATGTCATTGGCAAAGTCATCCGGGGCGAATCCAAAGTGAGTTATACAGGGAGTGTGCAATATGCCGCATCGAATTGAAGTGGGCATGAAGCCAGGCTTGCCGGATGCGGCGGGCATGGGCGTGCGCCGCAGGCTTGCGGATGATCTAGGGATCCAGGCCGCCGATGTTCGTGTAATACAGGTATATACCATTAATGCAGAACTGAGTTTAGATGAACTCGAGCGTATCCGCACGGAGCTATTCACTGATCCCATTATCCAGGATTCAACTGTTGACGCTTCCCTCGCCCTAGGCGAGGCATATCATGGATTCGCGTACGCCATTGAGGTGGGCTTTCGTCCTGGCGTGACGGACAACGTGGGCAAAAGCTCCGCGGAAGGCATTAGCGATACGCTGGGCCGCAGCCTCAAAACCGGGGAAGCGGTCTTCACCTCCCGCCAATATTTGATGTATGGAGAGGTGTCGCGCGCCACATGTGAACGCACGGCGCGTGATTTGCTGGCCAATGAACTGATCGAGCGGTGGACCGTCAAGACGCAGGATGAAATGGCCGCATTGAACGGGAAATCCCTCCTCGGCCTCCCCATCGTCAAGGATGAAGGCGGCGCGGAAGTACACACCATAAACCTTGAGGTAGGCGATGCGGAGCTGATGCGTATCAGCCGGGATGGGATGCTGGCCCTGGAATTGCACGAAATGAAGGCTATCCAGGCCCACTTCCGCGATGCGGCTGTGCATGCGCGCCGCGAAGCCGCGGGCCTTCCCCCCCACCCCACGGACATCGAGCTCGAGATCATCGCCCAGACGTGGTCGGAGCATTGCAAGCATAAAATTTTTAACGCCCTTATTGAGTACACGGATGCGGACGGCGCGAAGCACGTTATCGACAGCCTGTTCAAGACGTATGTCAAGAAAACCACCGATGAAGTGGGCAAAAAGGTTGGCTGGCTGGTGAGCGTGTTCCACGACAACGCGGGGATCATCCATTTTGATGAAAACCATCATTTCGCGCTCAAAGCCGAGACGCATAACAGCCCATCGGCCCTCGACCCTTATGGCGGCGCGATGACGGGCATCGTCGGTGTGAATCGCGACATCCTGGGCGCGGGCATGGGCTGCCGGTGTATTTTGAATACGGATGTCTTTTGTTTCGCATCGCCCTCGTATGCGGAAGAGATACCCGCGCGGCTGCTGCATCCCCGGCGTGTGTTCCGGGGCGTCCACCAGGGAGTGAAAGACGGCGGCAATCAGAGCGGCATCCCAGATGTGAATGGGGCCATTGTGTTTCATGACCGCTTTCTGGGAAAACCGCTGGTATTCTGCGGAACCGGCGGCCTGATCCCCACCACCGTCGATGGGAGGCCCAGCCATGAGAAAAAGGCCCATCCCGGAGATCTGATGCTCATGATTGGCGGGCGCATCGGTAAAGACGGCATCCATGGCGCTACGTTCTCCTCGGAAGAATTACACGAAGGCTCTCCCGCCACGGCGGTGCAGATCGGCGATCCCATCACGCAAAAGAAAATGGCGGAGTTTGTGCTGGAAGCGCGCGATCGCGGCTTATTCACCTGCATTACCGACGATGGCGCGGGCGGCTTATCCTCGAGCGTGGGCGAAATGGCGCGCGGCTCCGGCGGTGCGGAAACACATCTCGATAAGGCTCCACTCAAATATGCCGGACTCGCCCCTTGGGAGATCTTTCTCTCCGAGGCGCAGGAACGCATGACCCTCTCCGTGCCGCCGGACAAGCTCGATGCCTTCCAGCGCCTGGCGAAGAAACATGCGGTCGAGAGTACGGTGCTGGGCGCGTTTAATGATTCCGGTTATCTGGAATGCTATTACAATGGCAAGCTCATCGGCTCTCTGGATATGGAATTCCTGCATGACGGCGTACCGCGCATGCATCTCGAGGCGGCTTGGACGCCGCCCCTGCTCGAACCGGAAATCCTAGTCGAAAGCGGCAATCTGCTCGAAGATCTTAAGGCGGTGCTCGGCAGCTTGAATGTATGCAGCAAGGAGAGCTTCGTGCGCATGTACGACCACGAAGTGCTGGCGCAAAGCGTGCTCAAACAGTTCCAAGGCGTGGCGCATGACGGCCCCGGCGACGCCGGCGTCTTGCGGCCCGTGCCCGGCTCGAAGCGCGGCCTCGCGCTTTCGTGCGGCATCTGCCCGAAATACAGCGATATCGACACCTATCACATGATGGCGTGCGCGATCGACGAAGCCGTACGCAACCTGATCGCCGTGGGCGCGCAACTAGGCTCGATTGCGGGGCTGGACAATTTCTGCTGGCCCGATCCCGTGCAAAGTGAGAAAACGCCTGATGGGGCTTATAAGCTGGCGCAGCTTGTCCGCTGCTGCGAAGCGCTGTATGACGTGTGCCTTGCGTATGACATCCCGCTCATCAGCGGAAAAGACAGCATGAAAAACGACTATAAGATCGGCGACACTAAGATTTCGATTCCGCCGACGGTATTGTTCACGGCGGCCGCCGTGCTTGATGACGCCACGAAGGTGGTTTCCATGGATGTGAAGAGTCCTGTCGACATCGTATACGTCCTTGGCAAAACCCAAGTGGAAATGGGCGGCGGGGAATACCTTGCCCTGCGCGGCCAGCTCGGAACGAGCGTGCCGAAAGTGAATGCGCGCGCGGCGCGCATGCTGTACGAAAAACTGTCTGCTGCTATTGCCCAGGGCTTGGTAGCGTCATGCCACGATTGCTCGGATGGCGGGCTCGGCGCGGCCTTGGCGGAATCGTCCTTCGCAGGCGGCTTCGGCATGGACATCGACATTACGCCAATAGGACTCGAACAAAATATAGCTGCGCTGTTCAGCGAATCGCAGAGCCGTTTCGTCGTGACTGTCACACCGAAGCATGCGGAGGCATTTGAGAAAGCCTTAGCGGGCTGCCCGGTAGTGAAGCTGGGATGTGTCATCCCCGAAACGCAATTCCGCTTGCGGGGACGGAACGGATATTCCGGAGAAATGGCTCTCGCGGAATTGAAAGAAGCATGGCAGCGGCCTCTTCGGTGGTGAGTTGGGGAGATGACGCAGCACGGCATAGCCACAACCTAAGAACCCGGATTTTTGGACCACGAAACACACTAAATACACTAAACTTGATGGGATCTTGTCAGGTTTGTTGATGAATTTCGGGGTATCCAAGCTAGAATTTAAACGCTTAGTATGGGGCTATTAACTGTATAAATATTGATATCATCTGTGTAATCAGCGTAATCCGTGGATAAAAATAAAACACGTGGCCTTGATAGAGGCCACGTGTTTCAAAGGATTTTTGCGATGCGGACTAGATTAGTCTTCGCAACCAACATCCGGCACCGTCAGCTCAAGGCCGAGGGTTTCGTTAAGAAAACCGAAAACGACGTCCAGGATGTTTTGGACCATGCACAAAATGCTGTTCAGGAAATCCATGTCTTGTCCCCTTATAGGTTGGTTGAACACTAGTTGCTAAACTACTAAACGAAAGCCATCAAAGTATACAGGCCAGGCAGGCAAACGTTACGCGCAAGCGGCGCGCAGGAGAAGGGCATTGAACGTACGAGCACTCGTCCTCACGGGTTTTGGCATCAATTGCGACCGGGAAACACAATTCGCGCTTGCGCGCGCGGGCGCGGATGCGCAACGGCTTCATTTGAATGACCTCATCGAGAAGCCCGCGCTTCTGGCGGAATATCATATTCTCGCGGTTCCGGGTGGATTTTCCTTTGGAGATGATGTGGCGTCCGGCAAAATATTCGCCAACCGCCTCCGTTACCGCCTGGGCGAGCCGCTCAAACAATTTGTGGCTGCGGGCAAGCTGGCCATCGGCATCTGCAACGGTTTTCAGGTGCTCGTCAAGATGGGCATGCTGCCTATGTTCGACGGCGAATTCCGCCAGGAAACGACGCTCACGCACAATGATTCCGGACGTTTCGAGGACCGGTGGGTATGCCTGAAGACCGATCCCGCCACGCGCTGCGTGTGGCTCAAGGGCATCAGCCAACTCGAATTGCCGGTGCGGCATGGCGAAGGGAAATTTATCCCAAAGGATGATGCCGTGCTCGAACGCTTGCGCGCGAATGGCCAAGTAGCACAGCGGTACGTGCATACGGACGGCACGCCCGCGCGGGGCGAATTCCCCGCCAATCCAAATGGAGCCGTGGACGACATCGCGGGCATCTGCGATCCTTCCGGGCGCATATTTGGCCTTATGCCCCACCCGGAGGCGTATGTGGATCGGACAAACCATCCAGCATGGACGCGCCTCGAATTGCCCGAGGAAGGCGCAGGCCTCCAAATCTTCCGAAACGCCGTGGAATATGCGGCATCATTGTGATGAATATCTATCACATCATTGGTATGACCCTACCGGGCATTTTCTAGGGATTTGCTTACCCCCAGGGACGCCCTTGCCCTAAGGGCGGCCCTAGGCTGTTTTGGGCTGTCCCTTCGGGACACATATCAATGTGCTATTGTTGTAAAAAAACGACTTTTAGCAGATTTTCCTGGCGTTGATGCTCTGCTATGAAAATACCGATTACAGAGACACAATAACTGCCGCCAATCCCGTTTCCGGCTCCCCTTCCTGCAACTCCACTTTTTCGATTTGCAGCATGCGCCGCACATCGTCAAACACGGCATCCAGGGCTTTCAACGTATCGGCTTTTGCCGCCACCTGGATGGAGGGCACGGGGGCTTTCATGCTCAGATTGGCTTCGGCTTTCGCCTTGCGGACGGCTTCGATGACGGCCACAGCGGCGGGATACGCCTGTTCATGGACGGGCCTCGGGATATCGGCCAGTTCGTCCAAGCTGGGCCATGGGCTTTTATGCACCGATTCGGCCATGCCTTCGTCTTCGCTATAACACCAATGCCATACGCCATCCGTCAGATAGGGCATGAAGGGCGCGAACAGGCGCACAAGCGCGCGGTGAAGCAGCCGCAAAGTCGTGCAGGCGGAAAGGCGGCCTTCCGTCAATTCTTCTTCGTAGGTGCGGGCCTTCGCCAATTCAAGATAGTTGTCACAGAAGGTTTGCCAGAAAAATTCTTCGGCCACTTGAAGCGCCTGGGCGTAATCGAAGGCATCGAAGGCCGCCGTAGCGCGCTGGATGACGGGGCGCAGCTCTTGAATCACCGCACGGTCTAATTCCGTGAACACATTATCGGGCGTAAGAAGCGCAGCATCGATGTCCGCGAACCGCCCCACGGCGAATTTACTGGCGTTGAAGAGCTTGGTCGAGAGGCGCTTGCCGACCTTGAATATCTGTTCATCGTATGCCGTATCGACGCCGAGCCGCGCCCGGGCGGCCCAATAGCGGACGCCATCCGCGCCGAATTCGTCGATAAGCGGCTCGGGCGTCACGACGTTGCCCTGGCTCTTCGACATTTTCTTGCGGTCGGGATCCAAGATCCAGCCGCTGATCACCACATTCTTCCAGGGAATAGCGCCTTCGTGCAGATAGGCCTTCGCGATGGTGTAGAACGCCCAGGTGCGGATGATCTCGTGGCTTTGGGGCCGGATATCCATCGGGAACAAGCGGGCGTGGCGCGCCTTGTCCTCCGCCCAGCGTGTGGCGATCTGCGGCGTGAGCGAACTGGTGGCCCAAGTATCGAGCACATCGGGATCGCCCGTAAAGCCGCCCGGCTGATCACGCTGGTCTTCCGTATATCCGTGCGGCGCCTTATCGAGCGGGTCCACTGGAAGTTGTTCGGGACGCGGCACGATGGGGCGTTCATATTCGATATGGCCGTCGGCGTTGATGGGATACCACACGGGAATGGGTACGCCGAAAAAGCGCTGGCGGCTCAGGCACCAATCCTGATTGAGCCCCTCGACCCATCGTTCGTAGCGGATGCCCATATGTTCGGGATGCCATTGAATTTTTTGGCCCTGTGCAAGCAGAGCATCTTGGTGTTCGAGGATGCGGCAATACCATTGGCGTGTGGGCACCAGTTCGAGGGGGCGGTCGCCTTTCTCGAAGAAGCGCACGGCATGGGTAATCTCTTGTTTAGGCCGGTCCACCAGGCCTTCACACAATTCCGCAAGCTCCATGATGCGGTTCTTAGCTTGCTTAATGGTAAGGCCTTCGAGCTGGCCATACACCTCGTTGGCGGCATCGGGATTGAGGCTGTCCCAGCCCGGTTTGCCGAATGTCGTTGGCATGAGGCGGCCATCGCGCCCGATGATTTGGCGCAACGGCAATTCGTAGCGCCGCCACCACTCGACGTCCGTCTGATCGCCGAAGGTGCAGACCATCACGACACCCGTGCCCTTTTCAGGGTCCGCATGCGGATCGGCCATGATCGGCACAGGCGCCTGGAACAACGGTGTTACGGCGCGTTTGCCGATGAAGGCGCGGTAGCGTTCGTCATCAGGATGGACCAGCACCGCCACGCAGGCGGCAAGGAGTTCGGGGCGCGTCGTGGCGATCACCAAATAGTCGGAAGCGCCTTCGATGCCGAATCGGAGGAAATGGTATGCCCCCGCAACATCCTTATCCACGACTTCCGCCTGGGCGATAGCGGTGCGATAATCGATATCCCACATAACGGGCCGTTCGGCCTGATAGATCTCCCCCTTTTCCAGCAGCTCCAGGAAGCTTATTTGGGAGGTGCGGCGGCAATGCTCGTCGATGGTGGCGTACTCGAGGGTCCAGTCATACGACATGCCCAGCCGGGTCCATAAGCGGCGGAAGGCGGCTTCATCTTCCACGGTCAGTTCATTGCACAACGCAATAAAATTGCTGCGGCTTACCGGTTTCGGGTCGCCTTTCGCGCCGCGAACGGCGGAAAAAGAGGGGTCATAATGCAGATGCGGTTCGCAGCGCACATTGAAGACATTCTGCACGCGCCGCTCGGTAGGCAAACCGTTATCATCCCAGCCGATGGGAAAGAAGATGTTCTTCCCGCGCATGCGCTGGTAGCGCACGATAAAATCCTGGTGGGAGTAGCTGAAGAGGTGCCCTACGTGGAGGGAACCGCTAACCGTGGGCGGCGGGGTATCCACGGCGAAAGTCTCTTCGCGGCCGCGTGAAGGGTTCCAAGCATAGAGCTTTGTCTGCTCCCATTCCTGCATCCAATACTCTTCAATGGCATGCACATCATATTTATCCGGCAATTTCATAACTCACTCCTGCGAAGGGCTTTGTAAAGAAAATTCGCCAGCGGCGCGCGGAAATGCTCCGCCCCGGCAAATTCAATGCGCTGCGTTACATACTGAGTCCAGCGAATGAAAGCACTGGGTCTATAAACACACTAAATGCTATTTTAAAAACTGGTTTGGCCGCGAATATGGCGATGATAATACCGAATGGCCCAATGCGTTCGAGTATTTGCTGGCCACTCGGCGGCAGAAAATAATACAGCACATGGTGGCCATCCAGTGGTGGAACAGGAATAATATTGAACACCGCCAGCACCAGATTAATCACGATCATATAGTATAAAAAAAAGCCGAGGAGGAAAGGGAGCTCTATAGTCCCTATTGTCACGATGAGGATCCGGCTGATAAATACGAACAAAAATGCGAGCAAAAGATTGGAAACAGGGCCCGCGATAGCAATGAATACGGGATCACGGCGTATATCGTGCAAGTTTCGGGGATTGAATGGAACGGGTTTTGCCCAGCCAAACAGGAAAGGCAGATGAGAAAACATCATAAGCAGCGGCATGAGCACGGTGCCGATGGGGTCAATGTGCGCTAATGGATTCAGCGTGGCCCGGCCTAAAAGACGGGCGGATGGATCTCCGCATCGATCCGCCATAGCCGCATGGGCCGCTTCATGTATGCTGAGCGAAAATAAAAAGCAAACATAGCCGACAATCATCATGGGCAAATCGGATGCCACGGTTAATCCCCTTCTGTTAATAGAACTCCGTACTATACGAGATCACAAGACCGCCAGTCAAAAACGAGGGCAGTCAAAAACGAGGGCTTGGGTAAGAAGCTTAAGAAACGGCAATGAGATAACACCCATTTGTGGAATGGCTTGCAAAGGTTTCTGGGAACTCCTATAATAACAATCGCCCAGCGAGAGAAGAAGGTGAAACATGTGTGCCGAAAGTATCTAAGCGCCTTGAAGGAGACGGCCCCGTGACAATGACGAAACGCGAGCTCGTGATTCGAGTAGCGAATAAGTTAGGCATGACACAAAGCGATGTAGCGAAGATCGTGGAAGGCATTTTCGAGACCATTTCGCGTTCGCTGGCTGCGGGCGAGCGGTGGGAATTGCGTGATTTCGGCGTCTTCGAGGTCAAAACACGCGCTTCACGTATCGGCCGCAATCCCCGCACGGGAGATCAGGTTCCCGTGCCTGAACGCAAAGTGGTGACTTTCCGGCCAGGTAAAAAGATGAAGGAACTTATTTCCGATAATACCATTGGCGTTTCTGTATCTTCCGAAGAGACGGCATCCGCCATAGAGTAATGAATCCGATTTTTTGAAACTGTAATTATAGCATTGTCAATTACTTACAAACGCTAGGGGCGGTTAGGCAACCGCCCCTAGCGTGTCTCATAACCTACCTCTCTCATTTTTGGGATGGCTGAATCTCATGATGATACTTGCAGCCGATACGGGAACATCCATTCTGGGTGTGGCCGTGTGCGACGAAAACCGCATACTCGCGGAGACCACGGTCTTTTGCGGGCGGGCGCATTCGGAGCGTTTTTTGGAAACCATGGATTGGGTGCTGCGCGAGAGTGGGGCAACGCTCGGCGATATCGATTTGCTGGCGATTGGCATTGGACCAGGTTCATTCACGGGACTGCGCGTTGGGGCCGCCGCGATGAAGGGCTTGGCACTCGGCTATTCTTTGCCTCTCATGGGCGTGCCGTCTTTGGACGCCATGGCCCGCCTTGCGGTTTTCGGAAATGCTACGGTGATGCCGCTCCTCGATGCTAAAATGAGCGAGGTTTTTGGCGCTATCTATACGTTTAACAACGGTATCCGCACCAAGCACACACCGGATATGGTTTGCCCGATCGAGAAACTGCTTGGCCAGCTTGATGCAATCGAATCTCATGGCGGGGTGTATGTTCTTGGAGATGGGGCCACGCGTTACGCCGAGGCCATTCGTACGCGTGTGCCAGAGGCCGTTTTTTTACCCCCTCCCTGCAACATTCCTCGCGCATCGGCCATTGCATATGAAGCCGCGGAACGGCTGGCCGCCGGAGCGCCAGCGGATGCCGCATCGGTGGCGCCTGTTTATTTGAGGAAATCCCAAGCGGAAGAGGCGCGTGAAGCCCATGCCAGATCAGGCTCAAAAGCCACGCATTAAGGCGGAAAACGCCTCATTCGTGCGCCTGGCCGAGGAACACATTGGCGGCATACTCGCCATTGAGGCCGAGGCTTATCCTGAAGCATGGTCGGAACAGATGTTCCAAGACGAGATATGCCACCCGCACTCCCATTTTTATGTCATGATGCTGGATGGGCAAATCGTAGGATATGGCGGTTTTTGGCTGGTGCTGGATGAGGCGCACATCACAAGCATAACCGTCCGCCAGGATTACCGCGGGAAAGGGCTGGGCCGCATACTCCTGGCTTACCTGCTCAATTTATCCGAAAAGCTGGGGGCGGTCATGGCGGCGCTTGAAGTGCGCATGTCTAATGTCATCGCGCAAAATCTCTACGGTAGTGAAGGCTTCGAACCCATTGGAATACGGCGTAAATATTACGCCAAAACGGGTGAGGACGCCATGGTCATGGTTTTGCAGTATGAAAAGCGCCCTGGCCGGCAGCCTAGTGGAAAATAAATCGAGTAGGGGGGTTCCTCACGGTCCCCCCCTCTCACACCACCGGGCATACCTGCTCGGTACCACGGCGGTTTCGGTCATTTTTGAACGTTTCGTACCGTTGAACCGGGTCTATCAGTTTTTGTTTCGCGAACCATTGTTTGTCCATGGCGTGTTGCGCGGGAGGACTCCCCGCTTTGCGCCACCAGCCCTTCCCGGACCCTGCGAGTATCCATGCCTGAAATTGCGGCACGCCTAGTTTTCTAAGGAAGTCCGCTATGGTTTTCGTGCGCTTGAGGCGTTTGAGGATGACGCAGCGCAGTTTGCGCCGCATCCATTCCCCGAGGCGTTCCAGATGGCCCTTTGCTTCGGCAAACCGATAGTAGGTTATCCAGCCGCTCAGGAAGCTGTTGAGCTCCTCAATCATCTGGCGCACTTTGGCGTCGCCGCGGTTGCGTCGCGTGATGTCGCGGATGCGGTCTTTCGCCCGGTCGAGGCTCTTGGGCGCGATGCCCAATCGCCCCCCACCCAGCAAGCGATAACCCAAAAATTTCCGCTCTCCCACGAACGCCACCGCGCTCTTCTCGCGGTTCACCCGTAGTTTCAGCTTCCCCTCAAGGAACTGCGTGACCGATGTCAGGACACGTTCTCCCGCGCGTATCGTCTGCACGTAAATGTTGCAGTCGTCCGCATAGCGGCAAAAACGATGCCCTCGTTTCTCCAACTCCTTGTCCAGGTCGTCCAAGAGCAGGTTGGCCAGCAGCGGCGATAGAGGACCGCCTTGCGGGGTCCCTTCGTATCGTTCGATGCATACGCCGTTCTGCATCATGCCGACTTCAAGAAACCAGCGGATGAGTCGGAGTACGCGTTTGTCTGACACGTGCCGCGCCACGCGCGCCATCAGGATGTCGTGGTTGACCCGGTCGAAGAATTTTTCCAGGTCCATGTCCACAACAATGCAGCGGCCTTCGCTTACGTACGTGCTGGCTTGCCGCAGCGCCTGATGTGCATTGTGCCTTGGACGAAATCCATAACTGCTTTCCGAGAAGGCCGGGTCTAGAAGCGGTTCGAGAGCCTGCAAGAGCGCTTGTTGCACGACTCGGTCCACCACCGTCGGAATGCCCAGTTGCCGCATCCCCCCGCCCGGCTTGGGGATTTGCACTCCCAACACCGGTTGGGGACGGTAGCGCCCTGCCGTCAGTTCCTCTTGCAGTCCCCGCCAGTGTTCCGGAAACCAACGCTTCAGGTCGCGTACGCTCATGCCGTCCGCACCCGCCGCGCCTTTGTTCCGTTGCACCCGGCGTACCGCTTCCGTCAGGTTCGCAAGACTCGCGACCCGTTCCATCAAGTCTTGCGTCAAGGCTCGCCTCTTGTTCGCCGCCGGGGATAGTTGCCGCGCCTCGAACGCATCCGATTCGGTTCCGCCTTCTCCGATTGCGCCGTGGCAAGCCGACTCCAGTGGGAACTCCATCTGGCAACCTGCTACTTCCTGCCGCTCCCTATCCCACGAGACGTTCAATGCTGCTCCTTGAATGATCGATTCGGCCCTTCCCCTTGCGGGTATTATGGCCTCGGCTGACTCCTGCCCACCCCTCGCGACATGTTGCCATCCCGCTAGTCTGGCTCTTCCAGACAGATGAACAGGTCTCCCAAGGTAAGACGCGCCTCTTTCCGCCGGGCCTCGCCGGATTTACCAAGGTGTGTCCGAATGGTTATTGGGCGTCGCCATCCATTGCTGGCTTGCCCCGCCACCCCGGCCTTCTATCCGGTTTCTGTGCGTCGAGTCCGACTTTTGCCTCCTGCTTCCTCCAGACCCCGCCTCGCGGCGACGCCCTTGCTCTTGGCTAGCAATTCCCACCATCAGGGCTTGCAGGGGACTTACACCCCTTAGATCCGCGCCATGCTTGGCACACAAAGAAGCAGCCGAAGGCGCTTAAAAAAGCAGCCCTCGGCTGAAACACGTATTGATATCGGTTTACTCTGAAGAGGAAGAAGCGCTTGCTTGGCGCTGTCCAAGCTGGCGGTCCATCATGAACATCCCGCCTGGCGCATCTTTCACCATATTCAAATCATGCACCAGCTTCGATGCATTCGCTTCTTCTTCGACTTGCTCCGTCACGAACCATTGCAGAAACATTTCCGTGGCATAATCCTTTTCGCCACGGGCAAGCTCAACCAGATTATGGATACAGCTTGTGACGTATTTTTCATGTTTGAGCGTTGCTTCAAACACGGCCAAGGGAGATGCAAATTTCGCTTCTGGCTTGGCAATAGCTTCAAATTCCACGCATGAGCCCGAGCTGACCGCATACCGGTAAAATTTGACCGCATGCCCCATCTCTTCTTGGGCCTGGATTTCCATCCAATGGGCGAATCCTGCAAAGCTCTCCGCCTCAAAATAGGCCGCCATGGACCAATAGAGATATGCGGAATACAACTCCGCATTTAGTTGCTTGTTCAAGGCTTCCGCCATTTGTTTACTGGCCATACTCTATCCTTTCATCCGCCAAATACTGGCAATCAGGCATACTCAGCCTACGACAGTTTCCCGCCTCCGCCTTTAGTCAATACGAGCAAGAGCTCTTCCCAAACCGGCAGGGTTTCCGCAGTACGGGGCTGTTTTGAGATTTTGCGTGTATGCTTCATTTGGCAATTCCTCCAAGTTTTTTGACTCATGTACCCATAAGCCTCACCCACTGACGATCATTTCAGCGCCATGAGAAGCTCTGTAACGGCGTAAAACTATCACAAGGCTTGCTGGCAAAGCAAGAATATGCGATCTTAATAAACGTTAATGGCCCCTGAAAGGGGCCTTTAACTGGTGAATTCATTATAGAACCCTGCGGCAGTAGTCCTCGAGATGTTTACAGTTCTTGTTCCGGCGCATTCCACGCCTTGGCGAACATTTTTTCCGGCGGCTGTGATTTGGCGCGTATGGTGATCCGCTTCTCTTCGCCAGGCTCCAGCCAGAAATAGTTGTCGCTGTAACGCAGCTCGTGGTCGTGCTCTGGACAATAGAGCCGGACGCGATACGCGGGCTTTTGGCCTGCGTTTGTGATACGGGCTTCCGACGACCAGCCGGAATCCCCATCCCGCCACGGTTCACCCCATTCCAGTTGGAGTTCCGTTGGGGTATTTCGTACGTCGCGAATCCAGGGACCGTTCTTCAGATACGGCATCCGCATGGACGGCGTTCCGACACGAGGAGTATAGACACTGCGAGAAAGGAGCTCTCCGCCTTCTTTGTCCAGCAGCTCCACGCAAAGGAACATGGCTTGTTCCTTAGTGGTTTTGGGTATCTTCCAGGAAAAGAATCCGGCGGTGCAGGTGGTCTCCGGCCGTATGGATACCTGATCCTGCTTCGAAGCCAACAGCTTCAGGCTAATATCGTATAACCGCACATTCACGACGGCGCCAGGGAAGGTTTTCGACGTATCGTTGGCGATGAAGAGCTTTGCTTCGAAATCCGTTCCCAGCGCGGTGAACAGTTCCAGGAATGTAGCGCCCACGTGAAGGGGTTCGTACGCTAGTTTGTAGTCGTAATAAGACGCCTTGGGCACGCCATACCAGTCCACATATTCCCATGTCAGACAACTGGGCCATATGACATTAAATGACCATCCCATCGAAAGGGTGCAATACGGCCAGCGTGAGCGCCAGAAATCAAGCCCGAAGCGGGCCAGCATGCCTTGGCCCGTCTGCGCATACTCGACAAATTCCTCCCAATTATCCGGCACGCCGCTGTCGGCGATAAAGGGCATCATCCTAGCTTGAGAGTAGGCAAGGTGCGCATCATGCATGCTGAATGCGCTCTCCCGTTCGCGGAAGCTTGGCTCCCAGCCCGGAAGCTCAAATGGCTCCAATGGATCGGGGCCCGCAGGCGGCCAGGACTTGAGTTCTTCTTCTGGAATAACCTTCTTGAGCGTATGCAGCGATGGAGGAGACGACAGCGAGAATTCCGTGATAGCTGGAGATAAATCCCGCGCGAAGTAGGTGTAATTTGCTCCGCCTTCCCAATACACCTGGTAGGAATGGCTATCACCCCCATGAGGGCTGGCCCGGTGGACTTCCCGGGACGGATCAAACTCCCGGCACAAATTCTCGAATGAATCCACAACGGCCCGGTTCCACTTATTGCCTTCGTCAAATTCATTGCCACAGCACCACATCACTAATGAGGCATGGTTGCGCAAACGCTTCACATTTTGCACGACCGTATCCCGCAATACATCGGAATCCATTTCATGAAACAAGCTATTGGCAAACGGGAATTCCTGCCAAACGCAGATGCCAAGGCGGTCACAGATTTCATAAAACTCGTCCGTCTCGAGCATCCCCCCGCCCCAAAGGCGCATGATGTTGATGTTCGCGTCCACCACCCGTTCGAGCAAGGCCTCGTAACGATTCCGGTCTAGGCGCAGCATCTGGTCAATAGGCATCCAGTTAACGCCCTTGCCATAAAACGGTTTGCCATTCACCGTGAAAACCCAGTTGTATTTCCAGCGGCCTTCAGGCGTGGGCTGCATCTTGATGATGCGCACTCCAAATGACAATTCGAGCGAATCCGCCGGAGGAACCTCCGCCATCTTTTCGGGCAGCACCCCCCAAATGATGATCTTGAGACGGTAAAGCGGGTGCCCGCCCATGCCATTGGGCCACCACCGTTTAGCGTGAGGAATACGGATTTGGAAATCCTGGCGTTGCGCGCCCCGGAAATATCTTGTGGAGAAGGGAACCTCGATAGCCTCATCATTCTGATCCGGAGACTCGATGCGGATGATGCCGCCTGGCCCCTCGGGATACATTTCAGCGGAGCTGGCGATAGTGAAAGAGAGAGCAAGCAGCGCATCATCTCCATCAAAGCTCTTGGTGATCACCTGGGGATCGAGGAGGGTGATTCTTTCAGACGCGCGCAGCTCGACGGGACGCCAAAGCCCAACCGTTAAAATATCCATGTTGAAATGCCAGCGTTGAAAGATATAGGCCTTCACATTACTATGCGGCGGCGTCGGGCAAGGCAGGAGGCAAACCACGAGTTCGTTTTCACCGCTTCGCCGCACCTTGCTAGATATGTCAAAGGTGCGTTCGCGGTGCATGCCTTCGTGGTAACCGAGCTGTTCGCCATTGAGCCAGACATAGCCATGGTAGTCGATGCCGTGAAATATGAGTTCAATATTTTTGCCGGACCAGTCCGGAGGCAGCACAAATGTACGGCGGTATATCCAGCGCTGCCGGTCGATCCATCGCTGCTTAGGTCCATTATAGCCATAATACGGATCTTCAATCACCCCCGCTTCGAGCAAGGCTGTTTGCACGGTGCCCGGCACCACCGCAGGGATCCATCGTTCCGTAACAAGGTCTTCCAATGCCACCGGAACCGTACGCGCAAGTGAATTTGAAGTGAAATCATCCTCGAACAACACTTTGCCGCCATCTGGGGTAGTCATGCGCGCATGGCGAATTTGTGAGGAGCCGTTTTGAACTAGAAATCCCGCCATACGGCCGCACAACCGGCGGTCCGAGAATGAACCAATCTGGACGCCATCCAATAACACTTCCACCCCGTTGGCCGAAACCGCCACACGAACCGTATAATCAGTTCCGGCCTGGATAACAGGCTCTTGAGCCTGCATCAATGCTGGACCATCCGGAAGATCGTACAAGATGTAATTGGCGCGAACCAGCTTTCCCGGCTCCATCAGGATTTGGTAGAAACAGTTTCTATCTTCGAGGAAACAAACAATCACACTTAGAAGCGTGCCTGGGCTATCAATGGACACGACGGATTCCCATACAAAATCCCCTTCTGGCTCCACATTGGCCAGTATCTCCGCCGAACCCGGGCTATCTCCCACCAATATGCCATCGCGGATGGCCCATCCGATGAGGTGCTGATTCCATTTGCCTAATACAGGTTCAGGCATCCAAGACAATTCCCAGCCTTGCGAAATATCACGAATCTCACTCATAGTTTTTACCCCCGCCTTGCCTGTTGTTTGCCATTGGATTGCTTCTTAATGGCTTGCACCAGCTCTGTTTTCCATTTGCCGTCGAGATCGCGAATACCAGTCCTATTCCATGGAGTGTCATCAGGTGTATCTTGATAGGCCCAGATCCACCACCCCGCAAAACCGTATTCCATACACTTCTTGAATTGCCATTCAAAGATTTCAGGCCCAGAATATCCATCGGTGGAAATGATCGCGCTTTTCCGCTGTGCATCATGGCCGGGGCCCACGAAGTCGGTTGAAAGGATGCGCGATGCGTTCTCACGCCCAAGTATCTCTACTATCTTGCGTATATAGTAAACACCATCAGACGCCGGATCGCTGCAAGGCCACGTTGACATGGGCCAATAATCGGGTGGAAGCCCAAGGTCGTCAAGAAGCCATTTCTTCAGGTTTGTGAATCCGCTAAGACGTGCCTCTGGCGGCTTCGCCATCCAGTAGGGCTCATTGGATAATATTGGCAACAGGAACGGCGCAGCCTTGGGCCTTGTGCCCGCGGCCCAGAACACCGGCCAGACGCGTTTCACAAATTCCTCGGTGCTCGACAAGATGGACGGATTGTCTTCGCGCTCCCAAAGGCACGGTTCCGCTTGTCCGATTTCATAATTGCCCGTCATGCACCACATCGCGATGCCCTCAGGATGCTTCACACGTCCTTCGATGTAACGGATGGTTTCCCGGTACCACAAGGCGGATTCATTCCAAGGCGTCTCGTCCGGCATCGGCCAGTGTCCCGTGTTTGCTATCTGATGCGACGGGTCGGTGGAATACGGGATCCACATGTTGCAAGCCAAATCGAGCTCAACCGAAACGCCCCGTTTATAGCAGTCATCCACAAAAGCAGCCACATTGTCCAGGTACGAAGTGTTTGCCCATTCTGTGAGAGCACGCCCTTCTTGAGGGGCTTGAGATGGTATTTTCAAAGAATATGGAATTGCTACATATACATCGACGAGATTGATACCGGCTACGCGCACCAGTTCATCTATGGCATTGCATACCTGTTCTCGAACCTCGGGATAGAGACACAGCCAAGGATATCCAGCCAAATCAATGGATTCGGCATCCGGTTTGTGCTGGATCAGCGGATTGAAGTGGACACCACGGAAAGGCGTCCGCGATACTGGCGCTGGAGGTTCTTTTTTGAGCGAAATCCCTTCTTTATCCGCAGCAAAGGCCATCCCGCATGCCATTATCACCAACATCATAACATTAATATCTTTAATTAAGTTTAATTGTACGTTCATATAATATTCTCCTTATGTAATTACATATGTATTTGCTATACTTTTTACTATATTTTTTGTATCATTTATTGGGGGCTGCCTCTTGATTAATGGCTTTCAGTAAATCCTGTTTCCATTCTCCATGGATGGCACAAATTCCACTGTCCGCATTCGGCGTATCCTGGTAAGCCCATATCCACCACCCTGCAAAGCCATATTCCGCACACTTTTGAAAATGCCATTCAAGCATTTCCGGCCCCGAACGGCCTTCTGCCGGAATGATGGAAGCCGCCCGTTCATTGTCGTGCCCGGGCCCCTTGAGATCAGTCGAAATGATGCGATGCGCGTTCTCAGGCCCTAGTATCTTGACGATTTCCCGAAGATAATAAACACCATCAGGTGCAGGGTCACAGAAGGGATATGTGGTCATTATCCAATAATCCGGCGGAAGGCTCAGATCATCGCATATCCATTTCTTCAGATTTGTAAACGCGCTCAGGCGCACCTCGGAAGAATGATCAATCGCGGGCAAGGCTGTTTGGAAATCTCGCCAATAGGTGTCATCAGCAAAAATCGGCAGCATAATGGGTGCGGCTTTTGGGCGCTTCCCGGCTGCTCGGAACACAGGCCAAACTTTCTTCACGAACTCCTCGACACTCGACAAAACTGCTGGCTTTCCGTCAATGGGCCAGAGGCAAGGTTCAGCCGGTCCCAACTCAAAATTTCCCATCATGCACCATGTGGCGATGCTTTCAGGGTGTTTGGCCCGTCCTTCAATATAGTTAATGGTTTCCCGGTACCACGTGGCGGATTCTTTCCACGGCGTCTCACTGGGTTTAGGCCATTTCCCTTTATTGGAGAGCTGATGCTCTGGGTCAACGGAGTACGGTATCCACATGTTGGCCGCCAGATCGAGTTCAACAGAAACGCCTGCATCGTGGCAATCTTCAATGAATGCCGCCACATTGTCTAGATAAGCGAGATTCGCCCATTCGCCCAAGGGCTGTCCCTCTTGTGGAGCCTGGGTGGATTTTTTCAAGGTATCTGGGATGCAGACGAATATGACAACCAAATTGATGCCAGCCGCGCCAGCCAGTTCATGAAGCGCGGCACAGACCTGAGCACGGCATTGCGAGTAACAAGCCAGCCACGGCTGGCCAGATGAAGTGTTGATCTGAGGATTAAAAAATACGCCTCGAAACTGGGGCGTTTTTATCAAATCCGCTTCGTGCTGCACGTGATTTCCGTTGTCCGAGGCGCATGCGCCAAGCGCCCCCATGCTTAACAATATGGGCATTGCCATATATTTGACTGGAGCAGACATAAGCCTCACGTCCTTCTTGGTTGCTAAGGCACCAGGCTTGCCATATTTTCCTCTACTTAGCAGGCGCTTGTTTCTTGATGATTGCCAACAAATCCGGTTTCCATACTCCATTGGCATCACGGAGTCCCGTCTTCGAATTCGGTCCATCTTGGTAGCACCATACCCACCACCCAGCAAAGCCATATTTCTCACATTGTTGAAGATTCCATTCCAGCATCTCGGCTGAAGAACGTCCGCCATCTGAAATGATGGTGTCAGAGAAATCTATTCCGATTGCCTTGAAGTCTGTGGATAGGATGCGCGGCGCATTCTCTTTGCCTAAAATATCCACTATTCGTTGTATATAGCACGTGCCATCGGGAGCTGGATCACAGAAGGGATAGGTAGATATAGGCCAATAATCGGGCGGAAGCGCGAGATCGTCCAGAATCCATTTTTTCAAGTGGATGAATCCGCTCAATCGTTCATCAGGAGACTTCGCCATCCAATAGGAAGAATTCGAGAAAATGGGAAACGCATAAGGCGCGGCTTTCGGCCTTTTGCCTGCGGCGCGGAATACGGGCCATACCTCTTTTACAAACTTCTCGATACTCACAAGGAGCGCCGGATTATCGTCAACCCCCCAAAGGCAAGGCTCGGCCGTGCCGAGTTCGTAGTGGCCCATCATGCTCCACATGGCGATGTTTTCCGGATGTTTCGCATGCCCCTCGATATACTTAATAGATTCGCTGTACCAGGTGGCCGATTCGTTCCAGGGTGTTTCGTCAGGCATGGGCCAGTGTTTGGAATTCGCAATTTGGCGCTCCGGGTCCACCGAATAGGGTATCCACATATTGCACGCCAAATCGAGTTCCACGGCGATTCCAGCATCATAACAGTCATCCACAAAAGCGCATATATTGTCGTAGTATATTGCATTTCCCCATTCGCTGAACGGCTGGCCTTCTTGAGGAGCTTGCGAAGGCGTTTTCAATGAATACGCAATAACGACAAACATGTCGATCAAATTGACGCCTGCCGTGCTCGATAAATCCTGGAGAAGCGCACGTATCTCTTCCTGGTTTTCCTGGTAGTAAACGAGCCAAGGCCGGTCTGGATTGGTGCTGACAGAGGGATTAAAGAATACCCCTCGGAATTTCTGCATCGGTTCTGAAGGAGGAATGGTGGGCGCTGCTTGTTCAACGGCTAACTGTGGAGTATCTGCTTCGTCTGCTGCTAAAGCGCCTGCAAACATAAGAATCATTAATGCGGACAGCATCGCAGCCTTGATGGCTATACATGGATTCATCATGATGTCATCCTCTGTTAACTAAAACAAAAATCCGAATAGAACACTCTTCACCATTTTCTTTATTTTTTACGGATATACAATATCCCTCCCATTATGCCAGCAAACGCCAACGACCCAAGGCTTAACAGACCCGCCACCGGCGCATCTTCACCGATAACAGGCATTTGGGCGGCGATCACCTGGACGAGGTCTGTTTTCCACTGGCCGTCTTGCTCACGGATACCCCTTGTTTCACCAGGCCCGTCCTGATAGCACCATATCCACCAGCCCGGAAAGCCATACTCCGCACATTTATCAAAATGCCACTGGAATAGCTCTGTGTCTGTATAACCTTCCGTTGAAAGAATCGTCGAGGAATAATCGGCCAGCACCCCCAAGTCTGTTGGGATAATTCGAGAGGCGTTTTCCCATCCCAGAATGTCCAGAATTTCCTTGTAATAGTAATGCCCGTTTGGTGCGGGATCGCAGAGGGGATAAAACGTCATGGGCCAGTAGTCGGGCGGCATCCCGAGATCATCCACTAGCCATTTCTTGAGATTAGTGAATCCGCTAAGTCGAGCGTCATCCCGGGCCATCCAATAGGTGTTATTCGACAAGATAGGCATCAGGTAGGGCGCTGCTTTCGGCCTCTGGCCTGCCGCCTTGAACGCAGGCCATACGTTCTTCACAAATAGCTCGTTATATGTCTTGATTTCTGGAATATAATCATTATCCCAAAGGCCGGTCTCCGCTCCGCCGAATGTATAGTTGCCTCCCATACACCACCATGCGATGCTCTCTGGATGGCTGGCTTTCCCTTCCACATATTCGATGATCTCCGTATACCACGTAACCGATTCATCCCAAGGAGTATCATCCGCTATGGGCCACCACGGATCGGTTCCAGCCGGGTCATCCGGAACGCCCACCAAATGATTGGCCGTATCCACGGAATAGGGCACCCACATGTTGTTGGCCATATCGAGCGCTACCGAAACGCCGGCTTCATGGCAGTCATCAATGAACATCGCCACATTGTCGAGATAAGCCATATTAGCCCATTCTTCCAGCGGCTGGCCTGGCGTGGGCGCTTGTTTGGGAGTCGCCAGCGAATTGGGAATAAGCAAAAAAATGGCGGCGAAGTTTAGATTTGCTTCAGTGGCCATTTCCTGTAAGGCCATTTTGATCTCACTGCGGTATGTCGAATAGTAAAGAAGCCATGGAAAATTGGTGCTATCGTTAATGACAGGATTAAAAAAGACGCCGCGCATCGAAGCAGACTTAATATGCGCAGCGTCTTTATCCTCACGATACACTTCCGCTTGTCCACTAAAAGGTGCTAAAAAGAATGATGCCGCCAAGATTCCTGTAATAGCATTTTTCCTCATGATCATCTCCTATTTACTTTCTTGGTAACAAGCCACATCTTTTGATGGCTTTAACTATGTCTCTCTTCAATTCAGCCTGAACGCAGCCACCCTCTCCATAAATAGTGAACTTGAAATATCCCCGTCCACTCGCGTCTTATAAACACTTTATTTTTTTATACGATCAACAATCAGTACATCATCCTGCCTGGGAGGTGTCCCTAATTAGGCGATTCAGAGTAATGGTTAGCGCCAGGAGAAATATCAGCATGGTCAATCCGATGGCGCATGCATAACCCATGCGTTGAAAACTGAATCCATTTAGATACATATATAGTCCTGGGACTATTGTTCGATAACCTGGACCGCCATCCTGGGTCAAAATGTATACGGATTCAAAACCATTGACAATCCCAATTACTGTAAGCACCACAAGCAGCTTTATTTGTTGTATGACAAGCGGAAAGTGTATTTTTATGATTCGACCCAGCGCACCTAATCCGTCCAGTTCCGCTGCTTCCAAAATACTAGGGGATATATTACTTAGTCCTGCATAATAGATGAGTATGTTAAAACCATGTGCAAAAGGAAATCCGACGCATGCCACAGCCCATAATGCTGTTTTGGGATCGCCAAGCCATCCATGAACCCAGCTCGTTAGCCCAACTCCGTTAAGAAATTCCGTGAGTATACCCGCATCCGAATAGATGTACCGCCAAATCATAAAGACAACCACGCCTGGGACAATCATGGGCAGTACGACAGCGACTCGGCACATGTATGCCATGCGTTCAGAACGAAGATGGAAAATCATCTCCGCGACGCAGAACGGTACAATCATGCTCACTAAAAACACAAAACAGCCAAGCTTTGAGAGATTGGAAACACTTTTACTAAAAACAGGATCACGCCACATTTCCGTGAAGTTCGCCAACCCTATCCATTCGCTCTTCGCGCCAATATCGCTGCTAGTGAATGCATAATATAAGGCCGAACAAGCAGGTATGTAGTTGAACACAATAAGAAGCCCAATAGGCCCAAACAAAATGCCATAGATAAGCCACAGCGGAGCGTCACCTGCTTTACGCGCCCGGCCAGTATTCCTATGTTTTCTAGTTTTTAAGTTCGCTTGCAAGGCGGACGCCCCTTTCTTGCCAAACAGTCTCCATCTTGCTGAAATCCCATTCATTTTCTTTCATGTGGCTAGCGGCCCAGCCAGCGAAATTTTGTTCTAGTATGCCTAAATATTCTTCTAGAGTTATCCCATCGTTCAACCAATCATCCATCATGCGGCGCCACTCTTTTTTATACCGTCCATCCATGGAATCCAGCCACTTAATGGCGCAATAACGTCGCTGGAAAATATCCTCGAAAGGCTGTAAATCTGGCTGCATGCGTGCGCCTTCCACATTGGGGATATATACCTTGGCTTCCGATGTGAGCTGCTCTAAGTTCTTTGGCGCAGTAATGTACATCAAGAAATCCATGCAATCGTCCAAATTGCCATTGAGCATGGCGCTATTGGTCACATGTAATTGTATTGCAGCACCGCCAATTACAGTGGCGGGCGTTCCAGAAGCGTATGGGCTGGTTTCCGATGTTATCGCGGGGATATAGCCGATTCCCCATCGGAAATCGATGTAGGGATCGGTTGTCATACGGCGAATAAACCATGAGCCGGTCCAGTACATTGCTACACGCTTGGTCAGGAAAAGCCGGATCGGATCGGTGTTTTTAATTTCTTTCGCCCAATATCTCCGCCAGTCTTTCAATATTCGATGCATTTCACGCCATCGCGGATCGCTCTTGGTAAAGAATCCTTTTGTAAAAAGAAATCCCGCCTCGCTGGGCTCTAGATAATGATCAAGATACGCTTCAGCGGCGCTTGATGAAGGAATCAAATCCATATCTTTTAGAATACTATGATAGAGCATTTCAAAAATGATGTCTTGCCCCCAATCGGACGCGAGAGTGCTTCCTATCGGGCATTCCGCCGTGAAGGGCGTGATATCTTTTTGTTGCAGCTTCTTGCAGAGCTCTATCATCTCTTCCCATGTTTTTGGAAATTGCGACACCCCAACAAATTCCAGGATATCTTTGTTATAGAAGACGCCCGTTTCCACTATATCAATCGAGAGGCCATATAATTTTCCATTCGGCGCACGCTTGGCATTAATCAAGGCCTTATTCTTAAAAATATCTATCCAATGGGTATTGCCAGGAACATATGGATTTGGCTTTTCGAGATATTCGTCAAGAGGCACATACCAGCCTTTATCCACATCCGGCCATGCTACTTCCGCATTCTGGTTGATGATCTCGGGAGCGACACCGCCTAAAAGCTGTGTTTTTAGCCATTCCCCTTCACTATTTCCCGCTGACACTAATTGTTGAAAACGGATTTTCTTGCCGCGATGCGCCTCTTCCCATATATCGGCGAGGTCCTGAGCCGCTTTCACTGGCTCGCCAATTCCTTGCGGTATCGTGCCGGGCGTGTATAGATTGAGGTCTGCGCGGATAGCATTTTCTGAAGATGTATCCGCCTGCGCCTTTGGAATTCCCGCCATCCAAGCGATTGCCATAAAAACAATTCCGACATTTTTTGCACTTGCATATATTTCTAATATATGCCTTATTTCACTCAGGCGGAAACCCTTATTATCCATTGTATTGCAAACCTTTGAAGTTATTGTGGAATAGAAATCAGGGATTGCTCGACTGTATCACGGAATATGAAGATACTTAACAGATTCAACGCAAAACCATTAATGCTAAAATCGGCAAATTCATTTTAATAAGCGTTTCTAGATTTTACTTACTCTCATAAATTTGCGCAATAGTATTATGCTTTTAGCGCACCGCTCATAATTCCTTTCATGAACAATCTCGTGCAAAATAGAAACAGAATGCATAATGGAATAGATGATATGGCATAGCCCGCGAACATCCGTCCGTATTGGTTGCCTACTTTACCGTTATAGCGGAGTATTCCAACCGTCAAGACCATCACATCATCACTGGAGGTAGTCACCAAGGGCCATAGAAAATTGTTCCATACGCTCAAGGCGCTGACAATTGCCACAACTCCAAGCACTGGCTTTGCTAAAGGCAATCCGACATGCCAGAATTGGCGCAGCAATCCGGCTCCATCAACTTGAGAGGCCTCGAATAGATCCTCTTCAATTTCGCTGAAAAAAGTTCTGAGTAGATAGATTCCAAGAATCTGCCCGCTGGCGATATAGGGGAGCAGCATCACGCTGTATGTGTCGAGCAAACCCAGGCGTTTCACCCACAAAAAAGAAGGGATGAGCATAAGCACGCCGGGAATCATCATCATGGCGATTATATTGTAATAAAACATTTCCCGGCCTGGAAAATCACAACGTGCGAAGACAAAACCTGCTAGGGATGCAAATGTCACTATGCCTGAAACACTTAGTGCCGTTATTAGGATGCTGTTAAGCAAATAGACTTTCATGTCTCCAAACGCATAAATATAGTTTTCAATACGCAGCGGCAGGACTGGCATCCAAAAGGAATGGAAAAACTGGTTTGTGTCTTTTAGCGATGTAATCACCATAAACACAAAAGGCAAGAATGTCAGGCTGAGGATGGCAATCAGGGCGATGCGCCACACCGCGCCAGATAATGTGATACGCCGTCCGATCAAAGCTATATTCATGGCCGTTACGTTCATGAAAAAACCGTATCCCCTTGTACTACGTGCGTTAAATAAAAACAATTCGTAATCTCTTCACTTACTAGTTGAGCCGGGCTCGATAATGACTTCCAGTTTAGACGGTTTCTCAACAACCTTTATGTCCGTTTTCCCATTTTTTTGAGAAAATTCCAGGTGCAGCAATTCACCGTTCATGGGAAGTTTATAAGTAACCCGCTCATAAGAAAGGCCTATCCCCTGGTGAAGGACTATTTTGCCTTTGTATACCTGGGAAAGATCAATACCAAGAAGATACTGTGGAATAGCATATCCTGGAACGGAGCTCCACGCATGGCAGCATGATACAGGAATCCAGTCGCGCTCCGGCATTGGACAGTGGCCAAGGAATACATGTGGATAGGTCCATGATGGTAAGCTGGGATTGAATACTTCCCACCACGTCGTTGCGCCCCTATCTAGCATGGCACCCCAATATTGCCTTACCAAACTTTCAATGTTCTCCAATTTTCCAACCTTGGCGAGAGCCATAAACACAACCCAATACGTGGATGCCGAACCAGGTTGTATGCACGTTTTATCGTTCAATACCATGTTTATAATATGGCCTGTTTGTTCTTCCGTTGGAATGCCTGCAAGAATAGCTGCCAGATTTGATTGTTGCGAGAAAACAGGAATGAGCTGGCCAGCGCGCCAGGCATCGCAAAAGGCTTTCTTTTCCTGAGAGTATAATAGCTGGCGCACTCCTACGCGTATTATATCAGCTTTGCGTAGATAGGCTTGGGCGTCGGGGTCTTTTCCGAAAACCTGCGCCAGCCCAGCCATATGTTCGAGATATAATATGTACAGTGAATTGAGGTAGGTGGTTTTTCCGGACTTGGCGATTTTGTCATTCCAGTCCATGAATACGGACACATCTGGGGCAATGCTATCGAGATCAGTATCAACCAATCCATCCTCTCCAACCCAAGTAGTAGTAAATTCATATAGTTTCAATAATTTGGGATAGAGCTCGCAAACGATCTTGCAGTCACCTGTATGCTGGTAATGCTCCCATAAGCATGCCACTAGATGCAGCATAAAATCGTGGTGGTAGAATTGGTTCACCCGAGGGCCCGTAGCAGGCACTGCACCGTCATCCCGCTGAATCGCAAAGCTTTGGCGGATGCATTTGGCTGTAAGCTCATGGTTGCCGCATAAATAAGCATTAACCATAGCCATGATGCGCATGTCCAAGACCCACAAGGCTTGCTCGCGGATGGGGCAGTCTTCGTAATGATATGATGTATTCGCTCTAAGTGTATCTAAGGATACATCCATAATTTTGTTTATTTGCTCATCGGATGTCACCAGGCATCCTGTATCATTGAATGGATATTCAGCGGCGTTTTGCCCAACATGGCTGATAGAGACCTCTCCGCCTAATGCGATGAATTTCAATTTGAGGAAACGGAAGGCTCTTCGTTGAAACGCATTCCAGGTTCCATTGGGTGGCAAGTGAACCGCATCAAGCCGGTATAGATCCAATGTTTCTCCATACCAAACTTCGAAGGTGCAAGGGCCGCCTGATAACGCCACTTCGGGAAAGCCTACCAAGATTTTCCCGAAGTCAAAGGTCACGGATGGGGCCGACATAGGCTCACCGGGGGAAACACGGAGGCCAATGCCTTTTTCCGTGCGCAGCAGATCCCCGAAACTATTATTAATCTTGGATATATAGCCAAGATTTGGCGATAGCTCCACTATCCGTTCAGGGATAACACAGCGTTCTCGCAATTCAAGAACATCTAGCGGGACAAGATTCGATACGAAATCTTCAGATATTGGCGGGGCAACTTCAACCGCATAGTTCCATTTCGAATAATCATACCCCGGCTCTTCCCAATTGTCGTATGATTCGCCGTGATAGATCTCTTTGTATCCTATCCATTTGCAGATTAAGCCCGCGATAGGAGGCCTGTCTGGGGAATGCCGCACACGCCAGGCGCTATCACTCCCTAAATTCCATCCATCTCCCGCAAGATGAACCAGCAAGCCTGGCTTCCCGAATCGCCATTTGGGCAAAGTCTCGGTAGTCTCACCGTCATGAAACAAATGCACGCAAATATGGTTACAGCCCGAATGGACCAATTGGGCTGGTATGTCGTATTCATGGTAGTAATAATATCCCTGATGGGCAACTGCGGGTCCACGGCCGATGTAGGCTCCATTTATTGTTACATAATACTGAGAAACTGCTGAAATGAATAATTTGAGTGGCTCTGGTTCAGCTAAATCAAACTGCCTGGAAAAATGGAGATATAAGTTTGTCATGTCTCCCACATTATCTTGGCAGATCCATGACGCAGTAGAGTTTTTCCAGATATTAATTTGAGAATCCACGCCTATCGCTTCTTGAACCATTGTTTTCATTGCTTGCTATTTCCCATTCATTTTAAAAATATAAGTTAATGACATAACTATATTAAGCGATAAAGCGTGCTCAATCATTCACTCCCGGGAGAGCACAAGATCACCTCATTGGCTTTAGATTGTTGCTTGCCATTTTTCCTGGATATAATGAGGGCTTTCCATTAGCGCCCCGTGCGGTATTGAAGTAAACGCACGGGACGCCGAATATTAAGCTTATGGTGATCGTTTTAGGCTTTTCGGAGCATTTTCACGCTTAAGCCCATGCAAACCATGATCAACAGGCCAAGCATCACTAAACCAGCCGCAGGCAGCTCAAGGCCTGGATAATCATCGGCATTGAGCGGATCAGAACCGGCGTCTACTTCTGCTTTGTCGCTGTACGTATCGCCATCGGTATCCGTGACGAACGGATCCGTGCCATAATCGTCCACTTCCTGGCCATCCAAGAGCCCGTCATCATCCGTGTCCGGATCGTTCACATCCGTTCCGATGCCCGTTTCTTTGGTGTCGGAAAGACCGTCGCTGTCTGTGTCCGCAAACGTATATTCTTTCTCCAGCATCCACAAGACGCTGCCGCCAATGGCAAGATAGTCATAATCCACTGACATATCTTGATACACTGTCGCTTGATCAGGGTCATCGCCGACATCGATGCGGATCGGATTTACATCGTAATTACGCCACAGGGGAGTTCCCACCTCAACGCCAGGAACGTTGATATTCACGCCTTGAACGGACGGATCATTAACGATGATGTTCGTACCAGGATGGAAATTAAAGTTCTTGGCGACAAACGTGCCGAGCTCGGTGCCTACAAACCAGCCTAGTATGCATCCCTTGTTGTCCACGCCGCCAGGCGGATTTGTTACGTTCATCTTCATAAATACATACGGATTCGCAGAACCCGAAACCGCGCCCAGCGGGAAATATAGTTCGGGATCCGTATACGGACTGGCGACGAGTTGATGCATATACCCGCCCTCAGCCCAGCTTAGGTCCAATTGCACCTGCGTGATGTCCGTGAAAGTTGTCACGCCGGATTCATCGCCAAACTCTTGCAAGTATACCGGCTGTGTGTTAGCCAGCATGGCCGCATCGCCTAACGTGATCCAGTCAAACTTACAAACTTGGGCGGCGGCCACATCATAGCTTAAATAGAAGCGAATTCCTGAGATATTAGCCGTCGACAGATCCGCCTCGCCAAACCTTCCTGCCGTATCTGAAAAATCCTGCTGTATGACCATATCCCCGCTGTCATACCGGAAGTCTTTGCCCAGGTATTTGCCATCGTCAGTGAAGATGATCACAATACCGTGATTATCAGTTGCCGGACCTGCAGCAACCTGCATCCGCCATGTGAGCAATGGATGCATCGAGAATTTGGCGGTCGCGAAACTCGAGCCTGGATAGGTCAGCAATTTTCCGAATTCGATAGGATTGCCCACGCCATCCCCTGTCGCCACCAATTTCCCTTCAGCATCCCAAGACATGGCCGCATGTGAAGCGCCGCCAGGCCATGTGGCCTCCGTTCCAAATAAGTCAATGTCGTTCGTGTTCATGAATGTCCATAGAATTCCGGCTTGGCTGGGCAAAGCCAGTAACAAGCCACATGCTAATAGGCTGCATAGTGCAATGCTTCTACCCGACATGGCAACACCCTCCTCGTCTTTGGTATAACGCCACCTACGTTATCTTTCCGCCACATAGCGGAAATGTCTAAGCATACAGAATGACTTAATTTCTCTGGCGATCCGCCAGAGCACTCGGAAAATGGTTCAACCAAATCCACCCGCAGCCGCAATATTATCGCCGGGAAGGTTCATACCCCAGTCAAGGTTGAGCAACGGGAATTTTGCTTGATACCTTACCCACTCGACATGGCCATCCATATAAAGGACATTAGAGCCACCGGGGACATGGTTAAATTGTGCGATGGGCTTATCACTGGAATTCCCCCATCCCGCCGTACTCCATGAGCCTTCCGTGTTACTCCAGGCATCAAACATCACTGCTAAAGTGCTCTGTCCAACAGCGCCTGATGCCGGATTATTGATATCGGTGATAAAAAACCGTTCTACCCCTTCGCGTAATTTATGATATGTTGAAGGCAATGGGTTGTTGTTCTCATCTATATTCCAAGAGTCAACCCATTGAGAAAACGGATACATGCCATTCGGGTACTTGCATTTTACATTTGTGACGATATCATCTGTTCCTCGTTCAGGCACTTTACCAAAACAGAATTTGCACTCTGCGCCGTTCTGGGATTGAAAATAAACGATGGAACCATCTTTTTGGGCGCTACAGTACGCATAAATCCCATACATATAAGCGACTTGGCAGAAATCGGCTAATGAGAAAGCTGAATTCACTGCATATCCAAGATACACATATGAAACCGGAATGCCCAGCAAAGCTTCCAAACAATTTTTTTGCCCCGTCGTGCTTTGAGTGACGCTTTGCGTTTTGACCATCTCCGGCACACCATCGGCATCCAGCATCAGATACGATGACCCAACCCAGTCTCCATGGGAATCGGAGGGACACAGCATGATATTTGGGTCATTCCAGTAGTCAGGATAAAGCGTATCTGCATCCACGCCCATCGCGGCAGGAAGAATCCAAGGGGAAGTCGGTTGGCCAGAAGCTCCATTTGTTGGAATTGTCTTCGGCCATCCAGGAAACTTCGCTCCTTCCGCCTCACCGGCATACATCTTAAATATAATACCCCATTGCTTTAGATTGCTCGAACAGGATGCGCGGCGGGCCGCTTCCCGAGCCCTGGCCAGAGCTGGTAATAAAATCGCCGCCAAGATCGCAATGATGGCAATTACGACCAGCAACTCAATCAAGGTGAAGCCCATTATATAATCACGCCTCGATATGCTCTTCTCATAAATCCATAATCCCTTCATTCTGTTCTCCTCCTTTCAACAAATACATGCTCGCATATATAAAGCTGAAAGTGGCACATTCACAAAACATTTATAAAGAAATAAAATACATAGATAAATTACATTTACGCCACAAAACCTATATTCTTTATGAGGCCATTGATCCTGCCTGCGGTCTGACCCGCAGGCAGGCACCATTTAAAAACGGAGGTTAAATAGCCCCAACGTTGTTTCTGCGTATTGTCGTATACATCATACGGGTCACGCCTTTAGGTAAAATTAATCAGCCGAATCCGCCTGCGGCCGCGATAAGATCGCCGGGGATGTTGCTGCCCCAATCGAGATTAAGCAGCGGAAACTTAGCTTGATATTTAGCCCATTCCACATGCCCATCCATATAAAGCACATTAGAGCCGCCGGGCACATGGTTAAACTGGATGATGGGTTGATCGCTGCTGTTTCCCCATCCCGCCGTATTCCATGAGCCTGCCGTATTGCTCCAGGAATCGAACATCACAGGCAGTGTGCTCTGCCCGACAGCCCCCGAAGCCGGATTGTTGATGTCGGTGATGAAGAACCGTTCGACGCCTTCACGAAGTTTCATATATTTGCTGGGAAGCGGATCGCCATTCTCGTCTTTCGCGGGATAGATCGGCCAATTGACGCCCCGCACCCATTGGGAGAATGCGGCAAACGAGCCATCAGGAGACACGTTGGTGGTAATGTCATCCGTTCCACGCTCGCTCACTACGCCATATGCAAAGTCGCACGCGATATTATCGCCAGGGCCATAGACCGTACCTGCCGACTGGGCTTTTAGGAACAAATAGCACCCCTGCATCCAAGCCACTTGGCAGAAATCGCCTAATGCGAATGCGGACCTTACCGCGTAACCCAAATAATCGTACGATACTGGTATCCCCAACAGGGCCTGAATACAATATTTTTGCGCATCCTTCGAGACTCCCAAGGAAACCTGTTCTTTCACCAGCTCCGGCACCGTATCATCGAGCAACAGATATGAGGTGCCGACCCAGTCGCCATGGGAATCCGAAGGGCACTGAAGAATTTCCGGGTCATTCCAATAATCCGGATACAGCGTGGAAGCATCCACACCCATTCCCCCAGGCAGAATCCACGGGGTGGACGGCATTTTCGACGTAGCTGCGGCAGAGGAAGGAACCGTCTGCGACCAGCCAGGAAACTTCCCATTCGCTTCACCGGCATACATTTTGAAAATGATGCCCCATTGCTTGAGATTGCTTGCGCAAGATGCGCGGCGGGCCGCCTCTCGAGCCCGTGCCAGGGCTGGCAATAGAATCGCCGCTAAAATTGCGATGATGGCTATTACGACCAACAGCTCAATCAACGTGAATCCTTTTCTTTGGTTGTTCCATGCCACCCTCCTTACCTCCAATAATTGCTTTTTCATATACTCCTCCTCTCTTTCCCAATAGTTACACGGTTATAGTTACTCCAAAAATCATGCGATAAATCTTAAAGCTCACGTAATATATTGTATATACAGACTTTCTGGATTACAGCTAACCCTTTCGCCCGGCATCAAACCACATGCTATCAAATTTCAGAATAGTGAACTTATTTAAACATCACAATATACTTTGGCTTGCGCTTCTTTGGGCGCCAATCCCTTTTTCACGAATCGCAGCGATTCCACAGCCAAGGTGTCGGCGTCTTTAGCGAGCCTGCGCCAAATGGGGGAAAAATCGGTAATGGAAGGGATGGGCTCGAAAAAGGACTCGATGACAATCCATCCGCTGTATTCGACTTCTTTGATTCCGTTGAATAAGCCGTTCCAGTCAATATGGCCTGTGCCCGGTATTCCTCGATCATTTTCCGAGCAATGCACGTGGCCTAAAAGAGCGCCGGCCCGGAGCGTAGCGGCGTGAAAATCCCGTTCTTCTATATTCATATGGTACGTATCCATATGCACCTTAATGTTCGGTTCGCCGATTTCTACTATCAGCCGCACGGCGTCTTCCACCGTGTTGATGAAATAATGCTCATACCGGTTTAGCGGCTCCAGGGCAAGGGTGATATTCTGGTCTGCGGCGTACCGCGCCAACTCCTGCAAGCTCCGAACGCTCCTTTTCCACTGCTCCGCAGTCCGGCCCGCAGGCGGACTCCACCCAAAAGCAGCATACAACGCCCCCGAAACAAGGGTTCCGCCCAAACGTGATGTGACATCAATGACATGCTTCATATGCGCCAAACCTTTGCGCCGGACTTGTTCGTCGGACGAGGCAATGCACATATCCGGCGTCATCCCCGTACTTCCGAGCGCACGCATCCCCAGCTCTTCCAATTTCTTCCGGGCCAGCTCAGGATCGAACAAATCCATTTCACCCGGCATAAGGGGAACCTCGCAACCGTCGTAGCCAAAAGACTTTAGCTTAGGCAGCACATCCCACGCCTGATCACTCATTTCGCGCACGTAGGTGTATAAATGCAAACCATATTGGATCATTGAAAAATCCTCCTCTATTCATTTATACTATCGCGTTTAATATAAGGGCTTTCCGCAACCTCGATAAGAAGCGCCGTTCTCCAGGCTATGCAAACTGCCCGAGGGACGGTCGGCAATGCCTCAGAGGCGGATACAAGCCGCACCAGGAATTTGATTTTTGGAGCTTGACATTCACGTTCTAAATCCTCTGCCATGCCCAATGTGATGATTCTATTGAAATCTTACCGACTACGTCATGCCGAAAAGCTTATTTTGTTGATATATTAGGTCATTCGTCATAAAAATGCGCATTCTGCCTTTTTTTACACCCGAAAGAAGCGATTCCCCTCTACCGTAACGGCTGAAATGGGAGGTTGTTTATTATGCGCGACAAAAGCCATACCACGATTTGCATAATCTAAGCTCAGCTTTATCAATATGTTATGGTGGATAGCCAGAAAAGCGTTGCGCAATTCACCTTGATTCACCTTGATTTGGACGGGGAAAGAAGGAAAGCTGCTTCGATAAAAAACACAGGGAATACACGCAAAACGTTAAGCTGCGGAAACAACAGATCCTCATTCGCGCATGGAATTCATGGATAGAGAGCTTGTTTGACGCGGACTCGGGGGCAAACCCCAGGCCGTTTTTTGAAAACCGAGGGACTTACGCCACACACGCGCGAGAACGCGCGGGTGAATGCCGCAGGATCAGAATAGCCCACCTCATTGGCCACGTCACGCACGCTACGATGGGGATCAAGCAGCAGTTTTTGGGCCTGCGCAATCCGCGATAATACGAGGTAGTCGCGAAATCGCAGGCCGGTGTTTTCATAGAATAGCTTTCCGAAATGGCTGTCGGATAACCCCAGCTTATTGGCGATTTCCATTCGGCTCGTTGGAATCTCGCTGGATTCGGCCACCAGGGCACAGGCATCTTTCACGACACACTGCGCCATTGTTGGAGGCCCTTCGAGAGTCTCCTCCATGTACGGCAGGAGATTGGCTTGGAACCAAGCTGACAAATCATTATACGTGCGCAACGCATCATAATCATTCGAAAACCGAGTTCTAAGCGCATCGATTTCCTTGTCGGAGAGGCCTCGCTGGTTCAATAGATACAAAATGGAGTCGAGAGTCTTCGAAAACATCCTGCGGCCATTTCCGGGATCAGCTTCACTGACGCAACCAATGCCACGAAGGGCCTGCAAACACCACGATACCAGCGCTGGATCCCCATCTTCACTCTCATCTAAAGGCAGCATGCCGCGCGGCTGCCCGGCGATGCTATCCGGATCCAGACGGGGATCCGCAGAACTATCATCAGAAGACAACCACATATCACGTTGCGCTTCTTTGTACGAACGGGCGACCTTTGCCGGATCACCGGTATCGGACCCAATGCCCACGAGAACAGGCACGCCTACGCGCTGCTTTGCTTGTTCTGCAATGGTGTGAGATAACTCCCTTAGTTGCAGCAGGCGAAGGCCAGGATTTCGCACAGCCGCAGGCTTCAGCAAAATGACAACCTCGCCCGGACGTATGGACGTGACCATGGTGTTAGGCAGGCTGTCTCCATATTCATGCACCACGGAAATCAACTGCGACATGGCGTTGCTTCGTTCCTCATATGACATCCGCAACGTGTCCAGCGCAGACGGGTCTAGTTGAATAGCCAGCGCCGCAGTAGGAAGCTCCGCGATCCCAATGGCTTTGGCGCGCACCTCCGCTTCCTCGAGCGGAAATGTTTCCTGGTAGAGCAGCAATTCGGCCAAGTCTCTCACGCGGTACATATGCAAGCGCGCGGATTCGCTCTCACGCGCGACTATCTCTATTATGTCTTCCCACATACGGGTAAATGCCGTTGTCGCCGTCTTCAAACGGGACATGAGGTCATCGACCTCTTTTTCATTCAGAACGGAAATCCCGTTGAAACAGCCTGCCAGCGTTTCCCGCTCCAAGCCAGGAATATCTTTCACTTTTTCCCATATGCCCTCAAAAGTGGCAGGCGAATACCCGGCCCGAAGGAACTGCCCAATACATAAGACACCTGCATATGACCCATTAATGAAAATAGGCGTCATGGTATCCGTAAGGCCTGCATGGCACTGGTAAATCTGCGTACACTGCGTGCTTGCGGCGGCGTAAGCGGCATTGCGCTCGCAGCGTTCACAACGCGCCTGGCCTTTCCGAGTAGCCTTGATTACATTGCAGAACCGCTCCACATGGCTTCCCCCAGCGAAACAATCGTGCATTCTACCTAGGAACTGAATACGCGCGAATGGCCAATCCCCTGCCTCACTAACTGCCGGAGCGACTTTCTCCGATTGCAGGAAGAAACCAGCGCCCGCCACTTTAAATCTGCTCGTCAGTAGCTCCAGATACTCACTGAATAACTGCGCTGAAGGTTCCACATGCTGCCGCAATAGACGAAGATTGTTCGGCGTCTCCGTGGATTCCTGCAAGAGTGGAGGTGAAGATTGTATGAAGGCCATTCCAGCCGGTTTGGTTAGATCATATTTTTTCATTATCCACATCCTTATAAGGCGTGGGTATTATACTTCATATTCCAGGCAAGGGGATCAAGCCTCTGTTTTGCCTAGCATTCCAGAGTGAATTCCATCACGACGGAAATGCATATGTTTATCGATACACTATTGACACTGTCCATTTTTCGTGATACAGTCAGATTCGCCATCATCCATTATTCGATACGCAAAAGCGTGATAAAGCTCGTTATATGAAAAAAATAAACTGTCAAGATAGAGTTTACACAGGTAGTCAAAGCCAACATAAGGATGGGATGATTATGAGAACAGCCATATTATGCGTAGCGATGGCCTTTGCACTGTTGGGATCTACTATTTCCGCCGCGCAAGCGGAACCAACAAAGGAAACACCGAAGATGGGGATCCAATCGATTGCCATTTACACGGATTTGATTGAATGCCCAGAATGGATTCCGTTTTTTAAAGCAAGCGGATACAACACGTATCAATGCTGGGATATGGCATGGATTCGGCCGCCAGACACACATGAGACCCTATACAAAAACATGGATAAAGGAATAGAACGCCTCCAGGAAGCGGGATTTAAAGTGTATGTCCTGCTATCGACCAACATGAACCAGAAACAAACGGCTGATCAAGCAGACTATCAGATGACATTCGATCCCGCTGATGAGGCCCTGATGAAAGAACGGTTGGAATACATCCGCACGGCGGTTCGCAGATTACAGCGTGCGGATGGGTTCACCATCACACCGGGGGATCCGGGCGGACATGAAAACGCCAGCCCAGAGCAGTTTATTAAAATGGCGCGTGAAATGATGAGCATCGTACGCAAAGAAGCCCCTAAAGCAGAAGCAGGCATAAATTTATGGGCCATCGGCTATTGGGACCATATGCCAGATCCCTTCAAAGTGGCGCTCTGGGATAAAGAAGTGGAGTTATGCCGAAAATTCATAAAGCTCCCGGATATGCTTGCTCCGGGAGTTGGCGTGGAATTTCCGCTACACAATTATTACCGGTCGCTGGCGCTCAAATGCTACATCGAGGAAGGCAAAGAGCCCGAGAAGATGCCCTCCGCAGCAGAAGTCAAAGAACTCAAGGCGCGCGGCGTGCAACGGTTATGGGGGTGGCCGTACTTCCTGACAGACGAATGTGATGACGGGTACAAAGGCACGACCTCAGGGCTCAGCCAGTCCGAGACGCGATATATCAAACACATTGTGGACATTGGCCGCGAGCTAGGCCTCAACGGCATGGTGGCCAACGCTTTTGCGAGCAATATCTTCGCGGAAACGCTGAACCTGTATGCCTTTGGCCAGTTTTGCCAGGAGCCGGAATTGACGCCAGAAGCCGTTATTCAGCGCTTTTCGTTATTGGTATCGGAGCCTGCCACGGCTGTCGACTTGGAGCAAGTCATCCGATATATTGAAAACCAGAGCACGTGGCAATCCGGCCTGCCGGAAAAATACCGGCTTCCAGATTTCACCGTCGAAGGCATTCAGAATGCCGAAGAAGCGCAACGGCGCTTAAGCACAGTAACCGCACGTGCGCAATGGCCATGGCCCATGCCAAAATCGCCTGCGGATTATATCGATAAATTGCAGGAACGCCTTTCCATTTTAGTGGAAGAGGAGGCCAAACCAGCAGCATGAGCAGCACATACATGATGCAACCCATTCATACTACTTGACGCCCCCCAAAGCAGGCATAGCGCCATCCACATGGGTGGCGCTTTAGCATTTCACACAGAACCGCTAGTCTGAGCAGATTTCACTGCCATCTTTCTTTGCATTCATTTGACTATAAGTGACATACGATGGTAATAATAATTGTTTGCTTAACCCTGAGAAATTAGCACATAAAATAGGCGAATACGTACATTCGTGTGTACATTTGGCGCAAAAAGTTTTCGCCATACAGCGTGGCAACGGCAAATGCCTAGAAACCTTCTTCAATGAACGTTACCTTGGGGAAACGCGCCTGTTCCATATGAATAGACTGATTCGGATGGCAACGCACTTGTGAATGAGCATGATCGATACATTCCTAACACATGAAGGAAAAGGGCCGTGGAAACAAAGAACTACATAGATATTGCCAAAGGCGAGCCGGATTTTCATACGCCCGATTTCGTCAAGCAAGCCGCGATAGAGGCCATACATGCAAACCGCACCAAATACACGCCTTTTCAAGGAATATTGGAACTGCGTGAAGCGGCCTCCCGGAAATTCCATCACCAGAATGGGCTGGACGCCCATCCAGACGATATCGTGGTCACCTGCGGCGGGAAGCATGCGTTGTATCTGGCATTCGCGAGCCTGTTGGAACCCGGCGACGAAGCCATTATCCTTGCGCCGTATTGGATGGCCTATCCAAAGCAGATTTTGATGGCTGGCGGCACGCCTGTTTTCGTACAGACTCAAGAAGACCGGGCGTTCGCACCTGATATAGAAGCCATCAAGGAGTCCCTTACTCCGCGCACGCGCCTTGTCATCTTGAACTCGCCATCGAATCCAACCGGGGCGGTGTACAGCCGCGGTTTTCTCCAAAAACTGGGCGAGCTGGCGGTGGAACGCCAAATCTATATCGTATCGGATGAAGTGTATGAAACGATTCTATTCGATGGCGCGGCGCATGTTTCGATTGCCTCGCTTGATACCGCTTTTGCCCAGCGTACAGTGACGATTAATAGCGTTTCCAAGACACACGCCATGACGGGCTGGCGGATTGGGTATGCGCTGTTTCCGAAAAGCCTCGCGCAAAAAGCCAGCGGCATTATCAGTTCAAGCACGTCGGCCCCTTCTTCCGTGTCCCAATATGCGGCGCTGGCCGCGCTGGAAGGAGACCAAAGCCATGTGGCGATGATGGCAGCCTCTTATGCGGAAAGGCGGGCGTTTCTCGGTAAACGGATAGAGGAATTGCCCCATTGCCATGCCATTCCGCCGCAGGGCGCGTTTTATTTTTTCATGAATATAAGCGGCCTGCTCGGAAGCGCCATTCATGGACACGCCATCACCAATGCGGATGATTATATGCGCCTGGCCTTGGAGAGCGCGTACGTTCATGTTCATTCGGGAGTCCTCTTTGGCGCGTCAGATCATCTTCGGCTTTCATTTGCGGTATCCATGGACGCCCTCAAAGAGGGCATGGACCGGCTAGAACGATTAAATAGAGATGGGGAAGTATAGAATGCGCATCACGGAAATAAAGAGTTTTCTATTATCAAACCCGCGCGACTTGCATATCATCAAAATAGAGACGGATGAGGGCATTTACGGCATCGGCGAAGCGGGCTGTTCCACCCGGGAACTCGCCCAAGAAGGGATATTGAAACACTTCCGCCCGTTTCTCATTGGCATGGACCCCATGCGGATCGAGCATATCTGGCAGACGTGTTATCGAAGCGCCTATTATGAAGGCGGTCGAATTATCACGGGCATGCTATCGGCCATAGATATGGCCCTCTACGATATTGTAGGGAAGAAACTCCGGGTTCCAGTATACCAGTTGCTGGGCGGCGCAAGCCGGGACCGCGTATATGGATTTGTCACCTTAGGCGGCGTGGACGAGCCTGGCGTGCTAGAACGCACTCAAGAAGCGGAAGCGGAAGGCTGGCCCGCGATTCGATTCTCGCCAGCGGACGGTGCAATGCCAAGGGCGCTTTGGGCGGAGCCGGATGAAAAACGCGCCTCCAATATACTGGATGTCCGCCGTTCCATGGCGTCCACGGCGCGATGCTTCGAGGAAATCTGGCGCAAAGCAGGCCGCCATATCGCACTTGGCATTGATTACCACCACCGTTTATCCGTGGCGGAAGCAGCCCAATTCTGCCAAATGATACCGCGTGGCAGCCTGGCGTTTTTGGAGGAGCCTATTCGATGCGAAACGCCGGAAGCATATGCCCAACTGCGCACGATGACGGATGCGCCTTTTGCCATCGGTGAAGAGTGGCCCAGCAAGTGGGCTGCGCTCCCGTATATCGAACGAGGCCTAGCGAATTTCGCCCGAGTGGATATTTGCTGCATCGGAGGGCTCACCGAAGCCATGAAAGTGGCGGGATGGTGCGAGGCGCATTATATTGATCTCATGCCCCACAACCCCATCGGGCCGGTATGCACCGCCGCGACCATCCATTATGCCGCCTCCATCAATAATTTCACGTGGGTCGAAGTCGTGCCCAAATTCAACCAAGGCGCTTCGGATATTTTCCCGGAGATGCTACAACGAAAAGGCCCTTATTATCCGCTGCCGGAGAAGCCTGGCCTTGGCATCGAGTTTGACGAAGCGGCGGCGCTCAAATACCCCATGACGGAATTGTATGAACACCCGCATATTCAGCGGCCTGACGGCAGTTACACAAATTGGTAAGAAACGATGCGGGTACGCCTGCCAGCAAGCAAAGCGCACCCGCATTCTTTTCCCTCTTATTTTGCAAACTCGAATGCATACAGTTTCGTGCCGCGGCATTTGAAACGCAGGCGGACAGGCTTCCCCGCCAGGGTGGCGACGTCCGACGCGCCATTCCCCCACTCTACTGTCCTTTTTATATAGTCCCCATTTATGATGCGGGCGGTATCGAGTCCAAAGCCAGGAAACTCCTTTTTACCGGCGTCCAGTATAGCCACTTGCGCTTCACCGCTGGCCGAGGTGTTGATATTGAGCATTAACTTAGCGCCCTCGAAAACAAATGGCTCGGTCGTAACAGTTCCGCCTTCGTAATCAAAATCGAGCGATATGAAACCATCTATACGCTGTTCCACCCGGAAAACGCCGCCTAGGCTTCTTCCGCCTTCACCATGGCGCACTTGCGTATCTCCATGGGTGAAGGCATACCCCATGAAGAATTGCACCAGCAGATCGTTCTCGTAGAAGATGCCAGGGATCATCATCGCTACTTTGACATCCAGGCCATCGTATTTACCCATGGGGATATATGGCGTCCGATAACGAATCCAATTGACGCCGTCCCGGCTGGTGGCGAGTTGGGATTCGAGCGCGCCATCATTGGTTTTTCCGCCGATAGCCAAGGTAGGCGCATTTAGGTAGGCCCGCTTTTCGGGCTCATTATAATGATAATACGGCGTGGGGAAACCAATATAGGAATGAGGAGCGCCTTCATATTTCTGGCAGGCGTTCGTATATAGATCCATGCATTCCGGGTCATGCTTGTCACTCGATATCGCCACCGGGATTTCTTCTGGCCAAGGCTGGTTCATGGCATCCACTACCACCACGCCGGCCGCCCGGCCGTTATCCGCCACCCTGGGATAAAAGTAGTATTTATTCGTTTCCGGATTCCAAAAAGCGGAAATCTGGCTGTCGGAATGAATAGATGAAATGGGCTTTTCATCCATTGCGAAATGTATGCCATCCGGCGATGTGAATAATTGAGTTTTTAGTTTTTGCTCGCTGGATAAATACGCATACCGCCTGTTCCCGGGCGCGTTTGGATCAATGATGACTGTGCCTTCCCGCTGGCCCCAAATAACAATGTTGTTTTCTTTTGAACCTTTCCATTCTACAACGCTAAGCGAAGGCTTCTCCCAATTCCGGCCATCTTTTGATATAGCCAGCGCGACGCAAAAACCGGGGTCCACATCCCAGCTTACTGGCACATAATACAGCCGGTATTCCTTGGTGATAGGATCGAAAAAGACATTGCCATAGCTGGTGATGCCCCCTTTTTCCCATGGTTGGTCCGCAATAAGGGCCAATTCATCGAATCGAGGCGGATTGACGGTTAGTTGGGCGTTTTCGACTTCATCTAGCATGAATGTATCGAGAAATAGAAATTTTCCGCCTCCTAGATCATATGGCTCCCCATCATTTGCCGTAGCCGAAACCGCACATACCCCAGATGCAATCATGACAATCATGGCTTTCCATAACATAACAGAATGCATTTCATTCCTGCTCCACAAGTGCATTGCTTTTCTCCTTTAATGTTAGGCTTTATGAATCGTTTTTTTTCAAATAAATGCATGCGCCTTTCTACTGAATCGCCTTTTTGGAGAAATACATAAAAGCCTTGAGATGGGGTTAGCTTTTTTGGAAGGGTGTAGCTCTGTCATTACCGCTCCTGGAAGAATATATCATGTGTACGTATTGAAGAAATAACGTAAAACTGCCTACCTGTCATCCCCGCGAACGCGGGGATCCAGAGAATTTGCACTGGATTCCCGCTTTCGCGGGAATGACAATAAGATAGTTTACGGTGTTTTATAGAACATATGCTATTAGGTAGTGAGGCAAATCACCATGCATTTTGGTTCATCCGCGCGCCCAAGAACGGCTCCAAATAAGTTGCGGCTATCTCTCGGCAAAACGAATGGAGCGGTAATAACAGAGCTGCACCCTTTTAGGTGGGGGCGGGCGTATACATGCGCCCGCCCCACTGCGATACCGAAACTTCGTGCTAGTTGCGTTTGTTTTTGGCCACACCCGCAATAAGGCTGATAGCCGCTAATGCAGCAAGCCCAATGAATCCCGCTACAGGCAAGACAAGCGGCGGCACTACCGTGAGTTCGAATTCATCTGTAGTAACCGTTTGGGAGCCGTTGTTATATTGGCAAGTATACGTGCCTGCATCAGCATCCGTAATAGGCTCGAATACCAGCGTTTGAGAAGTGGCGCCGTCGATCAGCACGCCGTCTTTGTACCACTGATAATCAGTTCCTTCCGGCGCGGCCAGAATCATCGAACTGCCGGATGTTCCCACGCCGCCTTCGGGATCGGACGTAATCGTTCCACCAGAAACCGCCGGCTCGTAATTGGGATCGTCTGTTATGGCTATCCAATCGATACGGGTCGTGGCATTCGCCCAATCTGGGTATTGGTCCGCTCGCGGCAGGTTGATCACGATTCGGTTGCCCATGCCCGAATAGGACGCATATGTCGAGAGATCGTAACGCAGGACATAGGTTCCGTCTCCCGTTATTTTTGCCGAGTCAATTTCAGTCATGGTTTCAGGCGATACGCGCCGCAAGTACGTGCGAACAATGAATCCGTCGTCAGACGGCACATATCCCTGCACGGTGAACTTCATGGAGAAGTATTTGAACTGGTCCATATTCCAGCTTGCACTGGAATTATCGATCTCCGAGGAATAGTCGGTATCGCGTGTGGAATAATCATAGGCAACCACCATTTCGCCCGTGCCCGCATCGTGGGTCAAAGTAACGGGACAGGCTGCGTAGCCGCTTGCGAAATTCGCCACATCAGACGCTTCATCGAATGTATAAATAAGCCCGTGGTTTTCACCGCCACCCCCGCCTTCATCGCCAAGCGGCACATAGTCCGGTTGATTCGATAAGGTGAAGTAATCGATGTCTAGTGTAATGTTTTGGGCGATGAAATAGGGTATTTCCCAGAAGTAGAGTATGGGGCGGTTCATCGTACCCAATTCAGTCCAGTTATTGTGTGCGCCGTCGTGTTCAACCTCCCGGAAACTTACCCCATTGTCACTAAGGGCATAGAAGACATCGTTCTGTAAGTCGATATAGAATTTATTCGTACCTTCCATGACATTGATCCAGTAATGGCTCCCTTGATCGGCGACGGTATCCCATAAACGCATGCGGACCCGGTATTTCTGCCCTTCGGGAAGGCCCGTAATATCGAATTTTCCGCTTAGATACCGATAAACCGAGGTATCTAGAGCAGGAGATATGTTGCCGCCCGTCTGGACGCGCATGATGGTAGCGGGGCCGCCATAGTTATTAACAACAAGCTTGTCGCTGTTATCCCAACTAGTCACGGCCTCATCGGATTTCCATCGCTTGCAGGAGGCGCCACTCATGGTATCGATGAAGCTGCTTGCCGAAGGCGTTCCCGGAGTATCTTCGGTATATGTGGGATTATCCGTCATCGCAATCCAGTCAAATGACCATGTGGCGTTTTTGTACGCGTTGCCATCATCGGCAAGCGGGATATACACCCTCATGTTGCCAACAATGCCAATAGTATCCATCCCAGACACAGAGGAAAGGTCTAGTTGCACCAACTGCGTGGAGTTCGGCGTTATACTAAACGGAACCTGAATGGTGGAATCGCCTAGCAGCTCCAGAGCGCATAGAATCGAGGTTATGCTTGCATCAACACCTGCAGTCGTAACACTCATTGAGAAATATTGAACACCTGTCCAGAAAGGATCAAAGTCCGGCCGGGGCGGATCATCCAGGATAAGGCGCATTTGCGTGGCGGAAACATCCACCGCGTCCACTTCCGGAGTGATCAGCATGGTGTCGCTGCCATCCCACGCCAAGTCGATAGGGGTTTCGCCACCGTCTTCCCAGTCCGCAGTCTGATCGGTATTAAATGTATACTCCCACACGTGTGGCACACTATCGGGAGATGGGGCAAGCACCGTGCCGGTGGCTTCCTCACCAGCGGGTACATAAGCGGCATCATCCGTGACGGCTATCCAATCCACCTTGATCGTTACGGGCTGCCACGAAGCCCATGGGTTTTCCGTAAACGGCAGCGAGATAATCACGCGATTCAAGTTGCCTGTATAATTACCTGCCCCCTTGCTCCGGCCGTCCGATGTAAGGGTGCTAAGGTCGATACGAACGACATAATCTCCATTTACCAGCGGAATCTCATCAATATATGCATGGCTCCACTGGTCGGCCGTATTGCGCATCGCCAGATTCATTTCATAATTTACGGGCGTTTCAGGTGCGCCCGTGATCGTAAAGCGCATGGCGAATTGCGTGGCGTCTGGCGCGATCCAATTGCCTACAAGCATGGCATCGCTCGTTTCAAAACCACCGGAGAAGGGATCTGCCCCTCCATCGTTCGTATACACGATATCCATCGTACCGTTGACGGCGTCATGGGTGTTCGTTAGTGTGACATTATCCCGGCCCCATATGCTGACTTCTGAAGCGTCACTAAAGGTCAACTCGGCATATGTGGTTGCATGCGCCTGCCACCCCAGCAGGCCAATGAGCGCAACCAGAAACAGCTTCCCCACGTTTCTACACATCAAACAATCCTCCTTTACATCCCTCTTTCGTTACCCAACGGTTGAAACATCTGTTGTTCATTTGGCAGTGTGAATACTAAACATGAATAGAATTAATATTTATATGCTTAAATAGATTTAAATCAGCCAGCTCCACCGAGGAAAAAGGCGTCCTTTGACCAGCCCTTACCCCAATTGGTGCCGCTGGAATTGGAGGGTTCATTCCAGATCGGATGTTTTGTGCTGTACCGGACGTATTCCACGTGGCCATCCAGATACAGCACATTGGAGCCGCCAGGAAGATGATTAAACACGGTGCCTGCTTGAGAAGTATCGAATCCATCCGCGGCGCGTTCAGACGCGGGATCACCCCACGCATCCCACATCACCGGAATGGTGCTTTGCCCAATCGAGCCGGAAGCCGGATTATTGATATCGGTGATGAAGAAGCGCTCGATGCCTTCTTTGAGCCGATGAATGGTGCTCGGAGTGGGCGTGTCATCCATTTCCGTGGGCCAAGTGCGCCCAATACTGTCTGAAATGCTCTTGGTCAGATCAACACGGCCCACGGCCCCCATGCAGACGGACACCTTGGTGAAGGAAGAAGGGCACCCCACCAGCGCCATATCATTTGCAGTGAAGTCGATATTGCCCCATCCGCCTGGCGAAGCGCCGTAATACGCGCCAATGCCCGCCCAGGTGTACACCAGCGAGAGTTGTGTCGTGGAGGTTGTGGCCCAAGCGGAATAGAGATACGAATAGGGCCACGAAAGGACTGTATTCATGCAAGCGTTTTTCGAGGTAATGCCGCTCCGTTTGGGCCCATCCCCTTTTTGGCCCAGCTCACTCATGTAAGCCGCTAGATCTGCTTCCGGAAGGCCAGGCATGGGCTTTCCGCCCCAGCGGGTAACATGCCACGTCGCATTCACTCGAGGATCCGATGGGCAGATTATGATAGTCGGATCATTCCAATAATCCGGATAGAGCGCTTCGGAGTCAAAGCTCAACAGAAAATCAAAGCTGGAAGGCAAATGATAATTTCCTGGGGGAAACTCACCTTTGTTTTCGTTGGCATACATCTTAAAGATAATGCCGAACTGCTTGAGATTGCTTGAACATGAGGCGCGCCTTGCCGCCTCCCGTGCTCGCGCTAGAGCGGGCAACAAAATGGCCGCCAGTATTGCAATGATGGCAATGACCACAAGCAGCTCGATGAGCGTAAAACCATGCCGTTTCTTTTTTCGCATTGGTGAATCTCCTTCAAGTTTGAATGATTTCAAATTCTACGTGAACCATCCCCACGGCAGCATGCATCGTGTATCTACGTGAAGCCCTTTCACCCTCTTCAAGGGCATTGTAAGACATACGTGTTTCAATTTCTTTATATATTATTTCACGGAAATTGTCAAGCACTTCTTATGCTTTTCACGTTTTGCGCGAATCATCCCGTTTTACATATACTCGCGCCGAGCCTCGTTCCGATCGGGTTTTCATAGACTAAATACAAGGAATATAGCAATGAAATAGCTTATTTATCACCCTTGAGCTACAAGTCCATGCCCGTGTGCGACCATAGCGGCCCTGCGCCCATATGCCCGAGAGGACGGCTAGGCAGTCTATGGGATGTATTCAATTTTTGCTATACGTATATCATTGCAGGATGCACAAAAACTCTTGATTCGATGCCAAGCAGCCCCCTTCCTACAGCCACAAAACAATATCTGATGCTTTACCCTTGAAAATCCTACTCCATATTGAGCGCATCTCGCATAGCTAGGAAATTCTCGAGCGGCACCGTATCGAGCAACACGCTCGATGAACCCACCAGTATCCTTCCCTCTGCATCATCAATGATTCTATGCACTTCATCCCGTATCTGGCTGGGAGCACCATAGGGCAGCAATTGCGATATGTCTATTCCGCCTGATAACACCAATTGGGGCTGGCGCTGGTGGATCTCTCGGACGAAGCATTTTGTTTTTTCGATTGGATTCAAGATATCGATGCCTGCCCCGCCTAATCCGTCGATTAATAACTCCAGATCGCCATCCGTATGGAACGCGACATAGATCCCGGCGGCATGAGCCGCGTCGCAAAATCGCCGTAGGCGGGGATAGTATTCGCGTTCAAAGAAATCCGGACTTAAAAACGGCCCTGTCTTAAATGCCAAGTCGTCGGCGACAAACACAGCAAGGGGCTTGGTTTTCAACTCTGCAAGGAAGCCAAAAAACTGCTATTGACTTCTGAAACTGCCGCTCAAGGAGTTCCGTGAACAATTCAGGAGCTTGGTAAAGCCACGAACAGAATGTCTCAAATCCGATTTCTTCATACAAATCCGTCAGGAAATAGCCTTGCAGCGACCGGGAACAGACCCCGAATTGGCGCTTATCATGAACGCCAAAAGACCACAGGAAAAAGATGCCACTAAAGTATTCGGCCTCACACCGTGCGTATTCCGAAATGAGCGCCTGGACTTCCTTTTTTTCGATTTCCGACAAGATGGGCTCGTTTAAAGAAGCCGTTTTTTCTTTTTCATAATGGGAAAAACCATCATATCGCTTGGGCTCCGCCCAACGCATCCAGCGTTCATACCGCACCTTTCGGCCATCTGGAAGCGTGTCCAAAGCGGGCGGCACGGGAAGCTTGGGAAGCATCCGGGTGGCATCCACCGCCCGCGCATGGGCAAGGCGCACCACATGAGGCGCATTATCATAGGTGAGCTTCTCTCCCGCGAAATATTCGATTACCGCGTCATTGCGGATAGTTTCAAAGAGAGGCTGCTTATCAACAGGACGGCCTTCTAGTATATTCAAGACGCGCTGCTTGCCGGTCAAACAAGTATTCAACACTAGCTTATCTCCCCATGCCGCTACTTAATACCACCTTTTTTTTGTCCAGACTTCATGCATGATGTCATAACTGGCCAGAGGCATCTCCCGGAAAATGGTGTTGGAGGTGCTGAATAAATACCCGCCTAACGGCTTGGCCCATTCCATGCAGTATTCCGCGCTCTCCCGAATCTGTTCTGGCGTTCCGGTCTGCATATAGTCACAACGCACATTGCCGCATAAAGCGATTTTTGTCCCATACGCATTCTTAATCATGCGAATATCCATGCCCGCCATGGGATCAAGCGAATGGAGGGCATGCGGCTTTGCGTCGATTAGAAATTCCATGAGCGGCAATATATTTCCGTCTGTATGCTTG
>CAXXTH010000023.1:0-67500 GCA_963668025.2 Candidatus Hydrogenedentota bacterium
GAAGAATCCTGTACGACCTACAACATTCTCAAGGTGGCGCGCCACCAGCTTGCCTGGACCGGCGATGCCCGCATGGGCGATTTCTACGAACGGGCGCTGATCAACGGCGTGCTCTCGATTCAAAATCCAGCCAATGGCTGCAAAACCTACTTCATGCCCATGGGGCCTGGCTGCCCCAAAATCTATGGCACGCCTGAAGACACTTTCTCTTGCTGCATGGGCACCGGCCAGGAATCATTCGCCAAGCTGGGAGACAGCATCTACTTCCACGATGCAGACGGGCTTTATGTCAATCTATTCATCGGCTCGGAACTAAACTGGCAAGATAAAAAAGTACGGCTGGAACAGCGTACTCGATTCCCCGAGGAAGAGAAAACCCGAATACAAAGCTGCACATGCAAGAGCCAACTCATTTCATCCTTCGGCTGCGCCCTGCCGGGCTGGCTGGCCGTATCGCAAGCCTGCGTATCAACGGTAAATCAGTAGAGGCTCAAAACCAGCCGGCGCTTGGGCCGCCATGGATCGCACATGGAAAGATGGCGACGAAGTAGAACTGGCCTTGCCGATGCAGTTACACACGATGAGCCTTCCCGATAATCCCAAGGCAACTGCCTTTCTCTATGGCCCGATGGTCTTGGCAGGCCTAACGCCGCCCGATGCTATCGGTCTTGCATCAAATAAACGCCAGGATGCGCCGATCACTCCCGCAGGCATTTCCCTGAATGACTGGCGCCTGCTAGCGGATGCCCAGAAACTAGACGATTGGCTCAGGCCCGTCAAAACCAAATCGCTGGCTTTCCACACGGTTGGCCTTAATCGTGATGTGACTTTCCGGCCGCTCTACCAACTTGTTGACGACACCTTCGCCGTGTATTGGCTCGTAGTAGATCCCAAAGGACCGGAATATAGCGCCATCCAGAAAACCATCCAGTCCCAGCACGAACGCGAAGCTCAGGTCATCGACCGGGTAATCGTGGGAGACGAGGCCTCGGAAAAAGCGCATGCGATGCATATGGTAGAGCCATTACTATATGGCCACGCGAACGATGATTATACTGATGTGGTGAAAAAGCTAGAGGCCGAGGGGCGCTGGATCATGCCTAATTTTTTCGCCGGACGCCCTTTTCGCCAAGCCCAAAAAACGCTCTCCTGTGAATTACAGACAAACGGCGCGACGGACACGCTAACCGTGCTAGCCACCATCTGGCCCGCGATGTGGCCCACACCCGAACAAAGAACGGATGTGTGGATTGAAGGCCAAATGCTCGCTACCATCAATGGCGGCCGGAACACATTTTCCAGGAATACGCCTGGCCGCTCCCAGCCGAATTGACGCAAGGCCACTCAAAGATCGTCGTAGAATTCCGCAACCATGAAGGCCATCATCCGGTCTACCTTTTTGGACTGGCGCTGATGAAAACACCCGCTACGGCCTCGAAATAGACCGCCTGGAATCCATATTAGCTGTTTTTAAAGGAATTGCTAAGCTCTCACGCTCAGCAGTTGTTTTTGCCGCCTTTTCTCATGTGGCCCATGGCGTCCGCCACGAGCATGGCGCTGAGGACTTGCTCGGGAGTGATCAGGCCCGCTTCGTGATGGATGGACTGCCCAGGTTCGCAGGCTTTTTCAGCGGCCCTCATCAGCGTTTCCCGGTTAGCGTCTTTCATTCCAATATCCGCGAGCGTCGTCGGCAAGCCAACGTCCTCACAGAATGAAAAGACCGCCTCCGATTCGCTCGGCGGCGCATCGGTCAGTTGAAGCCCCGCTAGAACGCCAAAAGCGACTTTTTCGCCATGGTAGAAAGAATGAGTTTCGGATAATGCGGTGAGGCCATTGTGGATGGCATGGGCCGCCGCCAATCCGGCGCTCTCGAACCCGATCCCGCTCAACAGGATATTCGCTTCGACAATATGCTCCAATGCCGGTGTGACGATATGCTTCTCACTGGCGAGTTTTGCAGCGGAGCCGTAGGCCAGCACGGTCTCATAGCAAAGCTTGGCGATGTGGAGCCCCACCGTGGTGCCGTATCCGCCGCACTCGTTCACCGACTGGGTGCATTCGCAGGACCGGGCCTCGAACCATGTCGCCAGCGCGTCGCCCATCCCGGACACTAGAAAACGTGCTGGCGCGGCTGCGATGATCCCCACATCCACCAGCACCGCCGCCGGATTCGTCTTCTGATAGTAGACGGACTCGAAGACGCCGCCCTCGGAGTACAGCACCGCACACCCGCTGCACGGCGCGTCGGTGGAAGCAATGGTAGGGATGATAATCACGGGAATGTGGAGCCGGTCGGCGGCGATTTTCGCCGTGTCGATGGTCTTTCCTCCCCCCATGCCGACAAGCACATCCACATGCTTTTGCGTGATGATGGCGGATACGCGGGCCAACTCATTCTCGCAACACTCCCCACGGAATGCTTCGATATGGATGCCCCGCGCACTCCAATCGATGCCGCATGCGGGAAGCACCTTTTCCTTCACCGAAGGCGAAGCCAATATCAGCCCTTGTTTGCCCAACAACTCAATCAGGACCGGCAATTCGCGGATAGCGCCAGCGCCTTGGATATATTTTCCAGGAAAAACAGCTTTCTTAAACACAGGAATCTCCTCTATTGGCAATGCATTTATACAAGGTATTCATTGTCAGGATATTTGTAGCCGTGCCTACACCAAGTATAGCATTTTCTTTATCGAAGTTATTGCATATAAACCTTGATATACACAATTTGGCCTCTAAAGCTGTTTTAGTTAGAATAGTGCAAACCTAAAAATTCGAACAGTAAGGGAGTTTGACATGCTCGATCCCCGAGTGTCCTTAGCAATGACCATGCATGCAAATCCAGGGGTGTATGCCTTGCTCTTGGGCTCAGGCATATCAAGCTCCGCCAATATCCCGACTGGCTGGGCCGTAATCGAGGATATCATTAGGAAACTAGCATGCGTCACCGGTAAAGACTGTGAATCAGATCCGGCTGCATGGTTCAAAGCAAAATTCGGCCAAGAGCCGACATATGGACAACTACTGGAGAGAGTAGGGAATAGCCGAGCAGAGCGAAGCAGTCTCCTCAAGAAATATTTCGAACCAAACGACGAGGAGAGAGAAAGAGGCGAGAAGCAGCCCACTCCCGCCCACAAGGCTATCGCACAACTTGCCAAGAGCCAAGTGGTACGCGTTATCCTGACAACCAATTTCGACCGGCTTATGGAACGCGCACTTGAGTCAGAGGGTGTATCACCCATCGTGATCAGCACTCCAGACGGAATCGAAGGTGCGCCGCCCTTGGTGCATAGTCCTTGCACACTCATCAAACTACATGGAGACTATTTGGATCTTCAGACTAAGAACACTCCGGCGGAATTGAGTGTCTATGACGAACGAATCAATAGTCTACTCGACCGCATATTTGACGAATATGGATTGATTATCTGTGGATGGTCTGGCGATTGGGATGAAGCGCTGCGGAATGCCATCGAGAGACGCAAGAATAGAAGATACAGCACTTGGTGGACATGTAAAGACCAGCCTTCTGAGACCGGTAGAAAAATCATGAATGTGTGTCAAGCAGAGGCGATTCAAATACAGGGCGCGGATGAATTCTTCAAAGACATTGCTGACAAAATACTCGCACTGGAGCAATTTAATAGGCCCCATCCTTTGTCGACAAAAATGGCCGTTAGCCAAACCAAGCATTACCTTTCTGAAACCAAATACCGTATTCCTCTCCACGATTTACTCATGGGTGAGATCAATAGGATAGTTGAAGAAATCACTTCTGAAAAATATCCCGTTTTCGGCAATTTCGAAAACGAAGACTATGCGAAACGCATTGTGAGTTTCGCTGCTCTCACCGAGACAGCCGCTCACATACTGGCTACAGGATGCTATTGGGATGTAGAACAGAAACATATGAATATATGGATAAAGGCTATCTCTCGAATAGCCAATGCCGCTGCAGACGAAACTGGCGGATCTCATATGCCATATATCAAAAAGCACCCCGCACAACTTCTACTGTATGCAGCAGGGGTTGCCTATGCTGCTCGGAATAACCTTGCGGCAATAAAAACACTATTGATTAGTGTGAAAGTGCATAGGGGTGTTCCCGCAGAATGCTAAAGAAATCCTCGTGTCGGGTCGATAAGTATGCCGGACCCTTAACGGAGGAAGACCGATGGCAGCGATGGTGACAAGGCGCGACGGCGACACGTTCGAGGTGAGTTTCTCGCTGAGGCTGCGTGGTTCGATGCTCGATATGGAGGAGGCGGTCCAGGAGGCCCTGAACGGGGTGGGGCGCGCAGTCATGGCCGAGGCCCTGGCCCGTTTCGACACAGACGGCTCGCCCATCCGCGTCGGCGCCACCACCTTCAAAACCAAGGGGCGCTTCGGCCAGACCTACGAGACGCCCCACGGCCCGGTCCGCGTCGAGCGGCACGTCTACCAGAACACCGCCACGGGCGGGCGCACCTTCTGCCCGCTGGAGCGGGACGCGCGAATGGTCATGAACGCCACGCCGCGCTACGCCCGGATCGTCAGCGGAAAATACTCCCGCATGGGCGCCGATGTCATGCGCCGCGACCTGCTCGAGTCGACAGGCCGCGCAATCTCGCGCGACTATGTGAAGAAGATCGGCGATTTTGTGGGCGCCCTGGCGCAGGCCAGGGAGGAGACGTGGGAGTACGAGCTGCCGGAATTGGACAGGCCGGTCGCGTCGGTGGCCGTGGGCCTGGACGGCACCTGCATGCTGCTCAGGGAGGACGGCTGGCGTCAGGCGATGTGCGGGTCCATCAGCCTGTACGACAAGGACGGGGAGCGGCTGCACACGATCTACGCGGGCGCATCGCCCGAGTACGGCAAGCAGACTTTCCTCGAGCGCTTCGGCCGCGAGGTGGAGCGCGTGAGGGCGAGGCACCCGGCGGCGCTGTATATCGGCCTGGCCGACGGCGCGCCGGACAACTGGAAGTTTTTGACGCCGCGCACGGACCGGCAGATGCTGGATTTCTATCACGCGCGGGAATACGTGGGGAAGGCGGCGGAGGCGATTCACGGTCATGGCGCGCGCCGCCGGGAGTGGGAGGCGGACTGGAGTCACCGGCTGAAGCACACGAGGGGCGCAGCCGGACGCTTGCTGGAGGAGATGAAGGCGAGCTTGCCAAGCGTGCGCGCCCAGGCTTGCCGCGAGGAACTCGGCAAGGCGATCACCTACTTCGGCAATCACCGCTCGAAGATGCAATACTGGCGGCACACGGCGGAGCGCCTTCCCATCGGCAGCGGAGTGACGGAGGCGGCGTGCAAGACGCTGATCAAGCAACGCCTGGCATGCTCCGGGATGCGGTGGAAGGAAGCGGGCGCGAGCGCGGTGATCGCGCTCAGGTCGCTGGAGATGACCGAGGGCCGTTGGGACCAGTTCTGGCAACACGTGGCCCGCCACGGGGTCAATTGAGGTTATCATATTGAGGGAGCACCCCTCGCAAGTTTCGAGCAACTCTGGTAGCATTCATCGGCGGTCCTCCTTGATTGCGTTGGAGTTGGGGCTTTTGACACCAAGATTCTGACGCACCAAGGAGACCGTTTCAATTAAACGAAAGATCCCCCAAAATTCGACAAAGACACTTCTATAGACGGGTAACTCTATTCAATACAATTAATTGCAGTTATAAACCCCCATTTCTTGGGGGAACTCCTGGATAGACATTATCCAGAATTCAGCATTATTAGATGCGTCCGCCCTGGCAAAAAACTATGGAGCGGATGTTAAAAATGCCTATACTTGGTAGGGCTGAAGCCAGGTGCTAAGGGGGAGCCTGCTCAAAGCAGGCTGATCGGAAAGCGCAAGACATTCCAAGCACACCGAAACCGGGATGGCGCACGTTTGGACTGGATCCGCTCACAACGAAAACCTCACCCTATTTCAAAGTGCTCCTACTTTCATGGCGCACACCCAACCGCGGCATCGCCGCAACCTACGAAGCGGAATACCGGAGCTTGACTCATTCTGAGAAATCTTAGGTGCTGCCATTTGCCGAAATGTGGTTTTCTTGCGAGGATTTCCCGGAGAAACCATTGCATATCAAATAGTTATCTCCGAGACTATATAGACGTATCCCTTGAGCGGTGGGGCAAGCCCCACCCTACATAATTTTAGTGTATTTAGTGTATTTAGTGGTCCAAAAATCCTGATCTTTGGCTACGGCCACGGTTATTCACTGGCTTGTTTGCGGGCGAGGATGGCGTCGAAGTCCGATTTCGTTCCTGAATAGAACAAGCGGTTGTTCTCGGGGCCGAACCAGCCGATGCCCCATTGGTAGTTGTTCGAGCCAGGGTACACGGCGTTTTCCTGTGGCCCCCAGCCCCATTTTTCGCTCGTTACGTGGCCATCGCACCAGATGACATTGATGCGGCCGTTGTGGCGGAAATGGAGGCTGGGCGAGGTAAGGCCCCAGTCTTCGTTGCCGGTGGGATTATCGGACGATGGATAATACGGCGGTTCGAGGAAGCCATACTCGATGATGTAGCCATCCTGTGCGAGGGCGGAGTCGGCGAACATGATGGTTTCAGAAGGATTGCCCACTTCGCTGTCGCGCGTGGCGCTCTTGGATGCGGGCGTGGTGTAGGTTTTCGTGTCCATTGGATAGTCATTCGCCCGGAACCGCGTGCTGCCGATATAGGCCATATTGTACCCATAACCACCTGTGCCGGACTCGAAGGCGTTTGGAGCCTGGTTTTTAGACATGTACTCCGTAAACACGGGGCAGGCCTTCACGCGCTTATCCGGGAGATACTCCGCCAATAATCCCTTATCGGGATCGAATTCATCGTCGGCGCGTTCGCGCGCGCCATGCCACCGGGTGAGGCCGCCGTTGGTGGCATAGATGTCAGGCGCGGCGGGCACATAATGGCCTTGATGTTCCGAGGCATACATAGTGTTGGCGAGATAGAGCTGGCGGAGGTTGCTGATGCATTGCACGGAAAGGGCCTGCTGGCGGGCGCGGCCCAGCGCGGGCAGGAGTATCGCCGCAAGAACGGCGATGATTCCGATGACCACCAGCAACTCGATCAGCGTAAAGCCTCGGTTTCTCATGACTGGCATCTCCGGCGGCTGCCAAGCAAGCGCATTGCACCCAGGGTGAATAGCAGCAATGCGCAGCCTGGCGCCGCTAATGGCAGCGCGACATAGTCGGCAGGCAAGTACGTTCCCTCGCCTACACGTTCCGCCTGGCCCGCATCCGTGTAGGTCTGGACCGTTACCGCTGAAAGGAGGCCTTCGGCCTCGACGGTGAACCTCACTTGCCCATCCTCCACGGCAGCCTGATATCCAGGCGCATCCGGGTCCGCGTCCGCCGAAGTAATGGTTCCACCTGCAACAACAATGGTCACGAACACGCCATCGGCCACCATATGGCCGAAGCGGTCTTGCAGGATGGTGGACTCGAATTGCAGGACGGCGGGGGCCGAGCCCGTGACTTGCACCACCCAGCCCACCGGGGCCACGGGTGGTTCGGTGATGGGGTTGGTTTCGCCGATACCTGCCGTGGATGCCAATACAAACACCCCCGGATAATCGGTCTGGAACGTCACCTGGTTTGCATCCGCGTCGAGAACGATTGACGCAATGCCGTCTTGGGTGTATGCGGCTCCGTCGAAACGATACGGCTGCAATCCCGCTTCATCCAGCCCCGTGATCTCGGCCGGGGCGTACACGAGCGCCACTTCCGCCGGAGCGATTTGCATCGCCGGAAAATCCGCGACATCGGAGACAATCTCCAGCACGGTTCCGCTCAGGAGAAGCCCCGCATTGGGCAGGCTGCCCTCGGGCGCGGATGGCGTAAGCATGTCCACGGTGGTTTCCCGGGGCAGCTCCGCATCGCGCGTTCCGGCGGCATAGAGTGCCAGCCTATCGCCCCGTGAATCATGCGCTTCACCTAATACGTTCGTGGCAGGCACCCCCCCCGCCCATGAAGGGATTTCTAGGGGTAGAACCGTGTTCTCGGAACGGAGGGGATCCGTGCCCGCCACGCGCGTTTCATAAGCATCCAATAGGCCGTCGCCGTCCGTGTCCACATCCGGGGCTACATCCGCGACGGCGTCGACCTCGGGCGACATATATCCCACGACGCCCGTATTGCGCAGGACAAAAGTAGAAAAGCGTATGGAATCAAATTGAGATAAATCCGCCGGTTCGCCCGCCTGGTCCACCGCCCAGGCGATATCGAAAGCGTCGCCCCCGGCGCATGGTTCGCTCAGGCCCACCGTAAGAGGATCATCCGGGCGCAAATGATAATCCAGATAATGGGGTAGATTCGGCGTCGTATCGCCATAACCCCAGTTATATTCAATCGTATCGTCTACTGCGTCGTCATAGGCGTTTGGATTCTTGATATTGCCCGCGAGGTAATACGGATTCGTGGCGGAATTGCTCTGGCCCGTAGGTTCGGAGATTGTAGGGAGCGAACCGTCCGCGCCATATTGGTACGCCCGGCTGCCGGGGATCAGATACCAAGGATCATCCGCCAAACCGTTGCCGTTCACATCTTGGCTGATCTCGATTAGTGCAGGCTCCTGGAAGCGGACTTGCGGATTGTTGCCCGTCCAGAAAGCGTTGCCGAACACGATGCAATCAAGCCCCATGGGGTTTTCGGGGTCGTCCTCGACGGGGGTGTTAAATTTAAGCACGAGCTGGCCGCGCGCCGTATCACTAATCGAGCCAAGACTCACGATACTGGTGGTATTGCCGTAGTTCGTGCCCGCGCCTTCCGGCGCACCGATCGCTACCGACGCGTCGGCATATGGGCCTGAAGGCATGTTTGGCCCTGATACATAACTCAACACTTCATCCGCCCACGGATCGTCCACCGCATGCGCGCATGCCGCAAGAAGCATGAAGCATAACATCCGAGCTAGAACGTGCATAGCCGCCTTTCCGTTTGGCCGAAGAAAATCACATTAAAAATAGCCACAACATTCGCAAGAAACACGAATGAACTAAGGGATATGAGAGCCTGAGGCATGGCCGGGAAAGCCATGCATCGAGAAGCGTATTTCTTCTTCTCTCTTTTCTTGCGATTCAAGATCATCTGGTGTCTCCTGCGCCTCTTGTGGCTAGTTTTTGGTATTCAATGCGAGCGCCCTGCCGTTTGGCCGAAGGCGATGTAAAACCGCCTTCGGCCAAACACAAACCAATCCATCACGAACGCCGCATGCGCGACGCCACACCCGCCGCCAGCATGGCGAATCCCGCCAGCACGGCGTTCACGGGCACGGGTGGGGCGTAATCGGCATCAAATGTCCACACGCTTCCCACATCGGATTGCGCCAATATTTCATCGGTATATGGGTTGTAAATCGCCGAATAATAAGGCTGGGTTCCCACGGGATCCAGGGTCCGGATGATTTCACCCGTCGTGTTCGAGACGATCTGAATGCCGCCGGGCAGGCCATATCCCGCCGAACCGGAGATGATCAGATTGCCCGAGGACGTGATGCCCGAGATGCCGTTCGTAAAATATTCGCCCGCCGAGCCAATCTGCACGCCGTCCGTGTTCCAATCCAGTTGAGTCGAATCCTGGAACGCCGCGATCACGGCCGCGACGGAAAACACCCGCAGTTCGCGCGTGTTTGCATCAATGACATACAGCTTGTCGTTCGCCAAATCGGCATACACCAAGCCAGAATAAGAGCCGGAAGGCTTGTCGATCACCACGGATTTGGAGCAAGGCATGGACAACACCGTCCGGGGTTTCGCATCCGCGCTCTTCGAGCCGGAGGCATCGACGACCACGAGTTCCGTGCCGCTCCAGTCATCCTTGCCGCGATCGATGGCCAGCAGGCTATTCGAGAGAAATGCGCCTCCGAATTGCGTGGGCACGGCGATTTCGCACGATGCCTCGTAATCCACGGGATTCGCGAGGTCCAGCCAATAGGCCTTCGTGTAGTATCCTGGTCCGAGCAAAGCCTTCGCGCCATCCGGCGTAATGGCGATAAATCCCGGATCGCCTAAATATCCGGTTGCAATGGCGTCCCAGGAATCCGAGCCTACGGCGTTTTGCCGGTAGACGGTTTCACCATTCCACACAAGGTATTGGCCGCTCGATAATGCGGCCCCGACTACGGAATAGGAGTTGGCAGCTTTCTGCGGGAAGTTTTGTAATTGGGTGTAATCCGCGGCGGCGGGCAGACATGCCATCGCGATATACGCAAAACTAAAGACTACATACTTCATTACTAGATTCCCCTTTTAAGCCCACGTGGGGCTAATCGTTCTGTTCGTTGTTGTGATTAAGGGGAAAAGAGGGCAGGAATAGAAGCGAAGCTACGTTCCTACTGCAACTTTTCCGCGAAGTCGCTGTTTGATTAGGTGCGTATGGGCAGGTCTTCTGGCTTCCGGTATGGTTCTACTCGCCGCGCCTTCCCATCCTTTCGAGGACAGTGGCTCGAGTGCGGTTTTCGTAGCCGGTCACAGCAGCGCGTCTGCGGCGGATTCGCACCGCCTTCCCTTTGCCCACGCGCGGGTAATACTTATGCCGCTCACCTCCTCTCACAAATGTTCCGCCGCAAAGCAGACATGCATCAGTCTTGCTAGTGCGACGCGGAGGTGAAACGAGGGGCAGGAATGTTGGCGTGTCCTGTGCTCATTACAACCTTTCCGCGAAGTTGCAACTACTTTGTTTTGTGTTTGGGCAGGTCTTCTGGCTTCCGGCATGCTCTACTGGCCGCGCCTTCCCATCCTTTCGAGGACAGTGGCTCGAGTGCGGTTTTCGTAGCCGGTCACAGCAGCGCGTCTGCGGCGGATTCGCACCGCCTTCCCTTTGCCCAAACACGCTGATCATGAATACAAGCAAGATGTTGGCATAGGCGGCCATCGCTTGTCAAACCTTTGAACCCAGGATGATGGCCTCATAAGGCACAAGAGATACAGAAACAAATAGGAAGTTTTTTCCCCGTTTTTTTGCGCATTCTGTGGCAGCCAGGCAACCGGTTTATTAGCATACAAGGAGGCATTTGCGAAATAGCGTGGTTTGCGAACGCGCGGACGGTGCGGGCACACGCGGAGCGGTTTTCGCCTGTGGCAATGGGATTACGCCTCCGCTACGGGTGCAATAAATCATGCAGGAGGTTCGCGTGTAGGACCCTTGCGGCCCGAATGGGCATGGTTTGCCCTTGATTCGGGCCATCATTGCTTGTGCGGATTCGATGTGATCTATGCGGCGCGGGGCTGTCCGAGGAGCGAGCGCATGCGTTCTGCCTGGCCGGCTTCGAGCCATCCCAGGGCCATGCCGAGCATGACGAGGAGGGCTAATCCGGTGCGGGCGCGCATCTTTTTCATACCGCGGATGTAGTGGCGCTCGAATCCGTATGCGCCGTCGAGTCGGCTGTTGACTCGCTCGATGGCGGTGCGGTGTTTGTATTCGCGGCGCCAGGATTTGGCGCTGCGGGGCAGGGGGGTAAAGATGCGCCGGTCGATAGCGATGGGCACGCGGACAATCCGTCCGTGTTCGGGCTGGCATCCTTGGTTGCAGAGGTCTTGCTGGGTACAGGCGCTCCCGCGTGCCTTGGCTGGGCAACGGTATTTCAAGGTTCCCCGATCTTGCTCGAATCCTTGGTAGGCCATGGAATCATAGTTGTCGCGTTCGTTTGGGGCGCCGTTACGACACCGGCAGAGGACTTCACCTCGTTCGGTATGGAAGATCGTGTCTACCCGTTCGGGATATAAAGGGCGGGGCCGTTCCGGTTCTTCTTTCCAGGTCGCCCGGATGTCCACGATGGGCCGGATTTCATGTTCCTCGAAGAGGCCCTTGTTGTTGGCTTCGGAATCATAGCCCTTGTCGGCGCTGAGGTACTCGGCGCGTTGGACGAGTTCGGGGTGGCGCGCGTCGAGAGCCGCCACGAGGGGCAGCAGAAAGGGCGAGTCGTTGGCGCTGGCTTTCGTGACCGCGTAGCCCAGCGGCAATTCGTATTTCGTGTCCACGATGAGGTGCAGCTTGTAGCCGAACCACCGTTTGACCTTCTCCCAGGGCGTGCCGTCCTTGTGAACGCCCTTGTAGGTTTTCGTGCCCCAGTCTGCGTCGCGGTCGCGCCGCCCGTCCGGCTCTTCGTTTTCCAGGACCGCGTCTTTGCGCGGAGGCTTGGCGTGGGTTTGGATGGCTTTCGAGTCTACGGCCAGACGCACCCCGAGATCCGGCAAGCGTTCCATCAGCCGGACGATGAGCGCGTCGAACATCCGGTCCACTTCTTTCCAGTGGCGCAGTAATCTGGCGAAGAACCGCGTGTACACCCATTCGGGCGGGACCGCCTTGGCGCCCCGCAACACGTCGAATCCGCACAACTGGCGCAATTGCCCGTTTCGGGCTAGTTCGCGGCGCAGGCTTTCGACGCCGTCGTGCTGGAAGACGATCCCCGCCAGTATGCTGTTCCACATCGCGCGGATAGGATAATCGTCGCGCCGCCCCTTGCGTTCGGCTTCCATCGCCCGCATCAAATCTTCATCCGGCAGCGCCGCCAGCAACAGGTTCAGCCGATCCAGATCCGACGCCGCGTCGACCTGGTTCCACGAGAACAACCCCATTTGGTGTATAATGGCCATCGCAAACGTCTCCTTGGTGTGTGCGTGGTTATGTGGTCAACTATACTACAATCACACACGGGAGACGTTACGCCTTTTCCCGCTCGCCGAGGGCATTTGGGGTGATTTTTCACAAAAAATCCTTATTCATGCCCCCGCCAAGCCCCTTTCCCCGCATTCTCCGGGGTAGGCGCCAATTCCGCCGCTTTGTAAACCCTTGTCAATACGGATTTTCTTTATTTCGCAAATGCCTCATACAAGAAATCACCCTTGTCTAAAGTGTGCTGGTTTCTGTAGGATGGCTCTTTCCATTGTTCGCTGGAGTTGATGCTCTAAGCGCGGTTATTGCGGGCCATTTTACACTCGCATGCGGGAGAATTGAGCTGTTTATGGATCGGCCTGAACTCAAAGACGTACATGGCCGCGTCAACCAGTTATATCGAGAAGCCAGCTACGGAGAAGCCCTCGAACTGCTCGATTCTCTTAGATCGAGTTGCCCGAACGATACCGCCATACTCTACGCCCGCGCACTCTGCCTCGCGGCGCTTGGACGCTTTCAAGACGCCTCCGCTTCATGTGATCATCTCATCCGCGATTGCCATGATTTTCGCGGAGTGGAGTTGAGCGCGCGTATCGCGGCCTGCATGGCGGATATTGCCGACGGCCAGCCTGCCGCCAACATTCTTGAGATGGCGGAACTCTTACCTATGCTTGCGGAAGAGCCGACAGTGAAAGAGTCGGCAAGAGAAGAACCGACAGAAGAAGAGTCGGCAACGGAAACGCCCCGCCCTGTATTTGAGTTCATTGATGGATTATTCACTCCGCTCGCGCCTGCGGCGGTTTCCGAACAGGAAACTGTTGTTGTCCTCGAAACGCCGCCAGAAAGCGTCCCTGAGCAGCAGGCCGAACTCGAACCGGAAGACCGTTCAAAATCCCCCATGGCTTCTCCGGATTCCGGCTGCCAAGCAGCCGATTCGACCGAAGCGCCGCCTGTTTCCGGTTTGACCGGAATTAAAGAAAGCCTGAATCTCGACACAATCGAGATCATAGGGGCCGAGGATACGCCCGCACAGCGATTCGCGGCGAATGTCCAACGCACGGAGGCGCCACGGCAAACGCCTGCACGATGGCGCACGCTCCTCCGTTTGTTAGCCGCATTGGTGGTAGGCTCCGGTCTTGCGGCAACACTTTATGGATATTATGCCGGTCCGTGGGCAATGCATTCGGCTCCCGCACCCGTTGAAACGCATCCCACACCGCCCCCCGTAACGGAATCCAATATTCCGCCGCCTGCGGCGATTCCTCCCGCACCCCAGGAATTTCCATCCGATCTGGCGCTGGGAGCGTTCAGCATGCGCCCAGAAGGAGAAAAAGAAGCGCCTTGGAAATGGATAGGCAGCGCGTCCGGCGCGCTAGACTTGCCTGCGGAAGCTGAACTGCGCCTGGATGTCGCCCCTTGCCATGCGCTTGACTTCGAAACGCTTGCATCCATTAAGCTGCCAAATCTTCGCGTAGCACATATCACCCATACCGGTTTTTCGGATAACGACGCAACGCCGTTGGGACGCATGTCTTCGGTGCGGGAATTGACTCTCTCCCATACCTTTTTATTAACCGACGCGGGCCTTGCGCAGCTTGTCCATTTACCGGATTTGGAGTCTCTTACGTTGCAAGGCGTTAACCTGGCCACCGACGAAGGCTCTGTCTTCCTGGCGGGCCTCAAGAAGCTGCGCTCCTTGGATTTATCGGAAATGCCCTATACGGATGACGCCTTGATCCATATCGAGGGGTTAGCCGCCCTCGAATCGCTGGCGCTGCCGGATGGCGTGACGGACAAGGGCCTGATGCATCTTTCTGGCCTCTCGAATCTGCGGGAGCTCCGCCTGGGCGCGGGCGTGTCAGGCCCCGGATTGGATCGCCTGGCCCGCTTGCAATCCCTGGAAAAACTCACGGTAAAAGGTGCAATCACCGAGCCGGGCATGGGTTCTATCGCGAAGATACCCAAGCTGCACACCTTATCCTGCCTGGGACAGCCCGCCAACGGGGCGCTGGGCAGGCTAACCTGGTCGAGCCCATTGCGTAATCTTGAACTAGCCGGGATGCAATTGAGCGCGGAAGACATCAATCTGCTGGCTAATCTGCCGCAACTCGCTTCCTTGCGCCTTGATACCGCCAATCCGCCAGCGGACGGCGTTTCTATTATCCAAGCGCTGGCGCAATTGCCCGCGCTTACGGAATTGAACTTGAATTCCTCTACCTTTACCGATGCGGCGCTAGAATCGCTGCCTCAGTTCGCCAATCTGCAAACCCTCGGGCTGTCCGCTTCGGCGGTGACAAGCGCGGGCATGGCGCGCCTGGCGCCGATGGCGCATCTGGCCCAGCTCACTCTGGACTATACCGCCGTAAACGACTCGGGGCTTCAGGCCATTGGGACGTTAACCGGTTTGCAGCGCTTGAGCCTGATTGGCGTTTCAACAAGCGATGCGGCAGTGCAAACATTCCAGGCTGTGCTGCCTCAATGTGAAATCGTGCGCTCAGAAGCCCGAGGCGGCCTTCGCAGCGCCATCTTCTCCCTGGGTGAAGCCAAAGGCAGCCTTTATATAGACGGCAAGCTGCTCGGCTTGGCGCGCGGACCGATCTCATGGCCGGAAGGCGCTTCATTAAGATTAGTCGTTTCGCCGGAAGGCGAACGGGATTTGACTTATTTGGACCGACTGCCAGTGGATGCGCTGGATTCGATGAAATTCACGGGTGAAGAAGCCCCCGAGGCCGGTCTCGGGCATATCGGCCGCCTCACCGGCTTGGAATCGCTAACACTGCGTGGCCCGCACATTGGCGACGCGGGGCTTGCATTGTTGAAAGACTTGCGCGGCTTGAAATCGCTCGCCCTCGAGCATACCTCGATTACCGATGCAAGCTTGGCCTCGATTGCGCAAGATTTTCCTGGGCTCGAGCATTTGAGCTTGCCGGATAATGAACGCATCACGGACGCGGGAATCCGCCAGCTTGCCTCCTTGGGCGGGCTTCAATCGCTCAATCTAGATCGGACGCCCATCACGGGCCATTCGCTCGCTTCATTGCGCGTACTGCTCCTATTAACGGATTTAAGCCTGGTGGGTGTCCAAGCCAATCCGGAGGCCGTGGAAGCGTTAAAACGGGCGCTTCCGGAGTGCGCCATCCACATCGAGCCGGAAACAGATGCCGAAAAAAAGCGGCCAGGGGCCCCGGCATGACCATTTCCCGTGCGGCGATTCTTTTTGACCTTGATGGCACGCTGTTTCGGTCCGAACGGGTGACGGTTCCCGCCGTACAGCGCACGTTAACGGCGGCGGGCATTGCACTTCCATCTCCAAACGAGATCATGCGCTGTACGGGCCGTCCCATCGAACAATTCCATGCTTGGCTGCGCGGACTATGCCCGCCCGGACAGGCGGAACAGGTGGCCGCCGCAGTGGACGCCTTGGAATTGGCCTTGATCCGTACGGAAGGCGCATTATATCGTGGTGTCCGGGAAATGCTTGAAACGCTGCGCGCCGAAGGGCATGTATTGGCTCTCTGTTCAAATGGCCCGCTGGATTATGTGGATGAAGTGCTGGACAGCCATGCATTGAGGCCCTATTTTGAAGTAACGCGCTGCCGGGGAATGGGATATCCTGGGAAAATTGAAATGGCCCAAGAGATTCTGGCCCAGTGGGGACTTCCCGGGAATCCCTTGCCGAATGGCCCTCAAGTGGGAATCGTTGTGGGGGACCGGGAAGATGATGTCGGTGCGGCCCACGCCCATGGCGCATGGGCTATAGGTGTTTCGTATGGATTTGGGAGTAGGGGCGAATTGCGTGGTGCGGACGCCATCGTACATGCAGCGAGTGAAATACCGTTGGCGGTACATAGGCTGTTAGCGCGCGTGGCAGTATGAACCCGCGCAAGGCGCGGACATAAAGGATGGAAAAGCCATGAAAATGAACTATGCTTTGCTGGCGGTAAGTATTCTGGCGTGCGCCGGGCTTGTAGGCTGTACGACCGTTTCGAATGAACATCCCAATCCGGGGCTTGCACAAGCGCAGGCTCCCGCGTGGTCGTATAAAGCCCGAAGCGAGGAAATGGTCATTGCCGTTTCCCCGGCGGGCAAAGCGTTCCGCCTGGCGGGCTCATCGGGAATGCTGGTCGGCGCGGTCGTGGACGCCAACGTGAATGAAGGCTACGCCCGAAAAGTAAAGGAACTGCTCAATGGGTATGACACCGGCAAAGTGTTTGAAGACCGCCTTGCTTCGCGCATGACCAGCGCGCTTGGACAGGAGTTGAAGCGGGTCGAACCACTGACGAGCACGGCGGGATTCCAACAACGCCGCAACGCCCAGGACGCCCGTTTCGAATCCCTCGTTAAATCTGGCGCAGACCAAGTGCTGGATCTCAATATCACCTATGGACTTTATGGACCCGATGGAATCATGGCGGCGCGGATTACAGGCAGCCTGTATGCCCTTCCGAAAGGCCGGGCATTATGGCGGGATACGGTTTACGTGGCTTCCGGCCCCGTGTTTGCCGACACCAAACTGGGCGACCCTATTGAAGGTTCGCTATTTCCGGATTTGTCCCAGGGGCTGGGCGTCCATGAATCGGCCATGCAGGCCTGGCTCGGCGGCGATGGCTCCATACTTAAAGAACGCTTCGAGCAAGCCACGGACGGCGTGATATCGGCGCTGCTCTGCGATCTTGGCCTTGCGGAAGAAGCGAAGGGCGAATATGCGCTCGGTTGCGTGGCCATGAACCGCCAGGATTTCCAGCGCGCCGAAGAGCATTTCGCCAAAGCCTTGCGCTTGGAGCCTTCCTATACAGACGCTCAGAATGCCCGCGCGGTGAATCTCGCCCACTCCGGAAATGTGGATGGGGCTATCACGGCTGCCCGCGCTATCGCCAGCGCTTCTCCTGAATACGGCCCCGCCTGGCTCAATCTGGCGTATTGGCATATCGAGATGAAAAAGGATATCGCCCAAGGCAAAGAGTGTTACAACCACGCGCGCGCCTGCGGCATGCCGCAACGCCCCGAACTCGAGCGCAAACTCGAACAGTAAATACTGGCGTGAGCGTTGACCACAACCCAATGTAACGACATAGCATCGTTTATTCTCGGTTACCTTTGCGTTCTTGGCGGCTTTGCGTGCGTATAAGTAGAATGGGATTTCTGTTGGTAGTAAAGCGTGCCAACCTTACTTATCTATTTCACGCAAAGTCGCGAAGCCGCAAAGAATGCAACCATTTAGCCATCTGGAGCAAAAACATTGGGCTTATTTTTTAAACCGCGAATAGATACGAATTCATGGCAAACCTCTGTTAGCGGGAGATTTTTTTGACAGGATTTACAAGATGAACAAGATTTTTTTGATGGCGATTTCGTTGCCCCAAAAAATGTGTTCGGGCGCTTCATCGATTAGTTATAATGATTGCGAGCATGTCCAATCTTGTTAATCTTGTCAATCATGTCTAAAAAAGCTCTTGCTTCATTCCGCTAAAGTGTTACGATTTTTTTGACGTAATCCAAGTTTTACGTTATCATACGCTAAGTTGAGTTTGTGACGCGGGAAAGTCGAGATTGCTGCGCGCCCCAGTTGCTGGCGCGCAGCGGGATGGCCAATATGAAGCTTTCCACAAAATCGCGGTATGGATTACGAGGCATGCTGCACTTGGCATTGGCGGAACCGGAGCGTTCTGTCATGGCGCGAGAAATTGCCGAAACGCAGAATTTACCTCTCACCTATCTCGAACAATTGATGCTTGCATTGAAAAAAGCCGGGCTGGTGCTGGCGATTCGGGGCGCGCACGGGGGATATATGCTGGCGCGGGCTCCCTCAGAGATCACCTTGGCGCAAATCGTGGAAGCCCTTGAAGGGCCGTTGCATGTGGCGGATTGCGCGAATGTGCCGAATTGTTGTGAAGATCCTCAAGCATGCGTTCTCAAAGAGATCTTTCATGAAATCAACACCGCGCTTTATGAAGCCTTTGATCAGATCACACTGGCCGATTTTGCTTCACGCCACCGCCTTAAAACATCCGCCAATGGCCCCATGTACTTCATCTAGATGGTCCCGGTAATCCTTACATGAAGAACCGTTTAAGCCGCTGAAAAAAGCTTGTTCGCGAGGGTGTTACATCAAGGGCGTCTTCATCCGGGCTCTCATGCCGTGGAGTTCTAATCACACGCAGCGCCGCAGCCGTTACATTGTCAGGCGCACCCGCGCGCAACGCCCGGCCGACTAAGAGGCGCCCAACACCTTGCAAGCTTTCAACGCTCATCGCTTGGGCGATCTCTTCGTCGGAAACCACGTTCGAGAGGCCATCGGAACAAATCAAGAGGTTGTCATTTTGCTGGAGATGCAAGCGGAAGAGGTCTACTTTTAAGTTTTCCCGGGTGCCAACCGCGCGGGTGATGAGATTCTTGAGGGAATGGGTTCGGGCTTCTTCTTCGGAGAGCAATCCGCCACGGACTTGCTCGGCCACTAACGAATGGTCTTCCGTGAGTTGGGTGATGGGCATCCCGTGCCTACACAGATACACGCGGCTGTCGCCTACCTGCCCGATATATGCGTAATCATGGCGCACGGCAACCGCCGAGACGGTCGTACCCATGCCTCGATACTCGGGGTGGCTGGCGGCTTCATCAAAGACCCGCTTGTTAGCGGCAATGATAGAGCGGCGCAAGCGGTCAGGAATGGTCCCATCTTCGATGGCATAAAAGGCTTCCGCGATGGTGTCAAGGGCGATACGGCTGGCCAATGCGCCGCCGCTCACGCCGCCCATGCCATCGGCCACGGCAAAAAGAATCCCCTGCTGCTCTGCGGCAGGTTGTTCTTCCGGCATACAGAGCATGCACGCATCTTCATTTTGCGAACGTTTGCGACCCACATCAGAGAGGAGATGCACCTGGAGGCAGTCTCCGCTCCATTGGTGTTCAAAATTCTCGCTCGATTCGGACCCGCTAGAGGTCAGAGCGATTTGCACCATTGGCTTCCATCCCTATTGGCGGCCATCGGCGGTTGCCCGTGTTTCACGATGGGGCATGCCTCTTCGCCATACGCATTGTATTGCCCCGCCGGACTGTTTGCAAGGCTTGCGGGACCATATTTCAGGTTTTGTGTTCTGTTGTATTCGCACCGCCATCAATCGCATTCCGCAAGCATTGGGTGAGTTCCGCGAGCGTAAAAGGTTTCTTGAGCACGCCGCAAAGCCCTTTTCCTGCAAACCGCGTGGCGATTTCCTCTTCACTGTATCCGCTGGCTAAAATGACGCGCACATCCGGCTGAATGCGCCGGATAGCCTCGAAAGCTTCTTCCCCGTTCAACCGCGGCATGGTAAGGTCAAGTACGACGCAAATGATTTCCGAGGCATGCATGCGGAATTGCTCGATGGCGTCATATCCATCGACCGCACACACGACCTGGAAACCAAGCCGGTTGAGCATGCGTTTTCCCGCGTTCAATACGATTTCCTGGTCATCGGCGAGTAGAATGGTCCCTTGGCCGCGCCAGTTTTTAGAAGCGTTTTCCGCGTGGACCGGGTTGGGGGGAGGCGTCCCTAGACTGGGAAACAAGAGGCGGAATGCAGAACCCTTTCCTGCCTCGCTCGTGACGCGTATGCATCCGGAATGGCTGCGAACAATCCCATACACCACGGCCAGGCCTAATCCCCTTCCTGCAAATTTGGTCGAGAAGAACGGATCAAAGACCCGCTTCAGGGTGTCGGCATCCATGCCTGCGCCGGTGTCGCTCACTTCCACGTACACACAGGGGCCTTGAGGCGCGAAATCACCCACATAGTATTCTGCTTGAGATGGCTCGACGCCATATTGCATCCCTGTTTGTATAACCACTGTCCCTTCATGTTCTTCAATGGATTCGGCGGCGTTAAAAACAAGATTCATGATCGCCTGGCGGATTTGGGCGGGATCGCCCGCCATGGCGGGAAGATCAGGCGCGAGTTCATGGCGAAGAACCGTTTTACGGGAAACGGAAGCTTCTTGCAGCCGGACAGCGGAAGTGGCGATTTCGTTGAGATTGATCTTTTCTACGACGAACCGCCCCCGGCCTGAATAAGCCAGCATCTGGCGTGCGAGTTCGGCGGCGTGGCCCGCCGCGCGCTCGATTTCTTTTAAGAGCGGGTGGATGGTTCCGGAAGGCGGCGCCTCAGATAACGCGAGCTCCGTGTTTGCCAGCACCCCCATGAGCAGATTATTAAAATCATGGGCGATGCCTCCCGCCAGCACGCCAAGGCTCTCGAGTTTTTGCGCTTGCTGCAAGCGTGACTCGAAAGCGCGCCTTTCTTCTTCCTCTTCCTTGTGCTTTGAGATATCCGTATCCACCACGAGTATGCCGTACACTTCGCCCTGCTCGTTGAATAGGGGCATCCTGCTGGTCAAGATGGTTGCAGACACCCCGTCCCGCCTGGTTATCGTGCGTTCGAGATTAATCAGCGGCCGGCGTTCATCCAACACTATTTTGTCATGCTCTTCCGTCCAATCCGCCTCGATGGGGCATATGGTGAGTTCGCGATGCGTTTTGCCGATAAATGCGTCCGTCGAATCCAACCCGAGTTCCCGGGCGAATTCCGTATTGCCGCCAAGGTACGCCAGATTGCGGTCTTTCCAATAAACGGAACACGGTATGCTCGATATGATGTTGGAGAGCAAGGCCTTTTGCTGGCTCAGCTCAAGCATTGTTTTTTTGCGTTTAGTGCGATTGATCAGCAAGGTAAAAATAAGTATGGACTCGATGGCGATAAAGAGCACAACCGCCATGATGACGAATCTGAGCCGCCAATCGATAGGCGCAGGCTGGTTCATAATCTCCACGCCTTGCGGCAGCCTTGATGCCGGCACTCCGAATCGAGCCATAGCGGAATATTCGAGCATGGGAAAGCTCGGGCTTTCGCTCACAATGGGCAGCGTTTGCATGCCAGCTCCATCGAGCGCCGACTTGGCCAGTGATGCCGCCATTTTCCCATGCTCCATCCCACTAATGACTTGGCCGCCTACCACACCGTCGCGGATGAAAGAATCCCAGCAGGTGAACACCGGAGCATGCGGATTGGCGCATATAATGTGAAGGGCCTCATCCACCGACAAGATTTGACCGTCTTTTGCGCGGAAAAACGACAGAAACAGGATGGCGCTGTTGCTGGGCAAACACTGTATAGAGCGCGATAGCGTTTCAATGGTGAGGTCATGCAAATATATAAAGTCTAGCTGGCCTTCATACGACGGGGCCAGCGCCTGGACATTTTTTACATGCATGCTGCCGACATTCGTGGTGTCCGTAACAATAGCTAGTGTCTTGATGTGCGGCAGCAGTTTTCGAATGAGTTCAACCGCGCCTTGATAGTCGGGCTTCTCCACGATCCCTTTTATATTGGCCGAATTCGCAATATCGGTCCGCTCCAAATCATTGACGCCGCAAAAAAAGATAGGGGCGTTGTGAAAAAGCTTGGCTTGATGGGCGACGGCAAACGCCAGTGCGTCATCATCCGATGTGATGATGGCGTCCAAGCGAGTCGTTGCATATTTCCATTCGAACAATTGCCGTATCAGCGCCAAGCCCTCTGGCGTGCTGATGTGCTTGGTATCCATATATTCCACCAGCAGCGCAATGTCAGGAGAACTGGCGAAAACAGACTCGATCCCTTTTTGGATATGTGCCGTCCATGGATTGTTGCCATTGTACGAATGTAAAATCAAGACTTGGCGGCTGGCAGTTGCATGAGATTCAGGAGAAGCCTCGGCGGCAGCATTGAAAAGAACGCAGCACAACCCTATGGCGCTGCATCCACGGCTCAACCAGCTCTGTCGAGCAAGCATACGCACATTCCTTTCCCGCCCTGCAACATACGGCCCGAGCTGGGCGCTATTTTGAAATAGCCAAATGGCCTGCCCTCTCACTCCTGTGCTGGAGCTATTGTAGCGTGAAAAATAAAACGGCTCAACAAGTTAATCCAGAGAACGCCCCAACAGGAACCGCAAGAATGCAAGAGCGCCTTTACTCTGGACTGGATTTAGGGCCTTCCAAAAATGCGTTCCACTTAAATCAACATCGCCATAAAACCAAAAAACGGGCATTCAAACAAAATCCGCACCCACAAAGCGGCAGCAAGCTGCCGCACTCCAAATAGTTTCGCAAGAAAGACCTAGAGCGCAAGTGCGGTAGCTTGCTACCGCTTTCTTGTTCTCTTTGGTGTATTTCATTGGCGTTTCCTTGTTTTGGCTTGCCTGCTCCATTTCAGAAATCCCCATGCAGGGACGACAATTGCTAAATTGTTGCGGAAATTCAAGTTATTCGCATGTTGCGCCGATAGTTCGATACGGATTTCCTTTCCAAACCGGACTTGTAGCACAATATAAGGTAATATAAGGTGTAGCATGAAATGTGCGGATAGTGGAGCCTATTGTATGACGCAAGAGCCGACAGACGAGTTGCAGCCTATCGCCGAAGATGTGCGCGAAGAAGGTCCGATTTATGCGGATCGGAATATCGTCTTGAAGCTGAGCCAAGATAAGATGACGCTCTTACTGGATTATCCCACTGTTCCGGCGGATTTAGAGCCTCTTATCTATTGCCTTCGGAAACGCCTCCAAGACCGCCATGTCCCAGAAGAATGGATAGGGGAGCTGCTGGAACAACATATCCAGAAGGCGGTCGAAGAAAACGGCCATCTTCATGATGTGGCGATCGTGCAAGGCGAACCAATTGTTCCGCCAGTGGATGGGTATATCGAATGGGCGAGCAATTTCTTTAAGCGGGGTTTCCATGTGGATGAGGCCACCGGCACGGTGGATTACCGGCGGCGCATCGCCAGGACAAGTGTAGAAGCGGGTGAGTTGCTGGCAACCGTGGTGCTGCCCATATCGGGGCAGAATGGCCGCGATGTGTACGGCCGCATGGTGCCTGCCCCCAAAGGCTTTACGCCGAGCCTATCGGCAGGCACAGGTGTGCGTGAAGCTCCTGAAGAACGTAAATTTTTCGCGAGCACGAGTGGCCGCATCCGTATGACCTCCAATGTGCTTTCAGTGGATGAAGTGTATGTGGTGGAAGGGAATGTGGGCTTAGCCACAGGAAACATCACCCATAACGGGGCTATTGTCATCAAGGGAGATATCGAGTCGGGCTCGGATGTGAAAGCCCGGGGCGATATCGAAGTGCATGGCCTAATCGAGAATTCCGATGTGCTGACGGGAGGCAATCTGACGGTGCATGGCGGCATCGTCGGCAAGGGCAAAGACAAGATCATTGTCGCCGGATGGCTTCACGCCCATTTCATTGTGGATTCCGAGGTCGAGGCAGGCAAAGACATTATTATAGATCGAGAAATTCTCAATTCCGAGATTAAGACGCGCGGGGCGCTGGCCATGCAGAATGGCCGCTTGGTGGGAGGGCGGGTGACAGCCCTGGCGGGAGTGCTTGTAGGGCAGACAGGCACGGACGCAGGTATTCCGACTTGTGTTATCGCGGGCCGGGATTTCCGGCTGCAAGCCCGTATCGACAAGCTCAACGTGGAGATTGATAAGCTGGAAGACCGGGGCACGCGCATAAAGCAGACTGTTGAGCCTATATTGCATAAGCTTCCGCGCATGAGCGAAGAGGCGCGGGGGGCGATCGAAACACTTCTCCAGGAAGCAAAGGAAATTGATCTGCGGGTCCGGAATTACACGCTTGCTATCGAACGTTTGCGCCAAAAATCCAAACAAGCGGCCCGGCCCCGAATCGAAATTTCCAAAGTGTTGTATCCAGACACGATATTGCAGATGGGGCCCATTCAGCAACACATGAAAGATGAGTTCAAGGGGCCTTGCCATGCGGTGATCGACAAGGGAGATGTCCAGCTCCGTTTCGGACGACTCAATTGGGGGCGCGATCTCAGCGAATCCCTATTAGATGAATTGGATGACGAAAGCGCGGCAAACACGTAATCCGTTATTACGTTATTTGGCCGCGCCTCGTCGTGTTATGGATGCTCACCCCACGTGGAGCAAGGAAGCGTCGTATTCCTCCGGTTTCTCGTATCCCAGCAGATTCAACAGCGTGGCCGCCACATTGCTGAGGCCGGGCTTCTCGATGGGATTCAACGCCAGCGCATTGGCCCCCGAGTAGTCCTTCACAATAAACGGCACGGGATTAAGCGTATGGGCCACCATAGGCTCGCGCTTGCCCTTCTTTTCAGTCCACATGCAATCCGCATTGCCGTGGTCGGCAGTGACCACCAGCACGCCCTTCGCCTTGGCGATGGCGGGAATGAGCCGACGCAGGCCCAAGTCAACGCATTCAACAGCGATGCGCACCGAAATTGGCACGCCTGTATGGCCCACCATGTCGCCGTTCGGGTAATTTAGGCGGATAAATTTGTACTGGCCGCTCTCGATGGCTTCCAGAACCGTGTCGGTAATCTCGCCCGCTTTCATCCACGGCTTGATATCAAATTGGATCTTATCAGAAGGTATTTCGACGTACTTCTCGAGCTTCTCGTCGATATAGCCCGAATTGTTGCCATTCCAGAAATACGTCACATGGCCGAACTTCTGGGTCTCGGAGATGGCGTAAGAAGTGACGCCCTCCGCGCAGAGATATTGGCCGATGGTGCGGTCGATGGAGGGCGGCTCAACGAGGTAATTCTTCGGAATTTGGGCGTCGCCGTCATATTGCATCATGCCCGCGAAAAACACATCCGGCACCCGGCGGCGGTCAAACTCAGCCAAGTCTTTTTCCTCGAAGGCGCGTGAGATCTCGATGGCGCGGTCGCCCCGGAAATTTAAGAATACTACGGCATCGCCATCCTCGATGGTTCCCACGGGCTTGCCGTCCTCGACGATGACAAAACTCGGCAGATATTGATCGGTGATAACGGGGTCTTCATCGTAGTAAGTTTGCACGGCTTCCGCCGCGCTTTTAAAGGGCCGCCCCTCGCCGAGGACGTGGGCCTTCCATCCATTCTCGACAACGCCCCAATTGGCATTGTAGCGGTCCATGGTGGTGATCATGCGCCCGCCACCCGAGGCGATGCGGTAATCCCGTCCATCCGTCGAGAGCGCCTTGAGTTTCGCTTCGAGGGCCTCGATATAACCGAGCACGCTCTTTTCGCCTACATCGCGCCCGTCGGCCAATGGATGAATTCGCACGCGCGGAACCTGGTCTTTTGCACAGCGCTCAAGCAGGGCAAATAACTGGGCGATGTGGCTATGCACGTTGCCGTCGGAAAGCAGGCCGATAAAGTGGGCCGTACCGCCGTTATGCGCGTGTTCGAGGATGGATTTCCATGCCGCACCTTCGAAAATGCGTCCGCTGGCGATGGCCTCATTCACCAGTTGCGCCCCCTGCGCGAACACCCGGCCCGCCCCAAGGGCGTTGTGGCCTACTTCCGAATTCCCCATGTCGTCATCCGAAGGCAGCCCCACGGCCATGCCATGGGCGCGAAGTCTTGTGAACAACGGTTCTTGAAACAACGAATCCAGCACAGGCGTATACGCCATATGGACGCCATCGGCTTCATCGCCTTTTCCAATGCCAACGCCATCCATGATCACCAGAACGACAGGGCCTGGGAATTCGTTGTAATGGCCAAGTTTGTCAAGATGCAGCCCGCTCATATGTCTATCCCTTTCCGGTATGATTAGGATCTGCCCAATCCGAATGAGGCATTCCGTTTACGTTCGTGAGGAGCCAACCGCTCCGTACCGCAAGGCCGCCAGTATAGGAAGCGCCTTGCCGGATATCAAACTCCGAGTGAATCCTCTACACGCTAGATTGGAATCATAAACGTGGATAAACGGTGTACATACTGGCTCACCCCTTTGATGAAGTGGCGCACTTTAACGCACAAGGCGATTTCGCGAATGACCCTTAGATTACTCTTCCGCCTCGGCTAGGCTGGCAATCTCTTCTTCTTTATCTTCGGGCAGGCTCAAGATCTCGTCGAATACGCGCACCATGCGCGTGGGCTCCGCACGGACAAGTTCCTGCACCAGACGGAGCATCAAGCGTTTCGTGCGATGGCTGATGCTCATAAAATCGGATAATTGGTTCAAGTGGGTGGCGTAGATATCAAAAATGCGCCGTTCACTTTCCTCATCCACGGTAGATGATGCACCGTCGTAGGGGTATAGGCCTGTTTCTTTCCATTGCTGCACCAGGCTGGCGGCCCGCTCCGCTTCACGCAGCGCAAAGTGCTCACGCATACGGGTGCGCGCCGCATCCAGGAGCTGCTTCACATCCGCCGAGAGGTCTTCGAGCTGGAGCATCCCCTCACGTTCGAGATCGCTGATATAAGCGGATTTGAGATAGGCGGTATAGCTAAACCCGCGAAACAGGAGTCGTGTCCGGGCAATATGCAGGGCGAAACCCGATTCATTACATAAAAAAATGCCCCGTTTCCCAGGTATGAGCCATTCGACGATGGTGAGCTTGGCGTGAATGCGCTTGCCATTCTCCGTCACCAATTCTCCCAGATCATACTCGGCCACCCGATCTTCGGCGGTCGCGGGGTCAAGAGGAATTTGGTCATAAACAATATGGACTTCCGGATATTGGCGCATATAGAGTGCGAACACATCGGTGACATCCTGGGCCGCCTTAATCCCCCGGTATGCGGCCATTTGCGGCGAAACATCCGCAATTTCCACGGACATCCCCCGCGCCCCGCCCGGCGCGGGCGCTGGATCAGAAACCTCGAATTCGCCGAGCGATTCCGCACGCCCAGTAATACGGTAGGTATACAGTCCCGAGGGCGAATCGTAGACGGAAACCCATTCCACATGATTTCCCAGCGCAAACGCGCGAAAGCGGCCCTTTCCATGCTTGCCATGCAGGATCCGCTTGCGCGTGGCGGTGCGCTGGCCCTCTTCTTTCCATGAGCCGCCTAAATTCTTGAACGCCACCAAACCATGGTCGATATACAGCCCATGGCCGTTGTCGCGTATGCGGATCGCCTCGACCCCGCCCAGGCTGTTCTGGATGAACTCGACACGGACTTCCGTGGCTTCCGCATCGAGCGCATTCCAGATCAACTCGGCAATGGCTGCTAAAGGCCTCGCGCGCGACAAAAACTCCAGATGATCGTCACGGACTTGTACTGTGATGGTCTTCACAAATCCCGCGCTCCTTTGTCCCGGGCCCCGGACACCGACTATATAGAAAGAAGAAGGCGAATCCTAACATTCCCCGCATGCCACGGACAAGCTGGCATGACAGCTCAAATCCGCGCCAGAGGAACCGAACGGAAAGCATATGGATAGCCGTTCCATTGCATTCACGCGCCGCAAGCCCTAGTATTTCATCATGCATTCAAAACACCCCGAAAAACCGCGCGTGCTCATCGTGCATAATTTTCTGACGCCCTACCGCGAACCTCTATTCGCGGCATTGGCGCGGCGATTCGACCTTGAGGTATGGATACTAGGCGATGTGCGCACGATCCGCGAATGGGACTCCGCGCCAGGCTTGCCTTTTACCTGCCGCATGCTGCCCCACATCAGCATTCCCTTGGGCAGCCGCGATTACCGCCTCCTCTACAATCCCGGCCTCATCCGCCGCCTGCGCGAAGGCCGATGGGACGCCATTATCGTGTGCGGATGGGACACGCCCGCCGCCCTGCAAACCGCCATATGGGCGCGGCGGAACGCTGTGCCGCTTGTACTGTGGAGCGGCAGCACGGCGGGCGAACCCAACTGGCGGCGCACCTTGTTTGCACCCATCGTCCGCAGGCACGTACAAGCCGCATCCGCCTGGATCGCCTACGGAACCCGCGCGCGCGACTATCTCGTGTCCCTCGGGGCGAAGGAGGAGCGTATCCGGCTAACCTATAATGCTATCGACACGGAAACTTTCGGCCAGGCCGCCGCCACACTGGCCCCGCAACACGCGGAATTGCGCCAGGCGTGCGGCGTCCATACCCCGTTCGCCATCCTTTATGCGGGCCAGCTCATTCCGCGCAAAGGCTTGCAAGACCTGCTTCGCGCCTTGGCTATTTTGCAGCGTGAAGACATCACCTTAGTCGTGGCGGGCAGCGGCCCTGGCGAATCCCAATGCCGCGACCTCGGCGACGCATTGGGCATCTCCGTATATGTGCGGTATGCGGGATTCGTGTCCCGTACGGATTTGCCGCGTTATTACGCCATGGCTGATCTCATGGCCCTGCCGTCCCGCGAAGAAGTCTGGGGATTGGTCATTAACGAGGCGCTGGCCTGCGGGACGCCTGTCCTCACGACGGAGGCAGCAGGGGCCGCGCCGGATCTCATCCAGCCGGGTGTGAATGGCTACGCCGTGCCGCCAGCGAATCCCGAGGCCATCGCGGACGCCCTGGCGCGCCATTTCAGCCCCGGCGCGGACCGCGATGCCATGTCCGAAGCCGCGCGCCGCTCCATTGCACCACATACCATCAAACGCGCCGCCGGCGCCTTCGAGGAGGCCGTGCGCCTTGCCATGGAGGCCCCATGAACTACGGACGCCAATACGCCCTCCAGACGCTTATAGCCCTCAGTTCCGCCGTCGCCACGGGCGTGTTGTTTTATATCCTACGCATCATCCTGTACCGCGATTTGCCGCCCGAGCAATATGCCCTGTTCTATGCCGCCCTTGCCGTGAGCGCCATTGTGTATCCCGCGCTCTCCTTCGGTTTCGAGCCGGGTATTGTCCCCCACATCACCCGGCTGCGCGAACAGAACGACCTTATTGGCGTCAAGAGCCTCGTCATCGGCGCGCTCGCCCCTCAAGCCCTGCTGGCCTGCATCCTCCTGGTTGTGGCCTGCGCGGGCGCGAAACCGCTGTCTGCGCTGCTATTCCCGTGGGCTCCCGAGGCCATGGCCCAATCGGTCGTCCGGCTCGTAGCCGCTTACACGGCGTTTGTCGTGCTATTGAAAACCGCCAGTTCGCTGCTTCTTGGCCTGCAATCCATCGCTTCTCGAAGCCTGGCCGAAGTCGCCTACGCGGCGGTGTGCCTGCTCGGCTCGGTCATCTTTATCCGCCATGGCGCGGGGGCCGGCGGCCCGGCGTTTGCCTACGTGCTGGCCGTATTAGCCGGTTCCGCAGTGGCCATTGGATGCGTCCTCGCGCTTCATCCCGCCCTTGCGCGCGCGCCCTTCCGGCTCGATCTTCCCCTCGTGGCGAATGTCTTCCGTTCGGGGAAATACCTTACCATCGCCTTCGGCGGCGCGGCGGTCTTTTCGAGCCTTGATACGGCCATGCTGTCGCTGCTGCGCAACAATCCCCGCGAAGTGGCGGATTACCAGATCGCCGCTCCCACCATCATGATTTTTTACGGCTTGCTGATGGCGGGCATGCGCAACACCATGCCCATGGCCGCCTTGCTGTGGCATCGCGGCGAATCCCAGCTCCTCGCGCGCAGCGCCTCGCGCGCGTTCGATGCCGCCGCCGTCTTCCTGCTTCCCGGTGCGACACTCGCCGCTTGCTTCTCCGATGTCCTCATGGCCGCACTCTTCCGCAGGCCGGTGTATGAAGCCCCCGCCGCCTTTAACATCCTCGCCATGGGCAGCGCCTTTTATTGCACCTGCTGGTTCAGCCTCCAGCTTTTGGCCGGCATCGGCCACACCATGGGGGCCGCACGCGCCGTCCTGTGGGGCATCGCCGCCAACGCCGCCCTCAACCTCGCCCTTATCCCCCTCGCGGGCGTGCGTGGAGCCGCCACCGCCACCATCCTCAGCCACGCCGCCACCACCGCCCTTGCGTTGATGGCTATCCGCCGGGAGCTCCCCGCCGTCATGCGCCCCCATGTTTGGCTGGCCACCTCGATGCTCTGCATTCCCCTGGCTTTCACGGGCGTAGCAATCCGCTGTTCGACATGGTTTTTGGAAGCGCCCATCCTCACTGCTTGCATGGCGGCTCCCATGCTGTACATCGCCGCCATTCTCATACTTGAAGCACTTGGCTTAGCGCGGCTGCGGGAATTATCGGCTAATATCCGGCAACAGGATGGCCGGATTTAAGACCACTAAATACAGTAAAACATATATCGGATACATTGGCGTAAACCTGCTCAGGGATTTTTTTTGGCCAACTTGCTTTGGATATCCGATGAACGGTGGGGCAAGCCCCACCCTACGGATTTTTCGTGTATTTCGCTGTTTCGAAATCTGGATCCTTGGTTGCGGCTACTACATCCCAGCTATACTATTCTCATCGATCACCCCGTTCCCGAGCACGGCATCGCCATCATACAGCACCGCCCATTGTCCGGGGGCCACGCCGCGCTGGGGCGTATCGAACCGCAATGTGAAACCGTCGGTTGCTGGCTCGACTGTACACGGCACGGGCCGCTGCCGGTAGCGCACTTGCACGGCGCATGCGAAAGCTTCGGCAGGCGGCACAATAGCGCACCAATTCGCCGCCACCGCCGCCAGCCCGTGGCAGTAGGTCTCTTCCTCGAATCCCACGATCAACGCGTTGCGCCCGGGTTCAAGCCGGAGCACATATAACGGCCGTGGCGCGGCAATCCCCATCCCCTTGCGCTGTCCCACGGTGTAATGCGCCAGCCCGGTATGCCGTCCCCATTCCTCGCCGCTGGCCGACAGAATCGGCCCCGGCACAGGCGGACCCAGCCGCGCCTCCAAAAAGCGCCCGTAGTCATCTTCCGGTACGAAGCATATTTCCTGGCTCTCCGCCCGTTCCGCCACGGGCAGATTCCGCGCACGGGCCATTGCCCGCACGTCCTCTTTCTGGTATTCCGCCAGTGGAAAACATGCCGCCTCAAGCTGCTCTTGCGTCAAGCTCGACAGGAAATATGTTTGGTCCTTGGCGAGATCCCGCGCACGCCGCAGCGCCCAGCGTTCGCCGCGCCGCTCGATGCGCGCATAGTGCCCCGTCGCCAAGTTTTCCGCTCCATATGCGCGGGCTTCATCGAGAAGCGCGCCAAACTTGATGCGCCGGTTGCACCAGACACAGGGATTCGGCGTGCACCCTGCCGCATACGCTTGTGCGAAGGGCGACACCACCTGCTCTTGAAAAACAGCCGTTAAATCTACTACATGATGGGCAATGCCCAGATACGCCGCTACGCGCTGGGCGGTTTCTTCCGCGCCATCCGGCTCCGCCGGGCCGGGCATCAGCCGCATGGTCAAGCCTATAACCTCATGCCCAGCTTCGAGCAGCAGCGCCGCCGCCATCGAGCTGTCCACACCGCCGCTCATCGCCACGGCGATGAGGCCCTTCTTGTCCGCATGCATAGGCGTCATCCCATCACGGGCTTTTCAAATTCAAGTCCGCAATACAGGCATCGGTAATGCCGTGAATTGGACACCCGCCCGCATTTCGGACACCGCATCGGGCCCTCGGTTATCTTGCCATCCGCCACGCCATCTCTCAGATCGATCTCCTCGACCTTTTTGAGCAGATCCTCGTCCGTGAGCCGCGCCCGCTCGCGCAGCAATTCCCACAATGCTTGGTTATACAAGCGTAAGCGCTGCATCTCGTGGACCAACTGATGCACTTCATCTACCGCCTGCCTACTGGATGCCGCCGACTGCATATCTTGTGAAGACATATCCTGCGGCTCAAAAGACATAAAAGGCATCATAGAATTGAGCATTGCACGGTTTCCTTTCAACATGGTGTTGCCACCCATCGCCCGCCTGATAAATGTATCTTATTTGGGCCGCCGATCTCATGCCCCCCAAATGCTGGCATTTTGAGCCACACCGTATCCTGTTTAATGTTTGTGTATTTAATGTATTGGTGGTCTAAAAATCGGGGCCTTTGGTTACGGCCATACCCGCAAGAATAAATGGGGTGTGCGCCATGAAAGTAGGAGCACTTTGAAATAGGTTAGGTTTTCGTTCTGAGCGGCTCCAGTCCAAACGTGCGCCATCCCGGTTTCGGTGTGCTTGGAATGTCTTGCGCTTTCCGATCAGCCTGCTTTGAGCAGGCTCCCCCTTAGCACCTGGCTGAAGCCTACCAAGTATAGGCATATTTTTTCGTCTCGGGGCCATAGCTGGAGGTTATTTTTTGTACCACTCCCATTATATCCGGTATTTATCAGTAATAATACTTTAATATTTATATAATTCTTCTATATAGTACCCCAGCCAAAAGGAGGTGCTAGAATGGAACAGAAAAAACATACGGTGATCCAGCAGGTGGAAAGATTGGTTGACATGGGCCATGTAAAACGCAATGCCTGTGTGGTCCGGCACGTGACGCGGCTCGTTTTCTCGCCGGGCGCGGGGCCAAGCCAGACGGCGGGCAGCAAGCAAGCGGCGTGGGCGGAATCGAAATCGTGGTATAACCTCATCAACAACCCGGACGTCAGCGTGAGCCAATTGCGCGAATTGCGGGCGCGAGTGGTGCTGGAGCAAGCAAGCGGGTCTTCCCTATTGGTGCTGCACGACATTACCGAGTGCGATTTCTCCAAACATGCCGCCATGAGCGAGAAGATGGAGATTGGGGACCATCATGGAACCGGATACGAATATCATCCCTGTGTCGCATGGGACTTCGATGAGCGCCGGTTTGTGGGGGTTCTGCGCGACACGGTCATTTCCGCCCTGGGGCCGGATGATGTGGGGGTAGCCGATTATGACAGCGACCCCGCGCTCAAGCAAGTCACGGCCGAGGAGAGGCATTTGCGAAATAGCGTGGTTTGCGAACGCGCGGACGGTGCGGGCACACGCGGAGCGGTTTTCGCCTGTGGCAATGGGATTACGCCTCCGCTACGGGTGCAATAAATCATGCAGGAGGTTCGCGTGTAGGACCCTTGCGGCCCGAATGGGCATGGTTTGCCCTTGATTCGGGCCATCATTGCTTGTGCGGATTCGATGTGATCTATGCGGCGCGGGGCTGTCCGAGGAGCGAGCGCATGCGTTCTGCCTGGCCGGCTTCGAGCCATCCCAGGGCCATGCCGAGCATGACGAGGAGGGCTAATCCGGTGCGGGCGCGCATCTTTTTCATACCGCGGATGTAGTGGCGCTCGAATCCGTATGCGCCGTCGAGTCGGCTGTTGACTCGCTCGATGGCGGTGCGGTGTTTGTATTCGCGGCGCCAGGATTTGGCGCTGCGGGGCAGGGGGGTAAAGATGCGCCGGTCGATAGCGATGGGCACGCGGACAATCCGTCCGTGTTCGGGCTGGCATCCTTGGTTGCAGAGGTCTTGCTGGGTACAGGCGCTCCCGCGCGCCTTGGCTGGGCAACGGTATTTCAAGGTTCCCCGATCTTGCTCGAATCCTTGGTAGGCCATGGAATCATAGTTGTCGCGTTCGTTTGGGGCGCCGTTACGACACCGGCAGAGGACTTCACCTCGTTCGGTATGGAAGATCGTGTCTACCCGTTCGGGATATAAAGGGCGGGGCCGTTCCGGTTCTTCTTTCCAGGTCGCCCGGATGTCCACGATGGGCCGGATTTCATGTTCCTCGAAGAGGCCCTTGTTGTTGGCTTCGGAATCATAGCCCTTGTCGGCGCTGAGGTACTCGGCGCGTTGGACGAGTTCGGGGTGGCGCGCGTCGAGAGCCGCCACGAGGGGCAGCAGAAAGGGCGAGTCGTTGGCGCTGGCTTTCGTGACCGCGTAGCCCAGCGGCAATTCATATTTCGTGTCCACGATGAGGTGCAGCTTGTAGCCGAACCACCGTTTGACCTTCTCCCAGGGCGTGCCGTCCTTGTGAACGCCCTTGTAGGTTTTCGTGCCCCAGTCTGCGTCGCGGTCGCGCCGCCCGTCCGGCTCTTCGTTTTCCAGGACCGCGTCTTTGCGCGGAGGCTTGGCGTGGGTTTGGATGGCTTTCGAGTCTACGGCCAGACGCACCCCGAGATCCGGCAAGCGTTCCATCAGCCGGACGATGAGCGCGTCGAACATCCGGTCCACTTCTTTCCAGTGGCGCAGTAATCTGGCGAAGAACCGCGTGTACACCCATTCGGGCGGGACCGCCTTGGCGCCCCGCAACACGTCGAATCCGCACAACTGGCGCAATTGCCCGTTTCGGGCTAGTTCGCGGCGCAGGCTTTCGACGCCGTCGTGCTGGAAGACGATCCCCGCCAGTATGCTGTTCCACATCGCGCGGATAGGATAATCGTCGCGCCGCCCCTTGCGTTCGGCTTCCATCGCCCGCATCAAATCTTCATCCGGCAGCGCCGCCAGCAACAGGTTCAGCCGATCCAGATCCGACGCCGCGTCGACCTGGTTCCACGAGAACAACCCCATTTGGTGTATAATGGCCATCGCAAACGTCTCCTTGGTGTGTGCGTGGTTATGTGGTCAACTATACTACAATCACACACGGGAGACGTTACGCCTTTTCCCGCTCGCCGAGGGCATTTGGGGTGATTTTTCACAAAAAATCCTTATTCATGCCCCCGCCAAGCCCCTTTCCCCGCATTCTCCGGGGTAGGCGCCAATTCCGCCGCTTTGTAAACCCTTGTCAATACGGATTTTCTTTATTTCGCAAATGCCTCCCTGATTTGCCTCGCTTTACCTCTTACGATAGGATGGCCATATGGAACAAGCTGAGGCTATAACCGACAATCTCGCATCTATATTGGATGCGCTCGATGAATTGGCGCGGTATGACGGCCCGTGGCGTCCGCTTCGAGACGAAACAGCGCGGTTGCGCGAGCGGGTGCTTGAACTGCGTGAACGGGAAACGCGCCTGGATGGCGTTCTTGTCGTGGCGTTGGTGGGCGGCTCCGGCGTGGGGAAATCGACGCTCCTCAACGCCCTCGCGGGCGATCAATTGGCGGAAGTGTCGGAATTTCGCCCTTGCACTTCCATCCCTACGGTCTATCACCCTCCGGGCGTGAATCTGCCGTTTCCTGGCTGGCGGAGCATATCCGGTTCGGCGCTCGAGCATTTGGCGCTTGTCGATACGCCCGATTCAGACACGATAGCGCGTGAACACCGGGCCATCGTGGCCGAAGCGTTGCGCCAATGCGATCTCATCCTCTTGTGCGGCAGCCCCGAAAAATATCTGGATGAAGCCACCTGGTCGCTCTTGCGCCCGCTGCAAGGGGAACGTACGCTGGCGTGCGTGGAAACGAAGGCCATGGCGGCCTCGGAGTCCGTGCGTGACCATTGGCGCGCGCGCCTGGCGGACGAGGGATTCCAGGTGGACGCCTATTTCCATGTGAACGCCTTGCGGGCCTTGGACCGGAAACTGCTGGGCCGGGCCGCCTCGGAAGAGGAATATGAATTTGGCGCGCTGGAGCATTTTCTTCAGGAAGAGCTGTCTCGCGAACGCATCCGTCGCATCAAGCGCTCGAACGCCGCCGGGTTGTTGCGGAAAACCGTGTCGGAGTTGAATGCGCGGCTCAGCCTCCATGCCCCCACACTCGAGGCGCTCGCGACCCGCATCTCCGCCGCGGAGGACGCCGTGCGCCGGTCAGCGGGCGAGGCCATCGCGCACCGGGTATTCATGGAAAGCCACCTGTGGGCGTTCGCACTGGGCCGCGAAACCAGTTTGCGCGCAAAAGGCGTTGTGGGCACGCTCTACCGTATCGTCGAGGCTATCCGCAGTTTCCCCGCGCATATGGGCGAATGGCTTCCCTTCCTGGGACGCCGTGCGGCGGGGCGTGAAGCGGCCGCTCTGCTTTCGGGCGGCATGGCCCAAGACGCTGGGCTCCTCACCCAGGATTGCGAACCGATATACAGCGTCCACCGTAGTGAATTGGATTTGGCGTTCGCCCAATCGGGCTTCACGCGCCTGGAAATGGATGCAGGCTGGGAAGCCTTCCGCACCGCCATGGCGCGGCGCATCGAATCGGTATTGCGCGGGCCAGCCCGTGGGCGCGTCGAAGCATGCGCGCGGGTGCTGTCGAGCTGGCCGGTGGCGCTGCTGGCTGATATCCCGCCGCTGGCGTTCTTCGCGTACAGCGGTTACATCATCGTGACGGACTATTTCGGCGGCATGATGCTTACCTCCGCCTATTTCCTACATGCTTTCGCGGTGCTGGCTATTTTGCTTGCCGCCGAGCTGCTGGCGCTATTTTCCTGCACACGGGCGCTGGCATGGCGCGCGAAGCGGGGGGCCCTGTCGGATCTGCGCAAGGCATTCGCGGGCGGCTTGGAGCCGTTCGGCGTGGAGAGGCAAACCGCCGCGGAAGCCCTACGCTTGGCGCGGCTCACGGCGCGGATGCAGGAAGACTTGTCCGCCGCTATTCAATAACGCCCCAATACGCCCATACTTAGGCAATGCCTGCATCGCCTGGGCCAGGTGATTCTTCTTCATGGAGTTCAGGATAAATCCTTCTCGCGCAGTCAGGACATATCGAATGGGTGAATGCCGCATCGCTGCGTTCCGAGATGTACGATTCGATGTTGTTCCAATATCCGGCATCATCTCGAATCTTTTTACAGCTTGCACATATGGGCAGCAAGCCATGCAAGGTCTTGATCTGGGAAAGGGCGTCTTGAAGCTCGACGATGAGTTTTTCCCGTTCCTCCTCGGCTTGCTTGCGCTGGGTGATGTCGGAGATGACGGAGACAAATCCTATTGTCGCGCCCTGGGCATCCCGCTTAAAAATCGAGTCCACCTGAACCCAAAAATTATGCCCATCTTTTGCAATGCCGCGATCCACAATAGAAGCGATGGGCATCGGCTGGATAATATGCTCGGCTAGGTCCTTGCGCAGCCACTCGCGATGGCTTTCATCGGCGATCAAATCGAAAACGGTAAGGGTGCGAATTTCTTCCAGGCTGTACCCATACATGCGTGTGTGGGCGGGATTTACAAACAGAATGCGCCCTTCCGTATCCATTTCCAAAATGCCATAGGGAATCGATTCAACAAGCATGCGGTAGCGTTCTTCACTGAGCCGGAGCGCTTCGTCCATGCGCTTGCGCTCGGTGATATCGCGCACATTAATCACAATCCCATTGACCGACGGCTTATCGAGCATATTCGTAGCAACGGCCTCGAGATACACCCATCCTCTATTAGCCGTACGATGCCGGTATTCCGCGAAGACCGGCACGCCCGGTTGTTTGAGTGATATGGAGATCAGCCGGCATACCCGGGAATAGTCGCTCGGGTGAATGTAATCATACATTCGTTTGCCCAGTTTTTCCGCTACCTTAAAACCGGTGATGCGCTCGATGGAATCGCTCACATATTGATATGCGCCATCTTCGGACATGATCACGAGGAAATCATTGGAATGCTCGACCAGCAGGCGGTAGCGCTCCTCACTTTGCTGCAATGCAAACTGTGCGGCGCGGCGGTCCGTGATCTCTTCCACCAGCCAAAGCGTGCCGCCTTGAGATTCCCGCCGCCCAACCGGCCTGCCCACGAAGCGGCACCAGATACGCCTGCCGCCACCGGCCAGCAGCTCCAATTCCTGATCATACATGCGCCGGTTGGCAAGAGCGTCGTCCACCGCATGCTGGAATGCTTCATACGCGGAAAAACTGGGGAAAAAGGGGCTGAACAAGCCTCCTTGGAATGTCTCCTGGTCCGCTTTGAAAATCTCGGCCAAACGGCTGTTCGTCCACTCGATTTTACCTGCATGCGTATAGGCAATGCCAAGAATACTGTTGTTGAGGATAAGCTGATGCAGGGCGTTTTCCCGCTCGATACGTTCTTTATCCGCCCGGGTTTGCTCTTGCTGCTGTTTTTCAATACGGTAGCGATCCGCCAAGGCATACGCTAACAGCAGCACGCATATCGCGGGCAGCGATTGGCTGGCCATTTGAAGCGGAAACGAGAAGTTTATCAATTGCCATGCCGACAACAAGCGCACCAAAATTCCCACGCTGAATGCAGCCCAAGCAGTGATATGAAAACGGGCGGGATGAAACCCTTGCCTCCAAGCGTAATATCCGCTCAAACACAATGAAAACACGGTCGTGGGCAGCAGAACCGTGCCAATGGGCATAATCAACCCGTAGCCCACGAACAAGGAACAAAACGCGACCAGAATGCATGACAAGCCAAGCGCCAGCAAAGCGGTATTGGCTAGGCGCGAGGTGCGGAGAAAACACAAAAAAGACCGGGTGAACTGCACCGCGCAAAAGACGCAGGCCATGCCGGAAAACATCAGCCCATGATAAGTGAAATTGAGTTCTGGCGAACACCCCATTCGCGCGGGCATGCCATTATCAAAAAAGAAATACAGGACAATGAACAGGGTAAACAAGGTAAACCAAAAATGGGCCTTATCCCGCAGCGTCACGAACGTATATAGATTAAACAGGGCGATTCCGATCACAACGCCATAATAAAGCGCAAAAAACATGATCTGGATTTGCACTTTTCGCGCATATGCATCCACGGAAAGAATATCAAATGGCGCTAAAACCCGGCCTGAGCCCTGGACACGGAGATAGAACGTCTTTGGCTCATGCACGGAGACCGGCAACGAAAACGTAAACCCGCTTTCCCTCGAGTGGATGTCGAGGACGGGAACCCATTGAGGTGGAGAGCCCGGCTGCTCCAGGCAAGTGTAAAGGGTTGCAGCAGATAATTGCGGCCATCCCAAATCCAGCAGCCAGCATGGCGCTCCATTGGGGCCCGGCGAAGGGCCTTCGCCTCCGATCACCGTAAACCTAAGCCAATAAGCCTTCGAGTTTGGGGGATGGGAAAGATCGCCTGCCGCCGCGGACTGGAATGGCCCTGCTTGGCTGGGGGCAGCCACCTCTTGAATGGTGATGTCGCCCCGGTAATCTTTAAGAAATCCCGCGCACTCGAAAAGATTGTATGGGCCTTTCTGCGGCTCAAGCACCATAAGCTGCTCGGCATCTGCTATAGTCCCACGCAGCAAGGCGAACACGGGAATACAGAACAGTACGCAACTAATCAGGCCGCAATGCCATGGCCCATGGCAAATAAAAACACCTTTTATGCCGCACAGTCGCGGATGGATATAGCGGACACAGCCCGCCCCCTGGCGATGCAAAAAAAACATCCCCGGCTAGACGCCAATTCCCCTTTCTTTATGAAATAGATGCTCTCCAATCATATAGCCAATATTCTATCATGGCGGTAAACATTTCGCATCTTGTTTCACCGCTGGGCAATCTCTTAGAAACTGCCTTTTTATACAAAAATACCGGGATTCAACTGCCTTGCGGAGTTATGGCATTAGGAGGCATAAAAAACACAGAAAAAGAAGCCCATTTTTCACTTTTTCCTGGGGAAAGCTAGGCAATTCCGCCTGCTGGCTGGCGAATGTGTGCGGTGGCCTTGTGTTCCACGAAAATCAGTGGATGAGCGGAACAACACCCGGCATCCATCTTAATGGCCAAGGCCAAGGGCGAAGCGCGCTTACTGCTCAGCCCATGAAATCCGCCGTGCGCAGGCATTTACGACATGTCTTTGGGGCGCAATTCCTGGTCACAATGATGCTCATACCATGCGCGCCATTGGGCGGCATGGCGATGGATCCAGTCGAAAATAGCTTCATTCCCAAGGTCGCGCTTCGCTTTTTCCGATTCGATCCATTTATGCCGGAGCATTTCTTCACACTGGCAAGCAAGCGCTTCACGCTGGCGCGCCGCGCGCCATTGGGCGGCATGATTACGCAGCCAATCTTCCAGCGCTTCTTCTTTGGACACATCACGGCCCAAACGCTGGATTAAGCGTATCTGATGCCGTTCCACTTCCCGAAGCTCCGGCTTGGGGAGTGCGCAGTCGATATCCAATCCCTTTGTATCTATCGTACAATCGCTATGCGTTTTCATTGCTGCATCCTATTTGAATTGGCGTCAATATCTAATACAAGCATACTGACAAAACGTCACAAAACGCACATTTCTTCCTTCTCTACACAGATAGGTATCGGCAAATAGTCCGCCCGGCTGAAGATCCCCCGGAATTTATTCGGTTTTCTTTACCCCCACCCCCACCGTACAAGCATTCACCAGTACGAAGGCGGCCAAATTGCAGAAGACGCCAATAACCAGCCCTTCAAAGCCCGCCGGTTCATGCCATACGTACTTCCATAGTAACACCCCCACCGCCCCCGACGCCGCGCCTGCTGCGAAAGCGGCCTTCGACGCCCGGTATCCCAGCAATGTCGAGACCAGCGGTACGAGGATAACTGGCGACCAGAAATTATAGGCATAAATGAGAATATCAAGCAAGCTCGGTATTCTGATAGCAAAAATAATCGCGAGCGTTCCCGTAATGAGGGTGGACGCTCTGGCCAGCATAAGCCCGCCGCGCACGCTGAGCGGCTTGCGCCGCAATGGGGCCACGACATCATTCACGAAAGCGATAGAGGCGGAATTGAGGAATGAGTCAGCGGATGACATGACCACGGCGATCATCCCAGCCACGACGAATCCACGAATGCCTATGGGCAGCACTTGCCGAATGGTTTCCGGGAGCGCCAAAGTCGAGTTTTCAAGATGAGGATTGAGGACATAGGCGACTAAACCCAAGCACCCGGCGATGGCGAAGAAAGGTATCGAAAACAGCCCGCTCCAAAGCGTGCCTTGCGACACTATTTTCGCACTGCCGCCTATGAACAGGCGTACGATATACGGAGGAACGAGGGCTTCTCCGAGGAAGAACGTGAGAAACAGGGATAAAAAAGCGATGGGCGTTACATTCGAAAAGAGTTGAAGATGGCCTTCCGGCACGCCGTCCAATAAAGCCTGGACGCCTCCCACTTTCCGCACGCCAAAAAACAATACAAGCGGAATGCCAATTGCAAGAATGATGAATTGCAGGATGTCCGTGGATACGACAGCCCGCATACCGCCCATGGTGTCGTAGAGAATCACGATGCCTATCCCGATGATGATGCCGTATACGACCGGCAATCCTAAAAATACCTTAAAAATGGCCCCCATCCCGCCCACCTGTGCCCCCAGAATGCCCGCGCACAAGATGACGGAAAACACGCCGGTGACGAATTTGCCAAGCTTGCCGTAATCGCGCTCCATCACATCGCCCGCGGAAATAGCATTGGGAAACTGATGGATGCGCGGCGCAATAAACGTGGCCACGAGAATTTCCTTAAAGCTGAATCCCCAGAGCGCGACGATATACACAATGCCCCAAGAATATACTTTCTCGGAGTTGCCCATGGTGAATCCGCCGCCAATGAACGACGCGGACAAGGTGGCGAATACAATCCACGCGGGATAAGACCGCCCCGCTACGGCGTATTCGATGAAGTCTTTCACTCGCCGGCTGGAAAATGCGCCTATATAGACCGTCGCAATGAGATACAGAACAACAATCACATAATCCACAATAGTCATTTCAGTTGGCATTGCGTTCCCCCTTGGGCGGTCTGGCCTGGCGGCTGCTGCGATAAAAACACGAAGCTGGAATTTACAGGAATATCTGGCTAGGTGCAAGCCTGCGAATCGCGGGGCAGGGCGGACGCATCTAATAATGCTGAATTCTGGATAATGTCTATCAGCTTGTCCTGCCATTCTTTTTCCGTTTTTTGTTTTTGTCTTGTTCCTGGCGTGTCCGACGGATGATTTCGTTGGCATATTCCTCGGCCAGCTTACGGAATTGGTTGTAGCCATCAATGGCCTCTTGGAGGGCCTCCACCTCGTCGGTGGGAACGTAGTGCACCACGTTACGCCCGTTTTGCCATGTCTGATGGTTGTAGTGGGGCCGGCCGGCCATCGCGCAGATCTTGCCGCGTTCCATCCGCTCGATGGCCGCCATCTTTTCTAACAGCCGCTGGATTTTGCTTGTTTGTTTCATGGCAATATGATATAGGAATATATATAAAAAGTCCAGCGTTTAGGAAGCGCGTCAAAATAACTTGACTATTTTTTCGCATTCAACGCAATTTTCATGGCGATAGGAATTACCGCTTCCTTTCCGAGTGGTGGGAGAAAATCGGTAAGTTATTTTGACGCGACTCCTTAACTCAGGAGATAAAGCCGTGGGCAATGAGCATCATCCCGTTCCGAGACAGCGCGGCATCATGGAATACTTGGAGGAAATCCCCGATCCGCGTGTCCGCCGCAGGCGGTTCCATAAGCTGGCCGATATTCTGGTTATCGGACTTTGTTCGATGTTGACCGGCGGCGAGGGATTCAACGACATGGCGTTGTTTGGAAGGATCAAACGAGACTGGCTCAAGACCTTTCTCGAGTTGCCTCACGGCATCCCGTCGCACGATACCTTCAACCGGGTTTTCTCCGCCATCGACCCCGATTGTTTTATGGACTGTTTTGTGCGCTGGGTCCAAAGGATTTGCCCTGCACTGCAGGGGGAAGTCGTTGCCATCGATGGAAAGGCGTTGCGCCGAGCCTTGGATGACGGCGATTCAATCCCGTATATTGTCAGCGCCTGGGCTTCGCAAAACGGGCTGGCCTTGGGACAGGTTAAGGTGGACGATAAGTCCAATGAAATCACCGCCATCCCCGAACTGTTGCGGGCGTTGGCCCTTCAAGGCTGCATCGTGACCATTGACGCCATGGGATGCCAGAAAGACATCGCCGCCCAGATCATCGAGAAGAAAGCTGATTATGTCCTAGCCCTCAAAGGCAACCATGCTACGGTTCACCAAGAGGTCCAGGATTTCTTTGCCGACGCTGTTTTGCCCTGCGCTTCCGAACCCGCCACTACCGTTGCCCCCAACACCATGGCCTGCTCCAAAACGCTCGAAAAAGACCATGGGCGCATGGAAACGCGCCGCTACTGGCAATCCACCGACATTGACTGGGTGGCAGACAAAAAGCGGTGGAAGGGCTTGCGCAGCATCGGCATGGTCGAGTCGATCCGCTGCGTCAAAGGCAAAAACACCATCGAACGCCGCTATTTCCTCACCAGCCTTCCTCGTGATATTGAGGCCTTCGCAAAAGCCGTGCGGGGCCACTGGGGTGTCGAAAACCAGCTCCATTGGTCTCTCGACGTGACCTTCCGGGAAGACCAAAGCCGCGCCCGGACCAAAAACGCCGCACAGAATCTGGCCACGCTGCGCCGAATCGCACTCAACCTCATCAAGAGGAACACGGAAGAGAATATTTCGCAACGACAAAAAAGGATATTCGCCGCACTTGATATGCCGTTTCTCCAGCAATTATTGGGATTTTAGATGCGTCTGCCCTGATCGCGGGGGTGTGCGCCACCAAAAGAGTATTAATGCGTTTTGCAGGGAAAACCGCCTTTCTTTTGTATATGAACATATACACCGTGCGCCTTGCCCGGTAAAAAGGTTCGTATCGCCTTTTGAGCGCTTCAATATGGCCTGCTGTTTCTTTCACTATCCGCACGTCCCCTTAGCCCGCTTAAGGGCCTGTCGATTAAGCAGCCGCCTCGATAGGGTATATCTCCACCGCATCGACAGGAATGCGCCGGGGATGCCGATTCGACGTTATTCGTGGGAAAAAAGCATAGGCTACGGCTCTAGCTGCGGCATGAAGCCCCGCCAGGACCGTGTTTACGCCAGGATGGCCGCCTTGGGGGAAGCCGGTGGCCATGTTTGCCTTGCGGGCCAGAAGTTTTTTGAGGGTATACGCGGTGCAAATCCAGGACCAGTCGCACCGGACTTTCTCCAGGCCGCGCCGGGCGAAGCGGCGGATGCCCATGCACGACTTGATGACGCCGAACAATCCTTCGATCCCCGGGGCGCGTTTCTTGTAGATGGCCCGGCCTTCTTCGGTCTTCATGCGCTCGTCCGCGGCCTCGCGCAGCGGTTCGTGTTCGTCGCGGGTGATGGTCCGGTGCGTGGCCTTTCCTTTGATGCATTGCCCCGCCAGCGGGCAGCCGGGGCAGGCTTCGCATTGGTAGGTGGCGTATGAAACGCCGTCTTTGTCCGTGCCGTGTTTCGAGGCCGCCATCTCGTGGCCCATGGGGCAATGGTAGGAGTCGGCTTGTTCGTCGTACACAAATGCGGTGCGGGCGAACTGGCCGCCTTGTTTGGGCAGGCGTTCCACCGCTTCTTGGGCCACGGGAAGCGCGGGCTCGGGGCGTTGAGCCGGATTGTCCGCCCCAGAGGCCGAGCGGGTGGGCATGTAGGCCTCTATCCCTTGGGCCTCAAGGGCTTCGAGCACTTGGCCCGCGGCAAAATTGCCGTCGGCGGCGATTGCGCAAGGCTTCTCGCCCGTAAGGGCTTCAACGGCCTCCACCGCCGGGCAAACGGCGCTGGCCTCGTCGGAACCCGCCAGCACATCATCATAGAGGATAGCGCCTGTTTGCGCGTCAATCGCGGCCACGGGGGTGTAATTCGGCGCGTAGCCCCCTTCTTTGTTGGGGGTGATTTGGGAGTCCGGATCGCTCACGGGCACTCGGACGGGTTTGGCGTTCTTGCCATTGTGCTCTTGGGACTTCGCGTCTCGCCTGCGGGCGGCGTCGAGGGCTTTTTGAAGCTGTTTGCGTTTCGTTTCGAGCCGCGCGATTTCCTGGCTGGCCTTTTCCAACTGTTCCGCAACGTCTCCATCCGGCTCCATGCCCGCCAGAAACTCGGTTTCAGGAAGGGCTTGGGCATCATTGCGCCGCATTTCCTCCATCCGGCGGTCCAGTTCCCTTATAATCTTCTCGATGGTCCCGGCCGTGCGCGCCCCGTGGCGGTCGCTGTCGGCCCGCAAACGGGTGCCGTCGATGAGCAATTCCAATAGCGGCTTCTCGCGCTCACCTAGCAGGAGCTGGGCGATTTGCCGCTTCAACTCGTCGATGGCTTTGGCGTGGCGCACCCGGAATTTGGCGAACGTGGAGTGATCGGGCGTGAACCCTTCAAGGAACCATATGAAATCCAGGTGCTTGCACGCCGCCATTTCCAGCTCGCGCGACGAACGCACGCGGTGCATCAGCCCGTACAGGATAGCTCCCGCCAGGTAATGTGGATGGATCGGCGGCTGGCCAACGCCCACATAGGCAGCCTCCCAAGCGCTCCAATCCAGTTCATCCAAAATCCGTGCGAATATCCGGATGGGCGCATCCGCCGGGAGCATCTCGTCCAGATACTGGGGATACAGCACCATTTGATGCCGCTGCGCCTTCGGAGTGGCGAATAGAATGTCTCGTGCGTTCATGTGGGTTTCCCTGGTGACACCAATAATAAATTCTATTCTACTAGAAATCGAGTTATATGTCTATATAAATTCTACCCCGGCGCACTACATCGACAGGCCCAGCCGCAGGCTCCCCCTTAGCACCTGGCTTCAGCCCTACCAAGTATAGGCATTTTTAACATCCGCTCCATAGTTTTTTGCCCATTCTTTTATGAGGTCTGGGAATTGGTTTACGAGCGCGAAGGTGGTCATCAGTTGTAGGAGGCCACGCATGAGGATGGTTGGACCGATGGGATCGGTGCGGCGTCCCATCCATCCTCCACAGCGTACCACGAGGGCAAACAGCAGGAGCAAGGGCTCCACTTCAGGGTCATCGGGGCATCGCATGGCATGGCATGGCGGACCTTCTCGTACTGCTCGGGCGGAAGGGAACCGATGGCCTGGAGCCCCAAGTCTTGTTTCATGGTGAGCAGCGCCATGGCGGCCAGCGAATAAAAGACCAGGACTTTGGCGAATTGGTCCGGGTGGGTGAAATGGCTCTTCTCCACGTCAAACCCGCCGCTCTTAAGCAATTTGAAGTACTCTTCAACCTAAAAAAAGGCAGTAGGAACTTGCTTTGGGATTTTTCCAGCCCAATTTTGTAAAGAAATAACTGTCCTGTCCCGCTCTTTACGTTGGCGCCGGCAGCAGGTTGGGGGTGGCCAGCGGCCTTCCCTCGAGTATTTTGGCGAAGATCCGGCTGAGGATCGTCCGCCATCGTTCGTTCCAGTTCAACTGCCGCGCAGTTGCTTTCATCTCCAATAAAAAGGCGTTTACGGATTTCAGAACTTGTTCCATAGCATGTCCTTGCGCATGCACGGGGGTGATGGTGAGCGTGGTTTGGCCTCCGTGGCGGGTCTGCTGTCCCACGCCGTAGAGCAGCAGAGGGCGGCTCGTGATCGCTTCGGCGTGGCGCTCCGGAATCGCCAAGCGCACGTACAAAGACCACCAATTGTAAATCAGGGCTATGATTCGCGCCATGATTTGGCAGCGCTTCATATCGTGGGTGGTATACCCGCCCCACCCCCACTGGTTTTTCTGTTCATCGTAGATGTTTTCCGCATCGCCCCGGTCGCGATAATGCTGGGCCAAGGCCGATAGGGGGTCTGTCAGCGAAGTGGCCAGCAGCGCGTATTCATACTGCTGCACGGCTCCCGCTTGGATCTCAATGAGCTGTAGTTGGGGGGAGGGGTCAGGCAATAGCGGCTCCGTTTCCAGAACGATACTCCCTTTGAGCTTGCGCCGCAGAACGATTACCCGGCGTTTGCTCGTCCATCCCATAAGCTCCAGACGGTCTTCCAAACCTTCCCAGCCTTGGCCTGCTGGCGTCCAGTCCTTAGAACAAAAGGCCTGCTGGATAAGCCGTTTCACGTTGCTGGTCTGCCGCAATTTGAACAGATAGGGCACTCCGCGCGCTTCGGCTTCGCTCATGTCGCGTTCGTTGCCGAAGGCGCAGTCGCCGCGAATCATGCCCGGCCAGGCCGCGCGCGGCAAGCCATCGAGAAAATGCCACAATCCAGGCATGGTGTATTTCGCCGCCGTCTCGTTGCCCGGCCGGACTTCCACGTCCAGCACCAAGCGCGTGTTCGCCATAAAATAGGTATGCAGCACATGAGAAGGACGGCCCTGTTTCGCCGGATTGTAGCCCAGCACGGCCCCTTCTTGATGGCCGAACAGGGGCTTCACGCTTGTATCCACGTCCAAAATCCAAGGCTCATAAAGCAACGGCTCATAACAGCGGCGCAGGTGCTTCTGTAGCCAGCCCGCGCAGGCTTCCCCGTCCGCCAGTATAAATGCCCGCCGCGCCGAGGAGGCGCTCATGATCTTGCTCATACCCAGCAAGCCCGGGTTCACCGCGTCGTAACGGACCGCGTCAATGTGCGCATAGCGGGTGTGGCCCGCCAGCACTGATAAAAATAGCGTGCCCAGCACATCCCTCTTGCGCGGCGCATTATTGCTGGCGTACGCCAGCGGACAGTCCTCCACCCACGCTTCAAAAAGCTCCGCCGTCTTGAGAAAATCGATAAAGAACGCCAACTGGCCAAACGGCGTCGTTGCCGCCTCCCGGTCCCATTCCACATGCACCCGGCCCCCGTAGCTATCTACGAAAATCGGCGCCTCCAAAGACAACCATTCCTCCTCTCCCAATGGGGGAGCATCTTGCTGTTGCGATTCTGTTTCCATGTTCTTTATCTTGAACTACTTCCTGCTCGACACTCAAGATTCAACTGGCGTTTTTAGGTTCAATGCGCCAGCGCTGCTCGTAGTAGGCGGCCGCCCGCGCTTGCCGTTCCTGCGTGTCAATGGGAAGGGAGGTGAACAGCAGCCAGCATAGAGGCTTCTCGCCATCGGGCGCTTCGAGTTCGCGGATCACCACCAGATGGACGCCCAAGGGCTCCTCAAGAGTAATATTGCGGCGTTCGCCCCGGGTGCAAGGGCGGAAAAAGAATACGCGGCAGGCCCCGATGGACAAGGAGGCCACCCGTTTGGGGCGGTTTTTCCCGTACGCCACGTGTCCCCGGGCATCAAGCCCAAGGCTTTTGTACGGCCGCATCGGCAGCGACGCGATGAGGCTTGCCATGTCCACGTCTTCGCCGGTTTCCAGGCGCACGTTGCGGTTGCCAAGGCAGCGAAACACGAAGCCGGCGCCCACCTCGCGGGCGGCCGCCATCGCCAAGACATCGTCGAATTCCCGATCCGCCACATGCGTTAGATGGCGGTCCGGCGCCTGGGTGGCCAGATAGCGAATGTGTGTGGCCAGTTGATGCCGATGATTCAACAGCAGGCGCTGGCGCTCCTCGATGCATTTGCGAAATAAAGAAAATCCGTATTGACAAGGGTTTACAAAGCGGCGGAATTGGCGCCTACCCCGGAGAATGCGGGGAAAGGGGCTTGGCGGGGGCATGAATAAGGATTTTTTGTGAAAAATCACCCCAAATGCCCTCGGCGAGCGGGAAAAGGCGTAACGTCTCCCGTGTGTGATTGTAGTATAGTTGACCACATAACCACGCACACACCAAGGAGACGTTTGCGATGGCCATTATACACCAAATGGGGTTGTTCTCGTGGAACCAGGTCGACGCGGCGTCGGATCTGGATCGGCTGAACCTGTTGCTGGCGGCGCTGCCGGATGAAGATTTGATGCGGGCGATGGAAGCCGAACGCAAGGGGCGGCGCGACGATTATCCTATCCGCGCGATGTGGAACAGCATACTGGCGGGGATCGTCTTCCAGCACGACGGCGTCGAAAGCCTGCGCCGCGAACTAGCCCGAAACGGGCAATTGCGCCAGTTGTGCGGATTCGACGTGTTGCGGGGCGCCAAGGCGGTCCCGCCCGAATGGGTGTACACGCGGTTCTTCGCCAGATTACTGCGCCACTGGAAAGAAGTGGACCGGATGTTCGACGCGCTCATCGTCCGGCTGATGGAACGCTTGCCGGATCTCGGGGTGCGTCTGGCCGTAGACTCGAAAGCCATCCAAACCCACGCCAAGCCTCCGCGCAAAGACGCGGTCCTGGAAAACGAAGAGCCGGACGGGCGGCGCGACCGCGACGCAGACTGGGGCACGAAAACCTACAAGGGCGTTCACAAGGACGGCACGCCCTGGGAGAAGGTCAAACGGTGGTTCGGCTACAAGCTGCACCTCATCGTGGACACGAAATACGAATTGCCGCTGGGCTACGCGGTCACGAAAGCCAGCGCCAACGACTCGCCCTTTCTGCTGCCCCTCGTGGCGGCTCTCGACGCGCGCCACCCCGAACTCGTCCAACGCGCCGAGTACCTCAGCGCCGACAAGGGCTATGATTCCGAAGCCAACAACAAGGGCCTCTTCGAGGAACATGAAATCCGGCCCATCGTGGACATCCGGGCGACCTGGAAAGAAGAACCGGAACGGCCCCGCCCTTTATATCCCGAACGGGTAGACACGATCTTCCATACCGAACGAGGTGAAGTCCTCTGCCGGTGTCGTAACGGCGCCCCAAACGAACGCGACAACTATGATTCCATGGCCTACCAAGGATTCGAGCAAGATCGGGGAACCTTGAAATACCGTTGCCCAGCCAAGGCGCGCGGGAGCGCCTGTACCCAGCAAGACCTCTGCAACCAAGGATGCCAGCCCGAACACGGACGGATTGTCCGCGTGCCCATCGCTATCGACCGGCGCATCTTTACCCCCCTGCCCCGCAGCGCCAAATCCTGGCGCCGCGAATACAAACACCGCACCGCCATCGAGCGAGTCAACAGCCGACTCGACGGCGCATACGGATTCGAGCGCCACTACATCCGCGGTATGAAAAAGATGCGCGCCCGCACCGGATTAGCCCTCCTCGTCATGCTCGGCATGGCCCTGGGATGGCTCGAAGCCGGCCAGGCAGAACGCATGCGCTCGCTCCTCGGACAGCCCCGCGCCGCATAGATCACATCGAATCCGCACAAGCAATGATGGCCCGAATCAAGGGCAAACCATGCCCATTCGGGCCGCAAGGGTCCTACACGCGAACCTCCTGCATGATTTATTGCACCCGTAGCGGAGGCGTAATCCCATTGCCACAGGCGAAAACCGCTCCGCGTGTGCCCGCACCGTCCGCGCGTTCGCAAACCACGCTATTTCGCAAATGCCTCATCAGGGTATGGCCGAGACGATTTTTGACCGCGAATGGACGCGAATGGACGCGAATATATCCTCTAAAATGGTTTTGCAATTCCCGTAGCATGGGCGTCCCGCCCATGCCGTGTGGTAAAAACCTTAAACCAGCAATCTTGTTGCATCTCATGAATCATGTTTAAAAGAAAACTCTCCGTCTCACTTTTCGGGACACGATTTACGTTGCTTCTGCAATTGACAAGCGTAATCGCCAGCGGCTACCTTGGGGTATCAGCGCCAGCACGGGTGGAAGGACGATCTATATGGAACCCAGCATGCTTTTTCTAATCGGTTCGCCACGCTCGGGGAGCACCATGCTCGAACGCATCCTCGCATCGCACTCGATGATTCTCGGCGGGCCGGAGCCGCACCTCCTGACGCCTCTCGCCCATTTGGGCGTGTGGGCCAATGTGGACAAGGCACCCTACGACCATGTTCTCGCGGCGGAATCGCAGAAGCTGTTCATCCAGCGCCTGCCTGGCGGCGAGGCGGACTATTGGCGCGCCTGCCGCGCCTATTGCGACGTGCTCTACGGGCAATATCTCGCCACCAGTGAAAAATCCATCTGCCTCGACAAAACGCCCGCCTACGCCCTGGTGCTGCCGTTCATGCAGAAAGTCTTCCCTGATGCAAAATATGTGGTCCTCACGCGCCATCCCATCGCCACCTTCTCTTCCTACGCCCATTCCTTTTTCGACGGCGATTACCGCGCGGCATATGCCTATAACCCCATCTTGAACCGCTACATCCCCGCGTTGGCGGTCTTCTTGCGCCAAACGGACACGCCGTATGTCCACGTGCGTTATGAAGACTTGGTGAAAGACCCCGAAACGTGGATGGAGAAAATCTATGCCTATATCGGCGCGCCTTTCGAGAAGGAGAGTATTGATTACGGCAAAGGTGGCGAGGGTGAGGAGCGCCCGAAGGGCCTTGGCGACCCCATCGGCGTGCAACAGCATACGCGGCCCACTACGGCCTCCGTGAAAAAATGGGTCGAAGACCTTGCCACGAATCCCGAGCGGCTGTCCATCATGCGGGAAATGCTCGAACGCATCGACCCGGAAGACCTTCGCACCATCGGATATGCTCTCGAAACTCTCTGGAAGCCCTTGGAAGAAGCTGAAGGCAAAACTATCGCGCCGCGCCAAACCCGCCTCACCCGCTATCGCTTTCAACGCAAGCTCATCGTGAATCTCCGTAGCGCCGCCCAATCGAGCGGCCTCCTGCGCAAAGCCTTATCTACGGCCCGGCTGGCTTGCGATGTGCTGTTGCGGGAGTGAAATCGTTCTCAACGCGGCATAGCGTCAACCAAAGATCCGGATTCATAGACCACGAAATACACCAACTACACTAAAATCTGATGCGGTTTTATAGTTTTGTAGGGTTGGACTTGCCCCACCGCTCAAGGGTTGCGCATGAAAAAATGAAGGGTGCGTGCAACGTGTCACTGCGAAGATGGGAGGAGCATTGAGAATAGCGCATCGCCTATACGTGAAAACTGAAGATTAAGACTTATAAAACAGGAACAACCGCACTTTGGCACATAATTTCTTTAATATTAGAAATGTAGTTATAGCACACAATAGAAAAAAGATCAAAGCAAGAGATGACACCCCTCCATTCCACCCCCAAACATCCTCAAAATACGACATTATCCTCAAAAATAGATGCATTAATAAAGGCCCAATAATCGGATAGATCAGAAGCCTAAGATAAAAGTCTTTTTCTTTAGGCTTGTCCATATGTTACCGCCTCATGAGTGCTGATTTCTTGCACGAGGTTATAGAAAACTTGCACATAACCTTTGATTCTATACTCAAATTACCTCAAGAAATTATCCGAGTCAAGCAATAATTGCATTGCGATAAAAAGCATTATTTCCGAAAATTCAATTGACCGCAGGAGGCACCGCTTGCGCCAGTATCCGTTCGAGGGCATATTGCATGAATCGATACAGGACGAAGGCGCTCAGGAGGGGGAACACGAGCAGTTCAAAGAGCACCACGAGCATGAAGTAGATGAATGCGAACATGCCGTCCCACACGGCGCTGGTCATGGACGCCACGGCGTGGGTGATGGCGGTGCGGATTTTGTCGAGGCTCTCGCCGGGACTGGTGATGCTGACCTGATCGCGTAAACCGATGAATTCGTCTTTCGCCTCGTTGAGCTGCATTTTCACTTGTTCGATGCGCGCTTGGTATTGAATTTTGATAGGCTGGGTGTAATGGGCGCATCCGGCGTAGCTCCCGATGAGCACGATGGGTACGGCATACGCGAAATAGCCGCCGAATAGGACGCAGCGCATGCCCCATCGCGGGAAAGAAGGCCAGCGTTTTGGCGCGATGCGCCCCGCCGCCCAAATGAGAAATCCCGCGCCCGCCAGCTTGAGGCCCAGCAGCAGGATGCCGGTTTCGAGCAGCAGCTTGTACATGCCCAGTATCAACAAGGAATAAAGCAGCACGTTCCATACGAGGTCGATATAGTCATACACCGGCTGCACGAGGTCGCCCACCTCGAGCTCGAAGCCCGCGCCTACGGAGCTTCCTTCGATAAGGGCCAGCCCGGCCTTGACACCGGATACGGCGAAAAAAGTCGAGGCGTTGTAGGCGGCGGCGTCATCAACAAGGGCTTCGGCTTCGGCGTTCAGGGCTTCATAGCAGGTGTAGCGCGCCATGATGGGCGTTAAAAACAGGAATCCCGCACCGAAAAACGCCATGAGCAGGATTGCCGCCACGCTGCGTGGGGTGAAGGCCGCTTTCTTTATCTCTGCAACAGATTCGCCCATTATAGGCCCTCGACACATTCAGGAACGCCAAGCAGCCACAGACGGGAAATCCCGCTGCAACAAGCGGGATTTCCTTTTATGCCCTATTCTTGTGTCTGCTGCTATCGTTTCCCAATTTATATGATCCAAAGATGGCGGTAGAAGTTCCCTTTCGTATAAAAATCGCTAAAACGGCCCTGGCCCCTTCAAAATGAGACGGGTGGGAGCGCGGTGTTCGACGCAGAAGCCGGTTCTTCTTTCTTCTTCTCCCCCGCGGGCTTTGCGAGAATCCCCTTAACGGGCTTCTGTTCCGCTGGGGGCTGTGTGGGATCAAAAAAAGCGATGGCCGCGTAGCTCACAGACGTTTCCCAGTCATTTAGCAAACGGCCAGAAGTGTCATACTTCAAGACAACGCCAACGGAGTCCGGCGGCAGGGCCTCCATCATGATGGCGATGGGCAGGCGGCCAGGGATCAAGTTGCGTGTCCGGACGACATAATCCTTAAATCCTTCAAAGTCGCGTGCGGTAATATAATTGAAAGCTTCCGTGTCCAAGGCTTCCAGGCGTTTGGGGATATCCTCGGAGAAGGGCGTGAAGGCGTATTCCGGGCCATACTGGGTAAAATTCGAGCTGGTCACGATTAGCGTGCGATCATTAATCACTTTGCGCAAGCGCTCCACCATGACGTTGAAGCCCTGTGTGTCGAACCGGCTGCCTTTTTCTTGCAGTTGGCCGACAACGATGGGTACGAGCTTGAATTCACCGAGTTGAAGCTGCAGGAAAGGCAGTTGGACCTCGTCGCCGTACTCGACCTCATGGAGTAATCCCCGGCCTATTGCCCCGGCGCCTTGGCGGTAGACGAGCGCACGGAGAGCATAGAGTGATGAATACGTAAGGGTGGTGATGGCGTCATAATCGAGGGGCACATCGCCGAAAGGCGTTCGGTATACATCGACGGACGGAATAGATCCCCCGCGAAAACTACCCTTATGAAAAGGAGTCAGGATGATGACCCGGTCATACTGGCCTTGTTTCAACAATTTATAGCCATGTGCGGCGACAGCGCCCGAATATTGGTAGGCGGAACTGGGAACAATAAGGCCCACCAAACGGCCCGCGCGCGGTTCGACTTCCGCTTCATTCAAATAAGTGGATACCGCAGTATACAGTTGGGCGGGATCGGCGGGATAATAAAGGCCAGGCCCGATAGGCCTCCGTACACGCAATGCGGCTGTTGTAGCGCCTGCCAATAAGGCCGCTAATACTATCCATCCCGCCAACATCCATACACGCCGGGTGCTCATAAGCCAAGGCCTCTCCATTTTATGGGTATGCTCCTGCACATTTTGAAATACGAACGCGAAGTGCGTTTTCAGTTTAGCAGAACTTTTTCTAGCATATCATATCTGCTTTTCCCGCCATATGTTCTGTTTGGGCTGGGTGTGAGAGCGCCAGGGAAAATCCGCGCAGAAAAAGCAATGGCGGATCCGACGGATCCGTCGGATCCGTCGGATCAGGCGATACTCGAGCCCCATTAGCTCTCGCCTGGTGCTTTCCTGTATAATTCGATTGTAGAGTGCTTTTTTTCTTGAAAGGCGCCGTAAGTTGTTCATTTCAGGGGTAGTTACATATTTTTTCTGGTTGGAGGATTTTGCTGCATGCCGACACCGTATCAGATTGTTGTATGCGCGGGGATCGTGCCCGACCCGCTGCAAACCCTGGAGCCCGTGGCGGGGCCGCAGGGGTGGGGGCTCAAGAATGAAATGATGTTGCCCGCCGTGCTGGATCCGTGGGCGTCGCATGCGTTGTATGAAGCGGCGAATCTGGCGAAGAAGATTCCAGGCTCGAAGGTCACGCTGGTAAGCATGTCGCCGAAGGCGAAATTGCAGCAGGTCATGATGACCATGGCGCAAAAGGTTCCGTTCGAGCTAATTGCCATTGACGGCCCTTCGAGCGGGTTCACGGATGCGGGAGATGTGGCGGCGCTGTTGGCGGAAGCCATCGAGGCGATTCCAGGCCTTGACAAGTCGAAGCTGCTGGTGTTCGGGGGCTGGGAATCAGCCTCGAGGGGTGCGGGCGCGACGATGCAGATCCTGGGTGAGCGCCTGGGTATCACGGATCAGTTCCAGGGCGTGGACGAAATCACCGTGGGCGAGGATGGCGTGCTGCGTATCCTCGAACGTGTCGAAGGCGGCCAGCACCAGATTTCCGAATGCGCGGGCGCTCCGGCGGTGCTCGGCTGGGCCACGGGCAATCTGCCCGAGCCGCCGAATAATCCGCAGGTAGGCATGGCGAACATGCGGATGGTGATGCCGTCGCTTCAAAAAGCCAAGCCAGCCAAGCTGGCGGGTGCGAATGTACAGTTCGCAAGTGTCGAACTTCCCAAGCAGGTGCGCCAGACGCGCATCGAGAAAGACGCTTCCACGGACGAGATTGCCCGTGAGATCGTTGAATGGATCAAAGGTTTATCGTAAAGCGGAAAGCGCGCATCCGGCGCGCCCGCAGACGGATAGGGAGAGCTTCTAATGCATAAATGGGTTCTATGTCTGGGTGCTTTAGTATTGTGTGGAATACTTGCTGGGTGTCCTTCCACCACCATTCCAGTAGGGCTTACTACCGCCGAATATAATTGGCTGCAGAATCATGGCGCGATTAAAGTCGGCGCGTTTAATGATTATCCGCCGTTTGGTTTTGTGGATGAAGACGGGGAGGCTATCGGCATTTCGGCCGATGTGTGGCATCTCATCTCATGCCGGTTGAATTGCCCGGTCGAGTTTTACCCCGTTTCGTTCGCCGAACAGCTTAGCGGTTTGCAAAGCGGCGCGTACGACAGCCTTGAGGGTATTTTCCCCTTGGCGAGCCGCGAGGAATGGGCCGATTTCAGTTCGGTGTATTGGGAGATCAATACGCACATCTATGTCCGCACCGAATATGCGGACCGTACGACGCTTGCGGCCCTGCTCGGATTGAAGGTCGGCGTGGTCGAAGGAGATTCAGGCCAGGTTCTTGCGCAAGCCGCAGGATTGGAAACGGTGGCTTATGTAAGCTATGAGGATGTAGTGAAAGCCGCGGGCCAGGGCGCGGTCGATGCGATGATCATGGACGAACTCGTGGCGCAGTATTACATCAATGCACTCGGATACCAGGCTGCGCTTCAAGTGTCGGGTGATGCGCTCGAGACGGGCCAGATGACCATGCCCGTGCTAGAAGACAACGCGATGTTATTGAGCATCATCAATAAGGCGCTGGCCGACATCGATGCGTGGGAGTTGGAGCTAATCCATGATAAGTGGATCGGGTGAAAAGAAGGCATACCGGGGAAAACTTAACAGGAGACTGATTTAATGCCGACGATTCTATTCCTTGCTTCGGCTGAATCCGATGGCGCTCTGGCCAAGCCGGCGCTCGAGGCCCTTTCCGCGGCGAAATCCGTGGCGGATGGATTGGGCGCGGCATTCGTGGCGGGCATCGTAGGAGAGCAACTCCAAGCGGCGGCGGATGCGGCGGCGGGCGCGGGCGCTACGCGCGTCTTGGTCGTATGCGGTTCTGAATTCACCCAAGCGCGATATGCCACCGATGCGGCGGCGGCGGAAGCCCTCTGTAAAGCAGCGGGCGCGGATGTCGTGATTGCCCCTGGTTCGTCCCGGTGGAACCGTGTTCTGCCGGGTGCGGCGTATCGTTGCGGCGGCAACGCGGATGTGCATGTGGCGAAGCTGGCCGTGGTGGAAGGCGAATTGCGCGCATCGCGATGGTATTACCGCCAGCGCATGGAAGGCGTTATCACACGCCCCCAATCGCCCTGGTTCATCGCCGTCGATCCCGGCTCACAGCCCGCATGGGCTGGCGCGCCAGCTACAGCCGCTATCGAGTCCGTGGCCGTAGCCCTCACGGATGCGCATGCGCGCACGAATGTAACAGGATTTCATTCGCCGTCTTCGGGCGAGCAGACCATCCGGCCCGAGGCCGATCTGCTCTTCGTAGCGGGTGCGGGTTGGACGAAGAAACAGGCCGACGGCCAGACACATACGGATAAAGCCGCCGAACTCATCCTCGGGTTCGTCACCAAGGCCCAAGCATCTCTTGGCAGCAGTAAGTCGCTGGTGGACCTCAGCACGGAAGGCCAGGCCGTATTGCCTTTTATGAGCCACTTGAACCAGGTGGGCCAGACGGGCGCGACGCCTCGACACCCGAAGGGCCTTTCGACCTGCTGCCACGGCGAAGAGCCCCATGTCGTGGGCTGGCGTTTCGTCAACGAGCGGCGCGCCGTGAATCTCGATGCGAATTGCGGCTGGGCGCAAGGGAAAACGGATGTGCTCTATGTGGCCGACGCGTTCGAAGTCATGGAAAAGGTCATCGCGCTGCTGCGATAACACCTTTTGAAAAGGCCCATTCGTTTAACAGGCGGATGGGCCTTTTTTTGCACTACCCTCGAAAAATCGCGAGGTAATCCAAGACATGGATTTCGTGGTCCAAGATTCAGTGGTTTCGATGTCCAATTCGCTCTCCGCCCATTCATTTGTTGGGATGCACCGAGGGAATTCGCTACAATGAGCGCACCATAGGAGAATCTATTCAATGAAGAAAGCGCTGCTCATGATATCGCTCAGCCTCATACCCCGCTTGCTCACCGCACAGGAGATCAGCCTGGAAGCCCTCGCGGGCGAGGATTGGTACGGGATCTATTTTAACGGCCAGAAATCCGGCTACGCGGAAAGCACGCTCCGCATCGCGGAGGACGGCTCGGTCCATGTGTCCATGGACGCCTTTTTTAAGGTCAGCCAAAGCGGGAAGCCCCAGGATATCCGCATGCTGGATTCGCGTGTTTATGCCCCTGATGGCCAATTGCGCAGTATCCATGCTAAAGGCCTCACGCCGACCGGGCTTGCGGAGTTTGAAGGCGTCGTGGAAGAAGGCGGGCTCCGTTTCACCACCGATATTGGCGGCAAGAAAACGGAAGAGGCGCTCCCTAAACCTACGGAAACCTTGCAAGACGCCATTCGCCAGGCGCGCCTTGTCCAAGGCGCGCCTAATGTGGGCGACGCCATCGAATATACCCGGTTTGAAACCATGTTGAAGCAGGAGATTAAAGGCCGCAGCGCTATCGAAAGCATCGAAGAGCGTTTCCTGGACGGCGTGGCGGCCAAGGTCTATACCGTCAAGACGGAAGAAGCCTTCATGGGCATGCCCATTTCATCGGTCTCTCATCTGGATTCCCATGGCAGAATCCTGGAGGACACCGTCGCTAATGTATTTAAAATGCGTCTTGAACCCAAAGAAATTGCCCAGGATGTTCATTACAGTAATGATGTCATCGTATCCAATGCTGTCACCCTTGCCCAGCCGATATCCGAGCCTCGCACGCGGCCGGAAGTGCGCCTGCTCCTTCATGGCCCGCTCGATGTCCAGGTATTGATCAATGACGAGCGCCAGCAGTTCACCGTAACGGACAAGGGCGTGTCGTTTCTCGGCAAACATGAATCCCTGGATGGCCTCGCGCCGGTCCAACTGCCGGTTACGGAGGCCAGCGTGCAGGAATGGCTGAAGCCCTCCACGTTCATCCAAAGCGGCGAGCCGCGCCTTATCGAGAAGGCGAAAGCCGTCCTTGGCGATGAAACGGACGCCTATCGCGCCGCTGAGCTCCTTTGCGGATGGGTGTATCAGAACGTCGCCACTTCTTATACCGCCAGCCTCTCGAACGCTTTGGAAGTGCTCGACACCATGGAAGGCGATTGCACGGAGCACAGCGTGCTGTTTGTCGGCCTGGCCCGCGCCGTGGGATTGCCCGCGCGGGAAGTGGCGGGCCTGGTCTATACCGAGAATCCTAAGCCCGGACTCTATTTCCACCAATGGGCCAAGGTCTGGGCAGGCCGATGGATTGACATGGACCCCACGTTCAACCAGCCCATCGTGGACGCCACGCACATCAAGCTCGCGGAAGGCGATCTCTTCCAGCAAATGAAGCTCATGCCGCTCATCGGACAGCTTCAAGCGGAATCGCTCGAACAGGAGGGACAGCCGAACGGCTAACGCAATCCACACTCGCCCAAAGAAAGCCCGCCGCCGCGTTTTCTACTTGTTGGCGGGAGTGGTGGCGCTCTGCGCTTCCTTGCTTTACACGGGATTACCCCAGCGCAAAGCGTTGGAATGGGCCGCCGCCTGGGCCTTGGGAGCACAGCTTCGCACCACAGGCCTTCAATTTCTAGGCGGCCTGCGCGCCCAGGAGATTACATTCGGCCAGCCGGACGCCGAACCGCCCGTGGCGCGCATCGAAAATGCGCAGGCCGGCTACACGTTGTTTTCTGGCCAGCACCGCTTTATCACCAATGTCCGCACGGGCCCCATCTCCATCACCTTCCAAAACTCGAGCTCCGGCGGCGCAAACTACGATTTCTTGCAAACCTTTCTCGACAAGCCACGCGCATCGGAAAAGGGCGCTTCGCTGGCATTTATTCCACGGCAATGGGATGCAGGCCCCGTTTCCTTTTCCGCCTCCATGTCGGACTGGGGGCTCGAACTCTCCGGCCTGCAACTCTCTGGGGAAGCGCCTGATGAAGGCCCGCTCCGCGTGCAGTTTGACGGAGAGCATCTTGCCGGGCGCGGGTGGACGGCGCGCATCACCGGCGCGGATGCGGCCTTCACGGATGGCTCGGCCCACATTACCGCCGTTTATGGGGATGGCGGATTCACTCTCGATCCTTGTTATGTAAATCTGCCAGGGCTCGCCGATGCAAGCGTCGTGGGGCGTATCCGCCAGCAAGATGAAAACATGCGCATCGAATTCGATATTGACCGGATAGATGGCCATGGGCCTTATCTGGCGGGCCTGCTGTCGCCTATTCTCGGTGCGCCCGTGTTGTTCGACGGCTTGCATATCGATGACACGCAGGTTTTCGGTTCCTACGGCCCAAGCGGCCTGCATGGCCTTTATGTCAATACCAATGTTTCCATTCAGAACATCCTCCTCGGCCCGCCCCAAGCGCCCTGGTTCAAGGGTGCGCTGGGATTGAATGGGCGCATCGAGGACAAGGGCGGCGCATTGAAGGCGGTCCTGAATCAAAGCCCGCCCATCCGTATCACCCTCGAGGGCGCACTCCCGGAGGCCGTGCTGAAGGCCCAATTTGCGGGCTGGACGCAGAAAGATTTGGCAATGCTATTGCCTGAATCGTTGCGCACAACACTCGATCCCGGCCCGGATGCGCGTATTCAGGCGTCGGCCAGCGTTGCATTGGAGAAAGATGCAGCTATGGTGGCCGTTGAGGCGGCCTGTGCGCAGGCCGCGCTCATGGGCCATCCTTTGCCTGGAAACGGTGCAATTTTACTCAAAGGAGCGCTCCAGTGTGATGATGGATTCACGAAAATAATGCTTGAAAACCTCCAGCTCGATTGGCCCAACGCCCAATTGCAGCTTGCGGGCGGGCCGCTCGAGCGAAATCCCATTCGGTTCAACAGCCCATTTACGGCCTCATTCGATGTGTCGGCGCTCCCGGAAGGCTTGCTCGGATATCCGGTGCGCGGCGCGGCGGACATCACGGGGCAGGCTGAACTCGCCGCTTCTCACATCGGCATACGGCTCGACGCCGCCGTTTCGGGGCTGGGATATGGCGCTTTCGACGCCTCGGTGTATTTCCCCTCGGTGAAGCTCGACGTCGCCATGCGCTATCAGCCTGGAAGCGGAATCGATATCCAGGCGCTCCATGCCGCCTGGGATGCCAGCGAAGGCATCCAGGCGAAGCCCTTCCGCGTTTCCCTGTCCCCTCTGGCATGGGACGCGCCTTTCACGCTGCAATCCGGCTGGACGCCGCTCGCCAATAGCCTGCCCATGGAAATCACTGGCGGCGGGCTTCAGGGCGCGGGTGCGTGCAGGAAAGACGGAGCGGGAACACGAATCGAGTTTGATGCACTGCGCGCCCAATGGGACGCGTGCAGCTATGACAAAGGCGTCGTTCGCATGGGAAGTTTCGACGCCATGGCGAGCGAGCCGGTTACGTTCGTTCCGGCTATTGCTGGAAGCGGAACCTTGACGCTCGCCAGCGCCACGGCGGCCAAGGCCACCCTCAGCCAATTGCAGGGAACGTGGCGGTGCGATGCGGCGGGCATCGCATTCGAGGGCCTAAGCGCTATGCTTTTCAACGGCTCCGTATCCCTGGACGGCCGCATCGGCCTTCTCGAAGCCGGGCGTCCGGGCCGCATGCAGGCCACCTTCAAAGCCCTCGACCTCGCCCGTTTTACCCAGGAAGTGCAGCCGTCAGGCGTTAAGCTTGAAGGTTTGGCGGACGGGGACGCCTTGGCGGCATGGACTATGGAAGGGTTTCAAACCCTTGAACTTCATTTAATGGCTCCACAAGGCATCCGAGTTAACCGGGAGTTCCTCGAATGGCTGCTCATGTCCCAATATATGGCCAGCGAGAGTATATCGGACCGCACCATCCGAGCCGTGCGTGAAAGCGTTCTCGGCGGCGATGTCATGCGGCCTTTCGTGTATGCGGAAGCCCAGCTCAAACTTGAAGAGAATGAATTTCGCGGCCCTCTTACCCTCAAGAGCGACGCCCTCTCGCTTACCATCGACCTCAGCATGGACCAAGCTTCTCTTTTGGATATTTTCGAGATTGGAAAACTGGGCGCCAGTTCCGATGATACAAATGTCCAATGGAACAACGGGGCCGGGGAAGCGCCTCAATAGGCATGGCGCCATTTTAAAGCATATGCGCCATGCATCCTGGCGGATGCGAAAAAATGGCGTTTTGGCCCAAAATAGCCCTGTTTCTACTATGCTGCATGCCGTGTTCGCCGCTTTGGACACGGGCATATATATCCGTATACAATCCGGCTGGAGACTGCGTCCATTTTCCTTATGGGCGCCAGCGGCGCAGCTTCACACGGCGTTGAGAATGGGTGTCCGGTGCTGGCGCGCCAGGGAGAATACTCAATGTCTGCAGCGGTTTTACGGGGCCTTGATCAGCGCAGTTCGGAGCAAGTTGTAGCAATTATCCTCGGCGGCGGCCGCGGCACTCGCCTGTTTCCCCTCACGCGGGAACGCGCCAAACCCGCCGTGCCGCTTGGCGGCCGTTATCGCCTTGTCGATATCCCCCTGAGCAACTGCATCAACTCGGGCATTAACCGCATTTTTGTGCTGACCCAATTTAATAGCCGCTCTCTTCACCGGCATATTAATGAAACGTACAAGTTTGATGTGTTCTCGCGCGGCTTTGTCGAGGTGCTCGCTGCAGAACAAACGATGACCAGCGGCGATTGGTTCCAGGGCACTGCCGATGCTATCCGTCAAAACCTATGGCACCTGCGGAGCGCTGATTGCGACCATTATCTTATTCTTTCCGGCGACCACCTCTATCGCATGGATTACCGCGATTTTTTTCTGCGCCACATCGATACCGGGGCCGACATTTCGGTCTCCACCATTCCGGTAACGCGCGAAGCGGCCAAGGGATTTGGCATCATGAAGGTGGAGCCCAATGGCCTCATATCGGAATTTGTCGAGAAGCCCCAAACCGATGAAGAACTGGAACACTTGAAGATGCCGCCGCAAGTCATGGCGGATTTTGGCCATGAGGCCCATGACGGGCGTGAATATCTTGCTTCCATGGGTGTTTATCTCTTCCGCCGTGAGGTGTTGAAGAAGCTCTTGGAAGAGCGCCGCGAATGGATCGATTTCGGCAAGCATGTCATTCCGGAATCCCTTGCCACGCACCGCGTGCATACGTACCTGTTTAATGGCTTTTGGGAAGACATCGGTACGGTGCAATCGTTCTACGACGTATCCATGCGGCTTCTCGAAGCCGATCCGCCGTTTCGTTTCCTCGAACCGGGCAAGCCGATCTATTCGAGGCCGCGTTATCTCCCCGGTTCAACGGTCGGTGACGCATCGATCTCCGCATCCCTTATTTGCGAAGGCTCCAACATCGAAGGCGCTCATATCGAGCACTCCATTATCGGTATTCGTTCCATCATCGGCTCTGGCGTCCATATCAAAGACAGCATCATGATGGGTGCGGACTTCTACGGCGACAGCCATCCAGAAGGCAATATACCCATCGGCATCGCGAATAATTGCGTCATCGAGCATGCCATCGTGGATAAAAATGCTTGCATAGGCGAGGGATGCATCATTCGAGGCCGGGAAGGCCTGCCCCGCGTGGTTGAGGATAATTACGCCATCATCGACGGCATTGTGATTATCCTCAAAAACGCCTCGATACCTCCGGGGACGGTGATTGGATAGTGGGTGCGTGGCATGGGCGTCCCGTCCAAGCGGGACGCCATTCCATGCCGCCACAACGGTTTATCCGGCGGCCTTGCGCATCTCGACGATCAACCGGGCGATTTCATCCCGTTTGGATTCGAGTAATTTGGGGTCGCGCGGGTACGAGACTAGGTCGGGCACAAGGGCCTTTATGCCTGCAGCCGTGCCAATGGCGCGGGTGAGTTCGGGCGCGTCCGGTTTAGTTTTGGCGAGTTTGCGCATGATTTCCTGAAACGCCACAAGGTAATCCACGTCCTCGATGCCATCGCGAATGATCTCCCATCGAATCGAATTGACGGGTCCGTTTTTGCCGGGATACACCAGGAAGCCGTTTCCATTCACGGGAGTGACATCGAGCTGGCTGCGGTAGGGGTCCACGCCCGGTGCGCTGGCGTTGATGTTGTTGTAATGGAAGCCTTTGACGCCGAGCGCCCAGGTTTGCCAGAACAAAATGCGGTGCTCGATACCCGCGAGGTCGATAAAAAAGTTGCCGTAAGGCCTGGCGGGCTCGTGGTTGACGAACCACCATACTTCGCCGCCCGATTGGATGCGTTCGAGGACAGGTTTGTTGTTGATGGTGTCCATAACGGGCAGATGGATGGCCCAGACGCCCATGGATTCGGGCAGGAAGGGGCTGAGGCCGTAGGTGGTGGCCATGATGGGGATATTCGGCGCAGTGGCGGCCCATTGCTGCATGCCCTCGAAGAGGCGCGGCCAGGCGGGCCGTGGGGGCATGTCCGCGATGGGGCAAAAGGCGATGGATTCGAGTTGTTGAGCGGCCACGAAGTCATTGGCCTGTTTGAGTTGTTCGGGGGCATCCAGGAGTGATGGCGGCACGGCGATAGTGGTTGCGCCCTCGTCGAGCAGCGGCTTGAGCTGGCGGCGGAAGGCCTCGAGGCTGGCCGCATAGTCGGCGCTTTCGGCGGGAAGCTGGGCGGCTTGCCGCAAGGTGATGCGATGCTCGAAGGCGTTGCGGCGGTATAAGCGGTCCAGTTCATCCTGGCCTAATGCGCAGCCATGCGCCGTGCATGTATCGAGGGCGAGGCTGCTCGAGTAACCGAAATCGGTTCTAAGGGCGGGCCGCGCGGGCAGATCGAAATCGTATACCTCCACTTCGACGCCCAATTCCGTGTCCGGCATGCCCTCGCTACGGACTAGGATAGAACCACGATAGATGCCCGCCGCGATGCCGGGACGGGCAAAAATGGTGAACCAGATGGGTGTGGCCGTTCCAGCAGGCGCATCGAAAGAAGCGAGCGGCGGCAATGCGTCCGGGTATAGGCCGGTGGGGGTCTCGAAATCGGAGGGAATTTCCACAGGGTAATAGGCCACGCGCGATACTTGGATGTCGGACGCTGGAATCGAGGAAGCGCCTCCCGCTTGGGTCAGCGCGCTGGCCGAAACCGTAGCTCCGCGCAATGCCTGGCTTTCACCGGGTCGGATGACAAGCTGGAATGATTCGCGTTCATTGCGCGCTAGGCGGACCTGCACCGTGGGTTCGAGGGCGCCAGCAGATTGGACGTTGTCTTCCGGGAAGATTTTTTCGAGGGAGGATTCAAACCAGAAGGCGGTTCCGTTATTAGATGCGGCCAGCGTGCGTTCGAGGACGCGGGGGCCGCGTTCGAGTTTGAAGGGGGCGTCCGTCCAGGGTTCGAACGCCACGGCGCGCGGCGCGCCAATAGTAAGTTGAGTATCCATGCCGCCATGGGGCGGCGCAAAACCTTTGCCGAGTTCGATGGCTTGCCCGCCTTGTTTAAGAAGCGCCAGCAATTCATACGTGCCGTCTCCCGAGGGCGTCCAGTCATAGGTGCAGCGCACGAGGGTGTTCGGGTCGAGGTCGAACGCCTTTCCATCCAGCGTCCATACGCGGTCATTCGAGGCGCGCACGCGGGCATCGAGGGTGAGGCCGGAGGCGGGCGAGACTCCCGCGAGCAAAATGGCTAGTTTGCCATCGGCATAATCGGCTTGCGCCGCGAATTTATCCGTGGCGAAGTCCACGTGGGAAAGGCCGCGCACGACGGAAATACGGTAGGTGGTTTCCCATGTAGCGCCTTTTTTGAGCAGCACGGGCACGAAGGCGGCCTGGAATCCGCACACGGGCGCGTCGCTGATGCCGCGTTCAGGGCCTTGTGCGCCGTGGATGGCCAGGAACGCATATATCTGTTCCGCATTAAACACGCCGCATACGGATTCCTTGGCCGTGGGATCCGTCACGGCCGCCCAATTGCGCGCGGCGGAGAAATAGGCGCTTTGGTCCGTATGGAGCAAGCCGCCGCGAGAAGGAATATCAATGCGGTCGTTGGGATCATAACCGCCGCCGGGGGCCAATTCGTTTCGCACCCATGGGGCCGCCCATTGATCTTCCGCGCCCTGGTTCTCGACTTTCCACGTGACCTGAATCGCCGCTTCATGAATGAGCGGCTCCATTGTGCGCGTGACGTGCAGGCCCTTGATGTTCGGGCCATCGCAATCATAGGTGAGCTGGAGCATGGGCCGGCCGTCCACGTTGTCCAACACTTCGAGTTTTTCATTCAGGCGGCGGTTGGGCACATAGAAGCTGCCGACGCCGAATCCTTCTTGAAGCAGCCCGCCCGCCCCCGCCACATCATGGTTCGTGGCGAGCAGGTGAAGCTCATTGATAACGCCTGCTTCGGATGGAGTCATCACTAGGCGCAGGTAATCGCCCTGGATGTCCACGCCGTCGGGTCCTACCGGAACGCCCAAGACGGAGGCGGAAAAGATGATCGCGGCCAGCATGCTGAACATAAAAGAACTCCTCTTTTTCCATAGTGCAAGGGGTGATTGTAGCATGGCATGGGAATGCGCCGCGACGATCTGAAACCAACATCGAGAATGCCCTATATACGATGGCTCTTCATCGGGCTTCTTCGTGTCTTGACAGTTTTTCTTCACATAGAAACTGAGACAAAAAGATATAGCAACTTCGTAAAACTTTAGCCTTGCGTTGAATATGACTCAACTCAACCAAGAAGGTAAATCTCCGAGCAGGGCGTTTTTTTAGCCATGATTTTCAAGTTGAAACAGTTTTTTTGTAACACGTTGGCCAAGTGGTGAAGAATGACCGGCGCGGACGCCGGTCGTCAGATGCAAAATGATGTATCAAGGACGGCGAAAAGAAATAACAAGGCTGCCAAATACAAGATGCTACTTCAGTCGGCTAAACTATTACGCAAATTAAAACTGCTTTGGGATTTTGTTTGATAAAACGGCATTTGGCACTCTAAGTTTTACTATTGTATATCGGCTTGCTGAAGGGGAAGCGTCTTATGTTTGTACGAAAAATTAATTGCACGTGGTTCATTGCTTATGTAATGCTGGCTGCAATGCGTCATTATAATCAATATTGGCCTAAACAATAGAGGGGAGAGTCTCATGGGCGCACAAAGTTATAGCTTCCGTCATTTTGATTTGGAAGGGGCCATTGGCTGCCTGAAACAGTTAGGTTTGCAAGACATGGAATTCTGCGGGGTGCATTTCCCGGCGAATAGGGAGGATCCAGGATTCGAAAACGTCAAGCGTATTCTCGCCGCACATGGCGTTCGCGTTCCGGTGTATGGCGTGGTAGGTTTTGGCGGAGACGCCAGCGCAAACCGCGCCAAATTTGAATTCGCACAGGCGCTGGGGATTGGCGTTCTTTCGGCGGACCCAGCTCCCGAGTCGTTTGATTCGCTGGAAAAGTTATGTGAGGAGTTCCAGGTCCGCATTGCGATACACAATCACGGCCCTGGTGCGCGTTATGACAAAGTGGCCGATACGCTCGCAGCGGTGCAAGGGCGCACGCCGCTCATCGGCGCATGTGTGGATACGGGCCATTCCATTCGTTCAGGGGAGAAGCCTCATGAGGTGATTCAGGAGCTGGGTTCTCGCGTGCTGGCGCTGCATTTAAAAGACTGGGCGGCAGGCGGAGAAGAGCAGCGGCTTGGAGAAGGCGATATGGAGCTGGCGGCCGTGGCGCATGCGTTGCGCGATATACAATATGAAGGGCCTATTGTCATGGAGTATGAGCTGGAACCGGAGAATCCCGTGCCTGGCATGCAAGCGGGATGGAATCGCTGGCGGGAGGTGTGGCGGTAGAGGAGCGCTGGTTGAGCAAGCTTGATGGCGGGATATGGCCGGATTTTTTTTCGAGAAAAATGTTGACAAGCGCTTCTGCGGCTGCTATAGTCCCGCCTCGCTCAACGCACTGCGGTGCGGCAGGCGCTCCAAGGTGGAACGCCCGGGTGAAGGGAAGTTAGCGGTGAAGTTCACCCCTCCTAAGAAAAGGGTTGACAAACGAACTTGAAACTGCTAAACTCGCCCCTCGCTCGAAGCACTACGGTGCGGCAGGCGCTCC
>CAXXTH010000023.1:72500-450224 GCA_963668025.2 Candidatus Hydrogenedentota bacterium
AGCTGGGCCGCTAGGTTCGGTGGAGCCATCCTTGAAATACCACCCTTGTTATAATGGAAGTCTAACTCTGAACCCGTGAATCCGGGCAGGGGACAGTGTCTGCTGGGTAGTTTGACTGGGGCGGTCGCCTCCCAAAATGTAACGGAGGCGCCCAAAGGTTTCCTCAGCATGTTTGGAAATCATGCGTAGAGTGTAAAGGCATAAGGAAGCTTGACTGTGAGACCTACAAGTCGAACAGGTACGAAAGTAGGGCTTAGTGATCCAGCGGTTCCGTATGGAAGGGCCGTTGCTCAACGGATAAAAGGTACCCCGGGGATAACAGGCTTATAACCCCTGAGCGTTCACAGCGGCGGGGTTGTTTGGCACCTCGATGTCGGCTCGTCTCATCCTGGGGCTGAAGCAGGTCCCAAGGGTTCGTCTGTTCGCCGATTAATGAGGCACGCGAGCTGGGTTTAAAACGTCGTGAGACAGTTTGGTCCCTATCCTTCGTGGGCGGAGGAGTTTTGAGGGAAGTTGCCCCTAGTACGAGAGGACCGGGGTGAACGGACCCATGGTGATCCGGTTGTCACGCCAGTGGCACCGCCGGGTAGCTATGTCCGGTTGGGATAAGCGCTGAAAGCATCTAAGCACGAAGCCCATCCCAAGATAAGAACTCCCTGGACCGTAAGGTCCCTAAAGGGCCCTGGAAGACTACCAGGTTGATAGGCTGGAGGTGTACGCACAGTGATGTGTTTAGCTGACCAGTACTAATAGCCCGTGAGGCTTGGCCTTAATAGCACTAATTTACAGTGCGTCGAGAAATTCACCCGGGTGCGAAGCGCCCGGTGTCGCTAGGACACCCTAACATTCACTGTGCAAGTTTTGCCGGTGACTATGGCGGTGGGGCCACACCCGTTCCCATTCCGAACACGGAAGTTAAGCCCACCAGCGCCCATGGTACTGCGCGGGCAACTGCGTGGGAGAGTAGGTCGTTGCCGGCACTAAACTAAAGCCCCTCAGGCTCTTCGGAGTTTGAGGGGCTTTTTGTTTGTTGCATGGGGAAAGAGAGGGCAAGCCAGTGTCCAACGAAGGCGAAGAGCGCGTTTCCAAATTGCTCGCCGCGCGCGGGATCTGTTCGCGGCGGGAGGCCGACTCGTATATCGAGCGCGGGTGGGTCCGATTCGCAAACGGCGGTTTGGTTATGCTCGGCATGAGGGCTGCTCCCAATGCGGAGTTTATTCTCGATCCCCGTGCGCAAACCGCCCAGGCGGAGCGTGTTACGATACTTTTAAACAAGCCCGTAGGGTACGTCTCCGGCCAGCCGGAGCCTGGCTATGAACCGGCGGTATCCATCATCACCCATGAGCGTCATTTTGCCGCGGATCAATCGAAGCGCCTTTTTCTACCCTCCCATCTGCGCGGACTAGCTCCCGCAGGCCGTTTGGATATCGATTCTTATGGCCTCTTGGTTTTCACACAAGATGGAACTATCGCCCGGAAGATCATTGGAGAAGACTCCGGAATGGAAAAAGAATATCTCATTAAGATTGATGGGGAATTATCCGAAGAGAAGCTCCGTCTTCTAAATCATGGGTTGATTCTGGATGGCGAGCCGCTCAAACAGGCGGATGTCCATTGGGCTAATCCGGGACAGCTTAGGTTTGTCTTGAGGCAAGGGAAAAAGCGGCAAATTCGGCGCATGTGTGAACTTGTAGGCGTGCGGGTGGTAGCGCTGAAGCGGGTGCGCATTGGCCAGGTGCGCCTGGGCAATCTGCCTTTAGGTTTTTGGCGCTATCTGGCTGAGGATGAATCTTTTTGAGGACCAATACAAAAGGCTCATCCGCTTTCGAGCGGATGAGCCTTTGAAGATTATATCGGGCAGAAAACCTATTCCGAGAATAAATCCACCAGCTCTTGCGAAGTGACAAACGTCCCTTTGCATTGAGCTGCGTCCAAAAAGTCGATAAATGGCTGCCAATAGTCATATTCGCTTTTATCGCCGGTATACCAGCCATGGACGAGAACCACAAGGGGCCTATGATTCGCTTCGGCTTGGGCCAGCGCATCCTGCAAGAGCTGGCTCCATTGTTCACCGGTCAGTTTTAAGCTGCCCTGGGCGGAGCCGATATCGCACAAGTAGACCAGTTGCCCATTATAATCCGCAGTCGAAATGGGGAGCGCGTAAAAATTATTCTCTGGCATGGGATACGGAGCGATATCGGTATCGTGCCCTTCCGCGAACAAAAGCTGCGCTTTAAAGCCGCTGTTATACGAAAAGCCCAACTCGTCCAATACTTTATAGGTATCCGCGTTCTGGCTGAAATACTGTGGGCGGAATCCGGTTATGGGAACATAGGTGCCGCAGGGCTGGCATCCTTCAAGCGCGGTTTTTGCGCGAGTGAGTAGATCCAATTGCGCGTCGTACGTCATAGTGGCGAGTTGTTCGCCGGTATAATATCCATGCAGGGCGATTTCAAAGCCTTGTTTATAGAGGTTTTGAATCTTCGAAGCGTTCTGGTTGGCATAATCAGCGGTTACATAGACCGTAGCGTCCATATCTCGGGCGCGCAGAGCATTCGTGATACGGGTTAATCCCGCGGTGTCATCGTTTTCCGCATCCACTTGAATGTTGATATAGAGCCCTTCGACGGGATCTTCCGTGCAAGGTTGCGATGGGCATCCTGCAATCACCAGCGTCATGATCAACAATGAAGCGGCTAGAAACGGCTTTGTGCGGCGATCTAAATATTTCATGAAATTTTTCCTCCTTTGAGCCTGGCATGTTTTCAACAATACACCTGATCATGTATTGCCGTTGTACTCCCTTGGGACCTCGAAACGCATGAGTTAATTCTATTGGAGGGGAGCCTAGCGATCAATTTCGGAATGCATCGGACAGGCGCATCTCCGCTTTCATTTTCCGAAACATATTTGCTTCCCCTTTTGTCACAGAATCCACTTATATATACAATGATTGGAGCCGAATGATACGGCGCTTATCGCATGAATCGAAACATCAACTATCAAACGGTTCAATGCTCCCGTGGCAATTGAATGTTGATGTGTTCCATGATGGCATTTGTCTCCGCATATTTTCGAAGGCGTATCAGCAAAGGCTCGGATATTGTTGCTCCGGTGGCGACTAGTTTGCGCCCTTGGACCGTAAGTATCGGTTCAGCCAATGTGAGGCCGGCTTTCAGATCCTTCATGGGTATCTTCACTATTTGTGGCGTCGAGGATGGAGTTGCCGGGGGAATCTCCGCTCCAAATGCGTCTAGAACAATGGGATTATACCAGCCTTCTCGGGAGCGCATTTCTCGAAGGCAATCAATGCGCGATTTGCCTGAGGCGCGAAGCTCGTGAAAGTCTTTGGCCGCTTTTAGGATGCAGCCGCCAAGCGAAACTTCATTTAGTTCAAGCGGGTTTCCTTCTGGATTCATCTCATCGAAATGCGCATCTTGGTTCAAAATGATTGAGGCAACTCCCTCGAGGCGGGGGATTCGCGCCAGCAATTCATTGCCTATGGCCGGAACGCTTTCGATGGTTTTTTGTTCTTTTTCTGTAAGCAGCTCGTTATTGGTTAGCTTGGAGAGCACTTCGGTGGGGATGGCCAATACGCCGATTTGGCAGAAAGTGGCGGCCAGCTCGATTTCCCAGGTGTTTTTTACATTGAGCTTCCCTGCAAGGGTATTCGCGGTATTGCGCAATTGCAGTGATTTCCCGAAAACATCGGGATTGGTCCAGGAAAGGATTTCAGCCAAAAGCTCGGCTGTGCCTTTGAGTGTTCCCTCCAGCACTTCCTTTTCCGCCGTGATCATGCGGTATTGGCGGATGCCTGCTAAAAGGGCTTCGCCCATCAATTTAGAAGGGCAAGGCTTCGTAAGGAATCGGAACACATTTCCGTCATTGACGGCGTCCATGGCCACTTTAATATCGAGATTCCCCGTGAGCATCATGCGGACTGTGTTCGGGGCCATTTCTCGAACTCGTTTCAAAAATTCAACCCCATTCATGATGGGCATATTCATATCCGCGACCACGACGGCAAAGGGCCCCTTTTCCTGGATTTCGCGCAAGCCCACATGTGGGCCTTGGGCGGTGTGAACCCGCAGCACGAGCTGTAGTTTCCGCTGATAGGCTTCCAGAATATTCGGATCGTCGTCGACGAAGAGGATGCGTTCAGCCAGGATTTGTTCTTTCATGATGTTCGACCTTCTTCATAGGCCTCTTGGCATGCCTTTTGCCAAAAAGCAAATTGGTTCTGTAAACCCAGTTTTTGTATATAGGCGGCATCCAACTCGGAAACAGGATATGGATTATCGTTTGCTCCCAGTTGAAGCGCAATAACATCCGCGGCGTGGACCGCCGTCAAACAGGAAAAGGCCTCTCCCAAACAACTGCTGGGCCTGTGATGGTAGGCGACTGCTTCCACGATATGGTCGGGAAGCCCCCAAATGCCTAGCAAATAAGCGCCGATTTCTGCGTGCGTGCAACCTAGAATCTCCATTTCGGCATCCGTGATTTGCATGCCATTAATGTAGGCGTAATCATACACGCTGAGGTATTCTTCAGGGCAAGAAGCGGCTAAGACCAGCATGCCGGTATCATGCAGGATGCCTCCGGTGAATGCATCGTTGGCAAGGTCTTTCGAAACGTCTTGGCTTTCACAGATGAGCCGGGTGTATTTGCTGACTGCCAAGCTGTGTTGCTGGAAAGCTTCAAGAGAAAACTGGCTGGGAAAAGAGAGTTTCTCGGCATGAGAGAATAGCCCGACGGTCAAAATCAGTGTCTTGAGCGTGTCAACGCCAAGATAGGACGCGGCTTGGACCGCGGAGGAAACATGCTGCCTGAGCCCGAAGAATGCGGAATTTACTAACTGAAGAATCTTCGCGGTCATCGCGACATCTTTTTCAATGATATGGCCCACTTCGGCAAGAGAGGATTCCGGGGAGCGGAGCGCTTGGCATAGTTGTGTGTACGCCTTGGGCATGGGAGGAAGCTCGCCAATTTGGGACGCGAGCTGTTTGAGCGCTTCGTTTGCCAATAGATGGCGCAGTGCAAGCGATCTATCGACGCAATCCCGCAATACTTTTGGTTTGCATGGTTTGCATAGGAATTGATGGGCTTCCCCAACAGAACGGTATACGGTTTCAGAATCGGATTGTCCAGTGAGCACGAATCGTATGGTTTCGGGGTGGCGTTTGCGGACTTCAGAAAGCAATTCGGCTCCATCCATGCCAGGCATGCGCATATCGGAAACAATCACGTCAAAATGCTGTTGCTCCATTATGTCAAGGGCTTGCTGGCCGCTTGAAGCGAAGGCCATTTTCCATTCTGACTGGAACGGAAAGAGCATGCGCTGCAATCCTTCCAACACATAGGCGTCGTCATCGACGAACAGGATATATTTCATTTTGAGTATCTCCGATGTGCGCCATCAAATCCGGCTTGCCGAATTTGGCGTAGACTTCCCTGATGCGTTCCAGATTATCGAAGAAGGCCTTCACGACGGCAGGATCGAAATGATGTTCGGATTCTTTTTTTATGTATGCTTGCGCCTGCTCTTCCGGCATGGCGCGCTTGTATGGCCGTTCGGAAAGCAGGGCGTCATATACGTCCACCACGGCGGTAATCCGGGCTTCGATAGGGATGGCCGCGCCTCTTAGCTTGTCGGAATAGCCGGAGCCATCCCATTTTTCATGGTGGTGGCGGGCGATAGAGCATGCCATTCGCAGCAGGGGCGGCATTTCCCTCGTGATATGATGCTCCTGCGTTGCTGGAAGCGACGTGTTAAAACAAGAAATCGCCCGGGGCGCTTTCGACAAAATCTCTTCACCCATCAGTGTGTGGCGTTCCATAATGCCCCTTTCCAGGGGAGTCAGCTTGTCTGGTTTGAGCAATATCCCATCCGGAATGCCGATTTTGCCGATATCATGCAGTGGGCTTGTTTGAAATAGTAAATCGGCGTGGGCAGGTTCGAGGCCGAGTCCTTCGGCCAGAATGAGGCATCCCCAAGCCACACGTGCGACATGCTCGCCGGTTTGATCATCGCGGAATTCACCGGCTTTTGCCAAGCGCCATACGGTCTCGCGCTGCGAGATTTCGAGCTGGCGGGTGCGTTCACGCACCAGATCCTCGAGGAGATCCACCTGGCTGGCCAGTTGGTCCTGGTATGACTTGATGCGGAGCGCACTTCGAATTCTCGCGATAAGGTCGTCATATTTCACGGGTTTGTTCAACAGATCCGTGGCCCCTGAATCAAGGGCGCGGCGTTTGAGTGAATGGTCTCCATCTCCCGTTAAAATGATGACAGGAATTTGCTTTGTTTTATCGTTTGACTGCAATGCGCGCAAGAGTATGAATCCGTCTTTGCCTGGCATGCGGATATCTGCAATGATCACATCGAAATCATGGCTGGCCGTTATGCGCAGCGCATCATCCACATTCAAGCAGAATTTCGCGTCCCAGCCTTCCTTGCTTTGGGCAAGCATTCTCGCGGCCGTATCGAGAATAATGGGCTCGTCATCCACGAACAAGAGTCTGGGCGGCTTTTTCTCCATAACGTCTACCTCTAGTCATCCGTATTATGATGCGGTGTTCAGCCCGCCACAGGCAGCCGAACAATGAATGTAGTGCCTCGTCCGATTTCGCTTTCAAGAGTAATCGTGCCGCCATGCTTGTCCACGATGGCGTTATGTGCGATAGCCAATCCCTGTCCGGTGCCGCGTCCTACCTCCTTTGTGGTGAAGAAAGGGTCAAAGACGCGTTCGCGGATCGCTTCTGGGATGCCCGAGCCGGTGTCGCGGATTCTCATCTCGACCCACTTGCCATCGAGCCTGGTGCTGATGGCGATCTCTCCTTTTTCATTTTCGTTATTCGCGGCCACATCCGAAATGGCATGGGCGGCGTTGACGATCATGTTCAAAATGACCTGGTTGAGTTCGGCGGGCAGGCCTGGGATAGGAGGCAAGTTTGGCTGTAAATCCGTAGTGACATTGGCGACATATTTCCATTCATTCCGCGATACGGTGATGGTGCTTTTGATGCATTGATTCAAGTCAACGGAGACTTTTTCCGCCGTGCCAGGATGCGAAAACTCTTTCATGGCGAGGACAATGGATGCGATGCGCTCGACGCCTTCGAGCGATTGTGAGATGGCTCGAGGCACCTGTTCCGCCAGGAAGTCCAAATGGGCCTCTTCTAAGGCGTTCTCGATTTTGGCGGCGCATTCCTTTGGTACATGGCCTTTTCCTGCTTCTGTAACCAGATTCTGGAAAACCTGTGCGAGATCGTTCAAGCTCTCGAACGCCGTTTGCAGGAACTCGATATTATCGCCCACATACTGCGTGGGCGTGTTGATCTCATGTGCGATCCCTGCGGCGAGCTGCCCGATCGACTCGAGTTTTTGGGCTTGAACGAGCTGGGTTTCTAAAATGCGGCGTTCGGTGATATCAATGCCGAGTAAAAAGCATCCCTCGGGCGCGTCAAACTCATCCCGGATAGGATTGATGGTAATTCCGAGAAACCGGTCGCTTCCATCTGGTTTGTGGAATCTTACTTCCGGGATGCGGAGCGATTTATCGAGCGTTGGCCAGTGTTGAATGTGTTCTGTGCTTAGGTCCAAGTCCCACGAAATGCCACATGCCGCGATATACCGGCCAATCATTCGTTCCGCAGGCAGGCCGAAGGTCCTTTCGGCAGCGGCGTTCCATCGATTAATGCGCAATTCCGCATCTAGCCCAATGAGGAAAGATGACATGGAAGCCAGCAGCCGCTCGGCTTCTGTATGGGCGCGGCGAAGCGCCATCTCGGTTTCTTTGCGATGCTCGACTTCGGATAGCAGCGAGGCGTTTGTCTCGGACAGTTCACATGTCCGTTCTTGTATGCGCACCTCGAGTTCGTCGCGGGACTTGCGCAGTTCCTCTTCTGTTCGCTTGTCCTCGGTAATGTCATCCAGTGTTTCGACTCCCCCGATGACAACTCCCTGGGCGTCCCGGATCACGGCAGCCGTGAAATGGAGCCATCGGGCTTCATTCAAATTTGTTGTGTATAGGCCTTCGGACTCATAGGCGTCTTTGATTAATGATGAAGGCACGCACTGGTTTCCATACCATTTAGGAATCTGATCAATAGCGCCATCCACTAAAAGATCCACGAGGCAGGGCTGTTCTTGCTTGTAAAACGCCGCCCAATGTTTTGTGGAGCCCAGAATTTCTTTCTCCGTGATTCCGCTCATTTGTTCCAAGGGGTTATTCCATGAAATCACATGGTGTTCGCGATCGATGGCGAATTGGGGGATGGGGCATCCATGCAGGATGGCCTGCAATTTGCTCTCACTCTCCTCGAGTGCATGGGTGGCCATTCCGGTATGGATGACATGAGTGGTGGTATTGCTGAGGTCTGCCAGAAGGCGCTGTTCATCTCGAGAGATTGTTTTTTTGCTGAAAAGCGCCATCACGCCGATGAGCCTGCCCTGGGGGGAGAGCAAGCGCCAGCCTGCGAAAGAGGCCAGGCCCATCTTTTCCGCCCATGCCTGGTTGCAGATGCGCGGGTCATGTGTGATGTCATTAGTCAAGAATGGGGCAATCTCGCCAGTAGCGATTCGGCCTATGGCGTGATTGCCTAAAGGAATGCGCTTATGTTTGTGTTCGATGTGTTCATAGTGGCCGGATTTTGCCATCAAATGCAGGCAGTGGGTTCTTACCCGGCACATATCCGGGCCTTCCGTTGCAGTGGCGTGTATGCAGCCGCCATCACATAGATCGCCGTTGCCAACGATCCAAATGCGGACAGAGTCCGCGCGAAATGTCTCGACCGCCACGTCTGTGATGCGTTTCAGTTTCTCCTCGAGTGGGGCGGTGTCAAGAAGCTGTTCTTTCAAGGCGCTTAGCCAGACGATTTCCCCTTGTACGCGCTTGCGTTCTTCTCGTTCCCGCAGCGAGGCAATGGCGTTTCCAAGGTCATACACAAGATCCTGCAATAGATCCATTTCGGTGGGGGAGAAGGAATGGGCATTTCTGGAAAAGGCATTGAGCACGCCGATGACGGAATCGCCCACGCATAATGGCAGAGCGGCATGCGACGTGCATCCGAGCTGTATGGCTTCGTTCCGCCAGGGATCTTGCTCCGGGTGTTCGAGGATGTTATTGTCGATTTGAGGCTCTTTTAAGAGAATGGCGGTGTTGGTGATTCCCCCTGCGGTATTCGGGCTATCCCGTGTGATTTTCCATTCGATTGGAGAGCACGATTCAAACCCCACCCATGCCATTGGGCGCAAGATATCTAGATTTTCTTGGGCAGTCAATCCGATCCACGCCAGCGGATATTCACCAGAATCCACGATGATCGAGCAGGCTTTTTGCAATAGCTCGGATTCGTTTTTGGTTCTGACAATAGCTTGGTTGCATTCACTGATGGTTCGGAGTATTCGATTCACCTGGCGCAATTCGTTTTCGGCGCGCCTGCGCTCGGAGATCTCTTTTTGCATGCTTTCATTTATTTGGATGAGGTCGGAGGCATATTCTTCCACGAGGCGTTTGAGTTCGGTATGGACTTTGTTAAGCTCTTCTTCCTCTTGTTTTCGTTCGCTGATGTCTCGAATAATGCAGATGGCATGCCGTGCGCCACGTAATTGCGCCCCCGAGATGGACATATCAATCGGGAACTCGGAGCCGTCTTTCCGGGTAACGGATAATTCCAGCGTTTTTTTCGCTTCGCTCCCATTGGCTGAGCGCATGAACAGCTCGAATTCCATCTCATAGAGTGTTCGGTCCTGCTTCGGCGCAAGCAGGCTAAGCATATCTTTTCCGATGGCCTCCTCGGCAGGCCAGCCGAATAGGGCTTCCGCCGCCTGATTGTAGAAACGGATACACCCATTTGGATCCATGATGAGGATGGCGTCCTGGGCCGCATCCGTCATGATGCGAAAGGTTTCTTCACTCTGCCTCAAGGCTTCTTCCGCGCGCCGCTGTTCCGTAATGTCGCGCACCGTCGCTTGGAGCAACACGCTTTTCCCCAGCGCAACCCGAGTCAGCAGCACCGAAGCAGGAAATTCACTTCCATCTCGACGTTTATGGCGCCAATCAAAAAAGCATTTTCCGTCACGCAGCGCGGTTTCAATGAAGCGTCTTGCTTCTTCCTTGGATGAGCGGCCATCCGGCTGATATTCTGGTGATACATCCGCGGGGTTGACGGAAGTAAAGTCAGACTCTTTCGAAAACCCGAACAATGCCATTGCTGCTGGATTCGCGGATGTGAACCTCCATGAAGGCGGTTCCACGGTTACAATGGCGTCTATCGAGCTCTCGAATAAGAGTTTGTACCGTTTTTCACTTAGTTTCAGGGAGTCATCTCCATGCTGCATCAATTCATGGTATTCTTCGGCTAAATTCACTTTATCGATCAGGAGATCGCTATTGCACGGTTTCTCCACATAATCGAAAGCTCCTAGCTGGATAGCGTGAAGGACATTCGGCATGTTTCCTGGCGCAGCAAGAATAAGAGGAATAGCGCCTAGTTTCTTGTTGTAAATGGTTTTTAGTAATTGAAAGCCTTTGTCTCCTGGCGGCTCCAAATCGATCAAGGCCACGTCAAAATCGCCTTGGGTCAATGCATGCAGCCCACTCTTACAATCCTCGCATATCTCACATGCATATCCTTGCAGGCGTAGTTCTCGCTCAAGGGTTTCAGCCAAATGAATGTCGCCAGTGATGAGGAGCACGCTTCCATTTTCGCGAGGCAACCCCTTTCCTTTTTCAAGCAGCTCCTCGGAAGCGGTTTCATCCATATTGGATTTCTGCTTGGCCGTGTCCTCTGGCATCACTAGCCTCCTGTGGCTTTCCATCGAGCGGTGCTGGCTCTCCTCTGGCTTTCCAGAAGAAGCCAAGCCCCTCCACTTCTGTAATAAAACTGATCACATCCCGTATACCGTTTTCAATTATATCTTATTTCGCATGCTAGGAAGCGAGCAAGAAGTGAAATCGCGCCATGCTCATGGGAATATGAAGTAAAATGCAACGCAGAGCGAAAAGAAAACCGGCATTATCTGGGCGAAGGTGGGTAAAACATAGCAATCAACCGGAGTTTGGGATTCACCGGGCGTGCTTTGCATGACCGTATGGCCAAGCATGTTTGAGCATAGAAAAACAGAGGCTTCCGCCCGGAATCCCGCGTGGAAGCCCGTCTGTTTTCTGGTTACGGATAGGTCTGTCCCGTGGGGCGAATCATGATTTCACTAACGTTTACGTGGGGTGGCAGCGACACCAGCCATTGGATCCCTTCCGCAATGGCTTCCGGCTCGAGCAAGGCTCCAAACTGGGTGGTCCATTTCCCAAAATTGTCTTCGGTATAGCCCGCCACGTCTTGGAACTCGCTGATGACAATGCCGGGCATCACGAGCGACACGCGGACGCCATACGAGCAGATTTCCCGGCGCAGCCCTTCAGTGATGCCCGCTACCGCGAATTTGCTCGCGCCATATAATCCGCTGACCGGGGAAATGTTTCTTCCGGCCACGGAGCCTATCGCCACAATGTCGCCGCTCTTCCGCTCCGCCATGTACTTGCCGGTTTGCCGCAACAGATACGCCAAGCCAAGGACATTGGTCCGGTAGACCTCTTCCCACTGGGTGGCGTCGCTTTCAAGAACTCCTCCCGCCAAGCCGCGCCCTGCATTGGCGACGACGATATCGTATTTGCAGCCGCCGTCGTCCCACTTCCCTGCTTGAGCCAGCAGCGCGTCTATTTCCGAAGGAACGCCCACATCACAGGAGACGGCCAGCGCCTGGCCTCCTTGGGCTGTGATCGTCGATACCAACTCGTCCAGCCGTTCTTTACGGCGCGCGCAAGCCACCACGGCGGCTCCCGCGTTGGATAGCGCCAGCGCCACTGCTTTTCCTATGCCTGCGCTGGCCCCCGTAACAATAGCCGTCTTTCCTAAAAGAGGCGTACTCATATGCGGCATTCTCCTATGTCTATGTTTCGCTTAGCGCCAGTGCGGCGCGAAAGGATTTCATCATATCACGAGGGCAGGGGCCGCCGCACGGCGCAGGCGCATTCATTAGTATCCTAGACAGTTACAGATATTACACCTAAAACAACACCTAAGCAGAAAATGGATTGTTTTTCATGACTCTCAAATATAACCTCATAAACCGCGAATAGATGCGAATAAACGTGAATATATGGCAAACCTCCGTTAACGGGAGATTTTTTGACAGGATTTACAAGATGAACAAGATTTTTTGTAACACTTTAGCAACTGAAGCAGGTTTAGCTTTATATGAATCGTTGCTATCTAGTCCAATCTTGTGCATCATGTAAATCATGTCTAAAAAAGCAGCCATTGCTTCAGTCGGCAAAAGTATTACTCTTGTTGAAGCTGGGGCTAAGGCACTGGCGTGGGCGTTGCCCATACCTCAGATCGCTAAAATAATCTCCACAATTTTCATACATGATAAACCTAGGCCTATCAGGTTGTTATGCAAATCGATTCAAATCGATTCTAAACTCCTTGTTGTTTTTATAGAAGCTGGAGTTTAAGTACTGACTAAAGGTTCGGCAGGTTCAGGTTCGGACTATTTTGGGATAGCCGTGAAAGCATTTAAAACATCAAAAACTTTTCTTGAATAAATTCGAATGTCGCGAAGAAAAAAATGCTTATTTCCATAGACTGTCTTCTTCCCCATGTCTACAAGAAACATATGTCCTCCACCTCCTCTCATTGAGCGTTCGCGAATATGATAAACAAATTGCATTTCACTCAAGAAGTCTATTATAGGAATCGTTACAGTATCAGCAATTATACAGATAAAGAAACCTCTTCCGATCAGAAAACTTTCTGATTCCTCCTTGAGATAGTTAAATTTTACTCTCCATTCTTCAAAAGCAAGAGCATCAAACAGTCTAAGATCTTTGACCAAAATATTCCATTTCACAATTCCTAAATACCGGCGAAATCCAATTAGGTCAAACGAAATCCCCATATGGTTCCCAACATGAAGATTCGTCCATCCACAAGCTGAAAGGTGGATTTGTAGGAACTCCCACTTCTTACTTTCCATCCCTTGTAGCCTCCTATATCTATGTTTCGCTTAGCGCCAGTGCGGCGCGATAGGATTTCATCATATCACGAGGGCAGGGGCCGCCGCACGGCGCAGGCGCATCCGTTCGACTTGCACCGGGAAACAGGAGAAGCGCATGGAGGCGCGTGGCGGGCGTCTTGACTTTCACATAAAAAATGATATAGTATGAAGGCGTGATACAACCAGGAGAGAAGGCATGCTCTACCAAAAAGAGAATATGAAAGGTGGCGAAATCTTGGATTGCCATGATGGCAAAGGCAAGCTGGCGTTTACCGAATTGTTTGGGGCATATGCAGAGGTGGAGAAGGGGTTCGCATACGCGCACGACGATTTATTGGAGCCGGGCGCATCTATTGGCGAGCATATGCACCAAGGCACTGAGGAGTTGTATTTTGTCGTCGAGGGGCATGGATTCATCATTGAAGACGGGGTGCGGCGCGAAATCAATGCGGGCGAAATAAGCGTGACGCGCAGCGGGCACTCGCATGGAATCATAAACAGTGAAGACAGTCCTATGAGGCTCATTGTAGTGTGTAACAAAATGTAGAGGGGTTGTTTTATGAAGCGGGTGCTGATTATCGGAACAGGCGGCATCGCCCACCGGCATATCGGAGCGCTGGCCAATATCCACGAGATTCATATCGCCAGCGTATGCGATATCCATGCGGAACGCGCCAAGGAATTTGCCGCTCCACTTGGCGCGGCTGTTTTCACCTCAATCGATGAGGCGATGAGCCAATCGCAGCCCGACTATGTGATTCTAACGACACCGAGGGAAGTGCGTGAGGAGGCTATTGCCAAATGTATTTCCCATGGGCTTCCGGTTTTTATGGAGAAACCGCCCTGCCACAACCTATCCGCCGGTGAAAAAATACGGGAAATGCTGGCGTCATCGCAGTTGCTGCACTCGGTCGGTTTCAATACCCGGTGGCATGATTCGCTCAATGTAGCACTGGGCTGGCTGTCCGGACAGCGCCTATCCAGAATCGCCATCTGCTTCAGCGGCACTTTCGCCGCCCAGCCTATCTGGAAGACCTACGCGGCTCCTTACTTGGTGGAGCGGTCCGGCGGTTTAGTGGGCGATCAAGGGATCCACTATATTGACATCGCACGCTATATCTCCAAATCAGAAGTGAAGCGGGTGATGGCCATGGGCTGCAACCAAATACTGCCCAAGTCAGAGCATGTTTCGACCGTAGATGCCGCCGCATGGCTTATGGAGATGGAGAATGGAGTGCTCGTCAGCCATAACCATACGTGGGGCGCGCCGGGATGGTCGTGCTTAATCGACATGGTGGCGGATGGCGGAATCGTGCGTGTGGATATATGCGCCAACACCGCCTCGGGCACGGTCAATGGTGAAACGGTTACGCACCAGGGAACGCAAGACGAATTCGAAAACGAGCATCGCGGCTTCTTGCGCGCCGTGGAAGCCGGCGATATATCCATCGTTTGCTCACCGTATGCCGATGCGCTGGAATCGTTCCGTGTGGCGGCGAATATCAACAAAATCATTTATGGCGAAACACCGGAGCTGTTATAGAAACACAGTAATTTGAAATAAGGGAGAGAATAGATGAGCATGCGAACTCTTCAATACCCTATTTTCGGCGCAGTTCTATTAGCGCTACTCGAGTGGCCCGCGCTGGCGGATACGAATGCCGTAGTTGAAAACAAATACTTCCGGTTTGAGCTGGGTTCTGATGCGCAAACAAAAGCCTTCATCGACAAAAGCACCGGGCGGAACTGGTGCGCACCCGGTCCGGCGGCCTCGGTTGAGATGGACGAAAAGGTATACCCCGCCACCAGTGCGGCGGTTCAAGGAAATATTATTACTTATGCTTTCGGCTCCACCGGCGTAACCGCAAGCGTGAAATTGGAATCGCAAGAAGACAGCGCCACGTTCGAGCTGGTCGAGCTAACCGGGCCAAATGTATTTCGGCTCCATTTTCTCATCGTGGATTTTGGACTCAAGGGGGAAGTGGCAGACCCCTTTGCGGCGTGCGGGCTGGGTTGCAACCTAATAACGATGACCGAGGAGATTCCCGGGCATACCAAGGGCATCCATGCGTATGTGTTTCCCCGTCTCGGATGGAAAGGCGCGAAAGTGATGGTGGCCGCTGCTCCCACCGGCCAATATAGGGAGCTTTTGAAAAAAGTGGTGCCCATCAGCGGCATGGCCTATTCAAAACTAGGCGGTCCTTGGGCCCTGGATGCGCCCCAAAACCGGGGCTCCTATCTCATCGATTTCGGAGGTGAAGTAGGCGAGAATAATATTGATGAATGGATCAATCTGGCGCATGCGCTTGGCGCTAAGCAGATTGATTTCCACACGGGTAAATCGATGCGCTTTGGGGATTATGTTCCGAATCCTAAGAATTATCCGAATGGAAAAGAGGGAGTCAAAGCGGTCATCGATAAAATGCACCAGGCAGGGCTTCTCGCTGGATTGCATACCTATTCGCAGTTTGTGGCGAAGGATTCTCGATTTGTGACGCCCGTGCCAGATCCCAGGCTTGCGAAATTGAAACATTTTACGCTGAGTTCGGATATTTCAGTGGATGCAAGCGAGATCCCTGTGGATGAATCCACTGCGGATGTCTCGATGATTACCGGCTTTTTTCTGATCAACAGCACCACCGTCCAAATCGGAAACGAGTTGATTAACTTCAAAGGCGTGTCGAAAGAACCTCCGTATAAGTTTACAGAATGTGAACGCGGCGCATTCGGTACGAAAGCGGAGGCGCACGCCAAAGGAGCGGACACGAGCCTGCTCAAACAAATGTTCGAGCTGTTTGTTCCTGATTCCTCGACGGATTTTGTCGAGGAAGTCGCCAGGCAAACCGCTGAAGTCTACAACGATTGCGGATTTGACATGATCTATCTGGATGCGCTCGATGGCTCCTATTCGTGCAGTATGATCGGAACGGACCATACCCCTATCGCGACGCGTTTCACATGGGAGTTAAATCGCAATCTGAAGAAACCCGCGATCATGGAGATGAGCACATTTTCGTCTCCCTTGTGGGGTATGCGGAGCCGGATTGGCGCATGGGATTCCACGATCAAGGCGTTTAAAACGAATTATGATATCCACGCCAGCGCGAATGCAACGCAAAGTGGCAATTTATTGCCAAGCCACATGGGGTGGTGGTCCATATATGTACTCAATCGTGAAATGGATGGCATGCAGCCGGAGAGCGTTTATACGGACCATGTCGAGCTCATGTGTACTCGGGCGCTTGCATACGACTCGTCACTGTCCTATCTTCTAGGCTTTACAATAGAAAACTACAAAAGACTCGAGCATACCCGGCGTCTCTGCGCCTTGATCAAGCAGTATGAAGAATTGCGATTAGGCAATTACTTCTCGCCTTCCACTCGCGAAAAACTCAAACAACCGGGCAGCGAGTTTACGCTGCAACGGCGTCCAGGCGGCGGCTGGCGGTTTTCCCCTGCCCATTATGACAAGCATGTGGTGAGCCAAAACAATGCACAAACCCATACATGGGCCGTTGAGAATCCATATAAAAAACAGCCCGTGAAGCTCCGCATCGAAGCGCTGAGTTCCATGGAAGGGTATGATTCTAGCAACGCAATAGTGCTCGCCGAACCCAGGGAATGGGCCGACCCGGAATCGACGGAAGGCGTTTCAGGAAAAGTGGAAGCCAGTGATGGCTGTTGGGATTCCACTTCTGGCTCGACATTGCATCTGGCCGCAACAAATACGACGGACAACCTCAAAGGCTCCTGGTTCCGCGTGAGCAAAACCTTCACCCCTGATGTGGACATCCGGCATAAAGGGATGGGCTTGATGGTGGAAGGGGATGGAAGCGGCGCATCGTTATGGGTGGAATTGGCGAGTCCCAGCCATATGGCGGCGGGCGCTAGCTTGCACCTGATCAAACTCGATTTTACCGGATGGCAATACTTCGAGCTGGTCGAACTGGAAGGAGATGCGGCTGCAAGTTACACATGGCCGGGCAACACGCGTGCATATGAAAACTGGGTGTCATATGAACATATACACACCATACGCTTATATATGCGCGATCTCCCAGTGAACACCCCCGTGAAATGTGCGGTATCCACCATAAAAGCGTTGCCGTTGTCTTCATCGGTGACACGCAATCCTTTTGTCACCGTGAACAACGAGCGGCTCATGTTCCCCGTGGAGATGAAACGCGGCTATTTCCTCGAGTTCAATTCCATTAAGGACTGCAAACTGTATGATGGCGTCGGCTCGTTCGTGGGCGATATTCAGCCTGAAGGAAACGTCCCCGATTTACAAAAAGGCCAGAATGCCCTTTCTTTTGGCTGCACATCAGAAAACGAAGGGAGAGCATTACACCGGGTGGTCACCATCAGTACGGGAAAACCGCTTCCAAAATAACGCATGAGTTTAAAATGGGCGGATTTTAGGCTATTGCTTTATCGCAAGGCCCAAAAATCCGCCCATTCGCATGCAGCGTACAGAATCGCTGTTGGCGGGTAAGCGCCACATTCTCTATTTATCTATTTCGGATTGTCTTCCTAGTTTAAGCCCTACCTCTTGTTGCACACAGTATGTGAATCCAGGATGCCCTCAAACCTTGCGTTACATCCGCCACATTTGCTATCATCTCTTCGATACATGGACTTATGCGGCGCATATTAAATAAGCGTCCATACTCCACCTATCATACAGGTCGGGGCGTAGCGCAGCCCGGTTAGCGCACTTGACTGGGGGTCAAGGGGTCGCTGGTTCAAATCCAGTCGCCCCGACCATTTTAAGGCTTTGAGCCTCAAGGACTTACAAAAGATGGTCTTTGGGGCTTTTTGCTTGCCATTTTCGCTGGGGAGCCATAGGGGATCCAGCAGCTTTCCAAAAACTCGCCTATCCCGAGGAAACTCGCAAAATACATCCGTCAAGCCGCTACTTGTCTTGTGGGTCAATTCGCCCGGTTGGCTGTTGCCGCTGTGATAGGCTAAACTGCCCGCAAGCGTTTTTCGATGGTTTGCGCAGAGGGATATCCCGTTGAATCTGGTTTCGAGTTCATCGGAGCCGGGGGAGCACGTGGTTGATATGAAACTAGCGCTACTTGATAGCATTGTTTTGTTCATCTATGTTTTTAGCATTGTGCTTTTCGGCTCCTGGTTTGTGAAGCGCAATCGCAATGCTGAGGCGTTCACGTCGGCGCGCCACTCCGTGCCTGGATGGGCCGTGGGGCTGTCAATCTTCGGCACGTATGTGAGCAGCATCAGTTTTTTGGCTCTGCCGGGAAAGGCTCTAGTCACGAACTGGAATCCTTTCGTTTTCAGCCTGGGCCTGCCCGTGGCGGCGTGGTTTGCCGTGAAGTTTTTCGTTCCTTTCTACCGAAAAGGGGGAGACATTTCCGCCTACAGCCACCTTGAAAAGCGCTTTGGCGTGTGGGCGCGCACCTACGCAGGGGGATGTTATCTGCTGACCCAGGTCGCCCGGATGGGTTCCGTCATGTACTTGCTGGCGCTACCGCTGCATCAATTGCTGGACTGGGATGTGCGGCTCATCATCATAGGGACAGGGCTGCTGGTCACTGTATTCACTATGCTAGGCGGTATCGAAGGCGTTATCTGGACGGACGCCCTTCAGAGCGTGATTCTGATCGTAGGCGCACTGGCATGTGCCGTGCTGATCCCTTTGAAGATGCCGGGCGGCCCGCCCCAGCTCTTCCACATAGCCGCTGAACACGGTAAATTCAGCCTGGGGACTTTTAGCCCAAGCCTTGCGGAGTCCACTTTTTGGGTTGTGCTGGTGTACAGCATCGTGATCAACCTGCAGAATTTCGGCATTGATCAGAGTTATGTGCAACGGTATCTAGTGGCCAAATCCGACCGCGACGCCCGGCGCTCCGTGTGGCTGGGCGCACTCTTGTACCTGCCAGTATCAGCGGTATTTTTCTTCATCGGCTCGTCTTTGTTTGCTTTCTACTCGGTGAATCCGGATCTGCTTCCCGAGGCTATCCAACTAGAAGTGGCTAGAGGGAAAGGCGACACGGTGTTTCCTTATTATATCGTTCATGAACTGCCTGCCGGCATGACCGGGCTTCTTATCGCGGCCATTTTTTCGGCGGCGGTGAGCACTTTGAGCACGAGCCTGAATTGCTCCGCCACATTGACACTGACGGATCTATATCAGCGTTATTTGCGTCCTAAAACCAGCGAAAAGGAGAGCATGGCGGTGCTGTATCTGAGCACGCTGTGCTGGGGAGTGCTCGGGACAGTAGTGGCGCTGGCCATGATCCGTGTGCAGAGCGCTCTAGACGCCTGGTGGCAATTGTCGGGCATCTTCGGTGGAGGCATGTTGGGCCTCTTCCTGCTGGGCATAGTGTCCCGCCGCGCCAACAATCCTGTGGCCGTGACATCCGTTCTTATAGGCATTCTCGTGATTGTATGGATGACCTTCTCACCTAAATGGGAGGGAGGCCTTGAGGCGTTGCGCAGTCCCTTCCATAGTTTTATGACTATTGTCGTGGGCACTTTGGCCATTCTACTGTGTGGCCTGCTCTTTAGCCGGTTTTGCCGCCGTCCTAACGCGGGAGCGTACGAGTCTTCATGACGCTTGAGCAAAAAAAAGGAGTCCACCGAAACTTCTGGGAAGGAAATGGGCCTTCGCTGATACTCATTCCATCGGAGAATGGAGCCCTATATGACATGGCTGGGTATCAAGAGCGCTTTCACAATCCCCGGCTGATGTGGGCCCATGAAATGGAACGGGCCTGTTCGGGCATCGATTGGCCAACGGATGGCATTCCCTGCGTGCGGCCCAACTTAGGTGTCGTATTCATTCCGGTTACAATGGGACAAACGTACGAGATTCGCGAGGAACAGATGCCATGGCCCGGCGCTCACTTGTCCTACGATGCGATACAACGAGGAGCCCAGATCGACCTGATTCGGAGCTTCACGATGAGGCTTGCGAAGGAGTTTTACTCGGCCCACGAGAAAAGTGGCGATGCTGCTACATGCCCTTATCTGCCCGATACGCAGGGTGTGTTAGATTTAGCGCACATTCTTGCGGGTGATGAACTGTTGCATATGGTCTTGCTGGAGCCGGAATGGGTGGACGAATTGATGGAAGTTGTCCTAGAGCGATATGTCGAGGTGACGCTCGCCATCAAGGCCCTCATTGGGGAGCCGGAAGGGGAAATGGTCCATGCCCACGGCACGCCACAAGGAGTCTATTTTCCGCACGCGGGCGTGCGCCTTTCCGAAGACTCAGCGACCTTGCTTTCACCGCAGCTCATCGAGCGGTTTGTGCTGCCCGCAATCGAGCGGGTGGGAAAGAGGTTCGGCGGCGTTTTTGTCCATTATTGCGGCCGCCACGAGGCGCTGTTCGATATGCTGTGCCGTATGGCCTGTGTGCGGGCCATCGATCTGGGGAATCCCGAGTTCTACGATTCGCGCTGGCTTATGGAGATATGCGCCAGCACGGAAACAGCGCTGTATAGCCGCCTGGCGGCGCAGGATGGAGAAGAATGGGAGGCCTACACGCGGCGCTTGGGAGGGCTGGTGCGCGAAACGGGCGCGCGCTGTATCTTACGTCCCCTTGTGTTTCCTGAATCCCGACAAGCGTGTGCGGAAATGCTGCATCTTTGGCATGAACTGACGGCATAATAAAAGGTAATAATGTCTCAAACGCCTCAACAACTCATCAGCTACATTGCTCCTGGCGCGCCAGCGCGGCGCAAACCCGCCACTGGCGATGAGCCTTATCTACGTCCAGAGATTGGCTTCACGCCCAAGTGGTTCCGGCAACGCCTGGACATCGACTTTGGGGCTTCATGGCACACGAACCCGGCGTATCGCCGTGATACGGTGGTGTCGATGCGCGATGAACTGCTACGCCGGTTTCCAGGATTTCAGTTCTCTTGGATGGATGAGGGCGCCCTCGATCTTCTGACAGGTATGTACGGTGGATGCCCCATTCCGGCCATCTTCGGCATGGAAACGCTCTTTTCCCGCGATGGATGGCCGGATGCGAAACGGGCCTATATCGGCGAGGATGAAATGGCGCGCCTTCAGGCTCCCGACTTGGACGTCAATCCGTTCTTTCAGGAAATGATGCGCCAGGTGGACTGGATTGCCCAGCGCGAAGTCCAGGTGAACGGCTATATCAACTGGCAGGGCATTCTGAACAACGCACTGCGCCTCCGGGGAGACCAGATACTCACGGATCTCCTCGTTTGGCCTGAAAAGTGCCGCCATTTATTCGACTGTATCCGCGACACCATGGTGGAAGCCGCTCGAAGGTTGCAGCAGAGAAAGAAGGATACAGGTGTGCATGAAAATTTCATCACGGTCAGCAATTGCGCGGTGAACATGGTTACTCCGCAAATGTACCGAGAGCACTTGCTACCCTATGATGTGGAATTGGCGGAGATCTTCGGCTGCATAGGGATTCATAATTGCGCATGGCCTGCTACGCCCTATCTGGACGCCTATGCCGAGATTTCCTATGTGGGTTACATTGATATGGGGCTAGATTCCGATCTGGCACGGGCGCGGGAGCTCTTTCCCACGGCCCGGCGTGCGCTGATGTACACGCCCATGGACCTGGCGGCCAAGACGGAAGATGCCATCAGCAATGACTTGCGCCGAATCGCATGCGAATATGGGCCTTGCGATGTCGTGGCGGCCGATATCGAGGCCGGTACGCCGGATCAACGAGTGCAATGGTTTCTCGATCAATGTTCAGTGTTGAGCGCTGAATTTCTATAAAAAAGAACATGGGTAGATAAAGAAGCGTCCATTGCACGTGCATGTTTCTTGTAGCGGTCGTTTGTTTAGGCTGCCGTAAAAGGCGTCCTCAGAACCAGGCTCATTGATTACGGTTATGCCGCGCGTGGAACCATGCATTCTTTGCGTCTTGGCGGCTTTGCGTGAGATATATAACTAAAAGTTATACATGTTACGACCACCTGTACGCCCAACCAATTTGTACACACGCAAAGCCGCCAAGAATGACGATGTCAGCTCTTGAGCCAAGCCAGATTGAACTGGTAATGCAGGCCGCTGGATATCAGATGGATCATCTTGTCTGGGGTTTGCGTGGCGGCCATATAACCGCATGGTTCGGCATGCGTTTCGTCCGCATGGAAGGATTGGATAGCGCCGCGCGTCTGGTAATCGCCTGGCCAAGGCGTGAGAAGCTTGCGTACCGGCCAGCTTGCACCCTCGTCCTCGGAGATGGCGGCAAACAGACCGGAGCCCTCGAATACTTGCCCATCTGCTCCCACAAAGGGGAGCGTTTGTTCCTTGTCGCGCGGCCCGGTGAAGGACACAAACAACAGAGGACCTTCGCTCAGCCGTATCAGCACCAGGCGCTGGCCGCCAGAAATGGGCGGCCACGGACTGGCGTGATAGGTCCAGGTGCGGCCCATATCCACCGAGAGGCTCATGGGCATCTGGCCATCTATCGAGTCGCCTCGCCCGAAGGCCATCAGCCGTCCATCGGTGAGGGAAACCACGCCGGCGTGAATGCCCGCAATCGTACCGCCTTGGCCGCCCGCGACGAAGGCCGGTGCTGGCGCGCCCGCACCCGGATCGTTCCATGTTTGGCCATTGTCGCGGCTGATGTGTATGGCTGCACCGCCGTCTCCGCCATAGACCGCATCGCATGCTTGGATCATCACGCCATCCGCAGTGCATGATGCGCCAGAAATCACCTGATTACGGGGCTGGTGTTCAGGCTCGATGAGACGTGGTTTGCTCCAGGTCGCGCCGTTGTCGGTGCTGGTTCGCATCACGAGGGCCAAGTTAGCCCAGCCAGCGCCAGCCTCCAATCCGTTGAAATGATAAATCGTTCCTTTGCCGTCATGAAACAGGCTGGAACCGGTCATATTCCGGTCGGGAGCTTTAAAAAATTCGCTAGCGGGATCCCAGTGATCGCTGCCTGCCCGGCGTCGGCTCGCCGCAATCGTCATCTCCCGTCCCCGCTCGGAAATGGTGGAAAACCACACCGCCAGCAGGTCGCCATTGGGACACCACGTGATGGAGGGACAATGATTGTGGGCGTCATATAATGGCCCGTTAGCGTCCGCAGGGATGATCACAAACGACTCCGGTTTGGCGAAGAAAGGTTCATGCGAGTCTGGACCATGGGACCAGTCGTATGTGTTCTGGCGCACCTCTTTCGTCCACAGCGGCGGCTCGGGCGGAGGCATGGGAACGGTGTTGGGCAAATCGGCCTGCACCACGCGAAAGCCGATGAGCCAATGCTTATCTTCGGGCAATGCGCCCAAGCGGTTGGCGCTCCGCAAAGACTTGAGCTCGGTGTTATGGCTGCCGCCTCGAGAAACCCTCATGTCTCCAGAGGCATAGCCTAGCGGGTCGGTTTGTGGTTCGGATGGATAGGGACCATAGATGTCGTAACACCACTCTTCCACATTGCCGTGCATATCGTGCAAGCCCCACGGATTAGGCCGAGTCTGCCCCACTTTGAGTGAAACCGGTTTGGGAGCCCAATCGAATTCTTGGGCGCGTTGGCACTCGAAGGGAAGCGTTTCGCCGGTGCTGAAGGGCGTCGTGGTTCCGGCGCGGCAAGCATATTCCCACTCCGCTTCCGTGGGGAGGCGATAGGGTTTACCTTCTTTTTCGCTGAGCCACTTGCAGAAATCCATGGCTTCATTCCAAGATACGAAAAGCACCGCCTCATCGTCCTCCTGCGAGAGGGCGCGCTTGCCGCGCAATGCGCGATGTGCGGGATCAAACTGTTCGTATTGCGCATTGGTTACTTCCGTAACCGACATATAGAACGGCTGGCTAATCGTGACGGCGTGGACCGGCTGTTCGTCGAACTCGCCTTCGGTCGAGCCCATCTGGAAATCGCCTGGCTCGATACGGACGAGCTTCATGCCAAGCGAATTGTTAATCACTTCGGCCTTAGCTGCGGCTGGCAAGGCCAGAAACAGGATCAACAGGCCGAGACTACAAAGACCATTCATGGGAAAGCCCCCTATTGAATGCATCCAAAAAACTACCTCATGTCGCTCTAGAGTACCCTTTCCAGGAAATAAACAAAAACTACGTTGCGAACAGATAATTCTAGGTTTCCAGTTCCACGACGCCTTCAGCACCGCCTCATCTCTCTTTTTACTATTGACGGGCCACAAAAATATCTGGTATGCTCATTTTTGCTGATTGGAGCATAAACAATCACGAGTTTTCATCAAACATCATCTACGGAGGTGTCCCATGAGCTTCTCTCTTGTTCGCACGCTCTCCCTTGCCCTGGCTCTCATCTTGTCCTGGACCTCAATATGCCTAGCAGAACCGGTCGATGAAAAAGAAGCCGCACTCCTGCCCGGCGGCCCCCGGCCCTTGCCAGCCTATGAGACTCTGGCCAGCGGCCCGCACCAGGTGCGCTGGCTCCCCCAGTCCACGGGGCCGGTCCTTTTCTTCGCCGTCGCATCGCACAAACCGGCTCAGCGGATCATCGATGCGGTGAAGAAATATGAACTGGGTGATGGCTGGCTGCTCTTCTCTCCACCCATAGAACGCACGACGGCCGAACTAGATGTCTATCTGAAAACCCACTTGCCGCTCCTGCTCGCCTTCCCGACCACTGACATCGTGACCGGCGCTTTTGCTAATAACGCCGATTACAAGGCGCTCATGGATGCATTGGCCGCCAGTTATGGCCAGGAGCAATACTATGGCGCTCTGGTCTGCGAGTGGGGCAATTGCTTGTACTGGCCGGATGGGTTGGAATCCATCTACCAGATCGACCGCAAGACGCTGGGGAAAAGCGGCCAGGAACATGCTGACCGCACCCACTTTTATGCGAAGTTGACAGAAGCCAATCAACGTTGGATCAAGATGATCGGGAATTCCGTCGTGTCGCTCGACGGATATAATCAATTCCAGCACCTAGCCGCCGAAGCCGGTTACCCGGTCATCGCGAATGAGACGGGCGAAAATATTCCGGCCTCGCAGGTGCAGCGGGCCTTTATCCGGGGCGCTTCGCGCCAATTCGACCGCCCCTGGATCGAGGATGTCTCTCAATGGTACCTAACCACGGTTCCCTCGGGCGTTCCGGGGCTGCATAAGATTACTGCTGGCGGGGGTGCTGGTTTTGTCTTCCACATTGGGGAGCATGCGGGCCATTCGGTCAGTTACCTGGAGCGCATGTGGTATACCTCCTGGATGAGCGGCACGGCAGGCCTGATCAACGAAGCGTCGAGTGGATACATGTTTAATCTGCCCTATTGCAACATGGAATATGATAATGGTGTCGAGGTGCCCGAAGACGTGGCCTTAAGCAAATGCGGCGAAGCCTCGCGGCGTTACTTCCGGCTCACAAAAGCCCACCAGCCCGGCATTCCGTACACCCCCTTCGGCGTGCTGGTGAGTAAATACCATGGCCGGAACACCACCTGGGGCAAAGCTTGGCAACACCTCGAAGAAACTCCCGGCGATAAGTCGCTGGTCCGTTTCTTCGATCAGATTTTCCCCGGCCAATCCGCCGGTCCTGGCGATGAAGAGCGCCAGCTTTGCCCTTCGCCCTATGGCGATTCCTTTGATGTGTTGGTCAATGACGCCGACCCCGCAGCTTGGAGCGCCTATCCCGTTTTGCTGGCCGTAGGCGATATGCCCTGGACGCCCAAAGACATTGAGGCGCTCAAGGCTTATGTGAATAACGGTGGGACGCTGGCCCTGAATGAGACGCACCTGGCCGGGTGGCCCGACCGCGCGTTTTTGGGGCTGGCCGAAGAGGGATTCTCACCGGCGGGCAAAGGCCTCGCCGTCCTGGCCGGGAGCGAGGGGCAGGCCCTGCTTGTCCGGCATGACATCGGCCAAGGCCACGTATTCGTCGCGGCCCGGCAGTGCGAGCCTGGTTCAACGGAAGACTTTGCCTTCCCCACGGCCCTGCTCGATGCGCTGGCCCAGGCCTATCTCCCCTTCCAGGTGAGCGGGAAAATCGAAACACTGCTCGCCCGCACACCCAAGGGCTGGACGATGCTCCTGGTCAACAACGGCGGGATCCGCAAGAAGCCGATGGAAGAAGAGCAGATCGATCCCTCGGCCGCGCAGACGGTTCGCATCGCCTGGAACGGGCCAGCCGCGCGCGTGAGCGACTGGCTGGAAGGCACGGAGCTCGATACGGCGTCCGCCGAGTCCAAGGATTCGCACGTACTCGAGGTCACCGTCGCCCCGGGCAGCCTGCGCTTGCTTAGCTTCGAGATGTAGTAATAGCCTTTGCGCTTTTGCGCCTTTGCGTGAAAACGGAACGGGCTGGAACTATTCGCTACGTAGATGGTTCCGCCTATTCCGTGTCCGCATGCGCCTTCGCGACGACCTGGCGCAACGCTTCGAGCCGTTCCTCCGCTTTTGCAAGTGGATGATCGAGAACCTGCCGCCACATACGATTGAGGGTGGGGAGTCCATTTTGTTGTTCCTTAGCCCACTCGTCTGCAAACGCTCCATTACATATTTCTTGCATAGATTTGTCGGCGGCATCGAGCAACGCCTGCGGGGCCATGCGGCTGCTTCTGGTAAGTTGCCCGTATTGGCTCGTGTGTGAGTGCAGCTTCAATTGTTTGAAGAATCCTTCCGTGATCATGGCGCGGGCTATCTCAAGGAACTCACCTGATAAGTGTAATTCGGTGGCCACGATCTCCGGATCGCATCCTTGCTCGACAAGCTTTTCGAAGTAGAGCATGCACAAGGCGTTGATTCCTGGCCAAAGCATCTGTTCCGCATAAAGGTCGATTACCGTTTCTTCTCGAAACGACGACGCAAAAGCGCCTAGCTGGGTTGCCCCGATAGCTTTCGCGACGGCAAGCCCGGTTGCGAGCGCGTTGCCCGTCGCGTCTTGTTCAACACCCAATAGGCAGGGATAGCCTAGACCTTTTTGAAATAGGCTGCGAACCGCTTTGCCGATCATGCGAGGCGCGACGAGGATTACATCCACAAAATTCGGCGGCATCACTTGTTTGTAGTGGATGTTGTAGCCACTGGCGAAACACAACACCTTGCCATGCGCCAATCCATGTTTAACATCCGTCTCGAATACATGCGGCTGAATCTCGTCTGGGATAAGCATTAATATGATATCGCCGGTTCGGGATGCATCGGCAATACTCTGCACCGTGAATCCATCTTGAATGGACTGCTCCTTGTATGCATCCTCTCTGTTTCCGATCACCACATTGACGCCGCTGTCCCGCATGTTGAGTGCTTGAGCGCGGCCCTGGTTTCCGTAGCCAATGATACCCACGGTTTTGTTCTTGAGCGTATCGAGATTGGCGTCGCAGTCGTGGTAGATTTTAGACATGACCTCAGCTCCTCCATCCTCCAAGTTTGGCCGCAAAGTGCGGCGTTTCCCGACATCCTATATCCAGATGGAAATCCCGGCGTGATTTGAGTATCTGATATGCATGCATCAGCCCGCAATCCTAAAGTCTCGCATGATTTCGCTAAACGGCCTTTTCTGAGAAGTCATGCCTGCTTACGCATCGAACAAACATGCGACGGCGTCAGTCTGGTTGCCGTAATATCTTTTGGAACACCCGCTCGTTTAGCATACATTATCATGAATTGAGAAACGGCGATGCGTTACCCATAGGAAGACAGAGATGATGATAGCAGGCAATGGAATACGGCCGGGCGTATATCCGGTTCTTTTTACTCCGTTCACGGAGTCAGGTGAGATTGATTACCCGGCCCTGGATGAATTAGCGGATTTTTATATAAGCAGTGGCGTGGGTGGCCTGTTCGCGGTGTGCTTGTCAGGAGACATGTTCCATCTTACCCAGGAGGAACGCCTAGCGGTGAGCCGCCACCTGATCGAGCGGGCCGGTGAGAGGATGAGTATCGTATGTGGAGGAAACTTCACGGGAGGACTCGATAATCAAGCGGCGGAACTCGAAGCCATGCACCATACGGGTGTTGACGCTGCCGTAGTGATTCTCTCGGTATTGCCATCGAGGAGAGATCTTAGTGAACAATTGCTGCGCCTCTGCGGCCTGACGAAAGCCCCGCTAGGTCTTTATGAGTGTCCAGCGCCCGAGCATCGCCTCATGACTCCCGAGGAAATAGCCCGTGTCGCATCCACGGGCCGATTCGTGTTTATGAAAGAAACCTCTCCCACGCCCGAGCCGACCGTTGAAAAGACTCGGAAAACAGTAGGAACTCCGCTGGGCATGTATCCAGCCCGGTTGAAGAGCACACCCCAAGCGTTGGCCGCCGGTGCGGCAGGCTATTGTGGCGTCATGGCGAATATCGCACCAGAATTATGCATGGTCATGTGCGACACCAACCGTACGGACGAAGAACGTAAACGGGCGTATGATGCACTTGTTGAACTACACGATGTCATGGAAGCCCACCATTATCCGATCTCGGGCAAGTACATCCTGCAGCGGCGGGGATTACATCTCACCCTGAAATGCCGCGGCGCCGCCGCAAAAATCTTCACGGCATCGGACCGGGAAGCCCTCGATCGGTTTCTAGAAGGTTTCTGTTTTGATATACATAACTAGATATCTAATTCTAATTAGTTCTACGCGCCGCCTCTTGTTTTTTATTCCCCCATGCCTTGCATGTTCAGGACTCGCCAGCGGGAAAGGGCTTAGGTTCCACCCCTTAGGATATGAATTCAGGATATCTGATTTCGGGTGATTTAAGTTGAAAAAATGGCTATTATGAGGTACGGTATATCAAATACGGATTGGTGCTATGGCGCGCTGGAAATAAGCTGGTGCGGCAACTAAAGGGAAATCCCTGATTATGGCCTCGCTGATTGAGAATGTGCTGATGCTGGAAGGACAGGCCGATGAGGTCGTCTTGCACGCCCGCGCGGAAGCGGAGCGCGTGATGCAGCAGGCTCGCGAAGAAGCGGCAGCCGGACGGCAGCAAGTGCAAACCGAACTTGAAGCGCGCATGGGTGTTTTCGAGCAGCAAGCCCAGCTTCGCCATGAAGCCGAACTCGCTTCGGCGCAACAGGAGCTCAAGCAAGCGCTTCAACGTACGGATGAAATACAGCCCGCGGTGATTGATGCGCAGATAGGCCGCATTGTGGCCCGGTTCCGCGAGTGCTAAGCCATGGCCATTGATCGTATTAAAAAAGTCACCATATTGACACCGCTCACTGCAACGCGGCGCTTGATTCGTGCGTTGCATCGCCTTGAGGCAGTCGAAATGCTCAATTCGGCGGAAGCATGCGAGTGGACTCGCACCCATCTCGCGCAAGACGCCGCCGCCACGGAAAAAAGCGGATGAGGAAATCCGCAAGATTGACTTCATCTTGAACGTGCTCGATACGCACGCGCCGGTGCAGCAGGGATTCTTTGAAGGTTTGACGCCGCTGCCACTTGTGGCGGATTCCGGAGAGATTAACGAGGTCACCAAAGAGTCCGTACTCGATGACCGTTTTTCTTCCGCAAAAGAGCTGGATGATATTTTCCGCCATGCGGACCGTGTTGTTAATGAAATCCGCTCCGAGATGCAGAATATTCTTCCATTCGAAGATGTGCCTTTTGAAGTGGCTGATATTAAGCGCCCTTCCCGCATGCGTTTCTTTTTTGGATATGCGCAGGAAGAAGCCATGCGCGCCGTGGAGGCGGACCCCGCATGGCAAGGGCGGTTTGCGTGGGAAGTGGTGCCGGCTGGATATCTTATGCGCCGGGGTGCAAAGCCCGTAGCGCCTGCAAAAAAAACGATGGGGCCTCTCCGCGTAGTGGCGGCATGCTTGGCGGAGGATGCGGAGGCCGTGCGTGCGTCGCTGCTGGCGGCCGGTTTTGAAGAAATCTCCTTGCCCGATGTGCATGGCAAAGTCCGCGACCGTATCCGCGAATTGCGGGCGGATTTGGCGGAGTATGAGGGCCGCCTCGCCATTGTCGCCAGCCGGGCCAAACTGATGTCCGAATGGCGCCGTCCCCTAACCATCTTAAAAGCCTACTGGCTGAGCCAGCGTAATATGGAAACCGCGACGGCCCAAACGGCTCATGGCAAATGGGTCCGTGTCGTGTGCGGGTATGTCCGGGAGCGGGATTTAGCTGCCGTCGAGAATACCTTGCGGTATGAATTCCCGCGATGCTCCTATTTTCTCTGTGACCCGGAACCGGATGAAGAAGTCCCGGTAAGCCTTACCTCATCGAGCTTTGTGCGGCCCATCCAGATGCTGACCGAGATGTTCGGCCTGCCAAATTACAGGGATTTTGATCCTTCGCCGTTCATGGTGGCGAATTTTTATATCTTCTTCGGAATCTGCTTTGGCGATGTGGGTTATGGAACCATGCTGGTGTTGTTGAGTTTATACCTCAACGCGAAGACCCGTCCCTATCGCGGCGTGAACAACTTCGCGCGCGTCCTGCTCATCGGTGGATGCAGCACCATTTTTTTCGGATTAATCCTAGGCTCTTGGTTTGGCGATCTGTTCAAGCCCGAGTATCTTGGTGAAAATAACCTCATGCTAAGGCTGCAAGAAACTTTTGTAGTACTAGATCCACTGGCCAAGACGATCGTCGCTTTGGTATGCGCCTTATCCATCGGTATCCTCAATCAGTTTTATGGCATCGCCCTCAAGATGTATGGCGCGTTCCGGCAAGGCGATATGGCTACGGCCCTCTTTGACGGGCTGCTGTGGCTCATCACGCTTCCGGGCATTGTCATACTGGCCTGCACGATGTTCACCAAGCTGCCCCCTTATTTGTTGAATATTGGGATGGGCCTTTTTTTTATCGGGGCGCTCGGTTTGGTGTTGACGCAAGGGCGTGATTCCAAAAACATTTTTCTCCGGTTGATAACGGGAGTGACGAGCATATATGGCATTGTAGGCAGTTATGGCGTGACCGCATTCATAGGCGATACGTTGTCGTACTGTCGTTTGCTTGCCCTTGGGCTGACGACTTCCATCGTCGCCCAGACATTCAATATGATGGCGGGGATGTTAAAAGAGACACCGGTGGTGGGATTTTTCCTCTTCATTCTGGTGCTTGTCGTCGGCCATATTTTTAATTTCATGATTAGCTTGCTCGGTGCATTTGTGCATTCGATGCGTTTGATTTTCGTGGAATTTTTTGGACGTTTCTACGATGGCGGGGCAAAGCCCTTCAGGCCGCTGATGTTTGACTCACCATTGTGTATCGTAAAGAAGCCAGCGGATACGCGCTGATACTATATAGTAACGAACAATTCGCACAAGACACGGAACGGAGGAACACGACCATGACACCGGAGTGGATCGAGATTGGGCGCGGCCTAGCCTACGCGGGCGCGGGATTCGCCTTTGGCTTGGGCGGCGCGGGTTCGGCGTGGGGCATTGCTATCGCTTCACACCAAGCTGCAGGCGTGATGCGTGAAAAGCCGGAACTGTTCGGCCGGATGCTCATCATGATCGCATTGCCCGGCACGCAAGGATTCTATGGCTTCATCAGCGCCATCCTCATGATGACCCAAACGGGTTTGATTGGAGGTGGAGAAATCAAAATCACCTTGGGAACGGGCTTGGCCTTGTTCTTCGTCGGGCTTAGCTGCGGAATTGCCCAGCTTATTTCCGCTATTAAGCAGGGCGAAGCCTCTGCGGCGGGTATTTCGCTCGTTGCCAGGCGTCCTGAATCGGCTGGCCGTGCGCTCTTGTTCCCCGCGTTCGTCGAGACGTACGCCGTAGTAGCGCTGCTGGCCACTATTCTGTTCATCATTTTCTTGACCAGCCAGCCCAATGCGCTTCAATACTTGCAGACCGTCGAGCAAGTAGCGCGGTAAGGGAATCCAGGCCATGACCATGGATAGAATACAAGAGGCCATCCTCGAGAGCGCCCAGGCGGAGGCCGCCCGCATCATCCGCGCCGCGGAGATGCAAGTCGAAGAGTGGAAAGCCGCGCAGCTCGAAGAAGCCAAAGAAGAAGCGGAGCAGCAGTATCGGATGCGCACGCGTGCGATCGAGGAGGGCTTGGCTCGCCAGGTCACTCAATCGCGGGGCGCTTCAGGCAAGCAGCTTCTCGAACGGCGGAATGCCGTATTGAATAGCGTTTTCGACAAGGCGCGTACAGCTATTTTAGCGTTGCCATCCTCAGAATATGGCAAAAGCATGCGCCGATGGCTGGAGAGTTGCCTGGAAGATGCAAGCGGGAAGGTCCGCGTCCATCCATCCGAAGCGGCCTTGTTTTCCGCCATGCTGCAAGAAATGAATAAAAGCCGGAGCGCATCCGCGCAATTAGCGATGGATGAAGCGCATCCGTTGCCGGAACGCGGCGGATTTATTTTTGTAGGTGAAGGTTTTGAAGTGGATCAAACGTTGGACAAGGTGCTCGAAGGGGTGCGGCATGAGCTGTCACCCAGTATCGCGGCTTCCTTGTTCACCGAATGAGCCGGGGGCGTAACCGTGTTACCCAAGCTGCGCCAACAGCCTAAATGGGGCTTCGTCTGCGGGCGGATTAGCGTCCTTGAAGGACGCCTCCTCGATGATGGGTTCTGCACCATGCTCATTGGGCAGGAAAAGGTGGAGGATATTCTCCCCCATCTGCAAGATACCTTTCTGCGCGATTATATAGACGCGGCAGCCCCATTCACGGAATTCAGCGCTCTTGCGGATCGCTGCTTTCGCGATTTAGTCCAATCGATCCGGGAAGAATGCCCCTCGACCATTCCAGCAGACTTGTTTATGCTGGGGTGGGATTACCTCAATTTGAAAAACGCCCTTGCAGGCCAATCGGATATCGTTTTTCCATGCACTTTTTTCCCGGAAGAGCTGCTTGATGCGGTGGAGAAGGGAGAGCGGGGCGTTTTACCGCTGCCGGTGCGGGAAGCGGGTGGAGGCGTCTTATGTGAAATGGGCGACCTCGAACCTGCTTTGATGGATGTGCTGTTGGATGGGGCGTATCTGCGCCATTTCCTGTCTTTGGCGGCTGAATTGAACTCTCCCTTGATTTCGCTTTATGCGGAGGAGCGGGTATTAGTGCGCTCCGTGCTGGTGTATTGGCGCGCTGTACGGCAGCAGCGGCCGCTTTCTGTATTTCAGCAGTATTTTCTGCCGGTTGGCGATGTGGGGGCGGTTTTATCCGAATTGGCGGGGCTGGCGGACGTGCAGGCGTGGCCTGCCGTGATTCCAGGCGAATTGGGTGATCTATTCGGCGAATCGCTCGATGCTCCCGAAGATGAACAACCGTCGCGTTTCGAGGTGCTGGCCTCTAATTACCTGATGCGCCTGCTTGAGCCGGGCGCGTTTCAAACGGCTGGACCCGAAAGGGTCGTCGCTTTCCTAGCCGCATTCGCCCGTGAGATTCAGAATATCCGGGTGGCGGTATCGGGACGCCTCAGCCAAATCGAACCGGCGATCTTGCTACGCCAATTGAGGGAGCGCCATGTCTAGAGCAGTGGCCATTGGCGAGAAGCACGAAGTCTTAGGATTTAAAGGCGCGGGGTTTGAGATTATCCCGGTTTCCAATGCGCAGGTGTTATCGCGCGAACTGGGAGAATTGTCCCGGGAGCATGACGTGGCGCTGGTGCTTGTCACGGAAGAGCTGGCGATTGAAGCGGAATCAGCGATTAATGAATTCCGTGAACGGAGCTCCGCGCTGCTTACGGTGATTCCCAACCATGCGGGAAGCCGCCATACTAGTTTCGAAGCGATGCGCAAAGCCGTCGAGCGGTCCATGGGTGTGGACATCCTCGGCGCGCGCAACGAGGACTAAGCAACAACAAGGGCCCATAAACATGGACGGTAGTCAAGGTCAAGTGGTGAAAGTGTCCGGACCCCTCGTGGTGGCGCGGGGGCTTGCGGGTGCCCGCATGTACGAAATGGTCCGTGTGGGTGAAGCGCGCCTGTTCGGTGAAATCATCGAGATCCGGGGAGATGAGTACTCGATCCAGGTCTACGAGGAGACCGAAGGCATCGGCCCAGGCCAGCCCGTCTGGCGGACGGGCGAGCCGTTGAGCGTCGAGCTCGGGCCGGGCCTGATCCGTTCGATCTATGACGGCGTGCAGCGGCCGCTGGACGCTTTGGCGCGTGATTTTGGCGATTTCATCGAGCGTGGCGCGGCGCGTCCGGCGCTTGATCGCACCGCCCAATGGGAGTTTATCCCATGCGTCAAAACCGGCGATACGGTTTCGCCTGGCGATGTGCTGGGAACCGTTCAAGAAAGCAAGATCGTCGTCCATAAAATCATGGTTCCCGCGGAAAAAGGCGGAACGGTCACCCGTATTGCGCCAGTCACGGGAAATGTGGAGACGGAAGTCGCGGTGCTTGAAACTTCCTCGGGGCCGCTATCGCTCACGATGGTGCAGCGCTGGCCCGTACGACTTTCACGCCCTGTACGCCGGAAATTGCCGCCGACCGAGTTCCTCACCACCGGCCAGCGGGTAATTGATATGTTCTTCCCGCTCACGAAGGGCGGCACGGCGTGTGTTCCCGGCCCCTTCGGCAGCGGAAAGACGGTCGTTCAGCATCAGCTCGCCAAATGGGCGGATGCGCAGATTATTGTATATGTAGGCTGCGGCGAGCGCGGCAATGAAATGACCGACGTGCTCATGGAATTCCCGCACCTCAAAGATCCCCAGTCGGGCGAACCCCTCATGGAGCGCACCGTACTGGTGGCGAATACCTCAAACATGCCGGTGGCCGCGCGCGAAGCGAGCGTGTTTACGGGCATTTGCATCGCGGAATACTTCCGCGACATGGGCTACTCGGTGGCGTTGATGGCCGACTCGACCAGCCGCTGGGCGGAAGCCATGCGCGAGATCTCGGGCCGCCTCGAGGAAATGCCCGGCGAAGAAGGCTATCCTGCCTATCTAGGTTCGCGTATCGCCAGTTTCTATGAACGTTCCGGTTCCGTCGTGTGCCTGGGTTCCGAAGAGCGTAAAGGCTCGCTTTCTCTTATCGGCGCGGTGTCGCCTCCGGGTGGCGACCTATCGGAGCCCGTCGTGCAGGCGACGTTGCGCGTGGTGAAAGTGTTCTGGGGCTTGGATGCCAATTTGGCCTTCGCGCGCCATTTCCCGGCCATCAATTGGCTCACTTCATACAGCTTATATCAAGAAACCGTGGATGCGCGCGCCAATGAAACCGTCGATCCAAAATGGTCCAGCGTACGCCTGCGGGCCATGGGGCTCCTCCAGCGTGAAGCCGAACTGGATGAACTGGTCCGGTTGGTTGGCATGGACGCGCTGGCCCATGAAGACCGCCTCTTGATGCAGGCCGCTAAGATGATTCGTGAAGACTTTCTGCATCAGAACGCCTTCGACGAGCGCGATACCTATACGTCGCACCCGAAGCAATTCCGCATGTTATCGCTGATTTTGCATTATTTCGACGCCGTGCGCCCAGCGCTTCAAGAAGGTGTGACGCTTCATCACTTGCTAAACCTAAACGAGCTGGAAGCTATCGCCAAAGCGAAGTTGATCCCTGAAGACGGCCTAGAGCAATTCGCGGCGATTGAGCAGCGCATCACGGAATCCATCGCGGCGCTGCCCAGATCGTAAAAAAAAAGGCTTGCATGAAAACACTCGAAGAAACAGCGGTAATCTCTGATTCAGATCGAGCGCTTCTGCATGAAGTGAAAAACGTTATCCAGCAGAAGCTTCCAAATGCCACTGTGTTTTTGTATGGGAGCGTGGCCCGGGGAGATCGACGGCCAGAATCGGATTACGATCTCCTCATATTAACGGACGAATCACTTAAATATGACCAAAAAGACACCGTACAAGAGGTGGTATATTATTTTGAGCTAGAGCACAATGTGGTGCTTTCGACCGTTTTTTTTACAAAGGCGCACTGGTTTGAACATCCGCAACTGCCTTTGCATGTATCGATTGAGCGTGATGGCGTGCAATTGTGAATGAGGAAATTCAGACTTATATCCAATATCGTATGCAGATGGCGGCGGAAGCGCTGGCCATGGGCGAAGAAGGCATCAAAAAGGGCTTTCTTCACAGTGCGGTCAATCGCTTGTATTATGCTTGCTTTTATATGGTGACTGCGTTATTGCTTATTGAAAACATGCAGGCATCAAAACACAGTGGAGTAGAAGCCCTTTTTAACCGGCATTGGATTGCCACAGGCCGTTTGCCTGTGGCTTTAGGCAAGCACTTTAGCTTGATGATGAAACGCCGGCATCAAAGCGATTATGTGGATATGATGGACTTGGAGCCTGAACAAGTAGCAAACTGGCAAGCCGATACGAAACGTTTTATCGAAACATTACGAGATGAGATTTCAGGCCATTTGCGGTAGATTTTATTCCTAAACGCCTGTACATCAATTTGAATCAGATTGCGGATAACAGAAGCCATAATTAAGCTTGGTACAGAAAAATATCTTCACGTAGAGGTGCATAACATGGCGACAGTGATGAAAGAATACCGGACCGTACGGCAGATCATCGGGCCTTTGATGCTCGTTGAAGGCGTCGAAGGAGTCACCTACGGCGAACTGACGGATATCGCCTTGGACGACGGCACGGTGCGCCGCGGGCGTGTACTCGAGGTCAACGGCGATAAGGCCATGGTGCAGGTTTTCGAAGGCACGAGCGGCCTCGCCCTTCGGGATATTAAGGTCAAGTTTCTAGGAAAAGGCATTGAGCTTGGTGTTTCTAGTGACCTTCTCGGCCGTGTGTTCGACGGATTCGGCCGTCCCATCGACGACGGCCCGGCCATCATCCCGGAGAAATATCTCAATATCAACGGCAATCCCATGAATCCCTTCGCGCGGGATTATCCGAACGAGTTCATCCAGACAGGCATATCGACCATCGATTTGCTGAACACGCTCGTGCGTGGCCAGAAATTGCCTATTTTCTCGGCGTCCGGCCTTCCGCATTCGCGCATCGCCGCCCAAATCGCCCGGCAGGCGTCCGTGCTTAAAACGGGCGAAAAGTTCGCCGTGATTTTCGCCGCCATGGGCATCACGTTCGAGGAAGCGGAGTTCTTCATCGCCGACTTCCGCCGTACAGGCGCCATCGAGCGCTCGGTGCTCTTCATGAATCTCGCCGATGATCCGCCCACGGAACGTATCGCGGTCCCGCGCATGGCCCTCACCGCCGCCGAATACCTGGCATATGAAAAAGGCATGCACGTGCTCGTGATCATGACGGACTTGACCAACTACTGCGAGGCGTTGCGCGAGATTTCGGCTGCACGCAAAGAGGTGCCTGGCCGGCGCGGATATCCCGGTTATTTGTACACCGACCTTTCAACCCTCTACGAACGTGCGGGGCGCATTAAAGGCCGTGAAGGCTCTATCACCCAGATCCCCGTGCTGACCATGCCGGAAGACGACAAAACGCATCCGATCCCGGACCTTACGGGTTACATCACCGAGGGGCAGATCATCATCAACCGCAGCCTTCACGCCCAAGGCATCTATCCGCCCGTGGACGTGCTCCCGTCGCTGTCACGCCTCAAGGACAAGGGTATTGGCAAGGGCAAGACACGCGAAGACCACGCGGATGTCATGAACCAGCTTTATTCCGCTTATGCCCGTGGTAAAAACTCGAAAGAGCTGGCCGTGGTGCTGGGAGAATCGGCCCTGAGTGAAGCGGATCTATTGTTCGTAAAATTCGCCGACGCCTTCGAGGACCGCTTCGTCCGGCAAGGCGAAAACGAGAATCGTACAATAGAAGAGAGCTTGGCGATCTCCTGGGAGTTGCTGGCGATGCTGCCTCGAGGCGAACTCAAGCGCATCCGGGATGAATATATCGAGAAGTATTTGCCGAAGAAGTAATGGACATACTACTTCATCCACATGCTATAGAGCGGGCGCATGAACGCGGAGCTACGGTGGAGGAGATTGAGTTAACCGTCAAAAATGGTGAACAATTCCCTGCTAAATTTGGGCGGGTGGCTTTTCACCACACCTTTGGGTGTAATAATTTTTGGAAAGGAAAGTGGTATAATTTTAAGCAAGTGGAAGCGATAGCAGTCGAGTCTGAGCAGGGTTGGTTAGTTTTGACGGTAATAGTCCGTTTCCATTTGTGAGGCAAGCCATGCGACTAACATATGATCCAACAGCCAACATCGCCTATATCCGGTTTCGCGAAGCCGAGGTTGAAATCGAAACCCTTCATATTAGCGATGAGTTGAATGTGGATATAGCGCCTGATGGCGAAGTATATGGCATAGAATTGTTGAACGCAAACGCACAGCTAGGCGGAAAAGGTCTTCCGAAAGTGGTGTTTGAAAACGCACTTTCTGGCGGAGTCACTGAAATGAAGCTGCCTAGTTGACAGTAATAAGCCTTTTCAAGTAAGGCGATAGGAAACGCAACGATGCGGCTAGCGGTTAATCCGACGCGAATGGAATTGCTGCGCCTGCGCAAGCGGCAGGCCGTGGCCGTGCGCGGCCACAAGCTCCTCAAGGACAAGCTGGATGGGCTCATGAAGGAGTTCATCCAAATCGCCCATGAATACAAAGCCTATCGCGTCGAGGTGGACCGCGAGCTTCCAGCGGTGTTGCGTTTGTTTGCGTTAGCGGAAATCACCTCGTCCCGCCAGATCACCGAGAGCGCCCTGGAATCTACGCGCCAAGAACTATCGCTTACCATGAAGCCCCGCCGTATTATGAGTGTCGTCATACCGCAGTTAGAAGCCACTTTTGGCGAGGCTGGCGGCGGCTACTCTTTGGTTCACACCACGCAAGAACTCGATCAAGCCATCACTGGCCTGAAGCGATTCCTCCCAAAACTCTTGAAGATGACGGAGCTCGAGGAAACCGTGCGGCGGATGGCCAAAGAAATCGAGCAGACCCGCCGCCGCGTGAATGCCCTCGAGCATACCTTCATCCCGCGTATGCAGGAAACGATCAAGTACATTACCAGCAAACTGGATGAGATGGAACGCTCGACGACAAGCCGTCTGATGAAGATCAAAGCCCAGCGCATCGCCGAAGAGCTCGCACTCGAACAATAGGCTTCATTTGGCGTTTGCCGCCCTTTTGCCCGTAACGTTACGTCGCGGCTCCATCCGTGTGCTCAAACGGTTCTATATGCACCAGCACATCTATGACATCCGGGCCTAAATTTAGCAGCCGGTGCTTGACGGCACCAGCGATGGTATCGCCTTCACGCACGGACAATAGCGGCTCCACTTTACCACTCATAATAAATACTCATAATAAATACGGCTCAAATCAATTATTGCTGCTCATACAGCCCAAAATGGCGCATGCCCAATTGTCTGCATTTCAGGACAATTGGGCATGCGCCATTTCGTTCGCTTACTGCGCATAGTGGCGGTTACGCCCGATATATGCTCCGGCCGATACCGATGGCCATGCGGCATGCCTCGACTGTATCAAGGGCCACGGGCGTCACTCTTTTGGCGTTTTCGCACAAGAATTCACGCACGGCCGCTTCATCGTTGTCGGGCGCATTAAACCGTTCGATAATAGGAGCGTTGAACGCGTTCACATGCTCCGCCAATGTGGTCTTGAGCGTGCCGTAGAACTTCTCGCCCCGGCGGTATTTTCCAACGAAATCAAGGTATACCTCAGCCGGTGCAAGAAGATGGAGCAAACGATACAAAGCGCCTACGCTGGCGGGCATCTTCGGGATGATCACATCCGGATCGTCGCTCTCCGTATCGAGAGGCGCGGGGTCCGTAGTGGTGGGCACGCTCTTGAGTTTCTTGAGGACGGCCTTGGGGTCATCCAGCAGATCGAGGGTGTTATGATCGCTTTTACCCATTTTTGCCGCGCCATCAAGGCCGGGCAGGCGCAACGCGTTGCGCGAAACGGGCGCGGGCACTTTAAGCGTTTCACCGAAACGGCTGTTAAACTTCTGTGCGATGTCCATGGCCATTTCCACATGCTGGCGCTGGTCGTCGCCTACGGGGACAATGTCGGCCTTCACGATCAAGATGTCCGCCGCCATGAGCACCGGATAACCGAGCAGGCCGTACGAAAGTGGGTTGCCCTCCATGCCTTCGCGCTGTTCAAGCTTGTTCATCTTGTCTTTGTAGGTCGTGCCGCGCTCGAGATGGCCGATATTGGTCACCATGCCTAGAAGAAGGCTCAGCTCCGCCGTGCATGGCAAGTCGCTTTGGCGGTAGATCACGGATTGACTCGGATCGAGCCCGCAGGCCACATAGGTGCGCAGCATATCAATGGTCTGCTGGTAGAAATTGGTAGGCTCGGAGATCGTGGTTAATGCGTGATAATCCGCAATAAAGTAATAGCATCGATCGCCCTGCTCCTGGCGCTGGACGAAATGCTGGATCGCACCAAAATAATTGCCATAATGCAGCCGCCCTGTCGGGCGTATGCCGGAAAGGATGATTTTTCTCTCGTCAGCCATAATAAACCTCTTGTTAATCGATTTTGGTTCCGCAGGATGCAATAAGGCGTGATGATACCGTAAATGCATTGGGCTCTTCCAGGGAAAATACGATAAAATACATGATAAAGACGAAGACAGGAAACCTGTTTTGATAACGGCATTGAAACGCATGGTGCGTCATGGCCGCAACCAAAGATCTGGATTATAGAGCACTAAATACACTAAATACACTAAAATTTAGATGACATAAAATTTAGATAACTAGGGTGGAGCTTGCCCCACCGTTCAAAGGATTCATCGACCAAAATGCTATGTAAAAACCGGTAACATTTTAGCCGATTGAAGTAGCATCTGATCTTTGGCAGCCTTGTTTATTGCCTTGGACCGGTGTTGATGGATCATTCCGCATATGACGACTGACGCCCTCGCCGGTCATTCTTCACCACTTGGCTAAATTGTTACGAATTTTTCAATGTAATTGCCTGTACGGACGCCTAGCTAATCTGAGAATATCTCTCTATAATACCCACCAGATTTTTGGCGATTGGCCCACCATCGTGTCCATTCGTGATTTACAAAGACAAAACGATTCCAGTTGGCATTAACGAGTCAAATCCCAGTCAGGACGCATTGTGCGTTTGAATGAATTCATGCCGCATTAAGTTACCGAGTATTTTTCTTGATGGCGGCTAGAGGAGCCTAAGGATGGCGTTGCAGGAGGTTGAGATCGTTTCCATGGCCCATGGCGGGCGCGGTGTGGGGCGTATAGATGGGCAAGTGTGTTTCGTGGATGGCGGATTGCCCGGAGAACGCCTTTCCGTGCGCATCGACCGTAAATCAAAAGGTGTATTATGGGCTTCCATCGCGTCCATCCTCGAACCATCGCCCCATCGCATATCTCCCACATGCAGCGCCTTCGGCGCATGCGGCGGCTGTTCCTGGCTTCATTTCGCCTATCCTGCCCAAGAGGAATGGAAGCGCCGCATCGTGTCGGATGTATTCGCGCGCATTGGCGGGCTGGCAGTTGAACCCGGCTGGGCGGAAGAGCCTGATTTGCGGCTCGGCTACCGCACGCGGGCGGAATTTCACGGCGATGGCGTGAACTGGGGATTCTACGCCAGCGGCAGCCATACGGTCGCGCCCATGGACTCGTGTGCCTTATGCCATCCCAAACTCAACGCGGCGTTTACGCGTTTGCGGGAGAAGAAACTGCGCGATGCGGTCGAGATTACGGTGAATCCGGATGGCGAGGAAGTGATGGCTTGGACGCGCTTGGCCCCGAGGCTTTTGCGCGGTTTTTTCCAGCAAGTGGATGGCCCTGGGCGCGCCCCAGAAGCCCGGGCGCGATTTATGTTCGATGGCGCGCCCATCGTAAACGGCGCTTTCGCCCAATCGAGTCTGCTGCTCAACCGCATGCTGGTCCGTATCGCGCACGAGGCGGTAGGCGGCGCATCGAGCGTGCTTGATCTGTATTGCGGCAATGGGAACTTATCACTGGGCCTCGTGGAGAAATCGCGTGTGCTGGGCATTGACCACAACCATGCCGCCGTGGGGGCCGCCGCCGCCGTGGGTGCGGGCGAATATGTGCAAGGGGGGGAGGACATGTTTTTACAGGCCCTCGCGCGGGAATCGTGGGACGCCGTGCTCCTTGATCCGCCGCGGACGGGAGCGAAAGAGATCATCGAGGCGCTCTGCGCACGCCATTCGGGCGTTATCGTATATGTATCGTGTGATCCAGCTACACAAGCCCGTGATGCGCGGGCGCTCTGCGCCAGCGGCTGGCGAATCGACACCCTTACCGCCGTGGACATGTTTCCGAATACGCCCCATGTGGAAACCGTCTGCCGGTTCGTGCGTGCGGAATGAGAATGGCGCATGTTGCATGAATCTTGGGATGGGCGGAGCTTACGTAGTGCCGCCGTGCTCCGCGAGATGGGTGTCTACGTCCCGATAGCCCATCTTGCGCGCCAGCATAAATGGAGTAAGCCCGCCGAATTCAGGAAGCGCCGCATTCACATCCGCTCCCCGATTCACGAGCAGCTTCGCCATATCCAAGCAGCCGGTCAACGCCGCGTAATGCAATGGAGACAAGCCATTCTCGTCTTCTTCTTGCGGGCTTATCCCCTCTTCGATAAGCTCACGCACCCGCCGTACATTGGAATCGCGGATGCAGCGCCAGAATTCTTCCCGGCCTGGATGCCCTATGCCATCTTTTTCATGGGTGAGCATGTTAAGCATCTGCAGAATGGCCATGTCTGAACACAAAACCGCGCGAGTCACTGGCGTTTCACCTTCATCATCCATGACATGCATCCATTCATCCGCCATACTCAATCCTGCCCGCCTGCTGTCCACTTGTTTCGATATGTAGTTCACGTAGCTAGATGCCCATTTAACATAAAATCGTGTCGCTCTTGCATATGCTGTTTAGAAGGACTGCCTCTGCAACTGCCGTGTCACTTTTTTCATAACGTGAAGCGGATGGGTGTATGAATGGCTACGATACTCGCTGCGAATGCGTATGGCGCAGCCGTGAGCGCTTCAACAACGCATAGGCCTCGTTCAGCGCACGCATGGTGTCGCCGTCTCCTCCGTGATCAGGGTGGTGAATTCTGGCCTTGGCCCGGTATGCGCGTTCGATCTCTTGCCAGGACGCTGAAGGAGATATCCCGAGCATTTGGCAGCATAGCGAGATAGCGGTTTCATCTGGGGCGGGCGGAGGAGGCTGGCATTCGCCGATTGTTTCTCCGCGAAGCTGCCGAATCCCTCGAATGACTTGCGGCCACACGCCGAAGCCGCTCAGGAGCAGGATGATTCCAGCCAGTACGAGCAGTTCCTGCCATGACAGCCCTCCTAACATACCCGGCTCTCTCCTTTACGGCGCGGTGCCACGATGTTCTACCGCCGCCGCTGTTTTTTCTCATCCTCAAACTTGAATATGTTGTCTATGGCGTCGCCGATATCCCCCTTTCGTGTGCGGGGGGATTGCTTGAACATCTGGCTCCACATCCGGCGGACATCAGGAGCCCACTTCATATACAGATATCCGGCCAGCATGCCGCCGAAATGGGTGGCCACGGACAGGTTGCTGCCGATTAGAAGCGCCGATACCAGGTTATACGCCACCACGATGGCGACAAGCGCCCGGGCGTTGATAGGAATAGGGAGGGGAAACAAAAAGATCTCCCGCTCGGGATTGATCATGGCGAAAGCGACCAAAACTCCCAGCACGGCACCGCTGGCTCCCAGCACCAGTGGATTGCCGAAGCCAAGAGCCATTGGGATAAATGTCGCGAAAACGCCCAAAGCGCCGCAGAAGATGAAGAAACGGTAAAATTGGCGCGTGCCCAGCACGCGTTCCACCTCCGGCCCGAAAAAATAAAGAAAGAGCATGTTCTGAAACAGGTGCATCAATCCCACATGGAGAAAGACATAGGTAACGGGAGTCCATAGCGCACCTTGGATGAAACGGGCCGGATCAAAAGCCAAAACCGATGTGAGCAGCCCCCCCGGCAAACCGGCAAATTCCGCAGGCCGGACCGCCCACCCGGGAATCCAGGCCTTTACCATGGCGGCCACATACAGCATAGGCGCGTCTGACAGCAACTGGACTGCAAACACGAGCACGTTCAATAAAATGATGCGCTGCACCGCACGTGTGACACGCGGGTATTGATATGCTGGCTGTGGTTGATACGTATAGAAATTCTGACGGTACATGTGCTCTCGTCCAGCATGCTGCTGAGGTTCTTTGCCTATGCTTGCCGTGAAGAGAATAGCATGCTCCGCCGCCGGGATGCGACAAACCGCTGCTTGCTTGATGTAAAAACGCAACACAAGTGATTGCCAGTATTCTGTCAAGGCTCTTCTTGGCGGGATAGCCGGTAACAAGTGGCGTTGCTCGCCAGTATAGGCTCGAAAGCCTTGTCAAGATTCCTTGTGCTTTCCGCGGCGCCTAAAAAGAGATAGCCATCGGGCGCAAGGGTCTCGCGGAGCCGCCCCAGCACCGTGCGCTTCGTATCCATGTCATAGTAGGTGAGTAGATTCCGCATGAAAACAAGGCCGGCGTTTTTTAGGTCCGGCCAATCTCGAGCGGGATTCATTTGCTGGAAGGTTATCCGTTCCCGTATTTCCTTCTTGATACGCCACAAGGATTGCTCGCGGTCGAAATACCGCGCCAGAAATGGCTCAGGCACGCCGTGGGCGGCTTCTTCGCTGGTATACCACCCGGCTTCCGCCCGTTGGACAATTTCCCTTGAGATGCCGGTCGCTAAAAAGGAGATATCCCAGTTGGCCAATTCCGGAAAATACTCGTATAAGACCATGGCGATGCTGTACGTTTCTTGGCCGGCCGAGTTGGATGCGCACCAAATCGAAAGGCGCTGTTCGGTGCGCCGTGTTTCTATCAGGCTTGGGAAAATATATTTTCGCAACGCTTCGAATGGATGCCAATCGCGGAAAAATGGGGTTTCTTGGGAAGCCAGCGCTTCCACGACGTTTTGCAGCAATTCTCCGCGCTGTTCTTGTTGCAATCGTTCGGGGAGCTCCGATGGCGACGATAGCCCATAACGGCACGCCACCCGTTCGAGGCGGGAAGACATGGCGGCTAATTTGTCAATCGTGATAAGCACGCCAGACTGGATGCGAATCAAATCCCGAATGGCGCTCAGTATTGCCGGTTCCACCACACTGACCCCCACATCCGAAAACGCGCCGCTATTTCAAGCACAGTATAGCATATGCGGCCCACCCTCGCGATGGCCCTCGAGCGTTCCTGGCGGTTATCATGAATCAGCATTTTCCAATGATGGCTATTGTGCCAGATAATGTACTGTGATAGAATCAAACAAGGAAGTTATGGGAGAGATGGGTACTGGGAACATAACGCGACAATAAGGAGATCGAGAAATGGCTAATAAAGTTGAATACTACGCCAACACCATAGGGCCAGTTTCCGTGTATGTCCAGATCGAAAATCAAATTCAATTCGCCATTGCATCTGGAAAACTCAAGCCGGGCGATTGCCTCCCCTCCGTACGGGAAATGTCCGCCATGCTGGATGTGAATCCCAACACCGTCACCAAGGCATACCGCGATCTGGAATTGCTTCAGTTCGTGAATGCGCGCCGTGGGGTGGGCGTGATCGTAACGGAAAAAGCGCCAAAGATCGCCCATGAGCAGACGCTAAAAATGGTTCGCGAGCATCTGGCTGGCGCCGTGGCGGAATGTGTCGCCTCGGGGCTTACAGCGCAGGAAGTGCGGGCGGACGTATCCAAAGCCATAGAATCCGGCGCGCGCCCTTACCAATTGGCGAAAAACAACAAGAAATAAGGCGTGCTGTTTCCGTTCCGAGGCAATAGGGGTGTTGCCGTCGGCGTACGGAAGCCTATGCTTTCCATCCATCGTACCCGATGAGGGGAACGAAGGTGCAAGCAAAGCCTTGCTCTTCCAAAAAATGGCCAGGCGTCCGCGTGATGATGATGAGTTTTTGCATGCGTTCCGAGCCTACGGGGCATACGAGGCGTGCGCCAGGAGCAAGCTGTTCTTTCAAGGCCAGGGGCACATGCGGCGCTCCTGCGGTTACGACGATGGCGTCGTATAGCGCCTCGTCCGGAGCGCCGAGCGTGCCGTCCCCCGTGAGCACCGTGACATTGTGGTAACCAAGCGACGACAAGCGCCCGGCGGCTTCCTTCGCTAGCGCATCGATACGCTCCATAGTGACGACATGCCGGGCCAGAAGCGATAGGATGGCGCTTTGATATCCCGAGCCGGTTCCAATCTCGAGCACCAGGCTATCCGGCTCGACGCGTAGCAGTTCTGTCATGGCGGCCACCATGTAGGGCTGCGAGATGGTCTGGCCTGAGCCGATGCGCAAGGGGCGGTCTTCATAGGCTGCTGCGCGAAGCGGCGCGGGCACGAAAGCATGGCGCGGCACCCGCCGCATCACATCCAGCACCCGGGGATCGGAAACGCCTCGCGCGATGAGCTGGTTCAAGATCATGCGCTCGCGTTCTGCGTGGAAAGCCCCGTCATCTGGGCAAGGCGAATATCCGTTTGGAGCAGGCATGCGCGCTACCGAACGGGCGGCATTGCGCCCACGAAAATTTCACGCATCAGCCATACCAGCAGCAGCGCCGCCAACGGACCGAAATCCATGGGGCCCATGGAAGGCAGCAGGCGGCGCAAGCGCTGGATGAGCGGATCAACGGCTGCCGTGATGAACCGCAGCCGGCCATGCTGGATATTCACATCCAGATAAGGCCCCACCCACCGAATCAAGATGCAAAGCATGTATAAGGTCATCGCATCCCATAATACGGTGCGCACGATTTGCGTGCTTAAATAACTCATCCGAACCAAACCCCGCTATTCTTTGTGCTATCAGGAAAAGAGAAACTCCCGCAGGCGGCGGTGAATAGGCCCCTGCGGCGTTAATTCACTCGAGAATAATGACACACCCGCCACCGGGAATGCACCCCCCTCGAAATCGCGCTCGCGCGATAGATAGGGCATAAGCCGTTTCCCGTATTCCGCTTCTTTGATCCGCGCAAGAGTCAGATGGGGAGTGAACGGGCGGCGCTCCCGGGGAAGCCCCAGGGCGCATGCTTCTTCTTCCGCAATCGCCTGCACGGCATCGAGCGCATTGCCGCTTCCCGTGATTCCCGCCCAGATAACGCTAGGCCGATGAATATTCGGAAACGCGCCCGTGCCGCATACCTGCAATTCGAAATGCTTCATTCCCTGATATCGCAGCGCCAGTAGTTCCTCTAGGCGGAGCGCGTCCGCAGGGGTGATTTCGCCCAGAAAGCGCAAGGTCAAATGCATATGCTCGGGCCGCACCCAAGAGACGCGCGCCTCGGCTTCGCGCAGCCGCCCAATGAGTTCATGCAAAGCGGCCTTGATCGTATCTGGCAGCTCGATAGCAATGAATGCCCTCATGTCCGCCACTCCGCTCTAAGCTTCCGCCAGGCTTCATCATCCGCACAAACATCGGGTATGCCGATGTCCGCGATCTCGAGCTGGCCCAGGTAATCGAGGGCGTCCGGCTTATCGAAGCCTCGCTTCTTGAATTGGAACGTGATGGTGCGCCATGCGCGCACGCAGCAACCGCAAGGCCGCCCCGTATCGGCGTCCAGGCCGGAAGGCACATCCACGGCGATGGTGGGCAAATCCGGCCAGGCGTTTATCGCGGCCCGGGCGACGCCGCGCACCTCGCCTTGGATTCCGGTGCCGAGAAGGGCGTCCACCAGCACGGCGCACCCCGCCAGGCCTCGCACGGCCCGCGCGGCTTCCGCTTCGGTGGATGCGCAGGTGAGTTTGCCGCCCAGCCGCCGGTAGGCATTCAGGAATATGGCGGCATCGCCTCGCACTTCTTCGGGTGTTGCAGTTAACACCGCGTGCGTTTCAAGGCCTGCGAGAAGCGCCAGCCGCGCCACGACATACCCGTCGCCGCCATTATTGCCCTTGCCGCATACCACGCCCACGGGGCCTTGGGTGATCGCGCGAAACACAGCGGCTCCCGCATTATGCATCAACACCGCGCCGGGAATGCCGAGTTCCTCAATGCACCGCCGGTCCGCCTCGCGCATTTGCACTACGCTGAGTGATTGCATGGCGCGCTCCTTAAGTTTGGCGCATTTGTCGAGTTTCTCCAATGTCACCTTCTATTCTATACGAACGCATCCTGTGGGTGTATAATTGAAGCGAAAATTTCTCCATCAAGAAATGAGGCTGCCTGCGCTATTGCTTGCGACGGAAAGGAGCGGAGATGTCAATGAGGCACGCCCGCCGACAATTGAAATTCGCAGTTGTGGTAGCGTTTGTACTTCTTGGCGTTATTGCCGTATGGCAGTTAACGGCAAGACATGAGCCGCAGCCTGCTGTTCTGTCGCCAGGAATACCCAATAGTATGGCCAATGTGGCGCAGGCAGCCGTAGAGAGTCCCTCTGTTTCATCGGACAGGATATCAGAGTCTGGTTCGGACGAAGTGCAAGGATATGGCGAGTCCGTCGACCGTGCAGTGAAAAACGCGAGCGATCGTATACTGCATCTTTTCAAGACGAACTACACACGCAAGGAAGCCGCTAAGAAACTAACGAGTGGATTCCAGCGGAACCTTCTGACTCTTAACAAAACGCAGTTGTTGGCCAAGGCCGAGCAGTGCGAACGGAATGCAGTGCGATGGCGAGACTCCGAAGCCGGAGGTCTCCAGAGCCGAACGGCCGCTGCTTACTATCGGAACGCGGCTGAATTGACGCCTTTCGAGTACTATCCAGAAGAGTACGTAAAATTGCTTCAGCGAGTGCTCGACAACATTGAGGACGCTGCTTTTGCAGAGCACCAGAACGATCCGGAAGTGGGCGCCTTCACCGCTGGTGCGGAACTCCTTTATTGTCTGAGAAGTGGGCATAGTGAGGGATTGACATTCCAAGGATCGGCAATTGACTATAACCGAGCGCTAGAATGGTTTGATAAGAGCGAAGCTTTATTGAATCAGAAAGAAGCGCTTCCTGAAGAGGAAATGTGGTTCCCGCCAAGTCTTCTGATGTCTCGAGGCGAATCTCTTTGGGCTCTCGGACGAGTTGGTGACGCTCTAGAATCATTCGACCAGCTAAAAGAGGATTATCCAAATTCGGATGCGTTCACCTTTCATCTAAGGAATTTCCTTGATCAGCCATCGAATCGTTATTACATGAGCCGATATTTCGAGTAATACATATTCCGGCACGAATAGGCCATCGGATACGGTCGTTCACGCTCATCGAATGCGGAGGCGGGCGGTCGCGTGATTCGATGACGCGGTCCGGTGGTCCATAGGAGATAGTAGAACGCGGGCGCCGCTAGTGCGAGGATACGAGACGTGAGAAAGGCAGACGATGGGTCCCATTTCTCCCCGGGACAAGACGACTGAACGCCAGCCATGATTACACTCGTCTGGAGTGTCTACTGAAGTCTGGTTCTCAATTGGCTGCCGAAGCCAGCCTTTTAGGGGTAATCGCACTGACGCCGGAAACCCCCGTCACCGTGCTGAGGGTCCGCTTCACACGCTCGACGCTGTCCCGGTCCGTCGCTTCGAATGTAAAATCGAAGCAGCTCTTGCCGTTTTCTTCTTGGGCGAATTGGGCTTGAATGATGCATAAGTTCATGGGCCGCATGGCGTTGGTGATATCGGCCAGCATATTGGGCCGTTGCGTGACGCAGACCCGCAACGCCGCCACCAAGTGCCCTTCACCGGCCCAAGAGGCTTGGATCATCCGATTGGGGTCGCGCTTCGATACAGAAAAGTTCTTGCAGTCCGCTTGATGGATGGTAATGCCAGTTCCCCTGGTGGCATATCCAATGACTGGCTGGCCGGGCATGGGATTGCAGCATTTCGCGAACGATACGGCGACGCCTCCACCTCCGTCGATGAGAATCATCTTCTCGCGCGTTTCATCGTCCACATCATGGCGGACCTTTTGGCGCGGTTCCGCCACGGCGACGGCATCCGCGGCGTGTCGGCGGATTTGGCCATCCAAGGGCTCGAGTGCGCCCAATTCGCGCAAGCGTTGCCGGATGCGCGTGCGCGCCTTTCCGCTCACCACGATGTCCAGCCAATCGAGATGGGGCGTTTGATTCTTCGAGGTCAAGATCTCGACCACATCGCCGGTCTGCAAATTGTAGCGTAGCGGCACCATGCGGCTATTGACGCGCGCACCGATGCAATGATGGCCTATATCCGAGTGGATGAGGTAAGCGAAATCGAGGGGCGTCGCGCCGCTGGGCAATTCTTTCACCTCGCCCTTGGGCGTGAACACATAGACATCCGACTCCTCGACATCGCGCCGCACGTTGTCCACGAACTCGTCCGGCGTATGGGCGTCTTGCAGCCACTCATACATTTGCCGGAGCCATTTAAGCTGGCGTTCGAGTTTCGGGTCTTGTTTGTGGCCTTCTTTATAGACCCAGTGGGCCGAAATGCCCTCGCGGGCGGTGCGGTCCATTTCTTCGGTGCGAATCTGCACTTCGAGGGGCAGCCCGTTATCGCGCATGACCGTCGTGTGGATGGATTGGTACATATTAATTTTCGGCATGGCGATATAGTCTTTGAAACGGCCTGGCACGGGGGGCCAGAGCCGGTGGACCACGCCCAAGGCGTTGTAGCAGCCGCTCACGGTCTGCGTGATGATCCGCACCGCGAGGACATCCATCACTTGATCAAAGTCTTTGCCCTGCTGGATCATCTTCTGGTAGATGCTATACAGGTGTTTCGGGCGGCCTATGACGCGCGCATCCACCTCCGCCTCGGACAAGCGTTCTTCGAGAAACCGGCAGGTGTCAGCAAGCCAGATCTCGCGCTCGCGCCGCTTCATGGCCACGCGTGCTGCGATGTTCTTATATTCCCCCGGATGGAGCTGGTGAAACGCATGGTCCTCGAGTTCCCATTTCCACCGGGCAATACCGAGGCGGTGGGCCAGCGGGGCATAGATATCGAGCGTCTCGCGGGAAATGCGCTTGCGCTTGTCTTCCGGCAACACGTCGATGGTGCGCATGTTATGCAACCGGTCCGCGAGCTTAATCAGAATCACCCGCACATCCTGCGCCGTGGCCACGAGCATTTTTCGCAGATTCACCGCCTGTTTGGCTTCCTGGCTCGTAATCTCTTTCGGGAAACTCAAGGCGCTGATCTTCGTCATCGAGTCCACCAGCCGGGCGATCTCCTCGCCAAACTCCTGCACCAATTGCTCGCGCTTCCAGGAAGTGTCTTCGATGGTGTCATGCAGCAGGCCCGCTGCGATGGTGGTGGTATCGAGCCGCAACTGCGCCAAGATTTGGGCCACTTCGATGCAGTGCATGATATATGGCTCGCCGGAAATGCGGGTTTGCCCCGCATGGGCCTCGTTGGCCACCCGGTACGCCTTGCGGATCAACTCGATATCGCCCTTGGGCGTGGTCTTGCGAAACTGCTTTAGAAGCTTGGCGAATGCTTGTCTCATGATACCTCGAATTCATGCTAACTGGACGGACGCTTGCTCGCTCCGCCTCATTGTAACACGTTATATGAAGCGTATCATGCCTGCAAACGCCCGTAGCATGGCCGTCCCGGCCATGCGCATGGGCGGGACGCCCATGCTACGGGAATTGTGTGGCATAGGCTTTTTCTCTTCTCCGCGATTCGTAATGCTTTAGCCGAGTGGTGAAGAATGACCGGCGAGGGCGCCGGTCGCTATATAGAATATCGATACCGGTGCAAGGCAATAAACAAAACTCGATAGACACAATCCTTCAAGAACTATCTTCCCATTGCGGGAAGAAATCCAATGACTACCGCGAGCGCCAGCAATATCAATTGGACCACCACACCGGTCCGTGTGCTCCACCAAGAATCAACGCGGCCTTGCCCTTCGCCTGTGCGCTCCTTGTATTTTTTGGCCCAACAAGCAATGAAGATTAAGGCTATGAGATAGAACCCCGAAAGCGCAATCCCATGGGAACCTTGAACCGCCCAAGGCGCGGCAACTGCCCCCAAAAGAAGGATTGTAGCTGCGGCAATGAAAACCCAGCTCTTAAACATGCTTTACTCCCATTTATTGGACGGAAGTAAAATAGGTGCGCAGAAATTCGAGGTCGAGTTCCGGGTATACCGGGAAACGTCCTAGAAGCGCGCGCACGCGGGTGCGCGCTTCTTCATGCGCTTTCGGATTCACTGCGTACTTGGCTTTGCTGGTTTGGCCTGCGTTGGGGCCCGATTCGACCACTTCCGGTTTCGTGTTCGCAAGAACGAGCTTCAGTATCGCGGCGATTTCTTTCATTTCCGGTTCGCCCATGCCCAGCGTCGTGACGGCGGGCGTGCCGATGCGCAGGCCGCTCGTGTACCACGGGCCATTGGCGTCATACGGCAGCGAATTGCGGTTGAGGGTGATGCCGCACTCGCGCAAGGCGCTCTCCGCCTGGCGGCCGGTGAGGCCGAAGCCGGTCACATTGATCAGCATCAGGTGGTTGTCCGTACCGCCGGTGGCGATGGGCAGGCCTTCGTCCATGCAGGCTTGGGCCAGTATGCGGGCATTGGCCGCGATGCGATGGGCGTATTCCTTAAAGGCCGGCGTGCTGGCTTCCGTGAGCGTGATGGCTTTCGCCGCCATGACATGAGGCAGCGGCCCGCCGATGACGAGCGGGCATCCCTTGTTCACGGATTCCGCGAATTCCTCCGTGCAGAGCACAATGCCGCCGCGCGGCCCGCGCAAGGTTTTATGGGTCGTGCTGGTGACGACATGCGCATGCGCCACGGGGTTGAGGTCGCCCTCGAAGACGCCTCCCGCCACGAGGCCCGCGAAGTGGGCCATATCGACCATGAGGACCGAGCCTGCCTTGTCCGCGATCTCGCGTAGGCGGCGGAAGCTGATGGCGCGCGGATAGGCGCTATACCCCGCGAGGAGGATGAGCGGTTTGAGCTCGATAGCCATGCGTTCGAGTTCATCGTAATCGAGCAAGCCCGTCTCGCGGTTCACACCGTAATTATATGAGTCGAACATCATCGCCGAGATGTTATGCCGGTAGCCATGGGTCAAGTGGCCGCCCGAGTAATAATCCATGCCCAACAAACGCTGGTTGCCCATCTTCGCGCGCAGGGCGTTCCAGTCCTCGCGCGCCATTTTGGACACGTCTTTCACCTCCATCCGCGCCAGTTCAGGCGTCTCGACGCGCGTCTGGAGGATGGCCCAATAGGCGATGAGATTGGCGTCCGCGCCGCTGTGTGGCTGGACATAGGCGTGGTCGCATCCGAACAGCTTGCACGCCGTTTCGCAGGCATAGGCCTCGATGTCGTCGACATTGTGGCAGCCCGCGTAAAAACGGTGGCCCGCGTAGCCTTCCGCGTACTTATCCGTGAGCAGATTGCCCATGGCGAGCTGCGTGGCGAGTGAGCAATAATTCTCGCTCGCGATAAGTTTCAGATTCGAGCGTTGATCCGCGAGTTCGCTCACGATGGACTTGGCGACCGATGGGGCCGTTTGGGCCACGACGCTGAGATTGGACAGATACGCCAAAAAACCGGCATCCACATGCGCCGGGTCTACGGATTTCAGATACGCTTGTATCGCCGCATTTGCTTGTGCCACGGATCGACTCCTTCTGATATACATATCCTTCCACAAGGCATGATTCCACCCTTGATGGATAGACAGCTTCGAATGAGGAATGATAATACGCTTAGTCCTTAAGGATCAATCGAGACACATCCATTCCAGCGGTGAAGAATAGCGGCGCCCCAGGGTCAGGCGTTGAGGTGATGCGGGTTAGACGGGGGGTGGCGAGGCCGACAGGCGACAGGAGGGGCAGCGGCTGTGCGTAAAGCCGGTGAATGGATGGGCGAGACGTGTAGGGCGGCGGCGCAACCGGGAACGCGCGGGCGCCCTATGCGGAACTGAAGCGGATCTGGATGGCCTCGGTGCAGAGGGCGTCATATTGTTCGCGGGACAGGGTGGCGTTGCGCAGGGCTTCGAGGAGGCGATGGGCAAGGTTTCTGGCGGAGCCAAAGCCTTTTGGAAAGTGGGCGGCCAGAAGGCTGCCATCCTCCAGGAGTTGCATGAGCAGATGGGCTATCTGCATCAAGAGGTAGTAGATCTTGCTGGCCTGTTCGTTTTGGGTATAGGCGTGTTCGAGGTTGTAGCCGCCGTTTTTCTGCACGTTGAATGCTTCATTTTCAATCTTCCAGCGTAAGCGTCCTCCTTCATTGGCCAAGGCGGCCGCATTGTGCGCGGATACGGATACGTTGGTCACCCATTTGAACTTGGTTTTCTTTATCATGCCTTCCGCGTCCGGGCGGGTGTCCACGCATTCGAGCACGGACAGGATGTGTTCACGCCGCTCGGAATCGCGGTAGGGGATGTCGTTGACCCAGCGAAACTGCTGGTGGATTTCCTTCTTGTTGCCGCAACGCCACGTAAGCTGGTTTTCGGGCGTCGCGGCCGCGAGGCTCTCGAATTCTTCGTTCACGGTGGCCAATTGGCCGTCCGTGAGCGTAATCATGAACTTCCAGCCATATTGCTGGCACAGCCGAAACACCGGTCCCGTGGCGTACAGGCCGTCCATCGCCAACAGCAGCGGCAAGCGGGGGAATCGGGCATGCAGGCGTGGGGCCAGCCGGTAGAAGGCTTTGGTCTCGCAATCCTGCTTGCGTTGTTGCTCGCTTTTCGCCAGGTCTTTCTCTGGATTCTCAATGAACTCCGTCATGAGCGAAAAGACCCACCCGTTTGGCGTGACGATCTTGGACTCCAGCACGGGATGGTAGTAGGTGATCTTGCCGCTCTTGTGCTTGCGCGTGAGGCAATGGGCGCAGTGGCGATGATCATAACTGCGTGTCCCCGTGGCGTCGATGGCCGCCACGTAGTAGCGCCCGAACAGGCGGTGGGGGTACAACACCTTCTTGTCGATGAGCGTCTGCGTCATGCCGGAAACGAGTTCCTGGACCGCCTCGAACGGCAAACCGCGAAATACCCCGTTCATCGTATCGCCATGCGGCACGCTGTCCACGTCAAACAAGACCTTGTACAGATGGACCATGAACGTCGTGTACAACTGCAGGCGGACTTGCCGGCGCGCCCCGAGCCGGCATGCGAACATCAGCACTCCCAAGAACACCAGCGACGCGACACTGTAGTCCACGTCGCCGGCTTGCTCGGGTTTGCGGGGATCGGGCAAGCCCGCAAAGCGCTTGCGCACCGGGCCAAAGAAGTGGGTGAACGTCCTCAAGAAGGCCCGGATGATTTCCGGATGCTCTTCTTGCGGGTTTGCAGGAACTGCCGTTGGGCCGCGCCCATGGCCTCGACGAGCTTCTTGAGCTTTTTCCATTCCTCAATCCATTGCGCCACTTCGCGGCGCAATTCACGGGGCACGTGGAGGGTGCGGGTCTTCCCGCCCTCCTTCCACGTCAGCAGGGCCGTTTCATGGATCGGCCCTTCCTGGACGCACCGGCAGCGCGGGTTCCCGCAGCGGCTGCGGGTGATGGTGAGCGTGGCGGGAAGAAAGGGCCCCAGACGCGCCAGGCGCGCCTGGACCTTGCGTCCCGCCGAGTTCGTGACAGGTTTCCCTTCCATGTACGGAAGTATATATACTTCCGTACCAGAAGTCAACAAAAAAAAGCGCCGATGCGAAGAAAAAACTCCCCGCACCGGCGCATCCTCAACTCATTCAACTGCTTCTACGCGAAAAAAAAGCGGTTCTTCACCGCTGAATCGTTTATGCTTTCGCCTCTGGTTCATTCCAAAAACGGACAAGAGCGGCTAACAGCTCCTTTGGGCCAATCGGTTTGTTGAGGAAGGCGTTAAAACCGGCCTTTTGGCATGCATCTGCTTCATCAGGATCTATGCTGGCCGTGAGAGCCACAAGGGGAAGATTCTCGAATTCCTCCATGGAGCGAATGCGTTTTGCCGCCTCCAGGCCATTCATGACCGGCATTCGAATATCCATGATGACGAGCTCGGGACGTTCCGATTGGGTGAGAGAGACGGCCTCCGCTCCATTACGCGCCACTAAAACCTGATATTCGCCAATTTCTAGATATTCGGTGAACAGGAATATGTTCACTTCATTATCTTCAGCGAGCAAGATTTTCCGTTTCTTTGGATAATGGACTACAGCCATTATTCGCCTCTCTTACGAAAGGCCGCTTTGCGCGGAACAGGATTCCGCAAACATTGCGGCGTTTGAATGTTAGGCCAGCTCTTAGGGATTTCCGCCCACCATATAGTTCAGGCTGCTCAATGTTCTAAGATGAGTGTACCGTATTTTTATATGAATTGAGAAATCCGCCTTAATCGACATCATTTTATTGTGCTTTATGATGCATTCATATCCGCTCAAACAGGATACCTTGTGTTTATGAGTGCAATGCAAATCCTCCAATACCACCGCATCCGGAAAAAAGGCAGGGCATATCTGAAACGCCATCCCCCACATTTTATGAGAATGAGCCACAAAAGACGTAAAAGATACAAAAATGAATTGTTCTTGCGTCTTTTGCGCCTCTTGAGGCTAATTCGGGAAAAGTTCTATTGCCTTATTCGCATAAACGATCTAGAGTAAGCGTGCATACAGTTTCAACTATAGGATATGGGCCTATTGGCTCACGGGGAGCTTCTTTTCGGGTGGGCGGCAGGCTCGCGAATTAATGGGAGGAGAAGAAATGGGTAAGCAGTTACGCCGGTATGTGCCTCTTTTTTGCATCGTAGGGTGTTGGTTTTTGCTGACAGCCTGCCCTTGCACAGGAATTAGCTACAGCCTATTTAATTATCTGCCAGCGGATATTGGCAATAGCTGGATCTATGGCTGCAACTCAGCTAATTCCGAGGTTACAGCAGAAGAATATGTCGCCAACGAAGGCATGTCAACACAATTTAAGATTATGTCTAAAGGCGTGGTGAATAACCATTCCGTGTGGCTCGTGGAAAATAGAGATAGTTTGTCGTTGGAGAATGAGAACTTCCAAGCCTACTATTTCTTCTATCAAGATGGCGTAATGTATTATACATTAAGCCTGGATGTGATCCGCGCCCTGCCGGAACTGACGACTCCCGCGACCAATACGACAGAGACGCTGTATGTAGCGTATCCATTTGTCCACTTGGACTTAACTCCGCGCACAATTACCGACGCCACGGACCCCCTGGTGATAGAAAACAATGGGAATCCCGTGCGTTATGTACGGGGGGCATTCGCGGATTTCTTCCCTATGGCCCTCAATCCCTATATAAATGATGGCAGCCTTACTATTGAATCTTTTGCCGCGGGAGTGCAAGGGTGGGAAGACTGCATCGCCCTTGAGAAATTTGTACCCACCGAGGTCAAGAAAGACGAGGGCGAGTGGTATATCGAGATGATTTTTGGACGTGATTTGGGTCCGATGATGATTGATTGGTATATGCCTGTCTTATCGGGCGATATTTGTGGCGGTTTTCCAGAGATAATTGAAAATTAGAAGAAGCGTCTTATTTTAAGAGAGACGGTCGAAACAGATAAAAAGGCAAGGCGGACTAGAAAATTCGGCCTTGCCTTTTCTGTTATAACGACCTACGGCTGCACGACTTCACGCCCCACGAACCACTCAGCGCCATGTATCTGCCCCGCAGGCAGATGGCCGCGCCGGGCCTCCGCGAATGCGGGGGCTTTATCGGCTCCGCTAACCAAGAACCATTTGCGCTTGGCCGCATTCAATACGGGAAATGTCAGCGTAATCCGGGGCGGCTCGAGCTGGGGAGCCTCATTGCGCACGGCTAGCCGCTGGGTTTCCCCAAGCGCGTGCGTTCCAGGGAATAGGGAAGCCGTATGCCCATCCGCGCCCATGCCCAGGAGTACGAGATCAAAGACCGGCATGCCTGCGGCGTTCATAAGCAGCTTAGCGCGCAAAAGCTGTTCATAATCCTCCGCAGCCCTTTCGCGTTCTGCCTCCATCCGGAACGCCTTTACGGGAGGCACATGCGCCAGCAATTCATGGAGGAGCATCCTCCAGTTAGATCGAGGATCCGAGGGGGAAACACAGCGTTCATCCACCTGGTAAAACGATAATGCATTCCAGGGTATGCGCGCTCGATATTCCGCCGCAAGGAGGGAATAGAACGTGGCGGGCGTCCGGCCGCCAGACACCGCGACCGTGCATGTATCGCCCCGGCTTGCGAATTCTGTAAAACGCAAGGCCATTTCGGCGGCGGGATCATCGCTTATATGGAGTAGCATATCTTCCATCCGTACAAAATTCAGCTCTTTTGACAAAAAAGCTCGACCGGTTGAAAATACACCAAATAACAGCCCAAGGGAAACTGCCGCGCTTGAAGCCGCACGCGCACTCGGTTATAAGAACGGTGCGGATGGAGGCGGGATGTGATAGACCATCCGCTATCTTGAGAAACATTGAAAATGGAGTAAACGTTTCGTGGCTTCCACGCCATTCACAGATGCGGCGATCATGGCCCTCTTGCGCCGTTTTAATCCATGGTGGAGCGGCGGATATCCGGCTGCACTGCCTGCGGCGCGTCGCAGCGTGTTTCAAACGTTATGGGAGCGCGTCTACGCCCAAGACGGGCCGCCGGTGCTTTTATTAAGCGGCCCGCGCGGCGCGGGTAAAACCACGCTGCTCCAGCAACTGGCGGCGGAACTCCTCAAGAGTGGGGCCCCTCCGTTATATGTCCTGTATGCGCCCATCGAGCACCCCCTTTTCAAGCTTGCGGGGCTCGAGGCCATCATGCGGGCATGGTCCGCCGCCACGCCCAAGGCGGGCGATACGCTGTATTTGCTGCTGGATGAAATCGAGTATGCGAAAAACTGGGAGGCCTGGCTTGCGCATCATGCCCGGGCGGGGCTTAAATGCCGCATCATCGCGGCGGCGTCCGTGTTGCCACCCGCTGAAAAAGCGAATGCGGAATCGCCATGGCCGGTTTTGCGCATATCCTCGCTCTTGTTCGCGGACTATCTGCGCCTGCAAAATGCCCTGCCCCGGGGGCTGCCTTCTGGGCAAAATCTGCGGGAACTCTTTGCTTGGGACGCGGGCGCGTTCGAGGCGGTGGCGGTGGCGGCCTATCCGCTGGCGGCGCAATTCCACGATTACCTCCTTCGAGGCGGTTTCCCAGGCGTGAGTTTCCAGCGCGAATTGGCGTCCGTACAGGCGGATCTGCGCGGGGTGATTATCGACCGCATACTCAAGGGCGATCTTGCGGCGATATACGGCGTGCGGAGCATCGCCGAACTCGAACACTTATACCTAGAGCTGTGCGCCCACGATGGAGAGCCCGTGGATATCCTGGAATTAAGCGAACGGCTGGGCGTTTCCAAAAATACGGTGCGCAAGCATCTGGAGCTGCTGGCGTCGGCTCATTTGATCTGCCAGACGCCCCAGTTCGGTTACGGCAGCGAAGTGCTGCGCGGGCATATGAAAATATGCCTGTCTGATCCGGCTCTCGGATTTGCCATGCATGCCCGGGGCCGCGAGGCGCTCGAGGATGACGCCCGCATGCTCGGGGCCGCTGAGTCTTGCGTTTTCAAGCACTTGTATGCGCGGGACGCCTGGGGCGGGCCTGCTTATTCGTATTGGCGGCTGCGCACGGGCGAGCATGTCAGCTTCATCGCCACGGGCGGTGCGGGAAAAAGCAGGCCCTTCCATGTCGTCGAAGGCGACAATGGCCTCGACCCCGCCGCATTGGCCGGCCTGCGCCGGTTTTGCGCGGATAAGCAAGTGCCGATGGCCTACGTCATCACGCGCAGGCTCGATGATTTCGGCCCCGCGGCTCTCCCCGGGCCGGGCCGGGCATCAAAGGAAAAACTGGCCACGCAGTGCATGCGGATACCTGCGGCGCTGTTTTGTTATTGGATGTCTTAACGTAGCATGGGCGTCCCGCCCATGAAAAATGTGCTAGAGCCAATGTTTCATGGGCGGGACGCCCATGCTACGGGAGCAGGTTGAAGCGGGGTTTTTATTGACAAATCAAGGAGCATATGATGCAAGAAGAATCCAAACTGCTGGTGGCGGTCATCATGGGAAGCAAATCGGATTGGGAGACCATGAGCCCGGCTTCAGAGGTGTTGTCCGAATTCGGCGTGCCCCATGAATGCCGCGTGCTGTCGGCCCATCGCACGCCCGAGGCGTTGTTTACCTTCGTAGCGGATGCGGAAGCGCGTGGATGCGAAGTGTTCATCGCGGGCGCGGGCGGCGCGGCCCACCTCGCGGGGGTCATCGCCGCGCACACCCTCCGCCCCGTGCTGGGCGTGCCCATCGAGAGCAAACTCCAAGGGCTCGATTCACTGTTGTCCACCGTGCAAATGCCGGGCGGCATCCCCGTGGGCACGCTGGCCATTGGCCGTGCGGGGGCCACTAATGCCGCGCTGCTGGCGGCGGCCATCCTGGGCAACAGCCGTCCCGAGTTGCGCGAACAACTCCGCACCTACCGTGCGAAACGAGCGGAGGCCATTCTGAATGAGACATTGCCGCCCGCTGGCGCGCCAAAAGGATTTATATCGTCTTCCCGGTGAGTATCACTTTCTCTGCAAACAAAACAGTGTAATGACACGTGAGGCAAGGTCTCAGATGGCTTTGCCTCGTTTGTTCTTATCATATGCCCGCATTAAATACCAAATTAACATATTTATTATTAAATTATTTTACAATATTTCGTCAATATATATCCGCTGTATACTCAAAAGTGTAAATCTATATTGAATAAGCAAAATTAAAATTTCGTAATCTTATTGGCATAAACGGGATTCCATATGGTACAAACCCGTTTGGGTGGGGATGATGGTTTTTCTTGATTGCATGCCGGGGTAGTCGTGCTTCTCGGGAGTCTAGATGAAGTTTATTTGAGGTGCGGCTATGCGGAACAAGGCTTTAGCGAGCCTAAAAGAAGAGGGAAACACTATGCGTTGTACAAAGCCAGCAAGATTGTTTGGGGCGGTGGAGTATGGAAAGTCATTTTGGTTGATGGCTTCGCTTGTTATTTTTATTGCATCGCCGGGCCTGGAGGCGCATGCAACGGGTCTTGCATTGAGCGGGCGGGTGCAGCTTGATGGAGCAGGATTGAGCGGCGTCACCATGACGCTGAGCCGGACGGGGGCGGCGGATCAGGTATACACCACGAGCACCGATGGTTCGTATCAATTCACGGGCATCGCTTCCGCCAACTACACGCTCACCCCGAGTTTGGCGAAGCATGCGTTTAAGCCCGCCCAGATAAGCTATGCGCCACTGGCTCAAAGCCAGACAAATCAAAATTTTACGGCATCGAAGGCGTATACAATTAGCGGGAATGTATCACTTGAGGGCGGGGATGTGACCCAAGTGGAGATGGTGTTATCGGGAGATGCGTCACAAACGGTTTATCCCGACTCCACTGGCGCATATGCCTTCACTAACCTGGCCGCTGGTGGATATGTCATTAAGCCCAAGCTTACTGGTGCTGTGTTTACGCCTGCGTCAAAAACGTATACGGATTTGGCCGCGGACCAAAGCGGCCAGGATTTTGTGGGAGATGCGTTGCATCAGATCACGGGAAAAGTGGCCAAAGATAGCGCAGGGCTTTCCGGGGTGGTGATGACCCTTAAGCAAACCGGGGCCGCGGATCGTGTCTATACGACGGGGCAAAATGGCGTGTATGTGTTCGAGAGCCTGCCCACTGCGGAATACACCCTTGCACCGGCCAAAGCCAGCCATGTCTTTACGCCGGAGCAACGGGCATATGCGCCGCTGCTGGCGGATCAGACGGATCAGAATTTCGAAGCGCAGGAAGTGTATAGCATAAGCGGAACGGTGGTTTTGTCAGACGGCGGCGATGTGGCGCAAGTGGCGCTGGCGCTCACCGGCGACGCCGCTCGCACCGTGTATCCAGATGCATCGGGCGCATATGTTTTCGAGCAGCTTCCCGCTGGGAATTACACGGTAACACCCACGATGGCGGGCTGCACCTTCACGCCAGAGCAGCGGTGTTATGAAGGGCTTGCCGCAAGCCAGACAGGCCAGGATTTCCAGGGCAATAACCTGCACAGCATCACGGGACACGTGTTGAAGGATGGCGCGGGGCTTGCCGGTGTCACGATGACTCTCCGCCAAACAGACGGCGCGGACCAGGTGTACGCCACGACCGGAGAGGGCGTATTTGTCTTTAACAATGTCCCTACAGGCGATTACACGCTTACACCCAGCCTGGAAAATCATTCTTTCACACCGGAATTGCGGTCGTATGCGCCGCTCGCACAGGACGAGCTCGGCCAAGATTTTGAAGCCTTCGCGACCTATGCCATTCGAGGGATTGTAAGCCTGACGGATGGCGGCGATGTGGCCGCAGCCAAGGTGGTCCTGTCGGGCGACAAGGATGCGGAGGTTGCGCCAGATGAAGAAGGCGCATATGCCTTCACCGATCTCGAACCGGGCAATTATGAGGTCAAAGCCGTATTGCGCGGGTATCGATTCGAGCCGGAATTGGAGCAGTTTGCCCCGCTTGAATCGGATGAGGAAGGTGTAGACTTTGAAGGCGTCCGCGCCTATGGCGTCTGTGTGCCGTTTTTCCAAGACAATGCGCCTGCGGAAGGCCGCGTACCCGGCAGCCGGGGCAACCAGTCGTTTATTGGAGTGAAAAACCTTTCCGGCGAACCGAATACGCTGACGATTCACTACACGAATCAAAATGGAGAAGACCGCACGCCAGAAGCCAACACCTATGTGTTGAATGCATATGAGGGGCTTTCGTGGAGGCCATGCCGCCAGGATGCAAACATTGAAGGCGTCGCGGCCGCCATTCCCGACATGACGGAAGAGTTTATTGGAAGCGCCTTGGTGTGGTCGACAGGCCCCGTGGCGGGGCGCATGCTCTTTGTGTCGGCCAATGGCTCGGAAAGCGCCTATACCTTGCCGGGTATTGAAGGCTCGGAACAAGTGGTGGCGCCGTTCTTCATGGATTCATCACCCACCAACGGCACGGTGTTCCCCGGTACAGGCATGTCCACTTACCTTGGCGTGTTGAATATGGACAGCTCGGACATGGAAGCGCAGCTTCGGGTGTGGTACTCGAATTCGGCTAGTGTAGATCAAACGCCGGAAGAGAATTGCTTCACACTGGGAAGCTGGCTGGGCATTTCATGGCGGCCAGGAAAAGATGATCCGAATCTCGAGGGCCATGGCGCGGCAGTGCCCAATATGATGTCCGGCGGCGTAGGCAGCGCGGTGGTCACGGGAGGCAAGTATCTTGCGGGCCGCGTGTTGTGCATGGCCTCGACTGGGGCGCAATATGCCTATACGATGAGTGGAGAAGGCTCGGAAGACCTCGTGGTTCCGTTCTTCATGGACAACGCCCCGGTGGAAGGCAAGCTCATTCCGAGTTCAGGCGACGCCACGTATATTGGGGTGAAGAACCTTTCGGCCGAACCCGTGACACTCACCATCCGGTATGCCAATATAAGCAATCTGGATGTAACGCCTGCCGTAAACACGTACGTGCTGGCGGCGAACGGCGCGGTATCGTGGCGTCCAAGCAAGAATGCTCCATTGCTTGAAGGCGTTGCAGTGAATGTGCCCGACATGGCGGCTGGCGTGGGCGGCAGCGCGGTTATCACTGCAACCGGGCCTATCGCGGGCCGCTTGCTCACGATAGCAACGAATGGCTCGATGAGCGCCTATACCCTTCGAAGCGCTGAAGGCGCAAAGACAGTAGTCGCCCCCTTCTTCCAGGACAACGCCCCAGCCGATGGCGCGTATCCGCCCGTGACAAATGCGGCGTCCTTTATCGGGATAAAAAACCTCACGGCGGAACCCGTGACGCTCACCATCCGGTATGCTAATGGCGCGGGAACCGACCGCACTCCCGCGAACAATACTTATGTGCTTGCGGGCAACGCGAACATATCCTGGCGGCCGACGCGTAATGATCCGGCCGTGGAAGGCGGAGCTGCCGCCGTGCCTGATATGACATTGGGCGGCGTGGGCAGCGCTGTTATCGAGTCTACTGGGCCGGTGGCCGGGCGGTTGCTGACCGTTTCGTCCAAGTCGCAAAGCGCCTACGAATTACCATCCAGCGAAGAATAGGTCATTTGTTTATACACACGCCGCCCGGATTCCCTCACAGGGAGCCGGGCGGCGTGTTTTAACGTGGTTTTTCGATGTGCTTCAGCTTGAGCGCCTGATGCTAAAGCGTTTCGAGAAGACACGTTAAAGAGCACTACTTAAATAGTCCTTACCATCAGAACACACCAACTGAAGCCGGATGCCAAAAAGAACCTACTCAAGCAGGCTAAAAAGATGGGGCCTGTTGCATACAATCTTGAGCCACTCAATACCTCACTCAATACCCCCAAACCCAAGACCCTAAACCCAAGACCCTAAACCCTATTTGCACCTCATGGCCATCCTTTGGCAATATAGCCGTTCATTGGATGAGAAAGAAAATGGAGAAGTTTCGTGAAAAGTGATGACATCCGTTCGCAGTATCTCGAGTTCTTCCGCCAGCGCGGCCATGTGGTCGAACGCAGCGACAAGATAGTTCCGAGCAATGACCCGACGCTGTTGTTCTCCAGTGCGGGGATGGTGCAGTTCAAGCCGTATTATACGGGCCAGGTGCCCGTGCCCTACCGCCGCGCCACGACCTCGCAGAAATGCCTGCGGGCGGGCGGAAAGGCGAATGATCTGGATGAAGTGGGCAAAACCTCGCGGCACCTGACGTTTTTCGAGATGCTGGGCAATTTCTCGTTCGGCGATTACTTCAAACGCGAGGCCATCACGTGGGCGTGGGAATTCAGCACGCGGGTGATCGGCTTCAAGCCCGAGCAAATCTGGGTGTCCGTGTTTACGGATGACGACGAAGCCCATGATATTTGGGCGAAAGAGATCGGCGTTTCTGAGTCGCGCATTGTGCGCATGGGCGTGAAAGACAATTTCTGGGGCCCGGCGGGCGATACGGGGGCGTGCGGCCCTTGTTCGGAATTGCATCTCGACCGGGGCGCGCACATTGATCCGAACGGCACGCTCGAAGAGAATGACAAAGAGCGCTTTATTGAGTTTTGGAATTTGGTGTTTCCGCAATTCGACCAACAGGCCGATGGCTCGCGCCCGCCCCTCAAGAATCGCGGCATCGACACCGGCATGGGCCTTGAACGCATGGCGGCGCTCCTGCAAGGCGTCGATACGGTATTTGATACGGACGGGATTTTCCCCATTATCGAGGCGACGCAGGCCCTTTCCAAAATACCCTACAAGAAAAATCCCGTGCCGTACCGAGTCATTGCCGACCATGTGCGGTCCCTGTCCTTCATGATTGCAGACGGCGTGCTGCCCGCCAATGACGGCCGGGGCTATGTCGAGCGGCGCTTGCTGCGCCGGGCGGCGCGGTTTGGCCGTGAGATCGGACTCGAAAAGCCGTTCCTGCACCAAGTGTGCGCGACGGTGGTCGAATTGATGGGCCACCATTATCCCGAATTGTGCGAGCGCCAGCATCAGATTGAAAAGATCGTCCTCACGGAGGAGCAGCGGTTCCAAAGCACCTTGGCGCGCGGCATGGATCTGCTCGAAGAGATTTTCACCAAGATGGGCGGCGGGAAGACCGTTCCCGGCGAAGAATTGTTCCGCCTTCACGACACCTTTGGCTTCCCTCTCGATTTGGCTACGGACATCGCCGAGGATCGCGGCCTGGCGGTGGACCGGGAAGGATTCCAGGCGGCCATGACGCGCCAGCGCGAGAAGGCTCGAAGCGCCTGGGCGGGTTCGGGTGAATCGGGCATCGCGCCGGTCTACGGTGTTGTGCGCGGCGAAGTGGGCGATACCGAGTTTGTGGGGTACGACGCCTTGAACGCCGAATCGCGCATCGCGGCGATTATTCGCAACGGCCAGCGGGTTGGCAAGCTGGCGGAAGGCGAAGAAGGTGAGATCGTCCTCGATAAGACGCCGTTCTACGCCGAGTCTGGCGGACAAGTAGGCGATGTAGGCACGTTTGAATCCAAAGACGGCTGCGCCCATATCTCCGTCGCAAAAAAATTCGCGGGCAAGATGGTGATTCATCTCGCCCGTATCACCACCGGCGCGCTCCAAGTGGGTGATGCCATCGAAGCCCAAGTGGACACGGCGGCCCGCGAGGCTACGCAGGGCCATCATACGGCGACCCACCTGCTCCAGGCGGCGCTCCAGGATATCCTGGGCGATCATGTGCAGCAGGCAGGCTCGCATGTCGGGCCGGACCGGCTCCGTTTCGATTTCACCCATTTCGAGGGCGTGGACGCGGAACGCTTGCGCGATATCGAGCGCATGGTGAACCAGTTCATCCGCACGGATTCCCCGGTGGATATTGAAAGCATGCCGCTGGATAAGGCCCGCGAGGCGGGCGCGATGGCGCTGTTCGGTGAGAAATACGAGGATGTGGTGCGCGTCGTGAAAGTCGATGGCATCAGCATGGAGCTGTGCGGCGGCACGCATGTGGCGCGCACCGGCGTGATCGGCTATTTCACGGTTTTGAGCGAGTCGTCCATTTCGGCGGGCGTGCGGCGCATCGAGGCGGTGTGCGGCGAATCCGCAGTGGACGCCGTGCAGGAACGCGAACGGCGTCTAACAGCGGCGGCGCGGCTGATGAACGCAAGCCCGGATGATATCGAGGCGCGCGTGCAAGCCATGCAGGACGAGCTCAAGCGCCTGAACCGGGAAGTCGCTAAATGGAAACAGGCCGCCGCCACCGGCGGTTCGGTGGATTATATGTCCAAAGTGGTGGACCTCGAAGGCGTGAAGCTGCTGGCCTGTGAAGTGGATGGCCAGGACGCGGCGGGGCTGCGCATGGTCATGGACAACCTGCGCGATAAGCTAGGTTCAGGCGTACTGGTGCTGGGCAGCGCCGCCGAGGGGAAAGTCTCGTTGTGCGCCGCCGTATCGAAAGACCTCGTCGGCCGGGTGCATGCGGGTAATATCGTCAAGCAACTGGCGCCCATCGTGGGCGGCGGCGGCGGCGGTAAACCCGACATGGCGCAAGCGGGTGGCAAGCTCCCCGATAAGTTGAGCGAAGCCATCGCCCAGGTGGAAGTGGTCGTGCGGGGGATGCTGGCGTAACACAAAAATAGAGGCGTCTCGCCTGTGCCTTTTTTTAGACATGATTTACAAGATGAACAAGATTTTTTAGATTGGATTTATTATGCGAAAGAATCCATGTCTAAAATAAAGAAAACAATGTATGAACTAATGAGAATGCTATGAAAAATCGTTGCTATCATCTTGTAAATCATGCCCAAAAAAGTAGGGATGCGGAACGATGGAAGTAAACGAATTGACCAAGCTGGTTATTGGTTCCGCCTACACGGTCCATAATGTTCTGGGTTCCGGTTTTTTAGAGAAAGTGTACGAAAATGCGCTGTTGATCGAGTTGTTGGAGATAGGGTTGTCGGCGAAGCAGCAGGCAGAAATACCGGTTTACTATCGAGGGAAGAACGTAGGAGATTTTGTGGCGGATCTGATTGTTGAGGATAGGCTTATTATCGAGTTGAAAGCCGTGCAATCCCTTGCCAAAGAGCATGAAGTCCAACTAGTCAATTATCTGAACGCGACGGAAATAGAGAATGGGTTGCTCATTAATTTTGGATCTTCCGTCACGGTGAAACGAAAATTCCGCCGATATGAATCCGCGGAAGATATTCTATAAGGTGCTGTTTTTTTAGACATGATATACAAGATGGACAAGATTTTTATTGATTGGGTTTACAATAGAAATAAATGAATGACATAAATAAAACACATGAGAATGAGTGAACTTATGAGAATGCTATTAAAAATCTTCGTTATCATCTTGTAAATCTTGTTAATCATGTCTAAATAAAGCATGTGGGGAAACAACATCAGGATACGCTTTATGTTGGAAGGCCGGATGATCGGGTTAGATATAGGCGATGTGCGGATCGGCGTCGCCGTGAGCGATGGACTGGGCATCACGGCCCAGCCGCGCGAAGTGATCGCCGTGTCCACGCCCGAGAAGGATATCGCGGTCATCCGGGCCATTATCGAGGAGACGCGCGCCGTGCGCATCGTAGCGGGCTTGCCGCTTGACCGCGAAGGCAAGGCGGGGCATCAGGCGCAGAAAGTGCTTGGTTTTCTGGATCAGTTGCGCGCCACCATTGAAATTCCCATTGTAATGCAGGATGAACGTTTCACGACGGCCTCCGTACAGCGCAGCATGATCGCCGCCGATGTGAGCCGCAAGAAGCGCAAGCAAATAGTGGATAAGCTGGCGGCGCAGCAGATTCTACAAGCGTATCTGGACCGGCAGGCCCACGAGCGGAAATACCCTTCGACATGAGCAGCGAACACGGCGAGGTGATATTCGGAACGGACGAAGAAAAGCCCAAGCGTTCCCGCGCCGGATGTTGTCTTCGGGTATTGATTCGCACGGCGCTTGCCTTGCTGGCAATTGCAGCGCTGGCGGCTGCGGGTGTGGGCGTGCTCGGATATCTGGCCTACGACCGCATCACTGGCACGGGCGCACCAGGTGAAAAGGTGCATGTTGAGATTCCCGAAGGGGCCACGGGCCGTAGCGCGGGACAGATACTATCCAGCGCGGGCCTCATCGAACACGAATTCATGCTGCGCGGCGCGATGCATCTCGATAAAACAGGCAAGACCATCAAGCATGGCGCATACGAGCTGCCCAAGGGGCTGTCAGCCATGCAATATCTCGAATTGCTGGACAAGGGGCCAAACGCCGTCTTTGATGCGGGGGGAATTCCGCCGGAACGCCGGTTGACTGTTCCCGAGGGCCTCAGCATCAACCAGATGGCCGCCCTCTTCGATGACCCCGAGGCGTTCAAGGAAGCTGCCGCTGATCCAGGCCTCCGCACACGCATGGGCGTCCGCGCGGCTACCCTCGAAGGCTTTCTGATGCCGGACACGTATTATTTTGATCAGAAGCCCACGCCGCGCGAGGCCGTCGAGCGCATGGCGTCGCAGTTCGAACGCGAATTCGCGGAACTGCTTGCTTTGTATCCTCTGCCCGCGGATTATGACCGCGACGCGGTGGTGGCGGTGGCGTCGCTGGTGGAGGAAGAGGCCAAAGTGGATGAAGAACGTCCGCTGGTGGCGGCGGTCATTTATAATCGATTGAAAAAGGGGATTCCTTTGGGCATGGATTCCACCCTCCAATTTTCGCTGAACAAATACGGCCAGCGCATGCTCGATGCCGATAAGGAAGTGGATTCGCCTTACAATACGTATAAGAACGCGGGCTTGCCGCCAGGGCCCATATGCAGCCCTGGCCTTGCCGCCTTGCGCGCCGCGCTCGATCCCGCCCGTGAGAATTACTTATACTTCGTATCGAATGCGGATGGGCGCACGCATACCTTTAGCAAGACGCTAGAGGAGCATAACCGCGCCGTATCGCGTTTCCGTAAAGAAATTCGGGTGCAGCGGCGGCAGCTTAAGCAGGATACCGATGGCAATTGAGCGTACACATCACCAGCCCATAGCGCCACGGGAGCGCATTCTTGTGGCGGCGGCCCATGAGCCTGAGCGGGAATTGCGCCTGGCGGAAGCATACGGCACGGGCGTGGAAATCCAGTATTTTTCATTTCCCCAGACACTTGCGGGTGATTTCGAGCCCGCCCTTTCCCAGTTAGCGGAACGCCTCAATGATTTTCCAGGCCGGATAGGCGCGCATGGCGCGTTTATCGACACCTGCCATTTCAGCGCCGACCCTGAGGTCCGGCGCGTGGCGCGCATGCGATATATCCAGTCGCTCGATATTGCAGAACGCCTCGGTGCGCGTTACGTGGTTTTCCACAGCCAATACAATCCCGTGATCAAGGTCGCCGCATATCCACAAATCTATCTCGATGGCAGCCTCGAATTCTGGCCGCCCATGATTGAAGAGGCCTCGAGGCGCGGCATCGTCCTCTATATGGAGAATATGTTCGATCACTCGCCCGAGCCGCTGCGGCGGCTCATGGAGCGATTGCACGGGCCGTATTTCCGCGTCTGTATCGATATCGCGCATGTTGCGGTGTTTTCGAGCCTGGATTTTTCGGGCTGGATAGACGAGTTGCAGCCCTACTTGGCCCATGTCCACATGAACGATTGCGATGGCGAATTGGATGATCATCTCGGCCTTGGCCGGGGCAAGCTGGATCTGCCGCAGGCTTTCCAATTGCTGCGCGCCGCCAACTCTGAACTGACCTATACACTCGAAACCAGCCGTGATACGGACGCGAGCATGGCCTATATCGGCCTTGAACCTCTATAACACCGTTGGGAAGGATTTGATCCGCCATTCGAGGTTTTCTGCACGCTCGGCGGGGAAAGCCGATGTTTTTTCCGCTTACAAATGCGTGAACCTCGATTTCAAGTCATGTACAATGACGTGGGCGTTGCCCACAACCAAAGATCCGGATATTTCACCACGAGATACGAAGGACACGAAGTTTTTCTGTAGATGCTGCTCACAATATCATGGGCTGAATACCGTTTCGAGAGGCAGCCATTGGTTATGATCATACCGTTTTCTGCTTCGTGTTCTTCGTGCTCTTCGTGGTGAAGCTATCCGGAAATTCTGACCACAAATATACACAGCGCAGTAGAGCCGTAACCAAAGTGCTTCACTTTTTTACCGCGAATGGACGCGAATGAACGCGAATATGTTCTCTGACTTGGGTTTTGGCCACAATGTAGTATTTGTCGCAGTTTTATCAGTTCCGTCACCAAGGCTAAGCTATTGATTTTAGGAGAATTACAGTCTGCAGGCACTATTGGCGCCGCAACTTCTTGTTGTTCTTTGCAGCTTCTAAGTTTTAAGGTACTGATATACATGAAATGGAGCAATATTGCTCCTAATGGCGTTGGACTCCTAAAAAATAGACTCGCGGGATATCACATGCTGCATGTGTTTATAAAAGGTATTGGAGCGGGCTTCGCCATAGCGGCCCCGGTGGGGCCCGTGGGTGTTTTGTGTATACGGCGGACTCTTGCGCAAGGCCAATGGGTGGGGCTGGCGTCTGGCATGGGGGCCGTTGCCGCCGACACCGCGTATGCGTGCCTGGCGGGCTTTGGCCTGCATTACATCCATCAATTGCTGGCGGAGTACGGCCCCTGGCTACAATTGGCGCTAGGTTTAGTATTGCTGGCGGTGGGTATTGACACGTTTTACGCGAAGGCCCGGAAGAGCGAGCGCCCGGTATCAGATGCAGGCACTATCGTTGGGGCGTTTGCATCGGCTTTCGCCATCACGCTGGCTAATCCCTTCACGTTTTTCGCGTATCTTGCCGTATTTTCCGCTTTTCAGTTTGCCGCAGCCCCTGGCGGGATTAGCGAAGCCTTTCTTGTGGCCGCGGGGGCCATGTTAGGTTCCGCAGTGTGGTGGATTACCCTCGCGATTGCTTCATCTTCTTTTAGCCATTGGTTTCATTCCGGACACCTCGTATGGATTAATAGAATCGCGGGGCTGGTGATAGGCATGTTCGGCCTCTGGGCGCTGGTGGATTGGGCTGGCCTGCGCCTGTCTGGAAGCTGAGAACGCCAGGAGAAGCGAAACATGAAATGTTGCCACAATTGCGGGCATCCTTGGGAAAGCGCCAAGAATCAGCCTGCCGTGAAAGACTTCTGTGAGCAGTGTTCGGCGTATCTCCATTGCTGCCTCAACTGCCGTTTCCGTGATCCCGCGAAACACAACGAATGTGCGATACCTAACACCGACTGGGTGGGTGATCGAGCTGGGGCGAATTTCTGCGACGAGTTCGATTTCAAGCATATGCATGAGGAACAAGGAAAAGCCGACGCGGAAACGAAAGCGAAGGGCCAATTTGACCGGCTCTTTGGAGAGTCTAGCGCCGGTGGCGGAAATCCGAAGAGTTTTGATGACCTTTTTAAGAATTAACCTGCAAGTGTCCTTGGCGAGGCGCAGCGTTGCGTATCATTTTTCATGAACCCCTATGCGCGGGCGTCGTGCATGCGCCTTTCAACGCGGCCCTGGTGCGTACGGCGTTGGCGGCATGGCCCGAAGATCAGGGTTTGTTCCTGGGCGAGCCGGGCCATATCGCCCATGTGCGCGGGTTATTCGAGCGCCATTGGCCGGAAGAAGCGTCCCGGATGCAATGGCAGGCCGCGCCTATTCGGCCCGAAAGCGGCGGCTGGCGCATCATGCGTGCGGAATGGGCAGGATACCGGCGCACACTCGATGAGGCGGCGGCCCCTGGCGTACGCTGCCTGCTCCTTTGCGCCGCATCCGGTTCGAGCCTGCTGCCGTTAAAAATGCTGATGCATGCCCGGCGCACGAATACGCCGGTCGTGGCGGTGTTGCACGGCGTGCTGGGATATCTGGCCGAACCCTCGCCAAAAACGCCTTGGCGCTGGGCCTTGAGCTTGCGGCAAACCTTGCGCATTCCCCATCCCAAAGCCTTGCGCTATATCGCCTTGGGGCTATCCATCCATGCCCGCTTGGCGGAGGTTGTTCCCTGGGCCTCGCCGTGGTTTGATTCGATGGACCATCCCTATTTTTGGGAGGCCTTGGAGCCTGCATCGCCGCCGGACAATGCCCCTGTATGCTTTGGCTTTTTAGGTGTCACAGACCGGCAAAAAGGCTTCGACGCCTTCATTCGCCTGGCCAGGGATGTGCGCGCGCAGATTGCTGAAGCGCGCTTCTTGCTCGTGGGACATCTGGGCGCGGGAAATATTCCAGCGGATGCTGAATCGTTGATCGAGGGAGTGGGCCGGGAGCCATTGCCGCCCGCAGCGTATGCCTCCCGGGCGCGGGAAACGGCGTATGCGGTGTGGACTGGTAATCCGGCGTTCTACCAGCTCACCGCCAGCGCCTCGTTTCTCGACGCGCTTTCATTCCTCAAGCCGGTGATTTGCCTGCGCAATCCGTACGCCGGGCATTATTTCGAGCGCATGGGGGATATCGGTTATCTGTGCGATACATACGAGGACGTGCGCCGTACGATGGAATCCGTGGCAAGCGCGTTTCCATCCGTGCGCTACCGCCAGCAACAACTAAACATGCTGGCAGGGCGCAAGTTGCTTGAGCCGGAGCGGGTGGCTGCCCAATTGCGTGCGAGCGTGGAACGAAACATGCCGCATCCGCACTAAATAAGGCCGTGGGAAATCAGCAGCGCCGCCATCGAGAGCACGAGGAAGAAGCCACACATGTCGCCGAACGTCGTAACTACGAGCGGTGCAGCCAGAGCGGGATCAAAACCTAGTCGTTTCCAAAACAACGGAATCAGCCCGCCCACCGTCAAAGCGACGAAAATATTCATGGACAGCGCGCCCCCAGCGAGCAAGCCTATAAACGGATTATGGTGCAACAGATAAGCGATGGCTCCTAACGATGCGCCCATGACCGTGGCGATGATGAGCCCCACCTGCATCTCTTTTCGCCACACGCGCAGGTAATCCTGGGGTTGGATTAGGCCCATGGCCAGCTCACGAATGCTGACCGCCACCGCCTGGTTGCCGCAGCAGCCGCTCATATTGGCGATGACCGGGATAAAAAACACCAGTGCGATTTTGCGGGCTATCGTGTCCTCGAACTGCAGAATGACGCTTGCCGCGCATAAGCTCAGGCCCATGTTGATCAACAGCCACGCCAAACGCCGCGAAGCACGCGGAAAGACAGGCATGTTCCGGAATTCCTCGCCGCCGATGATACCGCCGAACCGCATCAACGACTGCTCGGCCCGCTCACTATACGCTTCCTCGGCGTCGCCCCGGCGCACCACGCCCGCCATCACCCCGTTGTGGTCCGTCACGGGCACTCCCACAAAGGCGTAACGATCGAAAAACTCGTCGAGTTCATCCAGCGTGCTGTCCACATAGACATACAGCGGATTGGGTATCATGACGCTCGTGAGCGGCGCTTCGGGTTTCGACAAGATCAAATCCCGCAATCGAATTACGCCCACCAAGCGCTCGTGCTCGTTGATGACATACGCGTATTGGACGCCATAATCCGAATACATATCCGCATTATCCCGGAGATCCTGGAGCACGTCCTTCACATGCAGATTCATGTGGTATGACAAGAACTCCGTAATCATGATGCCGCCCGCCAGATCCTCGGGATACGTGAGCAATTGCCGGGCGTCCTCGGCTTCCTCCGGATCCATCTTGTCAAGGATGGCTTCGGCCTCATCTTCCTCCATCTCGCCCAGCACGTCCACGCGGTGGCCGCTATCCATTTCGTCGATGATGGCGGCGGCGTGGTCCGGCTCGAGTTCTTCAATGAGGTCCGCGCCTTGCGTGTCCGACAATTCTTCAAGGAGGTCGGCCGCATCTTCCGGTTCGAGCAGCATGAGGAGCGCCGCCTGCTGGCTGTCATCCAAACGCGATACCGCCCGGGCGATCTCGGCCGAGGAGAGCGTGGCGAGAAACTCCGTGACTTTGTCCGGATTTCCCTGGGCTACAAGGCCTTCGATCACTTCCCATGGCTGTAAAACATCGGTCATAAGCGCTCCTCTCTCGCGGCGCACGGCCGGATGAATAGCTTATGTCATGGCCTCAGGCGGCATGGCCTCCTAGAGACGGGCAACTACGCAAATTATAGGCCCTTACGTCGGCGTTTCACACCCATGTATCCGTCTACCCAAAGTGGAGATTTTACGTCCAAGCAAGAGGCGCCCACCCCTGGTGAAGCAAAAAGGCATTCGGCAAGGGCTATACCAAAGTGTATCAGAGCAGCCGAAAAGCCTCAAGGAAGATGAAAAACAGGTGAGTGCGTTTGCCGGTTCTGTCAAGTGTATTCACCGCCTATTGACAGCCCAATGATAGTGTGCGATACTAGACGTACTAAAAAGCGATTACCCGATTGCGCGTACCAGGGAACGTGCTCTCGCAAAAGGGAGGCCGCCATGCATATGCAAACCGTCCGCGCCCTGTCCATTCTCATTCTCCTCTCCGCCAGCCTGCCCAGCGCCGCAGCCGTGTGGTACGTCAACCAGGCCAATACCTCCGGAACTCATGACGGCGCCTCCTGGGCCACCGCCTTATCCACCATCCAAGCTGGTGTACTCGCCGCCGGAGCCGCTGGCGGCGGCGAAGTCTGGGTGGCGCAGGGGGAATACATCGAGTATGTGACCCTTCAATCCAATGTCTCGCTGCTTGGAGGTTTTAGTGGGAATGAAAACAGCGCCGAGTCGAGGAATTTTAAACAAAATGTAACTGCTATACGGGCAGAAAAACATTCGCGAGAAATTTTGAGCCGATTGTTGGCGGAAAATATACAAGCGTTTTGCGTGGATGGATTTTTCCTGAAGGGCGCAAATCCCTCTACGGAAAAGGCTTCTGGTTTACGGTCCAAAGATTCGGAAGGGATTATTCGGAATTGCAGATTTGAGGGGATAGGAGGCAGTAGCGCTATTGGATGCATGGATACTTCCATTATCATTCAAAAATGTGATTTTACAAATAACCGATATGATTACTCAGCTGGAGGTGTCATTTCACTTTTTAGAGGAACCGCCACCATTGAGGACTGCAATATTTGGGGAAACAAGAAGCTCGACACAGGCATGCTGGATTTCGTTGCCTTGACGGTGGACATGAAACGATGCCGCATCTATGAGAATTCAGCAATAGCAATAATGTCTCCAACTCGAATGGAGAACTGCTTGATTGCCAACAACTACGTGACGTTTTCCGCCCCACAAACCTCCATACGAAATTGCACTTTTCTGCAGAATGCGCCCAAGTATACAAGGGGAATTACGTTTGGAGCTTCAGGGATCATTGTTCAAAACAGCATAGTATGGTTTGGGATGACTGAGTTCGACCAGTTTTTTTGGAATAATCTGGCGTCTGGGACACGCGCTCTCTATTGGGACTCGCCAGCATATCAGCCCACATTAACTAATTGCCTTTTCTATCACCAAATTCACGACGGAGAAAATGTTATTTCCTTGCCGCTGGCTGGTGTGGCGGATCTGGTCTACAATAATGTACGCGAACTGGAACTAAGCTTTAGCACATGCAAAGACAATATAGATGCTGATCCGCTTTTCGCAGAATCATCGTCCATGAATAAGCCGCTATCGAATGGATCTCCGGCCATTGATAGGGGTGATCCTGCCCTGGCGCCCGAGGATGATTTGCTCGGAAACGCCCGACCGGGCGATGATGGGCTCGTGGATATCGGTGCCTATGAATCCGAATCAGCTTATATTCCTCCGATGGATGTGCTTCCTCCTACAAGCGAAATACGAAACGCTCCATTATCCACTAAAGAAACGATATTTGGCATAGACTGGTATGGTTATGATCCCGATGGAAAGCTAAAAGATGCCGCGTTGTATTACCGGAAAGATGGCGGCGCATGGCAAATATATGCCTCGGGCGCTTTCACGGAATCTCCTATTCAGTTTGATATTTCGACTACAGGAGGCGCCGGAATATATGAATTCTATATCAAGGCAACGGATATGGCCGGGCATGTGGAAGAAACTCCCACAACCGCTGAATGGACGACTGCCGTTTGGCCTTCTGATTTTACGGTGGACAGGCTGTATGTGAACATGGCGGCGCCTGCTGGTGGAGACGGATTGTCATGGGAAACGGCGATGAACTCGGTTGGTCCAGCGCTTTCCAGTTTTGATGCCGGCCAAGGAGGTGAAGTCTGGATCGCCAAAGGTGATTATGCAGCAATGACCGTAGCAATACCTGCAGGCGTGCATGTGGCCCTATATGGCGGTTTTATGGGGAATGAAACCGATCTATCCCAAAGGAATGTTGAAAACAACCCGGTTGTACTGAGGAGCTTGGGACCAAGCGAAGTCTTGAGCGCGTCCGGATGGCAGAGCCAAGGCTCTATCGTATTAGACGGTCTTACCTTGAACAGCACAACAGGAGGCATTTCATTTGAAGGAGTTGCGTCCGTCCATATTGCGAAATGTCTGTTTACCGGTTGCGGGAACGGCACGAGCCAATATGCGGGCGGCGGGCGGATCGAGGATTGCGCATCCGTGGAGATCACGGATACACGGTTTGTGGAGAATTTCGGCTATAACGGCGGCGGCCTCTATCTTAAAAACTGCAGTGCGGCCTTTCGGCGGTGTTTCTTCGACAACAATTGGGCCTCTCAAGATAATATGGCATTGTATGCTGAAAACTGCATCTTAGGTTTTGTAGATAGCCATTTCGCAAGTGGCAATCTAGACCCAACAAACCGTATAGAATATGTGATTGCCTATACAAGCGGACAGATCCAGGCACGCAACTGTGTCATGGATGGAGGCAAAGGTGGATGGGAGGCGGCGGCCACCACGGGAACCAGCTTGTTTGAAGGATGCACATTCCGCGGAATTGATTCTTCCCGTGGCGGTTTACGTGCGTCGAAAACGGGCTCCGCTGGATTCCAAATCACGGAATGCACGTTTGATGGCAACCAATGTGGCTTATACAGTTATAATGGGGTCGTGGAGACGTCCAAATGCCTTTTCAAGAACAATGGGATAGGGGGCTTTGGTGGAAAATATGATTCTTGCGTATTTCAGAACAACCTGAATATTGGCTGCCTGTACGGCAAAGCAACCAATTGCATCGCAGAGCAAAATGGAACTTATGGATTCTATTCCACCGATTCGTCCTACTGCACGTCAGTGGCCAATGGCATAGCGGGCTTTTATGCGTATTATGCCAATGATCGTATCACGAATTGCATTTCCGCGTATAACGAGCAGGCCGCTTTTGGCGTCCACCCATCTTCGTCATCCGATGAACCAATTATAGCCATCACCAAATGCCTATTATATGGTAATCCGATGGCAGCCGGTGAAGGTAATGGCAATGTTGAAAACAGCGCCATCCGGCATAGTGATTGGGGCAAGGATTTAACTGAATTTCAGATTAATTGGCCGCATGCGAAAGACAATCTGGTAGGCGATCCGTGCTTTGTGGACCGGGAGAATGGAGACTATCATCTGGCCTCCGGCAGCGCCGCCGTGGGCATGGGCGCGCTGGACGCCGGTCCCGCCGTGGATTTTGATGACCAGCCGCGTCCTGGCAACGATGGCTTGGCGGATCTGGGCGTGTTCGAGTCCGATGGACTCACTCCGCTCACGGATTCGACTCCGCCCACGGGGCGCGTTTATAACATCACCATAGGCACGGAAACGATTTCCACGTCTTACTCGTGGCCGATTGATGGTATCCTCCGATTAGTAGCGCGTGCGCAATCCGATGATATTGCCCTGTATTGGGGCGGAGCGGACAATCAAAGCAGTATCACGCAAGCGGAGATTTATTATCGCGCCTACAATGGCGAATGGCAGTCGCTTGGGTCCTACGACAGCAGTCCAGTCCACATACCGCCGTCCATTTTCTCGGAAGATAATCTGTACGAATTCATGGCTCTGTGTACGGACTCCGCCGGGAATAAGGAGCCAATGGATGGCCTTGCGGAATTGCAGTTCTTGTGGAGCCAGAGCCCGCTTGCCTCGCCGCTGTATGTGAACATCCAATCGACGGGTGCGCAGCGAGGCGATGGGTGGGGTGCCGCGTTCCAGTCCATTCGTGATGCTTCCATCGTTGCCTATTATCAAGTACAAAAATATGGCGTTCAGCCCTTCGATATATGGGTGGCGTCCGGCGAGTATCATGAGGCGGCTAGTTTCGGATATGATTATGTAGAGAATCTGTATGGCAGCTTCGCCGGAACAGAATCTTCTCTGGATGAGCGCGTTTCCACGAATCCCTCAACAGTTATGACGATTACAGATATACCTTGGTACAATAGTTACACATATGCACTTTTGTATTGTGGCAGCCATGGAATTGTCGATGGCTTTGTTTTAAGAGACAGCCCCATAGACGGCCTAACAGGATCTTGCAGTGCCATACGAAACTGCGTGATAGAAAGCAGCGCGGGTGATGGCATGTATTTCGAGCGCTATTATTCGCGCACGACTCCTCCCGGCAGTTTGCCCGCCATTGAGCATTGCGTGATTCAGAATAACCGAAGCAACGGGATCGATGTGGAGCTTATTCAATCTTACGAAGATTGGGAAAAGGGTTCCGTAACAAAAGGCGATTCGCCTGGCCTCGATCAAAGCAATGCCAAGGGAATCCTGCAACTGCAAATTCGAGACAGTTCTTTGAAAGGAAATGGGAGCGTGGCAATTGATCTAAGCAACAAGGTCATCGCCACGAACTGCGTCATCTCGGGCAACAGAAAAGGCATATCGGCGGGCTGGGTTGAATTGTACAACTGCACCGTGGATGGAAACGGTCATGTGTTGAGCGAGCCAGGGGTGAATGGCGTGGACTCGGAGATTTTCCACATCAGGAACTCCATCATTTCGAGAACCACGGGATGCGCACTGCAAGGGACACCTTCTAGCTCGACATTGTCCTCCACGCTGTTCTATGGAAATGAGGACGGCGATTTCAGAGATCCTGCAGGCAACATCTATTTCGGCGCGGAGGCCATTGAAGGCGCTATTCCCGGCGTGATCGGCATCCTAGATGTGGATCCCTTATTCGTTGACGCAGGAGCGGAAAATTATCATCTACTGGAGCAGTCGCCAGCGATTGATGCGGGCATCGCCGAAGGTGCGCCGGATGTGGATATCGAAGGCACGCATCGGCCGCAAGGGGATGGCTGGGATTTGGGCGCGTATGAGTATGTGCCGAAGGGAACGGATGACCGGGATGGCGATGGATTGACCAACGATCAGGAAACCGCGCTGGGCACAAATCCTCGCTTGAAGGATACGGATGGCGATGGCGTATCCGATTTGGATGAAATCGGGTGGGATGGCGATCTCTCAAGCTATACGCCAGGTATGGATACCGATCCTTTGAATCGAGATACGGATGGCGATGGCCTAACCGACGATATTGAGCGGGATATCGGTTTGAATCCGCTGGATCCCAGCGATGCGGCGAGTGTTGTGCCTGCGGCTTCGTGTCTGTTGACGTTTATCGGGTTGTCGGCCGTAATGCTCCTGTTATGGATGCGGCGGCGCTCCGCTTAGAGGTGGAAATCGCCTGCGGCTTCAGGCTGGTAGAGAAGCGCTTTCACCAAATACCGGCGAGGAAGCGGGTTCGCGTTGGTCTCGACGATGTCATTAATGCGGCTTCCGAGGAGCCGTGTGCCTAAGGGCGACAATATCGAGATATTTTCCTTTTTAGAAGCGGCGTCGCGTGGGAACACGAGCCGGCAGGTTTCTTCCATACCTGTATCTGCGTTTTGCAATTGCACGACGGAATGCATGGTAATAAGGTCACCTGGCACTTCGTGAGGGCTGACGACTTTCGCACTTGCCAAGCGTATTTCTAGTTCTTGCAGAAAAGCGCGCGTCTTTTCGTTTCCAAAATCATGGGCCACATGGATCAACTCGCGGAGCCGTTCTAAGTCAAACCGGCTGATATGGATAGAGCGTTCCATAGCCTCGCCGGCCTTTTCCGCGGGAATGGCCCCTATCGTTTGAAGGGTCACGGGGCTCAAGTGCATATGTACGATATGGCGCGCGATGTCGTCCAGCGAGCCCGATTGGCCAGGCCGCTCCCAATAAGCCATGAACACCTGGATGGCCGCTTCCAGGCTCAAAGTTAGGTGCAGCGGCACGACTCCAATAAGGCGTTTACGTTCGATCACCCGCCGGAAAAGCCCTTCTATAAGATGCACATATTCCCGGTAGAGCGCTTCCACATGATGCGGCAAACTGCTCGGATCGGGCAGCACCCCAGCATGGCCTTCCGCTGAAAATGCTTGAAAGAACAGCCGGTCCTTGGTGAAGTTGTATAGCCGCAGCTTGACGGCTTCCCCCATGGCTTGCTCCGGATCCATTCCCTGGCTGGCGGCTTGCTTGGTCCGGCGCAATACGGCAATCCCGATCCGGGCGATCACCTCCGCATAAATCCCCTCTTTATCGCGAAACAGGTTATATAGCGTTCCCACGGAATACCCGGATTCCCGGGCAATATCGTCCGTGGTGGTTAAGAAATACCCACGCGTCGTAAACAGCTTGTCGGCGGCATCAAGAATGACTTCCCGTTTGAGGGCCTTGTCTTTTTCCCGGCGTGAACCATTGTCGTGTAGGGAAATAGAATGCATGCCTGGGCCTCCTTGGCGTGAGCGAACACTCAGTTTATGAATATATACTCATCCTAAGCTTTAGGCATTCGCGTGTCAATTTTTTATATAGGATGAGACTGGGGCCCGAGAGGGAGATTATCATTACTAGTAACGTGAATTTTGGAGAGCCTCTTTGTGTCTTCATGGCTTTGTGGTGAATTTTTCCGGAGCTTTCACCATGAAGTCACGAAGACGCAAAGAGTTCAAAGCGCTTTTCATGGGTATGCCATTTATACAAAAATATGTTTCTACGGTAGCTTGCTGCCGCTTTTATTAGCAATCTTCAGATTGCCGGTTCTATCTTACTGATTCTTTCTCGCACGTGTGCGGCATACCGTCCATAAGCCTGCCATGAGCATACACACAAGCGCCACGGGCCACTCGAGTGGCGCTTCTTGAGCATCTGGGCCTTCCCATCCGGCCAGGCGCGCCCAGAGCCACCATGCCGCGTAAGCTTTCCGGTTGGCGTTGAGCGGTTCGGTGTGCGCCGCGCCGCAGGAGTACCAATCGGTTCCTTCCGTGTGCGATGCCTGCCATTCCTGCGCCCAATTGCCTAGGGCGGTGGGGCTGTCGCCGTTGTCGTAATAGCTGCAATCGTCGCTGGCATACGGAAAATGCACGCCGTCAGGGTCATAACTTTCGATGTCCGAGAAGTCGAACAGCGTCTTGCCATTGGCGTTGCAGTAATCCCGGATGCGCTGGTTATTAGCGGTAATCGTGCCGTAGGACCAAATGTCCAAATGGCCGGTCATATAGACAAACCGCACACTCGGGAAATCCGTTTCGAGCTGGTTCATCTGGGAGAGATACAGGTCCACGTCCTCCGTGCTGGCCCAGCTCAATTCGCCGCACCACGACCACATCATCACGTTGATCTGGCTATTCGCAGGATCCTCAAGATAGGCGTGCGTGGCCGTGTACCAGGTGGTGAAATCAGGATTGCCTAGGTCCTCCGCGCCGCCGGGAAAACCGCCGTAAAAATCGAATACCGTGAGTACACTGTTGCTGAGATCTCCCGATAAATCCACTGCATACAGGGATGGATCGTTCGGGGCGCCCGCAAATGTCTGTAATCCTTGCATGCCCTCGGTGATTTGGCTTCCATGCGAGGTATGGCCATACGCAATGCGAAGCGTTGATTTCGCCTGCTCGATGGCGCTCACCGGCACGCTCGCCAAATCTGTGCATGTGTGGTCAATGATGAGTTGCGCCATGGCTGGCACGCTAACGATTCCGCAAACAATCCCCGCGATCATACGAATGGTGAACATCCCGCACCTCCAGTATTCAAAAATGCTCCTACCCCAAATGTCCATGATCCCCAAACGGCCTGATCTGATTATACCATGTTGTTTTTCGGAAGGGGGGTAATACGGGGAAAGCTTCCTTAAAAAAAAGGTTTTCTCCGAATCATTTTCCAAGAATAATTTTTTTCCGTTTTGAAAAGCGGTAGTTCTTGGGGAATTCTGTTTACGAGGTGGACTTTTCCAACAACTGGACCAGGCCAGCCAAAGCAGGGAAATACGGATGATGCGCGCGAAAAAGAGTACAATAAGGCACCGGCAGGTTGTGCGGTTTCTCTGCTACGTCTTGGCGATTTCGGACAACCATTCCATCCCACAGTCAGAGCTTGTCGAGTTCCTCAAGGCCTTTGATGAACTGTTCCGTCATCGGATAGGGGCCAGGATATTTGACATACTCCTGGTGGCCGTCCATGTAGAGGACATTGCCCCCGTCTGGAACGTGGTGGCCGGGACGTTCAACCTAAAAAAGGCAGTAGGAACTTGCTTTGGGATTTTTCCAGCCCAATTTTGTAAAGAAATAACTGTCCTGGCCCGCTCTTTACGTTGGCGCCGGCAGCAGGTTGGGGGTGGCCAGCGGCCTTCCCTCGAGTATTTTGGCGAAGATCCGGCTGAGGATCGTCCGCCATCGTTCGTTCCAGTTCAACTGCCGCGCAGTTGCTTTCATCTCCAATAAAAAGGCGTTTACGGATTTCAGAACTTGTTCCATAGCATGTCCTTGCGCATGCACGGGGGTGATGGTGAGCGTGGTTTGGCCTCCGTGGCGGGTCTGCTGTCCCACGCCGTAGAGCAGCAGAGGGCGGCTTGTGATCGCTTCGGCGTGGCGCTCCGGAATCGCCAAGCGCACGTACAAAGACCACCAATTGTAAATCAGGGCTATGATTCGCGCCATGATTTGGCAGCGCTTCATATCGTGGGTGGTATACCCGCCCCACCCCCACTGGTTTTTCTGTTCATCGTAGATGTTTTCCGCATCGCCCCGGTCGCGATAATGCTGGGCCAAGGCCGATAGGGGGTCTGTCAGCGAAGTGGCCAGCAGCGCGTATTCATACTGCTGCACGGCTCCCGCTTGGATCTCGATGAGCTGTAGTTGGGGGGAGGGGTCAGGCAATAGCGGCTCCGTTTCCAGAACGATACTCCCTTTGAGCTTGCGCCGCAGAACGATTACCCGGCGTTTGCTCGTCCATCCCATAAGCTCCAGACGGTCTTCCAAACCTTCCCAGCCTTGGCCTGCTGGCGTCCAGTCCTTAGAACAAAAGGCCTGCTGGATAAGCCGTTTCACGTTGCTGGTCTGCCGCAATTTGAACAGATAGGGCACTCCGCGCGCTTCGGCTTCGCTCATGTCGCGTTCGTTGCCGAAGGCGCAGTCGCCGCGAATCATGCCCGGCCAGGCCGCGCGCGGCAAGCCATCGAGAAAATGCCACAATCCAGGCATGGTGTATTTCGCCGCCGTCTCGTTGCCCGGCCGGACTTCCACGTCCAGCACCAAGCGCGTGTTCGCCATAAAATAGGTATGCAGCACATGAGAAGGACGGCCCTGTTTCGCCGGATTGTAGCCCAGCACGGCCCCTTCTTGATGGCCGAACAGGGGCTTCACGCTTGTATCCACGTCCAAAATCCAAGGCTCATAAAGCAACGGCTCATAACAGCGGCGCAGGTGCTTCTGTAGCCAGCCCGCGCAGGCTTCCCCGTCCGCCAGTATAAATGCCCGCCGCGCCGAGGAGGCGCTCATGATCTTGCTCATACCCAGCAAGCCCGGGTTCACCGCGTCGTAACGGACCGCGTCAATGTGCGCATAGCGGGTGTGGCCCGCCAGCACTGATAAAAATAGCGTGCCCAGCACATCCCTCTTGCGCGGCGCATTATTGCTGGCGTACGCCAGCGGACAGTCCTCCACCCACGCTTCAAAAAGCTCCGCCGTCTTGAGGAAATCGATAAAGAACGCCAACTGGCCAAACGGCGTCGTTGCCGCCTCCCGGTCCCATTCCACATGCACCCGGCCCCCGTAGCTATCTACGAAAATCGGCACCTCCAAAGACAACCATTCCTCCTCTCCCAATGGGGGAGCATCTTGCTGTTGCGATTCTGTTTCCATGTTCTTTATCTTGAACTACTTCCTGCTCGACACTCAAGATTCAACTGGCGTTTTTAGGTTGAAAGGTTCTTCTCTTTACGGCGCTGCTTGTACGCCATCCACTCCTCCTCGCTTGCGCGCTTGCCAGGCTTCTTGGCGGGGGAAGACTCCTCGAAACGCACGGGCAAGGCGCGGCAACTAAAGGCGCCGCCTTGGTGAAGCGGTACGAGAAGGGAGGCCTGCAGGAAACGCAGGCCCAGAATGAGATTGGTGTGGAACGGCGGGGACAGGGGGTCGCGCTGATGAAAAGCCTGGACAATGCACCGGCCGGTCTTGTGCAGCTTGGTATCATCGACGGCGACGCCTACAAGCGGGTCTTCACACTGGGGCAGGGCTCCTTCCCAAATAGGGTCGAAGAGCTGCTGGGGGTCCCACTTGGCGCGGCCGTACATGTGGTATTCAGCCTGCCACGGCAGATTCTCGCGACCACAGGCCCAAAGGGTCCGCGTGATTGTGCGCCGCCCCAAACAGACCAGTGACCCAAGTCCCTGCCGCACCGCACGCACGGTGGTGCGCTCTTGGGCAAAAGCATCGCGCCAGCGCTCGGTAACGTTGAGCCATTCGTGTAAAAGACTCATCGCTTGCCTCCTTTGAGTCCGAAGGTGTTCTTGTCCGCGCGGACAAAGCGGTCTTCCCGAGCCACCTTTTTGGTGAGGGAAGACACCAGGCTTTCCCGGTCCACCGTAATGCCGAAGACCGCATGAATGCGACTCAGGATCTCATTGACATGAAGGGGATGAGCGGCCCTCAAGAGTATGTCATATGCCATATCTACTTGCGACATACTTGTTCTGGGTCGTGGCTCCTCCCTGGATTCTTCCCCCCTACGCAGACGGCGCACCGCCCGAAGCTGCGCCTCAAGCCCTTTTTCCATAGCCTCTAGGATCGTGTCACGCAATTCGTCATTCATGGCGCTGCCCTCCTGCCTAGCCAACAAGATTGTAGCACAAACGAGTCGGTATGTCAATATATCTTTTCAATGACCGGCGGTGAAGAATAGCGGCGCCCCAGGGTCAGGCGTTGAGGTGATGCGGGTTAGACGGGGGGTGGCGAGGCCGACAGGCGACAGGAGGGGCAGCGGCTGTGCGTAAAGCCGGTGAATGGATGGGCGAGACGTGTAGGGCGGCGGCGCAACCGGGAACGCGCGGGCGCCCTATGCGGAACTGAAGCGGATCTGGATGGCCTCGGTGCAGAGGGCGTCATATTGTTCGCGGGACAGGGTGGCGTTGCGCAGGGCTTCGAGGAGGCGATGGGCAAGGTTTCTGGCGGAGCCAAAGCCTTTTGGAAAGTGGGCGGCCAGAAGGCTGCCATCCTCCAGGAGTTGCATGAGCAGATGGGCTATCTGCATCAAGAGGTAGTAGATCTTGCTGGCCTGTTCGTTTTGGGTATAGGCGTGTTCGAGGTTGTAGCCGCCGTTTTTCTGCACGTTGAATGCTTCATTTTCAATCTTCCAGCGTAAGCGTCCTCCTTCATTGGCCAAGGCGGCCGCATTGTGCGCGGATACGGATACGTTGGTCACCCATTTGAACTTGGTTTTCTTTATCATGCCTTCCGCGTCCGGGCGGGTGTCCACGCATTCGAGCACGGACAGGATGTGTTCACGCCGCTCGGAATCGCGGTAGGGGATGTCGTTGACCCAGCGAAACTGCTGGTGGATTTCCTTCTTGTTGCCGCAACGCCACGTAAGCTGGTTTTCGGGCGTCGCGGCCGCGAGGCTCTCGAATTCTTCGTTCACGGTGGCCAATTGGCCGTCCGTGAGCGTAATCATGAACTTCCAGCCATATTGCTGGCACAGCCGAAACACCGGTCCCGTGGCGTACAGGCCGTCCATCGCCAACAGCAGCGGCAAGCGGGGGAATCGGGCATGCAGGCGTGGGGCCAGCCGGTAGAAGGCTTTGGTCTCGCAATCCTGCTTGCGTTGTTGCTCGCTTTTCGCCAGGTCTTTCTCTGGATTCTCAATGAACTCCGTCATGAGCGAAAAGACCCACCCGTTTGGCGTGACGATCTTGGACTCCAGCACGGGATGGTAGTAGGTGATCTTGCCGCTCTTGTGCTTGCGCGTGAGGCAATGGGCGCAGTGGCGATGATCATAACTGCGTGTCCCCGTGGCGTCGATGGCCGCCACGTAGTAGCGCCCGAACAGGCGGTGGGGGTACAACACCTTCTTGTCGATGAGCGTCTGCGTCATGCCGGAAACGAGTTCCTGGACCGCCTCGAACGGCAAACCGCGAAATACCCCGTTCATCGTATCGCCATGCGGCACGCTGTCCACGTCAAACAAGACCTTGTACAGATGGACCATGAACGTCGTGTACAACTGCAGGCGGACTTGCCGGCGCGCCCCGAGCCGGCATGCGAACATCAGCACTCCCAAGAACACCAGCGACGCGACACTGTAGTCCACGTCGCCGGCTTGCTCGGGTTTGCGGGGATCGGGCAAGCCCGCAAAGCGCTTGCGCACCGGGCCAAAGAAGTGGGTGAACGTCCTCAAGAAGGCCCGGATGATTTCCGGATGCTCTTCTTGCGGGTTTGCAGGAACTGCCGTTGGGCCGCGCCCATGGCCTCGACGAGCTTCTTGAGCTTTTTCCATTCCTCAATCCATTGCGCCACTTCGCGGCGCAATTCACGGGGCACGTGGAGGGTGCGGGTCTTCCCGCCCTCCTTCCACGTCAGCAGGGCCGTTTCATGGATCGGCCCTTCCTGGACGCACCGGCAGCGCGGGTTCCCGCAGCGGCTGCGGGTGATGGTGAGCGTGGCGGGAAGAAAGGGCCCCAGACGCGCCAGGCGCGCCTGGACCTTGCGTCCCGCCGAGTTCGTGACAGGTTTCCCTTCCATGTACGGAAGTATATATACTTCCGTACCAGAAGTCAACAAAAAAAAGCGCCGATGCGAAGAAAAAACTCCCCGCACCGGCGCATCCTCAACTCATTCAACTGCTTCTACGCGAAAAAAAAGCGGTTCTTCACCGCTGCATCCATTCAAGATTCCACGGAAACAGCCAAGCCTGGTTTTGCCTATGCCATGCTTCGGATTGGTTGTGCCTCGTGGGAAGGGCGTGATACCATGCCCTCCCTACCGGCGAAGAAGCATGCCCATTATACTTTGGAACGGATGAATTGAGATACCATGTGTTTGCTTACTGAAATTGTCGCGATTGACGGCCCTGCGGGCGCAGGCAAAAGCACCATTGCCCGAAGACTCGCGGAGGCGCTCGATTTCGCATTCCTGGATACGGGCGCGATGTATCGGGCCGCCACCTGGCGCGCGGTGCATAAGGGCGCGGACCTGAATGACGCCCAGGCGGTCTTGGATTCAGTACAAACGATGCGCCTTGAATTGGATGATACGGCGCAAGGCCTTGTGGTGCGTGTGGATGGCGAGGATGTCACCCAGGCCATCCGCACGCCGGAAATTACCCGGCTCATTTTCCACATCGATCAAAATCCCGCCGTCCGCGAACAATTGGTGGCGCTACAGCGCATATATGCCCAGCGGCGGCCCACCGTGGCTGAAGGCCGGGATATGGGCACCGTGGTGTTTCCGCACGCCAAATGCAAGATATTCCTGGATGCGTCGCTAGAGGTGCGAACACAGCGGCGTGCGCGGGAACTCGAAGCCAAGGGGCTCGCCGTGGATCTCGAGCAGCTCCGCCAAGAGATCCATGAACGCGATGAGAAGACCCGCAACCGGGCAGTAGCGCCTCTGCGCCAAGCGCCAGATGCGGTGCTTGTAGATACCAGCCATATGACGGCCGATGAAGTGGTGGCGCGCCTCACTGCATTGGCGCGGGAACGATTATGAGCCATTCAGTTTTGCATCGGGAGTGGCGCATCGCCACGGATAATCGCACCGAAAGCCGCGCACTCGCCCAACAACTGGGCGTTCCGCCGCTGGTGGCGCAAGTGTTGCTCGCACGCGGCGTGCGCGAACCGGAACAGGCGCAGCGCTTTCTCCATCCCTCGCTCGATTTCGTGAGTGATCCGTATCTGCTCCAGGGCATGGGCGTTGCCATCGAACGCTTGAAACAAGCGCGGGACCGCAAGGAGCGCGTATTGATCTTCGGCGATTATGATGTCGATGGTTTGTCGGGAACGGCATTATTGTTCCAGGCGTTCCAACACGCGGGCATGCCGGATTGCACCTATGATATCCCGAACCGGCTGGTGGATGGATTTGGCCTAAAGCCCGCACATATACAGCGCGCCGCCCAAAATGGGATTCAACTGATTGTTACCGTTGACAACGGCTCACGGGCTTTCGAGGCCGCTGAAACCGCACGCCAGCTTGGTATTGACCTGATCATCACGGACCATCATGAATTGGAAGACGGCCGGACGCCTCATGCGCTGTCCTTCATCAATCCCATGCTCGAGGAACCCAGCCACCCGGGCCGCTGCTTGTGCGGGGCGGGCGTGGCGTTCAAACTGGCATGGGCGCTGACAGGCGAACGCTCGGGCGCGGATTTAGCCGCACTAGGCACGATAGCCGATGTGGCGGCGCTGCTCGGCGAGAACCGCGATCTGGCCGCCGAAGGATTGGCCTGGGCGCGGAAGCAGCCCCGGCCCGGCATTGAGGCCTTGGCCCGAGCCGCCAGCGTCCCGCTTGATGAACTGGATGCGGAAGCCGTTGCTTTTTATTTGGGCCCGCGCATCAATGCGGCGGGACGCATGGGCCGCGCCCATGCCAGCCTGGAATTGCTCCTCACGGATTCGCCCGCTGAGGCCGCACGTTTGGCGAAAGAACTCGATCTGGCCAATGAAGAACGGCGGGAACTCGAACGGCAGATCGTGGAAGAAGCCGAGCTCATGCTCGAGGAAAGCGGTGCGGCGGGAGCCGCCAGTATTGTGCTGGCCAGCCGGGATTGGCATGCCGGAGTGCTGGGCATCGTCGCTTCCCGGCTCCAGGAACGGTATAACCTCCCCGTGCTTCTGGCGGCATTCAATCAGGAAGGCCTGGGGCGCGGTTCAGCGCGCGGCGTGGCGGGCATTCATCTGAGCGATGCGCTCGAACAATGCGCGGAGCATCTGGTCGCATATGGCGGGCATCGCAGCGCGGCGGGATTCACCGTGGAGGAAAGCTGTTTCGACGCGTTGCGCAAACGGTTCGACGAAGTGGCGTATGCCTGCTCGCCCGCGCTGGAAATCCCGGCCCTGGAAATTGATGCAGTCGTTGGTTTGAGCGAAATAGACGGAAAACTCGTCCGAGCGCTCAACAGCCTCGAACCGTTTGGCCATAAGAACTCCGCTCCTGTTTTTTGCATATTCGGCGCGCAGATTGCTCCCATGTCGTGCCGCGAAGTAGGAAGGGGGCATTTGCGGATGACGGTCCGGCATACAGACCGCGCCTTCCCCGCCATTGGCTTCCATATGGCGGATCAGATCAGCGAACTGGTTCAGGCCCCCGCCGTCGATATCGCGTTTACGCCGCAATTCAACACGTGGCGCGGCGAAACCACTATCCAATTGCGTTTGAAGGATGTGCGCCCGGCCCGCGTGTAGCGGTATCCAATGCCAGCGCATGCCTGTATATAAGAGCGGTTCAAGATTGGATGCCACGAAGCAAATGGATTCGATTCTCCTCTTCCGTGGCATGGCCGGGACGGTAATGCGCATGGGCGGGGCGGCCATGCCACTATATTAATAATCTACCTGATCTATACGACACGACAAGTCCTGCCACCTACAGTTGGACTGCTTGAGTGTGTGGCATGCGTGTGTGTTCGCTCATTTCAAGGTGTGGAGATACGTATACAGCGCTTCACTCCATTCCGGCATGATATCGAGCCCCTGGGCATTCAAATGCCGGTTATCGAGCACCGAATAGGCGGGGCGCTTGACAGGCGAGGGGAAATCCTCCTGGGTCGCGGGCTGCAAATTCACCTCCATGCCCGCTATTTCAAAGATGGCTCTGGCGAATTGATACCACGAGCACGCGCCCTGGCAGCTTGCATGGTAAAGCCCCGGTTCGCCTTTCTCCGCCACGAGCTTGATCTGTTCCGCGAGGGCGGCGGTATAGGTCGGTGTGGTGATTTCGTCCGTAACAACCTTCACCTCGCCCCGCGTTTTGGCGAGATGGAGCATAAGATTCACAAAGTTCTGCCCGCCTTTGGCGCGGCAAGGCGCGGAGCCATATAAAGCGGCGCTACGCACGATAATGTAATTAGAGCATTCCGCGGCGATGAGGTGTTCGCCCGCGAGTTTGCTCGCACCATAGGTGCTGAGTGGGGCGGGCGGATCGGCCTCGGTGAGAGGCCTCGATAAGCCGCGTCCGAAGACATAGTCCGTGCTGATGTGGACCAGCCTCGCGCCAGTGGCGTGGCATGCCATGGCCAAATTGCGCGCGCCGGTGGCGTTGACGGCATACGCCAGGGCGGGCTTCTCTTCACATTGAGGCACGTTGTGGGCGGCTGCGGCGTTGATGACTAATTCCGGCTTAACCGTATCGACAATGGTTTTTCGGACGGCGTCACGGTCCGTGATGTCCAGCCGGATATCGCCGCCATCTATATCCGCCTTGACCAAGTGCGAGCCCGCATACGCTTTCACCAAGTCCGCGCCCAATTGTCCCAGTGCGCCGATAAGCAATACTTTCATGATCGTCCCTCGCTCCCTACATGCCGTTGTTGCGGGCCAGCGCCGGGCGCGGCCTAGTTTGTATTATCAAGCGCCTTGAATGTCTTGATGTTGTAAAAACGGTCCGCCGAGAAATCGCCGTATTCATCCCGATGGGCGTGCAGGCTGTCCACCATGGCCGATACGCCATATTTCGGGAAGAAGCCGAGATACGTCTTGGCTTTTTCACAGGTGACTTTATAATTGCGGAAGTCTTGAACATTGAGAATTTTCATGGCGATTTTTTCGCCTAAGATTTGCTGCATTTCATCTTTCACCAGATCGGCAATCTGTCCCACGGTGAAATTGTCATAGGCGACATTGAATGAGCCGCTGATGCTGTAATCCGCCTGGACAGCACGGAGGAAGGCCGATGAAGTGTCGCGCACGTCGATGATGGGCCGCCAGATCGATGGATTATTCACCGTGATGCAGCGGTCCGCCATGGCTGCCTTATACATGGTGTTGACGATCAAGTCGAAGCGCGTACGTGGGCTGTACCCGTTGACGGTTCCCTGGCGCAAGGCAATGGCCGAGAACGTGTCATCATGCAGTTGCAGCACGCCGCGTTCGCCCTGAAGCTTCGAGATGCCATACGGATATCCGCAAGCGAGAGGGGACTCTTCGTCGTAGAGCTCATTTACCGTATAGCCATAAATGGAGCAAGACGACGCATAAACAAAACGCCGCACGCCGGCTTTTTTGGCGATAAAAGAGAGATAGGAAGGCAGCGCGCCATTTTCGATGAAGTTTTTCGCGGGACTATATTCCGCCATGGGATCATTCGAGAGGCCCGCGAGGAAGATGATCTGGTCGAAGCCTTCCAGATCCTTTTCGGTGAGCGTGAAGAGATTGCGCTGGATGATATGCGTGCCGGGCGGCAGGTTATTGCCGAACCACAGCAGATCCACGACGGTGACTTCGTATCCGTACTCCTGCAAGAGAGGAACCAGCGTCGAACCAATAAACCCCGCGCCGCCGCCCACCAAGATTTTCATGTGCGTACTTCCTTATCGTGGTTGCGCCTTATATACAAAATTAAAATCCGCCTCGTTCAATCCAGGCGCTTCTTCATCTTTTTTTGTAATCAGCGAAGGCTCGATGGGCCATTGAATGCCCACCACCGGGCATTTATACGAAAGGCTGCGCTCCGCTTCGGGCGTATGCATGTGGGTGCATTTGTAGTGGACGAGAGAGTTGTCTTCGAGCGCAACAAAGCCATGGGCGAATCCCACGGGCACCCATAGGGTAAGGGCGTTCGCGGCGGAAAGCTCGAATCCCCGCCATTGGCCGAAGGTGGGCGAGCCCCGGCGCAAATCCACCACTACATCATAGACCGCCCCATTAACGGCGCGCACGAGTTTGCCCATTCCATGGGGATCGAGCTGGTAATGCATGCCTCGCATGGTGCCTCGAGCCGAACAGCTCAGATTATCCTGCACAAATGATTCCGCGAAACCTTGTTCCGACCATATGCGCTGGGAATATGTCTCCGAGAAAAAACCGCGCGCATCCCGCGCGATGCCGGTTTTGATGATGAGCACGCCATTCATATCGATGGATTGAACTTCAACGGGCATGGGCATAGGCTAATTCTCCATGATGATTTTACTACATGGCCATACTAAACCATGGATCACGGGCTTTTCTAGTCCTTTGATGCCAGTGAAGAGCGATGTTTTTTTACCATGTGAGAATTAGCATATGGATTGCGGAATATCAATGATGAGAAATTCGAAAATACAACCAACCGCTCTGAATGGCGGGGAAAGCCCCACCCCTACTACCTTTTAGTGCGTTTAGTATATTTCGTAGTCCATAAATCCGGGCCTTCAGCCACAACAATGCCATATTATGTAAGCAGAATCGCTTCAACCATACATGCGCTCGATCTCCTCGCGCATGACACGGGTCCAAGCCTCGAGGTATTCCGGGTGGCCGTTGTAAGACATAGTGTCCTTCAGGATGAACTCCGCCACGCAGCCGCGCGTGATCTCGAACTCTTTACGCATCTTGCGCCGGACATGCTCGGGGTCGAAATCCTGGACCACATCCGTGGGATGCACTTTGCGGGATAGGATGTATTGATCCCCCAATTCCTCGACGGCCTTATCAAGCGAGCACCATGGACTCACGGACATGCGGCACAGATTGGGGATGCGGCGTTTGCACATCTCGAACTTGTGGGTCAACGGCTCACAACATCCGTATGAATTCATGCCATACCGGCGAAGCAGGCGCAGTTCATATTCGAGGATGAATTCCTCGTGCATCTCGGGTCCGACTTCGGATGCCGACTGGGCCAGGCCATGGCCCCAAAGATCACTCAGGCGGACATGCTGGGCGTCGAACCCAGGGCCGGGCAATTCCTCGGTGAACGCGATGCCGCCGCTGTCCACATAATGCCCCTCGTTGTTCAATTCGAGGTGGCCTTCCCGCTCGAAGTATTCGGCCATGCCCAGGAAAGCATCCGCCAGAAAGCTCATGAGCTCATGCACGAATCCGGGATTCATGCACATGTCCAGCATCAACTGCTCGATGCCCCGGAAGTAAATGGCGTTATCGAACAGCAGCGTTTGCGGCGGATGGAGCGCCATGCGGATCGGCAAAATGTCGCCCACGGCTTCCTCGAGGGCTTCCCGCTGCCGGGCCGTGGCGGCCACATCCACCTCGGCGGCCATGGGCTTACACTGCGCCAAGTCATTGAATTCCTGGACTAATGGTTTCCAGGTGTAGGCGGTCTTGCCACTCTCGGACGAAGTTTCGTATTCCAGCTCCTTGCCCCAATTGCTATATCGCACGGCTTTCTCCAGCCACAAACAGGGCGGGATCACCAAGTCGTCGTGGATATGCGCATCACGGTAGAGATAGTGCCGCAACACCCATTCCCATTGCTTCCAGAAGGGATCGCGGATCACGAGCGCATCATCGCCCAGGAACTCCGGCCAGCTATCTTCCGGAAACGCGAGAAACATCGGGCGGCGCGGCTGGAGCCGGATTAAGTCATACCAGAGCTTGCGTTTTTCAGCTTGTTCCGGGCGGAGTGCGATTTCCTTCACCCGCTGGGCCAATTCGCGCAATAGTGTTCGTTCTTCTGGTTGAAGCGCGCCCGGCAAGGCGTCCGCAGGGCTCCATGAGGCAATGAATCCGCCGGTGGGATAAATGACAGTCATGCGTGCGGCCTCCTAAACAGGTTGCATAAAAAACAATGATATGAAATGGTAACCGTTTTCTTTTTGGAAAAGCAACTATCTTGATCAGCACAAGAGGTGTGTTTACGGCCACTCATTTCATGGCGAGGCTTGCGGCTATTGTCTATATACTCATATGGCAAGATGCAGATGGGAATAGGGAATCAAAACACTTTGGAAATACTCGCATTGTAATCTGCCGTAACCGTATTTTCTTATAACGATTTTCTTTGTAAGAGAATATCATGCGTTCTTATTGAGGCATATCCTTGAACGGTGGAGCCAGCCCCACCCTACAAAAATTTCGTATATTTCGTGGTTCATAAATCCGGATCTTTGGTTGTGGTTATGCCGATTCATGCTATTCCTGGCCAGAAGCAGCACTATACGATTTCACCAGTTCATCAACCGAAAACCGCTCGAACACGATGCGCTCGTAGGGATTCTCAACTCCGGCTTCATACAGGCAAGCAGCTTCGCCGCCGGGCAATGGCGCGAGGCAGGAATAGGCCGAAGGGCCAGCATACAACACTTTGGAGGCGGGCCACGTTTCTCCTTCGTCCAAGCTCACACGCACGGTCATGCTGGCGCGCTGTTCCTGGCTGGCGGGATTCAAAAACAACAGGCGGATATGGCCATTGGCGTCCATTTGGCGAATGAGGCTGGCCTGGCAAATGGGGTCGGGCAAACCGGAGTCGTGTTTCGGAACCGACCATGTCAGGCCGCCGTCTTCGCTAAAAGAAACCGCCCGGCTTTTGTTTGTGAGGTCATAACTCCGCATGTTCAAGAGCACCCGGCCATCCGAAAGCTCGGCGGCTTGGCATTCATTCACTTGATCGGCGGGGGTGTTGCCGCCGAGTTTCCAGGTGGCTCCATGGTCATCTGAATAAATAGCATGGGAATAATACTTGCCGTTTCCGGCCTCGATATGGTCACATGGGATCAACAGGCGGCCCGCGTGCGGCCCGGCTTCGAGCTGAATGCCCACGCCCGGACCGGTGGCGTACCAGGTCCAATGGGGCTTCTTGACATCCGCCGTGATTTCACGCGGCGCGGACCAGGTACGGCCATTGTCTTTCGACTCGCAGACATACACCCGGCGCGTGTCTGCGCCCTTTCCCGCAATGATTTTTCCTTCATCATCTTCGCCGAGGTTCCAGGTCATCAGCAGATGAATGGCGCCAGTTGTTCGATCCACTACGGGACAAGGATTGCCGCAGGTGTTCCCGCCATCATTCCACACCACCTGAACATCCTGCCAAGTAGCGCCGCCATCTTCACTGCGTTTGAGCAGGAGGTCGATATTGCCCGAATCGGAAAGGCCACCCACCCGGCCTTCACAGAAGGCAAGCAGTGCGCCGTTTGGCGCGGGCAGCAGCGCGGGAATGCGATAGGTGTTGTACCCATCTTCGCCGCTGATGAACACCGCCTTTCCCGGTATGTTAGCGGATGCTATGTCCGCCGGAACAGAGAACACCGACGCCGCAATTAACGAGAAGCAAAGCATTTCAGGAACTCCTCCGATTTCGTTCTAAGATATGAGCTAAAACTGCATTAGAGATGTCTTGCTTTTTGTGGCATAGATAGACGCCTTCCGTTCAATCATTGAAGGCGGCTTCGAATGCATCCTTCACTTCCCGCTCACTTCGTTCACGTATCGCATCCAGGATGTCTTTTTTCAATTCATCCAAATAACAGGCGCCCAATACGGATATGGCTCCCGCCGCAATGAATTTGTTTGCTTCCCGGATAATCTCCAGCAAGAATGCAATGCTCTCCTCGCTGCGCATTAACGCCAATGGCAGCAACAGCATGCGCCGTGATTCCGCGTCCACGCAAGATTCCCACCGGGCTCGAAGCAAGGCAAAAGCGTCTTCCCGGTGCGATTCGCCCAAGGCGATGGCCGCCGCCTCCGCGATGGCCGGTTCCTCGCTGTCCATACGGGCGGCTACGAATTCGAGAGAACGGGCAGGTTCGAGGCGCATCAACGCCGCAAGGCAATCGCCCATGATGTCCGGATCGGGATCGCCCGCGAGCGCCTTCATCCGCAACAGCAGTTCGCCCTCGGTTCCGCCCACATACGCCACCGCTTGTATAGCCGCGCGCCGGGCAGGCGGTTCTGGGTCCATGAGCAGCCCCGCCAGTTCAAACAGCGCATCCGGGTAATTGGTCTGTGCAAGCGCCTGGCCGCAGGCTCCTCGAAGAGCGCCTGCCGTATCTTCGGGCATCCCCCAAGTGGGCTCCATCTGCACATGGCGCACCCCTGCAAGAAACACGCGGTCTGCTTCTACTTCGAGCGCCCGAAGGGCTTCCACGATGGCCAGTTTCGCGATGCAGCCGCCGTCCCGCTGGACCGGTTTCTCCATGAAACGGGTGAAGGCATCCGCCAGCTCGGACTCCATTTGTGTCAAGCCTTTGGCCCTGGCGATATGGGCCGCTTGGGCGGCCACGATATTCGATCCGGAAGCGAGGGCTTTTTTGAGTTCTTTGCACAGGACATCATCGGGCGCTTCCTGGGCCAGCGTGATAAGCCGCGCCCGTTTTTCTTCCGTGGCGTCTTTCTTCACCATGCCATATACTCCTTCTGTTGCGCGGCTTTTGCCGTGCAGCCACTATCGAGTATCATGTCCTCTTTCAAGGCATGGAGACAATAACTAAATGAAGCGCTTCCTTTGCTTGCTCGTTTTGGGGCCAGTGGGCCTTTGTGCTTGGGCGCAAACGATAAACGTCGTGCCTCAGTCTTCCTACTGGGCACCGCCGGTAGCCTGGGGCGTTCCCCTCGAAGGCGGGCCGCTCCGCGCTATTATCGCCGCGCCGGAACGGGGCATGCGTGATGTGGATGAATTGGCCCAACGTATCGAACTAGCCCCGCAGGCCGTTGCGCTAGACGCCATGGGAGCCGAAGACGCAGGCGCATGGCTCCGTGAACGTGTGGCGGAGGGCCTTACTAAATCGGGCGGCATGTTCTCGGACACGGCCGGGCACGACCTCATCCTGCTTGGGGGAGTAGGCCTTGCTTCCCTGCCGGAAGACTCGATTGACGCCCTGCTCGACGCAGTGAACAAAGGTATGGGCCTCGTGTATGTCATCTACGACACGCCTCCGCCGCCCAAGCTGCAAGAAGCCATTGACCGCATGGCCCCCGTAGATTCGCTTGAGCCCATCACGCGCGGGCTCGGCGAGTCGATGACCCCCGAATGGCGGGAGGGCATCCTGTTCTTGTCGGCGGGAACGATTGGGGAAGGCCGTGTGGCGGTGTTTGATTTCGGCGGCCCGGCCCCCATCAGCCATTTCTTGACGCCGCCCCTCGCGAATCCCTTGCTGGCGGAAGAAGAGCATTTCGATGTGTATTACAGCATAATGGCGCGGGCGGTGCGATGGGTGGCCAAGCATGAGCCTAAGGTTTGGATCGCCGCGCTTGAAACGGTCCTGGTGGAACCCGACAAAACCCAAATCCCTCCCGAACTGCCCCAGGCGTATGTGGATAATATGCAAAACTCCGTCCTGGGCAGCGGAGCGGCGTCTTATCTCCTCTATCTAAATGTCCCCGCTACCGAAAATTACCAAGTGGAAAGCCAGCTCCGCCAGCCGGGGCGCAATTGGCAGCTCAAACGCACGTATACGGACCTGATTCCCAAGGGCGCGGATTCATATGCATTAAACCTGCCCACCGGTCCAGGCGACTATTTTTTGGATTTATGGCTTCGCGACGAGAATGGGCGCGTGGTGGATTGGTACACGGAAGGCATCACGGTGGAAGGCTGGCCCTCGATCAGCGCGGTCCGCCTTTCCCGCGCCAGCGTGTATCCACAAGATAAGGTGGATGTGTCCGTGCAGACCGACGCCCCCCGAGGCGTGGCATCCGTTGTAGCGGTCCGCGCATCCGATATGTTCGGGCGGCTCGTGGCGCAAGGTGAAGCGCCCGCTCCCGAAGGCGGCGGCTCCACCACCATCCATTTGGAACTATCCGACCTTGTCGCGCGCATGCTCAAGATCGAGGCGTACGCCTTCCCCGCCACGAATCTGCCTACGCCAAAAGTAATCGAATTGAACCAGGCCGCTTATGCGTATGCGTATTTGCCCGTTATCCAGCCCAGCACCGACCTTTCTTTCAGCTTGGTTGTGCGCGCCGACGGCTCCGCTGAACATAACCAGCGCGCCTTTTTACGCACGTTAGCCAGTTTAGGCGCTGTCTCGGCGTATGCCCATGGAACAGAAGAATCGGGCTATTACCTCGCCCAAGCAGGATTGCGCCCCTTGTATGAAATCGCGCACTGGACGCCGGAAACCATCGTGGACGGCGTGGTGCGCGTACCCAGTTTCGCCGATGGAGAATATCAATACAAAGAAACCGAGCGCATCCGCAATCAATGCAGCGCCATCTGGGGCGGTGAATCGGCATTGTATTCGCTGGGTGATGGGAATTGCCTCGCCGCCGGGCGCGAAAACGCCTGCCAGTCCGCTGACTCGCTCGCGGGCTTCCGCAAGTCGCTCCAGCAAATGTATGGCGGCCTCGACCGCCTCAACGCCTCCTGGCGCACCCAATTCGAGCGCTGGGAAGATGTCACCCCTGCGCCCGAAGAAGCGGCTTCGGTGCTGGGGGCCTACGCGCCATGGCTCGACTTCAGGCTCTTTATGGATCGCCAGTTTACGGAGATGCTTGCCCTCGGGCGCGACGCCGTGCGCGGCGCGCGCCCTGATGCGCGTGCAGGATTTATCGCCCGCCCTGGCGAGCTTCCTTATTTGGGCTACGACTGGCGCGCGCTGGCCGATGGCTTGTCCGTGCTGGGCGTTCCACCAGAACGCGGCGCGATAGGCCGCATCGGTTCGTATGCCGCACCCAGCGCCTTCACGCCGCTATGCCTATGGCAAGCCACCGACAGTTCCAAGCCAGAGGAAGACGCAGCCAAGCCATCTGATGAGGGCAAATCCACCGGCCCATTTTCCCGTTTAAAAACGGCCTTTCGCGCCAAACAGCCAGAAGGCGCGGCCCCCTCATTCGCCTGGTATCCATGGGTTGCGGTGATGCATGGCTTAAACGCTGTGGGATGGGACGCTTCACAATGGAACTGCGCTCTTGATGCAAAAGGGGAACCCACGCCGGAATTTCGTTCCCTTCTGGATGGCTTGGCCCCGCTTCAACACGGCATGGGCGCATTGCTGCGGGACGCCAAGCGGACGCCTTCTGATATCGCCATCTATGACAGCCAGGCAAGCCGGTATCTCGCGGATATCCTCCCCAAAGACGCCCCGGAGCTTGCGCGCCAGGAAGGCCTGGAAACATGCCTGGCTTCCCTTGGATACCCCAGCGCATACATTGCCCCGGCCGATTTGGCCACCGGCAAGCTATCCCAGTATAAAGTGTTGGCGCTGCCTTGCTGTATTGCCTTGAGCGACACGGAGACCGTGGCCATCCGGACGTTCCAAGCCGCTGGCGGTATTTTACTGGCTGATGTCGAGCCCGGCGTCTTTGACGCCCACGGATTCCGCCGCGCCCAGCCCGCCCTCGCTGATCTGTTCGCCGCGCCCGCCGGCGCAAAAACCACGGCAATAGCGCTGTGGAACCGCCCTGAAAATGAAGACCCCACGAACACTATCCGCAATGCCTTCACGGCGGCGGGCCTGAATCCCCCCGCAGAAATCAGCCTGAGCGGAACAGACCGCTTCCCCGGGTGTTGTACGGTGTGGGAGTATGGCGAGGCGAAGCTCTACGCTTTCTTGCGGGAACCGGATTCATCCGGCTCTGATTCCGCCACGGTCAAACTCAAAGATCCCCGCGTGTTGTACAATCCCCTGCTGGGAGTAAAAGAGCTGCGTCCAAAAAAAGTACACTTGGCTCTTCCGGCAGGCCAGGCAGCCGTACTCACCTCGCTCCCATATGAAGTGTCGGATATTGTGCTCGAAACTCCAGATAAAACACTCACGGGCCGCCGCTTGCCGGTGCGCATCTCGTTCAAAACCTCGGGAGGGCTGCCCGGCAGCCATCTTTGCTACGTGACGCTGGAATACCTCCCCATGCTGGGCGGCAACATAAACTCCCAGGTAGGCAGCGCATTGCCTCGATACAGCCGTACGGCGGCTTGCCCGCAAGGAAAAGGAGAAACCTATTTCCCATTGGCCATCAACGAATGGCCCGGGAAATACCTCCTTCGTGTGCGGGATGTCCTCACCGGCATCTCACGGGAAACCACGCTAACCGTTGAAACGCGGGGGGATTCATGAGTTTGGCAAGCGGCCAAAAAACAACGCGTATGCGGGCAAAAAACACGGGCTTTCTCTTGAAAACATTCCGATACCATTCTAGAATCCCTATTTAGAACACTACAAAACATGAGGAGGGGGAGGCCATTATGCCAACAACGCCACGCCATCGCATCTTTGGTGGAATTTTGATTCCAAACGCCACGGTATTCACTTCGAGTTTATGCGTTCTAGTGGTGGAACTGGTGGCGGGGCGCTTGATCTCACGTTACCTCGGCCAGTCTCTATATACATGGACGACCATCATCGGCGTTATTCTGGGCGGCATCACCATCGGCAATTATCTCGGCGGGCGGTTAGCGGACCGCAGTTATTCCCGCCGGACCATTGGGAGTATTTTCTTTTTATCTGCCCTTAGCTGCCTGCTCGTGCTCGGGCTGAATGCGTTAGTAGGACGCTGGACATTTTTATGGGGCCTTCCTTGGCCTGCGCGCATCATATGCCATATTTCCTTGGTATTCCTGCTGCCTTCAGCCGTACTCGGCATGGTAAGCCCCGTCGTCACGCGGCGCGCTTTAGCTTTAGGCCTTGCCACGGGCCGCACGATGGGCAACATCTACGCCTGCGGCGCGGCGGGCGCTATTGTGGGCTCTTTCCTCACGGGGCTTTACCTGCAAACCGTACTAGGCGCTCAGGCTATTGTGGGGCTTTCCGCTGCGGGCCTCGCTATCACCGGAGCCTTATACATGGCAGGCTCATTCCTCGAAGAACGCCGCACAGCGGAACAACATGCGGAGAAAGCGGATTCACGGCCCTGGAGTTTTCGCGAGGCGTTATTCCCCGCGAGCACCGTTTTCCTCGTGAATGTGGGCATCATGGCGATCCAGCTTGCCGCTGGGCGCATCATGTCGCTCAGCTATGGCCAATCGCTCTACACCTGGACCTCGGTCATCGGCATTATCATCGCAGGCATTTCGCTGGGCAATTACATCGGCGGCATTCTTGCAGATCGCTACCGGGCGCGCCCGGCCATCGCCCTTCTATTGGTGCTTTCCTCTCTTTGCTGCGTATACATGCCCTGGCTGAATAATTGGATGAAAGACTGGATACCCTTGCTCTTCATCCCATACGCCGCCCAAGTGGCGATTCACGTAGGCATTATCTTCCTTCTCCCTTCCACTTTGCTGGGCGCGGTGAATCCGCTTGCGGCCAAGATGGCCCTTGAACAAGGCCATGCCGCCGGCCGGACGGTTGGAACCGTATATGCCTCCGGTTCGCTGGGAAGCATCGTAGGCACTTTCCTCACGGGCTTTTATCTCATCGCCGCCTGGGGCCGTATCGGCGTCATCGTAGGCGCTGCGGCGCTCCTGGCCGCCATGGCGCTGCTATATGCGCCCAAGCGCAGCTATGTCTATATTTGGGCTGCTGTATGCGGCATAATTGTTTTTCTCGCGATAGCGCCTTGGCCAGCGGCAGCCAAAGCAGGCGCTGCACTCGCCCTGCGCGAGCCTCAAACTCCAGGCGTTTTATTAAACCTCGAAAGCCAATACTCCTATATCCGTGTCAGCGCTGACCCAAAAAATCCGGACAAACGGGAAATGGTCCTGGATAAGCTTGTTCATAGCCAAGTCAATATCAAAACCCCTCAAGTTCTTGGCTATGAATATGAGTGGGTTTATGCGCAAATAATCAACCAATACCATAAACCGATAGATTCGCCCATTAACGCCCTGATTGTCGGCGGCGGCGGATACACTTTTCCACATTACTTAGAAATAATGCGGCCAGGCAGCAAGGTGGTGGTAGCCGAGATCGATCCGGAAGTGACCGAAGCGGCTTTCAAGGCATTTGGCCTCCCGCGAGATACATCCATTGATATTTATAACATGGATGCCCGGAATTTGGTGGATGATTTCCTGCGAAAAAAAGAAGCTGGGGAAGACGTGCCGCAGTTCGATTTTATTTTGGGCGATGCGGTGAATGACTATAGCGTCCCATACCACATCACCACGCGCGAATATTTACAATCCATCGATAAACTGCTTGCGCCTGATGGCATCTACATGCTTAATATGATCGACTCCCCCTTGTTCGCGCGTTTTCTTGGGGCGGCAATCAATACCTGCCGTAGCGTGTTTCCAAATGTATATGTATTCAATACATTCCCAGACAGAGTGCGTGATACATTCATCCTCGTATGTGCTAAAAGGCCTTTAGATCTGGAGCAAATTCCCAATAATATTTCGATGCATCATAAGTATAATGGCGGCAAGCTAAGCGCATCAAAGGTTGATATGCTCGCACGCAAAGCAGGCGGAGTTATTCTCACCGATGATTTCGCCCCCGTGGACAATATGTTAGCTGATGTTGTTTCCACCTCGGCCCGCGTAAACGCGGCTGAAACGCAAGTGCGCCGCATTGAATCCTTATTGGCCCAGAAGCAATATGACACCGCCGTGTCGAAAGCGCGGGATTTGGCGAAACGCTTCCCCAACTGGCCGCTCGTACAAGCAGCGTTTGGCAGCGCATTACTCGAATCCGGCGCGTATGAAGAAGCCATTGGCGCATTTAAAATGGCCATTCAGGCGGACCCTGCCTCCTTCGTATCTTATGAAGCCCTTGGCAACACCTATAAACAACTCGGCCGCTTCAACGAAGCAATGGAAGCTTGGAACAAGGCTATCCAGCTCGCGCCTAAATATCCAAATTCCTACGTGAATTTGGCTGCATGCCAGGCGGAAATGGGTGAATTGGACGCCGCCATCCAAACGCTCAACACCTGCGTGGCCATGGCGCCGAACACGGCAAATGCGCATAACAACCTTGGGGCTTACCTCTTTGAAAAGAGCGACTTCGACGGCGCGCGGGCACACTTGGAGCATGCAGCCGCCCTCGCGCCCGCCGATGGGGAAATCGCGGGCCACTTAGCTCCTGTTTACTGGAAATTAAAAGACTTTGAGCGTGCATGGCAGCAGGTAAAGAAAGCCCGCTCCTTGGGATTCGAACCTAGCCCAGAGTTCATCAAAGAACTTCAACGAGATTCCGGACGAAACGAGTGATCGCTGCGAATGCGCAGGTAATCTAGCGTGGCATGGGCGTAACACCCATGCCACGTTTTTTGTGTGCCAAGCATGGCGCGGATCTAAGGGGTGTAAGTCCCCTGCAAGCCCTGATGGTGGGAATTGCTAGCCAAGAGCAAGGGCGTCGCCGCGAGGCGGGGTCTGGAGGAAGCAGGAGGCAAAAGTCGGACTCGACGCACAGAAACCGGATAGAAGGCCGGGGTGGCGGGGCAAGCCAGCAATGGATGGCGACGCCCAATAACCATTCGGACACACACCTTGGTAAATCCGGCGAGGCCCGGCGGAAAGAGGCGCGTCTTACCTTGGGAGACCTGTTCATCTGTCTGGAAGAGCCAGACTAGCGGGATGGCAACATGTCGCGAGGGGTGGGCAGGAGTCAGCCGAGGCCATAATACCCGCAAGGGGAAGGGCCGAATCGATCATTCAAGGAGCAGCATTGAACGTCTCGTGGGATAGGGAGCGGCAGGAAGTAGCAGGTTGCCAGATGGAGTTCCCACTGGAGTCGGCTTGCCACGGCGCAATCGGAGAAGGCGGAACCGAATCGGATGCGTTCGAGGCGCGGCAACTATCCCCGGCGGCGAACAAGAGGCGAGCCTTGACGCAAGACTTGATGGAACGGGTCGCGAGTCTTGCGAACCTGACGGAAGCGGTACGCCGGGTGCAACGGAACAAAGGCGCGGCGGGTGCGGACGTCATGAGCGTACGCGACCTGAAGCGTTGGTTTCCGGAACACTGGCGGGGACTGCAAGAGGAACTGACGGCAGGGCGCTACCGTCCCCAACCGGTGTTGGGAGTGCAAATCCCCAAGCCGGGCGGGGGGATGCGGCAACTGGGCATTCCGACGGTGGTGGACCGAGTCGTGCAACAAGCGCTCTTGCAGGCTCTCGAACCGCTTCTAGACCCGGCCTTCTCGGAAAGCAGTTATGGATTTCGTCCAAGGCACAATGCACATCAGGCGCTGCGGCAAGCCAGCACGTACGTAAGCGAAGGCCGCTGCATTGTTGTGGACATGGACCTGGAAAAATTCTTCGACCGGGTCAACCACGACATCCTGATGGCGCGCGTGGCGCGGCACGTGTCAGACAAACGCGTACTCCGACTCATCCGCTGGTTTCTTGAAGTCGGCATGATGCAGAACGGCGTATGCATCGAACGATACGAAGGGACCCCGCAAGGCGGTCCTCTATCGCCGCTGCTGGCCAACCTGCTCTTGGACGACCTGGACAAGGAGTTGGAGAAACGAGGGCATCGTTTTTGCCGCTATGCGGACGACTGCAACATTTACGTGCAGACGATACGCGCGGGAGAACGTGTCCTGACATCGGTCACGCAGTTCCTTGAGGGGAAACTGAAACTACGGGTGAACCGCGAGAAGAGCGCGGTGGCGTTCGTGGGAGAGCGGAAATTTTTGGGTTATCGCTTGCTGGGTGGGGGGCGATTGGGCATCGCGCCCAAGAGCCTCGACCGGGCGAAAGACCGCATCCGCGACATCACGCGACGCAACCGCGGCGACGCCAAAGTGCGCCAGATGATTGAGGAGCTCAACAGCTTCCTGAGCGGCTGGATAACCTACTATCGGTTTGCCGAAGCAAAGGGCCATCTGGAACGCCTCGGGGAATGGATGCGGCGCAAACTGCGCTGCGTCATCCTCAAACGCCTCAAGCGCACGAAAACCATAGCGGACTTCCTTAGAAAACTAGGCGTGCCGCAATTTCAGGCGTGGATACTCGCAGGGTCCGGGAAGGGCTGGTGGCGCAAAGCGGGGAGTCCTCCCGCGCAACACGCCATGGACAAACAATGGTTCGCGAAACAAAAACTGATAGACCCGGTTCAACGGTACGAAACGTTCAAAAATGACCGAAACCGCCGTGGTACCGAGCAGGTATGCCCGGTGGTGTGAGAGGGGGGGACCGTGAGGAACCCCCCTACTCGATTATCATGTAAAATACTGCCCTATGCTTTGTACATACGGGGGCCGCAAGATGCCGTTCTCCGTGATAATGCCCGCGATCAGCTCCGCTGGGGTGACATCGAACGCGGGGCTGTACACGGCGACGCCATCCGGCGCTGTTTGCTTGCCGAAACCGTGGGTGACTTCCTCCGCGCCGCGCAATTCGATGGGAATGCCATCGCCACTGGGCAATTGCGGATCGAACGTCGAGAGCGGCGCGGCGATATAAAAAGGAATGCCATGGGCCTTGGCGATCACAGCGACATTGTAGGTGCCGATCTTGTTGGCGGTGTCTCCATTGGCGGCAATCCGGTCCGCACCCGTCACTACAAGTTGGATACGCCCTTCCCGCATGACCTGCGCCGCCGTATTGTCGCAAATCAGCGTCACGTCAATGCCCGCCTGCATTAATTCCCACGCCGTCAGCCGCGCGCCTTGGAGCAAGGGTCGGGTCTCGTCCGCGAACACCTTAAACTTCGCGCCAAGTTCATGCGCGCGAAACATCACGGCGAGCGCCGTGCCATAAGCCGAAGTGGCCAGCGCGCCCGCATTGCAGTGTGTCAATACGCCATATCCATCCTGGATGAGCGCCGCGCCGTGATCGCCGATGGCCTTGCAACGCCGGGTGTCCTCTTCACATATCTCGATGGCTTCCGCCTCGAGGCGTTTCAGGAGCGCCGCCGTATTTTCGGATTCATTCACCACGCATGCCTGTTTCATACGTTCAAGCGCCCAAAACAGATTGACCGCCGTAGGACGCGACGTGGCCAGATAATCCGCCGCTTGGCCCACGGTTTTCACTACTTCTTCCTGGCTTGCATATCCAGACTGCTCACGGAGCGCCACCAGCACTCCGAACGCCGCGCATACACCAATAGCAGGAGCGCCGCGCACCTGCAATGTCTTGATGGCATGCCACACAGCTTCCTTCGTACGCAATGGGATCAAGCGATACTCCGTGGGAAGCAAAGTCTGCTCGATAATCCAAAGCCCATCTTCTTTCCACAACACCGGTTGGACTGTCACGTGTATTCCTCCAGGTAAACGCCGCAAAAACACATGCTACCTTTACCAGCGAATAAATGGCAAGAAGTGGGTTGCAGGGCAGTACACTGGCCACGAAAGACACAAGAAACGCAAAAAAGAACTCTTCTTGTGCGTTCTTGAGCCTTTTGTGGCGCAACTGAATTGTTTTCCTAGCTGGCCCATTGGCGGATTATCGCGCCGCCATTCCCGTGTTACTCTGAATGAGCTTCCGCTTCTTCACGCGCCAACACGGAGAACAACCATGCAGATCATGCTCAAGCTGCTTGCTGCGGGATTAGCCATGGTGATACTGGCGGGCTGCGCTTCCAGCCGCTTGACGCCGCCCCAGGTCTTTTCGGAGCAATGGTCCACGCAAAAACAGCGGGATTCATCCCCCAAACGCAAACCGGTCGTGCTGGTCGGCGAAGAAAATAACCCGGCGGTCATGGTGTTCGAGGACGAATCAGGGCGTACACGCATGGGGCTCGGCGGCGAGAAAATCAGCGCGGGCGTAGGCAATAAGCAAGTGGATATTCGCTATCAAATCCCTTTGGGCGAAACTCCCAAGCGATTGCCGGGAGCAGCGCCTACACCCGAATAACGCTCACTTCCTGTTTCGCCTGAGAGCTACATCCTCGATAGAAATGCGCAAATCTTGAATGAGCCGCGCCTGATCGGGCATGTAATCCGTCGCTGGAGCCGGAGGATGCGCGCATAGCGCATCGAGTTCATCCACATCCATCACCATGCGCCCCCAGCCGCGCCGTTCGACCATTTCCGCCAAATCGAGCTGATGGTCGTTCATGTGTTCCTTATACCGGCGAAGCCGTGGAACCACGATAAAGGGCTTCCGGGCATCGAGGGCGTCGCGTACGCACCCAATGCCCGCATGGCATACAATCACCCGCGCTTCCCGCTGGATGGCCAGCACCTCTTCATGCGGCTTAAATGCAAAGGACTCCGCCTGCGTGGGCAAGACGGCGTCCAAGCCAGTCTGGATCACCACGCGCTCTCCCGTGGCGGCCGCGATGGCATCCATCTTCATAACGAGCCGCGGGAATCCCATGTACATGGTGCCTATGGTCACATAGATCATGGCGCGAGAGGCCGCTCCAGGAGATCCGTTTCCACGAGCGTTTTCTCCGCCAAATCGAGCAAGAACGTCTTTACTTCGAATCCGCCCAACGTGATCTCCCGCTCAACGCCAATAGCTGGAATCGACAACACCGTCGAGCGCGGCGCGCCCGTGGGTTCGAACAGGCGGACCACATATTGGCGTTCATTGCGCTCAGCTTGTTTGAATGCCGCTAACTGCACAACACCTCCGCTGAGCAAGATCCCCGCCTCGGGGCGTTTCCCCAATCCCGAGGGATAGAATGACAAAATAAATGGTTTCTCGTTATGAGCCAGGGCTTCCCGGTCGATGGCTTCAAGCCGCTCCGAGACAGGCCCACCCTGGAGCCAGAACCGGAACACCCGCTCCCCCTGGTCGATACGGGGCGTGTAGCGGTCCTGGGCGGTAATGGGCCGCTCGCCAATGGGATGGCCTGAATAGGCCGGGGCGCGCAACAAGGTCAGGCGGATCTCGCGGTCCACATAATCGGAACCATATGACCCATCATTGATACACGTGAGGGCATGCCCCATGGCTTTGGATACCGCGCCCACCCATTTTTGCGCCACGACTTCTCGGTCCACATGCGACAATACATCCCGGCCAAAGGCCACCTGGCCCATATACTGCGTATCAGGCCACGGAACGGGGATGGCGAGTTTCAACATCCTGTTCTTTTCATTCCAATGCACCCGCACATGAATCTCGATCTCCGCGCCTTGTTTCGGAAGCTTATACGTCAAGACCAGGGCGGAATCGCCATATCCCAGCACGGACTCGACCACCGTGCGCGCTGGGCCGTCCTCGATAATGCGCACGGAAGGAATCGGCGCGCCAGACAGCCCCGAAAGGCGCGTGGCCTTTTCGGGCTCCATCAAGGCGAACGCCCCCACGGTGTCGCGGTATCGATGCTCCTTGGCCGTCATACCCCACGGATCTTCGTCATCCTGCATGACTCGAGGCAGGAATGCGCCTGGCCGGACCAGTTCGATGCCATGGACGGCATATCGGTCGAGCAGCCCCGTCTGGCAATTGATTACCGCTTCATAATCCGGCGTCATGATGATGATGCGGTTGCCTTCGGGTTCGATGGCGGGCATGGGGCGTTCCGGCAATATCGTCTCATAGGTGCATTCGAAGCGCGTGATGGCGCTCGGGGCCAAATCCGCTTGAACTACGGCATGCTTGCGCCAATCCAAAGGCATGCTGCATGCCGTCTGCTCCATCTGGAAAGGAATCGGATTCCCGTCTTGCACCACCACGGGCATCGTGAATTGTTCTTCGAACCGGGGCGAAGGCAGATTAAATTCGCACTCGAACACACCGGAGACGGGGAATGGATGGGGATTATACGCGAACATGACAATGCGCCCGTCCTCCGCCCGGGGCTGACCGGAGGCCAAGGCGAAGAAAGCTTGCGCTTTAATGCGCGCCAGGATCTCGAGGCCATGGTCCATGAGGCGCAGCGCCGCCTCCTCACAGGCCTGGATGGACGAACCGGGCAATATGTCGTGGAATTCACACACCATGAGGTCGCACACAGCCTGGCGGATATCCGTTTTCGGGTACTCCATCAGCCCCTGCATGGCCGCTGCGGCGGCCATTTTTTCGACCATATACAGCTCATTTTCGAGCAGGCGATGCTTTTGTTTTAAGCGGACCTGTGAGGTGTAGCATCCCACGGCCCAAGGATTTATGTCACTTTCATGGCGCGCCAGCTCCTTGCCCGAGGCGCTTAGTTCCGCGAAATAAGCTTCCGGAGTCGAATGGACGATAACTGGCGATTCCGAACTTGCGCTCAATTCCGCCAGAGCGTGCAAGTCCTTCCGGGATGGCCCGCCGCCGTGATCACCCACCCCCCAGGGGCATAAGGCGATATCGCGCCCTCCAACCATTTGGATGAACTTTTCCACCTTTGCGCGCGCCTGGCCCAATAATGAACAGTAATCGGTGAGCAGGCGATGGCCCATAATCTCCGAGCCGTCGTAGCCCACCCAAATAAAATCCGCATCCGGAAGCGAACAACTTCCCCGCATGAAAAGGTAGGAGTCATATCCCGATTTCTTGAGGATTTGAGCAAGGCCGCGCGTATGGCCAAACGAATCGAAATTGATGGCGGTAGTGGGCTCGACGCCGAATTTCTCCATGAAATACAGCTTGCCCGTCAACGCCTGCCGCACAAAGGATTCCCCGCTGGGCATATTGCAGTCTGGCTGGAGATACCACCCTCCGATGATATGCCATTTGCCTTCCCGCACCAGCCGTTGTATGCGCGCGAATAGCTCAGGCTCATATTGCTCCACCCACTTGTAGAGAATCACTTCATTGTGATTGAAGATAAAGCCGTCGAACTCTTCACACAGATCCGCGGCCGTGCGGAACGTGGAAATAGCCTCTGCGGCGCCCTCTTCCCATTCCCACAGCCAATAGGGATCCAAGTGGGCGTTGCACAATAAATGCAGCTTAGGCATAGCTTGACTCCCATGTGCGTTTGTTCTCAAACAAGCAACAAACCATATGCCTCCTATCGAATCTCTATCGTACTTGAAACAGCGGGAAAATGGAATGAACAGGCCTGTCAAACCGCACGAAAAAACGCCGGATTTCCGCTGTCGCGGCAAGCGTAAATAATCCCGCAAAAAGGGGTAACAACATGCATAGTACATGAATTCCTTGACAAGACAAGACAGGCTTGTTAGATTCATGCTTGGAGTGTAGGGGTTTTTACGCAACAGGCTTTGGAGCAGAAAAGGAACCCTTTGAACACGAGGATTCCAGATCCAGTGATCGGCACGGTCTATGGCGGCATCAAGCGCGGCGCATAACTCCCTAATCGGCCAGGTGCTCGGGGAATATGAGATTCAAGCTCTCATAGGCCGGGGAGCCATGGGGAGCGTGTATCTTGCGCGCGATTTAAGCCTCAACCGCAATGCCGCCCTAAAGGTCTTGCACGGGGATCTTGCGGATAATCCGGAAACGGTCCGGCAATTCCACCTTGAAGCCCAAGCTGCCGCACCGCTGCGCCATCCAAACATCGTGCGTATCTACTCGGCGGGCATCCAGGCCGGGCTTCCCTATATCGCCATGGAATACGTTGAGGGCGAGCCTCTCGACCGATTTTTACGCCGCCAAGGAAACATGCCCTGGCAGACGGCTCTCTACATTGGCCAGCAGGTGGCCGAGGCGCTTAATTGCGCCCATCGCCATGGGGTAATCCATCGGGATGTGAAACCCGCCAATATATTGCTCGACAGCCATGGCCAAGTGCGCCTCACCGATTTCGGCATCGCCAACGTCGCTTCCGTGGATCGGGCCGCGCCGCAGGCGGAAGACTTCGCCGGCACGCCCCATTACATGTCGCCCGAGCAATGCGCTGGACTCGATGCCGGGCCTACATCGGATATATATTCACTCGGCGTGACGCTATATTATTTGATCGCAGGCCGCCTGCCTTTCGACAACGAATCCCAGGTCGCCTTGATCAAAAGCATCACCAACGACGAACCGGTGCGGCTTAATAAGATTATTCCGGACATCCCAGACGATGTATCGCGCCTCGTGGCGCATCTGATGAGCAAGCGCCCGAATGAACGCCCGCCCAACGCACAATTTGTCGTCATGACCATCAAACGTATCCAGGAGGAACGCGGCGGGCGCTCCGCCATGCCCGAGGCGCTCCAGGTGTACATGCGAGAGCAGACCCGGATCCGCCAGATTCGCAGCCTGCTCAAAGAACATGATCTCACGGAAAAACCCATAGGTTCATTCAAACGGCCTCCATTGCCCCTACGGGCCGTATTGGCGCGCATTGTCTCGGCTGCGGCCATATTGCTGGTGTTCGCCTTAATCCCCGTGATCGTGGCTTCTTTATCCGGCAAACACCAGCCGCCTCGGGAACCCCAAGTCATCGACATCGCCAATATGCGCGATCTAAGCGAAAAAATGTGCATCGTCGAGATCGCTACGACGGGCTTCATTTGTGAAAATATCCGCTGGATTGGAGGTTCTCAAACAGCCTTAGCCCAGTTTGTAGGTATTAAGGGGACATCCAACCACGATGCTTCGGGCATACTGGCGATCAATCTCGATACCCGCCAGGTCACTAACATCTTGACCCCGGCAAGCCCTACGATTGACTCCAATTTCTGGGACGTCCGCGCCCCCCTCTTTGCCGCGCCCGCCTCCCCTATCTCCGCACCCAGCCAGCTTCTAGACGAGAGTCTGCTCATGCCCACGTATGGCGATACGCCCCGGCGCGGGGAGCGCTTTCTGCAAATCGCCGCACACCCATGGAATGAAACCAGGGAAACTGTGCTGTATGCCATTCCGTTGGCGGTGTGGAATCCCCATTTTGGTTCGCCCTGGGCAGCGCAGAGCAACGGATATGCCATCCCCAAGCCCGATGGCCACACGTTCTGCATGGTTTTGAATGATCCCGTCCAGAATTCGAATTATCTGGTGGAACGCGACGTCTATGCTGAAGATCCGGCCGCATTGGGGTCTCCTATCACTTCAGGAGAAGCCCCGATCGTTCCAAGCAGCGTGTGCTACAGTCCCAGCGGCAGCCAGCTTGCCTATATAAGGATAGGGAGGATCGAGAACGAGCGGCAACTATGGGTATTATCGCTCACGCGCAATGAAAAAGACGGAAATCCTCTCATCGGATATGGAGTGTTAGGCAACCATGTGGCTTTCAGCCCTGATGGGAGTTTGTTGGCCGCCCGGGTCGCACGCCAAACTCAGCTTCCCGAGTTGCAGCTTGTCAGTGCTACGAATGGCAATGTTGCGGCACATCTCAACACGGGAGAATTTGGGGTACAGCCATGGCATACCTCGAATACATTTGTTGTCGCCACCGATGCCGGACAAATATGGGCTATCGGCCTCGAACGACCGCCCCTCGAACGACAGCATCGCCGTATTGCGTTGTCTCCGGAAAATCTTAAGGTATCGGGAGGCGCGGCTATATCTAGCGATGGGCGATGGGTGGCTGCTATTTTAGAAGGGACAAGCATTCCTTCCATTTTATTCATACGGCTTGACCGCGTGACATTTGATGATTTAGCGGCAAGCCACGAAACCATTTTACCTGCGGAGCCTGCGCCGCAAACATGATGAAGGGAAACGGTTATCAGCGGTAAGCCAGAGAACACGCCAATACCCGGACGCCGAATAAGCACATACGAACTCATCGAAGAGATCGGCCGCGGGGGAATGGGCATCATCTACAAAGCGCGCGATCTCAGCCTGGATCGGGTGGCCGCGCTTAAAGTGTTGCGCGACGACCTGCGCGCCCAGCCGCAAATCGTGGCCCGGTTCCGGCGGGAAGCGCAAGCCGCCGCCCTCCTCAACCATCCAAACATCGTACAGATATATGCCGTGGGCACCGAAGGAGATGTCCCGTTCATCGCCATGGAATTCATCGACGGCTTGCCCCTCAGCTCCATTATGCAGCGCCACGGCCCGATGCCTTGGCAGCGCGCCTTCGGAATCGGCGAACAGGTGGCCCGGGCCTTGGCGTGCGCCCATGCCGCGCATGTCATCCATCGCGACATCAAACCGCCCAATATCCTCGTGGATCAGGATGAACAGGCCTTTGTCACCGATTTCGGCATTGCGAAAATTTTGACGGTTGAAGAGCAGCTCACGGTGGATGGCACCCGCCTCGGCACGCCGCAGTATATGTCGCCTGAACGATGCCGGGATGGCGAAGTGACCGCTGAAAGCGATATCTACTCGCTGGGCGTCTTGCTGTTCCAGATGATCTCGGGCAGGCTGCCATTCGAGGCCTCCTCCTCCGTGGAACTCGTCCGGAAAATTCTATCGGCCCAGCCTACCCGCCTGCGGGAATACGCCCCCCTTGTGCCGGAAAACGTAGAACGCCTCGTGGCGTATCTAGTCGAGAAAAAACCTGAAAACCGCCCTCACAGCGCCGATGATGTCTGTAAAGCCATTGAACTGGTGCGGGCGGGCCGTTCTCTTGATGATGAACACACTTCCATGGCCTCCGCGCTCGAGGATTTTCGCCGGACAGGGCCGCCAAAGCCTTCATGGGTCCGCGATGAACCCACCACCATTTTTTTGCCATCGAGCGCCCTGGCCCGATTCACCCTGCGGTGGTTTGGCACGCCATTTCCCGGCCGCATCATCACCGCCGCATTACTAATTGTCGCCATCGGCATTGGGCTCGGATTCGCCATCGCCCCCTTTTTCGAGCCGGATCCTGCCGTGGTGGCCATGAATATTATAAACGCGGATATGAAGCGATGGGAGCATTCGGCGGAACTGGCCAGTTTTTTGGACGCCGCTCCTGGAATACAGGAAACCCGCCTCCACCTCAAGGATTTCGCCCTTGCATCCGGGATATGGTCCGGCTCCCGCTTTTATGCATTGTTTAATGGCGTTCCATTGAGCGCCAGGGCTCAGCAAACTTGTATCGCCACCATTCATGTGGAAGCACGCTATGCCTCGATTGTGATTCCGCCTTTACCCCCAGCGCCTTTTGACGCAACAGAACAAAGCTTGATGCTCTTGTCCGCATATCGTATTCCGCCCATACCCTCCGAATCGGCTGAACCAGAAGCAGAGGTGATCATCCGATATATGGATCTTTTCGGACAAGATAGAAGAGGGCGCATTTTCTTATGCGGAACCGCCGCGAGCTCTGAAGAACCCGATTCCTTATTTGCCAGGGGGCCACACGATCCCATAGGCGCACTGCCGGAAGGCTTGAACGCCAGGCGCATTCGTGTGCTCGATCAGCGCCCTGGCTCGACGGAATATATTGCCGCGATACGGAATGAACAAGATACAAGCTGCTATCTGGCCGCTTTGTCCCGCCAGCCCGATGGCGCTTGGCGGGCTGACACGCTGACGGATGACGGCCCCCCCATTACCGCCGTGTATTATGCGCCAAATGGGGCAAGTTTCGTTTTTATGAGGGATTTGGGCGCTTCCCGCCAAATATGGGTAGCCCCGCGAGGCGTGGGCCCGCAGCCCGCGTTCATGGCCGCGGAGGGCAAGCTCTCGATGGGCCGTAGCGCATTTTCTCCGGATAGCAGCCGCTTGGCCTACTCGATGGAACAGCAAGATGGCTCATCCACGTTATTCATTGCACCAATTGCTGGCGGCCCTTCCGAATCCGCCGGTGAAGGGGCCACGCCTTGCTGGCATCCTTCCGGCGCTTACTTGGCCGCCCTTAGCGCAACTAACGGAGGCATACGCCAGCTTGTAGCGATAGGCGCCGTCGCGCCATATTCCCGGCGCGTTATAACACAAACGGCTTCAAGCCTGCTCCCCTGGTGCTCCATATCGCCAGATGGCCAATGGCTCGCCACCGCGCCCATGAACGCTTCTGAAGCCACAGTATACTTCATCCGACTGGCCCCAAGGATTTAAGGCCCTTTTCAGCGGACGCGCTTCCCCGGCCTATATTCCGCCCACATTCAAAAATTGTGTGGCAACGGGGAAGCGTCATATGGCGTGCGCCTTAACGCGTCCATGGTGTATCATTCCGCTAAGCATGAGGAGGAGATGAATACGATGCGGACCATTACAACTGGCATGCGGGTGCTGGGCGCTTGGCTCCTGCTATACAGCGTGGCGCTTGCCCAAGACCAAGCGCTGCCCGGCGAGATTGCGCCTCTGGCGCAGCTTATGACACATGAAGATCAAGCCATCGAAGTCCTCCGCCGTTTTGACCGGGCGCAGAATGCGCTGGGCGATTGGGATTTTGAATTGGCCCGCCAGCTTGGCAATGCCGGGGATACGGCTGCGGCGCAAACAAAGCTCGATGACGCCAGGCGCCGTTTCGACTTGGTGCGCAAGGCGTATGAAACATTTCTCCAAACATATCCAAACAACGCGCGCGCCCTTACTTATTTTGGCGAATTATTATATGACCGATATCAGGAATACCCACAGGCCATCCAGAATTGGAAGCTGGCCACGCAGCTTGATGCGACACTGGGCATGCCCTGTAATGACTTAGGCATCCATTATTGCCACGAAGGCGACTACGACCAGGGATTCAGTTACTTCGAAAAAGCGCTCGAACTCGAGCCCAATAATCCCGATTATTTATTTAATGTCGCTCAGATTTATCTGACCAACCGGCCCCAGGCCATGGAACGGTATAAATGGAATGAGAAACGGCTGTTCAAAGAAGCCATGAAACTCTCGAAACGGGCCACCGAATTAGCTCCCAATGATTTTTCGCTTGCACAAGATTACGCCGTAAATTTCTTCGCGGCAGAATCGCTCGGAATCAGCGCCAACTGGAATGAAGCGATCAAAGCATGGGAACATGCGCGAGCGCTTACGACGAATCCCGATCAAATCTACTATGCGTGGCTCAATGAAGGCCGGGCCGCCATCAAGGCGAATAAAGCCAGCCATGCCTCCGCATGCCTCGAAGAGGCCATCCGCATGAATCCCAACAGCACGGCGGCGCGGGGGCTTCTGGAAGAAGTCAAGCACGCGCAACAAGCCGGGCTCTAGCAGCCATGGTCGTGGGGGAACGGTGCGGAGAGGGCAAAACGCCGCGTGCCAAACATGGCCTGTTTCTCCTCGTGGGCCTTCTGGTGCTCGTGGCGGCCAGCGCTGAGTTCGCGGTACGGGCGCGCCTCTTTTTTTTCGATCCCCACCGCTGGGATGAATATGGCCTGTTCCGGTATCGCTCGAGTGCGCAGGTAGGCGATTTGCCCGCCATCAAGACCAACAGCGACGGTTTTTTCGGCGTGGACTTGTCCAAGCCCAAGGCTTCCAGCACCTACCGCGTGTTTCTTCTGGGGAGTTCCCCGCTCACCAATCCCGCCGTGCCTCAAGCCATGCAAGATGCCTTGTCCGAGCGATTCCCCAACATGCATTTTGAAGTGAACAGCGCCGGCATACCCCGGTATACCTCATACCACAACAAACTGCTGTATGAACATTATGTTTCCACACTCGAACCGGACTGCTTCATCCTATATCTCGGCATGAATGACAATGTATACAACACCAATCCCTCCCTTGACGGGCCTACGCCCACGGGACTTTGGAACTGGGCCGACACGCAACGGAGCATCGTTTTCGACATGTTGTGGTACCACGCCGTGCAAAAACGTTTCGGGGTGAATCCGGCTTTCTCAATCGTCCGTAGCGGCGAAATGCTCGAAAAAAACATCCGCCCCATCCTGGAATCCGCTCGAAACCGAGGCGTCCAGGCCATTCTGGTGCGTGAGGCGTTAAGTTATCCGACCGATGATGAAGAGCTGCTGCGCGTGATTCGCGCCAACGAAGGGCCAATGCGCCATTATTGGGGCGATTTGGATGCCGCGCTGCGTGGATTCGCGGCCAATGGAGCCGCCATCGAGCGCCTGGCTTCCACATGCCAGTCACCCATGGCCGATGCCAGCGCCATCTTGCCGCACACCAAAGCCTGCTTCATTGATCTTTGCCATCTTACCCCCGAAGGCAACAAGGCGCTTGGCCGTTTCTTCGCGTCATTAGCGGGAGACGCCATTGAAAACCGGAACAAATCAGACGGCTGAAGCCGTGTGCAATGGGCTGCAATAACAGATATTCTGTATAATCGAACGTGGCATGGCCATTCCGGCCATGCCACGGATAGTAACAACCAGGCGCTTGCGCGCCATAGGAAGCTTTGCATGACGGAATGGGAATATCGGGAAGCAATTTGTGAAGCAGGCCGCCGCATGTATGCGAAAAATCTTGCGGTGGCGACCGATGGCAATATCAGTGTGCGGCTCGGGCCAGACCGCTTCCTTTGTACGCCTAGCGGCGTATCGAAGGGCTATATGAAGCCCGGCGATCTCCTGCTCGCCGATGGAGATGGATGCAAGATCGAGGGCGAAAATAAAGTAACCAGTGAGTTTTACACCCATCTGGCCGCATATCGGGAACGCCCCGACATACAAGCCGTCGTCCACGCCCATCCGCCTAAAACCATCGCGTTGAACATCGCCGGGATTCCCATGACGGAGTATATTCTGCCCGAAGTCGTCTATACCCTGGGCAGCATCCCCACTTCCGAATACGCTACGCCCGGCACCTCCGAAGGGGCCGAAGTCATCCGGGAACTCATCCGCGAATGCGATGCCGTCATCCTCGACCGGCACGGCGCGATTACCGTGGGACAGGATGTGTTCGACGCATTATATCGAATGGAGAAAATCGAGACCGCCGCGGAAACGCTTTATATCGCGCATTTGCTCGGTAACATCCGCCAGCTTGACCCCGGGCAAATCGAGAAGCTCCACGCCCTCCGCGTGGCGTACAATCCGCTTGCCCGCGCATATAGCCGGTAATGAAGCGAGGGAAGGCGGTGCGGCTATTTTTGTGAATAGACCTCGCCAGTCGCGGGCGCATACTGCCAGACGCGGCCGGGATAAGGATGGGGCGGGATGCCGCCAAGCGCGCCGGTTTGCACTAACTCCTCCAGGCTCTCGGGCCAGCGCTGTTGCGCGTCACGGAACCGGTTCACGGCATTCTGGAGATACCGTTGAACCTGTTCGGCCTTGTCATCCAGCAAGGTGCTGCTCTGCACTTGGCCCGTTTGATCGATAAAGAAATGCCCTCCGAGGGGATCCGGCGGTTCGCTCTGGATGAGTCCCGCGTTGCGCAGCTCATCTAGTGACTGCGGCGCACGCCCATGCTGCTGGGCATATCGCGCCGCAACGCCATTCAGGGCGTCGCAAAGCTGTTGCAACCCGAGCAATTGCAGATTGCGCGCCGCCAATTCACGCATCATGGAATTGCTGCTGGTTTGATAGAGCTGCTCCCAAATGCGCTGGCCCACATCCGAGATGCCGTTCTTGGACTGTATCGCATAGGCCCAGTTGGCGAGATAATTCGCCTGTGCGGCGGGTGCGAGGCCAGCGGCCATCGTCAGAAAATACGACGCGGAGGCGGCAGCCCCTTCCTCCGCGCGCCGGTTCATGACATAGATTTTAGCGATCTCGAAGGGAATCTCGTACCGGTCAGGCCGCTTCACGCAACCGCGTTCGAGAAGGTCCAGCGCCTTGCCATCCGCGCCTATGGCCGCCAGCAACGTCCCGCCGAATTGGTACGCCCCAGTGAAGTAGGGGTCCAACCGCACCACCGTGTTCGCAATATGATCGAGCCACGTGAATTTCCGTTCCTGGCTGTGAAATTCCCGAGAGGTATATTGGATGCATTCCAGCCACAGCATATCGGCCACGATGCTGCTCATGCCCGCCGTGAAATGGTTGAGCAGCTTGTCATTGGGAAGATACAGCAGTTCTTCATCTGAAGCGCGGGAGCGCCCGGTGTCAATCCGCTGCTGGAAAACAGCCGCACTCGACAGCCCTACTATCAGCGCCAGCGGGGCGATAATGAACCAGCGATGGCGGGCGGTCATGCCCATGCCTCAGCCCTCCGCCTCATAGGTCCTTATCCTCGAAGACCAGCGCGGCGAACGCCAGCGCCAAGGCGGTATATACCGCGCCATAGGCCATGGCCCAGCCCACATAGCTCATGGCCACGGGCACGCCATTGGCCGCTTCGGCGCGGATATTGAAATTGGATAAGTTAGGGACGATGTAGTACGCCGCCTTGAGGAGCCATTCGCCTGCCGTTCCTTTGAGTTGTTCAGGCAAATCGAGGAGGATATTGGTGGCGTGCCCCACAATATAGAGCGAAAATACGATTAACGCACCAAGCACCGGAGACGACAAGCTGGACATGAGCACGGCCACGGCGGTCACCAGCATCAGCTCCCAATAGCTGAGCAGCGCCGCCAGTAAAAACACCGTGTCCACCGTGCCGCCCAAGAGCCAAATATACGCGGCGGACACGGCCAGCATAATAGCGGATACGACGGCCAGCAGCGCCATGAGGCCTGCGTATTTCCCGAGCACGAATTCATAGCGATGTATCGGGCGGCTGATAATGGTATACAGCGTGCGCTTGTCGATTTCCTTATAGACCAGGCTCGTGCCCACGAAAATGGCGATGAGCGTTCCAAATACGGATATTGCGGCGAGGCAGATGTCCTTGACGATTTTGATGTCTTGCCCGACGCTCACCCAGCCCAAAGCCTTCGAGCCTAGAATCGCCGCCGCCGCGAAAAACAACAGCACATACAGCACCCGGTCGCGGACGGCTTCTCGGAACGTGTTGCGGGCGACTGCGATGATCCGGTTCATGAGCGCGCCTCCTTGCCGCCTTGCTCGCGCATGAAATACTCCTCCAGCGATTCCTTCACGGGTGACAATTCGACGATGCGCCCCCCGCGCGCGAAGGCTTCACGCGCCAGTTGATTGGCTTCATCAAGCCCCGGCATATGAAAATGGCGGCCTGCTTCCGATACGCGCGTGCGCAGCGCCATGGGCGCGAGGGCGTCCACGGCGGCGGCATCAAGCCCATCCAAAATGACCTCCACCTCTTGCACCCGCTGGTCCAGCAATTCATCCAGCCGGCCTTCGGATGTGAGCCGCCCCTTCACCAGAACGCCCACGCGGCTGCAAATCTGTTCGACATCGCTCAATACGTGTGACGAAAAAAACAGCGTCTTGCCTTCAGCATGCAGGCGCAGCATGAGTTCGCGGAACATGCGCCGCCCGAGCGGATCAAGCCCGCTCATAGGCTCGTCCAGTATCAATACCGGCGGGCTGCCCACGAGGGCCACCGCGAACGCGAGGCGCTGGCGCATGCCTTTCGAGAAGCTTCGCACCCGCTGCTCGGCGATAGGGCCAAGCTCCAGCAATTCCGCTAGATGCTTCCATTCCCGCGCCCGCTCATGAGCGGGCATTCCTTGCAGGCTCCCGTAAAAATCCAGCGTTTCGCGCGGCGTTAAGTATTCATAAAAATACGGGTTTTCCGGCAGATAGCCGATGGCGCGGCGAGCCACACGGCGGCGCGCATCCTGGCCGAAGATGTATGCATTCCCGCGCGTCGGGCGCAGCAAGCTGCACAGGATTTTGATCGTGGTCGTTTTACCGGCCCCATTCTGCCCTAAGAAGCCATAGATTTCATTCTCGGCGACGTGCAGATTCAGCCCGGAAAGGGAATGGACGGCGGGGCGTCCTATATGGCCTTTGTAGACCTTGCAGAGATGCTGCGTGGAAATCACCTCGGAAGCCATGCGAAAACCTCATCCATGCGGCTGGCGTTATTGAACCACAAAACCTTCTTTTTCCAGTTCCCGTTCGAGGTCCGCTTTGGATATCCCCGTAAACAGGACCGAGCGCGCGGGGTCCACGCGTTCGAAGAACTTGCCAAATTTGCGCCGGTGCAGCAAATCAGCCATGACCAGCGGGTCATCCGATTCCAGCAATTGCACGGTGCGCATGCGGACATGCTTGATGCCGCCGCGCCAGCCTTCGAGAGTGGCCATTACATTGGCGGGCAGTTCGCCTCCCCGGTTATGGGCCAGCAGAAACGCCACAAATGCGCCGCCGTCATGGCCTTCCTGGATGGCCTTGGTGAAGGTCTCTTTGTTGAACCGGTAGACGGCCACTTGCCCCGAACTGGCGCGTATGGCGAACTGATCGAGCGGAACGGTCAGCAAAGGATCCATATCTTGAACCGGGACGACGATATCGAAATTAGGCTGCACCACGATCTCCGCCTCGCGCTCGGGAAATGCATCCGCCAATGAGCTGAAATCGCCGCCGGACAGCAAGCAATGCCCGAGGGGGCTCAGGCGGAATACGCTTTCACCGTCCCATTCGCCGCGATCCACCACGCCCATCCAAAGCAAGGTTTCTTCCAGCGAACGGGCCAGGCTCCGTTCCATGTGCGCGGAGACGGATGGATTGATGTAGCGCCAATGGCCTCCCGCGTTGCGCAGCACCGGCTGCTCATGCTCGGAGTTCGCCGCCATGACATGCCGGATGAAATCCACGGCGGGATACCATGCGCCTGGCCGGAGTTCATCCAGAAAAGAAACCAGCGCGCGCCGGGAATCTTCCTCCCCGCCGCGCTGCATCAGCCAGTCAAAGAGCAAGCGCTGCCGTTCGATGCGGCTCATGCCAAGCAGCGGCTCGATGCCGCCCGCCCGCAACTCATTGTCCACCCGGGCAATCCAATCCACGCCCTGCGCCACCCACAGGCAGGTGCTCAGCGGCGGATCTTCGTCTTGCGGGCAAATCTCTTCGAGACGCCGCCGATCTTCGCGGAACAGGTCGCCATCACTCCGCAAGCGCGCGGGATGGGCCGCCACAGCCGCCACGAGCCGGCATACGCTCTCCGAGAACGCCAGCCCACGGCTGTCGATCTGGCTTGGCTCGCCCCGAAGCGGCTTGAGCGCCTTTTCTTGTTTCCGATGGGCGGAGCCTGCCTCACGCCACTGGCGAATCTCCGATAACAGCGCCACGGCGCGCACCAGGCGCTCCTCCGAATCGAAGCGGAATAACTCGAATAGGGCAAGGCCCTGGACTAATTCGGCAAGCGCCTGCTCGACCTCATATTCCGAGCCGCCATGCTCGGTGCGCAGCACGGAAGCAGGCAGAATGCCGTCTTCCGATTGCCAAACCACGTCGAAAACCTCTTGCGCGGCCGTCGAGAATCCGCGCGTCGCCACATATTCGATGACGGTTTCCGGGTGGATGTAATACCGCTCGACCAATTCCTCCGCCGCGGCTTTCTTGCCGCCGGGGCGTTCGATGCCCACTTGCTCCTCGATGCGCCGGAACTCGTGGGGATTGAGCGTCTTGAGCAGGCGGAACAGGGATGGAATATCGCCATGGTTTTCCAGGCCCTCGGCGATGCGCTTGATGGCCCCCGCGCCTTCCGCCACAAGCTTCACCTTGGTGAGGTCCAAGAAAAAGAGCTGATGGTTAATATCCACCAGATATTCGATTTCTTCCTCGGGAACCTCGATTTTCTTGGCCAGAAATCGCACCGTAAGGCCCGAACGGCTGTTCAAGGCGAGTTCCTGGCCAATACGAAACGCGGGACGGCTCATCCCCTCGAGCGAAGTAATTAGACTTGCTGCGTGCCGCATCCACCCACCTCGGTTTAGCCATACCCCTATAACGTGCGAAAAATGTAAATAAACTACAGTATATCGCACAAAAACCTTGGTGGCAAGGGGGTTTTGCATTAATTTCACGTAAAGAGGGAATTATACTAGTGAAAGTGGCCCAAAATGATCTGGCCATGGCCAAAGATCCGGATTCTGAACCACTAATAAACACCAAAGCTCTCCAATAATACCCGTTCTGCTTTTCCACCGATTACACTGATGATGCCCAGAAAAAGTGCATAGCAGGAATGCCGCTTCCCATTGGTTTTGATTGGCGCTATTCGTGGTTGGGAAGTAGGGTGGGGCTTGCCCCACCGCCCATGGATACACCTATATATACTTGGACATATCTATTTGTTATGGAAACATTTCTCAGGAAAACCCTTGCAAGAAAAGGGTGCAGCTCTGTTATTACCGCTCCATTCGCCTTGCCGAGAGATAGCCGCAACTTATTTGGAGCCGTTCTTGGGCGCACGGATGAACCAACATACATGGTGGATTTGCCCCACCGGCTAATAGCATCCGTTCTATAAAACCCCGTAAACTACCTCCTTGTCATTCCCGCGAAAGCGGGAATCCAGTGCAAATTCTCTGGATCCCCGCGTTCGGGCCTGTCGATTAAGCAGCCGCCTCGATAGGGTATATCTCCACCGCATCGACAGGAATGCGCCGGGGATGCCGATTCGACGTTATTCGTGGGAAAAAAGCATAGGCTACGGCTCTAGCTGCGGCATGAAGCCCCGCCAGGACCGTGTTTACGCCAGGATGGCCGCCTTGGGGGAAGCCGGTGGCCATGTTTGCCTTGCGGGCCAGAAGTTTTTTGAGGGTATACGCGGTGCAAATCCAGGACCAGTCGCACCGGACTTTCTCCAGGCCGCGCCGGGCGAAGCGGCGGATGCCCATGCACGACTTGATGACGCCGAACAATCCTTCGATCCCCGGGGCGCGTTTCTTGTAGATGGCCCGGCCTTCTTCGGTCTTCATGCGCTCGTCCGCGGCCTCGCGCAGCGGTTCGTGTTCGTCGCGGGTGATGGTCCGGTGCGTGGCCTTTCCTTTGATGCATTGCCCCGCCAGCGGGCAGCCGGGGCAGGCTTCGCATTGGTAGGTGGCGTATGAAACGCCGTCTTTGTCCGTGCCGTGTTTCGAGGCCGCCATCTCGTGGCCCATGGGGCAATGGTAGGAGTCGGCTTGTTCGTCGTACACAAATGCGGTGCGGGCGAACTGGCCGCCTTGTTTGGGCAGGCGTTCCACCGCTTCTTGGGCCACGGGAAGCGCGGGCTCGGGGCGTTGAGCCGGATTGTCCGCCCCAGAGGCCGAGCGGGTGGGCATGTAGGCCTCTATCCCTTGGGCCTCAAGGGCTTCGAGCACTTGGCCCGCGGCAAAATTGCCGTCGGCGGCGATTGCGCAAGGCTTCTCGCCCGTAAGGGCTTCAACGGCCTCCACCGCCGGGCAAACGGCGCTGGCCTCGTCGGAACCCGCCAGCACATCATCATAGAGGATAGCGCCTGTTTGCGCGTCAATCGCGGCCACGGGGGTGTAATTCGGCGCGTAGCCCCCTTCTTTGTTGGGGGTGATTTGGGAGTCCGGATCGCTCACGGGCACTCGGACGGGTTTGGCGTTCTTGCCATTGTGCTCTTGGGACTTCGCGTCTCGCCTGCGGGCGGCGTCGAGGGCTTTTTGAAGCTGTTTGCGTTTCGTTTCGAGCCGCGCGATTTCCTGGCTGGCCTTTTCCAACTGTTCCGCAACGTCTCCATCCGGCTCCATGCCCGCCAGAAACTCGGTTTCAGGAAGGGCTTGGGCATCATTGCGCCGCATTTCCTCCATCCGGCGGTCCAGTTCCCTTATAATCTTCTCGATGGTCCCGGCCGTGCGCGCCCCGTGGCGGTCGCTGTCGGCCCGCAAACGGGTGCCGTCGATGAGCAATTCCAATAGCGGCTTCTCGCGCTCACCTAGCAGGAGCTGGGCGATTTGCCGCTTCAACTCGTCGATGGCTTTGGCGTGGCGCACCCGGAATTTGGCGAACGTGGAGTGATCGGGCGTGAACCCTTCAAGGAACCATATGAAATCCAGGTGCTTGCACGCCGCCATTTCCAGCTCGCGCGACGAACGCACGCGGTGCATCAGCCCGTACAGGATAGCTCCCGCCAGGTAATGTGGATGGATCGGCGGCTGGCCAACGCCCACATAGGCAGCCTCCCAAGCGCTCCAATCCAGTTCATCCAAAATCCGTGCGAATATCCGGATGGGCGCATCCGCCGGGAGCATCTCGTCCAGATACTGGGGATACAGCACCATTTGATGCCGCTGCGCCTTCGGAGTGGCGAATAGAATGTCTCGTGCGTTCATGTGGGTTTCCCTGGTGACACCAATAATAAATTCTATTCTACTAGAAATCGAGTTATATGTCTATATAAATTCTACCCCGGCGCACTACATCGACAGGCCCGTTCGCGGGGATGACAGGCAGGCGGTTTTGCGTTATTTCTTCAATACGTACACATGATAATTCTTCCAGGAGCGGTAATAACAGAGTTACACCCTAAGAAAACAACGTTTTACCAGATAGTACGAAGCAAAAAAACGGTATGATCATTGCCAATGTTTGCCTCTCGAAACGGTGTTCAGTCCATGATATGGTGAATAGCGTCTACAGAAAAACCTCGTACTACTAACAAACAATATCTTGTTTTCTTGCATATATTTTCTGTGTAAGTCAAATAGAATCAAATTGTTATAGCATACCTTTTAAATAGTGCATTAGTTGGCTCTTCCTTTGATTGGTGGGGCAAGCCCCACCCTACCCCTCGAAATTTTAGTGTGTTTAGTGTATTTCGTGGTTAAATCTGGATCTTTGGTTGCGGCTATGCCGCGCTAGGTTCGTAGTGAAAAATCCGGCTCTTCAAATTCTGATAAAATGAACCGCTACATGGTAGTCTCCCCAAAAAGGGTGTCCCAAAGGGACAACCCGCCACAACAAAGCGAAGCGGCCTCAATGAGGCCGCTCAAGTATTGCGCTATATGCTTGCGCACGTTATCCCTCTTGATTGAAGATCACCGGGCCGAAACCGCGCGTGCCATCCGGCAGGAGCGTCAGATCAGTTTCCGGAGTGACGGATACCGAATTCAGGCTGTTGGCCTCTTTCTTGCGCCGCGCCTGGTAATCGAAATCAAATTTGCCGTTGCCGTCCGCATCGCGCGTGGCCAGGTAATAGGTGCGCAACGCAAGGGCCTGATACGGGCTGGCTTTAGCGTCATTAGTAGGCAGCGAATCGATAAATTTTTTTTCTAGCGATGTGGTGCTTGCCGCAGTAAGATCCGGTGACTCAAGCCCAGCAAATGAGCCTTGCGGCCCTGCCGATATCAGCACATAGGCATCGTAACGCGGCGCAACCAAAGTCTTAATGTATTTACCCAAATTGCCGTTTGTTTGATCAACTTCCTCGCCTCTGGGCCAGATACTGCCATTCCAGCCATAATAATTGGTGGTGCCTTCGACAGTAAAGTCGGGTTTTAGCTTAATAAGCCCTTCCAGGCGCTTGAACGTATCGATATTCACCGGAGCATACAGATAGGGAAGATCACCTTCTTCATAATCTTGGTAGTTGGAAGTAGGATAGATTTTAAATAAATGATCATTCTTCGGGTTGTTATTGACGAAACTCATGAACGGCTCTACGGGAGAGTACTGCAATCGGGGAATAACCTTAGGCAATTGCAATAAGTCGCTATACCGGTCATATTGCTCTGTCGAGCCATACAGGTTTAGCGCGCCCATATAGGGGATGAAGTTGTACATCAACGGGCTGTTTGTATTGTTCCACGTGACACCGTTTTTATCCGTTCCGCCAACCCACTTATGGGTGGTTGTATTAAACGTGGGCTGGGTTTCATGGGAATACCAGGTCCGGAAGCCGTAGGCAAGCGGATAGGTATTGTTTTCGGCGTAATAGGCGGCCATGCCGTTGCGGATCGAGTTGAAGTCCGCGGTGACATCCGCGAGATTGGCCCGCTCGATGACTCCCGGCAATGCGGAAGCGGTGATGCCCGCCAAGATGGCGATAATGGCGATCACGGTGAGCAGCTCGATGAGCGTGAAACCGTAGGTGCGGCGAGTTCTCATGGGTAATTAACCTCCAATTGGGACAAGGCGGCGCTTCGCGCGCCACACCGGCCCCCGCTACACGGCATGCATGCAGGAAGGCCGCTGGCCCGCCTGCCGCGCCGCCGATTAATTTAAGGCGCGCTTATATGCGGCCAACAGGAAAGCTCCACCCAGGAGCAGGACGATGGAAAGCGGGGCCCATGCCAGCGGGACCGCCTTGCCGTCTTTTGTCGTGCCGCCTTCGAGCCAATTCTGGACCAGCTTGGCGTCGAGCAGGTTCACAATGCCGTCTTCATTGACATCGGCGGACCAGAAACTGCCTTCCGGCAACACGGCGGCCCCAACGGCTACCTGGTTGATGAGTTTCACATCGGCGGAAGTCACCACGCCATCCGCGTTGGCGTCGCCCTTCAATGCGCCGATCGGCGCATTGTCAGCCGCGCAGGCCATGCCCGCAAATCCCATCACCAACATGCCCGCCAGCAATACGATCCCAATCTTGCCCATCGCTGCATTACTCCTCGGTTTAGTATGCATTACCTATCGCTATTCCGGCGCACGGTGCAGCCGCGCGCCGGATTCGAGCCTTATTTACGGGCGTCCTTGCGCGGCGACATGCATACCGCCGCAGCGCCAGCCAAAGACATCGCCAAGGCCAGCGCAATCCAGCCCAGCGGCACCGGCACGCTGTCCGCCGAATAAGGATTGCTCCCTATATTCCACTCTTTCTCATCCGAAAATCCGTCGTCATCGCTATCGAGGTCGAGGAAATTCGGCAATTCATCGCCATCTACATTCGGGCCTTCCGCGACGTTGTTTTCATATTCATCGCTGATGCCGTCATCATCGCTGTCGAGATCGCGGAAATTCGGGATGCTGTCCGCATCGGGATCGCCCGAGCCTTCCTCTAGGTCAGGAATCGTGTCGCTATCGCTGTCCGAATCCCGGAAATCCGCCACGCCGTTGGCGTTGGTGTCGGGCGGATTGGTGGGCGTCGGCGCGCCTTCGATGGCATCCGAGATCGAATCGTCATCGCTGTCCGTATCGAGATAATCCGGCGTTGTATCGCCATCGGTATCAATCGGCGTATTGGGATTTGGCCCCATTTCGGCGCTATCGGGGATGCCGTCGCCGTCCGAGTCGCCGGTGCTGCTACTGGCGGAAACCACCAGATTCACCGCCGCACCTGGAACGGCGTCCTCTCCGGCGTCGGGGTCTTGAGAGAGCACCTGGCCGATGGGCTTCGTCGAAGATTGATATGTGACCGTTCCCACGACCAAGCCGCTTGCGGCGATGGCGTCGCGGGCAGCGGTTTCGTGCTGGCCCACCACATCAGGCACGGGCACTACGCCCGAGCCGGACGAGACGGTGATGTCGACAGCGGTTCCCGGCGCAACGGATGCGCCGCTCGAGGGTGTCTGGCCGATGATTTCACCCGCAGGCTCGGCGCTGGCCTGATAGTAGGTGCTGCCGACATAAAGGTAAACCGCAGAAAGGGTTGCGGCAGCCGTATCCTCTTGTGCGCCAATGAGTGCCGACACCGTGGTCGAGCCTGGCGATAGAGGCGTACTGGCGGCGCTGGCGGGATTGCTGCCCTTGAAGTATTCCATCAGGTTGGAATAGTTATCGCTGTCCATATCCCCGAGGGGGCCATTGACGCCTAAAATGCCCGAACCCGCCGTCGAGCTAAGCCCGAAAGTGGCCTCCCAGTCATCCGGCATACAGTCGCCGTCTACGTCCGTCCGGCGCAAACCCGGCGCTAGGATGTAATCGAGACTTTCCTCTGAAGTGGAACTGCTGGTGGCGGCCGTGGCGGTGATATACATGCCGGGGAATTTGCTGGCTACATCGCCCGCTAACGTCCATGTGCCATTCGCTAACGCGGTGGCGGCGCCGATGTACCCCGTCAATTGGGGATGAGCGCCCGCAAGGTAGGGATCCACGTAGACTTGGACGCTGCTGAGCGCCGGGGCAATACCTGTGACCGAACCCAAAGCAAGGTTCGTTGGCTGTACGGGCGGAGTGCGATAGCCATCTTCTTCATGCCAATTGATGGCCACGCCCACACCGGAGCCGTCGTCGATGTGGTGAATGGAATTGCCTGCTATATAAAAGGTGCCGGTAGCGTCCTCGAACGGATCGCCTACCTGTACGCCCGCGTACTGGGCATATGTGATCGTGTTTCCGCTTACATTGGCGTTTGAAGTAAGGCCACGCAGTACAATCGCGTACTCGCTTCGGGAACTCAACGCGGGAATAGTTCCGTTTGCATCCATACCGAACACATTATTGGAGATCGTGGCGCCGGTGAAACTGCGCAACAGGATGTCGGCGCTTGGCAGCACGGCAGTGCCCAAATTGCTATAGAAGGTGCAGCCCGTGATGGCGATGGTGCTGTTGGCCACATTGTCCGCGGGGAAGGGCTGGGTGGATATGCCAGACTGCTGGAGGCTGCCATGGATGATGCAATTGGTGATGGTGGTGTTGCTGGCCTTGGTGATGTATACGCCGCACAATTTCGGGGAGGCAATCTCCACATTTTCAAGCGTGACATACGAACAATTTTTTAGGTTGAACGCATGGCTTTTCGCGCCGGTCACCTTCAAATTGCGGAACACATATTTCGCGGCCCCATCTTCAAACTGGAACATTGCGGCCGGCAAGGAAGCGGAGCCGTCGATCACGATCGTGTGGCCCGTGCCATCAATCGTGACGGCGGTAGTGTTGACTGCCGTAAAGGCCAGCGTGTTTGCAAGGGAGATCGTGTAATTCGCTTGGAAGTTGATCGTATCGCCCGCGGCGGCGGAGGCGATAGCCGCCCGCAGGCTGCCGACGCCGCTATCCGCGTTGGTGGTGACGGTGATAGTGGCGGCGTGGGCGGGCGCGAAATTGAGCATGCAACTGGCCATGATTCCCACGAACAACAACAAACGTGGCTGTTTCGACATCTTTCGCATGTTCCTCTCGAGTCTGGATGGAAGCCTGGCTCCCATCAACCGCACGGGCATACCCCAGACGCCCGCATGAAACACCGCCGTCAGAAGTAAAAAATGCTCGGCCTGTATCTTGCCGCCACTTCTGCATCGAGCCGAAGGCCCAGACACATTGATTATAACATAATGTGCAAGGCCTGAAGAAGCGTGTTTTACTACAAAACATGTATCTTGTCTACCAGATAGACGCCTCCTACTGCAAGCCTAATCTGATTTCCACCCAACGGATATACTGGACACGATGATATCAGGTTTATCTTGAATCCTATTTCGCGCAAAGCCGCTAAGCCGCAAAGGCCTATAAAAGACGAACAGCAGGAATATTTCAGCACATCCTAACAATACTTGATTCATTTGCACTACTATCAGGCAAAACGTTGTTTTCTTGCGAAGATTCTCAATGCAAATCCAGTCACATCATGAAGTTGCATATCGCGGCTCTTCACATGGGCGGGACGCCCATGCTACGGGAGCTAACAAACGGAGAAAGATATATTGGCGTTCATTCGCGTCCATTCGCGGTAAAAAAGGCTTGCCGTTTGGTTGCGTCCATGCCTCACGGTGGAATGCAGCGCATTCCTTAACGGACACATTCCCCGCTTTACACCGCCGGGCAAAACATGATATTCTGCTTTTTAACATCCTGCAAATCCAGGAACTTCGGTTTGGGGAACAAACTGATGCATGCTCAATTATTCGAGCAAAGGGATACCTGCATGCTCTTTCGACGAAAGAGCGCAGTGGGAACTCTTATGTTTTTGGTGCTCTCGAACCACGCTTCCGCCCAAACGGAGCCTGCGGCGTCTTGGATTTTCCCGCCTGTGGCGCTGATTTTTGCCATTGCCGTGCTGGCCGCGCTAGCTGGCATCCTTCTATTCGTTCATATCCGCCATTTCAAGGCCACGGAAGCGTATAAGCAAGACCTTGAACGGCTAAAAGCCGCCGCGTACTCCGGCAAAGTAGGCCTATGGGAACTCCGCCCCACGGAGCGCACCTTTCACGCCGATGACAGTTTCAAAGCCTTGCTGGGCTATATGCCGGATGAACTGGACGCCCAGTTGCGCACATGGTACGGCATGCTGTGGCTGGATGATTGGCGCAAAATGCGCGGCTCCCCCCGGCGGGGTCCAGGGAATTCCGAGCCCCGCTCGGAATTTGAGCATCGCATGCTCCATAAAGATGGGAGCGTACGCTGGTTTTTGACCAGTGCGTCACTGGCTGGGCGCAATGCGGGCCATCCCATGCGCGTGCTTGGCACCAGCATGGATATCACGGAACGAAAATCCGCGGGCGAAGCGTTGCGGCAAGCGGAAGAACGCCTGCATGCCATCATTGAGAGTGCGGATGACATGATTTATTTCCTTCCGCTTTTTCCCGGTAAAATGCAACTGCTCAACGATGCGTGCGTACGCGTGACGGGCTATTCGCGGGAGAAGCTGGAAACCTATCCCGAGCTGTGGGAGCAAATCGTCCATCCAGACGATAGGAATGCTTCGTTTCTATTCCATAAAACACATTTGGCAGGATGCGCCCGGCACGAGAAAGAATACCGCCTCCGGTCCCAAACCGGTGAATGGAAATATCTGCATTCGCTCATGATCGGCGCGCGTGACGCTCGAGGCAAGTACGTGGGGTATTACTGCATCGACCGCGAACTGACCCAGATGTACAAAGCCGAAGAAGCCTTGCGCGCAAGCGAAGCCCAACTCCGCGCTATTTTCGAACACGCCGCTTTGGGAATTGTGCGGGTCACGCCAGATGGAGCCATTAAAGAACTCAATCCCGCCATCACGAATATGATTGGCTATACCCAAGAAGAAATCTTCGGCACATGGATATCGGACCATCTGATCGATGGCATTTCGGAAGAAGAAGAACGGCAACTGGATGAAATGCGCGCAGGCGTCCAGCTCCATATCACCATGGAAAAACGGCTGCGGCGAAAAGACGGCCGGACCGTTTGGAGCAAACTATCCGCGTCATGCGTCCAGCGGCCAAATGGAGAACCAGACTTCTTTATCGCACTAGCTGAAGATATCACCGAGCAGCGGGAAGCGGAAGTGCTGTTTACGATGCTGCGTGATTTGGGCCTGGCGTTGGGCTCCATCCGGAGTCTAGGCGAAGTGCTCGATCGCGTATTGGAAGCCATATGCAGTTTGGAAGCGGTCAGTGCGGGCGGCATCTACTTGATCGAGCCCGGGACAGGGCACCTGAAGCTCATGGCGCACAAGGGGATTTCAGAAACATTCGCCACTCAAGCCGCCAGCATCCAATCCGGCCCAATCGAAATATGGCAAGCAGTCCCTTGGAGCCCCCTGTATTTATCCATGGACGCTATCCCCGGCCTGGAAGAACAGGCGCAGTTGCGCCATGAGGGATTCCGCTGCGGCGCGATGATCCCTATTCATCATGAAGGCATCATGCTGGGCTCCATTACTGCCGCCTCGCGCGTATACAGTAATTTCCCACGCAATGCGCGAAGCTCTCTCGAGTCCATCGCCAGCCATGTGGGCAGCGTCATCACACGGGTGCGCACCGAAGAAGCCCTTCGGGAGTCACAAGAGCGAGTGCGGGCTTTCCTTGATAATGTCCAAGACACCATCTATTTTTTATCGCTAAACGGCGATATGCGCATCCTGACTGGTGGATGGAAAAACGCAGCGGATTATCCATCCGCCATCAGCGAAAATGATTCCATGGCCTGGCGCGCCTGCATCCATCCCGATGATCTACTCTTGTTTGAACAACACCCAGCCAACCGGCATAGCTATGAACTCGAATACCGGATGAAGAACAAGCGGGGCGAATGGCGCTGGTATCAATCCCGCCGGAATGCCGCCAAAACAAACGGCGACCCCGCGACCGGTTTTTATTGTGTGGACCGGGATATCACCCGGACCAAACAAATTGAAGAGGTATTGCGCGATACGGAGCGCCGGCAAGCGGATATTATCAGCTTCCTGCCAGACGCCACTTTTGTGATCAATGAAGAAAAGCGGGTCATCGCCTGGAACCGGGCCATGGAAACCCTCACCGGCGTGCCCGCCGATGAAATGCTCCGGCAAGGCGATTGCCGGTATTCCATTCCTTTTTATGGCATTCGCCGCCCAATGCTGATTGATATGGTGCATGAACCCATCGAAGCCATCCGCCCGTTCTACCCAGATTTGCATCTATCGAATGGCATCCTAACCGCATCAAGCGCTCCACGTGAACTCAAGGACGGGAAACGGCATTTGTTGTCCACGGCGACCCCGTTGTATGACGCCGGGGGAAACCGGATTGGCGCCATCCAGTGCATTCGCGATATCACCGTAGTGAGAGAAGCAGAAGCCGAACGTGAGCGTCTCGAACTCCAGATGCAACAAGCCCAGAAGCTCGAAAGCCTGGGCGTGCTGGCGGGCGGCATTGCCCATGATTTTAATAATTTGCTGATGGGCGTCCTCGGCAACGCCAGCATGGCGCTGTTGGAGATGGACCTGAACTCGCCAGCCCGGAACAGCATCGTGCAAATCGAGACTACCGCCCAACGCGCCGCGGAACTCACCAAGCAGCTTCTGGCGTACTCGGGGCGCGGCAAGTTTGTGGTGGAACCCATCAACTTATCGATGTTGGTGCATGAAACCGCCCATCTGCTGGAAGTATCCATCTCCAAAAAAGCCGCTATTCGGTATCATTTGGCGGAAGACCTTCCCGCTATCGAGGCAGACGCCTCCCAAATCCGCCAAGTCATCATGAACCTGATCACCAATGCCTCCGACGCCATCGTGAGTGAAAATGGGACAATCACCATCACTACGGGAGCTTGCCATTGCACAAAAGAATCCCTGCGGGATACCTATTTGGCGGATGACCTGAAAGCGGGCAAATACGCCTTTGCCGAGGTCGCCGATACCGGCATGGGCATGGATGAAGAAACCATTCAGCGCATTTTCGATCCGTTTTTCACGACCAAGTTTACCGGCCGCGGCTTAGGATTGGCCGCGGTTCTTGGCATAGTTAGAGGACATGGAGGTGCTTTGAAAGTGGATAGTGAACCCGGACGAGGATCTGTATTTCGCGTTTATTTCCCCACATGTGACAGGCAGCCCATTCGTTCCGCGCCGCCTGCCGCCAGTATGGATGCCTGGCATGGAAGCGGGCTTGTGTTATTTGCAGACGATGAAACAAGCGTGCGTTCTTTGGGGGAACGCATCTTGAAGCGCGCCGGTTTCAGTGTGGCCGCGGCCGCCGACGGCCAGGAAGCCGTGGAGATTTTCCGGGCGCGCGCCAGCGAAGTCAAGCTGGTGCTGCTCGATATGACCATGCCAATTATGAACGGGGAAGAAGCTTTCCGGGCGATGCGCGATATCCGGGAAGACATCCCGATTCTGTTATCGAGCGGATATAATGAACAGGACGCCGTGCAATCGTTCATGGAAGGCGGACTGGCTGGCTTCATCCAGAAGCCCTACCGGCCTTCCGAGCTCATTACATTGATCCGCAATGTGCTATCGAAATCGGCTACGACATAAGCTCAACCTATTGATAGCGCATTTCGAAAAAAACACTTTAAATGGAAGAACGATGTACTATACACGCGGCTGCGCGTTGCCGTTCGTCACTTGGTTGACGCACCACGCAGCCAATGCTCGAGCATGAGTAGCGCCCAGAGGTGATGGCCCAAATTGGCGCGCCGTTCAACATGATCACGGCGAAGGGCGCGCACGGCATCGAGCTGAAAAAACGACCCAATACGCGCATCGGAAGCAAGCGCCACCTCATCAAAATGCCGGAGCAGTTCACCGCGAAACCAGCCGTGGATGGGTATGGCGAAGCCCTGTTTGCGCTGGCGGAGCAGTTCGGGCGGCAGGAAGCCGCGCAAGGCGTGCTTGACGAGTAGTTTCGATGTGCGGCCATGCCATTTAAGATTAAAGGGTACGGTCACCGCGAACTCGACGATGCGGTGATCGAGCAGCGGCACGCGCAATTCCAGTCCCACTGCCATGCTCATACGGTCCACCTTCGTCAAAATATCATCCGGCAAATACATGGCCGTGTCGTGATACAGCAAACGATTTTCTACATCCAATGAAGCGCAAGCGGCGCTGTGCTCCTCGAAACGGTCCACGGCGCTTGCTGCGATGGAGCGGGCGAATTCCGGCGCGTACAAGCCCGCACGCTGTTCATCAGTGAAACAGGTGTGGCGCTCTCGGAAAGCCTCGATAGGCCCAAGGAGCGCGCCGCGATGAAACCGGCGCAGCTTGTCCACGAGGGGAGAGCCTGGCGCAAACCGCAGGGCGGCCCCGATGAGGACGCGCGCGGGAGCGGGCATGCGGGCATAGGCGGCGCTACGAAGGGCCATATGGGTCCACGTATAGCCCGCGAACAATTCATCCCCGCCATCCCCCGAGAGCGCCACAGTCACCTGTTCGCGGGCAACTTTAGACACCAGCCACGTGGGGATGGCCGAGGAATCGCCGAATGGTTCACCGAAATGCCGCACGAGGCGTTCCGCCGCTTCCGCGCCATCAGGGTGCAGCACGGCCTCCGTGTGGTCCGTGCCGAAATGCCGCGCAGCGATACGGGCGTAACGCAGTTCATCGTAGCGGGCGTCGTCGAAGCCGATTGTGAATGTCTTGACTGGCCTCGATGCGTGGCGCGCCAGCATGCCCACCACGGCGCTGGAATCGAGTCCGCCGCTGAGAAGCGCTCCCAGGGGCACATCGCTCACGCGCTGGAGCCGCACGGCGCTGTCCAGCAATTCCATATACCGTTCCGCCGCGCTATCCAGGGTCCAGGAAGCATCCAGCGCCCACTGCAAGCGCCAGTACGGCTCGATGGATATGCCGCCTTTTTCCAGGACAAGCTTTTCACCGGGCCGCAGCTTGCGAATATGGCGGTATATGGTGTCTGGCGCGGGGATATACAAAAACGCTAGGTAAGCGTCGAGCGACGCTGGCTCAATACCGCCCGTGTTGATTCCCGAACGCAACAGCGCATCCAGCTCGGACGCGAAAGCGAAGGTTCCATCGCGAAAGGCATAATAGAGTGGCTTGATCCCCAGGCGGTCGCGCGCCAGCAACAGCCGCTGGCGCGGCATGTCATACAATGCGAAAGCGAACATGCCATTCAGGCGTTCGAGCACTCCGTCGCCCCAGGCGCGATAGCCATGCAGCAGGACTTCCGTGTCGCTCTGGGTGCGAAACACATGCCCCCGGCCCTCGAGTTCCTGGCGCAATTCGCGGTAATTATAAATCTCTCCATTGAACACCACAATCAGCGCGCCATCTTCCGTGGCCATAGGCTGGCGGCCTTGCTCGATGTCAATAATGCTGAGGCGGCGCATGGCCAGGATCGCCGAACCGCCATTCCACAGGCCGCCATCATCCGGGCCGCGATGGCGCAAGGCTTCATTCATCACGGCAACGGCAAGCTCGGAGGCCATCCGTCCGGGTTCCGTGTGGGCGAGGCCGCAAATGCCGCACACGTTAAGCTCCCCGAACCAGCGAACGCGCCAGCATCCGGTTATAGAGTTCGCGGTAGGAAGCGGCCATGCGTTCCACGGAGAATTCGGCGCGGATGCGTTCGCCCGCCCGGGCGGCCAATGCGCGGGCCTTTTTAGGATTATCGAGAAGACTGGCGATGGCGTTTGCGAACTCTTCAGGTGCGCGGGAAGATACCAGGCATCCCGTTACGCCGTCTTCGACTAGCTCGGGAATGCCTCCCGCTTGGGCTGCTACGACGGGAACGCCTGCCGCCATGGCTTCCATGATGGCGTTTGGGGAGCCTTCGACTTTCGAGCAGAGGACGAATACGTCCATGATACGGTACAAATCCGCGATATCCGCGACGGTCGAGACTTGCGTGAAACACCGCTCCAGGCCTTGCGCACGAATACTCCGCATGGTGTCAAGCCGCGTGGGGCCCGCGCCCACCATGAGGAAATGGGCGTCTGGGCGCTGCCGCAGCAATGCACGCGCGGACGCCACGAACAACGCATGATCTTTCACCGGGCTAAAGTTCGCCACAATGCCTACAATGGGGCCTTCGGCGGGCATATGAAACCGGTTCCGCACATCCGCCGGAAGCGCCCCGCTTACGTAGGCATCCGCGTCGATGCCATTCGGAATGACCAGATACCGCGATAGGTCGCATCCCTCTTGTCGTGCGGAAAAATCCGCCACGGCGCGGCTGTTCGCCACGATGGCGTCCACCAGTTCATTGGCCTTTCGTTGAATGCGCAGGTGGCGGGGCCGTTTCCAGGTAGCGAGTTCGCGGCGGCTCGATATCACCACGGGCACGCCCGTATCGCGCGCGGCGCGGTTGGCGGCGAGGTCGAAACCGAACATGAAGGTATGCACGATATCGGGCCGGTGGGCGCGGAAATGCTTTCGGAGCTTCGCGCGCATGCGGACATCCCAGCCACGCAGCACAGTCCAGCCATCCAACACATGCAAATAGACGCCCGCCCGCCGCACATCGCCCGCCAGCGAGCCGTCATGATTTGTGCAGAAGATGCTCACCTCGAATTCGCCCGCCAATACCCGGGCCAAGCGGCAAAGCTGTTGCTCCGTGCCGCCGACGCCCATCGTAGGGATGACGTAACATAGCCGTTTCATGCCATTGACTCCAGCTCCGCCGCCAGGCGCGGAGCGGCTGTATCGAGGGCGTATGCTTGCTCCACGGTGGCCCTCGCCGCTTCGCCCATGCGGGCGCGCACGCATGGATCGCGCAGCAATTCAATGGCGTCACGCCACTGGCCCGGCGAATCCGCGAACAAGCCGTTTTCACCATGCCGGATGATATCGAGAACCGCGCCAAACGGCGTGGCGATGCACGGTACGCCGCACGCCATGTATTGCAGCGCTTTCAAGGCGCATTTACCCCGCGACCATTCGGTCTTTGGCAGCGGCATAAGCCCCACGGAGAATTGTTGCACGTCCGCCACCTCGGTATCCAGCGACCAGTCCCGCACCTCCGCCTCTGGCCAAGGTGCGCGCCACGGGTCCGCACCGATGAGCGTCACCGACACCCCTTCCAGACGCGCCAAATCGAGCCCGATAGCGTCCAGGGCTGGCGTGGTGCTTGGGCCGCCGATCCACCCAAGGCGGTAAGTATCTGGCGCAGGCGCAGGATGAAAACGTGCCGTGTCCACTACTGTCGGGAATACGGAGGCTTTGCCGCCAAGCCGCTCCGCTTCCGCCGCCAGCCAAGTATTGCCCGCCAACACCTTATCGGCAAGCGGAATCAGGCGGCGCACCTGCTGACGATCCTCCATGCATCGCCACACGCCCCGCAACGAATGGGGCGGCGATAGATGCACCGCATCATCAAAGTCATACACGAGTCGGCGCGCGCAACAACGCAGCAGCCCCAGCATGCCCCGGAGATATGCGGAGAGTATGGCCTTTTGCACGAACACGATGTCGTAGCGGCGGGACTGGAGAAGCTGCTTGAGCCGCCGGGGCGTCTCCGCCGCATGGTACCAAAACGGCCGGCCGCCGGCCGCATACTCATCAGGAGTCACGGCGCACGCCACCGCGCAATCCATGCCCCGCTGGCGCAAATACGGCAGGAATTGATGCACGCGATACCGCGGGCTGGCGGCTTGTTCAGGATATGGCGTTAAAAACAACACGCGCATGTAAATAAATCCACCTAAACTGAGAAACGTTATGACTGGCTTACAAGCCATTGCAACACAAGGCTTGGCGCATGTTCAATCTAAAAACTGCTTGTTTTTACCAGCCGAATCAAATCAGCAAAATCGACACTCATCATAACACCCAAAATCGGATATTGTAATCAGGGCGTTCGTTTGTTATACTTTGTCCCCTGTATGCGGAAAAATCTAAACCACTTGGAGAAGTAGGAATGGCTCACACAAAGTCGGCGCTGAAACGCATCCGCCAGAGCGAGCGGAATCACCAGCGCAATATGGCCGTGAAGGCCCGCATGAAAACCTATATGAAAAAGGCCCTCGAAGCCCTCGATGCGAAAGATGCCGAGCAGGTGAAGGCTGTATTGCCTGAAGCGTTAAGCGAAATCGATCGGGCGGCGTCCAAAGGCGTCATTCACGCGAATAGCGCGGCGCGCAAGAAATCGACGCTCCAGCGCCTCGCGGCCTCTCTGTAACAAAGCGAGAACGAACACCTGCACCGCCGTGGCGGACATTCCATCCGCCATGGCGGTTTTTGTGTGCCTAAAGCGGTTCAAGATTGTATCTAGCGAGACAGCACCCAAACTCCAAGTCGATTTTGAATAGTGTGGCATGGGCGTCCCGCCCATGTACATGGCCGAGACGGCCATGCCACGGGAAATGAGAATCCATTCGCTTTGCTACATCCAATCTTGAGCCACCCAAAAGCCTAAGCGTTATTGTGGGCTTTTTCTTCCGCTTTGATGGCGTTCCAGCGTGCGATGGCTTCCTCCGGCGAAGCCGCTTTTTCATCGCCAAAGACATGCGCATGGCGGCGGATCATTTTCGCATGCGCCCGTTCGAGCGCTTCGAGGGGGCTGAATAGGCCTTCTTGTTCCGCCGCAACCGCTGCGGCTAACAACACAAAGAAGGTGTCGCCCCATTCCTCGGCGGCATGGCTGGCGCTGCTTTGCGTGAAGGCCTCATCCATCTCTTGCGCTTCCTCCCATGCAAAATGGGCGAAATTCCGCGCGGTCTGTTGTTGATCCCAGGGGCATCCTGAGGGCCCCCGCAAATAGCGGGCAAGGCTTAAAAGCGCCTCGAACCAGTCGGATTCCGTCTCGGGATGTTTATGCCAGTGGGGGTAGAGAGGGGAGCCGGGCGATTGCATAATCGATACCTTCCGTTGCGCACTGCACACTTCAGCGTGAAATGGCGTCATCCACTCAAGCTTTAACGCATGCTGCCGATATGATATACTGAGTAATTATAGGAAAGGCTGCATGATGACAATCCAGTGTTGTAAATGCAAACGGCTGCAAACAGAGCATGGCTGGCTCGAAGCGCCTCAGGCGCTCACTGGGCCCATTTCCCATACCTATTGCCCCGATTGCTTTACCGAAACACGGATCGAGCATTTCTCCGAAATCGCGAGCCGTTCCGCACATGAATCCGCAGGCGCCGTGGCCATGCTGCTGGCGCTATCCACTCCTTAGTTATAGTTTGTCCAGATAGTCCACCCCGCCCAAATTCCGCATTTGCCGGACAATCCACGCTTGGCGCTGGCGTAGAAATGAGGTAGGCCGCAAGGGCGAATACCGGCGTGGGCTAGGCAACACCGCGGCAAGCAAGGCTGCTTGCTGTTCATTCAGCCCCCGGGCTTCTTTATGAAAGTAAGTCTGTGCGGCGGCCTCGAGTCCGTAAATGCCAGGGCCGAATTCCACTACGTTGGCGTAGACCTCAAGAATGCGCCGCTTTCCCCATAGCGCCTCCACCAACACCGTGAAGTAGGCCTCCAGCCCCTTGCGCAGCCAGGAACGACCCGGCCAAAGAAACACATTTTTCGCCGTTTGCTGAGAGAGGGTGCTTCCGCCGCGCAGGCGTTCTCCATCTTTGTGTTCTTGGATGGCTTTGCGGATTGCCGCCGCATCAAAACCATAATGCTCGGGGAAACGCTGGTCTTCGGCGGCGATGATCGCCAGCAAGGCTTTGGGCGGCAAGGCCTCGTACGAACGCCAATGCTTAATCATGCGCGCCTTGCCCTCCTCCGCCCCCACATAATTGATAAGCATGATGGGGGTGATCGGCGGATTCACGAACCGGTACATGGCCGCCAACATGACCGTAGTTAGCACGAATGCGCCCGCGCCCACCATGGCCCATTTCACGACGCGGCGCAGCCATCCCCGCACGGAACGGCCGGTGCGCCGCGGCGCGGCCTTCGCCTTCCGCACCCGGCGCGGTTTCGCGGTTTTTGGAGAACGCCCCTGAACGGCGGCGTCTTCAGGAGCGGAGGAGTCCTTTGCCTTCTTCATTGAGGAGTGTTTCGAGGTCATCGATTCCCTTGCGCGCCAAAATGCCGTTTAGTTCATCAATCGAGACGCCCAGGCGCGCCTGGAGGATCTCTTCGATGACCTGGCTCGACACGGGCCGCTCATTTACCAGTTGGATGAGGTGAAGCAATGTGGTGACGGGATTCGTCAAGTAGCGCAAATCCAGTTGATCGCGGTTAGTCGCAATGGCTCTCGCCATAAAATGCACCGCCGAGCGGACCAGATCCGCCCGCCGGAGGGGCACTCCAAGCGTGGTGCGCACTTCTTCGCAAAGCTGGTCCAACAGCTCCGCCTCCTCGCGTGGCAAAAAAATCGCGGTGCGCCCCCATATGCGTTCATTCGGTGAAGCCGTTTTTGGGTCATTGTCCATCAGGGACGCCTTTCGCACGCGATTCCGCCATTAAAACGTGAACGCCGCCACCGCCAGCATGGCCAGGCCCGCCATCAATTTGGCCAGCAACCCAGCCACCCGGCCCAGCGCCGCGCCAAAACCAGTCCAGAACGCCTGCTGCGCCGTGCGCTCCCGCTGCACATATTCATACAATGCCGCCGCCGCGAATGCCCCCAGGCACGCCCCTATCAGCGTGCCCACCACGGGAATCGGAATCAACGGCGTGCCGAGAATCGCGCCTGCCAGGCACCCTGCGATGGCCGAGATGCCGCTGCCTTTGCCCCCGCCGAATTTCGACGCGCCATACCCCGCCGCCACCGCCTCGAGCACTTCGCCTAAAACCGCAAGCACGAGCATGATGGCCAAGCCGGTGAGGCTGAACCGTTCCATACCGGTCACGCCCCAGGCGATGGCGGTTGACCCCAAGATAATCCAATTGCCAAACAAGCCCACCGCATCCAGGAGCAGCCCCGCCAAAATGGCGGCGGCGAACGTGCCCCATCCCAAAATCGCTAAAATCCATTCCATCACAAGCCATACTCCAGAGGCGCAATCCGAACCAGCCACCATTCATAGCAGAACCGCCCATGCCAGGTCCAGGAACGTGAATTGCCCTAATCGTAAAATGAGAGAGGTCAAACCTATGCCCATCCATCAGACCGCAGAAGCTTTCTACCGTTTTTGTTCTCTTTCACATATTGTGCCGCCATTTTTTACTTTGGCTTACCTGCTCCATTTTTGGCCTCTTCGTCAGAATTTGTGGGTGGATAGAGTTTCCGTACCGGAAAACCAAAGACGGGAAGGCAGCCGGGTGGGTGAAACATGGGCATATGCATTTGTCTTTTTTCACCACGGGGACACGGGGAAGCACGGGGAACGCATACTATACCCCATGGCATTCAGCATTATAGTCGTTGCAGTTTACCCAGAATGTTAAGTCCTATTTCTTGGACATTTGTTTCGTGAACGCCTTTCGTTCCCCGTGGCTCCCCGTGTCCCCGTGGTGAAAAAAGCTTCTTTGAACAGGATTGCCACTGCCACATGTTATTCCCAGTTCTCAAACACCCACAAATTCTCACGAAGACTCCAAATAAAATGTTCGCCAGATTGACGCGCTTTCCCGGTGGCGTATAGAGTAATCGCCAGCGGAAGTATGCGCCGCCATGGGGCGGACGCGGTCCTCCGGGGGAAACAGGCGGGAAACTGATCACGTGCTTTTTAATTCACTGCACTTCGTCATCTTCTTCCCATGCGTCGTGGCGCTGTATTTCGCCTGCCCCCAACGCTTTCGCTGGATGCTTCTGCTGGCGGCAAGCTATTACTTTTATATGTGCTGGAAGGCCGAATACCTCCTGCTCATCATCGCCTCGACGGTTATCGACTACATCGCAGCCCTGTTACTCGACCGCACCAAAACGCAACAGGCCCGCAATACCTTGATGGGCGCCAGCCTCGCCGTCAATCTCGGGCTCCTCTTCGCCTTCAAATATTTCAATTTCTTCAGCGATTCCGCCCGCGCCGTCCTCACTCATTTCAACGTGTTCTATGACATGCCCACGTTCCATGTCCTGTTGCCCGTGGGCATATCGTTCTACACCTTCCAAACCTTGAGCTACACCATCGACGTCTATAAGCGCGAGCGCCCGCCCGAGCGGCACCTGGGCTACTTCGCCCTCTACGTGGCCTTTTTCCCGCAACTCGTGGCCGGGCCCATCGAGCGTAGCGAACGCCTGTTGCCCCAGTTTCACGAACGTCACCGTTTCGACCTCGATAAAGCCGCCGACGGCGTCCGCATCATGCTGTGGGGATTTTTCAAGAAAATCGTCATCGCGGACCGGCTGGCCATCTTCGTCAACGAAGTGTTCAACCATCCCGGGGCCTACCACGGCGGGGCGACGTGGCTCGCGGCGTATTTCTTCTCGTTTCAGATCTATTGCGACTTCTCGGGTTATTCCGACATCGCCATCGGCTCCGCCCAAATCATGGGCTACCGGCTCATGGACAACTTCAAGCAGCCCTACTTCGCCGAGAACATCGGTGATTTCTGGCAGCGCTGGCACGTCTCCCTGTCCACATGGTTCCGTGACTACCTCTACATCCCCCTCGGCGGCAACCGCGTATCGAAACGCCGCTGGCACATCAATATTCTCACGACCTTCGTCGTGAGCGGGCTGTGGCACGGGGCCAACTGGACCTTTGTTATTTGGGGAGCCCTCCACGGGCTCTACTACGTCGTAGCGCGCTGGACAGCCCCGGCCCGTGCGCGGGCCTGCGCCGCCGTGGGGCTCGGCCGCGCGCCGTGCCTCCACCGCGCCCTGCGCATCCTCATCATCTTCCACCTCGTAACCTTCGCGTATATCTTCTTCCGCGCCAATCACCTGCAAGACGCCGTCCATTTCATCGCCGCCCTATTCACCCCAGCGCCTGGCCAAGGCCTGCGCGTGATCCTGACGCCCACCGATTTCACCATCGCCCTCGCCTCGGTGGCCTTCATGCTCGGAGTCGAATGGTTCTGGCCCCAGCAAGACCCCGCCCACGGCCGCAGTCCCCTGGCCGACCGCCCCCCCTGGACCCGGCGCGGATTCTACTACGCCGTCGCCATGTCCATCCTCATCTTCGGCAAATTCGGAAACAATGCGTTTATTTATTTTCAGTTTTGAGAAGGATTGAGTCCACGGATGCATGCAGATGGGCGTAGACGATGGTGATAAAGCTATCACTTATAGGTGGCGATTGTGCACACTCGCACCTTAATCTCCGGAGTTTCTACCACGAGCACGAAGGACACGAAGAATTTGACCATCTCATCCCGAAACGACTGTAGCATCGGGCGGTAGAGTATCCGCCTTGTCCATATGCTCTGTTCAACAGTCCTTCTTTATCGCTCGGAGTCTAGTCATGACGGTATCGCCATATGGAGTTAGCGTCCAGTAAGTCTCAGTGTCTTTGATGCTTCTGTTACGCGAACTCTGGGTTATCAAACCTAAAGCACGCAATTGAACCTTGACTGTTTGGAAATCTTCATTCAAAACCATGAGGCTATTGGATTCGATATATGTATACTCCCGTCTGTTCTTTTCGCTTCGAATACATCTTACTATGTAACCATTTAATGATGACAGGAACTTGTTATCAGAGGCCTCATCAATCATGATTGGAGATATTGAAGAGAATACATCGTTCCATTTTGTTACTACACTATCATAACAGTTACCCGGTTCGGCAAAATCTGGGTATTCAAAATGTAAAGTAAACGATGCGTCACCTTGAGCCAACGATTCCGTGCCCTCTGGAGCTTTGATACGTACCTGTTCCAGTTTTGAACGAAGCATCTCATTCTCATTTTTCAACTTTAGCATTTCCTCTGCTATGTTTTGTTGAGGAACAAGATCTCCCTTTACCCATCCAGGTGATGGATGGTCCTTAATCAGCCGAACCAGACTTCGGCTAACTTGGCTTCCCAGATCAGCAGGAGAATCCCAGAAACGGCACAACTTTTTCTGAACAAACGCTCGCAGAGCGACCAGTTTCTCCTTGTCTTCAGTTGTTCCCTCACAACGGTTGGCGGGAAGATTCCCAGGATCCTTATGGAGAAAGCCGATAATTGGCTTTCCTTTTTCTAGCGCATATCGGTATTCCATTTCTGTATAGCCTATGCCTTCGGGTCCAATTGATCCGTACCGTCCAGCCAGGATCACAATGTAGTAATCACAATCATCGATGACTTCCTTGATGAGCGTCCACTGATCATCATTGGCCGCAGGAAACAACTCCATTCCCGCAGGGATACAGTCGAGTTCTAGTAACGCCTGCATGACTTCCTGGCGCTCTTCCTTCAAATCATCGTATGTTGAGCTAACGAAAACCTGATATCGAATATCCATGGTACGATCTATTTCCCGCACTTAGCTATGTAGCGAATTTCAGCCTTTCCCGTTCCTGGCGCTCATCCAGACAGTAAACATGGCATGGTGTCCCGACTTTTCTATTTGTACGGTTATCTTATATGGACTACAGTCTGACCATCAAGAGAAATATACCCTCACTGGGATCGATGAGGCATGGAGCTCTTGGCCGTTGTCATTGTTGTTCCATTACTTGCATGTAATCATGCTCTCGGAAAGCCGGCTCCACGATCAAATTCCTTCATGTTCTTCATGTATTTGGTGTATTTCGTGGTCTAAAAATTACGCCTGCTCTTCCCGAAACACCTACCGCGCCGCTTCCAGGGTTTTGTCGAGTTCGGCGTTGCCGTGGGCGGCGCTCATGAAACAGGCCTCGAATTGGGACGGCGCGAAGTAGATACCCCGTTCGAGCATGCCGTGGAAGATCCGGGCGTACCGCTCCGTGTCCGATTGGGTCGCGTCAGCACGCATAGAGGCATGTCAGTATTCTAACTATTTTTTTATTACTATGACACTCGAAGGTGTATACGGTGTCTCCAGAGATTTATTTCCTGTATGTATACCTTGTTCGCTTTTCATAATAAATGAGCATGCAAACCGATGCCTTTTTGGTATTCTGCATTAATCAAAATGTTGTTTTCTTGTGAGGATTATCCTGAGAAACCGTTGCATATCAAATGATTATGCCGGGACTATATAGGTGTATCCATGAGCGGTGGGGCAAGCCCCACCCTACAAATTTTAGTGTATTTAGTGTATTTAGTGGTCTCAAAATCCGCCTCTTTGGTTGCGGCTATGCCGCGCCGGGCGCATTGGTGGTCGAAAAGAAAGCTTTTCCTGGAATGCGTCGCGGAAGAGCGTGATCTCCGGTTCGCCGGTTTCGGGGAATTCTATGCAGACCACGTCGTAGCGGTAATACGCATCAGGCTCGTCGTGGAGTGACAAATAATGCCGGGCGGCGGCTTGGATGTGTCGGCGTTTTTGTGGGGTGAGATTGTCTTGCGGTTCGGCCATTTGTCCGGGGCGGCGGGTCTTGACCTCGATAAAGGCGATAGTGTCGCCTTCCCGCGCGATGATATCGAGCTCGTAGCGCCCGAATACGGCGTTGCGTTTGAGGATGGCGTAACCTTGCCGCTTGAGGTAGCGGGCGGCGCAATCTTCACCGAGGCGGCCCAAGGGGGCATTCAGGGCGCGCAGGCCGGCCCACCGCCGGAGGGCGTCCACCCAGGCGCGCCACGGGGCCATCAGTTCGGCGCGTCCCCGGAGGCATCGAACGCTTCCGGCTGATCGGGATCATCCGATTCGTCCAATTCGTCGAAGTCTTCCAATCCCTCGGAATCATCGAGTTCGTCGGGTTCGGCAAGCTCTTCCAGTTCTTCCGCCACGGCGGCGTCTTCCAGGCCTTCGCCTTCATCGAGTTCGCCGGATTCCAAAAGCTCTTCCACGGTGAGTTCTTCTATCACTGCTGGCTCCTCTGGCGCGTTGGGCGCATTGGTTTCTGAGGGGATTATATCATGCGGAACCGCTTCTTGTTCGCCTGGCGTACTTCCTTCGGGGGCGGGTGGAACGGCGGCTTCGTCGCGCGTGGCGGGGAACAGGCGGATCTCCTCGAAGGTGTTGTATTGGTGGACGCGGATGCGGCCCATGCGGCATAGCTCGAGGATGGCCAGGAAACTGCACACCATCTCGACGCGGGACTTGCAGGCGCGGAAAAGGTCGAACCAGCCGACGCTGCCGTCTTCGGCAAGACGGGCCTGGATGTATTCGATCTTCTCATCCACCGATGAGCCTTCGGCGGTGACGGAATGGATGAGGTCGTCCTTGAAGAACCTAAGCACGCTGCGGAAGGCCTCGATCAGGTCATACAGCGTGACCTCGAGCATTTCCTGCTCTTCCGGGTCCGACTCGATTTCGGTCTTGACGTTGCGCGTGAAGAGCATTTCCCGCGTTTCCTCGAGGGCGACCAACTGCTGGCTTATCTCGCGGAAGCGGCGGTATTCGAGGAGTTTCTCGACGAGTTCGATGCGCGGATCTTCTTCCTCGACTTCTTCCTCTTCCCCGACATCCGCATCAGCGGGAAGGAGCATGCGCGACTTAATCTGGATGAGCGTGGCGGCGATGACGAGGAATTCGCCGGTGATATCGAGGTTTTCTTCACGCATCAGGTCGAGGAAATGGAGGTATTGGTCGGTGATTTTGACGATGGGAATATCGAAGATGTCGATCTCCTGCACTTTAATCAAATACAGGAGGAGGTCGAGCGGCCCCTCGAATTTATCGAGCTGGAGGCGCAGCACTTCATCGGAGCCTTCCTCCAAATGGAAGGCCGCCTCCACGCCATCGCCCGGAGCCTGCATGACAGGGATATCGAGTTCGTCAGTCATATGCTGTGTTCAACCTGGTTCAGCCTGCCGCGGCGGGAGCGGCGGGCGGGATGCTTGCATTGCTTTTAATGAGCAGTTCGCCGGAGATTTCACCGTTCTCGGCGGCGAGATTCAAGGTGGCTTCCTGGATGGCCCCGGCCCGTTCGAGCCATTGTTTCGAGGCCTCGCTAAACGTTTCAGATGTGTAGCCTTTCAACAGGTTTTCCTCGCACAGCAATTGGCCCGCATCGGCGATGGCTTGCACGCAAGGGAGCGGCTCGATGCGGATAAACAGGTTGCCGCGCGCGGGCAAGGGCTGCGCGTTCGGGGCCTGGCCGAGCAATTCGGCGGCCACGGTGGCGCTGCTGCTCGCCAGCAGCGAATTCCCATACACGCCGAAGGTGGGCTCGATGGACGGCCCGCCGAACATCGGCACACGCACTTGCCGGGTCTGGGCGTCGTAGCGTGGGTAGGAATCCCACGGTTTCGCGTCCGGCGGCGCTTGAAGCTGCGCCAGCAAGCCCTCCACAATCGCAGGCTCGGCGTCAAACGCGGCCACGAGTTCGGGAACCGGCACGAGTTCGTTGAGGTCAACGCCATGGCACGACACGCGGATGCCCGGCCCGAGAAGGCCCAGCAAGCCTTGAAGCTGGCTGGCGTTGCGCGTCCACGCGGTTACGGGTGCGCCTTCCGCCGGAGGTTCAGGCAACAGCGGCTTTCCGGTGATCTGGCCCAATGCGGCGGCCACGTCATTGGCCTGCTTTCCAAAATTGGCCGAAATCCCGAGCATGCCCGGCGGCGGCGGCAGTAATGTTTGCGGCGACGCCCCCGATAAGAGCGGAGCCATGCGCGCCGCCCATGCTTCGCTCAACACGCCCCGCCATTGCGCATGGACCTCGCCTTCCGACGCCCGGAGCGCGAAGCTCACCGTATGCACGATATTGCCGCCTGGCGCGTCGGGCGGCAGCGCCACGAATCCGCGCACCTGCTCCGCGCCGCCCGGCTTGGCTTCGAGGCTGGCCATGGCGTCCGGGCTGAGCATGGCGTCTTCGGTCAACGTGAGGGCATGAATGAGCGCCTCGCGAGACGGGCTCGCAATCAAGTTGCGCCCGCGAATGGCGTAATAGAGGCCGCCTTTCGCGAGATGGCGCAGTTGGAGCCCTCCCGCGCGATCATGCTCGATGCCGGGAACGAACCGATCCGCCCAGCTCAGCAAGCGGCCCACCCGCGACATTTTGGAAATGAACAAATAATCTTGCTGATTCGTGAGGTCATTTCCGATCAAGTAGCACGTCCGCCCGATAAGGTTATTCATCACCCACGGCGGCAAATCGGAATTCCCGCCCAGCGCCTGGCTGGCTTCAGCGGCCTTTTCGCCCGGAAGCAAACTCCACAAAATAGAAGAGCCCGCAATCGACGATGAATTATTGATCAAATCCGCTAAAGCGATGTTATAAGCCTGGCCCGCGGGGATCATGCGCCGGGCGGAATAGGAGTCACGCGTGATCCATAAAAAGGCCCCCGCAACCACCACGCATAACAGGACAAAATTCCCGAGGCCCTTGAATCCCCGGAACGAACGCCTGCGCCGCCTGCGCCGCGTTCCCCCCGCCGCTTCATATCCGCGTAGCGCCTCGCTCATGGTGCGGCCTCCCCATCCAGGGACGGCAAGACGGTGCTTGCGCCCGCCAGTTCATAGGATTGGTATGCGCCAGGCGAGCCATCAGGGCGCGGGCAGGCCACGGAAATGCGGCCCTCGCGGGGCTCGAACACCACGCTGTAGCGCGTGTCTCCGTTGTAAATGCGGGCACGCCCACCCTCGGGCCCTTCCGCATTCTGCAAGAACTCCCGCATGGCTTCCGCGGCAGCGATGCGCTTGGTGCGCAGCAATTGCTCCGCATGGGCATAGCGGACGGCGGCTTCGCTGCCCGGCTCGAGCGCACTGGGAAGCTGGCCGAGGAGCATCCCGTCATCGGGCTGCCGTATGATTTTTCCATTGGGGCCGCACTCGGCCACGCACGCCTTTGCGCCTGTGGCCGGCACGGCGGAGCCTTTGGCCGTGGCGGAAGCGCCGCTGCTTGCAGCGCCGCCCGGTTCGAGCGCACCCACCAGAATGTGATAGCCGCGCAGATAGGCGGCGGCATTCAAGATTGCCAATGCATCGTTCAGCGTAGCACTTTGTTCGAGCACCTGGCGGAGAAGCAGGTCCACGGGAGGCCCATCCAAGGAAGGCGCGCCTAGTTCCGGCGTGCGCTCCGCGCAAACCACCACCCCAGCGTCATTCATGCCCGAATACGCGCCCGCGCTCCATGGAAATCCCACTTCAAAATAACGCCGCCCCGCATCCGGCTGCATTTCATACACGACGATAGGCGCGCCTGGCATGCCATCAAAATTGCGGCCCACCAGGAGGTCATCCGCACCCGCGCGATCACCCACCGTGGCGAACACCGTGCAAAACTGCGAGCGGTACAGTTCAGCCACATTCGCCTGTTCCGCGAGCACCGGCGCGCATTGCAACAACCAAGCCGCGTCAAAGGCGATACCCGCGCCATCCGCCATGCCGCGCATATCATCGAAAAGCGGCGCGGGCAATCCCGCCAGCATGGGCCGCGCCCCAATGCCCAGCCGGGGCAGGGCCATCGGCGTTACGTTAATGAATCCAGGGGCTTGCTTCCACCAGCCCGTATCGGGAATGAGCGCGCCAGTATCGCAGGGGCCTACGATGAGCTGCTGGAACGCCTCTCCAATCGCGCGCTTAAACGCCGCGCCCCGTTGATACCCCATGGCGTAAGGCGCGCCGCTAAGCCGCACGAAATACATGCTCGCGTCCTCGCGTGGCGCGGCGGCGGGCGGCGCAGGCTTATCGGCGGGCTTGCCCCGGCTCAGCAGGCCCGCGAAGCCTTCCGACAGCCATTCATCCATGCCAGGGCCGTAAAAACTCATGGCGCTTTCGTAGCTCAAACGGGCGTAATTCGCTTGGGGAACGAAGTACATGCAATGGTCTTCCGCGAGACCCACGGTGCATTGGGCGGTATAGCCAAGGGCAAAAGCTTCCAGGCGCAAGCGCGAGCCGATCTCGGCGCATGGCTCTCCCGGCGTGAACATGAAGGCCACATCGCCTATTTCAAGCACGGAAAGGAAAGTCGAAGCGGGCAGAAAGCTCGAGGCCAGGGTTGGCGGAAGCGCCCGCTCGGCGCTTGCATAATGCAGCGGCGTTTCGCCGCAGATGATGTGTTCCGCCGCCACGGATACGCGCTGGGCCAGCAAACGGCCGATGGACTCCGTGCGCTCCCAGCCTTCTTTATTTTCCGGATTCGCGCACGATTGATCGCCCACGGCCCCGTTCAGATACAACGCCACGCAGCCCGTGGCCAGGGCCTCGAGCGTCTGATAGTAATATCCCGGAAAATCCGCCGAAATGGACAGGCCGTCCTCTTTCCCGATTGTGGTGGGATGGGCCGCGAAGTTTGTGGCAATGGCAATCGGCGCGCCGTCGGCGTCTTCGACGCGCAAGATGCCGATTTGCGGGTCAATTGGCCCGCCGGATTCCATCCGGTTCACGGAGAGATCATTCTGGGAAATCGCGCCGAATCCTACTACGGCGCGCTTGCGGGAAGCATACGATTTGGCGATGGCGTCGGCAATGCCCTGGGCCTCCGCATCAAGCATTTCCGGCATGTAACGCCCGGAGATCGAGCGAAAGAGCAGCCCTTTCACCATGCCGCCTGGCCCATTGTGATTGTGTGTAGCCGTGAGGATGATGTGCGCGCCAGGGGCCGTCTTTCCGGCCAGCTCGATCACCTTGTCTCGGAGTTCCCGGTTGATCACGCACAGATCGGCGCTCACTAGAAACACGGCGGTCTGGCCATCATCCAAATACAAGCTTCGCGCCCATATAGGATCATGCACCGAGAGCGCCCCGCGCCCCCATCGTTCCAAATACCCATTGAGCGGCGTTCCGAGCGGAGGCGAAATATCCACCTTCGCGGCGCCTGCCTCCATGGCAAAGGCCGCCATGGATGCCGTCCATATGAGCACAAAAAAAATGCTGATTCGAAATCGCATACGTTCCGTCTTCCACACTCAAACACAGAAGCGCCCAGAAGTACGCTTATGGGCGGTGCAAGTGTACCATACGCAGCGAAAGGTTCATAGCCTCAAATTCTTTGAGGCATTTGCGAAATAAAGAAAATCCGTATTGACAAGGGTTTACAAAGCGGCGGAATTGGCGCCTACCCCGGAGAATGCGGGGAAAGGGGCTTGGCGGGGGCATGAATAAGGATTTTTTGTGAAAAATCACCCCAAATGCCCTCGGCGAGCGGGAAAAGGCGTAACGTCTCCCGTGTGTGATTGTAGTATAGTTGACCACATAACCACGCACACACCAAGGAGACGTTTGCGATGGCCATTATACACCAAATGGGGTTGTTCTCGTGGAACCAGGTCGACGCGGCGTCGGATCTGGATCGGCTGAACCTGTTGCTGGCGGCGCTGCCGGATGAAGATTTGATGCGGGCGATGGAAGCCGAACGCAAGGGGCGGCGCGACGATTATCCTATCCGCGCGATGTGGAACAGCATACTGGCGGGGATCGTCTTCCAGCACGACGGCGTCGAAAGCCTGCGCCGCGAACTAGCCCGAAACGGGCAATTGCGCCAGTTGTGCGGATTCGACGTGTTGCGGGGCGCCAAGGCGGTCCCGCCCGAATGGGTGTACACGCGGTTCTTCGCCAGATTACTGCGCCACTGGAAAGAAGTGGACCGGATGTTCGACGCGCTCATCGTCCGGCTGATGGAACGCTTGCCGGATCTCGGGGTGCGTCTGGCCGTAGACTCGAAAGCCATCCAAACCCACGCCAAGCCTCCGCGCAAAGACGCGGTCCTGGAAAACGAAGAGCCGGACGGGCGGCGCGACCGCGACGCAGACTGGGGCACGAAAACCTACAAGGGCGTTCACAAGGACGGCACGCCCTGGGAGAAGGTCAAACGGTGGTTCGGCTACAAGCTGCACCTCATCGTGGACACGAAATACGAATTGCCGCTGGGCTACGCGGTCACGAAAGCCAGCGCCAACGACTCGCCCTTTCTGCTGCCCCTCGTGGCGGCTCTCGACGCGCGCCACCCCGAACTCGTCCAACGCGCCGAGTACCTCAGCGCCGACAAGGGCTATGATTCCGAAGCCAACAACAAGGGCCTCTTCGAGGAACATGAAATCCGGCCCATCGTGGACATCCGGGCGACCTGGAAAGAAGAACCGGAACGGCCCCGCCCTTTATATCCCGAACGGGTAGACACGATCTTCCATACCGAACGAGGTGAAGTCCTCTGCCGGTGTCGTAACGGCGCCCCAAACGAACGCGACAACTATGATTCCATGGCCTACCAAGGATTCGAGCAAGATCGGGGAACCTTGAAATACCGTTGCCCAGCCAAGGCACGCGGGAGCGCCTGTACCCAGCAAGACCTCTGCAACCAAGGATGCCAGCCCGAACACGGACGGATTGTCCGCGTGCCCATCGCTATCGACCGGCGCATCTTTACCCCCCTGCCCCGCAGCGCCAAATCCTGGCGCCGCGAATACAAACACCGCACCGCCATCGAGCGAGTCAACAGCCGACTCGACGGCGCATACGGATTCGAGCGCCACTACATCCGCGGTATGAAAAAGATGCGCGCCCGCACCGGATTAGCCCTCCTCGTCATGCTCGGCATGGCCCTGGGATGGCTCGAAGCCGGCCAGGCAGAACGCATGCGCTCGCTCCTCGGACAGCCCCGCGCCGCATAGATCACATCGAATCCGCACAAGCAATGATGGCCCGAATCAAGGGCAAACCATGCCCATTCGGGCCGCAAGGGTCCTACACGCGAACCTCCTGCATGATTTATTGCACCCGTAGCGGAGGCGTAATCCCATTGCCACAGGCGAAAACCGCTCCGCGTGTGCCCGCACCGTCCGCGCGTTCGCAAACCACGCTATTTCGCAAATGCCTCTCTTTGTATCGGAGGCAGCGCAACTCTCCACTACGAATAAAAGCGCGCCATGCTTTAGGGATGTTCCCGGCATCATGCGCGTCTTGTACGTTCATTCGCGATTTAAAAGCTGGCGGTTTTGTTGCGGCCATACCGTACTGTGTTTTCTATGGCCATGAATAAAAAAAATGGATCCATTCCAGCATGCCAAAATGGTAAAATGTAGAAATATAAGAGCTTTAAGGGCAATTGCCTTCCGTTTTGTTTGGAAAAGACTGGCGGCTTCTGATAAATTCATGAAGAAGGCAGGAGGCCGGACTTCGTCGGTAGAAAGGATTGGCAGTACGTGAGCAAACTATGGGGAGGCCGTTTCGAGGGTAAAACAGATACTCTCGTCGAGGCGTTTACCGAGTCCATATCATTCGACGCACGCCTAGCGCCATATGACATTGCGGGCAGCCTCGCGCATGCGGAAATGCTGGGCGCGCAAGGCATCATTTCAAAAAGTGACGCTCAAGCCATCGCACGCGGGCTTCGTGAAATCGCGAAAGACATACAAGCGGGGCGTTTCACGTGGGATCAATCTCTTGAGGACGTGCATACCAACATCGAAGCCGCACTGACTGAACGTATCGGCGAACCGGGTAAAAAGCTGCATACCGGGCGCAGCAGGAACGATCAAATCGCCACCGACATCCGGCTCTGGATGCGTGCGCAGCTTGATGCTATCGACCAGCTTCTGGGCGCGCTGCAAAACGCTTTCGTCGATTTCGCGGAAACCCATATCGACGTGATCCTTCCCGGCTGCACCCATCTCCAGCATGCGCAGCCCGTGCTGCTGGCCCATCATATGCTCGCCTATTTCGAGATGTTCGGGCGTGATCGCCAACGGTTCCGGGAATTGCGCAAGCGGGCCAATCTGTTGCCGCTCGGTTCCGCGGCCCTCGCGGGCACGCCGCATCCTATCGACCGTGTGCGCGTCGCCAAGGCCCTCGAATTCGATGGGGTTACAGCCAATAGCATGGACTCCGTGGCGGACCGCGATCATCTCATTGAATTCTGCGCCCATGCTTCGGTAGCCATGATGCACCTCTCCCGCCTGTCGGAAGAATTGATTTTATGGTCCGCGCCGCTATATGGCTTCATCGAAATCGGCGACGCCTTCACCACCGGTTCCAGTATCATGCCCCAGAAGAAGAATCCCGATGTGGCGGAACTGGTGCGGGGCAAAGCCGGGCGCGTCTACGGCTCCCTCACGGCCCTCCTCACCATCATGAAGGGCCTTCCACTCACCTACAACCGCGATTTACAGGAAGACAAAGAGCCCGTCTTCGACGCGTCGGATACGCTTCAAGCTTGCCTGGGCGTGGTGGCCCGCATGATTCCCGCCATTGCGGTGCGCCGGGAACGCATGGCGGAAGCCGCTCGCGAAGGCTTCCTCGAAGCCACGGATCTGGCGGATTACCTCGCGGCAAAAGGCATGCCATTCCGCGAAGCGCATGAAGTCACGGGCCGCATCGTCCTCCATTGCACCCGGGAAAACAAGCGCATCCCAGAGCTCACCTTGGATGAACTACGCGGCTTTGCACCTCAATTCGGCCCAGATATCCATCATATGCTGCGTTTGGAATCCATCGTGGCCCGGCGTGATCATGTCGGCGCGACGGCCCCGAAACGGGTGCGGGCCGCCATTCGCCAAGCTCGAAAAACACTGAAACAATAGGTAAAAACCGGTTTTGCGGTAAAAACGGGAAAATGAGAGCATAAATATGATACCATAGGCTTAGCGGGGATTCCGGGATAACTCGATGGCCGAGACTGACAAAATACTCGTCGTTGATGATGAAGATGTCATTCGTGAACTCCTCACAGAGGTGTTGTCAGAAGAGGGGTATGCCGTCACCACTGCGGCAAGCGGCCCTGAAGCGATGCGAATCCTCGAAGAAGCAGACGATTTCATACTTTTGTTCACGGATATAATGATGCCCGAAATGACCGGGCTTGAATTAATCCGGGAAGCCCGCAAGCTCCGCTCCTCAATCATTCCCATCGTGATGACCGCTTACGCGACTATCGAGACCGCACGCGCCGCCGTCAAAGAGGGGGCGTATGACTATGTCTTGAAGCCATTCAGCCTCAGTGAAGTGAAACTCGCTGTATCGAATGCTCTGGAGCGGCACCGCCTAACTACCGAAAACGCCCGGCTTCGCGAATTGACGCAGCTTTTCCATATCAGCGAACGCATCGCCGCCATTCGCGATGAAAAGCCCTTGCTGGATTTTGTATTGAGCGCCGCGCTCGAGCGCGTGGGGGCAAGGCGCGGCTCGATCATGGTGATGACGGAAGACGAAAAAACGCTCGAGATCAAATCGAGCGTGGGCTTGCCTGATGATATCGCATCGCGTCCTGTCGAGATCAGCAAGAGCATTTCCGGCATGGTGGCCCAAACGGCGCAGCCGTTGTTGGTGAGCCATCTGAGTGAGAATCCAGAGCTGGCCGTACGCAGCCGCCTGAGAGCGGATGATTCATTTGTATCCGTGCCGCTCGAACATAAAATAGGCCGGGAGCATGCCAATTCCGCCTCCGGCAACCACCGCGTTGCGGCGGTGTTGAATGTGAGCGAAAAATCGAACGGGCGGCCTTTCTCGGAAAGCGACCTGAAAATTTTAAGCATCGTAGCCAATCAAGCGGCGGCGGCCCTGCAAAACGCCCGCCTCATTCGCGACATCGAAGCGGCGCATTTATCCACCATCGCGTCCATGGCGCTACTGCTTGAAGCGCGCGATGTATACACCCAATGCCATAGCCAGCGCGTTCGTGATATTTCCGTGGCCATCGCCATGCGCCAAGGACTGCCTAAAGATGAAGTAGAGACCCTCCGCTTGGGCGCGGCATTTCATGATATTGGCAAAGTGGGCATTCCGGACATCGTACTCAACAAGCCCGATCCCCTGACACCAGAGGAATGGCAGCTCATGCGGCGGCACCCTATCATCGGCTATGGCGTGCTCGAACCCATTCATTTCTTGCGCCGGGGCCACTTGGATGTCGTGCGCGGGCACCATGAACGCATTGACGGAAGCGGCTACCCAGATGGATTAAAAGGCTCGGATGTGTCTCCGCTCATGCGCATCATGGCCGTAGCGGATTCCTACGACGCCATGGCCAGCGACCGCGCCTATCGCCCCGCCCTTCCGCTTAAACGCATCCTGGAAGAACTCAACAAGGCCAGAGGCACCCAGTTTGATCCCAAAGTCGTCGATGTGTTTCTCGATATGCTGGAGAAGGGGGAAGTATACGAACCGCCTTCTTGAGGGCATCGCGTACGGATTTATAGATATCGCTTATTGAACGCCGTATTGGCGGGCGACTTCCCGCTCGAGCAAGGCATACGATTTACGATACGCCTGCTGGAGGGCCTGTTCAGGCTGTGCGCCTTCCGCCAGGGCGTCAAGCATGGTGGAAATCGAGCGCTGGCCGAAACGTTTGAGCAGATAGTTCACGGTGGCGTGCGACTGGACATACGCAAGCCCAAGCGCTTCGGGGCTAAGCACTTTGAGCTGGTGTTGTTCGATTCCCGATAAGGGGAAGGCCTGCCCTTGCGCATACAATGCTTCGAGCTTCGCTACATCCTCGGGGGTCAAATCATTTGAAAGCGTCTCCGCCAAACCCTCGTTCAACCACCACGGCACATTGTCGCCCACGATATGGCGCACGACGACGTGGGTGTATTCGTGGTATAAGCGCCGCTTAAGCTCCGCTTCATTGAGCACTTGGCCGGACTTGTCCACAATCGGCAGCCGAATCGCCCCGTCATACACCGCGCCCACATGCTCATCAAGCTGTGTGGCCGCCGAGAAATCCTTGGCCGTATACACCTTGACCAGAATAGGCCCAGGCGGGTAGACGCCGCCCAAACGCAGGCCAATATCGCGATAGGCGCGTTCGAGGAGCGTGAGGGCGCGGCTTACATCGCCGCCGCTCGTGTCCGGCTCATACCGCGCTTGGAAATGCCGGGAACTGCGCGGCCGGTAGTTGCGTTCCACGGATTCCTCCCGGTAGGCCTTTTGGATTTTCTCGCTCAAACCCTGCGTATCGGGGCGCACTTCCTTCACCCATTCCCATTGAGCCAAGGCCGAGGGAATATCGTCGTCACGGTAATAGGCATCCCCCAGCAATTCATGGGCGTCCACGTTGTAGGGATCTAAATCGACGGCTTCCTCGAGCCGGGCGATGGCCTCGGACACATGATTGAGCCGCAGCCGGCATGCGCCTAGCATCAGCAGCGGTTTGGGATTATCGGGGGAAACGCTGATCGCCATGTCGAGATAGCGCGCCGCATTCGCAAAATCCGACGTTTTGGCGAATACATTGGCCTGGGCTTGGTAGGCGTTGCACAAATTGTTCCGGACCGTCGCATTGTCCGGAGCCGCTTGATATGCCTGAAGAAAGCTCTTCAACGCGTCATCGAACTGTTCGGCTTTATACTGCGCAACGCCTTTCGCATTGTATTCGGCTGCGCGTTGCGCGGCGGATTGCGCGAAGGCCGGCATGGCGCATACCATCAACGCCAACGCCACGATTCGCACGGCCATACACCCGCCTGTTTGTTTCATAAAGCGCCTATCCCATGGGTGCAACGCTATTTGAGCAGCGCCACGGCCTCGATTTCGACATGAAGCCCTTTCGGCAGGGCCGCAACCTGAACGCAGGAACGGGCCGGAGGGTTGGCCTTAAAAAACTCGGCATATACCTCGTTCACGGCTCCAAACCCACCCATGTCCGTCAAAAAAATAGTGGCCTTCACCACTTTTTCTAGAGACGAACCACTGGCGTCGAGCACCGTTTTAAGATTTAAAAGCGCAATACGCGCCTCTTCCGCCGCCGTTCCGACGATTGGCCCCGAGTCGTCCGCCGCCATGGCGAGCTGGCCCGATACATACAGAAAACCACCGGCTTCCACCGCGTGGCTATATGGCCCTACCGCTGGCGGCGCTCCCGCCGCCGTGATGCAACGCTTATCCATACGCAACGAAACTCCATGATTGATTTCTATAAACCGTACCACACAAGACACAAGCCGTCAAATGCAGGGAAAACAATTGATAAGACGGAGCCGAGTTTTTTAAGGTTTTGTAGGGTGGGGCTTGTCCCACCGCTCAAGGCGGCTAACAAAAAAACAAATCACGCCCATCCTATAAATCCTGTCAAAAAGAAAACCGCCCGAATCTTTTAGGGACAAGCTTTTTTCGTCACGCCTGTTGTTTCCCCGTTCAGTTGTCACACCGGAATTTGCCCGCGCCAGACAATCGTTATATACTGGAAAGGCGCAGTGTGTCCTTTTCCGGCGAAATACCCGAATGTATGCGGATTCAAGAAAGGCTATATCCCGCCTGCCGGTGGAACTCCTTGCTGCGCATGGTTTTAACACTCAGGCAACAAGAGGGAGATGAGCCATGGCGTTCGATAGTGGCACCATTCAAAACGTGTATGCGGCGTTGCCGGCGCGGGTGGCGAAGGCCCGTGAGCTCGTGGGACGCCCGCTCACGCTGGCGGAGAAGATTCTCTACGCCCATTTGTTCGATGGGGCACCCACGCAGGCGTACGCCCGCGCGCAGGATTATGTGGATTTCGCGCCCGACCGCGTGGCCATGCAGGACGCCACGGCGCAGATGGCCCTCCTTCAGTTCATGCAAGCAGGCAAGGCGCACGCGGCCGTGCCTGCGACGGTGCATTGCGATCATTTGATCCTTGCCCAATCAGGCGCGAAAACGGACTTGGCGAAATCCCTCGATATCAACCGGGAAGTGTTTGATTTCCTGGCGTCGGTCTCGAACAAATATGGCATCGGCTTCTGGAAGCCGGGAGCGGGGATCATCCACCAGGTCGTCCTCGAAAACTACGCTTTCCCCGGCGGCATGATGATCGGCACGGATTCGCACACGCCCAACGCGGGCGGCCTCGGCATGCTGGCCATCGGCGTGGGCGGCGCGGACGCCGTGGATGTCATGGCGGGCATGGCGTGGGAGTTGAAATTCCCGAAGCTCATCGGCGTGCGTCTCACGGGCAAGCTCAACGGCTGGGCCTCGGCGAAGGATGTGATCCTCAAGGTGGCGGGCATCCTCACGGTCAAAGGTGGCACGGGCGCGATTATCGAGTATTTTGGCCCCGGCGCGGAAGCCATGTCGTGTACGGGCAAGGGCACGATCTGCAACATGGGCGCGGAAGTTGGCGCGACAACCTCGCTGTTCGCCTACGATGGCTCGATGGCGCGGTATCTCGAAGCGACCGGCCGCGCGGATATCGCCCAAACCGCCGAGGCGGTTCGCGAACACTTGCGGCCCGACCCCGAGGTGTACGAAACGCCGGAGCTGTTTTTCGACCAAGTGCTCGATATTAACCTTTCGGAACTCGAACCGCATATCAACGGCCCTTTCTCGCCCGACCGCTGCCACAGCATCTCGGAATTCGGCAAGGCCGTCGAAGAAAACGGCTGGCCTCGAAACCTCGAAGTGGGCCTTATCGGCTCATGCACGAATTCCTCGTACGAAGATATGGCCCGGGCGGCTTCAATAGCCCGGCAGGCTAAAGATAAAAAGCTCAAGGCCAAGGCGGAATTCACGGTGACGCCTGGTTCGGAGCAGGTGCGCTATACCGTGGCGCGCGACGGCATCCTCGATGCCTTCGAGTCCATCGGCGGGGTGGTGCTCGCCAATGCCTGCGGGCCGTGCATCGGCCAATGGGCGCGCCATCGGGCGGGCGGCGAGGAGCCCAACTCGATTGTCACGTCCTTCAATCGCAATTTCGCCAAGCGCAACGACGGCAATCCGAAAACCCACGCCTTCGTAGCGTCGCCGGAATTGGTGACGGCCTTGGCGCTGGCGGGCGACCTTACTTTCAACCCATTGACGGATACGCTCACGAACGAGGACGGCGAACAGGTAAAACTCGATCCGCCATCGGGCGATGAATTGCCCATCCAGGGATTCGCCGTTGAGGACGCGGGCTACGTCGCGCCCGCCGAAGACGGCAGCCGGATCGAGATAGCTGTTGCGCCGGACTCGAAGCGCCTGCAACTGCTCGCGCCGTTTGCCCCTTGGGAAGGCGCGGACTTAAAAGGCCTCAAGCTCCTGCTCAAGGCCAGGGGGAAATGCACGACCGACCATATCTCGATGGCGGGGCCGTGGCTGCGCTACCGGGGGCACTTGGACAACATCTCGGACAACTGTTTCATCGGGGCCATCAACGCATTCAACGGCGAAGCGAACAAGGTAAAGAACCAGCTTACGGGCGAATACGGCGAAGTGCCCGCCACGCAGCGCGCGTATAAAGCGGCGGGCGTAGGCTCCATCGTCGTGGGCGATGAAAATTACGGGGAAGGCTCGTCTCGCGAGCACGCGGCCATGGAGCCACGCTTTCTCGGCGTGCGCGCCATCCTCGTGAAGAGCTTCGCCCGCATCCACGAGACCAATCTGAAAAAACAGGGCATGCTCGCCCTCACGTTCGCTAATCCAGCGGATTACGACAAGGTGCTCGAGGACGACGCCATCGACATCACGGGCCTCACGGAATTCGCGCCCGACAAGCCGCTCGATATCGTATTGCACCACGCGGACGGCTCGGTGGATACGCTCCAGGCGTGCCACACATACAACCATGCGCAGATCGAATGGTTCAAGGCGGGTGGGGCGTTGAATCTGATCCGCGCGGGAAAGCAGGCCTGAACGAGATGAAACGGGTGCCTGCGACGCCGGAAGGGATCGCGGAAGCCGCCGCATTGATCCGCGCGGGTGAGGTGGTGGCCTACCCCACGGAGACGGTCTACGGCTTGGGGGCCGACCCGTTTTCGGACACGGCGGTCGAGCGCTTATTCGAGGTGAAGGGGCGCGCCCGGGACAAGGCGGTGCTGCTCATCGTCGCGGACATGGAGCAGCTTACCTGCGTGGCGGCGCATATATCGCCACGCGCCCAGGCATACATGGAAGCCTTCTGGCCGGGTCCGTTGAGCCTCGTATTGCCCAGCGCGTCCGGCTTGCCGGATTTACTCACGGGAGGCAGCCCAACAATATGCGTGCGCTGTCCCGCCTGCGAAACCGCCCGCGCGTTATGCCTCGCCGTAGGCGGGCCGATCACATCCACCTCCGCCAACCTATCGGGCCAGGAGCCTGCCCGGGACTTGACTCGGCTGAACCTGCCCGGCGTGGCGCTGGCCATCGACGGCGGCATCTTGCCGCCTAGCGCGCCTTCGACGATTATCGAGCCGGAATCCGGGGCGATACTACGGCAAGGGGCGATTAAGATTGACTGATCGGACTGATCGGACCGATCTGACAGATCGGGCAGATCGGGCCGATCTGCGAAGACAACAGCTCCAGCATAATCACCGTTTGGTATCCGGATTCCACTGCCGCATCCATGATGCGCTCCACGCATTGCTGGCGTGAAGCCAATAAGGCGCTCCGCTGTTTCCCGGTAAGCTCGGAATCGCTCAGAATAGACAGGGCCGCCGTGAACAGAAGCCAGCCCATGGCCCGTTCAAGCTGCTCTTTATTCAAATAAGTGATTCCTTGATATTCGTTTACGCGTAGAAATTCCCGCACAATCGGATCATCAAGCATCTCCTCGACGAGCAGCGCGGGCTCCGTTTCAAAGAGCGCCAATAGTCCTTTTGTGTGGGAGGTGAGCAGCATCATAAGCCGCGTGTCGTCCCGGGCGCGCCATTCATCAATCCCCAAAGCGGAAAAGGACTTTATGATGGGGTCTGTAAGCAGCCATTCATCGAGCCAGTGGCCACGGCTTCCTGCTCCGGAATGGACGGCCAGCACTTCTTCGAGATGATGCACCATGGTCCAAATGATGGGAATACGCCAGAATAGCAGGCCATCTTCCCGTTGTTCCGGCATATGCGCGAAAACCACATCCGCCTCGGCTTTACGAGGCGCCGTAGCCTCCAAGCGTTTCTCAAACTGGAGCAGCGCCGCCATCTCTTCCATCGCCGCTCCCAGGATCTTCTCTTTCTCCACCGTAACGCCCACTTCAGCTTCCGTGATGTCTAGATACAAGCCCAGCACTTTGCCGAAACGGCGGCATGCGGCGTCCGCTTTCGTTTTATCGCCCATGGCGGAAACCAATTGGCGCAGCATCTCCACCCCGGCCACATTGGAAAAGGCGTCGAGCATGGGCGCGACAAGAATCTCTTTGTAGAAGCGGCGGATGTTGGGAACGCCGCCACCGCCCAGGCGCGCGGCCACCTCCGCCCACACGTGGGCCGTGTCGATCACTTCCTCGAAATCCATCATCACATGGTACTGGTAGCCCCGCAATTCGAGGTAAAGCCCATCTTCGGCGAGGCTCCGCCCCGACCGGATATATTCGAGGTTCTCGTGGTGGTCGCGGAAAATATAGAACACTCCCGGCTCCGTGCGCAGGCCCAGAGATTGGACCAAGGTGCGATGGACAAGGTCTTTTACCTCCACGGAGCCTTGGTTGAAGGCCGTCGAGGTATGCAAGCGCCCGCGCGTGGAGTTATACGAATTATTGTAGATGACAATGCTCCGCTCGCCGCCTGCGCGGTTGCTATAGGCGAATACGTTCTCGTCCACATACGCGTCCGGGTGAATAAAGTCATAAAAGGCGAATTGTTCAACACCGCTGAACAAATAGCGGCGGCGCATGAGCGGAAACACCTCACGCTCGTGGCGGCGGACCATCTCGTCATTCACGGTTTCGTCCCAATACGCCCGGCGGTATTCCATGCCATATTTTTCGGTGAAGCCTTCGATCTGGCCGTGGCCGAACATGGGCAGGCCCGGCATGGTCGCCATCATCATCGCTACGCCGAAATATTTATCGCCGTTTCCAAACTGCTCGACGGCAGTCATTTCATCCGGATTGTTCATGAAGTTCACGAACCGCTTAAGCACCTCGGGGCTGAATTCGAGGACATTCTTCACGGTCATGCGGTACTTGAGATTCTCCTCCATTTTAAGCATGTTCATGAAAGCGCTGTTATAGACCCGGTGCATGCCCAAGGTCCGTACGAAATACCCTTCCATGAGCCAGAAGGCCTCGGCGAGCAGCAGCGTATCGGGAACTTCCTCTTGCACGCGGTCCACCACTTGCCGCCAGAATTCCTCAGGGAAAACCGCGTCAAAGGCTTCCTTCGTCATACTGCATTGCGAACGGGAAGGAATAGCCCCGCCTTCTCCGGGCAGAGGAAACCATAGGCGTTGAAAATGCTTTTTCGCCAGCGTCATGGCGGCGTCAAACCGGATAATGGGCGATAGCCGCGCCACATGCAGAATGGTCTGAATGACCGCCTCACGCACCTCGGGAATGAGGTAATTGAGTTGCGCGGTGTCATTCCAGGGCATGTTCGTGCCGTCGTTGCCGTGATATATATAGCGCGTGTCGCCAGTCCAGTGGTCCACCCGCTTGAAAACTACCGCGGCATCGCTGTGGCTCCAGTAACCATCCTCGATATACAGGCCCACGCGGTCATCGGGGCACAGATCAGGGCCATTAAATTGATAACTCGGGAACGGAGGATAACTGGTTTGGACGAACCAGTCCGGATGCTCGATGACCCATTTCGAGTGTATGCCCACATGGTTCGGCACCATGTCGCTGGCCAGGCGTATGCCTCGCTGCCATGCCCGGGCCTTGAGATTTAGGTAAGCCTCTTCGCCGCCCAGCTCCCATGCAATGGTGTAATCATATAGCGAATACGCCGAGGCCGCCGCTTCTGGATTGCCCATGCGCTTTTTGATGTCTTCCGAGGCGCTCGAACGCTCCCATAAACCGATAAGCCACAGTCCAGTGAAACCATATCGCGCAAGGCGGTCCAATTCCGCATCTGGAATCTCATCCAGCCGCGCAATGGGCCGCTGGTATTGCTTGGACAACTGGTGCAGCCAGACATAGGCGATTTTCGCGATCAGCACCACCCGCGACATCCAGTCCGCATCGGGCGTGAAACGTTCCGGTTCTGGATATCCATAAAAACCGCCTAATCCTTTTCCAAAGCCCATTACTTCGAGCAGCGGAGGGCCGAAACCGCGCATCTGGGTTTCTTCGCGCAACGCATCACGCACGGCCAATAACCGCTGGAGCAGCCATGGCGGCAGCAGCGCCGCCCAATGCTCACGGATATATTCGAGCTGCCCTTCGAGGGATTCAGGCGCGGCTGCGATGGGCGCGCGCAGGCAATCCGGCAGCGCTTGCTCGATAGGATAGATAGCTGGCTGTTCCCGGAAAATCCCATCCATGCGGTCCGTAAACATACGGTAGGCGCTTTGCGCTTCGAGAGGCTCATCATTGAAGAGCTCCCGGAACGGGCGGAGCGCTGGATTCTCCGTGGCCACACGGAGCAGGGACGCCTCCCGGGCGGCAGCCTCTACATGCGGCGCGCCATCCGTCTCACCCGCAAGAAAGGCGTCCGCTACTTCAGCGCCTTGGCGCACCTCGGGGGGCGGGTAAAGCGCCACAAACGCCTCGATCTGGCGCGCCGCTTGTTCCTGGCCAAACCGGGCGCGAATTTGCGCCAGCGTTTGGCCTAGCGCTCCTTTATTCTGTTCACGGCAATACAAGTTGAATACATAACGTAAAATCTCATGCAACAAGGCAAACGCCTGCAAATGGCCTGGCCGGGCTGGATACTTTGCGGCTTCCTCCGGCGGCTTCGCTTTTTGCAGCCGGTATGCGAGCTGGCGCATCAGCGGTATCCGCGCATGTTCATCCAGCGCGGCGGCGTCCGCGGCCAAGTCATCCAGGCCAATCCGGCTCCATGCCTCCTGGGAAACGGGGAAACCCAGTGGGCAATACGGCCGGCTCGACGCCTTAGGCTGGTCCATTATATTCTCCGCATCTGGCCGCGCACCCTGTTCATCCACGTGCATCACACCTCATATCTCTTCCAGCATCGAAGCATTCCTGCGGAAGATGTTTCATCCGGTAAAAAAACTAAAACGTAAGGATACACCATTGCCGGGCAGCAACGCCAAAGAATGCCAAGCCCTTATGTAACCTGTGATTTTATGTCAATTGAAAACTTGACTTCAGGCTGGGAATTACGTATGCTATTTCCCGCGTGCCGAGGTAGCTCAGTTGGTAGAGCACTGGACTGAAAATCCGGGTGTCGGCAGTTCGAGTCTGCCCCTTGGCACCATTTTTTTTGTTTGCTGGATTAGCTCAGTCGGTAGAGCGCGTCACTCGTAATGACGAGGTCCGGGGTTCGATTCCCCGATCCAGCTCCACACCACAGGATTGCCCGTCCGCTCTCGAATCAAAGACGATGGCGGGTTCAGTTGCATAAGGCCAAACGGCCGCGCCTGATACAGCCATATGCGGGTTGTGGCTCCTAATCGGCCGCAATTTCTTTCGCATACATGATTAGGTTGGTATAAAAAGATGAAACAATCATTCAGTACGTCTGAAGTCGCGGCTTATTGCCATGTCACGGCGGACACCATCCGGAAGTGGGCTGAAGCAGGCCGTATCCGTGTTTTCAAGACTCCCGGCGGGCACCGGCGCATCCGGCGAGAAGATCTCATCCGTTTTCTCCGCGAGAATAATATCCCGATCCACGGCGATCTCAAGGAAGATGGCGTCAAGATTTTGATCGCGGACAGCGATATGGCGGCCCTTTCGAGTATACAGCGTTTTCTGGATCGCTCCAGCGGCGGCTTTATCGTCGAGACTGCGAGTGACGCCTTCGAAACAGGGCATCGGATGGCGCTATTCGAGCCCGATGTGTTGTTCCTCGACCTAAATCTCCCCGGCGTGGAAGGCATCGATTTATGTCGGCGAATGAAAAGCGATTTCGAACACCCGGGCACGCAGATCATCATTGTCGGCGCGGATGATGGTTCCGAGTTCTTAAGCCGCGGCCCCGAACCGGCTGTGGCTGCTTTCATGCGCAAACCCTTTACGCCAGATGACTTACGGCGCTGTCTCGCCCAATTGGGCATTGAAATCAGCTAATCCGGGCCTCTTTTTGCCCGCCCCGCCATTTTTTGCGAAATAGGTGCAACCATTTCGCTTTTCTGGGCATCCATATACGGGAAGATCATGAGTGACTCGAGCGGCGTTTTGGGGCTGCTAGAAAGGGGTTTCATGAGACATATGCACACACGTGTATGGATGAGCGCGGCGATGGCGCTGCTGGTGATATGTTTGGCGGGATGCCCATTGCCCGGCAGCCTGGAAGAGCTTTACGGGTACAACACTATCGTGCTGCGTAATGAAGGCAGCCGCCCCCTGCTCGCGTTTTACATTATCGATTCGGATGAACCTGGCCGGGGCGTCAATTATCTCTCCCAGTATACTGAGGGCCTTACCCCGACGAATTATCTGTCCATAAGCAATTTTGAGCACGGAAGCTACCGGCTCGAAATTGAATATGAACTGACGCCCGAGGAACAAGGCTCGGAAGAAGCTGAAACGCTTCTGGTGGTGGAAAAACTCGCCATTAATTTAACCTACGGACAGTCCTATACTTGGTATTGGTATCGCCCCAGCGATGCGGTTCTTGCGGCGAATCAATATGTAGATGACGACGATGATGAATAATCCACGCCACATACGCATATAAAGCTTCCCTATAGAAATATTGCACCATATGCTGTAAACCATCTCAGAAGGGCATATAATACCGCCTTCTCCTGTTTCTATTGTGATTATCGGAGGAAGAAGGCGTTATGGCACAAGAAGCAGCCGTACAAAACCGTCTGAACGCGAACGGCGAGGTGCTGGTAAGGCGCCGGGGGTGGGGACGCCGACTTTTCGCTTTTCTTGGCCCTGCTTATCTCGTCAGCGTGGGTTATATGGACCCCGGCAACTGGGCAACGGACATCGAAGGCGGAGCGCGTTTCGGCTACACCCTGATCTGGGTGTTGCTGATGTCCAACCTCATGGCCGTGCTCCTGCAAACCCTTTCGGCGCGCTTCGGCATCGTGACAGGGCTCGATTTGGCGCAGGGCTGCCGCAGGGAGTACCCTAAACCGCTGGCGTTGTTCCTCTGGGTGCTCGCGGAAGTGGCCATCGCCGCCACGGATCTCGCTGAGGCGCTCGGCACTATCATCGGCCTAAACCTGCTCTTCGGCCTTCCGCTATTGTGGGGATGCGCCATAACAGCCTTCGACACTTTTCTGCTCCTTGCCATGCAGCGGTTCGGCGTGCGCAAGATCGAGGCTATGATTCTTGTGATGGTGGCCACTATTGGCGGGTGTTTCCTCATCGAGGTGTTCCTGGCGAAGCCCGATTGGGGCGGTATCGCGGGCGGATTCGTGCCGAAGCTGGACCCCTCCGCCGTGTATATCGTCATCGGCATCATCGGCGCCACCGTGATGCCCCATAACCTCTATCTGCACTCCTCCCTCGTACAGTCGCGCGCCGTATCGAACACGGTGACCGGGAAATCCGAAGCCTGCCGCTTCAATTTCCTCGATTCAGCCGTGGCGCTCAATGCCGCCTTTTTCGTGAATGCGGCCATCTACATCATGGCCGCCGCCAATTTTCATAGCCGGGGCATTCAGGTCACCGAAATTCAGCAAGCCCACGAATTGCTGCAGAATCTCTTGGGCCACACCATCGCGCCCATCGCTTTCGCGGTGGCCTTGATCGCGGCGGGGCAAAGCTCGACCATCACAGGCACCATCTCCGGCCAAGTGGTCATGGAGGGATTCCTGAACATGCGCATGCGGCCCTGGCTGCGGCGCGTCATTACGCGCATGATCGCGCTCGCACCCGCCGTCGTGGTCATTGCACTTGCGGGCGACAAAGGCACCTACCAATTGCTCATTCTCTCGCAAGTGGTGCTGAGCCTCCAGCTCCCCTTCGCGACGATTCCCCTGATCCACTTCACTTCCGACAAAACGAAAATGGGATCGTTCGTGAATCCGTTATGGGTGAAAGTCCTCGCGTGGCTCACGACGATCATCATTGTAGTGCTGAATTTGAAGCTTGTTTATGACGAATTGGGCGGCTGGCTGGGCGGCGGCCCGTGGTGGTTGTGGCTCATCGCGGCGCCTCTTTTGGTGCTGGTGCTGTGCGTGCTGGCCTATATCACTTTTGCCCCCTTGTTCCGGCGCGGCGACGCCGCATGGGAAAGCGGCATGGTGACGGCAAGCCGTTCGGTAGCGGAACGGATCAAGCCCATATCCATCAAGATGATTGGCGTGGCGATCGAGCATACCGAGGGCGACGCGGAAATTGTGTCGGCGGCCGTGAGCATGGCCCGCACCCACAAGGCGCGCCTGACGCTTCTGCATATCGTCGAGACGCCGGGAACCATGGTGTATGGCCCAGAAAGCGCCAGTTTACATGGGCAGGAGGATAAGGCCTACATCGAAGAGCTGGCCAGGGAAATCGAAGAACGGGATCTGCCCGTTGAAGTGGAGCTGCGATACGGCAAACCTGTCGAACAAATCGTTCTCGCTACACGGGAAGGAGGCTTTGACATGCTCATTCTGGGCTCTCATGGCCATCGTGGCCTAGGCGACTTGGTCTATGGCGCCACGGTCGATAGCGTGCGTCATGCCGTCGACGTCCCCGTCATGGTCATCCGCACACACGGTATCGAACGCGCCCAGCGCAACACCCTTGATTCCGCTTGAAGCAGTTGCTGTGGGGTGTTCGAGGCCTATGTATCAATTCACTCAATCCCAAATCATCGAATAGGCCCAGCCACGTACGCATACACACTACGGCGGCCGCCCTGGTAAAATTCGTCACTGTCGCGTCCGTTTCGCCAAGCTTTACTGAAACCGTTTCTTGCCATATTATTGGATTCACCTCGTTGGTGAGTTGCAAATTTGGTTTGCACTCCATTTGTACCCAATGGAAACAATAAGATTCCGCCAGCGAGTTTTTTATCCCCTGGCCCAGTGGCCCAGGAGTGGTTTGGCCCAGTGGGGTGTGCGTCCCAATTGTGCTTTCATGCGGCATCTTTCCTAGCTCTGTCGGCCCAGAAGTCTTCGAAGTCTCTGTTCAAGAAGGCGCATCGTAGCGTAATGATCTTGTTTGCACCGTTGACCGTCCATCTCATTCCGGACTGCTTGAGCCGTTTTCCTACAACATTTTTGCAGCCGGCCTCTATGACGCCGGAGCCGACGAACAGTTTTTGTTCCCGGAATTCGGCATAGCGCATCATGTGGGCGCGGCTGCCCAGATACAGAAAATGTTCCCAGGCCGCCTTGCCGTCATCGTCGTGGCTGGGCATGTGTGGCCGCAGTAGCTCCAGGGCCTGCGCGGCCTCTCCCTGCCGCACGAGTTCGCTGAGGCTTTGGCGCATCCGCATCCCCAGCTCAGTGGTCTTCCCAAAGAGCAGCGCGCACAACAGCGCCAGGTGTTCCAGTGCGTGATACAGGTCGAGGATGTGAACGGCCCCGGGGAAGTAGTCGGCGGCGATGTTCGCTATCCATTGCGCGCCGTCGGAAAGGACCACCACCTTTTGCGCGCGTTCCAGTCCACGGCGCTGGGCTTCGGCGAAGATGCGGCCTGCAAAGGCTTCGGCGTTTTCCACGGCGCCGGAAAAGGTGGTGCTGCCGGGGTCGCGCACCGGCTCCCCCTTCTCGTCCGTGCTGGTTTGTGTGAAGACGCATCCGATTTTGGCCTCACGGGTTTTGGCGGATCCGTCTTGCGCCTTTCCCTTGCGCCCGTCCGTTTCGGACTTGACGACGGGAACCCCCGTGCCGTCCATTTCGATGTACAGGACGGGAATCTCATCGCCGGTGCTGGGCTGCGCGGGGTTTGACGGATGCCCGCGCCGCTGCTTTTCCCACGCGGCCACGTCCGCTCCCGTCTGCTCGCTGGACCGCTCGCAGTCCTTGGCGCTCACGCTGATGCCCGCCAGTTCTTTTAGATCCCCGGCGGCGTCCGCGAAGCTTTCCCGCGCGCCAAGGCGCGCCGTCATTCGCCTGACGCCGGGCGAACGCGAAGTGCCCGCGACATCCAGCAGTTCGTCCGCTGGATAGGCGGTGGCCCCGCATGGGCAGCGGTACATCGCGCGCTCCTGCGTGACGTTCCCCAGAATGGTCGTGATGCGCCTGGCCCGCATGCCCGCGCGGCGCATGGGATGGCCGCACAGCGGGCACGCATGCTCCTGGCCCTGGACAATGGCGTTTGCCTTGTCGAACAGGACGGCCAGCGTCTTTCCCGCGCCTTCCAGGGCGGCGGTGCGGATGAGTTTCTCCGTTGCTTCAAAGTCCACGCCGCGGTCCCGGCGGACTAGCGCCAGCGCCCGCGACATTTCCGCGGACCTTTCCAGTTCGACTAGAGCCCTTTTTTTTGCCGCTCGTGGGCGGCCTCCTTGTCGCGCTCAAGCTCTCCGAGCTGTTGTGTCAGCTCGCAAAAGCGTTCGGCGAGTTCGTGAATACGCTTGCTGTTGTCCGTCTGTTCACGGGCGCGCCGCACGTCCTCGGGACTTCGCAGCCGCTGCCGCCGGGGCTTTCCCTGCTCGTACCACTGCAGGGAGTAATAAGGTCCCCGTTCCACGGCCTCCGGCATGTCCTTGCGTGTGCCCTTGACCATTTGCTCCGACACGCCGCCCGGGTGGGCGCTTCGAATGGCGCGCATCTGCCCCAAAATACATTCCCGTTGCGCTTCAATCGTCTCAATGTTCATGGCGGCCTCCATTTGTGTCTATACAGACACAAAATTATACCGCAAAAAACATCTGGACGCAACGAAACACAATCATGGCGCACACCCGGCCCAGTGGTTTGATTTGACTTGTCTTGCAGGCATGCGCTAACATTCAGTGCTTGTTGGCCGCAAGCCTATTTATCAGCCTCTCATAATTGTCCTTGCAAGAACAGAAATATAAGTTGGCTCCGGGGTATATGCCCCCATAGGAAGGAAAGAATCAAGCGCATGGCCAGGTACATTGGACCTCGACACAAATTGTGCCGCCGTTTGGGCAGTTGCATTTGGGGCAGCCCGAAATGCCCCTCGAATAAACGGCCGTATCCCACGGGCCAGCATGGCCCGACGCTTCGCCGTAAAATGTCGGTGTATGGGCAGCAACTGCTCGACAAGCAGAAGATTCGCACGCATTACGGGCTCATGGAGCGCCAAATGCGCCGAACCTATGAAAAGGCTCAGCGCATGGGCGGCGTCACTGGTACGAACTTGCTCATGCTGCTCGAATCGCGCCTCGATACAATTATATACCGCCTCGGTTTCGCGGCAACCATGCCCGCGGCCCGGCAGATCGTAAGCCATGGGCATATCCTCGTGGACGGGAAAAAATGCAACGTGCCGTCTTTACAAGTGAAGCCAGGCATGAGCATCAGCGTTCGCGAGAAAAGCCGCAAGGTGCCCATGATCGCGGAAGGCGCTGAGAATCCGCCAGCCGCGCTGCCGGAATATCTTGAGCGCGCCCCCCGTTCGTTCGAAGGCCGTATGACCGCCACCCCGAATAGCGAAACGATCCCCTTCAAGGCGGATACGGCGGGCGTCATCGGTTTCTATTCACGGTAAGCTAAGTTGCTCTGAAAGGGAGGAGCCTTCGGATGAAGGGGCTCCTCCTTTTTTATTGCTTACTGCCCGGTTCTGCTTGTAATGCCATGTCGTGGCATGGGTTCCGCCCATGTATTTGAATCCAAAGTATCCTGTGAAAAGCTGGAAGGGCGCTTACAACGCGCCTCTATAAAAATGGCGCTTAAGCAGCGCTGGCCTTTTCATACGTGGGCAAACCTTGTATGATACGCAGGTGCGTGCTGTTCATGGTTGTCTCAATGCGAGGTTTCGGTTCCCGTGGTGAAAATACTGCTGCTTGACGCCTATTCCGCCGCCCATATGGGCAACACGGCTTTGCTGGATAGCAGCATGGACAACTTGAAAGCGGCTGTTCCCGAGGCCCAGTTCGCCGCTCTCGCCAAAGCGCCGGAATCCTATGCCGCGTTCACGGATTGCGCCTGTTATACTGATCTTTTTCCCGGCCTGTTCGCTCCGGAGCGGCGGCGGGGATGGCGGCTGATTCCCTGGCTTGCCGTGAACGGCCTGTGGGCGATGGCGAATATCGTGAATCTGGGCGTTTTGCGGCGTGTGGGCGTAAGCATCAGCCCCCTTGCATATACTTTCAATCCCGCACGCAGGCGCGCTGTCCAGGCCTTGCTCGACGCCGGCATGGTGATCACCATCAGCGGCGAAATGCTGAACGAGGTATTCCGCAAACTGCTCCCGTTCATTCTATGCACGTATTGGATCGCCCAGCGCCTCGGCAAGCCGATGATAGTTTTTCCCCAAAGCATTGGCCCCTTCACCATTCCATGGCTCACCCGATTAACCAGCGCGGTCTTGCGCGGATGTGATCTGGTGATGGCTCGAGATGAGCCCTCGTTCGCCGAGGCCCGGCGCTTGGGCGTGCCCGCCGAACGGCTGCATTTCGTGCCGGATGTGGCGATACGGCAGCCCATGGCCTCGCCAGCAAGAGCGGCGGCGCTGCTGGCCGAAGCGGGCGTGGATGTGCATGCGCGTCCATTGATTGGGCTTACGGTCTCCGATTTCCTCGACTCGTCCGCTTCCGCAGGCGAGCGGCCCTATCTCGATGCCCTCGCGCGCTTGTGCGAATACCTGGCGGGCGAACGCGGCGTGCAATTGGTGTTTTTAACCGCCAACCGCGCCCTATATGGCGAAGAGCAGGACGATGCGCCCGTGGCGGAACGCCTATACAACATCTTGAGTGAAGAAGCCCGAGTCCGTGTTGTACGGACGCAGCGCTTGTACAGCGCACGGGAGTTCAAGGCCATGGCGGCGCATTTGGATGTGTTTATCACGACGCGCATGCATGCGGGGATCATGGCCACCATGGCGGGCGCGCCCACCATCGCATTGGGCACGCAACGCAAACTCGAAGGCTATATGGCCCTCATCGGACAGGCGGAATACGCCGTGCCGGTGAAGGAAGCCACCTACGAGCGGCTGCGTGCGCTCGTGGAGCAGGCGCTCTCCGATGGCCCATCGATTCGCACCCGTTTAGCGGCGGCCCGCTCGGAACTCGAACCGCGCTCCCTGGAAGCGGGAAGGCTTGTGCGGGCGTTGTGGAACAGCAGGGGGAGCGTATGAGCGCGCGGCAACACCTGTTTGATACGGTCGTGCATGGCGGCTATTGCATCGGCTGCGGCGCATGTGCGTCTCTGCCCCATTCAGGCGTTTCGATGCGTTTCGACGCCTATGGGCGTTATCAAGCCGAGGATGTTTCCGGTGAACTGGCTTCGGATGCCCCTGTCGAGGCGGTATGCCCCTTCGCGGAGGGCAATCCCGATGAAGATATTTTGGCCCGCGAGCGGTTTGGCGATTCCCTAACGAGCCATCCGCGCATCGGCGGTTATTTCGCCACGTACGCCGGGTATGTGGCGGAGGGCGAATACCGCGCGCGAGGCAGTTCGGGCGGACTCGGCACGTGGCTTCTCGCGGAGATGCTCGAGCAAGGCCTTGTGGATGCAGCCGTCCATGTGCGGGGCCGGGAGGCGTCGCCGGGCGAGCCCCGGCTCTTCGAGTATGGCATCGCCACCACGCCCAGCGAAGTGCGCGCCGGGGCCAAATCGCGCTATTACCCCGTCGAGATGTCCCAGGCGCTCAAGCTGGTGCGCGAACGGCCCGGACGCTACGTGGTGATAGGCGCGCCGTGTTTCATCAAGGCTGTGCGGCTGCTGGCGCGGCAAGACCCGCTGCTCGCGGAGCGCGTCGCGTACTGCATATCATTATTTTGCGGCCATCTTAAAAGCGCCCGGTACGCCGACATGCTGGCGTGGCAATGCGGCATCCGCCCCGGCGAACTGCGCGGGGTGGACTTCCGCCGAAAAACGCCTGGCATTCGGGCCGACCAGTACGCGTTGTCCTTCACCGGTCTTGCGGATGGCCGGCTCGTGACGGAAGAACGTTCCGCCCGCCAGCTCTACGGCACCGACTGGGGCTTGGGTTTCTTCAAGTATAAGGCATGTGACTTCTGCGATGACGTGGTGGGCGAAACCGCCGACGCCTCGGTGGGCGATGCTTGGCTGCCGCAATATGTGCAAGACTCCGCTGGAACCAACGCCCTTATCGTGCGCCATGCGGCGCTCCATGCAATGATCGAGCGCGCCGCACATGAAGGCCGCCTGCATATCGAGGCCATTCCAGCGGATGACGTGGCCCGCTCGCAGTCGGCGGGCCTATACCACCGCCGTGAAGCCTTGGCGTACCGGTTGCACCTCATGGCGGAAGCCGGCAAATGGCGGCCCTTCAAGCGTGTCCAGCCCCAGGCTATGGGCCTGTCTTCGCGTGAACAGCGCAAACACGCCCTGCGCCTGGCCATCGCCGAAGAGAGCCACCGCGCATTCCAGCATGCTCGCGAAGCGGGTGATTTCCGCGTGTTCCAGGAGGCCATGAAGCCTATCGTGCGCCGCTACCGCGCCGTGGCGCAGCCGCTATGGAAACGCCTGGCGTTGCGGCTGCGCGCGCTGTTGCGCGGGAGAATGCCCCGGTGAAAGTCCTCGTCATCAATAAATTCTACCGGCCTGGTGGCGGCTCGGAACGCTATATGTTCGACGCCATCCGTGATCTCGAGCGCCACGGGCACACGGTCATTCCCTTCACGATGCAGGAAGAGGACACCCTGCCGTCGCCGTATAGCCCCTATTTCGTGAGCGGCATTTCCTACCGCAACCACTCGATCATGTATAAACTCGCGAACATCCCGCGCATTGTGGGGAAGACCGTGTATTCCTTCGAAACGCGGCGTAAACTCGAGGCCCTGCTGCGCGACACCCGGCCCGACATCGCGCATGTCCACATGGTCTTCCACCAGTTGTCGCCCTCGGTGTTCCACAGCCTGCGCAAGTTTCGCGTGCCCACGGTGCAGACGCTCCATAATTACAAGCTCGTGTGCCCCGCAACCGACCTGTACATCAGCCATAAATCCGAATTGTGCGAGCGATGCCTGGGCGGCCAGTACTACCAATGCGCCCGCCACCGGTGCATTAAGGGCTCGCGTTTTGCGAGCTATCTTGCCGCAGCCGCCCAATATTTCCATAAGGCCATCGGCATCTACGAACGCAACGTGGACCGCTTCCTCGTCTCGACGCATTTTTTTCGGGATAAACTTATTGAAGGCGGCATGCCCGCCGAAAAGCTGCATCTGATGCCGCTGACCCTCGATATCGAGCAATACGAGCCCCAATATGAGCCGGGCGATTATTTTCTTTGCTATGGCCGGATGGTTCGCCAAAAGGGCATCCACACCCTGATCGAAGCGGCGGCGAAACGGCCCGGCTATCGCGTGGTCATCGCGGGCGACGGCGAAGAGCGCGCCGCGCTGGAGGCCCAGGCGTGCGCTGCAGGCGTGAAGAATGTGGAATTCACCGGCTTTCTCACCGGCAAGGCGCTTAGCGGACTGGTGCGGGGCGCGCGTTGCGTCGTTGCGCCATCGGAATGGTACGAGACCTGCGGCCTCGTCATTTATGAAGCCTACGCCATGGGCAAGCCCGTCATCGCATCGGATATGGGCGCTATCCCCGAGGCCGTCGAGGAAGGCCGCACGGGCGTGCTGTTTCCCGCCGGAGACGCGGAAGCCCTCGCGGTGAAGATGGATTCATTTCAAAACGGGAAAATGGATATCCCCGCCATGGGCCGCGCCGGAAGGGCGAAAGCCGAGGCCTTATGCGCCGGACACTATGACCGGCTCATGGCCGTCTTCGACGAAGTGATGCAATCGAACGCGCGAAGCGCACCTAAAAGTTTCTAGGAAAGGGGTCTGGGGGAAACCCTCTTTTCAAAGAGGGTTTCCCCCAGCAGGCAAACCACGAAAGGCATACGCGTGCTGAATATCTTTGACCGTATACGCCATCGCTTCTCGGCGTTATACCGCCGTTCGCGTGAACAGAAGTTCCGCTTGTTTCAGGATTTGGCTGCGCTCGAACCGGGCGCGACGATCCTCGATGTGGGCGTGGATGTAGGCGAGAACAATCCCTTTGAAAACCTTTTGGAGCAACAGCTCAGCGACACCTACCGCATCGTGGCCGTGACTTTGGGCAATCCCGCGCATTTGCGCGCCAAATACCCGAAGGTGCGTTTCGTACGCGCCGACGGCTGCGCGCTGCCGTTTCGCGACGATGCCTTCGACACCATGTTTTCGAACGCGGTCATCGAGCATGTGGGACGAGAGGCGAACCAGCGCCGTTTCACCGAAGAAGCTGTCCGCGTGGCGCGCACGGGATTCATCACCACTCCCAACTTCTGGTATCCCATCGAGTTGCACACCACGCTGCCCCTGGTCCATTATCTGCCTTGGGGCGTCCGGCGCTATGTTTTCCGGGCGCTGGCGGGACGTGAGAACGAGGGCTACATGTCGCGTATCCGGCTGTTATCCACGCGCGCGTTCCGGCGGCTTTTTAAGGGTTTGGCGGAAGTACGCATCATACCCGTGCGCACGACGTTCTGGCCGGAAACGCTCATCGCGTTCTTCACGCGGGAGAGATAGGGGCAAGCATGTGTTTGAATGGCGTAGAAAGCTTTATCAAATATCGTTAATAAGGAATCGCAAATAAGAACAGAAAACCTCTTTGTGCCTTAGTGTCTTTGTGTTGAATTTTCTAACACAAAGGCGCTAAGACACAAGGAATATGCAGACGGGAGCACACGTGGAAAACATCTTAATCACGGGAGGTGCGGGGTTTGTGGGCGCGTCGCTGGCGCTGGGCCTCAAGCGCCAATATCCCCAGGCGCGCGTCACCGCGCTGGACAACCTGAAACGCCGGGGTTCGGAGTTGAACCTGCCGCGCTTGCGCGAGGCGGGCATATCGTTCGTCCATGGCGACATCCGCAATCCGGAAGACCTCGCCGAGGTGGGGGCGGCGGACTTGCTCATCGAATGCAGCGCCGAACCGTCCGTGCTCGCGGGATTCAACGGCTCGCCCGCATACCTGATCCACACCAACCTGGACGGCACGATCAATTGCCTCGAAGCGGCGCGCAAACACCAGGCGGCGGTGTTGTTTCTCTCGACGAGCCGCGTGTATCCCGTGGCCACGATCAACCGATTGCGCCGCCGCGAGGAAGCCACGCGCTTCGTCCTCGAAGAAGAACAGCCGATGCCGGGGGCTTCGGCGCACGGCATCGCCGAGGATTTTCCCCTCGAAGGCCCGCGCTCGCTCTACGGCGCGACGAAACTGTGTTCCGAGTATATCCTTCAAGAGTACATCGACATGTACGGCATCCAGGGCGTCATTAATCGCTGTGGCGTCCTCACGGGCCCCTGGCAAATGGGCAAAGTGGACCAGGGCGTTGTCGTGCTCTGGGTGGCGCGGCATCTCTTCGGCGGTTCGCTGAATTACATCGGCTATGGCGGGCTAGGCAAACAAGTGCGGGATATGCTGCATGTGGACGACCTGCTCCGGTTGGTGCTGTACCAGATCGAGCACCTCGATGCGCTCAACGGGCGGACGTTCAACGTGGGCGGCGGCGTTGATGTGAGTACGTCGCTCCTCGAATTAACGGGCCTGTGCCAGGAAGCTACGGGACGCGTCATCGACATTGGCGGCGTGGCGGAAGAACGCCCGGCGGATATTCCGCTGTATATCACCGATAACACACGTGTCACGCAAGCCACGGGGTGGCGTCCCGAGAAAGGCGTGGGGGACATCATCACGGAAATCACGGCTTGGATCCGTGCGCACGAAGCGGCCTTGCGGCCGATTTTGGGGGCGTAATCCATATGGATGGCGTGGCAGGCGAACCGCCGCTCGATACGCGCCCGCTCCGGCGCGTATACAAGGGCGTGCTGCTCGTTGTAGCGATTTGGCTGGCGGCATTCACGGCGGGCATCTACGTTGTTGCGGCGTATGGCCGCCCGTGGGTCGAGCATCTCGATGAACAGATCGGCGAGCGTGTGGCGGAGCAAGCGCGGCGGCTGGCCAATGCGGGACTCACCGCGGAAGCCATGGAAACGTACCGGCGCGCCCTTGCGCTGAAGTTCGACGATCCCATGCAGAAAGTGTGGCAGACCCAGGAATTCCTCAAACTGCTGCTTGATGAACGCCAATACGAAGAGGCCGTACAGGTGGCCCATGACGCCATCGCCCTCGATCCGAACAATGGCCTGCCGTATAGCTTGCTGAATAAGGCCCTCCGCGAAGCGGGCCGCCATGCGGACGCCGCCGCGTCCGCGAAGGAGTGGGCGCAATGGGCGGCGTCGAGCCAGCAATATGACGCGCAAGCTTGGGCGGAATATTATGCAGGCCAATCGTATCTGGCTTTGAACGACAACGAAAATGCGCTGGCCGCATTCCAGGCTGGGTATCAGGCGTCACCGTCGGCGGAGAACGCCCTTGCCGCCGCGCGCATCCTGTGCGGGCAGCAGCGATATGAGGAAGCGCGGCCACTGCTGGAGTATGTCATCAGCCATGACCAAGGCGCGAAGCGGGATCGGGCGCGTGAATTGCTTGCGGAGAGTGCGTCATGAAATGGCTGGCGTTTTTTGCGTCTGTTGTGATGGTGGGATGGGCCACCTGCGCCGCCGATGACTTGTTGCCGTCCATCGAGGCGCTTGGGAAGGCGCTGGCTAATCCCACGTTTCCAAACGGCGCGCCCCAGTTTCCCATCCCCGTGCGCCCGCCGATTTTTGAATACGAAGGCAAGCTGCCCACGGCGCAGCTTCTTGGCTTCGATCTCGCGCAACATGGCGCGCCGGTGGCGGGCGGAGTGCCGTCACTGCAAGTGGGCGAGCCTATCGAGATCACCCTGTATTGGCGGCCTATTAGCAGGCTCGTGGAAACCACGCGGATCGGCGTCAATATCCGCGATGAGGGGGTAGGCCCCGCGCCGGGATTTTTTAAAACATATCCTATCGAGATCACACCGTGGCGCTTTGGAGAAATCCGCACGCAACGCATTCTCCTCGATATGCCCACGGGCCAATTCGTGGGTGATGGCGTGCTCTCGTTTTTTCTGACTTGGGAAGGGGCGAACTGGAAAGATTGGGCATATCTCTATCGCGGGCCCGTGCGTGTGCCCGCCGTCTTGTGGCCGTCGAAATTGGATGCGGAACGCCTTACGGAGTTGTTCGGCAACGGCGCGGAGCGTTTAGATGCGGCGTTCCGGCTCGCGCCGGGCGCGGAACTGGGCATCGACGTACCTGGAAGCCGTGGCGGACCAATCTCGGCTATTGGGCTGGTTTCCTGTGTGAGCTGGACAAGCGATTTCGCTCAAGGCGCGCCCATTTGCCGGATTCAATGTGTGGACGGCGCCACGGGCGAGGCGCAGGACGTGGAAGTGCAATGCGGCGTATCCACGGCGCTTGAGCGGTATGACCTCTATCCGACTGGCGCGCTCAAGAGCAACAAGATCGACATTGCATATAGCGAGGAACGAACGGATTCGGAGACGAAAAAGCTTTATGCGGCGCATCGGTATATAAGCCGTGTTGCGCTGCCTGCTTCCATGCGGCCCACGCGGCTGGTCTTTACTTATATGGCGGATGCGGGCGTGCTTGATGTGGAAGGCCTCGCGCTGCTCCCGGAGGGCGCGCCATGAACCTATGCGGCGCATTCAGCCGGGCGCAAGGCTTTTTGCTCTTCTTCATGGCGCTCGTGTTGCCATGGGAGTTGTTTCAGCGTTTGCCTATTGTAGGTGGCACCGCCGCCAAACTCGCGGGCGCATTGCTCCTCCTCATGGGCCTGTTGCGCCTGCTGTTGTGCAAGCCCCGCGCATTACCGCGCACCCGGCTCGAAGGCCCCATCCTGCTCTTAGTTGCCGCATGCTTGCTCGCCACGGCCCACAGCATCGACCGCGCGGCATCGCTGGCGCTGTTGCAGGTATACGGCGCATATCTGCTCTTCTTCTATGCCGCCGCCAAGGCCGTGGGCAGCCCTATCGACGCACGCCGGTATGGCGCGGCGTTCATCGCATCGTCGGCTGCCGTGGCGGTGCTCACCCTCGCATGCCGCGCCGGTTGGCTGTATCCCACCTGGTGGCAGCCGCTCACGATCCCCTGGACAGGCCGCCTCATTGATGTGGCGCGGGCAGGCGGATTGATGCGTATGGCAGGCGCGAGCGCCGACCTCAATCAAGGCGTGCTCCCGCTGCTATTGGCCTTCGCGCTATCTGTTTTCCTCTTCGACTACCGAGCCTTGCGGCGTCCCGCACGCGTGGGGCTTCACGCCGCCCAAGCGCTCTTGGTGCTGGGCATGGCTATCGCCCAATCGCGCAGCTCGTTGTTGTGCGCGGCCATCGTGGTGCTGATCCCCGCCACGCGTGGTTTGCGCCAGTACATAGGAACGCGGCGCTTCATGGCGCTATTTGCGCTCGGAATCGCTGCGGGCGCTATTATCGCCCTTTTCGGCCTGCACCGAATCGTGGTGCGCGACGACTTATCCGTGCACTCCCGGATGATGGCCTACCGGGCGGGCATCGCCTTGCTGCCGCGGTATGCCCTGCTGGGCGCGGGCTTCAACGCCTCGGACGCCGCCATCGCACAGACGCCCTACGATGCGGAAACGGAAGGCCAAACCATTCACAACGTACCGTTGAAATTTCTGCTCGAAACGGGCGTCCTGGGTTTTACGGCGTATCTGTGGTTGTGGTTCACGATTGTTGCCGCGCCGATACGCTGCTTGCGGGCGAGCGGCGATCCCGCCTTGCAGCGCCTGGCGCGGGCCTTTCTCGCCGCATCGGGCTGCCTCTTCGCCGTCACGCTCGTGCAGCCCTTCATGGCCACGCCCGTATATCCCTTCCTGCTCGCCGTGGCCATGGGACCGTTGTCCATGCGGCGGGAAGCGGAGCCGGAATGGCGTATGCCCCGCGCCGTCCTGTATGCCGCCGCAGTGCTGGCGGGCCTGTTGGTGGCGTGCAACGTATATCGTTATCAGAAGGATTGCCGGTTGGTGGCGCGGTTCAGCGATGCGCTCGCGCCCGTGCCTCAGGCCGAACGGGATGGCCGCTGGGCTGATGCCCAAGCTGGATATGAGGCTGCTTTGGCGTTCGCCGCGCCGGAGCTTGGCCCGCACCTGGGCGATGGGCCGTTCTACGATGCGCAAGCCCGCTTGTTTGATCTGCCGCGCATCTACGACGCCATGCATCTGGGCGCGCTCGATGTGGACCCCGAGGCGGCGTGCCGGCTGGGCGTCGGGCGCGTGTTGTTTTCTCTAGGCAATGCCAGCGGCGCGATGCCCTATTTCGACGCAGCTATCGCACGCGAGCCGGAATGGGCAGGTGCGCATTATGTCCGCGCCGAGGCTTTATGGCATATGGAGCGCTACACGGATGCGTTGCACGCATACGCCGAAGCAGCCCGCCTCGAACCGCTTCCCCGCAACCGGCTGCATCGCCTGGCAATGCAGCGCATCAAAGATCGGACGGATCAGGCGGATCGGTCCGATCTCTTGGAGCGCGCCTTTTGGTTACTCAAGCGCGGCGTCGCCGAATAGCAACACCATGCGGTATTGCGCCAGTTCATCATCCACGGCCAGTTCCGTTGGTGTGGCAGGCTTGAAGCGCGCCAGCGGTTCGGCTTGCCCCTCGCCATATACCAGCGCTTCCTGAATGGGACGCTCAAAGGTGAGCGTGGCCGGTTTCGTCACCACCACGCGCATGCGGCGCGTTTGTTGCAGTTCCCGGCCATCTTCCGACGCGCATACCACACGGCCCGCGCTGGTTTGCACCACCAGTTTACCTCCGGCGCGAATAGTACCCGCGCCTTCCGCTAATAGCAGGCCGTGTTCGCCCATCAAAGCCATGCCGTAATCCATCAAGCCCATATCCACGCGCTGGCCGGGCAGTTCAAGGACCGCTTCAGGTGCAGCGCCCATCAGGATATATAACATGCCATTGGCCACGCGCCGGACCAGCAGCCGGGCGGTTTCTGGCGTGAAGGCTATGCGCGGCAACTCGGGGTTTGTTTTCCATGCCGTATCGCCAGCGGCATAAACACGCAGGCCCTTATCGGCGCATTTTTCGAGAGCTAACCGGGACTGCTCTTGCAGAGGCCCTAAGCAGATAACAAACCGAGCGGTTTTGGGCAGCGTTTCAATTGCGGATTCCCGCCATACGCCGAAGACAGCCCCTTGGGACCACAGGGCTTTCAACGTTTCCAGCGCGCTGGGTATGGCGTTCGTGTCAGCTTCGGGCGCTAGGGCATAGGCCGTTTCCGGCTGAATACGCCGGGCGAAGTATTCGCCGAACTGGGCCATGCGCCATAGCGCCCGCGCTGCATCCGCCATGAACGGCGTGCCGTGGTAGATGGAGCCATACCCGAAACCACTCGGCCAAGGGCAAAGGCCCACGCTCTGTTCCGAGGTGTTTTGCTGGGCATATTCGACGATGGGAGCGAACCAGCGCGGATCCGGTTGGTCGAGCGACCGGCGCAACGGCATGGGCTCGAAGGCCTGTTCCTTCGCGAGTACGCTCACACCCCACTCGTAGGACATGGCGGCCGATGCGCCGCCCGCCAGGCTATAGTGCATGGCGTCGTCATATGTCTGGGGATTGTTCCAGCCGAGATTGCCGAATTCTTCGAGCAAGAGGGGCCGTTTCGAGCAGGCCGCATCCCAATATTGCGTCGTGGCGGCGATGTCCTCCGCCGCGAAATAGCCGTGCCAGGGCATCAAGGGCGCGTTTTCATTCGCGAGATAGGTGTCGCCGCCATCACTCAACGAGAACATATAGCCGGGAAACACGAGTTGGCGGCCTCCCACCTCACGGATCGCTTTAGCCATTTCGTCCGCCCAGCGCCGGTAGAGGAGCGTGTCACGCCGGATGCCAGGTTCGTTCGGGATGCCATCCCATTGCTGTGCTTCCGGGTCCATTTGGGAGGCGTCGGGGGCCTTAACATATGTCTCATTGGCCAAGTTGAACATCACATTTCCCGCGTTCTTCCACCGCCGCGCCAAGGTTTGCACATAGGTGCGCTGGAGGTCCAGATTGCGCAAGGAAAAGCTGTAGACATTGAAATCGTGCGCATGATTAAACGTAAACTGCTGGAATGAGCCGTCCGGGCTCTCGAATCCTAGATGGCCCGCCCATTGGTGGAACACGCACACATCCAGCATGATGCCATTTTCCGCCGCGAGATAGACCGCCGCGTCCATGGCGCGCAGGGCGGGCTCATCGAGATAGGGGTCCACCCAAATCCGTACGATGCGGTTGCCCGCGCGGCGCATGGCGGCGAAATCCTGGGCCGCCCGCACCGAATCAAAATCGCGCCATGTCCGCTCGATCCACACACTCGATGGGTAGTAATGCGTGCCTACATAGAAAGCGTCCTGGCCGTCAAAGTTGAAATTCGTTCCCGCCAGCTTCATGGGATTCGGGGTGTCGATCACATTTCCGACTACGATAAAACCAGTCTCACGGGAATCAATAAGCTGGGGCTTGCCCGATTGGGCAGTGACATCCTGCCAGATCTCCGCACGGACGTCATGAAGCCCTTCCTGGCCTGCTATGGGAAAATCGCACACCGCTTCGATGGAGCCGCCTCCATCCGCAACCCGGCGCATTGTTTGAATTGGAATCCATTGGGTGCCGCCAGGTGCGCGTTGGAGAACATGCACCTCGAACGCCGCCGATGCCGTGCGACGATTATGGACGCGCAGGCGTACGCTGGCGCGCTCGCCCGCATGAACCGTTGCATATTCGGCAGTAAACGGCCCGGCTTGCAGGCCCGATGTATGCCGATGTCCAATGCTCTGCAGCAGGCTTAGCCATGCCGCAGGCTCCATCGCTTCAGCAGGCGCATCAAAAAAGAAGCCATAGAATTGGCTGCCGCCGAAGCGCTTCCCCACGAGCGAAGGAGCGTAGTAACTCATTAAAACGCCCGGATATCCGGCGGGCTGTCCGAAACGGTCGTAGGCCGTGAGGATGGGCAGCAATTCCGCCCGCGCTTCTTCGTCGATATTGTGTTTCGGGAATTCCTGGGGCGGGCGTATATACGCGCCATACGCGCGGGCCTTGGAGAATGTGTAAGTGTCGAGCGGAAGCGGCGTATCCCCGGCGGTTCTGATCTCATGCGGCGCTGCGCCGCATGAGAACGCGCCGAGCCATAGCTCGGACGGCAATTTATCGGGCGGGCCGATCCATACGCAATCGCCGCCCGCCGCCATATGCGCCACCAGCGCCTGCGGCTCGAAGGCGCTCGATGGAACAATCGCGTATTCCGCGTCGAGCTTGCCTTCCAGGCCATGGGCCAGCGCGTCATCGGCCACCAAGAATATGCGTTGTTCCGTTCCAAGCATCTCACTCGCTCCCGCCCACGCTGGGCATGCCGCCGCCACTCCGCAAAATAGGATCGTCAGTAAATGGGAGGTATGGACCATGGCGCACCTCTTGTTTCATGGTTGTGAAGGCGGCAAGCGCAATAACTTGCCGCCGTTGCCTACTTTTTTCTCAGTGGTTGGGCACTCCCGCCGTGCAGTTATCATTGCAAGGGGCGCGCCAATAGGCGGGAAGCTGTAATTTTGCGACTATTTCGGGGGTAAGCGCGTTCAACACAAACGTTCCGAAAATGGGATTCCCGCCAAGGTCGTCTTTGAACGCCTGGAAGGCTTTCAGAAATGCCTTTTCCGTACGGGCTTTGGACATATTCAGATAATGCCGCTGTCCCTTCACGTAGCCATCCAGCCAATCACGGCTGGCGTAGAGGTGCTGGCTGTCCTTGAGCTTTTCCCACACCTTTTCGGCGTGTGTAATGGCTTTGCCTCGTTCGCGATACGTTTTGGCTTGATCCATAGTCTCGAAGGCCTGTAGAAATTCCACGAAAAGCGGATAGGCTTCGCCTTTGGCCATGGTGGCGGCATAGGCTTTCAACAGTTCATCCGCCGAGCCGCCCGCATAGAGTTCATGGGCTACGCCGTACTGAATGGGGAATGTAATGGGCGGGTAGTGGTCGTACAGCGTGCATTCTTCGAGCCCTGTTTCCCGCACATGGCCCATGCGCTGCGCGATGAGATGGAATTGGAACGGCATGAAAAGGTAAGCGGACTCGCCAGGATAACCCAGGAAACTGTATATGAATCCATTGCGCGCGAATTGGTTCGGGTCCACGAGGCCATTGTACATGTTGGTGATCTCGGCCTCACAACTGTCCACGATCGGCACTTTCTTCGGGCCAAATTGGTCCGTCACGCGCTGCAAGAATTCCTTCACGAAGGCGTCCCGTTCTTCCGCCGTGAAGGGGATGCCCTTATCTTTATAATCCGGGAAGCACCAGGTGGGCCAGAGCACGGCTTGCATTTCTGCTCCCGGGCTGATGTTCTTGGCCAGGTCCGCGACCAGCATCAATTGGCTGAACAGCATCTCCGCCTGCCGGGGTTTGCACTCCTCGCAGAAACAGCCTGCGGGATCATAGAACCACACGAGATATCCATCAACCGGCGCGAAGTATTCCATCTCGAATTGGGCGACGCGCTTGGCTGCTTCGCGGACTTCGGGTTTGTTCCAACACAATCCGCCATGCCCTGGTTTTTCACTGTACCAGCCCACACCTCGGAATTGCTCCGGATTCTCGCCGAGCAGCGTGGTGTCGAAGTAGGCCGGGGTCAGTTGGTGGTAAATCTCGAATCCCCGCCGCCTGGCGTAATCGAAGAAATAACGGATATTCGTGTGCATTCGCATGTTTGCTGCGTTGAGGGCCTCATTTGTGCCCGGATATAGGTAGAAGGGGTACGCCTGCCAGAACGATAAGCGAGAATAGCACGCCTCGATTAGTAAATCCGCTTGCTTTTCCAATGCCTCATGCGACATACATTCCAGCGCAATCGCGGGATTGCGGCCAGAATCAAGATTCACATATAAGGTGCGATTGGCGACGGCGGGCGACTGATAGATTGGCGCATCGGGCGCATCGAACCGCCATGCGCCATCCACGATGTCCAGACGCCGCAATAATTCGCCTAGGGCGTAACTCAATCCCAGCGTTGCGCGAGGCGTTTGCTCCGTACTTGCGCCTAGCGCCAGAATGGAAGGCGTTTCGCCGGATTCCACGGCGATGCAGTAGCTTTGCGCACGCGGATCCGCCGCCTCCGGCCAGGTGTGGCCGCCGGACACTGCCGCGAAGCGTGCAGGCTCCGATGCCGCCGTGCCAATACGGATGCACGCCTGGCCCGTGGCGTCTTCGCTCCATACCTCCGGAAGCTCGCGGCCCGTAAATTCCTTCACGCGCATGTTGAATCGCTGCACGGCCAGGCGTTCGGCTTCGGTGGCGCTGCCCGCATGTACAATGCGCAATCCATCGAGCGGGACGATTGCCGCCTGCGCTAGGCCGAAGGGAAGTAATGCAAGCGCTGCTAGAAATAGGATGGTGCGGATTCGCATCATGGATGGCATAGACACCTCTTTTCTAGGAATGCCCTGGTTGATTAGTCCGAATAACTGTATCGACTCACGTCTTGTGTATCGACCAAATTTAGAGTATCATGAATCCGCCGTGCTGTCAATGGTGGATGCTAAGCGATTTACAGGAGTCAAACGAGGATGAACGCGAGAGTGGAATCGGTTCCGTTGAATTGGGAAGGCATTGATACGACTCCCGCCTGGCGGCGAATTCGTAAATTGGTGTATCGGGAAGGCCTGCCCAATTTCGTGCCCGTCGAGATTGGCATTGGGCCGTGGTACGCCTGCAAGTTGCTCGGCGCGACCACTATCGACCTGGTTCATGGCAATCCCACGCCTAAAGAGACGATGCTCGAAGCGTATCGCCGCTACGGTTATGATCCGTGGCTGTGGGCGACACCGTCAGTCTGGTATGAGAGCGCCTGGCAGGGCGATGGCGAGGAGCCCCAGGTGGAAACGGTTATCGAGGCCGATACGCCGGAAGAGCACCGCACGCGGTGCGTGTTGCGCACACCGCTGGGCCCGCTCGAATGGCGTTGCCGGACCATCCTGGGCCAGCCAACGGTTCAGACAGAAATGCCTATAAAAGAGCCGGAGCGGGACTGGCCCCGGTATCGCTATTGGATGGGCGAGTCGCGGCGATATCCGGATCTGCTATCCGTGGATCTGGAAATGCTGGGGCGTGGCGCCAGTGGCCCAGGCGCTACGCTGCCTATCGCTTGGTGGCAATACATGCGGGAGGGCGACATGATGGCCGTCACGATGGACCTGATCGAACGGCCAGATTTTATGCGGGAGGTGTTCGCCTGGTATACCGAACGCTGCCTGGAGGAGTTGCGCGCCATTCTCAACACCCGAAACCGGGTGCTGATGGACATGTTTTTCCTTCAAGGCTCCGGTTCGTCGCTGAGCCTCAGCTCGCTCGATTTCTTCGAGGCGTATGACCTGCCGTTTATTCAAGCCGTCACCCGCCTTACAAAAGAAGCGGGCGTGCCCTCGCATTTACATGTATGCGGGCGGTCGTTCGAGATTGTCGAGCGGTGTTTCGAGCACACGGACCTGGATGTCATGGAGCCCCTCGAACCGCATCCGGGAGGTAATTGCGATTTGCGGGAGGTGAAGCGGCGTTTCGGGAAGAAGCTGATCTTGAAAGGCAATCTCAATACGTTCGGCCTGCTGGCGCGCGGCACGGTGGCGCAGGTCCGAGAAGCGGCGCGGCGCGCCCTCGACGACGCCATGGAAGGCGGCGGTTTCTGGCTTGCCACGGGGGACCAAACGCCCGGCGATGCGCCCGAGGAAAACCTGGTGGCTATGATCGAGACCGCTCGGGAGTATGGCCGTTACGGATGACCTACGCGTCCGGGAAGGTATAGACGAGTTTGCGCTCGATGCGATGCGTGCCGTCGGCGATGGTGATCTCGATATCGCCCACATATTGGAATCCCATTTTCTGATACAGGTGGAAACCCGCGCCATTTTTGGGATTGGTGGTTAGTTCGATCCCCTTGCGCCCGGCGGCTTTGGCCGCGCCGATGAGCGTTTGCATGGAGAGATGCCCGAGTTTTTTGCCATGAAATTCGTCCGCGATGGCGATGCCCAGTTCCGGGATGTCATGGCCAAATTTCCATAGGAAGCTATGTCCGATGATGGCGTCTTCCCGCCAGATATGGGTACATGGCGCATTCATGGCGCTCGACCGCATCCAAAAGCGTCTTCCAGAGCGCTGTCGAGTTTGCCATCCATCGGATAAGGCGCGAAGAGAAACAGGCTGTCCTCGCTGAGGCCTTTGCAGGAACGCTTTTAGGGCAGCATGGTCCGCCTTGGCCGCCGCGCGCACGGTGATGGGGGCCTGCGTTTTGCCAATCCGCCTCGATACACAAATTCCACGGCGTATCGCCGGAGATGCCCAGGATGTCCGCGTTGTGTTTAATTGTAGGATCTCCACTCAACTGGGCCTGGATTGCCTGTACAAGGTCCATTTATTTGTCTCCCATACTTGCGGGTATTAATTCTTGTGGGGGAATGGGTAGTGGATTCCCGGACGACCAAGTTCGGGATAATCACGATTTCCCGGGCGATTCGCGCGCCGGCGGGATTCTCGATGCCCGCAAGGAGATATTCACCCGCCCGGCGGCCGATTTGGTTCTCATATTGTTCAACGGTCGTCAACGGCACATCCAAATACTGCGCCGCCGTCACATTGTCATATCCGATCAAGGAGACAATCTTCGGGGATGCGGGTAGCCGTTTGCACGCAGCATATGCATCACTTGCATGGCGATCATGTCGTTCGATGCAAAAACCGCCGTGAACTTGCCCGTGGAGAAAAACCGCAGAAAATCCTTGCGGATTTTCATGTGCATGTCCGCCAAATAAACAGTGTTCGTCCGAAAACGGAATTCCGGCATGATGCAGCGTATCCCGGAATCCCGAAATGCGCCGGGAGGTCACTTGTGGCGAATAGACGCAGGCGATCCGTTTATGCCCCAGGAACGCAAGATGAAGCCGCCGCGTCCGCACCGCCCTTATAATGATCGCAACTAATCACCGTCGCGCGGTTTGCAAGGCTTGGCCTGCAAAAATCGACCGCCACTACAGGCACATCGGGCACGCATTCTTCCGGTATGTCCAGTGTGGTTTCAATACGAGATCATGAACACCCCGGCCACCCGGTTCTCGATTTTTATCCGTTCAAGGACTTCCTGCTCCCTGGGCGACTTTTCCGTCCCGTGCAGGTGAGTTCCGAGACGACCCCCTGCGTGCGAAGGCAGCGCTCGAGATTGCCAATGACCTCGACATTGAATGGATTTTCCATGTCGGGGACAATGACCGCTACGGTCTTGCGGTCCAATGCCAGAATGGCTTCATTGCTGCGGTTGGTGACCAAATGTGCCCCGGCCATGTTCGCGGCGCACGATGCCCTCTGTTTCAAGGGCCGCCAGCGCATGAACCGCCGTGACCTTGCTGACGCCATATTTATCAATGAGTTCCGAGATCGAATCCACCTTGGAACCTGGCATCACCCGCCCTTCTTTGATATCCTGCAAAATGGCGTTTTTGATCTGTAAATATTTGGGAACCGCGTTTTTTCGTTCCAACAGGTGTCTCCCTCACGCCCAAGTGTTTGGGCTGTGAGCCATGCTTTTTTTGACTGTACCGATACTCTGTCTTGGAACGATAACACGTAGCCAGTTTTGATTTCAACGCGGTGCGGCATCCGAGATCGCCAGATAAGGTTATGGCATCATACTTTTCTCGAACAGTTTCTCCGCACATTCGAAAATGAACTACATTTTTCTCGCCGAGATTTTATGATCGGTGCCCCCATGGTGAAAGAGGTTTCGTACGAAAATCCGCATAAAATCTGTAGGGTGGGGCTTGCCCCACCGTTCAAGGGAGGAGTCCATCAAAATATCCAGCAAGGATTGCAAGACGTAACAAATAGATATACTTTGGTTTACACGGGAAATTTTCAAAAGAAAACGTCATTTTTGAAGGTAGTAATACAAGGCGCGTAGAACGTGTAAGCTTGCCAAAACCATACCCGTGTTGGGATATGCACTTTGCAAGCACTGCGTACTACGCGCCTCTTCACCACAAACACATCATGCCACTAAATGCGAGACAGCATGCTTTAGATCCAGCTTCGATCCCGCATGGCTTCAATCACTTCGCTTAATGCAATCGCCTGGGCGGCCGTGCGGCAGGACACCTTTTTATCGCCTACCATATCCACAATGCGCTCGAATGCTGGGGTCAGCGTCTCTTTAATGGTGCAATACGTATCTTGTTTGCGCGTAACGCTGCCGGATTTGGCATTGCGCCATTCGACATACGAGGCAATCACGCCGCCCGCATTGGCTAGAATATCGGGGACAACGGGGATGTTTTTGCTGGCCAGGATTTCGTCCGCTTCTGGCGTGATGGGCCCGTTCGCGCCTTCGACAATGAGTTTGGCGCGGACCGATTGCGCATTGTCCGCCGTGATTTGTTTTTCCATTGCCGCGGGGACGAGTATGTCGGTGTCCAACGCCAGCAGTTCGCGGTTGGATATCGTGCTGCCGCCGATGTCGGTAACGCCGATCTCTTTGCCCGTGAGATTCCAAAGGGCGTCGAAATTCACGCCTTTTTCGTCATATACGCCGCCGTTGATATCGGAAACCGCCACGATGCGCGCGCCCGCTTCATGCAGGAAATGGACGGTCCAACGTCCCACATTGCCAAATCCTTGGACGGCTACCCGCTTGCCCTCGAGGGGCCTGGCGCTGGAATCATTCCATAACCATGCCGCGCCCAAGGCGCACGTATGGGCCACGCCGTTTCCGGTGGCTTCGTTGCGCCCGGGTAGGCCGCCAACGCGGGGCGGCTTGCCGGTCACTACTTCAGGCCGGTCGAAACGGCCGTAGATGACGGCCATGTCCGTGGCGTCCGTACCCATGTCAGGCGCGGGAATGTAGACGCCATGTTCGAGTTCGAGGTGGAGCATGTGGCAATACTCACGCATCACGGCGGTCTTCTCGAAGCGCGTCAGTGTGGATGGATCGAGGGATATGCCCGATTTCCCGCCTCCGAACGGCAAGCCCACGAGGGATGATTTGTAGGTCATCCGTTCGGCGAGATCCCGGGTGCAGTTAATGCCCACGCTAGGCGACATGCGGATGCCCCCCTTCGCGGGCCCACGCGCAAGGCTGTGGTAGACTACATAGCAGTCTGCTTCAATAATTCGATCTGTGTGGACGCGCAAAGAAATGCTGCAATAGATTTCTTTCTCGCTGTGTTCGAGCAGGCGGCGGGCGCTTGCGGGAACGTTGATGACGTGGCTTAGTGTTTCGAAGTCGAGAACGGGCATAAAACTATCCTCCGTATTTGGACAGGAAACAATAACGGCGGCCGCTTCGACAAAAGGGCCGCCGCACGTTTTCTGTCAGGCTAAGGCTCCGTGTGATTATTTCACGTAACCGAACTCTTTTTCCACTTCCGAGATGGCTTCCTCGAGGATGGCGATGCCCTTGAGGGCCAGGCTCTCGGATATGCACAGGGGAGGCGCCAAACGCAGTTTCCCTTTTGGCGTAATGGTGAGCATGCCCCGGTTCATGGTTCGGAGGAAAACTTCCTTGCCTTCTTTATCCGCGGCCTTCTTCGTTTCGCGGTCTTGGACCAATTCCACGGTAATCAATAAGCCCAGCCCGCGCACATCGCCAATGAGCGGATGCTTGTCTTTCATCGCATTAAGCTTATCGAGCAGCACCGCGCCCACTTTCGCGGCGTTCTCGACGACGTTGTCTTCTTCCATGGCCTCGATATGGGCCAGCGTGGCCGCCACGGCCAGGGGATTGCCGCCGAAGCTGGTCGAACCGCCGCTCGAGTTCGCAAACGGCTTGGACTCGATGATCTCATCCCGCGAGATAAGCGCGCCGACGGGGAAGCCGCAGCCCATGCCTTTGCCCATGAGCAGGATATCCGGCTCGACGCCGAAATGCTCGATGGCGAACCATTTGCCCGTGCGCCCAAAGCCGGTCAGCACTTCGTCAATGATGAGCAGGCAGCCGATTTTTTCGCAGAAGGCTTTCAGCTTCTTGAACCAGTCTAGGGGTGGGATCACGGTTCCGCCGGACCCCTGGACAGGCTCGGCGATAATGGCCGCCACCTTATCCACGACGCAGACATTGACGTATTTTTCGAGGAAATCGATGTATTGATCAGACGAGAATTCGCCGCCGAGGCTGGGGCGGTAGCGGTTGGGATGGGGCACGAGGTGATAGCCAGGGGCCATCGGGCCAAAGCCCTTGCGGAATCCGGTTCCTTCCACTCCAAGTGCGCCGAGGGTCTTGCCGTGGAAATCATTCCAGAACGAAATGATCTCCGTGCCGCCCGTGAAGGATTTGGCAAGGCGGAAGGCCGCTTCCACGGTCTCCGTGCCGCCCGAATACAGTTGGGTGCGTTTGAGGCGGCCTGGTGACAGTTCGGCCAGTTTTTTGCAGAGTTTCCAGCGGTCCGGCACGGCATGGTCATGCACATTCATGAGCTTGGCCGCTTGTTTGGAAAGCGCCTCGACCACCTTGGGATGGCAATGCCCCGCATTGGTCATCACGACGCCCGAGCTAAAATCGATGTAGACATTCCCGTCCACGTCTTTCAGATACGGGCCGAAGCCCTCCTCGAGCACCAGGCGGCTCGTGTTGGTCGAGCCAGAAAGCCCTGGCGATATGTATTCGGCCTCCTTGGCCCAAATCTCCAAAGACTTGGGGCCGGGGGACGCCGTCACCATGTGAGGGGCTTGGTCTTCACGCAGTGTTTTCAGATCGATGCTTTGCATTCCAAAGACTCCTTTGTTATCCCGATTAGCGCGCCTATCTATGGCGCTATGCTCCACTTGATGCGAGGGCTTGGCCCGCCGTGCGCCAGGCTGGGCCCTTGCCAATCGCCGCGCCTTCCATAGGAGGGCATTTCGCCATGGAGCCGGATACCATCCGCTCCATCAACTCATCAAATCGCTTGTAGTTTGGCGCATACAAGCGATGGTTTTCTTCGTTATAGGGGGCCAAATGCACTTTGGGCGCCATGGCGGACGCGGCTTCGAGCACGCCGCTGTACAGCCCCGCGCCAGCGGCGGCCAGCACGGCCGCTCCAAGCGCGCCCACCTCGAGTTCATCCACCCGGCCCTGGGGAAGGCCCAGCACATCGCCGATAATGCCGCGCCACATGCTGCTCACGGCCCCCCCGGCCACCACGCGCACCGATTTCACGGAAATATCCATGGCGTTGAGCACTTCGACATTTTCGCGGATGCTATACGCCACGCCCTCGAGAATGGCCCGGTATATATGCGCTTGGGTATGGGAGAGGTTCAGCCCGTAAATGGCCCCCTTCATTTCAGGATCCCAATACGGCGCACCGCTGCCGCCAAAATGCGGGCAAAAGAGAATGCCGTCTGAGCCTGCGGGAATCGCCGCCGCCTTTTTATCCATATTGCGGTAATACGAGCCATTGTGTTCGGGCGCAAAGGTGTCGCGCCACCAGCGCAGCACCACGCCGGTCGTCATGATCGGCGCTTGGATCATCCAAAGCCCTGGCGCGACATGCATCGAGGTGGTCACCCGGCGCTCCAGATCGACCAAAGGCCGGTTGCAGCACGTCTCCACCATAGTGGCCGTACCGAGCGACACCAGCAGCGTATCGGAGTCCACAACGCCCGCGCCCAATGCGCTGCAGCTCTGGTCAAATCCGCCCAGCATGACCGGCGTGCCTGCGAGCAAGCCGGTGGAGGTGGCCGCTTCCGCCGTGATAGCGCCTGCTGGCGAGCCGGACGCCCCTAAAGCGGGCAGTTGGCTTCGCGAAACGCCTACGGCGTCCAGTATGGGATCGCTCCAATCCAAGCGGGAGACATCAAACATCTGAGTGCGGCTCGCCGTGGAATGATCCGAGATGATCTCGCCGGTAAGGCGGAAAAATAAATAGTCTCCGGTGCATACATAATACGCCGCTTGGGCAGCCGTCTCGGGCTCATACTCCATCAGCCAGCGCAACATGCCTTGAGTCCAGCCCGGATAGTCTTGAAGCCCCGTGATTGCGAACAGTTCTTGACTGGATAAGCCCAGCGGGCGCTCCACGGCGGGCGAACGCCGGTCGAGCCAGGAGATGGCTGGCCGGAGGGGCTTCAAGTCGCCGCCCAAAGCGGCTACGGAACTCCCCTGGGAAGAGATGCTGAGCCCGGCCACTTTTCCCGGCTTGATGCCGGTGATATCCAGCACCTCGCGCACCGTTTCCGCCAAAGCGCGCCACCAGTCTTCGGTGTCTTGTTCCGCCGCATCCGGTGTGGGATGGCGCAGCGGATACTCGCGATAGGCGCACGCTTGGCGGCGTCCCTTGCAATCAAAAATCAGCGATTTGAGGCCAGTGGTTCCAGCGTCAATGCCGATGATATAGGTTTCTTCTCTGTTCATTCGAAATCTTCTTTATTCCTCGATTTAGCTCATGCCTGCACGCGCATACGAAAATGCAAGCGTATCGTGAATGGAACCCGTACCGCATAAGTAGCGACCGTTAATGCAGTTGCGATGGATGGCCGGGGCTGCTTGCCGTTCGCCTTACTCTATCGCAACAATCAAAGTATATCATGACTGTTGGCCCAATGTCAATGCTTTTGATAGATAGAGTTCAATAAACTCGTATGCTGGTTCGGAACAGAAACGGCCGCTTCCTTGATAGGAAGCAGCCGTTTGCGGTGAAAGATTTCCGAGGGCCTCAGCCATATCCGCCCGCGCGGCAGAAGTCCGTCAGCGCCCACCGGGCGGCCGGGGTGAGATTCGACGGGGCAAGCTTCGTGTCTGATGTGATGGTGATGCAAGGCACTTTGCTCTGGAACCGGAGGAATTCCACATGTCCATCCATATACAACACATTCGAGCCGCTTGGAATATGGTTGAACGAGGCGGCGGTGTTGGCTCCACCCGCGACCCATCCGCTCGTATCCGCCCAATGATCCCACATGACAGGCAGGGTGCTTTGGCCAACGCTGCCGGAAGCGGGATTATTGATGTCGGTGATGAAGAACCGTTCGACGCCTTCGCGAAGGCGGTGGTAGGTTGTGGGCAGGTAATTGCCGTCATCATCGGCCCACTGGGTGCTATACTGTGCGCCTTTGCCTTTTCCTAGCGCATAGGAATTGGGATACCGGCCAAAGTCTTTGCGGATATAGGTCCAATCCGCAGGGCCGTTGCAGGCCGTGATGTCGGCGGTAGCCACATATCCCTCGTTGGCGGCGGTACCTTGTACAAAATCAGGCGAATTGGCGTATGCCCAGCCAATACCGTAGTAAATATCCACGATTTGGCCCATGGTTTTGCATGCATACGGCATGTAGATGTAGGATACGGGCCATGATAAAATCGCATTGCGGATTGCTGTGCTTTGCCAAGAGCTTCCCGTTATTTCTTTTACTTGGGCTGTTATATCCGTTTCGATGCCCACGGTGCTTTTAAAGCCCTCTGCAGCGCTGCCATTCCACATAGGCGGTTTGGTGTCGCGCGAGTCCGATGGGCAAATCATGATGGCGGCGTCATTCCAATAATCCGGAAATAATGCTTCCGCATCTACGCCCATTGTCCAGGCGAATGCGCCCGGCCGAAAACCGGGGCCTTCGGGGAATAGGCTTTTGTTTTCCCCCGAATACATCTTGAAAATGATGCCCCATTGCTTCAAATTGCTTGCACAAGAAGCGCGCCGGGCCGCTTCCCGCGCCCGGGCGAGAGCGGGCAGCAGGATGGCCGCCAGTATGGCGATAATGGCAATCACCACGAGCAGCTCGATTAGTGTGAAACCTCTCCTTCTTCTCATTTTCAGCCTCCTTCTTGGGTTGTTTGGCGGCCCCTCTCTCTCCGTCATGACAATATGAGTCCAGATCTGGGAGCCATTTTGGGAACATATCTTCAAATGGAATCTCGTAACCCTAGCGAATCATGAAGATCATGTTAAACTGTATTAGCCGTGTTTAAGTCTATCATTTCTGTTGCCGCTTGTCAATGCCTTTTAAGGCGGCTGTCTCGGTAAACGCAACAAGCAGGATGATCGCTCGATCTATATATTCTACGAATAGTTTACCTGAATTTATGCCAGGCCGTCAGAATGAAGATAGGCATGGGGAGGTTAATTTTCCGAAATACTGTCAGATTTCATAAGATTTTTACCTTATTATGGGTTTTTGCTGTATGTAGCAGCGGATTGGGGAATATATAAAGGGCATTCATTCCTTCCGCAAAACCTATAATTCCTCCACTCCAAGCTTCTGATGAGTTCTTTCATCTGGTATATAATTCCCTTGACACAATCGATACTCTGGTATAGGATATAGAATGTGTTCAGTGCAAAATTCACGGAAAAGTAGAATGCGCCTGTAGTGGCGATGGCCTTATATCTGCATTTTTGAGTTTCTATATATAGACTGTTGGCCGTTTCACTATATCTAGGACGCCGTTCCCCCGCTGGAGGAGGAGGATAGACGGCAAATCACATCCAATCATCTACAGCATGTGATTCATCGAGTCTCGCTTATAAGAGTTTCTTCACATGGGAGGAGGCAAATCGGATGACTCAAAAAGGATTCACGCTCATTGAACTGTTGGTAGTGATTGCCATTATTGCGATACTTGCGGCAATTTTGCTACCGGCATTAGCCCGGGCGCGGGAAGCGGCCCGCCGCGCCTCTTGCGCCAGCAACCTCAAGCAATTCGGCGTTATATTCAAGATGTATTCAAACGAGAACAAGGGCAAATTCCCGCCGATGGCGGACGTGTCCCGGATCCCACCCACCTGGCAAATGGGTGGTTACATGCTGGGATTTGACGGTGGCGAGTTGTACCCTGATTATTGGAATGATCCGTCGATTGCGCGGTGTCCATCCGATGCGGCAGGCGATTATGTCGGCACGGACATGTTTAAAATGGAATCCGACTTTACGGAGATGATTAGCCGCGTATCCAAGTCTGCTACTGGCACTGCGGATGCGAAGAAGTATTGTATCGAGTCTCTCCTTTCCGTGCCGATCTCTTATTGTTATCTTGGCTATCTGATGACAACAGAATCCCAAATCGCGGATTATGCCTGGTCGAAAGCCATGTTCTGGATTCCGTCATCAAATTCTAAAATCATGGGAAGCACGGTATGCACGTTTACAAGCATTGACATCTCCGCGGTAGATGCATCGGCATGCGGAACGGGCGCCTACACGTGTTCCTGCAAATTGCCGGAAACGGTGAAGTCTCTCTACAAGGGGGCTGGGTTTAAAGACAACGATGGAACGACCGCCCTTCCTGACAACTATATCTCTCTGAAGGAAGGCGTCGAACGTTTCCGCATCACGGATATCAATAATCCTGCGTCGGGAGCCACCGGGCAAAGCACATTGCCCGTCATGTGGGACGCATATGTGAACAGCGCCACCCATGCGGCCACTGTTCTTGGGCGGGGAGATACTGGCATTCCCCGGTTTAACCACGTACCGAGCGGCTCGAATGTCCTGTATATGGATGGCCATGTGGCATTCGCCCGGTTGAACACGGCCGTGCCCATCCGTACCGAATTTCTGGTCACCTCGTTGGCGGGTACGCTTATTGCCGAAATGAATAAACAGAATTATTGGCAATGGACGCTCTCGTATATGGGCGGCATGGGGTAATGCCGTGGCATGTAATACCTGCGCGGTCCAGCCCTATATGGGTCATGCGAGGAGCGTCGTATGAATGCGGGCAAGAGAATCCCTAGAAGGCTTAGCGCGGCATGGCCGCAACCAAAGATCCGGATTCAGGACCACTAAACATACTCAATACACTAAAATTTTGAGGGGTAGGGTGGGGCTTGCCCCACCGTTCAAAGGATTCATCGACCAAAATACTATGAAAAGTCGTAGGTTCTAACTAGTTAAAATATATTGATTTACACGGGAAATCCTCGCAAGAAAACAACGTTTTGCCAGATAGTAGTACGAATAGCGGAATGACCGCGATGCGTAGCCAGGGATGCCCGCGCTATTACCGGGCATACCCGGCGGGACTAACCTGGCGGTTCGCAAGGTGGTGTAGACCATGAACGATCGGAGTGGGATATGATCGCGGCATTCATGTGCATATTGGCGGGATTTGGTGCGGAAGAGGAATCGTTCGTCCCTATCGAAGGCATGACTCTCGTGGGGCCAGTCATGCCTGGCGAGGCCGTGACGCTTGCCATTACGCATTTTACTGCCGAAGTGGCCCGCATGACGGGACAGGCCCTTCCTGTGATGTTTGGAGCCGCGCCTGCCGATGGGCGCGTACTCATCGTTGGCAATCGGAGCGATTCCGCTGCCGCCCTGATACGGACCGAAGGCGTTCAACGTGATGACGACATCGCCAAGCAGTCATACCAAATAAGCCTGCTTCAGCGAGAGCCGGGCCGCATTCTCGCGGCAGGACTTGGAGACACCGGTACGGCGCGCGGCTACCTCGGGCTTAGTTATGCGCTGGGCGAACTGCTGCGCCGGCTCGACCTCCGCGATGGCCGCTGGGGCTTCACATTGCCGGCGGAGCCCATCGTCTCTTCACCCAAAATGCCGAACCGCTCCCTGTACATCATGAACAGCGCGAGTTGGTCGGCGGCGGGACTGTCGTTGGATTATGAAGATAAAGCGGCAATCGAGGCCTATGTCAATGCGATTATAGACGCGCGTTATTCTCGAATTAGCCTTTGGCAGTGGTATCATATCTACCTCTACCCCGGTAATTTTGACGAGCGCCGCGCCGACAACCAGCGGATTCATCGAGGAATGCGGCATCTTTTCGAGTACGCCCGGCGTCGCGGGCTCGAAGCCTACCACATGCTCACGCCGATTCACGCCAATCCCGATCTCCTCCCCAACGACCCAAAGTTCGCCGCTACGGGCTACTACGGCCGGACGAGCATTTGCTGGTCGCAGCCCGAGGGGCGGGCGATGGCGCGGAATGTCGCGCAGCACGAAATGGAGTACTACGGGCCGGTCGACGGATATATCGTCTGGTTCTATGATCCAGGTGGCTGTTTCTGCGCGGACTGCCGTAAAAACCAGGGCAAGAATTTGTTCGAGCAGTTGATGCTCGTGAGCGATCTTGCGAAAACCATCAGCCCCGGAGCGCAGTTAGAAGCATGCCTGTGGCCGACTTGGTGTTTCCACGAGCCTCAATGGGGTATTAACTTTCCACGGGAGGATGTGAAGGCCTTTGTACACGAGTTTCTGGAGAAGGCCCTCGCGCAGTTTGGCCCGCGCAATCTTACCATTATGGATAGCTGTGACAGCTCTTTTACGAATTATGAATTCGTGATCTATGATGGTACGGTGAAACCGGACGAGTTCAAGCGTAATGCATTCATGCATCGGGTTCTCGGCACGCCTGGCGAAGCGTCCTATCCGTTCTCGCCGTTCAAATTCCGGTATATCGCGGATGTCATGGGCATGGCTCGAGGCCGTGGACTCGAGGAAGCCTTGTTCAGCGCCATCTACATCGGCAGCACGTTCCCGTCGGTTTTTGCCTGCGCGGATACGCTGTGGGAAGACGATGCTGCCTCGGAGGCGACACTGCGGCGTTGCGCGGCAAGCATGGCCAAAGGCGAGGCGCTGGAGCCATTCGTGGCGGCGCTAACGGCGCTGGAGGATCTCGACGAAGCCAAAACCTACGCCGCCAAAGATGCCGCCTTGGTTCGTGCGGAGACTGCTTGGAAGGCGGTCGAGGCAAGTTCGCATTTCTACGCGCGTAAGGATTGGATGAGCGGCTACCTCGAAGCGCATCGCCGGTATCTTGAGATGGCTCGGGCGAAAGACGAGGAGGCTTACGCTCGTGAATTCGAGTTGTTTCGTAAGAATGTGGGAGCGTATCCCATGTATGCCGATTATGTCCGTACAACGTTTACAGCGGAATTATGCGGCAAGATGCATGTGCCCGGTTATTGGCGTGGAGCAGTGGGAGACACGAGCACGATCGGCTCAGACGGCGCGGAGCTGCAGAAATGGATTGGCGTGCCTGACGCGAAGCTATAACCAACGGTGAGAGAAACCGTCTCTAGCGCCGAGGCTCTAAATTCTGGCCGGGAAACGCATGCGGAATGCGATGTTTTATTGGGGTATTGCGGTGTTGACTAGATGCAATGACTTGATGAGGCTCAAGTAACTGGCTGCTGGCGTGGCGCGCATGGTCTATCGATACACTATTGACGAAGTCTAGGAATCATGATACACTTAGTGTTGCTATCGTTCCTTGTTGCCTGTGCAGTAGTTTAAAAATGCGTATTGTGCAGAAACAGAATAGTTGTTAAGAGAGAGTGGGGAAGGGTACGTAAAACTAACAAAAGGAGGGTTGATTATGAAAGCGACCATATTATGCGTAGTTATGGCTTTCGTATTGTTGAGCTCCGCCATTGCGTTCGCTCAGCCGGGGCCGACAGGGGATGTAACCGTGCCCACCACGTATTGGCATGCCATTGCCGGATTCGCGAACACCACTCCCGTGGCGGATGGCGTGATAAGCGCGGGAGAATATAACTCGGTTCCACTCGAAGTCACCAAGGCGCTGATGCAAGCCTCTCCAACAGGAGTGCTCTGGACATACGATGACACGACGTATACCGGCGATGCGGACTGGTCATTGAAAGTCTATTTTTCCTGGGACTGGGAGAATTTCTACATCGGGTATGACGTGACGGATGATATCGTTCGTTTTCCGAGTGATTGGGAAAACCAGTGGAATTCCTCGTACCATGACAGTATCGATATTCTGTACGATTTATTTGGCGCCGAATCAGCCGATGTGATCGGGGCGGAGGGCCTTTGGAAGATCATCGGCATGTGGTGGCTCACTGGCGGTCGCAGCGACGGCACGACGAACACCTTCGGGAATCCCATCAATTATGGGCGCTGGAATTATGAAGGTTCGGCGTTATTTGGCACGGATGGAGATTACGGCCCCAGCGGCTGGACCTGTGAGACTGCGGAGAAAACGGGCGGCTACATCATGGAGATGATCGTGCCGTGGTCCAAGTTCTCGTTTGCCAGCACCAATGGCACCAATTACGCCTATACGCCCGCATTGAACAACCGTATCGGTTTTTCGTTTTGGGCGTTTGATGGCGAAGGCGAGGCGGAGCGGAGTTTCGAGGCGGTTTGCCTCACGAACAGCCCCGTTCATGTCGGATTTGATTGCTGGAGCGATCCGCCGACTTATGCGGATTTAATACTGGGCGGCGTAACGATTCCGGGCGGCGAGACGGTAGTGCCGGATGTGTCCGCACTGAATCAAGCTGATGCAACGGCGGCCCTTGAAGCGGCGGGCTATGTCGTGCAAGTCGAGCAGGAACCTAGTGACACCGTGGCGGCGGGCGGCGTGATCCGCACGGAACCGGCGTCAGGCACGGCATTGGCGTCTGGTGAGACCGTCACCCTGGTTATTTCGACTGGCGCAGCGGGTAGCGTGCCAGCGGCGGGCTTAATCGGGTTGGCGCTCATAGGCGGCGCATGCCTAGCTGGCGCAACGGCCAAATTACGCAAAGGCAAATAGCCAAAAGGCATTTTCGAGTAATGAGCGGCCTCGGGGTTTGGACCTCCGGGGCCGCTTTCTTATTATCCGGCAATTCGGGAAACCGGTTGCATGTTTCTTCTGGAAGTTTTTACGGATGGATGGAAATCCAGTTGATGCTTTGTGTCTAACTGTTCCCATTATTTACGCATTTCGAGATGCTCTCACTTTTCGATGGAAAAGCCATTTTGTATGAGATTGTTTAGTCTATCGATACACTATTGACTTTCGTTTAATGTCGTGATACACTTTATTCTGTTTCGGGTATCGTTTATCCGATGAGGGGTTTGAATATGGTTAATCTGCTGTAACAGAAAGACTGTAGTGAGAGAGTAGAGAAATGTAAAATGTAATGAACAATGAGGAGGAATCGACAATGAGAACAGCATTACTCAGTGTAGCTATGGCCTTCTTACTGATGGGCTCCACCATCGCCTTTGCGCAAGCGGGGCCGACAGGGGATGTGACCGTGCCAACCACATACTGGCATGCAATCGCCGGATTCGCGAACACCACGCCCGTGGCGGACGGGGCGATTGGTGCTGGCGAATATAATGCAGTCCCGCTTGAAGTGACCAAAGCGCTGTTGCAGGGGGCTCCCGCCACCAATGTGTGGACGTTCGATGACACCACGTATTCCGGCGATGCAGACTGGTCGATGAAGATCTATTATACGTGGGATTGGACCAATATCTATATCGCATATGATGTCACCGATGACGTACTGCATTTTACGGATAATTGGGACGCCCAATGGAATTCTGCTTACTATGATAAATTCCAATTTCTATATGATTTGTATGGAGCGCTTTCGTATGAGGATGGCGGCTACGGAATGTTTAAGATCGATGGCGTATGGTTCCTCGCGGGCGGGCGCAGTGATGGCGCCACCAGCACGGTCGGGCAAGTGATCAATTACGGCCGTGGCGACTGGGAAGGCTCGGCAGCGTTTGGTTCGGATGGCGCAGGCGGCCCGGGAAGCTGGACTTGCGTAGCGGCGGCCAAGACGGGCGGGTATATCATCGAGATGATCGTACCGTGGGCCAAATTCGCGTTTAGCAGCACCAATGGAACCAGCTATTCCTATACTCCTGCGCTGAATAACCGTATCGGGATTGCTTTCCAGGCCTATGATAGTGACGGCACAGATGATTACAGTTTCGAGTTGGTTGGTCTCACTAATAGCACCGCCCATATAGGAAATGATGTCTGGGCAGACGCTCCAAATTTCGCGGATGTGGTGCTGGGCGGCGTGACCATTCCTGGCGGCCCAGTCGTAGTGCCCGATGTGTCGGCGATGAATCAAGCCGATGCGACGGCGGCCCTCGAAGCCGCTGGGTATGTGGTGGCAGTGGAGCAGGAAGCCAGCGACACCGTAGCGGCGGGCGGCGTGATTCGCACGGAACCGGCATCGGGCACGGCATTGGCCGAAGGTGAAACCGTCACTTTGGTGATCTCGACAGGTTCCGCGAGTGATGTGCCAGCGGCTGGCCTGATGGGCTTAGTGCTCTTGGGCGGCGTATGCGTGGCTGGCGCAACGGCCAAACTGCGCAAGCGGAAATAATACGCGCGTGGTATCTAATCCATGAGTAATAGGCGGCCTCGGGGGCGAGGGCCTCCGGGGCCGCTGTTTTAAAGTGATTCAAGATTTTACTAGCCGTAGCATGGGCGTCCCGCCCATGCTACGAGAGAGTAGAAGCCGTTTGCCGGGCTTCATCCGATCTTGAAACGCCCATGAATGTCAGCATTTTATTTGTAGAGAGATGAAAGCCTTTGTCTTTTGCCCGCGCGCTGGGTCTGTATACAGCGAAGGAACTATCTGTGATTAAGAAACTCGGCTTCATTCTATTAATGGCGATGGGCCTTCTTGCACCCATCTATCCTTGCGAGGCCTTGTCCGGCGAGACGCTCTCCCTTGACGGGGCCAATTGGGCGGGCGACGCCAACATGACCGGCGGCCTGGACGCTGGAATGGCGGGTGACGCCGATGCGCTGGTCGCATCGGGCAGCGGGTATTCGAGCTATCCTACCACCTACGATTTTGCGATCACGCTTGCGGAAGAGTATAGCCGGAGTCCCTATGTCGAATTTACCATTGGCTTCCGTTTGAATAGCATGCAAACATCCATAGGTATCGTGAAATGGGATGGTGTTCCGCTGTGCGTGTGCCACGCCAATGATGCCGTCGAGCAATTGGGCGCGAAACGGGTGCGGGTGGCCACCTCGGAATTCGATGTATCGGCGGGCGGGCATGTGCTGACGGTCGAGGCCGTGGACACGCCTGAAAATACCTACGACTTTTTTGAAGTCGACGCGGTTCAAGTGTTGCGGGTGGGACCTGCGCTTCCCGCTGCGCCTGTTCCCGCCGCCACCTGGTTAATTGTCCGGGGCGGCGATGAATCCGAAGCGGAATTGCTTAATATAGAGAAGCTGCAAGAGGAGATGACGGGCCTGCTGGGCTCCTCGCCGGAAGTGGTATCGGCTGGCGAACTGAGTGATGTGCAGAAAACCAGCAATAGCCTAGTTTTAGTGGGCACATATGGCCGCAATGCTTTGAGCAAGGCGCTGCTGGACGCCGAAGGCCACCCGGCTCCCTTTGCTTCGGACGCCGCCTTTGTGCAGGAGCAAGGCTACATTGCTGGCGCATATCCCAGCTATTACGCCCCTCGCCAGAAAGTAATACTAGCCACGGGCTGGGATACCCTCGGGTCGGTTTTCGCTATCTCGCATTTGCGCACGAACCTGCAAAACAGCGGTGATGGGCTGTATCTAGCCGCTGAGGGGAACGCGTCGAATCTCACGTCCGTATATAACGAATACCGCCCGGATGTGGCGAGGCGCGGGGTGTACTACAACATCGCCTATGGCATCAGCTTTGGCAAGCTGACGCCGGACAACTGGAATGCGTCGGACTGGGAGTATTGGGTGGACCAGTTAGTGGCTGCGCAATTGACCCATGTTGAGTTTTATATCTGGGGCAATGCGGAACTCGATTACCCCTATTCAACGGTCAACGCCACGCGCAACCATACTATGCGGCTGGCGCTGCAACACATGATCACCTACGCCCATAGCCGCGGCATGAAGGTGGTCTATCATTTCAGTCCAGGGATTATACCCTCGGATATTTATGGCGCGAACAAGAGCGTGGGCAATTTCGCCGGAACGAGCGATTATGCCACGGCGGGCTACCCCTGTCCGTGCCCCGCAGATACGTCGCTATTGAGTTATAAAGGCCATACGTGGAACAACGCGATGGACCTTATTACGGATATTTTCCGGACGCAGATCGAGTATTTCGCCGAAGCCGACGAATTCCGCATGTGGTTTTATGATCCGGGCGGCTGCTGGTGTTCGGATGCGAAAAATGGATGCAAGAGCCATCAGGTGGAGCGCTTGATGACCCATGTCCAGACGTTTTTCCCGATTGTCCAGGCGAACAATCCCGATGCGCGTTTCAGCGTGAGCACATGGCCGATCTGGCTGCTCGAAAATGGGGCCTATATTGGATACGCCTACGGCAACACGTTCCTCACTCAACTCAAGACATATGCCCAAAGCCAAGATGCACTCGACCGGTTCGATGTAGCGGACACGCTGGCGTCTGAGAGTTCGTTTGTACCAGAAGGCATTTCAAAAGGTTTTGGCGGCGAGGGTTTCTTATTCGAGACCAATATCGAGACGGCATACCCCTTCTTGAATCCGCTGCTCGCCTTCACCAATGGGCTTATTGACCGGGGCGTGGGATGGGGATGCTCGGAGATGCATTTCCATCGCAACGAAGAAGGCTCGAAATATCCGATGTCGTTCTTCCTCGGACAGCGCATGTGGGATCATGAGCGTTCCGATTCGGATGTGACGATGGCGTATGCGCGCTGGATCGCCAATACGAATCCTACGTCCGCCCAGGAACTGCAACAAGCGTTTGTGCTGATGGATTCGTTCCATTACGACGGCTCCTCTTCGCAGGATATGACCGCCAAAGGCGCGCAAATCCGCGATTTAGTCGTCTCAGCCGTAGGCAGGCTTTCGGCGGAACGCCAGGCGAAGTTGGAATTTCTTACCACCACGGCGAAAGTGCTTGCCCTTTATGGAGAAGCCGCGGAAAATCCAGGCAATAGCACATTGTTGGATACGCTATTCGCGTCTTATCGCACGGTGTTGGGCGAATCGGCCGCGTTCGCCCCGTTTTACCCATATGCCAGCCGCGCACGGTTTGACCAGCATGTTTCCTGGCTGCGGGCGGGATGGCGGAGCGCAGGTTTCTAAATGAACATGCATCACATCAGGGCAGGATATATACACATGAAAACGATACAAGCCACGGCTCTACGGACAACATGGATGCGCTGGGTGGTTCTTGGCATAGTGGCATGTGGAGCGCTGTGCGCTCATGCCCAAGAAGGTGGAATGCTGCTGGATCCTTCTGGCAATCCCGCCATGGACGCCGTTGTCACCGCACCCGGCACGGGCGGCCTCATCGCCGCCTGGAGCGCATACGACGGGTCGTGGTTCCGTGTGAAGGCCCGCGTGTCCAACGACGGCGGCCAGGCCTGGAATGACCCTGTCCAATTATCGTCTGGAGAGCTGGACGCTTATTATCCGGCTATCGTTTCGGAAGGCGGAATGGCATACATCGCGTGGGCCGATACCGATGGCGCGAAATATGGCCAAGTCATGGCATGCGCCAGCTCCGACTCGGGCGCTACCTGGAGTGCGCCATATGCCGTATCGGACTCTGCTCCCGGCGTATCCCATCTCCGGCTGGCTGCGCAAGGTGCAACCGCGTGGCTGGTATGGACGGATTGCAGCTCGGGCGTATCCAATGTGATGGCGGCTTCAACCACTAACAGCGGCGCTTCGTGGTCATCGCCGCAGGCCGTGGCGGCCAGCGCGAAGCCTTGCCGTTATCCCAGCGTGGCGATGAAAGGCGGCGCGGCGCATTTGGTATGGGAGCAATGGGGCGCACAAGCGCCCGAGATCGCATACGCCAGCAAGACCGGCAACGACGCATGGACCACGCCCGTTTTGCTGAGCGCCGATGACCGGTGGGCGTCCGAGAGCCCTACGATTGCGGCCAACGCGGAAGACCTTTTCGTTGCATGGCGGCAGGATTCCGCTGACGTCTCCGTGATTAGCTTTACCCGTCTCCGTAATGGCCAGCCACTATGGGATATGCCCGTGGCGCTCGCGGCGGGCGCATCGAGCAGCTATCCCGAACTGGCTGCAACCGGCCAGCGTATCGTGCTGGCATACGAGCGTGAAGGGCAGGCGATGCTCCTGGAGAGCCTTGACGCAGGGGATGCCTGGGGCGAATCACAGGCGGTATCGGAATCGGGCTGGAACGGGCTTGCTCGTATCTGTTTAGGCCCGGTTTATTACTATATGACATGGACACAAGAAGCGGATGGAACCGTCCGCTTGGCGGTGGATCCCATGGGCGCTACGCCGGATATGCCTGCGGCGGCCGTGGCGGGGGCCGCATTATTGCTGGCCCTCATGGGCGCGCTGGGATGGCGTTTCAGCCGCCAGACAGGACGTTAACTGTATTAGGAGAACACAAATGCCTACTATGAAACAAGTGGTGATCACCGCGCAGCGCACCATCGAGATCCAAGAGATCGAACGGCCCAAGGCGGTTCCTGGCTCCGTGTTGATTCGTGTGTGTTATTCGGGCATCTGCGGCACGGATTTGATGAATTACCGGGGCGATTTTGTCTGGGGCCGGGCGGGATATCCAAAGGTTCCCGGCCACGAGCTTTCCGGCATCATTGAAGCCGTGGGCGAAGGCGTCACGGGCTTCCAGCCGGGCGACCGCGTCGTGCCGGAATGCACCATCGGCTGCGGCGTCTGTGGCTATTGTAAAGCGGGTAACTACAGCCTATGCAAGAACCGCCTTAAATACTCGAATGGCGGCATGGCCGAGTACGTGGCCATTCCCGCGAAGGCAGTGCATCATTTACCCGAAAACACGTCTCTGCAAGATGGCGCATTGATTGAACCCGTGGCCGTGGGCTGCAATGCCGCCCTCAAAGCCGGGAATGTATTTGGCAAATATGTCGGCGTCATCGGCGGCGGCACCATCGGCCTGGGCGCATTGATGACGCTCCAGCTCAACGGCGCGGCGAAATCCTTTATATTCGAGCTGGTGGACGAACGCATCGAGCTGGCCAAACAGCTCGGGGCCACGATGGGCATCAATAGCAAGCAGGTCGAGCCGAAACAGGCTGTGCTGGACGCAACGCAAGGCCACTGCCTTGACGCCGTCATCGTAGCCAGCGCGGGCACCGCGAAGACCCTCGGCCTGGCGCTCGAGGTATTGGCGATGCAAGGCGTTGTCGTCGTGGTCGGCCTAAGCGGCGGCCAGCTCTCGCAATTCGACGCCGACGACCTGTGCGACAAAGAGGCGAGCATCGTGGGCAGCCACTCGAGCCCCGGCATCTGGGAGCAACTCATCAACGCCATCGGCGCGGGACGTTATCCCCTTGGCCCATTGACGAGCCATGTGTTCCCGCTGGAGCAAGGCGCGGAAGCCTTCCGCGTGCTCGATGATCCCACTCAGCCCACGCAAAAAGTGCTGCTGGAAGCCTCCAAAGGATAAGAATGCATGAACGCTCATCGCCTTGGCCAAGACCAAGGCGATGAGCGTTGTTTTGAAATGATGACCATCTCAATTCGTCGTATTCGTTATGGTGAACAATCTCAACCAAAACAGCCATGACGAGCATAGCGCTGAGTAGCCGCGACTAAGGATCAATATTCAAAGACCACGAAATACACTAAATGCACTAAAATTTGAAGGGTAGGGTGGGGCTTGCCCCACCGTTCAAAGGATGCATCTCCTGCCTCATGATAAAGAAAGCCGTTATAGCTAAAAGAAATATGCGCTTCTCGTAGCATGGCCGTCCCGGCCATGCGCATGGGCGGGACGCCCATGCTACGGGATCTCATTAAAGTTGCATATACGGTGGTTAAGATCCCGTACAGGAACGGGCCCACACCATCATCAACGGCTCCAAAGCGCCGTGCGGCGCGAACGAACTACTCTTCGACCATCGTAATAGAATCCACCGATGTTTTTCCGGCCAGCGCCGCGCCTCCCCAGAGCCTGCCCACGTCTACTCGGAACTGCGTGATGGTGTCTTTCCAGGCTTCATTGTCTTGGGTCTCGATGACATACCGGACGTATTTACGCGAATTGGGTTTCTGGCCGATGTTGATGACTTTGTTGTTCGCGCCCCAGGCGGCGTCTTTGTCCGTGATCCAATAAAGATCAATGCCGTTCGCATTGGATTCATTCTTGAGGCATACCGCCACCTTGTCCACGCATCGGGCGTTTATCGTGAGCCCCGCTGGACTCAGCATGAATGCGTCCGAGCGGTCCGTATTGAACTCGCCGCAAACGGCATGGATATCTCCATCGTTTGTGAGTGCGGTTTTGCTCATGCCTTCCATGGTCCAGCCTTCCAGCGAAGCGCCATCAAAGAGATAATTCTTCCCACGGCCCAGCGCCTCGGATTCTCCCACGAAGAATGTGCGCGTGAGCGTGCGCAACGGGGCGCTTTCACCCGATGGCAATGGATGCGCCACCGTAAATATGCCGGTAATGCTGTCCAAGGCGGGCCTGTTGCCGCCATTCGGTGTTACGAACGCCAGCTTCACCCGCTGCTCCGACTGGGGGGCCAGTTTCACATCGAGCGAACCCGGCAACAGGGCGAGCGTGGCGGTAGGCGTCATGAGCGCGTTCATACTTACTTCCACCCTCGAGTCGTTCCGCAATATAAGCATGGCGCTGCCATTTCCTGAATCGGAGTAGGCGGGAAGGGAGAAGGCTACATCCACATTGTTTTTGACGCCTTGTAGTTTCATGACGCTTTCACAATCCTTGCTCAAAATGAAATCATCTTTTAGAATCCCATCGAGCGTGAGATTCACGATATCGGGCTTGCCGCCATTCATCGCCACCCACATCACCTGGTCAACCGCGCCATAGGTGGTGCCCCAGAAATCCTTCATGCCGCCGGTCACCCCTAATGTGTAGTACTCCAACCCGTTGACATCATGTTTGCCGTACATATGATTGTGCCCGGCAATGACCGTATGCGGTTTACCCTCGAGCAGCTTCTCGATGGGCTCCCAGAGGTCGGGCCGGGCCTCGGGGCATTTCGCCCAAATCGGGCGGTGCATGAAGGCGAAGATCCAGCGCGGATTCGGATTTTCCTCGAGTGCGCGCTTGATCATATCCATCTGCGCCTCGCTGATGGAACTCCAGCTATCGGTGCGGTAGGGATCTTCCGTGTTGAGGCAAAGAAACAGCACATCCTTATATACAAATGAATAGAAGCTTTTACCGAAACGTGTGCGCCAAATCTCTTCCTGCTTCGTGGAACTCATATCATGGTTGCCCGGCACCCGGAAGAAGGGCATGGTGAATTGATTCGCCATTGCGTCAAATTCATCCCATTGCCGCACCAGCTCCGCTTCATCCGGCAGATACCCTTGAACGAGATCCCCCACACTCATGACGAACTCGGGATGCAGCAGATTGAGTTTTTGAACAGCGTCTTCGAAAACGCCTGGCCGGAACCCAGCGGTCCGGTCCGCCACGATGGCGAATTGAAAGTCCTGTGGATCGTTATCGAAATTCAGGTTGGTCCAGGGGGCAGGGGCCGTCGTTTTTTCCAGGTTAGTGACAGAATGGGAAGAAAAAGTGTTGCAAGATGCCATGGATACAACTAAAACGGCGAACAGGGCGATATGGCTACACTTGTTTGTCAATTCCGGCATGACGGCTCGCCTCCTCCTTTTGTTACTTTCCATGATTTTTAATCAGTTATATTAGCGTTATATTTTTCACTATATAACATATTCTAGTAAAAGGCAACGTCTCTAGATGGATTTCGCACAATGATGTTTGTTCTTAATATATAATATGTTATAAGGATTTGAAGCTCATCTTGTATTTGATAATGCCAGAATATACCAAATATTTCGCAAGTGATAGAATGTTTAAATGCATGTATTTTCACTATATTTTTCATAAAGTAAATTTTACCTGTCCTTACGAGTTATTGACGCACCTCAAAAGAATTGAATCACTGTGGAGTATCGTTAACTATCAAGGAAAGCAGGCGAGCCAGGCTTCCAGTAATCCAGCGCATGCAACTTTTCGTGGCGTCCGGTAATATTATTGACACTCGATGGCGTATGCCCCCGCATTGAATCCTGAGGAACGGAATCGAGCGCTTGCCAGTGATAGGATTATTTAAAGGCTTATTTTCTATATAAATAAAAAAATGGGTTATTTGGGTATGCTAAGTTACAAGAAACATATGGGCCATATGGCCAAAATCACGTTGGTTGCCGTGCTTCTCGTCACGTGTACGCCGGGATGCGTGATGCGCGCGTGTTATAAATCGGCGTTCCGATTTGAAGGAAAGCTGGTGAACCAATGTGGACAATCCATATCCGGCGGCGATGTCTATTTCGGTTCCTGTGCTCCACAAGCGAAAGACGGAGAAAAGGCGACGCCATGGGGTCAGACCGCCGCCGATGGCGCTTTTTCGGTTTGCACAGAAAGATTCTGGTATTCGCATAAATACCTGATCTTAACACCGGAAATATGGTTATTTCGACTAGATAAGGATCTTGCTTTTCCTCTTACTTTCGAGAAGCCTGGCTATGAAATCTTTGACATCCGTGTTTCCGAGAAAGACGGCGTATCCGATGGCAGCGGCACTATCGTCTTTCGCTTGGGTGAATTGACCATGAAGCAAGTTGCAGCCCTCAAAAACTGATTTTTCAACACAAAGGCACGAAGACACAAAGGGATAAATGGTATTGAGTTTGGATTAAATCCGTGTCATCTGTGTCATCAGTGGTAGAAAATCTTCGTGTTCTTCGTGCCCGTCGTGGTGAAAGAATCCGGTTCGTCACACCCAGCGATAGCCCACTGCTTCCCGCCTATGTTATGCTCCCTGCATGGATACGGTTACCCGCGTAGAGAGCATCGAGCGGCTCGATTTTGGCGATTCGCCCGATCAGCGCAAGAGCCCCGAGGAATTCCTCAAGACCTTTGACTTGGCGGACGTGCCGACGTCGCCGGGCTGCTATCTCATGCGCGACCTCAAAGATCGTGTGATCTATGTGGGCAAAGCCAACAGCCTGCGCGCGCGCGTGCGGGCGTATATCAACGAGAGCGACACGCGCTACCGCGTGAAGTTTCTCATGCAGCGCGTAGCCCATATCGACTTCCTCGTGACGCGCAACGAGAAGGAAGCCCTCCTGCTCGAAAACAGCCTCATCAAGGAGCACCGTCCGCGCTATAACGTCCGGTTGAAGGACGACAAGTCCTATGTCAGCCTTCGGGTGAATGTCCAGCATGATTTTCCCCGCATCACGATCACGCGCCATCTGAAGCGCGACGGGGCGCGCTATTTTGGCCCCTATTCGAGCGCCCGTGATGTCCGCGAGACCTTGCGCCAGCTTCAGCGCGTGTTTCCGTTGCGTACGTGCCCCGACGCCGTCCTGCGGAGCCGCGCCCGGCCTTGCTTGTATCACCAAATGGGACAGTGTTCCGCGCCGTGCGTGGGCTATATCGGCCGGGAGGCCTACGCGGAAATCGTCAAGCAGGCCGTCATGGTGATCGAGGGCCGGAGCGATGAACTCGAAAAACTGCTCCTTGAACGCATCCAGGAATTGGCGGACCGGCTCGAATTCGAGCAGGCCGCCGCGCTACGCGACCGCGTGTTCGCCTTACGGAAGACCCTCGAACGGCAGCGCACGGTCCAAAATAGTGAAGCGGGCGACCGCGATGTGTTCGGCCTGTATCTCGATGGCCGGTTCAGCGAGATCCAAGTGCTTTTTTATCGCGGGGGGCGTATGACGGGCGGGCGCTCGTTCTCGTTCAATCACCGCGAGATGCCCATGGAGGAAGTGCTAAGCTCGTTCCTGCTGCAATATTACTCGGAGACCGCCGCGCCGCCATCGGAAATCCTCCTCCCGCTTCCGCTGGATGCTATGGACGCACTCCAGGAAATCCTGCACGAACAGCACGGCGAACGGGTGGCGCTGTTGCATCCCCAGCGCGGTGCGAAGCGCGACCTTGTGGACCTTGCCAATCGGAACGCCAAGAGCAGTTTCGAGGAGAAGCGCCTCGCGGAGCGGGCCGCCGCGGATACGCTCGAACAGGTGAAGGAATCGCTGGACCTTGCGCGCACGCCCCAGCGCATCGAGTGTTTCGACATCTCGACCATCCAGGGTGAAAAGTCCGTGGGGTCCATGGTGGCGTTCACGGGCGGCGTTCCCGACAAGGCGCGCTACCGCCGATACGCCATCAAGCAGGTCGAAGGGCAGGACGATTTCGCCATGATGCGGGAAGTCCTCATGCGCCGTTATACGCGGGCCGTTGCGGAGGATGACAAGCCGGACTTGGTGCTCATCGATGGCGGCAAAGGCCAGCTCAACGTGGCGGGGGCAGTGCTGCGCGACTTGGGCATCGACGACCTTGACCTTGCGTCCATCGCCAAGTCCCGCGCACTCGAGGAAGGCGGCCATTCTCCCGAACGCTTTTTCCGTCCGGGGCGCATGAACCCGATCATCCTGCCGCAGAACAGCCCCGTGGTCCATCTCCTCGCGCGGGTGCGCGACGAGGCCCACCGCTTCGCCATCACGTACCATCGCAAGCGCCGTTCCGCCGCCACGCTGCGTACGGCCCTCGTGGACATTCCAGGCGTCGGCCCCAAACGGGCGCAGGCCTTGCTGAAAGCGTTAGGCTCGGTTGCCCGCGTGCGTGAGGCGTCCATCGAGGAGATCGCCTCCGTTCCCGGTTTCAGCGAGATCCTGGCCCGGACCGTCCTCGAGCATCTCAAGCCGAAGACAGCGGAACGCTAACCGGAGCTGGTTCGAAAAAACAGTTTTTCCGGAATTATTCGGCAGGCTGGATATTTTCCAATGGCTGGACATTGCCCCGCACGATTTGCCGGACGCCACTGGGGGCGGCCCATTTCACGGCGTTGTAGATTACTTTCAGCACATTTTCATCATAGTAAATAGGAAATGTTTCGTGGCCCGGCCGGAAATAGAAAATCTTGCCTAGGCCGCGATGCCAGCAGCAGCCGCTTCGGAACACTTCACCTCCCTGGAACCAGCTCACAAACACCAACTCATCGGGCTTGGGGATATCAAAGTGCTCACCGTACATTTCCGTGTGAGGCAGCTCGAAATATGGGGGCAAGCCATCCGCGATGGGGTGCGCCGGGTCCACAACCCACAGGCGTTCTTTTTCCCCCATCTCACGCCAATTCACATCGCAGCTTGTTCCCATAAACCTCTTGAACATCTTGGAGCCTTGCGCGCTATGCAGCGCGATGAAGCCCATGCCTTGCGCCGTCACCCGTTGATACACCCGCTCGACATGCTCGTCGGTCACATCGTAGTTTCCCACATGGCCCCACCACGTTATGACATCCGTGTTGTTCAGGATTGCTTCACTTAATCCTTGTTCCTCGTCGTCTATCTCGGATACATGGACCGATGCGATGCCTTTCTGCTTTTCGAGATACTGCGCGATTTGGTATCCCATCCCCTGCGGATAGACTTTTTTTGCCGCCTCGTCCTTCTTTTCATGAATCCCTTCATTCCATACGGTCACTCGAATCCCGTTCACTTCAGGACCGTTCGGTTTTGCTTCGGCTTGGCTTTGGGGAACACTTTGATTGTCCGCCGGCGCCGCGCCAAGCTCAGTCGTTGCTTTGGCATCACTCGCTTGGGCTGTTGGCGCATTATTCTGTACTTCCGTTTGCGCGTTTATCGGACTTGTCAGGCAACACACCGCAGCCGCCACCAGGATTGCAGCCAATATGCTCCAATAACGCATTTCTTTTCCCTCCAAGCTTTAGTGTTCCGTTATGGATTAATATTACTGTTTATATAATTAGGGCATCACTATTTCTTCTTGGTGTGTGTTTTAATTTTACCGGATTCGCGAGTGTTTCATGCCCAACGATATATGTGCATGCACCTGCGAACCTACCGCGCCTTGTACTCTAAAAACCGCTTTTGGGCCTGTTGTAAATGGCTACAACCAAATCCCTTCTCAAGGGCATGCTTATTAAGTATACTCAGTATGCCCAGACAAGGGCGGGAACACAAGCACTTTTTTACGTAACGTCCCATTTTTTCTTACACCTGCTCGAAGTGGAGTCATAAGCTTCTTTCAGGCCAGGTATTACGGGAAGACACTTCCATTCCATACAAAGACTTCTTTGCCTTTTGGCGGAGAAAGGCGGCTATGCTCCCATCGCGATCACCTGTTGTGTCGCGTGGGCGCGGGAGAGCAGGGGCGTGATGAGATCGGTCCATCGTGGCGCTTGGTCGAGGATGCGTGCGTCGGAAGTCGCGACGATGGCCTGGACCAAGCAGAGGCGCGCATCCACGCCGTTAGCCAGTTCCACTTCCCATGGCCAGCCGTTTTGTGATGCAAGTTCTTCGAGCATTTGTTTCAGGCGTCCGCTGTTGGACACGGGCGCATCGAATAGCCAATGGACGTGCGTGGGGGCGCATTCGGCCAGGAATGCGCCGATAAGATTGAGGGCGCCGAGGGTTTCCTCGACGCGGCGATAAGAGCCGTGGACACTGGCCATATCGCGCACGCACCCGTCGCGTCCGCGAAGCAGCACGCCGTCTGACAACATGCTCTCGGCTATGATGAGCAGGTTATAACCATCGATATACAGCGTCTGTCCGTTCAAGGCCTCAAATGGAATGCGCCGTGCGGCGCGCCCATCACGGGCGGCGTCCGAGCAGGCGGCGCGCATGACCGCTTGGCGCTGGCGTACGGCGAGCTGGTAATGATCGCCCACCAAGGTGCTGGCGGCATCGGCGGCGTAGCCCCGTGTGAAGAGGAACGATAGGTCCGCTACCGCTTCGCGCAATATCGGTATCCATTTGGGGCTGAACAAAGCATCGTCTTGTGGATGCCGCCCGCGATGCCGTTGTCTGGCATACATTATGAAAGCCTCGGCGTCATGGATGGCCTTCGCCTGCGCCTCCATGGCGTGGGGCAAATGGGGTGTCCCCTGTAATCAAGCGGGCAGCGCGGTTTCTGGTCAAGTAGCCCCATGCCCACTGGATGAAGACCAGTATGCGATCTTCAAATTGGACAAGGCTCATCAAATGGACGAAGAGCCACATGAGCCACGCCAGCCGCCCCGACAGCTCCACTCCCGCGATATGCGCCACGGCCGCTGAGCGGCCGATAGTGGCCATCGAGCCTAAATTGATGTAATGAAAAGGCTTCACGGGCCTGCCGGATAGGCGCTTGGCGATGGTGCGGGCCACAAATTCGCCTTGCTGGATGGCCACGGGCGCGATGCCGGGTAAGTGGCTTCCATCACGAGCTTGGGCAATCGCAAGATCACCAATCACGAAAACCTCGGGATGGCCCTGGACGGTGAGTTCCGGCCCCACGGGAATGCGCCCGGCGCGATCCGTCTCGATGCCGATGTGTTCGGCGATGCGCTTCCCCAGCGGCGATGCCTGGATGCCAGCGGCCCACACCACGGTGCGGGCGGGAATCACTTCCTCCTTACCCGTCTTTTCGTTCTTCAATGTGATGTTTTTATCGCTAATGTGCGTTACGGAAGTGTTATCCAGAACTGTTGCTCCTAAGGCAGCCAGTTGGGATTCGGCTTTTCTGGATAGTTTGGGCGAGTAAGGAGGCAAGATGCGTCCATCGCGTTCAACAAGAATAATACGCGCTTCGGACGGATTGATATGGCGGAATTCGTGGAGCAGCGTATGGTGCGCGATTTCGCAGAGCGCCCCCGCCATTTCCACGCCCGTAGGGCCGCCGCCGACAATGACAAAAGTCAGAAGGGCGCGGATGGCCTCGGGATTGGTTTCCCGTTCGGCTGCTTCGAAAGCCATAAGAATACGGCGGCGTATGTCAGTGGCGTCTTCAATGGTTTTAAGGCCAGGTGCGAAGGCTTCCCATTCATCGTGCCCGAAGTATTGGTGGCTGGCGCCCGAAGCGACTATGAGCGTATCGTACGGCAACTCCCCGTCGGTGAGCAGCAGGCGCTGGTTATCGAGGTCTACATCCACTGCTTCGCCCATGATGGCTTCCGTGTTTCGCTGGCGTTTGAGAATGCTGCGCAGCGGTGCTGCGATATTAGCGGGTGAGAGCCCTCCTGTCGCCACTTGGTACAAGAGCGGCTGGAACAGGTGGTAATTGCGCCGATCGACGACGGTTACCTGGACAGGCGCATGCTTCAGGTGCTGCGCGGCGTGTAGGCCGCCAAAGCCGCCTCCCACAATGATGACTTTGTGCTGCTTTTCCACCGATTTGTTCCTTATCTCCAGGTGTTACAAGCCGGGCAGTATCTTCTCGATGCCTTCGCCCGCCACATACGCTACGAAGGCGACGCCGAGGCCGACGATGAACATGTCGATGCCGCTGCGGAGGATGCCGCGTCCCGTGAAGACACTGCGCGCCGCGCCCACGCCGAAATGGGCCAGCATGGAGATGATGAATGAAATGATGGCCGCCGTGCGTGTGCTGAAGAAAAAGAAAGGCATTACAGGAATGAACGCCCCAATAGCCGTCGAGATGCCCGTGACCATGGCCTCGCGCATGGGCGAACTATAGTCCGCGCCGATCTTGAGTTCTTCACGCACCATTTCTTCGAGGGCGCGCTCGGGATCGCCCATGATGCCTTTGGCGAGGGCGCGCGCCTGTTCCGGCTCCATGCCCTTGGCCTCGTAGAGCAGCGCAAGCTCTTCCTCTTCGAGTTCGGGCATGAGGCGGATTTCCTCGCGCTCGGTGGCGATCTCGTGTTCGAAGACTTCGCGCTCGCTCTTGGCTGCGAGGTAGCCGGAAGAACCCATGGACAAGGAATCGGCGATGACGCCCGCCGCGCCTGAGAGGATGATGTGGGCCACGGTGAAATTCGCACCCACGATGCCGGCCACGAGTCCGAAGTTGGCCGTCAGGCCGTCGTTGAATCCATAGACTACGTTACGCAGAAAACCGCCCGAGGCCATGCTATGCCACGATTCCTCGCCGGATGCGCCCTCGATTTCTTGCAGCACGCGCGCGTGCTCGGCGGATTCCCGGGCGAGTTTGAGGGCGGTGGTTTTCGTGCCCTCTCCGGAACTATGCCGGTGCAGCGCCATATAGCCTTTCACTTCGCGGCCCTCGCCCTTCGTCAACTCGCGGAGCAGGATGCCGGGGCCGAACCGCCTGGCCAGCCACACCATGAGCCGGGCGCGCGCCGTGGGAGGCGGGACGGAGGCGTCGGAGCCGTTGGCGCGCAGCATGTCCCGCCATATGGCAATATGGCGTTTCTCGACTTCCGCCAGGCGCTCGAAGGCCTTGGCGCGTTTGGGCTCAGCGTCGAGGGCCGCCAGCTCATGATATAAGTACGCCGCATCCACTTCCTCGCGCAGATGCCGCCGCCAGGTTTCGAGCGTTTTAGGGGCAATACTCATCAGACACACTCCATGGGGCCTTGAAAGGAACCCCACTATTTTTGAAAGAATTCCTCTCTCTGATTTATATGGAATATCTTACGCTGGAAAGTGCTATGCAATCGAATCTGTTTGGGCGGCGAGAAGATTGCCGTACAGGCGTATTCTCCGAAAAAGACGAGGCCGTTCTTCCTCTTACTGGATTTTAGTACAGTTCTTTTTTGTTACAAAGATCGCCATACTTTAGCTTCCGTGGAATTAGGGCTTTGCCAACATGAATGGGGAGGGGCACACATGTGTGTTTTAAAGGGAATATTGTTCGCTGCAAGCATACTTGCATCCGCTGCCGCCAGCGCTCAGGGTGTATCGTGGTATGCGTGTTTCTATTCCACCGCAGTATCGGGAACGGACTCCATCGGTTTTGAAGAGCCTGCGTATGTGGCGGGAGGGACTCTGCCATCGCCCTGGATCGTCGCGCATGACGGACATTGGGAGGTTTCCACGCAACAGCCCGCCAGCGGACTGCAATGCTTGGCGCTTGGTTGCTATCAGGATGAATACTCGATCTCGGTGGTAGAAACTCGATACCCGCTGGACATCTCGTCCGCCACGAAGAGCTTGGATGTAGATATCGCACTCTTGCCGACGGCATATGCACCGGGCACCTATGATCCTGGCTTCTTGTCAAATGGCGCAATCACGGTGTATACGGGCGGCACTTATGTGATTGGCGTGGAATTCGAGACGGTAAAGCCCGCTTCCACACCTTTTGAAGCCAGCCATCGCAAATTAACCGCATCTTTTGATTCCCTTTCTACAAATATCCAACGTGAGATGGTATGGGTTGCCGGATATTATGGAATCCACGTACATTTTGATTACACCAACATGACCGCCACATTGCGTATCGAGCCGCCTGCGGGAGATGCCTATGAAGAGACCGTTTCCGATATAGAGCTTCCAGGTGGAAGCAACAATTTTGTGCGGCTCTTTGGTTCAACCGCATCATTGGATTATATCAGCGCCCGGGCGAATTTTGACGATCTGACGATATCTATTGATACCGGCGTATTGGTCGTGAATATTGAACCAGCCGAAGCCCGGGAGGACGGTGTCATGTGGTGCGTGGATGGCGGAGCGTGGCAATACAGCGGGGCCTCCGTGAGCGGCCTTTCCGAGGGCGAGCATACCGTTACATTCAAACCAGTTGGAGAGTGGGAATTGGAGCCGATGCAGATTACGATCCAAGCGGGCAAAACTACTACGGAAACTGCTGGGCCGTTGCTTCTCCCCATTTCCATGGGAGCTTTGGCGGTGGTTGTCATGGTGCTGGCCATAGCTGGATGGCGCATGGGAAACGCGCACACGTATAACCACAAAACGGTTAGTGTGTGTCATCGGCGGGGAACCGCTTAAGCTCGCTCCACTGGAAGGTCCATTCGGGTATGTACAACGGTGTGCTGGGATCCAGTTTATACCAGGCTCCAAAGCTTGGCGATTGCAGATTGCGCAAGACATGGGCCTCTTGCGCGGGCATGAATCCCTGCACCAGGAGAAACACGCCCGCCCCGGTATCCGGCGCGGTGGCCATGTCGGCGACGAGGACGGCGTGACCCGGCGAGCCGGGTGCGACGAAAAAGTCTCCGATGGCGAGTTGCGAAGGCTGCGACACGGATTCGGCTTCTTTATCGAGGGAGCGGGTGCTCGCGTAAGTGAACACGAAATCGAGGTATTGGCGCAAGGTTTGATGCGTATGTGAAGGTGGGGCATCTTTGCGCCATTCAATAAAATTGCCTTGAACATGGGGGCGTGCGCCGTCCGCCCATCGCTCGAAGGGGGCGTCCGTGCCGTTGCTCAATAAAAAATGGATACGGTCGAATGCGCTTAGGCTAAATAGGTATTCACCCCGCAGCCGCATGATGGTGTCGGCGCATTGCTGGAGATCCTTCTTACCCACGTCCATTGCCACGACCGCCGCATGCGCGTCTTGCCGTTGTTTGGGCTGGCCGGTATGCAACAAGACCTCAGGAGCGCCTGGCCGCAATGGAAGCCCTCGCAGCCATTCCGCAAAGGAGCCAGGCGCCACAACGGTGCGAGTATAACCTTTAGGCGGAGTGAAGCGCTGGCCGATGGTGTCTCCGGGATTCGCTTCGTTTATCCATGGATATGCCGGGCGAGCCTCTGTTTGTGAAAAGGCTATCCAGCAGCAAAAGAACAGCGCATATGAGCCCATGCCTTTTCCCTTTCTCTTGTAGCAATATACCGAGCCGCACGGCTTTTTTTGTGCCAGGTTCCGTGAAACTGTTCAAACAAGCTCAACGAAGGCTGCCGGGCGGTTGCCCTGCCGTCGAGCCTGCCTATATAGTGTAAGGGAAATAGATGACAAATTGTACATATAATGAAGAATTAATCCTTATATATGGTATTTTAGTTGCATGGCCTGTGTCTAGCGGGCGGTTGTGAAGACCAAATGATGTGGCGGAACTACGCAAGAGAAAGTACGAAAAACGCATTTATCTCTTGACAATACATCATCTTGTGGGTAATAATGCTCTTGGTACAGGATAAAGTGTTTTTCGTGATTGCGTTCGATGGGTAACGCTAGACTCCATGCGTATCGAGCGCATAAGGGGGCTATTCATGAGCGACCAGGCGCTGGCCACATGAGGATCGCTATTTTGGGCACGCGTGGTATTCCCGCCAATTATGGCGGCTTCGAGACCTTCGCGGAAGAATTGAGCGTCCGTCTTGCCGCGCGGGGCCATGATGTGGCCGTATACTGCCGTAAAGCCAACCAGAAAGAGCCGTTGACGCAGTATAATGGCGTCAAACTGGTCGTGCTGCCGAGCATTCACACGAAATACCTGGATACCCTTTCCCATACGTTTTTTTCGACGATTCATCTGCTGTTTCACCGGGTGGATGTGGCGTATTACTGTAATTCCGCCAATAGCTGTTTTTTGCCGCTGCCTCGCTTGGCGGGCATCAAGACCATATTAAATACGGATGGGCTCGAATGGGAACGGGCCAAATGGAATTGGATGGGGAAGACGTTTTACCGGCTGTCGGAATATCTGGCGGCTTGGTTTGCGCAAATGCTGGTGTCCGACTCTTGCGTTATCCAGCGCTATTATAAGGAGAAGTTTCTGCGGGAGAGTGAATTTGTCGCGTATGGGGCCGATATAGTGGAACGAGGGTTTGGCCGGGAATTATTGAAGAACTTAGGCGTCGAACCGGAAGATTATTTTCTGTTCGTGAGCCGCCTCGAGCCGGAGAATAATGCCCATATTGTCGTCGAGGCGTTTGAGCGGGTACAAACCGGCAAGAAGCTCCTTATCGTCGGCAGCGCCCCCTTCGCGGGTGAGTATATCGCTAAGCTGCATTCGACAACGGACGCGCGTATTATATTTACGGGCGGCTTGTATGGAGATATGTATAAAGCCCTTCGGGCCAACGCCTATGTGTATGTAAACGCGATGGAAGTGGGGGGAACGCATCCGGCGATTCTCGAAGCGATGGGTGCGGGAAATTGTGTTCTGGTGAGTGATATTGCGTACAATGCAGAGGCGGTCGCCGACGCGGGGGCTACGTTCCGAAACAAGGATGCGGAAGATCTGCGCGAGAAGATGCAGTGGCTCGTGGAGCATCCCGAGGAAGTCGAACAGTATAGGCATGGCGCTGTCGAGCGGGTGCGTTCCACGTACTCCTGGACACGTGTCGTGGACGAGTATGAGCGCCTGTTCGGCCAATTGGTATCGGGCAGCAACTGAGTGCGCAAGGAAGAGAGGCATGTGAAGATGCAAGGGGCATTCGACTGGAAAGAGCGCAAGGTTTTAGTGACAGGCGCTGGCGGATTCATCGGAAGCCATCTCACGGAGCGCCTGCTAACAATGGGCGCACATGTGCGCGGCATGGTGCATGGCAACATGCGCGGCAGCATCGGCCATTTGGCGGCGGTGCCCAAGCATCTTACGGAGAACCTCGAAATATATGACGGCAGTATGCGGGACGGGGCCTTCGTGCGCGAAGCCACGATCGGCGTTGATACGGTGTTTCATCTAGCAGCGGTCACGAGCGTGCGCTATTCCTACTCGAATCCAGATGAAACCGTGGTCACTAACGTCATGGGCACGCTGAATGTCTGTAATGCATGCCGACACGAGCATGTGCGGCGGCTGGTCCATACGTCATCGGCGGGCGTATATGGCTCCTCGGAAAATAACGAGCCCATTCGCGAGACGCATCCGACCCGGGCGTATAATCCCTATACCGCGTCCAAATTGGCGGCGGACAACGTAGTGGAGAGTTTTCATTTATCTTATGATGTGGCGGTGTCCATCTGCCGCATTTTTAATGTATATGGCCCCCGAGTGGGCCGCTTTCTGGTGATCCCAACGATCGTGCAGCAGCTCATGCGCGGCACCGAACTGCGGCTGGGCGACCTTACGCCTACGCGGAATTATACCTACGTGGATGATATCGCGGCGGCCTTTATGCGCATGGCGGAAGAAGATAGTGTGGTGGGCGAGGTGGTGAATTTTGGTTCGCCTAATGCGATCACGATCGGAGAACTGGCGCGGCTTATTGCAAAGCTGATGAATAAAGAGGTGGATATCCAGCTCGATCCAAGCCGGCTGCGGCCCGCGAAAAGTGAGATTTACCGGGTGGTGGCTGACGCATCGAAGGCGCAGAAGCTACTTGGCTGGGAACCGCTGACGAATCTCGAGACCGGCCTGAAGCGGACCATCGAGTGGATAATGAATGTGGGATACGAAGATGTGCGCGTCTAGCCCGCATATTCGAGTAAAATGCGCGAACCGCTCCGGGGTGGAATGCTCTCCCATCCTTGTACGACGCGCTGTAATCTGTATAATACGGCCATGGTGGGACAGCGCCACAACGCCTGTACAAGGCTGCAATGTGGCAAAATGGGATTATTGAACGTGGCGATGCCGTGGAAACAAATCGTGGCGATGGGCATAGGCTGTGCGGCCTTATGCCTGCTCGGGTTTTCCGCTGCTTCCGAAGGCGTTCGCTATCACGGCATTCAACTGGATGATCAGCACCATCTGGTGATTGAGCAGCGGGAAGGCGGATTCATGCGCATTGGCGTGCGCGCCCGCACCCGCACGGAAGGCGGCCTCGAACCCGAAAACGTGCAGCTTGAAGAAGGCAAGCCCGAAACTGGCCGTCTCGAACAGGTGGAATTTATAGTGGAGGTCCGGTCCCAGATTATGAAACCGGCCGCCCCCAATTATTTTCAAAGCCATGGGCAGACCTATCTCATTACGGTTGAGAGCTTGATGAAAGAGGTTCCATATTATTCCGCCCATGTCGTATCCGCGCGGGATGCGCGGACCGAATTGGCCGTTGAATTGCAGATACTCCGGGCGAATACGGACGGAATCCGGCAATTGGCCTTGTTCTGGGCCACGCCGATCGTATTGGCGGAATATAAGAATGTGGGTTTGATGCCTGCGCCGGTCTTCAAGACCGTGGAAGCCAGTACGGGCGGCAGCCTCCGAACCAAGCCGGACTCTCTCGAACGGCGTTCGCTGCCAGGAGGCCGCCAAATAGGGCCTACGGCAGGTTTTACGAACCGCCAGCCGCTTACAGGCATGGCGCGGGCGAAGGCCATGGCAACGGAACGGCGCGCGGGCGGGCCGACGGAACGCGCGGGCGCGGGTTCGTACCGGCCTGATGTGGTGCGTTCTGGCAACATTAAACCGGATTACCGCCCCGGCGGCATGCGCGTTGAAGAACCGGTTTCCGGCAAGGAACGGACAGGCGGGCATACTGCTTTTGCTTCGGGGGGAAACCCAGAATGAATACACGAAAAAGCTGGCGGGAAGCCAGTTTTTACCTATAAAACAGCGGCCGGAATGAAACGATTGGTTTAAACGCCACGTGCGACATGGATTCGGGAGGCTAGGCCAGATGAAACCGTATGGCAACAAGAGGATGGCATGGTATGGTGTCTGCCTGTTGGCATTCGCGCTTGCAGGCTGCCATGCTACAAACAGCACCATCCTGCTCGACCCGCAAGGGGAAGATATTACGGTGACGCCGGAGGAGATCCGCGAGTATAGCGGCCCAGACGCGCCTTACCTGCTGACCGTGGGCGACGAGGCGAATATCACATTCCGCGCGAAGGATTACCAATCCGACAAGCCGTCATGGGATTACCGCATCGAAGTCGGCGACAGCATGGAAGTCCGCCTGAGCGAAGAGATCGGCAGCCGTGCGGATTACAAGATTGACGCAGGCGATCTTGTCGGCATCTCGTTCCTGAACAACTGGTCGCTCAATGTGACGCGCACGGTGCGCCCCGATGGGTATGTGACTTTCGAGAACATCGGCGATGTCATGGCGGGCGGTAAAACGGCCAAGGAACTCGAGGCGGAAGTCACCGAGTTATATAAACAAACGGGCCTCATCGAGGGTGATCCGAATATCTCGATCACCATCGAGTTCACCAATCCCGACCGGCTCGAGAATATGAGCCGCGACTTGGTGGTGCGTCCCGATGGTAAAATCCGCATCCCGGGCGTAAAAAATGATATCCAAGTAGCGGGCCTTACCGTGGATGAGGCGTGCAAAGCCGTGCAACAAGAATCCTCGACCATGCTGCGCAATGCCCCCGTGGTGAGCATGGTCATTTTCCCCTTCATCAATAACGCCCTTGCGGCCATGAACGGCGTATATAAAGTGCGGCCTGACGGCAAAATCTCGATCCCCCGCATTGGCGATGTCCAGGTGGCGGGATATAGCACCGATGAAGTGCGCGAGGCGCTAGTGGACGCCTGCACGGGGCTGCTGCACAATCCGGTCGAGCCGGGAGTAACCGTCGTGACGGCCACCGGTGCCCGCATCTATATAGGCGGCGAGGTGGACCGGCCAGGCGTGTATCCGCTCGAGGCGACGCCTACCGCCTTGCAAGCCATTATTATGGCGCAAGGCCCGAATGACCGTTCGAGGCTCAATAGCGTGCTTGTCATCCGGCGCAATCCCAATGGCAAGCCGTATGTCTTCAAGACCAACCTGCACCTGGCCTTCGAAGGCCATACGGAAAACGACATTGAGCTGCGCTCGTATGATGTCGTTTATGTGCCCAAGAAGCTGATATCGCGCGCGAACCTGTTCGTGAAGCAGTACATCGACGATATCGTGCCCTTCGACAATACGCTGGGCGTGACGGGCAGCTACTATATGAATGAGCAGCGCACGCGCTCGAAGGCCAGGACGTTCAATTATACGACGGGCGTTAATGTGATACCGGGCTTTAATCAATAATGAAGCGCGCACGCGGGACGAGAGGCAACAGGCGGCCGTGCACGCGGACGGCGGCGATAGAGGGATAGGCAAATGGATCAGCGGCAGATTTTCTTGCGAGACATCCTGACCACACTGTTCAAACGGAAACTGTTTATTATCCTATTCGTCGTGGCGGTTTTCGCGCTGGTGTTCGTGGGCAACTATATATGGCCGCCCACGTACGAGTCCATGGCGAAGGTCCAAGTGACCCGAGGCCGGGGAAACGACGACCGTCGATGTGAGCGTGCTTGGGCAAAAAAATATGATGCCCACGCCGCAACTCTCGACATATGACGTAAACACTGTCATTGACCTCGTATATAGCAGCGATGTGCTGCGCAAAGGTCGTCCAAGATACCGGCCTTGCCGAGGGCATGACGGGTGGGATCATGCAGATGGTCCGGCGCAGCATTCGCGACTTGCAATATGTCTTGCGGTTCAAGACGCCTCCCGACGCGGTGTCGGAGGCCGCCGAAGAACTGCGTGACGCCATTTTTGTCGAGCCGGTAAAAGATTCGTATGCCTTGGATATTCGCGTACACATGGTCCGGGCTGAACTTGCCAAAAAGTGCTCGAATCGCTTATTAAGCAATTCGAGTCCAAGCATAAAGAAGTCTACAGCACCAAAAAAGTCGGCGATTATTTTGATGAGCAGATCATTCGCACAAAAGAACAGCTCGAAGCCTCGCAAAAGGCCCTCGAAGAGTTCCGCATCAAGAATTCCGTAGTTTCGCTCGATGCCGAGCGGGATCTGCTCGTGGATGAATACACCAAGGCCAAGAGGCTCCTCGATCAATTGACCCGCCTCGAGGCGACCGCCCAGGCTCTAGAGGGCGACGCCGCTGATCAAGCCATCATGGAAGCGCTGTCACAGAAGACCGAGCACACCGTGGTGACGGAAATCCAGTTGCGCCTATTCGATAAAGTGGTCGAGCGCAACCAAATGGTGAAATCACTGGGGCCGAAGCATCCCCGGGTCATTGGCATTAAGCAGGAGATTAGCGAATTAAACGTCCAATCTGCGCAACGCCATCACTAATGTGCGCAACGAGACCCAAGCGAAGATGGTGGATATTGACGCGCGCATGGTTGAAATCAACAAGCTGATAGGCGAGCTCGATAATCTCGTTCGGGAAGAGAAGCTGGCGGCGGACGCCTACGAGCTGTATAGCCAGCGCCGCGAGGAAGCCCGCGTCTATGACGCCATGAGCGAGCAAGGCATTTCCAGCATTCAGATCACCTCATCGCCCCACCTTGCCCGACAATCCAATCAGCCCCCGCCGCCTCTTCAATCTGTTCATGGCGCTCATTGGAGGATTTATCGGGGGATTGGCCATCGCGTTCTTTATCGATTACCTGGATCATGGGCTCAAGACCCCGGAAGATGTCGAATACTACCTGAAAGTCCCACCCCTGGCGTCGTTCTGGCGTTCCTCCTATGACCAGCTCGATCCTAGCCAGACCCAGCGTTTGAGCGCCTTGTTCGAGCATGGAGAGGGCGTGGCCATGACCGTGGTGGCGAGTTCAATAAAAGGAGAAGGCTCTCTTCGCGTGGCGCGCGCGCTGGCGGAATCGCAGTCGGACGATCCGGACGCGCGTACGCTGCTGGTGGACTTCATGGGCGGACGGCCAAGATGAACGCCCTGGCGGGCGCGGCATTCTCGAAGTGCTCGAGGGTGAATGCAGTTTGCGGGACGTTATGGCGGAAAGCGGCAATCTATTGGTGGTCGGCCGGGGCAGCCGGGCGGAATGCCCCGCATACTTGTGGAAATCAGACCGCATGAAAGCCATGTTTGAAGGCCTGCGGGGTGATTTTGACCGGATCATCGTGCATGTGCCGCCCATTCTGGCGTCGCACGACGCGTTGAACATGGCCCGGTATGCGGACAATATGTTATTGGTGATCAAAGCCGATAGCACCCGCCGGGAAGTGGTGCAGCGCGCCATGGACACCCTTGGCAATACGAGAAGTAAAGTGGTTGGGGCGGTGCTGATGGACCGCAAACAGGTGATCCCGCGGTTTGTGTATCGCTGGATCTGATAATGGCCGCTAACAGGTGTTTTTGGGGGGATCCGCCGAAGGTGGATTCCCCCAAGATGTTTATACGGGGAATGAAGGTTCGAGGCGGTCCTGGCACGCGTTTTTGTTTATAGCCTAGCCATTCCGGCGTTTGTTTCGTTATACTGGCCTTGCGGTTTGTTGTGCGGAAATGGCTGCCCTATCCAGGCGTTTTCCCATGAAATAGCCTGCACAAGAAGCAATCAGGAGCATGTTTTTGTGATGTTTTGCCTATTTGCTTGTAGATTACATCAAGTGGACTGGATATGCGCAAGAGGGCCGCGCCGAAATGTCTGTACGCCCAGCGGAGGCAGCAAGTGACTCTCCCTGTACGAACAGACGAAGAGCTTATGTCTCAATTGCGGGATGGCGACTCCGCGGCGCTGGCTGAGCTGGTGCGCATATATCAGAACGATATTTTCCGGTTTTGTGTGCATTATGTAAAAGATGTGGAGCTGGCTCGCGAGATGGCGCAGGAAACATTCATACGGGTGTATGTGGCCCGGGGGCGCTTTGATAGCGCCCGGAAGTTCCGCCCATGGCTCCTTGTGCATCGCGCGTAATTTGTGCTTGAATGAGATCAAGCGGCGAAAAACGGTTCCCATGGAATCGTTCGAGGAATATGTGGCCGCCGCTCATACGAATAGGGAAGAGCCGCTGGGTATGGCCAGCAGCGCTCCGGACACGGAACTCATGGCGCAGGAGCGCGAGGGAAATGCTCGCCGCCGCCATCGAAAGCCTGGATGCGGAGTCACGTGAAATCGTGGTGTTGCGCTTTTTTGAACAGCTTTCGGCGCGTGAGATTGCCGATATAGTGGGGGGGACGGAAGGGGCCGTGCGCACACGGCTTCACCGGATTTTGAAAGGGCTTCGCGACCGGTACGCCGGGGCGAAGCAGAATTTGTGATGAATACGACTGGGGACAATTATTTCGAGGAACTCGCCGCGCATCTCATGGGCGCGCTTTGAAGGTGGGCAATGCCGCGCCTTCGAGGAGAAACTGCGCCAATCAGAAGAGATGCAGGCGGATTATGCCTGGTTAAAGCAGCTTTTTGAAGATGCCCGCGTGTTAAAAGACGCTTATGAACGCGATCTTCCCGAAATGAACCTCGCTGATAACGTAGTGGCGATGGCCGCTTTGCGCGAGGAGACGGAATTTGGCGTGGACTATTCCCGTTTGGCGGATATAGCTTTAGGCCAGGCCTCGCCTTGGGATGAACAAGACGCCCTTGAAACGAGCCCGCATGCTTCGGCCTTGGACGCGGAAAAAGCTTGGGTGGAAGAGGTGGCGAACGGCTTAACCGGGCTTGCCTGTTCTTATAAGCAGACACTGCCGAAAATCGATATAACCGATTCTGTAATGCGCGCGATTGCAGGGGAAGCACATGCGGAGCCTCGAGTTTCTTTTCGCGCCCGCTTAATCTCGCGCCGTGCGAGAATCCTCTCCTGGGCCAGCCTGGCGGCGGCGGCTTCTATTCTCATGGCGGCTGGATTCATTGCAAGCCTGATGCCGGATGGAGAGCTAGGCGCGCCAAAAGAGATGGCAAGCAATGTACATGGCAGCCATAATCCTCAAGACGTGCTGGCGGGCCTCTCAGAAGCATATGAAAACCTGCACAGGCCGTATTTGTCTGAGCCGAACACTATATTGGAAGAGGTTCCTGAGCCCGATATGAGCGCCTTGACGTTCACGCAAGTGGCTGATGCGGCGCGCAAATGGGGTTCTGATCCCGTTTCGCGGCGTCAAATACAGCAGTGGGCGGCTCTGACGGCGAATGAGGCCCGGTCCCTTATAGATGGGGGGCAAGCGCCTGCCGGGGCGGTCATCGCGGCGGCGGCGTCATTGCCTTCTTCTGAGCAGGCAGCGGCGATGTATGCCGTTATCGGCTACCTCAAAGACCAGCCCGCCGCCCAATTCGCCCTGGCCCGCGCCCAACAGGAATCAAAACAAGCGCCGGAAGTCACGCAGAAAAGCTTGGAAACCTTGAGCGCGCTGGACCCGGATAATGCGTTATCGTATTACTTGCAGGCGCGCATGCTGTTGGAAGCTGGAGACGTACAAGGGGCGCTTGAATTACTCGCCCAGGCCCGCCAGCTCGATTCCGCGACGGCGTACGGGCTCGACTCCGCGCGCTACACCGTGGAAGCGCTTCTCGCCAGCGGATTGGACATTGATACGGCGCGGATGCTGGCTGCTTTGACTGCGGGGGGTAAACAGTATGAATTTCTTTGCCAATTAGGATATAATCTGTTACAATATGGCCAATCTTTTGAGTCGGCAGGCGATTCAAGCACTGCGGAAGAGCTCTATCAGTCTGTCCAACGGCTTGGCGAGCAGTTGAATAATGGGGAAACGCTTGTACCGGAACGCCTTGCAGGGCTGGATATGGAACAAGCAGCCATCACGCTGATGTCTCAAGTATATACCTTGCTTGGGTCAATGGATGGATTGCAGACTCTGGCCACTGAGGCAGTGGAGCTTGTCAGCAGTTTGGAATCGCTCAATGCGTTTGTGGAAAGCGTGGATGCGTTTTATGCGTCTGTAACCGATCTAAGCCTGTTCAACTCGTATGCGGATCAAGTGTTAGAGAATGGGCATCGGTCCATGCTAGAGGCGTTCCGATCCGGCGCAAGTTCCGTAAGCTAGATAATCCAGGCGCAGTCCAATGAACAATAAGAATAGAAACACCGGCGCGGCCTGGCGGCCTGCGAGGCAAATGGATAATCTGTTACTTGCGTCAACAATAGAAATAGTTCACAATAGAGTCCATTCGGTTGTAGCTTGCGGCAACGCAAGAGGCAATAGCGGTTCGGAGAGCTAAGTCAACACAAGTCGGAAGGAGAAGGGAGGTGAACGTAGAATGAAGCACATCCACATGATGTCGGCGGTGAAGCCTGCCAAGGCGGAAGAGGTCGCATGGGTTCAACTGAAAGACCTCATCGGCTTTACAGCGATTACCAATCAGCAGAGCGAATGGCTTTCGTTGCAGTTGGACAATTATCTTCAGAAGTAAACACGGAATCAGCTGAGTAGGCTGAGCCGTAGTGCGGAAGAAGAGACTAGGGGTAAACGCATCGCTGGCCATCCCTGGGCTCTCCTTGAATAGAGCACAACCAATTGAAGTGGGAAAAGCTGGCCAAGTACAGTATTCCGCGAAAGGAATCGGCAGATGAAACACATCAAACCGGTAAACGAGAAGGCCATTCCGGCCCGCGCTAACATTTTTACTCTTGCGTTGGAAGCAATCGACAAGAGTGATTATCTCAGCGACCTTTGGAACCACGACGGCTCTTTGGATCCTGAGGATATTTACTAGTCACAGCGTGCGCGGGGCGGCCCTGGGCCGTCCCGTACGACATTGAGAAACCATAAGTTATCTGTGCAAGGAGGTGAAGACCAATGAAGCACATTACACATGTGACCAAGAAGTCCTCGGTTCCTGCGAAGGCGCAGGTTCTGAATAAAGGCAGTTGGGGTCAAGTTGGCAATTCGTGGGGCGGGCCGTTCATGGGCACGCTTGGTGCGAATACGCTCGGCGATATCGCTATCGGAATCGCCTCGGTGGCGGAAAAAGCGGGCCTGGTTACCGTGTTTCCGGACGAGATTCGCTAGAACGTGGGTGGATGCAATGGGCGTCCGCTTTACATAAGGAGGCCGCAAACAATGAAGCATGTAGTGGCAATTGCAAAAATGGTGCCTGCGAAGGCGGCATGCGATACCAGCCAATACAAAGCCCCTATCGGTTTACCGACCGTGGGTTACAACAGCCCGAAATCGGATTTTCGCGACGATTCCTGATGACTAGCAGGATGGGTTGCATTATCCGCTACAGCAATTGCCTATTGGCAAAATGCTGGCAATGAATCGTATGAGCCGTAGTGGAAGGAGAATCGCTGCGGCTCTCTTTTTGTCTCTCGAACGAATCGAAATTGGCAGGCCATGCGCAGATCCCGACGCATAGAATTTGAACCTGAATTATCCGCTCTTCTCGGTGGGCGCACCCGGCGTTTTAAGAAGAACGCGGTATTTCCTCGCTGGATGCTGGGTTTAGTCTTTTTGGCGGCTATAGCCGCCGGATATCTATTATGGGGGCATGTCTCCTGGCCTTCATTTTTGAGTTTTGATCCTGAAAAAAGGGAATTACTCGAAACAAATCGTGAATTGTGGAAAGCGCTGCAATCGAATAACCTTCCTGTCGCTGCGAATCTTTTCTTTGATGATGTTTCACCTGCTTCAAACGGCTCCGAGCCGCCTGCGTTATCCCCGGATACGCGTGAGATGCATTTGAGGATGCTCCAGACCGTGCGGGAGGATTTAACGAACGCGGGTATTGATTGGGCTTCTGCGTTGCCGGTGGCGTTTGCGGGTGTACGTGCGCGTGCGCTTGAACCAGGTACGGAAGGCCAGGATGTATCGGTAGCCTTGGGCGAGCTATATATCCGCAGTCTGGATTCGCTTTTCGTTATCGAGCTCAGCACACGCTACAGCGGGAGTGCGTGCCAGATTGTCGAATTATGGCACTGGGGAAAATCTGATCAGGATCCAGCCGCGCTGCGTGAGTTGCCCGAATCGAAAAAACGTGAGTTTTTATCGGAGAATTTAGAACCGTCAACCGAGCAAATTCGCTTTGCGGATGTGCGTTCATTATTCGTTTCGTTTTAGCAAGATCCGCCGAGTTCACCATATCGCCTTGTATTCCTTTTATGCGGATGGTTTCTCATTTCCGAATGCTAATGAAATTTCTTTTTGCCTTCTGATTTGGAGTAATATGGCCTGGATTCGGTGGCCGTTAAAAAGGACAGGCGATAAGGCCGGATAGAAGGGTTTGCCGCCTAATTGTCCTGGGATTCTGCAAGAAGGGGCCTGCACGCATGATGAAAGTGGAATATATAAATCCATTCATCGAGTCGGTATATGAATTGTTCTCGACGATGCTCGGAGCTAAAGTATCCCGGGGAAAAGCGGCTATCGCGGAAGGAGAAGGCGAACCGAGCCAGGTGACCGCGCTCATTGGCTGGAGTGGGCCAGCCCGGGGAACCGTTGCGCTTACGCTTCCAGAGAGCACGGCGCTTGCTTTGGCGGGGCGCTTGCTGTCCACTTCCATGGCCCAGGTGGATGAAGAGGTGTTGGACGCCATATCAGAGATCGTGAATATTATCGCAGGCGGGGCCAAGGCGAAATTCTCGGCCAGCCAAGGTATTGGAACTATCGATCTGAGCTTGCCCACGGTGATCACGGGCGCCCATTATGGAGTTGAGCATCCGTCGCATTCGACCGAAATCGAGGTGCCTTTCATCTCGGAAGTAGGCCCGTTCAGCTTGCGCATTACTTTCGAGATGGTTCGCACAAGCTGAGCCGCTTTTGCTTTCGATGCAGTATCACGCGAATCCTTGCACCAATTGGCCGATGATGAGATGCCACCCATCCGCCAGGACGAACACGATAATCTTGAACGGGAGTGACACGAATATGGGGGGAAGCATCATCATGCCCATGGCCATTAGCGTGCTGGCGACCACCATGTCAATTACCAGGAATGGAATGTAAATGCGGAATCCGATCCAAAACGCCTTACTGAGTTCGCTCACCATGAAAGCGGGCATGAGCACGGTGGTGGGAATGTCTTCAAACGCATAATCGTCCGTCACATCAATTTTAGCGATGTTAATGAACAAGGCGAGGTCTTTTTCGCGTACTTGCCGGAACATGAAATCCCGTATGGGCTCAAGCCCTGCCCGCACCGCATCTTGATAGCCAATCTCTTTATTCATGTATGGCGTGACCGCATTATCATACACTTGCTGGTAGGTGGGGCCCATGATAAAAAACGTCAGAAAAAGCGCAAGCCCCACGAGCACTTGGTTCGGCGGAGATTGCTGGGTGCCCATGGCCTGGCGTAAAAATCCCAGCACCACGATGATGCGCGTGAATGACGTGGTCATTATGAGTATGGCGGGAGCCAGGGATAAGACTGTCAGGATCAGAAAAACGAGCAGCGTCCCCTCGATTCGATCCGGCTGCGTCGCGTCCTGCAATCCCGTAAGGGCGCCACGAATCGCATCCGCGCCAGGAGGCGCAGGGGGCTGGCCTTCCGCTTGGGCGTAGGCGGATGCGCTGGCCAGGAAGAAAAGCGCCACTAGAAGCGCCAGCAATAGGGCGGATAGGGCGCTACGAGTTTGAATCACCACCAGATGTGTCCTTGAGGTATTGTTGAAGGCGCTTAATATCGCCGCGAAGCGCCGTGATGTCCGCATCATCGAGGGAACGGGGCGCTGGTTGCGGCGTGTCGTGGGCCTTTACGCGGCCAAGTAAAAATGACAGGAAACTCGGAGCGCCCGGTGTGGAAGGGGCGGGGCTTTCCGAACGGTTTTCTGTTGGCGGCACGGCTTCAGAGATGTTCGTAGGCGCTGGCTCATTCAACGATTCTGCTTCATAGGAGGACGCTTCGAATTCAGAGACGAGCGATATATGGGATTGGGTGACGCCAATCACGAGCACCCGTCCGCCGGTTCGGACAAAGTGGAGGCTGGCGCGCGGTTCAAGGTAAATCCGTCCGATCACTTGGCCTAAGCGCATACCGCCCAGCAGGGCTGAACGCCCGCCCATAAGGCGGGGCGCGAAACGGCTGGCCAGGCGTATGCCGTAACCGGATAAGACGATCATCGCCAGTACAATCAAAAATGCGCCTAGCCATTGTAGAAAACCCCGCGTGGAACTTTGCGGCGCGTTCTGCTCGGTGGCGGCGGCGTTCCCGCCTCGGTTCTGGCCGTTGCGTATTTCCTCGCGCACCGCATTCATTTTGGCGGCTTCGCGTTCCATGGTGTCTTTGAGGCTCTTCCCGTCTATATCGGGGACAGGCGGCGTCTCGGTTTGTTCCAGTTCGGATGAAGAGCCGACGGCTTCTTGTGGAGAAGCAGGCGGGAGAGGCGCAGGCGTTTCCTCTTGAGCCATAACGCCTTGGGCGAATGCAGCAATAAAAACTAGCCAGGCTAACGCCGCGATGCTAATAATCCTCGTCCTCATCCTCTTCTTCTTCCGTTTCTTCTGCCTTGTCTTCGGTGCCAATGATTTCCCCGATACGCACGTGCAGCGTATCGCCGATGACAACCACTTCCCCTCTGGCGAGGGGAAGCCCATTGATATAAATGTCGCTCATCTCTCCGGCCAGTTTATCGAGCTGTATAATGGAACCTCGTTTGAGCTCCAGTATGTCGCGTACAAACATGAGGGATTGGCCGAGATCCGCGGCAATCTGGAGGCACACTTGCCCCAAATCCTCGATATTCAAATGCTGTTGCGGCGGGCCGGCAACGAGCGTGTTATCGAGGTCTGGCATGGCTTGAGAGCCGCTGATGGTCTGACTGCTTTTTTTATCAGGATTTATCTCTCTCACGTCGTTGTTTCCATTGCTCTCTATTGATCAACCGCCAGGAATTCTTTGTGTGTGACTTTTAGGATGCGGTTTTCGGGATTTTTGCCGCCCTGGATTTGATCCAGTATTTCGCTACAGCGTAATAATGCTTGCTTTTGGATGTTTTTAAGCAGCATCGGATCATCAAGCTGTTCGCGGGTATGGTGGCTGTGGAGTTCGCGAAGCTCATCCACAAACCAAGCTTTATTGTTGGTGATAAGATCAGCGGTTGCTTGGTTGGAGCAGTAAAACGAAACGGCGTACATGACCAACGAGGCGGGCAGATTGCTGCCTGGCGGCATAACCGCCGTGGTGCTGGCCGAATCAAAGTCTATCCACACGGCGGTAGGTGGAAACTCCGACAGCGCAGGATCAGGTTCTTTTGGTTTATCTGATAGCATGGGCGCCAGCACCATTTTGTACAATAGCAGCGCTACAATAGCCGCCGCGAGCCCTGCGGATCCAATCATGATGAGCAGGCGAACAAGCGAAGAGGATTTCTTTTTGGATGCTGGTTCTTCTGACATGCTGTCCTACCTTATTTCGTTGGCGTTGGTTCCAATATCGATATCAATGGGCGGGGGGCCTTTAGGGGCCTCGCCGCCGCCCAATTGGTTGACGCTATCTTCTATCTGTTTTTTCATCTCACCCGGAAATTCACCCCGAATGAACAAATCGACGCGCCGGTTTTTTTGCCGCCCTTCCTCGGTCTCGTTCGTGGCGATAGGCTGCGAGTCGCCACAGGCGATGGTCTCAAACGCATCTTGTTTGAGTTTTTCCGAACTGGCCAAAAATGACATCACTGCTTTTGCCCGATTATAGCTCAAATCTAAATTATCGTTGAATTGAGGGGCATTTCGCAATGGGCGATTGTCGGTATGCCCCCGCACCTCAATAAAGGCCCCAGGGGCTGGTGATAATACCGATGCAACTTGGTTGAGGATACTGCTGGCTTCCGGGAGCAACACGGCGCTGCTGGTATCAAAAAGGACATTGCTGGGAAGGCTAATCAGCACACCGCCTTGCTCATTATCCATGCCGACCTTAATTTCGCCTGCTAACGCCTTTACGTCAAGCATTTTCTGGAGGTCGCGGGCCATGCGCTGCATATCTTCCTTAGTGATACGCGATTGCTTGGCGCTAGGCGGCGAGGTGAGAAGCCCGAGCCCTCCTGGGAGCACGCCCAGTGCGCCGCGCAGAGAAGAAAGGGCCTCTTGAAACTCTTTCTCGTTTATGGAGGAGAAGGAGAGCAGTAAGATGAAGAAGGTGAGCAAAAGGCCCATCATATCGCCATAGGTCACCATCCACCCTGGCGCGCCTTCAGGCTGGGCTTGTTCCTTTTTTTTCCGCTCCCCCATACTCAGCGCCTCACTTGCCGATGTGAATGCGCGCCCGAATTGATGGCGCCACGAAGGCTTTCAGTTTTTGCTCGACCACCCGGGGATTATCTCCGGATTGAATGGATAATATACCTTCGATGATGACTTCTTTAAGAAGCAATTCATTGCTTGTTCGGATTTTGAGTTTGCCAGCGGCGGGCAAACAGAACACATTTGCAATGAGGGAGCCGTATAAGGTGGTGATCATGGCGGTGGCCATGCCTGCGCCGATGGAAGAAGGGTCATTCAGTGAGACAAGCATTTGAATAAGACCGATCAGCGTGCCGATCATGCCGAATGCGGGCGCATAAGTGCCCATGGCGATAAGGATGGATTGCCCCATGGCGTGCCGATCCTCCATGAAGGCGAGTTCCGTGGTTAATATGTCCTTGATCAGCTCGGGGGCGGTGCCATCAATGGCGAGCTGGATGCTATTTTCGAGAAAGGGATCTCCCGCATTGCTTGCGTGGCTTTCTAGGGCAAGTATGCCTTCTCGCCGGGCGATTGTGGCGAATTGAACCAGTTTCTCAATGACTTGTTGAGGAGCCAGCTCCCTCTGGAGGAATGCATTTTTAACGGAAGCTAACACATTGAGCAAATCGGATAAGGGATAGTTTATGAGCGTTACGGCAAGGGTGCCTCCACAGGTAATCAGAATAGAAGGAACATCAAAGAAAATTAACGGCGAACCGCCCATTATAATGGCTGATACGATTAAGCCCACCCCTGCGACTAAACCGATAAGTGTTGCGATATCCATGTGTGCTATAACCTCGTATCAGAACTGGAGCTTCATCCCCTGCCATCATGTTGGCCATTCTAACATCTCGCTTCCGCCGCCACAACGTTCCGAATGACTGTAGGTTAACGTTTAAAATAAAAAAGCCGGGAGGCGGCTGCCTCCCGGCTTGAAAGCCGAATCTGTATGTGAATTACCGGACCAAATTGACGGCTTCTTGCAGCAGCGTATCGGCGGTTGTGATGGTGCGGGCGTTTGCCTGATAGCCGCGCTGGGTGAGGATAAGGTTGCTAAACTCCGTGGCCAGGTCCACATTCGAGCTTTCGAGCGTGCCGCCAGCGATGGAGCCGCGCCCACCCGTGCTGGGCAGGCCGATTTGGGCTAGGCCTGAGGCGCTTGTTTCCGCGAATTGGTTGTCGCCCGTTCGGACCAGCCCGCCATTATTCGAGAAGGTGGCCGTGGCGACTTGCCCGACTACGCGGGTAAGGCCGTTCGAGTAAACAGCGTTGATGGTGCCGTCACTCGCGAAATCATAGCTCTCCAAAACGCCGCGAGGATAGCCGTTTTGGGAGAACACGTCGGCGTCGCTTGTGCCCGAAAGCTGTGTCAAATCACCAAAGTCGAAGGTGAATAGCAGCGGATCTGTGGGAACAGAGGCGCTAGTATCCACGAAATCAACCGAAACATTGCCCGTGCCGCCCGAGAGGATTTGGCCGTCCGTGCCAAAACGCAAGGTGCCGCCAGCCACTATCGAGCTAATATCCGTATCCGAAACGGCGGGCGGGTCATAGGCGGTAAGATTGGTGTCGGACGCCACTTGTGTCATGAGCGAGAAATCCATGTCCATGTTTAATGTGGAACCATCCGTGAACGTGATATCCACCGTGCCAGTCGTTGTGCCCGAGATGCGGCCATTCGAAGGCGATGTGGAATCAAAGGTCACTGTCCCGCTGCCGGTAATGCTGGAGGTGGAATCAGCGCTCGATGTGGCATAACTCCAAGTATCCGCGGCGGTCTTTGTGAAGGTGAGGATCACGGAGCGTGTGGTGCCTTCGGAGTCGGTCACTTCGACGGAGCGTTCGACGGTGTCGCCCACGGCGGCGTCCGCATCCAGGTTGCCCACAAAGTCCGCTTGGTCGCCACTGGCGGCTTTCCAGGTCCATTCATTGGTTTCAGGCGCCTTTACGAGCATCAACGTGACTTCCCGTTCCGTACCGAGTGAGTCATATACTTGGACTGTCCGTTCGACGACCGTGCCGACATCCGCATCTGAATCCAAGTTTCCAGTGAAGTCTACATTGGAGGTGGCTTCGACAATAGCTGCGCCGCCAACGGGAATCTTGATGTTGGTGATGCCCGATGCGGTGTCGATCACCCCGTTTTCGTCGGCCAGATAGCCCTGGACATACTGCCCCGTGGAAGGCTCAATGAGATAGCCTTGTGAATTCACTTCGAATGAACCATCGCGGGTGTAAGTGAGCGAGCCGCCGTCGCTAAGCACGAAAAAGCCATTGCCTTCAATAGCGAGGTCGGTGCTGGTGCCGGTGGTGTTGTAGGAGCCGTTATTGAAATCGGTGCTGATCGAGCCAGTTTTTACGCCGAGGCCCACTTGTATGGCATTGGTGCCGCCATTGGTCCCGGACGCGCCGCTGGCTCCTTGAAGGGTCTGGTAGAACACGTCTTCGAATTGGACACTCGAGCTGCGATAGCCGGTCGTGTTGACATTGGCGATGTTATTCGCGATGACATCAAGGCTTTGTTGATGGGCTTGCAAGCCCGATAAGCCCGTAAATAATGCTGTTCCCATTCTGATTTCCTCCATGCGCCGCATCGGTCATTCAGCGGTGCTTAAGCCTCCCCCGTGGGGGTCCGGCGGTTCATTCCATTGTTTCTGTTGCCGTGGACGCTTTTGCGACCACGACGGCGCTGTCGATGTTCGTGAAGACCGTATCCGCGGTTTCACCGCGTGGCACGGCCGTTATGATGGTTCTGTTGGGCACGCTGGCCACCAGCGACAAGCCGTCCATGATGAGCAGCGATTCTTTCGAGCCTTTGGCCGCGGCTTCATCCAGCGCCCTTGCAATGTCGGCATGGTCGCTGGCGTCGAGGGCGATGCTGCGCTGCACCATGCGCGCGGCGGCATGGGCGGAGAAACGGATGCTCTCCCTGTTATTCGTATCTGGAGTATCCGAGGGCATAGCCTCGCCGAGGACGCTCGAGAACGAAACGCCTTTGGGCGCAGACCGGTTTCCTGTTGGAGTCCGGGAGGCGTTATCCCGGATGTTCTTGGATTCGAGTTGTATTTGAGCGACCATAGGCTTACTCGATCAGTTGAATATCGTCCACGGCGATGGCTTGTTCGCCTACGCAGGCGTACGCCACACCATCAGATAAATAAATGCTCTCCACTTCGCCGTTGACGGTTTCTCCCTCCGTATCCGTTCCATAAATGTTTTTTCCAATCAGATTACTGGCGCTTACTAGATTTTGCTGGGTCATCGTGGCGGACAACTCTTCAAAGCTCTCATTGAGGTTGGTCATTTGTTCGAGCGCGGAGAATTGGGCCAGATTGGCGATCATATCCTCATTACTCACCGGATCTAGCGGATCTTGGTATTGCATCTGCGTCACGAGAAGCTGGAGGAATTCATCTTTCCCTAGTTCTGTGTTTGTGCTTGTTGTTGATGTGGTGTCCGTGTCGGAATCCGTACTTTTTGTCTCGGATGTACTTTTTGTTCCGGATGTACTTGATGAAGAGGAACTATTTGTCCTGGAGAGGCTCTTTTTTGCTTCTTCAGAAAGGACTTCCTCGGTTTCAGGCTTTTTGCCCTGCAAGCCTCGCAATGTGGCGTTCATGTTTGCCAAGAGCTTCTGTTGGACTTCTTGCCGCTCTCGTGAAGTGGGGCTTAGCGTGCCGGCCACATTGGAGCGGAATTGCACTAGTGCATTCATGGCATGTTCCTTTCCTTTCCAGAGACGCCGGATTTCTGATGAAATCTGAGGCGTCTAGTTATACGAAGACATTGAGCGCGCCTTCATGGCGGCTGCCGCGCGCCGTGCGCGGTGAGGAATTGGTTTGCGCTTCTGAATAAAAGGGGCGCGTGTGTGCAGGCATGGATTGGGGCGTTGCGGGAGAGCCTTGGCGGCCCATCGAGCCTGATGTGTCTTGCCCGGAACTCATCTGGGCGGACACCGAGACGTTTGTCTTATCGATGCCATCCAGCGCCAGATTCTGGCGAAGGTGAGGGGCCTGCGCTTCGAGGAGCTCTCGAACGCCCGCATTCGAGGAAGCTAGGCGGATGTTCATGGAGTCCTGCGAGTGCGTCACTTCGATGCGGACTTCTCCCAGAGAAGCGGGCGACAGCCGCACCGTGATGGTTTGTTCGCCGTCCGGAGCCGTGAGGCGTATGCTGCGAATGGCCGTATCGCCCAGTGTTTCCAGTGTGGCGTGTTCGATAATGGGAGCAGCCGCAGGGACGCTGGTTTGAATAGTAGAGGTGCGCACCTCTATTTGCGAAGGCGGCGCTTGTTGCATTGCGGCAGTTGATGCAGACGCTTCCGGGCTTGCGGAGGCGTCCATGGATTGGCCTGCAACCGCTCCTGCTTGGGTAATAGGCGCGGTCTGCTTGCTTGGCTCAGTCGATTCTAGTTCGTATTGAGCCCGGCTTTTTGGCAAGATGCGCACGCTGCTCTCATTTGCCTCTTCTGGGACGGCGTTATCAAGCGTTTCGGAAGAGTCTGTTGTATTGCTTGATGGCGCGGCTTCCTCTGTAAGTGATGAGCCCGTATCTGAACTCTTGGATTGGGCATTTGCCGTGGCGGTTTCCCCTGTTACTTCAAAGGTTACATTTTCGGTTTCTGCCGCCATGTCGTTTTCGACAATATAACTAGCGTTGCTGGCCAGTGGTTTCTGAGATTCCGCAGGCATTTTTACTGCCACCGCCGTCTCCACCGTCTCCGGCTGCGCCAGATCATCCGCCATTTGCACAATCGTGGATTGAGCTGTGCTGCGGGCGGGCGGCGGTGTTTGCTCGCTGGAGAGTGTTGGGAGAACGGTTTTTTCAGCACCGCTAGGGGTTGATGAAGCCGCATCAGGCTCCTTAGCAGCGGAAGGCGTGTCCGCCACCTTGGGCGTAGCGCCGGTGGCCTCGATTTTGGTTTCAACGGTTTGGTGCGCTGATTTTACCTCTTCAAGAGCTTTTGGAACAGCCTCGCCAGTATTCTGCCCCTGTGCCGCAGGTTGCGTGCTATTTGGTGCGGAACTGGCAGGGATGGCTTCTTTTTGTGCTGTAGGCTCCGGCGCAGTTGCATTCACGATTTCAACCGTGGAGGAGTCTTGCTGGATATAGACTGCTTCTTCAGCGGGAGTGGATTCCTTCACTGTTGCTCTTGTTGCTGCTACAGTTGCTTCAGTTGCTATTTTGGGGAGCGCTACGGCGGATTCAACGCTATTTTGTTCCGCAACCATTGAAGCTTCTGTATCTGCCACGGGAGTTGCCGCGTTTGCAGCAGGCGTTGTTACTGCATATTTCACTGTGGATTCAGTCTTTTGCACGGGCGTGCTGGCTGTTGCATCTGTGTCTGCTGCGGGAGTTGCCGCGTTTGCAGCAGGCGTTGTTACTGCATATTTCACTGTGGATTCAGCCTTTTGCACGGGCGTGCTGGCAGTTGCATCTGTATTTGCTGCGGGAGTTGCCGCGTTTACGGAAGGCGTTGCTACCGTATATTTTACTGTGGATTCAGCCTTTTGCACGGGCGTGCTGGCTGTTGCATCTGTATTTGCTACGGGAGTTGCCGCATTTACGGAAGGCGTTGCTACCGTATATTTTACTGTGGATTCAGCCTTTTGCACTGGCGTGTTTGCAGTTGCATCTGTATTTGCTACGGGAGTTGCCGCGTTTGCGGAAGGCGTTGTTACCGCATATTTCACTGTGGATTCAGTCTTTTGCACGGGCGTGTTTGCAGTTGCATCTGTATTTGCTACGGGAGTTGCCGCGTTTGCGGAAGGCGTTGCCACCGTATATTTTACTGTGGATTCAGCCTTTTGCACGGGCGCGCTTGCAGTTGCATCCGTTTTCACCGGTATGCTTGCTGGCGTGCCTGTTTCAACCGGCGTTTGCTGAAATGCTGCAATTACCGTTTCCGTGTTGGAGGCTTTTGTTGGATATACCGGGGAATATTTTGCGGACGTATTCACCGCGCTTGTTTCTGTTGCTATAGGTGATGGCAGCCGATTGACACCGTCCGGGCTTGATGAGCTGGACGGCAATACTGCCGCCAACTGAGCCAACTGCCGTGAAGTGCCGCCGGTTTCCGCCAGCCCGGAATCCTCCATTGCGCTGGCATTCTGAAGTGATTCCGCCGCCGGCATGACTGGCAGGGCGGATGCGGTTTGAACCACTTGTGCGAGAAGCGCTTCGAACTGCTCCCGGCCCATCGGTTCTTTTGACTCGGTGGAACTGGCTGCTTCTTGTTGTTCCGCCTCGGGACTGGATGGCTGAGAACTTGATAATGCTTTGGCTAGTGCTGAAACCAACGCCGAGGCGCTTGTTTCTTCCGCGCCGCATGATTCGATGCCCGCGGCATCAAGCAGTTGCTCCCATAATGCGGCGGCCTGCTCTTCCGGCATGCCTTCCGGGTTCGCTGCGGCTTCCGCCACAATAGCCTCTAGCGCATGGTTCACTTCTTGTGAAAAACCGGCCAATTCCAGGGATGTGGTGGAATTGGCTAAAGCGGTTGCCGGTTGTGTTTGCTCTGGTCCAAGCAAGGCCATCAACTCGGAGAGGAATTGCCCTGCTTTTCCTGTGGTGTCTAGCGAGTTCTTGGTTGAACCGCCAGACGCCGCAGCAATTCCAGGCATTAGTAATGACGTGATTTGCACTTGTTTCACCTCCTTTCCAGGTAGATGGTGAGAACGGTTTCGATGCGCACTCCGTTCATGCGCGGATGGGGTGTGATGGAAATACAACGATGGATTGGTCTGAGTATTCTTGGCATGGCTGGGGCGGCCATGTTACGACGAGGGAGGGATTATTGTTCGAGATTTTTCAGTTCTTCGAGGAGCGTTGCTTGCAGCTTCGGCTCATCAATCTTGCTGAGAATGCGCGCCCGTTTTTTTTCGTCTGGGAGTGAATTGAGCAGCTTGGCCGCCTCCCGCGCCCGGTCGGGCAGATAGGTCTGCAAAATAGCCGCCGCTTTGCTGTCGTCCATGGCGACGAGGGTGTCCGCCATTCGTTTGAGGCCCGCGATTTCATTTTCTTTGGTTTTTTGATCCACAGGAGGTGGCTGGGATGCGGCATTGGCCGCTTCAAATTTGCCTAATAGGCGTTCGATGTCGGTCTGTACAGTCACCAGGCGTTGTTCGCGTTCTTGCACCTGTTTTTGTTTTTCTTCGAGCACGCGTTTTTGCTCTTTCATTTCGCGCGAATACACACTGAGGTCATCTTCTTTTGGCTCTTCCGCGGCCACTGTTTCGGGTTTCTGGCCTGGGAGCAATTTCTGAAAGGTTTCTTTATTCAGTTGGCCCGTGGCGGATAAAACACCCACGATAGTGCCCACAAAGGCCAGCAAGAAAATAAGGCCTATTAGGAGGGTGAACTTCACGATTCCCGGCTCCTTTCCCGAGCCGCCGCCGAGCGGTTCACGGCGACTTCATCGGATGCTTTCTGTTCTTCCCCCGCGATAAACGCTTGCAGTTCGTTGATATGGCGTTCTTTCAGGCGTTCTACAATGTGCTTGGCGCGGCTGGCTTTTTCGAGAGTGCGGCGGCGTTGTTCTTCTTGTTTTCGGAGTACTGCGATCTCCGAGTCTTTCTCGACTGCCCGCCGGGCGAGATGCCGTTCATATAGGTAATAGCGCCCCACGTGGCTGGCGTCGAATTGCTCGCTCGTGGCGGCGGAGGCTTCAACGAGCGTATGGAATTGTTCGGCTTCGATGTTTTGACGCTCTTCCGCCGCGCGCTGAAGGGCCAGGCGTGTTTGGGCAAGCTCCTGGGCCTTTTGGTTTTCTTGAAGCTCCCGCACCCGAAGCAAGGTGGCATATCGAAATTGTTTTCGGACCGGCATCGGTTTTTACCCCTGCAACGCCCGCGTCATTTGGTTCAAAAGCTGTTCAAACGGCGCCCGATCTTTCAGGCCTTGCTTGAGAAAAGCCCGAATTCCCGGCATGATGCGCAGCGCCTTGTCAATCTCCTTGTTGCTGCCGTGGGCGTACGCTCCTATATTCACCAAATCCTCCGCGTCGCGGTAGGTAGCCAGTATGCTGCGTATTTCGCCCGCGAGGCGGCGGTGTTCATCCACGGTGACATCCACCATGCACCGGCTGATGCTCTGCAAGACATCCACGGCGGGGTAATGGTTGCGTGAAGCGAGATCGCGCGACAGCACGATATGGCCATCCAGAATACTGCGTACGGCGTCGCCGATGGGGTCGTTCATGTCGTCGGATTCGACGAGCACGGTGTATATGCCCGTGATGGTTCCAACGGCGGAAGATCCTGCCCGTTCGAGGAGTTTCGGAAGCAGCGCATACACCGATGGCGGATAGCCGCGCGTGGTGGGCGGTTCGCCCACGGCCAGCCCTACTTCACGCTGGGCCATGGCGAACCGGGTCACGGAGTCCATCATGAGCATGACATCCGCGCCTTGCTCGCGGAACCATTCCGAGATGGCGGTGGCTACATACGCGCCTCGGATGCGCAACAGCGCAGGCTCGTCCGAGGTGGCTACAATGACTATCGAACGCGCCAGGCCTTCAGTGCCTAGATCGCCCTCGATAAACTCGCGCACTTCGCGCCCACGCTCGCCGATGAGAGCGATGACATTAATATCCGCGTTGGTGTTGCGCGCCATCATTCCGAGGGTTTTGCTCTTGCCTACGCCGCTGCCGGCCATGATGCCGAGACGCTGGCCTTTGCCGCAAGTGATGCAGGCGTCGATGGACCGGATGCCGGTGGCGATAGGCTCGGTGATGCGTTTTCGGGAAAGGGCTGGGGGCGCTTGGGCGCGCAGCGGCATTTCCGCTGAGCCGCGAATGAGAGGGCCATTATCGAGCGGGTCACCCATGCTGCCCAGCACGCGGCCGAGAAGGTCCACGCCCACGCGCACGGTTTGGGGGCGCTTCGTGGGGATAAGGGGGCTTCCGGGCCGTACGCCTTCGATATTGCCGAGCGCCATCAGCAGCAAATGGCCACTACGAAAACCCACGACTTCGAGAGGCACGCGGCTTGAACCGCCGGAATCGTTTGGCGTCTCGACATAACATAAATCGCCGATGCGCAAGGGCGGGCCGGTGGCCTCGATGGTGAGGCCCACCACCTGCGTCACCTTGCCATGCACGGCAATGGTGTGGGCGTCCTTGACGCGTTCCACGGCGCTGCCGAGGTTATTCAGATTGAGGGGGTTCAACGGCGATTTCCGATATGCTTTCCAAAATATGGGTTAATTGGGCGTCAAGCTGGGCGTCTACAAACATGGTGGCGGTCTCCACCGTGCATCCACCCGGAGCGATAGCTTCGTCTGCAATGATCTCTTTGTGATGGACGCCGTCGAAACTATCCAGGAAACCTACGGCCTCTTGGTTCAGCATCTCGACATCCCGTGGATTCATATGGATGGTGAGGCGTTCTTTATCCGATAAGTGTTCGAGGATTTCTTGCAGCACGCGCCGAATAGACTGGGGATCCGCCCAGGCCTCCCGCTTAAGCACCCGGCTCACCACGGCCTTGATGAGGGCCGTGATGTTATCTTGCATTTTCTGGGCGATTTCTTCCTTGGCCGTTTTCATTTTTTCGGCTGTATCTTGCAAGGCTTGCTGCAACGTGGCGACCGAATCTAGAAATTGTGATTTGCCGGCTTCGATGCCGCGGCGCATGCCCTCATCGTAGGCTTGGCGCACTTGTAGTTCCGCATCGGCGCGCAACTGGGATATGGTTTCGGCGTTATCGGCCTCGAGGCGTGCGCGGATTTCTTCAATGGCTTGCTCGTGGCCTGGATCATCGCTGGCGTCATGCTGCGTTGAGGGTGCAGGCATATACACCTCGAGCGCCGCGCGTTCATAGCGCGTGCAGTTCGAGGGGGCAGCTTGTCCAATTTTTATGATCTTCGCCATACCAGCACTTTGAGTGTAGATGCCCAGGGTTGCTTATACGATAATCTCGTCTTCCGAACCGCCGCCACGGCCTTGGATGACGATCTCGCCAGCGTCGCCGAGGCGCCGGATGACTTGTACGATTTTCTGTTGGGCTTCTTCGACGTTGCGCAGGCGGACGGGCCCCATGAATTCCATCTCTTCCTTGATAAGCTCGCGGGCGCGTTCCGACATATTGCGCATAATTTTTGCGGTGACTTCTTCGTTGGCCACTTTGAGGGCGAGCGCCAGGTCTTTTTGCTCGAATTCGCGCATGGCCTTCTGGAAGCCGCTATCGTCTACGTAGATCAAGTCGTCGAAGGTGAACATGCGCCGGGAGATTTCGTCGGCCAGTTCGGGGTCGCGCTCTTCGATATCGGCCATGATGGATTTTTCGGTGCCGCGTTCGACGCGGTTGAGGATTTCGGCGACTTCCTGGACGCCGCCCGCGAAGGTGAAGCCTTGGCTGAACACGCTGGCCATTTTGCGCTCGAGCACGCGCTCGACCTCGCGGACAATTTCGGGCGGCGTGCGGTCCATATTCGCGATGCGCATGATGACTTCGGAACGCACATCCTGGGATAACGCGCTGATGACTACGCCAGCGATTTGCGGTTCGAGATGGGCCATGATAAGGGCGATGGTCTGGGGATGCTCATCTTGAATGAAACTCACAATCTGGCCGGGGTCGGCGCGCTTCAGGAATTCGAAGGGCACTTCCTGGAGGCTGCTTTGCAGCCGGGTGAGGACTTCGAGCGCCCGTTCGGGGCCAAGGGCCGTTTCGAGGATGCTCCGCGCGAACTCGATGCCGCCTTGGGTGACATAGCGGTTGGCGAGCATCATTTCGTGGAATTCTTCCATGACGCCTTCGCGCACTTCGGGCTCGATAGCGCCCAGGCTGGCGAGGTCGAGGGTGAGCTGTTCGATTTCTTCCTCGTTCATCGCCTGAAGGACGCGGCTGGCTGGGGCGGGCCCCAAGCATGCTAACAATACGGCGGCCTTCGTGCGGCCGTCCAGCTTGGCCAGTTTGTCCGGTTTATTTGGTTTTCCGTTAGTCTTCACTTTCACTCATCCAGGCGCGCAATAGCGACGCCACAATCTCAGGCTGCTGTTGTGAGAGGTTTTCCACTTCTTCGGCAATGGCGCGTTTGCGCATTTCCTCTTGTGATGGGCCAGAAATCTCGATAGGTTTTTCTTCCTCGACCTCGACCACGGGCGGCGTAATCAGTTTGAAGAGCAGTCTGCGGATATAAAGGAATAATCCAGCCACCAGGAGCACTTTCAGCGCGGTCAGGCCATATTTGCCATACTGGTTCCAGCGCTGCTGTTTGGCGAAGGTCTCGGTGGTGGCCAGCGCTTCTTGCAGTTGATCAATCTGGAAGGCCTGGCTCATGACGAAGACATCTTCCGGCTTCGCTTCCGTGCCTACGGCGTTGGCGATCATGAGCTGGTAATCGCTGATTTCTTTTTCATTTAACGGGATGTATTTTTTTTCACCCGTTGGATTTCCACTTTCATCGAGAGCCGCTTCGTAGTTGCCATCGATGATCGCGGAAACTTTATATCCGGTGATGTCGCCCGGCTCGGTTGTCGTCTCGATTTTAGTACGGCTCGGGTCATTGTTGGTGATGGTTTCATTGGTTTTTTCGACGGTTTTTGTCGATGTAGGGCCCGGCGAGCCTTCCGGGGCATTGGCGTATACGCCCGGAGGCCCCTGGGGCAAGGATTCTTCCGTGCTCAGATTCGAGGTGGTTTCCGCGGCGCTGATAGGAGCGCCTTCCTCGACGCGTTCTTCCTGGGTTTTTTTTATGCTAAAATCGAGCTTCGCGCTCACGGTCACCGTGGCTTTTTTGCCGATCTTCTGAAAAACCTCGTCAATTTTTTTCTCGCGCTCTCTTTCCCATTTGCTGATTTGGTCTTGTTTATTCGAGGCCAAGCGGGCCACTTCGTCTTTCGGGCCATTGAGATGTATGCCGTCGCTGGTGACCAGCGTAATATGATTGCGGTCGAGATTAGCCCCGCCGAAGGCCGATATGATGCCGAGCATGGCATCCTTTTCCTGTTCGGTGGGAGGCCGGTTTGTCGTGATGGTGACGGCGGCTTCCGAGGGGGCCTGGTTTTTTTTAATCAGCGACTCTTTTGCGAAATTGATGAAGACGACGGATTGTTCGATAAAGTCCAATTCATTAAGCTGCCGCTGGAGCTCGCCTTGGATGGCCCGTTTGCGGTTGTCTTCCCGTTGATCGGGGCTGGTGAACATGTTGGTTTCGTCCAGGAGCTCCCATCCCTTACTGAGGCCGTATCGAGTGGGCAGTTTTTGGGCGCTGAGGACCATGCGGGCGCGCGATGCGTCGGTATCACGCACGCGGATGGTCGTCTCCATATCGGCCATTTTGTACAAGATGCCCTCTTCTTTAAGGAGCGCCTGCATTTTGCCAACTTCTTCGGCGTTTTCAAGCCCGCTGTAGAGGTTGACATATTGGGGCTGGGCTCCTGAGATGACCAGGGCGGCGATGATGGAGAGGGTGGCTAAAACCGCCAGGCCTATATTGATGCGAGCGCTGACAGTCAGGCGGGTCCACGCCTGCTTGGCGCCGAGCCATAATTGGCGCACGAATTCCAGCACGGATTATCCCTCGCTTGTTCCGGCATGGAAGCCGGTGTGTTGCCGCGCTATGCCGCACGCCCAATCAGAAATAGAGCGTGCCCGAGCCCATGTCGAATCCCACGGCAGGGCGTGAGCGTTTTTGGGAGATTCAACTATCCGCTCCGCGCGGGAAACGGCTGGCGCCCCATGGGTCCGCCCACCGTCCCATCGAGTCCGAGAGACGTGCTGCTGCGCCGGCCTGCCTGGGATGAGAACATGCGCCGGACTACGCCACAAACGGCTATCGAGCGGGCTTTTGCCCGCTTGCTTTCCGCGCTGGCGCGCCGGACGCGGCTCCCACCACCTCGCTGGGCCGGCTGCGAGTTGACGGAGAACGCTCACAGTCGATCCTGCATCCTTACGCGAAAGTGGCGGGGCTTGCGCCCCACACATCCGGCCACAAGGCCGAATGCGCTCCTAAACTTGCATCCGCATGATTTCTTCGTATGCGGCCACCATTTTATTCCGAACGGCCATCATGGTTTGGAACGACATATCGGCTTTTTCGACGGCGACTACCGCATCGGATACGTCTTTGATCTCGCCAGACACTACTTGTTTGATGCTGGTATCTGCTTCGTTTTGAAGCCGCTGCACCTCGCCGATGGATTCCGTAAGGAGCTCTTTGAAACTTTTCGCACCCGATGCCGTTTCCGTGCGGGCAATGCGAGGCTGCAGCGGATCCACTTCACTGGAAGACATACGAGCGCTGCCGATGCTTGATATGTACGGCGCGTCTGCCATTCCGCTTGCCTCCTACCTCTTCGACACGTTATGTACTCGACAACAGATCCAACGTTTTCGCCGTCATGGTCCTATCCGTTTGCATGACGGCGATATTGGCGTCATACGCCCGCTGCGCCACCACCATATCCACCATTTCCATGGCGATATCCACGTTGGGGTACGCCACCATGCCTTCTGCATTGGCGTCGGGGTGGCTGGGGTTATACACCATCCGCAAGGATGATGGATCTTGTGCAATACGCTTAACCTTCACCCCATACTTGGATGGATCAATCGTGGGCTCAAGGGCTTCGCCACGTACAATCGCCACTTGCCGCCGAAACGCACCACCGCCATCGGGCGTGCGGGTCGTTTGCGCATTCGCAATATTGTTTGCGATGACATTCATGCATATCCGCTGGGTTTTAAGCCCGCTCGCCGCGATGTCTCGCGCGGAAATTGCATCTAACAGGGCCATGGCGCACCTTTCGCGTTGTGCTCACCTTTGCCTCAATTACACTATATATTGTTGCATAAGGGCTGTCAACTACCGTATATTGGTTAGCATCGAGCGGTACTGGCCAAATCTGCTTTGCAACAACGAACTATATAGTGTGTAGCGCCCCGCGTTTTCCGCTAGACCGGTTATCTCTTCCTCCAGATCGACCTTATTATAGTCGTTCTTGGAACGGTCGGCAAGACGTTCAAAATCCACCAAGTTACGCGTAGAGTCGAGATGGCGTGGATCCGTTCTGCGGAGCGAGAACCGGTCCCGCCCCTCGAGTACGGCGCGCAAGGTTTCTTGAAAGTCCATATGCACGGGGTTGAAATTAGGCGTGTTCACGTTGGCGATGTTGTTGGCAATCAAGCGATGGTTCATCTGAGCCGTACGCATGCCTGCCTGCAGCAAATCAATCGTGTCCACTCCTGAGAACGCCGGCACGTCTTGCTCCTTTCTTTAGGTAGCCCGCGGCTCGGTCCGCGGTTTTCGGCGAGAGGGCCCGGCGCAGGCCCTGCGTCGCCTTGAGCGCTCCGGCGCACCTTTCGCTCCTTCGAGCGGCGCGCCGGAGCTTAGTTCTCCGTCAGCGTTATAGAAGCAACCGGTATGCCAAGGAAGGGGATGGTCTTAAGTGGTTGTATTTAAACAAGATACGTGTATTGGGAAAATGACATGCAGGCTAAGTCGGCATATTTTACCTAAAGGACGCGTCTTCTTTTCCGGGTAAGGGTGGATTTTCCCGCAAGACTCTGTATGCATATACTCAATATCTACGCGCTGGGATACGCTGTAAACTCTTGGTGTCTTCGAGTCTTTGTGGTGAAAGATCCGGAAAGATTCACCACAAAGCCACAAGGGCACAAAGAGGCTCTCAAGAATTTATTGGATTTGCTATAGTACAGGAAAAGAATGCTTGATGGAATATGAATCGATACGTTATAGTAAACTGTAGAAACGTAGTATCCACATTCCGGAAGGAGGCCCCATGATGATGACGAGAAATGATGGGCGGCTGGCCTGGATAGTCTTGATTGCAGTGTTGCCGCTTGCTTTTGCATTCTGCGAAACCGCGCTGGCGACAAGTCTCTCGGACTTACCCATCGGCCATCTTAAGGTGACGGTTGGAGACGGCGGCCTAATCAATGTCGAAGCCCGATGTGTGCCCACCAAAGATATCATCAATGAAATCGCTCAAAAAACAGGCAAGACAGTGGTATATGACTGTGACGTGAAGACCTATGGGTCCGTCTACCAGTCCGTTGAGCAGTGGAAGGCTCCTAAGTGGTGGGTGTCCAAAGAAAACACTGCTCCGGGTGTTAGTATCAGAGAGGATGGAAATGTCTGGCACGTCAAGGCTTCATACTCCCCGGAATCCCGGAAATACGACGCAGCTCTGACGGAGGCGCAGATCGTCGATTCATGCACGACTTCGATTCATCCGGTTCTATTGACGGAAGCGACAGAAGGCGCTTTGGATACGGGCATCCTCATCTACAATGGCCATTACGTTCCGGGTCCGTACAAAGTAGAGACCACTGCGGATAATTCCGGCCGAATGAACGTCCAGATCAATGGTTTAGTTGTTGAGTCGCTTGACACGACTCCGCCAGAATCACCAGAACCACCATCCAGTCTACCAGACTCTGGACAATTTGACGACAGAGTCAAATTGGGGATGTATCTGAGTTACGTTCTTTTGCCACAAATGGTGGATGAGTACGGGCCTGATGTTGCGCCGCAGAAAATACGTGATTTTCTCAAGACTCAGTCTATCGTGGGACGTATTCTTACTCCCGAGGAATCCTCCGATTACCCGTATCCGAATAATATATGGATTGAATTTGCGGATCATCCAGGAGCTCCAGTAAATGCTATCATAGGCGGTATCGACATGCAGACAGGCAAACCATCTGAAGACAATGTACCCATGTCGTCGTTTACCGTCGACGAAAATGTACAGAGTATGCTGCGTGTGTATAATAAATATTTGGGAAGATCTGGGGTGCTGATCTGCGGTAAGAATCAAATCGTGATTGACATTGTAAATTTGGATAACCTTAAGCGATTTCCCGATGCAGTGGCGAGTGAGAATACGATGTCTATCCTGCAAACAGAGTGTCTTATCCATGAAATTGTTCCAGAGCGCCCCATCGCGCGTCTGATGGCGGTGAACCTGCGCGAGAACGCGGATGCGCTTGTTAATCGGCTGCAGAGGATGCTTTCGGATCGGGAGGAAGAGCGTATAAAGGCGAGAGCTATACCGGCGGCGTCACAGCAGTGAGTCTCGATAGAAAAGACAAAGCAAAGCCAGGAATTACGATTATATATCCGTATATGCCAGTTTATTAATGCATGTTGAGCGGCCACTTTAGGGACAGTTCGGCCTTACATGCTTGCGCTCATGCGTTATGCGCTGAGATGCGCTGCGAACTCTTGGTGTCTTCGAGTCTTTGTGGTGAAAGATCCGGAAAGATTCACCACAAAGTCACAAAGACACCAAGAGGCTCTCAAGAATTCATTGGATTTGCTGTAGTACAGGAAAAGAATGCTTGATGGAATATGAATCGATACGTTATAGTAAACTGTAGAAACGTAGTATCCACATTCCGGAAGGAGGCCCCATGATGATGGCGAGAAAAGATAGGCGGCTGGCCTGGATAGTCTTGATTGCAGTGTTGCCGCTTGCTTTTGCATTCTGCAAAACCGCGCTGGCGGCAAGTCTCTCGGACTTTCCCATCGGCCATCTTAAGGTGACGGTTGGAGACGACGGCTTAATCAACGTCGAGGCACGGTGCGTTCCCACCAAGGACATCATCAACGAAATCGCCAAGAAAACGGGCAAGACCGTCGTCTATGACTGTGACATCAAGACCTACGGGTCCGCCTACCGGCCCGTGGATCAATGGAGAGCTCCTGAGTGGTGGGCGTCCAATGAAAACACGGCTCCGGGCGTTAGTATCATAGAGGATGGAAATGTCTGGCACGTCAAGGCTTCATACTCCACGGAATCCAAGGAATACAATGCGGCCCTGACGGAAGCGCAGATCGTCGAATCATGCACGACTTCGATTCATTCGGTGAAATTAACGGAAGCGACAGAAGGCACTTTGGATACGGGCATCCTCATCTATAATGGCCATTATGTTCCGGGTCCGTACAAAGTAGAGACCACTGCGGATAATTCCGGCAGAAAAAATATCAAGATCAATGGTTTGGTTGTAGCGTCGCTTGACACGACTCCGCCAGAATCATCAGGACCGCCTCCCAGCCTACCGGATTCTGGACAATTTGAAGACAATGGAAGCTTATTGAACTATTTGAGTGATGTGCTCTTGCCGCAAATAGTAGATGAGTATGGTGCTGACGCGGCACCGGACAAAATACGCGATTTTCTCAAAACCCAGCATATCGTGAGCCGCATTCTTACGCCCGAGGAGTCCTCCGATTACCCGTATCCGAATAATATATGGATTGAATTTGCGGATCATCCTGGAGCGCCATTAAATGCTATCGCGGGCGGAATCGACATGCAGACCGGTAGGCATATTGTGGACGATGTGCCCATGTCGTCTTCTACCGTCGACGAAAATATACAGAGTCTACTACGTGAATATAATATGCATATGAGCAAGTTTGGAGTGCTAATATACGGTGATAATCACGGCTATATTGGCATTTCGGATTTGGATAACCTTAAACGATTTTCTGACGCGGTGGCGAGTGAAAACACAATGTCCATCCCGCAAACGGAGTGTCTTATTTCTGAAGTTATCGGTATTCGCTTTGTCGCGCGTAGTCTGGCGGTGAACTTACGCGAGAATGCGGATGCGCTTGTTAGCCGGTTGCAGAGGATGCTTTCGGAGCGGGAGGAAGAGCGTATAAAGGCGAGAGCTATACCGGCGGCGTCACAGCAGTGAGTCTCGATAGAAAAGACAAAGCAAAGCCAGGAATTACGATTACGCATCCGTACGTACCAGATTTCTATGGATACTTCCTTATATGTTGAGCGGCCACTTTCGGGACAGTTCGGCCTTACATGCTTGCGCTCATGCGTTATGCGCTGAGATACGCTGTAAACTCTTAGTGTCTTCGAGTCTTTGTGGTGAAAGATCCGGAAAGATTCACCACAAAGCCACCAAGACACCAAGAGGCTCTCAAGAATCTATGGGATTTGCTATAGTACAGGAAAAGAATGCTTGATGGAATATGAATCGATACGTTATAGTAAACTGTAGAAACGTAGTATCCACATTCCGGAAGGAGGCCCCATGATGATGGCGAGAAAAGATGGGCGGCTGGCCTGGATAGTCTTGATTGCAGTGTTGCCGCTTGCTTTTGCATTCTGCAAAACCGCGCTGGCGGCAAGCCTCTCGGACTTTCCCATCGGCCATCTTATGGTGACGGTGAGGGACGACGGCCTGATGAACGTGGAGGCCCGCTGTGTTCCCACCAAGGACATCATCAACGAAATCGCCAAGAAAACGGGCAAGACCGTCATCTATGACTGTGACGTCAAGACCTACGGGTCCGCCTACCGGCCCGTGGATCAATGGAGAGCTCCTGAGTGGTGGGCGTCCAATGAAAACACGGCTCCGGGCGTTAGTATCATAGAGGATGGAAATGTCTGGCACGTCAAGGCTTCATACTCCACGGAATCCAAGGAATACAATGCGGCCCTGACGGAAGCGCAGATCGTCGAATCATGCACGACTTCGATTCATCCGGTGAAATTAACGGAAGCTACAGAAGGCACTTTGGATACGGGCATCCTCATCTATAATGGCCATTATGTTCCGGGTCCGTACAAAGTAGAGACCACTGCGGATGATTCCGGCCGGATGAACGTCGAGATCAATGGTTTGGTTGTGGCGTCGCTTGACACGACTCCGCCAGAATCACCAGGACCACCGCCCAGCCTACCGGATTCTGGACAATTTGAAGATAAGGGAAGTTTGTTGAACTATCTGAGTGATGTGCTCTTGCCGCAAATGGTGGATGAGTACGGGCCAGATGATGCGCGGCAGAAAATATGCGATTTCCTTGAAACCCAGTCTATCGTGGGACGTATTCTTACTCCCGAGGAGTCCTCCGATTACCCGTATCCGGATAATATATGGATTGAATTTGCGGATCATCCTGGAGCGCCATTAAATGCTATCGCGGGCGGAATCGACATGCAGACCGGTAGGCATATTGTGGACGATGTGCCCATGTCGTCTTCTACCGTCGACGAAAATATACAGAGTCTACTACGTGAATATAATATGCATATGAGCAAGTTTGGAGTGCTAATATACGGTGATAATCACGGCTATATTGGCATTTCGAATTTGGATAACCTTAAACGTTTTTCTGACGCGGTGGCGAGTGAAAACACAATGTCCATCCCGCAAACGGAGTGTCTTATTTCTGAAGTTATCGGTATTCGCTTTGTCGCGCGTAGTCTGGCGGTGAACCTACGCGAGAATGCGGATGCGCTTGTTAGCCGGTTGCAGAGGATGCTTTCGGAGCGGGAGGAAGAGCGTATAAAGGCGAGAGCCATACAGGCAGCGCCACAACAGTGAATCTCGATAGAAAAGACAAAGCAAGGCCATGAATTACGATTATATATCCGTATATGCCAGTTTATTATGGATACATCCATGCATGTTTAGCGGCCACTTTAGGGACGGTTCAGCCTTGCATGCTTGCGCTCATGCGTTATGCGCTGAGATACGCTGCAAACTCTTGGTGTCTTCGAGTCTTTGTGGTGAAAGCTCCGGAAAGATTCCCCACAAAGCCACAAAGGCACAAAGAGGCTCTCAAGAATTCCGACTGATGTACTAAATACATCACTTGGATTCGGATGCAGTTTTCACTTGTAATTGTTGAAGCCGTACGGGCTGTTCGCCGACGGCTTCCAGCGAGAGGGCTCCATTGGTGTAGTCATAGGCGCGTCCCGTGAAACCAAAGGAGTCATTGATAATGCATTCCACGCAGGTGCCCAACACAAACAATTTGATGTCTATTGGCTGTGCAAGGTCTGGCTGCCATGAGGTTTTCTTAAACTGATAGCCTTTGCACACGAGTCCGATCTGATGGCTGGGCAGATCGATGTCTATCGTATACCCGCTATCGGATTCTTCCTTGTTTTTGCGGAAATGTATTTTCAGATGTTGCTGGCTATTTTTCATGTCGGCCACACCGTGTAGGAAATAGTTTTTAGGGGTATCGAAGAACAGTTCCTGGCCTTTTCCAGCCTCGATGTTCTGCTGGTCGAGTTCCACATGGTCAAAGTAATCGAGGATTTCTTTAGGAAAACGTTCGAGCAATTGGCCATCCGAACCGAAGTGGATCTCGCGGGGCAGGGATAATATGCCAGGCCCGTTTACCGGCGCGGCGTCGGTATAATCCAGTGTGGGGTTCTTTGGATCTTTGAGCGTATTTATCCAGGCATACAGTAAATAGCGTTTTCCGTCATACATCCCTTTGGGGACGGCGAAAAGGCCATGATCGTAAGCCTGCCGGGTAAATGGCCCTTCGATGGATTTCGACCGGGAATAGGACATATGCTGGATCAGATACCACTCGTTCTGATGGCGCATCATATAGGGACAATCACCCCCCACCAGGCCTGGAAGGGGAGGTTCTGCTTTCCATTGGCGCAGGTCTTCGGACGTATAATGTCCAAACACGCCATGCGGTTCTTGGGCTGTAAATGTATGCAAGAGCATCGAGTACTTGTTCAAGTCCGGATTCCAAAAGACTTCCGAGTCGCGGAATCCTTGGGGGCCATCCGGGGGGAGAGAGGCTGGCCAGGGGCCATTAATCGAGGTGTTGTAATAGATTTCCCCATCTGGATACAAGATGAACGTGGGGTCTTTTTCCCAGGTAATAAGGTCTTTGCTCGTGGCTAACATCACTTTTTGAGTGGATACCGGGTCCTCGACTCCATATCCGGTGTAGAAACAATAGAAGAGGCCGTCTTTTTCGATGATGCTTCCCGTCCAGCAACCGGAGCCATCGGGAGCTTTGGGATCGGGCGGGGGGAGCAAGGCGTCCGGCAGCTCTTTCCAATGGATGAGGTCCGTAGAGGATATATGCGCCCAAGCCAATTGTTTTACCGGGCCGCGCGGTGCTAGAAAGAAAATGTGGTATTCGCCTTTCCCATAAAAACAGATGGTGTCACCGAGGAATTTTTCCTGAGGCCAATAATGGAGCGCCGTGTATTCCTCAAACGAATTAAGATCTCTAGGCTGTTTCACTTCATTCATTTCAATTGACTCCGCTGCTACGCCGGGATGGCAGACAAGCAAGAATAGGATAAGCGTGCTAATGACTTGGATACGTATGGATTTGGGGCTGATAAACGCCATCATATATTCTCCTCGATATGGAACGCTGCGTTATCGGTCATGTTGACAAGCACTACGGAAGCACGAGTTCCCAGAAGAAACCCCCTTTTCTTGCTTATTGTATATATTATATATACATACCAAATCAAGCTCAGAGGCTATTGGCGTTCTGATTCCACCGGCTTATCCCCTCGAATGAATGGAAACACCCTTGCCTTGCCCAAATGGCATGGTAGGTTTATGCTGGTTTCGTGGAAGGCATCAACGGGAGCGGCAATGCCAGGAGGCCCAGTAATATGGACAGGCGGAAGTTTTTGAAAACGGCCACAGCCGTGGCGGTGGCTGGAGGCATCGAGATGGCTGCGAGTGAATCCAGTCCGGTGCGTAAAATCATGACGGTTCGTGGGGAGATCGATGCAACCGCACTAGGGGTGATGTTACCGCATGAGCATCTGCTGGTGGATTTCATTGGAGCGGATAGAGTTTCCCGGGAGCGATATGAAGCGGATACGGTGTTCGAGGCCGTGCTTCCTTATGTGCAACAAGCAAAAAAACTGGGGCTTGGCGCACTTGCGGAATGTACGCCGGATGGCATAGGCCGGGATGCCGCGTTGATGAAACGCATTTCCGTGGCTTCTGGCGTGCATATCCTAACCAATACCGGTTGCTACAATGCGTCGGATGGAAAATACCTGCCTGCATACGCCCGGGAGGAATCCGCCGATACACTAGCGGCCCGTTGGATTTTGGAATGGACGAAGGGCATCGAAGATACGGGCATCCGGCCCGGATTCATCAAAATCGGCGTGAATGGCGCACCACTGTCCGCTATGGATCAGAAACTTGTCCGGGCCGCCGCCCAAACGCACCTGGCTACGGGTTTGGTTATTGCTTCCCATACTTCCTCCGGCTCTGCGGCATTGGAGGAACTCGCCATTCTGCGGGAAGAGGGTGTCGATGGTTCCGCGTTTATATGGGTCCATGCCCAAGCGGAACCGGACACGAAATGCCACAGGCGTGTGGCGGAGCAACGGGCTTGGCTGGAATTTGATGGAATATCTTGCGAAACCATCGCCGCGCATGTTACGCTAGTGAAAGAAAACGTATACTATGGCTTTTTAGGGCGTATTCTCGTATCTCATGATGCGGGGTGGTATGCCGTGGGAGAACCGGGCGGGGGAGCTTTCCGGCCCTTTGATGCCTTGTTCACCACATTTTTACCTTCGTTGAGGGAAGCAGGCTTTTCGGATTCCGATATTCAGCGAGTCACGAGGGACAATCCGCACGAGGCGTTCGCGATTCGGAAACGAACGGTGTAAGCATTCGGTTGTACGAGCCGAAGACAGGAGGAGCGTATGGAGAACACCCGGGAGCTGTTTCGGGGCATTTATGATTTTGAAATCCGGGATCGGTTCTGCCTGTACGAAGCGGGGTTTTGGGACGAGACCTACGCGCGCTGGCGCGCCGAAGGGCTGCCGGATGTGGAGCTGGCTCCCATATTCGGACTCGGCGAGAGCGCAAAGAATGTTAATACGGAGCTTAATGTCTTAGGCCCCTGCTATTTACCCATCAATTACCATCCCATTCCCAGTTACGAAGGCGTGGTCGAGGAAAACGAGGCGGAAGGTACGCGCATTGTCCGCGACGCCTGGGGCACATTGCAGCGGTGTTCGACTAAAGGCGCTTCGCTGCCGCAATACCTGGACTGGCCGGTAAAGACTATCGCCGACTGGGAGGCATACAAGACGCGCTTTGATGGCCCCGCCGAGGAGCGCCTGCCCCAGCCTTGGCCGGATTATGCCCGGCGTATCCGTGAACAGCAATATGGCTTGGTCATGCCGCATGTGATCGGCATGTTCGCTTTTCCGCGCGAGATCTTGGGCGTCGAGAATTTACTGATGCTGTTCTGCACGGACCCGGAACTCATCGAGCGCATGCTGGACGACCGGCTCGAGTTCATCTTCCGGGTATACGAGCAGCCCATCCGAGACACGAATCCGGATTTGGCATTTATCTGGGAGGATATGTCGTTCAAGAATGGCCCGCTCATCTCGCCGGAAATGTGTGAGGCGTACCTGTTGCCGCGATACAAGAAGCTGGTGGGATTTTTCCACGACCTTGGCATCCGGCGCATCGTAGTGGACAGCGACGGCGATGTCAGCAGCCTGATCCCCATCTGGCATGAAGCCGGGATCAACGGCATGATGCCGTTCGAGGTGCGTGCAGGCAACGATGTCGGGCAACTGGCCAAGCAATGGCCCGATATGATCTTCTTTGGGGGTATCGACAAGCACGAGATCGCCAAAGGCGGCCCTGAAGCGGATGCGGAACTGGCAAGGCGGCTGGACAGTGTGTATGGCCGGGGCGGCTACATCGGCGGGCTGGACCACTGGGTTCCACCGGACATCTCATTGCATGATTATATGCACTACCGTGACCGGTTGCTGGCGTATCGCGGGCCTGGGAACGCTATAGGGCCTAGATAAGAATTATTCTCACGCAAAGGCGCAAAGGGGGGGGGGAGCATGACGAGGTTTCTTTGCGCCTTTGCGCCTTTGCGTGCGCTAAAAAAACCGGCCAATCCCTGTACATCATCAAGACGCCACCTTACTCTGGCAAACGGAATTTTAGTAACACGTTAGTCCAGTGGTGAAGAATGACCGGCGAGGGCGCCGGTCCCACAATTTGGTTGCATTAAAAAGTGTGGGACCGACGCCCTCGTCGGTCTTCAGATGCAAAATAATGTATCAATACCGGCGCGACTATAAACAAAGCTTCCAAATATAATATGCTACTTCAATCGGATAAAGTGTTACGAATTTTACCGGTACAGGAAGGGCAAGCCATGCAATTACGCGTTGCATCCATGCTGGCGGCCGTGGCGGCGGCCGGGCTTTTGGTGTTCTTGGTCTGTAATCCGCTTGAAACCTTGCAAGCCGCGCAAGTTACGGCTTCGCCAGAGACGCACGAGGGAACCTGGATCACGGGCCAGGTGACGGATACATCGGGTAAAGTGCTCGAGGGAGTCTGGGTGGAACTCGCCAGTTCCGAGGGCGTGCAAGCCTCTATCCCTGTCCAGTGCGATCCTGAAGGCCGGTTCAGCATTCATGATGTCGCCCCTGGGAGATATCTGTTCTATGTGTCTTGCATGCAAGACACCACCTTGTACCGGCTGCCTGCCCAAAACCGTGCCTGTACGTTGCGGGAAAACGAGCCTATCGAGAACGTAAACGTGCGCATTCCCAATCCGGAAAAGAGCGTTATCGCAGGGAATGTGAAGGACTCTATATCCGACGCCCCCCATCGAAGGCGTCCAAGTGGCGCTCGTAGGCGGTTCCAACGGGATATTCGCGAAAACCACCACCAATGCCAAGGGCGATTTTCGGTTGATGGGTCTGCCGGAGGGCAAACTCGCGTTAAGCTTCACCCACGAGGAATACCAGGAGGGCCATCTCACGGGGTTACAGCCTAGCAACAAAAAGCTGCAAGTACATGTGATCAAACTGGGTAGTATCTCGGGGCAGGTGTGCAAAAGTTACTCCAAGAAACCTCTCGACGATTTTCATTCGTGCGTGCTGGAATCAACTCGAAACGATGGCGCGGATGGTTCAACGGGCATACCCAAATGTGACTTGGGGGAGGGGCGTTTTCAGATCACCCATCTAGAGCCCGGCGTGGCGAAGATATCCGTTGCGTCATTTGGTTATGAGGCCCAGGAACTGCCGGACATCCCGATAACCTCCGGCGAAGACACCGACATAGGCACTATCTACCTGGATGGATTTGGACGCATCGAAGGTTATGTCACCATGAATGGAATTCCGCTCAAGGATGATGCGGTAAAAGACGGAATACCTCAAGCGAAGCATGTGAAGGTCTCGATAAAGCAGCTTGATCCCGAAGGCGGCGAGCGAGATTCTAGTGCAACGCCTATAACATTAGCCGATGGGTCTTTTCAGGTGGAGCATGTGCCTGCTGGATTATATGTGGTTTCAGCGGCATACAAGCACTCGACGTCTCTATTAAAAAACTATATTTCTGTTAATGTTACGCCGGGAGAAACGGTTCGGGCGAACCTGGAACTCATGGGCTCATGTGGCATAAGGGGGGTCTTCACCAAAGCACATGAGTTTTCGTATATCGTCCGAGTCTATGAGGCGGGCAAAGCACCTTCTACTCTTATAGCTAATAGCGACGATGGTTGCCCAGATGCAGGACTCTTCGCTAGAGCTTGGTGTCCCTCCGGCGGAGACGAGTACGAGATCTTGAATCTGCAGCCAGGGGACTACGATGTACTCGGTTTTTGCAGTTCTGGGATTGGAGGTGTTTTGGATCCAGAACCGATTTGCCAGCGCGTGACTCTGCGGGCTGGACAAATTGCCGAATTGGATTTCGATTTTTCGTCTGCGGTACCTGCAATTCGAACCGAGGAGGAAACTGGAAGAGTAATATCAATTAATGGTATCCCGGTTAATTGATGCGAAAAGAATTTCTCACGCAAAGGCGCTAAGGCGCAAAGGGGGGAGCATGACGAGGTTTCTTTGCGCCTTAGCGCCTTTGCGTGAGCTAAAAAAGCCGCGAGGAAGGTTTCCGCGCCGACCTTATCGTCGAAGATACGCTCAACATTGAACTAAAGTCCGTGGAAAAGATCGCGCCGGTCCATGCCAAACAACTCCTCACCTATCTCCGTTTGACGGATAAACGGCTTGGACTGCTGGTGAATTTCGGGGCAGAGCTAATCAAGGATGGGATCAAGCGGGTGGTGAATGGATTGCAGGAGGAATTTCTCACGCAAAGGCGCTAAGGCGCAAAGGGGGGAACATGACGAGGTTTCTTTGCGCCTTTGCGCCTTTGCGTGAGCTAAAAAAGCCGCGAGGAAGGTTTCCGCGCCGACCTCATCGTCGAAGATACGCTCATCATTGAACTGAAGTCCGTGGAAAAAATCGCGCCGGTCCATGCCAAACAACTCCTCACCTATCTCCGTTTGACGGATAAACGGCTTGGACTGCTGGTGAATTTCGGAGAAGAGCTTATCAAGGACGGGATACAGCGGGTGGTGAATGGATTGCAGGAGGAATTTCCCACGCAAAGGCGCGCGAAGAAGATAGCATGACGAGGTTTCTTTGCGGCTTGCGTGAGTCAATTCTAGTAATCGACATTACGTTCATTTGAGGTTATATTCCCTGGTTGAATGGAGAAAAGAATACTTGTCAGAATAGAAAACGTTTGCTATTCTAGTTCCACCATCCACTTGAACGGGCATTCTCTTGGGGGGCGCTGTATCGCCATCCGAGGGCAGGCTAGATCGCACAAAGAAGGATGCTGCATCATGCGTATGAATGTATTCGCAAGCCAGGCGGCCTGTATGGCGTGCCTCCTGGCTCTCTCCACGGCGGCGCTGGGCGCGGAAAATCCAGTGGCGTTCATCCTCTCCGATCCGAATATTGCCGCACTCAAGGAGGACGCCGCCGCGTCTTCACCGGAGCGCCTCGGCAAGATGCTTTCGGAAAAAGGCATACAAACCCGCCTGATCAGTGTTCAGGAAATGGCCGATACCAATATCATGAACCGCAAGAACTGCGATGTGCTCATTCTTCCGTATGGCCCTAATTTTCCGTCAGCGGCCAGCCAGAGTTTCCAGGCTTTCGTGCGTACGGGCGGAAAATTCATTTCGATGGGCGGCTATACGTTCGCCAATCAAATCGGGCCGGATTACCAGCACGACCCAGACGCCATGCCGCTGAGTTCGCGCGAAGGCGAAGCGGGGGATCACCTCAAGCTCGAGGCTTGGCAGTTTCCGATATTTGATTGGAGCTATTCCTTGGCGTTTGCATCCAATGGAGCCGCCGCGCCTGGCCAGTTTGCTTTCACGGGCAAGGCGGATTTTCCGGATGAATTATCGGGCTGGGCCGCCTGCGGGCTTGTCGCCGACAACAAAGCCCGGTGGCAGCCCCTCGTGAATGCCTATGACCGGCACGGCCAATTGCGCGGCGCCATCGGCGCGGTGACCCGTGTCTTCCCGGACAACCATCGCTCGCCTCTGTTCACGCGGCGCGGGATGCATAATCCGGAAGGGTACGAGATGTATGAAATGACGAGCGACACGCTCAATGATATGCTGCAATGTTACAGCGGTTCGAGCTTCGCCTATTTTGGCGTGACCAACCGCGACCTGTTTGATGGCAGCATGCCTTTTATGGACGAAGGCCTGGCGAATCTGGTGCGGACGCTCGCGACGGACACCTATCTCAAAGTACTGAAAACAGGCTTCACTTCGTATCACCAAGGCGAAGCGGCGGAACTGATCACCGCCGTCTGCAACGGCGGCAAGGCCCCTGCTAAGGGAACTGTCCTCTTTGAGATTCCATCCGTGGGATTCAAACAAGAATTGCCCTTTGAAGCCGCGCCTGGAAAAGCAGCCGAGGTAAAAGCTTCATGGAAACCAGAACACTTCGACGCGGATTATTACGAATTTACCGCTACGTTGAAAAATGAAGCGGGCGAAACCATTGACCAGTTGAAGATGGCGTTCACGGTATGGAATCCCGATTACATCGCCACCGACGCGCCACTGGCATATGAGGAGAATTATTTCCAATTCAACGGGAAATCGGTCATGACCTTCGGCACCGATATGGCCTGCCGCACTTTCTTGGGCGTCAACTACGAGAATCCGCTCCATTGGCGCACCGACGCGGAAAAACGGCGCGATTACGGTATCGAACTGTATGAAATCCTCCAACAATCGGGCCGCAAGGAAGATCCGGAGAACCTGCGTCGCATCGAGTCGATCATTCAACTCTCGCGCAAATATGACCAAATCTACATGATGGGCCTGCTTATCGGGGCTAATTGCGCCGCCACAAAGGGCGAGCTGCAATACCAGGCCGATTGGATCCGGCGAGTAGCCGAGCGCTACACCTTCGCACCCAATGTGATCTATTACCTCAACGGGGATTTGCGGGTAGTCGTGACGGATGAAATGAAGCCCCAGTTCAATGAATTCCTCCAGGAACGCTACCACGGCGATATCGCCAAACTGCGCAAGGCCTGGGGGGCGCATGCGCCGAAAGAAGACTTCCCGAACATTCCTTCGGAAGACTATCCCGCTACGGGCGACAACACGTGGACGGATGGCAAAGGCGCCGATATCAATCTGTTCCGCGCGTGGATGATCCGGCGGTGGACGCAAAACTTAATTGATGTGATACATGAAGTGGACAAGACAAAGCCCATTATGTGCGAATTCTATGCGTGGCCGGCGGAATCGGTGGATATCCCGCTGGGCATGGGCAATCTCGATATCTCGAACTGTGGTTTCTTCGAGTCGTACCAGGATTTCACGAAATTCCTGTCCTATTCGGACCAGCGGTTTCGCAATAAATCGTTTGGCGTAGGTGAATTCGGCCGGCGCATCCATCCTGCCTTGTTGAAAACCGATGGGGCATTTCACCGCGCCGTCGATAAACCCACCCAAACCAGCCATTACATGAATGTGTTCCATTATGCTTACGCCATGGGCATGAACCATATCAACAATTGGTGCTGGAATGACTCTGACTGGATCTATTTTCCGTGGGGATACAACTTTCCGTCGGACTACGTGCCTCGTGATCTGCTCTATTGGAACCGTAATTGCAGCCTCTTCTTCCGCCAGAGCGAGCCGAAATGGCGCGCGCCGGAAGTGGCCTTGCTGACTTGCGATAACAACCGCTTGTCCCCGGGCAAGTTTTTCGCCATGCACTATGGCGTGCTCCGAGGATTGGAAATTCTCTATGCAGCCCAACCTGGTGAAGTGTGTACGCTCAACGAGGTGGAGTTGTCCATCCCCGACGGCGTGAAACTCATCTACTACCCCATCCCTTATTTGCCTTCAGAAGACACATTGGACAAGCTGAGTGCGTTCGTGAAAAAGGGCGGCGCACTCTATATCTCCGGTGACATCTCGTATGATGAACTGACCCGCGACCGCATCCATACGAAACGGCTGGAAGACCTGTGTGGTGTGCGCTTCCTGAGCGAGAACTATCCAAACGTGGCCATGGCCACTAACACCGTGGCGTATGTGTCCAAAGATGGCGTCAAACGCATGGGACGCCCGGGCATCCAAGTCGAGCCGCTTCCAAAAACAAACGTCCTCTATCAGACCGAAGATGGGAAGGCGGTCGTGGCCAGCTTCCCGCTGGGCAAAGGGAAGGTGGTCTTCTGTACGGACCCGCTCGAACTCCACGATGACATGAGTGTGCCGGACAACGCGGCGTTTTATCGCGAAATCATGGCCCAAGCAGGCGTGAAGCCCATCGATGTGGCGCCATATAATCCCAAAGTCCACGCCATGCGCCTACCCCTGGCCGATGGCGGCAGCTTCTATACATTCGTGAACCTGGACGACAAAGACATAACCCTCACGCTGAATGAAGGCCCCACGCCGGTCACGCTGGCGGTCCAGAAACAGCGCCCCGCCGCCCTTTGGTTTGACGGCAAAGGACAGCTCCGGGGTGTCGAGGCGCAAGGCCAGGTGGCGGTGAACGGCGCGCCGCTGGTTGAAGATGGCGTGGGCGGCATCGTGTTCTCGGCAAACGAGAAGGGTGTGGGCGAGTCGGATGAATTGGTGCTGCTGCCCCTGCAAGCCGGAGAACTGGCGCTGCATACGAACGCGTTCGGCGATGCCATGCAAGCCGCCGCGGGCGAAGTGAAGGAGTCCAAATGGATGCATTATGAATCGCTTACGCCCGTGGCAGGTGAAGGCGCACAACGCATTGCCGTGGATGCCCTCAACGCGCAAAGTATTATTCTGATGTCGCGGCCAGACGGCATGAGTGCTTTGGAAGGGAAAGTGGCGAAGATGATGGCTGATCCATCATACCGGTAAGCCGCGGAAGTGTGATATTGGGGAGAAGGTTCGCCTTCTCCCCTTTTTTATGGTTGCTGCTATTGGGAAAGAAGGCGCGCCATCCTTGTTCAAATATTTCACGCGAAGTCGCAAAGCCGCAAAGAATGCAACCGTTTAAAGCGCGACATACCTGCAATAAAAAACCTTCTTGTTTTTTTGCAGAAGCTGGAGTAACACACGACGCGCTCTTCCCGCTTTCCGCGCCTGGCGAATACGGACGTGTGAGTAGAAAGCGCTTGAGCTTAATCGCCCGCTAAAGTATACTGAGTATACTTTTTGGGCTGGGCTTTGGGCATGCAGAAATTCGCAAGGATCGGGAGGCATTTGGCGCTTTTTGTTTCGTTTTAAGAAATAAGGAGGTTTGAATGGCATTGATTTGTTGGTATATATAATTTATATATAATGCTGTGCGGCGATGGTTTTTTATATTGCATCCGCGTAGTGCCAGCTCCAAGATCGAGCCCATAAAGAGCTCTCGTAAAACGTTCTTGATGATTTCTATAAGCCAAGTCTTCACACGATTATTTGATTGATCCTAACAAAGCGATTTTCAGAGGAAAAGAAATGGAGTCACGCCGGAACAAATAAAAGGCTGGAGTGCAAAAGAGGCGGCATACGCCCTGCATTTGGCGCAAATGCGAACCCTGGAGGAAATGATATGAGGTTAAGAGACTATGCAGGCAATGTGCTTGGACAAAAAACACGTATTCTATTTTGTGGAGTCATGCTGATGTGCGCTGTATCATTTCGTGCGGATGCCGAGGCTGGGAAGCCCGCGATGGACATCTATGCAAAATATCAATTGAAACCGCTCGATTATGATGCGGTGAAGCTGCATGGGGATTTACAAAGGCAGTTTGCAGAGGTTTGCGAATTCTATTACAACCTATCGAATGACAACTTGCTCAAGCCTTTCCGGGAGCGGGCGGGGCTTCCGGCTCCGGGCAACGATATGGGCGGGGTGTATATCGAGCATGGGCCTTTTGGGCAATTTCTGTCCGGTTATGCGCGGATATACGCCGCCACCAAGGACGAAAAATACAAAGAAAAGGCCGTCTATTTGATGGAGGAGTGGGCGAAAACCATCGATCCTAAAGATGGCTTCTTTTTCCCTTCGAGGACGAGCAAAGGCATCCTGTATCCCTATCAATACGAAAAAATTCTGGGCGGCCTCCTGGACATTTATTATTTCTGTGGAGAGCCGAATGCCCTCAAATACATCGAAAAGATCACGGCATGGGAAGACAAAAACATCGAGAAAAGCCGGGATCCCCGCGCCTTTATTGGTTTTCTTGGGGAGTGGTATACCCAGAGCGAAAATCTGTACCGGGCCTATCTGTATACCGGCAATGAGTTCTACAAAAAATTCGCCGAAGTATGGGAATACAGTGATTTCTGGGATGAGATCCAGGGTGGCGATTACGAAGCCATGTATAAAAAGGGCAATCATCATGCGTATAGCCATGTGAACTCGTTCAATGGGCTCGCGGGGGCCTATATGGCAAAAGGGGAAACAAAATACCTGGATACGTTGAAGAAAGCCTACGATTTCCTGCAACAGGAACAGTGTTATGCGACCGGCGGTTATGGCCCCATCGAAAATCTTCCGCCGCGCAAGGAGCTGGCGCGCTGCCTCGAAACGACCGCCAACCATTTTGAGACGCAGTGCGGCTCCTGGGCGGGTTTCAAGATTACTAAATATCTAGTTGGATTCACTGGCGACGCCCGATATGCCGATTGGACGGAAAAACTCATGCTCAATGGCATAGGCGCTTCCATTCCGATGACGAAGCAGGGAAATGTATTCTATTATTCGGCGTATGGAACGCATGGCGCGGTGAAGAAGAACATCGAAGGCACATGGCCCTGCTGTTCAGGCACCCGTGTGGAAGCCGTGCCGGATTACCATAATCTCCTCTATTTCTTTGATGATACGGGCATCTACATCACCCAGTATTTTGCGTCCGAGGGTGCATTCCAGATAGGCGGCAACGCGGTGCAACTCGTTCAAGAGACGCGGTTCCCGGAAGAAGACACGACGCGCCTGACGCTTAAGACCGGCAAGCCTTCTACATTTAATATCAAGTTTAGGATACCCAGTTGGCTGGCGTCTAAGGCCGTCGTGAAGGTGAACGGCAAAAAATACGTGTATACAGAGAAGAATAACTGGGGTGTGGTCTCACGCGAATGGAAGGATGGGGATGTAATAACGCTCGAGCTGCCGATGGAGTTCTCCATTTCAAGTCTATATAAGGACAGCGAATATCCAGCGGCGATTATGTATGGGCCAGTGACTATGGCGGTGCAAGCGCTGGCGAATGGTGAAAACCCAGCGGACCTTATTGACTTGAAACATATTTCCAAAGATTTTGTTCCTTCGGAGACTGGGCCATTGACTTGGAAGATGAAGGACAATGAATCTGTAGTGCTCAAGCCGTTCTACACCTATAAAGAAGGGGAAAAGTATTTCCTCTATTTGGATAAAAACACCCGCCGCATCATCCCTGTCCCAGATGACGCCAAAGAGATCTCCGCTACGCTTACTAATCCCCAGCAGGACGCGGGATTGTTGTTTTACGAATCCCACCGCGATTCCGAGAGTGATCCGGTGGTGAAAGAAGGACGCGAGGGCTGGATGGGCACGCAGTTGTATGGCGAGAAGAGCAATGTGATGTACTTCCTGGTGGAATGCCCGGGATTCAAGAACGGCAATGCGCCGAATGTCACGTTCCATGTGGAGTATTTTGATGAAGGCACAGGGTCTATACGGATTGTATATGATTCCAGTGATGAATCCGTGAAAGTGTCGGAGACCGAGCCTGGGGCGTGGAAAGAGGCGGGCGTCTTTCCCCTCGCCAATACGAAGACTTGGAAGGCCTATGAATGCGCCGTGCCGGATGCGAAGTTTTCCGCCCGGTGCAATGGCGGCGATTTCCGGTTTGAGATGAACAGTGAAAACGGCAAACCGGCCATCGGAATGGTGAAATTGACGCGATAGCTGTTACATCAAGAAATGCTTGGTCGGTTGAATGGCCCCTTTCGAGGGGCCTTTTTGCACATGAGTCATTTCAGACTTCCTGATCCAGGCGGTATATTTGTCTGATTATGGGGAAATGGGGATGGCGCTTTTTTGATTATGGCCTGGGTGGCATGGCAGCCTTCTTGGAGTCGAACCGCCTTGAAGGATGAATCCAGAGGACAGGGCCTGCATCGAAGACGTGGGCTATCTAGTGCGGTTCCAATACCTGTTTCGCGAACTCGCCAAGGCGAAACCGGACGCACCCATACTTGACCGCGCTATCGAGACAACCGAGGGCATCAAAACACTCGTCCCGGACCTCGCCACATTTCCACGTAACCAAACTGCTCGAAGCTAAACGGGATGAGATCGCTAAGACGATTGTCGAGATGCGGAAAATCTTGGGAAAGTGAATAAGAGTGGAATTCATCGTTCTTGTAAAGGATGTGGGGGAGAACTTTTCAGGTCTCCCCCACTCTTTATTCAACGTGGAGAACCGGGCGAACCATCCGGACTGCAGAAATCATCCGGGACTAATTTGTTGCCGTCGTAAAGAAAAAAATATAATTTGCACGACCACCATACAAATATTTTGGACCATCAAGAGTATCCACACAATTTCCCGAACTGGGTACAGTTACAATTACTGAAGTTCCCATAGGTGCGGAATAACCTAGTTTAATACCTGAATGGCTTCCGATAGTTGGGTTGTCCCAATGAGGATTAGGCTGATCATAGGCCGAGAAATAATCCGCAGGCATGGTGGCGTTAGTGAGACTCACATGGCCAGACGCAGATGAATTTTGAACCGAATCATGCAAGGACTCACTAAAAAGTATCGTCACCTCTCCTTTTACGGATGGCGGATTGGTACTATAATCGATCGCACCTTGTTGAGTGGCTTGATGTGCGGGAGCAGTATCCATCACGTAAGGGAACAACGAAACGCCAGGCATTATCTGGGTTGTTAACTGCACAATCGGACTTGTTTGATCATTATATACGGAATGAACCGTATGGGCATAAAAATCCGGTAACGCACCACCTCCAGGATAAGATCCATAAACCAAACCCTGCATCAACGGACTAAAATCCTGTGTAACTTGCTGGAGATTTACCGTCGTGGTATAATAGAAACTTGCTGCACTCATAAAATTCTCAATACCACTTCCATTATCACTAGACGTGGCTACAAACGAAATGCTATGGTAAGTATCTACTTTTGGAGTATCCCACAAAAACGTATTTGACCAACGTCTCGCTAAAGGTTGCATGGCGACAATTTCATAGACATAGCCTTGCCTACTAGTTAGCTGTGTCGTTCTCGCATAAAGGCCGAAACACCATTGGCCATTAAGAAGATAATAATATTTCTTATTGTTCTGGCTTTGGTCCATGTAGAAAGCGAGTTTAGCATCTCGCTCCGCTTGGTAGGCAGAATCATAGACTTCGGCAACCACATCTCCGCCGGCATGTGCCGTATACGATACAACACCTGCTCCGTCTATAAGATCAGCTCGCAGGGTGGCAGCGGTGCAAAGTCCCGGATTCCCGTCCATAAACAGATTAATTCTTGGCACGGTAAAATATCCGCAAATACCTGGCAAATCCGAAGAAAATGCCCCTATATCAAAAGCGTGAGGCCCCCATATGAGATGATGGTTGGATTCAGGTACGACCGCACGTGCTGTCGTGGAAATCACCAACGAAAAAATAAGCGATGAAATGACTTTATACATTTTCATTGCATTTCCCCTCTTTTTCTATTATATGAAATAGCCATCTAATCTTATTAACAACACCGGTTACATACAACGCAAATAATCAATATGTTATAGGCATGGCATTCGTTACCTGGTTTTCCCGTTCCGTGATCAGCTCCCGTAACCTATCGAGAAAAGCGCTTGAACCTCCTTTTCGCAGGCTTAGGGCCATGTTACGAGCAGTAACACGACTCGAATCCCCCATAACTTCCGCTATAAGGCATTCCGTTTGAAGAAGAGACAACTGCTGTCCTTCAACAAGCACCTCGAGAAGCTCGTTCAGGGTATCAGAAGAACTAATACCACGATCATCATGCTTATCGAAAATCACCAATCCTGGCATTTCCAACAAGCTCTGATGCATCTCCAGGTATTGCTGCGCGGTTTCCTCTATGGGGACAGAAGTCATCCCAGTCGTATGCTTACGTGTCTGCGGATCAAATCCAGTAATGATCACAGTCGTCTGCCAAGGAGCATTATCCCACTTGATGAAAAACTGGCCAGGAAACAGAGAACCTTCTTCTCTCTCTTCAATGATTGTGACCTTTTGTTGCGTGGCAAGAAAATCGCGAATTTTTCCCCGCGTCGCGTCGGGGCCATACTGGGCCACGAATTGTGGCACCAGTACAAAGGTCACATATTCCTGTAAGCTTTCACAATCATCAAATTGACCGGATTCCGGCAAAACCGGTAACGGCTTTTGTTTCGTTATTACTTTGTTGCTGCCTGATGCCAGCAGCAATCCATTTACAAATAAACTTACCGTGTCATTTAGCACTTTAGTCTCAAATTTGTACGGCCCTGGGACATATTGGCCGTTGTAGACGAAAATGCCGGAATCAATCGTTCCCGGAGTTCCCTTGGCCGGCGTCACCGGCTGGATGGGGGTGTATGAATCCAGTATCTGCTGTTCCATCAGCGCCGGATTGTATTTACTTTGAGGATCCGCCTTGATCCGCCATGTTCTGCCCTCGTCCTCGTCTATGATGGTAAGGGCGGGAAAAGCCAGAAGCTGAGAAGAAAGATCGTCGGCGTCTCTGAACGCACCGCGAGCGGTGATGGACCCATACGCATGAACGTCGCAATCGTATACGACCGTTCGCCCGGTCTTTCTTGCGATTTCATCGATGATGTCCTTGATGGGAACGCATCGGGCTTCGACGCTGAACGTTCCGTCTTCCCCCACGTCAACCTTCAGGTGGCCGATGGGGAAAGAGGGAACACTCGAGGCCAGGGCCGCTCCACAGGTCATTACGATGGAAAGGCATGCGAAGAACACAAACATTTTTTTCACTAGAAAACGATTATACCCTTTCATGACGCCTCCTCCTCTCAGGATGTGAAACAACATATATGTATGTACCACAATGTTTGTGTTTTGTCAAATATGTCACCTAACATGGAATTTCGACACCCAGAAACAGATGCCCGGATGGTCTATACTCTCACGTAAACGCAAAATAAAAAAGTGCCTTCCCCAGTTCCGCCGGGAGCAGGAACTCTGAACTTAACGCAGCGTAGCCGCAACCAAAGATCTAGATTTAACCACGAAATACACTAAATACACTAAAATCTATAGCGTTTGGTGAGGCGAGTATATCTTATAGATAGTTTTTACAGCTCCCTTGGCATGGGCGTCTCGCCCATGCGAGAAAGGAGAAAACGCATACAACTCGCCTATACAACGGCATATAAAAAAAGCATATCTCGGAACATTGGATATGATTTGAGTTCAATGCAGAATCTTCGCAAGAAAACAGTATTCTTCCCGATAGTAGTACGAAGATTTATCACAGATGGTGCGGATGATACCGATGAAAAATCAGACTGATTTCGTTTTTCTTCGTGCCCTTCGTAGGAGAATATGGTCTCTAACCAGTTGGTGTATAGTAATTTACACAAAAATCCATACAAGGAATCAAGATTTCAGCAAATAGTAGCATATAGGGCATTAACAGGCTCCATCATCCATGGTTGCACTGGATTGACTGGAATTGACGGGTTGATGAACCGGGTTGAAACATCTATGATGAAGGCATGGACAAAAAGAAAATATCTGTATTTCGAATGTCAGGCCTGCGCGACGATGGTTTTGTTCCAGGCACGTCGGCGGAGCGTATCGGTCTTGTCTGGCCGCTGACACGTGAAGCCGTCTCCTTAAGCGGGAAATATGATGCTGAACGCAGACTACAAAGACATGTTACGCGCCTTATCCGCCGAAAAGGTTGATTTCCTTCTTGTCGGCGCATATGCAATGGCGGCTCATGGCTATCCGCGGACTACTATGGATATCGATATTTGGATTACGCCAACTCCCCGCAACGCGGAGGTTGTTCTTCGCGAATGGGAAGGTGGCGATTCTATAATAGAATTAGGTGTCAATAAGAGTGATGTGTGCGGACTACGTCCTATTTGGATTTGGGCCATAGTGAAGTGCTTGATGACGACCAATTGCAGTGTTTGTTGCGTGATAAGTGGAAAGAGAATAGGAACTGCCAATGAGCTATCGCTTATCACTAATCAATATATATACTATTAGTCGATTTATTCTTTCCAATTCTGTAGAAAAGAGAGCTACTCCGGAATGATGTGATAGAGGAACGGACGGAGGCAGAGACCATGCGATATGAGTTTAGCGTTGTCGTAGAACGGGATGAGGATGGCTATTTTATAGCGTCGGTTCCAGCGCTCCGTGGCTGCCATACACAAGCCAAGTCGCTCGATATCTTGATGAAACGAGTCCAGGAGGCGATAGAGCTTTGCCTGGAAGCCGAGACTCCTGTTGCTAATGAATTCATTGGGATCCAGCGTGTGGCGGTAAACACATGAGCGATTTCCCTACAATCTCTGGAAGTCAGCTTATCAAGGTACTCCAGAAGCTGGGATTTGTCGTCGTCAGAGCCAAGGGAAGCCATCATTTCCTGAAGCATCCCGATGGACGTTGCACGGTTGTTCCTGTTCATCGGGGTGAAATGATTGGACGGGGTTTGCTCGCGCAAGTCTTGCGGGACTGTGAGGTTAGCCGAAAGGATCTCCCGATTTGAAGCGAGTTCCCGGCGTCGGAAAGAACAGGCAGGTTGAAGGCGTGTATAAAACGAAAATAACCGTGGAGCGCATTTGACGCCGAGGCCACGACTTGGCGCGGCCTTCCCCAGCCGCTCCGCCGAGTACACGCATCACTTTGAACGAAGCTATTGGGAAAAAGGTGGATTTTTATGGACGGCACATTCTCGGAAGTGAAGCTGTTTCAGGTAAAACCAGATAAGCTCGCTGCATTTGAAAAACTAATCTCCCAAATTCAATCGGAACAGAAATCCCAGCCCGGGTGTCTCTATATTCGCTACATGAAGCGCTTCTATGTTTTGGATGAACTCAAACCCAGGCCACTAACACGAATCGTCAAATGCGTCAAATATTTCTCTTATTGGGAGTTTGACAGCGAGGAAAACTATGCTTCTGCGATCCGCTGGTTTTTCGATGTCCACGCCAAAGCGCTCTTCAAACTGCTGATTATGCCCTTCGACATTTATTGCGGCAATGCCATCAAAGACGACGCATGACAAGGCCCCCAACCATATACACCTTGTTTTTAGTGTGCATTTTCTCATATTCGTGGTGATAGTCCAGATCCACGATTGCGGTCGTGCCGCACCTGTTGATGCCCTTGCTTTTCTTTCATTTCAGAGGTTGCTTTTTATTTACGAAAAGGGTATTCTGCCGCTTGATAGTAAACGTTTTCTGTGTGCGCCCGCGCGCATCGGCCAAGGGAGCCTGAGATTATGTTTTCACATCGTATCACCCTGTTTTCCGTCTTAGTCACCCTCGTATTCGGCATCATGCCATTCGCCCATGCGGGCGGGCAGGCCAACACGTTTTTCGCCATCAATGGGGCGAATCTCGATTGGGCGACGTTCCCGTTTGGCGAGATGAGGCCCTGGAACAGCGGCGGCAAAGAGGAGTTTCTATACTATCTCGATGAGAAATGTCCGGAACTAAATATAACGTCGATCCGCATTTTATTGTGGCCTGAAATTTTCAATAGGCAAACGAACAAACTGGGGCCGATGCTCGTCGAGTTTTGTGATCTCCTGGAATCGCGCCATATGACGTGCCTGTTCTGGATCTACACCACCGTACCCTCGCAAAGTGGTTTTACGGATGCGAATGTAGGGCGCGAATCGAATCCGGCGTCGTTCGACGCCATCGTGGCGCGGGGTAAAACTCGTCTGGATGAAACCATCGGGTATCTGGCGGCCCATCGGTCGCAGAGCAAGGCTGTCCTGGGCTGGTCCATCGGCGACGGCGAGAACCCGTGGAGCGTGGCCAATATGGAGTACATCCGGGAACTCATCCCGTACGCTAAATCCATCGACCCCTACCATCCCGTGGGCAAGGAGTTTTACAACAGTATCGTGCGGGGCGTGCAGATTGTTGGGCTGCCGGACATGGCCGGCACGGACACGCTCCTGCAATTGCGGGATGTATATGACGAAGTGGATTATATCGGCTACGGCCTCTATCACCTGTGGGATGGAGCTTCGCCGCAACCGCTCAATTTCGAGCAATCCATCGCCCAGATCAACACCCAGAATCCCCAGAACAAACCCGTCATTATGGAAGAGTATGGCTTCACCATGGACAACCAGCCGAACGCCTCTTTTGATAACGCCCGCGTCAATCGCACATATGCTTCGACGGAAAATGTATTAGGCACGTATTTCTGGACATTGCATGCCAACTTCAACACCAATTCCGAAGAATCTCCAAGCTGGGAAGACCCCAATTACGCCTCTTTTTTCTATGACAACGAGCAGACGTACCATATAGGCGCGACGAAGAATTGGGCAAAAATATATGGACTAAAAACGCGCACCGGCGTGGCGGCGTCGTATACGTTCATGGACAAATATAGCGCCTTGGAAGCGTGGGACTACAGCGGCCATGGGCGTGAACTGAGCTTGTGCAATGGCGCATCTAAGGAGCCTGATGGCCGTACGGGATTCGGCCTGCAATTGGAAGCATCGAAGTCGCAATATGGCGCTCTGGACATTCCCACTTCATCCCATGTGTTTTTCGAGGGCTGGGTGCGCCCTGCGGTATTGAAAGACGCCGGATTGTTCAGCGTGCCCGATGTGTTCCGCATTGCCTTGGACGCGGGCGGCCGGGTGCGCGTGTGGGCCAATGTGGGGGATGGATGGCAGGAACAATGCGCCAGCGCCATCGCGCTGGCTGCCGGGGCGTGGGCGAAAATCGCGGTGTCATATGATGGCGCCTATTGGCGGCTCTGCATGAACAACATTGAAGACCAAACCGCGCCACACGTGGGTGCGCTGCCTATATCCAGTATGTCGAGGGCGTATCTGGGCCGTTATGATGCAAGCAGCGGCTATTTCGACGGCGATCTAGATGAAGTGCTCATCGCTCCCGAACCGCCCCTGCTGGCGGGCTGGACGTTCGACCAAACGCTTACGCAGGATATGGCGTCTGCACCCGGCATGGACCTCGCTGTTTCCGGCATGACGCCGAGTGTGCAATACGCCAATGGCCCCCAGGCGCTTGTGGGCAAGGCGCTGCGCTTTGACGGCGTGGACGACAAGGCCGCCATTAGCAGCGCCCAATTGCAGCCAGACGGTATGGCCGTGGACTTCTATTTCGCTGCCTACCGCCCTCATAACACCACGGGGCAGACCCTCGTGAGCTGCGGTTATGGCGAATCGGGGAATTACGGTTCCGGCTGGAGCGTGTTCATCAAAAACCAGGCGCTCCACTTCGCAGTAAACCTGGACGAACAGGCGGGCGGCGCGGAGATCGATTTAGTCCATTCCACTGCCATCGATATTTCCACCGTTGGCGGCGAGAAATGGCATCATGTGCGGGCGTCCTATGACGGCGAAACGGCGCGCCTTGCGCTGGATGGCGATGAAGCCACGAATGACACCGGCTCCGGGCCTATCCAATATCTGGAGGATAGCTTGTTTACACTGGGCATGTTCTCGAGCCAGGGGAGCAGTGCGGACTATTTTGATGGCATGCTCGATGATATCGAGTTCTATTCGACCGGAATGACGCCGCCCGAGGCCCTACCCCGAACAGGTTCGTTGAGGGTGAATATCGAACCACGGGAGGCCCAGCAAGGCCAAGTGAAATGGAGCATCGATGGCGGGCAGACATGGCTCGACAATGGCGCAACCCTCACGGGCCTTGCCCCTTGCCGGTATGCCATCACGTTCTCGGCCCTCGTCGGCTGGACGCCTCCCGAGACTCAGGAAGTGTTGGTCTATATTGGAGAAGAGACAAGTGTGACGGGTGCCTATGAGCGCAGCGGAGAGGTGCCCGTCATGGGAGCCATTGGAATAGCAAGTTTAGTAGGTGTTTCATTTGCCGTAAGCATGCGCAGGATTCGTTGAGCAGTTTGTATGTCCTTTAGCTTCTGCTTTACGCCCTATCTTTGATATGTGGGTTCCGATTTCGTCAATCGTTCATTCATCTCCGAGAGTTGGATCTGCATCCGCAGAATATCCTCTTGCACTTTCAGTGTGGATTGCTCTACGACGTTCTTGAGCAGGAATGCCACGCCCATGACCAAAAACACCAACGAAGAAAGCAGCATGATGGTTCCGTGATACGGATGCTCCGCCATGTTCCCCGCAAGCATCATTGAGATCGTTGACTGAATCACCACGATCCCCCATGTAAGGCCCGTGTAGAGGTTGGGAAAGCGTTTGCGGTTATAATATCCCTTGATTACGATCCACAGACTGGCAACGGCAAACGCCAATCCAAACAATGACCCAGCAAGAAAACCGCCTCGCGCCAGCCAAGGCAATCCTATCGATTTTATTAGCCCCACGTAACCGAACAAGACGAAAAATCCTATGCACATTAAGCCGGAGAGGGCAAATGAGATCCGCTGCACGGGTGACAGCACTTTCTTGTGCATCCCGGCCAATTCCTTCTCAAACATGGCGTTCAATCTCCTTTCGTATTCCGATTTGATTTCGGGGCGTATTTGTTCTTGCGCCAACAATTCTTCGCGTATTTTTCTGGAGTTCGTCATTGGCCTTTCTCCCTTGTGAGGAGGACGCGCAGGTTTCCCCGTGCGCGGTGTAGGCGGCTTTTAATGGTTCCTACCGGTGCGCCCGCGATCTCCGCAATCTCCTGAATGGAGAATTCTTCCAGAAAGAACAACGTCAATACTTCACGTTCCGTGGGCGGCAGGTGGGCCAGACCCTCGTGAATCGCCGCAGCGGTGTCCAGATATCCCCAATCCAGTTCTTTTGTGTCATCGATGAGTGCGCCTGGCCCATCATCCTCAGGCAAGGGCTCGCACCGGCGCTCGCGCCGTTGATGGTCGATCATCGTGTTGCGCGCGATCCGGTAAAGCCATGGCGTAAGCGTCCCGGCAGACTTGACGCTCGAAATGGAACGCATCACTTTGACCCAAACCTCCTGGAGCACATCCCAAGCGTCTTCCTCACGCTCCATGAACCGGCGCAAGTAGTAAAAGAGCGGCCGTTCATACAATTCAATCAGCATGCGGAATCCTTCATTTTCCCGCTGGCCGCATTTCAGCAGGATGAAGCGATTTTTTAGCAGCCGCACTTCGTTGTTCATTCAGTCCTCTCATCGGGTTTCACTCATTAAGACGAGTCTATGCATGAAAAGGTTCGTTTAAAAGTATAACAATTTCTATGTGACCCGGTGTTTATGAACAGATCAAAAACGCGGCTTTTCCCACAGGATAATCATTGAGCGAGAGGAGGGTAAGGTTAGATATATGTGGTATATTCATGAATCATTTTTTGTAAACAATCATCAATAAGCTGTTTGTGTAAAAAAAATGTTGAAGTCATTCATTATTCCATCTTTAATCGTAATCTCGTAAGGTTCAAGTGTGGCTAACACTCTGGATAGATTTGGCGCATAATACTCGGCACACAGCAAGGCTACGCCTGGGCGTACCCCATCGAGACGGATCTCGTTGCCGTATTCACAGAAGGTGTAGAATTTCTCTGTCTCTCCAGTTCCGAACCGGTACTCGAGTTCGACTTGTATGCTGCCGCCGTTGGAGGCTAAGTAATCGTTCCCCTCGACATTAAAAACTGCTGTAGCAGTTCCTTGGTATACTTCAATATTTGACACCTTTTCTTCAGAACCTTTGAACATCACAGGGGCTTCGATGACACGGCCTTGTGCGCCGAACATGGGATTCAGGCGCAACGTGAGTTCTCCTGTGGGAATGCCATGGAATGCATAGTTGCCCTCGTTGTCTGTTTTGCATTCCTGGTTATAGCCGGTTTCATGTTCACTAATCTGTTGGGAAAGCTCGATCCGTAGATTCTTAAGAAATTCGCCGTTTCGAGTCACGGTCCCGCGAAGCTGCGCCCCGCGCCGCAAATGGATTTCCACATGGAGTTCCTTGCCGGCGGAAATGGTTACGGGCATCTCCCCGGGAGCATAATCGGAATGCCATGCCCTGAGCGGCCACGTTCCTGTGCGGGCGCCTTGTATGACGAATGCGCCTTCGGCGTTGGTTCGCGTGTTGCCGTCGATGAATCCGTCGTCAATTCCCACAGTCGCGTCTCGAACAGGTTCGCCCTGCGGATTCAACACCCGCCCGAAAATCATACTTGCCTTTTCGAGACGAATGACCACATGGTCAAGCGTTTGTCCCGGCGACAAGGCCAGCGGCTCGGAGACACCCGCCGCGTATCCTTCGGCCCGCGCGGCCATCTTCACTTCGACAGAACGGGCGCTTAGGGAGGACAATTCAAAGCGGCCTTCCGCGTCGCGGAACCGGGACCAGCGCATAACGGGCCCTGGATACATCACCTCAAAATCGGGTATGGGCGCTTCCGTTTCGGCATCGATAACGGTTCCCTGCACGGCGCACATGCGTAGGATGACGAAATCTACATTCCGGGCGCCCGCGTCCGCCTCAGTACACGAAAAAGCCGGGTCCTGCCAGGATATGCCCTCCGCATTCACTTGATAGGCGCCCGGGCCGAGATCCCCGAGCGTGTAAAAGCCCTGGGCGTCCGTCTTGGCGCTTCGGTACACGTCTCCGCGTGCGGCGTATACGGAAATCCCTTCAGAGGGAGAGCCCGCGTCATCGGTGACTCGGCCCGAGATAGTCAAGTTGCCGGGAAGCTCGTAGACCAACTGGACATTCTGCAGTTGCTCGCCCTCGGCCAGCTCAATCTCCCCTATATTCGTCAATCGCCGTGTAGAGGTGTCACCCGGAAACAGGATCTGGAATCCATAGCTCGATGCATACAGGCCGCGCAGCTCGAAGCTGCCCGAATCATTGGTGACGGTTACAAAATCTTTTGAGAAATGGGATCCGTTTTGCGGCCAAGTCGTCACTTGCACGCCGGGCAACGGGATTCCATCTTGATCCACCAGGCATCCAGAGATAGCGGATTCGGGTTGCATGGATAGGAGAAGATTGTCGATGCCCTCAGGCGGGATCCTGACTGGCCCGGTCGGCGGCATGGCCAAGCCGGTGGTGGAGTGCGGCCAAAAGAAGGCCGGCAGATCCGTGACAAAACCACGAAACTCGAAGCATCCCTCGCCATCGGTCATGGTCACGGCTTCCACTGCACGTGGCTCTGACCACCCGTTGACAATTACGCCCACCAAGGCGTCACCATGCAGTCCAACCAAGCGGCCCCGCACGGTTACGCCGCCGAGCACGGCAAAGTTGACATCCGTGACCGAAGCGTTTTCTTTCAACTGGACAATCTGCTCCCTTGTGATGTTCTGGGAGCGGGGATAATGCCGTGCCAAATCGCCGTCCCATTTCAATGTAGTTGAATACTTTCCGGCTGCCAATCCTTCAAAACAATAATGGCCGCTTTCATCCGTCCGCGATTCCATTTCCTGCTGGGTGGCGGGGCAGTACAGGCGAATAACGCCATCGACGACTCCATTCCCTGTATCTTCCTCGTACAAGCGCCCCGCTATGGAGCCGCCTTCCTTCACAATTGCCGGAGACGGCGATTCCGGGCGGACCTGTGCTGCCGCTTTTACTTGGTTCGCAGTCGGCATGGATTCGGCGACCGCCTCAACACTCTTGACCGGCGCGACAATAGAGGATGATATGTCGCTTGGGATGGTTGGCTCTCTATGTATACCGAGATAGCCCGTTACAAGCAATACAAGAACAGTGCAGCTCATGATAGCGGGTTTCATCATGCCTGCGACTCCCAAGACGCTCCCGGTTCCCACGACGGTATCTTTCCACGGGGGTGTGACTGCAATCACTGCTGAAGCGATCTGTGAAGCTCGCTGCTCGCGGCGAGCTTTTTCCGCCGGCTCTATTTCGAGAGAAGCAAGCAACGCTTGTCCTAACACGTGGCGAATACGTTCAAGGCGTTTACGGACAGTGCTGTGTGATAATGAAAGCAACTCAGCGATATCTCGAGTCTTTTTACATCCTTGGTATCGTAAGAGGATGAGCTCGCGATCGGAATCAGGCAATTTGGACACTAGGCCAGAGAGGAGCTCTCCCATCGCGTCATTTTGATCCATATTGGTATGATTCATCGTCATGGCTGCGTCCGCCTTATATTGCTCGATATGCTCAGCCTCCCGTCGTTTTCGATTGAATTGAGTTAGTGCGACATTTCTAGCGATGGTAATCACCCACCCGCCAAAGTGAGAAGGCGCTTGCAGCGTATCGAGTGACAGCCAGGCTTTTAGGAAGGCCTCCTGTGCCGCGTCTTCGGCATCAGCGCGATTCTTAGTGTATGCCATGGCTACAGATGTCACTGCCGGCATATGTTTATTCACCAATGCCGTGAACGCCATGGTATCGTGGCAAAGCGCTCGCTTCACGAGATGCGCGTCATAGAGTCTCGGTGCAAATATCATGTTCAGGTTCTCCCTACTGAACGGCTGTTTATCTTTCTACCATAAAGACTATAAAAAGAAGATTTTGTGACAAACTGGGCGAATTCATGCATCTCAAAATGGAAAGAAATGTTCCTGCATCAGACAACAAATAGCATCGTTGCCATATGCACATAAACAAACGGATTATTTGAACCTCCTTGTGCCTTGGTGTGATAGTGTAAAAAGCAGAGCAAGCCCTTCTATTGCCTCATGTTCATCCACTGTTCTCTGCGAGCCAGCGATTCCGCAAGCGAGGGTTTGTGTGAGGGGGTAAGTTCTTAGGAGCGGCGGGCTTAGGCGGGCTCACCTTTTCCCGATCAGATTCGCATTCATCTTTGACCTTGACTTTTGGCTTCTGTCTTGTATATTATAAGGGTACAAGATGGAGGTTGCATGTCGCGTACACAAATGTCCACCCAAGAGCGCCAATTTCGGTCCCGCTTGGCGCAATTGGTTCACGAACGCCCCCTGATTCGAGCCACGCTCAATCCGCGCTCGGTCACCTGCGGTAAAGCAGGGTGCCGCTGCGCCAAAGGGGAAAGACACCAGGCCCTGTATCTGGTGTGTACGGTGAAGGGGAAACGGCGGCAGATGTTTGTACCCCCGTCGTTGGAGGAAGAGGTCCGCGCGTGGGTGAGGAACTACCAGACCGTGCAGGAATTGCTGGAGAAGCTGTCGGAGGACGCGTGGCAGAAGCTCAAGGAGCTTAAGGAACAGCCTGATTCTTAGTCGCCTTCTTAAATATGGGGAAAAGGTCTACGATCTGCGCAATCAACTCAGGCGGATTACGGACCGGCGTAAGGCCCCGGAAATCCCTACGATGCGGGTAGTCATGGGGGTGTTTTTCACGTTGTGCGTGCGCCTGGGCAGCTTCAACGGCGTCGAGGAGGCGTTTGGGAACATAGAATCCAAACGCAGCCGGTGGCATGGCTGGATGGACGGAAACCTGCCCAGCGCCGATCGTCTGGGTGAGGTGTCGGCCCTGATGGATTTGGACACCGTGCGCGGGCTGCTATACGAACACTACCGTCAGCGCAAGCGGAAAAAGACGTTGCGCCCTTTACCCGGCAACCTGCAGGTGCTCATCTTGGACGGCCACGAGATGTGCGCCAGTTATCTGCGCTCTTGCCCTGAATGTTCGGAACGCGAAGTAACCTATGGCAAGGGCAGGGAAAAACGGACTCAATACTACCACCGCTATGTCATGGCCTATCTTTTGTGCGACGGCGGGCGCATGCTGCTGGACTTGGAACTACAGCAGAAAGGAGAAGGCGAAATCGCCGCCGCCATGCGACTGCTCAAACGGCTGTTGCAGGTTTGTCCGCGCGCGTTCAACGTGGTTGCGGGCGACGCGCTGTATCTCGATCCCCACCTATGCACGCTCATTCTGAACCACAAAAAGGATTTCATCGCCGTCCTGAAGAATGAGAACCGCGGCCTGATTCAAGACTTCCGAGCCCTACTCGAAGCCGGAAAGACGGATCCTGTACCCTTCAGCTATGGCAAAAGACAGTGCGTATGCCACGACATAAAGGGTTTTGACTCCTGGACCCAGCTCGGACGCAAGGTACGGGTCGTGCGCTCCTTCGAGACATGGACCGTGCGCCGTCAACGAGGCAAAAAGGAAGAGCGAGATCAAACCCTCACCAGTGAATGGCTTTGGGCCGCCAGTTTGAGTGCTCAAAAGGCCACTACCACTGCGATTGTGCTTATCGGCCACGGCCGATGGGACATCGAAAATCACGCCTTCAACGAACTGGCCGGACTTTGGCACGCCGACCACGTCTACCACCACGACCCAAACGCCATCGTGGCGATACTCCTCCTACTCATGCTGGCCTACAATCTGTTCCATGCCTGGCTCACTCGTGACATCAAACCCGAACTTCGTCAGGGACATACGGCTCTATACTTCGCCAGACTCATCGCCGCTGAGTTCTACAGCCAGTTGCGCCCGCCCACATAGCGGCTTCTCAGCCCACAACCGCTCCGTTCCCAGCCGACCGGCCAACACCCGGACCGCCCTACTATTGCTCCTACGCCCACTTTTCACTCCCCCGCCCCTGATACGACCCCTCTGGCGCGGCCCCACTGCCTGGCAAAAACGCCCTTGGCGTCTTTCCGAAACTGCTCCGTACTCAAAAACGCCCTTTGCCCCAGCAAAATGCGGTCCGTGGCCCCACCTTGCGGAATCGCTGTCTGCGAGCAGGGCCTGCGTCAAAAAAGTGGGTTTTCATCCGGTTCTTTGTTCCCAATACTCCTCGAAGCGATTGGATTGAATAAGGCATCGCAACGCCGTAATGGCATTTGCGCCACGGACGGTCCATTCCATACCGGAGTGCTTCATACGCTGGCCAACGACCGTCCTGCACGCCGCTTCAATGACTCCCGAGCCAACGAATAGTCCCTTGGCAAAAAATCGTTGTAGCGCATGCGTTCTTTGTTCGTCTCAAAATAGCCGATGGCGGTAACGGCTTCTTTGGCATCCGGCCCATTGTTTGGCAACAGCACGGCGGCTTCTTCCACGATGGTTTCGATCTTTCCCTCATCCAGATCGTCCCACCATTTGCCCTTGTACAAGGCCAAACGTTTTTCGTCGCGTCCAAACAACAATTTGCACAGGTTCCCGAGATGCTCGCGCGCGTGATACAAGTCGACTACGTGGATGGCGGCGTGAAAATGGGTTTGTACGATGTTTCGTATCCATTCGGCCCCATCGGTGAGGCATACGACGCGTTTGGCCCTGAACAATCCGCGGCGGACGGCCTCGGCGTAGATGCGCCATTGAAACTGTTCGGACGTCTCGATGGCGCCCACGAAACTGGCGGAGCCCCTATCCCGGATGGGGCGGCCTTTTTCGTTGAAGGCGGTTTGAGAAAAAACGCATCCGATTTTCACCTCGCGGGTTTTGGGCTTGCCGTTTTGATATTTTCCCTTGCGGCCTTCGAGCGCCTCGGGCACCATGGGAACGCCGCTGCCGTCGAACTCGATGTAAAGGGTCTCGATAGTTTTGGCGGCATCGGGAGGCGGCGGTTCCTGGAATCGGATACGGTCCCGTTCTTGCGCGAACCAGTGGGCGGCTTGCTGGCCGGTCTGTTCCGCGATACGCTCACAGTCCTTGCGGCTGATCACGAGTCCGGCGGCTGCTTTCAGTTGTTGCGACACCCTTTTGAATGGGGCGTCGCTGGCGAAATCCGCCACGAGACGCCGCACGCCCGGCGAATAGCGCGTGTTGGCGACATCGAGCTCCTCGTCGCCGGGATACCGCCATTTGCCGCACCGGGGGCACCGGTAGGCGGTGCGCGTAAAGCGGATCTTGCCCAAAAGAGTGACGATGGTTTTTGTCTTCAGGCCACGGCTTTTCATTACCGCCATGCATGAGCAACGCGCTTTTTCCCCGCGCCGGCCCACGCCCACCTTTCTTAAAAAGGCATCGAGCGCCTTGGCCCCTCCCATGAGGGCCGCGCCGCGCAGGGCTTGTTCCAATGCTTCGAGATCCGTTCCCGCCGCGCGTTTTGCCGCGTTGAAAATCCGCGTTACTTCGGCGTCTTTTTCGATGGCGGCTTGCGTTTTTTTTTTTGAGGGCGTCTTGTTCGGCGCTCTGCATCCGTTCCAGTTCGCCCAGTTCTTGGGCCACCGACTCGAATTGTCTGCATACATCCCGGAAACGTTTATAGTTTTCCTCATCCTGACGCGCGCGGTTCAATTCTTGCTCGCCGCAAATGCGTTCGCTCACGGTCTTATTGTTTTTCTTGCTTGTCCATAAGTAATAGGGTCCGCGTAACTCTCGCGTTTTTTTCCCGTCCTTGATAGAGGGAAACCATTGTTCATTGAGGGATCCTTTTCTCAAGGTTCGTATTTCGCCCAATTGATCGAGCAAGTCCAAGCGTTTTTCTTCCAGCGTGCGTTTATTGGCCATGATTGGTTCTCCTCTCTATTTATTGTAGTAATCTTACTACATACATCGGGCCAAAAAAAGGGGGGGGAAAACGAAAACCCACTTTTTTGACGCAGGCCCTCGCGAGCACGAAAAGTGGACACATCCAGGTGCGCTATGCTAGGATATCGACCGATTAACGTTTCGCCAACATAGTGCGCCCGTAGCTCAGTGGATAGAGCGCTTGCCTCCGGAGCAAGAAGTCGCGCGTTCGAATCGCGCCGGGCGCGCCATATAACATATTCTTCCCCAAGGACTTACGCAAACAAGTCCTTGGGTCTTGTTTTACTGACAACACTTGCGACAACATCATCTGTCTGCTTGTTGACATGGAGGATGTTGTCATGGCCTCATTTCATCAGTGCGGCGGTATCTACTAAGGAGTCGCGTCAAAATAACTTACCGATTTTCTCCCACCACTCGGAAAGGAAGCGGTAATTCCTATCGCCATGAAAATTGCGTTGAATGCGAAAAAATAGTCAAGTTATTTTGACACGCCTCCTAAGTAAAATTTCGGCATAACGGGAAATGGGTCTATCGGAGCCTCGACACCAAAAATAAGCGCCAGGCCCTTACCGAAAAAGCACAAATTGAAGCCTCTCTAGCCGAGGAAGCACCCAAGCCTGCCGTCCACCGGTCCAGCAAACGCGATATTCCCCTAGACGATCTCATCAAAGAGTATACGAAATGGGCCGAGAAACACCGCCGTCCAGCGATCATATATAGCAGACAACGAGCCGTGAAACTATTCCAGGATGTCCACCCAAACATTTCCACCCTGAAAGCCATAAAACCCGAACATATCGAAACCTTTAAGGCAGCTCTTGCCAAAGGCCATAAACCCCGCACGCCAAACGAAGCCTTGGGAGCCCTGCGCGCCTTGGTGAGCCGCGCCATCCGTCTTGGCCTCTATTCCGGCCCGAATCCCTTCACCGGCGTCGAAATGCTACCTGACCGCCGCAAAGCCCCCGAATGGCTCTCTGCCGAACAAATGGAATCGGTTATGGACGCTGCCACCAAACACAGTCGAAACGCCCTATTCTTCTTTGGCTTATGCATCTTCGCCGGACTCCGCAAAATGGAAGCCATTATGACGCGCTGGGAATGGATTGACTTGCAGGCAGGGCTACTCCACGTTCGAGGCTCAGAAGACTTCTTCATCAAAGATGGAGAAGACCGCACCATCCCCTTGCATAGCCGGTTACGCGCCATTCTCGAACCATACCATGAATCCGAAGGCTATTTGATTGCCCCCGAAAAGTTAAAACTTGGAAAGCATCGGTATCGCTTCGAGATCAGTAAGACCTTCACCGCCGTAACAAAAGCTGCGGGCGTACACCCCTGGTGCCACCCGCACATCCTTCGCCACACCTTCGCCAGCCAGCTCGTAAGCGCCGGCGTCGAACTCTACAAAGTCAGCAAATGGCTGGGCCATGCCGATTTCGCCACCACCCAAATCTACGCCCATTTGCGCCCGCAAGACCCCGACATCGAGCGCCTGGCCGCCGCTCCATCACGGCATCTCGACCCCGAGCGCCTTTAACACGGGCGCACACCCCACATCACGCGAGACGGCATGCGGGTCAAATTTCCCGTCCTGCACGTACTTCCCGCGTTTGTAGTGCGTGCTCCCGCACCAGAGATAGGGCGTGCAAACTCCATGGCTCCTGTACCCGAAACCGTTATACGCTTCCAACTGGTACATCATGCCAACGACGGACCAATCCGTCCATTTGTCAAGCCCCATATATGTCAGGGCATCCTTCGCGGAATACGCCCAAGTATACGGAGGCGTTCCCGCCACCGGCCTTCCCGACGGCACATGTACTGTTTTCCTGGCTAGCGAATCCCCGTTATGCAGATGCCGCGTGAAATTCAGATCCGCCTCCATCATGTGTACAACGGCCGTGAACTGCCACGAAATGCCCAGCGCATCGCTTGCATCCCCATACTGCGATATGTGCTGCATGATGCGCCTCGCCCAATTCGCCGCGGGCTCAACCGCCCAAGGCTCAATTTCACACGCCCCCCACATCTCCCCGTAAACGACCCGAATCGAGTCATTCAGCCTGAGTGGAGCCCGCGTCACCGCCTTGGCATATTTCGGCATAGGCCGCGTTTCATCGAGCATTTTCATTCCTCGCGCCTCCTATGCCTTCTTAGGCTTTTTCTTCGCATCAAACGGAAGCACCCCATCATTCTTATTCGCTTCCGGCTGTGCTGATTCCGTCCCCGCTTCCGGCTTCGTTTCCGGCATCGGCGCCGGATTCCCCATCGGCGGAGCCACTATCACCGACAACCTCCTCGCCGCCGCCGCCGTCAATTCGTGTATCTCCGCTGGCGCTGCCGCTTTCCTCGCCATCGAGAACAGAAGATCCAAGTCCTGCATCGCTTGCGTCATCTGTGGTTGTTGCATCGGTTGTTGAGACATTATTTGCTTCCTCAAGAATCGTGGCAGCCAGATCACTCCGTCCGGCTTGCTCAGCCAAATCCGCCGCACTCGTCAACAACGTTGCTGCCGGTACTAGCGGACATAATTCAACTTCCAACGCAGCCACTTCCGCGATCTCGCGGTTGGCCGATATCCATTCCGCCACGCGGCTCGAGGCCTGCCGTACGGCGGAAGAAAGCTCGTCTAGGGTTGCCATGGTTGATCTCCCTATGCCTTGGTGTATTCCAGGCTTATCGACATAACATAAATTGACGTTGTACTATCTGATTGAAAATTTAAAGCGCAACACTCATTTGCCGTCAGGCCGGTAGGAGCATTTATGGTTACAAAATCGATATAAATATTATCCTCATCTATGGAGGTAGGAACCGTGGCAAAATCTGAATACGTAAGAGATTCCGTTCTCGAATCACCGTCGCCTAGGCACCGCAAGCAATACTCCCAATCAATTGCCGTGCCCGGTTGCGCCACAACGTAATAAGCAACACGTAGAGTAACCGCCTCTCCGTTATAGTCAGAAGGCATTACGAAGGATGTCCCGAATGGTTGAATTCCCGCCAACGCCGGACCAACTTTTGTATATGCAATCTCTGGATATTCACCAGACGCCCAAGAAGGATTAGGCAAAGGAATCGGTATATACCGCTTGGTTAGCGTCCCCAGTTTCGTATTCGTGATGGTAAATCCATCATTCTCGACATCTGCTGTTAGAGAAATTCCAGTCCCAGAATTGATGCGCAGAGTATCATCCGCTGCATCAGCAACAAGGGAGGACAAACTGTTGAGCGTCACGGTCTTGAAGGCCAGCGCCGCATAGGCGTGAGTATGATCGGCCAAACTTATTGCCGTGCCATCCCCGCTTGTGGTTGGTGTGGATGTAGTCACTCGAAGCTCGCCAGCATTACCGATGAAAAGAAAAGTGCTCTTTGCGGAAGTCCAATAGGCATCGAGTTGAATCGATCCAGAATTAATGCCGCCACGCTTGGCAATGAGACGGCCAGTATTCGTATCATCATCACCGATGGTTAAAATACCATCCGTGGCCATCAATACCTTGCCTGTACCGGCAGATCCACTTGCGGGAGCGCTCGTTTTAAAGGCCAGCTTGCCGTAATCATCCACCCAAAGGTAGCCGGTATAGTCCCCATTCGCGGATTGAAGACTTGCATAGGCGCAATTCGTGGTGCCGCTGCCTCGATAGAGGTTCAACATCCCGCGTTCGGTCCCGGCCACTCCAACCGTGAGCAAACCGCCCAGGACAGTAATATCTCCCGCGCTGATGATGTTGTTCCCGGTATAGCCCACTGGCTCAAGAGGCCGCTGGGCAAGATACAGCGCCTCGAACTCACCTGCCGTCAAAGCCCTTGACCAACAAGAGGCCTCGTCCAAAGATCCATGATAGCGTAGAGATGCAGATGTGCTGATTGCGCCCAAGTAAAACGCAACGTTTTCACTACAATCTGCGCTTCCACGAGTTGCGCTCGCTCGCACAACGCCATCCACGTAAAGGTACACTTTGTTTGAGTCATTATCTGGCCCCTCTGCCGCCAATCCTATTTGGTGCGGAAGGCCGTCCGTGATGTCCACTGCATATGTCAACGTATCTCGGTCTGACACGGCAGTACCGCGCCCAAATGCAGCGTTTACGTACCCGTTCACGTCAATGTATAGAAATATTCCCCTATAACAGTCAGAAGGATTTGTCCAACCCATGATGTAATGTGCGGCTGTTTTATACGTGCTCTTTATCCAGCAGGCCATTGAAAAGGCCACATTGCCATAGGCAAGTGGAATGGCGGTTCCACAAGTCACATACCCGTTTCCGTCAAAAGTTGCTGCCGATCCGAACTTCACAACGCCCGCTGTTGTCCCACTTCCAGCATGCGTTCCATTTCCACCGTTTGCCGTATAGTCGATGAGGGTTCCAGTGATGGAATCCATGCGCCAAAGTCGAAGCAAGCCCTCAACAGCTACGCCAAGTGAACTCGCCGGGCGGGCCAGTCCTACCAAACCGTATGTGCTTGCGGGCTTTTCAGCAAGATGGTCAGTCGTGTCAAAGAACGGAACCGTCCCCGCAGCACCGCCAAGAGCGAGTTGCGCCAGAGTGGGGTCCGCCGCCTGATACGAACCTGATGGCTAGTACACCCCAGTATGAGTATGGTTCCCTGCAGCCACATCATCGGCCCCAGTTCCAACATCCGCCGCTGCCGCTGCGCCAAGTCCAAGGTTATCCCAAGCATCTGCTTCCCAAGCTACGAATACAGGGTCCAATTCGGTGAATTCAGTGAGATACCCCGCACTTGCATGATTCCCCCAGCCATACGCCGCATCCCAAGCCGTGATATCCCCACTCTCGATCCCCGCCGCCGCCGATGCCTCGAACACCGGATCCGTCTCATCCGTCAGATACGTCCCAGAAAGCCCAAGCGTGGTCCGCATTGCCGCCTCATCCGCATCATCCAGCAGCGTCTTCGCAAACGCGCTGGCATATAGCAGGGCAGACGCATCTAAAATCCCAATAATTGCTGGAGAAACGGCATATCAAGTGCGGCGAATATCCTTTTTTGTCGTTGCGAAATATTCTCTTCCGTGTTCCTCTTGATGAGGTTGAGTGCGATTCGGCGCAGCGTGGCCAGATTCTGTGCGGCGTTTTTGGTCCGGGCGCGGCTTTGGTCTTCCCGGAAGGTCACGTCGAGAGACCAATGGAGCTGGTTTTCGACACCCCAGTGGCCCCGCACGGCTTTTGCGAAGGCCTCAATATCACGAGGAAGGCTGGTGAGGAAATAGCGGCGTTCGATGGTGTTTTTGCCTTTGACGCAGCGGATCGACTCGACCATGCCGATGCTGCGCAAGCCCTTCCACCGCTTTTTGTCTGCCACCCAGTCAATGTCGGTGGATTGCCAGTAGCGGCGCGTTTCCATGCGCCCATGGTCTTTTTCGAGCGTTTTGGAGCAGGCCATGGTGTTGGGGGCAACGGTAGTGGCGGGTTCGGAAGCGCAGGGCAAAACAGCGTCGGCAAAGAAATCCTGGACCTCTTGGTGAACCGTAGCATGGTTGCCTTTGAGGGCTAGGACATAATCAGCTTTCTTCTCGATGATCTGGGCGGCGATGTCTTTCTGGCATCCCATGGCGTCAATGGTCACGATGCAGCCTTGAAGGGCCAACGCCCGCAACAGTTCGGGGATGGCGGTGATTTCATTGGACTTATCGTCCACCTTAACCTGTCCCAAGGCCAGCCCGTTTTGCGAAGCCCAGGCGCTGACAATATACGGGATTGAATCGCCGTCATCCAAGGCTCGGCGCAACGCCTTTCCATCGATGGCAACGACTTCCCCCTGCAGTGCAGGGCAAATCCTTTGGACCCAGCGCACAAAACAGTCCATAAAACAATCGGGGTCGATGGCGGAGAAAACCCGGTTGAAGGTATCGTGCGACGGGATGCCGTGAGGCAACTCGAGAAAGGTCTTGAGCCAGTCTCGTTTGATCCTTCCAAACAACGCCATGTCGTTGAATCCCTCGCCGCCGGTCAACATCGAACAAAGTCCGATAACCAGAATATCGGCCAGCTTATGGAACCGCCTGCGGCGGACACGCGGATCGGGGATTTCCTCCAAGTATTCCATGATGCCGCGCTGTCTCGGAACGGGATGATGCTCATTGCCCACGGCTTTATCTCCTGAGTTAAGGAGTCGCGTCAAAATAACTTACCGATTTTCTCCCACCACTCGGAAAGGAAGCGGTAATTCCTATCGCCATGAAAATTGCGTTGAATGCGAAAAAATAGTCAAGTTATTTTGACGCGCTTCCTAAACGCTGGACTTTTTATATATATTCCTATATCATATTGCCATGAAACAAACAAGCAAAATCCAGCGGCTGTTAGAAAAGATGGCGGCCATCGAGCGGATGGAACGCGGCAAGATCTGCGCGATGGCCGGCCGGCCCCACTACAACCATCAGACATGGCAAAACGGGCGTAACGTGGTGCACTACGTTCCCACCGACGAGGTGGAGGCCCTCCAAGAGGCCATTGATGGCTACAACCAATTCCGTAAGCTGGCCGAGGAATATGCCAACGAAATCATCCGTCGGACACGCCAGGAAAAAGACAAAAACAAAAAACGGAAAAAGAATGGCAGGACAAGCTGATAGACATTATCCAGAATTCAGCATTATTAGATGCGTCCGCCCTGATTCGTGGTAAAAGATGCTTGTGTCGGCTGCAAAAGAATATATAATAACGGCTCTATTGATCAGAGAGTTTTTTCATTCAGGAAGGAGGCTGCCAAGAACGTAGCAGGCTGTCACCGTGAAACATCCGTTATTTCGTAACGGCGTAGTAACTAAAAGGAGGAAATAAATATGAACGCAAAAGTCGGTGGAAGGGCTTTCGTAGCGGTTCTTTTTGCGGTTACGATGCTCTTTTTAGCGGCACAAGGGAGTGCGGAAGTGAAGGTTCCCCAGATTTTTGGCTCGAATATGGTGTTGCAGCGTGACATGCCGCTTCCGGTATGGGGATGGGCGGAGCCAGGTGAAGCAATTACGGTTCAATACGGCGATTCCACCGAAAAAACCACGGCGGATGCCAAAGGCGAGTGGAAAGTAAAGCTGCCCGCGCAAAAAACGGGCGCTCCCCGTACGCTTACGGTCGCATGCAAAGACAAGACCGTCCAGTTTGAGAATGTGCTCATTGGCGAAGTGTGGTTCTGTTCCGGCCAGTCGAACATGGAGATGGGCATCCATATGTGCAATGATGCCGATCCGGAAGTCAACAACGCCAATTACCCCGATATTCGCCTCTTTCGAGTAGAGCATGCCGTCAGCGGCATTCCTTCCCTTGACTGCGAAGCGCATTGGGATATCTGCTCCCCGCAAACCATTAAAACGGGCGGATGGGAAGGCTTTTCTGCTGCGGCCTATTATTTTGGCCGCGAAATCCATAAAACCCTAGGCGTTCCCGTCGGGCTTATCCAATCCGCATGGGGCGGCACCCGTGTCGAGCCATGGACCCCGCCCGTGGGTTTTGCCGAAGCGCCCGAGCTTAAGGACCTGGTGGCGGTCATCGATCAAGCCAATCAAAAATATGCGGAGGCCATGAAGCCGGTATTCGGTGATTTCCAAGCATGGCTTACTGCGAGCGAACAGGCTGTTGCGGAAGGGAAGCTGTTCCCGCCTTGCCCGCCGCTTCCAAGGCATCCGCTCGAGCCGGATTTATACGGCGGCCATCCAGACCGGCCGACGGTGTTGTACAACAGTATGGTGTATCCCATTGCGCCGTTCGCCATTCGGGGCGCTTTATGGTATCAAGGCGAGTCGAACCTAGACGACCCGCTCTATGCCGAGAAAAAGGCTGCATTGATTAACGGCTGGCGCAAAATCTGGGGCGAGGGTGAATTCCCCTTCTATTTCGTCCAAATCGCCCCCTTTAATGGATATGACGACAAAGGCTGTGCCAATTATGGTGCGGACGCCCTTCCCATGTTGTGGCAAGAGCAATTAGCGGTCCTTGATGTGCCCAATACGGGCATGATTGGCACCTATGACATCACTGACCTGAACGACATTCATCCTAAAAACAAGCAAGACGTCGGCAAGCGCCTGGCCTTGCTGGCTCTTGCGAAAACCTATGATAAAAAGGATGTAGTCTATTCCGGCCCCATGTACAAATCCATGGATGTGAAAGACGGCAAAGCCGTTCTTCATTTCGAGCATGTGGGAGCTGGCCTGGTGTCCCGGGATGAAAAGCCCCTTTCGTGGTTCACCATCGCGGGAGAAGACAAGCAATTTGTTCCCGCCGAGGCCAAAATTGTTGGCGGCACCGTGGTGGTTTCGAGCGAAAAAGTCGCCCAGCCCGCCGCCGTGCGCTTCGGATGGAGCAAAGTGGCAGAGCCAAATCTTTCTAACAAAGATGGCCTTCCCGCATTGCCTTTCCGCACCGACAAATGGTAAACGTAAATCTATGATGATTAGAGAGGCGGGCTGCGTCCCGCCTTTCTTTATTTATGCGTATATTTGAAAATATTTGCAAAAGAATTTCCAGGTGAATACCGCTGCTATGGTGTCGAAGCCAAAGAGGGGGTTATAGAATGAATAAAAACATCAGAGATCAATATAGTTTTGCATTGATATTTTCAATAGGGATGTTTTTACTCGCCATACACGGGAGTGCGGAAGTGAGAATGCCTCATATTTTCGGCTCGAATATGGTCTTGCAGCAGGGCATGCCGGTTCCGGTTTGGGGATGGGCTGAGCCAGGCGAAGCGGTTTCAGTTCAATTCGACGATGTAAATAAAAAAACCACAGCGAATGCAAATGGCGAATGGAAAGTTAAACTACCTTCACGGAAAGTGGGCGAGCCTTGCTCTTTAGTGGCCGCCGGTAAAGACAACACGCTCCAGTTTGATAACGTACTCGTGGGTGAAGTCTGGTTCTGTTCCGGCCAATCCAACATGGCGATTGGCGTCGGTATGTGCAACAATCCCGAACAAGAAATCGCAAACGCCAATTATCCGGATATTCGCCTTTATTCGGTGGAACAGGATGTCAGCGGCATTCCCAATAACGATGCGGGCGGCGCATGGTATATTTGCACGCCGCAGGCCATTAAAGAAGGTGGAAATCTGAGCTGTGGCGGCTTTTCCGCGGCGGCGTATTATTTTGGCAGGGAACTCCATAATGCGTTGGGCGTCCCCGTTGGGCTTATTGAGTCCGCTTGGGGCGGCACTTGCATCGAGCAATGGATTCCGCCGGTAGGATTTGCCGAACAGCCTGGGCTTGAAGACTTCACAAAAGCCATCAGCCAAGCCAATCAACAATACGCGGAAGACATGAAGCCGTTCTTTCATGATTTCCAGGCATGGAAGAATGAACCGGCCGGTACGAAAGGGGAGTTTTACATGCCCCGTTTCCGCCTGCCTATACATCCTCTGGAACCTGCATCCTACGGCGGCTTTCCGGCCCAGCCCACGGTCTTATTCAACAGCATGGTGAATCCAATACTACCGTTCGCCATACGAGGCGCGCTGTGGTACCAAGGCGAATCGAATAGGGATGACCCATTGTATGGCGAAAAGATGCGGGCCCTGATTAACGGCTGGCGCACCGTCTGGGGCGAAGGTGAATTCCCCTTCTATTACGTCCAAATCGCTCCGTTCTCCGGGTATGAAGATACGTATGAGCATTTCGGGGCGGACGCCATCCCCATGTTGTGGGAAGATCAAATGTCGGCATTAAATCTGCCCAATACAGGCATTGCTGGCACCTATGACATCACTGACTTGAACGACATTCATCCCAAAAACAAGCAAGACGTTGGCAAGCGACTGGCGCTTCAAGCCTTGGCGAAGACCTATGGCCAGAAGGATGTGGTCTATTCCGGCCCCTTGTATAAATCCATGAAAATGAAAGACGGCAAAGCCGTGCTGCATTTCGACCATGCCGGCGCGGGCTTGATGTCCCGGGATGATAAGCCCCTTTCGTGGTTCACCATCGCGGGTGAAGATAAGCAATTCGTTCCCGCCGAAGCCCAGATCGTCAAAGACACCGTGGTGGTATCGAGCGATAAGGTCGCCCAGCCCGCCGCAGTGCGTTTCGGATGGAGCAAAATAGCCGAGCCGAATCTTTCCAACAAAGACGGCCTTCCCGCATTGCCATTCCGCACCGACAAATGGTAAAGACAAAAAAAGAAGGGACACCCAAGGCGCTTGCCAAGGATGTCCCTTCTTTTGTTTTTCACTTCGCGGGGCAGTAAATCACCCGCGCGGCGAAAGGCTCGAGCGCACCCTCGATTATGCCGCTGCCTGCTTCTTTCCAGGATGGATTATCCGGCCAGAGGAGTTCACTCGGTTTTCCCTTGCTCCCCGTATTGAGTTTAAAGGAAGCCTGCTGGGTCCAGCTTTCATTCAGGAGCACAAAGATATCTCCTTGCTTGCTGCTGAGCCGGCGGCAGACGATAGCGCCTGTGGGCGTGGCGTCGAGTGTCCAACGAGCCGGCTGGATGTAAGGCTTGAGCACGCTGGCCATGGCTTCATAACATGCCGGATCGGTATTATGCGGCAAGGCCATCATGCCAAATAGCGTTCCGCTCCACAAGGCGTGGCCCTTGCCAAAGTCGTTGGCGGTGATCAGCGGACGCCCCTTGTAATCGTTGAAAAGTGTCTTGGCCGTGCTGGTTTGGACGGGTTGCAGCGTATATGTGCACCGCATGGCCGTGGGCTGCCCATTTGCATCAAGGATGGGCTCATTGCCTCGTCCTTCGCCCACTACTTCAAACGTCTGCGTATGCAGCCCCAGCGCTTCGTCCATGCCTGCGCCCGGCTGGACCCGGAAGGGGTCACCATTGGGCTGCGAGAACGCAGTCAACGCATCGCACAAAATCGTTCCGCCTGCTTTGGCATAGCCGCACAAGAGTTCTGCTTCTTCCTTGCTCATGGCCATCATATAGGGCACATAAATGACCTGATACTTCTTTCCGTCTCCCTCGCGAAGCCCCCGGATGTCAATGAAGTCACAACCTACCCCCGCTTTGCGCATGGCCTTGAAGAAGGCGTAATGATTCTGTGCAAACCAAGTGGACTGGGGATCTTTTTTAGTTCGGGCGCGTAATTCGAGGTAAATAGCCCCGTCCATGGAGTCATAAATCGCCACAGGCGCCTGTTCCGGCTTCATGCTAAACAGCAGGTCGTTGTAGTCCCGCACCATTTTCCCGAACCGGGAAGCCATTTTCGAGCGATCCGTGGGCGAACCATCGAGGTTGCGCAAACTCCACGCCCCTGCGTTCGGCCCGTCCAGAAGGGGATTCCACAGCCAATACAGGAAACCTTTGGAGCCTTCGGCCAAATGAATGACATCCGTGGCAAGAATCTCATCGGCTGTTGGGGAATACCGTCGAATGCCTTCTCCGTATTCAGGACCAGCCAGGAATTCGCCCGTGATGGACACGCGGCCCCGCGCAGTAGAATACAGTTTTCGAATGCACGCGGCTTGGGCGGAGAAAACATCCAAAGGCATATCGGCCAAATCAAGATGCCAATGGGTTTCCATTTGCATGCTCGGGACATCCAAGGTATCGCTTATCCACCACAGATTTCGGGACAAGCTGATCGGCTGATTCGGCAGCACATCGTAAGGCGTGGCTGAAACGGGATGGACTTTGTCCAAATCCCGAACAGCCTGCACCTGGTATTCGACCAATTCGTTATTCATGTAACAGTTGAAGGTATACCAATCGTTGGCTGGGCCGAAATTATTCCAGAGCCCCCAGTCGGCGCTGGAGTACTCAGGCTCCAGTTTGAGGTTGCCCACGACTGGGGCGAGCACAGGGCCTGTCGGAATGGTTTTGCTGCCCGGATACGAAATCGTGCCGGGGTGGGCCTTGATGTAATCCTCTAGCGTGGGGTACTTAATTCTGACCCATTGATTGAAGCGATCAACAGTGAGTGGTGAAAGGTTCTCGTCGGCTTTCACATAACGCACGCCCTCCACATCGGGCGTCCAATACAACAACGCAGGTTCACCTTTGTAGCGCTGGACAAACTGCGTGATATAGTTTTTCCATGCTTCCCGAGGGGCCGGATCATCCGCTTTGCCGTAGGCATAGCCATTAACGGAATACAAGGCGAGATTGATCTTAATGCCATGCTTCTTTGCTGCTTTAAAGCACGCATCATATTTGTCGTACGCCTCTTGGGGCGCCGGTTTATCCAAATCACGCCACATCCACATCGCCAAACGGACAAAGTTGATGTTGTCCTCCTCGGCCATCGTTTTGAAATCTTTGGCAATCGTCTCTACGGTGGATTCGTCGTTAATCCAATACTGCGTGCCATGAAGCCACCCGAAATCTACATTGCGCGTATAGGGTTTTGCCGTGGGAGGTTCCCAATTGGGCTGGCCGCCGGCCTGCGCCAGCATGGCGGGGAAGGCCAAGGCGGCGGCTAGTAGAAAGGTAAACGTTTTCTGCCCTGTCGTCATGCCAAGTCTCCTTTCGGTTGATGGATGATTTCTGCGAACGTGGATCGTGTTTCAGCTATCTCTGCCCAAGCTCCAATCTACATTGGTTGGTGCTTGGATTGCAATGTCGCCTGAAGAGATAGGAAGACGGCGGCGGTTTATGAATAGGCAAATACGTAATGGTTTATTTGGGTTCGGCCTCTGTTTTTTTAGGATTTGTCGCTGCTTGGCGAAAATATAGGCGTCCGCACCATCCCCATCCGGGCCAGCCGGAACGTGGCGGCCGTGGACAGGCAGCCGAAGCCATAGCGCACACTACGCCGGAAGTTGATGGATGACGCCTCCGCGAAATAGAGCGTCGGACAGGTCACCTCCGCAATCGTGTAATCCAGCCACAGGATCTGCGCCAGCATCTGGTTGTCAAAAACGAAATCATTCGAGTTGGCTTCAAGCGGGAGCCGTTCGAGCAGTTCGCGCGAGAACGCCCGGTAGCCGGTGTGGTACTCCGACAGCTTCGCGCCCATCAGCACATTTTCGGCCAGCGTCAGAAACCGGTTCGACACATATTTCCACACTGGCATGCCGTCTCGCATGGCGCGCCCGCCCAGAATGCGCGAACCCAGCACGCAATGGTATAGCCCATTCCCGATGAGGCATGCCATGGCCGGGATCAGCTTGGGCGTGTATTGGTAATCCGGATGCACCATGATGATGATATCCGCGCCGAGTTCAAGGGCCATGCGGTAGCAGGTTTTCTGATTGCCCCCATATCCCAGGTTGTGCTCATGGGTATGGACATGCGTTTGGGGCAGCGTGCGCGCAATGTCCACTGTATGGTCCTTGCTTGCGTCATCCACCAGCACCACCTCGTCCACGACGCCTTGCGCCATGACTTCCTCATGCGTCCGCTGGAGTGTGGCCTCGGCATTATACGCGGGCATCACCACGACAACCTTTTTATTCCCAAACATACCACATCCTCCCGCTACTTCATGCCTGGCTTGTGTTTTTCCCTCACGGAATGCTGATTCGGCTAAGACTACCCTCTGGGAGAGCCGCGCTGCAAGCCCGCTCGTGAAAAAAATGGGTATTTTCAGCCTAATCTCCGGGCAAGGCCCCTCATTTTCTGACAAACAGGCGCATTAGCTCGAACAAGCAGGCATCGTTATCGTGTAACATGGAATGCGCAGGCTCCCCTGCTTGGTGGAGTTGAGTCATTTTCAACGCACAAGGCGCAAAGAAACTTCGTCATATTCACCCCTTCGCGCGTGAGACTTACTCCAGCAGGCCTGGGCCGAGAGTAGTATGAATGTAGTAGCAGGCGTCCACGACCGATTTGGCTATTTCATTTTCAGTCATGCCGTCTCTCCCGTCGACTTTTTTATCTCACGCAAAGGCGCTAAGGCGCAAAGAAACCTTGTCATGCCCCCCCCTTTGCGCCTTCGCGCCTTTGCGTGAGAAATTCTTTTCGTATCAATTAGCCGGAATAACTCCCGATTTTTTCCATATAACTACCCCTATGCTTCATCATGGTCTATTATCCATGGATAGAATAAAAGCATCCTTTTCTGTTGGCTTATTTGTTCGCTTTTTTCTTTTTTTCTTTGTATTCTTTGTATTCTTTGTATTCTTTATATTCTTTATATTTTAGGCCATTAGCGTCGGGGTCAGGCGTAATAGCTCCCGATTTTATCAATTCTTCCATTCGTTGATTTGGATGCACCGCAGATGAAAAATCAAAGTTTAACTCGGTGATTTGTCCATCCCGCAGAATCACGCGCTGGCAAATTGGCTTGGGATCTGCTTCCACCCCTTCTATTATTGATATCATTCCAGAACTACAGAACGCAACCACATCATACTCTCCAGGAGGCAGGTTCAGGATCTCGAACTGGCTGCCTCCACCAGCATCCCAAGTTGTAGCAACGAGCCCTTTGTCATTCTCAGGCCCGGAGTTGGTGGGCGCTGTACCGGCGTCATAGACTTTGATGGTATAAGAGAAGTCATCTGCTTTGGCATAAGTGCCCCGGATGCCGCATGAGCCCATGATATCTATGTTCGCTCGCACTGTATCTCCCGGCGGCACATTGACTGTCATATGGTTTCCTGATGTCGTATCCGCATTGTAGGCATTCGTAAACTGGTATTCCGCTCTAACTAGGTACGAACCAGCAGCTAGATTATCTATAGTAAAGGAGCCATCTGCTAATGTGATGGGCATTGCTGTTCTTGAACGATGGACGATATTGCCATCGGGATCAAGCTGCTTTATCGAGACCTTCACGTGCTTCGCCAGAGGTATTCCATCTTTTAGCACATCGTCCTTGAGCGGAACTCCATTCACGGTGACATAACCTTCGATGCGTCCAAATCCATCCAGGTAGATAATGCCCAGGTCGGTGTCTTCGCCGGAGGTTATCGTGATGTCCGGCAGTTCCTGGGCCACATAGCCAAATGATGCGACGGATATCTTCGCCACGCCGGGCTCTAGATGGGTGATCTGAAAACGCCCCTCCCCCAAGTCACACTTGGGTACGCCCGTTAAACCATCCGCGCCGTCGTTTCGGGTTAATTCCAGCACGCACGAATGAAAATCGTCGAAAGGTTTCTTGGAGTAACTCTTGCACACCTGCCCGGAGATAGTGCCAAGTTTGATCACATGCACTTGCAACTTTTTGTTGCTGGGCTCCATTCCCGTGAGATGGCCCTCCTGGTATTCCTCATGGGTGAAACTCAACGCGAGTTTGCCCTCCGGCAGACCCATCAAGCGGAAATCGCCCTTGGCATTGGTGGTGGTTTTCGCGAATATCCCGTTGGTGCCGCCTACGAGCGCCACTTGGACGCCTTCGACGGGGGCGTCGGATATAGAGTCCTTCACATTCCCTGCGATAACGCTCTTTTCCGGATTAGGAATGCGCACGTTTACGTTCTCGATAGGCTCGTTTTCCCGCAACGTACATGCACGGTTTTGGGCGGGCAGCCGGTACAAGGTGGTGTCTTGCATGCACGACACATAAAACAGATATCTCCCGGGGGCGATATCATGAATGCTGAACCGGCCTTCAGGATCGCACTGGACAGGAATAGAGGCTTGCACGCCCTCGGAACTGGCGAGTTCCACCCAGACGCCCTCGAGCGCGTTACCCGAGATATCCGTCACCTGGCCCGTCACCCAGGTATCGTCTGGCGTCTCTGGCGAAGCCGTAACTTGCGCGGCTTGCAAGGTTTCATGCGATGTACAGACCAAGAACGCCAAAAGCCCGGCCGCCGCCACGGTCACCAGCATGGATGCAACACGTAATCGCATGGCCCGCCCTTTCTGTAGCAGTTAAATTCTGTTAGCCAGAGTAAAGTGGCTTTTTGATGATGCACAAAGATTAACCGTTTTTTGGGGTTCATGCAAAGGCACAAGGCGCGAACGCAAAGTATCTTAGCGCTACGTAGCAGCAACCATAGATCCAGATTTAACCACGAAATACACTAAATACACTAAAATGTAAAGCGTAGGGTGGGGCTTGCCCCACCAGTCAAAGGAAGAGCCGGCCAAAACATCATAAAAGACGTATGCCATAACAACTTGATTCCATTTTACTTACACAGAAAATCCTTGCAAGAAAACAAGATTTTGTTTGGTGGCGTTGCAAAAATACATTCTTCTCTATTTCCGCCAATATAGTTTATTCTCGATTGTGCGAAGAAACTGTTTGAAAGAAAGAATTTCCGATTTTGCGGAGCTCCGCGTTTTCCTCACCTCTGTGTTAAAAAAATGATCGTCTATATCGAGTTGTAAAGATATCAAGTATGATACAAACAACCTTATCCGGCGATTTGGGTTTGTATTTTATGCTGTATGTATCCCCCCCGATTGCCGTATACTGATTCGCTTTGCGGCGTGGCGGGGCATCGTGGCTCATTGCTAGAAAAATAAGAACGCCGCAATTTCCAACCACAGGAGAGTTTACATGAAGATGCACACAAGCAGGCCGTTTGGCGTGCTGCTGGCCGCCGCTGTTATCGGATTCGGCCTGATAGCCCTGTACGCCAATGCACAAGACGCCGAACCAGCCGCTACTGAATCCGCGCAACCTCCGGCGAGCAATGTCACGGTGGAATCCGCGCCATCTCCAGCGGGAGATGTCTCGGTGGAATCCGCCGCCCCTGCCATTCCGGATACAGTAGCCGATGTGGGTGGCGATAAAATCACGAGCGAAGAGTTCAAACGCATTTTGAACAGCAATAAGCAAAGCATGGAAGCGCAAGGCATGCCTTCTACGCTTTCGGATGAACAACAGCGCAGGCTCGTGAATAGCATGATCGACCAGCGCGTTCTTCTTAGCTTAGCTGCTAAAGCGAATATCGTGGCGGCGGATGCCGATGTGGAAGCGGAAATCGCCCAAATGAAAACGCAGTTGCCCTCGGAAGACATGTTTCCCGCCGCATTAGCCCAAATGGGCGTTACGGTGGATGAATTTACGGCAACAGTTCGCAAACAATTGGCCGTCGAAAAATATATCGAAAACGCGACGAAGGATCTCGCCCTGACGGATCAAGAGATGACGGAAGGGTATGAAAAGCTCAAAGCGAAGGGCCAGCTCGATAGGCCTGAAGAGACATTCGACGTTTCCCACATCCTCGTGAAAGTGGATGGCAAAGACGAAGCAAAATGGGAAGAAGGCAAGAAAAAAATCGATGCCGCCCGTGAACGGATTACAAAAGGCGAAGCGTTTGCGGATGTAGCGAAGGAAGTATCGGAAGATCCCGGCTCGGCTAAAGATGGCGGCGCGTATACCGATGTTGCTAAGGGCATGATGGTTCCCGAGTTTGATAAGGCCATGGCAGAGACGCCGATAGGCCAGATCAGCGAACCTTTCCGCACCGAATTCGGCTGGCACATTCTCACCGTAACAGGCAAGAATGCCCCTGGCACGGCGACGATGGAAGAAGTGAAGGACCGGCTTGAGCAGTATCTGATGAATAGCAAGAAAAAAGAAGCCGTGGCCAAACTGCTTTCAGACGCTAAAGCTGGTATGGACATCAAAGTGTATTATCCGGCTGCGAAGCCTGCGGACGCCGCCCAGCCGGCTCCTGCCGCTGATGCCGCTGCCCCAGCCGCCATGCTCGAAGCGCAATAAGCGCACCTCGATTACGTGACAACCGAAAGGGAGCCGTCTAGATCCAGACGGCTCCCTTCTTGCTTGATAGAGCGGAATTATAGGGCCACTGCCGAGGCCATTTTTTGTGATTCCAGCGCCGCCGTGAACAAGCGGTGGCTCAACGCGGCCTCTTCAGGCGTCGCCACCCCCGCGAACTTCTTCACCGGTTTCCCATGCACGAGCTCATACAGATATGCCGCCCACATCTGCAAAATGGCATCCGTGAACCCGAACTCGAAAATGCCGCCGGTGATCGCTTTAAAGGCGGATGCATACCCGGGCAGCACATGCGTCCAATCCTGGCGTTCATTCTCGTACTTCATTACCTCGATACGCGTTGGGCAAGCTGTTGAGAAACGCGCGCAGCCTTCCAGCCCCTTCACCTCCAGATACCACGTATTCATTTCGCCCGGCGCGATCCGCTGGGTCTTTAGCGTGAGCGGGAACGTGCCGCCCGCCGGGTCCGTGGCTTCACACAGCAGCGTGGCGTTGTCCCAGGTTTCGCAAGGAACCCGCCCGCCTTTGCCATCAGGGCGTTCGGGGATCAAGTTCGACAGCACGGCGCGTACATTCTGAGGAATCCAGCCAGCCCGGAAAGGTACATGGCATACATGCATGCCCAGATCGCCCATGACGCCATATGCGCCATTAAACTGGATCATGCGCTTCCAATTGATCGGCTTATCCGGATTCAGATCGCTCGAATGGAGAAATCCCGCGTTCACCTCGATAAGCCGCCCGAAGAAGCCGGATTCGATCAGATCGCCCATGCGCTGCATGGCGGGATAAAACGGAAACTCGGAACAGCAGCGTACAAACGCATTGGGATGCTCCGCGATGCATGCCATGATGGCGTCATTGGCCGCCTTGTCGATGCCGAATGGTTTCTCGCCGAAGAGGTGTTTGCCCGCCCGGATGATGTCACAATAGATCTGTTCATGCAGGTTATGCGGCACGGCGCAATAGATGGCGTCCACATCTGGACTTGCAAGCAGTTCATGGTAGTCGGACGTGTACAGCTTCACGGTGCTGAAATGCCCCCGGAACCAGTCGAACAGGCCTGGATTCATATCGCAAGCCGCGACAATCTCCGGTCGCACGTCCATGTCGGTCAGATGGCACCACCGGGCCGCCGCGCTTGCGAACTCGCGCCCCATCAATCCACAGCCAATAATCCCAAAACGAATCGTCTTCATCCTGCATGTCTCCCCTTAATGGCTAAAGCAATCACCTTCACATAACGCATATTCAACGATTTAGCTTACATTGTAACCGCGCGCCAGCCAGGCCAGAAATTCCCGGTTGCCTGCTGGCCCTAAGAGTGGAGATGGTATAACACCTTTCGATGTAAAACCCAATGCGGCGGCCCCAGCCAGCACATCCTGGATAACCTCTTCATGGACCGATGCGTCCCGCACGACTCCGCCTTTGCCCACCCGCTCCGGCCCAGCTTCGAACTGGGGTTTGATCAAGACGATCCCCTCTGCTTCTGGCGCAATCAATCCCGCCAGTGGCGGAAGAACAAGGCGCAACGAGATGAACGAACAATCCGCCGTAAAAAAGCCCGGTTGTTCTGGCAAAGCATCTGGTGAGAGGTGGCGGATATTGGTGCGTTCGAGCACCACCACCCGGGGATCCTCGCGCAATTTCCATGCAAGCTGGCCATACCCCACATCCACCGCATACACCCGCGCCGCGCCATGCTGGAGGAGGCAGTCGGTGAATCCGCCCGTGGATGCGCCCACATCGATTGCCACTCGTCCTTCGGCGGCAACAGGGAAAGCCACAAAGGCGGCTTCGAGTTTTTCCCCGCCCCGGCTCACGAACCGGGCCTCATCACGAATGGCGAGCGGCGTATCATCGGGCAGGCGCATGCCAGGCTTATCGAGTTTGTTTCCGGCCTGATCATACACATAGCCAGTCTGGATCAAGCCTTGGGCTTTAGAACGGCTCACGCCGGCCTGCCGTTGTACGAGGATGTCCAGCCGCTCCCGTTCCATGGATTAACCGGCTGGCAGCAGCAGCGCCACCGCTTGGGCGCTGATGGCTTCTTCGCGCCCTTCCGGCCCCACATGCTCATTGGTCTTGGCTTTCACGGATACGCATCCCATCGGCATCCCGAGGCATGCGGCCAGATTCTCACGCATGGCGGGGATATGGGGATTCAGCTTAGGCCGTTGCGCCACGATATTGGCGTCAATATTACCGATGCGCCAGCCTGCCTGGGCGAGCAATGCGGCGGCCGCCGCCAGCAGCTTCATGCTGTCCGCGTTCTTATACTGAGGATCCGTGTCGGGGAACAGCATGCCGATATTGCCCAGCGCGGCTGCGCCCAACAGCGCGTCGATGATGGCATGCGCCAGCGCATCCGCGTCGGAATGCCCCATGAGGCCTTTCTCGAATGGTATCTGCACCCCTCCAAGAATCAGCGCGCGCCCCGCCTCGAGCCGGTGCAGATCATATCCAATTCCTATGCGCATCAAGAACCGCTCTCCATAATCCCTATGGCTTCACCAATCCGGCTTGGAATAGGCACCGGGCCATATCGAGATCCCCAGGCGTCGTAACCTTAAAATTCATGGGGGTTCCTCGGACCAGCTTAACGCGCCCGCCACAACGGCGGACTAATGAGGCGTCATCCGTGCCTGCGAACCCGTCCCGCCGCGCTTGAGCGTGGGCGGCGCGGATCACTTCGACGCGGAACACCTGGGGAGTCTGGCATGCCCAGAGCATCCGGCGGTCGGGCGTATCGCATAAAAAGCCTTCGGCGTCCGATACAAGAATGGTGTCAATACTGGGCACGGCCACCGTGGCGGCGCCCCAGCGCGCGGCGGCATCAAGGGCCTCACGCACCGAGTCCATGGATATAAAAGGCCGGGCGGCATCATGTATGGCCACGACATCCGTGGAAGGCTCGATCATCGCCAAGCCATTTTCCACCGAGAGCTGGCGCTCCGCGCCGCCGCCAGCCAGATTAAAACAGACGCCGGGAAAAGCGGCCTCGAGTGCGCTCTGAAAATCCTCCCGGTATTCCGAGGGGATCACGATCACGGCATTGTCGATAAGCCCCAGCGGCGCAAAGCGTTCAAGGGTTCGGACCAGCATGGGCGCGCCCGCTAGGCTGACAAGGGCTTTCGGGCCAGAAGCGCCCAGCCGCAGGCCCATGCCCGCGGCTGGAATCATCAATTGAGGTTTCACGACATGATGTTCTGGAGCTTCGTGAAGATCATACGTCCGGCCGATGTCTGGAGGACGCTCGTAACCACCACCGATACATCCCGGCCCACATAATTCCGGCCGCCGTCCACGACCACCATCGTGCCGTCATCGAGATACCCCACACCTTGCAGGGCCTCTTTCCCTTGCTTCACAATTTTCACTTCCATCATTTCATCCGGAAGCACCGCTGGCTTGAGGGCGTTAGCCAGGTCATTGATATTTAATACATCGACGCCTTCAATCTGGGCGACCTTATTCAGATTCAGGTCATTGGTGAGGATCTTGGCCCCATATTCCCGGGCCAGTTTCACCAATTTGCCATCCACTTCCTCGACGCCCACGGGGTCGTCTTCGACTACAATGAGCTTGACGCAACTGGTGGGCTCTTGTAGCTCTTTCAAGATATCGAGCCCCCGGCGTCCGCGCGCCCGCCGCAGCACATCGCTCGAATCGGCTATGCCTTGGAGTTCTTTCAGCACAAAGCGCGGCACCAGCAGCGTTCCCTCGATAAATCCAGTCAGGCAGATATCAGAAATGCGCCCATCAATAATCACGCTCGTGTCGACCAGCTTCAACGATTTGCCACCCATTTCCCTGCGGTGGACGGCGCGGATCAACGATTCCCAATTCGATGCGCGCGTGAGGCCGAGCAGCGTACCCACAAATCCGAAAATCAGCACCAATGTGAGAATGGTGAATGTCTTGAACAAGGGATCCGTTTCGGGCAGGTAATAATCAAATACGAACTGGCCAATGGAAAAGCCTGTCACCAGGGCCAATGCAACGGCGATCAGTGCGGGCGAAATCCGTTCAAACATCTCTTGGGTCACATATCGCAAGAGCAAGATGATAAGAAATCCGGCCGCAAGGCCTACAAGCGCGCCTACCACGCACCACGGCAGGATTTGTGCGATTCGGGCGTCACCGGCTTGAAGCCTGGGCACGAGATAGAACGCCCATACGCTGCCCATGATGCCGCATGCGAATACAAATATCGTTCGGATTATTTTGACTGCCATATATTTTACCTCCTGTATGATTAATTCTATGTATGTATGAAAACACAAAGCGCTTTCCGCTTACAACTTGCCAATACAGCCCTTTACGATCCGGGTCAATTTAGGCTCGGCCGCATTCGCGATGGCGATGATTTTATCGATATTCGCCGCTTCAAGGGCGTCCGGCAGGCACATATCGGTGATAGCGGAGAAGCCGAGCACCCGCAGGCCCGCATGCACCGCCACGATCACCTCCGGTACGGTGCTCATGCCCACGGCGTCCGCGCCGATGATCCGCATGAAGCGGTATTCGGCCCGCGTTTCCAGGGATGGTCCCGGGCATGCAATGTAGACGCCCCGCTGGACCTTGATTCCTTCGGCAAGCGCCACCGACTCCGCCAGCGCGATCAACTCGCGCGTATACGGCTCGCTCATATCCGGGAACCGGGGCCCAAGGCTGTCGTCATTCGGCCCAATCAGCGGATTATCGCCCATAAAATTGATATGGTCCGTGATAAGCATGATGTCGCCGCCTTGGAATTGCGGATTCAATCCGCCTGCGGCGTTGGACACGATCAGCGTCCGCACCCCGAGCGCCTTCGCCACCCGGATGGGGAAAGTCACTTGCTGCAGCGAATACCCTTCATACGCATGAAACCGCCCCGACAACGCTACCACGGGATGCCCGTCCAAATGGCCCAGGAGCAATTCACCCGCGTGGGTTTGCACCGTGGAGGTGGGAAAATGAGGTATCGAGGCGTATTCCAACCGGGCTGTTACTTCGATTTCATCAGCAAGGCCATTGAGCCCTGTCCCGAGCACGATAGCCGTGGCTGGTGCAAGGCCGCAGTTTTTCCGAATAGACTGTACTGCTTCTTCAATTTGTTGACGTAATTCTGACACGCATATACCCTTTCGCCGCCATGCCACGCCTCCGGCGTTGCAGGCCCTTGTTAATTATAACGCACTACGCCCCTTTGGCCAGCGCCGTGCGCACGGTCTCCATATCTATTCCTGTTATGAGCAGCCTCTTTTCCCGGCTTTTTTCGCCGGAGACCACTTTGACTGCACGCTTGGCCACGCCGCACAAGCCGGCCACATATACGCATAAAGCCGCATTCGCGGCGCCTTCCACGGGCGGCGCCATCAGCGCGATGCGGACTTGGCCATCCGCCTCCATCCGCACGGCATTGCGGGAAGCCCTCGGCTGCACCCGCACTTGCAACTCGACGCCGCCTTCCACCTGGCGGATGGCGTTTGGCATCTACTTTTCCTTGGCCGTTTTAAACGCCTTGGCTGTGCTGGACGGCGCGGCGCTTTCCTGCCATACGCCCATCCGGCGGAATTTCTCCCGCCGTTGTTCGAGCGACCATCCGCCTGCCGCCGCAAGCTCGATAAACCGCTCCAGCTCTGCCGCCAGCACTTGGGCTGCTCCATCGGCGTCCCGGTGGGCTCCGCCCATGGGCTCCGGCAATATGGCGTCAATAACGCCCAGCTCCTTCAACTCCTGGGCGGTCACCCGCAGGGCGGAAGCCGCCAGCTCCTTGCGTTCCGCATCGCGCCAGAGAATCTCGGCGCAACGCTCGGGCGGGCAAATCACATAAATGGCGTTCTCGAACATTACGATACGGTCGCCTACGGCGATCCCGAGAGCGCCGCCGCTGCCACCCTCGCCCAGAATCGCACAGAATACCGGCGTATTCATCCGCATGAGCATCCACAAATTCCGCGCGATGGCCGGGCCTTGCCCATGCTGCTCCGCTTCTATTCCGGGATGGGCCGCTGGCGTATCCACGAACGTTACAATAGGCAAATGCAGCCGTTCCGCCAATTCGCAGATCCGCATGGCCTTCCGGTATCCCTCGGGATGGGCCATGCCGAAATTCCGCGCCACCTTCTCTTCCGTGCTGACGCCCTTCTGCTGGCCTATGATTGCCACCGTCTGGCCCTTGAAGCGCCCGAGGCCGCATACCATCGCCGGATCATCGCCAATCGCACGGTCGCCATGAAGCTCCACAAAATCATCGAGAATCCGTGAAGTGTAATCCAGCATGCGCGGCCGGTTCGGGTGCCTTGCGAGAAGAACGCGCTGCCAGGGCGTTAGGTTGGCAAATACCCGCTCCCGCTCCCGGCCCAGTTCTTTTTCTATAGAAAGCTTATCCTTTTTATTCGTGGTTTCCTCTAGCTGTTTTTCCAGCTCGAAAATCCGCTTCTCGAAGGGCAGGCATTGTTCCGCCCCCGATTTTTGATTCTGTGTTCTACTCTGCACCACGTCTCGGGCTCCCCTGGTATCATTCACCCACATGATGTAGCTGCCGGCCCTATTGCCTAGCATTCGCTTAATTATACTTCGTAGAGCCCTCATTAAAAAAGAAAGCAGCGTTGTCTGCCTAAAGTAAATCTGATACCAACACGATTAAAACGAAATATACGCAAAATGTCAAGATTGATTCCATCTGTGCTGGCAGCCTGCCCGGCAGCGCCATGCAGCACACCGTTTGGGCAAAAAAAAACCTCGACGGGTAAATTGCTTCCGTCGGGGTCGAGCAGTCATCCAACATCAGCGGTTGAGGCCTGCTCAAACTAGCAGGTCATCTCGAACCGTCACACTTCTTCGAGCACTTCGTCAAAATACTCGGCGTAGCAGTCCAAATGCCAATATTCATCGCCGAGCATCTTTACCTCGCCGAACTGAATTTCCTTCTCATCTATGGCCTCATTGCACAGGGGACAGCTATGTGTCATTTCATGGTCACCTCCTTTACAAACGAAATTGTATGTGCTTCCCCATGCACAAACGGCGACCTCTATAACACAACACATCAAGGAAGTCAAGAAAAAACGCTGGCCAGTTATTCAAAATAGGTTTGACATGCCTAATAGGCATTTGATATTACGCCATATCTTATTGCATCAGGCGAAATGATGCGGCCATTATTTTTAAGCCCACTGAATGTCCTGGCGGACAGGCCGGAAGTGGGATTGGAGTTTTCCGCGATGCGTGTATGCCTCTGATGCCGCTTGCCAAGTGATTATGAAAGCCGGTAATAAATGAAAATGCATACTTCCCATAACGCCGAAGGCACTTTGTCAAACGTTGGATTCTCTATTTGGTTTGCAAGCGCTACGGTGATAGGCGTTGCATTCATGGCCTTTCGCTGCAAGACCGCTCTTTTGTACCCCTCGATGCCTCTCGAGGATGGGCGGGAATTATATACCTATTTCAGTGAAAACCATTCGTTGAGTTCCCTCTACCGTTTTTATGCGGGGTATGTCTCGTTGCTGCCCAACATGGCGGGATACGCGGTAGTGCGCATGCCTCCCGCATGGGCGCCCTATTTTTTGGCCATTCATGCCTTGTTTTGGTGTATGGCCGCTCGGATGGTGTTTGGATTGCGTCGGTTCCGGTTTCTCCTGCCGGATGATCGTGTGCGTATATTGATAGGTTTGTATTTGTGCATTTATCCTATTGGGAATTACGCAAAGACCTCGGTAACAATGTTCCAGCATTTTCATATGCTGTGGGTGCTGGCGCTGCTGCTGATCGCGCCTCTGCCAAAAAGCCGGCCCAGCATTGGTGTGCAGGCGGCCCTTCAAGCCATAATGGTGTGGTCGCATCCGCTGGCCATCCTTCTGTCTCCGTTAGCGGCGTGGAATCTGCTGCGCCGCCGCACAAAGTCCTCATGGCTCTGTAATGGCGTATTTTTAGTCGCTGCGGCCAGTTATGCATTGTATGGCGTCCAATTTCAAAGCAATCACGAACGGTCTTGGAGCGCTCTGCTGCGAGGAGCGGGCCAATACTTCACCGAACGGGTTTTCGTGGAAGGATTTTTGGGCAATCCATTGCGGATGCATCTAGCGTCGCAAGAGGGCCATGCCACTGCGGCGCTTTTATGCGTTGTGCTTATAATGTCATTTATCGCATTGGGTTTTGGGGCGCGCAAGCGGCTGGGCAGGCGGGGTGTGGGGATCGCCGCATTAGGGATCGTGGGCGTTTTTCTCTTCACGCTCATCGTGGTGTATGCGCGCAATTTGGATACGATGCCTAAATATTATGATATGATATGGGGTCAGCGCTATTTCTACATCCAGCACATTGCGTTGATGTCATTGTTTTTAAGCCTGCTGTATTACGCCATATCCGGTTCTTCCTATCCCCGTTCCATGGCTGCTCTAGCATCGGTGTTTCTTGTGGGCTGGGCGGTTTATATGAATGTCCGGAATTGGGATCTCTTCGTGGTGTCTCCGGAGCCGGGCAAGCAGGTAGCCGCGTTCATGCAGCGCGTGGAAGAAATGCGAAGCAAGCCGTCTGAATTTCCGGAAGATAAGCTTGTGTTGAATCGCGGCCGCTGGAGCATTCAGGTTCCCAATCCCGTTCCGCCAGAATCTCGGTGCAAGATGTTTACTATGGAAGCAGGCGCGCCCCAATGGCTCTCCTCACAGGCGGTTTGTTCAAAACGGGCTGATTATGCACATTCTGGCAAACAGGGCTTATGGATCACTTCAGCGCAAGACAAGCCTTGGAACACTGCGTTCGGTCTCAACGAAGATGGCACTGCTGGCCCGAAAGCGTTTCAATGCAAGCCAGACTCCCTATATGAGATTTCCGCATGGATACGGGGCGTCAAGTTCGCACCTGGGGAGCAGGTAGTGTTCACCATACGCGGTAATCGCGGCAAAACTCTTGCTTCCGGCTGCCTTGTCATCACGGAAGCCTGGCAGCAGCTTGTCGTGGAGGTTCAAACGGCTCCAATAACGGATGCATTTACGCTGGCTTTTTCCACCGAGCCCGCAAGGGGTGGCATTCAATACGCCATTGACGATATAGTTATACAACCAAAATAGAGCCGCCGTTTCATAAAAGCAGCAAATGTGTAACCGGGCTTTGAAACGCTTGATGAGAAATGGGCCTTAAAAATGGACGAGACCCAGTCCCCCGAACTGAGCATCATTCTGCCCGTATTCAATGAAATCCGAACGCTGCCCAAAATTCTAAAGGCCATTCAAGAGGCTCCTTTCCTCATTTCCCACGAACTCATTCTCGTGGATGATGGCTCGACGGACGGCAGCCGGGCGTTTCTTGAACAATACCAGGCTGGGCGTTCCCATGTGCGCCTGGTGCTGCATGAGCGCAACCGGGGCAAAGGGGCCGCCGTGCGCAGCGGCATACAGGCCGCCACCGGCTCGTGGATTGTCGTGCAAGACGCCGATCTCGAATATGACCCAGCCGACATCAACCAGTTGCTCGAGCCTGCCCTGCTTGGCCTCGCGGATTTGGTCTTAGGCTCGCGCTTCATGCCCGGCCGTTACCGTCGCGCCATGTATTTTTGGCATGCCCTGGCGAATCATATTCTAACCACGGCAGCCAATATGCTTGCGGACTTGAACCTTACGGATATGGAAACCTGTCTCAAACTCGCACGCGCAAGCCTGTTGAAAGTGGTGGATCTCCGAAACGAACGCTTCGACATCGAGCCTGAACTGGTGATCAAACTGAGCCGGTGCCGCGCCCGCATTTATGAGACGCCCGTCACCTATCGGGGGCGCACCTACGCCGAAGGGAAAAAAATCGGCGGGTGGGATGCCTTCGAGGCCTTTTGGGCTATCCTGCGCGCCCGCTTCACCTCGAGGCTGTCCACCCATCCCGGCTTCGCAGCTTTACTTGCGATGCAGCGGGCCTCACGAACCAACCGCTGGTTCTTCTCGAAACTTGCTCCCTACGTGGGGAAGGAAGTGCTCGAGGTAGGCTCGGGTATCGGAGCGTATACGGAGATGTTTCTAGACCGCGACCGCATTGTATGCGTGGACAACGAGCCTCTTTATTGTGAAAGGCTCGATGGGGCCTACGGCCATCTCGAGAACATGCACGTGGTCAGGGCGGATATTACCCAAGCGCAGGAATGGGAGCGCATCACCGCCGGAGGGGCGTTCGATACCGTCTTGTGCATCAATACGCTCGAACACATCGAGCGCGACGAGGAGGCGCTTCAGCATTTCGCCGAAGCCCTGCAAGAAGGCGGCCGCTTGCTAATCCTTGCACCCCTGAATTCCGCATTGCATTCCTCGATAGACACCCACGCCGCGCATTGCCGCCGGTATACGGAAGAAGAGCTGGCTGCGAAAATATCGAGAGCGGGGCTAGAAGTGAAATCGATGTTTGGCTTCAACCGGGCAGGTGCGTTGGGCAGGCGCATGTTTGGCCATACAAGACTCCCTGCATCCTGCATTCGGCTTTTCGATTATATGCTGCCGCTGGCCAAGCTCTTCGAACACATTCCAGTTCATGGTTTTTGCAGCCTGGTTTGCATTGCGGAAAAGCCCAAACGCGCGTAACCGCCGCATACAAAGTGTTTCGTTTTTTTACCGCGAATGGACGCGAATGAACGCGAACATATCCTCTAAAATGTTTTTGCAACTCCCGTGGCATGGGCGTCTCGCCCATGCGAGAAAGGAGGGGGCGCATACAACGGACTCCTACAACAGCCCCCAAAAAGCATATCTCGTAACGATTTAATATGATTTTCATGCGGAATCTTCACAAGAAAACAACGTTTTACCAGCTAATTGAACATGCGCGGCTCTTGCGTTATGGAGAGGAAGCCGGGCTTGTTTCTTCTGTTTTATCGATGACTTCCACTCCTGGCGGCGGCGAATATTGAAATTGGGTTTCCTCGATGGGGGGATTCAACACAATGTGGTTGAATTTGAGCTCCATTAGCGGCTGGCCTTGCGCATTGAGCAAGGCCATGATAACAAGAATCGCCGTCTCACGATCAAAATAGAGGAGCATGCGTTCCGCTTCGGGCAACTCTTGACGACTGCCCGCGCGCGGCCTCCCCTCGATTACATAAGCGGCGCGTTCGCCCAGCATTTTATCTGGAAGACGCTTCAAGTCATATTGCGCCTTCAGTTTTTTCAACTTCTCCGCACCGCCGCCCGGCGTGGAAGCCTCCTTCTCCGCTTTGCGCAAGGCGCGTGTTTTCGTCACCTTGACGGTATTGCGCACATGGCTTTCCGTATAAGTGGACACGCCATCGGACACCGTCAGCACGCGGGTATCGACTTGCAGCAAATTCCACGGCCCGCCGCCCACCGTGCCCGACAGTTCACTGCGCTGGCGCGCGCGGCCTTCCTCGATCCGCTGGAAAAGCAGGGGCCCTTTCATGTCGCTCGTCATGCGGACCCCCGAGCGCGTGATGTCCAAATGCATCTGCATTTCCGCCGAGTAGGCCCCGAGCTGTTCCCATCGGGCCTCGAGTTCCTTTTCAAAGGCGTCGAGATTCTCATCTTGTCCATGGGCTAAGAATGGAATAAGCAGCCCGAACGCCATTGCTTGTGCGGCACGCGCCTGGTGCATTTGCGCCTCCTTTCCAGCTTCTTTTTGTATAAATAGAAGCTCTTCATGCGGATATATTTTATGACAGTATATACCCAATCCAGATTGGCAAATGGGCTCGCGCCGTTTTTTCATTGCGAACAAGATACTTATCCTTGCGGTTAAAGCAAAAATAAAATAATATATAACTCTAAATAGGTGAAATATTGACATGAGGGACTCGGCATGCCGGTTTGTTTGTGGACGTTCATGATTGCTGCCGCCACCTTAGGAGCAGTGAATCCGGTTTACTCGCCAGCATGCGATGCATATGGCTATTGTGAGCCGCCATATCAGCTAGACAGTGGGCCACACCTCTTTATTGATTGGCGTTATGTGAATGCTGGAAGAGTGCAATGGATGACGCGAGATGGCAGGGACGCTGACGCATTTGACAATATTGACCCCGCCAGTGTGGTTGGAGCCAATGATTGCTTGCCGATGGGCATCCGGCTCGAAGCGCAGCCTGCCGTGAAGATAGGCCCGATTATCTCCACAGATAAGCCATGGGAGGGCGTCTTCAGTTGTTCCTCTTTGCTCCATGACAAAGGTACATTTCGGCTTTGGTATGAGGTGAAGCCGGTTAAAAATACGGCGGCCGAGGGCGATAGCCCGTATTATACGTACGTGATTTGTTATGCCGAATCAGACGACGGGCTGAATTGGAAGAAGCCTTCCCTTGGCCGGTATGAATGGGAAGGCAGTAAGGATAATAATATTGTTTTTGGCGGCTTGATGACGCCAATGGGCATCAATGGATTCTCCATATTCGTTGATCCAAAAGCGGCGGCTGATGAACTATACAAGATCATCTTTACTTCGAAAACAAACAAAGAAACCCTGGAACACTACCAGCAAAAGTATCCAGCATCCGTGACTTCTATTGGAGCTGGAAGGCATGGTGCTGTGTATGGAGCGGTTTCCCCAGATGGATTACAGTGGAAGCTCATCGAAGAGCCGCTCCTGATTCACTTGAGCGACACGCAATCCATCGCCTATTTTGACGAAATTTTGAATAGATATGTGGGGTACTTCCGGACATTTGTCATGGGCCGGAGGGCTATTTGCCGCGCGGAAACAGATGACTTTTATCATTGGCCTTCGCCCGAGCTGCTCCTGTGGAGTGAACCGGGCGAGGATTCATCCTCGGATTATTACATGAACAGCAAGTCGCTATATCCAGGAACCCGCACCATGCACCTCATGTTTCCCGCGGTATACGAGCGGCGATATGATTCGATTTCGTTGCGCATGGCTGCGAGCCTTACCGGGCGTGAATGGCAGTGGCTGCCTGGGGGATATGTGTTGCAGCCGGGGCCATCGGGAAGCTGGGACGCTGGGCTTATATCAGGAGGCTGTGGGCTCGAGGAAATCCCGGATGGCCGCACCGTGCTGCCTTTTACCGGTTATCAATTGCCGCATAAATTCCCACGTTCCGTACCGGTAGGGGCAATCGGCCTCGCCTCATGGAAAAAAGAACGCTTAGTGGCCTTGTGCGCGGATGAGATGGGGGAGTTCTACACCATCCCTCTTGCGCCCAAGGGCCGCCGCTTGTTTCTGAACTACGAAACGCGGGGAACAGGCTGGATCAAAGCGGGCGTGGTGGGAAGCAACACCCAGAGTGTCGCCAATTGCGACCGGCTGGCGGGTGATGCAGTGAAAGCGCCCGTGACATGGCAAGGCCAGGATGCTATCGAGCTGGATGAAGATGGCGCCGTGGCGCTCCACGTTCAGATGTGCGCCGCCAAGCTGTATAGTTTCGAGTTTCGTTGAGCTTCGCGCTCAAGCATTTCGCTGGCGAAACACATACAGTCCAAGGACGCGGCGTTTCCCTAAACCTGCGGCGCACCTCGATGTTTGAGTTCATGGACGGCGGCTTTCACGTCCTGCGCACGGTCTTTGGGGAGAACCAACACGGCGTCGCCGGTGGCCACCACAATCACATCCGACATGCCGATGACGCTGACAGCCATCTTTTTCGGCCCTGGTTCGTTATATATGATGCAATTCGAGCAATCTATCGCTACCGGCTCGCCGAAGAGGACATTCCCTTGTGCGTCTCCCTCGAACGTGCGCTCTAGGGCAGGCCATGCGCCTACATCATCCCATGGGAAATCGGCCCGAACCATTATGACGCGCTGGGCGTGTTCGAGAAGCGCATAATCGATGGAGATATCTTCGAGCGCTTCAAAAATCGCATTCACCCGTTCGTTGCAGCCCGCGCGCAGCGCCTGCGCCAAATCTTCGACAGCGCGAGCCAGAGAAGGCCGTGCGATGCGTAATTCATTTAGAAATACGCTCACCCGCCAGAAAAACATTCCGCTGTTCCAATAATACGAACCTGCCGCTAGAAATGTTTCCGCCGTGCCTCGATTGGGTTTTTCATGGTAAGCATGGACCGCATACGCGGGGACATCGGCTTCACCGCCTGCGATGGCCAGCGGCCCGCCCATGGCCTGGATATACCCATAACCGGTCTCGGGGCGGTCTGGCACGATGCCCAGGACCACCAGCGCATCTTGCTCTTCCGCCGCCGCCAAAGCCGTGCGGGCTACGGCTTGGAACCGCGCGGCATCTCCGATGCGGTGGTCCGCGGTGGTTACGGCCAGCAGCAGATCCGAACCGTCGGAATCATGCGTGGCCATGGCATACGCCGCGGTATACGCGAGCGCACCGGACGTGTTGCGTTTGCACGGTTCCGCGATGACATGCTCCGAGGGAATGCCCAGCGAGGCCTTTTGTATGGCTTCCACGAGCGGTTTGCCCGTCACCACATAGACATGCCCGCCATCCACCACGCCTTTCAGGAGGCCCACGGATTGTTCGAGCATGGACACATGGGGATTAGCCAGCCGCAGCAGTTGCTTAGGCCGTTCCATGCGTGACAAGGGCCAGAACCGTTCGCCCGTGCCGCCCGCCAGAATAATGCCGATTCGTGTGCAAGACGGATTCATACATCGGCCTCCTTTTTCGCATGATGAGAAAAGTGTCGTATTGATCTCGATTAATACCAGCTTTATGAATAAACCGCAAGAATAAAGGATTGGAGCTATTTGATGTGAATTGGTTTTCATGGCAATTTCTCTTGACGCAATGGTGTTTTCCTCAAAAGTGATACAGAATTGTTTTTGAGATTTGAATAGTAAATGAAGTGTTTCTATTCACATCAGTATGAAAATCCAGCTAAAAGCTTTTGATGGCGGCCTGCACAGGAGGACACACATGGGTATCGGCCAATCGGATAATCCAAGCGGCTTGTTTCATATCTGGTTCAATGAGGCCAAGGCGCACCCAGGCATTCAGGATGCCACAGCCATGGCCCTCGCTACGGCGGACGAGTCGGGCGCGCCAAATGTGCGCATAGTGCTGCTCAAGGAAGCGGATGAACGCGGTTTTGTCTTTTTTACCAACATCGAGAGCATCAAAGGCCGGGAACTCGAGGCGAATCCCCGCGCGGCGCTCTGTTTTTATTGGGCTCCCCTCGGACGCCAAGTACGTGTGCGCGGGCCGGTGGCTCCAGTCGACGCCGCAAAAGCCGACGCCTATTTCGCCAGCCGCGAACGCCAATCCTGTGTCGGCGCGTGGGCGTCAAAGCAGTCGCGTCCCCTTGTAAAAGGGCTCGAACTTGAGACGCGCGTGGCGGCGTATGCCGCCCGGTTCGGCATAGGGCCAATACCGCGTCCTGCGTTCTGGTCGGGATTCTGCTTGTCTCCTGAAACCATCGAATTTTGGCAAGAAGGCAAAAACCGTTTGCACGAGCGCCTGCTCTATTCGCGAACAAACAACGCCTGGGCGGCGAAGCGCTTATATCCTTGAATGAGACAAAAGTGTCCTGCACAACTCTGTGCAATACGCAAACAAAAAGAGGTTTTCGGGAGTTGTTTTGATCTCGGATGAACGATCTTTCGGATGAAAGACTATACGCCAAGTTGCGCCCCATCTTCGTTAACTGGGCAGGATATGTGGGATTTACCTTCTATTTTTCGCGCATTTCACCTATTTCGAGATCGGAGGTTAGTTTTTCTTCCTGATAATGGCCTGTTTTGGCGCAACTCTTGCTCTCCTTTTTTCGTATTCGTGTTTTGTGAACAGCGGTGATGCGATGGCGCAAATTGTAGTGATAGAAGACGAGCCGGTTTTGCGGCTCACCTTCCGGCATATTCTCGAGTCGGCGGGGCATTGTGTCTGGGATGCGGGTAATGGGCGGGACGGCATTGCGCAGTGTCGTGAACACCGGCCTGATCTCGTGATTACCGATGTGATTATGCCCGAATTATCTGGAAATGAAGCGGTGGCCATTCTACAAGAAGAGTTTCCTAATATGCCGGTGATCGCCATGTCCGGCCTGCCTGTGCGGACTCCCGTTGGCCGTAAAGGCTTCTGCTTTGTCCTGAAGCCTATCGCTCCGGCCTCCTTGCTCGGCTTAGTGCGGAGCATGCTCTCTCCCAACGCCAATCATTCCACTCCCGCCGCACAATAATCCTTTTCTGTTGCATATCAAATAAAAAAATAACCCAAAAAGCATCAAAAAAGGGGAAGGAGATGCGCATACTCGGTGTTTACATAATAATATGCGGTCTCAGCCGCATATAACAAAACCAACAACCCATAGGGAATGACGGATATGTTTCACTCGACAGACAGCTTTTTCGCGAACTACGTGATGGCGATAAACCTTTCGGCGCAAAACCTCCAGAATTTGGCGGAGCTTAGCCCGGAATACCTGAATGAGCAAAACACCCGCAAATCGCGGGGCGGATTGCGCGACAGGCGGCCTTCGCTGTTCACGAGGCTCAAACAATTCATCCTTGGGATAGGCCATCGGTAACGGCCTTCCTGGGCTTACAGGTCAAGGATGAGTTCCGCGCGGTATATGCCATTCTCCAAGGTGACGTCAAGGCCGTGATACGTGGCGGCTTTCACTTCAGCGGCCCGTTCCTCGGGGAGGTAGGTATATCCGGTAAGAGTAGCGCGTATGCCCGATGCATCCGCTTGGTGGAAGTTGAATAAGACTCCCACGAAATATTTGACTTCCATCAAATAAATGATCTCTTGCAGCCAGCGGACCAGGGCCTCGCCTGGTTCGCTGGCGGAAGGATCATATTCCAATGAAATGGCTTGTTCCCGGTCGAAACGCGTTTGGGTCGAGCGAAGCGCCACGGCGTATAACGCCTGCGCGGCGGATTCCAGCAGTTCTTCGAACGAGCCGCCGTGGCATTCCACCCGCACATCAGCCGTGTGCTCTAGAAAGCGAAATGGCATGCAATTGCCCTCGCTGCCGTATTTCCTTGCCGTTTGAACAGGCAATCAGGTCTTACACGCTTTGCCTTAGCGCCGTGAAGATAAACCGGACCGCCAGCAAAAACTCGACCATCACCATGCGCGGTATGAGCAGCAAGCTGCGGCCAACCGCCCGGCCAGAGCGGAGCCATTCCAAAAGCTCCTGGCGGTATTGGTTAAATTTCCGGCGCTTGGCCACATACCGGATCGCCAGTTCTTCATAACCCGCTACGATGTTTTGGGAAATATAGTCATGGGCTTTGGCGATGCTGGCCCGCGTCGGAACTTGCTTCTCAAATGACTTCAGGTACGCCTCGGCGTCCTGCGCCATTCCGCGCAGTTTGCGGCTGGTCCGCCCGCCAATATCTTTTCCGCTGCCTGCAAGGGTTTGAAGCTTATTGGAAGCGGCGCTGAGCATGGTATGCATTTCTTGCGCCGCGACATCACAACGCCCCGCGATGCTGCTCTGCGAGATACGCAACTGCATCTCGGCCCACTGCATGCGCAATTCCGCCAACGTGGCCCAGCGCGGATCGTCGGGTTTGCGGCTCAGCATCCAAATCTCTTGAAACTCGATGAATAATTGGGCATACACCTTCGCGCCCCACCATACATCCCCCAAGCGCCGCCATGCATACCGCCACACGCTTTCGCGCGGGAAAATCGGGCGGCGGGATTTGCGGTCTTTCAAACGGAACAAGCCCGTGCCCATGGGATGGGTATGCACGAACACCGTGGCCCAGCGATACCACAAACTGGTCCAGAACAGCCCCCAATATTCGCTGCGCGGGGCCCGTATGAGTATGTGCAGGATGTGCTCTTTGCTGTAAAAAGCGTTCCACGCCTCGTAATAGGCGGCGCGCCATTCGCCCGGCTTAAAATTCGGATGCCGGAAGGTCTCGTGGTTGCTGTCGAGGTTATTCAGATCGGCGTCTATGGGAATCCCGTTCTGCACCATATTCCGGTGATCTTCCGAACCAGGCAGGGGCGTCAGCATGAAAAACGACGCTTCATCCACCAGCACATGGTTGCGCAAGGTCTCGACATCCTCGCGGATGGATTCCGTCGTATCGTGGGGCAGGCCGATGATATATCCCACGTGGACACGGACATGGGCGTCATGCCACGTCTGGACCATCTTTGCGTAGGTCTCGGTATCGTTTTGGTTTTTTCCGGTGGCCTCGACATTTTTCGGATTCACGGTCTCCATGCCGACGAACACCATGTGGCAGCCCGCAGCCTGGGCTTTATCGACAAAATTCGGGATGCGGTACGCCTGGGTGTCCACCTGCATCATGAACACGATCTTCTTGCCGCGCTCCGCCATCTCCTTAAGCCCGTCAAACACCTCTTCCCACACATGGGAACGGGAGAGGTTGTCATCGGTGAAGAAATAATCACGCACTCCCGCGTCCCAGTTCTCTTCGATGCTCTTTAAAATCGCATCCGCCGAGCGGCACCGCATGCGCTTGCCCTGTACATTAATGATGGTGCAAAACGAGCAGCGGAAGGGGCATCCCCGGCTGGTGTCGAGGGTCGCCAAACCAGGCAGTAGAAACTTCTTCAGATAGTTCGGATCGGGCTTGGGCACCATGGCTTTCGCCAGATCGGGCCATTCCGTGATGTTGTATATAGGCTTCAATTCCAGGGCGACGGCGTCACGCAGGATGGACGCCATGACGCCCGGCCCCTCGACTTCGCCCTTCACGAGGGTGACGCCCTGATCCAGGAGGCGTTGCAGATCGAGCGAAGGCTCGTCAAACATGGCCAGCATGCCGCTGACATGGAAGCCGCCAATCATGACCGGCACGCCTGCGGCGCGCAATTCCAGGGCAAGGTCGCTCGCCCGCATAAACTGGTTGCTCTGTACGCCGACGAATCCCACGAGCACTTGCGCTTTGCCGCGCTTATGCATGCGGATGATGCGCTTAATAGGCGGCCGCTCGACACAATCGTCGTACGTGGTGACGTTGACCTCGACATCCTCGCCCAATTCGCCATTAGCCGCTACGCTCTGCGTAATACTGCGCAGGCACGACAACGAATTCGATGGCACTACGCCGCGCCAATACCGATGGACGTATCCATCGTCGTCATAGCGGGCCGGTGCGATATATATCACTTCAAGCTTGCGCTTCATAAACCATTTTCCTTTCAAGATTACTCGCTCGGCAGTATATCATGCCGCCCATAGCCCATGCACATTTGCAGAATTCATACTTGAATTACGGAAACTGTTCCATATGCATGTCCAATCAACGACAGGTTCCCGGTTTCCGGGTTTGCAGGCGGCTGGAAGTGTTAATACCTCATAGCGGCTCTTTTGTTGCACCTAATGTAGAAAAAGGCTTGCTTCACGTGGAAGCCAGATGCGGATAGCTGGCCGGTTTTCCGCGATGCTCGGCGTTTCTGGGCCAGGCTGGAAGGCGCTCCATTGGCCCGCATTCCATGAGATGGAGGCTATTGGCGGGGCATTGTCCGCATAGGCCAAATGGAACGCCCATACCGCGCCTTCTCTTGCCTCCCGCCAATATGGGTGCGCCTCACGTGCGTCCGTTGAATTCTGGACTTCAACGGCGCATTGTTCGGCATGCTGCGGTGTCGCGGCAACCAGTTGAAGCGTCTCGCCATAGGGATTGCTGGCAGCCAGAACAAGCGGAAGCGCTTCATCCGGAAATGCCTCGGGCGAGGGAGAGAAGACAGCGCCGCATTGGCGCAACAGGGACACAAGCTCTCCCGCTGGCTGCGCCGCCAAGCGTGGTTCCAGGCCAATCCCGCCCAGTAGAAAATCCAGCGCTTTCGCCAGTGGGCGGGAATCCATGGCGGTTTTCATTCCCGGTTCGGCCGTTTGGCGCAGTTGCAGGAATCCATATGCGGCGTCTGGCCCATTTTGAACCGCCAGCAACTGGGTGTAGTCCAATAGCGAAACCTGCTCCGGTGCGCGCGATATGCGATCCCGCAGCTCTTGAAGGAGGGCGGTCCATTGGATGCGGGTAATGGGAACGAGTGGCGGTGATGCGGACGGGCGGGACGCCAGGAGCCCTTCATGAACAGCGGCGTTTATTTGTGCTTGCGCGAGGGCTGCCCGGGCGCGCCATATATGCGTGCCTCTTTCGCCCGGAAGCCGTTTTTCCATGAAATCCATGCGCTGTTCCAGGCGTTCAAAGTGTTTTTCCCGGATGTCGCGCGCCGCCATGGCGGGATAGTTCCTCGGATCCAGGCGATTACGGGGATAGACCTGGCGTACATTGAGCACGGCAAAAAACACTCCAAGTAGAATGATGGCGGCTATGGCGGCGGCGGCTTGAGAGCGGGTGAAAACAGGCCTGGGCGCGCCAGCCCGTTGCGGGCAAGCGGCCCCAGCGGCGATGCCTGCCAGGAAAGCGAGTTCCAGCTTTCCTTCCAAAGGCGTGAGCATGGCGAAAAGAAGGGCCATCCCCACACCGGCGGCATAAAGGTGTAATTCCGGTTCGCGCCGCTCGAAACCGCGCACGGCCAATTTGGCGGCAAGCCGGCATAGGAGCCAGGTGATCAATAGCAGCGCCAGCACTTCTGCCGTAGGGAGATCTCCCCAGCCTCGCGGCCGCCATTCTTCCATGTGGGCGATAGTGGCGTATGCAACCAGAAGCAGCGTGGTAAAAATGGGTATGGCGCATAGAATACCTGCGGGATGAACTGGCAAGCCTTTCCAAAACTTCCAGCACGGCCACAATGCCGCCAGCAGGCAGAATGAAAGCATTAATACGCCATCGGACATGGCATAGGGTCCATACAAGACCGCACCGGTGGTAGGCGAATACGCAGTGGGCAGGGTGCTCCCGCAAAGGAATGGCATACAGCTTGAGATGGCGCTTGCGGCGGCCATGGCGGCCAGGCAAAGGCTTGCGGGAGAGAATCCGCCAGGCCAGGGGCAGCCATTGGGTTTCCATCGAGGGCCCCGGGCAGTGAGGTGCCCCGCGGTAAGATAAGCGGCCAGAAAGACCATGGGTTCAAAACGCGATTCGGGAGTAGCGCCAAACGTGCCGAACAGCGCCGCGCCGCAAGCGGGCCATACCAGCTCGAACGGCAGGCGCAACGGTGAAAAATCCAAAATAAACGCCAATGCCAGGACGGCCATTAAAAGCACGCGAAAATCGAATCCTCCCAGCAGCGGGAAATAGATATAAACGGATAGCGGCAGCGCCGCGGCCATGCCCGCGATGGCGCTCCAGGATAGCAGGGAAAGAGGGCGCTTGCTTTTCATGGCTGGCCATCGGCCTCGTTGGGGCTTGTAACGGCAATGGGATGGCGGTCTTTTGAAGGCGCTTGCGGATGCATGCGGCCTGCCGCTAAGTGCGCCAGCGCAAAGAAAACCAATACGGCCGCTAACAATACAAAGGCCACCCTCCGTTCAAGCCGCATTCGTTGCACGGCGTCCCGCATATAAGCTCCTGTATGTTCCAAAGATTGCGATTTACGTGCTTCGTTTGGCTTCGTTCAACTATCGGTCCGGCCAAACACGGCGAATTGCATGGCCAAATAGCCGATGTAGATGGCTAATAACACAGCACCTTCCCGGCGCGCAAGGCGTTTCCCGCTGATGCCGAATATTAACAGGAGCGCCGAAAGCGCCAAAGTTACGGGAATATCGAAGAAACGGGTTTGGTTCGTGAGCGGAAGCGGTGTGACGAGGGAGCAAGCGCCAATCACCCAGGCAAGATTAAGAATATTCGCGCCGATGATGTTGCCCATGGAAAGGCCCCGTTGCTTTTTGACGATCGCGGCAAGGCTTACAACCAATTCCGGCATGGAAGTGCCCAAGGCCACCAGCGTTAATGCAATAATGAGCTCCGGCACTCCCATCAGCCGCGCCAGTTTTTCCGCGAAAACAACCACAAGCTGGCTTCCCGCGATGACTCCTATGGCCCCTGCCGCGAAAAGCAGCGCTAATTTGAGTGGGGCCGTGCCTTTCGGGGCAAGCATTTTTTCGAGAGGGACAGCATTCAAGGCATGGTGGATCGCGCTTGTGAAGTAAGCGAACAAGCCGGTGAGCATCACTACACCGACCCAGAGGCTTCCGTGGGGGAACAGAATGCTCATTGCGCCGAATACAAGGGCAATCACCAGCAAGGAACCGCCATTGCGGCGGAAACTGCGCTGCTCGACCACCATGGGGGAGAGCAGTGCGCATAAACCCAGAATAAGGCCAACATTACAAATGGTTGAACCGACGGCGTTCCCCACCGCCATGCCCACCCGGCCAAGCCATGCGGCTTCGTCACCGGAAAGGAGCGCCGCTTTGCCCTTGACTGCCGCCGTGAATGATACCGCGAATTCAGGAAGCGTGGTGGCAAGGCTGACAAGTGTAGCGCCCACGACAATCTCGGGGATGCGAAAGGTTCGGGCAACCTCCACTGCCGCGTCGGTGAACAAATCAGACGCTTTAACCAAAATGGCTACGCCCAAGGCCATGAATAGGAGATACAACAATGCGCTCATGGATGCGAAGTATAGCAGGTTTTCGATGGCGCTCAAAGGCGCTAAACCGCCGCATACATGCCGAACGCCCCCAATGCTACATTGCTTTACACGAATCAATACCAATGCCTTAGCGCAGCGGGGCCGCCACATACAAAATTTTCGAGGTCTCCGTACTACCATCTGGCAAAACGTTGTTTTCTTGCGAGGATTTTCTGTGTAAACCAATGTATTTTAACTGGTTATGACCTATGATTTTTGCATGATATTTTGGTCGATGAATCCTTTGAACGGTGGGGCAAGCCCCACCCTACCCATTTGAATTTTAGTGCGACCTAGAAACCCACGTCCTTTGGACGTGGTCACTGGAGTTTCTACCTTTTTTGGGCGAGGTGGACACGCTTTTTCTCTTGCCATCGCACAGCTTATCGTCTTTGTCGTAGCTTCCCTTTCGCCGAATAGGCCGGTCATTGAAAAGATATATTGACATACCGACTCGTTTGTGCTACAATCTTGTTGGCTAGGCAGGAGGGCGGCGCCATGAATGACGAATTGCGTGACACGATCCTAGAGGCTATGGAAAAAGGGCTTGAGGCGCAGCTTCGGGCGGTGCGCCGTCTGCGTAGGGGGGAAGAATCCAGGGAGGAGCCACGACCCAGAACAAGTATGTCGCAAGTAGATATGGCATATGACATACTCTTGAGGGCCGCTCATCCCCTTCATGTCAATGAGATCCTGAGTCGCATTCATGCGGTCTTCGGCATTACGGTGGACCGGGAAAGCCTGGTGTCTTCCCTCACCAAAAAGGTGGCTCGGGAAGACCGCTTTGTCCGCGCGGACAAGAACACCTTCGGACTCAAAGGAGGCAAGCGATGAGTCTTTTACACGAATGGCTCAACGTTACCGAGCGCTGGCGCGATGCTTTTGCCCAAGAGCGCACCACCGTGCGTGCGGTGCGGCAGGGACTTGGGTCACTGGTCTGTTTGGGGCGGCGCACAATCACGCGGACCCTTTGGGCCTGTGGTCGCGAGAATCTGCCGTGGCAGGCTGAATACCACATGTACGGCCGCGCCAAGTGGGACCCCCAGCAGCTCTTCGACCCTATTTGGGAAGGAGCCCTGCCCCAGTGTGAAGACCCGCTTGTAGGCGTCGCCGTCGATGATACCAAGCTGCACAAGACCGGCCGGTGCATTGTCCAGGCTTTTCATCAGCGCGACCCCCTGTCCCCGCCGTTCCACACCAATCTCATTCTGGGCCTGCGTTTCCTGCAGGCCTCCCTTCTCGTACCGCTTCACCAAGGCGGCGCCTTTAGTTGCCGCGCCTTGCCCGTGCGTTTCGAGGAGTCTTCCCCCGCCAAGAAGCCTGGCAAGCGCGCAAGCGAGGAGGAGTGGATGGCGTACAAGCAGCGCCGTAAAGAGAAGAACCTTTCAACCCATTGCGTGGCGATGATGGACTCCTTGCGCGCATCCCTCGACGCCGTCGGCGCCAGGGAGAAAACCTTGGTCATGGCCCTCGACGGCAGCTTTTGCAACCAGACCGTCTTCGGCGCTGAACGCGACCGCACCCACCTCATCGCCCGTGCCCGCAAGGACGCAGTCCTATGCTTTGGCGCTCCAGAGGGTTCGCGGCGTTTCTATGCCCAAGAAAAATTCACCCCCGAGCAAGTACGCCAGGACGATAGCATCCCCTGGAAGACTACGAAGCTATTCTACGGCGGCAAACGCCGCAAGGTCCGCTACAAGGAAATCAAGACCCTCTACTGGCAAGGCGGCGCGCGCCGTCTTCCCCTCCGCCTTTTCGCTATCGCTCCCACCCCCTACCGCAAGCGGAAAAGCAGTAAGCTTTATTACCGGCAACCAGCCTACCTTCTTTGTACCGACAGGGTTCACGCCGCACAGAGGCTGCTCCAGATCTACTTCGACCGCTGGCAGATTGAAGTCAACCATCGCGAGGAAAAGGACACCTTGGGCGTCGGACAAGCTCAGCTCTGGAACCCCAATGCCGTACCCAAGCAGCCCCCGCTTGCCATCGCCGCCTACAGCGCATTGCTACTGGCCGCCATAAAAACCTTTGGCCCCGAACGAAATAGTGCATACGCCCCGCTGCCACGGTGGCGAAAACACGCCACACGCCCATCGTGCCTCGCTCTCATCACTCTATTGAGAAAAGAGATGGACGAACAGCCCCATTTGCTCCGTCCACTCGGCATAGAAACCTCCAGAGCAACAATGGCAAGCGCCGCGGCTGCTTGATAATGGAGAAACTCCAGCGCATGGCCGGGACGGCCATGCCACGGGAAGCTCGGATTTCGCTGGAATGATATTTCTTAGCTCCACGTCGGCATAAAAACTTTTTTTTGGAAGGCCCTATTCGCTAGAGTGTTGGGACGATTTCATCCATTAACCAGAAAGGGTATATACGTGGACAGCCGTGAACGAATCAAGACGATTATTGCCGGACAAGCCGCGGACCGATGCGGCTTTTGGATGGGCAATCCGCACCATGAAACATGGCCTATTTATATGAACCATTTCGCTGCGGCAAATGAAGAAGCGCTACGAAAAGGATTACGCGATGATTTTCGCTGGATTACCCCGAGCTTATTCCCTTCCTACAAGCATCCCGAAGGCAGGCCCCTATTCTCGTTGAAGTGGGAAAACTTCAAATCCCATGGCCAGGCGGGTCCTTTCGCGGATTGCGAGGATGTGAACCAAGTGCATGAGGCCGAATGGCCGAATCCGGATTACCTGGATTTCACGGAGTGTCTCGATGCGCTCAAGGCGGCCGGACCCCATTACCGCGCAAGCGGCATGTGGACGTGCTTCTATCACGATGTCATGGACTTGTTTGGCATGGAATATTACATGACGAAAATGTGCATGAATCCGGAGGTGGTCCATGCCGTGACGGACCACGTATGCGGTTTTTATTACGAAGCCAATGAACGGTTTTTCGCCCAAGCGGGTGATTTAGTGGACGCCTTCTTCTTTGGCAATGATTTTGGCACGCAGATGGACTTGATTTGCAGCGTTGATCAATTCGATACATACATTCTGCCATGGTTCCGTAAATTCACCGAACAGGGACATCGGTTCGGCCATCAAGTCATCCTGCATTCGTGCGGGGCGATCCACCGGGTCATTGATCGCTTGATCGACGCGGGTGTGAACTGCCTGCATCCGTTGCAAGCCAAGGCGGCGAATATGGACGCGGAGACGCTCGCCCGGGATTTCAAAGGCCGTATCACGTTCATGGGCGGAGTGGACACCCAGCAATTGCTGGTCGAGGCGAGCCCCGGGGAAGTCAAAGCGGAAGTGCGCCGTCTCAAGGCGCTGCTTGGGCCATGCTTCATAGTAAGCCCCAGCCATGAAGCTTTGCTGTCCAATGTGCCGCCGGAGAATGTGAAGGCCATGGCGGAGGCCGCCACGGAATAATCCAACGCTTCAACAGCTATTAGGGGAAGTGCCATGACAGCGATCATCGGGATTGTTACGCTGCTGCTCACGGTTACGCTGGGCCTGCTGGTCACCCGAATCGCCACGGTCGCACTGATCTTCACGGGATTGTCAAAAGACTTGGCGCGGTTCCAGGCGCGGTCGGCTTTCACCTGTTGCGGATTCACGACCACCGAATCCGAGCGCCTGGTGGAACACCCTGTGCGGCGGCGCGTCATCATGATGCTGATGTTGCTTGGCAACGGCGTCATTGTCATGGCGGTGTCGTCGATCATTCCTGTCGTGCTCCAAGCAGGCGCGGAAACGGCGACATTCGCGGGAACGTTGGTCCAGGTTGTTGGGCTTGCATCTGGGCTGGCATTGCTTTGGATGCTCGCCGTGAGCAAATGGGTGGACCACCATTTATCGCGGCTTATCGGCTGGGCGCTGACGCATTTCACCCATATCGAGCTTCAAGATTTTCATTCCCTGCTCCACCTCTCCGAGGGGTATTCGGTAACGGAGCTGCAAGTGTTCGCGGACGACTGGGTGGCGGGTAAAAGTCTGATGGAACTGCGCCTCACCGCCGAAGGCATCCAAGTATTGGGCATCCACCGCCAGGATGGCGAATTCCTTGGCACGCCTACGGGGACGACGATTATTCATCCGGGCGATACGCTGCTGGTGTATGGACAAGGGCAGGATGCGGAAGAACTCAAGTCGCGTCCGGCTGGTCAGGAAGGCGATGAAGCCCATCGCAGGCGCGCCAAAGAACAACAGCACGCCATCGCGGAACAAGAACGCCAGGACCTAATGGAGGTAAGCAGAAAAGGCGCTCAATTGCCCGATTATCATTCCCTGCTCCGCTTGGTTTCGGGATATAACGTGACGGAGATGAGAGTTGGAGAAGGGCATTGGATGGCTGGCAAACGCCTCATCGATTTACGCCTGGGCGATGAAGGCATTCAAATCCTCGGCGTCCGGCGCGTGTCCGGTGATTTCATCGCCACGCCCGCGGGCGGCATATGCGTGTTGCAGGACGATACACTCATTGCATATGGCCAAATGGAAAACATCGCCGAGCTTCAAGGAAGGCCAGCAGGGCCGGATGGAGACGCCGCCCACGAAAAACAAGTCCGCGAACAACGCTTGAGCGCGGAAGAACAGGAGCGTCGGGAACAGCGACTGGCAAAAACGGATGAGAACGGTACAGATGCGACCGGTCACTGATTAGGAGAAGGACACCATTTGGATGGAAATGGCGCGCATCCAGCAATTCTATTCTGCGCCATGTGGTGGGAGAGCTTTCACGGCCGATCTTCGCAAGAAAAACCGGTTCAACCAAACAGTAATACTCAAGTTACAGCAAAACGTGTCCGCAGACTCGAACTAAAAATACTCCAGAAGAAATAGGGAAATAGTACCGTCGTTATGTCCAGAGCAGCAACTAGCAAAAGGAATAGTGACGTGCCCTGGATGCCTCCTTTCTGCACGATGCAACGCTCAAGCTGAAGTGCGCGGCGTAGCCGCATTACCTCCAGCGCATTGTTCGGACCTTTTGAGCTTCTGGATGTAAACAATGGCGGCGATCAGACCAATCAGTCCACCCAGATAGCTACCGTTGTGGATGTAAGCCACCCGCACAAAATTGCGCATCTCTGAAATGCTAAGCCTTGATGCGAGTGGCCGCCACGCCGAATAATCGGGGCCGTGTCGCATTCCGAAAATGTAGGCCGCTACGGACGCCATTAGTGCAATGACAAACATAATAACGAATCCACGGAGGGTGTAACGAAATGCCACCGCGGGTGGAAAGGACGGAACAGTCAGCCGCGCGATGAACCAAGCCCCGATAAAGCCAACCCACCAAGTCGCTAAAAAACCGATTTCCGCTACGAAGACTCGCGGAGGCCACCCGAAGTCCGCATAGTGGAACTGTGCAAATTTGAACTGCGTGAAATAGTCATGCGATATCGAATAGGTGATTTGGTCATGGATAACGCCATACACACCTGCCAGCAGTCCGCCAAGCACTGCATAGCCGAGCATCTTTGGCAGAAGAGCGAGGCGGATTTTTGGGTATAGAATATTCATAATATCGAACAACGGTTATACGGTTTTTTCATAACACCTTTGGGCCGCGCGATTGCGGCATAAGACCCCTCCGGCAACGCTGGCTAAAGCCTGTATTTGCAGAGCATTAAATCCTGCTCTGCAATGGACGCAGGGGAATATATGGCTTCTGTATAACACCCCCTTCGTTCTCCTCTCTACAATCTGAATGGGCAGATCCATACCAAAATCCTTTCCCATAATTGCTCCTAATATACCAGACCAAAAAGCAGTGTTCAATTCTTCGGCAGGGCAACTGGTTAAAAAAGTGTTGACAAGGAGAAAAGGAAATGATATAGTCCATCCAGTGAGTGAGGAAGAGGTCTTGAGACCTCAAAGCACAGGAAGGAAACTTTTTGTGTATCTTCATTCTTCAAGCTGCTACACGCAGCTAGTTCGAACGGGAGGGAGGTGAAAGAAATGAAAAAGTTCACAGTGATTGCCATCATGACGTTGTCGGTGGTAGCGATGGCTGGTACCCTTGCGGTGCCGTTCTTCGCAGACCAAGGCAGTGAGGATCCTGCGACGCTTCGTCCGGCGAGCTCAAACGCATTCCGTTCGTATATCGGTATCAAGAATACGACAGCGGAAGTGTTGACGGTCTCGATTCAATACTGGACAGCAGCGGGTGTGGATACGACCCCGGATGTAAACACCTTCACTTTGGGTGCTCAGCAGGGTATCGGTTTCCGTCCAGCAGCGCAGGTAGCGGCCTTCGAAGATACGCGCGTTCCCGCGTGTGACAGCTCGGTGGAAGGTTACAAAGTAGGTTCTGCTTTGATGACGTTCGTCGGCAGCCGTGGCGACCTTATCGGCCGCGTGTTAACGCTGGACGCAGTCGGTCAGTCGGCTTACTTGCTTCCTAGCGGTCCTGAGGCATAAGACTAAGATTGGGCTGGTTTTGCCAGCATGATCTAGATAGACAGAAAGGCGAGAATGTCGGATGACATGCTCGCCTTTTTCTTGTTTTTCCCTTCATCACGTTCTTCTTCTTTTGTATGATTATTTGGCGCCGCATTCTCTTGAGAGGTTAAGTTCCGGAGGCAAACTGCCGATATATTAATTGGCAAGGACGCCAGGAACAGAAAAACGGAAACGCTAAGGAGAGCATAAAATGGTTGGCATTGAAGGTATGGGAATTACGCCTGTACGTGCCAACAACACGGAACAGGCAAGCAGCCGCACACAAAAGGCTGCAAGCACTACATTGAGCAGTACCGATGGCGTGTTGTTCAGCACGGAGGCCGAGAAGGCTGCTGAGGTTGTTCGCTTCACCGATATGGCGAGTGAACAGCAACAGGAACTCCGCCAAGAACGGATTGAAGAAGCACAGCGTAAAATCGAGGAAAGCACCTATAAAGTGCAATCCGTCATCCAATTCGTAGCTGCCCGGCTGACAAAATACGTGGCGGAATAATCCGCTTACGCTTTATCGGGCGCTCGAACTGAAAAAGCTTGCCTTTTCGGCGAAATCGAGCTGGAAAAGATGCCTAGTAGCGCAAGCCGATAATCTCTTTTCATCTTCTGCCTCCATGCGAAAGCGATGGCGGCTGTTTTTTTGTTTCAACGGCGTTTTCTTCATCAAACAAGCAATCCCCCCCAAACTCGATATTGGCATGCTATTCTCTCAAGACGTACAATAGCGCCGTATACAACGGGATTTGGATGCTCATGCTAAAAAATACGGAACACCCTTCTGATACATGCATCGAAAAAGCGCGAGAAGCTATTCATCGCTATGCCATGTTTCCGCAGGATGCGCGTGTGTTGGCGGCGGTTTCGGGCGGTCCTGATTCGATGAGCTTGATTCATGTATTGCGCACGCTGGGTTACCAGGTGGAAGCGGGACATTTCGACCATCAAACACGTTCTGGGGAAAGCGCCCGCGATGCAGCGTTCGTGCAAGAATGGACCAGCCATGAAGGCATCTCGTGCCATATGGGGACAGCCCCAGTATCGAGCCAAGCGATTACGGAAGGACGCTCGTTTGAGGAAGCAGCGCGCCGGGCGCGATATGCCTTCTTGTTTGATGTGGCTTCTAGGATAGGCGCGCAGGCGGTCGCTACAGGGCACCATGCAGACGATCAAGCGGAGACGGTGCTAATGCGCCTTCTACGCGGAAGCTCGCCCCAAGGCTTAGCGGGGATTCCACCCATTCGTCTAGATGGCCCTGCTCCAGTGGCCAGGCCGCTATTTACTTGTACACGGGAAGAAATTCTAGCGTATGCCCAGGCTCACGGGCTGCCTTTCCGGGAGGATGCCTCCAATCAGGACTTTCGCCACTCGCGTAACCGGATCCGGCATGAATTATTGCCCCTTCTCGAAGCGGGGTATAATCCGCGCGTCCGCAGCGCATTGGTGCGCCTAGGAGAACTCGAGCGCGCCGAATGCGAACTCATTACGGAATGGGCGTTTAAGTTGCTCGAGCACTGCCTGTCAGACGCAGATACGCTGATACGGCAATACTTCATCGAAGCGCCTCTCGCATTACGCCGCCGGGTTTTGATCGAGTGGGGTTATCGGCATGGAGCCGCATTGCCGTTTGCTATCGTTGACGCCGCCGATGCCTTTATTCGAGAAGGCCTGCCGGGGCATTCTTTTGATCTTGGCGGCGGATGGCTGTTGCATAACGCGCGTGCAGTGACGGAAATGAGCGGCATGCCTGGTCGGGAATCCTCTGTGAAAAACGAAGTGCGGCTTGATGTGCCGGGCCAAACGACTGCGTTTGGGCAGTTTTTTACGGCGCGTATACTGCTGGAGCCGCCAGGGGGTGATCTGCGGGCATATTGTTCGCCTCAACGCCAAGTGTTTAACGCGGACGAGGTGGGGACTCATTTCATTCTACGGCGGCGGCGTCCGGGCGACCGTTTCATGCCATTTGGATTGGGTGGAACCAAGAAGTTGAAAGATTATTTTAGCGGATTGGGATTGCCTCATGGAAAGCGTGACGCCGCAGTGATTTTAGATATCGGCGGCCGGATCGCATGGGTTGCAGGCATGGCCGTGGATGCGCGGTTTGCCGTCACCCGCCATACCCATCGCATTGTCGAAGTGGAGGTGTCCAATGCGGCTCAGTAGCAGGCCGTTGATTACCAAATCGCGGATTGCACGCCGGGTGCGGGAAATGGGTGTTTCTATCACTACAGATTTTGTGGGGAAAGATCTGGTATTGCTGCCCGTGTTAAAAGGGGCGTATATGCTGGCGGCGGATTTGGCCCGTTGCATTAATATTCCATTCACGGTTGAGTTCATTCGCGCCCAAAGCTACATAGGCGTCCGTTCCTCAGGATGCGTGGAGCTTTCGCATTGGCCTGAAGCGGCACTCGAAGGGAAATGGGTGCTGATCATCGAGGACATACTCGATACGGGGCGCACTACGGCAGCGTTGCGCCAGCGTTTAAAAGCACAGCATGCAGCAGGCATTTCACTCTGTTGTTTACTTGACAAACCATCCCGGAGGGTGGCGCAGTCTGAAGCAGATTATGTGGGATTCACGATAGGCGATGATTTCGTGGTCGGGTATGGATTGGACTATCAAGAACAATACCGGCATTTGCCCGAAATATATGTGCTAGAGTCTGATTGACAGCCAAGGTATGGTTCAGGATTAGTTTGATGGTGTACACTGTTCTCATCAAAGAAAGCCATAACGCAAAGAGGAGGATAGGGTGATGCGAATGTTTTATTCTGCCGTTTTAGCGGGCCTGCTGGCTGCCGTGTTGATGGGGTGTCCGGAAACGCCGCCAGAACAAGATCCCTCATTGGCGGTCTCCACCACGGATCTGCGATTTGCCCAAGGGGAAACGGTCAAATATTTACAAGTATGGAATAAAGGCGGCGGGAAGCTCTATTTCGATGTGACCCCGAGCAAGACGTGGATACAAGTGGATCCGTCCTTAGCCACCAGCACGGGCGCACTGGATATTGCCTCCATTAAGGTCACCCTGTTGGATGTAAAAGCGGAATTTTTCGAGGGTGATATTCAAGTGGAAGCGCCCGTGGGCGGCTCCGCCACCGTGCATGTAACGGCTGGGCCGGATTATTACACCCAAGACTTCGCACCGGACACCTTCGATTTGCCGTTGCAGTCTATTACGTTTACACCAAACGACTCGTATAATTTCTACGCGGCGGAGAAGGCCGTTTCCCTCACGTTGCCCACGAATCCAGAGGGCGGCTCGGATCTGCTTCCGTTCTTTACGCTAACCGGCGATCCCGCGCCGATCCCGCTCAAGGATAGCAAAACGGTGCTGCTGTATGGCGAAGCGTATGATACCGTTTATGTGAGCAGCGATGGTTATGTGCTGTTTGGCGCGGCAGCCGCGGCAGGCCGGACGGGATTTTCGGTAGCCAGCCATTTTGCCATCCCGGGCATATCGGGGTATTACACTAATCTCGATCCCACGGCGGGCGGAGAGGTCTCATGGCGGCAATTGGATGACCGTGTGGCGATCACATATCTAAACGTTCCTCTCGCAAGTGGCGGCTTAATCGGGAATACGTTCCAGATCGAGTTATTCTTTGATGGACGGATTCGCTTGTCCTATTTCCTGGTGCAATCCGCACAAGCAATCGTGGGCTTGTCGTCCGGAGCCGCGCCGAGTACGTTCGTATCAAGCGATTTGAGTTCCTATTAGCGCAAGGATTCGGGGAGGCAGCCCGTTGATCGGGCTGCCTCCCATCCGTTATCCGGGCAATAATCTTTTCCTATCGATTGTTCTCCTCTAAATGGCTGTTAGGCCCCAAAAAGGAGAGATCGAAATGTACAAACACGTAAACTATAAACTGGTTTGGATGGGATATGTTCTTGCCATGGCGGCGGGAGCAGGTGTGGCTGGCGCTTGGGGCACCGTATGGGCGGCTTCGGCTCCCGTGACGCTCCAGGTGAAAGTAGGCGATGCTATGCCCGAATTCGACCTGCCCAATTACGATGGACAGGCGTATTCACTAGCTGCTGTCAAAGGGCAGATTGTAGTGCTCGAATTCAGCTCGCAGGCATGCCCGTACTCGGCAGGGGTAGCGCCTTCGCTTAACCAGCTTGCCAAGGATTATAAAGAAAAAGGGGTAGTTGTGTGGTCGATTGATTCACATCGCTCCACGACGCCGGAAGAGATCCAAGCGTATGCCAGCAAAGAAGGCTTGGTTTTTCCTATCCTCAAGGATACGGGGAATGCGTATGCGGATCAGGTAGGGGCAACCCGCACCCCAGAAATGTTTGTGCTGGACAAAGCACATAGGATATCGTATTACGGTGCTTTTGATGATCGGAGTGATCCGTCAAAAATAGGCGAAACGCCGTATGTGCGCAATGCGCTGGACGCGTTGCTGGCAGGCAAGCCCGTGGAGCCTGCCGAAGTGACGCCGTGGGGCTGCACCATTAAGCGCGCGGAGGCTGCTTCGCAAACCAAATGATGGAATCAATGGTCCAAATACATGGGGATCACCCGTAGGTGGTCCCCTATTGCTGTAAGCTATGGGGTGCATTTTGGAAAGGAAGCGGAGATATGCGGTGGCAATCGTTGTGGACGGCGCGTTATGCCGAATGGCGATGGGTGGTGCTGGGTGTGGCGGTAGCCGCTGGAATAGGGGCATGCTCGAAAGCGCCTGAGCCATCCTCGCCCAATGCGGCGGCAGGCGGAACGGCCCAGGCCGTCCGTACCGCTCAAGCCGTATATGAAGCCCAAGCATTGTATGATGCTGATAGCCTATATTCCGCGGAGAATATGTATGCTTCAAATGAGATATCAATCAGTAGTGTTGACAGCCAAAGCGTGATCGTGTCTGGAGGACTGGGAAACCTGTTCAAGGCTATTCAATCCAAGAAAGGTTCGCGGGTGATCGTGGTATTTTGGGCACCATGGGATCCAGCAAGCACCGGGGTAGCTAATGAAGTGACCCGACTGGCCAAGATTGTGCAGGCCGATAATGTCGCTTTTTTCAGCGTTGCGGTTCGCACGGATATCGATACGCAAATTAGGCCCTACGCTAAAAACAATTTTATGCCCGATAAGCTGTATGTCTTAGATGTAGATGCGCCTGCCCTGAAGCAGTCGCTTCCATGTCAAACTTCATGGGATGGATCCTTGTCGGCCACCTTTGTGTTTGGAACCGATGGCGCTCTTAAGCAAGAATTCTTGCGGCCTGCAATCGCACAAGAGGTGCTTTCTGCTTTGGGCCCTGTGCAATCCTCGAAAACATTACCTGTAGGCGGCTAATTGCTGTCAACAAAAGTGCCGGGAACATCGTTTATCGAGCATGCGCATGAATGTGCGCCAACTCGAAGGATGAAACCGATGCTCTCAAAAACGCGTAAGCAATACTGTATGGCGTGGTGTTTTCCGGCCCTGATGCTGGTTAGCTTAATCCTGATGGCGGTTCATTCGGAGGAAACGGCGCGCGCGGAGACGAGTCCAGTGGAAGTGCAAGACACGGCCTCGAGGCAAGCGCGCGCCCTTCAAGAAACCCAAGCGTTGTATGAAGCGCAAGGCCTATACGAAGCCGGGGCGTTGTATGATGCACAGGGGATTTATACGATAGACACCAGTTCGGCGGATGCGCCCGTCGTTTCAATCGAGCCGAAAGAACTCGCGCAGATTATTCAGAGCGCTAAGGGCCGCCAGGTACTGGTTAATTTCTGGGCGCCGTGGTGCGCTCCATGCGTGGAAGAGATGCCCGAATTCGTGTCCTTTTATAAGGCTTCACGAGATGCGGCTATCCGCTTTGTGAGTGTTGTCGTGCTCTCTGATCTGGAAGAGCGGGTTCGCCCATTTCTCAAAAGCAATCCCTTGCCATTCACCGTTTATTATCTAAATGCATCCTCGCCGGGCGATGTGCTCAAATCGTTGCCATGGGCAACCGAGTGGGATGGCGCATTACCCGCCACATTTCTGCTGAATGCGCGTGGGGAATTGGCGCAGGAATGGCTAGGCGCTACGAATGCCCAGGAATTAGCGGATGCCGCAAGCCTTGCAGCGGAATCGGAATCGCCTTGAGCATTGATTAGATGCGGCGTATGGCAGCCACGGGCCGCGTGATCTCTCCGCAGGTATCAAGCGGCTGTTCGAGATCCCACTCGTTCCACCAGCCGATGAACTCGAAATCGTCGCGCTGGCGCAGGAACAGCAAGAATTCCTGTGGATATATGGCCCGCTTGATGGCCTTTCCTTCGAAGTGGCGCTTCCCGCCATTATCGTCGGCATCGAGAATCAGCGTTTCTTCGTAAAGCTGGCATGCCCGGTTCACATTACGGCACACAAGGCTTGCATGAACGGCGATGCCGTCACGCTCTTCTTCCCATGCATCCACGATATCCACCGTCGGAGTGAAGTCGATACACCGATCCAAGACATACAGGCCGCCGGGCTTGAGCGCCCGCGCCATGGCGTCGAAATGGCTCCACAATTCGCCATTGTCCGTGACGTATAGAGAGCCCAAAAAGACGGCCGCTAAATCAACAGGCTCCTGCAAATGAAAATCCACCAGATTGGCTTGTATGAACTCCGCGGAGCCGCCATGCGCCTGTGCTTTGGCCTTCGCATATTCCAGCATGGATGGATTCAAGTCCAGGCCAATGTACTCATATCCGCGCGCCAGCCATTCCGGGAGATGCGGCGCATTGCCGCATCCAATTTCGAGTATCCGCTGGGGAGGAGCCGCCATATGCCGCTGCGCGATTTCCTCAAGCGCATCGGCCTCTGCTTTTACATCACGAAACGAGAATGCAATCTCATAGTATTCAGGATGATCAAACGAGCCATGCATGTGGTATACATTCTCCTTTCCAAAAATAAACGTGTCCCGCCGCGTATGCATAAGGCACTCCCATGACGCAATGAATAGCTGGTTTCCGTTCTGGATTTCCCAGCCCGTGTACAGTACCATGAGATTTCGTACGTGGCAACGAGGAGAAACTTACCATGTCTGAAACAATACCTTGTCTTGAAGAGCAACTGAATGACTTTGATCCGTCACGCCGGCGCTCGGCTCTTGAACAGCTTGCGGCAATGGCGCTCCGTGGCGAAGCCGCCCTGGCTCACGAACGGCCCTGGCTCAACCTGCACAGCCATACGTTTTTTTCGTTCAATGGCTACGGGTATTCACCGAGCTACTTTGCGTGGAAAGCGCGCAAGGAAGGCTTGGCGGCTGGGGGCATAGTGGATTTTGATGTCCTGGATGGCGTGGATGAATTTCTGGACGCCGGGCGCATTCTTGGGTTGCGGGCCTGCGCGGGCATGGAGACGCGCGTTTTTGTGGAAGCGCTAGCGGACAAAGTGATCAATTCCCCCGGCGAACCTGGGGTGGCGTATTTCATGGCGATGGGATTTCCGAATGGAAACGCGGCCCATCAGGCCGTGCCACAGGAATTGCACGCCATCGCCCAGCGTAGAAACCAAATGATGCTTGGCCGGATCAACCCCTTTCTTTCCCCAGTAGAAATCGATTATGAACGCGATGTGCTGCCTCTTACGCCTGCGGGCAATGTAACGGAACGCCACCTTTGCATGGCGTATGATCAAAAGGCCCGGGCCACTTTCAATGCGGAAAATTTAATAAAGTTCTGGATGGAAAAACTGTCCAGCGACGCCGAAACGGTTCGAAATGCCCTCGCTTCCCCGCCGGTTATGCAAGGCCTCATTCGCGGCAAGACCATGAAAGCAGGGGGCGTAGGTTATGTGCCCGCCCAAGGGCCTGATTTTCCCGCGCTCGAACATGTGGCGCGTTTCGCTTTGGATGCGGGCGCTGTGCCGACATACGCCTTCCTGGATGGTTCGAACGAGGGCGAGGCGGACATGGAGCGGCTGTTTGATGTAATGGGGCAGGCCGGTGCGGCCGCCGTCAACATCATTCCTGACCGCAATTGGAATTTCCGTGACGCCGACACCCGGCGCAAAAAAACGGCGCTATTCCACCAATTCACCCGCATGGCGGTTGATCGCGGCATGCCTATCGTCGTAGGCACCGAAATGAACGCCCATGGGCAGCGTTTCGTGGATGATTTTGACGCGCCAGAAATGGCGGAGTTCGCCGGTGAATTTCTTAAAGGGGCGTATGTATTTTATGCGCATACGCTGCTTGAAGCGCGCGGCTCCATGGGGTATTGCAGCCCATGGGCGGCGAAGTCGTTTACATCAACGGAGGCGAAAAACACATTCTATGAGCGCGTGGGACGCGCTGTCGCGCCAGAAGCTACGCAGGTGCTCGATGGTGTTGCCCCTGTGATGACAACGGAAGAAGTGTTGCTGATGGCGAAGGCCACTGCATAAAACCGTTCATCCGGATGCTTCGGCCTGTTTTCCAGGTTGAAACATCCGGGTCTTATTCAGAAAGCCGAAATAACCGCCGCGCGTTTTCAACGGTGCGCTGGGCGAGTTCTTCCACGGATTCGCCGCGCGTTTCAGCCAATGTTTGCAAGGTATAGCAAACATACGCCGGTTCGCATCGTTTGCCCCGCACGGGCTGAGGCGCTAAATAGGGGCTATCCGTCTCGACCAGCAGCCTCTCCACCGGCACGGCTCGGGCGGCGTCCCGCAATTCCTGGGCTTTAGGAAATGTGACATTGCCCGCGAATGAGATGTGCAATCCCCATCCCAGGGTGCGTTCCACGAAATCTGGCCCTCCGGCAAAACAATGCATGACGCCGCCAGCGGGCAATGGAGCATATTCATCAAGGATGGCGCTTACATCTTCGTGGGCTTCGCGGTTATGGATGGCCACCGGCAGAGCCAATTCCCGCGCCAATTCGAGCTGGGCGATGAACGCTTCGCGCTGCGCTTCTTTCGGCGTAGTGCAATAACGGTAATAATCAAGCCCTGTTTCACCAATACCCACTACGCCCGGCGACAAGGCCAGCTCGCGAAGTGTATCGAGCGCGGAATCGGAGTCCGGGGTCGTTTCGCCACATAAGAGGGCCGCATGATAGGGATGAACGCCCACTACGGCGTACACACCCGGCCCGCACAGCTCGATGGCGCGGCGGCTTGCTTCCAGGTCATCGCCCACCACGATAAGAGCCTCGAGGCTATGGCGCGCCCGCTCAAGCACTTCTCCACGATCCGCGTCAAACGCTTCACTCTGGACATGGCAATGCGTATCAATGAGCAGCGTCTTCACGCAGCTAGAAATCATGATTCATCCGGTTCCGATGTTTCCGGGCTATTGGCGCCTGGGCTGGTGTGTTTGCGTTTGCGGCGGCGTTTGCGTTTTTTCGGTGCTTCTTGTCCTTGAGCCACAGGGGCGCCAGTGGCGGGAGGGGCGGCGCTTTCGGGCGAAAACGGCTCGTACTCATCCGTGAGGTTATTAAGCTCTTCATCGTCGTACGCGATGCTTTCGCCAATATCTATGAGCGCGGATAAATCGTCTTCTTCGAATATCTCTTCGAGCCCTTCTTCACGTACGGCCTCGCCGCTCGAGGCCAGTGCGCTCGCTATCTTCTTGCCGCCATATTGGTCATTTTCGTATCCCAGGCAGCAGAGCAGGCGTCCGCACTGGCCGCTGATTTTGGTGGGATTCAATGACAGATTCTGCCGCTTGGCCATCTTCATCGAGATGGGTTTGAATTCCCGCAGCCAGGATGCGCAGCACAGTTCACGCCCGCACACCCCAAGCCCGCCCGTAAGCCGTGCCGCATCGCGCACTTGGATATGCCGCAGCTCGATGCGCACGCGCAGCGCCTGCGCCAAATCGCGCACGAGCTGGCGGAAATCCACCCGGTCCGCCGCGGTAAAATAGAAGACGGCTTTATGCTTGTCGAAGGTGTATTCCGCGTCCACCAGCTTCATGGGCAGGTGGCGTTCCCGGATTTTCTCTTCGCACACCTGCATGGCTTTATGTTCTTCGGTTTGAAGCTCGATGAAGTCCGCCTCATCGCTCAAAGAGGCCTTGCGGACGACTTCCATTTTGATGCGCTCTCCGGCGTCGTCTGGGCAAGATTCCGGAGGGATAACGCACACGCCATATTCGAGGCCGCGGTCGCTGCGTACAATGCACGGGTCATCCCGTTGCAGTTCGATGTCCGGGCACAAGAATGTGTACACCCGCGTGGCCCTGCGAATTCGTATTTTCACCGATTGCATTTATAACGTCTCCATAGTGGACGGCCGCCGTTTAGGGCGCGGCCAATGCAAAGAATAAGTCTCGAAATACGCGGTCTTCGCTCACAAAGCGTTCGAGGAGCCGCCGGTTTTTCTCGATAGCCACGATTTTAGCGCCGGGGTCCGAGGAGCCTTCCCGTTCCAAGCGGCCAATCTGATCCCGGTTAAGCACATGCCCATGATCGCCTGCGGCGGCATAAATTAACTGATCGCGGTACCAGGTCTCCAGTAAATACAGGTATTCCTGCAAGTTCCGTTTATGCAGCGCATCCACCGCCGCCATTTGTTCTTCTTTGAGCTGCTCGCGCTCTTCCGGCGTCATGCTCTGGCGATCCCGGACATCCAGCGCCGCGTCAATACTCGACTCATCAGCCTTGCGCTGCTCGGCCAATTTCTTGATGAACTCTTCGGAAATAACGACGGGGTCGTCCCCTTGCGCCAGGCGCTCGGTGATGGACAAGATAATAGCGCGTTTGTCGGAATCCACCAGATCAAGGGCTCGAGTCATTTGGCCTTGAGACAGGCCCGCGATGGCTTGCGCAAGCTCCACGGGCAAATCGCGCTGGGCTTGGAGGAGTTCGACGATGGTTTCCGTGCGCAAACAGCGGAAACGCACCTGCTGGCAGCGTGAACGGATGGTCGGCAACAGCATGCGGGGAAATTGTGACAGCAAGATAAAAAGGGTGTTGCCGGGCGGCTCTTCCAAGGTCTTGAGGAAATGATTCTGGGCTTGCAGATTCATCCGCTCCGCGTCTTGCAAGATCACCACGCGCCATTGGCTTTCATATGGGCGCAGCGCCGCCTGTCCGGTCACATCTTCAATGACCTCGATGGAAATCTGCCTCGATTTTTTCGCGGGGATGACGATGCGCAAATCCGGGTGGTTGCCGCTGGCCGCTTTGCGGCACGACAGACATTCGCCGCAAGAATCATCTTCCTTGTTGCGGCAATTGATGGCTTTCGCCATCTCGATGGCGGCCATGCGTTTGCCCACGCCGTCCGGCCCGCAAAAGAGCAAGGCGTTCGGCACGCGGCCGCGCCGCAGCACATTGCGCAGCAACCGCAAGGCCGTGTCCTGATCTCGAATGTCCTGAAAACTCATACTATGGATTTCCTGTAAACAGGAGAATCATACCGTGTCGGCGGCATGGCTGTCACATTTTGGCCGGATGCAAGCGCGCAGGGAGAGGCAGAAGCCCGTACCCTTCTTTTCCCGGCGCAACGGCATACACACCCGTGTCGGCTAGAGGTTGCGCGCACCATATGCAAGCACAAAAAGCGGAAGAGCTTCTCTGGGAACACTCTTCCGCTTTGTGTTTTATGTATCGAGATGGGATGGCTATTTCTTTTCGCGATGCACGGTGTGCTTGCGAAGCTTGGGATTATATTTCTTAATCTCCAGCCGTCCCGTTGTGTTCTTCACGTTTTTCATGGTCGAATAGCGCGAAGTCCCAGGGGCCTCGGTGCATTCGAGGATCACCTTGATGCGGTTGCCTTTTGCCTTAGCCATGCTCACTTACCTCCACAGAGCGGAGCCGCCAGCTCCGCCTCACGCTCAAATCGGCTATGTACTTGCCTCTTTACAAAGGCCGTTAGTTTAGATCGCGCCGAATAGAATGTCAAACAAACCATTGGCTCGAAATTCCAGCAATAAAAATGGCGCTCCGAGCCGTGGGTATATATACGCCCTTCATGGTTTAAAAAAGCATATTTATGCGGGGCGAAACTTAAAACAGTAATCTTACATGCCCATTTTTATTCCTGCGGATGCACCACGATGCGCATACCCGCTTTGTTCTCGGCGGCGGCGAAGGCTTCGGCGGTCCGTTCCAGCGGGAATTGGTGGCTGGCGTATTTGCCGATATTAATCCGCCCCGAGGCGATCAAGTCCACCGCCTTTTGATGATGGATGGGCAGCGAGCCGTGCGCGCCATGTACGAATAATTCCTTGTAGTGGATGATGTTCGTGTCCATCGACACCATCGAGCCTTTCGGGAGGCCGCCGAATAGGTTGACGCGCCCGCGGTTTACGGCCATGTGCAGGGCGTCTGCATGGGACTGCGGCGACGGATTGGCCGTAATGACCACATTCGCGCCGAGGCCGCCTGTTTCCGCAAGGACCCGCTCGACGGGATTCTCCTCGCTCATGCATACATATACATCCGCCACGCCCAGCGCTTGCGCGGCGTCCAGGCGGGGCTTCGAGCGGTTCATCAGAATGACCTTCGCCGCACCCATCATGCGCGCCACTTCGCACAGCATGCAGCCGATAGGCCCCGCGCCCATGACCACGACCTTGTCGCCCAGCACGACGCGCGACAATTCGAGGGCGTTCAGCACGCACGCCAGTGGTTCCGCCAAGGCCGCTTCATCAAAGGACACATGGTCCGGGATTTTATGCACAGGGCCGAAATTCACCACGATCCGGTTAAGCAGCACATATTCCGCGAAGCTGCCCGGAAACTGGTAGCCCATGGCGTAGTTGATTTGGCAATTGTTGCCCATGCCCGCCTCGCAGAACGCGCATTCGCCGCAGGGCACGTCCGCGCCGATGGCTACGCGGTCGCCCACTGTGAAACGGGTCACTTTTCCACCGACGCGCACGACCTCGCCGGAAGCCTCGTGTCCCATAATCGCCGGGGGCTTTAGGCGCGAGTTGCCAAAGTGAAACATGCGCACATCAGACCCGCACACCGCGCAGGCATGCACTTTCACCAGAATGCTATCGTCGTCCACTTCCGGCGTGGGCACTTCCCGAACGGTAATTTTGTTGAGATCTTCCAGCAATGCCGCTTTCATCATGAACCATCCTTCTATCGTTTCGGAGCCGGAGGCCTATTGCCGTCCGCGCGCCGCGAGCCCTTCGTTGATTAATCCACGCATCTGTTTCATGTTGTCGCTGGGTGCGGCGGTTTTCGAGAACAGGCTGCTGCTTCCCGCCACCAGAATATCCGAGCCGCACTCCACCATGCGTGGCATGTTTGTAAAACTCACATTGCCATCCACTTCAATCAGGATATCTTTCCGCCCCGCCGCATCAAGAAACGCCCGGCAGTCCCGCAATTTCTCAAACGCGGAGGGCACCAGCCTTTGCCCGGCGAATCCGGGATTCACGGTCATCACCACCACGAAATCGATGGCATGCAGCACATAACGCAGCCAATCGAGCGGCGTGGCGGGATTCAGCGCCGCACCAGCTTTAATGCCTTTATCCTTGATGAGCGCCAGCGTCCGTTCGAGATGCCTCGCCGATTCGACATGGACGGAGATCATCTCGACGCCCATATCCGAAAGCTGGCGTACAAAGAAATCATTGTCCTCGACCATTAGATGGACATCGAAGGGCATGCGGGTCTTCGGGCGCAGTTGGCGGATGGTCTCGAGCCCGAGCGGCATGTTTGGGGTGAATTTTGCGTCCATGATGTCAAAGTGCAGGATATCCACTCCCAGGGCCTCGAATCCGCGCACGCTCGATTCGAGATGGCACATGTCCGCGCACATCATCGAGGGTGCGATTTGCACGGGCTGCTTTTCACATAGCGTGGGCACGGCAGGCTCTGGCGCCTCGGCCACACTTTCCGCCGCAAACGCCTGGCGTAAATAGCGCAACGATTCGCGGAGCTGGGCCTCGAGCCGGCAGTCGCTGTAGTCACGGCCCAGCTTCGGCCCGGAAATCTCGAAATAGCCAATGGCCTCATCCACCGGGAGCGCATCCGCGTGGTCCAGCAAGAATTCGCGCACTTCGCATACATCCACGATGCCCCGCTCGCGCTCGGGGGCCGTAAAACCAAAAGTGGAGTTATAAATGCTGTCGGTATTTTTCAGATGCAGCTCCACTAAATCCGGCAATGCCGATTCGAGGAGTTCCTTCCAGCCATACCGCACGATGGAATCTTGGTCCGCATACCCATGGGACACATCGAAACAATATCCCGCGCGCGCCGTGCCGGGCGTGGCGCGGTGGTGGGCGTTCAGTTCATCCGCATATTGGCGTATTTCCTCAGGCAGCGTGGGCGGCTCCGCCAGGCAGCTCATCGGCTCGATGGCCAGCCAGTGCAGCCCCTTCTCATGGGCATATGCCAGGAGTTCTTTCATGTGTTGCAGATAACATGCCGAACCGGCGTCTTTCGCGTTCATGCGATCGCGCGCCGCCGCTCCCGGATTCGATCCCGCAACAGGAACGCCTAAAAGCGAGGCTACTTCAATAAAGCGCTCGTACGACTTCCGCGCCACGGCTTCCCACGCGGGATGCCCATAAAAAAAGCCTCCTAATTCGCGGTGGGCGGTGAACATGCTCGAAATAGCAACGCCATAAGATTCCGCCGTGCGGCGCAATTCAAGGAAATAAGCGTCTGGAAGCTGGTACAGTTCAAAAAATGAGCCAAGCTGCGCATGGTACACGCCCTCTTCCGCCATCAGGCGGAAGAGCCAATCATAGGAATAGCGGTATTCGATGGGGTCGGTTTTTACGCCAAGCGTTAGTTTCAAGGATTTGTTATGCATAGTCATTTCATCTCTCCATTTGAGCGAAAATGATTGTACTTGATTTTTAAATGGATTTTCAATCATATTTGATTACGTAAGAACGTGGCATGGGCGTCCCGCCCATGTGCATGGCCGGGACGGCCATGCTACAAGAGCTGGCAAGGATACACACTGCCCATGATTCAACGGGAACGGCAACAGCGCATACTCGCCTATTTGGCGGAGCACGACGTGATCACGGTCGAAGAGGCCATGGCTTTGCTCGATTCCAGCCCGGCCACGATCCGGCGCGATTTCAATGAGCTGGCCCGCGCGAACCTGGCCGAACGCACACATGGCGGGCTGGGCCGCGTGCGGACCGTTTTCGGCGGCATGCTGCCCTTCGTGTTTCGCGAGGTGCAATATTCGCGGGAGAAGGCCGCTCTCGCCCAGGAGGCGGCGAAACTGCTTCATGCGGGCGACGTGCTGATGGTGGACGGCGGCACGTCCACGTTCCATCTGGCTCACGCATTGCCTGAGCTGCCCATGCGGGTGATCACGAACTCCGTGCGCCTTGCCGCCGTATTGGGCGATCAGCGCCCGGGTGAAGCCGGAATCGAGGTGTTCCTGACGGGCGGCTATTTATACCCCCAATCGGGCATGCTCGTCGGCCCCATGGCCGTGGCCACGTTGTCGCAATACCGGGCCAATTGGGCCTTCTTGTCTGTGGGCGGCATCAGCGAGGACGGCATATTCAACACCAACGAGTTTGTTGTTGAGAGCGAACGGATGATGCTCCAGCATTCCGACCAGGTAGTCGTTTTGGCGGACCACAGTAAAATCGGGCATAGCTCCATGTGCCGTATTTGCGGCCTTGAAAACGTGGGAATGCTTATCACCGATGCTTATCCGGAAAACGAAGAAGCCCTGAAACGCTTCGCCGAGGCGGGGATCAACGTCGTGGAGGTCCGCCTGCCTGAAACGCGCGCAAGCGCGGATATAGAGGAGGAAAAACTGTAGCCGACTGAAGAAGCATCTGGTATTTGGCAGCTTTGTTTATTGTCTTGCGCCGGTATTGATACAGTAATTTGCATCTGGAGACCGGCGCCCTCGCCGGTCATTCTTCACCGTTTGGCTAAAGTGTTGCGCCGTTTGTTTCATCTGTTCGGCGGACATTGATACAGGAGGTATACGTATGGACATGTGGAAGTTCTTTGACATCACGCATCGGGAGCACATTCTCTGCAATCCGATGAGTCTTGAGAAACTTGAACAGCTTATCACACTTCTGCCTCTAAAACCTGGGGCGCGCGTGCTTGATATCGCCACTGGAAAGGGCGAGTTTCTCATCAGGCTTGCAGAGCAGCACCGAGAAATGACAGGGACAGGAGTTGATCTCTCTCCTCACTTCATTGCTGATGTCCACAAGAAGCATCAAGAACGTGTTCCGGATGCCCAACTCCATTTCTTGGAGATGGACGGGGCCAAGTATGTCCCAGAGGCCTTAGAAAGCTTTGATCTGGCAGCCTGCATCGGTGCGAGTTGGATTTTTGGCGGGCATCGAGGGACGTTGAACGCGCTGCGGAAGATGGTGGCCCCAGAGAGTTGGATCGTTGTGGGTGAGCCGTACTGGCGGCATGAACCGGAAATCGAGTATCTAGAAGCGATTGGAGTGGCAGGGAACGACTTCGGAACACATGAGCAGAATGTAGAGGCCGGGCGAGAATACGGATTGGAGGCGGTCTACACACTCGTAAGCAGCCAGGACGACTGGGATAGATATGAAGGCTTGCAGTGGTATGCCGCGGAAACTTGGGCGAGTGAGCATCGGGATGATCCAGATGTGGAGACCGTGCTGAAGCGAGTGCGTGAGAGCAAAACAGCGTATCTGAGGTGGGGGCGGGAAACGCTGGGATGGGCTATTTATGTGTTCAAAAAAGGGGGGTATGGCGCAGTTTCCATTGGCTAACGCGCCTTATTGGGCCTGCCCATGATGAGCCAGATGAAAAAGAGGCATCACCGCCATCGAACAAGCCGTTTCACCGGATCGGCGGGAAAAGGCGCCCACCTCAAGGACTTTTACTTCATTCTTGTGAAATATTATCAAAGGAGAGAACCGAATCATGAAGGCCTGTGTACTGCACGCGGTGGGCGATCTTCGTTGTGAAACAGTCGACGCGCCTGTTCCCAAGCCCGGCGAAGCATTGGTGCGTGTGCGCGCCTGCGGCGTGTGCGGCTCGGATATTCCCCGCGTATTTGTAAAGGGAACCTACTCGTTCCCGCTCATTCCGGGCCACGAATTCGCGGGTGAGATTGCCGCCGTGGGCGATGGCGTGGATGCGGGCCGTATCGGCCAGCGTGTGGCCGTGTTTCCCCTCAAGCCGTGCATGAAATGCCCGCTTTGCCGTATCGGCCACTACGCCCAATGCCAGGACTACGATTACCTGGGCTCCCGGTGTGATGGCGCGTTCGCGGAATATGCCACCGCGCCTGAATGGAACCTTCTTCCCATGCCGGATAGCGTCTCCATGGAAAAAGCAGCCATGGCGGAACCTGCTGCGGTGGCCCTGCACGCCGTGCGCCTCAGCGGCCTGTCGGCGGGCGATTCCATCCTCATATTCGGTGCAGGCCCCATCGGGCTGCTGGCAGCTGCATGGGCGCGTGCGGCGGGAGCGCGCGCCGTGCTGCTGGCCGACATCGACCCGGTCCGCCTTGATGCGGCGGCGGCATATGGCTTCCCCGTTTCATACAACCCGAAAGACGGCGGCCTTGCGGACTGGGTGAAACAGCAGACTGGCGCGGGCGCGGATGTGGTGCTCGAGGCCTCCGGCGCATCTCCGGCTTTCGAACAGGCCATGTACTGCGCGCGGCCTCTTGGTTCCGTAGTGCTTCTCGGCAATCCCATGGGCGAGATGAAGCTTTCCCAGCAAGGCTATTGGCAGATCCTGCGCAAGCAGCTCCGCCTCACCGGTTCATGGAATTCGGAATATGGCGCATTCCCCGTCAACGAATGGCATCTAGCCCTCGACGCCATCGCCGCCCATCGTATCGACGTGATTCCGCTAATCACACACCGCGTGGGCCTCGAACAGCTTCCCGATGCGTTGCTCATGATGCGCGACCGCACGGAGCCTTCCGGTAAAGTGATGTGCGTCAATAACGGATGAGGCATGGCGCACGTGGAATGTTATCCATCATCGCTGGCTGGAAATGGGCGTTCGCTTTCGGGTTCATCATATTCTCGCTTGCGCATTCCGGCCATTTCGTGTTCAATGGCATTGTTTTCAGGGTAATACGCTGTTTCCGCAAACGGGATGGAAGGTGAGGCATCATGGATTTATGGCTTCGGGATATTGTCGCGGAAGCAGGGCGGCTTGCTCTTTCGTACCATCACAGCGGCCAATTCGAGGTGCGCCAGAAAGCGGATGGCTCGCCAGTGACCACCGTGGACCTTGCAGTGGATGAATTGCTGCATAGGCGCATTATCGAGCGGTTTCCCGATGACTGTATCTTGTCGGAAGAGACCAAAGATGATCCGAAGCGCCTTGAGGCGTCCCGTGTATGGATCCTCGATCCGATTGACGGCACTTCGTATTTGGTCCGGCGGGAGCCGGAATTTTCCATTCTCGCCGCGTTATGTATTGATGGCGTAAACGTCGAATCCGTGGCGTATTTTCCTGCCCTCGAACTCATGCTGTATGCGCGGCTCGGGGAAGGGTGTTTCTTGAATGGCCGCCCGGTGCGGATGTCCCAGGAGGATGGCCCTCGAGCGCGTGTGGGCGTGCGAGGCGCGCGTTTCGCCCATCTCGATACGCTTGGCCGGCCGCTTGGCCACGCGGCGCTGGAATTGCTGCGGGTGGCGGCAGGGGAATTCGAGGGATGCGTGCTGTCGATTGGCGGGAGCGGCGGCGAACATGACTATGCGTGGCTGCCCTGTGTCATCGAAGAAGCGGGCGGCGTCGTGACCGATGGTGAGGGGCTCCCGCTGCGTTTTAATAAAGTGGACCGCTCCTTGCCCAGTGCGATTGTAGCAGCCAATCCGCGGGTGCATGCCGCTTTGCTCGAAAAGCTGTAGGCCCTTGGGCGTCGCGCCGGATGCCCGCATCACGGCTGGCTGTGTTCTTTCAGCGCTTTTCGGCGCGCCAAAATGCGGTTGCGTTGAGAAACGGGGGGGGGCGCATCAGCCGTTGCAGCGGATGGAATGAACCGGGGCTGGGCGTATTGCTGCATGAGTATGCGCACTCCCGGAAGCCCCCCAAGCATGACCAGCACGATGGGCACGAATTGCGCGTTGAATAGCATATTGGCAAATGACAAGCATACCAAAAGCGCCGCGAGAGGCAATGCCGCAATAGGGGAAGTGGCCCAGTATTTTGGGTTGATACGCCAGCGAAGCAGCAAACCGGGCAGTATGAATGTGGCGATGAAAGTGGCAAGGCCCGCCAATCCGTTCTGGCCGAACAAGATAATCCAGCGGCTATCAGTCACGGTAGTCACCTTGCCTTCCTCGTCCGTGACGCGATCCCGCCCCCAGCCGCCCCAGCCGAACAAGGGGCGCATCCACGCCCGTTCGCAGAGGATGATCTCGTTTTCAAAACGGAAATCCAAGGATTGGGCGCGGTCCGGGCCGAATACTTCCCCCGATATATCCACCGCCTCGCCGCCATTCCACAAACCAGTGACTCGGATAAGGATGTACAAGACGGATAGGACGTTCCAAATCACGATTGGCGCACTGTTGCGGAAAAATAATATGGCTTCAAGCGTTATAATGCCTAGCATCATGAGCACGACAGCGAGGGATGACTTGGTGAGTATGGTTGTCACGAAAAGACCGGCCGCCAGCATCCACACCGGCATTCCCATGTAGCGCACTAGCATGCGGCTGCGCCACAACCAATAACCGCATAAGGTGGTGAATCCCATCCATAAGCTCAGTGTCAGTCCGGAGCCGCCAATGAACACGACCGGCCTGTATCCGCCGTAGCGCATGGTTTGTGCGAATTGCATGGTATGGTATCCATAAACGAGGCGATGAAGCTGGGGGCTCATGCGAATTTCAAATAGGCATAAAGGCGCGTAAATGAGCCCGCCAACGAATATGCCGATGGCTAAGTCGCGCATGGCCTCCGGCGTATCGAAGTAGACCCGGCCTATAAAATAGGGAACCATCCACGCCACGATATAGCCAAGCGCCTGGGACAGCCCGTCATAAACGCCAAGGCCGTTCGATATCGAGGAGAAAAGCGGGCAAAACGAGAAGAGAAGCACCGGCAGATCGAACCATCGAGGGCGGAATCGGAATAGACGCTCGGCATCGAAGATGAGCGTGGCGCACAGCACTCCGATAGAGGTGGCGGAGGTTTTGTCATAATCCGGGAAATAAGGGATGGAGTAACTCGCCACGGGCAAAAACAACCAGGCGAACAGGAAAGATACAATCACGGCGCGGCGCGCGGGGAGGGTGGCGAATATGACGAGCACCACGGGTATCCACCCGAATAGCACGACGGATACCAGCGGGGTGTGCGTATAATCTCCCATGTTTGCCTACTGCCTCCTCAAGCGCCCAAGGCGATGCGTTCGTAGAATGCGGCCGTGCGTTCCGCCAAATCCTCGGGATTGTACCGCGCTTCCGAATCTTCGGCGGCCTGGCGGCCCAGCCGTTCCGCTAGGGCAGGCTCCTCGATGAGCGTGCAGAGTTTTTCCGCCAGATCCACGGCATCGCCCGGGCGGCATAATAGGCCGTTGTGGCCGTCTTGCACGATCTCGGGAAGGCCGCCCGTGTTCGACATCACCAGCGGGCAGCCCATGGCGAAGGCTTCCGTGGCCGTGTTGGCGAAGTTCTCCCACCGCGAACAGACGATGGTGGCGCAGGCGCGGCGGCGTTGCTCGAAGAGGGCGTTATAGGGCATTTCTCCTAACCAGGCAAAGCGGCCGCTTTCCGCCGCTCCGGGGAGCCGGACGCCTGAATATTCCTGAATGGACCACTGATGGCCCGCATCGTCCACTAAGCCGCGATCAGGCCCCACAAATACCAAGCGGGCGTCCGGATGGCGATCAAGCACCCGGGCGAAGGCGTCGATCATCACATCGCCCCCCTTGTGCCGGTCAAACCGGCCCACGAATAGGAGCGTTCCCTGTTCACAGGCGCTGGCTTTCCAGCGGGCCTCGGGGGGGATATCAGGCCGGGGATTCGGGATGACTTCCGCCTTGTTCAGCGCGAGCCCATACCGGCGGCGTGTCTGCTCAAGCACTTCGCGCGAAGGCGCTGTAATGCCATCGGCTGCGGCAATGGCGCGGCCCTCGGCATGTACGCGGTGACGGAATGTATGATCATCGGGGGCTCCCGCCGCCGCGCCATTGAGAAACCAAGGGCCGTGCAACCGCACGATAACGGGGGTCTTTATCCAGCGGCGGACCCACCAAGCCATGCCAAACGACTCCTCGAGCTGCAAGACATCGAGCGGGCCTTGCCTATTGAGGTAATGGACGCCCGCCGCCACCAAGCCGCCCATCGAGCGGGCCTGCACCACATCCGGTGCGATGCGCCGGGCGATACGCGCCAACAGCGGGCGGATGCCGTGAGTGTTCGTTAGCGCTTGCAAATCAACAATTCCTGGGGCTTGGCTGCCTTCTTCCACATGAAACGCCAGGAGGTGCAAATCGATATGCCGCATCAACGCCGGGCGCATTTTGGCCACATAATTCACAATGCCATTGGCCAGGCTTCCTTGAGGCCATGCCGGCGTGACTATCGCCACGCGTAAGCGCCGGGTTCTGGAATGTCGTATGAATGCGTCCATGCCTACAGACTACACTGTACGCGCCCATCGAAACCACTTGGAATTCATCCGGATAGGATATTTGTAACACTTTAGCCGACTGAAGTAGCATCCTGATATTTGGCGGCCTTGTTTATTGCCTTACGCCGGTATTGATACATTATTTTGCATCTGAAGACCGACGAGGGCGCCGGTCATTCTTCACCACTTGGCTAAAGTGTTACGGATATTTAAAGGGTGAAGTTCTGCTATTACCGCTCCTGGAAGAATGCATCGTGCGACGCACTGAAGAAATAACCCAAAACCACCTATTTGCCATCCCTTTTCGCGGGGATGGCGATGGGATTGAGTTTTGCGCGACAAATAACGAATTCACGACTCTTGAATACTCCAATTGGTGAATGAGCAGGAACGCGGATTCGGTACAAAATAGATGGTTTCCTAACGGATTGGCAAAGGTTGCCCATCCTTATCCAGCGATTCGGGAAAAAGGCGGAAAAATTTCTAATCCGCGTTTCCGGTGCTACAATAAGGCATCCGAATCTGAGGGAATTCGCGGAACTAATCGAGAGGAGAATGCCGGTTATGGAGACTCCACGCGTGTTTCGGATTGTGTTGCTAGTCCTGGGATTATGCGCCGCTTTAGCTTTCCCTGCTTTGGCCCAGCCCGCTCAAGGCAGTGAAGCACCGCCGTTTAAAGCGACGGATGTGCATGGGCAGGAGGTGGACCTTGCCAAACCGCTGCCAGGGAATCCGGATTTGATTATCTTGCTCTTTTTCTCGATGGAGACGGGCAAGGAGATGGCGGAACAACTCAAACAGGTGGATGGGCGGGAGCGCATCCAAGTCGTGGCCGTGGGCCATGAAGCGGAGCGCGAGGCGCTGCGCCAGTTCGCGGAGGAACAGGGCATCTTGTATTACGTCATTCCCGAGACGCCCGACGCCAACATGGAAGAAAAATATGGCCCGTTCCAGGTGTTGCCGCTCACGTATATTATTGCGGCCGAGCCCGGAAAAGACGCTTCGGCTGACGCCCTCACGGTGCTGAAAGTGCTTCATGGCGGCGGTGCCGGGCAGGCGGGAGTCATTAATTACTTGGCCCAGCTTTTCTTGTCGAAACGCCAAGCCGACCTGGCGGCTTCGTTCGCCGGAATGGCCAAGGATGCCGGGGAGGACGCCCGCACCGCCGAGGAAACCGCCGCCTATGCGCATGCCTTTAAAGGCGATACCGCCGGGGCTAAGTCTGAATTCGAACGTTTGGGCGCGAAGGATGGCCTTGCGTATGTAGCCTTGGCTGAGGGCGATGCGAAAACCGCCGCCGCGTTGGCGGAACAGGCCGGACCCGAAAATGGCTTCGCGCGGACCATCAAAGCCAAGGCCCTCTTGCGACAGGGCGACACGGCTTCCGCCGCCACGGCGTTCGAGCAAGCTTCCCGCCAGCCTGCGGCGGATTGGCAAAAGGCCGAAGCGCTCAATGGCCATGGGCGGATGCAGCAGCAGCAAGGCAAGCTCGATGAGGCTTCTTCATGCTACCAGCAAGCGGGCGCGTTGAACCATTATGATGCGGCTTCCTTGAGCAATCTCGGCGCGGCTTTGCGAGAGAAAGGCGATCTGGCGCGCTCGGTGGACGTGCTCGATGCGGCAGGCAAGCGCGGCATCGAAGACCCCCTTATCGCTGTTATGCTCAAGCAGGTTCAACAAGAGCTAAAGTCCAGCGGGGACACGGCGCGCCGGGAACAGATCCGCGCGCAGATCACCGACCTCGAAGCCCGGTATAAAAGCCAAAAGGCCGCAGGCGCGGATAAGCCCGCCGACGAGTGGACTACGAAGCCGATGATTGTGGCTTTCTTGCCCGGACAAGGCGCGGGCGGGGTATTCTTCGAGCGCGCGGGAATGGACACGGCGCTCCGGCGCGAAGTGGCCGCACAGGTGGATGAGAACAGCCGCATCACCGTCGTTGACCGTGAAATGCTCGATACACTGTTGCAAGAATTGAATCTGGGCAGCTCCGAATTAGCCGACCCGGCTACGCAGGCGCGGCTGGGCAAGGTGTTATCCGCCCAATTGCTTGGATTCGTGGATTTCGCGCGCGCGGGTTCTGACAACGCCATGTTCGTGCGCATGGTGGACACGGAGACCACCTCCGTAGCCTGCCAGGTGGTGCGCAATATCGCGGAGGAGGCCGATTTGGCGGCGTTGGCCTCCGATATGGCGGACGAATTGGCGAAAACGCTCGAGGCAAAACGCCCAGTGCAAGGCCTTATCGCCGATACAGGCAGCGGCGAGGACGGCATCCTAATCAATCTCGGCAAGGCCTATGGCCTTGAACCGGGGCAAACATTTGAAGTGCTCGAGGAAGGCAAGCCCGTGGAAATCGGCGGAAAAACGCTCCACCGTAACATGGCCCCCATAGCGACGATACAAGTCAAGTCCGTTGAAGAAGAACTCGCTTCCTGCGGCATGATGCCCGGCACGCTTCGCGAAGGCGCGAAACTGGCCAAGGGCATGAAGGTGCGGGAAGTCCAAGGCAAATAATTTATCGGAAATAGGGCGTCCGGCGTCTCTACGCATACAGAGGGTAGGGTGGATTTTTTTTGATTTCCGTGAGGTTTGCCCCGCCAAAGCATATAACGTTGAACGGTGGGGCAAGCCCCACCCTACTATATTTTAAGAGCGGCCGCCGTCCTCGCCGGTCATTTATCGATATTTGCCTGAGTTGATTCCCATATAGAAAAGGGTGCGATGCGGATTCTCGTGTTGAATTATGAATACCCGCCCTTGGGCGGCGGGGCGGCGCCCGTATGTCGGCAGCTTTGCCATGCTTTTGCCCAGCGCGGCCATGGCGTGGATGTGGCGACCATGGGATTCAAGGGGCTTCCGGCTTATGAAGAAGACGGGCCGGTGCGGGTGTATCGCGCACCCGCGTTTCGGAAACGCCAGTTTTCCTGCGAAACCCACGAGATGGTTTCCTTTGTTGTCTCGGCGCTGCCGCGTGTGATACGCCAGCTCCGCTCCGGCCAATATGATGTGGTTCATTGTCATTTCATCATACCCACCGGCCTGCTGGCCTACGCGGCCACCCGGGTGGCGCGCGTACCCTATGTGCTCACGGCCCATGGTTCGGATGTGCCGGGCTATAATGCCGACCGGTTTGTGTATGAGCATTATTTCACAAAGCCCTTGCTGCATTTGATTTTACGCAACGCCGCCTTGCGCGTGGCGCCTTCACGCTATTTGGGGCGGCTGCTCGACGCCAATGTGGGGCCGTACGGTTTGCTGCATATTCCGAACTGTATCGACACCGACCATTTTACCCAGCGTCCCAAGCAGAAACGTATTCTGATGACAGGCCGGTTGTTGCGGCGCAAAGGTTTTCAAACCGTTTTACAGGCACTGCAAGGCATTGAGACGGACTACGAAGTCCACATCAGCGGTGAAGGCCCCATGCGGAGCGAACTGGAAGCACTCGCCAAACAAGTAAAGGCCCAGGTGATTTTCCATGGCTGGCTCGGAAAAGAGACCGCCCAGCTCCGCGAGCTGTATGAGACCGCAGCCATTTATTGCCTGCCTTCCCAGCGGGAAAACGCTTCGATGGCCTTGCTCGAGGCCATGCTTGCGGGCGCGGCGGTAATCTCGTCCAACGATACAGGCTGTGTGGAAACCATCGGCGATACGGGGGTGTTGCTTCCTCCGGGAGATGTGGACGCGATGCGGCGCGCCTTGCAAGAACTGCTCGAGCATCCTGAAAAAGCGGCGGAATTGGGGGAAAAGGCGCGGAGCCGGGTCCTCGAACAATACCGCCTTGACGCGGTGGCGGACCAATATTTGGCGGCTTTCGAAACGGTATGCCGCGCAAACGGGGAGAAGAGTTAAAAAGTATATTTGCGCGGGAAATCCGCCGTTGTGTGGAAGGGTGTTTTCATATCAAGATGCAATCCATATGATGTGCAACTTTGTGCATGCCGCTTGGTATTACAAAACGGATTGCGGAATCTGGGCCGATGGCATCCATAAGTAAAGCAGAATGCGAATTGCCCATTCAAGAACATGCATGCCTGTCGATCCGCCTGCCTTAATGGAGATTAGCCGCCAAACAACGGAAAGGTCGTATGCGATGAAGAAGAGCATTTTGTTTTCCTATGTATTTGGCGCATGGTGCCTCCTGTTCCCGATTCTGGCTCAATCGGAGAAACAAGAACCGCCCGCGCGCACACGGGTCATTGTCACCACCGATGGCGAGGTGGATGACCGTTGTTCCATGGTGCGGTTTCTGTTGTATGCGAACGAGTGGGACATCAAAGGGCTGATCCATTCGAGTTCGATACACCATTGGAAGGGCGATGGCGCAACGCCCGCACATCGATGGGATCCCGAGGTTTGGCTCGATAAGCAGATTGATGCCTACGCGGAAGCGTATCCCAATCTGCGGCAACATGATGCGGCGTACCCTGCTCCAGAATACTTGCGTTCCCAGGTTTTCGTGGGCAATATCGCTCTAGAGGACGATATGCGCGAACCTACCCCGGGCTCTAGTCGGATCGTGGAAGTCCTATTGGAGCCGGATGAGTCGCCGGTTTGGTTGCAAGCTTGGGGCGGCTCCAACACTATTGCGCGGGCGCTCAAGACGATCCAGGAAAACCACCCGGAGCGCGTAGTAGAAGTAAAGAAGAAAGCGCACCTTTATCTCATTACCGAACAAGACAATACCTTGAAAACATACATTCGTCCGGAATGGCCCGGCATGCAGATCTTGCGGAGCGACAGGCCTTCGTTCGAGGCGCTCGGGTATGGCTGGCAGCAGGTTCAATCTGAAGCCGTGCAGCGGTATTTTGACGCCGCCTGGATGACAGCGAATATTTTACAAAATCACGGCCCACTGTGTTCCATGTACGAAGCGGACGAAGGTGGCCGGTTTCTTTCAGAAGGAGATTCGCCTGCGTTTTTGCATATGATTCGTACTGGCTTGCGCAGCGAGGAAGATCCCAGTTTCGGCGGCTGGGGCGGGCGCTTCATTGAGGATGCGGGAATCTGGAGGTCCACCGATGTAAACGGCGTCGAACCGCACAGCATTTTGCGATGGGCGGCGGACTTTCAAAATGATTGGGCGGCCCGCGCGGATTGGTGTGTCAGGAGTGTCAAGGAGGCGAATCATCCTCCTGTAGTGAAAATAAAAGGGCCCCTGAATCAAACGGTCCACGGGGGGCAAATCGTGAAGCTGAACGCGAAGCCCACATCCGACCCAGATGGAGATTCCTTTACGTATCGATGGTGGCACTATCAAGAGGCGGGAACGGCTTCCCCTGTCGATATCTCAAATCCAACATCGCGAACCGAGGCCAGCTTCACCGTACCGGCCGAGCCGGGGAAGACCATTCACATCGTATTGGAAGTCAGTGATGATGGTGCTCCGCCCTTGAAACGCTGGCAGCGGCTCGTGTTTGCCATTGCGCCTTGACAGGGGTATTTACTGTAATTAAAACGGTTTTTCTGTTCTCTCGTGCGGTTGTGAAGAGCATTGCCCCTTTTTCGAGGATAATATAACTTCCGGCGGAATCCCTTGATTGGAAACCGCCGGAAATCTACTGCGAGTGGAAGGAGGTCGTTACGCAGTCAAGCTAAGCGTACTCGTGTTGGCCGCCGAATAGCCGCTCGACTCTTGATACATGCTCATTAACTGTTGCATCAGACTGTTCGAGCTTCCCGTAGAGGTAGTGCTCTCGGTGGAGCTATCCTCTTCTTCTTCCGTGGGAGGTGGAGGAGGAGGTGCGCCCGGACCGCCAGAAGCATCGACGCTATTTTGGAACACACTCTGGAAACTGCCTTCTTCGGCTTCGCCTGGGCCGGTGGCTCCCGAATCCATCTCGGACTGTATGGCGCTCGACAGTTCATCCGCGGATATGACGCCATCGCCATTCGTATCCGACGCGCTGAAGTTTTCAGATGAAAGGCCTTCCAGCTCGGTGCTGCTTAAGGAGCCATCGCCGTCCGTATCCAGCGTTTCAATCATTTTGCTGGAAACATCCGAAGCGGCTTGAGCCGTATCCATACCGCCCGCGCCTTCAGGAGGCGGTGCTGGCATAGACTGCTGCTGTTTTTGAAGCGCGGATTTGATCTCGTCTTGGGTCATCAAACCATCCGAATCCGCGTCAACTAATTGGAAGGTGTCTTGGGATAGCCCACTCGCCTCCGTGTTGCTCAGGGCGCCATCCCCATCGGCGTCGAGCTGACTGATAAGATTGCTCGAAAAGGTGTCCAGACTTTTCGAGGAATTCGCTGATGCGCTCTGAGTCATGCTCGCATAAGCGCTGTAACTATTTCCGCCAATAGCAGAAATATTCATCTTCCTTATCCTCCATGTTTAGGAAGCGCCATACCATGGCATCAAGCCAAGGTTCGGCCTAATACACACTTTTCTTATTTGGATTTTATTCATAATCCATAGGCCTTCCTCCCGCACCTTGTTTTCCGAGCTGAAAATACTGCCCTTTACTCCATTATTAAAGTGCCGGTTGGCAATGCAAATGTTACAGGTGGCCTTTTTGGGGGGGAAATAGAAGCGCCAGCGCCGCCTGGCTCGAAAAACACGAATTGTGCGATAACAGCCAGAAGGCAAGCGGGAAAATTGTATAGCTACGTAAAACCTTCATATATTTTCCACGAATTGTTCAAGAGTGATATGGCACACTCTAAACACCGGTTGAGGGCAAGCAACCCGAGGCCAAAATATTTAGGCGCGCTAGACTGGTTGTGCGCGAAACGAAATTCAGGGTATTGAAAATCAGGAGGCTATATCATTTATAGCGCGCCAGGCGGAATCGGTGGCGCGTGGGCGCACAAGCGCCACTGTAATCCGCCTGAAAGAGAAGTACACTATCTAGGAATGGCGATTCCGCTACGAATGTTTCCCTAATACCCCGATTCATCGGCTGGCATACAGGAGCATTCAAGCGTTTCGCATAGCGTGGGACGGTGGTTTGCGGAAAACGGGTCGGTTGGCCGCATCCCTGTTCCACGCTATTCGTTTTTTTTAGCAAAGCGGCAATGAGGCGTAACACGCCGCCCAAACAGCCCAAAGCGCCAGCGCAGGGGGGAATTTCAGGATATACATTTTCCCAGCAAGCCCAGCCGTGGCTAGACACTTGACGGAGTAGGGCGGCATGTGGAACATACAGGCATGCAGTTTAGAATAGGCAAGGAATAGGGGAATGAAATATTTGCTCATCGGCTTAGGCGGCGGCATGGGCGCGCTGGCGCGCTATGTGGTTTCCGGCTGGGGCCAGGCTATCGCGGGCGGATTGTTTCCATTGGGGACGTTCATCGCGAACGTAGTCGGATGCGTCCTGATTGGTTTTTTCGCGGGGGCGTTTTCCGGGCCGATTCTGATCCGGGAGGAATACCGCATGGCCATCGTGGTGGGATTTCTAGGCGGATTCACCACCTTCTCGAGTTACGCATGGGAGACGTTCGCCATGCTGAATGACGGCCAATGGGTAAGGCCGTTAGCCAATATCATGCTGAGCAACCTCGCATGTTTGGCCGCTGTATGGGCGGGGTATCGTGTCGCGGAGAGGCTATATGGAGGATAAGGCCATGCGCATCCCGGAACAAGGCCATCTGCTGCGGATTTTTATTGGTGAGGCCGACAAATGGCACGGGCGGCCCCTATATGAGGCCATCGTGATGAAGGCGCGCGAGATAGGCATGGCGGGGGCCACCGTACTGCGGGGGCCTCTCGGCTTCGGGGCGAAGAGCCATCTGCATTCCGCATCTATTCTGCGATTATCCGAAGACCTGCCCATGGTCATCGAGATGGTGGATAGCCGGGAACGTATCGAACAGCTCTTGCCGCACATCGACGAAATGGTGCAGGAAGGCCTCGTCACACTCGAGGCCGTCCAGGTGATCAAGTACCGCGCCTGAGGCGGATTAAGGATTAATGGAACTGCTTTCTGGGGAACCCTTTCTTTCGCAGGAAGGGTTCCCCAGACCCTTCCCTAAGAACCTCGATTTTGCTTCGCGTACTAAGCACAATCAAAAGTTTTTGGAAAAAGGTGCGGGGAGAACCTTTTTTCAAAAAGGTTCTCCCCGCTTTCCATGGCCGGAATGCCCATTGTCACAATGCCCTAATTGGCCGCCGCCTTCTTCTCGCATTGGGCGTTATACTCGTCCACGATGCGGCCCACGGTGCGCACCCGCTCGATGTCGCCCGTGCTAGATATCTCGTCCGATATCCCCAGGATCAGCTTGGGCGCAAACAGGCGGATGATTTTCTCGACGCTTTCAATCAGCAATTCTTCTGGGAAAATCGTATCGAAATAGACGGCGGGGACGCCATCGATCAAAAACATGTCATCACCCAAAGCCTCTTTAGTCTCTTCGAGCGTCACGTCGCCCTGCGGTTTCGGCGTTATGGCTTCAATGCCATCCAGCCCCGATGTGCGGGCATAAGGGAACAAACTACGGACACTTCCATCCCAATGCGAATGGACGAATTTCCCCGCTTGATGCAGCTTATCGCAGCGTTCGAGATATGCGGGCAGGACGTATTGTTCATATAGATGCGGCGTCAAGGTCTCGCAATGGAGGTTGTCGCCGAAGTTGATCACCTCGATGGGTGAAGCGTTGATGACCTCAATCAGGCGCATATGGCTTTTGTGAAGCGCCTGAAAATACTCCTCCACCACGGAGCCCCAGCCATAAATGGCATAGATCGCCTTTTCGACGCCCATGGTGTTAATGAAAAGGTCTTGCACACTCACGCGCGGCATGTACATGGTGGGCAGGCCCAAATCGCCCCACTCCTCCATTAGAGCGTCATAGCGCTCCTGGTCAAAGGTCCATTCGGTATGGCGGGCGCGCCAAGCAGCCACGCGCATTTCCTCTTCCGAATCGATGGAGCCTTTGATACGGATGAGGGCCGGGCTGGTGGGCGTTTTACGGCGAATCTCGAATTGCCCGCCCACGGGCGTCTCCACGGCCTCCTTGTAGTCGGTCTCGCTGATATCTTCACGCCAAATACGCACGCGGGGATCTTCACGCGGGACGAAGCAGGCGTTGAACACATAGAGCCGCGACGAGCATTTCAACTCGCGGTACATGTCCGGCACGCTCAAATGTTCAAACGGCTCGGGCAAGGCTTCGCCAGCGAAGCGCTTGTCCGTGATCCAACATTGGATGCGCGGCTGCCAGATGATTTTGCCGTTTGATTCCCCGCGCACCACTTGCCGGTGCAATTCAGGCAGGCTGATAGGGGCATGGCCGATGGGGTTTCCTTGCATGGGTGTACCTCTTTTTCGTACAGCTTGTTTCATGGCTTAAAAAAATGCAGTGGCATGCAATACGTATTGCAATTCTGGCAGAAAATAGCATTGCCTATGACGACTTGTCAAGGCTGACATCTCATTAAAATGGGTATTCGCAAATAAATGTAAGATATGAAATGCTAGACGGGATAGGTGTAAAAGAAATACGTATTTCAGAAAAGCGCGCCTTCTAGGCAACCGGCGGTTTAGGGCGGCATGGATGCCAGGTATCTCGAAGGGACATTCCAAAACAATCCGGCATGAATGGAACTATTTCAAAAAATCTCTTCTTCTACTTCCCACAGGCTTACGCATCTACTAATCATGGGAGATCCCCCGGCTTTGACCGGGAGGAAGTAGCAGTTTGATATTTGCGCGAGTCCATCGCAGAGACACCGAATCGTGAGCCGCCAAAGCACACAGGAATGAATGGCACGCGGATTTGGCTTGCATGGCGTGATCAATCGACCTATCTACGCAAGACAATAATTTCTAGAATTTTTTGACGAAAGTGCTATTACAGAGTTAGTGTATGGGCAGACAGCCGTATTGTGGCTAAGCATATGAGAATACATTGGCCAACAAATGTGTTAAGAATATGTAAACCTGAGGGTTGACATGCGCTGCCGTTTATTGAGTATAATAGACGTAAAAGCAGAATGGGAAATTTGCCATCGTGTACGTGTGCTGGAGATTAATGGAAAATCTCTCGCACTTAATGAACTGTTAAAGCTGAAGCAAGATCATATCGAGGATTACAAGAAGATCATCAAGGTTATGCGTTTGGTGGCGAAGCAAGAACGGGTTCGGAACGAGAACCACGTCAAACGAGGCCAACGGCATGGCGATATATATGAGATGCGAGGAGGCGCAGCCCGTCTTTTCTTCTTCTATACACCGGATGTTCAAGAGGCCGTTATATGCACAAATCTCTATTGGAAGGCCAAATCCAGTAAGCAAGAACAAAACCAAGCATTTGATCTTTGCGAACGGTTTAGGAATATCTACCTGGTGGCGCTTATGCAAGGCACATGATTTGTAGCGGAGCTGATTATGAAACGACAAATGACACATCAAGAGAGAACCATCCCTGAAAATTTACAGGACATACTAGCGGATGTGCCCGACTCGGCCGATACACTAGCCGAAATGCAAGTTATCGCTACGGATTTCGACGCCGATCCCGAATTTGTGGCGGATTATATGAAGTCACAATTTGTCGAAGACGTGCTGGAGGCCATGGCGGCTCAAGGCCTTAACCGGAATACTTTGGCTAAGAAACTAGGCAAATCGCGGCAATACGTTGGAAAAGTGTTGAACGAGACCTCGAATTTCACTTTCGAAACCGTCGCTGAGTTCGCTTGCGCCCTGGGTATGCACGCTAGTGTGCGGATGTGTTATCCCCCCGAAGCCCCAAAGCACTTTGAAACAAATCGGCTAAGCCACCGGTATCAGTGTTTGCACCGCAGCCTCTAGAGCCTCCCCAACGTGGTCATAGACAAGATCAAGCTGCCTTCCCCAACCGTCGGCGACATGAGCCGAGGTGATGCCCAGTTTTTTGGGCAGTTTGCTTTCTTCCTCTTTTTTGTGGTGCGCCGCAATGTTGCGTATATCATTCAATATAAATAAGAAAGCGATTGGAGAAGACAAGTGTTCACCAGGCTCTAGTTCGGCTAGTTTCTCACCATATCGTTCTCGTATGGAGAGGAAATCTCGCACAATATGTAGTCCCGTGTCATCAGCAATGCTTACAAACTGAAGTATGAGGTCAAGCAGCTTCAGCGTTCGGATTTTCTTAATCTCGTCAGGTCCAACGCCCCACTGGATGAGTAGACTTCGAAGATGCTTTTCATTTATATGTTCGATAACTAGTTTTGCTAGAAGTTCACAGCGATCTAGAAAGGCAGATCTTCCCATATCCAAAGGAATTCTACGAGTGATAGGCCTTATATCGTTATGATCATACCACCAAGTACTTTGTATAGTTTCTGCATCTAGACCAACTATATCTTTTGCCAAGCGGTATTCAGACATAGATTCCTTATAGAGCCTTGAGAGTGCGCCGCCGAGGGCCAGCATCCCATCAATGATTCTTTTGGAGCGTGTCGCGACATTTGGCTCTTTGGGATTGAGTCCTGTCTGGGGTGAAGTCGTGTGCTTGTGCCAGTGTTGAATCACATCGGAGTAACAGCCTTCGTACAACTTCCTAATCTCTACCGAAATGAGATCCCGTCCGATTCGGCGGCAGTATGAAACAGACCATTGGTTTATATAGGAAACCCCTCCAGTGTCTGGATGCACACAATAGACATCAGGTCTATTTTCATATATATCGAGTACGGAGTCTTTTACATATACTACCTGCAACCCTGGTGGTAGCCAGCGCGTCGCTCTTGTCACTTGCTCATTGATCCCTGGCCAGTAGAGTGGAGGTGTGTCGTCAGTCATGATTGCGACCGAATTTGGCGTATAAAACAATCGTATTCCCCAAAACTCAGCAATTATGCGGTCTGGATCCTCAGGAGCTTGCATAAATTGCACGTCTCGCCCTGGTAACTGAAAAGTCCCAAAATCATCTGCTGAGTAAGACATACCATGTTCATCCTGATTGGGAGCATCATTCCATTCGTACCACAGCACTATTATTGAACGGTTCTTTGCGTTTGCATATTTAAGAAGATAATCGCGCCGTATCTGAACTCTAGCAAGACTTGGTTTGGGGTAAGCATAAGTAGACGTCGTGTTGTGTATTATAATGTTTCTTAATGGTCTAGTCAGGTCATCCCAATAGACGATGGAATCGACAAGGCGAGGAGTCAAGCTGAATTCTTGAAGAAAACGTTCAGTAGGAAGCTGCACCGTCACATTTGCCGCACCTTCCCAACGAACAACTAATGGTTCGAGATATTGTTGTTTCTCGGACAATTGAAGTCCACCAAAACCCAGATATGAAAAGCTCAATCGCTTGCTTTTTAAAAGTCTATCTGCAATCTCGGGCTTAACTAATGCCATATAAAAATCACGCGTAGATTCTTGTTTCGCGCCTTCTGAGATTTCCGCTACAGTTACCATATCATTGTCGAGGAAATCCATATTGGCGATGTGCTGGAGGGGAGTAGGCCACCATGAGTCTTCTTTTTGCTTCTTTGGCATCGTAACGAATCTCCATCAACTTGCCTTAGGAACAGCAGGTACAATAGATATAGTAATCGATTAACATGAATTTGCACTATTTCATGTCTTTATCAGAAACGGAGATTCTACCCTGCGCCTCTTGCACCTCTTGTGGCTAACAAAGAAAACCTCCCCTCTACTTCCCAATGCAGAAGCTTGAGAAAATGCGGTCGAGTACGTCTTCCGGCGTCGTCTCTCCTGTAATCGCCCCGAGGGCGGTCAAGGCTTCCCGCAGGTCGATGCTGAGGAATTCGGGCGATGCGCCGTAGTGGCTGAGCAGACGCGCCAGGGCGTCTTGGGCGCGGCGGAGGCTGTCGCGCTGGTGGGCGCGGGTGACGAGGGCTTGTTCGACGGGGACGGCTGCGCCGCCCAACAACAGCCCGGCGATGGCGTCCTCGAGTGCGGCGAGGCCTTCCCCCGTTTTGGCGGACACGCGGACGCAAACGCGGGCTTGCTCCGCCCATCGAGGTGTTTCCTGGCCGGGATGCAGGTCCGTCTTGTTGAGCACAAGGACAAATGGCGCGCCCCGTTCGAGCAATTCCTTGGCGGGTTCGGCGTCTTCCGTCCACGGCGCATGGGCGGCGTCGAGGACGAACAGGATGGCGTCGGCGGATTGGAAGGCGTCGCGGGCGACGGCGATGCCTGCTTGCTCGACTTCATCCTCGGTGGCGCGCAGCCCGGCGGTGTCGGAAAGGCGCACGGGGATGCCGCGAATATTGATGACTTCTTCGATAAGGTCGCGAGTCGTGCCGGGATGGGCCGTGACAATGGCGCGCGTATCGCGCAGTAGGGCGTTGAAGAGGCTCGATTTACCCACGTTGGGCCGCCCGGCGATGGCCACGCGCGCGCCCTCGCGCACAAGGCGGCCTGTCTCGGAGGTGCGCAGCAGCTCCGCGATGCGGGCTTGGCAGCCTTCGAGTTCTCCGCGCAGGGCGTCATCGACGAGTTCCGGCAGGTCGTCATCGGGAAAATCAATGGCGGCCTCGATGCGGGCCAATGCTCCGGACAGCGTATCATGCAAGGTGTAAATAGCGCGGGACAGTTCGCCTTTCGCGGCGGATTCGGCGGCGCGCAAGGCGGCATGGGTTTGGGCGCGAATGCGGTCAATGACGGCTTCGGCCTGGACGAGGTCGATGCGGCCGTTGAGGAAGGCGCGCTTGGTGAATTCGCCCGGTTCGGCCAGGCGCGCGCCGTGCTTGAGCAGGAGCTCGAGCATGGCCTGGAGAGGCCCCGCGCCGCCGTGCCCGTTGATCTCGACGACATCCTCGCGGGTGTAGCTGTGGGGGGCGCGCATGACATGGACAAGGACTTCGTCGAGCGTTTCATCGCCATCGCGGATTACGCCATGAAACACACGCCCGGAGCCGCTCGATAACCGGCGGCCCCGGGTGGAGGTGAACACGTGTTCTACAATATCAATGGCCTTTGGGCCGCTGAGGCGGACAATGCCGATAGCTCCTTCGCCGGGCGGCGTCGAGATAGCAGCGATAGTGTCCTTATTTATCGTCGCCGGTGTTATCCTCATCGTCATCGAAGACATCCACTTCCTCGTCAAATCCTTCTTCGACGGCTACCGCGGTTTCTTCCACGCCCTCGCGTTTTTCCGCATACCGGTTATCGGGACGCGGCCCGGTCCGGCGGCGGGGGCGTTCATCTTTCGGCGCGATGATGACGCAACGAGAAGCGGCGCTGCCTACGCTGAACGTGCGCACATCGGGGTCTTCCTGCAAGGTGACGTGGATGATGCGGCGTTCTTGCGGGCTTAGCGGTTTGACGCGCACGCGGCGGCCCGTTTCCTTGGCGCGCTTGGCCATGCGCAAGGCCATTTCCTCGAGGCTGGCGCGGCGGCGCTCGATGTAGCCTTCGATATCGACCAGGATGCGCTCGGGCACATCGGTTTCTTCGTTCGAAGTGCGGATCATCCGGTTGATTAAGTATTGCAGGGCATGCAGCGTGCGCCCTTTGCGGCCTATCAGGATCGCGCTGTCTTCCGACTCGACGGCGAGCACCACGCTGCCTTCTTCATTCACATGGCTTGTGACTTTGGCCGTGATGCCCATGTGCAGGATCATCTCTTGCAGCAACTCGGACGCCGCAGTGATTTCCCCTTCGCCCAATGGCCGGCTTGGGATGGCGGGACGCGGCGTGGGCGCTTCGCGCGGTTCTTCATCGCGCCGGGCGTTCCGGTTGCCATTATCCCGGGTGCGAGGGCCTTGCGCGGGGCGCGGGCCGGGGCGTTCGCCCCGCCGGTCATTGGTGCGGCCTTGCGCACGCGGCGGCTCCCTGCGTTCGCCACGGTTTTCCGTGCGTGGTTCACTGCGGCTTTCCTGGCGCGGTTCATTCCTACTTTCCGTGCGAGGCTCGCTGCGAGGTTCATTCCGGCTTTCGCCTTGGACCGGCGCGGATTCGCTTCGGTTCTCTGGGCGTCCCCGGCGTCCACCGCCGCGCCCGCCCCGGCGGCGTTCGCTGTCGTCACGTTCGCTTGTGGGAGAAGCGCTTTCGCGGGGTGTTTCGCGGGGGGCTTCACGCCGTGGCTCGCGAGGCGCACGCGGAGGCCGCACTTCCTCCGGTTCTTCCTTCTCGGAAGTCACTCGCAGGCACACATCCCGGCGGCCTAAACCAAGAAATCCAGAGCTGCCTTCATCGAGAATCTCGACGGCTACTTCGTGGCGTTCGGCATGCAATTCCGCTAGGGCTTTCTGGATAGCCTCCTCGCGTGTTTTGGCCTTTACTTCTATCGTTCGCATTATGTTTGACCTCCTTTGCTCCTCAGGGGAGCCTGCGCCCGTACCGCCCGGTTCCGTGAGGCGCTGGGCTCGATGGCCCGCGCCAGGATTCTCCGCGCGTTATCTCGTCCGTTACTTCGAGTCTTTGGCTCGAGCGGCGGGCTGCCGTTTGGCTTCTTTCAATTCACGCGCCATCTGGCGCTTGCGCGCCTGCGCCGCCGCATAAAAATGCTGCCGTTTCGCGGGCGTTTTTTTCACGGGTAATGGTTCTTCGTCTTTATGCAAGGCGATGAGCTTGGTCTGAATAATACCGAGCAGCGAGCTAATCAAGATATACAGGTTCAGCCCTGCCGCCATGTTGTAGCAAAAAAAAGCCATCATAAAGGGCATGATGGTCATCATGATTTTCTGCTGATCATTTTGGATTTGCCCGGAAGGCGTGAGTTTCATGCTCAACACGAGCGCCACCGCCCCGAGAATCGGCAATATGTTCAAATACTCGAACATGGTGCCTGCTAAGGGCAGATTGATGCCTGCCATGAATGGCAAATGGATCAACCGGTCCGGCTGCGAGAGGTCGCTAATCCATTGGTAATTGCCGATATGGATGATCGAGAACGGCGCGCCGCGCAATTCGTACGAAGCCGCCAGCATGCGATAGAACGCGAAGAACACGGGCATTTGGAGCATCATGGGCAGGCAGCCGCCCACGGGATTCACCCCGCGCTCGCGGTAGAGCTCCATCGTGCGCTTATTCAACTCTTCTTGATTGTCGCCGTACTTCTCCTTGAGCTCCTTCATCAAGGGCCCAAGGCTTTGCATGCGTTTCATGCTCTTCATGCTTTTGAGCGTGAGGGGATACATGCAGACACGCACCAGAATGGTGACGAGGATGATGGCGATGCCGTAATTGGGAATGATGCCATAGAACCAGTTCATGATCCCGAGCATGAGCTTGGCGAACTTGTCCATGAAATCCCATGCCTGGGAGAACATGCGCACTACGGAGGGCAGGTCCGGCCAGGCGGTGGCTAAAAACGTGGGCTCGCTCGGGCCGATATAGAGGCGGAACGCGCGCGCGTCCGTGGCTTGAGGCTCGACACTAAAGCGAGGAGCGGCCACCCCAAAACGGAAGTTTTCCGGGGCGCCTTCCGCGATAGCCTGGGCGCCATCGAAATCGATGGGGCGCATGGCTACGACGAAATAGGCGCTCTTAAACGCCATCCACTCGACATTTTGCTCGTTGACCGGTTTGTCCTGTTTCAAGCTAGTCGTATTGAATGTGGTGTTTTTACCTTCTTTTCGACTGATGAATGAAGAAGGCACGATGCGGCTGTTGTCGCCGGTATTGACATTGGGGCCCCAATACAGCCAATAACCGGGCGTGGTGTCGATGCCAAATTGGACCAGGGCGGTCTCCAGGTTCTGGTATTCCACCTCGATATTGACCACATGGGGGGTGTCGCCGAGGGTAATCCGTTTGACCACCTTGGCGAAGCCGGGCATATCGAGCGTGAACGTGGCGGATTGCCCGCCGCTGTCCAGCGATGCCTCGAACCGGCGCTTGTCGAGTTCACTGCTGAGTTCTTCGCTGCTGAATTGAAGCCCCAGCGGATACACTTGGTCCACATCCGTAAGGGGGGCAGCACCCGGTTTGATGGGTTGTTGCTGCACCGGCACGACTTGCACTTCTTCATACTCGTAGCGGCGCAGTTTGATGAATGCCTGTTTCAGGCGCGCACCCACCCGGGTGAAGACCAGCCGCAGGGTGTCGTTTTCCAGAATGACCTCATCCGCGGATGGGTCTGTTTGCACCGCGACGGGGGGCAAAGGCAGTGCGCCAGCCAAAGACTCCGCTTGCGGCGAAGCGGACGTTGATTCTTGCGGTGCGTTCTCCGTGGGCGCAGGCGTAGCCACGGCAGGCGGCTCTTGCACCGGCGCTGGCTTGGGGAGGAATATGAATGAAACCGCGAGCAGGACCGTCATCAACACGATGGCGAGCATCTGGTTTCGTGCTACTGATTTATCTTGACCGTCATCCAACACCGTCATGTACCCCGGTGGAGGGTGAGCCTGTATTTATAGGAACGCCTGCCTGCGGAGGGCTTGCTCAGGGCACGGGGTCATAGCCACCTTTACAAAAAGGATTACACCGGAGAATACGCCATAACGTATACCCTAACCCTCGAACCGCACCATGTTTCCGCAAAGCCTCAATGGCGTACTGGGAGCACGTCGGGTAAAACCGGCAATTCGGGCCTAGCAGGGGCGAAATCATCCATTGATAAACCCGGATAAGGGCTATCAGCGCTCTAGCCACCCAGCAAGCCTCCCTTTCGAAGGAGCCGCTGTAAAGACTCACGGCATTGTTCGAAGGCCATGCGAGCCGCCGCTGGGCGTGCAACCACTACCAAGTGAATATCTGGAGGAAGCTGTCCTCGATGCGTTCGATAAATTTCGCGCAGATATCGCTTCACCCGGTTTCGCACCACCGCACCGCCTACTTTCCGCGAGACCGTGCAACCGAATTTACGTCCTTCATGTTCCCGCCGGACCACATAGCAGACAAACGCGCCGCCCACTAGCTTGGCTCCCTTCTGATAGGCGGAGATAAATTCTGACTTCCGCCGAAGCCGCTCATTCGAGGGGAACGCATTGGGAGATCCCAGCCGGGGGCAGGTCCGGCACAACAGGCTTACCACCTCCTGGTTAAGCGTAACTGGTTTAAATCGCTAGTTTTAACGAACACCGAGCTACGCGGACAAACGCTTGCGGCCTTTAGCGCGCCTGCGGCGAATCACATTGCGGCCGCCCACGGTCGCCATGCGAACAAGGAACCCATGATCCCGTTTTCTTTTAATCACTGAAGGCTGGTAGGTGCGTTTCACTGGTCACTCCTCGCTTGAATCTTGCTCAAACCAATAACAGCCATGCATCCATCGTTTTAATTCGTAAACACGGCTGCATTTCTCTACAAAGCGTAGTGGAGGAGTATATCTTAAGTTGAGCGCAACAGTCAAATTGCCCTTTCCGTATACTCCTCACCAACCCCTTCAATAACTGCTTGGACACCCGAGCCTCCACCGGATTCATATTTTCTCTGGCGAAGGCCCTTACCTTTTTACTTTATCCCGCAGCAGTATGCGTTCACCTGGTTCGGCGATGGCACTCATGGGCGTAACGAGGGATAGCGTTTTGCCCTGCGAGTTGGCCAGCGCGAACGAAATGTTGTTGGGATTATAACGTTCCACGATCTTCAGTTCCACGTATTCGGTCATCAGGCGTAGCTGTGGTTCGCCGGGCGCGGACTCCGCCAGCGACAGCGCGGACGCAGTTCGAACGTCATGCAGCCGGATGCGGTAGCGGCCCCGCCCGGGCATCCATTGCCCGGCATCCACCCAGGCCCATCCGCCATCCTCCAGGTGGCTGAGCCAATTCTGCGCTACCGGCTCCCAGCCTTTGGAGGTCTTACGTTCCAGGGCCAGGCTGGCTTTCGCATCACCCGCCGAACTCGAGCCGGAAGCCAGCCGTATCCGCACTCCGGCCTTGTTGAATTTTCCGTCCGCCTTGAATGTAATCGCCAAAGGTTCGTCTTGCGCCACCGCGCCAGCCGCCACCTCTTGGCGCTGGGCCGTGGCCATGAAGTCTAACACCGCGCCGCCATAGGCAAAACCGTTGAAGCGGACGCTTTCCAGTTCTGACGGCACACGTGGGCGCATCCATAGCCCTTGAGCCGAAAAATTGAAATCAAAGTAATACGCCGGTTCAAGCGCGGTCAGCGAGCCGCTCTGGGGGAAAATCTCGCGGAAACCCTCGAAATCCAGGATGGCGTCGCTCGGGCCAAGGAATTGCCAGCGGCCAATCCAGTGTCCATTATTGCGCCGCCCTCCGGTCATGCGGTCGGGATTGGCATAACGCTCCAAGACCTGTATGTTGCGCTCATGCATATTATCAATGGAAAGATAGCGAGTGCGGACGGCTAGATCGCGCGCGGCGACTTCTGGCCGGCTGCCGCCATTCGAGACGACCTGCCGGTAGGGCAAGGTCATGCACGCGGGCAAATAGGTGAGGTTCTCGATGGTGTTATATGGGGCCGCAAGGTTCCAGATCGAGTAGATATCGTCCAGCCAAGTTTTACCGCCATCGGGGCTATATTGGCCCCGGTCGAGCCACCAGAGGATCGCCCTGCTGCGTTCGGAGCCAGCGATGCCCCGCGCCGCCGCCTCCAAATTATTGTAGGTGTAGCCGAAATCCCGTTTCACTCCATCCCAATCCTCGCAATGCAGATAGCGGGAAACCTCGCGGCCGTTTTCATTCACCGTATGCCAGAATCGTTTGTTATACGCCTCGTCGGCCAAGGTGCGCATTTGCCGGTATTGAGCCGCTTCCTTCTCTTTACCCAGCAGCGCGGCCATCTCGGCCATGGCCGTGCAGGAGGCCGGATACCAGAGGCTTTGATAGGAATCGTAGGCATTGCCCGCGCCTTCCCAGAACGAGTTGGCCTGGCCCACGAAATTGCGCCCCGATTTCTGGTCGGGCACGTTATATTCGGGATCATTCTGGTAGTAGGTTAGGTTGGTTTCCGCAGCGCCCATGTAATTGCGCATGTAATTGAAGAGCAGGCGCAGCGTATCGGCCACATCGCCATGGAAGGGGCCATTATACGCCTCGCCATCTTTGTAATCGCTCTCCAGCTCGGTCTGCCAGGTGATCCCCGGCCCGAAGTAGCGCTTGCCGCTGTCGAAATCGGTCAGTTCCAGGTAATACGAGCCTGCGGCCAGCGGGGTGTGTGATAGCACTTCGATTTCTTCGGTTTGTTTGGGCGGGATGGAAAACTCAGTCTCGGCTAATAAAACGCCGCCATAACGGTCATAAAGTGCAAGGCGGCCGTGATTGGGCTCCTCAATCACAATATGGCCGCCTTGGAAATCGTTCACGCCCAACGCACCGGCGGGATTGCTAAGCCGGGCGCGCACCGAGCGGAACGGGGCAAGAGCAGTAAAGGATTGCCCCAGGCTGTGATGTTTCTTGGGGGCGAGTCCATCCAGCCGGGCATCGCCGGAAATGAGCACATAATCGGCGGTCTCGGCCTTGGCCCCGCAAATGGGCTGTGGCTGCCCGCCGTCGGTGGCGACCCAGCGCGCCCGGCGCGCTTGCAGGAAACCCATGTCGCGCGTGGCCAGGACGTATTGCACAAGGCTATGAACCCATAAGCCATTGGTCTGAAGCATCCGCATGTCAATAGGGGCGTTATTGGTAGGATTATTGAACCAACCGCCCGCGCCATAATCAGGGTAGCGGCCCCATTGATAGATGTGGCCAAAATGCTCGAACCGGTCGTAACCGATGAATCCCAGATATTGTAAAAGGTCGCGGCGCAAGGCGCTGGCGTAATACGTGCGCGGGTCATCGAACATGTGGGTTTCGACCGCTCCCAGCACCCATTCGCCGCGCAGGTTGACAATCGGCGCCCAGTAATTGCCCTGGCGCAACAGCTCGGTCATCAGGCGGCTGGCCGGGACGCTCTTGCCCGTTGGCCCAAAAGTGACATTAAAATTCGGCGTGAACTCGCAACTCGGCAGGATGAAACGCGAAAGGGGGACTTCCCGGCTGCCAGCCCGCGCCACTTCGATGTGGATGGACGCGGTGAGGGGGCCATTGGCTTGTAATTTGGGATTGCCCGCCTTGAGCACCAGCCGGTCTGGCTTCGCCTCGTAATACAGCCGGTCGCACCCCGGCCAATTGATGTCCAAGTCCCAGTTTTGGGCCAGATCGGATTGCATCAACAGCCGCTGGCCATCTTCGATGTTGAGCCAGAGGATGATATCGCCCTGGTCCAAGTTCTTGAAGTGCTCGACGCGGGTGACCTGACCGCTGCTGCCCACGAAACTACGGAAGGGCAGCGTCAGCGCCGTGGCCCCGTTGGTGCTGAGGGAGTCGGGGTAATTCAGATGCGCATCGGAATCGTAATGGCCGTCGAGGACAAAGGGAATGTCCCACTCGATCCCGCCCTCGCCGGGAACGATGGTCAAGTGATTGCGAACCAGCTCGATACCGGCGACATTGCGCAGCGCCCCGCCCGGGGCGATGGCCTCCAGGCCATAGCATCTCTGGCCCGTGCCGTCAAACCGTAGGCTGATGATTGTATCACCGGCCTGTTTGAGCGAGACGTATTCGGTCTCCCACACGACCGGCTCGGCGGCCTTCGCCGTTTCTTCCGCGCTGGCCTGGCCAGCGGTCCAATTCAAGCACAAGATCCCGATGAATGCAGCAACCAGTGCGCCTTTATTCATACCGAGCCAGTTGTTCCGCATGCGGTGTTCCTCCAAAACGCTCCAATAAAGCCACCCCAAAGAATTGTATATTTTATGTCATTCCTACGGATAGGCAAATTGTCTCATTTGATGCGAATACACACAATCAGTCGCAATCACGCAATAGGCTCTTCCTTTACAAATTGTTCCCATTCGCCGGGCCAGTTATTCTGTACGGCGGAATTCGATTATAACATGCTGTAAAATAATTACTTAGAAAATATCTCGTGCATCTTTGCGTTATTGCCTCTGATGAAAAGAACGCCTTATTTGGCTAGAATATACACGATCAAGCACAATTACGCAATAAACACGGTGTAAAGAAGTGACTAAGACGGCCTTTCCGAAAGGATGGCGGAACGGATCCAAAGGGGATTTCAAAAAATGGAGCAAGCAAGGCAAAACGTTTCTGACAAACAGGCGTATAAAGTCATTAAAGCAGGCACCATCGTCAAACTTGTTGAAGTTGAGTCATTTTTCAACGCACAAGGCGCGAAGAACACAGAGTATCGTAGGGCATACGCTTTTCTCTATTTCCATTCATATAATTCATTTTTGGATGTGCGAAGAATTTTGGATGTGCGAAGAAATTGTTCGAGAGTGGATATTTTCCACTTTGCGGACCTCCGCGCCTTAGCGTTCATTCCCGCCCGTCCCGATGCAACTTCCCACCCAGCAAATGGATTGAAGAAACGGGATCATGCATGGATGTAACCAGGAGGACGGCTTATGATTGCCCGGCAATCAAACCGTTTCATGCGCCACGCCGCATACATCGTCAGCTTGTCTATGGCGCTCGCGCTGGCAGGCGCGGCGCATGGCGCATTCGTCTTTCCTGGCAAGGATTGGGCCACGAAGCCGCCCGAGGAAGTGGGCATGGACCCGGCCCTGATCGAGCAAGCCGCCGAACTGCTTGGGGGGCGCGGATGTATCATTAAAGATGGGTATATGGTCAAGGCATGGGGCGATCAGACGCAACGCAGCGACTGGTATTCCTCGGTCAAACCCGTTTTTAGCACCCTCTTGTTCTTTGCGATTCAAGAAGGACTTGTCAAGAGCGTCGATGAACCTATCGCGGATTTCGGCTGGGAGTTGAAGCCGAAAGATCGCACCATGACGTTCCGGCATTTGGGGGCCATGACGAGCGGATACGCCCGCCCCGAAGCGCCGGGCGAGGCATGGGCGTACAACGATTTCGCCATTCAGCTTTATCAGAAAACCCTTTTTGACAAAGTGTTCAAAGAAGAGGATGCAGTCCGTGCTGCCGAAGATCCGAAACGCCTAGGCGCACTCGGCTTTCAGGACGGGCTGAAATTCAATGAAAAACGGCGGCTATATGCTTCCGTGCGCGATTTCGCCCGCATCGTCTGGTTCTGGATGAACCGGGGCGAATGGAACGGCAAACAACTCCTGCAAAAGCGCTTCTTCGACGAATACATGAAGCCCCAAGTTCCTAAAATGCTGCCGAGAACCCAGCAAGCTGAAGAAGATGACTACCTGGGCATCGGCTCGTATGGCGGCACATCCGATCAAGCGTATTATGGCCCAGGCCAATACGGATTCAACTGGTGGTTTAGCGACACCGGCTGGTTCAATCCAGACGCCCTTATGTGGCCGGACGCCCCGCGCGACACCATCATGTCCATCGGATACGGCGGCAACTGCTCCGCATTCATACCCAGCCTCGGAGTGGCGCTCGTGTGCGCCGAAGGTTCCTGGCGCGACGTGACGCCCGGCAGCGCCGCGTCGCCCATGAACCAGGCCCTTATGCTAGTTTCTAGGGCCGCAGGCTACCAGCCGGAAACACTCCTCATTACCGGAGAAGCCCGCAAATGGCATGATTTGACGTTCTCGTTCCGAGGCCCAGACGCCAGCGAATCGGCGTCTCCAAATCCCTTCATGGATTACCGGCTCGACGCCACGTTCTCTTGCGGCAAAACCCAATACATCGTGCCGGGTTATTACGCCGCCGACGGCAATGCCGCACACTCGGGCCTAGACTCGGGCGGCGTCTGGCGGGTCCATTTCATGCCGGACAAGGAAGGCGTTTGGGCATATCGCATCTCGTTCCGGTCCGGCCCAGACATCGCCATGGCGGATGCCCCGGATGCAGGCGAACCGGTGGCGTTTGATGGAATCTCTGGTTCCATCAAAATCGGCCCTACGGATAAAACGGCTCCTGATTTCCGCGCCAAGGGCATTCTCCTTCCCACCGGCAAACGCTACCTCCAATTTTCGAAGACGGGCGAATACTATATAAAAGGCGGCGCGGACAGCCCGGAAAACTTCCTAGCCTTCGCTGATTTCGACGGCACGACTCCCACGCACCGTTATGAGCCACATGCGGCGGACCACCGCCTCACGGATCCCATCTGGGGCGAAAATAAGGGCGGTAATATCCTCGGCGCGCTGAATTACCTCGCCTCCAAGGGCATGAACTCCGTATACATGATCACGATGAACGTCAACGGCGACGGCAAGGATGTATGGCCGTGGACTAGCGACGCGGAACGGCGGCGCTTCGATTGCAGCAAGCTGGACCAATGGGAACGGGTCTTTTCGCACATGGACACGCTGGGTCTCGCGCTGCATATCGTCACCCAAGAACAGGAGAATGACCAGTTCCTCGATGGCGGCGAACTAGGGCCGGAACGCAAACTGTATTACCGGGAGTTGATCGCCCGTTTCGCCCACCACCCGGCGTTGTTCTGGAACTTAGGTGAGGAAAACACCAATACCACCGAACAGCGCAAAGCCTTCGCGGA
>CAXXTH010000024.1:0-41585 GCA_963668025.2 Candidatus Hydrogenedentota bacterium
AGCACGGGGAGCTTCCACACGGAGGCGAGATTAAGCCCTTCGTGGAACGAGCCGGTATTCGATGCGCCGTCGCCGAAGAAGCACACGGCGACTTGGCCGGTCTTCTGCATTTGCTGGGCGAGCGCCGCCCCGGCGGCCACGGTGACGCCGCTGCCCACAATCGAGCCGCAGTAGAAGTTATTATCTTTATCCACCCATTGCATGGGGCCGCCCAAGCCTTCGCTCACGCCGCAGACGCGGCCCAGCATCTCGCCGAAGATGCCTTTGTTCGAGCTGCCTTTTGCGAGGGAATGGCCCTGCGGGCGGTGAGTGGAGATCGCCACATCATCATGGCCCAAGACCGAACAAACACCCACGGCTACGGCTTCTTCGCCCGAGTACGGGTGGAAGCCGTCCATGATAAGGTCTTTCAACTTGAGGGGCAGGCATCGCTCGTCAAAATAGCGCAAGCGCACCATTTCACGATAGAAGGCCAGGGCCTCGTCTTTGGTGAACGCCTTTGCCACCGAGGCGACGCGGTGTTCTGGAACTTGGTACGTCCGCATTTCCATTAGAGCATTTCTCCTAATTCTTGCAGCGCCGCTTTCTTAATGGCCACCACGCGCACAGGCGAGGCATCGAGCCCCTCGATGGGCAGCGGTAGGATGAGGATCAGATGGCGCTCCTCGCCCAGCCGCTCGAGGCCCTTGAGGGATTCAATCATGGGAATGCCCGCTTTGCACACCGCCACGTGGTTGGGCTGGTGGTCCGTGCCCGGTATTTCGAGGCCTGCCGCATCCGTGCCTAGGCAGGCGATTTTCTTGTCCACCAGCCATTGATTGGCTTCGATGGACAGATGGAACTGATCGTTCCATTGATCGGACCAGTATTTCTTGTCCGCGCCTTGGCGGATGAAGACGATGTCGCCTTCGCGGATACGCCCTTCATACTGCTTCAGTTCATCCAGGGTGACGGTGTCGCCCGGTTTTTTATAGGAGAAATCGAGGCACACGCCAGGAGCGATGATCTGATGGATCGGGAAATCCGCCGTGTCTTTGCCGTCTTTCCAATGATGGAACGGCACTTCGATGTGGGTGCCCACGTGGGTACACATGGTAACCTCGCCCAGGATGTACCAAATGTCCGGGCGATGGATCACATCCGGCAGGATCTTCGTTACGTCATCGACCCGGGTCTGAAACATAAAGTGTTCCTTGCCCGGCACGATGCGGTTGCTGAGGTCAATCAGATGTTCGGCTTTCATGGTTGTCTCCTGTTGTGCGCCTATTTATTGCGCCTATTTATATGGTAATCAGCCTTCGCCATCGAAGACTTCTTCCTTAACGGGATCATTGCCCACTTGGCCAATGATGCCGTCTTCATTCATGCTTTGGGCACGCCGCACGGCCAAGACGATTCCCAGTATGCCAATGGCCAGCGCGCAAGCGCCTAGGATCGGTTCGCCAAAGAAGAGCTTGATCAGCCCAATCAACGGCCCAAATATGGCCATTAGCATCAGGAACCAGCCGTACAGAATGCCACCCAATCCAATCGGCGACTGCATACCTACGCGGCGGCGCACCGGGCCCCAGAATCCAGGAGGATTCACGCGCTTGACGAAGGCGTCGAGCTTCTCTTTATCCACAGCGGGTGTGAGAAACATGACGATCAACCATACTATCAACGAACCGACGATGATGGTGATGAAGGTTTTGCCCATGCAGGCTTCCACGTTTTCAGGAAGCAGCCACTCCTTGCGGAATAAGTAGATAAGCACGACGAAAAACACGCCGGAAAGGAGCGCAGCGATTTCCGCCCATGCATTCACGCGCCACCAGAGCCACCGCACGAGGAAAACGGTATAAATGGCCGAAGGCACCATGAAGAGATACGTGAGCAGGTTGAAAATGGATTCCGCCTTGTATGCGATGTAAGCGGAGATGATGGCCATGGGAAGCATATAGAGCTGGCCCACCCGCACATAGTGTTTGGGGCCTTTGTTCTTAACCAAGAAGCGGCGATAGAAATCATTGATGGCGTAAGACGAGCCCCAGCTCAGCAAGGCGGCATAGGTGGACATGAACGCCGCAAGCAAGGACGCCACCAGCACGCCTTTAAGTCCGACAGGCAGCACGGCCATGGCCATGCGCGGATACGCCTCTTTGCCTACTTCCATGTCGGGCATGTACATACGCGCGGCGAGAATAGTGATAATCCACGGGAATGGCACTATAGACCAATAGAGCAGTGAATGGAGCATAGCCGCATATGTCGCTTGCTTCGTTGAGCGGGCCGCGAATAGTTTTTGGGACACATAAGCCCCGATGCTGGCGTTATCGAACCAGCGCATAAAAAAGATGTAGAAAACGGTGAGCAACGGCAAGCCGCCAGCGGCTCCGAAACCTGGCATAATATTGAGCTGGCGTCCCGGCCAGGCGGTGTCGTTATGCAGGAACTCCACCAGTTTCTCCGGGCCGCCTACGGCAAACAATGAGAATCCCGCCAAGATAGCAGAACCAATGAACGCGACAAAGAATTGCATGAAATCCGCCGAGGCAATGCCCCACAAGCCAGATATAGAACAGTAGATGAGTGCGCCAAACATCACGATCACCACGCAGATCTCCTTGGGAAGTCCCGTGGTCGCCTGCATGATGGTGGTGATGGACAAGGTGCTTACGCCCATCATGACAACACTGAAGAACAAGGAAAAGTATACGCTGTTGAATGCCCGGAGCCATTTCGCGGCGTTGCCGGAATAGCGCAACTCAAGGAATTCAAGGTCGGTGATAATATGGCTGCGCCGCCATAATGGCGCAATGACAAATACGTAAAAGGAAAATCCAATAGCCGTACACCAGAAATTCCATGTGCCCTCGAGGCCGCGCTTATAAACAATTTCACCAATCCAGAGGGGCGTATCCGCGGCGAAACACGCCGCGCATATACTAATGCCTATTAGCCACCAGGGCATTCCCCGGCCGCCCACATAGTAGGCCTCCGTATCCTTTTGCCCGCGCTTGGCGAACATGACGCCAAGCCCGATGGATAGGAGGATATATGCGGCAATCACCAATCCATCCAACAATTCGAGCTTGCCATATACTTCGACTTGTGCTGCCTCTTCCATTGCTTGTCTTTCTCCTCATGCCTGATCTAGCCAACAAACGTTCACATGCGGCAGAAGCGCTGGTTCTGCCCTCAACCATCTGACGCGAAACACGCCACCTCGGCAAGCCGGCTAGCGCCACCCTAGACCCCATTATAATGTAAACGTTTACTATCCGCAAGGCTTTCTTTTCAGGCCCTCCGACCGTACACGCCGCTCATTTCCTGTGTTTGCCGCCATTCGCTGTATCCTATTTTCGCTTACTTCACATTATTCCAAGTGTTAATGAGCACATTATAAACGGGTTTTCCATCTCAGGATAACGGTTTCCCCATTCTTAAAATCGCGTGTGTAGGCGTTGCTGTTCACCGAAACGGGCTCGCCCGTCATCATATCCGTGACATCGCACGCCCACGGGAATTGAATGGTTCGAGAGCCCGCGCCATTGGCGTGCAGGCAGACAAAAGTCTTGTTCGCATAAAACGTGTCGTCCCGATCATTGTAAATATGGACGCCTGCTTCGCGGGCGATGGCGCGGTAGACCGCCGCAGACATGTCCGCCGCCACGGCGTAAAGCGACTTCCAGGTTCCCATGTCCTTGAAGGCCATCGTGGCGCGCTCCGTCCCGGGGGCCACGGCAAGCGTTTCGGCGCTGGCATCCTCCACATAGAAAAGCTGGCCGATGGGATTCGCCGGGCCGATGACGGTTCCCTTCGCGGCATACCGGTCCGAGGCAAGGGTCATTTGCAGCACGGAGGGCGCGGGATCGCTCGCGGGCAATATGCGCATGCCCGCTATATCCGACATGCCTTCGGGGGATTGTTCCGCGCCGCTGAAATAACCTGGCGCATAGCACCAGAGAAGGGTTTTCCCATCGCGCATGCATTTCTCCCGGATCTGGGCGCGCGCGGCATCGTTCATGTTGTAGCAGTTCAAGAAGAGGATGAGCTTGTATTGCCGCGTGTCCAGGAGCGCCAGGTCGTTCAAGAGCACATGATCCACGGGCGCGCCGATTTTGATGAGTTTATGCTGGGTATGCAGCAGATTGGATTCGAGCATCGAGCTGCGGAAAGTGGCGTATGCGCACGAGTTTTCATCGGCTACGACGAGGATCTCACTGTTCGAGCCCCGGGGATAACGCTTGGCCACGTTGACCATTTTGTTGAGGCGGGATACTTCATCTAAGAGTTCCGGATTGTCGTAATAGCCGCCATGGAGGTCGAAATAGCTCTCGTAGGCCCCGCTGCATAACGAGAAGCCCATCGAGCGCCGGTACATCCAGCGCGATTCTTCGGGCGTGGCCGTATACCCCAGCACCTGCAAATGATGCAGCAGGCTCTTGCTCCAATCACCGCCTTCATTAAGCCCAGCGCGCTGCATCACCTCTGGGGCCAGGAACGAGACGACGTCGTTGTCGTGATACCAGAGCTTGTGATGCAAGCGGACGGAATGGGCCGGTGAACGGGAGTAATCACCGCCCGTGGCGAAGACGCGGTCTTCATAACTGGCAGTGACGAACATGAAGTCTAGGTTATCACTGGCGACATATTTACCCAGCGCATTATGGCCATACTCGGGGTCGCCCCGGAATTCATACATATACCCGTAAAACGCGCCAATCACCTTCTTGCCTTCGGTCTTCTGGCGCACGATCGAGGCGAAGTAATCAATGGTCTCGGGCACGATTTCATTGTAGAACACATAGAAATCAATGACATTCATTTTCTTGGCCGGGTCGCGGAAGGCGCCCGACTGCGTATCGTAGCGTTCTTCAAATGACGGGACCACCGCCGTATCCAATGTGATATCCGTGCGATGCCAGGCGGCCTGCAAGGCCTCGTTCGTCTTATATTTCGCTTTTAGCCATGCCTGGAAGGCGCGCTGCATATGGGGGCTGTATCCCGCGAGTTCATCCGAACCGCTGCTCCAGTGATACCATTCCTCCGTATCGAGCCCCGACAGGATGTAGCCGAAAATGTGCTCTCCATACTTTGAATTCTGGACATGATCGAGGAAGCGACCAAGGGCCATGCCGATGTCTTCGCGCCATTTTGGGGAGGCAAGACTCGGGAATGGGCGGTTTTTCGGAACGGTCGGATTGCGGTTGGGGTCCGTATAGAGCGGCGAACCGGTATGCAGGATCTCCATTTCCTCGGGATGCTGTTCGAGCCACCAAGCGGGCGTGCCGATAAACACCCGGGGGATCACCATGGCGTCCGGCTTGGCCTTGAGCACACGCTCGAAACGTTCATCAAAATCCGAGTAATCCCAGGTGTTGATATCGACCCAAACCGGCTTCGAGTGTCCGTAATCGCATGCCGCCACGTTCGTGTTGAAACTGAACAACTCGACGCCCGCGCCCGCGAATTGGTCGAAGTATTTCTGTTCCGGCACATAGGTCTCGAAACAGGGTGTCACAAAGGGCTGTTCGCCCACGGTGAACGTCGGAACGCTCAACACCGGGCGCACATCCACGACGGGCCCCGGGACGCCTTCCGCCGATGCGGACACGGACACGCATAGAATGGCAAATAGGAAGACTGCTGGGCGCGTCATTGGTGTTCCTCCTCTGGGATAACAGCGGATGGGGATGCGCTGGGATTGCGCTCAATCCGGAAGATGCGTGTCTCCAGATCACGAAACGCGATGGGGTGCGCCGTGGTTTGAGACGCCAGTTTTTCGTTGGATACGGCGTCGTATAAGTCTACCGGCATGGGGAAACGCAAGATGCGTTCGCCCGCGCCGTCCGCATTCAAGGTTAAGTAGCTTTGCGACACATACAGGGTATCGTTCTGCTCGTTGTACAGATGAACCCCGGCGTCGCGGGCCAATTCCCGATAGAAGGCGACTGGCGCGGAGGCGGTGATGGAGTAGATTGAAGTGGCTCCATTCACATCTTTTTTCACCAGCACGGGTTTCTTCGATGCCGCATGCCGCGCCAACACTACGGCATCCGGGTCATCGGCATACACCAATGGCCCGCCGGGCGCTTCTGGCCCCACGGATGTGACCCCCGCCTGGACAAGGCGTCCCGCGAATCCCGGCGCGGCTGCGTCCAACTCCATGATTCCCGGAACAATCGCATCCAGTTCAGGCGCGGACAGGCGTATCCCAGTCACGGCGGACATGCCCTCCGGGATGCGCTTGCCTTCCGTGAACAAGCCAGACGCGCCCGCCCAAAACACCGTCTTGCCTGGCTGCATCACCTTTTCCTGCAACAACGCGCGCTGCGCATCATCCAGGCAGTAGGCGTTCAACACGATGAATAGCTTATAGGGGCTTGTGTCCAGCAACGCGAGATCATTCACATATACGGAGTCATAAGGCGCGCCGCACTTGATCAAGCGGTATGGAGGATCATACAAGCTCTGTGCCAATAGCGGGCTGTCTTCCGTGCTGTAAAAGATAGAGCGCTCATCCGCGACCACCAAAATCTCGCTGCATGACGTGCGCTCGTATTGGGCGCTCTCGCTGAACACGCGATAAATGCCTTTGACCGCTTGGAGCAGCTCGGGATCATCAAAATAGCCGCCGTGTAGATCAAACAACGCTTGATAGACGCCATTGCCCAGTACGAATCCCGCGCCACGCTCGTAGATCCATTGGGACTGTTCCGCCGTATCGGTCGCCGCCAGCACTTCCTTGCTCCGCTCCCACTCGGCGTCGCCGATGCGCTGGGACACTTGCGGGAACAAATAGGAGACGGTGTCGTTGTCTTCGTACCACAGCTTGTTATGCAGCCGGAGCGAGGTGTGCGGCGAGCGCAGAATGCTTCCCCCACTCCCCAATTGCCGCTGCCCGTAGCTGGCCGTCACCACGATGAAATCGCAGTTCGAGGATTGAAGCAATTGCTGTACGGCCATGTGGCCCGATTCGCCCCGCCCGCAAAACTCATACATATAGGCGTAAAACGCGCCCACGGCTTTCGTGCGCCCGCAGGCGTCTTTGGCTACGCTGCAAAAGAAATCGATGGCTTCGGGAATTACGGCATTGTAGAAATCATAAAAATCAATCACATCCATTTCCGTGGCGGGATCCCGGAACGCCCGCTCGGAATAGCCCGCCCAGCGGCGCTCCTTCGAGGGAATTTGAACGTCCTCGAATGCCACCGGCCTCCCCCATGCGGCTTGCAACGCGTCATCCGCGCCGTATTTTTTCCGCAGCCAATCCTGGAAGGCGCGTTGCATATGGACGCTGTAGTCACTGGTCTGTTCGTGCCCAAGCGTATAGTGATACCACTCTTCCGTGGCCTGGCTGAATATCTGGTAGGCAAATACACGGTCCGCATAGGGCGCTTGCTGGATGTGCTCGATCAGACGGCGCAGCGACATGGCCATGTCATCCCGCCATTTCTGGGAGCAAATCGAGGCGATGGTGCGGCTTTTGCACGCGGGCCACAGCCGGTACGGCTCCCGATAATCCACCGTGCCATCATCGAAAACCATTAGCTCATTCGGATTGGCGTCGCGCCACCATTCCGGCTCGCTTACATTGATGCGCGGCATGATATACGCCTGCGGATCCGCCTCCAGGATCTTGCCCACGCTTTCGTCCAACTCGGAAAAATCCCATACTTCAGGCCCCACCCACACCGGAGTCGAATGCCAATACGGCTCTTCGCCGCAATTGGTGGGAAAACCAAAGACCGTGGCCCCAGCTTCCGCCATCTGCTTGAAATGGCGCACGTTAGGCACATAGGTCTCGAATGACGTGGACATATGCGGCTCGCCATTGATCGTGAACGCCGGCAAGCCTCTCCATGTCTCGACGGCCGTTACGGGGCCAGGTATATCTGCTCCCGCCGCCATGCTGATGATTGCCGCTATCGTGAAGAGCATGGTTCTGTTTTCCTCGCCTTTTTAACTGGCCGGACAGGCCATTCCCACCGCCGCCGCTCCGAAAGCCCAGAATTGCCGCTTACCCATGCGTGATAGAGGCATTATAAAGTAACCGCTTACCTTTTCTCAAGCATTATTTTCCGGCCAGGATTCCCGCACCCAGCCCTGATGTAGCTTCGCGTATTTAGTGTTTTTTACAGCCAATACCCTCAATGAATCAGCAAAATAGATGCGTTTGCGTGTTTTAGGTTGCGCTTACTATTCATCATGAATATAGGAAAGCAATCCAGGGAAATTGCCAGGGTAATCGCATTTAAACAACCCCGAATTGGCCTCAAGAGGCACAAAAGACGCAAGAACCATTCATTTTTGTGTCTTTTGCGCCTTTTGTGTCTCATTCTCTGGAAATGTGGGGAGTGGCGTTTCAGATATAAACATACAGCAGCATAGCCGCAACCAAAGATCCGGATTTTTCACCACGAAGAAACGAAGAACACGAAGATTTTCCACAGATGGCGCAGATGACACAGATAAAAAATCCAGAATTGATATTGTTTTACTTCGTGTTCTTCGTGGTGGAAATCTGGTCTATAACAAGTTGATGTATATTGAGTTACACAGAAAACCCATGCAAGGAAACAAGATTTCGACAAATAGTAGTATAAATACTCTAATGAAAGGGAAAAACACAGCTTTTTCAATGCGATTACCTCTGATGGAAATAGCCCTTGACATAAGTAAGCGCTTTCCGTATCCTATCTTTAGGGTTTTGGTGCAGTCTTTCGCGGCGTTTCTAACTATAGTATGACTGACCGCGCATGCACCTCGAACAGAAAGGAAAACACTCACCGTGGCTGTAACTAAAACCGAATGCAGCCCGCTACGCGGGAAACGCTTGGGATATACAGACGTATTGTGCAAAGTCCATTTGGACATGCATACACCCGAATGGAGCGATGAGATCCTGTCGAAATTCGACGCGGACGAGATCGTCGGCACGTTGGCCGAGGCGGGCTGCCGCGCCATGGTTGTCTTCGCCAAAGACACCTATGGCAACGCTTATTACAATACGCGTTATGGCCATAAGAACCGCTGCATGGGCGAGCGCGATTTTTTGCGCGAATTTCTCGAGGCGGGCGAGCGGTATGACGTGCGCATGGCGGCTTACTTCTGCGCCATCTGGGATAATCTGGCGTGTGAAGAACATCCCGACTGGCAATTGTGCGGCCCGGACGGCCAGCCGTGCTGCGATGTGGTGACCAACGACGGAATCCCGCGCTGGCACTCGGTATGCCACAACAGCGGCATCGCGGACCTGATGGAGCACATGGTCGAGGAAGTGGCGCAAAATTACCCCGTGGACGGCTTCCACCTCGATATGTTCAACATGGATTTTGGGAGCCTTTCCTGTTATTGCGACAACTGCCGCCGCCTTTTCCGAGAAGCCACCGGTAAAGACCTCCCTACCGTACCCACGTGGGACGAGACCTGGCGGGAGTTTCTCGAATTCCGGTATGCGTCCGTCGAACGCTACATGCAGCGCTTGCGCGCGGCGGCCCACCGGTATGCGCCCGATGCGGCGGTCCTGCTCAATTATCATGGCGGGCCGGGCTTCGATTGGCGGACCGGCCAGATGCCCGTGCGCCATGCCTTGCTCAGCGATTTGGGCACCATCGAGACGTATACGCCCATGCTGGGCACGCTCTATCCGGGCATGGGAACACGTTATGTGCGCTCGATTGCGCCTGAACGCCACACGGAAGTGGTTTCCTGGCGGATGAACCGCGTGACGGATTTCACCACGAAGCCGCTGGCCCAAGTGCGCTGGGAGCTGTTCGGGTCGATGTGCTTTGGCGCAGGCGGGATGCTGATTGATCAGACGCTCCAGAGCGGTCTCATTGATCCCTATCCGTATAAGCGATTCGCGCAGGTATTCGCGGAAGCGAACGAAAAGCAGCCCTATTTCGGCGGAACGACGCAGCGCCATGTGGCGATTTACTACTCGTGCAAGTCCCGCGATTATTATGGGCGCTGCACGCAAGAGAAGTTCCAACAGCCCGTCATCGGCGCATACAAAGCCTGCATCGAAAACCATTTCGATGTGGATTTCCTCTTCGATGAACAGGTGAGCCGGGAAAAGCTGGCCCAATACCCCGTGGTGATTTTGCCGAATACGGCAATTCTGGATGACACCGAATGCGCACTTTTCGCGGATTATGTGCGGGAAGGCGGAACGCTCCTCGCCTCTTTCGATACGAGCCTCTATGACCGCATGGGCGAACCGCTGAACGATTTCCGGCTGGCGGAAGTCTTCGGGCTCCATTATGCGGGCATTTTCGACTGCGACACATGTTTTGTGCGCAATATTCCGGGCAGCCTCGGCGCGGGCGTGGATTCCGATTGCTATGTGCTGGTGGAAGGCCAGGCCCGTAACGTGCGCCCGGACGGAGCCGCCGGACTGGGCGATCTGCATGATTCGTTCCACAAATGCCGCGTGCCCGAGCAGTTCTACTCCCACTCCGTCCATCCGCCCTATACGCGCGCCATGGACGCGGTCTATGTAAACAAGTACGGGAAAGGCAAGGCCCTTTACTACCCCTGGAACATCCATGCGGCCTACGCAAGCCTGCACGAGCTGCCCGAACACCGCATCCTGCTGCGTAATGCCGTAAGAGAAGCAGGCTTCACACCGAATATTGAAGTGGAAGCGCCGCTCAATGTCGATGCGGCGGTTCTACAACAAAACGGCCGCTGGGTGGTCCATCTCATGGGCTTCAACGGCATGCACCAAGCCTGCACGCTGCCCGACCTGAACCGGCCGATCCGCCCATCCATTCGCATGGAAGAGCCGCCCGTGTATTACGCCAGCCTTCACATGCACATACCCTTCACAGGAGCCCGCGCCTACAATGAAGCCACAGAACTCACTCGCGAAGGAAACACCGTACGCCTGCTCTGCAAGGATGTCCACGAGATCATCATTATTGAGACGGCTTAGCGGGCTGGCCCTTGGGATATGCGCAGCACTGGGCTTTGGCGCAAGGAACGCGCATGCGGAAGGCCTCGAGACGCAGGTGGGCATGCAACTCGGGCGTCCCACGTTTTTCCTGAACGGAGAACCGTACGCTAAACCGTTGTTCGCCACCTATGCGCCACTGCCAAAATATTATTCGGAAATGGCCGGGGCTGGTTTGGAATTGTTTAATTTCCAAACCAACTGCGGAGAGGATCCGTATGGGCACAGCCTGGCCACATGGCCGGAACCGGACAAATGGGATTTCTCTCAGATCGATGAGCGCGCCCAGGCGGCGGTGCAAGCGTCGCCCAACGCCATGCTGTTTCCCCGCATCTATATCGAAGCGCCCAAATGGTGGCGTGACGCCCATCCAGAAGCACTGGAAACACTGGATTTCGGCGGGCAAACCTACCAAGAAGGCTTCGCGCCCGGCGTGCTGGCGGCGGACCGCACCTATGGGTGCATCATGTCGCCCGAGTGGCGTGAAGCCATGGCGTCGGCCCTCGAGAAAACCGTAGGGCATATGATGTCCTCCGAATGGGGCAGCCGCATTTTCGGCTTCGAAATAGCCGGACTGGCCACCGAGGAATGGTATCACTGGAGCTGCAACCAAGTGCAGCTCTCGGGATACAGCCCCGCCATGGAGAAAGCGTTCCAGCATTGGCTATCGAATAAGTACGGCACGGATGACGCCTTGCGCGCGGCCTGGAACGACCCCAGCGCCTCGCTGGCCAGCGCCCGCATTCCATCGAAGGAAGCCCGGCTGGGCAACCGTACGAAGCCGTTCCGCGATCCCGCCATCGAAATGCCGGCCATCGATTTTTACCTCTTCTATAGCTGGACCGTCGCGGACACGATTGATTACTTTGCGGGCGTGATCAAGAAGGCCACGAATCGCGGCAAGGTCGTGGGCGCGTTTTACAACTATTTTTACGAATTCAACGCAAATCCGGAATTCGGACATAATGCGGGCGGGACGCTGCTGCGGAGTTCTAACATCGACTTCATCTGCGCGCCGCCGAGCTATTATGAACGCCAGCTCGGTTCCGGCGTGGAGTGCTACAGAAGGCCGTTCTTGTCCGCCACGCTGCACCAGAAGCTCTGGTTCCACGACAATGATTTAGCGTCTTTTCTCTTTCCAAAGATCATGAAACAGTTCCCCAGTGTGACCGAGGAAGACATCCGCCACCACATGGAAGTCCTTGCGGTGACGAAGACCGCACAGGAATCATTATGGCAGTTCCAGCGCGCCGCGGGCTTCACGGTCTGCGAAGGAATCTACGAAAGCTATTTTGATCTGCATGGGGGATATTATGACACCCCCCGCCTGCTAAAAGGCCTGGGCGATATCGCCGCCATGCTCGAACGCGCCAAAACACACGACCGCTCCTCCCGCGCGCAAATCCTCGTGGTGGCCGACGAAACGTCGGCGGCGTATGGGCGTTTCCAAATCGAGACCCAGGGCGACGCCTATCCGAATGGATTGAACAAGGCGCTCATGGCCCATCAGCCGGGCTTGATTCGTTGCGGCGCACCGTTTGACTCCGTGTATCTGGATGATCTCCCTCTAGTGAATTGGCCGCAATACCGCGTCGTGGTATTCCTGAATACTTACCACATGACGGATGAAGCCCGCTCGTTTATTGATGGCCAAGTCAAGAAAGAGGGCCGGACGCTGGTATGGTGTTATGCCCCCGGCCTTTTCAATGGCAACCGCCGCGAACCGGATGCCATGAGCCGGTTGGCGGGATTGAACCTCCAGTTCCAAGACGGCGGCCAATTGGTTGCGCCCGTGAGCGTTTTAACAGACGAGGGCAAATCCTGGATGGCGAAATGGGGCGAACCGAACATGCCGGAAACGCCGTTTGGACAAGATGAACCTGTCGCGAATCTGATTGGCGTGAACGATCCATCCGCCATGGCGCTGGGCATGCATAAAGAAAGCCCCGAAACGACCCTCGCCATGCGGGAATTCCCCGAATGGCGCTCCGTGTATACGATTTCATCGGTCATGCCTCCTGCGTTCTGGCGCGCCATCGCCCGCCAGGCAAACGCCCATGTGTTTCTGGATACCGGCGATGCGCTCTACGCGAACAAGAGCTATATCGCCATCAATGCCGCGGATGCGGGCGAAAAACGCATCGCGCTCCCCGAACCGTCCAACGTGTATGACGCGCTGGATGATGCGCCGCTTTATCAAAATGCAACTTCATTCGAGGTGTCGCTCATGCGCGGCGAAACGGCCCTTTACCGCTATGAACCGGCGCACGCCCCCGAATAACACGGCGGGTGCGCAAGGAGAACGCTTCATGACCTCACGCGAACGCATCCAGAAAACGCTCCAGCATGAATTGCCGGACCGCGTTCCATGCGATTTTGGGGGATGCTCGGTTACGGGCATGCATGCCAGCGTCATTTACCGCTTGCGCCAGGCATTGCGGATGGATCCGCCGGGAACGCCGGTAAAGGTGATTGATCCCTTCCAGATGCTCGGTGAACTGGCCCCGGATCTATTGGATGCGCTTGGCGTGGATACCATCGAGCTGCCAGGAACCGATACATTTTTTGGATTTCCCAAAGCGAATTGGAAACCTTGGACGTGTTTCGACGGCACGCCCGTCCTTGTTCCCGGCGGCTTTACGACAGAACTGGCCAGCGATGGGCGTATCTACATGTATCCGCAAGGCGACCGCTCGGCCCCGCCTTCCGGCGTCATGCCATCGGGGGGCCTGTATTTCGACGCCATACACCGCACGCCGATGCCCGCCGAAGCGGATCTCCGCGTCGAGGATAATGTCGAGGAGTTTGGATTGCTCCCCGATGAGGAGCTTGCCCACTTCGAGCGTGAATCACGGCGGCTGTATGAAGAGACCGACCGCGCCCTGTTCGCATCCCTTCCCGGTGGGGGATTGGGCGATATGGCATGGCTGCCCGCTCCGTTTCTCAAGCATCCCCGAGGCCTTCGCGAGCCCGCCGAATGGCTGGCCAGCCTCGTTGCCCGCCCCGATTTCATCCGGGCGGTTTTCGAGAAACAATGCGCCATCGCGCTACAAAACTTGGAGCGCCTCTTCGAGGCCGCAGGCAACCGCCTCTCCGTGCTTTTCGTCTCCGGGGCGGATTACGGCATGCAAGCCGGGCCTCAAATCGCACCATGGATTTATGAAGAGGCCTTCCTGCCGTATTACGCGAAAGTTAACGGCTGGATTCACGCCCATACCACTTGGAAAACATTCGTTCACTCGTGCGGTGCCATCGAGCCGTTACTCCCCTATTTCATCCAAGCCGGTTTCGACATCCTCAATCCGGTGCAATGCTCCGCCGCAGGCATGGAGCCGAGCCTATTGAAGCAAAAATACGGACGGCAACTGGTGTTCTGGGGCGGCGGAGTGGACACCCAGCGAACGCTGCCTTTCGGCTCACCCGATGAAGTGCGGCGCGAAGTGCGGGAGCGGGTGCGCATCCTGGGGGAAGGCGGCGGTTTTGTCTTCAACGCCGTACACAATGTACAGCCTGGCACACCCGTGGAGAACATCCTGGCCATGCTGGAAACGTTCCAAGAATGCCGCGATTATAGCTGATCGACGATATATCCATACGGGGCCAATCTCTACAGGTCGAAATAGCATGAGCCTATGAGCCCGGCGGGGCTGTCAAAAGGCTCTTCCATGGCGGCCTTGGCTCCACAGGAACCGCGTATCACTACCGTTGCAGGCACGATGATTTCCATCGGAAGCGTTTTTCTGTTTTCGGATTCGATACCGTCGATAAGACGTAAAACGGCCATTCGTCCAATCTCCGGCAGATTCTGGCGGACAGTGGTGAGCTGCCAGTACGACTCCGGCAAGACATTTGGATGATATTGGCGGTAATCGTCAAAACCGGTTACCGCCATGTCATCCGGGATGCGCAATCCACGCCGCTGAAGCAGATGCATGAACTGCAACGCGGCGTTATCCTTCAATGTCATGATGGCGGTAGGCGGAGTCGAACTGGCGAGCCATTCATTCAGCAAGCGTTCCTTGGCTTCAAGGCGGAAGTAATCAGGCCGCTCCACACAAGCTACATGAGCCGGAGCCGCCTCGAGCCCCGCTTCCAATAAAGCGGCATGGTATCCGCGAATCCGCCGCTCGATGCTCGGGTCTTCCGGGGCGGCTCCATACAATGCGATGCGTGTATGGCCCAAGCGGATTAGGTGTTCCGTCAATTGCTTGAATGCCGCCAGATAATCCGTACCTACACTCGGGACGCCCTTTTCACCAGGCGAATTGGCTTGGACAAAAGGAATCCCCCTTTTTTTAAGATATTTATGCACGGAACGGATGGAATCGGCATCATGGAAAGGCGCCAGCATAAATCCAGTCGTGTACCGGCGGGCGAGAGATTGGACCATCCGCAGCAGATGCCCGCTTTTCCCATTCGAGGAAGCAAACAGAAATTGATACTCCGTTTGGGCCAATTGCTCTTCCATGGCGTTCAGGAGCACGCCCGTGAGCGGATTCGCGATATGCTCCACTAAAACCGCAATGCTATCTTCGGCAAGTTGAATCAACCCTGACGCGACTTTATCTCTGTTATATCCCATCCGTTTCGCCGCATCGATCACCGCTTTCCGCGTTTTGGCGCTGATGCTGATAGTATCGCTCTTGTTGCCGAGTACCTTGGAGACCGTTCCTTGGCTTACGCCAACCTCGCGGGCAATATCGTTATGCGTGGCCACCATCCACTCCTTTTGCATCAAAGAAAACCACCTGGTGCGAGCTGCACTCCGAGCATCAAGCGCCACTCCGTATCCACTCGCTCAAGGAAACGCCTTCACATTAAGCAACATTATAGCCAAATGGTGAAAAATGACCGGCGAGGGCGCCGGCCCCACAATTTGATTGCATTAAAAAGTGTGGGACCGACGCCCTCGTCGATCGTCAGATGCAAAATAACGTATCAATATCGGTGCAAGGCAATAAACAAGGCTGCCAAAGGCTGCCAAATATTAGGTGCTACTTCAGTCGGCTAAAGTGTTACGAAAATGGACTCTGAAACAAAACGGGGGTGCGCCATGAAAGTAGGAGCACTTTGAAATAGGGTGAGTTTTTCGTTGTGAGCGGCCCCAGTCCAAACGTGCGCCATCCCGGTTTCGGTGTGCTTGGAATGTCTTGCGCTTTCCGATCAGCCTGCTTTGAGCAGGCTCCCCCTTAGCACCTGGCTTCAGCCCCTACCAAGTATAGGCATATTTTTTCGTCTCGGGGCCATAGCTGGAGGACAGGGCTTACGCATCTAATAGTGCTCAAGAGTCGATTTATCCTGTTGTGCATGATTTTTTCTGTCAACGTGGCCTGGGATTTTTCGCTTGGGGGAAGGTCTTTGCGCGCTCACGGCGGGTTTGCTTGACGACTTCGTCCACGTAGCGTTCAGCCAGCTTCATGAAAGCCTGGTAGCCATTGATGGCCTCTTTTAGGAACTCGGTTTCGCGCGCCGGCACATAGCGAACCACGTTCTTCTCGTTCTCCCAGCTCTGGTGGTTAAAGTGGGGACGCCCGCCCATTTGACAGAGCTTTCCGCGCTCCATCCGCTCAATCTGCGCCATGCGCTCCAGCAATGCTTGCATCTTTTTGGTGTGCTTCATGGATTTTAATATATAGAATTCTATATACTAGAGTCAACAGTGCTTCGGCGCATGAATGAAAGGAGCACCCCATGACCGCTGAAAAGAAATCCCTGCCCAAGCCCAAGCCTATTATCGAGTGTTTCGCGGGCCTGCCTGATCCCCGCATGGACCGGACCCGCAGGCACAACTTCATTGACATCTTGGTGATTGGGCTATGCTCAGCCCTCGTGGGCGGAGAGAGCTTTTCGGATATGGAGCGCTTCGGCTGGCTCCGGGAGGATTGGCTGAAGGGCTTCCTGGAATTGCCCGGCGGCATCCCCTCGCACGACACCTTCAACCGGGTCTTTTCCGCCCTCGACCCCCATGCCTTTCTGGAATGCTTCGGCCAATGGGTGCAGGGCATTTGCCCCAATCTAAGCGATGAGGTCGCCGCCATTGACGGCAAAGCCCTGCGGCGCGCCTTGAATCAGGGGGAGGCCATCCCCTACATCGTCAGCGCATGGGCTTGCGAGCACGGCCTGGCGCTGGGGCAGGTCAAGGTGGACGAGAAATCCAACGAAATCACCGCCGTCCCCAAACTCCTCAACGCCTTAAAGCTCAAGGGAGCCATCGTCACCCTGGACGCCATGGGCTGCCAGAAGGATATCGCCTCCCACATTATCCAACGGCAGGCCGACTACGTGCTGGCCCTCAAAGGCAACCACGCCACCGCCCTAGAAGAAGTGAAGGCCTTTTTCAAGGACGCCGTTCCCCCTTGCGCCACCCAGTGCGCGCCAACAGCCGACGCCACACGGATGGATTTCCACCAGACCATCGACAAGGGGCATGGCCGCATCGAAACCCGCCGATACTGGCAATCCACCGACTTGGGCTGGTTCGAGGACAAAGGACTTTGGAAGGGCCTCAAGAGTTTCGGCATGGTCGAGTCCATCCGCAAGGAAAAAGGGAAGAACACCATCGAGCGGCGCTACTACTTGAGCAGCCCGCCCCTCGACGCACGACGATTCGCCCACGCCGTGCGTGGACACTGGGGCGTGGAAAACAATTTGCACTGGTGCCTAGACATTATCTTTCGCGAAGACGACAACCGCGCCCGAACAAGAAACGCCGCCCAGAATCTCGCCTCCTTGAGGAGAATTACACTCAACCTCCTCAAGAAAGACAAGACCAACAAAGATTTCCTCAGGGGCAAGCGCTTCGCTGCTGCACTCGACCCCGAATACCTTCTACGTTTACTGGGAATTTAGATGCGTAAGCCCTGTTCTGACAGGAGACGTTTCTGACAGGAGACGTTTCTGCTTTTGAGTACTTTTTTACTTGAGTCAACGGAGGAGAAGAAATATAAAAATCGAGAGGTATTTTTTTTGTAACACTTTAGCCAAGTGGTGAAGAATGACCGGCGTGGGCGCCGGTCCCACAATTTGATTGCATTACAAAGTGTGGGACCGACGCCCTCGTCGGTCACTGGAGTTTCTACCTTTTTGGGGCGAGGTGGACACGCTTTTTCTCTTGCCATCGCACAGCTTATCGTCTTTGTCGTAGCTTCCCTTTCGCCGAATAGGCCGGTCATTGAAAATATATATTGACATACCGACTCGTTTGCGCTACAATCTTGTTGGCTAGGCAGGAGGGCGGCGCCATGAATGACGAATTGCGTGACACGATCCTAGTGTATTGATTTATAATTAAGGCAACTTATTTGGTTTGAGAGGTATTCATCTTGTAGCGGAGGATGAATACGATGAAAGTCGCATGTGAAATCGTGTTGGACGAACAGGAACGTTCTACGCTCGAAAAGTGGTCGAAAGGCCGTATGACGCCGGTACGCGTGGTACTGCGCGCAAAGATTGTGCTGTTGGCGGCTTCGGGCATGGAGAACAAAGGCATTGCGGCAGCGCTTGGTATCGGACGCGATACGGTGGGACAGTGGCGGCGCCGGTTCTCTGAGTGCCGTTTGGCGGGGATCGTTAAGGACGCTCCCCGCGGCGGTCGCAAGCCCACGCGTCGGGAAGAGGTGACCCGGCTCATCGTAGAGCGCACAACGCAGGCCAAGCCTGCAAACGCCACTCATTGGAGTACCCGGACGCTGGGCAAGGAGTTGGGGGTGAGTCCGTCGATGGTTCAGCGTGTGTGGCAGGCCAATGGGTTGAAGCCGCACCGCGTCAAGACCTTCAAGGTGAGCAATGACAAGCAATTCGTGGAGAAGATGCAAGACATTGTTGGCCTGTATCTCAACCCCCCTGAACATGCGCTGGTGTTGTGCGCAGACGAGAAGAGCCAGATTCAGGCCCTGGACCGGACCCAACCCGGATTGCCCATCAAGAAAGGGCGCTGCGGCACGATGACCCATGATTACAAGCGCAACGGCACGACGACCCTTTTTGCCGCGCTCGAACTGGCCGAAGGCCGTCTCATCGGCTCGTGCATGCAACGGCATCGCCATCAGGAATGGATCACGTTTCTTAAGCAGATTGATGCGGAAACGCCTGAGGGACTCCATCTGCACCTGATTGTCGATAATTACGCCACGCACAAACATCCCAAGGTCACCGCTTGGCTTAAGCGGCATCCCCGGTTCCATATCCATTTCACGCCGACGAGCAGTTCGTGGCTCAACCTGGTGGAACGCTGGTTCCGAGAGATCACAGACAAGCGCATTCGGCGCGGCGTCTTCAAATCCGTCAAGGACCTCGTTCAAGCGATCATGGACTACATTCAACAGCATAACGCCGACCCCAAAACATTCGTCTGGCACGCAAAAGCCGAGGACATTCTTGCCAAAGTCCGCCGGGCAAGAGCACGGCTGGATAAGATGGCAACAGCATGAATCAATACACTAGAGGCTATGGAAAAAGGGCTTGAGGCGCAGCTTCGGGCGGTGCGCCGTCTGCGTAGGGGGGAAGAATCCAGGGAGGAGCCACGACCCAGAACAAGTATGTCGCAAGTAGATATGGCATATGACATACTCTTGAGGGCCGCTCATCCCCTTCATGTCAATGAGATCCTGAGTCGCATTCATGCGGTCTTCGGCATTACGGTGGACCGGGAAAGCCTGGTGTCTTCCCTCACCAAAAAGGTGGCTCGGGAAGACCGCTTTGTCCGCGCGGACAAGAACACCTTCGGACTCAAAGGAGGCAAGCGATGAGTCTTTTACACGAATGGCTCAACGTTACCGAGCGCTGGCGCGATGCTTTTGCCCAAGAGCGCACCACCGTGCGTGCGGTGCGGCAGGGACTTGGGTCACTGGTCTGTTTGGGGCGGCGCACAATCACGCGGACCCTTTGGGCCTGTGGTCGCGAGAATCTGCCGTGGCAGGCTGAATACCACATGTACGGCCGCGCCAAGTGGGACCCCCAGCAGCTCTTCGACCCTATTTGGGAAGGAGCCCTGCCCCAGTGTGAAGACCCGCTTGTAGGCGTCGCCGTCGATGATACCAAGCTGCACAAGACCGGCCGGTGCATTGTCCAGGCTTTTCATCAGCGCGACCCCCTGTCCCCGCCGTTCCACACCAATCTCATTCTGGGCCTGCGTTTCCTGCAGGCCTCCCTTCTCGTACCGCTTCACCAAGGCGGCGCCTTTAGTTGCCGCGCCTTGCCCGTGCGTTTCGAGGAGCCTTCCCCCGCCAAGAAGCCTGGCAAGCGCGCAAGCGAGGAGGAGTGGATGGCGTACAAGCAGCGCCGTAAAGAGAAGAACCTTTCAACCCATTGCGTGGCGATGATGGACTCCTTGCGCGCATCCCTCGACGCCGTCGGCGCCAGGGAGAAAACCTTGGTCATGGCCCTCGACGGCAGCTTTTGCAACCAGACCGTCTTCGGCGCTGAACGCGACCGCACCCACCTCATCGCCCGTGCCCGCAAGGACGCAGTCCTATGCTTTGGCGCTCCAGAGGGTTCGCGGCGTTTCTATGCCCAAGAAAAATTCACCCCCGAGCAAGTACGCCAGGACGATAGCATCCCCTGGAAGACTACGAAGCTATTCTACGGCGGCAAACGCCGCAAGGTCCGCTACAAGGAAATCAAGACCCTCTACTGGCAAGGCGGCGCGCGCCGTCTTCCCCTCCGCCTTTTCGCTATCGCTCCCACCCCCTACCGCAAGCGGAAAAGCAGTAAGCTTTATTACCGGCAACCAGCCTACCTTCTTTGTACCGACAGGGTTCACGCCGCACAGAGGCTGCTCCAGATCTACTTCGACCGCTGGCAGATTGAAGTCAACCATCGCGAGGAAAAGGACACCTTGGGCGTCGGACAAGCTCAGCTCTGGAACCCCAATGCCGTACCCAAGCAGCCCCCGCTTGCCATCGCCGCCTACAGCGCATTGCTACTGGCCGCCATAAAAACCTTTGGCCCCGAACGAAATAGTGCATACGCCCCGCTGCCACGGTGGCGAAAACACGCCACACGCCCATCGTGCCTCGCTCTCATCACTCTATTGAGAAAAGAGATGGACGAACAGCCCCATTTGCTCCGTCCACTCGGCATAGAAACCTCCAGAGCAACAATGGCAAGCGCCGCGGCTGCTTGATAATGGAGATAGGGCTATCCGCTTGACTCAAGCGAACACCACATGTTGTTGTCTGAGTCACCTTTTCCCTCCTCGAATGTCGTCGCCTGTCACGGGGCCGACCTGCGCGGCCTGTTGCATCAGCCGATAGAACAGCTTTCCCCGCGAACGCGACGTTCGACTGTTGAAACGGAAAGTGAACTCGTCCAGGTAGTAGTCAAGATGAGATGGGCGAACTGCTCCTTGGTGTGTGCCGCCAAGCCATCGTTTCAACAAGGACGCCACGCGATGGGCCAACGGTAACAGGTTGTCGCCGACTTCAGCCAGGGGCCGCACTTTTTCATGCACGTATCCCTTGCTGCTCACAGTAGCATACCCCGTCCATCCATCCGTATTCACAACGCTTCCCGGTTCGATCATTTCCTGCATAGCAAAGCCTAGACTGGCAGCGGAAGCATCGGGAACCCGGAAAAGCCGAATACGGCCCACATGCCTGCCTTCATCCTCCACCGCAATCACCACCAACGTTTTTCCCGCCGCCCCTCGTCCGCGTTTGCCCGGCCGCTCACCGCCAATGTATGTTTCGTCCACTTGCACTGTACCGGAGAGCCGGTCGCGGCCAGGACGAACCATGGCTGTTCGCAGCTTATGCAACCATATCCAAGTCGTCTCGTACCGCGAAAGCCCCAATACACGTTGTAGACCAAGCGCGCTCACTCCCTGTTTCTGGCTGACCACGTACCACATGGCCCGAAACCAAAGCCGCAAGGGCTTCCGGGTATCCTGAAAGATGGTTCCAGCAGTAACTGACGTCTCATATCCGCAGGCTTTGCAGTGCCACAAGCCCCTCTCGGTAGTCCACGCACCGGGGTGCTCGCACCTCGGGCAACGAAACCCGTCCGGCCAGCGGACCTCGGCCAAATACTGGCGGCAGGCAACCTCCGTCGCAAAGCGATCCTCGAACTCCAGGACTGTCTCCGGGTAATTCTCCATGCCCAGATACTACATGTTGTGCCCACTTGACTCAAGCGGATAGCCCCAAATGGAGAAACTCCAGAGCATGGCCTTTGGACGTGGTCATAGGGCCTGTGGCTCAGCCTGTTTGAGCCCATCGGCATCCCCTACACTCGTGTTGTTCCGCAACACCAAGGAAGGAGATGCCAATGAGTCGTTTCCGCAAATTATCACATGCGATATGGTATTGCCAATATCACATGGTATGGGTGCCCAAATACCGCTACCGGGTTTTGACGGGACCGGTGGGCAAGGAGGTCTACACCTGTATCCAAATGTTCTGTGGGCAGCAAGGATGCGAGGTGCTCGAATTGAATGTACAGCCCGAGCACGTGCATTTGCTTGTGATGGTTCCGCCAAAGGTGTCGATATCGGATCTGGCGGGCATTTTGAAGGGGCGTACGGCGATCCGGATATTCAAGCAGTTTCCGCATTTGAAAAAGAAGCCCTATTGGGGCAATCATTTCTGGGCACCTGGATATTGCGTGGATACCGTGGGGCTTAACGAAGAAATGATCCGCAAGTACGTGAAGTTCCAGGAAGAAGCGGAACGTCACGATGAACAGCTAAAATTGAAGTACTAAACCAAGCGGTGTTGCGGAACACAACCCACGCTTGCATCCTTTGGGTGCAAGCACTCAGCCACTCTCTGAGTGGCCAAAGCAAAGCCACGTCCTCTGGGCGTGGTTTTTTACTGTATTTAGTGTATTTCGTGGTTTAAAATTCGGATCTGTGGTGAAGATTCCGGATCGTTCACCACTGGGGCATAGTGCGCCCAAGAGAAGAGGACGGATATTCTCGATTTGCAGGTAATAGTTTTCGGCGGCAAGCTTTAGAGCAGCCCAAGTTGGCCTGGGCATGCCTTCCACTTGCCGCCGGGAGCATATCGTGTTTCGGCGGATGGTAGTATTCAGTTCACCGCCCGTTTTCGTGCCGGTGATTCCGCTGATGCCGATTTGGCTTCGGAGTCCAGATAGGTATCAATCCGGGCAAGCCAGGAGGTGGTTAGCCGCAAATTGAGCGTATCGTTGCGTTTGGACTTTTTAGGCGTCACTTGCAGATCCGACTGTGCTTCGGTGGTCAGCGTGCGGAACATATTGCGTGAAGAGAGATCAACTTCTTTGGTGTTCGGGCCAGGGCGTAGGCTGCGCGTGAAATGGCTGGGGCGCACGCTGCCCGCTGTTTTGGCTTCGTTGGGATCAACGCCATATTCATACAGCACCGCAGGGCCATACACGCCGGTTCCCACATCCACTTCCTGGAAGTACAGGTCGGTCCCGCTTTGATAGTCCAGCAGGGCATCCATCCAGTCCAGCGGCAGGCCTTGCTCGTAATCATTCGCCCCGAAGACGCGCCCCTCGGTGAATCCATCATTATACCCATCGGTCCAGCCGCCGTTGCCCAGCTCGGTATGCTGGTCGGTGTCTAGAAAGTCCAGGTAATCGGGCCAGTAGGCGTTGTCGTAGCCTTCACTGAAGCCGAGCACGAAGGCATATGTGTAATCCACAAAGTATCCGTCATTGTAGGCATACCATTTGCCGTCGTAATAGCCCGCGTCATACGGGGGCGATGTCACGTACGGGATGCCGCTCACATCATAATAAATGGGCGTGCTGGATAGTGTGTCGTAGCCAGCGTAATAGCCGTCCCAATACAACGAATCCTTCGCGAATCCGTCTTCAAAACCTTCCTCGTAGGTGGTGGGATAATCGGGAGTGGAAGGACATCCCACCACGAATATGGAGGCGGCCGCCATGGCCGCAATGGCCAATGGGAATAGGCGTTTCGATTTCGTGGCGTTCATCTCATTCTCCTGTTCTAGCGTCCATGCAGGACACTGGATTCGTTATCATCTGTTCCCGCGCATACGCCTTGTCGATGAATTGCTGGCAGCATCATCGCTTTGATTTTCGCGGCTTCTGGTGATGCTATTTTCTCTATTGCTCTGGATCGTAGGGGCGCTGATGTTTTGCCGAGGCTGCACGATTTCCGGCGCAGCATTAATCTGTTGCCGTTCATTTCTGATCTCCGGCTGCGTAATGGTTACCGGAGATTCCACCTGGGGCGAACGTGACCGAGTTTGCCTTACGGGCGCATTCGATACCTCAGGAATATTTCTCTGCACCGGTGGCGCTGTATAGGTGTTGACCGGCTGGCGTTGCACTGGATTGGCTTGTTCCACCACCGGCGTTGTTTGCCTGCGCTGAACGGAAGGCTGTGTCACTTGCCGGTTGTTTGTACGCACCGTCGGCGTGGGTGTCACGGTTTGTTGCGGCCTGTTGATTCCCTCGGAAGGGCTCATAGGCGTCCGGGGAACAGTCATTCTGCGCTCCGATGCGGCTGCTGCGCCAGATGAACTATTGCCGCGCGTGTTCGCGGAGCCTGTATTGCGGTCCATACGCGTCGTGTTTGGCGCGGTGCGGTCCGGCGTCACGGACGGTTGCGTCTCGCGGCTGGCGCGTCCTTGATTGGCCGTGCTGGCTCCTGCTGCTCCGCGTGTATGGTTCCGCTCAGCAGGCGAGATTTCCTGGCCGGGCGTTGAAATGGGGCGTGACGAGACACCCGAACCGCTGGAATCCGTGGAGGGAGTGCGCCGTGTAGACGCGGTTTCCGGCCTATCTTGTGGGCTGGGCTGGTTGACAGCCCGCTCCAGACGCCTGTTCGTGGCGGATGCGCCGCCTTCTTGGGAGAATGCAGCAGGATTCGAGCGGCGCACACGCTCTATCGAGGCATGGGTGCTTCGGGCGGTTTCCGCATCGATAGACGCAGTGCGCGGCTGCGCTTGGCGTATGTCCCGGCCTACGGGGGTGCGGGTTCCGCTCCCGACGCCAATAGGTTCGCTTCGGTTCTGGCGCACGGGCGCTTCCCGTTCGAGCGTGACCGCGCGATCCCGCGCCGCCACTTTGAGGCCGTCTAAGGTTTCAGGCCCGCGAATTGCCCGGCGCGGCGAATAATCGCGCGTAAGCGGAATGTCGCGGTCAAAAGGCGGCCTGTAATGCGGTTTTCCATGCCCTTCGATATCCCAGATGTAGACATTTTCCGCGATGATAATGTTGTTCACGATTTGCGGCGTGCAAGGCATCCCGGGGCAAGGCCCTAAATATAACCTATCGACGGGGCAATAGCTCGATGTGCCGACGCTGAAGACCACGCCGCCGACTACGAAAGTGGCGGAACCGTACGTGCAGGGCCTGTCGTAAATATCCATGGGGCACCAAACGTAATTCGAGCCGATCTGCATGGTGGAGCACCATGCAGGACCCCATTCGTCGCGATAGGTCCACACCCATCCGTACGAATCGGCATAGCGCCACCGGCCATAATGGGAAGTGACATAACAGAAAGGATAGTCGCCCACCCATACATAGCCGCACCCGGGAACATTGCTCCAGTGCCCCGTGCGGTAAGGCACATAATCCACAATTACCGTGGGCCGCCAATACGGCGCACTGTCGATGTAGACCCATTCGCCGTATGCCGATAAATCAGCCGTGCCCATCGGGGCAGATTTGATGGGCGTTTCCGAAGGTATAGCGTTTTCGCCCAGCGCGATGAGCCGAGTGCGTTCGCGGTTCCACGTATCGAAACTATCTTCTTCCGTACGGTCAAAATACACGGGCTTGGAAGGCAGCATGCCCGGGTCCACGAATATCCGGTTTCCTTCTCCAATAGAGGCCGTAGCCGCAGCGCTTCCCGAGGCGATATCCGCATTGCCCCAATGCACCGATACCGTGGTGGCACCGTCGCTCGTAATGTCTACGCGCACCATGCTATCGGGCTGTATGGCGATGGAACATGCGGGCGTGTCCAGCGTAAAAACGCCCGGACTGCGCCGGATACGCTGGATATAGAACGAACCCGTCCAGCCGCGCACTTGCCCGGCTGGCGGCAGTTGGGCGATTTCCGCCTTGCTTCCATCCGCCAGCCGCAGAAACACGCCAGCGGGCATTTCGAGTTCCATGACGCCCTTTTTATCCGCCCAAATCGTGTCGCCAGGCAGAATGAGCGTATTGACTGTTGCGTAACTCCAATCATCATCCACCTTTCCGCGCACCAGCGAACCTCCGCTGTCGATGCTGACGCGCGCATGCAGCGGTTCTTGTGCAAACGCAATCGTGGCGGCCAAGAGCAATCCTGCCGTGATACCCATTAACCTCTTCATGGCTGTTTCCTCATAGCGCCTTATGCACGGCGCTGTTTACTTTTTGTTTATACCATCATAGACGAGATTCATGACGGGGCATTCAAACCTGCGGCGTTAATAATTGCCGCTGCAGGATTCGCAGTTCCGTGAAGGTTTCTCCTTGGAGGACAGCGGCGTATTGATGCAGATGCGCCAAGGCTGGCGCCGTGATATGGGCGCGCAGCGCTTGGCAGAGGAGAGCCTGCTGCTCCGTGCGCCAAGGGGAGAGGAAATCAAACATGGCGTCGCCGAATTGGTACTCAAACACGCGGGCCGCGAATTGCTCGACTACCGGCCCGGCAATGGCCAGCGTCGTTTCCGGCAATCCTGGCCCGGTATAGATAGCGATGGGTAGCGCGATGGCGGCGGGCGCTACGGCGAGTATGGCATCGAGCGCCTCAACGACCCGGCGGCGGCCCCGATGATCGTCCCACCAGGCATCCAGCATGCGCCGCGCATGCTCCCGAAACGCTTCTGAGAGGTGTTCCGAGCGCAAGGCTTGCTGGCGCACGGCCAATATGGCCGCATTGACATCGAGCCCGGCAAGGCCTTCCTGCACAAGGTGTCCGCCCGGTTCTTGAATATTATGGGCGGACTCGATATAACTCGTGGCTAGGCTGCGCGCAAGCCGTTCTATATCAATCACTTGGGCTTTATGAAGCTCCGCATCGCCACGGGGTGTCTCCGCCCCTTCCAATTGCGTGCGGCGGTACAGCGAGCGCGACAGGGAACGTCCTACCGCCGTGACGCCCCGCACCACGCCACGGCTGGCCGCGCCGATGACGCGGCGCACGGAGCCGCGCTTGTTTTGCACATATTCGTGGAAAAGCCCGCCCACTTCCGCGCCGGGCGCAGGTTCAAATTCATGGGCGTACCGCCGGGCGCGTTCATCGAATTCCGCGATGATGGATTCAAACCGCGCACCCATCGCTTCGACACGGTCTAAAAACTCCCCAGAGGCGTGTGCGAAGTGCCCCACGGTGCTCTGATACACGCGACGCTTGATGGCGGGCGCGTCCAGCGCATGAATATGCGCCCAGAGATCGCCCGGCGCATCCAATCGTTGAACCACTCCATGCGGCGCATCCGCTAATGAAAAATCGTGGGGCAAGGCAAAACATGGCCCCTCGATTCCGACATCCGCGCGGAATTCTTCGAGCTGTTTCCGCGCCACGGCGAAATGCTCCCTCGGGTCCGCCTTGTTCATGAGCGACAAGACCGTGCGTCCGGAAGCATGCGCCAAACGGAAAAACGCCACAACCCGTTCATCCCGGTATTTTTCGCCGGTAAGGACAGCAATGAGGACATCGCCCGCAGCGCGGATTTGTTCGGCCACCGCCCAGTTCTCGCGCTCGATGGAGTCAATGTCCGGCGTATCGAGCAGCGCCAGCCGGTCCGGCAATTCCGGCGCGGCCACAACATACAATGCATCCGGCGGTGCGTCTCGCCGCAAAGGCTCGTCGGCGGCATGTAATGCATGTGGGGCGAACTCGGGTACGAGCTTCCGTTCCAGACATTGCGCCGCACGCATCGGGCTGCATGCGATGACCGGCCGCCGGGTGGCCGCCGCCGTCGCGCGCACGGGGCTTATCGTTCTGCCGAGCAACAGGTTAAATACGGTTGTTTTCCCCGTATTCGTGCCTCCCGCGACGGCTACGATGAGGCAGCCCTCGCCTGCAAGGTGCGGCACGAGCTTGTAGGAGAGCAGGTTGCTCCAGGTTTCGGAGCCGTCGAACAACGCTTGACATAGCGCCGGTTCTGATGACAGTTCGCGGCGCATCAAACGCAGTCCGGCGTCGAATCGTTCTAGTGCGTGTCCTTGTTCGATAGGCATAAGGTTAGCTTAGTGGGAGCGCTGATGGCCGATCAAGCTGCGCGGTGAATTGAGTCTGCCAAGTTCCTTTGCTACAGTCATGGCGGATATGCAGCGTGTAGCGATTTGCAGCGTGAAGAGGATACTTGTGGCCATGGGCCATGAGACAAACTGTCCATGAAAAGTATTTTTGTTCATTGCGGCTTTGCCGCTCTAGATAATGAAAAGGGATCGCACGATGAAAGAGCAAGAGCCTAAGAAACCGGAGCAAACGTTTATAAACCGGTTTCTCCCTTTTCTGTTCCTGATAGCCGGGGTGGGCCTTGTGTTGCTGGGCGCGTATATCGGCCAGCATGTGCAGCTCAAGGAAAAGATTTGGCTGGACATCAGAGGCGTGCGTGCTGCGGGCGAGGCCTTCTTGCAGGAAAACGGGCAATACCGTATTCGCTATCAAGAACCGGGAACAGGCGCGATCTACGCACGTTCCAATCAAAAAGGCTTAGGGCCGCAACGCATCAACGGCCAATCAGGCGATATCACCGTGCGGTTCGACCCGGCGCATCCCCAGATTTTTCAACCTTTTGGAATTTCCCTCCTGCCGGGGGTGAGTTCCCTGGTATTATTCATTACAGGCATGGCGTTGGTGTTGCGAGGGCGCCGGCTTCTGATTCGGCAAGCGAAGATGCTTAAGTGAACGATAGGTGCGGGCCTTGCTGAACGTAGCGAGGACACCGGTCCCACGCATTGCTTTTAGAAAAAAGTGTGGGATCGCTGCCCCCAGCGGTCGTCAGATGCAAAATGATGTATCAATACAGGAGAAAAGGAGTAAACGGGACTGCCAAATATAAGATGCTACTTCAGTCGGCTAAAGTGTTACCGTTTTTTTACGCCATATCGTTCAGCTTATGTAACGATTTTCACCCCGATACCTATGTTTGTGCCGCATTAAAGGCTCACGTATAATCATGCATATACTGGTATAGAGGGTCTTTGACATATTAAGGGAAAATGCCGTGGAAAAAATGTTCTTATGCGCCCCGGCCATGGGGGCGGATGTGCTTCGCTTGGGTGAGGAATATCAATCTTTCGAAACCTCGGGATTCGACGCGTTATACTTTGATGTGTCCGATGGCGCGTTCGCGCCTGATTTCGGGGCAAGCCCATCGCTGATATCAGGCGCTAAAAAGATATGCTCCTTGCCGCGAATCGCCCACCTTATGTTGATGGAGCCGGACCGCCATATCCAGCGTTTTCTCGATGCCGGATGCACGGGCATTATCCTTCCCGTCGAAGCGAAGATCCATATCCATCGTGCGCTGTCCCTCATCAAGGCGGCCAGCGCAGCCTCGGGGCTCTCGCTATTGCCCGCCACACCTCTCACGAAGGCCGACTATCTGCTCGATTTTGCAGACTACATTTTGCTGCTGCGCCGCGAACCGGGAAGCATCGAAGGCGTGCCCCAAAATGAAACCACGGAGCGGGTACGCATTCTAAAAGACTATCTTGGCCATCGTGGCCTAAAAGCGCGTATTCTCGTGGATGCGCCGGACACCATGCAGGATGCGGCCATCTTCGCCCATGCTGGCGCGTCGGGATTCGTCTTGCGTGAGCGCCAATTCTTCGCCCTAGAAGATTTCCGGCGTACCGTGGACGCCCGGAGGCTGGTCATGGCGTAAGAGACGCCTTGTTATAGATGGCACTGGATATCGAAAACGCGAGGAGAACCGTGCTGATGAAATGGTTGGAAATGAGCTGCAAGCCGGTGCGTTTCGGCATTGGCCTTACTGCTGGGGCTTCCTGTACGGGCATTGACGCCGCCTTGGTCCGTTTAAAAGGCAATGGGATAGGCGTGCATATCAAACTGGCTGCTTCCAACCAATTCCCCTATCCGAAAGGCTTGCGAAACCGCCTTCTAGCCGTGCAAAAGAGCGCGAAGGAACTCGCCATGCTCCATTTTGAATTGGGGGAAGCATTCGCCGAGGCCGCGCAAGCCATGAAAGTGGCGGCGTCCGAAGCAATGCTTGAACCGGATTTCATCGCTCTCCAGGGATATCCCGCTGCATTTTTACCCCGGCGTGGCGGCTCTAAAGCCCTAGGAGCGCTGAGCTTGGGCGAACCCGCCATTGTCGCTGAACGCGCCAAGCTGCCGGTGGCCTCCGAATTCACCGCGCGCGACATGGCCACGGGCGGACAGGGCCGGCCATATGACGCCTATGCCAATTGGCTTCTGTTCGCGCGCGAGACTCGCACCATCGCCTGCCTTCATCTGGGCGCTCTGGCCAGCATCACCATCGTCACGCCCGAACTGGATAATGTCATGGCTTTCGATATCGGGCCATGCAATGCCGCCTTGGATGGGGCGATTCATCTTATATTGAAGGGCAATCGCGAATATGATCTGGATGGAGCGACGGCGCTACAGGGCGAAATCATTGAGGAAATGCTCGAAGAATTGCTGCGCCATCCCTATTTTAACCTGGTCCCGCCTAAAAGCGCCTCGCGGGACGACTTCCATCCTGAAACCTACCTTCGCGACGCCATCAAACAGTGGCGCGAACAAGGCATGGAACATATCATGGCCACCGTCACGATGGCCGTGGCCAAGAGCATCGAACGGGCGTATCTGCGTTTCATCAAGCCACGCTATAACCTCGAACGCATCATTATTACCGGCGGCGGCACGTTGAACAAGGCTTTGGTGCGGAACGTCAAGGATATATTCCCTGATTTGGTGCGCAAGAGCAGCGAGTATGGCTTGCCTCCGGAAACCGTGGACGCCCTCCGCGTGGCCGTACTTGGCAACGAAACCTTTTGTGGCAAAGCAAATAATACGCCCAGCGCCACCGGTGCGGACCGGTCGATCATATCCGGCTCGATCACGATGTATTAATCTTTTGCTCATTCCTCCATACAGAGCCACATATGAATACTGGGTTTCATGTAAAATAGCGCGATAAACATATTTGGCACATATTGACATTATCACACTTTTATGATAATTGTAATGTGACAATGGAAGGATGTCTCTCACCGGGAAAGGAACACTTCAATGAAACACATGGAAACAATGACAGCAGTTAAAAGAGCGGAGCTCCCAGAACTTGCGGATTCGAGTAGTTGCAGTTGCAAGAGTTATACAAGCCAGAGCGAATGCGAAGCAGCCAGCACGTATTGCGGCTGCAGTTGGAACTCTAAAAATCAATGTGTTGGGTAATCTCTAGGTGAATCGAATAGGGGGGGCCTCGGGGTTCCCCCATGCTACAACACCGGCCAGCCGCCCCAGACTGCCAGTTACTGCTATGGAACTCCCCCTTCCAGATGTGCCAGTGTATCCTTCTCTCGATCTACAAGAGATCTAGCTTTGGACCAATTTTTGAACCGCGAATAGACGCGAATGAACGCCAATAGATTTACCGCAGCACTTTGGCGGAATGAAGCTAGAGGTTTTGCCCGAACCCGTTTTTTTATGGCAGCGAAATCACCGTCAAAAAAATCTTGTCCCATCCTGTAAATCATGTCAAAAAAAATGCCTGCCCACCCAGTAAGTGTCCAAGGGCAGAACCGGGGGATCTCCAAAAGGAGTAGCCCCCTATTGCGCTATCCTGTATTCGGGCTAAATATATTATTGCATACACAAAACAAAACATAGAAAGTCATGATATAATGAATTTAGTTGCGAAAATAATCGGGCTTGCTTATGAACGGAAAACGTGGAAATGAGTAAGTATATCGAAAAAGATGGCCTTGTGACATTGGATGAAAGTGTTCCAGATTTGAGTGATATATGCGGAGCGTGTAAGCATAGGCATCTTTCTCCAAATCGCATGTGCTGTAATGCCTTTCCTGAAGGTATTCCGTTAGACATATGGGTTGGGAATCATACCCATCGGACTCCATATGAAGGCGATAATGGCATCATGTTTGAGAAAATGACTCAAGAAGAGTTAAAGGAAAGAATTGATTATCTGGATAAAAAATACGGTTTTATTCCAGATGAATAAATGAGATTATAGTTTTCTGAATCCCCGGTGGTGGTGGCCATCAGGGATTTTTGTTTTTGAAGAGGCTCACGCGAAGGCACTAAGACGCAAAGGGGAGATAGGGTTTGGGGTTTAGGGTTTTGGGTTTAGGGACCGGATTCTAGACCCTATACCCTGAATCCTAGACCCTATTGGTGTTGACGGGGTGGGGGACGGATGGAGAGACTGAGGGCATGATTGGGCGTATTTGACAGATGCAAAAATGCCGGCAGATTGTTATCTGATGACTCCTAGAGGTTGTTCATGTCACGGGCTTGCTACAAAAAACACTTGAACGATTTGATAAATATATGATAATAGAAAATAGTAAGATGGGTAAAAGCACGCCATGAAAGGAGCTACCCAATGAGACACACAAGAGCTATCTCGGAAATGAACGAGGCGGATCTTCCAAAACTCGCAAGTTCAGAGTGTAGTTGTAAAGAATATGATACCGAGTCCGATTGCCTCACTAGCAACTGCGGTTGCGCGTGGGATGTGTCAAAAGGGACATGTTCCTAAAAATAGGCACTATATAAACTATATTAAAACGCGCTGGCGTTTTATTGTCGGCAAATTCCGCATGTTGTTGGGGTGTAATCACTCAACATCCCGGCAAACAGGTGTAGTGTTGTTTTTTGTGTGCATCATACCTAGGACCTGAAAACGCAGATAACTATAATTATCTATTATTCTACTAGAAATATGCATTACGCACGGTCTTCCGCTTCGTTCTCGCCATCCTGCATACGTTCCTAGATGGACTCCATGGATTTTGCCGTTCAAGAGCTGCTTCCCGCTTCTTGTTCATGGCGATTCTTCGATATAACCTGCCCCAAATTCCGCAACCCTTGACAAAATGCGCACAAACAGGTACATTAGAACACAAACGCGCGTAAACGATCTCAAACAATCACACCAAGGCTTTCGGAATAGGCCTTGGCTAACCCGCCGGTACAGCGATATGGGAGAGTCAGATGATGTCTAGGTTAAAAAGACGATTTGGTTGGATTGCTCTTGTGGCTGTTCTCAATGCATGCCTGGCCATCTCGGCGTCCGCGGCTACCATTGAATCCCCTGCGGAGGGCGCCTATGTGCTTTCAAACGGCGATATGGCGCGAATGATTGAGGCTATACCGGGCAAACCCCTTCGTACGCTCCGCATAATGAATCAACGTATGGGCTCCGAGTTGATGCTTAGCGGGAAGGAGTTTGCCCTTGTTACGGATAAGGGAGAGATCAGCGGAGACGACTTCAAGGTTACGCAAGTGCAGGCAAACCGTGAGGACGATGCTGCGGTATTGCATGTCGATCTCGAGGCGGCCGATTGGAAGGCGGTGGTGCGATACGAATTGCGCGATGGATGTCCATTCGACACGCGCCAGTTGTCGTTGGAATACGTGGGCGCGGAAAAGATTGTTCTTGAACGTGTATGGGATGGGGTGTATGAATCACCGGATGCGTTGAAGCTTCTCAAGACCGCATCGAGCGGTTCAGACTTGGCCGCGTTCTTGAGGAAGGACAAATGTGGCGTTCTGTTGAATGTCGATTTCCCCTATTCCGAGATAGAAATGGACCAGGATGCGAAATCGGTGCGGTTGGGATACCCTCTTGGCGATCCTGTCCAAAAGGGGTATATCCACAACGCCGAGCCGTTGAATGTCGGTGTATATAGCCTGGATGGAGTGCTGGTGGGGGCTGGGGGCGGCGTGGCGATCGATTTCGAGCGCGCCGAGGGCACCTGGGCCGCGAATAGCGCTATTTCGGAGAGCGTGCTGACGGCCGATAATCCGGACCGGGGCGAAATACGCGCGTTCCGGCGGATGTACGAAATCCTGGCTCCGAACCGGCGCGGCACGGCCCAGCTTCACTACCAGACGTATGACGACATGGATCCTCGGCGCGAGCAAGCGTCCGCCATGGACCGCCCGGAAACCTTGCATCGAGACATCGGCCTCGCCAAAAAGTGGGGCTTCAACTCGTATATGCTCTACGAAGACCACAATGTATTTCTTCCGGAACGGCCGCCGCTTAGCGTGGTGGCCGAAGTATCCGAACGGGCGAAACGGGAAGGGCTGGCGTTTGGCTCCGGCAACCCTTGCAATTACGGCACGGGGTTCTTTTGGAAATCGGAACCAAAACCTTGGCCGCGTGAGGATTGGACGGTTATGGACGCGGACGGGAAACGGCAGGCGTCCGTTCAATGCTGGGCGGCTCCGGGCTTTGTGGATTATCTCCTCGAACGGGATGTCCCCTGGCTGCAAAAATATGGCTGGACCAATTGGGGATTTGATTTTTTCATCATGAATCCTTGCCATGACCCCGCCCATGGGCATCCCGCCGGGCATGATTCGTTATACAAGCAGATGAAAGCGGCGGTGGATTATCATGAGCGCCTTAGGAATGCATCCAAGGATCCCGGCCATTTCCTGATCTACACCTGGCTGGGGTACGAGCCATGGATGCCAAAAATGGGCAAATGGGCGGATTATTTTTACATGGCCGATCCCGCCAACTCCTGGCCGATTCCGGCGGTGAATCTCCATGAACAAATGGGAGCAAACTACCGGCGCATGTATTGGCGTCTATTCATGGAGCAAGGCGTACCGGGATACATGCTTCAGAATCCGATATTCCTCGCCAATTGGCGGGATGGGCTCATTCGGGACGCCGAAACGTATCAAAACAACTTCATCAACCTCTTCGGCTTTAGCCCGAATGTGAATATGCAGCAGCCCTGGCGCTTCCTCGATTCACTCACCGTGAAAGAATATGAAGCCGCGAATGAATTCTTCCCCAAATGGCTCCAGTATGCAAAAGATAATTTTGCGGCATTGCGCAACCTTATCGTGCTTTCGCCCTCGCCAGCCCCAGGAGTGCTCGAGGCCTATGCCCATCCAAGTGATGCGGGCGATAAATGCATTCTGGTGTTGATCAACACCAACTTTTTCCGTTTGGAAAAGACACTGTCCATCGGATCGCTCTTAGGCCTGAAAGACAACGGCTCTTCATGGATGATACGGGAACGCTTCCCCCTTGAACGATGGGAGTTGATCGACGGGCGCACCAGATGGAATTTCGATGAGGAGGTGCGCCTGAGCGTTCCGCCAAAAACAACGATGCTCCTAGAGATCGCGCCCCAGACGCCCGTCGAGCGCGGCGGCGTCCGCTGGTATGGCTTGCCTGACGGCTTGGGCGGGCCTACGGACGAGGGCATATGGCAATTCCAGGATGAACAGTCCAAGACATATGAGGTGGCTGTCGAGCTTCCAACAGGCTCATACGTGGCCGCCGTACAGGCCCGCAATCCCGAGCCAAAAGATCCGTTTACAACCATTCCTAGTAAATTCAAGCAAGGCTGCACGCATTTCCAATTGACCTTTCCACCCAACATCCTATCGGAGCCCGTTCAGCGGGAACTATCGGACTGGGTTGTTCAGCCCGGCTCGCTCGAAGAAGGGTTCGAAAAGCAGTGGACGAAAGGCATTGCAGGAAAACCGGTACATTTTCCGCTGGATTCGATTTTGAAAGCGCCAGATCCCGATAAACTCATCAGCGAACCGGCATCGCTGAGTTATGAAGGCGCGAATATCGGTAAATTCATGGGGACAATGCTGTATCATCCTTGGTACTGGAATATGCCTCTGGAAGTGCGGCTGGAGAAGAGGCCGGGCAATTGCCCTGAAGATACGGCCCCAACTTCGCCAGAGGAACAACAGGTGAAAGAACCGTCGCAATTCCCTGAGTGTGCTGCTTATTGGCTTTCAACAAACCTAAACCTCATGGCCGTGCAAAACCGGTGCATGGGATATACGCCCTATTTCGACCAGCACATGTTCATTCCATTGCCCTTCGCGGACTACAAAAATATCGAGGCCATCCAGGCATGGGTGAACGGCATTCCCGCACAGATCGAAAAGATGGATTATTTGTTCACCCCTCCTTTCGGACAATATTTCGAGCATGGCTCACATGACTTCATGTATTACCTGGACGGCAGTAAGAACAACCTGAAGAATAACTTTTGGGACGCCACGCCCAACAATATCACCGTGTGGGTGAAATGGAAAGAATGAATTGTTGCGCCATGATTCCGATACGTTGTGTCCGTTGTGCTCGTCGTGTTTCAGAATTTCAACACCACGGGGACAAAGGACACAACGGCATTATGGACGCAACCAAACGGCCATCTTCTTTTAACCGCGAATAGACGCGAATGAACGCGAATGAATCCACTCGATATGGTTTCGATGGCATTGTTGTTTGCCATTCGGATATATGTCGTTAGTTTTCTATAGACCTTTGCGCCTTTGCGTGAAAATAAACCTTGCCTCTCGTATAAGCCGGTATCCGCGTACCTGGCAATGCTGCTGTAAGAATTACCCGCCATCGTGTACACTAAATCGTCTCATTTCGCCAGGCAATAATACGGAGTGCATATCATATTAATGCCACCCTCGGAATCAAATGGAGAGAAAGGCGCGCTTCGCAAGCTGCTCGAGGCGCGGGAGGACGCCATGCTCAGCCCGCATGCGGCGCGGGCCAGCCAATCACGCGGGCGCACCAATGATGAACCGGAACACGCGTACCGGACCGCTTTCCAGCGGGATCGCGACCGCATTCTGCACACCAAGTCATTCCGGCGGCTCAAACGTAAAACGCAGGTATTCTTGTCTACCGCCGGAGACCACTTCCGCACGCGCCTGACGCACACGCTCGAGGTGGCCCAGATCGCACGCACGGCGGCCCGGGCGCTGTTTCTGAATGAAGACCTCACGGAGGCTATCGCCTTGGGCCATGATTTGGGCCATACACCGTTTGGCCACGCGGGCGAAGCCGTATTGGGCGAGGTGTATGCGGGCGGCTTCAACCATGCGGAACAGAGCCTGCGCATCGTCGAGCACTTGGAATCCACGCGCCATGGACGTGGGCTTAACCTGACCTTTGAAGTTCGCGACGGCATTCGCAACCATTCCAAGGGAAAGGCGATTCTCGCAGGCGTTGCGGGCAACCGCGCGGCGACGCTCGAGGGCGATATTGTCAGCGTGTGTGACGCCGTGGCCTACATCAATCATGATATCGACGACGCCCTGCGCAGCGGATTGATCACAATGGATGACCTGCCCCAGGACGCTATCAGGCGGCTCGGCCGCACCTCTTCCGAGCGCATAAACGCCATGGTGAGCGCCTTGATCGAAGGCAGCCAGGATGGCGCCATCGCCATGGCGGATGAAGTGCGCGAGGCCACATGGGCGCTGCGCGCGTATCTATACCGCGATCTCTATACTTGCGAACCCATCGGCCGCGAAATCCGCAAAAGCAAAAAAATCCTGCGCGAACTGTATTATCTGTTGCTTGAATACCCGGAATACAGCCAGGCGGGCGCATGGCATGAACAAGAAGAACGGCCCGATTATACGGACCCTGCTGATCCGCCGGAACAGCGCACGGTGGATATCGTGGCGGGCATGACTGATCCCTATGCCTTGGAACTCTACAAGCGCTACTTCTTCCCAGAATCATGGCCCGCGTGATTCCTACCGCACCACTGGGCATGGTGTCGGGCTCGGGCATTGAACTGCGCGGCCTGCTGGACCAGGTTCATCATGAACAGGCCTTTTCCGAGATCCCCGGCCTTGCCAGCGGTTCCGTAGCGGGACATGCTGGACGTTTCCTGCACGGCACATCGGCGGGTGCGCCCGTGGTGCTGCAATGCGGCCGGCTTCATTGCTACGAAGGGCTTGGCTATAAGAACGCCACGGCCACGGTGGACGCCCTGCATGCGTCCGGGGTGAAAGCCATCGTCTTCACCAACGCGGCGGGCGGCCTCCTGCCGCACATGCATGTGGGTGATTGGCTGGCCGCCGGGCACGTCCGCCCATTCCTGCCACGCAGCGGTTCGCCCTGGTGGCCCAGCGCGCCCGAACTCCTCACCCCCGCATTCCGCCTGCCCGAATGCGAGCATACAGGAACATATATATGGGTGCTTGGCCCTAATTATGAGACCCGCGCCGAGATCCGCGCCCTGCAATCCTTGGGCGGGGCGGCTGTCGGCATGAGCGCCGCACCCGAACTCCAACGCTGTAACGAGCTGGGCATTCCCGCCGCCGTAATTTCCTGCATCACCAACAACTGCAGCACGCCCGCGGCACTTAGCCACGCCGATGTGCTCGAGGCCGCCGCCGCCGCTTCCGCGCGCGCGGTGGAGCGTTTGCGCAGATTCATCCAGAAAAACCTGCTGCCATCCTGTTGACATATTTTATGTCTAGAGATATTATTTGATTATAGCAAATATGTAGATAAACCTATATATAGGCTTCATCAAAAAAACTTATCTTCACACCTCTCATCACCTATTGATTGTTCCAAAATAGATACAGATTATTTGACTAATCGATACCGGATCAACTCAGAACTACGTGGAGTTGGCAATGTTATATCGAAGCCATTCATCAATGTCCGGCCATCCACCTGGCGCGTTTCCCCAGAAGTATCGTACGACAACTCATACATGGCGTCTGGAGTTAATCCCTTCAGTTTGACCTCGATGGTTTTGTATGCGCTCGTTGGCCTACGCAAGACTACCAGCATGCCTTCGCCCAGCTCTGGACGGTCGTACTGCGACGCCATCCACTGATCATGTTTTCCTGCCGCTGCATATGGCAATAGTGGATACCAATCGCCCAAAGTCAGATGCCGGACGGATTTGTATTTCTCGATCAATTCCTTGCCGCGCGCCGAATCGAATTGAGGATCGTCCGCTTTCCATCCCAGGGACATGGAGCCCCCCACGATTGAATGGAACGAATAATCGTCCATGTTCCTCAAGTGCATTGCAATGCAGTTGCCGGGCAGGAACTGGTTGAACGCCCATTGGCAGGCTTGGTCGTATTCGTGATCGAACCAGTAGTCTGATTTTTGATGCATGTGGAAATGCCGGATGGTCTCGATATCGATTCGATTCCCGCCACTGGCGCAGCCTTCCAGCCATGCAAATGGGAACGCTTGATGAATTCGCTCTAAGATATTGTATAGGCCTGTCACAAATTGGATTTCCGTGATGCCTTGGCGGTCAGGCGCATCTTCCCGCGCACAGAACTCGAAGGGATCGACACCTAGTCCGCCCCAATCGATTCGGAAGACTCCGAAACCGGGATGATCCATGTAGCTTTTAACTGTCTCGAAGATCCAGTCTTGCACTTCCGGAAGACCTAGATTGAGCAGGCAATATTTTCGGTTCTCGATCCCGATGACGTTGTAATCAATTAGCCATTCCGGATGATTCTTATAAATCCAGGTGCCTTCGGCCACGAATTCAATCGCCATCCAGAGGCCGTATTGAATGCCTTCCTCGTGTGCCGCGCTTGCCAGCGGTGCGATACCCAATGGATAATTGTCTTTGCGCATGGCCTGCCAGTTTCCAAGCCGGGCAAGGTAGGATTTCTCACCCTCCATCCATCCGGCATCGGTAATCACCAGATCCGCGCCCAGTTTGCCGTAGGCATGGATAAGCGATGCTTGGTTTGCTTCATTATTTGCATCACCCAGCCAGCCTCCGCCTTCCGTAAAACAGGTATTACAATAAACAGGGGGCAGGATCGGCTTTTTCTCGCGGTCCGGAACATAATGCGTGTAAATAAGCCGCCGGAATAAGGAGCGCGCATCGCCTTGTTCAGCATCCGCTTTCAACACCAGGATGCGCGGCATGCGGACCTTCTCGCCTGGATGCAACAAGAAATGGGTTTTCTGCATTCCCGCGGTTAGGTTCAGGTTCAATCCATCGGCACACGTGAGTTGCGATTCCCATGAACAGGTCCATCCAATACCCACCATCAGATCGCCTTGGCCAGTCTGGACGCGGTAAAACGGGAAATTTGTAGCCGATGACGCGCCGCCATCGGAGTGCAACCGAACATTGGTGGTATTCTTGCCCAGAGTGACTTCAGATGGCACGAACATGTCGTGTCCATTTCCAAATAATGTGCCGCTCATTTGATGAAGGCGATAGGGCGTTTGTGGATCCATAGGTTCGGATATCGTCAGGTTCATGGCCTGGATATTTTCCACGAGCGCCGTATCACGTTTTCCAGCTCCTTCGAACGATACCACCCACTCCATGGCAGGAAAATCGTTGTATTGAATCGCTTCCCAAATGACCCGCATCCCGCCGCCTGGCTCGGTCCAAGTAATCAAATGTTGCGTCCGGTCCTCATCCAACTCCTTGATTGTCGATGCTTTTTTCCATCCAGCGAGAAGCTGATCGCTGGATTTTCCGTCATAACTAAACGAAAAGGGATAAGCGGATTCGAAAGAAGTGGCCTTAAGCATGGGTAGCTGGGCTAAGTGCATGATATCCCCTTTCTCCAGGATGAGCTTTGCATCCGCCCAGTCGGCATGATCGCATGCAGGCCCATCACCGCCATTTTCTACAATGAGATCGACATATTTGGAATGAGGCAGCTTAATGTCGATGCGAACTGCCTTGCCGCCTCCACGCAATATTTCAGAACGAAACAATTCCTGCTCGACGGTCTTGACAACAAAAACCACCGAACCCATGCCGTGGGTGGTCGCCGGATTATTATCGACGCCAACCCATGCCTGGAACCCTGTGGCTTGATCCGGAAGATATACCCGAATACGGCTGATCGAATGAGTTCCCAAGCCGTTATCATAAATCTGCTCGCCGACCTTTAGCGGAGTCTTCAGGATAGACTGGTTAATTTCGAGTTGTTCATAATCTTGCTGTAATAACGCCAGGCCTCCATTCTCTTGAACTTCCTTATAGGGCATTTCCAGGAGTTGAGCCGCTAAAAGATTGGACGCGGAGGCGTTTTCTACCCACCCCATATTCCATGCCGCCCAAAATAGGAATAGGCCTAACAGGAAATGTGGTATGAGACTAAGTTTAGGGTTGATTTTCATTACGACTCTCCTGGCGTATGGTTAATGTGATTTCGTTATGTAAAAACTGTGTACAGATATAGTTATAGTTGCTATAACCTCACTACATAGGCGCTATCTGTCAAGAAAAATAACATACCCCATCTTTTAAGCCATTTCCAAACCACTCTCAGCCTTCGCCGTTGAAACATGGCGTTGCTCAGCTTGTTCATTCAGAACAAAGAAAGCGATAGCTAAGTAATTTCTCTAAACTAAGCGCACAAATAATGCTTTCTATCTCACGCGAACAAATGCAGCAAGCGCACGCGATTTAGATTACACGTGTAAGTACGTTGCAAATGTACCTCATTTCTGATGGGATGTCAAGATGAAAATTTCAGCATGAATGAAAAAAGGGGATGATCCTTGACTGGATATCCCCTTTTTTTGAAATAGGTGTCAGGATTACTTCGACAACTATTACGTATTTCTATTGCTCTGAGGCCCGTATCCCCGGAGCATGATGACAATTATTCCGGTGAGTAGCAGAACTGCCAGAGGCCACCGCTTCATCGGCAATGGCATGCTCGCTGGGTCGTAAGGATCGCTGCCGTATGCCCATTCCACGG